>NZ_LVYV01000001.1:0-305000 GCF_001618955.1 Tardiphaga robiniae
ACTGTTCGATCAGACAAAACAGGCGAGATGCCCATGCCGGGTTACGGCCGATCGGGCCTGGAATCTAACGGGCTATCTCCGCCTGCCGTCACTATGCGCGTGACAGATCGACAGATACAGGAATCTCAATATGAGAGTCACATGTCGAGATTCCGGGTTCGCTCGCGAAGAGCGAGCGCCCCGGAATGACAGCGTGGTTCACTCATCAATAATCGCCACCGCCCTTGTCCAGCCCGCCGATGCCTTCTCGATCTTCACCGGGAAGCACGACACCATAAAGCCGGTCGACGGCAGTTGTTCGAGATTGTGCAGCTTCTCAAGATGGCAATAGCCGATGTGGCGGCCGGCCTTGTGGCCTTCCCAGATCAGGCTCGCATCTTTCGTCTCGGCATATTTCTTCGCTGTGTAGACAAACGGCGCATCCCAGCTCCAGCCATCAATGCCGGTGAGGCGCACGCCGCGCTCCAGCAAATACATGGTGGCCTCATAGCCCATGCCGCAGCCGGAGATGACGTAATCCTGCTGACCGTATTTGACGCCGGCAGATGTGTTGACGACGACGATCTCCAGCGGGCTCAGCGTATGGCCGATGCGCTTGAGCTCGTCCTCGACGTCCTTGGCCGTCGCGACATAGCCGTCCGGAAAATGCCGGAAGTCGAGCTTCACGCCCGGCTGGAAACACCATTCCAGCGGTACTTCGTCGATGGTCCATGAGCGTTCGCCGCGATTCATGGTGGGATGGAAGTGATAGGGCGCGTCGAGATGCGTGCCGTTGTGAGTCGAGAGCTGCACCAGCTCCACCGCCCAGCCCTCGCCGTCCGGCAGATCCTCGGCCTTCAGCCCGTCGAAGAACTGCAGCATCCGCGGCAGGCCCTGCTGGTGATCGACATAATTGATGGTGGGATGATTGCCCGGCGGATCGGCGGGAACGTCGTTCTGCAGGGGAACGGAGATATCGATGAGTTTGCGGGCCATGGCGTTTCCTCGGGGTTTCTTATTTCTGTTCGTCATTCCGGGTTCGCTCGCAAGAGCGAGCGCCCCGGAATGACAGTATGAGGTGGATGCGTAGCAACGTGACGACGCTGCCTCACACGTCCTGCCGCACCACCTTGTTCTTCAAGACGCCGATCTTCTCGACCTCGAGTTCGATCTCGTCATTGTGTTCGAGATACCAGCCGAGTTCGAGGCCGCAGCCGTTGCCGACGGTGCCGGAGCCGATGAATTCGCCGGGCATCAGCGTCTCGTCCTGCGTCACATGGGCGATGATCTCCTCGAAGGAGAACAGCATGCCCTCGCTGGTCGAGGACGAGCGCACCTTGCCGTTGACGCGGCATTCCATCTTCAGTCTGTAGGGATCGCCGATCTCGTCGGGGGTGACGATCCACGGGCCCAGCACATTGCCGCCATCGAAACTCTTGCCCTTGGCCGGACCGAGGCGACCTTCCATCTCGAGCCGCTGCGCATCGCGTGCCGAGAAATCATTGAAGATGGTGTAGCCGAAGATGTGATCCTTCGCCTTGGCCGCAGAAATATTCGCGCCCCTGGTCTTGGTGACGATGCCGAATTCGAGTTCGTAGTCCATCACCTTGCTGTAGCGCGGCCACTTCACCGTCGTATTCGTACCGCGCACGCTGAAGCGGTTGGTGATGTAGTAGATCGGCTGGCGGCGATAGACTTCGGGCAATTCGCCGAGCGGCTCGGCTTCCAGCCGCGCCAGTTCTTCCATGTCACCCTTCGCACGGGCAGCCAGTTTCAACTGGCCGCGCGGCGACTGCCGGATATGCAGCGGAAACGACATGCCATCGCGCATCTGCCGTGGCTCGGGCAATGGCGCGAGAATGTCTGTGCCTGCGACGTTCACGGACAGCGAGGCGTCACTCCCGTGTTTCTCGAAGGCACTGCGCGCCGCATCGAGTGCAGCCTCACCTGCATCGATCAACGCCAGCATCGAGTCGAAGGCCGGATTGCCGCCGTCGCGGGCCGCGGCGCTGGCGAGATCGAACAGTCTGCCGTCATTGGCGTGAACGATACCGACCCTGGCTTGGCCATCCTGCTGACCGCCGGCACGAAATGTCGCGAGCTTCACTGGCGTCTCCCACTTGCTTGTTCTTCGATAAAATATATGATCAAAAAAAATATCGATAAACAAGAGGCGATCGCAAAGATTGTCACGATCGAAAAATGCTCGGGTGAGGGAGACGACCATGACCAAGTGGACGGTGGCAGCCCTATTGGCCACGCTCGCAGTGACGGGCACCGCGCATGCCCAGACCAAGCTTCAGATAGGTTGCACTGCAACAACGGACTGCGCCTCGGCGATGGTCGCGGTCGATGAAGGCATCTTCAAGAAGCACGGGCTCGATGCCGAAATGATCCCCATCGGCATCAACTCCAATATCCCGGCGGCCATTCTGTCCGGCTCGATCCAGATCGGCGGCCCGACCTCCACCGTCTTCCTGCAGGCTGCCGACGGCGGCCTCGATCTCGTCGCGGTTGCCGGTGCAACGGTGATGAGCCCGACATCGAACGCCAATATCACCGCCTTCGTGCGTAACGGCATCACGATCAAGGAGCCAAAGGATTTCATCGGCAAGAAGGTCGGCGCACCGGGCCTCGGTGCGTTTCTTCACGTGCTGTTCGTCAAATGGCTGGTCGACAAGGGTGTCGATCCCAGGAAGGTCAATTTCGTCGAAGTGACCTTCCCGACCATGCCGGACATCATCAAGTCCGGCGGTGTCGATGCCGTGCTGACCGCCGAGCCGACGGTATCGCGCATGCTGGCCACCGGCAGCGGCAGCATCGGCGCACGCTATGCGTCGGAGCTCGAGCGCACGGAGCCGATCATCTTCTATGCGGCCTCGCGCGAATGGGCCGAGAAGAATCCCGACACCGTCAGGAAATTTCGTGCTGCCATCGCCGAAGGGGCGGCGATCGTGAACAGCGACAAAGACAAGACTTCGGCCGCAATCGCCAAATTCACCAAACAGACCATCGAACTGGTGAAGGCATCGCCGCCGAACAAATCGGAGCCGGTGCTGAAGCCCGAACAACTGGCATGGTGGATCGACGTCATGTCCTCGCAGAAAATGCTGGAGACCAGGCTCGATCTCAACAAACTGATTCTGAAATAGGTCGAACTGAATGGCGGGCCAGCCCCTTAGCAATACAATCGATGTATCCGGCTCGGATACGTTGAGCGAGCGTGCAGCGACACTGCTTCAGCATGACATCATTGCCGGCAATCTCGCGCCAGGCACGCGGCTTGGCATCGTCGATCTCGTGCAGCGTTACGAGATCGGCGCCACGCCGATGCGCGAAGGACTGTCGCGCCTGATCTCACGCGGCCTGATTATCGGCATCGGCCAGCGCGGTTTTCGCGTCGCCGACATCAGCCGAGAGGATCTGGCCGACATCACACGGATGCGGAGCGTGGTGGAGATGGAGGCGCTGCGGCTGGCCATCGAACATGGCGACGATGCCTGGGAGGCTGGCATCCTCGGCGCGCTTCACCAGATGCGCAGGCATATCGACCGGACCGGCGATGAATTCCGCGAAGGCGCGCCGGATTTCGACAAACTCCATAAGGGATTTCACACCGCATTGCTGGCGGCCTGCAATTCGAAGCGCCTGCTCTCGGCGCATTCGGAGCTTTACGATCAGGCCTATCGCTACCGCAGGGTGATGATGCGCGGCTTCGACAGCGGCAGCCGCTTTGTCGCAGCCCATCAGCTTCTGGCCGATCGCGTGCTTGCGCGCGAAACCGGTCCTGCGCAGGCCATGCTGACGTCGCATCTGCACTCGACGCTCGCTTTCGTCTATCCGCCCGGACAGGGAGATTGAGTGCGATGACATCCATTGCCCTCCGCAAGGACATCCCGTCGGCCGAGCTCGAAAAGTCGCAGATCGCGTTTTCCCATGTCACGCTGGATCTCGGCGGCAAGACGATCATCGAAAACGTCAGCCTCGACGTGAAGCCCGGCGAATTCCTCTGCATCATCGGCGCCTCCGGCTGTGGCAAGACCACGGCGCTGCGCCTCGCGGCCGGCCTGTACCAACCGACATCCGGACATGTCAGCTTCGACGGCGAACCCATGCGCGCGCCGCGGCGCGATGTCGCCATCGTGTTCCAGGATTACGGCAAGGCGCTGCTGCCATGGCGCACCGCCGCCGGAAATGTCGCGCTGGCGCTGGAAACCATCGGCATGCCCAAGGCCCAGCGCCCGGCGCGCATCGACGAACTGTTGAAGAAGGTCGGCCTGCCTAATCACGCCGCGAAATATCCTGCCGAGATGTCCGGCGGCATGCAGCAGCGGCTGCAGATCGCACGATGTCTGGCGCAGGAACCGAAAGCACTGCTGATGGACGAGCCGTTCGGCGCGCTCGATGCCATGACGCGGCAGGGTCTGCAGGACGAGGTCCTGTCACTGCTCGATGCCAGCAAGGCCACGGTGATCTTCGTCACTCATGATCTCGAAGAAGCCATTTATCTGGGCGACCGCGTGGTCGGCCTGCTGCCGCATCCCGGCCGTATCGGCATCGATCTTCCGATAAACCTGCCGCGCCCCCGCGATCAGTTGACCACGCGCGAGAACCCGGAATTCCTGCGCCTGCGCCGCGAATTGTTCGATTTCATCAAGGCATCGGAAGCATGAGATCCGAACGCCTGAAAGCGGCGATCCTTCCGATGAGCCTGCTCATCATTCTGGAAGCCTGGGCACGCTCCGTCGATATCCACAGCGACGCGCTGGCGCCACCGAGCGCCGTGGTGCTGGCGCTGTTTCAGGCGTTCGGCGACGGCTCCATCCTGGCGGCGACGCGCGACACGCTGGCTTCGGCCTTTGCCGGCCTCGTGGTCGGCGGCGCCATCGGATTGTTCTTCGGAATTGCACTCGGTATCTTCCAGCCGCTGGATCGGCTGATGGAAGTCACCATCGAATCCCTGCGGCCGATCCCTTCCATCGCGCTGCTGCCGATCGCGCTGATCGCGCTCGGATTCGGCTATCGCATGGAAATTGTGATCGTCGCTTTTGCCTGTGTCTGGCCAATCCTCATTCTCAGCCGCGCTGCGGTGCGCAGCATCGAGCCGCGACTGATCGAAGTCTCCCGCGCGCTGCGGCTGTCGCCAAGCGACCGCGTCCGCAAGATCATCATTCCCGCCGCACTGCCGCGCATCTTTCTCGCCTTCCGCCTCGCCGCAGGCATCGCGCTGATCGTTGCCGTCACGGTTGAAATCGCGATCAATCCCATCGGGCTCGGCGCCGGAATCATGATTGCGCAGCAAGCATTGCGGCCGGACCTGATGCTCGCTTATCTGCTGTGGATCGGCCTGATCGGCTATGCGCTCAATGCCGGATTGCTGGCAGCGCAGCAGCATCTGTTTGGCCCCGCAGCGCTGGCGGGAGAGGTCCGATGAACTGGGCACTCACCCTCTGGCGCCTTGCCAGCTTCGCCGTTGCTGCAGGCCTGATCGCGCTGTGGCAGTTGATCGCCAATCTGAAACTGGTCTCGCCGGTGTTCCTGCCCGGCCCCGACCGGGCCTGGGCCGCGCTGATGCGCGGCTTCAGCAACGGCACGTTGCTGGACAAGACAATCGGCACCCTCGAACACATGTTCTATGGCTGGCTGGTGGCATCGGTCGTCGGCATCGCACTCGGCGCCATGATCGGCTCGTCCAGGGCGATGCGCAGCTATGTCGCCCCGTCGCTGGAGTTCCTGCGGCCACTGCCCGTATCGGCGATCATTCCCGTCGCCATCGCTCTGTTCGGGCTGACCCAGGGCATGGCGCTGTTCGTCATCGCTTTCGGCGCGATCTGGCCGATGCTGCTTGCGACCGTTCACGGCTTCGGCGCAGTAGAGCCGCGTCTCTATGAGGTCGCGCGCTCGCTGCACATGTCGCGCCTCGCGGTGATCTTCAAGATAGCTCTGCCATCTGCGAGCCCCGACATCATCTCCGGCATGCGTCTGAGCCTGACCGTGTCGCTGATCCTGGCGGTGGTCTGCGAAATCCTCGCGGGGCTCGACGGCCTCGGCCATTGGGTGCTGCTCTCGGCACGCGCGTTTCGCTCGGCAGATCTATTTGCCGGCGTGATCCTGCTCGGCGTGATCGGCTATGTGACTGCGCTGGCGATGTCGATGATCGAGCAGCGACTGCTACGGTGGCGGACGAGCGGGCATTAGGCCACACCTTTGTCATTCCGGGGACGGATCGACGCCGCAGGCGGCGGGACGGAGCCCGGAATCCCGATGTGTTCATCGCCCTCTTAGGTCCGGGGTGGAGAGAGGTGAAGAACACGTCGAGATTCCCCGCCACTCCAACTGGAGTGGCTGAGGTTCGCTCGCAAGAGCGAGCGCCCCGGAATGACGAGCTATTTCGCAAACACCTTCGAGATTGCCGCCTGCGCGTCGCTTTGAATCTGCTTGAGGTGATCCGCGCTGCGGAAACTCTCCGCATAAATCTTGTAAACGTCCTCGGTGCCGGACGGCCGCGCAGCGAACCAACCATTGGCGGTCGAGACCTTGATGCCGCCGAAGGACTGATCGTTGCCGGCCGCCTTGCTCTCGGTCTTGGTCACCGCATCGCCGGCGAGCTCGGTCATGCCGATCTGCTCCGGCGTGACTTTCTTCAGCACATTCTTCTGCTCGGGCGTGGCCGCGGCGTCGATGCGCTCGTAATAGGGCACGCCGAATTCCTGCGTGAGCTTCTCGAAGCGCTGGCTCGGATTTTCCTTGGTCACCGCGGTGATCTCCGCAGAGAGCAGGCCCAAGATAAGTCCGTCCTTGTCGGTGGTCCACACCGTGCCGTCCTTGCGCAGGAACGACGCGCCGGCGCTTTCCTCGCCACCGAAGCCGAACGAGCCGTCAACGAGACCGCTCACGAACCATTTGAAGCCGACCGGCGTCTCGACCAGTTTGCGGCCGAGCTTGTCCACCACCCGGTCGATGATGGCGCTGGAGACGATGGTCTTGCCGACCGCCGCATCCTTGCGCCAGTGCGGCCGGTGCGCGAACAGATAGTCGATGGACGCCGCGAGATAGTGGTTCGGATTCATCAAGCCGCCGGTGCGGGTGACGATGCCGTGGCGGTCGGCATCGGTGTCGTTGGCGAAAGCGACATCGAACCGGTCGCGCATGCCGATGAGTTTGGCCATCGCATAGGGCGATGAACAGTCCATGCGGATCTTGCCGTCCCAGTCCAGCGTCATGAAGCGAAAGGTCGGATCGATCGCGGTATTCACAATCGTTGCGTCCAGTTTGTACCGCTCGATGATCGGCTGCCAGTAATGTACGCCCGCGCCGCCGAGCGGATCGATGCCGATCTTGACGCCTGATGCGCGGATCGCCTCCATGTCGACGACATCGGCGAGGTCGGTCACATAGGGCGTGATGAAATCGTAGCGCTTCACGAATTCGGATTTGCGCGCACGCGCGATCGGGATGCGCTTGACGCCGGCCATGTCGTTCTCGAGGAAGCCGTTGGCAGCTTTCTCCATGATGCCGGTGATGTCGGTATCAGCCGGGCCGCCATTGGGCGGATTATATTTGAAGCCGCCATCTTCCGGCGGGTTGTGCGACGGCGTGACCACGACGCCATCGGCCAGACCGGACGAGCGGCCCTTGTTGTAGGTGAGGATGGCGTGGGAGATCACCGGCGTCGGCGTATAACCGTCGTCCTGGTCAATCCGCACATGCACGCCATTGGCGGCGAAGACTTCCAGCGCACTGACCAGCGCCGGTTCAGCCAGCGCATGGGTGTCGATGCCGATGAACAGCGGACCGTCGATGCCGGCGCCCTTGCGGTAATCGCAGATCGCCTGGCTGACCGCGAGGATGTGGTTCTCGTTGAAGGAATTGTGGAGAGCGGAGCCGCGATGGCCGGAGGTCCCGAAGGCGACGCGCTGGGCGGGGATGGACGGATCCGGCTTGCCGGCGAAATAGGCCGTCACCAGCCGCGGCACGTTGACCAGCAGGGATGGATCGATGGTTTTGCCGGCCAGCGGACTCACATGAGCAGCCATTTGTTCTCCTTCGCACACCAAGAGCCCTAAAGCGGCGCAACCGTCGCCGGGGTCAGGACTCATGGCATGTTTTGAAAGACAAATCAGCTGTTTGCGAGGCGCCGAGCGGTCCGCTGCAGGCTCAGGATTGCCCGAAGGTCCGGCGCGAGACCCAGGCCAGCGGCAGGGCGAAGCAGACGAACATCGTGACCACGGCGGCGGCGACCAGCATACTGTCGAAAGGCATATCTCTTCTCCTTGAGTGACGGAGAAGAGTGTGAGCGCGGCAGGACACGCTCTCCTTGAGCTGCATCAAAATGCAGCGCCGCATTACGCCGCGGCGAGCTGATCCAGCCGGTCGGTGGACAGCAGCCGTACGCCATCGGGCACCACGACAACGGTCTTTTCCTTGGCGAGCTTGGTCAGGGTGCGGCTGACAGTTTCGATGGTCAGGCCGAGATAGTCAGCAATGTCCTGCCGGCTCATAGGCAGCGGAACGTTGACCGACTTCGAGCCGATGCGGCCATAGCGCGCCTGCAAATTCAGCAGGAAGGCGGCCACCTTCTCGTCGGCGGTGCGGCGGCCGAGCAGCAGCATCTGGTCCTGCGCGAGCGAGAGCTCATGGCCGGCAAATTCATGCAGGCGACGCAAGAGATGCGGCTTGCCATCGACATAGCTGAGAAACTGGGCGCGGGAGAAACGGCAGACGCGCACCGACGTCACGGCCTCGGCGGCGACGCCGTAGCGGTCCATCAGCGCAAGTCCGAGGAAGTCACCGGGCAGCGCGAAGCCGACGATCTGGCGACGGCCATCAGGTAGCGACTTGTAGAGCCGGACGATGCCTTCGGTCACGTTGAACACGCTACCGGCCAACGCGCCCTGATCGAACAGCATGGCCTTGGCCGGGAAATTCTTGACCTGGCTGAGGCGATCGAGCTCGTCGAGTTCCGCCGGTTCCAATGCGCCGCAGACGCTGAACAGGCGCACCTTGCAATCGTCGCAGCCGTTGGTGCTGCGGCCATGCCTGCAGTCGCGCTCTCCGGCACAGATCTCGGCCGCTGGTTCCGCGAAGGTCATGGCACTGTCCATTTCTGGTTTGGTCACATGTGGCAGGTCTTGAAAATCACTCTACACCATTTGACATGGATCAATCGTGGACGCTTTGACCCATATCAATGCCGGACCAGCCCATCCCCGCCAATTTTGCAGGCCATGCGGGAATCCGGCGATGAATGAGGAATATCAGGCGCAACCAATGACTTGGGCAGACGCCCGAGCCGCCTATCCGCTCGTCTATTTGCATGATGCCAGCGTTACACTGGATGCATGGCTGGATTTCGTGCGCCGGCGAACCGATGCCGACGGCGGCGACAACGGGCTGATCGTGATCCGCGACCGGCGCGATATCGTCCATGCGCTGTTTGTCTATCGGGTCGATCTCGACCTGCGCGGCTGCAACCAGCTCTGTATCGCGCAGCTGATCGTGGCCCAGATCCCCGGCTCGCAGATCGACCATGCCGTGGTCGCCTCGACCAGCCAGGTCGCGGCATCACTGGGCTGCCCGAGCATCGTGATCGAGCAGCCGTTCCAACTGATGCCGGGCGTCACGTCGCGGACGCCGACAGCAGCGTAGGGTTAGCACTCATACGGCAGAATCGATCCTTTGCCTTCGCATCGCGAATGCATGCCGTTCCCAGGGTCAAAGGATGAAGTCGCTTGCCTTCAGACTCACCACATTGACATGGACCTGAAAGTCGGCGCTGCCGTCGCCGTTGACGTCGCCTTGCAGCAGGTGATCGGCATAGCGCAACTGTCCCGCGATGTGCCCGAAGGCGGCGCCGCCGATAAAGGCAAAGGCCTGCTGGCCCGCAGCATTGCTATCGGCATCGACCGCCGAAAGATCGATCCGGTCCCCGGTGCCGAAATCCGTGATCCGATCCATCACGCCGGGCGTGCTGTCAGTGACCGCCGTGAATACGAAGCGATCGGCTCCGGCGCCACCGGCAAGAACATCGGCACCCGCACCGCCGGCGAGGATATCCTCGCCCGCATTGCCCCAGAGCTGATCGTTGCCGGCACCGCCATGCAGAATGTCATTGCCCGCGCCGCCGGTCAGCGCGTCGTTCCCTTCGCCACCATCCAGCGTGTCATTGCCGTCTCGGCCGTCGAGAACGTCCTTGCCGCCGCCGCCTGATAACATGTTGGCCGCGCCATCGCCGTTCAACGTGTCATCGAAGCGGCTACCAATGACGATCTCGATCGAACTGAAACTGTCACCGGCGGCATCGCTACCGCTGCCCGTACCGAGCGTCAGATCGACATGAATACCGGCAGACGATGTCTCGTAGCGCACGGTATCGATGCCGGACGCACCCGCGAAAGCATCGCCGCCCTTGCCGCCGACGAAAATGTCGTTGCCCTCACCACCCCACATGCGGTCGTCGTCATCGCTACCGAACAGAAAATCATTGCCGGCATCGCCGTAAAGAAAGTCGTTGCCGCCATCGCCATGCAGGACGTCGTTTCCCGCCGCACCATGAATCGTGTCCCGACCGTCACCGCCGTGAATGATATCGTTATCCGCCGTGCCGGGCAGCACGTCAGCGCCCGGCGTACCATTGGTGATCGTGTTGAACGACATGATGCGGCCGTGGATGTCATCGGACCCGAGGGACGGCACATAGGCTGTCCACGTCGCAAATAATTCTCCATTCTCCAACGAGATCAGGCTGGGCAGCGCGTCGACATTGTCAGTCGCAGAATTGACCACGAAATCCGGTCCGGTCACCGATCCATCGGCATTCACGATATGACCGAGAATGCCGTTGGTCCCGGCGCTGAAATCGCTGCCCTCCCAAATCACCAGCGCGCGGCCGTCAGGCAAGGCGGTTACCACAGGAGAATTGGCATAAGCGTCGTTCGACGCGTTGATGATGATGTCCGATACACCCACGGACCCATCGGCATTCAGAATCCGGCCATGCACATCGTTTGAAAATGTACCGACCTGCTGCTGCGTCCATGTGAGCAGGATACGCCCATCCGCGAGTTCGGCGGCGGACACGCCGCTCTGGTCCGTGCTGGATAGAGGCAGCAGCGAGAAGTCCGGCGACGTCGATGTTCCGTCGCTGTTGACAAAACGGCCCTCGACATGGGCGCCGGCATCCGGGGAGAGGTCGGTCCAGAACGCCAGCGCGCGCCCATCCGCAAGCGCGATCGCATTCCCACCGAGCTGACTGCCGGCGAGATCGCTATTGACGATGAAGTCGGCGCCCTCAGGCGTACCATGCGCATCGAGGATGCGACCACGAATCTCGAGCGGATACGGATTCGTGCCGCCAGAAGAGTCCTCGTTCGAGGTCCAGGTCAGTAGGATGTGCCCATCGGCCAGCGTCTTGGCATTCGGGCCGGGCTGCCCCAGCGCCGTCGGCGTCGTATTGACGATGACGTCGGGGCCGCTCACGCCATCGGCAGTGACGATGCGTGTATGGATGTCGGAAGCCGTGTCGGATGCGAACTCGCCCCAGGAGACCAGAGCGGAACCATCAGCAAGCGTGACGATTGTCGGCAAGATGATGTTGCGCGGCGAGACGGTTGCGATGACGAAATCGGATTCCGCTGGCACACCTTCCGCATCGAATACGCGACCGCGCAATTCGAAGCCGCTGGTGAAGCCATCCGCATCTCTCAGCTCTGAACCCCAGACGACCATCATGCGGCCATCAGGCAGCGTGGTCTGTGCCGAATAGGCCTGACCGAAGTCAGTCGTGCTGTTGATGGGAAATTCAGGTCCGACAAACGCCATGATGCAGCCCCCAATTCATTTCGCCGGAGCGTGAATCTTTAATCGGACGAATCTGGGGCTGATATTTGTCGGGCTCGCGTTGTTCGCCCTCGCATTGAATCAATTGCATCCCATCACATGCGTTCGGCGCGGCTGCCTTGTCCCAATGCAACGCGCACGCTTGCGATCACGTCGATCGCCCGCTCTGTCTCATCGCACATCGCGATATCCTGTTTCCCACACGGAGTTTGAATCACGCGCAACGCGGACGGCTGTGCGCGCGCGTGGTCATATCATTCTTGCAGCGATCTCCTTCGATCGGCGGACTGACGGCGATGCCGGAGCCCTGCTAACCATCTGGTGCGACCTGAACGGCGTGCCGAAAGCGCAGCAGAGCGACGTCGTGCAAGCCGATTGCGACGTCATTCGGCTTGAGTCGGTTTCAAATCGATAAACTCGATTGCAAGCATCAATAATATTCGTTTGTCAAAATTCATGGCGGTCCTAGGCTCGAACGAACCCGAAGAGCGATGCCGCCCCTCGATGATGCAGGAGCCGACCATGAAAACGATCATCCACCCCGACGTATCGGTCGCTCTCGCGCTGTTCGCCTTTGCTGCGGCGATCATCGCACGCCTGACAGTCACCAAGCGTTCCCGGCATAGCGCCGATCAGATCGCGGCCATCGTTGCGACATCGGGATATCCGTCCGGCGCCTAGCCGCGCCTGAGCAGTATCACGTCCGCCTTGCTGGACGTTTTGGTGCCCTCGCTTGCCCTGCAGGCGCGGGCTTTTTGTTGGCCGCGTCACGCGCGAGGCGATGCATGAGTGCGACCGCTTCGGCGATGATCGCATCGTCGCGATCGCCGGGATAGACGACAAAGGCTGGCATCGAAAATTCCGGCGCATCGACGACGGCATGCAGCCGACCAGCCTTCAGCTGGGGTGCAACGATACGGCGCGGAAAATATCCGGAACCGCCATTCTCCAGCACATGCTGCAGCCCGAGCCAGCCGATATTGGCAGTGAGCGATGGCCCGGCGAAATCCGGAAACAGCGCCATGTGGCGCGCATAGAATTCCGGACCCCAATCGATATAGACGTAACCTGGCTGCGGCTCCGGCGCACTGTGCGAGCTGGTCGAGACCAGAATGAGCTGTTCATCGAACAACTGCTCGACCTTGAGACCGGGCCGGCTCTGCGGCGTATACATGACGCCGATATCGATCCGGCCTTCGACGAGGCCCTGCATCAATTCGGGTTCGAGGGCACTCTCGGCGCGGATCGCGATATCCGGATGTTTCGCGCGCATCAGCGGCAGCCAGTGCAGCAGATGCTCCTCCCACAGCCCGATGCGACCGCCGACGGTCAGCGTACCGCTGAAGCCTTTCGCAATGCCGACGTCCTGCCGCGCATGTTCCACCGTTCGCACGAGCGTGGACGCGTGTTTCTGAAACTGGCGGCCGGCTGGCGTCAGCGTCGCCCCGGCCTTGTTGCGGACGAACAGCGTCACGCGCAGCAACTGCTCCAGTGTCTGGATCCGCGCGCTAACCGTGGACTGTGTGACATGCAGCTTCTCCGCCGCAGTCACGAAATTCCCGGCGCTCACAACCGCAAGGAATGTTCTGGCCAGTTCGGTGTCCATGCGAGCGCTCCCCGGCTACGCGCCCTCGTCGAGCGCGACCATCTCGCGCTTCCGACGCAGTGCAGGCAACAGCGGCGCAATCAGAAGCACCACTGCCAGCAGCAAACAGGCCGCCGAGATCGGCCGCTCGATGAAGGTCATGAGATTGCCCTGCGACAGGATCAATGACTTGCGCAGATTGTTCTCCAGCAGCGGACCAAGCACAAAGGCCAGCACCAGCGGCGCGGGCTCATAGCCGAACTTGCGCATGAAGTAGCCGATCACGCCGAAGCCGATCATGACATAGACGTCGAACACATTGTTGCTGCTGCAATAGACACCAATGATCGTGAACAGGATGATCAGCGGGAACAGCACATTGTACGGCAGCTTCAGCAGCTTCACCCACATGCCGATCAGTGGCAGGTTCAGCACCAGCAGCATGAGGTTGCCGATATACATGCTGGCAACGATGCCCCAGAACAGGCCGGGGTTCTGCGTGATCAGCAGCGGGCCGGGCTGCAACCCGTGAATGACGAAAGCGCCGAGCAGCAGCGCCATCACGACGTTGGGCGGGATGCCGAGGGTCATCAAGGGAATGAACGCACCGCCTGCTGCCGCATTGTTCGCGGCCTCAGGTCCGGCAACGCCTTCGATCGCGCCATGGCCGAAGCGCTCCGGATGTTTCGACAGCCGCTTCTCCAGCGCATAGGACGCGAATGACGCCACCACGGCACCCCCGCCCGGCAGGATTCCGAGGAAGAAGCCGAGGATGGTGCCACGTCCGATCGGCCCGGCGCTGGCCTTCCAGTCTTCCTTGTTGGGCAGAAGCTGCGTGATCTTGGCATTGATGATGTCGCGCTTGATCACCTGCTCGGTGTTGAGCAGCACCTCGCCGAGCCCGAACAGACCCATCACCACGGGCACCAGGCCGATGCCGTCGATCAGTTCGATCCGGCCGAAGGTCAGCCGCGGCTGCGCGGTGATGCTGTCGAGGCCGATGAGGCCAAGCACGATGCCGATACAGGCCATCAGCAGCGCCTTGGCCATCGAGCCTTGTGTCAGGAAGGTCAGCACCACGAGACCGAGCACCATCAGGCTGGCATATTCCGCGGGACCGAACGCAATGGCGACCGAGGCGAGTGACGGCGCCACCAGCATCAGCATCACCAGCGCGAAAGTGCCGGCGATGAAGGAGCCGAGCGCGGAAATGCCGAGCGCCGGGCCGGCACGGCCCTGCTTCGCCATCTGGTGACCGTCGATACAGGTGACGACGGAGGCGGCCTCGCCGGGAATGTTAACCAGGATCGACGTGGTCGAGCCGCCATACATCGAGCCGTAATAGATGCCGGCCATCATGATGATGCCGGACTCCGGCGTGCCGGACAGCGTCACCGGCAGTAGCAGCGACATCGCCGAGATCGGCCCGATGCCGGGCAGCACGCCGACCAGCGTGCCGATGAAGACGCCGATGAAGCAGTAGAGAATATTGACGGGCTGCAGCGCGACGCCGAAGCCGTGCATGACATTGACGAGAACATCCATGATCTGTGTTTCCCGTCAGCCGATTTCAAACATGCCCGAAGGCAACTGGATCAGCAGGCCGCGCTTCAGCACCCACCACACACCAACAGGCGCCAGCACCGCGAGCGGAATCGCCAGCGTCCAGCGCACGGGATCGATCACGCGCAACAGCAGCAGCATCAACGGAATGGTCGAGATCAGGAAACCCAGCGGTTCGAGCGCGAAAGCATAGGCCGAGAGGATGACGATGATCGCGCCCGGCTTGCCCCAGCTTGCGCCTTCCCATCGCGAGCCAAAGGTCGGTCCGCCTTCGGTTACCGAAGCGAGAATGATGGTGACGGCGAAAGCGCACATCAGCAGGCCAATATAGAACAGCATGAAGCCGGAGCCGGGATCGTTGATGGTGCCGAGCTTCAGCTTGAGGCCTGAGCGAATGACGAACACGCCAAGCGCAATGCCGAGCACGCCGGTCCAGAGTTCTGAATTGTTGAGCCGGAATGGCGGGCGGGTTTGGTCAGTCATCGTTTCTGTCCCGGGACATCGACATGAAATGAAGGCGCATGCGATGGACCCCATCGCATGCGCCTGACGTCGTTATTCGACGATCAATTCGGCTTCTTGCCCAACCCAATTCCCTCGATCACCTTGCGCTCGGAATTGGTGACCTCGACCACGAACTTCTTGTAGTCCTCGGTGTTCTTGTAGTTCGGCACCATGTCGTATTTCGCCAGCGTCGCGATGACGGCGGGATCCTCGATGGCCTTCTTGAAGGCGTCATGCAGCTTTGCGACGATCTTCGGATCCATGCCCTTCGGCCCGGCGATGCCGAACGGCGAGTCATAGACCATCGGATAGCCGCTTTCCTTCAGCGTCGGCGCGTCCGGGAAATTCGGCGACCGCTTGTCGGTCCACACCATCAACAGACGCAGCTTGCCGGCATCAACCAGCGGCCGCCAGCCGGTGGAATCCGCCTGCAGCATGGTGTGATTGCCGAGCACCGCAGCGTTGGTTTCAGCGCCGCCCTTGAACGGCACCTGCGTCAGCTTGATGCCGGCCATGGCGGCGATCTGCTCCATGCCGACATGCAGCGACGTGCCGGTGCCCGGCGTCGCATAGGTCACCTTGCCGGGATTGGCCTTGGCAAAATCGACCACGTCCTTCCAGGTCTTGAACTGCGACTCCGCATTCGTGGTGATTCCGAACGTGTAGCCGGTGAGATGGATGATGTAGGAGAAATCCTTGTCCGGATTCCACGACACGTCCTGCATCAGCGGCAGGCGGAACACGGTGATTGGAATCTGCGAGATGGTGTAGCCATCCGGCTTCGCGGCGGCTGCCATGGTGGCCGGGCCTACCGTGCCGCCACCGCCACCCTTGTTGTCGACGGCGATCGGCTGACCGAGATGTTTCGATGCCGCGTCCGCAATCGCGCGCATCGAGATGTCGGTGGAGCCACCGGCGGGCCATGGCACGATCAGTGTGATCGGCTTGGTCGGATAGTCCTGCGCCCGGGCTGCACCACCGAACATGGTGGCGGCCGCGGCGAGCGCGACAGCAGCGGACAAGGCAAGGCGATTGCGTTGCAACATGTGTTTCTCCCTCTGCGATTCCGGAGGTGATGCCCGGACCGGCTGTATTTTTATTGTCGTTCAGTCTAGCCCGGAACAAACCCAAGAAAAGGACATGTTTCGAACCAGGCTGCGAACGCGTCTTGCGTCTTTGGCAATCAACGATGATTTCACCGCCGCCGCAATTCGCAATCAGGATGAGCCATGCGACATTCCGTCTGCACGCGGAGATCGCCCGGCTAACATATTGATCGCGGCGGACAAGAAATTCCGCCTGCAAAAATAACTGAGAAAATTTTGTCTGTGATGTCGGATCGCGGCGGGCCCACGCGTCCTATGCGCGACAGTCACCAAAGAGAACACCCAGAGCGTATACCCACAGGAGCCATCCGATGAGCAAAATGATCTTCGTCAACCTGCCGGTCAGCGACCTGCCCCGCGCGGTCGCCTTCTATGAAGCGGTCGGCGCGACCAAAAACCCGCAATTCTCCGACGACACCGCCGCCTGCATGGTGTTCTCCGACACCATCCACGCGATGCTGCTGACGCACGACAAATATCGCCAGTTCACATCGAAGAAGATCGTCGACGCGAAGACGTCGAGCGAAGTGCTGATCTGCGTCTCCGCCGACAGCCGCGACGAGGTCGATGGTCTCGTGAAGAAGGCCGTAGGTGCGGGCGGCAGCGCCGATCCGACACCCACACAGGATTTCGGCTTCATGTATGGCCGCAGCTATGAGGACCCCGACGGTCACATCTGGGAAGTGATGTGGATGGACATGGCCGCCGCGCAATCTGCGATGGCGACCTGAACGATACGCCGGCGAGAAAGGACACGACGATGTCGAAGATTTCACCCTGCATCTGGTACGTGAACGAGGCCGAAGCGGCCGCCAGATTCTACTGCTCACTGTTGCCCAATTCGTCCGTCGATCGCGTGCAGCGCGCCCCGATCGACTATCCCGGCGGCAAGGCCGGCGACGTGCTGGTGGTCGGCTTTACCTTGGCGGGCCAGAGCTTCATCGGCCTGAACGGCGGCAGCCCCGCCACGTTCAGCACTGCCGTGTCCTTCACGATCCATTGCGACGATCAGGCCGAAGTGGACCGGCTGTGGGACACCCTCCTGGCCCATGGCGGCAAGGCAAATGCCTGCGGCTGGCTGAATGATCGCTGGGGCGTGCCGTGGCAGATCGTGCCGAACGGCTTTACTGAAATGCTTGCCAGCGAGAATGGCGAGGGCGCCAAGCGCGCCATGACCGCCATGATGGGCATGGTGAAACTCGATCTGGCCGCCCTGAAGAAGGCCTTCGACGGCGGCTGAAGCCGGTCCTAAGTGCCTGATCGGGCGACGATAGCGGCCCGGCCCCAAAATCGGCGGCCGGGTGGCAGGAACATCGATTTCAGGCAGTGATTTCAGACGTCGCCTTGCTTGACATCGAGTCCCCCGACTTCTTATATGCCGCGCATTCGCCGGGGGACAATTTGTCCCCTCCGGATGCCGTGGCGGGGTAGCTCAGTTGGTTAGAGCACGGGAATCATAATCCTGGGGTCGGTGGTTCGAGTCCACTCCTCGCTACCAAATTTTCTGGCTACCAAATCTTGCAGACATGTTGCCAAGGCCTTGCATACGTCGCGAGGCCTTTTTCATGCCCGCACTGTTTTCCCACCTGCAACAGGGATCCGCTCGGCTGCGTGCTCAGCTCTGAGGCAGATATAACTGCCACGACACGCCAAACTTGTCCGTCACCCAGGCGAATCTCGGGCTGAACGGATAGGCATCGAGCGGCATCATCACCTGGCCGCCCTCCGACAGACCGGCGAACAGCCGGTCGACTTCCGCGGCATTGTCACAATCGACGAACAGCGACATCGACGGTGTAAAGGTGAAACCGTGCTTTGCCGGACTATCGATGCACATGAAGGACTGCCCCTTGATGGTGAAATGCGCCTGATGGATAGAGCCCTCGGGGCCGGGCTCGCCCGCGCCATAGCGCGTCAACTGGGTGATGGCCGCATCGCCGAACAGCGAGACATAGAAATTCATCGCCTCTTCGGCGCGGCCTTCGAACATCAGGAAGGTCTTGATGGACTGCACCATCGCTCCACTCCATTGCTGAACTGCGGCATTTCAACATGAAAACGTGCGCCATGAAGCGGGCTCTTTGACGCACTGGAACCTGCGACGAGAGTTATGCCTAGTTGCCGCCTGCCATGCGCCGCTCGCTACGATGCAGCGTCTTCGCCCTCGTGCAGTTCCGAGAAGATCTGCTTGTCCTGGAGAATGATTTCAGCGGTCTGCCTGTAATGCGCGGTGAGTAGATCCACGGCACGGTCCGCGTCACCGCTCAAAACAGCAGTCATGATCGCCTGATGCTCGTCGGTCACATGGCGTGACGGGAAAGCCTTGCGGATTGACAGGCGCCGATAGCGGTAGAGCTGGTCGGCGAGTTGTCCGCAGAACGCGATCAGGGACTGCGAACCGCAATTCCCGATCAAGGTGCGGTGATAGACGCGGTGCAGTCGCTCCCATTCCGGATTGTCTTCGAAGTGTTCGGCATTGAGCGAGCGCGGGGTTCGCCCGAGGCGATGTTGCGCGAGCAAAAGCTGCTCCTCCCATTGCGGCGTCGAGGCCGCCATGGATTCCCGCAGCGCCAGACTCTCGACCCAGCAGCGGGTCTTGGTGAGTTCGGCCAGTTCGCTGCGGCTGATATCTGCGACATAGAATCCGCGCTGCTCGCGGCACTCGACCAGACCATCGGCGGTCAGCCGGTTGAGCGCCTCGCGTAGCGGCGTCTGACCGGTCTGATACAGCTCGGTCAGGAAACGCATCTGGAGTTTCCGGCTCGGCTCGAGCCGCCCGGACAACAGATCCTCCCGCAGCCGGTCATAAACCGTGCTGGCCTGGGTCGAGGGCGGCGGTGGCGAAGCCAATTCCAGTGATGCTGTGTCCACGCTCTTAGATCCCGGAATCATCTGTCAGTCGACTTTAGTTTCTATACACTTTTTCAGATTTTATAAAAATCTATAAATTTCTGTTGTCTGAGCAAGTTTCTATAGGATATGAGTTTCCCAAGGTCCTGAGAGACGCTGGCCGGGAGGCGCGACAATGTTTGGCAAGGCTGCGCAAGCGTTTGATACATCAACAGTTTTCGCAGCTGCCCAGCCGGGCATTGCCCGATCACAGTGCCTATGAGCGCCATCTCCCCATGCAGCTGCGGGATCGATGTCCACGCGCATGTCGTGCCCTCCTCCTTCCCGTCCTACCTGGGCGCGGCGATGCCAGCCGACTGGCCGTCGATGGCGGATGCCAAACCCTGCCACAAGCATGTGATGATGGCCGGCCGCATCTATCGCACGGTGTCGGATCGCTGCTGGGATGTCGCCAAGCGCGTCGCGGATATGGCGGAGATGGGACTCGGCGTGCAGGCCATTTCGCCGATGCCGGAGCTGCTGTCCTATTGGATGGCGCCCGAACCGGCCGGTGACCTGCTGCGCTACATCAACGACCAGATGGCCGAGATGATCGCGCATTCCGGTGGCCGCCTCGTCGCCCTCGGCGCGGTACCGCTGCAGGACATCGACCGCGCCATTGCCGAGCTGCATCGGCTGAAGCACGAACTCAGCTTTGCGGGCATCGAGATCGGCAGCAACATCAACGGCAAGCCGATCGGGTCTCCCGACTTCGATGGATTCTTCGCCCAGGTCGAGAAGCTCGACATGGCGGTGTTCGTCCACGCCTTGCGACCATGCGGCATGGACCGCCTCGTCGGTCCGGCGCAATTGCAGCAGGTGCTGGCCTATCCGACCGATGTCGGCCTCGCTGCCGCATCGGTGATCACCTCGAACCTCTTGCTGCGCCACCCGCGCCTGCGCATGGCGTTCAGCCACGGCGGCGGCACGCTCGCGTCGCTGCTGCCGCGGCTTCAAGAGGGATATCAGGTGTTCCCGGTATTGCAGGAGAGCATCCAGGAATCGCCGACCCTGCAGGCACGCCGGCTCTATTACGACGCGCTGGTCTATGACGACCCGACGCTGCTGCATCTGATCGCCAAGTTCGGCGCGACGCAGATCATGCTCGGCACAGACTACCCGTTCGCATTTCATGATCGCACTCCGGTGGCGCGCGCCACATCGGCCATCAGCGACGAGGCCACGCGCAATCTCGTCCTTCATGCCAATGCAAGACGTTTCCTCGGCCTTGACGAGCAGGCTCCGCAATGACCCATTTCCCGATCACCGCCCTGCGCAGCGTCGATCTCGACACGCCCGATCTGCTGCAATCCGAGCAGTTCTACATATCCGTCTGGGGTCTCGAGCTCGTGACGCGCCATGACGGCGTCAGCTATCTGCGCGCCAGCAGCAGCGATCACCATGTCGTCGCCTTGCGGCAGGGCGATCGCCCTGCGCTGAGGGCCATCACATTCCGACTGCATTCGGATGCGGAATTCGAAACGATCTCCGCAGCATCGGTGAAACACGGCGCCACGCTGCTCTCAGGCCCGGCTCCGAATCTGGGGCCCGATGGCGGAACGATCATGAGCATCCGCGCGCCCGGTGGCGGCGTGCTGCGCTTCGTTCATGGCGACCTGCAACATGCCGAAGCGCCGTCATCGACCAGCCGGCCGACACGTCTCGCGCATGTCAACATCAACAGCACCGACGTCGATGATCTCGCCGCGTTCTACGAGCAGGCGCTCGGCTTCCGGCTGACCGACCGCTCGAAGATCATGGCCTTCGTCCGCTGCAACAGCGACCACCACGCCATCGTCATCGCCGACGCTGCCGTGAACGGGCTCAATCACGTCGCCTTCCTGATGCCGGACATCGAAGCGGTGATGCGGGGCTCGGGTCGCATGATCGATGCCGGATTTCCCATTGCCTGGGGCGTCGGCCGCCACGGCCCCGGCGACAATGTGTTTGCCTATTTCATCGATCCGGTCGGGATCGTCATCGAATACACCGCCGAAGTTCTGCAGATCGACGACAGCTATGTCGTGCGCGGCCCGTCGGAATGGGTCTGGCCACCCGGCCGCACCGATCACTGGGGCATCGCACCGCCGAAAGCCGATTACGTCAAGACGGCACAGACCGCGGTTCCTTATGCCGACGGGAGTACCGCGTGACGGTTTCATCTGAGCAGACACGGAATGATTTTCAGGTTGTCCTGATCGGTCACGGCCCATCGGGCGCCGTCGCGGCCAGCCTTCTTGGCGACCTTGGCATCCGCACGCTGGCGATCGACCGTCAGCGCGACGTCTATGACAAGCCGCGTGCGATCGCGATCGATCATGAGATCCTGCGCCTGCTCGACAATATCGGCGCTGCCGAACGCGTGCTGCCTTACGTTGCTCCGTTCCCCGCCTCCCAGCATTTCGGCGCCAAAGGGCAGCTGATCCGCCGCATCGACATGGTCGCGGAGCCCTATCCGCTCGGCTACACGCCCAGCATGGTGTTCACCCAGCCGCCGGTCGAGGCTGCCTTGCGCGAACATGCTGCGGCCTATGACAGCGTCGAGGTCGAGCTGGGCACCGAACTGCTCGGCTTCGAGCAATCGACCGATCGTGTGACACTGCATTTACGCGACGATCGCGGCACAACGCGCGCCGTCACCGCCGACTACGTCATCGCTTGCGACGGCGCCTCCAGCAGCACGCGGCAGCAACTCGGCATCGCATTTGAGGATCTCGTCTTCGATGAGCCCTGGCTTGTCGTCGATCTCCAGGTCAACGACGCCTCCCTCAGCAAGCTGCCGCAGACTGCGGCGCAATTCTGCGATCCGTCGCGGCCCACGACCTTCATCATCGGCCCCGGCAACCATCGTCGCTTCGAGATCATGCTGCTGCCGGGCGAAGATCCGCGCGAGATGGAAACGGCCGCGCAGGTCTGGCGATTGCTCGCGCGCTGGATTACGCCCGATGATGCCACGCTGTGGCGCGCTGTGAGCTACCGGTTTCATGCGCTCGTCGCGAAGGAATGGCGGCTTGGCCGCATCTTCCTCGCCGGCGATGCCGCGCATCAGCAGCCGCCGTTCATCGGCCAGGGCATGTGCCAGGGCATCCGGGATGTCGGCAATCTAATCTGGAAGCTCGACCGCGTACTCCGCGGGCAATCCAATGCAAAACTGCTCGGCAGCTACGGCGAGGAGCGCGGCGAGCATGTGCGCCAGCTCACTTCCCGCATCAAGGCCATCGGCCATGTGATCTGCGAACGCGATCCCGACGCCGCAGCAGCACGCGACGAGCGCATTCTTGCGGAGGGTGGCGGCCAACCCCGCACCATCACCCGTCAGGAAATCGTGCCGCCATTGCAGACTGGTTTATTGGCGTTCCCGCTTCATGCTGCGCATGGCACGTTGTTTCCACAGCCCTGGATCAGGACTGCAGAAGGACGGCGCCGTCTCGATAGCGTCGCCGGCACCGGATGGCGGCTTGTGCTCGATATGCGCAACGAACTGGAGCTCAGTCCCGATCTGCAAGCGATCATGACTCAGCTGGACATCAGGCCAATTCGCATCGGTCCCGCCACCGATGACGTACTTACTGAAGAGGACGGCGTTCTCGCCGCCTGGTTCGACCGTCACGACTGCCGCGCCGCAATCGTACGGCCCGACCACTACGTCTTCGGCATCGCTAGCGAGACCAGTGCACTCGACGCGCTGCTCACCGATCTTGCGGAGCGGCTCCAATGATCACGCCGGCCGCACAGCGTCACCACACCAGCATTCCCCACGGACACGCAGCTTCCAGAACGAGGACATCACGATGAAATTGGCAAGTTTTCAGATCGGCAGAAAACCCACCTGGGGCGTGATCGAGGGCGATGACGCGCTCGACATCGGCGCGATTCTTGGAGAGCGCTATCCCGATCTCAAATCCGTCATCGCAGCCAACGCGCTGTCCGCGGTGCGTGATGCAGCCGGCAAGGCCAAGCGTATCCCGACCGCCGACATCACCTGGCTGCCGGTGATTCCGAACCCGGACAAGATCCTCTGCATCGGCCTGAACTATGAGATGCACCGCAAGGAAACCGGACGCGCCGAAGTCGACAATCCCACGGTGTTCGGCCGCTTTGCCAACAGCCAGACCGGTCATCTCACCAATATCATCCGGCCGAAGGTCTCGACCCACCTCGACTTCGAAGGCGAACTCGCAATCATTATCGGCAAGCCTGGACGCCACATCACGCAGGCCGATGCGTGGAGCCATATCGCCGGCTATGCCTGTTACAATGAAGGCAGCGTGCGCGATTTCCAGCGTCACACCCATCAGTTCACGCCCGGCAAGAATTTTCCGGAGACCGGCGGCTTCGGCCCCTGGATGATGACGCCGGACGAACTCGGCGATGTTGCGCCGCTGCGGCTGCAGACCCGCGTCAATGGCCAGGTCGTGCAGGACGCCACCATCGATCAGATGATCTTCGATATCCCGCGTCAGATTGAATACTGCTCGTCCTTTACCCGCCTTGAGCCGGGCGACGTGATCGCCACCGGCACGCCGGGCGGCGTCGGCGCCAAGCGCACGCCTCCGCTTTGGCTGAAGCCGGGCGATATCGTCGAGGTCGAGATCGATCGGCTCGGCGTGCTGCGCAACGGCGTGGCCGACGAGGCCTGACGCAAGCGGCAGCCCGCGCCACCAGCGCCGCGGGCTGCTTCTCACGACAAAGACCCGCTCGTTCAAAAAGAGCGCCTCAACAAGCGATCAGAAATCGCAGGCCATCCATTTCAGGAGGAAGTCCATGCTCACATTGTCCCGTCGTATCTTGTTGACCGGCAGCATTCTTTGCCTCTCGCTGCCCGCCTATGCGCAATCCTGGCCGCAAAAGCCGGTGACGATCGTGGTGCCGCAGGCGGCGGGCAACAGCCCGGACGTGCTGTGCCGCATCGTCGCCGAAAAACTCTCCCGCGCGCTCGGACAACAATTCATCGTTGAGAACCGCCCGGGCGCCGCGAACCTCGTCGGCGCACAGACGGTCGCGCGCGCCGCGCCCGACGGCTACACATTCCTGTTCGCGACGTCGGCGGCGCTGGTCACAAATCCCTATACGTTCAAGAAACTGCCCTACGACCCCGTGAAGGATTTCGTGCCGGTGGCAATGGTGGCGCGAAGCAATCACGTCCTGCTCGTCAATCCCGACGTGAAGGCAAAGACGCTGACGGAATTGATCGCGCTCGAAAAATCCGCTCCCGGCTCCCTGAGCATGGCGGTCGACGGCGCGCGTAACATTTCCGGCCTGATCGCACAGACCATCAACAAGCAGGCGGGCACCAGTTTCGTGCTGGTGCCCTACAATACGATCACCAACGCGATCCAGGACAGCCTGACCGGACGCACCCAGGTGACGATCCAGTCGGCATCGGTGGCCGAATCCTTCATCAAGGCTGGCACGTTGCGCGCACTCGCCATCGCCGGCAACAAGCGCGTCGATTCACTGCCGGATGTGCCCGCGATCACCGAGACGTTGAAGGGCGCGGATCTGCAAGGCTGGTTCATGATGATGGCCCCGACCGGGACACCTGCCGAGATCGTCGACAAACTCAGTGCCGAGATTGCGCAGGCACTGAAATCGCCGGATGTGCAGGAGCGCGCGCCTGTCCTCGGCTTCGATGTCGCCTCCGGTGACGTCGTCACGCCCGCAGGCGCGAAGCGCTTTTTCGACGCCGAGCTTGTCGCCACAGGCAAGACGATTCAGGAACTCGGCATTCAGCCTGAATAACTGCGGTCCTGCGCTTGGTGCCGAACAACGGCATTTCAACATGAAAACGCCCGCTGTGAAGCGGGCGCTTTGACGCATTCGGTTGTGACGAATTCGGCTCGAACGAAGCTTACGCCTCGTTGCCGCCTTCCTGACGCGATGCTTCGAACAGGAACCAGGTGCGGCGCTCGGTGTCGTCGATGTAGTTTTCCAGCAGGCTGGCGCTGGCGACGTCCTTGGCGTCATCGCAAACCTCGTGGGCCTTGCGCATCGCCGCTGCCATCTTCTTGTTGTCGTTCATCAGCTCGCGCAGCATCTCCACTGGCGGCACATAGGCCTCATCATTGTCCTTGATGGTCTGCAGCTTGGCGACTTCGCCGATCGAGCGCAGCGTGCGTCCGCCGATCTTGCGCACGCGCTCCGCCAACGGGTCTGTCGTCGCAAAAATCTGGTCGGACTGCTCGTCGAGCATCAGGTGATAGTCGCGGAAATGGCGCCCGCTGAGATGCCAATGGAAATTCTTAGTCTTCAGGTAGAGCGCGAAAGCGTCGGCGAGCAACCCGTTCAACGCCTTGGCCACCTTCTCCACGGCATCGGCTGAGAGGTCAGTCGGGGTATTCATTTCGGCAGCGATTTTCGGTGTCTTGGTGCTCACGTTACTTACCTTCCCGTGTCGGATGATTTGATGGCTGGAGGGTTGTCGTCAGGGCGGAAGATTTCAGGAAAAATCAGAGTGGTCTTGACGGAAAGCACTGCAAATTTCCGAAAATTGCGGTTCTTGAAGGAAAGGCGGTTTCCCACGCGCCTGAAAACGCTCTAGACCGTCTCAACGCATCACAAATATAGGGGTTCCCGACACGGGAACAACAATCGGGCCGGGCAGACGATGGAAGATTGGATCGATTATTACGATTCCACGCATACGATTTATGCGAGCAAGCTGCATCGTGACGTGCATTTCGAGGTCATCGCTCGCGATATCATGGGCTACATCGCCTCTCAGGATGCCGTCGTGCTCGACTATGCCTGCGGCGAAGCACTCTCGGCCGCCAAAGTGGCCAATGCCTGCAGCAAGCTGATCCTGGCAGAGCCCGCGCCCGGCGTCCGCGGCCGGCTGGTCGCCCGCTTCGCACCCAACACCAAAATCCGGGTCCGTTCGCTGGAAGAGTTGCGCAATATGACGGCGCAGTCGATCGACCTGGCTGTCATGAATTCGGTGGCTCAGTACATGACAGGCCCCGAACTCGACGATGCCTTTGCAATCATCAAGCGGCTCCTGGCGCCCGGTGGCAAGCTCGTGGTCGGCGACATCCTGCAGCCCGATGTCGGCATGGCGACCGATGTCATGGCGCTGCTGAAGCTCGCCCGGGAACACGGCTTTCTCTGGGATGCTTTCGTCGGCCTCGTGCGCACGGCCCTCTCGGACTACCGCCAGTTACGCACCAAGGTCGGCCTGCAGCGCTACAGCGAGGCGGAGATGCTGGCCAAGCTGACCGCGGCCGGATTCCGGGCGTCGCGGGCGCCGGTCAATATCGGCCATAATTCCTCGCGCATGACCTTCGTCGCCCATCACACATTCTGAGGCATCGGCTCGGGCAAACGGACGATTAAGGTTAACAGAAGGTTTACAAAACTTGAGGTGGATCGCCACCCCGTGATCGGTAACATTGTGCTCGGCCCGGTGGCGGAAATGTCTACGCGGGAGCGATGCATCGCTCTTTATCCTGGTTCAAGTCCAGGCTGGGCCTCCAACCTTTCAGACATTCACCAGTGCGTCGGCGCTGTCAGGCTTCGGTGAATTCCAGCACCGGAAGCTGCAGGCGCTCGGCATCGCGCTCGGCCGATGCGAGCACCGCATCCAGCAAACCCGGAAACCTGCTCTCGAGATCTTCGCGGCGCAGTTTCATCAACCGCGCCGTCCCCACCGCGCGCGTTTCCATCAGGCCGGCCTCGCGCAGTTTCGCAAAATGATAGGCGAGATTGGACTTGCCGCTGAGGCCGTAAAAGTCGCCGCAGCGCAATTCGCCGACCTCTTTCTCGCGTTTGGCCAGATTGTAGACGATCGCCAGCCGGATCGGATCGCTCAGGCAATCCATCACGCCAGGCAATTCGATCTGTTCGCGCGTGGGATGCAGGAGAATGCGGCTCATGGCTCCTCAATACTGATTCCGACCGGCCGCTGCAATGTTCAATATTTCTTGAACCATTTGACATTTTGCACCGCCGCATCAATAGTTCAACAGACCTTGAACTAAGGATGTGGCGATGAGCGTTTTCTGGCTGGCCCTGGCGGCATTTGCGATTGGGACAGAAGCCTTTGTGATTGCTGGACTTCTTCCGATCATGGCAGCGGACCTGAATGTCACGTTGGCGGCCACGGGACAATTGGTCACCGTTTACGCCATCACCTATGCCATCGGCTCGCCGATCCTGGCTGTGCTGTTCAGCAATTTTGACCGCCGCGCCGTCGTCTCGCTGGCGCTGGTCTGCTTCATCGTCGGAAATCTTTTGGCGGCCGTTGCGACCACATTCGGCACTCTCCTGCTATCGCGCATGCTAATGGCCGTCGGCGCCGGACTGTGCATGCCGACCGCCATGGCCGTCGCAATCGCGATCGCTGCACCGGAACGCCGTGGCCGCGCCGCGTCGCTGGTAATCTCCGGCCTGACGGTGGCGACGGTTCTGGGCGTGCCGCTCGGAACCTGGGTCGGCAGTCATTTTGGCTGGCGGTCGACATTCGTGATGGTCGCAGCGCTTGGCGCCGTCGCATTGGCCGGGCTGCTGCTGGGATTGCCCCGCGGTTTACCACGCACTGCTGCCACACTCGGTCAGAGGCTTGCCGTCGCGCGCCATCCCGAAGTGCTGAAAACCCTTGCTGTGACCTGCATGTGGGGCCTCGGAGGCTTTACCTCATTCACCTACCTGGCTGTGCCGCTGCACCGACTTGGCTTTGACGCCAACGGAATCAGCCTGGCACTGCTGGTCTTTGGCGTCGCCGCGGCCATCGGAAACACCCTGGGCGGCACGATGTCCGACCGTATCGGGCCGCTCCGGACCTCGACGCTGGGCCTGATCGGCATGATGCTGTCACTGACGCTGCAATCGGTGGCCCTGACATTCGCGCCGCCCGCCACTGCGGGCGTGCTGTTTCTGGTCTTCATTTTTACCCAGGGCATTGCCGGCTGGATGTTCTACCCAGGACAGGTCGCGCATCTCGTGCGCGTCACGCCGGAAGCCTCGGTCATCGCGCTCTCGTTGAACGCCTCCGCCATGTATATCGGCTTTGCCGCCGGCAGTGCGTTGGGCGGCGTGGTGCTGTCGACATTGAGCTCCAGCCACCTCGGCTGGATCGGCGGCTGCGCCGAGGCGGCAGCCCTCGCGCTCGTCCTCGCTGGACACCTTCTGAAGCGTCCGAAACCGGCCCAAATTGCCGGTTGATGGCACCTTCAAAAGCCTTCCCCGCCCCGTTATAGTGGTCTAAAGACAGCCGCGCGCGAGGATCGGCCCATGGCTCCCCTGAGGGGTCAATGGCTGGTTTGGCGCCCGGGCCCGAGGGACGCGCGTATGCGCGCCCTTTTTTTGTGCCGATTTGTCACCACCGCGAGTTTAAATGCCAAAACGCACCGACATATCCACCATCCTGATCATCGGCGCCGGTCCTATCGTGATCGGCCAGGCCTGCGAGTTCGACTATTCGGGCACCCAGGCCGTCAAGACGCTCAAGGAAGAGGGCTACCGGATCGTTCTGGTCAATTCCAATCCGGCCACCATCATGACGGACCCGGAGCTGGCGGACGCGACCTATATCGAGCCGATTACACCCGAGATCGTCGCCAAGATCATTGAGAAGGAGCGCGGCGACCGCTCCAAGGGTTTTGCGCTGCTGCCGACCATGGGCGGCCAGACCGCGCTGAACTGCGCGCTGTCGCTGCGCCAGCAGGGCACGCTGGAGAAGTTCGACGTCGAGATGATCGGCGCCACCGCCGAAGCGATCGACAAGGCCGAAGACCGCCAGCTGTTTCGCGAGGCGATGACGAAAATCGGGCTGGAGACGCCGAAGTCGCGGCTCGCCAACGCATCCGCGCTGAAGAAACAGTATCGCGAGCAGCATCAGGCCGAAAAAGCCAAGCTGACGGGCGACGCGCTCGCCGAGCACGAGCGGCAGTGGGTGCTGCATGAAGGCGACCGTCGCAAGCGCTATCAGGAACATGCTCTCGGCCAGGCGCTGATGGCGCTGTCCGAAATTGGTTTGCCCGCGATCATCCGCCCGTCCTTCACCATGGGCGGCACCGGCGGCGGCATTGCCTATAACCGCGAAGAATTCCTCGACATCATCGAGCGCGGCCTCGACGCGTCTCCGACCAACGAAGTGCTGATCGAAGAGTCAGTGCTCGGCTGGAAAGAGTACGAGATGGAAGTCGTCCGCGACAAAAAGGACAACTGCATCATCATCTGCTCGATCGAGAATCTCGATCCGATGGGCGTGCATACCGGTGACTCCATCACCGTCGCGCCGGCGCTGACATTGACCGACAAGGAATACCAGATCATGCGCGACGCCTCGCTGGCGGTGCTGCGCGAGATCGGCGTCGAGACCGGCGGCTCCAACGTGCAGTTCGGCGTCAATCCTGCCGACGGCCGCATGGTCGTGATCGAAATGAATCCGCGCGTGTCGCGCTCGTCGGCGCTGGCCTCGAAAGCCACCGGTTTCCCGATCGCCAAGGTCGCGGCGAAGCTTGCCGTCGGCTATACGCTGGATGAAATCGCCAACGACATTACCGGCGGCGCGACGCCTGCGTCGTTCGAGCCGACCATCGACTATGTCGTCACCAAGATTCCCCGTTTCGCCTTCGAGAAATTCCCGGGCGCATCGCGCACGCTGACGACGTCGATGAAGTCGGTCGGCGAAGTGATGGCCATCGGCCGCACATTCCAGGAGTCGCTGCAGAAGGCGCTGCGCGGACTTGAGACCGGCCTGACCGGTCTCGACGAAATCGAGATCGAGGATCTCGGCCGCGGCGACGACAAGAACGCCATCCGCGCTGCACTCGGCACGCCGACGCCGGACCGTCTGTTGCAGGTTGGCCAGGCCATGCGTCTGGGCTGGACCGACGAGGAAATCTTCAACTCCTGCAAGATCGATCCGTGGTTCCTCGCCGAGATGCGCGGCATCGTCGAAATGGAAGCCAAGGTGAAGGCCAGTGGCCTGCCCGCCAACGCCTTCGGCATGCGGACGCTAAAGGCCATGGGCTTCTCCGACGCGCGCCTCGCGGTGCTCGCCGGCAAGACCGAGGCCGACGTCAAGGCACTGCGCCGCTCGCTCGACGTGCGCCCGGTGTTCAAGCGCATCGACACCTGCGCCGCCGAATTCGCCTCGCCGACCGCCTACATGTATTCGACCTATGAGTCGTCCTTCGCCGGCAGCTTCGCCGACGAGAGTCAGCCGTCGGACAAGAACAAGGTTATCATTCTTGGCGGCGGCCCGAACCGTATCGGCCAGGGCATCGAGTTCGACTATTGCTGCTGTCACGCCTGCTTCGCGCTCGCCGACGCCGGCTACGAGACCATCATGGTCAACTGCAATCCGGAAACCGTGTCGACCGACTACGACACCGCGGATCGCCTGTATTTCGAGCCGCTGACCGCCGAAGACGTGCTCGAGATCATCGACACCGAACGTCAGAACGGCACGCTGCATGGCGTGATCGTGCAGTTCGGCGGCCAGACCCCGCTGAAGCTCGCGCGCGCGCTGGAAGCCGCCGACGTGCCGATCCTCGGTACCTCGCCAGATGCCATCGATCTTGCCGAAGATCGCGATCGCTTCAAGCGCATCCTCGACAAGCTCAAACTGAAGCAGCCGAAGAACGGCATCGCCTATTCGGTCGAACAGGCCCGCCTCGTCGCAGCCGATCTCGGCCTGCCGCTGGTGGTGCGTCCGTCTTATGTGCTTGGCGGCCGCGCGATGCAGATCATTCGCGAGGAAAACCAGCTCGGCGACTATCTGCTCGGTACGCTGCCGGAGCTGGTGCCCGGCGACGTCAAGGCGCGCTATCCGAACGACAAGACCGGCCAGATCAACACGGTGCTTGGCACCAATCCGCTGCTGTTCGATCGCTATCTGTCGGATGCCATCGAAGTCGACGTCGACTGCCTCTGCGATGGCAAGGACACCTTCATTGTCGGCATCATGGAGCATATCGAGGAAGCCGGCATTCACTCCGGCGACTCGGCCTGCTCGCTGCCGCCGCATTCGCTCGACGACGACATGATCGCCGAACTCGAACGCCAGACCCGCGACATGGCGCTCGGCCTCGACGTGGTCGGACTGATGAACGTGCAGTTCGCGGTCAAGGATCGCGACATCTACGTGCTCGAAGTCAATCCGCGCGCGTCGCGCACCGTGCCTTTCGTTGCCAAGGTGATGGGCATGCCGGTGGCCAAGATCGCCGCGCGTATCATGGCCGGCGAGAAGCTCGCCGACTTCAATCTGAAGAAGCGCAAGCTCGACCATGTCGGCGTCAAGGAATCGGTCTTCCCGTTCGCACGTTTCCCCGGCGTCGATACTGTGCTCGGTCCGGAGATGCGCTCCACCGGCGAAGTGATGGGCATCGACCGCTCGTTCGAAATCGCCTTCGCCAAGAGCCAGCTCGGCGGCGGCACCCGCGTTCCGCGCAGTGGCACCGTGTTCGTGTCCGTGCGCGAAAGCGACAAGACGCGCATTCTCGATGCCGTGAAGCTGCTCTCGTCGAACGGCTTCAAGGTGCTCGCGACGTCGGGGACCCAGCGCTTCCTGGTCGACAACGGCGTCCCCGCCGAGAAGATCAACAAGGTGCTGGAAGGCCGGCCGCACATCGTCGATGCCATCACCAATGGCGAGATTCAGCTGGTTCTGAACACCACCGACGGGCCGCAGGCCCTAGCCGACAGCCGCTCGCTGCGGCGGGCTGCCCTCTTGCATAAAGTACCGTATTACACCACTCTTTCGGGTGCCGTTGCGGCCGCGCAGGGCGTCCGGGCCTATCTGGGCGGGGACCTTGAGGTCCGCACATTGCAGAGTTACTTTTCCGAAGCCTGAATTCGGGCGGACTGCAGGTCCGACGAGATCAGCTAGGCAAGGCACGACCGGAACTCACCGGTCGCGTCTTTGTTTTGTTTCGGCGCTCGAAGCCGGCGTCTGAACTGGCTGCAAGCGCAGCCAAGCCGACATCTTGCAGAACGAATGGTTTCATGCGCGCCGCCGCGTTCCGCATGACGTTAGAGGACGAAGAGAATGGTTGAGAAGGTCCCGATGACAGCAGGTGGCTACGCTGCGCTGGAGGTCGAGCTGAAGGAACGTCAGTCGGTGCACCGTCCGCGGATCATCGAGCAGATCGCCGAAGCGCGCTCCCATGGCGACCTCTCGGAAAATGCCGAGTATCACGCCGCCAAGGAAGAGCAGTCGCATAATGAAGGCCGCATCAGCGATATCGAAGACAAGCTCGCCCGCGCCGATATCATCGATATCTCGAAGCTGTCCGGCGACACCATCAAGTTCGGCGCGACCGTGACGCTGATCGATGAAGACACCGAGAAGAAGGCGGTCTGGCAGATCGTCGGCGAGCCCGAGGCTGATGCCAAGAAAGGTCGCATCTCGATTACCTCGCCACTGGCGCGTGCGCTGATCGGCAAGAGCAAAGGCGCATCGGTCGAAGTCGTCGCTCCCGGCGGGGCCAAGGCCTATGAGATCACCAAGGTCGAGTGGCGCTGATCGACAGCGCTCAACGCGAAACAAGAAAGCCGCGCATCATGCGCGGCTTTCTTTATTGTCCCCTGATTGCGGTATCCAGCCATCGCTACTCACGGAAACTTCTGGAATACTTCCACAGCTCACGTGTTTTCACACGAGAGTGACCAGCATTTTGCATTGCAGTAATGCTAGAAACGATGGTCATCACAGGGGGACTAATGACATGGACCAAACGCTAGCCAAATTTCAGCCTGTTGCACTCAGCCTTTTCCGCTTCATCACCGGCCTGCTGCTGCTGCAGTATGGCATCGCCAAGATCTTCAAATTTCCGGTTCTGCCCTATTTCGCGAATATTCCGCCGTTGATCCAGGTCGCGGCAACGCTTGAACTCGTCGGCGGTGCGCTGCTGCTGCTCGGCCTGTTCACGCGCCCAGTTGCGTTCATCCTCGCCGGTGAAATGGCTTTCGCTTACTTCCTCGGCCACATGTTTAAAGGCGCGGATCCGGTTTTCCTGCCGCTGCTGAACGGCGGCACCGCTGCCATCCTGTTCTGCTTCTCCTGCCTCTATCTTGCGACGTCAGGCGGAGGCCCGATCAGCCTCGACGCGATACTGCGCAAGAAGAGCTAAGCTCGACATCACGACAGTAAAAAAAGGGCGCTCACCGCAAGGTGGGCGCCCTTTGCTTTTAGCGCTCGCTGCTAATCCGCAGCCCTCAGCTCGAGCGGCACGGCGGCTGCGTATTTCGAATTCTGCAGAACCAGAGACGTGCGGACGTTGCGGACATGCGGTGCCGCCGTGAGATGGCCGACGAAATCCTGGAAGGTCGCCATGTCGGGCGCCACGCATTTCAGGATGAAGTCGATCTCGCCCGACAGCATCCAGCACTCCCGCACCAACGGCTCCTTGCGGACGAAATCCTCGAACGCCTTGAGATCGGCATCGGCTTGGCTCGACAGGTGGACCGAAGCGAACACAGTAACGTCGAAACCGAGCAATCGGGGATCCAGCAACCCGCGATAGCCCTGGATATAGCCAGCCTCTTCCAGGGTCCGGACCCGCCGCAGACAGGGCGGCGGCGAGATGCCGACCCGCTTGGCCAGTTCCACATTGGTGATTCGGCCATCGGCCTGGATTTCACTGAGAATTTTGAGGTCGATGTCGTCTAGGCTTTTCGGCACGCGGCGCGGATCCTGGCTGGTATTCAAAGAAACCGTTTGAACTCTCTTAGCGCAGGAGCCGCAACTTGCGCAATTTTATTGCGCGTGCATCGCAGAAATTAAGCGTCTCCGGGGGAAAAATTGCCGGGACGAATTGCAATTCTTGCATGGCTCGCCAGATATTCTACACTAGCAGACAAGACTTTCGACGCCGCAGCGACGTGTTCGCCGGCACATTTCGCCTCAGCAATGACCAATTTCCCTTCAGAAAGGGACTCGACCATGGCCGCCCCCATCCATGCCAAAGTCGTCATCATCGGCTCAGGCCCGGCTGGCTACACTGCCGCTATCTACGCCGCACGCGCGATGCTCGAGCCCGTCCTGATCCAGGGGATTCAGCCCGGTGGCCAGCTCACCATCACCACGGATGTCGAAAACTATCCGGGCTTTGCCGACGTCATTCAGGGCCCCTGGCTGATGGAGCAGATGGAGAAGCAGGCTCAACACGTCGGTACCAAGATCGTCACCGATCTGGTCAGTGACATGGATCTGAGCCAGCGTCCGTTCCGCCTGACCTGCGACAGCGGCGACGTCTATCTGGCCGAAACCGTGATCCTAGCCACCGGCGCGCAGGCGCGGTGGCTAGGCATCCCGTCGGAAGAGAAATTCCAGGGCGGCGGCGTATCCGCCTGCGCCACCTGCGACGGATTCTTCTATCGCAACAAGGAAGTGATCGTAGTCGGCGGCGGCAACACGGCCGTCGAGGAAGCTTTGTTCCTGACCAATTTCGCCTCGCAGGTCACCATCGTGCATCGCCGCGACCATTTCCGTGCCGAACGCATCCTGCAGGAGCGATTGTTCAAGCACCCGAAGATCAAGGTGGTCTGGGACTCGGCGCTCGATGAGATCTGCGGCACCGAGGGCCCGGCCAAAGTTACCCATGTGCGCCTGAAAAACGTCAAGACCGGCACCATCACCAAGGTGCCGGCGGACGGCGTCTTCATTGCCATCGGCCACGCACCTGCGACCGAACTCATCAAGGGCCAGATCAAGCTGAAGCCCTCGGGCTATGTCGAAGTGACGGCGAATTCCACCGCAACCTCGATGCCCGGCGTCTTCGCCGCCGGCGACGTGGCGGACGAAACCTATCGGCAGGCGGTCACCGCCGCGGGCATGGGCTGCATGGCCGCCCTCGAAGCTGAACGCTATCTCGCCGCGCATGCTCATGACCGCGCAGCGGCCGAATGATGATCAAACGAACCCGCGACGGATTTACAGATATGGACTGGGACAAGCTGAAGGTGTTTCACGCGGCGGCGGAAGCGGGGAGCTTCACGCATGCAGGCGAGCAACTGGGCCTGTCGCAATCGGCAGTCTCACGACAGGTGAGCGCGCTCGAGCAGGAACTGGCGGTCTCGCTATTCCACCGCCACGCTCGCGGCCTGATCCTCACCGAACAGGGCGACCTGCTATTCCGTACCGCCCATGACGTGTTCATGCAGCTCCAGGCGGCCCGCGCGAAGCTGACCGACAGCCGCGAGCGGCCGAGCGGCGACCTCAAGGTGACCACAACCCCGGGCGTCGGCATCAACTGGCTGATCCCGCGCCTTGGCGAGTTCACCGCACTCTATCCGGAAATCCGCATTTCGCTGATCGTCACCGACGAGGAACTCGACCTGTCGATGCGCGAGGCCGATGTGGCCATCCGCACCCGCAAGCCGACCCAGCCGGACCTGATCCAGCGCAAGCTGTTCGCCATGGGATTCCACGCTTATTGCTCGCCGGAATACATCAAGCATTTCGGCACCCCGCGCACCCTCGACGAACTCGACGGGCACCGCATCATCATGCTCAGCGACGCCCAGGTGTCCCCGCACCTGCAAAACCGCAGCTGGCTGATCGATGCCGGGCGCAACGGCTCCGGCCCGCGCGAAGCCTACTTCAAGGTCAACAATATTCTGGGCCTGATGCGCGCCTGCCAGCAGGGCTTGGGCATTGCAGCATTGCCGGACTACCTGGTCGAAGAAAACGATCGTCTGGTTCAGCTCTTCAGCGAGTCGGACTCGATTCAACTCGACACTTATTTTGTCTATCCCGAAGAGTTGAAGACGGTCGCCCGTGTGCAGGTGTTCCGAGACTTCATCGTCAGCAAGGCACAGCGCTGGCCGTCCTAACCCGCAATATTTCAGGGCAGATATGCCCACGCTTCCCAGCATGTCAGACATGCCAAGTGATGCGTTGCTGCATGCCACCTTCAGGGATCATACTTCTCAGACGCTGAGATTTTGCGCTGCGCATTTGTCCCCCTCCTCCAGTGGTGCGGAGTCTCAGTAATCCCTCTTGGAAGGTGATTGTGTCGGCCTCTCGAGGCCAATACCTCAGAGCCGGACTCGTTTGAGTCCGGCTTTTTTTTGCGCCCGCGAATTGTCAGTCCAGCTTCACTTTCGCCAGCCGGAGCGCATTCCCGATCACGCTCACCGAGGACAGCGCCATCGCGGCAGCGCCGATCATCGGCGACAGCAGAATGCCGAAAATCGGATACAGCACACCGGCCGCGACCGGCACGCCCGCTGCATTGTAGATGAACGCAAATGTCAGGTTCTGGCGGATATTGCTCATCACAGCCTTTGATAATTCGCGCGCACGCACCAACCCCATCAGATCGCCGGTCAGCAACGTCACGCCAGCACTCTCGATCGCGACATCGGTCCCCGTTCCCATGGCGATGCCGACATCCGCAGCAGCCAGCGCAGGTGCATCGTTGACGCCGTCGCCAACCATGGCGACCCGGCGGCCTTCGCCGCGCAAACGCGTGACCACGTCACTCTTGCGCTCCGGCAACACACCCGCCTCGACCTCATCGATACCCAGTGTCTTTGCGACGGCTTTAGCCGTCGTCGCATTGTCGCCGGTGAGCATGACGATCCGCAGGCCGTCGGCGCGCAGCTTCTTCAACGCATCCTGCGCCGATGGCTTTACGGGATCGGCAATCGCCATCACGCCGGCGACGCTGCCATTAATGGCAACGAAGATGGCAGTCGCACCGTTCTGCCGCGCCAGCTCGGCGACGCCGTCGGAGCGCGTCGTATCCACCTTCAATTCGCTCATCAGCATCGCATTGCCGAGCGCAACGCGCTTGCCATTGACCACACCCGACGCGCCTTTGCCGGATGGCGAGGCGAAGTCACCGGCATCGCTCAGCACAACATTGCGTTGCTTTGCTTCATTGACGATGGCTTGCGCCAGCGGATGTTCGCTGGAACGTTCGATACTTGCAGCAAGTTGCAGAATGTCGCTTTCGTTGAAACCTTCTGCTGGCAAGATGCTCACCAGTTTCGGCTTGCCTTCCGTCAGCGTACCGGTCTTGTCGATCACAATGGTATCAATGCTTTCCAGGCGCTCCAGCGCCTGCGCGTCGCGCACCAGAATACCGGCATGGGCGCCGCGGCCGACGCCGACCATGATAGACATGGGCGTTGCGAGACCGAGCGCACAGGGGCACGCGATGATCAGCACGGTGACCGCAGCAACAAGCGCAAACGAGAGCCGCGGCTCTGGCCCGAATGTCGCCCAGGCGATGAATGCAATCACCGCCGCGGCGAGCACGGCCGGCACGAACCAGCCGGCGACACGATCCGCGAGACGCTGGATCGGCGCGCGCGAGCGCTGCGCCTTGGCGACCATGTCGACGATGCGCGACAGCATCGTATCGCGGCCGATCTTGTCGGCCCGCAGCACGAGACCGCCGCTCTGGTTGACGGTGCCACCGATGACGCGCGCGCCTTCGGCCTTACTCACCGGCATGGACTCGCCGGTAACCATGGATTCATCCACCGACGAACGCCCCTCGGTGACGACACCGTCGACTGGAATTTTCTCGCCCGGCCGCACGCGCAATAAATCACCGATGGCAATAACATCGAGAGCGACGTCCTCATCACCGTCCTTGCCGATGCGTCGCGCGGTCTTCGGCGCAAGGCCGAGCAGCGCGCGGATCGCACCTGACGTCTGATTGCGCGCGCGCAGCTCAAGCACCTGTCCGAGCAAAACGAGCACTGTGATGACAGCAGCGGCTTCGAAATAGACCGCCACTGCACCGTGATAGTCACGGAACGCGTCAGGAAACAGACCGGGCGCGAAGGTGGCCACAACGCTGTAGATCCACGCCACACCGGTGCCCATCGCGATCAGCGTGAACATGTTGAGATTGCGCGTTACCACCGAGCGCCAGCCGCGTTCGAAGAACGGCGCGCCGGCCCACAGCACCACGGGCGTCGCCAGCACCAACGAGATCCAGTTCGACGTTGTCGGCGATACCAGCTGCATCAGGCCGAGATGCGCGCCCATCTCCAGCACGAACACCGGCAATGTCAGCGCCAGCGCAATCCAGAAGCGCCGGGTCATGTCGATCAGTTCAGGATCTGGCTTATCGTCGAGCGAGACCTGCTCCGGCTCCAGAGCCATGCCGCAGATTGGACAGCTCCCGGGTCCTTCCTGACGGATCTCCGGGTGCATCGGGCAAGTATAGATCGTGCCGGCCGGCGCCGGCGGGGCGGGCTCCTTCGGCTGAAGAAAGCTCTCGGGATCGGCGTTGAAGCGCTCGCGGCAGCGCGCGCTGCAGAAGAAATACTCATGGCCTTGATAGATCAGGCGGTTCTTGGCGATCGCGGGATCGACAGTCATGCCGCAGACCGGATCGAGCACTTTGGCCGGCGCAGCCTCGGCGTGATGGCGACCATGCGAACAGCATGCGCCATGCGTGTGACCGGCATGGGCATCGTGCCCCGTATGCGTGTGAGTTGTCTCTGCCACCGTAACCTCGCCTCTTGAAACATATACCCTATGGGGGTATATGAACCTCATGCGCACCGAGATCAAGACGTCCTGTTTAAAACGCCTCAAACGGATCGAGGGCCAGGTCCGTGGTCTTGCCGGCATGGTCGAGGCCGACCGCTATTGCATCGACGTGGTCACGCAGATCGCCGCGGCCCGCGCAGCCTTGCGGCGGGTCGAAGAGGAGATCCTGCGAGATCATGTTGCGCATTGCGTGGAGCATGCGATCTCGTCAGGCGACAAGGCCGATCAACGCCGCAAGATCGCCGAGTTGATGGACGTGGTCAGTCGCGTCGATCGATGACGGCTCACATCAACGATACGTCAGGCCGTTCGCGACAGGGTTGATCGTTGGTTATCGTTTTTGCGCGGCAAAAGTGCAGCACGCAGCAGAGCTGCCGCATGGGTAGATAGGAATGCGCGAAAAGATACCAGTTTGCACTTCCGTAAGCATGCTGAGCGATAAAGCGGGGATGCGGTATGCTCATCCGCCAGGCGGTATTTACGTCTCCTTACGCAATTCCCCCTAGCTTCGCCCGCAATCGCGGCATTCCCGCCGTTGCGGTATCGGTTCATGTTGAAGGTCTATAATTGCATTGCGACGGCCCACGATCTGAGACTCGTGGTGCTCGCAGCCCTCATCTGCGCGCTTGCATCCTTCGCTGCGGTCAACCTGTTGCGCCACGCTCGCGGATCGAGCGGCCAGATGCGTGGCATATGGTTGATGGTGTCCGCGATCTCCATCGGGTTCGGAATTTGGGCAACGCACTTCGTTGCGATGCTGGCCTTCTCGCCGGGAATTCCAAGCGGCTACAATATCATTCTGACCCTCCTGTCGCTGGTCGCGGCGATCCTGCTGACCGGCGCTGGACTCGCGGTATCATTGCTGCCGAACTGGCGGCACGGACCATTGCTTGGTGGCGCCATCGTCGCCGGCGGCATCGCCGCGATGCATTACACCGGCATGGCAGCACTCGAAATCCCCGGGATTATCCTGTGGGATCCGGTGCTCGTCATCGTATCGATCTTGCTTGGTGCGCTGATTGGCGCGGCGGCTCTTCCCGTGGCTCTCTATGGCACCGAGGAGAAATGGAAAATCAGCGGCGCCGTGCTGTTGACGCTGGCGATCTGCAGCCACCATTTCACCGCGATGGGCGCGGTCTCGATCATCCCCGACCCCACCGTAGAAGTTTCCCAACTGGCCGTGCCCGCCGGATGGCTCGCAACCGGTGTCGCGCTCGCAAGCTTTGCCATCATCGGAATGGCGCTGGCCGGCATCATACTCGATATCCGTGACCGCCGACGCTCGGAGCTTGAGGCCGACCGTATGCTCGGCCTTGCCAATGCCGCGGTCGAGGGCCTGCTGGTCTGTGACGGCAGCGAAGTCGTCACCGTCAATACCAGCTTCGCGACTCTCGCAGGCTCATCCGCTACGAAGTTCGTCGGCACCAGGCTGGAAAGCTGTTTTCCGGAAGACATCTCGCGCAGGAAATTGCTCACTCACCCGAACCAGCCGATCGAAGCCAGTTTGCGCCATCGCGATGGCTCGGTGATTCCCGTCGAGGTGATCTTGCGGCCGATCGATTTCGCCGGACGGCCACATCAGGTGATCGCCGTTCGCGACCTGCGGGCGCGCAAGAAAGCAGAACAGCACATCCGCTATCTCGCCCAACACGACGCACTGACATCGCTGCCCAACCGCGGCCATTTCAACGAACGGATCGATCAGGAAATCACGGCACTGACAGACGGCAAGAAGCTCGCCGTGCTCTACCTCGATCTCGACCGCTTCAAGGAAGTCAACGACCTGTTCGGCCATGCCGCCGGCGACAAGGTGCTGCAGACCGCAGCGTCACGTATCACGGCAATGCTCAGAAAAGGGCAGATGATGGCCCGCCTCGGCGGCGATGAATTCGCCATTCTGTTGCCGGGTCTGGCAAATGCCGACGCAGCGGGACGCCTCGCCGAGGAAATCCTCCAAACGCTGCGCGCCAGGGACGCAGCGGATAGCGACGGCATCTCGAGCAGCATCGGCATCGCAGTTTGTCCCGACGATGCCATGGATCCAGAGACGCTTCTTAACCATGCGGACACTGCGCTTTATCGAGCCAAGACTGAGGGCCGCGCCACCTATCGTTTCTTCGAGGCCGAAATGGGCGAAGCGGTTCGCGATCGGCGAATGCTCGAGCACGATTTGCGTCACGCCATCGCCGGCAATCAGATGAAGCTGGCTTATCAGCCGCAAGAAGACATTCAGAACGGAACGGTCATCGGCTTCGAGGCGCTGCTGCGTTGGGCGCATCCGGTACGCGGCAACGTGCCGCCCGATATCTTCATTCCCGTTGCCGAGGAGACCGGCGCGATTCTCGACATTGGCGAATGGGTGCTGCGCACCGCCTGCCAGGAAGCCGCGAGCTGGAAGCAGCCACTCACCATCGCCGTCAACGTATCCGCAGTGCAGATCTATCACGACAATTTCGTCGCAATCGTCCATGAGATCCTGCTGGAAACGGGCTTACCCGCGCACCGGCTCGAACTGGAGATCACGGAAACGGCCCTGATCCGCGATTTCGATCGCGCGCTCTCCACCCTGCGCAGGATCAAGGCGCTTGGCGTTCACATCGCAATGGATGATTTCGGCACCGGCTATTCGTCACTGTCGAACTTGCGTGCCTTTCCATTCGACAAGATCAAGATCGACGGCTCGTTCATCAAATCGGTCAACACCAACAGCCAGGCAGCGGCGATCGTGCGGGCGGTGCTCGGTCTCGGTCGCGGATTGGGACTTCCCGTGCTGGCCGAAGGCGTTGAGACCGAAGCGGAACTTCAGTTCTTGCGCGATGAGAGTTGCGACGAGGTCCAAGGCTATCTGCTCGGACGGCCCGCTCATATCGAGCATTTCCTGGACATCACCCAGGGCAAGACAACGACAACAGCCACAGCGACGATCGTTAAAGACTTAGCTGCCACGGCATAGCCGCAAACGACAAAAAACGCGCGAAGATCTCGCGCGCTTTTTCTGGGGTCAAAAGAGCAGAACGGCTATCAGGCCGCCTGCTTGTGCATCGCGCCGGTCGCCGATCCGTTGCCGCGAATAGCCTTGATCGAACGTTCGATCGCCGCCCACAGCTTCCCGATCTCGCTGGCTGCGCGACCTTCTGCCTGATATTCGCGGGCGCCTTCGCCGTTGCCAAGTGCGAGCAGGAGATCTGCACGGTTGGTGATCTGACCGGACCACACCGGAGCCTTGAACTTGGCGAGCGCTTCGCGGGCGATCGTCACGATACGGCTTTCGGAATCGTCACGGCGTGCCGGCGCACCGTTGATGACAACCGCATAGGGCTTGCGGGCCGAGCGGCAGCTCTGAATCGTAGCCTGCACCGCGTCGACGTCGAACACGCCGGGACGCGCAGGAATGATCACCATGGTTGCGTTCTTGATGGCATCGTCGACCACAGCCGATGTATTCGGCGGCGTGTCGATGAACACCCATTCAAAACCGTCACGCTTCGCTGCGGCAACCATTTCGGTCACGCTGCGATTTGCGATCTTCAGCGGCGGTTCATTTGTGCCCCGCAGCTTGTGCCACAGCGTCAACGAACCCTGCGGATCCGCGTCGATGAGCAAGCAAGGCTTCGTTGATTTATGAACTTGAGCAGCAAGATGTGCAGCCAGGGTACTCTTCCCCGAGCCGCCTTTACGCGATGCGAAAACTATGACGTTCATATGTTGGCCTCCAGATTGACCCCAGGAGGCGAAAATGAATCAGTCTGCTGATTCGTTAAAGTCATATTTACGCGTAATTCAAGGATATGTGCCTGATTTGTTTGGAATGTTGGTTTTTGAGTCACACAGTGCGGCGCAACAGGCCCAAAATGAGTCACATGTAGTACGCATGTCGCCACTTTGTCGCACTCTGGTATCAAGTCAGACGCTCAAATCTTGCTATCAGCGCCGTTGGAACGAGTTGAGTCCGGGCCTTCGATAGCAATGCCCTTCGCGCGCTGACGTTCGATCCATTTTCGCTCAAGCCAACCGAGAAACTGCGCCACCGGCTTTTCCAGCGGCGGAATATCCTGCGCGATGAGGATGAGTCCGAGCGGCAACATCCAGAGGCCGAGCACAGGAAGAATGCTGAAAATCCCGCCGATAATCAGCAAAATGCCAAGCGGGAATCGAATGAGCTTCGATGAGGGCTTGCGCAACCAACCTACAAATCGAGCCGGTCGGGGCGGAAGTTTGGTTTCGAACCAGGCCAAATGCCGATTGAGTTCGGCCTTGTAGTCGATATTGGTTTCGCTGCTCAAAATGACGCTCCTCGTGGTCTGGAGATGTTGCTTCGTGGCGTGATACCAACGTGTCAGTTTGTCACGGGTTCACTTTTTTGCCACGATCGACGGCGTCACGGTGCAGCGACTCGGCGAGATCACGCCGTTCTGCACGCTGACTAAACTTCCGTTCACGTGAAAGCGGAGCCTGATCAGCTCGGGCGAGTCGGTTTTTTCGCCCTTCGCGACTTGACCGCGGGTTTGCGCGCGCTGGCCGGCGTTGCCCGAAAGAATTGCGCGCAGCCCGGGCTCAATTGCGCCCGCTTCTGGACCATGCAGGCCGTCACGCGATCGACGTCCGGAATGGCTGAGCTGCAGAGCCGAAAGGCGTCGCCGGTGCAAAGCTGTTGCTGATCCTCGGTATAGGCTTGCGACGGCGTCGCCAAGAACGACGCACCGATCATGACTGACATGGCAAGCCACCCGCTCAGAATCCCTGGACGTACCGACATTAGTCCCCCTTGGTTGCACATTATCGTGGGAGTGTCGGAGACGATTGCCAGCTTGGCAAGGCGGACGTGACTGGGATCGGGCTTGCCTTCGCGCCTGCCCTGTAGTTTCTCCCGAACATTGCGGCGCCGTTGCCCCGTCGCGACCTCGTGCGAGAGACGGTCCAAGATGAACAGTGAGACAAAAGCGATACTCCGAACCTGCGCGGGCGGTTCACGATCATGAACTGGACTCGTATTGGCATTATCGGCTTCGTGGGATTGTGCGGCTGGGCGGCATGGCCCAAAGGAAATGACGCGACGCCGCCGCGCCCACTACTGATCAGGGCAGCATTGAAGCAGGTCGATGATCCCGTCATCATCCTCGGCGACAGCATCGTCAAACGCGCAACCTTCCCCCGTGCCGTCTGCGGTCGGCCGGTCGTCAATGCCGGAATCGACGGATCGACGACATCGAGCGGTCTCGATGCCATGCTGACAAAAGCACTTGGCGGGAAGCAGGCCGCCATGGTCGTCGTCTCCCTCGGACTCAACGATGCTGCGGTCCCTGTGAACGCGGACTCATACAGGACCAACTATCTCGCTTTGCTCGCGACGCTGAAATCCACGGCGCCACGAATGGCCATAGCGACCGTGACGCCTGTTGAAGCTGGCAAGTCCGATAGCGCGCGCATCAACGATCGGGCGATCGACAGCTACAACGCGTTGCTGCCAAGCATCGCCGGCAATGCTGGCGCGAGCCTTGTCACCATCCCGTCCATGCCGGCGAAATACACAACCGATGGCATTCACCTGAATGATGCCGGCTATGCGATCTGGACCAAGGCGGTTCTCGGCGGGGTCAGCGAGGTCCTCTGCAAAGGCAAGTAGCAGCGCAAGCGATCAACGCAGGAAACCGCATCAGGCCTCGTTGACGCCAACGCCGCGCTTGTCGAGCAGCAATTGCCCTTTCGACGTGATCGCAAATTTCTGCCCCGCTGCCGGCTTGGCTTGATCGATCACCTCGACAAGCCCTTGGGCAATCAGCCCGTCAAGCACGGCACGTTTTTCGGCATTGAGATCGAGCGCGGAGGCGCGCGCGATGTCGCACATCATCGCAATAGCAGTATTGCTGATATCAGCGTCGATCATGATTGCCTCCCTGTCGTTCAGGAGCCAACGGAACGATGGCAATCGAGTTCCATGACCGGCCTGGCGGAAGCACGCGGCCATTTGGGACGTCGAGGTGCCGGAAGGCGGCCTGTTCGTGCCCAAGCCCTACAGCCCCGAGCAGATCGCGGGCACGCTGAATGATCTGACCGGCGCGCCGGCATTGCCGGCCCGACCCAAGCGGTCAGACATTGTCGCAGCCCAAAGCAACGGCCACGCTCGAATCGCCTAAATGATTGATTTGTATGGTACAGTTGGGTGGTCTCGAACCACCGACCTCCTGCTCCACAAACAGGCGCTCTAACCAACTGAGCTACAACTGCATCCTGACCGGCCCCAAAATCAGGGGGTCCCGAACAGGCGGGAAACTAGGTGCAACGCATCACTTTGGCAAGGCCGCGATGATGATTTTTGGCGCAAACAAAAGCCCGGGCTTGCGGCCCGGGCTTTCGATTATTTGGCGGTGCGATCGGCTCAGGCAGCCGGTTGGAACAGCTTCGAAGCGCCTGTCTTGATCGGTTCGGCGGTCTCGGTGGCGATCTTCTGGCCGAGTTCGGCCAGCTGTTTGGTCTGACCGGTGAAGGTTTCAACCTGGCTGCGCGCAAAAGCGGTCCACAGCTCCATCGCCTGCGACGGCGACTTCACGCCGATCAGCGACTGGGCGAAGTCGAAGCCCGCATTGGTGTTGGTCTTGGCAATGTCGAGCAGCTTGGCCGAATATTCGGCAGCGCCCTTGGTGGCCGTGCCGAACACAGCTTCAACCGTGCTGTTATGAGTTTCGGCAGCGTCCTTGAACTTGGCATAACCCTCGCGCGCCTGCGAGACGCCCTTTTCGGCGAACGCGCGGACCTGCTCCGGCACCTGGAACGGGATAACGGAAGATGAGAACGGATCGGTCGATTCGGCCATAGCGTGCATCCTTCGTGGTGGGGGGGTGAAATCAATAAACCCGTGGCGGCTGCGGAAGGCACCAGTGCCTTTCATCAGCTGGCGGGAAACAGACCGGCAGCGCCATCAGCGATGCGTCATTGTGGTTACCGCAATATCATGTCGGAATTGTGCGACGCAACAGAATATTGCACCGCAGAATCGCATAAGACCCGGATCGAATGCGCGCCCACGTCATGGAACTCGCTGAATATCAATCACTGATTGCATAGCGGAGAGCGCAGGGGTCGGTCAGCTCTTGGGCTTGGCGGCGTCCATGGCAGCGCGGCTCATGATCTGGCCCATTTCGCTGGCCTGCTCTGCCAGCGACTTCATCTGCGACTGCACGTATTCGCTATGGAGCCGCATGACGTCGCCGAGATCCTTGGCGTGCAGCAACTGCTGGGCATAATCCAGCGACGCGGCGACGTTCTTCTCGGCATAGGCGATGGCCTTGGTGCTGACATCCTTGGCGCCGGCGCGCACGGTCTCACCGCGGTTTTCGATCGACGACGCCGTGCTCTGGGCGCTGGCCAGAAACTTCTCGAATGCCTGCTTGGCCTGGTCGAAGCTGGCTTCGGCCATTGCGCGCATTTCCTTCGGAATTTCGAATTGGTCGGTCATGTCCCGCTCCATTTTGCATTGACGAAGCCGTCCACGGCCCCGTCTCCCGTGTCGCCCACTGCAATCTAGCCGAGCTTGGCATCGCCGATGTGACGCGGCGTCCCGTCCTCGTCCGATCCCATCGTGGACCTTTGTTTTTGTTTTGCAACTGCCAACGCATGGCCCTGCCCCTCCGTTCGGCAGAATGCCGAACCCTCGGAGCGGATTAACGTTATTGCTGCTTTGGCCTGCTGGAATGGGCGGGGGACGTGGACCTGCGCGCCTGCGCGGGCGATACTAACGAATTATTAAGGATGTCATCGTTTGGCCCGCAATCTGTGACGCGGATACCGGACGGACGCCCAACGAGTCAGTCATGAAGTGCCGATGAACAATGCGGATTTTCAGTTGCGGGGTGTTGGCGATGCACGGCTGGCCGTACACGCCACCAGCAACCAGCCGGTTTGGCTGTGGTCGCGCGACGGCACCCGTGTGCTGTGGGCCAATCCGGTCGGCGCGCGACTGTTCGGGGCCCGTAACGCAGCGGACCTGTTTGCCAGGACTTTCGGCCCCGCCGATACCCATCGCCGCCAGATAGCCCAGCTCGGCTCACGGCTACCGGCCAGTGGCGCGATGCGGCTGGAGCGCCTGCGCGGCTTCGGCGCGGCGCTGGGGAGCCTGATGACGTGCGCCTGCTCGCAGCTTGAATTTCCCGATGGCGGCAGCGGCATTCTCGTTGTCGCAGCGGAGCCGCTCGGTGGCCGCGGCATGCCGCTGGTCGAACGGCTGCAAAATCTCGTCGAGGGGATCGACACTCCGATCGCCGCCTTTGCACGCGACGGCCTGTTCGTCGGCGCCAACGAAATGGCTCGGGCGCTGCTTGGTTTTCGCAATCTCTCCGATGCCGGCCTCGATCACGCGCGCGACGGCGCGCTAAAGGACGGCCGCATCGAAACGCCTATCGGCTTTGGCCGCATGGTACTGCAGCGCGTGGGCAGCGGCGCCGATGTCGGACTCGTGGCGCTGATCGCGCCGGGCGCTGTGCATCCGGCACCGAGCGAAGAAGAACTTGAGGCTCCCACAAGACCCGAAGCCGGCGTTGAACCGCAGAGCGCCCTTGCAGAGCCGAGCGACCTGTTTATCGAATTCGATGAGGCCACCGAAGCGGCTGACCTCAACAAACAGACCGTCGACATCGACGCTCCGATTGAGCCTGACACCACCGATACCCATCGCGACACGCATCTCGAAGACATTATTGCTGAAACCATTGCACATGCCGACACGCCGGCGGAGGCTCACGAGCCGTCGCCCTATATCGAGCCCGTCGCTGACGAACCAGTGCCCGTTGCCCTGCCCGAAATCGAATCGCGCACGACACCGCTCCGTTTCGTATGGCAGATCGATGCGGAGAAGCGCTTCACACTGAACTCTGACGAGTTCATCCACCTGATCGGCCCGCGCACAGCGGCAAGCTTTGGCCGCAAGTGGAACGATCTCACAGCCGAATTCAATCTCGATCCCGATAGCCACGTCGTCAAGGCGATGGCCACGCAGCAGACATGGAGTGGCATCACGCTGCTCTGGCCGGTGGATGGCGGTGGCCGCCTGCCTGTCGAACTCTCTGGCCTGCCGCTGTTCGATCGCGAGCGCAATTTCACCGGCTATCGCGGTTTCGCTGTTTGCCGCGACCTCGATGGAATGACGCGGCTCGCCGAGCAACGTCGACATGATCACATCGGCGATCCACCGCCCCGACCATTATCCGCCGATGTCGCGCAGGCGGGCCCTGTCGGCGACAGTCTCGATGAACCGATTGCCCTCACCACCAACCCGATACCAGAACAGACACCACCGCCAACCACCCCGGACAGCACCGTGCAACCACCCGAGAACGTCGTGCCATTTCGACCAGGCGATCCCAGATCGCCGGCACTGACGCCTGTCGAGAACAGCGCCTTCAACGAGCTTGCGCGGCAATTGTCGGCGCGGCTTGAGTCGGAAACGGGACTGATCACGAGCACGAACACACCCGAAGCGGACAGCGAGACGGACGATGCACCGACGGCTGCCCAGACCTTGTCTCAGCCAACTGAGGCGGCGTCACAGGCTGCCTGGCTGACAACGCCACCGGCTGCACCGCGCGGCGAGATGATGCGCGACAAGATGCTGCTCGACCTGATGCCGGTCGGCGTCCTGATCTATCGCCTCGATCGCCTGCTGTTCGCCAATCCCGCCTTCCTCGCCCGAATGAACTATCCGAGCCTGAACGCACTGGAAGAAGCGGGTGGCCTCGATGCGCTCTATGTCGGAGCTGATGTCTCTTCTGCGGCCAGCACCTCCGATGACGGCACCGCCGTCACGATTTCAGGCGGTGACCAGTCCGGCAACACAGTGCCCGCCGAAGCGCGCCTTTACACGATTTCATGGGACAACGAGCCGGCGCATGCGCTGATTTTCTCTCCGCCCAAGGCAGAGCTTGTCGCCGCCCCTGTTACGATCGCTGCGCCCGTTGCGGACGCGCCCTTGCCCGCCGGCCATATCGATGCCGAAGATCTGGCCACGATCCTCGATACCACGGCCGAAGGCGTCATCATGTTCGATGCCGAAGGCAACATCAATTCCTGCAACCGCAGCGCCGAGGCGCTGTTCGGCTATAGCGGCGAATTACTGACGCAGCGGAATCTGACCGACCTCTTCGCAGCAGAAAGCCGCCGGGTGGTGCAGGACTATCTCGCAAGCGTCAAGGAATCCGGCGTGGCCAGCCTGATGGATCATGGCCGTGAGGCCCTCGGCCAGGTGCGCGCGGGCGGCCTCGTGTCGCTGTCGATGACCATCGGCCGCACGCGCACGGATGGACCGAACTTCTTTGCCGTGTTCCGCGACCTGACGCAGACGAAGAAGACCGAAACCGAACTGCTGAATGCACGCCGCCAGGCCGACCGCGCTGCGACCGCTAAGGCGGATGTTCTGGCGCGGATCAGCCACGAGGTCCGTACACCGCTGAATGCCATCATCGGCTTCGCGGAAGTGATGGTCGACCAGCGCTTCGGCCCGCTCGGCAACGAGCGCTATGTCGAATACATGAAAGACATTCGCGCCTCGGGTGAACGCGTCATCGCGATCGTCAACGATCTGCTCGATCTGTCACGCATCGAGACCGGCAAGATTGACCTCGCTTTCACCACGCAGAACCTTAACGAGATGGTCGAGCAATGCGTCGCGGTGATGCAGCCGCAAGCCAATCGCGGCCGCATCATCATCCGTACCTCGCTGGCCCATCTGCTTCCCACGGTGGTTGCCGACGCCCGCGCGCTACGACAGATCACGCTGAATCTGATCGGCAACTCGATCCATCTCGCCAATGCCGGCGGTCAGGTGATCGTCTCCACCGCATTGTCGGACTTCGGTGAGATCGTGCTGCGCGTCCGCGACACCGGTCACGGCCTCAATGACAACGAACTCGCCGCCGCGATGGAGCCGTTCCGTAGCTCGACGCCGGCGGACTCTTCAGAGAGTTCGGGTGTCAGCCTGTCGCTGACCAAGGCGCTGGTCGAAGCCAACAACGCGCGCTTCCAGATCAAGACCGCGCCGAGCTCGGGCACGCTGATCGAGGTGGCATTTTCGAATGCAGCGGTGAAGGCCTGAGTGGCCTTCTCCGATTTAGCGACTGAGCGCCATCGCCGCGTCGGAACGGCGCGGCTTGCGATAGCCGATCAGCAGCGGACCGAATGAGACAGCGAAGCCGATAAAGGCCGCGACCCACGTCAATGCTGCAACATGGAGCAGCGGCGGACTGTAAGCCGGCTCGATCACGGCGCCGATCCGCGCCAGTGCCGCCACGATGACGGCAGCATAGATCATCAGCGTCGTGCGTGAGGCGTGCAGTGCCTGGCCAGTATGCCCCAGTGTTGCCCGGCTCATGACAGCCAGCGTCATCACGCCGGCCGCACCTGCCATCCATGCATGCAAGCCGGCGCTGGGCACTACCCATCCTGCTGCCGCTGCGGCATTCAGCAGGAAACCCAGCGGCACGAAAGCGTAACCAATATGCAGGATCAGCAACAGTCCCTCGCGCCAAGTACGATCGCCGGCCCAGCGCGCCAGACGTATCATGTGCAGCAAGCCGACCAGCGCGAGAGCCGCTCCCGTTGGTTCGCCAAAGGGCCGCGCGATCCACAGCACCAGCGCGGCGGCACTGACGGCGATGACGATCATATCGAAACGCGCAAACGGCACTGGCAGCCGACCAGGATTCTCGCGTACCAGCCAGTTGCGGGTGAAGCTCGGAATGATCCGGCCGCCGATCAGCGAGATCAGCAACACAACGACCGCGACGCCGATCCGGATGCTGATGTCTGCGACGCCAGCAAGATGAGCTTCAACATGAAAGGCGATGTTGCCGACCAGCAGGAAGGCGACTATGCCGACCACTGGCAGATTACGCCAGTTGCGGCCCGCCGCGATCTCGCGGGTTGCAGCGGCGGCGACCAGCGTCAGGAAACTCACATCGACCAGCATCGCTATGAGCCAGCCGGTATAGGCCGAAAACGTCAGACAAATCCGTCCCGCGATCCAGAGGACGACCAGCCCGAGCAATGGCAAGCCGCGGATCGGCAACCGGCCGGTCCAGTTCGGAATGGCTGTGAACAAAAAGCCGGTGACCACGGCCGACATGAAGCCGAACAGCATCTCGTGAATGTGCCAATCGCGCGGCGCAAAACCGGTGGCCAGCGCCAGCCGGCCATGGAAGGCCGGCACCCAGACCAGAATTCCCAAGCCGGCATAATACGCACCGAGCAGGAAAAAGGGGCGGAAGCCGGCCGAGAGCAACGGCCAATCGGCGATGGAGCGAACACGAAGAAGCGTCATCGTTACTCTCCCGTTTGGGGCGTGTTACTTTGCAGCGACTTTCTCGAACAACGTCGCGAACACTGTCTTGGCCTTGCCGGGATGGGTCACGGCCTTGGCTTCGGCCGCATTGGTTGGCGCACCGACCACCACCAGTCCTACCATGCCCATGCCGTAATGTGGCGCGCATTTCACGCCGTAGACGCCGGGCTTGTCGAAGGTCACCACGAGGTCCTGGCTCATCTTGCCAACGAAGGGCGTCGCATCGGCGGGCAGCATGCCTTTGACCGATTCAACGCTGTGCGCCTTGTCGGTCGACACGAATTTCACGGTATCACCGGGCTGCACATTGACCAGTGCGGGCTCGAACACCATTGCGGTCCCGTCGGCGCCCTTGTTGAGCATTTTGACCTCGACCTCCGCAGCGCCAGCGGCGCCTGTCAGAGCGAAAAGGATGGCAGCGGTTGCAAGCATGAAAGCCTTGCGCATCGTATTTCTCCGTAAACTCCGGTCATTTCAGCCGGATGCGCCAAATTAGGCCTGCCGCCCGGCCTCGACATTGCGCCAGCGCAAACTTCCACTTGATCGACGCCCGCAATCACGGTCTAGAAGTGTCCGGAACGGGAACTTGACGGAGAACACATGTCGGCGGTCGACAGCTCCATGGTCGCGCATCTGCCGCTGTTCGAGAGTCTCTACACCGCAGCCTGCGAGGCGATCCTGCGCGAGACGCATTCGATCCGCGTCCCGAAGAACAAAGTGATTTTCGAGCAGGGCGAGGACGTCCATTCGTTCTATCTGCTGCTCCATGGCCATATCCGCGCGACCAAGATGACGCCCGCCGGCGAACAGGTGATCGTGCGCTACGTCGCGACCGGCGAGATCTTCGGGATCGGTCAGGCCATGGGGCTGACGACTTATCCGGCAACCGCAACGGCGGTGGATGACAGCGTGGTTCTGGTGTGGCCCACCACGATCTGGACGCGGCTGGTTGCCGACTATCCCGCCCTCGCCGCCAATACGCTCAAGACCGTCGGTAGCCGACTGCAGGAGGCTCATACGCGTGTGGTCGAGATGTCGACCCAGCAGGTCGAGCAGCGCGTTGCTCACGCCCTGCTCCGGCTGATCAACCAATCAGGCCGCAAGACCGCGCAAGGCGTCGAGATCGATTTCCAGCTGAGCCGGCAGGATATCGCTGAAATGACCGGCGCCACGGTCTTCACCGTGAGCCGCACGCTCAGCACCTGGGAATAGCGCGGGCTGATCGAAAGCAGCCGGCAGCGCATCGTGCTGCGCGAACCCGAGACATTGCGTGCGCTCGCCGACGCTCTTCCAGGTGATGATGCGTAGCGCGGTTACGCCGCTTCGAACTGCCTGACCTCGTTCGACACTCCTCCGAGTGGGATCGAGACGGCAGCCCTGACACCCTGAGCGTCGTCGCGGTTTGCGATATCGAGGCTGAAGCCGTTACGATCCGCCGCCGTCCGGGCAATCGCCAATCCGAGCCCGGTGCCATCGATATCCATCGGAGCCGCGCGGAAGAAGCGGTCATAGAGATATGGCACGGCGGATTCCGGTATTCCACATCCGCTGTCGATCACCTCGATGACGAAATCCGTGCCTCGGCGCACAGCCTTGATGCTGACCGCGCCGCCGGCACGCGTGTAACGCACCGCATTGTCGAGCAGGTTCGAGACGATCAGCCGGAGATCGGCGGCACGAACATTCAATTCATCACGCGTCCCCGGTGCGATCGCGAGTGAGACGCCCTTGGCGTCGGCGATGGACACGAAGCCGGACACTACCAGCCGCACGAAGGCCTCGGCATCGACGACCTCAGCTTCGCTTTCGATGCCGGCATCGGCGCGAACCATGGTCATCAACTGGTTGACTGAATAAGATGCCCTTCGAATCCCGTCGAGCAGATCCTGCGCGATCTCACGTTCAGGCGCATTGAGTTCACGCGATCGCAGATTGTCGATCTGGATCTGGAGGGCCGCGAGCGGAGTCCGCAATTCATGTGCCGCGTCGGACACGAAGCGACGCTGGGTCTCCAGCGCAGTCTGATGTCGCTCGATCAGGGAATTCATGGCTGTCACAAGCGGAGCGACCTCGACCGGAACGCCTTTCAGACTTAGCGCGTCCTTCGCATCGGCGCTGCGCTGGCCGATATCAGCCGACAGTGTTCCAAGCCCTGACAATACGCGCTTCACGGCCCACCAGATCATCAGCCACGCAATCGGGATGGCAACGATCAGCGGCACGGCAGCGCCGGCGGCCGCATAGGCGGCAACTTCCTCACGCGCACTCCAGCGCTGCGCGACCTGGATCGCATGCGTCGCGTCGCGCGACGTGAACACGCGCCAGCGCTCTCCGCCCGCAGTCACGTCGGCATAGCCGAGTTCCGACTGAGACGGGATATCGACCGAGGGGCCCGAACGATGAATGGGCTGCTTTGCCTGATCCCAGATCTGGATCACCAGCTGGTCTTCCAGTTCGGCATCGATCCGCGGCTCGATATCATGCCGGAACACCATACCCGCCGTAAGCGCGACCTCGTGTAGAGCGTTGTCCTGGAAGCTGTTCACTTCGTATTTGACGAAATAATAGGATGTGATGGCCGCAGCAACGCCGACGAAGATGAGCAGTCCCGTGACGTAAGTCATCACGGTCTTTCGCAACGACGTCATCCGCCCTCCTTGGTCACCATCCAGCCCGCACCGCGGACATTGCGGACAATGTCCTTGTCAAATTTTTTGCGCAGTCCGTGGATCAGCACGTCGACTGCGTTGCTCTGGACTTCCTCGCCCCAACCGTAGATCCGGCTCTCGATCTGGCTGCGCGACAGGATTTGCCCGGGGCGTTCCATCAAAGCCTGCAGTACCGCAAATTCGCGCACCGACAGCAGATGCTTGATATCGCGGAATGTCGCCACCTGCGTCGATGGATCCAGCGTGATCTCCGCGGACGTCATCAGCGACACCACGCGACCATTGGCGCGGCGCGTGACTGCGCGTATGCGCGCGAGCAGTACCGGCAGTTCAAACGGCTTGACGATGTAATCGTCTGCGCCGAGATCGAGACCCGCCACCATGTCGGACACGCCATCCCGCGCGGTGATGATAAGGGCCGGCGTGGTCATGCCGGCTTTTCTTTTCGCCTTGAGCACGTCCAGGCCGGACATCTTGGGCAGCCCAATGTCGATCAGAGCGACCGCATATTCCGACCGGTCCATCGCGGCGAAGCCATCGCGGCCATTGCGCGCCCAGTCGACGCTCATGCCATTCTCGCTCAGGCCGCGCACCAGCGCCTTGCCGAACATGGCATCGTCTTCGATCAGTAGAACGCGCATCATTCAATCTCGTGCCTGCGGGACATTCGGAAAGCCAGTCAGTCAGACAACATCGGAGGCATCCCGATATTCCCTTATCCCAGGTGTCGGTGACTGCGGCGCTTACGCGCATTGCAGCGCTTGTCCAGTGACCAATCGTTTGGCGCAGGCGGGACGCCGCACCTCATTTAGAACGATTACAAATTATCCCGACGCCCCTTGGTGCGCAGATCACACACCTTGGGCATATCCCTCGAAGTTCGATTGATTCTAAACGCCATCTAATTCGCGCCTAATACTCCGAATTGCAGATGTGTCCAAGTGTTTCCAGGGAAACACAAGGACCGCCGGCATCTGCATGAGCGGAGAATATTTCAGGGGCGTAGTAATGACTTCCAGGACTTCTATCGGGGGGCGCGACACAGCGGCGCGCAAAGCTTTTCTGATTTCGACGAGCGCGGCGGCCATCATCACGGCGGGATTTTGCATCGCAGAGCCGGCGATTGCACAGAATGCGAATTCCGGCGCATCGACATTGCCGCCGGTACAGATCGACGCTCCCAGCGCGCCGCGCGTACGCCGTGCCCAGCCGCAACGCGCCGCATCCGGCCGCGTCGCACGGACACATACCGTTGCGCCGCAGCCGGTTCGCCAGCCGCTCAGCGTCAACCCTCAGGACGCACAGTCCGGCCAGGTCGGCTACATCACTCGCAATATTTCGAGCGGCACCAGAACCAACACCGCGCTCCTCAACGTGCCGCAATCAGTCACGGTGCTGACGAAGGAATTCATCCGGGATCAGGATTTCCGCAGCATCGGCGAAGCGGTTCGCTATGTGCCGGGCGTCGTGCCGCATCAGGGCGAAGGCAATCGCGATGACGTCGTCATCCGCGGGCAGCGCACCAATGCCGACTTCTTCATCGACGGTATTCGCGACGACGTGCAGTATTTCCGCGATCTCTATAACACCCAGCGCATCGAGGTCCTGAAGGGACCGAATGCCATGATCTTCGGCCGCGGCGGCGGCGGCGGCGTCATCAATCGCGTGCAGAAGGAAGCCGACGGCGTTTCGATCCGTGAGGTAACTGTTCAGGGCGGATCGTTCGACAACAAGCGCGTGACGATCGATACCGGCGGCGCCGTGAACGAGAATGTCGCGGCGCGCATCAACGCGATGTATGAGAATTCCGGAACCTATCGCGACTACGGCCACCTCGAGCGTTATGGCATCAATCCGACCGTGACGATTCGCGGCGAGGATACCAAGGTCAAGCTCAGCTACGAATATCTGCATGACGACCGCACCGCGGATCGCGGCATCCCGGCACAGGGCACTGTGCCAGCGCCCACGAATGCACGCCCGACCGTGCCGTTCGCGACCAATGCTTCGACCTTCTTCGGCAATCCGGACCAGAGCTATTCGAAGCAGGACGTCCACATTGCCAACGCCTTCATCGACCACGATTTCAATAATGGCCTGACGGTCAAGAACTCGTCACGCTATGCGAACTACGACAAGTTCTACCAGAACGTTTTCCCGACCACGGGAACGTTCGTCACCCCCGGCGGCACCGCGTCCATCTCGGCCTACAACAACCTGGCTCAGCGCGAGAACCTGTTCAATCAGACCGACTGGACCTACAAGACCAATACCGGTCCCGTGCTGCACACGATCGTATTCGGTACCGAGTTCGGACGGCAGAACACTTTCAGCCTTCGCAACACCGGCCAGATCAACGGCGGCGCGACCTTGGTCGTTCCCGCGTCCAGCCCGACCACCTTTGCCCCGTGGTCGTTCATCCACAACAACGCCTCCGACAACAACTCCTATGCGACGCTCGATATCGCATCGGTCTATATTCAGGACCAGATCGAGGTCAGCCGTTACCTGCAGTTCATCGGCGGCGTTCGTTACGATCGCTTCGACCTCACCTCGCAGAACCTCAATCCGGGCGGCACCGTAGACAGCCGTGTCGACAACCTTGTCTCGCCGCGCGCCGGCGTGATTATCAAGCCGGTCGACAACGTCTCGGTCTATGGCAGCTACAGCATTTCGTATCTGCCTAGCGCCGGCGACCAGTTCAGCTCGCTGACGCCATCGCTCGCCATCACCGTGCCGGAGAAGTTCATCAACAATGAAGTCGGCGTGAAGTGGGACATCACCCCACGGCTGCAGGCCTCCGCGGCAATCTACGACCTCGACCGCGAAAATCAGCGCTTCATTCAGAACGGTCTGGTCGTCGCATTCGGAAAAACCAACACCAAAGGCGCCGAGCTCAGCCTGACCGGTTATGTCACCGATCAGTGGCAAGTCACCGGCGGCTACGCCTACACCGATGCGCGCATCGTCGATGCCAGCTCCGCCACGATCGTCCCAGGCAACCGCGTCGGCCTGGTGCCGCTCAACACCTTCACCATGTGGAACAAATATCAGTTCAACGACATGTGGGGTGCCGGCCTCGGTGTCATCCATTACGACGACTTCTTCGCCACGTCGGATGATACTGTGAAGCTGAAAGCCTTCACCCGCGTCGATGCCGCCGTCTACTTCCGGCTCGACAAGACGTGGCGTGCCCAGCTGAACATCGAGAACCTGTTCGATACCAGCTACTACGCCACCGCCGATGCGGCCAACAACATCACGCCCGGCTCGCCGCGCGCGTTCCGGGCATCGGTGACGGCGAACTTCTAAGAGCTCTAGAGATCGGGCCGCAGGTAAGCCGTTGCTTATCTGCGGCCCACTTAAATCTGGAATCAATCTAATCTTTTGTCCACGCGACGTTCAGTCACTGACATTCGAACGCCCACTGCGCTACTCCACCTGACATTGTAGATACGCCCCTTGCCGGAGCCATTTCATGATCAAGCATCACGCCCTTGCCACCGCCGTCCTCTTCGCCGCCCTTGGCTCATCCGCGCTCCAGGCAGCGGAAGAAGTCAACGTCTATACCTATCGCGAAACCAAGCTCGTGCAGCCGATCTTCGAGGCCTTCACCAAGGACACCGGCGTGAAGGTCAATGTGATCTCGGCGAGCTCAGGCCTCGAGCAGCGCATGAAGGCCGAAGGCGTCAACAGCCCGGCGGACGTACTGCTGACGGTAGATATCGGCCGCATCGATGAAGCCGTGCAGGCGGGCGTGACGCAACCGATGAAATCCGAGGTGATCGAGAAGGTCGTGCCGGCGCAATATCGCGATCCCGACGGCCACTGGGCCGGCATTTCGATGCGCGCTCGCGTGATCTATGCGTCGAAGGATCGCGTCAAGCAGGACGCCATCACCTATGAGGAACTGGCCGATCCGAAGTGGAAGGGCAAGATCTGCATCCGCTCCGGCCAGCACATCTACAATAACGGGCTGTTCGCCGCCTATGTCGCCAAGCACGGCGAAGCCAAGGCCGAGGAATGGCTGCGCGGCGTGAAGGCCAATCTGGCGCAGAAGCCCTCGGGCGGCGACCGCGAAACCGCGCGGGACGTTGCGGCCGGCAAATGCGATCTCGGTATCGGCAACACCTATTACTGGGCGCTGATGATGAATGCCGATCCCGACAAAAAGCCCTGGGCGGAAGCCACCAAAGTGATCCTGCCGACCTTCGAAGGCGGCGGGACCCATGTGAACCTGTCCGGCGTGCTGCTGGCCAAACATGCGCCGAACAAGGCCAACGCCATGAAACTAATCGAATGGCTCGCCGGCGAGCATGCCCAGCAGGTCTATGCCGACGCCAATTATGAATATCCCGTGCGCGCCGGCATCACTGTGAACCCGACGATCGCGGGCTATGGCAAGCTCAATGCCGATCCGATGCCCATCGCCAAGATTGCCGCCAACCGCAAAGCCGCGTCGACGCTGGTGGACAAGGTCGGATTTGATAATTGAGGGTCACTGTCCACGTCGTCCCCGCGCAGGCGGGGACCAATAGTCTCCGAAGTAAAAATGAATCACTGGAACGGCCACAACGTCGAACCGAACCTTCGGTGTGTATGGGTCCCCGCCTGCGCGGGGACGACATGCGGAGAAAACCTGCGTAGCTTAATTCTCCCGTGACCCTCTCCCGCACCGAACTCACAGCAATCCTCATTGCACTCGCGACCACGCTCCTCGTGGCTGCGCCTGTCATCAGCATCGCGCTACTGGCGCTGCAGCCGGAGCCTGAGCTTTGGCAGCATCTGATCGCCTATGTATTGCCGCAGGCGCTGCGCGACACCGCAGCCCTCCTGATCGGCGTCGGTATCGTTACGCTCGCGGTCGGTGCCGGCACCGCATGGCTGGTCTCGGCGCACGATTTCCCCGGCCGCGCGCTCATGCTCTGGCTCTTGCCGCTGCCGCTGGCGATTCCGACCTATCTCGCCGCTTACGTCTATGTGGACCTGTTCGAGCCACTGGGTCTCGTCCATCGCGCATTGGCAACGGCAATGTCGTTGCCCGGCGCGATCGCGTGGCTGCCGAGCCTGCGTTCGTTGCCCGGCGCCGTCTTCGTGATCGGCATCGTGTTGTATCCTTACGTCTATCTCTCGGCCCGCGCGATGTTCCAGCATCGCAGCGCCGATTTTGCTGAAGCCGCGAAGATACTCGGTGCGGATCGCTGGACGACGTTCCGCCGTGTCTCGCTACCGATGGCGCGCCCCGCCCTCGCTGTGGGCCTCGCACTGGTATCGCTGGAAACGCTGAACGATATCGGCGCCAGCGAATATCTGGGCATTCGCACGCTCACCGTCTCGGTTTTCACGACCTGGCTCAACCGCGGCAGTCTTGCAGGTGCTGCGCAGCTGTCATTGTTCATGCTCGCCATCGTCGGGGTGCTGATCGCCATCGAGCGCTTCGGCCGCCGCGAAGGCAGCGTGGAATTCTCTTCGGAGAATCCGCGGTTGGCACCGCGCACGCCTTTGACGGGCGCATACGGATGGCTTGCTTTCACCGCCTGTCTCATCCCTGCCCTGCTCGGCTTCGCCGTGCCCTTGCTCTATCTGCTGCGTGAGAGCCTGCGCCGCGGTCTGCTATCGATGGAAACGACGGTTTGGCGCGATGCCGGCCACACCATAGCGCTGGCCGCAATTGCCACGGGAGCCGCGCTGCTTCTCGGGCTCGTGGTGATCGTCGCTCAGCGCTGGCGTGGTTCGCGGCTGACCAACCTGTCGGTCGCTGTCGCCCAGACCGGCTATGCGCTGCCCGGAACGGTGCTGGCGCTGGGTCTGCTGACGCCGGTGCTGTTCATCGACAATGGATTCAGCAAGCTCGCCGGATGGCTCAGTCTCGCATCGCCCGGGCTTGTCATGGTCGGCTCCGGCGCCGCCGTGGTGATCGCCTATGTGATCCGGTTCCTGGCGGTGCCGACCGGTTTCATCAAGGCCGGCTTCGAGCACATTCCCGTCGATTACGACGACAGCGCCCGCGCCGCCGGCGCGCCGGCAATCACCACACTGCGCGTGATTCAACTGCCGCTATTGCGTCCGGCATTGTTCGGCGCTGTCATCGTCGTCTTCGTAGATTGCCTGAAGGAATTGCCCGCAACGCTGTTACTGCGACCGCTCAATGTCGAAACGCTGGCGACTTCGATCTATCAATATGCGAGCCGTGGCAGCTTTGAAGAAGGCGCCCTGGCCGCACTTCTCATCGTCGCTGCCAGCATCGGCCCGGTGGTCTGGCTGACACGCTTTGCAGATGTGCCGCAGGGGCCAGTGTAACGCGCTTACGCAATCGGGACCTGACCGCTTTTGCGTGACTCCGCAAAGATCGCCCAGGCCGCCACGAACATCGCTGCAATGACGGGACCGACGACAAAGCCATTGAGGCCCAGCGCATCGATGCCCCCAAGCGTCGCGATCAGCACCAGATAATCCGGCAGCTTGGTATCCTTGCCCACCAGCATCGGCCGCAGGATGTTGTCGACCAAACCAATGACGAGAAATCCATAGGCAATCAGGATCACGCCCTGAACGACCGAGCCCGTAGCCAGCAGATAGAGCGCGACCGGCATCCAGACGAGGCCAGCGCCCACCGCCGGCAACAGCGACAGGAACGCCATCAACACGGCCCAGAGCAGCGCGGCGTTGATGCCAAGGATCGAGAAGATCAGCCCGCCGAGCGCACCCTGCGCCAGTGCGACCAGAATGCCGCCCTTCACCGTGGCCCGAATGACCACCGTGAACTTCTCCATCAGATCGTCACGTAACTCCGGCCGCAGCGGAATCGCATTCTTCACACGCTGCGACAACGCCTCGCCATCCTTGAACAGGAAGAACAGCAGATAGAGCATGATGCCGAGATTGATGATGAAGTCGAACGTGCTTTGGCCGATGTTCAGCGCCTGGGTGGCGATGTACTGACTGCCCTGGACCAGACCGTTCGAGATTTTCTCCTGTAGGCCGCCGAGATTGGCAATCCCGAAACGGTCGAGCAGGCTCTTGGCCCATTGCGGCGCTGCATCGAGAATCTGCTGCAGGAATCGCGCGAGATTGAATTCGCCTGATTTCATCTTGCCGACGACAGCCGCCGCTTCCTGCGCCAGCGATGCGCCAACCACTGTCAGCGGCAAGATCACGATCAGCACGATCAATCCCACGGTGAGCAAGGCGGCCGAGTTTGGATGCTTTGGCATCCGGCGCTCCACCCGCCGATGCATCGGCGCGAACATGATCGCGATGACGACGCCCCACAGGATCGCGCTGTAGAACGAGCTCATGATCCAGCCGAAGGCCAGCGTGACCACGACGATCAGAAGCAGGAAGAAACGGTCCTCGAGACTGGCGCGCATGTCGGCTTCCTAGAGCATGATCCGGAAAAGTGGAAACCGGTTTTCCGAAAGATCATGCTCAACTAAAGAGATGAGAAGGCAGATACTAACACGAATGCCCGGCACGAGGCCGGGCATCAGGTCAACGTTCGGAGCGCGCGATCGTTCAGGTGTTGGTCAGCGCGACCCGGAATTCAGCTTCGGTATTGGCCTTCACCTCATCAAGCGTCACGCCATCGGCGAGTTCGATCAGGGCCATGCCGTCATTGCCGTGCTTGTCGATGGTGAACACCGCCAGATCGGTCACGACCATGTCGACGACGCGCTCGCCGGTCAGCGGCAGGTTGCAGCTCTTCAGCAGCTTGGCGCCATCCTTGGCAGAATGTTCCATCACCACGACGACGCGCTTCACACCAGCGACAAGGTCCATCGCCCCGCCCATGCCCTTCACCATCTTACCGGGGATCATCCAGTTGGCGAGATCGCCATTCTGGGCCACCTGCATGGCGCCGAGGATCGACAGGTCGATATGGCCGCCGCGGACCATGCCGAAGGAATCCGCCGATGAGAAATAGCTGGTCTCCGGCAGTTCGGTTACGGTCTGCTTGCCGGCATTGATGAGGTCTGGATCTTCGTCGCCCTCATATGGGAAAGGGCCCATGCCGAGCATGCCGTTCTCGCTCTGCAGCTGAACGTCGACGCCTTCGGGAATGTAGTTTGACACCAGCGTCGGAATACCGATGCCGAGATTGACGTAATATCCGTCGCGCAGTTCTTTAGCCGCGCGCGCTGCCATTTGATCACGGGTCCAAGCCATCGTTCTCTCCTGTTTTTGCTTTTGGCGGTTACGCGGGACGCTGACGCGAGGTGACTTTTTCGATCCGCTTCTTGCCGGTACCAACCTCGACAATGCGCTTCACGAAGATGCCCGGCGTATGAATATGATCCGGATCGATTTCGCCAGCCGGCACCAGATGCTCGACTTCCGCAATGGTGATCTTGGCGGCGGTCGCCATCATCGGGTTAAAGTTGCGGGCGGTCTTGCGATAGACGAGGTTGCCTGCGGTATCGCCCTTCCAGGCGTGCACGATGGCAATGTCGGCAAACAGACCACGCTCGAGCATGTAGGTCTCGCCATTGAATTCCATGGTCGGCTTGCCTTCCGAGATCAGCGTGCCAACGCCGGTCTTGGTGTAAAAGCCCGGGATGCCCGCACCGCCGGCACGGATGCGCTCGGCCAGCGTACCCTGCGGGGAGAATTCGAGTTCCAGTTCGCCGGCCAGATACTGCTGGGCGAACAGCTTGTTCTCGCCGACATAGGACGAGATCATCTTCTTGATCTGGCGGGTTTCCAGCAGGCGAGACAGGCCGATGCCGTCAACGCCGGCGTTATTGGACACCACGGTGAGGTCCTTGACCCCGGAATCGCGCAAGGCGTCCGACAGGTCCTCGGCAATGCCGCAGAGGCCGAAGCCGCCGGACATGATCATCATGCCGTCCTTGAGAATGCCGTCGAGTGCCGATTTGGCGTCGGGGTAGACCTTGTTCATGGGAATCGACCTGATGCAGGAATGCGCTGAGAACCCAGCGGGCGCGGGCGGCTATGTCGTGGATTATTAGGCGGAAACTCCGCGGCAGGTCAATCGCGGGGGACTGCGACCCCATCACCCCCGCTATGGCCTTGAAAGCGTCAAGAAAACCCTTCAAATTGAGGGCCTTGGACGTGGGCGCACATGGATGCCGCCCCGCTATGTGTGACCACCAACCAACCCGGATAGTTCATTGACGAGTGCCCAAGGAATAAGACGCCTGGGGATGCCGATTGCGGCGCTCCTGGGTGTTGCAGTGATCGGGCTGTTTGCCATGTCGTGGCTGCTCAACCGCGATACGTTGCGTCATGCCGTGGAGGCACAGATCCGTGCCGTGACCGGGCTGGACTTCGTCGTCAACGGCGCGGTGGATGTCTCGGTCTTTCCGGGCAGCTATGTCTCGTTTCACGATGTCGGCCTGAAAGGCGGCGGGTCGATCGATCCCGCTTTGACGGTTGATGTGCTGACGGCCAATCTGCGGCTATTGCCGCTGCTGCTGCAGCGCTTCGAGATCGCCGACATGATGATGCTGCGGCCACGTATCCGCGTGATCCGCGAGGCCTCCGGCGAAAGCAACTGGACGCCATTCATCGAGTCCATCGCCCGCACCATGAGGCCAGGCGCTGAACAGCCACTATCCTTCTCCGAGATCCGCATCCAGGACGGCGTGCTGCATTATCAGGACCCGCATAACACCGAGCGTCTCGGCGACATCGACCTCTCACTGGCCTGGCCATCGATCTCGCGCTCATTCGCTGCAACCGGCCAGTTCGACTGGCGCGGCGAACGCATCGACGGCAGCCTCAGCGTCAGCGACTTCATTGCCGCACTGTCCGGTGAGCGCTCCGGCGTCAAGGCACGCATCGCCGGTGCGCCGATCAAGCTGGCCTTCGACGGCACCGTCGCCAACAAGGCCAGTCTGGTCATGGAAGGCACGCTGACCGCTGACAGCATGTCGCTGCGCAATGCGCTGCGCTGGGTCGGTCAGGCACCGCCCGGCTCCGGCGGTTTCGGCCGCTTTGCCCTGAAAGCGCGTGCCAGCCTGGTCGGTCCGTCGATCGCGCTGACCAACGTCAATGTCGAGCTCGACGGCAACAGCGCCGAAGGCGTCATGACCTACAGCAACACCGGCCGTCAGACGCTGCAGGCCACGCTGGCCGCCGGTGCGCTCGACTTCACACCCTATGTTTCGACAGTGCGACTTCTGGCGTCCGGCGCGCGTGACTGGAACCGGCAGCTGTTCGATCTGAACGCGCTGTCCACCACTGATCTCGATATGCGCCTGTCGGCCGCCAAGGTCACCGTCGGCTCCTCAGTGCTCGGCCGCACCGCGCTCGGCGCCAACCTGCGCGGCGGTACACTGGCGCTGTCGGTGGGTGAGGCGCAGATGTATGGCGGCATCGTCCGTGGTTCGTTCAACGTTGCCCATTCCGATGCCGTGGCCGATGTGAAGGCCCAGTTCCAGTTCAGCGATGTCGACCTGCAGGCCTGTGCCAGCGATCTGTTCGGCGTCAACAAGCTCACCGGACGCGGCAATCTCAGCATGATGCTGGAGGCCTCGGGCTCATCGCCCTTCGGCCTCGCGCAATCACTCGACGGCACCGCAACGCTGACGGGCCATGACGGGGCGATCAGCGGCTTCAACGTCGAACAGCTTTTGAAAAGGCTGGAGCGACGTCCGCTGTCCGGCGCCGGCAATTTCCGCTCGGGTTCGACGCCGTTCAACACGCTCAACATGTCCGTGAAATTCAACGACGGCATCGCTACCGCACAGGATATCCGGATCGATGGTCCCGCTGCGAAACTGACGCTGACCGGTACCGCGTCGGTGCCGTCGCGCGAATATGACCTCAAGGGCATTGCCAGTCTCAATCCGGCAACCAACGGCACAGGCGGCTTCGAGCTGCCTTTCGTGATTCAGGGCCCATGGGACGATCCGCTGATCTTCCCAGATCCGGAAAGCCTGATCCGTCGTTCGCCGGGAGCGGCGCCTTTGCTGGATGCGGTGAAGGATCGCAAGACCCGCGACGCCGTACGCTCGGTGATCGAGCGCTTTACGGGTGTGCCCAAACAGGCGCCGGTAGCAGAGCCGGATAAGCCCGCCGATGCGCCTAAGGCGGCAGCACCTGCGGATGCAGCACCGAAGGCGAATTAACTTTTCGCCTTACAACGGCGCAGCGCTTTCGCCCCGGGCGCTCGACAGTTTCGACACCAGCGATGCCAGCACGATAACGACGGCGATGAAACCGACGATCAGCGTGCAGATGGCGTTGATCTCCGGTTTCACGCCAAGACGCACTTCCGAATAGATCCGGATCGGCAGCGTTGCCGAGCCCGGCCCGGTTGTGAAACTGGCGATGACGAGATCGTCCAGCGACAGCGTGAAGGCCAGCATCCAGCCCGCTGCAATGGCCGGCCAGATCAGCGGCAACGTAACGGCTATAAATGCACGGAGCGGATCGCGGCCGAGATCCATAGCCGCTTCCTCGAGGCTGCGATCGATGCCGGCGAGACGCGACTGCACCACGACAGCGACAAAGCACATGGTGAGTGTGGTGTGGGCGATGGTCACCGTGACAAAGCCGCGCCCGGCATCCAGCGCCACGAACAAAAGCAACAACGACAGGCCGGTAATCACCTCGGGCATCACCAGCGGCGCGTAGAGCATCCCGGACATCAGCATGCGACCGCGAAATCCCGTGCCACGCGTCAACGCTATCGCGGCCAAAGTGCCGAGCAGCGTTGCGAGCGTTGCCGACACGACCCCCACGCGAAGACTCATCCAGGCAGCATCGAGCATCGCACGGTCGTTGAAGAATTCGGTGTACCAGCGCGTCGACCAGCCGCCCCACACGGTCACGAGGCGAGACGCGTTGAATGAATAGATGACCAGAATGACGATCGGCAGATAGAGAAACGCCAGGCCGAGCACCAGCGACGTGACGTTAAAGCGCGACAGGCGGAGCGGATGCACGGCCATCAGCGCGCTTCCAGCTGCCGGCGCTGCAGCCGGTCATAGACCAATAACGGGATCAACAGCAGCCCGAGCAACACAATCGCGGTAGCCGACGCCACCGGCCAATCCTTGTTGGTGAAGAATTCGAGCCACAGCGTCTGGCCGATCATCAGCGCATTCGATCCGGCGAGCAGATCGGGAATGACGAATTCGCCCATGATCGGGATGAAACACAGCAGTGCACCGGCGCCGACGCCGCGCAGGGACAACGGAACTGTTACCAGCCAGAAGGCGTCGATGCGCGAGACGCCGAGATCTGCCGCGGCTTCGATCAGCGACGGGTCCTGCTTCGCCAGCGTGGCATAGAGCGGCAGGATCATGAAAGGCAGATAGGAATAGACGATGCCGAGATACATCGCACTGTCGGTGGACAGCCACACGACTGGCGTCGATACGACGTGCAGCGCAAGAAGGACCTTATTGAGCAAGCCGTCATGCTGCAGGATGTTGATCCAGGCATAGATGCGGATCAGGAACGAGGTCCAGAACGGCACGATCACCAGCATCATCGCGATACCCTGCCAGCGTCGCGGCAGACGCGCCATGCCATAGGCGATGGGATAACCGACCGCGAGCAAGATCAGGGTCGATACGACGGCGACGAGGACGCTGCGCAGATAGGATGCGAGATAGAGATTGTCCGAAACGAGCAACCGAAAATTATCCAGCGACAGCGCGGCAAACGACGCTTTCAGTCCATCGATCCCCTCGGACAGCCCGAACACCGGCATATAAGGCGGCTGCGCAATCGCTGTCTGCGACAGGCTGATCTTCAGCACGAAACCGAACGGCACCAGAAAGAACAGCACCATCCAGACATAGGGCGGGATCGCAGCGAGCCGCGCCGGCGCCGTGAAGATGCGGCGCGCGCTCATTGAACCAGCACCACGCAATCATCGGGAGCAAACCATGCCGCGACGCGCTCCCCCATCGAATAGGCATCGACATCGAGCCGCGCCGTGTTGGCGAGAGCGACCCGCAATGTGGCTCCGCGGTCGAGCTTCACCTTGTAGAGCGAGCGACCGCCGAGATAGCCGACGTCGGAGATGACCCCCTCAAGGCTGTTCATGGCGCCGCTATTGACGAGGTCCGTCGCCGGCCCGCGACGCGACAACCGGATCTTCTCCGGGCGGATCGCAACGCAGATGACCGCATCGCCGACGGGCTGGCGCGGCTCGATCGCAAACAGGGTTCCTACATCGCGGCCTGCAATGGTCAGGCGATGACTGTCACGGTGCGTGATCCCGCCCTCGATGATGTTGATGTCGCCGACGAACTCCGCGACCCAGCGCGATGCGGGCGCCTCATAAAGCTGTCGCGGTGTCGCTACCTGTTGCAGGCGACCATCATTCATGACGCCGATGCGGTCGGCCATGGTCATCGCCTCCTCCTGATCGTGGGTGACGATCACGAAGGTGGTGCCGAGCTGACGCTGCAGCGCCATCAACTCGACCTGGGTTTCCTCGCGCAGTTTCTTGTCGAGAGCTGCCAGCGGCTCATCGAGCAGCAACAATTGCGGATGCCGCGCCAGTGCCCGGGCGAGCGCCACGCGTTGTTTCTGGCCGCCCGACAACTGATCCGGTCGGCGTTTCTCCAGTCCCTGGAGCTTGACCAGCGCCACCATCTCGGCAACCCGCGTATCGATGCCGAGACGCGTCAGGCCAGCACTCTTGAGACCGAAACCGATATTGTCGCGCACGTTGAGATGGGGAAACAGCGCGTAGTTCTGGAACATCATGTTGACGGGCCGCTGATGCGGCAAGACCGCGGCGATATCCTCGCCGTTCAACTCGATCTTGCCCGTGTCCGGCGCTTCGAAACCGGCCAGCATGCGCAGTAACGTGGTCTTGCCACAACCGCTCGGGCCGAGCAGCGCGAAGAATTCACCGGCCTTGATGTCCAAGGAGAGATCGTCGACTGCGCTATGCGCGCCGAATTTTTTGGTGACGCCGTCAATCCGCAGCAAGGGCGTGGGATAGGCGATGACCGGCGCATCGCTGGCCGCCGGATCCGCGACTGTCGCAGTGAGATTCGTCATAACCGCAAGCTAGCCGCGGAACGTCGCGGGCTCAACAGCATCAGCACTTCGCAACGGTCTGTCGCTCAACCGACCATGCGCGCGGCGGGCGTAGCGGCGGCAATCCGTCCGACCAGCGCAGCATATTGCGCAATCGGGGCAGGACGCCCGATGAAGTAGCCTTGTACGCCGTCGCAGCCTTCGCTGGCGAGGAAGCAGAGTTGCTCGTGGGTCTCGACGCCTTCCGCAACGATCGCGACGTCGAGGCCATGGCCAAGCCCGATGACCGCGCGCACGATGGCGGCGGACTGCGGATTGAGCCCCAGATTGATCACGAAAGCGCGGTCGATCTTGATCTTGTCGAACGGAAATGCCTGCAGATAGGTCAGCGAGGAATAGCCGGAGCCGAAGTCGTCCATCGAGATGCGCACACCGAGCGCCTTCAACCGCCGCAGCAACGCGACACCACGATCGAAATCCTCGATCAGCACACCCTCGGTGATTTCCAGCTCAAGGCGACCGGGCTGCAGGCCGGTTTCGAGCAGGATCGAATGCACGAGGCCGACGAGATCGCCGTGCATGAACTGCGCGGGCGACAGGTTGACCGCGATCTGCAGCGGTACCGGCCACGAGGCGGCCTCAAGGCAGGCCCGGCGCAGGATCCACTCACCCATCTCGACGATCAGGCCACTTTCTTCAGCCAGCGGAATAAAGTCTCCAGGCGGCACGAAACCGCGCGTCGGATGAATCCACCGCGCCAGCGCCTCGAAGCCCGTAATGTCGGCATCGACGACGGTCTGGCCGGCGCGTGCCTGGGGCTGGTAGTGCAGCGACAATTCGCCATTGCGGATCGCGGCCGAGAGGTCCTGATGCAGCACGCGGCGATCGCGCAGTTGCTGGTCCATTTGGGGCTCGAAGATGCTGATCGAACCGCGCGACTGCGACTTGGCACGGAACAGCGCCGCGCCGGAATTCGCCAGCAACGCGGCCGGGTCATGGCCGTCGCGCGGGAACAGCGAGATGCCCGTGGTGACGCCTGTACGCACCGATTTGCCCTCGATCGGGAATTCCTCCGCAAGGGCCGCGGCGATCCGCTCTGCGATCAACAGCCCGGCCGCGGGCTGCGCGCCGTCGATGATCACGCCGAACTCGTCACCGCCGAGCCGCGCCACAACTCCGCCGCCCACGGCTGCATCGACACGACGCGACACTTCGATCAGCAGCTTGTCACCGATGGCGTGACCGAAGACATCGTTGACCTCCTTCAGGCCGTCGAGATCGATCGACAGCACCGCGAATTCCTCGGAGGTCTCGCCGCAGGCATCGATCATCTGCGACAGAGCCTGCAAAAAGGCCGGGCGGTTCGGCAGATCGGTCAGGCCGTCGTGATAGGCCATATGCGCCATCCGCGCCTCGGTCTGGCGGCGGTCGGTGACATCTTCGTGGGTCTTGATCAGATATTGCGGCTCGCCTGCTTCGTCGAGGACGGTGACCCGGCGGGTCAGGAACAGCCGCAATCCGTCGCGCGTGCTGATCGGATGCTCTTCCGCAATCGGTGTTCGGCCCCTGATCGCAGCCTGATCGCGACTGACAATCAGCTTCGCTTCTTCCGGGCGAAGCATTTCGGGAACGGTCAGACCGATAGCGTCTTCGCGTTTGCGACCCAGAATGACTTCTGCGCCGCGGTTGGCAAACAGATAACGGCCGGTGCTGATCTGCTGCACCATCAGCGACACAGGAATATTGTCGAGTACGGTCTCAAGGAATTTCTTGGCGTTCTCCAGTTCCTTGGACAGCGACTTGCGGTCGGTCACATCCTCGAACAGCGCAATCAGGAATGCCGGCTCATTGCGTTCGTTAAAGGCAATCACGCGATTGCTATCCAGCGTGCGGACGTCTGAACCAATCTCTACATTGAACTCGCTGCGACACTGACTGCGTGTTTCCACTGCCAGGGCATCGGCTTCGGCAATCGCTTTCGCAGACTGTGCGGAGAATATCTGATCCGGTCGCTTGCCGACGATCTGATCGCGCGAGAGCCGAGAGAAGGTCTCGAAAGCCCGGTTGGCGAAGATATAGCGGCCATCGTCAATGGTCTTGGCCGCGACGCAGATCGGGACGTGATCAAGGACAGATTCGAGGAACTGCTTGGTGGTCGCAAGCTCGCGCTGCAGGAAACGCTGCTCGGTGCAGTCCTCATGAATGCCGATGGCGCCGCCATTGGGAAGCCGGCTGAACTTGACGTGAACGGATTGCCCACCGGGCATTTCAGCAATGTACTCGCCGGCGGAAACAGTCTGCTCGTAGAAGCTCTGGGTGGCCAGATCGAGCTTGCCACGCTGGCGGCGTAACTCACGCAATCCTGGACCGGTAATATCCTTGGTGATGTCGGCGCGCGTCAGGTCGTAGATCTCAAGATAGCGATCATTGCAAAACACGACCCGCTTCTGGTCGTCGAGCATCACGATGCCTTGGCCGAGATGATTGAGGGCAGAACCGACAAACGCATTGCGACGCTGCTGCTCGCGACGCACATTGCGCAGTGCCGAGGCGACCCACAGCACAATGGCGGCGAGAAATGCCAGCGCGACAAACCCACCGATGAGAATCTGCCAGATCATTTGCGGGTCGAGTTCGCTGATATAATGAACCGCCGGGGATTCTGCATGGGCTCCGGTAGTGCAGCCAAGAAGGCACGCGACCGCGATGACGGACACTGCCGCCTTGCTGTCTGATCGCCCGATCTTGCCAGTCATTACACACCCGCGTATTCGCAGCGTGAGTGTTTGGTTACAGGTATGTGGATCAGGTAAATGCGTATCGTCGCACCTGCGGAATGCGGCGAAATTTGGTGGTAATTAGCTGTGATGCTTAATGTTTTACTAATGCGCCACATGCGCAAGGTCGAACCGCGGATGACCGGCGCAGCAAACTATCGGACGCGACATGGACAAGGTTGAATGCGTGGTGGTGGGCGCCGGCGTCGTGGGTCTTGCGATCGCCCGGCGACTGGCGGAAGCGGGACGCGAGGTCATCGTGCTGGAGGCTGCGGACGCGATTGGTACCGTAACCTCGTCGCGCAACAGCGAGGTCATCCATGCCGGCATCTATTATCCGGCCGGCAGCCTGATGGCGCGGCTCTGCGTCGCTGGAAAACAGGCTCTCTATGATTATTGCCGGGATCGCGGCATCCCACATCGCAACTCCGGGAAACTGATCGTCGCCACACGTCCGGAGGAGATCGCCAAACTGGCGTCGATCAAAGCGCATGCCGAAGCCAATGGCGTCGCCGACCTCAAGCAATTATCCGGGACAGGGGCACGGGCGCTGGAGCCCGCACTGGCTTGCGAAGCCGCGCTGTTGTCCCCCTCCACCGGAATCGTCGACAGCCACAGCTACATGTTGTCGCTGCGCGGTGAAGCGGAAGCCGCCGGCGCGGCCTTCGCATTCCTCGCGCCGCTGGAACGTGGCCGGGTCACCGCCGACGGTTTCGAACTGGATGTCGGCGGTGAGGCTCCGATGACACTCAGCTGCGACATGCTGATCAATTCCGCAGGCCTGTCCGCAACCGCGATCGCCCGCATGCTCGACGGCATGCCGCTCGACCTGATACCGCCCGCTTATCTGGCGAAAGGCTGCTACTTCAGCTGCAATGCGAAAGCACCGTTCTCGCGGCTGATCTATCCCGTGCCGGAACCGGGCGGCCTCGGGGTGCATCTGACGCTCGATCTGGCCGGTCAGGCGCGTTTCGGCCCTGACGTCGAGTGGGTGGATCATATCGACTACACAGTCGATCCGGCACGCGGAGAGAGGTTCTATCCGGCCATCAGGCGCTACTGGCCGAGTTTGCCGGACGGCGCATTGATGCCAAGCTATTCCGGAATGCGGCCGAAGATCGTGCCGCCCGCAGTCGCGGTGCAGGATTTCATGATCCAGGGTGCCCAGACCCATGGCGTGCCGGGCCTTATCAACCTGTTCGGCATCGAGTCACCGGGGCTGACATCATCGCTGGCCATCGCGGACTACGTGGCTGAGATGGCGGGACATTGAACGCGAAAGGTTGCAGGCGAAGTGATCCAGGCCAACCGAATACTGGAGCTTCGTCGCAAACCTATCGCGGGATGAGGGGAAGACGTCATCGCACCTACGCAAAAGCAGTGACGTAGACGGCGATGTCGATGCTGTGATTTATCGTTCGCTGATCAGTGCAGCCGTTGATCAGTGCACCGTTTCGCTGGCCCCGTTTTTGAGACGCTGGATTTCGTCCCTGACCATCAGTTTTCGACGCTTGAGTTCGACGATGCGGAGATCGTCGGTAGACAGGTGCACGAGCGCTTCGTGCAATTCGCTTTCGAGAACTTTGTGCTTGCGTTCCAGTTCGACGAGATGCGCCTGTAGTGCCATTCGAAAACTCCTCGGTAGGATTGAACCTCAGGATACGTTCGGTTGGACGATGAATTCTACATGACAGTGGACATCTGTCGATGGGTATTGAAAAGTGTATTTTGAGTTTCGGGTATCGTCTGAAACGAATCGTGACCTGATTGCGCCGCAAAAACCTGGAACCGGACGGCTTGCGTGGTGCGCCTGCACCGGCGATAGTCATTCTAGAAATCCCTCGCAAATGACTTGCGAATCCAGTCAGCTAGAAACATGAACGACGACGAAGATCGCGAACTCCCGTTAGAACTCGCCCGATTGCAGCAGGAACATCGCGACCTCGACGCCGCTATCGATGCCTTGCAACATTCACCGGCACCCGATCTTTTACGACTGCAACGGTTGAAGAAGAGGAAGCTTCAACTGAAAGACCGGATCTCCTTCATCGAAGACCAGATCACCCCGGATATTATTGCCTGAGACAACGCGTCGCGCTGTGGCTGTGGGTTGAAGAACGACCAGGGCTGCGAACTCAACGCGTGACGATCAATGGATCGGCTTTCTTTGCCTCGCGGTGAATGCAGCGGGCGGAGCGTTGAAACTGGCCCATCATCAAAATCCAGCTTCGCGACCGGCCGGCATCGCGATGTGGCGCGGCGGAAGTTTGCGCGTGCGCGGCACATCATTCCACGCCTGTTGCTTGTATCGTTCGCCAACATCTTTGCCTGGATGGGCTGCGCGAATTGATCGCGATGACGCTCACGCTGGGCGGCCTGACGCCGGCGCAGCGCAAGCCGGCTTCGGCGGATCAAGACGCGCGACGGGAAGATCGCCACAGGGCGCCGAACTTGACAAAAGAACAAAATAAGAACAAACTTGCGCCGAGATCAATCGACTCGTGAGGGGCGCCATGGCCGATATCACCTATTATGTCGCACTGCCCTTCCTGCACGACGACTCTGGTTCGCCGGCCGCCGGTGCTGCCGAAGAATGTCAGAGCGCGTCCGGCGCCATCCGCCGCGCCGAACTATTGTCCCGTGCGCCGGGCTCGATCGGCGCACTGGCCTTCAGCCGCACCGGCGATCCGATGATCGGCGAGTTCGGCGACGCCCAGGTGATCCGCGCCTTTGGCGAAGTGCCAAGCGACCTCAGCGCATTGTAAGGGCGCCAACGCCGACGATCGGCTAACTACACTTTCGCACGTCGCGCGGTCTTGCGCACATACATCGCCTTGTCGGCCTGAACCAACGCGGCTTCACCATCGGCCTCAGGACCCAGCAGTGCGACGCCTGCGGAGGCGCCGGCCGACACGTTGATGTCGCGGAAGACGAAAGTGAGCTGGTCGATCGCGGCTTCCAAAACCTGCGCCTTGGCGCGTGCATCAGCCTCGCTGACATTCCACAGCAGCAGCACGAATTCATCACCACCCAGTCGCCCGATCACGTCGGATGCGCGGACATGCCGCCGGAGCACGCCAACCACAGCCTTGAGCACGATGTCGCCGGCCGCGTGACCGAAGGCGTCGTTGATCGGCTTGAGGCGGTCGACATCGAGCACAATCAGTGCACCCGTCGCGCCATAGCGGGCGATGAAGGCCACGGCGCGGGTCAGCTCGCGGGCAAAGCCACGGCGGTTGAGAATGTCGAGCAGGAAGTCGGTTTCCGCCGAAGCGCGCAATTCGGCAATCTTCGCCTGCGCCTCCGTGAGTTGCACCTCCAGCCGCCGGATCGTCAGCGCGGCCGCCGGCCCGCGGCTTTTCGGCAGCGACACCAACGCCTTGGAACCGCGCAACGCCAGCTTCATGGAGCGTTTGACCGACTTTGCAGCAGGCGTTCGGGTTTTCTTTTGCATGGGATTTGTTACAAGGCTTGCCAGTCTTCACCAAGACGAGATCATGTTTGCCACGCTCCTTGCCACGCAAGGGGACGACATTGTATTTCCAGCCTATCTTTCTGGATTCGCGAAAGAAAATACGGAATGACCGCGCCCGTCGCCATTATTATGGGAAGCCAGTCGGACTGGGAAACCATGCGCCACGCCGCCGAAACGCTGACCGCGCTCGGCGTATCCCATGAGGCGCGCATCGTCTCGGCCCACCGCACGCCGGACCGGCTGGTCGCATTCGCCAAAGGCGCCAAGGCAGCGGGCTTCCAGATCATCATCGCCGGTGCCGGCGGCGCTGCGCATTTGCCCGGCATGGCCGCGGCGCTGACGGAGCTCCCGGTGTTCGGCGTGCCCGTGGAATCCAAGGCGCTGTCCGGCGTCGATTCGTTGTATTCGATCGTACAGATGCCGGGCGGCGTGCCCGTCGGCACGCTGGCCATCGGCAAGCCCGGCGCTATCAATGCGGCACTGCTCGCGGCGAGCGTGCTGGCGCTGCACGACACGGCACTGGCGACAAAGCTCGCCGCCTGGCGCAAGGCGCAGACCGATGCCGTGGCTGAAAAGCCGGAAGGTGCGGCGTGAGCGCTGTGGTGACGAAGGTTCTCAAGCCGGGCGATACGATCGGCATTCTCGGTGGCGGCCAGCTCGGTCGCATGTTGGCGATGTCCGCAGCACGCCTCGGCCTCCGCTGTCAGGTTTTTTCACCGGATCCGGATTCGCCGGCTTTCGATGTGGTGCAGAACGCAACTTGTGCTGAATATGCAGATGTCGAGGCGCTCGAACTGTTCGCCAGTGATTGCGACGTCATCACCTACGAATTCGAGAACGTGCCGGCCGCCACCGCGATGATCCTCGACGCGCGGCGCCCGGTGCTGCCGGCACAGGCCATCCTGCAGACCACGCAGGACCGCCTGGCCGAGAAGGATTTTGTAACGTCACTGGGTATCGGCACGGCCGGTTACGCAGGCGTTGCGAATGCTGGCGAGCTTCATGCAGCGGTCAAGAAGATCGGTCTGCCAGCTGTCATCAAGACGCGTCGCTTCGGTTATGACGGCAAGGGCCAGGCAATCATCCGCGAGGGTGACGATCTCGATCAGGTCTGGAAGGATCTCGGCACCAACTCCGCGATCCTTGAAGCCTTCGTGCCATTCGAACGCGAGGTCTCGGTCATCGCTGCACGCGGCGCCGACGGCCATGTCGAATGTTTCGAAGTCACCGAAAACGAGCATCGCGATCACATCCTGAAATTCTCCTATGCGCCCGCGCACATCTCCGACGCGCTTGCCGCGAAGGCACGCGAGATCGCCGAGAAGATCGGCACTGCGCTGGGCTATGTCGGCGTCTTTGCCGTCGAACTGTTTGTCGTGCCAGGCCCAAAGGACGCCATTGACGGCGCGACGCTTGTCGTGAACGAAATTGCGCCGCGCGTGCACAATTCCGGCCACTGGACGCTCGATGGCGCCTCGGTGTCGCAATTCGAACAGCACATCCGCGCCATCGCCGGCTGGCCGCTCGCCAAACCCGTCCGCCACGGCCAGGTCACCATGATCAACCTGATCGGCGACGACATTCTCGATTATGGCAAGTGGCTCACCGTCCCCGGCGCCACCGTGCACCTCTATGGCAAGGGCGCACCGAAGCCTGGCCGCAAGATGGGCCATGTGGTTGAGGTGAAGCCGGCGACGTAACGCCGCCGGCTTCACCGCCTCATTCGTCAGGTGGCCGACTTACCTTCCACCACACCGGCGGGCTCGTCACTCAGCCAGCGATAGATCGCGCCGCCGAGAACACCGCCAACCAGCGGCGCCACCCAGAACAGCCACAACTGCTGCAGTGCCCAGCCGCCGACAAACAATGCCGGCCCGGTGCTGCGCGCCGGATTCACCGACGTGTTGGTGACTGGAATGCTGACGAGGTGGATCATCACCAGCGCAAGCCCGATCGCCAGCGGCGCGAAGCCCGCAGGCGCCTTGCCATGTGTGGAGCCCATGATGATGAACAGGAACATCATGGTCATCACCACTTCCATGATGAAGCCCGCCACCATGCTGTATTTGCCGGGCGAATGATCGCCGTAGCCGTTCGAGGCAAAGCCCTTGGCAAGATCGAAACCGGCAGCGCCGCTGGCGATGACATACAACACGGCCGCCCCCGCTATCGCACCGACGACCTGCGCAATCACATAAGGGAGAATCTGGCCGGCGGGAAAACGTCCACCCGCCGCAAGGCCCACGGTGACCGCAGGATTGAGATGGCAGCCCGAAACGTGGCCGATGGCATAGGCCATGGTCACGACGCTGAGGCCGAAGGCGAGCGAGACCCCGACGAGACCGATACCAACCTGCGGAAATGCTGCCGCGATTACGGCACTGCCGCAGCCTGCAAATGTGAGCCAAAAGGTGCCGATCAGTTCGGCCGCGTATTTTTTCCCATTCATGATGCTCTCCGGTCGTAATCGGCGTCCCGGCTGAGTCGCCGCGGGAATTATGCGTCCGTGCTCCAATACCTGTCGAGACAGGGAACCTGCCCTATCCCCACCCGAGAAAATTCGAAAAAACACGCTATTTTCCCGGCCCAAGAGGTTAAAATGACGGCGCCGCAAGGTGGACATTCACCATTTCATCTGGTACATCGGCGCCCTTGAGGTTAAGGGCATGGCTTTTGTCGGCCCTTCGCTTTACCGAAATTCAAATCCGATCAATTGAAAAGAGGATGCCGCGTGCAGGTTCTCGTTCGCGATAATAACGTCGATCAGGCTCTCAAGGCGCTGAAGAAGAAGATGCAGCGTGAGGGTATTTTCCGCGAGATGAAGCTCCGCGGTCACTACGAGAAGCCCTCTGAGAAGAAGGCTCGCGAGAAGGCTGAGGCCGTGCGTCGCGCACGCAAGCTGGCTCGCAAGAAGCTGCAGCGCGAAGGCCTGCTGCCGATGAAGCCGAAGCCGGTGTTCGGCGCGGGTCCTGGCGCCGATCGTGGCGGCCGTCCCGGCGCAGGCGCTGCTCCGCGCACACCGCGCTAAATTCGCGTCATCATTTGAGTTCGATAACGCGGGCCCAAGCCCGCGTTATTTTTTTTGCGCAGTTGCTTTTGCGCGAGCTACTCCCTTGGCGCGCTGGTCTTGATCAGGTGCATTTTGCCCGATGTCGCGCTACCAATAGGTCATTGGTCGCTGCGTGAGATTTGCCCTGCATGGAATGTCCCGTCCGCAAGTGCTCGTCCCGCTTCGGCGCCCGCGGCCTTACCGCGATTGCCCTTGTCGTTGCGGGTCTGTGCGGCACCGGATGCTCGTTCAACCTGTCGTCACTGACACCCGGGTCTGACAAGGACGAACCGAAGACGACGGCTCTGGCGCCCCCGCCGCCCGCGAATGCCGGCAAGACCAATCCGCAGGATGCACAGATCCACGCTGCACGCGCGCAGGCGCTCGCACAATCCGGCAAGCCCGATGACGCGCTGCTGGCCTTCAGTCAGGCACTCGACCTCGATCCGCACAGTGCGCAGACCTTCTACCAACGCGGGCTGCTTTATCAGTCCGAGAAGAAGTATGAATTCGCCATCGCGGATTTTACGTCAGCCAACGGCCTGACGCCGCAGCAGGCGGATCCCCTGCTCGGCCGCGCGCAATGCTATCTCGCCCTCGGCAAAAACCAGGAAGCCGCAGCGGATCTCGACGAGGCTTCGCAGGTGGCACCGGGCAATGCGCAGGTCTGGCTGACCCGCGGCGCGACCTATGAGAAGCTTGGCGACAGGGCCAGGGCTGCGGACTCCTACAGCCGCGCTGTCGCACTCCGTCCGAAGGACAACGCCGCGCGGAGCGGCCTCGCCCGCACGGGTGGACGCGCGGGCTAGCTAAAGCTGGCAAGGGTCAGGCTGATAGCAATACGGCGTCGCCCTGCATACGTGAGAGCAACGCTCGGACGATCCACGCTTCCCTTAGCGCTCGAACGGGCGCGGAATCACCGAATTGAACACCGACTTTGCCGCAGACAGCACGTCTTCGGCCACGTTAGTGCGCTCAGATCGCGGTGTGCCAGCAGCATCCGCCTGCAGGTCCATCGGCTGCGGTGCCGGGATCTCGCCGGGCGGACGCATGCGCCGCGCTTCGGAACGCTCAGAGTGCGGCGAAGGCATAGGATCGAACTTCTCGACGCTTGGCGTCGCCACCACGATCGGCGGCGGCAGCTGCTGCATCGACGGAGGGGAAACAGTCCGTGCGGCTTCCTGCACCCGCGGCGCCTCCGGTGCACGCGGAGTCTCAAGCGCACGGGCAGCTTCCTGGGGTCGCGGTTCGCTGCGGTTCAGGCGCTCGATGGCAGCACGGGCGAGATCGTTGGCGTCGCGGCGTTCATCCGCGCTGGCATTCGCCGCCGGCGCGGTGCCCACGGTGGCAAGGACGGGCGCAGGCGCGGCCGGAGCCGGCGCGGGTTTGGCAGCTGCCTTCTCGCGCAATGCCGGCTGATGGCGGCGCGGCTCGGGTGTCGTGGCCGCCTCAGGCTTTTCGATGCTGGCCTTCTCGACCACCGGCTTGTCGCCGGCCTTGGCCGGGGCCGATTCGGGCAGATTGGCGAGGTCGGCAGAATTCTCGGCGGGCTTGGCTGTCGCTGCCTTGGTGTCAGGCTTCGGCTCGGCAGGCGTCGATGCGACAGCCGCAGCGGGCCGATCCGGGCTCGCCTTCGGGATGATGTAGTGATTGACGATATAGGCACCCACGATCGTCGCCAGAATCGATGGCAAGATATCGATGGTGAACTTCGAGAGATACTTGTGCAGCATGGACCGGCCTCTTCCGCAAGCTGCTTCATGCTGGGAGTTTGAGGCTGATTCAGGGATCAATCGCGACGGATCGAAGGCAAAGTTCCAATCCGTCGCATTGAATTGTTTCAGGTGGTCCTCAGCAGGCTAAACACAATGAACCGGCAGCCGCTGGAGGCAGATAAGGTTAAGCTTTCTTAACCTCGACCTCGAGAAACACGATTTCCTTGTCGGTTTCATTCAGAACGTCATGCTCGACGCCTGCCTTGCGGAAATAGGATTTGCCGGTCGTGATCGGCGCCTGCGAGCGGGTGCCGTCCGGCGCAACGATGGTCATCACGCTCGTGGTGATCGGAACGATCACATAGTCCATCCCATGGGTGTGGTGACCAGTCGCCGCGCCAGGCGCGAGTCGCCATTCGGTGACGCGAACTTCGGGCGTGTCCTGCTGAACGTCGGACTGGGCAGCGAGCATCGTCTCATTCTCCAAAGTGGTCACGGCACAAACACCATGAAGATGAATACCGCAAACACCACCAAATGGACCAGCCCGAACAGGATGTTCGTGCGCCCGGTGCCAAAGGTCAGCATGCTCAGCACGAAGGTCATCACCAGCAGCACCATCTTCTGCGCACTGAGACCGAGCACCAGTTCCTTGTCTAACGCATAGGCCGCCACTGCAACCGCAGGGATCGTCAGTCCGATGGTGGCGAGCGATGAACCAAGTGCGAGGTTGATGCTCTTCTGCAGATCGTTGCCACGCGCGGCAGAAATGGCGGCGACGCTTTCCGGCAGCAAGATCAGCAGCGCCACGAGGATACCGGCAAAGGCTTCCGGCGCGCCGATCCGTTCAATGCCGGCATCTACCACCAGCGAGAATTTCTTCGCCAGCAGCACCACCGCCAGCAACGAGACCAGCAGCAAAATGGCGCTGATGGCCAGAAGACGGTTGGAAACATGCCCGCCTGCGGCACCTTCGCTACTTCCGTCTGCGACGAAGTAATCCTGATGTCGGATGGTCTGTGTGTAGAGAAACACCGCATAGAGCATGATGGTGGCGACGCTGACAAAAGCGAGCTGTGCGTTCGAATAGAAAGGTCCCGGAGTGGTCAGGGTGTAATTCGGCAGGATTAGCGTGATCGTCGCCATCACAATCAGTACGCTGAGATAAATATTCGACCCCGTGACCTGAAAATCCTGCTCTCGGTAACGTAACCCTCCGACGAGGATGCAGATGCCAACCAGACCGTTGCAAACGATCATCACCACCGCGAAGACGGTATCGCGCGCCAGTGTCGGAACGGCCTTGTCACCCAGCATGATGGAGGCGATCAGCGCCACCTCGATGATGGTCACGGCCAGTGTCAGCAACAGCGTGCCGAACGGTTCGCCGATCTTGTGTGCGATGACTTCGGCATGATGCACGGCGGCGAACACCGTGCCGAACAGGATGACCAGCAGAACAACCGCGAACACAATGCCAGCAGTCGTCTCCGTGAATCCGATCCCGAGCGAAGGAATCGACGTCGCGATAAAAAGCAGAACGGCCAACGTGGGGAAAATCCAGGACGATCTGGGCATGGGATGTGCTGACATCAAGCAAGTGTCCTGATTGAAAACGGGTTCGGCAGCAAGCGACACGCCGCCATTGCAGACCCACAAGAGCGATTGCGCGGCAGGGTCATGCCGTCTCGCCAAACTGCATATGATGCGTATAGTTGCGTATCACCTGAAGGTGAGTTTGCAAGAAACCGGGAGAGGAAGCGAGATGTTTTCACATGTCATGATCGGCACCAACGACCTCGAAGCCGCGAAGTCGTTTTATGACAAGCTGCTCGGCACACTGGGCGTCCCGCCCGGCGCCGTCGATCGCCACCGGGTTTTCTACCGCACCAAAACCGGCACTTTCTCGGTGTCGAAGCCGATCAATGGCGAGCCGGCCACGCCCGCCAACGGCGGCACCATCGGCTTTCTCGCCAAATCGCAGGACGAAGCCGAAGCCTGGCACGCCGCCGGCATCGCCAATGGCGCCACCACCTGCGAAGAGCCGCCGGGCATCCGCGAAGGTGGCGTGAAGCTCTATCTCGCCTATCTCAGGGATCCCGATGGCAACAAGCTGTGCGCGCTATATCGCTTGCCGAAAGAGGATGCTGCGAGCTGACCTTCCAAACGGAAAACGCCCGGCTTGTAGCCGGGCGTTTAATGAGATCCATGCGGGCCAGTTACATCGCCTTGACGATGTTCTCGGTGACCTTCTTCGCGTCACCCAGCAGCATCATGGTGTTGTCGCGATAGAACAGCGGATTGTCGATGCCGGCATAGCCCGAGGCGAGCGAGCGCTTGATGAACATCACGGTGCCGGCCTTCCACACCTGCAGCACCGGCATGCCGTAGATCGGTGAGGTCTTGTCGTCTTCCGCCGCCGGATTGGTGACGTCGTTGGCGCCGATCACGAAGGCGATGTCAGCCTGCGCGAATTCCGAATTGATGTCCTCGAGTTCGAACACCTCGTCATAAGGCACGTTGGCTTCGGCGAGCAGTACGTTCATGTGGCCGGGCATACGGCCGGCGACCGGGTGAATGGCATATTTCACCTCGACGCCTTCCTTCTTCAGCGTGTCGGCCATTTCGCGCAGCGCATGCTGTGCCTGCGCCACCGCCATGCCATAGCCGGGCACGATAATGACCTTCTGCGCATTCTTCAAAATGAAAGCTGCGTCGTCGGCCGAACCGAGCTTGACCGGGCGCACTTCGCCACCGGCGCCACCACCCGCCGCAGCGGTCTCGCCGCCGAAGCCGCCGAGGATCACCGAGATGAACGAGCGGTTCATCGCGTGGCACATGATGTAGGACAGGATCGCACCCGACGAGCCAACCAGTGCGCCGGTGATGATCAGCGCCGAATTGCCCAGCGTGAAGCCGATGCCGGCGGCGGCCCAACCCGAATACGAGTTCAGCATCGAGATCACGACCGGCATGTCGGCACCGCCGATCGGAATGATCAGCAAGGCACCGAGCACCAGCGCGAGGATGGTGATCATCCAGAAGTCGACCGCGCTACCGGAATGCACCAGGCCATAGATGAAGAACACCAGCGCCAGAGCGAGCACGATGTTGATGATGTGACGCGCCGGCAGGATGATCGGCGAGCCGCTCATGCGGCCGGAGAGCTTGGCGAACGCGATCACCGAGCCGGTGAAGGTCAGCGCGCCGATGGCAACGCCGAGCGACATTTCGACGAGGCTGGCGCCGACGATCTTCTTGGTCACCGGATCGAGAATGCCGAAGGCTTCCGGCGCGTAGAACGCGCCGGCGGCAACCAGCACAGCGGCCATGCCGACCAGTGAGTGGAACGCCGCGACCAGTTCGGGCATCGAGGTCATCGGTACGCGCTTGGCAATGACCGCGCCGATGCCGCCACCGATGGCGATACCGAGGATCACCAGGACCCAGCCGAGCGCATCGGCCGGCGGATGCGCGGCCAGCGTGGTGCCCACGGCGATGACCATGCCGGCCATGCCGAGGAAATTGCCCTGCCGGCTGGACGCCGGGCTGGACAGCCCGCGCAGCGACAGGATGAAGAGGATGCCCGCGACGAGATAGAGCAGTGCGGCGAGATTGGCGTTCATCGGGCTGCCCTTACTTCTTTTTCTTCTGGTACATCGCAAGCATGCGCTGCGTGACCAGGAAGCCGCCGAAAATATTGACGCATGCAAAGACCAGCGCGACGAAGCCGAAGCCGCGCGCCAAGGCACCGCCGCTGCCGACCATATTGACGCCGACCGCGAGCAGTGCGCCGACCACGATCACCGAAGAAATCGCATTGGTCACCGACATCAACGGCGTATGCAGCGCGGGCGTCACCGACCACACCACGAAATACCCGACGAACACGGCGAGCACGAAGATCGAGAGCTGAAATACGAACGGGCTGACCAGCGAGGCATGATCCATGGCAGCGCTCCTTAAGCGGTCTTCGGCTGAAAGTTCGGATGAATGACGGCGCCGTCCTTGGTCAAAGCCGTTGCCTTGACCAGTTCGTCGTCCCAGTTCACCGCGAGCGCCTTGGTCTCTTTGTTGACCAGCGTTTCGATGAACGAGAACAGGTTGCGCGCATAGAGGCTCGACGCCGAGGCGGCGACGCGGCCGGCGACATTGGTATAACCAACGATCTTGATGCCGTTGACGTCAGCGACTTCGCCGGGCTTGGCGCCTTCGACATTGCCACCGCGTTCGACCGCGAGATCGACCAGCACCGAACCGGGCTTCATGGACGCCACCATCTCGGCAGTGACGAGGCGCGGCGCGGGCCGGCCAGGAATCAGCGCGGTGGTGATGATGATGTCCTGCTTCTTGATATGCTCGGCGGTGAGCGCGGCCTGCTTGGCCTGATATTCCTTGGACATTTCCTTGGCGTAACCGCCGGCGGTCTGCGCGTTCTTGAACTCATCGTCTTCTACGGCCAGGAATTTCGCGCCGAGGCTTTCGACCTGCTCTTTGGTGGCCGGGCGCACATCCGTCGCGGTGACCACGGCGCCGAGGCGGCGCGCGGTCGCGATCGCCTGCAGGCCGGCGACGCCGACGCCCATGACGAATACCTTGGCGGCCGGAATGGTGCCGGCGGCTGTCATCATCATCGGGAAGGCGCGGCCGAAGCTTTCGGCGGCCTCAATGACGGCGCGGTAGCCGGCGAGATTGGCCTGGCTCGACAGCACGTCCATCACCTGCGCGCGGGTGATGCGCGGCATCAGCTCCATCGCAAAGGCCGACACGCCGGCATCCGCCATCGCCTTCAGCGCCGCGTCGTTGCCATAGGGATCCATGATCGCGATCACCAGCGCACCGCGCTTGTAACCGGCGAGTTCGGAAACCTCGGGACGCTTCACCTTGATGACGATATCGGCATCCTTCACCGCATCGGCGCTGATGGTGGCGCCCACGGTAATGTATTCCGAGTCCGGCAGGCCGGACTTGATGCCGGCGCCGGGCTCGATAGCGACATCGACGCCGAGCGCCTTGAACTTCTTCACCGTGTCCGGCGAGATCGCCACACGCGGTTCAGACGGATCGATTTCCTTGGCAACGGCAATCTTCATGGAGCCTCCGGCGGCGCATGGCCCGCGCGTGAGCAAATAGGACAGGACGCCACCCGAGCCGGGCGGCGCAATCGGCGATAGATCAGGTGAGGAAGATGCCCATTAGGGCCACGATGGCGACGACGCCGATGGTGCCCCACTTCACCAGCACGAGAAAGCCCTCATAGGTCTGCTCATGCGCCGGATAGTCGTTGCCATCGGCCGTGGTGTAAGCGACTTCGCTGTGATCGGACATCAGGGTCTCCCGCCTCGTATTTCGTATGTTGCCACGGAATTAGCGCAATTGGATATGGAGAGCAACGGTTCGTGGCATACCACGGCAATCTTTGCATACCGCAGTGCGTCAGGCGGGCCAGTTGTCGCGAATCCAGCGCGTGAGCGATTGCTCGCTGACTTCGCCGGCAGCAAGGGCAAGAATGATCTCTGTAGCCTGGCCGGGATCTGGGGCGAACGAGATATCATTCATGCGCAAGAACACCATCATCGCATGAAAGGCGATGCGTTTGTTGCCATCAACGAACGCATGATTTTTGGCGAGACCATATCCATAAGCTGCAGCAAGCGCCGCCATATCAGTCTCGCCGTAATGCCATTGATTGATCGGCCGTAGCACCGCCGACTCAAGGAGGCCGTGGTCCCGAACACCTTCGGGACCACCAAACATAGCAAGCTGTTCCGCGTGCATGTCGATGACTTCATCGACATCAAGCCACAATGGCTCGAGTGTCGCGTTCATTTGGCCAGCGCGGCGAACGTATCCCTGTATTCGTGCATCACCTTGCGGGCGATTTCCATCGTCCGCGCATGCTTCGGATTGAAGGGAGACAGCCGCAAGCTTCCGTCTGGCTGTTCAACCGGATAGAATTTGTCGCCCTCCTTCAAATTGAGGCGCGCGAGCAATTCCTTCGGCAAAATCACGCCCACCGAATTACCAATTTTACGAATTTGAAGCGCCGTTGCCTCGAATTTGGGACTCCGGACAGTTCCATTCATAGGTCCAACTCCCTGTTGTACGAAATGTATAACAGAAAGCTCGCGTACGTACAACAAATGTTTTACGTACGCCTAACCCATCGCCTCCAGTTCATCGATCATCCCGGCGATGACTGACAGGCCGCCGTCCCAGAAGGTCGGGTCTTTGGCGTCGAGTCCAAAGGGCTTGAGCAATTCGGAATAGTGCTTGGTGCCGCCGGCGGCGAGCATCGCGAGGTAGCGATCCACAAACCCTTCCTGGGCGTTCTCGTAGACCGCATAGAGCGAGTTCACGAGACAATCGCCGAAGGCATAGGCATAGACGTAGAACGGCGAATGGATGAAGTGCGGGATGTACATCCAGAAGTTCTCGTAACCCGGCTTGATCTCGATCGCGGGCCCGAGGCTCTCCGTCTGCACGCTGAGCCAGAGTTCGCCGAGCCGCTGCGCGGTGAGTTCGCCGTGGCGACGCTCGGTGTGAACAGCGCGCTCGAATGAATAGAACGCGATCTGCCGCACCACCGTGTTGATCATGTCCTCGACCTTGCCCGCGAGCAATGCCTGGCGCTGCTTGGCACTCCTGGTCTGCGACAGCAGCCGCTTGAAGGTCAGCATTTCACCGAACACGCTGGCGGTTTCAGCCAGCGTCAGCGGCGTCGGCGCCATCAGCGCGCCGTTGCGGGCAGCAAGCACCTGATGCACGCCGTGGCCGAGTTCATGGGCGAGCGTCATCACGTCGCGCGGCTTGCCCTGATAGTTCATCAGCACATAGGGATGAGCCGACGGCGTGGTCGGATGCGAGAAGGCGCCGGGCGCCTTGCCCGGCCGCACCGGTGCATCAATCCAGCGATCGGTGAAGAAGCGTCTGGCAATATTGGCCATGTCGGGTGAAAACGCGCCATAGGCGGTCAGCACCATGTCCTGCGCGTCCGACCATGGAATCGTGCCGGTCGGTGCGAATGGCAGCGGCGCGTTGCGGTCCCAATGGGCGAGCTTCTTCTTGCCGAACCAGCGCGCCTTCAATTGATAATAGCGATGCGACAGCCGCGGATAGGCCGCGCGCACCGACGACACCAGTGCATCGACCACTTCGCGCTCGACGCGATTGTTGAGATGGCGGGAATCCGCAATATCCTGGAAACCGCGCCAGCGGTCGGAGATTTCCTTGTCCTTGGCCAGAGTGTTGGTGATCAGCGCAAAGGTGCGCTCATTGGCCTTGAAGGTCTTCGCCAGCGCCTGCCCCGCCGCCTTGCGCTTGGCCGGCGCGCGGTCCTGCAGCATGGTCAACGTTGGCTCGATCGCCAGCTCCTTGCCGCCAAGCTTGAAGCGAAGCCCCGCGATTGTCTGATCAAACAGGCGGTTGAAGGCGCCATAACCGGTCTGGGACTTCTCGTGAAACAGCTGCTCGACGCGGTCTTCGAGCTGATAGGGCTTGTCCTTGCGGCTGTCTTCGATCCACGGCCGGTAGTGGCCAAGCTCGGGCGTCTGCATCGCCTGCTCGATCACAGCGTCATCGATGCGGTTGAGCTCGAGACCGAAAAACAGCAGATGCACCGACGCCGCGGTGATGCGTTCGGAGACATCGCCGTAGAATTTCGAAATCGCGGGATCGACGCTATCGCCGGCATGGACGAGACCGGCATAGGAGCCAAGCCGGCCGGCGAGATCGTCGATCGCCTCATAACGGCGAACAGCTCCCGCGAGCCACACACCGCCGCCGGGCCGGGCCGTCTCTTCCGCGAGCTTGCCCTTGTAATCCGCTTCGAAGGCCGCGCATTCGGCGTCGATCTTGTCGAGATCCCCGGCAATCTCCGGCGCGTCGATCGCCGTGTAGAGATCCGCGAGATTCCATTCCGGCAGCTTGCCCCTCGGCGATTTGGCCGATGATTTCGACGCCACCTTGCTCACCGCTTTTTTGGCCGGAGCGGATTTGCGCGAAACAGTTTTGCGAGAAGCGGTCTTTCGAGAAGGCTTGGCAGTCCGGGCAGTCGCAGATTTAGTCATGAATACTTTCGGTTGGATGCAGCCGTCACACGAAAGCAGCGAGCTGCGGAGCGAAATGGACAAGCAGTTCTTCGCCCTCGGTCATCAAGGGTTCGATCTCGTCATGAAGCATATGGCGAATCGTACACCACACCATGACAATCCGTGCGACAAGCCACCATCGCGTCCCGCGCAGCGCAGTGCGGGCATGCGCCGCCACCAGCGGCAGACTGCGATGCTCGAACAACAGACGCCCGGTACCGTCTTCGAGAATGTACCGGCCGCCCACGCGCGATACGCACAATTCGCAGGCTTGCTCCGGCTGCGGTCCCAGCAGATAGAGCTGCGCATCGCCGTTCTCGGTGATGCCAGTCTCCCATTCGCGGCCGCGATGCCCGAGATTGATCGTGTCGGCAAGCGTGACGAGCTCGGTCTCGCTCCACGCGGCCTGCAGCGGTTTGCGCTGAAATGCGATGACGTTCATTTGGGTGCTCCAAACAGCAGCCGGTGCAATTCCGGCTCGTAATAGATCAGCAAATGTTTTGCGAAGGCGGCCGGCTCCAGACCGAGCTGAATGGCCCATGCTTCCATCGTTTCGGTGGGCACCCGACTGAAGCCGTTCTCAACCTGCGAGATGAACGTGTAATATTTGAGACCAAGTTTTGCGGCGAGATCGACCTGCGACAGGCCGGCTTCCGCGCGTCGCGCTTTTAGCCAATCCCCAGCCTGTTTTCGCAACTGCCGCGCTTCCGGCAAGGCTTTGCCGCGCTGCGCTCCAGCGAAATTCTCTTGATTTTCGCCACGTTTCATGATTACGAAACTATCCAATACGAATTTAAGATCCGATGACTTCCCGTAGCACGACTATCGAGCTGCAGGAACGTTGCGGACGGGATGAAACGATACCCGACAGGACAACGATGGCCTTTACGGATCGCAACAGCAACGGCCGCAAGTATGCGCCTCCTGCCCCTCACCGGGTCAAGGAGCTGTTTGCCGCAAGCCTCCTGCTGGCACTGACTGCGGCACTGGCCTTGCGCGCATTTGTCTCGCTCGATGCGCTGGCGCCGATGGTCGCCACCCTGATATTCGCACTTGCAGCATTAATGGCCGGTGGCGCGTTGATTCCGCGAAACTTCGCGCGGCGCGCGACCTGGTTCGATGTCGCCGGCGTCCTGACCTTTATCGGGATCGGCATCACCATCCTCATCGAGCCCGACCAGATGGTTCGGCTCGTCACCCTCTCGGATCAACCCGAGTAACAGATCGGATCAACTGCGGCATCAAACCCGCATGTTTTTGCAAAGCACGACTTTTTAACAAAGCACGTCCTGGCCCGGGCCCCTCTGGCAGTTCACCTGAACTGTGATGTCGGACAGCACGTTCATACGGAGTGGCCCACATGACAGAGCTCTTCACCGCTGAAGCTATGACTGCACTTTTCCAGGTCGTGATGATCGATCTGGTCCTCGCCGGCGACAATGCCATCGTCATCGGCCTCGCCGCCGCCGGCCTTCCCAAGGAACAGCGCGGCAAAGCGATCCTGATCGGTATCATCGCTGCCACCATCCTGCGTATCGGCTTCGCCAGCATTACCGTTCAACTGCTGCAGATCATCGGCCTCCTGCTGGCCGGCGGCATCCTCTTGCTGTGGGTGTGCTGGAAGATGTGGCGCGAATTGCGCACCGAGCATGAGCACGATCTCGACGCGCTCGAAAACCAGCTCAACACCGATGGTACGACCAACGGACCGCGCAAGACGCTCGGCCAGGCGGTCTGGCAGATCACCGTCGCCGATGTGTCGATGTCGCTGGACAATGTGCTCGCAGTCGCCGGTGCGGCGCGCGAACACCCGACCATCCTGATCTTCGGCCTCGTGCTGTCGATCGCGCTGATGGGTCTCGCCGCCTCCTTCATCGCCAAGCTGCTGCAGAAGCACCGCTGGATCGCCTATGTCGGCCTCGCCATCATTCTCTATGTGGCAGGTGACATGATCTATCGCGGTGCCCGCGAAGTCTGGCCCTATGCGACGGCTTACCTCGCCCCGGTGTTATGAAAGCATTAAGGCTTTGATCGCCATGGTGGCTCAAATCGGGACATACCCGCTCTGGAGTTGCCATGGCCGAACGAATCCTCATCGCCGATGACGACGCCGTCCAGCGCCGCCTCCTCGAAAACATGGTACAGCGCTGCGGCTATGAGGCCATCACGGTCGATAGCGGCGACGCTGCCATGGCCCGGCTGATTGATCCCGAAGCGGCCGCCATCGACGCGCTGGTCCTCGACCTGATGATGCCCGGCCTCGACGGCATGGGCGTGCTCGACAAGATCCGCGATAGCGGCCTCAGCATCCCCGTCATCGTCCAGACCGCCCATGGCGGTATCGAGAATGTTGTGTCCGCCATGCGTGCCGGCGCACATGATTTCGTCGTAAAACCTGTCGGCGTCGAACGTCTGCAGGTGAGCCTGCGCAATGCGCTCAATACCAGTGCGTTGAAAGGCGAATTGCAGCGCATCAGGCACAGCCGCGAAGGCAAGCTCACTTTTGCCGACATCGTCACACGCAATGCCGGCATGGACGCCGTGCTGCGCACGGCACGCAAGGCGGCTACCTCCACGATCCCCGTGCTGATCGAAGGCGAGTCCGGCGTCGGCAAGGAATTGATCGCACGCGCCATCCACGGCTCGGGCGAACGCAGCAGCAAGCCGTTCGTGGCCGTGAATTGCGGCGCCATTCCCGACAACCTCGTGGAGTCGATCCTGTTCGGCCACGAGAAGGGCGCCTTTACCGGCGCCACCGACCGGCATCTCGGCAAGTTTGTCGAGGCTCACGGCGGCACGCTGTTTCTCGACGAAGTCGGCGAGCTGCCGTTATCGGCACAAGTGAAGCTGCTGCGCGCGCTTCAGGAAGGTTCGGTCGAGGCCGTGGGCGGACGCAAGCCGGTCAAGGTCGACGTCCGCATCATCTCGGCCACCAACCGCAAGCTGCTCGATCTCGTCAAAGCCGGGCAATTCCGCGAAGACCTGTTCTATCGCCTGCATGTGCTGCCGCTCACGGTGCCGCCGCTCCGGGCGCGCCGCGAGGACATTCCGTATCTGCTGCGACATTTCCTGGCGCGTTTCTGCGCCGAGGAGAACAAACCGATTACCAGCATCGCTGGCGACGCCATGACGATGCTCACGCAGCTCGACTGGCCGGGCAATATCCGGCAGCTGGAAAATGCCGTCTACCGCGCCGTGGTGATGAGCGAAGGCGATCAACTCGGACTGGCCGACTTCCCGCAAACGACTGCGCACGCTCCATCGATCGTGGCATCGGCGGTCGCGCCGCTGATTGTAGAACCCGTCTTCCACACGATGGCGCCGACCATGGTACCGGGCATCGACGCAGCCCCGATATCGCTCGCCGCCGGAAGCCTGTCCATGCTGACAGCCGAGAACGAGGTAAGGGCACTGGAAGAGCTCGAATCCGAGATCATCCGCTTTGCCATTGCGCACTATCGCGGCCAGATGTCGGAAGTCGCACGGCGCCTCAAAATCGGCCGGTCGACGCTCTACCGCAAGCTCGATGAGGCAGCGGAGAAAGATTCATCGATTGCGGATTCCGCACCGTCGAACTGAACTTCTCGCCTCCCACGCTATTGAACATGTTGTTGCGATCGCTATGGAACTTGAACCGTTGCGGTCTGGTGACACACAAAGTCAAAAGCATCGGTGAAACCTCGGTATGCGTTGCAAACCGGGGGAGGTTGAGGTCAGTTTGTTGTGACTTGTCCGACAAGCGCTAGCGCTTGTGCCGGGCGCGTGTATCGTCTGCACAGAAAGAGCTCTGAATCGGAGCGCGCAGGCAAACAACGCGACTGCTTCAGCCGAAGCTGGTGATGTCAGACTAGAACTGTTCCATGCCGGAGCAGCTCACCTAACGAGGTGCGAGAATGCGAGACTATTCCAAGGGCCGTTCCGGATTCGACCACGTGCTGATGGCCGTGGCCGCAACATTCCTGACGGTCTCCGCTGGCGCCGCTGCTGCTGCCCAGAGCGCATCGCCCCGCGACAGTGTCTCCGAACTCGCCATCGATGCGGCGGTGCCGCGCCCGGAACCCGCCAACGTAGCCCCGCCGACTGCCGCCGACTTCAAGGCCGATGCACCAAAGGCCGAGACCACCGCGTCCGTGCCGGACGCGACCCGGACGTCCGAGAAAACCATCGGCTCGACCTCGACCGATATGCCAAAGGCAACCGAGGCCGCGCAAGCGCCTGCGGATGTGAAGCCGAGCGAGGCTGTAACCGCGCCCGCCGCCGCGACACCGCCGGCCGCGACTGCTGTGGCACCTCCTGCGCCCGCAGCCGAGCCGCCGAAGGATGTCGCCAAGGACATCGCCAAGCCCGCGACCACCGTTGCGTCCAGCGATCAGCCCGTCGCCGAGAAACTGCGCGATATGTTTGGCGCCAAGTCCACTCGCTATTTCGACCGCAAGGGCGAGCGCGCCGCGGTCGAGAAGTTCTACACCGCACGTGACTTCGCACCGATCTGGACCCAGGGCGGCGCAACGACCCCTGCCGCCAAGGGCGTAATTGCGCGTCTCAAGGACGCTGCTTCTGACGGCCTCGACGCCGCCGATTATCCCGTGCCGGATTTCACCGCGGCGAATACGCCCGATGCGCTCGCCGAGGCGGAGCTGAAGCTCACCGCCAGCATGCTCGACTATGCCCGCCAGGCACAGAGCGGCCGCATGCACTGGTCGCAGGTGACTGGCGACATCATGTATCCGGAGCACCCGACGGATCCGACGGAAGTGCTCGCCAATATCTCGACGGCGAAGAACGCTTCGGCAGCCCTCGACGCCTACAACCCGCCGCACAAGGGCTATCAGGAACTGAAGAAGAAGCTTACTGAACTGCGCGGCGAAACCGCAACGCCAGTACAGCCGATCGGCGAGGGCCCGGCTCTGCGTTTCGCCAAGGCCACGAAGAAAAATCCGAACCCGACCGTGATGGACGACCCGCGCGTGCCGTTGCTGCGCGCTCGCCTCAACGTCGAGAATCCAAGCGAGACCAAATACGACGCTGCCGTCGCCGAAGCCGTTCGCAAGTATCAGGCCAGCAACGATCTGAAGGCCACCGGCGTGCTGGACGAGGCCACCGTGCGCGCGATGAATTCGCCGAAGCGCGATCGCCACATCGATACGGTGTTGGTCAACATGGAGCGTTGGCGCTGGCTGCCACGCCAGCTCGGCGCGTCCGCAGTCGGCAATGCCTATGTGATGCTGAACATCCCGGACTATACGCTGAAAGTGATGCAGAACGGCGCGCAGGTCTGGACCACACGTGTCGTCGTCGGCAAGCCGGGCAATCACGCCACGCCGCTGATGACCGAGACGATGAAGTACATCACGGTCAACCCGACCTGGAACGTGCCGCCGTCGATCATCTACAATGAATACCTGCCTGCTCTGCAGCAGGACCCGACCGTGCTTGACCGCATGGGTCTCAAACTGACGCGCAACGCCGACGGCAGCATCCACATTGCGCAGCCTCCCGGTGAAGCCAACGCGCTGGGCCGCATCCGCTTCAACTTCCCGAACAAGTTCCTCGTCTATCAGCACGATACACCGGACAAGAACCTGTTCGGCCGCGACGAGCGCGCCTTCAGCCACGGCTGCATGCGCGTGCAAAATCCGGATCAGTATGCCGCGACGCTGCTGAACATCACGATGCCGAACGACCACTACACGCCGGAGAAAATTCGCGGCATGTATGGCCGCAGCGAGATCGACCTGAAATTCCCGACGCCTATCCCGGTGAACATCACTTACCAGACAGCCTTCGTCGATGACGCTGGCAAGCTGCAGCTACGCAAGGACATCTACGGACGCGACGCGCAGATGATGCAGCTGCTGCGCGGCGGCAAGAACAAGGATCTGGAGCAGGTCGTTGCCCGGGCCCAGCCGAGCTATTCGCGCCCGCGCGCAGATATCCCGCAGGGCGTGGCCTTCAACGACAACGGCTCGCGCATGGCCAGCAATGGCGGCCTGTCCTTCTTCGAGCGCCTGTTCGGCGGCGGTGCCCCGGCACCACAGCCGATGGCACCCGGCCAGAAGCCGCGCCGGACGGTGACTCGCTAAACAGCGTCGGCATCGTAAAAATTCGAGAGGGTTATCAAGGGCTTCATCTTCCGGTGGAGCCCTTTTTACGTTTCGCCCTCTATCCAGATTAACCATCGTCCATCTGGAACCCGGCAGCGGGCTATTTTTCGCCATACTCAATAGGTTAAGTTTAATGGCTGGCTGAAAAGCCCGCTTGGGGGGATGGGTTGTAAATCTCGGTTAACCCTCCCGTTTTAAGAGTACGTTCACTCTCTGTCGCCGCATGGGGTAGCGAGAGAGTTGTCGACTTGGGTGGGTTCATACGTGCTGAGCGGTTTCGCACGCAAAACGAGATTGCGGACATCGCGCGCTGGCTTTCATGCCGGCCTCGCTTCAGTCCTGCTGATCGCAGGTGCAAGCTCTGTCCATAACGCCACCGCTCTCGACGAAACCCGCACCCTCTCGTTCCACCACACTCATTCAGGCGAAGACCTCACCGTCACGTTCAAGCGCAACGGCCGTTATGACGACGACGCGATGAAGAAGATCAACTACTTCCTCCGCGACTGGCGCAGCCAGGACCAGACCAACATGGATCGTCGCCTGTTCGACATCCTCTGGGAGGTCTACCGCGACGTCGACGGCAAGGCGCCGATCCAGATTATCTCCGCCTATCGCTCTCCCACCACCAACGCCATGCTCCGCCGCCGCTCGTCCGGCGTCGCTCGCGCCAGCCAGCATATGCTCGGCCACGCGATGGACTTCTTCATTCCCGGCGTGGCGCTGGAAAAGATCCGCTTTGCCGGTTTGCGCCTGCAGCGCGGCGGCGTCGGCTTCTATCCGACCTCCGGCTCGCCTTTCGTGCATCTCGACACTGGCAGCATCCGTCACTGGCCGCGCATGACGCATGACCAGCTGGCGCGCGTCTTCCCCGACGGCCGCACCGTGCATCTCCCCACCGACGGCCGTCCATTGGCTGGCTATCAGCTGGCGATGGCTGAGATCGAGAAGCGCGGCGATGGCGATAGTGCAGCTTTTGCCAAGAGCAAGCCGGGCTTGTTCGCCTCGCTGTTCCGTGGCGGCAAGTCGAATGACGACGAAGACGAGAGCGCAGCAGCCGCGATCGCACCCGCCAAGCCTTCACCTGTGGGCATGATGGCCGCCGCGATGCCCGCGAAACCGGTCGACACGAAGCAGGCTGAAATGAAGTCTTCGGACCCCGTCCCGATGCCGCGCTCCAAGCCGGCCGCAGTGGCGACCTACCAGCTTGCCTCGGCTGACACCGAAACCGTCCCGCTGCCGCGCCCGAAGGCGCCGATTCCGCCCGCTCCCGCAGCGAAGGCCGATAACAGGCCACAGACGCCGGCGGACATCATCAACGCCCGCGGCTTCTGGGATGACATGCCGGCGCCGAAGCAGGCCACGCCGCAACAGGTCGCCGCGATCACCGCACGCCAGGCCTTGGCCAATGTGGTCGATCCGCAGCCGGCCGCCACCGAGTCCAGCTTCGCCAAGGCGATGGCCTATGCGCCGCCGGCCAACTCCCCGGTTGATCGCGCCAATGTCGTTGCCGCCAGTGCGCCGATCCCGCGTAGCATGCGTCCGGCCTCCGTGGCCAAGAACCCGATGGCGGTGAATAACATCACGACCGTCGTCGCGAAGGGCGCTCAGGGCCAGAACAGCACCGTTACCGTAGCGACCCGCCTCACTGCCGCTGCCATTCCTGACAACCATGTCTGGATGCGCGCGATGATCCTGGCGCCGAGCGCGACCACGTCGATGTCGGCATCGGTGATGGGCGACGGCGACATGACCATCCTGCGCGCACACTTCGTCAAGCCGCAGGCGGTGGTGGCGATGACTTTCTCGGATGATCCGCAGCTCGGTCTGGTCTGCGAGCGCTTCACCGGCTCGGCAACGGCCTCGCTTGCGACGACAGTATTTGTGATGCGCACGGCGTCGCTGCGCTAAGCGCGCGAATTTCTCAGACTATAATGGTGTCATGGCCGGGCTTGACCCGGCCATCCATCGCTATCTTTGTGGCTAGATGGATACGCGGGTCGTCTAGCGCGAAGACGCGCTTCGCGCTTTTGCCCGCGTATGACACCTGAGTGTTTGGCTGAGTATTGGCGCGCTAAGCGCCTTACAGCATTCCCAAGGCCTGCAGATAGGTCTCCAGGATCGTCTCCTGCTCGGCCCGCTCGTTGGCGTCCTGCTTGCGCATGCGGATGATGGTGCGCAGCGCCTTCACGTCGTAGCCGTTGCCCTTGGCTTCGCCATAGACGTCCTTGATGTCGTCGGAGATCGTCTTCTTTTCTTCTTCAAGGCGCTCGATACGCTCGACGATAGCCTTGAGCTGATCCTTGGCGAAAGAATGTGTCGCCTGATCGTCCAGCACGGACGCAGCAGAGGTGGCCATCGAAAACTCCTGGTGAACTGATGTTGGTTTAGGCGGATATGGGGTGGGTTTGAGTGCGCAGCGTTATGCGCGCATTAATCTTAAGGAAATGACACTCAAGACCACGGCGCCTTGCGTCAAGGCGCCTTCGCGGTCATCCACAGCGCCCACACAGCTTTGATTTCATGCCTCAAAAAGACGAGAAATCGTCAGTGCCCGCTGTGCGCTTTCTTCATGGCCTCAATTTGTTCGGGTTTGGCCTCGGCCTGATGCAGCGATTTCCAGGTCTCGTAAGGCATGCCGTAAATCGCTTCGCGGCTCTCATCCTTGGTCATCGCCACGCCCTTGGCGTCGGCAGCGTCCTTCAGCCAGTTTGACAGGCAGTTCCGACAGAAGCCGGCCAGATTCATCAGGTCGATATTCTGCACATCGGTGCGACCGCGCAAATGGTCAACGAGCCGGCGAAAGGCGGCGGCCTCGAGTTCGGTCTGGATCTTGTCGTCAATCGCCATGAATGGTCTCGCTGTTGCACCCGATACCGGCCTGTCGTCTTCGTGTAACATGGGCGCTGTCACAGATTTTGCCATATCACAACGCAAACCGCCTGGCGGAACAGAATTGGTTCCGCGACCGTTGACAGGCCCGCCGGGTCAAGCGAAATCGTCAACGAATTGAGATAGCTTCGCCGCATGACCGCAAGAGATTCCCATTCCCGATCATTTCGACGCGTCCCCCTCGCCGGCCTGTTGCCGGTGCTGGCGCTGGCCTTGTCGTGCCTATGGGCGAGCCCCGCAGCGGCCGATTTCCGGCTGTGCAACAACACCTCGAGCCGGGTCGGGATCGCGCTGGGCTACAAGGATGCCGAAGGCTGGACCACCGAGGGCTGGTGGAACGTCTCATCCCGAGCCTGCGAGACCTTGCTGCGCGGAACCCTGGTTGCGCGGTATTATTATATCTACGCACTCGATTACGACCGGGGCGGTGAGTGGTCGGGTCAGGCCTTCATGTGCTCCCGCGACAAGGAATTCACCATCAAAGGCACGGAAAACTGCCTCGCGCGCGGCTTTGACCGGACCGGCTTTTTTGAGGTCGACACCGGCGAACAGCGTGCCTGGACGGTGCAACTGACTGAAACCAACGAACAACCGCCGAAGCTGCCGGGCATTCCGGGGCCAACCGGACCGCCTCCGGGCGCCCCCGGTGCGGGCTTCCCCGGTCTGCCCAACACGCCAGGTGGCGCGCCCCCGGGCGGGTCAACGACCCTGCCGCCATCAGTACCGCCGGGAGGCAAACAATGAGACGTCAACGCCGCATCAAGATTCTGGCCACGCTCGGCCCCGCCTCCTCGGACAGCGCGATGATCCGCAAGCTGTTCGAGGCTGGTGCCGACGTGTTCCGCATCAATATGAGCCACACGCCGCATGACAAGATGCGCGAGTTGGTGAAGACCATCCGCAATGTCGAGAGCAGCTACGGCCGCCCCATCGGCATTCTGGTCGATCTGCAGGGCCCGAAGCTGCGCGTCGGCGCCTTTGCCGAAGGCGGCGTGCAGCTCAAGAACGGCGAGAGCTTCGTGCTGGATTCCGATCCTGCCCCCGGCGACGCCACCCGCGTGCACCTGCCACATCCGGAAATTCTCGCTGCACTTCGCCCGGGCCATGCGCTGCTGATCGACGACGGCAAGCTGCGGCTGATTGCCGAGGAGACATCGAACGACCGCGCGGTGACGCGCGTGGTGGTCGGCGGCCGCATCTCCGACCGCAAGGGCGTCAGCCTGCCCGATACAGACCTGCCGGTGTCGGCCATGACGCCGAAGGACCGCCTGGATCTGGAAGCCGCACTCGAGACCGGCATCGACTGGATAGCCCTGTCCTTCGTGCAGCGCGCCGAGGACGTGCATGAGGCCAAGCGGCTGGTGCGCGGCCGCGCATCCATCATGTCGAAGATCGAGAAACCACAGGCCATCGACCGTCTCGACAGCATTCTCGAAGCCTCCGACGCGCTGATGGTCGCGCGCGGCGATCTCGGCGTCGAACTGCCGCTGGAACGGGTACCAAGTCTACAAAAGCGCATGACGCGCATGGCGCGCCGCGCCGGCAAACCCGTCGTCGTCGCTACGCAGATGCTGGAGTCGATGATCCAGAGTCCGGTGCCGACCCGTGCCGAAGTCTCCGACGTCGCGACGGCCATCTACGAGGGCGCGGATGCCGTCATGCTGTCGGCCGAATCCGCCGCCGGCAAATTCCCGGTCGAAGCCGTCTCGACGATGAACCGCATCGGCGAGGAAGTGGAGCGCGATCCGACCTATCGCACCGTGCTGATGGCCCAGCGCCCCGAGCCCGAGCCCACAGCTGGTGACGCCATTGCGGACGCCGCACGACAGATCGCGGAGACGCTGGATCTGTCTGCGATCATTTGCTGGACCAGCTCAGGATCCACCGCCGTGCGCGTCGCCCGTGAACGGCCGAAGCCGCCGGTGGTAGCGATCACGCCGAACCTCGCCGCCGGTCGCAAGCTGTCGGTCGTGTGGGGCGTACACTGCGTGGTGGCGGAGGATGCAAAGGACCTCGACGACATGGTCGATCGCGCCGGACGCATCGCCTTCCGTGACGGCTTCGCCAAAGCGGGCCAGCGCATTATCATTGTCGCTGGTGTGCCGCTCGGCACACCAGGTGCGACCAACATGGTCCGCATCGCTTATGTCGGGCCAAACGACGCGGATATGTAGTTCACTGATACAATCTCTCCCCGCAATGGCGAGGAGAGATTGTGTCCGCCGCCTGAGGCTTAACCCACCAGTGTCGCGTCGAGCGTGATTTCTGCGTTCAGCACCTTCGACACCGGGCAGCCGGCCTTTGCCATGGCGGTGAGTTCGTCGAACTTCGTCTTGTCGGCGCCGGGAATAGAGGCCGAGAGCGTGAGGTGCACTTTGGTAATGGCGAAGCCGTCACCCTGCTTCTCCAGCGTCACATCCGCCTTGGTTTCCATATTGTCGGCTTTGAACCCTGCTTCGCCAAGGATCAGCGACAGCGCCATGGTAAAACAGGCTGCATGGGCCGCGCCGATCAGCTCTTCAGGATTGGAGCCCGGCTTGCCTTCGAAGCGGCTGGCGAAACCGTACGGATAGTCGCTGAGCGCGCCGCTCTTGGTGGAAATCGATCCCTTGCCGTCCTTGATGCCACCCTGCCATTTGGCCGAACCGAAAGTCGTGGTCATGCAATTCTCCTCAATTTAGGTTGAAGTCGATCGAACGGGAGGTTAGCGCAAGGCGGCCTTCGGTTTTGTGTCAGCGGCCGAGATCATGCCCTCGATCTCCCTCATGATAAGATCAGGTGCAGCATTTTGCACCATGTGACCAACGTTCGGCAGCACGATTAGTTTGGCGCCGGGCACCGTTTTCGCGAAATGACGCGAATGAATCTCCGGCGATACGATGGTGTCGGCAGAGCCTGTGATCACCACGGTCGGAGCTTTGATATCGGCATAGCGCGATGCCTGCGCCACAACGGAGGGCTTCAACGTTACCAGATCCCAGGCATTGGCGAGGAAGTTGCGCGGCCGCAGTACAAGTTGCGTCGCGGTCTGCGCGATATAGCCTTCCGGCATCGGCTGCGGCGCAAACACTGCGCGTCCGCCCATATCCGTCAGGAAATAGCCAAGCGGCAGCGTAATCGTATAGGCCAGCAGCTTGCCGATGGCCGGAGTGGTGACGGCCTCGTTATAGATGCCAACGCTACCGGGCCAGGGATAAGTGACACCCGCCAGCATGACCAGTCCTGCGAAACGCTGCGGATAGTCCAGCGCCATCAGCGCGCCGAGTGCGCCGGCAAGCGAATGCACCACAACGATCGCCTGATCGACGCCGAGTTTTTCAAGCGCTTCGTCGATCATCCTCGCCTGCATCGCCGGAGAAGAGTTCGACAAATCGTCACGCGTGCTCCAGCCAAAGCCGGGACGGTCGATCAGGATAACGCGGTGTTTTTCTGCCAGCATATTGCCGAGCGGCAGCCGCATGGTTTCCATATTCGACGTGGCGCCATGGATGAGGACAATCGGCGGGCCGGATGCATCGCGCGATCCGATCTGCACCACATGCAGACGGCCGCCCGTAACATCGACAAGCTCACCCGTTGGCGAATATTTGCGCTCGAATACGAGCACGCCGACCTGTGTGGCCACGGCCAGCACGCATAGCGCGACTACCACAGTGACTGAGATCATTGCCAATATCCGGGGACTTTTGTGCACGATCCAGCTACGCGACGGTACCCTGAGGGTTTCGCGCCGCGCGCCACTTACGCGCTGACGCCAAGACGACCAATACCCGGCAGTTTGATCGCGGGCCGGCGAATGTCGAGGCCGAATACGGCACCGAGCAGATTGAGCTCGAGCCCTTCGACCCAGCCTGCGGTGACACCGAGATAGCCGCCCAGCGTGGCGCGCACGCCGGTGCCGGAAGGTGTCCAGCCAAAGGCACTGCCGGCATAGGGAAAATCCTTGCCGATGGCGGTGGGCGGCAATGCCACCTGCAATTCGGGCACGGCGGCCAGAACGGCCGCGACAAAGGTGTTGGAGTTCGGCCCCGGCCAAGCCCGATAGTCGCCGTAAGAGCGCCAAGAGTAGCCGGCGATCGCCGCTTGAATCTTCGGGATCATCGCCGTGGCCGCGTCACCATCGGCGGATGCGATGGCACTCGGCACGTCACCGAACCAGCGGCCGTCAGCGGCAAAACCATTCAGGCGGATCGGCTCGCCCCACGCCGTATAATCGTAGCGGGTATAACGCAACGCGCCCTTTTCCTTGAATACGATCCAGCTATGGACCGCAAAAATACCGCGCCAGCGCACCGTCCGCGCCGCAAAGACGCGCACCAGCGCCTCGGGATGCGCGGCGGGCGGTGGCAACAGGCCGGCGCTGGAACGATCCGCGCTCTGCCAATCTACCGAGCGATCACCCATCCAGTATCTGGCGGCCGACACAACGATGGGAACGACGAGTAGCGCGAGCAGCACAATCACAAATTTTCTCACTGAGGAAAGGCCCGTGGCGGGAAACAATATTGTGGATATGGGGGCGTTTGGCGGCTTTGCCACGGCGATCGCGACAAACGGCCTGCAAGGACTGTCCACGCTATCCACAGGAACGCATTCGTTCCCGCCCGGTTATCGCCACGATCAGGCGGCGGACTGACGCCATGATCTGAACTGGAGATAGTTCCATGACTGCCCGCCCAACCGATGCTGTGATCGACGAAATCATTTCTACCTGCAATGGCGACTTGCGCGGCGCGCTCAAGGCTTTGCTGATGGTCAACGAGCAACTGGAAGCGGAATTGCAGCAACTCTATGCCGCTTCACCCCAGTTCGGAGCTATCCGGCCCGGCAATAACGTCCTGCACTAGATCGACAGACGCACCTATTCTGGATCGTCCTTGTCTTCCGGCTCGTCTTTGTCGTCCACTTTCGGACACTGCGGAATGGTGGAACGCGCGAGCTTCGCGTCCTTCTTGGATTGATAGGGACCGCTGCTGAAAAAACGCGGGCCGACGACGTCTAGCGTTGGATTGCTCGTGACGATCTCGCAGGTGCTGGTCTGGTTGTTGCCACCGACCCAGAAGCCACCATCTGCCAGAGAGGCCGTGGCCAGATCGCAGAGGCCGTGGCCAGATCGCGAATATGGGTGCCATCGCGTCCCACATAGCCCTTTGGTTAGTCCGGAGCGGCAGCGATAATGACTAGCTCGCGCGGCGCTGCGCTGACTTGCTCTGCTGGATATCTGCGTCATTGTCCTCTGCAGCTTCAGTGGTCGGCGGAGGCAACTGCATCAGGACGGTCTGTCCGGGTGACGCGATCTCGATACCTTCTTCCTGGAAGCGAATTTTCATGCGGCGATTGAATTCGCGCTGCACCGCCCAGCGGCCGGAATCGGTACACCTGATCTGCCCAACGATCGTCGCCATCGAACCATCGACCTTGTCGACGCCCCACAATTCGAGATCGCTGCGGATCAGCGGCTTGAAAGCTGCCTCATTGCGCATCTGCTCGACGATGTCCTTCAGCAACTGGCCGGCGCGGTCGGTATCTTCCTTGTAAGCGACGCTGACGCTGACGGCCGCGTTGCCTGCACCGCGGCTGGCATTGGTGATGGTGGTCACCGCGCTGAAGGGAATGATGTGAACCGAACCATCGCCGGCACGCAGCCGGATGGTACGGATCGAGACGTTTTCGACGACACCTGACAGGCCCGACACCGTGACGTTGTCTCCAACCTGCACGGTGCTTTCCAACAGCAGAAACAGGCCGGTAATCACGTCCTGCACCAGCTTCTGCGAACCGAAGCCGATAGCGATACCGAGGATGCCGGCACCAGCGAGCAGCGGCGCAACATTGACACCGATCTCGCTCAGCGCGGTGAGCGCAACCACCGCGATGATTACACCGAGCAATGTCGTGCGCAGCATCGGCTGGAACGTGCGCAGACGCGCCGCGCGGGCGAAATGAGCATCGCGCGTCAGCGCCGCGAGCTGACGCTCCATCAGCGCATTGCTACCTTCCCACACGACCGCAGCGACAATGGCAGCGATGCCGACGGTGATGACAGCCGAGACGACCCGACTGCCGATCTGGCCGCCATAGAACCAGACAATGGCATTGACGCCCCACACTTCCAGCAAGGCAACCAGGCCGATCACCGTGATGATCGTTGCGACGACCTTGCGCAACAGTGGCAGATAACGATTGGCACGCGTCTCAAGACCCGGAAAGCGCTGCAGGATTTCCGGTTTGATGCGGAAACCGCGATCGATGAGGCTCAGCGCAATCATCGAGACGAGCCGGGTCACCAGCGCGACAATGACCGTGCCGACGATATATCGCAGCAGCAATGCATAGCCGTTCTGGATATTGAGCGCCCAGATGGTCCAAGCCGCCATCACGACGACAATCGCCAGCACATGCCAGAGACTGGCGAGGCGATTGCGCATCGCGCTCAGGAAGCCCGTAGCGCCGATCGGCGCGCGGAGTGCATCGGCAACGGGCTTCCGGCACTGCAGGACGATGACGACGACAAACAGATGCACGACCAGCATCACGAGCTTGATCAGCGCGAAATGCGCCGAGCGATAGAGGCCCATCATCAGGGCGACATTGGCGATTGCGATGCCGGTGGCGCCAACGCCGACGATGCGACGCGTCCAGATTTCGAGATAGGCTGCGGTCTCCTCCTTCACCCTGAACAGAGCGAGCGGCCCGAACAACGCGCGCATCGCGCAGATGATGGCGCGCGCCACCACATAGCTGTTTACGATCGCAAGGATCGCGAGGCGGGTGATCCCGGCATCGCCGATCTGGGTGCCGAGCAACAGCGACACCGTGCCGGTGAAGACGAAAATCGGAAACAATTCGAGGAGAAGACGCCCGACGACATAGGGAAGCCGCAGCAGCGATTGCCAGGCCCGGGTCAGGCTGCGCCGCCGTTTGTTGAGATCGGGCGCCTCGGTGAAGTCGGCCGTGGACGACGGTGGATCGGCACGTTCGATGAGCGAGGACGGCGCACGGGCGACGAAAGGAATGCGCGCCTCGAGCGCGGCCTGCGGCTTGCGCAGCAGCCAGACCATGAGCCATTCCGCCGCCAGCGCACCGCCGAATACGACAACAAGCTTCCAGGCGATGTCGAACAGGAGATGATAGGTGGCGGGATCGTTCGCGCTGCGCTGTAGCCAGTACCACAGGGCCGGAAAGCGCGTGACCGATTGCACGGCTGTCGAGACCTCGCGCGTGATATCGCCGAGCTGATCGGAAATCGTCACCAGCAATTGCGCACCCAGACTGTCGGCGTCGAGCGGAATGGCAGGCTTCTTCTCCGGCGATGCGGGTGTCGCCGCGGCGATCGCCCGCAGCGTATCGATCATCTCTTTGCGCTTGACGTCGTCTTGCAATGTGTCGAGCGCAGCCTTGGCCTGATCGGGGGACAGCGTCGAAGCTGCAGGCGCCGGCGGCGCATCAGCTTTCTGCGCCAGCGCAGGGCTGGTCACAGCAGCCATCGGTGCGGCCATCAACACACATAGCAAAGCGAATAGCGGAAATGACTTCGGCGCCAAAAGGTGTCCCTTCCTGTGGCTCGGAAAACGCCCTTTTCGCCCGTTTCCTGTGTCAGAAGTTTGATTCCCCGGCGACGATGTCTTGTTTTTCCATCGCGGGCAGCAGGGATGCATCAAAGCAGGGCGATGTTCCCGCGATGTCCCGCGAGCGTCCCAGCTTTCAGGGAATCTCAGATATCGCGGCCTTCGACCTTTTCGGTCAGGGTCTTGACCAGCTCCGGCACCTTTTCGAGATGCGGATTGACCGCAAGCGCCTTGCGGAACGCATCAAGCGCACGCTTGTCGTCGCCCAGCTCCTGCATGATCATGCCGAGCCCTGCCAGAGCACCGAAATGCCGGGGTTCGCGTATCAGCACCTGCTCGATATCCTGCAGCGACCGGGTGTAATCGTTCTGCAGGTAATACAGCGTCGCGCGCCGATTCCAACCCTCGACATAATCCGGGCGCAGCTTCACCACCGCGCTCAACAACTGCAGCGACAGATCGACCTGCTTGGCGTCCAGCGCCGTCTTGGCGCGGGTCATCAGCAGCGCGGTCGTATCGCTCGTGGTCTGCGACCACAGGGCCCAGATGCGGCCTTCGACGTGTTTGGCACTGGCTTCGTCCGGCGCCGCTTTCAGCGCACCAAACAGGAAATCAAGACCGCGCGTCTTGTCGGCATTGACCTTCGGCAATTTGGCGGGCGGCTCGGGAATCTTCTTCGGCGCATCCGGGGTCACGACCTGCGGATCTCGCACCTGCGCATAGACGGGAACTGCAGCCAGAAGTGCGCTCAGCAGAATGCCAAAACCTGCGGCCGGGATTCTCAATGCCATGCCGCAAGTCTAGACACGAAAAAACGCGCTGCAAAGCAGCAGCGCGTCAAACACCTGTGATGTCGTGAGGCCAGCCGGCAAAATGCCGGCCGAGCAGCAACTCAACCCTGGCGAGCCTTGAAACGGCGCTGGGTCTTGTTGATCACGTAGACGCGGCCCTTGCGGCGGACCAGGCGGTTGTCGCGGTGACGACCACGCAGCGATTTCAACGAGTTACGGACTTTCATCGGTCAATCCTGATAGCTTGCGATACTGACGTCAAAGGCCGTGCGCAGCAGGCCGAAATCAGCGAAAATGAGCTTGAACCCGCTGGCGACCAAGTCGCCCGGGACCCGCGGTTTCTAAGCCATCGGGCGCCGGACTGTCAATCCGATCCAGGCATCTGGCGACCACCAGATCGATATTTGCAGGTATTTTGGTGGCTTGGGGGTCCGGGAACAGCCACCGGACCCTCAAACCCGTGCGGATCACTCTTGCGGAACATTCGCGGTTTTCACCACTGCGCCCCACTTCTTGATCTCCGAATCGACGAAAGCCGTGAATTCAGCTCCCGTCAGCTTGCCCGGCTCGACGCCTTGGGTGGCGAATTTCTCGCGGGTCGCGGGTGCCGCCAGAATTTCCTTCATGGCCGCGACCAGCTTCGTATAGGCCGGGCTGCCATTGGCTTGCGGCATATACATGCCGAACCAGGCGGTCGCCTCGAACCCCTTTACGCCGGCCTCATCAAGGGTCGGGGCATTGGGCAGCGACGCCGCGCGTTGCGCGCTGGTGACAGCGAGCACGCGGATGTTGCCCGCTTCGGCAGCAGGCAGAACAGTCGGCAACGTATCGAACATGATCGGAATATGACCGCCGATCAGGTCGTTCATCGCCGGCGCGGCACCCTTGTAAGGGATGTGCTCGATATTGATTCCAGCCATCTGCTTAAACAATTCACCCGACAGATGATTGGCGCCGCCGACGCCGGCCGATCCGAAGGACAGCTTGCCGGGCTGCTTCTTCGCCAGATCGATCAACTCGGCGACCGACTTCGCCGGAAAGTCCTTGGTCACAACAAGCGCATTTGGCGCCGTCGCGATCAGGGCGATCGGCGAGAAGTCCTTCTGTGTCTCGTAAGGCAGACTCTTGCGCAGGCTCGGATTGATCACGTGATGCGTGGCCGTGACCAACAACACGCTGCCATCGGCGGGCGACTTCACGACAACTTCCGAACCGATCGTGCCCGATGCGCCGGGCCGGTTCTCGACGATCGTGGTGACGCCGAGCTTCTCGCCCAGATATTGCGCAATGAACCGTGCGAGGATGTCCGTCGTGCCCCCCGCTGGAAACGGCACGATGATCTTGATCTGACTGACTGGAAAATTCTGCGCCAGCGCGCCCGACAACATGACAAAAGTCATCGCCAGACACGACAGGGCGAGCCTCGTGAGCTTCTTCATTTCGATCCCTTGCCTGTTCTTGTCCGGCGTGCGGACTATGCCGCACACCGTTGCATTGAGCCACTAGGCTGTCAGCGGAAATTCAACCATCGCCTCGCCAACAGCGACCTTCTCGTCGTTCTGGTTCTTCACCAGCACGTCGATCAGCACCCAGCGCGACTTCTCGGTGGTCTGCTTGGCCTTGATGATGCCAACCGGCTGGATCGTGTCGCCGGGCTTCACCGGCTTGACCCAGCGTGTTTCGAGACGGCGATGGATTGCACCCGCAGGATAGGCCCAGTCGGTCAGCATCCGGGTGATCAGCCCGAAATTATTCATGCCATGCATGATGATGCCGCCGAAATTGGTCTTGCCGAACGAGTTCTTCATGTAGTTGTCGTCGAGATGCAGCGGATTGTAGTCGAGCGATCCATCGCAGAAGAGCCGGATCGACTCGCGCGACACTGCGAAGCTCGGACCGTCGATGGTGTCGCCGGTGGAGAGTTTATCAAAGCTGGTTGTCATGGTTGATCTCCTTGCCACGCTCACATCGGGCGGATGGTCTGGCCGCGGCCAGAACAGATGACGTCGCCGCGCTGGTTGAAGAACACGTTGTCGTGGACCACGAACAGCCGCTCGCGCTTGATGAACTTGTCGAGCGCGCGGGCCTGCAGGGTGACGGTGTCTCCGGGCCGTGCCGGGATGTTGTAGCTCCAGGACTGGCCGGCATTGACGGTGCCAGGTGTGCGCATCCAGTCGTCGGCCGGCGTGCAGGAGAACATCAGCAGAATGTGGATCGATGGCGGCGCGATCAGACCGCCATAGGGCGACGCCTTCGCGTAAGCCTCGTCGAAATACAATGGGTGGTTCTCGCCAACCGAGCGGCAATAAAGCTGGATCGCCTCCCTCGTCAGGACATAAGGCAGCGTCTTGCGTAGCTCGCCCGGGACGATCTCGTCCCAGACCTTGCGCAGGTTCGCGTCCTTCCAGAAATCGGTTTCAAAAACTTCCGCTTGCGCCATAGCGCCTTCTCCACTAGCGTTCACCAGGCGAACTTTATGGCCGCCTTACGAACAAATATAGGCGCGGTTTCCCGGGACTGACAAGTCCGAACCGGTAGGATGGTGCATGGCCAAAGACAGTGACGGTTTCGTTCGGGCGATCGCCCGTGGTTTTGCGGCCGTCGAAGCGCTGGGTCGCCCACCGGGTCGGCACACGCTCTCGGAAGTCGCCGCGATCGCGGGCCTCAGCCGCGCGACGGCGCGCCGGATGCTGGCGACGCTGATCGTGATGAAATATTGCGAAGCCGATGGTCGCTATTTCAGCCTACGCCCGCGGGCGCTGGGGCTTGGCCTTTCCTACCTCAATGCACTGCCTTACTGGGGCTACGCGCAACGCGCTTTGGAAGACCTGCGCAACGAAATCGGCGAATCCTGCTCGCTGGCCGTGCTGGACGAGACCGAGATCGTCTATGCGCTGCGATTGCCGGCGCAGCGCATTCTCTCGGCCAATCTCGCCGTCGGCAGCCGCCTGCCCGCCCACGTGGTGTCGCTCGGCCGGGTCCTGCTGGCAGCCCTGCCGCCGGACCAGCGCACGCACTATCTCGCCACCACCGAATTCAAGCAGATCACCCCACGCACCATCACAGATCCCGCGCTGCTGGAACGCGAGCTCGAACGCGTCGAGGCCGAAGGCTATGGCTGGATCGATGGCGAGCTCGATCCAGCGATCTGCGGCATCGCCGTCCCCGTCCGCGACCACGGCGGCCGGGTCGTCGCGGCGATCAGCGTGAATGCGATCTCGGGCACGATGGACGAGGCGACGGCAAAGGAGAAATACCTGACCGCGCTCCGCCGCACTGCGCAGGATATCCGGACACAGTCCTTCTCCAACGGCTAGGCCGACAGCGTTCCGCGCCTTTCATTCAGCAGGCCGGTTTGCTAGAGCAACCGCCAACGATAATGATGAAATTACGGGAGACGCGGGACATGAAATTGCTCAATCCGGACGACTTGGTCGCCATCGACATCCACACCCATGCGGAAGAGCCATGCGGCTGCCACGCGGACGATGGCTATGATGATTTCCAGGCCCGCATGGCCGAGTATTTCAAGTCACCGCACAAGCATCCGCCGACCGTGCAGGAAACCGCCGCCTATTACCGCGAGAAGAAGATCGCCGCAGTGATCTTCCCGGTGGATGCCGAGCGCGAGACCGGTTTCCGCCGCTACAGCAACTACGAGATGCTGGAGATCGCCAAAGAAAACGCTGACGTGCTGATCCCGTTCGCGTCGATTGATCCGCACAAGGGCAAGCTCGGCGTGCGCGAGGCGCGCAAGCTGATCTCCGAATACGGCGTCAAGGGTTTCAAGTTCCACCCGACCATGCAGGGCTTCTACGCCAATGACCGCATGGCCTATCCGCTCTATGAAGCGATCCAGGAAGGCGGCGCCATCGCGCTGTTCCATACCGGCCAGACCGGCGTCGGCTCCGGTATGCCCGGCGGCATGGGAATGCGGCTGAAATATTCCAACCCGATGTATATGGACGACGTTGCGGTGGATTTTCCGGACATGAAGATCATTCTCGCGCATCCCTCCTTCCCCTGGCAGGAAGAAGCGCTGTCGGTCGCGACCCACAAGCCCAACGTGTATATCGACCTGTCTGGCTGGTCGCCGAAATACTTCCCACCGATTCTGGTGCGCTACATCAATTCGATCCTGCAGGATAAGATGCTGTTCGGCTCCGACTGGCCGGTGATCATGCCGGATCGCTGGATGGCCGACTTCGCCAAGCTCGACATTCGCGACGAGGTGCGTCCGAAGGTCCTGAAGAACAACGCACGGAAACTCCTGGGCATATGACGAACAACGATCTGCCGCGCAAACTTGCGGATGCCCGGCAGATCGCTGCCATTGCCACCGGCTTCTCGCTGCCGTTCTCAACCAGCGGTCAGGCTATTGCGGTGTCGATCTTTGCAGTGCTCGCGCTGCTGACACTCGACCGCGATCGTTTCATCGCCACATTGCGGAGGCCTGCGGCCTATCTGCCGGTCGCGCTGTTCGTGCTGATCCTGGTCGGCGTGCTCTGGTCGATACAGCCGCTCAGCGGCGCGATCAGATGGGTTGGTCCCTACGCCAAGCTGCTGCTGATCCCATTGGTAATGGCAACGGCATTTACGCCGAAACAGGCGTTACAAATCGCTTATGGCTTTCTTGCCGCCTGTATATGTCTTCTCGCCCTGTCATGGGCTGCATTCCTGTGGCCCACGGGACCGTGGGGGTGGTTCAAAGCGCCCGGCGTGCCCTTCAAGGACAACGCGGTTCAATCCGGCTGCTTCGCACTTTGTGCCTTCGCTCTGGCGGTCGGCGCGATGCGTATCTGGGTGCAGGACACCCGCCGCGCCATTGCGATGGTCGTGCTCGCGCTTCTGTTCTTTGCCGACATTTTCCTGATCTATGTGTCGAAGACCGGCGCGATCATGGCCACCGCATTGCTCGGTTTATTCGTCATCCATGCCGGCGGCTGGCGCCGCTCTGCCATGGTCGCGGTCGCAGCCATGATCGTGATCGGCATCGCATTGCTGACCTCGCCACAAGCCCAGCGCCGGATTGCAGAGATCAACTCGGACATCAACGCCAATAGCGGCCAGACCGCCGCCGGCGAAACAGTTTCGACCGCATCGCGGCTGGATTTCTGGAGCAAGGCAGTCGGCTTCGTGAAGGCCTCGCCCATCGTCGGCCACGGCACCGGGAGCATCAAGCCGCTGTATCAGAGCATGGAGGCGACGAAGCCGTCGCCCTATGGCCAAGCCACGCCCGATCCGCACAATCAAACGCTGCATACCGTGCTGCAGGTCGGCCTGATCGGCGGGCTGCTGCTATGGGCCATGTGGATCGCGCATGCACGGCTTTTTCTCGCGCGCGATTATGTCAGCATCATCGGCCAGGCGGTTGTATTGCAGAACGTGATTGGCTCTCTATTCAACAGCCACATCTCGGCGGTGACGCAGGGGATGCTGTACTGTCTGGCAGTGGGATTGCTCGGCGCGTTGGTGCGCAATGCGCATTCGGAATGACCGGCCGGAAGCCGCCAATTACTTCAGCTTCAGCCACCGCTTCAAATAACGCCGCCTGAACTTCTGCACGGCAAACTGTATGCGCAGCTGCAATTGCGCATGCCCTTTGCGATCAAGCGAGCTCTTGAACACGCCGTTGAGCGAGCCTTGCTCGGCAAGCGGCGGTTCTGGCCACAGGAACGGGATGCCCATGGCGGGATCGCCGGTGTTGAAGGCGATGTCGATAGGCTCATGCATCGGATGCCGCGCGATCCAGTCAAGTCGCGCCGAAGCCTCGGGTGCACCCAACACATAGGCTTCCATATTACGCACGCGATTGCCGGGATAGACAATTTGGCCCGGGCGCAACGCCGACGCCGGGGTGTAAAAATTGGTCGCGGCGCCAAGATGCAGAATGCGCGGCCGCGGCCACTTTTCGGCTTCATCAAGCACGTGCTTCAACCGTTCGCAAAAATCCGGTACCAGCAGAGCGTCGTCTTCAAACACCAGCGCCAGATCCTGGCCGCGCTCGCGGATGCGCTGCATGGCGACCACATGTTTCAGCGCGCAGGATTTCTGCCGCAGCGTGAGGTCGGCGCCTTCGGCGAAATAAGCCCGATCGACATCGGAGGTGATCTCATCGGCATCGAAATCCAGGACCCACTCGAACGTGATGCCCGCACGGTCGAGCTCGCACTGGATATGCTCCGTGCGCTCGGGCAACGACTTGGCATGGATCACATAGGCCGGCAGCATCGAGGGTAAGCTCCAGAACATCGCCCGGCACGGTCAGCCAGACAAGAGCCCGTATAAGGTCAAAACTGGCGTGAGGGAATGGCGCGGCAGCGCCGCCCCAGTTCCCCAATGCACAGATGTGACTTCACTTTGTTGGCGACATGTGAGAGGGCGTGGCGGTATGTCACCGAGACCGCATCATGAGCCTTGAGTCCGTCCGCGCCTTTCTCACCACCAACGCCCCCGAATTATCCGTCACCGTCACTGAAAAAAGCTCGGCCACGGTCCTTCTCGCCGCCGAGGCGTTGGGCGTCGAGCCCGGCCAAATCGCCAAGACACTGTCGGTGCGGGTCGGCGACCGGGTGGTGCTGGTGGTGACCAAGGGTACAGCGCGGCTCGACAACAAGAAGGCACGCGATGCACTTGGCGGCAAGCCCCGCATGCTGGGGGCCGACGAGGTCGTTGCCCTCACCGGCCATCCGGTCGGCGGCGTCTGCCCGTTCGGCCTGGCAATGCCATTACAAGTCTACTGCGACGTGTCGCTGAAGGAATTCGCCGAGGTGTGGCCGGCGGCGGGCTCGGTCAACAGTTCGGTGCAGATGTCCCCGGCACGGATGGCCGAACTGACCGGGGCCAGCTGGGTCGATGTTTGCCAGGAGCCGGCGTCAGTGCAGGAGCAAGCTCCCGCGATGGGTTGAGGCAGCGAGAATAATTCACTGCCGTTCATTGCCGGCAGAGAACAAGCCAACCGCCGTCCGGCACGAGAGCAGCGCGGGTATTGCTATTTTTGCCGGGGGATCGACTTCCCCCGCGCAAGGCACGATTTTCCGGGTGTCGTCCCTGAGGACGCTCGGCCGCGCAGCAACATGTGCGGCCCAACCGGACAAGGACCATGCGCTTCAAAGCCTCGTCTCATCGCCCACAGTCGTCGAAGACCTGGAAGCAGGTCGTGGCGTCGATCGTGGCCGCAGCTGCAGCCGGACTACAGTCCGCTGGCGCCTGAACGCGCTCTGTAGACGTCCGCTGGAGCGCAAACGCCGCTGGCGCCAGGTTCCCGCGTTATCAAAATCTTGAGGGTATATAGCTAGGGTTGCATCCGGCCGTGTGTAAATCGGCGGGGGGACCTCGAGATGCGGCTCGTGCCGATCACCGACGCCGACAGAAGCTGGGCTTCGCTGAAGTCGCAGTGGCGTAAGGCTGCCGAGGCAGCCGAGGAAGACTTCTCCACTTACACCCAGGGTATTTTCGCGGCGTTGGACCCTGTCATGCAGGGCGGCAAGGGTGGGTTGTACGGCCTCTACGACGGCACCGTTCCGCAGGCCTTCTGTCAGGTCAGCAAACTTCTGATGCCCAAATTCGAAGGTCCCGTGCTGCGTTGCCGCTTCATGACCGTGTCGCCGACCTACGACTTCGGGAGTGCCGGTCTCGATAAATACGGACAACTGCTGATCGAGCTGTTTTCCGGCATGGTCTGGCTGTCGCGCAACGCCCTCTCCGCCAGCCATATCCAGTTTCACCTGCGCAGCCCTGCCGACGCGCAGTTCCTCGCACCATTGCAGGCTCCGGTGCCCGACTCGCCGTTCCAGCGCTTCACCATTAACGGCGCCTGGGTCGAATGCGATCTCAAGCTGCCCGAACTCGAAACAATGTAAGAGCGTGCAGCGCAATACCGCGTGCCGCAAGCTTGCGCAGCGACATCGGCGATGATAGCCCGGTTGTACGATGACCGGACAAGCTAAGCCACGCACCAGGCGCAAGACACCCAATGGGGCCGCAGGCACGCCTTTGCTGCGACCGCTCAATCCCGTGCGCCGCCGCACCGAGGAGGTGGTCGAGCGTATCGCCGCCCAGATCACTGAAGGTCGCTTGCCAGCAGGCGCGCGCCTGCCGACCGAGCAGGCCATGATGGCGGCCATGGGCGTCAGCCGCACGGTCGTTCGCGAGGCGATTGCGGCACTCCGCGCCCGGGGTCTTGTAACCACCCGGCAAGGCGCTGGCGCCTTCGTCAACAGCGAACCCGATCAGCAGCCTTATGCCATCGACCCCGACGGTCTGGGCTCAATCGGCAGCGTGATCGAAATTCTTGAACTGCGCACGGCCATCGAGATGGAGGCCGCGGCTATAGCCAGCGAGCGCGCCACCGCTGCCCAGATCAGAGCCATTGCCAAGGCCGCGGCTACCTTCAGCCGCGCCATCGCCAATGGCGACCGTGCGGTGAAGGAGGACTTTGACTTCCACTTCGCCATTGCCGTCGCCACGCAGAATGCGCGCTTCGTCGGCTTTCTGGAATTCCTTGGCGGTCTTATCATCCCGCGCCAGAGCATCCGCACCTTCGATGGCAAGGTCGAATTGCAGAAGCGCTATCTCGAGAGCATCGAGAAAGAGCATCAAGTCATCGTCAATGCGATCAGCGCCCGTTCACCGCGCAAGGCTCGCGATGCGATGCGCCGGCATTTGCTGAACGGTAAGGAACGCTACAAGCAGTTGTCAGTCGATCCGGTCCAGTAGCTCACCTGAAGCCGAACGCGTGCGGCAGCGCCATCGAGAACCACGGTACGTAAGTCACCAGCATCAAGACGGCGAACATCACCCAGTAAAACGGCCAGATCCCGCGCATCACTTCGTCCACCGAGACTTTGCCAATGGCGCAGCCGACGAACAGCGTGGTACCGACCGGCGGCGTCAGCAGGCCGATGCCGAGATTGAGCAGCATCACGATGCCGAAATGCACGGGGTCGATCCCGAAACTCTTCACCACCGGCAGCAGGATCGGCGTGCAGATCAGCAGCAGCGGCGCGAGATCGAGCGCAGTGCCGAGAATCAGCAGCATGATGTTGAGCCACATCAGCAGCACATATTTGTTCGACGAGATCGCGACGAAGAACTCGGTCATGTGCATCGGCATCTGCATCATCGCCGCGACATAGCCGAAGCATGACGCGGTCGCGACCAGCGTCAGCACCATCGCCACCGTCTGGAGCGTCCGGTAGGTCAGCATCGGCAGCTCGGACCATTTGTAGTCGCGATAGATGAACATCGTGACGAAGAAGGCCCAGACGCACGCCACAGCGCCAGCCTCGATTGGCGTGAACACGCCAGTGAGAATGCCGCCGAGCACAATCACCAGCGTGACGATGCCCCAGGTGGCATCCCCCAGCATCTTCAGCGCCTGCTTCACTGGCACCGGCTCGCCCTTCGGATGACCATCGCGATAGGCAAAGTAGAGACACAACAGCATGATCGCGAAGCCAAGCAACAGACCGGGCACGATACCTGCCAGGAACAGGCTGGTGATCGAGACCACGCCGCCGGTCGCCAGCGAATAGATCACCGCATTGTGGCTCGGCGGCACCAGGATCGCCTGGACCGAGGCGGAGATGGTCACATTGGTGGCGAACACCCGTGGATAACCCTTCGCCGCCATCTGCGGGATCATCACCGAGCCAATCGCCGACGTATCTGCGACCGACGAGCCGGAGATTCCGGACATGATGGTGGTGGCCAGAATATTGACTTGCGACAGGCCGCCGCGGATGCGCGTGAAGCCGACCACGACGGCTGCAAAATCCACCAGCCTTCGGGCCATGCCGCCTTCTGCCATGATGGCGCCGGCCAGCACGAAGAACGGCACGGTCAGCATCGACACCTTGCCGACGCCGCTGGAGAGTTGCTGCATCACCGCTGCAACGGGCAGATCGATCCACAGCGCGCCGACCAGCGCCGAAAGCGCCAGCGCAAAGGCGATCGGCATGCCGACGGCGAAGAACAGACACATGCTGAGCAGAAGAACGGCGATGTCCACGTCGGATTTTCTTTGTTCTGGCTGGAGCTGATCGGCGAAACTAGTCGAGAGGTATGTGTGCGTCGCTGCCATCCTGCGGCGGCGGACCGATGGTCAGGCGTTCGACAACAAAGAGAAACATCATCGCGCCGGAAACGGGGATCGGCATGTAGGTGATCCCGACAGATAACCAGGGAAATTCATCCACCGAATTGCCCCAGGTGGCCATCACCAGCTTCATGCCCCAGATCACCATGAACAGCGCCACTGCAGCCATCAGCAGCTCGCTGATAAAGGCGGCTACGACACGCGCGTGAGGCGGCAGCAGGTTGGTACCTACCGTCATGTTCATGTGGATACGCTGGCGATAGCAGTTGGCAGCGCCGATGAAAGTCACCGCTATCGTCAGCAACACCGCCAGAGGCTCCGGCCATGACGCCGCGCTGTTCAAAATGTAGCGGGTGTAAACAGCCCAAGGGATAATCGCGGAGATCAGCACAAGCGCCAGGCAAGAAAACACAGCACCGGACCAGTACAGTGCGTTCATGGCGCGGCGGAACGCGTAAGCCGCACCATGGCTGGCCGTATCTGCGTGATGATTGGATGCAGCCGGCAGTTTGGAAATAACGTCAGACATGAAGACCTCAGGTAACGCGACGGAAGCGCAGGCCTATCCTGTCGTCCCCGCGAAAGCGGGGACGACAGAATGAGAATATGCCGCTAGCTCACCGCAGCAATGCGCTTGGTCATCTCGGCGTATTTCGCGCCGTATTTGTCCCACACCGGCTTCACGGCATCGCGGAACGGCTGCTTGTCGATGGACGTGACGATGTCGGTGCCGACTTCCTTCATCTTGTCGAGCGCGGTCTTCTCCGCCTCATACCAGAGCACGCGCTGTTCGAGCTGCGCTTCCCGGCCGAATTTCTTCAGCAGCGCCTGATCGTCCGGTGTGAGCTTCGCCCATGACGCTTTCGAGAACACCAGCAATTCCGGAATGATCAGATGCTCGGTCATCGAGAAATACTTGGCGACCTGGAAATGGTTCTGCGCCACGAAGGATGGCAAGTTGTTCTCGGCCCCATCGACGACGCCGGTCTGCATGGCGCTAAACACCTGATCGAAGCCCATGGCGACGCCGTTGCCACCTAGCGCATTCATGGTGTCGATAAACAACGGATTGCCGATCATCCGGATCTTGAGACCCTTGAGATCGGCGAGCGTCTTGATCGGGCGTTTGCTGTTATAGATGTTGCGCGAGCCGGCATTCATCCAGCCAAGCGCGACCAGACCGGTTTTTTCATTAGCCGTGATCTTGTTCAGCAGCTCGGTGCCGATCTCGCCATCGAGGACCGCCTCCATGTGCTTCGAATCGCGGAACACGAACGGCATGTTGAAGACGTTGACGTCATCGACCACGGGGCCGACCGCACCGACAGAGATGCGGGCGATCTGCAGAGCGCCGACCTGGGCCTGCTCGATGGCTTCCTTCTCGCCGCCAAGCTGCATGGACGGATACATCTGGATGGTGAGCCGGCCGCTCGTGGCGGCATCCAGCTTCTTGCCCATCCGGACCACGGATTCGACCGTGGGATAGCCGAGCGGGTGGACGTCGGAAGCTTTCAGCACCATCTTGGTCTGCGCTTGCGCAGGCGTGAGCCGCCCGAGGCCGGTCGCTCCGACGGCAAGTGCGGCCAGTCCGCCTTTGACGACATCTCTTCTCTTCATGGACGAAATCCTCCCTGTGAATTTCCCGATGCGGCGCGTTGGCCATTATTCTGGTTCGCCCCTTTGCGGGGTCGATCTTGTCACAATTCTAGGAGCGTGCCGGCCCGCCGTCCATCAGCTTGTGCCGGCAGCGCACCCCAAAAGTTGTACGATGACCCGACATCTAGCACCGACATCGGAGGCCGGCAAGCGCGTGCTCGAGCGGCCGCGCAGAACTAAAGTTCAACCCGAGGTGCAGCGCGAAGAGAGCGGCAGCTCGGCCTCATTTTCGCACGGGGTGTTGGGTACCCGCTGATTGATTGGATGGAATCGGTGTAGAAAGAGACATCTGTCATGACAGGAGCCCACGTGCCAACTGAACGCTTTCAATTCCCCGGCGCGGCCGGCCATATGCTGGCGGCGGCGCTTGACCTGCCCGATGGCGATATCCATGCGTATGCGTTGTTCGCGCATTGCTTCACCTGCGGCAAGGATGTGCTTGCGGCGCGGCGCATCTCCGCGGCGCTGACGCTCAAGGGCATCGCCGTGCTGCGCTTCGACTTCACCGGCCTCGGCTCCAGCGAGGGCGATTTCGCCAATAGCACGTTCTCGTCGAATGTCGCCGATCTCGTAAAGGCCGCCGACCATTTGCGCGAGATGCGACAGGCGCCGGCGATCCTGATCGGCCACAGCCTCGGCGGCGCAGCGATCCTCGCCGCCGCTGAACAGGTGCCGGAAGCCAAGGCCGTTGTCGCCATCGCGGCGCCCTCCGATCCCGCGCATGTCACCGACATGTTCGCCGAACATGTCGACGCGATCCGCGAAAAGGGCGAGGTCGAGGTCAAGCTCGCCGGTCGGCCATTCAGCATCAAGCGTGAATTCCTCGACGATATCGCCGAGCACAATCTGATCGCCAAGGTCGCCAGGCTGCACAGGGCGCTGCTGATCATGCATGCGCCCACCGACGACACAGTAGGCATTGACAACGCCACGAAGATTTTCGTCGCTGCCAAACATCCCAAGAGCTTCGTCTCGCTGGCCGGCGCCGATCATCTGCTCACGCAAAAGCATGACGCGATCTATGTCGCCGATGTCATCGCTGCCTGGGCCGGGCGCTATCTCAATGCGGTCGCCGTCACGCCCGGAGCGATCCTGCCTGAAGAGCCGCGCAAGGTGGAGGTGAGCGAGACGCGCACCAGCAAATTCCAGCAGGTCATCACTGTCGGCCCGCATCAGATACTCGCCGACGAGCCGATCGCCGCCGGCGGCGAGGACACCGGACCCGGTCCGTATGATCTGCTGCTCAGCGCGCTCGGAGCCTGCACCGCGATGACCATGCGGCTCTATGCCGAACGCAAGGCATTGCCGATGGACCACGTCACGGTGACGCTGAACCACAAGAAGATCTACGCTAGGGATTGCGAGGAATGCGAGACCAAGGACGGTATGCTCGACCAGATCGAGCGCGTCATCACGATCGACGGCAAGCTCGACGCCGAGCAGCGCACAAAGCTCATGGAGATCGCGGACAAGTGCCCGGTACACCGGACACTGACATCTGAGATCAGGATCGTGACGACAGCAGCAGAGTAAGCGCGTCGCTGACGCGCCTTTATCTGTTAGGATCCGGATAGACCAGGCTGCGCCAGCCTGAGCGATCGAACGGCGCCCACGCGCCTTCCTTCTGCGCGAGACGCTCCGCCACTGCATAGACGACAGCGGGGTGATGCCCCATCCCGCAATGGCTGCTCTCGACCTCGATGCTCTCGGACATCGCCGATGACTTCTCCATGCAGCCCTCCCAGGCACAGACACCGTCGGTGCGGCTGTAGATCGCGGTGGTCGGGACTGGCGGCGTATCGGCAAGCGAACCACCGAAATCGTCGTCGGTGTCATCGGCGCGTTTGCCACTGGCGAATTCATAGACGCGCCAGGCATTGGTGGATTTCGGATGGCCGGCAAACGGGCTCCCCAGCGTGATCACCGAACGGACGCGGTCCGGCATCATCTTGGCGAGCTGGCGTGCGTAAAGGCCGCCGAGACTCCAGCCGACCAGACTCACCTTGCGGCCGTGGGTCTCGTTCATCTCTTTCAGCAATTCGACCATGCTGCCCTGCACACCGTCGCGCAAACCGAGATTCCGGCCCTGCTTCCAGCCGCTGACGGCATAGCCGCGGCCCTTAAGGAAGGTGCGGAGCGGACCTGTCGAAACATCCGAGGCCACAAGGCCCGGCAGTACCAGTACCGGATGACCATCGCCACGCGGCGCGAGATTCAGCAACGGCAGCGCACCAAGAAACGCGCCGAATTCGTGGACCGCACGGCCTTCAAGGAACATCAGGGTTTTCGATGGGGGACGTTGCGCCTGGGCCGTAGCCGACATCTGATTTCCTCTCGCCGGCGCGTTGGCCGGTCATATCGATTGATTTGAAAGCAGCCTCACAGGGAGGGAATCACACAACGCGCCGCAAGTATCAGTTCACTCAAGTTAAGGTCGGGTTTGCGGCAGTTCAAGCACATCCCGATACCCCCGGCGCCTCACTTCCGCAATGCGGAACTGCTCTCACAGCAGTCGCAACAAATATTCGATCGTGTAGAGCGCCAGCCCGGCGAGCCCGCCGATCAGCGAGCCGTTGAAGCGGATATATTGCAGATCGCGGCCTATATTGACTTCGATGACACCGATCAACTGCTGCATGTCCCAGCCCTTCACCTGATCGGCGATAAAACTAGACACGCCGCTTTTCTGATCGGCGATGAACGTGCGCAGCACCACGGCGATGCCCTGGTTGATCTCGCCGCGCATCTCGGCATCGGCGCGCAGCGCTGCGCCGGCCTCGACGAACACATTGGCGAGATGATGTGCCAGTACATTGCTTTCACCCGATGCACTGCGCTCGATGAAGCTGCGCGCATTGTTCCAGAGATTACGCCCAAGTTCGGCAAGCTCGGGGCGCGCAAGCAGATCGCGCTTCAACCCATCAATGCGACCGGTGAAGCCGGGCTCGGTCTCCAGCCGATCGACGAAGGACAACAGCATGCGATCGAACTCACCACGGAACGGATGCGCAGGATCCTTGCGTACATCGTCGAAGAAGGTCGTGGCCGACGCGACGATGCGCTTTAGCAGGAACGCATCGGCGCGATAGAGTTTGAGCAATGTCGGCAGCTCGTCGCGAATCTTGTTCTTGATGACGGCCAGCGTGTCCGGCTCGGTCAGCGCGCCATGCATGGCGCCGAGCAGATTGTCGAGCAGGCCCTGATGGCGACCATCGCGAATGAAGCCGCGCATGGTGCCGGCAGCGATGGGCGCGAGATCAACCGACTGCAGCTGGGTCATCACGCGGCGCGTGATGAAGGTTTTGAGACCAGACGTTTCCGTCGCCGACATCGCCTCCGGCAACAGCCGCAGCAAGAAACGCGCGAGATCCGCGCTACGCTTTTTATCGCTCAACCAGTCTGCAACGAAACTCGCAAAATCCACCTCACGTAATTTAGCCTCGACCGGCGCGGCTTCGAGGAAATGCACCTCGATGAATTCACCCAGCTTGTCGGCAATGCGATTTTGGTTCGCCTGGATGATCGCGGTGTGTGGAATCGGCAGACCCAGCGGCCGACGGAACAGCGCGACAACGGCGTACCAGTCCGCCAATCCGCCGATGGTCGCGGCTTCCGCAAAGGCCGCAACGAATCCGAACACGGGATGAGTCGGCAGCAGGATTTTTGCCGCTATGAACACCACCAGACAGCTCGCCAGCACCAGGGCCGCGATCGCCTTGACGCGGCGCAACTCTGCTGCGCGCGCAGCGTCGCCGGGACTCGCGAAAGACGAAAAACTGTTTGCGTCCATAGGCTTCCTCAACCGGTCAAGATGGCCGGTTCCCGCTGTTAACATAATGTCGGACAATGTGAGTCGCTGTTGTTAACCTTTCCTAAAGATGTCGCTCGCGGAACCTGCTCCGCGTGGTAAATCTCGATTCGAACTTGCGAGGCGCGCTTCGCTTTGATGCGCGCCGAAGACCGTTTTGGGAATTTCATGAGCGAATCATTGTCGTACCGCCCCGCCCGCGATCCGCTACCGGATCAGGAACAGAAGCAGGCCGCGCTGAGCTATCTCAACGAAGCCTGGGCGGAAGCACGGCATGACGGCGTCGATGGCGATTGCCTCGCGCAGGCCAGCCTGTTCGCAGCCTTTGCCGAGCTCGTCGGCACCTATGGCGAGGACGCCGTGGCGAAGTTTGTCGAGGGTCTTCCGGGCCGCGTGCGCAATGGCGAGTTCTCGCTGACACTGGCACGGCAGTAGTCACATAGCTCTGACTGTCGTCGCCCGCTTTCGCGGGCGATCCAGCCTGAGATAGCTTACGCCTTCAGCGTTTCCAGGAATTTCACCGTCTCGCCCTGCGACGGCGTAACCAGCTCGCCCTGCCACATCACGCGGCGGCCGCGCACAAAGGTGCCGACGGGCCAGCCGGTGACTTTCACACCGTCATAGGGCGTCCAGCCGGCTTTCGAGGCTACCCAGTCATTGGTGATGGTCTCGGTGCGCTTGAGATCCACGATGGTGAAGTCGGCGTCATAGCCCGCCGCGATGCGGCCTTTCATGGCGATGTTGTAGAGCCGCGCGGGACCGGCACTCGACAGATCGACGAAGCGTGCCAGCGACAGGCGGCCGGCGTTGACGTGATCCAGCATGATCGGCACCAGCGTCTGCACGCCGGTCATTCCCGAGGGCGACGCCGGATAGATTTTCTTCTTTTCCTCGCGCGTGTGCGGCGCGTGGTCGGAGCCGAGCACATCGATGATGCCCTGACTGATGCCATTCCAGATGCCGTCGCGATGGCTGGCATCCCGCACCGGCGGGTTCATCTGCGCCAACGTGCCGAGGCGTTCGTAGCATTCTGGCGCCGCCATGGTCAGATGATGCGGCGTCGCTTCGCACGAAGCCACGTCCTTGTGGTCGCGCAGATAGTCGATCTCTTCTTTCGTTGAGATATGCAGCACATGGATGCGCTTGCCGGTCTCGCGCGCAAGGTTGACCAACCGCTGCGTCGCCATCAGCGCCGCAGTCTCGTCGCGCCACACCGGGTGCGAACGGGTGTCGCCTTCGATGCGCAGGTTCTTGCGTTCATTGAGGCGATATTCGTCCTCGGCATGAAACGCCGCACGGCGCTTGATGACCTGGAAGATGCGGCGCAGGCTGTCGTCATCCTCGACCAGCAGCGCGCCGGTCGACGAGCCGATGAACACCTTCACGCCGGCGCAGCCGGGCGCACGTTCCAGCTCCGGCAGGTCCTGCACGTTCTCGCGGGTCCCGCCGATGAAGAAGGCATAGTCGCAATGCATGCGATGATGACCCCGCTTCACCTTGTCGGTGAAGGTCGCCTCGTCGATGGTCAGCGGATTGGTATTCGGCATCTCGAACACGCCGGTGACGCCGCCCATCACGGCGCTGCGTGATCCGGTCTCCAGGTCTTCCTTCTGCTCTAGGCCCGGCTCGCGGAAATGCACCTGGGTGTCGATCACGCCGGGCAGGATGTGCAGCCCCTTGCAGTCGATCACTTCAGCGGCCGAGGCAGCACCGAGCGATCCGATGGCCGCGATTCGGCCATTGCGAATGCCGATATCGCGCACACCCTCGCCGTCCTGATTGACGACGGTGCCGTTCTTCAAAATCGTATCGAATGTCTGGGTCATCTGGTCTCGTCACAGCCTGTGAATGCCGCGCAGGATGAGCGCGGGCCTTGTTGTCGGCATCTTAGCGGCTTAACTTTAGCTGTCATATCCGCCAGCCGTGATTCACCCTCGTTTCCTGGCTCGTTTATTGGATTTTTCGAGATTTTCCCAATGAAAGCAGCGTTTCTCCCCGATCGGGGTGTGGTGAAAATCGCCGGCGACGACGCCCGCGGTTTCCTCAACAACCTCGTGACTTCCGAGATCGAGGTGGTGACGCCTGGCACCGCGCGGTTCGGCGCGCTGCTGACGCCGCAGGGCAAAATCATCGCCGACTTCCTCATCACCGAAGCGCCGGCCGGCCATGGCGGCGGGCTCCTGATCGACTGCCCGCGCGAACTGGCACAACCGCTGGCCACCAAGCTCGGCTTCTACAAGCTGCGCGCCAAGGTGACCGTGGAAAATCTCTCCGACGCGCTCGGCGTGCTCGCGGTGTGGGACGGCGAGCCCGGCATGAAGCCGGACCTCGCCTTTGCCGATCCGCGCAACGCTGCGCTCGGCTATCGCATCCTCGTGCCGGCGGATCTCGCCGCTAAGACGGCGGCGCTGGTTGGGGCCGAATTGGTCGATGCGTCGGCCTATGAAGCGCATCGCATCAGCCTCGGCGTGCCGCGTGGGGGCGCCGACTTTGCCTATGGCGACGCGTTCCCGCACGAAGCCAATATGGACAAGCTCTCCGGCGTCGATTTCGACAAGGGCTGTTACATCGGCCAGGAGGTCGTCTCCCGCATGCAGCATCGCGGCACCGCGCGCACGCGCATTGTCGGCGTCACGCTGGATGGCGCGGCGCCGGCCGCCGGCACTGAAATCCGCGCTGCAGACAAGCCGATCGGCACCATGGGCTCGTCTGCCGATGGCCGTGGCCTCGCCATGATCCGCACCGACCGCGCCAGTGATGCGCTCGATGCCGATGCCGCTTTCACGGCCGGCGACATCGCCATTCATCTGGCCGACGCCGCTGCGGTGCGTGCACTGGCCACGAAGAAGACCCCCGCATGACCAAGCCCGCGATCACGCATGCCGACGGCAAGACGCGCTGCCCGTGGCCCGGTGAAGATCCATTCTATGTCGCCTATCACGACACCGAATGGGGCGTCCCGGAATATGACGACCGCGCGCTCTACGAGAAGCTGATCCTCGATGGCTTCCAGGCCGGCCTCTCCTGGATCACGATCCTGCGCAAGCGCGACAATTTCCGCAAAGCATTCGATGACTTTCAGCCGGAGAAGATCGCGCGCTACAGCGAGAAGAAAGTTCATGCGCTGATGAGCGATGCCGGCATCGTGCGCAACCGCGCCAAGATCGAAGGCGCGATCCTCAGCGCCAAGGGCTATCTGAAAATCATGGAAGAAGGCGCCGGCTTCTCGAAATATCTGTGGGACTTCGTCGACGGCAAACCGCTGGTCAACAATTTCAAGACCCATGGCAGCGTGCCTGCCTCGACACCGCTATCGGCCAAGATTTCGAAAGACCTGCAGGCACGCGGCTTCAAATTCGTCGGCCCGACCATCGTCTATGCCTTTATGGAGGCCACAGGCATGGTCAACGATCATCTCGTGACCTGCTTTTGCCACGAGGCCTGCATGGGCCTGAAGCGTAAGCCGCGCCTCAAGACGAAGTAGCAGTAAGAAACTCAAGACCAAGAACAGATGGCCAAATCGAAATTCTCCACTGACGTCGCTACCCGCGCCTGGCAACGCATGCTGTCGGGCCGGCGGCTTGATCTGCTCGATCCCTCGCCGCTCGATATCGAAATTGCCGATATTGCCCACGGGCTAGCGCGCGTCGCGCGCTGGAACGGGCAGACCCACGGCGCGCATATTTTCTCGGTGGCACAGCACACGCTTCTCGTGGAAGCCGTGTTGCGCGAGCAAATGCCGCGCGCCGACGAGCGCGTGCGGCTCGCGGCCCTGCTGCACGACGCACCGGAATATGTCGTCGGCGACATGATCTCGCCGTTCAAGGCGGTGATCGGCGGCGATTACAAGGTAATCGAGAATCGCCTGCTCGGCGCCATCCACATCCGCTTCGGCCTGCCGCCGGCGCTGGCAGCGGAGATCACCAAACAGATCAAGGCCGCCGATATGGGCGCCGCCTATCTGGAAGCCACACGCCTTGCAGGCTTCAAGGAAGCCGAGGCAAAGCGTCTGTTCGGCAAGGATCCCGGCCTCTCGGAAGCCATGGTGGAAGATTACCTGACGCCGTGGTCGGCGGGGAAGGCTGAGAAGCGGTTTCTGGCAAGGTTTGAGGCGCTGCTGGCGTAATTTAAACTCCGTCATGCCCGGGCATGACGTGGAGAGAACGGAGCGTTATAACGACGCTCAACAAAAGGTTCACCGATGATCCACGTCTGCTCGCTCGCCGATCTGCATCCCACCGTGAAGGACACGGCCGCGAGCCACGTGCTCACCATCATGGCCAATGTCGCCCAGGTGCAGCGGCCGCCGTCGATCAGCGAGGCCAATCATCTCAGGGTTCAGGTCGACGACATCACCGAGGCGATGGACGGCTTTGTCGCGCCCAACGAAGGCCACATCACGCAGGTGCTAGACTTCGTCCGCGGCTGGGATCGCGCCTCGCCGCTGGTGATCCATTGCTATGCCGGCATCTCGCGTTCCACCGCCAGCGCCTTTGCCGCCGCCTGCTTGCTTAATCCAGACCGCGACGAGCGCGACATCGCGCTGCGAATCCGCGCGGCCTCGCCGATCGCCTCCCCCAACCGCCTGCTCGTGACCCTCGCCGACAAGGCGCTCGGCCGCGGCGGCCGCATGGTCCGCGCGCTCGACGAGATGGGTCCCGGCAATCTGACCGTGATCGGCAAGCCGTTCCGCCTCGATCTGGATTAATTCCAGCAATTGCGCGCCAAATACACGCAGCGCGTGAACTAAAGTTCTCCACGACAACACATAGAGTTGCCATGTCCCCGGACGTCGTTCCGGGGCATGATTGGCGCGCGTCCTGCTCTCTGAGAGTTTGATAGTCGATGTTCGATGATTTCGGTTTCGTCACGCTGGTGATTGCTATCGTTGCCTTCATCTTCGCGCGCAAGGCGCGCAATGAGGTGAAGGTGCTGCGCGCCCGACTCGACGCCTTCGAAGCGACACCGCATGTGGCTGCGACGACCGCCGCAGCAACACCGGACCTCACAGCGACCGCACCGGACATTGCATCCGCGCCTGCTCTCTCAGAGACATCGACCGAGGTAATCCGCGAGGCCGCACCCTCGATCCAGCCAGATGTCCCTGCTCACACTGCGCCCGAACCCGCCACGCCTGTGGAAGCCCCTGCGGCTGGCCCCGGCTTCGAGGAACGCATCGGCACGCGCTGGGTGGTCTGGGTCGGCGGCCTCACGCTGGCACTCGGCGGCTTCTTCATGGTCCGCTATTCCATTGAGGCTGGACTGCTCGGCCCGGAAGTGCGCGTGCTGCTCGGCGGGTTGTTCGCGCTGGCGCTACTTGGGGTCGGCGAGTTCGCGCGCCGCAAGGAAAGCCTCTCGGCAATCGCACCGCTGCCTATCGCCAATATTCCGGCGATCCTCACCGCCGCCGGCACGGCGGTGGCCTTTGCCACCGTCTACGCCGCCTATGCGCTATACGACTTCCTGGTCCCCGCCACGGCCTTCATCCTGCTCGGCATCGTCGCCATGTGCACCATGGCCGCGGCATTGTTACACGGCCCGGCGCTCGCGGGCCTCGGCATCGCAGCCGCTTTCGTTACGCCGGTGCTAGTATCCTCCGGCAAGCCGGATTACTGGGCGCTGTATATCTATCTCGCCATCGTCATGGCGGCCGCCTTCAGTCTCGCGCGTATCCGGCTGTGGCGCTGGCTGGCGCTGACCACCATCACCTTCGCAACGCTATGGACCCTGCCAGGCCTCGACGCCGGCACGCCGTCCCTCGCGCCGCACGCCTTCCATGTGCTCGCAGGTTTCATCCTGGCCTCGCTACTGGTCGTCTGCGGCTTCCTGTATGGTCCGCCGGCCCAAGATGGCCGCATCGAAGGCATCTCATCGGGCGCACTCAGTGCGAGCCTGCTCAGCGCGACGCTGGTCGTACTTTCCAGTTTTCATGCTGACATCGCCATGGTGACCTTCGCTCTCATCGTCGCCGGCACGCTGTTCGTCGCGTGGTATGCCCAAGCGGCCACCGCGGCTGTTGCCGTGGCCGCAGGCTTCGTCGCCGTCGTATTTCTGGAACGGGCCATCCAGGGCAATCTCGACATGCTGGTGCTGCCCGGCGGGCCGCTGGCGGGGATCGGCGCCAGCCCGGTGGAAAGCTCGGTGTCGCTGCATCTCGCATCCGCCGCGCTCTTCGCCATCGGCTTCGGCGTACTCGGCTTCCTCGCCCAGGGCCGCTCCGTCAGTGCCGTCATTCCGGTGATCTGGTCGGGCGCCGCGGTGTTCACGCCGCTGGCGCTGTTGATCGCGCTCTATGCCCGCATCGCGCATCTCGATCGCTCGATTCCCTTCGCCATTCTCGCCGTCATCATCGGCGCCGTTTTTGCCGTGGCCACCGAACTGCTCGGCAAGCGCGAGCCACGTCCGGGCCTCGCAATCTCCACCGCGCTGTTCGCCACTGGGACGCTCGGCGCGCTGGCACTGGGGCTGACCTTTGCACTGGAAAAAGGCTGGCTCACCATCGCGCTATCGCTGATGGCACTCGGCACCGCCTGGATCTCCATGCAGCGGCCGATCCCGTTCCTGCGCTGGCTCGCAGCCATCCTCGCCGGCATCGTCGTCGCCCGCATGGGCTGGGAACCCCGCGTGGTCGGCGATCTCGTCGGCACCACGCCGATTTTCAACTGGCTGCTGTGGGGCTATGGCGTGCCGGCAGCCTCGTTCTGGGCTGCCAGCATCCTGATGCGCCGACGCGGCGATGACGCGCCGCTGCGCATGGTGGAATCCGCTGCCATCCTGTTTACGGTACTGCTGGCCTTCATGGAGATCCGCCACTTCGTGAATGGCGGCAATGTCTATCGCTCGTCGTCGGATCTCACCGAAGTCGCGCTGCAGGTCTGCGTCGCGCTGGCCATGGCGATCGGGCTAGAGCGCCTGTGGGAGCGGAGCCGCAGCATCGTGCACAGCGTCAGTGCCGGGCTGCTGACATTGTTCGCCGGCATCGCAAGCTTCGGAGGATTGCTGTTCCTCACCAATCCCGGCATCTGGCACATCGATGTGGGTGGGATGGTCATCAACCTGCTGCTGCTCGGCTATGCCCTGCCCGCAGTGCTCGCTTTGCTGCTGTCCTACGCCGTCGCCGGCCGTCGCAAGCCGGCCTATGGCAACACCATCGCCGGTGGTGCGCTGGTGCTAGCCCTGATGTATGTGACACTGGAAATCCGCCGCATCTATCACGGTCCGATCTTCTACAACGCTTCAATCACCGACGCCGAGCAATATACGCTGTCGATCGCGTGGCTCGGCTTTGGCGTCGTGCTGCTCGGCATCGGCATCCTGTTCAACTCGCAGCGCGCACGCCTCGCCTCTGCCGTGGTGATTGCACTGACGATCCTCAAAGCGTTCCTGGTCGACATGTCGTCGCTCACCGGCGTCTATCGTGCGCTGTCCTTCATGTGCCTCGGCCTCGTGCTGGTGGCCATTGGCTGGCTGTATCAGCGCATCCTGTTCTCGAGACGCGCACAGCCACTCGCGGCGGCCCCTGCAGCAGAAAGCTGACGCCTCTCCAGCGCAATTCCCACTTGCGCATTCCCTGTGATCGTTAATGATACCGATCGCGGCGATCCCCGGCCTTAGGCCGGGGATCGCCGCATAAAAGCATCCGCGCACCAAGCGCGAGAGCCAAAAAAGATCGGGAGCCCATGAACGTCCAGGGAAAGATCGCCACAGATCCATCCGTCGAAAGCGCCGCCGAGCATGTCGATGTCATCGTCGTCGGCGCTGGCATCTCCGGCATCGGCGCCGCCTATCATCTGACGAAGCAAAATCCAGATACGCGTTTTCTGATTTTGGAAACTCAGGATAGTTTTGGCGGCACCTGGCACACCCATCGCTATCCCGGCATCCGCTCCGACAGTGACCTGCACACCTTCGGCTATCGCTTCAAGCCATGGACCTCGGCGCCCATCGCCACCGCGGCAGAGATACTGCGCTATATGGGCGACGTCATCACGGAGAACGGCCTCGACGCGCATATCCGCTATCGGCACAAGATCCTCTCCGCCAACTGGTCGAATGACGACAAGCTCTGGACGCTGACTGTCGTCCGCCACGACACCGGCGAAACGCTGCTCTTCACCACGCGTTTTCTCTGGATGTGCCAAGGCTATTACAACCACAGTCAGGGCTACACGCCGCAATGGCCGGGCATGAACCGGTTCAAGGGCCGCATGGTACATCCACAGACCTGGCCGGAGGATCTCGACGTCACCGGCAAGAAAGTCGTGGTGATCGGCTCTGGCGCCACAGCGGCGACTCTGGTGCCGGCCATCGCCGACAAATGCGCCGAAGTCACCATGCTGCAGCGCTCGCCGACCTTCTTCATCACCGGCCGCAATGCCAACGCTCTGGCTGAGACGCTGCGCGAGCTGGATGTCGACGAAGAATGGGTCCACGAGATCGTCCGCCGCAAGATCCTGTTCGATCAGCAGGCCTTTACCAAGCGGACTAACAGTGAACCGGAGGTGGTGAAAGAGGAACTGCTCAAGGGAGTACAGACCTATCTCGGCAAGGACTACGACATCGCCACACATTTCACGCCGCGCTACCGGCCATGGCGGCAGCGTATCGCCTTCATTCCCGATGGCGACCTGTTCCAGAGCATCAAGGCCGGCAAGGCGAGTGTCGTCACCGATGAGATCGAGACCTTCACCGAACACGGCATCACGCTGAAATCAGGCAAGACGATCGACGCCGACGTCGTCGTCACCGCCACTGGCTTCAATCTCAACATGCTCGGCGATATCACCTTCTCCATCAATGACGCACCGCTGAATTTCTCGGATACCGTGACTTATCGCGGCATGATGTTCACCGGTGTGCCGAACATGGTGTGGATCTTCGGCTACCTGCGCGCCAGCTGGACATTGCGTGTCGACCTCGTCGCCGACTTCGTCTGCGGGTTGCTGAAACACATGGAGGAGACCGGCACAACCGTGGTGACGCCGATGCTGCGGCCGGAAGACAGCGACATGCCGCTGCTGCCCTGGATCGATCCCGAAGACTTCAACCCGGGCTATATCATGCGCGGGATGCACCTGTTGCCGAAGCGCGGCGACAAGCAGGAGTGGCAGCACAACCAGGACTACTGGAGCGACAAGAACCTGTTTCCGGCCATCGACTATGACGATCCGATCTTCAGATACGCGTAACAAACGTCCAACACATCGCGCATTTGTCCAAGCATTGCGCAAACTTAATTGACCATCATGAAACCGTTTCGCGGTTCAGTTATTGCCGCAATGCGGTCGATCGGTTCCCATGCCGGGATCGCCGAACACATTGCCGTCGTGCCCGCTTCACGGCGGAGAACCATTTCAGGAAATTGGAGCCCCCATGTCGAAAACTGTCGCGGATGAGATTGTCCATGTGCTTGAGACGATTGGCGTACAGCAAATTTTCGGCCTGATCGCCGACTCGCTTAATCCTTTGGCGGACTCAGTCCGGCGCAGCAAGATCGAATGGGTCGGGGTACGGCACGAGGAAGGCGCGGCGCTGGCCGCCGCAGGCCAGGCCAAGCTCACCGGCAAGCTCGGCGTCTGCGCTGGCTCCACAGGGCCCGGCAGCACGCATCTCGTCGCCGGCCTCTATGAGGCTGCGCGCGATCATGCCCCGGTGCTGGCGCTCTCTGGTGAAATGGCGCGAGCAGCAAAAGGCGTCGACTTTTTCCAGACCACCGAGCCGGACCTGCTGTTTCGCGACGTCACACTCTACACCCAGACCATCACCACCGCCGCGCAGGCGCCCGGCGTTATCCATCAGGCCATCTCCACCGCCTATGCAGGGCCTGGCGTCGCGCATCTGACGTTGCCTGTCGACGTGCTGTCGTCGAAAGCCGAAGGGGCGACAGCGAGTCTTGCCACGCTGGTGCCGCGCGGCGAGATCCTGCCGAATGATGCCGCCATACAGGAAGCCGCCCGCCGCATCGACGAGGCCGGCAGCGTAGTCATCATGTGCGGCCATGGCGCCATCGGCACGGCCGAATTGCTGCGTGCGCTCAGCGACAAGCTGAAGGCGCCACTGGTGCATTCGGTGCGCGGCAAGGAGATCATGGCGTTCGATGACGTCAGATGGATGGGCGGTCTCGGCATGATCGGCACCAAGGCCGTCTACAATGCCGTGCATGATTGCGACCTGCTGGTGATGGTCGGGACTGACTATCCCTATTCGAATTTCCTGCCGAAGAAGGGCAACGTGATCCAGATCGACGTGCGCGCCGAAGCACTGGGACGGCGCACGCCGACATCGCTCGGCGTGATCGGCTCGACGCGGCCAGCGCTGAAGATGCTGCTGGACAAGGTGCAGACCAAGACCGACGGCCAGTTCTTCGAGACGACCAGTCACGCCCGCAAGAGGTGGGATGAGATGCTCGACAAGCAGGCCGATCCCGCGCGCAGCAAGGACAAGATCCACCCGCAGGCCGTCGCGCGCATCGCCAGCGATCTGGCACGGCCCGATGCAATCTTCGTGTTCGACACCGGATTGAACACGCTGTGGTCGGCAAACTGGATCCGCCAGAACGGCACCCAGCGCATCATCGGCTCGTTCAACAATGCCGCGGTCGGCACCTCCGTCGGCCAGGGCAACGGCGTGCAGATCCTCGATCGCAGCAAGCAGGTGATCGTGCTCACCGGCGACGGCGGCTTCAACATGCTGATGGGCGAATTCATGACGGCTGTGCAGCACAAGCTGCCCATCAAGGTCATCGTCTATAACAACTCCGCCCTCGGCCTGATCACGCTGGAAGCCGAAAGCATCGGCCTGGCGCCCTTCCGCGAAGCCATCGAATTCCCCAATCCCGATTTCGCCGCACTGGCACGCGCCTGCGGCGCGCAGGGCTTTACGGCCAAGCAGCCGGGTGATCTGAAGAAGGCCATCGCCGACGCGCTGGCCTGTGACGGACCCGCCATCGTCGATTGCGTGGTCGCTGCCGACGAGCTCCCGAACCTGCCGCATGTGGACGCCGCCATGGTCGGCAATTACGCGCTGGCGAAGATCAAGGAAGCAGTGATGGCCGTAACGGGCTAACGCAAAGTGTTCGCCAAAAATACACTTCGCCACACCTGCTCAATTTATCGCCGAGAATAAATCCAGCCTGCCCAAAGCCGGGGCAGAACACTTCAAGCCTCAAGCTATCCGCAGAAAACCTGCGCGATTGCTTGAAGCTTTTTCGCGCCCAAGATGGCACGCAGCTTGCGTATGTGCGGTACCCAGGAAACCGCATCATGCCGCCGAAACAAATTCAGCTCACCGTCCAGAACATCAGCAAGTCGTTTGCCGGCAAGGGCGGCGACGTCAATGTGCTCGACGACCTCTCCTTCACCATCAACGAGCGCGATTTCGTCAGCATTATTGGCCCCAGCGGCTGCGGTAAGACAACCATCTTCAACATCATCGCCGGCCTGCTGGAGCCCGATGGCGGCACTATTACCTATCGCGGCAAGGAAATCGAAAGCCTGCGCGGCCGCGTCGGCTACATGATGCAGAAAGACCTGCTGTTTCCGTGGCGCACAGTGATGGGCAATGTGCTGCTCGGGCTGGAGACTCGCGGCGTCGACCAGAAGGAGGCCGAGGAGAAGGCGCGCGAGTATCTCAAGCAGTTCGGCCTCGCCGGCTTCGAGAACGCCTATCCCAAGACCCTGTCCGGCGGCATGCGCCAGCGCGTGGCGCTGATCCGTACGCTGATCATGGACCCCGACATCCTGCTGCTCGACGAGCCGTTCTCGGCGCTCGACTACCAGACGCGGCTCTATCTCGAAGGCGTGCTGAAAGACGCCGTCCAGACCTATAACAAGACCGTCATCCTCGTGACTCACGACATCGACGAGGCCGTCGCACTGTCGAAGCGCGTCGTGGTGCTCTCCGGCCGCCCGGCACGGGTGAAGGTCGTGCACGAGATCGATATCGAGGCAACGTCGCCCATCACCGCGCGCAACGACGTGAAATTCTCGACCTATTTCAAGACGCTTTGCGCCGAACTCGATATCCAGACGGAGACAACATCATGAGCCTCGTGATGTCCGGTACGTCCGCGCGCAAAAAAGCCGTTCCGCGCAAGTCCCGCAAGAAGCGCTCCACCTTCGATACCACGCTCGGCCGCGCGGTGTTGCAACTGCTCGGCGTCGCGATCTTCTTCGCGCTGTGGGAAGCCGGCGTGCATGCCGGTTATATCTCCGCCTTCCTGATGGGATCGCCCTCCGGCATCTTCGCCACGTTCTACAAACTGATCCTGAGCGGCGAACTGCTGTCGGATTCCTGGTACACGCTGTTCGAGGCCATTCTGGGCTTCATCATCGGCACCATCTTCGGATCGCTGTTCGGCCTGGCGCTATGGTACTCGGTGTTCGTCGCCAAACTGGTCGAGCCCTTCATCGTCGCCATCAATTCCGTGCCGAAGATCGCGCTCGCGCCCATCGTGGTGCTGTGGTTCGGCACCGGCCTGATCTCAAAGGTCGCACTCGCCGTTTCACTCACTGCACTGGTAGCGCTGATCGCCGCTTATCAGGCGGCCAAGGATGCCGACGTCGATCTGCAGTCGCTGATGATCTCCATGGGCGCCGACAAGCACCAGGTGTTCTGGAAGGCTGTAGTGCCATCCACACTGCCGTCGATCATCGCCACCTTCCGCATCAATATCGGTTTCGGCCTGGTCGGCGCCGTGGTCGGCGAATTCATCTCGTCGCAGCGCGGCCTCGGCCACATGATCTTCCTCGCCTCCAGCCTGTACGACCTCAACTCGGTCTGGGTCGGGCTGTTCACGCTGATGATCCTCGGCTTCGTGCTCTATTACGTCATCGACATCATCGAGCGTACCTCGCTGCCATGGAAGCAGGCGACCACCTCGCATCAGGTCCAGGTTTAATCCCTCCCTTTCCACCATAACGGAGACGTTCTATGTCGTTGTTGAAGCGTATCACCGGCGCAGTCGCGCTGGCTGGAGTCCTGCTCGCCACGCCAGCGATGGCGCAGAACAAGAAGGTGGTGTTGTCGCAGGCCTTCCAGTCGATGCTGTACCTGCCGCTCTATGTCGCCATTAACGAGGGCTTCTTCACCGCGCAGGGCCTCGACCTCACCAAGGAAACCGCAGGCTCGCCCACGGTCGCACTCTCGGCGGTCATCTCCGGCAGCGCACAGTTCTCGATCCATGGCCCGGAATGGACAGCCATTGCGGCCTCCAAGGGCGCGCCGGTCGGCATCATCGCCAATGTTGTCAACGGCGCCGCGGTGTGGATCGCCACCGCGCCGGATTTCAAGTTCACTGACGTCAAGAGCCTGAAGGGCCAGAAGGTGGTCGTTGGCACCATGCCGACCACCAGCACCTCGCTGTTCCTGAAGCTCCTGAAAGAGAACGGCATGGACGGCAAGACCGATGTGGAGATGATCCCCGTCGCGATCGGCAGCGAACCGGGCCCGTTTCTCGCCAAGCAGGCTGACGTCGCCGTGATGTATGAACCCGGCCTAGATCAGGTCGTCGCCAAGGGCATGAAGGTGGTCTACGGCTTCCCGAAGAGCTACGGCGCCTATGCGTTCTCGTCGGTGACGGCGCGCAACGATGTCAATCCGGATCTGGCACAGCGCGTCACCAACGGCATGGAAATGGCGATGCGTTTCATGAAGAAGGATCCGGCCAAGACTGTCACAATCGCGCAGAAGGAATTCCCGACGCTGGACCCGGCCGTGATCGAATCCGCCGTCAAGCGCATGCTGGCCGACGGCGTCTATCCGGACAGCGTCGATATTTCTGCACCCTCGCTGAAGATCTCCATGGACACCCAGATCGCGCTCGGCAATCTCGCGGCTCAGCCGGACTATGACAAGTTTGTGGTGAAGAAATACATCGAGCCTGCACTGGCGATGAAGTAATATCGAAGGCGCGCGGCCTAGCGGCTGCGCGCCTCTCTTGATCTCAGAAGAAACGTTCAGGACGACACCACATGACGAATGCAACCGCGCGCACCGCAACATCTGGCGCGGGGGTTCTGGACCTGCTCCGCCTCTTCAAGGGCAACACCTCTGCAGCGGACCATTACGCATCAGAGCGGCTCGCACAGGCCAAGGCTGCCGAGCCCATACTGAAGGCTTTTGAGGTCCTCCCCACCGACACTGTGCGCAAACCGGGGCCGCTCTCCGGCATTCCCGTCGCCATAAAGGACATCATCGCCACCACCGACATGCCGACAACCAACGGCTCGGCCGTCTATGCCGATCACGTTCCATCGGCCGATGCCTGGGTGGTCGAACGGTTGCGCAATCTCGGCGCCACCATCTTCGGAAAGACCGTCTCCACCGAATTCGCCTGGCGCCATCCCGGCCCGACCACCAATCCATGGAACAGCAAGCACACACCGGGCGGCTCGTCTTCGGGCTCGGCCGCCTCGGTCGCCGCCGGCATCGTGCCCCTGGCGCTGGGCACGCAGACGCTGGGCTCCATCATCCGTCCCGCTGCCTTCAACGGCGTCGTCGGCTTCAAGCCGAGCTTCGGCGCTATCCCCCGCAGCGGCGCGCACCACCTCAGCCAGTCGCTCGACCACATCGGCTTCTTCGCGCGCAAGGTCGATGACGTCGCCTATGCCCTGTCGCTGATCGCAGGCACCAGCGACAGCGACCTGCATGGCGCGCCGGTGCCGGGTTTCGAAATCTCCGTCGAGCGCGGCGTGTTACCGCTGCCGTCACCGCGTCTCGCCGTGGTGCGCTTTGCCAAATTCGCCAAGGCGGAGAGCGAGCAGCAGCAGGTGTTCGAAGCCTCCGTCGCGCGGCTGCGCGGCGCCGGCGCGATAATCGAAGAACTTGAACTGCCCGAACTGGATCGCAGCAACTGGGATGCGATCAACATCATTCTGGCCGCCGAAGGCGCGGTGATCTTCGGCGATCTCGTCGCGCGCTATCCTGACAAGACCAGCGATCACCTGAAGAAGCTGGTAGAGACCGGCAGTGCCATCAGCGCGGCAGCCTATCTCAAGGCCAAGGCGTTGCAGATGAAGCTGCGCACGGACTTCACCGCGCAGATGACGAATTACGATGCGGTGCTGACGCTGCCGGCCTATGGCGAAGCACCGGAAGGGCTGAGCTATACCGGCGATGCCGAATATTGCGCGCCATGGACCCTGATCGGCGTGCCCGCGCTGTCGCTGCCGGCCGGGTTCGGCAAGAACCATCTGCCACTCGGCCTGCAGGTGGTCGGCCCCTATCTGAACGACTTGCACACACTGCGTGTTGCGAAGTGGATCGAGAGCGCGCTGGCGTTCTCGCCGGGACTGCCCGAGATCAAATAGCAAAAAGCCCTCGCCCAATCTCAGGCGAGGGCCTCAGCTTGATGCTTACTTCTTCACCGCGCCATCGGGATGCGTGGGATCGACCCAGAGCACGGTCTCCGGCTTCTCAACCGGCTCGATGTCGATATTGATGGCGACCGCCTCGCCGTCGCTGCGCACCAGCACGCATTCCAGCACTTCGTCGGCACTCGCATTGATTTCCTGATGCGGCACGTAAGGCGGAACGAAGATGAAATCGCCAGGACCGGCCTCCGCGGTAAACTGCAGGCGATCGCCCCAGCGCATCCGAGCCTTGCCCTTCACCACATAGATGACGCTTTCGAGATGGCCGTGATGATGCGCACCGGTCTTGGCATCCGGCTGGATCGACACGGTGCCGGCCCAAAGTTTCTGCGCTCCGACGCGCGCGAAATTGATAGCCGCCGCACGGTCCATGCCTTTGGTCGATGGCACGTTGGTATCGAGGTTGTCGGCCGGAATGACGCGAATGCCGTCATGCTTCCAGCGATCCGGGTCATGATCGTGGTCGTGTGAATGATCATGCGGATGAGTGTGATCGTGGCCGTGACCGGACATTTCAATGCCTTCTTAGGTTCCGCGGAAATGATGCCCCATCGTGCGGCGTCACGTCCCCGGGAGTGAGGAACATTCAATTGAGCTGGCAATTGTCTCTGCGAAGCTCAAGCAGCGCGTATCGAGAATGGTCTCGGAACTGCGTCTGCAGCATGACAGGAGTATCCCATGGGTGCCACCGCAGACAAGATCAAGGGAACCGCAAACGAAGCCATCGGCAAGGCCAAGCAGGGCGTCGGTGAAGCCGTCGGGTCGGAGCGCCTGCAGGGCGAAGGCCTGATCCAGGAAGGCAAGGGCCATGCGCAGAAGGCCGTGGGCGATGCCAAACAGGCAGCCAAGGACGCTGTCGACAAGGCGTCAGACTTCGCGCAACGCAAGCTTTAGTTAATTTTAGCCGGCGGAGTTTTGACTCCCCGCCGGTCGCAGGTGACGCTGCAAAAGAAGCCGGTCCCAAGAGGGGCCGGCTTTTTTGCTGTCCGTCAGCGCGTTACGCCAACCCGCCCGGAATGACATAGGTCAATACCTGTGCAGGGGAGCATCCGGCCCAAAGCCCTGATGGCAACGATATTTCGGCCAGTTCCCGGACTTCCCCCTTGCTGGTCCGGCTGGTAAACCCCCCGCCATGTTCAAGGTCGCCGCCCTCTATCAATTCGCCGCGCTGCCGGATTTCCGGCAATTGCGCGAGCCGCTGCGCGCCTATTGCGCCAATCTCGGCATCAAAGGCTCGATCCTGCTGGCCGAGGAAGGCATCAACGGCACCATTGCCGGCACCGACGCTGCCATCGATGCGCTGGTGCGCGAACTCGAGACCGGTGTGATGTTCAGCGATCGGCTGAACCATCTCGAGCTGAAATTCTCCCGCGCCAGCCTGATGCCGTTCCTGCACATGAAGGTGCGGCTGAAGAAGGAGATCGTCACCCTCGGCGATCCCGAGACCGATCCGACCAAGACGGTTGGTACCTATGTGGATGCTGCCGACTGGAACGATCTGATCGCGGACGAGAACACGCTGGTGCTCGATACGCGCAATACGTTCGAAGTCGCGATGGGCACGTTCGAGGGCGCGGTCGATCCGGAGATCGCAAGCTTCGGCCAGTTCAAGGATTTCGTCGCGCGCACGCTCGATCCAACCAAGCATACGAAAATCGCAATGTTCTGCACCGGCGGAATCCGCTGCGAGAAAGCGAGTTCGTATCTGTTGTCGCGCGGCTTCGCTGACGTTTATCACCTCAAGGGTGGCATCCTGAAATATCTCGAGGAGATCCCTGAGGCCGAGAGCCGCTGGCGCGGCGAATGCTTCGTGTTCGACCAGCGCGTCGCGCTCGGTCATGGCCTCGTCGAAAGCCAGTCGATCAAGCCTGACCTGCCGATCAATTCGGAAGATTTTGCGATGCTGCGGGAGAGCGCATCCGATGAGTGAGACCGCAAAAGACCTGACAGGCTTGCGCGAACGTATCGACGCACTCGAAACTCGCGTCGCCTATCAGGACGATACGATCGAGACGCTGAATGCGACGATCACCGCCCAGTGGAAACAGATCGACATGCTGACGCGGCAGGTCGCCACGCTCGGCGAGCGGCTGCAGGAAGCCGAAAGCAACAGCGGTGCGCCGCGGAATGAACCGCCGCCGCATTATTGAGGCAGCCTCTTACTTCCCCTCTCCCCCAGCGCAGCGGAGCTGCGCGCAGTGGGAGAGGGTGGATCGAACACGCGGAGCGGGTTCGAGACGGGAGAGGGCCTGAGTACGCCGCGCCCCTCTCCCGGCACAGACTTCGTCCGCGCCACCCTCTCCCATAAGGGGGAGAGGGAAAGAAAGAAGCGCTAAGCCGACAAATCCGCCGCTAACTTACGATCCCTGAGCTCGCGCTTCAGCACCTTGCCGATGGCGCTGCGCGGCAACACATCGACCAGCACGACATCGTTGAGTCGCTGGAACTTGCCGACACGCTCATTCGTCCAAACCTTCAGCCCCGGCGCATCGACTGAGGCACCCGCCTTCATCACCACGAAGGCGACCGGTGTCTCACCCCACTCTTCCGACGGCATGGCCACGACAGCGGCTTCAAGCACGTCGTCGTGTTTCGTCAGCACGGCTTCGAGATCACTCGGATAGATGTTGAAACCGCCGGAAATGATCATGTCCTTCTTACGGTCCATCAGCTCCAGAAAGCCGTCTTCGTCAAAGCGCCCGACATCGCCAGTCCGCACATAGCGTTTGCCGGAGGCATCGTGCCAGAACGTCTCCGCGGTCTTGCCGGGCTGGTTGAGATAGCCCTGCATGATGACAGGCGAATGCCCGACGACTTCGCCGATTTCGCCCTGAGTTAGGAAATTGCCATCTTCGTCGATCAGGCGAATGTCGTGATCCGGTGCCGGCTGGCCGACCGTGTGCAGCTTGGTCGGGTGTTCATGCGCAAGCAACACGCAGGTGCCGCCGCCCTCAGTCATCCCGTAATATTCGGTCAGCCCGCCTGGCCAGCGTTTCAACACATCTGCCTTCAGCGCGCCGCCGAATGGTGCCGAGGTCGAGAACTTCATCACGAAAGACCTGAGATCGAAACTGTCGAAATCTTCAACGGCCATGATGCGGCGATACTGCACCGGCACCAGCATCGCGTGGGTCGCACGATGCTTCGCGCTCAGTTCAAGAAAGCCTCGCGCATCAAACTTCTTCATCAGCACCAGGGTGCCGCCACCGGCGAGTGTCGGATTGAAACAGACCAGCGTGGTGTTGGAATAGAGCGGCGTCGACAGCACGGTGACCGCATCCGGCCCGTAGCCGAGCGGATCGAGCTGGCCATATTGCCGCCAGCGCATCCAGCAGGTGTGGATGATGCCCTTCGGCGTACCGGTCGTGCCCGAGGAATAGATGATATTGAAGACCCACTCCGGATCGATCGTCACCGGCGCTGGCTTCGCACCTTCCAGCGCTAGCCATTGCGCAAACGGCTTGCCGGCCTTTCCGCCGTCGAGCGCGACGCGCTGGACCGACGGATCGATCGCTGCATCCGCAAAGGAGGCCACCGTCGCGTCATCCATGAACAGGATTTTTGCCGCTGCATCCTTCACCATTGCGGCGAAATCCGCGGGTGTCGATGACGGCGCCAGCGGAGCGACCGCCACACCGGCGCGCAGCGCGCCGAGGAAGACCGCAGCATATTCGATCGACGATAGCGCACAGATGGAGATCGCGTCGCGCGGCTTGAGGCCACTGGCTTGCAATGACGCGGCGATACGGTCGATCAGTGCGTCGAACGCGGCGTAGTCGATCTGGCGATCAGCGTCGATCACGGCGATCTTGGTCGGCTTGGACGCGGCGGTGTTACGGACCAGTGCATCGAGGGTGATGAAGTCGGGCATGTGTTTCCTTCCGTTTCTTCTTTGTTTAGTTGAATTCCGAAGCCGGCGGCCTTTCCCTCCCCCTTGTGGGGAGGGTGGCCGGCCGAAGGCCGGTCGGGTGGGGGTGCCCCCACACTCAGTTGTGTATGTGGCACCCCGCCCGTCACGCTTTCTCGCTGCGCTCGCAAGCGCGCCACCCTCCCCGCTGCGCGCAGCTTCGCTGCGCTTGAGGGAGGGAGAAGCTACCTGTCCAGCTTTTCGCCGTTCAGCCATTTCTTCCCGCTGGCATACAGCGCTTCGACTGCCGCGCCCCGCAGGCCGGGCATATCAGGCTTGATCTGATAGCCAATCTGGCTCTGCAGATAAGCGAGATGGCGATAGCCCTCAGGGAAGCTCGCGAGCAAATCCGCATCGAGCTTCAGAGGCGCGCCCGGCACCACCGGATCCATGCGATCCTTCTCGTAGATCGGCTGACGTAGCACCATGCCCCATTTGCCGTCGCGCTTTTCGAGAAAGTCGTAGAACCGTCCGGTGAGCATCACGTCGACATTGACGCCGTGCACCAGCGCGCGCTGGGCAATGGTCATCTTGGTCTGCGAAATTGCGCGGGTGCCTGCGAGATCGATCGACTGCGCGCCGAGGAAATGCATGATCGAGACGCCCTTGGCCCAGCCGGCCTTGCTCATGGCGATGAACTCGTCAGCCGTGCCCTGGGTCCAGGTGGCCACCATGCGGCCATCGTCAAACCAGACGGTGCGAAAGCGATCCCAGTCGCCGGCGTCGCGCCAGACCACCCAGTTTTCAATGAGATCGCGGATGGCAAGGCGGTCGATAATCTCTATATCCATGGAATATCCAATATGCGGGGCAGGCGCCGATGCGCGCGTGTGACGCAATCATATCCGATCAGGCTTCCGCGAAAAGAGCGTTCATGACAAAGCAGACATCCTCCATACCCGCGCCGGTTGCGCCGCGTCATCCGCATTCCTTCACGACCCACGGCATCACCGTGGCCGATGACTATGCCTGGCTGAAGGATGCCAAATGGCAGGAGGTGTTGCGCGACCCCAGCGTGCTGGAGCCGGAGATCCGCACCTATCTCAACGCCGAGAACGCCTATACCGACAGCCTGCTCGGCGGCACGTCGGCGCTGCAGGCAAGGCTGGTCGCGGAAATGCGCGGCCGCATCAAGGAGGACGATTCCAGCGTCCCGTCGCCGGATGGCCCCTATGCTTATTTGCGGAAATTCCGCGAGGGCGGCCAGCACGAATTGTTCGGCCGCATGCCGCGGAATGGCGGCGAGGCCACCATCATTCTCGACGGCGACAAGCTCGCGGCCAACCACAAATATTTCAAGTTCGGCGGCGCCCGCCATTCCCCCGACCACGCGCTGGAAGCCTGGAGCGCCGACGTCAAGGGCTCGGAATATTTCACCATCCGCGTGCGTGACTGGGCCACCGGCAACGATCTCGACGACGTGGTCGAGGAGACCGATGGCGGCGTGGTGTGGACACTTGACTGCAAGGCTTTCTTCTATGTGAAGCTCGACGACAACCATCGCCCGATGCAGGTCTGGCTGCACAGGCTCGGCACCAGGCAGGCAGATGACAGGCTCATCTTCGAGGAGCAGGATTCCGGCTGGTTCACCCATATCCATGAAAGCGCCAGCGGCCGCTTTTGCGTCATCGCCGGCGGCGATCATGAGACCTCCGAACAGCAGTTGATTGATCTGGCCACGCCTGATGCGCCGCCGCGCCTCGTGGCGAAGCGCGAAGACGGCGTGCAATATTCGCTGGCCGATCGCGGCGACGAGCTGTTCATCCTGACCAATGCCGATGGCGCCATCGACTTCAAGATCGTCACCGCACCGCTGGCGTCGCCCGCGCGCGCCAACTGGAAGGACCTGATCGCCTATCGTGAAGGCATCTATGTCCTCGACATGGATCTCACTGCCGGCCATCTCGTCCGTCTGGAGCGCGCCAATGCGCTGCCGTCGATTGTGATTCGGGATTTCACCACCAAAGACGAACACGCCATCGCCTTCGACGAAGCCGCCTATTCGCTCGACACCATGGGTGGCTACGAATTCGACACGACCACGCTGAGGTTTGCCTATTCGTCGATGACGACGCCGTCGGAAGTCTATGACTACGACATGGCAACGCGCGAACGGACGTTGCGCAAGCGCCAGGAGATTCCGTCGGGCCACAATCCCGCCGACTATGTCACCACGCGCATCATGGCCAGAGCGCATGACGGCGCCGAGGTGCCGGTGTCGATCCTGCATCGCAAAGACCTCAAGCATGACGGCCAGGCTCCGCTGCTGCTCTATGGCTATGGTTCCTACGGCATGGCAATGCCGGCGTCGTTCTCCGCCAATCGGCTGTCGCTGGTCGATCGCGGCTTCGTCTATGCCATCGCGCATATCCGCGGCGGCGCCGACAAGGGCTGGGGCTGGTATCTCGACGGCAAGCGCGACAAGAAGACGAACTCGTTCGACGATTTCGCCGCAGCTGCACGCGCATTGATCGGCGCGAAATATACGTCCGAGAAAAAGATTGTGGGCCATGGCGGCAGCGCCGGTGGCATGCTGATGGGCGCCGTCGCCAATCGCTCCGGCGAGCTGTTCTCGGGCATTGTCGCCGAAGTACCGTTCGTCGATGTGCTCAACACCATGCTCGACGACACCCTGCCGTTGACGCCGCCCGAATGGCCCGAATGGGGCAACCCGATCGAGAGCGCCGACGATTTCAAGACGATCCTGTCCTACTCGCCTTACGATCAGGTGGTGGCCAAGGACTATCCGAAGATCCTGGCCATGGGCGGCCTCACCGATCCCCGCGTCACCTATTGGGAGCCGGCGAAATGGATCGCACGGCTGCGCGCGACGATGACGGGTGGAGGCCCGGTGCTGTTACGCACCAACATGGGCGCCGGCCACGGCGGCGCGTCCGGGCGTTTCAACCGGCTGGATGAGATCGCGATCGTCTATGCGTTTGCACTGTGGTCGGTGGGGATGGCGGAGGGGTAGTTGCCACACACTCCGTCATGGCCGGGCCTGACCCGGCCATCCAACTTCACTGTCGTACATCAAAAGATGGATGCCCGGGACAAGCCCGGCCATGACGTGAATAGGTTCGCGGTTGACTACTCCGCTGGCCGATTGGCCTCGATCAGCGCACCGGCGCCCTTGTCCAGCAGCTCCAGCCCGACAGCGCGCCCCAGCTCGCGCGGACGATCCGCTGGCCCTATGCGCGTCACCTCGATGAATTGCCCGCCGGCTTCATCCAGCACCGATGCGGTCAGTGACATCTCACCACCCGAGATCACCGAATAGCCGGCGATCGGCGAATTGCAGTGGCCGTTCAGCACCCAAAGCACCTCGCGCTCGGCATCGCAGGACAGATGTGCCGCAGGGTCGTCGATCAGTGACAGATGACGCCGCGAGGCCCAATCATGCGCCGCGCATTCGACAGCGACGATGCCCTGCCCCACGGCCGGCAACATTTCCTGCGGCGTGAAATCACGTGCGATGCGGCTCGCCAATCCAACACGCTCGAGACCCGAGCGCGCCATGATCAGCGCGTCGGCGGGACCGACCTCGCCGCCGTCAGGCAGCCGCTGCATCTCGCCATTGTCGAGTTTGCGCACGCGCGTGTCGGCAGCGCCACGGAAGTGGATCACCTCGATCTCGGGAAACAGCCGGCGGATATAGGCGGCACGGCGTACGGCATTGGTGCCGATCTTGAAGCCCTTGCCATGCGTGCGCTTGAGGTCGTCGAGGCTGACGCCTTCGCGCAGCACCAGCGCATCGGTCGGCGGATCGCGCACCAGCGTGGCGCCGATCACGAGACCCGGCGTGTCTTCATTGCCGGGCATGTCCTTCAGTGAATGCATCGCCGCATGCAGCGCTCCCTTGAGCACGGCCGCGCGAATTTCGCCGACGAAAGCGCCGCCCTTGCCGCCATGCTTCAGGAGATTGCTGGTCTGGTCGCGGTCGCCGACCGGCTCGAATTTCACGATCTCGACGGCCAGTTCCGGCGCGACCACCGCCAGCCGGCGCGCGATCTCTTCGGTCTGGGCCAGCGCCATGGTGCTTTTGCGCGTGCCGATGCGCATCGATTCAGTCACTCAGGCAAGCTCCATCCGGCGGTCCCGCACAGGGTGGCGGGCGTTCGCGCGGACAATAAAGCCAGCGCGCGCCGGAAACAATGCGCGCGCGGGCTTTACGGGGAGGCCTTTAAGTGCTCACCGCCTCGGCCGTTGCCACCGGCTTCGGCACCACGAGATTGACCAGCATTGCGACCGCGATATTAACGACGAGCGCGATCAGGCCGACATAGACCGTCGCCTGGAAGCTGCCGATCGACAGCAAGTGCAGCGGCTTGAGGCCGTCCGTCCAGGCCAGATATGTGCCGCCGAACAGGCCGACCACCCATCCGGCCAGCAATGCCGGCGCGGTGAACCAGCGGGTGAACAGGCCGAAGATCAAGGCCGGCAGCGTCTGCAGAATCCACAAGCCTCCGAGAAGCTGCAGGTCGAGCGCGAACTGCGTCGGCAGATAGATGATCACCAGCAGCGCACCGACCTTCACCACCAGCGACGCGATCTTGGCCACCGCGGCTTCGCCCGCCGTATCGACTTGCGGGTTAACATAGGCCTTCCAGAAATTACGGGTGAAGAGATTGGCAGCACCGATGCTCATCACGGCCGCAGGGACCAGCGCGCCGATGGCGATCGCCGCAAAAGCGAAGCCAGCGAACCAACTCGGAAACAGCGTCTGGAACAGCGCCGGCACCACGTCATTGTTGCTGGCAAGCTTCAACTTGGCAGCGTGACCCATATAGCCGAGCAGCGCCAGCAGGCCGAGCATCAGCGTATAGGCCGGCAACAGCACCGCATTCTTGCGGATCGTCGTGGCGCTTTTGCTGGCGAAGATGCCGGTCAGCGTGTGCGGATACATGAAGGCCGCGAGCGCCGAACCAAGTGCCAGTGTGGCGTAAGCGACATACTGGCTGGGCTGCAGCAGGATGCTGCCGGAGCCCTTGGCCTTGAACGCCTCGTCTGCCGCATTGAACACATTGGCATAGCCCCCCAGTTTGCCGGGGATGACCGAGATCGCCGCGATAACGGCGATGTAGATCATGATGTCCTTGACGAAGGCGATCAGCGCCGGCGCGCGCAGACCCGACGAATAGGTATAAAGCGCGAGCACGACGAACGCCGCGATCAGCGGAAGTTCACCTTCGAAGCCGAGCGCCTTCACCGCGGTGGCCATGCCGATCAGCTGCAGCGCGATATAGGGCATGGTGGCGACGACACCGGTGATGGCGACTGCTGCTTCCAGCATGCGCGAACCATAGCGGCCATGCACAACGTCGGCGGCAGTGACATGACCGTTGTCCTTGGCGACCTGCCACAGCCTCGGCATCACCATGAACACGATGGGATAGACCAAGATCGTATAAGGCAGCGCGAAGAAGCCATAGGCACCCACCGAATAGACCAGTGCCGGCACGGCAATCACCGTATAGGCGGTATAGAAATCGCCGCCGACCAGAAACCAGGTGATCCAGGTGCCGAACTGGCGGCCAACAAGGCCCCATTCGTCGAGACTGGCCAGCGTTTTCGGGCGGCGCCACTTCGAGGCGACGAAGCCCATCACGGTGACGAGCGCGAAGAAAAACAGAAACACCGCAACGGCGGGAATATCGAGCTCAGTCTTCATTGGGGTAAGTCCGGTAAGCGAGCCAGGTCAGAAAGGCGGTCGCCGGCACCCAGGCGAGCTGGTACCAGTAGAAGAACGGAAAGCCGAACAGCACCGGATCGTGAAAGTTGTAGAACGGGACCCAGAGCAGGCCGACGAAGGGGATCAGCAGAAGCCATAAGAAATGGCGGCCCATGGCGGGCTCCTCTCGATAGGCGGGCAGCGCCAGATGCCACGGTTATTTTACGGCGCAGAATTTTGCGCTGTGTAGGTGCGACATTCTGTCATGTAAACACGATGCTGCCGCAGGGCTGCCATTCGCGAGGCGGGCATAAGGACGGACTTCGATCGGCGTGCTGCAGTGCAAACACCCACACACCGCTCCCGGCTCGCGGGACGATGTGTGGGTGTTGAATCTGAGACGTATTGATCTGAGGCGTCTTGAAGTGGCTCAGCGGCCGCCGAAAGTCGTTTCGCCGAACAGCGCTTTCTGCGTCGATGGCTGCGAGCGCCAGTATTGCGGCGGCGCCTGCACCTGGCCGCCGAGATGTGCCGCCGCGTGCCACGGCCAGCGCGGATCGTAGAGAATGCCACGCGCGATGGCGACCAGATCGGCCTTGCCGGAGGCCACGATGTCTTCAGCCTGCTGCGCGTCGGTGATCAACCCCACCGCAATCGTCGGCAGTCCCGTCGCCGCTTTCACAGCTTCGGCGAACGGCACCTGATAACCCGGCCCGAGCGTGATCTTCTGCTGCGGCGAGACACCGCCGGACGACACATCCATCCAGTCGACGCCGCGCTTCTTCAACTCATTGGCGAAGACGATGGTCTGCTCGATATCCCAGCCGCCCTCGACCCAGTCCGAGGCCGATACGCGGACGCCCACAGGCTTGTGCGCGGGAAAAGCCGCGCGTACCGCGTCGAACACTTCGAGTGGAAACCGGATCCGGTTCTCCAGCGAACCACCGTAATTGTCGGTGCGCTGGTTGGAGATCGGTGAAAGAAACTCGTGCAGCAGATAGCCATGTGCACCGTGGATTTCGAGCGCATCGATGCCGAGCCGCTTGGCGCGCTTCGCTGTGGCCACGAAGGCATCGCGGATGCGCTTGAGGCCGGCAACGTCGATCTCCTGCGGCGCCAGTTCGCCAGGTTTCTGCGGAATGGCCGAGGGTGCCTGGGCGACCCAGCCGCCCTTGTCGAGCGGGACCTGCTGGCCGCCATCCCATGGGGCGTGGCTCGACGCCTTGCGGCCTGCATGGGCGATCTGCATGGCAACGGCAATGTTCGAATGCTTGCGGATCGCCGCCAGCACCGGCTTCAACGCGGCTTCGGTCGCGTCGTTATAGAGGCCGAGATCGCCGGGTGTGATGCGGCCGATGGCTTCCACGGCAGTCGCTTCGATCACCAGCATGGCGGCGCCCGACAGGGCCATATTGCCGAGATGGATCATGTGCCACTCGGTGGCCCGGCCATCTTCGGCAGAATACTGGCACATCGGCGCAATGACGATGCGGTTCGGCAGCGTGAGGTCGCGCAGCTTGAAAGGGGAAAACAAGGTGCTCATGCAAATTCCGGAGTGGGAGGACTGAATTGCCATGCGCGGGAACGCCGGCCTGCCGTCCCGACATTGGAACTCTGAGCGCAAAACACAAGATGCCCGCTAAAAAGCGACCTCAGCATTATGCAAAAAGACAGCGGCTTTCGACACACGCTTTCTTGAAAAGCAAAAGGCCCCCTGAAAGGCAAAAGGCACCCCGGTTGCCCGGAGCGCCTCTTGATCTCATCGCTCGGCGCCGCAGCGCCAAACAACTCAGTACGGGCAAACCACCCGGCCCCAGCGACGGCTGAAATAGCAGCCCGGCGCCACGAAGCGCGGCCCACCGTAGAAGCCATAGCCGCGACCATAGCCACGACCGCCGCCACGGTAGAACCCGCCGCCACGTCCACGGCCGCCGCCCCAGCCACGACCGCCGCCGCGACCACCGCCACGGGCCTCGGCCGAGGTGCTGCTCGTGGTGAGCAACACCGTGGACGCGCCAATCAGGCCGACACAGTAGACAGACACAAGCGCCATCGCTGCCAGGCAGCGAGTCACGATATTGTGGCGCGTCGTTTTGGTTTGAGCCATTCTTGGGATCTCCATTCTGCGGAAGCACGGCTTTAGAATGCTTCCGACCTCGAATTGTTCAGTGAGCAATTCTTGATTCACACGCGTGCTGAAACCAGAATAGTAATATGGCCATCACAAGGCGTGCACGTATCAACAGCATCAGAATAGGGTCAAGCTCGAACGCCGGTCAAGTTGCCGGCAGCGCTGTCACTGCGAACGAATACGCACCTTCACCCGTCACCTCGCTTTTGACCTCCTGCCGTTCATCTTCTCTTCATATTGCCTCGCACTATGCTGATCGCTGCACCTCGCACCTGCGAATATGCGGTCCGTCCCACCCACCGCGCCTGCGTCAGCAGCTCGATCCCATCGTCCGTCCCTTCCCGCGAATTGTCAGAAGCTGATTCATGCCCAACCCCGGCTACATCCTCGGTCTCAACACCTACGATCACGACGTCAGCGCCTGCCTGCTGCGTGACGGCGCGCTGGCCTATGCGATCGAGAAGGAGCGGATTACCCGCGACAAGCACGCGACCGGATTTTACAAGGAAGTGGTCGACTACGTCCTCGATGCCGAAGGTATCACGCTGGATGATGTCGAACTGGTGGTGAGCAATTGCTACATCCTGCCGGTTCCGGAAATGGAAGACCGCCTGATCTATCAGGACATGCCGGGCTTCCTGCCCGAATATGAACGGCAGGACGCCAGCGTCCATCCGCTGTTCCGCTCCCGCACCGGCAAGGTCAAAACGATCTCGCATCATCTGGCGCACGCCTATAGCGCGTTTGCCGTCTGCCCCTTCGAAGAGGGGGCGATCATGATCGTCGACGGCGTCGGCAGCTATCGCTCCGATGCGATGGAGGCCTATCCCGGTGACGAGCCAGGCTCGAAGCTCGCCAGGGAATCCGAGAGCTATTACACGTTCAAGGGCACGCAGCTTGATTGCCTGAAGAAGGTCTGGATGGAGCCGGATCGCGGCTTTCTCAGCGACGAATTTTACAATATGCCGGGCCTTGGGGCGCTCTACAGCCGGGCCTCGACCTATGTGTTCGGCGACTGGAACAAATGCGGCGAACTGATGGGGCTAGCGCCCTACGGCCGCCGCGACCAGGTCAAACCGCTGATGGACATCACCGACAACGTGCTCAGCGTGCCGCGCTGGACCCCCGAATATGGCCAGCCCTATGTCGCCGACAGCGACGGCAAATGGGACACCCATCCCTCGATGCGGCACTGGGAAGATCTCGCCTGGCGCGTCCAGGACGACACCGAGAAGGTGCTGCTGGCCCGCGCACGCTGGTTGCGCGAGACGACCGGCGCGAAGAACCTCTGCATTGCCGGCGGCGTCGCGCTGAACTGCGTTGCCAATGGTCGCATCGCCCGCGAAGCCGGCTTCGAAAATGTCTGGATCCAGCCCGCTGCCGGCGACAACGGCATCGCGATCGGCTGCGCCTATTACGGCCTGCTCGAAGTGCAAAAGCAGCCGCGCTCATATGTGATGACGCATTCCTACACCGGCAGGAACTATACCGATCGCGACATCACGGCGGCTACCCAGCGCACGCTGGTCAAGGCGCAGACCAGTGCGGTACGCAGCGACAATATCTGCCGCGATACGGCCAGGCTGCTCGCCGACCAGAAAGTGATCGGCTGGTTTCAGGGTCGCTCGGAATACGGCCCGCGTGCGCTCGGCAATCGCAGCATCATCGCCGATCCGCGCCGGCCGGAGATGAAGGACATCCTCAATTCACGCGTGAAGCACCGTCAGCCATTCCGGCCATTCGCGCCGATTGTGCTCGCCGAGCGCGCCAGAGAGATTTTCGAAAGCGATCAGGATTCGCCGTTCATGCTGATCGCCGCCCCGGTGCGCCCCGAATGGCGCGAGAAGATTCCGGCCATCGTGCACATCGATGGAACGGCGCGCATCCAGACCGTCACAGAAGACACCAATCCTGTGCTCTATCGGCTGCTGAAGGAATTCGATGCGCTCACCGGCGTGCCGGTGCTGCTCAACACCTCGTTCAACGTGAAGGGCGAGCCGATCGTCGAGACTCCCCGCGACGCCATGGCGTGTTTCATCAATACCGGCATCGACCACCTGATCCTGCACGACACGCTGGTGTCAAAGACATCAGCGCATCGTTTCGTCGCCCCGCTGGTGCGCACCTATATGGACGTCGCGGGACTGGTCATGTCGAATGTGAAGTAGCGGTCTCGACGCTCTCCCGTATGCGGGGAGAGCGCGAATATTACGCTGCCCGCACCGCGTTCAGGAACTTGCTGACTTCATCCTTCAGTCGCGTGCTGTCCGAGGACAGTGATTGCGCCGCAGCGAGAACCTGAGTCGAGGCAGATCCAGTCTCTGTTGCACCACGCTGCACATCGACGATGTTCGATGAGACCTGCATCGTGCCCTGCGCCGCCTGCTGGACATTACGCGAAATCTCCTGCGTCGCGGCGCCCTGCTCTTCCACCGCCGATGCGATGGTCGAGGCAATCTCGGACATGCGGCCGATGGTGTCGCCGATCTCCTTGATAGCGCCAACCGATTCCTGCGTCGCCGCCTGGATACCGGAGATCTGCGTCGAGATCTCGCCAGTCGCCTTGGCAGTCTGCTCAGCGAGTGCCTTCACTTCAGAGGCCACGACTGCGAAACCGCGACCGGCTTCGCCGGCCCGTGCTGCCTCGATGGTGGCATTGAGCGCCAACAGGTTTGTCTGGCCTGCGATGTTATTGATCAGCTCGACCACATCGCCGATGCGCGATGCAGCGCTGGCAAGCTCGCCGACGCGATCATTCGTCTTACGCGCCTGATCCACCGCCTGCCCTGCGATCGCAGCCGACTCCTGAACCTGACGGCTGATCTCGTTGACCGACGAGGCCATCTCCTCGGTCGCCGATGCTACCGACTGAACGTTGGTCGAGGCTTCTTCCGAGGCAGCGGCGACGGTCGTCGTCAGTTCCTGCGAACGCTCCGCCGTGGCGGTCAGCGTCCCTGCCGAAGCTTCCAGCTCGGTCGATGCCGACGACACCGTCTCGACGATCTCACCGATCATCGATTCGAAGTTACGGGTGATGCTGTCGACGCGGCGGCCGCGCTCGATCTTGGCTTCGGCATCGGCCGCTGCGGCTTCATCCGCCGCGCGCTTGTCGATCAGCGCCTGTTTGAACACCTGAAGCGAATCCGCCATCGTACCGATTTCGGTCTTCTCGCCCTGATGCGGAACATTTGCTGTCAGATCTCCTGTGCCAAGCGCCTGCATCGGCAGCACGATCGACGTGATACCGGCGGAGACATCGCGCACCAGCAGGATAGCCGCACCGACGCCGACAACAACCGCAAGCAAGAGCGAACCGATCACCATCTTGATGGCGCCCCCAAAGCTGTCCGTCGCCAGTTCTCCGGCCGTCAAAGCTCCCTTGTTGTTGAGCTCGACATCCTTCTGCAGGGCTTCGTCCGCCTTGAAGCCAATCTGGTTGACCTTCACGTTCATATCTCGCGCTTCATCACGAGCGTTCTTGCGCGACAACGCAAGAACCGGCTGCAATGCGACGATATATTCGCTCCAGAGTTTGCTGAATTCGTTGTACATCGCGCGCTCCTCGGGCGACGAAATCATCGGCTCATAGCTCTTGCGCGCCTTGTCGAGCATCTCGGCGTAACGCACCAGCGTGTCGTCCTGGACCTTCGTATCTGCGGCATCGGTCGCAAGCAGATGTCCACGAACCACCGAACGATAGCTGATCGTTGCAGCGCGGACTTCACCCAGAGCGCGCACGCTCGGCAGCCAACTCGTGACGATGTCGGATGTCGCACCGTTGATGGTGTACATCTGCTTGATGGCCAGCGCGCCCATTGCAGCCATGGCGAGCAGCAGGAACGAGACGACAAGAGTGATCTTGGTGCGGATGGACAGGCTGGCAAACATAGGTGATGGTCCCTCGGTTTTCGACCGTTGGCGCGCAACTGCACGAATGGCATTTTCTGGGTTTGAAGGCGCGGCATGCATTGGAGCTGCCGGCCGAGCGTCGATAGCTCTCAGCGATCAACGATCTCGTGATCGAGATTGTCCGGATAAAGTTAAGGAGCGGTGCATCATGACTGCTTCTTGTGCATGGCTTCTTGAGCGAACGTAGCGCACGCGCATAACAACACTATCACGCAAGAAAGCCGACGCTCACGCGCCGGCTTTTACGTTGTACACTTATGTTAAAGCCCGTTAGGCAGCGCGCACTGAGTTCAGGAACTTGCCCACTTCGTTCTTGAGACGTGTGCTGTCCGATGACAGTGAACGCGCGGCCGAAAGCACTTGTGACGACGCAGAGCCAGTCTCGGATGCTCCGCGCTGCACGTCGGTGATGTTCGACGAGACCTGCATGGTACCCTGTGCCGCCTGCTGGACGTTACGCGAAATCTCTTGCGTCGCGGCGCCCTGCTCTTCCACCGCCGATGCGATGGTCGAGGCAATCTCGGACATGCGGCCGATGGTGTCGCCGATCTCCTTGATGGCGCCGACCGACTCCTGCGTCGCCGCCTGGATACCGGAAATCTGCGTCGAGATCTCGCCGGTCGCCTTGGCAGTCTGCTCAGCGAGGGCCTTCACTTCGGAAGCCACGACCGCGAAGCCCCGACCCGCCTCGCCGGCACGTGCCGCCTCGATGGTTGCGTTGAGCGCCAGCAGATTGGTCTGGCCGGCGATATTGTTGATGAGCTCGACGACGTCCCCGATGCGCGACGCAGCGCTGGCGAGTTCGCTGACTCGATCGTTGGTGCGGCGCGCCTGATCGACCGCCTGATGGGCGATGCTCGCCGATTCCTGCACCTGTCGGCTGATCTCGTTGACCGACGAGGCCATTTCTTCAGTGGCCGATGCCACCGACTGGACGTTGGTGGAGGCTTCTTCGGACGCTGCCGCCACTGTGGTAGCCAGGTCCTGGGAACGTTCGGCCGTCGCGGTCAGCGTGCTTGCGGAGGCTTCGAGTTCGGTCGATGCCGACGATACGGTCTCCACGATCTCGCCGATCATCGATTCGAATTCGCGGGTGATGTTGTCAACGCGGCGGCCGCGCTCGATCTTGGCTTCGGCGTCGGCAGAGGCAGCTTCATCTGCCGCGCGCTTGTCGATCAGCGCCTGCTTGAACACCTGAAGCGTGTCGGCCATCGCGCCGATCTCGGTCTTTTCGCCCTGATGCGCCACATGCGCCGTGAGATCGCCGGTGCTCAGCGCCTGCATCGGCTGCACGATCGAAGCGATACCCGACGATACGTCCTTGACCAGATAAATACCGACACCGATGCCGATGACCGCGGTCGCTGCAATGATCGCGATGACCGTCATCAGCGCCGAACCATAGCTGTCATCGGCCTTCTGTCCCGATGCCGCCGCGCCCTTGTCGTTGAATTCAATGGCCTTGCGCAGGATGAAGTCGGCCTTTGATCCCAGCGGGTTGATCACATTCAGATTAAGCTCATGGGCTTCCTGACTGCCTTTGCCGAGATTCTTGCGATCGAGCACAAAGATTTCCTGGCTGCGTGATACGTAGTTGTCCCACTCCTTGCTCCAGTCGTTGAAGATTGCGCGCTCTTCGGGGCTCGATATCAACCTGTCATAGGCAGTCCGCTCATCGGCGGCCCGCTTGACGATGGTGTCGATACCAGCCTCGGTCTTCTGCATCTGGTCAGCATTGGCTGCGAGGATGTGTGCGCGCACCAGATTGCGATAATCGATGGTCGTCGCCCGCAGCCCGCCGAGAACACGGACGCTTGGAAGCCAGTTCTTCTGGATGTCCGACGCATTGGCGTTAATCGTCTGCATCTTGCTGACAGCAAGCGCCCCCATCCCCGTCATCGCGATTAACAGAAAAGCGATAACGATGGTGATCTTGGCTTTGATAGAGATGTTCGAGAGCATGGCTGGACGTCCTGTTATCGCTCGATAGAATGATCAGTTCTGATCCCGCATCGCCTAGGCCGCGCGAACAGAGTCGAGGAACCGCGCGACTTCGACCTTTAGCCGCGCGCCGTCCGACGACAGCGACTGTGCTGCCGAGAGAACCTGCGACGAGGCCGACCCGGTCTCGCTGGCGCCGCGCTGCACATCCGTAATGTTGGACGAGACCTGCTGGGTGCCATGCGCGGCTTGCTGCACGTTGCGGGAAATCTCCTGGGTGGCGGCGCCCTGCTCTTCGACGGCCGAAGCAATCGTGGACGAAATTTCCGACATCCGGCCGATGGTGACGCCGATCTCGCGGATGGCACTGACCGATTCGTCCGTGGCGGACTGGATGCTGCCTATCTGCGTGCTGATCTCGCCGGTCGCCTTGGCGGTCTGTTCCGCGAGCGTCTTTACCTCGGCCGCCACCACGGCGAAGCCACGGCCGGCTTCACCGGCGCGGGCGGCTTCGATGGTCGCGTTGAGCGCCAGAAGGTTGGTCTGCCCCGCGATGCTGTTGATCAGCTCGACCACGTCGCCGATACGGCTGGCCGCCTTGGATAGCTCGCCGACACGGTCGTTGGTCTTCTGGGCCTGCTGCACGGCCTCGCTGGCGATGCGCGCAGATTCCTGAACCTGGCGGCTGATCTCGTTGACCGATGACGCCATTTCCTCGGTCGCCGATGCCACGGATTGTACGTTCGTCGAGGCCTCTTCCGAAGCGGCCGCCACCATGGTGGTCAAATGCTGCGAACGCTCGGCAGACGACGTCAGCGTGCCAGCCGACGCTTCGAGCTCGGTCGATGCCGACGATACTGTTTCGACGATCTCGCCGACCGCGCTCTCAAAATCGTTCGCCAGCTTGATCATCTCGCGCTTGCGCTGCTCGGCGGCGATCTGCTCCTGCTGCTTTTGAGCGTCGGCTTCGGCGCGGGCGCGCTCCTGTGCCTTGACCTTGAACTTCTCCACGGCGCCAGCGACGTCGCCGATCTCGTCCTTGCGGCCCAGGCCCTGCAACACCACGCCGAAATCACCCTCGGCGAGTTCTTCCATCGAACGGCTCAGCGCGCGCATCGGACGCCCGATGGTGAACACCGAGAACACGCAGGTCCCGATCAGCATCAGGGCGACCACACCACCAAGAATCAGCGATTCTCGCTCGGTCGCAGCGGCCTCGTTCGCCGCAGCGTTCGTCTGCTGCTCGACCTTCTCCTTAGCCAGATTGACGATCGTATCGGCCAGCTTGTCGAGTTCTACACTCATGGGTAGCAGCACGTCGGTGCGGAGCTTCACGATTTCCGCGCCCAGTGTGGTGATGCGCGCGGAGGCATCCGCAGACAATTCGCCAGCTTCGTTGCGCGTCGCCTGCAGATTCAAGATATCTGCGCGGATTACACCGATCTTGTCGCCGCCCTTACCGAGGGTCGTCATCATGTCGAGGAATTTGCCGATACGCTCGCGCTCGTCCGATGCGGTCGCAAGCTTGAGCATCTGAGCTGAGAATTTAAGACCAGCGGCAGTACGCGCCGTGAAATAATCAGCAGCCTTCTGGACGTCCGCCACCTTCGTCGCGCCGAGGAAATCCCGCACGCCGATCTGCATCCCACGGAACGAGGCTTTCGCCTCAGCAGCGTTCAGCGCAATCCCCTGATAGACGCCGGATGTCTGATAGGCTTGGCGCACCACTGCGCTCCCGGTCGACTGCATAAAGATCATCAAGCCCACGAGAATGATGCCGAGCACGGACGCAATCGCGAGCTTGGTGCCGATGCGCAGATTCTGAATGAAGGCCATGACGGTCCCTGGGAATAAAGTGGCAGGAAAATGAGTCGGGTTGTCCTTCGCCGGACAGAGTCCGGCGTCGCGTGAAATGGTCAAATGCTAAGCGGTTGTCATTTTTGGCGCGGCCCGGCGGCAATCCGACGGGCACGCGAAGCTTGGCGTGAGATCCTGAACGAGAAACGTCATCGGCTCATATGAGCGGGCGATACGTTCGATGATCGATCAAATCACCTGCTCATGGGCAGGAACCTACCACCGCGCTTCTGACACAAACGTTAACGCGCCGATGATGCGGTCACTCAAATTGAGCCGGTATAGCAATGGTAATCGGGCAATCCGGGCTTTTCAGACAGTGATGGGGTCCGAGTTCAGGCATCGGAGGTTCTGAATTAACGATCTAAAATTGCACTCTCACCGTGCGATGCGCTGCACGGGATATTTCGAGACCCTGAGTTCTTTCGGAGCGTACAGCAGCTTGAGTGGCGGTGTGCGGAGAACGCACCGTTACTCAAGCCGGTAAATTGCGATGTTGGAGAACTCAGGCAGCGCGGACCGAGTTAAGGAAGCGACTGACTTCATGCTTCAGACGGTTGCTATCTGACGAGAGCGACTGCGCTGCCGACAGCACCTGAGACGACGCGCCGCCGGTCTCGCTCGCGCCGCGCTGCACGTCGACGATGTTGGACGAGACCTGCATCGTACCCTGCGCAGCCTGCTGCACGTTGCGGGAGATCTCCTGCGTCGCCGCGCCCTGCTCTTCGACAGCCGAAGCGATCGTGGACGCGATCTCCGACATCTTGCCGATGGTCGCGCCGATCTCGCGGATCGCCGAGACCGAATCATCGGTCGCAGTCTGGATGCTCGCGATCTGCTGGCTGATCTCGCCGGTGGCCTTGGCGGTCTGCTCGGCGAGCGCCTTCACCTCGGACGCGACTACTGCGAAACCGCGACCGGCATCGCCGGCACGTGCCGCCTCGATGGTGGCATTGAGCGCCAGCAGGTTGGTCTGCCCCGCAATGGTATTGATCAATTCGACCACCGCGCCAATGCGGCCGGCAGCTTTCGACAGTTCGCCGACGCGATCATTGGTCTTCTGCGCCTGGTCCACGGCCTCATTGGCAATACGTGCCGACTCCTGAACCTGACGGCCGATCTCGGTGATGGACGACGCCATTTCTTCGGTGGCAGACGCCACCGACTGCACATTGGTGGAGGCTTCTTCCGATGCCGCGGCGACGACCGTGGTGAGCTGCTGCGAACGATCCGCGGTCGATGTCAGCGTGCCGGCCGATGTTTCCAGTTCACTCGATGCGGACGACACCGCCTCGACGATCTCGCCGACGGTCCCTTCAAAATCATCCGCCAGCCGGATCATGTCCTGCTTTCGTTGCAGCGCTGCCGCCTGATCCTGCGTGATCCGTGCCTCGGCTTCCGCCTGGGCTTTCTCTTCTGCCTTGACCTTGAAGGTCTCGACGGCCTGCGCCATGTCGCCGACCTCGTCCTTGCGGCCCAGCCCCGGCAGCACCACGCCGAAATTCCCCTCTGCGAGCTGCTTCATGCCGGCCGTCAGGCCGGACAGCGGCCGGATGATGCCCCGCGCGATCAGGAACGCAATCAGCAGACCGGTGATGGTCGCCGCGCCGGCCACGATCTGCTGCAGCGTGATCGTACTGGAAATGCGCTGCTCGTTGGCTGTCGTCGCGCTCACGACCTCCTGCTGGATCGCTGCCTTGATGCCGTCGGTCTTGCGGATGGCGCTGACCACCATCGGCGTGATCGTATTGTAATAGAGCTGATCCATCTTCAGCAGATTGGCCGACGCCTTATCGAACCCGCTGGAATAGCTGACCAGGCCTTTCTTGATCGATTCGAACAGCGCTGAAAGACTCGGCGCCATATCAAATTTTTCCATCTCCGCGATCTGTTGCTGGGCGTTCTTCAAGCTGTTGGCAAACAACGTCACATTGTCCTGATCGCGGCCTGCAAAGAACCGCCAATTTGCCATCTGAACCAGCAGGGTTTCGGATTGCAGGGTGGTCGACCCTTGTGCGAATGGCGAGCTACGCGTCGCGAGCACGAGCTTCTTCAAGTCGGCCTGAAGCTTTTCACCTTCAGCAAACAGCGCCTTGCGGCTGGCGAGCATCTCCTTGACGGTGTTACCGAGATCGACGCGCCTGCTCTTCAGATCGGCGATCGTCTTCTCGACTTCGCGGTAGATCGTGCGGCGCTCCTCCGAGCTCGCTTTGATCGCCTCCTCCAACACGCCACCAACCTGAGCCAGCAGTTTCTCGGATTCGGCGAATGACGCTTCATCCTGATCGAACGTATAGCGCAGCATCGCGCGGCGAAGCGCCTGGAGCTCCGCCGAAATCTCCATCGAGCGCATCGCATTGGCTGATTGGGCATTCATCGCCGAGACGTCGTCACGAATGTCCGTGAGTTTCCATACAGCGAAACCTGCCATGCCCAACCCGAACAGGACGAGCGCACCGAAGCCTCCATACAGCCTGCCACGGATGCGGAGAGTGAATAGCGACATGCGACGTGCCCTTCTTGGGAGAACCACTGACAGCCGACCTTGCACGTCGCGAATCGCACTCGCAATGCAAGAGGCAATCTTGCTTCAGACCATCGTCAGGTTGCGAAAACTTCAGGTTAATTTTGGCGTCGCAAACGCTTCAGAATAGGATGACTTTTTGTCGCGCATGTCATCGCATTACTCATAGAACAAATAGCCCGGATGCGATGACGCATCCGGGCTATTTGACATTTCTGTTAGCTTCGTCGGGCGAAGCCGCGAGAGGCGTGCGACGTTTTGGCTTATGCCGCGCGGACGGAGTCAAGGAATTTGCCGACCTCGCGCTTCAATCGCGCGCTTTCGCCGGACAGCGATTGCGCAGCGGACAGGACCTGCGACGACGCCGAACCCGTGTTGCTCGCCCCGCGCTGCACATCCAGAATGTTCGAGCTCACCTGCATCGTGCCTTGCGCCGCCTGCTGAACGTTGCGCGAGATCTCCTGTGTCGCCGCGCCCTGCTGCTCGACGGCCGATGCGATGGTCGAGGCGATCTCCGACATGCGGCCGATAGTGTCGCCGATTTCCTTGATGGCACCGACGGATTCTTGGGTCGCCGCCTGGATGCCGTTGATCTGATGGCTGATGTCGCCGGTTGCCCTGGCCGTCTGTTCGGCGAGCGCCTTTACTTCCGATGCAACGACCGCGAAGCCGCGACCGGCATCGCCTGCACGTGCTGCTTCGATAGTGGCATTGAGCGCCAGCAGATTGGTTTGACCGGCAATCGTGTTGATCAGCTCGACGACATCGCCGATCCGCGCCGCCGCCTTGGCGAGCTCAGCCACGCGATCATTGGTCTTCCGGGCCTGTGCAACGGCGGAGTTGGCGATGTTCGCCGACTCCTGAACCTGCCGGCTGATCTCGTTGACCGAGGACGACATCTCTTCAGTGGAGGACGCCACCGCCTGAACATTGGTCGACGCCTCGTCGGAGGCGGCGGCCACCATGGCGGTGAGCTGTCGGGATTGTTCGGCGGTCGCGGTCAGCCCGCCCGCCGACTCTTCGAGCTGGCTCGAAGCCGATGACACGTTTTCCACGATACTGCCGACGGCGCCCTCGAAATCGTCTGCGAGACGGATCATATCGTTGCGGCGCTGGATCGCTGCCTGCTGCTCCTGCGTCAGCTTGGCTTCAGCCTCTGCACGGGCCTTTTCCTCGGCCCGCACCTTGAAGGTCTCGACCGCCCGCGCCATGTCGCCGACTTCGTCCTTGCGGGCGACACCCGGCAGCACCACGCTGAAGTCGCCGTCGGCGAGCCGCTTCATGCCAGCCGTCAAGCCCGACAATGGACCGATAATGCCACGCGCGATCAGGAAGGCGATCGCTAGACCGACTACAGTAGCGACGCCGGCCACGATCTGCTGCAGCATGCTCGTCGTCGACATGCGGTTGCTGGTTGCGGCGACCGTCTGCGACTGAACTTGCTGAATGCCGGACTTGATGGTCTCGACCTTGCCGATCGCTTTCACGACGATCGGGCTGATCGACTTGTTGAAGATACCATCTGCCGTCTGCAGGCTGGCGGCGGCCTTCTCGAACTGGGCGGCGTAGCTCTTCAGGTTGCTGCGGATGGTGCCGAACAACGCACTGAGCGTCGGCGGCATCTGCATCTTCTCCATCTCGCCGATTTGCTGTTCGGCGATCCGGACATGATCCTTGAAGGATTCGATATGCTTCTCGTCGCGGCTGACGAAGAAGCGCCAATTCGCAATCTGCACCATCAGCGTGTCGGATTCGAGCTTCGTCGAACCCTGGCCATACATGGTGTTACGCGTGCTGATCACCAGCTTGCGCAGGCTGGATGACAGCTTGTCGCCGGCTTCCTGCAGCACTTCCCGGCCGGCGACCATCTGCTTGATCGCATCGCCAAGCGCCTGGCGCTGCGCCTTCACATCGGCCACGTCCTTCTCGATGGTGCGGTAGGCCGCACGGCGCTCTTCCGAACGGCTACTCTTGATCACTGTATCCAGGCTGGCGGTGAGGCCCGCGAGACGCTTGTCGGCATCCGCAAGCGCCGCTTCATCCTGATCGAAGGAATATCGCAGGACAGCACCGCGGATCGCATGCAGTTCGGAGGCGATTTCCGAGGCCCGAATCGTGTTGGACGACAGAATGCTCAGCGAGTCGACCTGCGTCCCGACTTCGTTCATCTGCCAGACGGCAAAGCCCGAACTGGCGAGACCGAACAGAACCAGCGCGCCAAAGCCACCGTAGAGGCGGCCGCGGATACGGAGATTGAGCAGCGACATCATTGGCTTCCTAGGTGAGACTTGATCTGGCTTCGGCGACGGGCGCCGTCTTCGTTGCTGCTTCCCCCATATGGGAGAGGCATGAATTTTACGCGGCCCGGACGGAGTCCAGGAACTTGCCGACTTCGAGCTTGAGCCGCGCGCTTTCGCCGGACAGCGACTGCGCCGCCGACAGCACCTGCGTCGAAGCCGACCCGGTCGCGCTGGCGCCGCGCTGCACATCGGTGATGTTCGACGTTACCTGCATCGTGCCCTGCGCTGCCTGCTGAACGTTGCGGGAGATTTCCTGCGTGGCCGCGCCCTGTTGCTCCACCGCCGAGGCGATGGTCGAGGCGATCTCCGACATGCGGCCGATGGTGTCGCCGATTTCCTTGATGGCGCCGACGGATTCCTGGGTCGCCGCCTGGATGCCGTTGATCTGATGGCTGATGTCGCCGGTTGCCTTGGCCGTCTGCTCGGCCAGTGCCTTCACTTCCGATGCTACGACCGCGAAGCCGCGGCCGGCATCGCCGGCGCGCGCCGCTTCGATGGTGGCGTTGAGCGCCAGCAGATTGGTCTGGCCGGCGATTGTGTTGATGAGCTCGACGACATCGCCGATCCGCGCCGCCGCCTTGGCAAGCTCAGCCACGCGATCATTGGTCTTGCGCGCCTGCGCTACGGCCGAGTTGGCGATATTCGCCGACTCTTGCACCTGGCGGCTGATCTCGTTCACCGAGGACGACATTTCCTCGGTCGATGACGCCACCGCCTGCACATTGGTGGACGCTTCGTCCGATGCGGCAGCGACGGCGGCCGTCAGTTCCTTGGCCTGTTCGGCCGTCGCCGTCAGCGCGCCCGCGGATTCCTCGAGCTGAGTCGATGCCGACGAGACATTGTCCACGATATTGCCGACGGCGCGTTCGAATGTATCGGCGAGCTGCACCATTTCGCGCTTCCGCGACGCCGCCGCCAGACTGTCCTGGTCGAGGCGCGCCGCGGCCTCGTCGCGGGCCTTCTGTTCAGCATTTTCGCGGATGACCGCCACTGTCTTGGCGATATCGCCGATTTCGTCGCCGCGCCTGGCACCGGGGATCACGACATCGAGATCGCCGGCCGCCATCTTGCCCATGGCGCCATTCAGACGCGTCATCGGCCGAGCAACGCCGACAAAGGAGAACACCATGGTGCAGATCAGTACCAGCACGACCGCCAGTCCAAGTGCGAGATTGACCTGACCGGAGCGTGTCATTTCCTCGGCGGCCTGCGCCCGGGCCTCTCCGACCGCAGCCTTGGCCGACGATACCGATTGCGCAACCAGTTGAGACGCCGCCGCCGCGGTAGGCATGATCCTGGTGCGGACGATATCGGTCTTCTGGTCGTTGTTGCTGATTGCTTCATCGGTGGCCGCCATGAACTTCTTCATGTCGGTGCCGAGCTGGATCAGGCCGCTCTGCACGAGCTCGCTGTCTTCGAACACGCTGGCCTTGGCCAGCGCATCGGTCAGCACCTTCGCCCGGCTGACAATCTGGCCCTTCTGCGTGACTTCATTCATCGATGCGTAGCGCCATGCGGCGGCCTGCACGGCGTTGATGGCATTGTCCGCGATCTTGAGCTGTCCATCGACTTCAGGCCAGTTCGTCGCCTCCGTTACAGCGGTGGTGAGGCGCATCTGGTCCAGATGCCGGTTCCAGTCGATCACCGCGACGTTCCGGTTGCGATAGAGTTCGAGCAGTTTCTTCTGCAGACCGGCGATCTCGTCGGCAGCGGCGACATAGGTCGAGGTCAGTGCCTTGATCTTCGCGAAATTGTCCTTGTATTCCGGCCTGGTCGCCAGCGCGGACGCGGCATCGATGACGCGGTCCTGCGCGGCCTTAGCCGCGCGTATTTCGGCAGCATTCTTGTCGATTTCCGGCGTCGTGATCGCCATGCGCAGGCCCTGGCTGGCCAGTTGCATGCCGCGCATCTGGCCCTCGGCCTCGAGCGCGCTGTCAGCGATCTTCTGCTGCACATCCGCCAGACGGTTGACCTCCGAGATCGCGGTCTCGGTTCTCATCTGGTTCGCCACGACGCCCGCCGAGAGCAAGATGCCAACGAGACCGGCAAGACCCAGTTTGTTGCCGACACTGTTGATCTTGATCATGCGATACACTTTCCGGAGAAGGGCCAAGTCAGGACGCGCGCAAGCGTGGCTTGCGCAGCCTCGGCTCGGGTCGTTGGAAGACGGTCAGAGAAGCATTGGGCAGAGGCCGAGAACGTGGCGTCGTGGAATTGTCCGTGAGGACAAAGACCCGATCGCTCCGGTGGAGTTCAATCAGCGGACCAACAGGCCCTCGCCCTCACGGTTGAAGGATACCACTTCATTTCTGACACATTCGTTAATTGCCCCGTCACGCAGCATTCAAGAATCTGCATAAACTTGCGGCACTTGCACGATGCTGTATGCGCCCGGTTTTGCGTCAGTGCGAGAGGATCTTCGACAGGAACTGCTGGGCCCGATCGCTGCGCGGATGGCCGAAGAAGTCTTCCTTCTGCGCATCTTCCACGATCTCGCCGGCATCCATGAAGATGACGCGGTTGGCGACCTTCTTGGCGAAACCCATTTCGTGGGTCACCACCATCATGGTCATGCCCTCCTTTGCGAGTTCGACCATGACGTCGAGCACTTCGTTGATCATTTCGGGATCGAGCGCCGAGGTCGGTTCGTCGAACAGCATGCAGATCGGATCCATCACCAGCGCGCGCGCAATGGCGACGCGCTGCTGCTGACCGCCGGAGAGCTGGCCGGGATATTTCTGCGCATGCGCCGTGAGGCCGACGCGCTCCAGCATCTTCATGGCCTTGGCCTTCGCCGCATCTTCGGAGCGGCCGAGCACGATGGTCTGGCCGAGACACAGGTTCTCGACGATCTTCAGATGTGGAAACAGTTCGAAGTGCTGAAACACCATGCCGACGCGCGAACGCAGCTTCGGCAGGTCCTTCTTCATCGTCGTCACATTGAGCCCGTCCACCATGATGGTACCCGCCTGCACGGGCTCCAGCGCATTCACGGTCTTGATCAGCGTCGACTTGCCCGAGCCCGAAGGACCGCAGACGACGACCACCTCGCCTTTCTCGACAGCCGTCGTGCAGTTCTTCAGCACCTGGAACTGCGGATTGTACCACTTGCTGACTTTTTCGATGGTGATCATGGGCATGATGAGCGACCGACAGTTGGAGGCAAAGACTGAAAGCGAAGTGGCTAACGGATGATACTGATGCGCTTCTGCAAGCGCTTCACGAAGAACGAGGCGGTGAAGCAGATCAGGAAGTAGACCAGCGCCGCGAATAGATACATTTCGGTGAGACGACCGTCGCGCTGCGCGACCTTGGATGCCGCCCCGAGAAAGTCAGTGATCGACAGCACGTAGACCAGCGATGTGTCCTGGAACAGCACGATGGTCTGGGTGAAGATCACCGGCAGCATGTTGCGGAACGCCTGCGGCAGCACGACATGGCGCATCACCTCACGATAGTTGAGGCCGATGGCATAGCCGGCCATCACCTGCCCCCGCGGCACCGACTGGATGCCGGCCCGCATGATCTCCGAGAAATAGGCAGCCTCGAACAACGTGAAGGTGACGATGGTCGATGCATAGGCGCCGACCTGCACCGGCTGATCGGATCGGATGATCCACTGCCCGACATAGGGCATCAGGAAGTAGAACAGGAAGATCACCAGCACGAGCGGCAGCGAGCGCATCAGATTGACGTAGCTCACCGCAAAGCCCGACAGCACGGCACTGGACGATAGCCGCATCATCGCAATCAAGGTGCCGAGGATGAGACCGAAGACCGTCGCAATTGCCGTCAGCGTGAGGGTGAACGCCATGCCCTGCTGAAACAGGTAAGGCAGGCTGCGCCAGATGACGTCGTAATCGAAATTGCTGAACATCGCTTATTTCCCCTCGTTGAAGCCGGGGATCGCCAGGCGCTTTTCGAGGATGCGCATTCCGATCGTCACGACGGCGCTGAGGACGAGGTAGATGGCGGCAGCAGCCGAGAAGGCCTCGAACACCTGGAACGAGAATTCCTGCATGGATCGCGCCCGTGCCGTCAGCTCAAGCACACCGATGGTCAGCGCCGGCGCCGTGTTCTTGATGGTGTTGAGAAATTCGGACGTCAGCGGCGGAAAGATGATGCGATAGGCTAGCGGAAGCAGGATGTAGCGATAGGTCTGCCAGGTGGTGAGGCCAATGGCCGTGCCGGCCATGCGCTGGCCCTTTGGCAGTGCATTGATGCCGGCGGTGATCTGTGCGGCGACACGCGAGGACATATAGAAACCAAGCCCGAGCATCGCGGCGATGAACGGCCCGTTGCGCAGTTGCTTGATCCAGATGCCGAGATCGCCGGGCAAAAGTTCGGGAACGACGAAGAACCAGATGAACAGCTGCACCAGCAGCGGAATGTTGCGAAACATCTCGATATAGGCATTACCGACAAACACCGCCCAGCGCGCAGGCAGGGTCCGCATGATGCCGATCAGAGAGCCCATCACGAACGCGATGAACCAGGCGCAGAGTGCGAGCAGGATCGTGACCTGAAGGCCGCTCATCAGCGAGCCAAAATAGGTCCCCGTCGCATCAGGCGTCTGATCCCAGAAGATTCCCCAATTCCAGTTATAGTTCACGCATTCACCCCCACGCGCCGTCCCAAGCCAAAAGCCCATGCAATGGCCGGGCCATTGCTTCTTCCCTCGCCCCGCCTGCGGGGAGAGGGTGGATCGAACGACCGAAGGTCGTTCGAGACGGGTGAGGGGGAGCCAGTGTTTTACTCGCTGCCTCCCCCTCACCCGTCTTACACGCGCTACGCGCATGTAAGACGACCTCTCCCCGCAGGCGAGGAGAGGTAAGCAAGGGTTAGTTGGCTGCGTAGGCGTCGGGATCAGGCGAATCCGACGGGCTGGTGAAGGCCTTCTTCTGTTCTGCTCCCATCGGGACGTTCAGATTGAGGCCCTTCGGCGGGATCTTCTGCGTGAACCACTTGTCATAGATCTTGGCGCCTTCCGGGCTCTTGTAGAGCTCGGCAGTGGCCGCATCGACAACCTTCTTGAACGGCGCATCCTCCTTGCGCAGCATGATGCCGTAAGGTTCGGCCTTGGAGAATGCGTCCTTCGAGATCACATAGGCACTCGGATCGCGCGCACCGGCAGCAAGGCTGGCGAGCAGAATGTCATCCATCACGAAGGCTACAGCGCGGTCGGTCTCGACCATCAGGAATGCTTCAGCGTGATCCTTGGCGGGAATGACGTTGATGCCGAGATTGCGGGCGGCATTGGCTTCGGTGAGCTGCTTGATGTTGGTGGTGCCGGAGGTCGAGACCACCGACTTGCCCTTCAGATCGTCGATCTTGTCGAGCTTGGCGGCCTTCTTCGACACGAAGCGGCTGGCGGTCAGGAAGTGCGTATTGGTGAAGGCAACCTGCTTCTGGCGATCGGCATTGTTGGTGGTCGAACCGCATTCGAGATCGACGGTGCCGTTGGCAATCAGCGGAATACGGGTGGCCGAGGTGACCGGATTGAGCTTCACCTCGATCTTGTCGTTCTTCAGCTCTTTCTTCACCGCATCGACGATCTTGTAGCAGATGTCCATGGCGAAGCCGACGGGCTTCTGGTTGTCATCGAGATAAGAGAACGGCACCGAGGAATCGCGGAAGCCGATGGTGATGGCGCCGGTGTCCTTGATCTTCTTGAGCGTGCCGGTGAGCTCCTGAGCGCCCGCCTGCGTCGTGCAGACCGCCGCGGCGATCATGGTCCCCAACAGAAAAATTCGTTTCATAGTCCCTCTCCTCAACACAGTCCGATCTCACGCCGAACGACTCTCTTTCCGAGCGCCCCGGCGCGACCGCCCGGGATGCTTGCACAATCGGGGCCAAAACGGAATTGCCCGATCGGACGACAATAGTTTGTTCTAAACTCCCGTTCCCGTACAACCCGGTCATGAGCAACGCCCTGCATGCGCTTTGTGACGCAGGCGCCGCCGGCGCCACGGAAAAGATCGATGATATCAGCCATCCCCGCCTGGTAATCGCCACCACGATTCTGGCCTCCAGCGTGGCCTTTATCGACGGATCGGTGGTGAATGTCGGACTTCCTGCCATTGCAGCGAGTTTTCAGGCCGATGCCGTCGACCTGCAATGGGTGATCAATGCCTATCTGTTGCCGCTCAGTGCACTTCTTTTGCTCGGCGGTGCAGCAGGCGACCGCTTCGGCCGCCGCAGACTTCTGATCTGGGGCGTTGGCCTGTTTGCGCTGGCCTCGCTGGCCTGCGCTGTGGCGCCCAGCCTGCCTCTGCTGTTGGCCGCCCGTTTTTTGCAGGGTGTCAGCGCGGCGATGCTGATGCCGAACAGCCTGACGATCCTCGGCCAGACGTTTTCCGGCGAAGCCAAGGGGCGCGCCATCGGCATCTGGGCTGCCAGCGGCGCTGCTGCAGGCGCACTCGGCCCGGTGTTGGGCGGATGGCTGATCGACATCGGCAGCTGGCATCTCATCTTTCTCATCAATGTGCCGATCGCGCTGGCGGCGATGGCGCTTGCCTGGCTTGGCATCCCCCGCGACCGACACGACAGCGACGAGCCGCTCGATAGTTTCGGCGCCATCCTCGCGACTGCGGGACTTGGCCTGACCACCTGGAGTCTGACCGAAGCTACGTCACATGATTGGGCGGGTTTCACGCTCGGCGCGCTGGTCGCTGGGCTCCTGCTGTTGCTTGTGTTCGTGTGGGTGGAAGGCCGCAAAGGCGAACGCGCGATGATGCCGCTTGCACTGTTCGGGTCGGCGAGCTTCGTCGGCCTGACGCTACTGACATTCTTGTTGTACGGCGCACTCGGCGGGCTGTTCGTCCTGATGCCTTATCTCCTGATCGAAGCCGTCGGCTACACGGCGACGCAGGCTGGTGCCGCGCTACTGCCTTTGCCGCTTGTCATCTCTTTGACATCACCGCTCGCCGGTTCGCTCGCAGCCAGAACCGGCCCGAGGATCATGCTGACGCTGGGACCGGTGATTGTGGCGTTGGGTTTTCTGCTGGCGCTCCGGATTGGTCCCGACACCAGCTACTGGACCAGTGTCTTCCCCGCCATGGTCGTCATCGCCATCGGCATGGCCGGCGCCGTCGCGCCTCTGACGACGGCCGTGCTGATGTCAGTCGATGCGCGTCACACCGGGTCAGCATCGGGCTTCAACAGCGCGGTCGCACGCACTGGCGGCCTTGTGGTCACGGCGCTGATCGGATCAGTCATGGCGGCAAAGGGACCGGCGCTGATCAGCGCCTTTGCAGCAGCGACAGTGGCGGGTGCTGTGCTCTGCGTCGCAGCGGCGCTCAGCGCGTTGCTGTTGATAGCGGCGCGACCGCAGCCATGACGCCGCCGCGCTGCCTGCGGCCGGCCACCGCCTCGCCGAAGGCCTGAAACAGCGTACGATTGATCGGATTGATCTGCGGGTCGTATTCGGCATGCCATTGCACACCGAGCGCGAAGCTCGGCGCATCGGCAATACGGATAGCCTCGATGGTACCGTCCTCGGCTATGCCCTCGATCACCACCCGCTCGCCGGGGATGTCGATGCCCTGACCATGCAGGGAATTGACCGTGATGGTCTCGCGCCCCAACAGGCTGGCGAAGGTGCCGTTGCTGGTCAGATGCACTTCGTGGCGATCGGCGAATACAACGGCCGGATCGGGATGGATCTCGCCGCTCTCGAGCCTGGGCATACGGTGATTGATACGGCCGGGAATTTCGCGGATCTCGGGATGCAGCGAACCGCCGAACGCAACGTTCATCTCTTGCAATCCGCGGCAGATACCGAAGATCGGCACCCCGCGCGCGACACAGGCTTCGATCATGGCCAGAGCCACCGCATCGCGGCCATTGTCATAGGGCTCGTGACGGGCATGGGCTTCCATGCCGAACCGGGTCGGGTGGACATTGGCCCGCGCGCCAGTGAGCAGGATGCCATCGACCAGATCGAGCACCTGGCCTATATCGGTGATGTCGGGGGTGCCGGCAAACATCATCGGCAGGGCATTGGCCACTTCCGCGACCGCACGAAGGTTGTTTTCTCCGACCGCCTGGACGGAGAACCTGTTCTCAATGCGATACGCGTTGCCGATCACGCCGATTACCGGCCGGGTCTTCGTTGGCATCAGCTTCCGGTCGAAAAGTCCTGGACCATTGAGCTATAGCCGAGTCACGGCGTGAACACGACTGGTTCCGAAACAAAACTGTCACCAAACGGAGCATTCGGGAAAGAAACGTCTCCGGACGCCTGAAAAGGCACCAATCTGGCAGTATTCGGAGGATTAGCTGACGGTTTTGGATGGTGGGCGCGACAGGGATCGAACCTGTGACCCCTTCCATGTCAAGGAAGTGCTCTCCCGCTGAGCTACGCGCCCTAAGAACCGGTCGTTACGGGTGTGGGGTCTATAACGAGTCAAACCCGGACAAGCAAGGATGCCGAAGGGCCAATCCTTGCCTCATTTGCAGGAAATCCAAGAAAGAAATCCAGGAAAGCGGGCTGCCCTCAGGCAGCCAGCATCTTGTTCACTTCGCTGACCAATTCGCGCAGGTGGACCGGCTTGGACAGCACCTTGGCGTTTTTCGGCGCTTCCGAGTCGGAATTCAGCGCCACCGCGGCGAAACCGGTGATGAACATGATCTTGATGTCGGGGTCGAGTTCGCTGGCGCGGCGCGCCAGTTCGATCCCGTCCATCTCCGGCATCACGATGTCCGTTAGAAGCATTTCAAAGGGTTCCTCGCGGAGTCTCTGATAGGCTGACATCCCGTTATCGTGGTGCGACACCTGAAAACCGGCGTTTTCCAACGCCTTCACCAGGAAGCGGCGCATGTCGTTGTCGTCTTCTGCGAGAAGGATTTTGTGCATGGCGGTTGGATGTCGAACCCGAATGAGAGGACCTGTTCGCCCACTAAGCCCGAGGTCTGGTAAATTTCGGGTGAAGGTGATCAGCGCAGACTGTGCATAAGCGTCTCAAGATGGTGCGCCAGAACGCCGTGAAACACAACAAATGAGCGCGTTTCTCGCGATCGCCGCGCCTGCGGAAGGTTTTTAACTTGGCAGACTTGTTTCGGTTATCGACAATGCAGCCTCACAATGTGCCGGTTTTCTGCCAGACTGGGCAAACCGAAGAACGCGGCTGCAGGGACGATGCGCGACGATGACCCAGTTTGACGGTGAGCTGTCGCCTCCCTTCGAGATCGTCGAGCCTGCCAACTGGCGCGCACCGATCATTTTCAATTCCCCGCATTCCGGCTCGGTCTATCCGGCGGAATTCCTCAGTGCGTCCCGCATCGACGTGACCGCGCTGCGCCGCTCGGAAGATTCATTCATGGACGAATTGATCGCCGGATTGAGCGATCGCGGCTTTCCGGTGGTCCGGGTGCATTTCCCGCGCTCCTATGTGGACGTCAATCGCGAGCCCTATGAGCTCGATCCGCGGATGTTCAACGGCCGACTGCCCAGTTTTGCCAATACCCGCTCGATGCGGGTCGCGGGTGGCCTCGGCACGATTCCCCGGGTGGTCGGCGACGGCCAGGAGATTTACCGCGAGCGACTGGACGTCGATGACGCCCTCACCCGGATCGAGGCGCTGTACAAGCCGTACCACCGCGCCCTGCGTCGCCTGATCAACAAGGCGCACCAGACATTCGGCACGGTGATCCTGGTGGATTGCCACTCGATGCCCTCGATCGGAATTTCCCGTGAGGAACCGCGCCGCCCGGACGTGGTCGTCGGTGACCGCTATGGCACCAGCTGCGCCACTATCCTGGCCGAGGTGGTCGAACACACATTCGGCGGCCTCGGCTATTCCCTGGGCCGTAACAAGCCCTATGCCGGCGGCTTCATTACCGAGCATTACGGCAACCCGGCCAGTGGGCTGCATGCCATCCAGATCGAGCTGAACCGGGCGATCTATATGGACGAACGCCGCCGCGAGCGGACCGCCCGCTTCAACCAGATTGCTGCCGATTTCACCGTTCTGGCCGATGCGCTGGCGAAGATCCCGCTGGACAGCCTCGGCCCATTCCAGGCCGCCGCCGAATAGGCTGGGGCCAAACATCTCGCCGGGGTTCGAACCGTCACTCAATCAGATGTGGTATTTAGAACCGTGACCGCTGGGTCATAATAGGTGCTTATTTCCTGCGACAAATTGTCAATTGCCGCTGGATTTAGAGATGGGGCAGAGTTTTACCACTGGGATTCATGCAACCTTAGGTTATTCCCACCACCGTGGTTCCGCGGATTGGAACCGCGCAACATGGCAGGAGAGAACATGAAGAACATGATCAAGAAATTCTGGTCGGACGAATCGGGAGCGACTGCGATCGAATACGGGCTGATTGCCGCTGGCATCTCGCTGGCCATCATTGCCGTCGTCAACGGCCTCGGCACCAACCTCAATGGCAAGTTCACCGACATCAATACGTCGCTGAAGTAGCCTCTGCGACGACGTGGACACCGGCTTGAGGTTCTCAGCCGAATAAGTCTTGCTTGATGACTGACGTCGCAATGGGCCCGAGGCTGTCGGGGTGCCAGACGACGAACAGGCCAGGCGACACAAAGACAATTGCCGGCAGCCACGTCGGCACGCCGTGATGCAAAACTCCTCCGACAAGAAAAAAGGACCGCTTGCGATAGCAAGCGGTCCAAGTCTAGGGAGGAAACGCCCAAGGAGGGCAGCGATAGCGCAAGCGCTACCGCACCGCAACAATATGCAGCCGCGACGCACCAAGTGCAAGAGTTTTCGGGCAAATTTCCATGCAAATTTCGCATGGTGATCGCACCGTTCAGGCATAGGCGTCATAATTTCTATAAGCAGAATCAATGCGATATAGAAATGACAGTAGCTTTGACCCATTTAAGGAATGATCTTAAATTCATTCTATTGGCCAATTTCTGATGCCGGACATCAGGAATCTTAGGGAAATCGCAACCCGATTCAGCGCCGTGGTTTAGGGGAATCGCAGAGAGATTTCGATCACCGCAGATGCGAGTCGTTGCCCTGCGCTGTATAGGAAGCGACACGTCCCCATCCAGCAGCCGCAACAAAGGACCTCTCCGTGACGGTCATCGACTTCAACGCCTTCATTGGTCGTCTTGCGACCTCGTCGGGCGAGACCATCCTGCCGTTCTTTCGCACCTCGCTGAGTATCGACAACAAGAACAGCACCGATTTCGACCCGGTCACGGAAGCCGACCGCGCCGCCGAAGCGGTGATGCGCCGGCTGATCAAGGCCAACTTCCCCCAGCACGGCATTGTTGGCGAGGAATTCGGTACCGAACGCGAAGACGCCGAATATGTCTGGGTGCTCGACCCGATCGACGGCACCAAATCCTTCATCTCCGGCTTCCCGATCTGGGGCACGCTGATCGCGCTGCTGCATCGGGGCACACCGGTCTATGGCATGATGCACCAGCCCTATATCGGCGAGCGCTTCAGCGGCGACAGCGGCTCGGCGCGCTACCAGGGCGCCAACAACACCACCCGCAAGCTTGCCGTGCGCCGTTGCGCATCGTTGAAAGATGCCACGCTGTTCACGACCAGCCCGCGGCTGATGAACGACGCCGATCGCGCAAAATTTCAGGACGTCGAAAAAGGTGTGCGGCTGACGCGCTACGGCGGCGATTGCTATTCCTATTGCATGCTCGCCGCTGGCCATCTCGATCTCGTCATCGAGACCGAGCTGAAGCCCTACGATATCGCAGCCCTGATCCCGATCATCACCGGCGCCGGCGGCGTGGTGACAACCTGGGAGGGCAAGCCCGCGCAGAACGGTGGCCGCATCGTCGCTGCCGGCGACCCGCGCGTGCATGAGGCCGCGCTGAAGATCCTCAACGCCTGATCGGGCACTGCTACGCCCGCGCAGCAGCCCGCAAATGCTCGATCATCTGCTGCGCGGGACGGGATAACGTCTTCAGGCTCCGAAAGCAGATCGCCAGTTTGCGGTTCGCCCAGGGATCGCGAATGCGGATCAACGCCAGCGCCGTCGACCGTGCGCAGCGCCGTGCCGCAACTTCCGGCACAATCGCAATGCCGACCCCCGCCGCCGCCATCTGGCACATCGCATCGAAATCCCGCATCTGCGCCCGGTAGCGCAGTCGCGCGCCCAGCTTCGCCGCATATTTGCCGATGTGGTTCTGCAGCGCGGTCGCATTGGTGAGGCCGATGAAGTCGCGGTCGATGATCTCATGGAAATCGATATGTCGCCGGCCGGCGAGATCGCTGCGCGGCGCCGTCACCAGCATCAGGCGGTCTTCGTTGAAGGTGAAGCGTTCGAGACTGTCCGGCAGCGTATGCTCCGCGGCGAAGCCGAAATCGGCGATGCCGGCGGCGATCGCCTGGGCGATATCGGCGCTTTCGCGCTCCTCGACCTCGAGGCTGACATTGGGGTGCTCGCGCAAGAAACTCGCCAGCGCCTTCGGCAGGTGTTCGGACAGGCCCACCGTATTGACCAGCATCGATACGCTGGCCTTCATGCCATTGGCATAGGACGCCATGTCACCGCGCATGGTCTCGACATTCTGCATGATGATGCGGGCATGGCCGAGCAGGCTCTCGCCGGCTGCCGTCAGCGTGACGCCGCGCCGGCCCCGTTTCAGCAATGGCACGCCGATCGTCGCCTCCAGCCCCTTGATCCTCGCACTAGCCGAAGCCAGCGCCAGATTGGCAGCGGCAGCACCCGCGGTGATGCTGCGTGCCTCGGCCACCGCGACGAATAGCCTGAGATCGACAAGGTCGGCATGCATGGCGTTCTCCGCACCAGCCTTCGTCCTGAACGAAGGCAATCTCCGTAACCTCCAGATTGTGCCGGCCGGGCCGATCGGTCAATGTGTCGCACCATGATCGATTCCATGCTCATTCTGATTGCTGCTGTTTTCGCGCTCGCCGGCTTCGTCAAAGGCGTCATCGGCCTCGGCCTGCCCACCGTCTCGATGGGCCTGCTCGCGGTGACCATGACTCCGGTGCAGGCGCTGACCATCGTCATCGTGCCCGCCATCGTCACCAATATCTGGCAGACCTTCGCCGGCCCCTATCTGCGCGACATCATTCGCCGGCTGTGGCCGCTGCTGATCGGCACTGCGGTGGCCATCTGGCTCTGCGGCAGCCTGATGACCGGGCCTTATGCAAAATACGGTTCGATCGTGCTCGGCGTCCTGCTGGTGATCTATGCCATCGTCACGCTGGTGAAATTCCAGTTCAAGACGGCACCGCAAAACGAGAAATGGGTTGGCGGCATTGCCGGCGTGCTGACCGGCGTGGTCGCCGCGGCCACCGGCGTGCAGGTCATTCCTTCTATGCCGTTCATGCAGTCGATTGGCATGGAGAAGAACGAACTGGTGCAGGCGCTCGGGCTCTATTTCACGGTCGCCACGATGGCCCAGGCGTTCAACCTTACCAGCGCTGGTCTGCTCACGGCCGCGACGGCGGTGCCCGGCATCGTGGCAATGATCACCGCCTTTGCCGGCATGTTCATCGGCCAGGCGGTGCGCGATCGCATGGAGCCCGAACAGTTCCGCCGCTGGTTCCTGATCGCGATGCTGTTGCTCGGAATCTATCTCGCCGTCACCGCCACCTTCGCGGTGCTGAAATAACTAACGCGTCTCCAGCATCGCCACGCGGATGCCGAGATAGATGAAGACGCCGCCGAGGGCGCGGTTGATCCACACCATTGCCTGACTGGATTGCCGGACGCGGCTGGCGGCTTTCGCAGCGACAATGGCCGTGCCGAGTCCCCAGATCGTGCCCGTGCTGATGAAGATCAGCCCAAGCACGATGAAGGCGAGCGCCTTGCTGGGCGCATCCACGTCGACGAATTGCGGCAGGAAGGCGAGAAAGAACAGCGCTACCTTCGGGTTCAGCGCGTTGGTGAAGGCGCCCTGCCAGAACACCTGCCGAAGCGACAGCGGCGGCTTTTCCGCGGCGTCGTTCGTTGCAACTGTCGATGCCCGCGCACGCAGCATCTGCACGCCGGTGTAAAGCAGATAGGCCGCACCGATCCATTTCACTGCGGTGAAAGCATAAGATGACGCCGCCAGCAGCGCCGACAATCCGACCGCCGCGGCGAAGACATGGACCAGACATCCTGCACTGATCCCCAGCGCTGCCGCGACGCCGCCGCGCCAGCCCATCTGCACGCTGCGCCCGACGATATAGGCCGTGTCCGGCCCCGGTGTGATGTTGAGGAGGATGCCGGAGAGGATGAAGAGCCAGAGGCCGTGAATACCGAGCATGAGTGGCTTTCGTTACTTGAACAGAGGCGTGCCCGGCACGAACGCATCGAACGCCGCCCAGAACTGCTGCCGGTAGCGATCCTGTTCCTGCAGGATCTCGTGACGCGAGCCGGCGATCACCAGATGCGAGCCGGCACGCAGGTGATAGGCGAATTCCTCGATGGCCGGCGTCGACACCACCTGGTCGTTGCTGGCCGCAAGCATCAGGATCGGCTGACGGATCTTCACGGGATAGCTGGCCTCGCGAAAGCCATGCATCCCACGGATCGCCGTATCGGCCCAGGCCACCGTCGGCGAGCCGATGCCGAGCGTCGCGTCCTCTTCGAGGATCGCCGCATTGCGCGCATAGCGCACAGGATCGCTGGTCAGCTTGTTATTGGGGAATGACGAAGTGCCGACCAGTTCGCCATTGCCGCCGGGAACATAGTTGCCGCCCTGCCCGGTCCAGCGCATGACGCGCAACAACAACCGCGCCGGCAGTGAGGTCGCGCGGCCCGGTAGATCGATCATCGGCACCGACAGCACCATGCGATCGAACCAGCGCTTGCCGGAATGCGCCACACGCAGCATCACCGCGCCGCCCATCGAATGCGCCAGCGCGAAATAGGGCGGCGGGCAATCCGGCATCACCACCTGCTGCACGAAAGTTTCGACGTCGATCTCGAAATCCGAGAAGCTGCGCACATAGCCCTTGCGGCCATCGCGCAACTGCCGCGACGAATGCCCCTGGCCGCGCCAGTCGATCATCGCCACCGCAAAGCCGCGGTCGCGCAGGTCGCGCACGGTCTCGAAATACTTCTCGATATATTCACCGCGCCCGCCGAACACGCAGACCGTGCCCTTGCGCCCGGTTGTCGGGGCCCAGCGCGCAAAGCGCAGTTCAGCACCGTCCGGCGTCTTGATGGTGCCGGATACGGCACCCTCGGGAACGGGGTTGGCGGGAATGGAGACGAGCGTCATGGCGGGGGACCGGTTAGGCGAAAAACGCGGGATTTCAAGGGCGGGAGACAGATCGGCGCGAATCTTTCGGCCCCCCTTGCGAGCCGCCAGACCCCTCCCATATCAGTTTCATGCAGGCCTCTCTAGGCTGCATGACACGAAAGCCCGGCCCTTATGGCGGGCGGGTTATTGCAACAGTCGCTCAATGGAGGACTATCGAATGCGTAGCTATGATCTCACCCCGTTTTATCGTTCCACCGTCGGTTTCGACCGCCTGTTCAATCTGCTCGATCAGAGCACAGGTGACGCAGCGCCGGGCTATCCGCCCTACAATATCGAGCGCACCGGCGAGAACGAATACCGTATCAGCGTTGCCGTTTCAGGCTTTGCGCAGAACGAGCTCTCCATCGTCGCGAAGGAAAACACGCTGACGATCAAGGGCGAGAAGGCTGCCAACGAGAATGGCAGCAAGGCCGAAGTGCTCTATCGCGGCATCGCCGCCCGTGCCTTCGAACGCGCCTTCCAGCTCGCCGATTTCGTGCAGGTGAAGAACGCCTCGCTCGAGAACGGCCTGCTTCATGTGGATCTCGTTCGTGAGATCCCGGAAGCCAAGAAACCGCGCAGCATTCCGATTTCCACCAGCGCCGTAAGCGCGCCGCAGGTGGTCGACGGCTCGGCCGAGAAAGTCGCCGCGTAACCGCGACTTTGTGAAGTAAAGTAAGTCTAGCTGTAAATGAAACGCTCCGGAGCAATCCGGGGCGTTTTGTTGTTTGACGATGGTTGCTTCCTTGTCCCTCCCCCGCTCTTGCGTGGGGTCTGGCGGGCGAATTCGCCCGCCATGGTGGCCGGCCGTCGGCCGGTCGGGTGGGGGTACCACAGGCTCCGAAGCATGCGGAGGCACCCCACCCCGGCCTCCACCCAGCGATGCTACGCATCGCCAGGTTCGGCCGACCCTCCCCACTGCACGCAGCTACGCTACGCTGCGCTTGGGGGAGGAAGCCATTGGCTTCATCGACGACTATTCCAGCCCCTGGGCCGGCGGCGGCGTTTCTGCAGCAGGCGGCGTCACGGGCTTTGCTTCTGTTGCCGGCGGAGCGACCGTTGGTGCGACAGCGTCCTTCTTCTCGGGCGCTGCCGGTGTTGCCGGAGCAGCCCCGGTCGTTTCCGGCGCCTTCGTCTCGGCCGGCTTCTGCTCAGTCACGGCCGATTGCTGCACGGGCGCAGCGGCGGGCGGCGTTTCAGGTGGCTTGACAGCGACGGCCCTGGTCTCGGCCGGAGCCACAGGCTTGGCAGGCGAAGCGACCGCGCGTGCCGGCGGCCGCTTCGGCAGCGGCACGCTCGTCGTGCGGCTGGCAACCTTCGGCGCGGGCGTTGCCGTCCCGGCCGTAAAGGGCGGGCGGCGATATTGCGGCAGGGTCGGCACTGCGCCTTGCGGGCCGTAGCGCGTGTCGATTTCCTCACCCATCCGATCGCCCATGCGATAGGCCGGAATGAAGCGCAGGATGCGTCCGCTCCGCGCATCGATCACCAACCGACCGTCCTCGCCGTCAAGGTCGATCGCCGCGACCGTGTAGATGAGGCCGTGCTGTTGCGGCATGCCGAGGGCCGAGAAGCCGGCCTCGCGCAGGATCGAATAGACCTCCCGCAGCGGCAGCACCGCCAGATCATAGCCGCGGCGCAAGACGCCATAGGGGCGCGGCTCCGCATATTCCACCGGCGGCATGGCCGCATAGGGACCGCCGACATCCGATACACGCGCCACAGCGGCAACGTCGCCGCGCATCGGCGGCAGCGCCTGTGCCTGTGCAGCGCCACTCGCCAGCAACAGCCCGGCCGAGGCCAGACATCCCATAACTACCTTCATTGCATGCTCCTTCGACGCCCCCGCGCCCGGAGTGTGTTCAGTTCCCTGAACCTCTCGCTCTCGTCCGTCCCGCTGCAGCAACCACCGCTGCCACAGGCGTTAACGGACAGCGCGCAACCTCACCGCTGAATCCGGCAGCCCTTGGGCCAGCCTTGGGCCGGAACGCGGCACCTCCGGGCTGAATGTGTCCGCGCCAGCTTGGACAATTTGGCATGCGTTGTTGCTATGCGACGACGGACTCAAGCGCGCTTGTGTGCTAGATAAAAATTTGGCAAAGTCCTGGTTAGGACAGCATCACTGTCGCAATTTTTGGTGGCAAATCCGGCACAGGGTTTGCAACATAAGCAGGCGTCGCGACTAAAAAACACGCCTGCTGAGACGAAATGCCTTTAAGGCGAGATATGGGGTGGCCGCCGGGGACGATGGGCACCACCAGTCTGAATTCTGAAAACGAGGCTCGCAAGACGCGCGAGCGGTAGCCCGAACGGGTTCCGCGAGCGTCAAAGGTGCGCCGACAAGGGTGGCAGAACCCCGACGGGGGCTGAGAGGACGAAGATGAGCGGATCAGAGCACGAGCGCCAATTGATCGAAACCGGCACGCATTCGGCGGCCCCGGCTATCAAATCGGCTCACGTGAAAGATACCGCCATCAAACCGGAACTCCATACCTACCGTCCGCCGGCGCTGGGCCTCTATGATCCGTCGCAGGAAAAGGACGCCTGCGGCGTCGGCTTCATAGCCAACATCAAGGGCCGCAAGTCGCATCAGATCGTGTCTGACGCGATCAGCATCCTCTGCAACCTCGAGCACCGCGGCGCCACCGGCGCAGATCCGCGCTTTGGCGACGGCGCCGGTATTTTGGTGCAGATCCCGCATAAGTTCTTCGTCCGCAAGACTGCGGAACTCGGTTTCAGCCTGCCGGAGCCTGGCCAATACGCCATCGGCGCGCTGTTCATGCCGCGCGATACCGCGTGGCGGAAAGTCATTCAGGGCATCATCGGCGACCAGATCAAGGCCGAAGGCCTGAAGCTGCTCGGCTGGCGCGACGTCCCGACCGACAACGCCTCGCTCGGCGAGAGCGTGAAGCCGACCGAGCCTGCCAACATGCAGGTCTTCATCGGCATCGGCAAAGCCAAGATCGCCGACGAGGACGAGTTCGAACGCCGTCTCTACATTCTCCGCAAGTCGATTTCGCAGGCGATCTATCAGCGCCGCGAGCGCGGCCTCGCCGGCTATTACCCCTGCTCGATGTCGTGCCGCACGATCATCTACAAGGGCATGTTCCTCGCCGACCAGCTCGGCAGCTATTATGCCGATCTGCACGAAGAGGATTTCGAAAGCGCGCTGGCGCTGGTGCATCAGCGCTTCTCGACCAACACCTTCCCAACCTGGTCGCTGGCGCATCCCTACCGCATGGTCGCGCATAACGGCGAAATCAACACGCTGCGCGGCAACGTCAACTGGATGGCGGCGCGTCAGGCGTCCATCGAGTCGGAACTGTATGGCAAGGACATCAGCCGTCTGTGGCCGATCTCCTATGAGGGCCAGTCGGACACCGCCTGCTTCGACAACGCGCTCGAATTCCTGGTGCAGGGTGGCTACTCGCTGCCCCACGCCGTGATGATGATGATTCCGGAAGCCTGGGCTGGCAATCCCTTGATGGATGAGCAGCGCCGCGCCTTCTACGAATATCACGCCGCGATGATGGAGCCGTGGGACGGTCCTGCTGCGCTGGCCTTCACCGACGGTCGCCAGATCGGCGCGACGCTCGACCGTAACGGTCTGCGCCCCGCACGCTATCTTGTCACCAAGGACGACCGCATCGTGATGGCGTCCGAAATGGGCGTGCTGGCGATTCCGGAAGAAGACATCATCACCAAGTGGCGTCTGCAGCCCGGCAAGATGCTGCTGGTGGACCTCGTCCAGGGCCGTCTGATCCCTGACGACGAGATCAAGGCGACGCTGGCCGCAAGCCATCCCTATAGCGAGTGGCTCGAACACACCCAGATCGTTCTGGAAGAACTCCCGGACGCGGCGGCCAAGGGCCAGCGCTCCAACCTACCGCTGCTCGATCGCCAACAGGCCTTTGGCTACACCCAGGAAGACGTCACCATCCTGCTGACGCCGATGGCGTCGCAGGGCGAGGAAGCGTCGGGCTCCATGGGCACCGACACGCCGATCTCGGCGCTGTCGAGCAAGCCGAAGCCGCTGTTCACCTATTTCAAGCAGAACTTCGCGCAGGTCACCAACCCGCCGATCGATCCGATCCGCGAAGAGCTCGTCATGAGCCTCGTCTCGATCATCGGACCGCGGCCGAACCTGTTCGACCTGCAGGGCGTCGCCACCACCAAGCGCCTCGAAGTCCGTCAGCCGATCCTGACCGACCAGGATCTCGAAAAGATCCGCTCGATCACCGACGTTGCCGAGTCGCACTTCGTCTCACGCACCCTCGACACCACTTTCCATGCCGGTTTCGGCGCGGCGGGCATGGAGCAGGTGCTCGACGAACTCTGCGCTCGCGCGGAAGCCGCGGTCCGCGAAGGCGTCAACATCATCATCCTGTCCGACCGCATGGCCGGCTCGGATCGCATTCCGATCCCGTCGCTGCTGGCCTGCGCCTCGGTACATCACCACCTGATCCGCACCGGCCTGCGCACCTCGGTGGGCCTGGTCGTCGAATCCGGCGAACCGCGCGAAGTGCATCACTTCGCCTGCCTCGCCGGCTATGGCGCCGAAGCGATCAACCCGTATCTGGCCTTCGAATCCATCATCGCGATGAAGGACCGGCTGCCGGTGCAGCTCGACGACTATGAAATCGTCAAGCGCTTCATCAAGTCGATCGGCAAGGGCCTGCTCAAGGTCATGTCGAAGATGGGCATCTCGACCTACCAGTCCTATTGCGGCGCGCAGATTTTCGACGCCGTCGGCCTGCGTCAGGAATTCGTCACCAAGTACTTCACGGGCACCCACACCAAGATCGAAGGCGTCGGCCTCGCCGAAATCGCCGAGGAGACCGTGCGTCGCCACAACGAGGCGTTCGGCGAGATCGAGATCTACAAGACCGCCCTCGATGTCGGCGGCGAATACGCCTATCGTAGCCGCGGCGAGGATCACGCCTGGAACGCGGAGTCGGTGTCGCTGCTGCAGCATGCCGTGCGCGGCAACTCGCAGGATCGCTACAAGGCCTTCGCCAAGATCCTCAACGAACAGTCCGAGCGTCTGCTGACGCTGCGCGGGCTGTTCAAGATCAAGACCGCCGAGGACGAGAAGCGCAAGCCGGTGCCGCTCGAGGAAGTCGAATCCGCCGCGGACATCGTCAAGCGCTTCGCCACCGGCGCCATGTCCTACGGCTCGATCTCGCGCGAGGCGCATACCACACTGGCCATCGCCATGAACCGGATCGGCGGCAAGTCGAACACCGGCGAAGGCGGCGAGGAGTCGGATCGCTACAAGCCGATGCCGAATGGCGACAGCATGCGTTCGGCGATCAAGCAGGTCGCGTCCGGCCGTTTCGGCGTCACCACGGAATATCTCGTCAATTCCGACATGATGCAGATCAAGATGGCGCAGGGCGCGAAGCCCGGCGAAGGCGGTCAGTTGCCCGGCCACAAGGTCGACGCGACGATTGCTGCCGTCCGCCACTCGACCCCGGGCGTCGGTCTCATTTCGCCGCCGCCGCATCACGACATCTATTCGATCGAAGACATCGCGCAGCTGATCTACGACCTCAAGAACGTCAATCCGACGGGCCAGGTCTCGGTCAAGCTGGTGTCGGAAATCGGCGTCGGCACGGTCGCCGCGGGCGTCGCCAAAGCGCGCGCGGACCATGTGACCATCGCCGGCTTCGAAGGCGGCACAGGCGCATCGCCGCTGACCTCGATCAAGCATGCAGGCAGCCCATGGGAAATCGGCCTCGCCGAAACTCATCAGACCCTCGTGCGTGAACGGCTGCGTAGCCGCATCATCGTCCAGGTCGACGGCGGCTTCCGCACCGGCCGTGACGTCGTTATCGGCGCACTTCTGGGTGCCGACGAATTCGGCTTCGCCACCGCGCCCTTGATCGCCGCCGGCTGCATCATGATGCGCAAGTGCCATCTCAACACCTGCCCGGTTGGCGTCGCCACCCAGGATCCGGTGCTGCGCAAGCGCTTCACCGGCCAGCCCGAGCACGTCATCAACTACTTCTTCTTCGTCGCCGAGGAAGTCCGCGAGATCATGGCCCAGCTCGGCTATCGCAACTTCGACGAGATGGTCGGTCAGGTGCAGATGCTCGACCAGTCGGCGCTCGTATCGCACTGGAAGGCCAAGGGTCTCGACTTCTCCAAGCTGTTCGTGCGCCAGCCCGAACTGCCCGGCCAGAAGATCTATCACACCGAGGATCAGGACCATCACCTGGAAGCCGTGCTCGATCGCGAGTTGATCAAGCAGGCGCAGCCCGCGCTCGACCGCGGCGCGCCGGTGAAGATCGACACCAAGATCAACAGCACCAACCGTTCGGCCGGCGCCATGCTGGCGGGCTCGGTGGCCAAGATCTACGGCCATGCCGGCCTGCCGGACGACACCATCAAGGTGTCACTGAAGGGCACCGCCGGTCAGGCCTTCGGCGCCTGGCTGTGCAAGGGCATCACCTTCGATCTCGAAGGCGAAGGCAACGACTATGTCGGCAAGGGCCTCTCGGGCGGCAAGATCATCGTGCGTCCGCCGGCGCATTCCAGCATCGTGCCGGAAGAGTCCATCATCGTCGGCAACACCGTGATGTATGGCGCCATTGAAGGTGAGTGCTACTTCCGCGGCGTCGCCGGCGAGCGTTTCGCCGTGCGTAACTCCGGTGCCGTGGCCGTCGTTGAAGGCGCCGGCGATCACTGCTGCGAATACATGACCGGCGGCATTGTCGTGGTGCTGGGCAAGACCGGCCGTAACTTCGCAGCCGGCATGTCCGGCGGCGTGGCTTACGTACTCGACGAAACCGGCGACTTCCCGAAGCTGTGCAACATGGCGATGGTCGAACTCGAACCGGTCCTCTCGGAAGAGATGATCGCCGAGAACACCTATCACCACTCTGGCGATCTCGAAGCCCATGGCAAGGTTGACGTGTTCGCCAACCTGCTCGACTCCGATATCGAGCGCCTGCATGTGCTGATCACGCGTCACGCGAAATATGCCGGTTCGGCCAAGGCTGCGATGATCCTCGCGGACTGGAAAACCTGGCTGCCGAAATTCCGCAAGGTGATGCCGGTCGAGTACCGCCGCGCGCTGCGCGAGTTGAAAGCGAAAAGCGCCGAGGCCGAACCGCAGATCGCGATCGGCGCCTAGGATACGGACTGAACCGCCGCCCTCATCAGGCGGCGGGACTGAGATCGAAACAAGCAAATCATCCTTCGAGGCGCGCCAATGCGTAACGCTCGGGATGACGGTGGGACAGACTGCAGAGGCGTCAGTTGTAATGGGCAAGATCACGGGTTTTCTGGAAATCGATCGTCACGACCGCAAGTACGCGCCGGTTACCGAGCGCCTGAAGGGCTATAACGAGTTCGTCATTCCGCTCAGCGAGAAAGACACCCGCGACCAGGCCGCGCGCTGCATGAATTGCGGCATTCCCTATTGCCACGGCACCGGCTCGGTTCAGCCCGGCACACCCGGCTGCCCGGTCAACAACCAGATCCCGGACTGGAACGACCTCGTCTATAGCGGCAACTGGGAAGAAGCCTCGCGCAACCTGCACTCGACCAACAACTTCCCGGAATTCACCGGCCGCATCTGTCCGGCACCGTGCGAAGCCTCGTGCACGTTGAACATCGATGACAACCCGGTCACCATCAAGACCATCGAATGCGCCATCGTCGACAAGGCATGGGACAATGGCTGGCTGAAGCCGCAGGTCTCCGCCGTGAAGACCGGCCGCAAGGTCGCCGTGATCGGTGCCGGTCCCGCCGGCATGGCCTGCGCACAGCAGCTCGCGCGCGCCGGCCACGACGTCCATGTCTATGAGAAGTTCGCCAAGGCCGGCGGCCTGATGCGTTACGGCATTCCCGACTTCAAGATGGAAAAGCACATCATCGACCGGCGTGTGGCCCAGATGGAAGGCGAAGGCGTCACCTTCCATTACGGCAAGGCTGTCGGCGGCACCTCGCCCGGCGCCATCGATCCCGCCGAGCTGCTCAAGGAATATGAAGCCATCGCGCTGACCGGCGGTGCCGAGCACGGCCGCGACCTGCCGATCCCGGGCCGCGAATTCGACGGCATCCATTTCGCCATGGACTTCCTGCCGCAGCAAAATCGCCGCGTCGGCAACGAGCCGCTCGGCGACATCAAGGAAATTCTCGCCGGAGGCAAGCATGTCGTCGTCATCGGCGGTGGCGACACCGGTTCCGACTGCATCGGCACCTCGCTGCGTCAGGGTGCATTGTCGGTGACCCAGCTCGAAATCATGCCGGCTCCGCCCGAGCAGGAGAACAAGGGCCTGACCTGGCCGAACTGGCCGCTGAAGATGCGGACCTCGTCGAGCCAGGCCGAAGGCGCCAAGCGCGAATTCGCCGTGCTGACCCAGAGCTTCGAAGGCGCCGACGGCAAGGTCACCAAGCTGAACTGCGTGCAGGTCGACGACAAGTTCAAGCCGATCCCCGGCTCGGAATTTGCGCTGCAGGCCGATCTCGTGCTGCTGGCGATGGGCTTCGTCCATCCCGTCCACGAAGGCATGCTGAAGACCCTCGGCGTCGATCTCGACCAGCGCGGCAATGTCCGCGCCGCGACGACCGACTTCTCCACCTCGCTGCCCAGAGTGTACTCCGCCGGCGACATGCGCCGCGGCCAGTCGCTGGTGGTCTGGGCAATCCGTGAGGGACGTCTCTGCGCCCGCGCCATCGATCAGGCGCTGATGGGAACGACGACGCTGCCGAGGTAAGGGCGCTCGCAACTCACATTGTGCCAACGCTCAAGAGCCTCGACACGAAAGTGTCGGGGCTCTTTCTTTTCCCTCCCCCGCCATTGCCGGCCGTCAGGCCGGTCGGGTGGGGGTGCCCAATGTGGTCACCACCGCTTCCATTAACCCCGGCAAATTCTAGTCGACCTCGAAATTCCAGAACCGCATTACGCGAAATCCCTCGCCGCGCAAGAACGCATCCCGCTCACGGTCGACGTCAACAACGAACACTCGCGAACCGAAGAGGATTACGCTCTGAATGGCATCGCGATCACATAGACACTTAAATGTTGCAATTGGAGCCGGCACACATCTAAATTGAAAAAGTGCTATAAGGGTTCGAAAGAGATGGCCGATATTAAATCAGGCGAGCCATTTGGACTCGATAGCGCGTTCATTGCCAGTATCGACTGGGATCTTGCGCTCAGTCGCGTCATCCATGACATGCGATCTGATTTCATTTTCGCCCCGCACCTACGACTCATTTGCGGCAGAGCAGGGCAGGAAGTGATCAAGCAGCTAAAAGCTGATCTAAAATCCGGTGCCTTTAGCCCCAGCGTCCCCGTTACAATCGAGGTGCCTAAATCGCAGGGAATGCGCGTCGTGGTGCCGTCAAGAAGAGGTGGACCTCCCTTTTCTCGCCCAGGAAGTATTTTACTTCCAAACGACCGCCTCTTCTATCAAGCACTGGGAGATCAGGCCGCTCCCATAATTGACGCAAATTGATACCTCATTTGCGAGTTTATGACCTAGCCCTGAACGAAGCCAAATCCGTAATAATGCCGAAAGCATCTCTATTAACGGAGGAGCCAGATCTAGAGGCCTTATTTGCGGATGCTGTCGAAGAGATATCAAATCAAGTTGAGGACAATGACTTCGATGCAGACTACGGATTTCAATCTGAGTGGGACGAGGATGATGACAATGAAGAAGAGAATGAGGATGAGGATGAGGATGAAGAACTGGAGTTAAAAGCAACTAAAGTCCTTTTCGATTCTCTCTCCGAGTACCCTGGCCAAGAAGAGAATATCGAGAGATTCTGCCTACCATTATTCTCCAAGGCAGCATCGGACTATGCGGTGTCGCACGTGCTAGACGCGTTCAAGAAGCGCCCTTCGATGTCACAAATTTATGCGTCATATCTCTCTAAATTCTTAGAGAAAGATGAGGTCACTGAATTGCTTTCGGAGCTCCTCGCCGATACTTCTCTCCGAGATTGGCAGAAGATGTGGATTATCGCAGCGTTGCTTCAAAAAAAGCCGCAGGATGACGGTCCCATAAAGATCGCGCTACGAATTCTCAAGGATGCGACGCGACATGATGCTCTGCGGGCTGTCGCTGCAATTTACGTCGGTAGATTTGGAGATCATGCCCGTCGAAAGAACCTTTTTTCCATCTACACCTCTGTCTCCAGCTACATTCAAACAGCCATATACTTTTCCTCCAGAGCCTGGCCATCGGTTGAACGAGGTAACGCGAAGGCGAGTTGGGGTGCACACGGCCCGCTCAACACATTGCTTACGAGTGCCATGACGTTCAAAAGGGCCACTCCAACTTGACAACCACGCTCAATTGAGACTATATTCCCCTCACCCTGTCCAACGAGGGGCGCTTCTCGAGGGCGTCTTTGGAGGTGGGACAGGGTGCGGCGCCCGCGGACGTGCCTCGCAAGCACGGACTCGGGAGGTCCTGGGTAGCCGTCCGGGCCCACTACGGGGCTCTGCCGCTTGCGGCTGGACGGGTGCGGGTGAAGGCTGGCGAAAGCCGGCCGGATGACGGGCACGATGCCCGTACCCAGTACCCGGAAGCACGGCCCCGGGAACAGAAAAGCCGCGATGGAGCGCCGAAAGGCGTGCGCGCACCGAAGGTCGCTGTCGCAGGCAGCCGACGGGACGCGCCACTGACTACAAAGTTGCGCCTTTCGGCGCTTCATCCCCCTCACATCAAAGGGACCACCGGAAGACCAACTTGCGCGGCGGCGCGGGACAGACGGCGCGTGCGCGCGTCGATCCCATTCATGACCGGGACTCGCACAGCGCGACCGGCCGCACGGCGCATCTCAAGGTGGGTAGCCAGCAACCTCCGGACACGCTAAGCGGATATCATCCCGCCGGTTCATCCTTCCAAACGTGTTGTCCCTTCCCGCATGAAATTCCTGCTTCTTCCGCTCGGCCTCGTGGCGCTCACCGCACAGGCCCATGCCAGCGATGCCCGCTTCATGGCGGCCCTCGGCAAGCTCGATCCCAAGACCCGGCTGGAGCAGGTCTGCGACTTCGAGGCGATGCGCCGGATCAGCAAGGGCGGCCCGCGTGTCGAGCGCGCGAAGTCCGACGCGCTGGTGCCGCCGCAGCATCTCGGCAATACGCTGATCGCCAAAGGCGGCGCCTATCGCGCGGGCGGCAAATGGATGCAGGTCGCCTTCACCTGCAAGGCGACGCCGGACCACAAGACGGTGCTGGATTTCACCTACAAGACGGGAACGGTCATTCCACCCGCGAAATGGCAGTCTTTGGGGCTCTGGAAATAAAATAGACGAGCCTGCCCGCGTCAATGCTTGGGTTCGTTCTTGGTGAGCGCGCCGCTATGCGGATCGACATGGACCTCGAAGATCCGGCCGTCCTTCACGACATCGGCTTCCCAATGACCGTCGTCGGCTTCGAGCTCCCTGACCTCGGTATAGCCCAAGCTGCGCAGCTTTTCTGTGACCTGCTGTGCGGTCATCCAGTCCTTGCCGGGGGTATCTGCGGAAGCCCATGAGGGCAGCGCGAAAACGAGCGCAACGAACAGCAGCAGCGACTTCATGGCAAACCTCCCTGATTTGTCACGACAACTCCGGGATTGCCACTTTGTTCGGCACAGGCCTTGGCGGTGGCCTCGCCGTTCACCCTGCCGCGAAAAGTTCCGGGATTTGCTTGACGTTAACGCCGGGCGGCGCTTGATGGCGGGATCGCGGCTGCCCGCTTGCGGCCCGAATCCGGTAGTATGTCGAGCGGGAACCCGGGTCTGCAGACCCTCCGATTGCGGTCGAGGCGCATGTCACAGAAGCCCAACTTGCCGAGATGGCGGATCGACCACTGGCGTGCCGAAAAGGGCGCGCTGATGGTGCTCGCCGTAGCGCTGGGCCTGCTGATCGGCATCGTGGCTCCCGCGTCGGCGCAATTTTTCGGTTTCGGCGGTCCGCAGCAACCTCCTCCGCGTCCGCAGCGCAATGTGCCGCAGGGCGGCGGTGGCGGCTTCGGCTGGTTCGGCGGCGGCAATGACAGTCCGTTTTTCGCGCCGTTCCAGCAGCAACAGGCGCCGAAGCGGGCCGCTCCGCGCGAGGACTATTCGCGCGCACCATCGCCGGAAAAACGCGATGCCCCGGCCGAGCGCAACGTGCTGGTGCTCGGCGACAGCATGGCCGACTGGCTCGCTTACGGCCTCGAGGACGCCTATGCCGAACAGCCCGACATGGGCGTGATCCGCAAGCACAAGACCGTCTCCGGCCTGCTGCGCTATCAGCCGAAGGGCGATCCCGCCGATTGGGCCGCGGCGGCCAAGGGCATTCTCGCCACCGAGAAGCCCGATGCCATTGTCGTCATGCTCGGCCTCAATGACCGTGTCGCGATCCGCGAGCCCGACAGGGCCGCCGTGAAGAAGGGCGCCAAGAAGGACGAGAAGAAGGACAGCGCCGCGGAAGTGAAGCCCGGCGACAAGCCGGCCGAGCCCGAGGCGGACGATGCGGATATTCCCGATCCCGGTTCGATCGCGACCGAGCGCGGCGCGCGCACCGGCGGCATGGTCGATTTCCGCGACGAGCGCTGGGGCGAGCTTTACTCGAAGAAGATCGAGGAGATGATCAATGTCGTGAAGGCGAAGGGCGTGCCCGTGCTGTGGGTCGGCTTGCCGGCGGTGCGCGGCACCAAGGCGACCGCCGACATGCTCTATCTCGACAATCTCTATCGCGAGGCCGCGACCAAGGCCGGCATCACCTATGTCGATATCTGGGACGGCTTCGTCGACGAGGCTGGCCGCTTCCTGCAGCAGGGCCCGGATTTCGAAGGCCAGATCCGCCGGCTGCGCTCGGCCGACGGCGTCTATTTCACCAAGGCCGGCGCCCGCAAGATGGCGCATTACGTTGAGCGCGAAATCACCCGCCTGCTCTCCGGCCGCTCCGCGCCGATCGCGCTGCCGAGCGAGCCTGCGACGCCGGACCTCAATGCCGTGCCCGGCGCGCCGGCGCCGCGTCCGCTGGCCGGGCCTATCGTTCCCCTCGTCGCCTCCTCCGTCGGCACCGATCAACTGCTCGGCGGCCCCGGCGTGAAGCCGGTGAGTGTCGATGCACTGGTCGCGCGTGTATTGGTCAAAGGCGAGCCACTCGCCGCGCCCGCCGGCCGCGCCGACGACTTCGCCTGGCCGCGCCGCGAGATCGGCCGCGAACAGGCCAAGGGCGATGTGCCTGTGGCCGCAGTCACCCCGACCACATCAGGGACGAGCGGCACGACTGCTGCGGCAACCGGACCGGATGGCGTTGTCCCCGTCACGGCGCCGCCAACCGCGCCGAAGAAAAAGCCGAAGCCCGTCGTCGCCACCGAAACGCCGTCATCCTTCGGTAGCTTCTTCGGGTTCGACGAGCCGCGCCGCGCGCCCGTCCAGCTAGTGCCGCAGCGCCCCCGGCCGGCCCAGGCACCTGGCCCGCGTCCGCCGGCCAATGTCGGCCCCGCCGCCTCCGCCCCCTCCGGTTTCTTCACGCGCTAACCGCGCGAAAAATTCAACCTCAAAAAATCCCTCAACCTTTTCGGGCTGAGGGATTTTTGCTTCTGGATACTTTCTTGGACGTTTTGTCGAACACGACTGCTGACGCTTCTGCGGCGTCCGTTGTGTCAGCCGCGATCTGCTATCAATAACCGAAACGGTTCGGACGACGGCGCGGCGGACGCGTCATCAGCATCGCCAGTGCAAAGCCGATACCGCCTGCGATGAGTAGCGAGCCCAGCGGATTGTCGCGGACCTTGGCGGTGATTGCCTGCGTGCCATCGCGATAGACATCGCTGTCAAGCGCATCCTTGGCATAGCTTGTGGCGGCATCGGATGCATCGCGCACGGCGTCCTTGGCCTGGCCGTACAGGTTCTGCACGGTGCCCGTCGCTTCGCGCGCGCGGCCCGAGGCTTCAGTCCGCTCGTCGCCCGTGGCTCGGCCGATCACACCTTCAACCTTGCCGGCCGCATCCTTGGCTGCGCCCGCAATACGGTCCTTGTCCATGTCCATTACTCCGTGAGGAAATTCTCGCCGGTGTAATGCCTGAAGCCAGTACTGGTTCCGCCGCGATGCAGGCGCCTCGAATTTAAAGGATCAAACCGCCATCGACGACGAGCGTATGACCGCAAACATAGGCTGACAGCGGCGACGCTAGGAACAATGCAGCGCCGGCCATATCGGCAGGCGTGCCGAGACGCTGCAGCGGGATCCTGGCAATCGCGCCTTCCAGCCGCTTCGGATCGGCTGTCGTGACCTTTGTCATCTTGGTGTCAACGAGCCCCGGCGCGATACCGTTGACGCGAATGCCGTCTTCCGACCACGCCTGCGCCAATGTGCGCGTGAGCCCAACTGCGCCGGTCTTCGACGCATTGTAGGAAGGATTGCCCTTGGTCGCATGATAGGCCGCGGTAGAACTGACAATGATCAATCGCCCGTTGCTTGCTTTGAGCTGCGCATGAAATTTCGTCGCGCAACCCATCAGGCTCATCAGGTTGACTTCCATCACCTTGCGGAAGCCATCCATCTCGAACTCGCCGCGACGATAGATCACGGCCCCCTGCGCGAGGATCAACACATCGACCCGATCGAGCTTCGGATCGAATGCTTCGATGGCCGCTGCACTGCTCACATCGAGCTGGCTGTAGCCGAGCCCGTCGAGATCGGAACCCTCATCGACCGTGTAGTCGCTGGCCTTCGCGCGCGTACCGCACACATGCACGCGTGCACCGCGCGCACGAAATGCCTGCGCCATACCATTGCCGATGCCGCTTGATCCTCCGACGATGAGCACCTGCTGGCCGCTGAAATCGAGTTCGTTCATCCCTGATCGTCCTTCTTGATTTTATCAGCGCATGTTTGACCGCGTCGTCGATCAGTGCAAGCCTTCGATCAAGCCTCATCATGAAGGCGTACAAATTCGGAGGATAGCCTTGTCGGATTTCAAACAGCTCAGCCGCTCGGTCCGCGGCCTCACCGTACTCGTCACCGGTGCCGCAAGCGGCATGGGCCGGGCGACTGCACGCGTATTCGCGGCGGAAGGCGCCAATGTTGCCGTCACCGATATTTCGGCAGACGGCATTGCCGCTGTCGTTGACGCGATCACGGAGAGCGGCGGAAGCGCTCGCGCATGGACGCTCGATGTCGCCGATCCCGATCGCATTCGTACGGTGGTCGGCGACGTCGCCGCGCATTTCGGCAGCCTCGACATCATCGTCAACAATGCGGGCATCTCGGTCAGCACAGCTATCGACCAGGACGGCTATGATGCCGCGTGGGATCGCGCCATCGCCGTGATGCTGACCTCACACCAGCGCATTATCCGCGCCGCGCTGCCTCACTTGCGCAAATCGCCATCGCCGCGGATCGTGAATATCGCTTCCACCGAAGCGCTCGGCGCGACCGCACTGCACAGCCCCTATTCCGCAGCGAAGGCCGGCGTTACCGGCCTCACGCGTTCGCTCGCGGTGGAACTCGGCCGCGACGGCATCACGGTGAACTGCATCTGTCCCGGGCCGATCACGACGGGGATCACCGAGCGTATCAGCGACGAACACAAAGTGATCTTCGCCAAACGCCGCACCGTGCTGCGCCGTTACGGCGATCCGGAAGAAGTCGCGCATATGACGCTAAGCCTGTGCCTGCCGGCCGCGTCCTATATCACAGGCGCGGTGATCCCGGTCGACGGCGGCCTCATGGCACGCAATGCGTAACTGCATTCGCGCCGATTGACATCACTCCGCACGGGCGTAGCATTTTTCTCAAGCGGCCCGACATGATCGGAAGCCGCAATCGAATGGGTCAACCATTCCACACGGAGGAAATTTGCAATGCCCGTGACGATCCGCAAACTGCATCCCTTGTTCGTCGGCGAAGTGACCGGCGTCGATCTGACCAAGCCGGTCAGCCCCGACGATGCCGTCGCCATCGAGCGCGGCATGGATGACTACGCCGTCCTGATATTCCCGAAGCAGGATATCACCGACGAACAACAACTCGCTTTCGCGCAGAATTTCGGCGAGCGAGAGAACCGAAAAGGCGGCTCCGTCACCAAGAAGGAAGACTACCGGCTGACATCGGGTCTCGCCGACGTATCCAATCTCGGCAAGGACGGCAAGCCGCTGCCGAAAGACAGCCGCGCTCATCTCTTCAATCTGGGCAACTGCCTGTGGCATTCGGACAGCTCTTTCCGGCCGATTCCGGCAAAATTCTCGTTGCTGTCGGCGCGCGTGGTCAATCCGAAGGGTGGCAATACCGAATTCGCCGACATGCGCGCGGCCTATGATGCGCTCGACAACGACACCAAGGTCGAGATCGAGGACATGATCTGCGAACACTCGCTGATGACCTCGCGCGGTGCGCTCGGCTTTCTCGACTACACCGACGAAGAGAAAGAGATGTTCAAGCCGGTGCTGCAGCGGCTGGTGCGCACGCATCCGGTGCATGGCCGCAAGTCGCTGTATCTGTCATCCCATGCCGGTGCGATCCAGGGCATGTCGGTGCCCGAAGCCCGCGTGCTGCTGCGCGATCTCAACGAGCACGCCACGCAGCCGCAATTCGTCTATGTCCACAAATGGACGCTGCATGACCTCGTGATGTGGGACAATCGCCAGACCATGCATCGCGTCCGCCGCTACGACCAGTCGCAGCCGCGCGACATGCGCCGCGCCACCGTCGCCGGCAATGCGCCGACCGTCGCGCAGCAAGCGGCGGAATAACCTGCCATTCAAAGACAGGCGCGCCGCACGATGCAGCGCGCCTGTGTGCATTCTAGATCCGCTCGATCTTTGCCTTCTCCAGCACCTCGCTCCAGCGCTTCACGTCGGAGGCGAGGAGATCTATGACCTCCTTCGGCTGTGAGGCCTTCGCCTGGCTGCCGAGCGACAGCAGGCGTTCCTTCACGCTCTCATCCTTGAGCAGCGTGACCGTCGCAGCGTTCAACTTTGCCACGACGTCATCGGGAACGCCGATCGGGCCAACGAGGCTGTACCAGCCCGGCGCGGCGTAGCCGGGAAAGCCCGCTTCGGCCACGGTGGGAATATCGGGGAAAGACGGGAAGCGTTCGGCCGTGGTCACGGCCAGCGCGCGGAACTTGCCGGCCTTGATCTGCTCGATCATCGAGATCGGCGGATCGACCATGAAGTCGATGCGCCCGGCGAGGACTTCGACCACGGCCTGCGCACCGCCGCGGAACGGAATGTGCTGAAACTTCACGCCGGCCAACTGCCCGATCTGCTCGACGATAAGATGCGGACCGGAGCCGACACCGGGCGTGCCGTAAGTGAGCGGCTTGTCCGGCTGCTTCTTTGCAGAAGCGATTAGCTCGGCGAGATTTTTGAACGGCGCGTCCGCATTGCACGAAAACATGTAGGGCGCTTCGGAGACCTGGCAGATGCCTTTCAGGTCATCGACCGGCTTGTAAGGCAGGCTCTTGTAGAAGGCCGACGACGCACCATAGGTCGCGGTGATCAGCGAGATCGTGTAGCCGTCAGGCGCCGAGCGGGCGAGCTGCGCCCCGGCGAGCGTCGTGCCGGCGCCGGGCTTGGTTTCGACCACCACCGTCTGGCCGAGGATTTTCGACAGACCTTCGGCCAGCACGCGCGAGGTCGCATCGGTCCCGCCGCCCGGCGCGAAACCATGCAGCAGCGTAATGGACCGCTCCGGCCACGCCGCTTTGGCCTGAAATGGAAGAAGGCTTGCCGACAATCCGGCCAGCAGCGCGCGCCTGTTCAACATCGATAGTCCCCAACGAATGTATCAAGGGGATCAGCCTAACACGCATGCTGCACTGCGGTATAATGTTATGCGCTATGGCCCTCTGCGCAGGGCGCTTATCTCACCCGGAGCCGGTCCAGCATCTCCGATGATGCAAACCCGTCGGCGGGCGCGCCGACGGAGGCCTGGAAATTGCGCAAGGCTTCGCGGGTCTGGCCGCCGAACTGGCCGTCCGGTGTGCCCTTGTAGAAGCCGCGTTGCGCCAGCAGCTGCTGTAGCTCGAGCCGCTCGGCGCGGGACAGCACGCGCTCCTGACGGGGCCATGGCTGCACGAAGGGTGGACCGCCGCGCAGGCGATCGGCAAAATGGCCGATAGCCATCGCATAGGCTTCAGCCGGGTTGTATTTCATGATGACGCGGAAATTCGTCATCATCAGGAAGCCCGGCCCCTGCGAACCTGCGGGAGCCAGCAGGTAGGCCTTCTCGGCCATCTTCGGGAACGGCTGGTTGTTGGCGCGTTTGAGGCCGAGCTGTTCCCACTGCGGCAGCGTCATCGCCCTGGCCTTGTCGGCTAGCATGTAGTTAAAGCCTTGTGGCACGACGACCTCGTAGCCCCAGGTCTGGCCGCTCTGCCAGCCATCCTTTTTCAGGTTGTTGGCGGTCGAGAAAATCAGATCGGTCGGATTGTCCACCACGTCGCGGCGACCGTCGCCGTCGCCGTCCACCGCGAAGCGCTTGAACGCGGTCGGCATAAACTGGGTCGGCCCGAATGCGCCGGCCCAGGAGCCGCGCATCTGTTCAGGCCTCAGGTCGCCGCGATGCAGGATTTCCAGAGCAACAAGAAACTCATCCTTGAAATAGGCCTGACGGCGGCCGACGCAGGCCAGCGTCGCCGTCGAGCGCAGCACACTGCGATCGCCGATCATCGTCGAGTAGTTCGACTCGATGCCCCAGATCGACGCGATAATGTAGCGATCGACACCGTAGGCCTTCTCGGCTGCGTCAAAGATCGTCTTGTACTGCGCCAGCACCTCACGACCCTTGGCCATGCGGTTGTCGTTCACCAGGATGTCGAGATAGTCCCAGATCGCCTTGGTGAATTCCGGCTGCGAATCCATCAGGTCCATGATTCGCAGATCCGGCGTCAGCCCGGCGGTGAAACGCTGGTAGCTGTCCTGCGAGATGCCGCGGCGTGCGGCATCAGGCCACAGTCCGGCAATGCAGTTGTCGAAATTACCAGCGGCCTCGCGGATCGCCTGTGCAGTCATCAGCGGATGGCCGGATGCGCCGTCCTCGCCGCTCCATGGCTGCACACCGGACGCACTGGGCACGGCTGCCTGCGGCGGCGGATCCTGCGTCTGGGACGATCCCGTGAAGATATTGTCGAACAGGCTGAAAGGGCCGCTCTTGCCTTGCGCCCACGCCGCATCGGGCCATCCGCCCGCGAGCAAAACCACGCCGAGCGCAGCGACACCGCATGTCAGGCTACGCACCATCTTCGTCGCAGATTTCATCATTATCCATCTCAAGAAGCCGGCCGGAATCCGGCCATGACTGTGCGATGACAGGAGGCCCGGTCGGGGTTTCCATCCACTTAACACTACCCAATTTCAGCCATCCCGGCGAATGCGGCAGCGTGCCCGGACAGGATAATTGCAGACACGTAGCCCTGCACCACACATCCGCCTTTGTTCCCGGTTGCAAACGGAACCAGCAGGCGCAATCTTCGTTGGCCTGCCTGCGTCGCTCCCCTCCAAGGTCATTGCAAAGTCCCCTGATGAAAATTCGCAAAGCCGTTTTTCCGGTCGCCGGCCTCGGCACCCGCGTCCTTCCCGCCACCAAGGCCATGCCGAAGGAAATGCTGACCATCGTCGATCGGCCGTTGATCCAATATGTGGTCGACGAAGCCCGCGAGGCTGGCATCGAACATTTCATCTTCGTTACCGGCCGCAACAAGGGCATCATCGAAGATCACTTTGACCGCATGTTCGAGCTCGACGAGACACTCAAGAGCCGCAACAAGTCTGCCGAGATCGAACAGCTGGCACTGTCCCAGCCTGCCGCCGGCGCTATGAGCTTCACGCGCCAGCAGGCCCCGCTCGGGCTTGGCCATGCTGTCTGGTGTGCCCGCGATATCGTCGGCAATGAGCCCTTCGCCGTGGTGCTGCCGGATGAGCTGGTGCTGAATTCCCCGGGCTGCCTGAAGCAGATGGTCGATATCGCGGGAGCGCTTGGCGAAAAATCCAACCTCGTTGCCGTCGAGGAAGTCCCGATGGACATGACGCATCAATACGGCATCTGCGGTGTCGGCGAGCGCCACCCAACCCACGAGGCCGCTTTCACCATCGACGGGATGGTCGAGAAACCCCCGAAGGGCACCGCGCCGTCCAACCTGTCGATTACCGGCCGCTACATCCTGCAGCCGGAGATCTTCAAGATTTTGGAGACCCAGGAGCGCGGCGCGGGTGGCGAAATTCAGCTCACCGATGCGATGATCGGCCTCGCCAAGAGCCAGTCGTTCTACGGCGTGGAATTCGAAGGCGAGCGGCACGATTGCGGTTCGAAGTCGGGCTTCCTGCGCGCCAATATCGCGTTCGGCCTGCAACGCCCTGATCTGCGCGAAGGTCTGCGCGCCGAAATGCTGCGTTACCTCGGAGAGTAAGCGCTAGGCTGCAATCGCCTGGTGCGCATCGCCTGCGATGACACACTGGTTGCGGCCTGCGGCCTTCGCCGCATAGAGCGCCTTGTCGGCAGCTTCGACCAGTCCCGTCCACTCCATCGTCACCAGCGGCTTCACGCTGGCGACGCCGATGCTGACCGTGAGCATCGCAGGATCGGCCGGCACCTGCTCGACGCGACGTCGAATGGTTTCGGCAACCTCATAGGCATCCTGCACGGTCGCACCGGGCAGCAGCACGGCGAACTCTTCCCCGCCATAGCGCGCGGCACAGTCGCCGGCCCGCTTCGCCGCTCCTGCGATACAATTCGCGATCGCGATCAGGGCAGTGTCTCCGGATTGATGACCGAAGCTGTCGTTAAAAACCTTGAAATGGTCGGCGTCGATCAACAGCAGTGCCATCGGCCGTGAATGCCTGATGGCGCGACGCCATTCCAGCTCCATCGCCGCATCGAATTTGCGGCGATTGCGCAGGCCAGTGAGACCATCCGTCGTGGCCAGTTCTTCGAGCTTGTGCTCTGCGTGTGCGCGGCGGCCTATTTCGCGCGCCAGGAACAGCGTCACTGCGGTGATGAAGATAATCAGCGCCAGCATGATGCCGCCGATCTTGATCGCCTGCTGATACCACAGACTGTAGATGCCGGCCCACGGTCGGCCGACGATCACGAGCAACGGCCGACCGCTGTCGCGCCACACATAGAGGCGCTCGATCTGGTCAACGACACCGACGCCCGAATACGACCCGTTGGACCGGCTCAGCGCCCGCATCACGCCGGGGGTCTTGCTCAGATCCCTGCCGACCACGTCGAGATCGAACGGCGTACGCATGATCACTACGCCGTCGCGGCGGATCACCGTGATGTTGTCGTCCTTGTTCAGCCGCAAGCGGCCGAACAGATCATGAAAATAGGCGAACCGGATCGCACCCGCGACGACGCCGGCAAAATTGCCATCGATGTCGGTGATGCGGCGGCTCAGCACGACAGAATACGCGCCCCGGTGCAGCATCGGTTTGCTGACATAGAGCCCGCGCTCGCCATCGAACTTGTGCACCTTGAAGAACTCTTCATCGGCACTGCTCTGCTTGGCGGGATCGAGCGATGCCGCATCGATGATAAGATCGCCATGCGCATCAAACACCTGAATGGATGCGAATTGGCGCGCTGATGCCGCGTTGTCGAACAGGATCAGCTGGCGCATTTCCTTGCTGAGCTTGTCGATCTCGGGCGTATTGATACCGGAAATGACGGCGCGCAACGACAGATCGTATTGTTCAACCGTTCTGCCGATATCAGAATCGATGGAGGTGGCAAGGTTCTCGGCAGTCTGCCGCGCCAGCGCTTCCTCGCCACGGCGCATGTCGAGCATCACAGAGCCGCAAACAGCCGAGAAGCCGAGGATCGTGACCAGCGACGACAGAATCAACAGCTTGGCCGATAACGGCCAGCGTCGAATTCCCGTGCTTGCATTCCCCGACTTCATAAATGTGCTCCGTACCCCACGGATCGCACGCGAATGCTTGCCGAGCGCTTAAGTACCGCCTTTGGGTTCCACACGGCGTTAACGAACGGTTGCGGAAAATGCTCGGATGACGCACTTCCGGTGTCGATTTACTGAAATCGCGCTGTAGCGCCTGATCGCGGGGGCGCGTATGACGTTTGCGAGATTATACCGAGGACAATTCCGTGCCTGACTACGACCTGCTCCGCGCCTACCTGGCCAGCCAGACCAAGGACGAATTCGTGCTGAGCATGGATGCGATCGAGGAGATCATCGACGACGCGCTGCCGCGCGCGTCGCACCGGGCCTCGTGGTGGGAGACCGAGCGCGCGCCCGATGAGCACATGCCGCAGCGTGAGGCCTGTATTGCAGCCGGCTTCATTGCCATCCGATTGCCCGATGGCTCCGGTGTAAAATTTCGCCGAAAGACAGCCAAGGTCATGCGGAAGTGGAATTGAGCCGAGCGACATAGCTTCCGGCTGCTATCGCTGCAATCTTACGCCCAGCATGACCACGGTCGAGGCCGTGCTCGCGCCAAGGATGTTTGAATCCAGGATATCGCGGCGTACCTGCGCCTTGAGCTGGATTTCACGGTTCAGCTTGTAAACGAGATCGCCCTGCAGCGAGTAGATCTTATCGAAGCGGAAGTTTTCCTGATAATCCTGCGTCACGTAAGTGAACTTGCCCACCGCAGTGAGCCAGCGCCGGAAGTCATGGCTAGCTTCCACCGTATAGGTGCGCGTCAGAATGCCGGGAACGCCAGGCACGGTGGTTTCGTCGATCGACGTGGTCGAGATGAACTTCGCCGTGGTGAGCGGCGAGACCGACCAGATCAGCGACGCTGACGTCAGCAGGCCCTTGAGAACCTCGAGCCGTGTATCCGTATAGCTGCGCGCTGCATATCCGATCGACGCCTCGCCCGTCAGCAGGCGCGTGAATTCGAAGGTGGTGCCGGCCTTGATATAGCCGCCGCTGGAATCCCTGAGATAGCCGAAGCGGTCCGCCGGCACGTCATGCACGCGTACATCGCCCTGGACTTCGGCGAACGGACGCAAGCCCGGAAGCACTTCGTAACTGGCGCGACCAATGCCGCCATACTGGTTGAAATTACGATCGATATTGGTGGTCTGGGTGCCGTCGGTCAGTTTCGAATCCTGATAGACGGTGCGGTCGACGAGGCCATCGACCTTGATCTGAAGGCGATTGAAATCCTTCTCGATCCCCAGCGAACCGCCGGTGGTGGTGAACAGCGGGAAATCCTTCAATCCGGCCTGAATGTTCGGGCTACCCGGATTATCCGCACCGACGCGCATGCGCGCCTCGCTGTTGACGCGCAGGTCGCGCGCGACATCGAGGCGGCCGGCGATCTTGCCGTTGAATTCGGCGCGATCGACATTCTCAGGTGCCGGTGAAATCTGGAATGGCGCCGCCGGAAACTCCTTCTCGTAGCCGGTGAAGGAACCGCGCAGATCAACGATGATCGAATGCCGCGTCCAGTCGGTCGCGGCCAGCAATTCCGGCGCGACCTTGTAGAACGACGATCCCTTCGGCTGCACGAAGCGCGCCGGGTTATTGTCGTAGCCGCCATAGATCTCCACGGCCGACTTCACGAGGAAGCTGCCGACGCGCACGCCGGTCGGCGCGTAAGGATCTGGATCCACCGGCAATCGCCGGCGCGGCGGCTGACCGACCACCGTGCCGGCAACCGATGGGGCGACGGGAGGCTTGGCAGCCTTGGCCGATGGCGGTGACGGCCGCGTTTCGGGCACCAGCGGCGGCGGCGGGCTGCCAGGCCCCACTGGCGGCTTCGGCTTCTTCGCGCCCGGATAATATTTGGTCTGCTTGCGCTTGCGGTTGAGCGCATCGAACCCGGTGCCGGCAGCGCCCGATGCAGCGGGCACCGGCGGCGTGATGATCGACTGCGGGATGCGATCCGGCGATAGCTGGCTGGTCTGCAGCGTTCCAGTTGGCTGGAACGGCGCATCCGTCGTCCGGCGCGTCGGCAGATTCTGCGGTGACACGAAACCGCCCGGGACCGGCGCCAGGAGGTCTGACGTCAATGCTTGCGAGAATGCCGGAGATGGCGTGAGGAGGCTCAGGCACAGACATGCTGAAACCGCACCGTTGAGCCAGGCGCGGTTGCGGCGGTCGCGTACTCGACCCATCCTCACGATCAGAAAAACTCCAACACTATCAAAATCTTAACAAGATCACCAAGAACGACGCCGGAGGCGCGCACGGGAATTCATGGTTAAGGGAGTTAAAACGCTTATGGTTAATGGCCCGTTGAGATCGCCATCGGCAGGGTTTCACGGGGACCACCGCGCCGTGCTAAGAGGAGAACGACACAGCCGGACAATTTACGGCCGCAGGATGCGATTGATGCCCCTCTCCAAGACACCCGGCCTTCCGACGAAAACGACGGCAGCGATGAGCGATCAGGCCATTGAAGCGATTGCCTCGGCGCTCCGCACGCTGGAGGCCGAAGCCAGCGGCGTCACCGCGCTGGCCACCGCGCTGCAATCCGACCTCGGCCCGGCCTTCGTCGCCGCCGCCGACCTGATCCTCAAGGCTCGGGGCCGCCTGATCATCACCGGCCTCGGCAAGTCCGGCCATATCGGCCGCAAGATCGCCGCGACCTTCGCCTCGACCGGAACACCCGCCTTCTTCGTCCACGCCGCCGAAGCCAGCCATGGCGATCTCGGTATGATCACGCCCGACGACGTCATCATGGCGCTGTCGTGGTCCGGCGAGCAGCCGGAAATGAAGAACCTCATCACCTATGCCAAGCGTTTCAGGATCGGCGTGGTCGCGATCACCTCCGAAGCCACCTCGACGCTGGCCGAGGCAGCCGATGTCGCGCTGACGCTGCCGAAGGCGCGCGAGGCCTGCCCGCATAATCTCGCCCCCACGACCTCGTCGCTAATGATGCTGGCGATGGGTGACGCGCTCGCGATCGCGCTTCTGGAAGGCCGCGGCTTTACCTCGGTGGATTTCAGCGTGCTGCATCCCGGCGGCAAGCTGGGCGCGATGCTGAAATACACCCGTGACCTCATGCATTCAGGCGACGCCGTGCCGCTCAAGCCGCTCGGCACCAAGATGTCCGATGCGCTGGTGGAAATGTCCTCGAAGGGCTTTGGCTGCGTCGGCATCACCGATGGCAACGGCCATGTGGTCGGCATCGTCACCGACGGCGATTTGCGCCGTCACATGCGCGCCGACCTGATGACCGTTTCGGTCGACGAGGTCATGACCAGGAACCCGAAGACCATCAGCCGCGACCTGCTCGCCGGCGAAGCGCTGGAAATCCTCAACTCGTCGAAGATCACCGCGCTGCTGGTGACGGATGCGCGGAAGCCCGTCGGCATCGTGCATCTGCACGATCTGCTGCGGGCAGGCGTGGCTTAAATTCGCTGTCGTTCCGGGATACAGCGGGCGGCGAAGCCGGCTGATGCAGGCCCGGAACCTCAAGATGTTCATCGTCTCATATCGAGATTCCGGGTTCGCACGCAGCTAGCGCTGCGCACGCCCCGGAATGACAGCGTGGGATCAGGCCACGTCCACCGTCAGCCTCGCCCCGTCGGCCCTCACGATCTTCACCTTTGTCCCCGCGGGCGTATCCGGGCCACTGACGCGCCAGACCGTATCGTCGATGCGTACGATGCCCTCGCCGTCGATGATCGGCCGATCCAGCGTGCAGATACGGCCGACCAGCGCGTCGCTGCGCTTGTTGAGGAACGGGTTGGGATTGGTGCCGGGCTTCTGACGCGCGATGCGCCGCCACAGCGGAACCGCGGCGACAGCGAACAATCCGAACAGCAGGATCTGCACCTGCCAGGACGGCGTGACGATGAAGGACAGCACGCCGACGAGAAATGCAGATAGCCCGAGCCAGAACATGAAGACGCCGGGCGCCAGCAGCTCCAGCGCCATCAGCAGCACGCCAAAGATCAACCAGTTCCAGGTGCCCAAAGTAACGAACATTTCGGCCATTGAAGCGGTCTCAGCGTTGCGGTGACGACGGGGTCGTACCCGCCGGCGGCACTGATCCGCTGCGGCGCGCAGCAGCCTGGGCCGAGGTCGAGTTCTCGCCGAAGGTCGCCTTGGCGATCTCGCCGATGCCGGCCAGCGAGCCCAGCATGCTCATGGCTTCCACCGGCAGCATGATGACCTTCTGGTTCGGCGATTCCGCAAGCTGGCCGAACGCCTTGATGTATTTGTCGGCGATGAAGTAATTCAGCGCCGCAACGTCACCCTTCGAAATCGCCTCCGACACCACCCGCGTTGCGTTGGCTTCGGCCTCTGCGGAACGCTCGCGTGCCTCGGCGTCACGGAACGCAGCCTCGCGGCGCCCTTCCGCCTGCAGGATCTGGCCCTGCTTGGCACCTTCGGCACGGAGAATTTCCGACTGGCGCTGGCCCTCGGCCTGCAGAATATCGGCGCGCTTGACGCGTTCGGCCTTCATCTGCCGGCCCATGGCTTCGACGAGGTCTGCTGGCGGCACGATGTCCTTGATCTCGATGCGATTGACCTTGAGGCCCCATGGGGAGACGGCGGCATCGACAACGCGCAAGAGCCGCTCGTTGATCTCGTCGCGATGCGACAGCACCTGATCGAGATCCATCGCGCCCATCACCGAACGGATATTGGTCATGGTCAGCACGATGATCGCCTGATTGAGATCGGAGACCTCGTAGCTCGCCTTGGCCGCGTCGAACACCTGGAAGAACGCGACGCCGTCCACGGTGACGGTGGCGTTATCCTTGGTGATCACTTCCTGCTCGGGAATACTGATCACCTGCTCCATCATGTTCATCTTGCGACCGACGCGGTCGAAATACGGGATGATGAGGTTGAGGCCCGGCGAAAGCGTGCGTGTGAATTTGCCGAAGCGCTCGATGGTCCAGTCATAGCCCTGCGGCACGGTCTTCACGCCGGCGAACAGCGTGAAGATGATCAGCAGCACAATGGCAATGGCGAAAATGTCGAAACCGGACATCAAAGTCTCCCTGCGGCAAAATGGACGCGCGACGCACGGCGTCTCGTTGTTTTGTCGTCGGGGAGGATTTTAAGGTTCGAGACCGGGAAAAGCGAGCGCCGTCACGTCTGCGCGAGGAAACTCCGCGGACCACGGAGCTTGATGGCTTCTAGATCCAGCCTTGCAGCTCGCGCAGCACAAGCTGGCGGATCGTATCCATGCCCTCGTCGCTGTCGTTGAGGCAGGGGATCGCGGAGAACTGCTCGCCGCCATTATGCATGAAGATCTCGCAATTCTCCTGCGCAATTTCTTCCAGCGTCTCCAGACAGTCCGCCGAGAAGCCCGGCATTACGACAGCAATGCGACGCACGCCGTCCTTGGCGAGCTGCTCGATGGTCTTGTCAGTATAGGGCTGCAGCCAGGCATCGAAGCCGAAACGCGACTGGAAGGTCAGCAGCAGCTTCGGCGCATCCGGCCCGAGCCGCTTGCGCAGCGCTTCGGTCGTGGCCACGCATTGCGCCTGATAGGGGTCGCCCTTGTCGATGTATTTCTGCGGCATGCCGTGGAACGACGCCACGATCATTTCCGGCACGAATGACAGCGTCGCCAGATGCTTCTCGATCGAGGTCGCCAGCGCGCCGATATAATCCGGCTCGTCATAATAAGGCGGCGTGACCCGCAGCGTCGGCTGCGCACGCATGGTACCGAGCACGCGGAACACTTCGTCGCAGACGGTCGCAGAGGTCGCCGCCGAATATTGCGGATAGAGCGGTACCACCAGAATGCGGTCGCAGCCCTTTGCGGTGAGTTCAGCGATGCGCGAGCGAATGGACGGATTGCCGTAGCGCATCGCCCAATCCACCACGAGATGGGTATGGCTATCGAGTGACGCCGCGAGCTTGTCGGACTGCGCACGGGTGATCGTCTTCAGCGGAGACTCGTTCTTCTCCGTGTTCCAGATCTTGAGATAGTCCTTGGCCTTACGGCGCGGCCGCGTGGTCAGGATGATGCCGTTGAGGATCAGCTTCCACAGCAGGCCCTGGTTCTCGATCACGCGCGGATCGGACAGGAACTCTCTGAGATAGACGCGGACGCCGCGGGTATCCGCCGTGTCGGGAGTTCCCAGATTGACTAGCAGGACGCCGACGCGTTCCGGTATCTCCAGGGTGGAGGCCGGTGGATGCTCGAGGGAAACGACATTTGTCATGATGCCGGTGGCTTCGCGCTTTGGCTGGACCTTGTCAAGACGACGGACTGTCCATGACGGGCAGGACAGCGATTAGAAGCAGGTGACGCGTTCGGCCGCGACATAGCCCAGCAACAGGCCGACGCCGAACAGCATCACCAGCGCGGCCGCGCCGAATTCGATCCCGCGCATCACCAGCGCACCGCTGCCGTCGCGGCCACCGGCCAGACGGCCGGCGAGACCCTTGGCGGAAACAGCGATGACGGCGATGGTCGCCACCGTAATCGCCGTTCCCAGACCCATCACGAAGGTGGCGGCGATGCCGGCCCAGAACATGCCCTGCGCCAGCGCAAACACCAGCACAAGGATCGCGCCGGAACACGGCCGGATGCCCACCGTGAACACCGCCGACAGTCCGCGCGCCCAGCCGCCGGGGCCGGCGAGCTGATCCGGGGTCGGGCCGTGCGAATGGCCGCAATGCTCGTCGTGAACGTGATCGTGATGACTGTGGTCATGGTGCGCATGTGCTGAAGCCGTCGCCTCGGCATGCGCCGTATGGGCGTGCGCATGAGCATGCGCGTGTCCATGATGATCGTGGTGATGATGGTCATGACCATGATCGTGCGCGTGGGCGGAAGCGCTGGCATGCGCCATCACGAGCTGCGGCCCGGCAGCCGGCAGCGACGGTCGCAAGGCGCGGATAAAACCGCGCCCCTTGCTCCAGACCAGCCGCGCGCCGAATGCCGCGATGAGGCCGTAGCTCGCGATTTCCACCCAGCGCTCGGTGCTGCACATGGTCTTGGCCGTGACATTCAGCAACCAGGCACCAATGCCGACGATCAGCACCGCCACCAGCGCTTGCATCAGCGCCGAGACGAAGGACAATATGATACCGCGCTTGGCCGTCTCTTCATTGGCGACCAGATAGGACGAGATCACCGCCTTGCCATGGCCGGGGCCGGCGGCGTGGAAGATGCCGTAAGCAAAGGAGATCGCCAGCAGCGTCCACACCGCGCTGCCGTCGGACTTCGCTACACGGATGGTCGAGGACATCGCGCGATAGAATTCGGACTGCTTGGTCAGCAGCCAGCCGATGATGCCGCCGACCTGCGAGTCCGGCAGGCCCTTCGGCGCACCGAATGGATTCTGCGCCAATGCGTCATGAAGCGCGCCATCGGTGATCAGCGACACCGCCGCGAGCACAGCGCAGGCCCACAACACGCGGCGGATCGTCATTTTCTGGAGCATCATGGGCAATCGACCGTGATCTTGTTGGCGAACATCGCGCCGTAATTGCTGTTCTCACCACTCATGAAGGTGTCTTCATTCATCGTCTGCGCCTTGGCGGCGCCGTCCGACGGGCGCTGGATCGCCATCGTGCAGGAGGCCGGCGCGCCGGCCAGCTTGATCGGATCTTTCTTCTCGAGGCCGAAATCGACGAAGAAGCTCGGATCGAAGATTTCGAGTTCCATCTTCTTCGCCTTGAACGGCGTTTTGAACGGCAGTGTGAAGTGCAGCACCAGAGCTGCATCACGCTTTTCCAGATAGTAATCGACGGGATCGTTGAAGCGCTGCTTCTTGCCCTCGACCTTGGCGAAGGTGAAGAAGGCGAATTCCTTCAGCGACTCCACATTGGTTTGGGCCAGCGGCGCCAGCTCCTCACGGGTATAGACGCCCTTTGTTTTGCTCTCGATACCCTGCAGGGCATAGGTCGAGAACATATCGTCGAACACCCAGGCATGGCGCACGCCGGTGATGGTGCCATCCGGCGCGTAGATCAACTCGCTCGATGCCGTGACGAAGACATGCGGGTGGGCGGAGGCGGCGGTGATGCTGGCTGTGAAAGCGAACAGCAGGGCGAAAACGCCTGCGATCGCACGCAGTACTCTCCGCATGTCATCCCCGCCTAGTGCGCCTTTGGCGCACGCGGGGCGGGGATCCAGACACGCCGTCTTACTGTTGATCCGTGGAGCTAACCGCATCGCTTCATCACATGCTGGGAGGTTATGGATCCCCGCCTTCGCGGGGATGACAAATTGAGAGATCACGACACCTACCTCACGCCGCCTCAGGCTCTTCCAACAACCCACGCCGCCGCAGCAGCGCATCCGGCGCGGGGGCACGGCCGCGGAACGCGACATAGGCGGATTCCGGATCGACCGAGCCGCCCGACGAATAGATATCGTCATGCAGCCGCTTGGCCACCGCCGGGTCGAAGATGTTGCCGGCTTCCTCGAAGGCGCCGAATGCGTCCGCATCCATCACCTCGGACCACATATAGCTGTAATAGCCCGACGCGTAGTGATCCCCGGAGAAGATGTGACCGAACTGGGTCGGACGATGGCGCAAGGCGATTTCCTCGGGCATGCCGATTTTCTCCAGCTCCTTCTTCTCGAAGGCGGCGACGTCCGCCGAGGCCGAAGCCGGCTGAGTGTGGAATTCGAGATCGATCAGCGCCGACGACACGAACTCTACCGTGGCAAAGCCCTGGTTGAATTTGCGGGCGGCGATGAAGCGCTTGAGCAGGTCGTCCGGCAGCGGCTCGCCGGTCTGGTAGTGCTTGGCGAAGGTCTGCAGCACCTGTGGCTGCTCCTGCCAGTGCTCATAGAGCTGCGACGGCAGTTCGACGAAGTCGGTGAAAACCGACGTCCCCGACAACGAGGGATAGATGACGTTGGACAGCATCCCGTGCAGGCCGTGGCCGAATTCATGGAACAGCGTGCGCGCATCGTCCGGCGACAGCAATGACGGCTGGCCGTCGGTGCCCTTGGCGAAGTTGCAGATATTCAGCACCAGCGGCGCGACGTCGCCGTCGAGCTTCTGCTGGTCGCGCAGCGAGGTCATCCAGGCGCCGGAGCGCTTCGACGGCCGGGCGAAGTAGTCGCCGTAGAAGATGGCCTTGAGCGCCCCCTTGGCATCCTTGACCTCCCACACGCGCACATCGGGATGCCAGACCGGCACGTCCTTGCGCTCAGCGAAGGTGATGCCGAACAAGCGCGTCGCGGTGTCGAATTGCGCCGCGATCATATGGTCGAGCGTGAGATAGGGCTTGATCGCCGCATCGTCGAAATTGGCGCGGCGCTGGCGCAGCTTTTCGGCGTAATAGCGCCAGTCCCAGGCGGCGAGCTTGAAATTGCCGCCCTCTTCCGCGATCAGTTCCTGCAGTGCGTCGCGATCGGCCAGCGCCCGAGCTCGTGCCGGCTTCCAGACCCGTTCCAGCAGGCCGCGCACGGCCTCCGGCGTCTTGGCCATGGAATCCTCCAGCCGATACGCCGCGAAGGTCGGGAACCCCAGGATCTTCGCGGTCTCCTCGCGCAGCTTCAGGATTTCGACGATGGTCTCGTTATTGTCGTTGGCATTGCCGTTGTTGCCGCGCTGGATGAAGGCCTTGTAGGCCTTCTCGCGCAGATCGCGCCGCGTCGAGCTCTTCAGGAACGGTTCCATCGACGAGCGTGACGTCGTGATGATGGCCTTGCCAGTCATGCCGCGCTCGTCCGCCGAGGCCTTGGCCGAAGCAACGAAGCTCTCGGCGAGCCCATCCAGATCGCCTTCGCCGAGCTCCATGAACCATTCCTGCTCGTCGCCGAGCAGATGATGGCTGAAACTGGTGCCGAGATGCGCCAGCCGCTCGTTGATCTCGGCCATCCGCGCCTTGGCGGCCTCGTCGAGGCCGGCACCTGAACGGTGGAAGCGGGTATAGGTCCGCTCCAGAAGGCGCATCTGCTCGGTGGTGAGGCCAAGCTCGGCGCGCTTGTCGTGCAGCGCCACGATGCGGCCGAACAGCACAGCGTTCATCATGATCGGATTCCAGTGCCGCGCCATCCGCGACGACACGTCCTTGTCGATCTCCAGAATCGCCGGATTGGAATGCGCCGACACCAGATCGTAGAACACCGACGCCACACGGCTGAGCAGCTTGCCGGAGCGCTCCAGCGCCGTGATCGTGTTGGCGAAGTCGGGCACGGCCGGATCGTTCACGATCGCGGCAATCTCGGCCGAATGGTCGAAAAACGCCTGTTCGAAGGCCGGCATGAAGTGCTCGGGCTTGATCTCGTCGAATGGCGGGGTCTCGAACGGGGTCTGCCATGCCTTCAACAAAGGATTCGCTTTCAGGAGCGGATTTTCGAGACCTTTCGACGCAACCGGCGAGACCGACGTTTCTGACATAAGAAATCCTGCTTAGAAGCCCATCGAATGCGTCGATCTATACCACGCGATGGGGCTTTTTTGGGCCCTTTAGTGCTTGCCGCAGCAGGCTTTTTCGGAGAGATTGCGGCCCGAAACAGGACCTTGAGATTATGACCACCTCTACCGCCCCCCGCCGCATCTACTGGCCCAGCGTCATCACCGTCATCTCGGCGGCGATCCTGATCGGCGCGGAAGTGTTCGGCGCCGCCTTCGCGGGCGGCTGGGCGCTGTCGATCCTGTTCGGCCTCTCCACCACCGGCGAGCACATCCTGCAGGTCTGCCTGTTCCTGTGCGGCGTCGCCATCATGGTGGCCTTCCTGCGCACCGCCGCACGGATCGAGCCGTTCACCCGCCGCGGCTGATCGCTGCGCGCCCGCGCTGCTCCACTCTCCGGCTTCCTCACACTCAACTGTCATCGCCCAGCCAGGCGCGAAATTGCGTGCTTGAATTGGGCGCCCCAGTAACCGGCGCAGTTCGCGATTCGTCGCTGGCTACAGCGTTTACGGGATCCTCCCCTCTCGCGGAGGATGACAACCGAGAGCGAGATGACAGCAGGACGAGAGGACGACTACAGAACCATGACGCTGGTGTAGTTCAGCGCTCCGAGCCAGCCTCAAACCACTCCAATTCCTTAACCGAACTTAACATCCGTTCATGTTGAGCGCGCTGAGTGCGTCTCGTTTGCAACGCTGCGCGATGGCGTTGAATAAAATGCCCCGCAGCCCAAAAAAATTGTTGCGTACCAGGGTCAAAGAACCTATTTCCGGTCTTGCCCAATTTCGCACGTGCCTGTGGTCGTGTGTCAGTCGGTAGGTATCCGGACAAGAGGCCGGACAGCCGCCAAGGGATGAAGAAGCCGAGGGTCGTTCGCGGAGTTTTGCGAAAGGCCAGCATCTCTCTCCAGAGATGCCGTTGAAGGTGACTTTGTTCTTTGCAACCGTGACTGGCAGCCGGAGGCGAACCGGCGCACCTCGTTCTCAACGGGGGACGCGACTTAAAGCAACGACGGAGCGGGCTTTTTTGGTCTCTGCTGGCTTTCCAACAGCCAGCGCGAATACCGAAGAGGCTTGTCCTTCATTGCCAGGTGTGCGGTAGGGTCACTCCCAACCAATCCACGGCAGCACTTACGGTCTGTACTTTTGGCTTTGCCACGCCTCCATCGCGTGTCTGGGTCCGAAAGCGCTGAACCGTCATCATTTTTTGAACGTGTCCCCGAGTCGGGCCGTTTGGGAGAGTGCTATGACCGAACGTATTCAGGAATTCCTCCGCGCCCGCCGCAACGAGGGCACCGACGTCGAGCCGTGTCTCGTCGTCGACCTCGAAGTCGTGCGCGACAACTTCCAGAGCTTTGCGAAGGCTTTGCCCGACAGCCGCGTGTTCTATGCGGTGAAGGCAAATCCGGCGCCGGAAGTGCTGTCGCTGCTGGCCTCGATGGGCTCGTGCTTCGACTGCGCGTCGGTGCAGGAAATCCAGATGGCGCTCGACGCTGGCGCCACGCCGGACCGCATCTCCTTCGGCAACACCATCAAGAAGGAACGCGACATCGCGCGCGCCCACGCGCTCGGCATCGGCCTGTTCTCGGTCGACTGCGCCGCCGAGGTCGAGAAGATCGCGCGCGCCGCTCCCGGCGCCCGCGTGTTCTGCCGCATCCTCTACGATTGCGCCGGAGCCGAGTGGCCGCTGTCGCGCAAGTTCGGCTGCGATCCGGAAATGGCTGTCGACGTGCTGGATCTCGCCAAGCGTCTTGGCCTGGAGCCCTATGGCATCTCGTTCCATGTCGGCTCGCAGCAGCGCAAGGTGAAGGCATGGGACCGTGCGCTGGCGATGGCCTCGTCGGTGTTCCGTGACTGTGCCGAGCGCGGGATCAACCTGTCCATGGTCAATATGGGCGGCGGCTTCCCGACCAAGTACCTCAAGGAAGTCCCGGCGGTCGTGCAGTACGGCCGTTCGATCTTCCGTGCGCTGCGCAAGCATTTCGGCAACGCGATCCCGGAGACCATCATCGAGCCGGGTCGCGGCATGGTCGGCAATGCCGGCATCATCGAAGCCGAAGTCGTTCTGATCTCGAAGAAGAGCGACGAGGACGATGTGCGCTGGGTGTATCTGGACATCGGCAAGTTCGGCGGTCTCGCCGAGACCATGGACGAGTCGATCCGCTACGCCATCAAGACGCCGCATGACGGCGCCGAGATGACGCCCTGCGTGCTCGCCGGCCCGACCTGCGATTCGGCCGACGTGATGTATGAGAAGCTGCCGTATCCGCTGCCCGTGACTCTCGAGATCGGCGACAAGCTGCTGATCGAAGGCACCGGCGCCTATACGTCGACCTACTCGGCAGTGGCGTTCAACGGCTTCCCGCCGCTGCGCACGTTCCATATCTGAGCGTTGCATATCTGACGTCGCTCACTATATCCGGCCTCTACCCCGGATATGACTAATCGGAGAGCCGGCCCGCCGGCTCTCATCCCGTCACCTTCCAATTCTGGATGACAACACTCCGTGTGAAAAACGGAGTGGGGACCGACATGCCATGACCGATCTGCACGAGACCGCCACCAACAACACTGTTGCCATGTCCATCGCAGCCCCTTCGTACGAGATCCGTGCGGAACGTGGCTCCGACGTCGCCGCCCGTGAATCTCTGCTGGATGTGTGCTTCGGCGCTTCGCGCCATGCCCGCACCTGCCAGCGACTGCGTGACGGACGACTGCCCGCCGAAGGCCTGGCCTTCTCGGCGGTGGTGCAAGGCAGGCTGGTCGGCACGATCAGGCTTTGGCATGTCGACGCCGGGGGCCGAGCTGCATTGATGCTCGGCCCCCTGGCGGTCGATCCGGGTGCCCGCGACCTTGGCCTTGGCGCCGCGTTGATGAATCACGCGATCGCCGAGGCCTCGGCGCGCGGCCATGGCGCCATCGTGCTGCTCGGCGACGCGCCCTATTACGCACGCTTCGGATTCACGGCGGACAGGATGGCCACGCTGGCGCTGCCCGGTCCGTTCGAGCGCGACCGCCTGCTCGGCCTTGAATTGAAGCCCGGTGCGCTGGATCGTGCCCGCGGCATCGTCCTGGCAAGTGGTAAACGGGTCCGCCGCGGGGCTGCCGAGTTCCAGCCACTGGCCGACGTGGCTTGATTTGACCGCCAATAACCGGCATTGCGAGGCCTGTCGTGCACGAGGGCCCTGCCATGACCCGCCGTCTGATTTCCACCGGATCGCCATTCGAGAAGACCGCCGGCTATAGCCGCGCAGTGATCGATGGCGACTTCGTTTTCGTCGCCGGCACAACCGGCTACGACTACACCACGATGATGCTGCCTGCAGATATCACCGCGCAGGCACAGAACTGCTTCAAGACCATCGGTGCGACGCTGACCGAGGCCGGCTTCGCCATGGCCGATATCGTGCGCGCAACCTACTACATCACCGAGGCCCGGGACGCCGACGCTGTGTTCGCCGTCTGCGGCGAACATCTCGGCGAGATCAGACCCGCGGCCACACTCCTCGTGGTCGCCGGGCTCTACAAGCCCGAAATGAAGATCGAAATCGAAGTCACCGCGAAACGGCGCAGCTGATCGTCAACCGCGCGTCAGGCACACCCGTTGGACGTTGCTGCTATCAACGGCGCCATCGCCGGTTGACTTTCACCACAGGATACATAGGTTTCGGCCATCATGACGAACCTGCCCCGCAACCGCTTACTGCTCCGCGCCGGTCACCTTCAAGCAGGAATGTGACCCGGGCGCACGCGTGCGTGCGGTCCGGGCTTGTTCGATTTCAGCATCCTCATCATTTTTTGGCATGCTCGGGCGCTTTGCGCGCCGGGCGTCATTTGGCTGTGAAACCCATGATTCATTCCCTTCGCACTGAGCTGCCGCCCATCACACTCCGCCGCAGTGACCGTGAGCGTCTCGGCGTGCTGGCCGACGCCGCTGCAGAGAAGTACCCTGTGACCGCCGACTTTCTGGCCAGCGAAGTTGAGCGCGCGACGATCGTGCCTGACACTCATCCATTGCCCGAAATCGTCGGCATGGAGTCCAACGTGACGTTCCGCGACGATATCAGCGGGCAGGAAAAGCACGTCACACTGGTCTATCCGACCTCCGCCGACGTGGACGCCGGGCGAATTTCGGTGTTGACCCCGATCGGAGCCGCGCTTATCGGCCTTTCTGCGGGGCAGTCCATTACATTCGAGACGCCCTCGGGGGAACCACGTTCGCTGACCGTTCTCTGGGTCGGCATACGGCGCTGAGCTGCACTTAATACTGGCATCAAGATTTCATTCCCGAAATTTCATTCTGATGTCACATCGTCACTGTCCTTTCCCAACCGCGCACGACGCAGCGCGTTCATCTTGATCCTGTCTGGAGTTAGAAGCTGATGTCCTCATCCCCCGCCTCGCCGATCTACGCGAAGATCACTGGCCCCATCGTGATCGTCGGCTTCGGCTCGATCGGCAAAGGCATGGTGCCAATGATTGAGCGGCATCTCGACTACGACAAATCGCGCATCACCGTGCTCGACCCCAAGGACGAAGGCCGCAAGGCGCTGTGCGACAAGCATGGCCTGCGCTTCATCCAGCAGGGCCTCACCCGGGAGAATTATCGCGAACTGCTGACGCCGCTGCTCACCGAAGGCGGCGGCCAGGGCTTCTGTGTGAACCTGTCGGTCGATACCGGCTCGGTCGATATCATGGAGCTCTGCAACGAGCTTGGCGCGCTTTACATCGACACGGTCAACGAGCCCTGGCTCGGCTTCTATTTCGACGCCTCGAAGGGCGCCGAAGCGCGCTCCAACTACGCGTTGCGCGAAACGACGCTGGCCGCCAAGAAGGCGCGCAAGCCTGGCTCGACCACAGCCGTCTCCTGCTGCGGCGCCAATCCCGGTATGGTCTCCTTCTTCGTCAAGCAGGCTTTGCTGAATGTCGCTTCCGACCTGAAGCTCAATGCCCCGCAACCGAAGACCAAGGCCGAATGGGCGGACCTGATGCGGCAGGCCGGCATCAAGGGCGTCCACATCGCCGAGCGCGACACGCAGCGCTCCAAGTCGCCGAAGCCGCCGGAGGTCTTCGTCAACACCTGGTCGGTCGAAGGCTTCCTCTCGGAAGGCGTGCAGCCGTCCGAACTCGGTTGGGGCACCCATGAAAAGTGGATGCCGGAAAATGCACACACCCACGAGGCCGGCTGCGGCGCTGCGATTTACCTGATGCAGCCCGGCGCCAACACCCGCGTGCGCACCTGGTGCCCGACCCGCGGCGCGCAATACGGCTTCCTCGTCACCCACAACGAGTCGATCTCGATCTCGGACTATTTCACGGTACGCGACGCGTCGGGCACCGCGGTGTTCCGGCCGACCTGCCATTATGCCTATCATCCGGCGGACGATGCCGTGCTGTCGCTGCACGAGATGTTCGGCTCCGGCAAGATGCAGACGAAGCACCATATCCTCGACGAGAATGAAATCGTCGACGGCATCGACGAACTCGGTGTGCTGCTCTACGGCCACGGCAACAATGCCTACTGGTTCGGCTCGCAGCTCTCCATCGAGGAGACGCGCGAACTCGCGCCCTATCAGAACGCCACCGGCCTGCAGGTGACCTCGGCCGTGCTCGGCGGCATGGTCTGGGCGCTGGAGCATCCGAACGACGGCATCGTCGAGGCCGACGAGATCGACTTCGAGCGCTTGCTGGAAATCCAGACGCCCTATCTCGGCCCCGTGAAGGGTTACTACACCGACTGGACGCCGCTGGAAGGCCGCCCGGGCCTGTTCCCGGAAGATATCGACACGTCAGATCCGTGGCAGTTCAAGAACGTGCTGGTGCGGTAGCGAACACTCCGCCCTCATCCTGAGGAGCAAATGGCGGCTGCATCTCGCAGCCGCCATTTGCGTCTCGAAGGATGGCCGCGGGCTTCGGCTCCGTGCCCTCATGGTTCGAGACGGCGCTGAAGAAGCGCCTCCTCACCATGAGGGTTGGGCTGCAGAGCAACTTGACAGTGCGAACGACTGCTCCATTCTCGAGATTGGAACTTTCAATTTCTCAGAAAATGGAGCCGATCCATGCTGGACGGTGCGTTTCTCTATATCGTGAGGTGTGCCGACGGGAGTTATTATATCGGCATCACACGCACCTCGCTCGACATCAGAATAGCCCAGCACAACGCCGGCACCTTTCCCGGCTATACGTCTACACGCAGACCTGTCGAACTGTTGTATTCGCAATGGTTTGAGCGCATCACCGACGCAATCGAGAATGAGCGTAAACTCAAGCGCTGGAGCAGGGCGAAGAAAGAAGCGCTGATCCGTGGCGACTTCGCGATATTGAAGCAACTTGCTCGACGCAAGTTACCTCACTTACGGAAACCACCACATGCTCAGCCCTCATCCTGAGGAGGCGCTTCTTCAGCGCCGTCTCGAAGGATGGCCGCACACTTCGACACCTCGGCCTCATGGTTCGAGACGGCGCAAGAACGCCTCCTCACCATGAGGGTCGGGCAGAGGCGCCCGCTTCCTATTTCGCCAAATAATCAAACGCCACTTCTCCCAACCCCAGCGTCAGGTCACACTTAAAGTGCAACGCCGACACGACCTCTCTCACCGGCAGCCGCGCCACATCCGCGAGCGCATGCGGAAAAAGGCCCAGCGCCGCCGGCCCGGTCCAGGCATCTTTCAGTTTGATATCCTCTAGATGATAGCGCACCAACTCGCAGATGCGCGGCGTGCCGTCCACATGCGGGATGATCTTGAGAATGAAATTGGGGATCGTCAGCGCCTTCATCACCGCGGCAGTATCCACCGGACTGTGCTTGTAGCCCATGGTGCCGGAGGCGCAGAGCACCGAACCGTAATGCAGCGTTCCGACCAGCACGTCGCTCTCCACCGCGATCTTCGGCGTCGCGCGCTTCTTCGGGAAGCCCCAGAGTTCGCGGCCGCCGGCAATCGGCGCATCGTCGTCGAGGTACATCGAATGGATGTAGATGCCCTCGACGCCATTGAGGCGCACCGGGATCGCCTGCCCGGTTTCGGTATAGTCGCCGAAGCCTGTGGAGTCAGGCATGCGGATAAATTCGTATTTCACGATATTATCGACGATTTCCAGCGGCTCCGGCACCACGGCCTGCAGCGCCTCCATATCGGTGCGATAGCTGATGATGAAATATTCGCGGTCGTAGAATTTGTAGGGCCCGCGCGGAAATGACGGATTGGTCAGCGGCATCGAATAGGCGTTACGCCTGACGTCATCGATCTTCATGAAGCCCCCTGTGATCTCGTTGGCAGAGAGTATGGGGGCGAGAGATGAAACTGGCGAGATCAGATTGCGGGCAGGGTCAACAAACTCGGAAATTCATCCCAAGGACCAAGTCGCGTCGCCACGAATGGAATATCCGTTCGCAGCAGGATGGCTGCAAAACGAAATTTTGAAAGGAGCGCCGACTACTTCGTCGTGATCGGAGGCGCAGTCTTCTCGGCCGGCGCTGGCGGCAGCGCCGGCTTGGCGCCGGCGTCCCGCGATTCTGCATCGGGACGCGCCGGCTGCGGCGGTGTTTCCTGCGGGCGCTGGCCAGTGGTCGCCGGTTCTGCAGGGGCCGATGGCTTGCTTTCGGCACCCGGCGTTGACTGCAGCGGCGGCGTCGCCTGGGCAAATCGCGCGGATGGTGGCGTCAGGGTAAGCCGCGCCATTGCCGACGTCGATGCGCCCAATCCTGCAGCACTCGCCAGGATCGTGATCGCGAAATACGTCCGGAACACACGCATCTGGGTCGTCGGGATCATGGCATCCACCGCAGTTAATGTGCGGTGACAACGGGAGCCGGTCGCCAAAGTTCCCGAGCCGGAAAGTCGCAGATCGCCGATGGCGCCTCGGACGTCTTTTAGACGACTAGTCTTTGGTGCTGGCGTCCCATGTGGCGTTGCGTACACCGGCATGAGCCTCGAGCCGGGCGGCCACAGCATCCAGCTCCTTGGGATCGACGGCAGTCGAGACCAGCGTGGCCACGATCTCCTGCTGGGTGTCGCTCTGCTCGATCACCTCGACATCGCCGACCGGATATTTGGCGGCTTCCAGCGTCTCCTGCAGGCGCTCGCGCATCTCGGGCACCACCTCGGGCGAGACCGTGAGCCGCACGTAATAGGTCACTTCCGACGATTTCGCATCCAGCGGCGCCCGGTTGATCGCATTGACCAGCGGCCGCAGCAGCGTATTGCCGGCCAGCACGAAAACCGTGAGCGCGATGGCCTGCGCGATCATGTCCGCACCGGCGCAGGAGCCCACCGCGGCCGAACTCCACAGCGTCGCCGCTGTGTTGAGCCCGCGCACATTGGTGCCTTCCTTCATGATGACGCCCGCGCCGAGAAAGCCGATGCCGGAGACGACATAGGCGATCACGCGCACCGCGCCATCGGCACCGTGCAGCTGCATCGCAAGATCGACGAAAGCGGCCGCCCCGAGCGCCACCAGCACATTGGTGCGCAGGCCCGCGGTGCGCTGGCGATATTGCCGCTCGGCGCCGATCAGCGTGCCCAGCACAAAGGCCACCGCCAGGCTGAGCAAGGTGTCGAGGAAGTCGTAGGTCTGGAATGTTGCCAAAAATCGCATGATGCCTGCATGCGTACAGGAAGTGACGGGCGGATGACAATGCCGCCTCGCACCGACCGTCGTGAACTCTCTCCCCACAGGGGAGGTGAAAGAGCTACAGCTCCAGCAGCCCGGCGTCGCCGTCCTGATCGGCAAAAGCCAGCAGCGTACCCTTGGCATTCCAGGCCAGCGCGCTGACGGGCTGCCCTTTGTTGGCGCGTACCAGAATTTCCGCGCCATCGGTCATGCGGACCATCAGGATGGTGCCGTCACTGTAACCGGCGGCGAGGATGTCCTGCTTGGGATGACAGGCCACCATGGTGACCTTGGCCTTGAGCGGCGCCAGCATGGCCGGCTCCTTGCCCATCGGACCATCCTTGCTGGCAAACGGCCAGACGATGACCGTATCGGCGCCCGAGGTCGCGAGACCCTTGCCACCGGCGCTCCAGGAAATCGAGCGCACGCGTGCCGGATAACCGGTCATGCGCATGTGCTTGCCGTCGACGAGACGCCAGCCATGCAGCGCGGGCTCATGCATCGCGGTGACCAGAAACTTGTTGTCCGGGCTGAAAGTCACGCCGAGATGCGAGCCCGCCCATTCCAGCACTTCCGCATTGCCGGCCATGTTGGGAAACCATAGCGTCACGCCGTTGTAATGCGCGATCGCGAGCCGGAGCCCCTTGGGCGCAAATGCCAGACCGCCAACGGTCGATGGCACCTCGAAGGATTTCACCTCGCCCTTCGGCGCCTGCACGAAGGCGGTCTTGCCCGCCGACCACGCCACGGCGCCGTCGGGATGCAAAGCTACACTGTCGATCCAACGCCGCTTGGCGTCGGTCGCGAAGGTCGAGACCGCACCCTCACGATCGAGCACGACGACCTTGCCGTCATCACAGCCCATGACGATGCGCTTGCCGTCGGAGGTCGAGCACAGGATGCCGCCGAACGCGACCTCGACCGGCGACATCGCGCCTGCCGGATCGACCAGGGTGACTTTCTCTTCGGCGCCGACAAAGGCTGCCTTGTCGCCGAGAAAATGCACGGCCGTAACGGCCGCACCAATTGCCACGGGCACGACACGGTCGGTGACCGAGACGATGGATTCCTGCTCCTGCAGCGGGTTGAAATCGGACATCATCAGGCGGGGATGCAGCGTTCGAAGCCGTCGCGGATCAGCTGCTCGGGCAGATCGCGACCGATAAAGACAAGACGGCTTTCGCGCTTCTCGCCGTCCTTCCACGGCCGCTGATGATCGCCTTCCAGCATCATGTGCACGCCCTGAAACACATAGCGGTCATCGTCGCCGGAGAAGGACAGGATGCCCTTGGAGCGCAGGATCTTGCCGCCCTCCTTGGCCATCAGGTCCTGCAGCCACGGCATGAAGGTCGATGCATCGAGCGCCTTGTCGGTGCGCAGCGACATCGAATGCATGTCTTCATCGTGATAGTGCTTCAGCCCGCCATGACCGTGATCATGGTGGTGATGATGGCCGTGATCGTGGTCATGATGATCGTGACCGTCGTCCGCGTTGAGGAATTCCGGTTCGATCTCCAGAATACGGTCGAGATCGAAGGCGCCACGCTCCAGCACGTCGGACAGTTTCACCTGCGCGCGTTCGGTCTTGTGCAGCTTGGCGTAGGGGTTGATGGCGCGGATGCGTGCCTCGACTTCGGCGAGCTCGGCCTTCGACACGAGATCGATCTTGTTCAGCACGATGACGTCGGCAAAGGCGATCTGGTTCTTGGCTTCCGGCGCATCCTTGAGGCGGTCGCTCAGCCATTTGGCATCGGCCACGGTCACGACGGCATCGAGCCGCGCATGGGCCTGCACGTCCTCGTCGACGAAGAAGGTCTGCGCCACCGGGGCTGGATCGGCGAGGCCCGTGGTCTCGACGATGATCGCGTCGAACTTGCCCTTGCGCTTCATCAGGCCATCGAGAATGCGCACGAGATCGCCGCGCACGGTGCAGCAGACGCAGCCGTTGTTCATCTCGAACACTTCTTCGTCCGCGCCGATGATGAGATCGTTGTCGATGCCGATCTCGCCGAATTCGTTGACGATCACAGCGTATTTCTTGCCGTGATTTTCCGACAGGATGCGGTTCAGCAGCGTGGTCTTGCCGGCGCCGAGATAGCCGGTCAGCACGGTCACGGGAATTTTGTTGGCAGTCGCTTCAGACATGATCACTCCGGCGGGGTCTTTTCAGGGGCAGCGCCGGCAGCAGGGGTGCCCCTGCGCTAACTGGTCAGCGCGCTCGTCAGCGCCTTTATATTGTGCCTGACCATATCAATGTAAGTGGGTGCATCGCCGTTTTCGGCCGTCAGACTGTCCGAAAACAGCGTTCCGCCGATTTTTGCCCCGGTCTCGGCGGCGATCCGGCGCATCAGCCGTGGATCGGCGATGTTTTCCAGAAAAACAGCCGGAATTTTCGAGATCTTGAGCTGGGTGATGATGACCGCGATATCTTTCGCGCTGGGCTCGGAATCCGTCGAAACGCCCTGCGGCGCAATAAATTCGATGCCATAGGCTGCCGCGAAATAGCCGAAGGCATCATGGGTCGAGATCACCTTGCGGTGCGCCGCGGGAATGGTGGCGATAGCCGCCTTCACATCACTGTCGAGGGCCGTCAGCTTTGCGAGATAGGCCTCGGCGTTCGCCTTGTAGATGTCGGCACCTGCCGGATCGGCCTTGGCCAGCGCATCGCGAATGTTTGCGACGTAGACCTTGGCATTGCCCACCGACTGCCAGGCATGGGGATCTTCATGGGAGTCGAGCTTGCGCGGTGCGATGCCCTGGGTTGCGGTGACGATGACAGCCTTGCCGCCGGATGATTTCACCAGCCGCGGCAGCCAGCCTTCGAAGCCGAGGCCGTTGATCACCACGAGCTTCGCATCGGCTATCTTTTTCGCGTCACGCGGCGTCGGTGTGTAGACATGCGCATCACCGTTCGGGCCGACCAGGGTCGTAACGGCGACCCGCTCGCCACCGACATTGCGCACGAGGTCACCCAGGATGGAGAAACTCGCGACGACGTCGATCCTGTCCTGTGCACGCGCCGGAAGGATCGCAGTGATCAGCGAAGTCACGGCGCAAAGGAGCAAAACGCAAGATTTCCGCATGACTGACACACCTACGCCTCAAGATGCCGGCCGGGGAACAACTGCCTCACCAAGCCACTGACATTACCGAACAAAACCGAAAATACGTAGAGTACTGCGGCGACCAGAATGATCGCAGGGCCGGACGGCACCTTGGTCTGGAACGACAGCACCAGACCGAAGTAACCGGAGATCATCGCGCTCGCGACGGAGATCATCATCATCCCCGTGATATCGCGCGACCAGAAGCGCGCGATGCCCGCCGGCAGGATCATCAGGCCCACCGCAAGCAGCGTGCCGAGCGCATGAAAGCCGTTGACGAGATTGACGACGACCAGCGCGAGAAATGCGAGATGCGCGGGCGCGCCGGCGCGCGAGACCGTGCGCAGAAACACCGGGTCGACGCATTCGATCACCAACGGGCGATAGATCACCGCCATCACCACCAGCGTGATGGTCGCGTTGAACGCGATCACCAGCAGCGTCTGATCGTCGAGCGCGAGGATATTGCCGAACAGCACATGTAGCAGATCGATATTGGTGCCGCGCATCGAGACGATGGTGACGCCCACCGCCAGCGAGACGAGGTAGAATGCCGCGAGCGAGGCATCTTCCTTGATCACGGTGACGCGGGACACCAGACCCGCGAGCAGCGCGACGGAAAAGCCTGCAATCAGGCCGCCGAACGTCATCGCAAACAGATTGAGCCCGGAAAACAGGAAACCGATGGCGGCGCCCGGCAGGATCGCATGCGCCATGGCGTCGCCGACAAGACTCATCCGCCGCAACATCAGGAACACGCCGATGGGCGCGCCGCCGAGTGCCAGCGCGACCACGCCCGCGAGCGCACGACGCATGAACTCGAATTCGAGAAAGGGCGCGATCAGCGCATCGTAAAGCATGTCGATCAGGCCGCCCGCGAATGTGCGGGATCGACGACGCAGGTACCCGCGCCGTCATCGAAGGCTTCACACATGCGCCGCGCCTCCAGCAGGTTATCCGCCGTCAGCACCTGTTGGGTTGGTCCCCAGGCGACAGAGCCACGCGCCAGCAGCAGCGTCTCCGGGAAATGCGCGCGCACCATCTCCATATCGTGCAGCGCCGCCAGCACCGTGCGCTTTTCGGCATGCCAGTGACGAACCAGCGCAATCAGATCGGCCGACGTCTTGGTATCGATCGCATTGAACGGCTCGTCGAGTACGATGACGCGCGCATCCTGCAGCAATACGCGCGCGAACAGCATGCGCTGCATCTGGCCGCCGGACAGCGTGCCGATATTGCGGTTCTCGAATCCGTTGAGGCCAACAGCGGCGAGTGCCTGTCCGATCTGTTCGCGCGCCTTCTTGCCAAGGCCGCCGAATATGCCGGTCGTGCGCCACAGGCCAGTACCGACGAAATCGAACACCGAGATAGGGAATGTGCGGTCGATATCGACGCTCTGCGGCAGATAGGCGATGTCGCGCGCCTTCAGGCCGCCAAGTGTGATCGCGCCCGTCAGCGGCTTCAGGATGCCGACGATGCCGCGAAACAGTGTGGACTTGCCGGCGCCGTTCGGCCCGACCACCGCGAGCAAACTGCCAGCGGCGATCTCGCCATTGAGATGATGCACGGCTGGATGCCGGTCATAGCCCAGCGTGACGTTCTGGAAAGCGAGCTGTGCCGTCATGATGGCCTCATCGCCAGCAGAACCACCGCCCAGAGCGCTGCGGAAACCGCCAGCGCGGCCCCCAGCCGTGCCGGCAACGTCATGCGCAAGATCGACCAGGGTGCTGGCTGGGCCGGATGCGGGCTTGCCGGGCCATGACTGTGCGTATGACCATGGCCGTGCGCGTGACCATGGGAGTGGTCATGACCGTGGGAATGGGAATGCGCCATGAAATCGGGCCTGGCCAATGAATATCCGACGCCAAGGCGCCTGACTGTCATTTATGTTATATTATAACATACCGCAAGCCCAGGAGAGCTCAGGCAAAGTGGCGAACCAGCGCCAGACCAGCAAAAAGCCCGGCAATCGACAGCACCACTGAGCCCAGCACATAGGCCAGGGCGAGGCCCAATTCGCCGCGCTCGTAGAGCACTGCCGTATCCAGTGAGAAGGCCGAAAAGGTCGTGTAGCCGCCGAGAATGCCGGTCATCAGGAACAGGCGCCAGGGCTGCGAGGCCTCGCCCTTGAAGGCGAGATAGCCGGCAATCAGGCCCATCACGGTCGAGCCGGTGATGTTGATGAGGAAGGTGCCCCAGGGGAAAGCCGTGCCTAAGCCCCGCGCGCTGGCGACGTTGACGGCGTAGCGCAAGGTCGAGCCGAGCCCGCCGCCGACGAAAACCAGAATGTAATTCATCACCTGTCCCACCATGGCAAAGCTGAAGCTAACGCCAAATCCCGCTTCGGGTTTTTGCCGCAAGCCCTGGGGGACAGCAAGTCACGAAGAAGCACCCCAGTAAAAAGGCGGCAGCTTACGCCGCCGCCCTTGATATTCTCTGCCTGTCATTGCCGGGCAGCGCGAATCGAGCTTCGCTAGATGACCCGGCAATCCAGCACCTAAAGGACTCTTCGAAGAAGATGGGTACGCGGGTCAGGCCCGCGTACGACGTATGGCGCGTACTAGATCAGGCCTTCGAAAAGAGTTCGTCGACATATTCCCAGTTCACGAGATGATCGACAAACGCCTTCAAGTAGTCGGGACGACGGTTGCGGTAGTCGATGTAGTAGGAGTGCTCCCAGACGTCGACGCCGAGGATCGGCGTGGCGCCGTGCACAAGCGGGCTTTCGCCGTTCGCGGTCTTGGAGATTTCGAGCTTGCCGTTCTTGACCGAGAGCCAGGCCCAGCCGGAGCCGAACTGGCCGACGCCTGCAGCGGCGAAGTCGGTCTTGAACTTTTCGAGACCGCCGAGATCCTCGGTGATCTTCTTCTCCAGGCGGCCGGGCAGCTTGTCGCCACCGCCGTTCGGCTTCATCCAGTTCCAGAAGTGGAGGTGGTTGTAGTGCTGGCCGGCATTGTTGAAGAGCGCGGCATTCTTGCCGAACGAGCCCTTCACGATTTCTTCAAGCGATTTGCCTTCGAATTCGGTGCCCTTCAGCAGGTTGTTGCCGTTGGTCACGTAAGCCTGATGGTGCTTATCGTGATGGAATTCCAGCGTTTCCTTCGACATATGCGGCGCGAGCGCGTCATAGGCGTAAGGCAGGTTGGGAAGCGTGAAGGTCATGGGTCCAGATCCGCAATAATGGGAGAGTTGGCTTAACGGGAACCCTTATAGAAGGTTCCGTCCGGCTCCGACACTCCCATCTTTGCGAACCCGATCGCTTCGCGATCAGGCCGCACTCGGCATTGCGGTAGGGACGGCATCGCGCCGCACCGGAGGCTTCACATTCATCAGCATCTGGAAACATCCCGCGATCAGCCCGATCACGACGGCGAATTGCCAGGCGCGATCGTAATTGCCGAGATGAGAGAAGATCATGCCACCGCCCCAGGCGCCGAGGAAAGATCCCGCCTGATGGCTGAGGAAAGCGATGCCGGTGAGTGTCGCCATAAAGCGCAACCCGAACAGTTGCGCGACGAGGCCGTTCACCAGCGGCACCACGCCAAGCCACAGCGATCCCAGCACGGCCGCGAAAATCATGGTCGTGGTCGGGGTTGCCGGAAAATAGAAATAAGTGGCGAGCGCCAGCGAGCGGACGATGTAAATTCCGCCGAGCAAAATCTGCTTCGGATAACGGCCACCGAGCCAGCCAAAGGCGTAGGAGCCGAATACGTTGAACAGGCCAACCAGCGCCAGCGCCGTCGCGCCGAGCGATGCATCGAGGCCGCAGATCGCCAGATAGTTCGGCAGATGCGTCGTGATGAAGACGAGCTGCAGACCGCAGACGAAGAACGACAGCGCCAATACGATATAGCCGGAATGGCCGAGGGCGGATTGAACCACTTCGCTCAACGATTGCTCCGGCTCATCCGCCGATGCGTGCTCGATCTTGTCGGACTGGCCGGCAAATAATGCGGCAGGGACCATCACAGCAGCCAGACCTAGGAAGCCGATCAGTGCGACCTGCCAACCGGCTGTCGAGATCAACGTCTGCGCCAGCGGCGAGGCAATGACGAGGCCCAGCGAACCGGCGGCCGACACAGCACCCATGGTGACACTGCGCTTGGCAGCGGACACACTGCGCGAGGCCACAGTCATGGTCATGCTCGATGCCGTACAGGACAGCGCGAGGCCGACACACAGGCCGGCGCCCAAGGTGAAAACTAGCGGCGTGGTCGCGACCATCATAAAGACGAGGCCGGCTGCATAAATCAAAACGCCGATGATCATCACATGACGGGTGCCGAAACGATCGGCGATAGCACCGATGAAGGGCTGCGAGATGCCCCAGATCACGTTCTGCAAAGCGGTGGCCAGGGAGAAATCGGCCGTGGTGATGGCGGTGTCGCGCAGAATCGAGGGTTGAAACAGGCCGAAGCTCTGGCGCATGCCCATGGCCAGGCTGAGCAGCGTCGCCGCGCCGGCCAAAATCGCCCAGCGCTGGTATTTGGAGAGCTCCGCCTCAGTCATTCCAACGTTTCCTTGATCCCTAGAATATTATTCTCAGATAAGCACTGGATTCGACAGGTTTACTACCCTCGGACCGACCTATAAGGGCTGCACAAAGCGCAGAGGTGGCGACCGAAATGAGCATCGAAATCGAAATCGTGACCGGCGATGCCTCATGGCCGAGCGTCAAGCCGCTGTTCGACCTCGCATGGCCGCGGGAGGTAGTCGAAAAGCTGTCCTGGGGGCACGTGGTTTTCGCCAACCCCGAATTGCGGGTGATCGTGGAGGACGACGGACAACCGGTCTGCCATGTCGGCCTGTATCGGCGTGAAGGCATGTGGAAAGGCCGCAAGACGCGGATTGGCGGCATCGGCGGCGTGGTAACACACCCGGACTATCGCCGGCGTGGTCTGGCCAGTGTGGCCCTGACCGCAGCATTGCATACGCTAAAAGACGAACGCGCCACCGATTTTGCGCTGCTGTTCTGCGAACCGCACAATGTGGATTTTTACACGCGCCGCAACTGGAAGCCGTTCATCGGCGAAGTCTTTGCCGAACAGCACGGCGAACGTATGCGCTTTGATGCCATGACGCCACTGGTCTCCTACCTGAAGCGCGCACCGCATGAAGGAGAGATGGATCTCTGCGGATTGCCATGGTGACCTGTGGCCGGTCTGCTTGAGCGAACTGCGTCAAATTGAATCGATCATGATCATTTGAGACGCTGGCAATCTCAAACGCGTCGCCGCGGCATTGCACAAATCCCATTTCTTGTTATGCAGACCGCCTGATCCGAGGAGACACGCATGGCCGCCAGATTCACTGTTATGATCGCATTGCTGGGTGCAGTGTTCGCAGGCTCCGCTGCGCAAGCCCAATCGGGCGGCGAAGCAACGGGTGTCTGGCAGACCCAGGCCGGCGATGCACAGGTGCGGGTCAGCAAATGCGGCACCATCCTGTGCGGCACCGTCGTCTCGCTGCGCGACAAGATCGATCCGCAGACCGGCAAGCCGCCGATCGACGACAAGAATCCCGATCCCGCGCTGGCCAAGCGCTCGATGATCGGTGTTCACCTGTTCTACGATATGCGCCCTACCGGATCGAACACGTGGTCCGGCCGGATCTACAATGCCGATGACGGGAAGATCTATACCAGCAACGTCGCACTGGTCGGCCCCAACACGCTGAAGGTCGAAGGCTGCGTCGGCGCATTCTGCGGTGGCGAGAACTGGACCCGCGTCGGCCGATAATTCAGTTCGCTTCTCTCAGACTGACATGGCCTTCAACGCGGTGGCCGCCGAGGCATAGCCGCCGCGCGCGCCATCGATGAAATGTACGTGATCGCTGCGGATGGCTGACGGTGTGAAACACGTCATCATCGCCGCATCCTGCCGGTGCAGACCATAGCGCACCGTTCCTTCCGAAGCTGCCGCAACAAGACGCTGCTCCAGCGCGCGTTCAAGATCGGGCGTGCAATCCAGGATCATGCGCAGGCTGTCGTCATACTTGCGGAAATCCGAGTTCTCGACCAGCTGCTGCACATAGGTCTTGGGCACGAAGCCGCCAATGCTGATGCCAAAGCGCATCAACACAAAAACGAACAGCGTTCGCGTCGTCACCCAAAGACGAAAGCGCGACAGCGATTTCGCGCCGCGGCCGGCTCGGATTTCGTAGCCGAGACCCGCGGGCGGCCACGTCATCGCGGGACCGCCTGCGGGTACGGGACGGCCCGCATTTGGACTGCGTTCGACCAGCGCGATAATGTCTTCTATGACGCTACGAAATGCGGATGTGTCGGCGCCCGCTGCAGCCGTCACCAGCACCGACAGGATCAAGCCGTGTGTCGATGGAATTTCCTCGAAGCGACATGAGAGCCCGGAGAGATCGGGATAGGTTCCGACAGATGCGGGCGCCACGGTGAACTCACCGCGCTTCATCGCGGCCTCCGCCCAGCCTAATCCGCCACCGGAAAACATCGCATAGGACACGTTCTTCGACGGACCGAAGCGGGCCACGCGCACGTCCAGCCCCTGCGCACGGATGTCCTTGATCGGGACCAGGGCCACGCGCATCACGAGATCGAGATCGTGCTTCACCCAGGTTGCCGTCGCCGCCAATGCCCCGCTGGCGCGATCGAGGTCGTCCGGCGAGACTGCGAAGCTCGCGCCATCGCCGCCGAACACGAAGGGGAATTCGCGGCCGTCCAACGCGTTGGTCACGGCAGCAATGACGGCGGCGCCGGCCATGTTGACGGCTTTGTAGCGCTGTTCGGCGATGGCCTTGGTGGATTCGACGATATCGGCGACGCCGACGATCCAGTCATCCGGCAGCGGCTTGTACAATGCCGGGTCCATCACCCGGTCGAAACCGTAAAATATTGAAATGCCGTCGTAAAACGCGCTGACGCCGGTCGTCATGATGCGAAAATGATCCTGCGGCAACGTTGCGTCAACCCAATGACGCTCCTGAGGCAGAACTCATAGCACGCAATTTCGACGGACGTGCGATATCAGCAATCCAAAGTCGTCTGCCGCTCCCATTCGGTGAGCTGACGGCAGTGCTCATTCCAGTCGCTATGTTTGAGCTTGAGATACGATCCGACCACGACCTCGCCGAGTTGATCCTTCAACACCTCGGATGCTTCGAGCGCCCGCAATGCATCGAGCAGGTTCAGCGGCAACTGCTTTGCCTTCGGCGCCTTCGCGCCTTCCGTATACATATTGATGTCGAGGCGCGGGCCGGGATCGCGGCTGTTGGCCATGCCGTCGAGACCAGCGGCGAGCAAGGTCGCCGGCAGCAGATAGGGATTCACCGCACCATCGGGCAAACGGAATTCAAAACGGCCAGCATCGGGAATGCGGATCATATGCGTGCGGTTGTTGCCGCCGTAGGTCACCGTATTCGGCGACCACGTCGCGCCGGAGAGCGTGCGCGGCGCATTGATGCGCTTGTAGGAGTTCACCGTGGGATTGGTAATAGCACAGACCGCTTCCGCCGAATGCACGAGTCCGCCGATGAAGTGATAGGCTGTCTTCGACAGACCGAGTTCACCGGCCTCATCTTCAAATACGTTCGAGCCGTCCTTGGTCGACCATAGCGACGCATGGACGTGGCAGCCATTACCGGTGAGATTGGCAAACGGCTTCGGCATGAAGGTCGCCTTGAACCCGTGCTTCTCGGCAATCGACTTCACCATGAACTTGAAAAAAGCGTGGCGATCGGCGGTCTTCAGCGCGGTGTCGAACTCCCAGTTCATCTCGAACTGGCCGTTGGCGTCTTCATGATCGTTTTGATACGGCTTCCAGCCGAGCGCAATCATCGCATCGCAGATCTCCGCGACGATCTCGTAGCGCCGCATCAGCGCCTGCTGGTCGTAACATGGCTTGGCCTGCTGATCGGCCGGATCAGAGATCGCGGTACCGTCCGGCGAGATCAGGAAGTACTCGCATTCCACGCCGGTCTTGAGTTCGACGCCCTGCTCCGCGGCTTTTGCGATCAAACTTTTCAGCACCTGGCGCGGATTCTGCGCGACCGGCTTGCCGCCCATATAGAGATCGCCGGTGACCCAGGCGACACCCGGCTTCCACGGCAGCAGCGTCAGTGTGTCCATATCCGGCATCACGAGCACATCGGGATCGGCCGGCGTCATGTCGAACCAGGCGGCAAATCCCGCGAAACCCGCGCCGGATTTGGCGACGCTGTCCATCGCGGTCGCCGGCACCAGCTTGGCGCGCATACCGCCGAACAGATCGACAAAGGCAACGAGGAAATATTTGAGGTCGTGCTGTTTGGCTAGTTCGGTCCAGGTCGTCATTGACATCTCCGAAGGTAAACCAGCCATTCTGGTTCGTAAGAATTACGGCGGCCTGTTAGATATTGCTGCCGGGAATCCAGTTCGTTCCGGCGAGAGGGACTCTCGCCATGGCCGCCGACTCCATTGTCAGCGCCACCAGATCTTCCGGTTCGAGATTGTGGACGTGGCTCTTGCCGCAGGCGCGCGCGATGGTCTGCGCTTCCAGCGTCATCACAGAGAGATAGTTTGCGAGCTTGCGGCCGGCGACCACGGGATCGAGCCGCGCGGCTAGCAAAGGATCCTGCGTGGTGATGCCGGCGGGATCGCGGCCTTCATGCCAGTCATCATAGGCACCGGCCGTGGTGCCGAGCTTCTGGTATTCGGCTTCCAATGCCGGATCGTTATCGCCCAACGCAATCAGCGCGGCCGTGCCGATCGCGACAGCATCGGCACCAAGCGCAAGACACTTGGCCACGTCGGCGCCATTGCGGATGCCGCCGGAGACGATGAGCTGTACCTTGCGATGCATGCCGAGATCCTGCAGCGCCTTCACGGCCGGCGGAATCGCGCACATGGTGGGCAGGCCGACATTCTCGATGAACACGTCCTGCGTCGCAGCCGTCCCGCCCTGCATGCCATCGAGCACGATGGCATCGGCGCCGGACTTCACCGCGAGTGCGATATCATAATACGGGCGAGAGGCACCGACCTTCACATAGATCGGAATCTGCCAGTCGGTGATCTCGCGCAATTCCTGGATCTTGATTTCGAGATCGTCGGGCCCGGTCCAGTCCGGATGTCGGCACGCCGAGCGCTGGTCGATACCGACGGGCAGACGTCGCATGCCGGCGACGCGCTCGGTAATCTTCTGGCCCAGCAGCATGCCGCCGCCGCCGGGCTTGGCGCCCTGCCCGACCACGACTTCAATTGCATCGGCCTTACGCAGGTCATCCGGGTTCATGCCGTAACGCGACGGCAGCACCTGATAGACGAGCAGATCGGAATGACCACGCTCTTCCGGCGTCATGCCGCCATCGCCTGTGGTGGTGGATGTGCCGACCGCCGACGCGCCGCGACCGAGCGCTTCCTTGGCGGGGCCGGACAGCGCACCGAAGCTCATGCCAGCGATGGTGATCGGAATTTTCAGATGGATCGGCTTCTTCGCAAAGCGCGCGCCGATGACGACATCGGTGGCGCATTTCTCGCGATAGCCTTCCAGCGGATAGCGGCTGATCGAAGCACCGAGAAACAGCAAATCATCGAAATGCGGCAGCTTGCGCTTGGCGCCGGCGCCGCGGATGTCATAGATGCCGGTCGCGGCAGCACGACGGATTTCCGCGATCGCGGCATCATCGAAGGTCGCGGACTTGCGCGGCGGCGTATGGATCCAGCGGTCTTGCGCGCTCATCAGTATGATCCGACGTTATCGATGTGGAAGTGATAGAGCTTGCGCGCCGAGCCATAGCGCTTGAACTCGTCGGGGCTGACGCCTTCGACGCCCGCGTCATCCAGCAGCTTCTTCAGCTCAACCTTGTGTTCGTCCTTGAGCGGCTTCTCGACGCAATCGGCCCCTAAGCTCGCCACCGTTCCGCGCACGAACAGCTGCGCCTCGTAGATGGAATCGCCGAGCGCCTCGCCGGCATCACCGAGCACGACGAGCTTGCCGGCCTGCGCCATGAAGGCCGACAGATGGCCGACCGAGCCTTTCACGACGATGTCGATACCCTTCATCGAGATGCCGCAACGCGCGGACGCATTGCCGTCGATCACCAGCAGGCCGCCATTGCCGCTGGCGCCGGCTGCCTGCGAGGCATCGCCGGTGACATGCACGCGGCCCGACATCATGTTTTCGGCGATGCCCTGCCCGGCATTGCCGCGCACGGTGACGCGCGCCTGCTTGTTCATGCCGGCGCAGTAATAACCGACGTGACCGTCGATCTCGATCTCGACGGGAAAGTCGAGACCCACGGCGATATTATGCTGGCCGCGCGGATTGCTGACGGTCCAGTGCGTCGCGTTGGTGTTATCAGTCAGCGCATGCAGCGCGCTGTTGAGTTCGCGCAGCGGCGAGGACGCAAGATCGACCGAAGGCATCAGTGCCGCTCCCACAGATAGACGCGGGCCGGCGCAGGCTCCCAGACTTTTGCCGCGTCGATGCCCGGCAGATCGACCAGCGCACGATATTCAGTGCCGAAGGCGACCCAGCGATCGGTCTCGGCCATCACAGCCGGCTTGCAGGCGATGGGATCACGCAGCACACCGAATCCGGTCTCGGTACCGATAACGAATGTATAGAAGCCATCCAGCGCGGAGAGCGAAGAGGTCATCGCATCCTGCAGCGATGCACCTGCCGCCATCTGCGAACTGATATAGCCGGCGGCGACTTCGGAATCGTTTTCCGTGCGGAACGTCATGCCCTGGCGGATCAGCTCGCGGCGCACGTCATTGTGGTTCGACAGCGAACCGTTATGCACCAGGCACTGATCGGTGCCTGTGGTGAAGGGATGCGCGCCATTGGTCGTCACGGCGGACTCGGTTGCCATGCGCGTATGACCGACGGCATGGGTGCCGGTCATCGCGTTCAAGCCGAAACGCCTGGCGACATCGGCAGGCAGGCCGACTTCCTTGAACACGGCCATGCGCTTGCCGCGCGCGACCATATCGACGTCTTTCATGCCGACGAGCGCAGACGCGACGGCAGCCTCGCGATCGGTGGGGATGCTGATGACGGCGTGGGTGTCGTGTACCTGATAGGAAATCGGCGCGCCGGCGAGTTTGCCCAGCGAAGCCATCAGTTCAGCGAAATCGAACGACGGCGCAGCGCGCAGCGTCAGCTTGATCTGGCCGTTATCTCCATCGCCATAGACCGCGAAGCCTGCAGAGTCGGGACCGCGATCGCTCAGCGCTTCCAGCATGCCGGACAGCAGCCCGCCCAATTCGGGGGCCAGCTTTTGATCTTTCAGGAACAGACCTGCAATGCCGCACATGAGGAACGTCTCACTCGTTGAATGCGCGTGGACCTTGCCCGAAACAAAACCGCCATGTCAACCATAGAGAAAATAGTTTTCCTGACAGGAAATATCGCTATTGTCGGGAAATCATCGCACGCAGGAAACGCCACCGTGAAAGCGAAACCGAAGAAGACCAAATCATCACCACCCGCGCGATCGAAGCCGGAGGAGCTACGCACCGGTTCGAACGCGCCGCTGGAAGTCGGCGGCTCGCTGGAATCGAAGATCGGCAACGAAGTGCGGCAACTGCGCAAAGAGCTGGAGCTGACGGTGGCCGAGCTCAGCACGTCGGCGGGTATCTCCACCGGGATGCTGTCGAAGATCGAGACCGGCAGCATCTCGGCATCGCTGGGCACATTGAATGCGCTGTCGAAAGCACTCAACGTGCCGATCAGTCGCTTTTTTCGCGAGACCGAGGAAGAGCGTGACTGCTCCTTCGTCAAGGCCGGCGCGGGCGTCAAGATCGAGCGGCGCGGCACCAAGTCCGGCCACCACTATCAATTGCTCGGCCAGTCGATCCACGGTGAACTTGGCGTCGAGCCATATCTGATCACGCTCAATGAAGACGCCGAGGCCTATAGCAATTTCCGCCATGCTGGCGTCGAGATGATCTACATGCTGTCAGGCAAGGTGCGTTATCGCCATGCCGACCAGACCTATCTGATGGAGCCCGGCGACACGCTGTTCTTCGATGCCGCCGCGCGGCACGGGCCTGAGGAGCTAGTGAAAGCACCGATGACATATCTGTCGGTGATCATCTATCCGCGACGGAGCTAGGTGCTGGCTTTTTTACCTCTCCCCGCTTGCGGGGAGAGGTCGGATCGCGAACGTCAGCGAGTGATCCGGGTGAGGGGCTTTCACTGCAGCGGCGCCATTCGCACACTCTCGGTTCGGAAACTTTTGCGATCCGTGATTGCGAGCATGATGAAGCGCCGTCTCCCGCCCCTCACCCGTCTCGAACCCGCTTCGCGTGTTCGATCCACCCACTCCCCGCAAGCGGGGCGAGGGAAATCAGCGCGCCTTCGTCGTCCCCGACATCCGGTCCTGCGACGGTGGCACATCGAAGGCCCGCCGATACATCCGTGCGAAATGGCTGGCGCTGGCGAAGCCGCATTCGGCCGAGACCTCGACCACCGGCATGCTGGTCTGCTGCAACAGCGCGCGGGCCTTGGCGAGACGCAGGGTCAGGTAATGCTGCTCGATGGTTACGCCGAGATGCGCGGTGAACAGCCGCTCGAGCTGGCGCACGGACACACCGGCCGCCTTCGCCAGCTCGTCGCGCGGCGCAGGGCTGGCCAGACGCCGTTCCATCACGGTGATCGCCGAGAGCACGGCGCGATTGCTGGTGCCGAGGCGCTCGCGCAATGAAATGCGCTGGCTGTCGTCGCCGAGACGCACGGCGGTTTGCAGAAACCAGTCACTGACTTTCGCTGCCAGTGCCTGGCCGTGATCGCGGCGGATGATGGCATGCATCATGTCGAGCGCGGCGACGCCGCCGGCGCAGGTCAGCCGGCTGCCGTCGATCTCGAACAAAGTGCGCGTCGGCTCGATCTCGGGAAAGGCCTCGATGAACGCATCGAGATGTTCCCAATGGATCGTGCAGCGGACATCGTTGAGAATGCCCGCTTTGGCGAGAATAAAAGGCCCACCAGAGACGCCGCCAATGGCGCAACCCGAACGCGCGAGGCGTCGCAGCCAGGCCAGCGTCTTCGCATCGTCAAACGCCGCGGGATTGCCGCCGGCGCAGACCAGCACCGTGTCATAGCGCACGCTGTCCGCAATGGTGTGATCGGACGCCACCGACAGGCCGTTCGACGCCAGGACCGCGTCGGCGCCGGTCGAGATCTGCAGCCACTGATACAGTTTCTTGCCGGCCAGCACATTGGCGGCGCGCAGCGGCTCGACCGCCGATGCGAAGGACATCAGCGCGAAGCCGTCGATCAGGAGAAAGCCGACGCGGTGGGGCTGGGCCATGATATCCGCGTCGGTTCAAGCCATGACGTCAGGTTACGCCCACTCGCCCTTGCGGAACACCGGCACGCGACGGCCGTCGGTGTGGACGCCGTCGATGTCGATCTCGCCGGAGCCGATCATCCAGTCGATATGGATGAAGCTCTTGTTGCCGCCCTGCGCCGCGATCTGCTCGGGCGTGAGGTCGCCGCCATTGACGAAGCACTTCGAATAGCACTGGCCAAGCGCGATATGGCAGGCAGCGTTCTCGTCGAACAGCGTGTTGTAGAACAAGAGGCCACTCGCCGAGATCGGCGACGAATGCGGCACCAGCGCCACTTCGCCGAGCCGGCGCGAGCCTTCGTCGGTGTCGAGCACCTTGTTGAGCACCTCCTCGCCGCGCGAGGCCTTGGCCTCGACGATCTTGCCGTCCTCGAAGCGTACCGCGATGTCGTCGATCAGCGTGCCCTGATAGGATAGCGGCTTGGTCGAGCGGACATGGCCATTCACCCGCGCAGCGTGCGGCGTGGTGAAGACTTCCTCGGTCGGAATATTGGCATTGCAGATGATGCCGTTCTTGGCTGTCGACGCGCCGCCTTCCCATTCGTGGCCATCGGCGAGGCCGACCACGAGATCGGTACCCGGTCCGGTGAAGTGCAGCGCGTGGAAGCGCTGCGCGTTCAGCCATTCGGTGCGGCTACGCAACGCAGCATTGTGCTTGGCCCATGCCGCGATGGGACCGGCATTGTCGACCCGCGACGCCGCGAAGATCGCATCCGCGAGCTTCTGCACGGCGATATCGTCCTCGTCGCCGGGAAACACCTGCTTGGCCCACGAGAGCGTCGGATAGGCAATGATGTTCCAGTTGATGTCGAAGCCGGCGATCTTCTGCAGCGCCGGCTGATAGGCGATGGAATTCGCCTTGCTGGCGCGCGACACCTTGGCGGGATCTTCGTTGGACAGCAGCATCGGATTGTCGCCGACGATGGCGAGGCGCGCGGTGTTGCTGCCGAGCGCCTTGGCCATGCCCTCATAGAGCCAGCCGGCGGCGCGATCGAACGACACATCGTGGCCGTAGCGATAGCGCGCCAGCGTCATCTCTTCATCGGAGAAAAACGGCGTCACCAGGCCTGCGCCGGCCTTGTAGGCATGTTCAGCGATCTTGCGTACCAGCGGCAGCGCCGCAGCGGGGCCGGTCAGCAGCAGATCCTGCCCCGGCGCCAGTTGCAGCCCGACTTTCACGGCGACTTCGGCCAGACGGTCGAGCTTCACGGGATCGATAGGGGTGGACAAATTGCGCTGGTGAACGGTCATGCAGAGGCCCTGACTGGTGTGAACGTAGCTGGACCCGAATGTAGGCGCAGATGCGCCTTGCCGCCAGCCGGTCAACCGCAAGCCTGCCGAACGCTTATGTGAGCGCGGGCTGCGGGACGAGGGCCCGGTAATGGGCCAGCGCGTAAAGACGAATCGCGGAGGAGAGATTGTTCTGCTGGCGGTTCTTGTCGATCTCGCCGACGAGCTGCGACATCGTGATCCGGCGCATGCCGGCAATCTCCTTGAGCGCCGTCCAGAACGCCTCTTCAAGACTGACGCTCGTCTTGTGTCCGGCAACAACGATTGATCGTTTCACGACGGGTGATTTCACCGCGCCTCCTCCATTTCCGCCCAGTGGTCATTTTCTTTTGAGAGCAGCTTATACGGATTGAAACCTGCGGCAACAGATCAGATCATCCGACCTTAGACGAGTACTCGCACACAACCGCGCGATCACGACACAACCTCTACGGAACTGTCGATGCCTTGCCTTCGCGGCGCGCATTGAGCAGAAGCAGCATAGCGCACAACTTCGGATTCGACTTTCCTAACTGACTCGATGGATTCCACTACGCTCGCACTTCCGGACGCCCGACACGTCGCCGATCAGATCGATCGCTGGATGCGCGAGCACGCCGCTTTTGCACTGCTCATCGAACAGGCCGACGGCGCAAGCTCGGCGCTACGGCAGTTTGCATCAATCAGCCGCAATCATGGTCAGAGCGATACGGCTATCGACGCGCTTCGTGCTGCACTTGCGTTGATGCCGACGGATGTTGCTGCGTGGCGCGCGCTTGCTTCGGACTACCAGGTGAGCGGGCGCGACGAACTGGCTGAAGCATGTGCGCGACAGGCGCTCGCCATCGATCCGGACCACGCGACGACATGGCTGCAATATGCGAGCCTCACCTACCGGCTACAGCGTATCGATGATGCTGAAGCGGCCTATCTGCGCGCTCTGTCCGGCGATGCCTCGCTTGGTGACGCTCATCTCGGCCTGGGCGTGCTGTATCTCGGGTCCCGACGGCCCGAGCAAGCGATCGTGCATCTGCAACGCGCACTGTCCTGGGGCGGCATCGACGCGGTCACGCATCTTTGCCTGGGACAGGCCTTCTACATGGCCGGCCGGTTTGGCGAGAGCGCCGATGCCTTGGCAATCGCAACCGGCTTTGTGCCGCTGGAAGGCGTGACACTGCGTCTCTACGCCCGTGCGCGTACCTTTGCCTCGATGCTGGACGGCGATGTTCACGGCGCCATCGCCCGCTACCCGACGCTTGCGGGACAAGAGACCGAATCGCTGGATGAGGTCTTGCGCACCGCATTCGCGTTATTCAGCGCCTATGGCATGCATGAAGCCGCTGCCACGGTCGGACATCTGCGACTGGAAGGCCAGCCGGACGATCCCGTGCAGCGCTACTTGCTGGATGCCGTCGGTGGACAGACACATGATCGCGCACCGGCAGCCTATGTCGAAGCGCACTTCGACGAATTCGCCGCAGGCTTCGACAGCAAGCTTGTGGACATTCTTGGCTACAAGGTGCCGCAGCAGCTCGCCGATATGGTTGCATCATGCCAGCCAACGCTTTCGACCATCCTCGATCTCGGCTGCGGAACGGGACTGGCTGCAGAGCCGCTTGGGCGGTTCGGCGCACGGCTGACCGGCATCGACCTGTCGGAGAAGATGCTCGCCATCGCGACACGGCGGAACACCTATCACGACCTTATCAAGGCCGATGTCGTGACCTATCTCGCGGACAGCCCGCGCAGCTTCGATCTCGTCTTCGCTGCCGATCTTCTGATCTATCTCGGCCGGCTGGACGAACTCATCGGCCTGATTGCGCACGTGCTGCCTGCAGGCGGCCTCTTCGCAGCGAGTATCGAGCGCGCGGATCACGGCGACTTCACATTGCTCTCGTCAGGCAGGTTCGCACATAGCGAGACATATTTCGAAGCCTGCGCCGCGACGAACTTCGAGATCCTGCGCAAGGAGAATTCCGAACTGCGCCTCGAAGCCGGGCGCCCTGCCCTCGGTACGCTCTATGTGCTGCGTCGCCGTGGCCGGCCGAGCACCGAGAACGGCCAGCTCACCACCGCAACAGACCACCAATAAATTGACGAGATCTTCGCCAAGCGCGCGTCGGCCGTCGAACCTGTTGTCTGCACAGATCGGGAGCCATCTCGAACCTGAAGCGCGCCGCACAAGATTTAATCACCTGCCTAGGAAATCAGTAACGCCGCTCGTTTTAACGGCACGACTGATCTGCGACAGCCGAGCTCATTTAGAAATAGTCGAAAAATCAGAATGTTAGACGACAGGTACGTTGGCACGCCATTTGCTAATAATATCTACGTCAATGATGACCGCCGTCCGCCGGATGCTGAAACCGCTGCTGGTTTCAAGCGCAGGGACACAGCTCGCTTCCTGATTGTCAGGTGCGAAGCGGTCATCGTGACTCCATCCCTACCGGGCTTGGTGTGCGAGTTCCTGTTTCCGATCGGCAGCGGTCCAAACAGGTTTGCACATGCTCGATCAACCGAATGCAAAGAAGCTGAAGCTCGTCATCCTCGGCAACGGCATGGCCGCCGGCCGCGTCATGGACGAGCTGTTCGCGCGCGCGCCAGAGCGCTACGACGTTGTGGTCTTCGGCGCGGAGCCGCGTGTTAATTATGACCGCATCATGCTGTCGCCGGTGCTCTCCGGCGAGAAGGCATATGCCGACATTCTGATCCACACCGATGAGTGGTACGCGACCAACAAGGTTGATCTCAGGCGCGGCGAACTCGTCGTCGCGATCGATCGCGCTGCGAAAACCGTCACCACACAGTCCGGCGCGGTCGAAGCTTATGACACGCTGATTATCGCAACCGGCTCCAAGCCGATCCTCATTCCGGTACCCGGCGCGGAACTGCCCGGCGTCGTCACCTATCGCGATCTCGACGACGTTAACTTGATGCTCGATGCAGCCGGCAAGGGCGGCCACGCTGTCGTCATCGGCGGTGGTTTGCTCGGCCTCGAGGCTGCAGCCGGCCTCGCCATGCGCGGCATGACAACGACCGTCGTCCATCTGATGCCAACACTGATGGAGCGCCAACTCGATCCCAATGCCGCTTATCTGTTGCAAAAGGCGATCGAGGCGCGCGGCATCGAGGTGCTGACCGGAGCCAACACGGCAGCCATCCTCGGTGACACATGCGTCGAATCAGTCCGGCTCGACGATGGTCGGACCCTGCCGACCGATCTCGTCGTGATGGCGGTCGGCATCCGCCCGAACACCGCACTCGCCAAGCTCGCCGACCTCAACGTCAAGCGCGGCATCGTCGTGGACGACCATCTACGAACCAGCGACGATCACATCTACGCGGTCGGCGAGTGCGTCGAGCATCGCGGCCAGTGCTACGGCCTTGTCGCGCCCCTGTATGACATGGCGAAGACCCTCGCAGCGACGCTCGCCGGCGAGACCGTGGACGGTTATATCGGGTCGACCACCTCGACCAAGCTGAAAGTCACCGGCGTAGATCTGTTCTCCGCTGGCGATTTCGCCGAAGGCGATGTCAAGGATGAGATCGTGCTACGCGATCCTGCCCGCGGCATCTACAAGCGTGTCGTCTTGCGCGACGACCGCATCATCGGCGCGGTGCTCTATGGCGATACGGCCGACGGCTCGTGGTATTTCGACCTGCTCAAAAAGAACGTCGATATCGGCGCCATGCGCAACGCGCTGATCCTCGGCCAGGCCTATCAGGGCGGCGTTGCACTCGATCCGGTCGCTGCTGTCGCAGCGTTGCCGGACGATGCCGAAATCTGCGGCTGCAACGGCGTCTGCAAGGGAGCGATCACGCAGGCGATCACCGCCAATGGCCTCACCACCCTCGATGACGTGCGCGCCCGCACCAAGGCATCGGCCTCCTGCGGCCAGTGCACCGCGAAGGTGGAATCGCTGCTCGCGGCCACGCTTGGCGACAACTACTCCGCCGCCGGCCGCAAGCCGATGTGCAAATGCACCGACCTCACCCATAGCGAAGTCCGTGGCTTCATTCTCTCGAAGGAGTTGAAGTCCGTTCCCGCCGTGATGCAGGAACTGGCGTGGAAAACCTCTTGCGGCTGTCCGTCCTGCCGCCCGGCGCTGAACTATTACCTGCTCTGCGCGTGGCCGGGCGAATATGCCGACGATGCGCAGTCGCGCTACATCAACGAGCGCGTCCATGCCAACATCCAGAAGGACGGCACCTTCTCCGTTGTGCCGCGCATGTGGGGCGGCCTGACTACACCTGACGAATTGCGCGCCATCGCCGACGTCGCCGACCGCTTCAAGATACCGACGGTGAAAGTCACCGGCGGCCAACGCATCGATCTGCTGGGCGTGCGCAAGGAAGACCTGCCCGCAGTGTGGGCGCAACTCAACAGTGCGGGCCTCGTCTCCGGCGCGGCCTATGCCAAGGGCCTGCGCACGGTGAAGACCTGCGTCGGCTCCGAATGGTGCCGCTTCGGCACGCAGGACTCGACCGGTCTCGGCGTCAAGCTCGAGCGCTTCATGTGTGGCTCATGGGCGCCTGCGAAGGTGAAGCTCGGCGTCTCCGGCTGCCCGCGCAACTGCGCGGAATCCACGGTGAAGGATATCGGCGTGATCTGCGTCGAATCCGGCTACGACATCCACATCGCCGGTGCGGCAGGCCTGCATGTCCGCCAGACCGATCTGCTTGGCCATGTCGATACGGAGGACGAGGCGATCGAATACATCGCCGCCTTCATGCAGATGTACCGCGAGGAAGCGGGCTATCTCGAACGCGTCTGGAAGTGGGTCGAAAATGCCGGCCTCGACAAGGTACGCGCGGCGATCATGGATGATGCCGACAACCGCCGCGCGCTGCTGGCGCGTTTCGAAAAATCACAGCGCGCGGTCCGTAGGGATCCCTGGGCCGAACGCGCCGCCGGCCGCGAACAGCATGAATTTACGCCGCTCGCAACACTCAACTCGATTATAGCCGTCCCGGCAGAATGAACATGACAATGGTCCCATCCAACGACTTCTGGTTCGACGTCGGCCCACTGCGCGCGATCCCGCAACGCGGCGCGCGCACGGTGAAGACTCCGCGGCGCGAGATCGCGGTATTCCGCACCGCCAGCGACGAGGTGTTCGCGCTGGAAAATCGCTGCCCACACAAGGGTGGTCCACTTAGCGAAGGCATCGTGCACGGTCGCAAGGTCGCCTGCCCGCTGCACAACTGGATCATCAACCTCGATGATGGCGAAGCCTCGGGCGCTGACAAAGGCTGCGCGCGCAGCTTTCCGGTCAAACTCGAGAACGGCCGCATCTATCTCAACATGAGCGTCGCCGCCGCCCCATAGGTGCACGCCACATCAACCGACCCCGCTCCAAAGAAAGTTTTTAAGTAATGGCCTATCTCGTTCCTTCAGAATTCGTGACCAAGATGGTGGATGCCGGAGAATCCAAGATCTTCATGTCCACGCGCGACACCATCATCCGCGCCTTCATGGCCGGCGCTATCCTGGCACTCGCCGCTGTATTCGCTGTCACCGTCACGGTGCAAACAGGCTATCCAATTATCGGCGCGATCCTCTTCCCGGTCGGTTTCTGCATGCTCTATCTGCTCGGCTTCGACCTGCTCACCGGCGTCTTCGTGCTGACGCCTCTGGCGTTGCTTGACAAGCGCCCTGGCGTCACTGTCGGCGGCGTGCTGCGCAATTGGGGGCTCGTCTTCGTCGGCAATTTCATGGGCGCGATCGTCGTCGCCATCATGATGTCGATCGTGTTCACCTTCGGTTTCTCGACGCCCCCAGACAAGGTGGGTCAGGTGATCGGCCATATCGGCGAAGGCCGCACGCTTGGCTACGCGCAGTATGGCGCAGCCGGCATGCTGACGCTGTTCATCCGCGGCATGCTCTGCAACTGGATGGTCTCAACCGGCGTGGTCGGCGCGATGATCTCAACGACCGTCAGCGGCAAAGTCATCGCGATGTGGATGCCGGTCATGGTCTTCTTCGCGATGACGTTCGAGCATTCGATCGTCAACATGTTCCTGTTCCCTGCCGGCCTGATGCTCGGCGGCAAGTTCACGATCATGGATTACATCATCTGGAACGAGATTCCGACCGTGCTCGGCAACCTCATCGGCGGTCTTACCTTCACCGGCCTGACGCTTTATGCCACACACATCAAGACAGCTCCGAAGCGCACTGCTAGTCTCGCCCGCTAGGCTGATCCGCAATCCTCGCAACACGACGCCTCGGCTTCTCCAGCTGGGGCGTCCTCTTAGTGCGTGACCCATGCCGCGTGAACTAACGATCTCGGTCGGCCAATATTCGGACAAGGGCCGCAAGGACACCAATCAGGACTTCCACGGCGCCCTGATTCCCACCGAGCCGCTGTTGAGCCTCAAAGGCATTGCCGTCGTCATCGCCGACGGCATCAGCAGCAGCGCAGTCAGCGGCGAAGCCAGCGAATCTGCGGTCAAGTCGTTTCTCACCGACTATTACTGCACCTCCGAATCCTGGTCGGTGAAGACATCGGCGCAGCGCGTCATCGCTGCGACCAATTCATGGCTGCAATCTCAGACGCAGCGCGGCCGCTACCATTACGACAAGGATCGCGGCTATGTCTGCACACTGAGTGCAATGGTGATACGCGCACGCGCAGCGCACATCTTTCATGTCGGCGATTCCCGCATCTATCGCGTATCGGACCGCGCACTCGAGCAACTCACCACCGACCACCGCGTCGTGATCTCAGCCGAGCAGAGCTACCTCGCCCGCGCGCTTGGCGTAAACCCACAAATCGAGATCGACTATCAGGCGCTGCAGATCGATGCCGGCGATGTCTACGTCCTCGCCACCGACGGAGTCTATGATTTCGTCGGGGCGCGCTTCATCACTTCGGCGATCGCCGATCACGCTGACGATCTCGACGCCGCCGCGAAGCTGATCGTCGACGAGGCCTATGCACAGAACAGCCCGGACAACCTCACCGTGCAGATCGTGCGGATCGATGCGGTGCCGGACGGCGAGGCCAGCGACATTCTGATGTCGCAATTGCCGCTGCCGCCGCTGCTCGAAGCCCGCGCGGCGTTCGACGGCTACAGGATCATACGCGAACTGCACGGCAGCAGCCGTAGCCACATCTATCTCGCGGTCGATATCGAGAGCGACGACCAGGTTGTCATCAAGATTCCGTCAATCGATCTGCGCGACGACCCGGTCTATCTCAAGCGGTTCATGATCGAGGAATGGGTGGCGCGGCGCATCGACAGCGCGCATGTGCTGAAGCCGTGCCGACAGTTGCGCAAGCGCAACTACCTCTACATCGTCGCGGAATTCATCGAAGGTCAGACGCTGAAGCAGTGGATGCTCGACAATCCGAAGCCGGATCTGGAAACCGTGCGCGGCATCACCGAGCAGATCGCGCGCGGCTTGCAGGCGTTTCATCGAATGGAGATGATCCATCAGGATATCCGCCCAGACAACATCATGATCGACAAGACGGGCACGGTGAAGATCATCGATTTCGGTTCGACCCGTGTCAACGGCGTCGCCGAAGCTGATTCACCCGGCAAGCACAGCGACATTCTCGGCACGCCGCAATACACCGCACCCGAGCTGTTTCTCGGCAAGCGCGCCACGTCGAGTTCCGATCTCTATGCGCTTGGAATTCTGACCTACCAGATGCTGTCCGGGACGCTGCCTTACGGAGCGGAGGTTGCGAAGGCGACGACGGCCGCACAGCACCGCAAGCTGCATTATCGATCGCTGCTCAACGACGCCAGCGATATCCCTGAATGGATCGACGGCGTGTTGCGTAAGGCCGTGCACCCTGACCCGGCGAAGCGCTACGACGAACTCTCCGAGTACGTTTACGACCTGCGCAATCCGAAGGCGGAGTTTCTCAATCCGCCGACCGTGCCGCTCCTGGAGCGCAATCCGAACATGGTCTGGAAGGGCCTGTCGCTGCTGCTCGCCATAGCTGTCGTGGTATTGCTGGCGAGGCGCTAATGGCGTAGCTAGACCGGCTGACCGCCCCAATGCGCGGCCGCTGCATTCATCGCCGATATTCTGAAGTCGGCGTCCACCGTCAGGTAGGAATCGGAGACCCGGTCCAGGATCGCGCGCAGATCGGTCTCGCTTGCTCCTTCGAACTGACCGGACTTGTGTGCAAGGGTCTCGTTCATCTCGCCCCCTTATCGAAGTCTTTCGTCGAACTTAGCTCAACGTTTCATCGACAAACGTGCGTGAAGCACAGCGCACGCTGCGGTTGCAGGGTATTCCAATCCAGCAGGCAACGTCAGTGTATTTCTTGGATTTCTGGAAGATTTCTATAGCTCTCGCTGCAGAGACGTCGCCGTTTGCGGGCGAGGCGTCGAGGAACTTCATAGAAATCAACAACAGCAGTCTCTGCGTCTGCGACGCGGCCGCGATCAACGCAACCCCGGTTGGATGTATGGGGACATTCCTGCCCCATCGGTCAGGGTTTCGTCGGATATCGACATTGCGGATCGGAAGATACCATCCAAAGCCTGCCGATCATCACGCAGATCAGGAGCCTGGCATGACAGTCTACGATCGCCAGTCCGGCATTGAGGCCCTCGGTCCACCTCCACTCTGGGCTTGCGCGCTGCTCGGCATCGTGATGATCGCCGTCGGAATATTCGCACTCCGCGACGTCGCGTTCGCGACCATCATCAGCGTCAAACTGATCGGGCTGACAGCAATCGCAGCTGGCGCGTTCGAGATCATGCATGCGTTCTGGACCAGGGGATGGGGCAGCATCCATTGGCAGATGATCCTCGGCGCGCTCTATCTCGCTTTCGGACTCGTGCTGCTCACGCAGCCGGCCTTTACCCAGGTGATGGAGGAAACCGTGCGCAGCAAGAACCGATGGCTTCTTGCCGCCCTGCTGGCAGCTCTTCTTGTTGGGGCAACCTGGTACTGCGTATCGGTATGGCGAGCGGCGCCATCAATGCCACTCTACGGCAACATCATCGTGGGAGTTGCCGCCATACTGGTTCTCGTGGCCGGGTGCGGCCTGATCACGCTCATATTCTACACCCATCGCAAGGGTTACGACGAGTCAGCGCGCAGCAATCGGCCTCCGCGAGAGTGAGCGAGGTCTAGCAGGTCTTCGAAGAGTACTGGCCCAGCAGTTGTTTTCCGAACTCGGGGCAAGGAGTGCAAGATGTACCTTGCCAAGGTCTCGTTCAGACTGTTCGCGGCGAGCCTTGTCACGATCGCGACCGGCGGAGCGGGCTTGACCCAGCCAGCTCCGGCCGGTCCGCCCGCGGTTGGCGTGATCGAAGCGACCAGGCGACCGATCACCGAGACCAGCGAATTCCTTGGGCGGATTGAGGCGATCAATCGGGTCAACGTCGTCGCTCGAGTCACCGCGTTTCTGGAGCGGCGCCTGTTCGAGGAGGGCGCCGAGATCAAGAAAGGCGATCAGCTCTATCAGCTCGAGCGTGGTCCCTTCGAAGCCGATCTCGCATCGAAGCAGGCGCAGGTGGCGCAACTCCAGGCAACACTCGAAAATGCCAGGCTGACGACCGAGCGCGCGCGCACCCTGCTGGGCGGGCCAGCAGGGCAACAGTCGACTTACGACGCGGCCGTCGCAAACCAGCGCAGCCTCGAAGCGCAAGTCCAGGCCGCGGAAGCGCAGGTCCAGGCGTCCCGGATCAATCTCGACTACACCATGATCAGCGCGCCGATCGACGGCAAGATCGGACGCACAGCGGTGACGGAAGGTAACGTCGTCGGTCCAAGCTCGGGCGTGCTGACCACGATCGTCAGCCAGGACCCGATGCATGTCACCTTTCCGGTGCCGCTGCGCCAGGGGCTGGAGCTGCGCGAACGATACGGGCCGCAAGGCGGCCTGGAAGCCGTGGTGATCAGGCTAAGACTGCCCGATGGCCGCATGTATGGTTACTCAGGCAAACTGAATTTCGTCGACAATACCATCGCGCAAAACACCGACACGATCACCGTGCGGGGCGAGATCGTCAATCCGATCCTGCGTGCTCCATCCGTGGCAGGCGTGACCATTCATGAGCTGACCGACGGCGAATTCGTCACCGCCGTGCTCGAAGGCGTCCATCCGATCGAGGTTCTGGCGATCCCGCGCTCGGCGGTCCTTTCCGACCAGCAGGGCGATTACGTTCTCGCGGTCGGTCCCGACAACAAGGCCGAGCAGCGCCGTATTCAACTCGGACAATCGACTCCAACTGTCGCCTCCGTCATCAGCGGCCTTGCCGTCGGCGACAAGGTGATCGTCGAGGGCCTGCAGCGGGCTCGTCCCGGTCAGGCCGTATCGCCGGGACCGGCAAGTCCGCAGATTCTGTCGAGTATGAAGGCCGCCGCCGGCGACGCAACTCCGCAAGCGGATCGCGGCGCCTCCAGCAAGACGCACCCGGTGGACAACAAGCCATGATATCTGCCGTCTTCATCGATCGTCCGCGGCTTGCGATGGTGATCGCCTTCATCATCACCATCGCCGGCGCGTTGGCGCTGATGCAGATCCCGGTGGCGCAATTTCCGGACATCGTGCCGCCGCAGGTCACGGTCGCCGGTACCTTCCCCGGCGCTTCCGCCGAGGTCGTTGAGAGCAGTGTTGCCCAGCCCCTGGAGGCGCAGGTCATCGGCGTCGACCGCGCACTCTACATGAAATCGACCAGCGCCAATGACGGCAGCTACACACTGACGGTTTCGTTCGCGCTCGGCACCAATCCCGACATCAATACCGTCAATGTCAACAATCGCGTGCAGAGCGCCCTGTCGCAATTGCCGACCGAAGTGCAGCAGCAGGGGCTGACGGTACAGAAGAGATCCTCATCGATCCTGCAATTCCTCGTGCTCTACAGCGCCGACGGACAACAAGATCCGCGGTTCATCACCAACTATGCCATCATCAACGTGCTCGATGCGATCGCGAGTACGCCGGGCGTCGGCCAGGCGAATCTGTTCGCCAAGATGAACTATTCGATGCGGATCTGGTTCGATACGCAGCGGCTCACCAGCCTCAATCTCACGCCATCGGATGTCATTGCCGCGATCCGCACACAAAGCGTCCAGGCGCCGGTCGGCCGCATCGGAGCGCGGCCGATCAGCGACGACCAGCAATTCCAGTTCAACGTGCAGACCCTGGGTAGGCTCGCCACCGTCGATCAATTCGCCAATATCGTACTGCGCGCCAATCCGGACGGTTCGTCACTGTTGGTGAAGGACGTCGCCCGTGTCGAGATGGGCGCACAAAACCTCGACAGCGAAGCGCGGATCGATGGGCGCGCGGCAGTGCCGATCGCGATCTATCTGGCACCAGGTGCCAATGCCGTGACCACCGCGCAGGCGGTCGCGGCTACGATGCAGCGCCTGTCCAAGCGATTTCCAACGGGGCTCAGCTACCTCGTGCAATACGACTCCACGAGCTTTGTGCGGGATACGATCACGGAGGTGTTGCGGACGCTGGGCGAGGCCTTCGTCCTGGTCGTGATTGTCGTCTACCTCTTCCTCGGCAATCTCCGCGCCACCGTGATCCCAGCTGTTGCCGTTCCCGTCAGCCTGATCGGTACCTTCGCCGTCCTGCTCGTCCTCGGCTATTCGGCGAATACGGTGTCGCTGCTCGCAATGGTGCTCGCCATCGGCATCGTGGTGGACGACGCCATTGTCGTCGTGGAGAACGTCGAGCGCGTTATGGAGGAAGAGCCTGATCTGTCTCCGGCCGAGGCTAGTAAAAAGGCCATGACGCAGATCACCGCGCCGATCATCGCGATCACGCTGGTGCTGCTCTCCGTGTTCGTGCCAATCGCATTCATCCCCGGCATCTCCGGCACACTGTTTCGTCAGTTTGCGGTAACGATCAGCGCCGCCATGATGATTTCGGCGCTGAATGCACTGACGCTGTCGCCTGCATTGTGCGCGCTGTTCCTGCGTCACACCGGCCCTCGGCGCGGCATCATGGGCCGCGTCCTCGGCGGTATCGACTGGCTACGCGATCGCTACAGTGGCGGCGTACGCCGGCTGGTGCGCGTGGCAGGCCTCTCCCTGCTGCTCGTCGCCGTCTTCGCCGCCAGCATCTTCGGCATGTCGCTGATCACGCCAACGGGGTTCCTCCCCGAGGAAGACCAGGGCGCCTTCTTCACCTCGGTGCAACTGCCGGATGGCGCGTCGGTGGCACGAACCAGCGAAGTCACCCGACAGGTCGAAGATATCCTGAAGCAGATGCCCGCTGTCGACCACGTCCTTGCCATCATCGGCTTTTCCTTGCTCGATGGCGCATCCGAACCGAACAGCGCGCTGGTGGTCACGCGCCTGAAGCCGTTTGCCGATCGCAAGGCAGCAACAGATTCTGCGCTAGCGCTGATCCGACAAACCTTCGCGGTCGGCGCGCAGATCCGACAGGCCAACGTGCTGCCGTTCAACCTGCCGCCGATCATCGGGCTCTCCACCAGCGGCGGGTTCGAATACCAGCTCCAGGCGCTGGAAGGACAGAGTCCAGCCGCGATCTCCAGCGTCGCGGGCGCGCTGATCGGTGCTGCCAACGCCGATCCACGGCTTGCACGCGTCTTTTCGACCTTCACTGCGACCAATCCATCCATCTATCTCGACATCGACCGCCGCAAGGCACAGGCGCTCGGAGTGACAATCAGCGACATCTTCACAGCCCTGCAGGCAACGCTCGGCGGCATCTACGTCAACAACTTCAACCGGTTTGGCCGCACCTGGCAGGTCAACGTTCAGGGCGAAGCGTTCGACCGCGCCGACATCTCGGACATCTGGCGCATCTATCTGCGCAACGACACCGGCCAGATGGTGCCGATACGGTCTCTGGCTGGCATCAAGATCGTCACCGGACCGCAGGTGATCACCCGCTACAACAACTATCGCTCGGTGACGGTGAATGGCAGTCCGGCGCCCGGTGTCTCGTCCGGCACTGCGATTGCGGCGATGGCTGACATCTCCAATGCGGTGCTGCCTGCGGGCTACAGTTTCGCTTGGACCGGCACCGCCTATCAGGAGCAACAGGCTGCCGGCCAGACCGGTATCGTGCTCGCACTTGCCGTGCTGTTCGCCTATTTATTCCTGGTTGCACTCTATGAGAGTACGATCATCCCTATCCCGGTGCTGCTGTCGGTCATCGTCGGCGTGTTCGGCTCCTATGTCGGCATCAAGTTCGCCGGCCTCAATCTCGATCTCTACGGCCAGATCGGGCTCGTGGTCCTGATCGCGCTCGCCGCCAAGAACGGCATCCTGATCGTCGAATTTGCAAAGGAGCAACGCGAAGCGGGTGTGGCGCTTAACGAGGCTGCGATCCTGGGCGCACATATGCGCTTCCGCGCGGTCATGATGACCTCGGCCGCCTTCATCCTTGGTCTCTTGCCGCTCGTGATTGCAACCGGTGCCGCTGAGCTGAGCCGCCGAGCTGTCGGTACCGCCGTCTTCGCCGGCATGCTCGCCGCAAGTTCGATCGGGATCTTTATGGTGCCGATGCTCTACGTGACGTTCCAGCGCTTGCGCGAACGCGTGAAGGGAGCTTCCAAATCAATCAATCAGCTGACGCCGCCTGTCGATGAACGGTCTAGGCCATGACAGGCAATCGAAAACGCCGGCTGATCGCCCTCCTCGCTGTGGTCCTGCCGCGCGAAAGCGCCCACGTGCCGGCAAATCAGACCAGTATCTCGGTCGCTGAAGTCGCCAAGTTGCCACTCATTCTCCCGACCAGCGTCGGTGCGCAACTCAGGTGAAGGCGTTCGGCCTATCACGCGCCGACAGAATTTAGCTGAGCGACTGATGATGATCGACAAAATGTGCCGGAAGTTAAACACAATGCAAGGCTGTGAAGCTAAGAGCTTCTATTGATCCAAGGGTCACGCACTCGTGTCCGATCAGCGCAGATAGCTCGCCAGATTCAGACTCTGGACCTTGGCAATCGCAGCGTAGGATGCCGTGAGCTGCGCCTGATAGGTCGATAGTTTGGCGGTGACCGCTGCAACGTCCACACTGGTGAGATCGCTACCGAGCGTCTGGGCATAGGATTGATAATCGGTCTGATAGGCGCTGGCCCGCTCGATCGAGGCCGATGCATTGGATATTCGCGTCTGCACCACGCCAAGCTTGTCGATCGAATCGACCGCCAGATCGAGCGCCTCATTGAGCGTGTCGGTCGAGAGCGGCGAATTGCTCGCCACCAGATTCATCGCCCGCATGATCTGCTCGAACGCAGTATTGTCCGCCGTCACGCCGTAAGAGACTGTCTGATTGTCCGAAACGCGCACGGCAGCAAGCTGGCTGTCGCCCTGATAATAGCCGGTATCAGCAGTGGACGGCGACGACGCTGCGGCATAGACGGAGCTTGAGAGGTCTACCGGCGCGGTCGTGGTGGCGGAGCCGCCGAACAGATAGCCGCCGTTGTATTGAGTGTTGAGCAGCGACGCCATCTGCTCAAGCATGTTGCGAGCCGTTTCGGTGACGCTGGCCGCGTCGGTGCTCGACGCGCTCGAGGCACTGGTCAGCAGGGTCCGGAACTGGGTGACCAGATCGGATACCGAATTGACGGCCGAATACATCACCTGGACCTTGCTATTGGTCAGCGTGGCCGCATCGATATAGGACTGCGCGCGGGTGACCGAGACCTGCAGATTGAGCACCTGTTGCGCCGACGACCCGAGCCCACCGAAATCCGACGAGACGAGCCCCGAGGCTTCCTGGATCTGCTGATTGGCCATCGTGCTTTGCGTACGCAAGGCGGATGCGATCATCTGATCATTGATCGCAAAGGTGGCAACGCGCATCTGCATCAGTTCAGCTCCCGTCAGCTTGCGCTCTGCACCGCGGCGATCAGTGACGAGAACATATCATTGATGGCCTGCATGAGCTGCGATGCGGCGGTGTATTGGTTCTGCAGCGTGCTGATCTTCGCGGTCTCTTCGTCGAGATTGACGCCTGACTGCGAAGCCAGCGCATTTGCAAATGACGACTGCGCCGTCGACTTCGACGTATAGGTGGTCGCTGCCAACGTCGCCTTTGACGCGACATTGGCAATCACGGTGGCCGCATAGTCGGCAAAGGAGCCGGTCGACGAACCGAGCCCGCCAGACGCGCCAAATGTGCGGGAATCCGTCAGTGCCGAATAGATCTCGTCAACCACATCGGTCGCGCCTGCGCTCAGCACCGTGCTGCCTGTGGTCAACGTCGCCGACGCATCGAGGGTCGCGACAGCGAACAGACCGGAATTGCTCAGGAGATCGCTGCGCACGGCAATGTTGGACGCACCGGTTCCGGTCACCAGGTCATTGAGGCCGAGATAGTCCGACAGACCGATCGCGCTGCTGCCGACGGCACTCGTCATCTCGTTGATGGCGATACCGTTGGTGCTACTGGTGCTGGCAATCACCACCTTACCGCTGGCATTGATCGACGCGCTCAGGCCAGAAATGCCGTTGATCGCAGAGACCAGGTCGCCCACCGTCGCATAGGTCGACAGATCGAGATCCGCGTAGGACACCAGGCTACCGGACTGATCGGCAACGGCGATGCGCACTGTGCCGGTCGCATCCAGCGCGGTCGCCGCGGTGACCGTCGTGGTCCCGGTCAGCGTCGTCGGCGGCGGCAGTGACGTGCCTTGATTGTTCGCGGCGTTCAGGCTGTCTGCCAGCGTATTGGCGAGCTGGTCGAGCTGCGACTGCGCTGCGGGCAGCACGCTATCACGCAGGCTGAGCAATGAGCCGATCTCACCGGATGTGATCTGTGCGGTCACATCGACGCCATTGACCGAAATACCGCTCAATCCGCTGGAGGAACCCGCGGTGTAGCTGACATTGGCTGTGACGGACGATGCAGCCGTGAAACTGAGCAGATGCGCACTGCTATCGACCAGCGTTTGGCCCGATGCCGTATAGACCTGCATATCGCCGGTCGATGAGATGAAGTAGCTGACATTCATCTTCGACGCGACGGTCTGCAGCGCGACATTGCGCTGGTCCTCAAGATCGCCAGTCGGCTGGCCGGCGGCCGCCGCCTGTTTGATCTGGGCATTCAGGCTGGCGATGGCCGTCAGATTGGCATTGACCTGATCGACGTCGGAGGAAATCGCAGCATCGGCCGTCCCGCGTAGTTGCTGGATCCCCGACGACGTCTCGCGCAGTTGCGAGGCGAGATTGTCGAGTGCGCTGACGACGTTGGCCTGCAAAGATGCGCTGCTGGTGGTACCGGCCAGCGACGAGACGGCGGTTTCAAGGGATGCCAGGGTATTGGCGATCGACGTGCCGGTATCGTCCGCTCCCGTCATGCTGCCATACAGCGCCTGCAACCGGTCCAGATAATCGGTGTTGATGTCGGCTGCGCCGAGGTCCGAGGTGGCGGAGATCAGCGATTTGAACAGCAGGCGGTCGACGCTGCTGGTGATACCCGTGATCGACACGCCGGTGCCGACGCCGCCACTGGTGGTCGCCACCTGATTGGCGGTCTTGACCGTGTAGCCGGTAGTGTCCGCGTTCGAAATATTCGACGAGGAAACACTTATCTGAACCTGGCTAGCCATCAGGCTGCTGACGGCAATGCTGCGGGCTATCTCCAGCGACACGGCGGCGACCTCATTTTGCGGTTGGGTTCAAATCCGCACGTTGCGTGCGTAGGATGCCGATTGCGCGCTGACGCGACCATTGGCGCCATAAGGCGCATTGTCCGACATCTGCTCCCGGATCGCCACCATGACCGCATCGATGCGACGTTGGCTCGCTTCGATCGCCGCCCGCAGGCGGGTGACGTTCTCGTCCATCACGGTACGGAGTTGTTCGAGCCGCCCAAGGATACGCGTCTGCAACTGGCGATCCTGGGTGCCGAGCATCATGTTCTTGCGGTCGACTTCCTTGACCCACGCCTCGAACAGCTCGGATAATTCGAGCTTGGTCGCTGTGTGCTGCGACTGCGAGGCCGGAAGCCCCATGGCCAGAGCGATATTTTCCTCGGTGACGACGTCGATCAGGCGCTCGATCAATTCGATGAGATCCTCGATGCGGGATCCGTCATCGGCACCCGCGGGCTGCAGCGGTGGGCTTCGAGTCATCATGTAGTCACTCCGTGATCGAATGGGTTGTGGCAACGGCGTGCCGTCCAAGTGAGGCTATCCGTGAATATGTCGTCGCCGCCTTGCTGCGTGCGCTGGCGATGTTGAGTTTCTGCGCGAGTGCATCGCGCCGTTGATGCAAGACGGCCCGCAAGGTGTTTAGATCGCCCTGCAACGCCAAAATCATACGCCGGTCGCCGCCCTCGATGCGCCGCGCAACCGCGATCAGCCGATCGAGCTGCCGCATCAACGCATCGTCGTCCGTTTCGACTACCATCCCGATCACCGCATGCTCGAAATCAAGGTATCGAACATCTTGTTGACCGCGGTGATCACCTGCGATGCAGCCGAATAGGCCTGCTGCGCCGAGATCATGCTACTGAACTGCTCGTTCGTGTCGGTCGTGCTGGATTCCAGCTCGCTGCCGTAAATGGTGCCCGCGCCATTAGTTCCGGATTCCTGCAAAGCGGCGGTGCCTGACTCCGCCGTGGTCGAATACAACCCGTTGCTCTGGGCTTCCAACTGGTCCGCCGCCGCAAAGGTCGCCACCGGAATCTTGTAGATCGCAATGGTCTGGCCATTCGAATAAGTGGCATTGACGACCCCGTTGTCACCGACCGAGATGTTGCTCAGCTTGCCGAATGCAAGTCCGTTGGACTCGATGCGCGTGATATTGACCGCGGGCGTGGACAGGCCGGACGCATACTGCGTCAGACCATCGGTTCCGCCCACCGTTCCGAGATTGAGCGTGATCGTATTGTCGGCTGCGCCGGTGGTCGATCCTGTGAGCGCAAGCACGGGAGGGTCTGGCGTTGTGCTTGCCAGGGTGCCATCGGTATTGAACGTGACCGCTACTGTGCTGGTTGGCGTCGCGGCCGTCGTCACCGTCGAGTCGGATGAAAGAGTCGGCTGGCCGAAGCTCGCAGACCAGGTGTTGTCGGCAGTCTTTGACCACGTCACCTGGATCGAGCTTGAGGTTCCCAAAGAGTCATAGGCAGACATGGATGTCGTAAACGTATCACCAACCGCCGCATCGGCGGGCAAATTGGCCGAGAAGGTCGTCGTCGTCGTCGCACTGCCGCTGGTCTGCGCCACGCTGGTGTCGATCGCCGTGAGGTTGCCGCTGCTGGCGCTGCCGATCACATTGCCTGACGCATCGGTGCGCCAACCCAGGAGATATGCGCCGTTATTGACAAGATATCCGTCGGAGTCCGTCGTGAACGCGCCGTTGCGCGTATAGAGTGTCGATCCGCCAGTCAGCGACGTCGTCACCGGGAAGAAACCGTTGCCCTGGATCGCGATGTTGGTGGAGGTCGACGTCGCAGTCAGCAGGCCTTGCGTCGTGATGTTGGACTTCGACAGCGTCGACACACCGCCGGAGGAATAGGACGATGCGCTCGATGAACTCGTTACCAAAGATTCGAACGACGCCGACGTCGTCTTGTAACCGACCGTCGATGAGTTTGCGATGTTGTCGGAAATCATCGCCAGCGCCGAGCTCTGGGCGTTGAGAGCGGAGATCGCAGACGATAGCGCGCCGGAAAGACTCATAATCAGTACTCCAGAATGAAATTAAGAGGTCACGCCGATGACGTTGCTGGTGCTCACGGATGTGCTTCCGATGTTGAGCATCGGAGTGCCGGACGAGTTGTCGATCGAGGTCACCTTTCCGGTGACGGTCGTGTAGCCATAGACCGACTGCCCGGTGCTATCGGTCGCCGAGACGCTGAGCGTGTACTGGCCACCGTCGGTCAGCTGCGTGCCGTCCGTCGTTGTGCCGTCCCAGGTAAAGCTGTTGGTGCCGGAGGTCGTCGTTCCGCTGCCGGTCCACACTGTGTTGCCGGATGAATCCTTGACGCTCAGCGTGACATCGGAGGCGGCGGACTCCAGCGAATAGCCGAACGAGATCTGGCTATCCTTCAGCGTGCCGGTATCGGTTTTCGCAGTGACAGTCTGGCCGATGTAGTTCGACGAATTCAACGTGAGCAGGCTGTTGAGCGACGACACCAGCGTGCTCATATTGCTGTTCAGCGTCTGCTGCTGATCGAAATTCGCGTAGGACGTGAGCTGATTGATGAAGTCGGTCGAATTGGTCGGGTCGAGCGGATTCTGGTTCTGCAATTCGGTTACGAGCAGGCTCAGAAACTGCTGCGACGTGATGGCGGAGGTCACCGACGAAGACGACGTTGTCGAGGCTGTCGTGGTCGCGGTCGACGTCGTTGCAGCTACAGTCATGGCGTGCTCCGGCCATTTCCGCGCGCACGGCGCTGCGGAATTGCATAAGTAAGAGAAGTGCTCGTGAAGTCCGTTCCCTATTGAAACGGGCCGTCCTGGCCATTCAGGCAAAGATTCTTTGCGGGCCGATCGGGTGCGTGAACCATCGCACGTCGTTGCAAGAAGCCGCTGTGCCGCAGGGGTTTTGCGAAATCAGATGCAAAGACCACGCGTGCCACGCGCGCGGCAAAAATTGCCCCGAACATTGAAGGAGGCGATTGGGCGGCTGTCCGGATCAGAATGCAGTCGTGCGCGATCTACCCGCGATCATTGGCGGGGTGAAATCACCGTAGCGGGAGGTCGGCTAGTTTTTATCGGGCTTGGTTGCCGGTCTTGTGGGAGCCACATCGGATTGCCGGGCCTTCTGCATGATCCGGTCAACCAGACCATCCGGCGCACGCACGGTTCCTGGCGACAAGGCGCGTCGCAGCAGTTGCGCCTCGGCTAAGGCCGCACGCGCCTGTTCCGACGTCCGCAGCAATGCGAGCGCGGCGTCCCGCCGGTCCTCTGGCCAGCTCGACACGTCTTCACCGTGCCGACCCAGCAGGTCTTCAAACTCGGGAATGTCCATTCTGGAAACTCGCCCGGCACGCACTTGATCGTGCGGTGCATGTCAGCCCTGGTTGAGACTGTCACGCCAGCGTCCTAAAACAGACCGGGTTGCGAGGCAATGCTGCCCCGACTTTTCAACCACAAAAAGACGTCGAATGATCCTAAACCTTGCAGGTGCAATGACCCTACCCTGCCCGCCGGTATCGGTCCGGTCAGACGGGCTTTGCCGTGCTCCGGGCGACGACAACCCAGGCGTCACGAAGCTCGGTCAGGCTCGCAATGATGCGGCCATAGCACTGCGCCGCGTTGGGCTGGCCGAACGACCGCAGGCAGGCCATGATCAGCGTATGATAGGTGGCGTGCAGGCCCTCCGCGACCTCGCCTCCGCGATCGAAATTCAGGTTGTGGCTCAGCCCGCGCAGGATGGCAGTCGCCCGGATCATCAGATCGTGGCTCTCCTCAAATTTTTTGTCTTCTGACGCCGCCACCGACTTCTGCAGCGCCGTGATCGCGCCATCGATCATCATGACCACGGCCCGCAACGGCGGCACCGCAACCGCCGCCTGCCGATAGGCCTGGGCCGCCTGAAAATTTTCTTGATGCTGCATGACTAGTCACTCGACGCGTTGAGAAGGGCGGACAAATAGTCCAGGGTGGAATTGGCCGACGAGATCGCCGACTGATATTTGGCATATTGGGTAACTAGCATCGCGCGATAGACTGCGGCGCGCTCATTGATGTCATCGATCTGTTGCTCCATACGGTCGTCCTGAGATTGCAGATTAGTGATCAGATCTTGCAGCGATCCCGTATTCTCATTCGACGCGGCACTCGCGATTGCGTTGATCTGCGCCGCAATCCCGGTGGTTGACTTGATGGTCACCGACGCTGATGACGTACTGCTATAAGTGAAGGCCATGCCGGAATAGATCGTACCGGCCTTGCCGATGATGGTCTGGCCGGACACGGTAAACAGCGAACTATCGCCTCCGACCGACACCGACAATGCGCCGGAGCTATCCACCGCAATATCCATCACGAAGGACGACGGCGGCGATGAACTGGTATTGACCACAGCAAGGGCGCCCGAAGAACTTGTCGTCTTGGTCGCGAGTAGCGCGATGACACCGTCAAGATTGTCGGCCAGGGTCGTGGCGAGCGTGCTTGTGTCGAGCACAAGATCGTTGGTGTCAGAGAACGACAGCCCGAGATCGGTCATCGATAGATCGCCGATGATGGAATTCAGGACCTGCTCCATCTGCGTCATGACGCTACGCATCGTGCTGTCACCAAACAGAACCGCACTCGAATCCGCGGTTCCGCTCGACGACAGCGTCTGCTGGGAGGTCACATAATCGCGTACAGCATTGTAGGATGTCACGAACTGCTGCAACACCGTCTGGATCGAACTCGTGTCGGCCTCGATGCTGATATTGACCGTTGATCCGGACGGCGTGCTCTGCAGCAGACTGAAGGAGACGCCGCTTAGCACGTCAGTAACATTATTGGTATCGCGCGTCAGGGTAATGCCGTCGACGCTGAAAATTGCGGGTTGCGGTTCCTGCAGCACATCCGTGAATGCGCCGGAGCTGTTTGTCACGCCGAGCGTTGTGAGGGCGTCGTCGCCTGACACGACGCTGGTCGTGATGTTTGCATTGTCCTCGGTCGCGCTCAGGATCATCTCATACTGGTTGCTCGATATCTGGATGATCGAGGCCTGGACGTTTGTCGTCGATGTCTGTGCATTGATCGTGTCGACAAGATCTTCCAGCGTCATGCCGCTGGTGATCGAGATATCGGCACTGGTGCCGCCTTCCAGCCCGATCGAGAAGATACCGGCCAGGCCCAGATCCGCACTCTTGTCGGCAACGGCTGTCCCGATCACCTTGTGAGCCGTGGCGATCTGCGTCACCGTGAGCGTGTGATCGCCGGTCGCAGCACCATTGCTGATAGCCATCGACACAGCGGAACTGGCACTGACGTCACCAGTGGACGTAATGGTCGCCGATCTTGCCCCATAGGCGCTCGACGACAATGAATTGACGATCGATTTGGAGAGCGAGGTCGTGTCGGTCGTCAGCGTCGTAAGCAGTGTCTGCAACTGCTGATAGGCCGAGATCTTGGCCTCATTGGCGGTGATACTGGTCTGGATGGTGGTCGCCGCTGCGGTCTTGGTTGCAACCTGGGCCTCGATCAAGGCGTCCCAATCGACGCTGGTCGTCGTCTTTGTGCCGGACGTGGTCGTCGCCAAGGCCGCAGTTGCTGCCGCGGAAGTCGAACTCGTCACCGTCGCCATGCCGCCTTACTTTCCTGCACGAGAGTGCGAGCCGGCGCTGCCGCCGGCTCGCGACTTTTATGGTCTAGCCGAGCAACTTCAGCAGATACTGCGGCATCTGGTTCGCCGACGATTCCGCGGCGACAGCGGCCTGCACTTTCACCTGCGATGACGAGAGCTTGGCCTGCTCAGCCGCGATGTCGACGTCGGTGATCGCAGAATTGGCGGCCTGCAGATTCTGGGACTGTGTGGAGATCGAGCTGGCGCTGAAATTGAAGCGCGATTCCTGCGCACCGATCGTCGCACGTGCGCCCGAGACAGTATCGATCGCAGTGTCGAGCGCGTCGATGGCTGCCGTCGCACCCGCCTGCGTGCTGATATCGAGGGTGTCGACACCGAGCGTGGCAGAGGTGAGATCGTCGAGCGTCACGGTGATGGTGTCGGCAGAGGTGGAGCCGACGAGTACCGAAGCGCCCGCAGCGAAAGCGCTCGTGCCGTCGAGAAGGCTCTGCCCGCTATAACGCGTACCGGTCGCAATGCTGTCGATCTGATCGCTCAGCGCGGTAAATTCCGAATTGAGATAGGCGCGGCTGCTGTCGGTGACAGTGGCCGATGACGACTGCGAAGCCAGCGACTTCATACGCGAAAGAATGTCGCTGATGTTTGAGGCACCGCCATCGGCGGTCTGCAGGATCGAGGTCGCCTGCGACGCATTGGTTGCGGCCTGCTGCAGCGTGGTGACATCGGATGAAATGCGCGTCGAGATGGCGAGACCGGCTGCGTCGTCGGATGCCTGCGTGATCTTCGAGCCGCTCGACAGCTTCGAGAGCGAGCTCGACATCTGCGACGAATTGATATTCAGGTAACGAACTGCAGAATTGGCCGCGGTGTTGGTTGAAATAACGGGCATTAAATTGCTCCTTGAATGTGGCCGCGGATGCGGACCGATCGGGGACCTCTGGACGCAGGCCAGCCCCCGTCCATTCGCTAAACGGAATGGCCCTCACAATTCAGGCGCAGTTTATTTCGGGACCGGATATTTATGGTTAGCAATCGCTTAACGAGTGCAGAATGTCCGGCTCATGGCGGCGCAGAATTTCACGCAGCTGCTGCCGCCCGCGCTTGAGCAGCGACTCGACCGCGGACACAGTCGTGTTCATGACTTCGGCGATGTCGCCGTTGCTCATGTTTTCATGATAGGACAGGATCACCGCGACACGCTGCTGCTCGGGCAGACGCTGCATCGCCGTCTCCAGCAATTTGGCCACTTCATCACGCTGCATCGTGCTGAACGCGTCGGGCTTGATGTCGGCTGGCTCCGGCACAGCATCGACATTGTCGGTGCGTGGCCGACGATGCAGATCGATGCAGCGATTGGTGACAACGCGGTAGAGCCATGTCGAAAATTTTGCGCGGCCGTGCTCCCATTGCCCGCGATGCGTCCAGACCTTCAGCATCGTATCCTGCACCACATCCTCGGCATCGGCACGACTACCCAGAAGTCGAAGCGCAATGCCAAACGCACGATCGATATGACGCTCGACAAGACATCTGAACGCCGTCTCGTCATTTGCAGCTAGTCTGTCCAGCAACTCCTCGTCGCTATCGCCCGCAGGCTCGCACGCGTTGAGCATCAGAGAATCCCCCGCAGCTTCGAGCTGCACCGGCACTGTCTCGACAGCGTCTGCAATCTGGAGCGCGTACGTCATGCCCTTCTCCCACTTCTCCGCCGACAAACGGCCGTTCTGGTCGACCTCTCACTCTTGAACGGGTGGCGCACGACGATCAGGCGATGATTTTTGCTTATTTTACAAATACTTGATGGGAAAAAGCTGCCTAGAACTAGGCAGAAATTTCTACTCTGGCTGTTGCGACCGCGTCGGGCCTGATGTGAACGTGTCATCAAAGTATCTCGAGAAATCGCATCGACTGCAGCGAGCGATGCAAAGAATTCTTACGCACACAACGACAACACCTGCAGCGATACGACATTACTCAGCAATCGAAGACCGATGCCGGCAACTCTGCAGCGATGGATTCGACAGCAAGCAAAGCCACGCTCTCACTGGGAAATTCTTGCCGAATCGCAACTTTAAAATAGCGGACTGCGTCCTCGGAAAAAGAAAAAACGCTTGCACGCAGTGCTCATCTGCGGCGCGTCGCGATCTTTTTTGTTTCAGAACATTGACCACGTGCATTCAATGCGCACGCGCAATGAAGATACACACAATAGAAACAAATAGCGTCGATCTGAAACACATAGAAGCATATGGTGCCGACGCATCGCAGAGATATTCGCCTGACGACGCCGGCTCGTTCGTATCAGTCAAAGCATTCAAACGAACGGGACAGGCGGCGATGAACGACAGCTTGGACGATATCCTCCGCCAGCATGCGCGCACGCCGCGACTGGGCGCGCTTCAACTTGCGCGCTTGCGTCAGGTAATTAGCCGGTGCCATGGCATTGTCGACTGGGATGGCGTCAGTGCTGTATCTCAGCCCGGCGCTGTGGTCATTGTGTTCGAAGCGACGCACGCTGTGCGCGTTCAGGCGCTGATTGAATCCCTGCACGAGAATGCAATCGTCATTTTGCTCGTTGGTGAGAGCCCAGCCTTCGACGGCCTGAAGTCGAAACTACATGCACACGGGTCACTCGGCGCCGAGGGCGCGGATGCGCCGCATCAGGTGTGGTGGGGCGGCGTCAAGCCGCTCGCGGTGCCGACCGGATTATATCGAAAGCAGGATACGCTTTTCATCTCGTCATTCGAGGGCTCAACCACTCAGGACAAGGATGTCGGCCTTACCGCAGACCTGAAGCGGCTGGGCCTCGATCACGTCGTAACGCAGATATCACCGGACACCGGCAACGCCCGGCAAGGAATGTCGAAAGTCGATTTCATCATCGAGCAGTGGAGCCAGGCATGCCGCCCGGTATTCTGGATCGACGCTCAGGCGCGGCTCGCCAATCTTCCGCTGCTTCCGCACGCGCTGGGCTGTGACTTCGCAGTCAACCGCCGCCCGAATGGCGTGATGAATACTGGCGCGCTGTTCTTCCATCAGACCGAGCGCGCCGAAGCGCTGCTCGACATCTGGCGGCGCCTCACCTGCAGGCACTCCAATCTGCCGGAGTCCTTCCTGCTGGATCAGGCATGGGCGCTCACAAATGCTCAGCGGGAGATCGAAACCGCCTGGCTGCCAAACACCTACTGGCAGAAAGATGATGTGAAGCCGCGCGCCGACAGCACGATCCTCGCTCATGCCTGTAACAATGATGATCATCCATTGGAAAAATTCGCTGAACAAATGCAATTGGGGCGCAGGTTCGAACGCCATCAGGCTCCGGAAGCTCACCTCGTCATGAAAGGTGCCGCCGGCGGCCGCGGGCTGATCACAGTCGTGATCAGGGACATCCTTGCAGGCAGCACGAGTGACATCGCCGAGTCAGTGGAAGCAGCAGCAACAGCGTTTGCCGCTGACAATGGCGGGTTTTCGCAGATGGAGATTGTGCTCTGCGGCTGGGAGGACGAAGTCAGGTCCGTTCTCCAGATCGAGGACTACGCATGGACACTGATGACCGACGTATCGGAGCGTCTGCGGCCGAACTGCTTCAGTTCGCTCAAGCGCCGACGCGCCAAGCATGATTTGCATGCGCCAGAATCAAGCCTGTCATCGGGTTCGTTCCCGATTGGTCTCGCGCCGAACAGCGACCATCAGCCAGATTCGAGCCTTCCTGACCGAACAAGGCATAGCCGTACGAACTAGCTCGCGCGCCTTGCGCGCCTCACTATTTTAGATTCTGAAGAACCGAGAGGAGGAGATATCGCCGCGTATGCGCGACCTGGTCGTCGGGCCCCATGAGGACTGGTTCATGACGAGCACTTCGTCGCGTGCTACCGGATCAATGAGATCGCCCCTCCGGATTTTGCATCCCTGTGAGACATCGCAGCAGCAGTCGGACGTCACTTTGCGCCGGAAGCGGCCATGTGGAGATCCAAAGACAGCGGAATTTCGCGAAGTCTTGCATAAAAGGCGACACCAATTGAGAATGGGTGGCTCATCCAGAGCTTCGGCTTGGCCAGCGGCGAGAACGTACCGTACGTCTACCGATATGGCGGCATTTCTATCCAATCGTCGAAAGCAACGTCCGTGCCTTCTGTCAACAAAGCAAAGAAATCAACCAGCAAACGCCCGGCACGGACCAATGGCAGCATAACAGACGCAACCTATTTGAAGCTGCACAACCTGATCGAGTCGCGACAGTTGCAGCCCGGCGAGGTGATCGAAGAGCGCCGGCTTGCACTGCGGCTGAAAGTCTCGCGGACACCGCTGCGGGCTGGCATCAGCCGGTTGCTGGGCGAAGGCAGGCTGGAGCAATTGTCTAACGGCACTGTGGTGGTCCGCACAATCGAGATGGCAGAATTGCTCGAATTGGTCCATCTCCGCATGGTGCTGGAGAGCGAAGCGACTTTCATTGCGGCGACCCGCATCGCGCTGGATATCCTTGCACCGATCAGGGCCGCGCTGGAGAAGATCATTGCTGCGTCGACAGTGTCCGGGACGGTTCACTGGACGCTCGACGATGAAATTCATGACCAGATCGCGCGGCATTGCGGCAATCGTTCGCTCGAGAAGCTGATTGGAGAAATCCGGCAGAAGATCCGGATGTGCAATGTGGAGCGCCACCCTGGCCGGCTGCTGCCCGCCACCCGCGAGCATCTGGCGATTATCGATGCCATCATCGATCGTGATGCCGCCGCAGCCCGTCAGGCGATGATCCTGCATCTCACTAATGTGCGGCAGGGGTTGCTCGAACGATTCGGGATCTTCCTGCCCGAGCCTCACGGCTAGGTCGAGATCAGGCAGAAGCCCTGCGGGCTGCATGTCCGAAAATTCTGCAGCTGCCCGCAATTTTGTCGGACTCCGTCCAAATTTAACGCAGCTTCCCTGGCTTCGAAGCTTGACTGAAATCAGCATGGGCGGTTCACTGGTATACCAGTGGAATATCGAGCCGCTTCGCAGCAGGCCGACCAACCAGATGACCCGCCTGAATGACGCCGAACCACACTGCTTCCCATACCGTCGCGGCCGAATCGCTGTCCCCGGCCGCCTTTGCTGCCTTCGGCGATGTAGCCGAGCGACCGATCGACGTGCGCCGGCGCTATCTTCCGACATCGGACGATCGCACCGAGGACGCCACCACCTTTTCCTTCTGGATCAGCAGCGCCGCCAGGCTCGGCAATCTGCCCCTGCCAATCACGACGCTCGAGCGTCATCCGTTCTCCGCCCAGACCTTCATCCCGCTCGGCAGCAGCCAATACCTGGCGATCGTGTGCGATGCCGGCCCGGATGGCCTGCCTGATGTGGCCACCCTGCGGTGCTTCATCGCCGGAGCACATCAAAGCATCACCTTCGCCCGCAATGTCTGGCATCATCCCATGACCGTTCTCGGCGCGGCCATGGAATTCGCTGTCGCCATGGGCATGACCGGCCGGCAGGACGACGACGTGTTCGTCGATATCGCTGGCGACGTTCGCGCCGTGATGCCGCAGAGCGCATAGGGATCGCAACGATGCCACATGATGATCACCTCACGCGCGACTTCGTCGGCTACGGCCGCACCCCGCCGCATCCGCAATGGCCGGGCGCAGCGAGAATCGCACTCAACTTCTGCATCAACTACGAAGAAGGCTCCGAGCCGTCGTTCGCCGATGGCGACGGCGTCACCGAAACGGCCCTGACCGAAGGTGGCGGCGGCGGCTTCGAGGGCCGCGACCTCGCCGCCGAGTCGATGTTCGAATATGGCAGCCGCATAGGCTTCTGGCGCGTGCTGCGCCTTCTGTCCGAGCGCGGCATGATCGCCACCGTCATGGGCTGCGCGCTGGCGCTGGAACGCAACGACGAAGCCTGCGCCGCCATTCACGAATATGGCTACGATGTCTGCGCCCATGGCTGGCGCTGGGAGCGACATCCATTGCTGTCCGAGACCGACGAACGCGAGCGCATTCGCAGGACCGTCGAGAGCCTCAAGCGCACCACCGGCGAGCGTCCGCTCGGCTGGTATTGCCGCTATGGGCCGAGCGTGAACACGCGGCGCCTCGTGGTCGAGGAAGGCGGTTTCCTCTACGACTCCGACGCCTATAACGACGAATTGCCGTACTGGACACGTGTGCTCGGCAAGCCGCATCTCGTGGTGCCTTACGGCCTTGCCAACAACGACGCAAAGTTCAGCCGCGGCGCGATGGCAACGGCGGATGATTTCTTCGTCTATCTGCGCGACGCCTTCGACATGCTCTACGCGGAAGGCGCCACCGCGCCGAAGATGATGTCGGTCGGACTGCACACCCGCCTGATCGGCCATCCCGGCCGCGCCGCTGGCCTGCAACGCTTCCTCGATCACGTCGCCAAGCACGACAACGCCTGGGTCTGCCGGCGCGGCGACATCGCCCGTCACTGGCAGGCCACTCATCCCCCCACGCCCTGATCTCCACCACATCCGCACCCGAAAGGACGTCCCCATGAGACTGAAACCCACGCATTGGCTGTTCACGCTGATGCTTTCGACTGCGGCATTCGCCGGCGGCGCCAGCGCGCAGGAAGCCGATCATCCGTCCGACAAGCCGATGGTGGTCGCGTCCGACTTTGGCGTCGCGCCGTGGATGGTGCGCGGCCCCAACGGCCCCGAGGGCTTCGGTGCAGATCTGATCAACGAGATCGGTAAAGATCTCGGCCGCCCGAAGGTCGAGATCGTCGACATCAATTTCTCCGGCTTGTTCGCGGCGCTATTCGCTAAGCGCGCCGAATTCCTCGTCAACCCGCTCAACCTCACTGTCGAACGCTCCGAGCGCATGCTCTATACTGAGCCGCTATTCTCCACCGGCAACGGCTTCATCGTCCGCGCCGCCGACGAGATGAAGAGCTTCGAGGATCTCAAGGGCAAGGCCGTCGCCGTCAACCGCGGCACCATCTCGGATACCTGGGCCACCGCCAATGCCGAGAAATACGGCTTCGAAGTGCAGCGTTACGATGTATTCCCCGACACGGTGCAGGCCGTGCTGACGCGCCGCGCCTTCACAGCGCTCAATGAGATCCCGACGACCGTCTATGCCGCCAGCCAGAACAAGGCGATCAAGGTCGGCTTCAAGGATTTCAACGGCCGCAACTTTGCCTATGCGTTCCGGCTGGAAGACACCGAATATCGCAACAAGGTCGAGGCGGTCATCGAATGCATGAAACTGGATGGCCGTCTGCGCAAGCTACACGAGAAGTGGTATGGCGCGGCACCCGATGCCGGCTCAGCCATCGACACCGTGTATTTCGGCTACGGCCCTCCCGGCTTCAAGGGTTTCGAGCCGACCTCGCACGTCCCGAAGTGCAAGTAAGGCACTTGCCCTGACAAGATAGCTGCGAACACCGGACCGGCCCGAGCCGGTCCGACTGCGGTTGGCGGACACCCGATGGACCGGATCGTCGAATACTATTTCAATGCAGAAGTCATCGCGGGCGCCTTCCCCCAGGTCCTCGCGGGCTTTCGCACGACGGTCATCGTATCGCTTTTGATTATTGTCTGCGGCACGCTGTTCGGCCTGTCGCTGGCACTGCTGCGCTGCGCCAACCTGCGCCCCGTCAATTTTATCATCACCGCTTATGTCGACGTGCTGCGCACGCTGCCGCAGCTCGTCGTGATCGTCTTCATCTATTTCGGCCTGCCTTATCTGGGCCCGACGCTGTCCCCCTTCGCGACCACTGTGCTGGCGCTCGGCATGGTGCTGTCGGCCTTTTCCACCGAGATCTTCTGGTCCGCAATCATGGCGCTGCCGCGCGGACAATGGGACGCCGCCAGCGCACTTGGTTTCAGCCGGCTGCGGACGCTGGTCACCATCATCCTGCCGCAGGCCATTCGCCTCGCGATCCCACTTCTGACCAACCGCGCCATCTCCATCAGCAAGGGTACCGCGCTCGGCACCGCCGTATCGCTCCCAGAAACGCTCGGACAGGCGCAGAGCGTGATGGCGCTGGTCGCCAATCCCTCGCCGCTGACGCTGGCCGCGGCGTTCTACCTCACCTTCTTCCTGCCGCTGGTGATCGCCAGCCGGTGGATTGAATATCGCTACAGCACGGGGCGTTGAGCGGATCGCATGCAGGACTTCCTGGACAATTTCGCTAACTGGGAGTCGCTGTTGCGGGTCTATCCGCTGCTGCTGCAGGGGCTGATCTATACAGTCTGCCTCGCGGTGGTGGCGCTGCCGCTCGGCATTCTCGCCGGCCTCGCCATCGCCGTGCTGTACAGCTTCAAGAACCGCTGGGTGAATATCTCGCTGCTGATCTATATTGACCTGTTCAGGTCGTTTCCCGTGGTGGTGCTGCTGATCCTGATCTTCTACGGCATGCCGTTTCTGGGCCTGACGCTCGGCAGCTTCACCGCGGCGGTGCTAGCCATCGTGCTCAACAATTCCGGCTACTATGGCGAGATCTTCCGCGCCGGCATCTTGTCCGTGCCCCACGGCCAGACCGAGGCTGCCCGGGCGCTCGGTTTCAAGCCGCTGCATGTGGTGTTCTCCATCGTGCTGCCGCAGGCGATCCGCAACGTGCTGGCGCCGCTCGCCAGCAATTCGCTAGAACTCGTCAAGGCGACACCAATTGCCGCCTTGGTCGCGCTGCCTGAGCTGCTGCGCTCAGCCCGCGTCGCCCAGGAGCAAACCTACAACCCGACGCCGCTGATGGCGGCCGCCGTGATCTTCTTCGTCATCCTGTATCCGTTCGCGCGCTGGGTGGCGCGGCTGGAGCGGCAAGCACTGAAAGCCCGCTGACATGGCCACACTGATCACCGGCGGCAGCGGTTTCATCGGGCTCGCGCTCGCCGAACGCCTGATCGCCGACGGCGAGACCGTTATCCTTTTCGACCTCTCAGCCCCCGGCCACGACATGCTGGTGCGCCCCGAACTCGCCGGCGCTACGCTGGTCACCGGCGATGTCACAAGCGCCGACGACGTCGACCGCGCGTTGAACATGGCCGGCATCGACCGCGTGATCCACACCGCCGCGATGACGCCGAATGCGCAGCGCGAGCATGACGCTGCGCGCCAGATCGTCGACGTTAATATCGGCGGCACCGTCAATCTGCTCGAACGCGTAACACTGCGGCCCGCCATCAAGCGCGTCACCGTGCTCAGTTCGGTCGCAGTGTACGGCTTCTCGCAACCGGCCGCATCGGGCCTGTTCGAGGAGGATTTGTCGCCGCCGGCGCCAGCCGCACTCTATGGCATCACAAAGCTCGCATCGGAACAGGCGGCGCTGCGGATCGCCGACCTTCACAAGCTCGATGTGCGCGTGATTCGGCTCGGGCCGGCCTTTGGCCCATGGGAATTGCAGACCGGTGTCCGCGATGCACTCAGCCCGCATTATCAGGTGCTCCGCATGGCCTTCGACGGCCGTGAAGCGATTCTCCCGCGCAGCATGGCCGGCGATTGGATCTATTCCCGTGACGCTGCCCTCGGCGTCGCGAGGGTGAGCACCTCCGACGCGCTGAAGCACCGCACCTATCACGTCAGCGGCGGTGTGTTGTCCGATCTGCCACGATGGTGCGAGATCATCGCGACGCACATACCCGGCTTCCGCTGGCGGATGGCGGAGATCGAGGCGGAGGGCAACGTAATCTATGGCCTGCCGAAGGACCGTGCGCCGCTGAACATTGCGCGACTGGCCGCGGATGCCGGCTTCAAGCCTCAATTTCATCTGGAAGATGCGGCGCGCGACTATCTCGGCTGGTTGCCGCAGGCAGGAGAACCCGCATGAGCAAGCGTCTGGCTGGAAAATCCGTTCTGATCACCGGCGCCTCCTCGGGCATCGGCCGCGCCATCGCCCGCCGATTTGCTGCCGAGGACGCGAGGCTCATGCTCGCGGATCTCACCATGGACGTGCGCGAGGGCGGCACTCCGACATTGGAGCTGCTGCGTGCAGACGGTTATGAGGTCGATTTCATCCAGATCGACGTCGCCTCGGAGGACGACACCGTCCGCGCCGTCCAACAGACCGTTGCGCGCTACGGCCGCCTCGACGTGCTCGTCAACGACGCCGCCATCGGCACCGGCAAGCGTCTGACCGACACCAGCCTTGCCGAATGGGACAGGACGCTGGCGGTCAATCTCACCGGCGTATTCCTGATGTCGCGCGCCGCCGTCAACCAGATGCTGACGCAGGACATCCGCAACGAGGCCCGCGGCCGCCTCGTCAACATCTCCTCGCAACACGGCATGATCGCCTGCCCGGAAGACATCGCCTATGGCACCTCCAAATCCGGGGTCATCTACATGACGCGACAGATCGCGGCAGACTACGCGAAGGATCACATCATCTGCAACGCAGTCGCGCCCGGCAAGATCGTCACCGGCAAACCGGGCCGCGCTGCGGAGCCGCGTTGGATGGACTACTCCACCAGCCGCACGCCGATGCCGCGGCTGGGCCGTCCCGACGACGTCGCCAATGCAGCGCTGTTTCTGGCCTCCGACGAGGCAACTTTCATGACGGGCGAAAACATTCTCGTCGATGGCGGCTGGATGGCGTCATGAGCAACGTTTCGGAGAGCACCATGGAGCAAGCGCCTGCAGAAACGTCCGCGCCGATCATTCAGATGTCCGGCGTCACCAAATGGTATGGCGACGTCCAGGTGCTCAAGGACATCAACTTCACGGTGGCGCGCGGCGAGCGCGTCGTGATCTGCGGGCCTTCGGGGTCCGGCAAGTCGACCATGATCCGTTGCATTAACCGGCTGGAAGAACATCGCGACGGCCGCATTATGGTCAATGGCGTCGAGCTGGATCACTCGACGCGCAATGTCGACGTGGTCCGCCGCGATGTCGGCATGGTATTCCAGCAGTTCAACCTGTTTCCGCATCTGACCGTGCTGCAGAACCTCACCATCGCGCCGCGCAAGATCCGCGGCGCAACGAGGCAGGAAGCTGATGAGGTTGCGCGCTATTTTCTTGAGCGCGTACGGATCTCCGAACAGGCTGATAAATATCCGAGCCAGCTCTCCGGCGGCCAGCAGCAGCGCGTCGCCATCGCGCGTGCGCTGTGCATGAAGCCGCAGATCATGCTATTCGACGAACCTACCTCGGCGCTTGATCCGGAAATGATCCAGGAGGTGCTCGACGTCATGGTCGGCCTCGCCCGCGAAGGGATGACCATGGTCTGCGTCACCCACGAGATGGGCTTCGCGCGCACGGTCGCCGACCGCGTGGTGTTCATGGACGCTGGCCGGATCATCGAGGAAGGCGCGCCGGTCGATTTCTTCTCGGATCCGAAACAGGACCGAACCCGTGCATTCCTTAAGCAAATTATGCATCGATGACCGAAGCGTCCGCTTTGCGCCAGAATCCGTCACTAAAGCGCTCTGGCCAGCATAAGTATCCGGTTGATATCGCGCCAGTAGTCACCGGCCGTTTCTCTCCTTGAGCAACATGCCTACAGCGCTGTCGAAAAGCATTTTCGGTACGATTGGTCCAGCCGACATCGCCAGGAGAATAGTTGATGCGGTCACGACGTTATCCGTCATCATTGTGAGGATCGTGCCAGTCGCAGCATTGAATTCGAGCATACCGCTGAGAGTAATCACCAACTGCCGCATCGGCTAATTGTGGGGCACGAAAGCCCCTCCCGATCTGGTCTTCGCGAAACGAGATGCTCGATGTCACTACCGTGTCGCTCAGAATGTCGCCGGCTCTCCCTTAGGAAGGTCGATTTTACCTTCCTCGAAAATCGCGGCAACACATTCTGAAAACTTCTCAGCTGGGGTTTGATAGAGCGATGTCTCTTTCGCGGCGTTTCATTGAGCTGTCTTGCTATTGCGCTGAGCTTAGTCTGGCTATGCAGGGACAGATCCGTGCCACGCGGAAGATATTGGCGCGGCAATCTGTTGGTATTTTCGCCTGAACCGCGCTGCCAGGGAGACCGAAGGTCACAAAAATAGACATCGACCAATCGGGAACGTGTTAGGTCGGGCGCCATTACCCACCAGAACCGTTCGAGAACACCCGGCTCGCGAGCACATCCGAAGCCTCCAGTGACATGATGTCGTCAACGCTCAGTATGCGGTCGAGATCGGCGACAAGCCGATTGGCCTGACGCAGCCGCATGCGGTCGAGCGCGTTGCGGATCGAACGGGCATTGGAGAACAGCGGCTGGGTCTTGCGCAGCGCGATGTAGCGGACGAACGCCGCGCGCGCATCGGCGCTGAATTTGTAATTCATATCCCCGAGCATCAATTCGGAAATGGCGAGCAATTCGTCGTCGGCATAGTCGGGGAAATCGATGTGGTGGGCGATGCGCGAGCGGAAACCGGGATTGCTGCCGAAGAACTTGTCCATGCGGTCGCCGTAGCCGGCGAGGATCACCACCAGATCCTCGCGCTGCGATTCCATCACTTGCAGCAGGATCTCGATCGCCTCCTGGCCGTAATCGCGCTCATTATCGGGCCGATGCAGGTAATAGGCCTCGTCAATGAACAGCACGCCGCCCATCGCCTTCTTCAGGATCTCCTTCGTCTTCGGCGCGGTATGGCCGATATATTGCCCGACCAGTTCGTCGCGCGTCACCGACACCACCTGCCCTCGCCGCACGAAACCCAGCTTATGCAGGATGCTGGCGATGCGCAGCGCCACCGTCGTTTTGCCGGTACCGGGATTACCGGTGAACGACATGTGCAGCGTCGGGTTGCCCGACGCCAGGTCCATGCGCTTGCGGATACGCTCGATCAGCAGCAGCGAAGCGATCTCGCGAATCCGCGTTTTCACCGGCTTCAGCCCGATCAATTCGCGATCGAGCTGATCGAGCACCTCGCCGATGCCGACTTCGTCGAACTCGCGGCGCAGATCGACCTGCGTCGCAGGCAACGCGTCGCCGGCGCTATCGACCACGGCCAGCGTGCTCACGACCCACCGTAGCGCTGGCCTTCGGGTCGATCGACGGCATAGGATTTGGTCGTATAGCGGATGTTGCGGCCTTCCACCTCATGCCGCTCGAGCCGGAAGCCTGGCTCTTCCTTCGGACGGTTGACGATGAAGGAGAGCCGCACCGATTCCCAGCCATGGCTGGAATCGAATGCCGACAACCGGATGTAGCGATCGCCATACACCTTGCGGCATTCGGTCAATTCCATCAGCACGCCGGCGGCGTCGCGCAGATCGAACATCGGCAGGCCCCACATTTCCCAGAAATTGTTGCGGGGATGCGGATCGTCGGTGAATTCGATGTTCACGGCCCAACCATTGGCGAGGCAATACTGCACCTGTTTTGAAATCTGTTCATCAGTGAGATCGGGCAGGAACGAGAAGCAGCCCTGGGTAATGCGCATGATCGTACTCCTTACAGCGAGACGCTGGCGGTGGGGGCGTAGTCGGGCATGTCAGTGGATTCGTAGTTGAAGGTGACGTTCTTCCACGTCTCCAGCGCCGCCTTCAGCGGCGTGCAGGTCATCGCCGCCTTGGCAAGAATCTCCTCGCCTTCATGCAGGTAGTCGCGGCCTTCGTTGCGAGCGAGGATCATCGCTTCCAACGCGACGCGGTTGGCGGTGGCGCCGGCCTGGATACCCATCGGATGACCGATGGTGCCGCCGCCGAACTGCAGGATGACGTCTTCGCCAAGGTGATCGAGCAACTGATGCATCTGGCCGGCATGGATGCCGCCCGATGCAACCGGCATCATCTTATTGAGACTGGCCCAATTCTGCTCGAAGAACACGCCGTGTTCGAGCCGCATTGGATTGTAGTCTTCGCGGCAGATGTCGTAATAGCCGCGCGTCGTCGCCGGATCGCCTTCGAGCTTGCCGACGACTGTCCCGGCATGGATGTGATCGACGCCGGCGAGCCGCATCCATTTGGCAATGACGCGGAACGAGACCCCGTGATTGCGCTGCCGCGTATAGGTCGAATGTCCGGCGCGGTGCAGATGCAGGATCATGTCGTTCTTGCGTGCCCATTTCGCCATCGACTGAATCGCAGTGTAGCCGATCACGAGGTCGATCATGATGATGACGGAGCCGAGCTGCTTGGCGAATTCGGCGCGTTCGTACATGTCCTCCATGGTGCCGGCGGTGACGTTGAGATAGGTGCCCTTGATCTCACCGGCCGCCGCCTGCGCCTTGTTGACCGCCTCCATGCAATAGAGAAAACGCTCGCGCCAATGCATGAAGGGCTGCGAGTTGATGTTCTCGTCGTCCTTGGTGAAGTCGAGCCCGCCCTTCAGCGCCTCATAGACGACGCGGCCGTAGTTACGACCGGACAGACCCAACTTCGGCTTCACAGTCGCGCCAAGCAGTGGGCGGCCGAACTTGTCCATACGCTCTCGCTCGACCACGATGCCGGTGGCCGGGCCCTGGAACGTCTTCACATAAGCGACCGGAAGCCGCATGTCTTCCAATCGCAGAGCCTTCAGCGGCTTGAAGCCGAACACGTTGCCAATGATCGAGGCCGACAGATTGGCGATCGAGCCGTTCTCGAACAGGTCGAGATCGTAGGCGATATAGGCAAAGTACTGGCCGGGCGAATTCGGCACCGGATCGACCCGAAAACACTTGGCGCGGTATTTTTCCGCAGCCGTGAGGCGGTCGGTCCACACCACGGTCCAGGTCGCGGTCGAGGATTCGCCGGCCACTGCTGCCGAAGCCTCGATCGGATCGACGCCGTCCTGCGGCGTCACCCGGAACAATGCGATGATGTCGGTGTCCTTGGGTACATAATCGGGCTCCCAATAGCCCATCTTCTTGTATTCCATGACGCCGGACTTGTAGCGATCCTTGCCGCGGATCGTGATCGAAGCATGTTCATTCATGGTGGCCTCCTCGTTTGGACCCGGCGTCACCGGATGGAATAAGGTCTGTTCACTCGGCAGCTTGCGCGATGTTGCCGATCTTCGGGTCGAGCGCGCCGCTGCGATAGCGCTTCGCCATTTCGGCCAGCGGAATCACCTTGATCTTCGCGGCGTGACCCGCGGTGCCGAATTGTTCGAAGCGTTCGCGGCAGAGGTCGCGCATCGCGTCCATCGCCGGTTTCAGGAATTTTCGCGGATCGAATTCGCCTCTGGTTTGCGCGGCAACCTTCCGGAAGGCGGAGGTCATTGCGAGGCGGCAGTCGGTGTCGATATTGACCTTGCGGACGCCGTGCTTGATGCCGCGCACGATTTCCTCGACCGGTACACCCCAGGTCTGCGACATCTCGCCGCCGAATTGATTGAAGATGTCCTGCAGCGGCTGCGGCACCGATGACGAACCGTGCATCACCAGATGCGTATTCGGCAGCCGGCGGTGAATTTCTTCGACGACCGTCATGGCGAGAATATCGCCGTCCGGCTTGCGCGAGAACTTATAGGCGCCGTGCGAAGTTCCCATCGCGATCGCCAGCGCGTCAACCTTGGTGGCACGGACGAAATCGACCGCTTGATCCGGATCGGTGAGCAACTGGTCGTGGCTGACCTTGCCCTCGACACCGTGGCCGTCCTCCTGCTCGCCGCCGCCATGCTCCAATGAACCGAGTACGCCGAGTTCGCCTTCGACAGAGGCGCCGATCCAGTGCGCGATATCGACCACGCGACGCGTGATGTCGACATTGTAATCGTAGTCAGCAGCAGTCTTGGCGTCGGCCTTCAGCGAGCCGTCCATCATGACCGAGGTAAAGCCGTGCTGTAGCGCGGTGGCGCAGGTGGACTCTTCGTTGCCGTGGTCCTGGTGCAGGCACAGCGGAATCTGCGGATGCATCTCTTCCAGCGCATCGATCATCCTCGCCAGCATGAAGTCGTTGGCGTAGGAGCGCGCGCCGCGCGAGGCCTGGATGATGACCGGCGCATCGACCTCGGCGGCGGCCTCCATGATCGCCAGACCCTGCTCCATGTTGTTGATGTTGAAGGCCGGCACGCCGTAGCCATGTTCGGCGGCGTGATCGAGCAGTTGCCTCAGTGTAATGCGTGCCATAGGTCCTCCATTTCGTTGTCTTGTCCCGAACAACTCATTCGGCGGCAGCGATGCGCGAGCGGGCAATGCAGCGCATCGCCGCCGTTGCGACCGCCGCGGCGGTGATACCGAATTCGCGATACAGATCATCCGCAGGCGCCGAGGCCCCGAATCCGGCCATGCCGACGAACTCACCGCCATCGCCAAGCCAGCGCGCCCAATCGCCTTCGATCGCCGCCTCGACACCGACGCGCGGAGCGCTGCCGAGAATTGCGGCCCGATAGTCGCCGGGCTGTTGCCGGAACAAATCGAAACACGGCGCCGATACCACCGCGGCGCGAATGCCGTCATCGGCAAGCAGCTTTGCCGCAACAATCGCAATCGACACTTCGGAGCCGGTCGCGATCAGGGTGACGTCGCGGCCACCTTCCGGCTCGATGACGACATAGGCACCGCGCGCGACCCGGTTGGTGGAATCGATGCCATCGCGGAACACAGGCAGCGCCTGACGCGACAGGCAAAGCACCGACGGCGCATGGGGCGTCCGCAACGCGCAATCCCAGGCCTCGGCGGTCTCGACGGCGTCGCCGGGACGGAACACCAGCAGATTTGGAATCGCGCGCAGGGAAGCCAGGTGCTCGACCGGCTGATGGGTCGGGCCGTCCTCGCCAAGCCCGATCGAGTCATGCGTCATCACGTGAATGACGCGGATGCCCATCAACGCGGCCAGCCGGATCGCGGGGCGGCTGTAATCGGCAAAGCACAGGAAGGTGCCGCCGTAGGGAATTAGGCCGCCATGCAAAGCGACGCCGTTCATCGCCGCCGCCATGGCGTGCTCGCGCACGCCATAATGGACGTAGCTGCCGTCGAAGGCATCGTGCTGGACCGGCGTCTGCATCCTGGCGCGCGTGAGGTTCGAATGGGTGAGGTCAGCCGATCCGCCGAGCAGATTCGGCAAGACACTGGCAATGACATCGATGACGAGTTGCGAGGCCTGCCGGGTGGCGATCTTCGGCCGCTCCGCCAAGAAATGGGCGCGAATCTTGGCCAACGCATTGTCGTATCCGCCGGAAAGCTGGCCCTTCAGCGCGGCTTGAAAGTAGTCCCGCACAGCGCCGTCAAGACGCGCAACGCGCCCCGCCCATTCCGCATGCGCCGCCTGTCCGCGCGCGCCGACCGCGCGCCATTGTCGCGCCACCGCATCGGGAACGTGGAACGGTGCGTGCGGCCAGTGCAGCGCGTCGCGCGTCTTCGCGATCTCGTCCGCGCCGAGCGGCGCGCCATGCGCCTTCTCGCTGCCTTGCCGATTCGGCGCGCCGAAGCCGATCACCGTGCGGCACGCGATCAGCGACGGGCGGTCGTTGTCACGCGCCTGTGCAATGGCCGCCGCCACAGCCTCGGGATCATGGCCGTTGACGCGGCTGGCCGACCATCCCGATGCAGTGAATCGCGCAAGCTGATCGTCCGAACACGACAGCGAGGTCGCGCCATCGATCGAGATCTGGTTGTCGTCGAACAGCACGATCAGACGATTGAGCCGCAGATGTCCTGCCAGCGAGATCGCCTCGTGGCTGAGGCCCTCCATCAAGCAGCCGTCGCCGGCGATCACGTAAGTGTAGTGATCGACGAGACCGTCGCCGAAGCGGGCATTCATCAGGCGTTCGGCCAAGGCCATGCCGACCGCCGTGGCGATACCCTGGCCGAGCGGGCCGGTGGTCGTCTCGACGCCCGCGGTGTGGCCGTATTCGGGATGCCCGGGTGTCTTCGAGCCCCATTGCCGGAACGACTGCAACTGATCGAGCGTCATCTCCGCCGATCCAGTCAAATGCAGCAGCGCGTAGAGCAGCATCGAGCCGTGGCCGGCGGACAAGATGAAGCGGTCGCGGTCTGGCCAGGACGGATCGACGGCATCGAATTTGAGAAAGCGTGAGAACAGCACTGTCGCCACATCGGCCATACCCATCGGCATGCCGGGATGGCCCGACTTCGCCTTTTCCACCGCATCGATCGCGAGAAAGCGAATCGCATTCGCCATATCCGCGTGCGGAACGGTCGCTTGATCCATCTGGGGAGCGGGACTCTGAATATTCATACCGTGCGCCTTTTGCGTTCCATCAATTGCAGGATCAGCGGGGTGAGGATGAGCTGCATCGCCAGATCCAGCTTCGAGCCGTGGATCACGATCGAGTTGGCGCGCGACATGAAGCTGTTGGGGATCATCGACAGCAGATAGGGGAAATCGATGCCGCGCGGATTCTTCAACCGGATCACCACCATCGATTCATCCGGCGTCGGGATCCACCGCGCGATGAAAGGATTCGAGGTATCGACCGTCGGCACGCGCTGGAAGTTGATGTCGGTCTCGGCAAATTGCGGGCAGATGTAGTTCACATAGTCCGGCATCCGCCGCAGGATGGTGTCGGTGACGGCTTCCTGCGTGTAACCGCGATCCTTGCGGTCGCGATGCAACTTCTGGATCCACTCCAGATTGATGACGGGAACGACGCCGACCTTGAGGTCAGCATGCTGGGCGATATTGACCCTGTCGGTCACCACAGCGCCATGCAGGCCTTCGTAAAATAGCAGGTCGGACTTTTCCGGCAGCGGGCCCCATTCGGTAAAGGTCCCCGGTGCCGCCCCGTATAATTTGGCTTCGTCCTCGTCGTGCACGTAATGACGGGCGGTGCCGGTGCCGGATTCGCCGTAGTCGCGGAAGACTTTCTCCAGCTCCTCGAACAGGTTGGTTTCCGGGCTGAAGTGGCTGAAGTGCTTGTTGCCCTTCTCGCCTTCCTCCAGCATCTTCGTGCGCATCTCGACGCGGTTGTAGCGATGAAACGCATCGCCCTCGATATAGGCGGCGGCGACCTTCTCGCGACGGAAAATGTTCTCGAACGTCCTTTTCACCGAGGTGGTGCCGGCGCCCGACGAACCGGTGATCGATATGATGGGATAGCTGCGCGACATTTTGCTCTATCTCCGGCTCAGCGAAACAGGCCGCGCCGCGCAAATAGCGGCGCGTCGCTATTGTCGAACATCGGCTCGATTCCTTCGTGAATGGCGGCGACGTCGCGAACGCCGCGCATCGAGCCCATGATCAGCGGCACGCGCTGGTGCGGCGTTCGCGCCGAGAGTTCGAGGATGCGGCGACGGCCGGTGGTTGCGGAGCCTCCGGCCCACTCCATGACCAGCGCCATCGGGTGTGCTTCGTATAAAAGGCGCAGGCGCCCTTCGCGATATCCGGGGCGCGCGTCGGCCGGATAAAGGAACACGCCGCCGCGGACGAGAATGCGAAGTGACTCGGCGACCAATGAGCCGATCCAGCGCATGTTGAAATCGGCACCGCCGTTGCCGCCAATGCCGGCCAGGCATTCGTCGATATAGGCTCGCACTGGACCGTGCCAGTGCCGCCGGTTCGACGCGTTGATGGCGAATTCCGGCGTATTGGGCGCAATCCTGACGCCTTGTGCGACAAGCAGGAATTCACGCGCGCGGCGGTCGAGAATGAAGATGTCGACACGCCCGTTATGCGCCAGCACCAGCGTGGTCTGGGGACCGTAGACCACGAAGCCTGCGGCGCATTGGGCCGTGCCGGGCTCGAAGAAGGTGGAAACCACATCGTTGCCGCGCGGACGGATCGAGAAGATAGTTCCGACCGAAATGTTGTTCTCAAGGTTGGCGGAGCCATCCAGCGGATCGATCGCGACGCAGAGCGGCGCGGCGACGTCGAGGATTTCTGGCAATTCAGCCTCTTCAGACAGAATGGCGGCGACGGGGGTCACGAGCAGCGCGCGGCGCATCATCCTGTCCGCGACAAGATCGATGTCCTTCTGCGCATCGCCGTCGGAATTCACGCCGCTGAGACGACCGGTGATGCCGGCCAGCGGGCCGTCGGCAATGAGGTCGGCAAGGTCGATGGATGCGGCGGCGATTCCCTCGATCACGGCGGCGATCGCAAGCCGGTTCGGCGTCTTCGCCCCCGCGCGATCGAGATGCGAACGCAATGTCACGCGTTCATCCATAGCCGTTCCCTCATCGCTGCCCTCTGCGGGGCCATTTTCAAAGCGTCGTGCCGTTCGGCCGTCCGCGCACCAACAACATCCCAGTTTGCGCAATTAGTAAAATATTCTTATCTTTGACCGGGACAAAGTTTTCCTTATAAAGGCAACGACGATGATGAAGCGGTTTCTGCAGGAATTGATCCGTCGCCAGTTGCGCGCCGGCACCGTTCACCGCGATCGCTCGGTCACGGCTGCGGCCAAAAAAATGCATCTGAGACAGCCCGCGGTCACGCTGCAGATTCGCAATCTGCAGACACTGGCGGGCCGCTGATTCAGCGCAGCAGCGACGGCATGCTCCTGACCGACGCCAGGCGCGAGGTGCTGGTACGCTCTCCGAGCGTAGCGCGATCGCGGACTGCGAAACCTCGCTGAAAATGATGATGGGCAAGACCGCCGGTACGGCGCCTCATCACCGATTGTGTTGAAAAAGTCCCCGTTGAAGCGGAGCGCTATCGCTGCAATGCAGCTCTTGGCCGCGGAGCAGCGATAGACTGACATTGGTGAGTCCGCTTCGGGACGACGTTAGAACGAAAGGTATCAGAGAAATTTTCAGCGCACTGCCCAACCTATAGGCTTGCCGGATTGAACGCTTCTTGGTGAATTACCCTCAGAGTAGAAGCGGTCAGAACCAGTGCGGTTCGGGACATTGCTCGGCAAGGATCGTTGTTTTCGTTCTGGCGCCGGCAAGATGCAATTTTACTGTTCATTTTACAGTCCGTCAGATCTGCAGCGATCCCGCTCAACGGGAGGAGCAGCGATAATCACGCGCAAACGGCATCATCATGCCGTTTAAGTTATTGCGCCTCGCTCCTGCAGTTTCGCACCTTAGCCAATGATGGAGTGTGACATGACAACAAAAAGCAACGCTGGGTACGCCCTCGACGAACTGAACCAGGAAACCAACTTTGGCGGCGTTGGTGGTCTCAAGCACCGGGACATCCCGCGTATTGACCTTGCCAGTTTCAAAGTTCGAAAGCAGGAGATTGCCGACCAGCTCTGGACTGCGTCGACGGAGATCGGCTTTTTCCAGCTGATCAATCACGGCATTCCGCAAGAGCAGGTCGACGAGGCCTTCGATATGACCGCGAAGTTTTTTGCGTTCGCCTCTGACGTAAAGGCAAAGTACCCGCTCGGCAAAGGCACCAATGCCGGCTGGGAGTACAAGAGCCAAGTTCGCCCATCCACGGGAACTGCGGACAATAAAGAATCCTACCAAATCACTCTGCCTCGGATGGCTCAGCTGTGGCCGACGGGTGACGAAATCCCCGGATTCAAGGCTGCGATGCTGGCCTTTGAACGCGCCAATTGGGCAGTCGGCATGAAGGTGTTGTCGTGCTTCGCACTCAAACTCGGCTTCAAGCCGGACTTCTTCACCGAAGCGCACGATCCGCAATCCGCGGAATATCAGAGCACTCTACGACTGCTGCATTACTTGCCGATGACGAACGCCAAACCTGAGGACTATACCGGCTGGCGGGCCGGAGCCCATACTGATTTTGATTGCCTGACGCTCCTGCACCAACGGCCTGGCCAGGGCGGCCTACAGCTGTGCCCGGGTAAGGAATCCGCCGAATTGGAATGGACCGATGTTGAACCGGCATTGGGCGTCATCACTTGCAACATTGGCGATATGTTACGCCGCTGGAGCGACGACCGGCTCCTCTCGACTTTGCACCGCGTGCGGATGCCCAAGGCCGACGAATATCTAGGCCCGCGCTATTCTCTCCCGTTCTTTTGCCAGGCGAACAAGGATGCGATGATTCAGGGCCCTGGCAAGATCTACGACCAGATCTCCGCGCACGATTACCTGCAGCAGCGGATCGCAGCGAACTTCGCACAGTAGACTAAGGCACAGATCGAAATGGATCGATGCAACGCGCACTTCACCGCATCGATCCTCTCCTGCTGGCATGTAACATGGACATTCATATCACCGCATCGCGATGAAACGGGCTGCATGTCTATCAGTGCGGTGGCCAGCCGATCGGATGGGCTAGCTGCAGGAACTTCATCGCCGACAGAATGAGCGGTTCTTCGAAACGTGGGCCAACGACTTGAATGCCGGTCGGCAGGCCTTCGCTCGTGAGTCCTGCTGGCGCCGAGCCAGCTGGGAGGCTCATGAGGGTGACGAGGAATGATCCTGCAATCCAGTCGGTATAGTTGTCGAGCGTTCTGCCGTTGACCTCGGTCGGAAAGTTCATGTTCACCGGAAACTGTTTGACCGGCGATTGAGGCGTCATCAGGAGATCAAAATTTTCGAAGAACCTGGCAAAGGCGAGGAACAACTCCATGCGCTTCTGCTCGGGCGCGGCAAAATCCAGCGGCGAAATCTTCAGACCGGCCTTCGTTGTCCTTCAGGTTCATGCCGAACTCCTCGAGTTGATCAAGATTTTCATATTGCTGACCAACCATCCAAAGCCCACGCCACGCCTGATACGGAGCCTTGCCATCCGATATATCAAAATGGATTTCCTCGACGGTCGCACCGACATCTCGCAGCGACATTGTGGCAGCGCGGCAGATCACATCGATCTCGTTATCTACGCCGATCCCGGAAATATCCGAGACATAAGCGATGCGGAGCCCTTTCAAGTCCTGAACGGTGTCGACGATCGTGAACGCGCTCGACCATGGCGGCGCCACCGAAATCGGAGAGCGTCGGCTGAAGCCGATCATTGCATCCAGCATCAGGGCAGCATCTTCCGCCGTGCGCGCCAAAGGGCCATGCACCTGGCCAGGATCCCAAGCCAATGGCATCGGGTAGTTCGGGGTCAGCCCCGGTGTTGGACGAATACCCACGATACCATTGAACGATGCCGGCATCCGGATCGAACATCCAAAGTCGGTGCCCTGCGCCAGCGATGCCATCCCGGTGGCAACAGCGACTGCCGAACCCCCGGATGAGCCGGATGGGCTCAGCGCTGAATTCCATGGATTGCGCGTGACCCCAAATACGTCATTGAAGGTGTTGGCCCCAGCAGCGAATTCAGGCGTGTTGGTCTTGCCTAGAATGATGGCGCCGGCGGCTTTCAGCCTCCGCACGACTTCAGCATCCTCCGTAGGGACATGATCTTTGAACCGCGGCGAACCATAAGTGGTGCGAATGCCGGCCGTCGGCGTGATGTCCTTGATCACCACGGGCAGCCCGTGCAGCGCGCCAAGGCGATCGCCACGCATCGCCGCTGCCTCAGCATTTTTCGCCGCAGCCCGTGCGCTGGCATCGGCCAAAGTGACGATGGCATTGAGCTTCGGGTTGACGCGCGCGATGACATCCAGATGCGCATCCAGCACCTCGACGGGACTGACCGACCTGCTCGCAATCAGCGAAGCGAGTTCGACGGCGGATTTACGCGTGAAGTCGTCAGTCATGCGGTTTCTCATTCGTCACCGCGGGTCAGCGACCAAAGGCAATGACAACGGTTAAGCTGGTTATTTTCCCGACCAGTGCACGAAGCGGCGTTCGATGGTCAGGAAAAGCAGATTGAGCCCATAACCCAGAGCGCCGGCAGCGAAGATGGCGGCGTACATGTCCGGCATTTCGAACATCTGCTGCGCCTCAAACACACGCTGGCCAAGGCCATCGACCGAGCCGATGAACATCTCGGCAACGACGACGATGACCAGCGCCAGCGACACGCCGTTGCGCAAGCCCACGAATGTGGCCGGCATCGATTCCAGCAACATAACGTCCCATAACACCCGCAAGCGCGAGGCACCCATCACCTTCGCGGCCAGGATACGGGTCTTACGCGCATTCATAACGCCATAGGCGACGTTGAACAGGATGACCAACGCTGCGCCGAATGCGGCGACGAAGATTTTCGTGCGATCGCCCACGCCGAATAGGACCAAGAACAGCGGAAACATGGCCGATGCTGGCGTGGAGCGAAAGAAGTCGATCAGAAATTCAACCGAACGATAAAGCCGCTCAGAAGACCCGAGCAGAATGCCGAGCGGAATGGCGACGATCGCAGCAATGATCGTCGAGTAGATCGTGCGCTCGACCGTTTTGACAAAATCGACACCAAGCTTGCCGTGAAACATGCCGGTCCACAGCGCCTTGAATGTCGCAGCCGGCGACGGTAGCAGGACGGGATCGACGATCCGCAGCCACGTCACGACCGACCAGACGGCCAGCAGCACAACGACGCCGACGAGTGGCAGCAGGACTTCCAGGCGCTTCCAGTTCATCGGTTCGTCAGCCCTTCCGCACTTCGCGCTGGAAGATCTCGAGGCAATGCGCCTTGGTGCTGATGAAATCCCCCTCGGTCATGGTCTTGTCGGTACGCGGACGCGGCGCATCGTAATGTACGAATTCGACCGGCCGTGCCGGATGCCGCGACAGCAACAGGATGCGGTCGGACAAATAGACTGCCTCCTCCAGATCGTGGGAGACCAGGACGGTCGTGGTATGGGTCTCAACGAACACGCGCTGCAACTGCTCACGCATGAACAACGTCATCTCGTAATCCAGCGCCGAGAACGGCTCGTCGAGGAACAGGATCTCAGGGTCGACCACCAGAGCGCGCATGATCGAGACCATCTGCTGCTGGCCTCCGGACATCTGATAGGGATACAGGTTGAGGTCGATCTTGACGTTCAGACTGGCAACGATCTTCTCAACCTTGAGATTGCGCTCCTTCTTCGGCACGCCCATCACCTTCAAGGGATAGGCGATATTGTCGAAGGCGCTCAGCCAGGGAAACACGGCCTCGCGGTAGTTCTGGAATACGTAACCGAACTTGATCTTGTTGAGCGGTTGGCCATCGAACAAAATCTCGCCTTTGTCGGCGGGAAACAACCCGGCGATCATGTTGATCAGCGTGCTCTTGCCGCAACCGTTCGGGCCGAACACCGACATCAGCTTGCCGCGCGGAATGTCGAAATCGAAATTGTCGTAGATCGTGGCGTCCGCGAACCGCTTGCTGAGGCCGCGGATCGTCACGTGCGGCGCGGTCCGCGTCGCCGCGGCCCGCGCGTTGGCGGACAGCTCCATACTTGCAGCGGGGTGCATCACGATCACGCCAGCTTCAATATTTGTAGATATATTTGGTGACGTCGAGCTTCTCCGGCACGACACCGATCGAGGTGCCGAAGTCCGACAGTTTCTGCAGATCGGCGATCTGCGTCGGCGTCATGTCCTTGGCCATGGTGTAACCGAGCATCGAGACCATATCGACGACGTTATCCGGCGTGAACGTGTTCTTGGCGAGATATTTACGCGCGTCATCCGGGCTCTTGTTGATGTAGTCCACGGCCTTGCTCCAGGCCATAGCGAAGCGCTTCGCCACGTCCGGCCGCTTCTGGATGAAGTCGCTGGTGATGGCACAGCCCGCTGCATAGGCGTCGGCTTTTGGATTCCCGAGAATGTATTTCGAGATCACACCGGCCTCCAGCGTCCGCGCGACGCCAGCCTTGATCATCATCGACGCATTCGGTTCCAGCGTGTAGCCGCCATCGAACGTGCCCGCGGTCATTGCATTGACATGCTGGCTCATGTCGAGCTGATCGATGGTATAGTCACCGTCCTTCAGCCCATTCTTGGCAAGAATGCCCTTGGCGGTGTTGAGATTGGCCGGCCCCGGCGCCGACATCAACTTCATGCCCTTGAGGTCGGCAATCCTATCTGCCTTCACGCCGTTGCGAACGACGAATTGCTCCATCTTGAATTCAGGGGTCTGGCTGTTCAGGGCGATATACATCGCAACGCCGGGCTTCTTGATATTGGCGTTGAGACCCTCGAGCGTGACGAGCACTGCGGAGACCTCGATCTGGCCGGTAATCATCGCTGCAACATTGGCCGGACCGCCCATTAGCTTGGTCATTTCCGGTTCGATATTCTGCTCCTTGAAGAACCCCTTCTCCAGCGCAACAAAATACGGCAGCGACGAGCTCAGCGGGAACACACCTACTGCAACCTTGTCCTGCGCCGACGCGCGTCCAGTACAAAAACCGGTCAGGGTTGCTGCGACGGCCAAGGCAAATGTCAAACGAACCAGCGACTTCATACGTGCAACTCCTGTTACCAGCATGGCGAGCCCTCTCGCCTTGAACGTTCACGCCCGATGAGGCGGCTGCCTCATTTCAGAGCAAGACTCGTGCCGCATGAAAGGATTCGGCGGCTGCTTTTGTCGCCGCTACATCCGGGACCGAAATTCTCCGCGCAGCATCTTTTCGTAACCCTCCCCGCGATCGATCATAGGCAGATCGCCTGGCCGCGCCTTGGCCACCGCCGCACGCTTTGCCGCAGTCGCGGCTTCGTCGATCACCGGTTCGTCCGCCGTGCTGGCCGCCGTGAAAAACACACCGTAGTCCCACTGCGCCGCGGCGATCGAGACCCGCCCTTCGATAACGTCGCGCAGCACCAGCGGCAGTTCCCGCGTTAACGGGTCGCCCCAGCCGCCGCCGCCTGTGGTGACCACCTGCACGACCTGGCCCTTCTTCACCTCGGCGCCATCGACCAGGCCCCCGAGCTTGCGGGCTTCGCCTTCGGCATCCACCGTGACGCAGAACGGCTCGCCTGCCTTGCCACCCTTCAGCCCGTAGCAGCCCAGGCGGACGCGATCTGCAGTGACGATGGTGCGGCAATCCACCAGCGCACGATAGTGTTTCTCATAACCCTGCCCGCCGCGCCGCAAGCCGGCTCCACCGGAATCGGTCGACAGCGCCAGTTTCTCCACCAATACCGGAAACCGGGTCTCGGTGAATTCGGCTGGTTGGTTACGGGAGTCCGGCACGATATGGATCGCATCGTTGCCGTCGGCATAATAACGGCCCCCGGACCCGCCACCGAGCACCTCGCGCGATAGGAATGGCTTGCCGTCCGCATCGTTGCCGTAGAAGCCGGTATAGCGGATGGTCTCCTGATCCGCCGGCATCCGCCCGTCCACCGCCTTTGCCACCACGCCGGCCAGCAGCCCGAGGCTACGTAGCAGCACGAATGAGCGCGCATTGGTCGCCGCCGGCCATTCCGGCGTGATCAGCGTGCCCTTTGGCGGAAAGACGATCTCGAATACGTCGCACACGCCTTCATTGACGTGAATTTCGGCGGCGCGCTCCGGCGTGTCGGCGAGATTCCGCAGGATCGGCGCGATCCATTTGATCAGGAAGGCACCGTCGGCGTAGTCGGTCGGCCAGTTGATCGGACCGGTAGATTGCGGATCGGTGCCATTGAAGTCCAGCACAATCTTGCCGGCCTTCTTGGTCATCTTGATCGCGATCTTGTGCAGCTTGGGATCAGTCAGACCATCGTGTTCGACATAGTCCTCCCACGCGTATTCGCCATCCGCGATCTTGCTCAACAACTCGTTGCGGTAGATGTCGCGGCACTTGTCCAGGATGGCCTGAAAACAGGCCTCGACCTGGTCCTTGCCAAAACGCTCGAACAATCCCTGCATGCGGCGCGCGCCCATCAGGCAGGCCTGCACCTCGCTGTCGAGATCCGCGGACAGCATTTCCGGCACGCGGGTGTTGCGCTTGATGATGGTGAAGACGGCATCGTTCTTGACGCCCTCGCTGTAGATCTTCACCGGCGGAATCGCCATGCCTTCCTCGAACACCGTGGCAGCCGTGCCGGGCATCGAGCCAGGCACCTTGCCGCCGACGTCGTCGTGATGGCCGAATGCCTGGATATAGGCGACCACGATTCCTTCGTGGAACACCGGCACCGTACTGCAGAGATCTGGCAGATGGCCGATCGAGCCCTCGGTCAGATAGGTGTCGTTCATCAGGAACACGTCGCCGGGCTTCATGGTTTCCGGCGGGAAGTCGCGAACGACTGCATTCGGCATCGCCGAATAGGAACGCCCCGTCAGCTTGCGGCAATAGCGGTCGAACAGGCCGACGCGATAGTCATGCGCCTCGCGGATCATCGGCGAGCGTGCGGTGCGCTCGATGGCATACTCGATTTCCGCCTCGATGGAATTCAGCGTGCCCTCGACGATCTGTAACACGATAGGGTCGACATGGGCGACGTCACGCGCGGGCGCAGTGGGCCAGGGATGCTTGCTATGCTGGTTCATCTCATCGCCTCCTTCGACGACACCGGACGGATCAAGAGAATGCCGTGCTGATCGACCTCGACATACTGTTTGGGAAAAACCATCGTTGTGGAGCCAAACTCCTCGACGACAGCTGGACCGACAATCTGTGCGCCGGGCGGCAGCGTCGCACGATCATAGAGCGGCGTATCGACGAAGCCGGATTCGAAATACACCGGACGCGTGCCTTTCGCTGCAAACTTGCCGTCGCCTGCGGCGAGCTTCGGCATTTGCGGCCGATCGATCACGCCGAAACCGGAGACGCAGAGATTGACGAGTTCGATCTTCTGCTGGCCGGCATAATCGTAGCCGAACGTCTTCCTATGCGCAGCGTGGAATGCGCCGGTGAGACCCGCAAGGAACGCCGCGTCCGTGGGTCCTGCAGGCGCGGTGACCCGCACCTCCATCGACTGCCCGGCGTAGCGAAGGTCTGCCTCGCGCACCAGCCGGATCTGCGAGACAGCAATGCCATCGCGCTCCAGATTGGCAACGGCTTCTTTTTCCAGCACCGCATAACGCTGCGCGATGTCGGCGAGGTCGATGGCGTCCTCATGCATCACCTTGGTGACCATATGATCCGTGCGCCAGTCCACTGCGAGCAGGCCGAAGGCGGAGAGGTTGCCGGGATTCGGCGGCACGATACAGGCCTTCATGCCGAGAAGGTCCATCACCGCCGGCGACTGCACCGGGCCTGCACCGCCGAACGACAGCAGTGCGAAGGTGCGCGGATCGATGCCGCGCTGGATGGTCATCTGGCGGATAGCGTTGGCCTGCGCCCAGTTAGCGATCTCGATGATACCCAAAGCGAGTTGTTCCGCGGTCATGTTACCCGGCAGCCTCGAAGCCAGCGCGGCGATGCCGGCGCGGGCGCGCGCGACACCGAGCACGATGCCGCCGCCGATCAGCGCCGGGGGCAGCCGCCCCAGTACCAGATTGGCATCGGTGATCGCGGGCTCATTGCCGCCGTTCGGATAACACATCGGCCCCGGCACTGCGCCGGCGCTGCGCGGACCGACCTTGAGATGCCCCTCGCGACTGATCCAGGCAATCGAACCACCACCGATGCCGATGGTGGAGATATCGATCATCGGGATGCGAACCGGAAACTGCCCAACCGAGCCGCCGTTGGTGAGTTGCGGCTTGGCGTTTTCGATCAGGCAAAAGTCGGTCGAGGTGCCACCCGCATCCAGCGTCACCAGATCGGGGAAGCCGGCGATGTCGGCAATGACCGCGCTACCGAGAGCGCCTGCCGCGGGGCCGGAAAGCGCTGTCGTGATCGGCTTGCGCAGGATCTGTTCAGAACTGGCGACGCCGCCGCTCGACTGCATAACCAGGAACGGCACGCTCTGCAGCGGACCCAACTCGTCATGCACGCGCTTCAGATAACGGTCGAGATAGGGTTTTACGAACGCATCGACGAGGGTTGTGACCGCGCGCTCGTATTCGCGATACTCCGGCAACACAACGCAGGACAGCGACAACGTCGCTTCGGGATATTCCTCGGCGACGATCTCGGCGACGCGACGCTCGTGACTGTCGTTAGCGTAGGAGTGCATCAGGCAAATGCCGATCGCCTGGACCTTGTGCTTGCGATAAAAGCGTGCGGCCTCCCGCACCATGGTTTCGTCGAGGGGACGCAACTCATTGCCTTTGAAGTCAAAGCGACCGCCAACCTCACGAACAAATTGCAGCGGCACCAGCCGCTCCGGCTTCACCCAGAAATAGGAATTGCCGTAACCATCAGGCACAGACTGTCGCGCAATTTCGAGCAAATGGCGGAAGCCCGAGGTGACGATCAGCCCCAGCGATTCGATGCCGCCCTGCAGCAGTGCGTTGGTGGCGACAGTCGTCCCGTGAGCCAGCCCGGCAACGTCAGCCGGCCCGGCACCCGCCCGCGCGAGAATGTCGTTGACGCCGCGCACCAGACCGATAGCCGGATTGGATGGCGTGCTCGAGACCTTGGTGACCGCCATCGCACCGGTAGCAGCGTCCACCGACACGATGTCGGTAAAGGTCCCTCCGGTATCGATTCCGATGCGAAAACGAGGAGCGGCGGTTTGAGACATACTGACAACTTCCGATGTGAAGATGCGCCAGCATGGGTCCGCGGCCGCTGCAGAGTCAAAATCCGATTTTCGATGGCGCCATCGGAAAAACAGATAGCAGGGACGATTAGCCCTTCAGCATCTCAAGCATCTTCTGAAGCGCGGTTTCCTTGCGTCGTGACATCGGCTGGCGCCTACGAAACAGGCTGAATGCAACATTTCGCGCCGGCGCGATCGGCATCGCCTTCAACAGACCGAGTGCGACTTCATTGGTGACGCAGGCGCGCGGCACGATGGCGATGCCCCCGCCGGACTGCACGATGATCTTGATGGTCTCGATGTTATCGACGACGGCGATCACGTTCGGACGCATGCCGAGGTCCGTGAACAGCGACATCACCACCTGACCGTAGCCGACGGTGAGTTCGCTCATGATCAACGGCTCGGCCAGAAGGCGACCGATATCGACCGGCTGCTTGCCACGCCCGAGCGGATGCTTGGCCGGAACGATCAGCGCCATTTCGGCATCGACCAGCCGGTCGACGACCAGCCCGGACGGCAACCGGTCCGGATCCGACTCAATGGCCAGGCCAGCGTCGATCCGCTCCTCATGCAGCTCTGTGAAAATATTACGGGTCGGTGCGGTGATGATCTCCAGCCGCACGCCCGGAAGTTCGCCTTTGAGGTCAGCGAAAAGACGCGGCATGAAGATCTGCGCCATGCCCGAGCCCATCGCGATCGTCAGCGTGTCCAGCACCGCTCCGCGCAATCGCCGCGCCGTATCGGACAGGCTCAAGAGATCGCCGACCACGCGTTCGGATTCATAGAGAAAGGTGCGCCCGCGATCAGTCGCCTCGATGCCACGCGAGGTCCGCGTGAACAGATCAAAACCCACTTCCTCCTCAAGCAGCCTGACTTGTTCGCTGACGGCGGACTGCGAGATGTTTAGCCGCTTCGCGGCTCGGGTAAAGCTGCGTTCCTTCGAGACCGAAAGAGCATAGCGTAACTGCCGGAAATCCAACGATATGCCCCTTGCCTATGCCGCGACGCGTGCGGAATGACGCGTCGTATCCGCCGCAACGATATAGCACACCTCACTGACGGGATCGTCACTCCCACAACGCGCTGGGGGCGGGCGGGTAAGCTTTCTTGCTGTGAACCATGTTCAGATCGACGAACATCTCGGCCGTGCGCAGGCCGACCGCAACACCGTTGATGACGGGTATCCCGATCTCGTCCTCGATCGCATGGGGATCGACCATGAAGGGTACGAACACAGCGCAGAATGGCAGGACGACGTTGACATCGACCCTTGCCATCGCTTCACGACACAGACGCAGCGTCAGCTCGCGCATCTCGCCGCGGCGCTGCCAGGCTTCCGCCAGCGGCATGTCCCACGGCATCATCGCGGAAACCTGTTCGGCCATCCCCCAGCGCGGCAGCAACTTGCGCACATAGGACGACACCGAAGCCTGCGTAATCAGCGTTGCAACGCTGTCACCGACCAGTGCCGACGCCTATCTCGTTTCAAAGCTACACAGCCCTCGTCAGCGCACCATCGATGATGAGATTGGTACCCGAGATGCGGCTCGCGATCGGGCTAGCCACGAACACAACCCCGGCCGCCACCTCCTCCGCGGTTCCCATTCGGCCAGTCGGATTCAAGCTCATGGCCGTTTTGTAAAGCTCGGGCGAGCCGTGCTCGATGCCCTGCCATATGCCGCCCTCGAAATAGGTGTTGCCGGGCGACACCGCGTTGACGCGGATGCCTTTGCCGGCGAGCTGATTGCTCAATCCCTTGGCATAGTGAATCAGTGCCGCCTTGAAGGCGCCGTAGGAGCCGGCGGCGAAATCGACCTCGAACCCGGAGACGCTGGAGACGATGACAATCGATGGCGTCTTCGATTTTTCCAGGTAAGGAAGCGCGGCCGCCACCGCATTGACCGTGTGCATCATGTCGGTGCGGAACGACTTTTCCCAGGTTTCCGCGGTGTCGCCGACCGCCAGCGCGCTGACATTGCAGACAAGGATGTCGACGCCATCGAGTTCGGCCGCCGCACCGTCAACCCATCGCTTCAGGGCGACGGGATCGGCGACATCGGTCGACTTGCCCCAGGCCTTGACGCTCTTGGCCTGCAAGGCCGTAACGACGTTGTCGATCTGCTCCTGTTGTCGCGCGCAGATGGCGACGTTGGCGCCCTCGGCAGCGAACATATCCGCAATCGCACGACCGATTCCCTTACTTCCACCCGTCACCAGGGCGGTCTTACCCTTCAATCCCAGATCCATGGTTCACTCCTCGGTTGAGACGCCTGACTACTCCGCTTGCGTGATTGTCATCGGTTCTCTCGCGCGTATGTCATCCCGTAGCCTTCTTGATCAATGCGCGGTAGCTATGCGGCATCCGCATCGCGACCAGATCTTTCCGGCGCACAATGTTGGTCGGATAGACGCTGTCGAGATTCGTGGTGTCCACCGCCGCCGACGCCGTGCCTTCAGCGTCCACCACAATCGCCTCACGACGCGGAAATTCGAAGGTGTCGGGGCCGAATACGCCGCTAAGGCCCGGATATCCGTTGACAGGATCGAACACATTCGAGAACGCAAAGAACACGTTGTTCTCACCGGCGCGAACCCTGAAGTGATGCCAGTGATATGGATCGGCGCCAGTCGGGATCGGATAATTCTGCGATACAAGCGATCCCGGATGCGGGGAGCTGAAAGGTTCCTTCATCGCTGCCGCGCAGACAATGAGATCACACCCCCGCAGCGCGAGGATGCGGCCGGCTTCGGGAAACGACGCATCGTGACCGATCAGGAGACCGACGCGCCCGACCGACGTGTCGGCCACCACCCAGTCATCGCCGTGACGCGCCCAGGCACGCTCGGATTCCGTCAAGTGGGTCTTGCGGTAAACCGCGACAAGGCCTTCAGGCCCGATCAGGCACGCGCTGTTGTAGATCGCATCGCCGTTACGCTCGGCGATGCCGACGACAAGATACACCTTGAGCTGGACGGCCAGACGGCAGAGCTGATCGGTCACCGGCCCCGGAACAGTCTGCGCTCGCGCGCCGGGATTGTTGAGGCCGTTCAGCGCGAGCTCCGGAAACACGACGAGGTCGGCCTTGCCCTCAAGCTCCGCCTGCCGCGCAAGCGAGGTGATGCGCGCGAGATTTGCTTCGACGTCGTCACCGGGTCTCATCTGCGCGACCGCGACCCGCGACGTCCGCCCCGTCGGCCAGGGCTTGTGGCCGTACAACTTGAAAAAATCGCGGGGATTCCAGCTGAACGTATCGGACAGCAGCCCCGCATAGAGTTCGGGGCGGCGCTGAGAGAACACGGCTTCACCGCCAACACGCCGCGCGCGGGACGCGTCCAGATCCATGTCAGCTAGTGCGAAGCCGTCCCCGCCATCGATCAGGGCCGCAATTGTTCCGTCCGGCGCGATCACGCAACTGCCGCCGCTGAACTGGACGGTGCGTTCAAGTCCCCACCGATTGCTTTCGATCAGATAGCAACCGTTCTCGAACGCCCGGCTGATCCAATACGGAGCCGGTGTGCGCTCAGCGAGCCAGTTCGAGATATGGCAGATCACGTCGGCGCCCTGCAAGGCGACGAGACGCGCGGTCTCCACAAAGTGGATGTCCATGCAGATCAGCAGCGCGATGCACCCGATCGGCGTGTCTAATACCTGATGGCCGAGATCGCCTGCCGCCGACCATTTCGGCTCCGCAATATAGGGATGCGTCTTGCGATGCTGGCCAATCACACCTTCGGGTCCGATCAGCACCGCAGAGTTGAAATAGATGCTGTCGCTATCGACCTCCGGCATGCCGACAACAATGTAGCAGTCATGTTTCCGCGCGAGCGCTGCGAAGCGATCCGTGGTCGGCCCCGGGATCGTCTCGACGAAAGGCGCGACCTCAGCCCGGTCGAACCAGCAATAACCCGTGGTGCCCATCTCCGGCGTAACGATGAGCCGGGCGCCCGCTGTCGCCGCCGCTTCGCAGAGTTCGAGCAGCCGCGCGATATTGCGCTCCTTCTCGAACATGGTCGGTTCGAACTGAACCGTGGCAACCTTGTGCACGCGCGACATGATCGGCTTACCCTTTTAGACCAAAAACGATTTCTTGATCGAAGCGCCGAGCGTATATTTCGGATCCACCATGTTGCCGAGCCGGACGCGGCCGGTCTGGGTCAGCAGCATGTAGGCATCGATCTCCTCAAAGCCGTAATCGGCCGTCATCCAACGGCAAAGCTCGCGATAGGCGATGCGCGCAGCATCTTCCATCGGCCGCGCCGAGCCGATCGTCATGATGAAGTCCCTGGTCTCCAACCGCGGCCACGCAATGCTCCAGCCCTTGATCAAGTCGATCTGGACCGTGGTCACGGTCGGATGCTCGATCGCGACGCCGCAGAGTTCGCCGTCGCCCTGCGCCGCGTGGCAGTCGCCGAGATAGAGCAACGCGCCCTTGGTATTGACCGGCAGATAGATCACCGCACCGACACCGACGTCGGGCAGGTCCATGTTGCCGCCGTAATAGTCCGGCACCAGCGACGAAATCGCCTCGATCTCCGGCGAAGTGCCGATGGTGCCGATGAACGGCTCATAGGGCAGCGTGATCTTGTCGTTCCATTTGGTGCCGTTCTCGAGAGTGATCTCGAGCTTCTTGACGCGCTCGGGCAAAGCCGGATTGAGCAACGCGGTCTGGCCGGTGCCGACCAGCCCGCCGAATTCCGGCATGACGACAGTGGTGCCGCGCGGTTGCGGCCCACGCGGCACGATGCTTTCGATATAGACCGCGAGCGTATCGCCCTTCTCGGCTCCGTTGATCCAGATCGGCCCGTTCTGCGGGTTGAGAAAGGGAAAGTTGAGAATCTTCGAGGGGATGTCGGTCTCGTGCTTGATGGCGCCCTCGAACGCATCATGGGTTTCGGCGGAGACCACAGCGCCGGGATCGACCGTCAGCACAGGCCCTACGTAAGGGCCATAGACATAGTGGTACTTGCCCTGATCCTGTTCGGTGATCATGTGATGGGTGCCGGGTTTTCCCTTGGCGACGCCCTTGCTCGCCATGATCGAATTTTCCTGCCAGGCCATCGATTCTCTCCTTCGTCTCTGTGTTGTTATGGGCGTGGGTTGGTTTCAGACCGCGAGATGACGGCGCATTTCTGCCTGATCGTCGAGCGCGGCCCGATCGAGGCTTGCGACGATGCGCCCCTTGTCCATCACGTAGCAGCGCTGCGCCATGGCGCGGATCATGTCGAGATTCTGCTCGACCAGGATGATAGTGACGCCGGTGCTGCGGTTGAGTTCGACCATGTTGCGGGCAATGTCCTGAACGATATTCGGCTGAATGCCTTCGGATGGCTCATCGAGCAAAATGAGGTGGGGATCGGCAATCAGCACACGCCCGATGGCGAGTTGCTGCTGCTGGCCGCCAGACATGGTGCCGGCACGCTGGCTCCAGCGCTCCGCGAGGATCGGAAAGGCTTCCACGATCCGCCGCCGTCCCTCCTCGGGGATATCGCCCTTGATCGCAGCGCCGACAGCGATGTTTTCGGCCACCGTCAGGCGCGGAAACACGTCGCGCCCCTGTGGCACATAACCCATGCCAAGCCGCGCCCGTTTGTGCGGCGGCAACAGTTCGACGGCCTCGCCGCGATAGACAATCGAACCGCTCATCGCCGGCACGAGGCCAATCAGGCTTTTCATCAGCGTCGATTTGCCGACGCCGTTGCGGCCAATCACAGCGACGATCTCGCTCTCCCGTACCTCGATTTCGAGGCCCTGCAACACCGGCTTGCCGCCGTAACCGGCGCGCAAGGCCTGCGTCGAGAGAATGACTTCCTTACGCATGGGCCTGCCCCAGATAGATAGCGGCGACGCGTTCGTCGGCGACGATCTCATCGATCGAGCCTTGCGCGAAGACCTGTCCAAGATGCAGCACCGTGACGCGCTGCGCGACCTGGCGCACGAAGGCCATGTCGTGCTCGATCGCCAACACCGTCATGCCGTCCGCATTCAATCGCTGCACCATCTCGCCAGTCTGATGCGTTTCTTCCGGCGACATGCCCGCAGTCGGCTCGTCGAGCAGCAACAGTTGCGGCTTCAGGCTGATCGCCATGCCGATTTCGAGCCACTGCTTCTGGCCGTGGCTCAGATTCCCGGCGGTCTGCATCTGCTCGGCTTCAAGGTTGAGGAACGTCAGCAACCGATCGATCTCGCGCGCGAGCTCAACGCTGCGATGCGTCCGCTGCAGGGCGATTTCGAGGTTCTGTCGGACAGACAATCCCTTGAATACGCCAGGCACCTGGAATTTGACCGACAGCCCGCGGTGAATGCGCGCGAACGGTTTCAGCGCAGTGATGTTCTCGCCGGCGAACAGAATATCGCCGCTGCCGGGATGGTGTTCGCCTAGGATCAACCTGAACAGCGTACTCTTCCCCGCACCGTTCGGACCGATCAGGCAATGGATTTCACCGGCCTCAAGCACGAGATCGACCGAATTGGTGACATGCAAGCCGCCGAAATGTTTATTGAGTCCGCGAAGCTCGAGAAGCGCCATCAGACGTCTCCCTTGCTGCGGCGTGTGGCGAGCCGGGAAATCAGATTCATGACGCCGAGCACGAGCCCGTTCGGTGCGATCAGCACGGTCAGCACCAACAGCACGCCCATAAATACCAGCGCGTACTGGCTGCCGTAGATCGTCAGGGCCTGGAAGGCCGCGAGTACCACCAGTGTGCCAATCAAGGTCGAGGTGAGATCGCTGCGACCGCCTACTGCGACCCAGATCAGCGGCAACGCAGCTGCGGTCATGCCCATGCTCGACGGCGTGATGTATTGTCCCCACACCGTGTAGAGCACGCCGGAAATGCCTGCGAGCGCCGCCCCTATTACGAAGGTGATGAGCTGATACTTGCGAACGTCGTAGCCCAGCATCTCCGCGCGCTCCGGATTTTCGCGGATCGCGACGATGACATTGCCGAATGCAGAATTCATCAGGATGCGCAGGCCGAGATAGACCAGCAACAGCAATCCAAGCACCGCGTAATAGAGCCCGATATCGGCAAACAGCACGATGTCGCCACCGGGCCATGGGATCGTCAGCGGCGGCATCGCGCTCATGCCGTTGAAGCCATTGAGGCGCGCCACGCCGATACGCCATTCGGGGCCTGCGGTCTGAGCCATGAAACGCTCCAGCATCAGCGTCACCGCCAGTGTGACGATGCCGAGGAAAACACCGGCGATGCGACCGAAGAACATGAAATAGCCGAGCAGTAGGGCAAACAGTGCGGCAATCGCAATCGCCAGCACCAGTGCGACTAGCGTGAACCCATAAGCCGAGCCAAAATTGAGCGTGAGGATGCCGTAGCTATAACCGGCAATACCAAAGAACGCGGTCTGCCCGAACGAGAGCGAGCCGCCGTAGCCCCAGATCAGGCACAGACTGAGCGCGATGAACACCCAGACGAAGAAATACACTGTATTGCCGACGGTATAGCCGTCGCTGAACAGCGGATAGGCGCAGGCCATCGCGAATACGATGGCGAACACGATCCAGAACGCCGGGCCACGACCCACGGTCTGCGGGCCTTCGAGAAGGCGGAGGAAACCAGGCAAACCGTTCACAGCTGCGGATCCTTCAGGTTCGTTCGCGCAGCAAGAATCCGGAAATGCCCTTCGGCAGGACTCGGACGACGATGATCACGGCGACCAACAGGCCGATCTGACCGAACAATTGTCCCTGCCACGATGTCATCACCGACTTCACCACCGCGAGCACGGCGCCGGCCGGCGCGGTGCCGAGGAACACGTCGGCGCCGCCAATCACCACGGTGACGAAGGCTTCCATGATGAAGGTGGCGCCCATGGTTGGCACCAGCGTCATGGTGGGGGCGTACAGGCCACCCGCAAGACCAGCGAGCCCGGCGCCGCAAGCAAAGGTGAGGCTGTAGATTAGGCGGGTATCGACACCGAGAGCCGCCGCCATGTGCGGCACCTGGATGGTGGCGCGGGCAAGCACACCGAAGCGGGTCCAGTTGAACAGCATATAAAGGCCGCCGAGCACACCGAGCGCGGAGGCGAACAGCACGAGGCGATAGATGGAATAAGAATACTCGCCGACCTGGAAGCTGCCGAACGGCGTTCCCACACCGGCCATGGACGAGCCCACCAAGATCAGCGTGCCTTGGGTCGCAATGAGGCTTAGGCCCCAGGTTGCCACGATGGTGTCGAGCGGCCGGTCGTAGAGATGGCGGATCACCACGAGCTCGACCAGCGCGCCGACCAATGCGGCAACGATGGCTCCGGCCATGATCGCCAGCGGCAGCGGCAGACCGACATGGGCAGTGGAAGCCGTCACATAGGCGCCGCACATGATGAACTCGCCATGGGCGAGATTGATCACGCCCATCATGCCGAAGATCACCGCGAGCCCGCATGCCGACAGCACGAGAAAAGCGAAAGCATCGCCGAATTGATAGAGCGCTGAAAATATATGCGTTGCGATGTCCATGAACCAACCGGGATGAAGAAAATTCGAAATGCGAGGGAGACTTCAGCTCTTCGAGAACGCTGTCCCGGCAGGCAGACGTACCTGCCGGGGCGGCGCCGCCGCCGAAGTCAGGGTTTCGGCGGCGGGTTCGAGGGCGTGTACTGCGCCATCGGATCCTTCTTGGTCAGATCGCAACCGGCATCGCCCAGCCAGTACGGCTTGATGCCCTCCCACACTTTCGGAAACGAGATCGAATGATCGGCTCCAACCTTGGCGAGATAAATCGTATGCGACATGTGCTGGCTCTTCGGGTCGATACAGACCTTGCCTTCCGGCGCGTCCATGCAAACGTCGCCAACCGCGATCACCTTGCGGATATCTTCTCGCTTGGTCGACTTCGCTCGTTCGACCATCTGCTTGTAGAGATAAACTGCGAGATAGGAGTTCTCCGCTTCCTGGTTCACATAGGGTTCGCTCGGGAACTTGGCCTTGAACTTGGCATAGAATGCCTTGCTGGCCGGCGTGTCGATCTCCTCGATGTAGTTGGTGGTGACATACATGTCCTTCAGGCTCGGCGGCTTGAAACGCTTGTGCTCGTAGCCCTGCCCGACATTGACCGACGAGGCCATCGGCAGACTGACGTTGGCGGATGCCGCCTGCTCGTAATAGGAGGCCTGCGCGGTACCAACCAGGAGTGTCACCACAAAATCCGGTTTTGCTTTCTGGATATTCTGGATGCTCTGCGAGAACTGGGACACACCGAGCGGGATGAACTCCTCGCCAGCCATCTTGCCGCCGTTCTCCTTGACGATGTTGCGCACCCATTCCGCCGAGATCTGGCCGAAATTGTAATCGGCGGCGAGCGTGTAGACGTTCTTGCCGTACTTCTCCATCATGTAGGGAATGAGCGTGGAGAACTGTTGTTCGGGCACCGCACCGGTGACAATCATGTGGCCGTCGCAGACGCCGCCTTCATACTGGTTATTGTAGAACGCGAAGCCGTTGAACTGATCGACGATCGGGCGATAGGCCTCACGCGAAGCGGACGAGAAGCCGGCGAATACCACGTCGACCTTGTCACGCTGCAGCACGCGCCGCATGAATTCCTGATAGCGCGTGTTATCGGACTGGGTGTCGTAGGTGATCAGCTCAAGCGGCCGGCCATCGATGCCACCGGCCTTGTTGATCTCCTCGGCCGCAAGCTGGATCGCATGCACCTTGCCGATGGTCGCCACCGCGAAATCGCCGGACTGGTCCTCCAGTACTCCGAGCTTGATCGGGGTTTGCGCAAACGCCGCACCTGTCGCGAGAACAAGCGTCCCCGTGAGGGCTACGGCGCGCAGCCCCCGCAACACATTCTTGGTCATGTCGGTGTCTCCTACATCGCTTGCTTGTTGTCGCCTCGCAGCGTGATGCTGGTCGCGCGGCCGGGAATGTCGGGCGGATTCGCCCGTCTGCTCAGAAACTCTTCGCAGTAGAGTTCCAGGTTCTGCCGCGCGCGCATGCTCTCGCGGCGGAGCTGGGAATAGGCGCGCTCTTCATCGAGACCCTCCTGCTGCATCAAGAAAATCACCGCACGGATCACCGCGCGGCGGCCACGACGGCGTCCTTCAAGATCCTGGAGGCGGGCATACATGTCGCTGCGCAACATGAACTGGTTGACGCCCATGAACAGTGACGTGTAGACGGCGCCGCCGTGAACCGGCTTACGCAGGAAGGAAGTAGCACCGAGATTGACCAGCGCCTTGAGACGGCTCGGCGCCTCGACACCGACCAGACCGATCACCGGCACCGGCGGCAGGCGCGAAGCCGGATTGACCTCGATCGCAACCGCACCTTCGAGATCGCCATCAACGAACAGAATGTCACGCTCGAGCTGTAGGCTACCGATATCAATCTGCGCGCGGCCGTCGATGATGTCGGGATACTCGGTTGTCACACCGAGTTTGGCGAGAGTGGACTCGAGCGCGCCCTCTTTTCCTCCGCGTCCGATGATGACAAGGGCGCGACCACCTTTGAAATTCTGCAGCAACCGAGATGTCATGATTGCACCACTCTGAGCATGGGAGAGCGCATTGCACTCGCAAAGCGCGGCGACGACTGAACGAGATAAGGATCGGGCGCGATCGGACTGCGCGCCTCCAGCAGCACTTCAAACTGCCCATTGAGGGTGGAACGGGCGATCCGCGGTGTCAGCCAGGCGTGATAGGTTTGTGGATCGATGCGCACCTCGCCCTGCGGCGCCAGCAGGCTCTGGCTGGCAACCGCAGCGCGCACGGCGCGTGCATCATCGGTACCCGCCTGCTCCAATGCTGCGGCCAGAAGCTTGACGGCGATGTAGGACGCTTCTGCATCGGCGGACGATACTGGTCCGTTGGGAAAGGCCTTGGCATAGGCCGTGATAAACGCCGCATTCGCCGGCGATTCCAGCGAGGAGAAGTAGACGCTGGAACTAAGATGCCCATCGATAGCCTCGTCGCCAATCTCCGCAAGCTCCGGCTCCGACAGCGTGCAACTGGCCACCGGAATTTCATTGACCTGATCGATCCCGCGCGCGCGGCAGGCGGCGCGAAAAGCGCGGAAGAAGGCATAGGCGCTGGTGCCGATCAGATTGCTGAAGACGAAATCGGGGCGCTGCTTGAGGATCGCCAATATCACCTGATCGAATTCGGTATCGCCCACAGGCAGGTATCGCTCCGCGACCACGGTACCTCCACGGGCGGTCAACGCTTCGCGGAAGATGCGGTTGTTCTCCCAAGCCCAAATGTAGTTGGAGCCGACACAGAACGCACGGGTGCCGACTCGCGAAACGAGATAGTCGACCAGTGGCAGTACGTGCTGATTGGGTGACGCCCCGGTATAAATCACATTGTCCGAACTCTCGAATCCCTCATAGTGCGACGGATACCAGAGTAACCCGTCGAACTTCTCGAAACACGGAATGACCTCCTTGCGGCTCGAAGAAGTATAACAGCCCAAAACCTGGCGGATCCCGGCGCCGAGTAATTCCAAACTCAGCGCGTGGTAACGCGTAAGATCGCCCGAAGGGTTGACCACGACCGGCTCCAGCGTCACCGCACCGCCTGCTTCGGCATTTTCCTGGAAAGCCAGCAACGCACCATTCAGCATCGAGCGTGCGACGACACTGTAAGACCCTGTCGTCGAGAACATCACACCGATACGATAGTGCTTCCGCATCATCAGCCCGATCCAAAACAAAAAAAGCGCCCGCCGGCTGTGAAGCCGAGGGCGCCCTCGCCACCAACTGGACACGCTTGAATTTCAAAGCGCGGTGTTGGAAATGGTTTGAACTTGTAGCGTTATCGGGCAGCTTTGCCCAACGCTTGCAGTTTAGGCTCCCTTAGATCGACCATGCTGTCAAGCGCGTTGTTGCGGCGGGAGTTGCTTCAATCCACGCCTCGCTGCAGCAAAACTAAGCAGGGCGTTAGGGAAAAATTATACTGGTTGCACGAGCACCAATGACGGTCGTTTCCGTCAGCATTCATTCTGACGCCGATGCAAAGCATCACCTGACGCGAGAAGTGGACGATCGTTAGCACTTGCAAGGACGCGGGAATTTCCGGCGCCAGTATGATCTTGCGACCGGGCATCCAGACGCTCTTGCAGGATGCTCAGCACCAATAATTCGACGTCGTATTGGCGGAAGCGCTAGATCGCATCAGTCGCGATCAGGCAGATGTCGCCACGCTGTTCAAGCATCTCCGCTTTGCCGGTGTACCGATCATCATGCTGGCCGAAGGCGAAATCAGCGAACTATACGTTGGACTCAAGACACAATGAACGCCCTGTTCCTCAAGGACCTTGCAGCAACAACGCATCGCGGCCTGCGTGGCCGCGTCGAAGACGGGAAGTCCGGCGGTGGTCTCTGCTACGGCTATCGCATCGTCAAAAAGCTGGACGAACGTGGCGAGCCTATCCGCGGCGATCGCGAGATCGATGAAGCACAGGCAATTGTGGCGCGACGCACTTTCAAGGAATTCGCGTCTGGCATCTGCCCGCGCGCGATCGCGAAAGCTCTAAATGCTGAGGGTATCGTCGGTCCCGATGAAAACTTATGGAATGACACGACGATCCGCGGACACGTAAAGCGCGGCACTGGCCTCATCAACAATGAGTTGTATGTCGGCCGGCTGGTGTGGAACAGACAGCGCTACGTCAAAGACCCGAGCACCGGGCGGCGGGTGTCGCGCATGAACGCGGAATCAGAGTGGATTGTCGTTGAGGTTCCAGCACTCAGGATTATCGACGATGAACTCGGGCAGGCGGTGAAAACACGTCAGAGCGAAATCGCCCTAATGCGTGATCTAACTGACATCGGACGAGGTCCATCATCTCAGCGCGACATTTTTTCACGGTGACGACGCGGTGACGATTTGCCGAATGACCCAAAGGAATTCAAGGCAACAAAAAACCCGCTATCCTATTGGAATAGCGGGTGAATGTTTGGTTGCGGGGATAGGATTTGAACCTATGACCTTCAGGTTATGAGCCTGACGAGCTACCGGGCTGCTCCACCCCGCGCCAAACCTTTCGGAAAACCGGAGAACGAAACGAAGTCGGCCAACGCCAAGGCGTCGATCGATCCCAGTCCGGAGGCTTCCTGAGAAGGCAACCGGGGCAAAGCCCTCGGTGCGAGGGGTATGTACCAATGCCAGCCTGCTTTGGAAAGGGGCAGCGGCGATCTTTTTGCGCTTTTATGACGGTCCGGGAACGCGCCAATCTGCCTTGTTTCGGCACAGTCCGGCCCAGTGACGGACCTCACAGAGCCAAACAGCCTTCCAAGGCCCGCTGGGCACCCTGTGGCAGCCTAATTCAGCAGAAAGCCGCCATCCACGGTCACCGTGCTGCCGGTCATGTAACGCGAGGCGCCGGAGGCCAGCAGCAGGATGGCACCGTCGAGATCCGACTCATGGCCGACCCGGCGCTGCGGAATGCGCTTGACCAGTTTCTCACCGACCGGTGTGTCCCACACGGCGTGGTTGATGTCGGTGTCGATATAGCCCGGTGCAAGCGCATTAACGCGGATGCGATGTCCGGCGAGTTCCAGCGCGAGTGCCTTGGTCGCCTGCACGATGCCGGCTTTCGAGATCGCATAGGGCGACACCGCCTTGGTCAGCCCGAAACCCAGCACCGAGGCGATATTGACGATATTGCCTTCCTGCTTCCTAGCGATCATGCGCCGCGCGATTTCGGTCGCCGCGAAATAGGCGCCCTTCAGGTTGGCGCCTATCACGGAATCCCAATCGGCTTCAGTCTGGTCGACGGCGAGCTTCTCGACGGCGATGCCGGCATTGTTGATGAGCACGCTGATCGGCCCGAGCGCTTCCTCCGCGGCATCGAACGCCCCACCGATCGACGCCATGTCGGTGACGTCCATCTGCACAGCGACGGCGCGGCCACCCTTGCCCGTGATCTCCTCCTGCAGGCTCTTCAGCTTGTCGGTCTGCCGCGCGGCCAGCGCCACGGCGGCGCCATGTGCAGCCAGAACGCGCGCGAATTGCCGGCCAAGGCCCTGCGAGGCACCGGTGATGAGGATGATTTCTTTACTGACGTCGAATATCCCGGACATGGCATTTCCCTTTGGTTTTGCCCTAGTGATACCCGGCCTTGCCGCGATCGCAAACCGCCGCACTCCGCCGATTTCTCTGACGCGGAATTGGCTGAAATGAACGAGGACACGATGAACAGTTTCGATGTCGTCGTTTATGTCGGCCTGATCGTCGCCATGGTCATTGGCTTTCGCGCCGGGTTGTTGCGCAGTGCGGTCACCATCCTGGGCTATCTGATCGCCATGCCGATGGCTGTCTGGATCACCGGGCTGATCGCGCCGCAACTGTCCGGCAGCGCAAGCACCCCGACCACGCAAAACTCGTTGCTGTTCTTCGCGATCTTTCTGGTGTCCGGGATCGTGCTCGGCTCGCTGCTGCGCATGGCGATCAACGACATAATCGGCCACGAGATCGGCATCGGCGACCGGCTCGGCGGTGCTTTGCTCGGCGCCATTCGCGTCGGCCTGATCGCGGTGACGCTGGTGCTGATCTTCGACCAGCTGGTGCCGGCCGATCGGCAGCCGGCCTATATGACCGGCTCACAGCTGCGGCCCCTGCTATCGCTGGCCGGGCAGAAGGGCGTCAAATCGCTGCCGCCGGACATGACCGCCACGATCGAGCAATGGAAACGCGCGCACCGGCTCTGACGTCGGCGCTCTTATCAGGCCGCTTGCGACGGGCTAGACTGGCCCCCTCTTTTCTTCGCCAGTTCGACAACTTCAGGAGTGATATCGTGGATCTTGGAATCAAAGGCCGCCGCGCGCTTGTCTGCGCATCCAGCAAGGGCCTCGGCCGTGGTTGCGCCGAAGCGCTGGCGGCGGAAGGCGTGCATGTCACGATGACTGCACGCGGCGGCGACGTGCTGGCGGCAGCCGCTGCCGATATCCGCAAGGCCTATCCGGGCGTCAAGGTCACCGAAGTCGTCGGTGACATCACCACGGTCGAAGGCCGCGAAGCCGCGCTGAAGGCAGCCGGCCAGATCGACATCCTCATTAACAATGCCGGCGGCCCGCCGCCCGGCGATTTCCGCAACTGGACCCGCGACGACTGGATCAAGGCCATCGACGCCAACATGCTGACCCCGATCGAACTGATCAAGGCGACGGTGGACGGCATGATGGAGCGCAAGTTCGGCCGCATCGTCAACATCACCTCGGCCGCCGTGAAGGCGCCGATCGATGTGCTCGGCCTGTCGAATGGCGCGCGCAGCGGCCTTACCGGCTTCATCGCCGGCCTGTCGCGCAAGACCGTGCGTGCGAATGTCACCATCAACGGCCTGCTGCCCGGCCCGTTCAACACCGATCGCCTGAAGGGCGTTGCAGCCGGTCAGGTCAAGGCGACAGGTCTTTCGGTCGACGAGATCCTGACCAAGCGCGCGGCCGAAAATCCGTCGGGTCGCTTCGGTGAAGCCGATGAATTCGGTCAGGCATGTGCCTGGCTGTGCAGTTCGAAATCCGGCTTTATCACCGGCCAGAACATCGTTCTCGACGGCGGCGCTTTCCCCGGCACGATGTAAGCGGCGATATCTCAAGACGCGAAAGGCGATCGGCTGCGCGGCCGATCGCCTTTTCTTTTTGGGTTACGCAAAGCTCACTTTCTCCGATGAAATCGCTAGTTCTGGCATCGCACACTCCTCGCTGCAGGACCTGATGTTCCATCCAGACAACGCGCAGCCCCGCAAGATGATCCATTGCGCGCTAAGCTGGAAACCCGCATCTTCCAGCCGAAAAAACAATAGGGTGAACGCCTGATGCAATGGACGGTCGGCAAGGTCAGGATCACGCAGATCATCGAAGGCGAGACGATTGGCAGCACACGCTTCATTCTCCCGCAGGTCGGCCCCGATGAAGTCCATGCGCTGCCATGGCTAATGCCGGAATTTGCAACCCCTGAAGGCCGGCTGAAAATGTCGATCCATGCGCTAGTCGTGGAAACGCCGACGCAAAAAATCATTGTCGATACCTGTCTCGGCAACGACAAGCAGGGCCGCTCGGTCCCAACCTGGAATAACCTGCACACGCCGTTCCTCGAGAACATGGCGGCAGCGGGTTTCGCGCCGGAGAGTATCGACACGGTGCTGTGCACCCATCTGCATGTCGATCATGTCGGCTGGAATACAAAACTGGTCGATGGCCGATGGGTTCCGACGTTCCCGAACGCACGCTATGTGTTCGGCCGGCAGGAATATGACTACTGGAAGACGCATAGCGATACGGAGGCGCATATCGCCGTGTTCAACGATTCCGTGAAGCCGATCGCGGATGCCGGACTGGCCGATCTCGTTGCCAGCGATGCGCAACTGTCGGACGAGATCACGCTGATCCCGACGCCGGGCCACAGTCCCGGCCATATGAGCGTGCACATCAGGTCTGCAGGCGAGGGAGCACTGCTGACCGGCGACGCCGCGCATCATCCGGTGCAGATGGCACATCTCGACTGGTCGTCCACGGCGGATGCCGATCCCCTGCAATCCGCCGTATCGCGACGCGCATTGTTCTCGCGTTTTGCAGATACGCCGACACTGGTGATCGGCGGCCACTTCGGCGCCGGCCGCATTTCACGCGAGGGTGGCGCCTTCAGATTTGCCGCGCTGCAGCACTAGTTTTTGCGACTCTGACCTCTCGGTCGCGCGGTTGAATTTCCCCGCGCCTTGTTCCACAACCTTTCAGGCAAGCCCCAAGGGAGACGACAATGAAGCTCGTAAGATACGGCGCGTTCGGCAGCGAAAAGCCGGGACTGATCGACAAGGACGGCAAGCTGCGCGACCTCTCCGGCCAGGTGAAGGATCTGGCTGACGATGCATTTGCGCCCGCCAATCTTGCCAAGCTCGCTGCACTCGACCCGGCGTCGCTGCCTGCTGTGAGCGGCGCTCCGCGCATCGGCTCGCCCGTCGGCGGCAAGCCGAAATTCATCGCCATCGGCCTGAACTATGCGGACCACGCTGCAGAATCCGGCATGCCGATTCCGTCGGAGCCCATCGTCTTCATGAAGGCGCTCAATAGCCTGTGTGGCCCGAATGACGACGTGGAGAAGCCACGCGGCTCGACCAAGCTCGACTGGGAAGTCGAACTCGCCATCGTCATCGGCACCAGGGCCAAATATGTGACCGAAGCCGATGCGCTGAAGCACGTCGCCGGCTACAGCGTCTGCAACGACGTTTCCGAGCGCTTCTTCCAGATCGAGCGCGGCGGCCAGTGGACCAAGGGCAAGTCGCACGACACCTTCGGCCCGCTCGGCCCGTGGCTGGTCACATCAGACGAAGTCGGCGACGTGCACAAGCTCAGCATGTATCTCGACGTCAACGGCAAGCGCTGCCAGACCGGCTCGACTGCGACCATGATCTTCAACGTGCCGCAGATCGTCTCGTATCTGTCCGGCATGATGACGCTGATGCCCGGCGACATCATCACCACAGGCACGCCACCCGGCGTCGGCCTCGGCATGAAGCCGCCGAAATTCCTCGAGGTCGGCGACGTCATGACGCTCGGCATCGAGAAGCTCGGCGAGCAGAAACAGAAAGTGGTTGCGGCTTAAGCGCCCTTGATCTCGCGCGGACACGCATGGGCGTGTCCGCGCTTTTTCAATTTATGAAAGATACTCAACATGAAGCTGACTTTTTCTCCGGGTTCGCCCTTTGCACGCAAGGTGCGCATCGCGGCGATCGAACTCGGACTGATCGACAAGATCGAACTGGTGGCGGCTTCAGTCGCACCGACGCAGAAGAACGAGACCTATTCCCATGACATCAGCCCGGTCAGGAAATTGCCGGCGCTAATCCTCGACGATGGCAATGTCATCGTCGATTCCTATGTCATCACCGAATATCTCGACGAGCTCGCCGGCGGCGGCAAGCTGATCCCGGCCTCCGGTCCGGCGCGCTGGAAGGTGAAGAGCGAGCATTCAATGCTGCAGGGCATGACGGATGCGATGTTGCTCTGCCGCTACGAGGTCGGCGTGCGCCCGAAGGAGCTGTTGTGGCAGGCCTGGTATGACGATCAGTGGGATCGCGCCTGGCAGGGCCTGACGCGTTTCGAAAATCATCCGGACATCCTGACGCGTCCGATGGATGCGGCGCAGATCGCGCTCGTCTGTGTGCTCGGTTATGCCGACTTCCGCTTCCCGGATTGCGGATGGCACAAGGCGTTTCCGAAACTCGACGCTTTCCACGACAAGATGCTGCAGCGGGAATCGGTCAAGATCTCCGTTCCGCCAAAGGGTTAGGATCGAAAAGCGGCCTGACGCAATTTCACGTCAGCTTGCGAAAATCCTGCGTCAGGCCTGCGGCAATCTTGCGGCAGGTCTAATCGAACAGCGAGGGCGTGTGATTCACATACGCGCCCTCGATGGCGAGCATCTTGAGCTTCGTCTCGACGCCGCCATTGGCCGAAAATCCGCCCGGCTTGCCGCCGGCAGCCAGCACCCGGTGACACGGCACGATTACCGGACACGGATTCTGCCCCATCGCCTGCCCGACATTGCGTGACAGTTCAACGCCGCCAAGCTTCTTGGCGATATCGCCATAAGTCAGCGTTGCGCCCGGCGGTATCTGGCGGGCAATCGCATAGACGTTGCGATTGAATTCGGGGACGTCGGTGAGATCGAGATCGATATCGAGAAGATCGACCGGCTTGCCGGTCATCAGTTCGACGATACCGTCGATGGCTGCCTGTACCGCGGGCGGCGGTGCGGCTTCAACGATATCCGCGTGGCGCTGCTTGATGCGCACGCGGGTCTGCTTTTCGTCTGGCTGCGGCAGTTGCACAGCAATGATGCCGCGATCGGCCCATGCGATGCCGCAGCGGCCGATGGCGGTGTCGAAGAGAGTAAACTGAACGTCGGTCATATGAGCCTCCATCGATCGCATCAGCATCCGATGTGGTGAGGTCCGGAGTTTGCGACGATCTTCAGCCATCCGCCACCCGATTCCGGAGCGGCGAACAGCTTTGTCTCAGCTCTGCTCGCGCGATGGCATTGAGGCGGCCTTGTGGATGAAAGCCTGGCCGAGCATGTCGAGGATTTCCTTGGTGGCCACGAACATGAACACACCCGCCTCGGTGTCGAAGGAGATGCCGACCACGGTCGGATCGGGCTGGAAGTCCAACAGGCTGTAGCCCTTCAGCGGGAGGGCGGGAACTTCTTTCGGATTCGACATGTCGGTCTCCCGCGTCAGTGAAAGGCTCGTGAAAGCCGGAATAACGAGGGCTTAGACAACAATTCGGAGCACGCCAAGGCGTTATTTCGTAGCGTTGGCCTGGCCTCCAACGACAATCGGGACCGTACCGCGGCCCCGATCTTCAGAAGTCCAAGCCGTGCGATGGCAATGGCGGACTTACTCGTCGTTCTGCATCGCTGCGGCCAGCTTGTCGTAATATTTGCCGACGAGATCGATATTGCCCTTGTTCTCGACTGCAGGCGGCGGCGATTTGAGCGCGGCGTTGAGATCGGCGAGCGCGGCCTTCTTGTCCTTGGCCGGCATTT
>NZ_LVYV01000001.1:310000-312500 GCF_001618955.1 Tardiphaga robiniae
TTCTGGTGGAGGCAGACGGGATCGAACCGACGACCTCATGCTTGCAAAGCACGCGCTCTCCCAGCTGAGCTATGCCCCCGTTCCAGAAGACGAATGCTCAACGCTCAATGAAGAGTACGTTTTGCAGATGCAAAGTCGACGTCAGCAGCAGCTCAATTCAAAGCGCGCAAATATGGTGGGCCTGGGAAGACTTGAACTTCCGACCTCACGCTTATCAAGCGCGCGCTCTAACCAACTGAGCTACAAGCCCTAACAACAAAGGACTGCGCTCGGCTCATCGACATGATCTTGCGATCAAACGCCAATAAGCAGCACGAGCACGCCCCAGCGTGTGTTCGTCCGCGAAGAAAGAGAAACGAAGACGGCGGTGTCCCGCCTATGCAGCTCAAACATTGATCCAATGTCTGGCCACTGATGTTTCAAAAGAGGATCGATAGAAGCAAGCTTCTGAAGATCCATCCTTAGAAAGGAGGTGATCCAGCCGCAGGTTCCCCTACGGCTACCTTGTTACGACTTCACCCCAGTCGCTGACCCTACCGTGGTCAGCTGCCCCCTTGCGGTTAGCGCACTGCCTTCAGGTAGAACCAACTCCCATGGTGTGACGGGCGGTGTGTACAAGGCCCGGGAACGTATTCACCGTGGCATGCTGATCCACGATTACTAGCGATTCCAACTTCATGGGCTCGAGTTGCAGAGCCCAATCCGAACTGAGACGGCTTTTTGAGATTTGCGAGGGGTCGCCCCTTTGCCTCCCATTGTCACCGCCATTGTAGCACGTGTGTAGCCCAGCCCGTAAGGGCCATGAGGACTTGACGTCATCCCCACCTTCCTCGCGGCTTATCACCGGCAGTCTCCTTAGAGTGCTCAACTAAATGGTAGCAACTAAGGACGGGGGTTGCGCTCGTTGCGGGACTTAACCCAACATCTCACGACACGAGCTGACGACAGCCATGCAGCACCTGTGCTCTATGCCCCGAAGGGAAGGTTCCATCTCTGGTACCGGTCATAGACATGTCAAGGGCTGGTAAGGTTCTGCGCGTTGCGTCGAATTAAACCACATGCTCCACCGCTTGTGCGGGCCCCCGTCAATTCCTTTGAGTTTTAATCTTGCGACCGTACTCCCCAGGCGGAATGCTTAAAGCGTTAGCTGCGCCACTAGTGAGTAAACCCACTAACGGCTGGCATTCATCGTTTACGGCGTGGACTACCAGGGTATCTAATCCTGTTTGCTCCCCACGCTTTCGTGCCTCAGCGTCAGTTATGGGCCAGTGAGCCGCCTTCGCCACTGGTGTTCTTGCGAATATCTACGAATTTCACCTCTACACTCGCAGTTCCACTCACCTCTCCCATACTCAAGACTTTCAGTATCAAAGGCAGTTCTGGAGTTGAGCTCCAGGATTTCACCTCTGACTTAAAAACCCGCCTACGCACCCTTTACGCCCAGTGATTCCGAGCAACGCTAGCCCCCTTCGTATTACCGCGGCTGCTGGCACGAAGTTAGCCGGGGCTTATTCTTACGGTACCGTCATTATCTTCCCGTACAAAAGAGCTTTACAACCCTAGGGCCTTCATCACTCACGCGGCATGGCTGGATCAGGCTTGCGCCCATTGTCCAATATTCCCCACTGCTGCCTCCCGTAGGAGTTTGGGCCGTGTCTCAGTCCCAATGTGGCTGATCATCCTCTCAGACCAGCTACTGATCGTCGCCTTGGTAGGCCATTACCCTACCAACTAGCTAATCAGACGCGGGCCAATCTCTCGGCGATAAATCTTTCCCCGTAAGGGCTTATCCGGTATTAGCACAAGTTTCCCTGTGTTGTTCCGAACCAAGAGGTATGTTCCCACGCGTTACTCACCCGTCTGCCACTGACGTATTGCTACGCCCGTTCGACTTGCATGTGTTAAGCCTGCCGCCAGCGTTCGCTCTGAGCCAGGATCAAACTCTCAAGTTGGACTTGAAACTTTAAACCGGCTGATCACAACGTATTGACGAGGTCCCACCATACTAAGTCGTTCAAAACCTTGCGGCTTTGGCGACCTGCTGTCCGCGCTTCACAGCGCTAACAACGATGGTGTTAACCTTTGTTCAAAACGTGTACCGCCGAAGTCTTTCGTCCGGCCCCGCCTCAGGAAGCCGAAGCTCCCATCGAACGAGACCCGCAAGGACTCCGCCGTCCACGTTTCTCTTTCTTCATTTTAACTTGTCAAACAGCCCAACGCCGAAGCGTCACTCTCCCCAGAAGGGAGAAATCTCTATCTTCAGATCTTCCAAAGTGAGATCCATCAGGCGGCATCCAGTGGATGCCAGCGCCCCGAAGGGAGCGAACCAGTAGACCTTCCGGAGGAAGGAAGCAATCTCTTTCTTCGCAGCGCGCCGATTATTTCGTTCGAAACAAGCAGCAGAACGTTGCACCGATCGAGATCCGCCAGGCCCCTTTTCAGAAACCTGACAACTCAACCCGACGACAAAACACCCACCGAAACTGTCGGCTGGTGCTTC
>NZ_LVYV01000001.1:317500-1181627 GCF_001618955.1 Tardiphaga robiniae
CACCGTGGCATGCTGATCCACGATTACTAGCGATTCCAACTTCATGGGCTCGAGTTGCAGAGCCCAATCCGAACTGAGACGGCTTTTTGAGATTTGCGAGGGGTCGCCCCTTTGCCTCCCATTGTCACCGCCATTGTAGCACGTGTGTAGCCCAGCCCGTAAGGGCCATGAGGACTTGACGTCATCCCCACCTTCCTCGCGGCTTATCACCGGCAGTCTCCTTAGAGTGCTCAACTAAATGGTAGCAACTAAGGACGGGGGTTGCGCTCGTTGCGGGACTTAACCCAACATCTCACGACACGAGCTGACGACAGCCATGCAGCACCTGTGCTCTATGCCCCGAAGGGAAGGTTCCATCTCTGGTACCGGTCATAGACATGTCAAGGGCTGGTAAGGTTCTGCGCGTTGCGTCGAATTAAACCACATGCTCCACCGCTTGTGCGGGCCCCCGTCAATTCCTTTGAGTTTTAATCTTGCGACCGTACTCCCCAGGCGGAATGCTTAAAGCGTTAGCTGCGCCACTAGTGAGTAAACCCACTAACGGCTGGCATTCATCGTTTACGGCGTGGACTACCAGGGTATCTAATCCTGTTTGCTCCCCACGCTTTCGTGCCTCAGCGTCAGTTATGGGCCAGTGAGCCGCCTTCGCCACTGGTGTTCTTGCGAATATCTACGAATTTCACCTCTACACTCGCAGTTCCACTCACCTCTCCCATACTCAAGACTTTCAGTATCAAAGGCAGTTCTGGAGTTGAGCTCCAGGATTTCACCTCTGACTTAAAAACCCGCCTACGCACCCTTTACGCCCAGTGATTCCGAGCAACGCTAGCCCCCTTCGTATTACCGCGGCTGCTGGCACGAAGTTAGCCGGGGCTTATTCTTACGGTACCGTCATTATCTTCCCGTACAAAAGAGCTTTACAACCCTAGGGCCTTCATCACTCACGCGGCATGGCTGGATCAGGCTTGCGCCCATTGTCCAATATTCCCCACTGCTGCCTCCCGTAGGAGTTTGGGCCGTGTCTCAGTCCCAATGTGGCTGATCATCCTCTCAGACCAGCTACTGATCGTCGCCTTGGTAGGCCATTACCCTACCAACTAGCTAATCAGACGCGGGCCAATCTCTCGGCGATAAATCTTTCCCCGTAAGGGCTTATCCGGTATTAGCACAAGTTTCCCTGTGTTGTTCCGAACCAAGAGGTATGTTCCCACGCGTTACTCACCCGTCTGCCACTGACGTATTGCTACGCCCGTTCGACTTGCATGTGTTAAGCCTGCCGCCAGCGTTCGCTCTGAGCCAGGATCAAACTCTCAAGTTGGACTTGAAACTTTAAACCGGCTGATCACAACGTATTGACGAGGTCCCACCATACTAAGTCGTTCAAAACCTTGCGGCTTTGGCGACCTGCTGTCCGCGCTTCACAGCGCTAACAACGATGGTGTTAACCTTTGTTCAAAACGTGTACCGCCGAAGTCTTTCGTCCGGCCCCGCCTCAGGAAGCCGAAGCTCCCATCGAACGAGACCCGCAAGGACTCCGCCGTCCACGTTTCTCTTTCTTCATTTTAACTTGTCAAACAGCCCAACGCCGAAGCGTCACTCCCCCCGAGAGGGAGAAAATCTTGCTACTCAATCACCCGACAACAGATCAGCAGCCGACACCTATCGGCTACTAAAACACTCTTCGCGGTGATGAGCTTCCGAGACACGAACAACCGCCCGGGCTGGTAGGCCCCGGCGCCGCTGCGCTCAGTGGCCGGGTTATAGGCCCCCTCACCCGAAACTGTCAACGCCATTCGTCAGAAAATCGTCACGTACTGTGGAGGAGGCCCCAGGGCCCAAAAAGCGTAGGTTTTACAGGGGTGACGCCGTACAAGAGCCACATTCCTCCGACGTTCTGAGCATGCCTTGTGCAAAGATTCTGCGTCGCCCCTGAAACTTTTTGGGGGCGGTCGAACCGGATCTGGGCCCAACGGTCTCTCGAAAGAACGAGCTGCGTCATCGCAGTGCGCTTTTGGGCCAAAGAGAACACAGCGAAAGAGTTTGCAGCATTGACGTTCGTCCATTCGGCCAGCATTTTGGCGCGCACTGTTCGACCGTCGATGCGATGTGCTTGGGGAAGACTCTTCGCATGATGCTGGGAATTCGGGGGATGTCGGCTTGAATCACGGACTGTCACGCGGTGGCGCCTATAATCGTGAGACCGGGATGATTGATCTCGGCCACGAGCCGCCGCTATCCGTTGATGGCTCCGAAGCCGCAGTCATCGATCGTCGCCGCGTTTCGGTACAGTGGTTCAGTGGTACTATCCTCACAGGTCTCTGCGGCGCGGCTCTGATCGGCGGCGCCGTTTTTGCGTCGCTTGACGGCGAGATGACCTTTGCCAAGGTACCCGAACGCGTCGAAGGCGCGCTACGCGGCGCCTTCAGTGCCACCGACAAACAAGCCAGCCTGCATAAGTCCGACCGCCTGCCGCCGCCGAGCGACTCTTCCGCCGCGCGCCAGGTACTCAAAGTCTCCACCGTCACCCGCGTCGGCAATCGCGACGTCATGCGCGTGCGGCCCTTCATCCGGATTTCCGGCAATCTGGCCATGGCGACCAGCGATCTCAGCGCCAAGATCCCGCCCTTCAATGCCCAGCGCCTGCTGACCGATGTCGGCAGCCCCGCTCCGAACAGCGACGACGCCGCGGTCAATCCGAATGCCGTCGAGCCCGATGCCGAAGTCTCCTTCGTCACCCGCGATCTCGGTCAGGTACTGCCGAAAGCCAAGATCGGCGCCAGCGTTGCTATCGATGAAGTCTTGATGCGCGTGCGCGACGCCTCCAACTGGCGCGGCAATACTGGCGTTCGCTACACGACAGTCGCCAGCGCCACCGGCGATATCGGCGGACAGCCCGACATGAAGATGGCCTATGCCGCCGAAGGCACCACGGCCGATCCTTATGCCGGCTTCGAAACCCGTATCGTGCCGGAAAACGTCACGCTGCTGGCCAAGACCAAGGATCAGGCGACCGGCGGCAACCCGAATGGCGAGCGTATCCATATCGTCAAGAAGGGCGACACCATCCTGAACATCCTGCGCGACCAGGGCGCTATGCCCGAGGAAGCCAAGGCCATCGCCTATACGCTGGGTGCCCGCGGCCGCGACGGCGGACTGAAGGAAGGCCAGAAAGTTCGAATCCTCATGTCGCCGGCCGGACCGGGCCAGCGTTTGCAGCCCTACCGCGTCATCGTCGCCAACGATTCCACCATCGAGGCGGTCGCCGCCCTCTCCGATCTCGGCAAATACGTCGCCGTCGATGTCTCCAGCATGAATACCGTCGCCGAAGCGCCAAGCGCATCGGATGATGACGAGGAGGATGACGGCACCGGCGTGCGGCTCTATCAGAGCATTTACGAGACGGCGCTGCGCAACAAGGTCCCTGCCACCGTCATCGAGGACATGATCCGGATCTACTCCTACGACGTGGATTTCCAGCGCAAAGTACAGCCCGGCGACTCGTTCGACGTGTTCTTCGCCGGCGAAGACGAAGGCGCCACCATCACCGAAAAGACCGAAGTGCTGTTCGCTTCGCTTACAGTGGGCGGCGAAACCAAGAAATACTATCGCTTCCTGACCACCGACGACTCGGTCGTCGACTACTATGACGAGACCGGCAAGAGCGCGAAGAAGTTCCTGGTCCGCAAACCCGTCAATAACGCCATCATGCGTTCGGGCTTCGGCGGACGCCGCCACCCGATCCTCGGCTACACCAAGATGCATACCGGCGTGGACTGGTCGACGCCCTACGGCACCCCGATTTTCGCATCCGGCAACGGCGTGATTGAAAAAGCCGCCTGGGAAGGCGGCTACGGCAAATATATCCGCATCAAGCACAATAACGGCTACGAGACCGCCTACGGCCATATGTCGGCCTTCGCCAAGGGCATGGAGCCCGGCAAGCGCGTGCGGCAGGGCCAGGTCATCGGCTTCGTCGGCTCGACCGGCATGTCCACCGGCGCCCACGTTCACTACGAAATTCTGGTCAACGGCCGCTTCGTCGATCCTATGCGCGTGAAACTGCCACGCGGCCGCTCGCTCGAAGGGCCGATCATGGCCGGCTTCGAGAAGGAACGTGACCGGATCGACGCCCAGATGACCATGCGTGGCCCCGGCGCCCGCGTGTCCGATGCCGGCGTGACCGGCGCGGTGCCACCAGCACGGCCGACGACCAGCCGCTAAATTCGTATTTTTCGCCTTGTTCTGCGCATCAGACCGACGCCGCGTGGGCTAGGGGACGCTCGGGACAGTAGCAAAAAACGCTGAGGTCCGGCGATCAATCCGCAGCGAGCTCGCTTGATTCAATCAGGCAAACGCCAGGCGCGTCGGTCACGGCGGCCTCGATCAATGCGTCGGCGATCTTGTCTGCCGGACTGATCCGGTAGCTGCGCGGCAGAACCGGACCCAGCACACCGAGCACCGCCGCCGCGACGTGCTCGCCTAGCCGGAATTCGTCGCGATCACCACCGATCAGGCCCGGCCGCACAATCGTCAAAGACGGAAAGCCCATCGCCTTCAGCGCTTCCTCCACTTCGCCTTTGGTACGCGGATAGAGCAACTTTGAGCGCGCATTGGCACCCACCGACGAATTGAGCGCGAAACGGCTAGCGCCGTGCTTGCGCGCCAGCCGGGCGACTTCAAGCGGGTAATCATGATCCACAACGCGAAACGCCTGATCCGAGCCGGCCTTGGCGCGCGTCGTGCCGAGTGCACAGATCACACCATCGACGTCCCACCAGTCGGCCTCGGCTGGTAACCGGTCGAAATCGACCAGCGGGTTGTCGAGCTTCGCATGCGCCTCAAGCGGCCGCCGCGTCGGCGCAACGATGCGCGTAATCCGACTGTCGGCGAGCGCTTTGGCGATGACATGGCGGCCGACAAGGCCGGTGGCGCCGACCACGAGAATGCGGGTCATGATCTTTCTCCGACATGGAAACGGCCTGAACCGCGAGATTCAGGCCGTTTCGTTGCGTTTAAACCCGTGCCGTCAATTCAGCTGCCGCTTCGGCACCGGCGCCTCGAACTCGGCGATCTCCGCGGTCCGTGCCGGCTTGCCATTGAAGGTCAGGACGTTGCCGGCGGCGCTTATGTCGACATGGTCGCCGTCCCTGACGTCGCCGGCGAGGATCATCTCGGCCAGCGGATCCTGCACGTTGCGCTGGATCACGCGCTTGAGGGGACGGGCGCCGTAGGCGGGATCCCAGCCCTTGTCGGCGAGCCAGTCGCGGGCTTCGTCCTCGAGCACCAACGTGATCTTGCGATCTTCCAGCAGCTTGGTGAGCCGCGCGAACTGGATCTCGACGATCCGACCCATCTCGCTCTTCTGCAAGCGGTGGAACAGGATGATCTCGTCGACGCGATTCAGGAATTCCGGCCGGAAATGGGCGCGGACATTGCCCATCACCAGGTCGCGCACGGCTGACGTATCCTCGCCCTCGGGCTGATTGACCAGGAATTCGGAACCGAGATTCGACGTCATGATGATCAGCGTGTTGCGGAAATCGACAGTGCGGCCCTGGCCATCGGTCAGCCGGCCATCGTCGAGCACCTGCAGCAGCACGTTGAACACATCCGGATGCGCCTTCTCGACCTCGTCGAACAGCACGACCTGATAGGGCCGCCGCCGCACAGCTTCGGTGAGCGCGCCGCCCTCGTCATAACCGACATAGCCCGGAGGCGCGCCGATCAGACGCGAGACCGAGTGCTTCTCCATATATTCGGACATATCGAGACGAACCATCGCGGTGTCGTCGTCGAACAGATAGGACGCCAGCGCCTTGGTCAGTTCGGTCTTGCCGACACCGGTGGGACCGAGAAACATGAACGAGCCGATCGGCCGGTTCGGATCCTGCAGGCCTGCCCGTGAACGACGGACGGCAGTTGCCACCGCGCGCACGGCTTCGGCCTGGCCGACGACGCGCTCGCCGAGGCTGAGTTCCATGCGCAGCAGCTTGTCCTTCTCACCTTCGAGCATCTTGTCGACCGGCACGCCGGTCCAGCGCGAGACCACCTGCGCGATGTGATTGGCGGTGACCGCCTCTTCCATCATCTCGGAATTCTCGTTGGCTTCGATATCGGCCAGCCGCTTTTCAAGATCGGGAATCCGGCCATAGGCCAGTTCGCCAGCGCGTTGATATTCGCCGCGGCGCTGCGCCTCGGCCAATTCGAGGCGCAAGCCATCGAGCTCGCTCTTGAGCTTCTGCGCATTCGACAACTTGTTCTTCTCGGCCGACCAGCGCTGGGTGAGCGCTGCCGATTTCTCTTCGAGCTCGGCGAGTTCCTTCTTGAGCGTTTCGAGCCTGCTCTTCGAGCCGGCATCGGTTTCCTTGCCAAGCGCCTCCTGCTCGATCTTGAGCCGGATGATTTCGCGGTCCATCGAGTCGAGTTCTTCAGGTTTGGAATCGACCTGCATCTTCAGCCGCGCCGAAGCTTCGTCCATCAGGTCGATGGCCTTGTCCGGCAGGAAGCGATCGGTGATGTAACGGTTCGACAGGGTGACGGCAGCGACCAGCGCGCTATCCGTGATGCGGACGCCGTGATGCTGTTCGTATTTGTCCTTGAGGCCGCGCAGGATCGAGACCGTATCTTCGACGGTCGGTTCCGCCACGAAGATCGGCTGGAAGCGCCGCGCCAGCGCCGCGTCCTTCTCCACATGCTTGCGATATTCGTCGAGCGTGGTGGCGCCGATGCAATGCAATTCGCCGCGGGCGAGCGCAGGCTTCAGCAGGTTGGACGCATCCATTGCGCCATCGCCCTTGCCGGCGCCGATCAGCTGATGCATTTCGTCGATGAACAGGATGATGCCGCCCTCGGCCGAGGTCACCTCGCCGAGCACCGCCTTCAGCCGCTCCTCGAACTCGCCGCGATATTTCGCACCGGCGATCAGCGCACCGAGATCGAGCGACAGCAGGCTTTTGTCCTTCAGGCTCTCCGGCACGTCGCCATTGAGGATGCGCAGCGCGAGACCTTCGACAATGGCAGTCTTGCCGACGCCGGGTTCGCCGATCAGCACGGGATTATTCTTGGTTCGCCGCGACAATACCTGAATCGTGCGGCGGATTTCCTCGTCGCGGCCGATCACCGGGTCGAGCTTGCCGTCACGCGCCGCCTGGGTCAGGTCGCGGGCATATTTCTTCAACGCGTCATAGGCATTTTCGGCCGTGGCGGAATCCGCCGTGCGGCCCTTGCGCAGCGCATTGATCGCGGCGTTGAGATTCTGCGGGGTGACGCCGCCCTTGTTGAGCAGGCTGCCGGCTTCGGAGTCCTTGTCGAGCGCCAGCGCAAGCAGCAGCCGCTCCACGGTGACGAAACTGTCGCCGGCCTTTTCGGCGGCCTTTTCGGCTGCATCGAAAGCGCGCGCGGTCGCTGGCGCCAGATAGACCTGCCCGGCCCCTGCGCCCGAGACCTTGGGCATCTTGCCCAGCTCGGTTTCCGTCGCCTTCAGGATGGCGCGGGAGTTGCCGCCGGCGCGATCGATCAGGCCGCCGGCCAGACCTTCGCTGTCGTCCAGCAGAACTTTCAGAATGTGCAGCGGCGAGAATTGCTGATGGCCCTCGCGCACAGCCAGTGACTGCGCCGACTGGATGAAACCGCGCACCCGTTCGGTGTATTTCTCAATGTTCATCGTGTGTTGTCCCTCGGCCTGCCCTGTCCGCCTCGAAAGCACAGATGGGGCATCTTCATTGGGTTTCCGCAGGCCGCATTGATGGTGGTCAACCGGCTGCGGTCGTCGCTGGCGTCAAAACCAGCTTGATGCAAATGTGGGCAGCCAGTTCCCGAAACGGAAGGGGTCCGCATAAAATTCCAATCGACCAGGCGATGGCGCCGCGGGCCCAAATCTCTTAAGACCGGAACCATGCCAGAACAGTCTTACGCCAGCGTTGCCAGCATCTACCGCTATCCCGTGAAGGGCCTGACGCCCGAGCCTCTGGAACAAGTCACGCTGAAGCCCGGCCAGCCCCTGCCCGCGGACCGGCGCTATGCCATCGAGAACGGCCCGATCGGGTTCGACCCGGCAGCACCGCAATATTTTCCCAAGACCCAGTTTCTGATGCTGATGCGCAACGAGCGCCTGGCGACGCTCCGCAGCCACTACGACGACGCCAGCCATACACTGACGATCCGGCAGGACAATGTGGAGGCAGCGCGAGCCGATCTGCAGACGGCCGAAGGACGTGCGGAGATCGAAGCGTTCTTCGCTGCAAATTTTGCCGATGAATTGCGCGGACCACCCAAGGTGCTGTTCGCGGACGGCCATAGCTTTTCGGACGTGCCGCGCAAGGTGGTGTCGATCATCAACCTTGCCAGCGTCAAAGATCTCGAAAAGGCCGTCGGGCAGACGGTGCATCCGCTGCGCTTTCGCGGCAACTTACATGTAGCGGGCTGGCCGGCCTGGCATGAATTCGAATTGATCGACCGGACGCTCGCCATCGGCAGCACCCGGCTCAAGGTGGTGAAGCGCATCGTCCGCTGTGCAGCGACCAATGTCGATCCGGATACGGCCGCGCGGGATCTGATGATTCCGAAAACGCTGCTGCAGACCTACGGTCATGCCGATTGCGGAATTTACGCTGAGGTCATCACCGGCGGCATGATCACCGCCGGCGATAAGATCGTCGTCGAAGAATAGACGAACTCAGCTCGTCGGCATCACGTAGGCGTAAACGCGGCCACGCGAATACACCGACTCGGCGACGCGGTTGCCGTGATTGCCGGAGACGATGATCGGGTTGCCCTTGGCATCGACGCCCGAGACGACACCGACATGACCGCCGCGACGACCGCGCGACATCACGGCGATGGCGCCGACCTGCGGACCGGAGATGCGCTGGCCATAGCTCGAGAACGAGCGCGCCATGTCCGAGCCCGTGCCCTGATGGCCGGTGCGCTTCAATACGAGGTTCATGAACGCTGCGCACCACAAGCGACCGCGCGCGGTCGGATTGCCGCGGCCGATGAAGCTGCGTGCAGCGTCAACGATACCCGAACCGCCGAAGCCACCGGAGGGCTGGTTCATGCTTGCATTGGCGTTATTGAAATTTGTGGAGTCGCCGAACGAAGGCGCCTGCTGTTCGACTCGGGCACTGCGTCGCGCATACCGCGCGCGATGCCGGACGTGATGACGCGTGCTGTGTGTGTACTTGCCGACGTGGTGCGAATGACGCGAAGCGCCGTGATGAGGACGTGCCGACGCAGGAGAGACTGACGCGAGAACTGCCGCCGAACACACCGCAAGAGCCGAGATGCGAAGTGCACGGCGATACGCAAAGAACTGAACCATACCGAATTTTTCCTCTTAACACCCCCGAACCCCATCGGCCCAAATACGCGGGCCAACAATCGGGACGGGCGTGGTAACGAAGTTGGTATGGCGATAACAAGACCTAGAACGGTTCAAGTGACGATTTTTTAACGGCGACATCGGAGTGAATCGCTTCAACTTCAACGGACGCCATACGTATAGACATACCAGCCACCCATTCGACAGAATGTGCGCTTATATTACCTATTCGAATTAGCTTTTAAGCACATCTTTGGCGTGCATCGCGGACCGACACACGGCGTGAAAAGCCGCATAGAATGCGGTATTTCTGCTTCCATCAGGCAGAAATCTACACGCGATCAGGGTTGCGCCGATTTACTCGCGCGGCTCAGCAGGAAAACGCCCTGCTCCCCGAACATGTTCCAGAACCACCAAGGCGCATTGAGGCGCAGCGGACGGCCATAGAGATCGAGTGCAACGGCACGCTCCATCTTCACGTTGATCTCGTCGCACAAGACAACGAAATCCTTGATGGTACAGAAGTGAATGTTCGGCGTGTCGTACCACGTCGCCGGCAGATTCTCCGTACGTGGCATGCGACCGCCGACAAGCAACTGCACGCGCATTTTCCAGAAGCCAAAATTCGGAAACGACACGATGGCGCTGCGACCGATGCGCAGTAGATTTTCCAGCACCACCCGCGGCTGCCGTGTCGCCTGCAGCGTCTGCGACAGGATCACGTAGTCGAACGCATCGTCGGGATAGTTGATCAAGTCCGTATCGGCGTCGCCCTGCACCACTGCGAGGCCTTTGCCGACGCAGCGGTTGACGCCCTCGCGCGACAGTTCGATGCCGCGGCCGTCGATACCGCGGCTTTCCAGCAATTGCAGCAGATCGCCGTCACCACAGCCGACGTCGAGCACCTTCGAGCCCGGCTTGATCATCTCCGCAACCAGGAGGTGATCGCCGCGATAGTCCTGCGTGCCGCGCGGCGCCGGCGTCGCCACCGCAGAATTCAGCGGCAAGGTCTGTTGTTGAAACGCCATCTCTATGCCCCCGTAACCGGCAGGCCGCGTACGGAGGCTGCGGAATTCAGGAACGCACCGGCGATATCGAGAAACTCGGGCACGTCGAGCAGGAAGGCATCATGGCCCTTGTCGGTCTCGATCTCCGCAAAGGACACGCGGACGCCGCCGGCATTCAGCGCATGCACGACGTCGCGTGATTCCGCCGTCGGAAACAGCCAGTCTGATGTGAACGACATCAGACAGAAGCGCGTCTGCGTATCGCGAAACGCTTCCGCAAGCTTGCCGTTGTGGTCGGCCGCAATATCGAAATAGTCCATGGCGCGCGTCAGATAGAGATAGGAGTTCGCGTCGAAGCGCTCGACAAAGGACGAACCCTGGTAGCGCAGATAGCTCTCGACCTGGAAATCAGCGTCGAACGAGAATGTCGGCAATTCCCTGTCCTGCATGCGCCGACCGAACTTGCGGTGCAAAGCGGCATCCGAGAGATAAGTAATATGCGCGGCCATGCGCGCGACGCCAAGGCCGCGATGCGGATGTGTGCCTTCCTCGAAATAGCGCCCGCCGCGCCAGTCGGGATCGGCCATCACGGCCTGACGCCCCAATTCGTGGAAAGCAATATTCTGCGCCGAGTGCCGCGTGCTGCAGGCGACCGCCAGCGCGGAGAACACCCGCTCCGGATAAGCCGCGGTCCATTGCAGCGTCTGCATGCCGCCCATGGAGCCGCCGACGACGCAGAACAGCTGGCCAATACCGAGACTGTCGATCAGCATCGCCTGCGCACGCACCATGTCGGGAATGGTGATGACCGGGAAATCCAGCCCCCAGATCTTGCCGGTAGCGGGATTGGTCGACGCCGGGCCGGTCGAGCCCATGCAGCCGCCAAGCACATTGGAGGAAATGATGAAGTAGCGTTCGGTATCGAGTGCCTTGCCCGGGCCGACCAGTGTCTGCCACCAACCGGGCTTGCCGGTGATCGGATTGATATTGGCGACGTGCTGGTCGCCGGTCAAAGCGTGGCAGACCAGGATAGCATTGGATTTGTCGGCGTTGAGAGTTCCGTAGGTCTGATAGGCGATTTGGAACGGGGCGAGGTCGATGCCGCAATCGAGCCGCAACGGCTGATCCATGCCGAAGGCCGCGACCAGCGAGGTCGGATGATCGGCTTCATGTCCACGCTCATCGGGGCGGACAACCGGACTCTTCACCAGTTCGACATTTACCATCTTGATACCGGCCTCCTCAGGAGGTTCTCAAACCAAAACCGGAATCAGGCCATAAAAAACCCGGCCTGAACAAATAGTTCGGCCGGGATCAAACTGTCCCCGGCCTGTTTAGCGAGTTGTTTAACGTGGCTGCAAGCCGGCCGGCTCAAATGACCACGGGAGTGAGAAGATATTAGTCCCACGCTCGCCTGCCGTCAATATGGGCAAACAGGCGTATGGCCCGGTCAAATTGACCAACTGCCCTGCGGCCAAATCCGCCATGTTTTCTTTGCTTTCCGGCACCGTCTTACCTAATCAATGGCCGTGCCCGCCGGCTCCCTGGAGCCGGCCCGGCCAAGCTTGACGGGACCTATCACGCCTCCCGTCCCGAAGGTTTTGAACATGTCGAAATTACCACCCGCCCCGCCCTCGCTGGACGAACTGCGCAAAGAGATCGACAGCATCGACGCACAGGTTCACGCCCTGTTGATGCAGCGCGGCGACATCATCGACCGGCTGATTTCGGTGAAGCAGACCCAGGAGGTCGGTTCTGCCTTCCGGCCGGCGCGCGAGGCCGACATGATGCGCCGTCTGGTGCAGCGCCATCGCGGCATCCTGCCGATCGACACCGTCGAGAGCATCTGGCGGGTGATCATCTCGACTTTCACTTACGTTCAGGCGCCGTTCTCGGTGCATGCGGATCTGTCGCTCGGCGAGAGCGCAATGCGGGATTCCGCGCGCTTTCACTTCGGCTTCACGGTGCCTTACATCGCGCATTTCAGCGCGGCCGCAGCGGTCGAGGCCGTGGCCAAGTCCAAGGGCGATCTCGCGCTGGTCTCGGCGACATCCAGCCGCACGCCGTGGTGGATCCCGCTGGAAGCCCAGGGCGCGCCGAAGATCATCGCGCGCCTGCCGTTCATCGAACGCGCCGACCATCCGGCCGCATTGCCGGTGTTTGTGGTGTCGCGCGTCGCCGACAGCGCCATGGTGACCGAAGTCGAGATGTGGAGCGTGCGAGTGTCAGGCTGGAATGCCGAGACCGCGCGCGCGCTGTCGCCACTGGCCGAAATCGTCGCCGTGCCGGATACCGCCTTTGACGGCGCGGCGCTGCTGATCTCGATCACGAGAGCCTCGAGCCTCGACAAGATCAAGTCGGCGCTGATCGAAGCCGGCGCGTCGGTGCGCTCCACGGCTCTCGTCGGCAGCCACGCAACCCGCTATACCGTGGCCGCCAACGACGCACCGCGTTCGTAAGCCAATCTGACGTTCTGGAGTTGAAGATGTCCCGTCCTGTGCCGAAGCCCGGCATTCTCGATATCGCGCCCTACACCCCTGGCAAGAGCCCGGTGGTGGAGCCGGGCCGCAAGACCTACAAGCTGTCGGCCAATGAGACGCCGTTCGGCCCATCGTCGCGCGCCAAGGACGCCTTTGCCACTACTGTCGCGCATCTCGAGGATTATCCGGAAGGCACGTCGAAGGTGCTGCGCGAGGCGCTCGGCCACCGCTTCGGCCTCGACCCCGCGCAGATCATCTGCGGCGCCGGCTCCGACGAAATTCTCAACCTGATTGCGCATGTCTATCTCGGCCCCGGCGACGAGGCTATTTCGACCGCACACGGCTTCCTGGTCTACCCGATCGCTACCCAGGCGAACGGCGCCACCAATGTGGTCGCTCCGGAAACCAACTTCACCTGCAACGTCGACGCGATCCTGAACTGCGTCACGCCGCGCACCAAGCTGGTGTGGCTGGCGAACCCGAACAACCCGACTGGCACCTATCTGCCGTCCTCCGAGATCAAACGCCTGCGCGCCGGCCTGCCGGAGCATGTGCTGCTGGTGCTCGACGCCGCATACTGGGACTACGTGACCAAGGGCGACTACGACAACGGCCTGGAGCTAGCGAAGACCACCGAGAATACCGTCGCCACCTACACCTTCTCGAAGGTGCACGGCCTGGCCGCCTTGCGGATCGGCTGGATGTTCGGCCCTGCGCACATCGTCGATGCGATGAACCGGATTCGTGGGCCGTTCAACGTCTCGGCGCCGGCGATGATGGCCGCGGTGGGGGCGATCGAGGACACCGGCCATGTCGAGATGTCGCGCACGTACACCGCCAAGTGGATCGGCATCCTGACCGAGGAAATCACCAAGCTCGGCATCGAGGTGACGCCAAGCGTGGCCAATTTCTTGCTGATGCATTTTCCGGCGACCGGCAAGACCGCAGCGGATGCCGATGCGTTCCTGACCAGGCGCGGGCTGGTGCTGCGCGCCGTGACCAATTACGGCCTGCCGAACTCGCTGCGCATGACCATCGGCACCGAGGAAGCCAACAGGCTGGTGATCGAGACGCTGCGTGAATTCATGGCATCGAATTCGGGGCAATGACGTGAGCGCCACGCCGCCCTTCAAACGTATCGCGCTGATCGGGCTTGGCCTGATCGGCTCGTCGCTGGCGCGCGGCATTCAGCAGCTTGGCCTTGCCGGTGAATTGGTTGCCACCGACAATTCGGCGGCCGTGCGTGCACGCGCCGTGGAAATCAAGCTCGCCGACCGCATCGCCGACGACAATGCCAGCGCCGTCAAGGATGCCGATCTGGTCATCGCCTGCGTGCCCGTTGGCGTGGCGGGCGACGTGGCGAAAAGCATCGCGGCACATCTCGCGCCCGGCGCAATCGTCTCCGACGTCGGTTCGGTGAAGGCCTCCGTGCTGCACGCGATGTCGGAATATCTGCCGGACAACATCCACTTCATTCCCGCGCATCCGGTCGCCGGCACGGAAAACTCCGGTCCGGATTCCGGCTTCGCAGAACTGTTCAGCAATCGCTGGTGCATTCTGACGCCGCCCGACGGCGCGGATCCCGCGGCCGTCGAGAAGCTCACCGGCTTCTGGGCTGCATTGGGCGCCAATGTCGAGATCATGCAGGCCGCGCATCACGATCTGGTGCTCGCGGTCACCAGCCATCTGCCGCATCTGATCGCTTATACAATCGTAGGCACGGCCGACGAGCTCGAAGACGTTACGAGGTCGGAAGTGCTGAAGTTCTCCGCGGGCGGTTTCCGCGATTTCACCCGTATCGCAGCATCAGACCCGACCATGTGGCGCGACGTGTTCCTCGCCAACAAGGACGCGGTGCTGGAAATGCTCGGTACCTTCCAGGAAGACCTGTCGAAGCTGACGCGTGCCATCCGCCGCGACGATGGCGATGCGCTGTTCGAGCACTTCACCCGCACCCGCGCGATCCGCCGCGGCATCGTGAGTATCGGTCAGGATGAAGCGGCGCCGGACTTCGGGCGCAAGCATCAGGCGCTGACGAAGAAGGCGGATTAAAAGACGCTCTCTCGTCATTCCGGGGCGCACCGAAGCCGCCAACCCGGAATGACGGGCATATAGGCTCAGAACAGGGGCGGGATCTGCGCCACGCGCAGCGGCCCGAGGAACACCGCGCCATCGACAAATTTCAGCGGGAACGACCGCGCCGCTTTGCCTTCCAAGACAGCCGCAGTCCCGATCGAATTGACGCCGGCGGCAAGGCCGCTGCCGGCATTCTTGCGCACGACATTGCCGAGACCGGGGATCGCGCGATCCAGCGCACCGAGGATGTTATTGACGTCCTGCGATTTCACGCCGGGCGCAATGCGGTCCAGCGCCTCCTGAGGCACGCCCATCTCCAGCAACTTGTCGATCCCGAGGGCGGCGATAGCCTTGTCCAGCCCCGCTACCGTCATCTGCAATTCGCCGTCGAGATTGCCCGCGGCGGTCAGACCGAGCGAGCCCGTCGCCAGCGAGATGATCTCGCCCTGCTGGATGCGCGACTGCACGATCTCGACGCGTCCACCTGCAGCTTGAAGCTCGCGGAAACGCTGCGGCCAGGGCTTGGGCGAGACATCCTTGAGGCCGCTGAGCAATGCGCGGATATCGGCGTCGAACGGCGCTGCGAGGATCGGATGAACATCGGCAATGCTGCCGCTCCTGATCTGCAGGGCCGTCTCGATCACCGGCTTGTCCGGCGTCGAATTCGCTGCCGTGCGGCCATGCAATTCGACCTGCTTGGCACGTGCGGTCGGCGCCTGCACCGAGCCGGCGAAGCGGTCGAGCGACACGTCGTCGAACACGATGTCCGCGCTGTCGGGCGTACCCGGGAGACCGGTGATGCTGCTGCGCGCGGAGCCCCAGTTCATCACCATCGCCGGTTGGCCGCGATCGGACAGGACGGCCGGCGCGGTGAACTCGGCGACCAGGAGCCGCGGCGTGTAAATCTGCGCGACCACGACGATCTCGCCAAGCTTCGCGGTGATCGGAATCTGTGTCGCATTCTGGGTGGCGGTCTGCGACGTCAGCGAAACGCTGACGCCGCTGCAGCGGACTTCGAGCCGGAACGGGAAGCCGGAGACCGAACGGTTGGCGCAATCATAGACGCGGCCAGCCGCGGCCTCTCGGGCGCGCCAGATATCGACGTTTTCGTCGACCTTGGACGCGGCATAGAACCAGAAGCCGCTCCACGCCGCCGCAAGGACGACGATGATGACGGGCAGGATGAAAATCGGCCAGAGGCGGCGCTGGGTGGGCTGTGCATATTCGGACATGGCGGGACGTAGATCGCATGATTTTGTCAAATCGGCGATCCCTTTCATGGGGTTATCCTGTCGTCGCAGGGCCACATTGCAGGAAATCAAGATCGCCCGGGCCCAAGGTTTCTGCTAGGTCGGCACCATGACCGCGAAAATCACCGCCGAGCCCGATTCCGACAGCGATCTCTGGGTGTTCGGCTATGGCTCGCTGATGTGGCGGCCAGGCTTCGAGTTCATCGAACAGGTCCCAGCCCGGCTGATCGGCGAACATCGGGCGCTCTGCGTCTATTCCTTCGACCACCGCGGCACGCCGGAAAAGCCCGGCCTCGTGCTCGGCCTGGACCGCGGCGGCGCCTGCCGCGGCATTGCCTTTCGCGTGGCGGCCAAGCTGCGCCATGACACCATCGCCTATCTCAGGGAGCGCGAGCAGACCACCCATGTTTATCGCGAGGTCATGCGCTCCGTCTGGCTGGATGACGTGGAGCGCACCCGTGTCAGCGCGCTGGCCTATGTGGTCGACCGCGGCCACGTGCAATATGCCGGGCGACTCAGCCTCGGCGAACAATTGCATTTCGTGCGGCAGGGCCACGGGCGTTCCGGGCTGAACCGCGATTACGTGCTGTCGACCGTGAAGGCCATCGAGGCCGAAGGCTTCCGCGACGCGCAGCTCCATCAGCTCGCAGCGATGCTGCACGAGTGAATAAGCGCTAGCTCTCTTTCACCGCCACATTCGGCACACGCCCGAAGATCGTCGCCTGTTCAGCCCGTGCTTCAGCAACGATGCGATCGGTGGCTGCCTCGATCGATGTGCTGATCGCCGCGATGAATTCCTTGCGTGGCAGGCCGGGCGGCAACGGATCGAGAAACTCCACCACCAGCGTGCCGGGATAGCGCAGAAAGGTGCGGCGCGGCCAGAACAGGCCGGAATTCAGCGCTACGGGCAAACAAGGCGCGCCGCATTTGGCGTAGATCTGCGCGACACCTGGTTTGTAATCCGGTGGCGCGTCAACGGGACGGCGCGTGCCTTCAGGAAAGATAATGAGCTGGCGGCCGAGCTGGACTTCTTCGGTCGCGCGCTTGGCCATATCGATGAGCGAACGCGCACCGCCATCGCGATCGACGCCGACCATTTTCGATTTCTTCAGGTACCAGCCGAAAAAGGGGATCTGGCCGAGCTCGCGCTTGTAGATGAACAGCGGCCGGTCGAAGAACGGCATCAGCGCGAAAGTCTCCCACATCGATTGATGTTTCGAGGCGACGATGAGTGGCCCCGCCGGAATTTTCTCGAGACCGCGATAATCAACCTTCGTGTTGCAGACAACGCGCATTAGCCAGATGCTGCTGGTCGCCCACGCCTTCGCGATCGCCATGAAGGCGCGCGGCGGCAGCACGAAGGTCGGGATAGCCACCAGGATCCAGAACACCAGCAGCACATAGAACAGCACGTTGTAGATCAACGAACGCACGAATATCGAAGTCATGGTGATCCGATCAGGTCAGTTGGCCAATTTAGCTGGCGGAGGCCGTCGCCGGCCTGCGCAGCGGCGCGACACTCTGCTGGTCGCTGCTGGAATCCGGCATCAGATCGATCCCGATATGCGCCAGCCGCACCCGCGCTTCGGCCGCGAGATATTTCACATATTCCGATAGCAGCAACCGCAGCGTCGGGCCACTGGTCCACCACGGCTCGTCTCGCCATTTCTCGCCGATCACCGAGAACGGGATCAGCTCGATATCCGGCATCTCATGCGACATTTCGACGATGGCACGCGGCATGTGATAATTCGACGTCACCACGATCAGCGACTTGAAACCGCGCTCATGAACCCAGCGCTTGGTCTCAACCGCATTGCTGCGTGTGTTGACGGCGGAGCGATCGAGATCGACGCAGCAATCCAGCAGCCGCTGGCTGTCCGGCAGCGTGCGCGAAATATTGGCCGCGCCATTGGTCGGATGCACGCCGGAGATCAGCAGCCGTTTGCCGAAGCCATTGGCGAGCAGCTCGAGCGCATCCGCAACGCGCGACGAACCGCCGGTCAGGACCACGATGCCATCGGCATTGGCCGAGGGCTTCAGCTCGCCGCTGCGCAATTGCGCAAGAAACGCAACGAAGCCGATGGCGCCGACCATGAAGGACAGTGCAAATGCGACCACGAGTGCCGCACGGATGACGCGCCGCCGCGGTGGCGCGGCAACGGGCATCTCCGTGGTGTTCTGGTCGTCGAGCAAGATCATCGGTCTGGCGTTTGGTCCTTTGGCAGCAATCTTAGGTATTTTTCGGCGCCTTGGCGATGCCACCGCCTGTGCCTGACGCGTTACTCGATATCGTTCAGCGTCGAAAACAATGTGCGGCGCGATGCCCAGGCGGTAATTCCTGCTATCAACAGCGCCTGCCCTGCCACCGCGAGATAGCCCGACGACCGCAGTGAGAACGTTCCCAGCAATGCGGCGAACTGGTCGCCCACCGGCGTGCCGGAAAACCAGCTCGCGATCGACTCGGAAAACCCGAACATCAGCATCGCGGCACCACCGCCAATGATACCGCCCTGCAGGCCAAGCCGCAGAAAGTGGCGGAAGAAGCGATTGGCGATATAGCGGTCGCCCGCGCCGACGAAATGCAGCACCTCGACGATCGGCCGGTTCGCCGCCATAGCGCCGCGCGTCGCAAAGGACACAGAGATAATGGTGGCGATAATAACGAGCGCAAGGATGCCGAGCCCGGCCAGCACCGTTGCCGATGTCATCGAGCGCATCCGCTCGACCCAGGCGCGATGATCGTCAACGCTGGCCGAGGGCACGGCCTGCGTCACCCGTTTGCGCAAGCCGATAATGTCCAGCGCGGTCCCCGGCGCGACACGTGCAATGATGACGCGCGGCACCGGCAGCTCGTCGAGCGACAGTCCCGTGCCGAGCCACGGCTCCAGCAACTGCGCCGATTGCTCCCGGCTATAGGGCTGCACCTCGACAATCCCCGGCTGGCCGCGAATGGCGTCCGTCACCGCCTGCGTATCCCGGTCGAGATCGCGGCCGCCCTGCGGCTTCACCTGGATGGTGATTTCGCTAGCGACTTCCGATTGCCACTCCGACGCCGACGCGCTGATCAACAGCACCGCGCCCGTCGTGATGGAGGCGAGGAAGGTCATGATGGCGACGACGGCGACCAGCGCGCGGCCGGCGATCGAGCCGCGCGGCACGATCGGGGATGCGTTGCGCGCCTTCGCCGGGACCTGCGGGCGATCGGTGCCGAGGTCCATCAGCGGGCCGTGTTCTTCGCCGATTCTACTCATAGATATGCAGCCGGCCTTGATGCAGCACCATGCGCCGCGCGTCGTATTGATCCATCAATGTAATATCGTGGGTCGCGATAATCACCGCGGTGCCGGACTTGTTGAGTTCGATGAACAGCCGCAGCAGACGCCGGCCCAGCGTCGGATCGACGTTGCCCGTCGGCTCGTCGGCCAGCAGCAGCATGGGCCGCGCGATCACCGCGCGCGCAATCGCGGCGCGCTGCTTCTCGCCGCCCGACAGGATCGGCGGCAGCGCATCCATGCGATCGCCCAGACCCACCCATTTAAGAAGATCGATGACCTCGCGCCGATAGCTGGACTCCTCACGACCCATCACCCGGAACGGCAGCGCGACATTCTCATAGGTCGTCATATGGTCGAGCAAGCGGAAATCCTGCAGCACGATACCGATGCGCTTGCGCAGGTCGGCGATCTCGTCCTTGCCGAGCAGCGAGATATCCTGGCCGAACAGATTGACCAACCCGCGGGTCGGCCGCAGCGACAGGAACAACAGACGCAGCAGCGAGGTCTTGCCGGCGCCAGAGGGACCGGTCAGGAACTGGAACGAATGCGCAGGGATCTGGAAATTGAGGTCGCGCAGAATCTCCGGGCCAAGCCCGTAGCGCAAACCAACATTTTCGAACCGGACCACATTCAGCTCCGTTCGATGGGTTCAAAAAGCCTCAAAAAGACGGTCAAATGCTTGTGCGGCCGTTATGGTTTCCGATTCGTTAACGGTCGTCTTGTAGCCTGCCGGCCATGTCATCGGCTATCGGCTCCATGCATATCGTTTGCCCCAATTGCACGACGTCCTACGCCGTGAACCCGGCCACGTTCGGCGATGCCGGACGGACGGTTCGCTGTGCCCGCTGCAAGGAAGTCTGGCTGGCGCGGCCGGAAGACCTCTCCCGCGCCGAGGCCCGTGTTCCCGCCATGGCGGCGAAGGCCAGCGAGCCCGATCTGAACGAGGACATGAGCGCCTGGGGCGTGACCGAGGACGACGACGCCTCGGCGCCGAACGTTCCGGTGGTAGAAAGCCCGTCGATTTCGGCCGACTGGCCGACCGACGCCAATGATCGCACCGAAGCCGCCGACTGGGCCACGCTGGCCCAGCACGACGTGGTGGCCGCGATGCGGGCCACCCCGCCGTCACGCTTTGCGGCGCTCCGCCGTTTCATGCCGTCGCTGCCGCGCCTGTTCGTCATGCCGCGCCACAGCCTGCCGATCGCCACCGCTGCCATGGCGTCGTTGTTGCTGGCGCTGGTGATCTGGCGCGTCGACCTGGTCAAGCTGATGCCGCAGACCGCGACTTTCTATCAGGCGGTCGGCCTCGACGTGAATATACGGGGGCTTGCCTTCAAGGACGTCAAGGTCACCACCGAGACCGTCGATGGCAAGTCGGTCTTGCTCATCGAGGGCCTGATCGTGTCCGAAACCCGCACGCCCACCGCATTGCCGCGCCTGCGTTTCGTGGTACGCGACGAGAAGGGGACTGAAATATATGGCTGGAACGCCGTGCTCGAACAGCCCGGCCTCAATCCCGGCGACAAGACATGGTTTCGATCGCGGCTGGCCTCGCCGCCGGTCGAAGGCCGTAGTATCGATGTGCGCTTCTTCACCAAGCGCGACGTCGCCGGCGCGTAAGTCCAAGGAGTTGTCGTGGCGCGTATCCTGATTGCAGATGACGAAGAATCGATGCGGCTGCTGGTCGGCCGCGCCATCGCCATGGATGGCCACGAGATCGTCACGGCCGAGGACGGCGCCGAAGCGCTTGAAATCATCAACGAGCAAGGCGGCGCATTCGACCTGCTGCTGACCGACATCAAGATGCCTGTCATGGACGGCATCGCGCTGGCGCTGGCCGTCGCGCGCGATTTTCCCGAACTGACAATCCTGCTGATGACCGGTTACGCCGACCAGCGCGAACGCGCGACGGGCCTGAATGCGATCGTGCACGATGTGGTGACGAAGCCGTTTTCCGTGGCGGATATCCGCACTGCGGTGGCGGACGCACTGGCGGTAAAGAACGAGGGATAGCGCCCTCGTCATTCCGGGGCGCCGGCGCGAACCCGGAATGACGAAACGAACGCTTCCTCAATAATCCTTCAGCAGCCGCTCGATGTAATCGAGTTCAAGCTGCGGTCGCGTGGTGTCACCGAGACGACGACGCAATTCTTCCAGGATTCTCCGCACGCGCTGCACGTCGATCTCGCCGGGAATCTTCACCGTGAGGTCGTCGCCGAGTTCGCGGCCACGCAGCGGACGCCCGAGCGGATCGCTTTGCCGGCCACCGCTCTGCTGGCGGCCGGGATTGTTGCCGGGGCCGTCGTTCTGGCCTTCACCCTCGCCCTGCTGCATGGCCTGCGCGAGCTTCTGTGCGCCCTTGCGGAGCGCATCGAGCGCCTTGCCCTGCGAACCCACCGCGCCGTCGGCATTGCCCTCGCCAAGCTGGCCGCCGGCATCGCCCATGGCGCTGTCGGCATCGCCGAGACCATCACCGTCGCCGTCACCATCGGCGTCCGCCTGATCGTCACCGCCTTGACCTTGGCCCTGCCCTTGCTGGCCCTGCTGTCCTTTTTGCCCTTGCTGTCCTTTTTGACCCTTCTGACCCTGGCCCATGCCCTGCTTGGCAAGTTGATCCTGCAGCTGCTTGAGGCGGTCGCGCAGGTTTTGCTGATCCTGCTGCAGATCGCCCATACCCTGCTCGCCCTGCTTGCCGCGGCGGCGCTCGTTGCGCTGGTCCTGGCCCTGCTTGAAGGTCTTGTCGCGCAACTGCTGCTGCTTGCGGATCATGTCCCCAAGCTCGTTCATCGCCTGATCCATCTCGCTGTCACCGGACTGGCCGGGCTGCGCCATCTGCAGGTTTTCCAGCATCTGCTGCATCTGTTCGAGCAACTGCTTGGCGGCGTCCTTGTCGCCGGAGCGCGACAGCCGCTCCATGCGCTCGATCATGTTGTTGAGGTCCTGCTGCCGCATCACCTTGGTGTTCTTGTCGAGCGGACGCGCCAGCTGCTGCGGATTCTGCTTCATCTGCTCGGCGAGCTGTTTCAGGAAATTGTCCAGCGCCGCACGCAGGTTCTCGGTGAGCTTCTTGATCTCCTCATCACTGGCGCCGCGCTCCAGTGCCTGCTTTAGCGCGTCCTGTGCCGCCTTCAGCGCCTTGTCGACATCGGTGATGTCGCCGTCCTCGATGGTGACGGCGAGCGCCCACAGACTGGCGACGACTTCTTTCAGGGCCGCGTCGGTGCGGGCGCGTTCGATCTGGGTGGCAACACTGCGCAGCCCGAGATACTGACCGGCTTCCGGCGTGAAAGCTTCCGGCGCGATCATCAGGGCCTGCAGCGCGAAGGAGACCTGGCCGCGCTGATTGGCGTCGAGTGCCAGGATACGGCGCTGTTCGATCAGCGCGCGTGGCAGCGGCTTGGTGAACAGCCGCTCCGGCAGTCGCATGCTGAACGGCTCGCTCTTGCCCTCGTTGCCAGCTTCATCCTTGGCGGTCAGCGTCAGCGTGACATCGGCGCCGGCATAGGGATCCTCGCTGAGATCCTTGACGGTCTGGCCAACACCGTTGCGCGTGCGCGCATTTGGCAGCACCAGCGCAAATGATGGCGCATCGAACAGCGGCCGCGCCTTGGCGGCTTCCTTGATGCCATCCTTGGTCTCGGCGGGACGCGCCGCGAATAGTGCATGGGCTTCGGTAACGCCGTAGTCGTCCTCGAGCTTGTAGGACATCTGCAGCGAACCGCGCGCCTGACGCTCCGGGTCCTTGGCGAGCACGATGGTCGGCGGACGATCACCCGTTGCCGTGAACTTCCACTGCGGCTGGCCGGACGGCGCACGGACATGTGCTGTCCCGTCAGACGTGATGGTGAAATGCTTTTCGTTGGTGCCCTTCGGGGCTTCCGCCGTCGGCGCCACGTCAGCGACACCGCCGGTGAGAACGACATCAAGCGCACCACCGCTGGAGCGCACGATCAGCGTCGAACCCGACGGCACCGGTAATGCAGCGGCATCAGCCGTGGACGCGTCCTTGTTGGCAGCAGACAGGATGATCGGCGGCTTGCCGGTGTAAGGCGGCGGCGTGATCCAGGCATCGACGCGCACATTCGCCGGCGCCAGCACGCCGTTCCAGTCGAACGCCGCCATGATCCGCGCACCGCGCTCACCGCTGGCGGCAAACCAGGTGGCGAACAACAGCACGACCACGATGGCGCGCAGCGCCCAGGGGTCATGGATCGCGAGGCGCGGCGATGGCAGGCCAGCGCGGATTTTCTTGAGCGAGGCCAGCGTACGCTCGCGCTGAACCAGCCACAGCGCCCGGGCCATCGGGTCCTGCGACGACAGCGTGTCGGTCAGCGCCGTTGCGGGGCGATGTGCAATGCCGGTGCCGTGATCGAGGCGCGACAGGCCCTCTTCACGCGACGGCCAGCGAAACTTCAGGAGAGGAACGAGCGTCGCCAGCGCGGCGATGACGAACAACGCAAGACCGATAGCGCGTGCAGTGAAGGGAAGCGTCAGCCACAGGCCGGCCCAGGACGCCACCAGAAACAACCCGACGACACTGAGCAGCCGGGCCAGATGCGGCCATCCCCGCTCCCAGGCAATCGCCACCCGGGCACGCTGCAGCGCCTGCGCGAGCTGAAGCTGTGCCGCCGCCTGACGATCGGCATGTACGTCGCGTTGGGGGTCTGGTCGGTCGGGGGGCGCAGCGCTCAACGACGATCTCCGATGTTACCGCACGACACACTAGCACGGCGGCGGCAATGAGGCATGGCACGAGGGCCATCCGTGCACATGCAAAGCCTGAGCCTAAGTCGATTCGGGGCGATTGGGGTCACGAAGGCGTGAGGGGTCTTTGTAAGGGAGCGCCGGCCGTGCGCTCCCTCGCCCCGCTCTTGCGGGGAGAGGGTCGGGTGAGGGGCTCTTCGAGATCCGCCTACCTGCGCTTGAGCTTGAAGAGAGCCCCGTGCCCCGCCCCTCACCCGCCGCGACCTCTCCCCGCGCAGAGCGGGGAGAGGTAAAATCACAGCCTCACAGCCAGGGCGCGGCCTTGTCCATGGCGATCAACTGCTCGACCTCGATCCGCGGGCGGACCACCGCATACTGATCGTCCTTCACCAGCACTTCCGGGACCAGCGCGCGGGTGTTGTAGGTTCCCGCCTGCACGGCGCCATAGGCACCGGCGGTCATGATCGCGAGCAAATCGCCGGACTTCAACTCCGGCAGCTTGCGGTCCAGTGCCAGATAATCACCGGTTTCACAGACCGGACCGACGACGTCGACGGCCGACAGCTTTGCACCGGGTGCGGGCGCCGCTACCGGCAGGATCTCGTGATAGGCCTCGTACAGAGTCGGCCGGATCAGATCGTTCATGGCAGCATCGATGATGACGAAGGTCTTGCCGTCGCCATGCTTCACATGGATCACGCGCGCGACAAGAATGCCGGCATTGCCGACGATCATGCGGCCGGGCTCGAACATCAGCGTGCAGCCGAGATTATGCGTCACGCGCTTGACCATGGCCGCGTAGGCCATCGGCTCCGGCGGCGCGGCGCGGTCCTCGTAATAGGGAATGCCGAGACCGCCGCCGAAATCGACATGCGAAATCGTGTGGCCGTCGTTGCGCAGCACGGTGACGAAATCGGCCAGGATGCGAAATGCCTGCTCCATCGGGGCGAGATCGGTGATCTGGCTGCCGATATGCATGTCGACGCCGGTGACCTCAATCCCCGGCAGCTTCGCAGCGCGGGCATAGACCTCGCGTGCCTTGCTGATGGGGATGCCGAACTTGTTTTCGGACTTGCCGGTGGAGATCTTGGCATGCGTGCCGGAATCCACGTCCGGATTCACGCGGATCGAAATCCGTGCCGTACGGCCGGTCTCGCTGGCGATCTCCGACAGCAATGCGAGTTCAGGCTCCGACTCGATATTGAGGCAGAGAATGTCCTCATCGAGCGCCAGCCGCAGCTCGTCCGCAGTCTTGCCGACGCCGGAAAACACGATCTTCTTCGGCGGGATGCCGGCGGCCAGCGCGCGCTTCAACTCACCACCGGAGACCACGTCAGCGCCCGCGCCGAGCTTGGCCAGCGTGCGCAGCACCGACTGGTTGGAATTCGCCTTCATGGCGTAACAGACGAGGGCCTTGGTATCGGCAAAGGCCTCGGTAAAGACGCGGTAGTGCCGCTCCAGCGTGGCGGTCGAATAGCAATAGAATGGCGTGCCGACGGCATCCGCCATTTCGGCAATATCAACGCCTTCGGCGTGCAGCACGCCGTTGCGATAGTCGAAATGGCGCATGGCGAGTTAGTCCAGGATCGGATCGAGCAGGAACGGCTTCTTGCGGCCACGGGTCGCTGCCGGCGGGCCCTCATCGACACCGTTCGAGGGCGCGAACACGTCCCTGCCCTTGCTGGCGGCCGACTGTGCATCGGGATCGGCCGCCGGAGCGCCGGTACCCATCGGCTGCGCGGACGCCTGTGGCGGCAGATCGAGGCCGCCTTTACGGCCGCAGCCAGCCAGCGCCAAAGCAGAAGCGGTCAGAACGAGAATGGCCCATCGCGCGGACGCAGGGCGGGTCGGACAAGTCACAGCGAAATCCCCAAATGCGGGCGCACCATACAAAGATTGCTGCGCTCTGGCGAGACCCCGAAATCCATTGAATTTCGCACGCCAGGCTCGCTCAGCCCAATTTCCGCTCTTTTTCCAGTCGCTTGAGCCAGGCCTTCGCCTGCGACGTCACATTCTTCGGCGCCGTGCCGCCATAGCTGACCCGGCTCTTCACCGACGATTCCACCGACAGCACCTTCATCACCTCTGCGGTGATCTTCGGTTCCACCGCCTGCATCTCCTTCAGGTCGAGCTCGTGCAACGCCACACCTTTCTTGGTGGCGGTGCCGACGATCCGGCCGGTGACGTGATGCGCCTCGCGGAAGGGCATTTTCAGCGTCCGCACCAGCCAGTCCGCCAGATCGGTGGCGGTGGCATAGCCCTCGCCGGCAGCAAGCTTCATGCGCTCCTCATTGGGCACGAGATCACGAACCATGCCGGCAATGGCGCGGATCGCCAGCGACAGCGCCGAATAGGCTTCCATCGCACCCGCTTTGTCTTCCTGCATGTCCTTCTGATAGGCCAGCGGCAGACCCTTCATGACAATCAACAATCCAGTGAGCGAACCGATCACGCGACCGGTCTTGGCGCGCACCAGTTCGGCGGCGTCCGGATTGCGCTTTTGCGGCATGATCGAGGAGCCGGTGGTGAACTTGTCGGAGAGTCTGACGAGACCGACCAGCGGCGAGGTCCAGATCACGATCTCCTCGGCGAAGCGCGACAGATGCACGGCCGCGATGGACGCAGCCGACAACGTCTCCAGCACAAAGTCGCGATCCGACACCGCATCGAGCGAATTGGCCATCGGGCGATCGAAGCCCAGCGCCTTGGCCGTGGCATGGCGATCGATCGGGAACGAGGTGCCGGCCAGCGCGGCCGCGCCGAGCGGACTTTCATTGAGGCGCTTGCGCGCATCGGCAAAACGGCCGCGATCGCGCGACACCATTTCCACATAGGCCAGCAGATGATGGCCGAAGGTCACCGGCTGCGCGGTCTGCAGATGGGTGAAGCCGGGCATCACCGTGTCGGCATGTTCCAGCGCGCGATCGACCAGTGCCCGCTGCAATGACGCGAAGGCCGCGTCGATCTCGTCGATCGTATCGCGCACGAACAGGCGGAAATCTGTCGCCACCTGATCATTGCGCGAACGCGCGGTGTGCAGGCGACCGGAGGCCGGGCCGATCAGCTCGCCGAGCCGGCTCTCCACATTCATGTGAATGTCTTCGAGCGCACGCTTGAATGTGAACGACCCCTTGGTGATCTCTGACAGGATCGTGTCTAGACCGCCTGCAATATTTTTCGCATCTTTGGCGGTAATAATCCCTTGCTTGGCAAGCATCGCAGCATGGGCCTTGGACGCGGTAATGTCCTGGGCATAAAGGTGGCGATCGACGTCGATGGAGACATTGATTTCCTCCATGATGGCGTCGGGGCTTTCATCGAACAGCCCGCCCCACATCTTGTTGCTCACATTGGAGCCCTTACCGTCATTGGAGCCCTTACCGTCATTGCTGGACTTGCCGTTGCCCTTGCGCGAAGCCATGAATTGTCACTCATCTTTAACCGCTGCCGACGGATCGTCCGTCGCCAAACGTTGCATAGCCCTAACTGAGACCGAATGACAAACCCTATGCCCGACCAGCCTGCCCCCCGTCCGGTCAAACGCCGCCTGATCGTGCTCGGCGCGGTGCTCGTAGGCGCCGTGATCGGCTTTGCCGCAGTATCCAATATGGATCGGCTGCGGCAGCAAGCTGCGCCGGGCGATCCGACCTGTGCACCGGCCATAGCGCTGTCGAAGAAGATCGAACCGCTGGCGCGCGGCGAAGTCGCCGGCCTGACCATGGCCAAAACGCCGCTGAAATTGCCGGACCTCGCTTTCAGGGATGCCGACGGCCAAGAGAAGAAGCTGTCCGACTGGCGCGGCCGGACGGTGCTGGTGAACCTGTGGGCCACCTGGTGCGTGCCCTGCCGCAAGGAAATGCCGGCGCTGAACAACCTCGAGACCAAGCTCGGCGGCCCGGATTTCCAGGTCGTTGCGATCAATATCGACACCCGCGACGCCGAGAAGCCGAAGGCCTTTCTGAAAGACGGCGGCCTCAACCGGCTGGATTATTTCACCGACACCTCGGCCAAGGTGTTCCAGGACCTCAAGGGCATCGGCCGTGCACTGGGTATGCCGACCTCGGTGCTGATCGACGGCAAGGGCTGCGAGATCGCGACCATCGCCGGCCCCGCCGAATGGGACAGCGAAGATGCCATCAAGCTGCTGAAAGCGGCGGTGAAGCCCGCCGCGGCGAGTTTCTGAGACCACGGCGCAAACGACTGCGACATACGGCCGCCTGCGCGGATCGCAAAATTCTCCAGAATGCTGTCGGACGAACGCAATTGCGTTCGTCTTAAAAACGACCGGGCTGTCCACACCCGGCGCTTGTGCATGACAGCAGGGAGAAACAACCGATGGCCTATATCGACGGATTCCTCGTTCCGGTGCCGAAGAAGAAGCTGAAAGCCTATGCCGCCATTGCACGCAAGGCCGGCAAGATCTGGCGCGAATACGGCGCACTCGACTATCAGGAATGTGTTGCCGATGACGTCAGCGTCGGCAAATGGACCTCGTTCCCGCGCAGCGTGAAGCTGAAACCCGACGAGACCGTCGTGTTTTCCTATATCATCTACAAGACACGCAAGGATCGCGACCGCATCAACGCCAAGGTCATGAAGGATCCGCGCCTCGCCAAGATGATGGATCCGAAGGCGATGCCGTTCGATATGAAGCGTATGATCTATGGTGGCTTCAAGACGCTGGTTTCGGTCTGACGCACGAAGGGAGGACGCCATGACGCCACACGGTCACTTCAACTGGAATGAATTCGTGACGCGCGATCCGGAGCGCGCGAAAGCCTTCTATCAGGAGACCGTCGGCTGGACCTATCAGGCCAAGAAGCTGGCGGGCGGTGGCATCTACTGGATCGCAATGATGGACAATGTGCCGGTCGGCGGCATCTTCCACGCGGAAGGTCCGGGCTACGAGAATGTCCCCGATGGCTGGATGCCGTATCTCGCGGTCGACGATGTCGATATCAGAGTGAAGAAAGCCGTCGCGGCCGGCGCGACGCTGATGCGGCCGGTATTCGACATTCCCGATGTCGGCCGGCTCGCAATCCTGCTGCAGCCCGGCGGTGCCGGGATCGGCTGGATCACGCCGTTCGCGTAAGAGCAGCGGGAGGCAGCAAGCTGCTGCCTCCCTTCGCGCTTCAGGCCGGCACTTCGCCGCCGCTGCGCGACAGCAACACGAGCAGCGCGCCCGCCAGTGTCGCCGCTGCGAGATAACCAACGGCACCGAACGGGCCGAAACCGTCGACCAGAATGCCGCCAACGACTGCGCCAACCGTGATCGCGACCTGAAACGCCGAGACGAGCAGGCCGCCCGCAGATTCGGCTTCGTCTGATGCGACCCGCACCATCCATGTCTGGAAGCCAACCGGCAGCACACCGAACGCAAAACCCCAGAGGCCAACCGCGATGCCCGCGACAAGGCCCGAAGCGCCAAAGACAAACAGCACCAGCGCGAGCACGGCGATCGCCGCAGATCCCGTGACGATCGCAAGTTTCGCACTACGGGCGACAAGCACCCCGCCCGCGAAATTGCCGAAGAAGCCGCCAACGCCATAAGCAAGCAGGACGAGCGAAATCGCCGTGACCGGAAGCTTCGGCACTTGTTCGAGGAAATGGCGGACGTAAGTGAAACCGGCGAAATGGCCCGAGATGCTGACGGCGATGGCGATCATCACAAGCCGGACACTGGGCCGACGCATCAGGACAAACAGCGTGCGCACATCCGGTGATGTGAGCGGCGGCAAGCGCGGCAGCGTGAGTATCTGAAAGACGAGCACGACGGCGCCGACAACGGCCGCCAGCAAGAACACGTTCCGCCAGCCCCAGAGATCGCCAAGATACGCACCGATCGGCGCTGCGCTGACCGTGGCGATCGAAACGCCGCTGAAAATCAGCGAGATCGCGCGCGGCAGCGCCTCCGCCGGAACAAGCCGCATCGCGGTGGCGGTTGCCATCGCCCAAAACCCGCTGAGACTGATGCCGAGCAGCACGCGGGCAAGCAACAGGATCGGCAGGTTGCTTGCGGTAGCTGACAGCAGATTGGACACGATCAGCAGCACTGTGAGCGACCACAGGACGACGCGGCGATCCATGGCGCGTGTCACGATGGCCGTCGCAAGTCCGGCGATGATCCCGACAAGGGAGGTCGCCGTCACCACCTGCCCGGCAGCGCCCACTGAGACGCCGAGATCGGTGGCAATCGGCGTGAGCAGGCTGGCCGGCAGGAATTCAGCGGTGACCTGGCTGAACGCGCCAAGCATCAAGGAGACAACAGCCGCCCAGGCCGCGTCCGTCCGCTCATTGGCTATTGGAGAAACATCGGCATCAAGTGCAGCAGTGGCGGAATCAGTCATGGCAGTCTCCAGGAGGGACCCCGGAGATGGAGGTGACCTCCTGGAGTTTCCATGCTAGAAAACCCACGATGCTTGATCATTCGTCCAGACCTGTCGCCACTCACCCCCTGACTGAAATGCTCAGGGGCTTGAAGATTGAGGGCGTCGATTACGTCCGCTGCCGCATGACCGAGCCATGGGGGCTGGTGTTCCCGGCACGGCCGAAGGCGCAATTCCACTTCGTCGCCGAACGCGGCTGCTGGCTGCGAACTCTGGATAACGCGTGGGTCCGCCTTGAACCAGGTGATGCGGTCTTGCTGCCGCGCGGCGCGGAACACGCACTGGCGAGTTCACCCGACGCCTTCCCGGCACCGGTCGAGAATTGCCAGTTCGAGCCGGTGTGCTGCGGCATCCTCGACACCTGCAGCGGCGGCAACAGCAATGGCGAAGAAACCGTGCTGTTCGGTGCCGGCATGACCTTCAACCTCGACAGCCAGCATCCCTTGCTTCTGATGATGCCTGAGCTGATGCAGATGCACGAACTTGCTACTGACGAGCCCGCCATCCCGCATCTGCTCGAGGCCATGACATCCGAACTGGCGCTGGATCGCGTCGGTGCCGGCGGCATGCTGACGCGGCTGGCCGATGTTGTCGCTGCTGCACTGATCCGCAACTGGGTGGAGAAGGGCTGCGGCTCTGCCGGTTGGGTCGCAGCGGCGCGCGACCCCGGTATCGGCCGGGTTCTCGCCGCGATCCATCGCGATCCGACCAAGGATTGGACCGTCGAGGCGCTGGCGAACGTCATGCATGCGTCACGCTCGGCATTTGCATTGCGCTTCGCCAATGTCGTCGGCCAGACACCGGCCCGTTACGTCGCGCAATTGCGGATGCAGGAAGCAAAGCAGTGGCTCGTTCGCGACCGCTTGAAGATCGCGGTCGTCGCACGTCGGCTTGGCTATGAATCGGAAGCAGCGTTCAGCCGTGCCTTCAAGCGCATCATCGGCGCGCCGCCGAGCCATTTTCGCGCGACACTGACTGCTGCGTCCAGTGGCGAACAGCCAGGTTCGACAGCGCCTTAGGCGGCGATATCGACGTTGCCGCCGACGCCTGCACCGAGATTGGCCTGCGATGCCTGCTGTGCACCGCCGAGCAGCGTCAACACGGTGTTCTTTTCCATGTCGGCATTCGATTTCATAATCGAGGTCGCGATCTGCGACTGCGTTCCTGCCGCCTTCATGGCAAGCGCGCTGGCAACCAAGGCCATGTCCATAGAAATACTCCGTAACGTCGTACCGCCGGTATAGCGATGCGGGGTTAACGAATATTGACCTTGTGCATCATCAGTCTGCATTGGCCCGAAATGCCGCACCCAGCGTACGCAACGCGCCGCGCGCCCGTGCATCGGTGAGGCTGGAATGCAGCATCGTCTCGGCATCCTGCAATTTCGGCAGACCGAGGCGCGGGCCGAGATCGATGCTGCCGGCAGGAGCAACACGGCGGACTAGCGCACCAACGGCGAGACCGGCGGAAATCGCCGCGCCGATGGTCGCAACACCGCCGCCAACGAAGGCTTCGGTCCACGGAATACCAGCCCCATCGAGCGCCGCAATCGCCGCCGAACGGACCGTACATGGCGCGGACTGCGCCGCGAGTCGCAGCGGCTCACCGGGCGCGTGCCGAAAATCCAGCGTGCCCATCCAGCCAAATGGTTCTTCCATCAAGACCTCGCCGTCACCACGTCGCCTGTCGATCCGCAACACGATCGCCGCGTCGAGATCGCCAGCGTCATAGGCCGACAGCAGGACCCGCGATGACTCGATCCGCAATTCGATCACCAGGGACGGATCGGTCGCGCTCATGCGTTTCAATACATCGGCAAGATCGGCGCCGACGAGATGATGGCTGATCCCCACCACGAGACGCCGCCGCTCCGCAGCGAATGAGCCAATGGCCGACTGATGCGCCGCGACGAGATTTCGCGCGGAGGCTAGAAACGCCGCCCCCTCCGCCGACAGGCGCACCAGCCGCGGCGTTCTCTCCAGCAGGCGCTTGCCCAGCCCGCTTTCCAGCCGCTTGATCTTCAGGCTGATCGCCGACTGCGTGCTTCCCATCGCCTCGGCGGCGCGGGTGAAGCTGGTGAGATCGGCCACCAGCACGAAGGCCTGCACGGCCTCGATATCGAGCGCTTTCATCAGTCAATCATTTCAATATGACATCATTGAAATATTATTTCATACGATTTTCCAATGATCAATATGGGATTAGGTTTGCTGCATCGGATTTGAACGACAGGAGACCACCATGCCGCTGGTTCGCATTTCACTGAAGAAGGGCAAGCCCTCCGCCTATCGGGAGGCGATCGCCGAAGGCGTCTATCAGGCGCTGCGCGAGACCTTCAACGTCCCGGAGGGCGACCGATTCGTCACCATCTCGGAGCACGAGGATGGCACTTTCATCTATGATCCGAGTTATCTCGGCATTCGCCGGACCGATGACCTCGTCATCATCCAGCTGACGGTCAGCAACACCCGTCCGCGTGAGCAGAAGCAGGCTCTCTACAAACGGATTGTCGAGAAGCTGACTGACAGACCGGGCCTGCGGCCCGAAGACGTCTTCATCAACCTCGTCGAGGTGCTGCCGGAGAACTGGTCATTCGGCAACGGCGTGGCGCAGTACGTGACATGATCAAACCGCGTGAAACATTGATGGCGCATCTGTGCGGAGTCGGCATGGGAATGGCGATGATCGTCGGGATGGTGCCGGCGACGGTGAGCTTGATGCGGATGTTGGTTTAACTTGGCCGCGAGGCCAATCACACACACCGTCGTCATCCGCGGGCAGCGCGAAGCAAGCTTCGCTGGATGACCCGCGGATCCATCCTTCTTCCTTGCATACGTAAAGGTGGATTGCCGGGTCAAGCCCGGCAATGACAGCGTTCTATCTTAAAAAAGACGAGCGCTTCGTCTTAGCGCGTCGGAATCGGCTTCTCGCCGCGGTAGTCGTAAAAACCGCGCTGGGTCTTGCGACCGAGCCAGCCGGCTTCGACATATTTCACCAGCAGCGGGCACGGCCGATACTTGGAGTCGGCAAGGCCTTCATGCAGCACCTGCATGATCGACAGGCACGTATCGAGGCCGATGAAGTCGGCGAGTTCGAGCGGGCCCATCGGGTGATGCGCACCGAGCTTCATCGCCGCATCGATGGCTTCGACATTGCCGACGCCTTCATACAGCGTGTAGATCGCCTCGTTGATCATCGGCAAAAGAATACGATTGACGATGAAGGCCGGGAAATCTTCCGAGACGGCGATCTGCTTGCCGAGCCTCGTGACGAAGTCCTTGGAGGCGTCGAAGGTCGCGTCATCGGTGGCAATGCCGCGGATCAGTTCGACCAGCTCCATCAACGGCACCGGATTCATGAAGTGAATGCCGATGAACTTCTCGGGACGGTCGGTCGATGCGGCGAGGCGCGTGATCGAGATCGACGATGTGTTGGAGGCGATGATCGCCTCCGGCTTCAGCACGGCGCAGAGATCGTGGAAGATCTTGCGCTTGATCTCTTCCTTCTCGACGGCGGATTCGATCACGAGATCGCAATCGGCGAGACCGTCCATCGTGTCCGACGAGGTGATGCGATCCAGCGCGGCCTTGCGTGCATCCTCGGTGATGACCTTCTTCGACACCTGACGCGACAGGTTGCCGTTGATCGTCGCCATGGCAGACTTCAGGCGGTCGGCGGAGACATCGTTCAGTACAACATCGAGGCCACCCAATGCAGCCACATGCGCAATGCCATTGCCCATCTGGCCCGAGCCGATCACGCCGACTTTCTTGATCATAACCGCCATCTTGCTTGTCATCTCTGGGAACACGCCGCCCGCGCATGCCGCGTTCGGAAAGCTATCTTTACATAAAATATCGGCCGGAGTCAGTCACTCCGGCCGATGTCGTTAATTGAGGCGCAAAGCCATAATTCAGCAAGGCCTTATTTGCCAAATCCTTGCCTGCCGGGCCTCTACTTGCCGAGTGCTTCTGTCAGCTCCGGCACGGCTTGGTAGAGGTCGGCGACCAGGCCGTAATCGGCGACCTGGAAGATCGGCGCGTCTTCGTCCTTGTTGATCGCGACGATCACCTTGGAGTCCTTCATACCGGCGAGATGCTGGATCGCGCCGGAAATGCCGATGGCGATATACAGCTCCGGAGCCACGACCTTGCCAGTCTGGCCGACCTGCCAGTCGTTCGGCGCATAGCCGGCATCCACCGCGGCGCGCGAGGCGCCGACACCGGCGCCGAGTTTGTCGGCGAGCGGTTCGATGTATTTGGCGAAGTTCTCGCGGCTCTGCATGGCACGGCCACCGGAGACGATGATCTTCGCCGAGGTCAGTTCCGGACGATCGCTCTTGGCCATGTCCTCGCCGACGAAGGTCGACAGACCGGGATTCTCGGCCGTCTTGACGTCTTCCACCGCCGCGCTGCCGCCTTCACCAGCTGCACCGAAGGTCGAGGTACGCACCGTAATGACCTTCTTGGCATCTTTGGACTTTACGGTCTGGATCGCGTTACCGGCATAGATCGGACGCTCATAGGTGTCGGGCGCAATTACCTTGGTGATTTCCGACACCTGCATCACGTCGAGCAAGGCGGCGACGCGCGGCATCACGTTCTTCGAGCGCGTGGTCGCAGCGGCGATCAGCACGTCATAGGCGGGCGCCAGCGACACGATCAGCGCGGCCAGCGGCTCGGCGAGGTCGTGGGCATAGGAGTCATCGTCGGCGAGCAGCACCTTGGTGACGCCCTGCAGCTTGGCGGCAGCTTCCGCGGCCGGCTTCGCATTCTGGCCCGCAACGAGGATATGCACCTCGCCGCCGATCTGGGTGGCAGCGGTGAGCGCCTTGTTGGTGGAATCCTTCAGGGTGGCGTTGTCGTGATCGGCAAGCAGCAATGTCGGCATTAGAGCACCCCGGCTTCAGTCTTGAGTTTCGATACCAGTTCGGCGACGTCCTTGACCTTGACGCCGGCCTTGCGGCCGCCCGGTTCGCTGGTCTTGATGATCTCAAGACGCGGAGAGATATCGACGCCGTAACCATCGGCGGTCTTCTCGTCGATCGGCTTCTTCTTCGCCTTCATGATGTTCGGCAGCGATGCGTAGCGCGGCTCGTTCAGACGAAGATCGGTGGTGACAATTGCCGGTCCCTTGAGCTTGACGGTCTGCAGACCGCCGTCGACTTCACGGGTCACCGTAACGTCGTCGCCCTCGAGAACCAACTTGTTGGCGAAGGTCGCCTGCGGCCAGCCGAGCAGCGCGGCTAGCATCTGGCCAGTCTGGTTGGCGTCGTCGTCGATCGCCTGTTTGCCGAGGATCACGAGACCCGGCTTTTCCTCATCGGCGACGGCCTTGAGAATCTTCGCCACAGCGAGCGGCTCGACGGTGCCTTCAACCTTGACGAGGATGCCACGGTCGGCACCCATCGCGAGGCCGGTGCGGAGGGTTTCGGACGCCTGTGCGGGACCGATCGAGACCACGACCACCTCGGTTGCCTTGCCGGCCTCTTTCAGGCGCAGGGCTTCCTCGACGGCGATTTCGTCGAACGGATTCATCGACATCTTGACGTTGGACAGTTCGACGCCCGATCCGTCGCTCTTGACGCGAACCTTGACGTTGTAATCGACCACCCGTTTAACCGCGACCAGAACCTTCATCGATCCTCTTTCGTGTGAGTTTTATTGTTCCAGAGCTTGCTCGGAAGCTTGGGCGCGGAACCTAAAGCCCCTGCCACACGGGGTCAACGCGCGAAACCCGAAAATCGAGTATCTCTAGGCCAGCCGATTTAGCCGAAATTACCGGTTCTGGCCGGGCACCCAGAGCACATCGCCGGCACCATTGTCGTTCTGCGAGCGGCTGGCGACGAACAGGAAGTCCGACAGCCGGTTCATATACTGGATACCAGCATCCGAGACCGGCTCATCGGGCTGGGCGGCGAGTTCCACCATGATCCGTTCCGCACGGCGGCAGATCGTGCGGGCAACATGAAGGTGAGCGGCGGCAGGAGTTCCGCCAGGCAAAACAAACGAGGTCAGATCGGCCAGCGGCGCGTTGAGCATGTCAATATCGTTCTCCAACCGCTCGACCTGACTCGCCAGCAGGCGCAGCCGCTCGGCCTTGCCCTCGCGCTGCGGAACCGCGAGATCGGCCCCGAGATCGAACAGATCGTTCTGGATCAGCCCGAGCATCGCATCCAAGGACCGCGCATGGGCGAGATGCAGCCGCACCACGCCGATCGCGGCATTGGTCTCATCCACGGTTCCATAGGCGCTGACGCGGAGATCGTATTTCGGCCGACGCTCGCCGGTGCCAAGAGCTGTCGTGCCGTCATCGCCAGTGCGGGTGTAGATGCGGTTGAGAACGACCATCGAATTGATCCAGCGCCAGTTAAGGAATTTGCGTCAGCGGCCCATCGCCCAGACGGTGGCCATGGTGAGGATAATGGCGACGAATTGTAGCACCACGCGCCACCGCATCAGCTTCTGCGAGCGATCCGGCGAGCCGCCGCGCATCATGTTGAACAGGCCGAGCAGCAGGACCAGTGCAACGGCGCCGACCGCGATGGGGAGGATAATGTTGCTGAGCGTTGATGTCATATCGGCTACATAACACTGCGTCACAGGCTGCGCTATCGTCGGTCGTCAAAATGGCACAGCGGTCACGCACGCGCCGCAATGCAACGATCTGGCTTTTTCGCGTTAGATATCAGAAGCTAACATGAGGGCCGGTGATTTGCCGGGCCGATCCCGAACCAGGTGGCACGTGGGGCAGATACGCACCGTCTACGATGTCGTGATGGACGCCTTCTATACGTTTCTTGCCGATGACGGCTGGGCGATCGCCAGCCATATCGCCCTCTCCACCCTGATGGCGCTGTTTCCGTTCCTGATCGTGCTGGCCTCACTGGCCGGCTTTTTCGGTTCCAAGGATCTCGCCGATCAGGCCGTCGGCCTGCTGCTGGAGGTCTGGCCCGATCAGGTGGCCGGCGCGCTGTCCTCGCAGATCCACGACGTGCTGACCACCACCCGCGGCGATGCGCTGACCATCGGTCTCGTGCTCGCGGTGTATTTCGCCTCCAACGGCGTCGAGAGCCTGCGCGTCGCGCTAAACCGCGCATACTCGGTGATCGAGCTGCGGCGCTGGTATTGGCTGCGGCTGGAGTCGATCGGCTACACGCTGGTCGCTGCCGTCACCGCGCTCGCCATGGCGTTCCTGATCGTGCTCGGCCCGCTGATGCTGGAAATCGTGAGGCGCTATGTCCCGCTGATGGTCGAGAACAACGAGCGGCTGCTGACGGTGGCGCGTTACGGCATCACCATCGTCGCCATGGTGATCGCATTATTCATCCTGCATGTGTGGCTGCCGGCAGGTCGCCGCACCTTCAGTCAGATCCTGCCGGGCATCATCTTCACGATGCTGGCGTCGCTGGCTTCCGGTATCGGCTTCGGTCTTTATCTGGCGCGCTTCGCCAACAACTACGTGACCATGTATGCCGGCCTGGCATCGGTGATCATCGCGCTGGTGTTTCTGTACTTTATTGCGGCGATCTTCGTGTTCGGCGGCGAACTCAATGCCGCCATCATCAAGTCGCGGCTGCCCCACGGCGTCTCGCTTCAAGCAGCGCAGTCGCTAGCGCCCGCGGAGACACCGGTTTGATCAGGAACGCGTCGGCGCCCGCCTGACGCGACGCGGCTTCGTCCTCGCCGCGTCCAGACACCCCGATGATCGCAACGCCGCCATGCGGCGCCTTCAACGCGCGGATCTGCCGAATTGCCTCGATGCCGTCGATGCCCGGCAGCACCATGTCCATGAGCACCGCATCGAACGTTCCCTGCGCGACGCGCTCCGCCGCCGCCTCGCCGCGGCCGATGAATTCGGCCTGATGGCCGAGTTCGGTGAGAATGGCATTGAGTACGACACGACCGAACGGATTGTCCTCGACGCTCAAGACCCGCAGCGCCTGTCCCGGCGCAAAAGAAGCATCACCGGCGCTCGACATGATGGTGATCGGACCGCTGGTCTTGTCGAGGCCGACCGTCAGCGTGAACACTGTCCCACCACCGCGGCGCTGCGCCACCGTGATATCGCCGCCCATGGCGCGCGCGAGTTGCTTCACCGACGACAGGCCGAGGCCGGCACCGCCGAAGCGCGAGGCGATCGACACATTGGCCTGCGAGAACGGTTTGAACAGCCGCTTGATCTCGGCGAGCGTGAGCCCGATGCCGCTATCGGAGACGGTGAAGGATACGCCCACCTTGCCCGCCATGCGCACAGGCGAGACCTTCAGCGTCACATTGCCCTGCTCGGTAAATTTCACCGCATTGTCGATCAGGTTTTCCAGCGCCGCGCGCAGCCGCACGGGATCGCCGACCACGAACACCGGCAGATTGTCGGAGATCACGACCCGCGACAGCAACCCCTTGGCAGCCGCGCGGCCCGCGAGCGAGTCGCCGATGTTGCGGGCAAGCGCACGCAGATCGAAGAAATCCTGCCGCAGTTCGAACCTGGATTTGCTGCTGCGCGCCGCATCGACGAACAATGTCGCGAGACCCGCCAGATGTTCGGCGCCAGCCTTGATCGTCTCGACCCAACGCCGCTCACGCTCGTCGAGATCGGAGGTGGCCAGCAGATCGCTGACCGCAAGAATGCCGGTCAGCGGCGTGCGCACCTCATGGGCAAACACCGCCAGCGCGGTTTCCACCATCGTATCGGCACGCGGGGACCTGCGCTTGGCGCGCGGCTTCGATGCAGGCTTCTTTGCCGCACGCTTCTTGGCCACGCGTTTTTTCAGCGTTTGCTTGGTGCGCGTCCGCGTCTTGCGCGGAGAGCGCGATGTCAGCGCCATATGTTGCCCACCCGTCCCGGCGGCACCATGCCACGGCGGGGCGCGCGGAGTCACGCCGCGGGCCTGGTCCAGCTTGCGAATTTCTTGCGGCGCGCTTGCGGCTAACTTGCGGCGGCCGGGTCAGACAACCCGACCATGCGGCGGATATCCGCTGGTGTAGTGCCCCCGGCCCGCAACTCACGCAGGCTGGTCGAACCGGTCGATTTGGACAGTTTGGCGCCGGTGCCATCGCGCACGAGCAAATGATGCCGATAGACCGGTTGCGGCAGGCCGAGCAGTTGCTGCAACAGCCGGTGCACGCTGGTCGACCAAAACAGATCCTGGCCGCGCACCACATGGGTCACCCCCTGCAGCGCATCGTCGATGACCACCGAGAGATGATAACTGGTCGGTGTTTCCTTGCGGGCAAGGATCACATCGCCCCAAGCACCTGGCTGCGCGGCGACGGTACCCGTCTCGCCGCCCGGACCCGTGCCCTGTTCGGTCCATGTGAGCGGACCGCTGGCCGCAATGGCTCTGGCCATATCGAGCCGCAACGCCATCGGGGCATCTGCCTGTTTAAGTTCGGCGACAGCCTGCGGCGACAACGATCTGGCAATGCCTGGATAGAGAGGCGCACCATCGGGGTCGCGCGGCCATGAGCCTTTCGCTTCTTCGGCCGCGATCGTGCGCGCGATCTCAGCGCGGCTCTCGAAGCTCGGATAGAGCAGTCCCAAGGCTGCAAGCCGTTCGGTCGCTGCGCGGTAGTCGGTGAAATGCTGCGACTGTCGCCGTACCGGCATCTCCCAGGCGATGCCGAGCCAGGCGAGATCCTCGTAGATCGCCGCCTCGAATTCCGGCCGGCACCGCGTGGCATCGATATCCTCGATCCGCAGCAACAACCGGCCACCGACCTCACGCGCCAGATCGAAATTCAGCAGCGCCGAATAGGCATGGCCGAGATGCAGATAGCCGTTGGGGCTGGGCGCGAAGCGAAAAACAGGGGCCATCACAGGTTTGCCTAGATCAGGTCGCGCGCGAAAGCACGCGTCAGCCAGTCCATGAACACACGCACCCGCGGCGAGAGCTGGCGGTTGCGCGGATAGAGCAATGACACTGGCGACGGTGTCGGCGGATATTGCGGCAGCACCTCGACCAGCGTGCCATCGGCGAGTTCGCCCTTGATCCGATAGTGCGGCACCTGCACCAGACCGAAGCCGAGTTTCGCCATCGCCGCGTAGTTATCGGCGCTGTTCACCGTGATCGCCACCGGCAATGTGACATGGCGCAACGCGCCGCTGTCCTGAAATTCCAGCGGCAGCACCGCGCCTGTTGCCGAAGAGTGATAGCCGACCATGCGATGGCCTTCGAGCGCATCAATGGACAAAGGCATGCCCATGCGCGCGAGATAGGACGGCGCGGCGCAGGTGACTTCGTCCATCATCGTCAACCGGCGCGCCACCATATCGCTGTCGCGGAGCTCGCCGACACGCACCACGCAGTCGATGCCCTCGCGGATCAGATCGACGAGCCGGTCGCCCTCGCTGAGATAGAGCTGGATGTCAGGATATTCGGCGAGAAAGTCCGGCAGATGGGGCAGCACGAAATTGCGCGCCAGCGTGCCGTTCATATCCACCCGCAACGGCCCTTTCGGCTTGGCCCCGCAGAACGCGCTCTCGGCGTCTTCGAGATCGGCGATCAACGTCAGGCAACGCCGGTGATAGGCCTCGCCGTCCAGCGTCGGCCGCACCAGCCGCGTGGTGCGCTCGAGTAGCCGCACGCCGAGCCGCGCCTCGATCTGCTTCACGGCGTCAGTGACGGTCGACCGCGGCAGGCCGAGATCTTCCGCTGCCGCCGTAAAACTGCGCCGCTCCACCACCCGGGTAAACACCCGCATCGTCTCGAAACGGTCCATCGGTTTGTTCGCTAAATCCGGATTGTGATGCCAGATAGTGCATCATTATCCGGCAAATGAAACTGTCTAGATTTCTCCCATCAGGACGGCTCGGTCAGTCGGCCGCCCCATCGAGGAGAAGCGAAATGACCAACCAATCCAACAAGGTAGCCATCGTGACGGGCGCATCCCGCGGCATCGGCGCAGCCATCGCCGAGCGGCTGGGTCGTGACGGCTTTACAGTCATCGTCAATTATTCCGGCAATGCCGCGCTGGCCGAGGCCGTCGCACAAAAGATCGAAGCTGCGGGTGGCCGCGCGCTTACCGCCAAGGCCGATGTCAGCGATCCCGCCGCTGTGCGCGGCATGTTCGATGCAGCGGAGACCGCCTTTGGCGGCGTCGACGTACTGATCAACAATGCCGGCATCATGAAGCTCGCGAAATTCGCCGACGCCGACGATGCGTCGTTCGACCAACAAATCGCGGTCAATCTGAAGGGCACGTTCAACACCATGCGCGAGGCCGCCAAGCGGCTGCGCGACGGGGGCAGGGTCGTGAACTTCTCCACGGGTGTCGTTGGCACCAAGCTTGAGAGCTACGGCATCTATGCCGCCACCAAGGCTGCGGTCGAAACCATGACGGGCATCATGGCCAAGGAGATGCGTGGCCGCTCGATTACCGTGAACGCCATCGCACCCGGCCCGACCGCAACCGACCTGTTCCTCAATGGCAAGTCACCGGAACTGATCGAGCGTTTCGCCAAGGCGACGCCAATGGAGCGTCTCGGCACCCCCGAAGACATCGCCAATGCCGTTGCCTTCCTGGTCGGCCCCGAAGGCGGCTGGATCAACGCCCAGGTGCTGCGCGCCAATGGCGGACTTGTGTGAGATCGGAGCGACTGCCGCGCGTCATTTCTTCTTCCAGGCGCGGTAGTCGCTCTCCACCAGTTCCGACATGGTCTTGGCCGCGTTGCCGAGCCATCCCGGAGGGCGCTTCCGGAGATCGGCGCGCAAAGCCTTTGCGCCGATCTTGCCCGCGACATGAATGGCAGCGAGATCCTGCCCCATCGCGTTCAATAGCTGCGTGGTCAGCTTGGCCAGCTCGGCGCCCGGGCTCTTGCCGAGTTCGATCTTCCGGGAGTCCGGCGCAAGCCGGCGGATCACAAACTTGCCATCAATGGTCAAAAACGGATCCGGCGCGCGATAGCGTCCAAAGGCCAGAGCGTGAAGATGCGAGACTCCGGATTTTGACCCATGCGCCCACAGCCAGGCCGAAGGGACCAGCGCCTTTGCCTCCCTCAGGCAGAAACCGCCTTCCGCAGTGGCGACGGCCACGTATCGTGGCCGGCCGAGGCCGCCGGTGCCCGCGACGCGGCTGCCAAATCTCTCGATCGTTGCGCCCTTCAGCGACTTTTTCAGTGCCTGGACGACCTTTGCAGGCGGCCTGGCGGTCGGATACTCCTTCACCTCGTTCCAGAACTTCGCCGGCTTCTTGCGTGCACGAACGGCATAGGGCCGCATCCAGAATTCGCGTTGATCCAATAATGCCGGATGGGGATCGGCCAGACCCTTGCGGTAGCCGGCGAGAATGGCACGCGAGATCGCCGCTCTCCCAAGCCTCATGCCCGGCGCGAGCAGCGCGCTGGTCGCAAGACGAACGAGATCGAACAGATACGGCATCTTCGCCGCCTCATCGAAATCGTTGATGCCCCATACGAGACGCCCTTCGGCATCGCGCCAGGTCCCGTAATTCTCGAGATGCACGTCTCCAACGCAGAGGACATGCGGCGCGTCACATAAAGTCGGGCAGAGGTCTTCGACCTTCCTTGCCCACCGAAAATACGTGCCACGCAAAAAGACGAAGGAATCCTCGCGCATCAGTCTGTGCTTGAGCCTGAGGTCCTTTTCCACGACGTCGCACTGGTCACGCAGCCAGTCCTCATACGCGCTGTTATCTTCGCGAAAAGACATCCGGGCCTCGCGGTCGTTCAAAAAACAATCAAAAGATGTATTTAATTCAGGGTGCACCATAAAACGGTGCAGCGAAACCGGCTACGGCAAATTTCGCGGCGTCGAACGCAAAACGCCGGGTATCCGATACACCCGGCGTTTTGAATTCTCGGTCGAAGGCGCGCCTTAGGACTCGGCGCGGCCGCTCTGGATCACCACCACGCGACTGCCGATCTTCACGCGATTGTAGAGATCGACGATGTCCTGATTCATCAGCCGAATGCAGCCGCTTGAGACGGCATGGCCGATGGTCTCGGGCTCGGTGGTGCCATGAATGCGGAACATGGTGTCGCGGTCGCCCTGATAGAGATACATCGCGCGCGGCCCGAGCGGATTGTCGATGCCGCCCTCCATGCCACCCGCCATCTTGCGGTAGCGCGCCGGTTCGCGGTTCATCATGTTTTCCGTCGGGCTCCAGTGCGGCCACTCGGCCTTGCGCTTGATCACAGCAGCACCGGCGAAAGCGAGGCCGGCCTTGCCGACGCCGATGCCATACCGCATCGCCTTGCCATCGCCTTCCACGAGATAGAGATGCCGTGCGGCTGTATCGACCACGATGGTGCCGATGGGCTCCTTGGTGCGGTAGGTGACGCGCTGACGCAGCATCGCCGAATCGATTGCGGAGACGTCGATGGCCGGCAGCGTGTGCCCGCCGTCATTCAACTCGGCATAGCTGGCGGACGGACCGCCAAAGCCGGTGGACGACATCATCCCACCGCTGCTTGCACATCCTGCCAGCACAGCGGGCAACATCAAAAGCGCCAGAAGGCGCAGCCCGCGTGATCCACCGAAACCTGTCATTCCCAACCCTTGCTGCAACGCGTCCAATCCGGACGACCCGCACCTCATACAGGGCTGAGCGATCAAATCAGGCTCAACAGCGTGTCATTTCGCTCATGGAACAGCTCTGTGCTGCACTTTGCGTCCCGCTGTGGTGATCGCGCCACAGCCGAGCAGGGTCACGAATAACCTTAGGTTGATCGATCGCCCTTGAGGGTCGGCGAGCGGGCAGCGCGAGCCTGCCCATGGAACCGCCGCAGCTATGCCCGCCGATGCGTGCCGAAGCGCTCCACATGGGTCTCGCCTGCCTTGTTGAGATCGACGACATTGAGGACCGCGCCATGACGACACGATTCAGCACGATGTCGTCCCACAACTATCAATACGCGGACGACCGCTACAAACCCCACGCGCATGACGAGATCGATATCATGTTCGTTGGGAGGACGACGCGCGCGATGAAGTCCACGCGCATTGTAATGCGAAGCACTTGCAGCTGGATTTCACGGCTTGCATCGTTGTGATCGGCATATTAGAGCACACAGCCGCGTGAGACTTCGCGTTACCCCAACGAGATTTTCAGATGACAAGCGTTCGCAGTCTTGCGCAAGGCAGCATTGCCGTTGGCCTTGTGGTCCTCGGCTTGAAATATGCCGCCTATCATCTGACCGGCAGCGTCGCGCTGCTGTCCGATGCGATTGAAAGCATTGTCAATGTGGTGACAGCGATCGTGGCACTGCTCGCGATCACGCTGAGCGCGAAGCCGGCTGACGACGAACATCCCTATGGTCACCATAAGGCCGAGTATTTCTCCGCGGTGCTCGAAGGCGTGCTGATCGTGCTCGCCGCGATCCTGATCCTGCGCGAGGCCTATGCCGGCTATCTCGAACCGCGCAAGCTCGACGCCCCCTGGCTCGGACTGGCCATGAACGGCGCTGCCACCCTCATCAATGCGGGCTGGGCCTGGCTGTTGATCCGACAGGGCCGCGAACGGCGTTCGCCGGCGCTGACGGCCGACGGCCGCCATCTTCTCACCGACGTCATCTCGTCGATCGGCGTGCTCGGCGGCGTCGGCGTCGCCGCACTGTCGGGGATCGCGATCCTCGACCCGATTCTGGCGGCGCTTGTCGCGCTCAACATCCTGTGGGCGGGCTGGGGCCTGATGAAGGAGTCGCTGAGCGGGCTGATGGACGAAGCGATCGCGCCGGCGACATTGGTCAGCATCAAGCAGATCATCTCGTCCCATGCCGACGGCGCGATCGAGGCGCATGACCTGCGCACCCGCCGCGCCGGCAGCATGACCTTTATCGATTTCCATCTGGTGGTGGCAGGATCGACCACCGTGAGCGCCGCGCATGACATTTGCGACAAGCTCGAGACCGCGATCCGACAGGAGATCGGCGAAGCGCTGATCACTATCCATGTCGAACCCGACGACAAGGCCAAGCATTCCGGCATCGTGGTTCTCTAGATCAAATCCAGATGATCCTTCAGGATGACCAGCATCAACGAATTTGGTCATCGAACGGCTTTCACAGGTTCCGCCTCCGTGCTAATCGGAGGGGGAGGATCGATCCTGTGAGACATTTTTCGCGCAAACGCTGGTTTGGAGGCGTGGCATCTTTGGCCGCGGCCTATGCGCTTGTGCTCAACGTCATCCTGTCCAGCATGTTGCTGGCGGCGATCTCACCCGCGGACGCTGCGGCCGGTTATCAGATCTGCCACAACAATCCGGATAGCGCCGCCACACAGGATGATGTCGGCAAGACCACCGGCAAGCCGGCAGCGCATTGCCCGCTTTGCACCGGCAGCCACGCGCCGGGCGCACCACCTGCGCAGACCGCTTTCGTTACGTCGCGCATCGCCATCGCGATCGCTCCCGTTGCCGCCCCCGACGATCGCATCGTCGCGACCGTCGCAACCTCTGACCACCGGGCCCGCGCGCCACCGCGCCTGAGCTGACGTTCCACGCCGTCAGACGCCGCGCATCAGCGCGCGCGTTACTCAGTTCAATCCCGGTGGAGTTTTCCCCATGCTATCCGTTTCCATGCGGCTGCGCAGCGCCCTGCTCGCATCCGCTGCCATGCTCATTCCAAGCGTGGTGTCGGCCCAATCGGCCCCCTTCACATCGTTGCCGGCGGTGACCGTCGATGCACCCGCGCAGCAGCGCGCCGCTGCTGCGCGCAAGCCACGCAACGCCGCGCCGAACGCCCGCGCGGCCCGCGCCACCCCTGCGGCGACGACAGCGCACGTCGGCGCCCAGGCGCCGAGCGTGCCGGGCGCACTCACGGTGCTCACCGCCCAGCAGGCACTCCGCGAGATCCAGCAGACGCCCGGCGGCGTCGCGCTGGTGACGGCGGATGCGTGGCGGAATTCGACGCCGTCCAACACCATCAAGGACATCCTCGATTATGTGCCGGGCGTATTCGCGCAGCCGAAATGGGGCGACGACACACGGCTGTCGATCCGCGGCTCAAGCCTGTCGCGCAACTTCCATCTGCGCGGCGTGCAGCTCTATATGGACGGCATCCCGATCAACACCGCCGACGGCTATGGCGATTTCCAGGAGATCGACCCGACCGCCTATAAATATGTCGAGGTGTTCAAGGGCGGCAACGCGTTGCGCTTCGGCGCCAATTCGCTCGGCGGCGCGATCAATTTCGTGACGCCGACCGGCCGCGATCCGTTCGTGAACGGTGCGTCGGTCGACATGGGTGCTTTCGGCTTCCGCCGCCTGCAGGCCAACACCGGCGGCGCCAATGGTCCGTGGGACGGCTTCATCACAGCCTCGACGCAATCCGCCGATGGTTTTCGCGATCACAGCAATGGCGAGGCCACGCGCGTCAGCGGCAATGTCGGCTACCAGTTCTCACCGGATTTCGAGACGCGCTTCTATCTCAATGCCAACAGCGTACGTCAGCGCATTCCAGGCTCGGTCAGCAAAGACAGCGCGCTGAACTCACCGACCACCGCGGCGGCCAGCAACCTCACCGGCGACCAGCAGCGCAATATCGACACGGTGCGCCTCGCCAACAAGACCACGATCCGGCTCGACAATACCACCATCGACTTCGGCGCCTTCGCCGTCGACCGGCACCTGATGCATCCGATCTTCCAGTATCTGGACTACAGCTATCAGGACTATGGCGGCTTCGCGAAAGTGACCGACGACCGCAATATCGGCGGTTATCGCAATGTCTTCGTCGCCGGCGTCAACGTGATCAACGGCCGGATCGACAACAACCAGTATGTCAATATCGCTGGCCAGAAGGGCGCGCTGGCGTCGTCATCGATCGACCGCTCGAAGAACACGTCGGTCTATGCTGAGAATTCGTTCTATTTCCTGCCGACTGTCGCGGTGATCGGCGGCACGCAATTCCTCTATGCCACACGCAATCGGCAGGACCGTTTCCTGAGCGATGGCGACCAGTCCGGCGCCACCGAATTCAACCTGTGGAGTCCAAAAGGCGGATTGCTCTGGAATATCGATCCGACATGGCAGGCCTACGCGAACATCTCGCGCAGTGCCGAAGTCCCGAGCTTCGGCGAGAGTTCGAACGGCCCGGGCATCCCGACGATTCCCTTCACCAGCATCCGGCCACAGCGTGCGACCACCTATGAAATCGGCACGCGTGGACGGCGGCCGGACCTGACATGGGAGCTGACGGGCTACCGCGCCAATATCACCGACGAACTGCAGTGCCTCTACAGCGCGTTCGGCAATTGCAACGTCACCAATGCCGACCGCACCATCCATCAGGGCATCGAGGCCGGTCTCGGCGTCGCCGTGTTCAAGGGCATGTTCGATGCGGGACCGCTACCGGACAAGCTCTGGCTCAACATGGCCTATACGTTCAACGACTTCCGCTTCGACAATGACGCGACTTTCGGCAACAACCTGCTGCCGGGCGCGCCGCGGCACTATCTGCGCGCAGAATTGCTCTACAAACATGCCAACGGGTTCTATCTCGGCCCCAATCTCGAATGGGTGCCGGAAGCTTACTATGTCGACAGCGCCAATACGCTGAAGACCGAACCCTATGCGCTGCTCGGCCTGAAAGCCGGCGTCGACAATGGCGGCACATATTCGGGCTATATCGAAGCACGCAACGTGCTCGACACCCGTTACATCGCCTCCGCCAGCATTCTCAATCAGGCCACGGCGACATCGCCGCTGTTCGAACCCGGCACCGGTCGCGCCATCTATGCCGGCGTCAAGGCGAGGTGGTGAAGATGACGAATTCCGCTATGCTTCAATCCACGAAAGGACGTTCCATGACCAACCGCTCCATGCTGTTGCTTCTCACTGCGCTGGGCGCAGTGGCATCGCCCGCTTATGCCCACGTCTTCGTGCAGAGCGGTCCGGCCACGGTCGGCGGCTCCTATCGCGCGGTGCTCGCCGTACCGCATGGCTGCGGCGCCTCGCCGACGACGAAGATCACCGTGCAGATTCCGGAAGGGATGATCGCAGTGAAGCCGATGCCGAAGCCGGGCTGGACCGTCGCTGTAAAGAAAGGCGCCTATGCGCAGTCCTACGATTTCATGCACGGCATGAAGGCGTCGGAGGGCGTGAAGGAAATCACCTGGACCGGCAAGCTCGACAACGACTTCTATGACGAGTTCGTATTCTCGGCCTATCTGCCTGCCACATTGAAGGCCGATGTGCCGCTGTATCTGCCCACACTGCAGAGCTGCGAGCAGGGCTCGGAAGACTGGGCGCAAATCCCGGCTGCGGGGCAGGATCCGCACAGCCTGAAATCACCGGCGCCGATCGTGCGCCTTGCCGCGGCATCACCACACGATGCAATGGCGCAGATGGCCGGCATGGTCCATGCGGGCGACCTGATGATCATGACGCCCTGGACGCGTGCCACACCGCCCGCGGCCAAGGTGGCCGGCGGCTATCTCACCATCACCAACAACGGCAAGACCAGCGACAAGCTACTCGGTGGCACATTCACCGGCGGCAGCCGCATCGAGGTGCATGAGATGAGCGTGACTGATGGCGTGATGAAGATGCGTCCGCTCAATGACGGGCTCGAGATCAAGCCCGGCGCCACCGTGAAGCTCGAGCCCGGCGGCTATCACCTGATGCTGATGGATCTCGCCAAGCCGTTCGCCAAGGGCGACAAGGTGAAAGCGCAGCTGCAGTTCGAGAAGGCCGGCAAGGTGGACATCGAACTCGACGTCAACGCGGTCGGCGCTTCGGCACCTGCCGGTGGCGGACACGCGCACTGATCACGTCGAGATGCTGCGCACCGCACATGTTGCGGTGCGCCTGATGTCTAGGACGAGGCCGCGATTGCGTCGGGTGTATCGATCCGGATTGTTTTGACCGCACCGCAATGCACGCAGCCGAACAGCCTGGTCTCGAAACCCTGCGATCGTTCGATCCCTTGCAGGAACGTGCGCGTCCTGCACTGATCGCATTTCAGATGGCTGGTACGGATATTGTCATTGCCGAACGGCATTGCACGGTTCGACATGTCAGGACTTTTGACGACAGGCAGCTCGCTGCGAGCTGTCGAATGATGCGCGTGACAATGAGACCGACCTGCAATTGCTGTGAAATCAGACGCAGTACGAATCGGACGACGCTTCGCTCCTAATATTTAGCTAATTCTGATAGCTTGCAATTCTGGACTATCTCAATTTTTCGTCAGCGCACCCTGGCGCAACGGCCTTACATGCAATCCAGACCATCGGTGCAGGCCGCGATTCTACCTGGCGTCAGTGCAGCCGGGGAGCTTTCAGCATCTTGGAGCGGTCCGTCGATACCAACTCGACATCGAATGTATCGCCACCGCGATAGAGCGTCAGCGGCACGTCGACACCGGCCGGACCTAGCGCCCAGAGTGCGCGATAGAATTCGACGGAATCGGATACCTCCTCACCGTTTACGGCAAGAACCACGTCGCCGGTCTTGAGCTCGGCCCGGGCCGCGGGCCCCTTCCTGGCGATCCCAACCACGACGACCTTGTCCTCGACCTCGGCGGCATACAGCCCGAGCCACGGCCGCGGCGGCTTGTTGGCACGACCATAAGTCTTGAGATCGTCGAGGATCGGCTTCAGCAGATCGATCGGCACGATCATGTTGAGATGTTCGTTCTTGCCGCCGTGCTCGCGCTCGATCTGCAGCGAGCCGATGCCGATCAACTCGCCCTTGGCGTTGATCAGGGCGGCACCACCCCAGTTCGGATGGGCCGGATGGGTGAAAATCGCGTCGTCGAGCAGGTATTCCCAATAGCCGGCGAATTCCTGTGTCGCGGCGATCTTGCCGGCCACGGACCGCGTGCGTCCACCGACGCCGCCGACCACCACGCGATCGCCGATCTTCGCGCTCGCCGATTCACCAAGCGGCAGCGGCGCAATGTCGATCTCGCCGAGCGCCTGCACGAGTCCGAAACCGCTTTCCTGATCGACGCCCAGCGCCGTGCCCTGCACCACGCGGCCGTCGCCGAGATGCACCCAGATCGTTTCAGCCTCGGTGATGAGATAGCCGATGGTGAGAATGAGACCGTCACCGATCAGCACGCCATTGCCGGCGCGCTCGGTGCCGAGCGTATCTGCCGTGAAAGCATCTTCCGGGATGATACAATGCAGCCCAACCACCGCCTCCAGCGCCTGTTCGAGGTCGAATCCGTAATCCTCAGCACGCGGCTGCACGCCCGGGGGCACTTTCCACTCGGTCAGTGAAGGCATGCAAAATCTCCTTTGTCCGGAATGGGTAGCCCCCGCCATATAAGAACCGATCGCGGACGTGGAAGTCCAGCCTGTGAACTTAGCGACCCTGCGGCGTTTGGTTACGCACCGGGACGTTGTGCGAGCCACGCCAGCAGCACCGCATTGACCTCGCGCGGATAGCAGTGGCTGAGATCGTCGATCTCGCGATAGGTGACATCGGCGCCGGCGATCGTGAGCGCCTGCTGTGCCTCGCGCGCGGTCTGCACCGGAAACATCCAGTCGAGACGGCCATGGACGAGATGGATCGGTAAGCCGCGCAGGCGATCTGCATCGGCAAACTGCGCCATCAGCGGATGAAAGGTCGAGGCCACCGGTGCCAGATGGGTGAAGGGGGACTCGGCGCGAAGGCCGCTGACATAGCAGAAGGTGCCGCCATCGCTCATCCCGGTCAGCAGGAGCTGCGCGGGATCGATATGCCAGCGCGACTGCACCAGATCGAGAATGCGCGAAAGATTTGGCGTATCGGCATCGTCGCCCATCAGCGACCAGGTACTGCCGATCGCCGTCGGCGCGATGAGTATCGCGCCAGAGCTGCGCGCATCGGCGAGCCAGCTCCACAAGAAAGCGCGGCCGTTGCCGCTCCCGCCGTGCAGGGCCATCACCAGCGGCCAGGCACGATCCGGCGTGTAGGTTTCCGGCACATACATCGAGAAACCGCCGCGACGTCCGGGCTCGCCATCATGAATGACGCCGGTGTTCTCTGCCGAAGGCAATGCCAATCGTTCAAGCAGTGCCGTGTTCTCGCGCATGTCAGGCGGAAGAAAGAACGTACTCACAGGCGGCAGGCGCACCACCGTGGCATAGAGCGCCTCCTGCGCGCGCGTGGCGTGGCGCAATGCACGAAACACCATCGGCAGATCGCCACCGGGCTGCTGGGCGGCGCGCAGGCCGGTAAAGGCTGTCAGCGCCGCGTCGCTCGCCGCATCGAGATGCGCCCGCAGATCGCAAAAATCATCCGGCCATGCGTTGAGCTCTGCACGCACCGCCTTGAGCGCCTGATCGGGCTCACCCACCGCTTCCATGACGGCACCGAAAGTCGGCGGATGCAGATTGCGCGCAACAAATTGCAGCGCCTCGAGCGATTGCAGCAGGGGCGGCAGCAGAACAACGATATCGTCGACGACTATGTCGCTCATCGGAAGCTCCGGGCAGATCGTTTGGCCCCATCAACCCAGGACCGAGCGAGAGGCCAGAGACCATACTGATACGACGGCAAAGCGGCCATCTCCGCGCCCGGCGAAGATCTGTCAGCCCCAGTTACCGATCATCCAGATCACTCACATCCGGCAAAATCGCTGCGATGCAACATTGAAATACCATAGACTTCTCTATTTTGTATACATATACAAAATTCATGAGCATCAGCCCGATCGCCGCCAGACCCTATTTGAGAGACGAAGTCTATACGGCCTTGAAAGTTCGGCTGGGGGTGCGCGCGGCCGGCCTCACGGCCCCCTTGCGACTTCGAGAAGAGGAGCTTGCGGCAGAGCTCGGGGTCAGCCGGACTCCCGTACGCGAGGCCATGCGCAGGCTCGAACAGGAAGGGCTGATCACGTTTCGCCCGCGCCGCGGCGCACGGCTGATGCCGACATCGCTGCCGGAATATCTCGAATGGCTGTCGATCCGAGAAATGCTGGAAGGTCTGGCAGCGCGCGAAGTGGCCCTCAATGGTGCGGCTGATATCGTGCCCCGCCTGCGGGCCGTGTTTGCCGATTTCGATGAAGCCGGCGCGCTGGCCCGCCCCGCCGAATATGCCGCTGCCAACACCGCCTTTCATGCGCTGATGATCAAGGAGAGCGGCAACGCCTTGCTCGGCAAAACATGGGACTCATTCGGCCATCTGAAAATGGCGGGACTGCGCTTCATCGAGCGTCTCAATCGCGGCTCGCAATCGTTTCATGAGCACCACGACATCATCGACGCGATCGCCGAGCGCGATCCCGACCGCGCGGAAACACTCGCGCGACGGCATGTCCGTTTGCTGCGCGACCAGGCAGCGGCATCGCTGAAAGAATTCGACCTCCACGAAAAGAATGAGACCACACCATGATCTTCCTCACTTTTGCAGCCGCTGACGGATCGCATCTGGGCCTCTTGATCGATGACAATGTTCTCGATCTGACGAAGGTGTGGCCGGGTGCAGGCCAGGCCTCCGCGCCGCGCCATGTCGGCGATCTCGCCGAAGCCGGCGAAGCGGGGCTCGCCATCGTGCGTGATCTCGCATCCACCGCGAATGCCGCGAACCTTGTTGCACTGGCATCGCTGACGCTGATGGCACCGATCCCGCGGCCGAAGAAGAACGTTTTCTGCGTTGGCCGCAATTACAAGGATCATATCGACGAAGGCATGCGCGCGCAGGGCAAGGCGCCCGCCCCGCTGCCAAGCGTGCCGGAATTCTTCACCAAACCGCCGACCGCCGTGATCGCTTCAGGTGAAACGATTCCGCAGCATGCCAATGTCACCGAACAGCTCGATTACGAAGTCGAGCTCGCCGTCATCATCGGCAAGCCGGGCAGCAACATTTCCGCGCAGAACGCCTTCGATCATGTGTTCGGCTATTCGATCATCAACGATATCACCAGTCGCGACATGCAACGCCGTTACGGCCAGTGGTTCAAAGGCAAGGGCCTCGATCGCTCCTGCCCGTTCGGGCCGGTTGTGGTCCATGCGTCGGCGCTGCCGAATGTTGCCGACCTTCGGATCGTCAGCACCGTCAATGGCGAGGTACGCCAGGACAGCCGCACCAGCCGCATGATCTTCGATATCCCAGCCATCATCGAACATCTGACGCGCGGTCTCACGCTGGAGCCCGGAGACGTGATCGCCACCGGAACTCCGTCCGGGGTTGGCTATGCGATGACGCCGCCGCACTTCCTGCTCAAGGGGGATCGCGTCACAGCCGAGATCGAAGGCATCGGCATCCTGTCCAACAGCATCGTGGCCTGACACGGCAACGCACTCGCCAAAAACAAGGAAAACAACATGAGTGACTCCCCGACATTCCGCGTGCAGCGTGCAACATCGGACTTTCGCTGGCCAAATAACGCGCGCATCGGCATCGTCTTCAATCTGGCCTACGAAGCCTGGTCGCCCGGCAAGGCACCGGGCATCGGGCCGATGGGCAACGTGTTGCAGCCCGGCTTCTTCGATACCAACGCACATTCCTGGGCAAGCTACGGCGCCGTGCGCGGCATCCAGCGCCTCACGCGCATCGCTGCCGCAAACGATGTGAAGACCAGCATCATGGTCAACGGCGTGCTGGCCGAGACCCACCCGACCGTGCTGAAGGAGCTTCATGCCGCTGGTCACGAGATCGTGGCGCATTCCTATGGCATGGATGTCATCCCGGTCTATTTCGACGAGGCCGGTGAGCGCGCCAATATCCGCCGCACTGGTGACCTCATCGCCGCCGTCACCGGCGAACGTCCGAAAGGATGGATCAGCCCACGTGGCACCGGAAGCCTGATTTCGCCAAAGCTGCTCGCTGAGGAAGGCTATGTCTGGTTCGGCGACTGCAATGACGACGACCTGCCCTCGATTATCACGCAGAAAGATGCGCCGGAGCAACGCATCGTCGGCATTCCGCTGACGATGGACGTGAACGATCTGCCGCACAGCATCCGCTACGGCAACGCGCCGGCGACGCTGATCGACCAGTTCCGCGCCATCCTCGACAATGCAAGCCAGGCCGACGCGGCACCGTTCATGCTCGATGTCACCGCGCACACCCATGTGTTCGGTCGGCCGGCAGGCGCGTGGGTTTACGACGCCATGATCAAGCTGGCGCGCAAGCGCGACGATGTCTGGATCGGCACGCGTATGGAGATTGCCGAATACGCGCTAGCGCAGGGCCGGTGGTTCAAGGACGAGGTGTTCTGAACCACACCCGTTGAGGAGGCGCAAAAGCCTCCCGAAAAAACATCCAGGAGGAATATCATGACGCACTTCTTCAGGCGCGCATCCCGCGCGGTCGTCATCACCGCAGCGCTGCTGACGGCGATCGGTCCCGCCGTCGCCCAGCAGCCCTACCCGGCGCAGCCGGTGCGCCTGCTCGTCGCTTTCGCGCCGGGCGGCCCCGCCGATATCATCGCGCGCATTGTCGGACAGAAACTGAACGACCTGTGGCGCGAACCCGTCGTTATCGAGAATCGCGGTGGTGCCGGTGGCAATATCGCGGCTGCCGCGGCTGCAAGCGCCGAACCCAACGGCTATACCGTGCTGGTGACAACAAGCGCATTCGCCGTCAATCCGAGCCTGTCGGCAAAGGCCGGCTATTCGCCGGATGAATTCAAGACCGTGGTGGTCGCAGCGACCACGCCCAATCTGATCGTCGGCGCGCCGAATCTCACAGCATCGACCCTGCGCGAGGTGATCGCCTCTGCCGCCAAGGAAAACTTCACCTATGGCACCGCCGGTGTCGGCACCACGCCGCATCTGTCGGCCGAAAAAATATTCAAGCTCAGCGCCAAGGCCAACATCGTGCATGCGCCATTCACGGGTGCAGGTCCCGCGCTAAACGCCGTGATGGGCGGTCACACGCCTCTGGCCAGTGTCGCCTTGCCCGCGGCGATGGAGCTGGTGAAGGGCAAACAGGTCAAGGCGCTGGCCGTGACAAGCCGCGAGCGTATGCCATCGCTTCCGGATGTCCCGACCGCGCGCGAGCTCGGACTGAGTGACGACGAGGATGCAACCTGGGTGGCATTCCTGGTGCCGGCCAAGACGCCGCAGGCAGTCATCGACAAGCTCAACGCCGACGTGAACAAGACGCTTGCAGATGCAGGTGTTCGCGAACAATTCGACCGCATCGGCTTCGCGGCCGTTGGCGGTTCGGTGACCGACTCCCAGAACTACGTGCGCGGAGAGATCACCAAATGGGGCGATATCATCCGCAAGCTCGAGCTGAAGCAGGAATAGCGATCTTGGCGTAGCGCCCGACGCCCCTACGGATCCAGTTCCGTATCCCAGTAGAGATAGTCCAGCCAGCTGCCGTGCAGATAGTTCGGCGGAAACAGCCGGCCGTTGCGATGCAGCTGGTGCACCGTCGGCGCGAACGCCGTCTGGCGCGGGAACATGCGCGCCTGCTGCGTGGTCATGTTGCCCTTGCGCAGATTGCAGGGCGAACAGGCCGCAACAACGTTCTCCCAGGTGGTCTGGCCACCCTTGGAGCGTGGGATGATATGATCGAAGGTCAGATCGTCATGCGAGCTGCAATACTGGCAGGAGAAGCGATCGCGCAGGAAAACGTTGAACCGGGTGAAGGCGGGATGCGTCGTCGGCTTCACGAACGACTTCAGCGACACCACGCTGGGCAGCTGAAATTCGAACGAAGGACTCCGCACCGCGTGATCGTAGTGCTCTACGATATTCACACGGTCGAGAAACACTGCCTTGATCGCGTCTTGCCACGACCACAGGGACAGTGGGTAGTAACTCAGCGGCCGGAAGTCCGCATTGAGGACCAGAACCGGCCAACCGCCTTGCGAGACATGTGCGTTCAAGTAACGCTCCTGACCCCCACATATGGCTGCGAAGCAACCTGTCTCCACATACTACAGGCAGCGTGACAGGGTTGTGAAGGGCATAGGGCAGACCTTATCCCCTCACAAAAGCGCCGTGTTGGGACGCTTTTCTGGGGACTGCGGGTGGTCTGCCGCAGCGCCTGCCGCTAAACACCGTGGCGCGCGCCCGGTTCGCGGCCGCAGATACCGGACGCTGCCCGATGGTCCCTTCCTCCCGCTATCTCGAGGCCCCGCAACGGCTGCGCGCCTTTGTCCGTGCGCATGAAACCAGCCTTGCGATTCTGGCAGCGCTGATCGGCGTGATCGGCGGTCTCGTGGTGGCCGCCATGAGCGCTGCGGTCAGCGTTCTTCACGCGGTGTTGTTCAATCTGGAATGGGGCCAGCGGCTCTCCAGCCAGTTCTGGATCGATCCGGTGCGCGCGATTCTGGTTCCCACCTTTGGCGGGCTGCTGCTGGGGGTCGCCTTCCTGCTGCTGTTGCGCTGGCGACCGGCCCGCGAGGTCGACCCCATCGAGGCCAACGCGCTCCATGGGGGGCGGATGTCATTCCGCGGCAGCGTCATCGTCGCGCTGCAAACCGTGTGGTCCAGCGGCGTCGGGGCCTCGGTCGGCCTCGAGGCCGGCTACACCCAGCTCGCCAGCGGGCTCGGTGCCTCCATCGGGCGCGCCTTCCACCTGCGCCGCGGCGACCAGCGCGTGATGGTCGGCTGCGGTGCGGCGGCCGCGATCGCCGGCGCATTCGGTGCGCCGCTGGCCGGCGCGTTCTATGCCTTCGAACTGGTGATCGGCGGCTACACATCGGCGAGTCTGATGCCGGTCGGCGTTGCCGCGGTGACCGGCTATTTCGTTGCCCATGCCTTCGATCCACTGTCGCTTGGCGTCGTTGCCGGCCGGTTCGGCGACGTGCTCGGTCATGATCTCGCAGTGGCGGCCTTGCTCGGCGTCTTCGCCGCGACCTTCGGCATCGGCATCATGCGTGTCGTCGCTTGGACCGAAGCGCTGCTCACCAAAATCAAATTGTGGCCGCCGCTGCGTCCGGCGCTGGGCGGGCTGCTGGTCGGGTTGATGGCGCTGCTGACGCCGCAAGTCATGGCATCCGGACACGGCGCGCTGCATTTCGGCGGCATGACGGCCTATCCGGTCGCATTGGTGGCCTTCGTGATGGCGCTGAAAACGCTCGCCTCGATCATCTCGCTCGGCACCGGTTTTCGTGGCGGTCTGTTTTTTGCCACGCTGTTTCTCGGCGCGCTCGGCGGCCATCTGTTCGCGGTCGGCTTCAACGCGACCGGCATCGGCTTCACCATCGATCCCGCCGTCTACACCATCATCGGCATGAGCGCGCTGTCGGCCTCGGTGATCGGCGGGCCGCTGACCATGTCGTTCATCGCACTCGAATCCACCGGCAATCTCTGGCTCACCACCGCGGTGCTGGTCGCCGTCATCATCTCCACCCAACTAACGCGCGAACTGTTCGGCTACTCCTTCGCCACATGGCGCCTGCATCTGCGCGGCGAGACCATCCGCAGCGCCGCTGACGTGGGCTGGATTCGCGATCTCACCGTCAAGCGCCTGCTCCGCCCGGACGTGCCGACTGTCGATTCCACCATGCCGCTCGACGAATTCCGCGAGAAGTTCCCGCTCGGCTCGAAGACCCAGGTCGTCGCCGTCGATCCCGAGGGCCGCTATGTCGGCCTCGCCATCGTCGCTGAAGCTCATTCACCGGATGTGGCGGCGTTCCGGCTCGACAGCCTGCTGCATTGTCGCGACGTCGTGCTGCATCCCGACATGAACATCCGCGACGCCATGGTGGTATTCGAGGGCGCCGAAGCGGAATCGCTGGCGGTGGTCGAGGCCGAAAGCCACCGCGTGCTCGGCACGCTCTCGGAAGCCCACGCGACACGGCGCTATGCTGAAGAGTCCGAGCAGCGCCGCCGCGAAGCCCTCGGCGAGATGTGATGGTCCGCCCTTAGCCGTCCACGAGCGACAGTATGTGCCCCTGATCAGGCGGCACCTGCCCCGCCAGCGTATCGCGATAGATTGTCTCAACAGCCACAGCGCCACGGCTCTCGACGATCGCGAGCGATTGTTCCAGCAATGGCACAAAGCCCGACCACGCCGCGTTGAACCGGGTATCGATGCCGCCCGGTCCCCATTCCTTGGCGCGCTTGCGGATCTGGTCCGGCGCGAAGAACCACGAGGGTTTGGCACCGGGAAGCTCCTCATCCACCGCTGCATCCTGATGGGTGAGTCCGACGCGCCCGCTATAAACGAGTTTGTCGCCGACGTGCCGATGCAGCCGGCCGCGCAGATCGGCATTCCCGGCCATATCGACGAAGGCCACCGGTTGATCGGCGGGCAGCGAATCGATGTGATCGTAGAGCACGACATCGTCGTAGCAGCCGAGCGACCGTACGAAATCGGCATTGCCCGTTGATGTGAGTCCGATCACACGAATCGGTTTGCGCTTGCTGTGCAGCAGATGCGCCAGACCGAAGGCTGTCTTGCTGGAGGCACTGGAGAGAATGACAGTGCGTGCACCGAAGAATTCCTCCTCAGCGAGAAAATCATCGACCAGGAACGAGAGCATAAATAAAGGCCGCAGCAGCGCCTGATAGTCGCCGTTGCGCCCGGCAAAGGCCGGATCACCCGTCACCCGCGCATAGGCATTGTAGACCGGCGCCACGCCCTGACGATGCGCCGCGCCATCGCGCAGACCGCGCTTGCTGACATCGGCCGCCTCGATCACCAGATGCGAGGCCATCGGAAAATAGCCGAACAGCCGCTCGCCTTCGGCGATTTGCGGATGCATCGAGGCGATCACTCTGCCGAAACCCCAGACCGGAATATTGCCCAACCCCTCCGGCGCCCTGAACAATTGCCAGTATTTCATGACATCGCCGAGCATCGCGTAAGTGATGTTGTTTGCAGTGAAGGCAAAGCGCTCGACCTCAACCAGCAGACAATCATCGGATAGTTCGTCGAGCCTCGGCAGTGCCATTTGTCGAAGCGCGATGTTCTGGAAGTCATTTTTAGCGACGTTGAATTGCGTGCATGTGCTCATGTTCGAACTCCGCAGCGTTTTGCTGCTGCGATCATTCCTGCGCGCGATGTCTGTTTTGCGACAGCGGAGTTGTTTAAAACAACGTCCGTTTCAAACACCGTTTGAGACAAGCCGTGTTATGTCGCCGCCTTGTTAAGTTGTCACCTTGCCGATCACGCCTTCGCGCTTCTTGATGGCGTGATAGTAGGCCCACCACAGATGCGCCGCCGCACCGCGCAGCGGACGCCATGGTTCTGCCAGCGGCGCCATCTGCTTCACGGTCGGGCGCTCCTTGAGACCGAGCCCGACCTTGATCGATTCCTGAATGGCGACATCGCCGGCCGGCCATGCGTCGCCATGACCGAGACAAAACAGCAGATAGACGTCGGCCGTCCATGGACCGATGCCGTGCAATGCGACCAACGTGTTATGCGCGGCGTCAGCGTCTTCCTCAGCGAGCACATCGAGATTCAACCGCTCCTCGACGAGCTCACGCGCCAGCGCCTTCAACGTCTTGATTTTTGCCGCCGACAGGCCAAGCCGGCCCAGACGATCGGTGCGCGCCTTGCGGATGGCGTGATGATCGAATGGCGAGAAGGCGCCGGAGACGCGACCCCAGATCGCCGAAGCCGACGCCACCGAGACCTGCTGCCCGCAGACGATCTGCGCAAGCCCTTCGAAACCCGGTGCGCGCTGGCGCAGCGCCGGCATCCCGGCCATGGCCAGAATCGGTTTCAGCCGAGGGTCGCGCTTCACCAGCTCCATCACGGCGTCGTCGAGCACGGACTGGTCGGTGAGATGAACGGTCATGATTCCCAAGGATCACCACGGCGTGACCGCAAGATCAATGCTGCCAATGAATGCGCTGCGGCAATAGCGCGCCATGCAACCGGGAACCAAAGCTTCGGACATCGCGTTATTCGTGCTCAATGGAGGCTACCGCCATGCGGACGTTTTTTGGAATGATCCTGGGTGCACTGATCCTGGGCATCGGCGTTTACATCTACGATTCGATGTCGACCTCGTCAGTGGCGAACGGCCAGACGGCGCAGGAGCGCCGGACGATCGTCAACTGGGATGTTGCTGCCAATGAATGGGAAGCGCTGAAGACGCGCACCAAGCAGGATTGGGCCAAGCTGACCTCGCAAGTGAAGTCATAAGACGACATTTCGCCAACAAAAAAGCCGGCTGAAGCCGGCCAAAAGCGCCCTTGCTCATGAGCGAGGGCGTTTTTCTGTCTTGAACGTACCGACTTTTACTTCTTCGCAGCCGCGGCTTTACGCGCATCGGCGATCGCGAGAACGAACTGGTCTTTCGTGATCGGGCCGGGAATGCGGAACTTGCCGACGATAAAGGATGGCGTGCCGTTAAAGCCGAAAGCCGTCGCCTGCTCGTCGATCTGCTTCAGCTTGGCAACGATAGCGTCCTGATTTTTCTGCAGATCGGCGACGGCGCGATCGACGTCGATGCCGGCCTTGGCGAGCCGGTCACGCGCGACCGCCTCGGTCAGTTTGGTATCGAGGCTGATCAGCGCGTCCTGTGCCTCGATGAACTTGTTCTGGTATCTCGCCGCGAGCACGAGACGGGCCGCATAGACCGACACCGGCCCCAGGATCGGCCAGTCCTTCGACACCAGGCGAACCTTGCCGTCTTCCTTCACCAAGGCGCGCAGGTCAGGCGCGATCTTGCGGCAATAGGGGCACTGATAGTCGAAATATTCGACGATGGTGATGTCGCCCTTCGGGTTGCCTGCGGCCGGGATGTCCGGATCGCGGAGTACCGCGGCTTCGTTGAGGACGTCTTCGTCCTTGGCGGCACCAGATGCCGCGAGCACCTTGCCGGACGCGCCCAGCAGCATGGCGCCACCGAAAAGCCCGAGCGCAGCACGGCGCGTCGTGGCGGTCTTCGAGGTATCGCGGGTTGCGGCGGTCATGATGTTCTCCGAAGACGCATCATGCGCCAGCGCTCACGTGATGTAGATGTTGCGGGCCAACATATAGAGCGCCACGACGATAATGATAGACGCAAAAACGGTATTCAACGCGCCGCGTCGCAGCGACAGATGCCGCGCCAGGCTGGTTCCCAACAGCCCGCCGAGCAGACCACCCAGAATGAACACCAGCGCGAGTTTCCAGGAGATCAGCCCGGACCAGGCATAGCTCGATGCCGTGGTGAGACCGAAGGCGGTGACCGCCACCAGCGACGACGAGATCGCACTCATGATCGACATGCCCGTGGCCGCCATCAGCGCCGGCACGATCAGAAAGCCACCACCAATCCCGAAGAAGCCGGACAGCGCGCCAGTGACAAGGCCGAGCGCAAGCAGCGAAGGCGTGTTCGACATGCTGATCTCAACCCGGTGCTCGCCGACTTGGGCGCGCGTCTTCAGCATCAGCACGGCGATCACCAGCATCAGGACCGCAAACAGCGCCAGCAGATTCTGCCCGTCCACCTGCTTGCCGAGAATCGAGCCTCCGAGCGCACCGGCGATTCCTGCGGCGGCAAATACCAGCGCGCAGGACCAGTGCACATTGCCGCCACGCGCATGATTGCCGAGATTGACCGCCGCATTGGCCGCGACCGCAATGGCGCTGGTGCCGATCGCGACATGCGGCTCGGGCACGCCCACGACATAGACCATCAGCGGCACAGCGAGGATCGAGCCGCCGCCACCGACCAGGCCGAGCGAGAAACCGACCAGTGCGCCCGAAGCCAGGCCGAGCGCCCCTTGCATCACAGTCATCATAAACGGCCGATTCTCGTTAACGACGGCGCGACCTTAATGGCCTTTTTGGCCCGGCTCCATGCAGTCAGCATCACAAATCCGCTTGCCGGGAAAACGCTGTCGTGACCATCAGCGCACCAGAAGGGTGACGGCGAGCGGCACCAGCAGAGAGGTCACCAGCGCATTCAGGCTCATGGCAATGCCGGCAAAGACACCGGCCACGGCATCCACCTGAAAAGCGCGGGCAGTCCCGATACCGTGCGGCGCCAGCCCGACGGCAAAGCCGCGGGCGCGATAGTCCGTGATACCCATGCGGTTCATCATCGGCGTGACGATGATCGCCCCCATGATGCCTGTGAGCACCACCGCCACCGCGGTCAGCGATGCGTCGGCGCCGAGCGACTCGCTGATGCCCATGGCGACGCCGGCGGTGACCGATTTCGGCGCCAGCGACAGCACCACGTTGTTCGGCAGGCCGAAGGCCTTTGCCAGCAACACGACCGAGACGATCGCCGTGGCACAGCCGACCACCAGCGCGGCGAGCATCGGCACGATCGCTGCCGCCACGACCTTGCGATTCTCATAGAGTGGCACCGCGAGCGCCACGGTCGCCGGACCGAGCAGGAAGTGCACGAATTGCGCACCGCTGAAATAGGTCGTGTAGGACGTCCCGGTCAGCAGCAGGAACACGGCGATGATCCACATCGAGTGGAATACCGGGTTGGCAAACGGATGTCGGCCGGTCGCCAGCGACAGCGCATCGGCCGTCGCATAGACCAGCAGCGTCACGGTCAACCACAGCAGCGGCTGCTGCGAAAGATAGACCCAGAGCGAGAACGGGTTGGCGCTCATGACGCGCTCCGCCCGCGTGTCATGACCCGGCTGATGACGAGAAACGTCGCCACCGTCACCAGTAGCGTGATCACCACCGAGATCGCCAGAACGCCGACGATGGCCGTGCCATGCTCGGCCAGCAGATCGAGCTTCTGCACCACGCCGACACCGGCGGGGATGAACATCAGCGACAGATGCGCGAGCAATCCCCTGGCGGCATTCTCCACGCCGCCGCCCTGCAGCGGCCCCTGCGCGAACAGCACGGCACGGTCACGCAGCAACAGCAGAACGAGCAGCAACAGCATGCCGAGCACCGGGCCGGGCACCGGCCATGCAAAAGCGCGCACGGCGATCTCGCCAGCGAGCTGGCACAGCAGGATCAGGGACAGACTGGCAATCATGGGGACTCCGCGGGTGACGGATCGTTATCGCCCGCGAAGCAAGTGATGTCGATCAACCCCAGCGCGCGGCTGATCCGATCAGGCGGCACCCTTCAGCTTCTTGGTGCATTCGCTGTAGTAGCCGCCGCCTTTTTCGATCCACTTCATGCCGCCATTGGCATTGGCGGCCTTGTTGGCATTGTACTGATCCACGCAGGTGTGCATCCGCGCCTTGCCAGCCGTCTCCTTGGCGTATTTCGGATCGACCGCCGACGGGAAGGTAGCAGGGCCCGACGGAGCCGCAGCTGTCGTCGCTGCCGGCTTGGGGGCTGCAGCAGGTTTCGGCGCAGCCGCAGGCTTGGCTTCGGCAGGCTTGGCTTCGGCAGCCTTCGGCGCCGCGGTTGCAGCAGGCGCAGCGGCGGGCGTCGTCGCAGCGGCATCGGTCCCGCATTCAGCTTTGCGGAAGTCATTCCATTTCTGGCCGTTCAGCGTGCCGGCGGTCTTGGCCGCCTGATATTTTGCACTGCATTCAGTCGCGGTAAGTGCATGGGCCGGACTGAAAGCAAGCAGAGCAAAACTGGACATTGCAATCGCGCAGGCGAATTTGACGGGCATCGTCATGGTGTTCTCTCCCTTTGCTACACAAAGTAAAAATAGACGACGGCATCCTATCGCGACCGCTGCACGTAGCAACGGGACCGTAGCTCCCTGCGAAAAATTATCGTGATCGCACCGTCAAATATATTTCAACTCATTCACCTGCCGTTCAGCCCGGCGCGCCCACGCTGATCTCCCGTTCAATCCGAGGTGCTGCCATGATCCGATTTGCTTCCAGCCTTGCCACTGCCGCCGTTGCCTCAGTCCTGCTGATGGGGGCGGCATCCGCACAGACCGCGGCACCGACGCCGTCGCCGACGACCAAGATGGCGCCCGCCGAGAAGACCGCCCCGGCCGACAAGAAGGCCGAGAAACCCCGCACCGCAGCGTCACTCGAATGTTCGAAACAGGCCGACGCCAAAGGCCTGCATGGCACCGAGCGTCGCAAATTCCGTTCGGAGTGCAAGAAGACCACGAAAACCAACTAAACTCTCGTCATCCGCCTGTCCCTCGCCCGGAAAGCGAGGGACAGGTAGACCACACCGCATTTGTCGCCAGGTACGGACTTTGCCATAAAGCGGGCTCCTTCAGCTTCCCGTGCACATGGCCATCGCTCTTCCCAGCTCCCTGCAGATCCGCACCACCTTCGAGACGCTCGTCATCGGCACGATCGGCGGAGCGCTATTCTATTGGGCGGAATTGCCGGGCGGGCTGATCTCCGGCGCGATGATCGCGGTCGCCGCTTACGGCATCCTCGGCCGCCCGGTCGGCCTGCCGCAGCCGATGGCCCATGTCATCCTGATGACACTGGGCCTGTCGCTCGGCTCGATGGTGTCGCCCGAGATGGTGCACAATCTCAGCGCCTATCCGGTGACCATCGCGCTGCTGGCGCTGGCCACGTTCTGCGCCACCTTCGGCAGCAGCATCTATCTGCAGCGCGTCCATGGCTGGGACCGCACCTCCGCGCTGCTGGCGGGCAGCCCCGGCGCGCTGTCGCAAATCATCATGCTGGCCACCGAGCGCAATGCCGACGTGCCGGGCATCGCGGTCGTGCAGATTTTCCGCGTCATCATCCTCACCGGCATGGTGCCTCTGCTGCTCGCCGCCACCGGCCTGATGGGTCACGGCCCGCTGCCATCGCGCGGACCGGAAGCCTCGCCGCTGGCGCTCGCCGAACTCGCCGCCGCGGCCGTCGCCGTGTCGCTGTTCATGCGCTGGATCAAATTTCCGGCGAGCTGGATGTTCGGCGCGATGATGGCCTCGTCGGTCCTGCACGGCACCGGCTGGGTCCACGGCACGCTGCCGCAATGGGCCTATATCACCGCGCTGGTCGGTATCGGCAGCCTGATCGGCTCGCGCTTCGGCAAGATCTCGCCGCATACCATTCTCAGCCATGTCTGGGCCGCGCTCGGCTCATTCGCAGTGGCCATCGCGATCTCGTCGGTGTTCGTGACGATCATCGCGCTCACCACGACTGCGAAGCTGAGCGATGTCGTCGTCGCTTTCGCGCCCGGCGCCATGGACGCCATGCTCGCACTGGCGCTGACGCTGCATATCGATCCGGTGTTCGTCGGCGCGCATCATCTGTCGCGCTTCATCTATGTCTCGATCGTCACGCCCGGCATCGTGCATCTGTTCGGCAAGGCGCAGGACGATATCGACGATTGATCTTCAGTCTTCGCAGACACCGATCGAAACAATGGAATTGATCTAACAAATATGAGCGCCTTGCAGCGATTGCAGATGCCTGCGTCGCAAGGTCTAGACGTATTCTACTGCGCATCGTAGTGCACCACAGAACCAATCAAGTTAGACGCTCGATCAAGCTGGCGTGACCAGTATCATCGAGGCGTTGAAATGAAATTGAGAACAAGAAAATCGACGAAGCAGACTGCACTGCTTTGCACCGTCAGCGTGATGGCATTGGCAATGGAATTTCCGCGCGATGCATTCGCGCAGGCCAGCCTGCCGCCAGTCACGGTGGATGCTCCGCAGCCCCAACAGCGCGCGCGCAGCACGACAGCAACGAGATCACAGACATCGACACGCGCAACGCGACGCACACGCGCGACGACGCCGCAGATTACACCCGCGCGATCTGTCAATGAGCGAAGCTATAGCGCCGACAACAACAGCTATGTCGCAGGTCAGGCCAGCTCGGCATCGAAGACGAATACGCCGCTGATCGACACGCCGCGCTCGGTGAGCGTCATCGACCGCAAGGAACTCGATGATCGTGGCGTCACCAGCATTCCAGAAGCGGTTCGTTACACAGCCGGCGTCACCACCGGCGCCTACGGCTACGATCCGCGTTTCGATCAGATCTATGTCCGCGGCTTCACGACGACGACGCTCGGCGACTTCCGTGACGGACTGAAGCAGTTCCCCTCCGGCTTCACCACATTCCGGACCGAGCCCTATCAGCTCAACAGCATCGAGGTGATCAAGGGCCCGGCTGCCGTGCTCTATGGGCAGTCCGTCCCCGGCGGCCTCATCGATCGCCGATCGAAATTTCCGGTCGAGAATCAGGTCAACGAGATTTCACTGCAAGGCGGCACCTATGGCCGCATGCAAACGGCGTTCGACATCGGCGGCGCCAATTCCGACAAGTCGCTGCTGTACCGCCTAGTGGGCCTGGGCCGCGCCGGCGAGACCAATTACGACATAGCCGACGAGCGGCTGATGTTGGCGCCATCGATCACCTGGCGACCGACCATCGACACCACGCTGACGGCCTATGCCATCCTGCAGAAGGACGAAACCGACGCCAGCGTCGCCATGCTCAATCGCGACGGCCAGCTGGTGAACGTCAACGGCGCGACCATCAAGCTGCGCTCGAGCGATCCGAAATACGACTATCTGCGGCAGCAGCAGGCGCAGGTCGGCTACAAGCTCGAGCACCGCTTCGACGACGTCTTCACGTTCCGCCAGCACACGCGGTTCGGCGTGCTGCATGCGGAATCGCGCTATGTCAGCGGCAGCTTCGCGACGCCAACATCGACCGTCTATGACCGCGGTGCCGTGGCCGTCGGCGACGACCAGACGAGCTGGCAGACCGACAATGCGCTGCAGGCCGACTTCGCCACCGGCCCGGTCGTCCACCGCACACTGTTCGGCGTGAATTACGATCACAATACCTGGGACTTCAAGCTCGGCCTGGGCGCCGTGAATCCCGGCTATGCGCTCAACATCCTTAATCCCGTCTACGGCATTGCCGGCCCGACCCCGGGCTATACGTCCGGTTCGCGTTCGACGCAGGAACAGGTCGGCGTCTATCTGCAGGACCAGATGCGACTCGGCAACTGGCACCTGTCGGTCAGCGGCCGTCAGGACTGGACCGATCGCACGCAAATCAATTCCTATACGGGCGCCGTCACAGGCGCGCGCAACGACAACGCATTCTCCTACAGCGCCGGCCTGCTCTATCACTTCGAGAACGGCATCGCGCCCTATGTGAGCTATGCGACCTCGTTCCAGCCGGTTACCTCGCTCGGCATCGACGGCATCGTGCTGGCACCATCCGAAGGCGAACAGATCGAAGGCGGCGTGAAGTATCAGCCACGGCCCGACGTGCTGCTCACGGCGTCGATCTACGACCTCAAGGAGAAGAACGCCGCCACGCTCGCCGGCTATGTCAACGGCATCGCCTATTACGCCTCGGTCGGCGAGATCCGCGTGCAGGGCTTCGAACTCGAGGCACGCGCACGACTCACACCGGAACTCGAAACGGTGACGGCCTACACCTATTCCGACGCGGAGATCACCAAGAGCTCGATCACGACCGAGCTCGGCAAGACCCCTGCGGTGACGCCGAAGCACACCGCATCGAGCTGGATGAACTACACCTTCCTGAACGGTTCGCTTGAAGGCCTCGGTCTCGGTGCCGGTGTCCGCTATATCGACGCGACCTGGACGTCGAACGACAACACCTCACGGAACAACGGCTATACGCTGTTCGATCTGGCCGCGCGTTACGATTTCGCCAAGCTTGGACCGAAGTTCGCGGGCTATCAGGCCTCGATCAACGCCAACAACGTCGCCGACGAGCAGGTTGCGGTCTGCAATTCCGGCTACTGCTATTTGAGCCAGGGACGCACGGTGATCGGCACGCTGCGCTATCGCTGGTAGCGGTGCGCCAGCGGGCAGGACCGGCGGCGGATCAGCGCCGTGCGGTCTTGCCGGCGCCCCACAGTGCGATCGCCGCCATCGCCAGCGAGATCAGCACATTGTAGCCGGCCAGCGACAGGCCCAAAAAGCGCCACTGCACCTCGTCGCAGCGGATCACCTTCACGGTGTCGAGGCGCTCCAGCAGGCTGCCCGCCTTGCCGAGATCGACCACCGGCCCCGAACAGTCCGTCGGCCCCTGCCAGAATGTCCATTCGACGCCGGCGTGATAACCGCCGAGCACCGCATTGGCGAGCGCCGCCAGCGCCAGCAGCACGAGGCCGGTCACAACCAAGCCGCGCGGCGCGTCCCTGGCGGCAGCAATCGCCACCAGCACCGCCAACGGGATCGCGAGATAATAGGCATAGCGCTGTTCGAGGCAGAGCGGGCACGGCCGGATATCCAGCACCAGCTGGAAGAACCAGGCCCCCGCCAGCGTCGCCAGTGCAATCAGGCCGACCGCCAGTGCGGCGACCAGCGCCGGGTTGGATGAGGCATGCACGGGCGCGGATTGAGGGGCGGTCTGGGCAGTCACGGTGCTCTCCGGAGTGGCTGTTGCGTCCTATCCCGGGGCACACACCCTGTCGAGGCGGCCCCGATCACACTGGAGTGTGCGCGGCGGCCCGATCGGCCAAACCGCAGGTTGACCCGCCGCCCGCGCCCGCTATATTCCGCCCGCTTCGCGCCCCCGGTCTCCGGCCGGCGTCCGAAGGCCCCTGTGGCGGAATTGGTAGACGCGCTCGACTCAAAATCGAGTTCCGCAAGGAGTGCTGGTTCGATTCCGGCCAGGGGCACCATATTTAGTCATCCCAATCCCAAACGTCCCCCTTAACCACCCGGCGGATTGTGCGGCCGGCAGGCCCCGGATTGCTTCACCTCATCGGGTTCATCTGATCTGTTGGGTTCATGAACGGACGCGATACACGTGATGACGGCATGACCGACCTGAGCAGGCGAGCTATCCTAATCGGGGGCGCCGCATCGATGATGCTGCGTCCCGGCTCATTGGCTGCCCTGCCGCTTCCCGGCCCGTCCGATACCTTTACCGACAGTGTCGGCGTCAATGTGCATATCAGCAGCGAGCCCTATGCGAGTAATTTCGACCGCTTTCACGATCTGCTTGCGACCAGCGGCATTCACCATCTGCGCGACGAGTTGCGCCCCGGCAACGATCTCGATCGCTGGCGCGCGCTGAACAAGCGCTCGAACATCCTGTTCAATGTTGCGGTGTCGCCGGCGACCAACACCGTGCCGGAGATGATGACCTATCTCGCCGCATTAGGCATCGAGCGCGTCTCGGCGATAGAGGGCCAGAACGAGGGCAACAGCGACTGGTTCCTGTCGCTGCCGCTGGCGAAGCCGGGCTGGAGCAATGTCGTCGTGAACTATCAGCGCGAGGTGCACCATGCGCTGCGTGCGCGATATCCGGCGGCGGAGGTACCGCTGCTGTCGCCGAGCGTGATCAACTGGAAGCCCGCCGACGTCGCGCTGCTGCGTCCCGCCGCCCAGTTCAGCGATGCCGTCGCGATCCACTCCTATGTACAGAAGGCGCAAGAGCCGGAGACAACCAACGACTATGCCGCCGTGTCCTGGTATCTGCACAATATGCGCGACGCGTTCAAACCCGGCGCACCCGCGCTGGCGACCGAATGCGGCTATTGCAATGTCGTGAAACCCGGCACCTCCGGCGTCTCGGAGACAGCGGCGGCGCTCTATCTGCCACGGCTGCTGCTTAACAACTTCCGCCTCGGCATTCTCCGGACATTCCTCTACGAATTCTTCGATGGCGGTACCGATCCCGACGACGGAGAGCATCATTGGGGTCTCGTCCGCAATGATGGCTTACCAAAGCCCGGCTACCATGCGATCCAGAATCTCCTGTCAGCGCTAAAGAGCGCGCGCCGTGCTGGCGACAGCCAACCGCTTCGCGTCGCCACGCGGTCGCCCGATCTGCGGCACATCGCGTTTCAGGATGCACAGGGACAACCGCTGCTTGCGGTGTGGCGCGCGGTGCGCTGCTGGAATGTGGAGAAGGCCGAAGACATCCCGGTGCCCACGGAGCCGATCGACATCTCCGTCGATGGTACCGCCGCCTCGCTCTCGTTCAACCGTCCGAATGATGGCACCGACTGGCGGCGCGTGCCAGTGATCGACGGTCGCGCGACGATTCCGCTCGACGGGCGCGTGGCGATCGTCCGGCGTTCCAGCTGAGCTGGTATGACCTGCTGTGGCTTGAACCGCGCTGCCGCGCTTTGTATCCTGCACCTGCGTACGAACTGACGGTGAGCAGCAAAGTCTTTCAGACAAGGTCTTTTAGACTCTGCGGTCCGGCCAAGCATGCGACAGCTTCGCCTTCTGCTCCAAAATATAACGGATTCTCCCCGATATGGACTATGCGCCTTCCGCTCCGGCCCTTGCGGCCGAGACGCACGCTTTTCAGATTCTGCTCGAAGACGGCGCCACGGCCAGCATACGTGTCTATGGAAAAGGCCCACGGATCATCTGCAGCCATGGCAATGGCCTCGCCATCGATGCCTTTCAAAGCTTCTGGCGCCTCTTCACGGATGACTACCAGACCGTGGTGTTCGACTTCCGTCATCACGGTCGGAGCAGTCCGTATCGCCAGCCCATCCCGCATGTCTGGCCGCAGCTCGTCCGCGACTATGAAGCAATCATGCGAGGGATCACACGCGAACTCGGCGCGGCGCCGAGCCTCGGTGCATTTCATTCGATGAGCGCACTGACGACCCTGCTGCATGCTGCCGAATATGAGACGCCGTGGATCGGCATCGTCGGCTTCGAGCCGCCGGCGACGCCGCCAGCGCGCTATCCGGAGTTCCAGAGCTTCCGCACGGAAAATGACAGGCTCGCCGGACGCGCCGCGCGGCGTCGTACCACCTTTCCGAACGTGCAGGAGCTGTTCGAGTCCTATCGCCGCAGCTCGGCATTTGCCGGTGTCGACGATGCCGGACTGCAAGCGCTCGCCGCATCCACGCTGCGCTGGAACGACGACAGGCAGCTCTATGAACTTGCCTGCGCAAGGGAATTCGAGGCCAGCATCTTCACCATGCAGGATCTCCCGGGCGCCTGGGAGCGGATGTGCAGCGTCAGGCTACCGGTGCAGCTCGTCGCCGGTGAACCAAAGACGAGAACCAGCCCGTTCGTCGACATGGAGCGTGCCTTCGCACGCGATGGCGGCTTTGCCTTCACCACCGTGCCTGACGCCTCGCATTTCATGCAGATGGAAAAGCCGGCCGAATGCGCCGCGATCGTCCGCGCTTTCCACGCGGGCCTGACCTGACCGCTCGGGAGTAACGCCGGGCTGCCATGCCGGGCGCGCAACCGGCTGGCAATCGGCCCCAGCCATGCCCACATGGCAAGGGCAATGGGAGCCCCGTCATGACCGCACTTTCGATTCTCGACCTCGTCCGCGTTACCCAGGACACCGATGCGCGCGGCGCGCTCGACAATTCCCGCGATCTCGCCGGTCATGCGGAACGCTGGGGCTATCAGCGCTTCTGGGTCGCCGAACATCACAACATGATCGGCATCGCCAGCGCCGCGACATCGGTGGTGATCGGCCATATCGCAGCGGGGACCAAAACCATTCGCGTCGGTGCCGGCGGCATCATGCTGCCGAACCATGCCCCCATCGTCATCGCCGAACAGTTCGGCACACTGGCGCGACTGTTTCCCGGCCGCATCGATCTCGGCCTCGGCCGCGCACCCGGCACCGACCAGATGACGATGCGGGCGCTGCGCCGCTCGCTGCAGAATTCCGACAATTTCCCGCAGGACATCCAGGAGCTGCAGGCCTATTTTGCGCCGGCCGCCGCCGGTCAGCGCTTGCAGGCGGTGCCTGCCGCGGGCACCGACGTGCCGCTATGGATCCTCGGCTCCTCGACCTATGGCGCGCAGCTCGCCGCGGCCCTCGGCCTGCCCTACGCCTTCGCCTCGCATTTCGCGCCCGAGCAGTTGCTGCATGCCCTGCAGATCTATCACCAGCACTTCGAACCCTCCGAACAGTCGGCGAAGCCGCATGCGATGGTCGGCGTCAACATCATCGCCGCCGACACCGATGCCGAGGCCAAGCGGTTATGGACCACGCAGCAGATGTCGTTCACCAACATGTTCCGCGGCACCCGCGGGCTGAGCGCGCCGCCGATCGACGATATCGAGACCTACTGGGCACCAGCAGAGAAGATGCAGGCCATGGGGATGCTGCGTCGTTCGATCATCGGCTCGAAGGAGACGGTGCGCGCCGGCATCGCCGCGTTGGTCGAGGAGACCGGTGCGGATGAGTTGATGATCGTCTCGGACGTCTACGACCACGCCACGCGGCTGAAATCATACGAAATGATTGCCGAGGCTGCCGCGGGTCTCAACAAGACACCGGCTGAAGCGACCTGCTGAGACCTCTCAGAAATTGATGGTGGTGCGGACGCCGAACACTGCGGCGTCCTTGATGCGCTTCGTCTGTGTGGCGTCGTTGGGATCAACAGCGCCACCAGCAGGATGCATCACATATTGAAACACCGGCTGCACCGCCACGCCAGGTGCGACCATTGCGAGATAAGTCATTTCCAGTACTGCTTCAAAATCGCGGACCGGCGTTGCTATGCCGGTGAAGCGCTGCACGTCGCGATCGAGCGCGCGTGCGCCGTCAGAAACGCGTGCATAGGTCATGGCAATGCCGAACTTGTCGTCGGGCCGCTCGGCCGAGAAGCCTGACACCTGGATGCCGCCATCGAGATAGAAGCTGATCAGATTGCGATCCGATGGACTGATCGATGTGCGCGCAAAGAAGCCGATGCCCTTGTCCGGGCCGAGCGCGCTGAAAGCGAGTCGCTGCTCATAGACCGCGAAGATTCCGCGATTGCCGCGCCGCATCAACGGCTCGCCGGTGCCGAGCGGATCGGCTTGCGACAGACCTTCCGCGGTCCAGCGCTCATCGTCGAACTCGTTAAAGTGATACCAGCCGCCACCCGTGATTGATCCCGGCAATTCCGACGCACCCAGCTTGTAGCCATATTTCAACTGCCCGATCACCCACGGCGGATCGTTGACACGAAATGCGAGGCCGTGAGGATTGCTGATCTGCGGATCAACCGGACCGGGAGCCGCCGCACTGCCGTTAAATACGGCGAGATAGGCCGTGAACTGCTCCGACAGAAACGCCTTCAGGCGCACACCCGGTACCGCGAGCGGCGGCGATGGTCCGCCGGCCGGCAGGATTACGCCGGTGATGCCGGGCCAGCCCAGCGCCGAGTTGACAAAGATGTCGTCATATCTGCTGTCGATGAATTCGAGATCGGACGGCTGCTGACCGACCTTCACCAGCAGCTTTCCGCCGAACAGCGCCTGTTCGATCCAGAACTCATAAAGCCGCGTCGCCGGCAGCGCTTCGATGCCGCTGACCAGCATCAGATTGCCGATATAGTCGCGCGACAAGCCGTTGCCGTGGATCTGATAGACATTGGCGTGAAACGTGGCGCCGCTCCAGCCCACCGCCTTGTCGAGATCGACATCGACGCCGAGATCGAACCGCCCCTCATAGATGGCGCCGCGCCGGATGCCGCCGGATGCATTGCCGAGCGCCTCGCCGATATAAGTCGCCGACAGCGCAACGCCCCATTCGGCAAGCCGGTCATTGATCGGCTTCAGTCCGCTATCGCGCCAATCGCCGGCATGTGCCGATGACAGCGAGATCACGCAACAGGCGACAAGGCCGGCGAGCGCCATCATCGGACGGGCCATCCAGCACGGAAACGCACCGACCATGATGGCTACCTGACAATCCTGAGGCGCTTCATCACGGCATAGGCCGATGCTGACGAAACCAATATCAGCGCGCCCGCCCAGAGAAATCCGGTTTCCGTGTCGGTCAGCGGCAGGCCCTTGGTGTTCATGCCGAAGATGCCGGTGACGAGCGTCGGCGGCAGCAGCAAGGCTGTCAGCACCGAGAGCACACGCAGGCTTTCGTTGCCGCGTTCCTCGATCTGCAGATGCAGTTCTTCCTGCAGCAGCCGGCTGCGCTCGCGCATCTCGACCACATTATGGTCCAGCCCGTCGAGCCGCTGCGCCAGCTTGCCGGCACGCAGCTGCAGAGACGGTTTCAACTCACGCTGACCTTTGGCCTCGAGCCGCTGGAACACGACGCGCAGCCCGGACAGCTGCCGATGCAGCCGCACGCAGGTCCGGCGCAGACGACCGAGCTTCTGCAGCATGTCGCGGGAATCGCCGGAGACCACTTGCTCCTCGATTTCATCAAGCGATATCGCCAAACTGTCGGCGACCCCGTCCATGGTGTCGGCGACATTCTCGACGATGGTCTCCAGCAGCGCGGCCATGCTGTCGATGCGCTGGCCCTGCTCGAGCGAACGACGCGTGGCATCGACGGCGCAGAGTGCATGATGCCGGCCACTGATTAGGAGCCGTTCGGTCATCAAGAAGCGCAGATAGCCGGTGTCTTCGGTCGCCTCGTCGATGTCCCGCAACAGATCAGAGATCACGCCATAGATGCTGTCATCGGTGGCATGGAGCTGCTGATAGGTGTCCTTGGATAGCAACAGGGCACGGGCCTGCTCCGGCGCATGCAATGAAATCTGCGCCAGCCATTGCAGCGCGCGCGCATCAGTCAGGTTGAAATGCAGCCAGAGCAATCCGCCATGGGCAATGTCAATGGTCGCATCGACCGACAATGGCTCTGGCTTGCCGTCGGAATGGATACGAAAGGCCCAGACCAAACCCGGAATCGGCTCGGACGCGTCGGGTATCGGCGTCACTTCTGGGGATGCGACCGGCACCTTAAACTGCATCGGACACCCACCGTTTTTCACACCACGCAATACGCATGCGTCACCAAAAAAATAAAATATCTGCCTGCGGCTCTCCAACTGTGTCGGTCCGCCGCAGGCACTTAATGACACCCTTGTTACAGGGGTATGTCAGCCGCCACTATTCGGCGGCTTCGGCGAGTGTATCGCTCTGCTTGTTGTAGTCATGGACGACGCGGCCATAGGGCAAAGTCAGATCGGCCAGGAAATGATGCGCACCGATCACGCGGCGCACCGGAAAGTCGGCGACCGGCGCATTGACGTGCGGGACCAGATGCAGGCGTCCCGGGCCGAACCATGAGCCCTTCACAGTGATATCAGTCAGGTTGATCGCTACCAGCTGGCACACTTCCGCGCTGCCATCGACGCCAGGGATCAGCTTCAGATTGATCTGGGTCTTGGACAGCGTGGCGTGCGTCGCTTCGCCATTGCCCGCCATGGCGCCGTGCTTGTAGGCCATCGTGCCCATGGCCACCTGCTGCCCGGCATATTCCAGCGTGCCGGTCAGCGTGTCCTTGACCACTTCGAGTTTCGGATGGGCGTATTTCTTCGGGAAGCCCCAGATCTCGCGGCCGGCGGCGATCGGCGGATCGTCGTCCAGATACATCTGCGACACGAAGTTGACGTCCTCGCCCTTGAAGCGCGCGGGGATCACCAGACCGGTCTCGGTATAGCTGCCGAAGCCGGAGCTATCCGGCATCTTGATCCACTCATAATGCACGATCGGCTGCTCGATCGGCTCCAGCGGTTCAGGCAGGCCCATCCGGATCAAATCAGGATCGGTCTCATAAGTGATGACGAGGAATTCGCGATTGATGAAGCGATAGGGACCGGCGGGATAGCTCGGACCCGCCATCGGCATCGACGGCAGACGGAGGATGTCTTCCTGGCGCATCGGAAACTCCTTGAGTGTGAAATCGCTGGGTTGAACTCAGTGCGCGGTCCAGCCGCCATCGACTGGCAGCGTGACGCCGGTGATCGAACGGGCGTGGTCGGTGCAGAGGAAATTGACGACCGAAGACAGTTCTTCAACGGTCACGAAACGTTTGGTGGGCTGAGCGGCCAGCAGCACGTCCGAGATCACCTGCTTCTCAGTGATGCCCCGCGCCTTGGCCTGTTCCGGGATCTGTTTTTCGACCAGCGGTGTCATCACATAGCCGGGGCACACGGCGTTGACGGTGATGCCATGCTCGGCGGCTTCCAGCGCCGCCGTCTTGGTCAGCCCGGCAATGCCATGCTTGGCCGCGACATAGGCCGACTTGAACGGCGAGGCCACCAGCGCATGGGCCGAGGCAATGTTGACGATCCGGCCCCAGGACTTCGCCTTCATGTGGGGAATGGCGAGACGCGTGGTGTGAAACGCGCTCGACAGGTTGATCGCCACGATCGCATCCCACTTTTCGACCGGGAATTCCTCGAGCGGCGCGACATATTGAATGCCGGCATTATTAACCAGGATATCGACACCGCCGAACTCCTGCGCAGCCTGCGCCATCATTGCGGCGATGTCATTGCCGTCGGCCATGTTGGCGCCGCTATAGAGCACCCGGACCTGATGGCTATCAGCGATCTCGCGGCGGATCGCCTCGATCTCATTGGCGTCGCCGAAGCCGTTGAGCACGATATTGACGCCGCTGGCTGCAAGGCCGCGCGCGATGCCGAGGCCGATGCCGCTGGTGGAGCCGGTGATGATGGCGGACTTTCCAGACAACATGCGCGCAGCCCTTCGTAAGCAAACGTTAATAACTGCTCCTTTGCTAGCGATGCTGTTTGACGGCGGTGTGAGGAATTTCCTTCAGCCGCGTGACGCGCTTCATAGACTGATGCGCAGTCATCGAATTTGCTATTTGTCACAACGCCGTCACCGCTCATCTGAATTCTGCCGCCAACATCATGTGATCGTTGAGGAGAACACCCAGATGGATGCGCGGACACCCGATTCAGACGTGACGGCCGAGACCAGCTGGCGCCCCGACCGCTGCGATCGTGTGGCACTGGTGCTGCAGGGCGGCGGCGCGCTCGGCGCCTATCAGGCCGGCGTGTATCAGGCGCTGCATGAGCAAGGCATGGAGCCGGACTGGGTCTGCGGCGTATCGATCGGCGCGATCAATTCGGCGATCATCGCCGGCAATCCGCCGGAAGACCGGTTGGAGAAGCTGCAGATTTTCTGGGACCGCATCACTGCCCGCAAGGTCTGGCACTACACACCGGACGGCGACGTCTATCGCAAGGCCCGCAATCTCGCGAGCTCGTTCATGACCACGACCCTCGGCCAGCCCGGTTTCTTCAAGCCGCATGAGATGAATCCGTGGTTCAGCCCGGCCGGTGCGAAGACGGCGACAAGCTACTACGACACCTCGCCGCTGCGCGACACCCTGCTCGAACTGGTTGACTTCGATCTCATCAACTCGCGCAAGACGCACTTCGCCGTCGGCGCAGTGAACGTCATCACCGGCAACTTCCTGTATTTCGACAACAAGAAGGAAGTCATCGCGCCCGAACACGTGATGGCATCAGGCGCACTGCCGCCAGCTTTGCCGATGGTGAAGATCGGCACCGATCATTTCTGGGATGGCGGCATCGTCTCCAACACGCCGCTGCAGCACCTGCTCGACCAGGAAGACAGGATGAACTCGCTGGTCTTCCAGGTAGATCTGTTCAGCGCCCGCGGCGTGCTGCCACGCGATATTCAGGAGGTTCTGGCCCGGCACAAGGACATCGTCTATTCGTCCCGCACCCGCCACAACACCGACATCTACCGGCGCATGAACAATCTGAAGTCGGAACTCTACAAGGTGCTGCAGCGCATTCCCGACGACCAGCTGAGCGACGAGGAACGCGCGCGGCGCGACAGCCTGTCGGATCTGCCGGAGATCACCATCCTGCAGATGATCTATCAGCAGAAGGCCTATGAGGGCGATTCCAAGGACCACGAGTTCTCGGCGACCTCGATGCGCGAGCACTGGCAGAGCGGCCTCGACGATACCCGCCGCACATTGACGCGTCGCGACTGGCTGGCGCTGCCGGAGCAAGGCAAGGGCATCGTGGTGCACGACGTGCATCGCGAGAGCAGTTCGTAGCACCGTCATTCCGGGGCGGGACCGACGCCGACAGGCGACGGGACCGAGCCCGGAATCTCGATGTGTTTTCACCATATCAAGATTCCGGGTTCGCGCGCGCAAGTGCGCACGCGCCCCGGAATGACAGTGTGGCAAACAAAAAGCCCGCGCAGATGATGCGCAGGCCTTTTCTTTTGGCGGTTTGAAAGAACGAGGCCGCTACGTTTCCGCAGCGGCCTCGTCTGTTCTCAGAACAACTGGCTGAACAGCACGTAGAGCGAGGCCGAGAGCATGATGGCGCAGGGCAGCGTCAGCACCCAGGCCATCAGCAGGTTGCGGATGGTGGCCATCTGCAGGCCCGAACCGTTCGCCGCCATAGTGCCGGCGACGCCGGACGACAGCACGTGGGTGGTCGAGACCGGCAGACCGAACACGTCGGCCGCGCCGATGGTGGCAGCGGCCACGAGTTCGGCCGAAGCACCCTGCGCATAGGTCAGATGCGTCTTGCCGATCTTCTCGCCGACGGTGACGACAATGCGCTTCCAGCCCACCATGGTGCCCAAACCGAGCGCGATCGCCACGGCGATCTTCACCCAATCCGGGATGAACTTGGTCGCGGCATCGAGCGAGCCTTTATAGGCATTGAGGGTCGCGACATCTTCCTTGTTGAGGTCGTTTTCCTTGTCCTTCATCAGGAAGCGGATGGCCTCCGATGCGAGATACATGTCGTTACGGGTGTTGCCGACGGATTCCGCGGGCACCTTGTCGAGTGTGCCGTAGCTGCGGACCTGATCGCCGACCTGCTGCACGAGAACGGCGAGCGACGGATAGGTGCCTTCGCTGATCTTGCGCTGCGACACGTAGGTGGTCACCGCCGGACGAGGATCGCCGATGATGCTGTGGCCCGCACCCTTGGCTGCAATCACCTTGGCGGCCGCGATGGAGTTGATCTGAAACTGGGCGACGCGGGATTCCGGCAATGCACGGTTCAGTGCATAGGCGGTCGGCACGGTGCCGATCAGCACCAGCATGATCAGGCCCATGCCCTTCTGACCGTCATTCGAACCATGCGCGAAGGACACGCCGGTGCAGGTGGCGATCAGAATGCCACGGATCCACAGCGGCGGCGCCTTGTTGCCGTCCGGCGCCGCGTACAAAGCGGGGTTGCGCACGAGGAATTTCAGCACCAACAGAAGAATGGCGGCGCAGGCGAAGCCGAACAGCGGTGACAGCAGCAGCGCGTAGCCGATTTCGGTGGCCTTGCCCCAATCCACGCCCGAGGTACCGTCACGGCCGCGCATCAGCGCGTTGGCGATACCGACGCCGATGATCGAGCCGATCAGCGTGTGCGACGAGGACGCCGGCAGGCCGAGATACCAGGTGCCGAGATTCCAGATGATTGCTGCGATCAGCAGCGCGAACACCATGGCAAAGCCGGCGCCGCTGGAGACCTGCAGGATCAATTCCACCGGCAGCAGCGAAACGATGCCGAAAGCCACCGCGCCCGTGGAGAACAACACGCCGAGGAAGTTGAAGAAACCCGACCACATCACGGCGAATTCCGCCGGCAGCGAGTGGGTGTAGATCACGGTGGCCACCGCATTTGCGGTGTCATGGAAGCCGTTGACGAATTCGAAGCCGAGCGCGATCAGCAGCGCCACGAATAGCAGGAGGTAGGGCAGGTAGCTGGTGACGCGGGTGCCGGTGGCATTGACGTCGACATAGATGCTGTAGGCGACGAACAGGAGGCCGGCGGCCAGGATCCCGAAAAACAGGATCATCGTCAGCGGGTTAAAACCCTTGTCGAGATTGGGCCGCGACGCCGGCTCAACAGCCGCGCCTCCGGAAAGGGATTGATTGGCAGTGAAATCGGTCATGAAACGCCCCCGTTACAGGTTAAGAGGCGTTAATCTCTGCACCACGGATGCGAAACCCGGATGACAGGCGCGACAATTTGTCTGTTACGGGTTGTGACAGTCATGCGTCGCGGACGGGCCGGCATGTGACAGGCGCTCAGATCGCCGAGGCGACCTTTTCGAGTCCGATCATGCGCGCCAGTGCACGGACTTCGCGCTTCTGATCCTCACGCAACTGGAACAGCAACGGCATCGCAGCGGACTTGAGTTGCTGCACCTCGTCGCTGTCGGGATCGATCGGCGGCGCGCCGGCTGAAGGACTGGTCTGCTTGGTCTCGTGGATCCTGCGCGCCACGTTGCGCAGCGCCGCTTCGACGCCGGGCCAGTAGGATTCCTGCGACGCGGTCAGATTGAGCCGGCCCTTGATCGCCGAAATCTGCGCATCGCTGAGCAGCGTATAGGTCTTCTGCACCGGCTTGGCAGCAGCCTTGGGCTTGGCGGTCGGCTGCGGCACCACGATCGGCGCAAGCACCGTCGAACCGGGCGCTTCGATCGGACTGTCGGATGCAAAGGCCTGGCGCAACGGACTTCCGTCAACGCTCGGGACCTGCCGCGGATCAAGTGACGCCATCATGGCGCCGGCGACTGGCAGCTTGTCTTTCTTGCCTTGGGAGTTGGAAACCGGTTCACGCGACACCGCGACCGAATTTTGCGCGACGCTGTCGCCATATGACAGCGACAGCGATGGGATGCTATCGCGACCGAGGATGCTCGCAACGGCCACGCCGGTCAGCAACAGGCAGCCCAGCACAAGAAGGGTCAGCGCACGCGTCAAGCCAGTCTCCGAAATTCAGGACCACCAGAGGTACCTGTCCTCACAAATGGAGATTAATTAAGGCCTAACCATACCGCAACGGTGCGATAATACTCACAGACGCTCAGGCGGCGTTAGCGAGAACATAGGCTTCCTGGATGTCACTGACGATATCGGAGGCTTCCCACAGCGCATCCGGAGCGACCGATTGCATGCTGATGGTCCAGTTTGCGCCTTTTCCGGCGCGGGGCGTGCTGACGATGTCGAACTGCACCTCGCGGCACAGTGGATGACGGCCGAAAGCTGCGGCCACGCGTGCCTTGATCTCCTCGATCGTGGCCGGCGTTTTCGCGAAATAGGCTTCGATATCCATGATGGCCCCTGAATCGGTTGATTCCCGATCGGGGCATTGTTGGTTCCACAGGATTTAACGAATGGTTAATTTTGCTGCAGCGCTGGCAGATTGATACCACCCCTGCCGGGGTGGGCTCAGCCCAGCAGTTGATCGAGCCGGTCCCGGAGCTGATCCTGATGATACGGCTTGGCAAGCCGCGGCAGATCGAGCTGAGCGCCTTCGGGCAAATCCGCATAGCCGGTGGCGAGCAGGACCGGCAGCGACGGCCGCATCTCGCGGGAATGAGCCGCAAGCTCGATGCCCGTCATGCCGGGCATCATGTGATCGGTCATCATCAGATCGAGCGGCTCGTCGCTTTTCAGAATCTCCAGCGCATGCCGCCCCGAATTCGCGGGGATCACGCGATGGCCGAGATCCTCCAGCATCTCCGTCGTCGACATCGCAATGAGGGGATCATCATCGACAAACAGGATCACGGCAGAGCGCGCGGCATGGCGCATGACATTGGCCGTATCGGCCGCCTCCGGCTTCCTGTCGGTGACCGGCAGCACGAGGGTCGCCGTCGTTCCCTTGCCGACGACGCTCGAGAGATCGAGCGTGCCGCCGAGCTGTACAGCCAGACCGTGCACCATGGACAGACCGAGACCAGTCCCCTTGCCGACCGGCTTGGTCGAGAAGAACGGCTCGATCGCCTTCTTCAACGTCTCCGGCGACATGCCGGCGCCGTTGTCGATGATCGACACCTTGAGATAGTCGCCGGGCTTCAGAACCGGGTCGCCCTTGCCGACCCGATGCTTCTTCACTTTGATATCGATGGAGCCGCCGTCCTGCATGGCGTCGCGCGCATTGATCGCGAGATTGAGGATGGCGAGTTCGAGCTGATTGGGATCGATCTGCGCCCGCGGCAGATCGTCGGGAATATCGAGACGCAGCGCGACGCGCGGCCCGAGCGAGCGTTCGAGCAGATCGCTCATGCCGCGGACCAGCGCACCGAGATCGACGGCCACGGCTTTCAGATCCTGCTGCCGCGCGAAGGCCAGCAGTCGCTGCGTCAGCGAGGCGCCGCGCTCGGCGCCCTGCATCGCGCCATCGACCAGTCGTTTCAGGCGCGGATCATCCGGCATGCGCTTGCGCAGCAGATCGAGATTACCCATCACCGCCATCAGCAGATTGTTGAAGTCATGCGCGACGCCGCCGGTGAGCTGGCCGATGGTCTCCATCTTCTGCGCCTGACGCAGTTGGTCCTGCGCCTTCTCGCGCGCCGCGACTTCCTTCATCAGGTCATTGCTGCGTTCCCCGACGCGCTGTTCGAGCGTCGCCGTGAGCTCGGCAAGCGCGGACCGCTCCGCCGTCAACTGCTCCAGCAAGTTGTCACGATCGATATCGGCAGACTTTCGCGCCGTAATATCGACGGAGACTCCGACCAGCGTTTTCGGCTTGCCGTCAGGCCCACGGACCATGCGCGCACGCGTCTCGACCCAATGCACCGAGCCGTCCGGCCAGATATTACGGTATTCAACATTGTAATCCGCGCCGGCCATCAGCGTCGCATCGAGCGCCTGCTGGCGTTGCTCGCGATCATCGGGATGAACCGCGGCCTGCAACTCGCTGAACGTGAATGACTGATCCGGCCGGCGGCCGAAGCATGCCTTGGTCGTGTCCGAGACCTCAAGCCGCAGTTCGGGCAGATGCAATTCGAGCGTCCCGAGCCGTCCCGCATCGAGCGCCGTCTGCAGCAGCCCCTGACTGTCGCCAAGATCTTCGAGAATGGCACGCGTCTGATATTGACGCCGGCGCGCGCGGACGGCCGAACCGACGATCGAAATCAGGGTTGTCGGGTGAAACGGGCGCTCGATGAACGTCACATTGCCGAGTAACTGTCCGAGACGCGCCGCATCCGGATTGCGCTCGGGGCCGCCACCCTGACGCGTCAGCAGCACGATCGGGAAATCGGACCACGACGGCTGATCATGCAGCCAGTTGCCGAGGCCGCGCAAATCGACAGTCTTGATCGCCTCGTCGGCGATCACGGCGACACCTGCGCCGCCCCTGATCTCCTCGAGCAGCGACAGGAAGTCCTCGCAGGGCTGCGCGTAAAAACCGGCCTCGCGGATCAATGCGGCAGCCACTGCAGAATCACGCCCTGTGGGAGCGAGGATGACAGCGCGCTCGGAGGAACGCCCCGGTTTCACGCCGAGGATCCCTCGAGCAGAGAGCTTTGACCACTATAGATGGGTACGCCGCGCAACACGCCCTGGAATTCGCTGAGCGGCGCACCAATTGTCAGCCCTCGCCCGCCGATCCGGTACTCGCGAATGGTGTCCTCATGCGCGCTGGTTCGTTTCTTGATCACTGAAATGGCGCGACGAACGCTGCCCCGAGCTTCGAAATAGCGAAGAAGAATGACGGTATCGGCGAGATACGTCACGTCTACCGGCGCCTTCATGTCGCCGACGAGCCCGTGCTGTGCCACCGTCATGAAGGTCGCTGCACCCCTGCGGTTGAGATATTGCAGCAGCTCATGCATGTGCAGGATCAGCGAGTTCTCTTCCGGCATCGAGGCCTGATAGCCGTTGAGACTATCGATCACGACGGTCTTGATGTTGTGCTCGTCGATCTGACGACGGACGCGATGCGCAAATTCACCCGGCGACAATTCGGCAGCATCGACCTGTTCGACGAACAGATGACCGCTCGCCTGCATGGCGGCAAGATCGATTCCGATCCCCTTCATGCGATCGAACAGCAGTCCAAGCTCCTCGTCGAAGACAAACATCGCGGCCTTCTCGCCGCGCTTCACCGCTGCGACCACATTGACGATCGCGGTCAGCGATTTGCCCGTGCCCGCCGGCCCCAGGATCAATGTACTCGAGCCTGTTTCGATCCCCCCGCCCAGCAACTGGTCGAGTTGCGCGATGCCGCTCGACTTGGTCGTGCGATCCATGCTGTTGCGGAATTCGGATGCGACCAGCCGAGGAAAGACGTTGAGGCCGCCCGTGGTGATGGTGGCATCGTGGTAGCCGCCGCGAAACTTGACACCGCGATACTTGATCACCCGCGCACGCCGACGCTCTGCGCCATAGGAGGGCGCCAGTTCTTCGAGCCGCAGCACGCCATGCGCGACGCTGTGTACTGTCTTGTCGGCTACTTCCGCCGTGAGGTCGTCGAGCAACATCACCGTCGTGCCGAATTTTGCGAAGTAATGCTTGATAGCCAGTATCTGGCGGCGATAACGCAGCGAACTCTGCGCCAGCAACCGGATCTCAGACAGGCTGTCCAAGACGACCCTGCTCGGCTGGGTGCGTTCCACCGCCTCGAATATCTGCTTGGTGGTTTCGCCGAGCTCGAGATCGGACGAATAGAGCAGGCTCTGCTGCTGATCCTCATCAAGCAGGCTTTCCGGCGGCAGGAGTTCGAAGACTTCAATGCTTTTGTCGAGAGTCCAGCCATGGGACGCTGCGCCATCGCGCAACTCGCTATTCGTCTCGGAAAGCGTGATGTAGAGACCCTTCTCTCCGACCCGCGCGCCCTCCAGCAAGAACTGCAACGCGACCGTGGTCTTGCCTGTCCCCGGCGCGCCTTCGACAAGAAAAATGTGACCTCGGGAGAATCCGCCGGAGAGGATATTATCCAATCCCCAGATGCCGGTCCTGGCTTTGTCGTCCTGCACGTGCGTCGAACTCATACTGCCCCCTGACGCGCGATAACCGGGGCAATATCAATCGGTTCCCTGTCCTGGACAAAAATTCTAGAAAGCGCGCGGTCGTCAACGTTTCTCAATGACCAGGCTCTGCACTGCCCGGCCGAAATAACCATTGATATCGGCGAGCTTCGACGCAGCGAGACCGGCGCCATTCGGCCCGATCCAGCTCTCCCCGTCCAGCAGGATCCAGTCGCCCACCGGCGGGCGTGACAGGCTCACGGTGAGGTCGGCATTCAGGAAGGTCCAGTCATCGAAACTCAGCACTGGTGAGGAGCCGTTGCTGAAGTCGGCCGCGATGACAGCACGCATCACCTGCGAGAGGCCGGCGCCTTCGACGATCGGCCGGTTGGCCCGGTACCAGATCGCGCCCGGCCCCAGCGACAGGAAGCCGCCACGCACAGCGCGAATGGTCATGCCCGTGACGAAGGGACTGCTGGCATAGCGCGGCTCCAGCAATCCGCCCTGATCCGGCGGCGGCACCGTGACCGGCGGATCAGTGACCTCTGGCGGCAGCGGCTGTGCCTCCGCCCTGATCTTCAGCACTGTCGCACGCACCACGACTGTGCCGTTCGCCATCAGTCGGACGCCAACGAGCTGAATCTTGCGGCCTTCCCGCAGCACTTCCGTCTCGAAAGTGAGCGGCGCCACCGGCACCGGCCGCAACAAGTCGATGGTGACACGCGTCACATGCATCGGGCTTGCGGTGGGCATCTGTTCGGCAAGCCACGTCACCAGCGCCGACGGTGCGGAGCCATGCTGCATGGTCTCGTTCCATGGACCCGCAGCATGCGGGCTGGTGACGACATGGTTGCCGTCCACGCGATAGATGGCGTCCATCAGATCGGCCTTCTCAATGCAGGATCAGAGCGGCGGATCGATCGCTTCGTCGTATTCCTTCTTGAAGCGCGCCACGAGCTCGGCCACTGGCACGACCTTCGACACGCTGCCGATGCCCTGGCCGCTGCCCCAGATTTCCTTCCAGGCCTTCGGCTTGGCCCGCTCGCCGCTGGCGTCGGTGCCAAAATTCATCTTGGTCGGATCGGACTCCGGCAGATTGTCCGGATCCATGCCGGCGGCGACGATGGACGGCTTCAGGTAGTTGCCGTGAACGCCGGTGAAGAGATTCGAATAGACGATGTCTTCTGAGCCGGAGGCCGCGATCATGTCCTTGTAGCCCGGCACCGCATTGGCTTCGGTGGTGGCGATGAAGGCCGAACCGATATAGGCGAAGTCGGCACCGAGGATACGCGCGGCGCGAATGGCGCGACCGTTGGCGATGGCGCCCGACAACGCGATCGGACCGTCGAACCACTGCCGGGTCTCGGCGACGAACGCCAGCGGCGAAATCTCGCCGGCATGACCGCCGGCGCCTGCCGCAACGAGGATCAGGCCGTCAGCACCCTTCTCGATCGCCTTGTGCGCGAAACGTTGATTGATGACGTCATGAAACACGATGCCGCCCCAGGCATGGGCCGCCTGATTGAGTTCTTCACGCGCGCCAAGCGAGGTGATCATCATCGGCACCTTATGCTTTTCGCAAAGCGCCATGTCCTGCTCGAGCCGGTTGTTGGACTTGTGCACGATCTGGTTGACCGCGAAGGGCGCGGAGAGCCGATCCGGATGCGCCTTGTCATGCGCGGCGAGTTCTTCCTTGATCCGGTGCAGCCATTCGTCGAGCAGCGCCGCCGGACGTGCATTCAGCGCGGGAAACGCGCCGACGATTCCAGCCTTGCACTGCGCGATGACGAGATCTGGCACCGAAATGATGAATAGCGGCGAACCGATCACGGGCAGCGACAGGCGGTTCTTGAATAAAGCCGGCATCGACATGGAAAATTCCTCGACTTCTTTTCTTGATTTGTGCGCGATCGGGCGCGCCTGCCCCCGGTCGATCCGGGTGCGGGCGGACGATGCCAGAAGCGTGGGGCGGATGGCAATTGCGCTGCGGGAGAAAAAAGCCGGACCCCGAGCGGCGTTCGCCCGGTACGCGGAATAATGGGGCACCACATTATCCAGGTGGCGCCCCATTATCGGGATGACTGATCGATTGTCGGCAAGCGCCCAATCAAGCGGGTTCTGACATCGTCACACGGTTCTTGACGCTGGGACGCTCGTTCATCCTTGCGTACCAGGCGTGGAGAGCCTCGTACTCCGCAGGCACCTCGAGCTTCACGAGACCGGCGAAGATCAAACCGCCAATTACCGTGATATCGGCCATCGAGAAAAACTCGCCGGCAATGAACGGCTGCTTTTTCAGCACCCCGTTAAAGTACGCCATGCCCCTGAGCGCCTTGTCGCGCTGGCGAAATCCCCACTCGGCATTCTGATAAATCTCGACATGGGGTCCGAGCCCCGGTGTCGCGTGATGGAAATAGACACTAATGGCGTCGAGCAGCTCCAGCTCGGCACGCTTGCTCATCATGTGAATCAAGCCCGTCTCGCGCGGCGTGCCGCCGGTGAGTGTGGGGGAGCCGTCAAGTCCGTCGAGATATTCGGTAATGGCCGTGCACTCCGCAATGAAAGTGCCGTCGTCGAGTTCGAGCACCGGCAGCGTGCCTGAGTAGTTCTTGGCGAGAAACGCCGGCTTCTTGTGCTCGCCTTTCGTGAGATCGACCGACACAAAATTGATGCGCGATCGAAGCTTCTTCTCGGCCACCGCGATCCGGACGCGCGCCGGGTAAGGCCCTGTGCTCCAGTCGTGAATCGTCATCATCGGGAGCTTTGTCGCGTTGCCATTGGAGATCTGAGTATTCATCAATTCATCCTACCTATCAGTTGGTAGGTCGATTTACTTCTTTGATTTGCCGGCGTCAACGCCTATCTATCACTTGGTAGGCCGCAAGCACGGGGTTGTGAGACCGGGATATGAGTTCGAATTCCAGAGAAGCCATCCTGGCGGCCGCGAAACTGACCGCGCAGGCCCATGGCTATAGCGGCCTGAATTTCCGCGATCTCGCGGCAGAGGTCGGCATCAAGGCTGCGAGCATCTACCATCACTTCCCGAGCAAGGCCGATCTCGGCGCCGCCGTCGCCAGGCGCTATTGGGAGGACTCGGCCGCCTATCTCGAGACGCTGCTGGCCGAGTCCACCGATCCGGCCGCGTGCCTGCGCCAATATCCCGGCACGTTCCGCAAGGCACTGGAGAGCGGCAACCGCATGTGCCTGTGCAGCTTCATGGCCGCCGAATATGACGACCTGCCGGAGCCAGTGAAGAAAGAGATCCGGACCTTCACCGATATCAATGTGGCATGGCTGAGCAAGGTTCTCGTCGCTGTAACCGCGCTGAGCCCTGAGAAGAGCGAACCTCGTGCGCGCGCCATCTTCGCCGCCATCACCGGCGCCCAGTTGATGGCAAGAAGCCGCGCGGATGTCTCGCTCTATGACGCGCTCATCGAGAGCTATCGCGCAGCGAGTCTGTTGCCGGCATAGACCTACTGGCAGAGCGCCTGGGTGACATAATTTTCCGTCTTGCAGTCACCCGGCTCCGGCGCGCGGCCGGGGATCATGGCCCTGGGCGAGCAGCTTTGCGCTGCGTCGGTGTCGAGGCTCTTGCCGTCCTTGAATCCCTTGCTCTGACACAGTTTGTCTGAGGCCGCCTTGCAGTCGGGTGCGCCGTTGGCAGCGACCGGACAGACTACCCGTCCCTTCACCACCGTGTTGAGCTTGGTCAGGCTGTCGGTGCCGAGCGACGGCATCGCGGGCAGCGATGGCAGCAGCGAGGTGGAATTCTTGAACAGCTTGCCGATTTCGTTGAACAGGCCGGGATTTTCGGGCGCGGGCGGCGGTGACGGCGGTGGCGCCTGTTCAGCCATAGGAGCCGGCGCGAAAGCCGCAGCAGGCGGGGGTGCGGCCGAGGGAGCCGGGACAACCTGAATCGTGATCGACTTCTGCGGCGCAGGCTGCTGCTGCATCGCCTGCGACCAGGCGCACATCGTAGCTGCGCCCACGGTCAGCACCGCGATCGCAGCGACGACGCAGTTGCGGGTTACCGGAGCCAACAGGCGGGTCAAATCGAACATGATGCGGAACGTATCCCGGCACCTGCGCCGGGGGAAGCATCCAGATCTAGAACAGCCGGAATGCGATGATGAAGCCGAGCACCAGAACGCCCACGCCCAGCCCCACCCACAGACCCAGACGCTTCTCGATGGTCTCGCGAATCCACACGCCATACCGATTGAGCAGGATGGCGACGACATAGAAGCGCACGCCGCGGGCAACCACCGACAGCGCGATGAACATCCAGATATTATAGTTGGCGAAGCCTGACGTGATGGTGACAAGCTTGTAGGGGATCGGCGTCAGCCCCTTCAGCAGGATGATCCATGCGCCATATTCGGCATAGCCGGCGCGGAATGCCTCGACCTTGTCGCCGTAGCCATAGAAATGAATGACCCATTGGCCGACGGAGTCATACAGCACCGCGCCGATGAGATATCCCACCACGCCGCCGAGCACTGAGGTAATGGTGCAAATGCCGGCATAGAGCCAGGCCTTCTGTGGCCGGGCCAGCGCCATCGGAATCAGCATCACATCCGGCGGCACCGGAAAGAACGAACTTTCCGCGAAGGACACGATGCCCAAAATCCAGAGGGCATAGGGCTTGTGGGCGGCGTCGATACACCAGTCATACATTCGTCTGAGCATGGTTCGCGATGAACCATCCTGACGCCGATTTGTCTATGGCTGGGCTGACACGCGCGAGACGAAAAGCTTAACTCAACTTGCGAAGGCGACGACCTTCGAGCGCGACAATTGGCCGCCGCGCAGCGCTTTGCTCGATGGATTTGGGCCGTTTCGGCGGTTTCGGGAGCTTTTCGGCGATACCGAGCATGTCTTCACGCCGGCTCATCTCGGCCCAGACCTGCTCAGGACGCACGCCCGCGGCCGCCCACAATACAGTCAAATTGTAGAGAAGATCGGCGCTTTCGCGGATCACGGCGTCCGGTTTGCGGTTGACCGCATCGATGACGACCTCGATGGCCTCTTCGGCGAGCTTCTTCGCCATCTTTTCCGGCCCCTGCTGATAAAGCCGGGCCGTTCGCGAGACCGACGGATCGAGATCCTTGGCCGCGATCACCGCCTGATAAAGCCGGTCGAGCGAATCACTCATGCAACTACACTATCTCAAAGCTGTAGCCAGCGCGTTAACGGCTGGCATTCAAGTGTCTGCAACGACGTCAAAACGCCGGCCGCAAGCGCGACCGGCGTTTGATAGTTAAGTGACAGTTGCATGACGGAATAAGTTGTGACCGATCGCGAACTACCAGGTCATACGACGCGAGTTGTCATAACCATGTCCGCCGCCGTAGCCGCGATACGGTACGCCACCGTAATAGGCAGGACCGCCATCATAATAGGCTGGACCACCGCCGTAGTAGCCGTAGCCCGGGCCATTATCGTAGTAATAGTCGCGACGGCTCTGCGTGGCAGCGATTGCGCCAATGGTACCGACGATGGCGCCAAAGGCCGCAAGGCCGGCAGCATTGCCGCCACCGCGATAGTGGCGACGGCGCGCGCTGCTGAAATCGGTCGCATCGCTGGTGCCGTGCGTGGCCGCGGCCTGGCTCGTGCTCTTGGCCACAGGCGCCGCGATTGCTCCGGTCGGCGCAATTGCCGAGATGGTCATGGCCGCAACACTCGCCAAGATGGCGGCGCGGCCAGTCTTATTAAACAATCCATTTCGTACGAACATCTCAATGTCCTCCATGGTCGTCTGGCCCTTTGGGCCTCTGTATAGCCAACCACTTCGGCCACTATGGGTTCCCCAACCCCAACGGCAGCTGAACGATCGGTGTCCAAATCGGGGCAGTCATCTCCCGTTCAGCCTTTTACGGTTAGAAACGACGCGCAAGATGTCGCACCATACCGCCATCAATCAGACATGGCCGGCGGGGTAACTGCCGGTCCGTCAGTCGTTAAGTATCTTGATGCCCAGAAACGCGACCAACATTTCCCGGCGGCATGTCCTCCTCTCGCTGAGTGCGCTGGGCTCCGTCGCTTTTTGCGCATCATCGGGACAGGCCGCCGCTGACGACAAGACGCCTGACGACAAAACACCGACCAATATGCAGTTTGCGCTCGACCGCGCGGTCGATGCGATTGCCGCCCCCTTCGTGCTGGCCGATGCCCGCGGCCTGTACCGGGCCGAGAACCTGAATGTAACCACCACCGTCGCCGCAGGATCGAAGGAGACCATCGCGCGGGTCGCCTCCGGTGCCTGCGACATGGCGCTGGCCGATCTCAATGCTTTGATCCGCTATCGCGGCGATTCCGATGCCGCAACGGTGAAGGCCGTCTTCGTACTGCTCAATGTAGCACCCTACGCCATCGTCGCCCGCAAGAGCCGCGGCGTGATCTCGCTCGGCAGCCTTGAGGGAAAAGTGCTTGGGGTCGCTGACCGCGATCTCGCGATCCGGCTATGGCCGGCGCTGGCCAAGCGAAACAACATCAAGCTTGCAGCCGTGAAGCTGGAGAAGATCAGCGCCGCGGTGCGCGAACCGATGCTCTCGGCCGGTCAGGTCGATGCGGTCACCGGCTTCTCCTATCTCTCGGCGGTCAACCTGCGCGACCGCGGCGTCCCCGCCGATGACCTCGCGGTGTTTCGTTTCGCCGAGTTCGGGTCCGCCGCCTATGGCCTCGCGCTGATCGTCAATCCGAAATTCGCTGCCGCCAGACCCGAGGCCGTGAAAGCATTCATTCGTGCCGTCACCGCCGGGACGCAGTTGGCGATCCAGGACCCGGCCAAGGCGATCACCGACGTCATGACCCAGATGGAGAATAGTTCGCGCGAGCTCGAACTGACGCGGCTCCACATTGCCATTACCGACAATATCCTGACCCACGACGTCCGCCGCGACGGGCTGGGTGGCATCGACGCCGCACGCTTTGAGGCGTCGCTCAACGAGATCGCCGAAGATTTTACCTTCAAGAAGCGGCCCTCGGCCGCGGACATCTTCGACGACAGCTTCCTGCCGGGCTCGGTCGGCCGCAAGATGAACTGAACGCGACAGTCAGTAGCCCGCATGAGCGTAGCGACATGCGGGGCAAATAGCGTCGTTCCCGGATATCGCTACGCTCATCCGGGCTACAGATGCTGAAGACATTCAACTGAACAACTTTTCCCGAAGCTGTATTCGGCTGCCATCCCCGCCTAGACTATGCGCAATCGGTTATCCCGTTCGCGCTGCGCTGAGTGACCTCCCATGATCCGTCTTTACACCCGTGTGCTGGAGCTGCTCGGCAAGGAGAGGCGCCTTGGCTGGATCCTTGCGGGCGCCAATCTGCTGCTGGCCGGCGCACAATTCGCCGAACCGGTGCTGTTCGGCCGGATCATCGACGTGCTTTCCGGCAATCTCTCGACGGCCGCGATGCAGACGGACAGCGCATCGCCCTGGCCGCTGCTGGCGGCCTGGGTCGCGTTCGGCCTGTTCACCATCGTCTGCGGCGCGGTGGTGGCACTTCATGCGGATCGCCTCGCGCATCGCCAGCGCCAGACAGTGCTGACCGATTACTTCGAACACATCATGCAATTGCCGCTGACCTTCCACACCGGTACGCATTCAGGGCGCCTGATGAAAGTGATGCTGGCCGGCACCGATGCCCTGTGGCGCGTCTGGCTCGGCTTCTTCCGCGAGCACTTCGCCTCCATCGTCTCGCTGTTCGTCCTGCTGCCACTGTCGATCTATCTCAACTGGCGGCTGGCGATCCTGCTCGTGATCCTGTGCGTGGTGTTCACGGTGCTGACTACAATGGTCGTGCGCAAGACATCGGGCATGCAGAGCGACGTCGAGGAACATTACGGCGACCTCTCCGCCCGCGCCTCCGATGCACTCGGCAATGTCGCGCTGGTGCAGAGCTTCACGCGCATCGATGCCGAAGTGCAGGGCCTGCGCGGCGTCTCCAGCCAGTTGCTCGAAAAGCAGATGCCGGTGCTGTCGTGGTGGGCATTGGTCTCGGTGATGACGCGCGCCTCCACCACCATCACCGTGCTGGCCATCTTCACCGTCGGCATCGCGCTGCATCAGCAGGGTCTCACCACCGTGGGCGAGATCGTGATGTTCGTCTCCTTTGCGACGATGCTGATTCAGAAGCTCGAACAGGTCGTCTCCTTCATCAACACCATCTTCATGGAAGCGCCGCGGCTACGCGATTTCATGAACGTCCTCGATGCCGTGCCTGCCGTGCGCGACCGCATCGACGCCATGGATCCCGGCCGGCTGCAAGGCATGGTCGAGTTCAACGACGTGTCGTTCTCCTATGACGGCAAGCGGCCGGCCATCGCGGATCTGTCCTTCACAACTCTGCCCGGCCAGACCATCGCTTTGGTCGGCGCCACCGGCGCCGGCAAATCCACGGCCATCGCACTGCTGCACCGGGCCTTCGATCCGCAATCCGGCATCATCTCGATCGATGGCATGGATATCCGTGCACTCACACTGTCGGGCCTGCGCCGGAACATCGGCGTCGTGTTCCAGGAGGCGCTGCTGTTCAATCGCTCCATCGCCGACAATCTGCGCGTCGGCAAACCGGACGCGACGGATGAAGAGTTGCGCCTTGCCGCCGCGCGCGCCCAGGCGCTCGATTTCATCGAGCGCAGCGATAACGGTTTCAATACCAATGCCGGCGAACGTGGCCGCATGCTGTCCGGCGGCGAGCGGCAACGGCTGTCGATCGCCCGTGCACTGCTGAAGGATCCACCGATCCTGATCCTCGACGAGGCCACCAGCGCGCTCGATGCCGTGACCGAAGCCAAACTCAACGTCGCTCTCGATGAAGTGATGAAGGGCCGCACCACCTTCGTGATCGCGCACCGGCTGTCCACCATCCGCAACGCCACGCGTATCCTCGTATTTGAGAACGGCCGCGTGATCGAAGCGGGAACTTTCGATGAACTCGTGATGCAGGGCGGCTATTTTGCCAGTCTGGCCGCCGCCCAGTTCATGGTTCAGGAGAACGCACGTGCCAGCATGGCTCTGCCCGATGCTGCCGAACCCCTTTGATGTCTCTGGAGAACCGGTCGAAATTTGGCCCCTTTCATCACCGATTTAACCGGCTCGCCACTGTTCTGATGCCCTCGGCCGGTATAGGTTTGCAGCCGTCACCGCGTGACGGCAGACCGACATGAGAGCCCCGAACCTCAAATCCAAGAATTGCTGCGCGCGGTGCTGGAGCACTGCAGGCGGGCCGCAAAGGACCGGAATCGGATAGTGCAATTTCACTTCGCATCGCGCCGCCTGCTATCACTCAACTGGTTCATTCTCGCCGCGGCACTTGCGCTCGGCGTGACCGCACCGCGCACGGCCAGCGCTGAAGCGCTTCTGCTCGTCGAAGCCGATACCGGCAAGGTCCTGCAAGCCGAGAACGCGACCTATCCGTGGCACCCCGCCTCCGTCACCAAGCTGATGACGACCTATGTCACGCTGCAGGCGGTGAAACAGGGACGCATCAGCCTCGACACGGTGGTGACAGTGTCGCCGATCGCCTCCGCACAGTCGCCATCGAAGATGGGCTTCAAGGCCGGCACGCAGGTTACCATCGATAACGCGCTGAAGATGATGATGGTGAAGTCGGCCAACGACATGGCCGTCGTGCTCGCCGAAGGCGTCGGCGGCTCCGTCGATGGATTTTCCACGATGATGAATGCCACGGCTCAGAAGCTGGGCATGACGCAGACCCACTATGTCAATCCGAACGGCCTGCCTGCCGACGAACAGGTGACCTCGGCCCGCGACCTCGCGATCCTTGCGCGTGCGATCATTCGCGACCTGCCGGAATACGAATATTTCGTCCATATTCCCGCGATCAAATTCGGCCGCCGCATCACGCCGAACTTCAACAAGCTGATCGGCCGCTATCCCGGCGCCGACGGCATGAAGACCGGTTTCATCTGCGCCTCCGGCTACAATCTCGTCGCCACCGCCACCCGTGGCAACAAGCGGCTGATCGCGGTGGTGCTCGGCGCCTCGTCCGGCCAGGCGCGCGCCGTCAAGGCAGCGCAGCTGCTGGAGCGCGGCTTTAACACCGGCACTGGCGGCCTGACCTGGCTGCAGCCGGCGCTCGGCACCGTGGATGCCCTCGCACCGATCGACGCCGCGCCGCCCAACCTGCGCGACGAGATGTGCGGACCGAAACGCAAGCGCCCGGCCAGCGACGCCGATGATGAAGTCGTCGCCAGCAACGAAGCCAGCAGCCAGGCCATGTCGTTCTTCACCGCTGGCCTGCAGCCGCCAACACTGCGCCCGGTCGATATGATCGCCGCAGCCGCCGCACCGGTCGAGCCGGTGATCGTTTATATTGGGCCGAAGAAGACCGGTGCCGACCTGATCGCCGCCAATGCGGTGGAAGAAGCCCGGCAGACGCCGAAGCCCAAGGCCAAGAAGGGCACGAAGACCGCGGCCAAAAAGCCGGACGTGGCAGCCGACACCAAGGACGCCAAACCCGCAGCGGCCGCCGAAGCGAAGCCAGCCGCCAAGCCTGCGGCCAAACCCGCCGCCTCCAAACAGGCAGCAGTCAGGCCCGATGCAGCCGCGCCAAAGCCTGCGGCGGCAGCCACGCCCACAACAGCCAAACCCGCGGCAGCCAAACCTGCAGCCGGCAAGCCTGCCACGGCAGCCACCGCCGCTCCGGCCACAACGCCGGCCAAGCCGAAGGCAGCGGCCAAACCCGCACCGAAGGCTACCACCGGCGAAGCCAAGCCGGCTGCGGCAGCTCCGCGCACCTAGACCTTCGTCGACAATGCCCAACGATCATCGTTAACGCAGCCGTTTCCGGCCGCGTCATGTTGCGCCGCGCCTTGCTATCAAGGACAGCTTTGCTCAATACTTCGACGAAATAATCAAATCGAGGGGGAAGTGTCATGGAGCGTATCTGGCTCAAACAATATCCGGCAGGCGTGCCAGCCGACATTGACGTCAATCTGTATCCGTCGCTGGTCGATCTGCTCGAAGAGAGCTTTGCCAAATTCCGCGATCGCAAAGCCTTCATCTGCATGGACAAGTCGATCACCTATCGTGAGCTCGACGAAATGTCCGTGGCGCTCGGCGCCTATCTGCAGAACAAGGGCCTCGCCAAGGGTGCCCGCGTCGCGCTGATGATGCCGAACGTGCTGCAATATCCGATCGCCACCTCCGCGGTGCTGCGCGCCGGCTATGCCGTGGTCAACGTCAATCCGCTCTACACGCCGCGCGAGCTTGAGCATCAGCTCAAGGATTCCGGTGCCGAAGCCATCATCGTGCTGGAGAACTTCGCCTCCACGGTGCAGCAGGTGATCGCCAAAACCAATGTAAAACACGTCATCCTTGGCAGCATGGGCGACATGCTCGGCTTCAAGGGGGTGATCGTCAATCTCGTGGTCCGCCGCGTGAAGAAGATGGTGCCGGCTTACGAATTGCCGGGCGCAGTCTGGTTCAATGATGCGGTCTCTGCCGGGCGCAGCATGAAGATGAACAAGCCGGTGCTCGGACCCGACGACGTCGCCTTCCTGCAATATACCGGCGGCACCACCGGCGTTTCCAAGGGCGCGACGCTGCGCCATCGCAACATCCTGGCCAATGTGCTGCAGAACGATGCCTGGCTGCAGCCGGCACTGCGCAAGCCGCCGCATGTGGACCAGCTGTTCATCGTCTGCGCGCTGCCGCTGTATCATATCTTCGCACTGACGGCCTGCTTCCTGCTTGCCGTGCGCGCGGGCGGCGTCAACCTCCTGATCCCGAACCCGCGCGATATGCCGGGCTTCGTGAAGGAGCTGATGAAGTATCAGGTCAACAGCTTCCCGGCCGTCAACACGCTCTATAATGGCCTGCTGAATACGCCCGGTTTCGACCAGGTGGATTTCTCCAAGCTGAAGATTTCCAACGGCGGCGGCATGGCGGTGCAGAAGGCCGTGGCCGAACGGTGGCTAAAGACCACCGGCTGCTTCGTTGCCGAAGGCTACGGACTCTCGGAAACCTCGCCGACGCTGACCTGCAACCCGGCCGATGTCGATCAGTTCAACGGCTCCATCGGCGTGCCGGTGCCATCGACCTGGATTTCGATCCGCGACGACGACGGCAACGAAGTCCCGCTCGGCGAGCCCGGCGAGATTTGCGCCAAGGGTCCGCAGATCATGTCGGGCTACTGGAACCGGCCGGACGAGACCGCCAAGGTGATGACCGCGGACGGTTTCTTCCGCACCGGCGATATCGGCATCATGAGCCCCGACGGTTTCACCAAGATCGTGGATCGCAAGAAGGACATGGTGCTGGTCTCGGGCTTCAACGTCTATCCGAACGAGGTCGAGGACGTCATCGCCAGCCATCCCGGCGTGCTGGAATGCGCCGTGATCGGCGTGCCCGATCCGAAGACCACCGAGGCGGTGAAGGCCTTCGTCGTCAAGAAGGACCCGAACGTCACCGCCGAGGACATCATCAAGTTCTGCGGCACCCAGCTCACCAATTACAAGGTGCCGAAACAGATCGAATTCCGCACCGCCCTGCCGAAGACCAATGTCGGCAAGATCCTGCGCCGCGAACTCCGCGACGAGAAGAAGCAGGCCTCAGCGGCCTGACACACTGCTATAGGGTGGGCCCGCTTTCGCATGGCCCACCCTATGGATTTCAGCATGACTGCAACGACTCCCGCCGACATCATCGCCTTCTGGACAGACGCCGGCTGGGACCGCTGGTACGCCAAGAACGACGATTTCGATGCCGAGATCACCCGCCGCTTTCGCGCGCTGTGGGATGAGGCCGTCACCGGCGGCCTTGCATCCTGGGAAGCAAGTGACGAGGGCACGCTCGCGCTGATCCTCCTACTCGACCAGTTTCCCCGCAACATGTTCCGCAACGACCCGCGTGCTTTTTCCAGCGATCGCCTCGCTTGCGACCTCACGATCAGGGCCGTCGCGCGCGGCGTCGATCAGCGCGTCGACCAGCAGATGCAGCAGTTCGTCTATATGCCGCTGATGCATTCGGAAGACCTCGTCGATCAGGAGCGCTGCTGCGCGCTGTTTCGCGCCACCGGCGAGACCGACAATCTGAAATTCGCCGACGAGCACGCTGACATCATCCGGCGCTTCGGCCGTTTCCCCCACCGTAACCGGGTGCTGGGGCGCAGCACGACTGCGGAGGAACAGGCGTTTCTGGATGCCGGCGGCTTCGGCGGCTGACGTCATTATGACGCGCGCAGCAGGCCAAGTTTTGCGCAGCGCCCAATATTGCTCGCGTCATGCAGCCGGTCTAAACACACTCACCCTTACTTTCAGGAGAGATCGACGATGACCATTCAAGTTGGCGACAAGCTGCCCGAGTCCAAGCTCCGTGTCATGACCTCCGAAGGTCCGGCCGTGAAGACCACCGACGACGTCTTCAAGGGCAAGAAAGTGGCGCTGTTCGCAGTGCCCGGCGCCTATACCGGCACCTGCCACAAGATGCATCTGCCGAGCATCTTCCTCAACGCCTATGCCATCAAGGACAAGGGCGTCGACACCATCGCGATCATCTCCGTCAACGATGTGTTCGTGATGAACGCCTGGAAGAAAGACACCGACCTGCGCGACGAAGCGGTGTTCCTCGCCGACGGCAATGCCGACTTCACCAAGGCGATCGGCATGGAGCTCGACGCATCGGGCAACGGCCTCGGCATCCGCTCGCATCGTTATTCGATGCTGGTGGAAGACGGCAAGGTGACCAAGCTCAACCTCGAGCCGGCACCGGGCAAGGTCGAAGTCTCCGGCGGCGACACGCTGCTGGGTCAGCTGTGAGCTGATCTTGTTTCCCCTCCCCCCTTGCGGAGGAGGGTGCCTGAACGAAGCGAAGGCGGGAGAGGGGTAGCCACAAAGTACCGCGCTTGCAGCTAACCCTCTCCCGTCTTGAACGCACTCCGTGCGTTCAATCCAACCTCTCCCGCGGCGCGCAGCTCCGCTGGGGGAGAGGGGAAGAAAAGAACTACCGCCCGCGGTTCTCCGCCAGCCCGTCCCGCGACAGCTGATCCGCGCGTTCGTTCTCGGCGTGGCCGGCATGGCCCTTGACCCAGTGCCAGCGCACGTCGTGGGTCTTTAGCGCGGCGTCGAGGCGCTGCCACAGGTCGACATTCTTCACCGGCTTCTTGTCCGACGTCTTCCAGCCGTTTTTCTTCCAGCCGTGAATCCAGCTCATGATGCCGTTGCGCAGATACTGGCTGTCGGTGTGCAGATCCACCGAACACGGCTTCTTCAACGCTTCCAGCGCCGAGATCGCCGCCATCAGCTCCATGCGATTATTGGTGGTGTGCGCCTCGCCGCCCTTCAATTCCTTCTCGGCATCGCCGAACCGAAGGATCGCGCCCCAGCCGCCGGGGCCGGGATTTCCCGAGCAGGCGCCGTCCGTATAGATCGTCACAGGTGTCGCAGCGGTCACGCGGGCTGCCTCGCCACTTCGACGCCGTAGTCGGCCATCGACGTCACCGACTGGTGGAAGCGCAGCTTGCGGACATACTCGACCGGATCCTTCGGCTTCACGAAGGCGCCTTCCGGCACATTGAGGAAATCCACCAGCCGCGTCAGCAGGAAGCGGATCGACGCACCGCGCGCCAGTAGCGGAAACGCCGCGCGCTCGGCAGCGGTCAACGGACGCACCGCCTCATAGGCATTGAGGAAAGCGCGCGCCTTGGTGGCATTGAACGACAGATCCGGCTCGAAGCACCATGCGTTCAGGCAGATCGCCACGTCATAGGCCAGCATATCATTGCAGGCGAACGGGAAGTCGATCAGGCCGGAGAGCTTGTCGCCAAGAAAGAACACGTTGTCCGGAAACAGATCCGCATGGATCACGCCTTCCGGCAGATCGGTTGGCCAATGCGCGACAAGATAGTCGAGTTCGGTCTGCAGGAAAGCGCGCAGCCCGGGCTGAACCGTATCGGCGCGCGGTGCCGCGAGTGCGAGCAAACCGCGCCAGCCATCGACCGACAGGTTGTTCTTGCGGACCAGTGGGAAATCGCGCCCGGCGACATGCATCCTCGCCAGCGCCTCGCCGACACCGGCGCAATGCATCACATTGGGACGGCGCGGCCACATGCCTTCAAGAAAATTGATGATCGCCGCCGGCCGACCGGCGAGCGATGCGTAGACCTCACCGTCGCGATTCTTCTGCGGCTGCGGGCAATTCACGCCGCGCGCGCACAGATGCGCCATCAGGCCCAGGAAGTATGGCAGGTCGTCCGCTGCCACGCGCTTCTCATAGAGCGTGAGGATATACGCGCCCTTGGAGGTGTGCAGCAGGAAGTTGGAATTCTCGACGCCTTCGGCGATGCCCTTGTAGGAAAGCAATTCGCCGACGTCGTAGCTTTTCAGGAAGTCCGCGAGATCATCGGCGGCAACATCGGTATAGACCGCCATCGCGGTTACGCCGCGGCCTCGGGACGCAGCGAACGCGGCAGCGGGAAGAATTCGTTTTCTTCAGCGGCCGACACCGTCTCCACATGCAGCTCATAACGCTGCGCGAAGGCATCCATGATTTCTTCGACAATCACTTCCGGCGCCGAGGCGCCCGCGGTGATGCCGAGGCTCGTGATGCCCTCGAACATGCTCCAGTCGAGGTCCGACGCACGCTGCGCCAGTACCGAGACCTTGCAGCCCTCGCGCTCGGCCACTTCACGCAACCGCTGCGAATTCGACGAGTTCGGCGCGCCGACAACGATCAGCGCATCGACCACCGGCGCCACCTTCTTGACGGCAAGCTGGCGGTTGGTGGTGGCGTAGCAGATGTCTTCCTTGTGCGGCCCGTTGATGGTCGGGAAGCGCTTCTTCAGCACAGCCACGATTTCCGCGGTGTCGTCGATCGACAGCGTGGTCTGGGTCACGAAAGCGAGATTGTCCGGATCCTTCGGCTGGAAGGTCTGGGCGTCTTCCGCCGTCTCGATGAGCTGGACAGCGCCGGGCGGCAGCTGGCCGACCGTGCCGACCACTTCCGGGTGATGCGAATGCCCGATCAGCAGGATTTCGCGGCCACGCTTGAAGTGGATCGCCGCCTCGCGGTGAACCTTGGTCACAAGCGGGCAGGTCGCGTCCAGCGAGAAGAAATTGCGCTCCTTGGCGTCGGCCGGAACCGATTTCGGCACGCCATGGGCGGAAAATACTACCGGCGCAGAGGTGTTGTCCGGGATCTCGGCCAGTTCCTCGACGAAAATCGCGCCCTTGGTCTTGAGGCTGTCCACCACATACTTGTTATGGACGATCTCGTGCCGGACATAGACCGGCGCGCCATGGATGGCGAGTGCGCGTTCGACCGTATCGATCGCCCGGACGACGCCTGCGCAGAAGCCGCGCGGCGAACAAAGAACGATTTTCAGGGACGGTTTGGTCGTCATATCGGGGCGATCCAGGGGCCTGGGCACCAAAATGGCAGGTGCGATGGGTCAGATTGGCAAAATTCAGCCAAAGAGCTTGTCTGAATAAGGACTTGGGGCCGGTTTGCGGCGCTGTCAAGGCCGAACTGCCGGGCATTGCGTGGTTGCCCTCTGACAGATTATATAGAGCCTTAATTCCCGTCATCACCGATGACCAGACGGCTTCGCCTCCCAAAGAGGTGGGCGAAGCGCAAAGGAGATGTGCCATGAGCAATGCCCCGCTGATGCCAAAGGCGACGGCCGTGTGGCTGGTCGACAATACGGCGCTGACCTTCGATCAGGTCGCCGATTTCACCAAGATGCACCCGCTCGAGATCCGCGCTATTGCCGACGGCGACGCCGCCCAGGGCATCAAGGGCATGGACCCGATTTCCAACGGGCAGTTGACCCGCGACGAGATCGAAAAGGGTGAGCAGGACAAGAATTACCGGCTCAAGCTCGAAGAGAGCAAGGTGATCCTGCCGCCGGCCGCCAAGAAGAAGGGCCCGCGCTACACCCCGGTGTCGCGCCGCCACGAGCGCCCGAGCGCGATCCTGTGGCTGGTGCGTAACCATGCCGAGCTGAAAGACAGCCAGATCATGCGCTTGGTCGGCACCACCAAGACCACCATCGCCTCGATCCGCGACCGTACCCACTGGAACGCTTCGACCCTCACCCCGATGGATCCGGTGACCCTCGGCCTGTGCTCGCAGATCGAACTCGATTTCGAAGTGCAGCGCGCAGCCAAGGAAAAACCGACCGACCAGGCCTATGGCGGCGCCACCCTGCTGCCCGCCTCGGAAACCACCCGCAAGGACGAGTTGGAGACCGCCGAGAGCGGCAGCGGCGACCTCAATGTCGACGCCGTGTTCGCCAAGCTGAAGGGCATCGGCGGCGGCAAGAAGCAGGACGACGAGGAATAAGCGCCTGCGCTGCGCACAGATACGCGGCGACAAGGACAGAATTGAAAACGCGGCGGTTCATCCCGCCGCGTTTTTGTTTGTTTCAGGTGATGCCTCGCCAACTCACTCCAGCGGACGGCGGATGCTGACATTGATGCTGCCGTTATCATCATAGACCACCAGCTTGGCGATGAACTGCGAGAACGACGTGGCGACTTCGTTGAAGCAGCCCTGCTGATGGATCATGTAAGCGAGGACATCGTCGGCATTCTGCAGATCGACACCGGCGTCGGCCAGCTCGTCGATCTCCGGAATGACGTCCTGATCGACAAAGTAGATCTTGCCCTTCGCATTACCGCTGAATATCTCGACGATCGGATCGCCGCCGCGACCTTCCGCCACCGGATAGCAGAAGGCGCGAAACACTTTGTCCCAGAGACCCGCGTTGGCGAGAAACACGCGCAGATCGTTATATTCGAAGCCTGTGTCGAGACCGCGCAAATAAGTGATGTAATCGAATGTCTCGACGCCATCGGCCAGCGGGCTGGCTGTGTCGAGATCGAAATAGAAGCCGTTATGTGCTTTCAGAAACGCCATATAATCGGATGAGAATTCGATGCCCTGCTCCGCGGCAAAAGCCGCTATGGCTTTGTCCGTCACCGGCTTGAATGTCATTGCATCGGGATAGTCTTCGAACCTGAACTCGTTCGCCATTGTGTACTCCGCTTATGCGTAAGGAATCCCGCCTGAGCGGTGCCTCCCTTGGTGCTGCGGAGGTAGCGCGAGGTTCATGGCCGCGCCCGACGCATAATCTCCGCTTTCCAAACGCCATCGAATCCTGCGACATCCAACCTGCGCGGGGGCGTATGGGGGCAACGCTGCGATGGCATCTCTCTGGCTTGGTCTGGTGCGCTTGCTGGCCGGTTTCCGCCGCGGCCTGCGCGATCCGGAATTTCGCGCGATCCTGTTCCTGCTGGCCATCGCCATGACCGGCGGCACGATCTTCTTCCGCATTGTCGAGCACTGGCGATGGATCGACGCCGCCTATTTCAGCGTGATGGCCCTGACCACGGTTGGCGACGCCACGCTGTCGCCGACCACGGCCATCGCCAAGATCTTCACGATGCTGTTCTCGATCTGCGGCATCGGACTGATGCTGGCGTTCCTGTCGCGGCTATCGACGTTCCGCGAGCATGAGGAAGGGCGGGAGTGATATCGTAGCCGTCACGCCTTCTTCAGAAATTCCGTCCGCAACACCAGGCCCTTCACCTTGTCGGTGCGGCCTTCGATCTCGTCTTCGTTGTCGGTGAGATGGATGTTCTTGATCACGGTGCCGCGCTTGAGCACGGTGGACGAGCCTTTCAGCTTGAGGTCCTTGATCAGCGTGACGGTGTCGCCCTCGGCGAGCAGCGCGCCGTTCGAATCCCTGACCTTGATATCCATGATGCGTCCTTTGCGGGGTGCCTGTCTTCCCCTCTCCCCCAGGCAGCGAAGCTGCGCAAGGCGGGAGCTGGCGGACGAACTCGTCCGCCATGGTGGATCGAACACGCGAAGCGGGTTCGAGACGGGAGAGGGGGTTGGTGCAGAACACTCCCCCTCTCCCGCCTTCGCTTCGCTCAAGCACCCTCTCCCACAAGGGGAGAGGGGAAGCAAGAAATACCGGCACTAGAACTTGTACGTAATACCCGTGCCGACCAGCCACGGATCGAGCGTCACCTTGCCGGTGATCGGCGTGCCGCCGGCCAGCGTGCCTTCCCAATCCGGGCGCAGCCACAGCTTCTTCACGTCGACGTTCCAGCCCCAATGCTTGTCGATCATGTAGTCGAAGCCGAATTGCACAACCGGCGCGGCAGAATCTTTCAGACGGCTGCTGGTCACGCCCACTCCGCTCGCACTCTGGCTGAAGAACCAGGTGTAGTTCACGCCGGCGCCGATATAGGGCTTGAACGCGCCAAATTCAGTGAAGTGATATTGCAGCGTCAGCGTCGGCGGCAGCAGCCAGGCCTTGCCGACATCGAGGCCGGCGATGGTGCCGTCGCCGGTGACGTGATGCCTGGTGACGCCAAGGATCAGTTCGGCTGCGAGGTTCGGCGTGAAGAAATACGAGATGTCGAGTTCAGGCACGACCTGATCCGAGGTCTTCAGGTCAGAGCCCGGCACCTGATGAACCGAACCGCCATTCTCCGGAATGACGCCGAGCACGCGCAGGCGGATCATCCAGGGATTCCACACCTCAACCACCGGCGCCTTGGTGTACGGCGTCGCGGCCGGAAGATCGGCAGCGCCTGCCGTGGTCACCATGCTGGTCATCGCCGTTGCTGCCATCAACAACGACATGGTCGTCAGAATTCTCTTCATCGCGAAGCGCCCTGTCTTTCGATTCGTTCGGGGGTGAACGATCTCACCCGATCAAATCCGAAAGACGCTCGCCGCGGCGCTGACACGTTGATCTCCATCAAAAGCACGCTGCCGCAAGACATCTCGCTGCGCGGACGTTGCCTTTGGGTGACACAGTCTTGCGGAATATCAATCCGCGGGTGTTACGGCCGGCTCGGATTGTTCAGCATATACTCGCCGAGATTGCGCTGCGCGCGGTCAGCACGATTGATGGCATTGCTGCGCTGAACGTCGCGGTCCTTGCGGCAGGCCGCATATTCCGGCGAGCCGACAGCGACACCATTGGCGCGGCAGATCGCGTCATCGTCATCGCCAAGACTCGACATCGGAATATCCGTGCGGCGCGCGCAGGCGCTGAGCAGCATCGCTGTCAGCGTCAGCGCGATGAGAGAGGTCGAGGTCAGTCGCATGCATGGTTCCGTTACTTGATCTTCTCTGTCATTGCCGGGCTTGACCCGGCAATCCAGCTTTGCCGTTTGAAAGGAAGATGGATGCCCGGGTCAAGCCCGGGCATGACGAGAGAGTGTTTAGCGCGAAATGCGGGATTTGTAAGGTCTGCTCAGACCCTGCCCTTCAGCGCCGCGCCGATTTCGTCCAGCGACTTCGGATCCTCGATGGTCGCGGGCATGGTCCAGCTGTCACCGTCCGCGATCTTCTTGATGGTGCCGCGCAGGATTTTGCCCGAACGCGTCTTCGGCAGCCGGCCAACAGCGATGGCGAGCTTGAACGCCGCGACGGGGCCGAGCTTTTCGCGCACCAGCGCTACCACTTCCTTCTCGATGTCAGCAACCGGCCGCTCAACGCCGGCCTTCAGCACCAGGAAGCCGCATGGCACCTCGCCCTTGATCGTATCCTTGATGCCCAGCACGGCGCATTCGGCAACATCGGGATGCGAGGCCAGAATCTCCTCCATGCCGCCGGTGGAGAGCCTGTGGCCGGCGACATTGATGATGTCGTCGGTGCGGCCCATCACATAGACATAGCCGTCGTCATCCAGATAGCCGGCATCGGAGGTTTTGTAGTAGCCGGGAAATTCGTTGAAATAGGCTTCCTTGCAGTGCTCGTCCTGCTCCCACAATGTCGGCAGACAGGCCGGCGGCATCGGCAACTTGATCACGATGGAGCCCATGGCGCCCGCGGGCAGCGGCCTCGCGGCTTCGTCCACCACCTCGACCTTGTAGCCGGGCATCGGCACCGTCGGCGAGCCATGCTTCACCGGCAACTGGCCAAGACCCACCGGATTGCCGGCGATGCACCAGCCGGTCTCGGTCTGCCACCAGTGATCGATGACCGGCACCTTCAGCTGCTTCTCGGCCCAGTCCACCGTCGGCGGATCGGCGCGCTCGCCGGCGAGAAACAGCGTGCGAAATTGCGAGAGATCATACTTGCGAATGAAACTGCCGTCCGGATCGTCCTTGCGGATGGCGCGGAAGGCAGTCGGGGCCGTGAAGAAAGCAACGGCCTTGTGTTCGGAGATGACACGCCAGAACGCGCCGGCATCGGGCGTGCCAACCGGCTTGCCCTCATACATGACCGAGGTCGCGCCATGAAACAGCGGCGCATAGACGATATAGCTATGGCCGACCACCCAGCCGATGTCGGAGCCGCACCACCAGACCTCGCCCGGCTTCACGCCGTAGAGATTCCACATCGACCAGGCGAGCGCGACCGCGTGGCCGCCATTGTCGCGCACCACGCCCTTCGGTTTGCCGGTCGTGCCGGACGTATAGAGGATGTAGAGCGGATCCGTCGCCAGCACCGGCACGCAATCCGCGGACTTCTTCGCCGCTATCGCCTTGCTGCGCAATTCGGCCCAGTCGTGATCGCGGCCGGCCACCAGATCGCAGCCATGCTGCGGCCGCTGCAGGACAATGCAGCCATCGGGCTTCGCGTTGGCGAGCGCGATCGCTTCATCCAACAGCGGCTTGTATTGCACGATGCGGCCGGGCTCGATCCCGCAGCTCGCCGACAGGATCAGCTTCGGCCTCGCATCGTCGATGCGCGTCGCGAGCTCCTTTGCCGCGAAGCCGCCGAACACCACCGAATGCACCGCGCCGATGCGCGCGCAGGCGAGCATGGCGACCACAGCCTCAGGCACCATTGGCATATAGAGGATAACGCGATCACCCTTGCCGACGCCAAGGTCCTGCAGGATGGCGCCGAGCACCTGCACCTCATGCAGCAGCTGCGCATAGGTGAATTTCCGGACCTCACCCGTCAGCGGCGAGTCGTGGATCAGCGCGACCTGATCGGCGCGACCACCCGCGACATGGCGATCAAGCGCGTTGTAGCAGGTATTGAGCACGCCGCCGACAAACCAGCGGCCATAGAGACCCACGGACGGATCGAACACCTTCTTCGCCGGCACGATCCAGTCGATCGCCTTCGCCGCCTCGCCCCAGAAGCCTTCCGGATCGGACAGCGACTGCGCGTGGACGTCGTGATAGCGGCTGGATGCATTGGTCGTCATGGCGTCTCTCCCGCCCCCGGCTTTACCGCCGGGGTTCATTGTCTCGTCATTGTCACGGGATGACAGGCTATTTCAAGGGTGCCTTTGGTTGTGGCTTGACCGACATCTCCACGCCGATCCGCTCGATTTCCTGCGCCAGCGCCTTGTAATTGGCGCGCGCCACGTCGAGTTGCGGATCGAGCTTGATCGCGGCGCCAAAATCGCGGACTGCGCGCGGCCGATCGCCCTTCTTGCGCCAGAGTTCGCCGCGCGCATTGAACAGAACGGCCTGCGTCGGATCGAGCCGCAGCGCCGCATCGTAATCGGCGATGGCACGATCGGTCTCATCCTTGCGCATGTAGACACCGGCGCGCGCGATCAGTGCTTTCAGCCGGTCGGGCCGCTCGGTCTTTTCGTTGTCGATCAGCGTGCTGCAAACTGCGAGAATCTTCTCGTCATCGCCTGACGCAACAGCCGCCACACACAACGCGGAATCGACAGGCGCAGTGACTGCCGGCTCGTTGACCGCTGGCCATGCCCTGTCGGGAGCCACGCAACATAATACGAGCAGGACGCTGATGACGCGCGGCACGCTGCCAACATATGAATTGCGAAAAGTCATTGTCTATCGCGTGCTCGCATCGGCGGATGGATGCAATCCGATCGCCGGCCTGCGCGCCGCCACCCGATATTTCTCAAGCTGCTTGCGATGTCGCAAAGCGATATCCAGCGTTGAATCGATCTGAACGGCTGCGTCGAAATCGGCCAGAGCGCGCGCAGGGTCGCCCTTGTCGCGCCAGGCGACGCCGCGATTGTTATAGGCCATCGCCAGCTCCGGCTGAAGCTGCAGCGCCGTCGTGTAGTCGGTGATAGCGCGATCATATGCGCCGCTGAGACTGAAAGAGTTTCCGCGATTCACGAAATAGCTCGCCTTCGGCTCCAGCCTGATCGCCGCGTCGAAATCCGCAATCGCGCGGCCATAGGCATTGTTGCGCGCATAGGACTGACCGCGCGCATCGTAATGGTCCGCGGTCGGCTCCAGGCGAATGATGTCGCTCTGGTCGTCGATGACCAGATCGAAGCGCTTGACCTTGGCATAGGCCGCGGCGCGATCGATGAGACCCTGCACCCGATTGGGATCGAGCCGGACCGCCTCGTTATAATCGCGAACCGCCAATCGATTTTCGTGCATCGATGCGAAGGTCGCGGCGCGGCTCGCAAATAATCGGGCCTCGTTCGGCCGCAGCTTGATCGCGCGATCGAAATCATCGAGCGCACGATCGAATTTCTTGCCGGCCGCAAGCGCCTTGCCGCGGGCTTCGAGCGCTGCAGCCGAGAGGGGATCAAGCTGAACCGCCAGATCGCCATCCGCAACGGCGAGGTCGACCTGTTCCAGCCTGAGTTGCAGCCCGGCGCGCACGATCAGGGCATGAACGCGGTCGGGCAATGCCGCCGTCGAGCCGATCACCAGGCCGCAGATGCCGAGCATCTGCTCGGACGGCAAGGCGTCGTCATTCGCGCAGGCGGCAGCGGTCTCCGCCGCATCCTGCGCCCGAACGACGGCATGGGGCAGCGATGGCGCCGCAAGAGCGGCGCACAGAACCAATGTCCGAAACGGATGACCCATGAAAGCCCCAGCAAGCCAGCGGGACCACTCTACCTGATCAGGCCCCGCTCCCGATAGTAGCGCAGTGCGCCGGGATGCAGCGGCACCGGGCTTTTGCTCAAGGCGCTCGCCAGCCGGATCTCGTGGCCGGCGCGGTGGGCGATGGCGAGTTCGTCCAGACCGTCAAACAGGTGCTTCGTCATCTGATAGACGAGATCGTCGGACACCGCGCTGCTCGTCACCAGATAATTCATCACCGACGCGGTCCGCACGGGTTTGTCCTGGCTGACATAGGTCCGGGCTGGAATCCTGTCCGGCTTGAACGGCGCGCCGATCTTTCTGACCATCGCGGGCGGCACCGGCACGATGACGATATCCGTAGCTTCGCTGAGTTCCTTGATCGACGTCACACCGAGACCGGCAGACTGCAGCGTCGCGTCCAGTTTTTTCTCGATCATCATCGTGGTGGATTCGGCAAAGGAGACATACCTGACCTCGCCGAGATTCTCGTAGCGCAGCCCCGCAGCGCCCAGAATGGCGCGGGCATTCAACTCGGTGCCGGATCTCCGCTCGCCAACCGAGAGGCTTCGGCCCTTGAGATCGCTCAGCGTCCTGATGCCGCTCTCTTTGGTGGCAACGATCTGGATGTAATTCGGATAGAGCGCACCGATCACCCGCAGCCGGTCCTGCTTGCCGTCGAAGCCCGCCGTGGCATTGCCGGCCCAGGCGTCCTTCAGCGCGTCGCCAAGCGCAAAAGCCACCTGCCCGGTGCCTTGCTGCAGCCGCGAGAGATTTTCGACCGAACCATCGGTTGTCTGCACCTGAACTTTCGCGCCGGGAATATCCGCATAGATCATCGCGATCGAGACGCCGAGCGGAAAATAGATCCCGGATGTATTGCCGGTCAGCAGCGTGATCGACGGTTCGGCGCGTGCCGCTGCGCTGCACATGACGACCACAGCCGTCATGGCCGCTATCAGACGCTTCCTCATACTCATTTTATTCCTGTCATTCAGGCTGCGAAGGTGAACCGCAGCCCTCATGCGGTCAACGGCGTCCCCACAGCGAACGCCGTTGCCGCGACGAAAGTTTCACCGGTAAGCCCTTGCGCCAGCCGGGTAAAACGGCATGAATGCGCCGCACTCAGAATAATAAGGTCGGCCAAGCCGGCTGCGGGAAATATCCCGGGGGATGAAACATGGCTGACCAGAAATCAAACGCGAGCGATGACACCGTTGCCGTCTCCGACGAGGCATTGGCGAAGGCTGAAGCCTTCATCGAAGCCGATGAAGGCGCAACAAATCGCCTGCTGGGCTGGGCCGGAACGATCTCCACCGGCATCGCCGTCGTCATGAGCCTGTTTCATCTCTATGCCGCCTACGCGATCGTGCCGACGCAGGAGCTGCGTTACGTCCACGTCGCCTTCACATTGGTCCTGAGCTTCCTGCTGTTCCCCGTCGCTGCTCGCTTCCGCAACCGCGTGCGCTGGTGGGACATCGTGCCGGGCATCGTCGCCATCGGCACCATTGCCTATGCGCTGTGGGGCGGCGACGATTTCACCGACCGCGCTACACTGCCGGATCATATGGATGTCATCGTCGGCATCGTCTTCATCGTGCTGCTGCTGGAAGCGACGCGACGCACCACCGGCCTGATCATGCCGGTCGTGTCCGTTTTCTTCATTGCCTATGCGATGCTCGGCCCGCATCTTCCGGCGCCGTGGACCCATCGCGGCTATGACCTGCCGCGCCTCGTCGGCCATCTCTTCATCACGCTGGAGGGCATCTTCGGCGTCGCAGTCGACGTGTCGGCCACGCTGATCATCCTGTTCACGATCTATGGCGCGTTCCTGTCGATGTCCGGCGCCGGAAAGTTCTTCATCGACTTCTCGCTATCGTTGATGGGAAACAAGTCGAACGCCGCGGGCCGCACCGTGGTGCTGTCCTCGTTCCTGCTCGGCGGCCCCTCGGGCTCCGGCGTCGCCACCACGGTGATGATCGGCACCGTCGCCGCCCCGATGCTGGCCAAGGCCGGTTTCGAGAAGAACGCTGCCGGCGGCCTGCTGGCCGCGGGCGGTCTCGGCGCGATCCTGTCGCCGCCGGTGCTCGGCGCCGCCGCTTTCCTGATCGCCGAATTTCTGAAGATCAGCTATCTCGACGTGATCTGGATGGCGACCATCCCGACCTGTCTCTACTACCTGTCGCTGCTGATCATGGTGGAGATCGATGCCAAGCGGTTCGGCGCCCACAATGTCAATGTCAGGCCTGAGCTCAGCCTCGGCGTGATGATGAAGCGTTACGGGTTCCACTTCATTTCCCTGCTCGCCGTCGTCGTCTTCATGATCATCGGCTACTCGCCATCGCTGTCCGTGTTCTACGCCACGCTCGTCACCTTCGTGCTCAGTTTCCTGCGCAAGGACACTGCGCTGGTGCCGAAGAAACTGGTGAAGGCACTGGCCGATGGCTCGATCGGCGCGCTCAATGCCGCCACGACCTGCGCCTGCGCCGGCATCGTGGTCGGCGTCGTCACGCTCACCGGCCTCGGCCTGAAGTTCTCGTCGATCGTGATTTCCTATGCGGGCGGCAGCCTGCTGCTGACGGCGATCTATACGGCGCTGATCGTCTGGATCATCGGCCTCGCCGTGCCGGTGACCGCCTCCTACATCATCTGCGCCGTGATCGCAGCACCTGCGCTGATCAAGCTCGGCGTGCCTGACTACGCCGCACACATGTTCATCTTCTATTACGCGGTCCTCTCGGAAGTCTCGCCGCCGACCGCGCTGTCGCCCTTCGCGGCGGCGGCCATCACCGGCGGTGACCCCTACAAGACCACGCTGCAATCGTGGAAATACACGCTGCCGGCCTTCCTGGTGCCATTCGTCTTCGTCTGCGACCCGCAGGGCGTCGGCCTGCTGCTGAACATTCCAAAGGGCGGCTCGTGGGTGGACATCGTCGAGATCACCTTCAAGACCACGCTGGGACTGCTGGCACTCGCCGCCGTCGCGCAGAACTGGGCACTGCGACAAAATACACCGATCGAGCGCGGCCTGCTTCTGCTATCGGGATTACTGCTGGTGTTCCCGAGCCTGATCGAGGCGATCATCGAATCGATCATCGGTCGCGACATCAGCTACACATTCGTGCCCGGCCTCATCATCGGCCTCGGCGTGCTGCTCTGGCAGGCAAGGACGAGGACGCAACCGGCACCGGCATGACCAACGACAGAAACGAATAACGTCAAGTTATCGCACGACGCGGACGTCGCAGATAAGCGGTGCCGCCGACTTCAGGGAGTGACGCGATGAAATCGACAGCTTTCAGACACAGGGCGTTCAGCCTTGCACTGCTCGGCATCGCCTGCGCGACGACCGGCGCTTCTGCGGAAGACAAGACCATCGCCATTGCCACCGGCGGGACCGGTGGCATCTTCTATCCGCTCGGCGGCGGTCTCGCGAACCTGTTGTCGAAGAAACTGCCGCATACCCAGGCCACCGGCGAAGTCACCGGCGGCAGCGTCGACAACATCAAGCTCCTGGAGACCGGCCAGGCCGATCTCGGTTTCATGACCGGCGACGTCGCCTCCGACGCCGTGAAGGGCGAGAACAAATTCAAGAAGCCCGTTCCGCTGCGCACCATCGTCGCCGTCTATTCCAGCCCGGTGCATGTGGTGACCATCGCCGGTACCGGCATCGAGAAATTCGCCGATCTTAAAGGCAAGCACATCTCTGGCGGCGCGCCGGGCAGCGCCACCGAGGCGCAGACCTTCCGCCTGCTGGAGGCCGCCGGCCTCGACAAGGACAAGGACGTCAAGCGCGAACGTCTGTCGGTGGCAGAATCCGCGTCCGCGCTCAAGGATCGCAAGATTGATGCCTTCTTCTGGGGCGGCGGCGTGCCAACCGCCGCCGTCGTCGACCTTGCCGCAACGCCCGGTGTCACCATCAAGCTGATCGATATCGACTACCTGTTAGAGCCGATCGTGAAGAAATACGGCCAGATCTTCGCGCCCAGCGTGATCAAGGCCGGCAGCTATCCGGGCCAGACCACCGACAGCCGTGGCTTCGCCGCCTGGAACCAGATCATGGCCACCGACAAGATGTCGGACGAGACGGCCTACGCGATCACGAAGACAATCTTCGAGAACAAGGCCGATCTCGTCGCCGTCCATAAAGAGGCGGAGAACATCAATCTCGCCACGCAGACATCAGCGCAATCGCCGGCGCCCTATCACCCCGGCACGCTGAAATATCTCAAGGAAGTCGGCGCGGTGAAATAGTCACCGCGACATCATTAAAACCGGAGGAGAGGACAACCATGTTCAAGCGTTTCAGAAAGACATCGATTGCCGTGGCGCTGGTCGCCACTGCCGGCCTTGCAGGCGCGGCCATCGCGCAGCAGAAGACCATGGCGATCGGCACCGGCGGTACCGGCGGCGTGTATTATCCGCTCGGCGGCGCCATCGCCAATGTGCTGTCGAAGGCGCTGCCGAACACCCAGGCCACAGCGGAAGTCACCGGCGGGTCGGTCGATAACCTCAAGCTGATCGCCTCGGGCCAGAGCGAACTCGGCTTCAGCATGGCCGACGCCGCGCTCGACGCACTGAACGGCCAGGACAAGTTCAAGAGCGGCAAGGTCCCGCTGCAGACCTTGCTCGTGGTCTATCCGAACCGCATGCATATCGTGACCATCGAGGGCGCCGGCATCGAGAAGATGTCGGATCTCAAGGGCAAGCGCGTCTCCACGGGCTCGCCCGGCGGCGCCACCGAAGTGATGGCGTTCCGCGTCATCGAGGCCGCCGGTCTCGACAAGGACAAGGACATGAAGCGCGAGCGTCTCGGCGTCGCTGAGTCCGTCAACGCCATCAAGGACCGCAAGATCGACGCCTTCTTCTGGGTCGGCGGCGTCCCCACCGCCGCCGTCACCGATCTTGCCGCCACACCCGGCATGAAGATCAAGTTCGTCGACCACGCCGACCTCGCCGCCAAGATGAACGAGAAATACGGCAAGCTGTATTCGCCCTCGACCATCAGCAAGAGCATCTATCCCGGCATGGACAAGGACAACGCCAATACCGAAGTCTGGAACATCATCGTCACCGGCAACAAGATGAGCGACGACGATGCCTACAACATCGTCAAGACGCTGGTGGAGAAGAAGGCCGACATCGTTGCCGTGCACAAGGAGGCCGAGAGCTTCTCGCTCGACAACCAGGTGCAGGAGCGTTCGCCGGTGCCGTTCCATCCGGGCGCGCTGAAGTACTTCAAGGAAAAGGGCATCGGGAAGTAACTCGGCCATACCAAGACGAGACGTCAGGCCGCGATGCGAGTGCGTCGCGGCCTTTCTTTTTAACGCTATCTAGCAGAAATCAGGCCGCTTCGGACTGCCGCTGACGCACGATGGCCAAGTCGTAGTTCGACTGCAAGTTCATCCAGAACTCACCCGGCATCCCCAATCGACGTTCCAACAGAACCGCCGTGTCCGCTGTCATTGCCCGCTTTCCGTTGATGATCCCGGTAATGCGGTTTGGCGGAATACCGAGATCGCGCGCGAGTGCACGTGCCGAAATCTCGTTCGGTGCCATGAATTCCTTGAGCAACATCTCGCCCGGCGTGGTTGGGAGACGCTGCATCTGAATCTTTTCGCGAACGATGCTCATGATGTTCTCCTAGTGATAGTCGACGATTTCTACATCGTAGGCGTCCGCGTCTCGCCATACGAAGCAAAGTGGCCACTGGCTGTTGATCCAGATGGCATGCTGCCCCTTCCTGTCCCCTTTGAGGAGGTGGAGCCTGTTGCTCGGCGGAAGCTTCAAACTTTCGAGTGTCGTTACGCTATCGAGCATGTCCAGCTTACGCCGCGCCACGTCGATAATGTCGCCCGGAAAGCCCTTCCTGACCGGCTTGCCAGCAAAGATGTCGGCGGTGCGCCTATCCGCGAACGTCTTGATCATGGCGTTACGTATCGCGTAACACCTCGAATTGCAAATGTTCATGCACGTCCGTGCCGTTGCGCAGAATGCATGCCGGAGATGCGACCTTCCGACGCACGTCATCAGCCGTTAGTACCAAATGCTTAAGGATGGTATTGCATTGCGGTAGCAACGCGCAGTGCAGCATAGTACCATCCACCCAGTACGTTCCCATGCATGTTTTCCATGGAAACGCCTGATCGGGAGAAGCTGAAAGTACCTGCCGGTTGCGCAGATGAGTCGCAGGAGCGGACCGCGGTCAGGTTCGTGACCCAGCCGTGCCGAATCGCACTTGATCCCGGCCTCCCGTCATTGTCTTAAACACCCTCAATCAGATCGCGCGTCGCAGCCCCGCGGCCTGTCCGACATGCAAAAGGACTCTTCGAGATGTCATCATCGACCCGCTTCCCGTCCCGCCGCTCCGTGATCCTCGGCGGCGCGGCTGCCCTCGGCACCCTGCCGATCCTGTCGCGCCGCGCCAGCGCCGCAGAGTGGCCTACCAAGCCGGTGAAGTTCATCGTTCCGTTCGCGGCCGGCGGCACCACCGACATTCTGGCCCGCGTCGTCGCGCAAAAGATGTCCGAAGAGATGGGCCAGCAGTTCATCGTCGAGAACAAGGCCGGCGCCGGCGGCAACATCGCCGCTGACTTCGTCGCCAAGGCCGAAGGCGATGGCTACACCTTCCTGGTCGGCACGCCCGGCACCCACGCGATCAACAAGTTCGTGTTCAAGAACATGACCTATGATCCGGTCAAGGATCTGGCCTCGGTGATCGTGATCGCCAAGGTGCCGAACCTGTTCTCGGTGACCAATTCGCTGCCGGCCAAGAGCGTCAAGGAATTCATCGAACTCGCCAAGGCCAAGCCGGACGAATATTTCTACGGCACGCCGGGCCTCGGTTCGACCGCGCATCTGTCGACCGAACTGTTCAAGTCGATGACCGGCGTGAAGCTGACCCACGTGCCTTACAAGGGCAGCGCACCAGCACTGACCGACCTGATCGGCGGCCGCGTCCATGTGATGATCGACAACCTGCCGGCGGCGCAGCCTTTCGCGGAGAGCAACCAGATCCGTGCGCTCGCCGTCTCCACCAGCAAGCGCTGGGAGCCGATGAAGGACATTCCGACGATCGCCGAATCCGGCGTGGACGGCTACGACGCCGCCTCCTGGTTCACCATTGCAGCGCCTGCCAAGACGCCGAAGGAGATCATCGCCAAGCTCAATGCCTCGACCGACAAGTTCATCAAGTCGACCGATGGCACCGCCCGCCTGATCAAGCTCGGCGCCGATCCGACCGGCGGTTCGCCGGTCGACATGGATGCCTATGTGCAGTCGGAAATCGAGAAGTGGGGCAAGGTCGCCCAGTTCGCCGGCATCAAGCCGGAGTAAGGGCAGCGCGGGGTTGGCAGGGCGTTTCATTCGCGCCTGCCTGTCCTGCTCTCTTCTTGAGCTCAACACATAGAAGGGCACGCGCTGAAGCGCGTGCCCTTCTACTTTTTTGAGTGGTTGGCACTGCTTCACACTCGTCATTCCGGGGCAGGACGGACCGCAAAGCGGGCCGGACTGAGCCCGGAATCCCGAAGTGTTTTGCGCTCAACACATCGGGATTCCCCGCCACTCCAAGTGGAGTGGCTGAGGTGCGCGTGCGCGAAGGCGCGCAGCCGCCCCGGAATGACAGTTTGGGGCGGCAAGACAGCGCCCGAACATTTTTTCCTATCTTCTCGTTGACAACATCCCTATCAGGTTTATATTCCCCTCTGTCCTGCCCCACCGAGAGGGGCGATCGCGATCGTCACGTTCGCGGGGTGGGATGCGGTGGACGCCGGAGATGCGGCGTCACGGGAGATGTGGGGGACGGCTGTCTTCGGGCAGGCCGGATCGTCTGTGGTCAGGATACCACTGGGACAGGCGGTACGGTTCGTCTTCGGATGGCAAGACCCTGCAGATCAAGTGACGGACGACCAGGTCAAAACGCGTTCGGCTTACTCGCTTGAGGCACCCTGTCCCTTCGCCTTGGGACTGTAATTTTGGTGATCGGATCGTTCGCCATGGCGAAGCGCAAGCAACCGAAAAAACACCGCAGGCGGAACGTCGGGCACTTGCCTGACGCCTCCGAAAGTCCTGATGCACTCACTTGCGGAAGACCGCATTCGCATCAGGCCCAAGGGTGCAACGGGCACCTGGCGTTCCGCACGCCCTCTCACAAGGGGGTGGAATGCAGCAGACGACGGCGCCCCCGCGCCGCAAACAATGGGGGCGATGACGCATGTCTGAAGAGCAGTGGCTGTTTGACGTCCACATCAGCAACGACGCATAGGCGCCAGAGGAATCCCTCCCCCTTGTGGGGAGGGTCGGCCGATAGGCCGGGGTGGGGGTGCCACAAGCGATGCTCTCGCGTGTTGCACCACCCCACCCGTCTCGACCGCTCCGCGGTCGATCCACCCTCCCCACGGCGCGGCTTCGCCGCTTGGGGGAGGGATAAGAAAGCCAGCTACTCGAACTTCATATCGATGCAGCGCGACACGTCCGAGCCAAGCCCCGATGGAATCGTGACGCAGCCGCGGACCTTCTGCTGGGTATTGTCACTCACCCACATGGCAAAGCCGCCATTGCCGAAGAACGAATTGGTGTTCGGCGGCTCGGTCTCCGTGGCATCGAACGAATAGGTGGAGTCGGTGTCGAACACGCGCGGCTTCTTCACGCAGGCACCATCGCTCTGCACATTGATGACTTCCTTGGCGTCGCGCGTCATCGACAGTGACACCGAGCAGCGGAAATATTCGGAGGTCCTGGTGTTGAACAGATAGGCGTAGGAACGGCAGGTCGCCGTGCTCAGCTTGCCGGCGCTGAGGCCGCGGCCGCAGGAAATACGCTGGTTGTTGCTGAGCTTGTAATCATCCGCCGCAGCAAGACCGGGCGCCAATACCACCGCGCCAACAACCAAAAGACTTTTCACGATCGCTCGCATTGTCGAATCATCCCCATCGCCGAATTCGTCGTGGACCGGCTTAGCCCGAATGCGAAAGATAGTCGCCCGGCCGCACTTGCGAAATAACAAACTCTGTCGCGACCGCATGTCATATTGACGGACTGTCACCGTTCGTGATTTGTTCAAGACACCCGCGCAGCCGCGATGCACTTTCAAAAACACTTTTCGGAGAATTAGGGATGACCGCTCGAGCCTTTACGATGCTGTGCGCCGCCGCACTGATGACATCGGCCCTTGGCGGTCCTGCTCTGGCTCAGGCGCCGACCCCCTGGGTGCTCGCACCCGACATGGGCTACGGCTATGACGGCACCGGCAAGACCTTCGCGTACAAGATGGGCACCAACAATGCCAAGTTCCTGCTGAAGGGCGCCAAGAAAGTGCCGAAGAACACGCTCTTCTTCATCGGCGAGAACGGCCAGCTCTATATGCGCAGCGGCCCGTTCCTCGAAGACGACGGCAAGTTCAAATTCGGCCCGGGCTAGTAGCGGTTTTCGGACGGGATCATGCGCGACCGGACGGGTGCCGCATGACGGAGGCATGACATTGCTCCCTTCTCCATGAAGCCCTCTCCCACCATGGTGGCAGAGGTGATACAGAGCGCTTCATCTTTTTACGAAAGCTGAAAGCACTCATGGCCAAGTCGCTGCCCGTCTCCCCCCTCGCCCCAACCGACGTTCCCGAGATGCCCGCCATTGCAGGCGTGCGCCTCGCCACCGCCGCCGCCGGCATCCGCTACAAGGGCCGCACCGACGTGCTGCTCGCGGTGATGGACAAGGGCACGACGGCAGCAGGCGTGTTCACCAAGTCGAAGTGCCCGTCGGCTCCCGTGGAATGGTGCCGCGCGGTGCTGAAGAACGGCAAGGCGCAGGCGCTGGTGGTCAATTCCGGCAATGCCAATGCCTTCACCGGCAAAACCGGCAAGACCTCGACCAAACTCACCGGCGACATCGCATCCAAGGCCGTCGGCTGCAAGCCGAACGAGATCTTCCTGGCCTCGACCGGCGTGATCGGCGAGCCGCTCGACGCCACCAAGTTCAACGGCGTGCTCGCCACACTCGCGGAAAGTGCCGGACCTGACGGCTGGATGGACGCCGCCCGGGCGATCATGACCACCGACACTTTCCCGAAGGTCGCCACCGCCACCGTGAAACTCGGCAAGGCCAAGGTTACGATCAACGGCATGGCCAAGGGCGCGGGCATGATCGCGCCCGACATGGCAACGATGCTCTCGTTCATCTTCACCGATGCGCCAATCTCGGCGCCAGCGCTGCAGGCGCTGCTCAAGGCTGGCGTCGAAGATTCGTTCAACGCCGTCACCATCGACGGCGACACCTCGACCTCCGACACGCTGCTGATGTTCGCGACAGGCGCCGCAGCCGCACAGGGCGCACCGAAGATCACCAAGGCCAGCGACATCAGGCTGAAGCCCTTCGTGAAGGCACTGAACGTCATTCTCAACGACCTCGCCGAACAGGTCGCACGCGATGGCGAAGGCGCGCGCAAGCTGGTGGAAGTCGTCGTCGAAGGCGCGACCACCAAGGCCTCGGCACGCAAGATCGCCATGTCGATTGCCAATTCGCCGCTGGTGAAAACGGCGATTGCCGGCGAAGACGCCAATTGGGGCCGCGTGGTGATGGCCGTCGGCAAGGCCGGCGAACCCGCCAATCGCGACAAGCTCTCGATCTCCTTCAACGGCATCCGCGTCGCCAAGCTAGGCGCGCGCGATCCGTCCTATGACGAGACCGAAGTGTCCAACGCGATGAAGAACCCCAAGGTGCAGATCAAGGTCACGCTCGGCCTCGGCAAGGGCCGCGACCGCGTGCTGACCTGTGACCTCACCAAGGAATATGTCGCCATCAACGGCGACTATCGGTCGTAGCTTGCTGCTGCGCCTCCGGACCGAGGCCTATGAAGGTGGCTTGCGATGGTCGACATGAAACGGATCCTGATACTTGCCTGCGCCGTCGCAATGCCGCTCGAAACAGCCGGCGCGGAGGATCAGCCGTCGATCAAGACACGCACGCTCGCCCGCAATGTCAAAGCCGGTCAGGAGATCGGCCTCGGCTTTGCGGTGCGATGGAACGCGAAATGTGAGCCGGTGCTGCCCAAGCTCACGATCGCCAAACCTCCATCGCATGGCAGCCTGTGCGGACGTTCCATCATGGTCGCGCCGCAAAAGAATGTGACCGGGGACGACCAGACCTGTGTCGGGAAACGCATGCGCGCACTGCAACTGGTTTACATGCCCAGCAGCGACTATTCGGGAACGGACACGGTCGACTACATCATCGAACTGCCGCGCGTGCAGCTCACGACCCATGTCGACATCCAGGTAACCCCGAACGATGCTGCAACCAAAACTCTCATACCGAACAATGAGAGCGCGCCCGGAAAAGCTGGCGACGCGATCGTTCCCTGTGCCCCACACATGTCCCAGACAACCAACAACCGTGTAATAACCCTATGAAACTTGTCCTCGTCGTCGCCTGCGCATTGATCGACCCCGACGGCCGCGTGCTGATCGCGCAGCGGCCGGAAGGCAAGGCGCTGGCCGGCCTCTGGGAGTTTCCCGGCGGCAAGCTGGAGCCCGGCGAACGGCCGGAAGCGGCGCTGATCCGCGAGCTCGACGAGGAGCTCGGAATCACCGTGAAGGAAGCCTGCCTTGCGCCGCTGACCTTCGCCAGCCATGCCTATGAGGACTTCCACCTGTTGATGCCGCTCTATATCTGCCGGCGCTGGGAAGGTCTCGCGATCTCGAAAGAGGGCCAGAACCTCGCCTGGGTGCGGCCGAACAAGTTGCGCGACTATCCGATGCCGGCTGCGGATATCCCGCTGATCCCGCATCTGATCGATCTGCTCTAGGGCTTCAGCCCCTTCACCGCGTCGGCGAGACTTGCTTTCGCCGAGCCCGGCTTCAGCGGCTTTTGCTGGCTCTCATGCGGTGCCCAGCCGGACAGCCAGATGATGTCGAAGGTCGCGCGGATGCGGCCGTCGGGATCGGCGAAACGCTCGCTATAGATCTGCGCCATCCGCAGCAATGTCGCGCGGCGCAGCGGCGCTCGGCGGCGCTCGACCAGCACATTGGTGGCGCCCATCCTGCGCAGATCCTGCATCAGACCGAAGGCGCTGTCGTAGCGCACCACGACACGATCGACATCGGTCACTGGCAGCGCAAATCCTGCGCGCTGCAGCAACGCACCGACATCGCGCAGATCGGCCATTGGTGCGACGCGCGGCGAGATGCCGCCTTCGCGTTCGGCTTCCGCCGCGGCGAAGGACTGCCGCAGCTCGGTCAGCGTGTCACCGCCGAGCATTGCCGCCAGTAGCAAGCCGTCAGGCTTCAGCGCGCGGCGGATCTGCGCCATGACGCCTGGCAGATCGTTAACGAAGTGCAGCCCGAGCGCGGAGATGACAAGATCGAGCGACGCCGGCGCGAGATTGAGGCCGTCGCTTTCGACATCGGGCACATCGACATGCGCGAAATGACCGACACGCCCGGCCACAACATCGCGCAGACCGTTGCCCGGCGTTGCCACATCGACGGCATTGTCGAACTGGCGCAGCACCGCCTGCAATCGCTCATCCATGTCGGCAACGACACGATCCAGCAGGAAATTCTCGGCGCCCAGCCGCGACGCACGCGCCTGCCGCGCCCGCAGCAGAGCGCGATCGAACAGAATAGGTGCGGCATTCGGGGTCTGAGCCATGCGGCTTGGTACGCCGAAGACCAGGGATCTGGCAATCGCGCTTGAGGTGAGCGCAAGAGAGCTCTAGCCTTCAACCTATGGACGCAGAGGCGACAGTGTCATGGTCCCTCCCCGCGCAATTGCGCGGCGCGCTGAGGCTTTGCCGGTCTGCATGGACGCAAACCGCCCGCGTGGCGCTCGACATCGCGCTGCCGACGCTCTGCGTCGCCTGCCGGGAACCCGTCGCCGGCGAAGGCGTCTGCGCGGCCTGCTGGGGCAAGCTGTCCTTCATCGCGCCGCCATTCTGCAGCCGGCTCGGCATTCCCTTCGTCTACGATCCCGGCCCGGGCATCCTGTCGATGCAGGCAATCGCCGATCCGCCGGCCTATCAGCGCGCCCGCGCAGCTGTGCGCTACGATGATGTCGCTCGCACGCTGGTGCACCAGTTGAAATATCATGACCGGACAGACCTCGCGCCAACCATGGGTCGCTGGATGGCGCGTGCGGGGAAGGAATTGCTAGCAGATGCCGATCTTCTGGTGCCGGTGCCGCTGCATTGGCGCCGCGGCTTCAGCCGGCGCTTCAACCAGTCCGGCGCGCTGGCACGGGCAATCGGCCAGCAGAGCGGCGTTGCGATATCCCGCGACGCCCTGCGGCGAATACGCCCGACCGAACACCAGATTGGCCTGTCGCGCACCGAGCGCGCCAGCAATGTGCAGGGCGCCTTCAAGGTCCCGCCTGAACGCCGGGCTGAAATCCATGGCCGCCGCGTCATTCTGGTCGACGACGTGCTGACTTCGGGTGCCACGACGGACGCCTGCGCACGAGCGCTGCTGCGCGCCAAGGCGGCCCAGGTCGATGTGCTGGTCTTTGCGCGGGTTGTGGAGGCCCACAAGGTCCCCATATAATCAGGCACTTCCCTGCGAACCGGAGCACCAGATGGCCGCCGCGATTGAAATCTACACCCGCCCCGGCTGCGGCTATTGCAGCGCCGCGATCTCACTGCTCCAGCGCAAGAAAGCTGCATTCACCCATTTCGACACCGCGACCGATCCGAAGCTGCGCCAGGAAATGTTCGACCGTACCTATCCTGGCGCCACCTTCCCGCAGATCTTCATCGATGGCACCCTGATCGGCGGCTGTGACGATCTCTATGCATTGGACCGCGAAGGCAAATTTGACGCCATGATCGCAGGCGAGAAGGCCACCTCATGAGCCAGACATCCCCGACGTCCGAGCCCCAGACCTTCACCGCCGCCATGGTGCAGATGCGCACCGGCCTGCTGCCGGAGGCGAGCCTTGAACAGGGCCGCCATCTGATCCGCGAAGCCGCGCTCGCCGGCGCCGACTATGTGCTCACGCCGGAAGTGAGCAACATGATGCAACTCAATCGCACGGCACTGTTCGAACATCTTCGCCCGGAGGAAGACGACCTCTCGCTGAAGGCCTATCGCGCCCTCGCCGCGGAGCTGAAGATCTACGTACATATCGGATCGCTGGCCGTGCTGGCCAACCTGGAACGCGCCGCCAATCGCTCGTTCCTGATCGGACCGGACGGCAATGTCCTGGCGAGCTACGACAAGATCCACATGTTCGACATCGACCTGCCGAACGGCGAGAGCTATCGCGAATCCGCGAATTATCAGCCGGGCGAGACCGCCGTCATCTCCGACCTTCCCTGGGGCCGCATCGGCCTGACCATCTGCTACGACGTCCGCTTCCCGGCGCTGTACCGCGCATTGGCCGAAAGCGGCGCGTCGTTCCTCACCGTGCCCTCGGCTTTCACCCAGAAGACCGGCGAAGCCCATTGGCACACGCTGCTGCGCGCCCGCGCCATCGAGACCGGCTGCTTCGTCTTTGCGGCCGCCCAAGGCGGCGTGCATGAGAACAAGCGTGCGACATATGGACACTCGCTGATTATCGACCCATGGGGCGTGGTTCTGGCCGAAGCGACCGGCATCGAGCCGGGCTTCATTCTGGCCAAGATCGATCCTGCGAAGGTGACGGAAGCGCGCAAGACCGTGCCGTCCCTGCAGCACGGCCGCCGTTTCAGCGTCAGCGATCCCAAGTCGGGTCCAGACTATCTGCACCTTGTCCGGCAAGCGACATGATCCGTTACGACCTACGCTGCGAGAAGGGCCATGCTTTCGAAAGCTGGTTCCAGAGTTCCGGCGCCTACGACTCCCAGGTGAAGCGCAAGCTGGTGAATTGCCCGAATTGCGGATCGGTGAAGGTCGAGAAGGCCATTATGGCCCCGCGCATCCTGAGCAAGAGCAAGAATCGCCCGGCACCCGCGGAGGCCCCCGCCCCTGACGCGGGTTCCGAGACCACAGCCCCGCTGATGATGGCGCCGCAGGAAGCCGAGCTACGCGCCAAGCTGAAAGAACTGCGCGATCACGTCACCAAAAACGCGGACAATGTCGGTGAAAGCTTCCCGACCGAAGCCCGCAAGATGCATTATGGCGACATCGAACATCGTCCGATCTACGGTGAAGCGACGCCGGATGAAGCGCGGTCGCTGATCGATGAAGGTATCGAGGTGACTCCGCTGCCCGTCCTGCCCAGCGATCGGAACTGAGCGCAACCTCCGCTCACCGATGCTCTTGTGCGCGTTTCGACTCATCCAAACTGCGCCGTCGGTACATGATTCCGAAAGCTTCCAACATACGGCAACTTTGTGGCGTTCGAGTCACAGGCGTCGACAATCGCTTTGCCGGCCCTTGAGACATGGCAAAACTCGCCTAACTTATAAGCAAGTGCCTGAATATGAGTCGCGCGCTGCACTCAGATCGCATTGCGCGATTTCGGACCTGGATGTGTCCTGAAGGCTATAGTGCTGATGTTGAGTCGCGATCGGAAAGACGCGTTCCGTTACCACCTTTAGGAGCATCGCGACCAACAGGACGGCCGACCAGCAAGGAGAGAGGGATCATGTACAACGATTCTCTGTTCAATGCGTTCGCTAGAAGTTACGAAGCCCGAAGTGAGACGGACATGTCGATGTCCGAGTATCTGGAATCCTGCAGAGGGGACCCGATGCGATATGCGAACGCGGCGGAACGCCTACTGGCGGCGATCGGCGAGCCTCAAATGATAGATACGGCCAAGGATCCACGCCTTGGCCGTATTTTTTTGAATCGTACCATCCGTAGCTATCCAGCCTTTGCCGGCTTTCACGGCATGGAAGATACGATCGAACGCATCGTCGCCTTCTTCCGCCATGCGGCGCAGGGCCTCGAAGAGCGCAAGCAGATTCTCTATCTGCTCGGCCCGGTCGGCGGCGGCAAATCATCGCTTGCCGAGCGCCTCAAGGCCTTGATGGAAGTCCATCCAATCTATGTGCTGAAAGCTGGCGACGAGCTCAGCCCGGTCTATGAAAGCCCGCTCAGCCTGTTCGATCCCGACACGCTCGGCCCAATGATCGAAGAGAAATACGGCATTCCGCGCCGGCGGCTTACGGGTCTCATGAGTCCGTGGTGCTATAAGCGGCTCGAAGCTTTCGGCGGCGACATCTCGCAATTCCGCGTCGCCCGCATCCAGCCGTCGCGATTGCGCCAGATCGCCATCGCCAAAACCGAACCCGGCGACGAGAACAACCAGGACATCTCCTCGCTGGTCGGCAAGGTGGATATCCGCAAGCTCGAAATCTTCGCCCAGAACGATCCCGACGCCTACAGCTATTCCGGCGGCCTCAACCGCGCCAATCAGGGCGTGCTCGAATTCGTCGAAATGTTCAAGGCGCCGATCAAGATGCTGCATCCGCTGCTGACGGCGACGCAGGAAGGCAACTATATCGGCACCGAAAATATCGGCGCAATTCCGTTCACTGGCGTTATTCTCGCTCACTCCAACGAGTCCGAGTGGCAGAGTTTCAAGGCCAACAAGAACAACGAAGCCTTCATCGATCGTATCTGCGTCATCAAGGTGCCCTACTGTCTGCGCGTCACCGAAGAACAGAAGATCTACGAGAAGCTCATTCAGGGCTCCGAACTCGCCACCGCACCTTGCGCACCGGCGACGCTGGAAACCCTGGCGCGCTTCTCCGTGATGTCGCGGCTGCGCAAGCACGAGAACTCGACGACCTTCGCCAAGATGCGGGTCTATGACGGCGAAAGCCTGAAAGAGTCGGATCCGAAGGCCCGCAGCGTTCAGGAATACAAGGACGCCGCCGGTGTTGATGAAGGCATGGACGGTGCCTCGACGCGCTTCGCGTTCAAAGTCCTGGCCGCGACCTACAATCACGACACGTCGGAGATTGGCGCAGATCCCGTACACCTGATGTATACGCTGGAGCAGGCGATCCGCAGGGAGCAGATGCCTGATGAAGTCGAAAAACGTTATCTCGAATTCATCAAGGCCGAGCTGGTACCGCGTTATGCGGAGTTCATCGGTCACGAAATCCAGAAAGCTTATCTGGAATCCTATTCGGACTACGGCCAGAACCTGTTCGATCGTTACGTCGACTATGCCGATGCCTGGATCGAGGATCAGGACTTCAAGGATCCTGACACCGGACAATTGCTCGATCGCGAATTGCTCAATCAGGAACTGAGCAAGATCGAAAAGCCGGCCGGAATCGCCAACCCCAAGGACTTCCGCAACGAAGTCGTGAAGTTCTCGCTTCGCTCGCGGGCACAGAACGGTGGAAAGAATCCGACCTGGACGAGTTATGAGAAGATCAGGGAAGTCATCGAAAAGCGCATCTTCTCTCAAGTTGAAGATCTGCTTCCAGTGATCTCCTTCGGATCGAAGAAGGACGGCGAGACCGAGAAAAAGCATGACGACTTCGTCGCGCGGATGGTCGTTCGCGGCTACACCGAGCGCCAGGTTCGCCGTCTCGTCGAATGGTACATGCGCGTGAAACAGGCCGGCTGACGCAAGGAGCCAACATAACGTGGCCATGCATATCGTCGATAGACGCCTGAACCCGAGCAGCAAGAGTCTTGAGAACCGCCAGCGGTTCTTGCGACGCGCGAAAGCTCTGGTTCAGGGAGCCGTCAAGAAAGCCTCCCAGGACCGCGACATCAAAGACGTCCTGGAAGGTGGCGAAGTGTCCATCCCGCTCGACGGGATGAACGAGCCCCGGTTTTATCGCGAAGGCGGGATTCGCGACCGGGTGTTGCCCGGCAACGTGAAATTTGTGGAAGGTGATTACCTTCAGCGACCGCAATCGAAGAGCGGCAGATCGAATGATGCCGGTGAAGGCGACGGCGAGGATGCGTTCCGGTTTGTGCTCAGTCGGGATGAATTCGTCGACATGTTCCTCGACGACCTGGAACTGCCGGATCTTTCCAAGCGCAAGCTGGCCGAAGTCGAGAACGAAGGCCTGCGCCGTGCCGGATATACGACGTCGGGCTCGCCTGCCAATATCTCGGTCAGCCGCACCGTGCGCTTGGCCATGGCGCGACGGGTTGCACTGCAGCGACCACGACCGGAAGCCATTGCACAGCTGGAAACTGAACTGGAGCATTGCAGTGACGAGCGCCGCCCCGAATTGTTGGCAGAAATCGAACGACTGAAATCCAAGATGCGGCGGATTCCCTTCATCGATCCCATCGATATCCGCTATCGCCGCTTCGAGAACGTGCCGAAGCCGGTGGCGCAGGCGGTGATGTTTTGCCTGATGGACGTCTCCGGCTCGATGTCCGAGCACATGAAGGATCTCGCCAAGCGGTTCTACATGCTGCTCTACGTCTTCCTGACGCGTCGCTATCGCAAGGTCGAGATCGTCTTCATCCGTCATACCGACCGCGCCGAGGAAGTCGACGAGCAGACCTTTTTCCACGGCCCCGCATCGGGCGGCACGCTGGTTTCCAGCGCGCTGCAGGCCATGCATGAGATTGTGCAGTCACGCTATCGCCCCGCCGACTGGAACATCTATGCCGCACAGGCCTCGGACGGCGACAACTCCTATGCCGACGGCGATCTCTCCGGCCGCCTGCTCAAGGACATGATTCTGCCGGTGACGCAGTTCTTCGCCTATCTGGAAGTAGGCGAGTCCGGCAGCCATCCGTTCGAAATGTCGGAATCCTCGCTATGGACACTGTATCAGCGACTGCGCGCGGAAGGAGCGCCGCTGTCGATGCGCAAGGTCAATGACCGCAGCGAAATCTTCCCGGTGTTCCATGACCTATTTCAGCGTCGCCAGGCCAAAGAGAGGGTGGCTCCATGACAGACCGTCTCTACGAAGGCGCGGACTGGGACTTCGCTACATTGCAGCGCATCCACGATGCCTGCGAGGAGATTGCCGAAAAGGAGCTCGGCCTCAGCGTCTACCCGAACCAGATCGAAGTCATCACCGCCGAACAGATGCTGGACGCTTACTCGTCCGTAGGCATGCCGCTGTATTACAAGCACTGGTCGTTCGGCAAACAATTCGCCCATCAGGAAGCGTCCTATCGCAAGGGCCTGATGGGCCTGGCCTATGAGATCGTCATCAACTCGTCGCCGTGCATTTCCTACCTGATGGAGGAAAACACGGCGACCATGCAGACGCTGGTGATCGCCCACGCCGCCTTCGGCCACAACCATTTCTTCAAGAACAACTACCTCTTCAAGCAGTGGACCGATGCCGACGGGATTCTCGACTATCTCGATTTCGCCAAGGGCTATGTGGCGCAGTGCGAGGAAAAGCATGGCCGCGCAGCGGTGGAGCAGACGCTCGACGCCGCTCACGCGCTGATGTCGCACGGCGTCGATCGCTATCCCGGCAAGAAATCGCTGGATTTGCGGGCCGAGGAAAAACGCGCCAAGGAACGCCGCAACCACGAAGAAACCTCGTTCAACGATCTGTGGCGCACGGTGCCGACGGGGCGGACGAAGAGTGCCTCACTGCTCAGCGCGGAGCGACGACGCGCCCTGCTCGGCCTGCCGCAGGAAAACCTGCTATATTTTCTGGAGAAAGCCGCACCGCGGCTACAAACCTGGCAGCGTGAACTGCTGCGCATCGTCCGGCACATCTCGCAATATTTCTACCCGCAAGGTCAGACCAAGGTGATGAACGAAGGCACGGCCACTTACGTGCACTATCGCATCATGACCCGGCTGCATCAGACCGGGCAGATCTCGGACGGCAACTTCCTGGAATTCCTGCAATCGCACACCAATGTCGTGTTCCAGCCGAATTACGATGACCGGCGCTTCTCGGGCTTCAACCCCTATGCGCTCGGCTTCGCAATGATGCAGGACATCGAAAAAATCGTCACCGATCCGACCGACGAAGACCGCGCGTGGTTTCCCGATATCGCCGGCAAAGGCGACGCCATGGCGGTGCTGCGAGATATCTGGGCGAACTACCGCGACGAGAGCTTCGTCAGCCAGTTCCTTAGCCCACGACTGATGCGCCACATGCGGATGTTCCACCTGCATGACGATCCGGCGGTGTCGGAAGGCATCCGCGTCGATGCCATCCATGACGAGCGTGGCTATCGTCGCGTCCGACGTGTGCTGGCGCGTCAGTACGACGTCGGCCTGATCGACGCGAATGTCGAAGTGGTGGACGTCGACCTCGCCGGCGATCGCCGGCTGATGCTGAAGCATTCGGTGCTCAATGGCGCCCTGCTGAACGAGGCCGACGCCAAACGGGTGCTGCAGCATCTCGCCGATCTCTGGAGCTACGACGTCTCGCTTGCCGAGGTCGATGCCTCCGGCCTGGTGCTCAAGGAACACGTCGCCCATCCTCGCGTGATGGCCGCGGCCGCTTGATCAATCCCCTTACGTTCCCTCCCGCAAACTCCCCTGCCCGGCTTGTCGCCGGGCGGGGACTTTCGCTCGGAAGGAATATAGGGTAGGGGACTATCCTATGTCACATCTCACCGCTAACAAGACCAAGCTGCTCGCCCGGGTCCGTCGGCTCGCCGGCCAAATGGTCGCCATCGAGAAGGCCATCACCGAAGACGCCGGCTGCGCCACGATCCTGCATCAAGTCGCAGGCGTGCGCGGCGCCGTGAGCGGGCTGATGGATGAACTGATCGAGGACCATGTCCGCGAGCATGTCGCCCATCCCGGTCTCAGCGCCGACGACCGTGCGGCCGGCGCCGAAGAACTCATCGCCGCCATCCGGCGCTACGCAAAATAGGAGACGCGCATGACCGCGCCCGGAGATATCGACGCCCTCGCCCACGACCATGTGTTTCTCGGCGACAGTCACGACGACAATACCCGCCGCACCCTATGGGTGGTCGCCCTCACTACTATCATGATGGTCGGCGAAATCGTTGCCGGCACAGTCTTCAACTCGATGGCGCTGCTGGCTGACGGCTTCCACATGGCGACCCATGCCGTGGCGCTCGCCATTGCTGCGGGCGCCTATGCCTATGCACGCCGCAACGCACATAACCGCCGCTTTACTTTCGGCACGGGCAAGGTCGGCGATCTCGCCGGCTTTGCCTCCGCGTTGGTGCTGGCGATCATCGCCATCGGCATCGCCGTCGAATCCGTGCAGCGGCTATTCAATCCGTCCACAGTCGCCTTCGGCGAAGCCACGGTGATCGCCGTCATCGGCTTGATCGTGAATATCGCCAGCGCGTTTTTGCTGAGCGGCGGGCATCATCACCACGGCCACGATCATCACGACCATCACCACGGTGCGCATCATCGCGACAATAACATGCGCTCCGCCTTCATGCATGTGCTGGCCGATGCGCTGACCTCGGTGCTAGCCATCGCCGCGCTGATAGCCGGCCGCTATCTTGGCTGGGTCTGGCTCGATCCTGTGATGGGTATCGTCGGCGGCATCGTCATCGCCGCCTGGGCGTGGAATTTGCTGCGCGACACGGCGGCCGTGTTGCTCGACACATCAGATCCGCATCTCGAACAGGAAATCCGCGACGAGGTGGAGCGCCCCGGCGACGCCCGCATCTTCGACCTCCACGTCTGGCGCGTCGGCCCCGGTGCGCATGCTGCGATCGTCGGCTTTGCCGGCGGAGCGAGCACAGAGACGGTGCGGCAGCGCCTCACGGCCGTGCATGAATTGCAGCACGTGACTGTGGAAGCACGCTAGCGCCGGACGCACATCTCCCACGTTACGAGCCATGCGGCGAAGCGGGTTGGCATTCGCCGCTTGGCTGATTAACCTGACGTCATCATCGCCAGCCAAATGGCGGGACGTGCCGATTGCGGCGCGCAAAAAAACGTCTGGGACGGACATGCAAGGACAGATAGCGCCGGACACCTCAACGCCGGCCACCCGCCATGAAGTTCTCTACCGCGAACGCGTCGTCACCTGTTTCTCCGATCGTCCGCCGACCCTCGACGCCATGCTGCGCGCCGCAGTCGCGCGGAAGCCTGATGGCGTCGCGCTGGTGCTCGGCGAAAAACGAGTCACCTATGCGGAGCTCGACCGCGTCGCGGAGAATGTCGCCCGCAATCTGATCGCCTCCGGTTTCCGGAAAGGCGAGCGCATCGCGATACTGCTCGGCAACTGCCTGGAATTCATCTTCTGCGCGCTCGGCGCCGTCCGCGCCGGCATGATCGTCGTCCCGCTCAATGCGCGGCAACGCGCCCCCGAGATCGACTATGTGTTGCAGCAGTGTGGGACCTCAGCTCTGGTCTATGACGCCGACTGCAAGGCCAACCTGCCCGCACCGCGTGCGGACTTGCGCAATCAGTGGGTGGTCGGCAGCGGACGCGCGGCATCGTTTACGGAGCTGATGAATGATGCGCCTGCCGCTGCGCTTCCCGAACTCCATCAGGAAGACACCGCTTTTCTGCTCTATACATCGGGCACCACAGGCAATCCGAAAGGCGCGATGCTCACCCATGTGAGCATCATCCACTCGGTGCTCAACTTCCAGCACGGCTATGGCCTGCATGACGGTGACGTCACTCTGCTGGCGGTCCCAGTGTCACATGTCACCGGGCTCGTGGCGCTGATCCTTGCGACCATCCATGTCGCCGGAACAACGGTCATCCTGCCCGCCTTCAAGGCGCCGGAATTTCTCGCTGTCGCGGCGCGCGAGCGCATGACCTACACGCTGATGGTGCCGGCAATGTATAATCTCTGCCTGCTGCAGCCGGATTTCGATCGTCACGATCTGTCCTCATGGCGCATCGCCGGCTTCGGCGGGGCGCCGATGCCGGAAGCGACTATCAAGCGGCTCGCCGAGGTGCTGCCGAAGCTCAATCTCTGCAATGCCTATGGCTCGACCGAAACCACCTCACCCGCGACAATGTTTCCGCCCGGCTCGCCGGCCGGCAAGATCAATTCGGTCGGGCGCCCCGTAATCGGCGCGCATATCGTGGTCGCCGATGACGACGGGCGCGAGGTGCCGGCCGGTCAGAACGGCGAATTGCTGATTGCCGGCGCAATGGTCGTGCCGGGCTATTGGGACAATCCGGATGCGACTCGCACCGGCTTCGTCGGCGGCTACTGGCGCTCCGGCGATATCGGCCGCATGGATGCGGATGGCTATGTCTATGTGGTCGACCGCAAGAAGGACATGATCAATCGCGCCGGCTTCAAGATCTACTGCACCGAGGTCGAAAACGTGATGTCACATCATCCGGCCATCCTCGAAAGCGCAGTGGTGGGCAAACCGGATCCAGTGCTGGGCGAACGCGTACACGCCTTCGTCTACAGCCTCGATGGCGGCAACGAGGCCGACATCCGCAAATACTGCGCGGAGCGACTGTCCGATTATAAGGTGCCGGACACCATCACCTTCCTGAAGGAGCCGCTGCCGCGCAACGCTAACGGCAAGATCCTCAAGACCGAGCTACGCAAGATGATGGCGAGCTGATCACCAAGCGGCGACAGCACCATCCGAGCGTGGGTCCGTCGCGCCTTCGAGCACGCCGTTGGCGTGCAGCACGATGGCCCCGGCATGGCCCATGGTGCCGGTATAGCTGCCGAGCACTTCAACCACGTGACCAGCATCCCGAAGCTGCTGGATCAACGCGGGATCGAAGCGATCCTCGACCTTCAGCGTGACGCTCTCGTCGCCCCAGGTCTTGCCGAGCAGCCAGCGCGGCGCCGTCACCGCCTGCTGCAGTGGCATGCCGAACATGCCGTAGCGCGAGAACACCGCCGACTGCGTCTGCGGCTGACCTTCGCCGCCCATATTGCCATAGACCATACGGCGGCCGTCATCGAAGATCGCCATCGCCGGATTGAGCGTGTGGAACGGCTTGCGACCCGGCTTCAGCGCATTCCAGCCACTCTCGGCAAGCCGGAACGAGGCGCCGCGATTCTGCCAGCAGATGCCGGTGTCCGGCAGCACCACGCCGGAGCCGAATTCGAAATAGACCGACTGGATGAACGAGACCGAGCGGCCCTGACCGTCGATGACACCGAGCCAGATGGTGTCGCCGGGCTTGCGGACATGCGGCCACGGCAGCGCAATCTTGCGATCGATGTGACGCGCCAGTTCATCAAGCTTCGCGTTCTCAAGGAACGTCGCGGGATCCACCGTCATGTGATCGGGATCGCCGACATGCTCGTCGCGGATGATGAAGGCCTGCTTGGTGGCCTCGACCAGACCGTGAATGTGATCGAAACCTTCCGCCTGGGTGACGCCGAGCCGATCGAACATCGCGAGGATCATCAGCGACGATAGACCCTGCGTCGGCGGCGCCATGTTGAACAGCTGCGCGCCGCGCACCGTGGTCGACAGCGGCGGACGCTCGGTGGCTTGATGGTTCTGCAGATCGGCCCCGGTGACGGGCGATGCGACCTTGGCGAGGTCAGCGGCGATCGTGTCGGCCAGCTTGCCGTTGTAGAAACTCTCGAAGCCCTCGGCGGCCAGACGCTTCAGCGTCGCGCCGAGCGCCGGCAGCTTCATGATATCGCCTTCGGCCGGCGCCTGCCCGTTCGGCATGAAAGTCCCGGCGAAATTCGGCTGGTCCTTCAGCTCCGCGAATTTCTCAGACGTCAGTTCGGATTGGCTGCGCGTAACGACGATGCCATTTTCGGCATAATAGATCGCACTTTCCAGCAGCCGCTCGCGCGCCATCGGCTGCTGCCAATGCTGCGAGATATCCAGCGCTTTCTGCCAGCCGGACACGGTCCCGGCGACGGTGTTGGCAGCGAGCGGTCCGCGGAACGGAATCGCCGAAGCGCCCTTCGACGCATAATAAGCAAGATCCACCGCTGCGCCGGCGCGGCCGCAGGCATCCACCGTGATCGGCGCCTTGCCGGGCTCGGCGATCAGCCAGAAGCCGTCGCCGCCGATGCCGGTCATGTGCGGATAGACCACTGCGAGCGCCGCCGCTACGGCGATCGCCGCTTCCACGGCGGTCCCGCCGTCCTTGAGCACATAGAGACCGGCCTGCGACGCCAGGTGATGCGGAGAGGTCACCATGCCCCGTCGCGCGCGCGGTGTTTCAAGCATTCGTCGTCTCCAGAACTCGTGGCATGCCAGCTTTGTTTGGCGCAGTCGTAACGGGTCTGGCCGATGATTCAAGCCTTTCGGACGACCTTGCCGTCCCGCGCGACCAGCCGGCCATTCTTGTAGACCGCGCGGCGCTCTGGCAGAGCGACCACGGCCTGCGGCACGTGCGGTGCATCGATGGCGACGAGGTCGGCCTTGGCGCCGACGCGGAGGCCGTGATCCTCCAGCCGCAATGCCTTGGCGCCACCGGCGGTGACAATGTCGAAGGCCAGCGTCAGGTCTTCGTCGGTGTTGAAGCCGGAGCGGTAGCCGATCATCATGGCGCGGCCGAGCATGTCGCCGTCGCCATAGGGCCACCACGAGTCTCGAATATTATCGCAGCCGCCGAACACCGTGACGCCGGCAGCGCGCAACAGCTTCACCGGCGGAAACGGCCGCGCGCCCGGCGCATTGGTCATGATGGCCACGCCGCTCGAAGCCAGTGCCTCCGCCGTGCGCTGAACCACGTCAGCCGCGACATCGCCAAGCGAATAAGCGTGGCTGATGGCGACATGGCCCTGCATGCCCAATGCCCGCGTGCGCGCGCAGATCTGTTCGATCTCGAAAATGCCGAGCATCGAGGGATCATGCAGATGGATGTCGACATCGACGCCGCGTCGCTCGGCAATGCCGAACACCACGTCGAGATGCTTCTCGACATCGCGATCGAATCCGCCGGGATCGAGGCCGCCGATCACGTTTGCACCGAGATCGAAGGCGGCATCAAGCAGATCCGGCGTACCGGGGCTGCGCAGGATACCGCTCTGCGGGAACGCAACGAGCTGGATGTCGATGACATCGTGATGCGCTTCGCGCACCGCGAGGATCGTCTCCAGTGATTTGAGACCGACCGAGCCGTCGACCATCACATGGCTGCGCATCCGCGTGCTGCCGTGGCCGAGGCAAAGCTCGAGCTGGCTCTGCGCGCGCTCGGCCATCGGCGCGGCCTGGGCCATGTTGTCGGCCTGGATAGCGACGCGCTCCTGCACGTTGAAGCCGTTCGAATACGGCACATGCGGCCGCCAGACGTCGCCGTAGAAACTGGTGTCAAGATGGATGTGACCTTCGACGAAAGACGGGATCACCAGCAAGCCGCTGAGATCGACGGTGTCGGCTGCCCGCGGCGCCGGATCGCTGGCCGGTGCGATCGACGCGACGCGACCGCCGCTGACGGCAATCGCGTTGAGGCTACCGTCGGCGAATTTCGCCGACGTAAACACGGTGTCGATATCAGCCATCCCCAGCCTCCGCTATTGATACGTCGCCACGATATCGGCGACGGCGCGCTCGAGTTGCTGCGCCGTCGCGCATTGGCGCACGACATTGCAGAAGGTCGCATAGCGCGGCATTTCGGAATCGCCGAAGCCCCAGCCCATGCGGCCCTCGGGATTGAGCCAGACCAGCCGCTTCGAGCGCTCGCCGATGCGGCGCAGGATGTCGGCGCGCGGATCCAGATTATTGCTGCGGGCATCGCCGAGCACAATGACCGTGGTCTGAGCCGTGATCGCACTCATGAAACCCTTCTCGAAATCGACGAAGGAGCGACCATAGTCGGACGAGCCATAGCCAACCGACGACATGATCTGCTTCATCGCCTCTTCAGGCTTGTTCTTCTCCAGGACTTCACTGACTTCGATCAGGTTGCCGGAAAAAGCGAAGGAGCGCACATCGGACACCACTTCATGCAGGCTGTGGATCAGCAGCAGGAAGAAGTCGGAGACCTGTGCAACCGAGCCCGAGACATCGCAAATAGCGACAATCTTCGGTTTGTCACGATGACGGCGCTTCCATGCCGTCATGAACGGCACGCCGCCCCAAGCAGCATTGCGGCGGATGGTGCGGCGGACGTCGAGATGGCCACGGCGCTGCCGTTTGCGTGGCTTGCTGAAGCGCTCGCGCAGCCGCCGCGCGATCTGCCGAATCAGAACACGCATCTGCGCGATCTGCCGCTGTTCCAGTCGCGCCATCGGCGCATTGCGCAGGATCTCATTGCGCAACGCTTCCTTCTCCTCGCGGCCATAGAGCAGCAGCGCCTGCGCGACCATCTCGCTAACGGTCTCGCGCAGACTACCGAGCGCCGTTGCAAGCCGTTCTGCATCTGCTGGATTGCGGATCGTGAGCGCGTCGATGTCGTCGCGCAGTTGCGCGATCCCGAGCTGCTCGAGCACCCGGCTGGCAAACAGCCCCCGCTGGGTGAAGACACGGATGTCGGTCAGGCCGGCGGCATTCGATGCGTTTGAAAGCGCAGCGGCAATGGCGGCGCGATCCTGCGCCAACAGCATCTGCGCCAGCGAACCGAGTTCGGTCGAAGCCTGTGCCGACGCGGTGCCCGCCGCGGCTTCGGTCTCGCTTCCCCCCTCGCCAGTCTCGTCGTCATTTGCCCCGGGCGGCGCTTCGAAATCAGGATGGGTGAAGAACGTGTCGAAACAGGCAGCGAGCGCCGCCTTCTCGTCGCCGGATTTCGCCAGCGTCAGCAGCAGCGCATCGCGCAGGATGCCGCGATCGGAGGGACCGACCTCGGCGACCGCGCGCATCGCATCGATACTTTCGGCGGGCGAGATTCTCACCCCGGCGCCGCGCGCCGCCCGAAAGAACCGATGCAGGGTGTCACGCATCGACTAACCGAACACGCCTTGCCGGCCGGACTTGGCGACAAAACCCGAGACCTGCGGCAGCGTGGCTTCGATATCTCCCTCATACTTTAAAAGTACATTGAGCGTGTCCTTGACCATCTCATGGCCGAGTTCGGATGCCCCGAGCAGCACCAGCACCTTGGCCCAGTCGATGGTCTCGCTGACCGACGGTAGTTTCTTCAGGTCCAGCGTGCGGACCTGATTGACGAAACCGACAAGCTGCTTGCGCAGTGTCGCGGAAACACCGGGCACGCGGGTTTCGACGATGCGCTCTTCGAGCTTTGGTTCGGGGAAGCCGATATGCAGATGCAGACAGCGGCGCTTCAGCGCGTCGCCAAGATCGCGCTCGCCGTTCGAGGTCAGGATCACGGTCGGTGGTACGATGGCTACGACAGTGCCAAGCTCGGGGATCGTGACCTGGAAGTCGGATAGAATTTCGAGCAATAGCGATTCGAATTCGGCGTCGGACTTGTCGATCTCGTCGATCAGGAGCACGCAGCCCATCGGCTGTTCCAGCGCACGCAGCAACGGGCGCGGCTCGACGAATTCCTTGGAGAAGAACACGTCACCAAAATCATGCAGCTGCTCCAGCGCCTTGTCGAGCGTATCGGCGCCGCCCAGCACTTCGCCGAGCTTGTCTTTCAGGATCTGGGTGTAGAGCAGCTGCTTGGCGTATTTCCACTCATACAGTGCCTTGGCCTCATCGAGGCCCTCATAGCACTGCATGCGGATCATCTCGAGGCCGCGCGACGCCGCAATCGCCTTGGCGAGTTCGGTCTTGCCGACGCCGGCCGGGCCTTCGACGAGGATCGGCTTCTCGATCTTCTCGGCGAGATAGACAGCGGTAGCGATCTGCCGGCTGGCGATATAGCCGGCGGAGGCCAGACTGCGCTCAACGGCTTCGATCGATGCTGAACTGGTGTTCTCGGCCACGCGCTTTACTCCGGATTTCGTATACTGGAATAAGCCACCGCGCCTGCGCCCGGCTCATTCCGGCGTCCTGATTTGCTACGTGGTTCAGTCGACGGCGTCCAGCGCCAGCGGCTCATCGCTCAGTTGCGGCGACTGGGGGCCTGACAATTGAGCGCCTTGCGGTAACCTGCGGCGCGGGCGTCATCCTCGCTGCAGAACCAGCGGTCCGGCTTCGGCTGGGTCGCGTAATTCTGGCATTGGGGAATGAGATAGACGCCAACATGGCCGGTAAACTTGGCGCGGCGGACCTGTTTCGCCCGGATATTGCAGCCCGCCGGCATCGCGAGATCGGCGGGAAACAGCGCCGCGCGTAGCTCCTTGTCCTTGTCGCTCCGACAGGCCGAGCCGAGCAATGGGCTGTCGCTCGCCTTGCGGCGGAACTCCGCGGGCGTCACGAAACACCCGCGCCACAGCCCTTGGCGCTTGTCCTTGGCAGCCGTCTCATCGGGCTTGAAGCTGGTCTTGGCGCTTACCTTGTCCGACGGTTCGATACTCACCGCATAGCCCGATTGGGTCACCGCCTGATTGAGGCTACCCGTCTCGCCAACGACGCTACAGAGACCGGCGCGACGATTCTTGTAGATCTTGTCCTCGCCAAGGTCCTCGCAGCGAACCTCGCGCTTGCCGATCAGTTTCACCAGCTGGTCTCTTGCCTCGACACCGCAGGCCCAGTTGTCGGCATGCTCGTCGACACAGGGCTGATCCACCTCCGGCGCGTCCAGGCCGGCAAGCTTGTAGGCGACATTGCCGATCTGGATGGTGTCGCCGTCCTTGACGATGGCTTCGACCGCCGAGGCCGGGTTGGCGACAAGCAGCAGGAAGAACAGGGACAGGATGCGCATCAATCTGGTCTCGGGATCGGCACGGGGAGGGCTGCGATCAGTCCTATCGCAGCAGACGCCCCCACGAAAGAGACATCACGCGCACTGCGCCGTCACACCGCAACCAGCATCGCCACGCCGACGACAATCAGCGCGATCCCCGACAATTCGCGTGCCGAAAGGGGCTGCTTGAACGAATAATAGGCGACAGCCTGCGCGAACAGCACCTCGACCAGCGCCAGCGTCCGCACGTTGGCGGCGGCTGTAAGTGCAAAGGCCAGGAACCAGAATTGCGAGGCTACCGCACCCATGAAGCCGGCCAGCATCGATGGCTTCCACAAGCCGAGGATGTCGCTCAGAACCTTGGGTGCACGGGTCAGCAGATAGATGGTCAAGATCGAGGTCTGCGCGAACAGTGCCCAGACCAGCGCATAGGATGCCGCCGTGACGAAGCTGACGTCGGGCACAGCGATGATGGCGCCGCGAAAACCAACGGCCGACAGTGCGAAAGCCGCCGCCGCAACCAGCCCGAGGACGGTCGGCCGGACGCTGGCGATGTTGCGCGTGGTACCGGGCCGTAGTGCCGTGACGACGACTCCGATAGTGGCAATCAGGATCGCCGCGACCTTCAGCACCGTCAAATGATCGCCGAGAAAGACAAAACCGAAAATCGCGGTCTGGATCGCCTCGGTCTTGAGATAGGCCGTGGTCACCACAAAGGAGCGATCATTCATCGCTGCCAGCATGAGCCCCGTCGCAAATATCTGGCTCAGCGCGCCGAGTAGCAGCCACGGCCAGAATTCGGCTGATGGCCACGGCACCTTGTCGCCCGTCGCCAGGATGATTACCACGAAAAAGACGATCGAAAACGGGAAGCCGAACAGAAAGCGGATATTGGTCGCCCCCCAGGTGCCGAGCGGTCCGGTCAGCGAGCGCTGCATGGCGTTGCGCGCCACCTGCCCCAGCGAGGCAATGATGGTGAAGGGAATCCAGAGCGAGACGATGGTAAGCATGAGGCAGGATGGATCCGCGTGCGATGGCGCGGAACCTGACTGCGCCGCGACGCAGGGTCAAGCTGCCTATGCCCATGCCTGCGATGCGATCGTGTCGCCTCCGACGCCTCTACCAGACGAACCGAACGACGCCCTTGCCGGCATGGCTGCGGGTGAGGTTGGAGAACTCGCCCTCGTAGGTCGCAGCGAGCGACAGCCCGATGCCGAGCATGACCTCCGCACTCGCGCTGGTCAGCGCAGCATCGGGTGCCATCGCCGCGCCGTTCACGATGAAGCTAGCGCCGGGCAGCGACTGGAACGACGCCTGCGCGACGCGGTCGCGGTTGATATCATGCGCCCAAGCGGCGCGGCCACGCAGCGTGAGCAGCGTGCCATCAAGCGCAAAGGACTTGTCGGTGCGGAGGCCAAGTTCGCTACGCATGGCAGTGACGTTGCGTCCGGTGTAACTGAGCGCGAAATCATTACCGCCGGAGACAAGCGCCTCTGCATAGGCCGGCAGGTCGATATTCGTGACCTGCCCCGCGGCATAGGGCGTCAAACCCACGCCGCCAAGCCACGGCAGCACGCTCCGATGGCCAGCTTCGGCGCGCGCCGAGAAAGCGTGCGCGGTGAAGTTCGCGCGCAGCCGGTCGGCATCGACGATGGTCACCAGCCGTTCCGTAGTGACGTTTTGCCATCCGTAGGCGAGCGCAGTTGTGATATAAGCGCGGCCTTGGTGATGGCGGATGAAGCCACCGATCTGGAACAGGTCCGAATGACCTGAACCGAGATTATCCGACAAGCCGAAGCTGGTGCCACCGCCAGCCACGGCGAAGCCGGCAAGCGTCTGCGGCGACAGCCAGGTATCGGCACCGACGGCAATGCCGCCGATCCGGCTACTGCTATTGTGCGAACCAACGACCGTATTGCCGTCGGTCGCCTGACCACCACCGAAGCCCGCAGCCCAGACGTTCCAGCGCGATTCGAAGCTCACCGCCACAGGTGGCGCTCTGGTGATCGCACCGTAGGCGTCGCGCCAGGACGTCGGTGAACGATCGGTCGATACGAAGGCATTTGACGCTGTGCCCGTCGCTGCAAGGCCGCGATTGGCTGCGAAGGGATCGGTCAGCACGCCCATGAACTGCGTCATGGCCTGCACGGTGTTCTGTTGCACGCCGGTCGAGAGTTCGCCTGACGACTGCGTCAGATCTTCCGGCGCCATCGCGCCGAGCGCATAGGGGATGCCGCCATGGCTGCCGAAATAGGCATTCAGCGACGAAGCGATGTTGTTCTGATTGATGTTGAGACCGGTCAGCTTCAGATCGACATTGAGATAGACGTTTTGAGCATCGTAGCTCAGCGTCGTGATGAACGAGGACGGCTCGTCGCTGACGATATTTGGGCTGAACCTGCCTGCAATGCCGCCAGCGGCGTTCAAAATGGTGTAGCGTTCACGCACATAGGCCGCGGGATCGAAGCTGATGCGAACGCCTGCATTATTGAGCGACGCGGTGCCTGTGACATTGGTCCGGTCTGCCGCCAAACCAGATACTTCGACCATGTAGCTCGAAGCCGCGGCAAACGTCAGATTGCCTTGTACTGACAGCTGCCCGACCGAATTGCCGGGCGACAGCATGCCGCCATCTTGGATCTGTGTGGTGCCGACGATGCCGTTGCCGCCGAGCGTCGCGCCGCGTTCGACGCTCACCAGCGACGACGCGGCGATCGAGCCGTTGACGCTCAGCGTGCCCGCCTTGACGTCGGTGGCGCCAGTATAGCTGTTGAGGCCGTCGAGGCGCGTGATGCCCAAGCCGCTCTGCGTGAACGAGCCCGCGCCGGAAATCGCGCCCGCCAATGTCAGCAGCCCGTCGCGTTTCGCGACAAGTTCACCATTGTTGATGACATTGCCGATGATCGATCCTGTGAAACCACCATCACCGATCTGCAGAATACCCTGCGCGATCTCCGTGCCACCGCTGTAAGTATTGTCTGCCGTCAGGACCGTCGTGCCGGTGCCGACATGCCGAAACATACCGGTTCCCGTGATCGTCCCACCGAATGTGTAGACATCGGAGCGAAAAATCTGGAACGTGCCATTATTGATGACATCGCCAATGATAGAGCCCGCCGTGCCGCCGATGCCGAGCTGCAGCGTACCAGCAGAGACCAACGTGCCACCACCGTAGGTGTTGTCATTGCCAAATGCCGTAACGCCTGCGCCGGCCTGAATGAAAGCGCCGGGACCGGAGATGACGTCATTATAGGAGAAATTATCGGATCGGTTGAATGCCAGGATGCCATTGTTCGTGACGTTGCCGGACAGTGTGCCGGTGGTGCCGCCATTGCCTATCTGCAACGTGCCGGCATTGATCGTCGTGCCGCCGCTAAAAGAGTTGGCGCCTGCCAGGACCAACGTGCCCCAGCCATCCTTGGTCAATGCGCCGGCGCCCGAGACATCTCCCATAGTCGAGAATGTCGTTCCGAACAGCGTCTCGATTGTGCCGTTGCCGGAAAGCACGATACTTCGCGCGGATGCGATATCGGCGAGCGTCAGCAGCGTGCCCTCTGAGAGCGTCAGCGTGCCCGTGCCGAGATTGGCGTCCGCGAGAACTGCAACAGCGCCGCCCGAGACTGTCGTGCCACCCGTATATGTATTCGTGCCGGATAGCAGCAACGTGCCGCTGCCGGATTTCACGAGGCTGCCGCCTACACCCGTGATTGTACTTGCGATGACCGTATCGCTCGCCTGATCGAGCGTCAGTTGCGCACTGGCGAGCGCGATCTCGCCGCCGAATCCGATCAGCGAATGCGTCGTGGTATTGTAACCGTTGAGATCGAGCTTACCGCCATAGACGATCACGTCACTGCCATTGGGCAGTGCACCGGAAGCGCCAAGCTGCAGCGTGCCGGCTTCGAGCAGCATGCCGCCAGTCCAGCTGTTGGTATTTGCCAATATCAGAGTGCCGTCGCCGGCCTTGATCAAGCTGCCGGTGCCGGACACCGTGCCGGTGAGTACCAGCGCCGTTGCGGCGTCGGTATCGATCTCGCCGATCCCGAGCAACGATACGTTCCGCGCCGAGGCGATGTTTGCAGTCGTATGCAAGATGCCGTTGTCGAAGGTGAGACCGCCGGTTGCAGCGCCGAGATTTACATTCGACGAAATCTGCAGCGTGCCGCCGCTGATTGTTGTGCCGCCAGCATAGGTGCTGGTGCCGGCGAGCACGAGCGTGCCGCCACCCGTCTTGTTCACACCACCAGCGCCTACAATCGGAGCCGAAATCGTCGCCGTCTCGCCCGACAGAACACGCAGTTCACCAATGCCGTCCGAGCCGTTCAGCGCGGTTGGCCGCAGCTCGCCAGTACCTTGAACAAGGTTGTAGAGGCCACCAACGAATTGCAGCCCATAGAATTTCTGCGATCCATCGATCGTGACCGTGCCGCCCGGGCCGTTGAAGACGCCATAAATGGATCCCCACTGAGTGTTGGCAACGCCGCCCAGATCAAACCAGTTGTTGTTAAGCGTATTCCAGGTTCCGCTGCCACCCGCGGCACCGCTCGACGCATCATCCCAACGTTGAAGAACGTCGGTGCCGTTGGGCGAAGCAATGAGATCGACCACATGGAGCCGCGAGCTGTCGATCGAATAGGTGACGGGGAACAGTCCCGAGATCGGGGGCGTCGTGCCGATGGTCAGTCCGGAGATTGACGAACCGCCGGTGTAGTTGATCATGCGATAGTAACCGACCGCAGGCTCGCCCGTACTGCTGATGTTGAACGTCACGTCGTGGAGCGAAACATCACCATTGACGAAGACACTCGCTGACGTCGTCGAGGTTGCTCCATTCGAGAAATGACCGAGATTGAAATCGAAGGCGCTGCCGGCGAGCATCGACAGGTTGCCGCTCAGCGTCAGACGACCCGTGCCATCAGGCGCGAGGGTGCCACCATTGAGCACCGTGGTGGCACCAACGGCGCCGTTGCCGGTGAGGCGCCCGCCCGCATCGACATTGACCGTGCCACCGAGTTGTCCGGTCACGCCAAGCGTTGCGCTTAAGATTTCCGTGGTGCCCGTGAAAGCCACACTGCGGCCGGACAGGATCGTGGTGCCTGACAGCACATTGATCGCACCATTGCCGGTGATAAGATTGTTGAAGAGATAATCGCCGCTCGTATGGTTGAAATTGAGCGTGCCGCTTTGTGCGATTTCAACCGGGCCTGTCACGACACCAGGCGCCAGAGCCGCCGCCCCGGGCTCGGATCCGATACTCAACGCACCACTGATACCAGAGGCGCCTACCTGAATCGTGCGCGCTTTCGCCATGCCACCGTTGCTCACCGTGAGTGAGCCGACCGATGCCGCACCGACCTTTAGTGTCTGGGCGTCGAGCACCGAACCCGCGCCATCGACCCGCACACGACCGCTCGCGACATAGGACGCGTCATTGCCGACCGATGCCGTCACCGCAGTCACGCGACCGCCGCCGGCGACCGATAGTGAACCATTGCTGCGATAGCCGATGAACAGACTGGTGTTGAACCAGGACGTGCCGACGCCCGAGACCGTGACGTTGCCGTTCGCGCCGCTGTCATAGCCGACATAGCCATTGACCGTCGTCAGGTTCGCGCCGCCGGCAAAGGCCAGCGTGCCGCTATTGGCGCGCAGATCGCCGGTGAAGGATGTCGGCGTGCCGGACAGCGTCCAGGTGCTGCTGCCGCTTTTCTCCAGAGCGGTGAAGCCCGCATATTGCCCTCCCAGTGCGGCGAGGCCGAAGCTGGCGGCCTGATCGCCGCCGAGAGCCAGCACGTTGGCATTCGCGGTATCAACGGCAACCCTGATATTGCCAATGATCTCGGCGCCGGCATGAAGTTCGAGTCGGTTGCCGCCGCCCGTGAACAGAACGGGAGCCCCGCGCGTGCCGTTCCCGTTGAGGCCGCCAATGACCGTGCCTCCGATGATGACCGATGCACCGGCATCGCGGGCAAAGATGCCGGCTCCGCCATGGCCGGCCGTGCCGTCAGCACCAACATCGCCGCCCTGGACAATGCCACCGGGTGCCACCTGCACCATACCGTTTCGGATCGCGATGGCGGCGCCGCCATTGCCGTCGGAACCGCTGGCACCAGTAGCGCCACCGACCAAACCGCCTCCGCCAGCGCCTCCGGCGCCACCAGCTCCGCCTTTGCCGCCCGAGATGATGGCCCCGCCACCCACGATGAGCGGCGCCGCTGAATCGACCACGATCCCGTAGCCGCCATTGCCGCCATTGCCGCCGCTGCCGCCATTACCGCCGAGGCCGCCATCCTCGCCATAGGTGACGCATGGTGGCATGCCTCCAGGGCAGTAGGTACCAATCGCACTGTTCGCTCCGTCGCCACCGCCACCGCCTGCGCCACCATCACCACCATTGCCGCCGACCACCCGCGCGCCGGGCTGCAACGTCAGCGGCACGCCGCCCGCGTAGTAAAGGCCGATGCCGCCGCCACCGCCACCGCCACCGCCGCCACCGCCGCCGCCCTCTCCGGGCACCGGGATCACGTCGAAGGCGAGGACACCGTTGCCGCCTGTCGCACCGCTGCCACCGGCGCCGCCCGATCCGCCCCTGATGAACTGATTGGAGGGCACCGACGTGCCGCTGAAGATAGCACCATTCCCACCGCCGCCGCCCCCGCCGCCGCTGCCGCCATCGTGACCGCTGCCGGCGAACCATGGCGTACCATCCCCGCCATCGTGAGCTGGGCGATAGCCGGCGGTGCCGTTTCCTCCGAAGATTTCGCCTCCAAGCAGCGACGCCCCCTGGAAGCCGGGGGCACCGCCATAGCCACCGTCGCCCCCGCCGCTGGCGTGCTTTCCACTTCCACCCTTGCCGCCATCGCCAATATAAGCGTTCTTCAGCGACTCGTTCTTGGCATTCCTGCCGCCACCGCCACCGCCTCCGCCTCCATTGGCGGGGTCGATCACACCGCCTATTCCGCCCGCTTTCGGATTGCTGGATGCATGCGCTCCGCCATTTCCGCCGACGCCCGAGGCCTGCGCATGCACCACTTGCGACAAGGCAATCGCCGCGACCACCAGCACCGGGCCGGCAAGCGACAGCGTCATGGCTGTCGACGACATCAATGTGTTAGCACGGCGCACGCCGGTGCCGCTGCTCCTGTCCGAACCGCTGCGGCACGCTGCGCTGACGACTAAAAATACTGGGAGCTTCACGAATCGACTCCAGCTCGCAGATCCACGCGAGTGACGTTTCATGAGACACGCGATCGCATGACGAGTCGCAATCAAAGATCGACGAATCGACCTATAGGTTCGACGAACGCCCTGCAGGCTTTTCGCGTGTTGAAATGTAGCAACATACAACGCGAAAAACACTCAACACACTGACGTCGCTAACGATTTGTTAAGTCGTGATCAGCACGCGATTGATAGCAATCGGCACGCGGAATGTGAGTCGCCAACGTGCTCGCGTTCATCTCGCTTGGTGTAGTTCAAACGCCAAGATGCGCGCGTAATTCAACTCGGCCGGCGCGCGACACCGGCCAATGGTCTTCATAATCATGCAAGCGCAATTGCCATGCCCCGCTCGACCGGCGCACGACCTCGCGCACGAACTGATGATTGACGACGGCCGTGCGATGAATACGAACGAACCAGCCCGGCGGGATCAGGCCCAGCCACTGGGTCAGCGGCCTCGGATCGAGCACCATCGCGCCATCCACCAGCCACACCTCGGTATAGTCTTTGGACGAGCGCAGGCCGACGATTTCTGTCAGCGGTGTGCCGAGAATGCCATGCGCGCGACGCAGGTAGATCAGTGCGGGATACGCAGCCTGCGAATCTTCACTACCAGAGGTGATCGGCGACCGACCATAGCGCGCCGCCGCGATGAGATCGGCACAACGAAACAGATCAGCGATTTCATCCGACCATCGGCGCGATGCCGCGACCGCATCGAAACCGATGCAAGCGACGAGCTTACCGTCATGAAATACCGGCACGCTGAGTACGCTTTTGTTGTTCTGCCGGATAAACTCAGCGCGCAACGCACCGGCGCTGCGCGGCAGTGCCTCGATGTCATTGACCATCACAGCCTGCCCTAGGACCAGCCGTTGATGCAGCCAGCCGATCATAGTCACCGGCACATGCTGCAGATCCTGCACAAAGGATCCGACCCCACCGCGACTCCACTCGTGGGTGTTACGAAAGCGCAGATGGTCGGCGTCGTATTCGAACATCCATGCGCGATCTGCTTCGGCGTCCACGCCTATGACTTGGAGTATCTCGGCAATCGCTGCATCGAGCGGCCGCGTCAGCAGCAGCATCGCCGTGTCAAACACCCAGCCCGATTGCGACGCCGCGACACGATCATCGCGACTGACGAATTCCCAAGGCTGGACTAAATCGGATGACAACTGCAATGCTCGCGGTAGTGATCACAAGACCTACCCAACGATCTTACCTTCGGCAACGTGTCAATCCCTGCAGCATGACGACTATTCCATCGCGGCACCCGGGCATCCACATCGTGCGATCCGCCGCGATCTTGGGCAGTGTCCGGCGCCACAACCAGCATTGCAGCGTCCGCTTTTAGCGATACATTGAAGCAAAGGGCATTCGGAGACTGCCGGATCATGCTGCGATTTCTGCCTGTCGTCCTCGGCACCCTGACTTGTTGGGCAATGAGTTGGGTTGTTACCCCAGTACTCGCGCAAAACTCCCCGCGCGGCAGTGAGTGTCTAGCAATGGCCACACGGCCACCACTCGCGGTTCCGGTCAGCTTGCGCCGGACTGCGGCGAAGGCCGATGAGGTCGCCATCACCTATGCCGGACACTCCACCTACTACATCGACACGCCCGGCGGCGTGACCATCGCCACCGACTATAACGGCGTCTACAAGCTCGATCGCATCCCGGATGTGGTGACGATGAACCGGGCGCACAGCACCCACTACACGCTGTACCCCGACCCGCGCATCAAGACGGTTTTGCATGGGTGGGGCGAGAGTGGACAGCCGGCGCAGATCCATGAGCGCATCGGCGACGTGCTGATCCGCAACGTCACGACGGACATCCGCCGATACTATGGCGATGACGCGGGCGGTGAGATGGTGAAGGACGGCAATTCGATCTTCATCTTCGAGGTTGCCGGCCTGTGCATCGGCCATCTCGGCCATCTGCATCACAAGCTCGACGAAAGCCACTTCGCCGCGATCGGCCGCCTCGACATCGTGATGGTGCCGATCGATGGCAGCTACACAATGTCTCTCGACGGCGTATCCGAGATCACCAAGCGGCTACGCGCCTCGGTGGTGCTGCCCATGCATCGCTTCATGACGCCGCTGAGCGACTTCATGGCAATGATCGGGAAACAGTTCGAGATCGACCAACGCAGCGCCCAAACGCTGACAATATCACTCAATGCGCTGCCCAAGGCACCGACGGTAATTATTCTCAACGGGGTTTGACGGCCGGCCGAGGCAGAGTCAGGCGGAACAGAAACGTTACACCTCTTCCGCAACCACCATATAGTTCACGTCCATATCGGACGACAGCGTCCAGCGATCGCCGAGCGGATTGTAGACCACGCCTGATTGTTCGGTGATTTCCAGCTTGTTGCGCGACAGATGATGCGCGAGTTCGTCCGGGGTGACGAACTTGTCCCACTGATGCGTGCCGCGCGGCAGCCAGCGCAGCACATATTCGGCGGCGACGATGCCGAGCGCAAAGCTCTTCCAGTTTCGGTTCAGCGTCGAGACCACCATCACGCCACCGGGCTTCAGCATCGACGCGCAGCGATCGAGGAATGCGCCGACATCGACGACGTGTTCGACGACTTCCATCGCCAGCACAATGTCGAAGCGCTCACGCACGTCCATCTCCTCGACAGTGGTGCAACGATAATCGATCGACAGATGCCCTTTGTCTGCGTGCAACTTGGCGGCGGCGATATTGGTGGCGGAGGGATCGATACCGATCACCTGTGCGCCGAGCCGCGTGAACGGCTCACACAGCAAACCAGCCCCGCAACCGATATCGAGCATGCGCAAGCCACTCAGGCAATTGAGACTACGAACATTACGATCGAACTTGCGGCAGGCGGCGTCGCGAATATAGGTCAGGCGCAGCGGGTTGATCTTGTGCAGCGGCGCCATCTTGCCGCGCGGATCCCACCACTCCTCCGACAGCTTCGAGAATTTCGCGACTTCGCTGGCATCGACAGAGGATGCGGAAGCGTCGGAGAAGTTTGCTTGGATGGCCATTGTGGAGCCGTTGTCCTATCGCGCTGTGATGTGGCTGCGAAATGCGAGTGGCGACGCGATCATCTTGATGACTTCTTCATCATCACCCATGTTCTCGATGGCGATGTCACCATAATTTAAGATGCGTCCCAGAATGCTCTGATTGACGCTGACGCTCGCGACCTTGTCGATACTGATCTCGAAAGTCTTGCGCGTGATGAAGCCTTCCTTGTGCACGACCCGCAGCGTGGTGACATCCGTCTCGGTCGTCCAGCGCTGGAACCAGCCCCTCATCGACCAGTACAGCGCCGCGAAGGCCACTACGGCCGATGATGCCAGGCAGAGCAGAACAAGGGTTTCGTTGACCGCGTAACGCGTCAGGACCAGCAAAGCCGCTGAGACAATCCAGGCCGCGATGGCCGGGGCATAGACCACCCAGTGCAAGTTGCTGGAATACAGCACCTTCTCGCCCGGCTGCAGGATATCGTCGATATAGCGCCCCATAAACCGTCCAAAATGCCCTGTCTCGGTGCGTTCTAAGGAACCGGGAACCCGGGTTGCTTGCCCCCACCCTCGCCGCTATGTATACGCGCGTTTTCGCCCGCGTGCTTAGTGCGCGGTATCTTTACCCACTGTCGTCAGGGAATGCACCACTCGTCATGGGCCGGCTCGTAATGAAATTCGGCGGTACGTCCGTCGCCAACATCGACCGCATCCGCAACGTCGCGCAGCACGTCAAACGCGAGGTCGATGCCGGTCATGAGGTCGCGGTCGTGGTGTCGGCGATGTCGGGCAAAACCAACGAACTGGTGGCCTGGTGCACCGAAGTGTCGCCGATGCATGACGCCCGGGAATACGACGCCATCGTCGCGTCCGGTGAGCTCGTAACCGCCGGCCTGCTGGCGATCGCGCTGCAAACCATCGGCATCCAGGCCCGCTCCTGGCAGGGCTGGCAGATCCCGATCAAGACGTCGGACGCCCATGCCTCGGCCCGGATCGACGAGATCGACGGCGACAAGCTCATCAAGCGCTTCAAGGAGCGCAAGGAAGTGGCCGTCATCGCCGGATTCCAGGGCATCCATGAGCCGACCGGGCGCGTGACCACGCTGGGCCGCGGCGGTTCGGACACCTCGGCGGTGGCCATCGCCGCCGCCGTCAAGGCCGACCGCTGCGACATCTATACCGACGTGGACGGCGTCTACACCACCGATCCGCGCGTCGTGCCGAAGGCACAACGCATGAACAAGGTGGCGTTCGAGGAAATGCTGGAACTGGCGTCGCAGGGCGCCAAGGTGCTGCAGGTCCGCTCCGTGGAACTCGGCATGACCCACAACATGCCGATTTTCGTGCGTTCAAGTTTCGACAAACCCGAAGACATCGACCCGCACGGCACCCCGCCGGGCACGCTGATCTGCAGCGAGGAGGAAATCATGGAAAGCCACGTCGTCACCGGAATCGCCTTTTCCAAGGACGAGGCCCAGATTTCCGTCCGCCAGATCGAGGACAAGCCGGGCGTCGCTGCCTCGATCTTCGTGCCGCTTGCCGAAGCCAATATCAACGTCGACATGATCGTTCAGAACGTCTCGGAAGACGGCAAGACCACCGACCTGACCTTCACGGTTCCGGCCACGGACTATGCCCGCGCCAAGGAGACCATCACGGCGGCCAAAGCGAAGATCGGCTATGCCCGCATCGACAGCGCAACCGATGTCGCCAAGGTCTCGGTGATTGGATCGGGCATGCGCAGCCATGCCGGCGTCGCCGCGCAGGCCTTCGCCGCCCTTTCCGAGCGCCAGATCAATATTCGGGCAATCACCACGTCCGAGATCAAGTTCTCGGTCCTGATCGATACAGCCTATACGGAACTGGCGGTTCGCACCCTGCACACGCTGTATGGCCTCGACAAAGCGTAGAAAATTTTTCCTGAAACATCCGTTATTTTGATGTGAACGGTGTGTTTCTTGTCTGGCAGGTGTTTTGCTTGGCAAAACAAGCCTCAATTCGCTATACGGCCTGCATGGGCAGCCGTTGCGGCTGAGGGCGCCGTTTCGGACAATCTGATACGGTTCTGTCGCTGTGCCTCTTGTTGCGCGGCGGTGCAAATTCTATTGTTTTCTGAGGCTTAGCGTCGGCGCACGGCTTTTGTCAGGTGTCGGCCTCGTGGGGAGGGTGTCGGCACATGCGGAGCGCGTCGGGTGGCCCCCGAGTCTTGCTGAGACGGCTCCGCGAAGTGATGGCGGAGCAGGTCAGCGCTCAGGAACGCCTCGACAAGATCGTGGTGCTGATCGCCGCCAATATGGTGGCGGAAGTTTGCTCGACATACGTGCTGCGCATCGACAATACACTCGAGCTCTACGCCACCGAAGGCCTCAACCGCGACGCCGTCCACCAGACCGTGCTGAGCTCCCATGAGGGCCTGGTCGGTCTGGTCGCCTCTGAAGCCACACCGCTCAATCTCAACGACGCCCAGAGCCATCCGGCCTTCTCGTTCCGCCCGGAGACCGGCGAAGAAATCTATCACTCGTTCCTCGGCGTGCCGATCCTGCGCGCCGGCAATACGCTTGGCGTGCTGGTGGTGCAGAACCGCGCCAAGCGCACTTATGTCGAGGAAGAAGTCGAGGCGCTGCAAACCACCGCCATGGTGCTCGCCGAGATGATCGCCTCCGGCGAGCTATCGGCGCTGGCGCAGCCGGGCGCCGAGCCCGCTGCGCGGCATTCCCTGCACAAGACCGGCGCTATCCTTTCCGATGGTATCGCGCTCGGACATGTAGTGCTGCACGAGCCGCGCGTCGTCATCACCAATTACATCGCCGAAGACTTGCCGAAGGAAATCAAACGGCTGGACACCGCGCTGACCAAGCTGCGCTCGGACCTCGACCGCATGCTGGAACGCGGCGACGTCGCCGACGGCGGCGAGCATCGCGATGTGCTCGAAGCCTATCGCATGTTCGCCAATGACCACGGCTGGTCGCACAAGCTGCACGAAGCCGTTGCCACCGGCCTCACCGCCGAAGCCGCCGTCGAACGCGTGCAGTCAGATACACGTGCGCGGATGCTGCGTTCCACCGATCCCTATCTGCGCGACCGGTTGCACGATCTTGAAGATCTCGGCCACCGCCTGATGCGGCAGCTGGTCGGCCAGGATCACGCGCCGTCGCGCGAGCAGATGCCGGACAATGCGATCCTGATCGCACGCGCGATGGGCCCGGCTGCACTGCTGGATTACGACCGCAAGAAATTGCGCGGGTTGGTGCTCGAAGAAGGTACCGCGAATTCGCACGTCTCCATCGTGGCGCGCGCGCTCGGCATTCCCGCCATCGGGGAAGTCGCCAACGCGCCGGGCATTGCCGATCCCGGCGACGCCGTCATCGTCGATGGCACCTCGGGCTCGATCTATATTCGGCCCTCCGCCGAGATCGAATCCGCCTATGCTGAACGCGTGCGGTTCCGCGCGCGGCGACAGGCGCAGTATTCAGCGTTGCGTGATCGGCCCTGCGTCACCAAGGACGGCCAGAAGGTCGACCTGCTGATCAATGCCGGTCTGATCATCGACCTGCCGCATATCGACGATACCGGCTCGGCGGGCATCGGCCTGTTCCGCACCGAACTGCAATTCATGGTCGGGGAAAGCCTGCCCCGCTCCAGCGATCAGCTGGCGCTGTATCGTGCGGTGCTCGATGCTGCCGGCCCCAAGCCGGTGACGTTCCGCACCCTCGATATCGGCGGAGACAAGGCGCTCCCTTACATGGAGACCATCGTCGAGGAGAACCCGGCGCTGGGCTGGCGCGCGATCCGTCTTGGCCTCGATCGGCCTGGCCTGCTACGCGGCCAGATCCGCGCACTACTGCGTGCAGGCGGTGGGCGTGCGCTGCGCATCATGTTCCCGATGATTTCGGAAGTGGCCGAATTCGATCAGGCCAAGGCGATCATCGAGCGTGAGCTGACCTATCTGCGCCAGCATGGCCATGCGCTGCCAGAGCGGATCGATGTTGGCACCATGATCGAGGTGCCTGCGCTGGTCTATCAGCTCGACGAACTCCTGAAAAAGGTCGACTTCGTCTCGGTCGGCTCCAACGACCTGTTCCAGTTCCTGTTCGCTGTCGACCGCGGCAATGCCAAGGTGTCGGAACGCTTCGATACGCTGTCGGCGCCGATCCTGCGCGTACTGCGTGAGATCGTGCAAAAGGGCGACGCCGCCAAACGTCACGTCTCGCTGTGCGGCGAGATGGCCTCGCAGCCGATCGGCGCGCTGGCACTGATTGGCATGGGCTATCGCTCGCTGTCGCTGTCGGCCACCGCACACGGTCCCGTGAAGGCAATGATTCTCGACCTCGATGCCAAAAAGGCCGAGGCGCTGATGACACAACTGCTCGACGCCCCCTCGGGCAGCGTCTCGATCCGGCAGAAGCTCACCGAATTCGCTGAGGCCGAGGGACTGTCGTTGTAGCGAGGCTCTGCCCGTACGACGCGCTTTCCCCTTTCCGCGATCTCCGAGATTCCACGATGTCCCTGCTACCCGAAACCAAACTCGACGTGCTCCTCGCACATCACGCCTCGCTCGAGGCACAGCTGATGGGTCAGGTCAGCGCCGAGAATTATGTGAAGATGACGCGCGAGCTCTCCGAGCTCAATCCGCTGATCGACGCGGTGAAGACCTATCGCGGTGCGCTTGCAGAGATCAAAGATATCGATGCGATGATCGCCGACACTTCGACCGATGCGGAGATGCGCGAGATGGCGCAGGCCGAGCGCCCGGCGCTGGAAGAACGCATCGAGGCGCTGGCGCAGGAAATCCGCGTGGCGCTGTTGCCGAAGGATGCGATGGACGAGCGCAACGTAGTGCTGGAAATCCGTGCCGGCACCGGCGGCGACGAGGCTTCACTCTTTGCCGGCGACCTGTACCGGATGTATGAGCGTTTTGCGGCACTGGCCGGTTGGAAGGTCGAGGTGATTTCGGCGTCCGAAGGCACCATGGGTGGCTACAAGGAAATCATCGCCGAGGTAAAGGGCCGCGGTGCTTTCGCCAAGTTGAAATTCGAATCCGGTGTACACCGCGTGCAGCGCGTGCCCGATACGGAAACTCAGGGGCGCATTCACACGTCGGCGGCAACGGTCGCTGTCATGCCCGAAGTCGAAGAAGTGGATATCGACATCAAGCAGGACGACCTGCGCATCGACACGATGCGCGCCCAGGGCGCCGGCGGCCAGCACGTCAACAAGACCGAATCAGCGATCCGCATCACGCATATCCCGACCGGCATCGTGGTGATGATGCAGGACAGCCGCTCGCAACATAAGAACCGGGCTTCGGCGATGAACATCCTGCGCTCGCGCATCTATGACGCCGAGCAGCAGCGTATCGATTCCGCCCGCTCGGCCGAGCGCAAGGAGAAGGTCGGCTCCGGTGACCGCTCGGAGCGCATCCGCACCTATAATTTCCCGCAGGGCCGCGTCACCGACCACCGCATCAATCTCACGCTCTACAAGCTGCCGCAGGTGATTGCCGGCGAAGCGTTGGGCGAACTGGTCGATGCGCTGACGACAGAGCATCAGGCTGCACAACTCGCTGCCCAGGGCGACGCGGCGTGAGCGCCGGCGACATGTTCGCCGGACAGAGCGTCGAGAACGCACGACGCTCATTGACCAATCTGCTCCGTACCCACAGCATCGATTCCGCTGAACTCGACGCGCGCTTGTTGACGGGCGCCGCGCTCGGACTCGATCTGACCGGATTGATCTCGGCTGCGAAGCGCATCTTGACGTCCAATGAAGCGGCCCAACTTGCCCGCTTCGCACAGCGCCGCATCGATGGCGAACCCGTGGCCCGCGTCCTAGGCATGAAAGAATTCTGGGGCCTGCCGCTGCAGCTATCACCCGATACGCTGGTGCCCCGCCCCGATACCGAAACCATCGTCGAGGCGGCGCTCGAATTTCTCGATGCGACTGGTCCGCGCAACCGTCCGCTTGTGATCGCCGATCTCGGCACAGGCTCCGGCGCGATCCTGCTGGCGCTGCTTTCGGAGTTAACCAATGCCACCGGCATTGCGACTGATATCAATCTCTACGCCCTGCGGACGGCTCGCTCCAACGCTGCGCAACTCGGCTTGATCGAGCGCGCTCATTTCGTCGCCTGCGACTATGCATCGGCCCTGGCCGGCGGCTTTGACCTGATCGTCTCCAATCCGCCCTATATTCCCTCAGCCGATATCGCCGGCCTCGACGTCGAGGTGCGTGACCACGACCCGCTCCGCGCCCTGGATGGTGGAAAAGACGGACTAAATGCCTATCGAATCATCACCCCCGAAGCCGCCCGGTTGCTGGTGCCCGGCGGCCTCCTGGTGGTGGAGGTCGGCCACGACCAAAGCGACGATGTCGCCGGTCTGATGACGGTATCCGGGTTAACCCTCCCGGGACCGGCCAAAGCCGATCTGGGGGGCATTCGCAGGGCGGTATCAGGACAAAAAAAGCCCCGATAAAGCCTTCTTGCGACAGAAAAAACCACTTGGAATATCCCCGGGGAGCGACTACCTTCTGGTTACAACATCGGTTCAGGGTTGGCTCGCCCCGTAGATTTACGGCTGGAGGCCAGAATTCTCGGTAGAGAGCCCGCCGGTTGAAAGGTTCCAACAGGCAGGTTGAATTGAGCGCGATGGCTGAAAGAGCTGCGCTGCCCGCGACCGCAAAGCGAACGAAAGCCTGATATTGCGCTTTAAACTTCACGCACAGAAAACGTCACGCGTAGAAGCTTGGCCTTGTTTCGGCGGGTGAGTTATTTGGTCCGACTGGCACGGTCAGCGGACGGTTGGGGAACGCGTGTTTGTTGAACGCGAATGACGGCAAGATCGATGCAGCAAAGGTCTGCACGACGATTCGGACGCTTGACGCGTCCGAATCCCGCAATGTGCTGCGGCAATCATCTCTTTGAAACATAGCTCTGTGACACTCTGGATCGATAACTGAAGGCGACACATGCGAAACGGTCAGAACAACAACAAGCGGATGCGGAATAACAATAACAACCGCAACAACAATAATAACAACAATAACAATCGGCGCGGCCAGAACCCGATGACCCGGGTCTTCGAATCGAATGGCCCCGATATCAAGATCCGCGGTACCGCCTCCCACGTCGCAGAGAAATACGTCCAGCTCGCCCGCGACGCGCGCAGCTCCGGTGATCCCGTTGCCGCCGAGAACTACTATCAGCACGCCGAGCACTATTTCCGCCTGATCGCCGCCGCGCAGGAGCAGTTCCGGCAGAATCAGCCGCAACCGCGCACCGAAAACGAGATGCCGCCTGAGGACAACGATGACGAGAGCGAGAGCTACTCGAACTTCGGCGCCGAGCCTGGTTTCGTGCCAGTACAACAGCAGCCCTTTGCGCAGCGCGAGCAGCCTCCGCAGCGTGAGGGTGGTCAGCCCTATCAGCAGCGCGGCGAACAGCCCTATCAGCCCCGCGAGAACAATAATCGCGAACACCGCCAGCAGAATCAGCCGCAGGGCCAGCCGCAATATCAGCCGCAACCGCAGCCGATGATGCCGGTCGGCGATGGTGTCGATCGTCTGCCTTCTTTCATCACGGGTGGTGCGCAGCCTCAGCCGGGTGCTGCTCCAGGTGGCTTCGAACAGAATGCTGGTGGAGAGCGCTTCCCGCCGCGTCGTCGCCGCCGTCCGCACGGTCCTCGCCCCGACGTTGCTGCGGCTGGCGCGCCGGCAGAAGCACCAAGCGACGATTTCAATCCGGGCAACTCATAAGCCCAGCCGCTCTCCGCGAGAGCGTACATCACGAGGCATAGATTGGCCGTGGCTCAAAAAGCCGCGGCCAATTCTTTTGCGCCCGGCAGATTGCTGTTGCTGTCCATCCGCGCGTTGGTGACTGCGAGCAGCTTGGCTACCGTGTTGTGACGGATCGCCACCGGATTACGCTCATAGCCGCCGCGTTGGAAGAAATTCGCCGTCGGCACCTGTTCGCGCATAGCCAGCGGCATGGTCACCATATCGAAGCCGTTGCCATCGCCAGTGAGATTCATCATCTCAAGCTCGGCTGCACTCAGCGGGCGATCGAAACCGCGGGCACGCGCGAAATTCACCGAGGTCAGCAGCTTGTGGACCTGCAATTGCGGGCCGATATCCATATCCAGAACCAGCGCATGCATGGCCCAGCCCTGTGGGGTCGTGCCAAGCTTTTCGAGCGCGCTCCAGTTTTGTGGGACAGTGCGCACCACGGCCTGCATGCGCTTGAATACCGCGATCTTGTGATCCATCGCTTTGCGCGGCGGGCCCGAGAGCGGCGATGCCTTCTCGGTCAGCACTCTCAAAATCTGAGGCCCCTGTTCGGCAACGAGCGTCGTCGTATTGGCTGTGAGCAGCTGATTGTAGCCGATGGCGGTGGAGATCGCGCGCGATCCCGGACGCGACGGGCTGAGACCTGACTGCATGTCATGGCCGCCGTTGCCGCCGGTCTCGAACGAATAGACGCGTACCGCAATGTCGCGTGTCAGCCCGGCCTGCATGGCGGCACGGGCATAAGCGCGCTTGAACTCCATCTCATTGGCAGGCCGCTGCGGCACGAACTGGAATTGCTCCCTCGCCGCCGCGAGGAAATCCGCTACCACCGGAAGATCCTTGCGAACGCGCGGACCGGTATCTTCAGGCTCCGGATTCACAGGACGTTTTGGTCCTTCATAAAGCGGCGCCTGTTCCAGCACGTAGTCATTAAGCGTGATCTGCTGGCGGTCGCGGCGCTTGGCATTGCGAATTTTTCGTTTCTCAGAGATTGCATCCCAATAGGCACCGGCCTCCTGATCGAAGGCCGCACGCGCTTCCTGATATTCCGCAAGCTTGCGTCGGTATTCAGCGATGGCTTGCGGCGAAGCGCCCTGCGCCATCGCATTGGCAACGCTCACGGGCAGTGCGTTCGGGTCAAACGTATGCGCAGGTGATGACGCCGATAGCAGGACGACCGAAGCGAAGACGGCCAATGAGCGAATCGAATGAGACATGAGACCTGTTGAGTAGTTGCAGGCCCTCGCCTGCATCAATGCAAATGGCCGAGACCGAACGCCGCCCCGCGCTGGCCCCGACGTGAGTCAATGGTGTTCCCGTCCGAATGACGTTGGAGCAGTTTGGTGAAGATTGTCTTTCCAATACTGTCACAACCCTGACCGCAACGGCAATTTCCCGCCGCCCCTGCGCTCGTCAACCAATTGGAATGCTTCACTCTTCCTTGGCGCCGCTGGTCTTGACGATCCGCGACCATTTGGTCTCGTCCTGATCGATGAAGACTGCATAATCTTCCGGCGTGCCCGGCGTCGGTTCCGTGCCATCCTGCTGCAGGCGTTTTCGGACCTCGTCGGAGGCCAGCGCCGCGCGAAGTTCCTTGTTGAGCCTGTCGATGATCGGCCGCGGCGTCCCGGCCGGCGCGATCAGGCCGTAGTACAGCGACGCATCGAACCCCTGTAGTCCAGATTCGGCAATGGTCGGCACATCCGGAAGCAGGCTCGTGCGCGTGAGGCTGGTCACTGCCAGCCCACGCAATTGTCCGCCAGCAATATTGGCATGTGTTGCGGGGATTGGCGCGAAGGCCATCGGAATATGCCCGCCGATAAGGTCGACCAGCGCCGGCCCGGTTCCCTTGTACGGCACATGCACCAAGGTGATACCTGCGGCATGTCCGAAATATTCGCCGGTAATATGGCTTGCGGTACCTGCCCCCGCTGAACCGAAATTGAGCTTGCCGGGATTCGCTTTGGCATAGGCTATAAGTTCGGCAACCGTCTTTGCCGGGAATGACGGGTGCACCACCAGAGAGTTCGGTGAATTGCCAATCATTCCGATCGGCGCGAAATCCTTGCGCGGATCGTAGCCGCCCTTGCCGTAGAGCGTAGGGCCGATCGCCAGCGTTCCGGTATAGCCGAGGCCGATGGTGTAACCGTCCGGCGCACTCTTGGCGACGGCGCGCGTCCCCACGGTGCCGCCAGCTCCCACCCGATTGTCAACAATGATCTTCTCGCCGAGCGTCTCGCTCATCTTGTCGGCGATGACGCGCCCGACGATCGACGTGCTGCCACCAGGCGCGAACGGGATAATCAATGTGACGGGGCGTGCCGGATAGGTCTGCGCTCGCGCAAGTCCTGTCGAACCGTGCCACGCACATACTGCCACCGCAGCGCATAGCCATCCCTTCCATGTCACCATGGCGTACATCCTCCCGGAAACGCATTCTTGTTGTGGCATCGTTGCCGAAACGACGCCGCTTCGCAACGGTGACGCTACTTCCAGGCGAAGACCGGCTGCTCCAGCTCGGCCACACGGGTGGTGCGCCCCGCAAGAACTTCGCTGAACTGATAGATCAGCGCTGCGGTCGGCGCGTGAATAAAGTGGCCGAAATGACTGTAGCGGATCAGGCGTCGGTCGCTCTCGGGAATGGCAACGAAATCGAACGCCTGCGGTCGCGCGAGCTGCGACAGCGCAATGCGATGAACCGAGGCGACCTCATCGGGGTTCGGCATCAATTGAACGCTGTCTTGCGCCCACATGACGACAGGCGTGATCAGATAGCCGGAGCGGGTCGGGTAATCGTCGAGGACACCGACGACATCGTCCCGCGTGAGCTGCAGACCGAGCTCTTCATGCAACTCGCGGATTGCCGCCTGCACGGGTGTCTCGCCGGGATCGCAGCGACCGCCAGGAAGTGCCCATTGATTACTGTGAGCGCGCAGACCGGACGCGCGTAACGTCAGCAACAGCGAGGTCTCCAATTCGGTCGCCGCTTCAACCATCACGAGGGCCACCGCCGCACGCTTCAGCCCCGAAGCGCACTGGCCCTCGTCGATCCGCGTGAATACGGCCAGGCGCGTCTCGATCATTGTTCGGGTGGCGGCATTGAACGGCAGGATCATCCGCAATTGATAGCACAATCGCGGATGATCCAACAAAGCCGTCCGAATTCAGCGCATCAGGCCAGTTCGGATGCCGCGCGCTGCATGTTGTCCGACATATCACTGGTCACAGTGCTCTGCTCTTCGACTGCCGCCGCCGTCGAGGTCACGAACTCGTTGACATGTTCGATGGCCTGCTTGATCGAGACCAGCGCGCCGACCACGTCACCGGAGATGCCGTTCAGGGCCTCGATCTCGCTGCTGATCTTGTCGGTCGCCTGTTTGGCCTGGTTGGCCAAATTCTTGACCTCCGCCGCCACCACCGCAAAGCCCCGCCCCGCCTCACCAGCGCGAGCCGATTCGATCGTCGCGTTGAGCGCGAGCAGGTTGATCTGGCCGGTAATGTCGCCGATGAGCCCAACGATGCCCCCCATCGCATGAGCCGCCGAGGTAAGCCGCTGCGCCTGGATGTCCGCCGTCTCCACCTGTTGCACCGCGGACTCCGCCGTCTGCCGGGACTTCACCATCGTCTCGGAGATTTCGCGGATCGATGCATTCATCTCTTCGCTGCCAGCTGCGACCGACTCGATCAAGGAACGAGCGCGCTCCGCTTTCAGGCGGGCCATGGCCTGCGCCGTAATATCGGCAGCGTATTTGACCACTTTGAACGGCTTGCCGTTGAGATCGAGAATCGGATTGTAGGATGCCTGGATCCAGATCTCCCGGCCCCTCTTTCCGATGCGCTTGTATTCCGCGGCCTGATAGGTCCCGCGATTGAGGCTCGCCCAGAATTCCACATAGGCCGCGCCAGATCGCTCCATCGGATCGACGAACATGCTGTGATGGCGGTCGCGGATTTCGTCGATTGTGTAACCGACCGCATCAAGGAAATTCTGGTTTGCCGTCAGGATGGTGCCATCCATGCGAAACTCGATGACCGCCTGAGACTTGCGAATAGCCGCCATCTGTCCGTTGCTATCAGCGGCAAGCAGCTTTTGTTGGGTCACGTCGGTCGCGAATTTCACAACCTTGAACGGCTTGCCAGCATCATTGAGAATGGGATTATAGGTCGCAAGAATCCAGATTTCCTTGCCACCCTTGCCGACGCGCTTGTATTCGGCCGCCTGATACTCACCCCGGCCGAGCCGCGCCCAGAAGTCCCGGTAGGCTGCGCCATCGCGTTCACCGGCTTCCACAAACATGCTGTGATGCCGCCCCTGTATTTCGTACAGTGCGTAACCAACCGTGTTCAGGAAATTCTCGTTGGCGACAATGATGGAGCCATCAAGATTGAATTCGATGACCGCCTGTGCGCGACTGATAGCGGCCACTTTTCCGGAGGCCTCAAGGCTTTCGAGTTTCTGCGCCGTGATATCCGTGGCGAATTTGATGACTTTGAACGGCTTGCCGCTCTTGTCCATGATCGGATTATAGGAGGCCTCGATCCAGATCTCTTTGCCACCTTTGGTGACCCGCTTGAACTGCCCTGCCTGAAATTCGCTCCTGTTAAGGTTACCCCAGAACTCCCGATAAGCGACACTCTCGCGCACGGCAGGCTCCACAAACATGCCGTGGTGCTTGCCCTTGATCTCATCGAGAGTATAGCCGAGTGCCTTGAGAAAATTTTCATTCGCCTTGATGATCGTGCCATCGAGATTGAACTCGATGATGGCCTGGGAGCGACTGATGGCGGTCGCTTGCGCCAATGCATTCTGCAAATCGGTCTTGCTCTGTCGGTTAAACATCTGTCGCTCCGTGGCCAAAACGGCCGTTGTCGTAAAATAGTCGACGAACGACGTCGCGCGGCACTGCGCGTCGTTTCCTCAAATCAAATGAACTGGAAGAATCGAGCAGCTGACCTAGTCGACCAGCTGCTGATTCTGTGATCCCGCACGGCCCCAATAGGCCGCGACCTTTTCAGTCAGCTGATTGTGATTGTCATGCAGCTTGGCATTGCTGCTCGCAGCAGGCTGATCGGCGGTACCAGCCGTCAAGCTGCGTGCAGCAATCTGCTGGAAATATTCGAGCACAGCGATACGCAGGTTGGACGACAAATTTGGTGTTTCGCGCTTGCGCTCGATCTTCTCGATATAGTGCTCGATAGTGGTATTCTCCATGCGAACGATCGCCTGCAGGCTGGCCCAGAAGCTGTCTTCCAGGCTGACGCTGGTGCGCTTCTTCGAGACGACAACCGAGCGCTTGCGGTTAACGTTGGGGCGGTTCATTGCGGCTTCGTATCCCATTTTATCAGTCCTCTTCTGTTAAAGATGGCATTGAAATTCACGCGTTACTGATTCAGTTCACCAACACTGCGCCGTCACAGCGAATGCCGGATACCCACACATCGGCCTGTCCAATTCCGACGCCGAGACTTGCCAGCGTTGCCGCCAGCAATTGATCGATTGAACTGGTTGCCCCGCTGATGATGCTGGTGACGAGTCCACCAAGACCCGGGATCACCAAACCCAGTCCAAGAACACTGATGTTGAGGTCGCCAAGCAGACTACCCGTCAGGGACGACGTGAAGTTTGTCGTGTTCACGGTCTTCTTCGTCTGTGACGTGATATCCGAATAGCTGAAATTAACGCTGACCGGCGTGGTGTTGCCCATACCCGCATGGGCCTTTGCCGTCACAATTGGAATGCCCAGGAGATTCACAAGCGGTGCCGGCCCTGGATTCGGCTTGGTCGTAACATTGTTGAGATCGGCTACAGTGACGTTACCTATCCATGCATCGACAATGCCCGGCGTGACGCCAAGCGTGACGCTCGATGTATTGACGTTGGGATAGCCGCAACTGACTTTGTTCAGCGTCGCAGTGCCCGACGCGACCTCCACATAAACTGGCAGATTGACCAGTGACGCCGAACCACTTCCAATCAACTGGATGGATAGCAGCACCCGTGTCTGAGCTGTATGGACGCTGACGCCCTGCGTACCCACGGCAATCCAGCCGGATCCTTGTGGCCGTGCGCCAATAGTCGCCGTAAGTGACGCGCTGGCAATACCCGGCAGACCTAAATTGACGGATGTGGCGATCTGGTTGGTGCCGTTAGCCATTCCAGCCGTTGCCTGTAGCAAATCGTAAAGCGAGATGCTCACACCGTCTTTCGGCTTGACGCCCACAATCAGGTTCGCGTAGGGACCCGCATCGATCAGCTTGCCAGGCGCAATCTTGGTCGTCACAGATGCCGAAGCCTGCGATATCGTCGAGAGTGCGGTGGTCGCGGTGCCGCTGCCATTGGTAGCCTGCTGCGCGCTCAGCGCTGCGGCAAGAACGTCCCCGATCTTGATGTTCGATTTCAGCAGCGTGTCATAAGTCACACCGGTCAGACCGACGCGCGTCGCCAGCGCCGAGAGGAAGGTGAAAGCATCGATGCGCGCGCCAAGAAGCGCATTGTAGTCCATGACTGACAGCGACAGGGTCGTGCCCAGCATCGATCCAAGAACGCTATTCAACAAGCCGCCATTTAACGACGCCAATCGCGAACCGATCGAGAACGACGCGATCGCCGTCGTTGTTGCGGTCGCCGTCGTCTTGATGGTGAAATTGTTGCTGCCGGTAAAGAAATGGCTGAAGTAAAGCGGCGTCGCCGTCTGAAGACTGACCCGCGCCGCATTGGCTGTTCCAGTCGCTGGGGTGACAAAGCGGCTTTGCGCAGCGACGGCCGAATTAGCCGTGTAAGTTCCAAGTTCGACACCAACCAGGGCACTGGCCGGATAGTTATTGCTGATGACCGCCGCCTTTGCTGCGTTTGTCGCATTGCTTAAGTTGCTGGCCGCAACGATCGCGGCGAGATCCGTGGCAGCCTGCGTCTTGCGACGATCGGCAGCAATGGTCCCGATATCGACACCCAGTGCAGCACAACAAACGGCCAGGATCATGCCGCCCGCAGACATGATGGCAATATTTCCGCGCTGGTCGGTGCGAAACCTCTTAAGAAGTGCGCGCATCGGCTCCATCGCTCAAAACCCTCCGTAGGGAATGGCGGCAGATCGGGAGACTTGCGATGGAGGCATCGGCACGAAAGGAAGCGAATAGATGAACATGGTCGACGCGTCGTAGTTGACCGTGACCACGAAGACGTTTGCGTTCGACGACGATGTCGCCGCATTGACGCTCAGCTTTGACGCATTGATCAGCGGATAAGTCGCGGCATTCGACGTGACATAGGTCGATGCGATCGAGCCACGTTCGGTCTCGGTCAGCCCGGCGACAGAGGAACGTGCTGCCTCGGCAGCAAGCTGCTGAACACCGTGAACGACTGCAAAATATGACCCGAAGACAACGATGCCGAAAACGATCGACAGAAAGACGGGAAGCAGCATCGCGAATTCGACTGCGGAGGCACCGCGTCGACACGACAGGAGTTTTCTCATGCTGGCATCGAATCTCAACATGCGCTGAGCTTCGCAAGACCGCGTGAAAACTACCTATACAACTTCTGCTACCACTTGGTGGGATCGATCATCGCCAATGCCTGCATTGTATTGGATGATGCCATTGGATTTGATGAGGAGATCACATTTTCTGATACGCGCGTCGATGAGAACTATATACCGAAGAATTTAACGTGCAGTTCCTCTATTAGAATGCTGTGTTTCTTGCGAATACCCTCGCGCGCGCATAGCACGAGTTTGGGTATCGCCAGCTTTGGAAGATAATACTCATTGGCCGCCAAGAGCGACGCCGGGATCAGAGCCGTTGGCAGCAGGGTTAAACCGATGCCTGCCTTCGCAGCCTCGATCCGTGCATGATAGTCCGGACTGGAAAATGCGATACGATAGATCATGCCCTTGCGCTCAAGCGCCTGAATCATGACGTTATGCACGATCTGCCCCGGCCAAGTCAGCAACGGAATGGGCGCGCCAGGACTTAACGTAAAATCCCTGGATCGGACCCAAGTCAATTCATCGTCGCGTTGCGCGACGATATCTATGGCTGTATCTCCGGGCATATCGGAGATACAGAGGAACACACCGACATCGATGTAGCCGTCGAGCATGCTTTTCGCGATCTCGGCCGAATTATCTGAATAGATGCAGACATTACTCATCGCCGCCTTGCTCATCCCTTCCATTGCGCGTTGCGAATAGAAGTTGGCCAGACCAAGCCGGATGGTTTGATCTTCGGGCGAAGCGCCACGCAGCAAGAGCAACTGGTCGTTCGCCTCCAGAATCTTCCTGGCCTGGATCAGAACGAGCTTTCCGAGCTCTGTCGTCGATGAGCCGTTAGCAGACTTCTGGAAGATACTGCCGCCGACCGCGTGCTCGATGCGCTTGATCTGCGAGCTGATGGCCGGCTGGCTCAGGCCGAGCAGCTTAGCGGCCTTGGTGATGCTGCCGGCTTCGGAGATACCGACAACCGATCGCATGATTTCGGTCGGAATGCTCGAATGCTGGTACCGCCGATGCATAATACGTTGTCCTTTGAGATCGACGTCTTCGCCACGCAACGGAATTGTCCGCTTTGAGACGTCACACCAAAGTCATCGGCCATCTACATCAATCTGGCCGAAATGTTTCTTAGGCTCGTCGAAATTGTAGGCGCCACGACATACACCTTCCTTCAAGTTGTATCGGTGTCTTTTTACACATGCCAAGTACTTTCACATGGAGGCGTGAGTGATTTCTGCCATTCGCAATCTCAAAGAGGGCTCGTGGGTAGAGCGCTACCGTGATTGCACGTACTTTTTCAAGCCGCGAGATGCAAAGCATCCAAGATAGCGCTTCACAGGCTGAACCCCAGCAAACGTGATTCGCAGAAAGAGCTGACGTACCTCACTGAGGTCGTTCAAGCCATTATCAACCTAAGGTGATAAATCGTTTTAGGGCCTGATGGAACGCGAGCGATATCCCGATGCCGGTGACGCCGCCTGCAAGTTTGACCAGCGCATCCCGCGCCTCGCCGTGCCGGTCCGGCGTCAGATGTTGCAGCACCTCGAGCCCGACTGCCGCCCCCCCAACGAGCGTCAGGACAAGCCAGAGATGGCGGGGATAAGCGAGACCGAACAAAAGGCCCACGAGTGCGAATGCGCCGAAGCGCTCAAGACTGACACCGCCAAAATGCGGTCGCAGCCCGATCGGCGACAGAGTCGCAAAAGCAATCAATGCAAGTGTAGTCCACGCAACAACAATGACGGTTTTCCGATACATCCAGCAGTCATATCCCATGCAAGCGCAGGAGCGGCAATTTCTCACCTCTGACGGTTAATCGAACACGCAGAGAACTACCACCGGCATTCCGACGCACTCCCTGGACAAAAAACCTCCCTCAACGGGAGCCGCGGAGTTGCCAGGTGTCGAAGCTGTCGGGTTTGATCTCGAACCGATCTTGCATCCGTGCATACATGTTTCCCGCGATGCGTGCGACCGGAAGATAGTGATCATAGTCCGTACGCAAGGTGACGGGGTCGACAACACCATCGCGAACCTGAATGCCCAGGACCTCTCCGACCAGTAAGTCGCGCTCTGCGCCAAAGTTCATCATTGTCACTTTTCGGCATTCCAGTGCCGCAGGCGCCTTCGCCAAATGCGGCACCGGCACATTGATGCCAGCCGTCATTGGAAGCTGCAGAGCATCCAGTTCGCCGGTGTCCGATGGAAAGCTGATCGAACAATCGACCATATCGTTGGCGAGGGCCTCATCCACCATATTGATAACAAACAACCCATTGGCGCGTACATTGCGGGTCGTGTCCTTGACCGACAGATCGGGCCTGGCCTGCAGGCCGACCACCACCAGCGGCGGTTTTTCGGAGAACACATTGAAGAACGAGAACGGCGCTGCATTGACGACGCCGGCATCTGAGATGGTGGTAATCAACGCAATCGGACGCGGCACCACCAGACCACACAACAACTTGTAACGCTCGGGACCACTGAGCTTCGCAAAGTCAAAATGAACCATCGCCAATCTTGCCTCATCCGTTGCCGCCTTGCCGCAACGAGGCAGGAGCTTATCCGATCTTGAACAGCCGGCTCGCATTGCCGAACAGGACTTTCCGACGATCAGTGTCCGATAGCTTGGCCTTGTTGACCAGCCCCACCGGATCGGGGTCCCCCATGTCGAACGGGTAGTCCGAGCCCATCATGACGCGATCGAGGCCCACCGTCTTGACAAGATTGTCGATCAGCTCCGCAGAGAACACGCAGGTGTCAAACCAGAGCCGCTTAAGATAGGTCGACGGTGCATCTGCCGTGAGCCGGCGTACTTCTGGACGCACCTTCCAGGCGTGATCCAGTCGGGCTGCGTAGAACGGGTAGAAGCCACCGCCGTGGGCGATAATCACGTCGAGATCCGGATGCCGGTCAAGAATGCCGCCCATGATGAAATGCGAGATCGCAATAGTCTCCTCGATAGGCTGACCGACGCTGTTGACCATGAAGAAATCGCCGAGCCGCTGGCCATGGGAGAAGCCGAGGGGATGCACGAACAGCGGTATGCGCAGTTTGGCAAGCCGCGCATAAAGTGGATCGAACAAGGCATGGGACAGTTCGAGGTTTTCGACGCGGGTGTCGATCTGGAAGCCGCGCAGGCCGAGTTGCTCGACTGCATGAACCGCCTCGTCCACCGCACGCCCGGGGAACCGCATCGGCAGCGTACCCATCCCGGCGAAATGTGCAGTATCCTGCGCCACGAGCGCGGCAATGTCTTCGTTCTGCACGCGCGACAGCGCACATTGCAAATCTTCGTCGGCCCAGTAGTTCTGTTGCGCCGGTGCCGGCGCGATCACCTGAAAGTCGACGCCCATCTTCGCCATCATCTCGCGGCGCTTCGCGATGTCGAGCATCAGGCCCGGGAGCAGCTTGCCTCGCTCTGCATCAGTTTCGCGGCTCGCCGGCGACATGTCGCGCCGATAAGGATTGTCCATCGGATCGTAATGTCCGGCCACCAGCGGCTCGACGCGCTTGCTGAGGGCATGGGTGTGCATATCGACGATGCGCATTCGGAATCTCTTTTCCTAGTTCAGTTCGGCGGCATCGGGGACGCGATGATGCCAGTCGGTCACACCTTGATAAGCATGAGCCGCGCGCAGGATATCGGCTTCGGCATAGGGACGGCCGACCAGTTGGAAGGCGACCGGAAGGCCAGCATTGTCGAAGCCGCAGGGAACCGAGGCCCCGGGGAGACCGAGATAGTTGATACCGCGACTGCAGTGGGCAAGTTGACCGATGATACGGGCGACCGCCTCGGGGCCGCCTTCAGTTGTCGCCTCGATCGTCGGCACCGGAACTGCGATCGCCGGCAGCAATGCCAGGTCGGCCGCTCCCATGCAGCAGGCAATCCATTGCTGCGTGATCTGCGTGCGCAGCGCGAGCGCCTCGACGTAACGTGTCGCGGGAAAGAACAGGCCGGGCTCGATCCGAGCGCGGATCTGGCCGGCATAATCCTGCGGCCGTTCGATCAGCCAGCGGCGGTGAATCGTCGCCGCCTCGACGGTCATGACGAGGAGCATCAATGCATTGACAACGGCCATATCCGGCGGTGCGGTCTCGATGATGCTGGCGCCGAGACCGCGCAACTCCGCCACCGCCTGTTCCAGCCGCACGACGATGATGGGATGCAGCAAATCGCGATAGTAGCCGCCGGGAACGGCGATGGTCATGCCGCCGATACTGGCACCGATTGCTGCCTCGTAATCGCGGTCGGCAATCACCGACAGCAACCGCGCCGCGTCGCGCGCGGTGCGCGTCAGCGGGCCGGCGCAATCCAGCGAGGCCGACAGCGGCATCACGCCGTCGGTCGGCACCAGGCCCCAGGTTGGTTTCAAACCAACCAGCCCGCACATCGCACCGGGATGGCGCAGCGAGCCGCCGGTATCGGTACCGAGCGAGCCGGTCACGAGGCGCGCGGCAACGGCAACACCGGAGCCCGACGAGGACCCGCCGGGCACATAGGCTGGGTTCCACGGATTGAGCGCATGGCCGTAATGTTCGTTGTAGCCGGTCGGGCTCAAGGCAAATTCAGCAAGTTGCAGCCGGCCGAGATCGAGCGCACCGGCAGCGTCGAGCCGATTGATGACTGTCGCAGTGACATCGGGACGAAAGTCGGCGCGAATTTTCGATCCGCCGCTGGAGAGATCGCCGGCGCGATAGAACAGATCTTTGTGCGCCAGCGGCACGCCATGCAGCGGCGGCAGGAGCGCGCCGCTCGCGCGCAACTTGTCGGCCGCTTCGGCCGCTCGCAGCGCGCGGGGCCCATCGAGCCGCACCACGGCATTAAGCTTGCGGCCAATAAGATCGAGACGCTCCAGCGCGACCGCCGTCGCTTTCACCGACGAGATCTCCCCGTGGGCGATGGCGTCCGACAGTTCGCAGAGATCGAGGGCGGCGATGGCGTTTTGCATCAGCGCTTGTCCACGGCAGCAAGCGAGGCCCGATAGGCGTAAGGCGAGGAATCGAACGGCATCACGCGGATGGCTTCCGCAGCGATGCGGGCATTGATATCCGCAACCATTCCCGCCATCCGCGGCGTACGCTCGGCGGCCCCAGGCGTATTGTTCAACTCCGCAGCAATTTGGCGCAGCAAATTTTCGCTCATATCGTCCTCAATGCACGCCGAGGCGCTGGAATAGCACATCAGTCTGCTCATTCATTTCCTGCGACGTGCCGTGATGCACGATCTGCCCGGTCTCCATAATGTAGACGCGATCGGCGACGGCCAGCGCGCTATAGAGATTCTGCTCGACCAGCAGGACCGACAGCCCTTCCTTCCTGAGATCGAGAATGATGCTTTCGAGATGCTGCACCATCACCGGCGCGAGGCCTTCCGACGGCTCGTCCATCAGAATCAATTCGGGATCGATCATCAGCGCACGGCCGACCGCCAGCATGCCACGCTCACCGCCCGACAACTGGCCGCCGCGGTGATAGCGACGCTCGGCAAGCCGCGGGAAAATGCCGAATATGCGATCGAGCGTCCAGCCATCCTTGGCGCGCGCGCTCTTCAGCATGGTCAGATGCTCCGTCACCGTCAGCGAGGGAAACAGCCGGCGGCCCTGTGGCACAATCGCAATCTTGCGATTGGCGATATCATGGGGACGCAGACCAATAAGACTATCGCTGCGCCAGGTAATCGTGCCCGAGCGCACCTGCGGCGGTGTCAGACCCATGATCGAACGAATGAACGTCGTCTTGCCCATGCCATTGCGGCCGAGCAGCGCCACGATCTCGCCAGGACGCACCTCAAGCGAGGCGCCGCGCACCACGATCGCGTCGCCGTAACCGCTGTGCAGATCCTTGACCTCAAGCATGGCGCGGCTTCCCGAGATAGACTTCCTGGACCTTGGCGTTGCGGCGAATGCCTTCCGGCGGCTCCTCCACCAGCACACGGCCCTCAAACATGCAGGTGACGTAGTCAACCAGACCGAGCGCCAGATCCATGTCGTGTTCGATCAGGATCACGGTAATTGCCGGATCGAGCGAGCGGATCACCTCGGCAATCATCGAGCGCTCCGACGGCGACAGGCCGGCCGCGGGCTCATCCAGTAGCAGCATGGTCGGCGTCGTCACCAGCGCAATCGCAATTTCAAGCTGCCGCTGCTCGCCATAGGACATTTCCTTGACGATGGTGTCGGCGCGCTCGGCGATCCGCGCAGCCTTTAGCGCATCCACGATACGCGCGGCCTCACCCTCGTCCGCATCTGGCGAGCCGAACAGCGAAAACTTCTTCGGCTTCAATCCACGCAGCGCCAGCATCATGTTGTCTTGCACGCTCAGCGTGGGGAACAGGTTGGTGATCTGGAAGGTGCGCGAGATGCCGAGCTGCGCACGCCGGTGTGACGGCAGTCTGGACACGTCATGTCCATTGAACCTGATCTTGCCGGAGGTCGGCGGATGCGCGCCGGCGATGGCATTGAACAACGTGGTCTTGCCGGCGCCATTGGGGCCGATGATGGCGCGGCGTTGGCCCCGCGGCACAATCAGGCTGACGCCATCGACCGCCCGCAAGGCATCGAAGGCCACTACCACATCTGTCAGCGTCAGGATCGGTTCGGACACGAATAATTCCCAGTGAACGAGACGCGGCGACACGGCCGCGCCTCGATGTCAGCAATATTGAATCAGGTCTTCTTGATGCCCTGGAAGGTCCGCGAGTAAGGCGGCTGCTTCAGATAGGTCGCCGGATCGTACTTCCAGAATTGCGAGACATTCGGATAGGTCTCGATCGGCACGTTCCAGTATTTGCCATCGGCGCGCTTGACGACCTTGCGAATGTAGACGTCGTAGATCGGGTTGCCGTAGTCGTCGAACTTAACGATCTTGCCGAGTGGCGAATTGTCGAGCTCGGTCTTCAGTACCGTATCGATAAAGGTTTCGCGGTCCTCGACCTTGCCGCCCATCTTCTTCAGCGCGGCATCGATCCACATCATGCCGGAATACATCGAGAAACCGTAGAGCGACGGGATCTTGCCGTACTTCGCCTCATAATCCTTCTCGAACTTCGCCGTGGTCGGGACGTCCGAACCTTCGGCGAAATGCGCCGCTGCGATGATGCCTTCGCATTCGGGGCCCATGGTGCGGATCACCGACTGGTCAGTGCCGTTCATCGCCATCAACAGCGGCGTCTTTTCCTTCAGGCCGAAGGACGCGTATTGCTGGATCAAACGCGTCGAATCAGCACCGGTTTCCATCGCGAAGATGGCATCGACCTTGAGATCGGCGAGCTGACCGAGATAGGGGCTGAAGTCGGCGGTGTTCAGCGGATGCCAGAACTGCTGCACGATCTGCCCGCCCCCTTCGGTGAACACCTGGGCGAGACCGCCGCACTGTTCGTGGCCGAAGGTGTAATCCTGGCTGATGGTGGCGATCTTCTTGTAACCCTGCTTCAGGGCCCAATCACCGAACGGATGGGTGAAGGCGCTGGCTGAATAGCCGGCGACGCGGATTACGTTCTTGATGCGGGCGCGCTGGGTGAGATCGTCAGCCGCGATAATCGGAATGAAGTAGGGCGTTCCGGTGCCCTTGACGTAGTTGGCGACAGCAAGGCCGGTATTGGCGAGCAGGTTGCCGATCAGCATGTGGCAATTGCCCTGCTCGACCAGACGGCGCGCTTTCTGCAAAGCGGTGTCGGGATTCGACGCATCGTCCTCGATCACCAGCTCGACCTTGCGACCGCCCATCTCGTTCTTCACCTGATCGAGATAGAACTGCACGCCCTCGACCATTTCCTTGCCGCCCGAAGCGACAACGCCGGTCAGCGGCGCCAACAGACCGATCTTGATCGGGCTTGCCTGAGCCTGAGCCGAGCGCCACGGAGCGGCGCCAACGCCCGCGGCAGCGACTGCTGCCGTCGTGTTCTTGAGAAATTGCCTGCGATCCATCTCAAAGTCCTTTCGTGAGCAACCCGATTGAAACGTGAAACCGACTTATCGCACCTTGCGCGAGGTGATCGCGCGCAGCTTGCCTATGATGCCCTCGGGGGCGAAGATCATGATCAGAACGAATGTGATGCCAAGCACCATCAGCCAACGCTCCGTGTAGGAGCTGACGATGTTCTCCAGCACGATGATCGCCGCTGCCCCGACAAAGGCGCCGAACAGCGTGCCGACACCGCCGGCGATCATCATCAACACACCTTCCACCGATTGCGCGAGCGCGACGGTCGAAGGGCTGACGAAATTGTTGAACATCGCGTAGAGGCCCCCGGCGATACCGGCGAAGATGCCTGACACCGTGAAACCGATGAACAGATGCAGCGGCACATTGTAGCCGAGGCTACGCATGCGGCTTTCGCTGTCTCGGATGCCGCGCAGCGTCAGGCCGAAGGGCGAACGCACGAACCGCCACATGGCAAAGGACACGACAACTGCGCCGGCCAGCACCGCCCAATAGAACGCGCTGTGGCTCATCAGGGCTGCCGGCCGCACATCGGCGCGCATGCCGTTTTCGCCCCCGGTGACCTGCGTCCAGCGCAAGCAGACGCCCCACACGATCATGCCGAGCGCCAGCGTCAGCAGCGGGAAGTAGACGCCGGAGGTGCGAACTGCGAGCAGCGCAAATACCGAGGCCACCGCGGTGGCCGCCAGCACACCAAGCGCGAAGCCCGCCCAGGGCGACAGACCGGCCTGGCCGGTCGCATAAACGACGACATAGGTCGAGACACCGAAGATGGCACCATGCCCGAGGGAAGTCCGGCCGGCAAAACCGGCGAGAATGTCGATCGACATGGCAAGGACTCCGAAGATCAACACTTCGGTGGCGAGGCCGACCTGATAGCTCGACAGCACCATCGGCAGGCAGGCAGCGACGATCACCACCAGCGCGGCGATGACGAGCGCACGGCTGGTCATGCCGGCGAGAACTGACGTTTTGGATACGGGCTGCGTCATGTGGCACGTCCGAACAGGCCGAGCGGACGGAATGCGAGCAACACCGCCATCGGGCCGAAGATCACGAAATAAGCGAGTTCGGGGAACATCACCTGGCCGAGCGTATTCAGAAGCCCGACCAGCAGGCTACCGACACCGACGCCGACGAGACTGCCACGCCCGCCAATGATGACGACGGCGAGACTGAAGGTGAGGATTTCCGCGTCCGCCGACGGATAGAGCGACAGGAACGCACCTCCCATCAGGCCGCCAAGGCCGGCCAGTGCCGAGCCGAACAGGAAGGTGAAGAGGAAGACGCGGCGGATATTGACGCCGGACGCTTCGACCATCTCGGCATCGTCCACGCCAGCGCGGATCAGCGCGCCGAGCCTTGTATGATTGAGCAGCACCCACAGGCCGATGAAGACGAAGATGCCCATCCCCAGCACAAACAACCGGTAGATCGGATAAAAGGTGCCGAACACCCGCGTGCCGCCGCGCAACATCTCCGGGATCGGCACCGTGAAGCTGTCGCCGCCCCAGATCACCAGCGCGAGATCGTTGAGGAAAAAGGCGACGCCGAGCGTCAGCAGCACCTGCCGCAGCTCGTTGCCGCGCACGAAGCGCAGCAATCCCTGATCGAGCACGAAGCCGATGGCCGCGATCGCCGCCATGGCGCCGATACCGCCGAGCACAAAGCTGCCGGTCTTCACCGCAACGCTATAGCCGATATAGCCGCCGAACAGATACAGCGCGCCATGCGCGAGATTGACGATGCGCAGCAGGCCGAAGATCAGCGTGAAGCCGCTTGCCACGACGAACAGCAACGCGGCGAAAGTCAGGCCGTTGAGGAGTTGAAAGAGACTCATGCCCTGCTGCTTGCCTGATCTATGCTTCTGGCGCTTTCGGTCCGACCGAAAGATACCAATCGAGAATCTGTTCGCCGGTCATGAAAGCCACGTCGGATTTCTTCTGGATGGTCTCGAAGATTCGGCGGAAATGCTTGAGGCGATGCGGCGCGCCCATGATGTAGGGATGCACAACCAATGCCATGACACGGGCCGAATTCTCGGAATCCTCGTAAATCTGCTCGAACTGGTCGACGGCCCGGTCGCAATATTCCGACGCCTTGTGATGCTGGATCAGCATCATCGCGACGTCATTGCATTCCTGCGTATAGGGCACGTTGACGATCGGCATCGTCGTGGTCTTGAGCCACACCGGCTGATCGTCGAGCACCCAGTCGGCGACGTAGTCATAGCCTTCCTGTTTCAGCAGATCCGGCGTTTCCCAGGTCTCGGTCAGACCGGGCCCGAGCCAGCCGCGCGGCCGCTTGCCGGTGGCCTTCTCGATCACGTCGGCAGTCTTGCGGATATCCTCGCGTTCGTTCTCAACCTTCTGCATATTGCGCTGGGTGAAACCATGACCCATGAATTCCCAGTTGCGCGCCTTGGCTGCCTCGACGATGGGCGGGTAAGCAGCGATCGCCGAACCATTGATCGCCAGCGCGGCGGGGAGCTTGTAGTCGTCGAACACTTTCAGCATGCGCCAGAAGCCGACGCGATTGCCGTATTCGTGCCAGGCCCAGTTCGGAACGTCTGGCGACGGCGAGCCGCCGGCCGGCGGTGTCAGCACCGTACGCGGCATCGGCTGCTTGGCGTCCCATTCCTCGACATTGACGATGATCCACACTGCCATGCGCTTGCCATTCGGCAGCTTCAGCGGTGGACGAGCGTCAATCGGCGAGTAGGAAATGCGTTCGGTCGGCAACATGATCAGATCTCCGGCTCAACGATGGTAATGCCGAGCGACGGCAGGCCTTCGATCCGCGCGTCGATAACGTCGCCCGGAACGACGGGACCCACGCCGGCAGGCGTGCCCGTATAGATGAGATCGCCCGGCTCGAGCTTCATCTGCTTCGACAGCTGCGCCACGATCTCCGGCACGCTCCAGATCATCTGGCCGATATCGCCGCGCTGCTTCTCGACGCCGTTCACCGACAGCGTGATCGCGCAATTGTTGAAATGCCGGGCATCACGTGCCGGCGCAATTTCGCCGCAAGGCGCGGACGCGTCGAAGCTTTTGCCCATTTCCCAAGGCAGTCGCATATCGCGGGCATCGCGCTGGCGGTCGCGACGGGTGAGATCGATGCCAACGGCATAACCCCAGATGTGATCGAGCGCATCCTCCACCGCGATATCGCGGCCGCCGCGTCCGATGGCCAGCACCAGCTCAACCTCGAACTGGAAGTCCTCGGTGAAAGCCGGATAAGGCACGCGCGCGCCGTCCGGCACCACGCTGTCGCGCGGCTTCTGGAAGAAGAACGGCGGATCGCGCTCGTCGGCTTCCTTCATCTCGCGGATGTGGTCGAGATAGTTGCGCCCCACGCAATAAACGCGGCGTACAGGGAAAAAACCGCCCCCCACGACCGGCACGCCGGTGACGGGAATTGCTGGCAGCATCTGCTGGGACGTCACACTCACTTCGCCACCTGGGTATTGTGCCAATCGAGGATCTGGGCGCCATTCCAATGCACCACGCCTTCGAACTGGTTCACATAGTCATAGATCGCTTCGAGATATTTGATGCGGAACGGCTGACCCGAAATATACGGATGGATCGCGATCGACATGATCTTCGGCCGCTCGGCGCTTTCAGCATAGAGGCGATCAAACTGATCCTTGGCACGGTTCAGGAGCTGCGTGCTCTCATGATGTTGCACCATCATCATCGGGATGTCGTTCATCTCCACCGTGTAAGGCAGCGTTGTGAGCGGCCCCTTCTCGGTACGGATCACCGTCGGTTCGTCGTCATAGACCCAGTCACCGATATATTTCACGCCGGCTTCAGCGAGGAATTCCGGGGTCTCCAGCGTCTGCGTAAGACCCGGCCCGAGCCAGCCCACCGGGCGCTTGCCGGTGAAGTTCTCGATCACATCCATCGAGCGGTTGATCATCGCTTTCTGGTCGGCCTCCTTGTGGATGGGCCCCTGCTCATAGGCATGGCCCATGAACTCCCAGCCGGCGTCCTTCGCCTGCTGAGCCACGCGTGGATAATCCTCGCAGACGCGCGCATTGATCGACAGCGTCGGCTTGATGCCGAGCTTCTTGTAGAGATCGAAGAAACGCCAGACACCGACACGCATGCCGTATTCGTGCCAGCCCCAATTGGCGACATCGGGCAGCAGCGGAATGCCGGTCGGCGCCGGCAGCACCTGACGCGCCATCGGCTTGGCAATATCCCAGACCTCGAGATTGACGATGGTCCAGACGATCATGCGGGCATTGCCCGGCAGCTTCAGTTTGGGACGATCGACGATGGCGGAATAATCGCAACGCTCGCGCGGCTGCATGGGACCGGTCATGGCTGGATGCCCTTCGAAAGTGGGGGATTGTAGGAGATCATGCGGCGCGTCCTGCGCCCTTGAGGCCATCGAGCTGCATCACCGCATCGGTATCCATCACGAAACCGAAGGCGGTGCGGATGCAGGCGAGGCCTGCGGCATGCAACTCTGGCCCGTCCATGCTGTCGACGCAGTCCTCGGCGACGATCACCGAATAATCCCGCACATTGGCAGCCGTCGTCGTCGCCAATACGCAGGAGTTAGTGTTCACGCCGGTGATGAGCAGTGTATTGACGCCGTGCGAACGCAACACGAAATCGAGATCGGTGCCCAAGAAGCAATCGTAGCGCTTCTTGGTGTTGACGATGAAGTCGCTGGGGTCCAGCAGCTCCGGCATCACGGTGCAGCCGGGGCCGCCCATGATATTGTGCCGCATCACATTCTTGCGCGTTGCTTTTGGATCCTCGGCGCGGGTCCGCCAGAACGGGTTGGCGCGGATTTCGGCCTCGTCGCGATAGGACGTGACCTGGTGGATCACGGGAATGCCGACACTACGGCACCAGTCGAACAGCCGCTTATTGGCAGCGATCACCGTCTTCGCGACATCCGGCGTGGTCGGCATGGTCGCCACCGACATGTCCAGATGGCCGCGATGCAGGTCGATCGCGACAACGGCAGCCTTGATCTGATCGACACCAAAATTCATGATCACACCAGCGGGTTGAACGAAGTTTTCAGCAGAGTGCGCTGATCGATCTTGAATTTGTCGGCGAGCCAGTCGGCCAGCACTTCCTGGCCAATGGTGGGATTGTCGTGCTGGCAATGTTCGGCGCCGGTCTCGTCCGGCTCAAGCACGCGCAATGTCGCATCAACACCATTGGCAATCGCATGGTCATAGGTCGAGCGCGCCGCGGTGACCGTGAGCACGTCGTGGCCGCCATGCAGCACCAGATAGGGGCATTTCATATGTTCGAGATGGCCCTTCAGCGTAAAGGGCTTCATCAGCTCATGAGCCTCCTTCATGGTCTTGGCGCCAAATACCCAGCGGATATGCATCGCCAGACCGAAGTCGTCGCCCTTCTGGCCCCACATGTCATGCACCGACCAGACAGCCCCGTGCGAGATCACCGCCGCGAGGCGATGCTCGTAACAGCCGGCGCGCGCGGCGTAGTAACCGCCCATGCTGGAGCCGCAGACCGCGATGCGCGAGCTATCGACATCGGCGCGCTTTTCGAGCCAGTCGATACATTTGCCGACCGGCACTTCCGTATCGGCGCGGGTTGCAAGTCCGTGGCGGCGCAAGGTACCGCCCTGCCCGGGCAGATCGACCATCAGCACCGAGATGCCGCGCTGCAGGCAACCATGGGCCTGCATGAACCACATCTCGTCCTTGATGGAGTCGAGACCGCCCATGCAGATCAGCACCGGCAGCTTGTCTCCCGGAAATGGCGCACGGATGAAGTAGCCGCAGATCGGCTTGCCCGTCTCATAGGGGATCTCAACCACTTCGCCGGGCGGATTGAGATAGGAAATGAACTTATGCGAGCAGGCCTCCATCTTCTCGAAGGTCGGCAGCCGCCGCGGGTCGGTCGGCTCGAGATGGAATTCTGCCTGGCGGTAGTAGTCGGCGGCCCGCAGGAAGCAGTTCATCGCCGTGCGGATGTGGCCGAGCTTTTCTTCGGAAAGGCCGCGCTGCCAGTTGGCATCCGCGATCACCATCCACTCTTTATGCCAGCTTTCGAGGTCGCCCGGGATCATCCGCGAACCGGCCAGCATCACCTCGGACACGCTGCCGCCGCCCTCCTGGGTCTCACCGAGACCGCGGCGGAATTGATAGGCAAGCCAGGGATGCTCGGGCCAGTGATGCCAGCCAAACGGCTCATAATGCGGGGTGCGATCCGCCGTGATCTCCTCGATGGCGTTTTCGCCGATCAACTTCCCTGCCGCCATGAGACGCGTACCGCCTGCTTCTTGTGAACGTGACCGCATCATTGCGGGTTCGGGTCACGAGTCAATCCGAATTACATACACTTTTTCCGATGCTCATCATTTCCGCGAACTGCCTCGCCTTTATGCGCGATATTTATGCAGCTAAACCGTGTTTTTTGGTATGCTGAGTAGTAAAGACCCGCCACACTCGGATTTAATTGTATTCACTTTGCTGCGGAGCACCACCGATGCCCGACTCATCCCTCTCGCCGCTGCCTGAAGCTACTGGCCCTGGCCGCGTCGCCAACCGGTCGCTGTCGGTGACGGATCAGATTCGCGACGCGATTCTGGATGGCACGGTCAGCGCAGGCGAACGGATCAACGAAGTTCGTTTCAGCAAGACGCTGGAGGTCTCGCGGACCCCCGTCCGGGCCGCCTTGCAGGCACTGGCCGGCGAAGGGCTGCTCGACTACGCCCCCAATCGCGGCTTTACCGTTCGGGAATTCCCGCTCTCCGCCATCGTCGATGCTTATGAAATTCGCGCATCGCTGGAAGGCGTGGCCGCACGCTTCGCCGCCGAACGTGGACTGAGCGCCGAGGAGCGCGCCATCATCGAGGAAAGCCTTGTCGCCGGCGATAAACTGCTGGCGCGCGGTGAGTTTGCGGAAGGCGATCTCACCATCTATCGCGGCATCAATGGCGACTTCCACGACACCCTGCTGGGCGCCGCCCGTAACCGCATGCTGGCGGAGATGATCCGGATCTGCCACCACGTGCCGATGTCATCGAGCCGCAACATCGTCGCCTTCGAGCATCGCGACGTGCGCCGGCGTCATGATGATCACCACCGGATCTACGACGCCATTATGGCCCGCGAGCCCTGGCGCGCGGAGGTACTGATGCGCGAACACGTCTCCGGCGTGAAATCCTCGCTGGTCAAATCGCTGATCGAGCGCGGCGAGCAGGCCGATATCGTCCATGGTTCGGCGGCGGGATAGGCCGCCGGCGGCGTGTCGACATCGTCGTGATGGCGCAGCGTCTTAACCTATCGTTCACCGAAGTTCGTAACGGCGTGTTGGCGGTCCCCCGGTACAAAACTACGCATGGGGCAAAACGACGCAAAGTCGGGGAAACGGTCTGATGGCGCTGGCGGCCTTGCTGGCTTCGCCGCGCTGCGCCGTTTCCGATTTCAAGGCGGGCCGATCCAGGGCCTCATCCTGTGCGGCTGCCTGCTGATTACCGCCATCGCCATCGGCACGGCCTACGTCACCGTCCATTTCAGAGACCGCGCCATCGAGAGCAAGAAGCGCGAACTGGACAACACGGTTCTGCTGGTCGCACGACACTTCGACCAGCAGTTCGGAGATCTGCAGGGCATCCAGAACGACGTCATCACCTATATGAAGTCGGCCAACATCCAGAACAGCGCCGCCTATCAGCATCTGATGTCGGGGATCGACGTCCACCGCATGCTACGCACCAAGCTCAGCAGCCTGCCCTATGTCGGCGGCATCAACCTGTTCGATTCCGAGGGCAAGCTGCTCAACTCATCGGAAACCTGGCCGGTGCCCGCCATCGACATTGCCGACCGTCGGCATTTCCAGACGCTGCAGGCCGACAACGGGCCCACGGTCGTATTGGCCGAACCCGTCATCAGCAGGGTGACCGGTGCATGGACCGCCGTGTTTTCGCGCAAGCTGATCGGACGCCATGGCGAATTCATGGGCATCATCAGCCGCGGCGTCGAGCCGGTTCACTTCGAGAGCTTCTTCGCATCCCTCGCGCTCGAAAAAGACGCCAAGATCTTGATGATCCACCGCAACGGCACCGTGCTTGCTCGCTATCCGCAGAACGAGACCGTGATCGGCCAGAACCTCAGCAACAGCTCAGTCTTCAAGGACCTCTGGTCGACGGGCGGAACCTCGACGGGGCACTATATCAGCCCCATCGACGGGGAAGACGAATTGGGCTCCGCAAGGCGCCTCGCGGCGGCTCCCGTGATGATCGTCGCGACCACCAGCATGCCCGCGGCCCTGCATGACTGGCGCGAGCAGACCAAATATCAAATCATCGGTGCGACACTTGCCGCATTGGTGATCCTGGCGACGCTGTTCCTGATCGTCCGGCAGCTGAACCGCCAGCACCGCTCGGCCGAACGGATGCTGGCGCAAAAATCGACACATCTCGATACTGCAATCAACAACATGACGCAGGGCCTGCTGTTGTTCGATGCCTATGGCCGGCTGGTCGTCTGCAATCGGCGCTTCATCGACATGTTCGGACTATCCGACAGGATCGTGAAACCAGGCTGCTATTTCCGCGACCTCATCCAGCATCGCAAGGACAACGGAACCTTCATCGGCGATGTCGACGAATACTGCACGTCGTTCTTGCGAAGCGTTGCTGAAGGCCCTGTCCACGATACGCTACTGACCACGCCGGATGGTCGTTCGATCCAGATCCTCGTTCAGAGATCGGGGGACGGCGGCTGGGCCTCGACGCTCGAGGACATCACCGATCGCAAACGTTCGGAAGAGCGCATCGCCCATCTTGCACATTACGACGCTCTGACAGATCTCCCCAATCGGGTAATGTTCCGTGAGCGCCTCGAAGCGGAAATCGCAACGCTGCATGACGGCGCGCGATTTGCGATTCTCTATATCGATATCGATGAGTTCAAGAGCGTCAATGACACGCTCGGTCATGCGATCGGCGACGAACTTCTGAAAATCGTGGCCACGCGACTGCGCAGCTGTATCGGTAATGCGGGCTTTGTCGCGCGACTTGGCGGCGACGAATTCGCCATCGTGCATACGGGAATTGCCCGCCGCAGCGATGTCACCCATCTGGTGGAGCCGCTCTATGACGCCATCCGGCAGCCCTATGAATGCCTTGGTCACCAGATCACGACCGATGCCAGCATCGGAATCGCTGTAGCTCCCGATGACGGCTCCGATCTCGACGAATTGCTGAGACATGCCGACCTCGCAATGTATAGCGCCAAGGCCGCTGGACGGCGCACCTTTCGCTTCTTCGAGCCTGCCATGGATGAAGACGCAAGGGCGCGACGCGCGCTGGAGCAGGATCTGCGGAAGGCGCTCGCGGAAGACGGACTCGAGGTTCACTATCAACCCGTCATCGATATCGCCAGCAATGAGATCACTGGTTGCGAAGCGTTGCTACGCTGGCGACATCCGGTTCGCGGCATGATTTCGCCGGCAGATTTCATTCCGATCGCCGAAGAAACCGGCCTGATTACGGAACTCGGCAATTGGGTATTGCGAACGGCATGCGCTGAGGCGGCCTCCTGGCCGGCGCCGATCAAGCTCGCTGTCAATGTATCGCCGATTCAATTCACGACGCAGACCCTGGCCTTGAATGTCACTCGAGCCCTCGTGGCAGCAAACTTGCCGGCTCACCGGCTCGAACTTGAGGTCACCGAAACAGTGCTGATCCGCGATGACGAGATGGCGCTCGCGATCCTCCATCAGCTCCGCGGCATCGGTGTCGGGATCGCGCTGGACGATTTCGGGACCGGCTATTCGTCGCTCAGCTATCTGCAGCGATTCCCGTTCGACAAGGTCAAGATCGACCGCAGTTTCATCCGTGACATCGTAGCGCCCGGCGGATCGTCATCGATCGTACAGGCGGTTGTAACCATCGCGGCCGCCCGCAACATGATCACCACGGCGGAGGGCGTTGAGACAGCCGATCAACTCGACGCACTGCGTATGCTCGGCTGTACCCAGATGCAGGGTTTTCTTTTCAGTGCCGCCAAGCCGTCACGAGAGATTCGCGCCATGCTCCAGAAGCGCGAGATCGCCGTCGCCTGACACCGGCAGGTCTGAGGTTGTCGCGAAAATGGCCTGTTTTGGATTAAACAGGAAGGAAAGCTGGCGATCCCGGCATGACTCGAACATGCGACCTACGGTTTAGGAAACCGTCGCTCTATCCGGCTGAGCTACGGGACCGCGATCCCGATCAGGAACACCGGGCATGGACAGTTCCATACCAGAGCCGTTCGATCATCGCTACCCGTTGGCAGTTCAAATAGGACGGGGCCGGAACCGGCGTCACATGCCCTCAAAAGATCGGGACATCTATCGCGGAACGTCTCGGACCGCCCATCGTTGGCTGGTTGTCATAATAACGATGGAGAATCCCCGCATGACAAAGATGAAACTTCTTGCTGCTGCTGCCGTGGTCTCTGGCTTGATCGCTACGCCAGTGATGGCAAAGGATCCGATGAATCGCCGGGCACAGGCCACGCAGGAATATCGCGCCAGCACGGTCGATGGCGGGTATCGTGATTCGGGCTTCTGGCCGGGTGACGTTGCGGCAGGCGTGGTTGGCGGTGCCGTCGGTGTAGCGGGTGCGGCTGTGGGCACCGCCGGGGCCATCGCAACTGCGCCGTTCCGGAACAGCTACAATTCCTATGATGGCTACAATGGCGTCCCGCGCGATTCCTACGCACAGCGCATGGGCTTCGTTTGTCAGCCGGGAACCTGGTTCCGCGGCGAGGATGGCCGACGACACATCTGCCAGTAATACAACTGACATCTGAGAAAAAGGGCGGCCCAAAGAACCGCCCCTTTTCGTGTCTGTTATCGGATAGAGTCCCGGCGCACAAAACGAAACGACTGCACCGCTCCATCGGACGCGAGCCATCGCTTTGCGAACTACGTGTGGTCCCGTGTAGGTGATTGCGCGTCGAGTAGCAGCGCGATCCGAAAACTACTGTCAAGAATGACTCAAAACTCTGAGGTCATCAATTTCAGTGATATGAGAACAGCAACAGATCTCTACCTGAAAACACTTCCACATCAGCACTGTATCGCGAAATAACGCCGGTTTGCTTACCGCATGACCACACTGATGCAGTCATGTTGCAGTTGTTCCAAAAGCGGGGAGAAGTAACACATCCGAGGTTGAAAAATGGCCCACAAATGGCGAGAATTGGGTTTGTTATCTACATCGGAACCCACGTGGCTCATTTGTCCGCATACAAGTCACTCATATTTGCGCTACTGACGACCGCATCACTCTCCGGTCTCGCGTTGATGTCTTCGCCTGCTCGTGCGCAATGGTGGACTGCCGCGCCTGCGGACTATGAAGATTGCGCCGAGCGCATCGAAAAATCGACGGCTTCGAAAGACGCCAAGGCTGTGGCGCTGTCGGATTGCGAAAGCAAGTTCGCGGGACGGCGCAAGCGCGGTGGCGGCTATACGTATCACGATTTCATGCAGAACCGCAGCTTCGATATCGCCGGCCCGAACCCAACCACGGCCGAGCAGAAGGCGATCGACGAGCAGTACAAGACCTATCTGGACAATCAGCGCCGCAGCGTCATCGTCGCGGCCTTCGCTGAAAAGCAGCGCGAGGCGCAAACCCAGGCTGCGCTCGAAACGGACTTTCGGCAGACCGCGGAAACCCCAAGCGACGTGAAACCTGTCGTGCTACCTAGGCCTCGGCCCAAAGTGCGCGCCAAGGAGCCGGACTGCGCGATCGAGCCGCTTACCTGCGGGTGGTCCAAATTGTCATCGGGGTTGAAAGACATCAAGGACGCGCTGTTCGGCACGCCCGCGCCGGCCAAGACCAAGCGCACTTGAGCCATAGCAACCCGTCAAGTATCAATCCGTGATGACCATCGCCCAGAACATCCGGTAGGGCGACTTAGGATTGGTGACGTAAGCGACGCCGACCTTGCGTGCGCCGGACATGAGCAGGTTCTCGCGATGACCTGGGCTCTCTTCCCATTGCTTCAACGTTTCGGGAAATGTCAGGAAGCCCGCCGCGATATTCTCTGCTGCTTTGGATTTGCGGAGCTTCCCCACACGTGCGGAGAAAACACCGCCGACATCGTGGCTGACCTTGCCACTGGATGACATCGCCTGCGCCTGAGCAAGCGCGACCGCGTTCAGTTTACTGTCCAGCGTGACAGAGGAGAGCTTGTGCGCTCGGCGAAAGGCACTGATCTGGCTCGCATAATCCGCCGCTCTGGTCTCGACAATGGTTGCCGCGATCAACGCACTACAGAGCACAAACAACCTCAGGGGGCGGTAGGTCATGACAATCGCTTCACGGGCGGCTTGCGGGCATGGGCAGGCGCCTGCACTTCAGCCGTGCTCGGCAAGCCGGGCATCATACCCCGGCGACGGGGTGACCGTTGGAGGGACCGCAAATGCAGGTGCGATGGCACCGATGCTTAATATAGCCATGGCCACAGCGATAGCGGCGAAGGATCTCCACTCCAAGACCTTCAAAAGCGGGGTTCGCATCGATCGCTCCATGCAAGAAAACGGCCTGAAGCGCTAACGCGCTTCAGGCCGGCTTCGTTCAGTACGGAAGCTTACTTCTTGGCCTTCTTGACCTTCGCAGTCTTGCTCACCTTGGCGGCCTTCGTGGCAACTTTCTTCGCCTTGCGGCGGCGATGACCGAGCGGAATGCCGAGCTTGATGGCTTTCTGACGCAGCGAACCACCGGTGCGCTTCATCTCCTTGGAAATCTTCTCGAGCGGGGTCTGGGCCTTCGAATGCGCCTTCAGGATCTTCACGTCTTCCTTGGTGTACTCGCGACGGACGAGTTTCTTTTTCGCTTTCTTGGCCATTGTAGCTCCGATTGTTAGTTGAATAATTCGACCGGCACACGCTTTGCCGATGATATGAAAGGATCAAACGCCCGGCCCGGCGCGCGAAGCGCGAACCACCGTCAAATCACGCGGTCTTCTATACTAAAGATGTCGCGAATGACATAGCCCCTGATGTCACATCATGATGTCTAGTATTGAACCAGCCGTACTCCTGCGAGCCTTCTTCACGACGCGAACTGCTACTCGTCTGCGAATAACGGGCTAAAAGACTCTTTACATCTCATTTACTGAGAATTCACCGACGCGTATTCGCAATTGATATTTAACGGATAATCATTGGCTTGATGCGAATGCAACGGATAATGGTACCATCGCATTGACCGGCAGACGCAATTGGAGCATTCGGATAGTTGAGTCCGCCGATAGTAGCCAAAACGAATAGTAACATTCTCGTAATGATAGCGCCGAGGGCGGTCCAACACTCCCTTCGACTCAATCAATGTCACGTTCACTGCGAATCTGATCTGGCGTGAGTGCGGGCGCCCCCCTGCCTGACGTCTCTGCGTGCTTGATCAGTGTCATCACGCGCAGCGATAGCGGAGCCGTGATCTGATATTTCGCTGCCAACTCAACGATGACACCCTGCAAATAGTCAATCTCGGTGCGTCGATCGCGCTGCAGATCCTCCCACATGGACGAGCGCGCATTTGCGTCGATCTTCATCGTCCGCCCGAGCAGCATATTGAACAGGCCGTCAGGCAACCGCAGCAAATGCGGCGTTAGCCGCGCAGGGATCGGCGTCGCCGAGATGGGCTTGATACCGGCGACTTTCAGAACGGCCAGGCCTTCCGCCATTTGATCGGCGAATAACGAGCGCCACGCGCGCTGTGCAAGCTGCGACCGCAGCGGTGTATCCGACAGCGCATTGAGCGCGTTGTTCAAATTGACCAGCAGCTTACCCCACTGGACACCGACGATATCGTCGCTCGCAAGGACGGCAAGATGCGGCACGGATAGCGCCGAAGCGGTATCGGCCCCATCGCGTTCGACGACGATGTTTCCGGACGTTGCGCGGTGAACATGACCATCGCCCTTTGCGATGACATTAAATGGCACCATTCCGCCGAGGATGCGGCGCCCGGGCAGAGCTGCGCGGAGGACCCCAACATTGCCGACGCCGTTCTGCAGGCTGACGACGATCGCGTCTTTCGCAGCATGATCCGCGATCAGCCTCGCCATCTCCGCCGTATCGCCACTCTTGACCGCGACCAGAATGATCTTCGCCTCACTCATGATGGCGGCGGGGTCATCCGACAGCCGCAGCTGACCGGGGGCGAGACATTGATCGAGGCCCTCGAAGCTCGTCAGCCTCAGGCCGTACGTCTCGATGCTTTTCACGATGCGCTGCCGCGCCAGCATCGCGACGTCGCGGCCGGCTGCGGCCAGGATGCCACCCACGAAACAGCCGATACTGCCGGCGCCGGCGATACAAATGGGTCGCGTTTCGATCACGTCATCTCCCGTTCATCCAGCATCCGTTACTAGCAAAATGCCGCAACGCTGCCTATCGGCGGAACCGACACGCCTTGTAGGCGTCATACCGCGCAGCTATGCTTTCGCCGGGCTGGCAGAACAGGAGATGATCATGGGTTTGCTCGACATTCTGAATGGCATGGCCAACGGGCCGCGTGGCCCCAGCGATCCCAACGACAAGAGCGGCGGCATGTCGCCGATGACGATGGCGATCCTCGCGCTGCTCGCCTACAAGGGCTACAAGCACTTCACTGGTAGCCAACCGGCGGCACAGGGGCACTCGCAAGAAATCCCGCCGCCGAATACAACACAGGCCAGCGCGCAAGATAGCGGCCTCGGTGGTATGCTTGGCGGCCTCCTCGGCGGAAATTCTGGCAGTGCAGCAGGCGGCGGTGGCCTGGGGGACCTTCTGAAGGGCCCGCTCGGCGGTCTGTTGGCGGGCGGTGCCGCCGGCAGCGTGCTCAGCGGTGGCCTCGGCGACCTGCTCAAGCAGTTCCAGCAGAACGGCCATGGCGACGCCGCGGATTCCTGGGTCAGTTCCGGCCCGAACAAGCAGATCTCGCCTAACGATCTCGGTGCCGCACTTGGCGCCGATCAGATCGCGCAACTGACGTCGCGCACCGGCATGTCACGTGAACAGCTTCTCTCCGAGCTGAGCAACGAGCTGCCCGATGCCGTTAATCAGTTCACACCGCATGGCCGGCTACCCACGGAAGACGAAGTTAAGTCCAGCTGGGTTTAACGCGCACTTGAAAGAGGGGATATTGCTATGATCTGGATTCTCGTTGTGGGCTTTATCGCTGGCATTATCGCCCGCCTTCTGTCGCCAGGACCTAACAATCCCAGCGGCTTCATCCTGACCACTATCCTGGGTATTGCCGGCGCATTCCTGGCGACATTCATCGGCCAGCAGATCGGCCATTACGGCCCGAACCAGGGTGCCGGCTTCATCACTGCCACGATCGGCGCCTTGGTGGTGCTGTTCATCTGGAACAGGCTGGTCGCCCGCAACGTGATTTCGGATCCGGGCAGTCGCTGATCTGCGAGCAATCGAGAATGAAAAAGCCTCGGGCATCACCCGAGGCTTTTTTGCTGTTTGACGCAGGCTTCCGATCAGGCCAGCAGATGCATGCCGGCATCCATTCGCACCAATTCGCCCGTCATGTTGCTCGACGGCGGCGTGGCGAGGAAACAGATCAGGGCAGCGACGTCCTCCGCGGTCGAGGCCACCTTCAGCGGAACCCGCGCGATCACGGCATCGCGAACTTTGGCAGCGCCTTCCGCACCGCGTCCCTTGGTGAACCATGGCGTATCGATATAGCCAGGGCAGACCGTATTGACGCGGATCAGCGGAGCCAATGCACGGCCAAGCGACAGCGTCATCGAATTCAGCGCGCCCTTGCTGGCGGCATAGGCGACTGACGAACCGCCGCCTGTGATACCGGCCATCGACGAGACATTGACGACGGCCGAGGCGCGACCCGACGCCTTGGCGCCGGCTTCGAGCAAGGTGCGCGCCGCACGCACCATCTGATAGGGCCCGATCGTGTTGACCGCGTAGATGCGCTGGAAATCTTCCGCTGACAGGCCATCGAGATCGTGATGCGGCACATGCTTGGTCATGCCGGCGTTGTTGATCAGCGCATCGATCCGCCCCCAGTGCTGGGCAGCCGCGACGATGTTCCTGCAATCGTCGTCCTTCGATACATCGCCTTGAACCACGATGACTTCGGTTGCACCCGCATCGCGGCACAGCTCGGCAGTGGCTTCAGCTTCCTTCTGACTCGACGAATAGTTGATGACAATACGGGCGCCGTCCTTGGCGAGAATGGCCGCGGTCGCAGCACCAAGCCCCGATGCCGCCCCTGTAATCACGACGCACAAACCGTCACTTGCCATCTGCATTTCCTCTGCTTGTTCTGATGCTGATGCGATCTACCATAATGCGGCCGCGCTGGTATACAACGCGGCACAAGTTCACCTTGCGGAATTAAATTGCGCTGCTCCAACACATCATGCCGCCACCGCAGGCCCCTCTGCGGCCAGCCCGCTTGTCTTCCTTCCGCCTTTTCCGCATCATGAATGCAAGAAAAGTGGCAGCGCCCATGCCCGGCATTTCCTGCCGAATGAGATGCGCTAGCACACGGGGAACGCCTTGACGGACGCAGACAATATCGTTGCGGAAACCGCGGAACGTATTTTCGCCGATCTCGCTGACGCACAGACCATCAATCGCGACAAGAACGGCAGCTGGAAAGCGCCGCTCTGGCAGGCACTGACCGATGCAGGCCTGCCGCTCTCATGGGTGCCTGAAGAGTGCGACGGCTCCGGCACCAGCATGGCCGAAGGTTTCAGCGTCCTCAGCGTCGCCGGTCGCGCTGGCGTTGCGGTGCCGCTGGCCGAGACCATGCTGGCCGGCTGGCTGCTCGCGCAGGCCCAGATCAAATCGCCCGAAGGCATGATGACCGTCGCGCCGGCAAGCCCGCGCGATCGCCTCACGCTCAACGCGGATGGTACAATCACCGGCCGCGCACGCGGCGTGCCGTTCGCGACGGATGCGAAACACATCGCCGTCGTGGCCTCCGGCTTCGGCGGCGCCTCTATTGCGCTGGTGGACGCCAGCGCCTGCCGGATTGAGGCTGGGCTCGGTCTCGCCGATGATCCGTCCGACACGGTGCATTTCGACACTGTGAAGCCGATCACCCTTCAATCTGCACCATCGGGCTTCGATCAGAACGCGCTGTTGCTGATGGGCGCACTCGTGCGCAGCCAGCAGATTGCCGGTGCACTGGAAACCATGCTCGGCATCAGCGTGAACTATTCCGGCGAGCGCGTGGCGTTCGAGAAGAAGATCTCGAAATTCCAGGCGGTACAGCACAATCTGGCGAAGCTCGCGGGCGAGACCTCCGCGGCCCTCGCCGCAGCCAGCTCCGCGGCTGACGCCTTCTCCAGCGGCGCGCCGCTCGATGACGCGCTCTTCCTCGAGGCCGCCGCCGCAAAGATCCGTTGCTCCGAGGCCGCCGAAAAGGGCGCCGCCATCGCGCATCAGGTCCTTGGTGCCATCGGCTTCACGCAGGAACACATCCTGCATCGCTACACGCTGCGCGCATTGGCATGGCGCGACGATTTCGGCAGCGAGAGCTACTGGGCGGTCGAACTCGGCAAACTGGTCGCCGCGCGCGGTGCCGACGAGCTGTGGCCACTGGTTGCGTCGCGCTGATCGAACACAAGAAACGAGATCTTTCACATGACTGCAGCCCTTCGTTTCGATCCGATCCGCCTGCCGGCCGAATGCGAGCAACTGCGCAAGGAAGTTCGCGCGTTCCTCGCCGAGGAGATTGCCGCTGGCACTTTCGATCCGCACAAGCCTCAGCGCGAGGACTCGGACAATCCCGAATTCAGCAAACGCGTTGGTGAGCGCGGCTGGCTCGGCATGACCTGGCCCAAGAAATATGGCGGCCACGAGCGCTCGTTCCTCGAACGCTACGTTGTTACCGAGGAGATGCGCGTTGCCAACGCGCCGGTGCGCCGCTTTTTCGTCGCCGACCGCCAGAGCGGCCCGGTGCTGCTGAAATACGCCCCCGAGCACATCAAGATGGACATCCTGCCGCGCATCTGCCGCGGCGAGGTCTGTTTCTCCATCGGCATGAGCGAACCGAATTCCGGCTCCGATCTGTTCGCCGCCAAGACCAAGGCCACCAAGACGAACGGCGGCTGGCTGATCAATGGCAGCAAGATCTGGACGACCTCGGCGCATATGGCCGACTACATGATCGCGATCTTCCGGACGTCGCCGCCGACCAAGGAAAATCGCCGCCACGGGCTGACGCAGTTTCTGGTCAATATGAAGAAGCCCGGGATCACGGTAAACCCGATCGCGCAGATCACCGGCCAGTACGAATTCAACGAAGTCGTCTTCACCGATCACTTCGTACCGGACGACCACATGCTGGGCGAGATCGACAGCGCTTGGAAACAGGCCACCAGCGAGCTCGCTTATGAGCGATCCGGCCCCGAACGTTTCCTTGAGACCTATTACGTGCTGACCGAACTGGTCCGCGCCGTCGGCCCGAAGCCTGACACCCGCAGCGCCGAAGGCATTGGCCGTCTCGTCGCCCAACTCCACACCATGAGGCGCATGTCGGTGTCGGTGGCTGGCATGCTGCAGGCCGGCAAGGAGCCGGTGGTGGAAGCGTCCATCGTCAAGGATATCGGCACGATCTGGGAGCAACAGTTGCCTCATCGCGTGCGCGAACTCGCAGCCTTCGTCGACGACAGCGCGTCCAATCACGCCACGCTGGACGAGATGCTGGGCTTCGCGATCAAGACGGCGCCAAAATTGACCATTCAGGGCGGCACCACCGAAGTCCTGCGCGGCATCATCGCGCGCGGGCTTGGTCTGCGCTGAAACTCGTCGTTCCGGGGCGCGCGTGCATCTTCGCGCGGGCGAACCCGGAACCTCGACATGATTGAACACATAAAGATTCCGGGTTCGCGTCCGCCAAGTGGCGTACGCGCCCCGGAAAGACGACGAGGAACGAGGAAACAAATGACCACCTACAAAGACATCGCCGTCGAGACCCGCGGCCACATTGCGATCATCGAGATTCGCAAGCCACCTCTGAACTTCTTCGACATCCTGCTGATCCAGCAGATCGCCAACGCGCTGGACGAGATCGATGCCAATCTCGAAATCCGCGCGACGGTTCTGTGCGCGCAGGGCAAGGCGTTCTGCGCCGGCGCCGATTTCAGCGATCCCAACCGCAAGGAAACCGAGGCAGCCGCCAAGAGCGGCGACCCCGCGGACAATCTCGGCTCCATCGGCCATCTCTATATGGAAGCCGTCCGCATCTTCCGCGCCAAGAAGCCAATCGTTGCGGCCGTCCAGGGCGCCGCCATCGGCGGCGGCCTCGGCCTCGCGGTCTCCGCGGATTTCCGCGTCGCCTGCCCGGAAACCCGTTTCGCGGCGAACTTCACCCGCCTCGGCTTCCATCCCGGCTTCGGCTTGACCGTGTCTCTGACCGAGCTTATCGGCAAGAACAATGCGGAACTGATGTTCTACACCAGCCGCCGCGTCGGCGGTGAGGAAGCGCTGAAGATGGGCCTCGCCAACGTGCTGGTGCCGCAGGCCGAGGTGCGCGACGCCGCCATCAAGCTCGCCGAGGAAATCGCCGAGAACTCGCCGCTCGGCCTGCTGTCGACCCGCGCCACTATGCGCAACGGCCTCGCCGACCGCGTCGCCAAGGCGACCGAGCACGAACTCGCCGAACAGACGCGCCTGCGTAAGACAGAAGATTTCAAGGAAGGCGTTGCGGCGACTGCCGAACGCCGGGTGCCGAACTTCAAGGGGCGCTAAGTCCCCGTCGGGTTTGTTTTTTCAAACCTCACTATGAAATGGCCGGGTTCGCCCGGCCATTTTTATTTGACGGCCGCGCTAACCCTTCCGCACCACCAGCGCATCGACGATGGTGACTCCCTCACTCGCGGGATGCACGAGCACGGGATTGAGTTCGATCTCCGCGATTTCGCCCTCGAACTGCGCCGCAAGCTGTGAGATCTGCGCAATCAGCGCCGCTGCCGCTGAAACGTCTGCCTTCGGCGTCCCGCGAAAGCCATTCAGCAACGGCGCGGCCTTGAGTGCGCCTAGCATGGAAGCAGCCTCGTCGGCACTCACTGGCGCCGGACGATAGACCACGTCCTTGAACAATTCCGCCGTCACTCCACCAAGGCCGACCATCACCATCGGCCCAAAGGTCTCGTCCAGTAGTGTGCCCACGATGATCTCGACACCCTTCCTGGCCATCGGCGAAACAAGCACGCCCTGCAGCGCGGCCTGCGGTCGGTGCTGCCGGGCGCTGGCGATCAGCGCGTCATAGGCAGCTGCGGCTTCATTCTTCGTCGTGATGTCGACCCTGACGCCGCCGACCTCGCTCTTATGCGGAATGTCGCGCGACTGGATTTTCATCACCAGCGGGAAGCCGATCTTGGCAATCGCTGCATCTAGCGCCGATTTGTCGGTGACAAGAACCTCGCCTGGCAGCGCGACACCGGCAATCTGCAACAGCGTCTTGCTGTCATACTCGGAGAGCGTCGGCGCGGTCAGATGCTCAGCCAGATCGTTCGGCGCAGCCGCGACCGTGGCGACCGGTTCAACCAGATTGAACCTGGCGTGATCGACAAGTCGCCGGAACGCGACGCTGACATGCGTGAGGCCGGATAACACGACCACACCGGATTCGGCGAGACCGGTGCGCGCGAAGTTCGACGACAGCGTATAGGACCAGAACACGATCGGTTTGTTCTGCGCAGCAATGACGGGCTTCAGCTCCGGCGTCTTGAACGGCATCCGCGTCTCGCTCGACAGCGAGATGACCACCAGGATTGCATCGACCTCGTCAGACCTGTCGAGCAGTTCAATGGTCTTTTGCAGCCCGCCGCTGTGCACCGCCTGGGCCGTGATATCGATCGGATTGCACGGCGACCCGTAGGACGGGATCAGCCCGCGAATCGTCGCCTGAACGCCGTCCGACAATTCGGGCACCTGCAGCCCCTGCGTCGACACGGCATCAGCGCCCCAGATGCCTGCGCCGCCCGAGACGGTGACGACAGCGACGCGATCGCCCTTCGGCAGCGGCGACGTGGTCAGCACGGCGGCGATGGTCACCGCTTCGTCGAGATCGTTGGAGACGATGAAGCCATAGCGCGCGAACACCGCATCATAGGCGGCCGTCCAGCCCGCCATGCTGGCGGTATGCGAGGCTGCTGCGCGCTCGCCAGCACCGGAGCGGCCGACCTTTACAACGATGACGGGTTTGCCGAGCTCCGCCGCCTTGCGAGCCGCGGCGAGAAATTTGTCGACGTCGCGAATGCCCTCGATGAACAGCAGGATCACGTCGGTTGCCGTATCCTGCACCATGTAGTCGAAGAATTCGCCGGCACCGAGATCGGACTCGTTGCCGGTCGAGATCACGGTGCTCAGGGCAATGCCGAGCGACTTGGCGCGGTTATAGATCGCAAAGCCGATACCGCCGGATTGCGCGACGATTCCGATCCGCTTCGTGGTAGCGACCAACCGCGGCTGATCCGGCTTTACATCGACGGTCGGGCTGAAGGTAGCGGCAATGCCGGCAATCTGGTTGTAATACCCTTCGGCGTTCGGTCCGGATATGCGCATTCCCGTGCGTTGCGCCAGCGCCGCAATGGCATCCTGCATGGCGATGGAATCGCCGCCTTCCTCGGCAAAGCCGGAGGAGATGATGATCGCGTGCTTGACGCCGAGCGTCGCGCAGTCCTCAAGCGCGCCGAGCACGACGCGCGCAGGAATGATCACGATGGCGAGATCGATCGGCTGCCCGATGGCTGCGATGGTCGGATGGCACGTCAGCCCATCGATATCCGGATAGTTCGGATTGACTGGATAGATCGCGCCGGAGAACTGGTTCTTGCGGAGAAAGGAGAGGAGCAGGCCCGGGATCTTCGTGACATCGCGGGAGGCGCCAATAATGGCGATGCTGGATGGATTGAAGAACGAGTCCAGCGGATGCGGACGTGTCACAGTCATGGCGTTTCTCGTTTATTGTTGTTGCCGTAGCGTTTCCGAGCGAAGTGGATACCGGTTCGCATGAAGGAAACGCATCAGAACAAGAAGGGATCGTGCGGCGATTGCCGCGATCACGCAACGACGCGAAACGTGACCCCGGCCAGCAGAAATGCATCCCCGGCGCAAGGACAGCCCCGCGCCCGTGCACTGCCGAGCACCTGCGCGACGTCGTTGACGCGAAAGGTGAGCCCGGTCATTGCCTCGGTCTTGCCCTTGGCGAAGCGCAAACAGCCGTTCGTGAACGCGATCTGCGGATCGTCGTTGCGGGCCGAGGTCAGCGGCACGCCGATGATATTGCTCCAGTGCTGTGCCAGATCGTAATGGTCCGGACTCTGCAGCTCGACCTCGGTCAGCGCGCGCGTGATGTCGTGGCGGATCGCCTCCTGCCAGTCCGGGCCGGCCGGCGGATACGGCCCGAAATCGTCATCGCTGTCTTTGGTGTGATTGAACTCGATGAAGGCAGCCCGGCAATCGCGTGGATGCAATTGCACGCCGTGATAGGGCGGATGATCGATCACATTGGCGGTGCGCACGCCGATGCTGGCGGCGAAGCGCCCGCGCTCGTCAGGATCCTCGCAGGACAGGATCACCATATAGCCGCCGCGACCGCCGGATTTCTCCATGAATCGCCCGGCCGCCGTGCCCGGCTGCGTCGGCGCGACCACTTCGAGCAACGTCGCCTCAACCGGCATCAGTGCATTTTCGAGGCCGTATTTGCCGACATGGGGGTCGCGGTAGCAGATATCGAGGCCGAGAATGGCCGCGATATCGCTCACCACTGGCTCCAGATGCGGAGCGACCAGACAAACTTGCCGCAACCGCATCTGGCTCATGGTCATTGCCCCTTGAAGACCGGCTTGCGCTTCTCGACGAAGGCTTGGGCGGCCTCCTTGTGATCGTCGGTGTCGCTGCAGCGGGTGTGATGGATCGACTCGGCGTCGAAGCAGGCTTCGAGCGTCATCGTCTCGGCATTGTTGATGTTGGTCTTGATGTAGCCGTAGGTGATGCTCGGGCCCTGTGCGAGTGACATTGCCAGGTCGCGTGCCGCTGTCTCCACCGCGGCGTCATCGACGACCTTCGTCACCATGCCGAGCGCCAGCGCTTCCTGTGCGGAGAGCACCGGCGACATCAGATAGAGCTCGCGTGCCTTGGCGCTGCCGAGCATCTTGGTCAGAAAATAGGTGCCGCCATAATCGCCGGAGAAGCCAACCTTGGCGAAAGCCGTGGTGATCTTCACCGAGCTTGCGGCGACGCGCAGATCGCAAGACAGCGCGATGGAGAGGCCAGCGCCCGCGGCAGCGCCGTCCAGCTGCGCCACCACCGGCTTCGCCATCTGGTGCAGGATGCGCGATACTTCCATGCCGCGGCGCAGGTTGGCGCGCTTGGCTTCGAACGGCAGCGGCGCGCGTCCAGCCGCCATCGACCTGACGTCGCCGCCGACGCAGAAGGTACCGCCCGCGCCCTTGATGAGGACAGCGCGGACGTCGTGATCTTCCTGCGCGCGGCGGGCCGCCGCGACCAGGCCCTGTGTCATCTCCGGATTGAGCGCATTGCGCCGATCCGGACGATTCATGGTGATGGTCAGAAGACCGTTGTCGAGGTCCTGCAGGACGATGTCGCTCATTGAGTGCGCTCCTTGTTGTTGTTCTTGATCGTCCGGCAAGCTTCAGGCCCCGACGATTACTTTTTCACCAGCGGGCAGCGCGAGGCTTCCAGCGGCTGGAATGCTTGCTCTGCGGGAACGGTTGCCAGCAGCTTGTAGTCGTCCCAGCGGCCCTTGGATTCCGACGGCTTCTTCACCTCGAACAGGTACATGTCATGCACCATGCGGCCGTCCTCGCGAATCCGGCCGTTCTTGGCAAACATGTCGTTGATCGGCGTCTCCTTCATGAGTTTCATGACCGGAGCCGAGTCCGTGGTGCCGGCAGCCTTCACAGCCTTGAGATAATGCAGAACCGATGAATAGACGCCGGCCTGGGCCGAGGTCGGTACGCGCTTGGTGCGCTCCTGGAAGCGCTTGGTGAACGCGCGCGTCTCGTCATTGAGATCCCAGTAGAACGCTTCCGCCAGGATCAGGCCCTGTGCAGTATCAAGACCGACACTGTCGATATCGGAAATGAAGGCCAGCAGCGGCGACAACTTCTGGCCACCGCTGCGGGTCAGGCCGAATTCGGCCGCCTGCTTGATCGCGGTGATGGTGTCACCGCCGGCATTGGCGAGGCCGACGACCTTGGCTTTGGAGCTCTGCGCCTGCAGCAGGAAGGACGAGAAGTCCGACGTATTCAGCGGGTGCTTCACCGATCCCAGCACCTTGCCGCCAGCCTTGGTGACGACGGCCGTGGTGTCCTTTTCGAGATCCTGACCGAACGCATAGTCCGCCGACAGGAAGAACCAGGTATCGAGGCCGTTCTTCACGGTGGCGAGGCCGGTCACATTGGCCTGCGCATAGGTGTCGAACACGTAATGCACCGTATAGGGGCCGCAGGCCTCGTTGCTGAGGCGGATCGAGCCCGGGCCGTTGAAGATGATGATCTTGTTGCGCGCGCGCGCGATTTCACTCGCAGCCAGCGCGGTCGCGGATGCCGCAACGTCGATGATCGCCTCGACGCCCTGATTGTCGAGCATGTCGCGCGCAATGTTGGCGGACAGATCAGCCTTGTTGAGATGGTCGGCAGCAATGATCTCGATCTTGCGGCCCAGTACTTCACCGCCGAAATCTTCCGCAGCCATCTTGGCAGCTGTCTCGCTGCCGACGCCGGTGATATCGGCATACAGGCCCGACATATCGAGAATGGCGCCGAGCTTCAGCGGCTTGGTCTGCGCCATGGCGCTTGTTGCCGCGAACGCCATTGCTGACGCCAGCAGACCTGAAATGATCTTCTTCAAAAGTCCCTCCCTCAGACGCGCCGTTGTTATTGTTCGTGCGCGGTGTTGTTGTTATCGCGATCATGCCGCAATGGAACAACAGCGGCAAGCGGCGACGCTGCCAAGAATAGCTGCAAAGACACGCAGGTTTTCCGCAAAGCGGAATGGATTGCTTGCTATGATCGACGAGAGGTTGACCGGAGCTCGCAAGGTGGCGTGATGCGTGCCGCATCTGCAAAGTGTGACGTGTCGCATGCCGCAACGCTGTTGCTGGCAGTGATCGGCATTTCAACATCCGCGCAATCTGCATCGGCCGCCTGCATGTTCGCCGCGCAGGGCGAAGGTCGTGTCGCCGACGTGATCGATGTCAGAACATTGCGTTTGAGCGACGGCAACGTGATCCGTCTGGCGGGGATCGAGCCGATCGCAAACTCATCAAGGCCGACGAATGATCTCTTCGCATTGATTGCCGGCCGTGATGTCACCTTGTACGGCGAAAGCGACATGCCGGATCGCTACGGCCGACAACCGGCTTTTGTCTTCGTCGATCCCGCTGCGCCGTCGCTCCAGGCGCAGCTTCTGGCACAGGGCGCCGCCCTCGCCTCCGGCACGGTTTCGGATAAAGCCTGTGCAGCGGAACTCGCCGCCGCGGAAGGCGCGGCCCGCCGGCTGAAGCGCGGAATCTGGGCTCAGACCAACGTCATAAAAAACGCGGAAAGTCCCGGCGATATCTTGGCCGATGTGGGGCGTTTCGGGGTGGTCGAGGGGCGGGTTCTGTCGGTTCGTCAGGCTGGGACGGTGACCTACGTCAATTTTGGGCGTCGCTGGACTGAGGACTTTGCGGTGACCGTTTCAAGGCGCATGATGGCCGCCTTCGAGACGGCAGGAATTATGCTTAAGTCCCTGGAAAGACGACATATTCGCGTTCGGGGATGGATCGAGAGGCGCGGCGGGCCGCGGATCGAGGCGCTCGGGGTGTGGCAGATCGAAGTGGTCGGGGACAAGTAGGCCACTTGGGCAGCAAGCTCGCTTGAGCGAAGATGATTTGGGCGAATGGGCTGTTTGGGCAGAAAGTGGACGACGTGACGGGTGTGGGACGGCAAACCAGCTTGAGCCGCCGCTTTTGGGCTACGCCGGCCCTGCTGTGCGCTACGCTCGCTCTGTCGGCCTGCGGCGATGCCAGCCGGTTCGAGGCCGCCTCGTCGGTCAAGCCAACGGCATCGGCCAAGCCGCCGAAGCCTGCCGTGGTGCAGACCCCGGCCGCCGAGAAAGAACACGAGCGCATCCTCGCATCCTATGGCGGCGCTTATGACGACCCGCGGCTAGAGTCACTGATCACCAAGACTGTCGATCGGCTGGTTGCTGCCTCTGAGCGACCGGACTTGGCCTACAAGGTCACGATCCTCAATTCGGGCGCCGTCAACGCCTTCGCCCTGCCGACCGGACAACTCTATGTCACGCTCGGCCTGATCGCGCTGGCCAGCGATACATCCGAAATCTCATCGGTGCTGTCACACGAGATGGCGCATGTGCTCGCCAAACACGCGTCCATCCGTGAGGAGCAGGCTCGGCAGGCCTCGATCGTCACCCGCGTCGTCACCGATATGGGCAGCGATCCCGATCTCACTGCGCTCGCGCTCGCCAAATCCAAACTGACGATGGCGAGCTTCTCGCGCGCGCAGGAGTTCGAAGCCGACGGCATCGGCGTGGGCATCTCGGCCCGCGCAAAGTTCGATCCGTATGGCGCGTCGCGCTTTCTCGCGGCGATGGAGCGTAACGCGGCGCTGAAGGCCAGCCGCACGCCGCTCGATCCCCGCGCGCAGGACTTCCTGTCGTCACATCCGGCCACGCCCGAGCGCGTACAGAATGCGCAGGCCAATGCGCGGCAATATTCTTCGCCGGACGGCGGCGAGCGCGATCGCGAGACCTATCTCACGGCCATCGACGGTATCGTCTATGGCGAGGACCCGAGCGAAGGTTTCGTGCGCGGCCGCCGCTTCCTGCATCCCAAGCTCGGCTTCACCTTCCAGGCGCCGGAGGCATTCACCCTCGATAATACGGCGCAGGCTGTGATCGGTGTGCGCGAGGGCGGCAATCAGGCTATGCGCTTCGACGTGGTGCGCGTACCGTCCGAACAGACGCTGAGCGACTATCTCAATTCCGGCTGGATGGAGAATGTCGACAAAGCCACCACGGAAGAACTGACCATCAACGGCTTCCCGGCAGCGTCGGCCATCGCGCGCGGCGACCAGTGGCAATTCCGCGTATACGCGCTGCGCTTCGGCAGCGACGTCTATCGTTTCATCTTCGCCGCCAAGCAGAAGAGTACCGAGAGCGAACGTAACGCCCGCGACACCGTCAACTCGTTCCGCCGCCTGACGCTGGCTGAGATTCAGGCCGCCCGTCCGCTGCGCATCAAGGTGATCACCGTGCAGCCCGGAGACACCGTGGAGTCACTGTCGCATCGCATGAGCGGCATCGATCGTCCGCTGGAGCGCTTCCGCGTGTTGAACGGACTCGAGAACAACGCCAGCGTGAAAGCCCGCGACCGCGTCAAGATCGTGGTGGATTGAGATCCACCCAGTTACTGCTCAATCGACAACAAAAAAGCCCGGCCTCTCGGCCGGGCTTTTCGTATTCAATTTGCGAGACGCTGCTTATGCAGCCTCGTCCGCGGCGGCGACATCATCGTCACCATCGCTGTCGGCATCGTCAGCACCGGCTTCGGCGCCTGCCTCAGCCTTGGCGCCACGGCGCGGGCTCTTGGCGAGTTGGCCTTCGATCTCCTTGACCGCTTCAGTTTCGGTGACGTGCTGGACCACGGCGATTTCGCGCGACAGACGATCGAGGGCTGCTTCATACAGCTGACGTTCGCTGTAGGATTGCTCGGGCTGCGAGTCGGAGCGGAACAGATCGCGCACCACTTCAGCGATGGCAACGATATCGCCCGAATTGATCTTCGCTTCATATTCCTGCGCACGGCGCGACCACATGGTGCGCTTGATGCGGGCGCGGCCCTTCAGCGTCTCCAGCGCGCGCTTGACCAGCGCCGGCTCGGACAGCTTGCGCATGCCGACATTCGCGACCTTCGCGGTCGGAACGCGCAGGGTCATCTTGTCCTTCATGAAATTGATCACGAAGAGTTCGAGCCTGGCGCCTGCAATTTCCTGTTCCTCGATGGCGAGGATCTGGCCAACACCATGCGCCGGATAGACCACGAATTCGTTGGTCTTGAAGCCCTGACGCTGGGTCAGCGGCTTCTTCGGCTCTTCGACACGCGGGGCCGCAGCGGGCGCCGGCTTGGCAGCCACGGGCTTCGCAACAACCTTGGCAACTTCCTTCGGCGCAGCAGCCTTCACAGCGGGCGCAGCGACCGGGGCCTTGGCCACAGGAGCCTTCGCAGCCGTCTTCGGCGCAGCAGGCTTGGCGGCAGGAGTCTTCGAAGCAGCAGCCTTCGGGGCAGGTTTGGCAGTCTTATTTGGCATTGCACTTCTTTTATTTTTGGAGGACTTTTCAGCCGCAGCCTTCGCGGCGGTCCGGGTGTCCTTGACAGGGGCCCGGGCACGGCCTTTGGTGACAGAATTCTTCGCAGCAGGACCCTTCACAACGCGGCTCGCCGCAGTTGTTTTCTTGGAAGCCTTCGGATCCAAAACCTTCGAAGCAGTAGCCTTCTTCGAAACAGCAGCCTTGGAAACACTCTTTTTACGCGTTTTCTGTGACACAGCCTGCGCGTGGAAACCGCCACGCCCCTGTTTGATGTTTAAACGGGAACCCGGCAGGGCCAAATCGAGCGGCACCACATGGTCCAGCTTCTTGAATTGTGCCTATTATAGCACATTTCCCGCAAAAATCAATGATTTATGCCCTGTCGCGGCCGCTCGGCGGCCACTTCCGGGGCATAATCGGGGCTAGGGTAAATTTCGTGTGGCTGGGGTATCGGGGTCACCCAATCAATTGCTTGATCGCTGTGACCGGGGAACTCAGTCGCCCTTGCCAGGCGCCGCCGAGAAATACTTCTCGTACTTGCCTTCCTGACCATCGAATTCCTTGGCTTCGGGCAGTTCGTCGATCTTCTGGGTGATGTTCGGCCACGTCTTGGCGTGTTCCAGATTGATCTGCAGCCACTTCTCGATATTGCCTTCGGTATCAGGCTTGATCGCGTCCGCCGGGCATTCAGGCTCGCAGACACCGCAATCGATGCATTCGTCCGGATGGATGACCAGCATGTTTTCACCCTCGTAGAAGCAGTCCACGGGACACACTTCGACGCAGTCGGTGTATTTACATTTGATGCAATTGTCGGTGACGACGTAAGTCATCCAGAACTCCGGAAACGATCGATATTCAGTGTTTGCGTAGCGCACCAACCCCGCAGCCGCAAGGGATGCGGCCCGCATAGATCAGGGCATTTCGACCAAGGGAAAAGCCTGCCACGAAACCCGCGTTGGACGCGGCATCTAGCCTAGATAGTTACTCTGAGAGGTGTTGCAAATCGGTATAGAGCACGCGCGCCGCAGTGGCGTCGCCGCGCCGTTCCGAGAAGCCCTCGACCTTCATCACCCGCACGGTGCGATCCAGCGCGACCGTGAGCACGTCGCCGATCTTCACACCGTGGCCGGGCGATTTCTCGCGCTCGCCATTGATGCGAATCTTGCCGCCTTCCACCAGCGCAGCGGCACTGGTGCGGGCCTTGACCACCCGCGCGTGCCACAACCATTTATCAAGACGCTGGCGCTCCAATCGACACACCACCAAATGGCGGCGCTGTGCCGCCTTGCATGACCTGCATCAATCCTTGCGGCCGCTGAGCTGTTCCTTGAGCGCGGCGAGTTTCGCGAAGGGGGAGTTCGGATCGATCGGACGGTCCCGTTCGCGCGGTGCGGCCGATGTGGCGAATGGACGGGTCGCCCCGCCGCGATCGTTGCCACGGCCTTCACGGCCCTTGTCGCCGCCCTTGAAGGGGCCTTTGCCCTTGCCCTGGAAGCGTTCGCGCTCACGCGGCGGACGGCCACCATCGCCCGGCTTGCTGTCGCGGTTACCGCGATTGCCACGGTTGTCGCGGTTCGGCGCACCTTCGGCAGAGACCGCGGCGGCCGGCGCATCGCTGCGCGGACGGCGGAACTCGTTGTTATTGTTGCGATCGCGGCGGCCCTGGCCACCCCGATCGTTACCGTTGCGGTCATGCCGCTCGCGCTTCTCGCCATCGGCCACGGCGCCTTCGGCGGGAGCCGATTGCGCAGCGCCCTGCGGGGCATTGGTGTTGCGATGGTGGCGGTTGCGGTTGCGGTCGTGGCGCGGCGGACGACGTTCTTCCGAACGGCCACCCGGGCGCCAGACTTCGACCAGTTCGGGCTCGGCAGCGACGGCAGGAACCGCAGCGGCGTCGCCCTCGGCAGGCGCAGCAGCATCGGCCACGGCAGCAGGTGCGGTCTCGGCAACAGTCTCGGTTTCGACAATGGCCTCCGCGGGCTCGGGCTGCGCTTCGACGGAAGCTGTCCCTTCAACAGGTGCAGCTTCAGGCGCGGTGCTCGGCACCAGCGCGACTTCAGGCAACAGCGACGCCGACGGTGCGGCGACAGCTTCTTCAACCGGAGCTGCATCAGCAGTTGCATCGGCGGCTGCCTCGGCAGTCGCGATCTCAGCCGTCTCGGCCGCTTCAGCGGCAGCCTCGACCGCAATGACATTGTCCTCACCGGGCATGTCAGACTCGGCAAGTCCCACCAGTGCGTCAGGCTGATCGCCCGTGTTGTCGTCAGCCTTGTCGTCAGCCTTGACCTCAATCGGCGTTGTCGCAGCGACCGGCTTCGGCGGCGCCGGCGGCAGCGGCGCCTTCTTCTCCATGCGATAGCCCAGGGCACGCAGGATCGAGGCGAAATCTTCGCCGGCCGAGCCGGTGAGCGAGGTCATCGCCTGCGTCACTACGAAGTGGCGGCCATCGAAGGCGCCCGCAGGCTTCTCACCCGGCGAGGCTTCACGCCAGGCCAGCGCGGGACGGATCAGATCGGCCAGACGTTCGAGAATATCGACGCGCACGGCGCGCTCGCCGCACTGGCGATAGCCCAGCACGCGATAGGCATCGCGATCGAGCAATTTGTCGACCGGGAAGGATGTACGGCCCGACCCTGCGAGATGCTGTGCGCTCGACAGCGCCGACATGTCGACATTGTCCTGCTTCAACGCCCAGAGCAGCGCCGCGAGCGAACGCCCCGCAGGCTTCAGCAGGCCGGGAATATAAATGTGATAGGCGCCGAAGCGGACGCCGTATTTGCGCAAGGTCGCGCGTGACGGCTGATCGAGATCCTTCATCTCGGTCGCGATCTTCTGCCGTTCCAGCACACCCAATGCTTCGGTGAGCTGGAACGCGATTCCGCGCGCGATACCGGTGATGTCTTCGGCCTTGGTGAGATCGAACAGCGGCCCGAGCAGCTTCTCTATATGCGTCTTCAGCCAGAGATCGAGGCGGGCCTGAACCGCATCGCGCGGCGCGCCGGAGAGGCGCTCATCAGCGATGATGCGGAGACGGGGATGCAGCACATCGTCGGCTGCGACCAGACGGGCCACCGCATCGCCGGTCCAGCGCATGGTGCCGTCGGAGGCGAGCACGAACTGATCGTCCGGCGCGTTGCCGAGTTTCTCGGCGCGCGCGTCGATCTCGCCGGCCAGCGCCTTCAGCGCCGTGGCCTGCAAGGCCTTCGCATCCGAGCCAGCCTCGGCCGCATCGGGCAAAAATGTAAATCCGTCGAGACGGCCAATTACATGGCCCTCTACGATCACTTCGCCCGTCTTACCAATTTCAGTATTCAGCATCGTGTTTTCCCGCAAGCGGCGCATCAATACACTGGTACGACGATCAACGAAACGCTCAGTGAGCCTCTCATGAAGGGCATCTGACAGTTTATTTTCCAATTCGCGCGAAATTCCCTGCCAATGATCAGGATCTGACAGCCAATCCGGCCGATTTGCCACGAATGTCCAGGTCCGGATTTGCGCGATTCGGCCCGATAACGTGTCGATATCGCCATCGGTTCGATCCGCTTGCGCGATTTGAGCGCCAAACCAGGCATCGGGGATGCGCCCACGCTGCATCAGGAAGTTGAAGATGGTGACTACCAGCTCTGCGTGGGCAGCGGGCGCGATGCGGCGGTAATCCGGGATCTGGCAGGCGTCCCACAGTTTCTCGACGGCGGCCTTGCCCTGCGCCATCTCGCGCACGTCGACGTCACGGACGGCATGATCGAGCACGCGCAGGTCTTCGGCGATCGGCGCACGGGTCAGCGCCTCGTGGCGCGGCACCTCCGCCAGCGAGACCTGCAGTGACGCGATCGAGGAGAAATCCAGCTTCGAATTGCGCCATTGCAGCACCTTCACCGGCTCGAAGATGTGATTCTGCAGCTGATTGACGAGCTCCGGCTCGAACGGCTCGCAGCGGCCTGTGGTGCCGAAAGTGCCGTTGCGCGTGGCGCGGCCGGCGCGGCCGGCGATCTGCGCGAATTCCGACGGCGTCAGGCGGCGGAATTGATAGCCGTCATATTTGCGGTCACTGGCAAAGGCGACGTGATCGACGTCGAGATTGAGGCCCATTCCGACCGCGTCGGTTGCCACTAAGTAGTCAACGTCACCATTCTGGAACATCGCCACCTGCGCGTTGCGGGTGCGCGGCGACAGCGAGCCCAGCACCACCGCAGCGCCGCCGTGCTGACGCTTGATGAGTTCGGCGATCGCGTAAACCTCATCGGCGGAAAATGCGACAATCGCTGTCCTGCGCGGCTGCCGCGTGATCTTGCGATCGCCGGCGAATTCCAGATGCGACAAACGCGGCCGCGTGACGATGCTGGCGCCGGGAAGCAGCCGCTCGATGATCGGGCGCATGGTGGCGGCGCCGAGCAGCAGCGTCTCGTCGCGGCCACGGCGATGCAGGATGCGATCCGTAAAGACGTGGCCGCGTTCGAGATCTGCCGCGATCTGGATTTCATCGACGGCCAGAAACGACACGTCGAGATCCCGCGGCATCGCCTCGACGGTGGAGACCCAGTAGCGCGGCTTGGCGGGCTTGATCTTCTCCTCGCCGGTGATCAACGCCACGGCTTCGGGGCCGACGCGGTCGAGGATCTTGTTATAGACCTCGCGCGCCAGCAGGCGCAGCGGGAGGCCGATGATCCCCGACGAATGCGCGAGCATGCGCTCGATGGCGAGGTGGGTCTTGCCGGTATTGGTGGGGCCGAGCACTGCTGTGACGCCGGCGCCGGGGGCCCTGCCGTTGGACAGCGTGGGCGGAGAAGACAAAAAGGCCATGTTTTTCAGATATTTCCGCGTCGCCGACTGTCAAGACCGAGACAGGTTACGACGCTTCAGAGCCGCGCTTTTTGATGGTTTGGAACGAGTCCGGAACGAAAGCGGCCCGAATCGGTGACTCGGCACCTCCATGGCCGCATCACCCCAACATCTCGCGCTGACATTCTCCGAGACTGACTAGATCAAGTTTGTGACAGCGCAACAAGGGCCGACAAATCCCCGAAGTTATGAACAGCGCACGGACTCCGAACCGGCTTTGAGTCAAGCCGGGATCCTGCGCAAATCCTGCGGCGCGTTTGCGACGATGCTGCGATGGCGCACTTTGTCTTGCGGCAATCCTGCGGCAGCGTCCCGTCTCGGTCCCTCATGGTGAGGAGCGCGGCTTCGCGCGTCTCGAACCATGGGCTGGCGGGGCCGGAGCTTGCATCGATCCCGGGCGAATGGCTTTGCCATTCGCAGGAGACGCCCCGAAGACGGGGCTCCTCAGGATGAGGCCGGAGTGGGTTGCCTCCTTTGAACGTGTCCTCGCGCTCTGCTCGTTCGTCGACTCAGTTCGTCTTGGCCACGGCCTTGGCCGGCGCGGGGGTGGTGACGAATTCGGTGGCTTCCAGCATCGCGACGCCAAGCGGGGTCGGCACCACCATGCGATACGGCACCAGCACGCGGGTTCCGGCGATCGGCACCAGGGTCACTTCGATATTGCGCTGGGCGGCAAGATATTTGATGGCGGCGCGGTCGGGCACATAGCCGGCGATCGGCGTGAAATAGACGGCGCAGACGATGGCAGGCCCGCGATAGCCCTTCTCGGCCTTCACGCTTTCCATGCGCTTATAGTCGAGCTTGAGATCGTAGCGCATGCGGCCATCGAAGATCGACGCGGCGGTGCGGCACGAATCCGGCGTCATCAACTCGCCGGTGCCGCCGACGCGCATCAGCGAGCCGGTCATCGGATCGATCACGTTACGGCGATGGGCATCGGTGATCGGAATCTTCTCGGGATCGAGCGGCGGCTCCGGCTCGATGGAGAACTCCTTCACATAGCCCGGCGTGATCAGCATCTTGATCGTCTCGGACTTCTTCGCGGAGGTGGTGACGGCCTGATAATTCGATGGCACCAGCGCGCCCGCGACCACGCGGCCGGTGGACTGGCCGGAGCCCGAGCCGCCGGCAAATGCCTTCAGCAAACCTGCGGTGCCGCCACTGGCCGTCGCGGAATACTGGTCTTCATTGATGTCGATGGCCCACTGGCCCTTGCCTACCGCGATGCCGGCGAGGCTGGCTTCATATTTGGCCTCGAGCTTGCCGCCGGCCAACACCGCCTGGGCGGGGGCCTGAACCGGCACGGCGGCCGGGGCCTGGCCTTGAGTTTGGCTTTGGATCTGGCCTTGCGCCTGCGCCGTGGCCTCCACCGGCAAAACCGGCAGCATCAGGCCCGCGGCGACGGCGAAACGCGCGCCAAAACCCGCAAATCGCACTCTTGCAGGCGCGGCGGTCCGCGGGGTCGTCACCGGTCGGGTCACAAAGCGGGGCGTGCGAGGGCTCACTTGCTGATATCACCTGGTCGGCGATCCCCGGCCAAAGGCGCAGGGCCGCATCGCTGAATTCGGCTGGAGCGACCTGTTTCCGGCCCGAATACGTCGTTTATATGATGGGAACCGCGTTGAATTCCGTGTGGTTTCCGCCTGCGGGACCGGCTATACAGCGCCCGAATGTGCAGGCTTTTGCCGGTTTTGCCGCGACTTTAGCGGGCCGGATATCTTGACGACCGTGGCCAAGCCCCCTATACGTCCGCCACTCCTGAAATGGACGTGATTTTTGACCCCCTGCCCGGCTTTGGGCTCTTCGCCTTTTAGCTGCGGGGATGACAGAGGATTTTCGCCATGTCTCGGCGCTGTGAACTGACACTGAAGGGCCCCCAGGTGGGCCACAAGGTGAGCCACTCGAACATCAAGACCAAGCGCCGGTTTCTGCCGAACCTGGTCAATGTGACCTTCCTGTCCGACGTGCTCGGCCGCGGCGTGCGCCTGCGCGTCTCGACCAATGCCGTGAAGTCGGTCGATCACCGCGGCGGCTTCGACGCCTACCTGATCAAGGCGAAGGAGAGCGAACTCTCCCAGAAGGCCGTGCTGCTCAAGCGCGCCATCGAAAAGAAGAAGGCCGAAACCGCAGCAGTCGCGGCCTGAGCCTGACCTGCCGCTCGCATTGAGCGGACTGAAATTTGAAAACGGCCGGATCGCAAGATCCGGCCGTTTTTGCGTTTGAGAGCTGCAACGAAAGTCTTACGTACATCGCCCCGCGGGCAAAACTTGCAGGCTCTACCAAAACGGATAAGTTGAACCCCCAACCGTTAAGGTAGAGAGAGGCAAATTAGTACACGTGGCAAATAACGTCAGTTTCGAAGCTGCCTTCGTCTGAACTACTCCGCTGGAGTTGTTCTTCGATGAAGTCATCAAACACGTCAGCTCGAATTGCGTTTGCCATCACGGGAGAGTCCGACTTGGGCTCGGAGAATTCTTCCGTGGAACTTCTTGCCGATCGCTTTCGTGACATTGGGACAACGCTTTCAAATCAGATTTTCAATTGTCCTAACATCTCCTTTACGAGATGTGAATCGCCCCGAGTAAATCCATGCTTCCGCGAGTTGATTTCCCCGAGCTTTTTTTTGGCCTTGTAGCTCCCATTGGCGTCGATCTTGCAGACACCGTTAGCCCTCTCAAGTCTCTGCTTGAGGGCTTCGGCTATGAAGTTGAGATCATAAAGGTCACGGACCTATCGACTTCTTGATGTTAATGGCCCTCTTCACGAACGCGTTGTAGTTGTTGTCTTCGTCATCATCGTCGAGATGACCCAGCGCGAATATTCGGGATATGTTGGCCAACAATGGGCTGTTGCTCGCACGTTCAGAGTACAGCACCTTTAGCTGTTCCATGTGCTGTTTCAGCGTAATTTCCTCCGAGGTTGAATACCTCGTATCAATTCGACGATTGATAATCTTCTGCAGCTCGTCGTGAGTGGCTTCAGAGGTCTGGCCGGAACACCGCCGGCGTGCATGTCACGCACCGTTTCCAGCAGCTCCAGGCTCAGGCGGGTGTTGCTCTTTGTCACGCGTGTTGTCCCGGCCTTTTTGCCGGCCGTCATCGCCCGCTTTCTCGCGCCCTTTGTTAGTTGGTTTTTTAGCTGTCGAGGTCCATCCCGAACCTCTCGTCTGATAGAGATATCACGGGATTGGTAACATTGAGCAGATGGATCGCCCGTCTGTCATGAGCCACCTCACCCGCCGCGAAGACGCGGCGATATCGGTACGAGGTGCCGGTCAACGAAGTGAGCGAGCGGTTTCGGTCCTGGTTGGTGCCGTCGCGGTCGTCATTTCCGTCCGCGGTGCCAGAACTCTCAGCTGATGCAGAGACGCCGTGGAGGTTGGCGCCGCCGACTGTTCCTGGACGTTCGCAGCTCCCAGCACTCGAACCTGCACCGCCGATATCGGCAAACCCGCCGATCCATAGGTCGGCAACTCCGCAGCGAAGCCGGCGCAGCCACCCGCAATCGAGATCACGGCCGTAACGGCGATCGATAAGGTCATCTTCACTATTAATCTCCTCGTAGGATTGAACGAGGCAGCCTAGACTTCTTTTGCTGCACTGCACAGTTCATTACCGCATTGCAACATTGCAGTTTCCGCACATCGCGCCAGCCAGCCCCGGCCTCCCGAGCTTGCCCCGGCGTGACCTTAGGTGCTTTACGAATATTCCGATCACAGGGTTCCTCATGTCGTGGATCGCGCCGTTACCGAACGCCTTCGGCAGTTCGACGACATGGCATTTTGGGATCGGTTTCTGGCGCAGTTTCTCATAGCGGTTTGTGCTTTCGAGCGAATGTCATGTGTGCGACCCCGCCGGGAGAGGATGTCGTCTCGATCTCGTAGTCCTTCTCAAGACCCTCCACGCCATCCCACAGGCGCACGCCGCGGCCGAGCAGGATCGGAACCACCACGATGTGCATGTGATCGACGAGCCCGGCGGCAAGGAAGTCGCGGATCGTGGTGGGACCTCCGCCGATGCGCACGTCCTTGCCGCCCGCAGCCTCGCGGGCCGTCTCAAGGGCCTCGGCAGGCGAGGCGTCGATGAAGTGGAACACCGTGCCGCCCTCCATGTCGATCGATGCGCGCGGATGATGGGTGAGGACGAAGACCGGCGTATGGAACGGCGGGTTGGGACCCCACCAGCCTTTCCAGTCCGGATCCTCATGCCATGTGGGAGGACCGAACTTCCTGGCGCCCATGATCTCGGCGCCGATCCCGGGCGCGAACAGCCGCAGGAACGCGTCGTCGATGCCCGCCGTGCCGCCGGGCTGGCCGAGCATCTGGCGACCCCATCGGGTCGCGAACATCCATTGGTGCAGCCGCTCGCCGGCGTGACCGAATGGCGCGTCAAGGCTCTGGCCTTCGCCGGTGGCGAAACCGTCGAGCGAGACGGAGACATGTTGGACACGGGCGAGTGACATGGCTGGCCTTCCTTCCTGCTGTTGGTCGCGTTTCCTTAAACCGTTCCGGAAGCGACGGCGCTACTGGTTGATCTCGGGCTCGACGAGTTTCGTGAGCTTGCGCAGGGATTCCTGCCAGCCGAGATAGCAGGCCTCGGCGGGGATCACGTCGGGCACGCCCTGCTGCTCGATGTTCACCTCCGTGCCGACAGACACGGCCTTCAACGTCACCGTGACCTTCATCTCGCCCGGCAGGTTGGGATCATCGAAGCGGTCGGTGTAGACGAGACGCTCACCGGGAACGAGCTCCAGATAGGTCCCGCCAAAGGAGTGACTGCCGCCCGTGGTGAAGTTCCGGAATGACATCCTGTGATGGCCACCGACCTTCGCATCCAGCTCATGGACGGTGCATGTGAATCCGTAGGGTGGGAGCCAGCTCGCAATCGCGTCAGGCTCGAGGAACGCGCGGTAAAGCTTCTCGGGCTTGGTGGCAATAACGCGATGCAGACGGATCGTGCTGGGCATGGGCTTCTTCCTGTGGCTCGGTTACTTCGGTTGTCGTCCGGCGGGCAGCTTCCGCCGCCCGATACATCCATGACGAACGGGCCCGCCAGGCCCCGACATCTCAGCGGAATAAAAATCCTGACAGTCTCTATATCGCGCTGAAGGATGCGCCCGGCGCCGCGAGCCGGGAAATCGTCGCAGGGCTGGTGGTCGATCTCGACGCCAACGGCGATGTGGTGGGCTTCGATATCGATCAGGCATCCGGCAAGCGCGACCTCACGCGAATCGAGACGTTCGCGCTGCCAGCGGTGAGCGCAGCAGAGTAAGCGCAGGGCCCCTCACCCGCGGACGTTGCGGTTTTTCACCAACGCTTTGCCAGCTTTCTTTGTCATCACTGACCTCGACCAAAAATCTCATTCGTGAGAGTGCTGATGTGCTGCTGCCAGTATAGCGCATCACCGCTTTTCCCGCACCAAATCGCCTCATTTCCTCCGGGAACGCAGTGCAGCGTGCACCGTTCTTAACCCGGTTGCGCCGCATGCGGCGCGTGGGACAGATGAGGAGATTTCGATGCAACAGATTTTGAAGAAGGCCGTATTTTCGAAGGCCTTGCTTCCGCTGGCACTGGCGGGCGCGATTGGCGTCGCGGCGCCGGCCTTCGCCGCTGACGTCTATATGCGGCAGCCCGCCCCGCGAGCCGCCGTGGTGGTGCCATCCGGCCCGCTGACGCTGCAGGATGCGCTGGCGATCGCTTCGGGAATCGGCGTGGTGACGGTGCAGAACACCCATTTCGACGACAACGAATGGGAGATCGAGGGCCGCGATCAATACGGCAAATGGATCCAGGTCGACATCGATGCGCGCACCGGCGAAGTGCGCCATGTGGATCGGTCGATTATCTGATCGGGTGGGAAGTGAGCAAGCGGCGCGCGATGAGCGCGCCGTTTGTTTTTTGTGTGTAGTGCGAGGTTGCGATTGAAGCGCGGCTGCGCGTGTTCATCGTCCCCTCCCCCCTTGTGGGGGAGGGTGGCGCGTAGCGCCGGGAGAGGGGTTGCCCAAGCTACCGAGTCCGTGGCTACCCCTCTCCCTGACCCTCCCCCGCAAGGGGGGAGGGGACACTACTGTCCGCGCGTCGCTTCGCAGAGATTAAGTCAATTTCAATCCCGTCGCGGCTTCCAGTTCGGCCAGCGCCTGCGCGGCGGATGTCACCTTGATCGTGGTCATGCCGAGGTCGCGCGCGGGCTTGAGGTTGACGCCGAGGTCGTCGAGATAGACGCAGGCTTTCGGATCGACGGCCAGTTTGTCGGTCATCATCGTGTAGATGCGCGGATCGGGTTTGCGCAGGCCGATCTTGGCGGATTCGATGACGTGATCGAACAGCACCATCACCTCGGCCACGTACAGCGCGCGGCCGTCGGTGGAGCCCATGGCGTTGGCCGGCAGGTTGTTGGTGATGCAGCCGGTCTTGAACGCCGCCTTGATGCGGCGCAGCGCCTCGACCATCTCCGGGCGGATCTCGCCCTTCAGCAGCTTGACCACATCGCGGCCCGGCACTTCGGCGCCGAGCGCCTTGGACTCGGCGGCGAACAGCGCATCGAAGGTGGCGAGATCGATTTCGGCGCGCTCGAATTTCGCCCAGGCATTCTCGAAATGGTTGTCCGCATTGGTGCGGCGGATGATGTCCTTCGGCAGGCCATGGCTCTGCTCGTAATGCGCAAAGGCCTCGAAGGGCGAGGAGGTGATCACCCCGCCGAAATCAAAGATCACCGCAGAGATCATTCCCGCCCCTTATTGTTGCGCGCACCGGCCGTGCGCTCCCTCGCCCCGCTTGCGGGGAGAGGGCTGGGGTGAGGGGGTACTTGATCTCCGCGCGTGGGGAAAGTCCCCCTCACCCGGCGCTTCGCGCCGACCTCTCCCCGCCCGCGCGAAGCGAAGCTTCGCTAGGCGGGGCGAGGTAAAGAAAGCCACTACCCCGCGACGCGGGCCTCGCCTCCGAGCACCGGACCGCGCGCACTGCCGACATCGCGGATCGGCGGCTGGCCGTAGAGGCGGGCGTATTCGCGCGAGAATTGCGACGGGCTCTGATAGCCGACCGCATAGCCGGCGCTGCCGACATCGAGCCGCTCCACCAGCATCAGGCGGCGCGCCTCGTGCAAACGAAGCTGCTTCTGATACTGCATCGGCGTCATCGCGGTGACAGTCTTGAAATTGTGATGCAGCGACGATTCGCTCATGCCGACGCGGTCGGCGAGATCCTCGATGCGGAGCGGGCTGGCATAATTACTGCGCAGCCAGGAGATCGCCTTGGCGACCTTGTTGCTCGGGCTCTCGGCCAGCGCGATCTGCCGCAGCCGTGCGCCATAGGGGCCGACGAGCAGGCGATACAGCACCTCCTGCTCCAAAAGCGGCGCCATCACCGGAATGTCCTGCGGCCGGTCGAGCAGGCGGAGCAGCCGCAGCGTGGCGTCGAGCAAATCGGCGGAGGCCTTGGCGACGACGACGCCGCGCTCGGGAAGCTGCGGATGCGCGGGCGCATCGGCATGACCGTTGCCGAACCGGCCGAGCACCTCCTTCAACAGTTGCGGATCGATCGCAAAGCCCATGCCGAGATGCGGCTGCGCTTCCGAGGCCTCGACGATGCAGGACGACATCGGCAAATCGAGCGACACCAGCACATAATCGCCGGCGGCATAGGTATAGGTCTCGGTGCCCAGTTGCAGCCGCTTGGCGCCCTGCGCCACGAGGCCGAAACACGGCCACTGCGCGGTATGCACGAGCTGCGTCGGCTCGGTCTGCCGCTTCAGATAGAGGCTGGCGAGGCCGGTCGGATGGTCGCTGCCATTGGCGGCGTAACGGGCAATGATGTCGGCAATCTCACGAATCGTCTCGGTCACACGCAACCCCCTCAAGCGGCAGGCCTTTTATGCCGAGGTGTATCTAGGTGCAGTGCCGTGGCGGGGAAATGGCTGCGGGATCACTTTTGCAGGATTGTGCAAAACAGATGCAGGATCGCGCTAACGCCGACGCGCCTGCGTTTGCGATAACAGCACCAGCCACAGAGCAGATCGGCGAGCCGCCCGCGGGCCTCGGATCTGCCAGGCCATACGGGTATCGGGTCGAACTCCCCGCCTTGCGCGTCCAGACTGTTGTCGGGGCGCGATCACGCCCGGATCGATTCCGCCTCAAAATCTACGCATACGACTGACGATCAAGACAGACATCATCCCAATTCAAGGACATGCCATGACCAGACTGGCAGGAAAAGTTGCGCTTGTGACCGGCGCCGCGGACGGCATCGGCGCGGGCATTGCGCGGCGCTTCGGCGCGGAAGGCGCGGCGGTGATCGTGCATCACGCGGACGATCCCCGCGGCGCGGCGCGCGTCGTCGCCGAAATCGTGTGGCGCGGCGGCCGCGCCATCGCCGTGCAGGGCGACATCGCCCGCTGGCCGGACGTGCGGCGGCTCTATGAGGAAATCGCAGCGACCTTCGGCCGGCTCGATATTCTCGTCAACAACGGCGCCCTCGCGCGCAGCGAGGTGGCGGACGTGGTGTCCGAGGACGAGTTGCACCGGCAGCGCGAGCTGAAGGTGTTCGGCGCCATGCTGCTGTGCCAGGAGGCGGTGCGGATGTTCGGCGTCGCCGGCGGCAGCATCGTCAATCTCACCGCGCTCGATGGGATTCCGACAGCGCCCGCATCGATGCCGGACCCCGGCGCCGACGCCGCCATAGATGCCATGACTCGCGGGTTGTCGCGCGCCTATGGCACGCGCAATGTCCGCGTCAGCACCATCGCGCCCGGCATGCTCGGCCCGGAGGAACCCGCCGCCATCGACGTGCTCGACGGCAGCGTGCGCAACCGGCAGTTCATTGCCCTGCCCGCTGCGCGCAATCACTTAACCGAAGGCATCGCCGACATCGCCGTGGCGCTGACCTGCGACGACAACGCTGATCATTCCGGCCGCGACATCATGGTGGCCGGCGCCATGCGGTAACGCCGGGAAACCGGCTTTCCAGGTTCCTACTGACGTTGTGGGCGTGCCTGCGCGGCACGCCCACATTTCTTTTTGCGCATTCGCCGACCAAAGCCTGCGAATTTTATTCACATCCTATTAACCGCCCGTCACAAAACGGCGAAACGAAACTGTTGATCACCGCGTAGCTGTCAAAGAATTACCGGTTCTGATGCTATGCGTCGGTAATTGTAACGCAGTCCTTTTTGATCGACGAAAGCCAATGCTGGCCCGTAATACATCCGAGACGACCCGCCGGATCTCCCCGCGCTGGCTGCTGGCCGCTGCGGCGATCGTCGTTGTCGGATTCACTGCGATCTGCGGCAGCGTGCTGATGAGCATGCGGCGCGGCGACGAGAAACTGGCGCACCAGACGCTCGGCAACCTCGCCTCCAGCATCGATGCCGATGTCGCCCGCAATGTCGAACTTTACGATCTGTCGCTGCGCAATGTGGTCAGCAACATGACATCGCCGGAGCTGGTCGAGATCTCGCGGCCGATGCGGCAGTTGATCCTGTTCGACCATGCCGCCACCGCGCGCCATTTCGGCGCCATCCAGGTGATGGATGTGGCCGGCAACGTGACGCTGGATTCGTCGACGCTGGATCCGAAGCAGCAGAATTTCGCCGATGACGAATTCTTCAAGGTGCACAAGCGCGATCCGCTGTTCGGCCTCTATATCTCCAAGCCGATGCTGCATCAGGGCCATTACGGCATCGTGCTGAGCCGCCGTATTGCAGCCCGCGACGGGACTTTCATCGGCGTCGTCTCCGGCTTCATCCGCTACAGTTATTTCCACGAGATGGTCGATCGCCTGCAGCTCGAACCCGCCGACATCATCACTGTCCTGCGGCAGGATGGCGTCATCGTCATGCGTGCGCCGTTCGACATGGACGTGATCGGCCGCGACGTCAGCAAAATGCGCGGCGTGCAGAAGGCACTGGCCTATTTCTCCGGCTCCTATGTGGGGCGCGCCTCCAATGACGATATCGAGCGGCTGTTCGTCTGGCGTGAAGGCGCGCATCCGCTGATCGTGATGGTGGGGCGATCCACCGACGTGATCTTCGGCCAATGGCGCAAGGATGCGCTGCAGATCGGCGGCGCCATGGGTGCGCTCGGTCTGATCGCCTGTGCGCTGATGCTGATCCTGGCGCGCGAGATGGGCAAGCGCGGCAAGATGGAAGACAGGATGGCACGCCTCGCCATGACCGACGGCCTCACCGGCCTCGCCAACCGACGCCATTTCGATGTGGTGCTGGAAAAGGAATGGCAGCGCGCCCAGCGCACCCGCGCGCCGATCTCGCTGCTGATGATCGACGCCGACCACTTCAAGACCTTCAATGACAGTTTCGGCCATCAGGCCGGCGACCTCGTTCTGTGCGGGATCGCCTGGAGCATTGCCCGGCATGCCAAACGCGCCAGCGATTGCGCCGCGCGCTATGGCGGCGAGGAATTCGCGCTGATCCTGCCGGGCCTCTCTCTTGCCGACGCCATCGAACTCGGCGAGCGGATTCGCATCGAGGTGGGCCATCTCGAGCGCGACGGCATGACCACGACGACGATCAGCGTCGGTGCAGCGTGTTTCGTGCCGTCATCGCTGACCACGTCGAACGACCTGATCAGCGATGCCGACGGTGCGCTCTATGCGGCCAAGGCGCATGGCCGTAACCAGACATGGCCGGTCGCACCGCGGCAGAAAAGCCTTGCTGCGTAACATGATACCATTTGTACGGTTGTAATTAACCCGCAGTTCACCTGACTTCCTAACGCGTCTTCCACCCTTGCCCGGGTATTCCTATGCACGAGGGGTAGGGATCCATGCGGCTGCTGGGGAGGCGAATGACGAACGACGTGCGCGTTTCAGCGCCGGGCTCCGCCGAACATGGCGATGGGCGCTCGACGACCCGTCGCGCGCCGGTGCGCTGGCTCGTGCTCGTTGGCGCCGTGCTGATCATCACCATTGCTGCCGGCACGGCGATGACCGTGAACAATTTCCGTCAGCGCACGATCGACAATTCCAACCGCGAACTTGAAAACACCGTGCTGCTGCTCAGCCGGCATTTCGATCAGCAATTCCAGGATCTGCAGCGCATCCAGAAGAGCCTCACGGCTCATCTTCTCGCCAATGGCGTGATGTCGGTCCACAGCTTTGCCAGCAGCATGTCGAGCTACGAATCCCACATGATGCTGAAGTCGAAGCTGGATGATGAATTCGCCAACGACATCACCGTGCTCGATGCCGAAGGCCGTCTGGTCAACTGGACAGGAGCCTGGCCCGGACCGGATCTGGTGCTTGCCGACCGTGAATATTTCCAGAAACTCAAATCGCAGACCTTCACCCAGGACGACGAGATCGTGCAGCCCGTCCTGAGCCGCATCACCGGCCGGTGGAAGACGCTGTTCGCACGTCGCATTACGGGGCCCAAGGGCGAATTCTTCGGCATCGTGACGCGCAGCGTCGAACCGCAGCAATTCGAAAAATTCTTTGCCTCCGTCTCGCTCGGCGAGAACGGGACCATCGCAATGTTCCACCGCAATGGCACGTTGCTGGCGCGCTACCCGCAGACGCCCTCGTCGATCGGCAAGGTTTTCAATAGCGGCCCGCTGCTGCAGCACCTGCGCTTCAGCGACGCGCCAGCGACCATCCGCACCGTCAGCCCCATCGACAATATCGATCGCCTTGGCTCGATCCGACTGCTGCAAAACTTTCCGGTCGCGCTGGTCGCAACCACGACGGTGGAGGGCACACTGGCCAACTGGCGCGACCAGACCAAATTTCTCGTAACCCTCGCGTCGCTGTCGGCCCTGATCCTGGCGGGCCTGCTTTATCTGATGATCCGTCACATCCAGCGGCAGAGCCGTGCAGCGCAGTTGCAGATGACGCTGGAGAAGAACCGCCTCGACACCGCCATCAACAACATGACGCAAGGCCTGCTGCTATTCGATGCGCAGGCGCGCGTGGTGGTGTGCAATCAGCGCTATCTTGATATGTACGAACTGTCGCGCGAGGTCATCGTACCCGGCCGTACGTTCCGCGACGTGATCGCACATCGCAAGGAAACGGGCTCCTTCGCTGGCAGCGTTGACGCCTATGTGGCGGAAGTGTTGCGCGACGTCGGGCGGTCGCACATCCAGATCATGCAGACCGCCGATGGCCGCACCATCCAGATTTCGTCGCGGCCGGTGGCCGATGGCGGCTGGGTAGCGACCCATGAAGACATCACCGAGCGGCGCAATGCCGAGGAGAAGATCGCGCATCTGGCGCATTACGATGCGCTGACCGACCTGCCGAACCGCACACTGTTCCGCAACGAGCTCGAACGCGAATTGAAGCGCGTCGCGCGCGGCGCGCAATGCGCGGTGCTCTATATCGACATCGACGAATTCAAGGGCATCAACGACTCGCTCGGCCATCCCGTCGGCGACGAACTGCTCAAGGGCATTGCGCTGCGGCTGCGTGCCTGCGTGCGCGGCTCCGACGTGGTGGCGCGGCTCGGCGGCGACGAATTCGCCATCGTGCAGACCGGCGTCGAGTCCCATGCCGACATCACCGATCTTGTCGGCCGCATCTATGATGCGATCCGCCAGCCATTCGATTGTCTCGGCCATAGCCTGCTCACCGACGCGTCGATCGGCATCGCGCTGGCGCCGCGCGACGGCGCAGACCTCGATACGCTGCTGAAGAACGCCGACCTTGCGATGTATGGCGCCAAGGCCGACGGCCGCCGCACTTTCCGTTTCTTCGAGCCCGAAATGGATGCGCGGGTGCAGGCCCGTCGCTCGCTGGAGCTTGAACTGCGTCACGCGGCCGGTGATGGCGGCTTCGCCAAAGGCGGCTTCGAAGTCTATTATCAACCGCTGCTGACGCTGCGCGACGACACCATCGTGGGCTGCGAGGCTTTGTTGCGCTGGCGTCATCCCGAACGCGGCATGATCTCCCCGGCCGAATTCATTCCGGTCGCCGAAGATATCGGCATCATCAATGAGCTCGGCGAATGGGTGATGAACACCGCCTGCGCCGAGGCTGCCAGCTGGCCCGACGACGTCCGGGTGGCGGTCAATGTCTCGCCGGTTCAGTTCCGCTGCGCGTCACTAGCGCTGAAGGTGACTTCCGCCCTCGCCGCGTCCGGACTGCCAGCGCGGCGGCTCGAACTCGAGATCACCGAGGCCGTGCTGATCCGCGACGACGAAACCGCACTGGAAATTCTGCACGGGCTGCGCGAGATCGGCGTGCGCATTGCGCTGGACGATTTCGGCACCGGCTATTCGAGCCTGAGCTATCTGCAGCGCTTCCCGTTCGACAAGATCAAGATCGATCGTTGCTTCGTGACCGATATCGCCGATGCACAGGGGTCGTCCTCGATCGTGCAGGCCGTGGTCAATATCGCGAGCTCGCGCAACATGACGACGACAGCCGAAGGCGTCGAGACGCTTAGGCAGAAGGAGCTACTGCGCGCGCTCGGCTGCACCGAGATGCAGGGCTATCTGTTCAGCGCCGCCAGACCCGCAGCAGAATTGCGGGATCTGTTGATCGCGCATCAGGCCAACAAGGCCGAGGCGGCAGCCTGACCGCCTATTCCAGCAGCGTGAACTGCATCAACAGTGTTCGCTGCAGCATCGAGAAATTGTCGTCCGAGATCAGCGTCAGCACCGTGTCGCCCTCCGGCGTGACATGGACATCGAGCCCTTCGAAATTATCGATCTCGTAGCCGAGATCCGCATCGAAGATGGTGGGACCGTCGATGACGGCGTCCGGCACGATCGATGCGAGGGGAATGCGGCGGATGCGGACGCCGGTGTCGCCGAACAGCGAGAACTTGCGTTCGAGCAGCAGCAGATCGCCGGATGGCAGCAGCGCCGCATCGCTGATATCAAAATTTTTGGTGCGGCGGACCGAGAAGCTCGACGGCGCCCTGCCGCCGATGATCCAGGCCGAGATGTTGCCGGCGCTGTCGAGCCCGCGCTCCGAGATCGCCAGCAGCATGCCGGCCAGCGGCGAAGACTTGAACCTGTCCTTGCGCACCATCACCAGCGCTTCGAGGCTGCCATTGCTGGGCAGCTTGCGCATGCCCGGCGGCTGCGGGATCGGCTCGCCTTTGGCGCGCACGCCATCGCGGCCGAAGTCGAATTTCAGGATCTGATGCACGCGTTCGAGGCCGATATAGACCGTCGGTCCGTCCACCGCGATCGACTCGGTATCGTACCAGCCGCGCGCGGTGATCGGCCTGCCATCGGCGCCCAGCATCGGCGCCGCCTCGACATCGACAATGCCGACCATGGCATCGCCGCTATAGGCGATCTTGCCGGTGAACCAGTTACCCTTGTCGCTGATGGCGATGAAACCCTCGCCCTTGTCATCCAGGCGAAGACCGGAGATGCCGCCGAAGTCCTTGTATCTCGACGTCAGGACCAATCCGCTGCGATATTGCAGCGATCCAAACCTTGTATGCGCGCGGTCGCGCGTATCGAACGCCGGGATCGGCCGCGCTTCGATCTCGATCGACACCGGCGCACGCGCCGATGGCGTTGCCGGCACCAGCACGGGCTGCGCACGGGCAAGCGACGGCAGCGCGGCTGCTGAAGCAGCCACTGTGAGGAAGTGACGACGGGTGAGATGAGCGGTCAAGCGATGGCCCTGGAGGATGGGTAGAGCAAAGCAAGACCCATCCTGTAAAGCCTAATGCGTCTTGCGTCGCCGACCATGGGTCGGTGCCGGCCCCGCCGTCTCGCTGAACAATTCAGCCAGCTTCTCGGTGATGGCGCCGCCGAGTTCTTCGGCGTCGACGATGGTCACGGCGCGGCGATAGTAGCGCGTCACGTCGTGGCCGATGCCGATGGCGATCAGTTCGACCGGCGAGCGGGTCTCGATCTCTTCGATGATGTGACGCAGATGCCGCTCCAGATAGTTGCCGGGATTGACCGACAACGTGCTGTCGTCCACCGGCGCGCCGTCGGAGATCATCATCAGGATCTTGCGCTGTTCGGGGCGGCCGAGCAGGCGCTTGTGCGCCCAGTCGAGCGCCTCGCCGTCGATATTCTCCTTGAGCAGTCCTTCGCGCATCATCAGACCGAGATTCTTGCGCGCGCGGCGCCACGGCGCATCGGCCGACTTGTAGATGATGTGGCGGAGATCGTTGAGGCGGCCGGGATTGGCCGGCTTGCCGGCGCCGAGCCACGCCTCACGCGACTGCCCGCCCTTCCAGGCGCGCGTCGTGAAGCCGAGGATTTCCACCTTGACGCCGCAGCGCTCCAGCGTGCGCGCGAGAATATCGGCGCAGGTCGCAGCCACGGTGATCGGGCGCCCGCGCATCGAACCGGAATTGTCCAGCAGCAGCGTCACCACCGTATCGCGGAACGTCGCTTCCTTCTCATGCATGAAGGACAGCGGATGATGCGGGTCGGTCACCACGCGCGACAGGCGCGCGGGATCGAGGATGCCTTCCTCGAGGTCGAAGTCCCAGGCGCGGTTCTGCTGCGCCATGAGCTTACGTTGAAGCCGATTGGCGAGGCGTGCGACCACGCCCTGCAGATGTGCGAGCTGCTTGTCGAGATAGGAGCGCAGCCGTTCGAGCTCGTCGTGATCGCAGAGGTCTTCGGCCGCGATGACCTCGTCGAATTTCGGCGCGAAGGCGTGATATTCGGGACCGCGCGGCTCGTTCGCGCCGCGCGAATTCGGACGCGTGGCTTCGCCGGGCGTCTCGTCGTCGCCCATCTCGCCGTCTTCGTCGAACGTGTCCGATGCGGAGGCCTGTGCGCTCTCCATCGAACTGTCGGACATTTCGTCGGACGACTGCTGAGCCTGATCGGCGCTCATCTCCTGCGAGGCGTCGCTCTCCGGCGAGCCTTCGGCACCGGCCTGATCGTTCTCGCCCTGGCGCTCGTCGTCCTCGCTCTCCTCGTCATCCGGCTCGGCATTGCGATCGTCGCCGAGCTCCAGCGCCGACAGCAGGTCATGCACGGCATCGCCGAACTTGGCCTGGTTCTCCGCGAACCGATCGAGCTGGTCGAGGCGATCGCTGATCTTGTCTTCGAGGATCGGACGCCAGAGATCGACCATCTTCTTCGCGGCGGCCGGCGGCGCCATGCCGGTCAGGCGCTCGCGCACCAGCATCGCCAGCGCATCGGCCAGCGGCGCATCGGCGCGGTCGGTGATTTCGTCGAACTTGCCGCGATGGAAATGATCGTCGAGCATCGCCGTGAGGTTCTTCGCCACGCCGGCCATGCGGCGCGACCCGAGCGCTTCCACGCGGGCCTGCTCGACGGCTTCGAACACGCCGCGCGCCTGCGGATTGCCCGGCATCAGCTTGCGGTGAACCTTGGGATCGTGACAGGCGAGTTTGAGCGCGATCGAATCCGCGTGGCCGCGCACGATGGCGGCGTCGCGCTTGCTCATTTTTCGCGCGGGTTCAGGAAGACGGGCTTTGCCCGGTGAGAGACCCGGCCGCTCGGCTGCGAAGGTCACTTCAAGCTCCGGCGCTTTGGCGATTGCACGCAAACACGACGTCACCGCGCGCTTGAACGGCTCGGTCGGCGCTTCCTTGGAGCCGGGGCGGAATTTGTTGGTCGTCGTCGTGCTCATCGCTGTCGCTTTCTTCCCTCTCCCCGGGCACAGCGAAGCTGCGCTGGCGGGAGAGGGTGGATCGAACACGCGAAGCGGGTTCGAGACGGGAGAGGGCCTGCAGCAAACCGGAGCGCTGTCCCCTCTCCCGCCTTCGCTTCGCGAAGGCACCCTCTCCCGCAAGGGGAGAGGGGAAGTAAGTAAGATCAGCGGAGATCAGCTCAGCGCCACATTCACCGAGCTTTCCGCCAGCTCTGCATTGAAGCAGCGCTGATAGAATTCGGCGACCAGCGGACGCTCGAGTTCGTCGCACTTGTTCAGGAAGGTAACGCGGAACGCGAAGCCGATATCGTTGAAGATGTCGGCATTCTCGGCCCAGGTGATCACCGTGCGCGGGCTCATCACCGTCGACAGATCGCCATTGGCGAAGGCGTTACGCGTGAGATCCGCGAGGCGCACCATCTTGTTGACGATGTCGCGGCCCTCCGGGTTCTGATAGTGCTTGGCCTTCGCCAGCACGATCTCGACTTCCTCGTCATGCGCCAGATAATTCAGCGTGGTGACGATCGACCAGCGATCCATCTGGCCCTGATTGATCTGCTGCGTGCCGTGATAGAGGCCCGACGTATCGCCGAGACCGATCGTGTTCGCGGTCGCAAACAGACGGAACGCCGGATGCGGCTTGATCACCTTGTTCTGGTCGAGCAGCGTCAGGCGACCGGAGACTTCCAGCACGCGCTGAATGACGAACATCACGTCCGGACGGCCCGCGTCGTATTCGTCGAACACCAGCGCGACATTGTGCTGCAGCGCCCAGGGCAGAATGCCATCACGGAATTCGGTGACCTGCTTGCCGTCCCGGACCACGATGGAGTCCTTGCCGACGAGGTCGATACGACTGATGTGGCTGTCGAGATTGACGCGCACGCAGGGCCAGTTGAGGCGGGCGGCGACCTGCTCGATATGGGTCGATTTGCCGGTGCCGTGGAAGCCCGTGACCATCACGCGGCGGTTGCGCGAGAAGCCGGCGAGAATGGCGAGCGTGGTGGCGCGATCGAACCGGTAGTCGGGATCGGTGTCCGGCACATGCGGATCGGATTCGGAGAAGGCGGGCACTTCGAGGTCGGAATCGATGCCGAACAATTTGCGCACCGACACCATCTTGTCGGGAATGCCAATCAACGCGTCGGTCTTTTCTTGCAGTTTGGTCGAGGCGGCGGTCATCAATCCTCCGTGGTCCCGGATATCCCGAAACCAGTCTAGTAATGGCTGCGGATGGGGTGCTTTGTGGAACGTATCAGAGAGCCGCGGCTGGACAAAGCCCAGCTCTTCATCAAAGTTCCCGAATGTTATCATCGAGATAGGTTCTAACGGCAATTTTTGGAAGTCTGCCCTGCGAATCAGCCGATGCTCCAGGTCGATCAATTTGCAGCGGTATTTGGGGATCGAACGGCGCGGCCGGCCATTTCAATCATATATGCTGTCACAGTTGGCTGAAGCACCCCGCGCCGGATCGGAATTTCGTGACGTCCTTCATCGATTCCCTGACCCATTTTGTCGCCGCGCATGCCTGGCTGGGCTACCTCACTATTTTCCTCGCCGCCTTGCTGGAAGCCGTGCCGGTGCTCGGAACATTCATCCCAGGCACCACGGTCATTCTGGCGCTGAGCGCCCTGATTCCGTCTGGCGATCTTGGCCTGGTGGCTGTGCTGGTGGCCGCCGTGGCGGGCGCCGTACTCGGTGATGGGAGCGCATTCTGGATCGGGCATGTCCGGCAACGGCAACTGCTCGACACATGGCCGCTGTCGAATTATCCGGGCGTGGTGGCGCAGAGCGAGGCGTTCTTTCACCGCTTCGGCACGCTGGCCGTGTTCCTCGGCCGCTTCGTGCCGCCGATCCGCGCTTTCGTGCCTGTCATAGCCGGCGCATTGGGGACCGCACCGGCGAAATTCTATGCGGTGAACATCCCCGCAGCGTTGCTCTGGGCGCCGGCGCATGTGCTGCCCGGCGTACTCGCAGTATCGGTGCTGGACCGCTATGGCGGCATCGCCGGCCTCGAAGGTCAGGCCAAACACTACTGGATTCAGGCTGTGATCGTGACGGCCGTGCTGGCCGGCGCCACCATCTGGTGGTGGCATCGCCGCAAGCGCAACACAGCAATGGAAACGTCATAAAAAGGCTTTTGAACGTTGAAATATCTCTTTGATTTTTCAGAGTAAATGACGCCTTCGCGGCTTGACTTGCAGCCCCGATTGACTTGAAAAGCCTGCACCGGCAGTTTCGCCCGCCGTCCGTCCTTCCCATATCCAGTGAATGTCCGAGCCCATGCGCAGCTATCTCGACTTTGAAAAGCCCGTTGCCGAGCTGGATTCCAAGATCGATGAATTGCGCACGCTGGCCGCCAGCGGCAGCGACATCGGCGAGGAGATCGTGCGCATCGAGGACAAGGCCGTCGCGGCGCTGCACGAGCTCTATGCGAATCTGACGCCGTGGCAGAAGACCCAGGTCGCGCGACATCCGCAGCGCCCGCATTGCATGAATTACGTGGAAGCGCTGATCACCGAATTCACGCCACTCGCCGGCGATCGCAAATTCGGCGAGGACGAAGCGCTGGTGGCCGGCTTCGGCCGTTTCCGCGGCGAGAGCGTCTGCGTGCTCGGCCAGGAAAAGGGCAACACTACCGAGAGCCGCCTCAAGCATAATTTCGGCATGGCCCGCCCCGAAGGCTACCGCAAGGCGGTGCGCCTGATGGAGATGGCGGATCGTTTCGGCATTCCGGTGCTGTCGCTGGTCGATACCGCCGGCGCCTATCCCGGCATCGGCGCCGAAGAGCGCGGCCAGGCTGAAGCCATCGCGCGCTCCACCGATGCTTGCCTCGGCCTTGGCGTTGCCAATGTCGCTGTGATCATCGGCGAAGGCGGCTCGGGCGGCGCCATCGCCATTGCCACCGCCAACAAGGTGCTGATGCTGGAACACGCCATCTACAGCGTGATCTCGCCGGAAGCGGCATCGTCGATCCTGTGGCGCGACTCATCCAAGGCGCAGGAAGCCGCGACCAATATGAAGATCACCGCGCAGGATCTGCTGCGTTTCGGCGTCATCGATTCCATCCTGAAAGAGCCGCCGGGCGGCGCACACCGCGACCCCGCCGCCATGATCGCCGCCACCGGCAACGCCATCGCCCAGGCTTTCAACGACATGCGCGGCATGGACGCGGCGACTATTCGCCAGCAGCGCCGGCAGAAATTTCTGGATATCGGCCGCAAGATCGGCTGAAGCCGTCGGCAGGCAAACAAGAAGCCCGCCTTCGTTAAGACGGCGGGCTTTTTATTTGCAGCGGAGCTCTGATCTCCTCTCCCCCGCGCGGCGCAGCCGCGAAGGTGGGAGAGGGTGGATCGAACGCACGACAGTGCGTTCGAGACGGGAGAGGGGGTGGTGCGAACCGGAAGGACAGAGCTTTTAGAAAGAGCCCTCTCCCGCCTTCGCTGCGCTCAGGCACCCTCTCCCGCGGCGCGCGGCTTTGCCGCGCTGGGGGAGAGGGGAAGCGAAGAGCTTCTCTGCTCACGCGTCCATCTGAGACCGCGCATTTCGGCGGATCACCTGCGGCGGCTGGCCATAGGCGCGCAGAAATGCGCGGCGCATGCGGTCACGATCGGCAAACCCCGTCTGCTGCGCGACGGTGTCGATGGGATGCCGGCTCTGCTCCATCATCAACCGCGCGGCCTCCAGCCGCAGATGTTCGATGGCCTTTGCAGGTGACTGCCCCGTCTCGGCATGAAAGGCACGGCTGAACTGGCGCGGGCTGAGACTGGCGGCATCGGCGAGATCATTCACCGTCAACGGCTTCTGCAGATTGTCCCGCACGAAAGCGAGCGCCTTCTGGATACGGTCCGACTTCGGCGCCAATTCCAGCAGCGCGGAAAACTGCGACTGGCCGCCGGCACGGCGGTGATACACGACCATCTTTTTCGCGATGTTGCGTGCGACGTCCTCGCCGAGATCGGCCTCGACCATCGCCAGTGCGAGATCGATGCCCGCGGTCATGCCGGCCGATGTCCAGACCGGACCGTCATTCACGAAGATGCGGTCTTCATCGACCTTCACTTTCGGAAATTGCTTCTGCATGTCGCGCGCATAGAACCAGTGTGTGGTCGCGCGCCGTTGATCGAGAATGCCGGCTTCAGCGAGCACGAAGGCGCCGATACAGATAGATGCAACACGCCGCGCATGTTTGGGCGCCCGTCGCACGAAATCGATCAGGCCGGGCGTCGCGGATTCGACCGTTAGACCGCCGGCAACGATCAGCGTGTCGTAGGCATCAGCCGCATTGAACGGTTCGGTGGTCAAACTCATGCCCAGCGAGGTACCGACCTGACCGCCCCGCTCCGACAACACATGCAGATCGTAGGTGGGCGGATCGGTCAGCATATTGGCCAGTTCAAAGACCGACATCGCCGCAAGGCTGATGGGCGAGCACCCCGGGGAAACAACAAGGCCGATGCGCTGCATGTGTTCGCTCCCTCAGAACAAGACGTCCTAAAACGCCGCTTATATGACATTTGAGACAAGGTCGCGCAAGGCTAGGTTTCCTGACACGGCCGCTGCGGCCGACAGCATTCAGGAGAACGACAATGACGATTTCACATCAGGGCACGGCACTGATTACGGGCGCTTCGACGGGCATTGGCGCCGTTTATGCGGACCGGCTGGCCAGGCGCGGCTATGATCTCATTCTGGTGGCGCGGAACCAGGACCGCCTGGCGGCCCTCGCCAAGCGACTGACCAGCGAGACCGGACGATCGGTCCGCACGCTGGCCGCCGATCTCGGCAACAAGGCCGATCTGGCAAAGGTCGAAGCCGCGCTGCGCGACGATGCGAGCATTACGATGCTGGTCAACAATGCCGGAGTCGGCGCGGTGGCACCGTTGCTCAATGCCGATGTCGGCAAGATGGAAGACATGATCACGCTGAACGTCACCGCGCTGACACGGCTGACCTATGCCGCCGTGCCCGGCTTCGTCGCGCGCAAAAAAGGCACGATCATCAATATCTCGTCGATCGTCGGTATCGGCGCCGAAATCCTCAACGGCGTCTACGGCGCCAGCAAGGCCTATGTGCTCAGCTTCAGCCATTCGCTGGTGCATGAGTTGGCCGACAAGGGCATCCGCGTGCAGGCGGTATTGCCGGGCGCAACGGCCACGGAGTTCTGGGATATCGCGGGCTATCCGCACCAGAACATGGATCAGGCAACAGTGATGCGCGCCGACGATATGGTCGATGCTGCATTGGCCGGCCTCGATCAGGGTGAGCTCGTCACCATTCCGGGCCTGCAGGACGGCGCCGACTGGACCCGCTTCGAAGCTGATCGCCGCGCGCTCTCGACCAAATTCGGTCATGCGACGCCCGCGCCGCGCTACCACGTGACGCAATAGTCGTCTTCAGGCAGCAAAAAGCCCGCCCTCTCGACAGAGGGCGGGCTTTTCAATTCCAGAATTACTTCTTCGCCGGGGCCATCTTGCTGTCGGCCGGCTTCGGCGCGTCCTTGGCAGCAGGCGCGGCGGGTGCCGCCGGAGCAGGCGTTGCAGCAGCCTGGTCCATGCGCTCGACCTTGGCACCTTCACGCAACTTGGTGACATAGTCGGCCTGCGCCTTGCGCACGACATACTGTTCGATCTGCGGCTTCACCTGGTCGAATTCCGGCGCCTTGCGGTTACGCTTTTCCTCGACCTTGATGATGTGCCAGCCGAACTGCGACTTCACGGGGTCCGAGATCTTGCCCGGTTCCAGCGTGAAAGCGACCGCGGAGAATTCCGGCACCATCTGGTCCTTGGTGAAGAAACCGAGATCGCCGCCATCAGCCGCGCCCGGATCCTTCGACTTCTTCTTGGCGAGTTCGGCGAAATCGGCGCCCTTCTTCAGCTCGTCGGCGACCGTCTTGGCCTCGGCCTCGCTCTCCACCAGGATGTGGCGGGCATGGACTTCGGCTTCGCCGGTGATCTGCTTGGCCGCGTCCTCATAGACCTTCTTCATGTTGTCGTCGGTCAGGGCTTCCTTGCCCTCGACGGCCAACAGGTTGTCCATGAGCAGACGGTTACGAGCGAAGGCCAGCTTGGACTTGAAGTCGTCGCGATCGGCGATCTTCTTGTCCTCGGCAGCCTTGGCGACGATCTTCATGTCGATCAGGAACGACAGCACATTGTCCTTCCGGGTCGCGGGATCCATCTGGGCGAGGCTCGGGCCGAGCTCTTCCTCGGCAATGGTGACGTCGCTCTGGCGGATTTCCTGGCCGTTGACCTTGGCGAGGACCGGATTGGCGTCCTGCGCGTAAACCGGGAAACTGGTGAGGAAGGCCACCGCAACAGCGCCGGTCAGGGCAGCCAGGGTGCGGCCCGGGCGCAGGCCCGGCGTCAGGGCGAGCGATACGAAGGTCATGGAAAATCCTTATCTCGGATAAGAGCCTGTTGGGGACGGCGGACACTCTCCCAAACGTACCGTCTTGGCAACGCGAAAACTCTGTCAAAATGATGAAATCCTTGAGAGGTTCGCGCCGTTGACAACCCCCCACACGGGCCATATCTCTCCCCGACCGGGCCGGTGGCGAAGGCGCGATTTCGGCCGCGCCGTGGTCATTGAACCCCTGATTGCCCTGCTCCCACTCATCTCCCGGGGTCTTGCTTTTTTGGCACTCCCGCACCGGGGTCCAGACAGCAATCCGCCACAGACTTTGGATATGACGAGGCTGGGCGACCGCTGCACCATTCCACGGCCTTCGGGCCGCATTGCTAAAGACAGGATTTCGTGATGATCGGCGCGCTCGCCCGCAAGTTCTTCGGCTCTGCCAACGACCGCCGCGTCAAGGGATATCAATCGCGCGTTGCCGCGATCAACGCGCTGGAACCTGAGGTCGCGGCGCTGTCGGACGATGCGCTAAAAGCGCGCACCGCCGAGTTCAAGGCGCAGTTAGAGGCCGGCAAGACCCTCGACGATCTGCTCGTTCCCGCTTTCGCCACCGTCCGCGAAGCCGCCAAGCGTACCCTCGGCCAGCGTCACTTCGACGTCCAGCTGATCGGCGGCATGGTGCTGCATGAGGGCGACATCGCCGAGATGAAGACCGGCGAAGGAAAGACACTGGTCGCCACCCTCGCCGTCTATCTCAACGCGCTCGCCGGCAAGGGCGTGCATGTCGTCACCGTCAACGACTACCTCGCCAAGCGCGACTCTGGCTGGATGGGTCAGATCTACTCGTTCCTGGGCCTCACCACCGGCGTGATCGTGCACGGCCTCGACGATGCCGAGCGTCAGGCGGCATATGCCTGCGACATCACCTACGGCACCAACAACGAATACGGCTTCGATTATCTGCGCGACAACATGAAGTACCGGCTGGAGGACATGGTCCAGCGCAAGCACTTCTATGCCATCGTCGACGAAGTCGACTCGATCCTGATCGACGAAGCGCGTACACCGCTGATCATCTCCGGCCCGCTCGACGACCGCTCGGAATTCTACAACACCATCGACACCTTCCTGCCCAAGCTCGAAAAGACCACCGACTTCGAGGTCGACGAGAAGCAGCGCACCGTGACGCTGACCGAAGCCGGTATGGAGAAGATCGAAACCCTGCTGCGCGATGCCGGCCAGCTCAAGGGCGAGAACCTGTACGATGTCGAGAACGTCTCCGTCGTGCATCACATCAATCAGGCGCTGCGCGCCCACTCGCTGTTCAACCGCGACAAGGACTACATCGTCCGCGACGACGAAGTGATCATCATCGACGAATTCACCGGCCGCATGATGCAGGGCCGCCGCTATTCGGAAGGCCTGCACCAGGCGCTGGAAGCCAAGGAACATGTGACGGTCCAGCCGGAAAACCAGACGCTGGCCTCGATCACGTTCCAGAACTACTTCCGCATGTACAAGAAGCTGGCCGGCATGACCGGTACGGCGCTGACCGAAGCGGACGAACTGTTCGACATCTACAAGCTCGAAGTCGTCGAAGTGCCCACCAATGTCGGCATCGGCCGCATGGACGAGGACGACGAGGTCTATCGCACCCAGGACGAGAAGCACGCCGCCATCCTCGCCGAGATCGAGCGCGCCAATGCGCGGATGCAGCCGGTGCTGGTCGGCACCGCCTCGATCGAAAAGTCCGAGGTGCTTGGCGAGTATCTGCTGAAGAACGGCTACAAGCTGATCGACTTCACCAAGCCGAAGGCGATGGACAAGCTCTATGCGGCCGCGCGTTCCGGCAAGCCGGCGAAACTGTTCGCGGTGCTGAATGCACGCTTCCACGAGCAGGAAGCCTATATCGTCGCCGAAGCCGGCGTCCCCGGCGCCATCACCATCGCCACCAACATGGCCGGCCGCGGCACCGACATCAAACTCGGCGGTTCGGTCGAGATGCGCGCGCAGATCGAAACCGCCGATATCGCCGACGAGGCCGAGAAGGCCGCCAAGATCGCCGAGATCAAGGCCGAGATCGAGCGTTTCCGCGAAATCGTGCTGAACGCCAAGGAAGTGGTCGAGATCGAGCCCGCCAAGGGCAGCAAGCCGGCCAAGACCGTCGAGAAGCCCGGCGGCCTCTACATCATGGGCTCCGAGCGCCATGAGTCGCGCCGCATCGATAACCAGCTCCGCGGCCGCTCCGGACGTCAGGGCGACCCTGGCCGGTCCAAGTTCTTCCTGTCACTGGAAGACGACCTGATGCGCATCTTCGGTTCGGATCGTCTCGATACGATGCTGACCCGCCTCGGCCTCAAGGAGGGCGAGGCCATCATCCATCCGTGGATCAACAAGGCGCTTGAAAAGGCCCAGCAGAAGGTCGAAGCGCGCAACTTCGACATCCGCAAGAACCTGCTCAAATATGACGACGTGCAGAACGACCAGCGCAAGGTGATCTTCGAGCAGCGCGTCGATCTGATGCAGAACGACAGCGTCGCCGAGACCGTCAACGATATGCGCCGCGCCTTCGTCGAGGACCTCGTCACCAAGCACGTGCCGGAAAACCAGTATGCCGAGCAGTGGGACGTGGCCGGCCTGAAGGAAGAGCTCAAGCGCGTGCTCGACCTCGATCTTCCGGTGGACGAATGGGCCAAGGAAGAAGGCATCGCCGACGAAGAGCTGCTCAACCGTATCGAGCAGAAGGCCGACGAGCACATGGCCGCGAAGGTCGCCCAGTGGGGCCCCGACGTGATGCGTTACGTCGAGAAGACGATCCTGCTGCAGACGCTGGATCATCTGTGGCGCGAGCATCTGGTGATGCTGGATCACCTGCGTCAGGTCATCGGCCTGCGCGGCTACGGCCAGCGCGATCCGCTGCAGGAATACAAGGCGGAAGCCTTCAACCTGTTCGAAGCCATGATCTCCAACCTGCGCGAGGCCGTCACCGCGCAATTGATGCGCGTCGAAATCGTGCCGCCGGACGTGCAGCCCGAGCTGCCTGTCATGGAGGCGCACAAGCTCGACTACAACACTGGCGAGGACGAAATGGCCTTCGCCAATGCGGCGCTGGCACCGATGGGCCAGCAGCAGCCCGCCGCCGCCCGCGATCCGAACAACCAGGACACCTGGGGCAAGGTCGGCCGCAACGAAGATTGCCCCTGCGGCTCCGGCAAGAAGTTCAAGCATTGCCACGGGCGGTATGCGTAAGGCGAGTTGGGCGAGCGGGGCTGCTGTTGGCTTGAACGGATAGTTCATCGCCTGCGGCACCCCCATCCCCGCCCCTTCCCCGCAAGGGGGGGAAGGGAGTCACAGCGTTCGGCTCAGGCGAAAGCGATCACCACAGTCTTTGAGATGTCCCGCGCTCTGCACTGCTCAAATTCGCAGTAAGTTGGCGCCGCTCTCAGCGCTCCCTTCCCCCTTGCGGGGAAGGGTCGGGGATGGGGGTCACCACGCTCTGAATGACCTGAAGCACTCCGTCGATATTCTCCAAAACGTCGTGATTCCAGAACCGCAACACACGATAGCCGGGGGCTTCGATATACGCCGTGCGCTTGGCATCAGCCTCACGCTGCCAATCATGCTGACCACCATCGAGCTCGATGACGAGCTTCGCCTTTCGGCTTGCGAAATCGACAATGAATGGGCCAATCGGCGCCTGACGCCTGAAATGCGAACCTGCGAGCGCGATGTCATGGCGAAGCCGCGGCCATAGAACACGCTCGGCATTCGTGGGCTCGGTGCGCATTTTGCGCGCGAAGTATCTTTGACGATCTTCCATTGCGGCTGACCCGATCGACAGGCCTTCGCTCGTGGCATCCCCATCCCCAACCCTTCCCCGCCTAGCAAAGCTTCGCTTCGTGCGAGAGGACGGGAGCAGGGGCGGCAGCGTTTCAGGATTTCAGCACGAAATAAGCTGGCGACAAAGCCACCGGGCTTCTACGGATCAGAAGATGAGTTAGAGAGAGCGACGCGCCTCAGCGCATCGCCGAGAAGCGATCCGTGAACGAATTCGCGGACACGACCGGGGCTGCGCCTGACAGCGCGGCTGTGCCGGCACCGCCGCCGGAAACCGGCGCGGATGGTTCGGCCGACAGTGTCGGCTTGAGCGGCGGGCGCGCGGTGGCGACGAGCGGTGCGGGTGCAGCGGTCGGCTTCGCTGCAGCTACAGAAGCAGGCGTCGCAGGAGCAGCCGACGGACCAGCCTTGCTGGCGACGGCCTTCGGCTTGGCGGCTGGTGTCGGCACGGGAACAGCTGGAGCCGTAGTTGCGGTCGCTGTCGTTTCCGAACCGCCGATACCGACCTTCTTGGCGAGATTGCTGAAGAAGCCACCATCCGACGAGGCCGACGCAACACGCGTGGAGGGCACGGCGACGACGGGTTCTTCCGATGCTGCGAACAGCGACGCCGAATAGGAGGCTGTCGCTGCGGCGGTCGCCTTCGGCGGATTGACGTGCGGCGGAATGGTGCCCGGTGCGCGCGAATAGGCGGCGGTCTGCACGCCCGGCGGCTCTGGATCCGACAGGCCGGTGGCGCCATCGGGCAACTTGGAGGCGAAGACGCGGTTCATGCCGCCGTCGATATCGGGACGGCGCTGCGCGACCGGCGTACCCTTGGCGACCAGTTCGGCAATCTTCGCATCATCCTGTGCCTGCTTGGCACTGACGGCATCAGCGATCTCGGACGGGATCTGGTAGACCGGGCACTTGGCCGAGGCATTGAACACCAACGGCTTGGTCGATCCCGCAGGCGCGGCCGGATCGAACACATACTTGTTCTCGCAGAACTCGACCTTCGGCTCCTGCCGCGTCACTTCGAAATGATCATAGCCCTGCTTGATCATCTTCCAGAACGGCATGTTCGGGTTGTTGCGATGCTTGGCCATGTTGACCGGCGTCATCTTGAACGGAAACGCCGCGAACTGGAACGAGCGCTGCCCGCCGAAGAAAGACTCACGCCCCAGCGAATAGATCTCGGCGATCTGTTCGTCGGTCATGGCGAAACAGCCGCGCGATGAGCAATCGCCATGCACCATCAGCTGCGAACCGGTGCGTCCCAGCGACTTGTCGAAGGCGTTGGGGAAACCGGTATTGAACGAGAGATAGTAGGACGAGCGCGGATTCATCTGCGCCGGCGTGATCGCATAGAAACCTTCCGGTGCCTGACGATCGCCTTCCTTGACCTTCGGACCGAGGTCGCCGGACCAGCGGCAGATCGGATAGGTCTTCAGCAGCGCAAACTGGCCGGAGCGATTCTGCTTCCAGACTTCGAGTTCGGCTTCCTGCTTGAACACACGAACCAGCATCGGCGACTGTAGGTCCATGTCCTTTTCAGTCATCTCGGCGACGAGCTTGGGAGGAACAGGCTGGTTCGCCTTCGCGTTGCTGGCGAGCGACATGTCTTCGCCGTTGCAGCCGGCCAGCACCACGCCTGTCGCAAGTACGACCGACGTCAGCAGCGCGCGAACAAGCGAGCGATGTTTCAAAGCCAAGCTCCGCAGCCGACGGGACGTCGACACCCCAAGGAATAAAGACAAATGAGCCCTTATTCGTACGCAAATATTAGCCTTAAGGCCCCCCGCTCGCAAGGCAACTGGCCGTGAGCGGCAGGTTCCCTTCTGGCGATGGTCAACAGAGATTGAAGATCTCAGGCCGGGCGGAATTGCGGCGGTATCTGGCGGGAAGGCGAATTAAGCAGGCGGCGATGGGTTATGCTTAATGGTTTGGCAGCGCTCTCGGCCATTGTGGCCGGGCTTGTCCTGGCCATCCACGTCTTTGTTCACTCGACGCCCAAGACGTGGATGCCCGGCACATCCAGCGAAGCTCGCTTCGCGCTGGCCGGGCACGACGAACATTGGCAATCGCGTGGACGATCTCGGAGCGCCTCAGGAGCCCCGGACCACGGTCTTCAAGTAGTTGTACGCCTTGATGATTTCGATCAACCGGTCCTCGGTGGAGCGGTCGCCGCCATTGGCGTCGGGGTGGTGCTGCTTCACCAGCGCCTTGTACTGCGCCTTGACGTCGTCCAGCGTCGCGCTGGGGCCGAGACCCATGACCTGCAGCGCCTTGCGCTCGGCATTGAATATCTTGCGGGTCTCTTCCTTGATCGGCTGCTGCGGCTTGCGGGCCCGGCCGCGCCCCATACCCATGCCGTTCATCTCGTTGAACATGGCGAACGGATCGATTGCGCCGTCGAGATCGGGCTGCCCGGCCTTGGTTTTGTCCGCAGAACCATTGGCGCCCATCTTCCAGGTCGGACGATGGCCGGTCAGCGCATCCTTCTGGTACTTGGCGACCGCGTCCGGAGCCATGCCCTGGAAGAAGTTGTAGCCCTGATTGTATTCGCGGACATGGTTCAGGCAGAAGTGCCAGTATTCCTTGTCCTGCGCGCGGCCCTTGGGCGCACGGTGCGGACCCTTGTTCTTGCACTCGGGCCACTCGCACAGGATAGCTTCCTCGCGCGCAGCGGCCTGCTGCTTCGCGCTCAGCTTGTTCGGCTTGATACGGATGCTGTCGAAGAATTTGGATGAGTCGATGGGCATGGCTGACTATGACAACGCAATGCAAAAAGCTTCAAGTCTTGACATTCGGATTACCTCATTCGGCGCCTGCGCCGCACCAAAATGGTCGCCACATCGTGATTGACCATGAGCGGGGCGAACCGCTAAGCCGGCCATCATGACCATGAAAGATAACATCACAAAGAAGCTGACAGAGGCTTTCGCGCCCCTCAGCCTCGACGTGACCGATGAATCGCATCTGCATGCCGGTCACATGGGCCACCGCCCGGAGGGTGAAACCCACTTCAGGGTCAATATTGTGTCGGAGGCCTTCGAAGGGAAGAGCCGGATCGACCGCCATCGCATGATCAACGAACTGTTGGCGGCGGAACTCGCGGGAACGGTACATGCGCTGGCGCTGAAACCGCAGACGCCGACCGAAGCGAGCTAGGTTTCGTCGCGGCACCCTACACCGTCATTCCGGGGCGCGAGCGCCGCTTGGCGATCGCGAACCTCAGCCACTCCACTTGGAGTGGCGGGGAATCTCAGCATGGAGAGTCTCCAACAGCGCCAAGCCATGTCCAGCTTCCGGGTTCGCGTGCGCGAAGACACGCCCGCGCCCCGGAATGACGAGTGTGGGTTTCCTACTTCTTCAGCGACGCGATCGCCTCGAGGACGTTCGGCTTCAGCCCGGCGCCGCCCGCATCCAGATGTTCGAAGATCTTCTTCCGCATGCGCGGATCCCAGAACTTCTTGATGTGCTCGGCAATGCCGGCCACGGCGTGATCGTGGCCCTGGCTGTTGAAGAAGTCGCCGATCTGGTTGGCCATATAGATCAGCCGGTCAGGCGACGTCGATGTGTGGGTGTCCATGCTCTTGCCCTGATGCATCCGCGGTGACGCCGTGCTGACGCACGCGGTGCTGATGTGTGAAAACTTCGAACCCGTCGCTGCGCGCGATCGCGGCCAACGTAATGCCCGCGGCCTCCGCCATGCGGATGGCCAGCGCGGTGGGCGCCGAGACCGACACCATGAGCGGCGCGCCGATGGCAGCCGTCTTCTGCACCATCTCGACGGAGACGCGGCTGGTCAGCAACACCATGCCCTGCCCTGCATCGACCTTGGCCTGCGCCAGCGCGCCGGCCAGCTTGTCGAGCGCATTGTGACGGCCGACATCCTCACGCAACGCGATGATGCTGTCGGCCGGCGTCCAGAACGCCGCGGCGTGCACGGCGCGGGTCTGGATGTTGACCTTCTGCAGCGGCGACAGCGTCTCCATCGCCGCCATGATCTGGTCGAAGGAGAACACGCCGCCGGGCGCGACGATGGCCGCCGGCTTAACGGCTTCCGAGATCGAGTCGATGCCGCACAGACCGCAGCCCGTCGGCCCCGCGATCTGCCGGCGCCGCGCGCTGATGCTCTCGGCCTTCTCGCCTGCGAGCCACATGCGCAGCTCAACGCCATCGTCGAATTCAACGGCCTCGAAACTCTCGATCTCGTCGATCGAGGTGACCACGCCTTCGCTCAGGCTGAAGCCATAGGCGAAGTCGCGATAGTCCTGCGGCGTCCCCATCATGACGGCATAGGTGCCACCATTATAGGTGATCGCCAGCGCGGTCTCTTCCGGCACCGCGCGCAGCCCCTCGCTGACGCCGGACTGGCGCCAGATCTTGCGGGGGACTGAGCGAACCGGCTCGTGCATCTCTGGTTTCCAGACCTACTCCGCCGCTTCCACGACAGGCATGGCGATCCGGCGCGACTGGCGGGCCTGCTCGTCATATTCCTTCTGCCACTCGGACGGACCGTTCGAGGGCGAGATCTGCACCGCCGTCACCTTGTATTCCGGGCAATTGGTGGCCCAGTCCGAGAACTCGGTGGTGATGACGTTGGCCTGCGTGGTCGGGTGATGGAAGGTCGTATAGACCACGCCCGGCGCCATACGCTCGGTGATCAGCGCCCGCAGCGTTGTCTCACCGGCGCGGCTCTGCAGCTTCACCCAGTCGCCGTCGCGGATGCCACGCAGCTCGGCGTCATGCGGATGCAGCTCCAGACGATCCTCTTCATGCCAGACCACATTCTCGGTGCGCCGTGTCTGCGCGCCGACATTGTACTGGCTGAGAATACGGCCGGTGGTGAGCAGCAGCGGGAAGCGCGGCCCGGTACGCTCGTCAGTGGCGATGTATTCGGTGAGCATGAACTTGCCCTTGCCGCGCACGAAGCCGTCCATATGCATGATTGGCGTGCCCAGAGGCTGCTTCTCGTTACACGGCCACTGCACCGAACCAACTTCCTCGAGCTTCGCATAGGAGACGCCGGCGAAAGTCGGCGTCAGCGCCGCGATTTCGTCCATGATCTCCGAGGGGTGATTGTAGGACATCTCATAGCCGAGTGCCTTGGCGAATCCCAAGGTCACTTCCCAGTCCTCAAGACCATTTTTCGGCGACATCACCTTGCGGACGCGCTGGATGCGACGTTCGGCATTGGTGAAAGTGCCGTTCTTCTCCAGGAACGTGGAGCCCGGGAAGAACACATGGGCGTAGTTCGCGGTCTCGTTCAGGAACAGGTCGTGGACGATGACACATTCCATCGCTGACAGCGCGGCAACCACATGCTTGGTATTGGGATCGGACTGCAGGATGTCCTCGCCCTGCACGTACAGGCCCATGAAGGTGCCTTCCGTGGCAGCATCGAACATGTTGGGAATGCGCAGGCCCGGCTCACTGTTGAGCTTGACGTTCCACATCGCTTCGAACTGCTCGCGCACCGCATCGCCCGAGATGTGGCGATAGCCCGGCAACTCGTGCGGGAACGAGCCCATGTCGCAGGAGCCCTGCACGTTGTTCTGGCCGCGCAGCGGATTCACGCCGACGCCGGGACGGCCGATATTGCCGGTCGCCATCGCGAGGTTCGCGATCGCGATTACGGTGGTCGAACCCTGGCTGTGCTCGGTGACGCCGAGACCGTAATAGATCGCACCGTTGCCACCGGTGGCAAACAAACGGGCAGCGGCGCGCAGCTCCTTCGGATCGACGCCGGTCATGATGGCGGTGGCTTCCGGACTGTGGTTCGGCTGCGCGACGAAGGCCGCCCAGTCCTCGAACTCGCTCCAGTCACAGCGCTCGCGGATAAAGGTCTCGTCGGCGAGGCCTTCGGTGACGATGACATGGGCCAGCGCGGTGAGCACGGCGACATTGGTGCCGGGCATTAGGGGCAGATGGTGCTGTGCCTCGATATGGGCCGAGCGCACGATATCGGTTTGGCGCGGATCGACCACGATCAGCTTGGCGCCGGCGCGCAAACGCTTCTTCAGGCGCGACGCAAACACCGGATGGCCATCGGTCGGGTTCGCACCAATGATCATCACGACGTCGGTGTCTTCCACCGAGTCGAAATCCTGCGTGCCGGCCGAGGTGCCGAAGGTTGAGGACAGGCCGTAGCCGGTCGGCGAATGGCAAACGCGCGCGCAGGTATCGACGTTGTTGTTGCCGAAGCCGGCGCGGATCAGCTTCTGCACCACGAATACTTCTTCATTGGTGCAGCGCGACGAGGTGATGCCGCCGATGGAGTCCTTGCCGTGTTTGGCCTGGATGCCCTTGAACTTCTTGGCCGCGAAATTGAAGGCCTCATCCCATGACACTTCCTGCCATGGATCGGTGATCTTCTCGCGGATCATCGGATTGAGGATGCGCTCCTTGTGGTTCGCATAGCCCCAGGCGAAACGGCCCTTGACGCAGGAATGGCCGCGATTGGCCTTGCCGTCCTTGTACGGCACCATGCGCACCAGTTCTTCACCTCGCATTTCCGCCTTGAAGGTACAGCCGACGCCGCAATAGGCACAGGTGGTCACAGCGGAGTGCTCAGGCTGGCCGATCTCGATCACGGCCTTCTCGGTCAGCGTCGCGGTCGGACAGGCCTGCACGCAGGCGCCGCAGGAGACGCATTCCGAACCCAGGAAGCTCTCGCTCATGCCTGGCGAGACGCGGCTCTCGAATCCGCGGCCGGAAATCGTCAGCGCGAAAGTGCCCTGTACTTCTTCGCAGGCGCGGACGCAGCGCGAGCAAACGATGCACTTGGAGGGGTCATATGTGAAGTACGGATTGGATTCATCCTTCGCCATCCAGTGATCGTTTTCGCAGGCTTCCGGCGAATTGTGGGTGTGTTTCGGGCCAGACTTGGCGAACACATGGTTCTCGCCGTCATAGCCGTAGCGCACGTCGCGCAGGCCGACGGCACCGGCCATATCCTGCAATTCGCAATCACCATTGGCGGCGCAGGTGAGACAGTCGAGCGGATGGTCGGAGATATAGAGCTCCATCACGCCCTTACGCAGCGCCGCGAGCCGCGCATTCTGGGTATGAACCACGAGGCCTTCCATGGCCGGCGTGGTGCAGGAGGCCGGCGTGCCGGCGCGGCCTTCGATCTCGACGAGACAGAGGCGGCAGGAGCCGAAGGCATCCACCATGTCGGTGGCGCAGAGTTTCGGAATCTGCGTGCCCATCTCCATGGCGGCGCGCATGATTGAGGTGCCCTCGGGCACCGAGACGCTCTGCCCGTCGATGGTCAGCGTGACCATCTTTTCGGACTTCGAGCGTGGCGTACCAAAATCGATTTCGTGAACGAGCGACATGTGTAGCTCCTTTACTCTGCGGCCTGAAGGCGCGTGGGCACCGGGCCGAAATCATCAGGGAAATGTTTCAATGCGCTCATCACCGGATACGGCGTGAAGCCGCCCAGCGCGCAGAGCGAGCCGAACTTCATGGTGTTGCTGAGGTCCTGCAGCACGGCGATGTTCTCGGCGACGCGTTCACCGCGGCGAATCTTGTCGATGGTCTCGACGCCGCGGGTGGAGCCGATGCGGCATGGCGTGCATTTGCCGCAGGATTCGATGGCACAGAATTCCATCGCAAAGCGCGCCTGCTTCGACATGTCGACGGTGTCGTCGAACACCACGATGCCGCCATGGCCGATCAGGCCGTCGCGCTTGGCAAAAGCCTCGTAGTCGAATGGCGTGTCGAACAATTCGCGCGGGAAGTAGGCCCCGAGCGGACCGCCGACCTGCACCGCGCGGACCGGCTTGCCGGTGAAGGTGCCGCCGCCGATATCATCAATCAGCTCACCCAGCGTGATGCCGAAAGCGACTTCGAAGAGGCCGCCGAACTTGATGTTACCCGCGAGTTGGATCGGCATCGTGCCACGCGAGCGGCCCATACCGTAATCCGCATAGGCCTTGGCGCCGTTGTCGAGGATGAACGGGATCGCCGCAAACGAGAGGACGTTGTTGATGACCGTCGGCTTGCCGAACAGGCCTTTATGCGCCGGCAGCGGCGGCTTGGCGCGGACGATGCCGCGACGGCCTTCGAGCGACTCCAGCAGTGAGGTCTCCTCGCCGCAGACATAGGCGCCGGCGCCGACGCGGACTTCGAGATCGAATGCGTGCGCCGAGCCGCGAATCTTGTCGCCGAGGTAACCGGCGCGCTTGGCGGCAGCGATACCCTCATTCATCGCCTCGACGGCATGCGGATATTCCGAACGGATATAGATGTAGCCCTTGGTGGCGCCCACCGCGATGCCGGCAATGGTCATGCCTTCGATCACCACGAAGGGATCGCCTTCCATGATCATGCGGTCGGCGAAGGTGCCGCTGTCGCCCTCGTCCGCATTGCAGACGATGAATTTGCGATCGGCTTTGGTATCGGCAACGGTCTTCCACTTGATGCCGGTCGGGAAGCCGGCGCCGCCGCGGCCACGCAGGCCGGATGTGGTGACGTCGGCAATGATGCCGGCGCTATCCAGCGTCAGCGCGCGCGCGAGGCCCCTGTAGCCATCATGCGCGATGTAATCCTCGACCGACCGGGGATCGACGACGCCGCAGCGCACAAAGGTCAGACGCGTCTGCTTCTTGAGCCACGGAATCTCCTCCGCGACACCAAGACGCAGCGCGTGAGAGCCGTTTGCGACCATCGCATCGAGCACCGACGCAACGTCTTTCTCTTCGACCGGCCCGAAGGCGACACGGCCTTCCGGCGTCGCGACTTCGATCATCGGCTCCAGCCACAGCAATCCGCGCGAACCGGGGCGAATGATCTCGATTGCGAGCTTGCGCGTCGCGGCCTGGGCCTCGAAGGCAGAGACAAGTTCATCGGCGCCGACCGATACCGCAGCCGCGTCACGCGGGATGTAGATCTTGAGAGTCTTGTCAGACGATGTCATCGCTGTGCCTCCGCGACCAGCGCATCGATGCGCTTCTCATCGAGGCGGCCAACCAGACGACCATCGAGCATCGCCGATGGCGCCGTGGCGCAGAGCCCGAGGCAATAGATCGGCTCCAATGTAACGCGCTGATCCGCCGTCGTGTTTCCAAACTTTACACCCAATTTCGCTTCCGCGCGCGCCGCAAGTGCATCGCCGCCAGCCGCCTGGCAAGCCTCAGCGCGGCAGATCTTCAGCACATGCTTGCCGGCCGGCTCGTGGCGGAAGTCGTGATAGAAAGTGAACACGCCATGGACCTCGGCGCGCGACAGGTTGCGCGCCAGCGCGATCATCGGGATCGCCGGCTCCGGCACATAACCGAAGGCTTCCTGCATCGCATGCAGGATCACGATCACGCCGCCTTCCACATGGGACAGGCTCTCGATGATCTCGGTGCCTCGGTCGGCACTCCAAGACTCATAAGCATTGGGCTCGTAGGCTGCGTTCATCCCGGTACTCGATTGATCTTATGACTGGAAACCAATCAAAATTGGAATCGATCCAAAGATCAATAAAGCTGTCTCATGCTGCGATACGGAAACGGTATCGACACCCGGCGAAATCGATGAATTTGAAATGGTTAGCTTGGTTGCAACGCAGCAATTGCAGCGCCCGAAACGAAGATCTTACGCCTCCAGCGACGGCGCCACCTCCCGGGCGATCTGCACCAGAGTCGCCACCAGCGGGGTCATGGGATCGCGCTGGGGCACCACGAGGCCGACGCCATAATTCACCACAGGATCAACGATCGGGATCATGCGCACCGAGTCATTGGCGGTCAGACCCAGCGTCTCCGCCAGCTTGGCCGGCATCACGCTGGCCCAGCGGCCGGTCTTCACATGGGTATAGAGCACGATAATCGAGTTCGACGTCAGCATCGGCATCGCCTCGGCGCCGACCGACTTCAGGGCACGATCGATGATGCGTCGATTCTGCATGTCGGGGGTCAGCAAGCACAGCGGCACCTGGCCGACTTCGGACCAGGTGACACTCTTGCGATCGCCGAACATGCTGTCCGGCGAGGTCAGCAGCCGGTAGCTTTCTTTATAAAGCGGGATCGAACGCACTTTGCCGAGCGGTTCGTTCTCGATGTAGGTCAGGCCCGCATCGACTTCGAGATTTTCAAGCAGGCCGAGCACAGCCGTGGAGGTGCAGGACACGATGCGAAACCGCACATCGGGATGCCGCGCGCGAAACGGTGTCGTCAGCGAGGCGACCATGCCGAGCACCGTGGGAATTGCGGCGATGCGGATCTCGCCGGACAGACTGTCCTTGAGGCCGTTGATTTCCTGCTTCATCGCGCGAGCATCGCCGACGATGCGGCGTGCCCAGTCGAGGGCGCGTTCGCCTTCCGGCGTAAACCCCTGGAAGCGCGAGCCGCGCTGCACCAACATCACGCCGAGCATGTCCTCGAGCTGCTTGAGGCTGGTGGACATGGTGGGCTGCGTCACGCCGCAGGCTTCCGCGGCGCGGCCGAAATGCCGTTCCTTCGCCAGCGACAACAGCAGTTCAAGTTTTTCGATCAAGGGACGTCCCGCTCCGACCACATCATTTTTGCCGAGGTGCGGCGCGACGATCGCGTGTGTGGCCTTCGGTGCCCGCCCTCGGGGCAAAGCATATGGTGCGAAGCCGCTTTGCCGCAACCATCGCAGCAGGGCGAGCAGAGATCAGCCCCGGCCAAGCTTCCCGCTTCAAGATATAATCTGGTTGGGGTCTTTGGGGCGGTCTGCTTCGTCGCGGGGTCCAAGGCCCCGGCGACGACAGCAAACGGCAAGTACGATCAGCAAGAAGGCTGATCCGAGATCAACCCAGGCGGCTGATCTGCTCTTCGGTCACGACACGCTCGATGTTCTCGGACTTGCTCTTGATCCGGTAACGCGGGCGACCATCGGCTTCGATCGGAAGGCGAGATGTGATGGTGTAGATGCTGCGTTCCTTGATGGTGGAACGGCCCTGCGGCCCCTGCAGCTGGTGGTGAACGTCCTCATTAATTGCGTAGTTATGCGCCATTATTCATACTCTCCACGATGAGCGGCTTTTAGCCACAACTTGCTCAAAAAGCAAGAAATCTCTAGCAATTTCGGTCAGATAGCTCGTCAGTCCTGATATGCAACGATGGGCGACAGGTCATAATTTGGATGTCTCTGCGACAGATCCCATCTCATGCTGCCGATCCGGTCAGCAGCAATTCTGTCGTTTTCAGAGGGGGTTGGACTGATTCAAGGGCGTGCCGCCATGACACAGTTCCCGCGCCCTGGCCGCGTTAGCAATAATCGTGGAATACCAGCCGGGCCACTCGAATTGACCCAAAAAAGCCGAAAAACCACCGGCAGGGCATTGCCGGTGGTTTCGGAGATTTACAGCAGAGTGCGCGAGTCTCCTCGAAGACTTAGGGCCGTCAAAAAATTTGCCGGCTGCGCACGAAAATATTACATGAGCCAGAATGTTGAGCGCAATACCTGATTTGCTCAATCAAATATATTATTGGCCGCTATCGTGAGCGGAAAACATGATGTGGCCCGGCGCCAGCCCTGCCCGGGCCCGCTCGGCCATCTTGCGAAATGCCGTTTCGATATCACGCGCCAGACGCCGGGTGTCAAAGGTCGGCATCTTCAGACGATTGGCCAATAACTTCTCCCGGATCGACGACAACCGCTCGGGATTTTCCGCCAGTTCGATCGCCATGCACTCATAGTCGTCTCGCTTCGCCGTAATCAGCTCCGGCACACCCAGATTCTGCAGAAGACTCGCGGCGACGCGCCCTGCAAAGGTTTCTCCACGACACGTCAGCAACGGCAATCCAGCCCATAATGCGTCGCTCGCTGTGGTATGCGCGTTGTACGGCAACGTATCGAGAAACAGATCCGCACAACGATGTCGCGCCAGGTGCTCGGCCGGCGACATGCGCGCGGCAAAGACCAGACGCGCGGGGTCGATGCCCCGCAATTCCGCTTCGCGGCGCAGATTCGCCACAGCCGCAGCGCTGTCCTCCAGCAGCCAGAGAACGCTACCGTCAACGGCTGAGAGAATCCGCGTCCAGCTATCGAAGACATCGGGCGTGATCTTGTAGGCACTGTTGAAACAACAGAACACGAAGCCCTGCGCAGGCAAACCGACCTCGGCACGCGTGAATGCACGCGTCGATATCTCCCGGCGATCGTCATTGGCCTGATAGCAATTCGGCAGCCAGGCCACTTTCTCGCTATAGAATTGCCGGTGCTGGGGCGGCAGGACGTGCTGATCGGCGAGGATGTAATCCATGAAACCCGCGCCGAGCGTACCGGGAAAGCCGAGATAATTGACCTGGACCGGCGCGGCCCTGCGCGCGAATACGCCGGTGCGCTGCTCGCCGAAATAGCCGTTGAGATTGACGAGGATGTCGATGCGCTGCGCACGAATGGCGTTCACCGCCTGCGGATCGCTCAGTGTGGAGATATCGACGATCCCATCCACGGCGCCAGCGATGCGTCGCCTGATGTCGCTGCCGTCGTCATACCCGTTGTCGATGGCGAAAATCTCGAACGCGCTTTTGTCGTGCTGCTCCAGCACACCGACCAGCAGCAGCGAGGTCGCCTGCTGTCGAAATTCACCCGAGAGATAGCCGACGCGAATTTTTGCATTCGGCCCGGTCGGGGACGCACGCAGCGGTGGAGCTTGCATGGGAAAACGCGAGGCGTTGGTCAGCTCGGCGCAGCGCTGCAGACTGCGTTCCGAGATCGCAACGCCTTGCCAGCCGAACGGCTCGGCGGCCAGTTTGCCGGCTATGAGATCAGCCTCGATCTCGGCAATCAGCGCATTCGCGTCATGCCAGTCGCAGATCAGCATCTTCTGATGCAGCAGATTGCCTTTCAGCAGCGGCATGTCTGGATTGAGCTGACGCGCGCGGCCATAGGCCTCCACCGCTTCAGCCGGCATCCGCATCTGGCCAAAGACGTAGCCGCGGCCAAACCACGCTTCTGCCAGATCGGGCTGCAAGGCGAGCGCCGACTCGCAAGCCGCGAGGGCCTCGTCATAGCGCTTCAACTCCGCCAGCGACTTGCTCTTGTTGAAGAAGGCTGCGGCATAGCGCGGCTGGAGCGCCAGCGCGCGATCGAAATCAGCCAGCGCAGCCGGGTAGTCGCGCAGATCGTTCAGAACCGTGCCACGGTTATTCAGCGTTTCGGCATTGCCGGGATTGAGCGCCAACGCTTCGGCGAAGCGCTGCAGCGCCTCATCTGGCCGGTTCAGCGCCTTCAGCACCAGACCGTAATTGTAGAACGTAGCATCCGATGTTGCATTGATGCGCAGGGCGGCTTTCAGATGCGGTTCGGCCTCCGCATGGCGCTTCAGCGCGACCAGCACGATGGCGAGAATATTCAGCGCCGGGAAATGCTTCGGATCCTTGCGCAAGAACTTGCTGAACCCGCGCTCGGCCTCCTGGAGGCGGCCCTGCTGGAAGGCGGCGAATGCGCTTTGAAACAGTTCAGCTGGAGACGCCATGATCCTGCGGAGTTCGGGCTTTGCGGCTTGCGTGGCCGGGGCCACGCCGCCCGGTATAGACGCCCGCCTCTGCGGCGTCGAGAACGCCGACACGCCCTGATGGAAACGATTCCACACAAGCAAAAACCCCCGGCAGTTTCCTGCCGGGGGTCTTTGTTTCAAAGACTGGTCGTCGTGAGACGATCAGAATTAGAAGGAGCGCAGGATCTGCACCGAACCGTTGTAGAGGTTCTGGTCGGCCGTGTTGAGAACGGTACCGGCTGGCTTGCCCGACATGCTCGTCACGGTGTAGGTGCCGTTCAGGTTCTGATCCAGACGGCTGTAGGTGAACTGAGCCGACAGGGTCAGGTTCTGAACCGGTGTCCAAGCGGTACGGGTGCCGATCTGGGCGAGACCCAGGTCGAAGTTACCCGTGCCAGCGAACACACCTGCACGAGAAGCTGCAGCTGCCGACGAGTTGGTACCCGGGCCACCGGTGGTCAGGCCCTGGAAGGCGGCCATCATCAGGTCGTTGCCGGAGCCGTACGAGATATGGCTGTAGTTGCCGAACAGCGACGTACGCCAAGCCGGGTTCCAGTAATGCTCGTAGAAAGCGCTAACTTCCCAAGCGGAACTCTGGATGATCTGACCGCCGGTGGTGTACACGCCGTCCAGAACATAGCCGAAGCCGAGGGTGTTGCCATCAACCTTGGCGTAACGGCCACCACCCGAGGTGTCGGTCGTGCCACCGAAGACGTACTTGGCAGCGCCCTTGCCGTACGACGCTTCGATCTTCAAGCTGTCGCCTGCGCCGGTGGGCAGGTTCTTGAACTCGACCGCGCCGCTCACAGCGAAGCCATACTTGTCGTCAGCATGGCCGGTTGCTTCGTTCGCGCCGTAGAAGCCCGGGGTTGCAGCGTGCATCGCAGCAGCGAAGTGCAGGGTTCCCCAAGCCTGATCGAGGCGGATATTGCCGACGATGTCAGGAATGTGGTTGCCGCCGTAGGAGTTACCCAGGAAGGTGTTCGAGCTCGTGCCGTAGAAGGCACCCGTGAACGAGGCCGCGCCGGGACCAACGATGAAGGAGTTGGTGTTCCAGAGACCGGCGTTGCGGTAGGCCGATGCGTTTTCGATCGAGATCGTGCCCGACACGCCGTTACCGAATGAAGCGGTGTAAGCGAGCTGCGGGATACCGGTCGCGTTGTTCGAACCAGCGTTGAAGCCCGACGAGATGTACGGCTTGGCGAGCGCCCACTGGGGATCGAACTGGGAGACGGCCTTACCGAAGGTGAAGCCGGCGAACTGGATGAAGGCGTAGTCGACTTCGGTGTAACCGCCAGCGATCGATTCACGATCCTGGAGGAAGTCGAACTGAATGTTCGCGTAGGTACGAACCACGCCGTATTCGGTCGCGGTGCGGGTGTCCGTCGTCAAGTTGACGCGTTCACGGGTCGAGAAATAGTTCTTGGTCCAGAGATTGTTGCCACCGGCACCACCCTGCCAGAACGGCACGTCGTAGGTGCTGCCGTTGAACGCAACGTCCAAACGGATCGCGCCGCCGATCTTGATGCAGGTATCGGTGCCCGGGATGTAGTAGAAGCCTGCGCCGTAGAGCGAGCAGATCTTCACGTATTCCACTGCCTTGGCCTTCACCGGAAGATCGGCTGCCTGAGCTCCGCCGATGGCGATCAGACCCGCCGCCGAGCCGAGGATAAGGCTCTTAATCATCGTCATGTTAAACCTCCAAGTTGTCCAAAAGGGAAGGTTCCGGATCTGCCAGGCGCGTGCGCCCGAAGATTTAGTCCCCCAAGTCCCCAAACTAACCGCTCAAGTACTTCGCGCTTTCGGAAACACCCGCATAACGCGAGGCACTCAAGCGAACTACTTCAACGGGACGACTGAGGGTTTCCCCATCGCCGGAACTGAGAATGCCTGCGCAATTCTTAGAAGCAAAATACTTTATGAACTCAGGTAACTTTATCGCGATGCAGTGTGGTTTCCCGGCAACACACGAAATCGTGGTTTGCGCGTCACAATTCACTGATACAATTATAGAATTCTGAGAAGTGTGGGACAATGGAATGGCCGGCGGGGCGACAGCGACTATGCGTGGGGGATCTGCGGGCTGGAACGAAAATGAGCTTTCTATTTGGGTGACCGGCCAGAATCAGGAGATCATCCGACAGTTCATCTGGGACATCGCGTCGATCAACGTTCATCTTGAGGGAATCCGCCAGTTCTGGGCCAAGGAGCTCGGCATCAGCGGGCCGCAATGGATGATCCTGATGGCCGTCAGCGACCTCGATCGTGGCAACGGCGTGCCGGTCAAGGATGTGTCCGCCATGCTCCACGTCGACCCCTCCTTCGTCACCACCCAATCCAAGATGCTCGAGAAGAATGGCTTCATGCGGCGCGTCGCGTCCCGCGAGGATGCCCGCGTCGTGCTGATGTCGCTGTCCGACAAGGCCAGCAAGAAGATCTCCGCGCTATCGACCCGCAGGGAGTCGCTCGGGGATTTCATTCTCAGCGATTTCGACGAGCAGGCCTTGAAGGAGATCGCGCAGCACATGTCCCAGCTCAAGAATCGCCTCGAAAAGGCGACACTGATGCTGGAAGTCGAGAGCTGAAGAAAGCCTGACTAACTTAAAGAGATCCTGCCGAAGACGTCGTCAGGGCGGCCGAGCACTGCCCCAAGCGTGACCTCTACTTCGTCCTTGAGTCCAGACGATCGACAATCCAGTCAAAAATGAACTCGTTGCCCACTGTCGGAATATCGATCTGGGCGGGCGGGGCCACCGTTTCCGACGCGCGGAAGATCTTCAGTTCGATGTCGAGGCCGTTTTGTTTCATGACGCGGCAACATTCCGTGACGTGATCGACATCGAGCCAGTCGCGCTCGCCCATCGCAACCAGGACCGGGCATTTGATATTGGCGGCAACGCTGCTGCTGTTGAAGCCCTCGATTTCACTCGGACAGCCCAGACCAGCCCGGCCTGAAATGCGGCTGGCAATAAATGCGCGCTCGTGGAGCTCCCAGATTCCGGCATCGCAAACAGCTGCTGCAAAGCGGTCGTCGAGATTGGCCCCGCGCGTCGCAAAGGCAGCTCCCAGGCCGTCTCCGAAGATCGCAATTCGCTCTTGATCAATATCGCTGCGGTCGGCCAGGAAATCGACCCAGCCGCTGATCGCCGTTTCGACCTCATACCGACAAGGCGACCCGATCATCTCCTGGCTGTAGGATTGACCGGGCAAATCGACGAGCAACAGCGAGAGACCGCGGTCCAGCGCGTAGCTGGGCACCCTGTGCAGATGCTCTTCCTTGTAGTGGCCCTGCCCGACGACGCAGAGAACGACCGGCAGCGGCCGCGTCGCGCGCGGCGCAGGAACGAAGTATCCCTGCAACACACCGTCCCGCCACGGGATCTCGACGACCTCGCCGGCAGGCGTTGCATGCTGCACGTAAAGTCGGGCGCAATCCTGCATCAAGGCAATGGCGGCGCCCTGCCGCGGATCGCTGCAAGCGAGCATGACCTGAGCGGTGCGATAGTAGTTGGCCGCGCGCAGCCAGTTGCTCAGCGCCGTCGGGATGCGGCCGCTGGTCAGCGCCTCCGCGGCGCGGTCACGGTTGGTATCAGCCGCGCTATGCCATTCGCGATACCAGCTCTCGTCATCGCGCGGATTGATGCGCTCCGCCGCCAGGAAACATTCCGAAACGGTACTTCCGCCTTCCTGGGCCGCGCGCAGCACGCGCAGGAACTGCAGCGAAAAGTCTTCATGGCCAGGCCATTGCTGCCAGCCACGTGCTTGCGACGACGGGATGGCCCTGCCGAAATCGATAATGGTCACATCCCTGGCCCTTGACGGAGATCACTTGGAAGATCGACGAGAAGCATGGGTCTTGCGCCCATTTTTGTACTGGCCAAACACACTCGGGAGTCTGACTTTTCAGCAGTATTATCCGCGCTTTACGAGGGGGCAAGCATGATTATTATACCGCAACTGCACCAATTGAATGCTGCAGCGCCAACGAATTCTGCATCCAGGCCCGATGCCGCGTAACTCTCGCGACGGCTTGTTACTTCGGGACGATGGCCTGTGCGTCGACCCAGATTTGCGCATCGCTTTCGCGCGCCGGATAGCGTCGCAAACCCCTGCTCGGCCAGCCCGGCGACATACTGCCGTCTGCCAGATCGAACCAGGCGAGATGACGCGGACAGTGCAGCCGGCGATCAGCGACGCGGCCAAGACTGAGATCGGCCTGCTCATGTGGACAGGCGCGCTCGCAGGCGTAGATCGTCTCACCATCCTGCACGATGAGAACACCGAGGCCAGCAACGTTGACGCAAACGATCGTCTGTTCGGTCAGGCGCTCGCGCGAACAGACCGCGATCCAACGGGAGGGATCTCCGTCATCCGCCAAGATAGGCCCGTCGGACATGCTCGTTCTCGATCAGCTCCGCGCCGGCGCCCGACAGCACGACACGGCCGGACTCCAGCAGATAGGCATGATCGCACATCTCGAGCGCGGCGAAGGCATTCTGCTCAACGAGCAAAACAGTCGTGCCGGCATCGCGGATCGCGCGAATGATCGCAAAGGTGCGCTCGACGATGTTGGGCGCGAGACCAAGCGACGGTTCATCGAACATCACCAGGCGCGGCCGCGACATCAGCGCGCGACCGATCGCCAGCATCTGCTGCTCGCCGCCGGACAACGTCCCTGCCGCCTGCTTGCGGCGTTCGGCGAGGCGCGGGAATTCGCCATAGATGCGGTCGCGGTCCACCGCGACTTCGGATGTGTCGGAGCGCAGATAGGCGCCCATGTCGAGATTTTCGGCGACTGTCATGTGCGGAAATACACGACGCCCTTCCGGGCAATGCGCGATACCCTTCGTGAGCACCCGCTGCGCGCCGATGCCGGTGATATCTTCACCGTCGAAATGCAGGCTGCCGGAGCGCGACGGCACGAGGCCCGAGATCGCGCGCAACGTCGTGCTCTTGCCGGCGCCGTTAGCGCCGATCAGCGCCACGAGCTGGCCAGCCTTGACCGAGAGCGAAATGCCCTTGAGGGCCGAGATCTGGCCATAGGCGCAGACCATGTCACGTATCTCAAGCATGGACCGCGACCTCCTTGACCACATCCTTCGCGCCCTGACCGAGATAGGCTTCAATCACTGCGGGATTCTTGCGGATTTCATCGGGCGGTCCCTCAGCGATGATGCGGCCGTAATTCAGCACGACGATGCGATCCGACACGCTCATCACCATCGGCATGTCGTGCTCGACCAAGAGGATCGTGACGCCACGATCCCGGATATTGCGGATCAGCTGCACGAAAGTATGCGTCTCCGACGCGTTCATGCCGGACACAGGCTCGTCCAGCAGCAGCATCTTCGGCTGCGCGGCGAGCGCCAGCGCGACACCGACGAGACGCTGCTCGCCATAGGAGAGTGAGCCGGCGAGATCGTTGGCGCGCGCCTCGAGTCCGATCCAGCGCACCAGCTCGGCGGCACGTGCACGCTGCGCCTTCTCCGACGCGCGGGCACGCGGCAAGCCGAGAATCGCCTCGGCGAGGCCGAGCTTGCCTTTAAGCTCGCCTTGGCGATGCAGGCCGATCAGGACGTTGTCGTAGACGGTGTCGTTAGGAAACACGCTGGTGCGCTGAAAGGTGCGGATCAGGCCGAGATCCGCGATTTCATGCGGTTTCTTGCCCTTGAGGTCCGCGCCGCAATAGTTCACCGCGCCCTTGGCGGGCGTGAGGAAGCCGGTCATGACGTTGAAAGCCGTGGTCTTGCCGGCGCCGTTCGGCCCAATCAGGCTGACGATCTCGCCTTTGTTGACATGGAAGTTCATGTCCGAGATCGCGACGAGGCCGCCGAAATGGACCGCGACATGTTCAATGCTGAGTACTGTCTCGGCCATCACGCGTGCTCCTCGGCGGTGCGTTCGGAGACGGCGACGGACGCCCGTCTGGTTCCGCCGGCCCGGGCCAAACCGAGTTTCGCGGCAAGCGACGGCACGATGCCGCGCGGCATGACGAACAGGATGACGATCAGCACCACGCCATAGGTGATCCACTGTGCCTCCGGCGGCATGATCGGCCGCAGGAACACGGGCAGCAGGCCAAAGATGACGCCGCCGACGACAGGCCCGGCCAGCGATCCCTTGCCGCCTGACACCACCATGATCACCATGGTGACCGTCGAGATGAAAGCGAATACGTCGGGATCGATGATGCGGATGTAATGCGCGTAAAGGCTTCCCGCCGCGCCGGCGATACCGGCAGAGATCACCGCGGCCAAGGTCAGCGTCTTGGTGACATCGATGCCAACGGCAACCGCGAGCGTCTCGTTCTCCATCAGCCCGCGCATGGCGCGGCCGTAGTGGGAGTGAACGAGACGCGAGATCAGGAAGTACGAAATCGCGGCGACGGCGAGCACAAGATAATAATTGTGAAACTTGGTCTTCAGCACGAGATAACCAAGCCCCGGCAGACCTATGGTGATGGACGGAATATTGGTCAGCGCCAGCGGGCCTTGCGTCAGTTCGACCCAGTTCAGGGCGACCAGTCGCACCACTTCAGCGAATGAGATCGTGACAATGACGAAATAGGCGCCGCGCACGCTGAAGGACAGGCGTCCAACCAGATAGCCGCAGAAGCCCGAGATGACGATCGCCAGAAGGAAGCCTGCAATCGGCGGCCACGGCACGTGAACGATATGGAAATCACCGTAGATCGGCACATCGAATCCCAGCGATGTCAGCGCGCTGACATAGGCGCCGATGCCGAAGAAGGCGATGTGACCGAGGCTGAGTTGCCCGGTGAAACCGAGGAGCAGATTCAGGCTCATGGCGCCGATAATGAAGATGCCGGTGGTGATCAGCGCATTGAGCAGATACGGATCCGTCAGCCACATCGGCACAGAGGCAAAGAAGGCGAGACAGAGGAGCGTGACGATCTGTTTCATCCGACGCGCTCCGCCCGTGCGAACAGCCCGGTGGGTTTGAAGATCAGCACCATGATGATGATCAGGAAGCCCATGGCATCGCGATAGCCCGATGACACGTAGCCGGCACCGAGTTCTTCCGCCAATGCGAGAATGAAACCGCCGATCACAGCGCCGGTGATATTGCCGAGGCCGCCGAGAATGACGATAGCGAAGGCCTTCACCGCAGCGAGATCGCCCATCTGCGGGAACACGACATAGACCGGACCGAGCAAGGCACCGGCGGCGGCGGCAAGGCTCGATCCGATGGCAAAGGTGGAGGTGTAGATCAGGCTGACATTGACGCCCATCAGCGCCGCAGTGTCGGAATCCTGGAAGGTCGCGCGCATCGCCTTGCCGAGCTTGGTCAGGTTGATCAGCGAATAAGCCAGCACGATCAGCAGCGCGGCCGCAAATAGCACGAACAGGCGCAGCCACGACACGGACACCGGCCCGATCACCAGCGGTGCGTCGGGAAACGGATTATCGATCGACTTGGCGACACCGCCCCAGATCCACAGCGCGCCGGACTGCATCGCAATCCATGCACCGATCATCACCAGCATGGTGGTGTCGATATCAGCACCGCGCAGCGGTCGGAGCAAGGTAATTTCGATGAGAGCACCCAGCAGCCAGCCGGCGACGATCGCCACCGGCAGCGCGAGAAAGAAGTTCAGGCCGAGCTGATGCACGACAATGAACATCATATAGGCACCGAACGTGTAGAGAATGCCGTGGGTGAAGTTCACCACGTTCATGATGCCGAAGATCAGCGTCAGCCCGATGCCGAGCAGGGCATAGGTGCCGCCGAGCACAAGCATATTGACGAGGTGTTGGAGAAGCTGGTCCACGATCTATCCTTCTTGGTCATTCCGGGATTCGTGCGGGCGGCGCTTGCCGACCGTGACGAAGACCCGGAATCCCGCAGTGTTCATCCATGTCGAGGTTCCGGGTTCGCCCGCAGCTTGTGCTGCGGACGTCCCGGAACGACGAGTTTCGGATCAGAGATCCTTCATCACGATCTTGCCGCCAGAGATCTCGACCAGATAGACGTTCGGGAAGCTCTGGCCACTCTCCTGACCTGTAGGACCCGACTTCTTGAAGATGATGTCGCCGTTCAGTCCCTTGACGTCGATCTTCCAGAGCGCGTCCTTGATCGCTGCGGGCTCGGCCTTGCCAGCCTTCTCGATGGCTGCCGCGATGGTGCGGATACCGTCATAGCCGCGGAAGCTCTCGGTGCAGCCGGCGAAATCGAAGCCGCGCTTCTTCCACTCGTTGATGAAATAGGTGGTGGCTTCCGGGTTCGGCGTCTTTTCCGGCATCCAAGGCAAGAAGGTGGTCAGATGCATGGTGTCGTTGGCAGCGGCACCGGCCTGCGCGATGATCTGGTCGGGATTCTGCGAACCACCCGTGGTGATAATCCGCTTCTTCAGGCCGAGCGCTGCCGCCTGCTTGAAGATCAGCGTGAGCTGGTCGACCGCCGCCGTGATGATCACGGTCTCGGAGTCGGTTGCCTTGATCTTGGCGAGCTGCGCGCTCATGTCCTGCGCTGACTGGTCCATGGTCTCGACCAGACCGATGGTGATGCCTTTTTCCTTCATCATCTTGCTGAAGTCCTCGGCAGTACCGCGGCCCCAGTCATTGTTGATGACAAGGAAGTCCACTTTCTTCAGCGCCAGCTTGTCGACGATGTTCTTGAACGCCGCGGCCTCGACAAAGGACGGCGGCGAGATGCGGAACACGTAAGGATTGCCCGAGGTGGTGATCTTGCCGGCCGACGAGGTCTCGACGACCATCGCGGTTTCGTATTCGACCAGCTTCGGCATCACGGCAAGCGTGAGACTCGAGCCCCAAGCGCCGAGCATGACGGGTACCTTGTCGCGGGTGATCAGCTTCTCGGCGACGGCAGCGGCTTCCGTCGGATTGCTCTTGTTATCTTCGATGACGAGCTCGATCTTCTTGCCGAGCAGGCCGCCCTTGGCGTTGATTTCGTCGGCTGCGATCTTGGCGCCATTGACGACATAGGTACCCGAGGCGGCGAAGGCGCCGGTTAGCGGCTCATTGACGCCGATCTTGATGGTTTGCGCAGTGGCGGCGCTGCTCAGGAAAGCAATGGCCAGGGCGGTCGCCGAGGCGGCTTTGATGGTCCGTATCATATGGTCCTCCGGTGTTACGCTGATGAAGCTTGCGCAGTCCAACCCCGCCGTTCGCATGTCCAAGCGAACGTCGATCTCTCACGCTGATCCTCCGCGCCCGGTGAGGCGGCGAACGACATGCATCGCGCGCTCACGCAGGAGACCGAGGATTAACGAAACACCATTCAGATCGGCTGCCGCTGACGGCGCCGATCTCACATCGCCCGACAGGCGGCGATCGAGATTGCCTGCGAATTCCGCGACCAGCCGCGCCGCGAGATCGCGCACCAGCCCGCTGCGACCGACCTGCGCCAGCACGCCGGTGAGGCTGTAGCCGATGGTGAGTTCGACCCGCGTCGCTGCGCCTTTATCAAGCGGCACCAACCGGTAACGGATTTCGCCCTGGGTCGTGGAGCGGCTACGCTGGTCGTTACCAACGCCGAGAATACGCCCCGAAAGATTGGCTTCGTCGCGCTCGACGCGAGCCGCACCGTTGAAGTTCGCGGAGATGGGACCGATCTTGACGCGGATCGCGCCTTCGACGCGTTCGGGCTTTGGTGTACCGACCAGCGTGGCGCCGGGCAGGCACGAGGCGACGGCCGCGATGTCGTCGAACAGCGCGAACACTTTCGCGGATGGATGCGCGACGGTGAATTGCTGCTCAAGCGTCGTTGATGGCGTGAAGTCGGGGATGTCGAGCGGTGCGACAGCTTCCGACGGGGCATGCACAACAGGCTTTGCCACTGCAAGCTTTTGCGAACTGACGCAGGTCGCATGGCCCGACCCCGCCGGCCCCAGCACCTTGCGGCCGCCATCCGGTTCCGGCGCAATATCGCGCGCACGGCGTTCGGAGATCACCGACTGCACGGCGCGGACGATGCCCACATAGCCGGTGCACCGGCACAGATTGCCTGACATCCCGATGCGGATCTGCTGCTCGTCGGCATCCGGCAAGCGCTTCACCAGATCGCGCGCCGAGACCAGCATGCCCGGCGTGCAGTAACCGCACTGCAAGGCGTGCTCGCGCGTGAAGGCCGCCCGCAATTCGTCGGCGATCTCGTCGTCATCGAGCCCCTCGATGGTGGTGACGTCGGCGCCGTCGCAGGCCACCGCATAGGTGATGCAGGACCGCGTCGGCACGCCATCGACGAGGATCGTGCAGGCGCCGCAGACGCCATGTTCGCAGCCGAGATGCGTGCCGGTGAGATCGAGCATGTCGCGCATCAGGTCGGCGAGACTCGTGCGCGGCTCGATGTCCTTCTTCACAGCGCGGGTGTTGACGGTGAGTTCGACCGAATTCATGCCGCCGCCTCCGCAACAGCGCGGCGTAGAATGGTGACGTGAATATGCCGGTCGGCGGCATCGCTCATGCCGGCCTTCGCCAGCAGACTATCGGCGACGCGCGCGTCAAAGCGGGTCTTGAAATCACCGGCTATCCGGCCGCCGAACAGTTCTTCGGCATTCTCAACGATGATCGGCGCGGCCTCGACCGCGCCGATGACGACACGCGCGCGGCCAGCTTCGGGATCGATCAGCACGGCGCCGATGGCATGGGCAAATTCGCCCGTTTTGCGACAGCTCTTCACATATCCCCAACGCGCAGAGGCCGACATCACCGGCACACGCACGGCCTCCAGCATCTCGCCGGGCTGCAGCATGCTTTCGAGCGCACCGAGCATGAAGTCCTTCATCGCTATCAGCCGCACACCCTTGGCGCTACGCAGCGACAGCGTTGCGCCGAGTGCCGCAAACGTCGAGACCCAATCGGCCGAGGGATCGGCATGGCTGAGGGAGCCGCCGACGGTGCCGCGGTTGCGTACCGCGCGATAGGCGATGGCGCTGGCCACACGCTGCATGGCGCCGCGGGTGACGTCGGGAACACGGCCATCCTCGATATCGGCATGGGTCACACATGCACCGATCACCAGCTCGTTGCCGGCGACTTCCACATGCTTCAGCTCGGCAAGCCCGGTGATATCGACGATGGTGTCAGGTGCGACGAGGCGCAGGTTCAACATCGGCCCCAGCGACTGGCCGCCGGCCATGATCTTGACCACACCGTCACTGCTGGCCATTGCGGCCAGAGCTGAGGCGATATCGCGCGGGCGTTCATAGGCGAAGGGTGCCGGCTTCATGCGGCCGGCCTTTCTGCGTCGCGCGCGGCGAGGATGCCTTGCAGCACGCGGCGCGGCGTGATCGGCGACTGCAGCATCTCGACGCCGAGACTGCGCAGTGCATCGTTGACCGCATTGCCGATCGCCGCCGGCGGCGCAATCGCCCCGCCCTCGCCGATGCCCTTGACACCAAACTTGGTGTAAGGCGACGGCGTTTCCATGTGATCGAGCCACGGCGCCGGCACTTCGGTCGGACCCGGCAGCAGATAATCAGCAAGCGTCGTATTCAGCGGCTGGCCGGCACGATCGAACGGCATTTCCTCATAGAGCGCCGTGCCGATGCCCTGCGCGAGGCCGCCATAGATCTGGCCGTCGACGATCATCGGATTGACCAGCACACCGCCGTCCTCGACGATGACATAATCGAGAATTTCCACATCGCCCAAATCAGGATCGACGGCGACAGTTACTGCATGCGCGGCATAGCTGAAGGTGCCGCTGTCGCGCTGCGGCTTGTAGCCGGAAGTCGCTTCCAGCCCACCCGGGTCGACATCGCCCGGCAGATCCTGCGGGCGGCGGTACCAGGTGTGCGCGATTTCCTTCAGCGTGACGCTGCCATTGGGGCCGCGAATTTCGCCGTCCACCAGCACCACGCTGGCTTCATCGACCTGCAGCAGCTTGGCCCCGATCTTCTTGGCGCGTTCGCCGAGTTCGTGACAGGCGGTCGCCACCGCGCCACCGGCCATCACCATGCAGCGCGAGCCCCAGGTTCCGGTCGAATACGGCGTCATCGCCGTATCGCCATGCACAACGCGAACTTTTGCGACATCGACGCCAAGCATTTCGAACGCGACCTGCGACAGCGTCGTCTCAAGGCCCTGCCCGTGCGAGTGCACGCCGACTTTCAGCTCAAGCCCACCATCAGGCGTCAATCGCGCCGTGGCCTGTTCATGTCCGGGCACCATGGGAATGCCCCAGCCGGAATAGACAGAGGTGCCGTGCGCAGCTTGCTCGCAATAGATCGACAGGCCGACACCGATCAGACGGCCGTCCTTCTCGCCCTTGCGCTGACGCGCGCGAATGCCGTCGATATCAATCTGCGCGACCGCACGACGTAGTGCTTCGGGATAATCGCCGCTGTCGAAATGCTTCTTGGTGATGTTGTCGAACGGCATCTGCTCCGGCCGCACCAGATTGCGCAGACGAACGACGCCGGGCTCAAGCCCTGCCTCAGCCGCAACGAGATCGAGCATCAGCTCCAGCGCAAAACACACGCCCGTACGCGCGACGCCGCGATAGGGGAGGATTGGACATTTGTTGGTCGCCACCGAATAGGTCCGGCAGCGATAGGCCGGCATCTGATAGGGCCCGGGCAGGATGCTGACCACCTGCGCCGCCTCGAGGCAGGCGGAGAACGGGTAAGACGAGTAAGCGCCAGAATCGACGGTGGCTTCGCAATCGATGCCGCGCAACGTGCCGTCGTGATCGGCATAGACGGTGATCTTGTAGTGATGCTCGCGGCAATTCGCAGCCGCAACCAGATGCTCGCGACGATCCTCGATCCAGCGCACCGGGAAGCCACGCTTCATGGTCAGCCATGACAGGCAGACTTCTTCGGGCAGCAGGATGCCCTTGTGACCAAAGCCACCGCCGACATCCGGCGAAACGATTCTGATCTGTCCTTGATCCATCTCAAGGCAATCAGACAGACCGTTGCGCACAATGTGCGGCATCTGACTGCCCGTATAGAGCGTGAGCTGATCGAGACGATGATCGAACGTGGCGATGACACCCCGACCTTCGAGCGGCGACATGCATTGCCGCGCGGTCGAGATTTCGCGCGTCACCTTGATCGGTGCGTCGAGAGCGCTGGAGATATCGAGCTCGAAGAAGCTTTCGAGAAAGACATTGTCGCCCCAGTGCTCATGCACCAGCGGCGAGCCGGGCTCGCGCGCTTTCAACATGTCGTAGACGGCGGGCAATTCTTCGAGATCGAGCGTAACGGAGGCCGCGATATCCTCGGCCTCCGCACGCGTCGGCGCGACACACATGGCAACGAGTTCGCCGACCTGACGAATTTTATCGGTCGCCAGGATCGGCTGGTCGGACGGCTTGAAGCCGGCCAATCCCGTGATCGCACGAATCGGCTTGATGCCGACCAGATCGGCCGACGTGAACACCACGTCGCGATAGCGCTCGGGAATATGGATCGCGCGGATTCGCGCATGTGCCAGCGGACTGCGAACGAATGCGACGTCCTGCAATCCGGCCAGCCTGATATCGCCGACGAATTGCCCGCGCCCGCGCATGAGGCGATCGTCTTCCTTGCGCGGCACGCGCGCGCCGACGCCCTGCTTTGAAGCAGGCGCGGCAGAAGACAGATCGCGCTCATTGCGCATCGACGAACCCCCAGCGTCTTTCACGAATGTGCGTGGAACCTCAGGCCGCAACGGCCTGAGGCAGGATCGGCGCGATCGGATCGAAGCGGGTGCCGGCACGCAGGCAGAAGGCCGGCTGCAGCAGGCCGTTCGAAATCACCTCGGTATTCTCGTTGTCGCGCAGGATGTAGCGGCCGGGCTTCTCGACCAGCACCGAGACATCGGCATCCATGCCGACTTTCAGCGAACCGATCTTGTCCGACATGCCTATCATCTTGGCCGGGTTCGACGTCACCATCGGCACCACCTGCTCCAGCGTCAGGCCGAGCGAAATCATCGAGCTCATCGCCTGCACCAGGCTGAACTTGGCCTGGCCCTTGAACGGATGGTTCTCGTCGTCCTCGTGTTCATCCGGCGTGCCGGCAGGCGCGGGCACCTCGGTGTTATAGCCATGAATATCGGCGCCGAGCGTGTTCGGCACGATACCGGCCGCAATCGCCTTCTTGGCGAGGCGATAGGAGAAGTGGCTGCCATGACCCACGTCGATCTTGAGGCCGCGATCGATCGCCGCCTGGATCACTGGATGCACCTCGCCTTCGCGATTGACGAAGCCGCCGGGATGCCGCGTGAACGGATGCGCCAGCACGTCGCCTTCCTTCAGCAGCGGAATCACGCGCTCCAGAATCGTATCGACGTCCTCGCCATTGGTACCTGACTCCGGCAGCCCCCAAAGCTGACCGAAATGCACATAGACTGGCAGCTCGGCGCGCTTGCCTATTTCTGCCGCCATTTCCAGCACGCGAATGCCCCAGCGCGCGAAGCCGCCGATTTCAGCATGGGCCTTGATGCCGCGCACCAGATCGCGATTGGCGATCGCCGACTTCACGGTGGCGTCGATGTCGACGCCGTCCGGGCTGTAGAGGTTGGGATAGAAGTGACCTTCGAGACCGCCGACCAGATAGGCCGACAGAAACGCGTAGACCCTCGATTTCGCTGGCTCGGCGATGAAGTGGCGGAAGCCCGGCAGTGTCATGCAGGACGGACCGCCCTGATCGATCAGGGTGGTGACACCGGACTGCACGCCGACCATGTCGGGCTGCATGCCGAAACGACCACTGACATACTGAAAGACATGCGCATGAGTATCGATCATGCCCGGCAGCACCAGCTTGCCGGTGACATCGACGACGTCCTTCGCGCTGGTCGGCAGAATATCGGACTGCACAGCCGCGATCTTGCCATTGCGGATGGCGACATCCTTGATGCCGTCGATGCCGGCTGCGGGATCGATAACGCGACCACCGCGCAGCAGCAGGTCGAATGAGGCAGTAACAGACATGGCGATCTCCTTACGCTCTGGCGGAATTTAGAGGCCCACCAAAATACGAAGCATACTTCGTATTTTACAAAAGCAAAGTCCGTGCCATAAACATTGCGATGCGGTAGTTTTTCAACGCGCTCGCACCATACGAGCAGTAGCCGACACAAGGAGAGACTGCGTTGCCCCAGGCCAAACCGCGCCGTGACAAGCCCGTCCACAAGCCCTGGCCGCTGGCCCAGCGACCGGGATTTTTGATCAGACGGCTACACCAGATCCATGTCGCGCTGTTCCAGGAAGCCTGCAGTGCCTTCGAGATGACGCCACTCCAATACAGCCTGCTGTCCGCATTGGCGGCGCGCGGAACGGCCGATCAAACCAGCTTAGCTGCTGATATTGCTCTGGATCGCACGACGACGACGGGCGCGCTGAAGCGACTCGAAGCACGCAGGCTGGTCGAGCGTCCGGTCAGCGACGACGACCGCCGCGCCCGCATCTGCCGGCTCACACCGGCCGGTGCAGCCCTGCTCGACAAGATCGAGACCGCCGCACGCGAGGCGCACCGCGCCACGCTCGGCAACCTCACCAAGACGGAACAGACTGCGTTTATTGCCATGATGCAGCGCATTGTCGCAGCGAACAGCAGCCGCGACGGAGCCGCTGATCTATCGGTTTAAAGGTCGCCGAGACGGCTCTTTCCTGATTAGAACGACTATAAATTAATCAACCTGATCGCGGCGCAGGCAGACAATTATTCAGGACCGCAGCATCAGCCGTTCATCAGGCGGTGCGATTTCGGTGACGAGATCGCGGATTAGCGCCTTTTTCGGCAGCGGCGCCAGCGTCGTCATTCCCTCTTTGAGCCGAACCGTGCAGGCGTAATCGACCTTGCCGTCGATCAGCATCATGCATTCCTTGCACGCATTCGCATTGATGCAGGAGAAGCGAAACGCCAGCGAGGGATCCATGCTGCGCCTGATGGCGCGCAAGCCATCGAGAATGGACTGGCCGTGTTCGAAGGGAATGTCGAACGTGTCCTGATGCGGCGTTGCGCCGAGTGCGCCGCGCTGAATGCTGAGCGTCGCCTTCATGCGGCAGCCTTTCCGGTGGTGGGCATCACTTTGCGCAGGGTCATGTCGCCATCCGCCATCGCAACAATCTGGTTGACGCTCCACGCATCGTTCAGACCGAGATGATCATCACGCTGATGCGCGCCGCGGCTTTCGGTGCGCGCGAGTGCCGGCACGGCGACGGACTGCGCGACGGCGAACATGTTGCGGAGATCGAGCCAGTCCGCCCGCACGGGATCGAAGGCTTCGACCGACGCGAACGGTGTGTCGCCGATATCGGCCTTCAATTGTGCGATGGCCGATATTGCCGAACGCAATTTCGCATCGGTGCGGAACGGACCGACATCGTCAGCCATTACGGCCTGTAGCTTCACGATAACCGCTGCGGGATTTGGCGCATCACGTTTGCTGGCACTGCGCAGCAGATCGATTGCAGATTTCGCCGCATCGGCTGACCACATCGACGCATTCTGCTTCGCGCGTTCCGCAGCGCTGCGCCCCGCCCGCGCGCCGAACACGAAGGCTTCGGTGATCGCATTGCCTGAGAGCCGGTTGGCGCCATTGGCGCCGCCGACCGCTTCGCCGCAAGCGAAGAGGCCGGGCACGCCGGTCGCCATCATCTCGTCCACGCGAATGCCGCCCATATGATAATGCGCGATCGGCGCAACCTCGACCGGGCGCTGCGCGAGATCGATGCCGTTTTCGGCAAGGCGATCTACCACCGGCCCGAACGCCTTGCGGATCTCGGCTTCCGGCACATGCTGGAAACTGAGATAGGCGCCGCCGGCTGGGCTACCACGGCCGGCCTCGACTTCCTTGGTGATGGCATAGGTCGCGAGATCACGCGTGAGCTTGTAGGTGCCGTCGCTGCGCGCGTCCTTGGTCGCATAATCCGCCTCGAATTCGCGCATCTCGGAGTTCAAGAGCTTGCCGCCGAGCTTGTAGCGGAACGGGTCCCACATGATCGGATCCATGCCGACCAGCCGCGGCGCGAGATGGCCGATGGGGAAGAACTGCACGAATTCCATGTCGATCAGTTCGGCGCCTGCGCGCAAGGCAAGCGCATAACCGTCGCCGCCCATATTCGATGACGCACTGTTGCGGCGATAGAGCCCTGTGAGGCCGCCCGTCGCGATCACCACGGCCTTCGCCGCCAACGTCACCGCTTGCCCCGTCGGCAGATGCAGCGCCGTGGCGCCGCAGGCTTCGCCATAGCGCAGCGCGATGTCCACGATAGTGAGATCGCCGATACGGCGAATGCCGCTAGCGTTATTGAGCTGCGTGCGCAGCGTCTTCGACACCGCAGGACCAGTGGAGAGAAAATCCACATAAGCACAGCGCGGCCGATCATGGCCCGGCGCCTGCGCCTGTTTGATATGGCCGTCCTCGCGCGCCCAGCCGACCTTCCACGCATCCATCTCGCGCAGCCGCTGCGGGCCGTCTTCGCAGAGCAATGCCGCGAGACGCTCGTCGCAGAGCCCGCGACCGGCGGCGAGCGTGTCGGCGAAATGATGCTCCCAGTGATCCGGCGTCTGCTCGCCCAAGGCGGCTGCGACCGTCATCTGCGCCATGACAGTGGCACCGCCGCGCCCGATCAGGCTGCGATCGGCGAGAATGACCGACGCGCCACCCTTCGCTGCTTCCAGCGCGGCATACATGCCGGCGCCCCCGGCGCCGATCACGAGAACATCGGCTTCGAGATGGGCGGGAACCAAAGTATTGGGAGGAGGTGATGTCATGATCGGGCGAGTGTCTCTTCAAACGATAGCTTTGTCAGCAACCATCGTGCCAACATCACTACCGGGCCGCTTGAATGTAAGGCATTTTTGCCTTACATTGCTGGAACCAGTTTCTGCAGGAGGTCGCGATGAGTGTGCTGACGGTCACCGCCAAGGGACAGGTCACCCTGCGCAAGGACCTGCTCGATCATCTCGGTGTCCAGCCCGGCGAGAAGATCTCGATCGACAAACTCCCGGACGGCCGGATCGAGGTCAAGGCCGCGCGTCCGACGGGCAAGATTTCTGACGCCTTCGGCTTTTTGAAGAAGAAAGACAGCCCGTCCTTGTCGATCGATGAGATGAACAGGATCGCTGCGCGTGGCTGGGCTGGCAAACGATGAAGATCACGGCCGATACCAATATTCTGGTGCGAGCCGTAACGGGGGATCATGCCTTGCAGAGCAAGGCCGCTCAATCGGCTCTGGCAAAAGCGGAACTGGTCGCTTTGACGATTCCGACGCTGTGCGAATTGGTCTGGGTGCTATCGCAGGGTTACAAGATTGCGACGCCTGACATTTCAGAAACGATCCGACGTCTCGTCAATGGCGACAACGTCACCGTCAATCGGCCCGCCGTCGATGCGGGCCTGGCCATGCTCGATGCCGGCGGAGATTTCGCCGACGGCGCAATTGCCTATGAGGGAAGATGGCTCGGCGCAGTGACCTTTCTGTCATTCGACAAGAAGGCCGTGAAGCTGATGAGCGGGCAAGGAGAGACAGCGCAGCTGCTAGGCTAAGCGCTGTGCTCGCCTTTCGTCAGATCTCCGTGCGCAGGATCGCCCGCGCCAGCGTCTGTGCACGCGGAACGATACTCTCGATATCCAGCCACTCCAGATCGGTGTGCACATTGCCGCCGACGGGGCCGAGACCACAGAGCGTAGGCGTGCCCACGCTGGCGGTGAAACCGGAATCTGCGCAACCACCGGCAAATTCACCGGTCAGCGTGGTGAGACCCGAGTCGACAGCGGCCGCCTGATAGGCCTCGAACATTGCCTTGGCGGCGGCGTCCTGCACCAGCGGCAGGAATTCGCCGTTGATGTGCAGTTTCGCCGACGTGCCCGGCACGGTCGACGTCGCGATGATCTTTTCGATGGCGCCCATGATGGTCGCGCGATCGGCCGGATCGATGTAACGGAAATCGATCTCACCTTCGGCATGGGGCGCCGTGGTGTTGACCGACTGGCCGCCCGACACCAGGCCGACATTCAGCGTGATGCCCTTGTCCATATCGGTCAGTGCATGAATCTGCACGATCTTGTGCGCGAGTTCGCCGATGGCGCTGATGCCGACCGAGAAGTTGTTGCCGGAATGCGCGGCCTTGCCGAAGACTTCAAAGCGCATGAACACGCCGCCCTTGCGACCAGTGGTGATGTTGCCGGTCGGACGCCCAGGCTCCGAATTATAGACAGCGCGCGCGGCGCGGCCCTCGCGCTCGATGATCGGCCGTGACGAGCGCGACGCGATCTCTTCATCGCCGGTGATCAGCAGCTTGATCGGACACGGCGCCGCGTCGAACTTCTTCAATGCCGCGGCAACGAACACGTTGATGACGACGCCAGCCTTCATGTCGGCAACGCCCGGACCATGGGCAAGATTGCCCTTGATGGTGAAGGGACGCTTGGCGACTTCGCCTTTCGGAAACACCGTATCGCGATGGCCCATCAGCAGGACTGGCTTTTCGTTGCTGCCCGGCTTGCTGATCAGTCCATGCACCGCATCGCCATAGACATCATGCGGCTCGCGCCAGGTTTCGATGCCGTATTCGGCGAAGTGCTGTTCGAAACGAGCGCCGACGGCATCAACGCCTTCCTTGTCGAAGGAGCCGGAATCGATGTTCACGACGTCGCGGAGCAGGTCGATCATTGGCTGCTTTTGCGAGGCCAGCCAATCAATGATCTTGGTTTCCGTAGTATTCGACATGAATTGTCCTTCGGTCACTCTTGAGCGCTTGCGTCGCGCGTTGTTATTTGGCCATCGCCACGGCAGGTGCGGCACTTTCCTGCTTGCGCATCATCATGCGCGCAATGGCTTCGCCGATCGCCACCGTGGTGAAATGGGTATTGGCACGGCAGTCCGACGGCATGATCGACGCATCGGCGACGCGCAGACCTTTGAGGCCCTTCACGGTTCCATCCGGATTGACCACGCCACCCGTGTCCTTGAAGCCGGTCATGCGGCAGGTGCCGGCGGCATGCTGGATATCGCCGGTGTCACGGCGCAGCACGGCTTCGAGCTCGCGCGTCGGCAGCGCCGCCGCCTGCGACAGCGTCATGTCCGTATCGGTCAAGCGGATCCAGTCAGCGATGCCGGCCAGCGCCGGCTGCGTGGTGATCACGGCAAGCCGCTTCACGGCATCGACCATGCGCAGCATGTCGCGGGGGTCAGCCAGCATGTTCTCCTCGACGATCGGGTCGATCGACGCATCGGTGGATGCGAGCTTCAGCGTGCCGCGCGAGAAGGCATTGAACAGACCGGCACCAATCGCACCGGGATTACCGATGCCGCGATGATTGAACGCGATCAGGATCATGTCGCGCTTGCCGCCGTCGGCCAGGCCAGACGAATAGGTGACGCAGCAATTGGTGTGGCGGGTATCCTTGTCTTCCGGCGCGACATCGTCATGCAGCTTGATCGTGGTGCGGAACAGCGGATGGTCGAAGAAATTCCGGCCGACGGGCAGATCGCATTCCACGGTGATGCCCATGTCCTTCAGCTCGTCCGCCGGCCCGACGCCCGAACGCAGCAGGATCGCCGGACTGTGGATCGAGCCGCCGCATAGCACGATCTCGCGCGCGCTGATTTCCTGCGTGCCCTGCCCCTCGATGTGCACGATCACACCGGTCGCCTGACCGTCCTTGATCACGACGCGCTCGACGAGCGCATGCCCGCGGATTTCGAGATTGGCGCGGCCGCGCGCCGGCTCGAGATAGGCTTCATTGGTGGAGATACGGCGCAGATCGCGGCTGTTGATCGGATAGCAGGCCACGCCCTCGCCATCCGGCCCGTTGACGTCGTCGCACCAGGCGTAGCCCGAAGCCAGCGCCGCATCGCGCAAGCCCTTGTCGATCGGGCCCCATGTCTCCGGCGGCGCGCGATAGACCGGCAGCGGACCACCGCGGCCATGGCCGGGCCTGTCGCCGAATTCCAGATCGTCCTCGATCACCGAGAACAGCGGCATGATCTCCTTGGCGGACCAGCCGGTGCAGCCCAGGGCCGCCCATTCGTCGAACGCATCGGCCACGCCGCGGATCGCGATCTGGCCGTTCATCATCGACGAGCCGCCAAGGCCCTTGCCGCGCCAATAAAAGCGCTGGTCCTGCCCGGCGACGCGGCGCGAATGCAGCTGCGGCCACTGCCACTTCTCCTGGAATTCGCGCTGGTGGATGATCGGGATCGGGTTTGGCGTGGTCACTTCCCACGGCGCATCCCCCGCGCGCCAGTCGAGGCCGGCCTCCAGCAGCAGCACGCGCGTGGCAGGATTTTCGGAGAGCCTGGCAGCCACGGCAGCGCCGGCAGATCCACCGCCGACGACGATCACATCATACATAGTGCTTCATTTCTCTCTGCTGCGGCGCCTGCGCCGATCTTGACCGGCCGAACGCGTGCAAAATCCGTTCCCGCCATTATGCGCCCGGCGCACAGCAGACGCTAGCAGGCGGGCTGCAGAGGCAACACGCGGCAAAGGCATGGCGGTTCGAAAGATATGGCCATAAGTTGTGGCAGTGATGGATTGAATGGAAAGAACCGCCTCAGAGGGGATCGCCGGGCTTCTTCGTAGGCGGATCGTCATCAAGAATGGCACGCCAGCCGGCGCCATCGAGATCATCGAACTGGCCCGATCTCAGCGACCACATGAAGGCCCACAGGCCGAGCAACCCGAGCGCAAGCGCCAGCGGCACGAGGACGACGAGGGACTGCATGGTTGGACCCTATTTCAGCACGAGGCGATTCTTCGACAGGAACATGCGCTCGCCCCCCACCTCGCCTTCCAGCACCAGATCCCACAGGCCCGGCGCCAGTTCGGCAATCTTGCCGCGATAGATCGCGCCGCCCATGTCGACGAGCTCAACCGGCCGGTCCGCGCGACGATCCGCCGGCCGCTCCAGCCGCCCGGTGAAGGCTAATCCCGCGATCGGATTGCCGTTACGATCGCGCGCTTCGACACGGACGGCGGCATCACCTGCAGCATCGCGCTCGACCTGCGCGCTGACCTTCCAGCCGCGACTGCTCTGGCCGCGCGCGGCCTCGATCTCGTTGCCGTAAGCGAGGCTCGCTGTATAGGGACTATCCACCTCGACACCCGGCAGCGTCTCCAGCGCGAATTTCATCATGACGACATTGACACCGATGATCATGCCGAAGAACAAAACCAGGCAGATCAGGACGAACCGGCCGGTGATCGGACGAGGTGCGGCAACGGCGGCGCTCATGCTGTTCTCCTTTACGGTGCAACGAAATGATCGGTCGCCGACGCCATGTCGCCATGGACGGCATCGGTGACACGCATCACCAGCGGGAGCGACTTCTCGGAATTGCCTGCTGCAGGCGCCGTCACCAGTACACGCAGTTCGGTGGTCTGGTCGCGGCCCAGCACAATCTCCGGGCGGCCTGACGACACCGCATCCATGCCCACGACATGCACAGTGGCATTGACCGGCCCGTTGACATCGAGCGTGACCACGCGGCCAGCGCCACGCTTGTTGAGCAGCCGCACCGTATAGGCATTGCGGATCGAGCCGTCGCTGAGGCGCACGGCAACCGGATTACGATCGTGCAGCACATTGATGTCGAGCAGCGAGCGGTTCAGCAGCGCATAGAGCATAACGGCGCCGACGACAGCGATGAGACCGGTATAGACGATCGTACGCGGCCGAATGATGCGCGTGATTTCGGGCTTGCCCGCCTTGCGCCTGGCAATGTTGATATCGGTGTCATAGCCGATCAACCGGGTCGGCCGGCCGATCCTGGTCATCACGCCGTCGCAGGCGTCGATACACAATCCGCACTGGATACAATCCATCTGTAGTCCGTTGCGGATATCGATGCCCACCGGGCAGACATTCACGCACTGATGGCAATCGATGCAGTCGCCGGCAGGCTGGCCGAGCGCACGCAACTCCGCAGCCTTCTTTAGCGAGGTCCGTTGCTCGCCGCGATCGGTCTTGTAGGTGACGTTGAGCGCCCATTCGTCGGTGAGGGCCGCCTGGATGCGCGGCCACGGGCACATATAGAGACAGACCTGCTCGCGCATCCAGCCGGCCAGTGTGTAGGTCGTTGCCGTCAGGATCGCGATCCAGATATAAGCCAGCGTCGGTGCCTGGAACGTCACGAGTTCCCTCACCAGCGTGGGCGCATCGTTGAAATAGAGCACCCAGGCGCCGCCGGTCCACCATGCGATCAGGAGCCAGATCGAATGCTTCATCGTCAGTTCGACGAAACGCTGCAGCGTGAGACCCTCGGCTTCCTTCTTCATCCGCTCACGGCGATCGCCTTCGATCAAGCGTTCGACGGCAAAAAACAAATCGGTCCAGACTGTCTGCGGACAGAGATAGCCGCACCAGACGCGACCACCGACGGCATTCATCAGGAACAGCGTGAGGGCGGCAAGGATCAGCAGGCCGGTGAAGAAATAGACTTCCTGCGGCCACAGCTCGATGAAAAAGAAATAGAAGCGACTGTTCGGCAGGTCGACCAGCACCGCCTGATCGGGGGCACCGGGACCGCGGTTCCAGCGCACGAAAGGCAGCAGATAATAGATGCCAAGGCAGACCGCCATCAGCGCCCATTTGACGTTGCGATACCTGCCGGAGACCTTCTGCGGAAAAACCTTCTTCTGCGCCGCATAGAGCGGGCCGTAGTCGAATTCCTCGGGCGCAACGGGCTTGTTCATCGGAGGTCACTCTTGTCTCTGGAATGACCCTAGACTTCGCCGGTGCGGTGCAATTGATGTACGTCAAACGCGCGAGCTCGATTGCCCGCGCGCGCTATGACTTATTGTCCACCCCCCAGCGAATGGACATAGACTGTCAGCGCCTTGATGGTCGCCAGGTCGAGACGGCCGATCCAGGCCGGCATCACGCCGCTGCGGCCATTGGTGATGGTCTCGACAATCGTCGCCTCATCCGAACCGTAGAGCCAGATATTGTCGGTCAGGTTCGGTGCACCTATGTCCGGATTGCCCTTGCCGGCATCGCCATGGCACGAGGCGCAGTTGTCGGCGAACAGCTTCTGGCCGATATTGGCGTCGTAACCCTTGGCCGTCGGCAATCTCGACAGCGAGCGCACGTAGTTCGCAACCGTCTCGATCTCCGGCTTCTTCAACATGCCGTCGCGGCCGAAGGCGAGCATGGCGCCTTCATGCGATTCCGCATGGGCGGAACGCGCGCCGAACTGGATGGTCTTCTCGATCTGCTCCAGTGTGCCGCCCCACAGCCAGTCGTCATCGTTCAGGTTGGGGAAGCCCTTGGCACCGGCCGCACCAGTGCCGTGACACGGCGCACAATTGTCGCCGAACACCACACGGCCTCTGGCGCGCCCCAGTGCCAGCAGCGCCGGGTCCTTCTCGATTTCCGCGAGCGGTGCAGCGCCGAGCACCGCCATCTTACCTCCGCGGATCTTCTCGAGATTGGCGAGATCGACGGCGACATCCGCACGCGACGAATAGCCCGCAACGCCTTTGCTGTGACCCCAGATCATCGGCCAGGTCGGATACACCACCCAATAGCCGATCGCCCACACGATAGTGAGATAAAAGGTCATTACCCACCAGCGCGGCAGCGGCGTATTGAGTTCCTTGATGCCGTCCCAGGAGTGACCTGTGGTGGTCTTACCGGTGGCCTTGTCGAATTCGCCTTCGTGATCGCTCATGATCTGATCAATCCTCTCGCAACGGCTGACGCGCGGCGGCGTCAAACATCGCCTTGTTGCGGGGCCACAATGCGTAAGTCAGAATTGCGATGAAGATTCCGACAAAGACCGGCGTCCAGAATGTGAGGACGAGGTTCGACGCGAAGTTCTCGACGGTCAGGATTGCGCGCATGCTTCCATCTCCTCAGCGGAGGTTTGCTTTTTCGTTGTAGAGTTTGAAATCGACCAGCGTACCCAGCATCTGCAGATAGGCGACCAGTGCATCCATCTCGGTGGGCAGACCCGGCTTGCCGTCGAAGTTACGTGCCACCGATTTCGGGTAGCGCTTGAGCAGCGCGTCGGTATCGCCATTGTCGGGATCGGCCTGGGTCTTCATGTCCGCCACCGCATTGACGATCTGATCATCCGTATAGGGCACACCCACCGCACGGTTGGTGCTCAGATGATCGGCGATGTTCTCGGTGCTGACAGGCGTCTCGGCCAGGAACTTGTAAGACGGCATCACCGATTGCGGCACGATGGCGCGCGGATTGCTCAGATGCGTGACGTGCCATTCATCGGAATATTTCGCGCCGACACGCGCGAGATCCGGACCGGTGCGCTTCGAGCCCCACTGGAACGGATGGTCATACATGCTCTCCGCCGCCAGCGAGTAATGCCCGTAACGTTCGACCTCGTCACGCAGCGGCCGCACCATTTGAGAATGGCAGAGATAGCAGCCCTCGCGGACATAGACGTTGCGCCCGGCGAGTTCGAGCGGTGTATAGGGCCGCATGCCCTCGACGGCCTCGATGGTGCTCTTCAGATAGAACAGCGGCGCGATCTCGACGATGCCACCGATGGCGATGACGAGAATGATGCCCACGATCAGGACGATCGAGTTCTTCTCGAAGATTTGGTGCCGGCTCCAGAACGACATGATTGATCCTCACTCAGCCGGCTGCAGCGTGGCGCCGGGGCGCGATAGCACGCCCTCTTCCGCTTCGCCGACCCGCACGGTCATCCACAAATTCCAGGCCATGATCAGCGCACCGATCAGGAACAGTCCGCCGCCCGCGGCGCGGATGATGTAGAACGGGTGCATCGCCTCGACGCTTTCAATGAAGGAATATTCGAGGAAGCCCAGCGACGTGTAGGCACGCCACATCAGTCCCTGCAGGATGCCCGACACCCACATCGCGGAGATGTAGAGAACGATGCCGAGCGTCGCGATCCAGAAGTGCCACTCGACCAGCTTCAGGCTGTAGAGCCCCTTGCGATTCCACAGCCAAGGCACGAGGCAATACAGCGCACCGAAGGAGACGAAGCCGACCCAGCCGAGCGCACCGGAATGCACATGACCGATGGTCCAGTCGGTATAGTGGCTGAGCGAATTGACCACCTTGATGGACATCAGTGGACCTTCGAAGGTCGCCATGCCGTAGAACGCCACCGACACCACCAGCATACGCAGCACCGGATCGGTGCGCAGCTTGTCCCACGCGCCGGACAGCGTCATGAGGCCATTGATCATGCCGCCCCAGGACGGCATCCACAGCATGATCGAGAAGGTCATGCCGAGCGTCTGCGTCCAGTCGGGCAAAGCCGAATAGTGCAGGTGATGCGGACCGGCCCAGATATAGAGGAAGATGATCGCCCAGAAGTGCACGATGGACAGCCGATAGGAATAGACCGGCCGCTCGGCGCGCTTCGGAATGAAGTAATACATGATGGCGAGGAAGCCGGCGGTGAGGAAGAAGCCCACCGCGTTGTGGCCGTACCACCACTGGAACATGGCATCCTGCACGCCGGCCCAGGCGACATACGACTTGGAGCCGAAGACCGAGACGGGCAGCGCAAGGTTATTGCCGAGATGCAGCACCGCGATGGTGATGATGAAGGCGAGATAGAACCAGTTGGCGACGAAGATATGCGGTTCCTTGCGCTTCACGAGCGTCATCAGGAACACCAGCAGATAAGTCACCCAGACGATGGTCAGCCAGAGATCGGCATACCATTCCGGTTCGGCATACTCCTTGGATTGCGTGACGCCGAGCAAATAGCCGGTGCCGGCAATGACGATGAAGAAATTATAGCCGAGCACTACGAACCACGGCGCAAGATCGCCAGCGAGACGGGTACGGCAGGTCTTCTGCACCACGAAGAAGGACGTCGCGATCAGCACGTTGCCGCCGAAGGCGAACACCACCGCCGAGGTATGCAGCGGCCGCAGCCGGCCGAACGAGGTCCAGGGCAGATTGAAATTCAGATCGGGCCATGCGAGCTGCAAGGCGATTAGCAGCCCCACCGTGAAGCCGGAGATGCCCCAGAACACCGAGGCCACAGTGGCGAATTTGATCGGCCCGAAATTGTAATTCGGCCGCCCGTCGATCTCCTGCGGCGGCAATGCGCCGCGCTCGAAATAGCGATTGAGGATGACGAACACGGAGGCCAGGCTGGCGAAGCCGGCCAGCGTCACGTGAAAGGCATAGGCTGCATCTTCCGCCTTGGCCGCTGCGATGATGGAGAGAAATACGGTGACCGCGAGGATCACGGTCAGACCGGCCTCGCCGATCGTCATCCACTTCACGCTGTCAGTCTGGTTCGTCATGATGATTCTTTCCCGAGCACGCACCCATCAATCACGGCGGCGCGCTCAGTGAATTGATTGAAATCAAAGTTGGGGGAAGCTCGCGCACGCGCGGCATGATGCGTCAGGCGAGAGCGGGAGCCGCGACGGCTTCGGTGTCCAGTAGCCGGATGCGGCCCGGCAGAATCTCGATCGCGCCGCGGCGTTCGAGCTTGGCCAGCGTCCGGCACACAGTCTCGACGGTGAGGCCGAGATGATCGGCGATATCGCGCCGGCTCATCGGCACCGGCAGCGGATCGACATCGCGACCGAGCCGTGCCAGCCGGTCGCGCCAGTGCGTCAGGAACACGATAAGCTTCTCTTCCGCTGCACGGCGGCCCAGCGAAAACATCTTGTCATGCGCGTCGGCGATCTCGGTCGCCATCAGCGCGACGATCTCGTTCAGCACATAGGGCCGGTGACTGGCAAATTGCGCGAATTTCTCACGCGGGATTTCCCAGACCACTGCAGGACCGATTGCAGCGGCGGACACTTCATGATGCCCCTGCGTTGCGATCTCGAGGATGTCGCCCGGCAGCGCAAAACTTGTGATCTGGCGACGATTATCGCATTCGGTCCTGTAGATGCCGACCACACCCTCGACCACGCTGAAGCATTTGCCCGCCGGCGCTCCCTGCGTGAACAGGACATCCTGCGAAGTATAGGGCACCCGCTCGCCCAGGGTCATCAACTGGCGCAGATCGGCGGCGCCCAGATGAGACAGGAAGCCGCCCGGCTGCGCAGCCGCATTCGCACAAGGCGCAGCGAACGACGATGCAGCCATCAGCTTTGTCATGCGCTCCCCGGGTTTCGTTGGCCTCGCGGAAGTGCGGGGCACTTTTGGATAACCGGATCAGCGCGGCACACATTGATACACATCAATCGCCTCTTACCTCTCCCCGCATCTTGCGCGGGGAGAGGTCGGGTCGCGCGCATCGCGCGTGATCCGGGTGAGGGACGGCGCACTGCAGTTGCCGCCTAGCAAGACCTATCGAATCGAAGAAGCGGAGATGGCAGTGGCTGAGGTGCCACGCCCCTCACCCCACCCCTCTCCCCGCGCAGAGCGGGGAGAGGGAGCCGGCCGCGTCTGCCGCAACTATTCAACTCTAACGCGGCCGGATGAAACTAAAACATCTCGCTTTCGATGGCCGCAACCGTCCCGGCATCGAGCAGATGCGCACCCCAGCCGCGTTTCGCCAGCACATGCGACAGCCCCGGCGACACTAGCAGCAACAGCGCAGTCATCATCAGCGGCGCTACGCTGAGCCGGTCGATGCGCACCGGCGTGAGCTCTTCGGTGCTGCCGGCATAGTCGCCACGGCGACACCAGATATCGCGGCAAATGCATAGCAGATCTCGCCTGTCGCCGCCGCGCTGCGCACTGCCGAGCAGCACCTGCATGGCCTGATGCGTGACGACGCCCTCGCGCGTCGCCGGTGCGACATCCGGCGTCTCGCCAAGCGAGATGCGCAGCAGCAGATCGACCAGATCGACGCCGGCGAGCCAGGCGGCCATCGGCTCCACCAGCCGCGGATTGCAGTCGATATAGAATGGCCCGCTGTCATCGTCCGGCATGATGAAGTCGATCGACAGCGCGCCGTGCCAGGCGAGATGCCTACCGATGGCCGCGAGATCGCCGCGCACGCGGTCTCGCCGCACGCTGCGCTTGATGGCATCGCCACCCCCGGCACCCTCCATGATCTGGCGAGTGACGTGAAAGCCGACCAGTTCGCCGCGGCAGAACACGCCCTGCGCCTTCTCGGTCGCGCCCGCGGCATGGGCCTGCACCAGCACCTCACCGGCAAAGTGGTTGCCAACCTCAAGCTCTGTCGATGCCAACGCAAGGTCAGCACCGTCACGCACCACCCAGACGCCGCGGCTCGCAGTGCCGATGGCGGTCTTGATAACGCAGGGGAAGCGGACAGCGTTGCGGAGCACGTCAGCGCCGGCGACGATCTGGGTCTCGGGTTGCGGCAATCCAAGCTCGCTCAGCATACGGCTGAAACCGGCCTTGCTATGCGCCGCCCGGTAGCTCGCGAAGGACGGCAAGGCCAGGCCGGCCAGCGGCCTCAGCCGCTCCTGCACTTTCGCGAACAGGAAGCCCTGTTCGTGGACTGGCAGTAGTACGTCATAGTCGCCCGTCGCCAGCAGGCCTTCGATGAACCGCAGGAAGCCCAGGGGATTTTCCCGCATTCCCGGGCAGCGGTGATACATGCGGACAAATCGCGAGAACCGCGCCAGCCCGGCAGCGGCGGGATCGCAGACATCTACCACATGGCCGGCGAGGCCGAGCACGGTGACAGCCTCCCGCGCGGAGGTGCTGGTGCCTTCCGACAGCAGGATCCGCAGCGGCTTAAAATTCGGGCTGCTCGTCATCATGCTCAATCATGTCGCATTCCCGGGCCGTGGTCGCGTTTCCCGCTGCTGCCCTGCACGGGCCGCAACACCTGCATGTCGCAGTGCTGATAGACATTAACCTGCTGAGAACGTAGGCATAGCGCACCTTTTCGAGGCTGCAAAAAGCGGCCATCAGCCGCCTTGGTGGAAACGCATATGGTCGATATTCCGGCCTCGACCTCGCATCTCGCGTCGCGTGACCACGTCCCTTCGGCGACGCGGACGCTGACGGCGATTTCCACTGCGCATTGGGTCAGTCACTTCCACATCTTCGTGCTGCCAATGCTGTTCCCGTTCCTGAAGGACCGGCTCGGTGTCGGCTATATCGAACTCGGCTTCGCCCTCACCACTTTCGCTGTCGTCTCCGGCCTCACTCAGGCGCCGATCGGCTATCTCGTTGACCGCATCGGCGCACGCAAGATCCTGATCCTCGGCGTCATGCTCGGCGGCTGCGCGCTGATCGCGCTCGGCCTGTTGCTCAGCTATCCCGCGCTGATCGTCTGCGCCGCGCTGCTCGGCCTCGCCAACAGCGTCTATCATCCGGCCGACTACGCCATCCTCGCCGCGCATATGGACGAGTCGAAGATGGGCCGCGCATTCTCAATCCACACATTCGCAGGCTTTGTCGGCGGCGCGGTCGCGCCTCCCCTGATGGCGGCACTGCTGGTTGGTATCGGCGGCCAGGGCGCGCTGATCGTCGCGGGCGCCATCGGCGTGGCGATTGCACTGATGCTGATCGTGGTCAGCATTCCCGATGCCGGCGCGATGGCTGATGGCGATGACGCCAAAAATGCGGAGACGCCCAAGGTCAGCATGATGACCCCGGCGATCCTGATGCTGACGCTGTTCTTCACACTGCTGTCGCTGTCGCAGAATGGCATCAACAGCTTCGGCATCGTCGCGCTGATGAACGGCTACGGCACATCGCTGTCATCGGCGAACATCGCCCTCACCGCTTTCCTCGCGGCCAGCGCCGTCGGCGTGCTTGCCGGCGGCTGGCTGGCCGATCGGACCAGACACCACAGCCGCGTCGCCGCCGTTTGTTTCACGATCAATGCCGCCATCATCTGTGCCATCGCAGTATTCACGCTGCCGACGCCGGTGATCGTCGCGGCCATGACCACCGCGGGCTTCCTCGGCGGCGTGCTGACACCGTCGCGCGACATGCTGGTGCGCGAGGCCGCCCCTCCCGGCGCCGCCGGCCGCGCCTTCGGCATCGTCTCCACCGGCTTCAATTTCGGCGGCATCATCAGCCCCATCCTGTTCGGCTGGTTCATGGATCACGCGCTGCCGCATTGGGTGTTCGGCGCCTCCGCCTGCTTCATGGCGGCGACGGTGCTGCTGGCGCTGGTGTCGGAGCGCAAGCGATAACGGGTTGTCGTCCCCGCCTGCGTGGGGACGGCGGGGAGCGGTTCTGTTATAGTCTCCGCCGCATGCTCACGGTTCGCCATCTCACCAAATCCTATCGTTCAGCCCAGGAACAGGTCGCCGTGTTGCGCGGCGTCGATCTCAGCGTTGCCGCCGGCGAGAGCGTGGCGCTGACCGGCGAATCCGGCAGCGGCAAGAGCACGCTGCTGCATCTGATCGCCGGTCTCGATGAAGCCGACGGCGGCGAGATCACCCTTGGCGACATCGTCGTCACCGGCCTCCACGATTCCGCGCGCGCCGCGCTGCGCCGCGACCGGCTCGGCCTCGTATTCCAGCAATTCAACCTGATCCCGTCGCTGTCGGTCGCCGACAATCTGGCATTTCAGGCGCGCATCTCCGGCAAGCACGACGCAGCCTGGCAACGCGAACTCACCGAGCGCCTCGGCCTCGGCGCGCTGCTCAAGCGCTATCCCGAACAGCTCTCCGGCGGCCAACAACAGCGAGTCGCCATCGGCCGCGCGCTGGCCTCGAAACCGCTGTTGCTGCTCGCCGATGAACCCACCGGCAATCTCGACGAGAACACGGCTGACGAAGTCTTGGGGCTGGCGCGCGATCTCGTAGCCCGCACTGGCTGCGGTTTCCTGATGGTGACCCATAGCGAGCGTCTTGCTGCGACGCTGGATCGCCGCATCCATCTTCATGCCGGATTGATCGCGTGAGACGCGCGCTCTGGATCCTTGCGGTACTGCTCAGCCACTGGCGCCGGCATCCGATGCAGTTCGCGACGCTCCTGATCGGATTGATCGCCGCTACCGCATTGTGGAGCGGCGTGCAGGCGCTCAACCAGCAGGCCCGCACCAGCTATGACCGCGCCGCCGCGGCCTTCGGCGGAACGCGCACGCCGATGCTGGTCGCAACCAATGGCGGCGCGTTTTCGCAACAGCTCTTTGTCGATCTCCGCCGCGCGGGCTGGCCGGTGTCCCCTGTGGTCGAAGGCCGCATCTCCATTGGCGGCCGCTCGGTGCGCCTGCTCGGCATCGAGCCGGTGACCATGCCTGTCGAAGCCAGCGCTGCGACGGAGATCGGCAGGACGGGAGCACAGGCCTTTCTGACGCCGCCCGGGCAAGCCCTGATCGCGCCGGAAACACTGGCCAGCCTCGGCCTCACCGAGGGCGCAACGCCCGCGCTCAATGACGGAGCACTGCTGCCGCCCCTGAAGCTGCAGCCGCAACTCGCACCCGGCGTCCTCGTGGTCGATATCGGCATCGCCCAGAAACTGCTGAAGATGCCGGACCAGATTTCGCGCCTGCTGATCGGTAGTACCAAGGGTCCACGCGCATCGCTCGGCAGCGTCGTCGGCGATCGGTTGCGGCTGGTGAAGCCCGATGCCGAGACAGACCTCGAACGTCTCACCGACAGTTTCCATCTCAATCTCACCGCCTTCGGCCTGCTGTCCTTCTTCGTCGGGCTGTTCATCGTCAATTCGGCCATCGGCCTCGGCTTCGAACAGCGCCTGCCTATGCTGCGCACCTTGCGTGCCTGCGGCGTCTCAGCGCGGCAGCTCAACAGCGTGCTGGTGCTGGAGCTTGTCAGCATCGCGCTGATCGCCGGCGTCATCGGTCTCGTCTGCGGCTATTTCATCGCCGCATCGCTGCTGCCCGATGTTGCGGCCAGCCTGCGCGGACTCTATGGCGCGCAGATCCCGGGGCAACTCACACTGAAGCCCGAATGGTGGTTCGCTGGTCTCGCGATTTCCGTGACCGGCGCGCTGCTGGCGGCGACATCGAGCCTGCTGAAAGCCGTCCGCCTTCCCCTGCTCGCCACCGCGCAGCCCTATGCCTGGCAACAGGCACAGCATCGCTGGCTGCGGCTGCAAGGCGCGGGCGCATTGCTCGTGTTCATCGCCGCCGGGCTCGCGCTCTGGCTTGGCGATTCCCTGATTGCCGGTTTCTTCGTGTTGGCCGCTCTCCTGCTCGGCGCAGCGCTCGCATTGCCGGTCATCCTCGGCATCGTCCTTGCCGGAGGCGAACGCAGCGCGCGACGGCCACTCGTCACATGGTTCTGGGCCGACAGCCGGCTGCAGCTTTCCGGCCTGTCGCTGGCGCTGATGGCGCTGCTGCTGGCGCTTGCCGTCAATGTCGGCGTCGGCACCATGGTGGAGAGTTTCAGCCGCACGTTCACGGGCTGGCTCGACGGGCGGCTGGCGTCCGAGATCTATCTGAACGCGGCGAGCGAGAAGCAGGTGATCGAGATCAAGACCTGGTTGAAGACGCGTCCCGACGTGCAGGCAGTTCTGCCGGGCAGCCGCGCGGACCTACAGTTCAACGGCGCGCCGATCGAGCTTCTCGGCTTCGCCGATCACGCCACCTATCGCGATCAATGGCCATTGCTGGAATCGACCAGCGATGCATGGGATCGCGTGCGCAGCGGCAATGCCGCTCTGATATCGGAGCAATTGTCGCTGCGCATGAAGCTCAAACTCGGTGACCGCCTGGATGTGCCAACTCCGACCGGCAACTGGTCGCTCGACGTCGTCGCCATCTATGCAGATTACGGCAATCCGCAAGGCCAGATCGGCGCCAATGTGGATGCGCTGGTGAAGCACTTCCCGGAGATTTCGCAGACCCGCATGGGACTGCGCGTCGCGTCTGCGGATGTGCCGGCGCTGATCACAGCCATTCGCGCGCGCTTCGGCCTCGATGGCCGCAACCTCGCCGATCAGACGACGGTGAAAACGGAATCGCTTGCAATCTTCAACCGCACCTTCGCGGTCACTGCAGCGCTCAATGCCTTCACGCTCGGCGTCGCAGGCGTCGCGTTGCTCACCAGCCTGCTCACGCTGAGCAATTCGCGTCTGCCCCAACTGGCGCCGCTCTGGGCCATCGGCATCACGCGCCGTCGGCTGGCCGGGATCGAGCTGTTGAAGACGCTGTCGGTCGCCTTGATTACCTCACTGCTGGCGCTGCCGCTCGGCCTGCTGGTGGCGTGGTGTCTTATCGCCATCGTCAATGTGAAGGCCTTCGGCTGGCGCCTGCCGTTCCATGTGTTTCCGCTGCAACTGGTCCAGTTGCTCGGCGTTGCCATGCTGGCCTCGTTGCTCGCAGCCTTGCTACCGATCCTGAAACTGCTGCGCATGCAGCCGGCCACACTGGTGAAGGTATTCGCCAATGAGCGCTAGCTCGCTCACACGTCGCAGCTTGATCGGCGCCGCCGCATTGCTCGGCCTCGGCGGTTCACGCGCATTCGCCCAGGGCTTTGCCGGCCTCGGCCGCGACGCCGAAGGTTTTGCGGCTGTCGTTCCGGGCCGTCCCCTCACCTTTCCGGCCGATCACGGCCCGCATCCGGACTATCGCATCGAATGGTGGTACCTCACGGCCAATCTCACGGACGCATCAGGGAATGCCTATGGCGCGCAGTGGACGCTGTTTCGACAGGCGATGGCGGCGGGCGCGCAAGGTGACGGCTGGGCGACACCGCAGATCTGGATGGGTCACGCGGCGGTGACATCGATGACCGCGCATCATGCGGCCGAGAATTTTGCCCGCGGCGGCATCAGTCAGGCCGGTGTCACGACAACACCATTCCGTGCATGGATCGATGCGTGGGAAATGCGCGGGCTTGAGAACTTCGACGACAGGTCGGTTGCGCCGCTCGATGTGTCGGCATCGTCGGCGGATTTCAGCTACGGGCTACGGCTCGATGCAAAGCAGCCACTCGTGCTGCAGGGCGAAAATGGTTTCAGCCGCAAATCCGAACGCGGCCAGGCATCGTATTACTACAGCCAGCCATATTTCACCGCATCGGGCGTGCTGACCATCGACGGCAAGGAGATCGCCGTCACCGGCCACGCCTGGATGGACAGGGAATATTCGAGCCAGCCGCTGGCTTCTGACCAGACCGGCTGGGACTGGTTCTCGCTGCATCTGCCTGACAATGCGAAGCTGATGCTGTTTCGTCTCCGGCAGAAGGACGGCGCGCATTATTTTGCCGGCAACTGGATTACCGCGGACGGAAAATCCGAACAGCTTGCTCCAGGCGCTATAGATATGACGCCGACAGTCATGACCGAGATCGCCGGCCGCAGGATCCCGACGTCATGGAAGGTATCGATCGCATCGCGCGGATTACAGATCGCAACCTCGCCGCTGAATGCCAGGAGCTGGATGACGACGAGTTTCCCTTATTGGGAAGGGCCGGTGAGCTTCACCGGCAGCCACAGCGGTACGGGCTATCTGGAAATGACGGGATATTGAGGTGCGATAGCCACCACAATATCCGTCATGCCCGGGCTTGACCCGGGCATCCACGCCTTTCTTGTATCGAGCACACCGCTAAGACGTGGATGGCCGGGACAAGCCCGGCCATGACGGAGTTTTTGTCGCAGCTAATAGCGAATGACGTTACTTCGTCAGCGGGCAGCCGCTCTCGGCCGCGGTCGGATAGGCCTTGTCGCCGGGCACCACGGCGAGCTGCTTGTAGTAATCCCAAGGCTTCTTCGATTCCGACGGCTTCTTGACCTCGAACAGATAGAGGTCCTTCACCATGCGGCCATTGGCGAGCACCTTGCCGCCCTGGGCGAAGGCGTCATCGACCGGAAGTTCCTTCAGCTTCTTCGCGACGGTTTCGGAATCCTTTGTGCCTGCCGCTTTCACCGCTTTGAGGTAGGACAGTGTCGACGAATAAGTGCCGGCCTGGATCATGTTCGGCATACGCTGGGTGCGCTTGAAGAAGCGATCGGCGAACTCACGCGATTTGTCATCACGATCCCAGTAGAACGATTCCGTCAGCACCAGGCCCTGCGCCGCCTGCAGTCCAAGGCCGTTGACTTCGGCTAGCGTCAGCAAAAGACCGGCGAGCTTCTGGCCGCCGGCAACGATGCCGAATTCAGCCGCCTGCTTCACGGCGTTGGTCGTATCGAGGCCGGCATTGGCAAGGCCAATGACCTTGGCCTTGGAAGCCTGCGCCTGTAGCAGGAAGGACGAGAAGTCAGACGAGTTCAGCGGATGGCGAACGGCACCGAGCACCTTGCCGCCCTTTGCCTTCACGATATCGCCGGTGTCCTTTTCCAGCGAATAGCCGAAAGCGTAGTCCGCCGTAAGAAAGAACCAGCTGTCGCCACCAGCTTCGGTCAGCGCGCCGCCGGTGCCAACACCCAAGGCGCGTGTATCGAACGACCAGTGGAAGCCATAAGGCGTGCAGGCATCGCCGGTGACGCGCGACGAGGCCGCGCCGACCACGATGTCGATCTTCTTCTCTTGATTGGACAGTTCCTGAACCGCAAGCGCCACCGACGAGGTGGTGAGCTCGGTGATCATGTCGACGCCTTCGACGTCATACCAGCGCCGCGCGATGGAGACGGCCAGATCGGGCTTGTTCTGGTGGTCGGCGGTGACCATTTCGATCTTCTTGCCGAGCACCTCGCCGCCGAAATCCTCGATCGCCATCTTGGCGGCTTCGACCGAATATTTGCCGCCGTAATCGGCATAGACGCCGGACTGATCGTTGAGAATGCCGATCTTGACGGCTTGGTTCGCGCCTTGTTGCGCCGAAGCGGATGTCGCGAAGAGAAGACCGCACAGTGCAGCCGTCGACAACAGTCCGAATTTCATCAATGCCTCCCAGGTTTTAATTTGGGCGCACGCTATTTTAGAAGCGGAGGTCGAACCAGATAATCTTTCGGCCTAGACAGAATTTGCAGATCAGCTTTGCGTCATCGCGGAGCGCAAGTCGTCTCCGCAGTTGCTGCAACGCACTCATGTCATTGCTGCTTCTTCAGCGCCGCTTCGATACAGGCCAGTTCCCGCTCGATTTCGGCGACCATCGACACCGGATCGGCGTCGGAAATGAGGTGCATTTTCTCGTAAGTGCCATCCTGGATGCTTTTCAGGATGGCCATCCGGTCGGTCTTGTAGCCCTTCAAACGCTCGAAATCGCCACGCTCGGCGTATTTCGCGATGAGTTTCTCGAAGACGGTGCTCATGGGGAATTCCTTGGCATCGAAAGCGCGGGGAGCGATGCCCCGCGCCGTGAAATGGTCGGCGATCAGAGCCCGCGCAGGACCAACCGGTTAAGACGGCTTGCAAAGGCCGCCGGATCTTCCGGCAATTCGCCGTCGAGAATCTGCGCCTGTTCGAGCAGCAGGAACGCAATGTCCGACGCCTCGCCGCCTGCCGCCTTGTCCGCGCCCGCGATTTTCGCCACCAGCGGATGGCGCAGATTGATCTCGAGGATCGGCTTGGTGATGCTGCCGCGGTTCTGCATCGCCAGCATGCGCTCAAGCTCGCGGTCGGGGCCGGCGCCGCCGGCCACGAGGCACGACGCCGAGGTGGTCAGGCGTGTCGAGACCTTCACGTCGGAGACACGCTCGCCGAGTGCTTCCTTGATCACGGCAATGGTCGCAGCTTCATCGGTTTCGGTCTTCGGCTCGTCCTTGGTCGCGTCTTCATCAATACGCGGGATCAGATCGAGATTGACCTCGCCTTGGCTCAACGACTTCAGCGGCTTGCCGTCGAAATCCAGCGGCGCCGAGCTCCAGAACGCATCGACCGCGTCGGTCAGCAGCAGCACTTCGATGCCGCGCGACTTGGCGGCTTCCAGCTTCGGATTCGACTTCAGGCGATCGAGGCTGTCGCCAGCGAGATAATAGATCTCGGTCTGGTTCGGCTTCAGGTCCGCGACATAATCCTTCAGCGAACGCTTCTCGCCCGAAGTCGTGGTGAAACGCGACAGCGCCAGCAGCTTCTCGCGGCGCTCGAAATCCTCATAGATGCCTTCCTTGATCACCGGGCCGAAGGCGTCCCAGATCTTCGCGAAGGTCTCGGCATCCTTCTCGCTGAGGCTTTCCAGCTCGCCGATCACGCGCGTCGCCACGGCCTTCCTGATTTGCGCGAGCTGCGGATTGTTCTGCAACATTTCGCGCGAGAGATTCAGCGGCAGATCCTCGGCATCGATGACACCGCGGATGAAGCGCAGATAGGATGGCAACAGATCCGCATCATCGGTGATGAAGACGCGGCGCACATAGAGCTTCACATGGCCCTTGCGATTCGGCTCGAACAGGTCGAACGGCTTCTGCGACGGCGCGAACAGCAGCACCGCATAGGAATAGCGGCCCTCGGCACGGTAATGCAGCGTCATCGCCGGCTCGTCATAGGCATGCGCGATGGACTTGTAGGCCGCGCTGTAATCTTCCGGCGTCAGTTCGGACTTGGAGCGCTGCCACAGCGCGCTGGCCGAATTGATCTGACGCGGCACGGCATCGCCGTCCTTGAGCATGATCGGAAACTGGATGTTGTCCGAATAGGCTGACACGATGCGCTCGATCTCATAGGTATCGAGATATTTCTTCGCATCGTCCTTCAGATGCAGCACGATGGAGGTGCCGGTCGGCACGCTCATGCCGTCACTGACCTGGCCGATCTCGAAACCGGCCCCGCCGGTCGAGGTCCATGTGAACGCATCGTGGGTGCCGGCGCGGTGGCTGGTGACCACGATCTTCTCGGCCACCATGAAGGCCGCATAGAAGCCGACGCCGAACTGGCCGATCAGGTTCGAGCCGTCCTTGGCTTCGGTCAGCCGCGACAAAAACGACTTGGTACCGGACTTCGCAATGGTGCCGAGATTGTCGATCAGCTCCTGGCGGTCCATGCCGATGCCGGTATCGATGATCGACAGCGTATTGGCCGCCTTGTCCGGAATGATGGTGATGTTGGGCGACTGGCCGTCGGGGATCAGCTGGGGATTGGCGATCGCCTCATAGCGTAGCTTGTCGCAGGCGTCGGACGCGTTGGAAATGAGCTCACGCAGAAAGATGTCGGTCTCGGAATAGACCGAGTGAACCATCAGGTTCAGCAATTCGGCGACTTCGGCCTGGAACGGCTGGGAAACGGGTGCAGCGGTGTCAGTGGTCGTCATGAAAAGTGCCCGATACTGGTAAGGGAGAGATCACGCATATAGCGACGCGGATTTGCCGAGTCCATGGTGCGAACCGATGGATTCCGCGCGAAAAGGCCGATCGGGAACTAGAGCTGGCTATGCTAGCTTGAAGCTGCGACTTGCGATGCAAGAAGCCTGGTCGTCGCATCGAGGTCGACCAGAGGATAGACCTCGAACTGGGCCGGGATGATGTCGGCCCATTCGTTCAGGATGCGATGCAGCACGTCGTTACTCTCGACCCTGAACACCACCACGACGCCGCGGCCGACACGGGATAAATATGCTGGCAGATCCCGACGCCTGATACCCCGCCATCCACGGCCAGAAGCTCTGACGCGCGGCCGCCATGTCGGACGGACGATCGGCGCGCGGATTCGAGATCACCAGAAACAGCATCGCTGATCTCCTGTTGGCGCACTCAGAATGAGTCAGCCCTGCAGCGCGCCCGCATAGGCGCTTTCCAGCATGGCCAGGCATTCACGCGCACGCGCCTGCGCGATGTCGTTGGCGGTCTGGGAGATTTCGCGGAGATCGCGGATCGCCAGATCGACGGCGCTCAGCAGATCGATTTCACACTCATCGACCTGGGGGGCCGACGCACGCATTGGGAAGGGAATAACTACACTCACTGGCACGCCCGCTCTTCACGATTGCAACGTTCGAATCACTCGCGACTCATTTGGCCCGCGAATGGTTAAGCCAATCGGTAGGAAGCAACGGATCTGACGTAAAACTGTCGCGCCGCCGTCAATCCTGCCAGCGCACCGGCGGGATCAGACCGACGGACGGGTCATCGCCGGGGTCATCCGACGGCTGGATCGTGGGCCCTTCGTTCCGTTCGGGCGTCGCATCGATAATCATGGCTGGCGACGGAAGCCGTGGAACGGCCATGCTCTGCTGGCCGCGCCGATAGGACTCGAATTCGAGCTGTTTGGCGAAATACCGGAACAGCTCGGCCGCGTATTTGCGCTGCTCGGGGCTGGACGCCGAGGCGATCAGGAAGATCAGTTCGTCGGACAGTTCCGACGTGGTCGCACCGGTCAGGTCTTCGAGAACGCTCATCACAATGGCTCGGCCTATGAAGCCTTGAGCCTGCACGAGTGTGGTTGATATCGCGTTGTTCGTCAGAGCAATCGGGGGCGCGTGCATAAGCATCACTAATGACGCCCTAATTTGTGCCGTTAGGGGCACCGAACGTCCTACGGATGCGGCTGCGCATGACCAGACGCAATGAGATAGTGCCTGTTGCGCACTCCTGCCGCTTATTCGTGCAAGTCGGCGAACCCGGCACACGGAAAATTAAGCCACGATTAACCATGATCGGGCGATAAAGCGAAGGTAACTGATTGCTGTCAACGGGGATGCGACGATGGTCTTGGCGATGAATCGCAGCAGCAATTCTGCGCTTGCCAATGCGACTGAAGAGGCTGACGACAGCTCCGATATCTCCGCCCTGATTGGGCGGTTGACCGCCGAGGTCAATGAGATCGCCTGCGAAAAGACCAGGTCGATCCAGCACATCACCAACCAGATGAAGATGCTGGCGCTGAACGCGCTGATCGAAAGCTCGCGCGCCGGCGCGCAGGGCGCGGGCTTCGCCGTCGTCGCGCAGGAAGTGCGCAATGTCGGCCAGCAGGTCGAGACCATCGCGCGCGATCTGGAATCCCAGCTCACCGCCCGCACCGGCAGCCTGATGGCGTCGATCGAGAAGATGACCGAACGCTCGCGCGGCGAACGCATGGTCGACCTGTCGCTGAACGCCATCGAACTGATCGACCGCAATCTCTATGAGCGCACGTGCGACGTCCGCTGGTGGGCGACCGACTCCGCCGTCGTCGACTGCGCGGCCACACCGAGCGATGCCACCGTCGCTCATGTCTCCGAGCGACTTGCCGTGATCCTCGGCGCCTACACCGTCTATCTCGATCTCTGGCTGTGCGACATGCAAGGCAATGTCATCGCCAGCGGCCGTGGCGATCGTTTCAATGTCACGGGCCAGAATATCGCCGGCACCGCCTGGTTTCGCGATGCCCGTACGCTGCGCTCCGGCGACGACTACACCGCGGGCGACGTCGAGCGCCAGCCGCTCCTGAACAATGCGCAGGTCGCGACCTATTGCGCCAGCGTGCGCGAAGGCGGCAAGGCCAATGGCCGCGCCATCGGCGTGCTCGCGATTCATTTCGACTGGGAAGCCCAGGCTCGCGCCATCGTCGAAGGCGTTCGCGTCGATGACGACAAGACGCGCGTGCTGCTGGTGGATTCGAACCTGCGCGTCATCGCCTCGTCCGACGGCCAGGGCCTGCTCACCGAACGCATCGCCCTCGCTCTGAACGGCCGCCGCAGTGGCTTCTATCACGACCGTTCGGGCGGCCTCGTCGCCTTCCATGCCACACCGGGCTATGAGACTTACAAAGGTCTCGGCTGGTACGGCGTGATCATGCGCGGCGCCTAGCCGCACGATCTAGTCAATGGCGACTTCGCTGCGATAATCTCCCCTACGCCACGAGCGGGAGACAGCGATGACCGACGTCACTTTCGAACCGGCAATTCCGGTTCTGCGCATCTATGACATTGCCAAAGCGAAGGAGTTCTACGTCGACTTCCTCGGCTTTGCGATCGACTGGGAACATCGTTACGGGCCGGACTTCCCGCTCTACATGCAGGTGTCGCGCGGTGGCGTGAAGCTGCATCTCAGCGAACACTACGGCGACGGCACGCCGGGCAGCGTGGTCTATATCCGCGGCAGCAATATCGCAGCCTTCGCGAAAGAATTGAACGACAAGCAGGCCCGCTTCGCGCGCCCGAGTCCGACCGATACGGCCCCGAAGATCACCGACCCGTTCGGCAATGTGCTGCGCTTCGACGACGCAACCAACACGCACTGAGCCAATCGCTTCAGCCATCGCTGCAACGAGAGAACTCACCCGTTCAGCCAGTTCCTGATCTTTGCGAAGAACCCCGTGTCACGTCGCACGCTGACAGGCCCCACGGCAATTGGCCGCACCGGCTCACCATCAACGACCCGTTCCGTCCTCGCTGCCGCCAGCGCCATGGGCCCGACCTGCGCGAGAAACGCGTGTTCATGACTGCGCGTCAGCCGCGCCAGGGCGGCGTCAAATGGCAGCCACGCGACTTCGCTGATATCCTTCATCAGCTTGCGTGACGGCACGGGCGCAGCCTCCATATGCCAGAAATGCACGACCTTGGTCCGTTCGCCGAGCGGATAGGCCAGGGCGCCGAGATAGTCATGCACCGACGCAGCATGACCGGTCTCTTCCAGCACCTCGCGCTCTGCCGCGTCACGCGGCGTCTCGCCATTGTCGAGCTTGCCTTTCGGAAGCACCCAGTCACCGCGCTTGCGCAGGCACACCACGGCAAACAGCGGCGTCTCGCCCCGCTGCACGACAATGCCTCCCGCCGCCATGATGATATCGCGCGCCATGATTGTCCTTAACCGCTAACGCACAAAGACGCCATCGAGGTCATCCTCGATATGAGCATGAATGATGGAATCGAAATCCGGTTCCGCCTGGAAGCCCAGCGCCAGCGCGCGCGTGGTCTCGAACATCGTGGGCCATCCCGCAACCATCGCCATCGTAGCGGGATCTGGCACATGCTTGATACGTGTCACAACACTGTCACCTCCCACGCGGCGGAGCGCCGCAATCATGTCGGCGACCGATGCGCGCACGCCGGGCATCATCACCGTGCGGCGTGCGCCGAGCTTGGCGCTGTCGAGCGTTGCACCATGAAGTAGGAATTCCGTCGTCGCGCGCGGACTGGCATGTGTCTGCCCGACGTCGTCGGTTACCGGCAGCACCGCCTCACGCCCGGCCAGCGGCTCACGGATGATATTGGAGAAGAAACCCGACGCTGCCGCATTGGGCTTGCCTGGCCGCACGCAGATATTCGGCAGGCGAATTCCGATCCCGTCGAAGAACCCGCGCCGCGTATAATCGGCCAGCAGCAATTCGCAGATCGCCTTCTGCGTTCCGTAGCTCGACAGCGGCGTGTGAAAGAAATCGTCGGCGATCGGCCCGTTATAGGGCGCGCCGAAGGTCGCGATGGACGAGGTGTAGACGATGCGAGGGCGATAACCGTCACCCATCGCACGGATCGCCTCGAACAGATTGCGTGTGCCGTCGAGATTGACTGCGTAGCCTTTGTCGAAATTCTGCTCGGCTTCGCCGGAGACGACCGCAGCAAGATGGAAGATCAGGTCGGGCTTTGACGCCAGCAGGGCTGCGGGCGCATCCGGTTTTGCGAGATCGACCATGATGCTGCGCGCGCCGACCAGATCGCTGGGGACCGCATCGGCCATCACCAGATCGCCGATTTCCCCACCGCCGACATGACCGTCCCTCAACAGCCGCTCGCACAGCTTGCGGCCGATCATGCCGGCCGCGCCAATCACCAGAACCTTCATTCCTTGATCTTCACTCTTTGGGTGCCGACAGCTTGTAGATCTCCAGCGCGTCGGCATCGGCGCCGCGCACCGCCTTGCCCATGCGGAAGATCTGCGCCGCGAGCGCCGCCATCGGCACCGGCGTCGATGTGTCCTGCGCCACGGCGACGACCGTATCGAGGTCCTTGAGCATCGTGTGGATGTGGCCGAGCGGCGGCGAATGAATGCCCTGGGCCATGCGCGGCACGAACAGTTGCAGCGGGATCGAATCTGCAAAGCCGCCCGCGAGCGCTTCCGGCAGACGCTTGGCGTCGATACCGGCATTCACGGCAAGCCGCGTCGCTTCGGCCAGCACCGCCATGGCGCAGCCGACGATCACCTGGTTGCAGAGTTTGGTCATCTGCCCGGCGCCGGTCGGCCCCATATGCGTGAAGTTGCGCGCCATCGCCAGAATATAGGGCCTGATACGCTCGACATCGGCGGCCTCGCCGCCCGCCATGATCGCGAGCGTGGCTTCCTCCGCGCCCTTGGTGCCGCCCGACACCGGCGCATCGATCCAGCCCATGCCGTTCGCCGCCTTCAGCCGCGCCGCGATGGACTTCGTCTTGTCCGGATGGATCGAGGAGAAATCGACGACGAGCTTGCCGTTGCCATCGGCGCCGGACAGACCGTTGTCGCCGAACACCACTTCCTCCACCGCCGATGCATCGGTGAGGCACATGAAGATAATGCTGGCATGCGCCGCGACATCGCGCGGGCTGACGGCTGCTTTCGCACCGGCCTCTAGCAGCGCATTGGCCTTGCCGGGCGAGCGATTCCAGACGGCCACATCGTAACCGGCGCCGAGCAACCGCTTGGTCATCGGCAGTCCCATCAGGCCGAGGCCGAGGTAACCGAGCTTCTCTTTGCCGCCTGCTGAATCCACCATTTTGACTCCGTTGTCCTTCTACCGCGAGCCACGCTGCTCGCATCTGCGAGCTATCTACGCTGCGTCCGCAGCCGCAGCAACGATGATATCAACGCCTGCGCAACTGCCAATTGTTGCGCCACAGCACGAATGAATGTTGGGCACGGACCTCGCTTGCCAGAATATTTGAAGCATGAAAGGCTTCAAGACAGTGGGGCTTTTCTTTTGGCCGGGTCTGGCCATCATCAAACGGGAGTGAGCGGGCATGAAGCTGGGTTCTTCGAAGTGGCTGATGGCGGCGGCTCTCGCGGCGGGAGCGGTGTCGGGTGTTGCACAGGCGCAGACGATTCCGACCATCAAGGTCGGCTGGACCATTCCGGCCGAAGAATCCAAATACTGGATGATGAAACGCCCGACCGAATTCACCAATCTCGGCAAGACCTATAATATCGAATGGACCCAGTTTCAGGGCACCTCGCCGATGACGCAGGCGCTCGCCGCCGGCGCGCTGGATTGCGCCACCCAGGGCGTGCTGTCGCTCGCCAACGGCGTCAACGGCGGCAATCTCAAGGCCTATATCGTCGCGCAGCACGTGTCGGAAAAGCCCGGCAGCTTCTCGGTCTACTGGGCGGTGAAGGATGACTCGCCAATCAAGACCATCGCCGATCTCAAGGGCAAGAATGTCGGCATTTCCGTCATCGGCGGCGGTACCTACGGGCCGTTCAAGATGCTGCTGAAAGGCGCCGGTGTCGATCCCGAGAAGGACGTCAAGCTGATCGAGATCGGCTTCGCAGCTTCCGAAGATGCGCTGCGCCAGGGTCGCGTCGACGCGATCAACATGAACCAGCCATTTGCCGCGCGCATGGAAGCCAAGGGCGGCACGCGCAAGCTGTTCTCGCTGAATGAAGCGATGCCGAACATCGTGCATATCCTTGAAGCCTGCCGCGCCGATTTCGTCGACAAGAACCCCGAACTCGCCAAGGCCTATGTCGCCGACATCACCCTTGGCATGAAGAAGGCGCTGGCCAACCGCGAGGAAACGCTGAAGGTCGTCAACGAAGTCATGAAGGCGCCGATCCCGGTGCTGGAGACCTATCTGCTGAAGGAGAACGACTTCGCCCGCGACCCGGGCGCAGCACCGAACTTCCCGGCCATGCAGAAGATGCTCGATATCTACACCGAGGCCGGCATGCTGCCGAAGATGGACGCGATGCAGTTCAAGCACCCGACCATCGTCGCGCCGATCCAGTAGAGCAAGACACGATATCTCATTGTATGATGTCCTGAGGCCACGCCCCGCGGCGTGGCCTCACTGCATTGAACGACAAGACCAAGAAACCGAAAGATACGCCCCATGAAGAAATTGCGATCCCGCGTCACCACCGACGGCCTCGACCGTGCCCCGCACCGCGCTTTCATGCGCGCCATGGGCCTCGACGACGAGGCGATCGCAAAACCCATGATCGGCGTGGTGTCGATGAAGGGCGAGCAGACGCCCTGCAACATGACCCATGACTTTCAGGTCGACGCCGCCAAGACCGGTATTTCCGAAGCCGGCGGCACACCGCGCGAGTTCTCGACCATCTCGGTCTCCGATGCCATCAGCATGAACCATGAGGGCATGAAGTTCTCGCTGCTGTCGCGCGAAATCATCGCCGACAGTATCGAAGCTGTGATGCACGGCCTCGCCTATGACGCGCTGATCGGCTTCGGTGGCTGCGACAAGACGTTGCCCGGCGTCATCATGGGCATGGTCCGATGCAACGTGCCGTCGATCTTCATCTATGGCGGCAGTTCGCTGCCGGGACTGCACAAAGGCAAGACGCTGACCGCGCTGGATTCCTATGAAGCCGTCGGCGCCTTCATGACCGGCGACATCGACAAGCAGGAGCTGGACGCCATCGAACGCGCGTGTCTGCCGACCATCGGCGCCTGCGCCGGCCAGTTCACCGCCAATACGATGGCGATGGTGTCCGAAGCGCTGGGGATCACCATGCCCAATGTCTCGATGATCCCCGGCGTCTATGCCGAGCGCGCGCAGTTCGCCCGGCGCGCCGGACGTCTGGTCATGGACATGCTGCGCAACGATGGCCCGCTGCCGCGCGACATCGTTACGCGCAAATCGCTGGAGAACGGCGCCGCCATCGTGGCCGCCACGGGCGGCTCCACCAATGCCGCGCTGCATCTGCCGGCCATCGCCAACGAGGCCGGCATCAAATTTACCATCGACGATGTCGGCGAGGTGTTCGCGCGCACGCCGCTGATCGGCAATCTGCGGCCGGGCGGCAAATATGTGGCCAAGGATGTCTACGATATCGGCGGCACGGCGGTCGTCATTCGTGCACTGGTCGAGAGCGGCCATATCGACGGTTCGTGCCTGACCATCACCGGCCGAACCATCGCGGAAGAATACGGCAACGCCAACAAGGCCGATGGCGAGATCATCTACAGTTCAGCAAAGCCGATCATGCCCGATGGCGGCGTCGCGGTGTTGAAGGGCAACCTGTCCCCCGATGGCGCAGTGATCAAGGTCGCCGGACTGAAGAAGACAGTGTTCGAAGGCACGGCGCGCGTGTTCGAGGACGAGGAAAGCTGCGTCGCCGCGGTGAAGGACCGCAGCTACAAGGAAGGCGATGTGCTGATCATCCGCAACGAGGGTCCGGTCGGCGGACCCGGCATGCGCGAGATGCTCGGGGTCACCGCGCTCATCTACGGCCAGGGTATGGGCGAGAAGGTCGCGCTGATCACCGACGGCCGCTTCTCCGGCGCCACGCGCGGCATGTGCATCGGCTATGTCTCCCCGGAAGCCTATATCGGCGGACCGCTCGCGCTGGTGCGTGATGGCGATCCGATCCGGATCGATGCGCCGGCGCGGCGACTGGATCTGATGATCGACGAGGCGGAATTTGCGGTACGCAAGGCGGCGTGGACCCAGCGTCCGCCGCGTCACCGCGCCGGTGCGCTGGCGAAATATGCCAAGCTCGTCGGACAGGCGCCCGGCGGGGCCGTCACGCATGACGGCGGCGCGGAATGGCCGTGGTTTGAGTGAGTAATCCTGGCGCCGGCGTCGCGCTCCTTCTCCCCGCACTGCGCGGGGAGAAGGTCGGGACGACGGGCAAGGCAATGGCCTATCATCTCGCATGGTCTATCGGGTCGGGATCGGTGCGAACCGTGAGTGCGATTGTGCGACGACTACAGCGCGCCGCCCCTCACCCGCCGCGAAAACGCGGCGACCTCTCCCCGTAAAGAACGGGGAGAGGTTAGAGCGCCGTCGCGGCGCGCAGCTCATCCGCCGTCGCGTACTTCAGCCCGACAGCTTCGATCGCGCGTCGCGCCGCCGCAACCAGATCCTGATTGCCTTTGGCGCGGCAGCCATCCGGCAGCAATTCGTTGTTCTCGAAGCCGACGCGGATATGACCGCCGAGCAATGCGCCCGCGGTGACACAGGCCGTCTCCTGCGCACCGAAGGCGCAGACACTCCAGTGTTCGAATGTTGGCGCACCGGGCACGACGAACGGCAGCAGATCGGCCGGATGCGACGTCTGCCCCGCCGTATAGCGGCCGAGCACGAACAGCGCTGGCAGCTTCTCGAACGGCACCAGCCCGCGTTTGCGAAACTCTGCAAGCCGCACGGCGTCAGCCGCATCGTAGAGAATGATCTGCGGCGTCACGCGCTCGCGCTTCATCCAGCCGAGCAGATCGGCGAAGGCCTGCTCCTCGCCGGCATCGGGTACCAGTTCGCGCAGCGCCAGCGACGCCGCTTCCGGCTTCACCGCCTGCACCACGGCGCGCTGCTGCGCCGGTGTGTATTTGCCGAGCGCCTCGGAGGTGATCTGGATGACGAGCCTGTCGCCGACTGCACTGCGGATCGCCGCGATGGCGTCCCGATAGGCCGCCGCATCGAGCAGGTGACTGCCGTCGGCATTGCGCACATGGGCATGGATCATCGCCGCGCCTGCCTCAAGGCAATGCGCGGCCGTCACCGCCAACTCCGCCGGCGTCAGCGGCACGGCGGGATGGTCGGCCTTGACCTTGCGGCCGCCGTTTGGGGCGACCGCAATGGCAACGAGAGACATGATTTACGGAATCGCTGCGATGACGGCGATCTCGACCTTGATGGCGGGGTCCGCGAGCTTCGACTCGACGCAGGCGCGTGCGGGGCCAACTTCGGGCACCCAGGCATCCCACACCGTGTTCACGGCATCGCGGTCGTTGATATTCGGCAGCCAGACGGTCGCGCTGAGGATGTTGTTCTTGTCGGTGCCGGCTTCCTTGAGCAGCGCATCGATCTTGTCGAGCACCTGCTTGGTCTGCGTCTTGACGTCGCCCGAATATTCATCCGGCACCTGGCCGGCGAGGTAGACGGTGTTGCCATGGATGGAAGCCTGACTGAGACGCTTGCCGGGACCGAGACGCTTGATCATGCAGAAGTCTTTCATTGAGTGTGGAACGGAGTGACCCGGGCGCGACCATCCCCGCTCGGAACTGGCCCGTCAAGCCCATGACGCCACCCGGCACAAGTGGCCCCGCGTGGACCACTTCCACTATTCCGCGGCGCGGGCCCGCTTCACGGCATCGTCCATCAACGCCTTTGGCGCGGGCAGACGCAGCTTGCGGCCATGCTGCAGATAGAGCAGCGCGACGCGCTTCGGATCGGACAGGTTCCAGATTTCGACCGCGGGCAGCCGCCCCACCAGCGTCACGGACGGTCGATGGGCGATGACATGGGACAGGATCGCGGATTTCGGCCCCTTCCTGAATTTCCGGCGCACTTTTCGTGCGGCATTCTCATTGGCTGCCAGCCAACGGATCTTGGGTCCGCGGCCGCGGTTCAGAAGCCAAGAAAAGATTCGCAAAATGAATGGCATACGGCTTTTCTTTTTGCCCGGTTGCAGCGACGCTGGCGCGCTCGCGCTGTCTTGTCTTAGACCGGTTCATCGACAGGGGTAAAGCGGCGCGATCAAGGCGAAAGGTCGCGATGCCATAGAGAATGAAGCATTCCCTAGGGAATGACGCATTCCCCGGGGAACGACGCGCTCCCCCCCGGGAATGACACGTTCCCTTGGGATATACGCGACCCTCGAATCAGGAATAGACCTGCGCCATGTCCGTTCCCGTCGGCGCCTCGCGTCAATCGAAAAATCAGCCAGACGTGTTCCAGACCTCGGACGCATTGTCCGTGCTGCATTCGGTGTTCGGCCTGCCGGGTTTTCGCGGTGCACAGGAAGATATTGTCCGCCACGTGACCGATGGAGGCAATTGCCTGGTGCTGATGCCGACCGGCGGCGGCAAATCCCTGTGTTACCAGTTGCCATCCTTGCTGCGCCCGGGCTGCGGTATCGTCGTGTCGCCCTTGATTGCGCTGATGCGCGACCAGGTCGCCGGCCTGCTCGAGGCGGGCGTCAAGGCGGCGGTGCTGAATTCCACCCTGTCATGGGACGAAGCCAACGAGGTCGAGCGGCAGCTGCTCGCCGGAGAACTCGACCTGCTCTACGTCGCACCGGAGCGGTTGGTCACGCCGCGTTGCCTCGCCATGCTCGGCCGTGCCAGAATTGCCCTCTTCGCCATCGATGAGGCGCATTGCGTCGCGCAATGGGGCCACGATTTCCGGCCCGAATATATCGGCCTCTCGGTTATCGCCGAACGGTTCCCTAACATTCCGCGCATTGCGCTGACCGCCACCGCCGACGATCTGACCCGGCAGGAGATCGTGCAGCGGCTGGGCCTCGACGACGCACCGAATTTCGTCGCGAGTTTCGACCGGCCCAACATCAAGTACGAGATCGTCGACAAGACCAATGCGCAGAAGCAGTTGCAGGCTTTCATCAGCGACCGGCATTCCGGCGAGGCCGGCGTGGTCTATTGCCTGTCGCGCGCCAAGGTCGAGGACACCGCCGCGGCACTGAACAAGGCCGGCATCCTCGCGCTGCCCTACCATGCGGGTCTCGATGCGCGCCTGCGTGAAACCAATCAGGATCGCTTCATCAATGAGGACGGCGTGGTGATCGTCGCCACCGTCGCCTTCGGCATGGGCATCGACAAGCCCGACGTGCGCTTCGTCTGCCATCTCGATCTGCCGAAAAGCATCGAGGCCTATTATCAGGAGACCGGCCGCGCCGGCCGCGACGGCAAACCGTCCAATGCCTGGATGGCTTATGGCCTCTCGGACATCGTGCAGCAGCGCCGCATGATCGACGAGTCCACCGGATCCGAGACGTTCAAGGGCGTCTCGATCCGCAAGCTCGATGCGCTCGTCGGCCTTGCCGAAACCGTCGATTGTCGGCGCACGCGGCTACTGGGCTATTTCGGCGAAGAGGCGACCGGCACGCGCTGTGGCAATTGCGATAACTGCCTGACGCCGCCGAAAGTCTGGAACGGCAGTGTCGCCGCGCAGAAGCTTCTATCCTGCGCCTATCGCACCGGGCAGAAATTCGGCGCCATGCATCTGGTGGACGTGCTGATCGGCCGCCTCACCGACAAGGTCAAGCAGTTCGGCCATGACAAGCTGTCGGTATTCGGCATCGGCGGCGAACTCACCGAGAAACAATGGCGCGCCGTGATGCGACAGCTGGTGGCGCGCGGCTTTCTCTATGCGGATGCGGATAGCTTCAATGCGCTGAAGCTCACGGAAGAAGCGCGCGGTGTGCTGAAGGGTGAGATCGAACTGATGTTCCGCGAGGAAACCGGCGGTACCGGCCGCGCCCCGCGCAGTAAATCCCGCCGCGGCGATCTCGCGGCACCGCGCAGCGACAATGCCAATCCCGATCTGCTGGCCGTGCTGCGCGCCTGGCGCTCGGAAGTCGCGAAGAAGCGCAACGTCCCGGCCTATGTCGTGCTGCACGACGCCACCATCGACGGCATCGCCAGCGAACATCCCACCACACTCGACCAGCTCCGCGAAATCCCGGGGATCGGCGACAAGAAACTGGAGCATTACGGCGACGAGATCCTCGCGCTGGTGAATGCGACACCGGGACGATAGCGGCAGTTCCGAGCCCGGAGCACGAATGTCTCCAGCGAATGCGGGCGATCGACGCCACCGATGTCTATCGGGCGGGCTTGTAACCCTTGATGACGGACTCCGACTTCTTCAGGGCCGCCACAAGTTCCTCGCCGGTCATCAACGCAGTCGTCTGGCTGGACTTGATGGCGCCGCCCGCCGCAATCGCGACGGCGATGGCTGCCATGCTCTCGATATCCGGCACATCGGCGATCAGCATCACGTCATATTCGCCCAGGCAATACCAACCACCGATCAATGTTCCTCCGACCGCCTCCGTCGTCTGCCGTCCAACGGATTCAACGCGGTTCTGCGGATTCTTCATTTGCGCGGCCCATGATTCCGGCGTGTAGGCAGCCTGATACATATAGAGCGGCATGTTCGACCTCCGTCAGCCGGGATTGTCCTGACCTTTCACCGGGAGAAGAGCGCGAGCTTCGCCATTTTCACGGCACGACCTAACTCTATTCGCGCGATGATACCGGCAGCGATCTGCATGGTGGCGCCGATTGCCCAGCTCAAACAGATGATGCCAGCCGTCCTGGGGCCGACAGTTTCACCCAGAATGATACTGGAGACTGACGTGATCGCCGTCACCGATGTTATGAAGGTACCGGCCGCAGTGAGCAGCTCCACCATATCCGCACTGTTGCCCAGCCCGCGCCATAGCGGCAGATGCATGCGGTAATCGGCAGGAACCTGGGGCAGATCGATCCCGAGATAGAAGCCGGTAGCCCCATAAATGATCATGGCGAACACGACTTCACCCGAACCGATGACCTCGATGAAGCGGCCGACCTCGGCAACGAACAACCCGCAGGCAGCCCCAAGCAAAGCGAGTCCGGTCCGTTCGAGGATGTGCGCCAACCTGCTGAGGGTCGAGCGGGTGTGCCACGATGCGCTGGGCTTGATGATCATGTGATCCTCGTCTGCCCATGAGCCTGCCGAGGAGGAGTTTTGAGGTCCATCCTCCGCAATAACAAGCAGTGGTGCTTACCTAAATTGGATGGGTCGGCGGCACCTGCTTCGGTGAAGTGAAAACACGCGTCCGCATTCTCGCGGCGCTTGCGCGTCCGAGCTATGAGCATTCCTTCGACCCTCTCCGAAAAGAGGGCGTGCGGAACGCCGGGTGCCCGATGCACCCTTGGGCCTGATGCGAATGCGGTCTTCCGCATGGGGTAATGCATCAGGACTTTCGGAAAGCACGAGCGATTGCCCAGCGTTCCGCCTGCGGTGTTTTTTCGGTTGCTTGCACTTTGCCTCAACGAACGATCCGATCACCGAATTAAAGTCCCAAGGCGATGGGAAGGGAGCCTCAAGCGAGTAAGCCGGACACGTTTTGACTTGGTCGTCCGTCACACTGTCCAGAATTCTTTCCATCCCAAGGTCGGCCGTCTCCTTGCCAGTGGCAGTGCTGGCGCAGATCCGTCCTGCCCGAAGACAGACGTCACCCATGAACCGCGTAACGCCGCATCTCCGGCGTCCACCGCATCCAGCCCCGCGAACGTGACGATCGCGCTCGCCCCTCTCATCGGGGCCGGACGAAGGGGGATATAATCAAGATGGAGATATTGTTAACGGAGAGTAGGAAAAATATCTGGTAGGCTTCCTGGCCCCCAAACTGTCATTCCGGGGCGGGACCGACGCCGCAGGCGACGGGACCGAACCCGGAATCTCGACATGGGAGTCTCCGTAGAGCCAAACACTCCGGGATTCCGGGTTCACACCGATCCGCTACGCGGCTCGATGTGCCCCGGAATGACGAGAGTGAGTGAACACATCGAGATTCCCCGGAATGACAGCGTGGGGCGAAGCGCTTCGGACTTTGTCCGCCATTTCACGGCATTGAAGAATACGGATGACGCAAATACCGCCAAAGGCGCCAAAACCGCTGGATTCGTAAGTATCCGGTTACGCGACGAAACAAATCTCTGCACCCACGAAACAATTTTCTACACGGACGCCATCGGCTGGAAACCGGCCGGGACTACACCTCCAAGCAACAAGTAGCCGCGTAGACGGCAGGAGGCCGCCATGAACCACTCGATCCACAGCGCAGACCGCAGCACGCATCTCAAGATCGTCGTTGTCGCCTTGGTTGCCGGCATCGCGGTTGCAGGTTTCGGCATTGCCGCCCGCACGGGCACCAGCGACGGCACCCAGACGGCCCGCATCATCAAGGCCGGCCAGCCGACCGCGCTCACCAGTTCGAACACGACGGCGGTTCGCTGATTGTCGCATCAGGACACCGGACCGGTTTGACCTAAATCAGCGTGATGTACCGCTATCCCGGGATCAGCGGCACGCGCCGGTGATCCCGGCGCATCACGCGATTCAACCTTGGCACCCTCGACAGCCCCTCTGTCCTGCCATAGTAAATCCTTGAGCGCATCGACGCGCCGAAGATGCAGGACAGACCTTTGACTGTGACAGATGTGCCGCCGGGTGCAGGCGAAGCCAACAGCACCATTCGTCAAGCTTCCGCGACGAGTCCCAAGACCGCAAACCAGACTGCAACCGACGCGATCATCAATTCCTATGCCGGCCGATCGATGCCCATCGATCATCTGCGGACCTTCGTCACGCCCGAGATGAATTTCGCGACCCGCACCATCAAGGCGGGCGCACCGGTGCGGCCGCTGACTTACGGCAAGCGCGCGCTGCCAGACTTTCCGATCGTCTCCACCGCCGGCACCTTCGACATCTACGACTATGTCTCGCGCAACCGCGTCGCCGGACTTCTGGTGATGAAGGACGACGAAGTGCTGCTTGAGCATTACGACCTCGGCATCGATGCCGGTACGCGCTGGCTGTCGATGTCGATGGCGAAATCCTTCAGCACCACGCTGGTGGGCGCCGCCATCCAGGACGGCTATATCCAGAGCGTCGACGACCCGCTGACCAGGTATCTTCCCGAATTTTCCGGCACCGCCTATGAGGGCGTCAGCGTAAGGACGCTGATGCAGATGACGTCGGGCTTGCGCTGGAGCGACGACCAGACCGATGCGAATTCCGAGCGCCGCAAGATGCTCGCATTGCAGGTCGGGCAAGAGCCCGGCGCCGTCATGCGCTACATGGCCGAACGCCCGCGCGCCGCGACGCCCGGCACGCAATGGACCTATTCGACCGGCGATACCCATGTTGTCGGCGCGCTGGTGAAGGCCGCCACCGGCAAATGGCTGAGCGACTATCTCTCCGAGAAAATCTGGTCGAAGCTCGGCATGGAGCAGGACGGCGCGTGGTGGCTGGAAGCACCAGGCGGGTTAGAGGTCGCTGGCAGCGGCATGTTTGCCACCCTGCGTGACTATGCCAGATTCGGCCGGTTCATTCTTGACGACGGCGTGATTGACGGTGAACGCGTGCTGCCGGAAGGCTGGGTGCGCGAGGCCGGCGCGGCAAGGCAGATCAACGGCCGGCGCGTCGATTACGGCTATATGTGGTGGATCGTGCCGACGCCCGACGGCACGCTCGATGACGGCGCCTTCGTCGCGCGCGGTATTTTCGGCCAGATGCTGTACATCAATCCGAAACAGCGCGTGATCTGCGTGGTGCTCAGCGCACGCTCGAAACCGACGACGCTGAACGCGCCGATTCTGGACAATGATTTCTTCAATGCGGTGGTGAAGGCGCTGGCGTAATCGCGCGACCGCTAGGTGTGATGCGCGAAATCCGCCGGGGTCAGTTCGATCGGCTGGCCATGCGGCGTGCGATCGGCGGCGTGATCCCAGGCGTCGCGGTAGCGATGAAGCGCATCCGCCGTCGTCACGCCCTTCTCGGCGATCAGATTTTCCAGCGTCGCCAGCCAGTGTCGGTAATAGGTCTCCCCGGTGTCGGCATCGCCACCCGCTTGGGCGCGCTTGATCTCGGCAGCCAGCGCCGCAGCCCATTCCGTCCAGGTGAACACGCCGCGCTCATGCAGTGTCACGGCCATGGCAAAGGCCTGGGCCTCCCACGGCTCGCGAAACACCGGACCCTCGGCGTCACAGGGAATGCTCGGGATTTCGACCGTCGCACGCGTTGCAGCCTGAGTATTGGTCGTCATCGCGCGGACTCTCATCACTTGTTATCTGAACATGCTGCCAACATTGGAATCCATCACAGATGCCGCTGCAAGGCAATGTGTGGGGCAATGCTGAAACTGCGGGCTTGCATTGCCCAATGTGCAATCTTGCCGCGCACGCGAATTTGCGTCATTCGCTGCGCGTGGCCAATTGACTGAAGGTGGAATGCATATGAACGAGCCGAGCCTGATCCTCACCGGAGGTCGCATTTTCTGCGGCCTCAACGAAGGCTTCGTCGAAGCGATCGCGACCAAGGACGGCCGCGTGCTGGCGACGGGCAGCGCAGAGACAATCGCCGAGCTTGCCGGCCCGGATACGCGCATCATCGAACTCGCCGGTCGTACCGCCATCCCCGGCCTGAACGATGCGCATATGCATCTGCTGCCGCTCGGCCTGACCATGACCGAGATCAATCTGCGGCCGGAGACCGGCGCCAACAGCATCGGCGAGATCCTGCGCCGCGTCGCCGAGAAGGCCAAGACGGCCAAGCCCGGCGAATGGATCAATGGTCGCGGCTATGACCATTACGAACTCGCGGAAAAGCGCCACCCCACCGCGGAAGAGCTTGATCAGGTCGCGCCGAACAATCCGGTCTATCTCAAGCGCACCTGCGGCCATGTCGCCGTGATCAATACGCAGGCGATGCGCGCGGCCGGCATCGGCCACAACACGCCGCAGCCCGACGGCGGCATGATCGAGCGCCGCGACAACAAGCTGACAGGCCTGCTGGCCGAACGCGCGCTGCGCCTGATTGTCGATGCCGCGCCGAAACCAAGCGCCGAGCGCTTGCGAGACGCGATCGATAGCGCCGGCCGGTTCATGCTCTCGCAGGGTTTTACCAGCGTGATGGACGCCGCGGTCGGCATGACCGCGGGCATGGCTGAGATCGAGGCCTATGAAGACATGGCCAGGGACGGCTCGCTGCCACTGCGCACCTGGGTCTGCATCTACGGGAACACCGATGGCATCGGCGATCAGGCACATGCTGCAGGTTATCGCTTCGGCCGCGAGGTCGGCATGCTGCGCTACGGCGCGATGAAAGTGTTTGGCGACGGCAGCGCCGGCGGCCTCACCGCTGCGATGTCCGAGCCCTATCTGGTTGGCGATCCCGATAACCGCGGCATCTTCTGCTACACCGACAAGGAAATGCACGACTATCTCGCGCATTATCATGACCTCGGCTACCAGCTCGCGATCCACGCCATCGGCGATGCTGCCATCGAGCAGGTGCTGTCGGGTATCGAGAAAGCGGGTACGGCGGAGAACCCTATCCTTGGCCGCCGCCATCGCATCGAGCATTGCGGCTTCCTGAGCGACGGCCAGATCGCGCGCATGGCAGCCTCGGGCATCGATCCGGTCCCGCAGCCGATCTTCATGTATGAATTCGGCGACCTCTACATCACCAATCTCGGTCAGGCGCGCACCGACGTGGCCTATCCGATGCGCAAGTGGTTCGACGCCGGTCTGCATCCGGCCGCAAGCTCGGATGCACCAGTCTCCACCACCGATCCATTCAAGAACCTGTTCACGATGACGACGCGCATGTCCAACCGCCACACGGTGCTCGGCGAAGGGCAGAGGCTGTCGATGGCGGAAGCGATCCACGCCTACACTTACTTTGGCGCCTATACGCAATTCGCCGAAGAGCGCGTCGGCCGTCTGGTGCCGGGCCAGCTCGCCGATATCGCCGTGCTCAGCCACGACGTCTTCACCTGCGCGCCCGAAGAAGTCGAGAAAGACACCCGCTGCGATCTCACCATTCTGGGCGGCGACGTCGTCTTCGACAGACTGGGTCAAGTCGCGATCGCCGCCGAATAAAGGGAGCGCAAGACGCTGCGCTGAGCAATCCAGCGCATTCTTCTTGCGATCCCGATTCTGGTCTATGGGTGTCTGGTCGGCTGGTCCTGATGCAGGTAATGCCGACCAGAGCGGATCTCGACATCGAGCTGAAGCGCCAAACGCGCACGGGAGATGTCGTCATGACGATCACGGTCATCCGCAATGCCGACTATATCGTTGCGCAAGCTGACGGAAATCTCGCCGCTGTCGTTCCCGCTGGCCTGACAGAGCGCGCATGACAGCAAATTTCAGTCTTCAGCGCCTTGTAACAGACACACCTTCGGCCCGAGCTCGCAAAGCGACTGGCGCTATATAAGAGATCCCGCGGCGCTGCTGCCCAAATCGCAAGCGGAGGCGCGATTTGGCTGACGGAGAGAGTGTCCGTTGAAGTTTCGTCTGCTGGGCTCGGCGCAAGCCGCAGATGTTTGCGAAAGCCCTTAGTCCATAGTCTTTAATTGGCCCGACATTCAGGGTTTTCCATTCAAAGGCAGTGCGTGCAGTTCCCTCGCCAATCTAAGGTGATGACCCGATACTTCAGATGGGACGGGAGAATAGTTTCGGAGCGTGCGCCTCCATCAGACGGCACCGCGACGACCGTGTGTTGGACGCCGGTGCTGAAGGAGGCGCGGAACAACGCGAATGATCCGCACCCACGCATGGGTGATTACACTGGTCGAGGAAGAGGCGATGGCGGCATCCAGCAGGTTTGAAATCAGTATTCTGAAACACGATGAGCAAGAAATCATTCTCGCTACTCATCATCCCGCCATCGGAGAATTAGCGCGCGAGAAGCTCGAGAGCCTTCGTTCGAGGCTACGGGATCTCCATGGCAGGGAGCATACCCTCGCGCGACATCGACAGCGTGAGGCAAGAGGAAAAGCCGAACCCAGAGGTAATAGCTTTTCGGGAACGGCCGAGCATGCAACTCAGCGCAAGCAGGTCTTCGTTGCCGCTATCAAACGCCTCAACAAGGAGCTAAAGCGCCTGCAGAAATTCGAAGCGAGAAGGGAACTCGGAGAGGCCGCGCGGCGCGCATTAGCCCTGCGGCGGGCACAGCAGTTCACAAGACCGCATAATGATCTTCGCCCTAGCGAAGGAATGCGATCCATCCCGAACCAGCGCCGGAATACCAAGATCCCCCCTTCAAGGATTGGAAGGGTGTCGCAGGCCAATAAACGCGCGCAGGCTCGGCGAGACGCCAGTCGCGGAAGCAGTTGAAACCGCGCACGGGGAATTGCGCGACGAACTGAGGGCAATCTCTCGCATCCGCAAGATCCTCAATCAGCTCGCGATTGATAAGCTGTGGCTGGGGCGACGGTTGGAAGCATCCCCAGGGCAGCCCCGGGCTCAAGTATCGCGCTAAACAGCTACACGCACACGGGTGGGGGAGCCTTGCGGCAAAATATGCTGGTTTTCGGCGCGTTTCTGCTGAGACGCAGAACGCTGATATCGCCGACTAGGGCGGAGGGCTCACAGACCTACGCGGCCTCCGTCGGAGGCCGCCGCTTCGTTTGTATATGGAGGCTCCGTTGATCGGCTACGGGTCAATGGAGCGCCATTTCAATGACGATAAGAAGCCTTAACGGACGCGCTTGCGACAGGACGCACCTGTTCCGCTGACCGCTGCACGGCATTGGTCGATCGTGTCATAACTACAATCGGTGCCCCGCGACTGTGATTTGGCACACCACGCCCTTCCCTTGGCTTCGCTCTGCGTGGTGACGAATACCATGCTCGCGCTCGCGAGTATCGTCGAAACAAGCAGGGACAATAAAAAACGCTTTTTCAGGTTCTGCATCGCATCCTCCTTTTCAATCCTCGAAATAATGGATGACGCGATTGCATCACGATATCGGGTGTTAACCTGATCTGAGCCGCGGAATCACCCCTGCGATGACAGCAAAAGATCGTGATCCGCTGGAATGGCTATCGCAGGCGAAACGGTGCAATCGTGTCGCTCACCTGCAATAGCGATGCGATACCGGATGGGATCTTCCGCTCGATGCGCGGACCCAGCAACGACCATGGCGCCAGTAATAGCGGCTATGCCAATGTCGCCTGTGACTCCCCACGGCCGCGCCGGTGGCAGCACCGATGGCCGCACCGCGTCGCCCGCCGACAGCGCCGCCAATGATCGCACCGGACACTGCGCCACGTCCTGCTGCGCTTTGGGCAAGCGCATCCGCCAGCGGAACCACTGCAGACAGCGCGAGTAGAACTAGCAAGGCTGAGATCCGGCGCATTCGTAACTCCCTGACAATTTGATACTCTGTGACCGCTCAAACATCCCGATTTGAAATGCACTTCCAGAGCCAGAGCTATCGGGGAAAACCCTTGGTCGGTGCGCGTGACGCGCCCGGAGATCTCGCACGCCGTCATCTGGTAACGGAGCCAATGCCGACCGCATGTGTCAGCGCCTTACCAATTATTCACTGGGACACGCCGCTCCTCCGAATTATTGGAGGCCGATGCGATACTTTTTCCATATCCTGGACGGGCCGAAAGTTTTCCCCGATGAGATCGGAAGCCGCCTTTCAAATCCGAAGTTTGCGATAACGCAAGCGCGGGCCCTTGCTACGGAATTGGGCAAGGCCGGCGCGCTTTGCGGGTCCAGTCTGGTGTTCGTTCTCGACGAGAACGGCAACCGGATATTCAGATGCCGGGCCAACTGATGGACAGCCGCAAGGCGGACCATTTTAGTCCACACCGCGATCTCCTAACGAATTTGATAGATTTCTCCGCATCGAACGGTTTTGCATATGGCTGCCGTCGTATACGCGGATCGGGACGTCGCCAAAGAAGTTACTGAGTATCAGGGTAAAGCCCGATACCCGCTCGGGTGCTTTCCCTTATATCTCCCGTCGCGTTTTAGTTTTTCCAGGCCATCTTGCACCACGTCGTCATTTACGAGGTTCGGTCGTGCGGGCCAGAATCTTCAGATTTGCAAAGATCCTGATGGCGTTTTTCGGCATCGTGCTGATGACGATCTTCGCTGTCCGCATCTACGATTCGCAGCGAGGACTGCCACTCGAGACATGGCACACCTACGTTCCGCATGAGCTACATGCGAGCAAGCTGGATACTGCCGACTGGGCACAATATATGGCGGCTGAGGCGGAGCTTTTCGACGAAGTCCAGCGCGAGGTATCGCAGAAGCTCGATGCGACAGAACGTGTGCCACCCAATCGGTATTTCGAAGGCAGCCCGGTCTATCCCCCGCATTTCGTGCAGGATTTCAACCGCTCCTTTGTGCTGGAGCCGAAGGGGAAGCCGATCGGAGCGGTCGTGCTTCTTCACGGCCTGACGGACTCTCCCTACAGCCAACGCCATATTGCGCGCTTCTACCGCGATCAAGGCTTCCTGGCGATCGTCCCAAGGCTGCCGGCACATGGCACAGTTCCGGCCGCGCTGACCGATATCGCGTGGGAAGACTGGATGGCTGCCACGCGGCTCGCGGTGCGGGAAGTAAAGAAGCGGATGGGCTCACCCGTGCCGCTGCATCTGGTGGGATTTTCCAATGGCGGTGCACTGGCCATCATGTATGCGCTTGATGCCATCGACGACGAAAAACTGTCGCGACCCGACTGCCTGATACTGATCTCGCCGATGGTCGGCATCACCAGTTTTGCACGGTTTGCCGGCCTCGCGGGATTTCCGGCAATTCTGCCCGCCTTCGCCAAGGCCGCATGGCTCGACGTCGTTCCGGAGTTCAATCCCTTCAAGTACAATTCATTCCCGGTAAACGGCGCGCGTCAATCGCATCTTCTGACCCGGGCTCTGCAAAGGAGGCTCGCGCGCTATGCGAGTGAAGGCAGACTGAGTCAGTTTCCACCCATCCTGACATTCCAGTCGCTGATGGATTTCACCGTCAGCACGCGGGCCATCGTCTCCGAGCTCTATGCCCATCTGCCTGCCAATGGGAGCGAACTCGTTCTGTTTGACGTCAACCGCACCGCCCGATTTGGCCCCCTGCTCCGCACCAGCACCGATACCGCGCTGGCACGTATTGTACCGGGCGGCCCGCGGCGCTACCGCCTCGCCGTCATTACCAATTCCGGTGACAATAATGACGACGTGATCGAGCGTGTGACCGAGGCCGGCACTGTCGACGAGCATTCTCGCCCGATCGGCCTGAACTATCCACGGGGCTTCTATTCGCTGTCGCACGTGGCGCTGCCATTTCCGGTCAGCGATTCTCTCTATGGGGCGGAGCCGGACAAGTCCGAGGATTTTGGCGAAAACCTCGGTACCCTGGCGCCGCGCGGAGAACGCAATGTGCTGATCGCCAGCCTCGACTCGCTGATGCGGGCGTCATCAAACCCGTTCTTCCCCTATATGGTCGGCCGGATCGGTGAGAGCATTCTCACCCCCGCAAAGACCGTCCTACCCACCCGGTTAAAGCGATGACGACGAAAAATGACGACTATCGAAGAACGAGATTGGATATGCCCAGTGCCAGATTCAATCCGATCTGGCCCTCGACAGAGAGCGGCTGCAGCGTGATCGTACGGCGCGATCCGCCGACCAGGACGTTGGCACCGAGGCCCAGGCCGATGGCAACATTTCCGCTTGCGCCGACATAGCTGCCTCGCAATGTGCCGCGGCCGATATTACTGTTTCGCGCAAAGACACCCCAGAACAGTGTTCCTCCGCGCGTTACACCGACATCGAGGCCAACCCGTCTGATCGTGCCTCTGTAGTTATATTGCCGCGCAGCCACGCTCGACAGGAAGACACATTGCATCTCCTGGCGTGAGCCAAGAACCAGCCCGACTCTCGGACCGGTGCTGCATGTCAGTCCGCCGACGCGAAAAAGCTGCTGCGCGTGAGCCGATGCGGGTAGCATCTGCGGAATCAGGAAGGCACATACCACCGTCAATAAGCGAATGCTGAACATTTGCTTCCCTCTCGAAGCCGCGACAAAAATAGTCTCACGTCTGCCGCACGAGGCTAGCCGTCAGCACGCAATAGTTAATCGGGAAAAACCCTGAACAGGTCATGATGAGTACCCGGATTGCTCGGGAACAATGACCTGGATTCAGATACGCGCAGCAACGCGCGCGCCCGCAGAAGATTCCAGGTCATTCGCAGGGACTGGCGGCTGCTTTGCCTTCCTTTTGGCCGAATCCGGAAACCTTAAAATTCTGTAAGAAAGTTGCGGCGCCGATGGACGAACGCCATCTCCAGTTCAGACGATCGCTCCTGCAATTTCCTGTATATCGCAGGCCCGGATGGCGGGCCGCAAGAGCACAGTCATCGTCGTTCCTGGAGAGAGTGGTCGGGTGATGTTTGGATCAATCAAGGCATTCATCTCGCGTGCGATCGAAGACGCCAGTCAACGGAAAAACGTCGAGCAGAGAGAGCTTCTCATCGTGACTGCGGCGTTGCTTATCCACGTTGCAACCGTCCATAGCGAGCTATCGGATATCAGGCGCGCCAGATTGCACGCTATCTTCAAATCGCATTATGGGCTGGATGACGCGCCTACGACTCAACTGCTCGTTAATGCAGATGCACTCGCCCGTAGCGCGGTCGATCTTTATCGCTTTACCCGGCGGCTCAATGAGCTGCTCGATGACGATGGACGTCGACGGATCGTTCAACTGATGTGGGAGACCGTTTACGCGGATCAGCGGGTCAACGAATTTGAAGAGAATCTGATCTGGCGTGCGGCAGACCTTCTGGGTGTATCATCCCGGCAGCGCGTTGAACTGCGACAGCGTGTCATCGCTGGCATAAAGAATTTGGCCGCAGTGTCAGCCTGACGACACCATCATCGCATCTCTAGAGATGTCGATTGTCCGGCATACTCACTGGGCCAACAGTGTCGCTCCGAGAGCCAGTGTTAGTGCGAGCAGTGAAATTCCTGCCACATGCCATTGGCGGAGCATGCCCTCCGCTTGCTCGATGGTCTTGCCCCAGGCCGGAGCGATCTTCGCGCACCGGTCCAGAACCACGACGATATCTCCCTCGGGAATATGGGGCAGCCGTCGCACCCAGCGCCACAGCACTGCGGCCAAGATGGCGCCCAACAAAACCGGAAACAGCGCTTTCCACAGCAGCTCGGGCGCCAAGGGATTTGGCAACATTCCTTCGGGGACCGCGAGGAATAGCGCCCATGGTACGATGAGCGACACTGCAGCAGTCGACAACCATGGCCAGAACAAGCTCGGCGCCGCTGTCGCCTCCTGATCTGTTGATACCGTCGTCACAAGGCCTCGTACGAACTGCAGCATGAGCAGCGTCGTGCCGACAGCGGACAGCGTTGCAACCGTGTTGGCGGCCCCGTCCCCGAGCGGTCCGTCGACCACGATTTTTGCCAGGGCACCGCCGGTCAGCGGGAGACCGCCAAGGCCGACTGCAATGATCGCCACAGGGAGAAGGATGGGCAACAGATATCGGCGACCGGTCGCGGCGATCACACCGACGGAGAGAAACAGCGCGCCTTTGACCAGAACGTGGTTCGCAGAATAGAAGATCGCCGCCAGTGCAGTGCGGCCATCTCCGGCTATCATGCCCATACCAATGACGGCCACGATGAATCCCATCTGGCTGACGCTGGAATAGGCCAGCACAACCTTGGGCCTGCGTTGCGTCATTCCAATCACCACCCCGTAGAGCGCCGCGAACAAGCCTGCAGCTGCGAGTACCGTCCCTGCATGGGGCAGTGCTGTGTCGAGGGGAAGAAAGCGGATCATTCCGAGGATGCTTGCCTTGACGGCTGCGCCACTCAGTACTGCGGCAGCCGGCGCCGGCGCTGCTGCATATGCCCGTGGCATCCAGACGTGAAATGGAACAAGGCCTGCCTTCATGCCAAAGCCTGCGATCAATAGGCTGATGATCAGGTCGCGATGCGGCGACGTCGGTAGTGCGGCAGCGGCATCGCCGATTAACAGCCCATTGCCGGGAATATCCATCGCGAGCAACACGAAGGCGATGAGCAACAATGTCTCCGCCAGCAATCCAAGGCCGATATAGATCGCGCCGGCACGCCACGCTTCGGCCGTTTCATGCTGGATGATGAGGCCGCAGGCGCCAAGCGTCAGCATCGCCAGAAACAAATAGAAGCTCACCATGTCGGCAGCGAGAAATACACCGATGCAACCCGTCAGTGCGGTGAGCCAGCACACGGCGAACCGCCCGCGGTTCGGCCTGCCCTGCAGATACGGTGACGCATAGGCACCGGCCGTGATCCACAGCAGCGCAGCAACGCCGAGCAGCAACGCCCCGGGGAGATCAAGAGCGAAAGTCAAATGCAGACGGGCCGGGCCGACGACAAGCGGAGAATCGTCCGAGACAAAAAGAACGGCCGCAAATGCAGGGATCGGAGCAAACGCCAGATACGAAGGCATTCGCAGCAATGCCATTGGCCAGAGGCAAGCCAGCAGCATCCCGAGCGGAAAGAGCAAGGCGAAAGCCAGCAAGGGATAAGCCTCTATCATCGCAGCCAAGCCATCGGCGCCTCCGGACGACCAACCTGCAAAACATCGATCGGACCGAGCGCCACGAGCCCCAGCAATACCGAGAGCAACGCCAGCCCCAGCGCCGCTACTTCCTGATACTTCGGCACCGCGGCGTGCAGTGTCAGCGGCTCGCTCGGCGCCCCCATCGCACGCGACAGCACGATGAAGACATAGGCGCTCGTGAGCAGCCCGCCTGCGATAATCACGATTGCCCACCACCATTGCGCCGTTGCCACCGTCGCCTCCAGCAACAGCCACTTTGCCAGAAAGCCACCCGTTGGCGGCAAGCCGATCAGGCACACGCCACCGAGACCGAAGGCGAACATCGTCATGGGAAGCGCACGTGCGATCCCGCCAAGCTCCGAGATCTCGTCATGTCCAAGGGAGGCATAGACAAGTCCGGCAGCCATGAACATGGCTGCCTTGGCCGTCGCGTGCGAGATGGCCTGGAGCATGCCTCCCGTCAGGGCATCGCCATACTGGAGATGCAACGGGTCGGCAGCGAGCGGAAATATCAGAAACAGATAGCCAATCTGCGCGACCGTCGAATAGGCGATCAGCAATTTGAGCCGTCGCTGGCGTAGCGCAACGACATTGCCGCATATGATTGCCGATGCCCCCAGCGCCCCGACGAGTTGAGCGCCGGCCACGCTTAGCAGTCCCGGCATGACGTCGAACCAGAGCCGCACGATGAGAAAGAACGATCCCTTCACCACGACTGCTGACAAAACCGCGCTAGCAGCCGCCGGTGCGCCGGCATGCGCCGGGGGAAGCCAGAGATGCAGTGGGAAGAGCGCGGTTTTGGCGAACAGCCCGACCGTCATCAACGTCGCGGCAGCGAGCGTCGCTGGCTCAAGATGCACGCGTTGCGACATCAGGACGATGTCGAGGGTCCCATAGCTGCCATACAGCAACGCCGTTCCGATCAGATAGAGGATCGAGCCCAGCAGCGCAAAGAGCAGATACCGTAATGCGGCCTGCAAGGTCTCCGCGCGGCCATCGAGACAGACCAGCGGCACCGCAGCGAAGGTCAGCAGCTCAAGCGCAACATAGAGTGTGAACAGATCGCCACTGATAAAGATCATGTTCATCGCGCCCGAGATCGCCATGAGCATGACCCAGAACACCATCGGTGCGCGGGTTTCAACTGACACTGCACGACTGCCGAAATTCGCATGCGCGAACACGCCGATGAGGCAGATCACGATGGCCATTGCCACCATCATCGCGACTGAAAGTCCGTCGGCGCACAGCGTGATGCCCAGCGGTGGCTGCCAATTACCCACAATGTAGCTCAGCGACTTTTCGCTGTGCCATGCTTTCAGGAAGACAATGCATGCCACGCCAAGACCAGCGGGCAACAGAATCCCGGCAATTCTTTCGGCGTACCGTCCGCCAAGGACAAACGACAGCAGGATGCCGATCACCGGCAATATGATGGCCAGAACAAGAAGCGCCCCGTCGGCAGTTGTCGCTTCAAGCGCGGTTGCAGCCGGCATCAGGATTTTTCCTCGCCATCGCCGGTTCCAGAGCTGTCGGAACTGATCGAGGCACGACCGGTCTCATCCCCGAGACGCTGCACGAGCGCGATAGCCATGGCCGTCGCGGCGAAGGCGACGACAATCGCGGTGATCACCATCGCCTGCGGGACGGGGTCACCGCCGAGCCCGGCCACCGCCGCCCGCCTGGCGATAACGCCGAATAGCAGAAACACACCACCCCCAAGCAAATTGAATGCAAGGATCTTGCGTAACGGTTCGGGATTCGTGATGAGCCCGTACAGTCCGATGCCCACCAGCGCAGCGCCACACAAGCCGAACAGCGTTGCCGCGTTCATTGCTGTTGCGCCCGTTCCGGCGGTCCAGCGGCCAGCATGCCAAGCGCGACAGCGATCGACAGCGTGAGAGCGGCTTCCACGGCGACAATCAGCGGCTTGGCGTAACCTGCCGGGTAAGCCAGAAAAGCGTCGGCAAATACCCATCCAGCCAGGCCAATGGCAAGGAACAGCACCGGCCCGGCGACGAGCAGACCACGTAGCCAGAGCCGACCAATCGCAGGGGCCTTCTGTAGTCCTGCGACAATGACAAGGAGCCACATCGCAGCCAGCACCGTGCCGCCCTGAAAGGCACCACCAGGATCCTTCGCCCCGACCCAGCACATATAGATTCCGAACACGATTCCCACCGGCGGCAAAAGCTGAGCCAGAAAGATCAGCGTGGGATCGGACCGTGCGTAAACGTGCAAACCGGGCATTCCACCCCAAGCGCGATCCGGCGCCAACGACCAGACCCCGAGCAAAGCGAGCAGCAGGACCACCTTTTCGAGCAGCGTATCGAGCGCACGGAAAACGAACAGCACGCCGGCGACAGGGTTGCCGAGACCACTCTGCGGCAGGCTTTCCATCACCGTCGGTGCGAGCGTCGGAATGACCTCCGGCGGATGGAGCATGGCGATGGCGAGACCCGCCACGACCAGCGCACACAATGCACAGGTCGCAAGGCGCGCCGGCCGCCCAATCCATGGACCACCGACATTCACCGAGCGAGAACGCGCAACGGCGCCGAGCAGCAACAGGCCGGTCATTCCGCCGCCGATCGCCGCCTCTGTCAGAGCCACATCGACGGCATGGAGCCGAACCCATGCAATAGACAAAAGCAGCCCATAGACGACGAACATGACAACTGCGGCGAACGCCTTGCGCACAAGGATTGTTGAAGCACCGATCGCCAGGATCAACGCAACGAGAGCAACATCGAAGACGGAGGCGATGCTCATCCGTCTGCTCCGTGTTGACGTACCGCACCGGCGATCAGTTGGGTGACCACCGCCCCGGACAGCTGGACGAGCAGCCAGACGATCACCAATTTGACCGCCAGCAGGCTACTCGTCTGCGGCAGCAAGCCCAGAACGATCAGGCCAAGACCGAGATTATCAACCTTGGTCAGGGCGTGCAGACGCGTCAGCGTATCCGGAAAACGCAACAGACCCACCGTGCCCGCAAGGAAGAACAGCGCTCCTGCGGAGACCGCGCAAATGGTCAGGATATCCATGACGAGGCTCATGCGCCCCTCACTCCCCTTTGGCTTCGGATGACGCGCCGGACGCGTCTCTGACGAATGCGACGGCCGCAAACGCCGCGAACAGCGCGAGCATCACTGCCACATCCACGATGGGCGGCGTCTCGCTTGCGACCGCGAGCAAAAGAAGGATGGCGACTCCTCCCGTACCCAGCAGTTGGACGGCCATCAGGCGGTCCACATCGGCCGATCGCCGAAGAATGGCGAACAAACCCAGTGCCACCGTCAGCAGTACAAAGATCGAGGCACCCAACAGCAGGCTAGGCATCGGATTTTGCGCTTCCGAGCGCCCCCATGCACAGGGTTTCCTCCATCGACAATTGTTCGACGACGGGCTGCGTCACATCGAGACAATGAATGGCCAGACTGCCGTCACCCGACGTTCCGCACGGGAGCGTACCCGGCATCAGGCTCATGATCGCGCAAAACGTATTCCGCTTCGTGCCCGGCGGCAGCTGCGCCTGATAGGTGACGAAGCCCGGCTGCAACGGCAGCCGTGGGTGGAGCGCCCGCAGCGCAACGTCCACTCCCGCGACAATCGACTGATGAAAGAAATGCAGGGCGAATCCGGCAAACTTGATCGGGCGAAAACCCCACTGTTCGGCAGGAAGCAGCTTGAGACTTGCCCAGGTCGCTGCGGCAGCTGCAATCAGACCGGGCCCCAAATCGCCGGGATCACCGCGCGTCAGCGCCAGCCAGAAGCAGAAGAAGCCGATAGCGCGGATCACAGCACCGCCGATGACATCCGACCACCTCGCCGGACTCGCCTCACCGATATTTCCAGTCTCGGCAGAGTTCATGGAAGCCACCCGTTTCCGCAAAATCTGGTCGCAATGAGCTACCCTGCACGTTGCGCTACCCTGCACGTCACGCTCACAAAATGATCAAGGCCCTCTCAGCCTTGGAGATCACGGGGCAGGTCCATACTGCTAACGACTGTTGTCCGTGCTCCGCTTTGATTTCTGCTTGCTCTTCGTATTGTAAACGGGCTGCTGGGGTTCCTCGACGACGATCGGGTGTTGCGGAATTTTCAGACGATCGACTCGAATGTCGTCCCGCAGGGCATCCCGGTCCATCCGGTCGCCGCGTTCGACGGAGTCGCGTGGCTCCGCATTGGCGGCGAATGCCGTACAGATGAAGAGAATTGCTGTACCTGCCGCTACAATCAAATTCCGCATGATTGCCTCTTGTGTCCTGATCTCTAGAACGCGAAGTCGAGCCGCGGGCCGATCATCCAATCTCTATAATGACGCAGCGCCACGTTCGAATTTCGTGCCTCGTAGATGACGTTCGTCGTGAGCGATACGTTGCTGGCGATGTTGTATTTCAGGCCGAGAGACGCCGAATAGATCTGGTCCTGCCGGTCGCGGTTCAAGCCGTCTGTAAACCAGAACGCTTCGATGAAAGGCGTGCTGACGATCGACCATTTCGAATTCAGCTCGACCTCGATGCCAAGCAGCGCATCGGCACGCCAGCGCCTGGCCTCGGCGAGATCGGAGAAACGATAAGTGAGCTGGAGGAGCGGCGAGAGCGTGACATTGTCGAAGCTGAAATCGCGCGCGATGGCGCCGGTGACATCGTGGGAGGTGAAGGCGAGATCGCGAAACACGCCGTCGTAGTCATATCTGTTTTCGTAGGTTGCGCTTATTCTCCAGCCATACAGATTCTTCGTCAGGCGCGCGCCGAGACGCGCAATGGCGGCATTGCCGTCGTGTTCTCTGGAAAATGCTTCGAACTGAGCACGTGCAAAAATGCGGTAGGACAGATCCGGCGCAAGTTTGCCGTCCAGCCGCAAGCTTACATCAGGCTCATAGTAGAAGTCCCCTCGCCGGTCATCGCGCGAAAACAGAGCATTGGCCGTGTAGGTGGGCGACAAGGATCCAACAACGCTCCATGTCGGGCTCATCGACGTGTATTCGACCTTTCTGAGCTCGGTCAGATCTATGTCGGCAGCTACTGCCCCGCTGACATAGAGGAAGCTTGTTGCTGCCAGGATAATTCTGGATCCACGCATTGCACACTCCCCAGACAATTACTCTCCGTCGGTCGATGGTGCTGGCTTCGGTATTAACAGTCCCACGATCTCGCTCCCCCGAGCGAAGAATGGTCGATTACGTCAGTAATCCACGGCATCGCGGATGATCGGACAGGTCATACAGTGACCGCCGCCACGGCCGCGACCGAGTTCGGCGCCGACGATCGTAATCACCTCGATGCCTTCCTTGCGCAACAGCGTGTTGGTGTAGGTGTTGCGGTCGTAGGCATAGACGACACCTGGCGATGCACAAACGAGATTGGCGCCGCTGTCCCATTGGGTCCGTTCCCGCTGGTAGTCACTGCCACCGGCTTCGACCACGCGGAGCTTCTTGAGACCCAGTGCTTCCTCGACAACGCCGACAAACGACTTCTTCTCGGCATGCAACTCGACACCGCTCGGATGATCGCTCGGACGATAGGAATAGGTACGTGTCTGATTCATGAAGTCCGGCGCGAGCAGCACGCAGTCGCGGTCGGCGAATGTGAAGACAGTATCGAGATGCATGGCCGCGCGGATCTTGGGCATTGCCGCAACGATGACGCGCTCCGCGGCCTTCTTTTTAAAGAGGGTCGCGGCAAGTTGGCTGATCGCTTGGCGTGAGGTGCGTTCACTCATGCCGATCAGCACAACCCCCTTGCCGATGGGCATCACATCGCCCCCCTCCAGCGTCGCCAGCCCATGGTCCTCTGTCGGGTCGCCCCACCAGACATTGACGTTGCCGGCGAAATCGGGATGAAACTTGTAGATCGCTGTGGTGAGGATCGTTTCCTCATGTCGCGCAGGCCAATACAGCGCGTTGAGGGTGACACCACCATAGATCCAGCAGGTCGTGTCGCGCGTATACAGCGTATTCGGCAGCGGCGGGAGAAGGTATTCAGTCGCCCCCGCGGCCTCCTTCACCATCCTGAGTGCCGCGCCCCCATGTGCTTCGGGAAAGTCATGGGTCGACAGGCCACCGATCAGCGTTTCCGCGAGCTTTCGGTTTTCCAGCCCGGACAGGTAGCTTTTGAGCTCGTCGATGAAGCCAAGGCCAACCTGGTTCGGCACCACCTGATTGTCGAGGATCCAGGCCTTGCCCTCCGGGACTGCCAGCGTCTCGGCGAGCAGGTTATGCATCTCAACGACATCGACGCCGCGGTCCCGCATTTTGGTGACGAAGTCGAAGTGGTCGCGCTTCGCATTATCGACCCAGAGCACGTCGTCAAACAGCAACTGATCGCAGTTGGACGGGGTCAAACGCGTATGCGCAAGGCCCGGGGCGCAGACCAGAACCTTGCGCAGCTGGCCAACTTCGGAGTGCACACCAAACGGGACTTTTTTTGCACTGGCCATCATGAACTCCCATCGATTTCCTAGATGCTGATGTAGCCGGTGGCGAGGCCATGGATGCCGACAACGCATCCGACGACGGCGACGCCGAACAGAACCCATTCTGCCGGAGTGAAGAGCTGCTTGTTGAGCTCCCTCCGTGTGATGAAATACAGGATTGTGCCGGGCGCGTAGATGATGAAACCAAGCAGCAGAAATTTCATACCGCCGGCGAACAACAGGAAGATCGTGTAGGCCGTCGCCAGAACAGCGATGATCGTGTCCTTACGAAGATCGCTTGGATCGGTCTCGTAAGTCTCCTTGCGGTAGACCAGCATCAACGCGAACGCCGCCGAGAGGAAATACGGAATCAGCGACAGGTGGCTGCACAGTGAGAGAGCGAAGGTGAAGGCATCGTCGGAAAACAACGTCGCGATGAGCACAGCCTGGACCAGCAACGTGCTCATCAGGAGCGCCATTGACGGGACCTGATTTGCGTTTTCACGTGCCAGGAAGGCCGGCATGTCCTGCCTCTTCGCGGCAACCGACAGCACTTCGGCAGCCATCAGGGTCCAGGCAAGATAGGCCCCGAGCACCGAGATAATCACGCCGATGCCGATGAAGATGGCACCCCAATGACCAACGGCCGCTTCGAGCACGCCGCCAACCGAGGGTTGACGCAGTTGCGCCAGTTCTTCGCGGGGGAGGATACCGTATGCAAGAATGGACACCGACGCGAACAAGGCCAACACGGCCAAAAATCCCGTTACAGTCGCAATACCGACGTCCTCGCGCCGTTGCGCGAAGCGGGAGTAGTTGCTGGCGCCTTCGATGCCAAGAAACACGAAGACCGTTACCAGCATCGTCGCCTTGATCTGCGCGAAGAGATTTCCGTAGTCCCCGCTTGCACCGCCCCAGAGGTTGCCGACGAACACATCCGGCTTGAAGAAGAAGATCGACAGGACGACGAACAACAGCAACGGAATGAGTTTGGCAATCGTCACGATCTTGTTGATCGCTGCCGCCTCCTTGACGCCGCGCAGCACAAGGAAATGGAACGCCCAGACACCGACCGACGATAGTGCGATGGCAGTGACCGTATTGCCCTGACCGAGCGCGGGGAACAACGCGCCGAGCGTCGACTTGATCAGAATCCAATAGGAGACGTTGCCGACGCAGGCACTGGCCCAGTAGCCAAAGGCGGAGAAGAAGCCGACATAAGGCCCGAACCCCTCCCGCGCATAGGCGTAGACGCCCGCATCGAGATCCGGCTTGCGGTTGGCCAGCGTCTGAAACACAAATCCCAGCATCAGCATGCCGGCACCAGCGACGGCCCACGCTATCAGCGCTCCATAGATGCCGGTGGCCTGCGCAAAATTTCGCGGTATCGAAAATACACCGGCGCCGACCATCCCGCCGACCACCATGGCCGTGAGCGTCCAAAGCGGCAATTTCTGGTCACCTGCATTGCTCATGGCCAAAGCACTCCCATGTGCAGATGCGGTTGGCCTGCAGCAAATGGGACATACAGGCGACCACCTGCGACCGGGGTCTGCAAGACGCGGCGACGGGATTGAGGAATGATTGACCGCGAAGAGCGTGCGCACCGATTGTGTTGCGCAGCCTCACAAGCCGGGCGCTGGAAACACGCCGGTGCGCGCAAGGCGCGGGCAGATGTAAACAACATCAGGTCCTGCACCGGGCGTTCCCTTCCAACATCAACTACTGGAAAGAAGAGCACATTCGGGATGCACCACGATATCGGGTGATGCCCTAGATTGACGACGGGGAGTTACCCTAAGTGCCGAAGCGAGCGCCGGCGCGAAACAGGTACGACCTGACTATGCTTGCGTCGACCGGAGCGGGTCCGACGCCCCCTCTTTTCCCCTGAACCATGCCACATACAATGTCGGCAGAAAGATCAGAGTGAGAACCGTCGCAACCAACAGCCCACCCATGATCGCAAAGGCCATCGGTCCCCAGAACACCGTCGGAGCGATCGGGATCATGCCGAGCACGGTCGACACGGCCGTCAGCATGATCGGGCGAAAACGTGAGCTTGAGGCATCCAGCGCAGCGTCCCACACGCTCTTCCCCTCATCCCGTTCGGCGTCGATCTGACCGATCAGGATCACCGCATTTTTTGTAATCATGCCGAGCAGCGCGAGAATGCCCAAAATCGCAACGAAACCGAGCGGGCGGCCTGACAGCAGCAGGGCGGCGACCACGCCGATGAGCCCAAGGGGCGCCACGCTCAGGACGAGAAACAGCCGCTGAAAACTCTGGAGCTGGATCATGAGGACCGTAAACATGATCAGTAGCATCACCGGCACAACGGCGATGACCGACGCCTGCGATTTCTGACTTTCTTCGACCGTGCCCCCGACCACGATGCTGTAGGATGCTGGAATGGTCTTCGCCAGGGCAGCAATGGCCGGCGTCAGCGAATTGACGACGGATTCCGGAATTGCACCGGCAGTGATATCCGTCTGCACCGTCAGGGTCGGGATACGATCACGCCGCCAGATCAGCGGATATTCCTGCTCGTATTCGAAAGTTGCAAACTGGCTGAGCGAAACCGTCTGCCCGCCTGGCAGCGGAACTTGCAAATTGCGCAAATTGGGCAACGAGACGCGCTGCTCATCGACCGCGCGCGCAACGATATCGATCAAATAGATATCATCGCGAACCTGGGTGACCGTGGTGCCTGAGATGACCGTATTCAGCACGCCTGCCAGGGCTTGAGAACTCAGCCCGAGCAACCGGGCCTTGTCCTGATTGACCCGAATACGCACTTGCCTTGCCGGCTCGATCCAGTCGAAATTGACGCCATTCGCCTTGGGATTGGCGGCGATAACCTGGGCAAGCTTGAACGCAATTTCGCGCACCATGCCTGCGTCAGGACCACTGACGCGATATTGAACGGGCCAGCCGACCGGCGGCCCGAGCTCAAGAGGCGAGACCCGTGTAATCGCACCGGGAAAATCATTCGCCAGAAGCGTCTCCAGCTTTGCGCGGATACGCTCACGCGCTGCGACATCCTTTGCGACAACCACCGACTGGGTAAAGAAATCATTTGGCAGCTGAACATTGAGCGGAAGGTAGAACCGGATGGCGCCGCGACCCACATAGGTGCTCCAGCGCGCAACGTCCGCATCACCCTGCAGGGCGGCATCGAATTTCTGTGCGGCTGTCTGGCTGGCATAAATGGATGCGTTCTGCGGCAGACTGATATCGACGAGCAACTCCGGACGATCGGACGACGGGAAGAATTGCCGGGGGATGAACGGGAGAAGAAGAAATGAGCCGACGAAAAGCACCAGCGAGAGAACGATGGTCAGCCATTTCGCCCGCATGGCGAATAGCAGAAAGCCGCGATACCACCTGAAAACCCTGCCGGGCGCATCTGCCTTGCGTTGCGTCGGCGGCTTGAGGATGACAACGCCCATCAGCGGAGCGAAGATCACGGCAACGAACCAGGAGACGATCAGGGCGATACTGACAACGGCAAAGAGGGAGAATGTGTATTCTCCCGCGGAACTCGCCGCAAAGCCGACGGGCACGAAGCCCGCGATGGTCACCAGCGTTCCTGCCAGCATGGCGAACGCGTAGGTGCGAAAGGCAAAGCTTGCGGCCTGAACCTTGTCGTCGCCTGCGGCCAGGCGATTCAGGGTGGCATCCGTGGTGGTCATGGCATCATCGACGAGGAGCGCGAGGGCGATAATGAGTGCGCCGAGCGATATGCGCTGCATGTCGATTCCGGCAAGCTTCATGATCGGGAAGACGATGGCGAGTGTCAGCGGTATGGAAAGCGCAATGATCAGACCCGGGCGCACGCCGAGGCTGATAAAACTCACCACGAGAATGATGGCGATGGCCTGCAGCAACGACATCATGAATTCTGAAATGGCGCTCTCGACCGTGACAGCCTGGTCGGCAATGAGCTTCGGTTCGATGCCAATCGGCAGATCCGCCGTGATCGCAGCCATCGCCCGCTTGAGGCTCTTGCCGAGCGCGAGGATGTCTCCGCCGTCACGCATCGAGATGGCCAGGCCAATGGCCGGCTCGCCGTTGACGCGAAAGAGGGGCTGCGGCGGATCGGAATAGCCGCGTGTAATCCGGGCGATGTCGCTCAGGCGAATCATGCGCCCGCCGGCGACGAAATTGATGTCTGCAACATCCTGCTCGGACTGAAATGCGCCGGACACCCGAAGCGATAACGTCTCGTCGCCCGTTTGAATCGTGCCGGCTGGCCTTATGATATTTTGCGTCTGGAGAGCGGACAGCAGCGCCGTGCGGTCGATGCCAAGGCTTGCCAGTTCCTTCATCGAGAATTCAACGAAGATCCGCTCGTCCTGAGCTCCCAGCAACTCGATCTTCGAGACGTCGGGGACAAGAAGAAGCTTCGAGCGGACGTCTTCCACATAGTCGCGAAGCGCGCGGTGCGTGAAACCGTCGCTCGTGAAGCCATAGATAATTCCGAACGTATCGCCGAAGTCGTCGTCAAACCCGGGGCCGACCACCCCTGCCGGCAGGGTATGGCGGATGTCGCCAATGTTCTTGCGGACCTGATACCAGGTGTCGGAAACTTGCCGGGCGTTCGCGCTCCCCTGCAGGTTGACAAAGATTGTGGTGACGCCTGCCCGCGTAAAACTGCGCAGGAAATCCAGATGCGGTGTTTCCTGCAGCTTGCGCTCAAGGCGCTCGGTGACCTGTTTGACGGTCTCCTCGACCGTTGCTCCGGGCCATGCCGCCTGAACGACCATCGTCTTGATAATGAACGACGGGTCCTCGCTGCGACCGAGGCGGACATAGGACAGGACACCAAAGATAACGGCAACAATCATCACATAAATCACCAGGGAACGGTGTTTAAGTGCCCATTCCGAGAGATTGAAGCCGGTCATTGCTCTGATCCAAGAAGGCGTATTTTCTGGCCGGGATGCAGCGCCTGCACCCCCGCGGTCACGACGACCTCCCCCGTGTCGAGGCCCTGCGACACGACGACCTGCGCTTGCTCGAAGCGCAAGACGTCCACGTTTCGTATCGAAACCGTACGACTCGCGGGATCGACGATCCAGACCGCGGGCTGTTGATTGGCCCTCGTCAATGCCGATGCCGGGATCTCTATGATGGGGACGGCATCCATTTCCATGCGCCCCACGACGGTTGCGCCAAGCCGCATGGCCGACGGCGGATTCGTCAAGCCAACCTTGATTTCAAAGGTGCGCGTGACGGGATCGGCCTGGGCACCAACCTGACGGACACGACCGTGAGCCGTCACCGCAGGATCGTCCGTCAGGCTGACGGATATTTGCGGATCGCTCGGTGCCGATCGAAAAAATTGAGCCGGTACGTCAAAGACTGCGTCGCGGCCATCTTGCCGCGCCAGCCTGAGAATCATTTGCCCAGCCTGGACAACTTCTCCGGCGCCAGGTCCGACAGCGGTTATGACGCCCGGTGCGTCGACCTTCAGCTCGGTAAAGCTCACCAGATCATGGGCCGTCTTGAGCTGCGCCTCGGCGGCATCGACTTGCGATTGGGCGGTTTGTTGCGCCTGCGTTGCCTGGTCGTAATTGACGCGGGTGGTCCAGCCCTGCGCCAGCAGCGTCTGCTGGCGATCGAAATGGTTGCGGGCCTGGGTCAGTTGCCCCTGCGCGGCCGCGACAGCCGCCTGAGCCTGGCGCAACGTGTTCAACTCATTCTGGGATTCAAGCCGCGCGATGACCTGACCGGGCTGCACCCGATCTCCGGTTTTCCCGTTGTTTTCAATCAGCCGGCCCGAGATGCGAAATGCCAGCGCCACCTCGTCTTCCGCTTCGATACGGCCGGTGAATGAAAGCGGCGCGCCCGCAATGCTCTTCGCAACAGTGACTGTACGCACGGGCCGCACGACAGGAGCAGTCTCAGCAGACTCTCTTCCACACGCCGCCAGCAGAAATGCCGGCACAATTGTTAGAATAATTATAATCGTCCGATATCGTGCCACTCGGCATAGGTAGGCATGACGGGCATACGCAGGCATGAAGAAACCCTCGCTGAGCAAAATTGCACGCCAGATTCGCTGACCACCTCGCAAAAGCAGATAGCTGGCTTTTGCCTGCGTGATCGCCTACCCACCAATTCTTCTATGACTCAAAGTATTCTGGGGGTGCGGATATCTACCCGGTATCGGGGAAACTACTGATCGCACCAACGATTCTCTGGCGCCCTGCTGACACTCTCAAACCGCAGCAAGATCCAAGCGCTCAATTGAAGACGATGAGGTTCCTTGTGCAGAGCAAACGCGGCAATTAACTGAAATTACTTCTATTGCTACTCCGCATGTTTTCATCCCGATCATCATCAGTCGCGGCATCGGACGATCTGGCGACATCTTACTTGACGTCGATTCAATCAAGGGTATTTAGTAAGGATAACTTCGCGCAAGAGAACGATGGCATTTAACCTTAGTGGTTACTCGCCACTCGATCCAAGATGCATCGGACTACATGATGGCCCACAAGGCTCACGTAGACGACTCGTGTCGAATTCACGTTCGGGCAAAGGTCGTGGTTCACGACACTTTCAACGGCACTGCTAGCGCGCGAACAAAATCGAAACTTGGAAAATCAGGCTCGGGTAAGCAGCTCTTAGCGCTTCAGGAGGATATGCAGCAGCGGATTGCATCAGACCTTCACGATTCGACTTGCCAGCATCTGCTGGCCGCGAGTTTGAATATGATGCGAATGAGGTGCGCCGTCGCTGGCATCGGCAGCGCCATAAAAATTTGTGATGAGATCGACGCGTCGATCGGTGAGGCCCTTAGGGAAATCAGGGCATTTACCTACCTCCTGCATCCCCAGAATCTGCTCGACGGCGGATTGAAGTCGGCGATCGAGGAGTTTGCGGTGGGGCTTTCATCGCGGACATCGCTGGAAACGCATCTCAAGATCGATGCTGCGGTCGATGCATTGCCTAACGACACGCAGCGCTCGTTGCTAAGAGTTGTCCAGGAAGCACTCGCGAACGTCTTCAGGCACGCGAAGGCGACGCAGGTGACTATCTCGATCAAGGCCACAGACACCAACGTCACGCTTCGGATTAGCGATAACGGCTGCGGAATGCCAATCTCTCAGGCGAGAGATGGCCATCAAGCAGTATCATTTGGTGTTGGAATTCCGGCCATGAGAGCGAGACTGGATCAGATGGGAGGTACATTTGAGATCCACTCGTCATCCACAGCGGTATGTAGCGGGACCACGGTGCACGCGACCATTCCACGAGCCACCTCGCGGAAAGGAAACAAGCCAGTGAATATCCACCGGGGCGGCCGAGGATCGGCGAAGATCCGACCGTCGCATGGCTAAAGGTCAGCTAACGGATGCAACAATCCGACGCCCCGAGAGGACAATGAACTCCAAGGGCTGGATCTTCTCGATGAAAGTATTTTGCTGCCCGTAAGGAAATGACATCGGAGCACTGAGGATCATGAAGCAGATTATGATAGCCGATGATCATGACGCGGTGCGGGCTGGAATCCGTGCAGTTCTGGAACGACGTCCCGGATGGGAGATCGTCGGCGAGGCCCGCGATGGCAAAGAGGCTGTCGCTTGCGCCATCGAGAAGCAGCCGGATGTCGCTATCGTTGATTACTCGATGCCATTCATGACTGGCCTCGAAGTTGCGAGGCGGATGAAAGAGTACAAACTCACAACAGAGGTGCTGATCTTCACGATGCACGACTCGATCGCGCTTGAGCTACAGGCATCTCAAGTTGGCGTTCGCGCATTCCTGCGAAAATCCGATGCCAACAAAATGCTCCTGGCGGCCGTTGAATCACTGATGCATCACAGATCATTTTATGTCGGTGATACTTGCGACACAATGGGCGGATCGGCAGACGGAAGTACTTGCACAGGCCGATCACTTTCGCCGCGCGAGAAGACAATCGTGAAACTGGTAGCCGAGGGTTACAGCAACAAGCGTGTAAGCGAGACCTTGAACTTGAGTATCAAAACGACCGAGACCCACCGAGCTGCGGCGATGCGCAAGCTTAACGTAAAATCGACTGCAGGTCTGGTTCGATACGCCGTACGAAGCAATCTAGTAGAAGCGTGATTGCGCAACATGGTCGACGGCCTTCACGGAATTGGCAGTCGTGACGCATATCATTTCAAGGCGGTCGTTCTAGCGAGCTGCTTTCGTCAATTGGATATGGCCAGTGGTTCCAACGAATGGGAACGGCACTGTGAAGCAGATCTTGATTGCAGACGATCATGAAGTCGTGCGATCCGGACTACGCGCGATCGTCGAAAGCCGTGCGGACTGGGCCGTGAGCGGAGAAGCGAGCGATGGCAGGGCCGCGGTCGCCATGATCAGGGAGTTGAAGCCGGATATAGCAATTATCGACTACTCCATGCCCGTCCTGAATGGTCTGGAGGTGAGCCGTCAGATTAAGTTGCATCACCCCCGGACGGAGGTGCTCATCCTGACAATGCATGAAAGCAATGAAATCCTCACCGAATCCCTCCTGGCAGGAGTACGAGGCTTCTTGTTGAAGTCGGATGCGCGACATCATCTCATTGCAGCGATCGACGCACTACTCAATCACCGGCCTTACTTCACCGGTGTGGTCGTGGAAAAACTGCTTCACGACTACCTGGCCAGCAAGAAGGACAAATCGAAAGTCCTGCTGTCGTTACGCGAGCAGAACGTTGTTCAGCTGATCGCCGAAGGACACACCAACAAGTCCGTCGGCACGGTACTGAATCTCAGCGTGAAAACTGTCGAAGCCCACCGCGCATCCGCCATGCGCAAGCTTGGAGTTTCCTCTACTGCCGAACTGGTCCGGTATGCAATTCGCATGAAACTGATTGGACCCTAGTTGCTATGGAAAATGTGGGGGACCATGCCTGAGCTGAGAGTGGATCAAGCCATCCTAGCCAAGGACGTTCGAAGTGGGGATCTTCCGACGGCAGGCGCGAACGCCGGCCGGCGGCTGACCCTCGGGGGAGCACTCGTTATTCTGGGTGTTGCCAGCGGCATCTTCCTCGCATGGCGCGCGTCGTCCAGCCTTCTCATCATATTTGCGGCGATCTTGCTTGCATCGTTTCTCGATGCCTGCGCTCGGTCGCTTGGTCGATACATTCCGATCGGGCGCGCGTGGCGGCTAGCCATAGTGATCGTCATCCTGACTGCAGTGGTCGTGCTGGGGACAATATGGGGGATTGGAAAAATCCCCGAGCAGGCCCGGATCCTGATGCGCGTCATGGACGCACAACTGGATGTCCTGCAACAACGTCTGCTGGCTTTTGGCGTGGATCTGTTCGGCCCGGACGGAGGGCGCGACTTCTCCCGCTGGTTTCCCGATCACGACAAGCTCTTTGGCCACGCGCAATCGGCCGTCGGGACCGCCTCGAGTTTTCTTGCCAATACGCTCGTCATCATATTTCTCGGCCTTCTCTTCTCGCTCGATCCGCAGGCCTATCGCGACGGTGTCGTATTGTTGGTCAAACCCTCCTCGCGTGAGCGCATGCGTTCTGTTCTGGATGAAATGGGCGCCGTGCTGCGCTCATGGCTCATGGGGCAACTGATCCGGATCATCCTGATGACCGCCTGCGTGTGGCTGGCGCTCTATATGCTCGGCCTTCCAAGCGCCTTTCTGCTCGGCCTGCAGGCCGGTCTGTCGAACTTTGTGCCTTACCTCGGCCCGATACTGGCCAGTATCCCCGTGGGATTGGTCGCCATGCCGCTTGGTCCCTCGATGGTGATCTGGGCCATCGGGATCTACACCGTTATTCAATCCATCGAGGGCTATGTGATCGGCCCGCTCATTCAACGGCGCGCGGTGGAGCTGCCCCCCGCATGGACGCTGGTCGCCATCGTCCTGCTCGGCTCTCTGTTCGGCGTCCTGGGAATTGCGCTTGCAATGCCGCTATTCGCGATCGGGCGCGTCGCCGTTCTTCGACTCTATGTCGAGGACTGCTTGGGAGATGATCTGAACGACGGTCCTGACCTTAGGTAGAGGCGGGAAACTCCGACTAGATTGAAATATTACCCGTCGCAAGATTGTAGAGGCCGGCGGCGGCTGCCACGAGGATCGCTCCGAACAAGATGCCCTCGGCAGACGCAAAGACCGTCGCTTTCTGTTCCCGCCGCGCTATCACAAACAGGATCGTTACCGGCGCATAGAGAAGCGCCGAAAGCAGCAGGAAGGTGGGACCGCCTGCGTAAATCATCACAGCCGCGTAAATCGTGGCAAGCGCACCGCGCACCCAGTCGATGGCGCGGCAGCGCGGCTCCGTCTGATATGTTTCACCGGTCCATGCGAGTTTAAGTGCATATGCAGCGACGAACAGATAGGGGATGAGCGTCATTGAGCTCGTCATCTTCAATGCCAACGTGAAGGCATACTCGGCAAAATAGGTGACAAGCAGGAACAGCTGAATAAGGCAGTTGGTCAGCCACAGCGCGCCTGCGGGTACTTTGTTGACGTTCTCACGCGTGAGGAAAGACGGCATCGTGCCATTGACGGCCGCGGAATGCAGAACCTCGGCGGCGAGCAGTGACCAGGACAGATAGTTTCCAAGCACGGAGATCAGCAGGCCGATGCTGATGAATACCTTGCCCCAAGACCCAACGATCGCTTCGAGTACGCCTGCCATCGACGGCGTCGCGAGCGCGCTTAGCTCTGGGCGGAGCAGAATTCCATAGGACAGCATGGTGACCAGGACAAGCAAAGCGAGCACACCGAGAAAACCCAGAACCGTCGCGATCCCAACATCATTGCGGTCCCTTGCATAGCGCGAGTAGACGCTTGCTCCTTCGATCCCCACAAACACGAATACGGTGACAAGCATCGTGTTGCGAACCTGGCTCGACACACTGGCAAAGCTCGGCTCCTCACCGCCCCAGAAATTAAGTGCGAAGACATCGGCCTTGAACGCAAAAGCGGCAACGACGATGAACAGGAGTATCGGTATCATCTTCGCGAATGTCGCAATCGTATTGAGCGCAGCAGCTTCCTTGATGCCCCGGAGGATAAGGATGTGAACGCTCCAGAGCAGCAACGACGCGGCCACGATCGCAACGGGTGTTGTACCGTCGCCAAACACCGGAAAGAACTGTCCCAATGTCGCTTTGATCAGCACAAGACACGCAACATCGGCAAGGCAGCATCCGATCCAGTAACCGGCCGCAGATGCAAAGCCGGCATATTCGCCGAAGCCGGCCTCGGCATAGGCATAGATGCCAGTATCGAGATCGGGCCGACGCCGGGACAGCGTCTGAAAGACAAAAGCGAGCATCAGCATTCCGGTGCCGGCGATGCACCAGGCAATCAGAGCGCCGAGACCGCCCGTGGCGCGACCGAATGCCGATGGCAATGCAAAGATCCCGGAGCCGACCATCGAGCCGACCACGAGCGCAATCAACGCACCGCGCGAGAGCTTCTGATCGGATGAATTGGATGACGTTCCCATTTTTCTATTGAACCTGACGCTCGAAGACGATCGGTCGAATGAAGAAGGAGCAACATTGCCGCAGCAATAGGAGGGCACCGTTTCCAGGTCTCTCCGACATCGTTCCAGCTATCCGTTCGCACCTTCTGCAGTGGGCGACACGGTGTCGTCCTCATCGAGCAGAACAGTCGCCCTGGAAAGCCGGTCAAAGAGTTTTCTGCGAGCTGCAACGGGTGGCCACGCGTAAAGAAAGATTTCCGAAGGCTTCCAGATCGCAACCCAGCCCAGAATCAGAAAGCTCTCTGAAAGAACCCTTGAAAATGGTCCCTCCGTCATTCGCTGAGCAAAGACCCAGCCAAGCAAGAGGCAGATGAAAAGAATTACCATTCCGACGACGAGTGACAGCCGGCCGGTCTTGAATAACCCGCTCAGTTCACGTGAGACGGCATGGCTCCGAAGGCCAAAGTAGTATCTGACGGCGGCAGCTATATCAGACACATGCGTTTTCCGGAGTTCGTCAGGCGGCAGATAGATGACGATTTCAATTGGGACACGGTCGGAAAACTCCAGCGCACGGTCAACGATATAATCTTCAGCCTGTAGCGCGAGATCAGTCTCGCGAAACGGAGACGGGTCGAGCGTGTCGAAGAGCTGCGATACCTTGCGAAGCTTCATCTCTATTCGCCCGACTTGTGCACTTTCGGTCGAAAAGTTTCTCATAAAGCCTTTCTCGATCCCCTTCGAGCAACGAGGCGTGCTGGCGCGGCATCGATCAAAGCAGTTTCCCGACCGCGTTGGGACATCCGCTGCACTTTTGTCACTGCGCAACCGCCGCATGGATGTCCGACGAGCCGAGCTGTCCCAACAGACCATTGACGCTGTCACCAGTACAATCAGGTGTTTTCCCTAGGGCCAGGCGCTGGATCCAGATCGCGGAACGCCGATCGCGCCACATTCATTGCGTCGCGTCCGGCGACGCCTCACCCCAAGCTGGAAACGAATGGCGCCTGCGAACTCATCGGGAAATCCCCTAGGTCCCCTAAGGTGATCATCCGATATCGCATCGGCCTCGCAGAGGCCTAGGCTGACCTCCCAGAACAAGAATTTGAAGCCGGAGCTCCGCTCCTCCGGCGAGCCATGAGGTACGCTCCCAGACCATCAAATCAGGTAAGCAGGCGTGCCGCCCACAGTCGCGATACTTGAGATCCGCGAGGGTAGAAGGAATCACGATTGGATCGTCGATGAGTGAACTGGACCTGCCGCCGAGTCGGGATACTGAAGACATTCGCTTCAGAACGAGAAGCATCGTCCTCAGGCAGCTACCCTTTCTCGCCATCCTCGCGCTTGCAATCGCGGGCGTGGCCTATACGAATTTTTCAGGCAAACCGCTCATTGGCTATTGGGAGTTCCTTGCCCTCGCAATTGGCGTTGTATGCGTCGTAACCGAATGGACCGAGCTCGATGACAGGCAGGCTCGGGTTCGACTGGTGTGGACGCAAGCGCTTCACTGGATCGCGGTTCTTGTTACGATGAACATCATGCTGCTGGCGGGCGTTCAACAGCTTCTGCCCGCGCCTGCGACGAGTCTCGTGCTTCTGATATTGCTGGCACTCGGCACCTTTCTCGCCGGGCTGAACCTTATGTCGCTGCAAATGGGATTTCTCGGCCTCTCGATGGCTCTGGCAGTTCCCGCGATCTCCTGGATCAAGCAATCTGCGCTCTTTCTGATTCTGGTTGTGGTCTTCGTGATCGGCCTTGCCATGGCTTTCTGGTCGCTCCGGACGGATACGCGTCGATCTGAGCGAACGGCGTCTTCACGGCCCGCCTCGCCGGGCGATCCGGTTGCCGATCACGAAGACACATCAGACGAAGATACATCGGACATCGAAGCGGCTCGCCGGCGCCTTGGGCTAAGCGACGATTAGCGGATCTGACAAACCAGGAAGCTGCGTTAGGCCGCATGGAGATGCGCAGCTTTTTCATTTAAGAGTTTCCGTGGGAGCGATCCTTGTTGGGAGATGTCATGAAGCGCTTTACTGCTGCAGCAGGCTCAGGGCTGATTTTCTTGTGCGCTGCGTTCTCCGCGACTGCAGAGCCTCGCGATTCCGTCGAGCGTGGTCAAAGACTGGATTCTGAAGCAATTCGGGACGATGTCCGCACCAATCGCCTGAAGACACCAGCGTCCCCGCTCAACGTGGAACAACCGCGGCAACCACAAGGACAGACACTGCAGCGCAGAGGGCGACCACGCTTGCACGCCATGCCGCGACCTCCGAGCGAGCGACAAATGCGGCTGCGCCGGCAACAGAAATCAGTCGAGTGACAGGATTAATATAGCGGTTTACGCGGCTGGCGGACCACGATCCCGCATCGCGTGATGTCGTTGGCCTGGTTTCACGGGACTATCAAGCTAGCTGGCGCCACCACTAGCGTAACGTCAGCGTCGCTATTCCCGCGGCAAGGCTCACGCCGATCTGGCGCTCAAGCGACAGTGGCTGGAGCATCACAGTCCTGCGAGATCCCCCAATCAGAATATTCGCGCCCAGACCCGGGCCAAACGCAACGCTGCCACTCGCGCCGACGTAATTTCCACGGAGCGTACCCCGGCCGACCTGTGAGTTCCGGGCGAAGACCCGCCAGACCAGCGCGCTCGCTGGGGTCACGCCGAGATCCAAGCCGATGCGGCGCACTGTTCCCTCATAGATGTACTGCCGTGACGCATTTCGTATCCTGAACACACATCGCAGTGTCTGACGTGAACCGATAATCAGGCCAATCCGGGGATTGCTCATACATGTCAGTGTTCCTGCCCTGAATGCGGCGGAGGAAGCCGGCAGCGATGAGACGCAAAGCAAAAAGGATGCGCCGAAAAGTCCAAGCAGGGCCTTCTTGATCATGCGAGCCTCCACTTTCTGCGTGAGAATATGGCAGTGGCTACTCAGCGCCGCAAGTTCGTCACGTCAGACACAACTCACAGCTGATTCGATTTCGATTCGAATAGTTACGACGCGATGCGGCTCGGCGCGATTGCTCTGCTCGATTCATTTCCGCAGACGCGTGTCTGCCGGTCGGGCATCGACCGGCCATGTCAAGTTGATGACCTAGTGGTCGTATCCTCCGCCGCATCCACGCGGACGCTCGCGCCCGCCAGCACGTCGATCCGCTCCGGCTCAAGCAAGCAAAGCTGCTCATTCGGCCCGGCCGCAAGTCTGTGAACATAGAAGTGCGTGCAGGCCGCATCAGCAGCGGCCATGACTGGCGACGGAGCCGAAATGACCTTCAACGCGCCAAAGGTGCCGATCCAGTCAATATGGCGATGCCCGTGCATGACGATGGTCCGATCGGCAAACGTCTCCAGCCGACGTACAAACCAGCTGCCGTTGATCACAGCCGTGCCGATGCGTTCAGCAAACGCGGTCACTGGCATCGGATACTCCATCAGGTGATGGTGCAATGCGATTATCCAGCGTGCCTTCGGGAACTGAGCGATAAAGGCCTCCAGCCGGCGCGTCTGCTCGATCGAAACGAAGCCAAGTGCATTGGTGAAGGAGAAATGTGTTTCAGCATTGGAATTGAGAAGCGCTATGCCGAGTCCATTCTCCTCCAGAGGCGGAACGACCATCGGATACAAGTCATCGAAGACCCCACGCAGTCGCGCTGCACGCTGTAGGCCACCGAGATCTGCGAAATCCGCCATGTGACGGCGATACGGCGCCAGCACGTCGTTCAGTGTCGTTGTATGACCTTTTCCGTCTTTCACAACAAACGCACGATCGCCCTGAATGGCAGCGATGGCCGAAAGCGTGCGGACCTGCCGCAGCCGTTTACCCGGACTGAACGGTAGATCCAGCCGGGCCGGATTCGCCCGGTCCACGATGTTGATATCGTGATTTCCGGGCAGCACGAACGTACGCGAAAAGAGGTCCGGATAGCGCGACAGGACGTCCAGGAACTCCGCCCATTCGGTCGCCCGTCCAGCATCGGTCATATCGCCGCTGATCAGCACATGGTCGAGCGGATCAACAGCGTGAATAGCGGCCAGCCGCGCCATCACCTGCTGCAGACGCTCATTTCCCTGCGGCCCGGCGCGCCCGCTTTCAATGCGAAAACCGTAACGTTCGCCAACCACATGGAGGTCCGACAAATGAGCCACACGCCAGATCCTGGTGTGTGCCGGCGCTGCATCGAACGCGACAAGATCAACTGGCTGCGCCATACGGGCATCGGCCAGGCCCCAGACAAGCGATGCGCCGGCAAGGTAGCCGCATATCAAGACTGCGGCATTTGCCAGCGTCGGAATGATCAAACGATGAGGAACACCGAGGTCCTCCAGACTTCCTGTCCAGCGCGAGGCTGGCCACGCCCACATCGCGATCGCCACAGCGCAAATGGAGATGGCGATTCCTGCCGCGGCCGAATTCACCGCGCGCAACCGCGCTCGTCCTTGCACGGTCAGATTTCTTCCCAGCACCTTCTCCGTCAGATGCTGTAGCCCTTCACGGCCGAAGACATATCCGGGCTGGATGGCAAGCGCATTGAGAGACCAGAAGTTGATCTCGGCGACCCGAAACAGCGGCTTCCAGCCGATCCACCCCAGCGCGACGATCCCGATCGCCACCAGGAACGCGCCAATCTCCGTCAGTACGAGAACCTTGTCCGACAGAGTTGAGAGCCAGGCAGAAGCAACCAATGCCGCGAGACCCAACGACACCGCCGGCAGTAACAACGATACTGTCCAGGCAAACAGGAGCTTTGGCAGACTGACTTCAACAAGCAGGCTCCCGGCCATCGAGAGCAGGGTTCGCTGTTCAGGGCTGGCGGCATCATCCTCGATATCGCCCCGCCGCGGGTCGATTGTTTCTCTGTTCCGTTCCTTCGTTGGCTCGCCGTCTCCCGCGTCCCCTCTCTTCATGGCATCGCCTCTTGTGAGCAGGCATGATCCCGTCACCGGAGTAATGCTATCACATCTTCGACGACATTCGCGCACGTCAGGGTTTGACCCGATGCAACATCACCGCTCGTATGATGTAATTACTAAGGCATGGCGAGAGATGAGCGCCGCAAATGGAGACAGGTAACTGAAAATATCGCTCAATTTCTCGAACATGTTGCAACATGCAGATCCAAACTAAGCGGTTTAAGACTTCTGCAAATTGAGACAGCGAGGCATACCCATATCGAGCTCATCTTCCCGTCCTGATTGACTGACTACGCCTTTGGTAATATCCATTCTTGCCGTGCGATATCAAAAATCAGGCTGACACAAAGCCGGAACGGAGTCCCATGGACTCGCAATCGATCGCAACACAGGCTGAACGGCCTTATGTCCCGACTGGGAAATTGGTCCGCCCGGAGACTGTTCAAAGGCTGGCGTCTGAAGACCAGGGCCGCTTCACAACCACCTTCATTGTCGAACGATCATTCGCGGCTGCGATTTGCACGCCCATGCATACCCGCGTCCCACCATTGATCTTTCGATGCCGTCGCCATTCGAAGTCGCTGCGAGTACCGGCTCTGCCGTGCAGTTCCGGCGTCTCATATCCCCGACGTTCCTTTTTCTATCCGTGAAAGGAGAAGTCCTATGGAAGTGATGGATCGGCGAAACCTCTTGCAGGGCCTTCTGTTCAGCGCGGTCGCCACGGGCCTTGGCACGAGCGTCTTTCTGACGACTGCTAAGGCCGCGCCAATCCCGCTGCAGAAAGACCTTGCCAACAAGTTGGAGCCCCTCACCGAGAACGCCCAGGTGGTCGTGGTCGGCCGCCCGCCACGCAGGGTCCTTCACCGCCCGCATCGATCGTGGCGACGTCGTCGCCGTGTGTGCTGGTGGCGCCATGGTCGCCGCGTCTGCGCGTGGCGCTGATGGTGTGAAGCGCATGCGCTATGGCACGCGCGGCCTCAAATCATAGCGCAAAAGCAGCGCAGGAGCGGGAGGACAAGATGACGACGTATGGTAGCAGCTCCTCTGTAAGCGTCACCGGCTTGCCTTCACCGCCGTTCTGGATATGCGTACTGCTTGGCATCGTTCTGATTTTGGCCGGGCTCCTGATCCTCGGCGATGTCGTTCTCGCCACTGTCATCAGCACGCTGTTCATCGGCTGGACGGCCATTGCCGCTGGCGTATTCGAAATGATCCATGCGTTCTGGACCAAGGGATGGGGAGGATTTCTGTGGCAAATCCTCCTCGCCATTCTCTACATCGCATTCGGCATCGTTCTGGTGCAACAGCCCGTCGCCGGCGCAATCATCCTCACCTATGTCCTCGGTATATTGCTGCTGATTTCCGGCTTCATTCGCATGCTGCTTGGATTTAACCGCTGGAGCAAAGGGGGCTGGATCATGTTGGCTTCAGGACTCTTCGGCGTTCTGGCAGGCCTGGTTATTCTGACCGGCTTTCCCGGGACAGGCCTGTGGGTTCTTGGCTCTCTGCTGGCCGTCGACATGATCTCCCACGGATTGGCGTGGCTCGCTTATGCATGGCAGCTGAGAACCAAGGCAGCATAGCCGCAGAAGAAACCATCAACGACGCAGACCACGTGGCACCATAGAAATCTCTCAGTCAGGAGGATTGGAAATGTCAGATCTCGTTGCGATCATCTATCCATCCGAAGCAAAAGCCGAAGAGGTACGGCAGCGTCTGTTCAAGCTGCAGAAGGAATATCTGATCACGCTCAGCGATGCCGTTATCGCGGTGAAAACCGAAGCCGGTCCCGTCAAGCTGAACCAGTTGATGAACACCACCATGGCCGGCGCGGCCTCCGGCAGCTTCTGGGGATTATTGATCGGCGTGCTGTTCCTGAATCCCCTTCTCGGCGTGGCGCTGGGCGCCGCATCCGGTGCATTGGGCGGCGCACTGACGGACTATGGCATCAACGACGATTTCATGAAGGAGCTATCGGCAAACCTTCAGCCGGGAAATGCGGCGCTGTTCGTTCTCATCAAGAGCATCACTGCGGACAAGGTCCTTAAGGAAATCCAGGACGCCGGCGGCACCGTGTTGAAGACGTCCCTCGACGATGCCAAGGAGCAGGCGCTCAGGAACGCGCTCGCCAAGGCCACGGTCGAGCCCCAGGCTCAGGCAGCACCAGCGGCGTCCACGAGCGCTGCCTGAGCTTGCGAGACTGGCATATAGGCGCAACAGAAGCGCCCGGCGTGGATGTCTGCGTCAATCGCTCCTGTTCGTATCGTCGCTGTGGATAGCGAAGTCCGCTTGATCTTGCGCAGATCGAGCGGACTGTTGAAGGAGCAGCAAAGGACGCCTCAAGCGGCTAGCGTTATGCCAGCGACCTACTCCACCTTACCCATCTCTTTGAGCACTTCATTCGCGGCTTTGAACGCATCGAGGCCGGCCGGGATGCCGCAATAGACCGTGGCGTGCAACAGCACTTCCTTGATCTCGTCGACGGTGACGCCGTTGGTGATGGCGCCGCGGGTGTGCAGCTTGATTTCCGGCGCGCGGTTCAGCGCCGTCAGCATTGCGAGGTTCAGCATGCTGCGAGTCTTGCGATCGAGGCCCGGACGATTCCAGGCGTAACCCCAGCACCATTCGGTGGTGATGTGCTGGAATGACATCATGAAATCATTGGTCGACTGCATCGACTTGTCGACATAGGCAGCACCAAGCACTTCGCGCCGTGCGGCAAGACCGATGTCGAACATCCCGCCGAGGGTGATCGTCTGATCGTAGCTCATGTTTTCTTCCTTCTGTTTGCGATTGCGAGGGTTCGACGTCGTTCACCCGCCTGTCTCGATCATATGCCGAGATAGGCCGCGCGAACGGCAGGATTTTCATTCAATTCTGCAGACGTGCCCTGCAGCGCGATGCGACCGCTTTCCAAGACATAGCCGCGTGTCGCGACATCGAGCGCCAGTCCGACATTCTGCTCCACCAGCAGGATCGACGTTCCACGGCTGTGAATCTTGGTGAAGGCGTCGTGCATTTCCTCAACGACCTTCGGTGCCAGACCGTGGCTCGGCTCGTCCAGCAGCAACAGCTTCGGCTGCAGCATGAGCGCGCGCCCGACGGCGACCATCTGCTGTTCGCCACCCGACAGCGTGCCCGCCAACTGGCCACGCCGCTCGCGCAGACGCGGGAACAGCTCGAAGATGCCTTCCATGCGCGACGACAGGTCCTTGGCATGCCGCGCGGTGAAGGCACCGAGCATCAGGTTTTCTTCCACCATCATATCCGAAAACACATGACGCCCTTCCGGAACATGCGCGATGCCCAGCGTGGGGATGTCATGCGAGGCGCGGCTCGACAGATCATTGCCTGCAAACCGCAACGTGCCGGTGACATGCGGCACTAGGCGCGAGATCGCGCGCAGGATCGTGCTCTTGCCGGCGGTATTGGCGCCGATGATGCAGACGAACTCGCCTTCGAACATCTGCAGATCGATGCCATGCAGGACTTCGATCTCGCCATAACCGGCATTGAGGCCCTTGATCTCGAGCAGTGGCTGAGACGCACTCATTTGTGGGCCTCCATCGAACGGCCGAGATAGGCTTCCACCACCACCGGATCGTTCGCCACCTGCTCCGGCGTGCCATCTGCCAGAAGGCGACCGAAATTCAGCACCAGGATGCGATCGCAGATCGTCATGATCGCGCGCATGTGATGCTCGACGACCAGCAGCGTGATGCCGTCGTCGCGCAGCGAGCGGATCAGATCCATGATCTCCTGCATCTCGACCGGATTGAGTGCGGCCATCACCTCATCGAGCAGCAGCACTTTGGGGCCGGTGCACAATGCACGTGCCAGTTCGACACGCGCGCGCTCCGGGAACGAGAGATTGCCGGCGAGCTTGTGGGCAACAGATTTGAGCCCGACGCGGTCGAGGCAGATCAACGCCTCCTTGCGCGCGGTCTCGACATCATGACGCAACAGGCCTGCGGTGAGCACGTTGTCGAGCACCGAACTTTCGGCAAACAGCGCCACGTTCTGGAACGTCTTGGTCATGCCGAGCGCCGCGATCTTGTGCGGCTTCTGGCCGACGACACTGGTGCCGTCGAGCTGGATCGAACCACTGTCCGGGCGAATGAGGCCGACCAGCGTACTGAAGAACGTCGTCTTGCCGGCCCCGTTGGGGCCGATCAGGCCGACGATCTGACCTTTCGGCACCGAGAACGTCACATCAGACAGCGCCTGAAGCCCGCCGAAGCGACGCGAAATGCCACGCACATCGAGAATGGTCATGAGCGCGCCTTGTTCGAGAACCGCGCCATCAGCGAGTCAAACACGGTGATGAAGCCGCGTGGACGCCACAGAATGACGGCGATCAGGATGACACCGAAGATCAGTTGCGACAGGCCCGCTGCACCCGACGAGAACAGATCGTTCATCAGTTCCTCAACCGGAATGATGAACAGTGCGCCGAGGATCGGACCGATCGCCGTACCGACGCCGCCGAGAATGGCGATCAGCGCGACGCGAATGGAGATCGACGCGGCGCTGAACACCGTATCCGGATCGAAGAACACGGCGACCTGCGCATAGAGCGTGCCCAGCATGGCCATCAGCACGCCGGAGATAACAGCCGTCTGCAGCTTCACCTTGGTGGTGTCGATGCCGATCACTTCCGCGGCGGCCGGATTTTCCTTGATCGCGCGCAGCCGATAGCCCATGGCGCTGCGCCGGATCGCTTCGAAGATGACCGTCACGATGATCAAGGCGATCAGCGCGATATAGGCATGCGGCAATAGCTGCTTGAACGAGTAGGCAGCGATGCTTGGCGGGACGAACGGCACCGACAGACCGACAGGACCGCCGGTGAGCGACGTCCACACATTGGCGATGACGCGCATCACTTCGCCGAACGCCAGCGTAGCCAATGCAAAGTAATGTCCCTGCAGTCGCATGGTTGGGACGGCAATGATCAGCGCGGCGATGCCACCGAGGAAGCCGCCGGCGAACATGCCGATCCACGGGCTGATGCCGAATTTCAGCACCAGGATGGTGGACGTATAGGCGCCGATGCCGAAGAAGGCTGCGTGGCCAAGCGACGTCTGGTTGGCCAGACCACCGATGATGTTCCAGACCTGTGCCATCGCCGCGAACAGCAGCGTGAAGGTGAGCACGCGGATCCAGTATCCGGTCGGGCTGAGCAGCAGCGGCAACACAGCCGCAATGGCGATCACAGCCAGAATCGCGATCCAGCGTTTCATCGGGATGCTCCTACGAGGCCTTGCGGCCTTACCGCGAGCACGAAAATAAAGACGATGAACAGAATGAGGTTCTGCAACTGGATCGGAAAGAACAGCGACGACAATGCCTGAATGACGCCCACTGCCAACCCGCCGACCACCGCTCCCGCAACGCTGCCGAGACCACCGAGGACAACGACGGTGAACATGAGCACGACGAACTGGCCACCGACTCCGGGGAATACGGTGACATAGGGCAGGATCACCGCGCCGCCAAAGGCCGTGAGGCCGACACCGAGCGCGAAGGCGATCTTGTACATCAATGCAGTATCGATCCCCATCAACTGCGCGGCCATCGGGTTCTGCGCAGTCGCGCGCATCGCCCGACCGAACCAGCTCGTGCGCATGAACCACCACAGGGCCAGACCACAGGCCAGCGACATGCCGAAGGCGATCAGATACGGCACACTGATAAAGAGCGCGCCGAGCGACAGCGACATGGTCTGATAGGACGTGGTCACCGAACGAAACTGTGAACCGAACAGCAGCAGCGACCCGTTCTCGATGACGATCAACAGACCAACAGTGAGGAAGATCTGCGCCACCGAGGGCGCTTTCAACACGCGTGCGATCAACTGCCCCTGCACCAGCCAGCCGATGCCGAATGCGACCGCAAAGGACAGCGGCGCGGCCACCACCGGGTCAAGGCCGAGATAGGCCCAGGCGAACCACGACACGAACATGCCAATCATCAGGAATTCCGCCTGCGCGAAATTCACGATGCCCATCACGCCATAGACCAGCGTCAGGCCGATGGAGATGACGGCGTAGACGCCGCCCACCAGCAACCCGTCGATTATTGCTTGTAGAAATGACACTGCGATCTTTCTTCAGTTCGTCAGGACTTCCAGACCGCGGTGCCCTTGGCGACGTCCTTCGGCCACACCGTGACGAGCTCCTTGTTGCGCCATTGCGCCATCACGGGAACTGACAGGGTATTAAGGCCGGTGCTGTCGAATTCGACGGCGCCGCCGGTCATCGCCTTGGTCCAGCCACCGGTGAATTTTGCGCCGCGCAGCGCGATGGTGACGTCCTCGGCTTTGGCCGACTTCGCCTTCTCGATGGCCTGCACCAGCACGTCGAGAGCGACGGCGTGTTCCAGCGCTTCATGCACCATGAAGTACCCGAAGCGCTTGCGGAAACGTTCGGTGAGATCCGGCGCGAGATCGTAGTTGGCGGGCGCGATCGACAGCACGTTCTCCGCGAATTCGCCGAGGCCCTTTTCGAAGTCGGGAATGACATAACCGGCTGCGCCACCGATGGCCGGGATGGTGATGCGCTGCTGGCGCATGGTGCGGATCAGCAGCAGGCTGTCATTGAGATAGGACACCGGGAAGACGGCCTGGGCGCCGGACGCGCGCAGCTTGTTGATCAACGGCGTGGTGTCGGTGATCCCCAGCGGATAGGCATCGTCCATCGCGATGTCGATATTGGCTGCCTTGGCAGCAGCACGAAGGCCGGCCGCCTGTGCAGTACCATAGGCGGTGTCTTCATACATGATCGCGATCTTGTCGATCTTGGCGCCGGACGCCTGCGCAATCGCCAGCGTGTAGTCGAGCTGCGCCTTGCCGAGCGCAGAGGCCTTGGCGACGATCTGGAAGATGTTCTTGAAGCCGCGACCGGTAATCTGGTCAGCGAAGGACATGGTGAGCAGCGGAATGTCGCGGCGCTCCGTGACTTCCGAAATGGCAATGGTCAGCGATGATGCGAATGCGCCGAGGATCGCCGTCACTTCGTTCTGGGTGATGAGGCGCTGCGCGACGGTGCCCGCGGTGGTGGGCGTCGAGGTCGCGTCCGCAACGATCAGATTGATCTTGGCACCGCCGAGCGCCTTGATGCCGCCGGCTGCGTTGATCTCATCGGCGACCAGTTCGATGCCGTTGCGCGAATTGATGCCGAACTGCGCATTGGCGCCCGACAGCGGCATGATCACGCCGATATTGACCGGCTTCGCCTGCGCGCGCGCCGACGACACAATCATCGGGCTGGCCAGCAGAGACGCGGTTCCGGCGAGCAGCGAACGGCGGCTCAGGCCACCACGATGGGAGGTTGTCTTGGACATGGGCGTTTTCTCCGAATGCAGAACGGCCTTTGCGGCTTCATCGTCAATTCGACATAAAACAGATGAGCGGTCAAGCTGCTTGACAGATTGTCTGATAGACGGTCAACTTGACGCATGGCAAAGATCGAATCGGACCTGAATGTCTCGCGGGAATCGACCAGCCTACGACTGCTGGTTGAAAACCGACTACGCTCTGCAATCGGTAGCGGGCTGTTCAAACCTGGCCAGCGGCTGATCGAGCGTGAGCTGTGCGAGCAGGTCGGCGTCGGCCGCACCTCGATCCGCGAGGCGCTCCGGCAACTCGAGGCAGAGGGCCTTGTCACCACGATCCCGCATCGTGGCCCCATCGTCAGCACTATCAGCGTCGAGGAAGCCGAGCAGCTTTATGATTTGCGCGCGCTGCTGGAGGGCTATGCCGGCCGTGAATGTGCGCGGCTGCGCGATCCGGTGATCATCGAACGTTTGCGCAAACAGTTCGTCCAGATGGGCGCCGTTGCCGGTCAGGAAGACCGCAGCGACCTGTTGGCCGCCAAGACTGAATTCTATGCCGCGCTGCTCGAAGGCTGCGGCAATGTTTTCGTTGAACGCTTTCTGAAGATGCTGCTGAACCGTGTGACGGTGCTCCGCATGACGTCGATGACCCAGTCCAATCGCATCGGCCGCAGTCTTGCCGAAATCGAGACCATCCTTGTCGCGATCGAGGCCGGCGACGAAGATGGCGCCGAGCAGGCTTGCGTCCAGCACATCAAGAATGCCGCCGCGATAGCGCTGGAAGCGCTGCGGCGCGATAATCCCTGACAAGCGCGATCACCTGCCGCGCCAGATATCGACTAAAATAAGAACTTGAAGAGGAACGCTCGTGTCGCATTCAGCCGCTATCAATCCGCCCGCCAAGATCGCCGTCATTGGCCTTGGTAATATGGGACGCCCCATGGCCGCATGCATTGCGCGCGCGGGCTATCAGGTGGTTGGCTTCGATACGTTTGCCGAAGCCCGCGCCAAATATGCCGAAGCCGGCGGGACGTCGGCGGCCACCGTCGATGAAGCCGTCAAGGACGCAGCCGCGGTCATCACCTTGCTGCCCGACGGCAAGATCGTGCGCGCGGCCGTGGAAGGTTTCAAGGCCAAGCTCGCGCCGGGCACGGTGGTGATCGATATGAGCTCCTCCGCTCCGATGGGCACGCGCGCACTCGGCGAAGAACTCATCGCGGCAGGCCTTGCTTTCATCGACGCGCCGGTATCGGGCGGCGTGAAACGCGCCATAGACGGCACGCTGGCGATCATGGCCGGCGGTGACGGCAAGACCATCGATCGCGCCGATCCCGTGCTGAATGCCATGGGCAAGTCAGTCTTTCGCACCGGTCCGCTCGGCTCCGGTCACGCCGCCAAGGCATTGAACAACTACGTCTCGGCAGCAGGCCTCGCCGCTGCCGCCGAAGCCGTTGCCATCGGCGGTAAGTTCGGCATCGACCCGAACGTTCTCGTCGATGTGCTGAACGCCTCCACCGGGCGCAACAACTCGACCGAAAACAAGCTCAAGCAATTCGTTATTCCCGAAAAGTACACCTCGGGCTTTGGGCTGGCCTTGATGGCGAAGGATATCCGCACCGCCGACGAACTCGCACACCAGATCGGCGTCAGCGCGCCGCTGGCAGATGAAGTCACTGCACTGTGGGATGCTGCGCTGGAGAAGCTTGGACCATCGGCCGACCATGTCGAGATCGGCCGCTATCTCACTGCCAGGAAGTAGGTGACGTTGGGCATGGGCCTGATCGACGAGCTTCGCAATCGACTTGCGGTCGCGATTGCCGCGCCGGAGGTGCAGTCCTTTGCGCGCGGACTGGATATTGAAATTCAGTTTGGGATCGACGAGGCCGCCGTCGCGATCGCTTGTCGTAACAACCAACCGGTTGTCAGTATACCCAGCAATGCGCCAGACATCGCGCTATCCGGACCAGCCACAGCATGGCTGAAGGTGCTGGCGTCCTGCCCGCCGCCGACCTATCATTCGTTTTCATCGATCCAGCTACGCAACACCAGCTTCACCGTGACCGGCAATGCACTGGTCATTGCGCAGGCCCGCGCATTTCTTGAAGCCGTGTTTGCGAATCTGACGACGCCGGCCGCGCATGCGGTCGAAGTCGATCTCACGCGCCTTGAGGGCCGCTATCACCGCGTGCACAGCGCCGGCGGGCAGATTGCCGAAATCTATTCAGAGGCCACGGGCACCGGCAGGCCGGTGCTGTGCCTCCACACAGCCGGAGCGGATACGCGGCAGTTTCACGGCGTGATGTGCGATCCCGAACTCGGGCGCGACTGGCGCCTGATCGGCTTCGACATGCCGCTTCATGGCCGCTCGATGCCGCCCGTCGGTTGGGATGGCAGCATCTATCAGCTCGATCAGCCGACCTATCTGGACTGGTGCGCGAGCTTTATCGAACAGGCTATCGGCGAACCCGTTATGGTGATGGGCTGCTCGATGGGCGCCGGCATCGCCATGGCGCTCGCCGCAGAGCGACCTGATCTCGTGAAGGCCGTGATCGCGCTCGAAGCGCCCTTGCGCCCACGCGGCCGTCGTAACGACTATCTCACGCATGCCGGCGTCAATGGCGGCTGGCATTCGGCAGCCTATGTGCGCGGATTGATGAGCCCGTCCAGCCCCGCCGAAGATCGCCGACGCGCTGCATGGATCTATTCGCAGGGTGCGCCGGGCGTCTATGATGGCGACCTGGCTTTCTATTCAGACGAGTTCGACGGCGAGCAAATCGCCAAGCTCATCGATGGCCACAAGATCCCCGTGCATCTCCTGATCGGTCACTACGACTTCTCCGCCACCGTGAGCGATGCCTACGCGCTCGCCGAATGGATCGAAGGCGCCGTGGTGACAGAGATGCCGGAGCTCGGACATTTTCCGATGACGGAGAACCCGCCAAAAATGCTGGACTATCTGCGTCCCGTCTTCCGAGCACTGCGTAGTTTGCCGCTTTGAATGCGTGGGAATTATTCCGGGGGTTGCAGCCCCGGTGACGCCACCCAATTTTCGACCTTCGAGTAAAACAGAAACTGCTGTGCTTTCTTAAGCAACTCGTCTCTCTTCGGGCCGGGCTCCAAGGCGTCAGCTCGCTCAGCACAATTTTTCGCCATTCGCGCGTAGTCACTGGGTGTCATATGCGAATCCCCGGATTCAGCGTTGGCATACTACGAATCTAAATCTGGGCGAAAATTAGTTCGAAAGATCAATCTCAAGCCGAAGTGCGATATCTGAGTACTCACAGACACGACTACATTTACGTTTTTTGTGCCACCATGACAGTCGGATCGGCCAGACTCGGTACAACGATCAATCGCTTCACGGCGCCTGCTTTGTAGGCCTGCAAGAACGTTGTGTAGTCCTTGAACGATACGCAACCGTTCGAATCTCCCTTTGGTCCCATCAGGTAACTGTGCGTAAGTAACCCGGAGCGGCCAAACAGATCACCTTGACCCACCGGCTTCATTCTCAATGCTTCAACGCCGTGAAACGGCTTCTCTCGCTTGCTCAGTTCATATATCTGCGGTGGCGTCGCACCTCGATCATGGACGTGGATTTGCGTTGGATCGTCCATCAGTTCGCCAAGTCCGGAGTGAGCCTCGAGCCGCGTTCCGTCGGGCATGTAAACGGTGCGCGCGGAAATGTCGTAAAGCGCCGTCCGCGTTTCCGCCAATGTTGGAGGTGCACTGTCCTTTCCGTCACCGGAGATTCCACCCTCGGGTGACGCAGATGCTAAAACAGTTTCAGACGGCTGTAGCATCGCGAAGACTTTTTTAAGTGCTGCGCTTACGTTGGACAAAGGATCAGACGGTATTGACGCTTGATCGGGCAGAGACACAGCAATCAAATTGGCCGCCGACGGTCGGACTCTCGGTAGCGGCACTTTTCCATTCGCTGCCGAGATTCCGAGCGAGCTGTCGGCGGGAAGCACTGGCTGCGATCGCATTGCTTGCGCGAGCTGCGACTTAGCCCGTTGAACTTCTAATTCGGCATGAGAAGCCGACACTTCAAAATCAAACGCTTGCGGAAAACGCTGAACGAACGAGACGTCGTCGAGCTGGGGACCACTTGGATTTTTGGCCTTAAAGAAGCTCAGTACATTTTGAGGCTCCCGAACATACGCGCATAACGTCAAAGCCGCAGCAAAGGCTCCGACAGACGCAGCAGCGATAACAATTCGAGATCTACGCAATTGATGCCCCGGACGCGACGCAAAAAGGCTACCCAATAATTCAAGCTCAAATCAAGCCAACGAGCCTGACGTATTGGGCCATTTTGGCCTTGCCAGACTTTGCGCCATTCAGGAAGGCCCGTCTCCCAGAGCGAGAGCTTCCTTTTCCAATCCCAGCCTGCCGATACAGGCTCCTTAAAAACCTAGCCATGACGTAGACATCATCCTGTTACCGCGCGGGGAGCGGAAGGACGACAGCCGGCTCGCAAATAGATCAGATGGTTAGGAGGGGGTGCTGGCGGAGAGAGTGGGATTCGAACCCACGGTACGGTTTCCCGCACACACGCTTTCCAAGCGTGCGCCTTAAGCCACTCGGCCATCTCTCCGGCGCGCCTTCTCATGACGGGCCGGAGCGAGATTTGCAAGGGACCGCCGGCCCGGCCCGGCGGTTTTTCTCAAATTATTGAAGGATATAGGGAATTCGGGGGAGCCTTGGCGCCACCTGCTCGCCCTGGCGAGCGGCGAATCGGCTTGCGATGCGTCGGCACAGCAATCCCCGCACCAGCGCGCCGCGGGAGACATCCCCATTTCGCCTGGCTGGCGCCGCGGCTCAGTGGAACCGGCTACCGACCCCAGCACCCAGCGATTGGACCGGCCAGAGTACGGCCGGCTCAACCGGCAGCGTTTCCACCGGCGTCTTGTCATTGACAACATGGGCCTGCTGAAGCGCCTCGACGAAATCGGCGAACCAGTCCTGAATGGTGCCGGCGCGCAGCTTCGCCATCATGGCTTCCCAGCGCATGCGGCGCTCCAGCAACGGCATCGACAATGCGGTCGCGATGGTCCGCGCCATGCCGTCCACATCATGCGGATTGACCAGCAGGGCCGTATCGAGCTCGTTGGCGGCGCCGGCATATTTCGACAGCACCAGCACACCGGGGTCGACCGGGTTCTGCGCAGCGACATATTCCTTGGCGACCAGATTCATGCCGTCATGCAGCGGCGTCACCAGACCGACCTGCGCAGTGCGATAGAGGCCAGCGAGCACGGTCTGGCTGAAGCCCTTGTTGAGATAGCGGATCGGCGTCCAGTCAACTTCGCCGTGACGCCCGTTAATATCGCTTACCAGCTTCGCAAGCTGGTTCTGCAGATCGCCATAGGCCTCGATCGTGCCGCGCGACAGTGTCGCGATTTGCAACAGCGAGACCGAGCGCTTGAGCTGCGGCTGCCGCGTCAGCATGCGATCGAATGCATCGAGACGATTGACGAGGCCCTTGGAGTAATCGACGCGATCGACGCCGATGGCGAGTTTCTCGCCGTTCAGGCTGCGGCGCAGCCGCGACACATCGGGATGCGACGCCGCCTTGGCGGCATGTGCAGCAAACTTCGCGGGATCGATGCCGATCGGAAATACCGCACAGCGCGACACGCCGTAACGCGACATCACCACGCCACCCGTCGTATCGAGGCCGAGATCGCCATCGACATAAGACAGGAAGTTGTCGCGATCACCTTCGGTCTGGAAGCCGATCAGATCGTAAGCGAGCATTGCCTCGACCAGCTCGCGATGGTGCGGCACGCCGCCAAAAATATCGCGTGCCGGCCACGGCGTATGCAGGAAAAAGCCGAGCGGATGCGTCACGCCAAGCGCGCGCAATTCTGCGCCGAGCGCAAGGAAATGGTAATCCTGAATCCAGAACGCGGTATCGGGCTTGCGGAACCGCAGCAGCGCGCGCGCGAAGAACGAATTCACTTCGCGATAAGACTGATAATCATCGTGCGACGTGCAGATCAGGTCGGTGCGGGAATGCAGCGCAGGCCAAAGCGCCGAATTGGCGAAGCCTTCGTAATAGCCACCGTAATGCGCGGCAGGCAGATCGAGCATTGCCAGCGCACCGGCGCCCAGCGCCTCAATTTCGGCAAACGGTTCCTTCTGCGCGCCGTCGCGCACGCGGCCGCTGGAACCCACCCAAATCGCGCCGGATTTCTCCACCACGGGCAGCAAGGCTGCTGCCAGACCGCCGGTCATCGGCTCATTCGCCGAAGCGCGCGATACTCGGTTTGAGACTACGACGAGATTCACAGGGTCCCCTCCTGATTGCACACATTGATAAACGTCCGTTCATCAATATGGTTCCTCGTCACCATTCGACCCAATTGAAACCAAATTCGGGCACGCAACGATGGAACTCACCTTTCAGTGAGTTCCATCTGCATCGGTATCAATGACACGAGGTGAATCACTTCGATTTCGCCGCATCGTCGATCAGCAAGCGCGCGAGCCATGCGCGCACATCGCGCGGCTCGTCGAAGTGACCCGACACACCTTGCGCACGGCGACCGACGGAGAATGCGAGACCATTCATGCCGGGCATGATTGCAAATACAGATTCATCGGTGACATCATCGCCGATGAAGATCGGACGGCGCCCGCTGAACGGCTCATGCGTCATCAATTCGATCACGCCCGTCGCCTTGGTCACGCCAGCTGGCTTGATCTCGCAGACAGCCTTGCCGGGCAGCACTTCGATCGGCGCATTCGGCAGATCGGCACGGATCGCGGAAACCGCATCATAGATCGCCTTCTCCGCATGCGGCGCGAGACGATAGTGCAGCGCGAGCGCATAGCCCTTGTCCTCGAGCAGAATGCCCGGGCTCAACTTCGCAATGGCAGCAAGGCGACGCTTCAATTCCTTGTCCATCGGCGGCGCGCCTGACGCCACCGATTCATTGTCGCCTGACAATCGCATTTCGGCACCGTGACCACCGACCGCCGGGAACTGCATCGGCGCGAAAATCAGATCGATGTCGTTGATCGAGCGACCTGAGACAAGCGCCATGGCGCCATTCGTGCGCTGCAGCAGCTTACCCATGGACGTCGCCAGATCCGGCGGCACCCACACTTCACGCGGCGTCGGCGCCAGATCGAGCAGTGTACCGTCGATATCGAGCAGCAGCGCACATTCGCTAAGCCGCGGCAATTCCGCGCCGGGATACAGCACCTCTTCGGAATGCGGTGCATCGTCGACAGGAATTTCAATAATCTTCTGTGGCATGTTCATGATACTACTCCACCACGGCCAACGGCCGTGCAACTGATTCAAGCGGCTGGCGTTCCGCCGCGACGGCATAGCGCCAGCCGACGATCGCAGCCACGATCATCAGAACAGCGCCAAACAGGTAGCCGGCAAACACGCTGTCGCGCGACCCGGTATCGATCAGCACGCCAAACAGAGCCGGGCCGGCAACCCCGCCGATCCCAGTGCCGATCGCGTAGAAGACAGCGATCGCCAATGCACGCACCTCGATCGGGAACGTCTCACTGACGGTGAGATAGGCCGCACTCGCCGCCGGCGATGCAAAGAAGAAGATGATCATCCAGGCGATGGTCTGGGTCTGTGCACTCAACACGTCGATCGAGAACAGATAGCCGGAGATCGCAAGCAGTATGCCCGACATCCCGTAGGTCACCGCAATCATGACGCGGCGCCCGAGCGTATCGAACAGCCGGCCGAGCAGCAGCGGCCCGAGAAAATTGCCCGCCGCAAACGGCAGGATATACCAGCCAACATGGTTGGACGGGATGCCGAAGAAATCCGTCAGTACCAGCGCATAGGTGAAGAAGATCGCGTTGTAGAAAAACGCCTGCGACGCCATCAGCACGAGACCAACCAGCGAGCGCTGCCGATACAGCACGAACAGCGTCTGCGCGACCTCCTTCAACGGCGTATGGTCGCGCATCGTCAGCCTGATCTTCGGCAGCGCCGCCAGAACCGATGGCCTTGCTTTCTGATGCGCGGAGGTTTCGATCTCAGCCACAATCTCCTCTGCGCGTTGCGGCTGTCCATGGATCATCAGCCAGCGCGGGCTTTCCGGAATCCACATTCGCATGAACAGCACGATGAGACCCAAGATGGCGCCGGTGAAATAGGCCAGCCGCCAGCCGTAGGATTGCGAGATCACTGCAGGGTCGAGCAGGACGATGGCGCAAACCGCGCCCATCGCGGCGCCCAACCAGAAGCTTCCGTTGATCACCAGATCGGTCCAGCCGCGATAGCGCGCCGGGACAAGCTCCTGAATCGTCGAATTGATCGCGGTATATTCCCCGCCAATGCCGGCGCCCGTCAGGAATCGAAACACGGCATAGCTGGCAAGATTCCATGACAGCGCCGTGGCGGCAGTCGCCGTGAGATAAAGCGCAAGCGTAATGAAAAACAGCTTCTTGCGACCGATGCGATCCGTCAACCAGCCAAATCCCAAGGCGCCGATCACGGCGCCAGCGAGATAGGCGCTGTTCGCAAAGCCCACGTCGAAGTTCGAGAAGCGCAGCGCCGGATCTTCCTTCAGTGCGCCGGACAACGCCCCCGCCAGGGTCACCTCAAGGCCGTCGAGTATCCATGTAATACCAAGCGCCAGGACAACCCGTGTGTGAAAGCCGCTCCAACGCAGCGCATCCAGGCGTGCGGGAATATCGGTTTCGATGATACGATCCGAGTCAGAAGCTGGCGTCTTGCTCGGCACCGGCGAAGCCGCGATGTCCGCGCTGCTCAGATAAGCCATGCCGCCTTGCTCCTGAGCATTTGCTCGCTACCCCCACGGACAAGCGGAAATCGATATCAACGCGAAAAGCCCGAAACCTTGCGGTGACGGGTGATTCAGCGCCAAAGGGTTACATTCTCCGTGAAACAACCCACGAAGAACGCGTTGGTTCCCATTTTATGCAGGGAATTAGTACCTAGAGCGAAACGGCGTAATGCTCGTATTCGCCGCGTACCAGCTCGATATGGGCGCGCATCGCCGCGGCGGCGCCGTTGCGATCGCCGCGCATGATGGCGACGACGACGCGGTCGTGCTCAGCCTGCGACTTGGCGAGACGACCGAGATTGCGAAACTGCGCGCGCCGGAACGGCTGCACCCGAACCCGGGTCGCGAGCGTGATCTCGGCGATATATTCGTTCTGCGAGCCCGCATAAATCGCGTTGTGAAAACGCTCGTTCACTTCGTGGAAGCGATCCGGATTGCCGTCATAGCTCAGCACCCGCAGCTCTTCGTGAATGGCCTCCAGCCCGTGACGCTGTACGGCCGGCATCCGTTCGGCGGCGAGACCGGCACATATCGCTTCGAGCTCGGCCATCGCTTCGAACATGCCGGTGAGACGATCGATCGACGGCTGCGCCACCACGGCGCCGCGATGCGCGCGCGAGTCGACAAGGCCGCTTGCCGTAAGCTGGCGCAACGCTTCACGAACGGGCGTCCGCGAGACATTGAAGCGTTGCGCCAGATCGGTTTCGTCGAGCGACGTGCCGGGCGCCAGCACGCCGCGCACGATCTCGTCGGCGAGTTGCAGGCGGAGTTCTTCAGCGCGCGTCAGTTTGCCGGTGGTCGCACCGGCGCGGTCAACCCGGCTGACCGGCCCGGTGATGCCCGCCTTGCGGCGTGGCTTGCCCGGCTGGATCAGCATGTCGTCGAAACTCATCCCTTGGCGCCCTGCGGTTCGTCGATCAGGCTGACAGACGCCGCCACGATTCGCCAGCCTTCCGGAAAGCGGATCCACGTCTGCATCTGTCGACCGACCTTACCCGGAGCCGTGTCGCGATAAAATAGCGTCGAGGCCACCGCAGTGTCGCGGCCATAGGAGGAAATCACCGTGCGCGCAGTGCGGCGCACCAATCCGACCGGCGAGCGTGCACCGCGAAAGGCCTGGATCTCGTCATAACCGTAAAGGTTTTCACCCATCCCATAGCGAAGCGTCCGCGGATCGTTGCGAAACAATTCGCCGAGCACCGCCGTGTCGTTGGTCGTCAACGCCTTCTCATAGCGAGCGAAAGCGGCGCCCACTTCGGCGATGACGTCAGGCAGATCAATGTCCATGTCAGAACCCTTTTGCGCGGGGCGCAGCAACCACGCCGGCCCGCTCCAAAGCATAGGCGACACGCAGCGCGATGTCTTCCCGCCACGGTGCTGCAATGATCTGCACACCGATCGGCATCGGATCGAGCGGCACCGGCACGGCGACGACGGGCAAGCCTATGAAGGAGATTGGCTGGGTGTGGATGCCGATATTGGCGCGCACCGGCAGTTCGACGCCGTCGAGCACGAAAGTCGCCTGCCCCAATTTCGGCGCGATGCAAGGCGTCGCCGGCGCGATGATCACGTCGACGTCCTTGAACAATGCGAGCACCTTGGTGCGATACCAGCGGCGGAATTTCTGCGCGCGATCAACCAGCGGCGCCGGCACCATGGCGCCGGCCAGCAGCCGGTCACGCACCGCCGGGTCGAAATCATTGGGCCGCGTGCGCAGGCGATCCAGATGCAACGAGGCGCCTTCAACGGTCGAGATGACATAGGCCGCTGATCGCGCGCGGGCGACCTCGGGCAGCTCGATATCGCGTGTGACGCCGAGCGCCTTCGTGACGCGCGCAACCGCCTCCTGGGCCTCCGGAAACAGGTTCTTGCGGAAGTATCCGCCGGCCGCAGCGATGCGGAGAGAGCCGATATCCTGTCCGAGCAGCGCCGTCACAGACTCGATGGCGCGGGTTGAACACGCGGCATCCTCGGCATCGGGGCCCTGCATGGCGTCGTAGGACAGCGCGAGGTCCTCCACCGATCGTGCGAACGGGCCGAGATGATCGAAGCTCGCGACAAACGGAAACGAGCGCGCCCGCGACAACCGGCCATAAGTCGGTTTCAGGCCGAAGATGCCGCAGAACGACGACGGCACGCGGATCGAGCCGTTGGTGTCCGACCCCAGGGCAAGCGGCACGAGACTGCCGCCGACTGCGCCGCCAGAACCGCCCGATGAGCCGCCGGTCATCCGGGTCACGTCATGCGGATTCCGCGACGGGCCGTCGTGAATATTCTCGCCCGTAAAATCATAGGCGTATTCGCCCATATTGAGCGCGCCGACCAATACGGCGCCCGCGGCTTCCATGCGCTCGACCAGCGTCGCATCGCGGATCGAGGGCGGACGATCGCGATTGATTTTGGAGCCAGCGCGGGTCGGCAGACCCGTGACATCGAACAGGTTCTTCACCGCAAACGGCACGCCTGCAAGCGGGCCGACGCTTTGACCGGCGGCAATCGCGGCATCCAGCGCCTTCGCCGTGGCGCGCGCGCGATCGGCAGTGACATCGGTGAATGCGTTCAGGACCGGATTGTGCTGCGCGATGCGCGCGAGCGCAGCTTCGGTGACGGCGAGTGCCGAGATCTTCTTCGCGGCAACCGCCTGGGCGATTTCGGAGGCCGGGCGCCAATCGCCATTGGTTTGAACAATCTGGGCTGTGATGACAGGGTCAAGCTGCATAGATGTTCGCCGGCTCGGTTTCATCTGGCAGCGGGAATTCATCGACCATACGCGCCATTTTCAACGTCACCGCGAGATTGGCACGGACGGACGGCTTCCACGCGTCTTCAATCGGCAGTGCCAACGCCCCGGCGACGGCGTCGATATAGTCATCAAGCGGTTCGGCCACGGTCCCTCTCTCGATCGTTCGTCTCAATGAACCGGCAGCGGCGGATGCGGGATCGCCGACAGCAGTTCCTTCGTATAAGCATCTTGCGGCGCATCCAGCACAGCCTCTGTCAGGCCCTGCTCGACGATCCGCCCCGTGCGCATCACGATGACACGATCGCACAGCAAACGCACCACATTCAAATCGTGCGATACGAACAAATAGCTCATCCCCATCGACTGTTTCAGGTCCTGCAGCAGGTTCAGCACCACTGCCTGCACTGACACATCGAGCGCAGCGGTCGGCTCATCCAGGATGATCAGCTTCGGCTGCAGCGCGATGGCCCGCGCAATGCCGACGCGCGCCTTCTGGCCGCCGGACATCTGATGCGGAAAGCGATCGAGCAAGTCGAGCGGCAACCCCACCTGTCGCGCGAGGTCCTCGCATTTTGCACGCAATGCATCAGAGCCCTTGATATCGCCGAGCTGCATGATTGGGTCGGCAATGGCCCGCGCCGCCGTGAAACGCGGGTTGAGACTGTCGGTGGGATCCTGGAACACCATCTGGATGCTCTTGCGCAGCGGCAGTCGCGCAAAGGCATTCGGCGCCATCTCGCCAATCTCGTCGCCATCGAACGAGATGCGCCCCGACGTCTTGTCGATCAGCCGCATCACCATCATCGACGTCGTGGACTTGCCGCAGCCGGATTCGCCGACGAGGCCAACGCTCTCGCCGTGGCCGACCGTGAAGCTGATGCCATCGACGGCGCGGAATTTATCCGGCTCGGTCGGCGGTTTGCGCGAAAACAATTTTGCCAGAGAGGCTGTCGCGCCCTGGCGGGCATATTCCTTGACCAGATTTTCGACCACCAGTAATGGCTTTTCCGCTACGGCCGCACCGGCGCTGTCGGCAATCGTCGGCTGCACCGGCATCGCCGCGCGTTCTTCGGCCGGCAGCAGATCGCGCAGCGAAACACCGAGCCGCGGCGTCGCCTGCATCAGCTTCTTGGTATAAGCGTGTTGCGGATTGGCGAAGATATCGGCCGACAGCGCCGTCTCGACCACCCTGCCCTTTTCCATCACCACCACACGGTCGCAATAGGCAGCGGCAAGGCCGAGATCGTGGGTGATCAGGATCGTCGACATGCCGCGGCTCTTGGTGAGCTCGACGACCAGATCCATCACGGCTTTCTGCGTCGTGACATCGAGCCCTGTCGTCGGTTCGTCAGCGATGAGGAGTTGCGGATTACAGGCCAGCGCCAAAGCGATCACCACGCGCTGGCACATACCGCCCGAGAGTTCGAACGGATAGGCATGATAGCGCTCGCGTGGCCGTGCGATCTTGACCTGCTCCAGCGCCTCGATGGCTTTCTCCGCACGGTCGGCGCTGCCGGCCTGCGCATGCTGGCGCAGCACGTCCTCGATCTGGTCGCCGACCTTGCGGATCGGATTCAGCGCCGCCCGCGGATTCTGGAAGATCATCGAGATTTCGCGGCCGCGCAGGTCGCGCATCTGATTCTCGGTTGCGCCCTTGATATCGACGCCGGAAAACATCACCGAGCCTTCGGCGATCTTGCCGGCGCGATCAAGAATGCGCATCACCGCATAGGACGTCACCGACTTGCCCGAGCCGGACTCGCCGACGATGCCCAGCGTTTCGCCCTTGGCCACGGAAATATTGACGTGCTGCACGGCCTTGACGATGCCGCGCCGCGTGGCGAATTCGACGGTGAGATCGCTGACGTCGAGAAGCGGTTGAGCAGTCATGCCGATGTCTCCACGTGCTCGGTAGGCTCCCTCGCCCCGCCCTTGTGGGGAGAGGGTTGGGGTGAGGGGCTCTTGCGATCCGCAAACACCGGCGTTGATGGCGAGGTCAGTGCCCTGCCCCTCACCCGCCGCTCGCTACGCGAGCGTCGACCTCTCCCCGCGCAGAGCGGGGAGAGGTTAAGAAAGCGATCGGCGGAGTATGCTTGCATCGTCACGTCCGTCGCTGCGGATCGACGATGTCGCGCAGACCGTCGCCCAGCAGGTTGAAGCAGAACACCGCAATCATCAGCGCGAGGCCGGGAAACAGTGCGATCCACCATTCGCCCGACACCATGAAGGACGCGCCTTCGGCGACCATGATGCCCCATTCCGCAGTCGGCGGCCGAACGCCGAGACCGATGAAAGAGAGACCTGCGGCATTGAGGATCGCGTAGCCCATGGTCAGCGACATCTGCACGATCATGATCGGCATGATGTTCGGCAGGATATGCACCAGCAGGATGCGCATCTCGCTATTGCCCGACAGCCGGGCCGCCTGCACGAAGCCCGCCTCGCGGCGGACATTGGCTTCGGCGCGCGCGACACGCGCATAGAGCGGGAAGTTCACGATCGCAGTCGCGATGATGATGTTCTGCACGGTGTTGCCGAGTGCCGCAACGATACCCATGGCCAGCACGAACAGCGGGAATGCCATGATCGTGTCGGCGATACGGCCGACGATGCGATCGGTCCAGCCGCCGAAATAGCCCGAGGCGATGCCGGCGAGACCACCCATGGCGAAGACAAGGGCCACCGAGGCAATGGCAATGAAGAAATCGAGTCGGGTCGCAACGATAACGCGGCTGAAAATATCGCGCCCGAGCTGATCGGTGCCAAACCAGTGCGCCGCAGATGGCGCCTTCAATGCCTGGGCCGTATCGCTGGCGAGCGGGTCGTAAGGCACGATGTAGGGACCGAACAACGCTGCGAACACGATCAGCACCAGCAGCCCGAAGGCAAACGCCGTCACGCGGTTCTCGCCGAGAATGTAGCGCGTGTGCTGCAGCGTCGCGGCAAAGCCGGAGATGCGCTTTGCGGGCGCAGGCGCCGGCGCAGGAACGGTTTCGGAATCGACAGGCGTGACAGCGCTCATGGTTTCCCCCTCACCCTTCCAGCCGCACGCGTGGATCAATCACGCCGTAGAGAATGTCGATGATCAGATTGATCAGTACATACATGACGGCCATCGTCAGAACGAAGCCCTGCACCGGCGCGAAATCCGACGAGATCAGGGCTTCGACCGCGTAGGAGCCGATGCCCGGCCAGGCAAAGACTTTCTCGACCAGCACATTGGCGCCGAGCAGAAACGAGAAGGTCATCGACAGCGTGGTGATAACCGGCAGCATGGCGTTGCGAAACGCGTAAGTGACAATCACGGCGCGTGGCGACAGGCCGCTTGCGCGGGCCGTTCGCACGAAGTCCGATGACAGGATCGCCAGCATAGACGCGCGAGTCATGCGCGCGATCGGCGCCAGCGAAAAGATCGCCAGCGTCGCTGTCGGCAGGATCAATTGGTTGAAGGCAGACCTGAAGGCCTCCCAGTCACGGGCGATGAGACTGTCGATCAGATAGAAGCCGGTCACGTTGGGAGGCGTCGACACGAACACGTCGAGACGTCCGAGCGGCGCCGGGGACCAGCCCAGCCTGAAATAGAAAACATAGACCAGCACCAATCCAGTGAAGAACACCGGCAGCGACACGCCGGCCGTCGTCGTCACCCGGCAGAGATGATCGATCCATGAGCCCGGCCGCGTGGCCGCGAGAATGCCGAGCGGAATGGCGATCATGACAGACACCATCAGACCGAGAAGTGTCAGCTCGGCCGATGCCGGCAGGCGATTGCGGATTTCGGTCGCCACCGGCTGGCCGGTGGTCAGCGAATTGCCGAAATCGCCTTTGGCCAGATCCGCCGTATAGCGGAAGAATTGCTCGATCAGCGGCTTGTCGAGACCGAGCTTCTTGCGGATCTCCTCGATCGCCTGCTTGTCCGCCGACGGTCCCGCGAAATAGGCCGCGGGATCGCCGGGCAAAGCGCGCGTCAGCAGGAACGTCACGATCACGACCCCGATCAAACTCGGGATCGCGAACATCAGTCGTTTGCCGATCAGACTGAGCATGGTGCGTGCCTCGTGTTCATCGACATAGTTGCAAACAAGCTCAAGGCGCCCCCTCTCCCCTTGCGGGGGATGGTTGGGGAGAGGGGGAGCACCAAGCGCCAGAGTTCGTGGCTCACCCCTCTCCCGGCGCTTCGCGCCACCCTCCCCCGCAAGGGGGGAGGGGACGATAGAACCGCCCCATCATCGAACCAGGCGAGCTTCCTCGCGCTCATCACATCACGCCTTCACGAGCGCGCGATAGTCGAGCCGGCGATGGAACCAGTACTGGTAGCCCGAGATGTTCTTCTGCATCGCCACGTTGACATAGGGCTGATACAGCGGGATGCGCGGCAAATCATTGAACGCGAGATCGACGAAGCCCTTCACGTCGGCATCATAGGCCGCCTTGTCGCCGGTTGCGGCCGCCATGCGCGCACCGTTAATGAGCTTGTCCATCTCCGGCGACTTGTAGCTCATGGTGTTAAACACCGAATTGTCGCCGTGATAGCACCAGTAGAAGAAGTATTCGGGGTAATCGAGCCAGCCGGAGAACACGTTGGTGTAGAGCGGCATCTCTTTCTTGTTCAGCTCGGTGCGCCAGTTGGCGCCGGGGATCTTGTTGATCGTGGTCTTGATGCCGATCTGGCCAAGGCTTTCCTGCACCAGAATACATAGCGGCTCGTTGACAACCGCGAAGCCGAGATCGAACGAGATCGTCGTCTCGAAGCCGTTGGGATAGCCAGCCTCGGCCAGCAGCGCTTTCGCCTTGGCCATATCGGTGTTGTATTTGGTCGGCTGCGGCCAGGCCACTTCAGTCGACTTGTCGGCAGAGGCGCCGAACATCGGATTGGCCAGGCCAAACAACACGGCATCGACGATCTTCTGATAGGGCAGCGCATAGGCCACAGCCTGACGCACCTTCGGATTGTCGAAGGGCGGCTTGGTGACATTCATGCCGATATACTGAATGCCGTTGGAGAACGGCAGCGATACGACATCGAGCTTGCCGTTGGCCTTGATCTCCTGAAAATCCTTGTAGGGCAGTTCATAGGACATATCGGCATCGCCGCGCTCGAGCAGCGCGCGACGGTTGCCGGCCTGCGGTACCATGCGCCAGATCACGCGCTTGATCTTCGGCATCGGACCGGAAACCCAATCGTCATTGCGCTCGAGAATGACTTCGGTGCCTGCAGTCCACTTGGTCACCTTGTAGGCGCCGCCGCCCGCAGTCTGCATCTTGGTATATTCGAGACCCCACGGATCCTTCTCGGTGGCGTTCTTCTTCACCAATTCGGAATTGATCACGCAGGGGACGATGACAGCGAGATCCGGAATCGTCAGGCGATCCTTGGTGGCGAAATCGACCCGCACGGTGTGATCATCAACGATCACGAACTGCTCCGGCTTCTTCAGCGATCCGGCGCTCATCTGGAAGGTCGGAAAACCGCCGACGCTGACCGAACGATCGAGCGACCACTTCACGTCCTTCGCCGTCACCGGCGTGCCGTCGTGAAACTTCGCGTTCTTGCGCAGCTTGAAGGTCGCCGACATGTCGCTGATCGTCATGTCCTCGGCGAGTTCAGGCTTGAACTTGTCGCGGTCATAATAAGGAACGCCGCCGGGGCCGGCTTTCATCTCGTGGCCGATCAAACGGTCGTAGCAATTCCAGGACACTTCATAGCCGGGCACATTGGTGCCGACGCCATGAATATCGAGGTTGTTGGGGCCGCTTTCGGAGACGATCAGCAGGGTTTCGGATCGGGCATCTGCCTTGGCGGACGAGAAGATCGCCGGACCGGAGACCATGGCGCCGGCGGCGGCGCTTGTGGCGGTTTTCAGAAAATCACGACGCTTCATTCTGGCTCTCCCCAAGGGCGCGAGTGGATCGGCTTGGGAACAGACATCGCAAACTTCGTGCCAGAGCTTAACGAACCCCTAATGATCGCCTAGGCGTCTGATAAATCTCGCATTTCCACAACGCGCCCGACGGTCAGCATCGCCAGATGCTTCCGCCTTATTGCATACAAAGATACTTATATGCACATAATTTAGACCACCTCGCGTGCTTGCCCGATCATTAGTCGCCTGTTTCTGGCTTGACATACATCGGCTCTCGCCTCTTATTGCGAATAGTTCGCATTAGCATTCGCATCAAATCAGTAATATTGGGGAATGGCGTGAGTTTGAGGTTGTGGGCGTCGATCACGGGGGCAGCGTGCCTCTCATCAATCTGGATTGGAGAGGCGAAGGCCCAGGAGGGGCAAACGCTGTCGGAAATCGTGGTCAGTGCCGAGCGGAAGAAGGAAACGGACGGCTTCCAGTCCACCACCCTGCTAACCGGCGACGCCCTGCAGCGCACGACATCCGCCTCCATCGCCGACTTGCTCGCCACCCAGCCGGGTGTTGCGGCATCGACCTTTGCGCCGGGCGCGAGCAGACCGAATATCCGTGGCCTCGATGACTATCGTGTCCGAGTTCAGGAAAATGGAATCGGCAGCCAGGACGCGTCGGATTTCAGCCAGGACCATCAGGTCCCGGTCGATCCGCTCTCTGCCGACAAGATCGAGGTGATCCGCGGTCCCGCAACGCTGCGCTACGGGAATCAGGCCATCGGTGGCGTCGTCACCGCCAGCAACAACCGCATTCCGGAAAATCTCGTGCCGGACAATTTCAGTGCGCGCATCAAGGGCGGCGGTTCCTCGGTGGATAGCAGCATCGACGGCGCGGCCAGCATCGATGCGTCAGGCAACAATGTCGCCATTCACGTCGACGCCTTCGGCCGCAGCGCCGGCGATTACAGAATTCCCGGCGGCGGCGTCCAGGCCAATACGCGGCTGCGCTCGGAAGGCCAGTCGGTCGGCGGCTCCTACATCTTCGATGGCGGCTATATCGGCACCGCGATCCAGCACATCACCAGCCTGTATCATATCCCCGGCATCGCCGAATCCGCGTCGCGGACCCGCATCGATCTCGAACAAACCAAGGTCACCAGCAAGGGCGAATGGCGCGCGCCAACCGACGGCATCGCCGCGATCCGCTATACGTTCGGCGTCAGCGACTACAAGCATGGCGAGCTCGGCATCGGCAGCAATGGCGTCGATGGCCTGCAGAACACCATCACCAACAAGGAAATCGAAGGCCGCTTCGAACTGGACCACGCCTCGGTCGCAACACCGCTCGGCGCATTGACCGGAAGCTGGGGCGTGCAGGCCAGCAATCGTAAGCTCGGCACCGCGGGGCTGCTGGGCGGGTTGCTCGCTCCCACCAATACGGACACCGTCGCGGGCTTCGTGTTCGAGCAGTTGCAGCTCTCGGACACACTCAAATTCCAGGCCGCCGGCCGTATCGAGAGCCTGTCGGTATCCGGCATGGCGCCGATCTTCCCCAGCAATTTTCTTCCGCCGCCCGACACATTCTCCGAGACCGCAGCGACACGCGATTTCACCCCGAAGAGCTTCAGCTTTGGACTGCTGAAATCACTGCCTTGGGATATGGTTGCCAATCTGAGCGTACAGCGTGCGCAGCGCGCGCCTGCCGCGCCGGAACTTTACTCGCGCGGCTCTGATGGCGCATCCGGCACCTTCGTCATCGGCAATCCGGATCTGAAAATCGAAACCGCAGAGTCGGTCGAAGTGGGCCTCAAGCGCAGCAGCGGCCAGCTTCGCTTCGAGGCCAGCCTCTACTACACGCGCTATCTCGATTTCATTTTCAAACAAGTAACCGGCAACTTCTGCACCGACACTTTCGCAAGCTGCGGCGCGACAGGCCCGCTTCTGCAGGTCGCCTATGGTCAGCGAGATGCCAATTTCCGCGGCGCCGAGCTGATGGCACAACTCGATGTGACTCCGCTCAGCGACGGCATGCTCGGGATCGACACCCAATTCGACGTGGTCCGCGCGACCTTTGCCGATGGCAGCAATGTTCCGCGCATCGCACCGATGCGCGTGGGCGGCGGCGTCTGGTGGCGCAGCGCCGAATGGTATGCCCGTCTGGGTGTCCTGCATGCATTCACGCAGAATGACATTGCGCTCAATGAAACTTCGACGGCTGGCTACAACTTACTGAAGGCTGAGGTGAGCTATACCCACACATTCGCGAAGGTCGACGGCGGCCTGCGCGACATCACCTTCGGCGTGACCGGCGACAATCTGCTCGACGAGCAGGTCCGCAACCACATCTCCTTCAAGAAGGCCGAGGTGCTGCAGCCTGGGCGCGGCGTGCGGCTCTTCACGAGTATGAGATTTTGAGCCCAATGACCTTGGAATCGCTCCAGTTTGGGCCTCAACTCGGTCTCCAGAGGGCGACATCGTTCACATGCGAAGCTATTCTTCGCCATCATCTCCCATTGCAAACTTCGACCGACGGAATGCAGCCCCTATGACAAGATCCTGGTCTTCCATCACAACTGTATTCGTGGCGGTTAGCGGAACGGCGGCGGTTCCGCAGTTTGCTGTAGCTGCGACCACGGAAGCGTTGCTGCCGCATAATCTGTCCCCATGGGGCATGTTCATGAATGCCGACATCGTGGTGAAGGTCGTGATGATCGGTCTTGCGATCGCCTCGCTGGTAACCTGGACGGTCTGGCTCGCAAAGACCATCGAACTCAGCCGCGAAACGCGGTCCGCCAAACGGCGCCTCGACATACTGGAAAGCGACACGACGCTGGCCCAGGTCGAGCACGACAGCGCCAACGCCCGCGATCCCGTGGCCCAGCTCATTCATTCGGCAGTGCGCGAGACTGCCCTCTCCCATGGACTGTTCGATGACGGCTTCAAGGAGCGCATTGCGCTCCGGCTTGAGCGCGTCGAACAGGCAATGTCACGCCGGATCTCCCGCGGCATCGGCGTGGTCGCAACGATCGGTGCGACTGCGCCCTTTGTCGGCCTGTTCGGAACCGTCTGGGGCATCATGAACGCCTTCATCGGCATTTCGGAAACCAAGACCACCAACCTCGCCGTCGTCGCGCCGGGCATCGCCGAAGCCTTGCTCGCGACAGCACTTGGTCTCGTCGCAGCCATTCCGGCCGTGGTGATCTATAACCAGCTCGTTCGTAACATCACGACCTACCGTGCGCTGCTCGGCGATGCCTCCGCACAGGTCATGCTGCTGATGAGCCGCGATCACGGTCGTCGCGGCATGCCGATCTCGCGGGCGGCGGAATAGACCATGGCTGCAAGATTAGGTGGACGCTCAGGCGGCGGTGACGACCTCGAAGTCAACCACGAAATCAACGTGACGCCTTTCATCGACGTGATGCTGGTTCTGCTGATCATCTTCATGGTGGCAGCGCCGCTGGCAACGGTCGATCTCGGTGTCGATCTGCCGGCAAGCGCCGTCGAACCACAGCCGCGTCCCGACAAGCCGGTCTTCGTCACCGTCAAGCCTGACCTGACGATCGCCGTCGGCGAAGACATCATCCCGCGCGATACGCTCAGCGGCGCGCTGGATGCTGCGACCAAGAACAACAAAGACGAGCGCATCTTCCTGCGCGCGGACAAGGTCGTGAGCTATGGCGATCTAATGGAAGTGATGAACCTGCTGCGCAATGCAGGCTATCTCAAGATCGCACTGGTCGGCCTCGACGGACGAACCTCCGCGCCATGAACGTCTTTGCGCTACATGCGCCGACCGACAGCGTCGGTCTTCGCTGGACCGGGTCGGCGATCGCTATCGTCGCGATCCATGCCGGCCTGATCGCCGTAGGAATTTGGTGGTACCATCAGCCGAACCCGCCGGGCGTTACGATGCCCACCATCATGATCGACATGGCGCCGGCCACCGCTGCGCCCGAAACGCAGCCGTTGGATATCGCGCCCGGCCCCGAGATGCAGAAAGCGGAAGCGCCGTCCGAGCCGCCGCCCGAGCCCGTTCAGCAGAAGCAGGTGGAAGAACAGATCCCGCCGACGCCGCTGATGGAGAAGCCGGTCGTCGAAGCGCCGCCCGAGCAGAAAACCGAGCCGACACCCCCCCCGCCCGAACCCGCCAAGATCATTCCCGATCCGCCAAAACCGGTGCTGGAAAAGCCCAAACCGAAGCCGATACGCGCCGAGGTCAAGAAGAAGCTGAACGATACGCCGGCAGCGCCGCAAACCACCGCAGCACCGCGCGCAGAACGCATCGCGCCTGCAGCATCAGCGGCCGCGGCCGGTGCCTCCAGGGCAGCGTCTGCGTCCTACAATCAGCTCGTTCAATCACACTTGCAACGCTTCAAGCAATTTCCCCAGAGCGCACGCACCGGTCAGTCAGGCACGGCAGCCGTCAGGATCGCCTTTACACTCGATCGCAACGGTCACGTGCTGTCTTCTCGCCTCCTGGGATCGTCGGGAAATCAAGCGCTCGATGCCGAAACGCTCGCCATGGTTCGTCGCGCGCAGCCATTTCCGGCATTTCCGCCGGAGAAGACCGGCGGTACGGAAGCGTTCAACGTTCCGCTGAGATATGATCTTCGTTAGCAACTAACGAAGATCGTGATGCGCCGCGACCGAGCAGATATCACTGCACCGGATTGGCGCGTTCGAATTGGCGCAGCAATTTGTTGCCGCGCTCGGCTGCAGCGTCGAGTGCCTCCTGCGCAGGCTTCTTGCCGCTGAAGGCCTGCTCCAGCTCATCCTCGATGGCGTCACGGATCAGCGTGAACGAGCCAAGGCGCAATCCCTTCGAATTTTCCGTCGGCGCTTTGAGCGTGATCTGCTCGATGGATTTCACGGTGCCGGGGTTGCGGTCATAAAAACCCTGCTGGCGCGTGAGTTCATAAGCGGCTCGTGTGATCGGCAGATAACCCGTCTTCTGATGCCAGGTCGCCTGTACTTCGGGCTGCGAAAGAAACGCAAAGAACTTCGCGACGCCCTTGTATTCTTCGCGCGGCCGATCCCGCAGTACCCAGAGCGTTGCGCCGCCGATGATCGAATTCTGCGGCGCGGCCGTGACATCCGGCCAGTAGGGCATCAGGCCATAGCCGACCTCGAATTTCGCATTGGCGAGAATGTCGGCGCGGGTCCCCGACGAGCCCAGGAAAATGCCGCATTCGCTCTTCTGAAAGCGTGGCTCAGCCGCTGTCGCACGGCCGCTATAGTCGAAGACCTTGGTCTTCTGCCATTCGGCAAGTTGCGTAATATGCCTCACCATCAACGGATTGTTGAAGGTGAGCACCGCGTCCAGACCGCCGAGACCATTGGACTTGGTCGCCACCGGAATGTTGTGGAATGCCGAGAAGTTCTCGACATTGATCCATGATGGCCAGGCCGTGGTGAACCCGCAAACCGCGCCTGCCGTCCGCAATCGCTTGGCAGCGGCGCCGAGTTCCGGCCAGGTCCGCGGCGGCTCGTCCGGATTGAGCCCGGCGGCACGGAACAGATCCTTGTTGTAGTAAAGGATCGGCGTCGATGCATTGAACGGGAAGGACAGCATGTTGCCGGCCATGTCGGTGTAGTAACCCGTAATGGCTGGCAGATAGGCCGACGGATTGAACGCCTCCGCCTGATCGCGCATCAGCTCATAGACAGGGTAGGTCGCCCCTTTCGCTGCCATCATGGTGGCCGTCGCGATTTCATTGACCTGGACGATGGCAGGCTGGCTCCGGGACCGGAAGGCAAAGATCGCCGCGGTGACAGTCTCGGTATAGTTGCCCTTGTAGACCGGAACGATGCGATAGCCCGTCTGTGTGGCGTTGAAGTCCGCGGCCAGCTTTTCGACGTGCCGGCCGAGTTCTCCGGACATCGCGTGCCACCACTGAATGTCGGTGGCGCGTGCGGGCGTCGCCATCTGGCTGACTGTCACCACAAGCGCGAGATATCCGAGCGCCGCCTTCAACTTCATTTCGTCCTGCCCTTACAACGCCGTCGGCTATCAGCCTGCTGCGTTATCATTGGGGGTCAAAGCGTCCGCCCAATAAAATAATGATTCCATTATAGTTTTGATCGAAATTGCCCCGCACGGTGGCGTTCACCGGACACGATCTGCCGCAGCACTCTGTTGCGACTTCGCGGCGTTCGGTTCAATCGGGACTGCGCCAATTCAACCAGTTGTTGCAGGTTAATAGCCAGCACCGCCTGTATTTGCTACATTGAACTGTCTCGCAACCTCAACGAAACTCTTTCAGACTAGAAAAAACGAATTGCCGGGTTGCGACGCACGGCTGTCTCACCGATTGAACCTTTCGCAAGGCCGAATGACACACCTGTGGTGACGAGCCCGCACAACGGAGTTTCTGAAGGACAGGACGAGCTGGCGGCGCGAGGCCGGACCGGCGTCGTCGCGGCTGTCCGTGCGATTCCGATCCGCTGGCGCATTTTGTCCATCGCAGCCCTGAACTCGGCGGTCGTCCTCGTCCTGGCGGGATTGATCTGGAGCGGCTCGCGGGTGCTGTCCTCCGCCTGGGACGATGTGCGCCAGGTCCGGCAATCCGATCAGGTTCTGGCCCTGCTCGAGAGCGAGACCGGCCGGCTGCAGAACCTGATCCATCGCTATATCAATCAGCCCAGCCCCGAACTGTTCGCCGAGATTCTGCTGCTGCGCGAGGCTGTGCTTGGGACACTGAATACCCGTGCCTCGACCGACCCCATGCTATCCGGCTCGGTCGCCGAGCTGGAGCGCGTCACCGAGCGCTTCCTCAGCGGCTTCGGCGAATTGCGGACGCTTCAGACCACCATTGCCAAGACCTATGAGGAACAGGTGCTCGGGCCTGCCAAGGACATGGCGGGACTGTACTCCATCATCGAGGGCGCCACCGGCCAGCGTGATGCGCTGATCTGGCCGGCACTCGGCAAGTCGCGTGAGGCATTCACCGCGATGCTGGTCGCCGCCAACGCCTATTATCTGTCGCTGGCATCCGCCTCGGCCGAGGATGCACGCCGCAACACAGAGACGATCGAGCGCACCATCCCGGTCATGACCGACCTCGCCGACAATGATCTGCAACGTATTGCGCTGCAGCGGCTCAGGGGACGTTCAGTTGCACTCCGTCAGGGACTCGCAAAACTGTCCGAGCAACTCTCCAGCCGCACGGACCTGCTGCGCAATTCGATCGATGCCAGCCAGGCCGACACGATTGCTGCGATCGATGGCCTGTCCGTCAAGATGCGGCAGCGCGAGCAGTCCGCGCAGGCCACTTTCGACCGCACACTGACGGCGATCTCCCGCAATGTCATGGTCATCGCCGCGGCCTTTCTTGGGCTGATCATCACCGCAGGCATCATCATCGCGCTCAGCATCCGCCTGCCGCTGCAGCAGATCATGGCATCGATGCGGGCGATCACCTCCGGCGACTATGATCGCAAGGTCCAGGGCACGGCCGCCAAGGACGAAGTCGGCGCCATGGCCCGCGCGGTCGAGGTGTTCCGCGAGAACGCTGTCGCCAAGCGCGAAGCCGAGAACGAGCTGCGCGCGTCGAAGGAGAAGGCCGAAAGCGCGCTGCTCGAACTAAATGCCGCACAGCAGAATTTGATCGACGCCGAACGGCTGGCCGCACTTGGCGGTCTGGTCGCCGGCGTAGCCCACGAGGTCAACAATCCGATCGGCATCAGCCTGACCGTGGCATCAAGCTTCGCGCGGCGCTCGGAGATATTCGAGGCCGAACTGCGCTCCAATGCCCCGTTGCGACGTTCGCAACTGGAAGAATTCGTCAAAACGTCACGCGATGCGGCGCAGCAACTGGTCGCCAACCTGCATCGCGCCGGCGAACTCATCCAGTCCTTCAAGCAGGTCGCCGTCGATCGTTCCCATGCCGAACGGCGGCAGTTCAGTCTCTCCGAGGCCACCGATCAGATCATCGCCAGTCTGCGCCCCGTCCTGAAGAAGGCTCCGATCACGCTGACGGTCGATGTGCCGGACGGGCTGATGATCGACGGCTATCCCGGGTCCTACGGCCAGATCCTGACCAATCTGTTCCTGAATGCGGCCAATCACGCATTCCCGGACGGCAAGCCCGGCGCCATTGCCATCACCGCGAAACCCCGCGGCACCGACGATATCGAGATCAGCTTCTCCGACAACGGCGCGGGCATGAGCCCGGACGTCCAGCGACAGGCTTTCGACCCGTTTTTCACCACGCGCCGCAACGAAGGCGGCACCGGCCTTGGCCTCCACATCGTGTACAATCTGGTGACCCAGCAGCTGGGTGGCCGGATGATGCTGGAGTCAAGGCTGGGACAAGGCACGACATTTCGCATTATCATGCCGCGGGCCGCCACTGGCGCCGCCGGATCATTTGACGGGACTACGCAATGGCCGACCAGGACGATGTCCTCTACCTGATTGAAGACTCCGGTGATGTCCCGGAGGAAACCAATAACCGAAAATGGAAGATCGCGGTCATCGACGATGACCAGGCCGTGCATGAAGGCACGCGCTTCGCACTGAGCGACTACACCCTGAACGGCCAGTCGCTGGAAATCCTGTCGGCCTATTCGGCTGCCGAAGGCCAGGCCCTGATGCGCGAGCATACGGATATCGCGGCCGTGCTGCTTGACGTCATCATGGAGACCGACGCGGCGGGCCTCGAACTGGTCGAGTTCATCCGCAACGAGCTACACAACGAAACCGTCCGCATCATCCTGCGCACCGGCCAGCCCGGCCAGGCGCCGGAGCGCCGCGTCATCGTCGACTACGACATCAACGATTACAAGGCGAAGACCGAACTGACCGCCGACAAGCTGTTCACCTCGTTGACCGCGGCGCTGCGCAGCTATCAGCAGCTCGAACGCATGGTGCAGACACGGCGCGGCCTCGAAATCATCATCGACGCAGCCTCGACGCTCTATGATTTCAAGTCGATGCAGCGGCTTGCCGAAGGCGTGCTGACGCAGATCGCCTCGCTACTGAATGTGGATTGCGCCGGCATTCTGGTGCTGCGCGATGGCGGCGTTGTCGGCGACGACTATGCCGTCCTCGCCGGATCCGGCTGCTACAGCCGCTTCATGGGCACCGCGACTTCGCAATCGCTCGACCCGGACCTGCGCCAGATGGTCGAAGAGGCCTTCAGGCGCCGCAAGCATGATTTCGCTGACCATCGGACGGCGCTCTATATCCGCACCGGAAGCGGCCGCGAGGTTGTCGTGCTGCTGCAGGCAGAGCGGCAATTATCGGAGACCGATCGTTCGCTGGTGGAGATCTTCGGCAGCCGGCTGTCGATCGCCTTCGACAACGTGATCCTCTACCAGCAACTGCACGAGGCCAATACGCAGTTGGAAGACCGCGTGGCGCAGCGCACCCGCGCCCTCATGCAGGCCAATCGCCGTCTCTCTGCACAGTGGCTGCGGCTGCAGCGCGCCAATGGCTTCAAGAACGAGATTCTGGGCACCGTTGCCCATGACCTGAAGAATCCACTCGGCGTGATCCTCGGCCGCACCGAGATGCTGACCGAGCTGATATCCGCAGGCTCGCCGAAGGAGAACGTCGCCGCGCAGGTCGATCATATCCGTGACGCCACCAAGCGACTGACCTCGATGGTCGATCATCTGATCTCCGACGCCATGGCGGACGCTTTCGATATCACCATCCGCCGCGAGCCGGTCGATCTGGCGGCGCTGGTCCGTGAGGTCGCGGAAGCGAACCGGCCGTCTGCCGTGAACAAGCAGCAGGATCTCTCCGTCTCCGCGCCGGCTCACCACGATCTCACCATGTGCGATGCCGACCGGATGCGCGAAGCGATCGACAATCTCGTCAGCAACGCCATCAAATACAGCCCGATCGGCGGCAAGATCGCGCTGCTCATCACAGGCGACGCCGATTTTGTCCGGATCAGCATCAGCGACGAAGGCCCTGGCCTGTCGCCGGAAGATCTCGACCGGCTGTTTGGCCGCTTCCAGAGGCTGTCAGCCAAGCCGACCGGCGGCGAAAGCTCGACCGGCCTCGGCCTGTCGATCGTCAAACGCATCATCGACATGCATGGCGGCGAGGTGAATGCACATAGCCCCGGCCCCGGCCAGGGCGCTACCTTCACCATCCTGCTGCCAGCCACCAGTGAGGGCCTGTCATGAGCCAGAGCCCGCATATCGTCATCGTCGACGACGAAGCGCCCGCCCGCGAGATGGTGGGCGACTATCTCAAGATGCACGGCTTTGCCGTGACCCTGTGCGACGGCGGCAAGAGCCTGCGCAGCGAGATCGAGACCAAGGTGCCGGATCTCGTGGTGCTCGACCTCAACATGCCCGAGGAAGACGGGCTCTCGATCATCCGTGACCTCAAGAGCCGCATCAATGTGCCGGTGATTATGCTGACCGCCACCGCGAGCCCGATCGACCGTGTCGTCGGCCTCGAACTCGGCGCCGACGATTACATTGCCAAGCCCTGCGAACTCCGCGAATTGATGGCGCGCATCCGCTCGGTCTTGCGCCGAAGCACGCCAGCGAAGGGCGCAGCAGCAGATGCAACGCCTGCCAAGGAGAGCAAGGATCATCTCGTGCGCTTCGGCACGAAATGGCTCGATCTGGAAGCACAGGCCCTGCGCGATGATGAGGGCAACGAACATCCGCTGACGGCCTCTGAATTTGGCCTGCTCAAGGTATTCGCCGCCAATCCGAAGCGCGTGCTCTCGCGCGAGCGGCTGCTCGAACTGGCCAATGCCCGCGATGCCGAGGCTTTCGACCGGGCGGTTGACCTGCGGATCATGCGAATCCGCCGCAAAATCGAGCCCGATCCGACGAAACCCGCCGTGATCCGTACAATTCGCGGCGGGGGCTATTTGTTCTCCCCGGCAGGCGACAAGGCCTGAGCGCCCCTTTTAGAATCTATCTCGTTCAAGTTGCACGCATTTCACCCCTGAATGTTTCGTCGCCAACCCTGCGACGAAACAATTCTCCGGTTCCATGAAACCATTTTCCGCTTTTGAAGCAGACGCCCTGAAACTTGGGCTCCTTAACAATCCTCCCAACGAAGCCGCAACGCGGTCTCTTACGGGAGTTAGTCATGCAGAACGTCATCGCCCTCAATGCCGCCGGTCAGCAGGGTATCATTACGGCCCGCGCCACCTCGGACGAGATGTTGCTGGAGAATATCGCTGGCGGCGACCGCACGGCGATGCATACGCTTTATGCCCGGCACAATGTGCGGGTCTATCGCTTCGTTCTCCGCATGCTGCGTGACACGTCGGCAGCGGAAGATCTGGTCAGCCAGGTATTCCTCGATGTGTGGCGGACCGCCAGCCAGTTCGAAGGCCGCTCGCAGGTCTCCACCTGGTTGTTGTCGATCGCACGCTTCAAGGCACTGACCGCGCTGCGCCAGCGTAAATATGAAGACATCGACCAGGACGATGTCATGGAAATCGCCGACCAGGCCGATACACCTGAGGCATCGCTCGATCGCAGCCGCACCAGCGCCATTCTTCGCGCCTGTGTCGCCAAGCTGTCGCCGGCGCATCGCGAGATCGTCAACCTCGTCTACTATCATGAGAAGTCAGTAGAAGAGGTCGCCGGCCTGATCGGTATCCCCGCGTCGACGGTGAAGACCCGGATGTTCTACGCCCGCAAGCAGCTCGCCGATCTCCTGAAGACCGCCGGCATCGACAGTATCGCAGCGTAATCTGCCGCGATGCCTTTGCTCCAACGTTCCAGACGTCAGTTCGCGTAAACCTCCCACCTCCAGCGACCCGGACGGGATGCCCCCTTCCGGGTCGTATTCTGTTTGGAGCTGCGGCTGTGTCATCGTCGTCGGTCGCGCGAACTTCCGCATCGACCTGCGCAATACATCTGACAAAATTGGACAAATTGTCTACGAGTCTAACGGCCAACGCCGATGCGGGCAGATGGACAGCCTTTTCAAGACGTTGTCGAATGCGGGCAGCCAACTAACACAAGACCTCGCGCAGTATCGCCCGCGCGCTCTGCATGATAGAACACGTCCCGACTACACATGGACGGATGCAGATGTTCGAAGGCTTTGACCCTGTCATACTAGCCCGAGCGCAATTTGCGTTCACGATGTCATTTCACATCATCTTTCCCGCGTTCTCGATTGGACTAGCAAGCTATCTCGCGGTGCTCGAAGCGCTCTGGCTGTGGACCGGGCGCGACGTCTTCCTCAACCTGTTCAATTACTGGCTCAAGATCTTCGCCATTGCTTTCGGCATGGGCGTGGTTTCGGGCATCGTGATGTCCTACCAGTTCGGCACCAACTGGTCGGCCTTCTCCGACAAGGCGGGACCGATCATCGGCCCGCTGATGGCCTATGAAGTCCTCACCGCCTTCTTCCTTGAGGCTGGCTTTCTTGGCGTCATGCTGTTCGGCCTCGAACGCGTCGGACCCAGACTACATTTCTTCGCCACGTTGATGGTCGCGATTGGGACGCTGTTTTCGGCCTTCTGGATTCTCTCCGCGAATTCCTGGATGCAGACGCCGACCGGCTACACCATCAACGCTGCCGGCCAGTTTGTTGCCGCCGACTGGTGGAAGGTGATTTTCAATCCGTCCTTCCCGTATCGTCTCGTGCATATGGTGCTGGCGGCCTATCTCACCACGGCTTTCGTGGTGGGCGCGGTCGGCGCCTGGCATCTGCTCAAGGATACGCGCCTGCCCGGCCCGCGCGTGATGTTTTCCATGGCGATGTGGATGGCCACACTGGTCGCACCGCTGCAGATCCTCGCCGGCGATCAGCACGGCCTCAACACGCTCGAGCACCAGCCGACCAAGATCATGGCCATGGAAGGCCATTTCGAGAGCCATCCCCATGGCGCACCACTGATCCTGTTCGGCATCCCGAGCCAAGCCGAAGGCAGAGTGAACTATGCCATCGAGATACCCAAGCTCGGATCCCTGATCCTGAAGCACGATCTGAATGCACCGATGGCCGGCCTCGACACCGTCCCGCGCGAGAACTGGCCGCCAGTGCCGGTGACGTTCTGGTCGTTCCGCATCATGGTCGGCATCGGCTTTCTGATGCTGGGACTGGGTCTGCTGAGCCTCTTCATGCGCTTCCGCGGCAAGTTCTATGAGTCGCGATTCCTGCATATCTTTGCGCTCGCGATGGGCCCGGCGGGCTTCATCGCCGTGCTGGCCGGCTGGGTGACGACCGAAACTGGGCGGCAGCCGTTCACGGTATTCGGCCTGCTGCGCACCAGCGACTCTGTCTCGCCATTGGCTGCGCCAGCCGTTGCGTCGTCGCTGATCGCCTTCGCCATCGTCTATTTCCTGGTCTTCGCCGCCGGCACGATCTATCTGCTCCGGCTCATGGCCGTGCCGCCACATCATGATGAGCAGGGCCCGGCCGGCAACGTCCCGAGTCGCGCGGCGGGCATTACCCCGGCTGTGGGTGCAACCGCATCGGGGCGCGCATCATGATCGATATCGCGGTCGTCTGGGCCTTCATCATCGCCTTTTCCGTCTTCGTCTATGTCGTGATGGACGGCTTCGATCTCGGCCTCGGCATGCTGTTTCCGCTGTTCCCGAAGAAGGAAGACCGTGACGTCATGATGAATTCGGTCGCTCCGGTCTGGGACGGCAACGAGACCTGGCTGGTGCTCGGCGGCGGCGGGCTGATGGCGGCGTTTCCGCTGGCCTATGCGGTGCTGATGCCGGCGCTCTATACGCCGATGATCGTGATGCTGCTCGGCCTCGTGTTTCGCGGTGTCGCCTTCGAATTTCGCTGGCGCACCACGCGCGAGCGCAATCTGTGGGACATCGCCTTTGCCGGCGGCTCGCTGATGGCCACGCTGGCGCAGGGCGTGGCGCTCGGCGCGATCCTGCAGGGCATCACCGTCAATGGTCGCCACTATGGCGGCGGCTGGTGGGACTGGCTGACACCGTTCAGCGTCCTGACCGGACTCGCACTGATGGCCGGCTACGGCCTGCTCGGCGCCACCTGGCTGGTGTTGAAGACCGAAGGCGCCTTGCGCGATCGGGCCTATCGTCTGAGCTGGTGGCTGCTGTTCGCCATGCTCGCCGCCATCGGTCTCGTCAGCATCGCGACGCCATTTCTGGATGCCGAATATGCGCGGCGCTGGTTCGCCTGGCCCAACATCATCCTGACGGCGCCGGTGCCGATCGCGGTTGCTGCCATCACAGCGCTCTTGATGCGAAGCCTCGCGGCCAAACAGGATTACCGGCCGTTCTTCCTGTCGCTGGCGCTGTTCGCATTGTCCTATGCCGGATTGGGCATCAGCATGTGGCCCTATATCGTGCCGCGCAGCATCACCATCTGGCAGGCCGCGTCTCCCGACAACAGCCTGCATTTCATGAGCTACGGCGTCGCCGTGCTGGTTCCCATCATCCTCGGCTACACCGCCTGGGCCTATTACGTGTTTCGCGGCAAGGTTCGCGCCGGCGCGGGTTATCATTGATGACACCTGCGTCGCAGCAAAAGCCCGGCTCTTTGGGCAAGCGCCCGCTGATACAGCGCCTGTTGTGGTTTGCTGCGCTGTGGCTGGGCGGCGTCGCCAGTGTGACCCTCGTCAGCTACGTGCTGCGACTGTGGATCGCACCGAAATAGACGCGGTGACCTTTAATCAAATCGTCATCCGCGGACGGCAAATATGCCGGCGACTCACGACGTCCGCGTGCGGACCGTCGCCATGCCCGTTGATTTCATGGTTCCCGTGATTTGGCTGGGATGATACAGAATATCGGACGCGAAACCGGAGATGCCTGCGATGATCAACATCCGCCGCCTGCTTGGCTTTCAACTCGTCGCCGCAGCCAGCCTGATGTTATCGATTACGCAAGGCCTCGCCCAGCAACCGCGTCCGGATGTCGGCGACGAGCCCGGGCTGATTGCCGACGACTCTGTTCAGCTCGAACCGGAATTCCAGAAGCAGATGGTGCTGTATCGCACCACCGAGGCGCCGGGCACCATCATCATAGCGACCTCCGAACGCCATCTCTATGTGGTGCAAGGCAATGGTCGCGCGCTGCGATACGGCATCGGCGTCGGCCGCGACGGCTTCCAGTGGCAGGGCCTCCTGAAAATCTCGCGCAAGGCGGAATGGCCGGACTGGACGCCGCCGCCGGAAATGATTGCGCGCCAACCCTATCTGCCGCGCTTCATGGCGGGCGGCCCGGGCAACCCGCTCGGCGCCCGGGCGCTCTATCTCGGCGCCACCGTCTATCGCATCCACGGCACCAACCGGCCCGACACCATCGGCACCGCCGTATCGTCCGGCTGCTTCCGGCTGGTCAATGCCGATGTCGCCGACCTCTATGACCGGATTCCGGTGGGCACCAAGGTCATCGTGCGGCAGAAGCCTGAAATCTGATCCTGGGCGTGACCGCGCAGCTCTTCGATCCAGTTTTTCTCTGACATATTTTTCTCTGACGACGGGGCGGACTTCGCATGGGGATGAAGCGGACTTTCACGACCGGGCTGGCCATCGGCCTGGTGGTTGCCACTGCAGTGGCTGCGGCTGCGATCACCTATGAGCGCTACGACACCAAGACGCTGAAGCGCACCGTCAAACGTGATGCTGTACTCTGCGGCGTCAATACCGGCCTGCCCGGTTTCTCGTCCCCGGATGCGCAAGGCACATGGACCGGCTTCGATGTCGACTTCTGCCGCGCCGTTGCCGCCGCGATCTTCAACGATCCGAAGAAGGTAACCTTCGTTCCGCTCGACGCGTCGGATCGCTTCAAGGAGCTGCAGAGCCGCAAGGTCGATATCCTGTCGCGCAACTCCACCTGGAGCATGTCGCGCGAGACCAATTACGATCTCTATTTCCCGGCCGTATCCTATTATGACGGCCAGGGCTTCATGGTGCCGAAGTCCCGCAAGATCGATTCCGCGCTGGAGCTCGATGGCAGCAAGGTCTGCGTTCAGGACGGCACCACGACCGTGCTGAACCTCGCGGACTATTTCCGCAGCAACAACATCAAATATACCGAAGTGAAGTTTCCGAAGCTCGATGAAGTCCTCAAGGCCTATAATTCCGGCCAGTGCGACACCTTCACGGCGGATGCCTCGCAGCTCTATGCGCTGCGCCTGACCATGAGCAAGCCGGACGATCACCTGATCCTGCCCGACGTCATCTCCAAGGAGCCGCTGGCCCCCGTGGTGCGCCAGCGCGACGACGACTGGATGATGATCGTGAAGTGGACGCTCTATGCCATGATCAATGCCGAAGAACTCGGCATCACCTCGAAGAACATCGACGAAGCCCTGAAGTCGAAGAAGCCCGACGTGATGCGTCTGGTCGGCACCGAAGGCGCCTATGGCGAAGACCTCAGCCTCTCGAAGGACTGGGCCGCCCGCATCATTCGCCATGTCGGCAATTACGGCGAAGTCTATGACCGCAATATCGGCGAAGGCTCGAAGCTGAAAATCCCGCGCGGTCTGAACCAAATCTGGAGCGCCGGCGGCATCCAATATGCGCCGCCGATCAGGTGAGGTTCTAACCTCTCCCCGCCCTTTGCGGGGAGAGGTCGACTGGCGAAGCGCAGCGTAGCCGGTCGGGTGAGGGGCATGGCACGCGTCCACCACAAACGCAGTTCATCGGATCGCTCCGATAACTGACGCTCAAAATTTGACTGAAGTTCTTCGATCCGCTCGTTAGCGGATTGAGGCAGGCCTTGTGCCATGCCCCTCACCCGCCGCGAAGACGCGGCGACCTCACCCCGTAAAGAACGGGGAGAGGTTAAGAACCCGCACTCAATAATTCTTCAGCCGCGCCAGCTGATCCGCGTGGTAGTTGCTGTCCCCCAGCAATTCCTGACAGACCCGCGCACGCTTCATGAAGAAGCCGATGTCGAACTGGTCGGTCATGCCCATGCCGCCATGCATCTGCACGCCTTCCTGCACAGCCAGCGTCGCCGTGGTGCCGGCCTTGGCCTTGGCGACGGCAATCGCGGCCGGCGCCGTCGGCGCGCCGTCGTCGATCAGCTGCAGCGCCTTCAGCACCGCCGCACGGGTCACCTCGATCTCGGTATAGAGATGCGCGGCGCGATGTTGAAGGGCCTGGAATTCACCGATCAGTTTGCCGAACTGCTTGCGTTCCTTGAGATAGGTCACGGTGCGGCCGAACACTTCGTCTGACAGGCCGACCATTTCGGCAGCAACGGCACCGCAGCCGATATTCAGCACGCTGTCCAGCAATGCGCCGCCCTGATCGACATCGCCGAGTAAGCTATCGGCCGTGACCTCGACATTCTCGAACGTGATCCGCGCCGCATTGTGCGAATCCACCATCGCTGTACGCTCGAGCGCGACGCCCTTAGCCTTCGGATCGACCAGAAACAGCGTAAGGCCGTCTCGCTCACCCGGCGCACCTGCGCTGCGCGCCGCGACGATCAGGAGATCGGCGGTGTGGCCATCGACGACAAATGCCTTCGCGCCATTCAGCTTGAAGCCATTGCCGGAGCGTGCGGCCTTCATCGCCGTCTGCAGCGGGCGATGCTTCGCGCCTTCGTCGATGGCCAGCGCCGCCAGCAGCACGCCACTGGCGATCTTCGGCAGATATTCCGACTTCTGCGCGTCGCTGCCCCGATTCAGCGCCGAGACGCCCAGCACAGCCGTGGAGAAGAATGGCGACGGCATCAGTGTGCGGCCAATCTCTTCCATCACGACGCCAGCTTCGACGGCGCCGAGCCCGCTGCCGCCGAACGCTTCCGGCACCAGCAATCCGGCAAATCCCATCTCGGAGAACGCGCGCCAGTAGTCGCGCGAGAACCCGGTCGCATCCTTGGCATCGCGCAGCTGCCGGAAATGACTGACCGGCGCCTTGTCGCCGATAAAGCCGCGGGCGCTATCGCGCAGCATGGTCTGTTCTTCGTTGAGGAGGAGAGGCATGGGTGTGATCCAATGATGAGGCGGTCTGGCGACCAAATTGATCCTAGCTCAGTCCTCATGGTGAGGAGGCGCGAAGCGCCATCTCGAACCATGAGATGGAGTGCACCACCATCCTTCGAGACGCGGCCTTCGGCCACTCCTCAGGATGAGGGCAGAGTGAAATTCACGCCCCCGGCAAATCCAGAATGCGCTTGGCGACAATCCCCAGCATCACTTCGCTGGTGCCGCCTTCGATCGAATTCGCCTTGGTACGCAGCCACGCACGCGGCCGTGCGCCTTCATGCGAGCGCTGGCTTTCCCATTCCAGCGCATCGATGCCACCTGATGACATCAGGATTTCATGGCGGCGCTTGTTGAGTTCGGTGCCGTAATATTTCATCGCCGACGAGAACGCCGGATGCGCTTGCCCGGCTTTCGCCAGATCGGCGGCGCGCTCGGCCGCGCAGGCCAATGCGGCCTCGTCGACTTCGAAACTTGCGATCTGTCCGCGCAGCATCGCGTCATCGAGACGGCCCTGCGCATCGGCACCGATGGAGTCGACAGCGATCTGGCCGAGCGGCCGGCCGGCGCCGCGCTCGCCCATGCCGGAAATCATCGCGCGCTCATGCTGCAGCAGATATTTCGCGACATCCCAGCCGCGATCGACGGTGCCGAGCACATGAGACTTCGGTACGCGGACATTGTCGAAGAAGGTCTCGCAGAACGGCGACTTGCCGGAGATCAGCAGGATCGGCTTGGTCGAGACGCCCTTCGACGTCATGTCGAACAGGATGAAGCTGATGCCGTCATGTTTCTTGCCGGACGCGTCCGTACGCACCAGGCAGAAGATCCAGTCGGCGTAGTTCGCGTAGGACGTCCAGATCTTCTGGCCGGTGATGAGATAATCATCGCCGTCGCTCTCGGCGCGCGTCTGCAGCGAGGCGAGATCGGAGCCGGCATTGGGTTCGGAATAGCCCTGGCACCAACGGATCAGACCCGCAGCAATTTTCGGCAGATGCTCCTGCTTCTGGGCGTCGGTGCCATATTTCAACAGCGCCGGCCCGAGCATTGAAATGCCGAACGACACCAGCGGCAGACGGGCCGAGATCGCTGCCATTTCCTGGCGCAGGATCTTCGTCTGTTCGCCATCGAGTCCGCCGCCGCCATATTCCTTTGGCCAATGCGGCACGGTCCAGCCCCTGTCGCGCATCCGCTCGAACCAGATCCGCTGCAGCTCGGATGAGTACTTCGCGTGGCGACCGCCCCAGAACGTATCTTCATCCGAACTCATCGGCTTGCGCATCTCCGGCGGGCAATTGGCCTCAAGCCAGGCGCGCGTCTCGCTGCGAAATTGATCGAAATCCGACATCAGCGTTTCCATCCGTTTTGTGCGCGGGATGCCGAGCATCCGCAATGTTGTTGGGCGAAGCTTACTCGCCACTTCGTGGAATTCAATGGCCTGCTGCAAAGCGGAAGTAGTCAGGCTCGCCATTCCGGTGTATCGCCAGAGAACAACGAGCAAAAACACACGAGGAAACAACATGCGTCTCAAGTGGCTTTCGCCTGGCGAAATGTCTCCCGACCAGAAGTCCATCTATGACGAGTCGATCGCCAGCAAGCGCGGACGCCCGCCGGAGCCGATGATGGCCTGGCTCGCCAGCCCGAACATGGCCCGGCACGCGACCCGCCTCGGCGCGTTTCTGCGCTACGACACCACGCTGACACCCGCGCATGCCGAGCTGGCGATCCTCGTCACCGCGCGGCACTGGACCGCGCATTTCGAATGGTATGCGCACAAGAAGATGGCGCTCGACGGCGGCCTCGATCCCGCCATCATCGAAGACATCAAGAACCGTCGCACGCCGAGTTTCAGCGAGAAGAAGGCGCGGGTGATCTATGACGTCGCCAAGTCGCTGCACGAGGCGCAGGGCCTGTCCAAGCCGCTCTATGACGAAGCCACCGAGACGCTGGGCGCCCAGGGCCTCGTCGAGATCATCGGCCTGTGCGGCTACTACACCATGGTCTCAATGACGCTGAACACCTACGAATTCGGCCTGCCGGACGGGCTGGTCTCGGAGCTTGCGTAGGCGATGCCCCTTATGGGTAAAGCGCCGCGAGACCCATCAATCCAATTCCCGGAAACGATGGGTTTCGCGAAGACGCTCTACCGATCCTGCGATCCCGTGACTAGATCGTCTTGAGCATCACGCAAATCAGGAGCTCGCACATGCCCGACCCAAACCCGCCGATCCCCGCAGGCACACGGATCGGGCATGTTCATCTGAAGGTTGCCGATCTTGAGCGCGCGCTCGGCTTTTACCGCGACGTGCTCGGCTTTCAGGTCAAGGCGCGCTATGGCGATCAGGCTGTCTTCATCGCGGCCGGCGATTACCATCACCACATCGGCCTCAACACCTGGGAGAGCAAAGGCGGCCAGCCACCGGCGCCAGGGACCACCGGTCTTTTCCATACCGCGATCCTGTATCCGACCCGCGCCGCACTGGCCGATGCCCTGCATCGCGTGCTCTCGGCCGGCATCCAGCTCGACGGCGCCAGCGACCACGGCGTCAGCGAGGCGCTGTATCTGCGCGACCCTGACCAGAATGGCGTCGAGCTGTATTGGGATCGGCCGGAGGCGGAGTGGCCACGGGATGGCGATGGCGGGATTGCGATGTTTACGAAGCGGCTGGATGTTGAGGAGCTGCTGAAGCAGCGGCAGACATAAACTCAGTCCTCATCCTGAGGAGCCGCGCCCTTCGCGCGGCGTCTCAAAGGATGTGCCAAGCGGCTCATGGTTCGAGACGGCGCTACGCGCCTCCTCACCGTGAGGTTAGAGCTTTGCTCTTTCGCCCCCGCACCATGATCAACACTGCTGCGGCCACCTGCAACGCCATGCAGACATAAAACGGCACGGCGTAACTGCCCGAAAGATCGCGAAGCCAGCCGACGATGCCCGGACCGAAAGCGTAAGTGACCTGCGTCGCCGCCGTAATCAGGCTGACCAGCACCCCGAACGAGCGCGCAGCAAATTCGCGCTGCACGATCAGCGCCGGCAGCGTGATCAGATTGCCGACCGAGAATCCGAACAGCGCGCAAGCAAAGAATAACAGCGCCTCGTTGCGCGAGTTGATGACAATGGCGAGCGCCACGCCCTGACTGAGAAACGACAGCGCCGATGCAAGTCGCTGATTGAGCCGGTCGATCACTGTCGAGAACAATACGCGGCCAACCACCGCCATCAGCGTCAACAGCGACACCGCGGCCGCCGCGCGTTCGCGGCCGATCACCGGATCGAGAAACGAGATCAGGTGAACGATGAAACCAACCTGCGCAAACAATCCGAACGCGAAGGCAATCGTGAGCGTCAGGAACGCCACGTCACGCATCGCCTCCGCGCGAATGCGTGTCGACGATGGTGCATTGGTGGTAGCAGCAACACCGCCCTGCGCAGCACTCGCTGCGCGATGCGGCGGATGGCCGACGAAGATGATGATCACCGGGACGAGCAGCACAAGCATCGCGACGGCTGCTGCGATAGTCGCGCCGCCAAAGCCGAATGCATTGCTTGCCGTCACCATCAGAGGCACGCCGACGATGCCGCCGAAACTCGCGCCATTCAGCGCAAGGCTGATGGCCATGCCGCGCTTCTTGTCGAACCACAGACCGAGCGTGTTGGTGATGGCGCCGAGACTGGTGCCTGCCCACCCGAACGCGAGCAGCACGTTCACCGCATAGAGTTGCCAGGGCGACGTGATCTGTCCGAGCAGGATCGTGGCGAAGGCCATCACGCCGACACCGGCCAGCAAACAGTTGCGCGGCCCGAGCGCACGCATCGCCTCGCTCACGAATGCGACCAGCAATGCGCCGACGAGATAGAAGAAGGTCGTAGCCGTTGCGATGGTCGAGGCCGGCCAGCCATGCACGCGCTGAAGTTCCGCGAGATAGACGCTCTGGCCATAGAAGCCAAGCGCCCAGCCGAATGTCGCGAGCAGGAAACAAACACCGACAATGCGCCAGCCGTCGTAGCGAGCCGATGTCTCGTCATTTAGCTCGGGCTTCTTCGGCCCAGTCGGAGTCGCGTCCATTCCGGATCTGCTTTCATTACGTTTCGTCCATCATGCTGCTCTGCGACAACACGCCGCGCTGATGTACCACCGTGATTAGAATTAACCACCCGTTTTACGGGCCAAAACGCTTTTGGATTAACTTCACAATCAAGCCATTCAAATCTTCACACCCTTGGCAGCTGCATTCGGCAGCGCCATATGGTATCGTATTGGATATGGAGGATTTTGAACCGTGAATGCGCTCACCGAAGTGACCGAACAGACCGACCGCTCGCTCCTGATCGTGGAGGACGACAAGCCGTTTCTGGAGCGTCTTTCGCGTGCGATGGAAACACGCGGCTTCACGGTAACATCCTGCGATAGCGTTTCCGAAGGTCTCGCCCAGATCGGCAAATCGGCGCCCGCTTTTGCCGTGGTCGATCTTCGCCTCGGTGACGGCAACGGCCTCGACGTCGTGTCGGCGCTGAAGCAGCAACGTCCCGATGCACGCGCCATCGTGCTCACCGGCTATGGCAACATCGCCACCGCCGTGACCGCGGTGAAGATGGGCGCTGTCGACTATCTGTCGAAGCCGGCCGATGCCGACGACGTCGTTGCGGCGCTGCTCGCGATCGACAATGACAAATCCGAATTGCCGAACAACCCGATGTCGGCCGACCGTGTGCGCTGGGAACACATCCAGCGCATCTATGAGATGTGTAACCGCAACGTCTCGGAAACCGCACGTCGTCTGAACATGCATCGCCGTACGCTGCAGCGCATTCTCGCCAAGCGCGCGCCGCGCTGAGCCTTCTTTAAAAACTAGATTTCGTTCGGATAGGCTGCATGACCTTGAGGGTCGTGCAGCCTGTTCAGTCTGTGCGCCGCGGTTAGCGCGAAGCGCAGCATCATGCCCTTGCGCGTCGGCGCCGGCAGGCGATGCTCCGGTGCATCGCAATGCACATGCGCGCCATAGGCATCCGCCACGATCAGGCCTGTGTCGGCGGGAAAGATCTCGCAGGGCAGATCCTGCGTGAAGGCGAAGAACAACCGATCGCAGTGCGCGCGATAATCCGGCCATTTCTGATCCACCCGCAGATCCTCTATCGATGACTTGATCTCGACAATCCAGATATCTCCGCGCTCGTTCAGCGCGACCAGGTCCGCACGCCGTCCGGACGGCAGCGGAAGTTCGCTGACGCATGAGAATCCCAGCGACCGCAGCAGCCTTGTGGTTCCGCGCGCAATGGCCAACGCCGTCTCCGACTGGCGGCGATCGAAAATCAGCGCGGGCGTGTGAACGGCATTCGATTCCATGGCGACAAACTTAGCCGATTTCAGCGGGGCCGCACATCACGTCTCCCGCCAGTCTGCCGCACGCATGTCGCAAGCCGGACGCAAGTTTTCCGCAAGCGACGACGTGCGCCGAAAATCATCGCTGCAGCCAGGATTACGGAGACATCCCATGAGCTTAGCCCATATCGGTCGCGCCGTCCTGCTTGCGGCTGCCGCAACTTTGCCGCAAGCGATTTTCGCCGGTTCCGCGCAGGCCAAGCCGACCGTCGAAGTCGCCTTCGTGCTCGACACCACCGGTTCCATGAGCGGGCTGATCGAGGGCGCCAAACGCAAGATCTGGTCGATCGCGACCACGATTCTCGACAGCAATCCCGACGCCGACATCCGCATGGGCCTCGTCGCCTATCGCGACATCGGCGACGACTACGTCACCAGGACCTTCGACCTCACCACCGACATCCAGGATCTCTATGGCAACCTGCTGCAGGTCCGGGCGAAGGGTGGCGGCGACTGGCCGGAAAGCGTCAACGAGGCGCTCGATGTCGCCGTCAACAAGCTGCAATGGACCAAGGGCAACGATGTCAGGCGTATCGTCTTCCTGGTCGGCGACGCACCGCCGCATATGGATTATCAGCAAGATACGAAATACACGACCACGCTCGAAGTCGCGAAGCAGAAGGACATCATCGTGAATGCCGTTCTGGCCGGCGGCGCCCGCGATACCGAAAAGGTCTGGCGCGACGTCGCGCAGCGCGGCGACGGCCGCTTCATTGCGATCCCGCAGGATGGCGGCCAGGTCGTCATCATCGAGACACCCTATGACGAAGAGATCATCATCCTGCAGAATGACATCAACAAGACGGTGATCCCCTACGGCCCGCGCGCGCTGCAGAAGCATACCGAGAACAAGACACGACAGCTCTCGGAAGTCGCAGCGGCAGCGCCGGCCTCGGCGTCCGATATGGCAAGCTACATCAACAAGCGTGCGCGTGCATCGTCGGAAGCCGTGACCGGCGGCGGCGATCTCGTCAGCGACGTGTCCGCCGGCAAGCAGAAGCTCGACAGCGTGAAGGAGGATGAGCTGCCCGAGGCCATTCGCAAATTGTCGCCGCAGCAGCGCGCCGATGAACTCGGCAAGCAGATGAAAGATCGCAAGGCGCTGAACGACAAGCTCACCGCGCTGGTGGCGAAGCGCGATGCATACCTCATGACCCAGCGCGACAAGGCGCCGGCCAAGGCGTCGTCCTTCGACCGCGAGGTGGAGGCGACGTTGAAAGTGCAGTTGAAGAAGTAATTCTTACCTCCCCTCTCCCCTTGCGGGAGAGGGTGGACGCGCGTAGCGCGGCCGGGAGAGGGGTAACCACAAGCTCCGAGCTTCGCGGCTCCCCCCTCTTCCGGCGCAGACTTCGTCCGCGCCACCTTCTCCCGCAAGGGGAGAAGGGAAAGAAGAAACCGCCCAAATTCCCCCTTTTCTCGCCCGCAAAAATCAGCATTGTGGCGCGATGACAGATGAAACCGAACACAATGCCCAGGCCGGGGGCACCATCATTCCGGTGACCCTGTTTCAGCAGAACTGCATGTTGCTGTGGGATGAGACCACGCGGCAGGCCGTGGTGATCGATCCCGGCGGCGACGTGCCGCTGATCCTGGACGCCATTGCCAAGGCCAATGTGCAGGTCGAACAGATCTGGCTGACCCACGGCCATATCGACCATGTCGGCGGCGCCGACGAGTTGCGCGAGGCACTGAAGGTCGAGATCATCGGCCCACATCGCGCCGATGAATTCCTGCTCGATCTGGTCGAGGACAGCGGCACCAAATATGGCATGACCGGCACCCGCAACTTCAAGCCGGACCGATGGCTCGACGAAGGCGACACCGTCAGCGTTGGCGGCCTCTCCTTCGACATCCTGCACTGCCCCGGCCATTCGCCCGGCAGCGTCGTATATTACAGCAAGGCGATGAAATTCGCCCATGTCGGCGACGTCCTGTTCGCCGGATCGGTCGGCCGCACGGATTTTCCAGGCTGCAGCCACGAGGCGCTGATCAATTCGATCACGACCAAGCTGCTGCCGCTCGGCGACGATGTCGGGTTCATCTGCGGTCATGGCCCCGGCTCCAGCATCGGCCAGGAGCGCATGACCAATCCGTTCCTCACCGGCCAGGCCTGATCCTGCCATGAGCGAGGACGGGGACCGCCGGCGAGCAGGGGGCGCTGTCCAAGCATATCCTGCCGGGCTCCGGGACGATGATCGGCGTCTGCGCGACGCTGATCGGACTGGTCAAGATCATGGAACCGCAGATCGGCCCCAGCCGGGTCGACGAATATTCGGCCGTCGCCTCGCTGTTCTTTCTCGCCAGCGCGGTCGCGTCCTATACGTCGATGCGGAAGTCGCAAAATCGCCCGCTCAGCGAGCGCTGCGAGTCGATTGCCGATCAGTGCTTTCTGGGAGGCCTCGTCGCGATCACGGTGATCATCCTGTTTTTCGCTTACGAAGTCATCTAGCCGGATCGGACAGCTTGACCCGGATCGGCCCAATCCTCGATCTGCGACGCCGCAATGGTGCGTTTGGGCTGGTGCGGATTGAGCGTGCCGGCTGTTGCGGTCCAGCCTTTGGCCAGAATTTCCCGGGCGAACAGCTTCGCATCGATTTCGGATTTGAAGGTCTTGGTCGTACGTACCCCGCCCCCAGCGCGGGTGTCGGACTTCACTGATTTGTCGGGGCCAAACGCCACATACCAGATATCGGGTTTCGTCATCATGGTGTAGTAACGCGAATTGTGACGAAAAGTTGCACCTCGTGTGGCATGTGCGGCGCCAATTTTGCTTAGCGCTTGGTCATATGCCGCGGCTGGACGATATCCGATACCAAGCCGAGCTTCTCCAGCAGGCGGATCGTCAGATAGGTGGTATCGAACTCCCACCAGCGATGGCCATGGCGCGCGGAGCGCTGATCGGCGTGGTGATTGTTATGCCAACCCTCGCCATGGGCGAGGTAGCCAATGAACAGATTGTTGCGGCTGTCCTCATCGGTCGCGTAGTTGCGGTAACCCCAGATGTGGGTGACCGAATTGACCGCCCAGGTCTGATGCCAGACGAAGACGGTTCGCACGAAGACCGCCCAGATGACGATGCTCAGAGCGAACTGCACGGCCTCGGCCCATGAGCCGCCCCACAGCAGTTTGCCGGCCAGGCCCGCAAAGAAGAAGACGTTGATCTGGATGAGCAGGATCTTCAGCTGCCAGAAATTACGTTCCAGCGCGACATAGAACGGATCGCGCAGGACGTCCTTGGCATATCGTTCATAGATGCCGAGGCGGGACAGGTCGGGGTTCTTCACCAGCAGCCAGCCCATATGGCCCCAGAAGAAGCTGGCAAGCGGGCTGTGTGGGTCCGGCTGCTCGTCGGACTTCTCGTGATGACGGCGATGGATGGCAACCCAGCGCGCCGGCGTATCCTCGGCACAGCAGATCGCCACGACAACGAAAGCGTGCTCCAGCCATTTCGGGCACTTGAAACCGCGATGCGTCAGCAACCGGTGATAACCGATATTGATGCCGATGAGGCCGAACAACCGCGCTGCGATGACCGCCACGATCACCGCTGTCCAGTTGAAGAACATCGGCATCAGCGCGAGTAGTGCGAGTGCGTGAAAGGTGGCGATGGTGAGCGTGTTGAGCCAGTCGATGCGATAGGGCTGCACGCCGTCCGGCAAAGCGAGACCTGTCTCGGTACGATCGGCAAGGGGAATGTCCAGTGCGATGGCAGGGGCGATCTGATCGCGATTGCTGGTGGCCATCGTTCTCCGCATCCGGGCGATTGATCGCCGCGTGGTGCTCGTGTGATTCCCCGGCACTTCTCTACGCGAGAACATCGGCGCTGACTACAGATACGCCGCAGGCCATAGATGGAACAAAACGGGCCGCCTGAAGGCGGCCCGTTAGAAAAGTCATTTATTGATCGGCTTAATCGATCACTTCCACGATGCGATGGGTGCGCGGCTCGACGAGAACCGTGCGACCATTGACCACGGTGTAACGGTATTCACGGGCGGAATTGTATTCTGCCGGAACCTCGTAATAGGTCACGCCGCTCTCAGGCAGCACGGCACCGACACGAACTTCGTTGCTATAGGTGTAGGATGGGCGACGCTGTTCCACGACATAGCTGCGGAACCGCGGACGATCGTCGACACCGAGCACGCCGGCTACGCCGCCGACAACACCACCGATGGTGCCGCCTACGATAGCGCCCACAGGACCAGCTGCACGCTCGCCATCGCGCGCACCACGCTCAATGCCTCCGGGGACACCCTGAGCCTGAGCAACGGCGGGAAGAGCCATCATGGCGACGATGGCAGCGGTTCCAAGAAGACGGCGGATCATGATGATCTCCAGTTTTGATTGATCGGTATTGCGCCGATACAAGCTCGCGGCCGCACAATGGTTCCGACGATTGAACCGTTAGAACCTGCGCACCGAGGCTGAAATATCTGGAGAGATATGGAACCGGAGGGCTACGCCTTTTATTCTGACGCGTTTTCTAGACGCGAACCGGTATCCACTTCGCTTGAAAACGCTTTAGCTCATGACCATCGCGCGGATGCGTCGCAAGAAATGATCGAGGTCGAACGGCTTGGTGATCATCTCCATCCCAGGCAGCAGAAAGCCCTTCGCCATAACGACACTTTCGGAATAACCGGTGATGAACAGGATCTTCAAGTCCGGCCGCGCCTCGCGCGCTTGATCGGCAAGCTGACGGCCGTTCATGCCGGGCAGCCCGATATCGGTGACCAGCAGATCGATACTCGGCGTCTCGCGCAGGACCCGCAAGCCCGACGGACCATCAACTGCCTCGAGCACGCGATAGCCTTCGTCCTTCAACATATCGACGATGACGGAGCGCACCACCGGCTCATCCTCGACCACCAGCAGGGTTTCGCCTGCGGCCACATGCTGATCGCCCTTCAGCGGGGCCGCATCCTGCGCGGCAGCGTCTCCCTCATGGCGCGGCAGATACAGTTTCACGGTCGTCCCAATATCGAGCCTGCTGTCGATGCTGACATGTCCGTTGGATTGACGCGCGAAGCCGTAGATCATCGACAGGCCAAGGCCCGTGCCCTGCCCGATCGGCTTTGTCGTGAAGAACGGATCGAAAGCGCGCGCCACGACCTCCGGGCTCATGCCGGTTCCGCTGTCGCTGACGCTGATACAGATATAGTCGCCGGGAGTCAGCGCCGGCGCATTGGCATTGATGGCATCGACGCGCACATTCTGTGTCGCGATCTTCAAGTGTCCGCCGTCAGGCATCGCGTCGCGCGCATTGATCGCCAGATTGAGCAACGCGCTCTCCAACTGGTTCGGATCGCACAGCGTGCACCACAGATCAGGTGCCGCCGCGATATCGAGATCCAGCGTCTCGCCAATGGTCCGGCGCAACAGATCCTCCAGCGAGACGATCAGCACATTGGCATCGACGCTTTTCGGAATCAGCGGCTGCCGCCGCGCGAAGGCCAGCAACCGGTGCGTCAGCGCCGCCGCACGATTGGCCGAGGTCATCGCAGCGTCGATATAGCGCGCGATATTGTCGGTGCGGCCCTGACCGAGCCGTGTCTGCATCAGGTCGAGCGAGCCGACGATGCCGGTGAGCAGGTTGTTGAAGTCATGTGCGATGCCGCCGGTGAGCTGACCGACAGCCTCCATTTTCTGCGACTGCCGCAGCGCCTCTTCAGTGTTTTTAAGGCGCTCGGCGGCAGCCTTCTCGGCAGTGACATCGCGCGCCACACAATAGATCTGGTTCTGATCCGGCACCGCTGTCCAGGACAGCCAGCGATAGGAGCCATCCTTGTGGCGAAAGCGATTCTCGAAGCGGATTGTCGGTTCGCCGGCAGCAAGCTTGTCGACCTCGGCCATCGTCCTGGCCTGATCCTCGGGATGCTCGAGCCAGCGCGAGGTCTTGTTGAGCAGCTCGGCCTCGCTCCAGCCGAGCGTGCGCGTCCAGGCCGGATTGACGGTGCGCCAGACGCCATCATAGTCGGCGACCATCAGGAGATCCTGCGACACGCTCCAGATCCGGTCGCGCTCACGCGTCTTGTCGCGCACGCGCTGTTCCAGCGTCTCATTGAGGTCTGCAAGTTTTGCCGCGAGCTGACGCGCCTCATCCTCGCTCTTGCGCAGCGCCTGCTCGGCCAGCACCTGATCGGTGACGTCGGTATGCGCACCGACCAGCCGCAGCGGCTTTCCCGCATCGTCGCGCTCGATATAGGACCGCACTGAAATCCAGCGAGTCTGGCCATCGCTCGGACGAATGATGCGATACTGCACTGTGTAGTCGCGCACGCCGCTTTTCACCGCGTCGCGAAACTTCTGCTCCGTCGCCTCGCGATCCTCAGGGTGGATGCGACGCACCCAATCTTCGTGCGACTCGTTGGCCGCTTCCGGCGGTAAACCATGAACAATCAGATATTCGGGCGATCGACGATTGCGGAAGCCGGTACGCAGATCGACTTCGAGACCGCCGATCTGGCCGATCTGCTGCACGCGCGCAAGCTCTGCTTCTCGCTCGCGCAAAACAATGGTCGCTTCATGATCCCGGGTGACATCGCGGCAAACCACCAGCACGCCGCCGACGCCGTCATCCAGATCGAGCGGACTGTAGCTGTAGGTCCAATAGCTGTGTTCGAGCTTGCCATTGCGCGTCATGGGGATCAGCTGGTTTTCGTGCCAGGTGGCACCGCCGCCACTCATCACCTGCGCGATCTGCGGACCGATAATAGGCCAGATCTCGTGCCAGAATTCACGGCCACGCGCGCCCAGCCCTGCGTGATGCTGTCGTGCATCCATGGTCAGCGCATAGGCGTCATTATAGAACTGGATGAGGTCCGGTCCCCACCAGATGAACATCGGGTGGTTGGTATTCAGAACGATCCGGATCGCGGTGCGCAGACTCTGCGGCCAGGTGTCCGGTGCTCCGATCGGATGCGATGCCCAATCGTAAGCGCGCATCAACGCCCCCATCTCGCCTCCACCGGCGAGAAAGTCGGGCGAATTCGGTCGATGGGCATCCAACATGCGCGGGCAATCGGTACGCAAGACCAGTCTGACGTATCTTGAGAACTTAGCGCCCTGTCAGACCTGGCGCAAATCGGCGCCGATCACGCCCTGTTACTTGTCAGGATGACTTGATGAGACCGGCGGCCATGAGGGCGCGGGTAATGGCACCGTTGATATCGATAGACCGCCGTCCTGCGGGATCGCGTCGCGCGTCGCGTCGGTCGCCTGCAAAGCGCGGCTTCTGCGTCGCCGATGAGACAATTGCATCCGCTGGAGCCGCGGGTTCCACGGCTGCAGCTTCGATATTGCGCGGTGCAAGTTGCCGGGTAAGGCCGAAGAACTGCGCGATATGATAGGAGGACGAGATGCCGGCTTCGAGCAGGAAGGCACCGGCGGCACCATAGGGCTCGTCCTGCCCGGCAATCGCCAGTGGCGTGCCATGCGCCATATCGGTGATCGTGTAGGATTCCACGACGGTTTCACCGTCCTTGTTCCACCATACCTCGCGCGGATAGCCATCGACATCGACGGCGGACATCGGTGCGGGCGCCAGGCCGTGAAGGTCGAGCCACTGCTTGACGATTTCGCCCGCATTGGCTGGATTGACGGTGCGATCGGCACTGCCGTGCCAGACCGATACTTTCGGCCACTCACCGGTATGCGGCGATGCCTTGCGCACGAGATTGCCGAGATCGTTCGCGGCACGCGGCGCCGCGCGATACATGCCGCTCAGCGCTTCCTGCATGGTGGTGGCGATACCGTAAGGCAGGCCTGCGATGATGGCACCAGCAGCAAAGACATCAGGATAGGTCGCGAGCATGACAGAGGTCATCGCGCCGCCGGCCGACAGACCTGTGACGAAGATGCGCTTGCGATCCACATCATGGTCCACGGCCAACTGCTCGATCATCTCCCGGATCGAGAGCGCCTCGCCGCTGTCGCGCGCGATGTCATCGGCATTGAACCAGTTGAAACAGGTGTTGCCGTTATTGGATGACTTCTGTTCGGGCATCAGCAGCGCGAAACCATAGCGCTCTGCGAGAGCAGACCAGCCGGTGCCGTTGTCATAGCCCGCAGCGTTCTGGGTGCATCCGTGCAGCACGACGACCAATGCCGGCTTCGCTGTCAGCGTGGCGGGCACGTAACTGAACATACGGAGGTCGCCAGGATTGCTGCCGAAACCCGTTGATTCGCTGATCGGGCTCAAACCTGCCGACGCACGGCCCCGCGCCAACCCTTCCAACGTATTGATTCCGGGCGGTTTCGGGAGATTGCGGAGGAAATCGATATTATCGGCGAGAGACACGGCAGCTCCTAGGTCGTCAGGCTTATACAACAGTACCGACGACATATGGTTGCTGCACTGCAAAATAAAACAAATACGGTTTCAATATACCTATCAACGAAACGAGAGGCGCCACGGACGCTTCCGAAATTACCTATATTGCAAAGGAAACCCCGCATGGCCGGCCATAACATGGCCAGACCATACGGGGCGAGTCGGGGAGAAGATGACGCGTTATTGCTTCATTTCGTTCTTCATCATCTTGTCTTTCTTCATGCTGTCCTTGTGCATGGAATCCTTCTTCGCGCTGTCTTTCGACATTCCCTGGGTGCCCGTGGTCCTGGCCTCGCCGTCCTTGGCCGTCGTACCGGTGCCCATCTTGGTCGAATCCTGACCGGAGGGCCCGGTCGCCTGGGCGAAGGCTGCGAACGGAGTGGCGCTGATGGCCGTGGCGCAGATCGCAACAAGAATGGTTTTCCGCATGGTTAGCTCCTGTTGAGTGAACGGCCTTCAACGCGACGTCGTTCGAAACGTTCCTGTTCCGTCGGCCGTCAATTACCGGTTCCGCACACGGTTTCGCGATTGATTCACACCAAGCCGGCAATGTGCAAAAGCACACCCGCGCCCGCACAAGCCAACAGTATCTGCAGCAGACCAATCCTCAGATAGAATACCCCAAGCAGGGCCGCGACCGACAGCGCGACAGCCCATCCGTTGACGCTGTGCAGAACCGGCATGTCGAAGCTGATTCCGAGCGTACGAACAGGTTTCACCTCGCGAAACATCGTGTGGATGGCAAACCATATCGCCAGGTTGAGGATGACGCCGACCACTGCGGCGGTAATCGCCGCCAGCGCGGCACTCAGCGCGCGGTTGCCACGAAGGGTTTCGACGAACGGCGCCCCGAGAAAAATCCAGAGAAAGCACGGCGCGAAGGTCACCCAGGTCGCGAGCAATCCACCAAGCGTGCCCGCCAGCAGCGGCGGCAACATCCCCGGCGCGCGGAAAGCAGCCATGAAGCCCACGAATTGCAGCACCATGATCAACGGACCAGGCGTGGTTTCGGCCATGCCAAGGCCATCGAGCATCTCGCCCAGCTTCAGCCATGCATAGTGATCGACGGCCTGCTGCGCGACATAAGCGAGAACCGCATAGGCACCGCCAAAGGTGACCATCGCCATCTTGGAGAAGAAAACGGCAATCTGGCTGAACACGTCATTGCTGCCGAACGCCACGAGCAGCACAGCAACAGGCGTGAGCCACAGCACCAGCCAGACGGCCGCAACGACGAGCGACTGCCTTACGCTCGGCCGGGCATGGAGAGGAAGTTGATCTCCGAGCAAACTATCAGCATCGCCTCCGCCTGATGACCCGTGGCCCGCACTCACCGTGAAGGTCGGCAGACCGGCCCGACCGCCGAGGAAGCCAATCGCTGCCGCACCGAAAACGATCACCGGGAACGGCACGTCGAGAAAGAAGATCGCGAGGAAGGCGATGGCTGCCAGCGCGCGCATCACGTCGTTCTTCAGTGCGCGGCTACCGACCCGCACCACCGCCTGCAGCACGATCGCGAGCACCGCGGCCTTCAAGCCGAAAAACAGTGCCGCGACGATGCCGACATTGCCGAATGCAGCGTAAATCCAGCTCAGAACCATGATGCAAATCGCACCGGGAAGGATGAACAGCCCGCCGGCCATCAGCCCGCCAGCGGTCCGGTGCATCAGCCAGCCGATATAGGTCGCAAGCTGCTGCGCCTCCGGGCCCGGCAACAGCATGCAATAGTTCAGCGCATGCAGAAACCGGCTCTCCGAGACCCAGCGCTTTTCATCGACGAGGATGCGATGCATCACCGCGATCTGCCCGGCCGGACCGCCGAAGGAAAGCAACGCGATTCGCAGCCACACCGAAAATGCCTCCGAAAAGGAAACGCCGTGGGTCTGCGGCTCGGGAATGGCCGGTGGTGTGACCGAAGTTGCTTCCGCCATCTCAAGCTTTCGTCTTTGCTGTCGGCCAGTTGTGGGTTTCGGTGCTGGCATCGCGGCACCAACGATAGAACGCATCGTACAGACCCAGTCCAGCCTCAAGCTGCTCGAGATCGTCGGCATACATCCGCGACAGGCCGAGTGACGCCGCCAGCAGGCCCGGCGCTTCCGGGGCGAGATCGAGCCGCGCTGTATCCGCCGCGCGGACAATGGTAGCCAGCCGTAGCAACGGCGGCGTTGCGAGGCCGAATTCCTCGATCATCACATCGAAGGTACAGAGCTCGCCGCGATGGCTCCAGAACACGCCTTCGATATCGAAGGGCGCAGCATCAAATTTCTCGCCGACGGCCGAGACCTCCGACGGCGCAACGAACATGAACAGCGCCGCCGGATCGATGAAACGCCGGATCAGCCAAGGACAGGCTATGCGGTCGATCTTTGGGCGTTCGCGCGTCACCCACAGGGTGCGGCCCTGCGTGTTTTGCGGCGGCAACTTGCCGGTGGGAACTCGCGGCAGGCCTGCACTCTCCCATCCGAGGTACCCACCTTCCAGAACCTCTGCCGGGATACCGGCATCGCGCAGCAGCGCGGCAACGCCGTGACTGAGCTTGAGACCTTTCTGGCAGATCACCATGGCGGACCGACCGCGCAGCGCCGCGGCCCAACCATTCACGTCGCCGAATGGCCGCCGGACCGAACCTGGCAGGAGAAACGGCGACAGGGCGAAATCCTCGTCGGCGCGGACATCGACGAGCGCGGGACATTTCGGCGTCCCGATCAGGCGAACGAGTTTTTCAACGGAAATGCTGTTAATCGATGACATGGCGCGTCCTTGCAGGAATGCGGGACGCGATACTTGGGCATGTCGCCTCGTGGGGAGATCGCTTTGTCCCCATGCCGCAATATCAAGCCATCGCGATTGACCTGTCAAGGCGCGTGCTGGACAGTCAAACGCCGTGCTGGAATTCTATGCGGCGCCCGCGCGGCGCATCCATAGCAGAAAGCCCGCACAGGCGGCGACCGACAACACGCACAATGCGAAGCTTGCGAGCAGCGCGGTGACTGCCGGTGCGGCGGATTGCACCGCGAAATAGACCGCGCCGATCGCAGCAACGCCGGCTGCGTTGGCGATTTGCGTCGTGGTGCCGTACATGCCCGAGCTGGCTCCCGCGCTCGACGTCTGCACGGTCGACAGCACGGCACTGGACAGCGGCGCCATGACCAGACCTTGGCCGTAACCGAACACGGCAAGCGGCACCGCCAGCAGCGATGCAGACGACACGTTGACGGCCAGCACCGTTGCAGCCAGCGCGGCGAGACCGATGACCTGCACCACACACCCCTCGATCAGCACCAGCGTGCCACGATGGCGTGACCGCATGCCGCTGTGACGCGATGCGACAACGAAGGCCAGCGCCAGCGGTACGAAAACGAGACCGGCCCGCAGCGGCGGAATATGCAGCGCGTTCTGCATGAACAACGTCATCACCAGGTAAAATGACAGATTGGCAAAGAAGAAAAAGAACACCGCGCACAGCCCGCGCATGAAAGCAGCATCCGCGAGCAACGCCAGATCGATCAGCGGCATGCCACCGCGCAGCGCGACGCGGCGCTCCAGCCTGACGAAGCCGGCGATCACTGCCGCGCCCGTAGCCATCGCCAGCCACACAGACGGCGCCCAGTGCAATTCGTGCCCGAACAGCAGTGGGCCGATCAGACCGAGCAATCCGGCGAACAGCACCAGCGCGCCCGGTATATCCAGCCGCGTGTCTGGACGGTGGGGAACGGATGGCATCAGCCGCCACGCAGCCGCCATGATAACAAGCCCCACCGGTACATTGACGAAGAACACCGCACGCCAGCCGAGGCCTGCAAGGTCCATCGTCACCAGCAGGCCACCGAGCAGAAAGCCCGCAGCGCCGGCAAGGCCAAGCACGGTGCCGTAAACAGCGAAGGCGCGGGCTCGGGCTTCGTCCACAAACAGCACATGGATCGTGGCCAGCACCTGCGGCACCATCAGCGCCGCAGTGGCGCCCTGTGCCAGCCGCGCCAGAATCAGCTCCGGTCCGGATTGCGCGAGCCCGCACCACAGTGACGTCAGGGTGAAGCCGAGCACGCCGGCGAGAAAGGTGTTCCTGGTGCCGTAGATGTCACCGAGCCGGCCGCCGGTGATCACCAGCGTCGCGTATCCGATCAGATAGACCGCAATCACGGCCTCGATCTGCGCCGCGCTGGCACGAAGCTCGACCGCGATGGTTGGGATCGCGACATTGACGATGAAGGCATCGACCCCAAACATGAACTGCGCCGCAACGACGATCGCCAGCACCCACCAGCGGCGCGCGGAGTCGACGGGATTGGCAACGATCTGGTGCATGGAAGCGCCTCGCTCAACGGTTCGGCCTGAAGCAGCCGTCCACTTTGATCCCAGCTTCCAGTCATCGCGTCGATTACCTCGGAGGTAGCTTTATTCAATTGAACTCTCCCGTCGGAATTGGTGGCGCGTTGACCGCAGGCCCGGCTTCGCAGGTCGATCTCCCCGTCCAAGTCACACCGAATTTGCATTCCTCGTGCAGGAAGATACCGCCCGTGGCCCGATTGCTGCATGGCGAAGCGATTGCATATGCCGGCCCTTCCGGTTTCGAGGCCTCTTCGATGTATGACTACGACATGATCGTGATCGGCTCCGGCCCCTCTGGCCGGCGCGCGGCCGTCCAGTTCGCCAAGCTCGGCAAGTCGGTGCTGGTGGTGGAGAAGGGCCGACGGGTCGGCGGCGTCTCGGTCCATACCGGCACCATTCCATCGAAGACTCTGCGCGAGACCGTGCTCAACCTGTCCGGCTGGCGCGAGCGAGGCTTCTACGGCCGCTCCTATCGGGTGAAACAGGACATCGAGGCCCACGACCTGATTGTGCGGCTGCAGAAGACACTCGACCACGAGGTTGAAGTGCTGGAGCATCAGTTCAGCCGCAACGCGGTGCGCACAGCGCTTGGCGAGGCGCGTTTCACCGGACCGCACCAGATCGAGATCGCCAACGAGAAGAACGAGATCAAGAATGTCACCGCCGGCCATGTCCTGATTGCCTGCGGCACCCGCCCGTTTCGGCCGGAGTATGTGCCGTTCGACAACAAGACAGTGTTCGACAGCGACGAGATCATCGACCTGCCGAAACTGCCGCGCAGCCTCGCGGTGATCGGCGCCGGCGTGATCGGCGTCGAATATGCCACCATCTTCAGCGCGCTCGATGTCGCCGTGACCCTGATCGAGCCGCGGCCGACATTTCTCGATTTCATCGACAAGGAGCTGATCGACGAATTCATGCATGAGCTGCGCGACCGCAATGTCGCGCTGCGGCTCGGCTCCAAGGTCAATGCGATCGAGCAGAACGCACATGGCCAGATCGTCACCCGGCTCGCTGACGGCCGCAACGTCACGTCGGAGATGCTGCTGTTCGCCGCCGGACGCGTCGGCGCCACCGACCGGCTCAATCTCGATGCCGCCGGCATCGCCGTCGATCATCGTGGCCGCATCGCCGTCGATCCCGTGACGCTGCAGACGAGCGTGCCGCATATCTATGCGGCGGGCGATGTCATCGGCTTTCCTTCACTGGCCTCCACATCCATGGAACAGGGCCGCGTTGCCGCCTGCCACGCGCTCGGGATGGAGCCGCTGGCGCCCCCGGAGTTCTTCCCCTACGGCATCTATTCGGTGCCGGAGATTTCCACAACCGGCCTCACCGAAGAGGAAGTCCGCCAGAAGGGCATTCCCTATGAGGTCGGCGTCGCGCGCTTTCGCGAGACCTCGCGCGGCCATATCATGGGCCTGGATAGCGGCATGATGAAGATGATCTTCTCCACCAAGACCCGCCGCCTGCTCGGCGTGCATATTCTGGGCGAAGGCGCGACCGAGCTGATCCATATCGGCCAGGCCGTGCTCAATCTCAAAGGCACGATCGACTACTTCATCCAGAACACGTTCAACTATCCGACTCTGGCGGAGGCCTACAAGATCGCCGGGCTGGATGCATGGAACAGGATGACGGCGCGGTAACTCTTTGTCATTCCGGAGGACGGTCTCGACGCAGCCGAGAGCGCGAGCCCGGAATGATGGAGGCAGCCCCACTCTCCTAGCTGCGCTTGCCACCAATCGAGATGAACGCCATGAGACAGGGCTCCGGCAACGGATTGCGCCAGCGATGGCGTGTCCCGTTCTGCACGACGCAATCGCCCTGACGCAAGTGGACTTTCTGTCCGTCGTCCAGCTCCAGCGTCATCTCGCCGCGAACCACGACCCCGTAATCGATCGTATCCGACGTGTGCATGCCTGGCGCATCGTGCTCGAAATGATCCCCCATACCCGGGACCTTGTCCGACAATTCGCGCAGCCCGCTTTCCATTGTGACGCCGGGCGGCGGCTTCCAGCCTTCGGGGCGTCTGGGCGGATAGGAGATCAGCCGAAACACCGTTCCGCCCGGGCCGGGAAACGCTTTCGTCCCTTTCAGCATCGGGTCCGGCTCCAGACCGGTAAGTCCGGGCACTCCCTCGGTCATGTAGAGTTCGTAGAATGTCAGACCGGGATTGGCATCGATCTCCACGACCTTGGACGTAACATCGAACGACTTGAACACCGACTTGCCGGCACCATCGCGGCCGGTCACGACCCGCTTGGGCGGTGGCAGCTCGCTCGCATCTTTCGCATCCGAGCTTTGCGGTATCGCGGCCAAAGCGCCGCCACCGGCGATGGCGGAGAGTGCCTGGAGCAGCTGACGCCGATCTCGACCTTCAAATGGTTCACAAGAACACGCGCCGGCATCCGGGGATTTGGACTTGTGTCGGGACAACCAGCGCCAAGAGAATTTGCTCATCTGCATTCTCCATCGCGACGTATCATCGGCGCGTCACTCTCCAACACGCGTCGAACAGCCAGCGGATACCGCAAGCACGCTCACCGCGTCTTTTCGCAAGCCTGCTCAAGTTGACATGACATAGGGGATGCTCCCCACGACCACGGCAAGCTGGAATGCGTTCGACAGCATGCCGCCCCAATGCATCCGTCGGAGCCGGCGCACGGCCTCGGCATCACCGGCGTCTCGTGCGCTCATCTGACTATCCATCCGCCGCAAGAACCAGCCCCGCGCCCAGATCGCAAAAGCCGCGATCAAGCCGATGCCGATGGTGAAAACCAGTCGACCAGCCAGTGCAAAGGCCATTGTGGCGATGACACCGGCGATAGCGACCATCAGGAAATAAGAGCGGAACAGGCCCCGCAGTAATTGAGTCACTTCCGGGATATCCAGCCTCACCAGCAGAAAGGCCGGTGACGACAGCAGAAAGAAGCCCATCGAGAAAATCAGAAGGACCATAGAGGCCAAGGCGACGGCATCGGGCGTCATGTAATTACCCTTCTATCTGTCCGGGCAACAACCTTTCCATCAACTTCCGATACCAATATCCCCGTGGGCCTCTTCGACACTATTGGGCTTTGGTCGAATCCGCAGAGATATCTCGCCCCCAACAGAACAGCGCCTATCAGGAGGACCTGACACCGGCGAGCCTACCCAGTCCAACATCCGTTGCGATCAGTTCAGCTTAACGACTTCCACACGCCGGTTCTTGGCGCGGCCATCATCTGCATCGTTCGATGCTGCAGGCGCGAGCATTCCGACGCCGGCTGCACGCAGGCGCCTGCCATCGGCGCGGAAGCTCGTGGTGAGCGCCGCCACAACCGACTCCGCACGGCGGCGCGACAGATCGAGATTGTAGTCATAGGCGCCCTGATTGTCGGTGTGACCAACGATCAACACGGCCAGTTTGGGATCGGATGACAGAAGCCCTGCAATCTCCTGCAGCGTCGGCGATGATTCCGGCTTCAGGTCAGCCTTGCCCGTATCGAAAAATATCCCATACAGCGCAACGCGGCCGGTAGAGCCGATGGTCTTCGCCATCTCGTCGGCTTTCACGACAACCATCTTCTGCTCGCGCGGCTTCGGCTCGACGACATGGATGACGGCGACCGTGCGCTCGTTGAAGGCCTTGCAGTACAGGTCGTCCTTCATGAGATAGGTCTGCACGGTGACATAGGCCTCACCGCCAGCTTGCGGGATCCTGGCAGCGAAGAAGCGCTGGTCATCGAGATGGGACGCCATGGCGCATTTGCCGTTGGAGAAATCACCGTCTTTCAACTGCGCCTCAGTGACGAAATACATCAGCAGGCTCATATCGCCGCCGCCGCCCGCGGCCGAGCGCGTCGGATCGCCGCCGCAGTCATCAATCTTGCAGCTATAGAGCACCTCGCCGCCGGCTACCTTCACCACATCCTGATAGTTTCGCAGCACTTCGAGGGGCGAACGATTGGCCGGCAGCAGATAGGTGATGCGCGTCCGCGCGCCCTCGACCTCGAGAACTTTGCCGGGCTTGTAGACCTGATTGTTCATGCGATCGCGGTCGCTATCGCCCGTCTTTTCGAGCTTCGACAGCGGGATGGTGAAGTCAGTGAAGGCGAGGCGCTCGTAGCTGATGATGAAGGAACCGTCATAGCGCTTCAGCAGCGCACTATCTCGGGCACCGGGAATATCCTTATTGGGAATCGTCGCATCGGCCTGTGCCGCACACGTACCGAACAGAACAAACAAGCCGATCGTTAGAATGCGTCCGAGCATGAGTCATGCGTCCCCGTTTCAGGAGCGCACACGATGACGATTTGGGATATGGAAACAAGCGGACTAAAGCGCAGCGAATAGCCGCGCAGCCATGTCCGGCTTTCATTGAACCGGACGGTGCTGCGCGGCGACCAAACTTGTTAAGTCAAAGCGGGTTGTTAGCCCCACGGACCGCGGCGCGGCTGACTGCCGCCGTTCCACGGGCCGGTTGCTTGAGGCGCGGAACGCGTCGGCACCTGCGAGTGTGCCCCCATCTGCCCCGCGAGCTGCTGCAGCGCTGCGATTCGATTCTGCGTCGCCGGATGCGTCGTGAACAGATTGTCCATGGCACGACCCGACAACGGATTGATGATGAACATATGCGCTGTCGCCGGCGCGCGCTCGGCATCCTCGTTCGGAATCTGATGCGCGGCGTTGTCGATCTTGGCCAGCGCCGAAGCGAGCCACATCGGCTGGCCGCAAATACGCGCGCCCATCTCGTCGGCGGCATATTCGCGCGTCCGGCTGATCGCCATCTGCACCAGCATGGCCGCAAGCGGCGCCAGGATCATCAGCGCGATCTGGCCGATCATGCCCGGGCCATTATTGTTCCGGTTGCCGCCGAAGAACATGCCGAACTGGGCGATCATCGAGATCGCACCGGCGATGGTGGCGGTGATGGTCATCAGCAGCGTGTCGTGATGCTTGATATGCGCAAGCTCATGCGCCACCACGCCGGCGAGTTCTTCGCGCGTGAGCTGCTGCATCAGGCCGGTGGTCACGGCGACAGCGGCGTTCTCCGGATTCCGGCCGGTGGCGAAAGCGTTCGGCTGCGGATTGTCCATGATGTAGATCTTGGGCATCGGCAGGCCGGCATTGTGGGCGAGCTCGCCGACCATGCGATACAAGTCCGGCGCGTTACGTGCATCAACCGGCTGGGCGCCGTGCATCGACAGCACCGCGCGGTCCGAATTCCAGTAAGCGAACATGTTCATGCCGGCGGCGACCACCAGCGCGATCATCGCACCCGACGCGCCGCCCATGAGATAGCCGACGCCCATGAACAGGGCGGTCATGCCGGCCAGCAGAATCGCGGTCTTGAAGTAGCTCATTTGTCCTCCTGCCCGCCTGCGGGAAACGCTACGGTGCAGGCATCAAATGGTGATCCGCCCGATCGTTCCGCAAGACGGCATTGTGCGGCAGCGCGTCGCGGCCATGCAGTGGACTGCATTGAATGCCGCGACATGCGGCCATAGGCTGCGCGCGACGAAAAACATTACAAAGAGGAAACACTATGGCTCGCGTGAAGTTCGGCGCCTTTCTCGCACCGCATCATCCGATCGGCGAACATCCGATGCTGCAGTTCCGCAGGGACCTCGATCTCGTCGAGCAGCTCGATGCGCTCGGCTACGACGAATTCTGGTGCGGCGAGCATCATTCGTCGGGCTGGGAGATGATCGCCTCGCCGGAGATGTTCCTCGCCGCGGCAGGCGAACGCACCAAGCGCATTCGCCTGGGGACCGGCGTGATCTCGCTGCCCTATCATCATCCCTACAATGTCGCGCAGCGCATGGTGCAGCTGGATCACATGACCGGCGGCCGCGCGATCTTCGGCTCCGGGCCGGGCGCGCTCGCCTCCGACGCGCATACACTCGGCATCGACCCGATGACCCAGCGCGACCGCCAGGACGAAGCCATCTCCATCATCCGCCGTCTGTTCAACGGTGAGCGCGTCACCGCAAAGAGCGACTGGTTCACCATGAACGACGCTGCGCTGCAGATCCTGCCGCTGCAGGAGGAGATGCCGTTCGTGGTGGCGTCGCAGATCTCCCCGTCGGGCATGACGCTGGCCGGCAAATACGGCATCGGCATCATCTCGCTGGGCTCGATGTCGACGCAGGGATTGATGGCACTGCCGACGCAATGGGGCTTTGCGGAGGACGCAGCGAAGAAACACGGCACCACGGTGGATCGCGCCAACTGGCGCGTGCTGCTGTCCTGGCACATCGCCGAGACCCGCGAACAGGCGGCGCGCGAGGCCGGCCCCGGCCTGATGCGCTGGCACAACGAATACAATGTCGGCACGCTGCAGCGGCCGGGCCTGCAGCTCTTCACCTCACCGGAAGACGCGGTCGAGAAGACCGCAGGTGGCGAGAGCGCGGCCTCGACCATCGGCACGCCCGACGACCTCATCAAGACCATCAAGAACCTGATACAGATCTCCGGCGGCGTCGGCACCATCATCGGCTTCGTGCATGACTGGGCCAATCCGGAGAACACACGGCGCAGCTGGGACATGGTGGCTCGCTACGTGGTGCCGGAGATCAACGGCTACATCGCATCACTGCGCAAGTCGCAGCAATTCGTCATCGAGAACCGCGAGGTGTTCGAGCGCGCCGGACAGGCCGTGATGGCCAAGATCATGGCCAACGAGAAAGCAGCGGCGGCGCTGCCGCTGACGGGACCCGGACGCGTGGCGATCCCGCTGGTGAATGCGCCGGATCTGCAGAAGAAGGGGTAGTTAGAAGTCATGGCCGGGACAAGCCCGGCCATGACGGAGAATGTGGCGCTCACTTCCCGTAATAGTCCTGCACTGTTTCCCACGCCGCCGTCTGCAGCATCTTCGCAGTCGCTTCATCGAGACCCGCGAGATACGGATTGCCCACCGGCGAGCGGCCCGTCAGCGCGGTGAAGACCACGCAGGACGCAAGGTATGTGCCTGCCATGCTCGGATGACGCCTGTCGGGCTGGTACAGATTGAGCTCGGGCTGCTTCGCGCGCATCCTGGCAAACGCCAGACCTGCCGGAATCACCAAGGCATTATTGTCATTGCCGGCGACCGTATAGGCCTTGGCCAGTTGCTGCGTCATCTCCGGCTTGTCTTCATAGGCCCAGGACATGAAGAAGACCGGTTTTGCGCCGTGCGCCCTGACGATGTCCGCATCCTTCTTCGCATATTCAGTAAAGACCGACTTCAGCTTGGGATGGATCGGGCACTGGCTGCAATCCATCATGATCGCAGCATCGAACAGCCGCTCGCGCTTGTTGAAGATGATGTTGTTATTGTCGTCGAAGGAATAGGACGCGATGGCGTTGGGTCGGAAATAACTCTCGACATCGTGCCATTCGAAGCCGGAGCCGCCGATCGTCACCGAGGTCGCCTGATAGCTCGTCCTGTTGGCGGGATCGGCGGCACGCACCATCGCCAGCACGTGGCTATGCATGCTGTTGTTGAAATAGAAGAAGCTGTTGCCGATGAATATCTCGGTCTTCGGAAAATCGGGCCCCAGCGACGTGACCTTGGGTTTGGTCTGCGCTTGCACCGCAACGGGTGCACTGGCCATGGCAGCAAGGGTCGCCACAGCAACGAGCATGACTCGTAAAGTTCTGGACATGGAATGTCTCCCGGTTCTTATTATATGCGTATCGATAGCATAGGACGGTGTGGATTGCGCCGGCCCTGATCGCGGGAGGCAGACAACGCCATGCCCCATGACCTTGATCTCCTTGAGCTCGTTTCCCATGACCTCGATCCCCTGATCCTTGATCTCCTGGAATGGATCGCGCGCGAACCCAGATCCTATGCCGACGTGCTCGATGCATGGCGGACATCGTGCCCACGACTGACGGTGTGGGAAGACTGCATCGACCGTGGATTCGCGACGCGCCTGCACATCGCCGAACATAGTTCCGTTGTTCGAGTGACGGCCGCAGGTTTGTCCTTTCTGCAACGGCATGGACGCGTCATGCCAAAGACGCCAACCTTCGTGACCGCAACTAGTCCAGCGGCATCGTAAGCTGCGCGCCTTCGTCGGCCACAAATACTGCGATCAGCTCGGCCGGCTCCGTCGTGCTCGCATTGGCCGAGACGAGATGCGTCGAGCCCGGCGGCTCGAAGAATGACTGCCCAACCTTGAAGATTTCGACCGGCCCACCGCCGAGCTGCGAGCGAATCTCACCCTTGGTAATGTAGGCTGTCACCGTGCCGGAATGACGATGCGACGCGCTGAAGCCGCCGGGGCCATAGGACACGCGCACAATGGTCACGCGCTTGCCCGGCACATTCGGCAGCGCATGCGACGTGATCAGTTCCACCGCATCGCCGGGATTGGCGCTGGAGCCATTGTTGACGGCGCAGAGCGGCGCAAGAACAGTCGACAACGCGTCCATCGTCGCCGGAAGTGCCTTGCCCAAGGCGATCGCACACATCAGTCCTGCGGCAACGGCAACAGACACATACCGGGCTTCAGGCAGCCGCGGTGCGATCGCATCGCATGTGATGGACATTCTTCGCTCCCCTGCCCGTCAGCCATTGTCCTGGCCGAACGCCTTGCGCATCGCGACATAGCCCTGCTGCTGCTGGCTCCAGTTGCGACCGCCCGTGACGCCGCCATCGACCACCAGATCGTTGCCGTTGACGAAAGACGACTCGTCGCTGGCGAGGAAGACGGCGGCATGGGCGATGTCGTCCGGCAGACCAGCGCGCGGGATCGGCTGTGCAGCCTTGAACACCTCGCGCATCTGCGCCGGCGTCTGCTCGGCTGCTTCCACCGATAGTCCCAGCGCCTTGCCGAAGATGCCGGTCGCAATGGCACCGGGCGAGATGCTGTTGACGCGCACGCCGCTCTCGCCGAGCTCCATCGCCACGCATTTGGTCAAATGGATGACCGCGGCCTTGGCGGCGCCATAGACCACCGAGGACGAATAGCCGGCGAGCCGGCCGGCAATACTGCCATTGTTGATGATGCTGCCCGAGCCTTGCTTCTTCATATGCGGGGCGGCGTGTTTCATGCCGAGCATGACGCTGCGCACGAGTGTCGCCATCGCCGCATCGAAACGATCGACGTCGAGGCCCTCGATACCGCCGGTCTGCGCAGGACCGCCGGCATTGTTGAACAGGCAATCGATGCGGCCGAATTTCTCGACCGCGTGGCCGATCAGTGCGCTCATCTGCGCTTCATCGGTGACGTCGGTCTGACGGAAACTGCAATTTGCGCCGAGCCTCGAAGCAAGCGCATTGCCTTCCGGCGCACGACGCCCGGCAATCACGACTTTCGCACCCTGCTCGATGAAAATTTCCGCTGTACGGAACCCGATACCGCTCGTCGCACCGGTGATGACGGCAACCTTGTTGTCGAGACGCCCCATGTCGTTTCCCTAATTATTTGTTTTTGTAGTTCGCATTTGACGCCGCGGAGGCGCCCCGGTGCAAGGCGTATTTTAAGCAGGCAACCACGCGCAGTGCACTGAAATTGCGGGCGAAGTCGCTCCACTTCCAATACGTGACCCAATTCGCGGCGCCGTTATCACGATTAAGGAAGTTCTAATCGGCACATGCATATTGTGCAGCATTGTACCGCCATCGCTGCATGGCTCGCGACGTTGCTGGAGATATTTGCCGTGAAGCTGCTCAATAACCTGCCGATTTCTGCAAAGCTCGGACTTCTGGTTGGTGTTACCCTGCTGGGCCTCTGCTTGGCAGGCGTGCAGGCAACCCGTCTGGTCAGCATGGAGATGCGCGCGTCGCGCATGGAGCAGGTTCGCGCCATCGTCGATACCGCGCGCAACATGGCGCTCGGCCTGCAGAAGCAGGTGACTGCCGGCGAGATGACCAAGGATGCTGCCATCCAGGAATTCATCAAGCGCGCGCGCACGATGACCTACGACAACGGCAACGGTTACGTCTTCGCCTATGACATGAACGGCATCGCGCTGGCCACGCCAGATCCCAAGCAGTTTGGCACCAACCGCCTGGACGTTGTCGTTAATGGCCGCTCCCTGACCCGCGAATTGCGCGATGGCGTTGCCGCCAAGGGCGATGTCACGCTGTACTACGAATACATGAAGCCCGGCACGACCGAACCTATTCGCAAGTTCTCCTACGCCGTGGCGATTCCCGACTGGAACATATTCGCCGGTACGGGCGCCTATCTGGACGACCTCGATACCAAGATGACGCCGATCATCTGGTCACTGGCGACAGCGATCCTCGGTATCGCTGTTATTGCCGGCCTGATCGCCTGGTTCATCGCCCGCAGCATCACGAAGCCGCTGAGCCAGCTCGGCACCCGTATGCGGGACCTCGCTGACGGCAAGCTGGAAGCCGAGATCCCCGGCGCCAGCCGTCGCGACGAGATCGGTGCGATGGCCACGACGGTGCAAGTGTTCAAGGACAATGCGATCCGCATGCACGGCCTCGAGCAGGAAGAGGTCGCCGTCCAGCAGCGCGTCGCTGCAGAACGCAAGTCAGCCATGAACAGCCTTGCCGATGGATTCGAGCAAAGCGTCAACGGCGTCGTGAAATCGGTTGCGACGTCCGCGGCCGGAATGCAGGCCACCGCATCGTCCATGACCAATACCGCAAGCGAAACCACCGATCGCGTCGCCAGCGTCAGCATGGCGTCCGAGAAAGCACTGAACAACGTACAGACCGTTGCCGCTGCAGCGGAAGAACTGACCGCGTCCGTCGAGGAGATCTCGCGGCAGGTCGCGCAATCGACCGAGATCGCGCGGCAGGCCGTCGGCGAAGCAGACCGAACGAACGCAACGGTTCAACTCCTGTCCGGCGCAGCCGAGAAGATCGGCGTTGTGGTTCAGCTGATCGACACCATTGCAGCACAGACCAACCTGCTGGCGCTCAATGCCACCATCGAGGCCGCCCGTGCGGGCGATGCGGGGCGCGGCTTCGCGGTCGTCGCGTCGGAGGTGAAGGCCTTGGCAACCCAGACTGCCAAGGCGACGGAGGAAATCTCGGCGCAGGTCGCCAGCATGCAGTCGACAACCGGCGATGCCGTCTCGGCGATCGGCAATATCAGTGCGACCATCGAGAAGATGAGCGAGATTTCGATGGCGATCTCATCAGCCGTCGAGGAGCAAGGCGCTGCGACCCGCGAAATCGCCCGCAATATTCAGGCAGCGGCCACTGGCTCCAGCGAAATCGCTACCAATATCGGCAGCGTCAACGCAGCAGCTTCCGCCACGGGACAGGCGGCCGGCCAGGTTCTCAACGGCGCGCGCGAACTCGACGGGCAGGCCAGCATGCTGCAATCGGCGGTGACGGACTTCCTGACCAAGGTTCGCGCGGCCTAAATCAGGCGGCCGACTGAAGCTTCGACCGATACGGGCCGTTCCGCTTACAGCGCGGGGCGGCCCGATACCCTTTTGGCACTGTATGCCAGCGTGGTCAGAGCTGCTTCATCCGCAACGGGACGCTGCGTAGCTGCCAGCAGCGGCGCATCGACATATTGCCGGATGCCGTTGTGATCCATTACGAAGAGCGGCCTGGTGTTCTTCATGTTGACGTCCTCGACCATCGCCATGCGACGGTTGTCGAGCATGAACCAGCGGCCATCGAGACGGGCTGCCGCAACGGCGTGGTCTTCCTGGCGCAGCGTGTCGCGCAGGATCACGATCCGCAGATCCTCGGCCGCAACGCCAGCGGCACGTAATGCGGTGAACTTGGCGATGGCATAATCCTCGCAATCGCCGGCGCCAGTGGCGAGCAGTGCCAGCGGCGAGCGCCAGACATCCGTTGCGCCATAGAGCACAAGATCATCACCGGGCCGAACCGCCAGATTGATAGCGCGATTGACCTCGCCCATGCGGGCGCGACCGTCGCGGGCGCTGGCATCGCCAACGATATCCAGAAACTTCGCTGCCTCAGGCGAGCAGCGGACGGGCGTTTCGGCACAAAGCTCGAGCGCAAGCTGCTCGTCGTCCTGCTCGCGTTCCACCCCGCGCCATTTGGCTTTGAGCTCGCCTTCCGGCAGCGCCGATGTGGCGAGGCCAAACGGCTCCGCAGGCCGGTCGACAGCGCCGATCGCCTGGTCGGGAAAGGCCGTTCCGGCCAGGAGATCAGCGGGTGCCGCGAAAATCGCCAGCCCCAAGACCAGCACAGACGCGCAGCGCACCCGCGCAAAAGCAGAAGTCCACATTATAGACGCCCCGTCTGTCCGGGCATCGGCAAGCAGGGCTGCTCGCACGTGACCGGATCATTTGTGGGGCTATCTTGAGGCGGGGAATTTTCGACGGAATTAAAAGGGGTTAGCCGGGTCGACGAAGTTCGCGGACAGGCTGAAGGGGGGCTAACCGGCTCGACGACAATTTTATCGAAATGCCCGAAAAGCCCCTGGTAGAGGACTATATTACCTCAGACATTCGTTCCGGCGGCGTCGAGTTCCGTAATCGGAACACAGACCGAACGCGGAACATCGTTAATGAAAATTTACTATATAGATCAGTGATATCCGAACGATTTCACAAAGAAGCCGATAGCTTGAAAACGTGATGCGCAGACGTCCACTATCGCATTGCACCCCGCGGTGGTATGCATGCCTCGGAAATTAGCCAATTAATAACCATAATCATGCGCGGTAGAAATTGAACTACGCGGGTACATTCGAATTTTCGCAATCTAGCGATGCGCCGACCGAACCGGCGGCTGGCAGCGTTGGTATTGGCCATACGTTTTCCGCCCATACAGCCGGTTCCACAATTGTCGTGCAGGATGCCAACCTGCTGTTCTCCGGCGACTACAAGCGCTCCGGCGTCGATCTCGTACTGTCCAAGGACGGGCACGAACACGTTGTCTCCGACTATTTCAAGGGTTCGCTGCGCGCAGCTCTGTCGTCGCCCGATGGCGCACAGCTATCCGGCGACCTCGTCACCGCCCTTGTTGGCGAAGTGCAGGTCGCCCAGCTCGGCGGCGGCGCCAATGCCGCCGCGCAAGTCATTGGTACTGTTAGCAAGCTAGCCGGCAGCGCGACTGCCATCCGCAATGGCGTCTCTGTGATGCTCAATGTCGGCGATCAGGTGCAGAAGGGCGACGTTGTCCAGGCCGGCGGGGACTCATCGCTGACCCTGACTTTCGTCGATGGCACCGTGTTCGGCCTCTCGGCCAACGCACGCATGGTACTGAACGAGATGGTCTACGATCCCAATGGATCGTCGAACTCATCCCTGCTCAGCCTCGTGCAGGGCACGATCACCTTTGTTGCCGGCGAAACTGCCAAGCATGGCAACATGCGCGTCGACACGCCGGTTGCCACGATGGGCATCCGCGGCACTGCCGTGCTGGTCGAAATCGGTTTCGAAGTGCCGGGTCAAGGCAGCGCACCGCCGGTGAAATTCCAGGTTCTGGTCGAGCCCAACGGCGTGACCGGCTCTTATGTGCTGTATAGCAAGACAAGCGGCCAGGTCATCGGCACCGTCAATACGGCCGGTCAGGTCACCAGCGTGCTCGGCAATGGCGATACATCCACAGGCATCGCCGATCCGCTGACGCCGATGGCCCAGGCGATCATCCAGCAGACGCTGCAGCAGTATTTTCCGAACTATGTTCCGAACGCCAATCCGCGCAGCAATGGCTCGGGCGGCGGATCGTCGCCTGGCGATCCCAATTCGGGTACCAGTCCGGACCCGCTGAAATTCATGCCGCCAGATACGTTGCCGGGCCAGCCCTTCCAGGTTCCAATCAACCTGCCAGGCGACTCCCCGACTACGCCGCCGATCAACGTCACGATCACGCGCTTCAACACTGCACCGATCGTCACCGTTGCGCCGGTTGTCGTGACGCTGCCGGTCGACAAGACCAGCTTTGAAATCAAGGATCAGGTCCAGATCACCGATCCCGACAGTGGTGATGTGGCAACCCCCTATGTGCCGGGCACGGCGCATATCATTTCGGCGAGCGGCCCGAGCGGCACGCCCACGTCGCTTGACCTCAAAGCGCTGGTCACCGTCGATCCACAAACCGGTCATGTCAGTTACGATCCGGCGGCGTTCAAGTTCCTCGCCGCGGGACAACAGGCCGTCTACACGATCGGCTTCAGCAGTCAGTCCGGCCCCGACACGACGCAGCAGACACTGACGTTCACGGTCGATGGCACCAATGACGCGCCCGTCGTTGCATCTGTGCTGACAGACGCCGCAACGCAGAGCAATACCACCCAGAGCTTCGATTTGCTCGCCGGCGCGTCCGATGCCGATCTCGGTGAAACGGCGACGTTGACCGTGAGTAATGTGAAGTTCTCACTGAACAATGGCGCGCCGACCAACACCCATGCCGGCGTGACACTCAACGGCACCACGTTGGAAATCGGTTCGAACGCATTTGCCTATCTCGGCGAGGGCGAGACCGAGACCCTCAAGGTCACCTATAATGTCATCGATGCCCACGGCGCGAGCGTGGCGCAGACCGAGACGATTACGATCACGGGTGTCAACGACGCGCCGACGATCACCGGCACATCGATCGAGGTCGTCCTCGGCGGCGTAACGGTACTGAGCGATACAAGCTTCACAGTTAGCGATCCGGACGGAACGACAGACTTCACTTTCACGGTGAGCAACGTCACCGGCGGTGCATTCGAAGTGTGGACCGGCACCGAGTGGGTGCCGGCGACGAGTTCCGTGTTTCAGCTCCTGAGTGTAACCAGCGAGACGGGCACCTCCGAGACCTCCTACACTTTCACGAGCGAACAGCTCGCCCAGCATCATGTCCGCTTCGTCAGCGACGGCAGCACGAGCCAGCCCACCTTTACGGTGCAGGTGGACGATGGCGGCAGCCACAACAATCTCAGCGAACCTTACGACGGCACGGTCGTGCCCGGTGAAAACCACGCGCCGGTTGTCGAGGGTGATGTCGCGCTCACGGCCATCGCGGAAGACCACTGTCTGGTCATCACAGAAGCGCAGCTGCTGGCAAATGCCACAGATCTCGACGGCCAGACGCTGCACGTGACCTGCCTCAAGATTGCGAGCGGTTGCGGAACGCTGACATCGAATGAGGATGGCACCTGGACCTTTACGCCCGCCGCCGATTTTAACGGGCCTATATCGTTCACTTACGAAATTTCCGACGGTGTGACGTCGGTTGCCAGCAGCGCCGCGCTGGACGTTACGCCCGTCAACGATAAGCCTACCGGAGAGGTCACGATCGCCGGCACGTTCCAGGAAGGCGAGACGATCACCGCCCAGGCTGGCGACGTGGCCGATGTCGATGGACTGGGAACGTTTCACTACCAATGGCAGCGCTCCGGCCCAAATGGACCGGTCGCTATTTCCGGGGCCACGGATAGCAGCTATGTCCTGACTGCCGCGGACGTCGGCCTGACAATCTCCGTTGTCATCAGCTACACCGACGGCGACGGGACCGCCGAAGCGATTACCAGTTCCGCAACCGACACGATCATTGCCGCGCCGCCGCCTCACGGAGCGTCAAATTATTGGACTGGCGCCGCCAACGACAACGACTGGAACACGCCCGGCAACTGGTCGCTCGGGATTGTTCCGACGGCAGACGAGATCGTCTATATCAATACGGGGACCGTTACCTTCAATCTCAATGGCCTGCTGGAAATTGCCGGGCTTCACATCGGAGCCCTGGCCGAGCTCGATTTGACCGGCACCGGAACGCTGAATGTCACCGGCACACTGGTGAACGACGGCGATATCCAGCTCACACCGGGCACGACACTCGAAGTCAATGGTATCGTGCAGAACACCGGCACGCTGCTGGTCGATGATCACGCGGCCGGCGCGACCCTGCTGATCCACGGTACGGTCACGCTCGATGGCGAAGGCACCGTGACGCTCGACGGAAGCGCCGACCGGATCACCGGTGACTCCCTGCATTCGAAACTTGTCAATGCCGACAACACGATCAACGGCTATGGCCAGCTCGGCGCCGGCAAGCTCAGCATCGTCAATGAATGCGACGGCAAGATCATCGCATCCGACTGCTCGCACGCACTGATCATCGACACCGGCAAGGGCAGTCTGATCAATTTCGGTATCATCGCGTCGATGGCCACCGGCGGTCTCGAAATCAAGGGCGATCTGGTCAATTACGGGACCATCGAAGCCTATGCTGGCCTGTTCGAGATCGGCGGCAATGTCACCGGTCACGGCACCGCAAAAATCAGCGGTGGCACGCTGGAATTCGGCGGCTGGTCGGACGCCAATGTGACCTTCTCCGGCATCAGCAGCGACGAACTGATTCTCGATCGCGGATCTCATTTCGTCGGAACCGTCTCCGGTCTGTCCTACGGCGACTCGATCGAATTGCAGGGCATCTCGCCCTGGCAGCTCTGGTTCGACCAGCACAACGGCGTCGTCGATGTCCATTACGGCTGGGGCAAGAACGACTATTTCACGCTGACCGATCCAGGCGTACTGAAACATCTCGACATCGACTCCGACCATCACGGTGGCACCGAGATGACCTGGAGCAATGACGCGCCCGACATCGATACGTCATCGGCTGAGCTGTCCAAGCCCCACGACGGCTATTTCAAGATTTCCGACGTGTTCGTGTCGGACAAAGATTGGTCCAGCGGTGAGAACTATCAGCTGGACATCAACGGCACGGTGGTGAAGTCGGGATCACTGTCCTCCATAGACCATTACCTCGAAGACGGTTTCACCTTCAAACCAACCAATTCGGACACGCCTCAAGCCACCGTTGCAGTCACCGTCACTGACGGATTCGGCGCTAGCGAACATGTCAATTTCATCTTCAATACGGCGCCTCTCCAGCCCAATACGCAGGTGTCACTGAACGGCACGGATGGAAAGGACGTCATCTTCGCAACGGCCAACAAAGATACGCTGACCGGTGGCCATGGCTCGGATCAATTCGTCTTCGGGTCGCATAGCGGATCGATCGATCGGGATATCGTCACGGACTTCGAGGTCGGCATCGACAAGATCGTGCTCGACCACATTCGTGGTGTGCCCAATCTTTCAGGCGCCTTCGGCGATTTGAAGCTGACCCTTTGGGAACTGTCCGGTGGAATCGAGCAAAAGGGAAACAATACCCTGATCCATCTCGATGGCGGTGACACGCTGCAACTCAATAACGTGCACATGTCCCAGCTGCACGCCAGCGACTTCATCGTCCACCCCTATTCCAACGTGGCATAACGCGGCACCGTTAACCGTCCCGCGGACAGCACCTGCACAAGTCGCCTGACTGATGGCATAATGGCTGTCAGATCGGTGCTTGGAGCGGCGCTTGGTGCCTGACGAGCGACCGTCCGCATGATCCGCAAAGGCTTGACGATGCAGCGTGGCCTGTCACGAACCTCCAGCCTGCCGGCACGGACCGAGCTCGGCGATGCCTTGCGGGCCTGCCGCGGCGCCTTTCTGGGCGTCGGGCTGATGAGCTGCATGATCAATATCCTGTATCTGACCGGCTCGTTCTTTATGCTCGAGGTCTACGACCGCGTGCTGCCGAGCCGCAGCGTGCCGACCCTCGTCGGTCTCATCGTCCTCGCCGGCGGACTCTACGTGGCCCAGGGTATTCTCGACCTGCTGCGCGGTCGCATTCTGGTGCGGATCGGCAGTTCGCTGGATGAAGTGCTGAGCCCTCGCGTGTTCCAGACCGTGGTGCGACTGCCGCTCCTTGCCGGCGGACACAATGAAGGTCTGCAGCCGCTGCGCGACCTCGATAACGTCCGCTCGTTTCTCTCCGGCATGGGACCGAGCGCGCTGTTCGACCTGCCCTGGCTGCCGCTCTATCTGGCGATCTGTTTCGCGTTTCATCCGATGATCGGCGTCACCGCATCGGTCGGCGCCTTCCTGCTGGTGGGCCTGACGATCCTCACGGAAATCATGACCCGCGAACCTGCGCGCGAGGCCAACGGTCTCGCGGCACGCCGTAGCGGGATTGCCTCGGCGAGCCGGCGCAATGCCGAAGTCGTCGTCGCGATGGGCATGGCCGGGCGTCTGACGCAGCGCTGGCGCGAGGCCAACGAGACCTATCTGGCCGGCAACCAGCGCACCAGCGATGTGGCCGGCGGCCTCGGCGCCATCGCCAAGGTGATGCGCATGGTCCTGCAATCGGCGGTACTCGGCGTCGGCGCCTATCTCGTGATCAATCAGGAAGCCACCGCCGGCATCATCATCGCCGGCTCGATCCTCAGTGCCCGCGCGCTGGCGCCGGTCGATCTGGCGATCGCGCACTGGAAGGGTTTTGTCACCGCCCGGCAGAGCTGGCATCGGCTCAACGGGCTGCTATACGCCTTGCCGGATCAGGCAGCTGTTACTCAGCTGCAAGATCCGTCGCAGAAACTGAGTATCGAAGGCGTCAGCATCGCACCGCCGGGTGAGCAGAAGATCACGGTCAGCGACATCACTTTTGCACTCGCGGCCGGCAACGGCCTCGGCATCATCGGACCGTCGGGCTCCGGCAAATCATCGCTGCTGCGCGCGCTGGTCGGCGTCTGGAAGCCCGTGCGCGGTCATGTCCGGCTCGACGCGGCGGCGCTCGACCAATGGGCGCCGGACGATCTCGGCCGCCATATCGGCTACCTGCCACAGGATGTCGAACTGTTCGCAGGCTCCATTGCCGACAATATCTGCCGTTTCGATCCCGATGCGAAGGATGACGACATCATCACCGCGGCAAGGCAGGCCGGCGTACATGACCTCATCGTCGGCATGCGCGAGGGCTATGATACGCAGGTCGGCGATCACGGCGGCGTTCTGTCCGCCGGTCAGGCGCAACGCATCGCGCTGGCGCGGGCGCTGTATGGCGATCCGTTCCTGATCGTTCTGGACGAACCGAATTCCAATCTCGATACCGAAGGCGACGAAGCGCTGACCAAGGCTGTGCGCGCGGCCCGTACGCGCGGCGCCATCGTCATCGTGGTTGCACACCGGCCGATCGGCATCGAAGGCGTCGACATGCTGCTGGTCCTGAAGGACGGTCGCATGCAGGCCTTCGGACCGAAGGAGACCGTGCTCGGCCAGGTGCTGCAGCGCCCGGCAGCACAGCCGATCAAGATCGTCGCCGACGGCGGAGTAGCCAAGCCATGAGTGCGCCGCTCACAGGTTCGCGCCGTTCCATTCGCCTCCATCTAATGATCGGCCTCGTCGTTGTGCTCGTGCTCGCAGGCGGTTTGGGCGGCTGGGCGTCGACCGCGCAGATCTCCGGCGCTCTGATCGCGCCGGGCTCAGTGGTGGTCGATTCCAACGTCAAGAAAGTCCAGCACCCGACCGGCGGCGTCGTCGGCGAATTGCGCGCCCGCGACGGCGACCTGGTGAAGGCTGGAGATGTCGTGGTGCGCCTCGACGACACCGTGACCAAAGCCGGCCTCGCCATTGTCACCAAGAACCTCAACGGGTTGTGGGCGCGCGCCGCACGGCTTGAAGCCGAGCAGCGCGGTGCTGAATTCATTACCTTTCCGCCGCTACTGCTGGAGCAACTCGCCGAATTGGACGTGAAGAATGTCATCGCCAGCGAAACCAAACTGTTCAATGTGCGCTCGACCGGCCGCGTCGGCCAGAAGCAGCAGCTGCGCGAACGCATCGCGCAGCTCAACGAGGAGATCGCCGGCCTCACCGCGCAGGAGACTGCCAAGACCCGCGAAATCGCGCTCGTGGAAAAGGAACTGGTCGGCGTTCGCGGGCTGTTCGACCAGCAACTGGTGCAGATCTCGCGCCTGACCGTGCTGGAGCGCGATGCCGCGCGCCTCGCCGGCGAACGCGCGCAATTCATCGCTGCGCGGGCGCAGGCCAAAGGCAAGATCACCGAGATCGAGCTGCAGATTTTCCAGATCGACAAGGACCTCGTCAGCGAGGTCTCCAAAGACCTGCGCGAGACCAATGACAAGATCGGCGAATTCGTCGAACGCAAGGTCACTGCCGAGGACCAGCTGCGCCGCATCGACATCCGCGCGCCGCAGGACGGCATGGTACTGCAATCCACCGTACACACGATCGGCGGTGTCATCACCGCGGGCGACGCCATCATGCTGATCGTGCCGCAGACCGACAATCTGTCGGTGGAAGCCCGCGTCAATCCGCAGGATATCGACAAGCTGCAAATCGGCCAGAAGACGCTGCTGCGGCTCTCTGCCTTCAACCAGCGCACCACGCCGGAGCTCAACGGCGCCGTCAGCCGCGTCTCGCCGGATACGACGACGGATCAGCGCACCGGGCAGAGCTATTACACGATCCGGATTTCGATGCCGGCATCGGAAGTCGCAAAGCTCGGCGATGTTCGCCTGATCCCCGGCATGCCGGTTGAGGCCTTCGTGCAGACCGGCGACCGCACCATGCTGTCCTATCTTGCCAAGCCGCTGAGCGATCAGTTGATGCGCGCCTTCCGCGAGAAATGACCCGCCAACCATGAAGCGCATGCGGCGAGTGACACGGCTGGCGCGGCGGTTCGGTTGGGCACGTGCGTTCTGTCTTGTCTTGCTGCTGGGCCTCGCGCTGCTGCGCATCGCTGATCCGCCCGCGATCGAGGAATTGCGGCTGCGGGTCTTCGATACCTATCAAGTGATCCAGCCGCGGGTGAAAACCGCGAAGCCCGTCACGATCGTGGATATCGACGAGAAGAGCATCGCCAAGTACGGCCAGTTTCCATGGCCACGGACGCTGCTCGCGCAACTGGTAACGCGGCTGACTCAACTCGGCGCCGTCGTCATCGCCTTCGACATCGTTTTCCCCGAACCCGACCGGCTGAATCCGGCGCTGGCTGCCGACAGCTTTGCCGGCCTCGACGACGATCTGCGGGCCCGGCTGAAGACGTTGCCGAGCAACGATCAGGTATTCGCCGACGCCATCAGGCGATCCCGCGTGGTGCTCGGCGAATCCGGCCTGCCTTATGAGGTTCCGGGGCTCGACAAGGCGTTGCCGACCACCGGCCTCGCAACTCTTGGCGGCGAGCCACAGCGTTTTATGGTGGATTTCCCGGGACTGCTACGCAATGTCGACGTGCTGGAGAAAGCTGCCGCAGGCCGCGGCCTGTTCTCGATCCGCAACGAACGCGACGGGATCGTGCGACGCGTGCCAATGCTGATGCTGACCCAGGGCGTGACGATGCCCTCGCTGAGCTTCGAGATGCTGCGCGTCGCCTCGGGCGCCGACACGATCCTCGTAAAGTCCGATAGCGCCGGCATCAAGAGCATCCGCGTCGGAGGCTTCGAAATTCCGACCGACAGTGAAGGACGGCTGTGGGTGCATTTCGCCAAGCACGATCCCAGCATCTATGTCTCCGCCGCCGACGTCCTCGACGGCACTGTGCAACCTCAGGCGATCGCACGGCATCTGGTGCTGATCGGTACCTCGGCGGTCGGCTTGCTCGACACCAAGACGACACCGCTCGATGCGGTGATTCCCGGCGTCGAGGTTCATGCCCAGGTGCTGGAGAGCGCGTTGACCAAGACTGTTCTGTCGCAGCCGGCCTATGCGCGTGGCGCCGAACTATGCATTGCGATCATTCTCGGCATCATCGTGATCTGTCTCGCCCCGATGTTCGGGCCTGTCACGCTGGTCATCATGGGCGCAGTATTCGCAGGACTGCTTGCAGGCACATCCTGGTACTTCTACACGCAGCACCGCCTGCTGATCGACTTCACCTACCCCCTGCTCTCGACCACGCTGATCTATCTCACGCTGATCTTCAGCAATTTCGTGCGTGAGCAGGCGCAGCGCCGCCGCATCCGCTCGGCCTTCAGCCAGTATCTGTCGCCGGCGCTGGTGGCTCAGCTCGCGCAGTCACCGGAGAAACTGGTGCTCGGCGGCGAGGAGCGCGAGATGACCATCATGTTCTCCGATGTGCGCGGCTTCACCACGATCTCGGAATCCTACAAGCACGATCCGCATGGCCTGACCACGCTGATGAACCGCTTCCTGACGCCGCTGACCAATGCGATCCTCGATCGCAAGGGCACCATCGACAAATATATGGGCGACGCTGTCATGGCGTTCTGGAACGCGCCGCTCGATGACGACCAGCACCAGATCAATGCCTGCCACGCCGCGCTCGACATGCTGGATCGCATCGACGCCCTGAACAAGCTGCGCGAAGACGAGGCCACGCAAGGCGGCCATGTCTATATCCCGATCAATGTCGGCATCGGCCTTAATACCGGCATCTGCGTTGTCGGCAATATGGGATCGGACTTGCGCTTCGACTATTCGGTGCTCGGCGACAGCGTCAATCTGGCTTCGCGCCTCGAAGGCCAGTCCAAGGAATACGGCTTCCCGATCATCGTCGGCTCGAAGACCGCGCTCGCGGCCAAGGACAAGTTCGCCATTCTCGAACTCGACTTCATCATGGTGAAGGGCAAGAAAGAACCGGAAGTGATCTACGCCATCGCCGGACGTGAGGACGTGACGCATTCCGAACGTTTCCAGACGCTGCGCAATCTCACCATCGAAATGCTCGCCTGTTATCGCAGCCGTGACTGGGACGGTGCGCTATTCGCGATCGAACGTGGTCGCAATTCGGATGTCGCCAATGCGCTCGAACAACTCTACGGCCTCTATGAAAAGCGCATCCGCAGCTATCAGGAGAATCCGCCGCCAGAGGATTGGAGCGGCGCGTTTGCATTGCTGACGAAGTGAACCGTCATTCCGGCCCCAGGGGCGCAGGATGGGTAGAGCGGCTTCGCGAAACCCATCACGTCCGTTTCTTGGGATTGATGGGTTTCGCTTCCGCCTTCGCTCTTCGAGCCACGGCGGACGAGCCGGCGCGATGCGCCTGCGCTCGACTCATCCTACGGCCATCACCGATTCGAATTTCAAACAGCCAAGCTCTCGCCATCTCGCGGCGCCAATGGCGTCCGAGGTGTGAGCAGTCCCCCCTCGAAACATGAGGGGTGGCGGCGCGCCGTGAGGCGCAAAGGGTGGTTTTTGTCGCGATCCGCTCCACCGGAACGCCGGCAAGCTGCAACCGCGCAACGCCTTGAGGGCGCGCCACCGCGGCGATTTCTGTCCCTGGGGCCGTGCTTCCTGGGACGTGGCATCGGCAGATTTCCCCGCTTTGGCCTGTCCCAGTCCAGCCGACAAGCGGCAGAGCCCCGTAGTGGGCCCGGACGGCTACCCAAGGCCTCCCGGGTGCGCGAGGGAACGTCTCCCTCATGCCCGCAGGCACCGCATCCCTGTCCCACTTCAAGACGCCTCATGAAGCGCCCCTCGCGAACCGGACAAGCGGAGGATAATCGTTTTAGGTATATTATCAACAAGAATAGGAAAAAATGTTTGGCGACGTTGCCCTAAACTGTCATTCCGGGCGTGTGCGCATCTTAGCGCACGCGAACCTCAGCCACTCCAATTGGAGTGGCGGGGAATCTCGACATGGGAGTCTCAGAGCCTGAAGCCTCATCGGGATTCCGGGCTCGCCTGCCAGCGGCTTCGCCGCTGACCCGCGCCCCGGAATGACAGGAAGGGAGGCGCGCCGGATGTCAGATCTCGCGCAGCGCCCGCATGCTGGGCACGCTGACTTCGGCGAGCTTCAGATTGTCTTCGTTCTGGTCGATCGCCACATATTGCCCGTCCCAATAGGTCAGCGCGGTGTGCGGGACCGAGGTAATGACATCACGGACGCGGCCGATGACGATGGCATGGGAGTGGCGCTCGATGACTTCCTCGACGTCGCAATCGATCGCCGCGAGGCTACCCGCCAGCAGCGGCACGCCGGTGGCGCGGGTGACCCATTGCGCGCCGACGAAACGATCGGCGCCCTTCAATCCGCCCTTGCCGGAGAAGCGCTCGGCGACATCTAGCTGTTCAGCCGACAGAATGTTGACGCCGAAAACGCCATAGCACTGCAGCAGCGGCCAAGACGACGACTCCCTGTTGACGCTGACGATCAGTGTGGGTGGATCGACCGACAGCGACGAGACCGACGTCACCGTCATGCCCGTGATGTCCTTGCCGCGGCCCACAGTGATGACGCTGACACCGCCGGCCAGCACCCGCATGGCGCCGCGGAATTCCTGCGAAGAGACCTCGCGATCGGAAGAAACCTCACGATCGACGGTGATATTACGAACGACGGAATTCATGGCAGCCTCGCAGGTCACAATAGTCTCACAAGCCGGTGGCGTCGGCTCCCGGGCCGAGCAGATTGCGCAGGATCGAGCCTTCCAGCGCCGCAAGATCTGCCGAGCCGCGCTGCCGCGGCCGGGCGATATCAACATTGATATCGTGTGCGATACGGCCGTCTTCAATCACCAGCACGCGATCCGCCAGCGCCACGGCCTCGGACACGTCATGCGTCACCAGAATCGAGGTGAAGGTCTGGTCGTGCCAGACGCGACCGAGCAGCTGCTGCATCGAAATACGCGTCAGCGCATCGAGTGCACCGAGCGGCTCGTCGAGCGCCAGCACACGCGGATGGCTGACCAGTGCCCGCGCCAGCGCAACACGCTGCTTCTGGCCACCTGACAAGACGGACGGCCATTGATCGCGCTTCTCGGCGAGGCCGACCTCCGTCAATGCACTTTCGGCGCGCGCCTTGGCATCGGCCGATGTCCGGTCGGTCCCCAAGCCAACTTCCACATTCGAGAGCACGCTGGCCCATGGCAACAGGCGCGGTTCCTGGAACATCACGCGGATGTCCTCCGCGCGGGTTTCCTCACCAAAGCTGATCGTGCCGACGGTCGGCGCGTCAAGGCCTGCGATCAGGCGGAGCAGCGTGCTCTTGCCGCAGCCGCTCTGGCCGACAATGGCCACGAACTGGCCAGCAGGAATATGCAGATCGACGCCGCGCAGCACTTCATTGCTGCCGAAGGATTTGCGGAGACCGCGGATGGTGAGCGACAGACCGCGGGACTTCTGCTCGGCCGGACGCCGCGCTTGCGTGGCGAGGGCCTGTTCGAAATCGACGGGCGCATCGATGACCTGAGCATCGGCATGGCTGAGGCGAAGAGACTGTTGCACGGTCATTTCAAATTCTCGCTTCCGAATTTCGCTCAATGTTTCTGAAAAGCCGGGTGCCAGGACAATGTCAGCCGTTCCAGCGCGCGCGAGGCACTGTCGGCCACCTTGCCCAGCAGCGCATAGATCAGAATGCTGAGCACCACGACGTCGATCTGCATGAATTCACGCGCCTGCATCGCCATGTAGCCAAGGCCCGACGAAGCCGCGATGGTTTCCGCCACGATCAGCGTCAGCCACATGATGCCGAGCGCAAAGCGCACGCCGACGAAGATCGAGGGCAACGCACCCGGGAAGATCACGCGGCGGAACAGTTCGCTGTTGCGCATGCCATAGATGCGGCCCATCTCGATCAGTTGCGGATCGACCGTGCGAATGCCGTGCAGCGTGTTGAGATAGATCGGGAAGAATACGCCAAGCGCGACCAGGAACAGCTTGGCCGATTCATCGATGCCGAACCACAGGATGACCAGCGGGATCAGCGCCAGATGCGGCACGTTGCGCACCATCTGCAGCGTCGTGTCGGTGAGCTTGCTGCTGAGCTGCGACAGACCGTTGGCCAGACCGAAGGCAAAGCCGATGCTACCGCCGATCAGGAAGCCGACGGACGCACGCCAGAACGACACCCAGATATTCTGGGCGAGTTCGCCCGAGACCAGCAGCTTCCACCCGGCCAAGGCAACATCGGTCGGCGCCGGCATTACCCGCGCCGGCACGTAACCGGTCACGCAAGCGGCCTGCCAGACGAGCAGGATGACCAGTGGTACGATCCATTGGGTCAGGCCATCGATGCGCGGCAGGCGAAAGCTGCGAACGCGGGGAAGGATTTCAACAATGCTCATGATGGGTGCCTGTCGGAATTACGAGGCGCTCTGCGCGCGATGCTCATTGGCAACGATTTCACCGACCGGGCCGGTGCGCGTGCGTAGCGATGTGACATTGTCGTGCTGTTGCAGCGACAGCAGCGGGAAGACGAGCTCAGCGAAGCGATAGGCTTCCTCAAGATGCGGATAGCCGGACATGATGAAGGTATCGACGCCGACGTCCTGATATTCCTTGATACGCGCCGCAACGGTCTGCGCATCGCCGACCAGCGCCGTACCGGCGCCACCGCGCACGAGGCCGACGCCGGCCCAGAGATTCGGGCTGATCTCGAGCTTGTCGCGACGTCCGCCATGTAGCTGCATCATGCGCTGCTGGCCGACCGAGTCCTGCCGGGCCAAGGTCTTCTGCGCATTGGCGATGACGTCGTCTGTCACATATTGGATGAGTTCGTCGGCGGCCTTCCATGCCGCCTCATTGGTCTCGCGCACCACCACATGAAGACGGATGCCGAAAGACAGCTTGCGGCCGCGCTTTTCGGCAGCAGCCTTGACGCGCGCAACCTTCTCGGCGACCAGCGCCGGCGGCTCGCCCCAGGTGAGATATTTGTCGACGGTGTCCACCGCGACATCGATGCCGGCGTCAGACGAGCCGCCGAAATACAGCGGCGGGCGCGGCGACTGCACCGGCGGGAAGATCAGACGACCATCCTCGATCTGGATATGCTTGCCCTGGACATTGACGGTCTTGCCAGCCAGCAGGTCGTTATAGACGTTGAGGAACTCGCGTGTGACGGCATAGCGCTCATCGTGCGGCAGGAAAATGCCGTCGCCCTTGTTCTCGACGGGATCGCCGCCAGTCACGACATTGATCAGGAGACGACCGTTCGTGACACGGTCCAGCGTTGCGGTCATGCGCGCGGCGACGCTCGGCGACTGCAGGCCCGGCCGAACGGCCACGAGATAGCGAAGCTGTTCGGTCCATGGAGCCACGGCCGATGCGACCACCCATGAATCCTCACAGCTGCGTCCCGTGGGCAACAACACGCCGAAATACCCCAGCTGATCGGCGGCCTGCGCGATCTGACGGAGATATTTGAAGTCGATGTCGCGCGCACCATGGGTCGAAGCGAGATAACGTCCATCGCCGTGGGTCGGCAGGAACCAGAGAACATTGGCTTTGGATGGATTGCTCATCGGCGACGTCTCTCTCGCATCGGGCGACCATTGCGGCATCGCGAGAGGATGGTGTCATGACATAAGTCTGTCGAGTGGCCCGGGAAAATAGCGACGTGCGCACTGTGACTTACGCTGATGACGAGGCGTTCCTTTCAAACTTCCGGGCATATGCAGCGCATTTTTCTCCGCCAACCTTGCATCCTGCGGCGATCACAACCGCGTGGGTCGGAATACAAGAGCTCGGCCGGCGATCAGCGCGACTGAGTGGGGAATTTCATGCTGAGATCGCGGCGCGTGATACTCAGATTGTTTTACTCAAAGGCCGATCATGAGAATGATCATGCACGCCCTTATTGAGCGATCTGGCGCTTTCGCCCTCGTCATTGACGCTTTGTTAATGACGTCAGCACCGCTACCGCTCCAAATCGCGCGGCATTTACACAACTACCAGCGTTTTGCGAACCGATTTAACCAAATCGACAAGGCGTTTTGCGAGGCTCGGCCACCATGCAGAACGCATCCACCCCAGGCTCGTCGGCCTCTCCAATGAACAGCGACCGCCCGACCGCAACCTCTTCGACCGAGGCTGCTACCGGATTCGTGGATAGCGATGCCGCACGCGAATTGGAGATGCTGCGCGAGATCGTACGCATGCTGCCGGCCTCCGTCACTGTGCAAGACGATCAGGGCGACTTTCTGCTGGTGAATGACGCCGCGGCAATCCAGTTCAATGCATCGGCGGACCAATTCAACAGACCCGATCCGCAATCGGACTTTCTGGTGCAGGCATTGACGCATCGACGCGCCACCGCGCTCGACCTGCTGCAGTCCGGCCGCTCTGCCGTGTTCGAGGAACGCGTCAATTCCGAACGCGACAGACGGGTGTTTCTGACCACGCATCGCCCGGTGCGCATCGGTGACCGCAGCGTGCTACTGTCCAGCGCCACCGATGTGAGCCGGCAGAAAGCGATGGAAGAAGAGCTATTTCGTCGCGCCTATTACGACGAGCTGACCGATCTGCCGACGCGGCGCATGATCGAGAAACATGTCGGCGACGTCATTGGCCATTCCGGCGAAACATCACATTTCGCGCTGGCCTTCCTCGACATCGACAATTTCAAGCACATCAACGACTATTACGGTCACAGCGTCGGTGATGCGCTGCTGGTGCAGTTCGCCAAGCGGCTGGCGCTCGACCTGCGCGGCACCGACATGCTGTCGCGGATTTCCGGCGACGAATTCCTGCTGCTGCTGAACCCGATCCAGAGCCAGCAGGAGGTCGCCGAATATCTGGAGCTGCTGGTGCAGCGGCTGCGCGCGCCGTTCTTCATCGACGGCTCCGAAGTATTCGCCTCCGCCTCGATCGGTGTCAGCCTCTATCCCGAACACGGCCGCAACTACGACGCGCTGCATCAGAACGCCGATATCGCGATGTATCGCGTGAAGAACGAGACCAAGGGCGCTGCGGTGTTCTTCGACTCCAGCATGGAGAGCGAGGCGCTGGCCCGCATGGCCACCGAACAGTCATTGCGGCTGGCGATTCTCGACAAGCGGTTCTGCTGCGCGTTTCAGCCGAAGGTCGATATCCGCAGCCTGGAGATCAAGGGCATCGAGGCCCTGGTGCGGCTGCGCAACGACGATGGCGTGATCCAGGCCCCCGGCACCTTCATCAATCTGGCCGTCGAACTCGGCCTGATTGACGAGCTCACCCATCTGGTGCTCGCCGAGATCATGAAGTCGATCGACCTGATCGACGAGACCTTCGGCGCCGCGGCCACTATCAGCATCAACGTCGCTGCCAAACAGGCTGGCAATCCGGAATTCATGCGCGCCTTTGCCAGGGCGATCGAGGAGACTGGCTGCCCGACGCGCTTCATGGTCGAGGTGACCGAAGACGCATTCGTCGCCAAGACGCATTTCCAGGACGACATCCTGCCGATGTTCCGGGCGCTTGGCGTCGGCATCTCCATCGACGATTTCGGCGTCGGCTATTCGTCGCTGTCGGCGCTGGCGGATATCACCGCCGACGAGATCAAGATCGACCGCTCCTTCATCACGGACATCCACAAGCGCCCGCGCAGCCAGGGCATCCTCCGCGCCATCGAGTCGCTCAGCGAGGCGCTGGGCATGGCGGTGATCGCCGAAGGCGTCGAGACCTTCGAGGAACTGGCCTATCTTCAGGCCGCGACCAAGATCCGCTACGCGCAGGGCTATTATTTCTCCGAGCCGATTTTTCTGGAAGAACTGCAGCCACAGACGCGCACCAGTAGCGACGTGCGCGGCGCATCATCGGCTCGCCCGGCAGCAGATGCCCGCCCGGCCTATTCCCGCTCCGGCGGACGGGGATATTAAGGCACCCAACTTTCGTCGTGCCCGGGCTTGTCCCGGGCATCCACGTCTTGGCTGTAAATGAAGGAAGGCGTGGATGGCCGGACAAGCCCGGGCACGACGGAGCTTTTACAGGACCGCCAGCCAGAGCATCATTGCTGGGACGGACTGACCGCCATCTTCCACTTGTTATGCAGGCTATCTATATGTCGGTAGCACTGCGCATCACCAGAGAGCCCCCATGCCCGTCGTCCCGCTGTTTCTGAATATCCTCTGGATCGTGTTCGGCGGATTGGGAATGGCGGTCGGCTGGCTGATCGCGGCCGTCGTCATGGCCATCACCATCATCGGCCTGCCCTGGGCCCGCGCCGCCTTCAATATCGCCGCCTATACGTTGCTGCCGTTCGGCCAGCGTGCCGTCGACCGTGAGGCCGTCACCGGCCGCGGCGACATCGGCACGGGTGTGCTCGGCCTGATCGGCAATGTGATCTGGCTGGTGCTGGCAGGCTGGTGGCTGGCGATCGGCCATCTCATCGCGGCGCTCGCGCTGGCCATCACCATCGTCGGCATTCCCTTTGCCTGGGCACATCTGAAGCTCGCCGGCATCGCGCTATGGCCTATCGGCAAGGTCATCGTACCGGCCTAACGCGCATTGCGTTGAACAAATTCAAATTTTCTCGTTGAGAGTGCGCCGCGCATACGCGTGGTTAACTATTTCGCTCAATGGTGAAACGAGGTGGGCCTCGGGCGCCGGAGTGAATATGCGTAAGCTTCCTTTTTTGATCGTTGCAGGTTCTTTCACGGCGGTTGGCGCCGCGGGCGCAGGCGCCTGGCATCTTTTCGGACCCGCCCCTGCACAGACCGCCAAGGCAAAATCTGACAAGAGCGAGCTGACGACCGCCTCCATCGATACGCGCGCCGCGAAGCCGGGCGCATCGGCCGCGCCGGCCGAGCCGGCGCCACGCGTACAGGCCGTGGCGGCGGCACCGGCTGCCATGCCCACAGCTCCCGCGGTGGAAAAGCGCCCGACCGTGGCCAAGCCTGTCTGCAACAATCCGAATGCGCTCGGCGTGTCGCGCACCGTGCAGATCGACACCACCGGCGGCCCCGGCCTCGGCATGTCGCAATATCGCGACTATGACTTCCTGCAGCCCGGCGAAGTCGTACTCACCTTCGATGACGGCCCATGGCCGGTGACGACGCCCGCCGTGCTGGCGGCGCTCAGCGCTCAATGCGTACAGGCCGTGTTCTTCCCGATCGGCAAGCATGCCACCTGGCATCCCGCGGTGTTGAAGCAGGTGATCGCGGCCGGCCATTCGGTTGGCACCCATACCTGGTCGCACCAGAATCTGGCGACCAAGACGCCGCAGGAAGCCAAGGACGAGATCGAGCGCGGCATCAGCGCCATCACGCTGATGGCCGGCCAGCCGCTGTCGCCGTTCTTCCGTTTCCCGCAGCTGCGCCAGAATGCGGAGCTGAAGGCCTATCTCGCCGAGCGCAACATCGCCGCCTTCTCCATCGATATCGATTCCGAGGATTTCCGCATCCACAATGCGGGCAAGCTCGTCGCTTCGGTGATGGAAAAGCTGAAGAAGAAGGGCAAGGGCATCATCCTGATGCATGACCTGCACAAGTGGTCCGCCGCTGCGGTGCCGGATCTGCTCGCCCAGCTCAAGGCCGGCGGTTACAAGGTCGTGCATATCCGCGCCAAGGATACGCTGCCGACGATCGCGAGCTACGACGCCGCCATCGCCGCCGAGCTGCAGCCGGTGAAAACCAGCAATGCGCGTCCGATTTCCAACGTGATCCAGACGGTCGACTAGCGCCTGATCCACTCGGGTTGAACCCAATCGAGGCCGGTGCGGCACCGCTGCCCCGGCCTTTTTGTGTTTCGTGGCGAGGCGCGCGGCGAAACAAAACGATCCCCCGACGAAACCATTTTCCGTCTTGACGCAGACCGCGTGAAACCCGGCATAGTTATCCATCTGTCCAACGACGCGGCACACGGCGCCGCCCAACGGGGATAGTCACATGCGCATCATCGGTTTCATCGTCGCCTTCTCGTTCGCCTTTGCCGGCCCGTCATTCTCCGGCACCGCGATGAACGACCTGCCGGGCATCGGCACCTTTTCCTACAACGGCGCGCAGATCGCCTCTGAGACGGCGACGGCGAAATTCGCCTATCTGACGCTCACGCGTCGCGCCTGATCGCATCCCTCCCCTCCGACATCCCCAGACATAGAAAGCCATCACCATGACCTCATTCAGCGCAAATCTGATCGGACACACGCTCAAGGCCGCCACTGTCGGCGCAATCCTGATGCTGTCGGCGACAGCGAGCCAGGCCCAGTCGGCGAGCCCCTTTGCCGGCTTTGACGGATCGTGGAGCGGCAGCGGCACCGTGTCGCTGTCGGACGGCTCCTCGGAGCAGATTCGCTGCCGCGCCACCTACAATGTTGTCGGCGGTACTGCATTGAAACAGTCCCTGCGCTGCGCCAGCGACAGCTACAAGTTCGAGCTCAGCAGCGATGTGAAGAGCCAGGACGGTCAGGTGACCGGCACCTGGGGTGAGGCCAGCCGCAATATCTTCGGTAATCTGCAGGGTAGCGCCGGCGGCGGCCAGATCGACGTCTTCGTCGAGGCCGCCGGCTTCGCCGCCAACCTGACGCTGACGACCAAGGGCAACAAGCAGCTGGTCTCGATCAGCTCCAAGGGACAGATCCGCGACGTCTCGATCAATATGATCCGGAGCTGACGCAGAACCTATGCGGCTTGATGCTGTCGACCCACGGCATCAAGCCCACTGCCTGACACGCGTGTTTTGATGCCCGGCTGCCGCCTGCGCCTGATCACGCGAAGCAGCGGGTTTTCAATTGTGAGATGCACGATGATGCCCGCGCCGCCGGCTATAGCGACATAACACAGCATCATCATCGTCGATGCTTCGGGCGTCGGCAGTTGAAGCCATCGCTCATTACTTGTTTTCATGACTTCGAAAACGATCGGATGCGTGAGATAGATGGCGTAGGACGCATCGCCGATCAGAATCAGCGGCTGCCAAGTTATGGCACCGCCGGCATATTCGACAAACAGCGCACTGGCGACGATCACGACCGGCGCGGCTGCGGCGAGCGCCATATAAACCGACGGCGTGACGCTGTTTGCCCATAGCGGCCCCACGAATTGCGACCCATAGCAGAGTGTGACGAGTGCGGCGCCGATCCAGACAATGGAGCGTTGTGGTGCAGCGGGAGCAAAAACCTGCAGCGCATAGAAGATCGCGATCCCGGCGATGAAGAACTGCGTATAGTCGAAGGACAGATAGTGGCAGGCAGCCGCCGTGCAGACGGCGGCCGCGGCATAGTTCAACGCCACCAGACATCCGACGACGATCAGCGGCGCCAGACGGCGGCTGATCGCAAGCGCTGCTGCGAAGATCAGATAAAAATACACCTCGTAATTCAGCGACCACCCGACATTCAGGATCGGATATTTGTCGCCGATCGGCGCGAACATCAGGCTGCGGCCGACATAGGCCCAGAGCGGCTCGGACGAACGGCCATCCAGCGGCTTTGCCCATGTCGCTGCCTCAAGCAGCGCAGATCCGAACATCACGACAAGAAGCACGGCTGTACACAGCCAATAGAGCGGTGCGATCCGCTCCAAGCGCTTGGCGAGAAAATCGTCAGCACCCTTCCGGGTGATGAAACACATGATGAAGCCGGAGATGACGAAGAAGGTGGAGACCCCGAAGAATTCGGTGTGCCAATCGCCGGCGAACTTGTAGCCGGTGTGGAAGAACACCACACCGAGGGCAGCTATGCCGCGCAACACCTGCAGATTTGACAGCATGGGGCTCCCTCGACCGCCCGTCGCGGTCGGGGGCAAACCTCTGGCAGAGACGAGAGTTCCGCCGATCTGGAACTCTTGCGGGACAAAGAAGGCGGCGAGGTGACGCGAGTGGTCAGAAGCCGTAAAGCCGCGCCGGATTGTCGACCAGGATTGTCTTGCGAATAGCCGCGTCGGGCGCCCACACCGCAAGCTGGTTTAGCAGGCGGCCATCGTCGATCTGATAGAGCGGCGTGACATCGGTTGGCTTCCTGCCGGGCGGTGTTACCGAATCCGGATGCGGCCAGTCGGTGCCCCAGATGATCCGCTCCGGATTGGCTGCGATCAGCGCCTTCGCCAGCGGTGCGGCGTCCGGGTAATCCGGCCCTTGCGTCGAAGCGCGATAGGCGCCGGAAATCTTCACATAGGCCTTGCCGGCTTTGACGAGGTCGAGCAGGTCCGCAAAGCCCGGCTGATCCAGCCCGAGCCTGGCTTCCGCGCCGCCGAAATGATCGAACACCAGCGGCATCGACGCACTGGCAACGACCTCCTTGATCGCGGATACCAATGGCAGATTGGTGAACATCTGGATGTGCCAGCCTCGCGTCTTCATGCGCTCGATCGCAGCCAGCAGACGCTGCTTGCCGATGGCGGGATCGCTCACGCCGCTGGTCGCAAGATTGATCCGCATGCCGCGAATGCCCGCGGCCTTCATGGCGTCGAGCTCACTCTCCGGTGTCTTGTCATCGATGACAGCAACGCCGCGCGCGTCGCTGCCGCGTGCCTTCATGCCGAACAGCGTCGCCGAGTTATCAGTGCCGTAGATGCTGGGCGTGACGATCACCACACGCTTGATGCCGAGCGCTTTGTGCAGCGCCGCCATCTCCTCCGGCGACGCCAGCTCCGGCGTGTAGACGCGGCCCGCAAAGAACGGGAATTTTTCGGGATCGCCATGAATATGGGTGTGACAGTCGCAGGCGTCCGCAGGCACCTCGAAATTCACCGGCGTCGCCGGCTGCGCGGCCTTGCCAACCGCAAATCTGTTGCTGAGCACGACCGCTCCTGCGATTGAAGAGAGCAGAACACCGCGTCTTGTGAACATTGGTTCCTCCCTGAGGTCGTGACGCCATTTTGGGCCGGCGTTCACTTGATTGAGGCCAACGTGATCGTTTCGCGATCCATGTCAAGTGTGCTTCCACATGCTGCAAAGCGAAGACGACGGGGACTGCCCTCCTGCTGCACAGCCCCATGTCAAATTGGCTGTGCAGCAGCTCGCTCCCGGTCATGTCACGGTTTGCGGACGGTCACGTGCAGGAACGTCGCCTTCACCGATGTCGTCGAAGGATCGGAGCTTTTATTCTGACTCTCGAAGAGCTTTACAAGCTCTCCCTTCAAGGTGTCGGCGCGACCGTCTTTTTCAGCCGCATCGAAGGCATTCATGGTCGGGCCGTAATATGCCTTGAACTGGTCGACGAACTTTGCCGGCGTTCCAGCAAAGTTGAATTCGTAGGAGTCGCGAGCGAATGAGATATTTGGCTTCGGAATGCCAACCGACGTGAAGCGCTCGACAACATTGTCCTCGATACCCCAGGTCATGGGACTTACGAACCCTTCCGGCGGAGGAGGCGAATAGGACGAGCTGATCTTGAGGATCTGCGCCACCAGAGTGGGATCGTTCGGGATCCAGTTTCCCATCACAATCCGGCCGCCTGGCCGCGTGACGCGAACCATTTCCCTGGCAACATCCGATGGCCTGGGCGCGAACATCGCGCCGAAGATGCTGATGACGAGATCGAAACTGTCATCCTTGATATCTCTTAGATTCGATGCATCGCCTTCCTGAAAACGACACATAACCCCTTCCGCCTTCGCGCGCCCGTTGCCGGCCTCCACCAGATTGCGCGCAATGTCGACACCTGTGACGTTTGCCCCAGCTTTTGCTGCTGGAAGCGCTGTCGTGCCGTCTCCGCATCCAAGATCCAGCACATCACTTCCGCGCATGATCCCGATCGACGCGACAAGCGCTTCGCCGCTGGCACGCATCGTCTCAGCGATACGGGTGAAATCGCCTTTCTCCCAAAGAGCCTGGTTGGGATTCATTAGGACATCCTCCAATGTTCGACATGGGAACGGCCGGCGCCTGGGTCGGTTCGCAGAATGGCGCAGGTAACCGCAGTTATGTCACTCGGCTCCTGTTCTAGGTTCAGCATTCACGATCGGACGTCCCGCTGCCAAACACAGCGTGATTGAGCAAATGGACGAGGTTCCGGGACAATCGCGGGGGCGCAACCTGGTCCCCTCGCCCTCTCGAAATACCCCACAGACCCGCGGAGCGAGCGCGTCTGGGCATCCCGACACGCTTCGAACGTCTGACCGTCGCCTGAAAGAGGGCGCCGCGCCCTCCAACCGAGCCATTTTCGCCGAATCCCGCCCCGGCCAGCCGTTGCCGCCGCCCGGCCAATCGGCTAAATGGACCCTCGAAGCACCCGTAGCTCAGCTGGATAGAGCGTTGCCCTCCGAAGGCAAAGGTCACACGTTCGAATCGTGTCGGGTGCGCCAGCCTTTTCAACGACTTATAGCTTAACCTAGCGTCACTGAGATTCTTTAGGTAAGCACCGGGTAAGCGAGTGAGGTCTGCTCGCCCCTCCCTCATGCGACATTGAGTTCGCTTCCGTTGCAGCCGTTGATCCGTGCGGGAACAATCGAGTTGACGCAGTGATGGACGCGAAAGATCTCGTAGCTTCTCGTGGAAGCGATGGATTCCATGTTGATGGTCGCAGGGCTATCGACTCGCCGAATCGATTTCGAAAAACTCGGCTAACGTGTCTCGCAACGCCGACAGGTCATTCGTCTGACACTGCCAGATGACCAGCGTTCGCCAGGCCTGCGCCTCAAGCTCCCGGATCACTCGCTGATCCCGCTCGACATTTCGTTCGAACTTGCTTTGCCAAAATTCCTCACGGGACTTCGGCATCGTCGCCTTTTTGCAGCCCTCGTGACGATGCCAGAAGCAGCCATGCACGAAGATCGCCACGCGCCATCGAGGAAACACGAGATCCGGTTTGCCGGGCAGGTCCTTGGCCTGAAGCCGGAACCTTAACCCCAAGGAATGAGCCACGCGCCTGACCACCAGCTCGGGCATCGTGTCGCGCCCTTTGACTTGGGACATCAGCCACGATCTTCTCTCGACGCTCAGGCGATCGACCATGTCCTATTCGGCGGCAAGACCCATTGCAGCGTCAAGACCAAGCTTCTTCCGGATCGAAAGGAACACTGCTTCGGAGACGATCGGCGAGACGCTGTTCCCGATCATCCGGAAGCTGTGCCAGATTGTCGGATGGAACATATGGCGATCTGGAAAGCCTTGGAGACGGGCAGCTTCGCGAACGGTAATGACACGCGGCTCTTCCGGATGGAGAGGTCGTACGGCCTGCCGCGATCCCTTATCCGCACCTGTGCCGGCCCGCAGTGTCGGGCATTGGCCGTCCCACGCCAATCGTGGATGACGACCGACTGAATCCGTTGATCCCGGAGCTACCGACGCGAACCGCCGAGCGACGTCCGCCTTGTGTTCCACCATCCGATGGCCCGCGAAACATCCGTCGTTACTCCGGAGAAGGCGGGCATACTCGGAGGGACGACCGCGTTTGGTGATCCGCCAATAGTCGAAATCGTCTTCCGCAATTCCAAGCGATTCTGCATCGACAAGATCGGCAATTGCCGACTTGACGGTCGCCGCCGGACGTTCGAACGCACGAATGTCTTCCAATTGCAGGGGAGACTTCGCCTTCTTGTCTATTCCGATAACGAAAACACGACGTCGGCGCGTCGCTGCTCCGAACTCGGCAGCGTCCAAGATAACTGGACCAAGAACATCGTATTTGTCGGCGACTTGTTCGATGGCGGAATCCAATAGGCCCCGCGTGTCGTCAGAGACGAGCCCTCTGACGTTCTCCATAACGAAGAACGTCGGCTTGATCTCGGACACGATCCGAAAAAAGTGCGACAGAAGCTTTCGGCGCGGATCGCGAACATCTCGTCGACCGATGTCGCTGAAACCTTGGCATGGCGGACCGCCAAAAACACCAGTAACTGGCCGTCCAACCAGTTCGACGATCTCGCCACCTTTAAGTTTTCCAACATCGCGCAAATGGAGGCGCGTCTTTGGAAAATTCACCTTGAACGAAGACGTAAGGGTCGCATCGATGTCGAAAGCGGCTGCAACTTCGAAACCGGCATTATGCGCTCCCAACGAGAAGCCGCCACATCCGCAAAAAAGATCGACGAGCGTCATTGCGATCCGCTCCAAACCCTCGGAAGTCGGGGGGATTTCTTCACGCTGCAAGCTCCCCGAAGATCGGGTATTCCAAATAGAAGCGCTGATAGGCTTCGACTTCACTTGGCCGCAGTTCGAACTCGAGTTTTTTCCAGTCGAGTTTGCCTGCAGAGGGCAAAAGTTTATCGAGCGCGCGCTTCTCTTTTTCGGTGAGAATGGGAAGCTCGATGTCGAAAATCGTCAACCCTGTGGCTACCGATAGACTGAGGACTCCTGAATCCTCAAGCTTTGTCCGGTCTGCGCTGTTTGCGATCATTCCGCCTACGGTGACCATGGTCGCACCATCTGCGTAACGATACGACCAAATCGGAATATACTCGCAGCCTGGTTGCTTCTCCAACACGGCCGCTTTGATCCGGTCATGAATGATTTTTGCAGCCAAAAGTGGGAAGTCATTCAGCGTCAGTTGATTCCCACATTTCAGAAGTCCTTCGTCATCGCAAATGTCCGCCAAATAAGCCTCTGGCGAAACTTCTTCATCGTCCGCCTTATGTCCGCGGAGCTGATCCACCAAAGCGTTCACACTTACAAGAAGCATGCTGCCCGAGGACATGGCGCCTACTGCCGTTTCAAGATCGCCAGTCACAGCATTCTTAAGTGGTCCATCGTAATCGAGCCACACGATGCTTGGCTTCTTATCGTCAAGAACCTCGCCGAGTGCCACCGACGCCTCGTCCATCCGAACACTGATGCAGGCGAACGGCTTGTTGAACTCTACGCGCTTCTGGCGGCTCTTCTGATTTTCGATGGTTACAAGGTCGCAAATATTGAAAACTCGATGCATAAGAATGAAGTCTGAGAACCACATCGAGCCGAAACCGACATATCGGTAGTTCGGAATATCAAACTGCGAATGCAGCTTCTTCAACGTCGCGACGAATAGTTTACGTTCGACATTCTTGTTGGGGCGCAGCATGTAATTGATGGCCTCGAAAGAGCGCTTTGTCATCGAGTTACTTCTCGTTTGAAGAAATACTCGAAAGTTTGGATACCGACCTCTGCCGGCGACGATCCAACAAGACCGAGCGCCTGTGCCGCGGCCGTGACGTCGGCAGCCTCGCGAGTATATTCGATTCTCACGAGGTCGTTCGTCGACGTTATTGGCAGCCGCATCTGTTCGTTCGCCGTGACACGCGAAACGGGAACCTGCTTCGCTGCCTTCTCGATCTTCTTCAAACGCTTTGAATCGGCGCGCCGATTGTTGGTGTAGTCGGTCAACTTCTTGGTCGCTCGCATCATTATCGGCAAGGCACGCTGGTAGAACGTGTTGCTCGATTCCACATCACGCTTCGTCGTCTTCCAAGGCAGCTTCCTCGGCTCAGCACTTGAGAAGCGCACCACGCCCATGAAACCGATGTATTGAGGATGCCAAGCCGGCACGGGCTTGACACCCCAGCCGGTGTCCGAAGACTTGTCCGCACTGACGACTACGCGGTCATTACAAACGACGTACCATCCATATACGCCGCTATCTGGATTGCGTGCCGTGGCGGATGTGTCCTCGGGAGGTGGATCGGCCAAACCAACCGTAATCTCGATTGTCACGCCATCGTCCGTTTCGACATGTTTGAAAGGTGCGAAGTCGTCACTCACCCTCATAACCGGCATAACGGGGTCGATCCGCACTCCATTCACATTCACGATGAGGCCGCGGCTCAGGATAAAGGCATAATCGCGAGAAACAATGCGTCGTAACCGCTCGGCAAAAGTGGGGTTATCGAACTGACGCCAAATCCCTTCATAAAGCTCCGTAATCTTGATGGAAGTACCGGCCGGCACAGCCGTGCCAGCTCGAACGACTTCTCTCAGCGGAAAAGACCATTCGACAAGCTCATGGTCCTGATCGATCTCCTTAACTTGCGGATCCTTGCGCCATTCATCCACATTCAAGTTCAACGAGAAAGATTCCGTGCCAGTACTTGACTGCATCGCGACGACGTTGCCCATCTTGAAGATGGCCCGCTTCATACCGATCCCGTAAAGACCGATCGTGCCGTCCTTCAGCTCTGGGGCGTCGTCTGGGCGGCCAAAACGAAACGCGTAATCTTCGGCGATTCCGATTGGAATGCCGCCCGAAGCGTCTGCTATCTGGAAGCTGTCTCGGTCGAAAGAAATTTCGACAGTACTTCCTTGCAAAGGATGATCCGGATCGAGTTGCACATTGGCGCGACGAGCCGCTTCGCCGATGCCATCGACCGAATTGTCCAAGAGGTCGAGGATACAATCGATAAGGTCGATATCCCTCGTCAGCATCGCGATGAAAAAGCTCTTGGACGGATTGGCGTTGGCGCGCGAAATTCCGTTCCCGTTGTCAGCCATAATGTCCATCCCCCGCCACAAAGCGATATCCGACTACTAGTTGAAAGCCAAGGGTCGGATATCCTGATTGGCTCATTTGCCCCAAAATCTATGCCGCCATTGCTTTGATCAACCCGACCTTCTGTCGATTATTTTGTCGCGCCTTTGGAGCCTGGGATTGCCATTCTCGGTACAGTCGGAGCGACTTCCGCAAATCCGATCGCGTAGCCGTCGGCAACCTTGCGAATTCTTCGATCCCTTCTAGTGTCGCTAGTTCGACTGCGCCGTTCGCGAAGGTCCTTCCACCGAGGAGGCGACGAGCGCGATTGACCCTGCTTTTTGCATTCCGGACGGCGGCCTTCGAAAAATCACACGAGCCCGCCAGCCAACTGCCGAAGCGGCCCTGAAGCGCGGGAATCGTTCTGCCGCATTCCCTCTCAAGGATCGCCCGTCCGACCGCCTCGGCCATCGGTGCAGGGACTGCATTGGCGATCATCTGATCGATATCCCTCGATCCCACACTCGACCAATCCCAATCTGCAGGGAAGCCCTGAATTCGAGCGACCTGACCTTGTGTAAGTAGGCCGGCGTTCGAGGCCGGGACAGGATCGTCTGGGTGAGGAGAAGTCAGATAGTGTGGTCGGGGCGCTTCTCTGGTCGTCCGGATCACGGACGGGGCCGGTTCATCGAGGAGTCGAACGCCGCGTCCAGTATAGTATGGGCGGGTATAGAATGCTCCAGACGCCAATATGTTGGCGTCATCGGGGTCCGTCGCTCGCAGCATTCCGCGAACATGCATGGGCTGCGCGGACCGCGCAGCCACCAAGGCGGACTCAAGGAACCCGTCCTGCTCGCCAAGGCGACCGACCACGAACAACCGTTTCCGAGCTTGCGGCACGCCATAGTAGGAGGCGTTCAGTTTGCATTCGGTGAGCCCGTAGCCGGCACGCATCAGCATCGCACGAGCCTCCGCCCAGGATTTCGAATTCGACGCGCGCGGGACATTCTCCATGACGATCCACGGGGGTCTCGCAATGCACACGATCATCGCGAAGACCTTCGTCATCTCTGCCCGTTCCCCCTCGACGCGATCGCCAGCGGTCGAAAAGTCTTGGCAAGGAGGCCCGCCAACGATGACGTCAGGCGCAAGCGACGCGACCGCGGGACCAATCCTGAAGATTTCCTTAAGATCGGCCTGCCATGCATGCGGCCCAACGTTGTTCCGATAGACTGCGACCGCCTTGTCCCAGGAATCGTAAGCCTGAACGATCTCGTATCCGGCACGTTTTAATCCGAGAGACATCCCCCCGGCACCCGCAAACAGTTCAACAACCCGCACTTCAACCCACCCAAACCATAACTGAGTTCTCAGTTACGGTTTCCGGGTTGAGATTTCGTTGAGACCCTGCTCGAACGGTCCGTATCGGTCCCGTCATAATCGGCTAAATCGATGCGTCTTTCCCAGACAGACACTGACGTTTTTGAGTGTCGGTGGCATTGGCTGCGACACCTGCGTTTGACCGACGCGAAGATTGCTCTGAGCATTAAAAGATAAACCCCCGGTCATCGCGGCTCGCAACCGCTCTCGGGGGTCATCTCAGAGGTGATTCAATGGTCGATTTAAGTTCTGCCCGTGTCAATGATTCCGACGCCAAACCGTCTATCCCGCGTTTCCGGTACGCCTCAGACGCCGAGCGCCGAGCGTTTGGCCCTGCTGAACACATCCGCGCGGTCCACCCACCCAGCAGCGGCACAGGCCTACGTCGGGGCTTCGTCGTGTGGGGAGAGAAAGTTACGTGGACGGATGCGAAGGGACGTGAGCGACATTGGAGATCGTCATCGGATCACGTTGGTGGTGAAGCGGAGCATGCCGCCAGAAAGTTCATCGCGAACGGCAAACAAGGAACAGTAAACAATCTGTACTTTTCGATGCAGTCGTTCCGTCGACCGAATAGCCGAAGGGTCAAGAATCTCTCGGCGCTCGGCTGTGCCTTCGTTGACGTCGACTACAAGCAGGTAGAACGCTGGAAGGGAATGGACCCTTGCATCGTGATGAGTGCGATCCTTCCTGCTCTCGACGACGCGAAGATTCCGCCGCCATCGTTTGTGATGGACTCAGGAAACGGTCTTCACGCCGTCTGGCTTCACGGCCTGTTGCCAAAGGCCGCGGAAAAGCGGTGGAATCTTGTACAAGAACGCCTTCTCGATGCCTTGAAGCCATTCGGTGCGGACCCGAACGCGAAGGATGCAGCGCGAGTGCTGCGTCTTTCCGGAAGTTGGAATCCGGCTGCGCGAGGCATTGGCCGCGGACATGTTCATCTTGTCTGGATTCAAGGCAGCGAAATCGCCAAGCCATTTCGATACGACTTCGACGCACTTGCCGATGAGGTCCTGCCGCTGACAAGAGCCGAAATCGTGGTGCTTCGCGCCGAGCGCGCGAAACGCCGGGCCCAAACCACGCCCGGCTTCCGGAAGGGCCAAAAGCCCGTCGCACGAAGAGACTCGGCGAGTTACGCGGAAACGGTCCTCGAAGATCTGCATAGGCTCCGGAGTTATCGTTTTCCATCGGGAGCCCTGCCCGCTGGTCAACGGGATGCCTGGTTGTTCGTGGCCTCAATGGCCTTGTCGTGGATCACTCCAGCACCTGCACTTGAGGGCCAAATCCTTGCATTGGCTTGCAAGGTCTCTGGTTGGCGGGAGCGAGAGGCACGCTCAAGGATGGGATCAATCATCCGTCGCGCCAAGGATGCTGCAGCCGGCAAGAAGATCGAGTACGACCGAAAAGAAGTCGACCCTCGCTATCGGATGAAAGCCGAAACGATCATCAAGTGGCTGAATGTCACTGAGGATGAAATGGGCAATGCAAAGCTGCGTGTGCTCCTCAACCCCGACGCTCGCCGTGAACGGAAGGCACAGGATGCGCGCGATCGCCGCAAGAGCAGGGGCGCGACGGGGCACGGCGAGAATCGCGTCTCCCGGATCGAGATCGGGCAGCGTGCCATGTGGATGCATGTGCGCGATGGCATGACGTATGCGGAGATCGCCGCTGAACTCAAAATCTCGAAAGCGACTGTTGGGAAGGCAATCGCCGAAGTCCGTGATGCATTGTCGTCAACGAGACAAAACACCGAGAAAACAAGGGAGGCCGCGTTTCGTGCTGTATATGGTGGTATCCACCCCCTGAAAGGGGGTGGTACCCATGCATCGGGGTCTGGGGTGCTTGCACCCCGCACGACCACACCCAAAAAATCATCTTCCTTCTGTCCTTCGCCTCCCACTCAGGAAGCCGCTGCCTCAGGCAGCGGAACAGTCGCGATAGCGACTAGGGCAGCACAACGGGCGCAGAAGGCGGAGAGGACGGTGAAACTAAAGCAGATGGCATCAACACCCACCCAAGCCGATAGAACGGACAATAGGCACGCTTCCAAAGGTTCTTCGGACATCTCTGACTTCCGCCGTCCGGCCTTTCTATCTCGGAAGGCTGGCTGATCATCGTGACGACGTGGTCACCCAATGCTCCGTAGCAGAAAGGGAAAGCTCATGATCCCGCACAACGGACGCACGCGGGGCAATGGACGGCAGGAACGCCCAGTTGGCTCCAACACCCATCCAAGTAAATCGAAGCGACGAAAGGCACGCTCTAGACGGTTCTATGGCCATCACCGCCTTCCGCCGCCCAGCTACTTTGATACGGAAGGTCGGCCGATGGCCACGACTTCGTACTCGTTCGCCGCAGGAAGGCCCATCGAAACACCGTGCGACAACACACCGCACCGCCGCCGAATGCTTGGCGCGTGAAAAACTTCAGAGGGACGAATCCTTGCGCTCGAAAAACGAATCCTTGCGGCCAAGGATTGAGTCCTTACGACGCGCAAAGCGCCCCTTCCATTCGCAACTACGCGAATCCTTAGACCTCTATTTTCATCGCGTTTCCGCTATTTCGTGGCGGCTTGTGCCAGCGCGAAAGACATGCAATCAGGTCGCCCCCTCGCAACTAACAAAAGGTGTTGAGCGATGACTGTAGTAAATTTTCCCGGTTCAAACTGGCGTAAGTCGACTTCGAAAATTGCGGCTACCGGCCGCACGATAGTGTCGTGGGAGACAGTTAACGCCGGACGGCGCGCCTGCATCTTTGATGACGATGGCTATTGGTGGCGAGCATATCGCCCGATCTTGCATCGCAAGCCGACGTCGCGGCAGCGGTACCGCCCGCTGACCGATTGGATGCAGGCGGAATCGATTTCCGCCGCGATGGCATCGGCAGAATCTCACATCGCGGTGTGAAAATCCAACTGAGAAGAAGCGATGAATTTAGAGATGAAAGCAAAGATTGAGCAGGATGGCGCCGCCGTCGTGTTGACGTTTGACAACGGATATCTCGTTACCCGTAGGTTCATCGTCGGCAAAGGTGGGGCCGTCTTGGAAGATCAAGGCAGCGACGGATGGCAGCATGTCTGCCAAGGCCTCCATCGCTTGGGGAATACACTCACCTGTTCTGGAGAAGATTTGATCGACGTTATCCGTCGTGAGTTTCACGACTCGCCTTACGGCGCCGCATGAGCGACAGGGGATTGAACATGCGGCGGTTGAGTGAGAGCATGCCAGCAGCTTAGGTGCAGCATGTAGCGGCGACTCTTGCAGTCGCCGCTAGCCTATGTCTCGAGATTTTTTTATCGAGCGTTTTTCGAGGCAAGACCTGGCATTTTCGATTGTTACGCCCTTAGCGCTTGCGCTGGGGCACTTGGCACGCTCGAAAGATCGTTACAGCCTATGTGAGTGACCGCGCTAATGCGGTCATGAGTAACGAGTTGGAAGGAGTTTTTAGATGGCTAAACGTACCGGCGGAATCGCGGTGACCGACACCGACGCATTGAATGAACACATCAGCGGCATTCGCGGGGCCGCGACTTCGTGGACTTACAGCGCAGCAGACGTGCAACGCCTCGCCGTGGAGGCGGAGGCTCGCTTGTCGAAGCTTTTTCTCGCGCCGACACATCGCAGTGGCGCAGTTGCGACCGCCCGCTCAGCAGGGCCTTCCGCGGCAGCATATCGCTATTCGGTCAGCGGTGCCGATGTCACACTGCGCCGCGCGAAAGATGGATGGCGTCTCGTCGATTACCAGCGTTGCAATGTGTTCCCACGCTCCGTCGAGAAGATCGACATTCACATCTCGCCAGATCAGGCGGAGAAATCCGTTGAAACGATGCGTCGGCAAATCCGTGTCACGGTATTTGCGCAGACTGAAAAGGCGGCGGCATGACCGCGGTCTGCCGGAGGTATCTTCGGATGGAGCGAGGCGGCTTCGTCTCCCTCCCCCATTCGAGGTGGTGATCTATTTGTCGACCCCATGGTTCCACTTGTTGGCGATCAATTCCCGAACGGTTCGTGCTGCGGTCATCTTAGCTTCTTCGCCAGCCGTCTGGGATTCTTCAATGCATACTTGTAATCCAATCGAGAAATGAACGGCCACGCATTGAAGTCACCAGATGCCAGAAACTCGGTGGCACGTTCATAGGAGATCGCGTTAGGTCCGTTCAGCCACCTCATCACAATTGGTCGAGCACGGCGCAAGGGTGAGAGGCCAGGAAGAGACATCCTTGGCCAGCGATACTCCAAATCACTGTCCAAAAATAGTATCCAGCGCAGCACTTCTCGGCGCTCGCTGGGCTGGATGCTGTGACGTCCGATCAACCGATGCTCTCTCATGTCGCTATAGAGCAATCAGGCCATATCGGTGAACGCCTTGATTGCGGCGTCGTCATTCGTCTGCGAGAGACTTTCCTCAAATTGGTCGTTGCTGATCATTCCAGAAATCAAGCGCCTGAGGTTTCTGGAAAGTTGATCGCGTGATGCCCGGTCGATCATCTTGCTACTCCCAGCGGAATTTCAACAAGCCAGACTATAACAACGGCGACGGACCAACATCTAACTTCAAAATTCCTTGCTTAACGCTCAAGGTCCTCAGGGCGCTGTCCCGTCGGTCAAACACTGCCCATTGAGGATCGCCTTCGGCTGTCATGAATGACGACACGTAGAGACCCTCTGTTAGAGCTATAACGATTTCGGGCAGCCTGCCTACCACAGATAAATCAACGACCACCTTGTTGCGGAGCAGATCGAACGCCGGTGCCCACAAGTGCTCTTCGCTCCAGCTTCCGCACAAGATGGACGCGGTGTTTTCAATGCGCCAACTCCACTGGATCATCAGTCCAAGTTCGCCTGTCGGGTTACCGGCTTCTCCGGAATGACGTGTCCTAGGTGTGAGACGCCCAAATTGAAGAAAAATGGCTGAGCCGCCTCCTCGCCAGACGTGGGACAAAGGCAGGCCTATCATCGCATCGCGAAATGTCTGTAAGACAGTAACGCCTTCATTACTCAAGCGCGGCTCTCCCGATTTTCGTTCCGCTGTCTTTAACGGTACACCGTGCACGGCGAGCCGTGAAAAGGCCCGCGCGTGGTTGCATAAGCTAAGTATCGCTACTTTCTACGCCACCAAATGCTAAACTTTGAATGAAACGGCACGACGTCCGATTCGAGTCATTCGCTCCTCCATTGCATCGTGGACGGCCGACGGCGGCGCGGTGACGAAAGTTCGGCTGGGCTGAGAACCCATAAACAGGGATGGCGGCCAGGCGTGCTGGTCGGCGCCGTTATCGTACCATTGGCGATGGGCCTAGGATAGATAGGTGCCATGACGGTCGTTTATGATCTTTGGTTCGAGCGCGAGTATCCGGATCGTGAGGATACAGAACTGCACATTGGCATCTACCCGACCAATGCCGATGCGGCGGAAGCAATAGCTCGTTTGCGCGATCAACCGGGATTTCGAGACTTTCCCGACGGGTTCAATATCTATCCTGTCACACTCGGAGTGACCGGGTGGCAGGGAGGATTTGTAACCGAGTTTGTTCCGGCAAAAAAGCTCGATGCGACCGATCGTCCAGCATAATCGCCCATCTGACGACTGGTGGCTTTCATATCGCGACGGGGTCTGATTCAGCATCGGCATGAGCCGATATGATCTGACCGACTTCGAGTGGCGCGCTTCCGGAAGCCGCCCCAACAAGCCCCGAGGCGTACCGCGCGTCGATGATCGCCGCGTGCTAAAATGGCATCTTCTGGGTGCTGCGGTCAGGTGCGCCTTGCCGTGACCTGCCCGATCGCTATGGCCCGCGCACCAACTGCTACAACCGCTTCAATCGATGGCGGCAGGCAGGCGTGTGGGATCGGCTGATGGATGCCATCAGCGCCGCGCATGACGGGCAAATCCAGATGATCGACTGAGTTTCGTCCGAGCGCACCAGCAGGCTGCGACTGCAAAAAAGGGGGTCCAGATCATTGTCTCGGTCGCTCCCGAGGCGGGCTCACGACCAAGATCCACGTCGTCGTCGACGCGCAAGGGCTCCCGATCCGGCTCGGCCTCACCGCAGGCAGACGCACGACGGGCAGTTTGGACGCAAGCAATCTGAGAGAGCGAGAAATCTGAGAGAGCCAGCCATCGTATTTAATGCTGCGCATTAATCCGAACTGGTGAGGTGGGAGGCAAAGCCTCCCCCTCAACCCCCACCAAGCGATTTCACGCTGCCGTTCCGCCTCCGCGTTTAATCGCATGGCTTGTCGATCACATCGCGCCATTTCAAAGCATGGCTTGTCGACTTGTTTCATTCGCGCCGGCGATCACATCATTGCGGAGTCCCTCAGATTAGGAGGTCTCCGCAATGAACCTGAAACAGAGTCGCCGGGCCGACCCGGATATCCATTATCAACTGCCAGTCTCCGCTCATTACCGCGGCGAAAACCTTCCGGCCACGCTCATCGTTAAGCGGCGCGCGGATGGAAATTTTTGGGAGGGACGACTTTTCGTCAACCCGGCCTTGCACATGACCGTGAATCAGACTGCGTCGCCTATTAATGGCGGGTTTAGTCACCTCTCCGATGAAGATTTCTTGGATCGGGTTCGCCTCGTTTTTGATTTTTGCGGCGGAGCGGAATTCGACTTCGTCTCCGACGATTATCGCCCGAGGAACCTGCAGTGAAGGGCTTTCGCTTCTTCGCATTCCGAGCCGACCCGGCGACCGGCACAGCGATCGAGGCCGCCGCAGCCGCAGCGAAAACCTCGTTGTCGAGCTGGATTCGTAATGCGATTCGCGCCGCCCTTCCGGAAGGCGCATCCCTTCCGGCCTTGCCCCCATCTCCGCTCCGCCGCCGTGCGGCCGTCCCGGAAGCCGATGTCGCCGCCCTCGCCCGCTTGATGGCTGCCGTCAATCGGCTCAACGGCGCGATGATCCAGCTTTCGAAAGGACTTCGTGAAGCCGGACATGTTCCGGAACATCAGTCGATGGAATCCGCGATCAGAGATGTCCGCGACATCAAAGCCGAGGGCGTCCGCCTTTTCAAATGTCTGCAAGCGCCGGAGGTTAGTCGTGGCTGATTTCGATGCCGAGCGACACGACCGAGCGCGCGTCGCCTGCCTTTTCTTAGGCGAGCCTGAACCTCCGACTCCGGTGAACGACGGTGCATATCTCGCGCCGTTCATCGCTTTCGCAGCCGTGAACACCTGGATTCATTGCGGCCGCCCTGGATCGCGTGAATTGCCGCGCGATCTGGCCGACGAATTCTGCGTTTATGCTGATCTGGCTGGCTGGCAAAACGAGCCGTACCTTGCCGGACTGCTTAGTGGTCTTGAGCATCCGGGATGGCACCCGAAGTCTGCCACCTTCAAAATCGACGCGAATCCGTATCGCATCGAGGTGAATCGAAATTCTTTCGACAACGGTCGCATTTTCGCGAAGACCGACGCAGGGCAGCGTTACCGCGCATACGTTGCCGATTGCCGTAAAGATGCGGCGGCGTTTTCGTCGCACCTGAGGATTCCGTGATGATCGCCGGCGCCACACGCGGAGCCGGCGGCCCCTCTCTTGCTCGACATCTCATGTCGCGCAAAGGCGGCCAGAACGTTGAGGTTATGCCCGCGCGACACTTGATGGGCGAAACGCTGCGGGAGCAGCTCGACGATCTCGTAATGACGTCAGCACACGGCCGGACGTCGCGTCCCGTCCATCACGTTCATATCGATCCGCCGCCTGACTGCGCTGATCCAGAAGCGGCCATTGAGACTTTCCTTAAGCACTACGAAGCCGAATTCGGCTTCGAAAATTCGCAACGTTGCGGCGTCTATCACACCAAGCACGGTCGTCGGCACGCACACGTCGTCTGGTCTCTTGTACGCGACGACGGCTCCGTTGTGTCACTTGCTCACGATCACGCGCGGCGGGAGAAAGTGTCGAGGATCGTTGAGTTCGAGCATGGCTTGCCGTTTACGAAGGGCAGGCACAACCGGAGCGCGGCGGCTGCGCTGCGCAAGGAAGGCCGCGCCGACGTCGCCACCGCTATGGAAGCCGCCGGACTCCTCGATGGGCGCCCCGGCATAGCGCATTCGACGCCTCGTCAGCGGGCTCAGGCCGAACGCACGACGGTGCCGATTGATGAAATCAGATCGGATGCTTTGGCGGCGTGGAAAGCCTCTGACGACGCGAAGAGTTTCGCGATCGCGCTCCACGCTTTCGGCTCGATCGTTGCCACCGGTAACAAGGGCTTCGTGTTGGTCGATCGTTCCGGATCGACGCATTCTTTGAATCGCGTTCTCGCCGCTGCCGGCCGGCAGGCCGGCGAAGACCGCATCACAGCAGCCGCCGTCCGGAAGCGTCTCGCAGGAATCAATTTTCCAACCGTGGAGGAAGCCAAAAATGCCCGATCAAAGCGACGAAATTCTGAGCGAAGCGAAAGGCGCGCACCAGACGGCGCAGGAGCTTCTTCCCCTCCTGGATCTGTTGAACGATCCGGAAGGCGTGAGCCCGCTCGACGAAATCAAGCATCTCTTGCAAGCGATTCTGGAGATCCTCGGTCATCACCAGACAGCACTTCAGCGCATCGAAAGTTCGTTCGCGAGCGTGCCGCCGCCATCGCACTGAGCACCATCGATCTACAAGCAATAAATACAACGCGGAGGGACGTCATGAAGTCTATCAAAGCCCAAGACTACAAAGCGAAAATCCTCGCCGAGATCGCGCCGAAGGGATTCAACTCTCATGCTTTTGCGCTTGATTTGCGCATGATCAAGCAGCCTTCGCCAGGCAACTCGACGTCACGCATCATGACGACCGACGGTGGCTGGATCGAATACGATTCAGTCAGAAAATCTGTCCGCACGTGGGGGCCAGCCGGCCGCGCCCAAGTCCTTGCCGCCGCCCTCGCCCACGCCGTCGGCGTCGAGGTCGAACACCTGGCGAAAACGGCATCTGTCGGCGCCGACGCCGCCGCTCTCAAAGTCACCAAAGTCTCAGAAGATGCCGTGAAATCACTAGTCATTTGGTGGTCGATGCGGGGTTACTCCGCGACCGGCGGCCCGGACGGCTGTTGGATCACCGCGGGACACTCCCGGATTCGCGATACCGGCGACCTTCTCGAAATCCACGGCGGCCTGACGGACGAAGCCATCGCCGCAACGCTTGTGAAGGCTCGCGACGCATGGGGCGGCGGCGTGTACCTCTATGGACATTGGACCGAAGCGGAGCAGGATCGCATGTGGATCGCCGCGATGCGCGCAGGAATCGAAATTCAAAACTGCAATCCGTCTGAGTCAATTCAGAAAGCATGGCAGCGCGAACAGGAAGCTACCGCGAAGACGGCGAAAACGATTTCTGCCGTCCGAACAGAGGTCATCGAAGCTCAACGGCTACTTGAGGCGGCAAAGGGCGATGTCGAATCCGCAAAAAAACTGCCGGGCAATTTACAAGCTTTTGTCGCCGTTTTTCTCGATGACGACCAGAGGCGCGAACTCGCTGCGCAACCAATTGCGGAGATCGTTCCTCAGCTTGAGCGCTTCCGGAAGCTCGGCACCACCGAACTCCAATCTTACGAAGCGCCTGCTGGTCAGAAAGTGGCTTTTGCCGAGCGCGAGAAAGACAAGCCGAGCGTCGGCCCGAGCGGCGCACATGCTCCCCAATGACAGTCGCCCCTCACGTCCTCCGGCGCTACATCATCGGCAGCGCGGCCGGTCGATCACCGCATCTGGAATGGTCCTTCCTTTCGCAGGATATCGGCGCTTGGATTCTCGCCGATGAAGCCACGGCGCGGCGGCACGAGCACCATCGCCGCATCCGGATGGATGGGCGGCCATGGTGCCACGTGCTCGGTCATCGAACCGACGTCGCCGACGACGAGGCCTTGCAGGTTTATTTCCTGACGATCGCATCGGACGAATGGCCACGCCTCGCGATCGCCGTGATGCGCGCGCCGACGCGATGCTTGCGAGACTGGCGCGCTTCCGGAAGCCGCATCATCGCCGCCGTTGACGCGACCGCAGCGCCTTCCGGAACGACATCATCGGGACCATTATCTGACTGGCCGAAATCACGCGGCACAGGACCAAGGTCAATGCTGCCGCAATGAAGGGGGTCATTTTCCGTAGGCAATCACCCCAGCCACATCGACGACCGCTCTAAAACCATGGCTATCGCGATATCAAGCGAGTTCCTTCACATAACAGGGATAGCTTTTCTGCTTCTCTTTGACCAAGGCAATATCGAGCTCGACCACCGCGAGCGGTTTTTCCGGAGAGGTCATGTCGATTAAGTCTCCATTAGGACCGCACGCAAAACCTTTGCCTCCAAACGTCGGCCCATTTGATCCTGATCCCACGCGGTTGGAACTTACGACATAACAGCCTGAAACAATCGAGGCCATCTCGCCTGCAGTTTGAAAAACCTTCACGGCTCTTCCCGTGGCTCTCGGGACAACGATCAACTCCGCGCCTTGTTTACGATAATGGCGAGCATGTTCATTGAACATCACTTCCGTGCAGAGAAGTACCCCTACGGATACACCGCAAATTACGACCGGTTCGAATTCGTGCGACAGTGTCGCGTACCAATTCGTCTCATACCAGCCAAACTCTGCAGGAAAATATTGCTTTGTATGGAGGTGTTTTATTAGTCCCCCTTCAAGGCAGAAGGCTTCATTAGCAAGCCGCTTCCCTTCCCACACTGGCCGAGAAGAAATGATCGCCGGGATATTTAGCCTTTCGAGTGCCGCCGCGCCGGCGCGATGACACTGAATACTGTGTTCAGCCATTCGAGGATCGAAATCCGGAGTTGATGCAATCCAGGGGCCGAAAGGCAATTCATTCGTTACCAATATATCGACATTGGCCTTGGAGAGATTCTCCGCCAAACTAAGCCATTGGTCGCTGTCGGCAATCAAGTTTTCGGGCCACTCAACAAATCCTACGCGCATCGCCTGTCCTCCCCATGTCGTGCGTCGGTGTTATATGAGGATGTATGTCGTTTGCCAGTAAGAACGTCGCACCCTTTCTCTATATGGCCCCGTTTAGATATGAAGCCAAAGCGACACTGTGGTCGCACCTCTCGATCGCCGTCATGCGCCGCCCTTCCCGATGCCTCCTTGAGTGGCGCGCGGCCGGCGCGCGCATCATCGCAACCGTTTCCGGGACGACGCCCGCTTCCGGAACGGGACCGCTCTCCGACTGGCCCAAAGCACGCGGCACCGGCCCCCGCTCATTGCTGCCGCGTTAATTGAAGGGGCGTTTTCTTTCCCGGCAGGCAAACACCCGTGCCCCCCCTCGCCGAGGCCATAAAACCCACATGCAAACGCGTCGGATTTTGGCAGCCCCCTGCCCTAATTTCAAAATTCCGTGCTATGCGGGCTTAGGGCTGAGTTTGCGCGCGCCTCTGGATTGGGAGAGTTACGAGGCAGCCAGTCGGCCGAGACTGGCGATTGTTGCACCACCGGTCGAGCATGGTTATTGTCGCTTGTCTGCGTGACTGGCGAGAACAGGATGGGGCACCATCATGGAGCGCAGACACATTCTGGCCGTTCGCCTGGGCCGCCGATGTAATCGGCACATCCGTAAGTTCGGAGCCCATAGGTCATGGTCAAATCTAATTTCGATTCAATCCAACTCCGCTACGGTCTCAACCCAAATCAGGCGTTCGCTGAAATACGGGTCGAGCAACCGTCCCCGCTTGCTGTTCTCTCAGGATCACCGAGTTACATAAATTTCTTGGACGCTTTACGAGGCTGGAGACTGGTAAAGGAGTTGCGGGACCGATTTGGATTGCCTGCAGCGGCTTCCTACAAGCACGTCAATCCGGCAGGGGTTGGACTAGGAGACGGAAGCCTTGATGAAACATATAGGCAAGCTCATTTTCTCCCTGACTGGAATCTTTCGCCACTGGCCATCGCATACATCAGGGCGCGCCAAGCCGACCGCATCTCGTCGTATGGCGACTTCATTTCCCTGAGTGATCCCGTTGATGTCGCAACTGCTCTTGTCATAAAGGACGTGGCATCGGATGGCGTGATTGCGCCAGCTTATGACCCTGAAGCTCTGCGAATTCTACGTGGAAAACGTTCGGGTCGGTTTCTCGTACTGAGCATTGATCCAAGCTACGAGCCCGTCGGTGTTGAGGCTAAAGACGAGTTCGGTGTCACTCTTCTTCAGGATTACGACGCTTCCAACATTCCGGAAATCTCCGCGGCTCGGATCGTGACTGCAAGATCTTTCACGAGCGCTAAGGCAAGCCGTGGGCTTACATTGGCAATGATCGTGGCGAAACATACCCAATCCAACGCGATCTGTGTTGCCTTTGGCGATCACACCCTCGGAATTGGGGCGGGTCAGCAGTCTCGTATCGCCGCGACGAGGCTCGCCTGCGATAAGGCAGAGATTTATCTGTTGTACGACCATCCAAAAGTTCGGGATCTGCACTTTCAGCAAAACCTTAGCCGAATGGAGAAGATGAACATCGTTGATCTGTTTTTGCGTTTCGATTCGCTTTCGGACGAGGAGCGCGCTGCGGTGCAGGAAAGGCTACGATCTGCGCCTTCGCCGATCGGCCCCGAGGAGAAGGCGACTTGGATCAAACAGAAAGGTCCAGTTGTTCTTGCGTCTGACGCCGCGATTCCCTTTCGCGATAATTTGGATCGCGCGGCAAGAACCTCGATTACTCATATCGTACAGAGCGGCGGCTCGAAGCGCGATCCGGAGGTCACGATCGCCGCCGATCAATACGGCATGGTGATGTTTCATACTGGCGTGAGGCACTTCCTACATTAGACGCTGACAAGCCCGAGCGGGTTCCCGATGCCACCTTGAGTGGCGCGCGGCCAGCACGCGCATCATCGCAAGCGTTTCCGGAACGACGCCCGCTTCCGGAACGTCGGGACCGCTCTTAGACCGAAGGCGCGCGGCACGGGACCACGCTCTATGCTGCCGCGTTGAATGAAGGGGGGCATTTTCCGTAGGCAATCACCCCAGTTACATCGACGATCGCTCCAAACCACCGCGTGTTTATATCTCAGATCGCGGACGTTATCAGGCCTACCCTCATGCCTTCGGCAATGTAGACGCATCTGTCATCAGCAAGAACGCGGCCGTCCGCGATGCCTAGAACCAGTTTGCCCCGCCTAACCTGGCGCATATCAATCTCATAGCGAACGCATTTAGTATCTGGCGTGATATGCCCTTTGAACTTCACCTCACCGACGCCAAGAGCGCGGCCTTTCCCCGGCGAGCCCGACCAGCCGAGCCAAAAGCCGATGATCTGCCACATGGCGTCCACCCCCAGACACCCCGGCATCACTGGGTCGCCAGAAAAGTGGCAGTTAAAAAACCAGAGGCTCGGCTCAATATCCAACTCACCGGTGACATGGCCCTTTCCGAATTCGCCGCCGTCCACGCTGATCTTGGTGATGCGGTCCATCATCAGCATAGGCGGTGCTGGCAGCTGCGCATTGCCTGGGCCAAAATAGCCGCCTCTGCTTGATTTGAGCAGGTCCTCCTTTGTGTAAGACGATTGCGGAGCATGATAATCGTGAGGATTGGACAAGATAACATGACCTTTGATGATGTGCGGGGCTTTTACTGAACGTCAGGCGACCTTGTTGCGATTGCTTACTCTGGCGTTCGAGTTCCTGTTCAGGCGTAGTGCAGCAGCAATGAAGGCCCAGATGTCGCTCGTCAATTTCTCTGGATTGGGCCGCCTTTTGCGCATTAGGGCGCCGATCAGTGCTTGGCGAATTCCACCGATCATCAGTGCAATGGTGAGGTGAGGATCGACGTCATCAGGAACGATGCCGTCACGCTGGGCATCCTGAAGCATGAGTGCACCCGCAGCGAGCTGTCGGTTGGTAAAGGCTATCTCGACATCCAATACTTCAGACGCGCGGCTCAATGCCCCGATCACAAGGGGAGCAAAGGGGTGGTCATAGTGAAACGCGACATATGCGGCTATCCGCGCTCTCTCTCTGTGCACCCAGCTTTCCGAGGACAGCTTCGCGCCACTGAAAGCTGCCTCATCAAGGCGCCTATAGAATTCCTCAACAACTGCGGCGATCAAACCGGCCTTCGATCCGAAGTGGTGATAGGCTAACCCAACTGAAACCCGTGCGCGCTTTGCGACGGCCTGCATCTCCAAGTGTCCTTGGCTTTGAACCAGTTCCTCTTGAGCCGCGCAGATCAGTCTTTCTCGCGTCCCGACACCCTTAGCGGCCATCTTGCCCTCGATCTTTAATTGAACTGAATTCAATTCAAGATCGAAGGCATGTCAAGTCCACGGTGAGATCAGCGAGTGAACCGAACAATGTTTCCGATCGCGGCAGGCACCCGGATCGCCCGGTCCGCTGTCTAGATGACCCACAGCACGCGGTGAGCGATGCTGCCGCGTTAAATGGATGGGGGTCTTTTCCCGGCAGGCAAACATCCACGCCATCTCGACGAAGGCCAAAAAACCACCGCTTGAGGCCTTCGAATTGTGGCAGACCGTTGCCAGAGCTATTGAAATCGATGCTTTTGGCGCTTTCCTTCGCATCGCTCGCCCCTTTCCCTCGAACTGGCACACCGACGTGCCGGGCGGCCTTGCGGGCCTCGCAAAGGGGGCCGTGGCTCAGTCGCTCCGCTCCCTGCGCCCGCACCGAGTCCCCCTTGCGCCGCCGCACCGGCGCGGCAGCCCGGTCTTAGGGCGAGCGACGCGAAGGGAAAGAGATCACCGTTCGGGCGGAGTCCGCTGCTGACGCAGCGAGCCTTCCGGAAGGAAGAAGGGGCTCGCTCCGCTCAAGGAAAGGCGGTCCAATCAAATCCACCGAGGCTAACGATACTTGCTACCTCACTTTGCCAACACAGTGCCGCTGGCGAGGTGATGTCTAAAAAACCTTACCACGTCGACGTTGAACTGCCTGTGGAACGCTTCCCGGTCGAATCCCGATGGATCGGAGCAAAAAAGTGGCTTGCTTGCTGCAAACTCTGGCGAGCACGGCGGCAGAAAGGCAAAGTGACCGGCCGATACAACGTGAGCTTCAGGGTTTCCAGGAACGTCATTCAGCACTCGCGAGACGCCACTTGGATCAACACCTCGTTCCTTTGCACCGAGTTCGGAGCGCCAAGTCTGAATCGGGATCGAGATCGCCGCAAGGGTATCCTTTGTGAACGCGACGGTAGGCGCAGGATCGACCAACACAGCGGCCTTGATCCGATGATCCTGCGGTAGATTGCGAGGGACGTCACCACTATTGACCTGCTCGCAGAACCGACTCTTGTTGTTACAATTGGAGGCGCCCCTCTGGAAGTCGAGGGTTGCACCGACAAGAACCAATCCCGTATAGCCGCCTTTCGAAAAGCCGAAGAAGCCAATTTTCTCAGGATCGATCGCGGTATGATCCTTCCAATCGTTCAACATGAAGTCGAACGCGCGGACGACGTCCTGCGGGCGTGACACCCAATTCGATAGACCCTCACTTGGTGAAGAATCGTAACCGCTATCGCCGGGATGATTGATGGCTACGACGATAAACCCAGCATCAGCCAACGTCTCAGCTGTATCGTGATGTCCGGCAAACCATCCACCGGTGCCATGAGAGATAAGGACCAGCGGATGTTTCCTTTTTGACACCGGGCAATCTCGGACGCCTCGGAGTTGATCAGCGGCCGGCAGCGCCAGTTTGCCCAATTCGACAGGCGCAGGGGTGCCGTCGCACGGATACCAAATGCCTCCCGAAATCTGTGGACCGCGGTCCAGGAGCTGGATCCCAGCAGCCTGGCCCGAAATTGTCGAAAGGCAGAATAGAACTAGGCACGTGGCAACTTGGGATAACCGCAACACAACCTCCCCAAACAACTTCGGGCCATTCAGCTAGTCGCTGCTGAACGAAGTCAACGGCCAAATAGCATGCCGACGATCGTGATTGCTGTCACATATTATCCTGAGATCACAAGCTCAGACCCCAGGGCTTCCCATACCGGATGGCGACCACCGTCTTCGCGGCCGGCATCAATCCCGACTGGCTTTAGGAAAGTGTGTCCGTTCGCAACGACCCTCTAACGCGGGAATCCCTCATCCCGACACTGTACGGGCTCTTGTCGTCAGTATTCCCAGACCACTTCAGTCGCCAAGAAATTGTAAAGTACGGTGCGCACCGTCATCAGTCCGACTTGGACTGTGAGGTAGCGATAGACGTTTTCCTGAACGATCACCCATCCATTCTGGTTCAAATCCGAACCAGTCGCTAGGCGATTCATCATTCGGCATCCGACCTCCGGCCAAATTCCGGTCGAGTCCCATCCACTTTCGAACCGGTCGCGTTCGTCACCCTTTAGGTGTTCAAGCGCACCCACCCAGACCGACGCAGGGTCATTCATCATTGGCTCGCCCATTTCATAGAATGCGTGGCCGCGAGCGTTCTTCACGACCACCCGTTGAATTCGCTCTATGTCTGGCTTCCAGACGAGACGGCTCTCCCCCGCTATCGTCGTGTAACTGCTTGAACGTTGAATGAGAGCCTGCAAATGCTCGCTCTTCGCGAGGATGCGCCGTGCGCTGGGAATGATTTGCTTTTCCGGTGCAGTCGTCCCGCTGATCGCGGAGCTTAGGGATGCGACCATATAGGCCTCACTTTCGAAAACCCGTTGTTGCATTCGATGCAGGCGGGAATCATTGGCAGATTTTCGGGGCGAGGTTCCTGCAGGAAGCTCTGTGATGGCGCATGATCACGGTTAGTCGTTAGATCGACGAGCAGGCCTCGGCAATAAAGGCACCAACTTTTGTGACGTTTGTCGGCGAAGTCTTCGATCTTCTCCATAGCCACTCCGACAACGCGACTCATTTGTCTATCTTAGGCATTGCGCCTCGATCCGTCCTACCAGTGGCCTGCGCAGGCCCCTCAGGCGAGGCATCCAGCGGTCCAGGCTCGTCGGCATGAGAAATCTATCGGTCGGACAAACGCGGGCCTTTCTGTTCGCGAGAACGTAGAGACAATTGCACTGACGGCTATCCTAACATGCCGAGTTTGTCGTTCTTCACAGGCTTTCCTCCATCCACATGCCCGACAAACGGACGACGGCGGTGGCGTACGCGTCTGACATGCCGTAGCGCTGGGTCAATCGGCGGACTGCAAGCGGCACAGCGTTCAGCACGGGTGCGGGGCCACGGTCGAAGTGCGGCTGTCCAGAGATCGGATGACAGATGCGGGGGTGGGTAGTAGATTTGTTCACGTTAAAGACTCCTGAGAGCCCGGCCGCTTTCCTGCCACGGAAAACCAGCGCGCCGGGTTTTCTATTGGGGGAAATCAAGCGACCCGACGCGTGTGCTCAGAGGTCGAGCGAACAAGCGGCCCGATCTTGCTGCGAGCCCATGCGTCGAGGCCGTTCTGCGGGTAAAGGGGAATGCGGCCCGCAATCCGGAAGGGAGGGCCGTTCGAACTGACGCAGGCAAGCTTTGCGAGCGTGTTCGGCGAGCACGGGAAACCGTAGGTATCCGTGACGTATTTCGCGGCTTCTTTGCGCCGCATCAGCCGGGCGGCACCGCCGCTATCTTGATCAATGGCCATCTAGTCCTCGCAATTTGGGGCAATTCCCAAATGCGAGGAAGCCAGATCACGGCCGGATCTGTCCGCCGATAACGTGGATAAACTGATGAGAACCGGTTTCCATCAGTTTTCAGCAAACTCCTTCAGCCATTTCGTGGATCGACCACGAACAGTAGAGTCTTCGGGGTGCTGATCAAATCGCCGGGCAAACTCCACTTTGATGGCCTCGGCGAATTGCGATTTGCTCGGAAAGTAAGTATTACCTTTCCCAGGAAGCCCTTTCAATCGCACCATCTCGCGTGCGACCTCCTTCATCTCATCCCATTTGAATTCCTGCGGACGGCCGCCCCTATCTGGCTCTACCGTGACCGTCGCCGGACGGCTATTTGCTGGCCAGAGCTTCATCAGGTCAGCCCGCATGAACCTCACCTCATTGTAAGCGAACTGCCCCGCAGTCTTGCGATAGTAGAGCTCCCCTTTTTCGTTCACCTCGATATGCGTCCACTTGAACGCTTCGATCTCGACCGGACACCCTAAACCGCTCTCTGCTCCGATGGCTGTTAACCGACCTTCGACAAGTGCATTTTTGAGAAGCGCGTCTGCTGACTTAACCGTTACAACCAATCGTGCAGCGGTGGCGGTCTCCATCACGGTCAATATTCGACCGTTCATTGGCGCATCAGCCTGGAAGACGTGTCTATCAACTTGCCCTGACGGCGGAAATCTTCGCCTGAGAGGCGAAGTTGTATCATTGCGTGGAACAAAGCTCGCTTTTATCGAGTAGCGCCAGCAGTTTGCTCGATATTCGTCGCAGCACTTCCGAACGTCGCTCGGGTTTCGCCAAGCAATCCACGCGAGCACCATGAACCACGACCATGCTGGCATCGCCATCGGGTCAAATTCATCGGCGCTCGGCTCTTTGTCATAAGCGAGATAATGGTCGAGCAATTCTTGCTCTGCGTTTGGATCTGAATGATCAGGTTCATAATCCGGTTGAGCGCCCTCGTCCTCCGGCGCCGGCCAGGTGTAGGGCTCGCCGTCCGGCTCATGACCCTCGTAATCTGTCGGTGGTGTCTTGCCCATAATTGCCCTGCCGCATGGAGCATCCGCAGAGTGACGACGCGGCAGGCTGGTGCGGACCAGCTTTTTGGGAACTACCCTAGCCGCGCCGAACTTGATCAAGCCGTCCGGAGTTGGATCACTTCGCTGTCCTTCCGACCGGTCATTGAATTGTCGATGTGCCGCGCGATTCGATCGGCTGCGGCGACGAGCGCCGAGTCGATCTTATGGATGTATCCTTCTGTCACACTTGATCGAGCGTGGCCCACCAGCGCTTTGATTGTTGGTAAAGAGAATCCAAGGTCTTCGGCAGTTGAGCTGAAGGAATGACGGAGGCCATGGCAGGTGATGCCTGGCACATCCTTGGCTGACACCTTTTGAAGCCACCGCGTGAGGCCGGTGTGGTGCTTGCTTTCCGAAGTTATCGCCGGGAAGACAAACTTCGATTTGGATTTGACCGAAGCGGCCTTGAGCAGGGCGATGACAGCGGAGCCTACCGGCCGAATGCTCTTGCCGGTCTTTGTGTCGCCGAGGCGAAGCGCCATGCCGACCGCATCTACTTGGGTTTTGAGCAGCCCCTCAATCTCATCCAAGCGGCATCCGGTCAGGGCCGCAGCCTTGCTAGCCATGATCGGCTGCCAATGCTCGCCGTTTGCCTCAGCTATCGCAAGACAGTTGCCCAGCCGCCGATAGCCGTCGTCGTCAAGCCGCCACTCGCGGGTGCTGTCTTTCGGCCTGACGATGCCGTGAATCGGATTGTCCGGCCGGTATCCCTCGCCGACCGCATAGCTGAAGATGCCGCCCAATAGGCCCATGGTCCGAGACGCCGTGCCTTTGCCGCCGGTGACGATGGCCCGGCCGCGCAGCTTGGTCTTTACGTCAGCGGCCGACTTCCCGGCAATCACATCACGCTGGAAGCGTCCCGCGTCAGATGTGGTGAAATCTTTGACGGTGCGCTTGCCAATCAGAGGGACAATGTGACGGGCAACACGCCCCTTGTCCGTGTAGATCGTGGACTCGCTTTTGGCCTTGCCCGTCCGCGTGAGGATCAAGCCCTTCTCAGCCTCGTCCATGTATTCGGCGGCCAGCTCTTCGATCGTCATGGCGCCGCGGGCCAGTTTCCGGCTCTCGGCAGGATCTGAGCCCTTCACGACCTCAGCCAGCGCCAGCTTTGCCGCCTTCCGTGCCTCTTCCACCGTTAGGACGCCATAGCGCCCGACGGTGAGCCGCCGGCTCCGGCCATTGGCATTGCGATACTGGACGATGAAGGATTTAGCGCCGCTGGATTTTGCCCGGAGACCGAAGCCTGGCAGTTCGTCATCCCACAGAACCAACTCGCCCTCGGTAGGCTTGATCGCGTCCACGGTCCGCTTCGTCAACTTGGTCATCAAATCCTCGGGTAAGCACTGGGTAAGCAGAGCCTGGTAAACCGAGGAAATGGCGGGAAAGACCGCTGCCCTCTAAATCAGGCGTGAATCAGCCTAGATTGTGCATTCGGTAATTCCAAGCAATTTCGGGTAAGCACGGGAAAACACGACACCTTTGCCCTCCGAAGGCAAAGGTCACACGTTCGAATCGTGTCGGGTGCGCCATATCTTGCCGCGCCGCGCTAGACGGCATGGCGGCATGTGCGGCGGGGTCAAGCCCAACGGGATTGCGCCTCAGAGCTTTGCTTCCGTTAAGCCGTTCGACCATCAGCACGCAGCGTCTCGCCGATGACATAATCGACCATCGCGTCCTGCAAATGATATTTGCGAACATGCTCGCGCAGATCCAATGCCATCTGGCGCAGACGCGGCTTGTCGCTCAGTCCGCGCTCGATCGCGGACGACAGACTGCCCGGGGTTACATCGTACAACAGGACATGCTCGTGTTCTCGAACGGGCGCGTGACGCTCGACCGTCGGATAGTTGAGAACCGGCACGGTCAGGCATTGCGCTGCCTCTGCGGTTCGATAGCACTCCCAGCTATAGCCCGACGGTGACCATGCCAGCCATGCGCTCGAAAGCCGCCGCAGGAATTCGTCATGCGGTAGCCTCTCATGCGGAATATCGATCTTGAGGCCCTTGCTTCTCAACGCCTCGAGTTCTGAAAGACCGACACGGCGCACCCACGAATTTTCCGCGACTTCGCCAACGAAAAACACGTCAGATATCTTTTCCGGATGTTCGCCAGCGGTATCGATCCTTGCTGCAGGAAGCGAAATGGGGCGTATCTTCGCCAGACGTTCGTTCCAGCGCCGATTGCGCCGTATGCGTCGCGTCGGAAGTGCCGGATGGGCCGAGTGGCAGAGAATGTGCCACCGATCGACGGGGAGCTCGCGCTTGAAAGCCGCGGCAGCCTTGTCGAGCAGAAAGAAATTATGCGAGCCGACGACGAAGGCATCGTTCATATCCAGAACGGCGATCGGCACGGGAAGCTTCACGAATCTTAACCAGGAAACGCCGAACACTCTTGTCATCGCGGAGAGCGGGCGAAGCGGTTGCCGGAAGAAAGCGCGTAGCCAGTAGCGCGGATGCCACGCCGGGCGTAGTGGCATATAGACGATGATCAGGTCGTATTTCCCGCGTCGCGCCTCACGCATTGCCTTGATGAATCGCCAGGGCGTGCAGTCGGCGAAGCCTTTAGCCGCTCGCCCGCGAGGGATCGGACGTTCCCCCGTCCAAAGCACATCCGTCTCTTCGGGATAGACGTCCTTGCAGTAGTGCCAGGAGCCCAATTCGAGGATTTTCGGTCTCGTCATATTTGGGCTTTCAGCCGTCGCACTCACCGATGGGATTCCTTAACAGACGAGGCCAGCTCACAGGAGTTGCAATAGAACGGTAATCACCATCACGGATTGATGCGCGACACGGCATGAATGCAACAAAAAAACGCGTCTGACGAGGGCGAAGAAGGCTGCAATATGCCCAGCTCGCAAGCGCTTTTGGCGAGCTGACCTCAAGGCGCCTTTTGGCCTCTCCCAGAGCTACCTGCGATCGGACACCGGTTGTCCGCTTGCTGCACCGGCTGCAGTTTCTACAACACTCGGCGGGGACCGCTGCTCAACCTGTTGAAGATCGCCGGGCATTCCCATTTTCACTTTCCGCGCCCGGCGACCGTTGACGCTGCAGGATCAGTCGATGAACGACCCGCGCGCCACCATCCATATTCCATGTCGTCAACTGGGCGCACCACGCGCTATAGCCACATCCTCTACAGGACATGATGAAGCATGACATCCTGAGCGCGCGGCGGACTGGATCCATACCTGGTTGGTCATGAAACTGATCACATATCAGGATGGACAAGGCCGAGCGTCGGCACGTCAGGTGACCGTCCGAACGGTCGGAGCTGAAGGACCGGCGCCGCACAAGATAATCAACGTCGAGCGAACGCCAAAGGCAGAGCCCATGCCGCAATCCAATGCGGCGGGAGCACCATGCCGGTCCTCTTTCAACTCGATCCACTTCAACGACATTCGTGGCAGAACGCCGTCAACGAGACGCGTCATTTTGAATGGATCTAATTGATAATCCGCAACGACGCGTCAGTCGCCACTGCCTTGTGGCTCGGGCGGCTCCTCATCAGGCGCATCAACGAGCGCCTTCTCCCGGGCAAGACCCCGCTCTTCCTGCACCCTGATATTATGCATCAAGGCTGTCAGGCGACGGCCAGTGATGGGCTGACCATCCCCCTGGGTAACGCCCTGCGCAGCAAGGCCCGCAGCAATTTCGGTCCACGTTGCGCCGTCTTCACGGTGCATCCGCTCCAGTTCCCGAAGGTTCTTTCGAATAATTTCAGTCGCGCCTGACTTGATCTTGCCGATCGGCGAATCCTGCCGTTCGGCTTTCAACAATTTCACGTAATCGCGAAGGCTTTTGAGATCGATATCCATGGCCACGGCAATAGTGTCGGTTTCTTAAAACGCCACTTCATCAACCGATGAATAGCCCCTACCGATCTATTATCAAGACTTCCGGCATTTAACTCAATGCGCAGTTTACTGATTCGATCTCACAGACTTTCGCGTGAGGCGGCCCGGCTCATCTATATTTGATGAATCAATTTCAATATTGTTTGGCTCTTCTTTGATTTGATTGCGTCGCATTTCATCAAGGATGCATGCGCTACGTGTCACGCTTTCAATCAAACGGCCGCCACGCGACGACGAGAAGCTCATCGGCCAGCAGTTTGTGACCACACGACTACCACACAAATAACTACACGATGGCTTTGCGCTCTTGTGCACTGCGTGTCAGTCCGCACGGCATCACTCGGTAGTATGATCATTGATCAGAAAATCCGCATCGGTCTGCGATGTGCAGCCACCTTCAGTTGATCATTTGCTCAGACACGCACCACGACGGCTTCGCGCAAGCTTCGCTTGTTACGCCGCTTTCACGATCTGATTGCCACTACAGACAGTCATGACCAATGCAAAGATCAGCATGACGATGTCCAAGATAACGTCGAATTCACGGTCAAGCGCTGTGGAAAACGGCAGCCTGTTTCGTGAGCAATCACCGAATTCACACTCCACGCCAAAACCTCATATCGCTGCTGCCGCCGCGATCGACGAGCTTCTCGCCAACGAAGCGCGGGCAAATATGCAACGCGCTCGCGCTTCCACCCTCGAAGAGCCGATCAAGGCAAAGGTGCGCTTCACTGTGCCGCCGGCCCGTATTGTCGCAAGACCGTTACAATCGCCGGCATGGAAAGCTCCCTTCTTCTCCCTGGCGATGGTGGTCGGCCTGTCAACGCTCGTTTCCGCTGGCGCAATTGCCTATCTGTTCCTGCGGCCGATGACATCTTCAGCCGTATCTGATGCGGATCTTCGCAGCCTTCGCGATTCCGTCGCGCAGTTACGACGGCAAGTTGCGGAGATGACTGGCGACGTGGCTAGCAGTCGCGCTGCCGTTGAAGCTGCCCGTACACAGGCCGCCGAACAGGCAAGCCGCGCACAAGATCGCGCCGACCGCGAACAAACGGCTCTGGCTGCGAAATTTGCACGCATTGCTGACGAGAAATCGCAACTGGTTCAGGCCGCGGCAACACTGGCGAACGCTCCCGATATCACCGGGACAGTGCAGCCTCAGGCGCAACGGCCAGCAACTACGTCTCGCGACGTTATTCCCGGCTGGCACGTGCGCCGCGCCTATGATGGCATCGCGGTGCTTGAGGGGAAGACCGGTGTGATTGAGGTCGTGCCGGGGCAGGATGTCCCCGCTCTCGGGCGAATCCAGGAAATCAAGAACGAAAACAACCGCTGGCAGGTTCTGACCAGCAGAGGCGTCATCCTTTCAGGTCGCTGAATCGATGCCTCGATCTGACTGATTGATACTAACGGCCACGCACAGGCAGGATGCTCGTGACACGCTGGATGACTACCAAGGACGACGCCGACAAGAACGGCAGCTTCGGATTCGCATCGAGCGATCCGAGTGTCCTATATGGCACGCTCTTGAGAGTGGATATCAGTATTGGCCGATGCCGGCTGATATCGGGCCCACGCAATCGCATGTTGCTGCCTCGCGCATGACGAACAGACTCTCGCTCCACATGTCCGCGCACGATAATCGATGCGTTTTTCCGTGTGGTACTCCACTGGTTCAAACCAATGAAGTCGCGACTGCATCTGTGATGGCACGCTGTGAGATAGTTCGATGCAAAACAGATCCGACAAAATCGTCGCCCTTCATGAATTATCCACTTGTTAGTTTGCTTCAACTGCATGGTTTGCAAGCACGACTCTTTGCAAATTTGTGCACCTCGACTAATTGATGATGCGGTATCATTTTGATGATCAGTATGCCGATTCGCGTGTGTGACAACTCGGGCAAGTCCAGCCGATCAAGCGCCAGATATCGACGATACGGCACGCGATCGGCCACTTCCCCCGTTTTGACATTAGCGCTGGTTCGGTTCTGCCACCGACCGTGCACGACCATGAGATGTCATGTCGTGTTCACATAGCGAGAGGGAGCTCTCTGAAACTACGGATGAATGCAAGCCGGAGAACGTGAGCTGACCGCATCACAGCATTGGGTATCCCGTAAAAAGCGACCGGCCTCCCATTGCAAGTCAGCGAATCGCTCAAAGGCTCATCCATCCGCTCAAGTAACTGTTGTGTTGCGTCTTCAAGACAAAAATGGGGCGAGTGCGCCTAATTCGACCCCATAACGATATCAAGGCGAACACGCAGGGGATTAAAATGTTTGTTGTAATCGATGACCGAGAGGGCGTCACACAAGGCTATGCGGCCGGGTTTGATCGCGAAGGGGTTGTATCGATTGGCTTCACGTCTACAGACTTTCGCGATTGGCTGGAATGTGCCGTTGGTAATGATTTAACTGTCATTCGGGCCTTTCTGCTGGGCGATTGTCCGGATCGGACGAGCATCCCATCCAGTATCCGCAACAGGTCACGGGCGCCGATCATTGCGCTCAACAGCCTAAAGCACCTCAAGCAGACCATTGAGTTGTTCGAAGCTGGCGTCGATGACGTGGTTCACGCGCCGGTCCACGTCCGCGAGATCATGGCACGAACGGCAGTTATTCGCCGCCGTACCATCGATCAGCATGAACCGGCACAAACGAGCGTGATTCGTGTCTTTCTCGATGGCCGCGACCCGGAGGTCGCCGGTCGCACTTTGATTCTGCCACGACGCGAACTACGCATTCTCGAACACCTGGTCGGGCATCAGGGCAAATGGCTGACGAAGACCCAGCTCTTCAACGCCATCTACGGTCTTTTCGATGCCAGCTTCGATGAGAATGTGATCGAAAGCCATGTGAGCAAGCTGCGCAAGAAGCTACGCGATCATCTCGGCTTCGACCCGATCGAATCGAAGCGTTATATGGGTTACCGACTGGACGATCTGAAGTCTCGTCCCACTAACGAAGCGCCTGTTTCAAAGGCGAACTAAGGCTCACGCCTTACGCGCAAGAGGACGCCGACTACGGCGTTGGCGTCCACCGCCTCCTCGAACTGCTGTGCAAGGCACAGAGATTCTCGCGTAACACGAAGTACCACACATCCACCACGCTAGATCATCGAGTATCACCGTACCACAGCGATGACCACTCACTGTAGCCTCAGCGGCGAATCTGATCCTTCGACACATAATTGAAATCCTGCACCAGGACTTCCTGCAGCGCCTCCGTCTGCAGACGCTTGTTGACCTGCGCGCGCACGGCCTGTGCGAATTGTGTGAGGTCGTAACGACCGAGATTCTTGAAATCGAGCTTCTGGTCGCCATAGATCATACGGAACGCTTCATCGACGACGAACGGCTCCGGCGGCACCGGAAGCTGACGTAAGACTTTGGCGTTAGCAGTGAAGACGAGCTGGGTGATGATATAACCCTGAACGCTGCCGTCGGCGATCATCGGCACATTGATCACCTTGACCTTTTCATAAACCAGACCTTCAGGTTGGTCCTGCTTCGCGGGCAATGCGGCCGCAGTCTCCTTCCAGTAGGAGATCCCGAAACTGGTACCCACAGTGACGAGGCAGGCCCAAATGCCTGTGATCAGCAGCCTCATCATTTGCGCTTGCCTGCGATCGCCAGTGAATAGGTGCCATCCGATTCAACCTCCTGGATCGAACGCGCGATGATCGCCGAGACCTCACGCACCGCATCGAGATGGATCTGTAACGCCGCTTGATTGCGGATCAGGCTGGCGCGCAACAGTGTGAGTTGCGGCGCGACGCGCGGATCGCTCTTGATGTCCTGAGTCAGCCGCATTGCCCGAGTCAGTTCGAGCAGGCCACGGTTCTTGCGCTGGCTGAAGCCGTCGAAATCCACTACGGCGCGAACCTCAAGCTTCTCCGTCTCCTCGTCGATGGTCGCCTTCAACCGATCGATCGCGGTCAACGCACTGCTTTGGGTGCCGAGCCATTGGCCAGGCGTATCGCCCGCCTCGCCAAAAACCGGGGCTTCCTGCGCAGCCGATTCAGGAAGGTCGGTCCCAGGCAAGGCCAGAGCCTGCGCCTCGACGAGGATGACTGAGGTCTGCTGTTCGATCTGTTCCATGTCGATCTCTACTGTCATGGCCGGAATCGGCCGTTAGCCTTCGGAAGTTGGAGCCGATGTCGGGCGCGATTTGGCCAGTTGCTTGGCGATGCCGACGCCATTGCCCTTGGCCATTTCATTGCCGATCTGCTCGGCGAGCATCGAACGCCAGATATTGCCGGCGGTACCCTTGCCGAACACGTCCTCGGCGTCCTTCGGCAGCATCGTTTCCACGAACATCTGCAGCACAAAGGCTTCGAATTTGCGGTAGACCGGATTGCTTCCCTCAGCCTTCCGGATGATCGGCGTTGACGCTATCTCTCCGCCGCTGACGGGGGCAGACTTCGCGCTCTGGGCCGTCTGACCCGCGGCGAATTCGTCCGCGATCGCGGATGCGAAATTCGCCTCGCCTGCCGGCGCCATACGCTCGAGCCTGGTTGCCGCCACGCGCTGGGCAGCCGGATCGGCCGCTTTCATGACATCCGCAATTAGATCGTTCGATACCGGGGCGACTGTCATGTCACGCCCTGCGTAGTTGTGAGAGCTTTCATCGGCCTATCCTCCCTCGATCGAGCGCCGCACGGCCTTGTCGACTTCATCTTCCAGAACCCGCTTTTCATCAGCCCGAACCGTGCGCCCGACCGCCGACTTCACCATCTTGAGCGCATGTTTCAGCTTGCGGCCTTCATCGCGTGCATGCGCCGCCAGTCTTTCCCTGGTCTTGGCCACGACGCCTTGCTCGATGCTGGCGGCGCGCAAACTCTGGCTCGCCGTCTGCACGGCGAGGTCCGGAAGCTTGCTCTCATCATTGAACCCTTCAAGAATGAGGCGCTGCTTCTCCTCAAGCTGGTTTTCCCGTGCCTGGCATTCCATCAGCTGCCACTCGGCAATCCGGTGCAGCCTGGCCTGCACGGCGGCGATACGGCGGATTTTGCGGTCGCGCTTCTGCATGGCTCGTCACCCGGACAGCCAGGACGCGAAGGCGATGCTGAATTGCAGCACCATTTCGCGGCCCGTGAGATAGAGCAGCAACAGACCGCCAGTGAGTACAAAGGGAATCGAGATAAAGTAGACGGGAATGCTTGGCGTCAGTTTATTGGCGAGACCGACCGCGAAATTGACGATGACAGCATAGATAACGAAAGGACTGGCGACCCGGAGCGCCAGCGTAAAGGCCATGGAGAGATGATCTACGAGTTGCGTTAACCCGCCCTCGGCACTGATTCCGGTCGCCGGCAGCCAGATCTGATAGGACCCGACCAGGCCGCGCAACAATTCCCAATGCTGGTCGGTTACAAAGAAGACCACCGTCGCAGTCAGCGTGATCAGCGGCACCAGCGCCGGCACATGCTCGCCATCGTCGGCGACACCGGGGAGGGTCAGCCCGATCCCCGACGCGACGAATGTGGCCATCGTTTCCAGCGCAGCGAAGAACATGCGTGCAGTGAGTCCAATGACCAGGCCCACCATCAGCTCGGACATGATCAGGCGGAGGAGATCCGGCGCCGTCGCCGCTTCTACAGCCGGGCGGACCGTGGACTCCAGCAGGGGGGTGAGCATCAAGGTGACGCTGATAGCGAGGAACAACCGGATCTGCGTCGGGATATTGACGCGGGAATAGCCCGGCGCCACCATCATGCAAGTCCCGATGCGGCAAAAGATCAGGAACGTAGCCAGGATGGAGACGGAGCTGCTTGCGATCAAGACACAGCTCCGAGCGACATTACCTCGGCTCCACGTGCGATCTCGACATGCGACAGCACCGGCAGCGTGGGGAACATGCGCTCGGTGATCATGCGAACATAAGGACGGACGTCAGGCGGCGCGACCAGCACCGCAGTGTCGCCATTGGCAGCCGCCTTGCGGACCGCAACCGACACGTCATCCGCAAATTGTTCGACCAACCGGGGATCGGCGTCGAATTCCACGATCTCACCCTTGCCGTCGCGCTTGATGCTCTGATGGAAGGCGAGGTCCCAGCGATTACCGAGGCGGAGCACCTTGAGCACGCCGTTGTCGGCGAAATCGCCGCAGATCTGCTGCGCAATGCGCATCCGCACATGCTCGGCCACATGCTCGGAACGACGCACATGCGGCGCGATCTCAGCGATGGCTTCCAGAATGAGATGCAGATTGCGGATCGAGATACGCTCGGCGAGCAGTAGCTTGAACACCGCCTGCAGCCCGGAATAGGAAATCTGCGATGGCACCATATCCTCGATCAGCCGCTTGTATTCGGGATCGAGCCGATCGATCAGTGCGCGGGTGTCCTTATAGGTAAGGAGCTGGGCCAGATTGTTGCGGACGACCTCGCTGAGATGTGTGAGCAGCACCGAGATATTGTCAGCAATCTTGAAGCCATCCTGTTTAACTTCGTCGATGAAAGTCTCCGGAACCCACATCGCCTTCATGCCGAAAGCGGGTTCGATTGTCTCGTCGCCCGGCACATCCGGCTTCCGGTCACCATCAAACAGCACCAGGGCTTCCCCGATGCGCAATTCGTGATGGGCCACAACCGTGCCGTAAATCTTGATGCGATATGATTTCGGGCCGATCGACAGATCGTCGGTCAGCTTGATCTCAGGAATGACGAAGCCGTATTGGGCGGCAAAACGCCGTCGAACCTTGGCAACACGATGCGCCAGTTCGCCATGGGCATTGAGCATCTGGATCGCAAGCTGACTGCCGACGCAGAGCTCGACATCGGAGGTCTTGAGCAATTCCTTGACGGAATCCCTGTTCTCGATCTGCGCCTTTTCCTGAACCTGCGCGATACGTGCCTGTTCCAGCTTGGCGCGGGCCGCCTGCTGACGTGGCAGCGAGAAGCTCATAAAGGTCATCGCGCTACCCAGCAGCGCGAATGGCAGGAACGGCAGGCCGGGGAGCAAGCCAAGCGCGAACATCATCATTGCAGCGACCGACTGGGCACGCGGATATTTTCCGAGCTGCTTCAGCACCATCTGCTCGGCAGAGCCGCGGGTACCGCCCTTGGAGACGAGCAGGCCAGCCGAGAGCGACACGATCAGCGCCGGGATCTGCGACACCAGACCGTCACCGACCGAGAGCTTGGTGAAGACGTCAGCGGCGCGTGACAGCTCCATACCATGATGGGTAACGCCGATGATGATGCCGCCAAAGATGTTGATGGCGGTGATAATCAGGCCGGCAATGGCGTCGCCGCGCACGAATTTCGAGGCGCCGTCCATGGCACCGAAGAACGAACTCTCCTCCTCCAGCTCGTGGCGCCGACGCTGCGCTTCCTTGTCATCGATCAGACCAGCTGACAGGTCGGCGTCGATCGCCATCTGCTTGCCCGGAATGGCGTCAAGCGAAAAACGAGCGCCAACTTCGGCGATACGCGTCGCACCCTTGGTGATCACCACGAAATTCACGGTAACGAGAATTGCAAAGATGATCAGGCCGATGACGAAATCACCGCCCATCACGAATTTGGCGAAGCCGGCGACGACATAGCCGGCGGCGTGTTCTCCCTCACCGCCATGCGACAGGATCACGCGTGTGGTCGCCACGTTGAGCGCCAAACGCAGGATGGTGGCGATCAGCAGCACGGTGGGAAATGCCGAGAAATCCAGCGGCCGCTGAATCCACAGCGACACCATCAGGATCAGCGCGGACAACGCGATCGAGAAGGCCAGGCCGAGGTCGATGAGGATCGTCGGAACCGGCAGCACCAGCATCACCAGAATGGTGACGATGCCGAATGCAAAGGCGACGTCCGTGCCGGCCCGCCGCTCGGCCGGCAGGGCTGAAATCATTACGTCGGCCATGGCAATTCTCGCACGAATATCATGGCCGCACTGTGCAGCGCCGACCTTGCGTGAAGATGGTGGAGACGACGGCGGCTAGAAGCCGCGTTCAATCCGGCCGTAGAGCACTTCGGTGAAGGCAAAGATGTGGGCTCCCATGAAGGAGCCGGTGACGGCGACCACTATCAACATCACCACGATCTTGGGGATGAAGGTCAACGTCATTTCCTGCACCTGGGTCAGCGCTTGCAGGAGGGCAATGACAATGCCCACGAACATCGCGGCGCCGACCGCCGGGCCGGCGGCAACGATGATGGTCCAGATCGCCTGCTGGGCGATATCAAGGGCGTCGCGCTCGTTCATGGTTCAGCTGATCGTGATGCCAGGTCCAAGGGAAACCTTAACCCCGCTCTCGAGCGTCGCGACCGCGCCGCCCTGGATGATATAGACTTCCTTGATCTTGCCGGTCGTGCTCGTGCCGGATTCGTCCGTGAAAGACGCAGTGCGGCCGATCAGCCCTTCAGCCTGAGACATCGCGCTGGTCGACAGCAGCGTATCGAGCTTTGCATTGGTCTGAACCGCCTGCTCGACGGACGACAACTGTGCAAGCTGGCTCATATATTCGGTTGAATCGGTCGGATTGGTGGGATCCTGGTTGCGCATCTGTGCGATCAGAAGCTGCAGGAAGCCGTTGTAGTCGATCATGTTGGTCGACGATGTCGTCGACGTCGTGTTGGTCGCGGATTTCGCGGCATCTACGCCATTGACGATCATCTTGCTCTCCTTGGGTTCAGGCCACGACCGGAAGCAGCATGTCGGCGCTGCTCAGAATCGCCTGCTCGATCTCAAACAGGCCACGGATTTTCCGTAGCGCCTCGTAATAGCGTTTCGCTTCGACAAGCTCCTCAATCGCATCGAGGCCTTGCAGCAGCTCCTTATTGTCGGCTGCAGCGTAGATCGCACAGCGCTGATGCCCGAAGACCGCACGCGCCTGTTCGATATCGCCCGGACTCATCAACATCAGCTGCACGACGAAATAGAGCTGCCGGAGCGGCGTTGTCGCGTCGGCGACCTGCATAACCTGACTTTCCAGCATGAAAGTCACGTCATTGATCAGTTCCAGCGTCACCTTGCGGTCGACCCGCAAAACTGCGCCGTTAATGTAGATTTTCTCGCCCGATCGCAGCGATATGCACATTGGCTTCTTCATGCCAGCGAATCCCGGATGACGATATTGATCGCAACGAGATCGCTCACGTCCGACAACTGCCCTTCCCGGAGGCGCTCGGCTTCCTTGATGACCCAGAGACCAATCGAAATCAGCTGCGCTCGCAACTGCTCCGGCAGACCGTTTCGTGGATTCGACAGATCTTGTATGAAGAAGGTCCAGAGATTACGAATATAGAGTAAGGCATCTGTTTCTTCGGATGAAGCAAGCGCTCCGCTCTGGATTTTCTGAAGTAGTTTAATTCCGTGATTGAGCGCTTGTTGTTCCCTGGATCGCGCCTCGCGGCCGCTATCCTCGATTTCCGCGTCGTAACCTGCCAGTGTCATTTCAATCGATAACCTGTTGCTTCATAGATCAGCCCACCTATCAGAGATAATTGAGGATGCTGAGGTTCTGAATTTGCGCGGTCAGCGCATGCGACATCTCCAACTGATTTTTCAGAGAGTTGACCCGGACGGATGCCTCTTCCGGATCGACCACTTCCATCGCGTTGATCTGCCTGTTGACGATGTCGGTCTGCACCTTGAGACGACTGGTAGCATTTGTTGTCTGTTCTTGCGCGGTTCCGAGGCGTGCACCGACACTCGCAAGGTCGGACACCGAACCGCCGACCAGCAGCAGCGCCTTGTCCGTAACGGCCTGGAACGCGCTCTGATTCAGAGCTTCCAGACCAAGCCCGCTGAGCATCGTGTAGGCCATCGCCAGATTGCGGAATGCCTTATCATTGGCGCTGGCGGAGGAATCGACGGTTTGTGTCGTAGAGATGCGACTGCGCATGACCTGATCGGATGCCGAAGACCAGTTCGTTCCCCAAGCCGGATCGTCGAATTCGGTCGCAAACGCATTGTCGAGGAAGTTATTCATGGCGGCGGGGGTTATATTTACGGCAGCCACGTCACCGGGCGGAAAGCCAAAAGCGGCATTAAAAGCCGCATCGATCGCCGTCTTGCTGGCCGAACCGGTCTGATAAGGCGTCATCGGCTGTTGCGCCGTGTTGATGCCGGCGAACAGATACTGTCCGTCCATCGAAACATTGAGCGTCGTGAGAAGCGACTGGAGGTTCGACGCTGCCGGCTGGGCGATGATGACGCCGCCATTTGCCGAATTGCGTGCCGCCAGCAGATCCTTCTGGAAGGACTGTGCCGTCTCGATCAATTGCGAAACACGCTCCTGCGTGACGTCCAGGCGGGCACTCACGAGTGCATTGGTATCGACGATTTTCTCCATATCGAGAAGCTCCGCACGCAGGGTCACGTCGCGACCTGTGAGTGCACCAAGACTCCCCCCGACGTCAGCGAGCCTTCCTGTCGTCGCCTCCTTGGTGGCCTTTGAGATCGCCACCTGGCTTTTCGACGCGGAGATGCGCAGGGTGGTCGAGATCGAGTTCGATGAAATGAAATTTGTAGCCATATCGATTATCCCACCGCCATCAGAAGTTCTTTCAGCATGTCGTCAATCGTTGAGATCAGCTTCGACGATGCCGAGAAAGTGCGTTCGACCTGCAACATGAAGGTCATCTCATCATCCATGTTGACGCCATTGACGTTCGACAACGCATCGGCGCTGCGCTCCAGGAGCGTCTGGCTATAGGTGGCGTCGTCGCCGACGCTCTTGCGTTGCGATTCCAGCCAGCTCACCGAGGAGCCGGCAAAATCGACGAGGCTGCCGCTAGGCTTGCCGAGCGCGGCCGGATCATAGGTTCGGGATGCCGCCATGCCATCGACTAAGCCTTGAATGCGGGCGAAGAAACCCGCCTCACCGCCGGCATTGTAGACGTAATTAACGCCATTGATCCCACCATCGCGGATCAGGCTCGGATTGCCGCCAAGGGCCTGATCGACCAGGGCCGTCACCTTGATCGTGCCGGCGAGTCCGGTATTGATCACGCCCGTGGCCGGCATTCCGGGTCCACCGGCATAGGTGAAGAGGCCGGCTTGGTCTGGTCCAGCGGCAGCACTCTGATCCTTCTCGGCAAAAATCTCGATCACGGCGCGCGCAACTTCGTCGAGCTGATTCTGATAGGTCACCATCTTGTCGTCGCGAAGCGTCGCCAGGCCAGCGAGCTTGCCGGAGCCGATCGGCATGATCGCATTAGCGCCGGTAACGGGAACGCCATCGATGACCACAGCGTTACCCGTTGTGGCGGCCGTGTAGGAATTTGTCGGAGCGAAGGTTACGGAGCGAGCGGTACGCTCGAACAACGTGACCCCGGAATCCGTATAGACAACCATGTCATTGTTCGCGCGGGTGGCAAACGTGATTCCAACCTCTTGGGACAGCTTCGACAGGATACTGTCGCGCGTATCAAGGTAGTCGGTGACGTCGGAGCCGGAGATCGTTCCCTTGATGATCGCCGTATTGACCGTCTCGAATTGCGCCAGAAGCTGATTGATATTCCCGACCGACGTCGCCATTTCGGCGTCGGCATCCGCGCGAACAGTCTGCACGGTGTTGGTCGAATCGTTCAGCGATGCGGCAACATTTTTGGCCGCCGTGACGGCGGAATTCGCGAACGTTACGTTATCCGGCGCCGATGCATATTGCTGCAGGGCGCTTTTCAGCTTGGCCAGTTGCGCCGCGGCAGACTGATCGAGCTCGGGGTCGTCGATGGTGACAGCCGCAACCTTCTGCAGACCGTTATAAAGGGCATCCTGCTGTGCGGTGTTCGATACCGCCTTGACGACATTGTTGAACAAGCCGGCGCTGGCGGCCCGCTGAATACCACTGACATAGACACCGCTGCCCGGCTGGGAAACGATCAGAGCATTCTTGCGGGAGTAGCCGTCCTGATGCAGGCCGGCGACGTTGCGCGAGATGACGGAAGACTGGACACCCGACGCCATAAGCGACGAGCGGGCCGAATTGAGTGCGACCGTAAGTGACATTAGAGACTCCCGTCAGTGATCCGCGCTGTGCGCTAGCGCTTCAGGTTGACGAGTACGTCGAGCAAGTCCGCACCGGTCTGAAACACCTTGGAATTCGCGGTGTAGCCACGCTGCGACTCGATCATCGCTGTGAGCTCGTTGGCCAGATCGACGTTAGATGCTTCGAGCGCTTCCGGCTTGATGGTACCGAGACCGCTATTGCCCGCGAAATCGACCTGGATGTTGCCGGAGTTGGTGCTGATCGAATAGACATTCCCGACTTCGGGCGAGAGATTGTCGGGACTCGGTACCGTCGCCAGCGGGATCTTGTAGCTCGCGATTCGCGTGCCGTCGTCGAAGATCGAATACATGGTGCCGTCTGAGCTCACCTCCACACGGTCGAGCGCGCTCGGCGCGTTGCCGTTGGTCGTGGCCTTGAACTGGAACTCGTCCGCGACCTGCGTCATACTCGACATATCGAAAGTGACGGGCGAGCCGCCCGGGATTGTGAAGGCCATCGAGGTCGGGCTCGCGGCAGCGAGGCGGCCCTTGCCGGTGGCGCTGACGTCGAAGGTAAATGTCTGGGTGGTGCCCAGCTGCGACCCGGCCGCATAGGGGAAGCCGCCGCCTGCTGCCGCGCCTGCGCTGTTGTAGATCTGCACATCCCATGTATTGGCGGCTGTCTTGAACATGTACATGTCAAGTTTCACCGCATTTCCAATATTATCGTAGGTGATGACCGACGTTTTCGACGTAAAATTCGGCGGTCCGGCGCTGATCGCAGCATTGGAATCCAGGTTGGCGCTACTGATGCCTGCCTGGGTCGTCGGATTTCCCAACAAGGACTGCTGCGCGATGTTTACGACCTCGAGATTGCCGAGGCCGTTGGCAACGACGTTCGGCTGGGCGCCATTCTTGATGTTGTAGCCCATCAGATAGTAGCCACCGGTATTGTAGAGATTCCCCTGGCCATCCGGAACGAAAGAGCCAGCGCGCGTCAGGTAAGGCGTGCCTCCTGCGTCGCTGACAACGAAGAATCCGTTGCCCTGGATCGCCAAATCGGTCGCGGACGTCGTATAATTCATCGTACCGGGATCAGAGATCGCGTAACGAACCTGCGTCTCGACACTACCGGAATTGTAGTTTCCGGTTCCGCTGCGAAGGATAAGGGAGGAGAATTCCGTCGAGGCGCGCTTGTAGCCCGTGGTATTCACGTTCGCGATATTGTCAGCGACCGTCGCCAGTTTGTTCGACTGCGCGTTCATGCCGGAGCCGCCTGTGCGCATCACCCCATACAGACTCATCGATTATCCTCCGTTTCACGTGTGAAGTATTAGAATTGAAGTTGCTTGTGCGAGGCTGGTGGTTATCCACAGGGTCATCGTGACGCAGTGCGTTCCGCGCAGAAGTCGCGCGCCTTGCTCGTCCATGACCCGAATCCGCTCGCGACAAGACTGCCGATAACACTGCAGATGTAGCGTTTTTGGCCGACGATATTGGTCGGCCCGGCATTGTAGCGCGCGACAGCCATCGTCCAGTTTCCCTCGCGCTCACGCAGATCTTTCAGAAATCGCGCGGCATAATCGACATTGCGCGCGGGATCGAACATCGCTTCCACGCTGGGAAACTTCTCGCCGTGATAGCGATGATTGATCTGCATGCAGCCGAGATCGACCAGCTTGGCGCCCTTGTTTTTTTCTTCTGCGAAGCGCGTAACGGCATTGCGCAGATCGGTGGCCAGCACCGTCTTGCCGTCGACGTTGAGCGCATAGGGATTCAGCACACCCTTGCGCCCGGTCTCGCTGAGACCGACCGCAAAGAGAACGCCGAGTGGCACATTGTGGCGGCGTGCCGCGCGCGCCATCTCCCGTTCGCACGGCCCCTCGGCTCGAGCGTCCGTTACAGCGCTAGATATAAACAGTGCTGCTGCGAACCCGACTGCTATTCTGATCCTGCTGCCGTTCTGACGGCCTTGGCGATTGCTCATGATCCTGCCTGTTATGCCGTGCGCCGCTCTGTGCATCGCCGGACGACCGGCCCGAAGAACCACCGTCCGCCTGCGATCCGCCTGACGAGGGCAGCGAAGAACGTTGGTCCGACGGGGCTTGTTGTTGCTGTTGCTGCTGACCGTTGTTCAGATTTGCGTCAGGGGTGCGGGTATGATCGATCGCCGCGATATCGAAGGTATAGCCAGCCGACTGCATGGCGTCGGTAAGCGCACCGCGCTCCTGCCGCAGCATCTGCGTGGTTTCGTAGCGATCCGCAGTGAGATGAATCTCCACGGAATCGCCGGCAAGCCGCATCTTCACCGTGACAGAGCCGAGATTGGGCGGATCGAGTTCGAGCGTCATCATGCGCACCGGCCGGCTATCCGCAGCTTTGTTCGTTTCGAGCCCCGGCGCGTCAGCCGCGCGAGCCCCTTCAGGTGATGCGACGGTCACCAGATCAGTAGCCATCCGATCGACGATCTTCTGCAGCGTCGTCACCTGTTGCACGGGTTCGAAATGCGTCTCTTGCTCACGGACGACCGCCTTCGCAACCGGAAGCGGCTTGGTATCCGTCGTCTCGACCGCCAACGTAAATCGTTGCGTGGCAGCCGCATCGGCGTCAGGCACGTCGGCTGTTGCGGCTTGAATGAGCTTGGCGGGATCGCGCGGAGCATCATCTGTCTTCACGTCCGGTACCGAGATGCGAGCCACCGCCTTGTCATCGCTTGGCAAAGGTGAGTGTGCGTGATCGAGTTTGGCCATTACCGCGCTGAGCGCGGGATCCGGTCCGCGCCAGGGTGCAGATTTTGTCGCGCTCTCGTCGCCCTTCGTGGCCTTTGAATCGTCATCATCGGCTTGATCGTCGCTGACGTTTGGCTTTTGCGCGACTTCACCCGTCAATTCCGCAAGAACGGATGCCGCGTCGAGCATCGGCTTTGCGTCGACGATTTTCGCGTCATCGACTGTCTTGGCAACATGCGGCGTGACTGTTTTGGTCTCCTTTGAGACCAGGCGGAGCTGCTCGCGAAAATGATCGGCCTTCTCCTTGCCGTCCTTGGCATGGGCACCGCCGTTCAATCCGCCTTTCGTCCCAGTCTTTCCGGCCGCTGTCTGGCGAAGCGCTGCCATCAGGAGATCGGCATTGTTCATCGGGTTTTCTCCTTTAATTGCTCCTGCGACGCATCGAGCAGCTTTTGCGCGCGGTCGACGGCGGCGAGAGAGCGGCTGAAATCAATGCGCGGCCGCATGGCCGTCTTCGCTTCGCTGCTTCCGTCGCTCTTGGCTTTTGCCTCCGGCAGCGCCTTTCGAACATTCAGTCCAATGGCAAGCGCCGCGGTTTGCAGTTCGACATCACGTTCGGACAGTTTTGCCTTGTCGATCTGCTCAAGCTCGGCGATTGCCGTACTGTGTGCAGATGTGGCAACGCGTGCCGCGGCACGATACAGGCGCGCGCGTACACGCTCGGCGCTGTCGTCATCGGACAATGCAAATACACGGTCGGCGGCTAGCACCGTCATTTCAGTCTTGCCGCGAACCAATGCCGTTCTTGCAATCAGAAGATAGAGTGCCCGCTGGCTTGCCCGATCGAGATGATCGAGCACGGCGACAAGACGCGGGAAACGATCGGGGCGTTGAACGAAGCTGAAGCGTGCAACAGAGAGCGCAAAGCGCTGACGGAAATTGCCCGCATAGATAGAATGCCGATATCGGCGAAAGTAACGCACCGCGAGGGCTTCGAATTTGTCGAAGTCGTCGTCCTGTCCAACGATGAAAATCTCCCGACGCAGTGCCGCTTCCTCGACCAGCGTGCCCGGCATCATCAACCGCACCTCGTCGAGCAATGCGATCGCCACCTTCAGGTCGTCCTGCGCAACCAGTGCCGATTGCACCAGCGCAATCTCCGCACCGAGTGCTGCAGGTAGACTACGTGGCTTGATATTGGCGAGCTTCGATTTCGCTTCGTCCGTGCGCCCTTCGACATAGGCGATGGCGCCATCGACAATGGCCTCGTCAATGTTCAGCACGTTGCGGGAGCGCAGGCTCGCGACCACTTGCGGAGACCCGCCACTCAAGAGGAAGGTGACAGCTGCGCGCGAATTGCGCGGCTCCTTCCAGACGGCGGCATCGGCCTTCAGGAAGCTCTCACCCAGGCGCTTCAGCAGGGCAGGTTGGGAATTGTGAGCGTCGAGATCGCCGCGCGCAATCTGATCTTGCAACATCTGCAATGAACGAACCATCTGATACGGCTCGCGCATCTGGTCATCGGCCGGTTGCGCATGTGCGCTGCCAAGACAGGCTAGAAGCGTTGCTGCAATGATCCTGGCGCTGGTCATAGCACGGGAGCACGGATCAGAAGCTCGATCCGTCGGTTCTGCGCGGCAAGCGGGTCGTTCTGAATTTTCGGCCGGCGGTCCGCATAGCCCTCGATGCGCTCGACCCGCCCGGCGTCGAGGCCGCCGCGCACCAGCATGTGATACGCCATATGCGCACGTGCGGTCGAAAGCCGCCAATTGTCGTATTCCGATGTGCGATAGACGCGGCTATCGGTGTGACCACGCACGATGACCTGGCCGCGGTTCTGCGCGATCATCGGCGTGATCTTATCGAGCGCACGGACGAGACCGGGCGTGGGCTCGGCGGAGCCGTTGGCAAACATTCCGTAATTCACGTCATCCGTCAGATTGATCAGGAGGCCTTCGGGGGTTTCCCTCACTTCGGCCACCGGACGCGCCGGCCCAATGGCGGCCAGCGCCGCCGAGATTGCGGCCTGGAGTTTGGCGGCATCCATCGGTTGGGCTTTTTCTGCCTGGGCGGGCGCCTTGTCAGGCTGCGTTTGGGATTTGTCAGCCGGCGCCGTTGCCTTGTCTGCCTGCGCCGGTTGCGGACGACCCGCTGCCGGATTGGACTTGTCGCCATCGTCAGCAAACAACCCGGCGGGCTTCGGTGCCTCCTGCTTGTCGGATTTCGCGGGAGTTGAATTCGATCCGGACATTTCCTGCCCCGGGGTGCCGGTGGCGTCAGGCTTGGCATCGAGCGGGCGCGGCTCCTGGCCCTCACTAGCTGCAGCAGCAATATCCTCGCCGAACGGAAGGCTGCCCGCGTCCTTGCGTCCCGACAGCTTCTTCTCGAGCGACGAGATCGACGCCATCGGCCAGTTGATCGGATCGAAGGGGTCTCGATAGGCCTCTCCGCCTTTCAGCCCTTCTTTGCGATTTGGATCGAGCGCCGCGCTGGTCTGCCCCGGACGCGGTGGACCGCCGGCAATCTCCGACAGCACCGCATAAGGATCGCGAAACAACGTCGCCTCGCCATAGCGTGGCTGCGGAGGCTGCGGACGCGCGAGCGAATCCGTCGGCTGACCTGGCTCCGGATGCGGCCACTTGCTCTCGCCTTCCACGGCCTTTCCGGGGTCCACCCGTCGGGCATCGTTGATGCCTTTCCGATCCGGCGTCGAGTCCGTCAGCTTGATCGGATTGAAATAGGTGGCAACGCTCTCACGCGTTTCCTGATTGGTGGCATTGATCAGCCACATCACCAGGAAGAATGCCATCATCGCCGTCATGAAGTCGGCGTAAGCGATTTTCCAGACACTGTTCTTCGTCTCGCCGCTCTCAAGCGAACTGCGGCGGCGGATGATCACTATTTCTGGCGGAAGCGGATCGGCCATCTCAGCTTTGGACCGCCATTTTCAAGCGCTCGGTCCATATCTTGAGCTGGGTCTCAAGCACGATCTGGTCGACGACAATCGACGCTTCTGTTTCGGGGCCGGCACGCAACTCCGATGCAATGGCGCGGACGCCGAGCTTGCTGCGGATCAATTCGAGCAAGTCCGATGGACCGGTGATGCGCAGGACCGGACGGCGGCTATCGGTTGTGATTGACGACAAATGCTCGATGAACGCAGTGACGGCCTGCTTCTGTACGGCGTTACTGATGAGCGGCTCGAGAAGTCGAGCGGCTACGCCAGCGATTCTTCCCTGCAACTGGTCGCCCATTTCGGCGATATCGCCGGCGAGCTTGGCCGCCGTCTCGTTGAGCAATTGCTGCCGTTCTTCGGCGACCTGCACCGCAAGTGCCTGCTTCTCCTGCTCCAGGCGCTGTTCGAACTCGGCGAGTGCACTCGCATAGCCTTCGGCGCGACCGCGCTCATAGCCATCATCCTCCTGCACGAGAGGCGGCTTTGGCTGCATCTGCGGCTGCGGTTGAAACGACGGTTGCTGCTTTGCCTTTTGCAGAAGCGGCTGATGTTGCGGCTGCACGCTGGAGTGATGCAGATGGTCGAACGGAACGACGCGGCTGCGTGTTTTTGGCGGCTCCGGTCGATCGAAATCGGCGATCAGACGTGCGACTTGCTCTGCGCTCATACCGCTTCCTCTTGTCTGATCCATTGTTTCAGAATCGCTGCCGCCTGCTTCTCATCAAGCTGGATGATCTGTTCCAGCCGCTTCTGTGGCGTATTCTGCATACTGCTCGAGACATCCTGGATAAGATTGGGCGGAGCCTCGCCTCCTGACAGAGCCGCGGCCGCCATCGTGCTGCCGCCACTGAGCAGCGCATTCGTCTCCGCTTGGAACTGCGTTGTCTCGTCCGTCTTCGCGCTGGCCAGGATCGTATTGATCGCGGGGCGCAGACCGAACCAGATCAGCATGCCGGCCACGGCTAGAATGGTGATGGCACTCACGAGACTGCCCGCTTGGCGCATCATCACCTCTGTGAAGGTGATCGACGGCACCGGCGCGAGATCGCGCGCACCTTCCATGAATTCGACCGCCGAAACCTGAATCTGGTCGCCGCGGGGGCGATCGATGCCAGCTGCGGTCGCAGCAATCTGCGAGATCTCCGCGACCTTGGCTTCGATCGCAGCATCGCTCACCTTGTCGCCAAGGCTCGCAATGAGACGCGGCCGATTGACCAGAACGGCAAGGAACATCTTGTTCACCACGAAACCATCGCTCGTGGTCGTCACCGTCTTCGACGACACTTCGTAGTTGGTGATGTCTTCACGGCGCTGCTTCTCATCATTCTGATTCTTGGCACCGGTCGCATTGACCTGCTGATCTGGCAGGTTCTGCTGAACGGTTGTCGGCTGTTGTCGATCGAGGCTCTGCGACGTTTCCTTCTCTCGAACGGCGCGCACTGAGCGCTGCACCCGCGAATCCGGATCGTAGACCGTCTCGTTGGTCTGTTTCTTGTCGGTCGACAGTTGGGTCGCAACGCTGACCTCGAAGTTATCGAGCCCCAGATAGGGTGTCAGTGCCCGGCTCACATTCTCCTGGATCGAGCGGCTGACGACCTTCTGCAAATTAGCCATCGTGGTCGGCGTTGCCCCGACGCTGCCGCTGCCATCATCATCCGAAAGCAGCGAACCGTCACTATCGAGCACGGTGACCTTGTCCGCGGTCATTCCCGGCACGGCCGCAGCTACGAGATGGCGCACAGAACGTGCCGTGCGTGCATCCGCCAGACCATCCGTTCGCAATACGACCGAAGCCGACGGCGGCGACTGCTCACGCCGGAACGAGCCACGCGCAGGCATCACGATATGGACGCGCGCCGCCTTGACCCCTTTGAGAACCTGGATCGTCCGCGCAATCTCGCCCTCCAGCGCACGCACGCGCGTGATTTCCTGCATGAATGACGTCAGGCCGAGCGAGCCAATCTTGTCGAACAGCTCGTAGCCGCCACCGGTGGTGCTGGGCAGGCCCTTGTCGGCCAGCAGCGTACGCGCCTGCGCCGTCTGGCCGGGACGGACATAGACCGTATCGCCTGCCGTATTCAGATCGAAAGCGATATTCGCGTCGCGCAGCACCGAGCTGACACGCGTCACGTCCTCGCGACTGAGCCCCGAATAGAGAACATTGTATTCCGGCCGGCTTATGTAGTATGCGCCGCCGCCAACGCCGCCGAACACAGCGAGGCCAACCACCGCGAGCAGAATGAGACGCTTCGTACCCAGCTCAAGCAGATTGTTCCAGAGCTTCTGCGCGTGCTCGCGATTGACCATAAATACCCCTGCCCACTTCCGAATCGATCATCGATTGTGAAGCTTGTCCGAGGGTTACGGAGAGCTGGAAAGCGAAATGGCCGCGACCTTGATGGGTCGCGGCCATTCCTGTTCACGATGTGAGAGCGATTAGCCGCGGAACAGCGACAGGATGCTCTGGCTGCCGGCGTTGGCGATCGACAGCGCCTGGATGCCCAGCTGCTGCTGCGTCTGCAAGGCCTGGAGGCGGGTCGATTCGGCGTTCATGTCTGCGTCGACGAGCTGGCCGATACCGCGATCGAGCGAGTCAGTCAGGGTCTTGACGAAGTTCTGCTGCAGGCCAATGCGGTTCTTGATGGCGCCGAGGTTGGTAGCGGAGTCAGTGATCTTGGCCAGTGCCTTGTCGGTACCCGAGATGTAGGTCTCGAGCTTGGCGAGGTCCGCCGCGTTGTCGGTGAGCTTCGAGATGTCCATCGACGAAACACTGAAGGTTTCCCAGGCAGTGCCGGTATAGGCGTCCATGGTGCCGTCGAGAACGCCCTTCTTGGAGTCGAGGGGCGCGGCAAGCGCGGTCAGTGTGACAGCGGGGCCGAAGCCGGCAACGCTGGCATCGACCGCAACGTTGGCGTCGTTGCGGCTCTTGAATGCGAGCTGCGTGCCATTGCCCGCGATACCAACCGTCAGACCTTCGATGCCGAGCGAGTTGATCGCCGCGGCAACGTCATTGATCGACGAACCCTTGGCGATCGAGACGTTGATCGCCGCAGCGGCACCGACGGTCACCGTGATGTTGCCGCCGACGTCGGTGGCAGCAGCATAGGCCGTGCTGGTACCCGTCGGGAACGTCTGGGCAATATAGGCCGTGTCAACATTCGCGTCGTAGAGCTTGATCGCATTGAGGTCGACCGAGAGCGTGTCAATCTGGACGGCGCCGCCGGCGCGGGAGAACGACGACACGACGCTCTTGGTCGCGTTGTAGCTGGCGCTGCTCGAATCACCCGAGATCCAGTTCTCACCGTTGAAAACCGCGCTGTCGGCGGTGTTCTTCAGCTGCTTCTGCAGTTCGGTGATTTCGCTCTGGATCTTCGCGCGGTCAACGCCCGGCGTACGGGCAGCAACCAGCTTGGCCTTGATCGACGACACGACGTCAACCGTGGCGCTCAGGCCGGTATACATCGTGTCGATGGTCGCAGCGCCGAGACCGAGAGCGTCCTGCACGGCGCCCAGAGCCTGAACGTCCGAACGCATCGTGGTGGCGATCGACCAGTAAGCGGCATTGTCCGAAGCGGTCGACACGCGATAGCCGGTCGAGATACGGTTCATCGTGGTGGAGAGGTTGGCATCGACCGAGCGCAGGGTCTGCAGCGCGGTCATGGCCTGGGAGTTGGTCATCAAGCTAGACATCGTATGTCCCTTTAATTTGATTGATTTGCTGGGGACATACCGGACTTTCACCGGTACGAGAGGGCGGCATCATGCCTTTGGAATGTCGATATCTGATCGACCCAACCTGTCGTGAATTGCAAGCTATCCGCCAAACCTTACCCAAAGCTGAAGGGAGCGGCGGCTCGTATAGTTAACAGCGATCATTTGATTCGTCACTTACCTTGTGATGAATCAAATGATCTAGAGAAATGACTTCACAAGACCAACTGCGAGCAAATTCCAGCCGTCGATCAGTACGAAGAATAGTACCTTGAACGGTAGCGCGAATACCGTGGGCGGCATCATCATCATGCCCATCGACATCGTTAGCGTTGCAACGATCATGTCGATCACCAAGAACGGCATGACGACAAGAAAGCCGATTTCGAATGCGCGGCGAAGTTCCGACACCATGAAAGCCGGAATGATGATTCGCAGGTCGATCCGCTGACCTTCGAGTTTGATCTTCATGCTCTCGGCAGCGAGGTTCTCGAAGGTCTGCAGATCCTTTTCACGTACGTGCTGCAACATGAAATCCCGGAATGGGTCTGTGACCCGCGAATAGGCTTCCTGCTCGGTGATCTCATTCTTCATCAGGGGCTGAAGGCCATTCTGCCACGCGCGATCGAAAGTCGGCGCCATCACATAGAATGTGAGGAACAGCGCAAGGCTGATCATCACGATGTTCGCCGGCGTAGTCTGCAGGCCGAGCCCCGTGCGCAGGAATGAGAGCGCAACGACAAACCGCGTGAAGCTCGTCACCATGATGAGCAAGCCTGGCGCCAATGAGAGCACCGTCAGCAGCGCGACCATCTGGATGATTCGTCCGCTGGCGCTGCCTTCGCCCTGCGGAAGCAGGGTCGACAGATCCGGAACCTGCGCCACTGCAGCCGTCGGCAGAAGCACCAGGAGCAGGATCGGAATGATACGCTTCATTGCACCACCAGCGTCTCGATAATCAGCTCACGAACCTTGCCGCTCGAGCGCGTAAGCGCGCGCTCATTCAGGTCTTCCCGCAGATATTGCAGGCCGCGGGCGCCCTCGATCTGGGCCGGTGTGAGCGTGCGCAGATAGGCCGCAACATCCTCGCCGATGCGGGCGACCACGATACTCGCCTCCTCCTCGGTCAATTTATCGGTCACGATCGATGCCTCCATGCGAATCCAGGCATTTGGCGGCGCCGCCAGATTGGTCACGACCGGTGTGATCTTGCGCAGACGATCATTGGCATTGAAGGCCGACGAGATCGGCTTTTCTGGGACTTCCTTCTGGCTTTCACTGATGCGCTGGAACGTCGACATCAAATGCAGGCTTGCCAGCGCTCCAGCCCCGACCGAGAGCGCGGTGACGAGCAGCAGGGCGCCAAACCACTGCATGAAGCCAGGACGCTGACCTTCATTCGCGGTGTCATCGGCCATAAGCGATCCTCATCAGAACGGCGCGACCTGGTCGTAGACCTGTTGACCCCAGTTCGGCTGCTGCACTTCCATCGACCGGCCGCGCCCGCCATACGAAATGCGGGCTTCGGCGATCTTCTCGTAGGCGATGGTGTTGTTGCGGCTGATATCGATCGGGCGCACGATACCGCCGACATTGACGATGCGCATTTCGTAATTGACGCGCATCTCCTGCGAACCGCTGACCAGGAGATTGCCGTTCGGGAGTACGTCGACAACGACGGCAGCCACCGAGAAACGCACTTCTTCATTGCGGTCGATCTTACCAGCGCCCTTGTTCGATGATTGGGATTTGACGTTGGTGTCGAAGTTTCCGGCAGAAAGCCATTTGGCGATATTGGCCGAGTAATCGGACTCAACCTTGATCTGCGAGTCGCGCGACCGATCCGTCTTGTTGTCGAGGATCGCCTTATCGTTCATCAGGATGTTCACGGTCAGAATATCTCCGACCCGCGTCGCCCGCGAATCGCGATAGAGATCCTTACGGTCATTCCAGATCGAGTGAGGGCCTGCGCTGCGATAGGCGCGTCTCTCGATCGGAATTGCGCGCGCATCAACCTGCATACCGTTGCCGATCGGCGACATGTAGGGCGCCTGACCAACCTCGGCGAGATTGCTGGCGCAACCCGTCAGGCACGACAGTGCGACCGGAATCAGAGTCACTCTCAACCACATCATTTCTTGGCTTTCCCGTCGTCTGTGCGACGCATCCCGGCAAGCGTGTCGGCGAGGTGTGCGCCACGTGCCGGTTCCATTTCATTGAGAATCGCGCTGGCGACGCGAACGCGCAGCTTGGCGAGAACAGCAGCTGCCGTGTCATCAGCCATGCTGGCAATCTGCTGCGCCGCAGCTTCGGGGTTCATGCGCGAATAGATTTCAACGACGCTGTCTTCCGCCTTTTTGAGAAATTCTTCGCGCAGCTTCAGCCATTCCTCATATTCGGCTCGCTTGGCCTCAAGTTCGGCAATGCGTAGCTTCAGCTTGGATTCTGTCGCTTCGAGCTCTTTCTGCTGCCACGCCACACGGGCATCGAGCGCCTGGTCTGCGATGTTGCTGCAAAAGCGCGCGACGTCGGATTCCTGGGAGTTCGCGGCTGCGCTATCCTTTTTGTCGATTGCGCCCGTGATCAGCGCCGAATCGGTGGACGGACGCACCACCGGGTCCTGCTTGTTTGCAGCCGGGCGGGGGCGCGCGACTTGCGGCGTCTTTGCAAATTCGCCGAGGTTCAACGGTTTTGAGAGCTTCTGCTCGGGTTCGGCCAATGCCTGTGTGGACAGCACCATACCGACCAACATGAGGAACTTGATCGATCGATTTGCGACGCGCGCCATTCGTGTTCTCGTGGTTCAGCTGAGCGAGCGTTGCACGCTTTGGCTTGCGTGACGCTGACCCGGGCTTACTGGATGACGAGTTCCGCTTGCAGCGCGCCGGCCGCCTTGATCGCCTGCAAGATAGCGATGATTCCCTGCGGCTTCAGGCCGATCTGATTGAGACCACGCACCAGGCGCTGTAAGTCCGCACCACGCAGAATTGCGATCTTGGCGCCTGGCTCATTCGCTTCGATGAAGGTTTGCGGCACCACCTTCGTCTCGCCGCGCGCGAATGGGTTCGGTTGCGACACGATCGGCGCTTCGGTGATTCGCACCGACAGATTTCCATGGGTGACCGCTACCGTCGAAATCTGTACGTTACGACCGATGACCACCGTTCCAGTACGCTCGTCGACGACGACCCGTGCCGGTGTATCCGGCTCGACCAGCAATTCCTCGATCTCGGCGATGAACCGCACCGGCGACGTGCCGCGCGGGCGCGACAGCACGATGGTACGATAATCGCGCTCGAAGGCCACGACCTTCTGATAGCGGCCATTTCCGTGCGCGTTGATCGCATCCATAATCCGCGTCGCGGTGACGAAATCCGGATTTTTCAATTCGAGAATGAGCGATTCCATCTCGCTGAACCGCCCCTTCACTTCACGCTCGATCAGCGCGCCGTTGGGAATTCGGCCAGCGGTGGCCACGCCCTGACTCAGTGTTTGTGCAGCGCCTTCAACGTTGTAGCCGCCCACGGCGATCGCACCTTGCGCGACGGCGTAGGTTTCACCATCGGCGCCGCGCAATTGCGTCATCACCAGCGTTCCGCCAAGCAGGGATGACGCGTCGCCCAGCGACGAAATCGCGACGTCGATTCGCGAACCACCCGCGACAAACGGCGGCAGATCGGCCGTCACAACGACGGCGGCAACGTTACGCGTGCGCAACGAGGTGCCACGGATATTGATGCCCATATTGTCGAGCATCGATTGCAACGATTGTTCGGTGAACGGCGCGTTGCGCAACGTGTCACCGGTGCCCTTGAGGCCGATCACAAGGCCATAGCCGAGGATTTGGTTCTCCCGCACGCCCTTGAGGTTGGCGATGTCCTTCACACGCACAGCGGCATCTGCCGCCGAGATCGAAAGCGAAAGCAGGAGACCGCAAAGGAGACGCAGCATCATCCGTTCTGAATCCGTACTGATCCGTCCTGCTGGACGATGCCCCGGATCGTGACGCCGGTATCGAGGTTGCGAAGCTGCACCATCATGCCGGCACTGCCCGACTGCAGGGATGTTGCATAGGTGACGATAATGAGCCCATCATCCTCGACGAGCACCTTCACCACAGCGCCGCGGGTGACGGCCTTCAGATCTTCGAGACCGTTAATCGGAATCAGGTGTCCCGCCAACAGAGTACGGCGCGCAATGCGGCCAACGAGGGACGCACGGTCGTTGATGAACGCACTTGCGCCCTGAATATTGGGCGCAAAATTGCGATCCATGATCATCTCATCCCTGATGACGTCACCGGGATAGATGGCTGTAGCCGGCACCGGATAGCGGACAGACTCGTCAGCGGCCTGAGCGACGCTTGAAATGCCGGTCGCGAGCACAACGCTCGCGAGCCAGCGGGTGACGATAGTGACTGCGCGCATCAGGCCGAGATCCCGTTCTGTGGATTTACCGCATGCCCTTCGAGATGGTCGATGCCATCTCGTCAGCCGCCTGGATGACTTTGGAGTTCATCTCATAGGATCGCTGCGCCGATATCAGCTCGGTAATCTCCTTCACCGGATCAACGTTCGAGCTCTCGAGATAGTTTTGATGTAGCTTACCGTAGCCAATATCGCCCGCGAAACCGACAACCGGCACGCCGGATGACACCGTCTCGCGATAGAGATTTCCGCCCAGTGGATCCAGACCGGCTTCATTGGAGAAGTTCGCGAGCGAGAGCTGGCCCAACTGAACGGGTGCAACGTTGCCGTCGACCTTGGCAAAGACCTGGCCGGACTCGTTGACAATCACGTCGACGGCGTTCTGCGGGACGATGATCGCCGGTGTTACCAGATAGCCGTCCGCCGTCACGAGCTGACGGTTTTCATTCAGGTTGAACGCACCGGCGCGCGTGTAGAGCGTCTCGCCGTTGGGACCCGCGATCTGGAACCAGCCACGGCCATTGATCGCGAGATCATAGGTGTTGCCGGTCTGCGCCATTGCTCCCTGCAAATGCAGTTTGCGCACGGCAGCCGAACGCACACCGAGACCGAGCTTCGCACCTTCGGGCACCGCGCCCTCACCGCTTCGATTGGGCACGCCCTGTGCGCGGTCGATCTGATAGAATAGATCGGTGAATTCCGCGCGGGAGCGCTTGTATGAGGTCGTATTGATATTCGCGATATTATTCGCGATCACTTCGACATTAAGCTGCTGCGCGCCCATACCGGTGGCAGCAATGGCCAGAGCTCTCATGATTAAACCTCAAATCGCCATTCGGCTGACTTCTTGATACGCCTGAACGACCTTGTCGCGGACGGCGACAGCCATCTGCAATGACCGTTCGGCAGACATGACCGCTTCGACCACCTTCTGTGCCGAGAGCTTACCGTGGATGGACTGGATTGACGCGGCTTCGCCGGCCTTGATCGAACCGATGGCATCGGCTGCGACCTGTTCGAGGACGTTGTTGAAACCGACGGTGGCCGCGCCGGGCTGCACTGCGGGTGTCGCGGAATTGATGACTTCGCTGGTTTTGGCGAGCTCGCCAGCACTGCTGATGACTGAGGATACCGCTTCAAGCATAATTAGCTCCTCAAGAGATCGATGGTCATCGACACCATGGATCTCACCTGTTTGATGACCTGTAGGTTGGCCTCGAAGGACCGGTTGGTTTCCCGCATGTCGCCCATTTCGATCAATGAGTTCACATTGGGCAGCTTTACGTAGCCCGTCGGATCGGCGGCCGGATGGCCTGGCTCATAATCCACGCGGAACGGCGCCTGATCGGTTCCGATATCCTTGACCTTGACCATGCGCACGCCGGCTGCACGGTCCATCTCCGCGGTGAAGGTCGTCGTCTTGCGACGATAGGGGTCGGAGCCGGGCGTACGTCCGGTCGAATTGGCATTGGCAAGGTTCTCCGACACGACACGCAGGCGAGTCGACTGCGCCTCGAGGCCGGAACTTGCGATCTGAACAGATGCCTGCAACGGATCAATCATCGTCATTCCCCTCAGGTCTTCATGCTTGTCATGAACATGCGATGGAACGATTTGACGATCGCCGTATTCAGTGAATAGTCGCGATTGATATCGCCGGCCTTCAGCATTTCCTGCTCGAGGCTGACAGAGTTGCCGGAATGCACGGTTTCCCAGCTCTTCTCCTTGCGCATGCCCTGGGCCTCAACTGAAGAACCGGTCGTGATGTGCGCTGGTGACGTCACGGTCACAGGCACGACCTTCGATTCGAGAATCTTGTTGAACGGCTCGATGTCCTGCGCGCGATAGCCCGGCGTGTTCGCATTGGCGACATTCGCCGAGATTGCGGACTGCCGCAGCGACAGCCATCGCTCATGCGATGAGGCGACGTCGAAAAGATAGACGGGTCCCACTTATCCCCCAAGATCCATGATTCCTTCATCATGGTTTACGAGTGGAAACTTGTCCGAGGCTGGAGGTGCGCATCACGCCATGCGTAGCGCACTTATACATTCGTCTTCTGCTTGCGCGAATGCAGGAAGTAGATGATTTCCGCGACGGGACGGAAGAACTCCGCTGGAATCATTTTATCAATATAGGCAACGTCGTACATCGAGCGCGCCAGCATCTTGTCTTCCACGACGGGCACGCCGTTCTTCTCGGCGATTTCCCTTATTTTCAGCGCAATGAGATCCTGGCCCTTCGCAAGCACCGTCGGTGCAGCGTCTTCGCCCTGCTTGTACTTCAGCGCAATCGCGTAATGCGTCGGATTCGCGATAACCAGTGTAGCGCGGGGCACGGCCGCCAGCATCGACTTGCGAGCCCGGTCGCGCGCCAGCGAACGCAGCCGCGATTTGACGATCGGATCGCCTTCGGCCTGCTTGAATTCATCCTTGATCTCCTGCTTCGTCATGCGCAGTTCACGGCGCCAATGGAAGCGTGCCCAGACGAGATCGAGCGATACCAGGACAATGGTCGCAATGCTGATGGCGGAGACAAGTCGCATTGCCGTAGTCAGCACCAATTCCGGGACAGCCGCCGGATCGCTAAACAATGCATTCACGGCCACGGCCTCCTCAGCCCGCAGGACGATCATCACGACCAGACTGATAGCGACAAACTTGAAGACCGACTTTCCGAATTCCACACGTCCCTGCGCACCGAAGATTCTGCCCCAGCCTTTCGCTATTGAGATGCGCGAGGCTTCCGGCTGGATGCGATCAAACACAATTCGCGGCGCGTTCTGCAGGAAAGATGATGCCAGCCCGGCCAGCATCAGGACGATAACAATCGGAATAACCAGTCCCGCCGCACTCATACCGACCGCGGTGAGCAACTCAATAGCATCCGTTCCATTGCGGATGCGGATACCCGACGGATCGTCGATCAATCGGGTTAAAGTGAATGTCAACTTTCTGACGTTGTCGGTGGTCAGAAAGCTTTGAATAATCAATAGCGCGAGCATAGAGGCGAAGATCGGCGCTTCGCGCGAGACCGGGATCTGCCCCTTCTCGACGGAATCACGAACCTTCTTCTCTGTCGCCTCTTCGGTTTTACTGTCCTTATCGGGTTCGTCAGACACAATGCTCTATCTTCAGGTGAATACCGGCTGATCTTCTTGATCGGGATTGAGTTCGATTTCGCCGCGTCCGGCCATATCGAGCGCGAGGTCGGTAATGGCGCGCCGCGCATCCAGGATCTCGCGCTGATTCGCGGGGATACCGTTTGCCAGCTCGTGATCCACCAGACGACGGGTGCGCGAGGCGAGCGACGACAGAATGAGCTCGCGGAATGTCGTATCCGATCCCTTGAGCGCCATCACCACACGGTCTGTTGGGACCTGATCGAAGATCAGCATACGCGCCTTGGCCGTGAGGTTGACGATATCGTCGAAGGTAAACAGCATGCCCTTCAGAATCTCGGCCGACTTCGGCCGCGATTCGGTGAGGTTCTTCAGCGATTCCTCCATCTGCGTCCGCTCCATCTTGTTGATAATGTCAGCCATGCGCGGATAGGTGTCGGACGCCAGGTTGCGGGCGAAGTTGATCATGAAGTCTTCATGCATCGTCTTTTCGATAATGCTCATGGCATCCTCAACAACAGGTTTGAGGCTGAGCATGCGCCGCATCAGGTCGTGACGGATATCCGGCGGCAGATGGCTCATCACGCGGGCAGCACAAGCCGGTTTCACGCGTGAGAGGATCAACGCCGCCGTTTGCGGGTGCTCCTTGAGAAGATAGTTGGCGAGCAGGCTTTCGGACACGAGTGAGATGCGTTCCCACACCGACTTCGTCTTGTTGCCCAAAACTTCGGAGATAATGTCGGTAATCTGTTCCGGCGGCAGCACGCCGTTCAGCAGCTTCTCCAGCTCACCGACGGTGCCGAAGATATTCGGACCTTCCGAGAAATTCTGCGCGAATTCCTCGATGATCGCCTCGAGCTCAGGCCCCGAGATGGGCTTGAGCTCGGCCGCCGCGCGCGTGACCAGTTTGATCTCTTCGGGATCGAACTCCCGAAGCAGGCCGCCTGAGAGCTCACGCCCCATGGCCAGCAGAAGAGCTGCCGCTTTCTCGGTGCCACCCAGCGGTTTGATGCTGGTGCCGGCGCGCTTAGCAGGTGCATTGAATGCCATGGGAAAATCTCTTTAAGCGTCCGGATCCCCGGCCGCTCCTCCGACGATTTCCGTCAGCGATACACCGAAACGCGAATTTTCATCTTCCACGACGACGACCGCACCGCGCGCGACGATGCGTCCGTTGACGACGACCTCGACAGGCTCACCCACGCGGTGATCGAGCGGGATCACTGCGCCACGGCCGAGCTTCATGAGATCCGCGACCGGCATAGTCGCCGAGCCGAGCAGCACCTGCACAGTGACCGGGATGCGCAGGATCGGCTCAAGATTGGTCAGCCGGCTGGTTTCCTCGGCAGCGCGAGCCGCGAGATCTGCCAGCTTGCCAAACGACGCGCCGTCAGCCTTGAGCGGATCGGTGGCGGGTGCTGCGCTTACTGGATCGATATCGTATGGTTGCTTCATATCCCCTGCCTTCTTGAAAACTCAGATCTTGGCCTAAGCCGGATTTTGCGCCGCAGTACGAGTATCGATTTCCGCGATAGTCTTGCGCGCCTCGTCGATCTTGTCACCGAGCGTCTGGACCATCTGTCGGCCATCCGCGCTGAATTCGCGCACCATCAGCACCATGTCGTCCACCGTCTCATTGGTCTTGCCGACCACGGCGGTGAACTCGCCCTGATGCGCACGCAACTTGACGAGTTCACGATGCATCTTGGTGACGCGGATGCTCGTGAAGAGCAGGGCAGCAAAAAGGATGATGTCAACGAGCGAGGATACCATCGATAAATTCCCGTTTTTGGTCGGCCGATTCCTTGACCTGCAGTGAATAGACGCCATTCATCTGGCCGAGCTGGCACCAGAACAGGCGTTGATCATTGCATTCAAGACGAACCATGGTGTCCGGTGTGGCGTTGAGCTTGAGCACCTGGCCGACGTGAAATTTCGCGACCTCGCCGAGAGTAAACTGTCGCTCTTCGAGAACCGCCTTCAGAACGACTTCGGTCCGCTTGATCTCGCTGTGCAACTGACGGCTCCAGTTCGGATCGGTGGATGCCGACTCGCCGGATACGATCTGCGACAGCGCCTGCCGGATCGGATTGAGCGCTGCGTGGGGAATGACGATAAACATCTCGCCGCCGCGATCGAGACCCTGCAACAGAATTTTGGCGCATACGGCCATATTGTTGAGGCGACCGATCGCAAGATAGTCCATGCGCGTCTCGACGCGCTCCAGGTTAAACGTCACGTCGGAAGCGCGATCGAATGACGCCTGCAATGCTTTGCCGAAGCGCTCGAACAGCGACTGCGCGACATGCAGCTCCACGTTCGAGAAGACACGCGGCATATCGAGCGGCGGCTCGGCGCCATCGGCGCCAAACAGGAGTTCGATCATCGTGTAGACGAAATCGCGATCGAAACCGATCAGGATGCGCGCATCCCATGCTTGCGCGTAAAAGACCGCGGCAATGGCTTCGCCCTCATAGCGATCCAGAATATCGGAGAGGCGATCGCTGCCCACGCTGCTCAGCGAGAAATACGACTGCGAGGGCGACATGGATCGCAGGCTTTCGGCGCAAAGATTCGTCATCTGGTCGAAAATCACATGTAGCATCGGCATGCGTTCGACGGAAATTCCGGCAGCCCCTAAAAGTTGATCCGATCCTTGATCTACGCGGCCTGACTTCACTTCTGACATCAGGCCCGTGCTCCCACTTTCGCCGAGGGTTCAGCAGGCGCTGCTTTTGCAGGCCCGCCGGAGATGGTTTCACTTTCGACAACATCGATCGACGGGCGTTCACCGGGGCCGATCATCTTGCGGCCGTGTTCGATCGCGATCTGCGGCAGGGCCCCGTTCATGAAGGCCAGCAGTGACTGCTTGACGATCACATACATCCGCGCGCGCTGCTCGCGCACCAGCTTGATCTTGTGGGCCAACGGCGCGACGAGACCGTAGGACAAGAAGATGCCGGCGAAGGTGCCGACCAGAGCCGCGCCGATGAAGCCGCCGAGCAATTTCGGGGATTGGTCGAGAGCGCCCATCGCCTTGATGACGCCGAGCACCGCGGCGACGATACCGAGCGCCGGCAGGCCTTCGGCGACCATCATCAACGAGCCATATGGCTTCATCTTGCTGCGAATGATGGTTTCGATTTCCTCGTCCATCAGCGCTTCGATCTCATGCGGCCGCGCGCTGCCCATGATGATCAAACGAAAGTAATCGCAGATGAAGTGCAGAAGAGGCTCGTTGGCGAGCACGGTCGGGAAGGCAGTGAAGATTTCAGATGACGTCGGGTCATCGATATGAGCTTCCACCTCGTTGCGGCCCTTGTTTCGTACCTCGCGCATCAGCGAATGCAGAAGCCCGAGCAGATCAAGGTAGTGACGCTCCTTTGGCACCGCGACAGTCAATGCCTGCACGGTGGCGCGACCGGTGTCGACCACGGTCTTCCAGGGATTCGCGATGACATAGGTGCCCAGCGACATCCCCATGATGATGACGAACTCCCAGGGCTGCCAAATCACGCTGAGATGCCCGCCCATCGCGGTGAAGCCGCCGATCAGACTGGCGAGTGTGATGATGACACCAAAGAGAATGCTCAAGCGCACCGCTCCAAATTGAGGATACGATTCACTTAGGCAACGATGCTTGCACGAGGCTGACATCGACCTGCGGCGGCCAGCCCCGCGCAAGCTTGTGCGGGGAGGTTGAGGCCAGTCTCGCCGCATGCGCCCGCAGACTGGGAACCCACTGCCGATGGTCTCGACAATCGCAAGCTACCAGTTGATCTCCAAGAATATCGTCAAATCGCTGCAACAGACGATGGAGAAGCCGGACGTGTCAAAGGACACGGAGTACTACCTGTCGCACATTCGCGATGTGAAGACGATCGACGAGTTCATCGGCGACTATCGGCTGTTCAGCTATGCCATGAAGGCCTATGGGCTGAGCGACATGACCTATGCCAAGGCCTTCATGCGCAAGGTTCTAACGGAAGGCGTTGCCAGCTCGACCACGTTCGCCAACAAGCTTTCCGACGCCCGCTACCGCGAATTCGCCACCGCATTCGACTTTGCCAAGCTGGGCGACCAGGCGACGAGCGCGGCCGCCGCGCAGGTCGGCACCGTCGAGAAATATGTTCGACAGCAGCTTGAGGAAGACGCCGGATCGCAGAATGAAGGCGTTCGTCTGGCACTCTACTTCGAGCGCAAGGCGCCCAAGATCACCAGCATCTATCAGATTCTCGCTGATCCGGCGTTGATCAAGGTCGCCCAGATCGCGCTTGGCATCTCATCGATGACCTCGATGGCGGATGTCGACAAACAGGCAAATATGCTCGGCGCGAAAATCGACATCGCGGATTTCCAGACCCCCGAAAAGCTGCAGACGTTCCTGCAGCGCTTTTCGGTGATGTGGGAGATGGAAAACGGAACGTCCGCCGCCCAATCGGCTTCAAGCACCCTCATCACGCAGCCGCTCGAAATGGGCCTCAGCACGGATGTGCTGACCACCCTGCAGAACCTGAAAATCGGACGATAAAATGCAATCAGCCCTCTATGTCAGCCTCTCGGCCCAGGTCTCGCTCGAAAAGCGGCTCGAAACCATCGCGAACAACATGGCCAATATGAAAACGGCTGCGTTTCGTGCCGACGCCGTGAAATTCGAGACTGCGATGTCGCGGGCAGCAACACAGGCGGTCGCCTTCTCCTCCCCCGGCGAGAATTTCATCTCGCGCAAGGAAGGCGCTATCACCCAGACCGGCAATACCCTGGACGTGGCGGTCACCGGGAATAGCATGGCTGCCTATCCCGGCGGCCCCGATCCCGGCAACACGACGTGGATGGCGTTTGCCGGCCCGAACGGCCCTGTCTATACGCGCGACGGCCGCATGCAGATCGACATCAACGGGCAGCTTCAAACACTTACCGGCTATCCAATCCTCGATTCAGGCGGCACGCCGATCATCGTCGATCCAGATGCCGGCCCACTGACGATCGTGCGCGATGGCACCATTTCGCAGGGCCGCATCCAGGTCGGTCAGCTCGGCCTGTTCGATATCGCACCGGACGCAAAGCTGGAACGATTCGGAACGTCGGGCGTGATTCCCAGCAAGCCGGCGACCACCGCGCTCGATTTCGTCACGGTCGGCTTTCAGCAGGGCTATGTGGAAGGATCGAATGTCGATCCCTTGACTGAACTCACGCAGATGATGACCGCCCAACGCACCTTTCAGAGTGTCAGCTCGTTGATCGACAATTCGGAAAGCACCATGCAGGGCGCCATTCGCACCTTAGGCGATCCAAAGGCTTGATGCCTGACATGATCGGCGGGAGAGCTTGATGAACGCGCTTGAGAAACTCGAATCGACCATCGCAACCCTGCGCCGGGACGTACCCACGGTTCGTGTCGGCGGCATGGTGTCCGAGGTGACGCCGACGCATTTTCGCGTCTCCGGCCTGTCGCGCTATGTCAGGCTCGGTGAATTGATCGGACTGGAAATCGACAAGCGGGTTCATCTCGGTGAGGTCGTGCGGATCGATAATGACGGCGTAACGGCCAAACCATTCGATTCCCACTTTGCTGCCGGCCTCGGCGTTCCCGCTTTCCGAATGCCTCCCAAGACGCTGTCTCCACATCCGGCCTGGAAAGGTCGCGTCATCAATGCGCTTGGTGAGCCACTGGATGGCGCCGGCGACATGCCCGTCGGCGAGCGCGAGATGCAAACGGATGCCAATCCCCCGCCAGCGATGACCCGCTCGCGCGTGAGCAAGCCGCTCCGCACCGGCGTCCGCGTCGTGGATCTCTTCACACCGCTTTGCATCGGCCAACGCATCGGCATTTTCGCCGGTTCCGGCGTCGGCAAGACTACGCTTCTCTCGATGCTCGCGCGCAGCTCCGGCTTCGACACCGTCGTCACTGCACTTGTCGGCGAGCGTGGACGAGAAGTACGTGAATTTCTCGAAGAATCGCTGGTCCATCACAAGACCCGCGCGATCACGGTCGTCTCGACGAGCGACGAAAGCCCGATGATGCGTCGACTGGCGCCGAAGACGGCGATGACCATCGCCGAATATTTCCGCGATCGCGGCGAATCGGTGCTGTTGATCGTCGATTCGGTAACGCGCTTCGCCCACGCATCCCGTGAAGTCGCGCTCGCTACTGGCGAGCCGGCGATCGCACGCGGCTATGCGCCGAGTGTCTTCAGCGAACTTCCGCGACTGCTGGAGCGTTCAGGACCGGGCCTCGAAGGCCAGGGCTCCATTACCGGCGTCTTTGCCGTTCTCGTAGACGGCGACGATCACAACGAGCCCGTGGCGGATACGGTGCGTGGTACACTGGACGGGCACATCATGCTCGACCGCGACGTCGCCGATCAGGGCCGCTATCCGGCCGTCAATGTGCTGTCATCGGTGTCGCGCCTCGGCCAGCATGTGTGGTCGCCGGAAGAAGCCAATCTGGTGCGCAAGCTGCGCGCCATGATCGCCCGCTTTGAGGACACCCGCGACCTTCGCCTGATGGGTGGCTATCAGCCCGGCCGCGACAGTGAACTCGATCAGGCCGTCCAGCTCGTGCCCAAAATCTACGATGTACTGCAACAGCACCCGACCGACCCGTCCTGCGCCGAGCCATTCCAGGAATTGCTGAGCGTGATCAAGACCGCAATTGGCTAACTGCTCTCTCGCGCTTTAAACACCCGGGATAGTGTCGAGATTCGCTGCCGCGACGATCGCGCCGGATCGCACGAGGCGAAGCGATTTCTGAATGTCGTCGTGAAAATATCGATCCTCGTCGAGATGGGCGACGTCTGCCCGGATACGTGCGCGAACGCTTTCCAGACGATCGCTGGACTTGAGCGGCGCATGGAAATCACAGCCTTGCGCGCCCGCCAGCAGCTCGATGGCAATGACGGCCATTGCATTCTCGATCATCGGCAGCAGCCGGCGCGCCGCATGGGCAGCCATCGAGACATGATCTTCCTGATTGGCCGATGTCGGAATCGAATCGACGCTGGCCGGATAAGCCCGCTGCTTGTTCTCAGATACCAGCGCCGCGGCCGTCACTTGCGCGATCATGAAGCCGGAATTAAGCCCCGGCTTCGGTGTCAGGAACGCGGGCACACCGGATAGCACCGGATCCACCAGCATGGCGATCCGGCGCTCAGAGATCGATCCAATCTCACAGATCGCAAGCGCCATCATATCCGCCGCAAAGGCAACCGGCGCCGCATGAAAATTGCCACCGGAGATCGCAATATCGTCGTCGGCAAAGACCAGAGGGTTGTCGGAGACGCCATTCGCTTCAGTGAGAAGCGTGGTGGCCACCTGTCGCAAAACGTCCAGCGCGGCGCCCATCACCTGCGGCTGACAGCGGAGGCAATAAGGATCCTGAACACGGACGTCGCCGGTGCGGTGCGACTCGCGAATCGCGCTGCCGGCGAGAAGTTCCTTCAATGCCTGGGCTGAAACGATCTGCCCTTCATGCTTGCGCAGTTGATGGATGCGTGGATCGAACGGCGTATCCGAGCCACGCGCGGCGTCGGTGGACAAGGCACCACTGACGAGTGCGGTCTTGAACAGAATTTCAGCCTCGAACAATCCCGCAAGTGCATAGGCCGTCGAGAACTGCGTGCCATTCAGCAGCGCCAGTCCTTCCTTGGCCTGCAGCTCGATCGGCTGCAGACCCGCACTGGCGAGCGCCTCCGTCGCCGGCAATCGGCCGGACGTCGTCAGCGCCTCGCCGACGCCGATCATGACCGACGCCATATGCGCGAGCGGGGCCAGATCGCCCGAGGCACCGACTGATCCCTGCGCGGGCACGATGGGCGTGATGTCACGCGCAATCATGACGCTGAGCAACTGGACCGTCTCCATGCGGACGCCGGAGAAACCCTGCGCCAGGCTCGCAAGCTTGAGGCACATCATCAGCCGCACCACCGGCGCTGGCGCCGGGTCGCCGACGCCCACGCAATGTGACAGCACGATGTTTTTCTGGAGGGCCGTGATGCTTTCGGCTTCTATGCCGACATGAGCAAGCTTTCCGAAGCCTGTATTGATGCCATAGACGGGTTCGCCCTTGGCGACAATCCGGGCAACTGCCTCAACACTGGCATTGATGCGTGGAGTACAGCTCTCATCGAGAACTGGTACTGCCCCCCGATAGATCGACCGCCAGTCTGCCAGCGTCACCGCACCCGGTGTGAACCGCATCGTCATAAAAGTAACTCCAAGCCATCCCGTAGATGGCCCAAGGCAACACATTCAACGCTGCGCTTCAATGTTTGCGCGCCACAAAAAGGCCAGCCTTGCGGCTGGCCTTTCAGCTGATCGACAGTCAGACCGTGGGCTGCGACGTGCGACGCAGCGTCACGTTTGCCTTATGGCTTCCAGCCGCCACCCGGTAGATTGCCGTGATAGGGCGTGTTGCGGCAGTGTCCCCACGGACCGCGCCAATAACCGGGAGGGCAGCCGTTCCCCGTCACGGGAGCTTCCTGATAGTAGCCACCCGGGAGCGGGCCGTAATAAGGTGTATAGCGGCAGCCACCATAGGGACCGCGCCAGCCGCTCGGACCGCAGCCACCCGCAACCGGGATCACGTGCGCTTCGACAGCGATGCTCTGGCCCATCATCGGCGCAGCACTTGCCTGCGTCGAGACGATGAACAGGGCGACGAGACATGCCGCCATCATGTGCAGAATTTTGGTCATTCTATTCCTCTCGATGAGTTGAAGATCACTCGGCCCCGACGAAAGCGTCTTCGCCTTGCCGCGCGATGCGCAACCCGAAGATGCATTGGTCTTCATTCTGCTTAGAGGCACCAGATACCGTTGGCAATTCCGTTCTATCAATGCACCGGCACAACCCGTTCGGTTAGTTATCCGCCCGTTAAGAACGGCGAACGGAGCTGCCGCGCGAAGTACTCCATCAGTGTAGTTCCCTTTAAACGAAGATGCAGCGACGTGTTGGAGCTATTCCAGAGACCGGAACCCTGCCTCTGATCGCGCGCTGCAATCGAAGTGCTGCGACACGAGCGACTCCAATTGCTGTAAGGCCTTTGCATGATAGCCGAGTTGCGTGGGGCTCGGTTCTCGCGCTACCACGGGCCGCCGCGCAATCGCTTGATGAAAGACACCCGTGCTACCCTGGAAACTGATCGATACGACCGAAGTACCCGGCGGCGGCGTGCCGCTGCGCCTGATGCAGCGCGGGCAAGAGTTCACCATCAAGCTCGGCCAGAACGAGTTGATGAGCAGCCGGCTGTTCGGCTCCGAGGAAGCGCTGGCGACACTCACCTGCTTTCGCCTCAAGGACATGAAGGCGCCGCGGCTTTTGATCGGCGGCTATGGCATGGGCTTTACATTGCGCGCTGCGCTAAAGGTGCTCGGCCCGAAGGCGAAGATCACCGTGGTCGAACTGGTGCCCGCGATCGTCGCCTGGGCGCGTGGCCCAATGGCCGAGCTGTCTGGCGACAGCCTGAGTGATGAGCGCGTGGAGATTGTCGAGGGCGATGTCGTTAAAGCCATCGCTGGTGCACGCGGCAAATATGATGCGATCCTGCTCGACGTCGATAACGGGCCCGAAGGCCTGACGCGAAAATCGAATGATGCGCTCTATGACCTGAAAGGGTTGCGCGCGGCCCAGGCCGCGCTCAGTCCGGGCGGCGTGCTGGCCGTCTGGTCGTCATTTCCATATGACAAATTCACGGCACTCCTCGGCAAGGCAGGCTTCAACGCCGAGGAAATCAAGATCCGCGCCACCGGCACACGCGGTGGCGCCCGTCATGTCATCTGGCTGGCGACGAAGCCAAAAATATAGCTGTCGCCGCCGTGAAGATGGGTTTTAATAGGCAACCGAACGCCGACTGCGGCGCGGCTCGCCGTAAGGCTGCGGGCTGAACGCCAGCCGCGGATTGACGATACAATCGACGCCGCGGCCGGATGCGGTCGCCTGGCACGCTTCGTAACTCGGATAGGAGCAATCGGTCCCGAAGGCCTGCGACTGGATACAATAGGGATAGGTCGGGGCGGCAGCTGCAGGGCTGGAAGCCATGGCCGAAACGCCACCAACAGCCAACACGGCCAGCATCAGATTGCGCATCACGTCTTCTCCTCCGCGGCAGCGGTCCTGTGACATCTCCAGAAAGCAACAGAGCCTGCGGATGAACGTTCCCGCAAGCTCCGATACATCCCGGTCTTGTGATTACGCGCTTACGCTGGCGTCATCACAAGGGTTAGACACCATAGTGCCGCATGGGTTCATTCGACCTTAAGGCCCGCGGCTTTGACCACTTTCTCCCACTTCTCGGTCTCCGCGACGATCATCTTACCGAACGCTTCTGGCGGTCCGATCAGCGGTTCGCCGCCGAGATCGATCAGCTTGGCCTTGACGGCCGGATCCGCCAGCACCGCATTAACGTCCGCGTTGAGCTTGGCGATAATCTCCGGCGGCGTCTTCTTCGGCGCACCCATGCCGAACAAAGCGCTGGCCTCATAACCCGGCACGGTTTCCGCGACGGTCGGCACATCGGGTAACAGCGACGACTTGTCGGTGGTCGTCACCGCCAGCGCACGAAGGCTGCCCGAGCGGATATGCTGGATGATTGACGGCATGTTGTCGAAGATCACCTGGACCTGACCGCCGAGCATGTCGGTGATCGCTGGCGCAGCACCGCGATAGGGCACATGCTGCATCTTGGCGCCCGACAGCATCATGAACATCTCACCGGATAGATGCACCGAGGTGCCGTTACCCGACGACGCCATGTTCACCTTGCCCGGATTGGCCTTCACATAGGCGATGAATTCCCCGACGGTCTTCGCCGTGATGTCCTTGTTGACGGTCATCACATTGGCGGTGCGATGGAAGGCGGCGACAGGCGCGATATCACGCACGAAATTGAAGCTCAGCTTCCCATAGAGCGTCGCGTTGATGTAGTTCGCCGGATTGACCAGCAGGATGGTGTAGCCGTCGGGTTCTGCATTCACGACAGATTCGGTGCCGATATTGTTGCCGGCGCCCGGCTTGTTCTCGACGACGAATTGCTGACCGGTTCGCTCAGATAACTTCTGCCCGATCAGGCGGGCCAGAATATCGGTTGCACCACCAGCAGGATAGCCGACGACAAAGCGAACCGGCCGCGTCGGATAGTCCACGGCCAGCGCCGAGCTGACAGGAACGAGAGCGGTTGCAGCAAAAGCAGAAAAGCCAAGCGCAATCAGACCGATCGCGGCACGACGTGACGTCATATTTTATTCCCTCCGGCTGCCGCAACTTTGCGCGCGGTCAGCGTGTGTTGAATTGACAACGGCCGTATCTACCAAACAATTCAACTATCGACCAGTGCGACACTACTGCGGCACCAGCCCAAAGAAACGTCAAGGCAAAGCCAAGGACCATTTCATGTCCCTCACCGTCACGGCCCTCGATCATCTCGTCCTCAACGTCGCTGACGTCCAGCGCTCAGCCACCTGGTATCAACGCGTCCTGGGCATGGAGGTGAAGGTGTTCGATCCCGGTCCGGGAAAGTTACCGCGCACATCGGTGAGTTTTGGCGTGCAAAAGATCAATCTGCGGCCGATCAGCGCCGATAAGGTCGAGTGGTTCACGGCGGATCATGAGATGGTCGGCAGTGACGACCTCTGTTTTCTCACTGCCTCACCGCCCGACGCCGTAATCACGCATCTCGGTGCTTGCGGCGTTGCGATCGAGGAAGGCCCGGTGGCCAAACAGGGCGCGCGGGGCACCTTGCGCTCAGTCTATTGCCGGGATCCCGATGGCAGCCTGATTGAAATTTCGTCTTACGAAATAGGCTGATCCTGCATGCCGGGGCGGTTTGCGCCGCCCCGCCGCCGATGGCACAACATCTTCCGTAAAAACAAGAATAAGAAAGCCGCCCCCGCGTAAGCGGTCGCTCCGGTGGCTTTCGACGGAGGATGCATGCCCTACCCCGCGACGAATCCCGCCATGATTCCCGGTTCGATCGGCCCGTTCGACGGCATGGACGTCCCGTGGCTGCTGCGCATGCACGCCGAGACGCGTCGCGATCACCCTTTCATCATCTGGTCGCCATTCGATGCGCCGGCGCGGCCATGGACCTATGGCGAGTTTCACGAGCGCGTCGGGGCACTTTCAGCAGGCCTCGCCAGGCGCGGCATCGTCCAGGGCGACTATGTGCTGATCCATCTCGACAATTGCGTCGAGATGCTGCTGGCTTGGTTCGCCTGCGCCGAGCTCGGCGCCATCGCAGTGACCACGAATACCCGCTCCTCAGCCGCCGAAATCGAGTATTTCGCCGATCATTGCGGCGCGGTCGCCGCTATCACGCAGCCATCCTATGCCGAACTCGTCGCCACCAATTGCCGCAAGCTGCGCTGGATCGCCGTGACCTCGCACAATGCTGGCGCGCTGGCCGATGGTTACACGGTCGGCAAGGCCGAGCGTTTTGATGCGTTGTTCGCTGACAGCGCCGATCGTCCGCGCCGCCCGGTCGACCTGTGGGCGCATTGTAGCGTCCAATATACGTCAGGCACCACATCGCGGCCCAAAGCCGTGCTGTGGACCCACGCCAATGCGCTGTGGGGCGGCAAGGTGAACGCCGCGCATCAGGACCTACATGCGTTTGATACGCATATGACTTATCTGCCGCTATTTCATACCAACGCGCTGGCCTATTCGATGCTGGCGACGTTGTGGGTCGGTGCCTCCCTAGTGCTTCAGCCGCGTTTTTCCGCGCGCCGGTTCTGGAACGTGGCGCTCGAACATCGCGCGACCTGGCTGTCGACGATCCCGTTCTGCATGAAGGCGCTGCTCGAACACGACGTACCGAAGCATCATTTCCGGCTGTGGGGTGCGTCGTTCTGCGATCCGCCGGCCTTTGCCAAATTCGGCGTCAAGATCATCGGCTGGTGGGGTATGACCGAGACCATTACTCACGGCATCATCGGCGAGGTCGATCAGCCTAACACGCCGATGGCCATCGGCCGCGCAGCAACCGAATATGGCATCCGCGTCACCAATGACGACGGCACGCCGACCGCCGTGGGTGAGACTGGCAATCTCACGATCAAGGGCATTCCCGGCCTGTCGCTGTTCAAGGAGTATCTGCACAACGAGGCCGCCACGCGCGACAGCTTCGACGCGAACGGCTTCTTCATCACCGGCGACCGCGTCACGCTACTGGAGCGCGGCTATATCAAGTTCGGCGATCGCGCCAAGGACATGCTGAAAGTTGGCGGCGAGAACGTTGCCGCATCGGAGATCGAACAGGTTGTCATCACCGTGCCCGGCGTGCGCGAAGCCGCCGTCGTCGGCAAAAAACATCCGATGCTGGATGAAGTGCCGGTTGTTTTCATCATCCCGCATGCCGGCGTGGCGCAGGCGCCACCGGCGCTGCATGACAATGTCATGGCGGCTTGCAAGAGCGGGCTGGCGGATTTCAAGGTGCCGCGCGAAATCCACTTCGTGGACGAGATGCCGCGTTCGACGCTTGAAAAAGTGGCCAAGGCAGAATTGCGCAAGCTGCTGGCCTGAGGCGAACGGCGCTTACGCGCCGAGGGCCACCGGGCGGAACACCTGTAGCAGTTGCTGATCGATCTTGTCGCCCATCTGCTCCATGATCTCGAACGCCTTGGCATGCGTGAAGGCCATGCGATAGGCACGCCGCTCCACCAGAGCCGCGTGGATGTCGACGATGGTCATCAGGCGAACGATGTCGCTGATCTGGTCGCCGGCCAGCGCATCGGGGTAGCCACTGCCATCCAGGAATTCGTGGTGATGCAGCACCACGTCGAGCATCTCGCGCGGAAAGCTGCCCTGCGCCACCAGCGCTTCGAAGCCGAGACGCGGATGTTTGCGCATCTCGAGCGTCTCGTCCTCGGTGAGCTTGCCCGGCTTGTCCAGAATCGACACCGGGATAAACGCCTTGCCCACGTCGTGGACGAGGGCTGCGCGCGTGAGGCGGCGCTGATCTTCATCGCGCATGCCGAGATGCTGCGCAAAGGCCACCGCGAAACCAGTCACGAACAGGCAGTGACGATAGCTGTGATTGTGATGACGGCCGACGGCGGCCAGCCATTCGCGCAGCGATGTACGCTTGATGGCCTTCAGAATCTGGTTCTCTGCCTGCATCACGTCGTTGAAGGTGAGCGGCACGCCGGCGGGCAATTTCTCGAAGATCTTGACCATTACCGCATGCGCCGCCTCGACGCCGCGATTCAGCGCCTTGCCGCGAGTGGAGAAGTCCTCGTCATGCGGGTTCGGAAATGCGGCGCGGATGCGCTGCATGACACCACGCGCATCGAACGGGCGCGCGATCGTATCGGTGGCGCCGAGCGCCCAGGCCTGCATCGATCCGTGATGCAGCGAGTCGGCCAGCACGAACAGGCGCGGTATCGCTTCATAGGATTTGTGGCGCAGTTTGTTGCGCACGCGCTGCACGGCCTCTGCCGAACGCAGATTGATATCGACCACGATACCCGACAGCTCGCTGGGCGGCGTCTCCGGAATGGCTGACGTTGGGACAACATCGACTTCGCCGACCTTCTGCAGGATATCGACGAGTTCGCTGCTGTGATCGCTGCGGTCCGATGCCAGAAGCAGTCGGCGGCGCGCCGGCGATTGGTTGACTGAAGCGGTCATATGCCCTCGATCTATTGCGGCGAACGGGCCGCAAGCAGGACATACATACCTTGGAACAGGGTTCCTGAAGCTTAATGCGTATTGTTAATGCTTCCTGATCGGCCCACGGAAGGTTTCATTCCGGCGGATAGCACTATCGGCTGGTTAGGGACTTCGTGAAAACTTTAAGCAATGCTGCCTTGCGCCGGAATCCGATCCGGAAAACAATCGCGCCATGAAGACCATCAGGTTCATCCTCGGCGTCGCGACCGGCCTCGTCGTCACGGTTCCAGCCCACGGGCAGCCCGCGGGGACGACGCCCGATCTGCCATTCACGGCAACCCTTTCGAACGCCACCCCGCTGGCTTTTGGGATGGCCGCAAGTGACGCCGCCCGTACCTTGGGCACCCCGCTAACCTATGTCAGCGGCCGACCGGGCGATGAGATCTATCTGGCAATCCGCACCTTCGGCGGCAGCGGCTTCTTCGACCGCCGCGACCGCCTCTATCTCCAGTTTCGCAAGGGACGCCTGACCGGCTGGAAGGGCGACTGGGGCCGGAACTGGATGTGGCAATAGCCGCTTTGTGAGTGGACCTGTACGGCCGTCCGCGCCAAACAGACCCCACCCCTCAACAACGATATGGAATACCTCGTGGGACAAGACATCACGCTAACCGCATCTGACGGCTTCAAACTCGGCGCCTACCGCACCCAGCCTGAGGGCAAGCCCAAGGGCGCCGTGGTCGTGATCCAAGAGATCTTCGGCGTAAACGACCACATCCGCACGGTCTGCGACCGCTTCGCCGTGCAGGGCTATGTGGCAGTGGCGCCGTCGATTTTCGATCGCACCGAACCCAACTTCCAGTCCGGCTATTCACCCGAGGAAATCGCCATCGCGCGCAAGTTCGTACTCAATCCTGATTGGCCCGCGATGCTGCGCGACACTCAGGCCGCGATCGATTCCGTTGGGGATGTCGGCAATGTCGGCATCATCGGCTTCTGCCTTGGCGGCAGCGTCGCCTTCGCTGCCGCGACGAAACTGACCGGCCTCAGCGCCGCCATTGGCTATTACGGCGGCGCCGTGGTGCGCTTTGCCGACGACAAGCCGACCGTACCGACGCAGCTGCATTTCGGTGAAAAGGATCACGGCATTCCACTGTCGGATGTCGAGACCATCCGCGCCAAGCGGCCGGATGTGGAGATCTTCGTCTATGACGGTGCCGAACACGGTTTCAATTGCGACCAGCGTGCCAGCTACAACAAGGCCAGCGCGGATGTTGCGAGAGAACGGAGCCTCGCGTTCCTCGCGAAGCATCTGAAGTAAGCCGCCGCCCTCTCCACGTCATTGCCGGGCTTGACCCGGCAATCCACCTTTGCGGCACCAACAAGCGCTTGGGCACAGCTGGATACCCGGGTCAAGCCCGGGTATGACGACTGAGAGGGAGCAGCCTCGATCTTTCCCTGCCAGTCGGGAGAGATTGGAACATCACTCGCCTTTGACGCCTGCAGTCTTCGCCACCGTTGCCCAGCGATCAAAATCGCGACGCAGGCTCTTCTCGAAAGACTCCGGGCTGTCACCGACCGGAACGAGATTGACCGCCTGCAGGCCGGCGGTCCCCTCTGGCGACTTGATGATGCGACCAAGCTCGGCCGACAGCTTGTTCACAATGTCCTTCGGCGTCGCCGCCGGTACGAAGACGCCGACCCAGCCTTCGGCCTCGAAGCCAGGATAGCCGAGTTCAGCCATGGTCTGCACGTTCGGCAGCTTGGGCTTGCGTTTCTCGCCGCCCACCGCGAGCGGACGGATCTTGCCGGCTTCGAGCTGTGGTCCGGCGGTGGTGAAGTCGAGGAATGCCGCAGTGACCTGATTACCGAGCAGATCGTTCAGCAAAGGCGCAGCACCGCGATACGGCACATGGGTCATGTCAATGCCGGTATTCTTCTTCAGAAGCTCGCCATAGAGATGCGACGTGGTGGCGTTGCCGAAGGTGCCGTACGGATATTTTCCGGGGCTGGCTTTGGCGAGATCGATCAGTTCCTTCACCGACTTCATCGGCTGCGCTTCGGGCACGACGAGCACGATCGGCGAGATCGCGACCTGCGTCACCGGCGCGAGATCCTTGAACGCGTCGTAAGGCAGTTTCGACATCAGGCTCGGCGCCTGGATGATCTGCGTGATCGCAACCAGCACGGTGTAGCCATCGCCCGGAGCCTTGGCGGCGAAGTCATTGCCGATCACACCGCCGGCGCCCGGCTTGTTCTCGACGGTGACGGTCTGCTTCCAGGACTCTTGCAGCTTCTGCGCCAGCAGGCGCGCGGTGACATCGGTGGCACCGCCGGGAGCATAGGGCACGACGAAGGTGATGCGTCGATCGGGATAGGATTGCGCAGTCTGCGCAAATGCTTGCGAAGACAGCGCCGCTCCCAGCGCCACGATGGCTGCCAAAGTGACGCCGCGCATCGCACTGATCGACGGACTCGTCTTCATCTCTTCTCCCCTGATATCCATATGTGCCGACATGGCGGCGCATTTCAGCGAGTTGGCCTCACTTGATCATTGCTTACAGTGCTAAAGACGATTCTGATACAGTGCAACGCGCGTCCTGACGCCGATGCGCCTATACATCGCAGCCTTTAATTATCGGGAGTACGCCGACCTATTCCGCGAAGCGGAGAAAATCACGCTTGGGGTGACGACGGCACTTGATGCGCGCGATCAGAACCAGCGCTCGCTAACGAGCACCGTATCGCCGGGATTGATCGGCGTACCCAACGGCACCACGGCGCGGTACGAGCCCTCGATGGTGGTGTGGGTCAGCGTGACTTCGTCGCGCTTGGCGCGCGGCGAGAAACCGCCGGCAATGGCAATCGCGCTCTCGACGCTCATATTGGGCACGTAAGGATACTGGCCGGGAGCGGCGACTTCACCAAGAATGAAGAACGGACGGTAGGCTTCGATTTCGACAGCCACCGATGGCTCACGAATGAATCCGTTACGCAGGCGACCGGTGATGCTCGCGGCCAAAGCAGCAGGCGTCATGCCGCGCGCTGGCACGCGGCCGATCAGCGGCATGGTGATCGCGCCACCGGCATCGATGGCGTAGGAATTGGTGAGACCTTCCTGGCCGTAAACCACCACGCGCAGCTTGTCGCCGGCATCGAGCTTGTACTGCGCATCATAGGCCGAGACCGGGGAAGCATAAGCAACCGGCACTGCTGCCGGCCCGTAACCCGGGCGACCGTAAGCGAGCGTGTCGAGATCGGCAGCCGGCGCAACCACTGCAACAGGACCCGGTCTCCGCATGCAGCCGGACAAAGCCAGCGCGGCAACCGCGACAATCATGGGCAGACGAAACGCGCGGGCAGACGACACTGGACATATCCCTCATAGAGGCAGCCTCGGTTTTGGCCTCTTATGGTTAAAATTCCGTTGTCATGGCCTTCCATCAGGCAGCAAAAAACCCGCCTTCGGGAGCTCCGAAAGCGGGCTTTTGACGTTGTTTATCTACACTTAGCCGTGGTCAGCTCAGGCCGTGACGCCGACCCCGATCGGGCACGACACACCGGTGCCGCCGAGACCGCAATAGCCGCCGGAATTCTTCGCCAGATACTGCTGGTGATAGTCCTCGGCGAAGTAGAACTTCCCGGCCGGCGCAATCTCGGTGGTGATGGTGCCGAGGCCCTTCGCCGACAGTGCCTTCTGATACGCCGCCTTCGACGCTGCGACGGCATCGCGCTGTGCATCGCTGAAGGTGTAGATCGCGGAACGATACTGCGAGCCGATATCATTGCCCTGGCGCATGCCCTGGGTCGGGTCGTGGCTTTCCCAGAACGTCTTCAGGAGCTGCTCATAAGAAATCTTCTTCGGATCGAACACCACCAGCACCGCTTCGGTGTGACCGGTGCGACCCGAGCAGGTCTCTTCATAGGTCGGGTTTGGCGTGAAGCCACCGGCATAACCAACCGCCGTCGTATAGATGCCGTCGCCGAGCTCCCAGAACTTGCGCTCAGCACCCCAGAAGCAACCGAGCCCGAACACCGCCCGCTCAACTCCTTCTGGATAGGGCGGCTGGATGTTGCTGCCATTGACGAAGTGATGCTTGGCAGTGGGGATCGGCGTATCGCGACCGGGCAGTGCTTCGGCGGCGGTCGGCAATGCAGCGGTCTTGCGCATGAAAAGCATGGATCATCTCCCGGCGCGCTCGCGAACGAAGTGGACTCCGGTTCGCTGGACGAACGCGCAGATCTGGGGGCCAACAGCACCCGCGAGGCAGAACCGGATTCACTCCTGCCGCGCGGCGTATCTCAGGTGGCAATATAGGTATCTACGAGGGAAACGGCAGGTGTGTTACGTCGTCGAACGCCGTTCAATTCCGCGAATAGCCGATCAACGGCTTGCTTGGCCGAAACAACAGCATCAGCACGATGCCGAGCACGCCCATGACGGCCCAGGCCGGCTGGTTGAGCAGCAATTTGAGAAGCCCGCTGAGGAACGGCGCATTGGCATCGACCATCGCCTGGAAGGAACGCTGGCTGGCCTGGTTGATGTCGTTCCAGAACTCCCCGAGCCGGGTCAGCCGCAGCGCCTGATCGGCAATCGAGCGCGCCCCATCATAGACTAGGAACACGAACCCACCGGCCAGCAATAACAGCCCTATCAGGCGGAAAAACCCGCGGATCATCCGAATCCCCTCATCGCTCTCACCCCCGGCAATACCGGGCAAACCCGAGAAATTCAACCTCATCAGCAACTTAACCGCCACTCTGCGGCTGTTTTTCGTCTAAAGGCGCAGCCGGAAGGCGTTGACGGTGGAAATCGGGCACTCTATAAGGAGCGCCAATGGCGGTGGGCGCAATCCCGCCGCCGCTGTTCTTTGAGCGGCGCGCCCCGTGAGTTTCGAAACGCGTGAGCTTTGCCGCTCCGGGGATAGCATTTTCAGGAACACCCCGGAAACAGATCAGCGTTGGCCGCAGTCGAGCGGCAGACGTCAATCAGCCCGGCGCCCGAGACGGGACGCTGCTGAAGGATAGTGAGATATGGCCAATACGACCTCCGCCAAGAAGGCGACGCGCAAGATTGCCCGCCGCACCATCGTCAACAAGTCCCGCCGCACCCAGATGCGCGGTGCAGTCCGCACCGTCGAGGCGGCGATCAAGAGCGGCGACCGCGAAGCGGCGCTGAAGGCGATGAAGCTCGCCGAGCCTGAGCTGATGAAGGCTGCCCAGCGCAACCTCGTTCACAAGAATCTCGCGAGCCGCAAGGTCTCGCGTCTCGTTCATCAGATCGCGAAGCTCGCGCAGTAATCTGACGACAACATTCTTTCCAAAAAGCCCGGCTTCACGCCGGGCTTTTTTATGCCGCAATGCGTGCGCGCTATCGCGTCACAAATTCTGATGAACCGCAAAGGCCACCGCGCGCTTGCACGATGCGCGTCCCGTCATGTCTCTTCAACGACACGGCAGGAACACACAACGCATCACACCGAGTCCCAATCCGCCTTATCGCTTGCGTCAGCGTGATTCCGAAAAAGCAAGCGGCCCTCGCCACGATACTGAGTCCGATGTCTAGGGTTACCCTGACTCAACGCACAGAAAAAAACGCGCGGCTCTAATCACTTATCGGCATAGCGAAGCGGACCAGTTTGAAAACGCGGAATCGGCGCCTTCATTCGTAAATGAATTATGAATTTCTTTTTTCGCTCGCTCGAATTTGCAACGGCACTGTCACATTACGATTCAGCGCGTTGATTCAAAACCTTGACGTATCGCCAAAAAAATCACGATACGATCCGGGCTGCTCAAGTGAGGCTTTTACGGGGCATCTGAAAAATGATTCCGTTGCGAGAAACCGGGCGTGCTGTATTTCTTAATCACTCGCGGCGCCCCGCGGTTCTTCAGATCAGAGCGATTTAAGAACCAGGGCGGACCTTGGGATCAGCGACGGTCTTCAGGTTAGCGACACCTTCCAAGCTTTGATCGGATCGCAGCCCATAGCAATATGGGAAGGGTTGTTCTGTGTCGAAATTTCTCGGGTATCCATTCGGATGCTTTGAAAAGAAATGCGCACCGGCCAATCGCAACCAGCAAAGCTGACGGTGCGGAAGTAAGCGGGCAGACGAGCGGGCAAGACGACGATACGGGAATGCGACTGAACGAGTTTCGATGTTCAGCGTTGCGGACTAACTTTGAACCACATGTGAACTGACATCTTGCCGCGAGCGACCGCGGCGAGCGGGGGGAGGCTTTATGCGCAAATCAACCACGACAGCATTCCAGCGACCGCGATCTGCGTCTCGTTCAGATATGGCGACCCACACCTCCGCCCACGTTCCCGACAGACCCTCCAGTACGCGCTGACCTCGCGACGAGGTCCTCTTCGACATCACTGATCTGACCTCGGCCGGATGGCCGTTGGGCGGAGCTGTGCCCGAAGACGACGCGTCACACGAGGTCGCACCGCGTCTCCATACGCGGACATTCATCGGCAGCGTTGTGCCGGACACTCACTCTATCTGAAAAGTTCTCTGACAATGGCTAATATGGAACAGGATCACTGGTCTCGCGTGAAAGGTCGGCTGCGGTCGACGGTTGGCGAAGACGTTTACTCCAGCTGGTTCGCTCGGATGGATCTCGAAAGCGTGCAGGACGACAGCGTCCATCTTTCGGTACCCACCCGATTCCTGAAGAGCTGGATCCAGGCCCACTATGCCGAGCGCGTGCTGAACGCCTGGCAGGCCGAGATGCCGCAGGTTCATCGCGTCGATCTCACCGTGCGTTCGGCGATGCGCAACGTGGCGCCCGCCAACAAGGAAGCCGCCGCGCCAGCCGAAGCGCGCCGCACCGAGACGTCCAACAACCGTCATGCGCCCGAACTCCGCGCCACGGCCACCGCGCCAGTGTCCGCAAGTCATGAAGCACTCGGCGGCTCGCCGCTCGATCCGCGCCTGACTTTTGCGAGCTTCGTGCTCGGCCGCGCCAACACGCTGGCCCATGCTGCCGCGCGCCAGGTCGCCGAAGGCCGTCGCGGCGATCCGGTGATGTTCAACCCGCTTTATATCCATGCCGGCGTTGGCCTCGGCAAAACCCATCTGTTGCAGGCGGTGACCTGGGCCGGCAATTCCGGTCCCGACCGCAAGGTGCTGTATCTCACCGCCGAGAAATTCATGTACGGCTTCGTCGCTGCGCTGAAGACGCAGACGGCGCTCGCCTTCAAGGAAGCCCTGCGCGGCATCGACGTGCTGGTGATCGACGACATGCAGTTCCTGCAGGGCAAGACCACGCAGGCCGAGTTCTGTCACACGCTGAACGCGCTGATCGATGCCGGCCGCCAGGTCGTGATCGCCGCCGATCGCCCGCCGTCGGATCTGGAAAGCCTCGACGAACGCGTGCGTTCGCGCCTCGCCGGAGGCTTGGTGGTGGAAATGAGCTCACTCGGCGAAGAGTTGCGCCTGGGCATCCTGAAATCGCGCGTTGCCGCCGCGCGTGCACATCACGCCTCGTTCGAGGTGCCGGAGCCGGTGCTGGACTATCTGGCCCGCACCATCACCCATAACGGCCGCGACCTCGAAGGCGCAATTAACCGCCTGCTGGCGCATTCGAAGCTGAACGCCACGCCGGTCACGCTGGAAATGGCCGAGCGCGAAGTGCGCGACCTGATTCGCCCGCAGGAGCCGAAGCGCATCAAGATCGAGGACATCCAGCGTGTCGTCGCGCGTCAGTACAATGTCAGCCGGTCCGACCTCCTGTCGTCGCGCCGCACCGCCAATGTCGTTCGCCCCCGTCAGGTTGCGATGTATCTGGCCAAGACCCTGACGCTGCGCTCGCTGCCGGAAATCGGCCGCCGCTTCGGTGGCCGCGATCACACCACGGTTCTGCATGCCGTACGCAAGATCGAGGCGCTGGTCGGCAAGGACGTGGCTCTGCAGGACGAGGTCGAAACGCTGAAGCGCCAACTGCAGGAGTAAAGCGTCCCCGCCCCCGGCGCGCCGAAGCGTGCACCGGGGGCAGGACGAGGGTGTTAACCGTCAAAACATTGGGGGCCGGAAGCGCATCTCTCTTGCGCTTCCCGGCCATCCACGCCACCTTGCGGTCCCCCGTGGGATTGAGCAAAATCCACTTGATCGAGCTTGCGGGTGTCATCGCCGCGGCGCCCATTCGGGCTGCCAGGCATTTCCACACGACACCGGATTGAATCGGGCGGGTTTTGTTATGAAGGTCACCGTCGAACGCGCGCAACTCCTGAAGTCGCTGAGCCACGTCCATCGCGTGGTGGAGCGCCGCAACACGATTCCGATCCTGGGCAATGTGCTGATCCGCGCCGAAAATGCCCGGCTGTCGCTAAAGGCCACCGACCTCGACCTTGAAGTCACGGAAACCCTGGCCGCCGAAGTCGGCACTGCCGGTTCCACCACCGTGCCTGCCCATATGTTCTACGACATCGTCCGTAAACTGCCGGATGGCTCGCAGATCGTGTTGGAAGCCGATGGCGACCGCTCGGTGATGGCGATCCGCGCTGGACGTTCGCGCTTCACGCTGCAGACGCTGCCGGAGAATGATTTCCCGGATCTCGCCGCCGGCGAAATGACGCACTCGTTTGCGCTGCCCGCCTCCGACGTCAAGCGCCTGATCGACCGCACGCAGTTTGCGATCTCCACCGAAGAGACCCGCTATTATCTCAACGGCATCTATCTCCACGCCGCCGGCACCGCGACCGCGGCGACCCTGCGTGCCGTCGCCACCGACGGTCATCGTCTGGCGCAGATCGACCTCAAGCTGCCCAAGGGCGCCGACGGCATGCCGGGCGTCATCGTGCCACGCAAGACGGTCGGTGAAGTGCAGCGCCTGATCGAGGATCTGGAAGCCGAGATCACCATCGAACTGTCGCAGGGCAAGATCCGCTTCACGCTTGGCAATGTGGTTCTGACCTCGAAGCTGATCGACGGCACCTTCCCCGACTATGGCCGCGTGATCCCGCAGAACAACGACAAGGAACTGGTGATCGACAAGAAGGATTTCGAGAACGCAGTCGACCGCGTCTCGACAATCTCCAGCGAGCGCGGCCGCGCCGTGAAACTCGCGCTGTCGGCGGGCAAGCTGGTGCTGTCCGTGACCAATCCGGACTCGGGCAGCGCGACGGAAGAGCTCGAGGTCGAATACGCCTCCGACGCACTCGATATCGGCTTCAACTCGCGCTACCTGCTCGACATCGCCGCCCAGATCGAAGGCGACGTCGCCGTGCTGCGCCTCGCCGATCCCGGCTCGCCGACGCTGGTGCAGGACAAGGACGCCAAGGGCGCCCTCTATGTGCTGATGCCGATGCGGGTGTGAGTTCCTTCAGGTGTCGTTCCCGCGAAGGCGGGGACCCATAGCCTCCGAAGAACTAGTTGCAGCTAGGTAGCTACGACTCTGCCGTTTTAATTGTGCCGGCCGTGGTTATGGATTCCCGCCCCGCATGCGCCTTCGGCGCACTAGGCGGGGATGACAACGGAGATAGGCGCGGCGCGTTGCGACGACTTTAGCTGAGTCCCATATTCACGAATGACCGCCTCCCGCATCCATCGCCTGTCGCTCACCAATTTCCGCAGCTATCGCGCGGCATCGCTGGAGGCGTCGGCGGACATGGTCGCCCTCGTCGGCCCAAACGGCGCCGGCAAGACCAATTGCATCGAGGCGATCTCGTTTCTGTCGCCCGGCCGCGGCTTGCGGCGCGCCACGCTCGAAGACGTTGCGAATAACGAAGGCGACGGCTCCTGGGCCGTGTCGGCGACTGTCGAGGGTGAGGTTGGTCTCGCCACACTCGGCACCGGCATCGATGCCCCCGCGGCAGAAGGTGCGTCCACCAGCCGTCGCTGTCGTATCGACCGGGAGCCTGTCGGTTCTGCCGCAGCATTCGGCGATCACCTGCGCATGGTGTGGCTGACGCCAGCCATGGACCAGCTGTTCATGGGCGCCGCCTCCGAACGCCGGCGCTTCTTCGACCGCCTCGTGCTGGCCATCGACAAGGATCACTCCGGTCGCGTCTCTGCACTCGAGCGTAGCCTGCGTTCGCGCAACCGCTTGCTCGAAGACCGGAACAGCGACGCCCACTGGCTCGACGCCATCGAGCGGGAGACAGCCGAACTCGCGGTTGCCGTCGCCGCGACACGCGGCCAGACTGCAATGCGGCTCGCAGAGATGTTGCGCGTCCGCGGCGAAGCCTCGGCCTTTCCATCCGCACTCATCATGCTCGACGGCTGGATGGAGAATGCGCTGGTCAATGAACCGGCCACAGCGGTCGAAGATCGCTATCGCCAGATCTTGCGCGATGGTCGCCCGCGTGATGCCGCCGCCGGCCGCACGCTCGACGGCCCGCATCTCACCGACCTGCAGGTGATCTATGCGCCGAAAAACATGCCGGCGCGCGATGCCTCCACCGGCGAACAGAAGGCCCTGTTGATCGGGCTCATCCTCGCCCACGCCACGCTGGTCGCGGAGATGACCGGCATCACGCCACTCCTGTTACTTGACGAAGTCGTCGCCCATCTCGACCCTGATCGGCGCAAGTCGCTGTTCGGCGAGCTCTCGAAATTGGGCGCCCAGGTCTGGATGACCGGCGCCGATCCCGCTGCTTTCGCGGAAATCGGCACCTCCGGCGAGATCTTCGATATCGCCAATGGGTGCGCCACGCGGCGCCAACCGGCCGGTTGAACCAAAGCAACACCTCCTACAACTCACTTTAAGTGCCCCGCGCAAATGATGTCGCTGCCCTTGTGGGCAGCGCTTTTGCATGCACGCAAGCAAACGCCGGAGGCTTTCAGTGATGTTTTCAAGCAAACGCGGGATACAGCTCCCGACCAGACACTGCCTGTTGGCCCTGCTCGTCAGCACCGCCATCGCCGGCGGCTCGCTGGCCTGCCGCGCCGAAGACGGCCTGGTGGATGTGAGAACGCTGCCATACATCGAAGGCGCAATGGCTCGGCCGGAAGCCACCAAATATCCTAACCTCAGCGCCAGCTATTTTGGCGCGGGCACTGTTGCAGACACCATTGCCAGCACCGGCAGATTACTCGCCGCCGACGGCTGGATCGCCTACACGCCGCCATTCGAGGCCTCGAATCGCAGTCGCTGGTACAAGAAGGGTGCGCAGGGCGTGTCGGCATCCTTCATGTCCGACGGCAGCCGAACGGATCGGTCGGGCGTCAGCTACAGCTCGCAGCGCCTTGAGGTAAACCTGCCTTTCCCTGATCAGGCGACCGACATCGTCTATGACGAGCGGCGACCGTATCTTGGATGCACGACGGCTGAAACTGTCGATGCAACGCTCGCTTTCTTTCAGAAAGAACTCACTGCATTGGGCTGGTCGCCGCTGTCCGCGGGCGCAGCCGAGGCGCGTTGGCCGGACGCGAAGGTCGACGAGACGAGCGCGAATGGCGTGCGTGTCTATTTTACCCGCGACGGTAACACGCGACAGTTGCCGGTGATGCTGAGCTTACAGCGGAGCGCCGATAACAAGACCAGTGTCGAAATTCGCGTGGCGCCCTTCGCGCTTCCGCAAGATCTCGCTGCGGGTCCTGAATCCGCAGGCTTGCCGCGGCCGGAACGCATCAAATCTGCCGGAACCACCGGCAGCGCAGATTCCGTCAAGCGCGAAGCACATGCGCTGATTCCGGCCGAGCTCGGCCCCGTGCTCGCCTTCTATCGCCGCGAACTCGGCAAGAGGGGCTGGGTCGAGCAGAGCAAGGACACCGTCGTCACCACCGATCGCGCCTCGCTTGCATTCACCTCCCCAGAGGAAACTGCGACGCTGCAGATCGGTCGCAAATACGATCTGACCACCGTGCAGATCGACGTACAAGTTCTTCCATCTGTGATCGCAGCGCGCGCGAAGGCCAAAAAGGAAGCAGACGACCGCTTTATCAAGGATGCACTCGCGTTCGGGCAAGCGGCTATTGCCGAAGCGGATGCGAAGCGCCCCGCGGCGCAAACCGCACGTGGGCCAGAAGCGCCATTGCGCGCGATGGACGGTTCGAACACACCGATTCCCATCCCCTACACCGCCAGCAACATCGACTTCGATGGCGCCGATGGCAGACTCGCATTCACGAGTTCCTCGAGCGTCAGCGCGCTGGCGGATTTTTACCGCAGCGGAATGAAGACGCTCGGCTGGAAGAGCACGCCGTCGGTCATCAACAATCCCAATATGGTGGTGTTGAATTTCAGCAAGGCCAAGCAAAGCATCTCGCTGACGGCGATGCAGATGGGCCCGAAGGTCAATGTTACCGCCACGGGCTCGGGCCTGAAGGGCGCGCCTGTCGCAGCCGTTGCCAGCAACACGACCACGACGGACAACGCCAAGAGCGTCGAACAGGTTCTCGAATCCGACGGCGATACTGACTATCCCACGCCGAAGCAGCGTACATTGCGATCGCTCGGCACGTCAGGGCTGCCCGGCGGCGCGCCGTTCAGGCACGAATTGAGCGCCTCTATTCCTTCCGGATTGGACTCGGTTCTGGCGTTCTACCGACGCGAACTCACGCAGCGACAGTGGCAGGAAGACACGAAGAACGCGGTCATCAAACCCGACAGCGCCATGCTGGCCTTCAAGGCGCCCGATGGTCCCGCCATGCTGAAGCTGGAACGCCGCAACGACGAGACCACGGTCAGTCTGGTGGTGCGCCATCCCGCAGAAGCGACGAAAGCGGGCATCCTGCCCGCGCCAGGCAAGGTTCGGCTGCTGTTCGGCAATATGGGTGACGCGGAAGTGTCGGTCAGCGTCAATAACAAGACGATCAAGGTCGCGCCCGGCGTGGGCGGACCGCAAAATCCGAACGGGCCGACGATGGAACTGCCGCCCGGCGCCTACAAGGTCACGATCAAGGCCGCGGGCAAGCCCGCACATGACAGCACGATCAAGGTGGCGGCCAATGACAGCTGGGGCCTGATGGTTGGCCCCGACGGTCGGGATATGCTGCCGCTGCAGCTCTACTGAGGACAAAGCGTGCGGGCGCACCAGCGAGCGTATCCATCGTCGCATTGAGCCATGAGAAATCGGCTGTTGTAGGCGGCGCGTGACGGCATAAATATCTGTCGATGCTGGTATTTTTTGCCATTCACCTGTCGCGGATCGCACGCGCATTCGGAAACGAAATGCGTTCGCTGCCGATCCCCGGGCCGCGCATGATCGACGAGGCCGAATGCATCTGTTCGGTGCTGCTGGCCATCATCTTGTCGCACGCCATCGGCGCCGAGAATGTCGGCTGGGCCGCGTTCTCGGGCTACATGGTGATGCGCTCGCATGTCGCCGAAAGTTTCACGCGCGGTGTCCTTCGCGTCATCGGCACGCTCGCGGGTGCAGGGCTCGCGCTTGCGGCTGCGCCATTGCTGCTCAAGCAACCACTGTTGCTGAGTCTCGGTCTGCTGATCGGCGGCGGCGTCACGCTGTATTTCGCCATCGTCGGCCGCCGTGCCTATGCCTGGCTGTTCACCGGCCTTACCTTCCTGATGGTACTGATCGAAGGCATGGAACATGTGCGCGAGCCGATCCTGCGCTTTGCCTCGACGCGCGTGCTCGAAGTGCTGGCCGGTACCACCGCCTGCGTCATCGTCAGTGCGATCTCGACCTGGACAGTGCGGCGCGCGCTACCGAATCCGGACAACAATCTGCGCGCCAAGCCAGTCGACCTGCCGACGCGGCAATGGCACGCCACGGTGGCGCGTCACGCCTTGGTCGGCGGCATTGCATTGGCGTTGATCCCCTGGGCCTGGCAGTGGCTCGGCATCCCCTCGCTCAGCCAATCCAGCATAACGATCTTCGCGGTCATGCTGGTGCCAGCCGCATCGCTGGCGGAAGGCATGCTCAGCCCGGTTTCTTCGCGCATGATGAACCGACTGGTTGGCTGTCTCGCGGGCGGCCTCCTGGCCAGCGCAATCCTGCTGGTCAGCCGCCATTCGCCCGTCGTGATGACCGTCGGACTCGCGCTCGGCGTCATGATCGGCCGTCACATCGAAAATGGCCCGCCCTCTATGAGCTATGCGGGCCTGCAGTTCACGCTCGCTTTCCTCGTGGTGTTGGTGCCCGACAACTACGCCAATGCCGTCCTGGAGCCCGGCTATGACCGCCTGTTCGGCATTCTGTTCGGGATGGTGTTACTGGAGCCGGTGGTGCTCATCGCGCATCTGATCGCCCGGCGCAGCCTCAAGACGAATGCCGACAAACCGGTTGCGGGACTGGCTGACAAATAGCCTTCGGAATGCACGCAAGCCGGGCATTTTCGACGCCCGGAACAGGCGCGAAATCGGGCTGCTAAAACGGCCTCAAATCGTCTTGAAATGGTGCCAAAAAATCCTATTTATTCAATAACTTGCTGCGCGTTACTTTGCGCTAGGCGCAATGCGCCTTTCATGGCACAAATAGAGCGATTCAAGCGCCGTTTTCCGCGCTGATTCGGCACACCTTCGAAGGCCCCTACATGACTGAACCAGCCCGGCAACCCATCGCCGACACTGAGCATGCCATTCCCATCGAATACGGTGCGGAATCGATCCGGGTCCTGAAGGGACTCGACGCCGTCCGTAAGCGGCCGGGCATGTATATCGGCGATACCGACGACGGTTCGGGCCTGCATCACATGGTCTACGAAGTCGTCGATAACGCGATCGACGAAGCGTTGGCGGGTCACGCCAGCGCCGTCGAAGTTATTCTGAATGCCGATGGTTCGGTGACGGTGCGCGACGACGGTCGCGGCATTCCCGTCGACATCCACAAGGGCGAAGGCATCTCGGCAGCCGAGGTCATCATGACCCAGCTCCACGCCGGCGGAAAATTCGACCAGAATTCCTACAAGGTGTCCGGCGGTCTGCATGGCGTCGGCGTGTCCGTCGTCAACGCGCTGTCGAGCAAGCTGATCCTGCGCGTCTGGCGCAACGACAAAGAACACCGCATCGAATTCGCCCATGGTGACGCTGTGGCGCCGCTCTCGGTGGTCGGCGATGCCAATGGCAGGCGCGGCACCGAAGTGACGTTCTATGCCTCGGCGGAAACCTTCACGACACTCGAATATGATTTTGCGACACTCGAACATCGTCTGCGCGAACTCGCCTTCCTGAATTCCGGCGTCAACATCAGATTGTCGGATCTGCGTCACCCGGTCGAGAAGACCGAGAACATGATGTATGAGGGCGGCGTCGAGGAATTCGTCAAATATCTCGACCGCAACAAGAAGGCGATGGTGCCGACGCCGATCGTAATGCGCGCCGAACAGAGCGGCATCAGTGTCGAAGTCGCGATGTGGTGGAACGACAGCTACCACGAGAATGTGCTGTGTTTTACCAACAATATCCCGCAACGCGACGGTGGTACCCATCTGGCCGGTTTCCGCGGCGCGCTGACGCGCCAGGTCAACGGCTATGCCGAAGTTGTCGCCAAGAAGGAAAAGATCGCACTGACCGGCGACGATTGCCGCGAAGGTCTAACTGCCGTGCTGTCAGTGAAAGTGCCCGATCCGAAATTTTCGTCGCAGACCAAGGACAAGCTGGTGTCCTCGGAAGTGCGTCCGGTGGTCGAGAACGTTCTCAACGAAGCCCTCGCCTCGTGGTTCGAGGAACATCCGACCGAGGCTAAGATCATCGTCAGCAAGGTGATCGAAGCCGGCGCTGCCCGCGAAGCCGCCCGCAAGGCCCGCGAACTGACCCGACGCAAGGGCGCGCTGGATATCGCCTCCCTGCCCGGTAAGCTGGCCGACTGCCAGGAGCGCGATCCCGCCAAGTCCGAACTGTTCATCGTCGAGGGTGACTCGGCAGGCGGCTCCGCGAAACAGGGCCGCAACCGCGAATTCCAGGCCGTGCTGCCGCTGCGCGGCAAGATCCTCAATGTCGAGCGCGCGCGCTTCGACAAGATGCTCGGCTCCGAACAGATCGGCACGCTGATCACGGCGCTCGGCACCGGCATCGGCCGCGACGACTTCGACCTGTCGAAACTGCGTTATCACAAGATTATCCTGATGACGGACGCCGACGTCGATGGCGCGCATATCCGCACGCTGCTGCTGACGTTCTTCTTCCGTCAGATGCCGACGCTGATCGAAGGCGGCTATCTCTACATCGCTCAGCCGCCGCTTTACAAAGTGACGCGCGGCAAGTCCGAGCAGTATCTCAAGGACGAGCGGGCGCTGGAAGATTACCTGATCGATACCGGTCTCGACGACTGCATCTTCAAGCTCGCTTCGGGCGAGGATCGCACAGGCCGCGATCTGCTAGCGCTGGTGGAAGATGCCCGCATCATCCGCGGCACGCTCAACAATCTGCACTCGCGCTATAATCGCAAAGTCGTCGAGCAGGCTGCAATCGCTGGCGTGCTCAATCCGCGGGTCACCGCCGATCTCGCCACCGCGAATGCCGCCGCCGCTTACATTGCCAAGCGGCTGGACGCGCTGGCCGACGAAGTCGAGCGTGGCTGGATCGGTGAATTCCGCGAAGGCCAGGGCTTCTTCTTCGAACGCACGATTCGCGGTGTGAGGGACGTCTCCTTCATCGACGACGCCCTGCTCGGCTCCGCCGATGCGCGCAAGCTCGACGAATATGCCGGCAGCCTGCAGGAAGCCTATCCGAAATCCGGCGTCCTGCGCCGCAAGGACATCGAATTCCCGATCCACGGCCCCGTCTCGCTGTTCGAGGCCGTCACCGACGCCGGCCGCAAGGGCGTGGCCCTGCAGCGCTACAAAGGTCTGGGCGAGATGAACCCCGGCCAGCTCTGGGAAACCACGCTCGACACCAATGAGCGCTCGCTGCTGCAAGTCCGGGTCAAGGAAGTCGACGAGGCCGACGACATCTTCACCAAACTGATGGGCGATGTGGTCGAACCGCGCCGCGAATTTATCCAGGACAATTCGCTCAGCGCGAATGTGGACGTGTAAGCGGATCGCGCCCCAGAGATAAAACTGAAAAGGCCCGCCATTCTTGGCGGGCCTTTTTGCGTTTATCCTACTTGTTTACCAGCGGGCAGCGCGACTGCGCCAACGGCTGGAAGGCCTGATCTGCCGGGATCGTGGCGAGCAGCTTGTAGTAATCCCACGGCGCCTTGGACTCGTTCGGCTTCTTCACCTCGAACAGATACATGTCGTGGACCATACGACCGTCTTCGCGGATCTTGCCGTTCTTGTAGAACACGTCATCGACGGGCAGTTCACGCATCTTCTTCATCACCTCTTCGGTGCTGTCGGTGCCGGCGGCCTGAACGGCCTTCAGATAATGCAGTACCGATGAATATGTGCCGGTCTGAAGCATGTTCGGCATGGCGTTCACCTTCCCGTAGAAGCGCTTCGACCACTTCCGCGTCTCGTCGTTCATGTCCCAATACGACGCCTCGGTGATCGTCAGCCCCTGGGCCTCCTTCAATCCGAGACCGTGAACGTCGTTGATAAATCCCGCCAGCGCCGAAAGCTTCTGGCCGCCTGCCGTCAAGCCGAACTCTGCCGCCTGCTTGATCGAATTAATGGTGTCGCCGCCGGCATTGGCGAGAGCCACAACCTTGGCCTTGGACGACTGCGCCTGAAGCAGGACGGAGGCGAAGTCCGCCGTTCCGACCGGATGCTTCGTCGCACCGGCGACCTTGCCGCCCGATGCCTTGACGACATCACCAGTGTCCTTCTCGAGGCCTTGACCGAACGCATAGTCCGCCGTCACGAAATACCAGGTATCGAAACCCTGGCTGACAAGCGCCTTGCCTGTGCTGTTCGCGATAGCGAATGTGTCATAGGCCCAATGAACCACATAGGGTCCACACACCTCGTTCGTGATTCGGGTCGATCCCGGCGAGCTCAGTGTGATGATCTTCTTCTTCTCCTTGGCGATCTCAAGGACGGCCAAGGCAGGCGACGACGACGCAACGTCGAGAATGGCATCGACTTTGTCGGTATCGAACCATTTGCGCGCGGCCGTGGCTGCAATGTCCGGCTTGTTCTGGTGATCTGCGAACACGACTTCGACTGGCATGCCGAGGACCTTGCCGCCGAAATCCTCCACCGCCATCTGCGCCGCAGTGACGGCGCCCTTGCCGGTAATGTCGGCATAGACGCCCGACATATCCTCGATCACGCCGACACGGACAACACCATCCGAGACCTGTGCATTCTGCGCCAAAGCAGAGACGGTGCAAAGAAAAATGCTGGCAATCGCCGTCGTAAAGCACGCCCCCAGTTCAGATTGTCTCATATCATCCACCCCTTTTACGTTTTTGATTTTCAATACGCCTGCGACGCGCGATCTCTCCAGGGACCTATCGCATCGTCACTTCTCGTTTCCTCTGTTCGCAAACGCAGCCAGGCCACGCTTGGCATCCGCACTCGTGAAGGTGCGCTGACCGAGTGCGGCCTCCACGCGAAATGCTTCTGCGAGCGGCAGGTCCTGAAGCGTCAGCGCCGCTTCCTTGATGGTCTGGATGGCGATCGGACTCAGTGCCGCGATCTTTGCTGCCATCTCATAGGCCAGCGGTTCGACTTGATCGGAATCGACAAGCTGGTTGACGACGCCTTTGGCAAGCATGTCATCCGCGGAAAAGCGCTCCGCCGTCAGCATGATCTCCATGGCATGCGCGTAGCCGATCTGCCGGACCAGGCGCACGAGCGTGCCTCCCGCCGGCACGAAACCGTGCTTCGGTTCGGGCAGTTGAAAGACAGCGTCGCGCGCCGCGATCCGGATGTCCGTCGCCAGCATGATCTCGAACCCGCCGCCCATGCACATGCCGCGAATGGCGCTGATGACCGGCTTATAGAATCCGGGAAACTTGATATGGGCCGGATCCCAGGCAGAGATGTCGATTGTGTCCGCCGCAAGTGCAGGAATGGACTCCCGGAGGTCAGCACCGACGCAGAAGGCGCGATCGCCCGCACCGGTCAGCACCACGGCCCGGATCTCATCGTCATCCTTGATGGCGTGGAATGCGCGGCCGAGGTCGTCATACATGGCGAGCGTCAGCGCATTCATCTTGTCCGGCCGGTTGATCCGGACCGTTGCGACGTGACTGTCCTTGGTGAAATCAATCGCCATCAGATCGCTCCCGACGCCTTGAGACGCGCCAGTTCGGCCGCCGTGACATCCGCCAACCGGGAGAGAACCTCTGCATTGTCCTCGCCAGGCAGCGGCGCTTTTTCGAACGACATCTGCCCCGCACCGGATAGCTTGATCGGCAGACCGAACATGCCGATCAGCTTTCCGGCGATCGGAACGTCGACGATCATGTTGCGTGCGGCGATATGCGGATCTTCGACCACTTCGGCGATGGTTTTGATGGCGCTGAGCGGGATCTTGTCGCCGGCCATCTCCTCGAGTTCGGCCTTGGTGTAGTGGCTGAACCAGCGTTCCAGCAGCGGCTTGACCCTGGTTTCCGCAACAATGAGATCAAATCGCTTTTCCATCGTATCGATGACCGGATCGCGCGCCATTTCAGGCTCACCGAACAGGGCACACGTGATGGCCCAGAACTTGTCGGTGTAGCCGCCGAAGAAAACGTAGCCGTCCTTGCAGGGAAACTGGCCATAGGGCCGAACGAACGGATGATCGTTGCCCAGTGGCGAGGCGACCTCTTTCTGCGCGGTGTAACGGACCACGGCGTTCTCGGTCAGTGTCAGTACGGAGTCTTGCTGAGACACATCGACCACCTGACCGACACCGGTCTTCTCCGCCTCTCGCAATGCTGCGAGCGTTCCGATAGCCGCATAGAGGGAAGCGGCGAGGTCGCCGATGATCGTGCCGACGCGAACGGGCGGCATGTCGGCATAGCCATTCATCGACCACAGCCCGCCGGCCGCCTGCCCCGTATTGTCATAGGCCGGCTTGGATGAATTTGGACCTGTGCGACCGAAGCCACTGATAGCGGTGTAGACGAGCTTGGGATTGAGTTCGCGCAGCACCTCGTAGCTGAGACCAAGCTTGTCCATGGTGCCAGGGCGGAAGTTCTCGACGAGGATGTCGGCCTTCTGCACCAGCTTCTTCAACAGAGCCTTGCCATCATCGGATTTGAGATTGAGCGTGATGCCCCTCTTGTTGCGGTTGAACTGTGTGAAGAAGGCGCTGAGTTGCTCATCATCGTTGCCGACGAAGGGTGGAAAGGTCCGCGCATAATCCGGCTCTCCGGGATGCTCCACCTTGATCACGGTGGCACCCAGGTCTGCGAACAACATCGAGCAGAATGGACCTGCGACAACACGCGTGATGTCAAGCACCGTCACGCCCTTGAGAGGACCGTTGCGCTCCTTGAGCCCAACTATCTTTTCTGCTGTGTTCACGTCATCCTCCCAGTCCATACGAATGTCCGCCGACAACATCGGCGCGCATGGTTTTCGTACAAGAGCATGAGTATCGAAGATACATTTTCATACCCGCCGGCCGTGCAGGCGTGATGCCTGCACGAAGTTGCGTTGCACAAAGTGGCGTTAGAACGTCTCCACTTTTTACGACCGCAGCTTTTCGAGAACTTCCTTGGCGCGGTCGACACGGACGTCGTGATCGGCGGCAAGCGCGGCGGCGACCTTCTCGATCTCGTCGCCGGTCGCTCCGGCCACGATCGCGATGTTTCGCGCGTGAAGCGCCATGTGCCCTTTCTGGATGCCTTCGGTGGCCAGCGCACGAAGCGCGCCCATGTTCTGCGCCAGACCGACGGCAACCGTGACTTCCGCCAGTTCCTGCGCACTCTGCACGCCAAGTATCTTCAGGGCCGCTCGCGCGGCGGGATGAGTCTTGGTGGCACCGCCGACGAGGCCGAGCGCCATCGGCATCTCGATGGTGCCGACGAGATTGCCCTTGCCATCGATTTCCCAATTGGTGAGCGAAGTGTAGCGGCCGGAGCGCGAGGCCCAGACATGGGCACCGGCCTCGATGGCGCGCCAGTCATTGCCGGTGGCGACCACGACGGGATCGATACCGTTCATGATGCCCTTGTTGTGGGTCGCAGCGCGGTAGGGATCGACGATCGCAAACGCGCAGGCCTCGACGATGCCGCGGGCGATCCGCTCGCCGCTGTATTCGTCGGTCTTCAGCGCCTCCGGCGTGACGCGCACCATGGCGCGCGCGATGCGGAGATCCGCGTAATTCGACAAAATACGAAGGCGAACCTCGCCGCCGGTGATCTTCTCGATCAGCGGCGCGACCGTCTCCGCCATCGTGTTGACGGTGTTGGCGCCCATGGCATCGCGCACGTCGACGATGAGATGCACAGCCATCATCGGCCCCACCGGTGTGTCTTCGAACACATGCACCTCGACGTCGCGGCAGCCACCGCCGAGCGAGATCAGCACCTTGTCTTTGGCATTAGCCGCCTCAAGGATGGCATCGCGCTCGCGTAGCACGCGCGCACGGGCGCCGTGCACGTCGGTCACGCCTAGCACCTGCACCTGCGCACGCATGATCGGCGCGGAGCTTGAGGTCTGGAAACCGCCGCATTTGCGAACGATGCGCGCCATATAGGACGCTGCAGCCACCACCGACGGCTCCTCGACCGCCATCGGAATCAGATAGTCACGGCCGTTCACGGTGAAATTGGTGGCGACACCGACCGGCAGTTCGAATGTGCCGATGACATTCTCGATCATGCCATTGGCGAGTTCGAGCGGCAGCGTACCGGGACTGAAGGCCGCGCGCTCGGTGTCACCGAGCGAGGTCGCTTCGATCACACGGCCCAGCCTTTCGGCAGGCGCGAGATTGCGCAGATTTTCCAAACGCGAATTGATCTTTCCGGGCTGTTCGCCCGACTTCGAACCGGCCATTGCGGCGCCTCCTATGCAGGGTCTTCTGTTGGCGGCACGTTAGGCATCCGCGGATGACGTCCGAAAGAGACAGTTCTGAAATATTGTCCTAGACTGTACCCATGGCGATATGACCACTCTATTCGCGGATGCAGCATTCTTCCGTGCAAATGGAGCGCAGACCAGATTCATCTGCGCGAAGACATGAGACTGGACGATTGAATTCAATCTTGTCGCTCTTGGAGAAAGGTACGGTTCTGATGGACCGTCCAGCACTGCACCTGGAGGCATTGCTTGACCGCTTCTCGTGAGCCGTCCGACCGCAGCACAACGCTGGCCGAGACTTTGGCCGGCCGGTTGCGTGTGCAAATCCTCTCGGGCGCATTGCCGGAAGGCAACCGCCTGCCCTCGATCAGAAAGGCCGCCGGGGAATTTGGCGTGTCGAAGAACACCGTGGTCGAAGCCTATGACCGACTGGTGCTTGGCAATCTCGTCGCGGCAAAGGCAGGCTCCGGTTTCGTGGTCATCTATCGCGGGGATGATGGCGGGCGACCGAAACACGTGAGCGAAGCCGTCGACATCGCATCGCTGCTGAGTGCCCAGCTCTCGCAGAATTTCGAGATCCGCGTCGGCGACGGACGGCCGCCGGCTTCGTGGACGGAGCAATCGGAGATCAAGCGCCATCTGAGCGGGACCGGACGGATCCTGCCGGCCGCCGCTGACGCCTATGGCTCCGCGCTCGGATTCCTGCCGCTCCGACAACAGATCGCATTGCGGCTGCAAGCCCAACAAGTCGCGGTGAAGGAAGACGGGCTTCTGCTCACATTCGGAGCCAATCACGCGCTCGACCTGATCATCCGCGCGATGCTGTCGCCTGGCGATACGGTGCTGGTGGACGAGCCCGGCTATTATCCTCTGTTCGCAAAGCTCACGCTGGCGCAGGTTCGCATCGTCGGTGTTCGCCGCCTGGCGGATGGGCCGGATGTCGATGACCTCGCCGCAAAGATCCAGTCGGAGCGACCGAAGCTGTTTTTCACGCAGTCGCTCGGCCACAATCCGACCGGAGGATCGATCACGCTGCCCGTGGCGCATGCGGTGCTTCAGGCGGCGATGCGATCGAACCTCGTGATCGTTGAGGACGACCCGTTTGCCGATCTCCCGATGGCGGTGAACGGCCGGCTGGCGACGCTCGATCAGTTGAACAATGTAATCTCGATCGGGACCTTCTCGAAGACGCTGTCGGCGAGCCTACGATCGGGCTTCATCGCGGCCCGCAGCGACCGCATCGCGACGCTGGCCGAATTGAAGATGCTTACCACCGTCAACAGTTCGGGACATGTGGAGCGACTGCTGCACCGGCTGCTCGCGGACGGCCACTATGAACGGCACCTGAAGCGGCTGGGACAGCGGAGTGAAGCCGCCATGGGCCAGGTGCGCGCCAATCTCGTGCGCGGCGGGCATCAGCTCTATGCCGACGCACGCACGGGCTATTACCTGTATCTGCTGCTGCCGGACGGGATCGACGACATGGCGCTGGCGCGCGAAGGCGCGAAGGACAGCATCTTCATCGCGCCGGGAAGCCTGTTCTGCCTTGACAAGAACAGCCCGCTGGCGCGGGCGATCAGAATTAATGTGTCGCGGGCGGACAATCCGAAGTTCTACGAATTTCTGCTGCGCCGGCTGCAATAGACGCCGCGACGCCTTCAGGTCGCTTCCTCGGTATAGGGCGCCAGCACGTCGAGCAGATCCCTGCCCCGCGCCGGGGTCGGCTCTACCAGAGCGCGGTTGGCGACCGAGTCGAGATGCGAATGCATTAGCGACATCGCCTTGTTGGCATCGCCGTCCTGCAGCGCTTCGATGATCGAAATGTGCTCGCTGATGCCGCATTCCGACGAATGTGGGCGACTGAACAGCGACAATGTCAGACAGCAGCGATAGGCGATCTCGCTTACATAGCGGACCAGCACCGGGCTGTTGGTCATCGACGCCAGCATGATGTGAAATTCCGTCGCTAAGCGAATGGACACGGCATTCGGCCCGTCATGCGCCTCGCGCTCCGCCTCGACATGCGCCTTGAGGCGCGCGATCTGGCTGCTGCTGAGCTTGCCGGCGATCTTGCGGACGATCAGCCGTTCGAGATCCATCCGGATGTCGAAGATGTCGCGCGCGTCCTGCCAGCTCGGCGTCACGACCACGGCGATGCGGTTACGTCGCAGCTCCACAAGCCCCTCGGACGCCAGTTGCCCGAGTGCATAGCGCGCAATGGTGCGGCTGACGCCGAAGCGCTCACCCAAGGAGTCCTCGGGAAGCTTGGCGCCGGGTTCCAGAGCCTGCTCGATGATCGCCCGCCGCAGCGCGCGGCAGATCATCCCAACCTTGTCTTTTGAATTCGGCGCTTCTGGCATTCAGATCGAACCTGTCGCGATTTTGGGCATTCTGGGCCGTGCCCGAAGTGCATGCAATCGAGGAGAGTGACTGCCCAATAATTCCTCAGGGAATGGCGAGCGAACGTAAAATGACAACGTTTCGCCTTGGACTCAAGTGGCACCCCAATTGCATGCACTTATCGCCATGACAAGTATGCAAGAAAATGGGCCCACCGAGGGCCAACGCAGACCGACCGCCGTTGAACTGTCAGCGACCTCGGTAACGTTCGGCCGCGGCCCGACCGCCACGCCGGCGCTTGCCGAGACCAACCTTAGCATTCCCGATGGCGAATTCGTCGCGCTGGTCGGCCCCTCGGGCTGCGGCAAATCGACGATTCTCCGGCTGGTCAGCAATCTCGTCCGGCCAACCACTGGCGTCGTCATCGTCGGCGGACGTGAGGTCGCCGCCAAGGCCCTGCGGATCGGCATGGCCTTCCAGAACCCGACCATGCTGCCCTGGCTGACCATCGAGCGGAACATCATGTTGCCGCTCAAGATCGTGGAGCCGTTCCGGTCGGAGTATCGACAGAAGCGCAAAGGCGAATTTCGCGACAAGGCGCATGCATTGCTGGCCCAGGTCGGCCTCAAGGACTTCGGCAACAAGTATCCCTGGCAGTTGTCCGGCGGCATGCTGCAGCGGGCGAACCTTTGCCGCGCGCTGATCCATGAGCCGCGGATGCTGTTGCTGGACGAGCCGTTTGGCGCGCTCGACCAGTTCACCAAGGAAGAACTCTGGTCGATCCTGCAGAGCCTCTGGCTGCAACACAAACCGACGGTGCTGCTGGTCACGCATGACCTCCGCGAAGCCGGCTTCCTGGCCAGCCGCATCTGCGTAATGAGCGCACGACCGGGCCGCATCCTCGACGACAGCCCGGTGGACTTCCCGCGCCCGCGCACCATCCCCATGACTTTCGAGCCTGATTTCGTCGCACTCAATCAGCGCCTGCGTGAACTCATCGTCAACGCCCGGAGCAACGCTCCCGAAGCGCAGGAGGCATAGGTCATGAGTGTAGGCCTGCGTCAAAAACTCTGGTCGTTCGGACTGATCGTCATCTTCTTCGTCGGATGGCAGTTATTTTGCGCCATGTCGGGCGTGTCGGATCTGGTTCTTCCGCGTCCGACGGAAATCATTGCGACGCTGATCGCGCGCTTCCCGATCCTGTGGCCGCATATTCTACAGACCCTCGGCACGACCATGGCCGGCTTCGTCCTTGGCGTCGGCCTCGGCGTGGTGCTGGGCGCGGTCATCGGCGTCTCGAAAGTCGCCTATGACACCGCCTATCCGCTGCTGGTCGGCTTCTCGTCGATTCCGAAGGTCGCCGTCGTGCCGATCTTCGTGCTGTGGTTCGGCTCCGGCTCCGTGCCTGCGATTCTTACCGCGCTGTCGATCTGCTTCTTCCCCATCGTCGTCAATATCGCGACCGGCCTCGCCACCACCGAACCGGAACTGGAAGACGTGCTGAAGGCACTTGGCGCAAGCAAGATGGACATTCTCTGGAATGTCGGCCTGCCACGCACCATGCCGTTCTTCTTCGCCTCGCTGAAAGTCGCGGTCAGCTACGCCTTTGTCGGCGCCGTTCTGGCTGAGACCGTCGCGTCCAATCGCGGCATCGGCAATGTGATGATGAGCGCATCGTCGAACTTCAACGTCCCGCTGGTGTTCGCCTGCCTGTTCATTCTCGCGATCCTCGGCGTGGCGCTCTACGTCATTTTCTCTCTGATCGAAGCGCGCGTGACCGGCTGGGCCACGCGCAAGAACGATCTCGTTGCGACCTAATCCACCCACATCAACCAGGAGAATGTCATGTTGAAGAGATTGACCGCCCTCGCAGTCGGCAGCGTCCTGCTCACAGGCTCTGCCTTCGCTCAGGAGACGACCATCAAGTTCACGCTGGGTTGGAAAACCCAGGGCAGTGACGCGGCGTTCTTCTATGCGAAGGACAAAGGTTACTTCAAGGAAGAGGGCCTGAACGTCGTCATCGATCAGGGCGAAGGCTCGGGCGCAACAGTGACCCGTATCATGTCCGGCGCCTGGGATGCCGGCTTCGGCGACGTCAATGCCATCATCCAGAACTCCTCGACGCGCCCACAGGACGCGCCGGTGATGGTCTATATGATGTGGAACCAGCCGCCCTTCTCAATCGTCACCAAGAACACCAGCGGCATCAAGACGATCAAGGATTTCGAAGGACACACGCTGGGCGGCGCGCAGGGCACGCCGACGACCCGGCTCCTGCCCGTCTTCATCCAGAAGAACGGTCTCGCGGCCGACAAGATCAAGGTCACCAATATGGCTCCCAATCTGCAGGAACCGATGTTGATCAAGGGCGATATCGACGCCGCGCTGGTGTTCAACATCACCAGCTATTTCAACCTCGTCCTGAACCGTCAGGATCCCGAGAAGGATTACAAGTGGTTCTCCTTCGGCGAATTCGGCCTCGACCTGTATTCCAACGGCGTGATGGTGTCGCAGAAACTGCTGGCTTCGAATCCCAAGGCCGTTGCGGGTCTGGTCCGAGCGATCAACAAGGCCAACATCGCCGTCGCCAAGGATCAGAACGCAGGTATGGCGTCGGTTGTCGCCTTCGACAATCTGGTCGACGTTCCTGTCGAGAAGCGCCGCCTACAGTACTCCTTCGACAAGCTGATGGTCTCGCCCGAGATGAAGGAGATCGGCGTCGGCGATATCAAGGATGATCGCATGACACGCGCCATCGGCATGGTCGTCGAAGGTTATGACCTGAAGCGCGTCCCGACCCCGAAGGAAGTGTTCTCTCGCGAATTCCTGCCGGCACGTGGCGATCGCGAGCTGGTCTACACGGCAAACTAAGGCTGGCACGCGGATGACCGGGATCCTGTCTGCGACGAATATCTTCACCGGCACAGATCGGGGCCTCGTGCCTCAGGCCAGCATCCACCATGCGGATGGCCTGATCACGAGCGTCTCGACCGGCGCAAGTATTTCGCCGCAGACGAACCATCTGGTCATCCCCACGCTGGTCAACGCCCACGACCACGCGCGGCCATCCATGACATCCTTCGGCGCATCGAACATGCCGCTGGAATCCTGGATCGTCCGCTCGGCTTTTGGCACTCCACCCGATCCCTATCTCGCCGCCGCTGTCTCGCTTGCCCGCTCGGCGCGCGCAGGCTGCGGCGGCGCGATGATTCATTACACCCGCCCCAGCGGCAAGATGCCGATCCTCGACGAGTCGATCGCCATCGCAAAAGCCGCAAGCGATATCGGCATCCGGCTGGCCTTCGCATTGGCCGTACGCGACCAGAATCCGATCGTCTATGGCGACAGCGCAGAGGTGCTTGTCGCGTTACCTGAAGAGGACCGCAGTACGATCCAGGACATGTTTATTCGTCCGAGCCCGACACCGTCAGAATATCTCGACCGCGTCGAAGCCATTCATGCCGCCATTGCCGGTCCGATGATCGATGTGCAATTCGGCCCCGCCGGCGTCCAGTGGTGCTCGCGTCAGCTGCTCGAAGCCATCGCCGAGCGCTCCGCCGCCACCGGCCGGCGCGTACACATGCATCTGCTCGAGACCATCTATCAGCGGCAATGGGCCGACCGCGCCTTTCCAGGCGGCGTCGTACGCTTCCTGAAAGATATCGGCCTATTGTCGAACCGGCTGACGCTAGCGCATTGCATCCATGCCCGGCCGGACGAACTCGACATGATCGCCGAGTCCGGCGCGACCATCGTGACGAATTTCAGCTCCAATCTGCATCTGCATTCCGGCCTCGCACCCATTGCCGACGCCCATCGCCGCGGCTGCCCGATTGCCGTTGGCATCGACGGCGTTGCTCTCGACGAGGACGACGACGCGATCCGCGAGATGCGCCTCGTGCAGATGGCCCATGACGGCCTCGGCTTCGACCGCACATGGAGCCGGCCGGAGTTTCTCGCGCTCGCTATCCGCAATGGCCGCAAGTCGATCGGCGCCCCGGGCCCGGGCACGCTCGCCGCCGGAGAAGCCGCTGATTTCGTAATTCTCGATATCGGCCAGCTTGATCGCGACGCTATCATGCCGGTCGATCCGCTCGACATGCTGTTTGCGCGCGGCAATACGAGCTGCATCCGCGATGTCGTCGTCAACGGCCGCATTATCAGCCGCGACGGCAAGCCAACCGGCGTAGATCTGGAGGCCATGGAGGTCGAGTTACGCGGGCTCTATCGCAAGAACGTGCCTCAGTTCAAGGCTTTCGAACGCGCCTGGGCGCCGTTCGAAAGCGCTGTGTCGCACTGGTTCCGTCAGCAAGGGTGTTGCTAGCTCGCCAAACGCTGAGCGGCCTTAGTTCACCTGACGCTTTTCGAGCTTCCGTGCCAGCGTGCGGCGATGCATGCCGAGACGGCGCGCGGTCTCCGAAATATTGAAATCGCTTTCCACCAGCGTCTGGTGGATGCGCTCCCATTCCAGCGTCTTGATCGAGGTCGGGCGTTCCGTAAGCGCCACCTGCACGTCGCCGGTCGCCTTCTGGAAGGCTTCCTCGATATCGTCGGTGTTCGACGGCTTGGCCAGGTAGTGGCACGCACCGAGCTTGATCGCCTCCACCGCCGTCGCGATGCTGGCATAGCCTGTGAGCACGACGATCAGCATCTCCGGACTCAGCGCATGCAGCGCCTCGACGCAGGCCAAGCCCGAGGCGCCCGCGAGCTTGAGATCGACCACCGCATAGCCCGGCATCTTGTCGCCAAGCACCTCGGTCAGTGTCTCGAAACCGTCGGCATGCAGCACGGTATAACCGCGGCGCTCGAAGGAGCGCTTCAACGTGCGCGCAAAACCCTCGTCGTCCTCGACAATGATCAGCAGACGTTCATCCGACATGTTTGCGCGCTCCAATCGCGAGGGCGGACAGTGGCAGTGACAACGACACCAGGGCGCCGCCCACGGGCCGGTTCTCCGCCACCACCGTGCCACCCAGTTTGCGGACGGCATTGACCACCAGAAACAGACCGAGCCCGCGCCCGGACTGGCCTTTGCTTGAATTATAGGGCTTTCCGAAATTCGCCAGCATCTCCTTGGCAAAGCCCGGCCCCATATCGCTGACTTTCAACACCAACGAATCGCCATCGCGTTCGATGGCAAGGCGAACCCAGAGCGGCGACACTTCATTGGCATTGTCGAGCACGTTGAAGATCATCTGCTTCAACGCCGAGTCCGACACGATCGGCATGTCCTCGCCGAACCGGTTCTCGTAGACCAGCGTGTTGATCGAGCGGGCGCCGCGCCAGTCCTCGACCAGCTCGCCGAAGAAACCGTTGACGGTCGTCACCACCGGCGCCTCGCCGCGCATGTCGCCGGCCGACATCAGAATGCCGGTGACGATCGACTTGCAGCGCTGCACATCGGCCTGCATCTCGCTGACCTCTTCCATCAGCTCCGGATTGCCTGCAAGTTCCGGCATCCGGCGCCAATCGCTCAGGATCACCGACAGCGACGCCAGCGGCGTACCGAGTTCATGCGCAGCGCCGGAGGCGAGCAGGCCCATGCGCACGATATGATCTTCCTCTGCAGCCTGTTGGCGCAGCGCTGCCAGACCCTCGTCACGCTCGCGCAGATTTTGTGCGATGCGCGTCATGAAAACAACGATCAGCGCCGCGTCCAGCACGAAGCAGATCAACATGCCGATGATGTGCAGCTCGAACAGATCGTCGCGCAGCGCTTCCGGTAGCGCCAGCGGGCGATGAAATACAATCAGTCCGGCGAAGCACAGACAGGCAACAACAACGACGACCCAGGTCGAGCGACCATTTAGCAACATCGCCCCGAGCGTAACCTGCAGGAGATAGAGCGATATGAATGGATTTGTGGCGCCGCCGCTCAGATAAAGCTGGGCGGTCAGCGCCGCGACGTCGAGCAGCAAAAGCAGAAGCAGTTCGCGGTCACGCGCGTCGGTCTGCTGGCGCAGCCATTCCTGGCTGATAACATTCAGGAACACCGAGCCGCAGAGCACCATGACCATGGCCATCAGCGGCAGCGAAATGCCCATCACCAGATGCACGAAGCCTATGGTCAGGACCTGCCCGACCACTGCGATCCAGCGCAGCTGGATCAGCAGATTGATGTTCTTGATATTGGTGGTCTCGTCGAGGGGCAGAGCAGTGACTGCAACGGGTGTGGTGACACCCGCCGCGTCGATAGGTGACGCGGCAACTGCACTGACGCCAGTGACGTCTGGTGTGCCCACCTTGCTCTCTGCTCCCAAACCCGGCATCTCGCCCCGTCAGCTTGATCGGCCAGCCTCAATCGAACCGGCGCACCATCCATGACGTCATACGCGAGGTAGTGATTTTTTCCGAATCCGCCACTCGTCGCGGGCGACGAACAGGGCACCGCCGGCCAGCATCAAAGCGAGGCCGAACCAGGTGATGGCATAGACCACATGGTTGTTCGGGAAGGCGATGACGGTCAGGCCGCCATGGGGCTGACCCGGCACGTCCAGCGCCGCATTGGCATCGATAAAATACGGCGCAACAGCACCGAGCTTCTGGCTTGCAGCAATGGCCTCGACGTCGCGGGAATACCAGCGCTGGGTGGCGGGATCGTTGCTGCGCAGGAACCCGCCTTTCGGCTCGGTGATGCGCAGCAGGCCCGTCACCGACACCGGCGCCGCGAGCACCGCGAATGCGCCAGCCTTGCGCTCATCCGGGCTGACGAAGCCCCGGTTCACCAGAACGGTGTAGCCGGCCTCGGCGCGCAACGGGGTCAGCACCCAGAAGCCGGCGCCTAGATCCGAGACGGCCTGAACCAGAGTATCGGCACCCGGCACGAACCGGCCGGTGACGTTGATGCGACGATATTCATCGTCACTGCGATTGATCGCAAGCCACGCCGCGGGCCCGGGTGCAGCTTCGGGCGCGGCGTGGCTGCGCTGATCGACACGTGCGATCAGATCCAGTTTCCAGGCGCGGCGTTCGACCTGCCAAATGCCCAGCGCGGTCAATCCCGCAATACCGAGCAGTGCCAGCAGACCCAGCACCGTGAGCGTCGTCGCGCGACGCGGCGAACGCCCGGATTCCATTTTCGATTCAGACGGCTCCTGTCTGGCCGGGCGGCCCACGACGATCCCGTCGTTGGCACGCACCATAGTCATCAGGGCATATTCCTCATGTCGTGAACCGGCATCATGTTGACGTTCAGATGATACATCACCCAGAGCGAACCGCTCAGCGCGATGACCACGATGATGATCGTGAAGATCAGCGCCATCATGGTCCAGCCGGCATCCGACGTCGTCTTCATGTGCAGAAAGTAGATCATGTGAACCACGATCTGCACCACGGCGAATGCAACGACGATCGCGATGGTCCAGTTCTTGTTCTCGATCACACCCGTCATCACCAGCCAGAACGGAATGGCGGTAAGGACGACCGACAGGAAGAACCCGATCAGATAGGACTTCATCGAGCCGTGGTCGCGGCCGTCGTCATGGCCGTGGTCATCGTGACCATGTCCGTGCGCGGCATGTGCATCGGCGCTCATCGCAGCACTCCCAGCAGATAAACAAAGGTGAAGACGCCGATCCAGACGACGTCGAGGAAATGCCAGAACATGCTCAGGCACATCAGCCGGCGCTGGTTCGCCTCAATCAGGCCAAAGCGAGCGACCTGCACCATCAGCGTGACCAGCCAGATGATGCCGAAGGTGACGTGCAGACCGTGGGTGCCGACCAGCGTGAAGAACGACGACAGGAAGGCGCTCCGCCAGGGGCCAGCACCTTCGTGGATCATGTGATGGAACTCGTAGAGTTCGATGCACAGGAATGCGAGGCCGAACAGGCCGGTAATGCCGAGCCACATCTGGGTCGACTTCACTCTGCCCTTCATCATCTCCAGCATCGCTAAGCCGTAGGTGATCGACGAGAACAGCAGCATCGCGGTGTTGAGCGCGACGAGCTTGAGGTCGAACAGATCCTTCGGTCCAGGTCCGGCAGCATAGCTACCGCCGAGTACGCCGAAAGTAGCGAACAGCATCGCGAAGATGAGGCAATCGCTCATCAGGTAGAGCCAGAAGCCCAACATGGTGCTGGAACCAGCCGGATGATCGTGTTCATCGACGACGTAGAAGACCGGCACTTCAGTGCCGTTTATCGTTGGGGTCGTAACGTTCATGACGCGGCCTGTGCTGCGAGAAGTTTCGTACGCTCGCCTTCGGTACGGATGACGTCCTCCACCGGAATGTGGAAGTCACGGTTGTAGTTGAAGGTATGGAAGATCGCGACGCCGACGATGGCAACGAAGCTGAGCGCCGCGAGCCACCAGATGTACCAGATCAAAGCAAAGCCCATCGCCGTGGCGAGTACCGAGAGAATCAGGCCGGTGCCGGTGTTCTTCGGCATGTGGATCGGCCTGAAGCCTTCCAGCGGACGGACATAACCGCGGCGCTTCATGTCCCACCACGAGTCGTTGTCGTGAATGACCGGCGTGAAAGCGAAGTTGTAATCCGGCGGCGGCGACGAGGTTGCCCATTCCAGCGTGCGCGCGTTCCAGGGATCGCCCGTGGTGTCGCGCAGCTTCTCGCGATTCCAGATGCTGACGGCGATCTGGACGAGGAAAGCGCCGATGCCGATGGCGATCAGGACAGCGCCGAAAGCCGCGACGATGAAAAATATCTGCAGCGAAGGATCGTCGAAGGTGCGGAGCCGGCGAGTGACGCCCATCAAGCCGAGCGCATAGAGCGGCATGAAGGCGAAATAGAAGCCGAGGACCCAGCCCCAGAATGACACCTTGCCCCAGAACTGATCGAGCTTGAAGCCGAACGCCTTCGGAAACCAGAAGTTGATGGCCGCGAAGATGCCGAACACCACGCCGCCGATAATCACGTTGTGGAAGTGGGCGATCAGGAACAGCGAGTTATGCAACACGAAGTCGGCCGGCGGCACCGCGAGCAAAACACCAGTCATGCCGCCGATCACGAAGGTCAGCATGAAGGCGATCGTCCACATCATCGGCAATTCGAACCGGATGCGGCCGCGATACATCGTAAACAACCAGTTGAATATCTTCGCTCCCGTGGGAATCGAGATGATCATGGTCGTGATGCCGAAGAAGGAATTCACGCTGGCGCCCGAGCCCATGGTGAAGAAGTGATGCAGCCAGACGAGATAGGACAGGATCGTGATGACGAGCGTGGCGTAGACCATCGAGGTGTAGCCAAACAGCTTCTTGCCCGAGAAGGTCGAGGTCACTTCCGAAAACACGCCGAACAGCGGCAGGATCAGGATGTAAACCTCCGGATGACCCCAGATCCAGATCAGGTTCACATACATCATCGGATTGCCGCCGAGATCGTTCGTGAAGAAGTTGGTGCCGACGTAACGATCCAGCGACAGCAGCGCGAGAACGGCGGTCAGGATCGGGAAGGACGCGACGATCAGGACGTTGGTGCAGAGCGAGGTCCAGGTGAAGATCGGCATCTTCATCATAGTCATGCCGGGGGCACGCATCTTCACGATGGTCGCGATCAGGTTGATGCCTGACAGTGTCGTGCCGACGCCAGCCACCTGTAGCGCCCAGATGTAATAGTCGACGCCGACATCCGGACTGTAACCGATATTCGACAGCGGCGGATAAGCCAGCCAGCCGGTCTTGGCGAATTCACCGATGAACAGCGACATCATGACGAGAATGGCGCCGCCAGTCGTCATCCAGAAGCTGAAATTGTTCAGGAACGGGAACGACACGTCGCGGGCGCCGATCTGCAGCGGCACGATGTAGTTCATCAAGCCAGTGACCAGCGGCATCGCCACGAAGAAGATCATGATCACCCCGTGCGCCGTGAACACCTGATCGTAATGGTGTGCGGGCAGGAAGCCATCGGAGCCATTGAAGGCCATCGCCTGCTGCGCGCGCATCATCAGTGCGTCGGCAAAGCCGCGCAGCAACATGACGATGCCCAGCACCATATACATGATGCCTATCTTCTTGTGGTCGACGCTGGTGAACCACTCCTTCCAGAGATAGCCCCAGAGCTTGAAGTAGGTCAGCGCAGCGAGCAGCACGATGCCGCCGAGGGCGACCATCGCGAAAGTCGCGACCAGAATCGGTTCATGATAGGGAAACGACTCGAGCGTCAGGCGGCCGAAGATGAACTTCGCAAGCCCGGTGTTTGCCACTACGGCTGTATCAGACATTAGATCGACCCGATCAGGTGTTGGAAGCGCGCCGCTCGGCAGGCGACAGCGCAGGCGTGAAATTGAACGGCGCGGGGGCGGCACCCGGGCGCGTGAGACCAGCACCGGTGACCGGTGTCGGGTCGGGTGGAGTCGTCGTCGAGCGGTGATCGGCTGCTTCGCGAGCCGCCTCGGCGAGGGTGCAGACGCTGGCGACGTAGTTCTTGGTCGAACTGGAGCCGTCAAGCATCGAGATATTGTACTTCAGCGGCAGGATGTTGCGGGCGCTGGCGAGGCCGAGGCCACCCTTCGCATCCATCGCCATCATCTCGCTCATGCACATCTTGCCGGGTTGGGCGCACATGTTGAGGATCGCCTTGTAGAGGTCAGGCGCGACTTCCTTGTAGAGACGAACCGGCACGTTCTCGCTGGGCTTTTCGAGCTCCAGATAGGCCTCGCGGCTCAACGTCTCGCTGCTCGCCTTGGCCTTGGCAATCCAGGCATCGAAGCCGGCCTGATCGACGCCATGGAACTTGAAGCGCATGCCGGAGAAGCCGGCGCCGCTATAGTTCGCCGAGAAGCCGTCGTAAACGCCGGCCTTGTTGATGACCGCGTGCAGCTTGGTTTCCATGCCGGGCATCGCATAGATCTGACCGGCGAGCGCGGGGATATAGAATGAGTTCATCACCGAAGAGGCAGTGATCTTGAAGCGCACCGGACGATCGACCGGCGCAACCAGTTCATTGACCGTAGCAATGCCGTATTCCGGGTAGAAGAACAGCCACTTCCAGTCGAGCGCGACGACTTCGACCTGCAGCGGCTCAAGAAGGCTCGCAGCATTGCCGGGCGCAATCCGGTCGAGCCGACGATACGGGTCGAGCAGATGCGTGCTGGACCAGGTCACGGCGCCGAGGCAGATGATGATGAGGAGGGGCATCGACCAGATGACCAGCTCGAGATGGGTCGAGTGATCCCAGTCCGGCTCGTATTTCGCGTCGGCATTCGACTGCCGGTACTTCCAGGCGAAGAACACGATCAGGGCCATCACCGGCACGATGATCAGCAGCATCAACACCGTGGAAATGACCACGAGATCGCGTTGCTGCACTGCGATGTCACCCGCAGGATTCATCACGACGAAATTGCATCCGCCCAGCAAGGCAACCAAGGGCAGCAAAAGGAGTATCCGTAGGCGGCTCAAGGTGTTACCCATTCAATAATGTCCGTCGCGCGCACGGTTAAGCGTATTTGCTGCAGGGCAACATTGGACAATTTGTCCAATGGTCCGAAGACGCGGTTCGCGACAAATCGTCAACCTCGCGTCGCCCTTGGGCGTCGATTGCATGACCTTCAACACACCACCGACGGATAGAAAAAATGGCGCAGACGTCATCGACGATCGAACGGGACGCACGCCTTCTGCACGCGGATGGCCACGGAGCGGTTAACCCGGGCGAGATCGCCATTGGCGTCATCATCGGCCGGACCTCCGAGTTCTTTGACTTCTTCGTCTATGCGATTGCTTCGGTGCTGGTGTTTCCGAAGCTCGTCTTCCCCTATCTCGATCCGCTGACCGGCACTCTCTATTCCTTTGCGATCTTTTCGCTGGCATTCATCGCCCGCCCGATCGGCACGATGATCTTCACGGCCATCGATCGCAGCCAGGGCAAAGGCGCCAAACTGACCATCGCGCTGTTCCTGCTCGGCGTGGCCACCGTCGCCATCGCCTTCCTGCCCGGTCACGAATCCATCGGCGTCGCATCGGCCTGGCTACTGGCGGCTGCGCGTATCGGCCAGGGCATTTCCTGGGGCGGCACCTGGGACGGCCTTGCTTCGCTGCTGGCGCTGAATGCGCCGGAGGGCAAGAAGGGCTGGTACGCCATGATCCCGCAGCTCGGCGCGCCGATCGGCCTTCTGGTGGCGAGCGCGCTGTTCGCCTTCTTCGTCGATACCCTGTCCGCTGAAGACTTCCTCGACTGGGGTTGGCGCTATCCGTTCTTCGTTGCTTTCGCCATCAATGTCGTCGCGCTGTTCGCACGTCTGCGCATGGTGGTGACGCCGGGCTACACGGCGCTGTTCGAAGCCCGTGAACTCGAGCCGTCCTCGGTCACCGAGACCATCGCCCAGCAGGGCCGCACCGTCGTCATCGGCGCCTTCGCACCGCTGGCGAGCTTCGCGCTGTTCCACATGGTCACGGTGTTCCCGCTCTCATGGGTGTTCCTGTTCACCCGCGAAGCACCCGGCCGCTTCCTGATCGTCGAATGCGTCGGTGCCGTGTTCGGCATCATCGCGATGATCGTGTCGGGCTATGTCGCCGACAAGGTCGGCCGCCGCACGCTGCTGACCGGTTCGGCGATTGCCATCGCCGTATTTAGCGGCTTCGCACCGCAGATGCTGGACGGCGGCATCGTCGGCGAACTGGCCTTCATGGTGACCGGCTTCATCCTGCTCGGCCTGTCGCTCGGTCAGTCGTCGGGCTCGGTCGCATCGAGCTTCTCGAAGCGCTTCCGCTACACCGGTTCGGCGCTTACCACCGACCTTGCCTGGCTGTTCGGCGCCGGCTTCGCGCCATTCGTGGCGCTGGTGATGTCGAGCCGCTTCGGCCTGTCCTCGTCGGGCGTGTATCTGCTGTCGGGCGCGGTCGTGACCCTGCTTGCGATCTCGATCAACCGGCAGTTCGCCAGCCGCGACGCCTCGGCGATCCAGCCATAACTCTCAGTCGTCATACGCGGGCTTGACCCGTATCCATCTTCGCCCGCGCACAAACTTATCGACTTTGAAGCTGGATTGCCGGGTCAAGCCCGGCAATGACGTGAGGGGGAGGCCCGCGACCGTCGCTATTGAATTCTAATGCGACAGCGGCACATCGTCCTGATGCAGAATGCGTTCGGCGGCGCCCTGCAGATCGTCATACTGACCTGATTGCAGCGACCACAGGAACGCCGCGAGGCCGCACAGGCCAAGCCCGATGGCGATCGGGATCAGATAAAAATAGTCCGTCATTCCGCCGGCTCCAATCTGACTGACATTCGCGGCGTTGATGCGCCTGCGCCCTGAGACTTGTCGGACTTGCCACGGCCACGCAGCCGCAGCGCATTGGCGACAACCACGATGGACGAACCGGACATCGCGATCGCTGCAACCAGCGGCGTGACATGGCCCATGATCGCGATCGGCACCGCAATGAGATTGTAGCCGACTGCCAGTGCGAGATTCTGCCGCACGAGATGCCCTGCCTCGCGCGAGACCGCGATTGCCTGCGACACGGCCGACAGATCCTCGCGCAGGAAGACGAGATCTGCGGCGTTGCGCCCGACATCAGCAGCTGACGCCGGCGCCATCGACGCATGCGCGGCCATCAGCGCCGGCGTGTCATTGAGGCCGTCGCCAACCATTAGCACCTTCTTGCCGGCGGATGCCAGCTCTGCCACATGCGCCGCCTTGCCGCCCGGCAGCACGCCGGCGAAATATGGCACGCCCATGCCGCTCGCGAGCGTGCGCACCGGCATCTCGCGATCGCCCGAGACAACCTCGACAGCCAGTCCGTCGCGCTTCAAGTCGCCGACCGTTTCAACCGCGCCCGCACGCAACCGATCCTCGAAGCGGAAATCCGCCACGCATTGTCCATCGCGCGACAGCACGACGGAGGAGCCATCGAGATCCATGCGGCTGGTATCGGTGAGAGCCCATTCCGGCCGCCCGAGGCGCAGCACGCTGCCGCCGAGACGCGCTTCCATGCCGCAGCCCGGATGTTCGGAGACATCATCGAGCACAATCGGGGCCTGCAACCTCGGAACGGCCGCAGCGAGCGCGCGCGAATAGGGATGACGTGAATGCGCGGCAATCGCGCCGGCCAGTGCCAAGGTCGCAGGATCGACGTTGTCCGAATTGACGACGCGGGCATTGCCGAGCGTCAGTGTGCCCGTCTTGTCGAACACCACCGTATCGATCTCGGCGAGACGCTCAAGCGCCCCGCCATCCTTGATCATGATGCCGCTCTCAAACAGTCGTCGCGCAGCAACCACCTGCACCATCGGCACAGCTAAGCCGAGCGCACAAGGACAGGTGATGATCAGCACCGCGACGGCAATGGTGATGGCGCGATGCACGTCGCCGGACACGATGAGCCAGCTGACCAGCGTGATCGCCGCCGTGAGATGCACAACCGGCGCATAGAGCCCGGCTGCACGATCGGCGATGCGGCGATAGACCGAACGGCCCTGCTCTGCGGCTTCCATCATCCGCAGCATCTCGGCCAGGAACGACTCGTTGGCGGAGGCTGTCGCCGTGATGATCAGAGGCCCCGTGAGATTCAGCGTGCCTGCGCGCAGGACCGACCCCGGCAGTGCCGGCTGCGGCACGCTCTCGCCGGTGACCAACGAGACGTCGAGTTCGGACAAACCTTTGGTGACCTGCGAATCGACCGGCACGCGCTCGCCGGCGGCGAGCATGATGGTCATATCCGGCGTGATTTCGCTGACCGGCAGATAGGTCTGCGCACCATCACTCTGCAGAACCAGCGCGCCGCGCGCCGCCAGACGCGCGAGCCCCTTGACTGCGACACGTGCGCGCTCGCGCATCATGTGATCGAGCGTGCGGCCGATCAGCAGGAAGAACAGCAGCGTCACCGCCGCATCAAAATAGGCATGCGGACCATGGATCGCAGTCTCGTACAGGCTCATGCCGAAGGCCAGCAAGACGCCGAGCGAGATTGGCACATCCATATTAGTGCGACCGTGACGCAGCGCCTGCCAGGCCGAGCGAAAGAATACCCGGCCGGAATAGATCAGCGTCGGCAACGCGATCAACGCAGAGATGCCGTGGAACAGATCGCGTGTCGCGGGCTCGGCACCGGACCACACCGAGACCGATAGCAACATGATATTGCTCGCCGCAAAGCCCGACACCGCCAGCGCACGGATCAGTTCCGACAGCGTCGTGTCCCTGGCATCGCCATCGACCTCGAACAGATGCGCTTCATAGCCGACATTGCGCAACGTTTCGATGAAGGGCGGAGGCGAGGCATCGGCGCGCCATTTGATGGTGACGCGCTTCGTGGAAAGATTGACCCGGGCCCAGGTCACGCCATCGAGTGCATCGAGCGCCTTCTCAACCGTGCGAATACAGGCGCCGCAGTGAACGTCCGGTACCGAGAGATCGGTCTGCCTCAAACCGCCGGCAATGGTCCGGCTGACCAGCAGGACTTCGCGCGGATCCGGCGCCGCCAGCATTGCCAATTCTGCTCCTGAGCCACAGCAACTCATCGGAGACCTCGTTTCTCACTTTGCGCATGATCCTTTCGGAAAACCGGTTCCCACTTTTCCGGATCATGCTTTAGCCAGTCACCTCGACACCCGGCTTCATCGCCACATAGGCGTGCCATGTCCCGTGACCGAGCACGGGAAACACGACGATCATACCGAGCAGGCCGGTCATGACATTGATCAAGAACAAAGCCAGGGCGATTCCCGCCCAGGTCAGCATGACCGGCAGATTGGCCCAGACCATCCCCATGCTGGTACCCATGGCGGTGAGCGCATCGACGCGCTCGTTGAGCAGCATGGGAATGGCGAACACGCTGATCGCAAAGGAGAATGCCGCAAAGATGCCGCCGACCGCGGTGCCGGCGATCAGCATCGCCCAGCCGACGGGTGTGGTGAACAGCATGGCCGCAACGCCATCGAGGCCGGGAAATGGGTTCATGCCGAAAAACAACGCGTAGATGATCACCGCGGCGCGGATCCAGACCAGCATCAGCGAGCACAACAAGAGGCCCGCGAACAGCAGCTGCCCGCCCGACTTCGGCCGGACGAGAATCATCTGCAACAGCGAGACACGCTCATGGGCGGCGATCCGGCGACTCTTCTCATAGAGCCCGATGGCGAGTACCGGCCCGACCACCATGAAGCCGGCAAAGGCCGGAAACAGGATGTAGTCCCAGCCGAAAGCGAACAACCCGCCGACCAGGACGACCGAGACCGCGAAAACCAGCATGCCATAGCTGAGGCTCACCGACGGGATAATTGTCAGATCGCGCCAGCCGGCTTTGAGCCAGTCAAAGGCGACGGATGGCGCGACATGGCGATTCCACGACACCGAGGGTGGTAGCGGAGGGGCAACGGCTGGAAGATTCATCTTCGACCTCGCAATCTCAATGACGCGGCGTGCATGACGAGGACGCCGCACTGAATTTTCCGGCTTCCGCGACACTGGTGCCGCGCTTGACGTGATCGATACAGTCGGGCTGCGACCAGAGCGCCACATAGACCATGTGCGCATTGGCCATCAGCACCAGTAGCAGACCGGCAGCAACCGCCATCCAGATCCAGAACTTCGCGTTGACGTGCTTCATCGCTGCTGCACTCATGGCCCGGCAGCCCTGAGGTTGACGAGATAGAGCGCGAGAATCTTGCGATCGAGCGCCGACAGCCGCGAATCCCAGCTCGGCATGTGACCTTGCCGGCCACCCCAGACAGTCGTGAAGACCGACTGGGCGCCGCCGCTATAGATCCAGAAATTGTCGCGCAGGTTCGGCGCACCGAGTTCGATATTGCCGGTCGCGTTCTCGCCGTGGCAGGCGACGCAATTGTCGGTGAACACCGCTTTGCCGCTGGCGAGCTTCGCGGGCGCGATAGCCTTGGCGACGGCAGGGTTCGACAGGCTGCGAACATAGTCGACGACATCGTCGATCTGCTCGCGCTTCAGCATCCCGTCCCGGCCGAAGGCCGGCATCTGCGACGTCCGCGAATCCTTGTGCGGCGAATTGATGCCAACGCGGATCGTCTCGGCGATCGCATCGGGCGTGCCGCCCCACAGGAAGGCTTGCGACACCAGCGTTGGAAAGCCGTTGCCACCCTCGGCGGTGCGGCCATGACAGGCCGCACAATTGTCGCCGAACAAAGTCGCGCCGGTCTGCCGCACGATCTTCATCAACTTCGGATCGGCCTGGATAGCTTCGAAGCTTTCGGTATCGATCAGCTTGCTCCACTTGGTGCGGTCTGAGGCCGCGTCCTTGATCTGCTCGGCCACGGTGTTGCGCTGGTCGATCCCCAGCAGACCCTTGGTATAGGTCACGCCCAGCGGCCAGGCCGGCATCAGGATCCAGTACACGACCGAATAGAGAAAGGTCGCCCAGAGCAAGAAGACCACCGTACGCGGCACTGGCGTGTTCAACTCCTTGATACCGTTCCACTCGTGGCCGGTGGTGAGATAACCGGAGACGGGATCGCGTTCCTCTACTGCCATCGCTTCGCCTCATACGGCTTGTCCTCAACAGAGGGGTCGAGGATCGACTGCGCTGCAGAGTCGAACGACGTCTTGTTCTTGGGCCAGTAGGCATAGACCACCACGCCGATCGACATAGCGATCAGGTAGAACAGTCCGAAGGATTTCGCGAACCAGACGGTGGTCTCATGCTCCATCGTCACTCTCCCGCCGCAGCCGTTTTGGCCTTATGAGCCGCATCGGTCAGCTTGCCCAATATCTGCAAGTAAGCGACCAGCGCATCCATCTCCGTCGGCTCGCCGGGCTGACCGTCAAAGGCACGCACATTGGTCGCCTCGCCATAGCGCTTGGTGACGCCTTCGGCGAAAGGCGTATCCGGCGTTGTCTGGCCATAGGCATCGTTGGATGCGTTGGCGATCATCTCATCCGTATAAGGCACGCCGACCTTGCGCAGCGCGGCCAGATGCAGGCCGAGATCGTCGATCCGCGCCTTGGCGCGCGTGAGATAGGCATAAGGCGGCATCACGGATTCCGGCACCACGTCGCGCGGATTGGTCAGATGCTTGACATGCCACTCGTCGGAATACTTACCGCCGAGGCGCGCGATATCCGGCCCGGTGCGCTTCGAGCCCCACAGCATCGGATGATCGTATTTGGATTCGACCGCGAGCGAATATGGCCCGTAACGCTCGACCTCATCGCGCAATGTGCGGATCATCTGCGAATGACAGGCGTAGCAGCCTTCACGGATGTAGATGTTGCGGCCGGCGATTTCGAGCGGCGTATAGACGCGCATATCCGGTGAGTCTTCCACCGTCTGATGGATCGTGAACAGCGGCACGATCTCGATGAGCCCGCCGATGCTGGCGGCAATGATGATGCCGATGGCAAGACTCATCGTCTTGCGCTCGAGCTTGTAGTGCAGGCCGAACAAACCCATCGTTATTCTCCCGGCTGCAGCGCAGGCACGCCAGTGGGCTGTGCCACCGGACGATCGGCGGCGCGTTCATCGGCCGGCTGACCAGCAGTGCGGATGGTCATGACGATGTTGTAGAGACCGATCACGGCGCCAGCGAAGAAGAAGAACCCGCCGACCGCCCGCGCAACGTAATAAGGCTTCATCGCGATCACTGTCTCGATGAAGGAATAAGAGAGCGTGCCGCTACTGTTATAGGTGCGCCACATCAAGCCCTGGATGATACCTGAATTCCACATCGCGAAGACGTATGTGAAGAGGCCGGCGACAGCGAGCCAGAAGTGCCATTCGACGAGCGCCGGCGAATACATCCGCTCGCGCTTCCACAGCCACGGCACCGACGCATAGATCGAGCCGAAGGTGATCATGGCCACCCAGCCGAGCGCACCGGCATGGACATGACCGACGGTCCAGTCGGTGTAATGCGATAGCGAATTCACCGAGCGAATCGCCATGAACGATCCCTCGAACGTGGTGAGACCGTAGAACACCGCGGCCACCATCATGAAACGCAGCGTCGCATCGTCGCGCACCTTGTGCCAAGCGCCGTTCAGCGTGAGCAGGGCATTGCCGGCGGAGCCCCAGGACGGAATCAGCAGCATCAGCGAGAAAGTCATGCCGAGCGTCTGCACCCATTGCGGCAGTGCCGTGTAATGCAGGTGATGGGAGCCCACCCACATATACATGAAGGTGATGCCCCAGAACGAGATGATCGACATCCGGTAGGAATAGATCGGCCGGCCCGCGCGCACCGGCAGATAGTAATACATCATGCCGAGGAAGCCGGAGGTGAGGAAGAAGGCGACGGCGTTGTGGCCGTACCACCATTGGGTCATCGCATCCTGCACACCGGAAAAGGCCGAATAGCTCTTGGCGTGACCGAACGAGACCGGCATTGCCAGATTATTGACGGTGTGCAGGATCGCCACCACCAGGATGAAGGCCATGTAGTACCAGTTGGCGACGTAGATATGCGGCTCCTTCCGCCGCGCCAGCGTCCGCATATAGATGACGAAATAGACGATCCAGACGATTTCCAGCAGAAGGTCGGCATACCATTCCGGCTCGGCATATTCCTTCGACTGGGTGACGCCCATGAAGTAGCCGGTGGCGGCGAGCAGGCAGAACAGATTGTAACCGAGCAACACGAACCACGGGCTGATCTGATCCGGCAATCGTGCACGCGAGGTGCGCTGGAGCACATAAAGCGAAGTGCCGATCAGCCCATTGCCGCCGAAGCCGAAGATCACCGCGCTGGTATGCGCGGGACGGATGCGGCCGAAGCTCGACCAGCCGGCATCGAACGTCAGATTGGGAAACACCAGCTGCCACGCGACCCAGTCGCCGATGAACATGCCGATGACGGCCCAGATCATCGCCAGGATGATCGCCACTTTGGTGGGGTCGTCGTAATATAGCGCCAGCCGGCCCTCGTCGGGCTCCGGCTCGTAATAGACATAGATGACACCGAAGATGCCGGCGATCCCGGCCAGCATGACGATCGCGCCATGGACGCCGAGCGGGTCCTGGCGGCCGGCGATCGCCATCGCGAGACCGCAAATCGTGAAGGCCAGCAGGATGATCAGCGCAAGCTGCCGTTCTGATTTGGTCAATTGCGCGATCATCCGGTCATCCCCTGCTCGTCTCGCGGCGGTTCGTCAGGCAGGACTCGCGGCGCCCGATCGGCACAGAGCATCCTCACACCATCACGACTAGCTCACTGCGCCGCCGCCGCGATTGACTTAGGTCAATCCCGCGAACGGATTCCGACCGGGATCAATCGCAATTTCTGATATTTATAGCCAATGTCGCGCAACCGAACTTGGCACACGTCTTCTACAAGTGCAGGCAGGATGCCTGCGCCTGTTAGTCCTTCACGTCGTAGCGATAGGATTTCGAGACGATCTGCCAGCCATCGGCCAGCTTCATCGCGATCAGGTAATCGGTGAAATAACGCGGCGGCAGCTGGCAGCGCACCTTGATGAAGGCCGTTTTGTCGTCGGAGCGATCAATGGTGACAATGAGGTCATCGCGGGTCTTGCCATCGACCTTGCCCGAGGTCCGCGTACGAACCATGGCCATCCAGTCCGGCATGGTCAGCACTTTCAGCTCGCCATTCTCGACCCAGCGCAGGTCCGCGGTCGGATGAAAAATTGCGCCAAGCTTGTCGGCATCAGCCTCGTAGAGGCCGTCGAAATAATGCTGGATCACCGCTTCAACGGTCGAACGATCGTAAGCCAAGTTATTCCCCCACCAACAGCCGCACTGAAATTCTTATAACACGAAAGCGATGACGGCCATACTATACCGTTGCATAGGTGATCCGGCCTTAGATCACTTGCTGTCGCCCAGCATCTTTCGAAAACGTTCGATCTCCTGCGGCACGAAGGCCGCGAGATAGGCCGGCGCCATTTCCGCATCGCCGGCGGGCACGGAGCCGAGATCGTCGAGCCGTTTCTGATAATCGGGATTCGCAACGGCAGCGCGCATCGCGGCATTGAGCTTCCCGATGATCGGCGCAGGCGTACCCTTCGGCGCAAACAGCGCATACCAGCCGGATATTTCAAATTGTGGCAACCCGGCCTCGCTGGCGGTCGGGACGTCTGGCAGATGCGGCAGGCGCGTTCTGGATGCGAGCGCAATCGCGCGAATGAGACCGCTCTGGATGGCCGGCGTCACCGATGCCGAAGAATCGCAGATGCCGTCGATCTGTCCGCCTATCAGATCATTCAGGGCCGGACCGCCACCGCGGTAGCCGACCAGCGTGACGTCGATGCCCGCGGCCTGAACGAAAGCCTTGCAGAACAGATAGTTCTGCGAGCCCACACCGGAGTGGCCGATATTGAGACGGCCGGGATTCTGTTTCGCATGCGCGATGAATTGCGCGAGATTGTCGGCCGGAAAATTGCGCCGGATGGCAACCATGGCCGAACTCTTGTTGAACATGCCGATGCCTGCAAAATCCGACGGCGCGAATTTCACATCGGGCGTGAACAGGTAGACCGCAGTATTGGTGCCGCTATTGCCCTGCACGATAGTGTAGCCGTCGGGTGGAGCCTGCGCGACGCGGGCTAGCGCCACGGCCCCACCCGCACCGCCTATATTTTCGATCACGATGGGCTGACCGAGATGCCGGCTCATCTGTTCGGCAATCAGCCGCGCATTGACGTCGGAACTGCCGCCGGCGGCGAATGGCACAACGAGCGTGATGGGACGGGTGGGATAGTCCTGCGCGGACGCGCACAGCGGCGCGATCAGCACCAGACAGAGCGGAGCAAGCCTGAGCCAAGCCATTTCAAATCCTCCCTGACCAGGTCTTGTCTAAGCAGATCTTTGCCTAATTTTTCCGTGATCTTAGGGAGTATCCGGCGCCGGATGCAAAGACATGTTATGCTGCAAAGCGGCGTAACTGGCGGCGTGCTGCGCCGCTTCTTGACGTCTACGGAGGTCCTGATGACCATATCCATGGTTCACCCGACAATCGACACCAAGAGCCTGCTGACCGGCGCACAATTCGCCGACGCCTTCAGTATCACGACCGAGACGACGGACCTGACCGCTCGCGACGCCGCCACCCGCATGCTCAGCCACTCTCCGCCCTGGGTGGATGCCCTGATGCGGCTGCGGGATCTGATCGTTGCGCCCTTCGGGCTGAAGACGGCGCACTCTGCCCGTCACGCCAATATCGACAAGGTCGGCTTTTTCCCTGTACTCAGCGAGACGCCGCAGCGTCTGGTCGCGGGATTCAATGACAATCATCTCGATTTTCGCGTCGTGGTCGATGTCGCAGCGGACGGCACCGGCCAGCGCGTTACGGCAACGACTGTCGTGCTGATGCATAACTGGCTCGGACGCATCTACCTGACGGTCATCAAGCCGTTTCACCGGATGGTGGTCCGTTCCATGTTGCGGCAGGTCGCGCGCTGAATTTGCCGTGGCCGCCGTGGGGAACCTGGGTCATCGCAGCTCGTTAGCCCATATGCCATTTACCGAGATTGATCCGCAGAACGACGAGCTGAAAGTCACGCTGGCGCACGCGTTTGACGCCGCTTGGCAGCCCTTTGTGACGCATGAAGGCGAGTCCGCCGACACGCCAGAGAACCGCCGCCGCCTTGCCGCGCGGATTGTCGCCGTGGCGCGATCCGGACAGACCGATGAAGAGGCGCTCAGCGAGGCCGGATTGATCTACCTTCGCGTACTCGCCGAGGCGGCGCGGCTTTCGGCCCGCATTCGTAACATCGCATCTCCCGATCTGGCACCTCAGGCTGACGATCAGCGAAACCAGTCGTTCGGCCCGGAGACGGTCGCTGCGATGTCCGCGGCGCTGGATCTCTGCCTCGATGAATTGCCGCTGCGGATTTCATCGGATGCCGTGCAGTTGCTCTCGAACAGTATTCTCGATGAAGCATCGCGCGGCGAGCGCGACCCGGAAAAGCTGCAGCTCCACGCCTTGGCATTGCTCAAGTCGCGTCAGTAGGCTCCTTGCTCACCGGATCCGGGTTCGTCTCGGCCCATTCGGCGACGCAACGTTCGAGATCCTTCAAATTCTGCCGCATCTGTTCCAGCGAAAAGCCGATCGCGAAGAAGCGCTCGGCTACATCGCCGGGTAATCCGCGCGTTAGTCCTTCCTGACGCAGCGCACCGATCTCTCCCGCATAAGCCTGCAACGCCGTCTGTACCGGCCAGATCGCCGGCGCGCCGGTGCCGCTGCGCAATGCCACGGCCGTCGAATGCAGGAAACTCGTCATCGCATCGCTGACCCGCGCCAGCGGACCGGCCAGCCTGACCTGCAGTGCGGATGGCAACGGCACCACCGTGGACCGCCCGATCATGACCAGATCGTGCCGCAGCCGCAGCGTCGTGCGCAGCAACGGGCCAGTGTCGGGACCACGGGAGAGATGCGCGGCACGCTCACGCTCTGCTTCGGCGCCGATCGCATTCAGATTGGTGAGCGCGTTGCCGATCCCATCCTGCAGCCGGTGCAGTGCCTCGTTGTCTCGCCCGCGCGTCAATGACGCCAGCAGTTCGGTGAGCGCCGTCGCGATCAGATCGAGCGCTTCCGCCGAACTGGCCCGGACCTGACTATGCGCCCGCGACGGCAGCACCAGGAACGACACCAGAAGACCTGTGACGGCACCGACCGTGACTTCGAGCACACGATCGATGGCGGATTCCAGCGGCGTGTTGTGGTTCATCATCGGCAGCAGCAGCACGATGATGGCCGTCACGGTCGCGACATTGAGGCTAGGATTGATCGCCGCGATGAAGGCCAGTGGCGCCACGGAGAGCACAAGCACCGCGAGCAGCGCACCTTCATTGGAATGCGGGATCAGAATCGCGACCGCGCCGCCGTAAATGGCGCCGCCGATGGTCCCGACCAGATAATCGCGCGTTGCCTTCAGCGACCGCCCGACGCTCATCTGGGTGACGATGATCGCGGTCAGCACGGCCCAGAGCGGCAGTTTGAGCCCGACGGTCAGGGCCACGATCAGCGCGACAAGCGCCGCTGCGGTCACCCGGACGCCGAGGCCGAGTTCGACCTTGCGCTCCCCGAAGAAGGCAACCACCCGTTTCAGGAAGCCGAGAATTCGCTTCGATGCGGACATGTCAGAATTGACCCCTGAAACGGATTTTGACGAACCGGTTTCAGCATGGCTGGTCCACGCGTCGTCCTGCCCGCTTGAAACGCCGATTTGGTCCGCCTAAGGCTATTTCAACAAGAGTGAGGAAACACAATGGCTAACGAGACTGCAACGCTTGCCGCCTATGTCGCAGACCTGAAATTCGACGACATTCCGCAGGACGTGCTGGAACGCGCCAAGGTTCTCACCCTCGATTATCTCGGCAGCACCATCCGTGCCCGCAGCGAGGCCGAATCCACCCCCTCCTTGCTCAAGATGCTGGAAGCCCTGTCGCTGGACGGCACGGGCGAATCCACCGTCTTCGGCGACAGCAAGACATGGACGCCGGCCGTGGCAGCCCTGCTTAATGGCGCGCTCGGCCATTCGCTCGATTTCGACGACACCCATGCCGATTCCTCGCTGCACCCCAGCGCCCCCGTGGTACCCGCCGCCTTCGCCGTTGGTGAAATGGTAGGCGCATCGGGCAAGCAGGTGTTGACCGCGATCGTCGCCGGCTATGAGGTCTGCTGCCGGCTCGGCAATGCGCTCGATCCGACCTCGCACTATGCCAAGGGCTTCCATCCCACCGCGACCGCCGGCACCTATGGCGCTGCGGCTGCAGCCGGCAAACTGTTCGGGCTCTCAAAGGATCAGCTGATCTCGGCCTTCGGCGTGTCGGGCAGCCAGGCGGCGGGCTCGCTGCAATTCCTCGTCAACGGCGCCTGGAACAAGCGCTACCAGGTCGGCGCCGCCGCTATGAACGGCGTGATCGCCGCGACTTTGGCGCGCAACGACTTCATCGGCGCGACCGAATCCGTCGAAGGCAAGCATGGCCTGCTGGTCGGCTATAGCGACAACGCGCATCCCGAGAAGGCCGTGGCCGATCTCGGCTCTGTCTATGAGACCATGAAGATCGGCGTGAAGCCGTATCCGAGCTGCCGCTATACGCATGCCGCCATCGACGCATTGGTCGCGATGCGGCGCGAACACAATCTGACGCCCGAGCAGGTCACGCGTGTCGAGATCGGCCTGCATCGCAACGGCATCACGCTGACCGGCGACGCCGCCACCAAGCGTCACCCGACCTCCATCGTCAGCGGCCAGTTCTCGATGTTCTTCACCGGCGCGCTCGCGCTCGAACAGGGCAGCTTCGGCTGGGACGACTATAAGCGTCTCGGCGACAGCGCAATCAACACGCTGGCCGACCGTTTCGACGTGGTTCAGGACGAACGCCTCGAAGGCAAGCGCCATCCGTTCGGCGCCCGCGTCAGCATCACCACCGAGGACGGCGTGCATGAGCGCATCTATGCCGATCCGTCGGGCGAACCGACGTCGTTCCCGGATGCGAACGCCATGCAGCAGAAGTTTCTGCAGCTCGCGCGCCCCGTGCTGAACAATCGCGCCGAGAAATTCGCTGACGCGATTCTCTCGCTCGAGACTTTCGACCGCGTGGCAACGGCGACCGCGCTGGGACGGTAACGGGCATCAGGCGCCGTCGATGATGATAAAATCGGCCTCGGCGCATTTTTGCCGGATGAACTTGGCGGTTTCGTATTCCGGGCTGCGATAGCAAGCCGTTGCTGTCGCGCGGTCGGCGAATTCCACCACCACATTGCGATCCCGGGCATCGCCTTCCATGGTTTCGAAGGCGCCGCCGCGCACGATGAACCGTGCGCCGAACTTGTCGAACGCCGGCTTGGCCGCGGCGAGATATTCCGGATAACGGCTCTCGTCGAGCACCGAGACGCGGACAATCCAGTAGGCTTTCGACATCATGGCTCTCCAGTTTTGATATGATCGTTGTGGCGCGTCCTGCGTCGCATCGTCATTGCTGTGGCGGGTCACGGCATCAATGGCGGCGCGGGTCACGCCAATATCGCGCAATTCGTAGTCGCTCATGGAGCGTAGTTGGTCTCGCGCCTGTTGCCGCTCGCGCAGGCAGCGCCAGCCATGGCGCAGGGCTGCGACGGTCGCCATCGCGACCGAACGCAACATCCGGCCGCGCTCGACATGGATGCCCCGGATGATGGATCGCTTCAGCGCGGTCCATTGCAGCGGCGTCAGGTAGCGCGTGTCATGCGCGTGCGGCTCGCATTCGCTGTCGATCATGTCCGCACCCTTTTCCGCTCATAGCTGATGTCAGCCATGACGGGTTTACCCGGCGCTTTTCATCCCATAAAATGAATAATCAAGATCATTTCGATCTCATGGGGAGATGCATGGATCTGTCCGAACTGCGCATCTTTCGCGCCGTGGTGCGCGAAGGCGGTGTGACGCGCGCCGCGGAACGGTTGCACCGCGTGCAGTCCAACGTGACGACGCGGGTGCGTCAGCTCGAAGACGATCTCGGCACGGCGCTGTTCGTGCGCGAAGGCAAGCGTCTGCATCTGACGCCTGCGGGTCAAACGCTACTCGGCTATGCCGACCGGCTGCTGGCGTTGGCGGACGAAGCCCGCGACGCGGTTCAGGACCCGCGGCCGCGCGGCGTCTTTCGCCTTGGCGCCATGGAGAGCACCGCGGCGGTGCGGCTGCCCGCACCGCTCAACGAATTTCACCGCCGCTATCCCGACGTGCAGCTCGAAATGCGCATCGGCAATCCGGAGACGCTCGCGAAGGGCATCCTCGCCGGCGATCTCGATGCCGCCTTTGTGGCGGAGCCGATCGCCGCGGCGCCGTTCGACCGCATGCATGCGTTCGACGAGGAGCCGGTGATCGTGTCGTCGCCACGCCATCCGCCGATCGGCCGCAAGGACAGCGCGCCGCGCTCGGTACTGGTGTTCGAGAACGGCTGCCCGCATCGCAAGCGGCTGGAAGACTGGTATGCAAAGCGCGGCGAGATGCCCGAGCGCACCATCGAACTCGGCTCCTATCACGCCATGCTCGGCTGCGTCGTCGCGGGTATGGGCATCGCGCTGCTGCCGGAAAGCGCGCTGTCAACCTTTCCGGAGGGCAAGCGACTCACCGTGCATCGCCTGCCGCGCGGCGAGAATCACGCCGAGACCGTACTGATCTGGCGCAAGGGCGCGGCCTCGCCGAACGTCCAGGCGATGCAACAAGTGCTGCTGGACGGACGATCAACCCGCAGCCCTGCAGCGAAGCGCAGGACATCAAGCGTTAGCGCACCGCACAATGTGAAGTAGATTTACAACCCCATTCTCCCGCGGCTAACGTCACGCCAATAAAAAGCAAACGGGAGGAGACCTTTATGTTGCGCGTTACAGCGATTGCGGCCGGATTCGTCATTGGCGTTGCGGCTCTTACGACAATCCAGCCTGCCATCAGCCAGTCTGACGGCTGGGTCACGCTGGTCGACAACACCAAGATGGGTGACTGGGACAAGGTTGGCGATGCCAACTGGGCAATGAAGGACGGCGCACTCGCCGCCGACAAACTGCTCTCCGGCAAGGATCTCGCTTATCTCGTCAGCAAGACGCCCTACAAGGATTTCCAGATCAAGGCCGAGTTCTGGACCGATGCCGAAGCCAATAGCGGCATCTTCATCCGCTGCGATAACCCGAAGGTGATCGACGGCAAGACCTGCTACGAGGTCAACATCTTCGACAAGCGGCCCGACCCGTCCTATGGCACCGGCGCCATCGTCGATGTGGCTAAGGTCAATCCGATGCCCAAGGCGGCGGACAAGTGGAACACCTATGAGATCACGGCGAAGGGTCCGAAGCTCACGGTGATCCTGAACGGCGAAAAGACCGTCGATGTCGAGGACACCAAGCACGCCGCCGGCCCGATCGCCCTGCAATACGGCTCCGGCGTGGTGAAATTCCGCAAGGTCCAGATCAAGCCGCTGTAAGTACAGCCATTCCTCAGCCCGGACGGAGCGATCCATCCGGGCTGAGCCCCTTTTACCCGCCCCGCCAAATGCTGCTATGATGGCCCCAACCCCACGGAGCCCTCATGAGCTGGCAACCATCAGAAGATCCGATCCTCGGCGACGCGCAGACTTGCGACGCGCTGGAGCTGGTGATCGTGCCACGCACCCGCGATCTCGGCGACGGCTTCCTCGTCCGCCGCGCCCTGCCCCACGGCAAGCGGCAGATGGTCGGCCCGTTCATTTTCTTCGACCATTTCGGCCCGATGCAGTTCATCTCCGGCAGGGGCATGGACGTGCGGCCGCATCCGCATATCGGCCTAGCCACCGTCACCTATCTGTTCGACGGCGCCATCATGCATCGCGACAGCGAGGGCAATGTCCGCGAGATCCAGCCGGGCGCCATGAACCTGATGACCGCCGGAAAGGGCATCGCCCATTCCGAGCGCACCCCGGACGTGCAACGCCGCGACGGCCAGAAGATGCTCGGCCTGCAAAGCTGGATCGCATTGCCCAAGGGTTCCGAGGAAATCGCGCCCTCGTTCCAGCATTATGCCGCCGACAGCCTGCCAACCATCACCGATACCGGCTTCACCGCGCGCGTGATCGCCGGCAAGGCGTTTGGCAAAGCTTCGCCGGTGTCGATGGTGTCGCCATGGTTTTATGCCGAAGTGGCCGTCGAGGCCGGCACCACCGTGCCTCTCGATCCCGACCATGAGGAGCGCGCGGTCTATGTGGTCGATGGCGAGGTCGAGATCGCCGGCGACCGCCATGAGGGGCCGCAACTGCTGATCTTCCGGCCCGGCGATGCCATCACCATCAAGGCGACGCGCAATACCCGCATGATGTTCCTCGGCGGCGATGCGCTGGAAGGGCCGAGGCATCTGTGGTGGAATTTCGTATCCTCCAGCAAGGAGCGCATCGAGCAGGCGAAAGAGGACTGGAAGACCGGCCGCTTCGCCCATGTGCCCAACGAACACGAATTCATCCCGCTGCCGGAATAGGCTCACTCCTTCATCACGCCGCCGCCGGCCAGACGCCGGACGACTCTGCTTTCGAAAGACCCTAACATGACCACGATGGCCACCAGCGATCTGCCCCTCCCCAAGATCGGTCGCGGCAAGGTGCGCGATATCTATTCCGTCGGCGACGACCGGGTGCTGCTGCTGACCACCGACCGCATCAGCGCCTTCGACGTAGTCATGAACGAGACCATCCCGATGAAGGGCGCGGTGCTGACCCAGATCAGCGCCTGGTGGTTCAACCAGCTTGGCGGCGTGGTCCCGCATCACATGATCTCGGCCGATGCCGACGAGATCATCAGGCAGGTGCCGGCTCTCGCAGATCACCGCGCCGCCTTGGCCGGTCGCGCCATGCTGTGCCGACGCACCACCGTGTTTCCGATCGAATGCGTGATCCGCGGTTACATTTCGGGCTCGGCCTGGAAGGAATATGCCGCGTCAGGCACACTGGCCGGCGAGAAGCTCAACGCTGGACTGCTCGAAAGCCAGAAATTCGCCGAGCCGGTGTTCAGCCCGGCGACCAAGGCCGAGACCGGCCATGACGAAAACATCACTATCGCCCGGATGCGCGAGATCATCGGCGAGGAAGATGCCTTCACCCTCGAGAGCATGACCCGCGCTGTCTACACCCAGGGCGAGGAGATCGCCCGCGAGGCCGGCATCATTATCGGCGACACCAAGTTCGAATTCGGCAGGGAAGGCAATGGCCGCATCATCCTGATCGACGAGGTGATGACCCCCGACAGCTCCCGCTTCTGGGCCGCCGACGTCTATAAGCCGGGCCAGCCGCAACCGAGCTTCGACAAGCAACCGCTGCGCGACTATCTCGACATCGAGCGCCGCGCCGGCCGCTGGAACGGCGAAGCCCCGCCGCCGCCGCTGCCCCCTGAGGTGATCGACGCCACCAGCAAGCGCTATTTGGAGGCCTATCGTCGCTTGACCGGCACGGAGCTGGTCATCAACTAACAAATTGACTGTCTTTCCCGCGGACTGTCATAAAAATAGTCTTGTCCGTGCATCTCACCGTCGTCTACCAGAGACGGCGGCGGTTGCGCCTGTCGCGCAGCGCTCCTACAGGTTCGCGCGTGACATACTTCCGGCCCGCCCACCTCATCGCCGTTATTGCGAAAGTAGCCGCCCATGACTGACACCCTTGTCAGCCCGGACGTGTTGCGCGCCTGGCGCAACGACGTGTTCGGCGGCCTGATCGCCAGCGTCCTCACCATCAGCTTCGGCCTGTCCTATTCCGTGCTGATCTTCACCGGGCCGCTGGCCTCGCTGCTGCCCTACGGCATCTCCGCGACCTTCATCTCTGCAAGCGTCATCGCCGCCGTCATCGCGCTCGGCAGTTCGTTTCCCTTCGCGGTCGCCGGACCCGAGAGCTCCACCGCAGCCGTCACCGCCATCCTGGCGGCGGCCCTGGTCGAACACATCGTTACGGCCGATGCGCCGTCTGCCTTGCTCGGCCCGGTACTTATCACCCTGTCCTCGGCCACGATCATCACCGGCATCGTGCTATGCGGCTTCGGCGTTACTCGCATGGGACGCGCGATCCGCTATGTGCCCTATCCGGTGATCGGCGGATTTTTGGGCGCCACCGCCTGCCTGATCGTCGCCGGCGCGATTCAGGTGATCACCGGCTACAAGCTGCAATGGGCGAACCTGACAAAACTCGCCAATCCGATGACGCTCTACGAGTTGCTGGCCGCGGCAGCCGTGGCACTGACCATCTATGCGACCTGGCATCGGTCCCGTAACCCACTAGGCCTGCCGATGATTCTCCTCGGGAGCGTCATAGCGGCGCATCTCGTCTTCCGGATCGCAGGCGTGTCCGTGATCGAGGCCCAAGCTATGGGCTGGACCTTCGCATCGCCGCCCAAGGCCAGTCTAACCTTGCCCTGGGCATTCTTCAGCGGCGGTTACCCGTGGCAGGCGCTGCCCGGCCTCATCGGCAATTTCATCGCTGTGATCTTCGTGACGGCCGTGAGCACGCTGTTCAATACGACGGGCCTCGAAGTCGCCGCACATCGGGAAGCCGATATCGAACGCGAGCTCAATGCGACCGGGGCGGCCAATATCCTGGCCGGTGTACTCGGAGGCTATGCCGGCTGCATCTCGATCAGCCGTTCGCTCCTGAATCGCAACAGCGGTGCCACAGGGCGGCTTTCGGGCCTCACCGTCGCCGCGGCAGCCGCGCTGATGCTTGTGGTCGACCCTGCCTTGCTGGCCTATATGCCGCGCTTCGTGCTCGGTGGCCTGCTGCTGTATCTCGGCCTGGAGCAACTTCATCGCTGGATCGTCGACTCCCGCAAGCGGCTCTCGCTGCTCGACTACCTGTCACTGCTGGCAATCATCGTCATTATTCTCACATGGGGTTTCGTGGCCGGCGTGCTGATCGGCATCGTGATCGGCTGCGCCACCTTCGCGCTCAGCGTGTCGCGGGTGTCCTCGATCAAATACGGTTTCGATGGCTCGGAATATCGCAGTTCGCTCGATCGGTCGCTTGAGGATCAGCGCACGCTGGCGGCGCATGGTCGCGAAATCCAGGGCCTCAATCTGCAGAGCTATCTGTTCTTCGGCTCGGCCAACCGGCTGTACCTGCACGTCAAGGCGCTGCTGCGCCGGCATCCCGAGTGCCGCTATCTGGTGTTCGACTTCAAACTGGTGACGGGCATCGACTCGTCGGCCGCCCACAGCTTCGCCCAGATCAAGCGCATCGCCGAAGGCCACGGCACCGCGCTGGTGCTCGCCAATCTTCATCCCTCAGCCAATCGCAATTTGCGCGCCAGCCTGTTCATCGATGACGCCGTCAAGGTCATGGGCGAACTCGATCACGCGCTGGAGTGGTGCGAAAACGAGGTGATCGTGAGGCACCGCGGACTCGCCGAAGAAGAAGCCAACTTGCGCGACTGGTTCACCAAGATCCTGCGCACCGCCGACGATTCCGAAGAACTGATGCGACGCTGCCAGCGCGTCGAGGTCGGCGCCGGCGAAATCGTCGTTCAGGCCGGCGACGCTGCCGATTCCATGCACTTCATTCTCGACGGCCGACTCGGCATCATGGTGCCGGCAGGCGATGGCAGGCTGACGCGGGTGCGCAGCCTCGGGCGTTACACGACAGTGGGCGAAATGGGCCTCGTCGCCTATGCCCCCCGTAGCGCCACCATCCAGGCGGAGATCGCAAGCGTGCTGTATCTGCTGCGCGCCGATGCCTTCGAGGACATCAAGCAAAACCATCCGGCATTGAGCCAGAAGCTGCTGACATATTTCGTATCGGTCATGGCGGAGCGGCTGGCTTTTGCGAGCCGCATGATTGCGGTGTTGCGAAGGTAAGAATAGTCCACACGACGCATCTGAAACGGACGTCACGACCGGCTACGAGTTGGCGCCGCCGGCACCGACAGTTGAATTGGCAGTTTTCGTTGTCTTGCGGCTGGCGCGCCAGTTCTCCCACCTTTGGACGACGACAAAAAAGATCGGAACGAACAGGACGGCAAGGCAGGTCGAGGCGAGCATGCCCGAGAACACGGTGATGCCGATCGACTTGCGGGCGTTGGCGCCGGCGCCGGTCGCGAGCACCAGCGGCAGCACGCCGAGAATGAAGGCGAAGGACGTCATGAGGATCGGCCTAAATCGCGCACGTGCGGCTGCGACCGCCGACTCCAGCAGTGGCTTGCGATCATGCACATGCAGTTCGATCGCTACCTCGACGATCAGAATCGCGTTCTTCGCCGACAGCGCGATCAAAAGGATAATGCCGATCTGGGTGTAGAGATTGTTCTCGATCCGCAGCGCGGTGAGTACCGCCATCGGCCCCAGCAGTGACAGCGGCACGGCCAGGATCACCGAAATCGGCGCATACCAGCTTTCATACTGCCCGGCGAGCACCAGATAGACGAGCAGCAACGCAAGGCCGAACACATAATAGAGCTGATTGCCGACGATCTTTTCCTGATACGACATTGCTGTCCATTCAAAGCCCGTTCCCGGAGGCAAAGTCTTCGCCGCAATCTGCTCCATCAACGCCATGGACTGCCCGGAACTGTAGCCCTGTGCCGGCAGGCCGATCACCACCGCCGTCGGATAAAGATTATAGAGACTGATCAACGACGGTCCCACGGCGGGCGTAATCTTCGCCACGGTGCCAAGCGGGATCATGTTGCCCTGCTGGTTGCGGACCATCAGGTTCTCGATGTCCCGGGCAGTCAGCCGGAATTTGGCATCTGCCTGAGTGTAAACCTGAAAAGTACGGCCAAACTTGTTGAACTGGTTGACGAAGGACGAGCCCAGATAGGACGACAGGGTCGAGAACACCTGATCCGTCGTCACGTGCAGGGTCTGGGTCTTGATACGATCGATCTCGATATCGAATTGCGGCACCATCGAGCGGAACGGCGAACTGACGCGCTGTAAAGCGCTCTGCGTCTCTGCATTAGCTACAATCGCCCCGGTGATCGCCTGCAGCTTGCTGTAATCGGCATTGCCATCGCGCAGTTCGATCTGCATGGCGAAGCCCGCCGCGTTGCCGATGCCCTGAATGGGCGGCGGCGGGATCACCAGAATGCGCGCCTCTGGAATCACCGACAGGCTCTCGTTCAATCCAACGAACAGCGAACGAAGATCCTGCCCCGGCCCTCGCTCGCTCCATTCTTTCAGGATCAGATAGGCGACACCGGCATTGGCCAGGCTGGAGCTGCTGTCGAGCGCGGAGATGCCGGCAATGGTAACCACCTGTTCCACCGCTGGCGTCTTGGCGGCCAATTCGCTGACTCGATCGAGCACACGCTGCGTCCGGTCCAGCGCGGCGCCATCGGGCAACTGCACTGCGACCAGCAGATAGCCTTGATCCTCGATCGGGATGAAGCCGGTGGGAATCCGGGACAGGCCGTAACCGCCGATGCTGATCAGGATCAATGCCAGAACAACCGAGAGATTGCTGTGCGCGACCATGCGGCCGATCAGGGCGGCATAGCCCCGCTCAAGCCGGTCATAGACCCTGTTGAACCCGCGATAGAAGAAATTGCGCTTCTCCGGCGGTACCGGGCGGCGCAGCCACAATGCGCATTGCGTCGGCTTCAGCGTGGCCGCATTGACGGCGCTGAGCAGCGCCGTGGCGGCAATCACCAACGCGAATTGCGCATACATGCGCCCGGTCAGCCCGGGCAGGAATGCCGCCGGCAGGAACACCGAGATCAGCACCAGCGTAATGCCGATGATCGGAGCAAACAGCTTGTCCATCGCGCTGATCGCAGCGTCGTGGCCGGACATGCCCTGCTCGATATTGTAGGCGGCACCTTCGACAACCACGATGGCGTCGTCAACCACGATGCCGATCGCCAGCACGATGGCGAACAGGGTCGACAGATTGATCGTGAAGCCGAGCGCCGCCATCGCCGCAAAGGCACCGATGATCGTCACAGGCACCGTCGTCGCCGGTACCAGCATCGCGCGCCAGTCCTGCAGGAAGATCAGGATGACCACCAGCACGAGAAGGCCAGCCTCGATAAGGGTCTTGTAGACCTCGTTGATCGATGCCTGGACGAATTTCGTGGTGTCGAACGGCGTGTCGTATTTGATGTCGTCGGGAAATTGCGTGGCCAGCGCGGCCATCTTCTTCTCGACAGCCTTCTCCACCTCGAGCGCATTGGCGCCCGGCGACTGGAACACGCCGATGCCGACGGCCGGCTTCTGGTTGAGTGAAAAGATCTGGCTGTAGGTTTGCGCACCCAATTCGACGCGCCCGACGTCACGGACCCGCGTGACATCGCCATTGTCGCCGGTCTTGACGATGATGTCCTCGAATTCACTGGGATCATCCAGCCGCCCGTTGATGTTCAGCGTGTACTGGAAGGCCTGTCCCGCGGGCGTCGGCGGCATGCCGATTTGCCCCGCAGAAACCTGCTGGCTCTGCTGCTGGATGGACTGGATGATATCCTGCGGCATCAGCCCGCGCACTTGCAGCTTGCTCGGATCCAGCCATATCCGCATCGAATACTGGCCGGCGCCGAACACCGTCACATTGCCGACCCCCGACAGACGCGACAACTCGTCCCGGATGTTGATCGTGGCGTAATTGCTCAGAAACAGGCTGTCATAGGTCGCCTTCGGCGACGTCAGTGTCACGAACAACAGGATCGCCGTCGATTTCTTCTGAACGGTCACGCCCTGATTCTGCACGGCGGTCGGCAGCGACGACAGCGCGCTCGATACGCGGTTCTGCACCAGCACCTGCGCAAAATTCAAATCGGTGCCGATCTTGAACGTGACCGTGAGTGAATAGGTGCCATCCGCTGCGCTGTAGGACTGCATATAGAGCATGTCCTCCACGCCATTGACCTGCTGCTCGATCGGCAGCGCCACCGTGTCGACGATGGTCTTGGCGCTGGCGCCGGGATAGCGCGTCGTCACCTGGACGGTCGGCGGCACCACGTCCGGATATTGTGCGACTGCGAGGCCATAGAGCGAGACGCCGCCGATCAGGATCATCAGCAACGCGATGACATTGGACAGGACCGGCCGCTCGATGAAGAACTTCGAAATCATGGCCTGTCCTATTTGGTCGGGGTCGGCGCTTCGATCTTTCTCAGTTGCGGATCGGCCTTCTGCCCCGGAATGGCACGCAGCAGGCCTGCAATGACGACGCGATCGTCCGGCTTCAGGCCGCTTTCAATTACGCGAAGCTCACCTTCCAGCGGGCCGGTCACGACCTTGCGCTGCTCGATGACATTGTCGCCATTCACGACCAGCACGTAACGCCCGGCCTGATCGCTGCCGAGCGATACATCCGGCACCAGCAGCGCGTTGTCCTGCTTGTCGATAGGCACGCGAACGCGAACATAGAAACCCGGCAACAGGATGCGATCCGGATTTGGCAGCACACCTCGCACCGGCAGCGTACCCGTCGATTGGTTGATCGTCGGCGAGATGTAGTCGATCTGGCCCTTGTGCGGAAAACCGGTCTCGGTCTGCAAACCTATCTCGATCGGCAACTGCCTGAGATCGCTGACCGTCAGCCCGCGCCGCCGGGCTTCATCCCGGATGCGCAGCACGTCCTGTTCGTTAACGTTGAAATTCACATAAATCGGATCGAGCTGCACGATCGTCGCAAGCTGGGTCGGCGACGCGACACCGACCAGCTCGCCAACCGACACCAGATGCGCGCTAACGATGCCATCAAATGGCGCAATGACATTCGTATAGCCGTAATTGACGGCCGCGATCTTGGTGTTGACTTGCGCCTGCTGCAGATTGGCTTGTGAATTTTCTCGTGTCGCCGTCGACTGCTCGAGCGTTGACTGCGAAACAACCTGGCGGGATACGAGGTCCGACTGGCGCTTGAAATCCGCTTCCGCCTGCTTTGCAGACGCCTGCGCACCGGCTTCCGCAGCCTGCGCCTGCTCCAGCTTCAACTGGTATGTCTCAGGCTCGATCGTGAACAGCGTGGTGCCCTGCTTGACGAAGGAGCCGTCCTGATAGTTGATCGACTGCAGAACGCCCTGAACGCGCGCCACGAGATCGACATTCTTGATCGGTGCTGTATTGCCTGTCGCTTCCAGAAAGCGCGTGATGCCGCGCTGCACAGGAACCGCCACCTCAACTTTCGGCGGCGGTGGCTGCACGAAAGTGTTTTGCTCGCAGGCACTTAAAAAGAAACTCGCCAGCGCGACGCTTGAAACGCGCATGATCGTGACATGCTGCAGCTGCTCAATATGATCCTTCGGTCCAGATGAACAGGCGCGCACAAATCGCATTGTCCTGCCTCAATCAAATGACTCTCAAAAAATCCTTGGCCAAAAAAACGGACAGCCGTCCGCATCAATAGCAACAATCCACTTGTAGTGAAACCGAAACCGTAAAATGATGACGAGCCGAAGTTGTTTTGCGAATGCCTTTCAGAACTCACACTTCTTGAAGATTTTGCGCAGTTGCCCTGATTGATCGGGCGGTAGCAACGAGGATTTTATCGATGAATTTCATGTTCGGTTCAGCCGCGCGACATCGCGTGTCGATGGCAACTATTATTCTAATCGGAATCATGAGCCCCGCCTTTGCGCAGGCGCCGAGCCAGGCGCAGCGCGACGCGATCAAGACGCAGTGTCGCTCGGATTACATCGCGCATTGCTCGAGCGTTCCTCCTGGTGGAGAAGCCTCGTTGCAGTGCCTGCAGAAGAACATGTCGAGCCTTTCTATAGGATGTGCGGGGGCGGTCCGCGCCGTCCAGGCGCCAGCAGCTGGGCCTAAAGCCGCCGAACCAACACCCGCAGTAACGCCCAAGACAGAAGCCGCTCCACCGGCCACGAAGCCAGCCACTGCCGCGCCGAAAGCAGCTGCGAAAGGTACGACTGCGGCTCCGGCTGCGGCAGCCACGACCGCCGCACCTTCTGCAGCCGCCGTCGCTCCCGCAGCGATCGTGCTGCGGCCGATGCGGCCACGCGAAGAATTATTCGTGATGAGATCAGCATGCGGTGGCGATATCAGATCGCTGTGCGGCGGAATTGCGCCGGGTGGCGGCCGCATCGTGCAGTGCCTGGCCAGCAACAGCGCATCGCTTTCGCCGGCTTGCACCAGCGTCCTGGCGCCGTTCGCTCGACGATGAACACGACGCGCCCCGCAATGGGCGGGATCACTCTCCACGGAAGGCCAAAATCAACTGGATTAGCCGAACAGACAGAATGACGTAACAGAACGACATGATGATCTGAAGCGCCACGTGCCATTCCAACTTTGCGAGCTTGTAGAGGCCATCGAGAAAATTCAGTAGCAACAAAACAATTCCGAACAGCATGACACCGCGGCCGACAAGACCGTGGCGCAAATATCCAAACAGAACGAGAGAGGGCTCATCGCTCGACACATGTGCCCCGGCCGATATGATCAAAGTGCCGATCACCATCTTTTCGACGTGACTGAATATTTCCTTGGAAGCGGGCTCGATATGTCGATTGTGCAAAGTAAGCCACATGGTCCTGAAATCCGACATGCTTTCTCCTGCTGATTCAACATCGGGCGAAATAGTCCCGTCGCATGTTTCAAGTCGGCAAGTATCTGCGAGATAGAATAGACGTTCTGCCGCATCAGGACGCAAGGCGCCGTTACAGGATTTCTGAACGCTTACGGGACTTTTGCGGGTTCTTACGAACTACTCTTTGTAATCGAAGAAATTTCCAAAACTCTTGTTCGTATTGCGGTTACGCCACCACTGAAGCCCACGAACCTTTCTTCGCATGTCCTTTGTCAACCAACCAAGCCGGGAGATCACCATGCGTTCTTTCTTGATGATGGTTGCAGCCGTTCTCGCATTCGGTACGACAATGACGTTTGAAGCCACCGACGCCAATGCCGTCGTCTGCGCGCGCGGCGTCTACCGTGCCGGCTGCGCCGGCTATCGTGGCGCCGCCGTGGTGCGCCGCCCGGTGGCGGTCGCGTGCCGCACCGTCTGGGTCAATGGCGTGCGCGTACGTCGCTGTTACTGACCGAGGGCGGCTTCGACTGAAGTCAATCTATTCGGACGGCCCGTCGGACTCGCTGGCGAACGGCCGAGAGAGAGACATTGATTTGTGCCGGCGATGGCTGAGCCATTGGCCCTGCCTGCAAAAACGTAAATGCCCGGCACATCTCACGAAGCTCGCTTCGCGGTGGCCGGGCATGACGAGTGACTGGTTCAAAATTCGGGAAGGCGCGACGCCTCAGATTCCCGACATCATGATGTATTTGATCTCGACATATTCTTCCATGCCGTGATGCGAGCCTTCGCGGCCCAAACCTGACTCCTTCACGCCGCCGAATGGAGCGACTTCGGTGGTGATCAGGCCGGTATTGACGCCAACCATGCCGGACTCCAGCGCTTCCGCAACACGCCAGACGCGGCCGAGATCGCGCGAATAGAAGTACGATGCCAGACCGAACGGCGAGGCGTTGCACATGGCGATGACATCGGCTTCATCCTTGAAGCGGAACACCGGCGCCAGCGGTCCGAAGGTTTCTTCCTGCGAGACCAGTGCATCCGGCTTCACATTGGCGAGCACCGTCGGCTCGAAGAACGTACCGCCCAGCGCATGGCGCTTGCCGCCGGTGACGACCTTGGCGCCGCCCTTTACCGCATCGGCGATGTGGCGCTCGACTTTCTCGACTGCCTTCTCGTTGATCAGCGGGCCCTGGGTAATGCCCTGTTCGGTGCCGTCGCCGACCTTCATCGCCGCGACCTTCTTCGACAGCTTCTCGACGAACTGGTCGTAGATGCCATCCTGCGCGTAGAGGCGGTTGGCGCAGACGCAGGTCTGGCCCATGTTGCGATATTTCGACACAATCGCACCTTCAACGGCGGCATCGATATCGGCATCGTCGAACACCACGAAGGGTGCGTTACCGCCGAGTTCGAGGCCGAGCTTCTTCACACCGACCGAAGCCTGCTTGTAGAGAATCTTGCCGACATTGGTGGAGCCGGTGAAGCCGACGAAGCGCACGGCAGGATGTTCGCACAACACGAGGCCGATGGACGACGCATCGCCGGTGATGATGTTGAGCACGCCCTTCGGCACGCCGGCACGCTCGGCGAGTTCAGCCAGTGCGAGTGCCGACAGCGGCGTCTCGTTGGCAGGCTTCAGCACCACGGTGCAGCCGGCTGCCAGCGCCGGCGACACCTTGCGGGTGATCATCGAGTTCGGGAAATTCCATGGCGTGATGGCGCCGCAGACGCCGATCGGCTGCTTGATGGCGAGGAGCCGGGCATCGGCACGCTGGGTCGGGATGGTCTCGCCATAGACGCGGCGGGCTTCCTCGGCGAAGAATTCGATATAGGCGGCGCCGATATCGACCTCGCCCAGCGCTTCGGCCAACGGCTTGCCCTGCTCGGTGGTCAGGATCAGCGCGAGGTCTTCACGATTCGCAATAATCAGCTCGAACCACTTGCGCAGGATGTTGGAGCGCTGCTTGGCGGTGAACTTGGCCCAGGCCGGAAACGCCTTTTCGGCGGCCTCGACAGCCTGCGTCGCTTCCTTGGTGCTCATATTCGGCACCCTGGCAAGTTCGACGTCATTGACCGGGTTGGTGACCACCGTTTCGCCGGTGCCGACCCAGGCGCCATCGATATAGCACTTGTCGCGCAGCAGCGAGGGGTCCTTGAGGCGGTCGCGCAGCGAAGAGGCGGTGGACTGGCGTGCGGCTGATGTCGGTGACATGGGCGGTTCTCCTGCGGAAAGTGTCGCGAACGTATAGCCGCGGACTTGTAGAGGAGTATAGGCCCGAAAGCTCCCCTTCACCGCGAATGGCAGCTATCGCTCGCAGGGGTATTTAACGCCCGAATTCAACAGTCGCAGAGCGCCGCAAGCCCGATCAGGCCGCGCCGCGCATATAGGTCTCGCGCCGATCGATCATTCGCTCGAAAGCGATGCGGGCGTTGGCACGGGTGGTCGTGGAGAAGGTGCGATATTCCAGCTCCGGCAGCATCGCGGCGTCGCCGCGACCGAACCAGGAAATAAACGATTTGGGCGGAGCCGAGATCTTCGCCAACGCCTGCGCCAGATTGTCGGACGCATCGAAAGCGAAAAGGGCGCCGGTCTGCGCCACGCGAACCTCGAAAATTCCTGGACCGATCGGCGCCTCGATGCTCTCGCCACGGGAAGCGCGGGGATAATGTTTCCAGTCGGTCCAGTTCGCGATCATCGTCAGTCTCCGCAGCTGACACGCTGCATCAGGTACTCATGGTCTTACGGATTAGTGTCGGAAGGCGCTTTGACGTTCACATCATTTTTTGAACACAGCTGCGCCAATTTCGTTCCAGGGCGCGGTTAAACTCGCTCCCAACGTCGATATGGTTCCTCTCAAATGCTAAAACCAGCGCAAATGTAATCACATCCGCGAGACCGACGACCTCGCGCCCAAGTTGAATGTCCACGCCGGAAATCGGTAAGATCAAAGAAAATCGGAGAGGAAACGGATGTCAGTTCAAGTCGAGATCGACCGGATTCTGCAGCAGGCCAGCGAAACAGGTGCGATTCCCGGTGCCGTGGCGGTAGCTGCGACACGGAACGAGATCATTTACCAAGGGACGTTCGGCAAGCGCGACGCATCCAAGGATACCACCATGACTCCGGACAGCGTGTTCTGGATCGCTTCCATGACCAAGGCGATTACCGCTGCCGCAGCAATGCAGCTGGTGGAGCGGGACAAATTGACGCTGGATGCACCGCTGGCGGCCGTGCTTCGGGACCTTGCGGAGACGCAGGTGCTGGATGGCTTCGACAGCGAAGGCACTCCGAAACTACGTCCGCCGCGCCAGCCGATCACCTTGCGGCATCTGCTGACCCATACCGCCGGTTTCTGCTACGACATGTGGAACGGCGACATGGTGCGCTATCTCGAGACAACCGGCATTCCGCCATTTCGCTCCGGACTGAACGCCGCCATGAAGGTGCCGATCATGCGCGATCCCGGAGCGCGCTGGGAATACGGCACCAATATCGACTTCGTGGGCAAGGTCGTCGAGGCCGTTAGCGGCGAACGCCTTGACGCCTATTTCCTGAACCATTTGCTGGCACCGCTTGGGATGACCGACACCGCCTTCGTGATTGGCGGCGACCAGCGCAAGCGCCTCGTTGCCATGCACAGCCGCGGCGCCGACGGTGCACTGACCCCGATCCCGTTCGAGATCAAACAGGATCCGGAATTCTTCGCCGGTGGCGGGGGGCTCTATGGCACCGCCCCCGACTACATCAAGTTTACGCAAATGATGCTGAATAACGGGACCGGCAACGGCAATCGGGTATTAAAGCCGGAGACCGTCGCGCTGATGAGCCAAAACCACATCGGCGAACTCAACATGACGCCGATGGCTTCAGCGGTGCCGACCGCCAGTAACAATGTCGACTTCCTTCCGGGTATCGACAAGAAATACGGCCTCAGCTTCATGATCAACACGGTGCAAACCGCTGAAGGCCGCAGCGCTGGCAGCCTCGCCTGGGCCGGCCTCGCCAACACCTATTACTGGATCGATCCCGCACGCGACATCACCGGCGTGATCATGATGCAGGTGCTGCCATTCGCGGATACGACTTGTTTGAAGGTGTTTTCGGATTTCGAACGCGCGGTGTATGCGGGGCTGGGCGCGAAGCAGGCGGCGTGAGAGCCGCGATGCGCTGATCTCTCACCACGTCATGGCCGGGCTTGACCCGGCCATCCACGACTTTCCTCTCTTGCCAAGACGTGGATGCCCGGCACATCTAGCGAAGCTCGCTTCGCGCTGGCCGGGCATGACGACAGAGAAGAAAACCCAAGAAATGCAGCCTTAAACCGGCAACCCGTTCTTGCCCGCCAGGTCCTTCAGCGAAACCTGCGGACGCGCGCCAATATGCTGGATGACTTCAGCGGCGGCCATCGCACCGAGCTTGCCGGCATTTTCATAGCCGGCGTTGCGTACCAGGCCGAACAGGAAGCCCGCCGCGAACAAATCGCCAGCGCCCGTCGTGTCGACGAGCTTCTCGATCTTGTGTGCAGGCACCGCAACGACGCCATCGCCCGATGTCACGACACAGCCCTTCTCGCTACGCGTCACGACGCCGAGCTTGATGTCCTGGCCGAGCTGCCTGAGCGCCGCATCGAAATCCGCGGTCTCGTAGAGCGAGGTCAACTCGGCCTCGTTCGCGAAGATGAGATCGACCGTGCCGGTACGCATCAGGTCGAGAAACTCGGCGCGATAACGGCCGACGCAGAACGCATCCGACAGCGTCAATGCGACCTGACGCTTGGCGTCATGGGCGATCTTCGAGGCCTTCACGAAGGCTTCCTTGGCGCTGGCGGGATCCCACAAATAACCTTCGAGATAGACGATCGACGAGGCCGCGACTGCAGCGGCGTCGATATCGTCGGGCGTCAGATCCTGCGCAGCACCGAGATAGGTGTTCATGGTGCGCTCGCCATCGGGCGTCACCAGGATGTAGGAACAGCCGGTGGCCGGACCGCCGGTGGCGGGTTTGGTGTCGAACGCAACGCCGGCCGCACGGATGTCGTGGGTGTAGAGCGTGCCGATCTGATCATCCTTGACCTTGCCGATATAGGCCGTGCGCGCGCCGAGACTGGCGAGGCCGACGATGGTATTGGCGGCCGAACCGCCGGACATTTCCGTGGCCGGGCCCATCGCCTTGTAGATCGCCGTGGCGCGGGCTTCGTCGATCAGCGCCATACCGCCCTTGGTCATCTCATGCACGGCGAGAAACTTGTCATCGGCCTGCACCAGCACGTCGAAAATCGCATTGCCGATTCCGAGCACGTCATATTTCGCTGAGGTCATTAAGAATATCCCGTTGCGGCAATTGCGATGAGGCTGAAAATCCGTTTCAACTCGTCTCGCGGTCGCCCAAGTTGAGCCGTCGGTAAAGGCCGGTCTGATGGCTGCAGCGACTATCACGTTCTGCCCCGCGCCAGCAAGGACAGCCCCTTACGATGGTTCTATGATCCGCTCCATCCTGACCGTTTCCACGGGCACTTTGGCATCGCGGTTGCTGGGCTTTGCCCGCGACGCGATGGTCGCCGCGCTGCTCGGTGCAGGCCCGATCGCTGATGCTTTTCTGGTCGCATTTCAGCTCGTCAACGTGATCCGGCGGTTACTCACCGAGGGCGCGCTGAATGCCGCGCTGATCCCGGCTTGGCTGCGCATCCAGACAACGCAGGGCGCCGTCGCAGCCGCAGCTTTTGCAGGTCGTTTGCTTGGCACCATCAGCGTTGCGCTGATCGTCGCGACGATCCTGATCGGTTTTGCGATGCCGCTCGTGATCGCATTACTGGCTCCCGGTTTCGTCGGCCAGCCGACGCTGCAGCTCGCCGTCGACAATGCGCGATTGATGCTGCCCTATCTGGCCTTCGCCGGCCCCGTCACGGTCATGATGGGACTGCTGAACGCGCAACAACGCTTTGCATTGACCGCATTTTCGCCGCTGCTCTTCAACATCGCCCTTATCGCCGTCATGACCCTACTGCTGGTGTGGCGGCAAGAGCCAGACACTGCCGCTATGGCCATGGCGGCCACTGTGGGCATTGCCGGGTTGCTGCAGTTGCTGATGCTGATCTTGCGGAAATCTAATGGCAATCTTGCGGCGCCCTTGCGATTCTCGCTCGATGGCGAGATGCGCGGCTTCTTCCGCAAGGCGCTGCCCGGCATGGTCGCCAATTCCGGCCCGCAGCTTCTCATCGTCACCGGCGCAATCATCGCATCGACGACTCCGGCGGCCGTGTCGTGGCTATACTTCGCCAACCGCCTGATCGAACTGCCGCTCGGCATTGTCGGCACGGCCATGGGCACGGTGCTGGTGCCCGCATTGACGCGCGCCGCGCGATCAGACGATCACGCCGCCATCGCGCAGGCGGAAGCGCGCGGGCTTGAACTCGCTATTGGTCTCACATTGCCAGCTACGCTCGGACTGATGATACTCAGCCATCTCATCGTGCAGTTTCTGTTCGAACACGGCGCGTTCAGTTCGACCGATACAATTGCGACGGCGAATGCGCTGCTATGGCTCGCATTGGGCTTACCCGCTCAGGTGCTTGTGAAAGCCTTGTCGCCCGCCTTCTTCGCACGCGAGGACACGACCACGCCGCTGCTGGCGACGCTCGTCGGTCTGGTGATCGCGATCATCGCCGCACTGGTTTTGAATACGCCATTCGGTGCGCGCGGCATCGCCGCCGCGATCGCTCTGGCGGCGTGGAGCAGCGCGATCTTTCTGATCGTCCGGAGCGCAGCAGCTTTCGGCTTCTCACTCGACCATGATGCAAGACGCCGGCTGCCGATCATTGTCCTGTCGTCGCTGGCCATGGGTGGGCTGCTATGGCTCGCCGCGCATATTGCCTTGCCCTGGACGGCGCAGGCCCACGGCCTGGTACGAGCGAGCTTGCTCGGCCTCCTGATCGCCTCCGGGCTCGCAATCTATGCAGCACTGCTCACCCTCTCCGGCGCAGTGCGCTGGGCCGAGGTCCGCGGCGCCCTCAAGCGATCACCGGCGGCCGGCTAAGGCAGATTGGCAATGGACGCCGCCCGGCGCCTATGGCAAGTCACGCCCCTTGGCCCGCATTCCACCACGGGCACACAGGAACTTGGTTATGGCTTTTACTCAACGGGTCTTTTCGGGCGTCCAGCCGACGGGCAACCTGCACCTCGGCAACTATCTCGGCGCGATCGTGAATTTCGTCAAACTGCAGGAGACGCATAATTGCATCTACTGCGTGGTCGATATGCATGCCGTCACCGTGCCGATATCAGTCTGGGGCGGCCCGGATGAATTGCGCCGCAACACCCGTGAAGTAACTGCGGCCTTCATCGCCTCGGGCATCGATCCGAAGAAGCAGATCATCTTCAACCAGAGCCAGGTCTCCGGCCATGCCGAGCTGGCCTGGATATTCAACTGCGTCGCTCGCCTCGGCTGGCTGAATCGCATGACCCAGTTCAAGGAAAAGGCCGGCAAGGACCGCGAAAACGCGTCCGTGGGTCTCTATGATTATCCGGTGCTGATGGCCGCGGACATTCTGCTGTATCGCGCCACGCACGTTCCGGTCGGCGAGGACCAGAAGCAGCATCTCGAACTGTGCCGCGACATCTCGCAGAAGTTCAACAACGACTTCTCCGAGTCCATCGCAGCGCAGGGCCATGACGGCCCTTACTTCCCGATGCCGGAGCCTGTCATCACCGGTCCGGCGACGCGGGTGATGAGCCTGCGCGACGGCACCAAGAAGATGTCGAAGTCAGACGCGTCGGACAATTCGCGCATCAATCTCACGGATGATGCGGACACCATCGCGCAGAAGATCCGCAAGGCGAAGACCGATCCGGAACCATTGCCGTTGGAAGAGAAGGGCCTTGAGCCACGTCCGGAAGCCGACAATCTTGTCGGCATCTATGCGGCGCTGTCCAACCGGTCGAAGGCTGACATTCTCACAGAATTCGGCGGCGCGCAGTTTTCGGGCTTCAAATCGAGCCTGGTCGATCTCGCTGTCGAAAAACTGTCACCTATCGCCGGCGAGATGAAGCGGCTGACGACATCCGATCTGACCTATGTCGATCAGGTTCTGGCCGATGGCGGTGAACGCGCCGGCGTTATTGCCGCCGAAACCATCAAGTCCGTGAAGGACATCATCGGCTTCGTCCACAAGCGGTAAATTCGCTATCGCATTCCTTTTCTCCGCCACAATCGACGCGACGCAAGCCATCCTTGCGTCGCGCTTGTCGAACGCCGCTGCGCCGTGGCAGCATGACGCGATTGCCAAGCCGCTCACATTCTGGCGCATCAGACGCGCCACAGCATCGGGACATGCATGAGCACCCAGCGACGTAGTTATGAAAGCGGCCACAAGCCGAAATGCCTCGTGGTCGTCGATGACAGCGAGGAATGGGACCGCGCAGTGTATTACGCCAGTCGCTGGGCCATTCGTGTCGGTGGCGGCGTGGTAATGCTGCGCATCATCGACACCGAAGATCGCAACCAGCAATGGCTCGGCGTTGCCGACGTCATGAAGGCCGAAGCGGAAGAAGGCGCCAATGCCGCGCTGGACCGCGCCTCGGGCCGTGCCAATGGCATCGCCGCCATCACCCCTGAACGCGTGATCCGCGAGGGTGATCCCACCGAACAAATCCTCGATGTGATCGACAAGGACGTCGACATTTCCATGCTGGTCCTGGCCGCCTCGGCGGGCGCAGAGGGTCCCGGGCCGATCGTCACCACGATGGCCAAGCTGGTCGGCTCGTTCCCGGTGCCCGTCGTCATCGTGTCGGGCGCCCTGAGCGACCTCGACATCGACGCGCTGTCGTAAGCAACCTTCCGAACCGCTAAGGGGCTGCGAAATCGGCCGAATTCGGCGATTTTATGCCTTGATCGTGCGTTTTTCGTCGCCATCTGCTAGGGGATACTCACGCGCCGGCCTTGAACCGGCGACGCAGGAGAGACCGATGTTCATCCAGACCGAAGCTACCCCCAATCCCGCAACGCTCAAGTTCATTCCCGGCCGCGACGTGCTCGACAGCGGCACCATGGAATTCACCTCACCGGAGGCCGCCGCGCGTTCGCCGCTGGCCGAAAAACTGTTCGCCGTGAAGGGCGTCACCAGCGTGTTCTATGGTTCCGACTTCGTCACCGTGACCAAGGACGACAGCGACTGGCAGCACCTCAAGCCGGCAATCCTCGGCGCCATCATGGAGCACTACATGTCCGGCGCGCCGCTGATGGCCGACGGCAGCGTGAAGGGCGACGTGATCTCCGACGACGAGGCCGAGTTCTTCAACGAGGAAGACGCCGAGACGGTCGATACGATCAAGGACCTGATCGAGACCCGCGTCCGCCCGGCCGTTGCCAATGACGGCGGTGACATCACCTTCCGTGGCTTCAAGGACGGTATCGTCTATCTGAACATGAAGGGCTCATGCGCCGGCTGCCCGTCATCGACGGCGACCCTGCAGCACGGCATCCAGAACCTGCTGAAGCACTTCGTGCCGGACGTTGTCGAAGTCCGCCCTATGTAAGGCTTGTCCCACAGGGATTACCGCAATCAATCGTTAGAACTCGTGATGGCCGGGCTTGTCCCGGCCATCTACGTCTTCACTGCAGCCAAGACGTGGATGCCCGCACGCCTCAAGAAGCCGCGCTTCGCGCGTTGGCCGGATGCGAGGCGTTTTATAACTACGAATGAACTACACTCAGCGGTCGCGCCGCTGGTCTCCGCATCGCAAGCCGTGGTAGCGTCACCCCATCATGCTGATCCTCGCCATTGATACCGCTCTCGATGCCTGCGCCGCTGGCGTGCTCGACACCCGCACCAGCAAGCTGATCGCGCACGAGTCCATGCCGATGAAGCGCGGACATGCCGAGGCGTTAATGCCATTGCTCGGTCGTGTCATGGCAGACTCCGGCATTGCCTTCGCCGACCTCGACCGCATTGCCGTCACCACCGGACCGGGCAGCTTTACCGGCCTGCGCGTCGGCCTGTCAGCGGCACGGGGCCTCGGCCTGGCGGCCAGCAAGCCGGTGGTCGGCATCACCACACTGACCGCCTATGCAGCGCCCGTCGTCAGCGAGAACATGGATGCGCCTGTCATTGCCGCCATCGATGCCCGGCATGACCATGTCTATTTCCAGGTCGTCAGTGGTAACGGCAGCTCACTGGTGCGGCCGGGCGTCATCCCCATCGACGAGGCCCTTGAGGCTGCGCAGTTCGGCGCGCCATATCTGGTCGGAAATGCCGCCGAGATCATTGCTGCACGCTGGCCGTCCGATGCGCCGGCACCGCTGCGCGTCGATATGCAACCTGCTCCCGAAATCTCATGGGTGGCATGGCTCGGTGCAGCCGTGAATCCGGAGACCGCGCTGGCGCGCCCCTATTATCTGCGCGCACCCGATGCCAAGCCGCAAAGCAGCCTGATGCAGCAGGCCGCACTAGCCGCATCATGATGCCGGCCTGGTGGCTGCGCCTGTTCGGCCACGGCAATGCTGTGGTCGAGCCCGCCACATTGCGCGATGTGCGACAACTCGCACAATTGCATGCCGCGTCCTTCCATCGCGGTTGGGGTGCCGGGGAATTCGAACAGATGCTGCGCGAACAAAACACCCTCGTGCATCGGCTGAAACTGCGTGGCCGCCTCATCGGCTTCGCCGTTTCACGAATCGCCGCCGATGAAGCCGAGATTCTCTCCATTGCGGTGTCGCCCGGTCATCGCGGCCGCGGCCTGTCACGCGATCTGTTTCTCACCCATCTCGGCCATCTGGCCGGTCGCGGCGTGCGTACCGTGTTCCTCGAAGTCGAGGAAAACAATCTACCGGCGCGGCGGCTTTATGACAGAACCGGCTTCGCAGTCGCGGGACGCCGGGAACGCTACTACAAGGAAGCGGATGGAGCGGAATTGAATGCGCTGGTGATGCGGCGCGACTTGTCCTGACGGCTGCGGAGTGGCAAAAGAAGCTACGATAGGACTCGGATCATGACTGCACTGAAATCATCTGCGATGAAGTCTGCTGGTATCGAGGCGCGCTGCGCCGCGACCGGCATGCGCATGACGGAACAGCGCCGCGTGATCGCGCGCGTTCTGGCGGAAGCCGACGATCATCCCGATGTCGAGGAACTGTATCGCCGCTGCGTTGCGGTGGATGACAAGATCTCGATCTCGACGGTGTATCGCACGGTGAAGCTGTTCGAAGACGCCGGCATCATCGAGCGTCACGATTTTCGCGAAGGCCGCGCGCGCTATGAGACGATGCGCGACAGCCATCACGATCATCTGATCAACTTGCGTGACGGGACTGTCATCGAATTCACGTCTGAAGAGATCGAAAAATTGCAGGCTGAAGTCGCCGCAAAGCTCGGTTACAAGCTGGTCGATCACCGGCTGGAGCTGTACTGCGTGCCGCTCGACGAGGACAAAACCACCAAGTGAGCGAATCAACCAAGTGAGTTCTGTTTCTTCGCGCTTCGATCTCGTCATCTTCGATTGTGACGGCGTGCTCGTCGACAGTGAGTCCCTCGCTTGCGTCGTCCACGCGGATGTCCTGACACAGTTCGGTTATCCCATCACCGCCGATCAGGTGCATGAGCGTTTCCTCGGCCGGTCCGCGCGCGAGGCGCGCCTGGAAGTCGAGACTGAGCTCGGCCGCGTACTGCCCGATGACTACACCGCGACGCTGAAAGCCACGATCGATGAGGTGTTCGGCGCAAAGTTGCAGCCGATCCCGCATATCGCAGAGACGCTCGCGATATTGTCACGCCCGGTTTGCGTGGCGTCCTCGGGCACACCGACGCGCATTCGCAGCAGCCTCACCACGACCGGGCTGCTCGACCGTTTCGATCCGCATCTGTTTTCCGCTCTGCAGGTCGAGCGCGGCAAGCCGCAGCCCGATCTGTTTCTGTTTGCCGCCGCGCAGATGAATGCCGCACCCGAGCGCTGCGTGGTGATCGAGGACAGCATTCCCGGCGTTACGGCGGGCATTGCCGCCGGCATGACCGTGTTCGGCTATCATGGCGGCGGCCACTGCAGCCCGGCCACCGCAGCAGCCCTGACCGCCGCTGGCGCCCATCTCGTCTTCGACGATATGCGGCAGCTTCCTGCCCTGGTGGCCAGGGGTGCACTGGCTGGCGAACCCGTCGACCTCGCCTAAGCCATTGCAGGCACTTATATTTTGCAGAAATGCTGGATTTTCCGGGCGTTAGCCTATAATTGAGCCCTGCGCAGCAAGCGCGTTTCCAGCCCATTACAGGTTCCATGACCGCGCCGCGTAAGCTGCATATCAAATCCTACGGCTGCCAGATGAACGTCTACGATGCCCAGCGCATGGTGGACACGCTGGCGCCTGAAGGCTTCGTCGAGACGGCCAATGTCGACGACGCGGATCTGGTGATCCTCAACACCTGCCACATCCGCGAGAAGGCCTCCGAGAAGGTCTATTCGGAGCTCGGCAAGCTGCGCGTCGCCAAGGCGGAAGCCGCGCAGGCCGGACGCAAGATGAACGTGGTCGTCGCCGGCTGCGTCGCGCAGGCTGAGGGCAACGAGATCATCCGCCGCGCGCCCGTGGTCGATGTCGTGGTCGGGCCGCAGAGCTATCACAACCTGCCTGCGCTGCTGAAGCAGGCGAAAGCCGGTGGCCGCGCGCTGGACACCGAATTTCCGATCGAGGACAAGTTCGGCTTCCTACCGCCGCCGAAGCCGGCAGCGATTCGTGCCCGCGGTATTTCCTCTTTCGTTACCGTACAGGAAGGCTGCGACAAGTTCTGTACCTTCTGCGTGGTACCCTATACCCGCGGCTCCGAAGTCTCGCGCCCTGTGGCGAAAATCATCGACGACGTGCAGCGGCTCGCCGACAACGGCGTGCACGAGATCACGCTGATCGGCCAGAACGTCAACGGCTATCACGGCGAGGGCCCCGACGGCCGCCCGTGGGCACTCGGCACGCTACTGTATCGTCTTGCGGAGATTCCCGGCATCGCCCGGTTGCGCTATTCGACCAGCCATCCCCGCGACGTCGAGGACACGCTGATATCGGCACATCGCGATTTGCCGGAGCTGATGCCCTTCGTGCATCTGCCCGTGCAGTCGGGTTCCGACCGCATTCTGGCGGCCATGAACCGGAAACATACAGCCGAAGATTATCGCCGCGTCATCGACCGTTTTCGCGACGCGCGGCAAGACATTGCTTTTACTTCTGATTTCATCGTGGGCTTCCCCGGCGAGACCGAGGAAGATTTTGCAGCCACGCTCGCGCTCGTCACACAAATCGGATACGCTGGCGCTTATTCGTTCAAGTATTCGCCGCGTCCGGGAACGCCGGCCGCGGATTTGCAGGAGACGGTGTCACAGGCTGACATGGACGAGCGATTGGTGCGGCTTCAGAACCTGATCGACAGCCAGCAATCGGCCTTCAACGCGGCCACGATTGGACGCACTGTGGATGTGCTGTTCGAACGCAAGGCGCGCAATCCCGGCCAGATCGTCGGTCGCACCGCTTACCTGCAGCCGGCCCATGTGATGGCCTCCGACGACATCATCGGCCAGGTGCTTCCGGTCACCATTGAGAGCGTCGAGCGCTACAGCCTGCTCGGCAGCCTCGCATCACCTCCAGTTGCTAGTTCTCCAGTACCACCAGTGTTGCAGCCAGTCCGTTCTCACACCGTCACGGGAGCCTGAATTCTTGGCCAAAAGCGCATCGGATTCGTCTACGCTCGCTGTTCGCAAACTCGATACTCCACCGCAGGCCGAGACGCAGGTCGTCATCGACTTTGATGATAACCGGGCGGCCTCTTCGCTGGTCGGGCCTTATGGCCAGAACCTCGCGATCATCGAACGCCGGCTGAATGTCGTCGTCGATTCCCGCGGCAATCACATCACCCTCACCGGTACCCGCGACGCCTGCGATGCCGCCCGGCGCGTGCTCGAAACGCTCTATGCGCAAGCAGTACAGGGCCATGACCTTGCCCCCGGCGATGTCGAAGGCACGATCCGCGCTACACTGGCGCAAGGCACGCTGTTTCCGTTCGATCCCAAGGGGTCGAAAGCAGCCGCCTCGAATTTCGACACCATCAATCTGCGCAAGCGCCCGGTGCGTGCCCGCACCGCGACGCAGGACGCCTATATCCGCGCACTGAGAAGCAACGAGCTGGTTTTCGGCATCGGCCCCGCCGGTACCGGCAAGACCTGGCTTGCGGTTGCGCAGGCGGCGATGCTGTTCGAGCGGAAGGAAGTCGATCGTATCATCCTGTCGCGTCCGGCGGTGGAAGCAGGCGAACGGCTCGGCTTCCTGCCCGGCGACATGCGCGAGAAGGTCGACCCCTATCTGCGCCCGATCTATGACGCATTGTATGATCTGATGGACGGGCGCATTGTCGAACGCGCACTGCAGACCGGCGAAATCGAAATCGCACCGCTTGCCTTCATGCGCGGCCGCACCCTGACCAATGCCGCAATCATTCTCGACGAAGCCCAGAACACCACATCGATGCAGATGAAGATGTTTCTGACGCGTCTTGGCGAGAACAGCCGCATGATTATCACCGGCGATCCCTCGCAGGTCGACTTGCCCAACGGCCAGACCTCGGGTCTCGCCGAAGCCGCACGTCTGCTCGATGGCGTGCAGGGCATCTCGCAGGTGAAATTCACCGGCGAAGACGTGGTCCGTCACGAACTCGTGGCCCGCATTGTCGCCGCCTACGAAGGAACGCCGCAGAAGGCGGTCGCTACAAAGACCTGATGACACACTCATACGCTGGCGGCGGACCCGGGATCGGGTCCGTTCGCGAAAGAAGTTCGATACCGATGCCGACCTATTCATCTCCCGCGACAGAGGTTCTTGTTGTCGCCGATTGCTGGTCCGCGGAGGCCGATGCCGACGCTGTGATTCACCGCGCCATCGAAGCCGCCGCCGCCATGGTCGATACCGATACGGCCGACGCCGAACTCGCCATCATGCTCACCGACGACGCCGGTATCCGCACGCTGAACCAGAACTGGCGCGGCATCGACAAGCCGACCAACGTGCTGTCATTCCCGGCGCTGCAGCCACCCGAAGGCGCGGACGAGCCCGATGACATGCCGCGCATGCTGGGCGACATCGCCATTGCTTACGAGACCACGCGCCGCGAGGCTGACGAGGAAGATAAGACCTTCACCAACCATCTCAGCCATCTTGCCATTCACGGCTTTCTGCATCTGGTCGGTTACGACCATGAGAAGGACGACGAGGCCGAAGAGATGGAAGCGCTGGAACGCGAGATTCTGGCGACACTTGGAATTCCAGACCCCTATGCAGATCAGGATCGGGTGACCTGAGATGCCGGACGGCGACACTAGAAGCGATCATTCGAAGACCTCAAGCAATCTGCCTGCGGTGGTTCACGACGGCGAGGTCATGCGCCCGACGTCGGAGACCTGGCTGACCCGCGCGATCCGCTCCCTGTTCGGCTGGAAGCCGGGCTCGGTGCGTGCCGACCTGCAAGTCGTGCTCGACGCCTCCGCGCCAGACGAGACCGGCTTCTCCACCATCGAGCGCACGATGCTGCGCAACATTCTCGGCCTCAACGAGCGCCGCATCGCCGATGTCATGATACATCGCGCCGATATCATTGCGGTGAAGCAGGATATCTCGCTTGGCGAACTCATGGGCCTGTTCGAGAGCGCAGCCCATTCGCGCCTCGTCGTCTTCAACGAAACCCTCGACGATCCCGTCGGCATCGTCCATATCCGCGACCTGCTGGCTTACATGACGGCGCGCGCACGCATCGAGGTGCCATCCAAGGCCAAGCGCAAGAAGGTGCTGCCCGCGGGCCTCGATCTGCGCTCCGTCGACCTTGCCCAGACCGTCGTCGAGACCGGCATCATCCGCAAGCTGCTTTACGTACCTCCGTCGATGCGCGCCATCGATCTGCTCGCGCAGATGCAGGCGGCGCGTATCCATCTCGCACTCGTTGTCGACGAATATGGCGGCACCGACGGCCTCGTCTCCATCGAGGACATCGTCGAACAGATCGTCGGCGAGATCGATGACGAGCATGACAGCGACGAACCGCCATCCATCGTCAGGCAGGGCGATAGCTTCATCGCCGATGCACGCGCCAGCCTTGATGACGTGCGCGCCATGATCGGCGAGGAATTCGAGACCGGCGAAGATGGCGAGGAAGTCGAAACGCTCGGCGGCTATCTCGTCACCCATGTCGGACGGCTACCCGTGCGCGGCGAGGTGATTTCCGGCCCTGGCAATTTCGAGATCGAAGTGCTCGATGCCGATCCGCGCCGCGTCAAGCGACTGCGCGTCGGCCCTCGCAAGGAGCGGCCTGTGCCACGTCCTCGCGAACCGCGCCGCCGCGATGCGGCGTCGGACACCGGCGCAGCACCGTCTAATGACAATGTGAATACGCCTCCATCAGGCGACAGCGCGGGAACGCCGTGACATCACGTAGCCTGCGCTCGGTCGCACTCAGCATCATTCTCGCATGGGGTTGGAAGCGCGCAGGCATCGCCTTGCTGGCCGGTGCGGCGTCGTCGCTGGCGATGGCGCCGTTCAATGCGTGGCCGGTGCTGTTCATCACCTTTCCCGTCGTCGTCTGGCTGATCGATGGCGCCGCCGCCGGCAAGATGCGCGGCATTCCCGCCGCCGCCATGGCCGGCTGGTGGTTCGGTTTCGGCTATTTCGTACCGGGCCTGTACTGGATCGGCTACGCTTTCCTCGTCGACGCGCAGACCTTCGCATGGCTGTTGCCCGCCGCGATCTGCGGCCTGCCCGCCTATCTCGCGCTATTCACCGCGATCGGTTTCGCGCTGGCACGCCTGCTCTGGACCAAGGATGCCAGCCGCATCTTCGCGCTCGCGGCGAGTCTCACGATCGGCGAATGGCTGCGCGGCCACGTGCTGACGGGCTTTCCCTGGAATGCGTTCGGCTATGCACTCACCGAGCCACTCGCGCTCGCGCAGAGCGCATCGCTGGTCGGCCTATGGGGACTGACATTTATCACTGTGGCGATCTTTGCATCGCCAGCGGTGCTGATCGACGGACGCTCGCGCACGCAGCGGCCGTGGCTGGCGCCGGCGCTTGCACTGGTGCTGCTCGTCGTGATGGGCGCCTATGGTATGGCCCGGCTCTCGCGCACGCCGACGCAGCTCGTCGCCAATGTGAAGCTGCGCATCATGCAGCCGAACCTGTCGCAGGACACGCGCTTCAACTATTCCGCCAAGGCGGATGTCATGAGCAGATATCTTGCGCTATCGGACCGCGCGACCGGCCCGCAGAATTCAGGCGTCGGCGCAGCCAATATCCTGATCTGGCCGGAATCCGCATTCCCGTTCTTCCTGTCGCGCGAGCCCGATGCGATGGCACAGATCGCCAATCTGCTGCCGAAAGGCACCGTGCTGGTCACCGGCGCTGTGCGCCCGCCGGATGCTCCGCTCGGCGTGCGCATCACGCAGGCCTATAATTCCATTTATGTGATCGACCATGACGGCAGCATCCTGTCGACTTATGACAAACTGCATCTGGTGCCGTTCGGCGAGTATCTGCCATTCCAGAGCTTCATGGAGAAGATCGGCTTCCAGCAATTGACCAAAGTCCATGGCGGCTTCATTCCCGGCACGCGTCGGAAGCCAATGGATATTCCCGGCGCGCCGCGCATGCTGCCGCTGATCTGCTACGAGGCGGTTTTCCCGGACGATATCACCACGCGTAACGATCGGCCGGGCTGGATCGTCAATCTCACCAATGATGGCTGGTTCGGGATTTCCACGGGCCCCTATCAGCACCTGCAACAAAGCCGCGTCCGCGCCATCGAGGAGGGCCTGCCGCTGGTTCGCGCTGCGAACACCGGCATTTCCGTCGTGGTCGACCCTGTCGGTCGCGTGATCGCGCGGCTCGATCTCGGTGTCGAAGGCGTGCTGGATTCGGGATTGCCAGCGGCCATTTCGCCGACGGTCTACTCGAAAATCGGCGATATTCCCGCCGCGATGTTTGTCGCGCTCGCGATCATTTTCGCCGTTCGGCGGCGTACGCCGGTACGCCACTAGCGCGAGACTTGAAGCATTTGATATAGCTTGCGAACCAGCTTTCGCCGCCTACCGAACAACCCTCTCGATGTGATTGCTTTTTAAGCTAGCTTTGTAAGCTTTATTTCTCACCTATTGAGAAATAAAGGTGCAGTGGCTTAAATTTTCCGCTTAGGAAAATTTGCGCGGTTGTTATAATCCACTAGGATACCTTTGGTTACAACCGCAGCTGCCCTAAATGACGGATTGCCACGCATGATCCGTCTCCCTTGATGTGATCCAGGAGTAATTGAGATGTCGACGAAAGCGCCCAATCCTGTTGACAAATATGTCGGCAGCCGTGTGCGCATGCGGCGCATTATGCTCGGCATGAGTCAGGAAAAGCTGGGCGAAGCCCTCGGTCTGACGTTTCAACAAGTTCAGAAATACGAGAAGGGCACCAACCGCGTCGGCGCCAGCCGGCTGCAGCAGATTTCGGAAATTCTGCAGGTCCCCGTCTCGTTCCTGTTCGAAGGCGGCCCCGGCGCGATCCATAACGGCGAAGGCTTCGCTGAAGCGTCCTCGCCTGCCTATGTCTCCGACTTCCTCGCCACCTCCGAAGGCCTCGCTCTGACCCGCGCCTTCACGCGCATCACCGATGCCAAGCTCCGCCGCAGCATCGTCGACCTGGTCGAACAGATCGCTTCGCGCGAAGCTCCGGATCAGCGCTAAAATCACGGTACTTTCAACGGAAATTCGTCATCGCGCCTGATGGCGCCGATGGCGTTTCGGCTGTATCACTCGCGCGCGATGACCACAGCCAATTCCAATCATAACGATCACGATGCCCCCGCTGATGCGGGTGCGTCCACGCCTGCCGAGAGCGGCCATTACACCGGCTCGTTCTTCGGACGCCGCAAGGGCCACAAGCTGCGCGACCATCAGGCCGACCTGATGGCGACGCTGCTGCCGGCGCTCACCGTCGACATCGCACATCCAGCACCTGACAATATTCGCACGCTGTTCGGCACTGATGTCGAGACCGTGCGTCTCGAAATCGGCTTCGGCGGCGGCGAACATCTCGTCGCGGAAGCGCTGGCGCATCCACATATCGGCTTCATCGGCTGCGAGCCCTATATCAACGGCATGGCGAAGATTCTGACGCAGATCGAGGCGCAGGACATCGGCAATATCCGCCTCGTCGCCGGCGACGCCGCCGAACTTCTCACATGGGCACCGGCGCAATCGCTGTCACGCATCGACCTGATCCATCCGGATCCATGGCCGAAGAAGCGTCACTGGAAGCGCCGCTTCGTGCAGGACGCAACACTGGCTGCGATGGCGCGCGTGCTGAAGCCGTCAGGGGAATTTCGTTTCGTGCATGACATTCCGGATTACGTCGCGTGGACACTCTGGCATGTCTCGCGATCGCCGGATTTCATCTGGACCGCAAAGCGCGCCGATGATTGGCGCCTGCCATGGCCGAACTACACCATGACGCGCTACGGCCGCAAAGCCACGCGTGAGGGCCGCATCGCGGCCTATCTCATTTTCGAGAGAAGCTGATATCGCAGGCGGTAGCCCGGATGAGCGATGCGACATCCGGGGTCTGCGCCTGCCTCACCCGCGTGTCGCTGCGCTCATGCGGGCTACAGGTCACAGCATGTTCGGAAGCACACGATCCGGCGGCTTGTGATTGTCGAGGAAGGCACGGATGTTGATGATGACCTTCTCGCCCATCTCGACACGGCCCTCGATCGTCGCCGAGCCCATATGCGGCAACAATACCACCTTGCCGGCGCGCGCGAGCCGGACCAGTTTCGGACTCACCGCGGGCTCATGCTCAAACACGTCGAGCGCGGCACCGGCGATGTCGCCCGACTCGATCAGCTTGATCATCGTCTCTTCGTCGATTACCTCGCCCCGCGCGGTATTGACGATATAGGCATCCTTACGGATCAGCTTGAGACGACGTGCTGACAACAGGTGGAACGTTGCCGGCGTATGCGGACAGTTCACCGAGATGATGTCCATGCGCGCCAGCATCTGGTCGAGCGAGTCCCAATAGGTCGCACCGAGTTCTTCGGCAATCTTCGGTGCCACGGGTTTGCGGTTGTGATAGTGGATCTGTAGCCCGAAGGCGCGGGCGCGGCGCGCCACGGCCTGGCCGATACGGCCCATGCCGATGATGCCGAGCCGCTTGCCGCCGAGCCGCTTGCCCAGCATCCAGGTCGGCGACCAGCCTTGCCAGTCCTTGCCTTCGGTCAGAATCGAGGCACCCTCGATCAGCCGGCGCGGCACTGCGAGGATCATCGACATGGTCATGTCGGCGGTGTCTTCAGTGAGCACCTTCGGCGTATTGGTGACGGTGATGCCGCGGGCATGGGCCGCGACGACATCGATATTGTCGACGCCGTTGCCAAAATTGGCGATCAGCCTCAGCTTGCAGTCGGGATGCTCGAGCAGTTCCTTGGTGATTTCGTCGGTGACGGTTGGCACCAGCACATCGGCGGTGCGGGTCGCTTCAGCGAGTTGCTCGGGCGTCAGAGGCGTGTCGTCGAGATTGATGTGCGCATCGAACAGTTCGCGCATGCGGGTCTCGATCGAGTCCGGCAGCTTGCGCGTGACGATGACGAGAGGCTTTTTCTTGACCGACATGTCCTGCTCACTCGCGCTTTGGCTAATCCGTTCAGTCCGCATTAACCCGGTTGTTCGAAACTGCCGCAGCCGCGAATTCACCGTTTCCTCGGGTTCCCCGACACCCTTTTTGGTGCCTTGGCCTTCGGTCCTCTCTAGCAGAAGACCAAGCCAAAACAAGAACCCAACAGGCGCGTGCGGCGCGGCGGCACTTGCGTTCTTTGGATTGGGTTGAGGTGGGGTTGATGGCGTTCCGGCGATTTGCGTGTGCAATGTTGGCGATGGGTACTCTGATCGCAGCAGCAATCGATCCGGCACTCGCTGCCAAGGACACGCCGCTGGGCGCCAGCGGCCTGCCGGTGCCGCGCTACGTCAGCCTCAAGTCGGATCACGTTAATGTCCGCGCCGGCCCCACCAAGGACAATGATGTCGCCTGGGTCTATACTCGCTCCGGCCTGCCGGTGGAGATCACCGCCGAATACGAGAACTGGCGCCGCGTCCGTGATTCCGAGGGCGCCGAGGGCTGGGTCTATCACTCGCTGCTGTCCGGCCGCCGCACCGCGGTCGTGACCATGAAATCCAAGGACGAACTCGCCTCGATCTACGACAATCCGGATGCGACCAGCGCCGTCGCAGCGCGGTTACAGGCGGGTGTCGTGGCGCAGGTAAAGCGCTGCAACAATGGCTGGTGCCGGGTGATCGGCAACGGCTTTGATGGCTGGATCGAACAGCAACGGCTATGGGGCGTCTACGCCGACGAGAAGGTGAACTGAGGACATCCCGCATCGGGAGCTTGGCCTGCGCCGGCGCAGTGATCGCCGTTGCAGCGCTGTTATGGTCCGGCCCGGCTCGAGCGCAATCCGCCACTGAGACGTGTCTGGCTGTGGATCAGCGGCTGTCTGGTGATGCGACCCTTCCGCGCACCGTGGCTGCGCTCAAAACCGGTGGCCCGCTCAAGATCGTCGCCATGGGCTCGTCCTCGACGCTCGGCTTGTGGCAATCCAACCCCGCCAAGACCTATCCCGGCATGCTGCAGAGCGAGCTGCAACGCCTGAACCCCGGACTGCGGCTGGAGGTCATCAATAGTGGGCGGAACGCCGACACGATCCCCGGCAACATCGCGCGCTTCGACCGCGATGTGCTGGCACATCGCCCGGATCTGGTGATCTGGCAGATCGGCACCAATGACGTGACCTGGCTGCAAAGCGCAGACAGCCTGACCGGCAGGATCGTCGAGGGCATCCGCCTGCTGAAGGCTGACGGCGCCGACGTGATCCTGATGGATCAGCAATACGCGCCGGTCATTCTCGCATCGCAATATTCCAAGATGCAGGCGAGCATAGCTGACGCCGCCCGGCAGGGACGCGTCCCGCTGTTCTCGCGCTTCGAGCTGATGCGCCGTGCAGTGGACGCAGGGCTCTCCATGGGAGCACTGACGGCCTGGGACGGACTACACAATTCCGCAGCCGGCTACGAATGCACAGGACGTGCACTGGCGCGCGCGATCGTGGCGACGGCTGCAGCTGGCGAGCAAACGCCGCCGAAAACGGTTCGGCGGCGCAAATAACTTCAGAATTTGGATAAAGCCGTTAGCGCTTCTTGCGCAGACGAACGACCATGTCGATGCGGCTGATCTCGAAGCCCTCGGGGACTTCCGGCATCTTGGTCAGCACGAGGTTCTGGTCCGGAATATCGACCAGCTCGTGGTTGTTCTCGAGATAGTAGTGGTGATGCGAGGTCACGTTGGTATCGAAATAGGTCTTCGTACCATCCACGCTGACCTGACGAAGCAGGCCGGAATCCGTGAGCTGATTGAGCGTGTTGTAAACGGTCGCCAGCGACACCGGCACCTTGGCGAGAGTCGCTTCCTCGTACAGCATTTCCGCGGTGAGATGACGCGCGCCCTTGCCGAACAGCAGCCAGCCCAGCGCCATACGCTGACGGGTGGGACGCAGGCCGACCGACTGCAGCATCTCGTTGACGTCATGCCACGGGCAACCAGTCAGAGCCGGCTGACGGCCATGATTGATTTCCGCAACCGCAGCTGCGTCATCCAAAACTGAAATGCTGTCGCTCATATCCACGTCAGTAATCCTGCCGTTCACACTCAAAAAGAACACTGAATTCGGTTCTAATATAGAAAGATAGGGCCTCAGATGCAAGGTTTTCGCAACTAGGAGCCATGCATCAGAAGGGATGCTTCCGCAGTGCATCGCAACATGGTCAATAACCCGCCAAAAGCAGGCGATCCGCCGCTTTGCCGCCTCATAAGCCTATGATAGAGAGCGCCCAACCGGGGCAAGTTCCCGCGTCATTTGGAACAATTCTATATGTGGCTACTCGACCCCGGGTAGCCACCACCATCGATGGACCCAGAAAGCCGGCATGATCCAGGAACAACGCAACAGCTACGCATATGAAGACCTGCTGGCCTGTGGCCGCGGCGAGCTGTTCGGGCCAGGCAATGCCCAATTGCCCCTGCCGCCCATGCTGATGTTCGATCGTATCACCGAGATTACGGCTGACGGCGGCGAATTCGGCAAGGGTCTCGTGCGCGCTGAACTCGACGTCAATTCGGACCTCTGGTTCTTCGCATGCCATTTCAAGGGCGATCCGGTGATGCCGGGCTGCCTCGGCCTCGATGCCATGTGGCAGATGGTCGGGTTCTTTCTCGGCTGGTCGGGCGGCATCGGCCCCGGTCGCGCGCTCGGACTCAGCGAGCTGAAGTTTTCCGGCCAGGTTCTCCCGAACGTCAAAAAGGTCGTGTACACCATCGATATCAAGCGCGTGATGCGTTCAAAATTGTGGTTGGGGATCGCCGACGGCTCGCTTTCGGCCGATGGCGAGATTATCTATCGCGCCAAGGACCTGAAGGTCGGCCTGTTCAAGCAGGAAGCACCTGCCGCATTGCAGCCGGGAACGTGATCTACCGGGTGCCATTCAACGGCGGTCTCCGAGGGGGCGACCGCCAGTTCCACAACAACGTAATTCAAAGGGCGAGGCGATCATGAGGCGGGTTGTCGTCACGGGGATGGGCATTGTCTCATCTATCGGAAACAACACTCAGGAAGTGCTTGCGAGCCTCCATGAGGCAAAGTCGGGCATCACGCGCGCCGACAAATACGCAGAGCTCGGTTTCCGTTCGCAGGTGCAGGGCGCACCGACCATCAATCCGGCCGATGTGATCGACCGCCGTGCGATGCGCTTCCTCGGCGAAGGCGCCGCATGGAATCACATCGCCATGGAGCAGGCGATCCAGGACTCCGGCCTCGAAGAGTCTGATATCTCCAACGAACGCACCGGCATCATCATGGGCTCGGGCGGGCCTTCCGCACGCACCATCGTCGAAGCCGCGGACATCACGCGAACGAAGGGTCCTAAGCGCGTTGGCCCATTCGCAGTGCCGAAGGCGATGTCCTCGACGGCCTCCGCGACGCTCGCGACCTGGTTCAAGATCAAGGGCGTGAACTATTCAATCTCGTCGGCTTGCGCGACCTCGAACCATTGCATCGGCAATGCCTATGAGATGATCCAGTGGGGCAAGCAGGATGTCGTCTTCGCCGGCGGCTGCGAGGAACTCGACTGGTCACTCTCGGTGTTGTTCGACGCCATGGGTGCGATGTCATCGAAGTATAACGACACACCCTCCACCGCTTCGCGTCCCTATGACGTCAGCCGCGACGGCTTCGTCATCGCCGGCGGCGCCGGCGTTGTCGTCGTCGAAGAACTCGAGCACGCGAAAGCACGCGGCGCCAAGATCTACGGCGAAATCATCGGCTACGGCGCCACTTCGGACGGCTACGACATGGTCGCTCCGTCGGGTGAAGGCGCAGAGCGCTGCATGAAGATGGCGCTGGCCACCACCGGCGGCATCAAGATCGACTACATCAACCCGCATGCGACCTCGACGCCCGCCGGCGATCCACCCGAAATGCAGGCGATCCGCAATGTGTTCGGCACCGGCGAGAAGTGCCCGCCGATTTCGGCGACCAAGGCCCTCACCGGCCACTCGCTCGGCGCCACCGGCGTACAGGAAGCAATCTACTCGCTGCTGATGATGCAGAACGGGTTTATCTGCGAGAGCGGCAACATCACCGAACTGGATCCGGTGTTCGCGGACATGCCGATCGTGCGCAAGCGCATCGACAATGTGAAGGTCGGCACCGTGCTGTCGAATTCCTTCGGCTTCGGCGGCACCAACGCCACGCTGGTCTTCAAGCGGATGGATGCATAACGCGATGCCATCACTGATGCAGGGCAAGCGCGGACTGATCATGGGCGTCGCCAATGATCATTCAATCGCGTGGGGAATCGCCAAGGCACTGCATGCGCAGGGCGCCGAACTGGCTTTCACCTATCAGGGCGACGCGCTCGGCAAGCGCGTCAAACCGCTGGCAGAATCGCTCAATGCGGATCTGATCCTGCCCTGCGACGTCGAGGACATCGCCAGCGTCGATGCGACCTTTGCGGCGATCAAGGAAAAATGGGGCGGGCTGGATTTCCTGGTCCACGCCATCGGCTTCTCCGACAAGAACGAACTCAAGGGCCGCTACGCCGACACCACGCGCGCCAATTTCTCGCGCACCATGGTAATCTCCTGCTTCTCCTTCACCGAAGTCGCCAAACGCGCCTCGGAAATTATGAAGCCTGGCAGCGCAATGATCACGCTGACTTTCGGCGGATCGACCCGCGTGATGCCGAACTACAATGTGATGGGTGTCGCCAAGGCTGCGCTCGAAGCCTCGGTGCGCTATCTCGCATCTGACTTCGGCCGCCAGGGCATCCGCGTCAATGCGGTGTCTGCCGGGCCTGTACGTACACTGGCCGGCTCGGGCATCGGCGATTCCCGTGCGATGTTCGCATTCCAGCAGAAACATTCGCCTCTCGGCCGCGGCGTGACACTGGAAGAACTCGGCGGCACTGCACTGTATCTGTTGTCGGATCTTTCCGGCGGCGTGACCGGTGAAACGCATTTTGTCGACTCCGGCTACAACATCATCTCGATGCCGCATCCGGATGCGCTGAAAGCAGACGCAGGCGAGTAATTCGCCTTACGTCTTTTCCCCCGACGCAAATTCCATCGCACGCTGGAAGGCCGGACGCGCGGAACAACGATCAAGGTAGCGCTCGAAAGCCGGGCGCGACGGCACCATTTTGAAATTACGCACGGCAAAGTTCAGTCCTGAACCGATGGCGATATCGGCAGCGGAGAATTGCGCGCCGAGAATCCATGGACCTTCATCAAGCGCGGCTTCGAGCACATCGAACACACGCTGCGCATCGCCCCAACCCGCGGCCACCGGATTCAACTCCATCTTGGTCGCGATCTGTGCGATCGCCGGTTCGATACAGCCCGGCGCAAAGAACAGCCAATAGAGATACTTCGCGCGATGCGAGTCGCCGAGCTCAGGCGCCAGCTTCGCATCGGGATAACGCTCGGCCACGTAAGCGCAGATCGCCGCGGCCTCGGCCATCGTAGCATCGCCATCCTGCAGGGCCGGAACCTTGCCCATCGGATTGACGGCGAGGAATTCCAGCGTGCGCTGCGCGCCGATGGTGATGTCGGTGAGCACGCGCTCATAGGCAACGCCGGTCTCTTCCATCAGCCACAATGCAGTAAAGGAGCGCGAACGTGGCGACCAGTAGAGTTTCATCATCGCAAATTCTCCCTCGGTAGAATTATTTGCCTTTTGTGCGCAGATTCGAGGAAGGGTGCAAGATGGAGAGTGCGAAATCGTGAGCGGCTGCCTGCCGCAAAGTCCGCCTCATTCCTTGAACAATGCTAGCAAGGAATAGTCGAGAGTTTCCGCCAGCAAGTTGCGCGCTTCGTCGCGCAACTTCGCATTGGTGGCCACGTCCGACAGCGCCATTGGAAACGATGCATTGTCGATTTCGCGGAGCCCGCGCTGTCCTGAAAAAGAACTGGTCACTATCGATTCCAACGAAAACGACGGCTTGCGTATGGCGAAGCTTTGTCCGTCAAATATTCTTACTTGGGCGTTGGTGACGAGATATGTACGCCTAACGAGGTCCCCGATTCCCTGACTGACAATGCTCACGCCCCTGACCGCCTGATTGGTCCCGCGAAAAGTGCCATCATACTTGGTGACGACAACGTAGTGCTCGCAGTTGGAGCTCCCCACAATCCGTCGCACAATCGCGGTCAAATCGTCCTCGGGCCGGCGAAAAAGTCCGGCCGGTGGATTCTCGAACGGTGCGAAGCTATCTTTAGCGTAGGCAATGCGCCTCACGCCAACTCCTAAGCCGGCCGCCGCGCGAACTTTGGCGACGACGAGATCATCGAGGCCCCAACTGTCGATCGGTGTTTCGGCGTATTCATTGCCGAAGATGGTGAGTCCGATTTTCTTCACGCCGAGTTTGTCGCCAACCACGGGAATGACGCCGAAGTGGCAAGGCCCGCTGTTCCCCTGCTCCGATGGCTTCGCTGCGGCCTTGGCTTTCGATGCCGGCTTTTTAGCGACGGACTTAGTCGCGGATATTGTTGCAGGCGTCGCTGCGGTCACCGGAGTTGACTGGACTTGCGCTGGCTGTGCCCACGCCGGCGCTGCGAGGCAGGACAAAACAAGCGATACGGCAAAGACCCGAACCATGAAAACTCCGAGGACGATGAGCTGTTGCATCGAGACGGTCCGCGAACGCGAGCCCGACGCGATGGGACCGCCGTCAGCGTAGAAGGGGCACGGGATTGAGGCAATGCCTCGATACCACAGTCAGCAAAGCGGTGAAACTTGCCCATAGAAAAAGCCCCCGCGACGATGTCGCGAGGGCTTCGGCTTTACGGTCAGGTAGTTATCACACCAGATCGAAGCGATCAGCATTCATGACCTTGGTCCAGGCCGCCACGAAATCCCTGGCGAACTTCTGCTTGGCGTCGGCGCTTGCATAGACTTCCGCGAAGGCACGCAGCTGCGAGTGCGAACCGAAGACCAGATCGGCGCGTGTACCGGTCCACTTGACCTCGCCGTTCTTGCGATCACGTCCCTCGTACACGTTGTTCGAGCCATCGACCGCCTTCCACTCCGTGCTCATGTCGAGCAGGTTGACGAAGAAGTCGTTGGTCAGAGTCTCGGGCGTCTTGGTGAAGACACCACGCACGGACTGCCCGGAATTCGCACCGAGTACCCGCAGGCCGCCAACGAGAACCGTCATTTCCGGAGCAGTCAGCGTCAGCAATTGCGCGCGATCCACCAAGGATACTTCAGCCGGTACGGCAGACGTGCCCTTGAGGTAGTTACGGAAGCCGTCCGCGACCGGTTCCATCACCTCGAAGGATTCCGCATCGGTTTGTGTCTGTGAGGCGTCGGCGCGTCCCGGAGAGAACGGAACGGTCACATCCAGGCCAGCATCCTTCGCGGCTTTCTCGACCGCCGCGCTGCCGCCGAGGACAATCAGGTCGGCAAGCGAAACCTGCTTGTCACCGGATTGCGCCGCGTTGAACTCCTTCCGGACTCCATCGAGCGTCTGCAGCACCTTGGCTAACTGAGCCGGCTGGTTGACCTCCCAGTCCTTCTGGGGGGCCAGACGGATGCGCGCGCCGTTGGCACCGCCACGCTTGTCGCCGCCACGGAAGGTGCAGGCCGAAGCCCAGGCCGTGCTGACCAATTCGGACACGGTCAGCCCCGAGGCCAGCAGCTTGGCCTTGAGCACAGAGACGTCGGTGTCGTCGATCAACGGATAGTCAACCGCAGGGATCGGATCCTGCCAGATCAACTCTTCCTTGGGCACTTCCGGACCGAGATAACGCACGCGCGGCCCCATATCGCGGTGGGTCAGCTTGAACCAGGCGCGGGCGAAAGCTTCGGCGAAGGCCTGCGGATTCTGCAGGAAGCGGCGTGAGATTTTCTCATAGGCCGGGTCCAGACGCAGGGATAGATCCGTCGTCAGCATGGTCGGCTTGTGCTTCTTCGATGGATCGTGCGCATCGGGGATGACGGGCTCGGCGTCCTTGGCTTCCCACTGGATGGCCCCACCGGGGCTGCGGGTCTGTCCCCATTCATACTTGAACAGGTTCTCGAAGAAGAAGTTGCTCCACTGCGCCGGCGTCTGCGTCCAGGTGACCTCAATGCCGCTACCAACGGCGTCCGCACCGGATCCAGTACCGTAGTTGCTCGCCCAACCCAGACCCTGCGCTTCCAGGCCGGCAGCTTCAGGCTCGGGACCCTTGTGGGACTCAGGCGCAGCGCCATGGGTCTTGCCGAAGGTGTGACCGCCGGCGATCAGCGCCACGGTTTCCTCGTCGTTCATAGCCATGCGCTTGAAGGTCTCGCGGATGAAGCTGGCGGCCGCAACCGGATCACCACTGGCACCCGGACCTTCCGGATTCACATAGATCAGGCCCATTTCCGTGGCACTGAGCGGAGCTTCGAATTTGTCGAGCGACCGGTGGGACAGCCACGTGGATTCGGGACCCCAATTCACGTCCTGATCAGGCTCCCAGACGTCCGCACGACCGGCAGCGAAACCGAAAGTGCGAAAACCCATGGTTTCCAGCGCCACGTTGCCGGTCAGGATCAGCAGGTCGGCCCACGAGATCTTGTTGCCGTATTTCTGCTTGATCGACCACAGGAGGCGGCGTGACTTGTCGATGTTGACGTTGTCCGGCCAGGAATTGAGCGGAGCGAAACGCTGCTGACCGCGACCGCCACCGCCGCGGCCATCGCTTAGCCGGTAGGTGCCGGCGGCGTGCCACGACATGCGGATGAACTGCGGACCGTAATGTCCGAAATCAGCCGGCCACCAGTCTTGCGAATCCGTCATCAGCTTGCGCAGGTCGTTTTTCAACGCCTCGTAATCGAGCTTCTTGAATTCCTCGGCGTAGTTGAACGCATCGCCCATCGGATCGGACAGCGACGAGTGCTGATGGAGAATCGACAGGTCTAGCTTGTTCGGCCACCAGTCACGATTGGCCCGGGCAGCGGGGGCATGCGCAACGGGGCACTTGCCGGCGCCATTCTCATTCGTCGTGTCCATCAGTCTCTCCTTCTGGCTGTTTGGAATATGAGCCGTCCCAGGCAACACTGACACGCCGGATCGCCACCAAAAACCCGCTCAAATCTTCCAAAAGCTGTCTAATTTCAATTATCTGCCGAATTCCTCGGCAAGCCTGGCGCTCACCCTAGTCGGATTTCGTGACGAGAGATTGGAAGAATTCTTAGATCAGGTCCAGTCGAATTGTCTTCGCCCCTCGATCAGTTTATCTGATGATCCATGATCACGCTCCGCCAGCTCCGCTATCTCGCCGCGCTCGCCAAACACGGCCATTTCGGCCGCGCGGCCGAAGCCTGCAACGTCACCCAGCCTGCGCTGTCGATGCAGATACGCGATCTCGAACGGACGCTGGGCGTCAAGGTGGTGGAGCGCCGGCCTGGCGAGGTGATGCTGACCGATGTCGGGCGCGAAGTGGCGCGGCGCGGCGAGGACGTGCTGGCGGCCTCGCGCGACCTGGTGGACTTTGCGCGGCATCGCGGCGGACTCCTGACCGGGCGGCTGACGCTCGGCGTGATCCCGTCGCTGGCGCCGTATCTGCTGCCGCGGATCCTGCCGGTGCTGCAAAAGCAATTTCCGGAATTGCGGCTGGAGCTGCGCGAGACGCAGACCAAGCAACTGGTCGACGATATCAAGTCAGGCGCACTCGATGCCGCGATGCTGGCGCTGCCGCTTGGCGAGCCCGAGATCGACACGGCCAAGCTGTTCGACGACCTGTTCCTGCTCGCGGTGCCGGCAGACGATCCCCGCCCCGCCGACAAACGCATCAAGGCGCTGGAGATTGACCAGAGTCGATTGATCTTGCTGGAAGACGGCCACTGCCTGCGCGATCAGGCGCTGGCGTTCTGCGCCACTGCAGCGCGCGGCCATCAGTCCGGCGGCAACGGCATGGCCTTCGCCGCATCCAGCCTCTCTACGGTGATGCAGATGGTCGCCAGCGGCTATGGCGTGACATTGATCCCGCAGATCGCCGCCGACGTCGAACAACGCGACCAGCGCGTCAAATTCCTGCGGTTGGAAAATCCGCAGCCCGGGCGCACCATCGGCCTCGCCTTTCGCCGGACCTCGCCGCGCAAGGCGGACTTCGCCGCATTGGGCGATGTGGTGAAGGATAGCGTTATCGGCTGATCGATATGGGCCGCAAAAGAAAACGCACCGGCGCGGCTGCGCCGGTGCGTTTCCAGACGAGTGAAGCGATCGCGCCTAGCTCTTCTGCTTGGCGATGACCTTGTCCTTGATGCCGTCATAGGTCTTCTCGGGCACGATCTTCTTCTGCACAAGTTCGTCCTTGCCCTTATACGGACGGCCTTTGACGATGGCCGCCGAATAGGCCTTGCCGATGCCGGGCAGAGCCTCGAGCGCCTCGACACTCGCCGAGTTGAGATCAAGCAGTTCAACCTTCGGTGCCGGGGCCATCTTCGATTCGCTGGCAGGCGCCATCTTGGATGTGGCGGCCGGAGCCATCTTGCCGGCGGGAGCAGCAGGCTGCGGCGACTGCGCCATCGACGGCGCGGATGCGAGCAGACCCAGAGTGAGAGCGGCAGCGGTCAAAGTAGCAAATTTGAAATGGCGCATCGTGGTGTCCCTCCAAGGACGGTTAAGTAACGCCATCAAGCTAGCTGCGGATTCATGGCGCCGCCATGGCGCGAAAATGAACCGCAGATAAAAGCTGAAGTTTATTTCGCGCGTATTTCGGGAGCGACCGGTTTCAAGTGTTCGAGCGGGAGCGGAGCGCCCGCCTTCAGCGTTTGAATCGCGATATTGCTCCGCACCTCACGCACGATCGGCAGGTTGAGAAGCTTGCCGACAAGGAAACGTTGATAGTCAGCCAGTTCAGGCACGACCACTTCAAGAAAGTAGTCGGACTCGCCGGACACGAGATGGCATGCGACCACCTCGGGCATCTCCACGACGGCTTTCTCGAACGCGATCGCACGCTTGTTGGCATGCCCATCGATCTTCACACCGACGAAGGCCGTAAATCCCAGTCCAACGCGCTCACGCCGCAACGCCGCACGGTATCCATCGATGTATCCCGTTCGCTCCAGGTTCTTGACCCGCCGCAAGCAGGGCGACGGCGACAAGCCGACCCGATCGGCCAGCTCGATGTTGCTCAACCGACCGTCGGCCTGAAGCGCCGTGATAATTCGGCGATCAATATCGTCCAAATCGATTTTTGCCATGATCCACCAATCTGAGGTAAATAAAGGATCATTCGTTGCGCAGGAGCGCTCGATATTAGCCAAGTTCGCAAGGACATGCGCAGGGTCAAGTGTCATCGTCGGACTCACTCTCCCAACGAAAGAGCATCCCGATGCCCGACCGACTGATAACACAATCACTGCTCGATGCCGTCGAATGCTACTTCGACCTGATGTTCGACAACGACGTCTCGCATTTCGATCAGGTATTTGCCGGAAGTGCACAACTACATGGACTGCGCGACGGCAGCCTGCGTCTGCTGCCGGCCGCGGACTACAAGGCGATGCTGGCCTCCACACCATCGCCAAAGTGCAAGAGCGCGCCACGCGAACAGGAGGTGTTGCTGATAGATTTCGCCGCGCCTACCCAGGCGCTGGTCAAGGTTGTCGTCCGGATCGATACGCTCTGGTATTGCGACTACCTGTCCTATCATCGCATCGGCGATGCCTGGCTGGTGACCGCGAAGTCGTTTCATGTTGCCCGGCGACTCGAGGCGGCGGATCAATAGACGTCAGGACCCTGCCTGCAGCGCCTTGTCGATCTCGACTTTCAGCACGCGCTCGTAATTTTCCTGCGTGATGCCGCCGACCATCTTGTAGGCGATGCGGCCGTCGCGGCCGACGATGAAGGTTTCGGGCACGCCATAGACGCCCCATTCGATCGCCGCACGGCCGTTGCCGTCGACGCCAACGATGCCGAACGGATTGCCGTAACGGCCGAGAAAGCGGCGCGCGTTGTCCGGTGCATCCTTGTAGTTGATGCCGACCAGTTGCAGCCGCTTGTCCTTGCCGAGCTCGGTCAACAGCGGTGCCTCCTCGTGGCATGGCACACACCATGATGCCCAGACATTGACGAGACTGACCTTGCCCTTGAAGGCTGCGGGATCGAGGCCCGGCACCGGCGCACCGCTATCGGTGAGGCCTTCCAGCGCCGACAATGTCGTCTGTGGCGCGGCGCGGCCGATCAATGCAGAGGGCAATTTCGCAGGGTCGGCGCCGAGCCGAAACCAGAACAGCGCCGCCAGCGCGGCAAAGATCAGCAGAGGCAGTGCCAGCATCCAGCGGCGCTTCGGAGTGGCTTGCGCGGTCATGTGAGATCCGTCGCGCCACGCCCCGAACGTCGCGCCACGCCGGAGGATTCCAACTCATGCAGCCGTGCGCGGACGCGGCGATGATCGATCGCGATCCACACGATGAGGATCAGCACCACCGCTGCGACCAGCGCATAGGATGTGACGATGAAGGATGCGTAGGGACCAAGCGCCATCACGGGAGTGCCACCGGCTTTGAGGCCTGCAACATCTGCAGCGTGCGCAAACGGCGCCGCAGGATCTCGTTACGCATCGCGGCGAGATGCAGCGTGATGAACAGCAGCGAGAACGCCACGGCCATCACCAGCAGCGGGATCAGAAACGACTTGTCGAGCGACGAGCCGCCCATCTTCATCACCGACGCCGGCTGATGCAGCGTATTCCACCAATCGACCGAGAACTTGATGATCGGAATATTGATGGCACCGACCAGCGTCAGCACCGCCGCGGCGCGCGCCGCCCGCGACGGGTCTTCAACCGCACGCCACAGCGCGATCAGGCCGAGATACATCAGAAACAGAATGAGGACCGAAGTGAGCCGCGCATCCCATTCCCAATAGGTGCCCCACATCGGCCGGCCCCACAGCGATCCCGTGACCAGCGCGAGAAAGGTGAAGGCCGCGCCGATCGGTGCCGCCGCCTTGGCTGCGACATCGGCGAGCGGATGCCGCCACACCAGCGTGCCCAGCGATGCCACGCTCATGACGCCCCAGACGAACATCGATAGCCAAGCATTCGGCACATGGATGAACATGATCTTGACGGTGGCACCCTGCTGGTAGTCATCCGGGGCCATGGCCGACTGATACAGGCCGATTGCGAGCAGAACGCCCGTCACTATCGCCAGCCACGGCAGGATGCGTGTGGCAAGCGACAGGAACCGGGTCGGATTGGCGAGTTCGGTCAGCGTCATGGCATTTCCAATAGTCGCGGCTCTGTCCGCGATCAATGCAACTTATTCTCGTTCAACACAGCTCGCGACGAGTTGACCCAAGTCAATCCACCCGGGTCAATCCAGTGTCTCAGCCTGTCGTGATTATTCCAACCGTCTCAATCCAGTCCATGCCGCAGGCTCGCCGCCGCCGCAAAAGGCCCAATCACGAGGCTCGCCAGCGATAGCGCGCAGAGAATGGAGAACGGGGTCGAGAATGTCAGCGCCCCCTGCTCGAGGATGGCGGCATTCGACGCCGCAACGCCGAAAATCAGCACCGGAATCGACAACGGCAACACCAGCACCGCCAGCAAGAGCCCACCGCGCTGCAGCGTCACCGCCAGCGCGGCTCCAATCATGCCGGTGAAGGTCAGCGCCGGCGTGCCCGCCAACAGCGTCAGGGCGACCGCCAACGTCGCCGGACCGTCGAGATTGAGCAGCAGCCCCAGCACTGGCGTCGCGACGATCAGCGGCACGCCCGCGGCCAGCCAGTGTGCGAGAGCCTTGGCGGCGCAGGCGAGTTCCAGTGGCGTCCGGCTCATCAGAATGAGATCCAGCGAGCCATCGTCGTGATCGGCGGTAAACAACCTGTCCAGCGTCAGCAGGCTCGCGAGCAGCGCCCCGAGCCATAGAATCGCCGGCCCCAGCCGTGCCAGCAGCGCCAGATCCGGCCCCAGCGCGAAAGGCATCAGCACGACAACCGTCAGAAAGAACAGCACACCGATCAGCGCCCCGCCGCCGACCCGGACGGCAATGCGGATGTCGCGTCGAATCAACGCGCCAAGGGCACTCACGCCTCGCCCCCGATGCGCAACTCCCGTGCAGGAATGCCAAGCGGGCCATGGGTCGCAGCGATAATCAGACCACCGGTGGCGAGATGATCCGTCATCAGTCCCGCGAATACCCGCTGGCTGACCAGATCGAGCGCCGCTGTCGGCTCATCGAGCAGCCAGATCGGCCGGCGGACGGTCAGCAATCGCGCGATCGACAGCCGGCGGCGCTGGCCGGCCGACAGGAAGCCCGCGGGCAGCGCCGCGGCATGGGAGAGGCCCACTGCTGCAATGCACGCGGCTGGATCGGCCGGCGGGCCACCGAGGAAGTCGGCCCAGAAGGTCAGGTTTTCCGTCACTGTCAAAGCCGGCTTCATGGCGTCGCGGTGGCCCAGATAATGGGCCTGTTCGGCGACCGTCATTTCGCCGTCACCACCCTCAAGGGTAATGGTGCCCTCAGCCGGCATCAGCAGGTCGGCGATCAGCCGCAGCAATGAGGTTTTGCCTGCTCCGTTAGGGCCAACGATCGCCACGGCCTCGCCGGCCACCGCATCGAAATCCAGCCCGGCGAAGACTTCGCGGCCACCCCGCAGGCATCTCAAATTGCGCCCCGAGAGCCGCATCTCAACCCTTCCATGACCATCTGATTTGGCTCAGAAGTCGCAGCGGCGTTGTTGCACTATTTCGCAGGGCTGCAAACGATTGTCGGTGTGGCGGCGTCTCTAGAAAGATTCTATAAGCCGGAACTTGATGCAGCACACAATCGACGTCTGCAAGCCATTCGGACTTCTCGTCGGCGGTGCTTCGGTACCTTAGCCGGGTATCGGTCAACTGAATTGGGACACCTTCACATGACCTCGCTCGATAGCTTCAAATGCCAGAAGACCCTCAAGGTTGGCGCCAAGACTTACGTTTACTACAGCCTGCCGCTAGCCGAAAAAAACGGTCTGAAGGGCATTTCGAAGCTGCCTTACTCGATGAAAGTGCTACTGGAAAACCTGCTGCGCAATGAAGACGGCCGCAGCGTCAAGAAGGAAGACATCATCGCCTTCTCGAAGTGGCTGAAGAAGCGCAAGCTTGAGCATGAAATCTCGTTCCGTCCCGCACGCGTCCTGATGCAGGACTTCACCGGCGTTCCCGCGGTGGTCGATCTCGCCGCGATGCGTAACGCGATGCAAGCGCTGAAGGGCGACCCGAAGAAGATCAACCCGCTGGTCCCGGTCGATCTCGTCATCGACCACTCGGTGATCGTCAACTTCTTCGGTGACAACAAGGCGTTCGGCAAGAACGTCGCTGAAGAGTACAAGCAGAACAAGGAACGCTACGAGTTCCTGAAGTGGGGCCAGAGCGCCTTCTCGAACTTCTCCGTGGTGCCGCCCGGCACCGGCATCTGCCACCAGGTCAATCTCGAATATCTGGCCCAGACCGTCTGGACCAAGAAGCAGAAGATGACCGTCGGCAAGAAGACCGGCACCTTCGAAGTCGCATATCCTGACACGCTGGTCGGCACCGACTCGCACACCACCATGGTCAATGGCGTCGCCGTGCTCGGCTGGGGCGTCGGCGGCATCGAGGCGGAAGCCGCGATGCTCGGACAGCCGCAGTCGATGCTGCTGCCCGATGTGGTCGGCTTCAAGCTCTCGGGCGCGCTGAAGGAAGGCGTCACTGCCACCGACCTCGTGCTCACCGTCACCCAGATGCTGCGCAAGCAGGGTGTGGTCGGCAAGTTCGTGGAATTCTACGGCCCCGGCCTCGATTATCTGTCGGTCGCCGACAAGGCCACCATCGGCAACATGGCGCCGGAATACGGCGCCACTTGCGGCTTCTTCCCGGTCGACTCCGAGACTATCGACTTCCTCAAGACCACTGGCCGCAAGGCACCGCGCGTGGCACTCGTCGCCGCCTATGCCAAGGCGCAGGGCCTGTATCGCACCGCCAAGTCGCCCGATCCGGTGTTCACCGAAACCCTGAAGCTTGATCTCGGCGATGTCGTGCCATCGATGGCCGGTCCGAAGCGCCCGGAAGGACGCGTCGCACTGCCGGCGATCGCGGAAGGCTTCTCTGCCGCGATGACCACCGAATACAAGAAGCCCGACAATCACGACCAGCGCTTCCCGGTCGAAGGCAAGAACTTCGATCTCGGCCATGGCGACGTGGTGATCGCCGCCATCACCTCCTGCACCAACACCTCGAACCCCTCGGTGCTGATCGCCGCCGGCCTGCTGGCGCGCAACGCGGTCGCCAAAGGCCTCAAGGCCAAGCCGTGGGTGAAGACCTCGTTGGCCCCCGGCTCCCAGGTCGTCGCCGAGTATCTCGCCAATTCCGGCTTGCAGCTAGACCTCGACAAGGTCGGCTTCAACCTGGTCGGATTCGGCTGCACCACCTGTATCGGCAATTCCGGCCCGCTGCCGCCCGAGATATCGAAGTCGATCAACGACAATGGCATCATCGGCGCCGCCGTGCTGTCGGGTAACCGCAACTTCGAAGGCCGCGTCTCCCCGGACGTGCAGGCGAACTATCTCGCATCACCGCCGCTGGTCGTCGTCCATGCGCTCGCCGGCACCGTCACCAGGAACCTCGCGGTCGAGCCAATTGGTGAAGGCAAGGATGGCAAGCCGGTGTTCCTGAAGGACATCTGGCCGACCAGCAAGGAAGTGAACGCCTTCATCAAGAAGTACGTCACCTCGACGATCTTCAAGAAGAAGTATGCCGACGTGTTCAAGGGTGACACCAACTGGCGCAAGATCAAGACGGTCGAGAGCGAGACCTACAAGTGGAACATGGGCTCGACCTATGTGCAGAACCCGCCCTACTTCGAAGGCATGCAGCAGCAGCCGGAGCCAATCGTCGACGTCGTCGATGCACGGATTCTCGCGCTGTTCGGCGACAAGATCACTACTGACCACATCTCGCCGGCCGGTTCGATCAAGCTGACCTCACCTGCTGGCAAGTATCTGTCGGAGCATCAGGTGCGTCCGGCCGACTTCAACCAGTACGGCACGCGCCGTGGCAACCACGAAGTCATGATGCGCGGCACCTTCGCCAACATCCGCATCAAGAACTTCATGATGCAGGGTGCTGACGGCAACGTGCCGGAAGGCGGCATGACCAAGCACTGGCCCGATGGCGAAGCGATGTCGATCTACGACGCCGCGATGAAGTACCAGGCCGAGCAGGTGCCCCTGGTCGTGTTCGGCGGCGCCGAATACGGCAACGGCTCGTCGCGCGACTGGGCGGCAAAGGGCACGCGTCTGCTCGGCGTTCGCGCGGTCATCACCGAAAGCTTCGAGCGTATTCACCGCTCCAACCTCGTCGGCATGGGCATCCTGCCGCTGACCTTCGAGAACGGTTCGTCGTGGAAGAAGCTTGGCCTCAGGGGCGATGAGAAGGTCACCATCCGCGGCCTCCAGGGCGACCTGAAACCGCGCCAGCAGCTCACCGCGGAAATCGTGTCGGCCGATGGCTCACTCCACAAGGAGACGCTGCTCTGCCGCATCGATACGCTGGACGAGCTCGAATATTACCGCAATGGCGGCATCCTGCATTACGTGCTGCGTCAGCTTGCAGCCTGACGCCCATACGTGGTGTGACGTAGTGCCTCACTGCGAAGTGAGTGGCTAGTGAACAGAAGGCGGCCTATGAAAAGGTCGCCTTCTGGCGTTTGAGGGCATGAACGTGTTAGCGACACCAATGTGCGACACCGTCTGTTATGTGTCCCACCTCGAGCGTAGCAAAACCTCATGAAATCCTTTGGCGGCATATCGCAATGGACTGGCGCTCTTGGCGTGTGCGCCGCCATTGCAGCGAGCGGTAGCGCGCTGGCCCAGCCCCGGGCCGTGGTGGAGCTCTTCACCTCGCAGGGTTGCTCGTCCTGCCCGCCTGCAGACAAGATCATCGGCGACCTCGCCAAAGACCCGTCCGTGATCGCGTTGAGTATGCCGATCGACTACTGGGATTACCTCGGCTGGAAGGATACGCTGGCCGACTCGCGTTTCAGCGCGCGGCAGAAGGCCTATTCACAGATGCGCGGCGATCGCGACGTCTACACGCCGCAAGTCGTCGTCAACGGCGCCACCCAAGTGATCGGTAGCGATGTCGATCGTATCCAGGGTGCGATCAGCGAAACCAAGAAAGGCACCGTGATGACGGTGCCGGTGTCGATGTCGATCTCCGGCAAACACGTGAACGTGTCCGTTGCTGCATCGACCAATGCGCCGGATACGGCGCATGGCGAAGTCTGGATCTGTTCCGTGTCGAAGGCCGTGCCGATCACGGTCGGGCGCGGCGAGAATCGCGGCAAGCAACTGACCTACTACAATGTCGTCCGGAACTGGCTGAAGGTCGGCGACTGGACCGGCAACGCCGCCAACTGGACGCTGCCGCTGGAGAACATCTCCAGGGATGGCGTCGATGCCGCCGTCGTTTATGTGCAAGACGGCACGCGCGACAAGCCCGGCGCGATGCGCGGCGCGGCCTATACGTCGCTGCAGTAAGTCTTCAGATTGATAACTTCGGTAGCTGCTGCGCTTATGCGTGGCATGCCTGCATCATTGTGAGTCCTCGGCGAAGACTGGATTGCTTCGTCGCTTCGCCTATCGCAATGACGCTTGATGGTCTCGCAAAAGCATCCACCAAAAAGAAAAGGACCAACTTGCGTTGGCCCAGTGGGGATTAACTTCCTGCGCAGGGTCCGATCCCAACGACCGCGGGGGGCTGGGGGCTGAGGAATCCGAGACCGGAAGAACCGGACCCGACGCAGTATCTTCTTGTCGCAATCCAGAAGGGCGTCCGATGGGCCAAAATTTGGCGGCAATAAGATTCACCTGACGTTCCCGTGACGGGAAATTTCTACCATCGGGCCTGCGGATCGACCCTTGCAGATGACCGCGGTCGGCGCGATCATGTCGGCGGTATGACAGGAGGCGCTGCATGAATGTGATTCCGGGAGATACTGAGCCCACCGAGAATCGCGCGGCGACGGGCTCTGCCGCCGCCGCGCCCGTCGTCAGTTTCAATCGCCTTGAACTCAGTCGCATCCTCAACCTGTACGGCCGTATGGTCTCCGATGGCGAGTGGCGCGATTACGCCATCGACTTCCTGCGCGAGCGCGCGGTGTTCTCGGTGTTCCGCCGCTCATCGGAAGTGCCGCTGTATCGCATCGAGAAAGACCCGCGACTGGCGCGCAAACAGGGCATGTATAGCGTGATTTCGGCGAGCGGCATGATTCTGCGCCGCGGCCACGAACTCGACCGCGTGCTCCTGGTGATCGATCGCAAGCTGGCAGTGGTCTGAGCACCAGGCCGCGCTGAGCAGATCGGGTTCCGCCAGAAACATCATCGAACAAATCCGCCGGCGATTTTGCCCAGATTCAGGTGCATCTTGCCTTCATCACTTCCGATGAAAGCATTGCCTTGACTGACTCGTCAGACCGTTTCGCATTGTCACACCGCGCAGCCGTCGCCGGCCTGTTCGCCGCTCCAGCACTGTCTCTGCGCGACGCCGCTGCGCGCACGGGTGAAAATCCCACGCCCCGCACCGCGTTCTCCTGCATCGCAACGCCGCAGGCCGTCGACGGACCGTATTACTTCGACGCCAAAATGCTGCGCGCCGATATCACCGAAAATCATCCCGGCGCGCCGCTGCAGATTCGCTTCGTGGTGATGGATGTCGCGACCTGCCAGCCGCTTGCCGGTGCCCGTGTCGATATCTGGCATGCCCGTGCCGATGGGCTGTATTCCGGTTACAACGGGCAAGGCGACGATCATGCGATCGATACGTCGGGCGGCACTTTCATGCGCGGCACGCAGACTTCTGATTCGCAAGGCGAGGTCCGGTTCCGGACAGTGTATCCCGGCTGGTACGAAGGCCGCACCACGCATATCCACTTCAAGGTCTTCACGAACGAAAAAAATGTGCTGACCGGGCAGATGTATTTCCCGGATGCGCTGAGCCAGTATCTTTATGCCAACGTCAACGCCTATGCCCGCAAGGGTCGCCGCGACACGTTCAATGCCGATGACGGCCTGGCGCTGATGGACAAGACCCATGGCGGCTTCTGCGACATCGGGGAAAAAGCCGATCACTATCTGGCGACGCTGATTCTCGGCGTCGACCGCGCAGCTCCCGTGCTGGCCAATCGCTTCGGTCTGCCCGATATGCCGCCGGGTGCACCTCCGTCCGGACGCCCGCCCGGACCGCCGCCATTCGGCATGGGACCGCCACCAGGATTGATGCCGGGCATGCGACCGCACCACCAGACCGTGACAGCCATTGTGCCCGGCGTCGCACCCAAGGATCAGAAAAACGGCTAGGGCAGCGTGCGGGCGCCGTCGCCAAGTGCGAGCTGCATCGAGACGGTGTCGAGCCAGCGGTCGAACTTGAAACCGACGTCGGGATGCACGCCGATCATCTGGAAGCCAGCTTTGCGGTGAACCGCGATGGAGCCGGCATTGGCGCTGTCGCCGATCACGGCGACCATCTGGCGGTAGCCGCGGCTCTCGCATTCGGCGATCAGCCCCGCCAGAAGTTTGCCGCCAACGCCTCGCCGTTGGGCTTTCGGATCGAGATAAATCGAATTCTCGACGGTAAAGCGATAGGCCGGTCGCGGGCGATGTGCGCTGGCATAGGCATAGCCGACAACCCGGCCTTCCAGCACAGCCACGAGATACGGATAGCCCCCGCTCACCAGCGCCTCGAAACGCCGCGTCATCTCGGCCAAATCTGGCGGGATCAGTTCGAACGTGGCCGTGCCGAACTGTACCGCCTCGTCATAGATCGCGGTGATCGCGGGCAGATCCGTCGCGACTGCGGGCCTGATTTCAATATCGGACATGGCGCTGAGACTATTTTTGCTCCACCCAAAAGAAAAGCCCCGGCCTTTCGGCCAGGGCTAAGATCTTCCTGATGTCCCGTAGCTTACTCTTTCTGTCCGAGCAGCTGCAGCAGCAGCGTGAACAGGTTGATAAAGTTCAGGTAGAGCGACAGGGCACCGGTGATCGCCGCGCGCTCGGCGATATCGCCACCCTGCGAGGCGTAACCGTAGATGTAGTCGTTCTTCAGGCGCTGGGTGTCGTAGGCGGTGAGGCCCGCGAAGATCAGCACGCCGACAACCGACACGATGAACTGCAGCATCGACGACGCGACGAAGATGTTCACGACGCTCGCGATGATGATGCCGAACAGGCCCATCAGCAGGAACGAGCCCATGCCCGTCATGTCACGCTTGGTGGTGTAGCCGTAGAGGCTCAGCGCACCGAACGAGGCCGCGGTGATGAAGAACACCCGCGTGATCGACGTGTGCGTGTACACCAGGAAGATCGACGACAGCGAGATGCCCATCAGAGCCGCGAAGGCCCAGAACATCAACTGCGCGGTAGCCGGCTTCAGCCGGTTGATACCGAACGAGATGGCGAACACCATGACCAGCGGCGCCAGGATGAACACCCACTTCAGCGGGCTCACGAACATCGCGTAGCCGAACGGCGTCAGGTAGGAGCTGCCGATCCGGGCAGCAGCGCCCGACGGGTCGGTGGTGACAGCCGCCATGTACACGCCGAGAGCAGCCAGGCCGGTGATGGCCAGACCGATCGTCATGTAGTTGTAGATGCGCAGCATGTAGGAGCGCAGTCCGGCGTCTACGGCAGCGGCATCGCGCGCGCCGGCCCGGCCGAAGGGGGAAGCATAGTTGCGGTCTAGATCCGACATGGTCGAAACCTCGATGTTGTCCGGCTGATCGCAAAGGGTTCGCGTCGCCGGTTCGAATTGTATCCCAGATATCTGCGCTTCCTGACACTAAACTCGATTTCATAAAAAATCGATGTCATCTGCGCTCGATGTCTGACCCATAGGGTATGTGGTAAACTAACACATTCGCTGCAAGCTTCCACGCGTGGCGGAATGTCGCTCCAATTTGTATTCAGGCATCCTGGTAAACTTTCAGCCTGACGCAAGCTTGGCGGTTTCGCAGCCTTTTTGCACGAATCAGCCAGCGCTTGGGCCGCTTCGTGTCAAAACAGGTCACAAATTCCGCAATACGGTGGCAGGTTTCTGATTCAGGGCTACCAGCGTACCCGCCAGACCCAGGCCCACTGTGACAATTAGCGCCGCCAGCACAACGCCTGCAGCGCTGCCAGCCTGCCAGACAAAGCTCAGCGTCATCAAACGCGTGACGATCAGCCACGCCGCCACTGAGCCGGCGATGACACCGAAGACCGCCGTCGCCAGGCCAATCATCAGATATTCGAGGGCATAGGCGCCGAGCAGCCGCGCGCGCGTGGCACCGAGAGTCTTGAGGATCACAGCGTCATACACGCGATGCCGGTGGCCAGCGGCCAGCGCGCCACCCAGCACGAGAATGGCCGACAGCAACGTCACAGCGCTGGTGCCGCGGATCGCCAGCACGAGGTTTGTGACAACCGATCCCACGGTGTCGAGCGCTTCCCGGACCCGCACAGTGGTGATCATCGGGAACGCGTCGGCCACCGCCTTGACCAGACCGGCATCCTGGGACGGATCGGACTTCGGTTCGGTCAGCGTGGCGATATGGGTATGCGGCGCGCCGCGGAAGGTATTGGGCGAGAACACCAGCACGAAATTGATACCGAGGCTCTGCCAGTCGACGGACCGCATATTGCCGATCCTGGCGGTGATATCGCGGCCCAGCACGTTGACGGTGACCTCGTCGCCGAGCTTGAGCCCGAGCCCGTCGGCCAGCTTCTTCTCGAACGACACCAGTGGCGGCCCGCTATAGTCGGGCGCCCACCATTTGCCCTCGACCAGCTTGGAGCCGCGCGGAACCTCGTTGGTGTAACTGAGGCCGCGGTCGCTCTGCAGCACCCATTCGGCATCGGATGACGGTTTGAGGTCTTCTGCCTTGACGCCGCGTGCGGCGACGATCCGACCGCGCAGCATCGGCACATCCTCGACGGTCGACTGCGGCTGCTTCTCCTTGAGAAACGCGCTGAAGCGGTCGGCATCGGTTGAGGGAATGTCGATGAAATAGAACGACGGCGCCTTTTCCGGCAGTGCCGCCATGAATTGCCGGCGTAGATTGCCGTCGATTTGGGTGACGGTCACCAGCACCGTCAGGCCAAGCCCGAGCGACATCACCACCGACGGTGTCAGCGCGCCTGGCCGGTAGATATTGGCAATGGCCAGCCGCAGCATGGTCATGCTCGGCCGCGGTAATTTGCGCGCAAAAGCCATCAATGCACCGGCGATACCGCGCAGCAGGGCGAATACCACCATCGAGGACACCACGAACACGGCAGCAACCCGCTTGTCGTAAGCGAGACCGACCACGACTGCGATCAGCAGCCCAACCACGAGTGCCATCCAGAGCATGTAGCGCAGCTTCGGCCGGTGCGATTCCGTCAGTGCCGCATCACGAAACAGCGCCGCGACCGGCACGTCGTGTACGCGCGCCAAGGGCCACAGCCCAAAAGCCAGCGCCGTCAGCAGCCCGTACAGCAACGACAGCGCCAGTTCGCCGAGATGAAGCGCCGGTACCACCGGCAGCGGCAGCAGCTTGCCGAACAGGCCCACAATAGCGAACGGCAGGGACGCACCGACCACCATGCCGATCAGCGAGCCGATCACCGCCAGCACCAGCACCTGGGTGAGGTAGATAGCGAATACGTCACGGCCGGTGGCGCCAAGCGCTTTCAACGACGCGATGACATCGCGGCGGCGATCGATATGGCTCTTCACGGCATTGGCGACGCCGACGCCGCCGACCAGCAGGGACGCGAGGCCGACCAACGTCAGGAACTGGGTGAAGCGCGTGATGGTGCGCTCGAGCTGCGGCGACGCGTTGTCGCGCGAACGGATTTCCCAGCCGGCTTGCGGCAATTGGGCCCGCGCATCGTCGGCGAGCGCCTTGGCAGCGCGATCGCCGGAAACGGCGTCCGGCAGGCGAACACGATAGATCCAGCGCACTAGGCTGCCCGGCTGCAGAAGCCGCGTGGCGCGCAGGGCATCCTCGTTGGCGAGGAAACGCGGCGCGAAACCGACACCGCCGGCGAGCTTGTCAGGCTCCGCTGAAATTTCGCTGCGAATTTGGAACGTCGCATTACCGACCGTGAGGCGGTCACCGACCTTGAGGCCTAGCCGGGCCATCAACGTCGTATCCGTCGCGGCGCCATAGGCGCCGTCACGTTCGGCAAGCAGATCGCTCATCGGCATGTCCGGCGCCAGGGTCGCCTTGCCGAGCAAGGGATAGCTACCATCGACGGCCTTGATCTCAACAAGCGCAAGATTGCCGTCCGGCGCACGCGCCATGCCGCGCAGCGTTGCGGCAACCGATACTGCACCGCGTGCGCGCAAGAAGGCGAGTTCTTCCGGCTTGGCCTCACGCTGCATCAGCGAGAATGCCACGTCGCCGCCGAGCAGCGTACGGCCTTCGCGCGCCACGCCCTCGCCGAGACTTGCCGCGACCGAGCCGACGCCGGCGATGGCCATGACGCCCAGCGCGATGCAGGCGATGAAAACGTAAAAGCCGCGCAAGCCGCTGCGCATCTCGCGGAAAGCGTAACGCAACGCCAGCGACGGGCCTCGGCTGTTAGGAATGGTCTCGGTGATGGTGGTCATCGGATCAGGCCGTCTCGACCCAGTTGCGCTCGGTGGCGGGACCATCGATCCGGCCGGAACGCAATCGCACCACGCGGTCGCATCGCTGCGCCAGCGTATTGTCGTGGGTCACCAGCACCAGCGTCATGCCGCGCTGGGCGTGCTGCGCGAACAGGAGATCGACGATCTGGCCGCCGGTGGATTCGTCGAGATTGCCGGTCGGCTCGTCGGCGACCAGGATCGCGGGATCCGGCGCCAATGCGCGCGCCAGCGCGACGCGCTGCTGTTCGCCACCAGAAAGCTGGGTCGGATAGTGATGCAGACGGGCGCCGAGACCGACCGCTTCCAGCTCGCGCGCCGCACGGCCGGCCGGATCGGGATGACCCGCCAGCTCCAGCGGTACCGCGACATTCTCCAGCGCCGTCATGGTCGGGATCAGGTGAAAGGACTGGAAGACGATACCGACATGACGGCCACGAAACCGCGCCAATCCGTCCTCATCGAGATCATTGAAAGAGGTGCCGTTGACCACCACCTGACCAGAGTCAGGACGCTCCAGCCCCGCCATCACCATCAGCAGCGTGGACTTGCCGGAGCCCGACGGGCCGATCAGCCCGATCGCTTCCCCCGATCCGACGCGCAGGCTGATATCCTTGAGGATGTGCACGCGCGCGGCACCGGTGCCGAGCGAGAGGTTGATGTTCGAGATTGAAATGGTGTCCGGCGAAACGCCGGCCGATGATGAGGCTTCAATGAAAGTATCCATGCGAGCTTCATATGGCACTTCGTTTGCGGCGGTCGAGGGGCTGCTGCGCACGTTTATGTGGCTTCTCGCGACAGGTCTGATGGTCACACTCCCGATCCCCACCGCCACGGCACAGACGGCTGCCGCCGGCGCGGCCAAACCAGTCAAACTGGTGGTGCTGGGCGATTCCCTGAGCGCCGGTTACGGGCTGCCCGCCGCGGCCGCGTTTCCGGTCCGGCTACAAAAGGCCCTGAAGGACAAGGGGATAGAGGTCGAGATGATCAATGCCGGCGTGTCCGGGGATACCACCTCGGGTGGCCTCGGCCGGCTCGACTGGTCGATCCCAGAGGGAACGCAGGGCGTGATCGTCGAACTCGGCGCCAACGACGCGCTGCGCGGCACTGATCCGAAGGTCCCGCGTGCGGCACTCACCGAGATATTGACGCGGCTGAAGGCCCGCAACATCGCCGTGCTTCTCTGCGGCATGGTGGCACCGCCGAACTACGGCGCCGACTATGCGGAAAAGTTCAATTCGATCTATCCGGATCTCGCCAAGCAATTTGGCGTGCCGCTCTATTCGTTCTTTCTCGAAGGCGTCGCCGGTGACAGTAAGCTCAACCAGGCCGACGCGATGCATCCGACAGCAGAGGGCGTGGACATCGTCGTGAAAAACATCCTGCCCAGCGTCGAGGCATTTGTCGGCACGATCGCTGGGCAACGCAGTTGAGAAACAGGCAGCCTCAACCTTAATGACGGTTTTTCACGGAACCTTCATGCACCGGGCGCGGCATCTGCTTCGCAGAGTCACAGAAGTCGGGTAAAAAAAGACATCGGTGATTCGTCACCGGCTCGTTTGTTCGGGCATGATTTTCGCCGAGGGGTGCGGGCGTGCGTAAGCACACCGTAGTCAGCACCTTTCGGCGAAAATCGCGCCCCGGCAAAGAGGAGCTGACTATGCCGCGTTTGTTCGCCGGACTGGAGATACCAGCCGAGATCGGCCAGACATTGGCCAATTTGCGTGGCGGCCTGCCAGGCGCACGCTGGATCGATCCCGAAAATTATCATGTCACGCTTCGCTTCATCGGCGACATCGATGGCGTTTCCGCCAACGAAATCGCCGATCTGATGTCACGCGTGGAGCGCAGGCCTTTCGAGGTCGCGGTCCGCGGCCTGTCGAGCTTCGGTGGCAAGAAGCCCCGCGCTGTCGTCGCGGCGGTAGAGCCGAGCCGTCCATTGATCGAGCTGCAATCCGAACTCGAGCGTCTGGTGCGCCGCTGCGGGCTTGAGCCCGAGGGCCGCAAATTCACGCCGCATGTCACGCTGGCCCGACTGCGCGATTCCTGCGACCGCGACGTCGCCGACTATCTTTCGGTGCGCGGCTACTTCCCGACAAAGATCTTCACCGCCTCGCGCTTCGTGCTGTTCTCGTCGCGGGCATCCACGGGCGGCGGCCCTTATCTGGTTGAGGATTCCTACGCGCTCAGCGCATGAGCGCATATCCGCTTCGACCAATTCGCATCTTGCATTTTCCGGGCGCATGGGGCCGTTAGGGCCCCATGTCGTCCAGCCCTCCGCAATCCTTCCGCGAACAATATCAAGCCCTCGTAGCCTCCGGCGCTATCGAGGCTGACGCGGCGCAGGCCGGCGCCGTCGAGGCCATTGCGGCCCTCGATGCGACGCTGTCCACCTACAGGCCACCACGCAAGCAGGGCTTCTTCGGACGCCTGTTTGGCGACAAGGATGGGCAACCCCCACGCGGTCTTTACGTCCATGGCGAGGTCGGCCGCGGCAAGACCATGCTGATGGACCTGTTCTTCGAAGCCAGCGCGGTCACGCACAAGCGTCGCGCTCATTTCCATGAGTTCATGGCCGACACCCATGAGCGCATCTATAATTTTCGCCAGAAAATCGCGAGCGGCGAGCTCCCCGACGGCGATGTCATCGCGCTGACGGCGAATTCGATCTTCGACGAAGCCTGGCTCCTCTGCTTCGACGAATTTCACGTCACCGACATCGCCGATGCGATGATCCTCGGCCGGCTGTTCGCGCGGCTGTTCGAACTCGGCACCGTCGTCTTCGCGACGTCCAATGTCGAACCCGTCAATCTCTACAAAGGCGGCCTCAACCGTGCGCTGTTTTTGCCGTTCATCAAGCAGATCGAAGATCACATGGAGGTGCGCAAACTGGATTCGCGCACCGACTACCGATTAGAGAAACTGGCCGGCGTAAAGAGCTGGCTGGTGCCGGACGATGATGCAGCAAAGGCCGCGCTCGACAAGGCTTGGGCAAGGCTCACGGGCGGCGCACCGGCAAAGTCGCGTGATATCTCGATCAAGGGCCGCACGCTGCGTGTTCCCCTGGAAGCGCAGGGCGTGGCCCGGTTTTCATTTGGCGACCTCTGCGAGAAGCCGCTTGGCGCATCAGACTATCTGAAACTGGCGCACGATTATCACACGCTCTTCATCGAACATATTCCGATGATGGACTACGGCGACCGCAACGCCGCCAAGCGCTTCATCGCTCTCATCGACACGCTCTATGACAATGCCGTGAAGCTGATGGCCTCAGCCGCCGGCGAACCGCACGCGCTGTATCAGGCCAGCGAAGGTTTCGAGGCAATGGAATTCGCGCGGACCGCGTCGCGGCTGTTCGAGATGAGTTCAGAAACATATCTGGCCCTGCCCCATGGCCGCAGCGATTCCACGGCGTCGGGCGCCACCACGGGCTTGGTCGAAACCTGACGCGCGCGATCAGATCGATATCAAAGCGGAATCGGTACTTTCGCGAGCGATTCCAATTTCCGGTTTGCTCATAATAATTTGCATTGCAGGCCGGCGCTCGACAATTGGGCAGGCCCCGACTTGAACGGTGTCCGCGAAAGGGATAACCAGCCTGTCAGCATTTCCTGCTCCCTCCCTCCCCCTTCGGGCTTAAAGGATAAATTTCCCATGGCGCGTAACAAAATCGCATTGATTGGTTCTGGTCAGATCGGCGGAACGCTCGCTCACCTCGTTGGCCTGAAAGAACTCGGCGACGTCGTGATGTTCGACATTGCGGAAGGCGTGCCGCAGGGCAAATCGCTCGATCTCGCGCAGTCCTCGCCGGTTGACGGCTTCGACTCCAAGCTGACCGGCGCCAACTCCTATGAGGCGATCGAAGGTTCGGACGTCATCATCGTCACCGCCGGCGTGCCGCGTAAACCGGGTATGAGCCGCGACGATTTGCTCTCGATCAACCTTAAGGTGATGGAGCAGGTTGGCGCAGGCATCAAGAAGTACGCCCCGAATGCCTTCGTGATCTGCATTACCAACCCGCTCGATGCGATGGTCTGGGCGCTGCAGAAGGCCTGCGGCCTGCCCGCAAACAAGGTCGTCGGCATGGCGGGCGTGCTGGACTCCGCGCGCTTTAGGTACTTTCTGGCCGATGAATTCAACGTCTCGGTCGAGGACGTCACCGCTTTCGTGCTCGGCGGCCACGGCGACACCATGGTTCCGCTGGTCAAGTATTCGACCGTTGCCGGCATCCCGCTGCCGGATCTGGTGAAAATGGGCTGGACCTCGCAGGCCCGCATCGATGAGATCGTCGACCGCACCCGCAATGGCGGCGCCGAGATCGTCAACCTGCTCAAGACCGGTTCGGCCTTCTACGCCCCGGCCGCCTCGGCCATCGCGATGGCCGAGAGCTACCTCAAGGACAAGAAGCGCGTTCTGCCCTGCGCCGTGCACCTGAACGGCGAATACGGCGTCAAGGACATGTATGTCGGCGTTCCCGTCGTGATCGGTGCCAAGGGCGTCGAGCGCATCGTCGAGATCGAACTCCTCGGCAAGGACAAGGAAGGCTTCGACAAGTCGGTGGCTTCGGTGGTCGGCCTGATGGACGCCTGCAAGAAGATCGCACCCGACCTGCTCGGCTAAGATCAAGACCACTTCACCGGCACCCTCTGGGTGCCGGTTTTGCATTTGACGACGTTGGCAAACACTGCAACGAACCCCTCAGCCAATTCGTCCGTCACGCGGAATTTCCGTCGGCTTTGACATGCAGCATGCTTGGTATACGGTATGCCAGTTCAAAGAAAACGACGTGAATTCCAAGTTCACCATCCGGGGTTCGGGAGCAACTTATGAATATCCATGAATATCAGGCGAAGGCCGTGCTGAAGGAATTCGGCGTGCCCGTTTCCAAGGGCGTGCCAATTCTCAAGGCCGAGGAAGCTGAAGCTGCCGCCAAGCAGCTCGGCGGTCCGTTGTGGGTGGTGAAGAGCCAGATCCACGCCGGCGGCCGCGGCAAGGGCAAGTTCAAGGAAGCATCGGCCGGCGAGAAGGGCGGCGTCCGCCTGTCCAAGTCGATCGACGAGACCAAGCAGTTCGTCAAGGAAATGCTCGGCGCGACGCTCGTGACCGAACAGACCGGCCCGGCCGGCAAGCAGGTCAACCGGATCTATCTGGAAGACGGCTCGGACATCGAGAAGGAGTTCTACCTCTCCCTCCTCGTCGACCGTGAAACCTCGCGCGTTGCTTTCGTGGTCTCCACCGAAGGCGGCATGAACATCGAGGAAGTCGCGCACAACACCCCTGAGAAGATCGTCACCTTCTCGGTCGATCCGGCCACCGGCGTGATGGGACACCACGGCCGCACCGTCGCGCAGGCACTGGGTCTCAAGGGCGATCTCGCCAAGCAGGCCGAGAAGCTGATCACCCAGCTCTATACCGCGTTCATCGCCAAGGACATGGACATGCTGGAGATCAATCCGCTGATCATCTCCAAGCAGGGCGAGCTGAAGTGCCTCGACGCCAAGATGTCGTTCGACTCGAACGCGCTCTACCGTCATCCCGAGATCGTCGCGCTGCGTGACACCACGGAAGAAGACGCCAAGGAAATCGAAGCGTCGAAATATGACCTCGCTTACATTGCCCTCGATGGCACCATCGGCTGCATGGTCAACGGCGCCGGCCTCGCAATGGCCACGCTGGACATCATCAAGCTGTACGGCGAGAGCCCGGCGAATTTCCTGGACGTCGGTGGCGGTGCCACCGAAGAGAAGGTGACCGCAGCGTTCAAGATCATCACTTCCGATCCGAACGTGAAGGGCATCCTCGTCAACATCTTCGGCGGCATCATGAAGTGCGACATCATCGCCGCCGGCGTCGTCGCCGCGGTGAAGGCTGTCGGCCTCAAGGTGCCACTGGTTGTCCGCCTCGAAGGTACCAATGTCGAGGAAGGCAAGAAGATCATTCGTGAATCCGGCCTGAACGTGCTGCCCGCCGACGACCTCGACGACGCCGCGCAGAAGATCGTCAACGCCGTGAAGGGAAAGTAAGCCGATGTCAGTTCTCATCGACAAGAATACCAAGGTGATGTGCCAGGGCTTCACCGGCAAGAACGGCACCTTCCACTCCGAACAGGCGATCATCTACGGGACCAAGATGGTCGGCGGCACCTCGCCCGGCAAAGGCGGCTCCAAGCACCTCGACCTGCCGGTGTTCGACACCGTGGCCGAGTGCCGCGACAAAACGGGCGCCGATGCGTCGGTGATCTACGTGCCGCCGCCGGGCGCCGCCGACGCGATCTGCGAAGCGATCGATGCGGAAATTCCGCTGATCGTTTGCATCACCGAAGGCATCCCGGTGCTCGACATGGTGCGCGTCAAGCGTTCGCTGTCCGGCTCCAAGTCGCGCCTCATCGGGCCGAACTGCCCGGGCGTCGTCACCGCCGGTGAATCGAAGATCGGCATCATGCCGGCCAACATCTTCAAGCCCGGCAGCGTCGGCATCCTGTCGCGCTCCGGCACCCTGACCTATGAAGCCGTGTTCCAGACCACCCAGGCTGGCCTCGGCCAGAGCTCGGCGGTCGGCATCGGCGGCGATCCGGTCAAGGGCACCGAGTTCATCGACATCCTCGAGATGTTCCTGGCCGACCCCAAGACCACCTCGATCATCATGATCGGCGAAATCGGCGGTTCGGCGGAAGAAGACGCGGCGCAGTTCATCAAGGACGAAGCCAAGCGCGGCCGCAAGAAGCCGATGGTCGGCTTCATCGGCGGCGTTACCGCACCTCCCGGCCGCCGCATGGGCCATGCCGGCGCCATCGTCTCGGGCGGCAAGGGCGACGCACAGTCGAAGATCGCAGCCATGGAAGCGGCCGGCATCCGTGTCTCGCCATCTCCGGCGCGCCTCGGCACCACGCTGGTGGATGTGCTGAAGGGTTAAGCCAAGCTCGGCAGAGTTGAGAATAAGAAAGGCCCGCTCGTGAGAGCGGGCCTTTTGTTTTACGCGCCAACGTCTTCAAAAATCTTCCTCGCTCGTATACGGCCACTTCACCAAGATAGGACGCCCATCCTCCCAGAGCTTGTAGACTGTGCCTTCCCACATCACGAGCACCACCCGGAACTTGTCCTTCGCGGGTGCGGTGCCGTTCTGAAGGACCGGGAGGCCCTCATCCACATATGCACCATAGCAACCTAGGTTGACGTAGATCGCTAGGCCAACTTCCGGCGGATAATTTTTTGCGATCTTTTTTGTAACCACTCGGTCAAGTGCGGCCGGAATGGCCTCAAATCGCGCCCTCCACTGTTCGACTGGATCAGGTTCCAGACCAAAGCTGTCTTGCTCATCCCCGCGTCGCCGGCCGTCCCTGTCAGCCTCGGTCGCCTCAAATTGCTGTATCACCTCGTCGGTTTGTATCTCGAAGTCCGGTCGCTCAGTAGGCGCCAACCGAACGAGGTCCGACGAAAGGGCCGTTGCAAAGCGACCTGCAATCCAAGCGTCCCTCAAGAAGGCGAGCCCCGCTTGACCAAAGAAGACTGATCGCGAGAGGGGACGCAGGATTTCGTCTACCCGTCCACGAAATGCGTCGACTCCGTTCCAATTCGAAAGTTCGGCTCTCCAACTATCGAGCGTTGCTTTGGGAATACGGCTCTTCAGCGACACGAGATCATCGATAGGATGCCGCTGATATTCGAACTGGCACGTCTTTCCAACCATACCGCTCCAGCGCAGCTGTGATGTATCGAAGTAGTCTTTCCATCTGTAAGGGATGGAAGCTTTCCTGCCGACACCGTTCGTCCAGGAGACTACGCAACCACCTTCCCTCCAATCGGTCATTTGAGAGCGTGAAGTCGGACAACCAAACAGCTTTGGTTTGTATGATCGAAATAAAAGTGCTGTTGCTACAGTGGTGGTAAAGCATCCAAGCTAGCTTTCCAGTCGATCTGCACCGTGGGAGCGCCACCTCTTAGAATAGCCCACTGCGAATCGATTCGCATGCCAGCGTGACACACCGATTTTCCGATAGCAGCCGGAAGAACCGCCGATAGCCCACAATCCACAGCCTCAGAATGGTCGGAAACCCTCATGGACGAACCCATCAAGACTTTCGATCTTTCGCCTGAGCAGCAAAATACGACGATATTAATCCAACGCCTGCTCGGTAAACGTATAGCCGATCGCTATGTTGATTTCTGCCGCTTGGCGGCTGGCTCTTTTGCGCTCCGCGTATCGAGCCCAATGGCCGCCCATGCATTGCGCGAATTGGAATCGATCCTCCGGCAGACGCTCGAAGTTCCTATGGACCTGGTGGTCACACCGTCACCCGAACAGACGAGACGAATTGAGGAAGTGAAGAAGCAACTCAAGGCGGCTGGATTCAGCGACGACGCGGTTCATCGCGCCGCCAATCAGCTGCGTCCGCGACTCAGTCATAAGGAGGAAATTGAAAAAATCGTAACTCGCCTTGGCCTAGCACCGGATGGCGACATTGCGCGGGCCTGGAAATCCATCTCGCAAATTCACGGCCAAGCTCATGGCGCCCGCGCCCTTCATCAGTCGTTTGCCGTTGACGATGACTTCCGAGTTAACTGGCAAGCCCCTTTCGATACCGCCATCCGCGGCCTCATGATCGCGCTTCAGGGAAATTACGCGGCGTTTATGCGACGGATCGATCAATTAGTCGCGGTGCAAGATCGCGGCGCAGCCGTAACAAGCTTCTCAAAGGAAATTCCGGGAGCGCTGCCATTGCTCTGGCATTTCTTCAACAAGCTGGAAACTCCCGATTGGTTACCGCATCTCGCAAAGCGCAGACTACTTGTTGCCCCCTTATCGCAGGCCGATGAGGCAGGCGACGACGGGATATATCTGCGCCAATGGCCCGCGGGCCGCTATCTTCTGCGTATGGCCAAATCGCACGATGCGAGCACGCTGACGCTGGTCGTCGCGGCGCTTCGTGATATTGCGGCGTCCACCCACCCTGACGTTCAGCAGATGGGAATGGAAATCTTGGCGTCCTTGCCGCCGGCCGATGCCGCGCCGCTTGTCGATCTTGCCGATCAATGGCTTACCCCCGACGCACGCTTCATCATGGCGCAGGCCCCACACGATCTGATCAAGAGCCTCGCCCAGGGAAATGAAGGCGATGCCGCTCTCCAAGTGACACGTTCCGTGTTCAAGGTCTTCGAGGAGAACGAAAAGCTGACTACGTTGTTCAGCCGACACATGTACGAACATCACTTGCCCGATGCCGTGAAGGCGATTGCTCCAGTTTGCAAGATCGGCGCGGTCTGTTTGATCAGCGATCTACTCAATCAGGCGGTATATCTAAGTGGCAAAGTGAAAGACGATCCGCCACATGACTACACTTACTATCTTTCGGGCAACATTTCCGAGCACGGCATAAAGCACGACGTAATTGAATCGCTTGTTGGCGAGCTTGTCAGGTCGTCTAAACTCCTCATCGAGGCTGATCCTACTTGCACACGAAGTGTCGTATTGGCGATACGAAAGTATTCGCCAAAGATTTTCATTCGGATCGGACTACACGTACTGTCCCTGAATCCAAGTGGCGCCCCAGACCTGGCACAAGCTTGGCTAACTGATCGCGACCTCCTTGAAGGAACATGGTGCCTAACTGAATATGGTGCACTTGCGCGAGCTTGGTTCCCGTCCTTACCTAAGTCAATTCAGCTAGAAATCTTGGCTTGCGTGGACAGAGCCCCGGATCAATATCGCGGCCGCTTCAAGGAACTCTTCGAACAACGCGAGAAGAGGCCTCCCACGCCTCAAGAGGAGCAGAGCCGCGACGAAACCTTAGTGCGCGATTTACTGTGGCATTGGCGGGAAGCTCTGCCCACAGAACGGCGCGAGAGCATTGAAAGGCTCGGCGACCCTGAGGCATGGCGCCAACGCTTATACGAGGCTCCGAAGAGTCCTCAGGAAACACCAGAACTATCGACCGCACCGATCGACGAGATCGTTGCCTTCTTGGAGACGTGGCGACCCTCCTCTAGCGAGCAACGAGAGACGATAACCGCCCTTGCGCAGGACCTTCGCAATGCGGCGATGGTCAGAGCAGATTTATACTCCGCAAACGCTATTCGCTTTGCTCCGCTTCCGCCCATCTATGTACGCGCAATCCTCGAAGGGCTCTCAAATGCTTCAAACAACAATAATGATTTGGATTGGGCCGGCGCGCTTGAGCTCGTTGAAGCCGTAGCCCGGCCGGTTTATAAGCACGCGCCTAGCAGTATAGAGGGAGATGATCCTGACTGGTCATGGTCGCAGAAGGCTGCGATCGGATTGCTCGCTTCCGGCCTCCGTAGAGGAGCCCACGCAATACCGTTTGTGCAGGCTGACCTTGTGCAACAACTCGTTCTCGAACTGTATCGCTCCGCCCCGCGCCAACCAGACACGGATAACTTCGAAGAGAGCTATAGCAGTTTTCCCCACTTTGGGGCGCAGGCAACACGGAGGGGCGCCGCGGTTGAGCTTGCCATACTTCTCATTTTCTGGCGCAGCAAAGATGAAGACAACGAACTCGGAAAGAGGCCCCGCGAGGCCCTTCAAAAGCTGTCCAACGTCCGTCAACTCTTCGAAGCGGAACTAGCTGATCGCACTTCGTCCGGTCGCATCCCTCGCGCTATCATGGGGCGATACCTCAACTGGCTCGCATTTTTTGGGGAGTCCTGGCTACGCCAGCATATGCCGGTTCTTTTTCCCGACAATGACATACCTTTACGCGACGCCACCTGGCTTGCGCACCTCAGCGCGGACAGCGGCCCAATGAGTGGGTTCGCTTCGGCTATGCGGGCTTGTTATGTGGATGAGATCAAGAGGCTTGGGCAGGATAATGTTGCTCGGGACAAGCAGCATGTCGATGATCGTCTCGCCGAATATCTGGTTATTCTCTATATTAAGTCGGCGTTTCCAGATGATGTATTTGAGCAATTTTGGGATAGCGCGCCGGCAGGACCGCGTCAGCATGCAATTTGGTTTCTAGGCGTTCAACTTGAGCTACGACCTGATCAGCTTCCCGACGACCTGCGTGCTCGCGCCCGGTCCTACTGGGAACGCCGGCTAGCGGCAGCGAAAGCCTCACAAGCGCCTGATAGGTTTCGTGATGAAATCGGCGCAATTGGGCAGCTATTCTTTCGAAAAGGCATTTCTGACGAATGGCTGATGGATCAGGTGCTCTCGATGTCGCACGCAGGCTTTGCGCCTAGCGAGCCGTATAGCGTATTGGACCGATTAGCGCTGGCATCTTCCAAGTTTCCAGATCGCGCCGCCGAAACTCTTACGGCCTTGGTAAAGAATCAACGCTTCGACCGCCGGGTCTATATGAGCCAATCCGCTGGGATGCGCTCTATATTTACGAATGGTTTTGCGACCGGATCGCCAGCAACTGCAGCGGCCGTCACTGAGGCTATTAACTATCTTGCGACCTTAGGCGACACCGGTTATCTCGACCTTCTGCCCGGGCCATGAAGGCGCTCGGGTCATTTACGTCCTTTGCTGCGCGGCCAAAAGACACCTGCGCGAGCCGCCTGCCGTAGACACCAACTAGCTATTTTTAAGAGTCCATTGGACTTGACGTTTCAACGTCGCATGGCTTCCACATTCACAGCTCACGTCCGATCCATCACGCGCCTTGCTCTGCACAATCTCCCGCTTCGTACCGCAGCCTCGCAATCTCGGCTGCTGGAATGCTGCACAAAGAAATAGCTGTCAGCGAAGCTGAGAGCGGGGCCCTCTCCTAAGGATAGCTGACAGGCATCGTCACGACTCCGGCATATGAGCAACGAGCATCCAGCTAGAATTATAGGTGTCCTCATTCGAGGTGAGCTGGCAAACAACGTCTCACCCCGTGGCCCACTTGCCAGGGCAGTGGCGCTCGTATCTCGTTAAACCCGCCGCCGACTCATCTAAACTGAGACCATACCTTAAGATGCATGGCCTCAGCCTCCTCTCAATTGCGGACTTTTGTAGAAACAGGCCTTCATCAGGACGTTGTCCCTTCCGCGAAAGAACACCCACCCGTCGGAAGCGACAAATGGGGTCCCGCCGATTTGGGTGGTGACCTTAAGGTCCGCCTCGCTCGACCCGTCGGTCATCATGCACATGAGGTTGCCGTTCAGCCCTTCATAGTACACCAAATTGTCGAATACGACGGGGGGCGCGGCACTATACGCTCCGCCAGGGTTTTCTCCCACCGTTCCAGCCTGGTTGGTCTTCATGACAGCGCCATTTTTACCCCAGTACCAAACCCAACCGTTGCCATCAACAAGCGGGGTTGCGTCGCCCCCGGTCCCCAGCGGTCCCATACGGTCGCCTATTTCATTACTAGCCGACCCGTCAGTTTTCATCCGCATCAAGGCGCCGTTCAGTCCTAGAAAGTAGACCCAATCGCCAAAGACGACCGGATGCGAGGAAATAAAGGTTCCGCCCGGGTTTCCCCCGTCTGTTCCAGCTTGGTTGCTCCACATCAAGGCACCGCTTTTTCCCCAGTACCACACCCGCCCGTTGCTATCGACGGATGGGGCCCAACCCTGGCCGGTGTCGATTTGGAGACTGATATGTCCTCCGATGTCGCTTGAGACGGACCCGTCGGTCTTCATCCGCATCAAGACGCCGTTCAGTCCCAGGAAGTAGACCCAATCACCAAAGACGACCGGGTTTGAGCTGACGTAGTGCCCCCCGATGTGTTCCGCCGCCTTGGTCCCTTCGCGGCTGATCCTCATCAGGGCATTGTTCGGATCCTGAAACCAAATCCAACCGTCGGTGGTAACGAATGGAGTCGAGATCGTGCGGGCGTCGTGACCGACTTCATACGCGAGGTCCATTGGACTCACGCCCTTTGCCTGAAGCTCTTTGAATTCCTTATCGCTCACTTCACGGAGCTTGAGTTCCTTCCCCTTTGTTTCACCGGATATTACAGCGCCCTTGTTGATTTTTATTTCGCCTTCAACGACGTATTTGTGCTGACGTCGGAGTTCGATGCCCGTAACTGCGTATGGCGAGTTCACAAAATCCTTGACAGCGAAGCCTAGTACACCGACCGGGATCGAACCGAATGCAACAGCAAGCGACGTATACGTCAACATGAGCGTGAGCGAAGCTCCGGCAGTTGGGAGTGCGAGTACTAATCCAGCTACCGCGAGTACCGTGCCAACCGTGAAAAAGCCAATACCCATTGAGTCGGATGTAATGTAAGAGCTTGCGCCTAACCCCCACTTCACACTGAGAGTGACGACACCCTTTGCGTCCAGGACCACGTATTGTCCGGGCGGAATCACGTTGCGCCAATTGTAGTTGAAGACGGCACTGATCCCCGCATTGATCGGCGCATTAGATAAATTGATGACCGTGACGTCGCCCATTTTCCGCGCCCTTCCGAATGACAATATTTCAATAATATTTTTTTGGCGAAGCCTATCTGAATGTCTCGCTACCGCACTCTATCTCTTCCTCCTGATGACGCAGCACGTTGGGCATTGGATCATTCGGGCGCATCGCCACCCTAGCCGTGGCCTGCTGCGAAAGCGCTCGGCCTCCACGAGTTCTACGGCGCTCAGCACCTCACCACGCATACCGCACCACGCCCTTGCCGGCGTAGCTGCGCGTGACATCCGAGAACTCGCCTTCGAAGGTGCCGGCGACGGCCCAACCGTTCGTCCACTTCATCTCCGCGGATGCGGTCGTCAACGCAGCATCGCGCGCCTGCGCCGCGCCGTTCACGACGAAGCTCGCACCGGGCAGCGTCTGGAACGTCGCCGAAGCGAAACGGTCGCTATTGAAATCGTGCGCCCATGCGACGCGGCCGCGCAGCGTCAAGATCGCGTCCGTCACGGCAAACGACTTGTCGGTGCGGAAGCCGAGTTCGGTGCGGGTGCTGGTCACCGTCTTGCCAGCATAGGCCAGTGCGAAGGTGTTGGCGCCGCCGCCGGCCGTCTCTGCATAGGACGGCAAATCGAGCGCTGTGACCTGCGCCGCCGCATAAGGCGTGAGGCCGACGCCGCCTAGCGAGGACAACAGGTAGCGATTGCCGCCTTCGATGCGACCCGAATAGCTGTTGGCATTGAACTGCGCGCGCAGCCGATCACCGCCGACGACACGATCGGTGGTGATATCCTGCCAGCCATAGGCCGCCGCTGCTGTGATGTAAGCTGATCCGACCATGTGGCGGACGAACGCACCCGCCTGAAACAGGTCGCTGCGGCCCGAGCCGCCGTTGGCCACCGAGAAGTTGGTGCCGCCGCCAGCCAGCGAGAAGCCCGCCAGCGTATTGGGCGAGAACCAGTAATCGGCGCCGACCGCAACGCCGCCGATGCTCGACCGGGTATCATTCGAGCCGACGACCGTATTGCCGTCGGTGTTGCGCGAGCCGCCGAAGGCCGCCGCCCACACGTTCCAGCGTTCCTGAAACGCAGGTGCTATTGGCGGAGCTTTGCGATAGATCGCGGCCAGCGCATCGCTCGAAGAGCGCTTCGCAGCGTAGGTTAGCGTTTCGTCGGCATAGCCCACGGCGCCAGCTTGCGGCGTGCCGCGACCTGCGGTGAACGGATCGGTCATGACGCCCATAAACTGGGTCATGGCATCGAAGGTGGTCTGTTGGGCGCCGGTGGCTGTCTCACCGGATGCCTGCGTCAGTCTAGTTAGCAGCTCGTTGCCGGACAGGTTGAACAGCCCGTTGAAGCCTGCAGGCAGCACCGCGCCACCGATCAAGGCATTGTCGATCGCTGCGGCGATGTTCTTCTGGTTGATGCTGGCATTGCCGGGCAAGATCGGGCTGAGCAGGCCGGGATCGAGCGTCAGAAACACGTCGTTGCCGACATAGCTCAGCCGCGCATTGCGGGCGAAATTGTTGGCCACAGCCGCGGTGTCGAAGGTGCCACTGAGCGTACCCGCATTGAGGATCGTATAGGTCGTGGTCTGGCCGAGGCGTGTCAGCGGATCGACCGTCACCTTGCCGGCCAGGGTCGCGGTGCCGGTGACGTTGGTCCTGTCCGACGTGGTGCCGGAGACCTGCACCAGATAGGTCGATGCCGCCGTCATCGTCAAGCTGCCGCTGACGGTGAGCGTGCCGATCGAATTGCCGGGCGCCAGCGTGCCGCCATTGATCGCCGTGGTGCCGACGACGCCGGTGCCGCCCAGCGTGCCGCCGGCATTCACCGTCAGGCTGGCTGCCGAGGTGATGTCGCCATTGACGCTGAGCGTGCCACCACTGACGTTCACCGGTCCCGCGAACGTGCTGGTGCCGGTCAGCGTCCAGTTCGACGCGTCGACCTTGTTGAAGGTGCCAAAGCCGGAATATTGCGCGGTGTCGCCGACTAGCGAGACATCGAATGTGCCGGCGCCGGTGCCGCCGAGCTGCAAGATGTCGGCGACACCCGGCACGTAACCCAGAGCGATCTGAAACGGGCTGGCGCCGCCAATCACCTGGCCCACGATGACCGACGTCGGCCCCAGCGTCAGCGTCATGGGATCGCTGATCGGTGTAAAGTGTGCGAAGTGTATCGCAGCCGTTTGACCGCTGATGATGCCAGCATTGAACAGCGTGAAGCCGGCTTTGCTCTGCACGGAGACGCCAACTCCGCCCGCTCCCGTTCCTGTGACGCTCGCGCCGTTGCCGATCGTCAGCGAGCCGCTGCCTGTGTCGATGCCGATGCCTCCTTCGCCGCTGATAATGGCTCCGGCGCCGATCGTGGCCGTGGTGATGCCACCCGGCGCCTGGAGGACGAGTCCTCCTCCTATTGCGGCGCTGACAACGGTTCCGGCGCCGATTATGGCCGTGGTGTTGCCGGTGATCGTATGGGCAAAAATAGCGTCAACGATTGCGCTGATGGAAGCTCCATCGCCGACCACGAGATTTACATTGCCGAATGGCGAACCGACATCGATGGCGTTCTGGAAGCTGCCGCTGAGCGTCAAGCCGTTGGCAACAGTCACGGTGGCAGTCCCAGTTCCGCTGGAAGCCCGCACAGCCGCGTTGTTGGTCGATGTGACGTTCCCCAGGACGTTCACCGTGGCCGTTCCCAAATCGGCGATCGCATAGAGGCCCGCCCCGCCGGCGGTGTTGTTGACGGCGCCGTTCCAGGCAATCAGCGCATTGCCGGGGCCGTTGCCGGCCACCCACGCCTTGATGGTGCCGGCACCGTCGGCACTCGTCACGCTGCCGGACCCCGTCACCGTGGCGTTTCCGTCGAAGGTCGACGCAAACAGGGCGGCGTCTGCCGATGTAATGGGTCCGTTGTAGGTGATGATCGCGTTGCCCACGCCGACGGTCGTGGCGCTGATGCCGGCGGTTGTGGACGTGACGCTGCCGGATCCAGTGATGAAGACGTCGCCGCCGCTGGACTGTCCGAAGATGGTACCGTTCACGGTGGCGTTGGAATTGATCTGGATCTTGCCGTTGCCTGTCGTCAGCGCCGCGAGGCCTCCGGTGCCGATCGCCGCAGTATTGAGAATGTCGATCGTGCCAGTGGTGCCTTGCGCATTGACCGCGTTCGTCGCGGCATTGCCGACATAGCTGATGTCCCCGAAATCGTTGCTGAGGGTCACGATCTGGGGGATGCCGAAGATCGTGTCGCTGTGGGTGAAGGTCAGGCTGCCGGGAGCGGTCACTGTCACGCTGGCGGGGCCGGTGTCGATCTGCGCGCCCGGATTGACGGTGACGACCGTTGTGCCGGCAAAACTCGTGATCAGCATGCCGCCGGTCGCCGGGTTGGCCGCATCGCAGGTCACGCTGCCGGTGTTCTCGCCGACACAGGCCGCGAGCGCCTCCGATGGCACGACCGTCACGGCCAGCGACGCCAGCAGCGCGGTTGAACCAAGCCAGGTGACGGGGCGAATAGTTTTTGATGCGGCGGACGCGGCCCGGGGGCTCGACCTTTCGCCGTAAGACTCGGGGCAATTGGCTGCGTGCTTCCCGGTAAGCAATAGCGCCGTCCGCAGCAACGTCTTCGAACCGAGCTTGACCTTCATAACTTAACTCCAAAGCGCCAAGCGCATTTGCTTTCGACAAGAAGTCCCGTCAGTCGCCTCGAAAGACCGGCGGCGAGACGGCTAACCCAGCTTTACGAATAGCCAGAGAACGCAGCGCCACAGAGCTGAACCCGCAGACGAACGCGCATAAGGGCATTCCGGTACGTCAATGACGTTAGTGGACCGTCATTTCAGCGTTAGTATTTCTCGTGTGGGAGTGGATTCGTGCAAGTTGCCTAACGACGGGGCCAGGAGACGTTGACGTTGGGCATTGGATCATTCCGGCGCATCGCCACCCTGGCCGCGGCCTGCTGCGAAAATTGCGCGTGCAGTCAGAACAGACATAACAAGACGACGAAAGCGCCGGCAGGCCTTCCCTTCTCGTTGCGGTCTCCTCCGGGCCTTTCAAGCTGGCGCGCGCCCGTTCCTGTGCGCATCGCATATCTCCCATATCGTTACGGTGAGAGGACCTCTCAGCCCCCGTGCAATATCGCGCCACTTGATGCGCCTGAAAACCACCTAAATAGGTGGTTCGCTGCCGCCTATGAATACTCGCTCAAGTCCTCGACCTGCAAACGTCCTTAGATGACATGCAACGTGCAGCAGCAGTTCGATGGTCCGACGGATCAGAGAAGGGACGACAGCTCAACTTTGACTTTGAACCCTTCATCCGCTTGTAGGTGTTCGACGACCCAATCGAAGAACGTCCCGACGCGAAGACTGACTTCTTCGGGCGGGTGGTAGTACACGTCAACGGCCTGCGGCTTTGGCACCGGTCATCGAAGCTTGCCGAGCCACAGCGCCGCGAGCGCCGCGCGGTTGCGCACGCCGAATTTGGCGTAGATGGACTTCACGTGAAAGTGGGTGGTGTTAGGACTCTGATCAAGCTTCTGCGCGATCTGCCTTTCCATCTGCCCGTCGAGGAGCGCGAGCAATACCCTGCGTTCCGCCGGGGTTAGCGGTGCGTCGGCGATGAGCAGACCGTGGCCGAGCAGTTGTTGTCGGTGGAACCATCTCAAGCCACGCATCACAAAGCCCAGATGCTCGCCGTCCTGGGCCGAGAAGCGGCGCGACTGCGCATCGCGGAAGACGAACAGGCGAATTCTCACATCATCATTGAGTGCAATGCGCACTGAGATGCTGTCGGCGTGGCCGACGTCCAGATAGTGTCGCTGATAGTGCTCGCCCTCGAACCACTCCGGCGGCAGCGCGTCGAACAGCAGGCGGACCCGGAACGGCTCGTCTCCCGATGCGGAGAGTATCTGGGAAAGGTCGAGCTTGGTCGACCACAGCGCATCGAACTGCTGCTGTACAGATGCTGCCACTGCGGGTTTCGGGTCCAGCAGTCGGACGAGGCGAGGACGCCAGCCCAGCAGGGGATCGTCACGTTTGGGCGTAGGCAGGCGCACGACCACGGACCATAGGACATTGCTCGCCGATAGCATCGTAGCCAATGCACCTAGCAGGTGTGTCAATGCGGCATCGCTGTCGCCGGCAGAGTATTCGGCCAGATGATCCCAGAGAGCGTAGACGTTCTGAAGCTGCAGATCGGTGGAGTTGGTGGTTGGCTTCATGTCCGATTACCCAAAAGCGTGCAGCTCATAAACCATCGCGCGTACATAAAGGACATTGGACCACCTTTCTAGGTAGTACCCAAGTCCATGGATGAGCGTTATTGCGGCGGCGGGCTGCGCCGGACACATCGGACGAGGAGCGGCGCGAGCCGCCGTCCCGCCATTGGGACAAGGAGGCCTTCATGCGAGCTCGCTCGACCGACATCGTCGCAAGCGCTTTCCTTAGAGCGTTTCCGAAGGCATCACTGCGCACATTATTTCTTCGGCAGATCGGGCTGCTCCTTGGCGCCGTCCTGCTGGTATGGCTGCTGTCGCTAGCGGATGGATTGGACCTCAGTGTCGGGCTTTTCTAGTGTGAGGATCGCAAATGACAATGTGTTGCAGTCGTCCAAAACGGTCGGTGACCTCGCCGATCATCTCGTGCAGCCACGAGAGCGAGGCAAGATCGATTTCATCCAAAACTGCTACAGCTTGGAGAAAAGCTGGAAGCCGAGCAGTGGAAGCAGTTAGCCCAAGGATCAATCTTTCACTTCTGGGCCGCTTCGTCCTGACCGGGCCCGATGGCGTAATAAGCCTGCCGAACAAAAAGCTCGCTGCACTGCTGAGTTATCTGGGCTGTATGGGGCCTGCGCCCCAGCCGCGCGAGCGGCTTTCGACGCTCCTATGGGGCTCCCACTTCGACGCCCAGGCCCGGCAGAACCTGCGGCAGGCCCTTTTCAAGCTTCGTCAGGTTATTGGCTCGGACGCCATCAACAGCGATGGCGAGTTCGTATGCCTGAATCCAACCGTGGTGTCGTGCGATGTCGGCCGGTTCGAGGCACTCATCCGGGATGGTAGCCACGATGCGATGCATACGGCGGCAAATCTCTACCGGGGTCCATTTGTGGATGACATTATCGGTGTCAGCGAAGAGAGCTGGAGCGAGTGGCTAGCCGGCGAACGCGAGCGGCTCCAGGAACTAGCTTTGAACGCACTGGTCAGCATCGGCGGCCAAGAGTTGACCGCCGGCCGTATCGACCAAGCCTTGCAGGCTGGCCAACGAGCCCACGCTCTCAACAACATGCGGGAAGACGTCCACCGTTTAATCATGCAGGCGCTCGTCGCCAAGGGCCGTAGGACCGAAGCGCTGACGTATTATCTAGATATCGTTTCGATGTTGAAGCGCGAGCTCAGCACCGAGCCAGATGCTGCAACGCGGGCGCTCGCCTCAGAAATCCGAAGCGGTGGAGCGGCCGACACGCCAGAGGCGAACCTCTTCGAGCCGCAGCATGCCGGGCCTGCCGTCGCTGAAGCATTTCCCACGTCTACGTACGCGGTAACTGCGGCGAACGTCGATGATCTCGAACAACGCCAGTTGACGATACTTGTCTGCAAATTGGTCGGCTCGCTTTCCGATCGGCTCGATGCGGAAGATGTCCATGATCTGATCACGGCATTCCACAGGATGATTGCAGAAATAGTCGCGCAGTTCGACGGATTCGCCGCGCATTATGAAAGCAGCGGCGCACTCATCTATTTCGGGTATCCCACTGCGCGTGAGCATGACGCCGAGCAAGCGGTTCGCGCTGGTCGTGCCCTTCTAGATGCTGTCCGCACCTTAAAAACCTCCTTCGGCGCCGCGCTTCAGGCCAGTGCCGGAATTGCTTCCGGGCTCGTAGTTGTGGGCAAATGGCGGGGGGCCGGCAATATGCAGCAGCGGGTTGCGATCGGAGATACATCGGACATGGCGACGCGGCTGCAAGCCGCGGCAGTGCCCGGTGAAGCGTTGATTGCCGCCAGCACGCGGCGGCTGGTGGGGCAGATGTTCGACTGCCGCGCACGCGATCCCATCGAGGTGAAGGGACTGCCGCAACCGGTGGAAGCGTGGCAGGTGCGCGGCGAGACGGCCGGCGTCAGCCGGTTCGAGGCCCGACGCGCGGGTAAGCTGACCCCGCTCGTTGGACGGCAGGAAGAGATCGAGCGCCTGTTGCGCCGCTGGGATCAGGCCAAGCTCGGCGAGGGTCGGGTCGTCCTGCTCTCCGGCGAGCCTGGTATCGGCAAATCGCGCATTGCCGAAAGCCTGCTGCGCAGGCTCGACGGCGAGCCGCATACCCGCATTCGCTATTTTTGCTCGCCCCACCACGCGCAGAGCGCGCTCCATCCGTTCATCGCGCAGCTCGAGCAGGCCGCGGGATTCGAACCGAGCAGCGACTTCAGCGCGAAGCTCGAGAAATTGGAGGCCCTGCTAAAGCCGACGGCGAAAAATCTGCCGCGCGACATGGCGCTGATCGCCGAGTTGCTGACGCTGCCGACGGATGGACGCTATCCGGCATTGGCGGTCAGTCCGCAGCAGAAGCGAGAGATGACACTCGCGGCACTGCTCGACCAGCTCGACGGCCTGACAGCGAAGAGCCCCATCCTGGTCGTGTTCGAGGATGTCCACTGGATCGATCCAACTTCACTCGACCTGCTCGATCGACTGGTCGCGCGCGCCGCTAACCTGCCGGTGTTGCTGGCCGTCACGTTCCGGCCAGAACTCGAACCAACCTGGGTCGGCCAGCCGCATGTTACGATGCTGCTCTTGAGCCGACTTGGACGTCATGACAGCGCCGCCATCATTGGTGGCGTCACCAAGGACAAACCGCTGCCGGACGTCGTCACCAATCAGATCCTTGCGCATACGGATGGCGTACCACTGTTCATCGAGGAATTGACGCGCACGCTGCTCGATAGCAGATTGTTGCGCGAGACGACGGACCGCTACGTGCTCGATGGACCGCTGCCACCACTCGCGATCCCGACCACGCTGCAAGCTTCGTTGGTCGCGCGCCTCGACCGGCTTGGCACGGTCAAGCATGTGGCGCAGATCGGCGCCGCGATCGGACGGGAGTTCTCCCACGAGCTGATTGCCGCGGTGTCCGCCATGCCCCCGATGGACCTCGACGCGGCACTGGAACGGCTGACGGCGTCCGGCCTCATCTCCCGACGCGGAACGTCGGCGGACGCGACTTACGCGTTCAAACATGCGCTGGTCCAGGACGCCGCCTATATCACGATGCTCAGGAGCCGGCGGCGACAGTTGCATGCAGACATCGCCAATGTTCTGGTCGAGCGGCTTGCGGCGACGGTAGAACGCGTGCCCGAGGTGGTCGCCCACCATTTCACCGAGGCCGGGCTTGCTCGTGAGGCGATCGACTTTTGGCTCAAGGCGGGTCGGCTTGCCCATGTACGATGGGCGCTCCGCGAGGCTGTCGAATTCTTCGAACGGACGCTGGAGGTTCTCGCGACACTGCCGGAGAGTCGGTCGACGCTGGAGCAAGGCTTCGATATCCGACTCGACTTGCGTCAGTTGCTAGTCCGGCTCGGCGAAGTCGGGCGGGCGCTGGAACGCCTGCGTGAAGCGGGGACGCTCGCCGAGCGGATGAACGACGAGGGCCGGCGCGGCCGAGTCTGCGCCGTCATGACAAGTATGCACGGCGGGCTCGGCGAGCTGGACGACGGGCTTGCGTCCGGCGCTCGCGCGCTGGAGATCGCGGGGCGCCTCGGGGACCTCAGGCTTCGCATCCTTGCCACAAGTTTTCTCTCGCAGGTACGCTTCTTCCGCGGCGATCATGCCCGGGTGGTGGATCTGACCACCGACAATCTTTCCGCTCTGCCTACCGGTTGGGCCTTGGAGAATTTTGGAATCGCTGCTCCGCCATCGGTTCACGACCGTGGCTACCTGATCATGAGCCTGGCGGAACTAGGCCGCTTCGCCGAAGCGGCCGGGCCTGCAGCCGAAGCGATCCGGCTCGTCGCACCGCTGCTGGATGCCTACGCCGTCGGATGGGCTCACCTTACCGATGGGACGGTCCACCTGCTGCGGGGCGAGTGGGCACAGGCGCGCCCAGGTTTCGAGCGTGCAATGGCGGTGATCAGGGCGGGAAATCTCCCTCTCCTGCTTTCCCTGTCGGTCGCCTTCTCCGCCTGGAACATGGCGCAGCTTGGCGACGCCAGCGAGGCACTGAGCCGGCTTCAGGAAGGTGAGCAACTCGTCGAGCGTCAGGTCGCGACCGGATATGTCGGGAATCTCGGATGGCTCTATCCGTGGCTAGGTCGGACAGCGCTGTTGCTGGGGCGTCTCGACGACGCGCAGCGGCTCGGCACCCGCGCACTGGAAGCCTCGCCGCACCAGGCCGGGTTCGCGGCTCATGCGCTGCATCTTCTCGGCGAGGTTGCGACCCACCCCGACCGGTTCGATGCCGAGCGCGGCGAGACTCATTTTCGCCGGGCGCTGGTACTCGCCGAAACGCGCGGCATGCGTCCGTTGGTCGCCCACTGCAAGTTCGGCCTCGGCAAGCTTTACCGGCGTAGCGGCCCCCACGCGCACGCGCAGAAGTATTTCACCAGCGCGGCCGCACTGTACCGCACGATGGACATGCCGTTCTGGCTTCAGGAGACCGAGGCCGAGATGCAAAGCGACATTCGTCGCAGCGCCTCTTAAAGCCTCAGCTCTTCGTCGATGACGGCGATTTCATAGCAATAAGTCAAATGGCCGAGTGGTGTGATCGACAGCGCCGTCAGTGAGCTGTTGAAATGAGCATCCTTCGGCACAGATGAAACCGCCTCATGTGCACCGAGGTCGAATGCCATCAGTCGACGTTACGGCACGGTCCAATTTGCAGCAGAGACCGGACATTCGCTGTTCGAATGTTATGGAATACGGTGTCGACTAATAAAGAGCGCAGCCGGTCGTTTTCCGTGGCTTTGATGCAGGCTGGAGGCGTTCGCGCGCCCATCCGCGTCTCGCCATCGCCGGCACGACTTGGTACGACGCTGGTGGACGTGCTGAAGGGCTGAGCCGAGCTCGCTTGAGCTGGGCATCTACCTTGTGCCCCGCCTCGGCGCGGCAACGTTCTTTGCGCTCCTGATCACCGGGCAGATGCTGGGATCGATGATCTTCGACCATTTCGGGTTGCTTGGTGTGCCCGTTCAACCCGCCGGATTGATCCGCTTTGCAGGAGCGGCTTGCCTGATCCTGGGCGTGATCCTGATCAGGCATTGACGCGCAGGCAGAACGTCCGTCGGCCTGTGTCAGTTCGATCCGGTCGCACGACGCGCGCTTGTGCGAGGATGCGCTTGCCGACAGCACAAAGCCCGTTCGTGAGAGCGGACCTTTTGTTTTCGCGCTACACACTGTCATTCCGGGACGGGACTGGCGCCAGAGGCGACAGGACCGGGCCCGGAATCTCGACATGGAACGATGAACATTTTGGGATTTCGGGATGCATCAGCCGGCTCCGCCGTCTGATGCATCCCGGAATGACGAGCGTGGTGGTTACGCCGCCACCGCCTGTTTCTCGCCCACCACCGGCAGGCCTTCCTCGATGGGATACTTCACATCGCGGCTCCATTCATTCCACGACCCGAAATACATTCGCACATCGGCGACGCGGGCGTTCTTCAGCGCGAGGAACGTGTTCGACGCCCGCGCGCCCTTGAAGCAATAGAGATAGACCGTGGTTGCCGGCGTGATCCCGACAGTGGCGCATTCGGCGAGGATCTCGTTCTTCGACTTGAAGCGCGGACCTTCCGATGTCGGTTTCATCATGCGGTACCATTCGATCCAGACCGCGCCGGGGATGCGACCCATGCGCGGGCAGAAATCCTTGCCATAAGGCGAGGAGCTTTCGCCGATCCATTCATCAACGTCGCGAACGTCGAGGATCGCGATTGACGGATTGTCGAGTGCGGCCTGCATGGTGCCCGCATCGATCAGGATCGAGCCGGCTTCCGGTTTGATCGCAAACGAAGCCGCTGTCGGCGTCGGGACATCAGTCGTCGTCGGCAGACCCTTCATGGTCCAGGCTTCAAAGCCGCCGTGCAGCACCTTGATCTTGGGATAGCCGAGGAATTCAAGCAGGAAGTAGCCACGGCAGGACTGGCCGAAGCCGGAATTCATCGACTGTTCGTAGATTACTGCAGTTTCGCTGCCGGACAGGCCGGCACCGCCGAAGGCCGCGGCGAACTTCTTCTTCAACTCGTCCATACCTTCGGGCGTCGAGGTCGCGAGGAACGTGAAGATCTCGTGGAGATTGACGGCGCCGGGGATATGCCCGGCCGCATAGGCATCGGGATTACGCGTGTCGATGATGACACAAGGTTCTGACTTCATGAACGTGACGAGGTCGTCTGCGGAAATGAGAACTTCAGCCATTGAAAGCCTCCATTGTGTTGAACCATCGTTGTTGAGTCGTTTGTGCTGGATCGCCTGTCGTTTCGCCGTGAGGTGAAGAAATTCGTCTTCTGGTCTTGGCATGATCGGGGTCATTGGCATGACCGGAATCACGCCCCGCCCTGGTCTCCCTGATATTCGCGCGCATTGTCTGCGAGCATTTTTCTGAGTTGCTTGGTGGCGGGGGTGACGATCGCCACGAAATAAGACTCGCGCAGCCGGCGCTGCGCACGATGAGATTTGAGATAGCCGCGCGCGCCACAATGCAGCATCGTTGCATGCGCAGCGGCGACCGCGGCATCGCCCGCGCGCAGACGCAACTCGACGACGCTGCGCCAATAGGCATTGCTCGTGTCAAAGGGTGTGGCCGCGAGCATCATCGTCTCGGCCTCCATTTTCGCGAGAAGCCCGGCGAAATCCTCGGGCTGCTGTGGCAGGAAGCAATTGACGTGGGCGAGCGATGGCTTAACGCTATCCATGATAGCCACGCAATCGCGCAGCAGTCCGAGGCCCATGCCCATCTGCATGAGGATGAAGCCCGCGCGAATTTTCTTCACGAACGGCATCGCGGGCGCCGCGAGCACCTGATCGTCTGGAATGAAGACATCGCGGAATTGCACGGCGTAGGTGCCGGTGCCGTCCATCGCGAGGAACGGCTTGCACGGCGTCAGCGACAGATTTTCATCGGCGCAATCGGCGAGGAACATCACCTTCTCGCCGGAGCCATCATCGAGTTCGAAGATGGTGCCGAACATATGGTCGGGGCCGAGATTGGACACCCATGGCAGCGCACCGCGCACGATATAGCCGCCGTCGGTACGCCGGCCCTTCAGCTTGAGTTTCTCGATGCCGAAGAAGCTCTTCATCGGATTGGAGAGGCCGGTGCCGCCGAGCAACTTGCCGCTTGCGGTGTCGCTCAGATACTTCGCCTTCAGCGCGGCATTGTCGGAATTAAGGATGTACCAGACCAGCGTGTTCTGACACCACGCCATGAAGGCCGTCGCACCACAGGTCTCACCGATGGTGGTGATGCCCGCGATCGTCTCGCCGAGATCCGCGTGTGCCGACCAAGCGCCGACATCGCCGAGATGACGTAGCGCCCGGTCTGGATAGATCGTGCCTTCATCGATCTCCAAAGCGATCGGGGAAAGATCGGTGCGCGCGACGGCAGCTATTCGCTCGACGAGCGACGGTGTGTCGCCGGTCACTTCAATATCGTCAGATTTCCGCAGCACTGCCGTCGTGGTCATGTCGATCTCCGTCACGCGCAAGGAAGAGAGACTGCGGCCGCATCGCTGCGGCCGCGCAAACTCACATTCAGGCAAAGACTTCGAGATTGACCGGACGCGTGAAGGTGTTGGCCACAGGCGACCACTTCTTGACATGATCGATCAGCGCATCGATCTCGACCTGGGCAACGCCTTCGCATTCCATGTCGACCTTGATGCGCACATCGGTAAAGCCGACCGGCTTCTCGCTGATGTCGCCGGTGCCCCAGACAGCGGTGATGTTGAGATCGCCTTCGAGCTGCAATTCGAGCTTGTTGACCGTCCAGCCGCGATGCACGGCATTGGCGTGCAGGCCGACGGCGATGCAGGAGCCAAGCGCCGCCAATGACGCCTCTGACGGATTCGGCGCAGTGTCGTCGCCGAGCAGCGCCGGCGGCTCATCGACGATGTAAGGCGGCAGGTTGCGGATGTAGTTGGCGTGGCGGAACTTGCCCTCGGCCACCGTTTTGCACTTCAGCGTCTTAATGACATTGGGATTGGCTTTGCCGTTGGCGATCAGTTGTTCGAGGCCGCCTTTGTCGATCGGCGCGAGGCAGCCGGTCAGGGCGGTTTTGGCGGCAACAGCAGTCATTGGTTTTCTCCCTTGCAGATTGGAAAGATACAGAACGTTCTGTAGCTTTGCAGAAACCGTGCCAGCGTCTGCCGATGCGAGAACCATTGCGGGATCAGCGAGTTGCGGAACTGATGCGAAATGGGGCAGAGGCCGAACTGCCGCTTAGCGCGGCAAATGCGTATTTACCCGCTCGAATATTGGTCAGGAACCGATGATCGCTTGCGCCGCGCGCGCGCCATGACATATGACAGGGCATGACTGATGCGATGCCGCAGGCTGTCGAAAGCAATGCTCCGCAGGTAACGCCGCGGGAGCGGCTGATGGACGCGGCAACAAGGCTGTTCTGCAAGAATGGCATCAATGCCACCGGCATCGACGCCATCGTCAGTGAGGCTGGCACGGCCAAAACCACGCTCTACAAGAACTTCAAATCGAAGGACGATCTCGTCGACGCCGTGCTCAAGGCGGAAAGCGAGGCCTGGCGCGGCTGGTTCATTGCAGCCGTGGAACGCGCCAAAACCCCGCGTGAAAAGCTGGATTCGATCTTCCCCGCGCTGAAGAGCTGGTTTGCCGAAGAGACCTATTATGGCTGTGTTTTCATCAATGCAGTCGGCGAGCACTCCAAGGACGAAACCCGGCTGCGCGACATCACGATCCGGCATAAATCGTTCGTTCTCAAGCACATCTCCGGACTGGCCGAGGCTGCCGGCGCCAAGAAGCCGGACTTTCTCGCGCACCAGATCGGCCTCTTGATGGACGGCGCCATCGTCGCCGCCATGGTGACCCGCGATCCGACCGTCGCGGACGCCGCCGGCATGGCCGCCAATGCCCTGCTCGACGAGGCCTGCGGACCGCCCAAAATCCGCCGCACCCGGCGCGCCGGCCTGCAAGGCGGCGCTGCCGCTTTGGCCAAGGAAGACCTCAGTGTCGTCGACTGAAATCAGCGGACAAAATCTCGCGCACAAAGAATTGACGAAATATTCAGTTCTTCGTGCTTTTCAGGGCGCACATTCGGATTAAATAGGGTAGAAGCTCGCTCGACTTTAGGATGATCCGGCAACCGGATCAGCCCTCGCTAAAATTTCCGCGCGATACCAAATCAGGACGCCATCATGTCTCGCCAGGACGCGAACGCCGCCTTTGCACTCTCCTCATTTCTGCAAGGCGCAAACGCCACTTACATCGACGAACTCTATGCCCGTTACGAAAAGGACCCCTCCTCGGTCGACGCCGAATGGCAGGAGTTCTTCAAGAGCCTGAAGGACTCGCCCGCCGACGTTCAAAAGAACGCCGAAGGCCCGTCCTGGGAGAAGGCCAACTGGCCGCTGACGCCCAAGGACGACCTGACCTCCGCCATGGACGGCAACTGGGCCCAGGTCGAGAAGGTGATGGGCGCCAAGCTCGCCGCCAAGGCCGCGCAGCCAAGTGCTGCGGCACCGACCGGTGACATCAATCAGGCGACCCGCGATTCGGTGCGCGCCTTGATGCTGATCCGCGCCTTCCGCATGCGCGGCCATTTCCACGCCAATCTCGATCCGCTGGGCATCGAAGGTCAGAAGGATCACGAGGAACTCGATCCGCGCTCCTACGGCTTCACCGATGCCGACTACGACCGCAAGATCTTCCTCGATAACGTCATCGGCCTCGAATACGGCACGCTGCGTGAGATCGTTGCTATCCTGCAGCGCACCTACTGCCAGACCCTCGGCGTCGAGTTCATGCACATTTCCAACCGCGCACAAAAGGCGTGGATCCAGGAACGTATCGAAGGTCCGGACAAGGAAATCAGCTTCACGCCCGAAGGTCGCCGTGCCATCCTTCAGAAGCTGATCGAAGCCGACGGCTTCGAGAAGTTTTGCGACGTCAAGTTCACCGGTACCAAGCGCTTCGGCCTCGACGGCGGCGAATCGCTGATCCCGGCGCTGGAACAGATCATCAAGCGCGGCGGCAGCTTGGGTGTCCGTGACATCGTCGTCGGCATGCCCCATCGCGGTCGCCTCAATGTGTTGACCCAGGTGATGGGCAAGCCGCACCGCGCGCTGTTCCATGAATTCAAGGGCGGTTCGGCCAATCCGGACGAGGTCGAAGGCTCGGGTGACGTCAAGTATCACCTCGGTGCCTCGTCGGATCGCGAGTTCGACAACAACAACATCCATCTGTCGCTGACGGCGAACCCGTCGCATCTTGAAATCGTCGATCCCGTGGTGCTCGGAAAGGTCCGCGCCAAGCAGGACCAGAATGGTGATCCGCCGGACCAGCGTATTTCCGTGCTGCCGCTCCTGATGCATGGCGATGCGGCCTTCGCAGGTCAGGGTGTGGTTGCGGAATGCTTCGCACTGTCGGACCTGAAAGGCTATCGCACCGGCGGTTCGATCCACTTCATCGTCAACAACCAGATCGGCTTCACCACCTATCCGCGTTACTCCCGCTCGTCGCCCTATCCGTCCGATGTCGCGAAGATGATCGATGCTCCGATCTTCCATGTGAACGGGGACGATCCGGAAGCGGTGGTGTTCGCCGCCAAGATCGCGATCGAGTTCCGGCAGAAGTTCCACAAGCCCGTCGTCATCGACATGTTCTGCTATCGCCGCCACGGCCATAACGAAGGCGACGAGCCGGCGTTCACCCAGCCGGTGATGTACAAGAAGATCGGCGCGCATCAGTCGACGCTGGATATCTATGCCAAGCGCATCATCGCCGATGGCGTGATGACCGAAGGCGAAATCGACAAGGCGAAGGCCGACTGGCGCGCCCGTCTCGATGCCGAGCTCGAAGCCGGCGCCGGCTACAAGCCGAACAAGGCCGACTGGCTCGACGGCAAGTGGGCCGGCTTCAAATATGCTGACCAGGAGGAAGATCCCCGCCGCGGCGTGACGGGCGTCGACGTCAAGACGCTGAAGGAGATCGGCGCCAAGATCACCAAGGTGCCCGATGGCTTCCGCGTTCACCGCACGGTGCAGCGTTTCCTCGACACCCGCGCCAAGGCGATCGACAGTGGCGAAGGCATCGACTGGGCGACCGGCGAGGCGCTGGCATTCTGTACCCTGATGGAAGAAGGCCACCATGTCCGGCTGTCCGGCCAGGACTCGGAGCGCGGCACCTTCTCACAGCGCCATTCGGTGCTGTTCGACCAGGAAGACGAAAGCCGCTACACGCCGTTCAACCACCTCAAGCCCGACCAGGGTCACTACGAGGTCATCAACTCGCTGCTGTCCGAAGAAGCCGTGCTCGGATTCGAATACGGCTACTCGCTGGCCGAACCGAAGGCGCTGACGATCTGGGAAGCTCAGTTCGGCGACTTCGCCAACGGCGCGCAGGTGCTGTTCGACCAGTTTATCTCGTCGGGCGAGCGCAAGTGGCTGCGTATGTCGGGCCTGGTGTGCCTGCTGCCGCATGGCTATGAAGGCCAGGGACCGGAGCATTCCTCCGCTCGCCTCGAGCGCTTCCTGCAGATGTGCGCGGAAGACAACATGCAGGTGGTTTATCCGACCACCCCCGCGAACTACTTCCACATGCTGCGTCGTCAGTTGAAGCGTGAGATTCGCAAGCCGCTGATCGTGATGACGCCGAAGTCGCTGCTGCGCCACAAGCGTGCGGTGTCGAAGCTGAGCGAGCTCGGCGACAATACCACCTTCCACCGCGTGTTGTTCGACGATGCGGAGAAGCTGCCGGACGAGAAGATCAAGCTCGTGCCCGACAACAAGATCCGTCGCGTCGTGCTGTGCTCCGGCAAGGTGTATTACGACCTCTATGAGGAGCGCGAGAAGCGCGGCATCGATGATGTCTACCTGATGCGCATCGAGCAGCTCTATCCGGTGCCGCTGAAGACGCTGGTGCAGGAGTTGACCCGCTTCAAGGGTGCGGAATTCGTCTGGTGTCAGGAAGAGCCGCGCAATATGGGCGGCTGGCATTTCATCGAGCCGTATCTTGAATGGGTGCTCAACCAGATCAACGCCACTCACAAGCGTCCGCGTTATGCCGGCCGCGCTGCTTCGGCAGCGACCGCCACCGGCCTGATGTCCAAGCATCTCGCCCAGCTCAAGGCCTTCCTCGACGAAGCGCTCGGCTAAGCCTCCATCCTGTTGGCGAATGCCCCGCACCCGCGGGGCGTTCGCATATCCGCATTGATTTCAAGTTCAGGCAGGGATGACCGAGCGGGTCGCCACGCCACAAGAGGAAATAGACAATGACTGAAATTCGCGTTCCCACGCTCGGCGAATCCGTGACGGAAGCCACAATCGGCCGCTGGTTCAAGAAGGCCGGCGATGCCGTCGCCGTTGACGAACCGTTGGTCGAACTCGAGACCGACAAGGTCACGATCGAAGTGCCGGCGCCGTCCGCTGGCGTGCTCGGCGAAATCGTTGCCAAGGATGGCGAGACCGTTGCTGTCGGCGCGCTGCTCGGTCAGATCACCGATGGCGCCGGTGGCGCCAAGCCGGCTGCAGCTCCCGCGAAGCCCGCTGCCCCGGCTCCGGCCGCTGCACCCGCCGCTGCTACGCCTGCTCCCGCTCAAAAGTCTGCCCCCGTCGATGCGCCGCTGGCGCCGTCGGTCCGCAAGATCTCGGCCGAGAGCGGCATCGATGCCGCCACCGTCCCCGGCTCAGGCAAGGATGGCCGCGTGACCAAGGGCGACATGCTCGCTGCGATCGAAAAGGCTGCGTCGGCACCGACACCAATCAATCAGTCTGCCGCCGCCGTGCAGGTACGTGCGCCGTCACCCGCTGACGATGCTGCCCGCGAAGAGCGCGTGAAAATGACGCGCCTGCGTCAGACCATCGCGCGTCGCCTCAAGGACGTGCAGAACACCGCCGCGATGCTGACGACCTTCAACGAGGTCGACATGACCAACGTGATGGCGCTGCGCTCGCAGTACAAGGATGTGTTCGAGAAGAAGCACGGCACCAAGCTCGGCTTCATGGGCTTCTTCACCAAGGCCTGCGTGCAGGCGCTGAAGGATATTCCGGCCGTGAATGCCGAGATCGACGGCACCGACCTGATCTACAAGAACTACTATCACGTCGGCGTCGCCGTCGGCACCGACAAGGGCCTCGTGGTCCCCGTGGTGCGCGATTGCGATACCAAGTCGATCTCCGACATCGAAAAGACCATTGCAGATTTCGGCAAGCGCGCCCGTGACGGCCAGCTCAAGATCGACGAAATGCAGGGTGGCACCTTCACCATCACCAATGGCGGCATCTACGGCTCGCTGATGTCGACGCCGATCCTGAACGCACCGCAGTCGGCCATCCTCGGCATGCACAAGATCCAGGAACGTCCGGTCGTGGTCGGCGGCAAGATCGAGATCCGCCCGATGATGTATCTGGCGGTGTCCTACGATCACCGCGTGATCGACGGCAAGGAAGCCGTGACCTTCCTCGTCCGCGTCAAGGAAAGCCTGGAAGATCCGGCCCGTCTCGTTCTGGATCTCTAACCCGAGGTCGCCATGGCGTTCGGACCGAACCCTCCGCCAATTCAGGCCCACCTTTGCGTCAAGGGTGGGCTTGAGGCCATTGCCTTCTATGAGAAGGCGCTTGGCGCGAAGTGTTCGTTCCACACAATGGCCGACGACGGCAAGCGGGTCATGCACGCCAATCTCGAAATGTTCGGCAGCGAAGTTATGCTGCATGACGAATTTCCCGAGTTTGGTGGCCACATCCTATCGCCGCAGACCCGCGGCGGCGCCGGCATGACGATCAATATCAATCTGCCCAAGCCTGAAGATGTCGACGCCGCGATTGCCCGTGCGGAAACATCAGGAGCAGAAGTCGTGATGGCGCCTCAAGATGTTTTCTGGGGTGCCCGCTACGGCACCATTCGCGATCCATTCGGACACATCTGGTCCTTCAACGCCGCACTCACCGGGAGCGCCGCATGAGCGACGACGTCGTCATCATTACTGGCGGCAGCCGCGGCATCGGCCGTGCCACTGCACTTCTGGCGGCGGCGCACGGCTTCAAGGTCGTTGTCGGCTATGCCAGCAACGAAGCAGCAGCGAATGAGGTCGTTTCGAAGATCGAAGCGACCAACGGCAAGGCTATCGCCGTGAAATGCGATGTCGGCTCGGAGGCTGACATTCTCGCGCTGTTCAAGGCGGCCGACGCCTTCGGACCGCTTGGTGCTCTGGTCAACAATGCCGGCATCGTGGGCCCCTCCATCCGCGTCGATCAGATGACTGCCGAACGCATCGCCAACATGATGACGGTGAATGTCACCGGAAGCATTCTCTGCGCCCGCGAAGCCGTAAAGCGGATGTCGACCAAGCACGGCGGCAAGGGCGGAGTTATCGTCAATCTGTCATCGGTAGCCGCCAAACTGGGCGCGCCGAACACCTATGTCGACTATGCCGCGTCGAAGGGCGCGATCGATTCCTTCACCATCGGCCTCGGACATGAAGTCGCAGCCGAAGGCATTCGCGTCGCCGGCATTCGACCCGGTTTGATCGATACTGATATTCACGCGTCGGGCGGCGAGCCGGATCGCGCGCATCGTCTTTCCGTCAACGTACCGATGAAGCGCGTCGGCACTGCGGATGAAGTTGCCAATGCCATCGTCTGGTTGCTGTCGGACGAGGCTTCTTACGTCACATCCACCATTCTCGACGTGTCCGGTGGCCGCTGAGGCTCTGACACCCCATATCATCTGAAGACAATACAGGACTGCATCATGGCTTCTTACGACCTCGTTGTTATCGGCACCGGACCCGGTGGTTATGTCTGCGCGATTCGCGCGGCCCAGCTCGGCATGAAGGTCGCCGTCGTCGAGAAGAACAGCACGCTGGGCGGCACCTGCCTGAACATCGGCTGCATGCCTTCGAAGGCTTTGCTCTATTCGTCAGAGCTTTTTGAGGAAGCCGGCCACTCCTTCGCCAAGATGGGCATCAAGGTGTCCGCCCCGACACTCGATCTTCCAGCGCTGATGAACTTCAAGCAGCAGGGCATCGACGGCAACGTCAAGGGTGTCGAGTTCCTGATGAAGAAGAACAAGATCGACGTCGTGATGGGCACCGGCCGTGTGCTCGGCACCGGCAAGGTCGAAGTCACCGGCGCTGACGGCAAGGCCCAGACGCTGGAGACAAAGAACATCGTCATCGCTACCGGCTCTGACGTCGCGAAGCTGAAGGGCATCGAGGTCGACGAGAAGCGCATCGTGTCGTCGACCGGCGCGCTGTCTCTCGACAAGGTACCGGAGAAAATGATCGTGGTCGGCGCCGGCGTGATCGGCCTCGAGCTCGGTTCGGTGTGGCGCCGCCTCGGCGCTGAAGTCACCGTGGTGGAATTCCTCGACCGTATCCTGCCCGGCATGGATGGCGAAGTCGCCAAGCAGTTCCAGCGTATGCTCGAGAAGCAGGGCATGACCTTCAAGCTCGGTGCCAAGGTCACCGGCGTCGATACGTCGGGTAAGAAACTGAAGGCGCAGATTGAGCCGGCCGCGGGCGGCGCTGCCGAGTCCATCGAAGCCGATGTGATTCTCGTGGCGATCGGCCGCGTCGCTTACACCGAAGCGCTTGGCCTCAAGGAAGCAGGTGTCGAGCTCGATGAGCGCGGCCGCGTCAAGATCGACCATCACTTCTCGAGCAACGTGAAGGGCGTCTACGCGATCGGCGACGTCGTCGCGGGCCCGATGCTGGCGCACAAGGCGGAAGACGAAGGCGTCGCCTGCGCCGAGCTTCTCGCCGGCCAGGCCGGTCATGTGAACTATGACGTGATCCCGGGCGTCGTCTACACCACGCCGGAAGTCGCTGCCGTCGGCAAGACCGAGGAAGAGCTCAAGGCTGCCGGTATCGCTTACAATGTCGGCAAGTTCCCGTTCACTGCCAATGGCCGCTCCAAGGTCAACCAGACCACCGATGGTTTCGTGAAGATTCTCGCAGATGCGAAGACCGATCGCGTGCTCGGCGTGCATATGATCGGCCGCGAAGTCGGCGAAATGATCCACGAGGCCTGCGTGCTGATGGAATTCGGCGGTTCCGCCGAAGATCTGGCCCGCACCTGCCATGCCCATCCGACCCGCTCCGAGGCGGTGAAGGAAGCGGCATTTGCGGTAGCCAAGCGCGCTATCCATATGTGAGTCACGGCCGGCGCAACGCCGGCTGGGAGACGAACACCATGATGCGACGCGTGCTGCAGCCGCTATGGTTCTTCCTCGCCTTGATCTTCCTGATCGAGGCGTGGCTGTGGGATCATCTCGAACCGGTCGTCGCACGCATCGTTGCAGCGATTCCGCTGCGCGCATTCAAGGAATGGCTAGCCGCGCGAATCGCGCGGCTATCGCCAATGTTGACGCTGGTCGTGTTTGTTATTCCGGCGATCCTGCTGTTTCCGTTGAAACTGGCCGGCGCCTGGCTGCTCATGCATCAGTATTGGATCAGCGCTTTCGCGCTCATCGTGTTCAGCAAGTTTCTCGGCGTCGGCGTCGCCGCGTTCATCTTCGATGTGACACGGCCGAAGCTGTTGCAGATGAACTGGTTTCGGAAGCTCTACGAGTTCGTTCTCGACATCCGCCGCCGGGCCGGCGAATTGGTCGCGCCTGTTACTGCAAGAATCAAGGCGACGATGGCGATGTTCCGCTCCAATTCATCATCGCGTTGGATGCGACTGGTACAACGGCTGCGTCATCGGGCGCATTCGGCGCGGTAGACCGAACGGGAGAGCGACTTGGCTGAACTGGCACGCATCCAAACTCCCCTTCTCGATATTGCTTATGAACATAGCGGACCGGAGGGCGGGATGCCCGTGATCCTTCTGCACGGCTTTCCCTACGACATCCGCGGCTATGACGACGCGGTTGGCATCATTAACGCTGCCGGCTTTCGTACCATCGTGCCCTATCTGCGTGGCTATGGGCCCACGCGCTTTCTCTCCAACGCGACCATCCGCTCGGGGCAACAGGCTGCGCTCGGACAGGATCTGCTGGAGCTGATGGACGCGCTGCGGATCGGCAAGGCTGTCGTCGCCGGCTATGACTGGGGCGGACGCGCAGCCTGCGTCGTCTCTGCGCTATGGCCCGAACGCGTACATGGCCTTGTCAGCTGCACCGGCTACAACATACAGGACCTGACGAATGCGGCGCGGCCATTCGCGCCCGAGCAGGAAGCGCGACAGTGGTATCAGTATTATTTCCATACCGAACGCGGCCGCAACGGCCTGATCCAGAACCGCGACGCACTGGCCAAACTGCTCTGGAAGATGTGGTCGCCCAGCTGGGCGTTCGACAACGCGACATTCGAGCGTTCGGCGTCGGCCTTCGACAACGGTGACTTCGTCGATGTGGTCGTGCATTCCTACATGCACCGTACCGGCAGCGTCGCCGGCGATCCGAATTATGCTTTTCTGGAAACGCAACTCGCAACGCAGCCGAAGATCGATGTTCCGACCATTGTGCTACACGGCGCTGATGACGGCGTGGGGCCGGTGAAAGGTTCGGAGAATCACGGCCAGTATTTTACGGCACACTATGAGCGCCGTGTGATCCCGGGCGTCGGGCATAATGTGCCGCAGGAAGCGCCCAAGGTGTTTGCCGAAGCGGTCCTGCAGCTATGCCGGACCGCTTCGGCTTAAGTCATTACATGAGGTGAACCGCATGCGGCGCGAACAGGCCGATCGCGGTGAAGGCGACGCCGGCAATCGCCAGTGCACCTGATACCCAGGCCAGCGCGATCATACCGGTGATGATCGTGGCCGATGCCAGCACGATGCCGATCTGGAATGCGGCGGAGGCCACTTCATAGTGATGATAACGCGCCATTGCGAGGTCGCGCGCATGCTCGGCCTCCTTGGCACGGGCGGCGAGTTGTTCGGAGCCTTCGCCAGTCTCCGGCTCGGAGCGATAACGATCCGCGGTCTTCTTCCAGTCATCGATCTGCTTGGACAGTGCGGCCTTGGCGGCATCGTCACCCATCAGGCCGAGGCTGAGCCTGGCCTGGTCCGAGGTCGCCTGAACGACGGTGCGGCGGATGCTTTTGGCCTGGAAGAACGCCCAGAGGTTGGATGCTTCGACGTTCTTGCTGATGGATTCGGTTTGCGCGCCCTTGCCGAGTGTTTCCGAGAACGCCAGAAACAGCGCGATCACGGCAATCAGCAGTGCAATATTCTTGTTCGAGCCGGACGCATGCTCGGCATGCTCCGCGTGCTCCATACTTTCGTGCGCGCCCATCGTAATCCCCTCCGGTTGGTCGATGTGTCGATTTGACCGAACCGCGGCGACTTCGCAAGGGGCAGCTCATGACACTTCTACTACAGCTGGGGCTTGCCTGGCCTACGCTCGCGGGTGTGCGGTCTTGTAGACCTCGAACAGCCGCTCGGTGTCGATGCCGGTATAGATCTGCGTGGTCGACAGCGAGGCGTGGCCGAGCAATTCCTGGATCGCGCGGAGGTCACCACCGCGGGTCAGCAGATGGGTGGCAAAGGAATGGCGCAGCGCGTGCGGCGTGGCGCTGTCGGGCAGGCCGAGCGCGCCACGCATCCGCTCCATGGTCAACTGGATGATCCGCGGGCTGAGCGGACCGCCCCGCGCGCCGACAAACATCGGTCCTTCAGCAGGCAGCGGGTGCGGACACTGCGCCGCATAGTCGGCGATGAGCTCCAGCACATTCTGCAACACGGGTACCATGCGGGTCTTGTTGCCCTTGCCATTGACGATCAGCACGTCACCGGCACCGGGTGCCGGCACGTCGCGCCGCTTGAGGCCAAGCGCCTCGGAGATGCGGAGGCCCGAGCCATAGAGTAGCGCCATCACCGCGGCATCGCGCGCCCAGATCCACGGATCGCGATTTTCGCCCGCGCGTTCATTCGCATCGGCAAGACGCTTGGCAGAGGCCATCTGCAGCGGTTTCGGCAGGCTCTTGCCGATTTTCGGCGCGCGTATCGCTGACAGCGCACCGACGTTACCTTTGCCTTCACGTTCCAGAAATCGCCCGAACGACCGCAAGCCAGCCAGCGCGCGCATCAGGGAGCGACCGCCAATGTCATCGCTGCGACGCGCCGCCATGAAGGCACGGACATCGCTGGCCTCCAGTTTGGCGAAACGCGGCAGCGAAACGAGCGCGCCCCAGTGCTCGGCGAGGAACGTCAGAAACTGCCGAACGTCACGCGCATAGGCCTCAAGCGTCTTGGGCGACAGCCGCCGCTCGGCACGCAGATGCGACAGCCAGCGCGTCATCTGCAGCGAGATGTCGGCATTGGCGCAAATCAGCTCGATCGGCGCCGGTGCGCCAGATCTCGCTTCGGTCGATTTCTTGTCGGAAAGCTTGGCCATCGGGATGCCTTAGGCTCGCGCCGCGCGAACGGGCGGAGATTATCACACCCCGCTCGTTTCACTTTGGTGAATCGCCGCCATCGTCAATCCGGGAACCGCTTCAACGGCTCCGCCACCCCGGCGGGCAAGCCCGTTCGAGCCGCGTTCATGGTCATGGCCAGGAAGGTGTAATAGCCGTTGATCCCGAGCAGATCGATGACGCCCTGCTCGCCGAATTTGGCAACGGCCCTGTTCCAGGTCGGATCGCTGACGCGCTTGGTGCGCTGGATCTCGATCGACATGTCGTAAGCGGCCTCTTCGTCCTCGGCCATGCCAACAGGACGCCGCCCGTCGGCAATCGCATCGGCGATCTCCTTGCGCAGACCGGCCTTGATCGCAATATCATGATGGGCAACCCACTCATATTGCTGGGTCCACTCGCGCGCAGTGATCAGGATGATCATTTCGCTGAGCCGCGGCGCCAGCGCGCTCTTGAACCTGAGATGATCGCCCATCACCTTGGCGCGGAGCATCACTTCCGGACTGCGAATCAGCGGCACAAAGGGGCCCCGGACCTCGTAGCCGCGCCCGCCGGCGAATTCCTCGGCCGCTTTCTTCTGCGCGTCGGTGTATTTGTCGGCCGGGATCGGTGGCATCCGGTCCTGCGCCAGTGCGGGAATGGCGGTAACGGACAGCACGAGAAGTGAGGCTAGAGTCCCGGCGAGCTTGTGGCGCATGATGTTTCTCCCTGCGGGTTCTTGTTCTTGTTTCATTGTCGTGGCGGCCGATCGGTCATAAGACCGGCCATCCGGCGGACACTGGTCCGGACCGCACCGCGAGCTTAGGTTAGCGGATACCCCAATTCGAGTCTGATTCCGCCGATGGACGAAGCTGCGCGCACCAAAACACCGTCTGGCGTCGTTGACGTGCTGGTGCCGGTCGCGCTGAACCAGGCTTATTCCTATCGCGTGCCTCGTGGCCTCGATCTGCAGCCCGGCGATGTCGTCAGCGTGCCGCTCGGCGCCCGCGAGGTGATCGGCGTGGTCTGGGCAGAAAATGAGAACCCAGATCCGCGGCTGCACAACCGGCTCAAGGAAGTCGGCGAAAAATTCGATGTCCCCCCGCTGAAACAGGAATTGCGCAGCCTGGTCGACTGGGTTGCGAATTACACTTTGTCCGCGCGCGGCATGGTCATGAAGATGACTCTGCGGATGGGCGAGCACCTCGGCCCGGAGCGGGTGCGCATGGGCGTCCGCCTGGTCGGCGAAGTGCCCAAGCGCATGACCTCGGCACGCGCACGGCTGATCGAGATCCTGTCGGACGGGTTGCTGCATGCGAAATCCGAAGCCGCCAAGGAAGCCGGAGTCAGCGGCGGCGTGATCGACGGCCTCGTCGATGAAGGCACGCTAGCGATTGAAGCCATGCCCCGCGCGCTGCCGCCGCCGGCGCCTGATCCCACCTTCGCCGAACCGGACTTTTCAGACGATCAGGCCGTCGCGGCCGAAGCAATGCGGACCTTCGCCGCCAAGGGGGATTTTCACGCCGCTTTGCTCGACGGTGTCACCGGCTCCGGCAAGACGGAGGTCTATTTCGAGGCGGTTGCCGAGGTGATCAAGCGCGGCGAACAGGTGCTGATCCTGATGCCGGAGATCGCGCTCACCGGACAATTCCTGGAGCGCTTCTCAAAACGCTTCGGCGTGCGGCCGCTGGAGTGGCATTCCGAACTGACACCGCGCACCCGCGCGCGCAACTGGGCGTCGATCGCCAATGGCGAGGCCCATGTCATCGTCGGTGCGCGTTCGGCGCTGTTTCTGCCTTACGCGAAACTCGGCCTGATCATCGTCGATGAGGAACATGACCAGGCCTACAAGCAGGACGAAGGCGCGCATTACCACGCCCGCGATATGGCGGTGGTGCGCGCATCCATCGCCAGGATTCCCATCGTGTTGGCCTCGGCGACACCATCGGTCGAGTCCGAGGTCAACGCGCGCAAGGGCCGCTATCAACGCATCGCGCTGCCATCGCGCTTCGGCGGTCAGCACATGCCGCATATCGAGGTCATCGACCTGCGCCGCGAAGGCCCGATGCGCGGCCGCTTCATCGCACCGCGCCTCGCCGAGAAAATCCAGATCGCGATCGAGCGCAAGGAACAGGCGCTGCTCTTCCTCAATCGCCGCGGCTATGCGCCGCTGACGCTATGCCGCGGCTGCGGACACCGATTTGCCTGCACGATCTGCGATGCGTGGCTGGTCGATCATCGCTTTCGCCAGCGGCTGGTCTGTCACCACTGCGGTTTCTCGATGCATCGCCCGCAGCAATGCCCGCATTGCCAGGCCGAGGAATCGCTGGTCGCCGTGGGTCCGGGCGTCGAGCGGCTGCAAGAGGAAGCGGCGAGCCTGTTTCCGGATGCGCGCACCATGGTGCTGTCGAGCGACCTCATCACCTCGATCGATGCGATGCGGACCGAGCTGGCCGAAATCGCCGAAGGCCGTGTCGATGTCATCATCGGCACGCAACTCGTGGCCAAGGGCCATAACTTCCCGCGGCTTAATCTGGTCGGCGTCATCGACGCCGATCTGGGCCTCGGCAATGGCGATCCGCGCGCCGCGGAGCGCACCTATCAGATGCTCAATCAAGTCATCGGCCGCGCTGGACGTGAACAGGGACGCGGCGTCGGCTATCTGCAGACCCATCAGCCGGAGCATCCGGTGATGAAGGCGCTGATCGCAAACGACCGCGAAGCGTTTTACGCCAGCGAGATCGAGGCCCGCGAGCGCGCGGGCTATCCACCCTTCGGCCGACTGGCGAGCCTGATCATCTCAGGCGGCGACCGGCCAACCACGGAGGGCTATGCGCGCAAGCTCGCCGCCGTAGCACCGATCGACGAGCGCATCATGGTGCTCGGCCCCGCCGAAGCACCGCTCGCCGTGATCAAGGGCCGCTATCGCTTCCGGCTATTGGTGAAGTCCGCCCGCAACGTCGATCTGTCGCACTACCTGCGCGACTGGCTCGCGCATGGACCGAAGGCGACGGGCAATCTCAAGCTCGAAGTAGATGTCGATCCGCAAAGCTTTCTGTAAGCAACGCCCGTGTGACAGATCAAAGAAAAGCCTGCTGTCATTACTGACAACAGGCTTTTACTGAACGCGGACACAACGCAACGCTTACTAAACTTGAGAGATCAGTATCGTAGCGCGTCTCTGCGCTTACATGACTTCAGCAACGACACGGCCGACGCCACGGCCGGTCAAACCGATCGCGCTCGCTGCGCCCTTGGACAGGTCGAGTACGCGGCCACGGATGAACGGGCCGCGATCGTTGACGGTGACGACAACGCTGCGACCGCCATGGGTAACGCGCAGCTTGGTGCCGAACGGCAGCGAACGATGCGCGGCAGTCATCGCATTCTGATTGAAGCGCTGACCCGACGCGGTGCGGCTGCCGGACTCATTGCCATAATAGGACGCAACACCCGAGAAGCTACGACCGCCCGTCGACGGAGCGATCGACGCGTTGGCATCGAATAGCGACGGCTGGCTGGCCTGATGAGTGTGATGCTTGTGGTGATGACGATGGTGCCGGGATTTGGCCGAAGCCTCCGAAACAGTTCCCCCGAGAACAAGAGCGGCAGTCATGACAGCGATTGCCGTACGCGGCCGGGCGATAGCGCCCAGCGTCGATTTTCCGTAACGCAGCATAAGTTGTTGTCCCTCAGACAGTATTGCCACAAATGTGGCAAGTGGACCCCCGTCCCAATTTCACTGACTGAGCGTTTGACGACGTAATGAGGCGTAAAATAGGCAACACAATCGTTCCATGACCAGATGAAATATCTTGTGATGGAATGGAACATGGCTAATGGTCCGCTTTAATAAATTTTTAACTATCAAGTATACTACATACTACACAACTATACTGAATAGCGAAGTGATCGTCGTGCATGGATAGCATTCGGTAAGTAAATGTTAAGCAGCCCAAAACGGTGACGTGAGGCGCACACGCCGCGCCGTCCGCCGTGATTTCAATTGCGGGCTCACTCGCGATCGACGTTGCATGATTCAAAAGAAATCGGCACCATGTACCGCCATGCGGAATTAGAAATTCCGCCTCGGAGACGAACGCCGAAACACACCGTCAGCGACCCGATTGGCGAGTCTCATCTCCCTGAAATGATTCTTTGCGAGGGCCTGCGACAAGGCAGCATCAAACGCTTTCGTCGCGTTGCACCAGCGCGCGGGCTATGTTAGCAAAGCCGCGATTTGAACGGGTCACGACATTTTGTTGTGACCTAAAAATCGAAGTCCCGCTTGAATTCCAAGGACTTGGATCGCTAGGCGCCGCATTCGGGCGATAGTTATTCCCTTGCGAGTTTGACAGCCTGAAGAGCGCAATTCGTGGCAGCAGAAGATCCGTCGGTTTCGGGAATGTCCGGTCGTTATGCGACGGCTCTGTTTGAGCTGGCGCGTGACGAAAAGTCCGTCGATGCGGTGAAGGCCGATCTCGACAAGTTCACAGCGATGCTGGCCGACAGTGCCGATCTGGCGCGACTGGTTCGCAGTCCGGTATTTGCCGCAGAGGTTCAGGGCAAGGCCTTGGCTTCGGTGCTGGAGAAGGCCGGAATTACCGGCATCACCGCCAATTTCCTCCGTGTCCTGACCGCGAACCGTCGTTTGTTCGCGGTGAATGACGTGATCCGCGGCTTCCGCGCGCTGGTCGCCAAGTTCAAGGGCGAAGCTACGGCTGACGTCACCGTCGCCGAGCCGCTCAGTGACAAGAATCTCGACGCTCTCAAGACCGCGCTGAAGTCAGTGACGGGCAAGGACGTCGCGCTCAACGTGAAAGTCGATCCGTCCATCATCGGCGGGCTTGTCGTCAAGCTCGGCAGCCGCATGGTGGACAGCTCGCTTCGCACTAAACTCAACTCGATCAAGCACTCGATGAAAGAGGCAGGCTGATGGACATCCGCGCCGCAGAAATTTCCGCGATCCTCAAAGACCAGATCAAGAATTTCGGCCAGGAAGCTGAAGTTTCCGAAGTCGGACAGGTGTTGTCCGTCGGCGACGGCATTGCCCGCGTCTACGGCCTCGACAACGTCCAGGCCGGCGAAATGGTCGAATTCGAGAACGGCACCCGCGGCATGGCGCTGAACCTCGAAACCGACAACGTCGGTGTCGTTATTTTCGGCGCTGACCGCGAAATTAAAGAAGGCCAGACTGTTAAGCGCACCCGTTCGATCGTGGACGCGCCGGTTGGCAAGGGTCTGCTCGGCCGCGTGGTCGACGCACTCGGCAATCCGATCGATGGCAAGGGTCCGATCCAGGCCGACAAGCGTATGCGCGTCGACGTCAAGGCGCCGGGCATCATTCCGCGCAAGTCGGTCAACGAGCCGATGGCAACCGGCCTGAAGTCGGTCGACGCTTTGATCCCGGTCGGCCGCGGCCAGCGCGAGCTGATCATCGGTGACCGTCAGACCGGCAAGACCGCAATCGCGCTCGACACCATTCTGAACCAGAAGTCGCTGAACGTTGCTGGCGCTCCCGAGAGCCAGAAACTGTACTGCGTTTACGTCGCCGTCGGTCAGAAGCGTTCGACCGTCGCCCAGTTCGTGAAGGTGCTCGAAGAGCAGGGCGCGATGGAATACTCCGTCGTCGTCGCCGCGACCGCTTCCGATCCGGCTCCGATGCAGTACATCGCGCCGTTCACCGGTTGCACGATCGGCGAATTCTTCCGCGACAACGGCATGCACGCCGTCATCATCTATGACGATCTCTCGAAGCAGGCCGTTGCTTACCGTCAGATGTCGCTGCTGCTGCGCCGTCCGCCGGGCCGCGAAGCCTATCCGGGCGACGTGTTCTATCTTCACTCGCGTCTGCTCGAACGCGCTGCGAAGCTCAATGATTCCCAGGGCAATGGTTCGCTCACGGCGCTGCCGGTCATCGAAACCCAGGCCAACGACGTGTCCGCCTACATTCCGACCAACGTGATTTCGATCACTGACGGTCAGATCTTCCTTGAAACCGATCTGTTCTTCCAAGGCATCCGTCCTGCCGTGAACGTCGGTCTGTCGGTGTCGCGCGTCGGCTCGGCCGCGCAGACCAAGGCGATGAAAAAGGTCGCCGGCAAGATCAAGGGTGAGCTCGCGCAGTACCGCGAAATGGCGGCCTTTGCGCAGTTCGGCTCGGACCTCGACGCTTCGACCCAGCGCCTGCTGAACCGCGGCGCACGTCTGACCGAACTCCTGAAGCAGCCGCAGTTCTCGCCGCTGAAGATGGAAGAGCAGGTTTGCGTGATCTGGGCCGGCACCAACGGCTATCTCGACACTCTGCCGATCGCCAAGGTTCGGGGCTTCGAAGACGGTCTTCTGTCGCTGCTGCGCGGCAAGAACGTCGAGATCCTCAACGCGATCCGCGACAGCCGCGATCTCAAGGATGACGTCGCCGCCCAGCTCAAGGCCGTCGTCGAAGGCTTCGCGAAGACCTACGCTGCTTAATACTGTCAATGAATGGCCGGCTCCCGCCGGCCATTCGCGTTGATGTCCGGCACGAGGTCGGGCGTTTCGAACGAGAGGTTCGCGATCGGCCAAACGGCCAGATCGCCGGGGTGGACTGAGAATGGCCTCACTTAAAGACATGCGCGTCCGCATCGCCTCGACCAAGGCGACGCAGAAGATCACCAAGGCGATGCAGATGGTCGCAGCGTCGAAGCTGCGTCGTGCGCAGACCGCTGCCGAAGCTGCACGTCCTTACGCCGAGAAGATGGATACCGTGATCGCCAGCATTGCCGGCGCTACAACGGCAGGCTCCGGCCCGGCGCTGCTCGTCGGCACCGGCAAGGATCAGGTTCATCTGCTGCTGGTCTGCACCGGCGAGCGTGGCCTGTGCGGCGCTTTCAATTCCTCGATCGTCCGTCTGGCGCGCGAACGCGCACTGGCGCTGATGAACCAGGGCAAGACGGTCAAATTCTTCTGCGTCGGCCGCAAGGGCTACGAGCAACTGCGCCGTAATTTCGACAAGCAGATCGTCGGTCATCTCGAATTGCGTTCGGTGCGTCAGCTCGGCTTCGTCAATGCCAACGACATCGCCAAGAAGGTTCTCGAACTCTTCAACACTGGCGAATTCGACGTCTGCACGCTGTTCTATTCGCGCTTCAAATCGGTGATCGCGCAAATCCCGACCGCCCAGCAGATCATTCCGCTGGTGGTCGAAGCACCTAAAGCCGATGCCGGCCCGACGCCGAGCTACGACTACGAGCCCGCCGAGGATGAGATCCTCGACGGCCTGCTGCCGCGCAATCTCGCGGTGCAGATCTTTCGCGCTCTGCTCGAGAACAACGCTTCGTTCTACGGCGCGCAGATGAGCTCAATGGACAACGCCACGCGCAACGCCGGCGACATGATCCGCAAGCAGACATTGATCTACAACCGCACCCGCCAGGCGATGATTACGAAGGAGCTGATCGAAATCATCTCCGGCGCCGAGGCGATCTAACAACCTTCCGGTCCTCAGGACCGCCGTTCAAGTTTCGGACTTCCGAGTCCTTGAAGTTTATGGAGAAGTTTTCATGGCTACAGCCAACCAGACCGGCCGCATCACCCAGGTCATCGGCGCCGTCGTCGACGTGCAGTTCGAAGGCCACCTGCCCGCGATTCTCAGCGCCATCGAGACCATGAACGGTGCCAACCGTCTGGTGCTCGAAGTCGCCCAGCATCTCGGTGAATCGACGGTACGCACCATCGCGATGGACACCACCGAAGGTTTGGTCCGCGGCCAGCCGGTCACCGACACCGGCAATCCGATCCAGGTTCCGGTCGGCGTCGGCACCCTCGGCCGCATCATGAACGTGATCGGCGAGCCGATCGATGAAGGCGGTCCGATCGCTTCGGAAGGCCTGCGCGCGATCCATCAGGAAGCGCCGACGTACACCGAGCAGTCCACCGAGGCTGAAATTCTCGTCACCGGCATCAAGGTCGTCGATCTGCTCGCGCCTTACGCCAAGGGCGGCAAGATCGGCCTGTTCGGCGGCGCCGGCGTCGGCAAGACGGTTCTCATTCAGGAACTGATCAACAACGTCGCGAAGGCGCACGGCGGCAACTCGGTATTCGCCGGCGTTGGCGAGCGTACCCGCGAAGGTAACGATCTCTATCACGAGTTCATCGAATCCAAGGTGAACGCCGATCCGCACAATCCGGATCCGGCCGTGAAGTCGAAGTGCGCTCTCGTGTTCGGCCAGATGAACGAGCCTCCGGGCGCCCGCATGCGCGTTGCTCTGTCCGGTCTGACCGTCGCCGAGCACTTCCGCGATCAGGGCCAGGACGTGCTGTTCTTTATCGACAACATCTTCCGCTTCACCCAGGCAGGTTCGGAAGTGTCGGCGCTGCTCGGCCGTATTCCTTCGGCGGTGGGTTATCAGCCGACGCTCGCGACCGACATGGGCGCGCTGCAGGAGCGTATCACCACCACGCATAAGGGTTCGATCACCTCGGTGCAGGCCATCTACGTTCCGGCCGACGACTTGACCGATCCGGCGCCTGCTACCTCGTTCGCCCATTTGGACGCTACGACCGTGCTCAACCGTGCGATTTCGGAAAAGGGCATCTACCCCGCAGTGGACCCGCTCGACTCCACCTCGCGCATGCTGTCCCCGCTGATCGTCGGCCAGGAGCACTACGAGACCGCGCGTATGGTTCAGCAGGTGCTGCAGAAGTACAAGTCGCTGCAGGACATCATCGCCATTCTCGGCATGGACGAACTGTCGGAAGAGGACAAGCTGGCCGTGGCCCGCGCCCGCAAGATCGAGCGCTTCCTGTCGCAGCCGTTCTTCGTCGCTGAAATCTTCACGGGTTCGCCGGGCAAGTTCGTCGAACTCGCCGACACCATCAAGGGTTTCCGCGCGATCTGCGAAGGCAAGTACGATCACCTGCCGGAAGCTGCCTTCTACATGGTCGGCGCAATCGAAGAAGCCGTCGAGAAGGGCAAGAAGCTGGCTGCTGAAGCTGCCTAACTTTCTTACCCTCCCCCTTGCGGGGAGGGTCGGCGCATTTGCGCCGGGGTGGGGGTGCCACAAGCGCCTTCGCCCGTGGTTACCCCCCCCCAACCCTCCCCCGCAAGGGGGGAGGGAGCAGTCAGCGGATAACGACATGGCCACGTTCCACTTCGATCTCGTCTCACCGGAAAAGCTCGCTTTCACGGGCGAAGTTGAGCAGGTCGATATTCCCGGCGCCGAGGGCGATGTCGGCGTGATGGCCGGCCACGCACCTGTGGTGATCGCGCTGCGTCCGGGCATCATGACTGTCACCACCGGGGGCAAGCATGAGAAGATCATTGTGCTCGGCGGCCTTGCCGAAGTCTCGGACAAGGGCTTGACGGTTCTTGCTGACGTCGCGACCTCGATCGCCGAGCTTGACCGCGAAGCTTTCGCCAAAGACATCGCCGAGATGGAAGAGAAGCTGGCCGAGAAGGAAGGCTCCGCTCTGGACCGCGCCATCGAGCGCCTCGACCACTTCAAGGTCATCCAGCAGCACATCACCTCGACGGCGATGCACTAAGCGCTATAGCCCGGGTAGCGCTTCGTTTCGTCAGGGCTTCGCTTCAGACAAATTTAGCGAACTGCTCCGCCACTGCGCGATAGACATCGCGCCGGAATGGCACCACGAGATCCGCGACACGGTCCAGCCGCTCCCAGCGCCAGGCATCGAATTCCGCCGGCTGACCGTTGCGCGGCGTCAGCGGATCGACTTCGGCATCATCCCCGGTGAACTTCAGCGCAAACCACTTCTGCCGCTGCCCGCGGAACTGCGCAAAGCGATGGCTGGGATTCTCGAACGGGATGAAGTCGTAGGTCATCCAGCCAGTCTCGCCGAGATAGTCGGCATGGATGACGCCGGTCTCTTCCCACAATTCGCGCATCACAGCGACGCGAGGATCTTCATCGGGATCGATGCCACCCTGCGGCATCTGCCACTCCAGGCCCGGAAGGACGATTTCTGGCCCGTCATCCTTGAAGCGGCGGCCAATTAGAACCTTGCCGTCGGCATTGAACAGTGCGACGCCCACATTGGGGCGATAGGGCCGGTTATCCGTCATTCCGGTGCTAGCCGTCCGCCAGACCAGCGAATTCCTTCACCACCCGCTCATAGACCGGGCGCTTGAACGGCACGATCAGCTCCGGAAGGTTCTTCATAGGCTCCCAGCGCCAATTGATGAACTCGGCCTTGTGGCCGCCAGGTGGATGCGTGACGTTGATTTCCTTGTCATCGCCGGTGAAGCGCACAGCGAACCATTTCTGCCGCTGGCCACGATAACGACCCTTCCAGGCGCGCCCGGCCACCGTGCGGGGAATATCATAGATCAACCAGTCCGGCACTTCGCCAAGCTTTTCGACCGATTGGACGCTGGTTTCTTCATAGAGCTCGCGCTTGGCGGCTTCCCAGGTGTCCTCACCGGGATCGACGCCGCCCTGCGGCATCTGCCAGACATGCATGTCATCGACGTGCTCGATACCGCCGGCGCGACGACCGATAAAGACGAGCCCTTGCGGGTTGATCAGCATCATTCCGACGCAAGTTCGATAGGGCAGGTCTTCGTAGCGCGCCATTCCGTCAATGCCTCTCGCGTCCGTTCGAGCACTCTTTACGCAGCGATTCGACTTTGCTGAATCACAGCGATTCGGCCGTGCCGAATTCACCCTAGCCCAAAGACGCTAGCTTGATTTTGATTTCAGCATCGCGGTTGTCAATGGCACCAGCATGACCCCGCGGCTTTCAAGGGTTTTCGCCCAGGCGCTGATACGTTCGATCGAGATCGGCAGCGCCGAAGCGACGCCGACGGCCACACCACGCTCCTTGGCCAGCCCCTCGAGCCGCGCCAGCGCCTTGTCGATGTCTGCGGAGGTCGGCACCGCGTCTATGGCAACATCGGAGCGTGCGAAAGGCATACCCTGCCCTTCGGCCGCCGCGGCGGCAACGCTGCGCGGCGTCGAGCCATCGTCGAACAATGCAAGCCCCCGCTTGCTGGCCTCACGTGCAATGGGTTGCATCGCCGTGTCAGTGGCGATGAAGCGTGCGCCCATGAAATTGGCGACGCCGACATAGCCCTGGAAGCGGCTCATATGCCACATCATGCGATCGAGGTTCTGCTCGGCCGTAGCCGAGGACAACAGCGTCTGCGGGCCGGGATCGTTATCGGGATAGTCGAACGGTTCCATCGGCAGCTGCAGCAGCACCTCGTGGCGCTGCGCACGGGCGCGTTCGACCAGTTTGCCGGGATCCGAGCCATACGGCGTGAAGCCCAGCGTCACGGCCGGCGGCAGCTTCATGATGGCATCGGTGGTCTTGGCTGCACCAACGCCGAGGCCGCCAATGACGATGGAAATGCTCGGTGTCTTCATCGCCCTAGCGCGCTCGGCCTCGGAGCTCGCGGCATAGGCCGTGACCGGCTTCAGCGCGCCGATGGCGATCGGCACCATGCCGTGGCGGGATTTCTCCAGCAGCTTCTGATCGATCCCCGTCATGACCGGCGGCGGCGCATCGGCCGCAGCGCTGTCCGACCCCTCGCTCGACACCACGACATCCTTACGGGCACCGCTGGAGCCATCAATGATGGTGATGGTCTTCTGGCCGGGAGCCTCGGGTGCCTTGGCCAACTCGGGCGTACCGTGCTTGACCTCGACCGGCGGCTTGGCGGCGACCTTCTGATCATCGGTCGCAGCAGGCGCCTTGATCGCTACGCGCGCTACCGGCTCGCCGCCCATCGGGTTGTTATTGAAGAGGGCAACACCGAGAAAGGCGAGCAGCAGCAAGGCAAGGATCGTGGCAAGCGCCTGCGTTCCGGAAAAAGGCAGCCGGAACCGCCGCTTACGCGTCGATTTTTGTCCAAGCGGGGCGCTCAGATCGTCCGCCGACACTGCCATGGATCTCCCGAATCAGCCGACCGGACAATAACACGCCCGGCCGCGGCCACGGCACCCGGAAGGGCGCGGGATCGCCCGAAGGATTGCAACAAAAAGGGCGACCCGAAGGTCGCCCTTTCCGCAGAATTGATGCGCACTTACCGATCAGTTCGGCTTGGCGGCCGCCTTATCGTCTGCCGGCTTATCCGCAGCAGCAGCGGCTCCGGGCGGCGGTGTAACGGCCGCATTCGACGTCACCTTGATGCCATGCAGCAGGTCGGCAGCAGCCTTGAGCGCCTTGTCGTTCTTGGCATCCGGCGGCACGTAGGACTGCGAACCGGTCTTCTCATCGCCATCGTTCTTCAGATGGCCACGCAGCGAAGCCTCGCCCTTGATATCGCGGGACTTCAACTCGTCCGGCACGTCCTGCACGATCTCGATGTCCGGGACGATACCCTTGGCCTGGATCGACTTGCCCGACGGCGTAAAGTAGCGCGCCGTGGTCAGACGCAGCGCACCGTTGCCGGAGCCCAGCGGGATGATGGTCTGCACCGAGCCCTTGCCGAACGAGCGCGTACCGATCGTGGTGGCACGCTTGTGGTCCTGCAGTGCGCCGGCGACGATTTCCGACGCCGAGGCCGAACCGCCATTGATCAGCACGACCACCGGCTTGCCCTTGGTCAGATCGCCCGCATGCGCCGTACGGCGCTGGGTTTCTTCAGCGTTACGACCGCGGGTCGAGACGATCTCGCCACGCTCAAGGAACGCGTCAGAGACGGTGACGGCTTCTTCGAGCAAGCCGCCCGGATTGTTGCGGAGGTCGATGATGAAGCCCTTGAGCTTGTCGGCGCCGATCGCCGCGGTCTGGGCCGCGATCTCGCGCTTCAGACCTTCGGTGGTCTGCTCGTTGAAGGTCGTCACGCGGATGTAAGCGATATCGTCGCTTTCAATGCGGGCGCGCACGGAACGGACGCGGATGTTGTCGCGCACGAGGGTGACGTCGAGGGGATTGTCCTGGCCCTTGCGGATGATCTTCAGCTTGATCTTGGTGTTGACCGGACCGCGCATCTTCTCGACGGCCTGGTTCAGGGTGAGACCCTGCACGGCTTCTTCGTCGAGGCTGGTGATGATGTCGTTGGCCATGATGCCGGCCTTCGATGCCGGGGTATCGTCGATCGGCGACACCACCTTGATCAGGCCGTCTTCCATGGTGACTTCGATACCGAGACCGCCGAACTCACCGCGGGTCTGCACCTGCATGTCACGGAAGCTCTTGGCGTCCATGTAGCTGGAATGCGGATCGAGACCGGTGAGCATGCCGGAGATCGCCGACTCGACCAGCTTGCTGTCGTCGGGTTTCTCGACATAGTCGCTGCGGACGCGCTCAAACACGTCGCCGAACAGGTTGAGTTGACGATAGGTATCCGAGGTCGCTGCGCGGGCACTGGTGCCCATGAACACGGCGCGTGGCTGGGTCACGAAGAGCGTCAAGGCGGCGCCAGTGGCAGCACTCAGCAGAATTATGGAAGTCTTGCGCATCATCCGCGAACCTTTTCGCCTTCGTTAGCGGCCCACCATGGGCCTGGATCAATGGGAGTCCCGTCTTTCCGGAACTCGATATAAAGCACAGGCTGGCTGGCATTGGCCGCAAGGACGGATGCTACCCGGGATGTTGATCCCATGACAGCGATCGGTTCCCCGGTAAGAACGAACTGACCAATGTTCACCGAAATACGCTCCATCCCGGCGATCAAGACATGATACCCGCCCCCGGCGTTGAGGATCAAGAGTTGTCCATAGCTACGGAACGGACCGGAATAAACAACCCAGCCGTCACACGGTGTTGTGACCTGCGCACCCGCCCGTGCGGCCAGTGACATGCCCTTTTCGACGCCACCGACACCGTCGGAACCGCCGAAATTGCGAATTTTAACCCCGTTGACCGGAAGTGCGAGCATGCCCTTTGCCGAAGCAAAGGCGATCGCCGGACTGAGCCTGCCGGGGTCCTTGAAGGCGCCGATATTCGGCTTGCCATTGCTGAGCGCCGCCGGCGTGCCCTGCAGACTGGCTGTGGCCGCTGCCTTCGCCGCCGCCTTGGAATCCTGCTCCATCTTCGCGATCAGGCCCTGCAGACTGTCGACCTGACGGGACAACGTCAGCGCCCGCGCCGCTTCCGCTTCCATGTCCTTTTCAGCAGCCGACTGCTGCTTCTGGCGCTCGTCGGTGAAGGACGCGAGGCGCGTCTGTTCTTCCTTCAGCTTGTCGCGATCGCCGGCAAGCTGATCCCGTTCGGTCGAGATCGCCTTGCGCAAATTCACGAGTTCGCTGAGGTCAGCTACGAGTTTTTCGGCGCGTGCGCGCATGTCGGGCACGACGGAGCCGAGCAGCATCGCGGTACGCAGCGACTTCAACGCGTCTTCGGGACGTACCAGCAAGGCCGGTGGCGCACGGCGTCCCGCGCGCTGCAAAGCGGACAATACTTCGACGATTTCACCACGGCGCGATTCCAGCGTACCGCGGATCTTCTGCTCGCGCGCATCGAGCGGACGCAGACGCGCTTCGGCATCGTCGATGCGGGTTTCGACGCCGCGGACGCGGGCAGCAATATCGATGAGCTGCTGACTGAGCTTGCCGCGGTCCTGTCCGATCGCCGCGATATCGGCTTTCAGTTTTGCCTGCAGCTCCGCAGCGCTCTTCTGCTGCGCACGGATCGCTTCAAGCTCCTGCTCGCGCTGACGAATTATATCAGGTGATGGCGCATTGGCCTGCTGGATCGGCGTAGCCGTTTGCGCCCGGACCGAGGTCGTCATCAAACCCGCAAGAGTTGCTGATACCAGCATCATAGAAAACGACGATGCGTTCGACATCCCGCGGCGAACGGCGTCGTGTTCAGATGGAATGGACCGCGGTGACAGCATCGTGGTTTCGACAGCGCCTTCTTTCAAACGCGACACGCTCAATATAGCGAGCTAAACGCGGTGATACGGGTGGCCAGCCAGAATTGTAGCAGCCCGGTAAATCTGTTCCAGAAGCATGACGCGAACTATTTGATGCGGCCAGGTCGCCGAGCCGAATGCAATGCTCAGTTTGGCTTTGCGCCGCAATTCGGGCGAAAGTCCGTCCGCCCCGCCGATGACAAAAACATTATGCGGCACCGATTCGTCCCGCCACTTCCCGATATGGCGAGCGAAACTGGCGCTGTCGACGCTGCTGCCACGCTCGTCGAGCGCTACCAATACAGCCTTTTCCGGAATCAGCGCCGAAATCGCCGCTGCTTCCTCATTGATCCGGGTCGCCGCATCGCGTGCGCGGCTTTCCGAAATTTCATGAATCGCAAGGCCCCGAAAGCCGAGCTTGCGGCCGATATCGTCGAAGCGATCACGGTACCGTTCCGCGAGCTCGCGTTCCGGACCCTGCTTGAGCTTGCCGATGGAGATCACAAGAAGGTGCATCGGCACAGACTAGCACGCGTCGCGCCGTTGCCGAATGCCCGCTGGCTCAAACAGCCTTCAGATCGATCCGCGGTTCATCCGACGGACTCTGCGTCCACAAACGTTCCAGATTGTAGAACTCGCGAACTTCAGGCCGGAAGACATGCAGGATGACTTCGCCGGTATCGATCAGCACCCAATCGCAATTGGACAGGCCTTCGACATGCAGCTTCTTCTGACCGGCTTCCTTGAGACCCTTGGCGACATTTTCGGCCACCGCGCCGACATGGCGGTTGGACCGACCGGTGGTCACGACCATGTAATCGGAGAAAGCCGACTTGCCGCGCAGATCGATGGTCACCGTTTCCTCGGCCTTCATGTCGTCAAGGCGGGCGAGAACGAGATTGAGCGTTTCGGTCGCGCTGTCACGCACCGCCGCAGCTGATTTCTTCGCCTTGGGCGAAGCAACCTTCTTCGGAATGACAGCCTTCGGTGCAGCTTTTGCAGCAGCAGGTGTCTTGGCTGCAGCCTTCGGCTTTGCGGTTTTGGTCGCGGCAGCCTTTTTAGGCGCGGCAGCCTTCTTTACCGAAGCGGACTTCTTGGGTGGGGCAACCTTGGACGAGGCTTTCTTGGCGCCCGTCTTGGACAATACAGAAGTGGCCAGAGGACCATTCCTTTCACTGTATTGGGACGCCGAATCCGACGCCCGATGAGATCAAGTATGCATGTGGGAATGCCGGATTCAATATTCCAGCGCCTGCCCTATAGCACTTATCGGGCGAGTGTTGTGGAATTACGTCTTCCAGCTGCCATCCGGGTTCCGCAGCCGGGTGGAGGACAGATTCAGCTTCAAACCGGTCAAAAATACCCATGCAGGTGGCTTCAGGTCGGCCAATGACCCAGCGTCCTGCTCCGGTATCCGGTAACGACCGAGGGCCTGGGCGGCGGTCGACGCCAGTCCCTGGAAGCTCTGCGGCGGCCGGTCGATGACCGCAAAGGGCACCTCTCCGGCAATCACCTGCCAGCTCTCCCAGCGGTGAAACTGGGCGAGATTGTCGGCACCCATGATCCAGACAAATCGTGCTTGCGAACATCGACGTCGGAGGTAGCTGATGGTGTCGACGGTATAGCGCGTACCGATGACACTCTCGAGACAGGTAATATCGATGCGCGGATGATCGGCCATTGCTTCCGCAGCGGCGGCGCGCTCGGCGAGATCGTGCAGATTGCGTTGATCCTTGAGCGGATTGCCCGGCGACACCAGCCACCAGACGCGATCGAGCTTCAGCCGTTTCATCGCGAACAGGCTGATGGCCCGATGCGCGGCATGCGGCGGATTGAACGATCCGCCGAGCAGACCGATCCGCATGCCGGGACTATGTGGCGGGATGCCCTGCGCCGGCGGGACTGAATGCAAATTCAATTCAGTCTCCACGCGCCGAAACGCACATCATCACGGCCGGGTCTGTCCGGTGCCGTGAATACGGTATTTGAAACTGGTGAGCTGCTCGGCGCCGACCGGGCCCCGCGCATGGAATTTGCCGGTGGCGATTCCGATTTCCGCGCCGAAACCGAATTCACCGCCGTCGGCAAACTGCGTCGAGGCGTTATGCAGCACGATCGCCGAATCCACTTCGTTGAGAAACTTCGCGGCAACCGCGACGTCCTCGGTGACGATCGCATCGGTGTGATGCGAGCCGTGATCACGAATATGCGCGAGCGCATCATCGACACCATCGACGACCCTGGCCGAGATGATCGCGTCTTCGTATTCGGTGTCCCAATCCTCGTCCGTTGCAGGCTTGACGCGCGCATCCGCCTGCTGCACGGCGGCATCACCGCGCACCTCACAGCCGGCGTCGATCAGCATTTCCACCAACGGCTTGAGATGCGTGCCCGCCACCGCGCGGTCGATCAACAGCGTTTCGGTCGCGCCGCAGACGCCGGGACGGCGCATCTTGGCATTCAACACGATCGATTTCGCCATATCGAGCTTCGCGGCATGATCGATATAGGTGTGATTGACGCCTTCGAGATGCGCAAATACCGGCACACGCGCTTCGGCCTCGACACGCGCAACTAGGCTCTTGCCGCCCCGCGGCACGATCACATCTACACCGCCATTGAGGCCGGTGAGCAGCAATCCGACCGCCGCACGATCGCGCGTCGGCACCAGCGTGATCGCGGCTTCCGGCAGTCCGGCTTCGCGCAGGCCCTGCACCAGACATTCGTGAATCGCACGGCAAGAGCGGAAACTGTCCGAGCCGCCGCGCAGGATCACCGCATTGCCGGACTTCAGGCACAACACGCCGGCATCCGCGGCGACATTCGGACGGCTCTCGAAGATCACTGCGACGACACCCAGCGGTACGCGCACGCGTTCGATGGTCATGCCATTCGGCCGCTGCCAGCTCTCGGTAACGGCGCCGACCGGATCGGCGATGTCATGGATGACCCGGATGCCATCCGCCATCGCGTGCACGCGCGCCTCGGTCAGGGTCAGCCGATCGATAAAGGCCGATGTGGCGCCATTGGAGCGCACCTCGGCGACATCCTCGGCATTGGCCGCCAGAATCGCAGGCGTACCGGCGCGGATCGCGCGTTCCATGGCCGCAAGCGCCCGGTTCTTCTGCGCCGTTGGAGCCACCGCCAACGCACGCGCAGCCGCACGGGCGCTCCGGGCGAGGTCGTTCATCAGGACAGGCAAATCAGCCGATCCGTCGATGGCTTTCAGCGAGGCGGTCATAAGGGGCTCAAATTAGCGGAATAGGATTGTTCATCCCAAAATAGGGACTCATGGGAGCAAGGTCAAAGCGTGTTCGCTACCACCCGGCAGCAGTGCGCTCGCGGATCGATTGCGCCACGAGCTGGATGCCGCGGTAAAGCGCGCGACCGGCCGGCGACAGGTCACGCCCCACGCGCCGGATCAGATACAAATCGCGCTCGATCACCGGATCGAGCAGCCTGCGGAAGGTCAGTACGGGATGGTCAGTCGCCGGCAACGCCAGACCGGGCAACGGCGCCACGCCGACGCCTGCCTCGACCATGGCGAGCAGGGTCGCCGGGTGTTCGGCCTCATGCAGCGGGCTGCTACGCCCCAGTTCTTGCAGTCCGCGCTCCATTTCAAGCCGGATGCCGGTGCCGGTCGCCATGGCGATCATGCCTGCAGCGACGCCGTCCATCCAGTTCACCGCACTTTGCGACGCCAGTCTGTGATCTCGCCGCATCACTAGCGCAAAACGGTCCGTCAGCAGCTTCGTCGCGTCAAGATCCGCATCCTCACCCGGCACATTGGCGATGCCGAGCTCGGCGTCGCCGCTGCGCAGCCCGGCAATGATCTGATGCCGTGACACTTCCTTGAGCGTCACGCTCACCATGGGATATTCGCGCTGGAAATTCGCCAGTACCACCGGCATCAGACGCAACGCCACCGACGGCACGCAGGCCACCGTAACATGGCCGCGGCGATGCTCGCGCAGATCGCGTAGATCCTGAATTTGGTGATCGAGATCCGCGAGCAGACGCTGAATCCCCGGCAGGAATTCGACGCCAACCTTGCTGAGCTGGACGCTGCGCGTCGTCCGGTCCAGCAGCCGGACCTGCAGCTCGTCCTCGAGCTGGCGAACGGCCTGGCTGAGGGCGGACTGGGAGACGCCAAGTTTCCGCGCGGCTCGGCTGAAACTGCCAGCCTGAACCACCTCGACGAAGGCACGGAGCTGCCGAAGGTCGATATTCATAAGCATTACAGATAAATATATCTGTTTTTCCCGACTTGTTAATGAAATTAACGGGTGCAAGAATTTTATGCGGCAAACCGCTGCGGCTAAAAACTATGCAGCGCACCATCTGACATCGGCAATGGCGGCGAGGGACAGAGGCATGATCGACAGGCGCAACCTACTCAAATATTCGCTCATCGGCGCCGCAGCGGCACCGTTTGCAGGCCTGGGAGGCCCGGCCTTTGCCGCCGGCCGCAAGGTTCTGGTGTCCGAAGCCATCCGGCTCGGCATGTATGCCTCGCTCTATGTCGCCGCCGATAAGGGCCTGTTCGCCAAACATGGCCTCGATACCGACCTGTCGACCGCGGGCGGCATCGCCCTGCCGGTGCCGATCCTGCTGTCCGGCCGCGGCCAGATCGGCGTCACCAGCCCTGGCATGTCCGTCAACGCCACGCGTGAAGGCGGCAAGATCAAGAATATCGCCAAGATCGTCGGCGGCGTGTCGATGTGGGGAATGACCCGCCCGGACACCAAGATCACCACCATCGATGATCTCCGCGGCAAGACCATCGCGACGCTGAAATTTCCGTCCTCGACGATCCAGGTCCCGACCTACGCGATGAAGACGGTCGGCAAATTCGACCCCAAAGAAGCGGGCGTCACCTTCCTGGAATTGCCACCGGGCGCCCAGGCCGCAGCCGTCAAGGATGGCCGTGCCGACATTGCCACCGCATTCGAATGGGACATCAGCATCGGCGCCGAACAGTTTGGCCTCGTACCGTCGCTATCATTTGCCGATCTGCTTGGTCCGCTGTGTTTCACGACGGCCATGGCCACCGAAGACGTGATCGCCTCCAACCCGGAGGCGGTGCAAGGCTTCTGTAACGCCATCGCCGAAGCGCAGAAGATGATGCACGAGAATAACGCCGTCTTCACCGAGGTCGCAGCGAAGTACTTTCCAAAAGTCTCGCCCTCGGTGGTCGGAAATGCGACGAAGAATTTCTTTGGCAGCAAGACGGCTATCCCGAAAAACCCGACCATCTCCGCCGAGGAGTGGGATCGCGCGATGTTGCTCGAACAGGGCGGCGGCGCCGTCTCAACGACGCTTCCCTATACACAAATGGTCGACAATCGCTTCGCCGAGAAAGCGACCAAAGAATTCGGATTGGCGTGATGTCGGTTTCAACCAGCTTTCCGCCTGAACGGCGCTACGTCACCTTACCCGCACGCCCTGAGCCGTTGCGACTCGCGGTCGAGGAGACCGCAGTCATCGTGGTCGACATGCAGAACGCCTACGCGTCGCCGAACGGCTATCTGGATCTTGCGGGCTTCGACGTGACCGGCGCCAAGGCAGCGATCGTGGCCGTCAAGGAGACGCTGGAGGTTGCGCGCGAGGCCGGCGTCACCGTGATCTACTTCCAGAACGGCTGGGACGCCGACTATGTCGAGGCCGGCGGTCCGGGATCCCCGAACTGGCACAAATCGAATGCACTCAAGACCATGCGCGCGCGCCCGGAATTACAAGGCAGCCTGCTCGCCAAGGGTGGCTGGGACTATGCGCTCGTCGATGAACTCCAGCCGCGGCCCGGCGACATCGTGGTACCGAAACCGCGCTACAGCGGCTTCTTCAACAGCCAGTTTGACAGCATCCTGCGCGCGCGCGGCATCCGCAATCTCGTATTCTGCGGAGTTGCCACCAATGTTTGCGTGGAATCGACCCTGCGCGACGGCTTCCATCTAGAATATTTCGGCGTGATGCTCGAAGACGCGACGCATCAGGCCGGCCCCGACTACGTCCAGAAGGCGGCCGTCTTCAATATCGAAACCTTCTTCGGCTGGGTTTCCAGCACCGCTGATTTCCGCCGCGCATTTGCGCAGACTGAAACCTCCACAAAAGCTTGAGGATCCCATGACAGATCGCGCGATCATCCCGCCCGGCACTCATCCGCCACTCGCACCTTACTCGCCCGGCATGATGGCCGACGGCGTGATCTATGTGTCCGGCACGCTGGCCTTCGACAAGAATAACGACGTTGTTCACGTTGGCGATGCGGCAGCGCAGACCCGGCACATCCTCGAGACCATCAAGAGCGTGCTGACCACCGCCGGTGCCACGATGGCCGACGTCACCTTCAACTCCATCTTCGTGACCGACTGGGCCAATTACGGCGCCGTCAATAAAGTCTATGCCGAATATTTCCCCGGCGAGAAGCCGGCCCGCTATTGCATCCAGTGCGGATTGGTGAAACCGGACTGTCTCGTCGAGATCGCATCAATCGCACACAAGCGAGCCTGATGTGACGACCATCGAAGCCACCCGGGCCAATGTCGAGCGGCGGCTGATGCCGCCGGTCCTGCGGATCGCGCTGCTGCAAGTGGCACTGCTAGCTCTGTTACTTGCTGCCTGGGAAATTGCGATCAGCTTCAAATGGATCGCGGTCTATCTCTACGGACGGCCAAGCGGCATCTTCGCCAAGGCCTCTATTCTGATCGCCAACGGAGAACTCCTGCGCGATGCCGCGCTGACTGCCTGGGAAGCCATCGCCGGATTCCTGATCGGCACCATCGCCGGTAGCGCCGTTGGGCTGCTGCTCTGGCTGTTTCCCACCAGCGCGGCGGTGCTGCGCCCCTATCTCATCGCGCTCAACGGCTTGCCGAAGATCGCGCTCGCACCCTTGATTATCGTGTGGTTCGGAATCGGCATCTCGTCGAAGATCGCCATCGCCGCCATCATCACCTTCATCGTCGCGGTGATCACCGCGCAACAGGGCGCCAAGGAAGTTGATAGCGACCTGATCAAATTGATGCGCTCGCTCGGTGCCAGCCGCTGGAAGACCTGGCGAACGGTGGTCATTCCGGGCGCCATGCCGTGGATCGTGTCCGCCTTCCGTCTCAATGTCGGCTTCGCGCTGATCGGCGCAGTTGTCGGCGAATACATCGCCTCGAAAGAGGGTCTCGGCTACATGATCTACTACGCCGGCGTGCTCTACGATTTGAACGCCGTCTGGGTCGGCATCGCTGCGCTCATGGCTGTGGCGCTGCTGATGTACGGCGCAATCGACCTTCTCGAACGCCGCCTGCGCTTCTGACTTTTCATCGCTCCAACCCGCAAGACAAGCCATGCCCTATGCAAGCGGCGGTGACGCCGACATCTATTACGAAACTCATGGACACGGAACGGCAATCCTCATGTCGGCCGGCATGGGCGGCAGTGGATCGTTCTGGACGCCGCAGATCGCAGCACTCGCGCAGCGCCACCAAGTCATCCTTTACGATCACGTCGGCACCGGTCGTAGCGTTGATAACACTGCGCCGCCACGATCGATCGCCGGTATGGCCGATGATATCGCGCATGTGCTCGACCACGCCAGCGTCAGCAATGCGCATGTGGTGGGGCATGCCATCGGCGGCATCGTCGGAATTGAACTTGCCCTGCGTCATCCAGCGCGCTTACGCAGCCTGGTGGTGGTGAATGGCTGGGGCCGCGCCGATCCATTCCTGCGGCGCTGTTTCGAAGTGCGCAAACAGATCCTAAACCAGTCCGGCCCGAAAGCATATGTGCGCGCACAGCCGCTGTTCCTCTATCCGCCACGCTGGATTTCCGACAATGCCGCGCAGCTCGACGCGGAAGAAGAGCGCATCCTCGCGCACTTCCCGACAGCGGCCACGATGAATGCGCGCATCGACATGTTTCTCGCCTTCGACCCCGGCGACACTCTCGCTAACATTGCAACGCCGACACTGCTGGCCTCATCGCGGGACGACAGCCTGGTGCCGGCTTATCTCTCGCAACAACTGGCTGCCGCCATTCCGGGCGCGCGCGTTCGGGAAGTGGAATGGGGCGCCCATGCCTTCACCGCCGTGATACCCGATGTTTTCAATAACATGCTGCTCGGCTTCTGCAGCGAGGTGGATGCATGAACGTCATGACGCAAATCGGAACGTCGTCGTCCACATCCGCTGTGCTCAAGGCCGAACAGGTCGGCGCATCCTTCGGAAGCGGCAAGCAGTTTGTCGAAGCCATCCGCGACGTCAGCTTCGAATTGCGACAAGGCGAAACCTTGGCCATTGTCGGCCCGTCCGGCTGCGGCAAGTCCACATTGTTCAATGTCATCGCCGGTTTGCTGAAACCGACGCGCGGCCATGTGGAGGTCGCAGGCATCCGCGTCGACGATGCCGCAGGACATGTCGGCTACATGCTTCAGAAGGATCTGCTGCTACCGTGGCGTTCGGTCATCGACAATGTGATGCTCGGTTTGGAGGTGCGCGGTGCGGCGCGGCAGACCTCGCGCGACATCGCCATGAAATTGATCCGCGCCTACGGCCTAAACGGTTTCGAGAACGCCAAGCCCGCAACCTTGTCAGGCGGCATGCGCCAGCGCGTGGCCATCATGCGCACGCTGGCATTCGATCCGCAGGTGATCCTGCTGGATGAGCCGTTTTCGGCGCTGGATTTCCAGACCCGGCTGCTGCTGCAGGCCGACGTGTCACGCATCATCGCCGAAAACGGCAAGAGCGCCATTCTGGTCACCCATGACATTGGCGAAGCCATCGCCATGGCCGATCGCGTTCTGGTGCTGAGCGCACGCCCGGCGACCGTGCGGGCGCTCCATGTCATCAACCTGCCCAAGGCAGGCCGCGATCCCGTGGCGCTGCGCACCGACGCTGCCTTCCAGGCCTATTTCGCCAAGATCTGGGCCGACCTCGAAATGCCGGCAGCCGCCACGTAAGGCACCAGAGCTGCGGCTGACTGTTGCGACTAAAATGGATGGCGCCGGAGCGCGATTGGTGCCGCAAACAGGACTCGAACCTGTGACCCCGTCATTACGAATTTCAAGCGACGTGTTACACAGCGTTGCCTGAAGCTTCAATTTGACAAAAACACCTTGCTATCAATGACATGCGTCTCATACTGCTTTTCAGGGCATCACACCTAATTAACTTCCTGGTGCTTCCCCGGTGCTTCCCGGAGCTTAGAATTGCAGAAATTTCGCATATCAAAAAAATCGATCGACGCACTCCAGCCAACCCTGGCCGAATATACAGTGTGGGACAGCGAACTGCCGGGATTTGGAGTTCGAGTCCGGCCTTCTGGCGCTATGTCGTATATCTTGTGCTACCGCGCAGGGCGGGGAAGGAGATCTCCAACCCGAAGACTTACCTTAGGTTCAGTTGGCGCAATATTGCCTGATGAAGCCCGTCAGCTAGCGCGAAAACGGCTTGGTTCTGTTGCACACGGATCCGATCCGGCCGCTGAGGAGAGAGCGGCTAGGACAGCAATAACCGTATCAGAACTAGGCCAGGTGTTTTTAGCGCGCCACGTTTCAATCCGACGCAAAAGGCAGACGCTTGAGAGCTATCGACACATCATCGATGCTTACATAGTTCCAGCTTTTGGAAACATCGCGGCGAAGGATCTCACTCGATCTGAGGCCCAGTCGTTGCATGAACGCCTTGGACGGCGCCCGTCCGCAGCCAACCGCGTTATAGCCGTGCTTAGCAGCATTTATACATTCGCGTATCGACAACAGCTTATCTCATCCGATCACAACCCCGCAAAAGGGGTCGAAAAATATAGAGAGATAAAGCGAGAGCGATATCTTTCCTCCACTGAGCTAGCGAGGCTGGGCGCGGCGCTGCGAGAGGGCGAAACAACGGGTATCATTTGGCACCCTAAAAAACCCGATGCGAAGCTCAAGCACCTTCCAGCCCTAGAGAACCGCAAGATATTGATTGATCAGTATTCGGCAGCCGCAATTCGACTGCTGCTCTTCACTGGGGCCCGCAAAAGTGAAATATTAAATTTACGTTGGCGAGAGCTTGATCTCGAACGAGGCCTATTCTTGCTTCCGGATTCAAAGACTGGGCAGAAAACTCTGTATTTGAATCCGGCAACGCTCCAAGTTCTGGCTTCGCTGCCACGCATAGGTGAATATGTAATCGCCGGTTCAAAGATTGGCGCGGCGCGCTGTGATTTAAAGCGTCCATGGAAAGCCATTGTTACCCGCGCAGGCCTGGATAACATCCGACTACACGATCTTCGACATACGCATGCTAGCTTTGGTGTAACGGCCGGCCTTGGGCTTCCCATTATAGGTAAGCTTCTTGGTCATTCGCAGCCTATGACAACGGCGCGCTATGCTCATTTGGGTGACGATCCCACAAAATTGGCATCACTTCAAATATCCGGTGCAATAGCGACCGCCCTGAATGCGGATGATACGGAAGGATTTGGAGCATGAAGTCAGAGGCCGAAATTCATGCGGTCGCATCAGACACTCTGATTAAAGCCTTTGAAGACGGCTCTCACGATGAGATTCGTCACGTCCTCAAACAACTTAGTTATCTCGATGGCGAGGCATGGAGAATTTTGGTCGGCCTAATATGCGAAGATGCTGACTTGAAAACACGCTTCGAAAATCGACTCGTATTGGCGCGTTGGCGCAAAGGAGCTCCGCAGAACGTCGGAAGCTCTCTGTTAGGAAAGCAGTATATCGTTCATACAATCAGAACGGGATTGAAGCACGGTAAGAACCTAAAATTCTTGGTGGCGATGATTTCAGAGGAGCTTTCAACGTCACGCGCTGTCATTATGCAAGCTTGGTCCGAGCATCGAAAGAGTCTGGATAAAGACTGGTAAGATAGACTCCTTTTCCATAGCGGACTGTTATCGACGATATTACTGAAATTCCCACAGTGAGTCGGAATGTTCCGGCACGTACCGTGGGCAATAAAATGGAAGCAGTACATATTTCGCGAAAGTTATCAGTCAAAGAGGCCGCGACATTCCTCGGGATAAGCAAGGGTTATTTGGACAAGCTGCGGGTCTACGGGGGAAGTCCGCACTACTTCAAGATAGGTGCTAGGATTTTGTACGATGTTTCCGATCTCGAACAGTGGCTCATCGACCGTCGCATAACGAATACATCTCAGAATCCCAAGGCGTGATCGCTTTCGAGATATTTCAACTGATTGATCGGGTTGCTGCAAACGATACGGCGTAAGTCTTGCCCATAAAAATTTTTAAAAAGAGTGCAGTCTCTAACAAGACCAAAACCCTCCCAAATACCACTTTCGACGTCCTTCCCACTCCAGCGTCTAGCAAAAATTCTGGCCTCATACCGTTCATCGATAAGCTCAGTGTAGTCGTAACGGTTCAAGACAATGACGCTGCAAGCATATTCACGAACATATGGACCCAGATTTGCGACAAAACAGTATTCAATGAAGCGGGCTACAAAGCCAAGGGAAAGTACTCGTTCGCTAAATTTGTCGGTTTGCAAGCGTGCACTGCGCGACCCCTTCTTCAGTTTTTACACGAAGGGAAGAAAGCGTTGCGTTTCCGTATCGAATTCAACCCATCTGCGATCGGCTCTATTGGATTCTCCGAACTGCACGGGGTTCTAACGTCAATCATGCCGGGTGGATGGGACTACGTAATCGAATACGGACGTATAAGTCGCATTGATATCGCAGTGGACATACCTGAAGCACGGCCTGGTATGTTTGCTGTGCTGCCAAAGCAAGGGCTTTCCACGAAAGAATGGACGGTTGCCGGAAAGCTGCAGACTTTAGTGTTGGGGAAAAAAGGCGGCAATCAAACACTCATCTATAATAAAAAGGCACAGCAGCTGGGGCAAGGAAAACCCTGGGAGGGAAAAGCAACAGTTCGGGTCGAACGGCGAATGCTCAATCCCGCAATTAAGAAGCTGTCTAGCCTGCCAGATTTACCCAACCCGTTCGCTGCACTTTCGCTCACCGAACTTCTAAACGCGCCGCCGACTGAGAAAGAATGGCTGTGGTCTCTTTTTAAGGATAGCGTTTCGGTTAGAGGTTTACCTGCGGCGTTGGCTCGCCTGCCAAAAGCAAAACGAACTTTGTATCGGAAGCACTTAGAGAGCCAGCCGCACCAACTCTGGGGGCCCTCGGTTATATGGACCAATTGGCTTGCAGCTCTTGGTGAGCATGATCTGCATAAGTTTCATCATCAATGATGGAAGTTTGCAATTAATTGCACGCCTACGCAATCCGGCCCCTAGGCCCTACATATGCTCTGTACCGAGGACATGTTGGAGGACACGCAGCAATAGTTAAAGTGCTTGAGTTGAACCCGGTTCTAATTCGAATATTGCTGGCAGCTCAACGGGTTCGCACGAGGCGTGAAGGAAATCTGACTTTGTCTCTCAGCTGGATAGCACTGCGGCCAGACAGTTCAGCATGCTGCAGTTCTCGATGAACAATTGACCAGAAATTATGGACACATGCGCGCGGTTTTCTCGCGCATCCACCTAAGAAAGGTCACTCAAACTCGACGGCAAATTTATGAACGGCCTTTTTGCCACTACAAACCCGCGCGTGAGGATACTTGGCCGCCAACACTTCTCTTAATTTCTTTCGGTTTGCTTCGTCCATACGGCAACCCAAATACAGACCAGTGACTTCTTTGGCATGAAATGAGACTAACTCGACACTTTTGCCTTGCTCCCATCCTCCGACCAGACGCCATTCTTTCTCGTAGGCCCAATCGAGTGCTTTTACGTAAAGGACGTCATCCCACAATTCTGGCCGGCCGATGGAGCCCTCTCCCGACAGGACCCGGATCATTCTCTGCTCATCAGCGAGAAATGGCATCTCACTGGAATAACGCACGGGCTTAGCTGCTCCCCAGACACTATCAATCTCATCAACAACGGCTAACTCGATAACAGCGCCTGTATGATTATCCGCATAGTGCGCCCACATGAGATTGTTGTCGGGCACTTCAGTCAGACATAGCAGCTTTAATGGAGCCAGTACTGCTCGCAATTCTTCAAAATGAGCCGGAAGACCATTTTTCATCGCGGCCAACGACTCGATAAGCCCTGGGCGAAGCTGGTCCCGCAACTCTCTCTCGCTTAGACCCGGCACATTCCTTTGCAAAAACATAACTGCATTAGCCAGCTTGTTCGCTTCCGCCGCTCTTCGACGGCCCATGTACATATCGATCAGATTATTGAGCGACTGTTCGACAACGCGATCGTGGTCAAACTCCACCCGTAAATCGAATTGAACGTCGAAGGGATCATTGAAGAGCGTCGGAAGAGACCAACGAAAGGAATTATTTTCAAGGACTATTAGAGCGGTTTCGGCCGTCATGTATTTGTAGAAGGTTCTTCGTGGCCCAGTTTTCTGCATCGTGTTCCTTCACTCTTTTTCCGTTGTTTCTGCAAAACACTTTACTTGAGCGACAACAGGATCATCGTCCAAGGTGGGCTAGACGTTTTTGCTCCTCACAAAAAAGGAGCGACAACATGAACGGATCAATCATTGTCTCACAGTCACGCGAACAGCTCGCGGACGAATTGTACTCCTACAGAGATTCACCGCCAATTCCTCTAAGCGTTTCGCCTTGGATTGCCATGAGTTTGCTGCAGAAGGCCATACGGCGCGGCGAGGTAGAGATTGCGTTGAGTGCGGCAGCCAGCTTATTACTGTCCTCGCCCGACAGACTCTGGAGGAGGATTGGGGCGGCGGCCTTTGAGGAGATCGGGGTAGCTGATCTTGATACTGTGTCCTTGGTTACCTCGGCCCTCGCCGGTAAGCGCTTTAGATCGTCTATCGGCGGAGACTGGAAGGTCGCTAGCTTTGCCGTCGAGCGAATGGCTAAATCCCTCAAATGTCGATCCGCAGACGATCTACTGTTGACTGCCGAACTTCATCCCCGATTTGCGCGAGCTCGCACTGCGCTAGCAACAAAATCAATTGGTGAGCTAGTGAAGATCAGCACTGGATCTGCGGCGCTTCCAGTCAGAGCTCTGGCGGCGTGGTTCGCCTGCGGTACGCATCCTAGGCAGACTAAGCTACTGAGCCTCCGTCGCGGCGAACCAACCGTTGCCTTTGATCAAATGTGCGAAGCAGGCCTTCCACATACTGTAGTCGAGATTGCTCGGGAGGGTTACCGAACACTCGGGCTGCCTCTTTGTCCATTTTTGGCTTTGCTATCGCCACACGCCTTGTTGGAAGACAGTAGCTCTTGCGACGACGTATTTCCGGAATCATCGACAATAGGTCCTGTTCCGAGCTGGTGTCTCGACATGTATACGCGCGAAGGGAGAGCGGCCCTGTCGAGATTTCTTGGTCTGAACTGCGAGACTGCACGCTGGGTTCGTGACCATCTCCGACCGCCACACAGAGTTAACTTCGTCGGGACCGTCCTATTTCGGGTTGAAGGAGGACTAGTGCGTCACCGGGCACAATGGTCATTGGCGGAAGAGCTACGGCGTCGCGTGGATATAGAGTGTCATGCTCCTCCTTGTAACGATGGGACAGAGTTACTTGGATGGATGCGTAACGACATTCGCGCCCTGAATGAGGAGCGATCCAATGTCGGATAGCCCCCTAACTCGTGATAACCTTCTATTATCGAGAACCATATTGGACAGCGAGGGGCTTAAAGTGGCGGCCAGATTTGCAATTAATTGCACAAGCGACATTCAATTCACCGTCGCCGACTGCATCCGAGATAGCCTCTCGGAGAATACGCGCGCTGCTTACCTGAGTGATCTCCTTCATTTCGAGAAATGGGGCGGCACGATCCCCGCGACTTCCGACACAATAGCAGCCTATCTCGCCGCACACGTTAGCTTGAATACTCCAGCAACACTTACCCGGCGTCTTGCCGCTTTAGCCAAGGTCCATCGATCTTTAGGCTTTAGCAATCCAACCTCAGCCGAGGTTGTTAAGGCCACAATGCGAGGGATAAGACGGATGAGAGGCCTCGCTCAACGTCAAGCAACTCCACTCGTGAAGGAGGATCTGTTTGTTGTGCTCGAATCGATGGGTGTCCGGCTGAAGGATTACCGAGATAGGGCATTACTATTGTTGGGCTTCGCTGGCGGCCTTCGAAGGTCTGAATTAGTCGGGCTCGATTGGGAAGATCTTGTGTCGGTTCGGCAAGGTTTGGAGATAACTTTACGCCGATCCAAAACGGACCAAAATGGAATGGGCCGCAAAATTGGGATTCCGTACGGGAAAGGGCGTTGGTGTCCAGTAGTAACGGTCGAACAGTGGCGAGTATCGACTACCCAGAAAGAAGGAGCTGTTTTTCGCTCGATTGACCGCCATCAAAGGATTAGTGAGCTGCGCTTATCGGGAGAAGCGGTATGCCTTGTTGTCCGTGAGCGAGTCAAAGCAGCCGGTATAGATGCAAAGAGCTATTCAGGTCACAGCTTAAGAGCTGGGTTGGCAACGAGTGCAGCACAAGCGAGAGTGCCATCTTGGATTATTAGGCAGCAAACTGGACATAACTCTGATGCGATGTTGAACCGGTACATTCGCCAGGGAAGCCTTTTTCTTGACAATGCATCAGGGGCACTACTTTAACTACAGTGCATATGACTTTGATAGAAGAGCAGCCCTTCAGGAGGATAGTTTGGTACGTAAAACGGTTACATTTACGCCCCACAATAGCACAGAGGAACGACAGTTTCATCTTGAGGAAAGTAAAGCCGAACGCTTTGCCTCGAGGGTGCGCGACGAGGGGGGGAGCGCTACGGTCGGCCCCTTACGTCTCGGGGATGATTTGACGACTTTGTTCACGAAGATTGGCATTGATCCGCTAAAGATTAAGTAGCAGTCATTCCAGTTTCACTCACTCGCTAAACAGACGGTTTGTGGGTCATGCGACGACGCACTTCTTAGATAAGGAAACTTCTCCGGATCAAAACCGCAAATCAGCCTAACTTCGTCTAATGCGTGAGCCGTCGCTCTCTATACGAGTTTCCCTTATCAGCCCAGCGATAATGGATCGCATCGTCTCAGTAATAATTGATCCTGTTCTTCTATAGCCCAACCACCTTGCAAAAGCTCTTATGCTGTCAGTGCGTTCGATCCATGCGCGAGAAGGCATGGATGCCACAAACTGATCTTTTAGAAAATCGCGCTCATAGTCCGAAATCTTGCTTGCTGCGAGCGACAGCCCTTTTCCGTTGGAGCCCAGAATTCCCCGGCGCACCGCGGTCCTAATCAGTTTATCGATATCTTCGCGGACCTTAGAACCGGTACGCCTAAACCCAAACTGCCTAGCAAGCTCTACTATTGCTCCGTCGCGATCTCGTACAAGGCCGTCCGAGAATACTTCTCTGAGTTGCAGCATCCAGTCATCGGGATCAACGCTCTGGCTTCTCTCCCTCGCCAGACTGTCGTCCAACTCCATTCCAACTTTGTTTTCAATATCATCAGCTACGTCGAAAATTAGCTCCGGCGGTGATTTCGTCGGGACTGGCAAATCAAGCTCTTGGAATGCGCTCCAGCATTCGGGCTTCTTAGCCCATTCACTTGGCATCTTGGGCTCCGCGGAAGTGCGCAGCTTCATATCTATGAGAACAACCCAATCACCCAGCATTTGACGCAGCTCTGTCGAAACACTTTGGGCAAGCCAAATTGCATCAAAGTCAACATTTCCACTGGTTTTGAAGCTTAAGCAAGCGACGGTGTATGCGACAATATTCGCTTGATAGGCCGGAAACTTTTTTGCTTTAACTATTGCCTGCACAGTGCGAAATATGAGGCCTTTCGCGATCAAGGCTTTAAACCACGCTTGATCGAGCTCAAGGGACTGAGATTTACTGTCTTTCATCGCTTGCATAAAGAATTGGAAGTTTTTTTGGTTTCCGTAACTTACCAAGTTTGGGAAACCGTCCCAAGCATTTAAGTACTTGGCCAAATCGGTCTTAGAGATGCGCCTATCGCGCGGCGTTTCCATTGCGAACCGCTTGCGCTTCTCTGCTCGCGAGGATGACGCGAGTTCCTGAGCTCCATAGCTTCCACGGGCTCGCTCATAAAACCAACGTCCACTAGCATCGGGCAGCCAAACGTTATTTGCCAAGTTCTCCACGGATACATGAAACGGCTCGTTGGATGAAAAGTCCGCCGGCTGAACCGTGTTCTGACTGTTTGCTGATCGCGATACTGCGGCCACCATTTCGTCAAGGTTCGCACCTGTGACCGATATGATCTTTGCGGGAACGTGGATTTTTTCTAATGATGCTCTATCAATGCGAAGAGCCCGATGAAGGCTTGCTGTTGTTTGCCCCCCGTTCACGATCTGCAATCCGCGTAAAGCTCGAATCTCAACACGGCCGGTTCCATCATCGGCAACCTCGATGCTATCGACCGTTGCTACAATGCCATTGTTATACGCTAGGAACCTGTCTGGTTGTTCTCTAATTGTCTTTCGAAGGTTTGCGTTTACAGACTTTCTTCCGCTTAAGCCGAGAAACGCGCGTACGTTAAGCTCTAAAAGCCGCGTACCATACTTCTCGTATACGTCGGCAAGGAAGGCGCCTGGCAGCGCTGCCATGTATGCGTCGTAGCCTTCACCAATTGTGGAGACTTTTAACGCTGGGATTGTTCGGCCGCAGCTTTCCACGACATCTATAGCGATGTCATCGCGCGTGTAGCCTTTGCCCAGAATACGATGAAGGCGATCAATCCCGAAGAGATCCACGACGACTCGGGTGCCATCGAACGCCTTTTTCAAGTCAATTGATTTCAATCCCGCTAGGCCATCCGAAAGTACTATGACTCTCAACGTGACGATGTGGTCGCGTCCCTCGTATATGCGTCGCGCTAAGTCGCTGGCATCTGTGTTTGCTGGTTCAATTTGCTTATAGAGTTCTTGACAGCTGCATTCGTAGAATTTGATCGCCTGCTGACAGGCCGTAAGTATCTCGTCCGTTGTCAGCTGGCGAAGGGTCGCATCTCCCAGATATACGGTCGTGATGAGAGTCAGGCGCTCAAGATCGTCAGGAATCGAATATCCACTAATCTTAAATCGCGTTCGACTGAACGTTCCTTCTTCCCAAAGAGGGGTTGGATTTTCCAGGGCTCCGTCATCTGAGAGCTCTTCGATCACAATTCGAGTAAATTCGCGTTCGTGGTAGGGGGTCTCATTCCCATCTTCAACGGCACTATCTACTTCAGATGCAAGTTCCTTAGCGTATTCTTCTAAACTCAAATCGTTCATCGCAGCTTCCCAAGCATTTTTTCAGCAGCTAGTTCGAAAGCATCAATTTCACGCCTGAACGGAAGGAGTGCTTGCTCATCTATCACGTAGGCCCCGTCGATAACTCCCGCAGGAATGTCGGAATTAACAAGCCTGGGAAATCCCTGCATAACTTCGTAGAATCGAAAACCTTCATTTACCCAGCGATTATTCTCGTAAAGAGAACTATCAGATAACAAATAGCCAAGTCGCAATAATCGCTCGCCGAAGTCGGGGTCGGTGGCGCTCGGCTCATCTATCTTGACGCGGATCTTACCTATATATTCGTTCAGGGTAATTCCGTTGGAATCCTCTCGAAGGCGGAGCCTCACGACGAGGAGCTGGTTGAGCCCTTCCGTCTCAAGTTGGTTCAGAGTTGAGATTTGAATTCGGTTGCCGACACCGGTCGAACTCTTCACTTCGAATGCAATGCCGCGCGCGCTGAAGTCATGGATACTATCTAGAGGGCCGCCCCACGCGGCTACGGCCTCCTTGTACCCTGCAGCGTCACCCAGCATTTCAAGAACAGCCACTTCACCAAACAGGCCGATCTGCTCCTCCAATGTGAGGCCTCTTCGGCCTGACCGAAGGCACGCCTGCCACGCTTCAAGCCTCCTGGTAGTTGCTCGTATTGCAGTCTTTGTGTTCGAGGCGGAAGCAACTACAGTCACAATGTCGGCGGCTAGTACCTCGAAAACATCGCGTACCTCCGAGCGCTCCAGTACGATTGCCACTCTATAAATATTTTCGCCAAACCTGCGTTGGTCCGCAACGGTCAATCCGTTTGCAGTGAAATGAATGAATTCTTTCGGGGCCTCTGCGAGCGGAGCTTCAAGTATGAGCGCAATCTTGTTGTCAGGTTCTCTGACGCCCACCAGAATGCGTAACGGCGCTATCGCGTTCAACGCAACAGCCCGCCATTCATGGCCACTTGGCTCAGAAGCGCTAACGCGAGCCCATTTCTCGATCAGTTCGGCTGAAGGATCAATCATGCGAGTTCGAAACGCTGCTCCGTCGTGCTAAAAATGTACCGCACGGTCTGACCACTTTGCGACTCGGGAAAGCTCGCGACGACCGCGAATATTGGGACGTCGAGCTTTAGGTGTGCCGCAGAAGGAGAAAGTGGATAGAGTATGAGGAGAGCCCGCTTCGGATCGATTCCTCTAGTCCGCCTAATCTCTTGACCATCAGGAATTTTCGCTTTCGTTCCCCCGTTCGCCGCTCTTTTCCTATTAGTCGAAGCTAGCGCGCTTTCGAATTCCTCATCTGAGAGATCGACTGTTTCATCGGAAGGGGAAAGTGAGGTCTTGACAACGTATCTCCCAGTGTCCGTCCCACGAGGAATAGGCGCCCTGTTTACGGTCGTGAACTCCATTCCGCGAACGGTTAGTGGCTCACCGGCACCGGCCGGCAAGCATATCGTCCAATCTGTCAGCTCACCGACCTTTATCTGTTCTCGAATATATTTAGCGAGCCGGAGTCCATTCACTTGTCTTGATTCTTCCGGGAAAACCATCTCTGATAAGAGGTCGGCTACATCGCTACCCCTAACGCCGCTCCAAATACGCCTAGAGCTCGTACTGGTAAGGGCTGCATCGACTCTCTCGGCCACGTTGAGAGGAGCCGGTTCGCCTAGATTGCCGAGAAATAAGGTTATTGCGGTGGCGTTCCGCAAATTGTTTGGACCGTCGTCGAAGAGAACAGTTTGGATCTTGGTTTCGCCCTGGAAGGAGATCTGGAATGTCTCTCCATGCCTCATTTTATTTTGTGCCGTAACAAGCATGATGTCATGAGCTTGAATCCTCAGACCATAGTTCTCTGGAGTCGCCCCGATCATCGCCATGCTGTTTAATGACTCTCGAAGCTCGTCTGCAGCCGTTGCTACGTGGCGAAACCACAACGCCAAATCAGGCGTCAGATAGACGCGGCAAAGGTCAGCGTAGCCAGGACGATACCCGAACCATCGTCCCATCTGCATAAGGCTGTCATACATTTTGGAGGCACGAAGGAAATAGCTAACGCTTAGTCCCTCCAATGTCAGACCGCGAGATAGTTTATCGCCACCTATCGCGATGATGTTTAAGCCCTGACCACTGTTTCCTTCGTAGTCAATTGCCGCAGGCATCTCGCTATTTACGACTTGGATTCTGATCCGATCAACGGCTGCAGTTAGCTCATCCTTAAGGTCCTCCCAACTAATTGGGGGCGTATCCTTAAAGATGCCAAGCGAATTTAACTTTTGCGTCGTCGGTTCAAAATCGCTGATCCAAAGCTTCTGGCATGCTTCAACGAGAGGACGGCTTCCAGTCTTGTAGCGCAGGCTGCGCTTGAGATCGGTAAACCACTGATCAACTTGAGAGTATACTTTGCTCTGAACATCCTTAAAACGAGAGACGTGGATAAGCATGGAATTGTGGACGCCGGACTGGCCTCGAACCGATCGAGCAGCGCAAACCAGTACAAAAGAAAGAATAGCGTCCTTTAAGGACGGCGGAATGTCGTCAGCATTTTGGTACTTTGGATTAAATGTCCTTTTGTGACTTGCTGTGATCCATCCTTCCTTGTCCTGATCAACGTGACGAATGATGTCCAAAGGTTCCGCGCCAGCATCTTCGCTGTCTAATCCGAAAACGAGTGATGGCCCGACATAGTTTGAGGGCGTAGGCAGGTTTACGATAAAGTTACGTGGAAATAGATCGGCTCCAAACCCGTCACTTGCTGCCTTGTCGTGAATAAGGATATTGGCGAAAGGCGTTGCGGTGTACGCCACGTATGCTCGCCGAGAGAAAGAAAATAGGAGGCGGCGAATTTGTCCATTTATTCGGGTGGGCTCGTAGTCGGACTCAGGAACTTCCTCGTCATCAAACCCCTGTTGCCCAGTATCAACGGACGCCTGATCGGCTTCGTCGTCTATTACTAGCAACGGTCTTGTTTCTGTATCGCCTTTTGGTGTCAGTTTTTCGGATACCCAGTTGTTTAGATTTGCGAGAATCTTCGCATTTTTTTTCACAACCATGAGAACGGGACGTTGTTGAACACCCATCCCGAGATTGTCAGCAAATGCTTGGTTGAAGTCACCATTTGCAGCTTGAGTGGTCAGATGCTCAGCATAGACGCCTCGGTCGAACTCATTAACTCCTATTGGCCTGTAGCCCTCCCCCCGGCCAGGCGGAGTCGTATCATATCCCAAAAAATCTCGATCTAGCCTTCGCTGCGTCTGCTGTCGCAGGGCATTGTGCATGCCAGCGAGAACTACGATTAACTTGTAACCCGCATCGGCTGCTTTGTTGGCTAAAGCGGCGTAGTTGGCAGTCTTTCCCGATTGCACATGACCTACTACCAATCCGCGTCGATCCCACGTTCCCTCGCGACTCGGATTTTCAAGCTGCTCCATTATTGTGTCAGTGGACGCATCGATTGCAGTGACAGCGGCGTTAGCCCAACCTTGATTATGTAATAAAAAGTCTTCGTACCGCTTATAGAATCGCCGATCAGTTTTCTTTTCGCCGAAATACCAGTCGACATGTCCGATGGCGTCAACAAGACTCGTCGCGTTGCCGACTTTTACGATCAGCTTTGATTCCAACTCGGCCTGAATTGTAGAAACCTGATCCGGAGTCAGAGGAACCGGGAATGCCTTCTGACAATCGGTTAATGCCGCCGCAATATCACTTCTTTCGACTGCGGTCGTACCGTGCCGCTGACGGAGCAAGATCGTTGCCATAGAACCAATCGTTTCTTCCAAAGAAGTCATTTTTTGAACCGATCTAGTTGTAGAAGCTTTTCGCGAAGTCCCTGTATTCCTTCATAAGGATCCATTTTTTGAACAGCTGTAATAGCGTCAGAAAATGCAAATCCGTTCTTCTCCAGCACATGGACAAGTTCGAGCGCCGACCGCACAGATGCGGCCTCGTCTAACAGAACTGGCTTTACTCCCTTTTCCGTAACGTCAAGCCAGACGCGTTCGACAGGAACCGTACGTTCGATTACATCGAGTATGCTATCCAAAAGAGATTGACGATCGCCCGACAGTCTTTTCCTCAATGTGGCGACTAACTCGTGGGTGCGATCAATGGAGTATCGTCGATCGCTGTTCTCTGCATTTATTTTCCAGATCTTAGAAACTTCTGAAGTAGCGGATCGTCGACCGTAATCGCCCCTATGAACAAGAATTTCTCGAGCGCGCCTTCGAACATCTTCCGCCAGTTGCTGTAGCCGCGGACGAATTGCATCCGGTGGTCGGGCTTCAGACTTTTTGATGTCTATCCGCCAATCCCGATCAGCGCTGTTTGGGATGTCGATACGTATACGAGCAAGCTTGCTGGCCTCATCGCGAGTCCAAGAACGGGAAGGCCCTAAGCCCAGCCATCCGCCGAAATAGATTAAACGCTTCTGTCGATAGACGTAAAAGCCTTGTTGGCTCAGCCACCCGTTCGGTCCGCCCGCTCGATCAAATTCTTCTTTTGTTGCGAAACGATCTTGGTAAGGGAGGATAAAGCCGCGAAATAGTATCCTACCTCCGGGGCTGGGGATCGGTTGTATTGGCGTCGGGATGGAGTATGCCTCCAGAAAGGGATCCCAAGCCTTGACGGGTGATCCGTTGAGTAAAATGCTCAGCCTCGGAGCATCACCATCTAAGAACCTGTGAAAGACCATTCCTAGGTGATGATCTAAACGCTCCAAATCGCGCTTAAAGCTAGCGTGGCTAGGGAAGTCGTCTTTTCGACCGAAGTCTATTTTACGCCAAACGACTAGCGTGCCGGCAGAACTTCCATTGAGAATGGCGCGCAAATCTAATGGGAGACCCTCGTCGCCTTCAATAAGTTGCCAATTCGAGCCCATGTCGGCGAGGTAGTCGATGTCCCAAGTGAACGCTGTTTGATCGCTATGGGTCTTTGAAACAACAGTCAGTTGTCGGCATTGTGAAAACGATGCTGTTTTTAGGCCTAACCCAAAACGTCCAAGGTCATTTACGGTCCGTTCCGTATCAGGACCGCCTCCCCCGAACCTCATCGCCTCGACCAACTTAGCTTCGGTCATGCCGACGCCGTCGTCGAATATCGCAGCAACAGGATTTCCTTCGTTCCACGCCAAATTCAAGGAGACCTGGCTGGCGCATGCGGTAATGCTGTTGTCGATAAGGTCTGCTACCGCGGTTTCTAGAGAATAACCGACGCCGCGCAGTGATTTGATCAATGCGGCCGCTGCAGGTGGTAGTGCTCTTGTTTTCACTTGATTCTTGCCCCGGAGCGAACTTGGCGCTTCGCGAGGTAAAGATCAACCGGGGGTGGTGCCGCAATAGTTTTAGTCTAGGATTGAATGCAGCGCCTCAGCAAGTTTCAAAGCAAGAAATGGCGGGACCGCATTTCCGACTTGGACGTACTGCTCCGTACGCCCGCCCTTGAAGAGGTAGTTATCTGGAAATGTCTGGAGCCTAGCAGCTTCTCTAACAGTTAGGCTTCGACATTGAGCGGGGTCAGGATGGATAAAATAATGTCCATCCTTTGCTATGTGGCTCGTCACAGTCGTAGCCGGTTGGTTCAATAGCTGCACGCGGAATCGATCGGCAAACTTACCGGAGTTCCAATTAAAATGGTTAGGGGCTAGGGACTTCGGAAAATCCAATGCCTTCGGGGAGCGTCCGACAACTTTCGCATATATTGCTGCAAAGAGGTATCGGCAGAGGTCACTAGCCATATGACCGCGCGTGTCGCTGTTTGGTAGTCTTGTTAATTTCGCATCATACAGCCATTGGCCGAGGATCTTGGGACAATCTGGTTCTAGGACATCCATATTGGCGGAGACCCTGCGAAGTTTCGAAGGTCGTCTTTCCCAGTCCGATCTGCATCGATCCAAGACCCTCTGGAAACTCGCTGCCGTGCCGGGATCAAGACCTAAATCTGCCGTCTGAATTTTATGGGATGCATCAATAAGAGTGGAAATCCACGCCTCTGAGCTATCGTCTCGACTCAGTCCGCTTCGAAGCTTTGGCATGCCTCCAAGCACTTCTCCCACCGTTACTGGCTGCGATTTTTCTTGAAGTAACCCACGGTCTCGTAGTCGAGCTGGAACAGCCTTAGCTATATCACGTCGAACGCCGATAATGATCACTCGATGCCGTGCCTGAGGGATCCCACATTCTTCAGTACGTAAAACGAAATCAGATGAGCGCGTCGGCCTGTGCCCGCCTCCTGAAAAAATAGGGAAGAGCTCATACTCATTCTTAAAATTTGGACTCGTCAAATCGCTTAAGACTAATTCGAAGATTGAATCTCCGTCTACTTTTGCCGAGAGCAGACCTTTGACGTTCTCCATAACAAACGCGATCGGCCTAAGAGTCCGTAGTATTTCGATATATTCCTTGTAAAGGAAGTGGCGCTTGTCCTCGCGGGCTTTATAGCCCTTTATACCTTTGTTGCGCGCTCTTCCGACAAGCGAGTAAGCTTGGCATGGTGGCCCACCAATCAGGATGAAGTTATCTCGGTTACCCCGTTTTAAATCGGCGAGTCGGTTCCGGATGATTTTTTTGGCATGATCGGTACCGAGCTCAAGTTGCAGGGTTTCCATCTCAGCAGCCGCCCATTGCTCTGGATACAACGAAATCCAGTCGGGCTCGTCTCCCCCATTGTTCAGGTATCGATAATATTCAACCGGAAACCTGCCGGCGAACTTTCTCAAAAAATTTCTGAGCATTAATGTCTGGTGGGCGGACTTTTCTTTTTCAACCGACATCGCAATATGAAATGGCTGTCGCGTTTTTTTGTCACGAAACGCTGTAAAGCCTTCGGCGAGTCCACCCGGACCCGCAAATAGATCGATGACCTGAAATCTGGGGGGCATGCTTTCGCCAAATCTGATTTACCCTCCAATACCAGGTTGCCACAAAGATGCTAGAGCAAAGTGATGGCAGACATCGTTGACGTTAGCACCAGATCGCGGATGATGTCTGCGATAAAAGGGCGCGACACTAAACCTGAGTTAGTCCTAAGACGTGCTCTACATGCCTTAGGTTTTCGTTTCCGGCTTCATCGACGCATTGCCGCGAGTCGTCCGGACCTGATATTTCCAAAGTATCGTGCCGCAGTCTTTGTCCATGGATGCTTCTGGCATCGCCATACTGGTTGCAAGTACTGCACAACCCCGTCTTCAAACTTACCGTTTTGGAGTGATAAGTTTTCACAGAACGTCCAGCGCGATGCTCGCAATGTATCGGACTTGCGGATGGCGGGGTGGCGGGTCGGGGTCATTTGGGAATGTCAGCTAACGGCTCAGACTGGGGACAAGACACTAGACGCTGCAGCTCGGTGGCTTAAGTCTGATGAGAGTTTTTTCGAATCCTCCGAGCGCGGCTAAAGCATCCGTTTCTCTATGTGAAATCTTGGGCCGGAGGCTCGGTGTGCAATTAATTTCACAAAAGCGAAAGCAGCTCTTCTCGACCTTTTGGCATCATTGTCAGTCGAAGTGGGCGTTCTAGTATCGCCCCTTCGAATTAGTACCCAACCCATCAGACCACTTGTTTTTAAGGAAGCCACGGCGATTTCGCCTACGCACAGGCGCTATTTTGTCCCCCATTCCTATGAGCCGACAGGTCATCTGCCAGTGGCGCAGCATTTAAGCAAAAAGGTGATGAATCTCGGCCGAAGTTCGGAAAGTCGGAGCTAACGGAGATGTTCGGCGAAAAAAAATGGTGGAATTTTGGAGGAAAATTCTGCTTACCGGCTTTTTCTCTGCTTGCGGTCCTCAACCGACTTCGATGACGAGCGGTCGCCCTTCTTTAGGGGAGGGAGCATTTTTGTCCTGACCAATATTAGATCCAACAAGTCATTTACCCAAACAAGATCGTTTTCGGATAGGCGTGAAAGCTTGCCCGCAATCTCGCCAAAAGCGCCGGTAGCCATTTTGCCAGCGGGGATAGAGCTCGTAAAAAATTCTGCCGGGTCAACTCCCACAGCATCCGCGAGCCGTTCAATCGACGGGAATCTAGCACCTGTCGCGCCAACTTCGATCTTGGCAATCATATCCAAGCTAAGCCCTGCCCGCTCGGCCAATGCTTCCTGCGTAAGGCCGCTGCGCTTTCTGTGCGCGGCTAGCAATTGCCCAAATCGTTTTCGCAAATCAGCCATCGCCCCTCCCGCCTAATGTGTAGGAGGGGAGTCATTTGCTGAGCAGGGATTGCACTTACTAATGCCAATAAATCATGTAATCTACTTGCAAGAAACGGTAAATAAATTACGGTCTGTCCCGAAACTAGGAAAAGGATACAGGTCGGGTGGCACCGGGTGAGATTGTATGCGCTGACTGCAATCGGCAGATCACTGCGCCTTGTCATTGTTGCCCTAGTTGCGGACTGCTCTTCGCAGAAGGCCAGCTTGGGGCAGACAGGCCCCACCGATTGCCAATGTGGGTTGGCACGATTTTATCGGCTGCGACTTTTCTCACACTGATTTGGGTCGTCTTCGCGCCGCAGCGCGCGGGTGACAATCTTAGCTCGCCGGAGCAGACCGCAAACGCTTCAGAAACTTCGATTGCCTCTGCGATTGACCCATCTGCGATACGAGCAATTGGATTCAGGCATCCTGGGACGGGCGACCCAATTTATTTTTTGTCGATCCAGGAAACGACGCTTTTCTTTCCGGGCCTTCGGGTCCGCGTCCTATGTCCGCGATACGGAACGGGAGAGACAATTGTTGAGACGAATGGGACAATCACGGCAGTGAACGCCGCAGCTCGTACATGGGTGAAATTCGGATTTTGGGCCGTGAAAGGCAGGCAACTTTTACGCATCAATGATTCTGGTCTTCCGAACGACGTACCTGCAGGTCTGAGAAACCTCGTTCCGCATTTGAACGAAATCCTTCAGGCGGGATCCGAAATGTGTCCGATGCCAAGCCCCGTGGTCGAAACAGCTCTTAAGTTCTTGTCGATCGCAGCCCGCGACTATGCTCGGAACGCGAAAGAGCTTGGCGTCAAACTCCCGTGACTGCTCGCCGAAAAATTCAGCTCGTGCTTCCCTAGTGCTTCCCAGAGACAGTTAGTGCGAAGGCTGAGTATCAACCACAAGCATTTACCTAACAAAATCAAATGATTATTGGTGCCGCAAACAGGACTCGAACCTGTGACCCCGTCATTACGAATGACGTGCTCTACCAACTGAGCTATTGCGGCGAACCAAGCAGCGATTCGGCTTTTCGGCCGAAAACGCTGGGGCATCTGATATCGCCCGGGGCGTTGCTTTGCAAGAAGCGGCGGCGAATCTGGCGACCGAAAAGCGCGACCAACCACCCACCGAAACCAGCCATTTGGGCCTGAATCAGGGCTGTTATCCGCCCCAGCGCCGTAGAAACCCGCGCCAACCGCCCTGATGTTGGCCTGCATTCAGCTCGGCGAATTCATCGCGATAATCGTCAGCCTCGTCCACGCCGGGATCGTCCGGAGGCCTGACGATGGGAATGACGGTCGGAATGGCCACGGCGGGCTTGGCGGCGCTGGCGATATCGCTGCGGTCGCGGAACAGCGGTGGCGGCGCGGGGGCCGGTTTCGGGAGCGGCGCCGGCGCCTCGGCGGGCTCGGACGTGGCATCGGCCACCGGTTCGGACTGTGCTGGTACTTCAGGTTCCGCCGCGAGATCCTGAGCCGGCGCGGAGGGTGTGACCTCGGTCGGCACGGGCACCACGGGTTTGGGCACCACCGGCGGCGGAGCCAGCACGGTCTCGCGCAAAATCTCGGTCTCGATCGTCGAGGCCCTGTCCGACGGCAGCGCGGCCAGCGGCGTCTGCCACTGGAACGCATCGATCCGTCCGGTGACCGGCGATACCGGCCGCCAGCGATCGGACACATAGCCGTCGGCGGTCCAGACCGGATCATGCAACGCGCGCACGGCACGCAATGTCCAGGCGCGGGCGCGGCCGCTGTCGCCATGTTCGGTACGTTCGATTTCCGCCATCAGCATAGCAACGCGCTGCGTGGAGTCGGTCGTGAACGGCGCCAGTGCTTCGCGGGCGCGCGTGAATTCGGCGGCATCGATGGCCGCACGGGCGATCGCCAGCGCGCCTTCGATATGGCCTGGCGCTTTCGACGCCAGCGTCTCGACACGCACCAGTCGCTGCCGTGCGGAATCACCGAGCTTCACATGGGCATAGGCATCGGCGAGATCCGGATGCGGCTGCGCCAGCCACGCTGTCTCGATGATCTTCATTGCCCGACGGGTCTGATGCGCCTCGCTCTGGAATCGGCTGGCGAGAACGGCGGCTGGCACCAAAGTTGGCGCAAGCTTGATCGCTTCGGTCACGCTGTCGCGGGACAGATCGCGATCTTGTGTCTCAAGCTCCAGCGCACGCGCGGTGAGCAGTACGCCGCGCTGCCGACGAAACGCTGCGCGATCGATCAGGCCAGAGGCAAAATTGTTGTCGAGGATTTTCAGCGCGCCGGTCCAATCGCTCTGCGCGCAGCGGAAGCCAAGAACGGCTTGCGACGCCCATGTCGATGCCGGCGATAATTTCAGCGCTTCTTCGGCAATCGTCACGGCGGCGACGGGATCGTCGCTGCGCTGCGCCTCGATGAACAGACCGCGCAGACCCAACAATCGCGTATCGCCACGCTCGGCCATCGCCTGAAACGCACGATGCGCACCGGCGCGATCGCCATCGAGCTGGGCGGACTGGGCATGCAGCAACAGAGCGAGTGGATCGTCAGCCGTTAAACGTTTGGCGATATCGGCATGACGCCGCGCGGCGTGGCCATCGCCCTGCCCGATCGCGAGCAGACCATGGGTGATGGCCTGACGCCCGCGCGCCTGACGCTTTTCATGGCGGCGACGGCGCATTCGCTTCGGCGCGCCCCACAAACCACGCAGGAGCGACCAGGCGAACACCACCGCGACGATTGTCAGGCCGAGCACCAGCACAAACACCGGCACCGACGGCGAAGCGCGCCAGACGCCCCAGGATATCACGACATCGCCGGGCTGATCGGCGACCCAGGCCGCACCAGCGGCCGCAAGCGCTATCAACACAAGAAACAGAATGATGCGAAACATCGGATTCCTATGGCGCCGGTTTGGAGAGCGCCGCCATCGCGTCGGCTGCGAATTGACGTGAAGCGGCCAGCGCTGCATCGCGCATATCGACCTTATCGAGCCAGGGCTGAACCACGGCACGATCCGCCGGCGACAACGTAAGCAACTCACGTTTGGCTGTGGCGATGTCGTTGCTACGTGCAGCGGCGTCCGCGCGCGAGACCGCGCCGCTGTTGTTGCCTATACCGACAGCGTCGGTGCGCTCGATGCGGACCAGCTTTGCAGCGCCGGCCTGCAGGCGGTCCATGAAACCTGCACCTGCGGCTGGCGCTTCCGCCGGTGCCGGCGCCAGCTTCGGCAACACTGCGAACAGTTCGCGGCTGAGCGCGACTGCGTTTGGTACGCCCGTTGTTGCAAACGCATCGAGCGGCTTCAGCTGATTGGCATTGCCGGCAAGCGGTTTGACGGCCGCAAGTGCGGCCGCATAGGGCTCGCCCTGACGCACCGACGTATCGAGCAGTGATGCGGCAACGACACGGCGCAAGGCTGTGTCATCGACGGGTTTGGTATTCTGTTGGGCGGCCGAAGACTTCAGCTCGCTGGCGGCACGTTCGATCTGCCCGAGCCGCTCATTGATCGGCCCGAGATCGACCACACCGGCGGTCGGGCGCGGCGTGGATTTCAGTTGATTGAGATCAGTGACGACACGATCCGATTGCGTTTTCGCAGCAGCAAGATCGCCACGCAATCCCGCGATGGATTTCTCGAGCGTATCGATCCGCGTCGCCAGCCCTGTATCCGGCGCAACGGCAGGGCGCGCTTCGATCTGCGCGATGCGAGAAGCCAATGCATCCACATCGGCCTTATCGCTCGATGCGCTCCCGCTCAGACCGAACCAGGCGATGCCGGCAACAAGCGCGCCGGCGACCGCACCGACGGCGGCGGGAACCAGGACAGACGTGCGCGCAGGCGATGCAGGCGCGGACTTTTCGGCCGCAGCCTCCCCGGCAGGTTCGAACGGCGGCATATCCGATGGCGCGGTATCGATCGGCTCTGGCGATGTTTCTGGTGCAGCGGATTCCGCCGCAACGGGGCGCTCGGTGACGTCGGCAGCCGTCAATTCGATGGTTGGCGGCGGGCGTTTGGGCCGACCGGCATCCGGAGACGATCCTGTATCGCTATCGTCGGCCATCGCGTCGGTTCCCTCGTGACATGCCCGATCCCTACCGGGATTTGGTCACAGCTGTCTTAACGCGATAATGGCGGGATGGCACGGTCCAGCGCCGCGAACAGGGCATTTTCGTCCGGGGTCTGCGCCACCACGACCTGGGTGGCCCCGGCATCATGCGCGATCGTGCCGACGGCTGCCGACAGGCAGTAATGCGGAACTGCGAGCGCAGCGATTTCGACGCCCGACAGCCCCGCCGCCTGGAAGAATGCCCGGGCGCTCCGCCGCGAATAATGCAGCACGGCCTCGATCTGGCCGGCCACGAAGGCCGCAGACACATCATCCGGCAGATCGGCCACCGGCATCATCCGGTAAGTGGTCTGTGTCACCACCGTGAAGCCGCGCGCACCGAGTTCGCCGGCGAGATCCCGCGCCAGATCGGCCCCCGCCAGATACAGAAGCGGACGGTCCTTGTTGAGCAACTTGCTCTTGCTGCTCTCCGTCAATAGGTCCCGCAGCGCCGCAGCATCACCTTCGGCGGACATGACCTTGGCAAAGCCGAGATTGCGCGCGGCCTCTGCGGTCCGGTCGCCGACTGCGAATAGCGGCAGAGGAAGCAGGGCTGCCTGCACCGGCTGATCGGCCAGCGCGCGCAGCGCATTGGCCGACGTGACGATCACCGCCCCGAAATCCGCGTCCATATCAATGGACAGCATCACCTTTTCGAAGCGCAGCATCGGCGCCGCTAGCACCTCGAAGCCCCGCGCGCGCAAGGCTGCGACGGTGCTGGTATTGTCCGGCTGCGGGCGAGTGACGAGAATAGCCATATCTGAGGTCCGGTTTCGGGGGTCTCGCATGCCACACAGGGCATCGAGTGATTGCACCTTGCGACCCCGCAATGCTACGCCGGGGACAGGAAAAGCCCGGATTTGGCTGATTTAGCAAGGACCGATAGTGACCACCGACCAACCGATGCTGGTGCTGGGAATCGAGACGACCTGCGATGAGACCGCGGCCGCCGTTATCGAACGCCAGCCGGACGGCAGCGGCAAGATCCTGTCCAATATCGTGCATTCGCAGATCAGCGACCACGCGCCCTATGGCGGCGTGGTGCCCGAGATCGCCGCGCGCGCCCATATCGACCTGCTCGACGGCATCGTCGGCCGCGCCATGAAGGACGCCGACGTCAATTTCGCGCAACTGAGCGGTGTGGCCGCAGCCGCCGGACCCGGACTGATTGGCGGCGTCATTGTTGGTCTCACCACCGCAAAAGCCATCGCCATGGTGCATGACACGCCGCTGGTGGCCGTGAACCATCTCGAAGCCCATGCGCTGACGCCGCGGCTGACCACTGCGCTGGCGTTTCCGTATTGCCTGTTTCTCGTTTCCGGCGGTCATACCCAGATCGTCGCGGTGCTTGGCGTCGGCCACTATGTCCGGCTCGGCACCACCGTCGATGACGCCATGGGCGAAGCCTTCGACAAGGTCGCCAAGATGCTCGGCCTGCCCTATCCCGGCGGGCCGCAGGTGGAACGCGCCGCATCGGGCGGCGATCCCAAGCGCTTTGCGTTTCCGCGGCCGATGCTCGGCCGGCCCGATGCGAATTTCTCGCTTTCTGGTCTCAAGACTGCTGTGCGCAACGAAGCCAGCCGTCTCATTCCGCTGGAAGAGCAAGACATCGCCGATCTCTGCGCCAGCTTCCAGGCGGCGGCGCTGGAATCGACGGCAGATCGATTGAGCGTCGGTCTCAGACTGTTCGAAGAGCAATTCGGCCCGCCACATGCGTTGGTCGCAGCCGGCGGTGTCGCCTCCAACCAGGCGATCCGCGGCGCGCTGCAGGCCGTCGCCGCGAAAGCACAGACCACGCTGATCATTCCACCGCCGGCACTCTGCACCGACAACGGCGCAATGATCGCCTGGGCCGGCGCAGAGCGCCTTGCGCTAGGACTCACCGACACGATGGAAGCACCGCCCCGCGCGCGCTGGCTGCTCGACGCTGACGCCAAGGCGCCGGCAGGCCATTCCAAATCCCGCGCGGCTTACTGACGGGAACATCATGGCCAACTTCAACTCAGTGGCGGTGATCGGCGCTGGTGCTTACGGCACAGCGCTGGCCGATGTCGCTGCACGTGCTGGCCGCGAGGTCGTGCTCTATGCGCGCTCGGCTGCAGCCGCCGAACTGATGCAATCGTCGCGCGCCAACCCGCGACTGCCCGGCGCTGCCATCGATGACTCTGTCTTCGTCACCGCCGATCTTTCGCTGGCAGCACGCGCCGATATCATTCTGCTCGCCGTCCCGTCGCAGCAATTACGTGACGCACTGACCGCGCTCGCGCCGCTATTGCCTGCGGGCATTCCGGTGGTCGCCTGCGCCAAAGGCATCGAGCGCGGCAGTCACAAATTCATGACGGAGGTCATTGCCGACGTCGCACCGCAGGCGATCCCTGCCATTCTGTCGGGACCGAATTTCGCTGACGATGTCGCGGCTGGCTTGCCCACGGCCGTGACGCTCGCTTGCGCCGACGAGGATGTCGCTGTCGCACTCGTGCAGGCCTTGGGTTCGGCGACGTTCCGTCCCTATCACTCCACCGATGTGCGCGGCGTCGAGATCGGCGGCGCGGCGAAGAACGTGCTGGCTATTGCTGCCGGCATTGTCGCGGGCAAACAGCTCGGCGCGTCGGCACTGGCAGCTTTGACCACGCGCGGCTTCAGCGAATTACTGCGACTAGGCATCGCATGTGGCGCGCGCACCGAGACACTGTCGGGCCTGTCAGGATTGGGCGATCTGATCCTGAGTTGTTCGAGCGCCCAGTCGCGCAATTTTTCGCTCGGCGTTGCATTGGGCCGCGGTGAGCAGCCTGCACGCGACAAACTCGCCGAAGGCGAATTCACGGCGCCGGTGCTGATCGAGCTTGCGGCATCGAAGGGCGTCGATATGCCGGTGGCAAAAGCCGTGGCGGCGATTCTGGCCGGAGAGGCGACCATCGATCAGGTCATCGAGGGCCTGCTGACGCGGCCATTCAAGGCAGAGGGATAATCGTGCGCCGCCCGGTCATCATTGCTGGCGCCGTCGTACTGCTGGGATTCGCGGCCTATACCGGCTGGGAATTTCTCCAACTTGGCCGCACCGTTCCTCCACTGGCCTCCGCTGAGGTGCGCGCCACGTCCATCGTCGTTGACAAGCAGACGCGGCGCATCACCCTGTTGCGAAACGGCGAGGCCCTGAAATCGTACGAGATGTCGCTCGGCGGCAATCCCGTCGGTCACAAGCAACAGGAAGGCGATAGCCGGACTCCCGAAGGCAACTATGCTGTCGACTCGAAGAATCCGCGCAGTCGATTTCATCTGGCGATGCACCTGTCCTATCCCAATGCATCCGACCTTGATGGCGCTCGTCGCCGCGGCGTATCTGCCGGCGGCGACATCATGATCCACGGTTTGCCCAACGGCCTCGGATGGCTGAGTGACTGGCATCTCCGCCGTGATTGGACCGATGGCTGTATTGCCGTCACGAATGCGGAAATCGAAGAAATCTGGGCCATGGTCGACATCGGCACCGGCGTACAGATCAAGCCCTGAACGGAGACAAGATGAAATACTGGCTGGTGAAATCCGAGCCTTCGGTGTGGTCGTGGGACCAGCAGGTGGCGAAGGGCAAGAAGGGCGAAGCCTGGACCGGCGTGCGCAACCACAGCGCCAAGCTCAACATGATGGCCATGAAGAAAGGCGATCGTGCCTTCTTCTATCATTCCAACGAAGGCAAGGAAGTCGTTGGAATCGTCGAGATCGTGAAGGAGCACTATCCAGATCCGACCGATGAATCCGGCAAGTTCGTCTGCGTCGATATCGCTGCCGACAAACCTTTGAAGACACCAGTGACGCTTGTTGCCGTGAAGGCAGAGAAGAAACTCGCCGAGATGGCGCTGCTGAAACTGTCGCGGCTCTCGGTGCAGCCGGTGACCGCGGAGGAGTGGAAGCTCGTCTGTAAAATGGGCGGATTGTGAGCGCCGACGGCGCGGCCAATCTTGCAATCACTGATCCCGTAGCTTTCATCCGCGCCAATACGCGCCTGCGACCGGTGCCACTGGTGCCGAACATTGTGCTGCACACAGCCGACGAGGCCGTACCGCTGTGGAGCAAGACTGAGGAAGAACTCGGCGAAGCCGGACTGCCGCCTCCGTTTTGGGCCTTCGCCTGGGCCGGCGGACAGGCGCTGGCGCGCTTTGTTATTGATCATCCCGGGCATGTTGCTGGAAAGACCATCATCGATCTCGCATCGGGATCGGGGCTTATCGCTATCGCCGCGATAAAAGCGGGTGCAAGCAGCGTCTTCGCCTATGACATCGACGCCTTTGCGCGCACGGCGATCGCACTGAACGCGGCTGAAAATGGCGTTACGATCAACGCTCGCGGTGACAATCTGCTAGGCGGCTCATCTGTTCCGACCGCACAAACGATTCTGGCAGGCGATATTTTCTATGAACGCGACACCGCAGAGCGCGCCTTTGCATTTCTTTCAGCGCAGGCGGTGCGCGGCACGACGGTACTGATCGGCGATCCCGGTCGCAGCTATCTGCCGAAGGACAAATTGCGAAAGATGACCGAATACAAGGTTCCGGTGACGCGCGATCTCGAAGATGCGGATATCAAGAACACTGCGGTGTGGACGCTCGCCTGACTCAACCCGCCTCGGCCACTACCTGCGCCAGAAGCTGCTCGCGCTTCGATTGCGAGCGATAGCCCGTCTGCGTCGCGGCGATGCGGGCAAGGACGCCGTCCTCGAAGGCCGTAACGATGGTGTCGTGCACATAGCTCTTGCGGCAGATCGCCGCCGTGTTCTGCAACTCGTCTGCCGCCGAACGCACGGCGTCGAGCACCTGCTTCTTGCGACCGCGCACGCTCGCTGCCGGCTCGATCCGTGACAGGGTTTCAGCCACCGTCGCCGACGCCATCAGAGTGCGGAAATCCTTCAGTGAAATCTTGATGCCGGCGATATCGCGCAGGAAGGCGTTCACTGCTGCTGTGTTGACCTTGTGAATGCGGCCGGCATTGTCGCGATACTGGAACAGGCGCTTGCCCGGCACGTCGTGCAGAATACCAATCGCGCGGACGAGCTTCGACGCGTTGGACTCCTTGCGCACTGCCTTGCCGCCCTTGGCCTTGAAGGTGAGCACGATGCAATCGTCTTCGAGCTGCACGTTCGACTTCATCAGCGTTGTAGCGCCGCGGGTGCCCGACAGCTTCATGTAGCTCTCATTGCCGGCACGGATCGCGGTGCGCGTGACGAGTTCGATGACAGCGGCGAGCGCGAACTCACGCGTCGGCTCGTCGCCAGCCAGAAGCGCCGAGACGCTGCGGCGGATCTTCGGCAGTGCCGCCACCAGCTTCGCCAGCCGATGCGCCTTGCGTTGCTCGCGGACCTTCTCCCAGTCCGAGTGATAGCGGTATTGCAGCCGGCCGGCCGCGTCGCGGCCGACGGCCTGCAAATGCGACGTAGGATCAACGGCATAGCGGACCTCGGCATAGGCCGGGGGCACCGCCATGGAGTTCAACCGCTTGATCGTGCCGATATGCTTGATCGGGGTGCCGTTGGCCCTGACGAAGGAATAAGATTTTCCGCGCTTGAGCCGGCGGATCGTCAGCTCAGACTGATCTCCAAGCTTCAGGCCCATTTCACGAGCCAAAACCTCCACACTCGCGGGGCTTGGCTTGGCCATACGGGCTAGCCGCGCGACGGAACGGGCGGAAACGGCCCGGGAAGGCGCGAAATTCTGCTGTTCCATCATAGTGTTATCTGCCTCGTCGGCCCTGTGTCTCTGCTAATGCCGTTTATTGATTTTTGGTTCCGGACCGCTTGGCCGTCCCTGCGAGGGCGATTTAGGGGCTTCCCGCAACTATTGCGAGTCCACAGGCGCGCAATTTCGGTTACTGGTTACCGTTGATCGGCCAAATTGGCTTTATGATGAAGGTTTGGAGGCCGTCAAAACGCGAACGTGATCGGGGCAGCGACCTTGCGGACCGACCAAAGGCCTAGTCCGGCCCCGCTTGTCCAGCTATCTCGCGCCGGCGCATATTGCGCGCAACGAGAACCGGCTGGCGGCGAATTCGCGCAGCGGTCGCACGGTGGTGGAGGGGACGATGTCCGACAAGATTTACGACGTACCGGCTGAGTGGACGACGCGCGCCTTCGTCGATGACGCGAAATACAACGAGATGTATGCGCGCTCGATTAGCGATTCCAACGGCTTCTGGGCCGAGCAGGCCAAGCGCCTCAACTGGACCCACGCCCCCACCAAGATCGAGAACACGTCCTTTGCCCCAGGCAAGATCTCAATCAAGTGGTTTGAGGATGGCGTATTGAACGCCGCCTATAACTGCATCGACCGCCATCTACCGAAGCGCGCCAACCAGACCGCGATCATCTGGGAAGGCGACGACCCCTCGCAGTCGAAGCACATCAGCTATCAGGAGCTGCACGACGAAGTCTGCAAGATGGCCAACGTATTGCGCAACCGCAATGTCGGCAAAGGCGACCGCGTCACGATCTATCTGCCGATGATTCCGGAAGCCGCTTACGCGATGCTGGCCTGCGCGCGCATCGGCGCGGTCCATTCGGTGGTCTTCGCCGGCTTCTCGCCGGACTCGCTGGCGCAGCGCATCACCGACTGCCAGTCTAAGATCATCATCACCGCCGATGAAGGCCTGCGCGGCGGCAAGAAGGTGCCGCTGAAGAACAATGTCGATGCTGCCGTCGCCAAGGCTGGCGGCGTCGACTGGGTCGTCGTGGTCAAGCACACCGGCACGCCGGTGAACATGGATCCCGCCCGTGACTTCTGGTATCGTGAGGCCGCCGAAGTCGTGACCACCGAATGCCCCTGCGAGCCGATGAATGCGGAAGATCCGCTATTCATCCTCTACACGTCGGGCTCCACCGGCCAGCCCAAGGGCGTGCTGCACACCACTGGCGGCTATCTGCTGTTCGCCTCGATGACGCATCAATATGTGTTCGACTATCATGAGGGCGATATCTACTGGTGCACGGCCGACGTCGGCTGGGTGACCGGTCACAGCTACATTCTCTACGGGCCGCTGGCCAACGGCGCGACCACGCTGATGTTCGAAGGCGTGCCGAACTATCCGTCGATGTCGCGCTTCTGGGAAGTGATCGACAAGCATCAGGTCAATATCTTCTACACCGCGCCGACTGCGATTCGCGCGCTGATGCAAGCCGGGGACGAGCCGGTGAAGAAAACCTCGCGCAAGAGCCTGCGATTGCTGGGATCGGTCGGCGAGCCGATCAATCCGGAAGCCTGGGAGTGGTACTATCACGTCGTCGGCGAGGCGCGTGCGCCGATCGTCGATACCTGGTGGCAGACCGAGACAGGCGGCATTCTCATCACGCCACTGCCCGGCGCGACGAAGCTCAAGCCCGGCTCGGCGACGCGGCCGTTCTTTGGTGTCGTGCCCGAGATCGTCGATGCCGATGGCAAGGTGCTGGACGGCGAGACTTCGGGCAATCTCTGCATTGCCAAGTCGTGGCCGGGCCAGATGCGCACAGTCTATGGCGACCATGCCCGCTTCGAACAGACCTATTTCTCGACCTACAAGAACAGGTACTTCACCGGCGACGGCTGCCGCCGCGATGCCGACGGCTATTACTGGATCACCGGCCGCGTCGATGACGTCATCAACGTCTCCGGCCACCGCATGGGCACCGCCGAAGTGGAATCGTCGCTGGTCGCGCATGAGAAAGTGTCGGAAGCCGCCGTGGTCGGCTATCCGCACGACATCAAGGGCCAGGGCATCTACGCTTATGTCACGCTGATGAACGGCGTCGAGCCGACGGAAGAGCTGCGCAAGGAGCTGGTAGCCTGGGTCCGCAAGGATATCGGCCCGATCGCCTCGCCGGACCTCATCCAGTTCGCGCCGGGCCTGCCGAAGACCCGCTCCGGCAAGATCATGCGCCGCATCCTGCGCAAGATCGCCGAAGACGAACCGTCATCTCTGGGTGATACATCGACACTGGCCGATCCCGCCGTGGTCACCGACCTCGTCGAGCATCGGCAGAACAAGAAGCCGGGGGCGTAACAACTCACCCCAGTCTATCGGCAGGCGCGGAGTGATGTGATGGATCGTCGGTCATTCGTGTTGGGAAGTGTTGCAGTTGTCGCGGGCGGAGCCTCGGCCCGTGCGCAACATGCCGGTCATCCCGCATTGCCTGCGGCGCCGTCGTCGAAAGAGCCCTACGCCAAATTGCAAGGTGGCGTGCCGCATCACATGACGCCCGAGCAGGAAGCGCAGCGCGTCACGGAGAGTCCCGCGCCGAAAGGGCCGCAAGGCAAGTGGATATCGTGCGCTGCGCTGCCATTGCCGCGAAGCGAGATGGCCTGGGCGACGTCATGGGCCGATCGCATGCATATCGTCGGCGGCTACGGCGAAGGCCGCGTCGACCGGCCCTATCACCACGTCTACGACCCCGCGTCAGATCAGTGGCTCGACGCCGCGCCGCTGCCGCGCGGGGCCAATCACGTCTCGGTCGCCGCCGATGCCGGACGGGTCTATGCGCTTGGCGGCTTCATGCAGCAGAACCGCGGCTCGGATCAGAACGCCTATGCCTACGATGTCGCCGCCAACCGCTGGGATACGATCGCGCCGTTGCCGAGACCGCGCGGTGCCGGCGCTGCGGTCGCGCTGAACGGCAAGATCCATCTGATCGGCGGCGCGTCGGAACCCGCGGCAGAGCGCGCCAGCGTCAGCTGGCATGAGGTCTATGATCCCAAAACCGACAAATGGGAGACCCGCAAGGCACTGCCCGGTGCGCGCGACCATGTCGGCTGCGTCGCCGCTCGCGGCGTGATCCATGTAATCGGCGGGCGTTTCAATACGTTCGAGTACAATACCGATCTGCACCATGTGTATCTGCCCGAGCGCGACACATGGGAGCTGCGCGCCGCACTGCCGACAACCCGTTCGGGCCATGGCCTTGTCGTGTATCGCGACCGGCTGTTTGCCATGGGCGGAGAATCCGGCGTGGTGCAGAACGGCCAGCTCACCCAGGGCAAGGTGTTCGGACAGATGGAAAGCTACGATCCGGCCTCCGACACCTGGCAGAGCCACGCGCCGATGCTGACCCCGCGCCATGCGGTCGGCGCCACAGTTATTGGTGACTGGATCTATGTGGCCGGTGGCGGCGCTGTCCTCGGCGGCGCGGTACAATCCGCCATCCATGAGGCGTTTACGCTGGCCTGATGACCTCCTATGCATCGCATCTGACTGCCCTCACGCGATTGTCAGGAGCAGATGGCCGCTGCTGGCCAATTTAGAGCGAGTGTTGTTTTCCGGGCATTTACTTTGTTCAGCGGATTTCCTCTTTAGGCGCTCGTTGGCGCACTCCCCCCGCGCCGGCAGAGACCGGTTGTTTACGCGACTGGTTGAGAATTTCCCGTGTGCAATTGTTTTCGTCGCCTTGAGAGGCGGCACGACCTCGTCGGCCGCTACCGGCCGGGCCGAACTGGAGAGATCGATGTCCTTGAAGATTGCTAGTGCGCTGGCAGCCACCGTTGTCGTTGGCGCCCTGATGTCCCCCGCCGCGCAGGCAGCGCCCAATGTGGTCGGCTTCCACGGCGACTATGCCCCCGGCACCATCGTCGTGAAGACCAATGAGCGTAAGCTGTATCTCGTGCTCGAACAGGGTCAGGCCGTGCGCTATCCCGTCGGCGTCGGCAAGCCCGGCAAACAGTGGGCCGGCGCCACCAAGATCGACGGCAAGTACCGCCAGCCGGCCTGGGCTCCGCCAGCCGACGTCAAGCGTGACAATCCGAATATCCCGGACGTGATTGCGGGCGGTTCGCCAGCCAATCCGATGGGCGTTGCAGCGATGACCCTTGCCGGCGGCGAATATGCCATCCACGGCACCAACCGCCCCAATTCGATCGGCGGCTATGTCTCTTACGGTTGCGTGCGCATGTACAATGAAGACATCACCGACCTCTATTCGCGCGTCTCGGTCGGCACGCCGGTGATCGTCACCCAGCGCTGATCGCTGGCAGCTTCGCTATTCTGAAAAGCCGCGCATGATGCGCGGCTTTTTGTTTTGCTGATCTCATCGGCTATCGCACCAGCCGCTACGATGACCGCCACCATACGGGCGCGCGTGCCCTGCGTTGAGCATTGCTGCAGACACGTTGGGCGTTTGCCTGGTCGCGACATCGGCGACCACGCGGCCGGGATATTTGTCAGGCCCGATATTGTAGATCGTGAGGCCTCCCTCGCGGAGCAACTTGGTCAGTGCAGCCGTCGCGGTTTCTGCTTTCTGAATCTCGCGCGCGCATTGCCCCTTCAGCTCTGGCGCATCGATGCCACGCAAACGAATGCGCACGCTGACGTCTTCACCCGACCCAAGATGCACGCGCGCGCCAAAAGTATCGCCGTCGATGGCATAGCGCATCTCGATCGGGTAGCGCGCTTCAGCATTACCGGCGCGCCTGACGATCGCTTCGGAATCGCGGGCGGCCTCGGTCTGATCCGCGCCGGGCAGGAACGGCAGCCAGCGCTTCACCGGCAGCATGGTGCCGGCGGCCAGGCCAAGCACGAATACCCACGGCATCGCCGCGGACATGCGGGATCGCCACGGCGACACACGATGAATGCGTGATGCTGGGGTCATCGTCCTGCGATAATGTGAGTCGAAACAGCCGGCCAGAAGAATCTGGCCACAATTACGCGACGGCTAGAAGTCAGACGCAATACCCTTGCGCTCCCAGTCGCCAAAGCGCGTCGGCTCAGGACCTTCAGGTCCCTGAAACTCTTTCGCTTTCGCCGCAGTATGTGCTGCTGCAGTCGCGGCCCGGCGTTCTTCTGCCTCGGCCAGCGCGCGCTGCGCGGCGGGCGTCAAAACTTTCTTCGGTGCCGGCTCACGCTCCGGCAAAGGCGTTGCGGACTCGGAAGGAATGTCGTTCATCTCAGGTTTCCTGCTGAACCGGCAAGGGCGGCACGCGTTACATAAATCAATGTCGAACAGTTGCCGTTCGACTGTGAGCATATAAGGGCGATTCTTACATTTGGCATATTCGCATGCGACAGAATCGCTCCCATCCAGTGGCCGCATGCTGAGCCTGCCCGCGCCATTGCCCGCCCTCCGTCGTGATGTTTTTGCATGTCGCAAGTAAGATACGCACCGCCAACCGAGGTCCCCGGCCTCGCCGCGCGACGGATTGCGGCGGATATTCTCGACGGCGTCTTGCACAAGCATCGGACCCTCGACGACCAGCTCGAAGGTGCGGCCGCCCATCCCGGCCTGAAAACGCTGTCCGACCGCGACCGCGCGCTGATGCGACGTCTGGTTGCGACGATCCTGCGCCGGCTCGGTACGCTCGGGCATATTCTCTCCCGTCTGCTCGACCGCGGTGTTCCTACAGATGCCCCGCGTGCGCAAAGCGCGCTCCTGATCGGCGCGGCCCAGATCCTCTGGATGGACGTGCCGGATCATGCCGCCGTCGATCTGTCAGTCCGCATGGTGCAGTCCGATCGCCGTGCCGCGAAATACGCCGGGCTGGTCAATGCCGTATTGCGGCGCTGCGCCCGCGAAGGCCAACCGCTGATCGACGAAGTGGCCGCCCAGACTCTCGACATCCCGCCATGGCTGATGGCGCGCTGGACGGCGCATTACGGCGAGACGGCCACGAAGGAAATGGCCGTGGCGCTGAGCCATGAGCCGTCACTCGATCTCACCGTCAAATCCGAAGCCGATGCCTGGGCCACGCGCCTGCATGGTGAGGTACTCCCCACGGGCTCCGTCCGAACCTTGCTGCAGGGCTCGGTGACCATGCTGCCCGGCTTCGATGACGGCCAGTGGTGGGTACAAGACGCCGCGGCGGCACTGCCCACACGACTGTTCGGCGACCTCAAAGGCAAACGCATCGTCGATCTCTGCGCCGCGCCGGGCGGCAAGACTGCGCAATTGGTCCAGGGCGGCGCGCAGGTCACTGCTATCGACCGCTCGCCGAACCGTGTGGCGCGGCTGCGCGAAAATCTGGCGCGGCTGTCGCTTGAGGCGGAAACCGTCGTCGTCGACGGCACCGAATATCCCGGCGAGGGTTTTGACGGCGTGTTGCTGGACGCGCCCTGCTCCTCCACCGGCACCATCCGACGGCACCCCGATGTCGCCTGGCTCAAGCAGGACTCCGACATCGTCATGCTGACCGCGCTGCAACGGCGCCTGCTGCAGAAGGCGGCCTCCATCCTGAAGCCCGGCGGAACCCTGGTCTATTGCACCTGTTCGCTGGAGCCCGAAGAAGGCGAACAGGCCATCGCCGACCTGCTGGCCAAGGACTCCAGCATGCGCCGCGCCCCAGCCGATGCCAGCGAAGTGGCCGGTCTTGCCGAGATCGTCACCCCCGATGGCGATCTGCGCACTCTGCCGAGCCATCTGCCCCATGCCGACCCCCGGCTTGGCGGGCTCGACGGCTTCTATGCGGCGCGACTGATTAAATCCTGATATTCACAGAGTAATCTCCCGATTCGCGAGGCTTCCACAGGGGGCTTCCTTGTACTGTGTGCGGATCGCGTTTCCGGCTAAAAGGATTCGCAACAACCCTTTCTCTTCCAGTTCAAGGCGCGCGTGGTCGCACATCGCAGACGTATCTCGGGGCTGATCCTCGGCCGCTTCGCGCGGAGCGCGATGTCGCGCGCGTCTGGCGGATCGGCAGCGCTGGCCCGGCTCTGGCCCGGACGCACCGATCGCCTGATCATCGCGCCGCATGACCTGCGCACCACCGACGCCACCCGCGCCGCCGAGATCTATGCCGGGCGCTTCGTCTTCGCAGGCAAGATCGTCACCTGCCACGGCCGCTCGATCTTCGATCTGGAGCCGCCATCGGAAGACTGGGAAGTTTCGCTGCTCGGCTTTGGCTGGCTGAGGCATCTGCGCGCCGCCGACACCGCCATCACCCGCGCCAATGCCCGCTCGCTGATCGACGACTGGATGTCTAATCCGTCGCGCAAGCGCCCTGTCAGTCGCCGCGCCGACGTCATCGCCCGCCGCGTGATCTCGCTGCTGTCGCAGGCGCCCCTGGTGCTCGGCGACACCGACGGCAAATTCTATCGCCGCTATCTGCGCTCGCTCAGCCGCGAGATTCGCTCCCTGCGCTACGCGCTGTCGCATGCACCCGACGGCGTGCCAAAGCTGCAGGTACTGATTGCGCTGTGCTATGCCTCGCTCTGCCTCGCCAACCAGGCGCGCCACATCCGCACTGCGACGCGCAAACTTTCCGACGAATTGCAGCGCCAAATTCTACCGGACGGCGGGCATATCTCGCGCAATCCGGGCGCGTTGATCGAATTGCTGATCGATCTGCTGCCGCTGCGGCAGACTTTTGCCGCCCGCAATATCGCGCCACCGCCGGCGCTGCTGAATGCGATCGATCGCATGATGCCGATGCTGCGATTCTTCCGTCATGGCGACGGCTCGTTCGCACTGTTCAACGGTATGAGCAATGCGCCATCGCATCTGCTGGCGACGCTGCTGGCCTATGACGACACGCACGGCGTCCCGATGGCGCATATGCCGCATACCGGCTTCCAGCGTCTTGAGGCCGGTCAGATGACCGTGATCATCGACACCGGCCCGCCACCACCGTCCAGTGTGAGCCACGACGCCCATGCCGGTACGTTGTCGTTCGAACTGTCGTCCGGCCCGAGCCGCATCGTCATCAATTGCGGCATGCCGTCGACCGGGCGCGACAACTGGCGCGCTTTCGCGCGCGGCACGCCCGCGCATTCGACGATGACCTATCACAACACCTCGTCGTGCCAGTTCATCGAACGCAGCGCGATGAAGAAGTTTCTGCAGGGCGCGCCGATCGTCAACGGCCCGCATGTGGTGGAGAGCTATCGCGAGATCACCTCCAACGGCACCATACTGACCACCTCGCATGACGGCTATCACCCGCGCTTCGGCGTGACGCATCGCCGCGTGCTGATGATCTCCGAGGACGGCTCGAAACTCGAGGGCGAGGACATCGTAGCGGCCGCGCCCGGCGCGCGGCTCAAGGGCAGTAATACCGACTACGCCCTGCGCTTCCACCTGCATCCCTCGGTGAAAGCCAGCCGGCTCAGCGACGCCCGCGGTGTCATGCTGGTATTGCCGAACCGCGACGTCTGGACCTTCGAGGCGCTCGACGACAAGGTCGAACTTGAGGACAGCGTGTTCCTGGCCGGCAATGACGGGCCGCGCCGGACCGCCCAGATCGTGATCCACCAGAACGCCCAGCAGACCTCCAGCATCCGCTGGAGTTTTGCCCGTTCGGCCTCCTCGCCGTCGCAGACCACGGCCCGCCGCAATGCCCGCCGCGAGCCGGAATTGCCGTTGTAAATCAGGCCTTCACGACGAAATTGCTGGCATGCAAGCCCTTGCGGTTTCTTGCACCACGAAACCATGCTACGCGGCGTCCTTCTCCCACGGGATACGCATCATGACCGACCATCCGCGCAAGGTTACTCGCGCTCTATTGTCCGTTTCCGATAAGTCCGGGCTGATCGAATTCGCGCGGGCGCTGGCCGCTCACGGCATCGACCTCGTTTCTACTGGCGGTACCGCCAAGGCGATCGCTGCGGCGGGCCTGAAGGTCTCCGATGTGTCCGATCTCACCGGCTTCCCGGAAATGATGGATGGCCGGGTCAAGACGCTGCATCCCAAGGTTCATGGCGGCCTGCTCGCGATCCGCGACAATGCCGAACACGCCAAGGCAATGAAGGATCATGGAATTTCGCAGATCGATCTGCTCGTCGTGAACCTCTACCCGTTCGAGGAGACCGTCGCGAAGAACGCGTCCTATGAGGATTGTATCGAGAATATCGACATCGGCGGTCCGGCAATGATCCGCGCAGCCTCCAAGAACCATGACGACGTCACCGTCGTCGTCGAGCCCTCCGACTATCAGTCGGTGCTCGACGAACTCGCCACCAACAAGGGCGCGACCACGCTGACGCTGCGCCGTCGTCTGGCAGCCAAGGCCTATGCGCGCACCGCAGCTTATGATGCTGCGATCTCGAACTGGTTTGCCGATCAGCTGAAAATCGACGCGCCGGATTTCCGCGCCGTCGGCGGCAAGCTGGTCGAGGCGTTGCGTTATGGCGAGAACCCGCACCAGACCGCTGCGTTCTATCGCACGCCCGAACTGCGCCCTGGTGTGTCTTCGGCGCGGCAGGTGCAGGGCAAGCAACTGTCCTACAACAACATCAATGATACCGATGCCGCTTATGAATGTATCGCCGAGTTCGACGCCAAGCGCACCGCAGCCTGCGTCATCGTCAAGCACGCCAATCCCTGCGGCGTGGCCGAAGGCAGCAACCTGATCGACGCCTATCGCAAGGCGCTGGCTTGCGATTCTACTTCGGCCTTCGGCGGCATCATCGCCATGAACCGCACACTAGACGCGGAGACCGCACAGACCATCACCGAGATCCTGACCGAGGTGATCATCGCGCCGGATGCCACCGAAGAAGCAATCGCCATCATCGCCAAACGACGGAATATCCGCCTGCTGCTGGCAGGCAGCCTGCCTGATCCGCGCGCGCCGGGCCTGACCTACAAGACGGTGGCCGGCGGCCTACTGGTACAGAGCCGCGACAATGCGGTGGTCGATGACATGATCCTGAAGCCGGTCACCAAACGACAGCCGACGGATGCTGAATTGCGCGACCTCAAATTTGCATTCCGTGTGGCCAAGCATGTCAAATCGAACACGATCATTTACGCGAAGGACCTTGCCACCGTCGGTATCGGTGCGGGCCAGATGAGCCGGGTCGATTCCGCTCGGATTGCCGCACGTAAGGCGCAGGATGCTGCTGCCGAACTGAAACTCGCCGAGCCTATGACCAAAGGATCGGTCGTCGCATCGGATGCGTTCTTCCCCTTCGCCGACGGACTATTGGTGGCGATCGAGGCCGGAGCCACGGCCGTGATTCAGCCGGGCGGTTCGATCCGCGATGATGAAGTGATCAAGGCTGCCGATGATGCCGGCATCGCCATGGTGTTCACTGGCGTCCGGCACTTCAAGCACTGATCTTTCTTACCTCTCCCCGCAAGGGCGGGGCGAGAGAGCGCACGGTCATCGCCCGGTAGCTACTGCCGCACTCGTGCGAGCAGGCCGAGGCCTCCGACAAAGAACAGCACCAGCACCGCCATGCCGGCCTTCTGGCTGGCGGTGACTGCGGTGACGAGGCCGATCAATAGCGGCCCCATGAAGGACGTTACCTTCCCTGTCAGCGCGAACAGGCCGAAGAACTGCGCGATGCGATCTTGCGGCGCCAGCCGGATCAACAGCGTGCGCGATGCCGCCTGCAGCGGACCGCCCGCCATGCCGATTAGGCAACCCAGCGCGAGATAGGCCTTCTCCGCAGGCGCCGCGAACAGGCCGCCGCCTGGCACCGGCGGCGCGACCTTGATGAAGAAGATGGTTTCGCGATCAATCAGCAGGATCGCAATGATCGAGGTCAGCAGCAGCAGGATGCTGCCGGTGATCACACGCTTTGGTCCGAACGCATCGTCGAGCTTGCCGCCCATGAAGGCACCGAATGTGCCGGCGACCGCGAGCACTATGCCGAACGTGCCTATCTGAATCGTATTCCAGCCGAAAGTGCCAGCCGCATAGATGCCCCCGAAAGCAAACAGCGACACCAGCCCGTCGGTGTAGATCATGTTGGCAATCAGGAATGCCATCATCGAGCGATGCTTCGGCAATTCGCTTAGCGTGTGCCTGAGACCGGTCAAACCTGCACGCACGGCGTTACCGGGCGAAACCTTCGCAGGAAAATCCGGCGTCAGCAGAAACATCGGCAGCACAAAGACGACGAACCACAGACCCGACAGCGGCGCTGAAATACGATCGCCTTCGAAGGTCGCGGGGTCGAGGCCGAGGATCGGGACCAGGCCGAACAGCGTGCGTCCCGTCGTCGGATTCGCGGCCATGAAGCCGAGCACGATGATCAGGCTGAGAATACCTCCGACATAGCCGAGCGCCCAGCCTGAGCCGGACAGGCGACCGATTTTATCCGGCGGCACCAGCGTCGGCATCATCGCATTATTGAAAACGGTGGCGAATTCCACCCCGATCGTCGCAAATCCGTAGGCAATCAGCAGCGGCAAGATCAGCGCGGGATCGCCGGGTTTGCCGATCCACATGATACAGGCGCCGATCACGAAGATTGCGCCGAAGCCTGCGATCCACGGTTTACGCCGACCGCTCGCATCGGCAATCGCGCCAAGCATCGGCGACGCCAGCGCGATGATCAGCCCGGCGGCGGCGGTGGCGAAGCCCCACAGAGATTGCCCGGTGGCAGCATCGGACGCCACGCGCGTGGCGAAATAAGGCGCGAAAATGAAGGTTGTGATGAGACTGAAGTAAGGCTGGGCCGCCCAATCGAAAAACATCCAGCTGATCACCGCAGAGCGCGGTGGATAGGTCTTTGGGGCGGCGGTCACAGAGGCTGATGAAGCGGCGGCGACCGCCATGCGTGGTATCCCCCGCGAATCACAGAGTGTTGTCTCGTACGTTTCACAAGCCATATAGCATTCGAGACGGCGATGCGATCATGTCCGCTGTCAGCCGGAGTGATCGATGGCACTGTTTGCTTTCCTGCGTTGTACGTGCGTCGCAGCACTCGCATTTATACTCGTCGTCCCGGCATCGACAAACGCGCAGCAGGCGCGTGACATCTATACCCCCGCACCGCCAGACACACTCAAACCCATCGCTGCCAAGCATGGCATGGTCGTCGCCCAAGAGAATATCTCCGCCAAGGTCGGTGCGGATGTCATGGCGCGCGGTGGCAATGCGATCGATGCGGCTGTTGCGAGCGGTTTCGCCATGGCCGTCACCTATCCGCGCGCCGGCAATATCGGTGGCGGCGGCTTCATGGTGATCCATACCGCCGCCGGCGAGGACATCACTATCGACTATCGCGAGACCGCGCCGGCCGCTGCCACCCGTGACATGTTTCTCGGCAGTGACGGCAAGCCGGATATAGCGAAATCGCGTGACTCCGCATTGGGCATCGGCGTCCCCGGCACGGTGGCAGGGCTGTCACTTGCGCTGGAAAAATATGGCTCGGGCAAGTTCACATTGTCGGATCTGTTGCAGCCCGCGATTGCGCTGGCGCGCGACGGCTTCGTCGTGGCGGACGATATCGCCGCCACGCTGCCCGATCTGCAACGACGCACCGCGCGCTGGCCATCATCGGTCAAGATCTTCTCGCGCCCCGATGGCACAGCGCTGCAACCGGGCGATACGCTGATCCAGAGCGACCTTGCTGCGACGCTGACGGCAATCGCCGCGCAAGGGCCACGCGGATTCTACGAAGGCCCGGTGGCGCAGAGGCTGGTCGATGGCATCAACAAGGCTGGCGGCATTTTCGCGATCGAAGACCTAAAGGCCTATCAACCGGTGATCCGCCAGCCGGTGCGCGGCAGCTATCGGGGCTACGATATCGTCTCGATGCCGCTGCCATCATCCGGCGGCACGGTGCTGCTGGAAACACTCAACATTCTCGAAGGCTTTCCAGTGGCAACCTTGCGGCAAGGCTCGGCGCCGTCGCTGCATCTGCTGATCGAGGCGATGAAACGCGCTTATGCTGATCGCGCGCGCTATCTTGGCGATCCTGCATTCGTCAACGCGCCGATTGCGATACTGACATCGAAAGACTACGCCGCCAAACAGCGCGCCTCGATCGATCTCGACAAGGCGACGCCATGGACCGATGCGCTCTCTGCGGTGCCGCCGCGTGAAGGGCAGAATACAACCCACTATTCCGTGGTCGATGCAGCCGGCAATGTTGTGAGCAATACCTATACGCTCAACTTTCCCTACGGCGTCGGCCTCGTCGCCGACGGTACGGGCGTGTTGATGAATAACGAGCTCGACGATTTCACCGCAGCACCCGGCGCCTCGAATGCCTTCGGCCTGGTCGGCTTCGAAGCCAACTTGCCCGGCCCCGGCAAGCGGCCGCTGTCATCGATGTCGCCGACCATCGTGCTGAAGGACGGCAAGCCGGTGCTCGTCACGGGCTCCCCCGGCGGTAGCCGCATTATCTCGACGGTGCTGCAGGTGATCGTCAATGTGATCGACTACAGAATGGACGTGATGTCAGCCGTGGCCGCACCGCGCCTCCACCACCAGTGGCTGCCCGATGAAGTCCGCACCGAACGCGGCTTCAGCGAAGAGGCTCTCAACGCGCTGCGTGCGATGGGCCACAAGGTGATCGAGCCGATGGGGCAGACGTCGGCCAATTCTATTGTGGTGACGCCAGACGGCTTGCTCGGCGCACCCGATCCGCGGACGCGCGGCGCCGAGGCAGCCGGCTACTGAAGCTCAATTATTTCCCCACCGAATACGGCCCGCCCTTCTCCAGCGCACGCTGATAGGCGGGCCGCGCATGGATCTTCGCGAGCCACGCCATTGCCTTGGGATGTCCTTGCTCCAGCCCTGCGCGCGCGGACGCTGCTTCGAGCGGGAAGCTCATCTGGATGTCGGCCGCAGTGAACTCGCTGCCGGCGAACCATTCGCTCTTCGACAGCTCGCCTTCCCAGAAGACCATGTGCTGTTTGAGCTGCGGATCGGCCAGCGTGTTCAGCGCTTTCGCGGCGATGGCATTGACCACCGGACGCATCAGCAGCGGCGCGCGCTTCGGCAGCATCATGAAGATGAGCTTCAACAGCAGCGGCGGCATCGCCGATCCCTCGGCATAGTGCAGCCAGTAAGTGAAGCGCAGACGCTCCGGCGTATTGTCGGCCGGGATCAACCGGCCATTGCCATAGGTCTTGACGAGATATTCGACGATCGCACCGGACTCGGCGATCGTGTTGCCGTTGTCGGTAATGACCGGCGACTTGCCGAGCGGATGAATCGCTCGCAGCTCCGGCGGCGCCAGCATGTTGGGCTGCCGGTTGTATCTGACGATCTCATAGGGAGTGCCGAGCTCTTCAAGCAGCCACAGCACGCGCTGGGAGCGCGAGTTATTCAGGTGATGAACGGTGAGCATGGCGGTCCTTTACGGGGCGTGGCACGGCGAAATATCGCCCGGGTAATATTGACAGATATATTATCCGGGTATAATTAGCGTCCATCTTGATGACGAGACGGACTGATTCCCATGACTGAAATGACTGTTCCTCTCTTTAGCGCCTTTGCCGGCCCGAAGCTGCTTGCTTCCGGGCCGTTGGCCGAGGTGGCCATCGCAATCAAGATCGCGACCGGCGCAATCGCCGACCCGATCATCATTTTCGACAATGCCACCGGCAAGTCCCTCGATATCGATTTGCGCGGCAGCCATCGCGAGGTCGTCGCCCGTCTGCCTCAGCCAACAACCATCGAGCCGGAAACCGACGCGCCCGCTGAGCCCCGTGGCCGTGGCCGGCCGAAGCTCGGCGTCGTCGCCCGCGAGATAACGCTATTGCCGCGACACTGGGATTGGCTCGGCGCACAGCCGGGCGGTGCCTCAGTCGCGCTGCGCAAGCTGGTAGAAAATGCCCGCCGCGCGAGTGGCGACAGAGATCGTCAACGCGCCGCGCGCGATGCGGCCTATCACTTCATGTCGACCATGGCCGGCGATCGGCCGGGCTTCGAGGAAGCGTCGCGCGCGCTGTTTGCCGGCGACCGACAGCGCTTCACCGAACTCATCGCGAATTGGCCAGTCGATATCCGCGATCACATCGTAATACTCGCATTTCGTGATCAGGCCGCCGCCCCACCGGCCTGATCACCCGGCCCCATCGACCACCACAACACCGTGCGCATCAACGCGCGCAAACGTACCGTTATGTCTTCGCGCCAACCGAGAACCCGCTATGTCTGAGCCCTTGCCGATGACGCCGCGTCCTTTGTGGAGGACGTTTCTCACCTTCCTTGCACCGATGATGCTGAGCAATATTCTGCAATCGCTGTTCGGCACCATCAACAGCATCTATGTCGGCCAGATGATCGGCGTCGATGCGCTCGCGGCGGCATCGGTGTTCTTTCCGGTAATGTTTTTCTTCATCTCCTTCGTCGTGGGATTGGGAGCGGGCGCGTCGGTGCTGATTGGCCAGGCCTGGGGCGCGGGCGAGCGCCACAAGGTAAAGGCGGTGGCCGGCACGACCCTCGCTGTCGCCCTTCTGCTAGCGGTCATCATCGCGGTGTTCGGCGGCCTGTTGAGCCGACCAATGATGGTTGCGCTTGCGACACCGGCGGATGTTCTCGACCAGGCCAGCGCCTATGCCCGGATCATGATGCTGGCGATGCCGGCGACCTTCATCTTCATTCTGATGACATCGATGATGCGCGGCGTCGGCGACACCGTGACGCCGCTATGGGCGCTGGCACTATCCACATTCATAGGCCTCACCGTCACACCGGCGCTGATCCAGGGCTGGTTCGGCCTGCCGCGGCTTGGCGTGGCCAGCGCCGCCTGCGCCGCGGCCGCGTCGAGCGCGTTCACGCTGCTCTGGCTCGCCATGTACCTGCGCCGCAAGAAACACGCGCTCGCGCCCGACGCAGAGTTCCTGCGCAGAATACGGCTTGACCCCGCGCTGCTGCGCAAGGTGTTGCGGATCGGTATCCCTTCTGCGATCGGCATGGCCGTAATGTCGGTGGCCGAACTTGTGCTGCTCGGCCTCGTCAACGGCTTCGGCTCCAACGCGACCGCCGCTTATGGCGCGGTCAACCAGATTTTGAGCTATGTACAGTTTCCGGCCATTTCGATCTCGATTACGGCCTCGATCTTCGGCGCGCAGGCCATCGGCCGCGGCCAGGCCGACCGGCTCGGCGCCATCGTCCGCACCGGATTGCTGATGAACCTCGTCCTGACCGGCGGACTGGTGGCGATCGCCTACCTGTTCTCCCGCACCCTCATGAGCTTTTTCATTGTCGATCCCGCGGTCCTCGAACTCGCACAACGATCGCTTCACATTGTACTGTGGAGTTCGGTCCTGTTCGGCATGGCCACAACATTCTCCGGAATGATGCGTGCCAGCGGAACGGTATTCGCACCATTGGCGCTTCTGGTTTTCGCCATCGTTGCCATCGAGGTGCCCTCGGCCGTCATCCTCAGCCGCACTATCGGTCTCGATGGCGTCTGGGCCGCCTACCCCATCACCTTCTGCGCCATGTTTGTTCTGCAGATGAGCTATTACATGCTGGTGTGGCGCAAACGGACCGTACAACGTCTGATCTAACACTGTGCGTCGTCAAGCCATAGCATTACGGTCATCATAAAAGATGTGGACGCATCGCACGTGCTGCGCCACACTGCGCCCAATAAAATTCGGGAGACCGCCTTGACCAAGACGTCGCCACAATTTCTGTTCGATTTCGGCAGCCCCAACGCCTATCTCAGCCATCTGGCGATCCCGGCGATCGCAGTGCGCACCGGCGTGACATTCGAATATGTCCCGGTCCTGCTGGGGGGCATCTTCAAGGCGACCAATAATCGCTCGCCGGCGGAAACCTATGCCGGCGTCAAGAACAAACGTGAGTTTCATCAAATCGAGACCGAGCGGTTCGTGAAGCGCTTTGGCGTCAAGCCCTACACGATGAACCCGTTCTTTCCGGTCAACACACTGAACCTGATGCGCGTCGCTATCGCAGCACAGCTTGAAGGCGTGTTCGAGAAATATGTCGAGGCGGCATTCCATCACATGTGGGGTGAGCCAAAGAAGATGGATGACCCCGAAGTTGCCATCAAGGCGCTCACCGACTCCGGTCTCGACGGCGCAAGACTGTTCGCACGCGGACAGGAGCCCGAGGTGAAGGCAGTGCTGGTGGCGAACACGCAGACCGCCGTCGAGCGCGGCGCCTTCGGTTCGCCGACCTTTTTCGTCGGCAACGAGATGTTCTTCGGCAAGGAACAGCTGCGCGAGGTCGAGGAACTGATCATCGGCGCCAACAAGTAACGGGAGAGTTTCATGCAGAAGCGCAACGCGACTGTCGCGGTCATCGGCGCCGGGGACTATATCGGCGCCGAGATCGCCAAGAAATTTGCCGCCGAAGGTTTCACAGTGTTCGCCGGCCGTCGCAACGGGGACAAGCTCGCGCCTTTGGTGGCGGAGATCGAGGCCACGGGTGGCACGATCGTGGCGCGCTCGCTGGATGCCCGCAAGGAAGACGAAATCGCCACCTTTCTCAATGACGCGGATGCGCATGCACCATTGGAAGTCTGCATCTTCAATGTCGGCGCCAACGTCAATTTCCCGATTCTGGAGACGACCGAACGGGTATTTCGCAAGGTCTGGGAGATGGCCTGCTATTCCGGATTTCTGGCCGGGCGCGAAGCAGCCCGGTTGATGACAGCGCGTGGCCAGGGCAACATTTTCTTCACCGGCGCGACCGCGAGTCTGCGTGGCGGCAGTGGTTTCGCGGCGTTTGCATCGGCTAAATTCGGGCTACGCGCCGTGGCACAGGCGATGGCCCGCGAACTCGGACCGAAGAACATCCATGTCGCCCATCTGATCATCGATTCCGGCGTCGATACCGCCTGGGTACGCGAGCGCCGCGAGCAGATGTGGGGCAAGGAGGCACTGAACAATCCCGATTTGTTGATGCCGCCCGCGTCGGTCGCGGAATCTTACTGGCAGCTCTACAGCCAACCGCGCAGCGCCTGGGCGTTTGAACTGGAGATTCGCCCGTTCGGGGAGAAGTGGTAGCGAGCACCTTCTCGCAGCCGTCATTGCTGGTAGCTCTTGCGGCGAAGCAATCCAGCCCTGCATCGACAAGGAACTGGATTACTTCGTTTCGCTCGCAATAACGGGCTACTGTTTGACAGCATCACGTTCCAATCCAACATGGACTCATCTCAATGCGTATTCTCGTGGTCGGCGCCGGTGCCATCGGCGGCTATTTCGGCGGCAGGCTGTTGCAGGCCGGCAATGACATCACTTTCCTGGTTCGCCCGAAGCGCGCCGGTGAGCTGGCAAGCGCCGGCCTTGTCATCAAGAGCCCGCATGGCGACGTGACCCTGAAGAATCCGCCGACGGTGCAGGCCGACACGATCAAGGAGAAATTCGATGTCGTGCTGCTGAGCTGCAAGGCGTTCGACCTGGACGATGCCATCGCGTCCTTTGCACCGGCGGTTGGGCCGAACACGGCCATCATTCCGCTGCTCAACGGCATGAAGCATCTCGACGTACTGGAGAAGAAGTTCGGCGCCGAGAATGTCATGGGCGGCCAATGCCAGATCGCAGCGACGCTCAACGAGGCGCGCGAGGTCGTCCAGATGGCGCCGATGCAGTTGCTGAGCTTCGGCGAGCGCAAGGGCGGTAGCTCCGACCGCACGAAGGCGATTGCAGCGATCATGGCGACCGGCAATTTCGGCGGCTCGCCCTCCGACAACATCATGCAGGACATGTGGGAGAAGTGGGTATTCCTGGCGACGATTGCCGGTTCGACCAGTGCGATGCGCGGCGCGGTTGGCGATATCGTGGCGGCCCCCGGCGGCCGGGACTTCATCCTGGGCGTGCGCGATGAGATGAGCGGCGTCGCCAAGGCCAACGGCTTCGCACCGCGGGCAGCCTTTCTCGAACGCACCGAGGGCATGCTGACGGCTGAAGGTTCGAAGATGACCGCCTCGATGTATCGCGACATCCTCAACAAGGCGCAGATCGAGGCCGACCAGATCGTCGGCGATGTCATCGCTCGCGCCGATGCCGCCAAGGTCGCTGTGCCACGGCTGCGGATGATCTACACGCATCTCAAGGCGTATGAGCATCAGCGGGTCGCGTAAGATCACCACGTGGCCCGGATTAAGCCAATCGCCATCCGGGCTACGGACTTCCCCTCATAGATGCGCCAGATAATGCGCCAGCGCGGTGATCTCTTCTTCACTCAGCGAATAGGCAACCTCGGCCATCGCGGCCATGCCGCCACCGGCGCGGACGCCGGACTTGTAATCACGCAGCGCCTTGACGAGATAGTCCTCGCGCTGTCCGGCGATCCGTGACACCGCCTTGGTGCCGGCATAACTCTCCGTGTGACACGACGCACAGCGCCGGCCGGCGGCGGCCTGCGCGCCCTTGGCCGACAGATCCGGATTGTCATCGGGCTTCTTGCCCTCCGGCGGTTTCAGCGAGGCGAAATAGGCGCCGAGATTGCGGATGTCGTTGTTGTCGATCTGCTCCAGGATCGGCTGCATCTGCTCGTTCTTGCGCGTGCCCGAGCGGAAGAACACCAGCTGCCACTGGATAAACAGATCCGGCTGTGCGGCGAGCGAAGGGACGTTCTCCATTTGCGAGATGCCGTTTTCGCCGTGACAGCCGCTGCAGAGCTCAGCCTTCTCCTTGCCGGCGGCGATATCGGCGGCATCGATCGGACCGGAGCCAGAACCAAGAACGAGAAAGACAAGAACAGCCGCGATTGCAGAACGATGCATGAGCCACATTCCCATTCCAGAATACATGAGGCTGGAGTTGCAGATGACGCAACTCCAGCCTCACGCAATTCGCGACTTACTTCGCGTAGCTGATGCGGTAGATCGCGCCTGCCCAATCGTCGGCAATCAGCAGCGATCCATCCTTGGCGAGAACGATATCGGCAGGACGGCCGAGATAACCCTGGTCACCCTCGATCCAGCCGGAGGCGAAGATCTCCTGCTTGGCGTTCTTGCCGTCCGGCCCGGCGATCACACGCTTGATGCGTGCGCCCTGATACTTGTGTCGATTCCAGGAGCCGTGTTCGGCAATGAAGATGTTGTTCTTGTACTCGGCGGGAAACATGCTGCCGGTATAGAATTTCATCCCCAATGGAGCGACATGGGCGCCGAGATTCAACACCGGCGGCGTGAATTCCGAGCACTTGTGCCCCATGGCAAATTTCGGATCCGGCATGTTGCCCTGATGGCAATGCGGATAGCCAAAATGCTCGCCGAGTTTCGAGATCATGTTGAGCTTGTCGCTCGGCATGTCGTCGCTGATCCAGTCGCGGGCATTTTCGGTGAACCAGTATTTTCCGGTGCGTGGATCGACGTCACCACCCACCGAGTTGCGAACACCGAGCGCGACGATTTCGGCATTGCCGGTCTTGGGATCGACACGGCGGATCTGCGAGAGGCTGGTCGGCGGAATGCCGATGTTGAAGGGAGGTCCGAACGGAACGTAGAACCAGCCGTCCTTGTCCGGCGCGAGATACTTCCAGCCATGTGCCGCGAATGACGGCATATCGTCATAGACCACCTTGCCGTCACCGAGCTTGTCGAGGTTCGCCTCGGCGTTCTCGTATTTGATCAGCTTGTTGATATCGATCACATAGAGCGCACCGTCCTGGAAGGCGAGACCGGTCGGCATCTTCATGCCCTTGAGGACGGTCTTGACCTCTTTCTTGCCGCCCTTGTCGGTGATCGCATAGACGTTGCCGAGGCCGAACGAGCCGACAAAGAGCGTGCCTTTATCGCCCCAGGCCATCTGCCGCGCGGCCAGCACGCCGGATGCATAGACCTCGATCTTGAACCCGGCAGGCAGCTTGATCTTCTTCATCATGGCTGCAAGTTCGGCATCGGACGCACCGGTCGGCGGACCCGACGGCGGCGCGAGGCCCTTTTGCGCTTCGGTCTCGTCGCCGAGGAACCAGTCGTCCGGTGGGTTGGTCCAGAATTCCTTGGTATCGGATTTGTAGCTCTTGAGCTTCTGCTGTGCGCTCGCTTGATTGAGCGAGGCCATGCCGATCGCCGTAGCGAGGATGGCGGCGCACGCAACAACGGATCGACCAGTCATCGATTTCATCGCGTCACTCCCTGTGCAGCTCATTGCGGCTGCTATGTCTTATTAAACGTTCGAGACGAACTTTATTGGCCTGTGATTTTCTCAGACAGTGAGATGCTAGCACAAATGTCACAGGTGAAAAGCGCAACTAACGCTCGCGCAAATGAAAGACGTCGCCATCACGACGACATCCTGAAAAGCCATTTTTGAAAGTTAGTTTCAGTGGCCTGATGCAATTGGCGCACCGCACCGCATCATCGCGCTATCACTGCTACGCTTTTTAAAGGCTGCCCTTGCTGAGATAGCGCCAGGCCACGGCCAGCACGATCAGCGCGATGAAGATCAGCGCTGCCGGCAGCTTCTTCTTTTCTCGCGGGGGCGGCGGCGTGTTGGGCTTGATCCGGCGGAAAGGCGTGACGTTGTTATTGTTGTCGTCGGGCATTGGTCTTGATCTCGAAGCCGTCTTGATGATGGGCGCGGTGCCGGTGCCGCCCATGCGGGAATAATAGCTGCGGTAGACAGTCTGGATGGTGGCTTCGGCCGCGGCCGGCTCGGATTGCTTGCCACGTGCGAGCAGCGCGAGATAGCCGGCATAGAATGTCTGGGCTTCCTGCGGCAGCGCGTCGAGGCTTTTCAGCTTAGCCATCATCAGCCAGGTCGCAAAATCCGCCCGCGCCTCGTCATTGGCACGCTTGGCAATTTCCAGGTTGGAATCCGTGGTCGACGGCATCGTCAGTCTCGTACCCGCTTCGCCAGTGGATTGTCTGCCCAACGCCCGATGATTTCAAGCGATGCGGGGCGGATCTGCGTGCCTGCGGATCACAACCGACAAGGCCGCCTGACGGCGGCCTGTGATCGATAAAACTGATGCCAAAAAACCAGGAAAATTCTGGAGCGGGCGAAGGGATTCGAACCCTCGACCCCGACCTTGGCAAGGTCGTGCTCTACCACTGAGCTACACCCGCATCCGAGAAGACAGGCGGCGATTGCTCGCCGCCGACGCGCAGACCTATGCCAAATGCCGGTGGCGAATGCAACAGTTAGACTGCATCTCGGATCGCGGCGAGTTAATCGCGGTTTATGGCCCTTTAAACCCGATTTTGCCCAGAAAACGGGTCAAAACAGCCAAATGTCACCTCTCGGGTCGAATCGGTCCCTGCCGGACCTATTTCACCGGATTGCAAATTACTGTCACGAACGCCATTTAATCGCTCAGGCCATGCTAGAAGCAGCCAAATTTTTCAGACATCGAGCGAGGTTCACGTGACCATCATGGATCAGGGCGGCGCACAGGCGCCGCAGGCAGGTTCGACGCCGCAGGCAGCAACCGCTCTCATCAAGGACACGACCACCCGCACCTTCGTGCAGGACGTCATTGAGGAATCCAAGCGCCAGCCGGTCCTGATCGACTTCTGGGCGCCCTGGTGCGGTCCGTGCCGCCAGTTGACTCCTGTCATCGAGAAAGCCGTGACCGCCGCCAAGGGCAAGGTAAAGCTGGTCAAGATGAACATCGACGAGAATCCGGAGATTCCCGGCCAGATGGGCATCCAGTCGATCCCGGCCGTGATCGCCTTCGTCAACGGCCAGCCGGCCGATGGCTTCATGGGTGCGGTTCCGGAGAGCCAGGTCACAGCGTTCATCGATAAATTGACTGCCGGCATGCCCGGCGCCGAGCCGACGGCTGCCGAATTGCTGCAGGAAGCCGAAGCCATTCTCGCAGAAGGCGATCCGGCCACCGCCGCTTCTATCTACGGCGAGGTGATCGCCGCCGACGCCGGCAACATCGCGGCCATCGCAGGCCTCGCCCGCTGTTACGTCGAGACCGGCGCCATCGAACAGGCCAAGCAGACCCTCGAACTCGTCCCCGCTGCCAAGCGTGAGGACGCCGCGGTCAAGGCCGTGCAGGCCAAGATCGATCTGGTCGAACAGGCCAGTGCGCTCGGTCCGGTCACCGAACTGGAACAGAAGGTCGCGGCAAATCCGCTCGACCATCAGGCCCGCTTCGACCTTGCGATCGCGCTCAATGGCGCCAACCAGCGCAGTGAGGCTACGGGTCATCTGCTCGAAATCGTCAAGCGTGACCGCAAATGGGATGACGACGGCGCCCGCAAGCAATTGATCCAGTTCTTCGACGCCTGGGGACCGACGGACGAGGCCACCGTTGACGGTCGCAGGCGGTTATCGACTATCCTGTTCTCGTAATTCTTCTCGCGTGACGAATCGGAACCGGACATGCCCATCAATGCCGACTATCGCGGGCCTGCCGAACTTCCCGAGGTGATCCCGGTCTTTCCGCTGCCGGGCGCGCTGCTCCTGCCGCGCGGTCAGATGCCACTGAACATTTTCGAGCAGCGCTACCTCGCGATGATCGACGATTCGCTTCGCGACGGGCACCGGCTGATTGGCATGATCCAGCCCGATGCGGCGCATTCGCCGGATGAGGCCAAGCCGGCACTGTTCAAAGTCGGCTGTGTCGGGCGCATTACCCAGCTCGCCGAATCCGGTGACGGCCGCTACATCCTCGAACTGACCGGCGTTTCCCGTTTCGAGGTGGTGCAGGAACTCTCGGTGCTGACCGCGTACCGGCAGTGCAAGGTCGACTACTTCCCCTTCATCGACGATTTCACGGCACGCAAGGGCGAAGATGATGTCGATCGGGCCGCGCTGCTCGCGGTACTCACCGACTTCCTCAAGGCCAACAACCTGAAAGTGGATTGGGAAGGCATCGACAAGGCCCCCAACGAGGCCCTGGTGAATGCGCTGGCGATGATGTCGCCCTATGGTCCGCCCGAGAAGCAGGCGATGCTCGAAGCGCCCGATCTCAAGACCCGCGCCGAGATCCTGATCGCTGTCACTGAAATGGATCTGGCCAAGAAGCGCACCAGCGGCGACCCACCGCTGCAGTAATTCTGATAAATAACCATGATCAACGACCGCATCACCGGAGCGCACCCATGACCACACCGCCAATCGAGCGCGCCGAAAGCACCGTCGACGCCAAGCTGCTCGAGATTCTGGTGTGCCCGCTGACCAAGGGCCAACTCGAATTCGATGCCGCCCGCCAGGAGCTGATCTCGCGCCAGGCCAAGCTCGCCTACCCGATCCGCGACGGCATTCCGATCATGCTGCCGGAAGAAGCGCGGAAGATCGATTAGGGCACAAGCGCAACCTCAAACTTCGTCATGGCCGGGCAAAGCGCGGCTTCGCTTGATGAACCGGCCATCCATCTTCTTCGCGTGATCGCCAAAGGTGGATTACCGGGTCAAGCCCGGTGATGACGACAGAGTGCCGGGCAGGTCCACAGCGTCATTGCAGCCCGCGGCCAATCTACAGCGCCTCGCCCTTCAATAGCCGCGGCACCTCGCCGGACAATCCCGCCGCCTGCTTGATGAACGCGCCCTTCAGCGGCGGCAGGCGATCGACGATGCCGAGACCGATGTCGCGGATGCTGCGCACGAATGGCAGGTCGTTCGAGAACAGGACATTCAGCACATTCGTGGCGACACCCATTGTCATGGTGTCGAAGCGGCGCCAGCGCTGGTAGCGCTCCAGCACATCGCTCTGGCCGAAATCCATGCCGAGCCGAGCAGCATCAACGATGGTCTCTGCCAATGCCGCGACGTCCTTGAGACCCATATTAAGTCCCTGCCCCGCGATCGGATGGATCACATGCGCGGCGTCACCGATCAGCGCCAGCCGTTCGCCGATGAAGGAGCGCGCGACGAAGTAGCCGAGCGGAAAGGCGCGCGGCTTGTCGAGTGCTTTGACCTCGCCAAGGTGTAGGCCGAAGCGCTGCTCGAGTTCGGCGTGAAACTCTTCATCCGGCAGCGCCACGATGCGTGCGGCTTCGGCGCGCTTTTCGGTCCACACCAGGGACGAGCGCTTGCCCGTCAGCGGCAGGATCGCGAACGGCCCGGCGGGCAGGAAATGTTCTTCGGCACGGCCTTCATGGTCGCGTTCGTGGCCGACGGTGACGACAATTCCCGATTGGTCGTAATCCCAGCCGTGGGTGGCGATCCCCGCGCGCTCGCGCAGCTTGGAGCGCGCGCCGTCGGCAGCAACCAACAAGGCAGCCTCGATCACGCTGCCATCGCCAAGCGTCACGCTGACGCCATCGGGACGCGCATCGAAGGTGGTCACCGCAGTCGCACGCAGATCGACGCCCGCCGCTTCAGCGCGGATCACGAGTTCGTCGATCAGCCGGCGATTCTCGACCATATGTGCGAACGGCTCGCCCGGTTCCACATGACCGCCGAAAGTCAGGAAGGTCGGACGGGTGGCGTCTTCCAGCTTGGAATCAGTAACGACCATGTCAAGGATCGGTTGGCTGTGGGCAGCCACAGCATCCCAGACACCGAGAGCATCAAACAGCCGCCGACAGGCAGCAACGATGGCCGTTGCGCGCGGATCGCGGCTCGGCCTGGCCGCCAGCGCGGGATCGGCGACAATGATTGGCAGATCGGGGCCAAGCCCCTGCCGCAACGCCAGCGCCAATGCCAGCCCGGCAAACGCTCCGCCGCCGATGACAATGCCTCGTTGTGCCGCCATGATATCCGTTCTCGCTGTTGCCACGCGCTTATAGCTGGGCGAAACAGGATCGCGAAACAAGGGCGGCAATGGGACCGGGGCCTGCACGGCCAAGGTCTTGGTAAACCTCCCTTAATATTGCCGCCGACGGAAAGATGCCGACATGTCCAAGAGCCTGATCGATCTGATCGATATCCTCGATCTCGAGACCATCGAGGTGAACATGTTCCGCGGCCGCAGCCCGAAAACGCGCTGGCAGCGGGTGTTCGGCGGCCAGGTGATCGGCCAGGCCATGGTGGCTTCGTGCCGCACCGTCGAAGGCCGCATGCCGCATTCGCTGCATTGTTATTTCATCCTGCCCGGCGACCCGCAGATTCCGATCGTCTACGAGGTCGAGCGGCTGCGCGATGGCAAGAGCTATTCGACCCGGCGCGTCACCGCGATTCAGCACGGCCACGCGATCTTCTCGATGATGGTGTCGTTCCACGCCGAGGAGGAGGACTCGTTCAACCATCAGGATCCGATGCCGGACGTGCCACCGCCGGACAAGCTCACTGCGGAAGAACTATCGAAACATCCGATCATCGAGAAGATGCCCGATTTCATCCGCCGCTATTACGAGTCCGATCGCCCGATCGAGCTGCGTCCGGTGGAATTCCAGCGTTATGCTGGCGAGAAGGTTCCGGAGGGCCGGATTAATTTCTGGATTCGTACCGCCGCGAAGCTGCCGGACGATCCGGCGCTCCATATGTGTGCGCTGGCCTATGCGTCGGACTTTTCGCTGCTCGATTCCATCATGGCCCGCTATGGCCGCACGCTGTTCGACGGTCAGGCGATGGCGGCCAGTCTCGATCACGCCATGTGGTTTCACCGCCCGTTCCGCGCCGACGAATGGCTGCTCTACAGCCAGGATTCGCCGAGCGCCCAGAACGGTCGCGGCCTCGCGCGCGGCCTGATCTTCAAGCCTGACGGCACGCTGGTCGCGACCGTGGCGCAGGAGGGCTCGGTACGAGAGCGACGCGAGAAGCCGACGGCGTAGGCCTCTCCGCTTCCAGCTGAATACCGCTTCGCCATCTTGGCGTGCAAACGGCCTGCCCTGGAGGCAGGGTCGCCGCCCAATTTCCACGCGTCATGCCAACGGGGATGGCATAAAGCTGTCTGATTGCGTAAGCAGGGTCGTACACCGTCCCCGAAGAGGAAGCCTGCATGAAGCTCGTGGTCGCGATCATCAAACCCTTCAAGCTCGATGAGGTGCGTCAGGCTCTGACGGCCATCGGCGTCCACGGCATGACGGTGACCGAAGTGAAGGGCTATGGCCGCCAGAAGGGCCATACCGAAATGTATCGCGGCGCCGAGTATATCGTGAATTTCCTGCCCAAGCTGCGGCTCGAAATCGCTGTGGCGTCCGACCTCGTGGCCAAGGCGGTCGAGGTCATCTCCACCGGAGCCCGGACCGGCCAGATCGGCGACGGCAAGATCTTCGTGACCCCGATCGACCACGCCCTGCGTATCCGCACCGGCGAGACCGACAGCGACGCGCTTTAGGCAATACGCCAGCGCAGGTCCCTCCTGTCGGGAGCTGCTGACGGTCAGCTCGGATACATCCAGAGAAGCCCTCCGTTGCTTTTCCAGTTGAGCAAGATCAACTCTGCCCGCGTTGGTTGGAGGGCCTGCAGATTAGACAATTTCGAGGTTTTTGCCTCGAATTGACGTATTTGGACACCTCCGGGCTGCCCGCGGCCTGAGCAGGAATATGTCGAGAGCCTGTCATGCTTCCCTTTTGGGCAGAGTTGGCTAGAGTTTGGGCGCGACCGAATAGCGCACTCTGTCTCAATGCGTGAGAAACGCGAAAAGCTGGGGATTCATAAACCGTTAGAGAATTCCACCGATCTGGCACGGCATTTGATTCTATCTGGTCTGGCTGTGCCCGCGTAGTGAACTTCTCCGCGTGGTGAACCTCAGTCGAGATCGCCCGGTCGGTTTTCGGTCGGGCCCAAGCGGGGATAGGACCCATGAAAATTGTTATGGCGATCATCAAGCCATTCAAGCTTGAGGAAGTCCGTGATGCCCTGACCGCCATTGGCGTTCATGGTTTGACGGTGACGGAAGTCAAAGGATATGGCCGACAGAAGGGCCACACGGAAATTTATCGCGGCGCTGAATATGCGGTGAGCTTCCTGCCCAAGATCAAGATCGAGGTGGCTGTCGCCTCCGATCAGGTCGACAAGACCATCGAAGCCATCACCACGGCCGCCAAGACCGGCCAGATCGGCGACGGCAAGATCTTCGTCATCAACCTCGACCACGCAGTTCGCATCCGTACCGGCGAGGCCGATGCTGCAGCCCTCTAAGTCGAATTCCTCGGATTTCGCGCTCACCCATTCTTCAATCAGGAGTCAAACACAATGACGTTTAAGCGTCCCTCTGGCGCGGGATTGGCGGCACTCGCCGTTGGCCTGTTCGCCGCAACTGCGGCTTACGCCGATCCGACGGTCAACAAGGGCGATAACGCCTGGATGATGACCTCGACGGTGCTGGTGCTGTTGATGACCGTCCCGGGCCTCGCCCTGTTCTATGGCGGCCTCGTCCGTTCCAAGAACATGCTCTCGGTGTTGATGCAGGTTCTCTACACCGCCTGCATCGTGATGGTGCTCTGGGCCCTCTACGGCTACAGCATCACCTTCACGGGCGGTTCGGCCTATATCGGCGGTTTCTCGAAGGCGTTCCTCGCCGGCGTGACACCTGATTCGATGGCTGCTTCGTTCACCGCAGACGCCAACATCTCGGAACTCGTCTACTTCTGCTTCCAGATGACCTTCGCTGCCATCACCCCGGGCCTGATCGTCGGCGCCTTTGCCGAACGCACCAAGTTCGCGGCTGTGGCGCTTTTCGTGCCGCTCTGGGTGACGCTGATCTACTTCCCGATCGCGCACATGGTCTGGTACTGGGCTGGTCCGGACGCCATTGTCGCAGCTGCCAAGGCTGTCGCTGCAGCGGCTCCCGATGCGAAGGCTGCGGCTCAGGCCAAGCTTGACGAAGTCATGGCCGATGCCGGCCAGGTGTTCCTCTGGGGCGCTCTCGACTTCGCTGGCGGCACCGTCGTTCACATCAACGCCGGCATTGCTGGCCTCGTGGGCTGCCTGATCATCGGCAAGCGCACCGGCTACGGCAAGGAGCTGATGGCTCCGCACTCGCTGACCATGACCATGATCGGCGCGTCCCTGCTGTGGGTTGGCTGGTTCGGCTTCAACGTCGGTTCGAACCTCGAAGCCTCGGGCACTGCCGCTCTCGCGATGACCAACACCTTCCTCGCAACTGCGGTTGCGGCGATGGCCTGGATGTTCGCGGAGTGGATGACCAAGGGTCACCCGTCGCTGCTCGGCGCAGCATCGGGCGCGGTTGCCGGCCTCGTCGCCGTCACCCCGGCTTGCGGCTTCTCGGGCCCGATGGGCGCGATGGTTCTCGGTCTGGTCGCAGGCGTCGTCTGCCTGTTCTTCTGCACCGTCGTGAAGAACTCGCTTGGCTATGACGACTCGCTTGATGTGTTCGGCGTCCATTGCGTCGGCGGCATCATCGGCGCGCTCGGCACCGGCATCCTGGTCAACCCGGCCCTCGGCGGCACGGGCGTCATGGACTACGTCGCCGGCAAGATCGGCGACTACGACATGGTCACCCAGATGATCGCGCAGTGTAAGGCTGTCGCGACCACGCTGGTGTGGTCGGGCGTCGGTTCGGCGATCCTGTTCAAGGTCGTCGACGTGATCGTCGGTCTCCGCGTCAATGTTGAAGTCGAGCGCGAAGGCCTCGACGTCACCGAGCACACCGAACGCGCCTACAACATGTAAGCGTCACGAGCCATCCCGGATCATCGGTCCGGGATGCTCACAAAGGGATCGGTTGGGGCACTACCCGGCAATGTCCCAACCGTCGAAGGGCTCCAGCGCAAGCTGGGGCCCTTCACTTTTTGGGGTGCCATTCTGATCCCCGCGTAGGCCTGGACGGCCGCTGAACGCGTGATAGCAAGGCCGGCCCCTCGATGGTTAATCGCGTCTTAACCTCGCCGTATCTATGGTGGTTTGATCCCGTTTCGGCCGATCTCATGGGGCGATCGGCTGCCTTGAAAGTACTGGCGTTTTCCTGATGGCACTCACCGCTCCTCCTTCCGCGGCGCAAGGCGCTGGCAGCCGGACCTCGGCTGGGCCCGATGGCGAGCGTTCGCCGTTTGCGCGGCTGACGGAATTGCTGGCGCCGTATCAGCCCGGCCAACCGCTGATCACACTGTCACTGGGCGAACCGCAGCACCCGGTGCCAGATTTCGTTGGACCCGTTCTGGCCAAACACACCGCCGATTTCGGCCGCTATCCGATCGCCAAGGGCATCGAGCCGTTCCGCCGCACCGCAGCCACATGGATGAGTACGCGCTTCAATCTCCCGCGCGCCCTCGATCCGGAAACCGAAATACTGGTGTTGAATGGCAGCCGTGAAGGCCTGTTCTTCGCCGCGATCACGGCCGCGCGTTTTGTCGGCCCGCGCAAGGGCACGCCGGCGATCCTGCTGCCGAATCCGTTCTATCCAGCTTACGGCGCCGGTGCGCGCGCTGCGGGTTGCGAGTCGATTTTCATGCCGACCACAGTGGCCAACGGCTTCCTACCCGATCTCGATGCACTCGATGAGGTGACGCTGTCGCGCACGGTGGCGATGTACATTGCATCGCCGGCCAATCCGCAAGGCGCCGTCGCGACGCCCGCTTACTTCAAGAAGCTGCACGACCTCGCGCTGCGCTACGGTTTCATCGTGCTGTCCGACGAATGCTATTCGGAAATCTACACGCAGGCCGCGCCCGGCAGCATGCTGGCGTCAGCCGGACCTGACTACACCAATGTCGTTGCGTTTCAGTCGCTGTCAAAGCGCTCGAACCTGCCCGGCATGCGCGTCGGCTTCGTCGCTGGCGACAAGAGATTCCTGAGCGCGTTTCACGAATTGCGCAACGTGGCCGCGCCGCAGGTGCCGGTACCGCTGCAGCAGGTCGCAGTTGCCGCCTATAGCGACGAAGCGCATGTGGAAGAGAATCGCAGACTCTACCGCTTGAAGTTCGATCTTGCGGATCAGATCCTCGGCAATCGCTTCGGCTACAAGCGACCCGCCGGCGGCTTCTGTCTGTGGCTCGATGTCTCCGCATATGGCGGCGACGAAGAGGCAACCGTGAGACTGTATCGCGATGGCGGCGTGCGCGTGGTGCCCGGAAGTTATCTGGCGCGCCCGCAGGCCGACGACAGCAATCCCGGCGCCGGCTATATTCGTTTGGCCATGGTGCAGGACAGTGAAACGACAGCCGAAGCTTTGCATCGGCTGGTGAAGATCTTGAATTGAAGATCCTGGATTAATGCAGGGCGCATGAGCACGACCGTATGAGCACCACGATCGAACGCGTCATTCCTCTCGTCGGCCATCTGCCCGCGTCGATTCGCGAGATGCTGGGACGACGGCTGCGTGAACTGGCGGGCTTTGGCCTGGTCTGCGCCGCAGGTGTCGCGGCGGCGGCGATGATGACCTGGTCCGTGCAGGACCCGAGCCTGAGCCATGCCACCTCGCGCGCGATCCGCAATGTCGCCGGTTATCCCGGCGCGATCGGTGCCGATCTGTTGATGCAGATCCTCGGCCTCGGCGCGATCATGATGATTCTCACCATCGCCGTCTGGGGCTGGCGGATGATGACCCATCGGCATTTCGATCGCGAAGCACTGCGCATCGGTTGCTGGGTCCTTTGCACCATTATCGCATCAGGTTTTGCCAGCTGCTGGCAGCATGGCGGGTCATGGCCCCTGCCGACCGGCGTCGGCGGCGTGGTCGGCGACGCATTGTTTCGCGCGCCCGCGGTCGTATTCGGCCCCGTAGGCTTCATCTATCGATTCGTACTCGGCTTTATTCTCTGCGCGGCGATGATCGTGACCTTCTTCATCGCCTGCGGTTATGGCGCGCGCGCCAGGGAAGAGTTCGCCGAGATCGATATCGAGGAAGATGACGAGCCGTTCGAGGAAGATGAAGCTCGCGATCGCAGCTCAATTTCGGTTTCGCTGGGCTGGGCCGCGCATGCCGTGATGAGCGCGAAGGCGCGTCTCGGCCGTTTCCTCTCGTTGGTCTATGGCAAGATGGTTGCAAGCGAGCCCAAGGCGCGCGCGGCATCCTTCGAGCGTCAGGAACCCAATCTCGGCGGTCGCCGCAACAGTCCCTCCATCGCGCCGCATGACGAAGACGAGAGCGGTCACGACGAGGACGAAGAGCACGACTACGAGGAAGAAGAGGAAGAGGAGCCCGCCCCGAAGGCGCGCAAGAAATCCTCGGCCAAGGAGCCGGTGCGGAAATCCAACGGCAAGTTCGAACTGCCCTCCGTCGGCATGCTCACCGCGCCGAAGGCCGCCGATCGCAAGCCGCTCAGCAAGGCCGAACTCGAAGCCAATTCGCGCGCGCTGGAAGGCGTGCTGCAGGACTTCGGCGTGCGCGGCGAGATCGTCAAAGCCAATCCCGGCCCCGTCGTCACGCTGTACGAACTCGAACCCGCACCAGGTATCAAGTCGTCGCGCGTGATCGGCCTTGCCGACGATATCGCGCGCTCCATGAGCGCGCTGTCCGCCCGCGTCGCCGTCGTCCCCGGTCGCAACGCCATCGGCATCGAGCTGCCGAACGCGCATCGCGAAAACGTCTACTTGCGCGAACTGCTGACCGTGCAGGACACCAATGACGGCAGCATCAAGCTGCCGCTCTGCCTCGGCAAGAATATCGGCGGCGAGTCGATCATCATCGATCTTGCGCGCACGCCGCATATGCTGATCGCCGGTACCACCGGTTCGGGCAAATCAGTCGCGATCAACACCATGATTCTCAGCCTGGTCTACCGGCTGCGACCGGATCAGTGCCGCTTGATCATGGTCGATCCGAAAATGCTCGAACTCTCCGTCTATGACGGCATCCCGCATCTGCTGACGCCGGTCGTGACCGATCCGAAGAAGGCCGTGGTCGCACTGAAATGGGCGGTACGCGAGATGGAAGAGCGCTACAAGCGCATGGCCAAGCTCGGCGTGCGTAACATCGACGGCTATAATGCGCGCCTCGTGGAAGCCAAGGCCAAGGGCGAGGAGCTCTCGCGCACCGTTCACACCGGCTTCGACAAGGAAACCGGCAAGGCGATCTACGAGGAAGAGAAGCTCGATCTCGCGCCGTTGCCCTATATCGTCATCATTGTCGACGAAATGGCCGACCTGATGATGGTCGCCGGCAAGGACATCGAAGGCCTGGTGCAGCGTCTCGCGCAGATGGCACGCGCCGCCGGTCTGCACGTCGTCCTCGCGACGCAGCGCCCCTCGGTCGACGTCATCACCGGCACGATCAAGGCGAACTTCCCGACGCGCATTTCCTTCCAGGTCACGTCGAAGATCGACAGCCGCACCATCCTCGGTGAAATGGGCGCCGAGCAACTGCTCGGCCGCGGCGACATGCTCTATATGGCTGGCGGCGGTCGCATCTCGCGCGTACACGGTCCTTTCGTGTCGGATGAGGAAGTCGAGAAGGTCGTGCGCCACCTGAAGACGCAGGGCGAGCCGGAATATCTCGAGGCGGTCACTGCCGAAGAACCGGAAGAAGGCGAGGACGGCGCGGTATTCGATTCGACCGGCATGGGTGCCGATGGCGGTGGTGGCGATCTGTTCCAGCAAGCCGTTGCCATCGTGAAGCGTGACCGGAAGGCGTCGACCAGCTACATCCAGCGCCGGCTGCAGATCGGTTACAATCGCGCAGCGTCATTGATAGAGCGGATGGAAAATGAAGGCATCGTCGGTCAGCCAAACCATGCCGGTAAACGCGAGATTCTAATCGAAGAAGAAGAAAGCGGGTTCTGAGAGTTTGACCCTGCCGATGGACAATCCCGCTTTCGAGTCGCGAAATCGCCACAGCTCCGGGTTAGCGCCTGCGCTGGTGGCGCCAGCCGCGACGGGGGCGCAAGAGACCGCCGGCCGGACCGCAAAACCGGTACCCATTCTGACGCAAAGCGCGGTAAAATGCGCCGAACCCGCCGAGCAGGACGACGCCTTGATGAGACGCCCGACCCATCACGCCGCAGACCGGTCTTTCCTGCGCATCGGCGCAGCCGGCCTCGTCGCGACGTTTGTCGCCGCCATTGTGGCGCCCTCGGCCTATGCCCAGACAATCCCCTTGCCGCGACCTGCACCGCAGGCGCGCAGCAATGGCAGTTTCCAGATGTCGGCCTCCGAGCCCCAGGCCGTTCGGCCGCCAGTCGCAATCGCACCCAAGACATCGGCGACGACATCCACGCCGCCGAATCCGATCATTCCGGATCCGCGCCGCAACGTTCCCGCCAGCATTTTCATGAGCTTCGACGCCAATCAGAAGGCGCAGGCGAGCAAAGTCAGCAGCTATCTGTCATCGCTCAGCAATCTGAGCGGTAACTTTGTTCAGGTGGGCCCGGACGGCAGCCGCACCACCGGTGATTTCTTCATCCAGAAGCCCGGCAAGGTCCGTTTCGAATATGATGCGCCGACGACCATCGCCATGGTGTCCGACGGACAGTCGCTCGCCATCCGCGACTCCAAGCTGGCGACCCAGGACATCTACCCGCTGTCGCAGACACCGTTGCGCTATCTGCTGTCCGATCGCATCGACCTGATGAAGGACACCAATGTGGTCGCCGTCAGTGCTGACGACCTCTATACGTCGGTGACCATCGAGGAAAAGAACGCACTGGTCGGCACCTCGCGCCTGATGCTGATGGTCGGCACCAAAGATGGCCAGCTCAAACAATGGACCGTCACGGACCCGCAGGGCTATGACACCACGGTCGCGATCTACAATCTCGATACCGCGAAAAAGCCCGACCCGGGGCTGTTCAAGATCGACTTCACCAAGTATCCCACCAGCGGCGCGAATTAGTTTTCGCTGCAGGTGATGCCCTCATGATGAGCAGGCGCGCTTGCGCCGTCTCACCATCGGATTTCCATGCGTTTTTCCCTGACCACCTGGAATATCAATTCGGTGCGATTGCGCATCGACCTTGTCGCCAAGTTTCTTGAAGAGATGCAGCCGGATGTGCTGTGTCTGCAGGAAACCAAGTGCCCAGACGATGCCTTTCCGCTCAAGCGCTTCAAACAGCTCGGCTATGACCATGTCGTGCTGAACGGGCAGAAGGGCTATCACGGCGTCGCCATCGTCTCGAAACTTCCGTTCGAGAGCAGCGACATCCGCGTGTTCTGCAACAATCTGGACTCACGCCACATCTCGGTATCGTTCGGCGAAAAGGCCGGCATGGCCGTGCCGCTGATCGTGCATGATTTCTATGTGCCTGCCGGCGGTGACGTCCCGGATCCGGACGTGAACGCGAAGTTCGCGCACAAGCTCTCGTTCCTCGACGAGATGAAGACCTGCGAGCCACTGCACCCGCGCGGCGATGCGCGTCATATCCTGGTCGGCGATCTCAACGTGGCGCCGCATGAAAATGACGTGTGGTCGCACAAGCAGATGCTGAAGATCGTGTCGCATACGCCAATCGAGTGCGAAAAGCTGCTCGCTGTGCAGAGCGAGGGCAACTGGATCGACGTCGCACGCGAACGCATTCCACTGTCGGAAAAGATCTACACGTGGTGGAGCTACCGCGCCGCCGACTGGGCGGCGTCGAATCGCGGCCGCCGCCTCGATCACATCTGGGTGTCGTCTGCGCTGAAAGATTCGATCCGCGACTTCACCGTCACGTCAGATGCACGCGGCTGGGAGCGGCCATCGGACCACGTACCGGTCACGACGGTGCTGGAGCTTTGATATCAGTTACTGGCTGAGCTTGGCGCCGATCAGCGTCACGTCGCTGGCGAGCTGGCTGACGCGGGTCGCCATGTCGTCACGCAGACGGCGCGCGGCCGCAGGATCGCTGTCGAGCACGCGCTGAAACAGGCTGCGTGTGATCCGGATCGTGCTGGAATATTCCGTGGCGACCGCCGTCGAGGGCCGCTGCATCGCCACCAGTAATGCAAGTTCGCCCATCAATGTACCGGGGCCTGCAATTACTTCATGATCGCTGCCGTTGTCGAGGCTGATGCGGAATGCGCCGTTCTGGACGACATAGCCGCAATCGGCATCGTCGCCCTGTCGAAACAACACCGACCCCCGCGAGAATTCCTGCTGCTCGGAGCCGATCGCGATCACGCGCAAAGCGGCGATACCCAACAAGCGCAATGTCGGGACGCGCTCAAGCAGGGCTACATCATCATCGATCGACATGCAGAACCGTGTGATCGGGACGCGCGAAGGAGGATACCGAACAGCTAATGGCGAATCGGCTCCCGAATCGTATCACGGCACCAACTTGTAGCCACCGGCTTCCGTCACCAGAATTTCAGGATTGGCGGCGTCCTTCTCGATCTTCTGACGCAACCGATAGATATGCGTTTCCAACGTGTGTGTGGTGACGCCGGAATTGTAGCCCCAGACTTCCTGCAGCAGCGTTTCGCGCGACACCGGCAACTGGCCGGCGCGATACAGGAAGCGCAGGATCGCGGTTTCCTTCTCGGTCAGGCGAACCTTCTTGGCATTGGCGCCGGTGAGCATCTTGGAGCCGGGCCGGAAACTATAGGGACCGACGGTGAAGACGGCATCTTCGCTGGCTTCGTGCTGACGGAGCTGGGCGCGAATACGCGCCAGCAGCACCGCAAAGCGGAACGGCTTGGCGACGTAATCATTGGCGCCGGATTCAAGACCGAGAATGGTGTCGGAATCGGTGTCATGGCCGGTTAGCATGATGATCGGCGCCTTGAAGCCACCCTTGCGCAGGCTGCGCACGACTTCGCGACCGTCCGTGTCGGGCAGGCCAACATCCATCAGCACCAGATCGGGGGAATTGGCCTTGGCTGCAGTGGCGCCCTTGGCGCCGGTGTCGACGGCGGAGGCCTCGAACTCTTCATGCAGCGACAGCTGCTCGACCAGCGCCTCGCGCAAATCAGTATCGTCATCCACGATCAAGATCTTGCGGGCATTGGGCATTGCGACAATCCTTTGAACGGCTGCGGCGGAGCGTTGTTCGCCGCGCTGAAACAGTGGGCCAGAAATCGTGACAGGCTTCGCCGTTACCGCATATTCTAGCGCAAAATCAGCGACATTCCCGGCGAATGTACTGCTGCAGCGCGAAATAGAACATTTGCGGTAAATAGCAAGGCGGAGTTCGCGATTCGGATGGGAAGTCTCGTTATTTCAGACACTTATCGAACAAGCTTACGTGATCGGCCGCTAACTATGGTTCACATTCGTGCGTCAGCCGGAGACAGACTCCGTGGATGGCTGACGACCGATCACGCAACCATACCCGTCGCGCTCGGCCGCGGCGGAATCAAGGCGAACAAACGCGAAGGCGATGGCGGAACGCCGCGTGGGACGTTTCGCCCCATCCGGCTGTGGTGGCGAGCCGACCGTAATCCACGTCCGCGTAGCTTTTTGCCGATCCGCCCCATCACGCCGATGGATGGCTGGTGCGAAAATCCGTCGGACCGGCATTACAATCGGCCGGTCCGACTCGATCGTGGAAATGACGGCGACCGACTGGCGCGTGCGGATCACCTCTACGATTTCATCATCGAGATCGACCAGAACACCCGACCACGGATCGCCGGGCGGGGAAGCGCAGTGTTCCTGCATCTGGCCCGCCCGAAATTCGCGCCGACCGCGGGCTGTGTGGCGATGACCAAGCCGGCGATGCTGCGGCTGCTGGCCCGGATCGGACCGAAGACGAAGATCGTTATCGGCTAGGCCGATGGCCTAGCGACGTCCGAAGATCGCCGAGCCGACGCGCACATGAGTGGCACCGAACTGGATGGCGATGGCGAAGTCAGCGCTCATTCCCATGGATAATTGCGTGAGCCCGTTGCGTGCAGCGATCTTGGCGGTGAGCGCGAAATGCGGGGCCGGCGCATCGTCAACCGGCGGAATGCACATTAGTCCGGAAATCGTCAGCCCGTAGGTATCGCGGCAACGGGCGATGAAATCATCGGCCTCGCCCGGCGCGATACCGGCCTTTTGCGGCTCCTCACCGGTGTTGAGCTGTACGAACAGCTGCGGCGTCCGCTGCTGCGCCTTCATCTCCTTGCTTAACGCTTCGCAAATGCTCGGGCGATCGACCGAGTGGATTGCATCGAACAAGGCGACCGCTTCCTTGGCCTTGTTGGACTGCAAAGGCCCGATCAGATGCAACGCAATCGCGGGTTGAGTGGCGATCAGCGGAGGCCATTTGGATTTTGCCTCCTGGACGCGATTTTCGCCGAATACACGCTGACCGGACTGGATCACGGGTGCAATTACGTCAGCCTCGAAGGTCTTCGACACCGCGATCAATGTCACAGAACTGCGATCCCGCCGTGCTTCGTTGCACGCGCGGAAGATATCGTACTCGACCGATGCGAGTCCGTCAGTTGGTAAAGAAGGCGTTACGCCCGACGACTCTTGCACGGATTTATTTTCAACCAAGGCGCGAACTTTCTTGAGATCCATTGCAGTTTAACGAATCCGGGAAAGGCTTTTTGAAGGCTTTGGAGTACCTATGTCCGCGGGGCTTAGGGATCGAAGATGTCACGCATCGGTATTAACCGCAATAAAGCGAGGCTCAGGGGAGCTCTCGGTATTCGCGCTCGACTGGTCCTGTTGGCCCTCATTCTGGTCGGGCCATTAATGGCGGAGCGAATTCGATCACTCGATGCGACGCGTACCCACCAGATCGCAATGGCCGCGCGTGATTTCGCTGGCGTCGCCCAGCACAGCGCCGATGCGCAGCGCGAGGTATTCGCCTCGATCGAGGCCGTGCTGAAATCATCCGCCTACATCTATACGTCGGCCGCTCAGGTCAATCGCAGCTGCGCCATCATGCGGGCAAGCCTCCGCGGCGACATGCCGTGGCTGCGCAGCCTGACGGTGGCCGGTGCGGACGGTATTGCCAGATGCTCAACCTGGCCGGAAGTCATCGAGCAGAGATTCGATTTCAGCGATCGCCCCTATTTCAAGAAGGCCGTCGAGACAGGCGAATTCGTCGTCAGCGACTACCTCTTCAGTCGTCTCACGAATCAGCCGACGGTGATGGCTGCCTATCTCGCACCGGGCCTGACCAAGGACGACGATGCCGTGGTTCTGGCGGCGGTGAATCTCGACTGGATGTCGAAGATCATGGGCAATCTCGGCGACCGGCCCGGCGTCACGACACTGCTGGTCGATCATGCGGGCACCGTGCTTGCAGCGCCCCCGACCGACGCCAGCGCGATTGGTCGCCCAATGGAAGACCTCGCTTTACTGCCAATGATCGAAACGCATTTGCGTAATACGGACAAGCAGACTGGTTCGCTGTCATTCAGCGCCAGCGATGGTTCGCAGCGTGCCGTATCATTCGCGACGATCCCGGGCACTGGCGCACAACTGATCGTCAGCGTCGATGAAGCCCGGGTCTCGGCCGTTGCCAATCACGAGATCCGTACGGCCTATCTGCAGCTCGCTTTCGTCTGCCTGTTCGTTCTGCTTGGCGCGCTGGTGGTTGCAGAGCGACTGATCATCAAACCGATCCAGATGATGGAGACCATGGCGAAGAGGTTTGGCCGCGGTGACTGGTCGGCGCGCGTTGCGCGCAACACGCTGCCGGCCGAGTTCGTGCCCCTGGCGCGTGCATTTTACGGCATGGCAGCGCAACTACGTGGCCGCGAACGTGAATTGCGCGCCAGCAACGAACAGCTCACCGTGCTCGCCTCAATCGATATGCTGTCTGGCCTGGCCAATCGGCGCGGCTTCCAGAGTCGCCTCGATTTCGAATGGCTGAAGGCCCAGCAGTCCGGCGACCATCTGACGCTGCTGATGATCGACGTCGATCACTTCAAACTCTTCAACGACACCTATGGCCATCCCGAGGGCGATGCTTGCCTGGCACGCGTCGGCGAAGCTCTCTCCAGCCTGGCCGATCGCTGCTCGGGCTTTGCCGGGCGCTATGGCGGCGAGGAATTCTGCCTGCTGCTGCCGGGCACCGAGGTCGCCCGCGGCATCCAGATCGGCGAAATGGTCCGCGCGGCAATCTGGAACCTGTCAGTCTCCCACGCCACCAGCGCACATCAGCGGGTCACGGTCAGTGTAGGCGTGGCCTCGGCAACGCCAGCGGCGCTGGAGACGGCAAACGATTTGATCGAGGCAGCCGATGCCTCGCTCTACGCCGCCAAACGGCGTGGCCGCAACACCGTGGTAGAGCACGGCTTCGTCCGGGCATATGGCACGGCCGTGTCGCTGGCGGGGTGAGCGTTAGAATTTGGCGGAGAGACCCGTGGTCCACATCTGAACGCGTTCGGCTGTGTCTACGTTCCGTCCCTTGCTGTATGCGAGCGTGAACGCAAAATTACTTGTGCTATCAAAATAGAATGACAGGTCGGTTTCGAACAGATCAAGTTGCCTGAGGCTACCCGAGAATCCGTAAAGCAAGGTTTCCGTGACGTTGAGAACGAAGTGCCCGTATGATTGCGGTGAGGCATAAGAAAAGCCGAATCTCGTACCGCCACGATGGTACGACTGATTTGCGAGAGCTTGAACTGGATCGATCCCGACGTTTGTATACTCGCCGATGTAATCTCGGACGTCGAAGAGGGGCGTCAGCCATCCGGCGTTGCCCAAGTGACCAATTCTAATATCGGTATTAAGCCGCAATTGCCCCTGTATGTAGGGCGTGTAGATGAAATTCAAATTCGCAATCTCACTCTTGTCTTTGGTGTTCCAAATATATTGCGGCTTTGCTGAAAGCGTGTTGTCGACACCGCTGGCGACACCCTTCAGAATTCCTTCGATGTTCAGCAGAGCTCCTGCCGCCACCGTGTTGCTGTCGGAATAGACTGAGGGCTTTCCGGCTGCTTTTGTAATTGTTTGGGTAGCCGAAATAAAAGGAACGATTTCTCCGTCAAAATAACGAAAGCTGTCAGGACGCGGGATCTGAATCGGATAGCCAATCGCAGCCTGCATACGCGCGACGTTCGTCCTGGCCACACCGTCTTGCGTATAAGTTATCGTCGCTGGCTTTACCCTCGGAAACACACTCTTCACTTCTGGTCTTTGATCGTTCCTGTCGATCCCAAGGTCATCCGAGTTCGCGCGCAAACGAACAGGCAAGGCAATTTTGTAGGGCTTTTCAGCGACGGGGTAGTCCGGGCCCACACACTTGATCACCGTGTTGTCCGAGGCGCTGAGATATTTAAGACCAATGGTCGAATTGGGCATGGAGTAGTATCGGCCGTTGACCGAGGTTTCCATCGCATCGGCAAATCCCTCACGCAGATTCCGCAGCGTTTTCTTTGCGGCCGTGTCGTCAATCACGGGCTTCCCGTTAACCGGCTTTTCAGTGATCGATGGTCCTTCGCATCCAGGATCCCCTACGCAAAACTGCTTATCAAGAAATATCCGCCGCCATTGAGGCTTGAATTCAGCCGGTCTCGTCGCGCCGTCATCCGCATTGATAAAGAGATTCTTCGCGTCAGGGCTTTGAATGATCATGGCCTTCGCCAGTTTAGCTTTGCTTACGACGCCACCCTCACAGATTTCGGACGGAGCCGGAAAATTGAAAGCCGCAGCAATGCCGGGTGTTGCGAGCACTACAAAAAGCCCTCCAAGCAGGCTCCGCTTCATTTGGTTGCCCCCTTAACTGGGCCTGCGGCGTCTCTGATTTCTTGCTTGGCTTCCGAAACAGTCGTGTCGCTGTGTACTGTTTGCCCCAGGCTGGTCGCGTCGAACGTATAGCCGAACTTCTCAAGACACTCGGCAACGCCGGCCAAGAATAGAGCCACATGGACATGAAGGTCGCCCAGCGTCTTGTCATTGCCACCGCCGTCATCATTCCATTCCGGCTCGACGCTTTGCAGATAATCATTCACGCAGCGCGTAACTGCCTGAGCGAGCGTGGGCCTTAGAGCGACTGCGGCTGGTGCTGCTGAAGCAGCATTCGGCAGATTAATCAAAACAGGTGATTTCTCGAGGAATTTACCCGGAGCAACTGAGGGCTTCGCCGGTCGAGGCGCCCGAGTAGTCTCGGCTTTCGGCCTCGATGCCGCCTTTTTCGCCACAGTCTTCTGTGTCTTTGCAGTCGGTCGCTTCGCTTTCACCGACTTTTTGACGGTGGTCTTGCTAGATGTCCTGGCTCCAGCTTTGGCGCCTCGCACGGTCTTCTTCGCTTTGCGCTTGACCGTTTTGGCCTTTGCGACTTTTTTCTTTTTTGCCTTTGTTACCTTGCGTGCCTTTTTCACTGTCTTCGCCACCACACCCTCCTCCCGGCTCAAAGAACAACCTTAGGGCGAGATACGCGTTGGAATATCCGCTATTTAACGTTTCGTTAGGAATCTCGGCGTGAGTCACAGAATTGCCACAGTTGGGGCACTCGCCGTGCATGTCGAGTCGACCGAAACAGCTTTAGCCGGTTGACCGGAATCCTGCTTCATGGCCTAGTCCCCGGCCTCATAAGCCTCGGAACAGACTGCCTAATCCCATGAGCAACGAACGTTACAACGCCCGCGAGACCGAACCGCGCTGGCAGCGCGTCTGGGACGACAAGGCGATCTTCGCCACCAAGAACGACGATCCGCGCGAGAAGTATTACGTGCTCGAGATGTTCCCGTATCCGTCGGGGCGCATCCATATGGGCCATGTCCGCAACTATACGATGGGCGACGTGGTTGCGCGCTTCCAGCGCGCGCAAGGCAAGAACGTGCTGCATCCGATGGGCTGGGATGCCTTCGGCCTGCCCGCCGAAAACGCCGCCATCGAGCGCAAGGTCGCCCCGAAGGCCTGGACCTATGAGAACATCGCATCGATGAAGAAGCAGCTGCAGACCATGGGTCTGTCGCTGGACTGGTCGCGCGAATTCGCAACCTGCGACCCCACCTACTACAAGCATCAGCAGAAGATGTTTCTCGATTTCATGCGGGCAGGTTTGGCCGAGCGCAAGAAGTCCAAAGTGAATTGGGATCCGGTCGATCATACCGTGCTGGCCAATGAGCAGGTGATCGACGGCCGCGGCTGGCGCTCCGGCGCGCTGGTCGAGCAGCGCGAGCTGACCCAGTGGTTCTTCAAGATCAGCAAATATTCCGACGAGCTGCTCAGCGCACTGGATACGCTGGACCGCTGGCCCGACAAGGTGCGCCTGATGCAGCGCAACTGGATCGGCAAGTCGGAAGGCCTGCATTTCCAGTTTGGACTGATCGGCGCGCCCGCCGGCTTCGACAAGCTGCCCGTCTTCACGACCCGCGCGGACACGATGTATGGCCCGACCTTCTCGGCGATCTCGCCGGACCATCCGCTAGCGAAAGCGCTGGCCGAGAGGGATCCGAAGGTTGCCGCCTTCATCGAGGAATGCCACCGCATGGGCACCTCGCAAGCTGAGATCGACACCGCCGAGAAGCTCGGCTTCGACACCGGCATCAAGGTCACGCATCCTGCCGACGCGTCCTGGACGCTGCCGCTGTACATCGCGAACTTCGTACTGATGGATTACGGCACCGGTGCCATCATCGGCTGCCCGGCGCACGACCAGCGCGATCTCGACTTTGCCCGCAAGTACGACCTGCCCGTGCTCGACGTATTCGTGCCGGTCGGCAGCGACGAGCGGGTCGGCGATGTCGCCTTCGTGCCGGCCAAGACCGACACCGTGCAGTATATCCGCTGGGTCGGCGAGCCCGGCGTGATGACCTGCGAAGAAGCCATGAAGCGGTCGCTCGAAATCTTCGAGAAGGACGGCTGGGGCAAGCGCGAAATCAATTTCCGCCTGCGCGACTGGGGTATCTCACGGCAGCGCTATTGGGGTTGCCCGATCCCCATCATCCACTGCCCGACTTGCGATATCGTGCCGGTGCCGGACAAGGACCTGCCGGTCGTGCTGCCGGAGGACGTCTCCTTCGACAAGCCGGGCAATGCGCTGGACCATCACCCGACCTGGAAGCACGTGAAGTGCCCGAATTGCGGCGCGGATGCGCGGCGCGAAACCGATACCATGGACACGTTCGTGGACTCGTCCTGGTACTTCACGCGCTTCACCGATCCGTGGAACACGACCGAGCCGACAACAACGTCTGTCGCCAATCGCATGATGCCGGTGGATCAGTACATTGGCGGCGTCGAGCACGCGATCCTGCATCTGCTCTACAGCCGCTTCTTCACCCGCGCGATGAAGGCGACCGGGCACGTCAATTTCGACGAACCGTTCGCCGGCATGTTCACGCAGGGCATGGTGGTTCACGAGACCTACAAGAAGCAGGACGGCAGCTTTGTGTCACCAGCCGAAGTATTAATTGAGACCGTCAAGGCAGACTTGGTCGAAGTGTCGATTCCTAGTTTGTCAAAGTCGATCATGGCCGAGAATCAGGTCGATACTTCGCCTCGAAGGGCTACTTTGATCGCGAGCGGCGAAGACATCACCATCGGCGCGATCGAAAAGATGTCGAAGTCGAAGCGCAACACGGTCGATCCCGACGACATCATAGGCACCTACGGCGCCGATACCGCCCGCTGGTTCATGTTGTCGGATTCGCCGCCGGACCGCGACGTGATCTGGAGCGAGGAAGGCGTCAAGGGCGCCTCGCGTTTCGTGCAGCGCCTGTGGCGGCAGATCAACGAATCGGCCGCCCACGGCAAGTCGGCGCCGGCAGCCCGGCCGGCTGAATTCGGCCCTGATGCGCTGGCGATCCGCAAGGCCGCTCATGGCGCGCTCAGCAAGGTCTCGACCGAGATCGAAAAGTTGCATTTCAATGTCTGCCTCGCCCATATCCGCGAATTTTCCAATGTGCTGGGCGAAGCTTTGGCGCGTCCGGGAACCCCCGCCCCGGATGTCTGCTGGGCGCTGCACGAGGCCTCGGTCATCCTTGTTCAACTGTTTGCGCCGATGATGCCGCACCTGGCCGAGGAATGCTGGGGCGTGCTGGGGCAATCGGGCATGATCTCGGAAGCCCGTTGGCCGCAAATCGAGCCCAATCTGCTAGTTGAAGACACCATGACCCTGCCGGTACAGGTCAATGGTAAGAAACGTGGAGAAGTCACAGTGGCCCGGGAAGCGACGAACCCGGAAATTGAGGCTGCCGCTCTGGCACTCGATGCTGTAAAACAAGCGCTGGACGGCAAGCCCGTCAAGAAGGTCATCGTCGTCGCCCAGAGGATCGTGAATGTTGTCGGCTAAATCCCGCATTGCCGCCCGGCTCATGGTCGTCGCCACCTTGGCGGCGCTGACGGCCGGCTGCTTCCAGCCGATGTATGCCGAGCGTGGCGACGGCAAACCCGGCCTGCGCGAGAAGCTGCAGGGCGTCGAAGTTCCGCCATTGGAATATCCCAATGCATCGCCGCAGGCCCGCGTCGGCGTGAACATCCGCAATGCGCTGATGTTCAAGATGTATGGCAGCGCCACCGGTCTGCCGCCGACCTATCAGCTGAAGATCCGCTTCAATCCGAGCCGGACCTCGCTGATCGTCGATCCGAATACCGCGCTGCCGACCAGCGAAAACTACGGCATCGATGCGACCTATGGTCTGATCGAGATCGCCACCGGCAAGCAGGTCCTGACCGGCAGCACCTTCTCCCGCGTCACTTATGACATCCCCGGCCAGCTGCAGCGCTTCGCTCGCGCGCGCGCCTATCGGGACGCCGAAGACCGTGCGGCCGGTGAGATCGCCGACAACATCAATACCCGTCTGGCGTCGTTCTTCTACGCCGGCACCTAAGCACCTCGCGTGGTCGCGCTCCGCGGAAAAGACATCGACACGTTTCTGGCGCGGCCGGATGCCGGCCGGCCGATCATTCTGCTCTACGGAGCTGACGCTGGACTCGTCCGCGAACGCGCCGATGCGCTGATGAAATCTGCGGTCGACGATCCCAATGATCCATTTTCGCTGGTTCGCATGGACGGCGATGATTTAGCCGCCGAGCCGTCTCGTCTCGTCGAAGAAGCCATGACGGTTCCCCTGTTCGGCGGGCGGCGGGCGATCCGCGTGCGCGCAGGTTTGAAGAATTTTTCCAGCGGCGTCGATACGCTCGCCGACTCCGACATCAAGGACTGCCGCATCGTGATCGAGGCTGGTGAGCTTCGGCCGGAATCGCCACTGCGGAAAGTCTGCGAGAAGGCCAGGACCGCGGTGGCGATCGCCTGCTATCCGGACACCGAGCGCGACCTTGCAAAGCTCATCGACGAAGAACTCCGCGTCTCCAATCTCCGCATGGCGGCCGACGCACGCGCCACACTGATGTCGCTGCTTGGCGGCGATCGGCAGGCGTCGCGTAATGAACTCCGCAAGCTGACGCTCTATGCGCATGGTACCGGCGAAGTCACGCTCGACGATGTGATGGCCGTCGTTGCCGACGCGTCCGAACTGAAGATCGATCCGATTGTCGACGGCGCCTTTGCCGGAAATCCGACGGCCGTCGAAGTCGAGTTCAACAAGGCGATGATCGCCGGGACTTACCCCGGCATGATCATGATGGCCGCGCAGCGTCAGGCCGCACTGCTGCACAAGGCGAGCCTGCTGGTCGAGGCTGGTAGTTCGGCATCGGCAGCCGTGGAAAGCGGATTTCCGCGGCTGCATTTTTCCCGCAAGGGAACGGTGGAAGCAGCGCTGCGAAATTTCTCGGCGCAGCGGCTGGTCAACATCATCGACCAGCTTGCCGTCGCTGCTCTCGACGTGCGCAAGCAAAACGCCCTCGGCGCGGTGATCGCACAGAGGGCGTTGATGTCGATTGCCGTGAATGCAAGGCGACGCGGTTAGCTCTCCGAATCCAGCCGCTTCAGAATTTCGTCGAGCTGATCGAGATCACGATACTTGATGATCACGGTGCCGCCGGGATCACGGTGATCCACCGACACTTTCAGCCCGAGCACGTCGCTAACCCGTTTCTCCAGCGCGATCGTATCGGCATCCTTCGCCGCCTTGGGAGACGAGGTGCGTGGCTTCTGCGGCGCACGCTCCGGCACGCCCTCTTCATGCGCGAGTGCTTCGGTCTGACGAACGTTCAGCCCCTCGGCGATGATCCGCTTCGCGGCGCTCGATGCGTCCGGCAGGTTGATCAGCGCGCGGGCATGACCGTTGGACAACTGACCGGAAGCGATCAGGCCCTGCACGTCCTCCGGCAGCTTGGTGAGGCGCATCATGTTGGCAACATGGCTGCGACTCTTGCCGACGATTTTCGCGATCTCGTCCTGGCTGTGTTTGTAGGTCTCGGCGAGCGCATGATAGCCTTGCGCCTCTTCCATCGCATTGAGATCTTCGCGTTGGACGTTCTCAATGATCGCGATTTCCATCGCGGCCGAATCCGTCACGTCGAGCGGCACGATCGGCACTTCATGCAGACCGGCGATCTGCGACGCGCGCCAGCGGCGTTCGCCGGCGATGATCTCGAAGCGATCGTTGCTACCCTTCACCGGCCGCACCACGATCGGCTGAATCACGCCATGCTGCTTGATCGACGCCGCGAGTTCGCTGAGCTCCGCATCCGCAAAGGCCCGCCGCGGATTGCGCGGATTGGCCTTGAGAAATTCGATAGGCACTTTGCGCTGGTTGCGCGAAGGACGCTCGACATGCGCGGCTTCGCCACCGACATCGCCGATCAGACTTGCAAGACCGCGGCCCAGCCGCGAACGCGCTTCATCAGCCATCGCCAATCCCTTCGAACTCATCGCGCCACTCCGTACTCAAACTTGAAATTCGGTTACAGGCTGGGCAAAGGCGCACTTGCGCCGTGCCTGCCATTATCGTTTGCCATCCGCTGTTGTGGGCACACTGTGCTTTGCCCACCCTACTTGCTCAGTGAGCGGTGCGCAGGTCGCGCTCGCGCTGGATCACTTCGGTCGCGAGCCGCAGATAGGCTTCGGAGCCCGAGCACTTCAGGTCATAGACCAGCACCGGCTTGCCGTAGGACGGCGCTTCCGAAATGCGGACGTTGCGCGGAATCATCGTCTCATAGACCTTGCTGCCCATGAATTCGCGTACGTCGGCGACGACCTGATTTGACAGGTTGTTGCGCGAGTCGAACATGGTCAGCACGATGCCATGGATCGACAGGTTCGGGTTCAGCGTCGAGCGCACCTGCTCCACGGTCTGCAGCAATTGCGACAGACCTTCGAGCGCGAAGAACTCACACTGCAGCGGAACGAGAATCGCATCCGACGCGGCCATGGCATTGACGGTGAGAAGGTTGAGCGATGGCGGGCAATCGATCAGCACGTAAGTATAGTCGGAGCCCGGCGAGACATTGTTGTTCAACTCGCCGATCGCATCGCGCAGCCGGAAGGCGCGGTCGCGGGCCGAACCGAGTTCAAGCTCGAGGCCCGACAGATCCATGGTTGAGGCGGCTATGTGCAGACGCGGCACGGCGGTGACGACGACGGCATCGCGCAGCGGCGCTTCGCCGATCAACACGTCATAGGTCGAGCAGTTGCGATTGCGGCGATCGATGCCAAGACCGGTCGACGCATTGCCCTGCGGATCGAGATCGACGATCAACACGCGCTCGCCGATCGCGGCAAGTGCGGTGCCGAGATTAATCGCAGTCGTCGTCTTGCCGACGCCGCCCTTCTGGTTGGCCAGGGCCAGGATGCGCGGATGGCCAGGCACCGTATTTGACGTATGCTCTTGATATTGCTGATCAATTACGGTCATTGGTGTGGCCATTTTGGTTTGCGGACGGGGTCAATCGCTCGATCCGGTCGAGTTCGACGATCCAGCCTTGTCCGCCGGTCAGGCTGGCATGCAGGCGCGGGCTTATATTCCAATATCTAGTAGCTTCGGTCAATTCCGATTCTACATCTTGACCCTTGAGAAATAAGGCTTTTGTGCCCGGCTTCATCAGGGGCTCGGCGAAACCGATGACGATATGTAACGAGGCAACGGCACGCGCGGTGATGCAATCGACATGCTCGGGAAATCTATCCACATTATCCCCGATGTCAGCCAGATGAATTGTGCCTGGGGCTTGCGTCACTCGCAGCGCTTCGCGCAGGAATGCCGCCTTCTTGGCGTTACGCTCGACGAGATGAACACGTCCGCCTGCGACATCACCCATGGCACAGGCCAGAACCACGCCGGGGAAACCTCCACCACTGCCGAAGTCGAGCCAGGTCTTCGCTGAAGGCGCGAGGTTCAGAAGCTGCAGCGAATCCGAGATGTGACGCGTCCAGAGATTTGGAAGCGTGGCCGGCGAAATCAGATTTGTCTTGGCCTGCCACTGGAGCAGGAGATCCACATAGCGATCGAGCCTGCCCTCCGTTTCACGTGAAACAGGTGTCAGCCGCAGGGCCGCAGCCTTGTCGGCATCGAGCCGGGGTGCGGGAGCAGCTTGCTGGGATCGTTGGGCCATTGGATTGTCTGAAAAGCTGTTGGGACCCATCCATACTCTGAGTCCATTGCTGCCGCTATCAAATTGCCGGATTGAGGCGACGAATCCGGGCGGGGATTGCCGATGAATGAGCGACCGACCTATCAGGAGGCCCTTCGACGCATCGGCCTGCTCGGCATCCTTGAACCGTTTGACCCGCATGTGGTCGGCACGCTGCCGCTCGACGTCGCCCGATCCAACAGTGACATCGATATCGTCTGTTGCGCCGCCAATCTATCCGCGGCTGCCGGGCTGATCTGGAAGCACTTCGGCGAAACCGAGAGCTTCGCCATCTATCAATGGTCGGCCAAAGGCCGACCGGTGATCGCGACATTTGAAGCGTATGGATGGCCGTTCGAGATCTTCGTCAGCTCGACTCCCGTACAGGATCAACCCGGCTGGCGGCACTTCGAGGTCGAGAAGCGACTGCTGATCCTTATGCTGTCCTGTACAACTTGTTCGGCGCCTCTGATGACCAGCTGAATGCAGCTGAGAGCGCAGGGGTTTGCAATCTAGAGGATTCAGGACAGTGAGTTGACCAGGATCAATGCGAGCGGGACGAGTCCGGCCTCCAATAAATCATCGTTGGAGGCAGATGACCATGAATGTGATCGTACGGCTTTTCCTGATGCTGGCAGCACCTATCACTGCGCTATTCGTCTCGCGTGATGCACTCAATTTCGATGTGGTCCAGACAATCGTCGCCGTGATCCTCTTTACGGTGGCCGTCGCAGCTGTTGCCTTTTGGCCCCGCCGTCCAACGAAGCCATCTTCAACAGAGCCGCGTTGATTTCAGCTTCCTGTTTCACGTGAAACAACCAGGTAGGCCCGGGCAGCCTTCGGCTTCCGCGCTTCGCGGCGAAGATAGGCCGCGAGAATGGCCAGCGCCGCCGGGGTCATACCATCCAGACGTCCCGCCTGCCCCACGGTATGTGGAAGCGCTGCCTTGAGCTTTGCCCGGGCCTCATTGGACAGTCCGGGGACCGCATCATAGTCGACATCCACCAGCGAGAGACCCTCGTCACGGCGGAAGGCCTCGACGTCAGCGGTCTGACGCTTCAGATAGACATCATATTTGGCATCGATCTCGATATGAGTGCCGATCGCTGGGTCAATGGCCGACAATTCCGGCCAGATCCGGGTCACCGTGGCCCATTCGGTCTCTGGATAGGACAGGAGGTCGAAAGCAGTGCGACGCTGACCGTCGTGATTAAGCACCAGACCATGCTTCACCGCCCCGTTAGGAGTGATCGAAAGCGCCTGCGTGAGCGTCTTGCCGACGGCGAGGGCTTCCATCTTGGCGCCATGGCGGACCGAACGAGCGCTGCCGACACATCCCAAGCTGATACCCTTGTCGGTCAGGCGCTGATCGGCGTTGTCGGCACGCAGTGTGAGCCGGTATTCCGCCCGTGAGGTGAACATCCGATAGGGCTCGGTAATCCCGCGGGTGACCAGATCGTCGATCATCACGCCGAGATAGCCGTCAGCTCGGTCGAACACGGTCAACTGGCTACCGCTCGCTGCCAAAGCGGCATTCAGACCGGCGACGAGACCCTGGGCGGCGGCTTCTTCGTATCCTGTGGTGCCATTGATCTGCCCGGCCAGAAACAGGCCCGCGATGCGCTTGGTCTGCAGGGTCGGATCGAGTTCGCGGGGATCGATATGGTCATATTCGATCGCATAGCCCGGGCGGACCATTCGGACCCGCTCCAGACCGGGGATCGAGGCCAGGATCGCCACCTGAACCTCCTCGGGCAGTGAGGTCGAGATGCCGTTGGGATAGACCGTGGAGTCATCGAGGCCTTCCGGCTCCAGGAAGATCTGGTGGCCATCGCGATCGCCAAAGCGGACGATTTTGTCCTCGATAGACGGGCAATAACGGGGACCTGAACTCTTGATCTGACCGGAATACATCGGCGAACGATGCACATTGGCCCGGATCACCTCATGGGTCGCCGGTGTGGTGCGCGTAATGCCGCACTGGATCTGCGGATTGGTGATCCGATCGGTCATGACCGAAAACGGCTCCGGCGGATCGTCGGCAGACTGCATCTCGACCCCGGCCCAGTCGATGGTGGTCCCATCGAGCCGCGGTGGCGTGCCGGTCTTGAGCCGTCCGAGGGTGAAGCCGACACCCTCGAAGGCCTTGGACAGGCCGAGTGCGGGAGCTTCATCGATCCGGCCGGCGGGCCAGTTCTTCTCGCCGAGATGGATCAACCCGCGCAGAAAGGTGCCAGTAGTGATGACCACTGATCCGGCAGAGAGTTCGCGGCCATCGGCAAGACGGATGCCGATGACCCGGCCATTTGACATCAGCAGGTCGTCGGCCTCGCCCTCGATCACGCTCAGATTCTCGGTCGCCACGATCGCCGCCTGCATCGCTGCAGCATAAAGCTTGCGGTCCGCCTGGGTGCGCGGGCCACGAACGGCCGGGCCCTTCTTTCGGTTGAGCATGCGGAACTGGATGCCGCCGGCATCGGCCACGCGGCCCATCAACCCGTCCAGCGCATCGACCTCGCGGACCAGATGGCCCTTGCCGAGACCGCCGATGGCAGGATTGCAGGACATCGCGCCAATGGTCGCGAACTCGTGCGTCACCAATGCAGTCCGCGCGCCCATGCGCGCAGCACCAGCTGCGGCCTCGCAGCCGGCATGACCTCCCCCGATTACGATAACGTCAAACTTGTCCTGCATGGCCGCAGCTTTTAGCGCGGGTGCAGCCGGGATTGAAGAGAAATCCACAGGCATTGTTTCACGTGAAACAATGGATGCCCTCTGAAGAGGATCTGAGAGGCAGGATTGTTTCACGTGAAACACAATCTGCTTTAGCCGTCATTGCGTGGCGCACGCCTGCAACGAATAGCCTGGTCTTTTGCGAGTCAGTCACCCGCACTTGTGATCTTCTGGATTGCTTCGCCCCGGCCGCACTGACGACCGAAATTTCTCCGCATTTGCCATTCCGCACAAAAAATGATTTTATATTCATTATATTAAATAATGAATGAAGAAATATTACTTACCTATACAAAAGTCCCGAAAGATGCTATCGAGGATATCTTCCACATCCACCCGCCCGAGCAAGCGCCCTAATTGCTGCGCTGCAGCACGCATATCCTCGGCAACGAATTCTTCGCCTTGCTCAGCCGACGCTGCAGCATGCTGCAGCAAATCCGACGTGCTGCGCAGCAAAAGACGCTGCCGCTCCCGGGTAATCAGCCCGGCCTCGCCGCTCCCGAAGTATCGACCGGCAAAATCGACAAGCAGGGCCAACAGTTGTGCGAGGCCATCGCCGCGCTCTGCAGAGATGGCGATCAACAGGTCTGGCCCGGCCGAGGCAGTCTGGACCAGATCGACCTTGTTCCGGATCACCCAGACCGGTGTTTCAGATTCCGTCAGCCATTGTTCTGGATTGGACGCCTCTGCGCTGGAGTCGACCAGCCACAGGACCAGATCCGCTTCGGCCGCCCGAGCCCGCGCCCGGCGTACGCCCTCTTCCTCCACCGGATCTGCCGTCTCGCGAATGCCGGCCGTGTCGATGATCGTCACCGGATAACCGTCAAGATCGAGCTGCACCTCGATGACGTCCCGGGTGGTGCCGGCATGCGGTGATACAATTGCCACATCGCGCCGCGCCAACTGGTTCATCAACGTCGATTTCCCGACATTGGGCTGGCCGGCGATGGCCACCACCAGACCGTCGCGCAACCGCTCGCTTCGACCCTGTGCCGCCAGCGCGTCCTCGATTTCCCGATGCAACGCCGATGCTTTCGCCAAAGCCGGCGCCAATAATTCGGCGGATACGTCGCCTTCGTCAGAAAAATCGATGCCGACTTCGACCAGGGCCAGCGCCTCGATGATCTGCTGTCGCCAATTCCGAGCCCTATCGCCAAGCAGTCCCTTGAGCTGCCGCAGCGCCTGGCGCCGCTGCCGGTCGGTATCGGCATGGATCAGATCATCAAGGCCTTCCGCCTCGGTCAGATCGAGCTTTCCGTTCTCGAACGCGCGACGGGTGAATTCGCCCGGCTCCGCCAGCCGCAAACCATCGATCGCCGCCAGCGCTCCAAACAAGGAAGCCAGTACAGCGCGTCCGCCATGGATATGAAATTCGGCGACATCTTCCCCTGTCGCGCTCGCCGGCCCCGGAAACCACAGCACCACCGCATCGTCGATCGGGCCGAGCTTCTCGTCAAACAGCAGAACATGGGTCGCCAACCGCGGCGCCGGTAGTTTCTTCGCCAAACACTCCAAGACCTGTCCCGCCAGTGGACCCGACACGCGGACGATGGCGATCGCCGTCGGCGGACGGCCGGAGGACAATGCGTAGATCGTCTGGTCGCGTGGATGCATCGCCTATTTGCCGATGCGGATGACATGACGCAACGGGATTCTGAAGCTGACCATCCGTCCCCCGCTGCCATTCCGGGGCGAGCGCAGCGCCAGCTGCGAGCGAACCTTAGCCACTCCAATTGGGGTGGCTAAGAATCCCGGGATGTTCAAAACAGATCGAGATTCCGGGTCTGCACTGCAGTCGGCTATGCCGACTTACGTGCATCCCGGAATGACAGTGAGTGGTGAACGACCGAAACAAAAAAACGCCGCTGCTTTCGCAACGGCGTTCTTGCAGTCCTGAAGCTGTTCGCTCGAACAGCCCGAACTTTACGTATTCATCGAATCGAAGAATTCCGAGTTGTTCTTGGTGTTGCGCAGCTTGTCGAGCAGGAAGTCGATGGCGTCCATGGTGCCCATCGGATTGAGGATGCGGCGCAGCACGTACATCTTCTTGAGCAGTTGCGGATCGGTGATGAGCTCTTCCTTGCGCGTGCCCGAACGGGAGATGTCGATCGCCGGGAAGGTCCGCTTGTCCGAGACCTTGCGGTCCAGAATGAGTTCCGAGTTACCGGTGCCCTTGAATTCTTCGAAGATGACTTCGTCCATGCGCGAGCCGGTATCGACCAGCGCGGTGGCGATGATGGTCAGCGAACCACCTTCTTCCACGTTACGGGCCGCACCGAAGAAACGCTTCGGACGCTGCAGCGCATTGGCATCAACGCCACCGGTCAGCACCTTGCCGGACGACGGGACCACCGTGTTGTAGGCACGGCCGAGACGGGTGATCGAATCCAGCAGGATGACCACGTCGCGACCGTGTTCGACCAGACGCTTGGCCTTCTCGATGACCATTTCAGCGACCTGGACGTGACGCACAGCCGGTTCGTCGAAGGTCGACGAGACGACTTCGCCCTTCACCGAACGCTGCATGTCGGTGACTTCTTCCGGACGTTCGTCGATCAAAAGAACGATCAGATAGCATTCCGGATGATTCGCCGTGATCGAATGCGCGATGTTCTGCATCAGCACGGTCTTACCCGTACGCGGCGGCGCGACGATCAGTGCGCGCTGGCCCTTGCCGATCGGCGCGACGATGTCGATGACACGCGCGGAGAGATCGCGGCGGGTCGAATCTTCCAGCTCGAGGCGGAAGCGCTGATCCGGGAATAGCGGGGTGAGGTTGTCGAAATTGACCTTGTGCTTCGACTTCTCGGGATCCTCGAAGTTGAGCGTATTGACCTTCAGCAGCGCAAAATAGCGTTCGCCTTCCTTCGGGCTGCGAATGTGGCCTTCGACGGTGTCGCCGGTGCGCAAGCCGAAGCGGCGGATCTGCGACGGCGAGACGTAGATGTCGTCCGGGCCCGGCAGGTAGTTCGCATCGGGCGACCGCAAGAAGCCGAAGCCGTCGGAGAGAACCTCGACGACGCCTTCGCCGATGATGTCGGTTTCCTTGATCGCCAGCTGCTTCAAGCTTGCGAACATCAGCTCCTGCTTGCGCATGGTGCTGGCATTTTCGACCCCGAGCTCTTCCGCAAACGAGACAAGCTCGGCTGGCGTCTTGGCCTTGAGGTCCTGGAGTTTCATTTCCCGCATTGGGAGGTGTCCTGTGGAAAGTCGGGGAGGGAGCGCGAGGTGGCCGAGACGGATGCGGACGCTGCAAAAGATCAGGAAAGTCCGCAGGTCTCTGGTCAGGAAGTCTTGAGCGAGGAAGGTGCTGAAGGGGCTTCAAACCTGATGCGGTGGCCGGTTCAAAAAGAAAAACCGGTGCAAACCACATCCGCCTGCGTGGGGTGGGATGACGCGAATATAGAAAATCGCAGGGTGTCGCGCAAGGAGCCGAAACGGCGGTTGTGATGAGAAATTTGGCCTAGAACGGCTTCACGATCACCAAAATCACGATCAGGATCATCAAAACGGTCGGTACCTCGTTGATAATTCGATAGAATTTCGAATTCCGCGTATTTTTGTCCTGAGCAAAATCACGGACCCGGGCACTCAGGAAGCCATGAACGCCGGACATCAGCAGCACCAGCGTCAGTTTGGCGTGAAACCATCCTGAACTGAACCAGTGACCGGCCCAGGCGAGATACAGGCCGAGGATCCAGGTGGCGATCATCGCCGGATTGATGATCGCCTTGAGCAGGCGACGCTCCATCACCTTGAAGGTTTCGGATTGCTTCGAGCCGATCTCCGCATCGCAGTGATAGACGAACAGTCGCGGCAGATAGAGCATGCCCGCCATCCACGAGATGACGGCGATCACATGCAACGCCTTGGCCCATTCATACATTCGAAAGTTCTTTCCAGCATCACTGCGTCACATCGCACTTGCTGAGACCGGAACATTTCACCGGAAAGCCGCGTTGCAGGACACGCCGATACAGAGCGGATCACCGCACTATCCGCAAGCCATCCTTCTCTTAAATAATATTTATAGAATCTTAGGTTTGAGTCTAAGTGACAGTGGATTTCAGCCGCCCAAAACAATCCCGGAACTGTCCCACGCTTATGCACATCCCCGCGTGATTTTCCGACAGCCGATCGCATGCAAGTTCGATATGCAGCGCAAAGGCTTACCGTCGCCGTGCACTGGATTATCCCAAGACAAACCTGGATAACCCCATTATCATTCCAGGCAGCCTCAGAGTTTTTCCTCTTCATGAGGCCTGTGAAGAAAAAACCGAGTTATCCCGGGCCCGCAGCGGTGGTGGTCGATATCCCGGAAAAGCTCCACAGAGATTCACAGGACATACACGACCATGGTGCCCACCACCGGCAGCTATTTTCATCTTCATCTGGTCTCCGATTCGACTGGTGAGACATTGATCACCGTGGCCCGCGCCGTCGCTGCGCAATATGCGAATGTCACGCCGGTCGAGCATGTCTATCCTCTGGTCCGCAGCCAGAAACAACTCGATCGCGTGCTCTCCGAAATAGAGGAAGCGCCCGGCATTGTTCTCTTTACGCTGCTGGAAAAAGATCTCGTCGGCCGACTGGAAGCCAAGTGCCAGGAGATCAACAGCCCGAGCCTGTCGATCATCGGGCCGGTGATGCAGCTCTTTCAGGCCTATCTCGGTGCGTCGACCACCGGTCGCGTCGGCGCGCAGCACACGCTCAATGCCGAATATTTCAAACGTATCGACGCGCTGAATTATTCGATGATGCATGACGATGGCCAGCATGTGGAAGGCCTCGAAGAAGCGGACGTGGTTCTCGTCGGCGTATCGCGCACGTCGAAGACGCCAACCTCGATCTATCTTGCCAATCGTGGTGTGCGCACGGCCAATGTGCCGCTCGTCCCCGGCATCCCCATTCCCCATCAGCTTGAGACGTTGAAAAATCCGCTGGTGGTCAGCCTGCACGCGACGCCGGAGCGCTTGATTCAGATCCGCCAGAACCGGCTTCTGAGCATTGGCAGCGATACGACTAATGACGAATACATCGATCGCCAGTCAGTCACCGATGAAGTGACATATGCGCGCAAGCTCAGCGCCAGATATGGCTGGGCCCTGCTGGAAGTGACACGTCGCTCCATCGAGGAAACCGCGGCAGCCATCATGAAACTGCTGGCCGATCGCCAGCGTCAGAGGATGTCCGAATGACCATTTGGTGCGGCGTGCAACCGCTGATCCTGGCGTCGCAGAGTTTGGCGCGTCGTGAGTTGCTGGCGAATGCTGGCATTACGTTTGATGCGGTGCCTGCAGATATCGACGAGCGCGGCATCCAGCAGAAATCCGGGTTGAAGGCGCCGGGCGAGATCGCAGCCTTGCTCGCCGAGCGGAAGGCAGCCTTTATCTCGCTGCGTCATCCCGGTCGCTATGTTCTTGGCGCCGATCAAATCCTGGCGCTGGGCGACCGGATGTTCAGCAAACCCGTCGGACGCGAACAGGCGGCCGAACAACTTGCGATCCTCGCCGGCCGGACCCACGAATTGCACTCAGCGCTTGCCGTCGTTTGCGATGGCGCGACGTTGTTCTCTAATGTTTCCGTGGCGCATATGACCATGCGCAAGCTGGATGATGTGGCGATCAACGCCTATCTGGACGCTGCGGGCGACAAGGTGATGACGAGTGTTGGCGCCTATCAGCTCGAAGGTCTGGGTGTGCATCTGTTCGAGCTGATCGAAGGCGATCACTTCACCATTCTAGGTCTGCCACTACTGCCGCTGCTGAGTTTCCTGCGCGGCGAAGAGATGATCGCGATCTGATTTTTATGAGGACTTGATGCGCGTATTGGGGCTGACCGGTTCGATCGGAATGGGGAAATCCACCACGGCGAAGTTGTTCATGGAAGCCGGCGTGCCGGTCTATGACGCCGACGCCACCGTGCACATGATTTATGAGGGCGAAGCTGCACCGCTGATCGAGGCGGCGTTTCCCGGAACCACCGTGAATGGCAAGGTCGATCGTGCGAAGCTATCGCCGCTGGTAGTGCACGATGCTGCCGCGATGAAGAGGCTCGAGCAGATCGTGCATCCGCTGCTCGGCGCCTATCACAGGAAATTCCTGGATGATGCAGAGAAGTCGGGTACGCCGGTGGCAGTGGTCGATGTGCCCCTGCTCTATGAAACCGGTGGCGAAAAACGCGTCGATGCCGTGGTCGTGGTGTCGACCAATCCCGAACAGCAACGTGAGCGTATCCTGGCGCGCGAGGGTATGACGGCCGAGAAGCTTGACGCCATCTTGGCCCGGCAACTGCCTGACGCAGAAAAGCGCAAGCGCGCCGACTTCGTGGTGGATACATCGAACGGATTGGACCCCGTGCGGGAGCAGATCCGTGAAATTCTCGCCGAGGCTGTTAAGATGCCACAACGGCGGTCCTGACCGTCTCCTGATTCGACAACCGGTCTACTTCGATGCGCGAAATTGTCATGGATACCGAAACCACCGGCCTCGATCCCCTCCGGGGCGATCGGCTGGTGGAAATCGGTTGCCTCGAAATCTTCAACCGGATGCCGACCGGCCAGACTTTTCACGTTTACGTCAATCCCGAGCGCGACATGCCTCAGGAAGCGTTCAACGTGCACGGGCTGTCGGCCGAGTTCCTGTCGACCAAGCCGCTGTTTCACGAAGTGGTCGACGACTTCATGGCCTTCATCGGCGATTCGCCGCTGGTGATTCATAACGGCATGTTCGACCTCGGCTTCATCAATGCCGAACTCGATCGCATCAAGCGCCCGCCGGTGCCGCGCGAGCGTCTCGTTGACACGCTGCTGCTGGCGCGCCGCAAGCATCCCGGTGTGTCGAACAAGCTCGACGATCTCTGCGCCCGCTATGCGATCGACAATTCCCGCCGCACCAAGCATGGCGCGCTGCTCGACTCCGAATTGCTGGCGGAAGTCTATATCGACCTCATTGGCGCCCGGCAGTCGCAACTGATCCTGGCAGACGAGGCGCCTGCGCAGCGCACCGGCAGCATCAATGATGCGCCGCGCCGCCAGCGCGAGATCGCACTTGCGCTGCGCGTGACCGAAGCCGATCGCGCCGAGCACCGCGCCTTTGTCGCAACGATGGGCGAGAAGGCAATCTGGAACGAGTTTCTGGGAACGCCGTCGTAAAACGACAATGGCCGGGACAAGCCCGGCCATGACGTAAGCTTATTGTTTGGAGCACCCGAACTTAGTTTGCCGGACCAGCGTCGGCCTGAGCCTGACGTTCCAGGTTCTGCCGGTACAGACCGACGAAATCCACGGGATCGAGCATCAGCGGCGGGAAGCCGCCATCGCGCACCGCGGTGGCGATGATTTCGCGCGCGAACGGGAACAGCAGGCGCGGGCATTCGATCATGACCAGCGGGTGCAGGTTTTCCTGTGGCACGTTGACGATGCGGAATACGCCGGCATAGGCCAGTTCGAACGAGAACAGCACCGAGCCGGCGTTCTCGGCCTTGCCCTCGACCGACAGCGTCACTTCATATTCGCTCTCGGAGAGATTGTTGGCGCCGACATTGATCTGGATATTGATGTTCGGCTGCTGGGCCTGCGGTGCCAGCGAGGCCGGGGCGTTTGGATTCTCGAAGGAAAGATCCTTGGTGTATTGCGCCAGCACATTAAGCTGGGGGGGGGACTGCTCCGGAGGGGTGCCGTTGCCGTTTGCCATCGAAAATTCTCCTGAAGCGCTGCCGGGCGGGTGGAACCGGTTCGTCGCGGGCGTCCGCGCGAACGGTCGAATGAGGTGATCGCGGCGAGTGGCTATCATAGGCCTGCGGCACTCGACAAGGATGCCACGCCACAACCTGGACGCTAGAAAAACGCTGGTTTGACCCACCGCTTGGGCATCCAGGTGCAAAACCGGTCATATTCGCCCCGAATTCACGTTAAATGACTGAAAGTGCGGGTTTTCCTCGTTCGATCCGATTTCCTCTGCCGGACAAACGCGCTAGAATTTATCGAAACGATTGCGGTCGAGGCTGCCGGTGCGAAGGCCGCTTTGCCGCAGCCGGACACGATGGCGCGCCATTGGCTGGGCTTAGTTTCATGTCTACATGAAGCAGGTTCGCCCATGACGCGATCTCCCGACCTTGCGGGAGCCGATTTCAGAACCGCGATGGGCGGCATAGTCTTCCGCCGGGCATGCCCGGCACCGATCAGAAAGCAATAAGACGTGGACATTTACACCATCATCTTCCTGGCACTGGCGGTCTTTATTTTCATCCGCCTGCGCAACGTGCTCGGACAGCGCACCGGCGAGGAGCGTCCGCCCTTCGACCGCGCCGCGCGTGATGCTCTTCCGCCCGAAGGCAATGTCGTGCCGATGCCTGGCGGTCCCATCGATCAGGCTGCGCCGGCACCGGCCGCCGACGTCTCTCCCGCCGAGCGCTGGAAGGGCATCACCGAACCGGGCACGCCGCTCGCCGCCGGTCTCGATGCCATCGTCGACCAGGATTCGTCGTTCGATCCGCGCCATTTCATCACCGGCGCGAAGGGCGCCTATGAGATGATCGTGTTGGCCTTTGCCAATGGCGATCGTCGGTCGCTGAAGGACCTGCTGTCATCGGAAGTGTTCGACTCGTTCGACGCCGTCATCAAGGATCGCGAGAAGAACGAGCAGAAGACCGAGACCCGCTTCGTTTCGATCGACAAGGCTGAACTCGTCGGCGCCGAAGTGCGCGATCGCGCGGCGCAGCTCACCGTGCGTTTCGTGTCGCAGATGATCTCGGTGACGCGCGACAAGACCGGCGCTGTGGTCGACGGCAATGCCGACAAGGTCAGCGACATCACCGACGTCTGGACCTTTGCCCGCGACATCACTTCGCGCGATCCGAACTGGAAGCTGGTTGGCACTGGCAGCGTGCAATAACGCTGCCAGGCTCGGCCGGCTTGCCGCGCTGTGCGTGATCGCTGCTGCGTTGATCCCTGCCCCTGCAGACGCACGGGCTCGGCGCTATACCAAGCACGTCAAGAATGAACCCGCACAATTTGTCTATGTCCCGCGGCACAATCCGCCGCGGGAATGGCCGTTCGAATTCACAGGCAGCCAATATGCGCCGGTGAATTGGACCGATATCGCCGGCTGGAGCGAGGACGATCACCTCCTCGCCTTCCAAGCGTTTCGCACCAGCTGCAAGCCGATCGTTGCTCAACGCAACCCACCAACTGATTCGAAGGCGCTCGGCACCACGCTCCGCGATCCCTGCCGGGCTGCGAGAACTGCCGAGATTTCCGATGGCGCCAAGGCCCGCGCCTTCTTTGAAGATCATTTTCTGCCGCTGCGTATCTCACGGCTCGGCGAGCCTGAAGGTTTCGTCACCGGCTACTATGAGCCGGTGATCGACGGCTCGCGCACGAAGACAGACGTCTACACCGTGCCGGTCTATCGCCGCCCGTCGAATCTGTTTGTGCGCGGCTATCGCCAGTCATCTGCCAGTATGCCGAATGGCGGCGATGTGTTTCGCAAGATCGGCCGCCGCAAACTCGTGCCTTACTATGATCGCGGTGAGATCGAGGATGGCGCGATTGCCGGGCGTGGACTCGAAATCGTCTGGCTGAAGAGCCAGACCGATCTGCTGTTCACGCAGATTCAGGGCTCGGCACGCGTGCGCCTCGAAGACGGCGGCACGGTGCGGATCAATTACGATGCGCATAATGGTTACCGCTACACGCCGGTCGGCCGCGTGCTGATCGATCGCGGCATTATTCCGCGTGAGCAGATGTCGATGCAGCGTATCCGGCAATATATGGAAGAGAATCCGGATGCTGCGAGCGAACTGCGTCGGCAGAATCGTTCCTACGTTTTCTTCCGCGAGGTGCAGTTGTCCGACAAGGATGAAGCTGTCGGCGCGCAGGGCGTGCCGCTGACGCCGGGCCGATCCATCGCCGTCGACAAGTCGCTGCATGTCTATGGCACACCGTTCTTCATCGAAGGCGATCTGCCGGTGGATTCCGAGACAGCAAAGACGCCGTTCCGTCGCCTGATGGTGGCGCAGGATACGGGCTCGGCCATTGTCGGTCCGGCCCGCGCCGATCTGTATTTTGGGGCCGGCGCCGAGGCCGGCCGTGTCGCCGGCCGGATGCGCCATCCTGCGCGCTTCGTGATGCTGGTGCCGACGAGTCTCGATCCCTCTGCGCGCGGCCATCACATGCCGCTGCCCGATGCGCGGCCGTCGGCAGTAATAGCAAAACTGTTTCCGCAGACCGAGCCCAAGCCTGCGGAAGCATCGAAGATCGAAAATTCCGCGATCGATAACAAGGCTGCAGCAAAGCCCGATACGTCCAGGTCTGAGACATCGGTCGCGTCGAAATCCGCAGCGCCAGCCGTGACAACGACGACACCATTGCCAGCTGCAAAACCGGCTGCGGCTGCAGTCGCGCCCGCTCCGGCATCCCCGCCAGCCGCGGCTACGACAGTGCCATTGCTGGAGGCACGGCCTGCGGTCGCGCCTCAAGTCGCAGCCGAGGCCAAGTCGCAGAAAAAACCCGAAGTAAAATCTGAAGTGAAGCGGGAAGTTAAACCGAAACGTGCCAAAGTCAGGCACCGCGTGTATCGTCGCGCAGCGAAGCAGCCGCAGTCCCTCTTCCGTTTCCCCTGGCAATGAAGCGTTCACGTCCACCGCAACTCATCGATCCCGTGGCGTCGCGCCGTCGCCGCGCACTGAGCGAAGAGGAGCGCGCGCTCTGGGAGCTGGTGGCCAAACAGGTCAAGCCGCTGCGCAAGAAGCGCGTGGTGAAGTCGGAGCCCGCGGAAGACGTACCGGCGCCTGTCAAAGTGGCGGCGCCCAGGAAGATGACCTCGGCACCGCCGGCAGTCCTCAAACCCGCAAAGCCCGCGCCGCCGCCTGTGCCACCTCTGGCGCCGCTCGGCCGTCGCGAACGTTCGCAGCTTTCGCGCGGTCGCAAGGACATCGACGCGCGGATCGATCTGCACGGGATGACACAGACGCGCGCGCATCACGCGCTGTCGGCATTCCTGCATCGCGCCAGCCATGACGGCATGACTTTCGTGCTGGTCATCACCGGCAAGGGCCGCACCACCGGTCCGGAATCCGAGCGGGGCATCCTGCGCCGTCAGGTGCCGCTCTGGCTGGGGCTGCCCGAGTTTCGTTCGCTGGTGGTGGGATTCGAGGAAGCGCATATCGGGCACGGCGGCGCCGGTGCGCTCTATGTGCGGATTAGGCGGGCGCGGTAGGCCCAAACTCGTCATTCCGGGATGCACGTAAGTCGGCGAAGCCGGCTGCAGTGCAGACCCGGAATCTCGCAGTGATAGGGCCGCACGAGGTTCCGGGTTCGCGCAAGAGCGCGCCCTCAGTCACTCCAATTGGAGTGGCGGGGAACGACGAGATTGGCGAACTACAAAATAAACCGGCTCAGATCCGAATTCTTCGCCAGATCCCCCACATGCTTCTGCACATAGGCGGCATCGATTCGGATGGTCTCGCCGTTGCGATCGGGCGCAGCGAAGGAAATCTCGTCGAGCACGCGCTCCATCACCGTCTGCAATCGTCGTGCGCCGATATTCTCGACGGTTGAATTCACGGCAACGGCCACATCGGCCAGTGCATCGATGGCATCGTCGGCGAATTCCAGCGTCACGCCTTCGGTCTGCAATAGTGCCACATACTGCTTGATCAGCGAAGCCTCTGGCTCGGTGAGAATGCGGCGCATGTCATCGCGGGTCAGCGCATTGAGCTCGACACGGATCGGCAGACGGCCCTGCAATTCCGGCAGCAGATCGCTCGGCTTGGCAATATGGAATGCACCGGATGCGATGAACAGGATGTGGTCGGTCTTCACCGCACCGTGCTTCGTGGAGACGGTGGTGCCTTCGATCAGCGGCAGCAGGTCGCGCTGAACGCCTTCGCGCGAGACTTCGCCTCCGCTGCGGCCGTCGCGCACGCAGATCTTGTCGATCTCGTCGAGAAACACGATGCCGTTGTTCTCGACCACTGAAATCGCTTCCTGCACGAGTGCATCGCTGTCGAGCAGCTTGTCGGCTTCCTCATTCACCAACGGCTCATGCGCATCTTCCACACGCAGGCGGCGCGTCTTGGTGCCCTTGCCCATCTTGCCGAAGATATCGCCAATCGAGATCGCGCCCATCTGCGCGCCGGGCATGCCCGGGATTTCGAACATCGAGGGGCCGCCGGAGGACTGAACCTCGATCTCGATCTCCTTGTCGTTGAGCTCGCCGGTGCGGAGCTTCTTGCGGAAGGACTCTTTCGTTGCTGCGCTCGCGGTGGCGCCGACCAGCGCGTCGACCACACGATCCTCGGCGGCGAGCTGCGCACGCGCCTGGACGTCCTTGCGCTTGCGCTCGCGGGTCAGCGAGATCGCGACTTCGACAAGATCTCTGATGATCTGCTCGACGTCGCGGCCGACGTAACCGACTTCGGTGAACTTGGTGGCCTCGACCTTGATGAAAGGCGCGCCGGCGAGCTTCGCCAGCCGGCGTGCGATCTCGGTCTTGCCGACGCCGGTGGGCCCGATCATCAGGATGTTCTTTGGCAGCACTTCCTCGCGGAGCGATCCGGTCAGTTGCAGGCGCCGCCAGCGATTGCGCAGCGCGATCGATACCGCGCGTTTGGCATCGTGCTGGCCAACAATGAACCGGTCGAGTTCGCTTACGATTTCGCGGGGAGAAAAGTCGGTCATGTCACTCTACGTAGGTTGAGAAAGGCGTGGGGACAAGCGGATCAGATAATAGGTGGCCCGGCCTGCCAGGTTCGGATCGCTTCGAATGGATGAATCAGCATGATCACGTTCAAAGTGAGATTGTCGCGAATGTGCAGGCCGACCAGAACCTCGAACAGAAGCGCGATCGCGACGGTCGCGGCGACCGGCAGCTTCCGCGCCAGGATGAAGCCGGCGATCATCGACAGCGTGTCTGCCAGCGAATTGACAATGCTGTCGCCAAAATAGTCGAGCGACATCGTTCCGGCGCGATAGCGCTCGATGATCCAGCTCGAATTTTCCAGCAGCTCCCAACCGCCTTCGACGAGCATTGCAACGATTAGCCGCGCGATCCAGGACAGTCGCGGAAACAGCAGCCAGGTGGCGCCGTAGAACAGGAAGCCATGGATGATGTGGGAGAAGGTGTACCAATCGGTGAGGTGCTGTGAATTCTCCGAGCTCAGCACTACGCCATGCCAGAGCTTCACATAGCCGCAGGCACAGATCGGCAGCCGCCCCATCGCATAGAGAAGTGCCGCCTGCAGAGCGAGCAGACCGAGCGCGATCAGCACACCCTGCTGGACCGAAAGACCGGTGACAGACGGCGCGCGGGTATTGTGACCCACGACGGTCATGCCTCCAGCATTTCCAGCGTCACGTTGCGGTTGGTGTAGACGCAGATATCGGCAGCGATATCGAGCGACTTGCGCACGATGGTCTCGGCATCCTGATCGGTATCGACCAGCGCCCTCGCCGCTGCCAGCGCGTAATTGCCGCCCGAGCCAATGGCCATGACGCCGGCTTCCGGCTCCAGCACGTCGCCGGTGCCGGTCAGCACCAGCGAGACGTCCTTGTCGGCGACGATCATCATGGCTTCCAGCCGGCGCAGATACCGGTCGGTGCGCCAGTCCTTGGCGAGCTCGACGGCGGCCCGGGTCAATTGGCCGGGATACTGCTCCAGTTTGGCTTCCAGCCGCTCGAACAGGGTGAAGGCGTCCGCCGTGGCGCCGGCAAAGCCGCCGATCACGTCGCCCTTGCCCAGTTTACGGACCTTTTTGGCGTTGGATTTGATGACCGTCTGGCCGATCGAGACCTGGCCGTCGCCACCGATCACGACTTTACCGCCCTTGCGGACGGTCAGGATCGTGGTGCCGTGCCAGACCGGAGACGATCCGTCATGGGAGGCCGAATAAGATGCGTTCATGGAAACCCTCTTGAGCGCCTGATCTAGGCACGGATACCGGCCGTTGCAAATCCGGCGAGGAAGCATAGGCCAGCGGCCGATGAGCGCGGATTCCGGTCACCATAGGCGCAAAGATCGACCCGGGATCGGCTCTTCCGCGGTAGCGAAGGTGTCATCTCCCTGTTAAAAGGGCGCGTTTTCAGCAGGCGGAGAGGCGTTTTCATGCGCACGGCGACGATCAAGCGCAAGACCAAGGAAACCGACATCGAGGTCTCCGTGAACCTCGACGGTACCGGCGTATCCAAATCGACCACCGGAATCGGCTTCTTCGACCATATGCTCGATCTGCTCGCCCGCCATTCCCGCATCGACGTCACCGTGAAGGCGGTCGGCGACCTCCATGTCGATTTCCATCACACGGTAGAGGATGTCGGCATCGCGCTCGGCCAGGCGGTCAAGCAGGCGCTCGGCGACATGGCTGGGATCACCCGCTATGCCTCGGTCTATATGCCGATGGACGAGACCCTGACCCGGGTGGCGCTGGATATTTCCGGCCGGCCGGTGCTGGTGTTCAAGTCCACCTTCCCGACCCACAAGATCGGCGAATTCGACACCGAACTGGTGCGCGAGTGGTTCAATGCCTTTGCCGGCAATGCGGGCGTGACTTTGCACGTCGAAACCCTATATGGCGAGAACAGCCATCACATTGCCGAATCCTGCTTCAAGGGTCTGGCGCGGGCACTGCGGACGGGTGTTGCGATCGATCCGCGCAATGCCGGCGAAGTGCCATCCACCAAGGGTCAGCTCGGCGGCTGATCGGCCTCTACGGTTTCGGGCGGAGTTTGCCATGCCGGTCTACACAGTTCACGCACCTCGCGGTGCCGGCCCTGAGCCGTTTGCGGCAACGGACAAGTTCGAGTTCGTGCGCGATGGATTCCATTTCTGGGCGTTCGTGGCCGGCCTGATCTGGCTGATCTATCATCGGCTGTGGTGGGCGTTGCTCGGCTATGTCGTGCTGTCGATCGCAGGCGAAGTCGCGCTGTCGATGTTGAAGGTCGATATCGGCGCGCGTTTCGTCGTGATGCTGTTGTTCGCACTGCTGATGGGCTTCGAGGCTGCCAGCCTGCGCCGCTGGACCCTGTCGCGCGGCAAGTGGCGTCAGCTCGATGTGGTCGTTGCAGACAACAAGGATGCTGCCGAACGTCGCTTCTTTGATCGCTGGACCGCTCAACACAACGCCGTCAACGACCAGTGGGCGAGCGATCGCGGCGGTCCGCCGCCGACCCGTCACGTTCCCAGCCAGCCTTTCTCACGTCCGCCGTCTCCGGCGCAAAACGACATTATCGGGTTATTCCCGCAACCGGGAGTGACACGGTGAGCGTTGCCATTATCGATTACGGCTCCGGCAACCTGCACTCGGCGGCGAAGGCATTCGAGCGTGCTGCCCGCAGCATGGATGTGCCGGAGAAAATCATCGTCACGCGCGATCCCGAAGCGGTGTTTCGCGCCGATCGCATCGTGCTGCCCGGCGTCGGCGCCTTTGCGGATTGCCGCAAGGGATTGGATTCGCTGGACGGCATGGTCGAGGCGATGACCGAAGCGGTGCGCGACAAGGCGCGGCCCTTCTTCGGTATCTGCGTCGGCATGCAGCTGATGGCGACCAAGGGCAAGGAGCACGTCACGACCGACGGGCTGGGCTGGATCGCCGGCGATGTCGAGAAGATCACGCCGCGCGAAGAGAATCTGAAGATCCCGCATATGGGCTGGAACACGCTCGACATGGTGCGTGAGCACGCGGTGTTGGAGCGCCTGCCGCTCGGGCCGAAGGGCCGCCATGCCTATTTTGTACACTCCTATCACCTGAACGCGGTCAACGAGGCCGATGTATTGGCGCGCGCCGATTACGGCGGTCCCATCACCGCCATCGTCGGCAAGGACACCGCGATCGGTACGCAATTTCATCCCGAAAAGAGCCAGCGTTTCGGACTGGCTCTGATTTCGAACTTTCTGAAGTGGAAGCCGTGATTCTCTTTCCCGCCATCGATCTGAAAAACGGCCAGTGCGTTCGCCTCGAGCAGGGCGACATGGCGCGTGCGACTGTGTTCAACCTCGATCCCGCAGCACAGGCGCGCGACTTCGAAACCCAGGGCTTCGAATATCTGCATGTCGTCGATCTCGATGGCGCCTTTGCCGGTAAGCCGGTGAATGCGCAGGCTGTGGAGTCGATGCTCGCTACCATCAAGATGCCAGTGCAGCTAGGCGGCGGCATTCGTGATCTCAAGACGGTGGAAGCCTGGCTTTCCAAAGGTATCACCCGCGTCATCATCGGCACGGCTGCGGTGCGCGATCCAGCTCTGGTGAAGGAAGCCGCGAAGAAATTCCCCGGCAAGGTCGCCGTCGGCCTCGATGCGCGCGACGGCAAGGTCGCCGTTGAAGGCTGGGCCGAGACTTCGACCGTCACCGCGCTCGAAATCGCGCAGCGTTTCGAGGATGCCGGTGTTGCCGCCATCATCTTCACCGATATCGCGCGCGATGGCCTGCTCAAGGGTATCAATTGGGATGCGACGATTGCGCTGGCCGATTCGATTTCAATTCCGGTGATCGCCTCGGGCGGCCTCGCCTCCATCGATGATATCAAGGCCATGCTTGAGCCACGCGCTGCGAAGCTCGAAGGCGCGATCTCCGGCCGTGCGCTGTATGACGGGCGGATTGATCCGGCCGAGGCGCTGAAGCTCATCAAGCAGGCGGCATAAGGACCGAACCATGTTCAAAGTCCGCGTCATCCCCTGCCTCGATGTCAAGGATGGACGCGTGGTGAAGGGCGTCAATTTCGTCGACCTGCGCGATGCCGGCGATCCCGTAGAGGCTGCGATCGCCTATGACGCCGCTGGTGCCGACGAGCTCACTTTCCTCGATATCAACGCTACCCACGAAAACCGCGGCACCATGATGGACGTAGTCCGTCGTACCGCCGAAGCCTGCTTCATGCCGCTCACCGTCGGCGGTGGCGTGCGTACGGTGGACGATATCAAGACGCTGCTGCGCGCCGGTGCCGACAAGGTCTCGATCAATTCGGCCGCAGTAGCCAATCGCCAGTTCGTCAAGGAAGCCGCCGAGAAGTTCGGCGACCAGTGCATCGTAGTGGCGATCGACGCCAAACGGTCCGGCTCGCGCTGGGAGATATTTACCCATGGCGGCCGCAAGTCGACCGGCATCGATGCCATCGAATTCGCCCAGGAAGTCGTTTCATTGGGCGCCGGTGAAATCCTGCTGACGTCGATGGATCGCGACGGCACCCGCTCCGGCTTCGATATCGAACTGACCCGGGCCATCGCCGACAGCGTCGGCGTACCGGTGATCGCCTCGGGCGGCGTCGGTAATCTCGATCATCTGGTCGAAGGTATCAGGAGCGGCCACGCCACCGCGGTGCTGGCGGCCTCGATTTTTCACTTCGGGGAATTTACCATTCGCGAGGCCAAGGAGCATATGGTCCGGGCCGGACTGCCGATGCGGCTCGACCCCTAGGTCAATCTCTGGCAGGAGTCCGCGCTGCCCAGCCAACAAGGCGCCGAAATGGCTTTTACGCTTCACGATCTCGCCGACACCATCGACGCCCGCGCGGCGGCGGGTGGCGACGCGTCCTATACCCGCAAGCTGCTCGATAAAGGCGCCGAGCATTGCGCCAAGAAATTCGGCGAGGAAGCGGTCGAGACCGTGATTGCGGCGGTCGAGAACGATCGCACCAATCTGATCAATGAAAGTGCTGACCTGCTGTTTCATCTGCTGGTGCTACTGAAGGCGCGCGGCGTGACGATTCAGGAAGTTGAGATGGCGCTCGGTCAGCGCACGTCGCAATCCGGACTGCAAGAGAAAGCTTCGCGCAAGAGCGAGTAACAGCGTCGATCACAACGGGGACCGCTTCATGGATATGCGGGCAGACCAACAATACAATCCCTATCGGAATTTCTCGCGGGAACAGTGGGCCAAGCTGCGCGACGATACGCCGATGACGCTGGAGGCCGGCGAGATCGCCGCCCTGCGCTCGATGTATGATCGCCTCGACCTGCGCGAGGTGGAAGAGATTTATCTGCCACTGTCGCGCCTGCTCTCGATCTATGTCACGGCGACACAACGTCTGTATTACGCGCAGCGCAAATTCCTCGGCATCGAGGATCGCAAGATGCCCTATATCATCGGCGTCGCCGGGTCGGTGGCGGTCGGCAAGTCGACCACCGCCCGCGTGCTGCAGGCACTGCTCGCAAGATGGTCGCCGCGGCCCAAGGTCGATCTCGTCACCACCGACGGTTTTCTGTATCCGAATGCGGTGCTCGAGCGCGACGGCATCATGCAGAAGAAGGGCTTTCCCGAAAGCTACGATCTGCCGACACTGCTACAGTTTCTCAGTGACATCAAAGCCGGCCGCAATGCCGTCCGCGCGCCTGTGTATTCGCATCTCACTTACGACGTGGTTCCAAACAAGTGGGTCGAGGTCGATCAGCCCGACATCCTGATCGTCGAAGGCGTCAATGTGCTACAGACCGGCCGCCTGCCGCGCGACGGCAAGGCGGTGCCTGTGGTCTCCGACTTCTTTGACTTCTCCGTCTATATCGACGCCGATGAGCCGGTACTGCGCGACTGGTATGTGAGACGATTTCTGGCGCTGCGCGACACGGCATTCCACGATCCGCGATCGTATTTCAATCGCTACGCATTGCTGTCGGATGAAGAAGCCACGGCGACGGCGCTGGCGATCTGGGAGCGTACCAATCTCGCCAATCTCGAAGACAATATCCTGCCGACGCGGCCACGTGCCACGCTGATCCTGAAGAAGGGTGCGGATCACGTGGTGGAAAACGTCGCGTTGCGTCGCCTCTAAGCGATTACGCCGCGTGGCGTGAGGCGTCCGTGCTGAAATGCTCGATATAGCGTGCGCCGATCGAGGTCACCGGCATCACGATCAGAACGTCGGTGGTGCCGAACTGATGATCGATCACGGCGCCGTCGCCGATCATGGCGCCGATCCGTAGATAGCCTTTGATCAGCGGCGGTAGCGCACGAAGCGCCGCCTTGGTGTCGATGGCATCCGCGGCCATCCGGTTCATCTCGACATAGCGCGACGGATGCGCGCGGGCGCGCCAGGCCTCGGGGGCACGCGCATTGTGGTGCAGGAACGACAGCGGCAGCGCGAGGCGATCCGGATCGGTGCCTTCAAAGCTGGCGCAGCCGATCATGACGTCGAACTTGTTCTGCCGCACGTAGCTCCAGATGCCCTGCCACAGCAATTCGACGGTACGCTTGTTGCGGTAGCGCGGCAGCACGCAGGAGCGACCGAGTTCGAGAAACCGCAGACCCTCATGGCGCTCGATCATCCCCGACAGATCGAATTCGCTGTCGGTATAGAATCCGCCATTCTGCATGGCCGCCTCATGGCGTAGCAGGCGATAGGTGCCGACCACCGGCTGTTTCCCGGACAACGTAGGCTTGGCATCGTGATCGACGACGAGAAGGTGATCGCAGATCTTGTCGAATGCATCCTTGTCGCGGCGTGCCAGCATGGTGGCGGCGTCGGCGATCGCGGTGCCGTTCTTGTAGAATACCTTGTAGCGCAGACGCTGCGCGCGCTTCACGTCGCGCTTGTCCTGCGCGAGGCGAACTTCGAGCGGACCCATCCGGCCCAGAGAAGTCGTGGCGACCGGAATGCCGTTGGCGGGATGGAGATGCAGCGGCGGCTTGAACCAGGTGATCGCCGTTTGCGCAGCGGCGCTCATGTTCTGGGGCCGCAACATCTGCATGAAACCCTGCTTCGGTCGCACCAGTTCGTTGCCGTGCATGGCCATCCCCAACTCAATCGCCTTGTGCCGCAGGCATTACGCGAATCATCGATGCGGCTTATCCGCACCAGACATCACGGGCGCTCAACAGCCGTGTGACGGGCGTGTTGCGGGGGTGTGACAGCGAAGGTGGAGCTGCTAGGCGGCGACGTGCCGAGTCTTGGCGAGTCCCTTGAGGGCTTCGGCGAGCTTGTCGCGGTCCAGCGGCTTCATCAGGAAGCCGTCCATGCCGGCTTCGAAACAGGCGTAGCGATCTTCGACCAGTGCATTCGCTGTGAGGGCCAGGATCGGGGTGCGCCTGACGCGTTGGCCGGCCTCGCGTGCGCGAATGCGTTTGGTGACCTCGATGCCGTCGAGCTTCGGCATCTGGATGTCCATCAGGACGAGGTCATAGGGCGTGCCGGCGGAGTCGGAGGTGAGCCAGGATTCCAGCGCCTCATCGCCATTGGTGGTCACGACGGGCTTGTGGCCCAGTCGCGTCAGCAGCGAGCGCATCAGTAGCGCGTTGATCTCATTGTCTTCGGCGACCAGGATCGAGAGGCTGGATGCCATCGCCTCCGTTGGTTCAGGTGTGGCCGGATCGCGATCCAACGGATCATCGGCGGCGATCGTCGGTGAATCCGTCTGCAATGTCAGGCGCGCGGCGAGCGAGGTCGCACGCAGCGGCTTCACCAGATAGCCGGTGAACGCACTCGGCGTTGCGGGCTGCAGCTCATGACGCATCGCCGGCGTGAACAGCACGATCCGTCGCAGCGCGTGCGGAATTGCAGCGTTCGCAAGCTGCTCGGCAGCGTCAGCACCAAGGGCGCGATCGATCATGACGGCATGCCACGACCGTTCGGGTAGCAGTGCTTGCGCGACGGCAATATCGGACACGGTGCAAGTCTGTGCCCCCCAGCGCCCGAGCCGCAGGGCCATCAGCGAGGCTTCGATGGTCTGCGGCGCCACCAGCATCACCGAAAGGCTGGTGAGATCGGGTGCCATGAAAGTCGCGGTGCCGCTGTCGGATGCGGCGAGCGGGACTGACACTTCGAATGTCGAGCCGGCACCAAGCTCGCTCTGCAGCGTGATGCGGCCGTTCATGCGCTTGATGATGCGCTCGCTGATGCTGAGGCCGAGGCCAGTTCCGCCATAGTGGCGCGCAGTGCCCTCGTCTGCCTGTTCGAACTCGCGGAAGATGCGCTGCTGCGCATCCGGCGCGATGCCGATACCGGTGTCGCGTACCAGGAAAGAGATTTCGTTCGGCCAGATGCCGGGCTCGACGATCAGCGCTACGCCGCCTGCCGCCGTGAACTTGATGGCATTGCCGGCGAGATTGAGCAGCACCTGGCGCAGGCGCGCCGCATCGCCCATCACTGTCAGCGGCAGTCGCTCGTCGACATAGGCCGCGATTTCGAGATTGCGGGCCTGCGCACGCGGCGCCAGCAATTCGGTGATGTCCTCGATCAATCCGGCTAGTGCAAAGGGGCGATGTTCCAGATCGATCTTGCCGGCCTCAATCTTGGAGTAATCCAGCAGCTCCTCGATCAGCGACAGCAGCGCATCGCCGGAGGTCTTCACGGCCTTGGCGTAAGTGGTCTGTTCGGGTGTCAGCGGCGTATCGAGCAGCAAGCCGCTCATGCCGAGAATGCCGTTCAGTGGCGTGCGGATTTCATGCGACGCCATCGCAAGGAACCGCGACTTGGCGCGGTTGGCGGCATTGGCGTGGTCGCGCGCTTCACCGAGGGCGCGCTCGGTCTGGGTGCGGTCGGTGACATCGCGGCCGACGCATTGCAATTCGGCGGGCTGGCCGGCATCGATCCGCACCAGACCTTCGCGCCAGGCAATCCAGCGCGGGCCGGTGGCGGTCGCAATCTTCTGATCGTGCATGCTGGTGCCGTTGGGCTCGTTGGCGATGTCGCCCTGCTCCAACAGCGTGAGTTCGAAGCGGCTGCCGATCAATGCTTCGCGCGATTGTTCCGCCAGTGCGCAATAGGCATCGTTGACGAAGGTGATGCAGCCTTCGCTGTTGCGGATCACGATCAGGTCGCCTTGCGCTTCGAACAGGCTGCGCGCGCGTTCTTCGGCTTCCTTCAACTCCCAGTTCCGGTCGACCAGAGCTTCGTTATGCGCAGCCAGTTTGCGCATCCGCCTGCCCATGAAGCGCATACGGATGCTCATGGTGGCCAAGGCGACGCAGGCCAGCGCGAACAGGAAGCTGGCACCGATCGCAAAAGCATGCGGATCGTAACCGGAGTCTTTGGAGGTCGAACCGGAGATGAAGCCATAGGCGCCACCGAAGGCAGCCGAGAACATCACGAAGGAGCGGATGACGAAAGCAAACCACGGAAAACGGCGCGCGAAGCGGCGGAAGTAGACCTTGATCCGGAAAACGCCCTTCGCCACAGATCAGCACTCCGGCTTGGTCACATCATGGCTCGCGCTTGCACGCGAATACAGGCCGCGATCAGGCGATCGCAGATGTTGGAGACAATGCGGGTATGTTGTTGCCAAGTGCTTGCACGGTGGCAGTTTTGAGTTTGCCCGCGCAGACATGGTTGATGAAGCGTTAATCCTCTTTTTAGAGGCTGGCCGCCGCCATCCGTGCCGGGCTGCGGCTGTGGGCGCTGACGATCAGCGCTGCGGCATCGCGCGGCGTGAAGCTGCGTGACTTCACGAAGATCCGGTAGTCGGCGCCGCCCTGTTCCGACAGATAGATGATGGGCTCTGACGTTGCCGATGTGTCGGCAATGCCGATGAAACGCGTCGCAGCGGTGACGGGACAGGCATCGGGTTCCGCTGCATCGACATCATCGAGCACGACAAAGTCGGCACTCTCGGCGTTGTCGACGATCTGCACACGGACGGTCGCCTGCAGGGGATCGTTGGTGAAGCTGACATGCGATTGCGCCTGCCAGAGCATGGTGGCGATCTGCACGGTGGTCTCACCGGTGGAGATGCAGGGATGCGTGCCGACCACGAGATCGCCACGGGCGAGAAAGGCTGCCAGCGCCAGGGGAATCGTCGAGGCTAAGATCTTGAAACGCAGCATGACACGGTACTCGCCCTGGCCCCGTAACGCGGGGTTATGGTGAGCAGAGCGTAAACAAAACTCGTTACTATCACGTTGACGTTCACATCAGGGGCGTTGCCGGAAATTCACGCCGCGCGGCGAACGTCCTCCGCCAGCGCGCGGTAAGACAACGCCTCGGCCAGATGCAGCCGCCCGATTTTCTCGGCGCCGTCGAGATCCGCCAGCGTCCGCGCCACGCGCAGCACGCGGTGATAGCCGCGCGCGGTCAGCCGCATGGTCTCGGCGGCATCGCGCAACAATGTCAGCCCCTGCGCATCCGGCTGCGCAACCGTTTCCAGCACAGAGGCGGGCGCGGAGGCATTGGTATGTGTGCCCGGCAATCCCGCCGCAGCATAACGCATGGTCTGCAGATCGCGCGCGGCGGCGACACGCGCCGCGACCTCGGCAGAGCCCTCGGAAGGTGGCGGCAGAATGAGATCCGCTGCGGTCACCGCGGGCACTTCGATGCGCAGATCGATGCGATCCATCAAGGGGCCCGAGATACGCGCCTGATAATCGGAGGTGCAGCGATCGATACGGCCACGCTTGCAGGAGAAGCCCGGCTCGAAAGCGTGACCGCAGCGGCATGGATTCATCGCGGCAACCAGCATGAAGCGCGCCGGATAGGTAACGCGATGATTGGCACGCGACACCGCCACCTCGCCATTCTCCAGCGGCGCGCGCAGCGAATCCAGCACGCGCGGATCGAACTCGGGCAGTTCATCGAGAAACAGAACGCCCTGATGCGCCAGCGAAATCTCGCCCGGCCGCGCGCGCAAACCGCCGCCGGTGAGGGCTGCCATGCTTGCCGAATGATGCGGGGCGCGGAACGGCCGGCGTGCGGTGAGCGCACCGTCCTTGATCTCGCCGGCCACCGACGCGATCATCGAGACTTCGAGGAGTTCCGCCGGCGACAGCGGCGGCAGGATCGATGGCAGCCGTGCCGCCAGCATCGATTTGCCGGAACCTGGCGATCCCGCCATCAATAGATGATGGCCGCCGGCGGCAGCGATCTCCAGCGCACGCTTGGCGCTTTCCTGTCCCTTGATGTCGCGCAGATCCAGCAGCGTTTCCTCACGTGCATGTATCTTCGGCTGCGGCCGCGACAGAACCTGCGTGCCCTTGAAGTGATTGGCGATCTGGATCAGCGATGTTGCGGCAATGATCTGAATATCGGGACTGGCCCAGGCCGCCTCTGCCCCGCAAGCTGCCGGACAGATCAATCCCTCGTCGCGTGCATTGGCACCGATGGCAGCGGGCAGCACGCCGGCGACTGCAGCGATCGAGCCATCGAGACCGAGTTCGCCGAGCACGGTGAAGCCCGTCAATGCATCCGGCGGAATCGCGCCGATCGCGGCCATCAATCCGAGCGCGATCGGCAGATCGTAATGGCTGCCTTCCTTCGGTAAGTCAGCCGGCGCGAGATTGACGATGATGCGCCGCGCCGGCAGCGCCAGACCCGAGGCGACCAGCGCCGCACGGACCCGTTCGCGCGCTTCGGACACCGCCTTGTCGGGAAGGCCGACGATCAGGAAATTCGGTAGGCCGGGCACGACCTGGACCTGCACGTCGACCGCGCGGGCCTCGATCCCCTCAAAGGCTACGGTGGAAACGCGTTGAACCATGCCGCCCTCATTCGGGATGGGAGCGTAACTTAAGGTTGCTTCTAAGGCAAGAACAATCAGTGAACGAATGTAGTGGTAAAGCGCGTTGGTTTTGGCTGAAGTCGGCCACCGGCGTAGGAAATCTTAAACACGTCATGCAAAACATCCTATCAAGAGCTCCGAGACGAAGACCGGGTGCCCGCAGAATGTCAGATCGCTTGTCGATGCCGCCAGACGCTCCGGATGACGCCGACCTGATCGCCGCGCTGAAGGCGCAGATCGAAGCCCAGCAAGCCATCATCGACGAACAGGCTGCTTTGCTGGCACATAGCCGGAAGATCTTCGATCGCTCCTCGGCCGTCGCGCGAATCGGCGTCTGGGAATGTGACCTATCCGATGAATCGCTGATCTGGACCGATGTTGTCTATGACATCTTCGATCTGCCGCGGGGCTCGACGCCAATTCGCGGACAGGCGCTCGCTTGCTATCCCGAGGAATCCGTCAGGGAACTGACGAAGCGGCGCAACAAGGCCATCGAGGATCGCACGGGCTTCAGTCTCGATGCGGAGATCATCACCTTCAAGGGCAACCGGCGCTGGATCAGGATCACGGCCACAGTCGAGTCGGTCGATGGCGTTGCCGTCCGCATCTTCGGGATGAAGCAGGACATTACCGAGGAAAAGATTCTCGCTGACCGCAACCGCTATCTCGCCGAATTCGATACGCTGACCGGGCTCGCCAATCGCGGCCAGTTTCAAACCAAGCTGTCGCTGTTCGATGCGGCATCGACCAGCAAGGCAAAGCCGTTCGGCGCGCTGCTATTGATCGACCTCGATGAATTCAAGCCGGTCAATGACTGCTTCGGCCATGCCGCCGGCGACGCCTGCCTGACCGTCGTCGCAAATCGAATCCGCAACATCTGCGCCGGCGCGGAACTGGTGGCGCGCCTTGGCGGTGATGAGTTCGCCGTTCTGCTGGGGCCTCACGCGCAATTCGAGGAAGCCTCCGAAACCGCGCGGGCCATCGTCACGCAGCTAGGCCTGCCGATCGATCATCGCGGGCAACAGTTATGGGTTGGCGCATCGGTCGGCATCGCACTGGCCGATAACTGCACGTCATCGCAATTGGCAGCCATGGCCGACTCGGCGCTCTATGCGGCGAAGGATGCCGGACGTGGCACGTTCCGGATCTATAAACGCGGCGTGGAAAAGCGCACAAGAGACAGCTCATCTGCGGCGTGACGATAGATTCGCTGCGGAATTCCTGTGGCGGCTGCTGTCTCAAGCTCGCCGCAGGAAAGTCGCAGGATTTCCGCTAGAGATTCATCACCATCGGCTCGGCGATATAGCGGAAGCCGTCGCCTGATTTCACCACATGGCCATAGCCTGGCCAGGCAAAGTGATAGGACATCACTGCGGTCTTATTGGCCGCGAGCATGTCGAGCATCTTTACCCGCGTCGCCGCCGCCATCTTCGGATCGGAGTCATAGGCGAACTCCATGCGTGGCTTCTCCAGCAACAGCACCTGATGATGGGTGAGGTCGCCGAGGAACGCGAAGGACTTTCCGTCCGACTGGATCATGAACATGTGGTGGCCGAACGTATGGCCGGGCGCATGCATGGCGGTGACACCGGGCAGGAACTCCTGGCCGTCCTTGAAGAATACCAGGCGATCCTTCACCGGCATCAGGTTCTTGCGGGCATGAACGATGAAGTCCTTGAGCGGCGAGCCGAGCTTGCCTTCGTCGGTCCAGAACTTGAAGTCTTCCTCGCTGAGATAGACCTGCGCATTGGGAAACAGCGGCTTGTCATTGGCATCGACGATGCCGCCGATATGATCGATATGGGCGTGCGAACACACCACGGCATCGATGTCGCCCGGCTTGATGCCGGCCTCGGCCATGCTCTTCTGCAGGCGACCTGCGGTGTTGCCGAATAGCTGCGATGTGCCCATGCCGGTGTCGAACAGGATCAGTCTGTCGCCCATGTTGACGATTGGCGCGTTCTGTTCGAGCACAACATTGCTGCTGCTGAGGAAATTATCCGTCAGCATCTTCTGCACGTCTTCCTTGGGTACGCCGACGAATGTGCCGGAGGGATCGCCGAGCGGCAAAGGTCCGTCGGAGACAACGGTGACTTCCGCGCTGCCCAGCATGAAACGGTGGAAGTAGGGCGCTTGTGTGCCGAGCTTTGGTGCCTTGGCCGATGCGCTGCCGATGAGGCCGGGAGCGAGGAGATTAGCGCCCAACCCTGCACCGAGCGAGAGCAGGGACCTTCGCGAAACTTCTGAAGTCATGCGTTTCTCCACTGATATGCTTTTGCTTGCCGCCAAATGTGGCGGGCCGTCCGATTGGTCGGGCGTGCATCAACATGCTGCCCTTGCCCTCAATGACTGGCAAGCAAAAGCAGCGGGTGAAGAATTGCGATGAATGGAATTCAAACTGCTGCGTCAAGTATTGACGCAGCGCAGCGAGTGAAGCGAGCGGAGTTTACTTCCGCTTCGCTTCGATCACGTCCCAGACGCGCGCCGCGACATCCGGTCCGCCAAGCTTGGCGATGGCGCGAATGCCCGTGGGCGACGTCACGTTGATCTCGGTGAGATTGCCATCGATCACGTCGATGCCGACGAACAGCAAACCGAGATCACGCAGCGCCGGTCCGACACGTTCGCAGATTTCGCGCTCACGCGGCGAGAGTTCGGTGGCCTTGGCGGCGCCGCCACGCACCATGTTGGAGCGCAGGTCATCTTCTGCCGGCACGCGGTTCACGGCACCGGCGAATTCGCCGTCTATCAGGATGATGCGCTTGTCGCCATGTTTCACTTCGGGAAGAAAACGCTGGATGACCCACTGCTCCTTGAAGGTCACGGAGAACAGATCGTAGAGCGAACCGAAATTCATGTCCTGCGGCAGCACGCGAAACACGGCTGCGCCGCCATGGCCATGCAGCGGCTTCATCACCACCGCGCCATGTTCGGCACGAAATGCATTGATCTCGTCTTTGTCGCGCGAGATCAGCGTCGGCGGCATTAGATCCGAGAAGCCCATCACGAAAATCTTCTCCGGCGCGTTGCGCACGGAAGCCGGGTCATTGATCACCAGCGTCTTCGGATGGATGCGCTCCAGAAGATGCGTCGAGGTGATGTAAGCGAGATCGAATGGCGGGTCCTGGCGCAGCAGCACCACGTCAAAGGATTCCATATTGGTGCGGGTGGGTTCGCCGAGGGTGAAATAATCGCCCTCGATATCGCGCACTGACAGCGATTGCACCGGCGCCACCACGTAATTGCCGCGCAGTGAGAGCTTGTCTGGCGTGTAATAGGACAGTTTGTGGCCACGCTTCTGGGCTTCCAGCAGCATCGCGAAGGTCGAGTCGCCCTTGTGATTGATGCGCGCAATGGGGTCCATCTGGACGGCGACGTTCAAGGTCATGCTGGGGTCCGGAATTGTGGTCGGGAAGGCGAAAACTCAGGTACTGGCGTCGAATGCCGCTAACAGATGGCGTGGCAAATGTCTTGGCGCAATCAGCACGACGTCGAAACGCAGGTCGAATTCCGCATGTTCGGGATGCGCCATCAGCCAGGCCTGGGCGGCATCCATGATCCGGGCCTGCTGGCGTGGCGTCACCGCATAGGCGGCCTCGTCCAGGCTGGCGCGGGCCTTCACTTCGATAAAGGCGATCAGGCTGCGCTTCCTGGCAACGATGTCGATCTCGCCGTGGGGCGTGCGAAAGCGGCGGGCGAGGATACGGTAGCCCTTGGCCAGTAACAAAGCGGCAGCGCGGCTTTCGGCGGAGAGGCCGGTATTGAACGCGGCGACGCGCTCCGGCGCAGCCGGTCTGGCTGCGAGCTTCGATGCGGAGACTTTCTCAGTCTTCGCCATCGCCGGAGTCCCTGTGAATCTCCTTGGCCAGCTCCAGTGCGCGGGCATAGACGGCGCGGCGCGGGCGGCCGGACAGCTCAACGGCATGCGCCACGGCGTCCTTGACGCTGTCGCGCTGCAGCGAGCTGCGCAGCAGTGCATCGAGATCGCCTTCGGTCATGGCCTGCGCATCCGCAGCCGGTGGCCCGATCACCAGCACGAATTCGCCGCGGGTCTCCAGCCCATCGGCCTCTTTGGCCAGGTCGGCAATCGCTCCGCGATTGACCTCTTCATGCATCTTGGTGAGTTCGCGGCAGATCGCCGCATCGCGGTTGCCCATGATGTCTGCGAGATCGGCCAACGTGTCCTGCACGCGGTTGCCGGACTCGAACATCACCAGCGTGGCATCGATGGCAGCCAACTCCGTCAGGCGTGACCGGCGCGCCATCTGCCGCGATGGCAGAAAACCCTCGAAGAAGAAACGGTCAGTGGGTAAGGCTGACACGGCCAAAGCAGCGAGCACCGAGGATGGGCCTGGCAGAGAGATCACACCAAAGCCGGCGGCAGTCACTTCGCGCACCAGCTTGAAGCCGGGATCGGAAATCAACGGCGTGCCCGCATCCGACACCAGCGCGATGGACGCGCCCTGTGCCAGCTTTTCGAGAATCTTCGGTCGCGCCTGTTCGGCGTTGTGCTCGTGATACTGCTTGAGCGTACCGGAGATCCCGTAGCGCTCGGTCAGCCGGCGCGTAATGCGCGTGTCTTCACAGGCGATGATATCGACCCCCGCCAGGGTCTCCAGCGCGCGCAGGGTGATGTCGCCGAGGTTGCCGATCGGCGTGGCCACAAGATGCAGCCCCGGGACAGCTTTCGGTGCCATGAGCAAATGGCCCGAGACCGTGAAGGTCCGGGCCGATGGCGCCGCGGCGTCCGCAGGCGATGAGGAAAGGGGTGTTGCGCGCATGGCGACAATGTAGAGCGAATTGCGCCAAAGGGGGACAGCCGTTTTTCAGACGTTTGGCTGTGGTTCATTCCCGTCATGCTAATCCGGCCGCGGTGACGGGGTATGCCCAACATAAAGCTTTTGTTTTGGTTAACTTATCGCCGACAATATGTCTGAATCCGCGCCTCACACTATATAGCGGGTGACGAGGCGGGCCGATGTGATGCGGCCGAAAGAAGAGAAGTGATGGCGGATCCGTTCGACCCCAAATCCGGGACCAAGGGCGCGACTTCGGGCGCAACACGGCGGACGGCTGTCGGCCTGCTGCTGGGTACGCCGCTGCTCGGGGCCTGCGCGGGTGTGCAATCGACGCTGACCAACGCCTTCGGCACCGGACCGGCGGCGCCGTCGGGACCTCCCGCGGGGCCGGCGCAGCAGTCGCAAGCCATCGGCACCGGCGGCACGAAAGTCGGACTGATCCTGCCGCTGTCGGCTTCGGGCAATGCCGGCGTCGCCGCGCAGTCGATGAAGAACGCCGCCGAAATGGCGCTCGCCGAATTCCAGAATCCCAGCATTCAACTGCTGATCAAGGACGACAATGGCAGCGCGCAGGGCGCGCAGCAGGCCGCCCAACAGGCGCTCGATGAAGGATCCGAAATCATTCTCGGACCGTTGTTCGCGCTGTCAGTGCCGGCCACCGCGCAGCTCACGCGCGCCCGCAATGTGCCGGTGATTGCGTTCTCGACCGATTCGAGTGTCGCGGGCCGCGGTGTGTATCTGCTCAGCTTCCTGCCTGAGTCAGACGTCAATCGCATCGTCGATTACGCCGCGGGCACGGGCAAACGCTCCTTTGCGGCGATGCTGCCCGAGAATGCCTATGGCAATGTCGTTGAGGTCGCTTTCAAGCAGGCCGTCGCGCGCAAGGGCGGCCGCGTCGTCGCTTTTGAGCGCTATGGCGCGGATCGCTCCAGCGCAGCACGCAACATTGCCGCATCGCTCACCGGCGCCGACGCGTTGTTCATTGCTGATGATGGCGACGCGGTTGTCGCAACGGCCGATGCCTTGACTGCGGCGGGTGCCAATCTGCGCAATGTGCAATTGCTCGGCACGGGCCTGTGGGACAATCCGCGCGTCTTCAACAGCGCGGCCTTGCAGGGCGGGCTCTATGCCGCGCCGGATCCTGCAGGGTTTCGTGCCTTTGCGGGCCGTTATCGCGCGAAATATGGCGGCGATCCCGTGCGTACCGCGACGCTTGCTTACGATGCAGTGGCGCTGGTCGCCGCTTTGGCGCGCACCCAGGGCGGACAGCGCTTCGCACCTGAAACGCTCACCAATCCATCCGGCTTTGCCGGCATCGATGGCCTGTTCCGTTTCCGCAGCGATGGCGGCAACGATCGCGGCCTCGCCGTGATGAAGGTCGCGTCGGGTGGCGGTCAGCCGGTGGCGGGCTCGCCGAAGAGTTTTGGGGCGTAGCGCTTAAGCCGCCAGATCGGCCACGACCGCATCGAGCACCGGGAAGCCCTCCTGCGTCACGCGCAGGCGGCCATTCGCTTCGACGACGATCGCGCCTTCTTCGCGTAGAATGGCGATACGGTTCTCATCCAGCGCGCGGCCGGACAGCATCTGATAGCGCACGGGATCGATGCCTTCGGCGAGGCGCAGGCCCATCAGCAGATATTCGTCGGCGCGTTCTTCGCTGTTGAGCAGTTCATCGGATATCACGCCGTGGCCGTTGTCTTCCACGCGCATCACCCAGGCTTCCGGCCGCTTTTCGGTGGCGATGGCATGTCTGACACCGTCGATATCGAGGCGGCCATGGGCGCCCGGGCCGATGCCGGCATATTCCTGGCCGCGCCAATAGACGAGGTTGTGTTTGCACTCCGCGCCGGGGCGGGCGTGATTTGAAATCTCGTAGAACGGCAGACCCTGCTGCGCGCAGACCTCCTGCGTCACATCATAAAGCGTTCGCGCAAGGCTTTCGTCGGGTGTCTTGAGTTTGCCAGCGGCGTGCAATCCGAAGAACGGGGTGCCTTCCTCGATGGTCAACTGATACAGTGACAGATGTTCTGCGGCTTCCGAGATCGCGAGCTTGAGTTCGTCGGTCCACATCTGCGGGGTCTGGTCGGGGCGCGCATAGATCAGATCGAATGAATAGCGATCGAACGCGCTGCGTGCGATGGCGACGGCATCGAGCGCCTCGCGCGCGCTATGCAACCGCCCCAGTGATTTCAGCGACGCATCGTCGAGCGCCTGCACGCCGAGCGATACGCGGTTGACGCCGGCCTCGCGATAGCCGTGAAAGCGTGTCGCATCGACGGAGGTCGGATTGGCTTCGAGGGAGACTTCGACGTCGGAGGCGACGTTCCAGTATTTGCCGATCGAATCCAGAATTGCGCCGACGGTCTGCGGCTGCATCAGCGACGGCGTGCCGCCGCCGAGAAAGATCGACGTCACAGTGCGGCCCGGGGTGCGGGCTGCCGTGGTTTCGATCTCGCGCGCGAAAGCGCGCGCGAAACGCACTTCATCGACGGCGTGATGACGGACATGGCTGTTGAAGTCGCAATACGGGCACTTCGACAGGCAGAACGGCCAGTGCACATAGACGCCGAACGCGTCCTGCCGTGCGTCAGCGGGGTTCAAGGCAGATCTCCGCGAGCTTCACGAATGCCCTGGCGCGATGCGACAAGCCTTCGCCGAGTGGCGGCAGGCCATGCTTCTCGACCGCGGTCATCTCGCCATATGTGCGAGCGTGACCATCGGGCAGAAACGTCGGATCGTAGCCGAAGCCGGCGGTGCCGCGGGGTGGCCAGACCAGCGTGCCATGGGCATGGGCTTCGACTTCCTCGAGATGACCGTCGGGCCACGCCACGCACAGCGCCGAGACGAAATGCGCGGTGCGCTTGTCAGGCGAGGTCGCGCCGCGCTCTTGCAACAAACGCTCGATGCGCGTCATTGCGCCGGTGAAGTCCTTGGACTCGCCGGCCCAGCGCGCCGAGAGGATGCCGGGCGCGCCGTCGAGGGCATCGACGACGAGGCCGGAATCATCTGCGAAAGCTGGTAATTGTGCGACATTGGCTGCGGCAATCGCCTTGATCGCGGCATTGGCCTTGAATGTGTTGCCGGTCTCGTCGGGTTCGGCGAGACCGAGCTCGCCGGCCGATACTGCTTCGATGCCGTAGGCGGCCAGGAGATCGCGCATCTCGGCAAGCTTGCCGGGATTGTGGGTGGCGATGACGAGCTTCCCAGTGATTCGACGGTGCATGGTGGGAGTCTACGCCTGCTTGATGACTTGCGGAATCACGCGATGGCCATTTTCTGCAGTTCGACGAGGCGTCCGACGCCCTTCTGCGCCAAGGCCATCAGCTTCAGGAACTCGTCTTGCGTGAATGGCGTCTTCTCGGCGGTGCCCTGCACCTCGATGATGCGGCCGTCGCCGGTCATCACGAAATTGGCGTCGGTGTCGGCTTCGGAATCTTCGGCATAATCGAGATCGAGCACTGGGGTGTCCTGATAGATGCCGCAGGAAATCGCCGCGATATTGTCGCGCAGCACATTGCCGCCGCCGTTCTTGAACATGTTGCGGTTCTTCATCCACGAGATGCAGTCGGCCAGCGCAACCCATGCGCCGGTGATCGACGCCGTGCGGGTGCCGCCATCGGCCTGGATCACGTCGCAGTCGATGGTGATCTGACGTTCGCCGAGGGCTTCCAAATCGACGGCAGCGCGGAGCGAGCGGCCGATCAGGCGCTGGATCTCGACGGTGCGGCCGCCCTGTTTGCCGGATGCGGCTTCGCGGCGGGTGCGTTCCAGCGTGGCGCGTGGCAGCATGCCGTATTCGGCGGTGACCCAGCCGCGGCCCTGGCCCTTGAGCCATGGCGGCAGGCGCTCTTCCAGCGTGGCGGTCACGAGCACGTGGGTGTCGCCGAATTTCACCATGCAGGAGCCTTCGGCATACTTGACCACACCGCGTTCCAGCGACACGGCGCGCAGTTCATCGGGCGCACGACGGCTTGGCCGCATGAGAAAATCCTTCCAAATGTCCAGAGAAAGCCTGTTCGCGGTGCTTTTAGGGGGCACGGAGCGCAGCGGCAAGGGCAGGGCAGGTTCCACGCACGCAATGGTGCTTGTATCCGGGGGCTCGGGGCGACAGATTAGGTCCTCAAGGAGTACCCTGTGGCCCACCACGATCCGATCGGCCTGATTTCGCCGCATGCCGGGCTCGCCCAGCTCAATGAGCGATCGCGTGAGATCTTCCGGCAGATCGTCGAGAGCTATCTCGCCACCGGCGAACCGGTTGGTTCGCGCAATATTTCGCGCCTAATCACGGTTCCGCTGTCGCCGGCCTCGGTCCGCAACGTCATGTCGGACCTGGAGCAGCTCGGCCTGATCTATGCACCGCATACGTCTGCAGGACGGCTGCCAACCGAACTCGGACTGCGGTTTTTTGTCGATGCCTTGATGCAGGTCGGTGATCTCACTGAGCCGGAGCGGCAGTCGATCCAGCAGCAACTGTCTTCGGTGGGGCGCTCGCAGACGGTGGAGGCGGCGCTCGGCGAGGCGCTTACGCAGCTGTCCGGGCTGACCCGCGCGGCGGCGGTGGTTCTGACCGCCAAGTCCAATGTGCGGCTGAAACACATCGAATTCGTCCGTCTGGAGCCCGAAAAGGCGCTGGTCGTGCTGGTCGCCGAGGATGGCCAGGTCGAAAACCGCGTGCTGACCTTGCCGCCCGGCGTGCCGTCGTCGGCGCTGAACGAGGCGTCGAACTTCCTCAATGCCCGGATACGCGGCCGTACGCTGGCCGAGGCCCGGCTGGAGCTGGAAACGGCGCTGACCCAGAACCAGATCGAGCTCGATCAGCTGACCCAGAAGGTGATTGCCGCCGGCATTGCCAGCTGGTCGGGTGGCGAGAAGGATGATCGGCAGCTGATCGTGCGCGGCCAGGCCAATCTGCTCGAGGATCTCCATGCGCTGGAGGACCTGGAGCGCGTTCGCCTCCTGTTCGACGATCTCGAAGCCAAGCGCGAGGTGATCGACCTTCTCGGTCGGGCGGAGACGGCCGAAGGTGTCCGCATCTTCATCGGCTCGGAAAACAAACTGTTCTCGCTGTCCGGCTCGTCCACGATCATTGCGCCTTATAGCGATGGCGCCGGCCATATTGTCGGCGTTCTCGGTGTCATCGGCCCGACCCGACTGAACTATGCGCGGGTGATCCCGATGGTAGATTACGCGGCGCGCATCGTCAGCCGCATGCTCGGTGGCTGACAGATCGGTCGAATCCGGCCGGTTGCGCTTGATTTTCGGCGCTCAAACCCCGATATCCCGCTCAGCAATCCCACCATTTTGGCGTGTTTTTGAGAAGGCAGCGTGATGACTAATTCCAATGGGCAGAACGACAATCAGGACAAGACGGCAGCGGCCGCCGATCCGGTGGTCTCCAAGCCCTACATCATGCCGGACGATCCGGAACCGAATTCGGTCGAGGCCCTTACCAAGGAAGCAGCGGAATCGCGCGACAAGATGCTGCGCACGCTGGCGGAGATGGAAAATCTGCGCAAGCGGACCCAGAAGGAAGTCGCCGACGGCCGTACTTATGCGATCGCCAATTTCGCGCGCGAGGTGCTCGATATCGCCGACAGTCTGCAGCGCGCCCTCGATGCCGTGCCTGCCGACACCAAAGCCGCCGCCGATCCGGGCCTGAAGGCGCTGCTCGAAGGCGTGGAACTCACCGAGCGCTCGCTGCTCAACACGCTGGAAAAGAACGGCGTGAAGAAGTTCGACCCGTCGGGCGAGAAATTCGATCCGAATTTCCAGCAGGCGATGTACGAAGTGCCCGATGCTTCCGTGCCTGCGGGCACCGTCGTTCAGGTCGTGCAGGCCGGTTATACCATTGGCGAGCGCGTGTTGCGCCCGGCGCTGGTCGGTGTCTCGAAGGGCGGCGCCAAGGCTGCACCTGTAGCGTCGGAGTAAAGCTGCGTAGTAAGAGCTGAATCGCCCGGTCAAGCCGGGCGATGACAGCGAGAGTTAAGCTGCCAGATCGCCCGACTGGATCCGCTTCACGCCGGCCTTGTTCATGTCGGCCCAGGCCTTGGCCAGTGAGCCCTGCGTATCGATGCCGCGGCAGGCATCTTCGATCACATAGACATCGAAACCTGCTTTTCGCGCATCGAGGGCGGACCACGCGACACAGAAATCTGTGGCGAGACCGGCGATGAACACGCGCTGCAATTTACGGGCTTTCAGATAGGCGGCAAGACCGGTCGTGGTCTTCCCGTCAGCCTCGGTAAACGCCGAATAGCTGTCGACGTCCTTGTTGAAGCCTTTGCGCAGGATCAGCTCGGTATGCGGGATAGCGAGATCCTTCGAGAGGGCGGCTCCGTCAGTGCCCTGCACGCAGTGATCCGGCCACAGCACCTGCTTGCCGTATTTCACCTCAAGGGTCTCAAACGGCTTCTTGCCGCTATGGCTGGACGCGAATGAGATATGGCCCGGTGTGTGCCAGTCCTGCGTCATCACCACGTCGGCGAATTTCTTGGCGATGCCGTTGATGACCGGGACGACCTTGTCGCCGTCCTTCACCGCGAGACTACCGCCCGGCAGGAAGCAGTTCTGCACATCGATCACCAGCAGTACCGATGTGCGATCGAGGCTGACCTTGCCGGCGGCCGATAGCGCTTTGGGAGCTAAACTTGCCATGGCGATGGTCCCCAGTCCCGTGAGAATCTGACGTCTGTCGAGCATCGCGAAATCTCCCGTATCGATCCAGCCAGCAAATCAGGTCGGTGGCCGAAGGTAAAGACGGATCGCGCGTCGCAACAACCTGCGGAATTGCGCAACAGCTTGTTAAAGGATGGCATTTTAGTCTCGCGGCGCGCAGCGGACCAATATCATGACCGTAAACACTGCCGGATCCCGCCCCATGCAGGGACATCCGGCGATTGCCGTTTCGACGCTCACAAGGCTGTTGCCATGGCTCGCGATGGCGGCACTCTTTGCCGTGGCGATCGTGTTACGGCACGTGCTGGCTGCGAATACGGATATTAGCTGGCTGCTGACCGCAGGCGAGCGTGTGCGCGATGGCCAGCGCCTCTATGTCGATGTCATCGAGACCAATCCGCCGATTTCCGTGCTGGCCTATATGCCGGGAATCGTCATTGCCCGGGCGCTCGGACTGGCTGCGGAAACCGTCGTCGATGCCCTGGTCTTCACGGGAATTTTCGTCTCGCTGTTATTGAGCGCCCGCATCCTGACGCAGGCTTCGGTCGTGGATCGTGCGCATCGCTGGCCGCTAGCGCTGCTGGCATTTTCCGTATTGGCCATCCTGCCGACCGAAACATTCGGCCAGCGCGAGCATATCGCGGTGATGGCGCTGTTGCCGTTTCTGGCGGTGACGGCGGCACGGATGAAGGGCAATGCACCGTCATCGACCATGGCTGTCATCTCAGGCATCGGCGTGGCCATCGCGCTATCGTTCAAACCGTATTTCGCCATTGCCTTACTAGGCGCGCTGCAGGTGATGGCTATCTTTACGCGCGGCTCATGGCGCGTGGTGCTGACGTTGGAATGCCTCTCCGGAGCGATTGCGCTGGTGCTCTACGTGGCCGTCATCGCGGTGGTGTTTCCGGAATTCCTGATGGTGATCGGCCCGCTCGTTCGCGACGTCTATCTTCAGGTTCAGCAACCTTTCATGACGCTGCTGGAAAAGCCGGCTGTGGTGCTGTGGGCCACCGGCCTGCTCGCGGCTGTCGTGCTCAAGCGACGCAGCGTCGATGGTCCATTCGTTCTGCTGCTGGCCACATCGGCCGGCTTTGCCGCCGGATTCATTCTGCAGGGCAAAGGCTGGCCCTATCATTCATACCCCATGATCGCACTGGCATTGCTGACACTTGGCTATGCGCGGATGGCTTATGTTCCCATCACCGGAGCGGATCGTCTGCTCGGCATCGGTGCAGTCGTTCTGCTCGCGATGCTGTTCATGCGCTCCATGCTGTGGTTCGACACGGCGTTCGATGCCCGCCCGTTGCAGGAGCGAGTCGAGCAACTGGGGCAGCGTCCCGTCATTCTCGCCATTTCGGCCGAGCCGGGGATCGGGCATCCGCTCGTGCGTGCGGTTGGCGGCACATGGGTGTCACGGCAACAGGGATTGTGGGTCGCTGCCTATCAGAATGTCTTGCGCTCAAGGGGTGGGGTGACACCTGCGCAGGACCGACTGCTAGATGATTACGCGGCACGCGAGCGCGCGATGCTGGTCGAGGATATCAAAAAACGGCCGCCGACTTTGGTGCTTGTGGACGACCTCACCGGCAATGGGTCGGAATGGTTGAAAGCGCACCCCGACATTGCTGATTTGTTGAAGGATTTCCGCCCCATGGAGACCATCAACAAGGTCACGCTGATGACGCGAAATCCTTGAGACCGTGACAGCTGGCGTCAGCGCGGCTCGATACCGTCGCGCACGGCACGGAAGCGCGGAAATGCCTTGGCCCAATCGTCGCGCGGTGCGCTGGCAATAATGCGCATGGTGACCTTGCCACCGCCAAAGCGCAGCCACTGCACCACGCTGACCGGCGTGTTGTTCTTGCCGCTGACGGCATCGATGCGGGTCTCCCAGCCGGCCATGCCGTCGATCCGCTGCGGCTCCGACATGGTGATGCGGCCCTCGCGCAAACCTGGAATCGCGCCTGCGGCCTGCTGGGCAAACCGGCCGCGGTCGTCGGGTTTTTCCGGCGCCGAGGCGAGGCTGCCGATCACCATGAAAGGACTTGTCTCGATGCTGTTCTCGTCAGTCGAGTCGGCCAGCAGCAAGGCCGCGCCAGGCGCCAGCGTGCGGACGGTCTTGAAATTGCTCATTTCGGCGACCTTGAACGGCATCAGGCCGAGCTGTTCGTCGAGCGGCACTTCCTTGCGCACGACGACGGACGAGAACATCTGGCGCACCGCGTCGTCGGTGTAGATCTTCTGGGCATTTTCAGGGACCTGCACGGCCACATAGCCGGAGAAAGTCCCGCCGCCGCCGACGATCATCGAATAACGTCTGACATTGCCTGTAGCATCCTTGGCATTCTCGATCGTGTAGAAGGCTTTCCCGGCTGTGGTCTCGATGCTCTCCGGCTTCGCTACCATGCCCGCCGGATTGGCCTTGAACGCAGTCTCGACCTCGTTGAAGGCCGCGGCCGGCAGTTCGGTCATGAGCACTTTGACGCCCTGATCGGAGGTCTCGAAGCCGACAAAGGTCTTTGCCGGGGCGAGGCCGACCAGCGGGGCGAGACCCACGCGGACACCCGGCGCGAAGATGGGGTCAGCCGCGAAAGCGGGGCGGTGGGCGACCGAAATGGCCGTCAGCATGGTCAAAGCGAACAGGGGCGCAGCATGTTTCATGAAAAATCTACTGGGTTTGCATTGAGGCTGTTCGATGGTGCGGGGCTCCGGGCTTGGCCGCCGCGCGGCCGACCGGAAAGGGCTTTCACGGTTGCCCTGTTCCGCCAACAGATCAAGCCATAAATCCGTTCCCGGCGCCGTCCGCGCCCATCCGTCGCGTATTGGCGAAACAACCGCCAAGGGTCTGTTTCACCAAATATTAATTTCGCGCACCGGTCGTGTTTTCATGGGTCCGGAGTGTGCCAGATGCCTTGCGGCCACCACCCCCCCTCCTATATGAGGCCTACCGTCGCAATATCGCGAATAGTTGATGTTTGGGGGTTGGGAGCGGGGTGCCGTCAGGGCCCAGCCAACCTGCCGCAGAAAAAGGATATGAGAGCATGGGAAAGGTCATCGGTATCGACCTCGGTACGACGAATTCCTGCGTCGCCGTCATGGATGGCAAAACGCCGAAGGTCATCGAGAACGCAGAAGGCATGCGGACCACGCCGTCCATCGTGGCTTTTACCGATGATGGCGAGCGCCTCGTCGGCCAGCCGGCCAAGCGCCAGGCAGTTACCAATCCCGAGCGCACCATTTTCGCGGTGAAGCGCCTGATCGGCCGCCGCTATGACGATCCGACCGTCGAGAAGGACAAGAAGCTCGTCCCCTACAAGATTGCCAAGGGTGGCAATGGCGACGCCTGGGTCGAAGTCGACGGTAAAACCTATTCGCCCTCGCAGATCTCCGCCTTCACGCTGCAGAAGATGAAGGAGACCGCGGAGGCTCACCTCGGCCAGAAGGTCGAGCAGGCCGTCATCACCGTGCCCGCCTACTTCAACGACGCCCAGCGTCAGGCCACCAAGGATGCTGGCAAGATCGCTGGCCTCGAAGTGCTGCGCATCATCAACGAGCCGACTGCAGCTGCGCTCGCTTACGGCCTCGACAAGTCGAAGTCCGGCACCATCGCGGTGTACGACCTCGGCGGCGGCACCTTCGACGTCTCGATCCTCGAGATTGGCGATGGCGTGTTCGAAGTGAAGTCCACCAACGGCGATACGTTCCTCGGCGGTGAAGACTTCGACATGCGTCTGGTCGGCTACCTCGCCGACGAGTTCAAGAAAGAACAGGGCATCGACCTGCGCAACGACAAGCTGGCTCTGCAGCGTCTGAAGGAAGCTGCCGAAAAGGCGAAGATCGAACTGTCGTCGACGACCCAGACCGAAATCAACCTGCCGTTCATCACGGCGGATGCCTCCGGTCCGAAGCATCTGACGCTGAAGCTGACTCGCGCCAAGTTCGAAGCGCTGGTCGACGATCTCGTGCAGAAGACCATCGAGCCTTGCCGCAAGGCGCTCAAGGATGCGGGCCTCACCGCCGGTGAAATCGGCGAAGTGGTTCTGGTCGGCGGCATGATCCGCATGCCCAAGATCCAGGAAGTCGTGAAGCAGTTCTTCGGCAAGGAGCCCCACAAGGGCGTCAACCCGGACGAAGTCGTGGCCATCGGCGCCGCCATTCAGGCCGGCGTGCTGCAGGGCGACGTTAAGGACGTGCTGCTGCTCGACGTGACCCCGCTGTCGCTGGGCATCGAGACGCTGGGTGGCGTGTTCACCCGCATCATCGAGCGCAACACGACGATCCCGACCAAGAAGAGCCAGGTGTTCTCGACGGCCGAGGACAACCAGAACGCCGTCACCATCCGGGTTTTCCAGGGTGAGCGCGAAATGGCGGCCGACAACAAGCCGCTCGGCCAGTTCGACTTGATGGGCATTCCGCCGGCTCCGCGCGGCATGCCGCAGGTAGAGGTGACCTTCGACATCGACGCCAACGGCATCGTCAACGTGTCGGCGAAGGACAAGGCGACCAACAAGGAACAGCAGATCCGGATCCAGGCATCCGGCGGTCTGTCCGAGTCCGACATCCAGAAGATGGTCAAGGACGCCGAAGCCAACGCTGCCGAGGACAAGAAGCGTCGTGAAGCTGTCGATGCCAAGAACCACGGCGATGCCCTCGTGCATTCGACTGAGAAGGCTCTCGGCGAGCATGGCGACAAGGTAGGTGAGACCGAGCGCCGCGCGATCGAGGATGCCATGAGCGACCTGAAGGAAGCTCTGAAGGGTGATGATGCCGAGGCGATCAAGGCCAAGACCAACACGCTGGCGCAAGCTTCGATGAAGCTCGGCGAAGCGATGTACACCCAGCAGGCCGAGGCTGACGCCAAGCGCGATGCCGAGAAGGATGACGTGGTCGACGCCGAATTCACGGAAGTCGACGACGACAAGCCGAAGAAGTCGGCCTGATAGGCGAGCGGAACGATGACCCTCATCCTGAGTAGCGCGGTGCGCGTCTCGAAGGATGAGGGTTGTTTTTTGTCAGGCGGGCCTTGTTAGGCAAGTTTTGTTAGTGCGGGAGTAGCATCTTCATCGATGCGTTCTTCTGGGATGCTCCTCGGGATGAGGACCAATTTCGGGCGGATCTGACTGATGTCCACCAAGCAATGTTACTACGAAACGCTGGAAGTCGAGCGCACCGCCAATGAAGCGGTTCTTAAGACGTCGTTTCGCAAGCTTGCGATGAAATGGCATCCGGACAAGAATCCAGGCGATGCCGCCGCTGAAGTGAAGTTCAAGGAAATTGCCGAGGCCTACGACGTCCTCAAGGACGGCGACAAGCGCGCGGCCTATGACCGCTATGGCCATGCGGCCTTCGAACAGGGCAATGGCGGCGGCGGCGGTCCGGGCTTCGGATCCGGCTTCGCCTCCTCCTTCTCCGACATTTTCGAAGACCTGTTCGGCATGGCCGGGCAGCGCGGCGGTGGCCGCAGCGGCGGCCGCGAGCGCGGGGCCGATCTTCGCTACAACATGGAAATCACGCTGGAGGAAGCTTACTCCGGGAAGACCGCACAGATCGAGATCCCGGTCGCGGTAACCTGCGAAGCCTGCTCCGGCACCGGCGCCAAGGCCGGCACCAAGCCGAAGGCTTGTTCGACCTGTGGCGGCGCCGGCCGCGTCCGCCAGGCCCAGGGCTTCTTCACGCTGGAAAGAACCTGCCCGAGCTGTCAGGGCCGCGGTCAGATGATCGAGGATCCATGCCCGAGCTGTTCCGGCGCCGGCCGCGTCGAGCGCGAGCGCACACTCTCGGTCAACATTCCGGCGGGCGTCGAGGACGGCACCCGCATTCGTCTTGCCAATGAAGGCGAGGCCGGCGCGCGCGGTGGCCCGTCGGGTGATCTCTATATCTTCCTGTCGCTGGCCTCGCACGACTTCTTCCAGCGCGATGGCGCGGACCTGCATTGCCGCGTGCCGATCTCGATGGTGACCGCGGCGCTGGGCGGCGAATTCGAAGTGCCGACCATCGAAGGCGGGCGCAACAAGGTCAAGGTTCCCTCGGGCACCCAGTCCGGGCGCCGCTTCCGCGTTTCATCGAAAGGCATGCCGGTGCTGCGCTCGCGCCAGACCGGCGACATGTATGTCCAGGTCGTCGTGGAAACGCCGCAGAACCTGACGAAAAAGCAGCAGGAGCTGCTGGCCGAATTCGAGAAACTATCTTCGGGTGCAACGCAACCTGAAGCCGCGGGTTTCTTCACTAAGGTCAAGGACTTCTTCGGAACGCGGACAGGCTCCTGACGTTGGAAGCTTGACCGTTTCTATTGTTGCCTATACCTCTTTATGACGAAATTCTGACGTTCCGCACGTTCCGCGGTCTGCCTGGAAGCGACATGCCTCTGCACTCGTCCGCGCGTACGTTGAAGAAGCCGCTCCGTCTCGACGACGAGGTTCGCTTCCTCCGTTCATGGATCGATAAGCCGCTGCATATGGGTGCCGTGATGCCGTCGGGCAAAGCTCTTGCCCGCACCATGGCGCAATATGTCGACAATGACGCGACTGGTCCGGTCATCGAACTTGGACCCGGCACCGGCGCGATCACCTCTGCGCTGGTTGCGCATGGGGTGGACCAGAAACGTCTGGTGCTCGTCGAATTCAATCCCACCTTCTGCGCACTGTTGCGGGAGCGCTATCCGCAGGCGACGATCGTTCAGGGTGACGCCTACACATTGCGCGATACACTGTGGGATGTGCTGAAAGAGCCCGCCTCCGCCGTTGTTTCCGGCCTGCCACTGGTCACCAAGCCGATGCTGACGCGCCTCAAGCTGATCCGCGATGCCTTCGCGGCGATGTCGCCGAACGCGCCCTTCGTACAGTTCACCTATTCGGTGGCGCCGCCGATCCCCAAATCGCTGCCCGGCGTGTCCACAGAGGCCTCCGACCGGATCTGGATGAACCTTCCGCCGGCGCGCGTCTGGGTGTATCGCAAACGCTAGTGCCGGCCGCGATCGCGCGGTGGCTTCGCCCCGACGATCGGAATCATGGCTGCGATCAAGATCCTCGTTATTCCAGGCTCGCTGCGCACAGGGTCGCTGAATGCGAAACTCGCGGCTGTGGCCGTTGACGCGCTGGTTCGCGCCGATGTCGATGCCACCAGGATTTCGCTCGGCGACTTTCCGCTGCCGATCTATGACGGCGACCTCGAGAGCAATTCCGGCGTACCGAAACATGCGCTCGATCTGAAGCGTATGATATCGGCGCATCATGGTGTGCTGATCGTGACGCCTGAATACAACGCGTCGCTGCCGCCGCTGGTGAAGAATACGATCGACTGGATCTCGCGCGTGGAAGACACGCATGAGAGCAAGGGCCAGGTGTTTCGCGAGCGGCCGTTTGCGATTGCGGCGGCTTCGAATGGGCGGCTTGGCGGTGCGCGCTGTTTGCAGGCCTTGCGGCTGGTGCTGTCGGCGTGTCGCGCGATGGTGATCCCGAACCAGCTGACGCTGGCGTTCGCCGGTGAGGCCTATGACGATATGGACCGGCTGAAACACGCCGCCGACAAGGATGCGATGACGGCGATGGTACGCCAGCTTATCGATGTCGCGCAGCAGATGAAGTGAGATGAGATGACGTTGCAACCCATTGATCCCCGCGACCGCCTGATCGTCGCGCTTGATTTGCCCGATGTTGACGCGGCCGAAGCGATGATCGCGCGGCTCGGCGACAGCGTGACTTTCTACAAGATCGGCTATCAGCTCGGCTATGCCGGCGGCCTGCCGCTGGTGCGCAAGCTCGCCGATGCCGGCAAGAAGGTATTCGCCGACCTGAAGATGCACGACATCGGCAACACCGTCGCGCGCGGCGTGGAGAGCGTGGCGAAGCTCGGCGCGACCTTCCTCACCGTGCATGCCTATCCGCAGACCATGCAGGCCGCGGCCAATGCCAGCAAGGGCTCCGGCCTGAAGATCCTCGCGGTGACAGTACTGACCTCTTACGACAACGAGGATCTGAAAGCCGCGGGCTATCAGCTCGGTGTCAGCGATCTCGTCGCCGCGCGTGCGCAGCAGGCTCAGGCGCTCGGTATCGATGGTCTCGTCTGCTCGCCGGAAGAGGCGGCGAACCTGCGCAAGTATATCAAGCCTGAGATGTGTCTGGTCACGCCCGGTGTGCGCCCTGCGGGCAGTGACGTGGGCGATCAGAAGCGGATCATGACCCCGGCACGCGCGATTGCCGAAGGTTCGGACTATCTGGTAGTCGGCCGTCCGGTAATGGAAGCTGCTGATCCGAAGGCTGCGGCCGAGGCGATCGTGGCCGAAATCACGCAGGCACTGGCGAACAAGTAAGAACGGGACAGGGAGAGAGACAGATGGCCAAGGCTTACTGGATCGCACGTGTCGACGTGCACAATATGGACGGTTACAAGCAATACGTGGCCGAGAACGGCCCGGTCTTCAATAAATTCGGCGCCAAATTCCTGGTGCGCGGCGGCCAGTTCGAGGCCAAGGAAGGCACCTCGCGTTCGCGCAATGTAGTGCTCGAATTCAAGGACTATGCGACCGCCCTGGCCTGTTACAATTCGCCGGAATACCAGCGACTGGTGGCGATGCGCAGCCCGCACGGCGAGAGCGACCTCGTGATCATCGAAGGGTATGACGGTCCGCAGCCTTGAGCCGCAGGGCCTTAAGCATGTGTCTGATCTGATTGGTATCTAAGGACTTTAGGTACCGTGGCGTGTTGCCGCCGCGGCAGCACGCCGCTATACCGCCTTGAGATACTGAGGATCGTTCAATGTCTGATATGAGACTGATCGTTGCTGGCGCCGGCGGCCGAATGGGCCGCGCGCTGATCCGCACCATTTCCGAAACCCCCGGCGCAGTTCTCGCCGGCGCTCTGGAAGCGCCGGGTTCGGAGCTGCTCGGACAGGATGCCGGCGTGCTCGCCGGTCTGCCGGAGAACGGCGTTAAACTCTCGGCGGATCTCTGGACGCTGTCGAAGGATGCCGACGGCATTCTCGATTTCACCGTTCCTGCCGCGACTATCGCCAATGTCGCCATCGCCGCCCAACGCGGTCTCGTCCATGTGATCGGCACCACCGGCCTGTCGTCGTCGGACAACGCCGTGATCAAGAGCGTGACCGGTCAGGCCATCGTCGTGCAGTCGGGCAATATGAGCCTCGGCGTCAATCTGCTGGCGGCGCTGGTGAAGCGCGTCGCGCAGTCGCTCGATGATGGCTTCGATATCGAAGTATTGGAGATGCACCACAAGGCCAAGATCGACGCGCCGTCGGGCACGGCTTTCATGCTGGGGCAGGCTGCTGCCGAGGGTCGCAAGATTCCGCTCGAGCAACATTCGGCGCGTGGCCGCGATGGTCTCACAGGCGCGCGGAATACCGGCGATATCGGCTTTGCCTCGTTGCGCGGGGGCACTGTCGCTGGCGATCATACGGTGATCTTCGCCGGTCCCTATGAACGCATTGAGCTGTCGCACAAGGCCGAGGATCGCATGATCTTCGCCCATGGTGCGCTGAAGGCAGCGATGTGGGCGCATGGAAAAAAGCCCGGTTTGTATTCGATGGCTGACGTGCTCGGCCTTGGTGATATGTAAGAAGAACGAAACGGAATTTTCGATGAACGAACGTCTTCTCGTCCTCGTCCGGCACGGACAGAGCGAATGGAATCTGAAGAACCTTTTCACCGGCTGGAAAGATCCTGATCTCACCGAGAAGGGCGTCGCAGAGGCCAAGGAAGCGGGCCGCAAGCTGAAGGCGCAGGGTCTAACGTTTGACATTGCCTTCACCTCGGCGCTGACCCGCGCGCAGCACACGCTCGACCTCGCGCTGGCCGAGATGGGCCAGACCGGTCTGCCGATCACCAGAAATCTGGCGCTGAACGAGCGTGACTATGGTGATCTCTCCGGCCTCAACAAGGACGATGCTCGCGCCAAATGGGGCGAGGAGCAGGTCCATGCCTGGCGCCGCTCCTATGACGTGCCGCCGCCCGGCGGCGAAAGCCTGAAAGATACGCTGGCGCGTACGCTGCCGTACTTCGTGCAAGAGATCCTGCCCTGCGTGCTGCGCGGCGAGCGCACGCTCGTTGCCGCGCATGGCAATTCGCTGCGCGCACTGATCATGGTTCTGGAGAAGCTGACGCCGGAAGGCATTCTGGCCCGCGAACTCGCGACCGGCGTGCCGGTGATCTACCGGCTCAATGCCGACGCTACGGTGGCGTCGAAACTCGATCTGGCGGGTTGATTGACGCGCTCGGTTGCGTGGCGCGGCTAGCGCGCCATCGCAGCCGACACGAAATCCGAGATCGCGTCGAGGAAGACGTCCGGCTTTTGCAGCTGTGGGACATGCGCGCAGCCCGGAAGCACGACCAGCCGTGCATCAGGTAATCCGGCAGCGAGTTCTTTCGACATGGCAGGCGGCGTGGCTTCGTCATGTTCGCCGACCAGCACCAGGACCGGAACATTGACGCCGCCGATGGCGGGCCGCAGGTCCAGCGTTGCCAGTGCTTCGCAAGCAATCCGGAACACCACAGGATCCGTGCGCAAAAAGGCCTCGCGGCGATCGCGCATCAGCTCCGGGTTCTGCTCCTGAAATTCAGCGGCGAACAAGCGTCGCATCGCGACATCGGTGACCGCAGGCAATCCCTTGGTCGATGCTGCCATCGCCATGTTGCGAAACGCCTCGCGGCCGGGTTCGGAAAACGCGGCGCCGCAATCGGCGAGAACCAGCCGGCCTGCGATGCCAGGGTGGCGGATCGCCATCTGCAGGGCAACGAAACCACCATAGCCGTTGCCGAGCACGATCGTTTCCGCGCCGTCGCCGCATTCCCTGACGGCCTCCGCCATGCGGTCCGCAACCGCCGCCAGTCCGCCGCTTACGGCGTCTGATCCCCCAAAGCCCGGCAATTCGGGAACAATGACACGGTGGGTTTTGGCCAGCGACGGCACGATCCGATCGAAGCTTGCCCGGTCAGACAGCAGCGAGTGAAGCAGCACGATGGCCGGTCCTTCGCCGAATTGCGCTGCATTGACGGTGCCGTTTACCAAGCGCCGATCTGCCATTTCGCCTCTCCCATCAAAAGCTTCCAGCCCGCAGCCTGATCGGCTGTCGCATCTGCCTGCCCTGTTGTGTCCCGGACCGGAGGCCAAAAGCAAGTCTCCAATCTCGTAAATCTGACTTGACGTGATATTTCACGAGATGCATCTTGAGCGGAGAATCGGAGGAAATATCCGTGCTTCTTCGAGATAATGTCTACAATAGCCTCAGGTCTGATATCCTGATGTGCCGCTTTCTGCCAGGCGATGATATGCGGGAGCAGGAGCTGGCGGAGCGCTACGCGGTCAGCCGCCAGCCCGTACGTGAGGCTTTGCTGCGGCTGGAGCGCGAGCATCTCGTGACGGTGCAGCCGCGCCAGGGTTATCGGGTCAATCCGATCTCGATCTCGGACGCCCGGGACCTGTTGCGGTTTCGCTATGCGGTCGAGCCGGCCTGTGTGTCGGAAGCGATCGAGCATGCCTCGGACAACATCCTGCGCGGATTGGACCAGTACAGGTCGTTCGACGGCTCGGGAGAAGATTTCATCGATTACAACCGCGCCTTCCACATCGCGCTGGCACAGGCATCCGGCAACCGGCGCATGGCGTCGGCCGCGCGCGATCTGATCGAACAGGCCGATCGGCTGGTGCGTATCAGCATCGCCAACGTCAAGGGCCGCGATCACATGCAGCTCGTGGGTGAGCACGTCAGCCTGATCGACGCCATGCAGCGCCGCGACCAGCGCGGCGCGGCGCGCATCATCAAGGCCCACATCGAGAAAACAGAAAAGCGCGTGCTGCCTGCCCTGGCGCGTAACGCGATCATCGTCGAAGGAAGAGATCTATGAACATTCCAGCAAAAACCGGCTCCATCGATGTCGAGATTCACGGCAACTTCGTAGACGGCCGCGAAGTCGAGGCCGGCAACGGCGAGATGATTGACGTGCGCAACCCGGCCACGGGCGACGTCATCGCGCGAATTCCCAATTCGACCGCAGCCGATATCGATCATGCCATGAAGAGCGCCCGCGCGGCGTTCGAGGGACGTGCATGGGGCGGCATGGATACGCGTGCCCGTGCGCGCCTGATCAATAAGCTCGCCGATGCGTTCGAGGCCAACCTCGACACGCTGTATCGGCTGGAAACGTTGAACAACGGCCGTCCGGTCAACGAGACACGTGCGCAGCTCTCGCGCCTCCCGGACTTCTTCCGCTACTTCGCGGGCGTCGCCCTAGCGCGGCGCGATTCCGTCATTCCGGTTGAAGGCGCCTATCTCAACTATACGCTGCGCACGCCGATCGGGATCGTGGCGAACTGTACGCCGTTCAATCATCCGCTGATGATCCTGTGCAAGTCGCTGGCTGCCGTTCTGGCCACCGGTTGCGTCACCGTCGTCAAGCCGTCGGAATATACGCCCCTGACCACGTTGAAGCTCGCGCAGATCTTCACCGAAGCCGGCCTGCCGTCGGGCGTATTTAATATCGTGCTCGGCTACGGCCCGAGCGCCGGCAGGATGCTGTCCGAACACCCTGACATCAACAAGCTGGTGCTGACCGGTGGCACCGAAGCCGGGCGCATCGCCGGATCGTCCGCGGCGAAAGTGTTCGCGCATCAGACCATGGAGCTCGGCGGCAAGACGCCTGTCATGGTGTTCGACGATTTCGATGTCGAGCAGGCGGTCAATTATGCCGCTTTCGGCGCCTTCATCGGTGCTGGCCAGACTTGCGTCTGCGCTTCCAGGCATATCGTGCAGGCCTCGATCTATGACGAGTTTGTCGCCAAGCTGCAGGCCAAGACGAAGTCTATTCGTATCGGCGATCCGTTCGATCCCAACACGCAGCTCGGCCCGGTGATCTCGGCGCGCCAGCGTGACCGCGTGCTGTCCTATGCGCGTTTCGGTCACGAAGACGGTGCCCGGCTGGTTGCTGGCGGCGTTGCGGCAAAGATAGCCGGTCACGAAAACGGGTTCTTCGTGGAGCCCACGGTATTCGCTGATGTTCGGTCGGACATGCGCATCTTCCAGGAAGAGGTGTTCGGTCCATTCACATCTGTCACACCGTTCAAGGACGAGGCCGATGCGTTGCGTCTGGCCAATGATTCCCCATTCGGACTTGCAGCGGCCATTCGCACCCGTGATGTCGCGCGCGCGCATCGCGTCGCTGGCCGCGTCAAGGCGGGGATCGTCTGGATCAATGATCATCATCGCCTCGATCCCGCATCGCCCTGGGGCGGCGTGGACGACAGTGGCATCGGCCGTGAATGCGGCACCGAAAGCTTCGATGATCACTTCAACACCAAGAGCGTGATGGTGGCGACAGGCGATGGCCCGTTCGACTGGTATCGCGACACGGCGGGGCAGAAGCGACTGAACTAGAGCAAAGCGATCGCCAACAGATCCCCCACAGAGGGACGGCGCTAATCGACATGGAAATACACAGGGAGAGACGACGATGCCGACATCAGTAAATGCGGGCGGCCGGTTGGACCGGCTGCCGATCGGGCCGTTCCACTACCGCATCATGACGTTGATCGGGATTGGAATGTTCTTCGACGGCTTTGACATCTACATCGCAGGAACAGTGCTGGGCGTGACGCTCAAGAGCGGCTTCTCGACACTCGCCGAGAATGCGCTGTTCATTTCGGCGACGTTCTTCGGAATGATGCTCGGCTCGTTCGGCACCGGCTTTCTCGGTGATCGCTACGGCCGTCGGTTCTCCTACCAGTTCAATCTGTTGCTGTTCGGCGTGGCATCGCTTGCGGCGGCATTCGCACCAAACATGACCATCCTGATCCTGTGCCGCTTCGTGATGGGTCTCGGACTCGGTGCCGAAAACGTGGTCGGCTACTCGACGATGACCGAGTTCGTTCCCGCGCGTTCGCGCGGCAAGTATCTGGGGCTGATGGCCGTCTGCGTCGTCAGTGGCCTGCCGGTGGCGCTACTGGTGGCCTCGTTCGTGGTGCCGATGTTCGGATGGCGCGCCATGTTCGTGCTGGGCGGCGTCGGTGCGCTGGTGGTCTGGTACATGCGCAAGAACCTGCCGGAGTCGCCGCGCTGGCTCGAGGCCGTCGGCCGCCACAAGGAGGCAGAGGCGCTCATGCAGAAGATCGAGAGTGAGGCCGCCCAAGGCAAGCCGCTGCCGCCGGTGACCACGGTCCCGACCGTGCAGGCGTCCGGCCAGCTGTCGTCGCTATTCGCGCCCCCGCTGCTGTCGCGCATGATCGTCGGTTCGGTCTGCCTGATCACCATTAATACATTGCTGTATGGCTTTGTGACCTGGCTGCCGGTGTTCTTCATCAAGCAAGGATTGAGCGTCGCGACGTCGTTCAGCTATTCGCTGCTGATGGCGTTGGGCGCTCCGGTCGGCTCGGCCATCGGTGCGCTGACGGCGGACCGTTGGGGCCGCAAGCCCACCATCATTGGCGCGTCGATGGTTGCTGTGGTGCTCGGCGCCATCTATCCGATGATTTCCGATCCTCTCCTGTTGCCAGCCGTCGGCTTCGCTCTGACGATCCCGATCTACGTGCTAGTCGCCCTGCTGTTCGGAATCTACATCCCCGAACTCTTCCCGACTGAAGTGCGCCTGCGGGCATCGGGCATCGTTAACACGCTGGGTCGTGGTGCAACTATTGTGACGCCGTTCCTGGTCGTGACGTTGTTCGAAGCGCGTGGGGTTGCGGGCGTGATGGCGCTGATGATCGGATTGCTGATGCTGCAGATCATCACGGTCTGGGCGTTCGGCATCGAGCCACGGAACCGCAGCCTCGAAGAGATGAAGACCGACGAGTCTGCGGCGCCCGTGCTGAAGGAAGCGTCCTGATCGTTCAATTCCGACAGGCCGCAGCAAACTGCGGCCTGTCGGAGCTAGTTCGCCCCGACGTGCCCGGCTTCCCAGCCGATCATCGCCTGCTTCCGCGTGATGCCCCAGTGATAACCCGTCAGCGCGCCGGACTTGCCGAGCGCGCGGTGGCACGGCACCACGAAGGAAATCGGATTCTTGCCGACGGCGGCGCCGACGGCGCGTGCGGCCTTCGGGTTCTCGATCTTGCAGGCGATGTCTGAATAGCTGACGGCGCGGCCCATCGGGATTTTCAGCAGCGTTTCCCAGACACGGACTTCGAAGTCGGTGCCAATCAGCACCACCCGCAACGGCTGGTCCGGGCGCCATAGCTTGCTGTCGAAGATGCGCTGCGCCAGTCCGGCCGTGCCGGGAGTGTCCTCGGTCAATGTGGCGGCCGGCCAGCGCCGGCTCATGTCGGCGAAAGCGCGCTGTTCGTCGCCGGGATCGGAGAAAGCGAGACCCGCAAGCCCGCGGTCACTGGCGATCACGATCGCTGTGCCGAACGGCGAGGGATGGAAGCCGTAGCGCAACTCCATGCCGGCGCCGCCGGTTTTCCATTCTCCGGGCGACATCGCTTCATGGGTTACGAACAGATCGTGCAGCCGGCCCGGGCCGGAAAGGCCGGAGTCGAGCGCGGCGTCGAGGACGCTGGCGGAATCGCGCAGCAGGTGCTTGGCGTGATCGAGCGTCAGCGCCTGCATGAACGCTTTCGGTGTCAGTCCGGCCCAGCGGCGGAACAGGTGGTACAGCTCGTCCGGCGTCACGCTCGCGGCGTCCGCCACGGCCTCGATGTTCGGCTGGTCCCGCCACTGTGAGTGCATGAAACCGATGGCACGGCGTACGGAATCGTAATCGCGCAGGGCCGCGTCGCGCTGGCCCGGCTTGATCGGGCGATGCTCAGTCATCGCTAGGTCTCTGGCAAGATTCATCATGATATCGATGTAGGCCTGCTCTGGCGCGCAAACCACCCGTTTCCCGATCGGTCATCAGCTCACCGGATTATAGGTCGGGCCGCGTTTGGCGGCCTGGAGCGCTTCCATCAAGGCTTTGATGAAGCTTGCCTTTTCCTCCGCACCGAGGAACCGTGCGATCGACACCCGACGGCCGCGCGACACCAGAAAAAGCTGCTCGATGCCGAATTCGGCGTGGCACACCTGATCGATCTGCACCCAGAGCGGATTGAATGCCCATTCCACGACGTCGCCTGATGGGCTGACCCGGCGGACACGGATTTCCGACGGCGTGACCGTGATCTCTTCGGTGGCCCTGGCGCGTCTGTCGTAGATCTTGAAGGCGATATAGATCGCCAGCAGGTCGAGGCCGAAAAAGCCGAGCACCGGCCAGGCGCCCATCAGCAGGAAGGCCATCCCCGCGCCGAACGAGACCGCGCTGATGAAACCCATGAGCACGAGGAAGCCCTTGCGACCCAGCGCGCGATGCGGACGCAGCAGCGCGCTGAACAGCATCGGTTCCTGCAGGACGTCAAAGTCGTTGCCTGATGTCATGGTCCCTCAGTATATCCCTTTGATGCCGAAAATCACCCGCAAGCTCCCCGCCAGCACGAAATCCAGTCCTGCAAAGAAGGTTGTAGCGAAAGCGGTCAAGGCGCCTGCGAAGAAGATAGCCAAGTCGAAGCCCATTAAGTTGAAGCCTTGGACCAAAGCCCAGGTCCATGAAGCCTTCTCACGCTTCCGCAAGGCCAATCCGGAGCCCAAGGGCGAGCTCGAACATCTCAACTCCTACACATTGCTGGTTGCAGTGGTGTTGTCCGCGCAGGCGACTGACGCCGGCGTCAACAAGGCAACGCGTGCGCTGTTTCCCATCGCCGATACGCCGCAAAAGATGATCGATCTCGGCGAAGAGACGGTGCGGGAATATATCAAGACCATCGGCCTCTATCGCACCAAGGCGAAGAACGTTATCGCGCTGTCGGAAAAGCTGATCCGCGAATTCGGCGGCGTCGTGCCGCGCACCCGCGCCGAAATCGAGTCACTGCCGGGCGCCGGGCGCAAGACCGCCAATGTCGTGCTCAACATGGCGTTTGGCGAGCACACGATGGCTGTGGACACCCATGTCTTCCGCGTCGGCAATCGCACCAACATGGCGCCGGGCAAGAACGTGCTGGACGTCGAACTCGAATTGGAGCGCGTGATCCCGCATGAGTTCATGCTGCATGCCCATCATTGGTTGATCCTGCACGGCCGCTATACGTGCCTGGCGCGCAAGCCGCGCTGCGAGGTATGTCTGATCAACGATCTATGCCAGTGGCCGGAGAAGACGGTGGTCTAAGCGACCGGCATCTTCGTCACGCGACCCGGCTCGATCAGCTCCGGTCGTGGTCCGCTCAATCGCTTGTGCATATGGACCATGAAGGCCATGCCAAACAGCGGCGTGGCCAGGTTGACGATCGGGATAGAGACGAAGGCCGCGATGAACAGCCCGGCGGTGAACACCGTCGCCGCATGCTGCTTGCGCATCGCCTTGGCGTCCGCCGGCGAGCGGAACCGCATGGCGGCCAGCTCGAAATATTCGCGGCCGAGCAACCATGCTGTGGCGATGAAGAAGACAACGAAACCAATGCCGGCGAAGAATACGAAGGGTAGCGCGATCAGATAGACCGCAATGGTCAGCAGCGCGGTCTTGCCGCCTTCGGTGATGGCGAGCCCGAATGGCAATGCGACGCCGATCCGCTCCGCGGGATAGTGCTCGCGCTCGACGATATCGGCAACATCATCGACGAACACGCTGGCGACCAGTGACGTAATCGCTGGCATTAGAAAGATTGCGCCGACGACGACGCCGAGACCAGCGGCAATCGACAAGATCCAGGACAGCACATTGATCATCATGTGGTAGTCCGACCCGATAGCACGTTCGGCCCAGACGCCGCCCGAAGTGGCGGCCCAATTCAATAGCCGCTGCATGCCGACCGCCAGGACGGTGATTAAAACCAGGGCAAGTCCGATCGACTTCCACAGGATGCTGCGCATCTGCGGTGAAAGAATTTGCGATAGCGCCTTGGCGACAGCGACGAGCATCCGATTTTCTCCTTGCAATCACGAAGACGTAACCCTTGCGAAGTTGTCAGACAAGTGCAGCGCAGCATCGACTTCTTCACTGGACGGATAAATAGAAAGGGGTAGTCTCAAGAAAAACAATCATCAGGGAGGACGACGTCTTGATCACCAAGGGTACCCGTGCGCTTGTTTTCGCCACTGCCGCTTCCGGCTTGTTTCTGACCGCAGCGCCCGCCTTCGCGCAGCAAAGCATCACCGTCTGGTTCAGCAAGGGGTTTTATAAATCCGAAGATGAATCGCTGCTGGCGGCGATCAAGAAGTTCGAAGACAAAACCAAGATCAAGGTCGAACTCTCGCAATATGCCATTCAGGACATGATCCCGAAGACCGTGGCCGCGCTGGATTCCGGCACGCCGCCAGATGTCGCCTATGCCGACACTTACGATGTGCAGGCATCCGGCAAATGGGCCTTCGAAGGCAAGCTGGAAGATATCACCGACATCCTAAAGCCGATGATGGATAAATTCGCGCCGAATACGGTCGAGACGGCCTATCTGATGAACGGCCAGACCAAGAAGAAAGCCTATTACGGCTTTCCGCTGAAGCAGCAGTCGATGCATGTGGAGATCTGGAGCGATCTGCTCGAGCAGGCCGGCTTCAAGGTCAGCGATATTCCCAAGGACTGGAAGGGTTATTGGTCGTTCTGGTGCGACAAGGTCCAGCCGGCCTATCGCAAGGCGTCAGGCAGCCGTGCCTATGGTGTCGGTCAGCCAATGGGCGTGGAGTCCACGGATTCGCTGCAGTCATTCTACACCTTCATGGATGCCTATAACGTCAAGCTGGTGGACGATGACGGCAAGCTTCTGGTCGATGACCCCAAGGTCAAGGAGGGCCTGATCGGCGCACTCAGGGACTATACCGACACCTATATCAAGGGCTGTACGCCGCCGTCCTCGACGACGTGGAAGGACCCCGACAACAATGTCGCCTTCCACAACAAGAGCATCATCATGACCCACAACTTCACGATTTCGATCGCGGCGAAGTGGTTTGAGGATTCGCAAAACCAGACGTTGACGCCGGAGCAGCGCGCGGCCGGAAAGAAGGCCTATGAGGACACGATTGTCACGGCATCGTTCCCGCTGAAGCCGGACGGCACGCCGATCAAGTATCGCTCCGACGTGAAGACGGGCATGATCTTCTCGCAGTCGAAGAACAAGGCGGGCGCCAAGGAGTTCGTCAAGTTCCTGATGGAAGAAGAAAACCTCGGTCCGTATGTCGAGGGCGCGCTGGGGCGCTGGTTCCCGGTGACCAAGGCCGGACAGGCAAGTCCGTTCTGGCAGGCCGACAAGCATCGCAAGGCAGTCTACACCCAGTTCACGGGTGGCACCTCGTCGTTCGATTTCGTGAAGAACTACAAGTTCACGATCCTCAATAACGAGAACGTCTGGGCCAAGGCGATGAACCGCGTGGTCAGCGAGAAGGTGCCGGTCGAGAAGGCCGTCGATGAGTTGATCGCCCGCATCAAGGAAATCGCGGGTTAATCCGAGACAAAGCCGGCCGCCCTTCGCGGCCGGCTTTTGCAATGGTGTACAGCATGGCCACGATCACCTATCCCGCTCCCGCCGATACGTTGCCACGCCGGCCGTGGTCGGCCCGCCTGACGACGCCGCAGGTCTGGGGCATCGTCATGCTGGCGCCCTATCTGCTCGTCTTCGCCGCTTTCGTGGTCTATCCGATCGGTTATGGCTTGTGGCTGGCGCGGCACCCGGCGAGTTACGTCGCGCTCTATAACGATCCGGTGTTTGCGCGAGCGGTCGTCAACACGCTGATCTTTCTGATCGTCGGCATCAATCTCAAGATGCTGGTGGCGCTGTTCCTGTCCGGATTCTTCGTGCAGTCGCGCACCTGGATTCGTTGGCTGTCGGTGCTGTTCATCCTGCCCTGGGCGGTGCCGTCGATCCCGACCATCCTCTCGGTCCGCTTCATGTTCAATCCCGAATGGGGTGTGATCAATAACCTGATCTTCAAGTTCACCGGCGAGGACGGGCCCAACTGGCTGAATGACCCTGCCATGGGCCTGACGCTGGCGATTCTGGTGCACATCTGGAAGTCGCTGCCGTTCTGGACGCTGATCCTGATGACAGGGCGTCTGGCGATCTCGACCGACATGTTCGAGGCCGCCGATGTCGACGGCGCCAGCTGGTGGCAGAAATTCCGCTTCATCACCTGGCCGTCGATGCAGACGCTGTATCTCACCTGCACGCTGCTTTCGATGATCTGGACGCTTGGCGACTTCAACAGCGTCTATCTGTTGACGGGAGGCGGGCCAGCGGATCTCACTCATGTTCTGTCCACATTGGGGATTCGCTATCTCCGTCTCGATCAGCTCGACATGTCGATGGCATCCATCGTTTGTGCGATGCCGCTTGTGCTGCCGCTGGTCTATTTCATGATGAAACGGCTCTCTCGATGAAGAGGTTCACCCCATGAGAGTGCCAACGCTACGAGAGGTCGGCACCGAAGCGCGGTTGCTGCTGATCGGCATTCCCGTGCTGATCTGGACGCTGATTCCGATCTATCACATGTTCTTGTTCGCGATCTCGCCGAAGCAGGATGCGTTCGCCGGCAAGTTGTGGCCCGACCATCCGACGCTGAACAATTTCAGAATCGTGTTCAATCAGCAGCACTATTTCCTGCGCGATTTCTGGGCGCAGTTCCTGAACTCGGTCGTCATTGCCGTGGCGGTTGGCGCGCTGACGCTGGTGATTGCGACATCGGCCGCCTTTGCGATCAGTCGCCTGCGCGTCCGCGGCGGCCGAACGGTGATGAACATGGCGCTGTTCACCTATTTCATTCCCGCCGCATTCCTCGCTGTGCCGATGTATCGCACCATGGGTAATTACGGCCTGCTCAACAATCACTGGTCGCTGATCCTCGCGATGGTGACCATTGCTTCGCCCTATGCGATCTGGGTGCTCAAGCAGGCGTCGGACAAGCTACCGCTCGAGCTTGACGAAGCCGCCATCATGGACGGCGCGACGCCGCTGCAACTGTTTCGCATGGTCTATGTGCCGCTGATGTTGCCGTCGCTGGTCGCGATCGGCACTTATGCGCTGCTGCTCGCCTGGAACGAATATCTCTACGCCTTCCTGCTGCTGTCCAAGGATACCGAGATCACGCTACCCGTCGCGCTCGGCAATTTCCTGGCCGCTGATGACTCGCCTTGGGAATTGCTGATGACCACGGGCTTCATCTACGCACTTCCGCCGGCTGCGGTGTATTACGCATTCCGGCGCTACATGGTCGGCGGACTCACAGCGGGCGCGGTCAAGTCCTGAAGTGGCGGATCAGGCGATCAGCCTGATCCGAGGCCCGCTCACGTCTTCGTTAGCCACTTCCGCTTCCGTGTCAGTCGTTTCAGGAATGAGCGGCGACGTGCCGAAGGCGTCCGGAAATGGATCGAAAGTGCCCGCCACCTCCAGGAGCGGCTTCTGCTTGTCGGCCCAATGCAGCGCCGTGTAGTCGAATCCGAGTTCGATGTTAGGCTTCACCACTTCGAAATAGGGCGAGATATCGAAATCCCTGGGCATATACAGCGATGAATCGCGGATATGTAGGATCTCGCGGCGGGCCAGGCGGCTGCCGGCGCGCGTAATTTTCGGCAAAATAGGATAGCGCACGGCATCGAAAGCCTGCGCGATCAGCGCCGAACAGATGATCTTGGTCGGATCGCCGGAGCCGAAAGCGATCATGCGCCGCCGCCAGCGCTGCGGCACCGGCAGCGGGATCAGGAAGCGCATCAGGTCGAGAATGTTCTTGGTGTCGTAACCAAAGCCAATCCGGTTGATGGCGTAACGACACACAGTGACGCGGTCCTCGTAGGACAGACCGACCGGGCGGCACAGCCGGGTGTGGAACGGATAATATTTCGACAGCGGTGCCGAGGTGACACCTTCGCCGATATTGGCCTCGATCAGCACATGGGGCTCGCCATTCGGCTCTGCAGCGCCGTCGATCGGCCCGACATAGAGCGCGGCATGCGACCAGGTCGATTGCGTGAGATATTTGATGATGCCGGAGACGCGATTGTTGCCTTCGACCAGCAACACATCACCTTCCTGGATGATACCGCGCAGGCGTTCGGGGTCGCTCGGCGTGAAGGGCTCGTAGCCGGGCAGCTCCTTCTGCAGATATTTGGCGATCAGTTTCCCGACCGTATCGAGCATGAGGCCCATGATCGTGACTCCCCCAGCGCGGTTCATGTCGACCGCTTTCCCTGGCTCCATCATGGTCGAGAGCCATTGCAATTTGGTTCATGCCCACGCGGCGCTGGTGACGATTGATTCACCACGACGGTTGCCGCACACCCTCGAATACGACAAGGTTCGCTGGACGTTCTCATGCATCATAAAATTTCGGAAACCATGTCATGACAATTTCACGCCGGGATTTCCTGTCGGCGTCCGCAGCATTGACGCTTGCGCCGCTGTTCGGCGCAAGGGTATTGGCCGCGCCGCTGCCACGGGATGCTGACATTGTCGTGATCGGCGCGGGCGCCGCGGGCATTGCTGCGGCGCGTCGCATCCAGGCGGCCAATCGCAAGGTGATCGTGGTCGAGGCCTCCAGCCGGATTGGCGGACGCTGCATGACGGACGCGACAAGTTTTGACGTTCCGTTCGATCGTGGCGCGCGCTGGCTGCACACGCCTGAAACCAACGCAGTGGTGAAGCTTGCCCGGCCGGTGGGAATTGATGTCGCGCCATCGCCGCCGAGCCAGAAGCTGCGCATCGGCCGTCGCAATGCCCGTGCCGGCGAGACCGAGGAATTGCTCGCTGCGGTGGTGCGCGCCAATCGCGCGATCGACGAGGCAGCGCGCCGTGCGGACATCTCCTGCGCCGCGGTGCTGCCGAAGGACCTCGGGGACTGGGCGGGCACGATCGATTTCGTGCTCGGGGCCTATGCGACTGGCAAGGACCTCAAGGATCTCTCGACGCTGGATCTCTCGCGCGCGCAGGATCGTGCCATCGATGTTGCCACGCGACAGGGGCTCGGCGTGTTGATGGGCAAACTTGGCGAGGCCGTCCCGGTGGCGCTGTCGACGCCTGCGACGCGCGTGACCTGGAGCGGACGTGATATTGGCGTTGAGACAGCGTCGGGGCGCATTGCGGCGCGGGCGTTGATCATCACTGCGTCGAGCAATGTGCTGTCGTCGGGGGCGATCAAGTTCACGCCGGAACTGCCAAAGCGGCAGCTCGACGCGGCGGCAAAACTCAGCCTCGGTAGCTATGACCGTATCGCGCTACAGTTTACTGGCAATCCGCTCGGGCTGGGTCGCGATGAGCTGATGGTCGAGCAAAGCACGAGCACACGTACCGGTGCGCTGTTTGCGAATATTGGCGGGTCATCGCTGTGTACCGTCGATGTCGCCGGCGCATTCGGCCGCGACCTTGCAACTCAGGGCGAGGCCGCGATGGTGGCTTTCGCTGTTGAATGGCTGACGAAGCTGTTCGGCTCCGATATCAAGGCCGCGATCAAGCGCTCCGCAACGACGCGCTGGGACGCATCACCATTCGTGCTGGGGGCGATGTCGGGTGCGGCTCCGGGAGGACAGGCGTCACGCCGCATTCTATCCGAGCCGATGGGCAATCTTTTTCTCGCCGGCGAAGCCACGCATGAAACATTGTGGGGCACCGTGGATGGTGCGTGGGAAAGCGGCGAGCGCGCTGCGGAGGCGGCGCTCAAGAGGATCGGCGCAATGAAAGAGCCGGAACCGGAGAAGCCCGTGCGCACGAAGCGTCGGCAGCGGTCGAGCGGAGCTGAGTAGGAACGCTAGCGGAATAGTCCGTCGAACAGCGGCAGACTAATCAGCGCCGAGACGGCGATCAGTGCGTAGCAGATCTTGCGGAAGAGCTCGTCGCTCGCCTTGCCGAACAGTTTCGAGCCAATCCACAGGCCGAGGCCAAACAGCGGACCAGTGATCACTGCAAGGCCGAGAATGGCCGTGCTCCACAGTCCACCGACCGTGTAGCTGATGATGATCAGCACGTCGGCGACGGCGAAATACAGAATGATGTTTGCGCGCGTGACAGCAGCCACGGCTGCGTCTCGCAGCCAATACATCACTATGGGCGGGCCGCCGAGTTGCGCCAAGCCACCGAAAAAGCCGGCGACGCCGCCGACGCCGACCGTCACCGGTACGGTCGGCTTACCGGGATAGCGCCAGCCGGAGATCAGTAGCGTCAGCATCGTGACGATCAGTGCGACGATGCCCCAGCGAACAGTCAGCGGATCGGCCCAAGCCAAGGCCATCGTGCCAAGCGGCACGCCAACAAGTGCGCCCAGCGAAATGATGCTGACGTCGCGCCTGTCGGCTCGTCTTGCGGCGTTCGGGATCAGCGTCAGCGTGGTCGAGAAGTCGATCAGCAGCAGCAGGGGCGACGCGACCTGCGCGCCGGCGACGCTTGAGGCGAGCGGCATGAAGATCAGCGCCGAACCGAAGCCCGAAAACCCGCGGGCCAGTCCGGCGATGAAGGCGGTAACGGTGATAAAAACGAGCGACGTGGTCGAATACTGGACCAGGCCGAGTGATTCCATCATGCGCGCAACGTGCCGCCCGTCTTCTTCGCTACTTCCGCCACGATCTTCGTTGCCACCGCATCGATTTCCTGATCGGTCAGGGTCTTCTCGCGCGGCTGGATCGTGACCGCAATTGCCACCGACTTCTTGTCGTCGTCGATGCCCTTGCCTTCATAGACGTCGAACACCGTCACATCGGTGACCAGCTTCTTGTCCACGCCGGCTGCGGCACGCACGATGTCGCCGGACATGACCTTGCGATCGACGATGAAGGCGAAATCGCGCGAGACCGGCTGGAATGCCGAAAGCTCCAGCGTCGGCTTGGCACGCGTCGCCTTCTGCTTGGCGTCGGGAATGCGATCGAGGATCACTTCGAAGGCCATCAACGGGCCGTCGGCACCGAGTGCTTCGAGCGTGCGTGGGTGCAGCTCGCCGAAATAACCGAGGACGTTCTGCGGACCGATCTGGATCGTACCCGAACGGCCGGGATGCAGCCAGTTCGCGCCACCAGCCACGATCTGCAGCGCCTGCATCGGCGCGCCGGCAGCTGCGAGAACTGCAAATGCATCGGCCTTGGCGTCGAGCGCGTTCGCAGCGCTGGCGCCTGACCAGTGACGGCCGTTGCCCGCCGACGAAGCGAGACCACGCCGCACGCCGGATGCAGCCATGAACTGATCCTGTGGGCGGTCGCCACGGAATATCTGGCCGACTTCGAACAGTGCGAGATCGGACGAGCCACGATGCGCATTGGCTTGAGTGGCCGCGATCAGTCCGGGCAACAGGCTTGGGCGCATGTCGGAGAGATCGGCGGCGATCGGATTGGCCAGCGCCAGCTCAGGCGCGCCGCCGCCGAACACTTCGGCATGCGGTTTCGAGATGAACGACCATGTCACGGCCTCGACGAGGCCGCGCGCCGCCAGTCCACGCTTGGCGCGGCGGGTGCGCTGCTGGATTTGCGTCAGCACCGGCTTGCGCGGGGCGTCGCCACGCGGGAATGGTGTCATCGGCACCTTGTCGACGCCGAAAATGCGCATGACCTCTTCGACGATGTCGGCCTTGCCGGTCACGTCGCTGCGCCATGACGGCACTGCGACCTTCACCACGGGGCCGCTGCCGGCCACCATGAAGCCGAGATGTGTCAGGATGCGTCGCATCTCCGGAAATGGGACGTCGATGGCGGCGAGGCGCTTCACTTCAGCGATCGGGAAGTCGATGATGCGGTCGTCACCGTAAGGTTTGCCGACCACGATGCTCTCCGACGGCGTGCCGCCGCACAGCTCCATCACCAGCTTGGTCGCCAGTTCGAGGCCGGGCACCATGAACACCGGATCGACGCCGCGCTCGAAACGATAGCGTGCGTCGGAATTGATCCCAAGCCTGCGGCCGGTCTGTGCGATGTTGATCTCGTTCCACAGCGCGGATTCGATCAGCACGTCGGTGGTCTCTTCCGAGCAGCCGGATGCTTCGCCGCCCATGATGCCGGCCAGCGATTCCACGCCGTTGTCATCAGCAATGACGCAAGCCTTGCTGTCGAGCGTATAGGTCTTGCCGTCGAGCGCGAGCAGCGTCTCGCCGTCGCGGGCGCGGCGCACAACGATATCGCCCTTCACCTTGGATGCATCGAACACATGCAGCGGACGCGCGCGGTCGAATGTCAGGAAGTTGGTGATGTCGACCAGCGCATTGATCGGACGCAGACCTATCGAGGTCAGCTTCTTCTGCAGCCACTCCGGCGACGGGCCGTTCTTGACGCCGCGCACGAGACGCAGCGCGAAGCCGGGGCACAGCTTGGCGTCTTCGACGGTGACTTTCATCGGGCAGGGGAATTCGCCCTTGATCGGCTTGATGCCGGGATTCTTGAACACGCCCATGTCGGCCGCGGCGAGATCGCGCGCAATGCCCGACACGCCGGTGCAGTCCTGACGGTTCGGCGTCAGGTTGATCTCGATGACGGGGTCGCCGAGCTTGGCCCAATCAGGATAGATCGCGCCGACCGGCGCATCGGACGGCAGTTCGATGATGCCATCGATATTGTCGGGGAGTCCGAGTTCACCAGCCGAGCACATCATGCCCTGGCTTTCGACGCCGCGGATATTGCCGAGGCCGATGGTGAAATCCTTGCCTGGAATATAAGTTCCGGGCCTTGCGAGGACGGTCTTCAGTCCCGCGCGCGCATTCGGCGCCCCGCAGACGATCTGCAGCGGCTTGTCATCGCCGGCATTGACGGTGCAGACGCGCAACCGATCTGCATTGGGATGTTGCACAGCTGTGACGATCTCGGCGATCGTGAACGGCTTCAGCAGCTTCGCCTTATCGTCGATATGTTCGACCTCGAGCCCGATCATGGTGAGCTTGTCGGTCAGCGTCTTGAGCGACTCGTCAGTGTCGAGATGATCCTTCAGCCAGGAGAGGGAGAATTTCACGTGCTCAGTCCTCCGGCCAGCGTCGGTACTTCAAGCGGCTTGAAGCCGTAGTGATTCAGCCAGCGCACATCGCTTTCGAACAGCTGGCGCAGGTCGGCCATGCCGTATTTCAGCATTGCGATACGGTCGATGCCCATGCCCCAGGCAAAGCCCTGATAGACGTCCGGATCGATGCCGCAGGCGCGCAGCACATTTGGATGCACCATGCCGCAGCCCAGAATCTCCAGCCAGTCTTCGCCTTCGCCGAAGCGGATCTCGTTCTTGTCGCGGCGGCACTGGATATCGACTTCCAGCGACGGCTCCGTGAACGGGAAGAACGACGGGCGGAAACGCATATTGACGTTGTCGACCTCGAAGAAAGCCTTGCAGAATTCGTGCAGGATCCATTTGAGGTGGCCGAGATGCGAACCCTTGTCGATGACCAGGCCTTCGACCTGATGGAACATCGGCGTGTGGGTCTGATCGCTATCGCTGCGATAGGTGCGGCCTGGGCAGATCACACGGATCGGCGGCTGCTGGCTCAGCATGGTGCGCACCTGAACCGGTGACGTATGCGTGCGCAGCAACAGGCGCGAGCCGTCTTCCTTCGGATTGAAGTAGAATGTGTCGTGCATCTCGCGGGCCGGATGGCCCTCGGGGAAGTTCAGCTTGGTGAAATTGTAGTCGTCGGTCTCGATATCCGGACCTTCGGCGACGGCGAAGCCCATATCGGCGAAGATCGTCGTCAACTCGTCCCAGGTCTGGCTGAGCGGATGAATGCGGCCGAGTTCGGCCGGGCCGTCGCGCAGCGGCAGCGTCACGTCGATGGTCTCGGAAGCGAGGCGTGCATCGAGTGCGGCGGACTTCAGCACGTCGCGGCGCGCGGTCAGTGCCTGCGTCACCGCATCCTTGGCCAGGTTGATGGCCGCGCCTTCGGTCTTGCGCTCTTCCGGCGACATCTTGCCGAGCGTGGCGAGCAGCGCGGAGATCGAACCTTTCTTGCCGAGCGCGCCGACGCGCACCGCTTCGAGCGCGGTTTCGTCGGAGGCATTGGCAATATCAGCCAGGATATTCTGTTGGAGCGTCGTCAGATCGGACATCAGCAACCTCGATGAGAGAGGCGGGCGCCTCTTGCTGTCTTCGCGTCCGACGGAAGGCCGGGCACCAGTTTCTACAGTACGGGTATCACAGGGATTAAGACGTCAATGGCCGGGACAGGAGCGCGTGAACGCTTCTGCCCGGCCATGACAATGTCGATGAATACGCGGAGTGGAGAGCTTACGCTGCGAGAGCAGCTTTGGCCTTCTCAGCAATCGCGTTGAACGCCGCCGGCTCGTTGATCGCGAGATCCGAGAGCACCTTGCGGTCGACAGTCACGCCGGACTTGGCGAGACCGTTGATAAACACGCTGTAGGTCATGCCGAGCGGACGGACGGCAGCGTTGAGACGCTGGATCCAGAGTGCGCGGAACGTACGCTTCTTGCGCTTGCGATCGCGGAACGCATATTGGCCGGCCTTGTCGACGGCGGCCTTTGCGGCGCGGATGGTGTTTTTGCGGCGACCGCGGAAACCCTTGGCGGCCTTGTAGACTTTCTTATGCTTGGCGTGAGCCGTCACACCGCGTTTTACGCGAGCCATGACTGATCTCCTTCATCTGAAATAACAAAAGGGGTGATATCCGCCGCAATGAAGCGGCGTAAGGGCGATCAGGCGTTTGGCAGAAAGTACTGCTTGATGTTGTCGCCGTCGGTCTTGAACAGCACGCGGGTGCCGCGGAGCTGACGAATCTGCTTCTTCGTCCGCTTGATCATACCGTGGCGCTTACCGGCATGGGCGGCCATGACCTTACCCGTTCCGGTGACTTTAAAGCGCTTTTTAGCGCCCGACTTGGTCTTCAGCTTGGGCATTTGGCTCTCCTATGGCCACGCAGAAAGCGCCCCGAAAGGCGTTGCGTCGGCTAAAATGCTCGTTAGAGCGTTGAAAATGCTCAACTAACTGCCGTTTGCGGGAAGTCAGCACAGTCGTCGACACGGCAGCCCTTAATCAGCCGGGCGACGAAGGTTGCGCTTATGGCAGAGGAATGCTCCGATGGCAACGATTAACGCGGCTCAACACTCTGTTTAGCGCATGGCTTCAGACTGGTCCGACGCGCCCCGGATGCCTATGTGATCCGGACCAGAGAAACAGAGGGACGACGACAATGGCCCGGAATGCACGTGCCGCCGCAAGGGCGGTTGCCATCCAGCAAGATGCTGCTGCTCAGACCGCTATCCGCTGGATGTTCGCAGCCGCTGGCCTCGCCGCGGCTCTCGCGCTGGCCGGTGCACTCGCCCTCATTTCGGGCTGAGCCGTCCAGCTCCGAACGATTTCTGAATACTCTCCCAAAGAAAAAGGCCCGCCAGAAATCTGACGGGCCGAAATTCCTGATTGCCAACCTCGTTAAGGTCAGTCGGCGCTGTGATCAGCGTGGTGCGAGCACCATCACCACCTGACGACCTTCGAAGCGCGCGTCCTGCTCCACCTTGGCGTATTCGGCGACGTCTGCTTTGACCTTGTCGAGCAGCTTGGTACCGATTTCCTGGTGCGCCATTTCGCGGCCACGATAGCGCAAGGTGATTTTGACCTTGTCGCCTTCTTCGAAGAAGCGCTGCATTGCGCGCATTTTGACGTCGTAGTCATGATCATCGATCATCGGGCGGAGCTTGATCTCCTTGATTTCGACGATCTTCTGCTTCTTGCGGGCCTCGGCGGCCTTCTTCTGCGCCGAATACTTGAACTTCCCGTAGTCCATGATCTTGCAGACGGGGGGGCTCACATTCGGCGAAATCTCGACCAGATCCATACCGGCTTCCATCGCCATCTTGATCGCAGCAATGGTTTCCACGGTGCCGTGGTTGAGGCCGGTCTGATCAATCAGCTGGATCTGCAGATTGCGAATTTCATCGTTGGTGCGCGGCCCGTCTTTTGTTGCGGCGGGCGGGGCTCTGTTGGGACGGCGAATGGGTAACTCTCCAATGTTGTTTAGGAAGGCCGCAGTGTGAAGGAATAAGGTGTTTCGAGCAAGCAAACTCACGCAACGCAGCGGCAAATCACTCAAATACGAGGCAATTTCGTCACGCGAAAGGTCATAGGCGTCGTACACCGCTGACCTTGCTCAAATAGAGTTCCCCGGCCCGTTCTGCAAGCCGTGGTTGACAGGAGCGTAACGCGGTATCGAGGCGGACGTTCCCGGGATGATATGGACGTTGAGGGATCGACGTTGACGATCCCGACCTGCTCAATCAAACAGCAAGCGGCATTTCAGGGTCGAGCAAGGATGGTTTGATGAGCACAACGGTATCGACCGACCCCACTTTCATCCCGGTAGGTACAGGCAGTAGCCGCCGCCAGATCGCCATCCGGGTCCGCGATGGCGCCGCTCCGGGCCTGTTCTGGATGAGCGGCTTCAAATCCGACATGCAGGGTAGCAAGGCGGTGGCGCTCGATGCCTGGGCCGCTGACCATGGCCGTGCCTGCGTGCGTTTCGATTATTCCGGCCATGGCGAATCCGGCGGCGATTTCGTCGATGGCACCATCGGCCAATGGCTGGAGGATAGCCTCGCGGCGTTCGATGCGGCCTGCCAGGGTCCGCAGGTGGTGATCGGCTCGTCGATGGGCGGCTGGATGGCGTTGCTGCTGGCGCGCGCGCTGGCCCGACGCGGCAAAGTGGGGCGCGCGACGCTGAAGGGCCTGGTGCTGATCGCGCCGGCGCCGGATTTCACCGAAGAGCTGATGTGGAAAGGCTTCTCGCCGGAAATCCGCGCGGAGATCGAGACCACCGGCCAATGGCTGCGCCCGTCGGAATATGGCGAACCCTATCCGATCACACGGCAGTTGATCGAAGAGGGGCGCAATCATTTGCTGCTTGGCAGCGCGATCGATGTCGGTTGCCCCGTGCGGATTTTGCAAGGCAGGCAGGACCCCGACGTGCCCTGGCAGCACGCTTTCCGCCTTGCCGAACGGCTGCCGAGCGAGGATGTGGTGCTGACCATGATCCAGGACGGCGACCATCGGCTGTCGCGCCCGCAGGACATTGCGCGACTATTGTCGGCTGTGGCGGAGTTTTGATTGCATCACCCGCGCCGTTGAATAGGCTCGCCTGAAAAGAGCGATCAATCAGCGGGAGGAACTGGGGATGGATGCCACGGCGATGCTGCGCGCATTTTGCGATGCCGTTGAACAGCGTGACGGCCAGAGCTTCGCTGCGCTGTTCACCGAGGACGGCGTCTACCACGACGTCTTCTATGGCGCCTTCGAAGGCCGCGCCAAAATCGCCGACATGGTCGACGACTGGTTCTACCGGACCGCGGAAGACTTTCGCTGGGACATGCATGCGCCGGTGAGCGACGGTGCCACGCTCTATGCGCGCTACACGTTCAGTTATCGCTCGAAACTCCCGGAAGCCAATGGCGGCCGCGCGATGTTCGAGGGCGTTGCGATCATGACGCTGCGCGACGGCAAGATCGTGAGCTATCACGAAGTGGCCAATACGGCACCGGCCTTCGTCGATCTGCACTTCGCGCCTGAACGCATCGCCAAGATCGTCGGCAAGCAGAGCGCTGCACTCAAAGCGCGGCCGGAGATGGTGCGACATCTGACGAACTGAGCGCAAGCTGCCATTCGTCGTTCACGCTCTCATCCTTTTCAGCGTCGCCGAGTTGCGTGGCCAGCGCAGCAAATTCGTCTGCGGGCATTAGTTGCGACAGCGCCCATATCGCTGCCCCGCGCACCACAGGACTTTTATCGCCCAGCAGCTGCTGCGCATCGCTTACCAGTGATAGGTCGTTCGAATTGCCGATGGCGATCAGCACATTGCGAATGAAGCGGTTGCGGCCAATGCGCTTCACGGGTGACTTCGTAAAGAACGCGCGGAAAGCCGCATCGTCGAGCTTCGCAAGTTCGGCCAGCGACGGCGCGCGCAACTCGTCGCGTGCGGCGAGTTTGATCTCGCGGCCTTCCTGGGCGAATTTGTTCCACGGGCAGGCAGCGAGGCAATCATCGCAGCCATAGATGCGATTGCCCATGGGTTTGCGAAATTCGTGCGGGATCGGGCCTTTGTTCTCGATCGTGAGATAGGAAATGCAGCGCCGCGCATCGAGTTTGTAGGGCGCGGGAAAGGCCGCGGTCGGGCAACTGTCGAGGCAGGCCTGGCACGAGCCGCAGTGATCGATGGTGCGCGCATCGCGCGGCAGTTCGAGCGTGGTGAAGATCGCGCCGAGAAACAGCCACGAGCCGAATTCGCGCGAGACGAGATTGGTATGCTTGCCCTGCCAGCCCAATCCTGCAGCGCCGGCGAGCGGCTTTTCCATCACGGCAGCCGTATCGACAAACACTTTCACATCGCCGCCGGCTTGCGCGATCAGCCAGCGCGCCAGCAGCTTCAGGCGCTTCTTGATGAGGTCATGATAGTCGTCGCCGCGGGCATAGACCGAGATCGCGGCATGCGAGCGCTGCTTCAGAATCTCAAGCGGGTTCTCGTCGGGTCCGTAATTGACGCCGAGCATGATGACGGAGCGAACGTCCTGCCACATCACTTTGGGATCTGCGCGGCGGTTGGGATTGTCGGCAAGCCACTCCATGTCACCATGGGCGCCGGCATTGAGAAATTCCTGCAGCCGTTCGCGTACGCCGGCGATGGAATCGGGGTCCGTGATCCCGATTGAATCAAAGCCGAGCGCCCGCGCCTCGCGCGCCAGCCTGTCCCTGAGATCGATGGGAAGCGCGACGCGTTCGTCGTCAGCGGATGTGCTCAGAAATCGAGATCCACATAGGTCCGCGATGCCGGCACGCCCGCCAGCCACTCGCTCAGCAGCGGTCGGAACGACGGACGGGATTTCACCCGCGCGTACCACGCTTTCGCTGCGTCGTCCTCGCTCCATGGAACATCGCCCAGATAGTCGATCGCCGACAGATGAGCTGCCGCGACCAGATCCGCATAAGTCAGTCGGTCACCGGCCAGAAAATTGCGTGTCCGCGCCAGCCAGCCGATATAGGCCAGATGATAGCGCACATTTGCGGTGGCTGCGCGAATCACATCCATCGCCGGGGCGCCGCCGCCGACCTCTTCGCTCATGAAGCGCTTGTAGATGCGCTCGGTGACCAGTGGACCGGAGGCTTCCTCGAAGAATTTCTCGTTGAACCAAGCCATCAGCCGGCGCACTTCGATGCGTTCCGCCATCGCGACAGGCAGCAGGCGGCGATCGCCCATCTCCGGTCCATGGGTCTCGTCGATATATTCCGCAATGATCCCGGCGCCAGGAATGGGCGGGAAACCATCGGTGAGCAGTACAGGCGTAGTTCCCGCAGGATTGAGCGCCAGAAATGCCTCGCGCCGATCCCACGGCCGCTCGTCCACCAGTGTGAGGTCGAGTCCGTATTCGCCGAGTACGAGACGAATGAAGCGGGAATGCGGACAGAACGAGTGATGGTAAAGCGTGTACATGCGGGCCTTGATAGTTATGCGGTCGTTAAGAAAGCGTCTCGGTTGCGTCGGTGGTAAAAGTGTCACGCGGCGCGCGCCAAACTAGCGAAGCTTGGCTCTGAGGCAACCCGCGAATGTGATGGTATTTGCGATTGCAGCAATGAAGGGAATAGGCGAGAAGAACCCGGCTTTTTCAGGCCCACACTGACGAAGGACAGATAAGCAGATGATGTCTGATGCGATAAGGGCGGTGATTCTCGGCATTGTCGAGGGCGTCACCGAATTCCTGCCGGTTTCCTCGACGGGGCATCTGCTGCTCGCGGAACGATTCTTCGATCTGGGTGAGGACAATTTCTGGAAGAGCTTCGCCGTGCTGATCCAGCTCGGCGCCATTCTGGCGATCCTTGCACTTTACTTCGGCAAGTTGTGGCATATCGCGCTGAACCTGTTCAAAGGCGACGCTGCGGCGCGCCGTTTCGTGATTGGCGTGCTGGTCGCGTTCCTGCCTGCCGCGATCATTGGGGCTGTCGCCGGCGGCTACGTCAAAAGCTATTTGTTCAATCCGTGGGTCGTGTGCTTTTCGTTGATTGTCGGCGGAGCGATCCTGCTCTGGGTCGATCAGCTCGATCTTGAACCCGTACATCACGATGCCACGACGTTCCCGTTGCCGATGTATCTTAAGATCGGCTTGGCGCAATGCGTGGCGATGATTCCCGGCGTGTCGCGCTCCGGCGCCACCATCGTCGGTGCCATGCTGCTCGGCGCCGAGAAGCGTGCAGCGGCGGAGTTCTCGTTCTTCCTGGCGATACCGACCATGGTCGGCGCTTTCGTCTACGATCTCTACAAGAGCCGCGCCGATCTCTCGGTCGATCACGGCATGATCATCGCCATCGGTTTTGTGGTGTCGTTCATCACCGCGATCATCGTGGTGAAGAGCTTTCTCGGCTACGTGACCCGCCATGGCTTCGCGTTGTTCGCATGGTGGCGCGTGATCGTCGGTACGCTCGGGCTGATCGCGCTGGCGCTGGGCTACTGAGGCGAGGCAGTTCGTGGAATGGGCAAAGGCGCTCTTGCGCCGTGCCCACAAATTTTCAGCACACCTGAAGGGTGGGTGGGCTTCGCTTGGCCCACCTTATGATGTCGCGCTTTAATTCATGCCGTTATGCGCGAACTGGCCGGTGGCGCGGAAGCGCCAGAGATATTGTGGCGCAATCGCTTCCAGCGAATCAGCGGCAATACCCAGGCCGTCCAGCGTCAGACCGGCGACCTTGGCGGCTTCCGACACCACATTGTCGACACCAAGCATGGCGACCTGATCCGGCGTCAGCTTGAAGTCGCCCGGGGCGAATTGCAGGAAATAGGACTGCAGCTTGGCGATGGCCGTCGGCACCGGCAGCGTCATGCGCTTGCGCTCGATGGTCGCGAGGATGATGTCGATGATTTCACTCATCGTCAGCACTTCCGGGCCGCCGAGTTCATAAGTGGCGCCCGGCCTGGTCTTGCCGTCGACGGCATCAGCCGCAGCCTGGGCGACATCACCCACATAGACCGGCTGCATCTTGGTCGTGGCGCCGAACACCGGCATCACCGGGGCCATCCGGGCGAGATTGGCAAATCGATTGGTGAACTGATCCTCGGGGCCGAACACGATCGACGGGCGCAGGATGGTCGCGGAAGGCACAGCCGCCAGCACGGCCTGCTCGCCGGCCGCCTTGGCACGGGCATAGGCCGATTCGGAATCAGCATTGGCGCCGATGGCCGAAAACTGCACCATCCGCGCGCCGATCTCGGCGGCAGCCTGCGCCACCGCGCCGGCGCCCCGCGCCTGCACGGCATCAAAGGTCTGCGCGCCGCTTTCGGTCAGGATACCCACCAGATTTACGACGATGCTGGCGTCGCGCATTGCGGCCTTGACCGAGGCCGGGTGGCGCAGATTGGCCTGAACGATGTTGATCTGTCCGACACGGCCAAGCGGCTGCAGATGGCCGGCCAGCTCGGGACGGCGCACGGCGACCCTGATCCGGTATTCGCGTTTGGCCAGCGCGCGGACCACATGGCGTCCCACGAAGCCTGATCCGCCGAAAACCGTAACGAGGGTGTCGATGGGGGCAGCCATGAATCAGTTCCTTGAGTCAGTCATGCAAGGGCAAAACGGGGGAATTTAGACCAATTCGCGATACGCCAACGCGTGGGGCCTGTACAGCGGATTTGGAATTGAACGAAGCAATTTGACAAGCGCGTAACGGCCCCCTACTAACCGCGCCACGTGCCTCGCACGTGCCCAGGTGGCGGAATTGGTAGACGCGCTGGCTTCAGGTGCCAGTGGCTTAACGGCCGTGAAGGTTCGAGTCCTTTCCTGGGCACCACGGTGCTCCTAAGTCTCTGATATTCAGAGCAATTCAATGAATTTGACAGTTTGGGGCTGCGCGGTCGATGCATGCGGGCGCAGAGGTGTTCCTGCCTTGCCGCCGCGAAGCGCGCCAACCGCGAACAGACATTGCGCTCTGCTTCTAGCGGGCCATCGCCTGATCATAAGCCACGACAGATGCCTGCGCAGTCGCCTTCACCTCGATAGCGCTCATTCCAGGCCGGTACAGGCTGCTGCCAAGGCCGAAGACCTGTATGCCGGCGGTGATATAGTCCGCGAAATTCCGGTCGGAAACACCACCAACAGCCCCGATCACGGCATCCCTGGGCAGAACCGCGCGAATGGCGGCGATGCCGGACGGCCCGAGGATCGACGCTGGAAAGAATTTCAGGGCGGACGCACCGGCGCGGAGCGCGAGGAAAGCTTCGGTCGGCGAAAACACGCCGGGCATCGTGACCATGCCGCGGCTCGCCGCCACCGCCAGCACATCGACATCGACATTCGGGCTCACCATCAGACGCCCGCCGACATCGGCGACGCGGGCGCAGTCATTCGCGGTGAGGATGGTGCCGGCGCCGATCAGGGTGTCGTTGCCAAATCGTTTGCAAATCCGCGCGATGGAATCGAACGGATCGGGCGAGTTCAGCGGTACTTCAATCATCTCGAAGCCGGTGTCGATCAACGTCTCGACGATGCCCTCCACTTTGTCGGGCTGCACGCCGCGCAGGATGGCGACGAGCGGACGCTTCACGGTGGGCCAACGGATTGGCTGGTTCATGTGAACTGAGCTCCCCACAGATGGATTGCGGCCTTGGTCAGGCCGTGTTGCGACGCGCGTTCGGCATCAACGATGGTGACATCGAAGCCGGCAGCCGCAAGTGCCGACGCATAGAGATCCTTGAGCGCGCCGGCGCCGATCAGGCGCACCGGATGCCGCGTGCCATAGCGCGATCCGGCATCGGCGATTTCGGTGCCGATCAGGAGGCCCGACAGGCGTGCCGTGCCATCCGCCTGCTGCTGGAAGCCGAGCAGTTGCGCCGCGCGCAAGCTGAAGAGTGAAGCAGTCAAGCCTGCCGGCGCATCGAGCGCGCGTTGCAGGCCATCGCGGAACGCGTCATTCGCGGCGGGCGACGGCGCGTCGTGATCCACAGCGTGTTTCAGGATGCTGTGTTGAGTGATGACCGAAAAGAGCTCGCCGGTCATATAGGTCGTGAATGACACCACGCTGCCGGACTCGATCCAGACCCATTTGCTGTGCGTGCCGGGAATGCAGACCAGACCGGTGAAGCCGGGCTCGGTCACGCCGAGCAGTTGCGTCTCTTCGCCGCGCATGACGTCGGGCGCCGCGGCGTCGGCTTGGGCGATGCCTGGCAGGATACGCACGTCGCCTTGCGTGTCGACACGCTGCGCACCGTCGTGCAAGGCGTCGAGCCGTGTCGGTGTGTGCAGATAGGGCGCCTCGATCCAGCCCTGCCGTGCGCCGGCCATGCCACAGATCAGCACGGGCAGGTTCTGCATTCCGCCAAGTCTGGCAAGGTGATCAGCAAGAACCGGAGCGAAGCCGGCAGTCGCGCAATGCAGCATGCCTTCAGGCCCGCGGGTTTCCGCAAGCGCATTGCCGTCGGCAGTCATTAACCAGCCGCGAAAGCTGCTGGTGCCCCAATCGACTGCAACGAAAGCCGGTTTGCCTGCTGTCACGTTTTGCTCCGGCTTCTCATGGCACGAATTCGTACCGAGCATAGCCGAAAGCGTCGCTGTTGGAAGGCTGTTCGCGGCGGTCGAGCTACAGCATTTCGCACCGACCCTCTTCGCTTAACAGTAATTCTCACACAGCATCGGCTCGAAATCGGTGGGTTGGATTGCGCGCACCGGCGCTTGCGTCAGATGCGGCGTGCCTCCGCGGCTAACAACGGCGCGAAATGCATTCAGGATCGCCGTCGCCATGTCTGGGTGATGCGTCTCGACGGCGCTGTCCAGCCAGTCTGGAAGGTCACGCTGGTTCGAGAGAGCGCAATGCCATTCACCTTCGTCATAAGCGAGACGGCGCAGCTGCCAACGCGGCAGTTCGATGGCGATCAGGGCAAGCGCTGCATCGGTCCAGGCGCCGGCGGCGACCAGACCATCGAGGCGCTGGGCTTCCGCGGTGCGACGCATGGCGGGCAGGCGCTTGCAGGTGGTGAGGCAGATCGCGGTGAAGGTCGTAGCATCGAGCGGAGCCGTTTCGGATGGCGCTTCGGAAGGGGGCGTTCGCTGAATCGAGATGAACGACATGACGGGTCTCCATGAACAGCGCGATCTCGGGAAGACCGCACCGTGCAATATCCGTAGTCCGTCATTTGAATACGAGGCAGCTTCGGGCACGAAGATATAAAGGCTGCATAAGCGCCCGAGGACTGGCGGTGCACGCGCATGCGCTTCCCCGCGTCTTTATGAGATTCCTATAAGTTCGCTGCTGGCCTCATCTCGAAAACCTACGTCCTGAATGGCACCTGATCGTGCATCGGGCGCGAGAGCCGTTTGCTCTCCGCCGCCTGCAGCCAGTGCATCAGGAGCTTCCCATGCTGGACGTCGTCATGCTGGCCCTCGGGCTCGGCTTTTTCATTCTCACGCTGGGCTACGCCTATGCCTGCGAGCGGTTGTGAGGAGCGCATCATGATTTTCGATTACACGCTCGCCGGCTTCGTGTCCGCGGCATTGCTGATTTACCTCACTTACGCGCTGCTGCGGCCCGAGCGGTTCTGAGCGTGCGCACTCCAAAAGGTCCACTGACATGACAACAATTGGCTGGATTCAAATCGCTTTGTACTGCGGGGTGGTTCTCGCGCTGGTGAAGCCGCTCGGCGGCTACATGACATCCGTTTTCAATGGAGAGCGTACTTTTCTCTCTCCCATTCTGCGGCCGGTCGAGGCCGGTCTGTACTGGATCGGTGGTGTCGACGAGAAACGCGAGCAGCACTGGCTGACCTATACGGTCGCCATGCTGCTCTTTCACGTGGTCGGCTTCCTCAGTCTCTACGCAATCATGCGGCTGCAGGCTGTGCTGCCGTTCAATCCTGCGGGGCAATCCGCGGTCGCCGAAGATCTCTCCTTCAACACCGCGATCTCCTTCGTCACCAACACCAACTGGCAGAACTACGGCGGCGAAAGCACGATGTCGTATCTGACCCAGATGCTGGGTCTGACGGTGCATAACTTCCTGTCGGCTGCCGCCGGCATTGCATTGGCGGTTGCGCTGATCCGCGGCTTTGCAAGGTCGTCGATGCGCACCATCGGCAATTTCTGGGTCGATATCACCCGTTGCACGCTCTATGTGCTGCTGCCGATCTGTATCGTCTACACGCTATTCCTGATCTGGCAGGGCATGCCGCAGACGCTCGGCGCCTATGTCGATGCGACGACGCTGGAAGGCGCCAAACAAACGATCGCGGTTGGTCCCGTCGCGTCGCAGGTCGCCATCAAGATGCTCGGCACCAATGGCGGCGGCTTCTTCAACGCCAATGCTGCGCATCCGTTCGAGAATCCAACCGCGCTGTCGAATTTCATCCAGATGATCTCGATCTTCGCGCTGGGTGCGGCGATGACCAATGTGTTCGGCCGTATGGTCGGCAACCCCAGACAGGGCTGGGCGATCCTGGCCGTAATGGGCGTGCTGTTCATTACCGGCGTCGCCATCACCTATGGCGCCGAAGCATCCGGCACCACAGGCCTGAATGCACTTGGTCTCACCGGCGGTAATATGGAAGGCAAGGAGCTGCGCTTCGGCATCGTCGCGTCCAGTCTGTTCGCGGTCATCACGACGGCGGCGTCCTGCGGCGCGGTCAATGCGATGCATGACTCGTTTACAGCGATTGGCGGCATGATCCCGCTGATCAACATGCAGCTCGGCGAGATCATCGTCGGCGGCGTCGGTGCCGGTCTCTATGGCATGCTGCTGTTCGTCGTGCTGGCGATCTTCGTCGCCGGTCTGATGGTTGGCCGCACGCCGGAATATGTCGGCAAGAAGATCGAGGCGCGCGAAGTAAAGATGGCGATGCTCGCCATTCTCGTGTTGCCGCTGATGTATCTCGGCTGGACCGCGGTGGCGGTGGTGCTGCCTTCGGCGGTGGCGTCGATGGCCAATGCCGGGCCGCATGGCTTCACCGAGGTGCTCTACGCCTTCACCTCGGCCACCGGCAATAACGGCTCGGCGTTCGGCGGGCTCACCGGCAACACCTTCTTCTACAACCTCACACTGGCGAGCTCGATGTTCGTCGGCCGCTTCTTCATGATCGTGCCGGCTATGGCGCTGGCCGGATCATTGGCCGCGAAGAAGTCGATCCCGGCATCGGCCGGCACCTTGCCGACCACCGGCGGATTGTTCGTCGGCCTCGTCATAGGCGTGATCCTGATTATCGGCGGTCTCACCTTCTTCCCGGCGCTCGCGCTCGGGCCGATCGTCGAGCACCTCGCGATGACCGCCAGCACCCTGTTCTGATTGGATTCGGAGTTATGTCCATGGAAACGTTGAAACTGCAGAAGCGGGTACCGGTCTCGGCCATGCTCGATTCGAAAATCGTCATCCCAGCCATCGGCTCGGCTTTCAAAAAGCTCGATCCGCGGCTGATGATTAAGAATCCCGTGATGTTCGTCGTCGAGGTCGTCGCCGCACTCACCACGGTGATCTTCATCAAGAACGTCATCATGGGCGGGAGCGATCTGGGATTTGCGTTCCAGATCATCCTCTGGCTCTGGTTCACGGTGCTGTTCGCCAACTTTGCCGAAGCCGTCGCCGAAGGCCGCGGCAAGGCGCAGGCGGAATCGCTGAAGAAGACCCGAACCGAAAGCCAGGCCAAGCTGCTCACTGGCAGCGACAGCGGCGACAAGAGCTACCGCATGGTCTCGGGCACTAGCCTGAAGGTCGGCGATGTCGTTCTGGTGGAAGCCGGCGACAACATCCCGTCCGACGGTGAAGTGATCGAAGGCGTGGCTTCAGTTAATGAGGCGGCGATCACCGGCGAGTCCGCACCTGTCATTCGTGAATCCGGCGGCGATCGCTCGGCGGTCACCGGCGGCACGCAGGTGCTGTCCGATTGGATTCGCGTCCGCATCACTGCGGCGCAGGGCTCGACCTTCATCGATCGCATGATCAAGCTGGTGGAAGGCGCCGAGCGGCAGAAGACGCCGAACGAGATCGCGCTGAACATTCTGCTGGTTGGCCTCACCATCATCTTCGTGTTCGCGACGGTGACGATCCCGAGCTATGCAGCCTATGCCGGCGGTTCGATCTCGGTGGTGGTGCTGGTGGCTTTGTTCGTCACGCTGATTCCGACCACGATCGGTGCGCTGCTGTCGGCCATCGGCATTGCCGGCATGGACCGTCTGGTGCGCTTCAATGTGCTGGCGATGTCCGGCCGCGCGGTGGAGGCCGCCGGCGACGTCGATACGTTGTTGCTGGACAAGACCGGCACCATCACGCTCGGCAACCGTCAGGCGACAGCCTTCCGTCCGGTGCGCGGCGTGACCGAACAGGAACTGGCCGATGCGGCGCAGCTTGCATCGCTCGCGGACGAAACCCCGGAAGGCCGCTCCATCGTCGTCCTGGCCAAGGAGAAATACGGTATCCGCGGCCGCGACATGGCCGAACTGTCAGCGACTTTCGTGCCGTTCACCGCACAGACCCGGATGAGCGGTGTCGATGCCGGTGGCTCGTCGGTCCGCAAGGGCGCGGTGGATTCGATACTCGCTTACGTCAACGGTGGCGCGTCGTTCGCCGTGGCGTCCGGCAACACTGTGCGTGCGATGCAGCCAGCCGCGATGTCGGACACGGCACGTGAAATCCAGGCGATCTCCGACGAGATTGCAAAGGGCGGCGGCACCCCGTTGGCGGTCGCGCGCGATGGCAAGCTGCTCGGCGTCATCCATCTGAAGGACATCGTGAAGGGCGGCATCCGTGAGCGCTTCGCCGAGCTACGCCGCATGGGCATCCGCACCATCATGATCACCGGCGACAATCCGATGACCGCTGCAGCCATCGCAGCCGAAGCCGGCGTCGATGATTTCCTGGCGCAGGCGACACCCGAGGACAAGCTGCAGCTCATCCGCGACGAGCAGGCCAAGGGCAAGCTGGTCGCGATGTGCGGTGACGGCACCAACGACGCGCCGGCACTGGCGCAGGCCGATGTGGGCGTTGCCATGAACACCGGCACGCAGGCGGCGCGCGAAGCGGGCAACATGGTCGACCTGGACTCCAATCCGACCAAGCTCATCGAGGTCGTCGAAATCGGCAAGCAGCTCCTGATGACGCGGGGTGCGCTGACCACGTTCTCGATCGCCAATGACGTGGCGAAATACTTCGCCATTATCCCGGCGATCTTCCTCGCTTTCTATCCGCAACTTGAGGCGCTCAATGTCATGAAGCTGGCGAGCCCGCAGAGCGCCATCCTGTCAGCCATCATCTTCAACGCGATCATCATCATCGCGCTGATCCCGCTGGCCCTGAAGGGCGTCGCCTATCGTCCGATCGGCGCCGGCGCACTGCTCGGCCGCAATCTTCTGATCTACGGCCTTGGCGGCATCATCGTTCCGTTCATCGGTATCAAGGCGATCGACCTTATCGTCACCGCCCTGCACCTGGTTTGAGGAGTTACGTTATGTTGAGAGAAATTCGCCCGGCTATCGTTCTGCTGCTCGGCCTCACTGCCATCACCGGTCTCGGCTATCCGCTCGCGATGACGGGCATTGCCGGGGCGATCATGCCGAGCCAGGCGCAAGGCAGCCTCATCGAACGGGACGGCAAGGTCGTCGGTTCGTCCCTGATTGGTCAGGAATTCAAGGGCGAGGAATACTTCCACGGCCGCCCGTCGGCGACTTTGGGTCCGGACCCGCAGGATTCCACCAAGACAGTGCCGCAGCCTTACAACGCCATCAACTCGATGGGCTCCAATCTTGGCCCGACCAGCAAGGCGCTGATCGACCGCGTGAAGGAGGACGTCGAGAAACTGAAGGCGGAGAACCCGTCGATGCCAGTGCCGATCGATCTCGTCACCACCTCGGGCAGCGGTCTCGACCCGAACATTTCGCCCGAGGGGGCGCTGTTTCAGGTGCCCCGCGTCGCCAAGGCGCGCAAGCTGCCGGAGGATCGCGTCCGCCAGCTGGTGACAGAGAAGATCGAGGGCCGCTTCGGTGGTCTGCTCGGCGAACCGCGTGTTAACGTTCTTGCCTTGAATCTCGCGCTGGACGCCGCCTCACCGAAGTAGGCCGTCTAGGCCCAAGCCCTGGCGGAGACTATATTGCCTTATGGCAAATCAGCGCCGCGATCCTGATCAACGACCTTCGCCTGAGGCGTTGCTGGAAACAGCAAGGCGCGAGGAGGGTGTGGCCGGGCGGCTGAAGATCTTCGTCGGCGCCGCCCCCGGCGTCGGCAAGACTTATGAGATGCTGCAGAGCGCCCATGCCAGGCGCAAGGCGGGCGTCGATGTGGTGGTGGGCGTGGTCGAGACCCATGGCCGGGCTGAAACCGAGGCGCTCGTGGCGGGTCTCGAGGTGATCCCGCGGCGGCGTTTCGACTACAAGGATCAGCATCTCGAGGAGATGGATCTCGACGCGCTGATCGCGCGGCGGCCCCGGATAGCGCTTGTCGATGAACTTGCTCATACCAATGCGCCCGGCAGCCGCCATCCCAAGCGTTATCTCGACGTCGCGGAATTATTGGCCGCAGGGATCGACGTCTACACGGCAGTCAATATTCAGCACATCGAAAGCCTGAATGATGTGGTCGCCCAGATCACTCATGTGCGGGTGCGCGAGACCGTGCCGGATTCGGTATTCGATCGTGCAGACGCCATCGAGCTGATCGACCTCACCCCGGACGATCTGATCCAGCGCCTGAAGGAAGGCAAGGTCTATGTTCCCAAACAGGCCGAGCGTGCACTGGAGCATTACTTCTCGCCCGGCAATCTCACGGCATTGCGTGAGCTGGCGTTGCGCCGCACGGCGGATCGCGTCGATGAGCAATTGCTCACTCACATGCAGGCCAATGCCATCGCCGGTCCATGGGCTGTCGGCGAGCGTATTCTGGTCTGTATCAGTGAAGACCCGCGCTCGGCCGGGCTGGTCCGCTACACCAAGCGTCTCGCGGATCGGCTGCATGCACCGTGGACGGCGGTCAGTATCGAAACGCGGCGCAGCCTTCAACTCACCGAGGAACAGCGCGACAGGCTGGCCGATACGCTGCGGCTTGCCGAGGCGCTTGGCGCCGAAGCGCTGACGATTCCAGGCGCAGGCCGGCGCATCGCCGACGATCTGCTCGGCTATGCGCATGCCAATAACGTCACCCAGATCGTGATTGGCAAGGCGTCGCGGTCGTGGTGGTTCGAGCTGGTGCGCGGTTCGGTGGTGCACGATCTCGTCAGGCGCGCCGGCAATATCAGTGTGCATGTGATCGCCGGCGATGCGTTGTCGACGGAGCCGGCTGCGAAACGTGCGCAGATGACCGATCGCGTCGAGCCGTTCGATGCAAAGCCCTATATTGCGGCGCTGGCCGTCGTGGCGGTGGCTCTTGGGGCCGCAACGCTGCTGCGTCCGATCTTCGGTATCGAGAATGTCGATCTGATGTTTCTCACCGCCGTGGTCGGCGTTGCTGTGCGCTTTGGTCTGTGGCCTTCGCTGCTGGCGAGCGTCGTGGCATCGCTGAGCTATAACTTCTTCTTCCTGCCGCCGGTCTATACGCTCACCATCACCGATCCGACCAATGTGGCGGCCTTCTTCTTCTTCATGCTGATCGCCATTCTGGTTTCCAATGTCGCGGCGCGGGTGCGCACTCAGGCCGTCTCGGCCTTCGGCCGCGTGCGGACAACCGAGTCGCTCTATGCGTTCAGCCGCAAACTCGCCGGCACCGCTGCGCTCGACGACGTGCTGTGGGCGAGCGCGTATCAGATCGCATTGATGCTGAAGGTGCGGGTTGTGCTGCTGCTGCCGGAGCAGGGCGTAATCGCCGTCAAAGCGGGCTATCCTCCCGAGGACGAATTGGACAAGGCGGATCTGGCCGCAGCCAACTGGGCCTGGAGCAATGATCGCCCGGCTGGCCGTGGCTCCGAGACATTGCCTGGCGCGAAGCGGCTGTTTCTCCCGATGCGCACCGGCCGTGGGCCGATCGGCGTGATCGGGATCGATGACGATCGCACGGGTCCGCTGCTGACGCCGGACCAGCGCCGGTTGCTGGATGCGCTTGTGGATCAGAGCGCACTCGCCATCGAGCGCGTGCAACTTGTGGAAGATATGGACCGTGCTCAGCGTAACGTCGAATCCGACCGGTTGCGTCAGGCGCTGCTGACCTCAATCTCGCATGACCTGAAGACGCCGCTGGCCTCCGTGCTTGGCGCGGCCTCCACACTGCGTGATCTGTCGCCGAAGCTCACCGAGGCTGAAAAAGCCGATCTGCTCGGTACGGTGATCGACGAATCCGAACGGCTGAACCGCTTCATCGCCAATCTGCTTGATATGACCAAGCTGGAATCCGGTGCAGTCGTTCCCAACACAACACTGCACGATCTCGCGGAGATCGTCGGCAGCGCGCTGCGCCGGGCCGGCAAGATTCTCGTCAGGCATCGCATTGCGCTCGATCTGGCGCCGAACCTGCCCATGCTGGAGCTCGATGCGGTGTTGTTCGAGCAGGCACTGTTCAATCTGCTCGACAATGCCGCGAAATATGCCCCGGATGACACGACCATCACGATCAGGGCCATACGCGATGCGGACTCAGTCTCGCTGCAGGTGACGGACGAGGGGACGGGCATTCCACCCGCCGATCTCGAGCAGGTGTTCGACAAGTTCTACCGCGCCAGCAAGGGCGATCACGTCAGGGCGGGTACCGGCCTCGGTCTTGCGATCTCGCGGGGCTTCATTGAGGCTATGCATGGCACGATCTCGGCCACAAATCGCGCCGACCGCAGTGGCGCCGTGCTAACTATCCGCCTTCCCATCCCGCCGGCCTCCGAAGCTCTGGACACCGCCGCATGAATACCGCTGCCATCAAGGTTCTGGTCATCGATGATGAGCCGCCGATCCGCAAATTGCTGCGCATGGGCCTCAGTACCCAGGGCTATGACGTCCTTGAGGCCAGCAATGGCAAGATCGCGCTGGAGAAACTGGCGGAGAAGCCCGCTTTGATCATTCTCGATCTGGGCCTGCCGGACATTCAGGGCCACGATCTGCTGCAGATGATTCGCGCCCGCGACGACGGTGTGCCGATCGTGGTGCTGTCCAGCCGCGGCGATGAAGCCGGCAAGGTGCAGGCGCTCGATCTCGGTGCAGACGACTATCTCACCAAGCCGTTTGGCATGGATGAGTTGCTGGCGCGGATGCGGGCCGCTCTCCGGCATCAGCTGCAGGTTCATGGCGAGCGGCCGGTATTCCGCTCCGGGGAATTGTCGGTCGATCTGGTGCGCCGGATCGTGAAGGTCGGCGACCGCGACGTGAAACTATCACCGAAGGAATATGAGCTGCTGCGTGTCCTGGTGCAGCATGCCGGCAAGGTGCTGACTCACCGGTTTCTGCTGAAGGAATTGTGGGACGAGCTCACCGACGCGCAATATCTACGCGTTTATGTCCGCCAGCTGCGTCAAAAGATCGAGCTTGATCCGGAGCGCCCGCAATTCGTTCTGACCGAAACGGGTATCGGCTATCGGCTGCGTGCCGGCGAATAGCCAGCGACAAACCCGCCAAACAGCAGGTTATTTGGTCTGCCGGGCGACCGATGCCGGTGCGTTGTAATCCAGCAGCCGGATCGCCTCGTCGGCGGCTTCCACCATCTCCGACATCAGCTTGCGCGTTCGCTCGAAATCCGCAGCGGACATGCTGCGAAACAGCATGTCATTCACCGGACGCTGGACGGGTGCCAGTTCATTGAGCAACGCACGCGCTTTCGGCGTGATGGTCAGGATGACGCGGCGACGGTCTTCCTCGTCGGTCTCTTTCTCGACAAGGCCGTTTGATACCAGCTTGTTGATCTCGATGGTAATGAACGCGCCGCTGAAGTGCAGATGCTCGGCGACCTGATTGACGCCGATCTTCTCATCTGTGCCGCTCAAATGAGCAATGGCGATCAGCACGGTGTATTGCGTGCCGGACAGGCCGATCACTGCGCCGAGTTGCCCGCGCACAGCCTGAAGCCGCGCCGAAAACGCCAATGTGTCATGGACAAATTGGCGGAAAGCCCGATCCGATCCGTCGACCATCAATTGTGGCCGCGAAATCGTCGGTTCTACCTTCATTTTACGTGATTTGCTCTTAATCGCCATCAGGTCCCCGCACACCTATGAGTCGTATAGCGGCGGCGTTACGCACAAACAAGTTGGAACCAGTGCGTTTTGATAGCAGGCCAGCCATGCTTGACAGCGCGCTCTTTCGTTCGATAATATAGCTTTGTTATAAAGCTAATGCGCGTCGTTCAGATTTCGCGATCAGGAGATGACCATGGGCGCCACTGCGGACGTGGATCCCCGCGCCTTCCGACGGGCGCTCGGACAGTTTGCCACCGGCGTCGCCGTGATCACGGCCGAAGCGGCCGATGGCCAGGCAATCGGCTTGACCATGAGTTCGTTCAACTCGGTCTCGGTGGACCCACCGCTGATCCTGTTCTCGATCGACCGCAAGGCCTTCAGCCTCAAGGCGATGACCGAGGCCAAGGGTTATGCCGTGAACATCCTCGGCCGCGACCAGGAGCATCTGTCGAACAAGTTCGCCAGGGCGCTCGGCGACAAGTGGGCGGCGGTCGAACATACGCTGGGCCATGAGGCGGCGCCCCTGATCGCGGGCGCGCTCGCACACTTCGAATGCGCGCCATACGCGCAATATGATGGCGGGGACCATCTGATCTTCGTCGGCCGAGTGGTGAAGTTCAGTGCCTATCCGGCCAACGAGCCGTTGGTCTTCTTCCGCGGGGCCTATCGCAGCCTCGCAAGTACCGAGCGCAGCCCGGAATGGCCGCTGCCGATGCACTACTGAAATAACGCACCTGAAATGCTACCCATGACTGAAAGTGACCGAGGCAACCCATGATCAAGACCGGCGAACAGCACATCGCGAGTCTGCGCGACGGCCGTGAAATCTATCTCGATGGTGAGCTGGTGGATGACGTGACCACCCATCCGGCGTTCCGGGGTGTGGTGGCCTCAATCGGGCGGATGTTCGATTTCCAGAGCGCGCCGGAAAATCGCGAGCTGATGACTTTCGAGACCGAGACCGGCATCCGCGCCAACCGGATCTGGGAATTGCCCGGCAGCTATGATGCGCTGATTAATCGCCGCCGCGGCCTGGAGGCCTGGACCGAGCTGCATGCCGGCTTCATGGGTCGCGCGCCGGATCACGTCGCCTCCTGCATCGCCGGTATGTATATGGGCGTCGAGGTATTCGAGGCCTACGACAAGGCACGCGCCAAGGCATTGGCGGATTACTATCGCTACGCCCGCGACAACGACCTCTACCTCACTTACGTGATCATCAACCCGCAGGCCGACCGCTCCAAGAGCGCCGCCGAGCAAGCCGATCCGTTCCTGTCGGCAGGCGTGGTGTCGCGCGATGCCGAGGGTCTGACGATCCGTGGCGCCAAGATGCTGGCCACCGGCGGCATCATGGCCAATGAGGTGTTCGTCACCTGCATCCAGCCGCTGCAGCCCGGCGACGAGAAATATGCGGTGTCCTTCGCGATTCCGATGAACACTAAGGGTCTGAAGGTCCTGTCGCGCAAGTCCTATGAAGCCGCGTCGCCATCGGTGTTCGACAATCCGCTGTCGAGCCGCTTCGATGAAAACGATGCTGTGCTGTATTTCGATGACGTGAAGGTGCCGTGGGATCGCGTGTTCATCGTCGATGACATCGCGATGTGCCAGAAACAGTTCCACGCGACCCCGGCGCATGTGTACCAGAACTACCAGGCCATGATCCGGCTGTCGGTGAAGCTGCGCTTCCTGATCGGCATCGCGTATCGCACTGCTGAGACCAACGGCATTGCTGGCTTCCCGCAGGTGAAGGAAATGCTCGGCCAGCTCGCTGCCGAAGTATCGATGGTCGAGGCCTTCGTGGTGGCGATGGAGACCAAGGGTACGCAGCGCGGCGCCTATTATGTGCCTGACCGGGCGATGCTGTATTCGGCGCAGGTTTTGACCCAGCAGCTCTATTCCAAGATCATCAATACGCTGCGTGAGCTCGCCGGCGGCGGCATGATCATGCTGCCATCCTCGGTGAAGGACTTCGCCAATCCGGAACTGGCGCGCCTGATCGGCAAGACCCAGCAGTCGCCGGCGGCCAGCGCGACCGAAAAGGTCAAGTTTTACAAGCTGGCCTGGGATGCGGTTGGCTCCGAATTCGCCTCGCGTCACTCGCAATACGAGATGTTTTTCGCCGGCGCGACCTTCGTCACCAAGGGCCATGCCTTCCGCACTTATGACTGGATGAGGTCGGCGGCGTTGCTCGACAAGATGCTGTCCAGCTATGACCTTGCCGATGAAGTCTCCACCTCAACGGCGCCGGCTACCTCGCCTCGCGCTGTCGCTTGATCTGTCCCCTCAGGAACACTGACCATGGCCATCAATAAACTTCACGATGAATTCCGTACCGTCGATATGTCTTCGGGATGGGAGACGCCCGCGGGCTATCCGGCCGGCATCCAGCAGAAGATCCTGTCGGGCGCGCTCGACGAGGTGAACAAGCGTGGCAGCCGCACCCGCCTGTTGCGCTTCGAGCCGGGCGTTTACACCACCGAGCCGTTCGTGCACGAATATTGGGAAGAAGTGTTTCTATTCACCGGCGACCTGATCGTCGGCAATGACAAGCAGGGCAACGGTGGCGAATCCTTCCAGCCGAACACCTATGCTTGCCGCCCGCCCGGCGCCTATCACGGTCCGTTCAAGTCGGTCGGCGGCTGTGTACTGATGGAGATCCACTATTTCGACCCAGCCTGATAGAGCACTGCCAAGTCCTGATCAGGATAGCCGTCAGCTCTGGCTGGCGGCTTTCTCGCGCGCATCCCTGGCTTTTCTTGCCCGTATTGACGTTCTCTTCGGAGCATTCGCCTTAGGAGGCTTCGCTTTGGCCTTGGCTCGTACTCTCAGGCGGCCAGTTTCGGTCTTCTCGATCTCGAATATTTCAGTCTTGCGCACGAGATCGCTCAATTTTCTGAAACCATAGGTCCGGACATCGAAATCAGAAACGAAGTTCGGCAGTTGCTCGCCCATGCGGTCCAGGCTGACCCAGCCTTCCTCGTTGCTGAGTTGCGCAACGACCTTTTCCAGAATGGGAACGGCCGCAGCAGGGTTTTTGAGGGCAACGGCTTTTGGGGGCTGTTCTGTAGTAGCCGCGGCGCGGTCGGGGATCAGATTTTCCGTATAAATGAACCGGCGACAGGCCTGCCGAAAGCTTTCCGGCGTTCTCTGATTGCCGAAGCCGTAGACGTCCGCTCCCTGCTCCCGCAGTCGTGAGGCGAGGCGGGTAAAATCGCTGTCGGAAGAAACAAGGCAAAAACCGTCGAAGCGTCCACTATGCAGCAGGTCCATCGCGTCGATGACGAGCGCGATGTCGGATGCGTTCTTGCCTTTTGTATATGCGAATTGCTGATACGGATCGACGGCGTATTTCTGCAGGATATCGGCCCAGGACTTGAGCTGTTGGCTCGAAAAATCGCCGTAGATCCGGCGAACGCTGGCTTCTCCGAATTTGGAAACTTCCTCGAACAGTCCGGCGGCAATCTGAGGCGATGTATTGTCGGCGTCAATCAAGACCGCGAAACGCGGCAGGCGTTGCTGTTGAACCTTCATCTGCTACTTCCATCTTCGCGGGATGAACGTGCTTGCGAATGTGTCAGCTTTCCGCAAATGACGAAACGACTTTCAAGGATTCTGCGATCCCGTCACGCCTCGCGCAGCAGTAACCGGATGGCTTTCTCCGCGCGGTGCATCGGCTCCAGGCTGCGATAGGTCCGTGCCAGCAGCAGCGCCCCCTCGAGCTGGCTCAATGCCGCTGTTGCAATGACCTCGGCATCATCAGCCGGTCGTCCGAATCGCTCCAGTCCCTTTTTGATCTCGGCTTCCCACTTCTGGAATGCGTTTCTGGTCGCGGCGCCCAGCACGTCGGACTGCGCAGCGGTCTCCAGCGCCGTGGTGGCGATCGGGCACCCCTCCTTGAAATCCGAAGTCTCGAGATCCGCGGCCATGCCGCGCGCAATCCGGATCAGGAAGGTTTCGGCATCCTCCGACGTCTCGGCCGCGCCGGCGATTGCCTTGCGCACCGCCTCGCCGGCCAGCGTCAGCGCGGTCTCGCCGATCTCTTCCTTGCCGCCCGGAAAATGAAAATACAGCGAGCCGCGGGGCGAGCCGCCGGCGGCCAGAATGTCGTGCAATGCGGTGCCGTGGTAGCCCTGCTGGCGAAACAGCTTTGCTGCGGCAGCAAGCGTTTTCCCTTTTGAATCAGTAGCTTTTGCCATACCCGCAAATATCATTTGCAAATCAGTATGTCGACCGTCATAATATGTAGGTTGACATACATATTATGGAAAAGACGTTTCATGACCATTTTCTCGCGCCTCGTTCTCGCAGCGGCCGTTCTTACGGGTGCATCAGGCGCCACCGCCCAGACAATGACCGAAGCCCAGGCCCGTGCCGCGATCGCGCCTTGGTACAGCCTGTTCAATGTTACCAGCCGCGGGGATGTGAAAACCATCCAGGAACAGGTGCTGACGCCGGACTACGAATCCTGCGCGGGCTACCTTCCGGGCGAATGCTGGGGACGCGACACCTCGATCAAGGTGGTCGGCAATTTTACCAACACGATCCCCGACATGAAATTCGATATCAAGGAAGTGCTGGTTGCTGGCGATCGTGTCGTGGTGCGCGGCGAAGTGACGGGCACGCCGGCCGGCGACCTGTTCGGCGTGCCGCATTCCGGCAAGAGCTTCCGGATGATGGCCATCGATATCCAGACCATCAAGGACGGCAAGATCTCCCGGACCTTTCACATGGAGAACTGGCTCAGCGCGCTGGGACAGCTGCGCGCTAGGTGAAGCGCCCTGCCATTCGCAGGAACAACTATCCGGAAAGGCCAAATCGGTATAATCGACGAAATGTCGGCAGTGCCCCGTTGCGCCGGCAATCGGGTGCATATGTCCAGCTGAGTTTCATGCGCGTCACGTCGACGCCGAATATACCGAGGCCTTTGAGATGACCATCCGCCTGCATCGCGGCGATTTGCCGGATTTGAGCCGCTACACCGATTCCGTTGCGATCGACACCGAGACCATGGGTCTCAATCCGCATCGCGACCGGCTATGCGTGGTGCAGCTCTCGCCCGGCGATGGAAGTGCCGATGTCGTGCAGATCCCGATGGGCCACACGGACGCGCCGAACCTGAAGAAGCTGCTCGGCGATCCCAAAGTCACCAAGATTTTCCACTTCGCCCGGTTCGATCTCGCCGCTCTTTACAACGCACTCGGCGTGATGCCTGAGCCGGTCTATTGCACCAAGATCGCCTCCCGCCTGTGCCGCACCTATACCGACAGACACGGTCTCAAGGATCTGGTCCGCGAAGTCCTCGGCGTCGATCTGTCGAAGCAGCAGCAGTCGAGCGACTGGGGCAGTCAGACCCTCAGCGAGGCCCAGCTATCCTACGCGGCGTCGGACGTGCTGCATCTGCATGGGCTGCGCGAGCGGCTGAACGTCATGCTGGCGCGGGAGGGGCGCACCGAGCTGGCGCAGGCTTGTTTCGACTTCCTTCCGACCCGGGCCAAACTCGACCTCTCGGGCTGGGAAAATGAGGACATTTTCGCTCATTCGTGACTAGCCTGCGGCGAAGTGACTTTCTGAAACAGTTCAGGGTCCCTCCCGCCGCGTTTCGGTCATACTCCTCGTTCTGGTGGGGCGGGCTGCAAACCGGTGCATTTCAGCGTAGACTGGCGCCGGTTTGGCAGACCTTTCGGTGTGGCCCTTTTCGGCATGGCCCGTTGGAGCGACGGTGAGTTCAGTTCAGATTCCCAGCTATCAGGCGGGCATGGATGCGCGGTTCAGGGCCGCAGCACGCCATAGCCGTCTGGTGCGTCTGCTGCGGATTGCTGTCCCTGCCGTCGTGATCCTGTCGATGGCGGCAATTGTCGGCGTGTCGATCTTCAATCCGTTCCGGATCCTCGCCAAATTGCCGCTCGATATGGGCAATCTGGTCGTTTCGGGCACCAAGATCACCATGGAGACGCCGCATCTGGCCGGTTTCTCGCCGGACGGACGGCCCTATGAGCTATGGGCCAAGGCCGCGACGCAGGATCTGACAGATCCCGACAATGTCGAGCTGACGACCTTGCGCGCCAAGGTAATGATGGAAGACAAGTCGACGATGACGATGGATGCCCGCACCGGGAAGTTCAATTCGAAATCGCAGATGCTCTATCTGTATCAGGACATTTTCCTGCAGACGACGACCGGCTACGAGGCCAAGCTGACACAGGCGAACATTGATATTGCCAATGGCACGGTCACGTCGGACGAGCCGGTCGATGTCAAACTTCTCAACGGCACTCTGCTCGGGCAACGGATGCGCATCACGGAACACGGTGAGCTGGTTCGGTTCGAGGGCGGTGTGTCGATGAACCTGAAGATGGACCCGCCTTCGCCGGATGCTTCGGCTCAGCCTGAGACCGTGGCAGAGCCTGAAGTCGCGCCGGAGCCCGTGAAACCGCGGGCCGCCAACGGCAAGCGCGCCAACGCGAAATGAATGTGATGATTTTTCCCGTAAGCAATGTCCGATTTCGCGGGGTGACCGGCGCTGCGATCGCCGTGCTCGTGCTGGCTTTCACAGCCGATGCACATGGGCAGAGCGCGGTGCAGGGTGTGCCGAACGCGATGCAGGGTTTCTCGCAGAATCGCGATCAGCCCATTCAGATCGAGGCCGCATCGCTGGAAATGCGCGACAAGAAAAAGGAAGCGACCTTCGCAGGCGACGTGAAGGTCGTGCAGGGCGACACCACGATGAAGTCGAAGACTCTGGTGGTCTTCTATGACGGCGGCGGCTCGGCGAACGAGCCGGCTGCCAAGGCTGCGCCCAAGGCGCCGATCAAGGCGGCGCAGCCGGGCCCAGGCGGCTCGTCGGCGATCAAGCGGCTTGAAGCGCGCGGCGGCGTCATCGTCACCCAGAAAGACCAGGTCGTCACCGGCGAGACGGCGGTGTTCGACACCCGGACCAATCTCGTCACGATGCAGGGCAATGTTGTGCTCACCCAGGGCAAGAATGTGCTGCGCGGCGATCGTCTGACCGTGGATATGACCACGGGCACGTCACGCGTCGAATCCAATAGCGGCAGGGTCCAGGGCATGTTCGAGTCGTCCGGCCAGAAGGGTGGCGGTGGCCCGACCTCGATCATACCCGGGCCTGCAGGCGGAAAACCCAAGTAACTCGAAGGGTTTGCCGATATGGACGAGCCGGATCCGGTTGAATCTGGCTGCGTAACCCGTTATCGCCATTGTTTTAATCGACATGGAAGGCTTGGCGTTCGGCTGGGCAAGGGACATCTAGTCCGCCATGCTGTTCCCAGTGATCGAACATGCCGCGACCTGGCGCGGATGACGTTTAGAGGCTGATCGAAGCGCGAATGGTTGATTTCCTCGGCATGTTCCGTCGGCGCGCTCCGAAACGCGGTCCGCAAGGCTTTGCGCGCTCGCCGGTCGACATCACCGCGCTTGGCGACAGCATGGGCGACATGCTGGGTAATCCGGGCCGCGAGGCCCCGCCGCTGGCGCGCACCGCCCCGGCCGATACGCCCCAGGTTCCCCAAGCCCGGGCGGAGGCGCCGCGTGCCCCGCAGCAGGCGCCGGCCCGTCGTCCGGACAAGGCGCCGCCGCGGCTGAGAACCAACGGCGCTGCGGCACCAAAAGCTGCCCCGCGTGCGGGCTATCTGGCCGTCCATAATGTGAAAAAGAGCTTCGGCTCACGCCAAGTCACCCGCGGCGTCAGCATCTATGTTCGCCGCGGCGAGGCCGTCGGCCTGCTCGGACCGAACGGTGCCGGCAAGACCACGGTGTTCTATATGATCACCGGCCTGATCAAGCCGGATAGCGGCGCCATCGAACTCGACGGTCACGACGTCACCCAGCTGCCGATGTATCAGCGCGCCCGCCTCGGCATCGGCTATCTGCCGCAGGAAGCCTCGATTTTCCGCGGCCTCACCGTCGAGCAGAACATCCGTGCGGTGCTGGAAGTCGTCGAGCCCAGCCGCAAGAAGCGTGAGCGCGAGCTCGACGGGCTGCTCGAAGAGTTCAACATCCAGAGACTGCGCAAGTCGCCCTCGATCGCGCTGTCCGGCGGTGAGCGCCGCCGCGTCGAAATTGCGCGCGCGCTGGCGACGCGGCCGAATTACATGCTGCTTGACGAGCCCTTTGCCGGCATTGACCCGATTGCGGTAGGTGACATTCAGGACCTGGTCCGCCACCTGACCAATCGCGGCATCGGCGTGCTGATTACCGACCATAACGTGCGCGAAACGCTGGGGCTGACAGACCGCGCCTACATCGTCTATGCTGGTGAAATCCTGACGGAAGGATCTCCCGAGGAGATCGTGGCTGACCCAGACGTGCGTCGCCTTTACCTTGGCGAGGAATTCCGCCTCTAGACCAAATTTACAATTCGTCAAGCCGTGTACATCAGGCCGGGAAAGAGATAAGCAAGAAACGGACCAACTTTTGGATCGGTTTTTGCCTCCATGGCGCTGACGCAGAGACTAGAGTTCCGGCAATCCCAGTCGCTGGTGATGACGCCGCAGCTGATGCAGGCCATCAAGCTGCTGCAGCTGTCGAATCTCGATCTCGCAACCTTTGTCGAAGATGAACTGGAGCGCAATCCGCTGCTGGAGCGCGCCAGCGACGGTCCTGAGCCACCGGTGGCCGGCGAGGCTGGCCCCGAGCGCAGCGAGTTTTCGGGCCAGGACGAAGCGGGCTATGCCTCCGGCCACGACGATGGCGGCGACCATACCGATTTTCCCGATCGTTCAGGCGGCGACAGCTTCGATGCGCCGGCGCCTGACGAGTGGATGAACCGCGAGCTCGGCACCCGCGCCGAGATCGAACAGACCCTGGATACCGGGCTGGACAACGTCTTCTCCGAAGAGCCGGCCGAGGCCGCCGCGCGCAACGCGCAGGACGCTGCTCCGACCGCCTATACCGAATGGGGCGGCGGCGCTTCTAACGACGACAGCTACAATCTCGAGGCCTTCGTTGCCGCGGAAGTGACGCTCGGCAGCCATCTCGCCGAACAGCTCGCGGTGGCGTTCTCGTCGCCTGTGCAGCGCATGATCGGTCAGTATCTGATCGATCTCGTCGATGAGGCCGGCTACCTGCCGCAAGATCTCGGCGACGTGCATGAGCGGCTGGGCGCATCTGCTGACGATGTCCAAAGTGTTCTCGGTGCGTTGCAGAAATTCGATCCGCCGGGTGTCTGCGCGCGCAGTCTCAGCGAATGTCTCGCAATCCAGTTGCGTGAACAGAACCGTTACGACCCCGCGATGCAGGCATTGGTCGAGCATCTCGATCTCCTGGCCAAGCGCGACATCGGCAATCTCAGAAAAATCTGCGGCGTCGACGACGAAGATCTGACCGACATGATCGGCGAGATTCGCAGACTCGATCCGAAGCCCGGTCTGAAGTTTGGCTCGGCGCGAACACAGACCGTAGTGCCTGACGTCTATGTGCGGCCGGGTCCCGATGGCGGCTGGCATGTCGAGCTGAACAGTGACACGCTCCCGCGCGTTCTCGTGAACCAGGTTTATTATTCCGAGCTGTCGAAAACGATCCGCAAGGATGGCGACAAGTCGTACTTCACTGATTGTCTACAGAACGCGACCTGGCTGGTGCGTGCGCTTGATCAGCGCGCGCGTACTATCCTGAAGGTAGCGACCGAGATCGTCCGGCAACAGGATGGCTTCTTCACGCAGGGTGTTGCGCATCTGCGGCCGCTGAATCTCAAGGCGGTTGCTGATGCCATTCAAATGCATGAATCGACGGTGTCGCGCGTTACCGCCAATAAATACATGGCGACAAATCGCGGCAGCTTTGAATTGAAATACTTCTTTACGGCGTCGATCGCGTCAGCCGACGGTGGCGAAGCGCATTCGGCGGAAGCGGTGCGACATCACATCAAGCAATTGATTGATGGAGAAAGTCCTTCTCTTATTCTTTCGGACGACACGATCGTGGAACGCTTGCGCGAAGCCGGAATTGATATCGCGCGCCGTACTGTTGCCAAATACCGTGAAGCCATGCGTATCCCGTCTTCGGTCCAGCGCCGCCGCGACAAGCAGAGTATGCTCGGCAATGCACTCACGGCACCCGCCACTCCGTCCGATAGGACACCCGACCGATCCCGCGACACTGCACCAGCTTGATTGCACTCCCGTGGAAACGGGATACTGTCGGTTCAAGGCAGAAGAATCGAGGCATCAGCATGACCCTTCGTATCTCGGGAAAAAGCATTAATGTCGGAGACGCTTTGCGAGGCCGCGTGAGCGAGCGGACCGATGAGGTCCTTCGCAAATATTTCGATGGCAACTATTCCGGTCACATCACGCTAAGCAAAGACGGCTTCGGCTTCCGCACTGATTGTGCGTTGCATCTTGATTCCGGAATTACGCTCGAAGCGGACTCCAATGCAGCGGATGCTTATGCTAGCGCCGATCAGGCGCTCCTCCAGATCGAGAAGCGCTTGCGTCGCTACAAGAGCCGGCTGAAGGATCGTTCCGCGCGCAAGACGCATGCTGAAAATCAGGCGATGGCCGAACTCATGGCCCCGACTTTGGATGCGCCGAGCTACATCCTTGAGGCGCCCGATCATGAGGGCGATGCCGACAGCGGCTACGATCCGGTCATCATTGCCGAATCGACCAGGTCGCTGAAGCGGTTCTCGGTGAGCGAAGCTGTCATGGAACTTGATTTCACCGGCGCGGCCGTCGTGGTATTCCTGCATGGCAGTACCGGTCGGGTGAATATCGTGTACCGCCGGGGCGACGGTAACGTGGGTTGGGTCGATCCGCCGGTGGTTAAACCGTCCTGACGGCATTGACGCCCAAACGGCCCCTCCCTATGGTCCGCCGCCTTTGACAGGTTATGCCAGTCAATGGATTTCGCATGGGGGGTTCCGGTGCTAGAGTACGTCCGGGCGTTCGCGCCCGGCGCGTTTTCCATCACAGGGAACGATGTCCCTTTCCAGTCTTTCTTGACGCTGCCGGTTTTGGTTCTAACTACCCGCTGACGGTCAAACATCCTCGGAACGGTCAATGACGATTACCGATCTGGTCGCGCCCGAGGCGATAATCCCGGCGTTGAAGGTCAACAGCAAGAAGCAGGCGCTGCAGGAGCTAGCGGCGCGCGCTTCCGCGCTCACCGGTCAGAACGACCGCGCCGTTTTCGAGGTGCTGTTGCAGCGTGAGAAGCTTGGCACGACGGCCGTGGGCTATGGCGTCGCCATTCCGCATGGCAAGTTGCCAAAGCTCGACAAGCTGTTCGGCCTGTTTGCGCGCCTGGAGCGTCCGATCGATTTCGAGGCCATGGACGGCCAGCCGGTCGATCTGGTGTTTCTGCTGCTGGCGCCGGAAGGTGCGGGCGCCGATCATCTGAAGGCGCTGGCGCGGATAGCACGTCTGCTGCGCGATCAGGACGTCGCCAAGAAACTGCGTGCCTCCCGTGACGCGCAGGCGATCTATTCGGTGCTCGCTTTGCCGCCAGCGACAGCCGCCTAACCATCTCACCCCGCAGCTTACGCTGGAAGCGCCCGGTTGGACCGGGCGATTCTCCTATTCCGAACCAGATCCCTGCTTGCGCGGATAGAAGGCTGGTTGGCCTTGCCAGCTTACGCCGCGAATTCCTTGGCCGAGATTGGAGCGAGCGACTCGTTGCGCACCGCCTGCCGCGCGGTGATCGATGCGAGCTCGTTCATGGCTGCAGAGGCAGCTTCGGCTTGCGTTTCGGCACGGATCGATTCTGCTTCTTCCGCTGCAGCGACTGCCCGCGATGATGCTGCCATCCGCAGTGCTGTCTGGATCTCGTTGGAATCCGCGCCGCTCTTGAGCAGCAGCAACGTCAGCAGCGCCTTGACGTCGGAATTCATTGCGTCTGCGCTCTGCTTCATGCGTCGCACGGCCGCTGACGTTTCAGGAACGTTGACGGCGGTTACGGGACGAAGCTTGGCGACGTTGCTGCCTGAAGCTTCTATGCCCTGCATGCGCATCGGATTGGCATATTCTTCGGCCATCATTACCCGCGATGCGGCAGCAAGCTGCAGAGCATTGTGAATCTCCGGCGAACTGGTGCCGGTCTTCAGCAACAGCAAAGTGAGGAGAGCTTTGACGTCCGAGTTCATCGCGGCAGTGTTTTGCATTGTGTTCCTCGCTTGTGAGAAGAGTGACTGAGCTAGTTGAAACGTCGTCCGAACAGCTTTTCGAAGAAGGTTGGTTGTGGCGGCTCAGGGTGAGTGATTTCGGCGACGAGTTTGGGTGGCTTGGGGCGCCGGACGTCACGCTTCACCCGCAGCTTTGACAGCAGCATGGTCGGCCCAGGCATGGCCGCGGGCTCAGCGAAGGTCGTGAGCGTGCCGTCCTCGAGGCTGCCGCGGATCAGGATCGGTGAGAGAAATATGGGATCTGCGAGTGCGGCAGCCGCCGCAAGGCGCGCGTTATTTAGAGTGCCGAGGCTCTGAATGGCCTCGATGCTCCATTGCCCGAGCGGCAAGCGGTCTGACTTGGTCACGAAAGGCGGGTTGCTGTCGGGCGCGATGATGGGAGGGACGGTGCCGTCGGCACGCATCAGGAACACGGTGGCAGCTGCGCAGCCCGGTGCAAAAACGAGGAGCGCAAAACAGGCTGCGATCACCGGCCGACTATCCAAATTCCATGACCGGCTTGGCGCAGCCACCTCTACCTCTGGGGCGGTGACCGTCGCACCGAAGCTCCGCAGCAAGTCTTCGACTTGAACGATCTGGGCTTGTGTCGATCCGTTCATAGCGACCTCGAATCTCAACATGACCAGATTTTCTCAAGTCATGGTGAATGCGTGGTCACCATTTTCTTCTGTGAAACGGCAGCAAAGATCAGGCGCAATGATGTCATCGCGTCGGATATCCGGATTGCTATTGATGGGGGGATCAGTTTTTCAGATGCGCAGCTGATGAGAGGTCGTGTGCGAATCGATTGCGTCCGATGGTGTGCGCACGATATTGACGACGGGTTAAATAGATACCGCGTCATGCAAGCCGAGCGCCTGCGCGCGATGATCGTCGTTTGGACGCTGGGATAATCGACATTGGGATACGCGGCTGTCACCGCGTATCCTGACGTCTGCATGCTGGCCAGTTCGCGTTAGTGAACGCTGACGGCCTGCAATTCCTGGCTCCATGCATTCGCGATCGCCGCTTCGCGGCTGTCGGTGAGCATGATCGGTGTGCCGTCGGCGGCGTGCAGCGCGAACAGCTGCAGTCCCGGCGCAATCTCCGGCGCCTGCGGGAACAGTCCCGGCACATCTTCCGAGCGAACCGGCTTCACATAGGCGATCATACCTTCGCCCAGATGCGCCAATGCTTCGGCGGTGACGGCGGCATTTTCATTGATCGTAACAACTTCAGTCATCGTCTCGACTCCTTCTATGAGATCAAGCGGTCGAGTCCGCTACTCGTTCCATACTCAGGATGCATGACCTGATCGAAAAACCGGAAACCAGTTTGTCGGGTCATGCATTATTCGTGTTCATTGATAGCGATTGTCTTAATGACCCTTTCAGGCTCAGGCCTGGCCAGATCAATCGACAACAGCCCGTTCTTCAGATCCGCACCCAGCACCAGCATCCCCTCTGCCAGCACGAAAGTACGCTGGAAGTGGCGCGCGGCGATGCCGCGATGGATGTATTGCCGAGTCTTGTCGTCCTGCTGGCGGCCCCGGATCACGAGCTGGTTTTCCTCGGTGGTCACATCGAGCTGATCGCGGGTAAAACCTGCGACCGCCAGCGTGATCCGCAGGCGTTCGGGTTGACCGTTGTTACGATCGCACCGCTCGATGTTGTAAGGAGGATAACCGTCGGCGCCTTTGACGACGCGATCGAGCGCACGCTCAATCTCGTCGAATCCCAAAAGGAACGGACTAGATAACGAAGGAACACGAGACATACCTACAAAGCCCTCTCGAAGCGACTTTGAGGGGCCCTTACGGCACCCCTGGCCAGTCGGCACTCTGCCAACCGGTCAATCAACAATATGGGCATGCCAAAGCCCGGTTCAAGCACCTCTAAATTGCAGGGAAACCGTTACTAAGGCCTTGAACCTGATCAGATATCGATCCGGTTGCGGCCGTCAGCGCTGAACAGGTGCAGTTTGTCGCGGGGGGCCGTGGCGCGGATCGACGCACCGATGGCCGGGGCATCCTGGCCGGGGATACGCACGATGACCTCGCCTTCGGGCAGCTCGCCCGGAGTGGCGCTGACCGCCTTTTCGGCGCGCGCGCGGGTGCCATAGACGAAGGTTTCCGCGCCCACCCGCTCGATGGCCTCGACCGTCAGGTTCAGCGTGATGCCGCCGTCAGCTGTGGCCTCGCTGGAGATCGCAAGGTCTTCCGGCCGGACGCCCAGGATACCGGTCTCGGCAGCGCTGCGGCTGTCGCCGGCGAACTGCGCACGGATCTCATCGCCGCTCAGCCTGATCAGATTCATCGGTGGCGCGCCGATGAAGGACGCGACGAAAGTGGTCGCCGGCTTGCGGTAAATATCGAGCGGACTGCCGATCTGCTCGACCTGGCCGCCATTCATCACCACCAGAATATCCGCCAGAGTCATCGCCTCGAGCTGGTCGTGAGTGACGTAAATCGAGGTCGTCTTCAGACGACGTTGCAGCTTGCGGATTTCGACCCGCATGGCGACGCGCAGCTTGGCGTCGAGATTCGACAGTGGTTCGTCGAACAGGAACACTTTCGGCTGGCGGACGATGGCACGGCCCATGGCGACGCGCTGGCGCTGGCCGCCGGACAATTGTCTGGGCTTGCGATCGAGCATGCCGGCGAGTTCGAGCGTCTGCGCGGCCTCGCGGACGCGCGTATCGATCTCGGGCTTCGGCATGCCCCTGTTGCGCAGGCCGTAAGCCATGTTGTTGTAGACGCTCATATGCGGATAGAGCGCGTAGTTCTGGAACACCATGGCGATGTCGCGATCTGCCGGCTCGATCTCATTGACGACACGGCCGCCAATATCGACCTCGCCGGAGGTAACGGTCTCAAGTCCGGCAACCATGCGCAGCAAGGTCGACTTGCCGCAGCCGCTTGGTCCCACCAGCACGCAGAACTGGCCGTCGCCGATCTCGAAATCGATGCCCTTGATGGCCTCGAAGCCGCCGGGATAGGTCTTGCGGACGTTGCGCAGCGAAACATTGGCCATCTGAATTTACTTCTCCGTCTCGACCAGGCCGCGCACGAACAGCCGCTGCATGAACACCACCACGGCGACAGGCGGCAGCATGGCAAGAATCGCCGTCGCCATCGCGAGCTGCCATTCGGCGAGTTCATCCGTCGTCGTCAGCATTTTCTTGATGCCGGTGACGATGGTCTGCATCGACTCCTGCGTCGTGATCAGCAGAGGCCACAGATACTGGTTCCAGCCATAGATGAACTGGATCACGAACAGCGCTGCCATCGTCGTGACCGACAGTGGCAGCAGCGTATCCTTGAAAAAGCGAAAGGGACCGGCGCCGTCGATGCGCGAGGCTTCAAGCAATTCATCGGGGATGGTCATGAAGAACTGGCGAAACAGCAGCGTGCCGGTGGCCGATGCGATCAGCGGCAGGATCAGCCCGGCATAGGTGTCGAGCATCTTCAGATCGGCGATCACCTTGTAGGTCGGATAGATACGGACCTCGACCGGCAGCATCAGCGTCACGAAGATGATCCAGAACGCCGTCTGGCGGAACGGAAAACGGAAATACACCACGGCATAGGCGGAGAGGATCGAGATCACGATCTTGCCGAGCGCGATGCCCATTGCCATGACGAACGAGTTCATCAGCATATGGCCGACCGGCTCGCGGCTGGCGCGCGATCCGCCGACGAAGATCGCGCGGTAGTAGTTCTCCAGCGTATGACTGCCCGGCAGCATCGGCATGTTGCCGTTGACCACCGTTGCTGCGTCATGTGTCGAGGCGATCAGTGCGACATAGACCGGGAACACGACGATGAACACGCCGAGGATAAGGATCGCATAAGCGAGGATATCGTTCCAGCGGCGGTGCTCGACCATCAGTACTGCACCTTGCGCTCGACATAACGAAACTGGATCGCCGTGAGCGCGATCACGATCACCATCAGGATCACCGATTGCGCCGCCGATCCGCCGAGGTCGCCGCCGAGCCTGCCGTCGGCATAGACCTTGTAGACCATGGTGGTCGTCGCCCCGGCCGGCCCGCCACCGGTGACCGCGTCGATGATGCCGAAGGTGTCGAAAAACACATAGACGACGTTGACGACCAGCAGGAAGAACGTGGTCGGCGACAGCAACGGGAACGTGATCGTCCAGAATCGCCGATACGGCCCGGCGCCATCAATCGCCCCGGCTTCGAGTACGCTGCGCGGGATCGCCTGCAGGCCGGCCAGGAAGAACAGGAAATTATAGGCGATCTGCTTCCACACCGCGGCCATGACGACGAGCGCCATGGCGTGGTTGCCGTTCAACATTGGGTTCCAGTTGAAGCCCATCAGGCGCAGCGGCCGTGCCATCGTGCCGAGCGAGGGATGGAAGATGAACAGCCACAGCACGCCGGCGACCGCGGGAGCCACTGCATAGGGCCAGATCATCATGACCTTGAAGGTCGGTGCCGCTTTCAGATTCTTGTCGGCCTGGGTGGCGAACAACAATGCGATCGACAGTGAGAGCGCCGCGACCAGCGACGAGAACACCAGCGTGGTCACCATCGACTTGTAGTATTCCGGCTGGGCCAGCAGCGCCTGATAGTTCTCCAGCCCGATGAATTCCGAGTTCAGGCCGAACGCGTCCTCGCGCAGGAACGATTGCCAGACAGCCTGGCTGGCCGGCCAGTAGAAAAACACCAGGGTGATGACCAGCTGCGGCACAAGCAACAGGTAGGGCAGGAACTTGCCTTTGAAGACGGCGGTTTTTTCCATTGGCTGTTATCGCGCCGTGCCGCGGAGGCTCGGCACTCCCTCCCCCCTTGCGGGGGAGGGCCGGGGAGGGGGGTAACCCCAAGCTCCGGCGTTTGCGGCCACCCCCCTCCCTGACCCTCCCCCGCAAGGGGGGAGGGGACACGTCTGCAGCGCTTCGCTTTCGTATAGACCCACGATGATCAATTACCTCACCGTCTTCTCAAATGTCCGCAACATGGCGTTGCCACGGCTCACGGCAGTATCGAGCGCCTGCTGCGCGGTCTGCTGGCCGCCCAGCGCAGACTCGATTTCCTCGGACCAGATGTCTCGCAGCTGCACCATGTTGCCGAACCGCAGGCCGCGCGAATTTTCGGTCGGCTCCTTGTTGGTCAGCTCCTTCAGCGGGGTCTGCAGGATCGGGTTCTTGTCATAGAAACCGTCGGTCTTGGTCTTTTCATAGGCAGCCTTGGTGATCGGTAGATAGCCGGACTCCTGATGCAGCTTTGCCTGACGATCTGTGTCGGACAGGAAGCTGAAGAACTTGGCGATGCCCTTGTAGTCGTCGGGCTTCTTACCGCCCATCACCCACAGCGAGGCGCCGCCGATGATCGAATTCTGCGGCGCGCCGGTGACGTCGGGATAGTAGGGCATCGGCACCGAGGTGAAGGCGAATTTGGCGGTGCCCTTCGCCGTCGCGTAATAGCCGGACGAGGTCATGAAGAGCGGGCATTCGCCGGAGCCGAAGCGACTCTCGCTGGCATTGGCGCGGCCGGAATAGTCGTAGGTCTTGTCCTTCTGCAATTCGATCAGGGTCTGCAGATGTTTGACATGCAGCGGAGAATTGAACTTCAGTTCGGTGTCGAAGCCGTCGAGTCCGTTCGCCTTGGTACCGATCGGCACATTGTGCCATGCCGAGAACTGCTCGATATTGGCCCAGGTCGCCCAAGCATTGGAGAAGCCACAAGTCGCATAGCCGGCCGCCTTGAGCTTCTTGGCGCCCTCGAACACTTCGGGCCAGGTCCTGGGAATTTCGGCAATGTTGGCCTTCTTCAGCGCATCCAGATTGACCCACATCACCATCGACGATGAGTTGAAGGGAAACGACAGCATTTCGCCCTTCGATGTCGAGTAGTAGCCGGTGATCGCGGGCAGGTAGTTGTTGGGATCGAACGGCTCGCCCGCGTCCTTCATCAGCTGGTAGACAGGTTTGACGGCGCCCTTGGCGCTCATCATGGTTGCGGTGCCGACCTCGAAGACCTGCAGGATGTGCGGTGCGGTGCCGGCTCGGAACGCGGCGATGCCGGCATTCATGGTGTCGGGATAGCTGCCCTTGAAGGTCGGGATCACCTTGTAGTCCGACTGGCTGGCATTGAAATCAGCCGCGAGCTTGTTGACGATGTCGTTGTTGCCGCCGGTCATCGCGTGCCACCACTGGATCTCGGTCACTGCATGCGCGGGCGAAGCGAGCGCCAGCGTGGATGCGAACAAAGTGGCGAGTGCGAATTGGGGGCGGATCATCCAGTTTCTCCCGTTAGCCGTCATCGTCTCGTTGCAACAAAGCTGCGCCGGATGACGTGCATGCGACATTTTGACAGCGCGGATGCTAGGCGGGAAATAGCGGCGTTGGGAAGCCGCAAAAAGTCGAAGACGAACGGGGCTGCAGATCGCGCAGCCCCGTGTTGTTTTATCGCTTGCGCTCGGAGCCGCTCACGGTTCCTTTGGCGACCAGCTCCTTGATCTCGTCACCGGAGTAGCCGAACTCGGTGAGGATCTCGTTGAAGTGCTCGTTGAACTTCGGCGGCACGTGGCGCAGGCTCGCTTTGGTGCGGTCGAAGCGGACCGGCGAGGCAACGCCCTTGTACCAGTCCTTCTCGATGATATCGCCGCGATGCTTCGTGTGCGCATTGGCGAGTGCCTTGTCGATCGACTGCACCGGGCCTGCCGGCAGGCCGGCGCCGAGCAGGCGCTCGCACAGCGGTGCGCTGTCGTGTTCCCCAAGGATCGCTTCCAGCTCGGCACGCAGCGCATCGCGATTCTGCACGCGGTCACGGTTGCGTGCGAAGCGCACGTCCGTGCCGAGCTCCGGCTTGCCAAGTTCGCGGCACAGCTTGCGGAAGGTGCCGTCATTGCCGACGCCCATGAAGATGTTGCCGTCGCGGGCAGCGAACACGGCATAGGGCACCAGGTTCGGGTGCTCGTTGCCGGTTAGCGCCGGCGGCTTGCCGCCGTTGTAGAAATAATTCGCGGTATGCGGATGCATGATCGCAAGACCGGTTTCGTACAGTGTCGCCTCGACGAATTGACCGAGCCCCGATTTGGCGCGCTCGGCGAGCGCCATCAGGATGCCGACGCAGGCATAGAGACCGGTCGCCATGTCGACAAGCGCGACGCCGATGCGGGTCGGGCCGCTTTCCTGTGAGCCGGTCGATGCCATCAGGCCGACCATCGACTGGATGATCGCGTCATAGCCGGGGTGGCCGCCATGCGGGCCATCGCCGCCGAAGCCGGAGATGCGGCAATGGATCAGCTGCGGGAATTTCTCGCGCAGGAAATCGTTGCCGATGCCCCATTTGTCGAGCGTGCCGGGCTTGAAGTTCTCGATCATCACGTCGGCATTTTCGAGCATCCGCATCAGCACCGTGCGGCCGTCCTCGGAGGCGAGGTCGAGACCGATCGAGCGCTTGTTGCGGTTGGTGCCGATGAAATAGGCCGCGTCGTCGTCGTGGAAGGGGGGGCCCCAGTCGCGAGTCTCGTCGCCGGCCGGCGGCTCGACCTTGACGACGTCAGCGCCGTGGTCGGCCAGGATCTGGGTGCAATAGGGTCCGCCAAGAACGCGCGACAGATCGATCACGCGCAGGCCGGCAATCGCGCCGGGAGCTATGGGCAAGCTCATTCAATCAGCCTTCTCTCAAGTGTCGTTGGGATATTTTTATGCCAGAGAGCATGTAAGGGCTGTCAGAGCTAGCGGGCTTCCGGCCGGTCAGCAATGGCCTTGTCCGGGCAGCGGCTATGGCCAGAGCGAGGGTATGGCGCAACCGCCAGACGAACGCGAACGGGCTCGGCCGATGGCCGAGCCCGTTCGTATCGAGAGTTAATTCGTTTGCGTCGCTGTGACTCAGACGATCACGATGCGGACGTCGATATTGCCGCGTGTGGCGTTGGAATACGGGCAGACCTGATGCGCTTTCTCGACCAGCGCTTCGGCGTCGGCGCGAGCGAGACCCGGCAGCGAGACGGCGAGTTCGACATCGAGGCCGAAACCACCGGCCGAACGCGGGCCGATGCCTACCGTGGAGGTGACCGAAACGTCGGCGGGGACCTTGGGGCCGCCCTGCGAGCCCACGAACTTCATCGCTCCGATGAAGCAAGCGGCATAGCCTGCCGCGAACAGCTGCTCGGGATTGTTGCCTGCGCCGCCCGCGCCGCCGAGTTCCTTCGGTGTGGCGAGCTTGACGTCGAGCGCGCCATCGAGCGTTGCGGCGTGGCCATCGCGGCCGCCGGTTGCCTTGGCGCTGGTCTTGTAGAGCACGTTGACAGACATGGTGTGTCTCCTCGTTGTTGGTGTCTTGCCCGATTATAATTGCGCACAATTAGATTGCGTACAATACATAAAACGCGCCGCACAACCTAATTGTGCTCAACTGATCGTGAAGGGGTTGGGGTTGGGCGTCACCTGTGGCCAAATAAGCTCCGGAGATAATCATGGCCAAGAAACCCGCACCCGTTCCGCTGCTGCAGCTCGATAACCAGCTCTGCTTTGCCGTCTATTCGACCGGCCATGCGTTCAATCGCGTCTACAAACCGTTGCTGGACCGGTTGAAGCTGACCTATCCGCAATATCTGGCGATGCTGGTGCTGTGGGAGCAGGACAATGTCCCGGTGAAGGACATCGGCGAGCGGCTGTTTCTCGATTCGGGCACGCTGACGCCGCTGTTGAAGCGTCTGGAAGCCGCTGGCCTGATCAAGCGCACCCGCAGCGTCGAGGATGAGCGGCAGATGCTGATCGCATTGACGGCGCAAGGTCAGGCGCTGCGTGAAAGAGCCAAGGCCGTGCCGCAGGGAATCCTTGCGGCGTCAGCCTGCACGGTCGGCGAAATGGCCGCGATGAAAAATGACCTCGTGGCGCTACGTGATCGGCTGAACGCAGCGCTGGGGGATTAGCGCGGTCATTCTCTACGAGGATTAGTTGGTGCGGCTCGCTGAGCCGAAGCTCGCGAAGGGTGGTGGAGCCAGGCGGGATCGAACCGCCGACCTCTTGCATGCCATGCAAGCGCTCTCCCAGCTGAGCTATGGCCCCAATACCTGCGACGCACTGGGTGGGGCGTCGCGCGGCAAACCAAGATCACATATCAGGAGTGATCTCAAGTCTCTTCTGAGCTTAACTTTCTTCGTCGCCCGAGACGTCGCCGATGATGTCGGTCACGTCCTCATCGCCTTCTTCTTCGTCGGCAATGAAGGTCGAATCATCGTCTTCATCGTCATCGATGGTGTCATCGACTTCGATATCGTCCTCGGATTCCAGTACGGCAGCCTTCTTGCCGGTATTCTCCTCGGCGTCGGCTTCCTCCAGCGAGACCAATTCTTCGCTCTCGGCGGCTTCCGGAGTTTCCGCGGCGGCAGATGCTGCAGCTGCGCGTGCGGCTGCATCCGCGCGGGTCCGCGGCGGCGCAATCGGCGCAATCGGCACAACCTCGCCTGTATAAGGCGAAATCACCGGGCTCTTGTTGAGGTCGTAGAACTTCTTGCCCGTCGTGGGGCAAATGCGTTTGGTTCCGAGATCGGATTTGGCCACGTGAAGGGTCCTGGGGATTTTTTGAAAAACGGTGCTTCACTTGGCTAGTTGACGCGCCCCTGTCAATAGCGGTTTGCGTGAGAATGACCGCTGCGTGACGCAGCGTGGCTCATATGCTACGAGCCGCCTGCGCGAAGGAACACAATCTTGACCCAATCAGACACAGCCGCCGCCCAGCCGACACCGCTGACAGCGCGAAAATCCGGCGCCCTGCGCGGCTCTGCCCGCGTGCCCGGCGACAAGTCGATCTCGCACCGGGCCCTTATTCTGGGTGCCCTGGCGGTCGGCGAGACCCGGATCACGGGGCTGCTGGAGGGCGAGGACGTCCTGAATACCGCCAAATCGATGCAAGCACTGGGCGCCAAGGTCGAACGAACAGGCGATTTCGCGTGGAAGGTCAATGGCGTCGGCGTTGCCGGATTTGCCGCACCCAAGGCGCCGCTGGATTTCGGCAATTCCGGTACCGGGTGCCGGCTGGTGATGGGCGCCGTTGCCGGCTGCCCGATCGAGGCGACGTTCGATGGCGATGCCTCGCTGCGCAGCCGGCCGATGCGCCGGATCGTCGACCCCCTGGAATTGATGGGCGCCAGGGTGACCGCAAGCGAGGAGGGCGGACGTCTGCCGCTGACCATCGCCGGCGCGCGTGATCCGCTGCCGATCGTGTATCGCACCCCGGTGGCCTCAGCCCAGATCAAGTCGGCCGTTCTACTGGCAGGTCTGTCGGCGCCGGGCACGACCACGGTGATCGAGACCGAGGCCAGCCGCGACCACACCGAGCTGATGCTCAAACATTTCGGCGCCGAGATCGTCTCTGAAAAAGAAGGCGCGCATGGTCGTAAGATCACGCTCACCGGCCAGCCTGAATTGAAGGGCGCTGATGTCGTGGTGCCGGCAGATCCATCCTCCGCAGCATTTCCGATGGTTGCGGCTCTGATCGTGCCGGGTTCCGAGATCGTGCTCACCGACGTGATGACCAACCCGCTGCGCATCGGGCTGTTCACGACGTTGCGCGAGATGGGGGCATCCATCGAGGAAAGCGATATCCGCGGCGATGCCGGCGAACCGATGGCACAGTTCCGGATCACTGCGTCGAAGCTGCACGGCGTCGAAGTGCCGCCGGAGCGCGCGCCGTCGATGATCGATGAATATCTGGTGCTGGCTGTGGCTGCGGCGTTTGCCGAGGGCACGACCACCATGCGCGGGCTGCAGGAGCTGCGTGTGAAGGAATCCGACCGTCTGGAAGCCACTGCGGCGATGCTACGGGTCAACGGCGTCAATGTGGAAATCGTTGGCGACGACCTCATCGTGCACGGCAACGGCCGTGTTGCCGGTGGCGGCCTCGTCGCCACCCATATGGATCACCGCATCGCCATGTCGGCACTGGCCATGGGCCTCGCTTCCGATCAGCCGGTGACCATCGACGACACGACATTCATCGCAACCAGCTTCCCCGATTTCATCCCGATGATGCGTCGGCTGGGTGCTGATTTTTCGTGAGCCGGGCTGGCGTGGATATTTCCGGAGACGGGTGCTAAGTCCGCGCAGGTCGCGCGAGCTTGGCTCCCGATCCACCGCCATTCATCGTGACAAGACGAGCACGCGCAACGCATGATCATTGCTATCGACGGTCCCGCCGCATCCGGAAAAGGCACGCTGGGCAAACGGTTGGCGCACCATTACGGCTACCGGCACCTCGATACCGGCGTGATCTATCGCGCGGTCGCCAAGGCGCTGCTCGATCTTGGTGCGGACCTGACCGATGAGGCGCTGGCCGTGGCTGTCGCCAGTGAGCTCGATCCCGAGAAATTCGGCAATCCGGCGCTGAAGACCCAAGAAGTCGGCGATGCGGCCTCTGTGGTCTCGGCCATCCCCCGGGTGCGGGAGGTCCTTTTGAACTTCCAGCGGCGTTTTGCCGAGGATCCGCCGGGAGCGGTGCTCGACGGCCGCGACATTGGAACCGTGATCTGCCCCCATGCGGACGTGAAGATCTTCGTCGTGGCCGATGCCAGGGTCCGCGCCCGCCGGCGCACCCTGGAGGCTCTTGGACGGGGCGAGGTGGCCGATGAGGCCGCCGTGCTGGCGGATATCATCAGGCGCGACGAACGCGACCAGAACCGCCCGATTGCGCCTCTAAAGCCGGCCACGGATGCATACTTGCTGGATAACTCCAATTTGGATATAGAAGGCGGCGTCCGGGCCGCCATCGACATTGTCGAGGCCGTCCGAGCGGGCCGGCAACGGGTCTGATTTTTCTTTCTTTCCGAAAGGCCTCAGACAAAACCGTTGCCGTCATTGGAGGAAAGCCCGCTCCCGATCTCGAGCTGCGATACGCGCTTCAGGCTCCGGACACCATCAAGACCCTACCCACGTTTCGATCGTGAAGGCATGCTGCCGGCCCGTTCTTGCATCCTCCTGCAAGGCGGTCGTTAGAGGTTGCGGACCCCTGACACTTCACATTTGAGACGCCCATTAACCCGAACGGCCGGCGATACCCGCATCTGGAGAACAAATGGCTTCGACTGCTTCTTCGTATAATCCTTCCCGCGATGATTTCGCGGCGATGCTCGACGAGTCCTTCGCGGGCGGCAACCTTCAGGAAAGCTCTGTCATCAAGGGCATCGTGGTTGCGATTGAAAAGGACATGGCCGTCATCGACGTCGGCCTGAAGACTGAAGGCCGTGTGGCACTGCGCGAATTCGCCGGTCCCGGCCGTGACAGCGAACTCAAGGTCGGCGACGAAGTCGAAGTGTTCCTCGACCGGATCGAAAACGCACTGGGCGAAGCCGTTCTGTCGCGCGACAAGGCCCGCCGCGAAGAGAGCTGGGGCAAGCTCGAGAAGGCCTTCAACAACAACGAGAAGGTTCACGGCGTCATCTTCAACCAGGTCAAGGGTGGCTTCACCGTCGATCTTGACGGCGCAGTGGCCTTCCTGCCGCGTTCGCAGGTGGACATCCGTCCGATCCGCGACGTCGCTCCGCTGATGAACAACTCGCAGCCGTTCCAGATCCTCAAGATGGATCGCCGCCGCGGCAACATCGTCGTGTCGCGTCGTACGGTTCTCGAAGAGACCCGCGCCGAACAGCGTCAGGAACTGGTCCAGAACCTCGAAGAGGGTCAGGTCATCGACGGCGTCGTCAAGAACATCACCGATTACGGTGCGTTCGTTGACCTCGGCGGTATCGACGGCCTGCTGCACGTCACCGATATCGCGTGGCGCCGCGTCAACCATCCGACCGAAGTGCTCACCATCGGTCAAACGGTCAAGGTCAAGATCATCAAGATCAACCACGAGACCCACCGTATCTCGCTCGGCATGAAGCAGCTGCTCGACGATCCGTGGCAGGGCATCGAGGCGAAGTACCCGCTGAACGCACGCTTCTCGGGTCGCGTCACCAACATCACCGACTACGGCGCATTCGTCGAACTGGAGCCGGGCATCGAAGGCCTGATCCACGTGTCGGAAATGTCGTGGACCAAGAAGAACATGCACCCCGGCAAGATCGTTTCGACCTCGCAGGAAGTCGAAGTGCAGGTTCTCGAAGTCGACAGCGTCAAGCGCCGCATTTCGCTCGGTCTCAAGCAGACCATGCGCAATCCGTGGGAAGTGTTCGTCGAGAAGTTCCCGGTCGGTTCGACCGTCGAAGGCGAAGTCAAGAACAAGACCGAGTTCGGTCTGTTCCTGGGTCTCGAAGGCGACGTGGACGGCATGGTCCATCTCTCCGACCTCGACTGGAAGCAGCCGGGTGAGCAGGTCATCGACAACTTCAAGAAGGGCGACATGGTCAAGGCCATCGTCCTCGACGTGGATGTCGAGAAGGAGCGCATCTCGCTCGGCGTCAAGCAGCTCGAAGGCGACCCCTTCGCAGAGCCGGGCGACGTCAAGAAGGGCGCTGTCGTGACTTGCGAAGTGATCGAAGTGAAGGAATCCGGCATCGACGTTCAGATCGCCGGCACCGACTTCACGACCTTCATCAAGCGTTCGGAACTGGCGCGTGAGCGCTCGGATCAGCGCGCTGAGCGTTTCGCCGTCGGCGAGAAGGTCGATGCCCGCGTGATCCAGTTCGACAAGAAGGCCCGCAAGGTCCAGGTGTCGATCAAGGCTCTCGAAGTGGCAGAAGAGAAGGAAGCCATCGCGCAGTACGGATCGTCGGATTCGGGCGCGACCCTCGGCGACATTCTCGGCAAGGCGCTCAAGCAGAGCACCGACAAGTAAGCGCGCAAGTAAGTTTCGACTCACTTGTTGCTACCAATTGGGGCCCCGGTTTCACCGGGGCCCTTTTTGCTGTTTCGACCATGTTTTCTTCATATTGCCTCGCAATTGATGTATTTGAGATACCTCAAGTAAACGCTGCCCGGACGACAGATGCAGCATCCGCCAGACGCAGCTCTCGCCGAGGGCTTAGGAGACTTCCGATGTCGCTTGATTCCGATGTGATCGTCGATCGCCGCAGAATGCGTCGCAAGCTGACGTTCTGGCGCGTGGCGGCGGTGCTGGCCGCGGTCGCTGCGGTGGTCGTCGTCGGCGTCGTCGTGACACGGTCGGGCTCTGAGGCGCTGTCGTCGTCGGGGGCGATCGCGCGCATCAAGATCGAGGGCCTGATCCAGAGCAACAATGATCGCGTCGAGGCGCTGGAGCGGCTGGAGAAGTCATCGGCGGCGGCGGTGGTGGTACATATCAATTCGCCGGGCGGCACCACGGCTGGCTCCGAGCAGCTCTATGACGCGCTGATGCGCCTCAAGGCCAAGAAACCGATGGTCGTTGTCGTCGAGGGCCTGGCCGCATCGGGCGGTTACATCGCGGCACTCGCATCCGACCATATCGTCGCGCAGCAGAGCTCGCTGGTCGGCTCCATCGGTGTTCTGTTCCAGTTTCCCAATTTCACGGGGTTGATGAAGACCGTCGGTGTCGAGGTCGAGCAGGTCAAATCCTCGCCGCTGAAGGCGGCGCCCAACGGCTTTGAGCCGACCAGCCCGGAAGCGAGGGCGGCGCTGGAATCGCTGGTGAGGGACTCCTACGCTTGGTTCCGTGGGCTCGTGCAGAGCCGCCGCGCCATGGATGACGCGCAACTACAGAAAGTCGTAGATGGCCGTGTTTTCACGGGTCGCCAGGCCGTGGATCTCAAGCTGATCGATCAGCTCGGCGACGAGAAAGCCGCCGTGGCGTGGCTGGTATCCGAGAAGAAGATCAAGAGCGACCTGCCGGTTCGCGACTTCAAGCTGACGCCTAAATTCAGCGATTTCACCTTCCTGCGCGCAGCTGCGACGATCACGCTTGACGCTGTAGGTCTTGGCGCGATCGCGCGGCAGGTCGAGCAGGCGGGCCTCGCGCAGGCCATGGATGGCTTCGGCCTCGATGGCATGCTGGCGTTGTGGCGGCCGGCCACCACTAACTAGGGAACCGCTCGTCCTGTTCTTTCCGCACTGCAAAGAAGGCTGCAACAACGGTTTCGGGCATTTGTCACGCATTTTCGAAGGTGCCCGAATTCATTTAGCGTCTTGACAGTTCAAGGCATTTTCACGGAAATGCATTCTCCCGTTCAGAGTCCAACGTCTCGATGATCAAATCCGAACTCGTTCAACGCATCGCTGAGCATAACCCGCACCTCTACCAGCGGGATGTTGAGAACATCGTGAATGCGATACTCGATGAGATCGTGGCCGCGCTGGCACGTGGTGATCGTGTCGAACTCCGCGGCTTCGGCGCATTCTCGGTGAAGCATCGCCCGGCCCGTGCGGGCCGTAATCCCCGGACTGGCGAGCATGTCCCGGTGGACCAGAAGAGCGTTCCGTTCTTCAAGACCGGCAAGGAAATGCGCGAGCGCCTGAATCGCGACGATGCTGCACCGGAAGCAAGCGCAGCGACATAAAGAACTTTGAGGTAGCGCGCATTCGGGCCGACAGGCCTGAGCCAGATAGCGGAATGCGCGCCCGCATCGCCTTCGCGAGAGATGTTGATGCGCAAATTCTTCTCAGCTCTGGTGATCATCCCCCTCGCGATTGTCTTCGTCGTGTTCGCCGTCGCCAACCGTCATCTGGTCACGGTGTCCTTTGATCCGTTCAACAGCAGCGATCCGGCGGTCGGCGCCACGCTGCCGCTGTTCGTGGTGATCATCCTGTCGGCCATCCTAGGTGTCATCGCAGGCGGCATGGCCACCTGGTTCAGGCAGGGCCACTGGCGCCGTGCAGCGCGCCAGCGCGAGGCCGATGCGCAGCGGGCCCGCGCAGAACTGGCCGATCTGCGCGCCCATGCTGCGACCGCCTCGCGGAATGGTACGCAGCGGCTCCCGGCGCCGGGTTCCCCTTATATGGCCGGTGAGCGAGACAAGTCCGGCGCGACGTTGTAGAACCCCGCACATAGGCTTTTCCCGCCATTCCCGGTATTGCCAGCGGCCATTTGAAGCATGTCTCTGATCGTCAAAATTTGCGGCCTGTCCACTCCGGAGACGCTCGATGCGGCTCTGGTCGGCGGCGCGGATATGGTCGGCTTCGTGTTCTTTCCGCCGTCGCCGCGTCACGTCACGCTCGACGTTGCGCGGGCTTTGGGCAAGCAGGCGAAGGGCCGTGCCGTGAAGGTCGCGCTGTCGGTCGATGCCGATGACGCGGATCTCGAAAACAGTATCGATGCCTTGAGGCCCGATATCCTGCAGCTCCACGGCAGGGAGAGCGTGGCGCGGGTGCGTGATATCAAACAGAAGTTCGGCCTCCCGGTGATGAAGGCGCTCGCCGTCGAGACCAGGGCCGAGCTCGCCGCATTGCCCGGCTATGCCGCGGTCTGCGACCGCATCCTGTTCGATGCCAAGGCGCCGAAGGATGCTACGCGTCCGGGTGGTCTCGGCGCGGTCTTCGACTGGCACCTGCTCGAAGGCCTCGATCTGAAGTTGCCCTTTATGGTATCGGGCGGCCTCACTGCCGCCAATGTCGCGGAGGCCCTGCGCATCACACGGGCCGGCGGTGTCGATATTTCGTCCGGCGTGGAGAGCGCGCCGGGCATCAAGGATCCCGACATGATCCGCGCTTTCATCCGCGCCGCGCGCGCAACGGAAGAGTTGACGACCTGATGACTCAAGCCATTCCAAATTCCTATCGGTCCGGTCCCGACGACACCGGTCACTTCGGTATTTTTGGCGGTCGCTTCGTCGCCGAGACGCTGATGCCGCTGATCCTCGATCTGCAGAAGGCCTATGAGGACGCCAAGGCCGATCCCGCCTTTCGCAAGGAGATGGACGGTTATCTCAAGGCCTATGTCGGCCGCCCGTCGCCGCTCTATTTTGCGGAGCGTCTCACCGAACATCTCGGTGGCGCAAAAATCTATCTGAAGCGCGAGGAGCTGAATCATACCGGCTCACACAAAGTGAACAACGTGCTCGGCCAGATCATGGTCGCGCGCCGCATGGGCAAGAAGCGGATCATCGCCGAGACCGGCGCCGGCCAGCATGGCGTGGCGACGGCGACGCTCTGCGCGCGCTTCGGCCTCGAATGCATCGTCTATATGGGCGCGGTGGACGTGGCGCGTCAGCAGCCCAATGTGATCCGCATGGAAATGCTCGGCGCCAAGGTGGTGGCGGTGCAGGTCGGTGCGCGCACGCTCAAGGATGCGATGAACGAGGCGCTGCGCGACTGGGTCACCAATGTGCACAACACGTTCTATTGCATCGGCACCGTCGCCGGCCCGCATCCCTATCCGATGATGGTGCGCGACTTCCAGTCGATCATCGGCGAGGAAACCCGTGTGCAGATGCAGGAGCTCGAAGGTCGTTTGCCGGATTCGCTGATCGCCTGCATCGGCGGCGGCTCCAATGCGATGGGGCTCTTCCATCCGTTTCTCGACGATCCATCGGTTGATATCTACGGCGTCGAAGCGGCGGGCCACGGGCTCACCAACCTGCATGCCGCATCGATTGCTGGCGGCCGTCCCGGCGTGCTGCATGGCAACCGCACCTATCTCTTGATGGATGAAGACGGCCAGATCCAGGAAGGCCATTCGATCTCCGCGGGCCTCGACTATCCCGGCATCGGCCCCGAGCATTCGTGGCTGCACACCATCGGCCGCGTGAAGTATCTGTCGGCAACGGATGAAGAAGCGCTGGCAGCGTTTCAGTTGCTGTCGAAGCTCGAAGGCATCATTCCGGCGCTGGAGCCGGCCCATGCCCTCGCCAAGGTGGGCGAACTCGCACCCACACTGCCGAAGGATCACCTGATGGTCGTCAACCTCTCCGGCCGCGGCGACAAGGACGTCCCGCAGGTCGGCGATATCCTGAAGGGCAGGCAGTCGTGACCACCCGCATCGATACTCGTTTCGCCGAACTGAAAGTCGAAGGCCGCGCGGCGTTCGTCACCTTCGTGATGGCCGGCGATCCCGATCCCGCCACCGCGCTGGAAATCGTCAAGGCGCTGCCAAAGGCCGGCGCCGATATCATCGAGATCGGTATGCCCTTCACCGATCCGATGGCCGACGGCCCGTCGATCCAGGCCGCGGGTCTGCGCGCGCTGCAGGCCGGTATGACGCTGCGCAAGACGCTACAGCTCGTGCGCGACTTCCGCGCCGCTGACGACAAGACGCCCATCGTCCTGATGGGCTACTACAATCCGATCTATATCTACGGCGTCGATAAATTTCTGCCCGACGCGAAGGCCGCGGGCGTCGATGGTCTGATCATCGTCGACCTTCCACCGGAAGAAGACGCCGAGCTGTGCCTGCCCGCCATGAAGGCTGGCCTCAATTTCATTCGTCTCGCAACACCGACCACCGACGACAAGCGCCTCCCGGCTGTGCTCGCGAATACGTCGGGCTTCGTCTATTACGTCTCGATCACCGGCATCACGGGATCAGCCAGCGCGGATTCATCCGCCGTGAGCGCGGCCGTGGCGCGGATCAAGCGCCATACCAAGCTGCCGGTCTGCGTCGGTTTTGGCATCCGGACGCCGGAAGCCGCGCATGACATCGCCCGGCATGCCAACGGCGCGGTGGTCGGAACGGCGCTGATCGATGCACTGAAGGGCTCGCTGGACGCCGATGGCAAGGCCACGGCCAGGACGGTCAGCGCGGTCGCCGATCTGGCCGCAGCCCTCGCCCAGGGCGTTCACGGGGCCAAACAGGCTGCCGAATAAGCCACAATTGGCCTCCATCAACCGGGACAACGGTTGCCGGGCTCTGTCCCGGCCGCCATATAGATATCAGAGCGACGCATCATCTCAGCGACGCGGAGACACATATGAACTGGCTCACCAACGTCGTCCGGCCGAAAATCCGCAGCATCCTCAAGCGCGATACGCCCGAGAACCTGTGGATCAAGTGCCCGGATACGGGACAGCTCGTGTTCTACAAGGACGTCGAGAGCAACCAGTTCGTCATTCCCGGCTCGAACTATCACATGCGCATGGGCGCCACTGCCCGCATGAAGTCGATTTTCGACAATGAGACCTGGTATGACGTCGCGCTGCCCGAAGTGATCGCCGATCCGCTGAAGTTTCGTGATGAGCGCAAATATGTCGATCGCATCAAGGATGCGCGCACCAAGACCAGCATGAACGACTCGGTCAAGGTCGGCTTCGGCAGGATGGAAGGTACCGGCGTCGTCGTCGCCGTGCAGGATTTCGATTTCATGGGCGGTTCGCTCGGCATGGCCGCTGGCGAAGCGCTGGTGCGCGGACTTGAGCTCGCGGTCGAGAAGAAGTCGCCCTTCATCGTGTTTGCGGCTTCCGGCGGCGCCCGCATGCAGGAAGGCATCTTGTCGCTGATGCAGTTGCCGCGCACCACGGTCGGCGTGCAGATGCTGCGCGAAGCCAAGCTGCCTTACATCGTCGTGCTGACCAATCCAACCACCGGCGGTGTCACCGCGTCCTACGCGATGCTGGGTGACGTGCAGATCGCCGAGCCCGGCGCGCTGATCGGCTTTGCCGGTGCGCGCGTGATCGAGCAGACCATCCGCGAGAAACTGCCGGAAGGTTTCCAGCGCGCCGAATATCTCCGTGACCACGGCATGATCGACATGGTCGTGCATCGCCACGATCTGAAGCCGACGCTGGCGCGCCTCTGTCGCCTGCTGACGAAGTCGCCGGCCATTGCGAGCCCGCCGCGCGCGGAGAGCATTCCGGCCGAGATCGTCGTGGCTCCTGACGCGGTGCCGGCCGCGCACGCGTGAGCAACTCCGCGCCGCCATCGTCGCCGGACCTCGGCGAGATTCTGGCGCGGCTCTCGACGCTGCATCCGAACACCATTGATCTGTCGCTGGACCGCATGCAGCGGCTGATGGCGCAGCTCGGCAATCCCGAGCGCAAGCTGCCCCCGGTGCTTCACGTTGCCGGCACCAACGGCAAGGGCTCGACCATCGCCTATCTGCGCGCGATCTGTGAGGCCGCAGGTCTGCGCGTCCATGTCTACACCTCGCCGCATCTCGTCCGCATGAATGAGAGCATCCGTCTCGCCGGCACCTTGGTGAGCGATGATGAACTGCGTGCGGCTTTCGCCCATGTCGAGACGATCAATGCCGGCGCGCCAATCACGTTGTTCGAGGCCGAGACTGCCGCTGCGTTCGACCTGTTCGCGAAACATCCCGCCGATGTCGTGCTGCTCGAAGTCGGCCTCGGCGGCCGGCTCGATGCGACCAATGTGATCGAAACACCAGCCGCATGCGTGCTGACACCGATCGCCATCGATCACACGGATTTTTTGGGCGATACACTTGCGAAGATCGCCAGCGAGAAAGCCGGCATCATCAAGCGCCGCGTGCCGGTGGTCACCGCCGAGCAATCGCCTGATGTAACCGAGGTGATCGAGCAGCAGGCGCGTAGGATGCACGCGCCCCTCGTGAGCGCCGGGCAGGAATGGCACGTCAATATTGAGCGCGGCCGTCTGGTGTATCAGGATGATCGCGGGCTGATGGATATCGCCGCGCCGCGGCTGTTCGGGCGCCATCAGTTCGGCAATGCTGGTCTTGCGATTGCGACGCTGCGCGCGCTGGATATCTTCAAGATCGATCCCGCCGCCTATGAGACGGGTGTGGCGCGCGCCGAATGGCCGGCGCGGATGCAGCGGCTGACATCGGGCAAGCTTGTCGGTGCGGCGCCTGCCGAATCCGAAGTCTGGCTCGATGGCGGCCACAATGCCGATGGCGGGCGCGTCATTGCGGCGGCGCTCGGCGATCTCGAAGAGCGCGTGTCACGTCCTCTGGTCGTGATCGCCGGCATGATGGCCAACAAGGATGCGGCGGGTTTTCTGGCGAACTTCGCCGGCCAGACTCGGCATATCATCGCGGTGAAAATCCCCGGCCGCGACGGCGTCATGGCGCCGGATGCACTGGCCGATGCCGCGCGCAGTCTCGGCATGCGCGTCGAGACAGCGCCGAGCGTCGCCGACGCACTGCAGTCGCTGACGAAGCTGGCCTACGAGGTCCCGCCGCGGATCCTGATTGCGGGTTCGCTCTATCTGGCCGGTCATGTCCTTGCGGAGAACGGCACGCTACCTGCATAAAACGTGCATCGACATAACGACCTCTGGAGGTTCGATGCGCTTCGCTGCCATTGCCGATGTTCACGGCAATTATCTCGCCCTTGAGGCTGTTGTCGCTGACATCCGCGCCCAGGGCATTTCCGATATCGTCAATCTCGGCGACATGGTCTCGGGCCCGATGGATGCTCGCCGCACCGTCGAGATCATGATGGGTATGAACGCCGTCTGCGTGCGCGGCAATCACGACCGCTATGTCACCGACTATGCACTCGACGACATGTGGCCGTCCGATCGGCTGGCGCACAGCCAGCTCGAGCCGGCGCAGATGGAGTGGCTACGTGCGCTACCCTTCAGTACGATCTATCGTGAGGAGGTCTATCTCTGTCATGCCACGCCCGATGACGACAACACCTACTGGATGGAAGCTGTGACTCCCGAGGGCATCGTCCACATGGCCCCGATCGAAGCGATCGAGGAGAAGGCCAAGGGTATCACTCAGTCGCTGATCCTCTGCGCCCACACCCATATCGCGCGCGCCGTCCGGCTGCGCGCCGGTCGCATGATCGTCAATCCCGGCAGCGTCGGCGGTCCCGGCTATCGCGACGTCACGCCCTATCCGCATACGCTGGAAGTCGGCACGCCCGATGCCTGCTATGCGATCATCGAGAAGCGCGATGGACGCTGGCAGGTGACGTTCCGTCAGGTGCCTTATGATCATCAGGCGATGGCGGAGCTGGCGTTGCAGAACCAGCGACCCGAATGGGCCAGCGCGCTGGCGACGGGGTGGATCAGGTAGTTGAGACGGTACATCCTCTCGACTGTCATCCCCGCGAAGGCGGGGAGGTGGATTCCCACTCGAAGTGCAACAGCTGTCGAGCAAAGAGCTCAGCGGGGGTGTGCCAGTCAAGGCACTTTCGGGGTGTGCTGTTGTAAGCCAGAACGGCATCAGCAAGATCCTGGGGCGTGAGCGTGGCCAGATCGGTCTTGCGCGGGATCCTGCGACGCATGCGGCCGATGGCATTCTCGACGCCACCTTTCTGCCAGGGGGCGTAGGGATCGCAGAAGAACG
>NZ_LVYV01000002.1 GCF_001618955.1 Tardiphaga robiniae
ACGACGCCAACGCCTACAAGCAGCGCAATCGGATCGAGCGCTGCTTCTGTCGTCTCAAGCACTTCCGGCGCTTCGCCACACGCTATGACCGACGAACTTCTCACTTCGCCGGCTTTATCCACCTCGCTGCAGCGATGATCTGGAGCCAATGAATGTCGATCCGTCCTAGAGCCTTTCTTTATCGGAGCATGATCCGATCCGAAAACCGGCATCCACTTTTCGGGATCATGCTCTAGCGCCCCGACGAATTCCGCGTCACGCGCGTGATATCCTCGCCTGGCTGAACGCTCGGCCGTGCCTGTGGCACGCTTGGCCGCGCGCGCTGCCGCTCATCATCATAGAGCGCGGGGCGGAACTTGGCGCGCGTCGCTGCCATATGCGCGCCGCGCCAGGCGGCCACCATGATCAGTGCCGAGCGCTCGCTCAGCACGTCATACATGCGCGCGATCCGGTAGACATTGGTCACGGACGTGCCGAATTCCGGATTGAGGAACAGCAACACGCGCTGGAAGATGTCGCTCCGCATGCCGAGCGCCTTGGCGCAGCAGGCGAGGGGCTCGCCGCCGGGGTCGCTCACGACCTGCTCGGCAATGGCGGCAGGCAGCATCAAGGCTTCGCTCAGCTCGCGCGCAAAGTTGTCGCGGTCTTCGGCGAAGGCGGCCATTTCAAGAATGTGCATGGCGCGTGCGGCGCGCGCTTGCGGAATCCGGGCGGAGGATCGCAGCGGCGTTTCGGCGAGATTATGCAGGATCTGCGCACGCTCGCTGCTTGATGCGGCAAAGAACAGCGTGCTGATCTCGGACGCGTCCCTGGGTGCCATGGCCATATTGGCGGCGACACGCATCTGCGCTTCGCTCGGCTGCTTCACGGTCGGCGCAAGAGATTCTGCGGCGGAAATGGGCTGCGCGAGCGGCACCGATTGGCCGGGTTCGGTCGGGCGCAGATTGAGCCGATTAAGGATCGCGCGCGGGGTGTTCGGATAGATCGACAGCCGCGCGCGCACCGCGGCGCGGGTGGCGTCGTCGACCTGATCGATCAGGCGCGCGGTGAGTTCGACGAACTGCTTCTCTTCGTCGATCGTATGGTTCGGTGCCTGGACATAAAGATCCGTCAGCACGCGCAACAGGGTCGGTCGCACGTCCACACCTTCGCGACGCGAGAGCGTCAGCAATCCGTCAAAGCCCGGAAACATAGGAGGTGAGGCAGGCATGGCATACGCTTACTAAGGGAACCTTGCCTCAAATTATCGCGGACGCATTAATATGTGTTTAACCATGGGCCGCTGGCCGAGCAGATCCGATTCCGACGAGTCGCTTCAGGCCTGAGCGTTGTAATATTGCGGCATCTCGCGCGGCCTGATGGCCCGTTCGGCCCGGCGGCCCATGAAATACACGCCTGACGCCGCGTCGGCGCGGGCACGCGAGCGGCCGAGGCGATCGAAGTAGCGCAGCCAGAAGAATGGCAGGGTGAAGAGGCGCGAGAATTTGTCGCCGGCGCCCAGCGTGCGTGAAAAATACCGGATCGACCAGAGCAGGCCGATACCGGCGCCATTGACGGCTCCGGCATCGATCTCGGTGAATTTCTTGAACAGCCAGCGATGTCCGCTTTGCGTGAAGCGCGAGAAGTCATAGGCGCGTTCGTGCACCTGCTGCATGAAGGGCGTCTCGGCATAGACAATGCCGTTCTGGCGCAGCACCCGATGGATTTCGGCCGCGACGGTGGCCGGCTCCAGAACGTGTTCGAGCACAGCCTGAATCCAGACGCCGTCAAAGGTCGCGTCCTCGAATGGCAGCTTGTGCGCATCAGCGACCAGCGCGGTGTTGTCGGTGGAGAACACGTCGGTTCCGACGACTTCGACATCCGGATCATCGTAGAGGCAGTCCGCACCGGAGCCGACGGTGCCACCGCCGACAACGAGCACGACGGGTCTCGCAGTCTCCTGCTTGAGAAGGTCGAGGAATTTCTCGCAGTTTTTGGCCGCGACAGGATTTTCACCAAACGTGAAGCGATGCAGGCGCGTACCGATCGATTGGCCGGCGACATCCCGCGGCATCACCGAGCCATTGTCGCGATGATACAGGCGGCGGTCGAACACGCTGGACTCGAAGTCAATGAGTACCGGCTGCCCATCGACAACCGGGAATCCGGCGTCGCTGTAGTCACAATTGTAGTTCACGCAAGACGGCTTGGTCTGAATGTCGGAGATCGACGAGCCGCAGCGCGGACAGCGCATGCGGAATTTCCAGTCCGTAGAATGGGAGCATTCCATCAGGGTTCCAACGATGTCGCTCATGAAAAAATGCGTCCCTATATCATTCCACTTTTGGTCGATGCTGCGACGCCCAATCATGTTCCTCAAGGCGGCCAGCATATGGCGGCATGGCGGCGTTAACATGCTGTTAACCATGACTGTCCTTAATGACGGTGCGTCGGCAAAACGGGCGAAGCGGCGCGGAGAGACTGGATAATGAGCACCATCATCAAGTTCCCGGCGGATGCGGCAGCGCGCAGGCTGGGTGTGAATGTGGCGCCGTCTCCCCGCGAAACCTCCGCAGAAATCCTGATCCTGCCGGTGATTCGAATCGAGCGTCAGATCGACGACAGCAATGGTGGCAGCGGCCCGGAAGAGGGCACTGCGCCGGGACGCCGCCGCAAGCGCCGCGCCCGTTCCTGATCCAGGATCCAGCACCATGTCGGCGATATCCCAACCGAACCGGATACGGCTTCGGCGCCTGACTCCATCCCTGACAGTCGTCACCTTGATCGGCTGTGCGCTCGGCGGCTGCGCCGGCGGCGATTTCGGCCGCACCCGCAACAATGCGGTGACCGACGATATGCATCGCTGGATCGGCGTCGAGGCCACTGGCAGCGTCGGCCTGAAGTCGTCGGAATTCCAGCTCACCGATCTCGAGCGCCAGTTGCGCGATCTCGCTTATCCGCTGATCGAGCCGCCGCATTCGCGCCCCCTGTGGAAGAGCGTGTTCGGTGACTACAAGCCGATCGCATCGCCATGGCGGCAGAACGTCACCTACGATCGCACGGCCTATGGCCGGCTCCTGATCGACGAGCCGCATCGCTCGCATACGTCCCGCTACAGCGTGCTGATGGACGACGCGCGCGACGACATCCTGCGCTTCGAGGCCTTCTATTCGACGGCTGCGAAAGTCATCGAACTCGATCGCAAACGCAATGCCAGCCTGAAACTGGTGTCGGCGCTGGAGCCGAAGGAGCGTGCCGACGCCATCGCACGCATGGATGAGAACGCGCTGATCGTGCAATGGGTCGAGCAATGTCTGCAGCGCCGGGTGTCGTCCTATAAGTGGGCGCTGGAACGCATGGTGATCCACGCCCCCGATGGCATGGCATCGGGGGCCGATATGCTGATCGGCGAATTGGCGGCGCAGACCACGGCCATGGCCGGCAGCCTCACGCCGGTTCGCCCCGGCAAGGTGCTCCAGGTCGGCGGATAGCTGGACGTGTAGGGTTGATTACGCTTCGCTAATCCGCGCTACGGCGTCGGACGTTTCCACTGGCTTCACCTGATCGTCCGGCACGGTCTGGCGGCCAAGAATCTGCCGCGCGCCCTTGCGCGAAAATGGCTGCGCGATCTGTCCCAGAAAATCCGATGCAACCTTGCCGCTGATGCCGAGCCGGTCCGGCGACGCCTTGGCGGGATTGAGATAGGTGCCGAACACATGGTCCCACACCATGATGTTCTCGCAATAATTGCTGTTGCCTTCCTTCAGCGTCTTTGAATGATGCCAGCGATGCAGTTTTGGCGTCGCAAAGATCGGATCGAACAGCGCCGTGCGCGTCTCCACATTGCAATGGGTGAGCAGGCCCGTGATGGCCGTCACCGCGCCGACCCACAGGAAGACCGGCAGCGGCGCATCGAGCAGGTAGAGCGGCGCCTGGCTGAGCGCCATCTTGATCAGCGAGTCGATCACGTGGAAGCGTCCGGTATTCACCACCCAGAGCCGGACCACGCTGTGATGAAGCGCATGAAAGCGCCAGAAGAACAGGTTTTCATGCGCGATCCGGTGTGACCAGTAGAGGCCGAATTCGGCAATCACCAGCGCGAGCACGACCTGCGCGATCAGCGGCCACTGTGTGGGCCACAGATGCGAGGCGTGATCGTCCGCGCGCGTCAGGGTCGCCATCGCCATCGGAGCGATCGCGGTGGCGGCGACAGCCAGTTGCGCCGTGCCCTTGGTCAGCAGCGTATGCCCGATGTCATTCAGCGTTTCGCCATCATGCTGCAGCCATTCCTCACGATGCGGCATCAGCCGTTCGAGGGCGACGATGGCGAGAAACAGCGCGGCATAGACGATATTGAACCAGAACAGCGGCGCAGCGCTGGCGAAGGCCATGCCGGCACCGAGCAGCGCCCCGAAATACAGCAGCGGCCACCAGATCAGGGACAGGAAATAGCTGGCGGCCGTATCGGACGGCTCTTGGTCGTGTTGCATGGAGGCCCCGCATTCGCGCCGATTCGTGGGTCGGCGATGGATGCGGAGCTTCGCTGCGGGAGATTGCAGGCAGATTACGCCAGAGGGCTCCCTGGACGTTTTCCATGCGCAATAACGTCACGGCCGAGGTCGCCTTACAGCTGATAATTCACGCCGATGCGGACGATATTGCCGGTGATGTCCGAATCGACACCAATCATTTTTGTCCCCCGCCAAAAGGTGTTGCTGGTCAGCGTGGTCGCCGTATTGCCGATGGTCCCGAGATTGAAATGCAGATACTCGATCTTCGCCGTCCAGTTCGATGCAATCTTCGTTTCCAGGCCGCCGCCGATCGTCCAGCCGACCAGCGTCTCTGACGCGGTGCCGGTGGAGCAGAGAACGTTTCTGGCACAGGGTTGTGTCGGTTCTGGCACAATACCGGTCGAGACCTTGGCCTGTCCGTAAGCGAGACCACCGGTAGCAAATAGCAGCGTATCCGGTGTTGCCAGATAGCCCAGTCGCGCGCGTGCCGTGCCGAACCATGACAACTCGGTCGTGTGGCTGGTCAGGGTTGCGGGATTGGCACCGATTTCCGGCGCGTCGTAGGTGGCAGTGCTGGCCGACCTGGCATAGGAGAAGTCGGCTTCGAGGCCGGTGACCCATTGGCCGAATTGCCAGTTGTAGCCAATTTCGCCGCCGCCGATGGCACCGCTGAGGCGTGAATCAAGCGCGCGCGGCATCGAACCTTGTGACTGGAAAAAGGGAATGAAGACCGTGTCGATCGCCGAAATGCTCGAAGCGCTTTCGGCCCAGCGATAGCCGACGGTGCCGCCGATATAGGCGCCGGCCCAGCCTGGCAGTGGAGCAGGCGCCGCTTTGTAATGCGGTTGAGCGAGATTGTCTGCGGACAACGCCGGAGTTGATGCCAACAGAACGCAACCAATTACGCAGACGAATTTCGCAGATGTCGACATCAAGCTCTCCAGATACGTCGGGGCGTGAATTCCAGATACGAAAGCCCTCACGCAGCAGGTCTTTCGGCAGGCGCATCCGGATCACCCGGAGTCGCCGTCGCCACTGCTACGCGTGGCGGAATTCCGTGTCGTCACCCCGAAGTATGATGTGGTAAAATATGCTGCGTGTGCGCGTCCGGAAATTGACTTCGATCTCGCCCTGCCACACCAGAGCGCGCGCAATCACGGATTTGGAATGTTCATGGACGTTGTCGACAATGACGTACTCTCTTCAATCATCGGAGATATCTACGACTGCGTTCTGAACCGTGAGGGATGGTCGAGTGTTCTCACCCGCATCACGCAGACGATGGATGCGGCCTACACCACGATTGCGCTGGCTGGCACGTCGGACAATCACGGCCGGTTTGCTGCCCAGTCGCCCTGGGATGCCGAGCGCATGCGCGCGCTGCAGGACTACAGTTTCGATGCTATTCCGGGCCTGAAAGCTGCGGTGGTCGGCGATATCGATACGCCTGTATCGACGCTCTCGCTGATGCCCGAAAGTGAATTGCAGCAGACCGCGTTCTTTCGCAATTGGGCCGAACCGCAGGGATTGCGCGAAGGATGCATTGTCAAATTCGTTCATACGCCGGATCGCATCGGTCTGCTCGGCTGCACCACCTGGGCGGACAAGGCTGCCGTATCTGCCGAGGATCAACGGTTTCTGACCTTGCTGTCTCCGCATTTGCGCAGGGCGGCGATGATCAGCGACCTGCTCGATGACGTGCGCGTGACGGCGCATCTGTTTCGCGAATCCCTCGAGAACCTTGCTGTGCCCGTCGTGCTGACCGACGCGGTCGGATCGGTGCTCCATGCCAATGCAAGTGCCGAACGCATGTTTGCAACGGATGGTCCGATCCTGCGTCAGGGGCGAACCATTCAGGCGCAGAACGCATTGATGGGCGATGCCTTGTTGCAGGCGATCGCAAGCGCTGCATCTGACCTCTCGCTCGGCGGCAAAGGCATTGGCTTGCCAGTGTCGGCGGCAGGGCAACCGCCCGCTGTCGCCTATGTCTTGCCTTTGACTGATGGTACGGCGCGCGCCGCTTTCCGCCCCGCATGTGCGGCCGTCTTCGTCTCGACAACGACCTCGGCCTCTCCAATGCCGGAGGCCGTGTTGACGACGCTGTTCGAGCTCACGCCCGCCGAAGCGCGCGTGCTCGTGAGCGCCGGAAAGGGGCTCAACCCGTCCCAGACTGCTACTTTGCTTGGGATCTCAGAGAATACGCTGAAGACACATCTCAACCGGATCTACGCCAAGACCGGCAGGTCACGGCAGGCTGATCTCGTGAAGCTCGTGGCGGATATCGGCACGCCGCTGGCAACGGGATAGCTGATGGCGCGATAGCGAGCGCTCAGCGCTTGCCCTTCACCGGCGCAGCCGGCGGATCGGTCTGCACCCGACAATTCGATGCGGCGAGGGATGCCTGGGCCTGAATCATCAGGCCGGGTTCGGCGGCGAGCGCCTTCAGCACGATCAGGCCGGTCGCGGTCGGCGAGTCGATGATGAGGCGGTCGGCGGACGTGACGTCCTCTTCCTCGGGCAGCGCTTCGTGCTGCGCCTCGGTCATCAGATCGAGCTCGATGACGCGGCGGCCGGCGGAGCGGTCGTTGATCGCGTAGTAAGCGACGTCGCTGCGGGTGTAGAACGACACCGATGTGTAGGACTGGCTGACCGGCACGGTGAGCTTGATCGGTCCTTTGGCCAGATCGTAGCGGCAGACGGCCATGGCGAAGGCCGGGTCCATGAACGGCAACAGCGCATTGGCCGGCTCGGTCTGCGGCAGCGGCGACACCGTATTCTCCTTGGTGACCGAGGAGAGCCGCGAATAGGCGTCTTGCGTTGCGATGCGCGGTAGTGCCAGCACGCTGACAAGATGCACGATGCCGCCAAGCACGACACCGCCGATGAGCGCGAACATCAGCCGGATCATGGGCAGCTCACCGTGGCGATGGCGGGCATAGGCGCGTCTTTCTGCGTTCGGGTGGCAACGCCAACCGGCGTATCGTACAGCCGCAGCATCAACACATAGCGTTCCAGCGCGCTGGTCGGCAGCCAGTTGCCGGCGCGCGAGCGTGCAGCGATGCGGATCTCGAACGCGCCGTCGGCATTGCGCACCACTTCCTGGCTGGTGAAGCCGTAGCGCTGCAATGTGTTGGGCACCAGACGGCCCTTGGTGTCATAGAGTGAGAGCGTCCAGAAGCGCGCCGCCGGTGTCACGCCTGACACGACGATATCGCAGCGACCGTCCAGCGGCTTTTTCTTGTCGTCGGTGGTGGCAGTGAAGGTGACGCCGTCGCCGGTGCCGATCGGCAATTCGCCCGATCGTGCAATGGACGCACGCGCATAGGGATCGATCTCGCTGGTGCCGGTGCGCGGGCGCGCAGTCCATGCACCGATCGTGAGTGTGCCAAGGTCTGTGCCGCGGGTCGCGGTGGTCCAGGTCAGACCGAGACCGACAGCAGTGGCGATCGCGAGCGCCAGGAGCGTGAGGAAGATCAGCCGCACGTGCGCACCGTCATGATAGCAGCTTCAGTTCTTGCGCGACGCGGGGGCGGTTGCGGATGTGGTCGTTTTGGCATCCGGTGCATCATTCGCCGACGCGTAGCTCTCGGGGAAGGCCAGCGTGGAGGAGGCGCGGGGCTTCAACGGTTCGTTGGATGATGTGCGGCCGGCGGTCTTGCCGGCGTCGTCGAGCAGCTTCTCGACACGCAGCAGGACGTCGGCGCCGCGGCGCGTCAGCACCGGCGGCGGGCCGGGCTTGGCGTCCTGCGCGTTGGCCGCCATGACGGATGAGGCGGCTGCAGCAGGATTCTTGGTACCCGCGCCGACGCCCGGGATTTCCTTGATCTCGATACCCTGATGGGCGGCGACCATGATGTCGTGCCATGTCTGCGCCGGCAGCGAGCCGCCGGTCATGCGGTTGGTCGGCGAGTAGTCGTCATTGCCGTACCAGACCGCGCAGCTGAAGTTGCCGGTGTAGCCGACGAACCAGGCGTCGCGATACGCATTGGTGGTGCCGGTCTTGCCTGCGGTCGGGATGCCGTCCAGCGCGGCGCGGCGCGCGGTGCCCTCGCTGACCACGTGGCTCATCATGCCGGCCATATCGGCGGCGACGGAGGCGGGGATCGCCTGCAACTGTTTCGGACCGTCGCGATCGAACCGCCAGACGAGGTCGCCTGCGCCGGTGCGCACTTCCAGCACCGCATGCGGCTTCGCCGAGCGACCCTTGTTCGGGAAGGTCGCATAGGCAACGGCGTGTTCAAGCACCGTCACTTCGGTGGAGCCGATCGGCAGCGACGGCGTATCGAGCAGCGGCGCCTTGATGCCGAAGCGGCGCGCGGTCTCGACGATCTTGGCGCGGCCGGCCTTGGCCGGATTCTGCGCGCCCTTGCCGAGCGCGATCGAGATCTTCACCGGCACGACGTTGATCGAACGGGTGATCGCCTGCGTCAGGGTCACGTTGCCGGAATAGGAGTGGCCGTAGTTCTGCGGGCACCAGTTGCCGATACAGACCGGGCCGTCGAGGATGATCGAGGTCGGCTTGTAACCGTTGAGCAACGCCGTCGTGTAGACATAGGGCTTGAACGAGGAACCGGGCTGGCGCATCGCGTCCACCGCTCGGTTGAACTGGCTTGCGCCATAGTCGCGGCCGCCCACCATGGCGCGGACGCCGCCTTCGAGGTCCGACACCACGGTGGCGGCCTGCGTCGCATGATAGTCGCGGCCGAACTGGCGCAACTGGTTTTCGACGGCGGCTTCGGCGGCGCGCTGCACATTCATGTCGATGGCGGTGCGGACCACGAACACGCGTTCGACATAGGATTTCGGGAATGTATCGACGAGCTTGCGCATCTCATCGAATGCCCAGTCGAGATAGTAGTTCGGCGAGATTTCCTGACGACGATCGACGGCGACGGCGGGATTGCGCCGGGCGCCGAACACCTGGCCTTCGGTCATGAAGCCGGCATCGACGAGGTTGTCGAGCACCACGTTGGCGCGGGCGCGCGCGGCGGGCAGGTTGATATGCGGCGCGTATTTGGTCGGGGCCTTGAATAGGCCGGCGAGCATCGCGGCTTCCGCGAGGTTCACGTCGCGCGCGGATTTGTTGAAATAGAAATGCGCGGCGCCGTCGACGCCGAAAGTGCCGCCGCCCATGTAAGCGCGGTCGAGATAGAGCTTCAGAATTTCGTTCTTGGTCAGGCGGGTTTCCAGCCAGATCGCCAGGAACGCTTCGTTGACCTTGCGCTCGATGGTGCGCTCGTTGGACAGGAACAGATTTTTCGCGAGCTGCTGCGTCAGCGACGAACCGCCCTGGCGCACGCCGCCGGCCTGCGCGTTGGTGACCAGCGCACGCGCGGTGCCGGCGATGTCGATGCCGAAGTGATCGTAGAAGCGGCGGTCCTCGGTGGCGAGGGTAGCCTTGATCAGATTGTCCGGGAAATCTTCCAGCGGAATGGAGTCGTTGTGCTTGATGCCGCGGCTGCCGATTGGATTGCCGTAGCGATCCAAAAACGTCACTGCGAGATCGGACTTCTTCAGCCAGTCTTCGTCGGCAGTTTCGCGAAACGCCGGCTGCGCCAAAGCGAGCATCAGGATCAGGCCGCCGAGGCCGATGGTGGCCATTTCCGACAGCGGCTCAATGAACACCCAGCGCTTCCAGCGACCGACATAGAAGCGGTCCATGAAGGTGGAGTAGCGCTCCCACAGTTCGCGGGTGCCGCGGCCGGATGAGAACAGGCCGGAATCGATACGCGCATCCAGATCCAGCAGGAAATGCCGGAACTTGGTCTTCCAACGGGATGGCACGATCTGAGGCACAGGGGCCCTTGGTTTGTTGCAGCGCTCGCGTGCACCCACCGGCACCGCGCGGACGTCATGCTGAAATAATGCGGCAACCCGGCGGCAGGTTTGCGGCCGCCGGAGAGTCGTTCAAGTTCTAGCCGAGCAGGGCGGATAAACCAATGGCATTGCTTATCATTTGCACGACAGAGCTAACAGCTTGCCGGTTTTGCCCTTGTTTGCGAGCCGGCCGACACGATGTTGCTTGCAGAGCCTGCACCGCAACTCCTAGAAGTGCGTTTCGCCGCAACCTGGATCGATTCAAATCGCATGACCGCGCGTCCCCCGCGTCCTTCCGCACAGGAGGGAATGTTCTGGAAAACCAAGACGTTGGAAGAGATGTCCGGCGCCGAGTGGGAAAGCCTGTGCGACGGCTGCGGACGCTGCTGCCTGGAGAAGCTGGAAGACGAGGATACCGGCAAGATCTATTACACCCATGTGTCCTGCCGATTGCTCGATGCGGGTCTTTGCGCCTGCAAGGATTATCCGAACCGCTCCGACCATGTTCCCGATTGCGTGCGGCTGACCCCCGACAATGTCCGCACGCTGAGCTGGCTGCCGCCGAGCTGCGGCTACAAGCTCGCGGCCGAGGGGCGCGATCTCTACTGGTGGCATCCGCTGATCTCGGGCAGCGCCGACACCGTCCATGAAGCCGGCGTATCGGTCCGCGGGCGGGTCGAGGGCAGCGAGGACACGATCTCCGACGACGAGTTGCAGGATCACATCGTGACCTGGCCGGCGCTGCTGCCGCGCAAGGCGAAGCTGAAGAAGCGGCCGGCGTAGAATCCGCGGCGCGCGGTGTTCGATCACGCGCATATGACGGTCAGATGATCGCCGCGGGACGCTCCCATGCAAGGAAACAACTGTTGCTGCACGGGGCGGGGGAATAGATTTCTTCCAAAGAGAGTCTGCGCGCGGGAGTTGGCGCCGATCCGGCTCTCCGGTTACCTCCCAAGCCCTTTGAATCCGAAGTTTCATGAACAAGATCGAACGACAGAGCCGGTCAGCGGCCGATGATCAGGTATTGCCCGGGGAAATCCCGTCGGATGCGGTCCTGTCGGATGAGCTCGCGCAGGAACTGTCGCGGATCCCCACCGAAGTGATCGAACCCGGCGATGCGCCGCTCCTCGTGAAGGCGCCGCTGACCCCCGCCGAAGTCCGCACCATCCTGATGAGCCTGCTGCTGACCATGTTCCTGGCGGCGCTCGACCAGACCATCGTCGCCACCGCGCTGCCGACCATCGGCCGGCAATTCGCCGATGTGAACAATCTGTCCTGGGTCATCACCGCCTATCTGCTGGCATCGACCGCGGTGGCACCGGTGTTCGGCACGCTCAGCGATATCTATGGCCGCCGCGCGATGATCATCACCGCGATGGCGCTGTTCATGGTCGGCTCGATCATGTGCGCATTGGCGCCGAACATGATCGTGCTGATCATCGCGCGCGCTTTGCAGGGCCTCGGCGGCGGCGGCATTTTGCCGATCGTGCAGGTGGTGATTTCCGACGTGGTGTCGCCGCGTGAGCGCGGCCAGTATCAGGCTTATTTCAGTGGCGTGTGGGTGGCGGCCGGCATCGGCGGCCCGATCATCGGCGGGCTGTTCGCCGAACATCTGCACTGGTCGATGATCTTCTGGATCAACATTCCGCTCGGCGTGGGATCGCTGGCGCTGTTGCTGCCGAAGATGAAGAAGCTTCCCGTGTTCCATCGCCGCCGCAAGGTCGACTGGCTCGGCGGCGTGCTGCTGATGGCCTCGGCCGTTGTCTTCATGCTGGTGCTGACATGGGGCGGCACCAAATTCTCGTGGGCATCGCCGACCATCGTCGCGATGATCGGCGCAGCGGCGGTGATGGCGTTCGCCTTCATCTGGCACGCGATCCATCACGACGAGCCGTTCCTGCCGTTGCCACTGATGTCGGGCTCGGTGGTACCTTTCGCGATGGCCGCCGGCGGCTGCGCGATGGGCGCGATGCTCGGGCTCACCGTGCATATGCCGCTCTATTACGAAGTCGTCTACGGCCTGACGGCAGGCGAGGCCGGCGTCGCGCTGATCCCGATCGCGGCGGTGTCGGTCGGGGGCGCCGCCTTTGCCGGCCACATGATGACCAAGGCGAAACACTACAAGCGCGTGGCGATCGCCGGCACCGCCATGTCGGCGCTGATGGGCCTGCTGCTGGCGCTGATGACGCCGCTGCCGCTGTGGGCGCTGCTGACGATGCTTGGCCTGTTCTCCATCGGGCTTGGCACGGTGTTTCCCGTCAGCCTCGTCTCGATCCAGAACGCCGTGCCGCGACCACAGATCGGCACTGCCACCGGCGCGATGAACTTCTTCCGCGCGCTGATGGCGTCGTTCACCGTTGCCGCCTTCACCACCATTCTTCTGATGGCTCTGGGCACGGACATCTCGATATCAGGCGAACATGCCGCCAGCACGCATCCGATCGCGGCCAGCGATATGGTCAGCGCCTTCCGCTACGTGTTCGAAGCTGCGGCCGCCCTGCTGGCGCTGTCGACGCTGTTCCTGCTGCTGATGGAAGAACGCCCGCTGGCAGGACCGGCAAAAGCGAAGCCGTCACTGGTTTCGGAATAGGGCGACTAGCAAGTAGCCCGCATGAGCGCAGCGATATGCGGGAGCTGTCCCCGGATGTCGCTGCGCTCATCCGGGCTACGCTTCCTGGGCAGAAAAATTGGAGCTGCAGCACCGTCGTGGCGAGCTGCTGAATCACGTCAACGGCAATACCATCAAGCCGCAATAGCTGCCCCCAATGCTTTGTCTGCCTTCGGCGGCACAGCGAACATGCGCTGGGTTGTCCCTGCAGTGAATGACCCGAATGGAACCTTGGCTTCGTTTAGGTTCCGATGCACAATTCAGGACTTTCTGTAAGCGCAAGATATGAGGGCGAATGCCATTTCTCACCGAACATATAACCGCATTTTCTGACTCGCCACTCGCCGCGCTGACTGAAAAGACGCCTTGGGCGCTTACAACAAACTCTGTCTTGGCAGTTCGACGTCTTTTGAGTGGGATTAGCGAAGATTTTCGCATTTCGGGGGACGTCGCGGTTCATCCCACAGCGACGGTGGAAGCTGGCGCGCTAATTAAGGCGCCAGCGATTATCGGACCGGGGTGTTTCATAGCCGCCGGCTCACTGATCCGTGGCGGGTGTTGGCTAGAAGAGAATTGTATCATCGGTCCGGGCTGCGAACTAAAATCCTCTTTTTTGTTTTCCGGATCGAAGTTGGCGCATTTCAATTTTGTCGGAGACAGCGTCGTTGGGGCGAGAGTGAATCTTGAGGCCGGCTCTATAGTCGCCAACTTTCGAAATGAGTTTGCCGATCCAAAGATTCTGATTTTGCATGCAGGGGAGATCGTCGACACCGGCGTGGACAAATTTGGCGCACTTATCGGGGACGACTGCAAGTTCGGTGCGAACGCCGTTATCGCTCCCGGAGCAATCTTTGAAAGGGGAGCAATCATTGCACGGTTGGCTTTGGTAGATCAGCGACCGAGATGATAGTTACGCCCGCTGGCCGGACCGGCAAAGGCAAAGCCGTCAGTGGTTTCGGAGTAAGGCGAAGCCGTCATCCGACTTCAGAAATGTTCCGCTGCCACGCGAGTGAAGGCGATGTCCTTAACCAGCGGGTCGAGCGGGACTGCCACGCTCGCAATATTCCCGTCTTCGCCGGTGGAAAATGAGAGGGAAAGCCGGCTCGGCAGTAGGCCGCTAGGTGACTCAGGTGCCTCGGGCAGCTCGAACGTGTCCGAGTCCCGATGCGCGAGCGGCTCCGACATGCCGCGAAACGCCCAATGCAATTTGCCTTCGGCATGCGTGATCGTCATGCGGCCATAGCCCGGATGCTTGTAGTTACCGGCATAATCCGCGAGGGCACGGTGCGGCTCGGTGGCCGGCGTCGGTGCGGCTTTCCCGGCCTGCAGCCAAGCCTCGTATTGCGTCACGAATTTGCGGCGTTGCTCGCGGAAGCGACCGAAGCAGGGTACCGGTTCCTTGCCGCAGACGCGGTCGAAGACATAATTCGCGAGGATGTGCGGAGCGAGTATCGGAGTCATGCCATTATTGACGAGCACTGCGACACCGACGCCCCGATCGGGCAACATCATCATCAGCGCGTTCGTGCCGGTGAAGCCGCCTCCGTGCCACACGACGCGCTCTCCGCGATACCAGTGCGAGCGGAAGCCGAAACCGTAATGCACATCGCTGTACTCGGCGAAGCCGGTTGCCCCGACATGCACGCGCGGCTTCTGGAGCTCCTGTATCAAGCCGGATGACAGAAGACGTTGTCCTTCAAACGCGCCCTGGCCGAGATGAAAACGAAGCCAGTTCGCGAAGCTTGTAATCGACGTGCTCATGCCGCCCGCAGCCGGCACGCTGATGGGCCAGAGTTTCGTGCGCTGACAAGTGTCTCCCATCATCCCGTAGGGCACGGCCGCGTCGGTGGCTGCGGCAAGCTCCTCCACAGTGAACGTCACCTTCATGTCCAGCTTGTCGGTCAGCGAGCGGGTGAATTCGGCCCAGGTCCGGCCACTGACGCGCTCGGCTACCATGCTCGCAATGAGGTAGCCGAGGTTTGAATACTGAAAGGCGCTGCGAATGTCGGCGCTCGGTTCGAGATAGCGCAGCGCTGCCAGCATTTGGGCGGGTGACAGATCGCCGGGCAGCCAGATCCAATCGTGACGTGGCAATCCGGAATGGTGGCACAGCAAGTCGCGCACCGTGACGCGGTCGCTCGCAACGGCGTCGTAGAGCCGGAATTCCGGGATGTATTCCCGCACTGGCTTCTTCCAGTCCATGCGTCGCTCGTCGACCAATAGAGCCAGGCCGGTAGCGGCGAACGACTTCGAGACCGACATGCTTTGAAACTGCGTGTCCGTCGTGACTTTCAGGCCGGCTTCGATATCGCGAAGGCCATAGGTCCCAATGAACGCAACCTCCAAGTCTTGCACGATAGCAACGGCGAGGCCCGGGACCTTCCACTCCTTCATGACCTCTACGACAAGATGTTCGAATTCAGGAATGAACGCCGCAACGGATTGGCTGCCTGCGACAGGTTCAGATGCCATTGGGACAAGCCTCGACACTTCTGGTTAAGCGCAAGCTGAAATGCAGACGATACCCGGCTCCACGATACTCCCAAGTCCCGCTGCTCCGGGCGAGCGCACACATAGTTACCGCATGATTAATTCATAATTGAGCCTGTTGGTGAACCTTCCTGCAACCTCTGCCGCTTAGGTTGAGTTCAGTTTTCAGGCGGCGTGGAAGAAATCCGCAGCCGTATCAGGAGGTTTCAGTGTTGCGTTTGATTGCGAAATTTATCGACGATGAGTCCGGTGCAACGGCCATCGAATATGCGCTGATCGCTGCCGGCATCAGCCTTGCGATCATCGTCGCCGTGCAGGGCCTTGGTACCACGCTGAACGGGCGCTACGCCGCCGTGAATACCTCGCTGAAATAGGGCAGCGAAGACCGGCCGGTGCCGGGCGCGCCGCCATTGCAATCGACAAAAGACATGGCTGTCTTGTCGAAACGCAATGTCGTGAATGTCCTATCGATTGCGATGCTGCACCCTATATGATCGTGCGCGGGCCTCGAGCCTGCGCATTTTCATATGGATGACCATCATGACATTGAATTCGCGTTTGAAGCTTTCGGCATTGGCCGGTTTGGGATTTGCGGCATTCGTCCTCGCGGGAGCGACGCCGGCCTCGGCGGCTGGTGCGCAATTCTGCATCGCCCAGAGTGGCGCCAACGGCCAATCCTCCTATGTCGGCAACTGCATCTTTTCTGACTACCAGCAATGCATCAATGCTGCCGTCGGTACGCGAGGCAACTGCGTGGGCAACGTCGAGTATCGCGGCGGAGCTGCCACGGAACCGGCGCCGCAACGTCGCCGGCGCGCGCGGTGAGTGATCGCCCGCTCGTGAAGGACGCATCGATGACAACAAGGATTCGCGGGCTCGTATGGGCTGTGGCTGCGATTGCCATCGCGTCGGCGTCGTTGCCGGGTGTGGATTCTGCGCAGGCGCGGCCATCGGTCGCGGCCCGCTCCGGTATTCCGCCGTTCTGCGTGTTGACCGGCGGCCCTCGTGGACCGGGGAGTGTGCCGCAGATCTGCCGGTTCTTCGACTATCAACAATGCCTGCAGGCCGCGGCCGAGCTGCGCGGCAATTGCGTGGTCAATATCGACTATCCCGGCAAGATCACCGGAGCGCCGGGAGCGGCGTGGTCGCAGCCGCCGCGATAGCCAGTGCGTTGATCGCTCGGACAAAATTCCAATTTAAGGACTAAATTCAAAGTCTAGGATTTTTAGCCTTGACAGCGTCGCGCTGTCGAAGTAGGTTTACGGCATGCTCCACAATTGGGTTCGCAGGAAACGCCGCTGCTGATTGGCCGCGAATCTGCCCGTCGCTGTTCAGCCCGGTGTGGCGGTGAATGCCCGGAACATCGATCCAAATCCCGCGTTGCTTTCCATACGGTGCCGCAAGGAATCTCATCGGCATCCAACAGCAAGCGAAACGAGGGTGCCATGACAACCAGGAATTCGGCAACCAAGCAAAAAGAGCAGATCGTCGAATCCGCGACGGAGGCACGCCAGGCCGAACCGGGCCCGTCGATCCTCGCGCTTTTGGCGATCAGCCTCGGCCTCGCTGTGCTGATCCTCGGCGTGGTCTGGTTTGTGTTCTTCAGGACGTGATCGGTTCTGGCGATCCGCCGATCAATTTCAGTTAGTCCGGCATGATCGACTGACAACAGCAACGAGTTCCCAACATGGTCAGAAAGCCAATGGCCCGCCCGGCGAGAAAGCCGGCGCGGGCTGCTGTCGTTGTGAAGGCCGCGCGGAAACCGAGGGCGGCGAAGAAGAGCTCCAAGAACTCGAAAGTAAAGAATTCACAGAAAACATGGAGCGCCGTTAACCCGGCCACCATGGAAGCAGCCGCTGAAAAAATCCGGGCCAGCGTGGCGGCCCGGAAGAGGACGATTGCGGCAACGACAATCTTCGCCGGACCGGGGAGGCCGAAACCAGCATCTGCTGCTGAAGTTGATATACCTCCAACTCAAATCAAGAAGCGACCGGCCGCAATGAAAGCTGTTGCCAAGAAGCGGTCGAGCGCTCCGCGTGCAAGACGGCGAACGGCAGTCGATCGGTTCAATGATTTGCCGCCTGACGCGCCGCTGACCGATCGCGTCACCCATGCCATCGAACGCGAACTCGATTCGATCCAGAAGATCGTTGGCCGCCGGCGCGTAAATGAAGCGTTGCGCACAGAGGCCGAGCGCCGCGCCCGCACGCTGGCTTCCCTGGCGCGCACATTGACCGAACTGAAGAAAGTGCAGGGCGGCAACGAACAGAGGCCCGCCGAAGATGACGACCGTCCCCGAGACCTCGACGAACTCCGTCGACGCATTTCTGAACGTCTTGCAAGACGGCCTGGCGGGCGATCGCCAATTCCTGTCGACGGGAATGACGCGGGGCGAGAGAGGCTTCCTGAGTGAGTGCTGGAATGTCTTCGCGCATGCGCATCAGGTGCCGCCTGACATCGCGCCGAATGGTGCGCCGTGGCTGACATGGCTCATGATTGGCGGACGGGGCGCAGGCAAGACACGCGCCGGTGCCGAATGGGTGCGTGCGCAGGCGCTCGGTCAGGCGCCACTGGCGCACGAAAAAGCCCGTCGCATTGCGCTTGTTGGCGAACTGACGGTGGAATGCGCCGCTTTGTGGTGCGTGCTGATGCATGAGTTCTGGACCGGCGACATCCAGACCATCAACGCGCTCGTTAACGCTACGGCCCTGCTGGTGACCTATTGGGGGTTCCGATTCGGCGTGCTAGGCGTCTATATCAGCGGCCGCACCCGCGAAAAGGTCAGTGCGGTCACCGGGCAGGATACGCCCGGCATGGTCGAGAAGCTGGTCAAGGCGCTGACGGTTAAAGACGGTGTGAAGAAAAAGTAAGGTTGGCGGCCGTCGCCATTCATGGAGTGTTCACGCGTTCGGGCATCAATTCGGATTGTGAACGCGGAGAAGTCACTTGCGCCTGCTTGTTGTCGAAGATGATCCCGATCTCAACCGTCAGCTCACCACGGCGCTGACCGATGCCGGCTATGTCGTCGATCGCGCCTTCGATGGCGAGGAGGGGCATTTCCTCGGCGACAGCGAGCCCTACGACGCCGTGGTGCTCGATATCGGCCTGCCGAAGATGGATGGCATCTCGGTGCTGGAAGCCTGGCGCCGCAACCACCGCATCATGCCGGTGCTGATCCTCACCGCGCGCGACCGCTGGAGCGACAAGGTGCAGGGCTTCGATGCCGGCGCTGACGATTACGTCGCCAAACCGTTCCATCTCGAAGAGGTGCTGGCCCGTATCCGCGCGCTGCTGCGCCGCTCCACCGGCCATGCCCAGTCGGAGCTCACTTGCGGACCCGTGTCGCTGGATACCCGCACCGGCCGCGTCAGCGTCTCCGGCAATCCGATCAAGATGACGTCTCACGAATACCGGCTGCTGTCCTATCTGATGCATCACACCGGCCGCGTGATCTCGCGCACCGAACTGGTCGAGCATCTCTACGATCAGGACTTCGATCGCGACAGCAACACCATCGAGGTGTTCGTCGGCCGCATCCGCAAGAAGCTCGACGTCGATATCATCCAGACCGTGCGCGGTCTTGGCTATCTGCTCACGCCGCCGCAGCCGTGATCATCTCCGGGATCATGCGCTGATGCGCAACAGCTCGCTCGCAACGCGGCTGTTCCTGTCGGCGACGGCCTGGGTGGTGGTGATCCTCCTGCTCACCGGAATCGTCCTGTCCTCGGTCTATCGCAGCGCCACCGAGCGCGCCTTCGATCGCCGCCTCAATCTCTATCTCCGCACCCTGGTGGCCGAAGTTGCCAATCCGCCGGACACGCCGGATCACGATACGCCATCGCTCGGCGAGCCGCTGTTCGAACTGCCGCTGTCGGGCTGGTACTGGGAAATCGCGCCCACCGAAGGCGCGAAGACCGAGATGCGGGCCTCGCGCTCGCTGTGGGACAAGAAACTGCCCAAGCTCGAAGACCAGGGCGTCGAGCTCACGGCGTCGGGCATCCGCCAGGGCTATGTGGACGGGCCGGAAGACCAGCGCTTGCGCATGGTGGAGCGTCCCGTCGATCTCGGCGCCGACGGCAAATTCCGCATCAGCGTTGCCGGCGACGCCACCGAGATTTTCGAGGAAACCCGCACCTTCGACTATTATCTTGGCGGCACTTTCGCTGCACTCTCGATCGTGCTCGTGCTCACCACGATCTTCCAGGTCCGCTTCGGTCTCGCGCCGCTGAAGCGCATGTCGGATGCCATTGCCGATATTCGGTCCGGCCGTGCCGAGCGGCTCGAGGGCACATTCCCTGTCGAGATCTCACCTCTGGCGGGCGAGATGAACGCGCTGCTCGATGCTAACCGCGCCATCGTCGAGCGCGCGCGCACCCATGTCGGCAATCTCGCCCATGCCATCAAGACGCCGCTGTCAGTCATCGTCAACGAGGCGAACAGCCGTGGTGTCGACCCCTTTGCGAGCAAGGTCTTGGAGCAGGCCGATGTGATGCGCGATCAGGTGACGCATCATCTCGAGCGCGCGCGGATCGCGGCGCGCGTCACTATCGTCGGCACCGTCACCGATGTCGCGCCGGCGCTGGAGGCGCTGTGCCGAACGATGCAGAAGATTCACCGGGATCGCGGCATCACCATCGATCTTGAGGCAGATGCCGCGGCGAAATTCCGTGGCGAAAAACAGGACATCGAGGAGATGGTCGGCAACCTCGTCGACAATGCCTGTAAATGGGCGGACTCCCATGTCACCATCGGCGTGCAGGTCGAGCGCACCGGCGGTGCCGATCCGGCGTCGAAGCTGCGGATCATCGTCGATGACGACGGACGCGGGCTGTCGGATACCGAACGCGCCCAGGTCGCGCGCCGCGGCCAGCGGCTCGACGAGACCAAGCCGGGGTCAGGTCTGGGTCTGTCTATCGTGGTCGATCTGGCCGCGCTCTATGGCGGTAGCCTGACACTCAGCAAGGCGCCGATCGGCGGGCTGCGGGCCGAGCTGGTGCTGCCTGGTGTCTGAGTTCCGGCCTTGTTGCGCCCCGTTGTCGCCCGAATTATCCCGTTCGTAACGTCTTTGACGTTTCCTGTGTTCCGGTTTGCGGTCGGGGTCTGCGGTCCATGGTCAAGTTCAACGCCTTCTGTGTTGCCGCCGTCGCGCTGGCGCTGGGTGGTTGCGACGTGACGACGTCGGAAGGCGGGTTGGGCCTCGGCACCGATACGATCGCCCGGGCCTATAGCAGCACCAAGTCGGCCGTTGGCCTGTCCGAGGAAAACGCAGCGGTCGCGGTGACCAATGCCGCCTTTGGCGGCTTGATCGGCGCCAAGCTCGGCGCCCAGCTCAACGACGAGGATCGCCGGCTGGCCTACGAGGCCCAGATCGCTGCCCTCGACCGCGGTGCACCCGGTGCTCCGGTGCCCTGGCGCAACGCTACGTCGGGACGCTATGGCAATATCGTCGCCGGCCCGGCCTATAACCAGAAGGGCCGGGAATGCCGCGGCTTTTCCCACACGGTCACCGTGAATGGTGACCTCAAGACGGCTCGCGGGACCGCCTGTCGCAGCCCTGAAGGCACCTGGGCGGCTGCCTGATCCCGGTTCCTCAACGCCTTCTTAACGGGGCGCCTGCTACAAAAATCGGTGGCGATTTTCGGTTGTAGATCGACCGGAAAGCACGGATTCCTAGGCTGCATGAACAAAACCTCGATCGATCGCTTGCGGGAGTATTTGGCGCAACTGCCCGAGCAGTCGCAGATGCTGCTGATGCGCGAATATGAGCGCGCGATCGAGCGCGGCGAAGACGTCGTGGTCGCCAATTTCGTGCTCGACCTGCTGCGCGGCGTGGTTCGTGGCCACGAGAATGCAGTGCGCCCGCGCGTCGAGGATCCCACCCGTCTCGTCTTCAAATCGCTCGAGCCGTTCCTTGTCGAAGGTGTGGGCAATGTCCGGCCCGGACAGATCCGGCGCGCCTCGCTGCTGCCGATCTGGCAGTGGCTGGAGCGCGACGCCGCAGACGCCGTGCGCGAGTTCGAGGCGGCGGTCACCGTATCGCCCGAGCCGGGCGCTTCGGACATCGAGCGCGCCGTCAAGAAATTCCAGCAGGCGGCAGCAGCTGCCATTGCCGCTGTCACCTCGGGTAATCGCGGCGCGGCCCGCATCGGGCCGACCCATGCCGTCGAAGACCTGCCGTCCATCGGCGCGGTGCTGAAGGCGCGCGAGCAACTCGACGGCTTTTCCGGCAAGCTGCCGAGCGTGCTGCGCAGCTTCGGCGATAGCCAGATCGCCTCGGTGAACAGCGCGCTGAACGTGCCGACGCTGACCACACCGCAAGTCCTGCCATTCGCGCTGTCGCTGGTGATGCAGCGGCTGGCGGCGCCGTGGCAGATCATCCGGCTGGCCGTGAAGATTGCGGCCTCCGACGATGAGATCCGCGTGGCCGCCACGCCCTATGGCGTCGCCGTGACCATGGCGCTGTCCGATCTCAATCGCGTCGCGGCCGAACTGCGCTCCGATATCAGGCGCGGCAAGTTCGACAGCGCCCCCGAACATCTCAAGGTCGCCCATGACGGCGTGCGCGGCCTGCGCACCGAACTCGACATGCGCAACGATTCCACTTGGGGCCGCCAGATGGCGTCGATCCGGGTGGAGATTTCCTCGACGCTGCAGTCGGAGATCGAGAGCGTGCCGGGCAGGGTGCGGCGTCTGCTGCGCCAGCGCCCTGACAAGGATATTGCCGCGACGGCGACGATCGATTTCGCCGAGGTCGAGGAGACCGTGGCGCTGATCAATTTCGTCGCGGTGTGCCGGACCTATGCCAGCGAACTCGCCATCAACGAGGTGACGCTGCGGACCTATTCCGACCTGCAGCAATATGTCGAGAAGTCCACGGAGTCGCTGGTGCAGTCGCTGCGCGCCGGCGATGCCCGCGTCCGTAGCTACCGGCAGATGCAGGCCAAGGCCGCGATCCGCTTCTGCCAGGTGCTGTTCGGCCAGGAATATGCCTCGCTGATGAGCCGCGCCGCCGAACAGGCCATGGTCGTGGTCGAGCGCAAGCCGAAGCGGGCGGGTTAGGCCAGGCGATGCGAAATGGCTCGTCGGCGATGTGACATCCGCATCGCCTCATCCCGAGATCAGAGCGCCAATTGAATGCGATTGGCTTCGTTGCCGTTCTGTGCGGCCGGAACGGCACAGCAGATCAGCACTTTATCGTCGGCCACCGCAGCGGCTGGCTCTTTGACGTAGGTCACCGCTCCCGCCAGAAGCTTCGTTCGGCAGGTGCCGCAATGCCCCTCACGACAACCGAAATCTGGGCTTAGGCCGCGCGATTCCGCGAGGTCGAGCAACGATCCCGACTCTGGTGTCCAGCGCGCTTCCTTCAATGACTCTGTGAACACGACGTGCACCGATGTCGACGACGATAGCTGGCGCGCCGGCGCTGTCGCCGGGCTGTCGACGGCTCGCACCAGTGACGCGGGGCCGAATGCTTCGGCGTGGATATGGTTGTCAGCGATGTTCAGTGCACGAAGACCGTCATAGAGCGACTGCATGAATCCGGAAGGTCCGCAGAGATAGTAATCGTAGTCGCCAACCGGCATGAACCGTGACAGCAGGGCCATGTCGATACGCCCCGCAGCGTCGTAGTCGGGACCTTCTTCGGCATCCGTGATGTCGCCGAGAACTCGGATGACCCGGACTGCGCCTCCAGCGGAGGCCGCAAGTTCATCCAATTCGTTGCCGAAGGGGCGCTCGTTCTTCGAACGGGCTGCCTGAAAAAGCACGGTCGGTCGAATCTTGAGCGTCCGCAGCCCTTCGTAAATCACATGCCGCAGCATCGCGAGCATCGGCGTGATGCCGATGCCGCCCGCCAGCAGCACCGCTGGCCGCGCCTGAGTGGCGTCGATCGTGAATTCACCGGCGGGCGCCCTTGCTTCGATCACGTCGCCAATATTGATGCCGTCGTGTAGCCGCTGCGACACCAGTCCGTCGCGTTTGACGCTGATGCGGTAGACGTGATCCGAAGGCGCGACCGACAGCGTATAGGTTCGGATGGCGGTCTTCTCCGCGCTGTCAATGGGCAGTCTGATCGGGAGGTACTGTCCGGCGCGATGAGGCAGGAGACCGGCGCCGTCGGCCGGCTCCAGATGGAACGACCTGACCGTTGCGCTCTCATCGACGATGTTGATGACCTTGAACGGCCGCCATTTGGTCGCAAGTTCTGCAGCCCGCAGACGACCGGCTGCCTGCTCCCAACTGCCTGTCATGAGTGTGCTCGGCGCCCATCCGTCCGGCCGGAACGCCCAGCGCAGGGGCAGGGCACCGCGCCGAAGAACGACACGCCGCGCGTTGAATTGCCAAAGGCGCTCGGCGCCCTGGAAGGCGGCGATCTCCGGGGAGTCCAGGATGACGCGGGCGTCACCGGTCATCTGCAGCACGTTGCCGGTCTCGAAATCGACGAACAGCAGTCCAGCCTTTCCGTTGACGAGGATGTTGCCCAGCGTGGCGAAGAAGAGATTGCCTGCGAAATCCGGGATTGTCAGCGTGCCGTCGTCAGCAACGCGCACGAAACCGGGATTGCCGCCGCGGCTCGAGACGTCGACCTGTCGACGGGATTCTCGCTCGACATAGGACGCGACAAAGAACATGTCGGCGGCTTCGATCATGCGGCGTGCCGTTGCGTCGATTTCGGCTTTGTCTTCGATATTTCCCGTAAACAGTTCGCGTGGATCGCGGACGAACTCATAATCGCGGAGCTGGATGTAGCGCGGGCAATTGCCGAAACTTTGGTTGACATCAAAATGAATGGCGTAATTGTCCGACGCCCCGATGATGCCGTTGACGCGATTGCGCCTGCGCGTGTGAAGTTCGATGCCGAGCAGGCCGATTGCATCGCCCTCGTGCATACCTTCGCTGGCGGGATCGCGTGGCTCTCTGACGACATCGATATCGAGCGATTGCGCTGTTGGCGATGAGATGAAGCCGGGCTTGCCGGTGACAAATGTTGCCCATGCGTCACCTGCGCCGTCGACGCTGCCGAGCGCGATGAAGGGGATCTGGGCGTAGAAATCCCGGTGTTGCGTCGGCATGTAATCGCGCACGATACGCCTGCCGAGTTCATCCATGTGAGCCGAAACGCCGACCTTTTCCTGGATCGCCTTCTCGCCCGCGTGCCAGATGTCCAGTTTTGATAGCGACATAGTATCGGTCATCGGTCCGCTCTCGTTGGCGTGTGTCGGGCGTATGCCCGGATACGCCCGACACACGCAGTTAAGCCGCAGCGGCGAGGCCGACGGGTGTTTTGGCGAAAGGCACAAAGCCGGGCAGCGCTTCGGTGCGGCGCAAGAAGGCGTTCACCTTGGGATAGCCGGACAGATCGACATTTCCTTCCGGCGCACTTGCGATGTAGCTGTAGAGCGCCACATCCGCGATGGTCGGACCATTGCCGACAAGCCACTCGCGATTGGCGAGATGCGCTTCGACGAGTGCCAACAAGGCGTGTGCGCGCTCGATGACTTCCTCTGGATTGAAGCTCCTGCCGAAAACGGTGATCAGCCGTGCAGCGGCAGGACCATAAGCCAGTTGGCCGGCGGCGACGGACAGCCAGCGCTGGATGGCCGCGCTTCCCTTCGCGTCATCGGGCAGCCACTCGGTTCGGCCGGATGTCTTGGCGAGATAAACGAGTATGGCGTTCGAGTCGGAGACAACAGTGCCATTGTCATCGAGGACCGGCACCTGACCGAACGGATTGAGCGCAAGGAAATCCGGCGTCTTGTGTGCGCCCGACTTCAGGTCAACCTCGATGAGTTCGTGGGGCAGGCCAAGGAGCGAAGCGAACAGATGCGCGCGATGAGAGTGGCCGGACAGTGGATGGTGATAGAGCTTCATGATTGTGATCCTCAATTCGTGGTCGGGTTCATTCCCGTTCAGCGAATGCAAGTTGCTTCATGATCCGGCGCGCGAGAATGCACGCTCTGCGCACTTCATCATTGCGCCGGATGAAATAACCGCGGCTTTTGTCGGCGCGCGACAGGGCCGATAGCGGTTTCGTCAATCGCGTCGATGGGTCTTCCCGGAGGGCATCCGCGTCGCGGAGGGGCGTTACTCGGAAAGCGGGCTCGCAGCCGCCGCAATCCTTGATCCAGAACAAGCGTCCTGACGTCGCGATGGCATAAAAGTCAATTGCGCGGCGTCGGTGGCCATGGTGTAACCCGGCAAAGACGTCGTTTAGATCGACTCAAGACTACGCTGGAACCCATTGATGGCCTTATGGTTTGTGTTCGCCTTGATGACCGCCGCAGCGATTTTCGCTGTGTTGTGGCCGCTTGGCCGGACGCGCTCCAATGCCGGTGGCACCGAGGCCAGCGTCTACCGGGATCAGCTCACTGAAATTACCCGCGATGCGGATGCCGGGCTGATCGGGCCGACCGAGGCCGAGGCCGCGCGTGTCGAGATCAGCCGTCGTCTGCTGGCCGCGGTCGATGCCGAGGGCGCGGCGTCCGTCGGCAGCAGTCCCGGTTTTCGCCGTGCGGTGTCGCTGCTGGCACTGATCGGCCTGCCGCTGCTGGCCATCGGCTTCTATCTGCCGCTCGGCTCGCCTGCCATGCCGGACTTTCCGCTCGCCACGCGCAACCAGTCGCCAAGCCCCACCCAGCCGCTGGACAATCTCGTCGCACAGGTCGAGCAGCATCTCGAGAAAAACCCGACCGACGGCCGTGGCTGGACCGTGCTTGCGCCGGTGCTGGCGAAGATCGGACGTACCGACGATGCGGTGCGCGCGTTCCGCAATGCGATCACCTATGCCGGCGATACAGCCGCGCGCCGCGCCGATCTCGGCGAGGCCATGGCGATGGCAGCCAATGGTGTCATCACCGCGGATGCCAAGACCGAATTCGAACGTGCTGTCGCGCTCGATGCCGGTGAGGTCAAGGCACGCTACTTCCTGGGCCTCGCGGCTGAGCAGGACGGGCGTGGCAGCGACGCGGCGGTGATCTGGCGCGACATGCTGGCAAAGGGACCTGCGGATGCGCCGTGGCGTCCGGTGGTCACGGCGGCCCTGGCGCGCGTCGGCGGCAGCGCTCCGAAATCAGGCCCGAACCTGCCGGCGCTGTCGGAAGATACGATCGCGTCGGTACAGGGCATGAATGCAGGCGACCGCAATGCGATGATCCATGGCATGGTCGACCGGCTCGCCACGCGGCTCAAGCAGGACGGCAGCGACGTCGAGGGATGGTTGCGGCTGGTGCGGGCCTATATGGTGCTCGGTGAGCGCGACAAGGCAAAGAGCGCGCTGGCGGATGCACGGGAGGCGGTCGGGTCCAATGCGGAACGGCTGCGCCAATTGAATGACGGCCTGAAAGACACGGGGCTGGATGGGTAAACGCATGATGCCGAAAAGTGTGCAGCGGTTTTCGGACAACATCATGCGTCTTGAAGGTGAAGCATGACACGCAAGCAGCGACGATTGACGATGATAGGTGGAGCGCTGGTGGTGCTCGCTATCGCGGCCGGACTCGTGCTGAACGCGTTGCGCGACTCCATCGTGTTCTTCTCGACGCCGCAGATGGTTGCCGAAAAGCAGATACCGGTCGGCAAACGCTTCCGTCTCGGCGGCATGGTCGAGCAGGGCTCGCTGGTGCGCGGCGACAATCTGGCTGTCAGCTTCAAGGTGTCCGATGGCGGCGCGACGCTGCCGGTGAACTACAAGGGCATCCTGCCTGATCTGTTCCGCGAGGGGCAGGGCGTCGTCGCCGAAGGCGCGATGGATGCGTCGGGCGTGTTCAAGGCCGATACGGTGCTGGCGAAGCACGACGAGAACTACATGCCGAAGGAAGTCGCTGACGCGCTCAAGAAACAGGGGCGCTGGCAGGAAGGCGAGGGCGGCAAGCCCGTGATGTCGCAGGGCGCTGCCAAGCCTGTGGTGACGCAGTGATTGCCGAAGCGGGACACTATGCACTGGTGCTGGCGCTCGCGCTGGCGCTGATCCAGTCGACCGTGCCGATCGTCGGTGCACGGCTGCGCGATCCTGCGCTGATGAATGTCGCGCGCTCCACGGCGCTGGCGCAGTTGTTGTTCGCCGGACTGTCGTTTCTGGCGCTGACGACGCTCTATGTGACGTCGGATTTCTCCGTCGCCAATGTGTTCGAGAATTCGCATTCCGCCAAGCCGCTGCTCTACAAGATCACCGGTGTTTGGGGAAACCACGAAGGCTCGATGCTGCTGTGGGTGTCGATCCTCGCACTGTTCGGCGGGCTGGTTGCCGCCTTCGGCAATAATTTGCCGCTGTCGCTGCGCGCGCATGTGCTGGCGGTGCAGGGCTGGATCGCCGCGGCGTTCTATCTGTTCATCCTGATGACCTCGAATCCGTTCCTGCGCCTGGCACAGCCGCCGCTCGAGGGCCGCGATCTCAATCCGGTGCTGCAGGATATCGGCCTCGCGGTGCATCCGCCGATGCTCTATCTCGGCTATGTCGGCTTCTCCATCGCATTCTCCTTCGCCGTCGCCGCGCTGATCGAAGGCCGCATCGATGCCGCCTGGGCGCGCTGGGTGCGGCCATGGACGCTGGTGGCGTGGATCTTCCTGACGCTCGGAATCGCGATGGGCTCGTACTGGGCCTATTACGAACTTGGCTGGGGCGGCTGGTGGTTCTGGGATCCGGTCGAGAACGCGTCGCTGATGCCGTGGCTGTCCGGCACCGCGTTGCTGCATTCGGCCGTGGTGATGGAGAAACGCAACGCGCTGAAGGTCTGGACCATCCTGCTGGCGATCCTGACCTTCTCGCTGTCGCTGCTCGGCACCTTCCTGGTGCGCTCCGGCGTCCTCACCTCGGTTCATGCGTTCGCGACTGATCCCACACGTGGCGTGTTCATCCTGCTGATCCTGTGCGTGTTCATCGGTGGCAGCCTGACGCTGTATATGTGGCGCGCGTCGTCACTGAAGCAGGGCGGCCTGTTCGCGCCGATCTCGCGCGAGGGCGCGCTGGTGCTGAACAATCTGTTCCTCACCACGGCCTGCGCCACAGTGTTCATCGGCACGCTGTATCCGCTGGCGCTGGAAATGCTGACCGGCGAGAAAATCTCGGTGGGCGCGCCGTTCTTCAATCTCACTTTCGGGCCGCTATTCGTGCCGCTGCTGCTGGCGATGCCGTTCGGACCGCTGCTGGCGTGGAAGCGCGGCGATCTCAGAGGCGTCACGCAGCGGCTGATGGCGGCCGGCATTGCCGCGCTTCTGGCGGTGGCACTGGTCTGGGCATGGACGACCGGCGGCGCGGCGCTGGCACCGCTGGCGATCGGGCTCGGCGTGTTCGTGATTGCCGGATCGATCGTCGATATGGCTGAGCGCACGATGCTGTTTCGTCTGCCGTTCGGAGGCGCGTTTCGCCGTGCGCGCGGATTGCCGCGTGCGGCCTGGGGCACGGCCTTCGCCCATGCCGGCATTGGTGTGGCGCTGATCGGCATCGTCTGCGAGTCGACATGGAACACCGAATATATCGGCACCATGAAGCCGAACGATGTAGCCAGGCTCGCTGGTTATGAGCTCACGCTCAAGGATGTCACGCAGCGACAAGGGCCGAATTTCCGCGAGAGTCTTGCGCGTTTCAAGGTGACGCGCGGTGGTGACGAGATCGGCGAGATGACGCCATCGAAGCGCAATTTCACGGCGCGGCAGTCCTCCACCACGGAAGCCGCGCTGCTGTCGCGCGGCGCCAGCCAGCTCTATATCTCGCTCGGCGAGGAAGCCGCGGGCGGCGCGGTTGCCGTGCGGATGTATCACAAGCCGCTGGTGCTGATGATCTGGTGGGGACCGGTGCTGATGGCTTTCGGTGGGCTACTGTCGCTGTCCGACCGGCGGCTACGCGTCGGCGCGCCGAAGCCGGCAAAGGCATCGCGCGCACTGCAGCCGGCGGAGTGATGGCGTGACACGCATTGTCGCAAGCCTCATCGCCGTGATGTTCCTGCTCGCTGCGCCGCTCGCGCATGCGGTGCAGCCCGACGAGATCATGAAGGACCCGGCGCAGGAAGGCCGCGCGCGCAACCTGTCGAAGGAGCTGCGCTGCATGGTCTGTCAGAACCAGTCCATCGACGATTCCGATGCACCGCTGGCGCGCGACCTGCGTCTGCTGGTGCGCGAGCGCATCGCCACTGGCGAAAGCGACAAACAGGTGCTGGATTTCCTGGTAGCGCGTTATGGCGAATTCGTGCTGCTGAAGCCGCGGCTCAACCTGCACACGCTGCTGCTGTGGCTGCTGACGCCACTGGTGCTGATTGGTGGCGGCTTCGCCTTGTGGTGGCACAATCGGCGCCGGGGCAGGGCTGCAAGCGATGATGATGCCGTGATGAAACTCACCGCTGAGGAAGAGGCGCGGATCGAGCGGCTGATCGCGGCGCAGAGCGAGACCAAGCCGTCCTAGGCCGGCCGTTGCTGCGGCCGGCGTCTATTCGGCGGGCAACACCGCCTGGATGTTGCGGCCGGTGCGTTCAATATGCTCCCGCAAGATCCGCGTTGCATCGCGGGTGCGCCGCTCGATCATCGCATGAGCCATGGCCGTGTGTTCTGCAGGCACATCGCGATCCGGCTGATGTTTCTTCAGGAAGATGCGGCGATAGCGATCGCTCTGGTCGTGCAGTGTCGCGCAGAACTGCCGCAGCAACGGCATCTGGCACGCCGAGATCAGTTCGGCGTGGAAGGCGCGATGCGCGATCTCCCAGGCTTCCTGTTCTGCGGCCGAGCGTGAGCCGCGCTTGCAGCGGCTGAGCTGATGCAGCGAGCCGAGCACGCGTCCTTCCCAGGCGACATCGCCGTGTTCGATGGCTTCCTTGACGGCGAGGCCTTCGAGTTCGACGCGCAGCCGGATGATCTCGGCGAGATTGCTCGCCGAGACCGGCGTGACGCGATAGCCGCGCTGGTCGATCAGCGCGACGAGTCCGTCGTTCTCCAGACGACACAGCGCTTCGCGCAGCGGGCTGAGGCTGACGCCGAAAGCGGTACGCAGGCGATCGAGATTGAGCTTGCTGCCCGGTAGCAGGTCGCCGCGCATGATCGAGTCCCGCAAGCGGGCGACGAGCGTGGTGGACAATGTGGTCGGAATGGCGCCGGCCGTGGTGGTGCGTGCGGTGCTCATGATGGCCTATCCGATGCTCTCGAAACCGTAGAGCGAAGCAGGATTATCCACCAGTGCCAATTGCTGCGCTTTGGGATCCGGCAGCCAGAGCGGGATGAGATTAACGAGGTCGCCATCGTTCGGCATCGCGACCGGACAGATCGGATGCGGCCAGTTGCTGCCCCAGAGGATGCGGTCGGGACGCGCTTCGACTACGCGCGCGATCATCGGCAGCATGTCGCGATGCGGATAGGGCTCTGCAGAGAGGCGATACAGGCTGGCGAGCTTGATCCAGCAGCGGTCGGTGTCGAGCAATCGCAGCAAGGTTCGAAACGGTTCGGAATCGACGCCTTCCGCAGCGCTGATCCGGGCGAGGTGATCCAGCACGAACGGACTGCGGACCTGCATCAGTTGTGGCGCGACATCGACGAGCTCGCTCGCTCTGTTGAAATGCAGCACGAGATGCCAGCCGAAATCGAACGTCTCGTCCGCGAGGCCGCGCAAATGCGCGAAGGATGCGCCGCCGCTGACGACGGTGGACATCCGGCAGCCCCGCATGCCGCGGAGATGCATGTCTTCGAGCTCCTGCTGTGGCAGGCCCGACGGGATCACGGCCACCCCGCGCAGTCGTTTCGGATTGAGGTCGAGGGCCGCGAGGGTCGCGCTATTGTCGGTGCCGTGAGCACCGCCATGCACGATGACGGCGCGGTCGATCCCGAGCGTTTCGTGGAGCTGCATCAGGTCGTCATAGGTGCAGTCTTCGGGCGTGTAGCTGCGCTGTTCACTGAACGGAAATTCGGCCTGCGGGCCGAAGACGTGGACATGGGTATCGCAGGCACCACGCGGCATCACGAATGCAGGACGCTTCGGATGGCGATCGGGGCCGGGGCAGGGCTTCGGTGGGGCGCCAGGCGTATGCGCACTCATCGTGGCAACTCCCTTCAAATAAGCGATCTTTGTTCGCTGAAAATAAACGGTGGCAAGCAGTCGATTTGACGACAGCCTTGAGTAGTGCCAACATAAAATCGACGAAGCAAGAAAAATCGATTATTTGGAGGTTCGCATGCGGCACGTGGTTTCTGCACTGGTGGCTCTGGTCATGGTTTCGCTGGTCGGCCAGGCCGCCCATGCAGGGTTTCCCGAACGCGGCATCAAGATCGTGGTGCCGTTTCCTGCCGGCGGATCGAACGACGTCGTTGCCCGCTTGCTCGGCACCAAGCTGCAGGAGCTCTGGGGACAGCCGGTGGTGATCGACAACCGTGCCGGCGGCGGCGGCAACATTGGCGCGGATGCCGTCGTGCGCTCGCCCGCCGATGGCTATACATTGCTGCTGACGGCGCCCGGCCCGCTCGCGGTCAATCAGTCGCTCTATGCGCAACTCCCCTTCAATCCTGCGCAGGATTTCACGCCGGTGGCGTTGATCGCATCGGTTCCGATCGTGTTGGCCGTCAATCCGGGCGTGAAGGCGACGACGGTGGCTGAGTTGATCGCGCTCGCCAAGGCGTCGCCGGGCAAACTCAATTTCGGCTCGTCCGGCCTTGGGTCGACCAATCATCTAGCGGGCGAGCTGCTGAAGGCGCGCGCCGGCATCGATATCGTGCATGTGCCGTATCGCGGTGCGGCGCCGGCGATGAATGACCTGATCGCCGGTCAGATTCCGATGATGTTCGACAACATGCCGGCTATTCGTCCGCAGGTTCAGGGCGGCACGATCCGCGCGATTGCCGTGGCCGGCGCAGCACGTTCGCCTCTGTTCCCGGAGCTGCCGACCATGGCGGAGGCGGGTGTCGCGAATTTCGAGGCGTCGTCATGGTTTGGCCTCGTCGCGCCGGCCAAGATGCCGCCGGATGTGATGAAGGTGCTGATCGACGGGGTGACCAAGGTGCTGAAGGACCCCGACATGGTGAAGCGTCTCGCCGATGTCGGCGCCGAGCCCGGCGCGTTGTCAGGCGACGCGTTCGCTGCGTTTCTGCGCGCCGAGTCGGAAAAATGGGGCCAGGTGGTGAAGACAGCGGGTGCCAAGGTCGAGTAGGACCTCGGGCCGCAATCGATTTGAAAACGGGAATCATATGACGAAGAAAATTGCTGAGCTCGACGAGCTGAAGTCCCGCTACGAGGGGATGATTGGCTTCACGCCGCCGAAGATCGCCAAGCGACTGGAACTGGGCATGCGCGTCGATCCCGCTCTGGTCACGGCGCTGGAGGACTGGCGGATTGCGGCGCTGACGCCTACGGCGCTGGATCAGAAGACCGTGCAATTGATGTCGTTCGCGATCCTGCTGGTCCAGACGTCCGAAGCTGCTGCCAATCACGCAAAGGCTGCGATCAAGGCCGGGGCCACGCTTGAGGAACTGCACGCAAGTGCCGGAATCGCTGCGCTGTTCCGCGGCGTTGCAGCCTTCAACATGGCCGGCGAAATCCTGGCCGGTCTGTTCCCGGAGACGGGTCAAAAGACCGGCGGTTGATACCGCCGCTGCATCTGCCGATATCGGGGTGATTCAGGCGCGTTGTCCCCCGCGTCATCCCGCCACACCTGCATCTCCCAGATTACCAAACCTTAATTCCCCTGCCAGCCCGCGGTAAGGTGGAAACCTCCATCTTCAGACCACACAAGGCGCCTTGCCCCCCGCGCCGTTGCTCTGGAGATTTTCTCGATGTCCGACCGCCCCAACGATTTTTCCGAATTGCCGTCCTACAAGGCGTCCCGCCGTTCGCTGTTCTCTGCGCGTAAATTCGCGCTGATGGCGTCGGTCGTTGCGGGCCTTGGTGTTGCCGCCTATGGCCTGTCGCCGTCGAATAGCCCGGTCGACATCTTCACCACCACCGCGCATGCGCAGGTCGACAAGCAGGTCAAATCGCAGGCCGCGCAGCCGGTCGGTTTTGCCGACATCGTCGAGCGCGTGAAGCCATCGGTGATCTCGGTCAAGGTCAACATGAAGGAAAAGGTCGCATCGAAGGATGACGACAACAACGGCGACTCGCCGTTCCAGCCGGGCTCCCCGATGGAGCGCTTCTTCAAGCGCTTCGGCCAGGACGGCGTGCCCCCGGGCATGCGCGGTGGTCCGCGCGGCGGCGGCCGTGGCGTCGTGAGCGGTCAGGGCTCGGGCTTCTTCATCTCGGCTGACGGTTTCGCCGTGACCAACAATCACGTGGTCGATGGCGCCGACAAGGTCGAGGTCTCGACCGACGACGGCAAGACCTATTCGGCCAAGGTGATCGGCACCGATCCGCGCACCGATCTGGCGCTGATCAAGGTTGAGGGCCGCACCGACTTCCCGTTCGCCAAGCTCGCCGACGGCAAGCCGCGGATCGGCGACTGGGTGCTGGCAGTCGGCAACCCGTTCGGCCTCGGCGGCACCGTGACAGCAGGTATCGTTTCGGCCTCGGGCCGCGACATCGGCAGCGGACCGTATGACGATTTCATCCAGATCGATGCGCCCGTGAACAAGGGCAATTCGGGTGGTCCGGCTTTCGATACGTCGGGCGAAGTGATGGGCGTCAACACTGCGATCTACTCGCCCTCGGGCGGCAGCGTCGGCATCGCGTTCTCGATTCCGGCCTCCACCGTGAAGACGGTGATCGCGCAGCTCAAGGACAAGGGTTCGGTCTCGCGTGGCTGGATCGGCGTGCAGATCCAGCCGGTGACGCAGGACATCGCCGACAGTCTCGGCCTGAAGAAGGCGGAAGGCGCATTGGTTGCCGAACCGCAGGCCGATGGTCCCGCTGCCAAGGCCGGCATCAAGTCGGGTGACGTCATCACCTCGGTGAATGGCACGCCGGTGAAGGATGCACGCGAGCTCGCCCGTACCATCGGCGGCTTTGCGCCGGGCAACACGGTGAAACTCAACGTGCTGCAAAAGGGTGAGGACAAGGTTCTGTCGATGACACTCGGCCAGTTGCCGAACACGGTGGAGGCGAAGGCCGACATCGATGGCGGTGACAAGGGATCGTCGTCGCGCGGCAGCGACGTGCCTCGGCTTGGCCTCACGGTCTCGCCCGCGAGCAGTGTCGCCGGTGCCGGCAAGGACGGTGTCGTCGTGACGGGCGTCGATCCGAAGAGCGCCGCTGCCGAGCGTGGCTTCAAGGAAGGCGACGTCATTCTCGAAGTCGCAGGCAAGAGCGTGACCAATCCAGGCGATGTGCGCGAGGCGATTGTCGCCGCGCACAACGACAACAAGAACAGCGTGCTGATCAGGGTTCGCTCGAACGGCTCCTCGAAGTTCGTGGCCGTTCCCCTCGCGAAGAGCTGATCACCGCACATGAACGGAGAGTGTCGCCGGCATAGTCGCCCCCGCTGACGGCTCTTTCCAGGGGGCGAGCCACAAACTCGCTCCCACTGCTTCCTTTCGATGGAAAACAGCCCCCTTCCGTCGAAAGGCCAATGGGCGGTGAAGTTTCCCCCAGCTTCACCGCCTATTCTTCTTTCTGCCCCGAAGGATAACCGGCGGGCATTCCGCCGCCTTGCATGAAAGCCCGGTGCGCGCCATGGTGACCGAGACTCACAATATTCACAGCGAATCCGATCCCCAGATGCGTCTGCTCATCATCGAAGACGACCGCGAATCCGCCGACTATCTGGTCAAGGCTTTCCGTGAGGTCGGCCATGTCGCCGATCACGCCAGCGATGGCGAGGAAGGTTTCGCGCTCGCCGATTCCGGCGATTACGACGTGCTGGTGGTCGATCGCATGTTGCCGAAGCGCGATGGACTCTCCGTCATCGGCGGTCTGCGTGACAAGGGTAACCGGACGCCGGCCTTGATCCTCTCAGCGCTGGGGCAGGTCGACGACCGCATCAAGGGCCTGCGCGCCGGCGGCGACGATTATCTGCCAAAACCATATTCATTCGCCGAGCTGCTCGCGCGCGTCGAAGTGCTGTCGCGCCGCCAGGGCGGTCCCGCCGAAGAAACGACCTATCGCGTCGGTGATCTCGAACTCGACCGGCTGTCCCATGGCGTGACGCGCGGTGGCCAGGAACTGATCCTGCAGCCCCGCGAATTCCGGCTGCTCGAATATCTCATGAAACATGCTGGGCAGGTGGTCACTCGCACCATGCTGCTGGAAAACGTCTGGGATTATCACTTCGATCCGCAGACCAACGTGATCGATGTCCATATCTCGCGCCTGCGCTCGAAGATCGACAAGGGTTTTGAGCGTCCGCTGCTGCATACCATCCGCGGCGCCGGCTATATGGTCCGCGACGGGATGAAATAGGCGGCGAGGCATCTCCGCCCCGCCGCCCTGGCGGGATCAGCGCTTGAGCCAGTCGTCGAGACGGATTGCTCCGATGCGTGCGCCGGCATCAGGCGTCAACGAGCGATCATCGACCGGTGTGCCGAAGTAACCGACATGAATGTCGGCGATAACCTGGCGTGGGTCCTGCTTTGCCGTCAGATATTTGCGCCCGAGTGCATCGAGCGGGAGCGGCTCGGGCCCGGCCACCTCAACGATGCCGTTCACCGGCGCCTCCACCGCCAGATCGACCATGGCGGCTGCCACGTCCGCAGATGCGATGGGCTGGATCAGAGCCGGCGCCAAGCGGATCACGTCGCCGTCCGTGCCGCCTTGCACGATGGCGGGGATGAATTCGAAGAACTGTGTCGCCCGCAGGATCGTGTAGGGCATTCCGGACGCCTTGATGAGATCCTCCTGGGCCAGCTTGGCACGGAAGTAGCCGCTGGCCTGAAGGCGCTCGCTCCCGACCACAGACAGGGCCAGATGATGCTGGACGCCTGCGGCCTTTTCCGCCGCGAGCAGGTTGCGGCTGGATGTCTGGAAGAAGTCCATCACCGGCCCGTCCTCGAATGATGGCGAATTCGCCACGTCGATGACGACGTTTGTCCCGGACATGGCCTCGGCCAGTCCTTCCCGCGTCAGGGCGTTGACGCCCGTCGACGGCGAGGCCGCGAAGACCTTGTGGCCCAGTTTGCTCAAGCCGCTCACGACCTGCGTACCGATGAGGCCGCTACCTCCGATGACGACGATTTTCATGATATTTTCTCCCTTTCACACGGTGACGATCGTGTGGGCGGATCATGCGCCGCGACGCACAGGAAGACTTTGCCGCAACCTTCGTTTTCTCTTGAGTTTCGCTTGGATGTTCGTTCAGAAAGGGCCGGCTGGCATGTCGCCGCCGATGGCGCGCGACAGGCCAGCTTGTGGGGTCGGTTCTGTTGCCTCCTGAGGGCTTTAGCGGTTCATCGCCGCCAGCCGAAAACGCAGGCAGTCATGGAGCGCCGAGTGCCGTATCTGTTCGCAGGCTATGTCCTCGATCCCGACCGCAGAGAGCTGTCGCATGGCAGCGACAAGGTGGCGATCACGCCGCAGGCTTTCGACCTGCTGCTGCATCTGGTGCAGAACCGCGACCACGTCGTCAGCAAGGATGCCCTTCTCGATGCCGTGTGGGCGGGACGGATCGTGTCGGAGTCGACGCTGGCCAGTCACATCAATGCGGTACGCAAGGCGCTGGGCGATAGCGGCGATGAACAGCGGCTGCTGAAGACGGTGGCGCGCAAGGGCTTTCGCTTCGTCGGCGATGTGACCGAGACGGCAATGCCGGCGCGGTCTGACGCGGCGGTTGCCGATCACGCTACATCGACGGTGAACCCGGACGCCGCGCTGACGTTGCCCGATCGGCCGTCGATCGCAGTATTGCCGTTCCTCAATCTGAGCGGCGATCCGCAGCAGGACTATTTCGTCGATGGCATGGTCGAGGACATCATCCTCGCGCTGTCGCGACTTCGCTGGCTGTTCGTCATCGCCCGCAACTCCAGTTTCACGTTTAAAGGTCGTGCTGTGGACGTCCGCCAGGTCGGACGCGAACTTGGCGTGCGCTATGTGCTGGAAGGCAGCGTGCGCCGTGTGGCGAACCGCGTGCGCATTACCGGACAGCTCGTCGATACCACCACGGGCATGCATCTGTGGGGCGAGCGCTTCGAGAGTGTTGTTGATGACATCTTCGATCTGCAGGACCAGGTCACGGAAAGTGTCGTGGGTGCCATCGCGCCGCAGCTTGAATTTGCGGAGATCGAGCGCGCCAAACGGAAGCCAACCGAAAGCCTCGACGCCTATGATTACTACCTGCGCGGACTGGCGAATTTTCATGTGTCGACGCGCGATGGGATCGATGCGGCATTGGCGAATTTCTACAAAGCCATCGAGCTCGATCCAGACTTCGCTGCGGCCTATGGGATGGCCGCGGGATGCTTCTACTGGCGCAAGATGAACCGCTGGCTTTCCGATCGTGTGGCTGACGGGCGTGAAGCGGCGCGGCTTGCCGAGCGCGCTGTGACGCTTGGCAAGAATGATGCGGTAGCGCTGACACGCGGCGGCCATGCCTGGCCGCATTTCGGCGGCGACCTGCATGCCTGCGTCGCCTATGTCGATCGTGCGCTGGTGCTCAATCCCAATCTGTCGACGATCTGGTATCTCGGCGGCTATCAACGCGTTTCGCTCGGCGAGCACGACGAGGCCATCGCCTATTTTTCACGCGCCATGCGGCTCAGTCCGCTCGATCCCGAGACATTCCAGATGCATACGGGAATTGCGATGTCGCATCTCTATTCGCGACGCTTCGATGTCGCGCTGGATTGCTTGCGGGAGGCGTCGCGCGAGGTCCCGAACATTCTTCGGGTCGCCGCATTCCAGGCCGCTGCGCATGCTCTGGGTGGGCGAATGGAAGAGGCGCGTGAGGCGATGGGCCATGTGCGCCGGCTCGATCCCACATTGCGGCTCAGCAATATTGACGACTGGCTGCTGGTGCGGCGACCGCAGGACTTCGCACTTGCATCGGAAGGCCTGCGAAAAGCCGGTCTTCCGGAGTGAACCTGGCTGAAAGATAAAATTCCCAGAGCGCGGCGACATTACCAACATCTCATATTCACGCCCTGTTTGTTACAGCTTGCGCCTGCTAGAACAGGGGATGACTTCCAGAACCTTCCATTTCCGCACGTCGCGAGCGTGACCCGTGACGGCTATCGGTAAACTGTTTCGCACGACGGCCTTCCGGTTGACGCTGGCCTATCTGCTGCTGTTCGCGCTGTTTGCAGCATCGCTGCTCGGCTATTTCGCCTGGAATACACACCGGCTGATCAACGATCAGATCACGACCACGGTCAATGACGAAATGACCGAGCTGAGCGATCTGTTCGGGCGGCGCGGCTTGCGGGGAATCGTGGGCGCCATCGAGAACCGGGCGCTGCGTCCTGGCGCCAACCTCTATCTGATCACGACACCGGCGGGTCAATCCATCGCCGGCAACGTGTCCTCACTGGCGCCCGGCGTGATGGCGACCACGGGCTGGTCCGAGACCGCTTATCGCCGGCTCGACGATCCCGACTCGTCCAACCATCGCGCGCTGGTGAAGGTGACGCAATTGAGCAGCGGCTTTCGGCTACTGATCGGCCATGATCTCGAAGAACGCCGGCGCCTGTTCGACATCGTCGGCGATGCCGCGAAGTGGTCGGTGTTGATCGTCGTTGTCCTTGGACTCGGCGGCGGCATCTTCGTCGCCAGCCGCGTGCTGCGGCGGATCGACGCGATGACCGGCACCACCCAGCGTATCATGGCGGGTGATCTCTCCGGCCGTCTGCCGGTCGGACGCAGTGGCGACGAACTCGACCGTCTTGCGGAAAATCTCAATGCCATGCTGGAGCGTATCGAGGCGCTGATGACGGGGCTGAAGGAAGTCTCGGACAATATCGCCCATGATCTCAAGACGCCGCTCACGCGGCTGCGCAATCGGGCCGAGGAGGCGCTGGCGCGATCCAGCAACGAGGCCGAATATCGCGCGGCGCTGGAACGCACCATCGAGGAATCCGATGGTCTGATCCGGACCTTCAATGCGCTGCTGATGATCGCACGCGCTGAATCGGGCCAGGCGCGCGACAACATGGACAATTTCGATGCTGCTGAAGTGGCCGAGGGCATCCACGAGCTCTACGAACCGCTCGCTGAAGACAGCGACCTCATACTGACCGTCAAGACCGCGGCTGCGCCGCTGCGCGGCAACCGCGAACTGATCAGCCAGGCGCTCGCCAATCTCGTCGAAAACGCCATCAAATATGGCAAGCCCGAGGGCGTGGACGGGAACACTGATGGCGTCGAAGCTGCGACCGCCAGGGACATCGTCATCGAGGCGCGGCGCGAGGGCGATCAGGTGCTGCTCAGCGTGTCCGATCATGGTCCAGGCATCCCGGAAGCCGACCGGAAACATGCGGTAGAGCGCTTCGTGCGGCTGGAAGCGAGCCGCACATTGCCCGGTTCCGGTCTTGGTCTCAGTCTCGCATCTGCCGTGGCCACACTGCATGGCGGTGAATTGCAGCTAGGCGACAATCATCCGGGGTTGCGGGTCACGCTGGCGCTACCGGTAGCGGCTGCCGAAGGCCTTGCGGGTCAAACGGGGAATGTGCCACAGAAGTCGGCATGACTTCAGCCGCAACAGGCGAGGGCCAGCTTCCGCTGGCCGCGCAATTCGTCAGCGGACCGCAGCTGTTCGCCCCCGCCGATGCCGAGCAGCGCTTCGGCGAATGGCTTGCCGATCTCGCGCCGGACGATGCTGGCGCGTTTCGTGCGATCACCGACCAATTTCCGCATGTCAGGGCGATCCTGCTCGGCATTGCCGAGGCGTCGCCCTATCTGTTCGACCTGATCCGTGCCGATGCCGCACGTGCGTTGCGGCTGCTGCGTTGCGATCCTCAACAGCATCTCGCCACTCTGATCGCTGAGACCTCGGCGAATGTCGCTGCCGCTGGCGGCGATCCCGATGTCATGCATCTGCTGCGACGCATGAAATCCGAAGCGGCCTTGTTGATTGCGCTGTGCGATATCGGCGGCGTCTGGCCGGTGATGCGCGTCACGCGGGCGCTAACCGATCTTGCTGTATCCTCCGTTCAGACGACGGTGCGTTATCTGCTGCGCCAGGACGCGGCACGCAAGCGCATCCTGCCGCCGGATCCCGATCATCCGGAGCAGGGCAGTGGCCTGATCGTGCTGGCCATGGGCAAGATGGGTGCCGGCGAGCTGAACTATTCCAGCGACATCGACCTGATCGTGTTCTTCGATATCGAGGCACATACGCTGGCCGAGGATATCGAGCCGAATTCATTCTTCGTTCGCATCGCGCAGGGCGTGTCGCGGCTGCTGCAGCAGCGCACCGGCGACGGCTATGTGTTCCGCGTCGATCTGCGACTGCGACCCGATCCGGCCTCGACGCCGGTAGCCGTCTCGACGGCGTCGGCGCTGCATTATTATGAGCGCGAAGGCCGCACATGGGAGCGCGCGGCGATGATCAAGGCGTCGCCTTGCGCCGGTGACTTCAAGGCCGGTGAAGCACTGCTGGCCGAGATCGCGCCTTTCGTCTGGCGCAAGCATCTGGATTTTGCAGCACTTGCCGACGTCCATGGCATGAAACGGCAGATGCAGACGTTTCGCGGGCAGAATGAAATCTCCGTCGAGGGCCACAATGTCAAGGTCGGGCGTGGGGGCATCCGTGAGATCGAATTCTTCGCGCAGACCCAGCAGTTGATTGCCGGCGGGCGCCATCCGGAATTGCGCGTGCGGCCGACGCTGGAGGCGCTGAACATTCTCGCTGCCAGCAACTGGATCACTTATGAAGCGCGCGATGAACTGACGCTCGCCTATAACTTCCTGCGCCGCGTCGAGCACCGGCTGCAGATGATTGCCGACGAGCAGACCCATTCGCTACCCGATGACGTTGGCGCCATGGAGCGCTTTGCGCGCTTCTTCGGCTATGACAGCCGCGAAGCCTTTGCTAGCGATCTTCTGGTGCATCTCAATTGCGTGCAGGGGCATTATGGCCGCCTGTTTGAAGGCGATCCGATCGACGACGCGCATCTTCCGGCAGTCGACTACAAAGCAGGCGCAGTGGACCAGCGGCTTCTCGAACATTTCACCAAGCTCGGTTTCCGCAAGCCGGTCATGGTGGCGGAGACGGTGCAGCACTGGATGACGGATGACTATCGCGCGCTCAAATATGAGGGCACGCGTCAGGCATTCATGGAATTCGTGCCAGCGCTGATCGTCGGGCTGGCTGACGCCGAAGAGCCCGATCTCGCAGTAGTCGCCTTCGACCGGTTTCTGCAGGCGTTGCAGCGCGGCGGTCGGCTGATCTCGCTCCTCAGCCAGCATCGCGATCTCGTCGCTCTGGTGGCGCTGGTGCTCGGCGCGGCGCCGCGTCTCGGCGACATGCTGGCGCGGCAGCCGCAGATCATGGACGGCCTCATCGATCCGCGTTTCTTCGGCGCCATGCCGGACCAGCGCGAACTCTCGATGCGTCTTGCGGCGACCCTCGAAGACGCCAATTCCTATGAAGAATTTCTCGATCGTCTCAGGCTGTTCGGGCAGGAGAGCCTGTTCCTGATCGGCACGCGCATTCTCTCGGGCACGGTGTCGGCGCAGCAGGCGGGCATCGCGTTCGCCGACGTGGCCGAAGGCATTGCGCATACACTGCACGGGTTGGTGCTCGACCAGTTCGTTGCCCAGCACGGCCGCATCAAGGATCAGCAGACCGCGATCGTGGCGATGGGCAAGCTCGGCAGCCGCGAGATGACCGCCGCGTCCGATCTTGATCTGATCCTGATTTACGACTTCGATCATGACGCGCCGGATTCCGATGGACCACGCCCGCTGCACGGCGCGCAATATTTTGCGCGGCTGACGCAGCGCCTGATCAGCGCCTTCACCACGCGCACCAACTATGGCGTGCTTTACGAGGTCGATATGCGGCTTCGCCCGTCGGGCCGGGCTGGTCCGTTGGCGTCGCGCATCGACTCCTTCGCTGAATATCAGGAGACCGAGGCCTGGACCTGGGAGCACATGGCGCTGACGCGCGCGCGGGTGATTTCGGCGACGCCTGCGTTCCGCGAGAAGATCGAATTGGTCATCCGCGAGGTGCTGACGCGTCCGCGTGAAACCACGATCATTGCAAACGACGTTGCCGAGATGCGTCAGGCCATCGCCGAGGAAAAGGGCGAAGACGATATTTGGGATCTGAAACATGCCGCGGGTGGCATGGTCGATATCGAATTCATCGCGCAATATCTGCAGCTGGTACATGCCGCAGAGAAGCCCGAGATCCTCAGCATCAGCACACAACAGGTGCTGGAGAATGCGGCGCGACTGGGCATTCTGTCGCCGTCTGCTGTCGATGTGCTGCGTCCGGCAGTGCGGCTCTATCACGACCTCACGCAGGTGCTGCGGCTATGCGTGAGCGACAAGTTCAAGCCTGAGACCGCAGGGACGGATCTGTTGCGCATGCTCGCACGGGTGAGCAACGAGCCGGACTTCTCTTCGCTGCAAGCACGCGTCCACGAGACGCAGGCTGACGTGCGCCAGGTGTTCCGCCTGGTCGTGGAAGGCGTAAGTTAGCCTCCTCCTGGAAATTCAAGCTCGGCGAGCCGCAATTTCCAGGAGATCAGTTGCATCGACCGTCCGGTCGAGACAAACGCGGCGCTATCACTGCTCCGGCTTGACCTTGCCGATCTCGACGACCGTCTTCCAGCGGGTGAGTTCTTTTTCCAGGAAGCTCTGAAATTCCGCACTCGTATTGGCGACGACCTCGAAGCCGCTATCGGTCAGCCGCTTCTTGAGATCGGGCGAGGTGAGGGCGGTGGTGATCGATGTCTCGAGCTTGGTCTTCACATCGGCCGGAAGGCCCTTGGGCGCGACGAAGGCCTGCCAGGAATAGATATTGAGATCGTCGACGCCGACTTCCTTCATCGTTGGCGTTTGCGGGAATGAATCGGAGCGCGTGTCACTGGTAACGGCCAGAATTTTCATCTTGCCGCCTCGGATGTAGTTGGCGACTGCGCCGAGATTCTGGAAGGAGACGTCGACATGTCCGCCCATCAGGTCCGTATGGGCCTGCGAGCCGCCCTTGTAGGGCGTATGGATACCGGTGGTCCCCGTTTTCTGCCAAAACAACACCGCCGTCAGATGGTCGGACGAGCCCACGCCCGATGAGGCGAACGTGACCTTGTCCGGATTCTTCTTGAGATAGTCGATGAGTTCCTGGACGGTATTGGCCGGGAAATCGGGGCGCGTGATCAGCACGTTGGGATTGCGCACAGCGACACTGAGCAGATCGAAATTCTGGAGCGGGTGATAGCCTGGGTCCTTGTAAAGCACCGGATTGATCGCGATGACCCCGATCGAGCCCACCATCAGTGTGTAGCCATCCGGCTTTGAGCGAGCGAGTTGTGTCGCGCCGATGGAGCCGTTGGCGCCGGGTTTGTTCTCGATGATGAAGGACTGCCCGAAGCTTTCCTGCATCTTCTGTGTCGTCATGCGCGCTGTCGTATCGCTTGCTCCGCCGGCCGTGAAAGGCACGATCACCGTCACGGATTTCGCGGGATAGTCTTGCGCGACTGCCATGCCCGGCACTGTCAGACAGAATGCCGCCGCGGCGAGATGGCTCAGTTTCATCGTCGTTTCCTCCACTGGAATGCTTTTGTTTATTGAACAGGCGACAATCTCCGTGTCGCTCTTGTCTGGACGGCTCATCCACGTGCTGAAGAGCAGTGTGTATTGTGAGTTCAGGAACTCCCTTCAATCGGCAACCGCTGCAGTCTTGTTGGCAGATACTTCGCAGATGGTGGCTTTGAATTGACGTGTCACACACGAAGAATCGCGTCTCAGTCCAGACGCGCCGTGTCGACACGCCAATATAGCGACCTGCAACCTTTAGTATAGGTATGGACGAGGTCCTCCCAAGCGGCCATTTGACGCTTGGGTATCATGCCATGGGCATTGGCTCGGCCCGGTTAGGCGGGAAGCAATTGACGCCTAGGCGGCCTCGGAGATTTCCGCTGGCCTGTGTCTGCCGCGGAGCGGGATGGTGACGCAGACCACGGTGCCGGTGCCGAGCTTGGAGCGCAGCTTCATCGATCCGCCGTGCAGGCTGGTCAGCGATTTGGCGATAGCGAGGCCGAGGCCAGAGCCGTGATAGGTCTTGGCGAGCTGGCTCTCGACCTGCTCGAACGGGCGTCCCAGACGCTTCAGCGACTGCGGGGCGATGCCGATGCCACTATCGGCGATCATCAGTGCGACGGAGTCGCGCAGCACGCGGCTGCGCACGGTGACACGGCCGCCATCGGGTGTGAACTTCACTGCATTCGAGAGCAGATTGACCAGGATCTGCTTGATGGCGCGGCGGTCGGCCACCACCGGTGCATCAGCCGCGATGTCGGCGCTGAGTGTCAGATTCTTGTCGTCGGCACGGCCGGAGACGACACGCAGCGCTTCGGACAGCGTCTGTCCGAGATCGAGCGGCTCAAGGTCCAGCTGCATACGACCTGCCTCGATCTTCGACATATCGAGAATGTCATTGATGACTTCGAGCAGGTAGTGACCGCTGGTGAGAATGTCGTGGCAGTATTCGGCATATTTGTCGGAGCCGAGATTGCCGAACATGCCGCTGCCCATGATTTCCGAGAAGCCGATAATGGCATTCAGCGGAGTGCGCAGTTCGTGGCTCATATTGGCCAGGAATTTCGACTTGGTCTGGTTGGCTTCCTCGGCGCGGTTCTTCTCGTCGGAATATTTCTGAGCGAGGTCCGCAAGTTCGAGCGCCTGTTTCTCCAGCGCAGCCTGGGAGTGCTTGAGATCGATGACGCTGGCGCGAAGGCGCAGATCGTTGTCGACCAGCTTGTGCTCGTGCTCCTTGATGCGGGTGATGTCGGTGCCGACGGAGACGTAGCCGCCGTCCTTGGTACGGCGCTCGCTGATATGCAGCCAGCTGCCGTCCTCGATCTGCGCTTCGAAGGTACGGGCGCCAGGGGCCGCAGCGCCGGATTCCGCGAGACGCGAGCGGACCTCGGGCATGCTGCCGACTTCGAGCACGGTCTCGTAGGACGTCCCGGGCGACACCGCCGAGTCCGGCAGCTTGTGCAGGCGCTGGAAATGCGAGTTGCAGAGCACCAGGCGATCTTCCGCGTCCCACAGCACGAAGGCTTCGGGAATGGTCTCGATCGCGTCGCGCAGCCGGACGTCGGCCTCGACGGTCTTCTCGGCGAGGCTCTTCTGTTCGGTGACGTCGATGGCGATGCCGATCAGGTGCTGGCTGCCATCGTTCTGGCCTTGCGCGAGCTCGCAGCGCAATTGCAGCCAGATCCAGTGGCCGTTGCTGTGCTGCATGCGGAAGGTCTGGTCGATGTGATCGATCTTGAACGAAATCAGCTGATCGGCGATCTCGAACAGGTTGATGTCGTCGGATTGTACCAGCGCGTTGACTTCGCCGAAGGTCAGCAGGTCGCTGCGGCTGTCGAGGCCCAGCATGGTGAACATCGACTGCGACCAGAAGATGCGACCGCGCGACAGATCCCAGTCCCACAATCCGCAGCGGCCGCGATTGAGGGCGGTGTCGATGCGGCCGCGTACGGCGTCGTTGATCGCGTCGCCTTCGCGGGCGCGGGTCGATTGCCAGTGGAAGGCGAAGCCGAGGATCAGCACCACGAAGCCGGTGGTGGCCGAGAGCGTGATCGACAGCGCGGAGTCCGAGCGCCAGATCGGCTCGTTGTTCTCCTGAATGACGACCACCTGGCCCGGCAGCGCCTTGACGATGCGACGGGTGGCCAATGCATGGCTGTTGTCGGGCAGCTTCACATCGACAACGTCAGTGCGTGGACCCTGCGCAGCCATGGCCTGCGTCGCGCTGAGGACGTCGAGGATGCGATTGGCGTCGCCAGGCGGCAGGTCGATTGGCACGCGCGCGAGAATGCTTTGATCGGCGCCCAGCACGATGACGTGGCGTCCCCCGGCGATCCCCCAGGATGGAATCAGACTGGGCAGCAGGCTCTGCAGGCGCTCGACGGCAGCAGAACGATCCTGACGGATGGTGCCGTTGCGTTCGAGACGCTCGGCGAGCAGATCGGCGAGCGCTGCGAGATCGCGCTTCATCGATGCCTGCTTCTGTCGGCTCTGATCGACCACCTGTACGAAGGCGCCGAAGAAGATCGTGATGAGAAAAGCGATGATGAGTGTAGGGACGGCTCGGCGAAGTGCCGGCTCTGCGATCAGCAGCCTGTGATAGGCCGGTTTCGCGATAGACTGCGCCAATCCTTTGATCGAATCGGATTGGACGCATGCGTTGTCCGCATGCGCACGCGACATACTTAGCCCCCTCGGAAGAATCTCGCCCGCGTCGCTCGAAACAACTGCCCCGCCACTTCGAATCGCAAGACCAATAAGAATCCACTTTGCCATGGCTGTCGAGAGTCAACGAAACGTTAACGTGAAATAAATCGTATCCACCGGAGAATTTCATCACTGTTCGGTACTTGCATGAGTCCGAAACAGGAACGCCGCGCATGAGAATCATGCGCGGCGTTGAAATCGAAGACTCGCGGAGCGCGCGTTACAACGTCACCACGATCTTGCCGAGATGCTTGTTGGCTTCCATGTGGTCGAACGCCGTTCCGATGTCGTCGAATGCGTAGACCTTGTCGATGGGCAGTTTCAGTTGGCCCGCTTCGACGGCCGGCCAGATGTCCGCGCGCACCGCGCTGAAGATGTCGCGAATCTCCTGCAGTGACCTCGTGCGGAACGTCACGCCGATATAGTTGATGCGGCGTGCGGCATGGAGATCGAAATTGAAATCGCCATGCGTGCCGCCGAGGCGGCCGACATTGACGATGCGGCCCATCACCTTCGTCGCTTTCAGGTTCTGATTGGCGACGGGGCCGGAGATCTGATCGATGATCAGATCAACACCATCGCCACCCGTGGCCTTGAGCACCTGATCGACCCAGCCGGCATCTTTCGAATCGATGGCGAGGTCGGCGCCGAAGTCCTTCAGCCGGGCGCGACGTGCGGCGTCGGTGGATGAACCGATCACCGTCTTGGCGCCCTTGAGCCTGGCGATCTGCAGCGCCATCAGGCCGACGCCGGAGCTGGCGCCCTGGATCAGGACCGATTGGCCGGATTGCAGTCCGCCATTCGTCACCAGCGCATTGTGCATCGTGGTGATGGCGACGGGCAGGGTGCAGGCATCCTCGAAACTCATGCTGGCTGGCATGTGAAACAGCCGGCCGTGATCGGTGACGGCGAATTCGGCAAAGGCCGCACCGCCGGAACCCATCACGCGATCCCCGACCTTGACGCCCCTGGCCTGCGGGCCGAGTTCGGCGATCTCACCGGCCCATTCCATTCCCAGCACCGTACCGACGCCGCCGGCAACGCCGTGGACATGGCCCTTGGTCATGCCGAGGTCGGCGCGGTTGAGGCCGCAGGCCTTCACCTTGACCAGCACCTGCGTGCCGGTGGGTGAGGGCTTCGGGACATCACCGATCGCAGCGCCATTGGCGCCGTAAACATAAGCTTTCATGGTTCTGCTTTCCGTTCCGTCTATTCAGCGGCCTGGCGCTGGCCGCCACCAAGCATGGCTTCGAAGCGTGCACGGATAATCGTCTCGGCATCATGCATGATGCGCGACACGAGTTCCTGGCAGCTCGGGATGTCGTGGATCAGGCCCTGGACCTGGCCCGCCGACCAGATGCCGTCTTCGGCATCGCCGTGCGAATAGACCAGCTTGCCGCGCGCACCGGCGACGAGTTCCCTGATCTGCTCGAAAGTGGCGCCTTCCTTCTCCATGGCGACGACCTGCCGGCTGACCGCATTCTTGGCAACGCGCGAGGTGTTGCGCATGGTGCGGAAGATCAGGTCGGTCTCGCGCTCGTCGTTGGCGACGATGCGCTCCTTCACCAGCTGATGGATCGGGCTCTCCTTGGTGCACATGAAGCGCGTGCCCATATTGATGCCTTCGGCACCGAGCGCCAGCGCGGCGACAAGGCCGCGGCCATCGCCGAAGCCGCCCGAGGCGATCATCGGGATCTTGATCTTGTCGGCCGCAGCTGGGATCAGGATCAGGCCGGGGGTGTCGTCCTCACCTGGATGTCCGGCACATTCGAAGCCGTCGATCGAGATCGCATCGACACCCATGCGCTCGGCGGAGAGGCCGTGGCGCACGCTGGTGCATTTATGGATGACCTTGATACCGTGCTTCTTGAATTCGGTGACGTGTTCCTGCGGCTTGTTGCCGGCGGTCTCCACCACCTTGATCCCGGCCTCGATAATGGCCTGGCGATATTCCGCATAGGGCGGCGGCTTGATGGTCGGCAGGATCGTGAGATTTACGCCGAACGGCTTGTCGGTCATGTCGCGGCAGCGCGCGATTTCCTTGGTGAGGTCTTCCGGCGTCGGCTGGGTCAGCGCGGTGATCAGGCCGAGTGCACCGGCATTGGCCACTGCGGCGACGAGCTCGGCGCGGCCGACCCATTGCATGCCGCCCTGGACGATCGGGTGTTCCACACCCACGAGCTCGGTGAAGCGCGTCTTGATCATGATTGGTCCTCTGTTCCCTCGCAGGCGCATCGGGTGGGCCCGATGTGGCTTGTTGATCTTTCGGGGGCGGAGGATGCCGTCGCCCCGGCGGAATGTCCATCGGACAGCCGGAGGTACGCCATGCGGATTTGGTGGGGCGGGCGTCTAATTCCTATTGGTGGAATTCGTTATGCAGCTCGCCGATGCCGTCGATGGCGATGGTCACCGTGTTGACCGGCTCCTTCATCACGCCGACGCCGACAGAGGTGCCGCAGCAGATGAGATCGCCGGGGACCAGGGTCATGTCATGCGAGATCGCCGACACGAGCCGCTGCGCGCTGAAGATCATGTCCGAGATCGGATAGTTCTGCCGCTCTTCACCATTGAGGATGGTGCGGATATGGAGCGTCGCCGGATCGATGCCGGTCGTGATGACGGGACCGAATGGGCCGAAACCGTCGAAACTCTTGGCTCGCGCCCATTGCGGGAAGGTCGAATCGCGATTGAGGACATCGGACGCGGTGATATCGTTGACGCAGGTATAACCGAAGATGACAGCGTCGGCCTGATCCGGTGAGATATTGCTGCAGGTCTTGCCGATGACGATACCGAGTTCGCCTTCATAGGTGGTCTTGCCCTCGTAGCTGACCGGCTTGCGCACAACCGCGCCGGGCGCCGTGATGCTGGATGGAGATTTCAGGAGATAGAGCGGCTCCTTCGGCTCGGGAACATTCAGCTTGGCGGCGAGGGCGTGAAAGTTGTTCCAGAGCGCGATCATCTTCGACGGTGCGCAGGGCGCCAGCAGCGTGACATCGGAAAGCTTGAGATACTGGCCGGTCGGCTTGGCCCCGCCGAACATGTCGCCGTTGTGAACGGCAATCTCGCCATCGTCCGCGAGCGTGCCGAAGCACATGTGGTCATGATGCCGGAAGCGAACCCAGTTCGTCATCTTGTTGCGTCCTGCACTAGTAGAGGCCGGCAACCTTGGCGCGCTGGGCAACCAGTGCCAGAACGGAATCGATGGCCGGCGTCGGGATGCCGGTGAGGCGCCCCATCTCCTGCACCACGGTGACCAGTGGATCGATCTCCATCGGCCGGCCGCGTTCCAGGTCCTGCAGCATCGATGTCTTGTGCGCGCCGACCTTGCGCGCGCCTTCGATACGGCGCTCGGCATCGACGCGAAAGCCGATACCGAAACTCTCGGCGATCGACTGGGCTTCCAGCATCATCGTCTTCGATAGTGCGCGCGTCGCCGGATCGGTACAGATCACATCCAGTGTCGCATGGGTGAGGGCGCTGATCGGATTGAAGCAGACATTGCCCCACAATTTCAGCCAGATCTCGTCGCGAATGCGATCGAGCACCGGCGCCTTCAATCCGGCCTTTTCGAACATCGCGGCCAGCCGTTCGACATCGGCGGTGCGTTCGCCCGATGGCTCGCCGAGCGGAAACTTGTCGCCATAGACATGCCGGATCACGCCGGGCGCTTCGATCTCGGTGGCGGGATAGACGATGCAGCCGATGGCGCGTGCGGCGCCGATTTCTTCCCACTGCCGTCCGCCGGGATCGACGCTTTCCAGCGCCGTGCCTTCGAACTGATTGCCGTGCCTGTGGAAGTACCAATAGGGAATGCCGTTCACCGCGGTGACAATGCGTGTTCTTGGTCCGAGCAGCGGCTGCATCTGTTCGATCACGCCGGTGATCGAATGGGCCTTCAGGCAAATGATGACATAATCCTGCTCGCCGAGTTCTGCTGGATCGTCGGTGCAGGGGATATGCACGATGCGTTCTTCTCCTGCTATCAGCAGCTTCAGTCCATGCGCGCGCATCGCCGCAAGATGCGCGCCGCGTGCGACAAGGCTGACATCGGCGCCAGCCCGTGCGAGCTGAACGCCGAGATAGCCGCCGATGGCGCCGGCGCCGTAGATGCAGATCTTCATGAGATGTCACCGAGGCAACGAGCGCGGACAAGGCAAAAGAACTGGCATCACGGACCGCTGGCGGTCCGTGTCGATGCCGGTATGAAACGCGAAGTGAGCTTGAGGCTAGGCCTCAGGCGACCGCTGCATGCGCTTGCGGTGCATCCTCATGGTCGAGCACCCTGCTGATGTCGCGGATGCTGATCACGCCGATCAGCGTGTGATCGTCGATGACCGGGACGTGCCGAATGTGATGCTTGTTCATCAGGTGGCGGACATGTTCGAGCGTGTCAGTCGAGTGGCAGGAAATCAATTCCTGGACCGAGATCATATCCGAGACCTTGCGATTGACGCCAGCGGCGCCGTGTTCGGCGATCGCGCGAACCACGTCGCGTTCGGAGAACATGCCGACCGCGGTGTTGCCCTCGGTGCGGCACACGTCCTTCACGACCAGTGCACTGATATTGCCTGTCCGGAGCAACTGCGCCGCGATGGCGACAGTCTCGTTCATGCGGACAGTGGCGATACGGGTGCTCTTCCTACGCAGGATATCTCCGACTTGCATGGCAATAACCTCCCTTGGCTGATCGGCTGAGGATCGATCTTATCGGCGCAAGTTTGGTATACGGTATGCCAGTTGTCAACGCAGAAACCAGGATATCGAGGGGTGGGATCAAGAAAGAAAGTCAGTGTTTCTGACGTTTGTTTGCTGCATGGCGTGCATTTTCCGATGTGCTTCTAGCGGACTGGCGATATCCAGTCGGAGCTCTGGTATGCCAGTTGGGCATGAAAAAGAGGCGCACTCGCGTGCGCCCCTGAAATCTTGAACGAGCTTCGATTGATCAGGCGGTCTTGGCGCTGTGCGCCGCGGCTTCCGGTACGGCAGGCTCGCTCCCCAGAATGAATGCACGTCGCATCGGCTTGATAACGAACAGAGCGAGCAACGCAGCCGTGGCATTGAGCGCAACGGCGATCACAAACACGGCCTGCCATCCATAGCTCGCTGCGATCAGGCTTGCGAGTGGTACCAACAATGCCGCCGTGCCCTTCGCGGTGTAGAGCATGCCGTTATTCGTCGCGGCGTATTTGGCGCCGAACGTATCGCCTGACGTTGCCGGGAACAGACTGTAGATCTCACCGAACACGCCGAAATAGACGGCCGTCGCCAGTACGAAGACGAGTGGGTTGTGGCCATAGGCCGACAGCGTCAGCAGCATCAGCGCGGCGGTGCCGAAGGCGATGAACATGGTGTGTTCGCGACCGATCTGATCCGACAACCAACCGAAGAGCGGGCGGCCGAACCCGTCAAAGATGCGATCGAGCGAGATGGCGAAGGTCAGTGCTGCCATCTGGAAGCCGGCCAATGTCACCGGAGAATTCGCAATATTGTAGTCGTGCGCGATCGGCGCGATCTGCGCTGCAGTCATCAAACCACCGGCGGCGACCATCACGAAGACCAGATACATGACCCAGAAGATCGGGCTGCGCAGCACTTGCGGCGGGGTGAAATCCGTCTTTGTCTGCGGCAGATTGAGTTGTTTCTTCGTCACCGGCACGGCTTGCCCAGGCGGACGCATGAAGAAGGCGAGCATGAAAACGATCACGCCCTGGCCGATGCCGAAGGTAAAGAAGGCATGTTGATAGCCGCTCTCGGCAATCATATGCGCGATCGGCACGACGGTGATCGCAGCGCCAGCGCCGAAGCCTGCCGCCGTGGCGCCCGCAGCGAGGCCGCGGCGATCGGGAAACCACTTCAGCGCGTTGCCGACGCAGGTGCCGTAGACCGAACCGGCGCCGATGCCACCGACGACGGCGCCGGCGTAGAGCATGACCAGCGAGTCTGCATAGGAGTTCAGCACCCAGGCGAGGCTGATCATGGCTCCGCCGAACATGATGACGGCACGGGGACCGTATTTGTCGACGAACCACGCTTCGACCGGTACCAGCCAGGTCTCGACGACGACGAACAGGGTGAAGGCAAGCTGGATCGCGGCGCGACCCCAGTGATACTTGGCGTCGATCGGATCGACGAACAGCGTCCATCCGTATTGCAGATTGGCGATCATCGCCATGCAGACGATGCCCATCACGAGTTGAATCCAGCGGAAGCTGCCGGGTGGGTTAGACGCGGTGGTGAAGTCTGGCTGAGCCATCGTGTTTCCTCCGATGCGCGCTTTTTCCCTTGCGGCGTGGTGTCGCTAAGGTTGTGGCGTATTGCCGCAGGCGTCGCTTGGTCGGAGACTGGTATATTATATTCCAAGATGCAAGGTGGTCTTGGCCGATTGTTGCGTGAAGGCGATCACGCCTTGGCGAGCAGCGCATCGCCCATGCAAAACGCGCTCAGCCGGGGCTGAGCGCGTTGTTTTCTTGAGGCTTTTTGCGTTTTAGGTCGCAAGCGCCTTGCTGACGACGACCTTACGCCAAGGCTTCAGCACCGCAATGGCGAGCAGTGAAGCCAGGATATTGGCGCCGGCTGCAATCAGAAACACGCTGTCCCACGTGCCCGATGACTGCTGCATGTAGTTCGCGACCGGCACCAGAAGTGCTGCCGTACCCTTTGCCGTATAGAGCAGGCCGGCATTGGTCGTTGCGAACTTGGAGCCGAAGGTGTCGGTGCAGGTCGATGGGAAGAGCGAGTAGATCTCACCCCAGGCGAAGAACACAAAGCCCGACAACAGCACGAACCACAGCGGATCGTGACCCCACATATACAGCGCCCAGATGCCGACGCCTTCCATGCCGAAGGCGATGAACATCGTGTTCTCGCGGCCGATCATATCGGAAATCCAGCCGAAGAACGGACGTGTCAGTCCGTTGAGTACGCGGTCGATGGTGGCTGCGAAGGTGACCGCCGTCATCGTCATGGCCATTAGCGTGACGGGGACGTTGTCGATCTTCCAGTCGGCCGCAATCGGCTTCAGGTTGGCCGTCACCATCAGGCCGCCGGCACCGACGATCACGAACATGAAGTACATCAGCCAGAAGATCGGATGGCGGATGACTTCTGTCGGCGCGTAGTTGCGGCGGGTCTGGATCACGTTGGCGTTCTGCGTGACCGCCGGTACCTGTCCAGCCTTTGGCGCGAACAGGAAGAAGGAGAGGATCACGATGATGATGCCTTGCCCGAGACCGAAATACAGAAATGCGGTCTGGAAGCCGGAATCCTGGATCATGGCCTGGATCGGCGCGACCGTGAGGGCGGAGCCTGCACCAAAGCCTGCAGCGGTGATGCCAGCCGCGAGGCCGCGCTTGTCAGGAAACCACTTCAGGGCATTGCCGACGCAGGTACCGTAGACGCCGCCAGCGCCGATGCCCGCAACGATCATGCCGAGATAGAAGCCGTTGAGCGTTTCCGCCTGTGCATTGATCGCCCAGCCGATGCCGCAGAGGATGCCGCCGATAAGGACGACGAGCTTCGGGCCGTATTTATCGACGAACCATCCTTCGATCGGCACCAGCCAGGTCTCGAACAGAACGAAGAGGGTGAAGGCCCACTGGATCGACGCACGATCCCAGCCAAACTTCTTCTGGATGTCGGGGACGAAGAAGGTCCAGCCGTATTGATAGTTGGCGATCATGACCATCGCGCCAACGCCGATGGCGAGTTGTGTCCAGCGGTAGGTATCGCTGACACGTACGGCAGCTGGCGCCGCCCCGTGAACTGCATCAGTCATAGTTCCTCCTAAAGCGCTGTTCTATTGAGAGCTCGACAGCTGCGAAGGATAGTTTGGTATATGATATGCCAACTAACAAGCGAAATCTTGCCAATTTGTCGCTGCAAGTTTCGCATGACTGAATGCTGTACTGCGATACTACAAGACAGCACAAAGCCGGCGGTCCAGACCGCCGGCTTTTGGGTTTGAACAGTTATTTGTATCGTTACTTACGCTGCTGCAGTGCGAGTACGCAGCCGGGTGAAGCCGTTCTGGATCACCGACCAGAACAGCGCGATCAGGCCGAGGATCATGATGCTGCTGACCAGCGTGTTCGAGAAGAAGATCCCGAGCGATCCCTGCGACCCCAGCAGCGACTGACGGAAGGCTTCCTCGGCCTTGTCGCCGAGCACGATAGCGAGCACCAGCGGGGCGAGGGGATAATTACACTTCTTCAGCGCATAACCGATGATGCCAAACACCAGCATCATCACCACGTCGAAGGTGGAGTTGTGCACGGAGTAGGCGCCGATCGCACAGAGCACCAGGATCAGCGGTGCGATGATGCTGAACGGCACCCGCAGGATCGCGGCGAACACCGGCACGCAGGTCAGCACGATGATCAGACCGACGAGATTGCCGAGATACATCGAGGCAATCAGGCCCCAGACGAATTCCTTCTGCTCGACGAACAGCATCGGTCCGGGCTGCAGGCCCCAGATCAGCAGACCACCAAGAAGCACGGCGGCAGTTGGCGAACCGGGGACGCCGAGCGAAAGCATCGGCAGCAGGGCCGCGGTGCCGGCGGCGTGTGCGGCCGTTTCCGGAGCGATGACGCCTTCGATCTCGCCCTTGCCGAAGTTATTGCCGTTCTTGGAGACGCGTTTGGCGATGCCGTAACTCATAAAGGACGCGGGTGTCGCGCCTGCGGGCGTAACACCCATCCAGCAGCCGATGACGCAGGAGCGCAGTGACGTCATCCAGTATTGCGGCAGACTCATCCAGGTGCGGAGCACGACGCGCAGATCGATCTTCGCCTTGCCGCCCTGGAAGCGCAGGCCTTCTTCCATGGTGAGGAAGATTTCGCCGAGGCCGAACAGGCCGATGACGGCGATCAGGAAGTCGAAGCCATTGAGGAGTTCGGTCGAGCCGAACGTGAGTCGTAGTTGTCCCGTGATGGAATCGAGGCCGACTGCGGCGAGGGCAAAACCGATCATCATCGCCGCAATGGTCTTGAAAGGTGGCTCCTTACTCAGCCCGACGAAACTGCAGAATGCCAGGAAATAGACAGCGAATTTCTCCGCGGGCCCGAATCGTAAGGCGAAGCCTGCGACCAGCGGCGCGACCAGGGTGATCATGACGACGGCGAACAGTGCGCCAACAAAAGAGGAGGTGAAGGCGGCGGTGAGTGCTTCGGCAGCCTTGCCCTGCTGCGCCATCGGATAGCCGTCGAATGTCGTGGCCACCGACCATGGCTCTCCGGGGATGTTGAACAGAATCGAGGTGATCGCGCCCCCGAACAATGCGCCCCAATAGATGCAGGACAGCATGATGATGGCCGATGTCGGCGGCATGCTGAAGGTGAGGGGCAGCAAGATCGCGACACCGTTGGCGCCACCAAGGCCGGGCAGCACGCCGATGATGACGCCGAGCACGATGCCCAGGACCATCACTGCGATGTTGAAAGGCTGCAACGCGACGGCGAAGCCCTGGAACAGATTAGCAATTTCTTCCATGTCGAGTAGTCCTCAGAAAGAGACCGGCAGACGCAACGGAATTAGAGATCGCGGAAATTAGAGACCAAGCAGATCCTCGAGCGGCCCTTTGGGGAGCGGCACGAGGAACCAGCGTTCGAAGATCAGGTAGGTTACGACGGGCATGCCGAGAGAGATGGCCGCGACGATGGGCCAATTATATTTTCCGAGCCAGCGCATGAACCATGCGATGAAGATCAGCGACGATACGTAGAGGCCGATAAACGGCAGGACGCCGACATAGATGCCGGTGGGAATGACGACGCTGAAGACCTGGCGCAACTGGCCCCATTCGGCGAACAGGCTGCCGTTGTCCTCGCGCAGTGTATTCCAGAGATTGATCAGACTGGAGATGATGATGAACAGCCCGATATAGAACGGGAAGAACCCGGCTTTCGGACCCTCCGCGCCCCAATTGATACCGGCCTTGATGCTGCCATAGACGACGATGGCGCCGAACAGGCCGATGACAGTGGTGACGCCGGCTTCGACGGATTTGTGAGACGGGCCTGCGGCGCGCGTGTGCTGAGTGGTCATGAAAAGCTCTGTGTGAGAGTTCTGCGTCGGTCAGCGTGCGATGTGCGCCGGACCTGATGTGCGATCAGGTCCGGCGTCGTTGCGCCAGCGTCAGTTGCCTTGCGCGAGGAAGCCCGCTTCCTTCATCAGCGTCTCGTGGCGCTTCTCTTCGGTGCCAACCCAGCCGGCATATTCGCTGCCGGTCATGAAGGTCGTATTGAAGGCGCCGCTCTTCATCAGGTCCTGCCACTCGGGTGTCGCGCGGACCTTCTTGAACAACTCGACATAATAGTCGATCTGATCCTTCGTCGCTTTCGGCCCCATGAAGATGCCGCGCAGCATCACATATTCGATGTCGAGCCCCTGCGACTTGCAGGTTGGAATGTCCTTCCAGCCCTTGCCGTCGGCGACCTGTTCGTCATAGGCCATCGGTTTGCTGTCGAAGACGCAGAGCGGACGCACCTTGCCGCCGCGCCACTGCGCAACAGCCTCGATCGGATTGTTCACGGTTGAATCGACGTGCTGACCGACGAGCTGCACGGCGACTTCACCGCCGCCCTTGTAGGGGATGTAAGTGAACTTGCTGCCGATCGCCTTCTCCAGCGCGACCGTGATGATCTGGTCTTCCTGCTTCGAGCCCGTGCCGCCCATCTTGATCGTGCCGGCCGGTGCGGCCTTCACGGCGTCGATATATTCCTTCACCGTCTTGTACGGTTTGTCGGCATTTACCCACAGCACGAACTCGTCGAGCGCCAGCATCGCGACCGGGGTGAGATCCTTCCAGTTGAAGGGAATGCCGGTGGCGAGCGGTGTCGTGAACAGGTTTGACAACGTGATGATGATCTTGTGCGGATTGTTGTTCGCCGACTTCACGTCGAGGAAACCTTCACCGCCCGCGCCACCCGACTTGTTGATGACGACAAGCGGCTGCTTCATCAGACTGTGCTTGGTGATGATGCCCTGAATGGTGCGCGCCATCTGATCGGCGCCGCCGCCGGTGCCCGCGGGAACGATCAATTCGACGGGGCGCGTCGGCTCCCATGCAGCAGATGCCGGGAGAGACGCTCCCAGGCAGAGAATGGATGCAGCGGCGGCCAGCGTGAGACATGAACCTAGGTGTTTCATTGTTTCTCTCCCATTCGTTTTGATAGCGTCGATCGTTCGTCGACTTTGAAATCGTCAGTGCGTGGTCGGGTCTTCCTTCGAATGTCCTGACTGCAGATGTTCAAACGCGCCCTTGCGCGCGCCATATGCGCACGTCAGACTGTCGAGCAACGAAGCGGCTCGCCTGCAAAAAGGATGGGTGGATCTGGATCGCTTTGTCATGGCGCGTACGGCATTGCGTGCCCGCGAGGGCAGCGCAGCCTTTGTCCTCCCCAGGTATGCTTTCTGTTCAAACGTGAAGCATTACCCGTTCGCGCATTTTGGTATGCGATATGCCAAGCGGCAAGCGATTAGAGCCGTTAAAAGCCGGGGAGGCTGAAATGTCGCAGGGAGCGCGAGACGTCGCTGCGATGCAACTACACAAACAAAAAAACGGCCCCGGAAATCCGGGGCCAGTCGTCGGGAGGAACGCAGAGAATTTTGCGCGGGCCGGCCGCGCAAAAGTAGTGAAGTCGCAGCCTTACAGGCCGAAGCGGGGCAGGTCGCCGTTGCGGGCCGAGATGCGTGCGCTGGCCATCAGCGCGCGATCGAGCGAGGCCATGAAGCGAGCGAAGAAGCTGGTGGACGTGGTGAGGCCGAGAGAAGCAGTCTTCGACATGATCTGATCCTTTGCTGGAGGCCGCCGCGTCTTGGCGCCTCATCATCTGGGATCAATTTACGTATACCAGATGCCAAGGACAATTGTCTTGTTTGCATGGCAGCATGAGGATTCTGCAGTGCGATATGGATCGATTTGATTTTCTTATTAAAGTTCCGCATTGGCCACCGTAAATGAAAAAAGGCCGCCAATCGGCGGCCTTTCGCATCTAATTATATGAAATCGCTTCCGAAATTACTCAGCTGCGACCTTCCGCGGCGGATCGAGTGCGCCGGAGTCGTGGATTTCGGCCACCTGATGATCGCTGAAGCCCAGCACTTGCCTGAGGATTTCGTCGGTATGTTCGCCGAGCAGCGGCGAGCGCGTCACTTCAGTGGGGCTGGCCGATAGCTTAATCGGATTACCAACCGACAGATACTTGCCGCGCTCGGGGTGATCGACCTCGACCACGGTGCCGGTGGCGCGGAGCGACTGGTCTTCGGCCAATTCCTTCATGGACAGGATCGGGCCGCACGGGATGTCATCCTTGTTGAGGATTTCCATCGCCTCGAACTTGGTCTTGGTCATCGTCCACTGTTCGATGCGCGCGAAGATCGCGTTGAGCTTGGGCAGGCGCACCGCCGGCTTGGCATAGGCCGGGTCGGTCTTCCAGGTCGGTTCGCCGATCACGTCGCAGATCTTCTCCCACACCGGCGCCTGAGTGATGAAGTAGATGTAAGCGTTCGGGTCGGTTTCCCAGCCCTTGCACTTCAGGATGCGACCGGGCTGGCCACCGCCGCTGTCGTTGCCGGCACGCGGCACGGCATCGCCGAACGGAATGCCTTCGCCGAACTGGCTGTATTCCTTGAGCGGGCCATGGGCGAGGCGCTGCTGGTCGCGCAGCTTGACGCGCGCGAGATTCAGCACGCCGTCCTGCATCGCGGCGGTGACCTTCTGGCCCTTGCCGGTCTGCGTGCGCTGATACAGCGCGGTAACGATGCCGAGTGCGAGATGCAGACCAGTGCCGCTATCGCCGATCTGTGCGCCGGTGACGAGCGGCAGGCCGTCGCGGAAGCCGGTGGTGGAAGCTGCGCCGCCGGTGCACTGCGCGACGTTCTCATAGACCTTGCAGTCCTCATAGGGACCAGGACCAAACCCCTTGATCGAGGCGACGATCATCTTCGGGTTGATCTGCTGAATCTTCTCGAACGGGAAGCCCATGCGGTCGAGCACGCCGGGTCCGAAGTTCTCGACAAGAACATCGCACTCTTTCATCAGCGCGGTGAGGACTTCCTTGCCCTTCGGGTTCTTGGTGTCGAGGGTGATCGAACGCTTGTTGTGGTTCAGCATGGTGAAATACAGGCTGTCCACATTCGGCACGTCCTGTAGCTGGCCGCGGGTGATGTCGCCAACGCCGGGCCGTTCGACCTTGATCACATCGGCGCCGAACCATGCCAGCAACTGCGTGCAGGTTGGGCCGGATTGAACGTGGGTGAAGTCCAGAATGCGAACGCCTTTGAGCGCTTGTGTCATTGTTTTGCTCCCGTAACTATTTTTTGCCGGCTCGGCACATGGAGAAAAGGGGCGGGGCCTCACGACCCCGCATGGTCAGGTGTTATTTCTTCTTGCTCAGAACGCTCTGCGGATTGAGGTTGCCGATGCGGCCGCTCTCGCTGCCGGCCGCCGGATCGATCACCGCATTGATGAGCGTCGGCTTGCCGGAATCCATCGCCGCATTGACGGCGCGCTTGAGTTCGTCGGGCGAGGTCGCGTTGGTGCCGACGCCGCCGAAGGCTTCCATCATCTTGTCGTAGCGCGAACCCTTGACGAAGACCGTCGGTGCCACGTCGGAGCCGCCGGTCGGATTGACGTCGGTGCCGCGATAGATGCCGTCATTGTTGAAGACGACGATGCAGACCGGCAGATTGTAGCGACAGATCGTCTCCACCTCCATGCCGGAGAAACCGAACGCGCTGTCACCTTCGATCGCGAGGACAGGCTTGCCGGTTTCGACGGCCGCGGCGATGCAATAACCCATGCCGATGCCCATGATGCCCCAGGTGCCGACATCGATGCGCTTGCGCGGCTGATACATGTCAACGATGCCGCGGGCGAGGTCGAGCGTGTTGGCGCCTTCATTGACGAGCATCGCGTCGGGACGTTCGGCGATGATGGTGCGGAGAACGCCGAGCGCGCCGTGATAATCCATCGGAGAGTTGTTGTTCATCAGGCGCGGCGCCATCTTGGCGACGTTCTCTTCGCGCTTCTTGGTGACCGCATTGGCCCAGTCCACCGGCGCCTTCTGCCAGCCCTTGCCCATGCCATCGAGTAGAGCGGCGACGCAGGAGCCGATGTCACCGACGACAGGTGCGACGATCTCGACGTTGGAGTCCATTTCCTTCGGCTCGATGTCGATCTGGATGAACTTCTTCGGTGCATCACCCCAGCTCTTGCCCTTGCCGTGCGACAGCAGCCAGTTCAGGCGTGCGCCGATCAGCATGACGACATCGCTGTCTTTCAGGACCGTCGAACGTGCAGCACCCGCACACTGCGGATGGGTGTCAGGCAGAAGACCCTTGGCCATGCTCATCGGCAGGAACGGAATGCCGGAGGTTTCGACCAGCGCCTTCACCGCGTCGTCAGCCTGTGCATAAGCGGCGCCCTTGCCGAGGATGATCAGCGGCTTCTTCGCCGATTTCAGCACGTCGAGCGCGCGCTTGATCGAGTCCGGTGCAGGGATCTGCGCCGGTGCAGCATCGATCACCTTGACCAGCGACTTCTTGCCGGCGTCGGCATTCATCACCTGACCGAACAGCTTGGCGGGCAGATCGAGATAGACGCCGCCCGGACGGCCGGACACCGCAGCGCGGATCGCGCGCGCGAGACCGATGCCGATGTCCGCCGCATGCAGCACGCGGAACGCGGCCTTACACAGCGGCTTGGCGATCGCGAGCTGATCCATTTCTTCATAGTCGCCCTGCTGCAGGTCGACGATCTCGCGCTCGGATGAGCCGGAGATCAGGATCATCGGGAAGCAGTTGGTGGTGGCATGGGCCAGCGCCGTAAGGCCGTTGAGGAAGCCGGGTGCCGACACGGTCAGGCAGACGCCAGGCTTTTTGGTGAGATAGCCGGCGATCGATGCGGCATAGCCGGCGGCCTGTTCGTGACGGAACGACAGCACCCGGATGCCCTCGGCCTGCGCCATGCGGCCGAAGTCGGTAATTGGAATGCCCGGCACGCCATAGATTGTGTTGAGGCCATTGAGCTTGAGAGCATCGATGATCAGATGGAAGCCATCGGTCAATTCCTGCTCGGCGGCTGCGTTGGTATCGATGCTCTGGACTACTGCGGACATCCCGCTCTCCCTGACTTTTCTTGTGACGGTTGGTCGTTGCTCAATTGGACGTGGTGCGGAGTAGTGAACCGTCGCGAGACGGCGCTTACGTAAACAATTCCTGGCCGTGGGCTTCGACATAAGAAGCCAGACCCAGTGTGTGATCGCGTGCGCGCTTCTCGGCGAGCTCGGTATTGCGCTCCTCGAGCGCTTCGATGATGGCCAGATGCTCGGGCAGGGACGTCGCGGTACGGTCGGTGCGTCCGATCGTCAACTGACGATAGCCACGCACATGCAGCAGAATATCGTTGGTCATATCGACCAGTACCGGCGACTCGCTGAGCGAGATCAGCGCCTGGTGGAAAGCGATATTCGCTTTCGAATATTCCTCAACGTGGTCCTGCGGCAGACGGTCCTTGTTGAAGTCCTTGAAGAAGTCGCGCAGCGCCGAGATATCTTTCTTGCGTGCGGTAGTCGTGATCAGACGCGCGGCCATGCTTTCCAGCGCCGCCCAGGCGCGGATCATGTCGACGATCTCGACCTTGGTCTTTCTGACAACGACGATGCCGCGGCGTGGCACGGTCTTTACGAAGCCATCCTGCTCCAGCATCGCAATGGCTTCGCGGATAGGTGTGCGGCTGACACCAAGTCGTTCCGACAGCGCGCGCTCGTCAAGCATCACCGGATCGGGCGAGGTGTAGATGTCCATCTTAAGAATGGCTTCTTTCAAGGCTTCATAGGCCTTGGTCTTGAAGCTGGTCTCCGGTGCAATCCGAACGATCGCGATATCGGCTTCAGACATGACGGACGGCGCCTTGGTTTGTTTTCGCGTGGGCATGAATCATCTCCAGTCGAGATGTCCTACCACAGAAATAACGTCAAGAATTTTTGGCATACCAGATGCCAGCATGTCAAGATGACAGCTATTTCAGCAATTTTGCGCTGCAACGCGGCTTGACAATCAAGTTTCTGGCATACCAAATGCCATCAATCCGTCTATTGGAAAAGACGTGAAGGAGGAAGCCATGTCCCAATCGAATCTTGCCGTCAAAGAAGCAACACCATCGGCGAAACAGGCCGTCCGCAAAGTTCTCGATGCGGTCAAAGCCGACAAGCGCACCAGCCTGACCGCCCCCGAGGGCAAGCTTGTGTGTGACGCCTACGGCATTCCCGTGCCGAAGGAAGGCGTGGCCACCTCAGCCGCTGACGCTGCCAAGATGGCAAGCGGCATGGGCTTCCCGGTCGTGATGAAGATCGTCTCGCCGGACATTCTCCACAAGACTGAAGCGGGCGGCGTCATCGTCGGCGTCAAGACCGCCGAAGACGCGCAGAAAGCTTACGACACTATTCTGGCCAATGCCAAGAAGTACAAGGCCGACGCCAAGATAGAAGGTATCCAGGTTCAGCAAATGCTGATGGGCGGCACCGAAGTGATCATCGGTTCGATCACCGATGGTTCGTTCGGCAAGCTGGTGGCTTTCGGCCTCGGCGGCGTGCTGGTCGAAGTGCTGAAGGATGTGACATTCCGTCTCGCCCCCGCGACCAATGAAGATGCGCTGTCGATGCTCGATGGCATCCAGGCCGCCGAGATGCTGCATGGCGTGCGCGGCGGCGATCCCGCCAACCGCGAAGCGCTGGCCGACATCATCGTCAAAGTATCGCAGCTTGTCAGCGATTTCCCGGAGATGGTCGAACTCGATCTCAACCCTGTCTTCGCCACCAAGAAGGATGCGATCGCCGCCGACGTGCGCATCGTCGTCGATTTCGACTACCAACCGCGCCCGGCGCCGCGCTCCAACGCCGAAATCGTCACGGCGATGAACCGCATCATGATGCCGAAGGCCGTCGCTGTGATCGGCGCCTCCGCCGAAGATGGCAAGATCGGCAATTCGGTGATGAAGAACCTCATCAACGGCGGCTACAAGGGCGACATCTACCCGATCCATCCCAAGGCGGAAGAGATCATGGGCCGCAAAGCCTATAAGAGCGTCAAGGATGTTCCGGGTGTGATCGATACCGCGGTATTCGCGATTCCCGCCAAGTTCGTTGCAGGTGCGCTGATCGAGTGCGGCGAGAAGAAAATTCCGGGCGCGGTGCTGATCCCGTCGGGCTTTGCCGAAGCCAATGAGCCTGCGCTGCAGGAAGAGATCGTCGAAATCGGCAAGAAATACGACGTCCGTCTGATGGGGCCGAATATCTATGGCTTCTATTATACGCCGGCCAATCTCTGCGCGACTTTCTGTACAGCCTATGACGTGAAGGGCTCGGCGGCATTGTCGTCGCAGTCCGGCGGTATCGGCATGGCGATCATTGGTTTCTCGCGCTCTGCCAAGATGGGCGTGTCGGCGATCGTCGGCCTCGGCAACAAGTCGGATATCGATGAGGACGATCTGCTCGCCTTCTTCGAGCAGGATCCCAACACCACGATCATCGCGCAGCACTGCGAGGACCTGAAGGATGGCCGTGCCTTCGCCGAAGCCGCCAAGCGCGTCTCCAAGATCAAGCCGGTTGTCGTCCTCAAGGCTGGCCGCACCTCGGCCGGCGCCAAGGCGGCGTCGTCGCATACCGGCGCACTCGCCGGCAACGACAAGATCTATGAGGACGTACTGAAGCAGTCGGGGGTCATTCGCGCCCGCTCGCTGCGGCAATTGCTCGAATTCGCCCGTGGCATTCCCGTGCTGCCGACGCCGAAGGGCGAGAACGTGCTGATCATCACCGGTGCTGGTGGTTCGGGCGTGCTGCTGTCGGATGCGGTGGTCGATAACGGCATGTCGCTGATGGCGATGCCGCCGGATCTCGATGCGGCGTTCCGCAAGTTCATCCCGCCGTTCGGTGCCGCCGGCAACCCGGTCGACATCACCGGTGGCGAACCGCCCATCACTTACGTCAACACTGTGAAGCTGGGCCTCACCGATGATCGCATCCACTCGCTGATCCTCGGCTACTGGCACACGATCGTGACGCCGCCGATGGTGTTCGCGCGCAACATGGTCGAGATCAAGAACGAGATGAAGGCCAAGGGCATCGAGAAGCCGATGGTGGCTTCGCTCGCGGGCGACGTGGAAGTCGAGGAAGCCGCCGAATATCTCTACCAGAACGGCATTCCGGCTTACGCCTATTCGACCGAATTGCCGGTCGAAGTGCTTGGCGCCAAGTACAAGTGGGCGCGCGGAGCAGGCCTGCTGTAAGCAGCCTCGATCTATACACAAAGCAAAGCGCCGTCCGGGAAACCGGGCGGCGCCTTTTTGCGTCTGCAGTTTTGATTAGACGATCACCGGTTGCTCAGCCACGCCCTCGCGGCCGAAGATGCGCAGATAGCGTTCGATCTCCGCAGGGCTGCTACCGGTGGTCTTGGCCGGATTGTCCGACAGCTTCACGGCCGAGCGGCCGTTGGCATAGGTGACCTTGCAGACCAGACTGATCGGGTCGAGTGAATCGAGCCCGCGCGGATGCGCGCCGCGGAAGTCGTTGGTGGCCATGGTGCCCCAGCCGAAGCTCTCGCGGATGCGGCCGCGGAAGCGCTGATGCAGATCGATCATCAGATCGACTTCGAGACCGTCGCTGAACATTGCGCGCTTCTTGCGCGGATCTTCGCCACGCATGGCATACCAGGCGATCATCTCTTCGCCCGCCGCAACCGGTTCCTTGCTATCCATGCGCATACCGGTCCATTTCGAGGCCCAGGCCGGCGCATCGCGCAGGAACTGCGTCATGCCGAATGTGTCGGGCAGGATGATCAAGAGCTCGCCGTCATAGACCTCCTGCCACTTCGCCAGCACGTCATATTGTGCGGTCTTCAACTGGTCGTCGTTTTCGGCGAGGCAGGCGAACACCATCGGCAGTTCGTGCGAATTGGTGCCGATGGCCTCGAATGAATGCTTGAAGGCGAGCAGGGCGTTCGACGTTCCGACGAAGCTGCGGCCAAGCTCGTTGGCCATCGCGTCCGTCACCCATTCCTGCCACAGGAAGCCGTGGCGGCGACGGGTGCCGAATTCCGCGAGCCGCATGTCCGGATAGGATTTCAGCTTCTTGATCTTGTTCCAGATCTTGGTCTTGGTCTGGGCGTAGAGAATATCCAGCTCGAACTTGTCCAGCGTGGCCATGGCGATCCGCGACCGCAATTCGCTGACGATGGCGAGGGCGTAGATCTCCCACATCGTGACTTCGGCCCAGTCACCTTCGAAGGTGAGCACATATTGACCATCGATGGTCTCAAGCTTGTAGTCAGGCAACCTGAAACTGCGCAGATATTCGATATATTCCGGACGGAAAATGTCGCGGCGGCCATAGAAGCGGTTGCCGGCCAGCCAGATCAGTTCGTTCTCTCGGAATGAAAGCGTGCGGGCATGATCGAGCTGCGCGCGCAGCACCGCCTCCGGAATGATCTCGGCAAGGCGGACGGTCTTGGTCCGGTTGATCAGGCCGAAGGTCACGGGCACCTTCGGATAGAGCATCCAGATGAACTGATGCATCAGGAATTTGTAGAAGTCGGTGTCCAGCAGCGACCGGATGATCGGATCAAGCCGGTAGTTGTGATTGTGGACTCGGGTGGCGAAATCCATCATGGCAACGCCACTCCTGGTAACGTGCCTGATCGTGGCACCTGCACCGAAACGGCTGTGGCCGCATCGCTGACGCTGTCTTTGCAGCAGTTCATTAAATTGGCGTATCCGCCGGGTTTATCGATGTCAACGCAAGCGCTGAACGGCGCTTTCACAATCGAGGATTGTCGTGGCAGCCCAGCGTTTGCCGGTCTGTTTCTGGCCCTGATCCTGCATCTGCGGGCATTGCGCAGAATTGTTTGTATGCTTACGATTTCCACCTGCCGGTGGGCGCCCCGAAACGATGAAGGATAGCACCATGAAAGTCGTCGATCTCTCCCACGTCATGAACATCCACACGCCCGGCTGGGTCGGCTATGCCGGCAACAAGATGTATTATGCGCAGAACCTGCAGACACAGATGATCGTGGCGCAGCGGATCGAGACGGCGCTGCATGCCGGCACCCATTTCGACGGCGCGATGCACGCCACCGACGGGCGCAAGGGCGACATGGCCTCACTGCCGCTGGATTACCTGTTCAATCGCGGCGTGGTGGTCGACATCTCCAGCCAGATGCATGACTGGGCGGTGATCACACCGGAGATGCTCGAGAAGTCCGGCGCGGATATTCGCGAAGGCGACATTCTGATCCTGCACACCGGCTGGCACAAATATTACGAAGGCCAGGCGCAGCAGGATCTGGTGAAATATTTCTGCTATCACCCCGGTCCGAATCTCGACACGCTGCACTGGATGCTGGAGAAGAAGATCAAATGGTTCGGCATGGACACCGGCTCCTGCGATCACTCGATGAACACCTCGATCCGCAATATGCGGCCGGACATCGCTGCGCAGTTCACCAAGAAGCACGGCAAGACGCCGGCTGAATTCTTCGGCACCTTCGAATACACCCACAAGCTCTCGGGCCGGCATGTCTCCGCCGACATGTTCCCGTTCCACAACTACGCGTTCCAGGAAGGCCTGTTGCATGCCGAGAATATCGGCGGCGACATCGAACTGATGCTGAACCAGCGCTGCCTGATCGGTGCATTCCCGTGGCGCTATGATGGGCTTGAGTCATGCCCGTGTCGTATCCTGTGCTTCACGGATACGGGCGATGCCTCGGTGGAAGCCATGGGCAATGCCGCCAAGGCGATCATGGGATGATGTAGTTTAGGCTCGCAGCCAGCGCTCCCTCGCCCCGCGCTTGCGGGGAGAGGGCGGGGTGAGGGGCTCTTTCGATCCGCAATGTTGTCGTTGATGAGAGGACTGTGCCATGCCCCTCACCCGACCGACTTCGCCAGTCGACCTCTCCCCGCGCAGAGCGGGGAGAGGTTAGATCAGCGTTTCAACCGCGCATCTGGCGCGTTTGCCTGCAGCGTATTCTGAATCGCCTCGCGGAGCAGGGGATAGTCCGCGCGATCCCAGTCTGACGTTCGCACGTCCGCCAAAAGCGCCGCCGACTTGCCGAACACAACAATGCGATCGCCCACGGCCATCGCTTCCTCGAGCTGATGCGTAATCAGGATCGCGGTGGATTTGAACTCCCGTGCCAGTTCTACAAAAGTCTTTCGCAGCTCATTGGCCGTAACTTCATCGAGCGCGCTGAAGGATTCATCCGCCAACAGGATCTCCGGCTGTACGGCAAAGGCGCGCGCAATCGCCACGCGCTGGCGCATGCCGCCGGAGAGTTCGCGCGGATAGGCATTGGCGAACTTCTCCAGACCGAGCCGTTTCAGCCACGTCAGCGCGCGCTCCTGCTGAACATCTTCGGCGATGCCGATCAGTTCGAGCGGGAGCTTGACGTTGTCGAGGGCCGAACGCCATGGAAACAGCCGGTCCTGCTGGAAGATCGTGGCGATCTTGCCGCGGAAGGCGTTGAAGTCGTCATAGGGTGTTTTTCCGCCGATGGTGATGCTGCCGGCGGTGGGATGTTCGAGCCCGATTAATAGATCGAACAGGGTCGATTTCCCGCAACCGGTCTTGCCCACGATGGCGATGAGTTCGCCGGGCTCGATCCGCAGCGACAACTGATCGATGGCTGTGATCGACTGGCCGGATGTGGTCTGGCGAAACACTTTGCGCAACTGCGCGATCTCGATGGGCGCTGAAGCTCCGGTCATGCCCGCCACCGCAATACGTGCGTTTCGAGCCTGACGAGCAATGCTTCGAGGAAGAACAGCAGCACGACCAGCACCAGCGTCCAGGCAAATACGTCGGCCACCGAGAACAATTCCTGGGCCACCGAGAGCTGATGCCCGATGCCCGTGACTGCGCCGACGAGTTCAGCGATGGTCACGACGCGGATGGCGAGGCTGAGAGTGATCTTCCAGCTCGTGATGATGCCTGGCGTGATCGCGGGCAGCATCAGCTTGTGAAAGAACTGGAAGGGCGTCGGCCGAAAGGAACGGATCATCTGCTTCAGGTCGCGTGAGACCTCGCGCATATTGTCGAGGGCATCGACGGTGAAGACCGGCGCGCAGACCACCACCAGCACGAAGACGATGCGGAATTCGACGCCCTTGAACCACAGCACCGCGAACAGGATCCAGGAGACGACCGGCACGGCCATCAGGATACGCACCATCGGACGCAGATATTTCTCGACGCTTTCGGACAGATACATCAGCACCGCTACCAGCAGTCCGATGACGAAGGAGACAACCAGCGACAGCAGCACGCGGCCGAGCGTCACCGCGACGTCGAGCAGGGTGATCTTGGTCAGGCTTTCGGCAATACGGCCGAGGCCCGGGATCGCGAAAGCGGGAATGCCCAGCGACGGCGCGAGATAGGACATGACCTGCCAGACCGCTGCGAAGAGGACGATCGATATGATCGTCTCGCGCGGCAGGCTGGAGATCATCAGGCTTCGCGGTGACCTTTCGAAGATCGGTTCTTCGAATGGCGTGGCAGGTCTCGGCTCGTCAGGGGGCATAGATGATCGCTTCGTCAGGCAGCTTTGGATGGAAGCCGGCGGCGACGGCGCGCTCGAACGTATCCCAGATGCTCTTGCGCTCGGTGGCGTCCCAGGCTGGCTTGGCGTCGAAGTCCCAGCGCTTGGCGAGCACGGCCTCCTTCAAAATGCCGGGCGGCAGCTTCACGGTCTCGACTGCGATCTTGTCGGCACCGTCAGGATCGCTGCGCAGATATTTGGTGACGTCCGCAAGCGCCGCGACGAACTTCTTCGGCGCATCCGGGGCTTTCTTGATGGTATCCTCGCGCATGGCATAGACCAGCTCCCAGCCGGTGGTGCCTGCTATCTCTTTCCATCCGTCATTGGCGTTGAAGATGATCTTCAGCGACGGATCGTCCTTCATCATCATGGTGGCGATCGGCTCGATGATCATCGCGGCATCCACGCGGCCGGCGGCGAGCTGGGCGCGCGCCACCGCGAAGTTGGCATTGACCAATGTCGTGTCTTTGGCCAGGTCCATCTTTTTGGATTTTGCGTAGATCGACAGGATCTGGAATTGCCCGCTGCCCATGTCGGCGGCGAGTTGCTTGCCTTTCAGGTCGGCCAGCGACTTGATGGCCGGGTCCTTGGTGATGATGACGAGATCGGCGAGCGTGGCACCTGTTGCGACGATTTGCAGCGGCACGCCTTCGAGGCGCAGCTTCTGGAAGTAGGTGGGCCCGCCGATCAGCGTGTCGATTTCGCCGGTGGCGAGGCCCGCATAATAAGAGGAGAAAGAAGGGTAGACCTGAACTTCGGCCTCGAAACCGTTCTTGGTATCGAACTTCTGCGCCTTCATGATGTTGACGATGATCGGCGCGAAGACGGGAAGTGTCAGGCTACCCACGCGGATTTTTGTCGACGCCTGCGCCGGCGAATTTGTTGCGAGCGCGCTGCTCATCAGCGTAGCAGCGGTGCCCATTGTGAAGGCGCGTCGCGAAAGTCCGGTCATGACATCTCCTCAAGAAACGTTGTGGCGCGTGGCTTTTCGATCGGTTTATGCGGCGGTGCGATATTTGTTTGTAAGCAAATGATATGCCAAAATTGAATCCACTAAATCCTCTTGCAGTCCCGAAATAACGCTACTAGCATTTCGTTTGTGTGCAAATGAAATCTGCTCTGACTGCAGGAGGCAACGATGCCGCACGTGACGACAGCCGACGGCGCGAAACTCTATTATGAGGAAGTCGGCACCGGGAGTCCTGTGGTTTTCGTCCATGAGTATGCGGGGGATTACCGCACCTGGGAGCCGCAGCTTCGTTACTTCTCGCGCTCCTATCGTTGCGTCACCTACAGCCAGCGCGGTTATCCGCCATCGGACGTGCCGACCGATCCAGCACGCTATGGCCAGGATATCGCGCGCGACGACGTCGTCGCACTGATGGACGCACTGAAGATCGATAAGGCGCATATCGTCGGTCATTCCATGGGCGCGTCGACGGCGCTGCATGTCGGTATTCATTATCCCGATCGTTGCTTGTCGGTGACGGCTGCCAGTTGCGGCTATGGCTCAAGCCCGGATCCTGCTTTCGTCGAACAGGGCCGCGCAGCCTCGCGCGAAACCGCGAAGATGTTCGAGACGGTCGATTTCCCGACCGCTGCGGCGCGTTACGCTGATGGTGCGACGCGTCAAACCCACAAGAACAAGGATCCGCGTGGTTTCGCCGAGTTTGCGCGGATGCTGGCGGATCACTCCCCGGTCGGGCACGCGCTGACCATGCGCGAGCTGCAGGCCAAGCGGCCGATGCTGTGGGAGATGAAGCCGCAACTCGAGAAATTCACGCCGCCACTGCTGATCATCGTTGGCGACGAGGACGACTGGTGCCTCGATCCCAGCATCTTTCTCAAGCGCACGGTGCCGACGGCAGGTCTTCTGGTATTGCCGCGCGCCGGCCATACCATCACCAGCGAAGAGCCGGCGGCATTCAATGCGGCGCTGGCTGAGCTTTTCCCGGCGGCCGAGTTCGGTCGCTGGATGTCGCACAAACCGGCGGCCTGAGCGATGAGCACGCCCGGCGATATCGTCATTGATATTGCGGACAGCATCGCGACGCTGCGTCTGGCCAATCCGGCACGACGTAACGCGATCTCCACGGCGATGTGGAACAAGATCGCCGCCTTTGCCGGCGACGTCGCCACCCGCAAGGACATCGGTGTCGTGGTCATCCGCGGCGAGGGCGACCTGATGTTTTCCGCGGGCGCAGACATTTCCGACTTTGCTACGGCGCGCAGCGGCGAGGGCAATGCCCGTGCCTATGACGACCTGGTCGAGAATACCTGCCTGGCGATCGAGGCGATCCCGCAGCCGACCATCGGCCTGATCTATGGAGGCTGCATGGGTGCTGGCTCGTCTGTGGCGGCGAGTTGCGACATGCGCGTTGCTGCGGATGATGCCTTCTTCGCAGTACCCGCCGCCAAGCTAGGTCTGGGCTACGATCCGCGCGGCATTGCGCGCTTCATCCGCGTGTTCGGCGCCGGTGCGACGCGACAAGTCTTGTTTACGACCGATCGTCTGCCTGCCATGCGCGCTCATGCGCTGGGCGCGGTGCATGTCATCGCACCGAAGGCTGACATTGAATCGCTGGCTGGCGAGCTTGCAAGGAAGATCGCCGGCAATGCGCCGCTGACCATCAAGGCGGCCAAGGCTGCCATTCGTGCGCTGAGCACGAGTAATGCCGAACTCCTGGCTGAAGCCGAGCAGTTCTATGCCGCGGCCGACGCCAGCGCCGACTACGCCGAAGGCCGCAAGGCCTTTGCCGAGAAACGACCCCCGCGCTTTACAGGAAGCTGATCTACCGACGAATTTTCGTTTCCATTTTCGCCAACCTCAGAAGGACACGCACATGGATCTCCAACTCAAAGGCAAATGCGCTCTCGTCACCGGCGGTAGCGAAGGTATCGGCAAGGCGATTGCCATGACGCTGGCCAAGGAGGGCGTCAATGTCGCCATCTGCGCCCGCCGCATGGAGCCGCTGGAGAAAACCGCTGAAGAAATCCGCAACGCCTACGGGGTGACGGTGGTCGCGATTACCGCCGACCTCACCAAGGATGCGGATGCCAAGGCTTTCGTCGAGAAGGCTGCCAAGGAACTCGGTAGCGTCGACATCATGATCAACAATGCCGGCTCGGCGCCGGGCGGCGTGATCGAGACGCTCACCGAAGCCGACTGGGAACAGGCGCTCCAGCTCAAATTCATGGGCTATGTGCGCTGCCTGCGCTACGCGCTGCCGATCATGGTCAAGCAGGGCGGCGGCCGTGTCGTCAACCTGATCGGCAATGATGGCGTGAAGCCGTCCTATTGGGAAATCGCGCCGGGCGCGGCGAACGCTGCCGGTCAGAACATGACGCTGTCGCTCGCCGGCCAGTATGGCCGCCACAACATCTCGTTCTGCGCAGTCAATCCGGGCCCGGTTCGCACCGAGCGCTGGGCTGGCCTCGTCAACGCCATGTCGCGCGACATGAAGATCTCCTACGAGGAAGCCGACAAGCTTGCGCCGGCCTCGATCCCGCTCGGCCGCATCGCCGAAGTCGAGGAAGTTGCAAACCTCGTGGTCATGCTCGCGTCACCACTGGTGCAGATGGCGAACGGCACCATGATCGAAATCGATGGCGGTCAGGACAAGGCGCTGATGGATCGCTTCCGCGACCGGTAGTCGTCAAAACAGAACGCGCGGCGGCGGAATATCGCTGCCGCGCAGCTCTGCGAAATTCGGTCGCAGATGCGCGTGCATTGGCCGACATCAGATGATCAAAACTTCGGCGATGTGCTAGGCATGTTGCACCAAGACCGGTCTTGACAACGAAGAGGGTGCGCCGGACTATTTGCGTACAAACTAATTCGCGTTGCAAACATGGGGCTGCAAGCGACGCAAGGGCGAACGGTTGATCCGTTTCTTGCGAAGGCTTCGGCGAGAATCACTTCTATCGCAAACGTCGATCACAACGGAGTTCGATCATGATGACGGCTCGTTCCCTTCACTCACTCGCGATTGCCGGCACAATGGCCGGCGCACTGACATTGTCGTTCGGCCACGCGGCGCGCGCGCAGGACACGATCAAGATCGGTGAGCTCAACAGCTACAAGACACAGACCGCGTTCCTCGATCCCTACAAAAAGGGCTGGGAGCTGGCGATCGAACAGATCAATGCCAAGGGCGGCGTGCTCGGCAAGAAGCTTGAAGTGATTTCGCGCGATGATGGCTCCACGCCGGGTGATGCAGTGCGCGTGGCCGATGAGCTGGTGACGCGCGAAGGCGTCAACATCATCGCCGGAACGTTCCTCTCGCATATCGGTCTCGCGGTGACCGAATTCGCCGGCAAGAAGAAAGTGTTCTTCCTCGCTGCCGAGCCGCTGACCGACAAGATCACTTGGCAGAACGGCAACAAGTATACGTTCCGCCTGCGTGCCACGACCTATATGCAGGTCGCGATGCTGCTGCCGGATGCGCTTGCTGCCAAGAAGAAGCGTTGGGCACTGGTCTATCCGAACTTCGAATACGGGCAGGCCGCGGTCGCGACCTTCAAGGAAATGATGAAGGCCAAGCAGCCTGACATCGAATTCGTCACCGAGCAGGCGCCGCCGCTCGGCAAGGTTGACGCCGGCGCCGTCGTGCAGGCCATCGACGATGCTAAGCCGGACGCGATCTTCAACGTGCTGTTCGGCGCGGACTTCTCCAAGCTGGTGCGCGAGGGCACTACACGCGGCGTGTTCAAGGATCGCACCGTCGTGAGCCTGCTGTCGGGCGAGCCGGAATATCTCGATCCGGTGAAGGAAGAAGCGCCGGTCGGCTGGATCGTCACCGGCTATCCCTGGGACAAGATCAAGACCCCGGAATACCTGGCCTTCCTGACGGCCTATCAAAAGAAGTACAATGACTATCCGCGTCTCGGTTCGATCGTCGGCTATGTGACCATGACCTCGCTCGCGGCCGGCATCGCTAAGGCAGGCTCCACCGACACCGACAAGCTGATCGCGGCCTTTGAGGGCTTGAAACTCGACAGCCCGTTCGGCCCGTTCATGTATCGCGCTAGCGACCATCAGGCGACGATGGGTGCCTATGTCGGCAAGATCGCGCTTGAAGGCGGCAAGGGCACCATGAGCGACTTCAAATATGTCGATGGTGCATCTGTGCTGCCCAGCGACGCTGAAGTGAAGAAGCTCCGTCCCGCGACCGAGTAAGAGGAAGTACGACGATGATCGCCGTTGATACTCTCCCCGCGCGCCCGTTGCGGGGAGGGGGATTCCTCCGATGAGTTTCAACGCGTTTCTGTTTCAGGCGCTGAACGGCCTGTCTGCCGCCTCCGGCCTGTTCTTCGTGGCTGCCGGGTTGTCGCTGATCTTCGGCGTCACCCGGATCGTCAATATCGCCCACGGGTCCCTCTATATGATCGGGACCTATATCGCTTACAGCATCGCCACCAAGGTCGGCGGTGCCGTGGGTTTCTGGGGCGGCATTGTTCTGACCGCCTTGCTGGTGGCCCTGATCGGCGCTGCCATCGAGATCCTGCTGCTGCGGAGGATCTATAAGGCGCCCGAACTGTTTCAATTGCTCGCCACTTTCGCGCTGGTGCTCGTTATCAACGACGCGACGCTGTGGATCTGGGGTCCTGAGGATTTGCTTGGCCCGCGCGCGCCAGGCCTGACCGGCTCCATCGAGGTGCTCGGCCGCCGGCTGCCCACTTACGATATCTTCCTGATTTTCGTCGGCCCGTTCGTGCTGTGGATGCTGCATCTGGCGCTGGCCAAGACCCGCTTCGGCCGTCTGATGCGTGCGGCCACGCAGGACCGTGAGATGGTGGGCGCGCTCGGCGTCAACCAGGCCATGCTGTTCACGGGCGTGTTCGCGCTCGGCGCATTGCTCGCTGGCCTTGGCGGCGCGCTGCAGATCGCGCGCGAGCCGGCGACGCTGGCGACCGATCTGATCGTGATCGGCGACGCCTTCGTCGTCGTCGTGGTCGGCGGCATGGGGTCCATTTCTGGTGCCTATCTCGCTGCAGTCATCATCGCCGAGGTCAAGGCGCTGTGCATCGGCCTCGGCGTCGTGAATTTTGGCGGCTTCACGGTGAATTTCTCCAAACTGACGCTGGTGGCGGAATTCCTCGTGATGGCTGCAGTGTTGATTGCGCGACCATATGGTCTGCTCGGTCGGGAGCAGGTAGCCGTGCGCAGTGTCGCCGAGCCTGAAGAGCCGCTACGTCCGGCGACTGCGGCCACGAAGATCGCTGGCCTCATCCTTCTTGTCGTTCTCGTGTGCCTGCCACTGATCGCCAAGAACTCGCCCTATACGCTGGTGTTGGGTATCGACGTGTTGATCGCCGTGCTGTTCGCGACCAGCCTGCATTTCATCATGGGGCCGGGCGGTATGCATTCCTTCGGCCACGCGGCCTATTTCGGCCTCGGTGCTTACGGCGCAGCGCTGCTGGTGAAATGGTTTGCTGCGCCGATGGGACTCGCACTGGCAGCCGCGCCAGTGCTGGCGCTGTTCGGCGCGCTGCTGTTCGGCTGGTTCGCTGTGCGACTGTCCGGTGTCTATCTGGCGATGCTCACGCTCGCCTTCGCCCAGATCGTATGGGCGGCCGTGTTCCAGTGGGAAACACTCACCGGCGGCTCCAACGGCGTACTCGGGGTGTGGCCGTCGGCGCCGTTCGACAGCCGTGGGGCATTCTATTTCCTGACACTCGCACTGGCGGTGCTCGGCGTGTTTCTGCTCCGCAAATTCCTCTTCGCGCCATTCGGTTACGCGATGCGGGCAGGGCGTGACTCCCCCTTGCGCGCTGAAGCCATCGGTCTCGACGTCAAGCGCGTGCACTGGCTCGCTTTCGCTATTGCCGGTGCAGTCTGCGGCATCGCCGGCGGGCTGTTCGCCTTCGCCAAGGGCTCGATCTCGCCGGAAACCATCGGCGTCAGCCGCTCCATTGATGGTCTCGTCATGGTTCTCCTCGGCGGCATCCAGACCCTGACCGGCCCGATCGTCGGTGCGTCGGTCTATGCGGTGCTGCAGGATTTCATGATGCGTTCGACAGAATACTGGCGGGCCTTGCTCGGCGGCATCATCCTGCTGCTGGTACTGGCGTTCCCGAGTGGCATCGTCGGCGGTTTCGTCAAGCTGATCTCGCGACGAAAGACAACATCGAAGGCCGCATCATGAGCGACCTCGCCATTCGTTCCCTGTCGAAAACCTTCGGCGGCGTTCGTGCCGTCAACGAGGTCTCGTTCGACATCAAGCGTGGTGAATTCCTCGCGCTGATCGGCCCCAACGGCGCCGGCAAGTCGACCTGCTTCAACATGATCAACGGCCAGCTGCCGCCGGATTCCGGCGAGATCTTGTTCGAGGGCGCCAAGCTCAACGGCAAGAAGCCACGCGATATCTGGCGCCTTGGTATCGGTCGTACCTTTCAGGTGGCCGCGACGTTCAATTCGATGACGGTCATCGAGAATGTGCAGATGGCACTGATCTCTCACGCCAATCAGGTCTATCGGCTGTGGAAGCCGGCGTCGTCGCTGCATCGTGAACGCGCGCTGGAGCTGCTCGCGCAAGTCGGCATGCAGGATGCGGCCGACCGGCCGAGCCGTGAACTGGCTTATGGCGACGTCAAGCGCGTCGAGCTGGCGATTGCGCTCGCCAACGATCCCCGCCTGCTGCTGATGGACGAGCCGACGGCCGGCATGGCGCCCAAGGAGCGCAACGACCTGATTGCGCTGGTGAAACGTCTGGTGATCGAGAAGGGCATCTCCGTGCTGTTCACCGAACATTCGATGGATGTGGTGTTCGCCTTCGCCGATCGCATCATCGTGTTGGCGCGGGGCCGGCTGATCGCCGACGGTGACGCCAAGTCGATCCGTGACAATCCGCAGGTGAGGGAAGTGTATTTCGGCACCGGCAAGACATTCCAGAAATCGGGGGCCCACTGATGAGCGCTCCGATGCTCTCGGTCGAAAATTTCGGCGCCTCCTATGGCGCCGCGCAGATCCTTTACGACCTCAGCCTGCAGGTCGGGCGCGGCGAAGTCGTCGCACTGATGGGCCGCAACGGCGCCGGCAAGACCACGACCATGAAGGCCATCATGGGCCTGATGGCGCAGTCCACTGGCAAGATCCGGTTCGACGGCCACGATATCTCCGGCAAGCAGCCTTACGAGATCGCGCGGCTCGGCCTCGGCTTCACGCCGGAAGACCGTCGTATCTTCTCCGATCTGACGGTATTGGAAAATCTCGACATCGGTCGCCAGCCGCCGCGCAAGTTCAGCGACGGCGTGCCGGCGCCGGTCTGGACCGAAGAGAAGCTGCTGGCGCTGTTTCCCAATCTCGGCGAAATGCCGAACCGTCCGGGCGGTCGGATGAGCGGTGGCGAACAGCAGATGCTCACGGTGGCGCGGACGCTGATGGGCAATCCGCTGCTGATGCTGTTGGACGAGCCGTCCGAGGGCGTCGCCCCCCTGATCGTCGAGTTGATGGCCAACACCATTCTCGAGCTCAAGAAGGCGGGCGTATCGATCCTGCTGTCCGAGCAGAATGTTCATTTCGCCGAACTGGTGTCCGACAGAGCCTATGTCCTGGAGAAGGGACAAATCCAATGGAACGGAACTATGGCCGAGCTCGCGGAGAATATTGACATTCAGCGGGCTTATTTGACGGTGTAACGATCAAAACTTCATCTGTCGCAACAACCGAAGATCGTCCATAACTAGCAAGAGATCATCGGGGACGACATGGCGCAGAAACCGAGCAAGCTGAAGGCCCTTCCGGCCGTGGAGCCGTCGCCGGACTATGTCCTTGACGCCCAGGTCGGCTTCCTGATGCGCGTGGCGATGCAGCGCCACACCTCCATCTTCATGTCCAACATGATCGAGGATCTGACCCAGACGCAATTTGCCGTGCTGGCGAAGCTGCATGAGGTCGGTCCGAGTTCGCAGAACCATCTCGGCCGCCTGGTCTATCTCGATGCCGCCACCATCAAGGGTGTGGTCGATCGGCTGGGCCTGCGTGGTTTCATCACCACCGGTAGCGACCCCACGGATCGCCGTCGCCGTGCGGTGTCGCTGACCGAGAAGGGCGCCCGCGTGGTCGAGGCCGCCATCCGCGTCGCCGCGGAAGTCAGCGCCAAGACGCTTCGGCCGCTGACGGCCGAAGAGCAGCGCACGCTGACGCGATTGCTGAAGAAGATCACGTAGTTCGCCCGGGTATTCATCGCACAACGTCAGATTTTAGTCAGCTTGACCTGCCTTGCAGCGTCTGAGCGGAGTTTGCGCTCGACGTGGATAACGTATAGACTAAAATTACAATTTTAAATTGTTTTCCAATTTCGTTAATTTATATGTTTCATCAAGCGCCAGTTGTCATGCATGTGCATCCCACGATGAAGCCCTGCTACTGGATCGCTGCACTGTGGGACACTTGGCATGTTTGGCGCATGGATCTCGTCGGCTATCAGAGGCATCGGCGAGCATTGGCAACTCGTTCTGATCGCAGCATTGTTGGCTTGTCTAATTCTGCAGCCTCTTGGAAACTTCTTACTTTACGGCTGGAGTCGCAAGGCAGAGGAAATCAACAGCAGTTTGCGAACGGAAGCTAAGAAGACTTACTTGAGTGTCTTCTGGGACCGGACCGTCGAATTGCCCAAAGTGGAGAGTGAATTTTCAGAACTCTACTACACTTGGTACGGAAGAAGGCGCTTTCTCATTCCGCTACTTCTTATTTTTTGCGTTGTTGTAGCCGTGACGCTATTTTTGGGATCGGAGTTAGTGGAGATTGCTAACGGTAGAAGCCAAAAATTCAGCGCCGCCTGTGCCGCAGTAGCCGGAGCATACACATTTGTAGCTTGGGACTTCCTCGGTCGGGCACAGCGCCGAAATGTCACGACCTCTGCAATTATGCGCGGCGCGCTACGCTTAAGTATGGCCGTCCCCGTTGGATTTGCTTTCGCTGCGGTCGTTAGCGCTGACTTAGGGCTTTTCATAAGTTTCGCAGTTGGCGTTTTCCCGTTGGAGACTATCAGTACAATATTGCGCCGGTTGGTGAATGATAAATTGAAAATTGAACTCGGTGCGAATAGCGCGCCTGATCAGGTTGCGACGCTCTCGGGAATTGATCGATCTATAGCTGATCGCATCGAAGACGCGGATATTACGACGATACCGCAGTTGGCTTGGTGCGATCCCATTCTTCTGACCATGCGGACGAATCTGTCGTTTGATTATGTGGTTGATATAGTGGGGCAGGCATTGGCTTGGGTCTATCTGGGCGAGAAATTGCAGATATTAAGAATGTTTGGGTTGCGGAGCGCGTACGAAATTAAAGTCTTCATGGATGAGTTAGAGGGATCCGACAAGAATTTGAAGAGCAACGCATCAAAGGTTTTAATTGCGGCTTCGTTAGCTTCGCAAATCCCTGAAGAAGGACTAAAGTATGCCTTTGAGCAGATAGCTGGAGATAAGGCGACCCAGTTTTTGTACGAGGCCTCTTGATCTAGATATTAGTTCGTTTGACAAGCGCCTTGATCCTCTGCGGCGAGACCGGCAGCTGCGTGATGGCGCCGGGCTGGCCGAGCGCGTCGTCGATGGCCGCTGCAATCGCTGCGCCGACGGCATTGGTGCCGCCTTCGCCGGCGCCCTTGAGCCCCATCGGGTTGAGCGGGCTCGGCGCATCCTCGGAAATGATCACTTCCACATCAGGTACTTCGCGGGCCGTCGGCATCAAATAGTCGGCGAAGGTTACCGCCAGCGGTTCGCCGCGGTCGTCGTAGGTGAACTCTTCATAAAGCGCACCGCCGATGCCTTGGGCCACGCCGCCAACGATTTGGCCATCGACCAGCATCGGGTTGATCGCTTTGCCGATGTCATAGGCGACGAGATACCGCTCGACGCTGATGCCGCCTGTATCGCGCGCCAGCGAGACGACGGCGACATGGACGCCGTATGGGTAGGTCATATGCTTGGATTCGAACGATGCTTCGGCGAACAGGCCAGGTTCGCCATCACCAACCAGATTGCTTCCCGGTTCGAGCGCTTTCGCGATCTCGGCAAGTGTCATGGACGGGCCGGTGCTGCCATCAAGGCGGACAATCTCGCCATCCACGATATCGAGTTGATCGGCCGTCAACTGCATCAATTCAGCTGCGGCCGCGAGAGCCTTGTCGCGCAGCTTCAGCGCGGCTTGCCGCGTCGCTTCGCCCGTCATCACGGAGACGCGCGAGGCGAAGGCGCCGAGACCTCTGGCGATACGGTTGGTCTGGCCGTGGATCACGCTGACATTGGCATAGCTGGCGCCGAGTTTCTCTGCGCAAATCTGAGCGATGACAGTTTCGACGCCCTGGCCGACCGAAGCGGCGCCGGTGACGACTTCCACGAGCCCGTCGGTCCCGACATTGATCCGCACATCGTCGAACGGGCCAAGACCGCTTTTCTCGACGAACATGGCGACGCCGGAGCCGACCAGTTCGCCCGCCTTGCGACGCGACGTAATCTGCGTCTGCAGGTCGTCCCAGCCGATGCCATTCAGCGCCTTGTCCAGCAGCTTCGGATAATCGCCTGAATCCAGCACGATGTCGGTGCCGAGCGTTTCCAATGCACGCGTGACCGGCATCTCGCTGGTCGCGATGAGGTTACGGCGGCGGACCTCGACGCCGCTGATCCCCACTTTGGCCGCGACCGCATCCAGCAAGCGTTCGCGCACGAAAGTGCTCTCATAGCGGCCGGGCGCGCGATAGGTGCCGCCAGGCGTCTTGTTGGTCAGGCGGATATGGCCGAGCACGCGATAGGCGGGAATGCGATAGGGGCCGGGCAGCATCGCAGCTGCTAGGTCGGGCACGGTGGCGGCATGCGTGCGCATGTAGCCGCCCTGATCGTGAAAGAACTCGTTGTCGATCGCCAGAATATTGCCGTCGCGATCGATCGCCGCGCGGATGTGATGGGTCTGCTGCCGCGAGTGATTGGCCGCGATCAGATGCTCGCGGCGATCCTCTATCCATTTCACGGGACGTCCGAGGCGCAGCGCGGCGAGGCAGACGAGAACGTCTTCGGGATACATCTCGCCGCGAATGCCGAAGCCGCCGCCGACATGGCCTTCGAACAGATTGGTGTTGGCAGCGGTGCGGCCAAACATCTTGGCGAGTTGGTCGCGATTCCAGTGCGGGACCTTTGCCGCACCATACATTTCCAGCATGTCGGTCTCGGCGATATAGTGGCCGATCGCACCGCGCGTTTCCATGGGGACGCCGGAATGGCGACCGATGGAGAGTGAGAGGTTGACTACGGCATGCGCCGTGGCAAAGGCGCCATCGACGTCGCCATAACCCTTCTTGATGAGCGCTGTCTCAGTGGGAAGCCCATCGCGGAATTCGCCGATCTCGCCATCGGCATGCAGGATGACCGGGAGTTCCTCGATCTCGACCACGACATGCTCGGCGGCGTCTTCGGCGAGATAGGGGTCCTCGGCGAACACGACGGCGACGGGATCGCCGACATAGCGTACCTTGTCCTTGGCCAGAATGGTCTGGCGATAGGCGGCGAGTTGTTCGAGCCGCGTCAGACGGAAATCGATCGGCGGAATCTCAGCGACATCGGCAAAGCTCCAGGCGGCGACCACGCCCGGAATCGCCAGTGCCGGCGCGAGATCGACGGAGACGATGTTGCCGTGGGCATAGGTCGAACGCACCACGCGCATATGGAGCTGGTTCGGGAAATTGATGTCCGCAGCAAACTTGCCCTGGCCGCGCAGCAGCGGGCCGTCTTCCTTGCGGAGGACGGACTTGCCGACCAAGGTCGCTTTCGCGGCAGCACTCACGACTGACGCATCTCCACCGCGGCAGCGCGCACCGCCTTGATGATGTTCTGATAGCCAGTACAGCGGCACAGGTTCGACGACAGCACGTCGACCAGATCGTGGTCGGAAATATCCGGTTCGCGTTCCAGTACGCCGACGGCGAGCATCAGGAATCCGGGCGTGCAGAAACCGCATTGCAGGCCATGGTTTTCCATGAAGGCGCGCTGCATCGGGTGCATCTCGTCGCCATCGGCGAGGCCTTCGACGGTGCGGATCTGCTTGCCGTCCGCCTGCTGGGCGAACATCAGGCACGAGCGCACCGGTTCGCCATTGACCAGCACGGTGCAGGCGCCGCAGACGCCGTGCTCGCAGCCGATATGCGTGCCGGTCTGGCCGCAATCCTCGCGGATCGCGTCGGCGAGGGTCCGGCGCGACTCCACGCGAATGGCGTAGGACTGGCCGTTGATGATGAGGGTGATGTCGGTCTTGTCGCTCATGCAGTTTTTCCGTTGCTTGGCAATTTTCCGCTGCTGCGCAGGGCCGCCCGAATGCGCTGCGGCGTTGCCGGCATTTCGTCGATGGAGATTCCGAATGGCGAGAGCGCATCGTTGATTGCGGAGATCACCGCTGCCGGCGCGCCGATGGCCCCGCCTTCACCGAGGCCCTTGGCCTTGGTGATGGAGTTACCGGTCAGGGTCTCGACGTGATGCAGCTCGATTTCGGGAATTTCGCGCGTTGTCGGCGGCAGGAAATCAGCCAGTGTGCTGGTCAGGATATTTCCGGTCTCGTCATAGATGATCTCTTCCAGCAGCGCGTTGCCGATGCCCTGCGCGACACCGCCATGGACTTGACCGTCAGCGATCATCGGATTGATGATCAGCCCGGCATCCTCCGCGACCAGAAACTTCTCCATCTCGACACGGCCGGTCTCGATATCGACCTCGACAATCGCGACATGGCAGGCATTGGAGAAGGTTCCGGATGGATCGTAAGTGCCGGTTTCGGTGAGACCCGGTTCGATCTCGCCCTTGAAGATATGGGTTTGGTGATAGGCCGCACGGGCCATTGACGCGATAGTCACCGAGCGGTCGGTCCCGATGACATGCGCCGAGCCGGACTGCAGCGTGATGTCTTCGGGCGCTGCTTCAAGGAAATGGCTCGCCATCTTCAGCAGTTTGGCGCGGATTTTTTGCGCGGCTAGCAGGCTGGCGCCGCCCGACAGCACCAACGAACGGCTGGCAAAGGTGCCCCAGCCATAGGGCGAGCGATCGGTGTCGCCATGAACCACCTTGATGAATTCCGGATCGATTCCGATCTCGTCGGCAATGATCTGCGCCAGCGATGTGCGCAGGCCCTGACCATGCGGCGACGAGCCGATCCGCGCTTCGACGAAGCCCGAGGGATCGATGGTCAGATACACGGTCTCGAAGCCCGGAGTGATCTCCATGCCGCGCGCCGCGAAAGCGGGGCTGCCATAGCCGGTGCGTTCGGAGAAGGTCGCAAAGCCGATACCGAGATAGCGGCCGGCATCGCGTGCAGTCTTCTGGCGCTTGCGGAATGCGTCGAGGTCGATGGCCTTAATGGCCATCTCCATGGTTTCCTTGTAGCTGCCGTCGTCGAAGACGAGACCGGTCGCCGATGTGTAGGGAAATTTGTCGATGAGGTTTCGGCGACGCAATTCAGTCGGTTCAATGCCGAAGGCTGCGGCAGCCTTGTCCATGAGCCGTTCGAGCACGAAGGTGATCACCGGTCGCGAGACGCCGCGATAGGGGGCCATCGGACAGGTATTGGTCATCACGCCGCGCGAGCGACAATCATAGGCGCGCACGTCATAGGGGCCGGGAAGTTCGGCCAGTGCCATCAAGGGTTCGACGCCGCAGGTCGTGGGAAAGCAAGAGTAGGCGCCGATATTGGCGACAATGTCGCCGCGCAAAGCGAGCAGCTTGCCGCTCTTGTCGAACGCGCCTTCGAGCTGGACGTGTTGATCTCGGCTGTGGAAGCTTGCGATCAGGTTTTCGCGACGATCCTCGGTCCAGGCTACGGAGCTCCGCAGTTTGCGCGCCAGCCAGACCAGCAGCACATATTCCGGCGCGAGCGACATCTTCTGCCCGAAGCCGCCACCGACGTCGGGGGCGACGACGCGTAGGTCGGATTCGGGAATGCCGAGGATATCGCACACCGCCGTGCGTGTCAGATGCGGCATCTGCGTGGTGCAGGTCAGCGTCACGCGGCCGGTCGAACCATCATAGGCGGCATGGCCGGCGCGGGCCTCCATAGGCGTCGCATTCTGACGGTGCGAGCGCGCTTCAACATGCAGCACCTTGTGTGCGGTCTTCCAAACATCCTCGAAGCCGGGTGTCGCGATGCGACCCTCGACGATCACGTTGTGCTTGGTGTCGGCGTGAACCAGCGGAGCGTCTCCAGCAAGCGCATCCATCGCATCGATCAGCGGCGCACCTTCGGATATCTCGACCTCGATCTGATCGGCGATGTCCTCCGCCTGATCCTTGCTCGGCGCGTAGACGGCCGCGATGGACTCACCTGTGAACCGCACCACGCCATCGGCAAGGATTGGCTGACCCACGGCGACATAGTTGAACTTGCTCAGCATGGGCCGGATCGGCTTCAGCTTTGCGAGGTCCTTGGCCGTGACGATGCTTGCGCCCTCCGGCGCCGTGATGTTCTTGATCGTTCCTGCAGCCACGCCGCTGCGGACGAAGCGCACCCAGTGCGTGGCCGGCATATCCGCGGTGAAGCGGCCGCGGCCGGTGACGAGGGCGGGGTCCTCGAGTCGGCGGATCGAGCGCCCGACCCAGGTCGTGCCGGAGCCCTTGGTGTGGACCGTCATTGCAATGACCGCTCCAGCGCACGGCGCGTGACAGCGCGGACCAGATCGCAGCGATACTCCGCAGTGGTCTGGATATCCTCCAGCGGCTCGATAGCATTTGCTGCAGCTTCACCCGCGGCGACGAACAGTTCCGGCGAAGGAGCCTGACCGTTCAACACGTCTTCGGCTTCAGTAATCCGCCGTGCGCGATCTTCGGCACCGCCGATGCCGACATGGGCGTCGGCGATCACGCCGTCGACGAGACGATAGGTGACGAGTGCCGCCGACATCGCGAAATCGCCGGCGCGGCGGCTGAACTCGTAGAAGCCGAATTTGGTATCGTCGGGTAGCAGCGGCAAGCGTGCTTCGGCGAGGAATTCGTCCTCGGCCAGCGATGTCGACATGATGCCTTCGAGGAAATCGGTGACAGGCACGATGCGTTCGCCGCGCACACTCTTCACGACCAGTTGGGCGTCCAGCGTTGCCGCGACGAGGCACCACTCCGATGCAGGATCGGCATGGGCGAGGCTGCCGCAAAACGTGCCGCGCATCCGGATCGGATAATGCGCGATGTGGCTGACAACGAAAGCAAGGAGCTTACCAAGCGGACCGTCAATGACAGGCTTGTGGAATGCGCCGTGGCGCACCCGCGCGCCAATCGAGAGGTAGTCGCCGTCGACAGCGAGGCGGTCGAGCCCTTCGACCTCGTTGATATCGATTAAGTGTGCTGGCCGCGCCATGCGGAACGCCATGATCGGCACCAGGCTCTGGCCGCCCGCCAGAATGCGGCCATCGAGCGGCGCAAACTCGGCCAATGCACTCACAACTTCATCCACGGTGCGTGGGACGTGTCGCGTGAACGGCGCCGGCTTCATATGGAAAAACCCCGAGCAGGAGTGCCAAAATTCACTTGTATGCTAACAATCGTCTTTTGGAAGTCAATCAGTGTCGCTGACGCAAAACGGGGCGTTCGCCGCCTGCGTTTTGATCACACGGGGATAGCTGAATTCGTCGAGTCGAGCGCGCTAAGTTTCAGGCGATATCGCGCTGCAGCGCGAAGTCATCCAGCAATGGCGAGCGTTTGCCCGCGATCATCCCGCCGATCAGTTGCGCTGCGAGATAACTGAAGGTGATGCCGTTCCCGCCATAACCATAGGCGGCATAGAGATGCGGATGGCCGGGGACAGGGCCGATCAGCGGCAGGCCATCGCGCGTGGTGTCGAAAGTGCCGGCCCAGCGATAGTCGATGGCAAGTTCGGCGCGTGGCCAGAGTGATGCGAGCTTCTCCTTCAGCGCACGTGCCTTGGCAGGGATCAGGGCATCGCGTGCATCGGGATCAATGATCTCGTCGCTGTCTTCGCCGCCGATGATGATGCGGCCGGATGTGGTGGTTCGGGCGTAGAGATAATCCTTGCTGTCTTCCCAGATCAGCACACCGTCGCGCCAGAGTCTGTCCGGCTGCGGCTTCGTCGCGATCGCCCAGCTCGATGACGGCTTTTGCACGGTCGTTTTTACGATGTCGGGCATCACATAGCCGGTCGCCAGCACGACATGGCGCGCCTCGACGGTACGGCCGTCCATCAATTGAACGCCGACGGTGTGGCCTGCGGAGTCGAACGTGGCCGTCTCCGCCTCGAACAATCGCGCGCCGCGCGCCGTCGCGACATTCAGCAGTCCCAGTGCCAGTTGCAACGGATCGGAATCTGCCGAGTCCGGCGACACGATGGCACCCGCCCGGGCAATGTCGTATTCGGACAGGAGGGCCTTGTGATCGAGGAGTGTGCCGGGCAGGCCGGCGCGCTCGCGAAGCGCGTGTTCCTCGATCAGCCCTTTGGCACTCTCGTCTGCGGCAAGATAGAGCGAGTCCTTCGCGCGCATGTCGCATCGCAGGTCGAGCGTCCGGACCAGTGCCTTCAATCCATGGACGGCGTCATAGCTGGCGCGATAGGCACGCGCGGCGCGCTCATAGCCATAGAGATGTGTCAGCTCCTGCAGCGAGCGATCGATCTCCCATAGCAGCATCGACGTGCTCGCTACCGTACTGCCGCGCCCAGGCAATTCGCGATCGACGATGACCACATCCAGTCCCTGCCGCGTCAGTTGCTCGGCCATCAGGGCGCCGGTGATGCCCGCGCCGACGATCAGCGCATCGCATGTGGTGTCTTCGGGGAGGGGCTGACGGGAGGCATGCTGCAGGCCAGCAAACCACGGCGAATGTCCGCCGCGCAAATCAGCATGCTCGGTGGTATCGGGATCGAGATCGGAAATGGGGCACCTTGAAGTCGGGGGAGGAAGGCGCTCCGGCGCCTCACGCTGAATTCGCATGACAATTTCCCGGGCCCTGTTCCGTTCCTTGCGAGATCGCGCGGGCGGGCCAGCTACTCCAGATTCTCGCAGGCCACGGCGCGGTCCCGAGCCGGATTCTCTATGACCTTGGATCAGAGATAAGTGATTTCAAAGGGTTAGATACCCGTAGCAAGATCGCCGCGGTGACGTTAAACAGGCGCCAAACCAAACCAGACGATGTGAGCCGGACCAACCGGGGCTTTACCGCTCCAGCGTGGTTTCTATCTCATTCATTGCTCAAAGGACGCCGCGACCGTGACCAAGAACAGCCTGCCTTTGCCGCAGCTTTCCCTCCCGAAAGACAAGATCAAAATCCTTCTGCTCGAAGGCGTGAACGACAGCGCGGTCGAGCTGATCGAGGCGGCGGGCTATTCGAGCGTGACGCGCCTGCCGAAGGCGCTCGATGGCGAAGCCCTGAAGGAAGCCATCAAGGGCGTTCATATTCTGGGTATCCGGTCGCGCACCCAGATCACGCAGGACGTGCTCGATGCCGCAGACCGGCTCATCGGCGTCGGCTGCTTCAGCGTCGGCACCAACCAGGTGGATATCGATGCTGCGCGCCGCAGCGGCATTCCCGTGTTCAATGCGCCGTTTTCCAACACCCGCAGCGTCGCCGAACTGGTGATCGGCGAAATCGTCATGCTGTTGCGTAGGATCGTGCCGCGGTCCAATGCTGCGCATGACGGGCGGTGGGACAAGTCGGCGAATGACAGCCACGAGGTCCGAGGCAAGACGCTGGGCATCATCGGCTACGGCAGCATCGGCTCGCAGCTTTCCAATCTGGCGGAGGCTCTGGGTATGCGCGTGATCTTCTACGATCACACCGACAGGCTCCGCCATGGCAATACCGAGCCGGTCGCGAGCCTGCAGGAATTGCTGGCGCAGAGCGATGTCGTCAGCCTGCACGTCCCGGAGACGCCAGCCACGCAGGGGATGATCGGCCGCGATGAACTGGCGGCGATGAAGGACGGCGCCTATTTCATCAACAACAGCCGTGGCACCGTGGTCGATCTCGACGCGCTTGCCGAAGCGCTGCGCAACGGCAAGCTACGGGGCGCCGCAGTGGACGTGTTTCCGGTCGAGCCCGGCTCCAATCAGGAACGTTTCGTGACGCCGCTTCAGGGACTGCCGAACGTGCTGCTGACGCCGCATATCGGTGGCTCCACCGAAGAAGCGCAGGAGCGCATTGGCGCTGAAGTCGCGCGCAAGCTGATCGACTACAGCGACAGCGGTTCGACCATGGGCGCCGTGAATTTCCCGCAGGTGCAGCTGCCGGCGCGTCCGTCGGGCACGCGTTTCATTCAGGTCCAGCGCAATGTGCCGGGCATGCTCGGGCGGCTCAACGAAGTGCTCGCGCGTCACGCCGTTAACATTGCTGCGCAATACTATGAGTCTTACAGCGACGTCGGCTATGTCGTGCTCGATGCCGACGCGTCCGCCGCGGACAGTCAGCGGGTGCTCGCGGATATCCGGGCGCTCGAAGGCACGATCCGCGCGCGCTTGCTATATGAATACAAGGGTTAAACCCGGCAGGCTGAACTTGATGGCTGTTTCTGATATGGTCGGAAACAGCTTATCTCGATGATGGATTGGACGATTGACGTATCAGGACATCCGTTTTTCCGTTGCGCCCATGATGGACTGGTCGGATACCCATTGCAGGGTATTTCACCGGATACTGTCGAAGCGCGCGCGGCTCTATACGGAGATGCTGACGACGGGCGCCGTGATCCATGGCGACCGTGCGCGGTTGCTTGGCTTTGACGCCAGCGAACATCCGGTGGCGCTGCAACTCGGTGGCTCTGAGCCGGCGCATCTTGCGGAAGCGGCGAAGATCGGCGTGGATTTCGGCTATGACGAGATCAACGTCAATGTCGGCTGCCCCTCGGATCGCGTGAAGGACGGCCGTTTTGGGGCCTGCCTGATGGCCGAACCGGATCTGGTAGCTCGCGGTGTGGCCGCGATGAAGCAGGCGGTGGACGTGCCGGTCACCGTGAAGTGCCGCATCGGCATCGACGATCAGGATCCCGAAGTCGCTCTTGATACGCTGGCGCGCGCGGTGGTCGCCGCCGGCGCCGACGGTCTGATCGTCCATGCGCGCAAGGCGTGGCTCAACGGCCTGTCGCCGAAAGAGAACCGCAACATTCCGCCGTTGAACTACGACCGCGTCTATCGGCTGAAGGCGGCGATGCCCGACGTGCCGATCGTCATCAATGGCGGCATCGTCGGTGTCACTGAAGCCGCTGCTCATCTCGCGCATGTGGATGGCGCGATGCTCGGTCGCGCCGCCTATCAGGAGCCTTGGCGCTTGCTGTCGGTCGATCCCGAATTGTTTGGCGAGCCGGCGCCGCATGCGACGATGAAAGACGCCTTCGAAGCGATGATGCCCTATATCGAGGATCAGCTCGCGCAAGGCACGCGGCTGCACTCGATCACCCGGCATTTTGTCGGCGCATTCCACGGCGTGCGCGGCGCACGCGCCTTCCGGCGACATCTTGCGGAGAACGGCGTCAAGCATGGCGCCGGCATCAATGTGTTGCGTGAGGCGATTGCACTGGTCGAGGATGAACCGGCGGTTTCCGAAGCGGCATAACTCTGCAGGATACTAACAAGCGCAGCCAGATTGAGAGAAGCGACAGATGTCTCCTCTCATCGTTCTGGCTAGGCATGTTGCTTCGCGCATCCCGGCTACGTGCAGGCAATTATATCTTTGACGAGCTTGGCTCCTCGGAACAGATTCGCAGCGATTTCTGCATCTCGATGTTTTCGATTGGGCTGTTGCATTCGAAACCTGGGTAGCGCCTGAATTCGGACCAGCCACGGCTTTGATAAAAGCTAATCGCACGTTCGTTGAATGTACGAACTTCGAGCCGGCCTATCGCATGGTGCTTCGCAATCTGATGTTCAGCATACGTCATCAATTGAGAGCCTATGCCGGCACCCCAAGTCTTGTGATCTACGTGCAGGGTTTCGATGCAATCACCCGTGACATGGAGAACGCCGACCAAGTCTGTATCGATCGTGGCCACCACGAAAGATCTCCATATCGTCTGAACATGATTGGTGACCGGGTCGGCGGCGGCAAATGCTTGTACGGCTTCAAATGGGAGCTCTGGTGCCCAAGCCACAAGCCAGGAGCGGCGTATCAAGCAAATGAGTGCGGGAATGTCGTTACAGGTCGCGTCACGAAGGATAGCACGGCTGCGTACTGCCATTTTGGTCGCTAACCTGGAAGGTGCGCGCGTCATCGCTCGGGCTTCCATTCTACGTTTCACTTTTGCAATTTCGTCGGATTCCCGTCAAGATTGTTGGTCAGCACGGCCTGAATGAGCGCAACGATATCTTTTTTCTCGGTGTGCCGCAGCCCGCCTGCCTCTCCACCAACGCGTGCCGGAGTTGCCGGCAGCACAAACTAAGAGCGATGAAGCGGCTTAGTTACGGATAACCGCGCAGCATCAGCCTGTCGGCACGCACTTCCCAGCTTTCCAGGCGGTCGAGAAAGCTCATGCCGAGCAGGTTGGTCTTCATCTGGCCGCGCGGCACTACCAGTGCCGGGACGGATCGCTCGACCAGCTTGCCGACGGCGAGGCGATCCAGCGTCAATCGTGCTGCCTTGGTGCGGCCGCCGGCAGTCTCGACGTCGACATTGTAGTCGAGCAATTCGAGCGGCAGACCCGCGGCCTTTGCGGTTTCATAAGTCAGCACCACCGAGGTTGCGCCGGTATCGATCACCATGGCTGTCTTGACGCCGTTGATCTTGGCCTCAAGTCCGAATTCGCCCGTATTGCCGCGCGGGACGTCGACCAGCCGCAGTGGCGGCGGGCTCTGCTTGCGCAAGATTTCCGTGACGAGATTGCCGGCTTTGGAGATCTGCTTGGGATCGCCATAGGCGAGGGCGGCGCCCGCAGTCGCGACAATGACGATGACGAGAAGAAAGACCCGGCTCATGGCGAGCCTCTCAGGTGGCCGCGGATGTCCTCTTCGCTGCGTATGTCGACGAAGGCTCCAGCCCCGCCTCGGCCATGCGGGCCGGCAGCAGTGCCATCGTGTCCAGACGCTCCGCGCTGTCCATTTTTCCCCAGCGCGCGATCTCCGGCAGCGTGCGTCCGCAGCCGAGGCAGAGCTTGGTCTTGGGGTCGATGAAGCAGACGGCGATGCACGGTGTTTCTTTGCTCATCCAGTAATATTGAAGCGGATCGGCTTGCTTGCGCAAGCGTCGAAATCACAGCCCGGTTCCTGCATTCATGATGGGTTTGTTACGGGCCCGACGCTTTTCGTCGGCGACGTTCATCTCGTAATCGGGCTGCAACGGTGGCCCATCGGGCGCCATCGGCGCAAGCGCGGACATCACACGCTCCGGCGGGAAAGTGATGATCACTTCGGTGCCGACTCGCAGCTTCGATTTCAGCGTGAACGTGCCGCCATGCATGTCGACCAAGCTCTTGGCGATCGGGAGACCGAGACCCGCGCCCTGTTCGGCAGATTTGATCGAGTTCGATCCCTGACCGAACGACGCCAGCACGATCGGAATCTCTTCTTCGGCGATGCCCGAGCCAGTGTCCTTGCAGCTCAAATACTGCCCGCCGGAGGCGGTCCAGCCAACCTTGAGCCAGATCTCGCCGCCCTGCGGCGTGAACTTGATCGAATTGGACAGCAGGTTCAGCACGATCTGCCGGCAGGCGCGCTCGTCGCCCCAGACCCGCGGCATGCCGTGTTCGAACACTTCGTGGATGGTGATGCCGCGGCTCGATGCGCGCAGCTTCAACAGGTGATGGCAGTCTGCGACGACATGCACGAGCGAGACGGCTTCTTCGTTGAGTTCGTAGCGGCCGGCTTCGATGCGTGACAGATCGAGGATCTCGTTGATCAGATTCAATAGATGCACGCCGGAATTATGGATGTCGGCGGAATAGTCCTTGTAGACCGGCACGGCATGGCCGCCGAAGATCTCGCTCTTCATCACTTCCGAGAAGCCGAGAATGGCGTTCAGCGGCGTGCGCAGTTCATGGCTCATCTGCGCGAGGAAGCGCGACTTGGCGACATTTGCGGCTTCAGCGCGGTGGCGCGCTTCGTCGGAGATCGCCTTGGCCTGTTCGAGTTCGCCGATCAGCGCGTCTTTCTCGGCGCGGGCTTCCAGCGTCGCGAGCGTGGTCGAATGCAGGCGCTGCGCCAGCAGAGCGAAATAGCCTTCGGCGGCGACAGCCAGAACGGCCAGCACGTAGTTGTCGAAGGTGCCGCGCAGGATGAAGCTCAGCGCCACGCCGAGGGTCACCGGCGCGGTGGCGGCAAAGGCGGCAATCGGCAGGCTCGCGGCGAGCATGCTGGAGACCGCGACCACCAGCAGCATCAGGAACATCATCAGCGAATTGGAGACGACGTCGACGCCGGTTGGATGCACCAGGATCACCGTCCACGACAGGCCGTAGAGCAGGTCCAGAAAGATAAAGCGCAGCCGCCATTTATGCGTGCTGCTGGGTGTCGGTGTTTCCGCCAGATAGCGATTGCAGGTGCGCAGGATCACCGCGTGAATGCACAGCATTCCACAAGACCATGCGGCGGCCGGCAGCGGCTGCATCCAGAACCCGAACAGGATGCCTGTGCCGACCACCAGCAGCGTGATGACGAGCGAGGCGGAGAGGCGGGTCTGGGCGTATTGGCGGAGCAGTTCGCGATCGAAAGCGGGGCGCGTTCCCGATGTCGAGGTCAGCCGGTCGCGCGCTTCGCGCACCCGCTGTTGTGCCGCCCGGCGGTTGCGCGGCGGAACAGCGACGGGCGTTTCAGCCGGAAGCTGGACGACCTCGGGCCTGGCGGCGGGCTCACTCATCACTCGTACACAAATCCTGCACGCAAACGCGCGCGGTTTTTCACAGACCCTATCTGTGCCGCACAATCATTAAGAGGTGCCTTAAAGAACGAAGTAATCCGGTTAATATTCAATAAAAATGGTATCGACGGAGGGCGCCTGCAGGGCGCCGCTCCGCCGTGATTTGTTCAGGAAACCTAGATGGTTACCGGGGCAATCTTGCCAAGAGGCTTGAAGTGTCCCACCGCTTGCCGCCGAGCGCTTCGACCTCGCCGTAGAACTGATCGACAGTGGCCGTGACCGGCAGGCTGGCGCCGTTACGGCGGGCTTCGGCGAGACAGATCGAGAGGTCCTTGCGCATCCATTCGACGGCGAAGCCGAAATCGAATTTTCCGTCATTCATGGTCTTGTGACGGTTCTCCATCTGCCACGACTGCGCGGCGCCCTTGGAGATCACCTCGACCACCGCATTGACGTCGAGACCGGCCTTCTTGGCGAAGTGGATGCCTTCGGACAGCGCCTCGACGAGGCCGGCGATGCAGATCTGATTGACCATCTTGGTGAGCTGGCCGGAGCCGGCGGGGCCGAGCAGCTTCTGCATCTTGGCGTAGGCGGTGATCACCGGCTCGACCTTGGCATAAACCTTCGCGTCGCCGCCGCACATCACGGTGAGGGCGCCGTTTTCGGCACCTGCCTGTCCGCCGGACACCGGCGCGTCGATGAAGTGAAAGCCGGCCTTGGTCGCAGCCGCATCGAGTTCTCGCGCCACTTCGGCGGAGGCGGTGGTATGATCGACGAAGATCGCGCCCTTGGTCATGCCGGCGAAGGCGCCGTCGGGGCCGGTGGTGACCGAGCGCAGGTCCTCGTCATTGCCGACGCAGCACATCACGAAGTCCTGGCCTTCAGCAGCCGCTTTCGGGGTTGCTGCGGACTTGCCGCCGAACTTCTCCACCCATGCCTTCGCCTTGGCTACGTTGCGGTTGTAGACGGTGACCTTGTGGCCGCCCTTGGTGGCAAGGTGGCCGGCCATGGGGAAACCCATGACGCCGAGACCGATGAATGCAACTTTGGCCATGTCCGTACCCTTTGGATGCTGTCGGCTGTGCTGCCGAACGTCGACTATTGGGAAGTGAGGCGCCGCCCTGGTTCGTGGCGGCGAGATCGCTGGTGATGAGGAGCGCCAGCATAGTCGCTGCACAGGACGCGGCAAAGCCCCCGTTACCACTCATGGCTGCAGCCGCTTATGGTGCGCTGCAAAAGAAAAACTGGTGCCGGTCTTGTGCCAGAGCAATCTCGGAATTCTCAACATAGCCTAGAAACAGCATGGACTTAGGGCGGAAGTTCTCTATCTGTGCGGTCTAGTTCGTCCGTCGATCGGGAGACACGCATTGAGCGTTTCGCAGCAGCAGGTTCTGGATGGTCTGGCCAAGGTGACATCGCCGCGCGGCGTGCCGCTGATCCATGCGGATGTTTTGTCCGAGATCGTCGTGACCGACGGCAAGGTGCTGTTTTCGATCAATGTGGACGCCGCTGAAGCGCGCGCCTGGGAAAGCGTGCGCGCGCAGGCGGAAGCCGCAGTGCGAGCGATCCCTGGTGTCACCGGTGCAATGGTCGCGCTGACCGCCGAGCGCAAGCCGGGCAGCGCGCCGCCTGCGCCGCAGCGCCACGACCACGCAGGACATTCCCATGGTCCCGGTGGGCATTCGCATGGTCCGCAGTCCGGCGGCGTACAGCCGGTCTCGGCGCATCGCCCGCACGCCAACCCGGCCAACTCGCCAATGTCAAAACAGGCTGAGATTCCTGGCGTTGCCGCGATCATCGCCGTGGCTTCGGGGAAGGGTGGTGTCGGCAAGTCCACGACGGCACTCAATCTGGCGCTGGGGCTGCGCGATCTCGGCCTGAAGGTCGGTTTGCTCGACGCCGATATCTATGGTCCTTCGGTGCCGCGGCTGACCGGCATCAATGAAAAGCCGACCCTGGACGACAACAGGAAGATGATCCCGATCGAACGCTTTGGTCTGTCGATCATGTCGATCGGCTTCCTCGTCGAGGAGGAAACCGCGATGATCTGGCGCGGGCCGATGGTGATGTCGGCGATCACCCAGATGCTGCGCGATGTCGCATGGGGCACGCTCGACGTCCTCATCGTCGATATGCCCCCCGGCACCGGCGATGCACAGCTCACGCTGGCGCAGAACGTGCCCCTTAAGGGCGCCGTGATCGTCTCGACGCCGCAGGATCTGGCGCTGATCGATGCGAGGCGCGGCCTTGCGATGTTTACCAAGGTCAATGTGCCCGTGCTCGGCATCATCGAGAACATGAGCTATTTCCAGTGCCCGGAATGCGGCACGCGCTCCGACATTTTCGGCCATGGCGGCGCCCGTCATGAGGCCGAGCGGCTCAAGGTGCCGTTCCTCGGCGAAGTGCCGCTGCATATGTCCATCCGCGCTATGTCGGATGCCGGCACGCCGGTGGTCGTGAGCGAGCCCAACGGCCCGCACGCGGCGATCTATCGGGCCATCGGCACGCAGATACGCGACCGGTTGCAGGGCGTTATTGCGGCAGCGTAAGCCGGCCGATGGCGGGGGCCGAGATGTGGCATAGAACTTTCGTTCAATTGGGCAGGCAACGACGTTCGTCGTGTTTTCCGCGGCTGAATAACCGTGTTAGACAGCCTCTGCACCAGAGCGTCTTCGGTTGAATCGCGCAACGATTTGCCGCTGAATATGCTCAAAGGAATTCTAGGGAAAACGCCCGCAAAAAGGAGAGCTTGAATGAAGCGTCGTGAGTTTTTGAAGGTTTCGACGGCCGGTGCCGCGGTGGCCGCCGTTGCCTCGCCGGCGATTGCGCAGTCCGCGCCCGAGATCAAGTGGCGCCTCGCATCGAGCTTCCCGAAGTCGCTCGACACCATCTATGGCGGCGCCGAGATGATGGCGAAGCAGGTCGCCGAAATGACCGACAACAAATTCCAGATCCAGGTCTTCGCGGCCGGTGAACTTGTCCCCGGTCTGCAGGCGCTCGATGCAACCTCGAACGGCACTGTCGAAATGTGCCACACCGTGTCCTATTACTATGTCGGCAAGGATCCGACCTTCGCGATCTATGCGTCGGTCCCGTTTGGCCTGAACGCGCGTCAGCAGAATTCCTGGTGGTACCAGGGCGGCGGCGAGCAGCTCGGCAACGAGTTCTTCAAGAAATTTGGCGTCATCGGTCACCCTTGCGGCAATACGGGCACGCAGATGGGCGGTTGGTTCCGCAAGGAGATCAAGACCGTTGCCGATCTTTCCGGCCTCAAGATGCGCATCGGCGGCATTGCCGGTCAGGTGCTGCAGAAGGTCGGCGTCGTGCCGCAGCAGCTCGCGGGTGGCGACATCTATCCGTCGCTTGAAAAAGGCACCATCGATGCTGCCGAGTGGGTCGGTCCCTATGACGACCAGAAGCTCGGCTTCCAGAAGGTCGCGAAGTACTACTACTATCCAGGTTTCTGGGAAGGTGGCCCAACGGTCCACGCCTTCACCAACCTCGAGAAGTACAACGCGCTGCCGAAGAGCTATCAGGCGATCCTCACCAATGCCTGTGCCAATGCCAACAGCTGGATGGCCGCTCGTTACGACATGCAGAACCCGGCGGCGTTGAAGCAGCTCGTCGCCGGTGGCACGCAGCTGCGTCCGTTCACCAATGAAGTTCTGGATGCATGCCTCAAGGCCACCAACGAACTCTGGGCTGAAATCTCCGCGAAGAACGCCGACTTCAAGAAGTCGATCGACGCGATGCAGGCCTATCGTTCGGACGAATATCTGTGGTGGCAGGTCGCCGAATACACCTTCGACAGCTTCATGATCCGCTCGCGTACCCGCGGCTGATCTTAAGCCTCGATCAAACATGAAGCCCGGCCTTCGCGAGAAGGTCGGGCTTTTTGCATTGCGTCACTCAAATCGCCGTGGCTTCTCGCTGGAACCTGGCCCATGCTGCTCCCCAACGCCCTCGCCAAGAAGGGCGCCGACACATTCACATCCAGGGAGCACATCATGAAGCGTCGTGAGTTCATCAAGGCTGCCGGTCTGGGCGCTGCCGGTGCGGCCATTGCCGCGCCGGCTATCGCGCAATCTTCGCCGGAAATCAAATGGCGGTTGACGTCAAGCTTTCCGAAATCGCTCGATACGATCTATGGCGCCAGCGAGGTGTTCGCCAAGGCCGTTGCCGAGGCCACCGACAACAAATTCCAGATCCAGGTGTTTGCTGCCGGTGAGATCGTCCCCGGTCTGCAGGCGCTGGATGCGGCCTCCAACGGCACCGTGGAGATGTGCCACACGGCGGCCTACTATTATGTAGGCAAGGATCCAACCTTCGCGTTCGGTACTGCGGTTCCGTTCGGACTCAACAGCCGGATGCAGACCTCGTGGCTGCAGGTGGGCGGTGGCGCCGAACTCTTCAATGAATTTCTCAAAGGCTACAACGTCATCGGATTCGCGGCCGGCAACACCGGCTGCCAGATGGGCGGCTGGTTTCGCAAGGAGCTGAAGGAGCCATCCGACCTCAGTGGTCTCAAAATGCGCATCGGCGGCTTCGCCGGCCGTGTGCTCACCAGGCTCGGGCTCGTTCCGCAACAGGTGGCCGCCGGCGATATTTACCCGTCGCTGGAAAAGGGCACCATCGACGCTGCCGAATGGGTCGGACCTTACGATGATGAAAAGCTCGGTTTCCAGAAGGTCGCCAAATATTACTACTATCCCGGCTTCTGGGAGGGCGGTCCGACACTGCACAACATGGTCAACCTCGCGAAGTGGGAGCAGCTTCCTGCCAGCTACAAGTCGATCATCAGGACCGCCTCGTCGCTCGCCAACGAAACCATGCAGGCACGCTACGACGCCTACAATCCGCCGGCGCTGAAGCGCCTGGTGGCCGGTGGCACGCAGCTGCGGCCGTTCCCCGCATCCATCATGGATGCGTCGCTGAAGGCTGCCAACGAGGTTTATGCCGAGACCTCGGCCAGCAATGCGGCGTTCAAGAAAGTCTATGACAGCATGGTGGCCTTCCGCGGCGACCAGTACACTTGGTGGCAGGTCGCCGAGTACAGCTTCGACAGTTTCATGATCCGCTCGCGCACCCGCAGCTGATCGAAGACTGTTTCGGAAAAGGGAGCCTGACCTTCGTGAGAAGGCCAGGCTTCTTGTTGAAGCGGTCTCCCTTAGCCGGTGCGCGGACCGCGAATCCGCTAAGTGTTTTGTTCCTGGAGGGAGCCGAATTTGCCATGACCGAACCTGAAATCGAAACGGCCGCCGACATTCTCGCCGAAGCGCGCCGCGGCGGAACGCAGATCGAAGCGCTGCCCGTCACACCATCTTCGGTCGCGGAGGCGCACGAGATTCAGGATCGGGTTGCTGCGCGGGTCGGACAGCCCATCGGTGCCTTTAAGGCCGGTGCACCGCCCGAGGGCGAACCGACACGCGGTCTGATCGAAGCACGGATGGTCCGTTCAAGCCCGGCGCATATGTCTGTGGCTGAAGTTCCGCATCTCGGCGTCGAGGGCGAGGTCGCCTTCCGCTTTACCCGCGATCTGCCGGCGCGCAGCGTGCCCTACACGCGCGACGAGGTCGCGAAGGCCGTCGCGGTGCTTCCGGTGATCGAAGTGGTTTCAAGCCGCTTCCGCAATCCGCTCAGTCGACCGAAGATGGAACAGCTCGCCGATTGCGGCATCAATGCCGGGTTGGTCACCGGTCCCGAACTCGCCGACTGGTCGCATCTCGATCTGCCGAACCTGCAGATGACCTTTATCGTGAATGGCGAGACGCAGATCGCGCGCAAGGGTGGCCACCCCACCGACGATCCGATCGCAGGCGCTGTCGCGCTGGTGAACATGATGCGCGACGGCGTGAAGGCTGGCCAGATCGTGACCACAGGCAGCTGGACCGGACTGCCGTTCTTCAAACCGGGCGATCGATGCACCGTCCGGTTCGAGGGGCTGGGCGAAGCCGAAGTGGTGTTCGACGGCTAAGCCCCGACTTCCAGTTACTTCGCTGGTCCGAAGTCCGGCATCGCCGGCATCTCGATCTGCGGAATCTCGATCTTCACGTTGGACGTATCCACAGCCGTGTTGTCGATCCAGTAGGTCACGAGACCGGGCCAGTAGATCACGATGATCACCAGGATGATCTGCATCCCGACCCATGGCAGGGCGCCGAGATAGATATCGCGGCTCTTCACTTCGGGCGGCGCGATGCCGCGCAGGTAGAACAGTGCGAAGCCGAACGGCGGATGCATGAATGACGTCTGCATGTTCACGCAGAGCAGCACGCCGAACCAGACGAGATCGATGCCGAGCTTGGCGGCCACCGGCGCCAGCAACGGAATGATGATGAAGGCGATCTCGAAGAAGTCGAGGAAGAACGCCAGGAAGAACACGAAAATGTTCACGAAGATCAGGAAGCCGATCGCGCCGCCGGGCAGGCCGGTCAGCAGATGCTCGATCCAGCGCGCGCCATCCATGCCCTGGAAGACGAGGCTGAAGCAGGTCGAGCCGATCAGGATGAACACCACCATCGACGTCAGGCGCATGGTCGAGGTCATCGCCTGTTCGACCAGCGGCCATGTCAGGCGGCGATGCAAGGCGGCGAGCACCATGGCGCCGACCGCGCCCATGGCGCCGGCTTCGGTCGGTGTTGCCAGGCCAAGACCGATGGTGCCGAGCACCAGGAAGATCAGAACGATTGAGGGGATCATGCCCCACAGCACGCGGCTGATGAGCTTCCAGTTCATCGGCTCGCGCGCATGTTCCGGAATCGGCGGCATCGAATTCGGACGCAGGAACGACAGCACGGCGATGTAGAGGATGAAGATCACGACCTGGATGATCGAAGGACCGATCGCGCCGAGATACATGTCGCCGACCGAACGGCCGAGCTGGTCGGCGAGCACGATCAGCACCAGCGACGGCGGGATCAGTTGTGTGATGGTACCGGATGCGGCGATGACGCCGGTGGCCACCTTCATGTCGTAGCCGTAACGCATCATGATCGGCAGCGAGATCACGCCCATGGCGATGACCGATGCCGCGACCGTGCCGGTGATGGCGCCGAGCACGGCACCCACGATGATCACCGCATAAGCGAGACCACCGGGGATCTTGCCGAACAACTGGCCGGTGCCCTCGAGCAGATCTTCAGCAAGGCCGCAGCGCTCGAGGATCGCGCCCATGAAGGTGAAGAACGGGATCGACAGCAGCAGGTCGTTCGAGATCGTGCCGTAGAAGCGGAACGGCAGCGCCTGCAGGAAGGACGGATCGAAGTGGCCGGTGAAGATGCCGAGAATGCCGAAGAACAGGCCGACCGCGGCCAGTGAGAAGGCGACCGGGAAGCCGAACACCATGAAGCAGATCATGGTGCCGAACATCAGCGGGGGGAACACGCCGTACGAAAACATCGGTGGTCCTGACTATCGAACTGGTTCTATCGAACGGATTGGTCGAAATGCGAGAGGCTGAAAAAGCAAACGCCGCTATTGCAGCGGCGCTTCGTAATGGGTGTCGATCTTGACGACGCCGGCGAGCGCGGCGATGCGCTTGGCGAGTTCGGCCAGACCCTGCAGTAGCAGCAGACCGAAGCCGAGCGGCAGCACCAGCTTCACCGGCCACAGGATCAGGCCGCCCGCATTGCTGGAGACCTCCTGCGAATTCCAGGAATTCAGGAAGAACGGCCACGTCATGTAAGTGAGATAGGTCATCGCCGGCAGCAGGAAGACGCATAGGCCGATAATGTCGATCCACAACCGCGCACGGTCGGAGACCGCCGAATAGAGCAGATCGACGCGCACATGCTCATTGAGGCGCAGTGTCTGCGCCGCGCCGAAAAACACGATGCCCGCGAACATGTACCACTGGATTTCGAGCCAGCCGTTCGACGAATAGTTGAAGAGATAACGGATCGTGGCATTGCCGGCGCTGACGAGGCAGGCGAGCAGCACGAGCCACTTGGCGATGAAGCCAAAGACATCGCTCAGGCCGTCGATCACACGTGTGATTTTAAGTAAGTCCACCGGTTTCCCCCGTCGTCGCTCCAGCGCGTGCTCGTCTCGGCTTTCCTACTGAGAAAGCGCAGCTTTTTCCGCTGGGCGAAGTAACGCGGCGGCACCATTTCAGCGCGTCATGCAATCGTCAATCGGAAAATCGACAAATTGACGCACGGGCTAAAACATGGGTGGGACAGGGGAATCCTGCTTTGCGCTGGATCGGGGGAGGCTTCAGACGATCTCGCAGCGCAGCGTTATCGGCTATCCGCCGGTGACGCTCATATGCCGGCTGACGCTCGGCCGGTTGTGGCGTCGATCGATGATGAAATCGTGCCCCTTGGGCTTCAGGCCAATGGCGCGGTCGATGGTGGCATTGAGCAGTTCATTGCTCTCGGAAGCCCGCAGCGGCTTGCGCAGGTCGGAGGCATCCTCGTGTCCGAGACAGGTATGGATCGTGCCGGTGCAGGTAATGCGGACACGGTTGCAGGATTCGCAGAAATTGTGGGTCATCGGCGTGATGAAGCCGATCTTGCCGCCAGTTTCGGCAACGCGGACATAGCGGGCGGGACCGCCGGTATCGTCCGGCAAATCCGTCATCGTGAACTGCTGGGCGAGACGCGTACGCAGCATAGACAGCGGCACATACTGGTCGATGCGGCCTTCGCCGATATCGCCCATCGGCATCACTTCGATCAGCGTCAGCGCCATATCGCGGCCGTGGGCCCATTCGATCAATGAGGGGATCTCATCCTCATTCATGTTCTTCAGGGCGACGGCATTGATCTTCACGGCGAGGCCCGCAGCCTGCGCCGCGTCGATCCCGGCCAGCACCTTGTTGAGGTCGCCCCAGCGCGTGATGGTGCGGAATTTCGCAGGGTCGAGCGTGTCCAGGGAGACGTTGATGCGCTTCACGCCGCAATCCGCGAGCTCAGCGGCATATTTGGACAACAGCGAGCCGTTGGTGGTCAGCGTCAGCTCTTTCAGCGCGCCGGTCTTGAGGTGGCGCGACAGCGAACGCACCAGACCCATCACATTGCGCCGGACCAGTGGCTCGCCGCCGGTGAGCCGCAGCTTGGTGACGCCCTTGGCGATGAATGCGGAACACAGCCGATCAAGTTCTTCCAGCGTCAGCAGGTCAGCCTTGGGCAGGAAGGTCATGTCTTCCGACATGCAGTAGAAGCAGCGCAGATCGCAGCGATCCGTCACCGAGACACGCAGATAGCTGATCCGCCGGCCGAACGGATCGGTCATGGCAGAGGAGGCCAGGGCGGGGCTCAACTCGGAGACGGTCATTCAGATGCCTGACTGCAAAACATGAATTGCTCGCGCGGCGAAAAACGCCGCACGTTCAATCTAGTCACGTGTTGCAGCTGGCACAATCACGCCAACGTATATGTTTGGTGGATCAGCGAGGGGCGGGGAACGGTGAGCCCGCCGCAGATGCGGCGGCGGCCGGGGCCGCGGCAGGCGCTGCTGCACGCTTGGCAGCCTTGCGGGCGCGGCGTGGCGGCGTCGCAGGCTGCAACTCGGCGACGACCGGGCTCGGATCGACCGTGGTCCGTGCCGGCGAGGTGAAATCCCCGGGAACGCGGGTGATGGTCACTGGAACTGTCATCGGCTGGAATTTTGCAAGGGTAAAGGTTGCACTGAACCCGGTTTCCGTCGCCAGAGGCAGCGAGCACGGGGTTTTGCAGCTCGGGCCAATCGACGTGACCACCTCTGCGCCGGGCGGAACCGAGTCGAATTGCACGGTAACCGGTTCCGGTGCTGACTTGAATGCGTCCATGGAGAACGAGGTGCAACCGGCCAGGCTCAGGCCTGCCGCTGCCAAAACTATTACTCTACGCATGGGTATATCCGTCACGTTTTGCGGCTAGCCGCCATCCCCGGGCAACCATAGGAGCGTCGCACATATGACGCAACACGCAGGGCGTTTATAGTTAATTGATGGTTAATGGTTCTGCCGAAGAACCTGAGAAGCTCAATTAAATGAGAGGGCTAGGAGGGGCGTTTGGGCATCAGGCGCTCAACGGTGGCCGGCAAATCGCGGAAATGGTCGATCACGATGTCGGGCTTGAGCTCGATAATCGGGACATCAGTATAGCCGAATGTAACGCCGATTACCGGGACATTGGCCCGCCGCGCCACACCGACATCGGGGCCGGCATCGCCGACCATGACAACGGACGACATCACGCCACCGGCACGCGCTACCGTTTGCTGCAAGATGACCGGATCGGGCTTCGCGACGCCGAACGTGTCAGCGCCGCAGATCGCCGCGAATCGGTTGGTCAGCTCCAGCTTTTCGAGCAGCAGCTTCGACAGCCATTCCAGCTTGTTGGTGCAAACCGCGAAGCGGTAGCCGCGCCCTGCCATCTCGTCGAGCGCGCCAATCAGCCCCTCGAAGGGGCGCGACTCGTCAGCGATATGCTCCGCGTAATAAGCGATGAAATCCTCGGTCAGGCGTGTGACCTCGTCCGGGGTCATTTCCCGCCCTTCAAGCTCGAGCCCGCGTTCGATCAGGCGCCGGGCGCCCTGGCCGATCATTTTCCGCGCGGATTCCAGCGGGACGGGGGCCAGCCCCTCCTGGTGGAGCACGTGGTTCAGCGCGCTGATGAGATCGGGGGCGGTATCGACGAGGGTGCCGTCGAGGTCGAAAACGACGAGGGGGGCAGGGGAAGCATCTGTCATGCAGGGATCGCTACCGGTCATCGGCCGATCCCGCAAGGGGGCCCGGATGCGGTCCGGCATCCCTTGAAATGCAGGCCTGCATTCCCCGGGAAAGCACGCCCTTCGCCCTGTTCCTTCCCCCCAAACGTCGCTAGATATGCGGCGCATCCCGTCCGCGGGACCGATTGTGAACCGCAAGGACCGCTGCGCCGATGAATATGGACGAGCTGAAACGACAGGCTGCCGCAAAGGCGCTCGAACATGTGCGTGATGGTATGAAGCTCGGACTCGGCACGGGATCGACAGCGAAGCACTTCGTCGAGCTGCTTGGCGAGCGCGTGGCGGGCGGTCTCAAGGTTATTGGCGTTCCGACGTCTGAGACCACGCGGGCCGATGCGCAGCGTTGCGGCGTGCCGCTGACCACACTCGACGAGGTCGATCGGCTCGATCTCACGGTCGACGGTGCCGACGAAGTCGATCCGGCGCTGAATCTCATCAAGGGCGGCGGCGGCGCATTGTTGCGCGAGAAGATCGTGGCGGCGGCGTCCGACCGCATGATTGTCATTGCCGACGATTCCAAATGGGTGCCGACCCTCGGCCGCTTCCCGCTGCCCGTGGAAGTGATCCCGTTCGGCCTGTCGGCCACGCGCCGTGCGATTGCCGATGTGTTCGCGAAGTGCGGGTTGCACGGCGAAATGGCCATTCGCAGCGGCAAGGACGGCCATGCTTTCGTCACCGATGGCGGCCACTGGATCATCGACGCCCGGCTCGGGACCATCACCGATGCGCCCCGACTGGCCGGGCTGCTCGGCGCCATTCCGGGCGTGGTCGAGCACGGTTTGTTTATCGGTCTGGCAAGCACCGCCATGCTGGCAGGATCGCAGGGAATTCGCGTTTTCGAGCGTCCGTAACGGCGCAATCAAGGAGAATTGGAATGAAGAAGCTTTCGCACATGCTGCTGTCCGCTGGTCTAGCGCTCGGCGTTGCAGTCACCGCGCTGCCGGTCTCCGCGCAGCAGGCGTCTCCGGAAGGACAGGCTCGTCCGATCAAGCCGGCATCGCCCGCTGCGATCGCTTACGCCAAGGAGATCCTGGCGATGAAGAACGCCAGCGCGATGTATGCCAATGCCGTGCCGAATATGGTTCAGCGCGTCAAGGATTCGCTGCTGCAGAGCAATCTGAACTATCAGAAGGATCTCAACGAGGTCGCCATCACCATCGCGCAGACGATGGCCGGGCGCGACAAGGAGATCACCGAGCAGATGGCGAAGATCTATGCCAGCGACTTCACCGAGGCGGAGTTGAAGGATCTTGCGACCTTCTACAAGTCGCCGCTCGGCCAGAAACTTCTGGTGCAGGAGCCCCAGTCGATTTCCGCCAGCATGACCTATATGCAGCAGTGGGCGCAGCAGTTTTCGGAGCAGGTCAATGGCCTGTTCCGCGCTGAAATGCGCAAGCGCGGCAAGGAAATCTAGGGGCGTAAGCTGAGGCCCGTCATCCCGGGCCTCAGTCCGCAGTTCGGAGCGATCATGGCTGACGTCGACGTCGATCTGTTTGTCATTGGTGGTGGTTCTGGCGGCGTGCGCGCCGCCCGTATCGCGGCCGGCTACGGCGCGAAGGTCATGGTGGCCGAGGAATATCGCTTCGGCGGCACCTGCGTGATCCGCGGCTGCGTGCCGAAGAAGCTGATGGTTTATGCCTCGCATGTCCGGCGCGAGATCGACGATGCCGCCGGCTTCGGATGGACCATTCCGACGGCAACATTCGACTGGTCGACCTTCATCGCCAACAAGGACAAGGAGATCGCCCGGCTTGAGGGCATCTATCAGTCCAATGTCGAGAAGTCCGGCGCGACCACCGTCAAGACACGCGCAGTGTTCGAGGATCCGCACACGCTGCGGCTCGGCACCGGCGAGATGGTTCGCGCCAAACACATCCTGATTGCGACCGGCGGCGCGCCCAATCATGGGCCGGCGATTCCCGGCATCGAGCATGTGATCTCCTCCAACGAGGTGTTTCATCTGCCCGAACTGCCGAAGCGCATCGTGATCCAGGGCGGGGGCTATATCGCGCTTGAATTCGCCTGCATCTTTGCGGGACTCGGCTCCGACGTGACGGTGGTCTATCGCGGCGACAACATCCTGCGCGGCTTCGATGAAGACGTGCGCGCCCATGTTCGCAGCGAGATGGAGAAGGATGGCATCACCATCCTGACCGGCTGCACGGTCACCAGGGTCGAGAAGCACCGGCACGAATTCACGACGCATCTGTCCAGCGGCGCAAGCATCGCGTCCGATCAGGTGTTGTTCGCGATCGGGCGTAATCCGAACACCGCCAATCTCGGCCTCGAAAAGGCTGGCGTTGTACTCAAGCCCGCCCATGGCGGCATCATCGTCAACGAGTTCTCGCAGACCAATGTGCCGCATATCTACGCGGTCGGTGATGTCACCAATCGCGTCAACCTCACTCCGGTGGCGATCCGCGAAGGCCACGCCTTTGCCGATACGGTGTTCGGCAAGAAGACCGTGAAGGTCGACCACAGCAATATTCCAACCGCGGTGTTTACTCAGCCGGAAGTCGGTACCGTCGGCATGAGCGAAGAAGAGGCGCGCGCCACTTTCAGCCACGTCGATATCTACAAGACCAATTTCCGGTCGATCAAATCGACCATCTCCGGCAGCGAAAGCCGGGTGCTGATGAAGCTGGTGGTCGACGGCGCGACCGATATCGTGATCGGTTGTCACATCGTCGGACCGGAGGCGGCCGAGCTCATTCAGGTGCTGGGTATCTGCGTGAAACTGAAGGCCACCAAGGCTGACTTCGACGCCACGGTGGCCGTGCATCCGAGTGCGGCCGAGGAGCTGGTGACGATGCGCACGCCCACTGCACGCTACGTGCGCGAGGCCGCAGAATAGTTTCGAGGGCGTCGCAGCCTTTGTAGCCCGGATGAGCGCAGCGACATCCGGGATCAGTCGATCGCCGCTGCAAAGCCCCGGATATCGCTGCGCTCATCCGGGCTACAATTGTGAAGCAGGGAAGTCGTTTAGTCCGGCATCTGGATCCATTCGGCTGCGCCTCGCCACAACGTGTCGCGGTGCTCCGGCCGGAAGAATCCAAAATGGCCGACCTTTTTCGAGCCGGCTTCGATGGGGCGGATACTGTCGATCTCCGGCTTGATCGACGTGAAGCCGGCACAGAGCATTTCGACGGCAGCGCGTGTGGCCCATGGATCGTCCGAAAAGCTGAGGGCCCGCAGCTCGCCGCGGTAGCGCGGAAAGTTCACCAGCGCCCGCAGCTTGCTGTCGTCGAAGAAGTAGCGATCGCTGGTGACCCAGCCCGCCCATTCCAGAAACACGTCGCGTGGCAGGTCGTAGCCGAGGCCTATCCTGCCGGGCGCATAGCCGATGAAGCGCGCCAGCGGCGCGCCGACGAATTTCATCAGCGCATAGATGCGGTAACCCTCAGGAGGCGTCATCAGTCGCCAGGTGCCGGCCTGTGCCGCGATGAGCAGGGCGCGTGACACCTCGGAATTGTTGGGGATCAGGCCGAGCGCCTGACCGCCGAAGGAGTGACCGACAAAGGCGAGTGGCATCGTCTTGTAGCGCTCGCGCATCCAGTTCACCGCGGCGGTGACGTCGAGCGCCGCCCAATCGGTCATGGACGCCTTGAAGCCGACCAGCGCGTTCGACCGGCCGGACAGGGGATCGGCCTTGGGCCGCGAATCCCCGGTGCCGCGGTAGTCATAGGTCAGTACGGCACAGCCGCGGCTTGCGAGGTAGCTGGCGAAGCCTCTGTAGATTTTGCGGGGAACGGCGGTTGCGGAATTGATCAGAACCGCGTGGGTACGGGCGCCGCGGGGCAGGTACAGCGTCGCGCCCAACGAATAGCCGTCGGTCGCCTGGAAGGTGATGTCATCGGCAAAAGCGTCGTCCAGTGCAGCCTCCGACACCGCAGTTTCTCCCATGGTGTCCCATATGTTCCTTACCCGAGCCTAGCAAATGCGAATTCAGCTTTGACTGCAAGGGCTTGGGGCGCAATGTGGATTTCGAACTGGCGATCCCCATCTGTGCTGTGTATAACGCGGCCTCCGCAGCCATAAAGCGCGGTTTTCAGGAGAGAAGTGATGTCCGAGCGGTGGACGCCCGATAGCTGGCGCGGCAAGCCCGTGCTGCAAATGCCGGAATACCCGGATCTCAAGGCCCTTGGCGATGTCGAGGCGCAGCTTGCCACGTTTCCGCCGCTGGTTTTTGCAGGCGAAGCCCGCAATCTGAAGAAGTCACTCGCCCGCGTGGCTGCCGGCGAAGCCTTCCTGCTGCAGGGCGGCGATTGCGCCGAGAGCTTTGCCGAGCACGGCGCCAACAATATCCGCGATTTCTTCCGCGCCTTCCTGCAGATGTCGGTGGTGCTGACCTATGCCGGCGCGCTGCCCGTGGTGAAGATCGGCCGTATCGCCGGCCAGTTCGCCAAGCCACGGTCGTCGCCGATGGAGAAGCTCAACGGTGTCGAACTGCCAAGCTATCGCGGCGATATCATCAATGACATCGCCTTCACGCCAGAATCGCGCGTGCCCGATCCGCAGCGCCAGCTAATGGCCTACCGCCAGTCGGCGGCGACGCTGAACCTACTGCGCGCTTTCGCGACCGGCGGGTTCGCCAATCTCGGCAGCGTGCATCAGTGGATGCTGGGCTTCCTGAAGGATTCGCAGCAGTCACGCCGTTACAAGGAACTGGCCGACCGCATCTCGGACGCGCTGAACTTCATGCGCGCCTGCGGCCTCAATCTGGAAAGCCATCCGGAACTGCGCTCGACGGATTTCTATACCAGCCACGAAGCGCTGTTGCTCGGTTACGAGCAGGCCTTCACGCGCGTCGATTCCACGACCGGCGACTGGTACGCGACCTCCGGCCACATGATCTGGATCGGCGACCGTACGCGGCAGCTCGATCATGCCCATGTCGAATACTTCCGCGGCATCAAGAACCCGATCGGCCTGAAGTGCGGCCCGTCGCTGAAGCCCGATGAACTGATCAAGCTGATCGACGTGCTCAATCCGGACAATGAGCCCGGTCGCCTGACGCTGATCAACCGCTTTGGCCACGAGAAGGTTGGGGAGCATCTGCCGGGCTTCATCCGCGTGGTGCAGAAGGAAGGGCGCTCGGTGGTATGGTCGTGCGATCCGATGCACGGCAACACGATCACGTCGAATTCCGGCTACAAGACCCGGCCGTTCGACCGCATCCTGTCCGAGGTAAAGTCGTTCTTCCAGATTCATGCCGCCGAAGGCACTCATCCGGGCGGCGTGCATCTGGAGATGACCGGCCAGAACGTGACGGAATGCACCGGTGGCGCGCGCGCCATTTCGGACGAGGACCTCAACGATCGTTACCACACGGTCTGCGATCCGCGCCTGAATGCCGAGCAGTCCATCGACATGGCGTTCCTGATCGCCGAACTGCTGAAGACGTCCCGCGTCGACCGGGCGGAGCCGCTGCCGGTGGCATCGGGTCTCTGACTTGTCGCGCCTCTGGCGGGCCACCATCAACACCTGGAATGGCCTGACCTTCGCGACGCGATCGGAGCAGGCCATTCGCGAGGAGCTGTTTGCACTGCTCCTCGCGGTGCCGCTGTCATTCCTCATCGGCACCACCGCAGTGCGCCGGCTCGAGCTGGTGGCGGTGGTTTTGCTGCTGCTCACCGTCGAACTCCTCAACACCGCTATCGAGAAACTGGCCGACCGGCTCACCACCGAACACGATCCGCAGATCGGGCGTGTGAAGGATATGGGCTCGGCGGCCGTCGGCGTCGCGCTGGTGATCGCTGGCATGACCTGGTTGTACGCGCTCGGTGAGCGCATAGGGCTCCTTTAAACACGCAGTTGCGAAGGGTGGGCCGGTAGGCTTGGATGTTTCCATGACAGAATCTGCCCGCTTCACCATCACGCTCGCTCAGCTCAATCCCATTGTCGGCGATATCACCGGCAATGCCGCCAAGGCGCGCGCTGCGCGGGCGCAGGCCAAAGCCGACGGCGCGACGCTGATCGTGTTTCCTGAATTGTTCATCGCCGGCTACCCACCGGAAGACCTGGTGCTGAAGCCGGCCTTCCAGGCGGCTTGCCGCGCGGCCATAGAAGAGCTGGCGCGCGAGACCGCAGACGGTGGTCCCGCCGTCCTGATCGGTTCGCCCTGGGTCGATGGCGGCAAGCTCTACAATGCCTGTGCGCTGCTCGACGAAGGCCGCATTGCCGCCATCCGCTTCAAGGTCAACCTGCCGAATTACGGCGTGTTCGACGAGAAGCGCGTCTTTGCGCGTGGTCCGGTATCCGGACCGATCACCATCCGCGGCCTCCGCGTCGGCGTGCCGATCTGCGAAGACACCTGGATGGAAGAATCCGCCGACTACGAGAACGTGGTCGAGTGCCTCGCGGAGACCGGCGCTGAAATCCTGATCGTGCCGAACGGCTCGCCTTACGCCCGCAACAAGAACGATCTGCGTTTGTCGGTGCAGGTCGCGCGTGTCACCGAAAGCGGTCTGCCGCTGGTCTATCTCAATCAGGTCGGCGGTCAGGACGAACTCGTGTTCGACGGCTCGTCTTTCGTGCTTAATGCCGACCGCTCGCTCGGTGCGCAACTGCCCGCCTTCGCCGAGAGCATCACCACGCTGACGTTCGAGAAGGCCGATGGCCACTGGCGCTGCGACGGTCCGATCGCGCCTGTCTTGGAAGGCGACGAGGGCGATTACGCAGCTTGTGTGCTCGGTCTGCGCGACTACGTCCAGAAGACCGGTTTCCCCGGCGTGCTGATGGGCGTCTCCGGCGGCATCGACTCGGCACTCTGTGCGGCTATCGCCGTCGATGCCCTCGGCGCGGATCGCGTTCGCGGCGTCATGTTGCCGTTCCGGTTTACGGCGCAGGTGTCGCTCGACGATGCCGCGCAACTCGCAAAGGCGCTTGGTATTCGCTACGAGGTGTTACCGATTGCCGAAGCCGTCAACGGCTTCGAGAACATTCTCGCCGGCACGTTCAAAGGTCTCGAACGCGACATCACCGAAGAAAACCTGCAGGCGCGCACCCGCGGCACGCTCCTGATGGCGATCTCCAACAAGACCGGTGCGATGGTCGTCACGACAGGCAACAAGTCGGAAATGTCGGTCGGCTATGCCACGCTCTATGGCGACATGAATGGCGGCTTCAATCCGATCAAGGACATCTACAAGACCGAGGTGTTCCGGCTGTCGACGCTGCGCAATTCGTGGAAACCGGAAGGCGCGCTCGGTCCCGATGGCGAGGTGATCCCGGTCAATATCATCGTGCGACCGCCGACCGCGGAATTGCGCGAGAACCAGACCGATCAGGACTCGCTACCCCCATACGATATTCTCGATGGTATTCTCGAACGTCTGGTCGAGCGCGAAGAGCCGCTGTCGGAGATTGTCGCGGCCGGCTTTGAGAAGGACGTCGTGACGCGCATCGACCGTCTGCTCAACATCGCCGAATACAAGCGCCGACAGGCGGCACCGGGCGTGAAAGTGACGCGGAAGAACTTTGGTAGGGATCGCCGCTATCCGATCACCAACAAGTTTCGCGATCTGGCCAATCCATTGCCGAAGCCCGATGAGGACTTGGTGACGCGGCCCGGCAAGGGCACCAGCGAAGCGTTTGAATGAAGCTGTAGGGCGAATGACGCCCTACAAACCCGTCGTGTATCAGCGCGTGATCCCGTCACCGCGCCGTTTTGGCCACCGCCGCAAAAGGTCGATTGGCTCAAAGGCCACCGCGTTGAAACAGGGTAACGACGGATGAGGATGCGGCGCTGGTGTCGTTCTTGATGTCATACAGCGCCGAGAAACGGTTCAGCAGTTTGGCCAGCTTGGCGGGATCGGCGAGGTCCTTCAGATTGAGGTGTTTCTCCACCACCTTGGCCTGCTGATCGATATCCATCGCGCCCACCTCGTCCGGCAGGCTGAAGATGGTGCGGAACACTTCCGCCAGCGCCTTGTCCGCAAGCAGGTCATAGGCCGAGGTGATGCTCGGCGCCTTGCGCTCGAAGTAGAGCGCGAGCCGCACGCCGGGATTGCTTTCGCCCTGCTGCGTCTCCAGCGTCTGCTGCAGATATTTGTGCTGGGTTTCCATGAACTGGTCGCGGGTCTGCGGCCCGAATTTCGGTAGCCGCGCGATCTCGCCGTCGTCGTCGAAATTGAACGAGGCCACCAGCTCCGCGAAACGCGGATCCTTCTGCGTGTTGACGAAGCTCTTGGGGTCGTTCAGGTCGGAATCGAACATCTTGCGCAGATCGGCGGTGGTCACCTTGGCGGGGTCGAGGTCCTTGGCGACGAGCGCGATGTCGATGAGCTTCCTGTCGGCAAGCAGGTCCTTAACGCTCTCGATATTGGCGATGTTCTTCTGATAATAGACCGCGTCCTTGTCGGCCGCCTTGCGCAGCTCGGCCTGTTCCTTGTCCTTCGTGAAGCGGGTCTTGGCGATGATGTAGTCCTTCATCACCAGGGTGACTTCCGCCGCGTCCTGCGCCACGACAGGCGTCGTGATATGTCCGCTGCTGTCGAAATTGAATGCCCGAGCGAGCTGAACGTATCGGTCGTCGTGCAGCTTGTTCACGTAGCTCGTCGCATCGTCCGGATCGCTTTTGAGCACGTTCTTGATGATTGTCGGCGACACCTCTTCGGGATCGAGGCCAAATGCTTTCAGAGCAAAATTATAGACGTTTGGCGTCTTGAGAAAGGCATCGACCGTAGTCACATTGGCGATGCCCGCGCGATACTGCTTGATCAGCGATGCCGCGTAATTTTCATCCGCTGCGAGATAGGCCGCGCCCTGGCTGTTGACATATTTGGTATGGGTGTCGCTCAGCTGCGCGGCTGTCTGGGCAGACGTTCCGGTGGGCAATGTGCCGTCGGGCGAGAACTCGAAAGCGCCGGCAAGCGCCACATAGCTGTCGATCGTCTCGAGTGCATCCTTATAGCTGAGGATGCTGACCTCATTCATCGATCCGCGCGTGCGCTCCAGATCGATCTTCCGGCGCAGATCGGCCATATCGGCGCCCGGCTGTTTCAATGCCGCCATGTATGTGTCGATCTTGCCGGCGGCATCGAGCATCGCTGCCTGGGCCTTGGTGATATTCGCATTGATGTCGTCCTTCTGCGACACCCAAACGGAATTGACATAGCTGTTCGGATCGGACGGATCGCTGCTCAGCACCTTGCTGATCGTGTCGTGGGACCAGCGATTCTTGTCGATGCCGAAGGCCGAGAAAACATAATCGCGCAGCTTGTCGTCGGCGAGCAGGTCATTGACGTTGGTGATTTTTCCGATCGCGAGATTGTAGTAGTTCTTGTTCGCGTCGATAGCATCGACCCCGCGCTTCGCTACGGCCGTGTACAGACCGATCATGTCGTCGGTCTGGTTCTCGGACTGGGCAGCGTTGGTGCTGCTGCCGGTGGTCCCGAAGGGGAAGGCCGCCGCGAAATCCCGGTAGCGCTTGTCGCTCAGCTTGTTGGCGAAACTGTTGGCGTCGGAGAGATCGCTTTCCAGCACCTTGCGCAGGAAGGCCTTGGCATAGGCCATGTCCTCCAGACCATAGGCCGTCGTTGCATAGGTATAGAGCCGATAGTCGTTCAGGAGATCATCGACGGTTTTCACCTTGCCGATGTTCTCTTTGTAATAGGCCGTATCCCGGGAGACGGTGGCCTGTTGCGAGACCCGCGTCAGCGATTGGGTGAGATTGCGGGAGACGATATTATAGTTGAGATAAGTCGAGACCATCCGAACACCCTCGCGGTTTGGCGTGAGCCTACCGTTCGGAGGTTGTCCGAAGCTGGACGCAAGAGCTGCGTGCCGTCCTCGCCCCGCCTGGCCGGGCGAGGACACGAGGCTTAACGCGGCGCGTTGTTCGGCAGGAATTGCGGGCCGACGGTCCGGATCTGGCCAGGAGCGGACGGTGTCGCCGGTTGCGCGGGAGCCGCCGCTGCAGGCGCCTCCGGTGTTGCGCCCTTCTTCAAGGCGGCAGGCGTGCCCTTTTGCGGCTGCGACATCCGCTTGGCACGTTCCTCGGTGACGATGATGTCGCCATTCTCCGCTGCCGATTTGTCGTCGACATTCTTCAACGCCTCGGACCAGGTCTGGCCCTGCGCCTTGCAGGAGCACGACGGATTGAATTCGGTGCGATACTTGAAAGCGTTCGGCGACGACGAATAGGGCTGTCCCGAAACCGAGACGGCCGAGTTCATGTCCTCGCCGGGATTGCGATAGGTGAACAGGTTGGCGTCGGAGGCCGGGCAGAGATTCTTGCAGGTCCGCTCGTCATCGCCGAAACGCGCCGGGATCGTCGCGAACGAGATCGGGAAATAGAAGCCGTCGCAGGTCCGCACGCAGACGGTGCGATAGGTGCCCGACGGAACGGGGGTCATATTGCCGTCCAGCGGCGGCGCGCCGGGGCTCGGCTCATTGTTACCGAACAGGTTGCTCAGGAAACCGCCGGGGCCCGAGTTCTGCGGCGCGGCGCGCTGCGCAGCGGCGGCGTATTGCGGGCCGCAATTGTTCTGCGCGAGGGCCAGCAGCACCGAGCGGCGCTGGGTATCACGGTCCGAACTGCCGGGCGTGCCGACGCGCAGGCGTTCGAGATTGCTGGTGATCTGATCCAGATTGCCGCGCATCTGCTGGATCTGGGTGTTGACCGGACCGCATTGCTGCGACTGGCCATTGAACAGCGAGAAGAAGCCGGAACTGTCGCAGCCCATCCGCTTGGCCTGCGCCGAGACGCGGTCGAGCTCGCTCTGCTGCTTGGACGCGGCGTCCTCATAGCGACGAAGCTGTTCGGCGCGCGCAGGATCGAGGCCGTTGCCGCGATCGATGGTCGCAAGCTGCGCCTCGAGGCGACCGCACATCGGATTGGCAGAGCCCTGCTGCTGCGCCTGGCTTGGCGGATAGACCTGCTGCGCGGGATAGGCCGGCGGCGGTCCGTTCTGCGCCGATGCAGGAGTGCCTAGCGACAGCGCACCAACCAGTGCGGCACCAACGAAAGCCCAGCGAGAAAGGGAAGCAGTCACAGTGTCAGACATATCCGGCCAATGCGCGAGTCAGAAGCGAGCGAGACAGAAACAAGCGGGGTGGTGCGGCATCGCGCGTCGATACCGCCGCCAACCTCTCGCTGACGTTGCCAGACGCGCGCGATGAAAATGCGGCGGCGAACGGGGCTTTCCATAGCTGCTTCTCGCGGCAGGGTCACGTCGTTTCCGGGGCCTCACTGTGGCCGCAAGCGTGACGCAAGAACGTCGCAAGCTGGGGGATGTCAGCGCTGGCAGGTAATCGCGACGAATTCATCGCATTTGCCGTGATGGCAGGCGCCGCCTGACGTGGGGACCGAACCGGTCACTTCATCGGGATCGACGCGGCGATAGGCGACGGCCTGGTCGAAGGCGCGCGATTTGCAATAGGACAGGGCTGCATGCGCGCCGCACTTCTCGCCGCGGGCGAGGCACTGGTCGATGCCGTAACCGTCAGACTGGTTGGCGATGATGAAGACGCGGGAATCGGCAAAGGCCGAGGAAGCGGCCAGAACAAATGCCGCCGTCAGAACGACTGAAATGGATTTCATAACTCACCGAATGAATGAGGAAATTCGCCCTCATTCGATACGCCCCAAAGATTAATAATCATTAACCATGGGCGGCGTAGCGATGGATTGAGGCCGAAATCAGCCGTTTACGACATAGTTCCACACCCTTGACGGGCCACCTGGGGTTGCCCCATGGTGCCTCGATGAACGGTTCTCTCGCCATTTGTGGCATTTGCCGCGAGATTAAGAGCTAGCGATTCGCTGGCTGAGGCCGTCTTTTCTCACACGAGATCAATCTCAAGAGGGATGAGAGGACGCCCGGCCGCAAGGGACGGACATCCATGGAACTGCGCCTTTACGACACTCTGACCCGCGAGAAGCGCGTCTTCACGCCGATCGATGCCGACAACGTCCGGATGTATGTCTGCGGGCCGACGGTCTACGACTTCGCCCATATCGGCAATGCGCGTCCGGTGATCGTGTTCGACGTGCTGTTCCGGCTGCTGCGGCACGTCTACGGCGCCGACAAGGTCACCTATGTCCGCAACATCACCGACGTGGACGACAAGATCAACGATCGCGCGTTGCGCGATTTCCCCGGGCTGCCGCTGAACGAGGCGATCCGCCGGGTCACCGAAACCACCGCCAATCAGTTTCAGGCCGATGTCGAAGCGCTGGGCTGCCTGTCGCCGACAGTGCAGCCGCGGGCCACGGACTTCGTGCTGCCGCGACCCGACGGCAAGACCGATATGGTGACGCTGATCAGGGAATTGATCACGCGCGGCCACGCCTATGAGGCTGCGGGCGAAGTGTTGTTCGACACCCAGTCGATGGCCGATTACGGCGCACTCTCCGGCCGCAAACTGGAAGACCAGCAGGCCGGTGCGCGCGTTGCCGTCGATGCGCACAAGAAGCACCCGACCGACTTCGTGTTGTGGAAACAATCATCGGCAGAGGAGCCCGGCTGGGACAGCCCATGGGGCAGGGGCCGTCCGGGCTGGCACATCGAGTGCTCGGCGATGGCGGAGGCCTATCTCGGCACGATCTTCGACATTCATGGGGGCGGCCTCGATCTGATCTTCCCGCATCATGAAAACGAAATTGCCCAGTCGCGCTGCGCGCACGGTACGCATGCGATGGCGAATTACTGGATGCACAACGGCTTCCTGCAGGTCGAAGGCGAGAAGATGTCGAAGAGCCTCGGCAATTTCTTCACGATCCGCGAATTGCTGCAAGATTGGCCGGGCGAAGTGCTGCGCCTGAACATGTTGAAGACACACTATCGTTCGCCGATCGACTGGACCGTGAAAGGTTTGGAAGAAAGCGCCAAGACGCTCGATGACTGGTATTGGGTCGCAGCGGATGCAACAGGTGGCGACGTCTCCGACAAGGTGATGGAGCCGATGTTCGACGATCTGAATACGTCGCTGGCTGTTGCGGCGTTACACGGTCTTCGCAACAGTGCGGCGTCAGGCAATGACGGCGATCGCAGCCAGTTTGCAGCGTCACTGCGTGCGCTCGGTTTTCTGTCGGAAACGGCTGCTGCATGGAATGGACGCAAACAACAGGCCAGCGGAATCGATGCAGCAAAGGTCGATGGTTTGATTGCGCATCGTACCGCCGCACGGGCCCGCAAGGACTTCAAGGAGTCCGACCGTATCCGCGACGAACTTGCCGCCATGGGCGTCGTCATCAAGGACTCGAAGGAAGGCACCACCTGGGAGATCGCGCGATGAGCCGACCCGACACACCGTTTCCAAAGCACTGGAAATATTACATTGCGCTGAAGTGGGCGCTGATCATCGGCGCGATCGCGCTGGCGCTGAAGCTGGTGGATTTCTGGTGAGCGCGATGGGCGAGGCGAAACCGGCATTGCGGCCGTTCCTGCCGGATGACACCGCGATTGCGGCTGCGATCTATGTGGCCAGCATCGAGGAATTGACGGGCGACGACTACAGCGAGGCGCAGCAGGAAGCCTGGGCTGCAACGGTCGACGACGAGGTGGCTTTCGGCAAGCGGCTGGCGTCGCAACTCACGCTGATCGCGACGCTGGACGGCGTCCCGGTCGGCTTTGCATCGCTGAAAGGCGCCAACCACATCGACCTGCTTTACGTGCATCCGAATGCGGCCCTCCAGGGTGTGGCATCGCTGCTGATCGATGCGATCGAGAAGCTGGCAGGTGCACGCGGCGCCAAGCTGCTGACCGTCGATGCCAGCGACACCGCCGAGCCCTTCTTCAAGAAACGCGGATATATCCCAACGCAGCGCAACAGCGTGCCGCTGAATGACGAGTGGCTTGCCAACACCACGATGCAGAAGACGCTGGGCGAATCCGGGGCGTCCTGAATCGAATGAAAAAGACAGGGGAGGAAGACCGATGATTGATCACATCTCCATCGCGGTCAGCAATCTCGAACGTGCCGTGCCCTTCTACGAGCGCAGTTTCGCGCCGCTTGGCATGGCCCGGCTGGTAACACGGCCGGCAATGGCTGGGTTCGGCAAGACCTATCCGGAAGTCTGGATTAATCTGCGAGCAGGCATGGCGCCGCTACCGCTTGATAGCGGCGCGCATCTTTGCCTTCGCGCGAAGACGACGGATGAGGTTGATGCGTTTTATGCGGCAGCCATGGTGGCTGGCGGCGTCTCGGAAAGCGCGCCCTCGCTGCGGCCGCATGATCGCGTGCGCTACTATGCGACTTTCATCGCCGATGCCGATGGCAATCGTATCGAGGTGGTGACGTTCCCGAAGGACGACGCCGCCACGTCGTAGCAGGGCTCAGAGCCGCGTCGCGACGTCGGGAGCCAGCTTCTTGGCTTCGTCGGAGGCCAGCGCCGCAGCGGTGCGGAGCCGGGGCAGGATGTCTTCGGCACGGTCGGCCGTCAGCACGTCCAGCGGCAGTGTCGGCCGGATGAAGGCGGTCGAGCGCATGTGTTTGAGCAGCTCGAGCAGCGGCTCCCAGAAGTTATCGATATTGGCCATCAGGATCGGCTTGCTGTGGCGGCCGAGCTGCTGCCAGGTGAGCTGTTCGACCAGCTCTTCCAACGTGCCGATGCCGCCGGGCAGGGCGACGAACGCGTCCGACCGCTCGAACATCAGCCGTTTGCGCTCATGCATGTCGTGGGTGACGATCAGTTCCTGGGCGGCGGTCAGCGCGTTTTCGCGTTTGGTCAGGAATTCCGGGATGATGCCGGTGACCCGTCCGCCATTGTCCAGGACGGACTGGGCCACGGCGCCCATCAGGCCGATGGAGCCGCCGCCATAAACCAGGCCAATGCCTTGCTCGGCCATGATTTTGCCGAGCGTGACCGCTGATTCGACGAAACTGGGATTGGTACCGGGGCCGGAGCCGCAATAGACGCAGATCGTTTTAATTGTGCTCATGGAATCCATGTGGCACTGCGGGATAACAGCGTCAAGACACGGAATGAACGCGATACGGGAAATTCCTGCCCGGGACACCTCTCCGCAGGGAAAAGAATGCTCCGCGAGGGTGCGACGCTCCCGCAAAGCGCCTATATGCGTTCTAATGAAATCGACCTCCATTTTGAGCCGGCCCCGGGCCGCAGCTCCGTTCGTTCCAGGCGCCGTGCATGTCTGATTCCGATCCCGCGCTGAACGACGAGACAGCTCCCAATCCGGCCCATATCGAAGGCGGTACGCTGTTCGGGACGCTTGCGCATCTGTGGCCCTATATCTGGCCGGGCGACCGCGACGACCTGAAGATGCGCGTCGTCTGGTCAATGCTGCTACTGCTGGTCGCCAAGGCGGCCACGCTGACGGTGCCGTTCACCTTTAAATGGGCGATCGATGCGCTGACCGGTGCCGATACGGCTCCCGTCCAGTCCTCGAACTGGACGTTGTGGCTGATCGCATCGCCGGTCGCCATGACCGTCAGCTACGGCGCAATCCGCGTGCTGATGGCGATTTTCACGCAATGGCGCGACGGCATCTTCGCCAAAGTGGCGATGCATGCGGTGCGCAAGCTCGCATATCTCACCTTCGTTCATATGCACGAGCTGTCGCTGCGCTTTCATCTGGAGCGCAAGACCGGGGGCCTGACGCGTGTGCTCGAACGCGGCCGCGCTGGCATCGAAGTCATCGTGCGCATGGTCATCCTGCAACTGGTGCCGACCATCGTCGAGCTGTTGCTGGTGATGGGTGTGCTGCTCTGGCAGTTCGACTGGCGCTATGTGCTGGTCGTGGCGATCACCGTGGTCGTCTACATGTACTATACGTATCTGGCGACCGAGTGGCGCATCGCCATCCGCCGCAACATGAACGAGTCCGATACCGAGGCGAATACCAAGGCGATCGACTCGCTGCTGAACTATGAGACGGTCAAATATTTCAGCGCCGAAACGCGCGAGGCCGAACGCTATGACAAGACCGTCGAGCGTTTCGAGCGCGCCAGTGTCAAGACCTATACGTCGCTGGCCGTGCTCAATACCGGGCAGGCGATCATCTTCACGCTCGGTCTGACATCGACGATGCTGATGTGCGCGGTCGGCGTGCGCAACGGTACCCACACGGTGGGCGATTTCGTCATGATCAACGCCATGATGATCCAGCTCTACCAGCCGCTGAATTTCATGGGCATGGTGTATCGCGAGATCAAGCAGGCGATCATCGACATCGAGAAGATGTTCGGTGTCCTGAACCGCAATCCGGAAGTGAAGGATATTCCAGGAGCCAGGCCGCTGCTGGTGACGTCAGGTGCCGTGCGCTTCGACGATGTACGTTTCGCCTATGACCCGGAGCGGCCGATCCTGAAGGGGCTCTCCTTCGAGGTGCCGGCCGGTAAGACCGTCGCCATCGTCGGCCCGTCGGGCGCCGGCAAGTCGACGATCTCGCGGCTGCTGTTCCGGCTGTACGATGTATCGGGTGGCACGATCTCTATCGATGGCCAGAACATTCGCAATGTCACGCAGGCCTCGCTGCGCCAGTCGATCGGCATGGTCCCGCAGGACACCGTGCTGTTCAACGACACCATCCGCTACAACATCCGCTATGGCCGCTGGGACGCGACGGACGAAGAGGTCGAGGAAGCCGCCCGGATGGCGCAGATCGACTCGTTCATCCGGATGTCGCCGAAGGGCTACGAGACCGAAGTGGGCGAGCGCGGCCTGAAACTCTCTGGCGGCGAGAAGCAGCGCGTGGCCATTGCGCGCACCGTGCTGAAGGGCCCGCCGATCCTGCTGCTCGACGAGGCCACATCTGCGCTCGACAGCCATACCGAGCAGGAGATCCAGGACGCGCTGGAGAAGGTCTCGCAGGGCCGCACCTCGCTGGTGATCGCGCATCGACTGTCCACCATCGTCGGCGCCGACGAGATCATCGTGCTCGATCAGGGCCGGATTGCCGAGCGCGGCACCCATGGCCAGTTGCTGGCCGCAGGCGGTCTTTACGCCAGCATGTGGAACCGGCAGCGTGAGGCCCAGGAGGCCCGTGAGCGGCTGGCCCAGATCGGCGACGATGCCATCGCCCCCAATCGCACCCCGCCGCCGGTCGATGACGACCGGCTGATGACGCCTGACGCGGCGGAGTGATTCTTTCTCTTTCCCTCGCCCCCGAGCGCGGCGAAGCTGCGCTTGGCGGGAGAGGGTGGATCGCCCGCGCTAGCGGGCGAGACGGGAGAGGGGGCATGGCGAGGGATCAGGCCAAAGCTTTGCGCGCCAAGATGACGGATGCCGAGCGGCAGCTCTGGTATCGGCTGCGCGCCCACCGATTTCAGAGCTTCAAATTCAAACGCCAGGTGCCGATTGGGCGATACATCGTTGATTTCGTCTGCCTTGAACGGCGCCTCGTCATTGAGGTCGATGGCGGGCAGCATGCTGACAGCAAACCGGATCAAACCCGAGACCAATGGCTTCAACAACAAGGGTTTCGCGTTCTGCGGTTCTGGAATAATGAGGTGTTCAACAACACGGATGGAGTGTTTGAGGTGATCGTTGAACATCTTGGCCATTCCGCGCCAGCCCCCTCTCCCGGCACGCCGCTTCGCGTCGAGCCACCCTCTCCCGCCTGCGCAGCTTCGCTGCTTGGGGGAGAGGGGAAGAAAGAATAGAGCTTCATGTCCATCGCAAATTCCATCCGTGGCCAGATCCCGCCGATCCACAAGGAAGGCTATCCGTTCATTGGCGCCTTTGCGCTGGCGAGCCTGGTGCTGTTCTGGATCTGGACGCCGCTCGGATGGATCGGCACGGTCCTGACCGTCTGGTGTGCGCTGTTCTTCCGCGATCCGGTGCGCGTGACCCCGACCCGCGAGGGTGTCGTGGTGTCGCCCGCCGACGGGAAAGTGTCGATGGTGCAGCCGGTGCTGCCGCCGGCCGAACTCGGCCTCGGCGACCAGCCGCTGCTGCGCATCTCGGTGTTCATGAGTGTCTTCAACGTTCACGTAAACCGCAGCCCGGTGGCTGGCCGGATCGAGCGCATTGCCTATCGGCCGGGCAAGTTCATCAATGCCGAGCTGGACAAGGCCAGCGAGGACAACGAGCGCAATTCGCTGGTGATTTCGACCCCCGGCGGCCGGATCGGCGTGGTGCAGATCGCCGGCCTCGTGGCGCGCCGGATCGTGTCTTTCGTGCGCGAGGGCCAGACTCTGAGCGCCGGCGAGCGCTTCGGCCTGATCCGTTTCGGCTCCCGGCTGGATATCTATCTGCCGGAAGGCAGCAAGGCGCTGGTGGCCGTGGGGCAGACCGCGATTGCCGGTGAGACCGTGCTGGCCGATTTCAGGATCGGTGATGGCGGCCGCACCTATCGCGTCGATTAACCCGGGTGATAACCTAGGGGTGATAGCCCGCGGGGGGTGATTAACCCCGATTTCCTGCCGCTTTGGGCGGCAGGACGCCACAATGGCGGAGGAGGGTGGGATTTGCTAGGATCACGCCATGCAAATGCCTCCTGACCAGTCTCCCGAGACGCGCCGCCGCCGGTTCCGGACCATTCCGATCCGGATGCTGGTGCCGAACATGATCACGCTGCTGGCGATCTGCGCCGGCCTGACGGCGATCCGCCTGTCCACCGAGGGGCGGATGGAACTCGCGGTTGCGGCCATCGTGTTCGCCGCCGTGCTCGATGGTGTCGACGGCCGTGTCGCCCGCATGATCAAGGGCCAGTCCAAATTCGGCGCCGAACTCGACAGCCTGGCTGACTTCGTCAATTTCGGCGTTGCGCCTGGCCTGATCCTGTATTTCTGGCAGCTCCACGATCTCAGCAATGCTGGCTGGATCGCCGCGATGGTGTTTGCCATCGCCGGCAGTCTGCGGCTGGCGCGTTTCAACGCCACCATGGATGATCCGGACAAGCCGGCCTTCGCGGCCAACTTTTTCACGGGCATGCCGGCGCCGCTGGGCGCGCTCACCGTGATGCTGCCGATCTATCTGGGCTTCCTGGGCATGCCGATGCCGCCGGCCATCCTGACGACCCTCTACACGCTGCTCGTTGGCTTCCTGATGGTGTCGCGGCTGCCGGTCTTCTCCGGCAAGGCCGTGAACATGCGGGTGCCGCGCGAGCTGGTGCTGCCGGTGTTCGTCGGCGTCGTGCTCTTCATCGCGCTGCTGATCGGCTACCCTTGGCACATCCTGTCGGCGCTCTCGATCATGTATCTGCTCAGCCTGCCGCTGGGCTGGAAATCGTATCGCGATCAGGAACGCGCGCTCGCCGCGCAGTCGGTGGTCCCTGTCGATCCGGCGGCGCCCAATGCATCGACGCCCTATACGCCGGGTGCACCTGAGATCGCACCGGATGATCGGCCCGCACGCCTGAACTAAGCTGTCGTCCCGGCGAATGCCGGGACCCATAACCACGGTCAGCGTGGTTATGGCGTTGCGGTGGCCGCATTGCTGTCGCACATTCTCCAGCGTGTATGGGTCCCGGCGTTCGCCGGGACGACACCGAGAGTGCGACGTCCCGCGAAGACGGGATGCGACAATCAAACCGAGGAGAAGCGCCGTGACGAATTCCGCGACCGGTCCGCCGCCTGCATCCGTTCTGGAAGCACTGGGCCGCTACGACACGCCGACCATCTGCAATGCGATGGAGATCGTCGCCCCCGAGCGCCGGTTGATCGGCTACACCACGCGTCCGCTGGTTTGTCCGTTTCCGAATCTGCCGCCCATCGTCGGCTATGCGCGCACCGCGACCATTCGCTCGACCATGGCGTCCGGTCTGCCTGCCGCGGAGCAGAAGGCGCGGCGGCTCGCTTACTACGAATATGTCGGCACGGGGATCGGTCCGCGCATCAGCGTGATCCAGGATATTGACGGGCCCGACGCGGGCTATGGCGCGTTCTGGGGCGAGGTGAACAGCGCCGTGCACAGGGCGCTCGGTTGCCTCGGTGTGGTCACCGACGGCTCGATCCGTGATATCCCGCAATGGGCGCCGGACTTCCAGGCGCTCGCTGGCACGATCGGTCCGTCGCATGCGCATGTGCATGTGAGCGAGTTCGGCAACGAAATACGCGTGGCCGGTATGAGTGTTCGTTCGGATGATCTGATCCATGCCGATCAGCACGGCGCGGTTGTGATCCCGCTCGATGTCGCCGCGAAACTGCCGGAAGCGGCAGAGCTGTGCGGCCGGCGGGAGACACCCATTCTCGATATCGCGCGCAGTCCGTCATTCACGCTCGAGAAGCTGAAAGAGGCGATGGCGCGCTCGTCGGAAATACACTGAAATGTAGGGCTATTAAGACTAACGATAAAGGTTAGATGCCGATCATACCGAACCAGCTCCGGTTGCTTGCGCGGCCGGAGGGCTTCGGGCTAACTGCCGGTTCCGCCGTTGAGACGGGCATTGGAGACGGTATTGCCTCAGACCAAGGATATGAAGAAAGCTTGGAATGAGCGCGCAAATCGTGACCCGTTCTTTTACGTCGAGACCGAGCTGTGGGATCACGATCCCGAAAAATTCTTCGCACTCGGTCGCGAACGCGCGACGCTGCTGATCGATCCTGTTCTCGCAAAATATGCAGTTGATCCCGTCGGCAAGACGGCGGTCGATATCGGCTGCGGCGTCGGACGTTTCACGCAGGCGCTTGGCCGGCGTTTCAGCAGGGCTGTCGGCATCGATGTGTCCGACGTCATGGTGGAAAAGGCCAAGGCGGCGGCAGCGGCGTTCAGCAATCTCGACTTCGTCGCAGGCAATGGCGTCGTGTTTCCGTGTGCGTCCGAGACCGCGGACTTCGTGTGGTCATATGAGGTCTTTCAGCACATGCCGTCGCATGACGTCGTGAAGGCCAATCTGGTCGAGGTTGCCCGCATCCTGCGTCCATCCGCGCTCGGGCTCATTCACTTCCGAACGGCGCATGAGTATCCGACGATCCTCTGGCATATTGCCAAATTCGTCCCGACACCTGTCATCCAGAGGATCAAGGCGCTGCTCGGCAAGGATCCGCTGACGGCGGATACGTCGTGGCGCGGTGCAAAGCCCTTGCCGAAGGACACGATCGCGGACTTCTGCGTGGCTGCCGGCCTCAAGCCGATCGAGTTTCTCGATGACCCGACCCACGCGCCGGGATCACGTACCTTCGTGGTCGTCCGACGCGCTACCTGACGCGCCATCGTCGACATCAAGAATCCGTCTGCTGCACGAACTCCCAGCATCGTTCCACACGCGTACGCGCGTCATTAATCTGTCGTTAATGAACCGTGAAGCGGTAACGCGTCCTTAATCGCAGTATCGCTAAGGTACCTTCGCGCGGCCTGATCTCGAGGCGTGCCGCCGTCCAGGACGGGCGTCGTTCGATACGTGTATAGCGTCGGAGTTGACATGGATATCACAACACTCGTCGGTTTTGTCGCTGGCATCATTGTGCTGTGTACCCTGGTCCTCATGGGCGGCAGCTTCGGGATGTTCTACGACATCCACGCCGTCATCATCATTTTCGGCGGTTCGTTCGCCGCGACGCTGATCCGCTTTCCGCTCTCGTCCATTCTTCATGGCATTCCTCTCGGCGCCAAATTTGCATTCACGCTGAGCCGCTTGAACGCTCGTGATCTCGTTGACGAACTCGCCCGCATCGCGGAAATCGCGAGGAAGCAGGGACCGGTCGGACTCGAAAAAGTCGAAACTGATGACGCATTCCTTGCCAAGGGAATCCGCTTCGTTGCCGACGGCTACGACCTTGAATTCATCCGCGACAATCTTGAGCGCGACCGCGACAATTTCCTCATGCATCTCGACGAAGGCTCGAAGATCTACCGCGCCATCGGCGATTGCGCCCCGGCCTTCGGCATGATCGGCACGCTGCTGGGCATGGTGCAGATGTTCTCGAACATGTCCGATCCGTCCAAGCTCGGACCGTTCATGGCTGTCGCGCTGCTCGCTACATTGTACGGCGCTATCGTCGGCAACCTGATCTGTTTGCCGATCGCCGACAAACTGCACGTCAAGGTACTCGATGAGGAGACCAACCGCACACTCATCATCGACGGCATCCTGATGATCCGCGACTCGAAGAGCCCGGCGCTGGTGCGCGAAATGCTGCTGGCCTATCTGCCCGAGAAGCACCGCCATGACGAAAGTGAGCCGGTCCCAGCGTAACACACTGGAGGCAGGCTCGGAGCACGTCCGATGGCGAAGAAAAAACGCGGAGAAGCACACGGCGGCCATGGCTGGTTCGTGACCTTCGCCGACCTGATGGCGCTGCTGCTCAGCTACTTCGTCATGCTCGTCGCGTTCTCCAGCCCTGATGGTGCGAAGCTCAAGATCGTTGCCGGCTCGGTCCGCGAAGCATTCGGCGTGCAATCCGATGCGCGTTATTCGGGCGTGATCGAATCCGATGGTCTGCCGACGCGCGGCCAGACGAAGAACAAGGATCATGTGTCGCCGGACGATGCGTCGAACATCACCAGTCCGAGCGAGAAGGGCGGCCGTCCCGCGGGCGCCAAGCTGAAGATGGACCGCGAATTCGCGCTCGCTTCGGCATCACTGCGGCAGGCGCTGCAGGACATGCCGGAGATCAACGAGATCTCCAAGAACATCATGTTCGAGGAAACCAAGCAGGGCCTCAATCTGGAAATTATCGACCAGAACGGCCGCTCGATGTTTGCTGACGGATCCAAGGTTCCCTATGAGCGCACACGTCTGTTGCTGCAGAAGCTCGCCGGGCCGCTGAAGGCAACACCGCTGCGCGTGGCTATCGTCGGTCACACCGCCGCGGGCTTCGTGCCGGCGCGCAGCGAATACGACGCATTCGATCTGTCGGCCGATCGCGCCAATGTGGTTCGGCAGATTCTGGAACGGGAAGGCCTGCCGTCGTCCCATATCTTCTCGGTGTCGGGCAAGGCAGACAGCCAGCCGCTGTTCCCCGACGATCCGACCATGGCCGCCAACCGGCGGGTGACCATTACGCTGATGCGGGAAGACCCCCCGCTGCCGCCAAACCTCAAGCCGTAAAACAGTCAATTCCTTTTTTTACCGCTCCACCTTGATTTTGCCGCGTCCGGCATACGCGATCGGCGGCAGGATAGGCTAGTGTCGCGGTTGACTGGCATTGCCCGGCACGCCATAGCCGGGTCCGGATTGTCCAGAGGCGTTACGAGCAGAATGGCCGTTACGGAAACAACAGGCGAGGGACCGATCGAAGTTCCGGTTCATACCGGCTTCTGGTCGCTTACGGTCGGCAGTATCGGCGTCGTGTTCGGTGACATCGGAACGTCGCCACTTTACGCGTTCCGCGAGGCGGTACACGGCGCGACTCATGGCGCCCCGGTTACGCCCGTCATCGTGCTCGGCGTGCTCTCGCTGATCCTGTGGGCGCTGTTCATCGTCGTGACAGCTAAATACGTGCTGTTCCTGTTGCGTGCTGACAACAATGGCGAGGGTGGAACGCTGTCGCTGATGGCGCTCGGCCAGCGTGCCTTGGGTCGGCGGAGCTTGCCGCTGATGGTACTGGGCGTGATCGGCGCCTCGATGTTCATCGGCGATTCCATGATTACCCCGGCGATATCGGTGCTCTCGGCGGTGGAAGGCCTCAAGCTCAAGGCACCTGCGCTCGAACCTTATGTCGTGCCGGTCACGGTCGCGATTCTCGTCGTGCTGTTCTCGGTGCAGCGGATTGGCACCGCCAAGGTGGCCTCCGCCTTCGGTCCGGTGATGATCATCTGGTTCACGGCGCTGGCGCTGATGGGCGCCTCGCACATCTTCGATGATCCGACGGTGCTGAAGGCGATCAATCCGTACTATGCCGTGCAGTTCATGCTGACCCACGGGACCATCGGTCTGGTGACCCTGGGCGCAGTCTTCCTCGCCGTGACCGGCGGCGAGGCGCTCTATGCCGATCTCGGCCATTTTGGCCGCAGACCAATTCAATACGGCTGGTTCTTTTTCGTGCTGCCGGCGTTGATGATCAATTATTTCGGGCAGGGCGCGCTCGTGCTGTCGAACCCGGCTGCGATCGAAAATCCGTTCTATCGGATGGCACCGGAATCGATGCTGTTGCCGCTGATCGCGCTGGCGACGGCTGCCACCGTGATCGCGAGCCAGGCGGTGATCACCGGCGCCTATTCATTGGTGCGTCAGGCGGTGCAGCTTGGGCTGCTGCCGCGCTTCGAAGTGCGCTTCACCTCCGAGACCCATGCCGGCCAGATCTATTTGCCTCGGGTCAATCGTCTGCTGCTGATCGGTGTGCTGCTGCTGGTGCTGCTGTTCAAATCGTCGAGTGGTCTGGCCTCGGCCTATGGCATCGCGGTCTCCACCACCATGGTCGCCGATGGCATCATGGGCTTCGTGGTGATCTGGAAGCTGTGGAACTGGAAGGCCGCGACTGCCGCTGCGATCATCGCGCCGCTGGTGTTCGTCGATCTGGCCTTCTTCAGTGCCAATCTCCTGAAACTGCTGGAAGGCGCCTGGGTGCCGTTGCTGTTCGGCGTGCTGATGGCCGGCATGATCTGGACCTGGCGCCGCGGCGCGGCGATCCTGATCACCAAGACGCGCCGTATCGAAGTGCCGCTGCGCGATCTTATCAAGAGCCTGGAAAAGCGCCCCCCGCATATCGTGAAGGGCACCGCGGTGTTTCTCACCAGCGATCCCGAATTCGTGCCGACGGCGCTGCTGCATAATCTGAAGCACAACAAGGTTCTGCACGAACACAATGTGATCCTGACCATCGAGACCGCGCAGACGCCGAAGGTCGATCTGGCCGAACGCGTTCGCATGGAGAATATCAGCGACAAATTCTCGATGGTGAAGCTGCGCTTCGGCTTCATGGAATCGCCAAACGTCCCCAAGGCGCTCGTCGTCGCGCGTAAACTCGGCTGGCAGTTCGACATCATGGCGACGTCGTTCTTCGTGTCGCGGCGCTCGCTGAAGCCGTCGGCGCAATCCGGCATGCCATTGTGGCAGGACCATCTGTTCATTGCGCTCAGCCGTTCGGCGAACGACGCCACCGACTATTTCCAGATTCCGACCGGACGCGTGGTGGAGGTCGGTACTCAGGTGACGATCTAAACTCACCTTTTGTCATGTCCGGTTCCCGTATTTACGCTACAACGGGTGTGATCATCGGGGCCGGGAACGGCCTCGCTGCCCCGCTGTTCAGAGACCTTCCATTCAGAAGTTTTTCGAGGCCATTTCCATGACCAGCGATAGCGCATCTCCCGCCGCGGCATCTCCGGCGGACCCTGCCCATGGGCACTCGACGGCCAGCTTCGGCTCACTCGTCATGGGCAGCATCGGGGTCGTCTATGGCGACATCGGCACCAGCCCGCTTTACGCGCTCCGTGAAGCGCTGGTCGCGGCCGGAGGCCATAAGGCTCCGGGTGTGGACAATGAAGCGATCCTTGGCGTTCTCTCGCTGATCCTGTGGGCCCTGATCATCGTCGTGACGCTCAAATATGTCGTGCTACTGCTGCGCGCCGACAACAACGGCGAGGGTGGCCCGCTGGCCCTGATGGCGCTGGCCCAGCGCGCGATCGGATCGAGCGGGCCGGTGGTGGTGATGCTCGGCATTATCGCCGCGGCGTTGTTCTATGGCGACGCGGTGATCACGCCGGCGCTGTCCGTGCTCTCGGCCATCGAGGGCGTCAAGCTCGTCACCACCACGTTCGATCCCTACGTAGTGCCGATCACCATCGTGATCCTGGTGGCGCTGTTCGCTGTGCAATCGCGCGGCACTGCGAAGGTCGCGACGTTCTTCGGACCGATCATGTGCCTATGGTTCATCGTGATCGCGGTAGCGGCCATTCCGCAGATCGTGAAGCATCCTGAAGTGCTCGCGGCACTCAATCCCGTGCATGCGATCTACTTCATGTTCCATCACGGCATCATCGCCTTCGTGACGTTGGGCGCAGTGTTTCTCGCCGTGACCGGCGCAGAAGCGCTCTATGCCGATCTCGGCCATTTCGGCAAAAAGCCGATCCAGCTGGCCTGGCTGTTTCTGGTACTGCCGTCGCTGGCCATCAACTATTTCGGCCAGGCTGCGCTGGTGATGCATGATCCCACCGCGCTGGAAAATCCGTTCTATCTGATGTTTCCCGACTGGGCGCTGATCCCCATGGTGATCCTCGCGGCGACTGCCACTGTGATTGCGAGTCAGGCCGTGATCACCGGCGCCTATTCGCTGACGCAGCAGGCGATCCAGCTTGGCCTGCTGCCGCGTTTCGAAATCCGGCACACATCGGAGTCGCATTCCGGCCAGATCTACATTCCGCGCGTCAATATGCTGCTGTTCATCGCCGTGATCGTGCTTGTCGTGCTGTTCAAGTCATCGAGCTCGCTGGCCTCGGCCTATGGCATCTCGGTCACCGGCACCATGGTCGTGACTGCGATGATGGGCTTTGTGGTGATCTGGCGCGGCTGGAAGTGGTCGCCGATCGCGGCTGCGGCGCTGATTGTGCCATTTCTGGTGATCGACATCACGTTCCTCACCGCGAACCTCTTGAAGGTGTTCGACGGCGGCTGGGTGCCGCTGGTGATGGGCGGCGTGATCATTCTCATGATGTATACGTGGCGGCGCGGCAGCCGCCTGCTGTTCGAGAAGTCGCGCAAGCTGGAGTTTCCGCTGGCCGATCTCGTGGCCATGCTGGAGAAACGTCCGCCGCAGCGCGTGGCCGGCACGGCGGTATTTCTCACCAGCGATCCGCAGAGCGCGCCGACGGCGCTGATGCATAGTCTGAAACACTACAAAGTGCTTCACGAGAAGAACGTTATTCTCACCATCGAAACCGCACCGACGCCGCGCATCGACCCGAGCGAACGGGTGCGGATGGAAGAGATCAGCGCGACCTTCTCGAAAGTGACACTGCGCTTTGGCTTCATGGAATCGCCAAATGTGCCGAAATCCCTGGCGATTGCGCGCAAGACCGGCTGGCAGTTCGACATCATGTCGACCTCGTTCTTCCTGTCGCGCAGGGCGCTGAAGCCTGCGGCGCATTCCGGCATGCCGCGCTGGCAGGACCATCTGTTCATCGCGCTCAGTCGCACTGCCAATGACGCGACCGACTATTTCCAGATCCCCACGGGGCGGGTGGTCGAAGTGGGCACGCAGGTGACTATTTAAGGCCTGATCCCGAAAAGTGGGTTTGAGGTTTTCGGGCAAGATCAGGCCCGACAATAAGCTCTTCCGGCGCTTGATTTTCGCCGCGCGAGAGGCGACGTTGGCGCCCGAAAACAGGGGCGTTTCCGCCCCTTCGCATTCGCTCCGGACACCGGGGCGGCAGGAGGTTGTGGTGGCAGGCGAAGCTCATACCGTTCACGATTTGACGCCGGAGGAAGTGTCCAAGGGAATCGCCGACGGCAAGTATTTGCTGGTCGACGTACGCGAACCCAACGAGGTCGCGGTCGAGGCCTATCCGGACGCTATCGTGGTGCCGCTGTCGACCTTCGACAGCGCCGATCTGCCTGATCCCGCGGGCAAGCAGATCGTGTTTGCGTGCCGTTCGGGCAAGCGCTCGGTGACCGCCTCGCTGGCCGCCCAAGCCGATGGCCTTGCCTATGACAAGCACCTCGCCGGTGGAATCCTCGGATGGAAGGCCGCAGGCCTGCCGACCAAGGCTGGCTGATCGCTCGATGAACAAGATCTTCTCTGAGCTGCCCGTCACGGTGTTCGAGGCGATGTCGCAACTCGCGCGCGACCATAACGCCATCAATCTCGGGCAGGGTTTTCCCGATCATCCCGGTCCCGACGATATCCGTCAGGCGGCAGCCGATGCGGTGCTGAACGGCTATAACCAGTATCCGTCGATGATGGGCATCCCGGAGCTGCGTCAGGCGATCGCCACGCATTACCAGCATTGGCACAAGCTCTCGCTCGATCCGATGACGGAGGTGATGGTGACCTCCGGCGGTACCGAGGCATTGACGTCGTCGATCCTTGCGGTGGTCGAACCCGGCGACGAAGTCGTGTGTTTCCAGCCGGTCTATGATTCCTATCTGCCGATCATTCGGCAGGCCGGTGGTATTCCCCGTCTGGTCAGCCTCAAGCCGCCGCATTGGCGTCTCACGGAAGAAGATCTCCGCGCGGTCTTCAATCACAAGACCAAGGCTGTGCTGTTCAACAGCCCGCTCAATCCGGCGGCGGTGGTGTCGCCGCGCGAGGATCTCGAACTACTGGCGAAGTTCTGCCAGGAGTTCGATACGATCGCGATCTGCGACGAGGTCTGGGAACATGTGACCTTCGATGGTCACGAGCATATCCCGCTGATCACCATTCCCGGCATGCGCGATCGCACCATCAAGGTCGGCTCCGCCGGCAAGATCTTCTCGCTGACCGGCTGGAAGATCGGCTTCGTCTGCGCCGCGCCGCATCTGCTGCGCGTCTGCGCCAAGGTGCATCAGTTCCTGACCTTCACGACAGCACCCAGCCTGCAGGTTGCTGTCGCTTATGGCCTCGGCAAGTCCGACGAGTACTTCAAGACGATGCGGGCCGACCTCGCGCGCAGCCGCGATCGCCTCGCCGCGGGTCTGGAGAGCATCGGCTTTCCCGTCATCAAGTCGCAGGGCACGTACTTCCTCACCGTCGATCTGTCGCCGCTGGGGCTGAACGAGACCGACGAGGAATTCTGCCGGCGTCTCGTCTACGACTACAAGGTCGCTGCCATTCCGGTGTCGGCCTTCTACGAGCAGGACAAGGTGACGTCGGTGGTGCGCTTCTGTTTCGCCAAGAACGACGCAACGCTCGATACCGCGCTGGAGCGCCTGTCCAACGCTGTTCACCGCCGCTAGGAGTTTGATACGCATGGGCAAGCAGGGGATCGCGTGGGTCGTCGGAGTGGCGCTGCTGTGGTCCTTGCCCGTGCAGGCGCAAGACCAGAAGCAGGAGCGCGTCGTCAACTTCTATAACTGGTCGAACTATATGGCGCCCGGCGTGCTGGAGGCGTTCACCAGGGAGACCGGCATCAAGGTCGTCTACGACACCTTCGACGCCAACGAGACGCTGGAGACGCGGCTCTTGGCCGGCAAGTCCGGTTACGACGTAGTTGTGCCGACGGCGTATTTCCTGCAGCGCCAGATCACCGCAAAAGTGTTCCAGAAGCTCGACAAGGCGAAGCTGCCGAACCTGGCCAATGCCTGGCCGGAAGTGACCAAGCGCCTCGCGATCTACGACCCCGGCAATCAGTTTGCCGCGAACTACATGTGGGGCACCACTGGCATCGGCTACAACGTCAAGCAGGTCGCGAAAATCCTCGGGCCTGACGCGAAAGTCGATAGCTGGGATATCGTCTTCAAGCCGGAGAACCTTGCGAAGTTCAAGGATTGCGGCGTCCATGTGCTGGATTCCGCGGATGACATTCTGCCGGCGGCGTTGAATGCGTTGGGTCTCGATTCTAATTCCACCAAGCAGCCGGATCTCGAAAAGGCGGCCGATCTCGTCGGCAAGATCAGGGGCAATGTCCGCAAGTTTCACTCTTCGGAATATCTGAGCGCGCTGGCGACCGGCGAGATCTGTCTGGTGGTCGGCTGGTCTGGTGACATCATCCAGGCGCGTGCGCGCGCCGAGGAAGCCAAGAACGGCGTCGAGATCGGCTATGCGGTGCCGAAAGAGGGCGCGCAGATGTTCTTCGATAATCTGGCAATCCCGGCCGATGCGAAGAACGTCAATGAGGCCTATGAGCTGATCAACTACCTCTACCGGCCGGATGTCGCAGCGAAGAACTCGGATTTTCTCGGTTATGCCAATGGCAACCTCGCCAGCCAGAAGCTGATCGATCCGAAGATCCTGAACGACAAGACGATCTATCCGGACGAGGCGATGCTGCAGAAGCTGTTCGTCATTACGGCGCGCGATCCGGCGACGCAACGCGTGATAAACCGGCTGTGGACGAAGGTGAAGACGGGGCGCTGAGCGTTATCGCCAGCGCCGATGCAGCCACAGCCACTGCTCCGGATATTCCCGGATCCAGCCTTCCAGCACTGACGTCACCGCCTGCATGGTGCCCTGAACGTCGACCTTGCCATTGGCATCGCGCACCGGTTTCACCTCTTCAGAGACTTCGATTCGGAAACGATGATGGGGCAGGCGGATGATGCGTACGCCGTGGATCGGGCAATCGACCTGGCGCAGCAGTCGCGCCAGCATCGGATTGGCATTGGTTTTGCGGCCGAAGAAATCCACCGGGACGCCATTCGTAAACCACTGATCCACCAGCATGGCGACGTGCTTGCCCTCATTCAGCGCGTGCGCGAGCTTGAGCGGTGCGTCGTGGCTGGCCGGAATGAGGTTGCCCATGTTGATCGCGCGTGTCTGATGAATGGCGCGGTCAGCGGCGGCACTGTTCGGCCGGCGATAGAGCACGGCGGCGTCGAGGCCGTGGGCCACGGCAGCGAGTGCAGGAATCTCCCAATTGCCGAGATGGCTGGCGAAAATCAGTGCCGGCTTGCCGTCGTCGCGCAGCTGATCGAAAATTTCCGCCGTGCGCGCGGAGAATTCGACATTGCTCGGTTTGGTCGGATTTGCCGGGTCGTAGTCCCAGATCTTATCGAGATGCGCGAATTCCGCACCGACGCGCCCCATATTGTCCCAGACACCCGCGAGAATCTTCTCGATCTCTTCCGGTGATTTTTCGGGGAAGGCGGCGGTGAGATTGGCGCGGCCGATCTTGTCTTCGCGAAACAGCGGGCCGATGCGCTGGGTGATCTTGCCGAACCGGTTGGCGGTCTTGACCGGATCGAAATAGCGCGTGGTGCGCAGGATGCCGATCGTCAGTGCGCCGACAGCAGCGTCGCCTGCAGGCTTCAGGGCATCGCGAATGCGGGCCTTGGTGCGAAGCAGCAGGCGGAGCATCAGAAGTGAACGATGATCTTGCCGAACACCTGTCGGGTTTCCATCCGCCTCAGCGCGGTCTCGACATCGCTGATCGGCACTTCGGTATCGATCACCGGCAGCATGCCGTCAGCCATCTTGTCGAGGCTCTCACTGATGTTCTTCATGGTGGCGCCGAACGAACCGAAGATGCGGTACTGCTGCTGGAACAGCTGCATCAGGTTGATCGTCGTGGTCGGACCCGAGGTCGATCCGCAGGTGACCAGACGGCCGCCGCGCTTCATCACCAGCAGCGAACCATTGAACGTGTCAGCGCCGACATGTTCGAACACAACATCGACGCCCTTCTTCTTGGTGATCTTGCGGGTCTCGCCCTCGAAACGATCCTTGCGATAGTTGATGACGTGGTCGGCGCCGAGCGCCTTCACGCCTTCGATCTTGGAATCGTCGCCGACGGTCGTGATGACGGTGCAACCGATCTTCTTCGCCATCATGATGGCGACGGTGCCAATGCCGGAACCGCCGGCATGAACGAGAATGGTCTCGCCGGGCTGCAGCTTCGCATTGTCGAACAGCATGTGCTGCACGGTGGAGAAGGCGATCGGGGCGCAGGCGGCGTCGCGGAAGCTGATGCCGTCAGGGACGGGGATCACGAGGCGCGCCGGCATGTTCATCAGTTCGCGCGAGAAGCCGTCGATGTGGAAGCCGTAGAGACCGCCGACATTCTCGCAGAAATTGTCACGGCCTTCCTGGCAGGCCTTGCAGTGGCCGCAGGTCAGAGCGCCATACATCACGACCTTCTGGCCGGGCTTTACATGGGTGACGCCCTCGCCGACGGCAGCGACTTCGCCCGAGGCTTCGGCGCCGATCGACAGCGGCAGCTTGCGCTTGGCGAAGGCCATGCCGCGGAAGCCCCAGACGTCGATATGGTTCAGGGCGACAGCCTTGACGCGGATCTGCACTTCGCCGGCGGCAGGCGGCGGGGGCGGCGGCACGTCGACCACGACGAGCTCACGATCGGCAACAAGATTGAGCGCACGCATGAACCGCGTCTCCGGCAAGAAAGGTTGATTTCGGATGGCCTGCGTATCGCCGGTTCACGCCATGACGTCAACCGGCGAGGGCGGCCAACGGGGCCGGGGAGCCTTAAACGGGCTCGCCGGTGAGGATCAGCGAGGCATTTTGGCCACCAAAGCCGAAGGAATTCGACATCACGGCCGTCACGCGTGCATCGCGGGCGGTATTGGGAACCACGTCGAACGGAATGGCCGGATCGGGAACATCGTAATTGATCGTCGGCGGGATCCGCTGGTGTTCCAGGGTGAGCAGCGAGAACACCGCCTCGACAGCGCCGGCGGCGGAGAGCGTGTGGCCGACCATGGACTTGTTCGACGAGACCGGAATTTCCTTGGCGCGCTCACCGAACACGCTGGAAATGCCGAGATACTCCATCTTGTCGTTTTCCGGCGTGCCGGTGCCGTGGGCGTTGATGTAGTCGATCTGGTCCGACGTCAGACCGGCATCCACCAGCGCATTGTTCACGCAGCCGATGATCGGCTTGCCGTCCGGGCTGGAGCGGGTGCGGTGGAAGGAGTCCGCGAGCTCGCCGCAACCGGCGACAATGCCGAGGATCTTGGCGCCGCGCGCGGTGGCGGCTTCCAGGCTTTCCAGGACCAGCGCACCGGCGCCTTCGGCCATCACGAAACCATCGCGGTTCTTGGCGAAGGGACGGACAGCTTTCTGCGGCGGGTCGTTATGGGTCGAGAGTGCCGATAGCAGCGAGAAGCGGATCAGCGCTTCCGGGTTCACCGAACCGTCGGTGGCCACGCACAGCGCCGCATCGGCTTCGCCGCGGCGGATCGCTTCGACGCCGAGCTGGATCGCAGTAGCGCCGGAGGCACAAGCGGTTGACAGCGAGATCGGTGAGCCCTTGGTGCCGAACGTGTCCGCGAGATGATCGGCGACCGAGCCGAACAGGAAGCGGCGGTGATACTGAACGAACTTGCCGCCACCGGCGACGCGCAGCAGCGTGTCGTAATTGATGTCGCTATTGGCGCCGGCGGCCTTGGCCAGCACCTGGCGCTGCGGCCACTCGACTTCGACAGGCGCAACCGCGAGGAACAGCGGGCCGGGGAAGTCGCCCTTGCTGCCGATATTGGCCTGCGCGATGGCTTCCTCGGTGACGAGTTCGCCGAGCTTCTCGGAGAGGTCAGTGGAGGAAAACGGCTCGACCGGCACGAAATCGATCGTGCCTGCCATCGTCGTCTTCATGCCGTCGATGGGAAAGCGGGTGATGGTGCGAATGCCGGACTCGCCGGCGGTGAGCTTGGCCCAGTTGTCCTCTTTGCCGGCGCCGAGCGATGTCACGACACCCATGCCTGTGACAACGACGATCGGTCGGCCGAAATTATCGCGCGTTGCAGTCATGCTCTCTCCATCGGCCGCGTCGACCGCTTAACTTGAGCATGATCCCGAAAAGTGGATGCCGGTCGGATAAGATCATGCTCAAACATAAGAAAAATCTAGAGCCCAACGAGGCTCTAGATGGCTTCAACCAGCGCCATGCCTTCGCCGCGCCAATGACCGGCGCCGATCACCACAATCTGGGTGGGCTTGCCGGACTTTTCAATCTCAAGGCCGGTTGAATCGTTCGGCGGAAACATCGCGCCGCGCGAGATCGCAAGGGCCGCAAGGCCGAGGCCGAGCGGAAATTGGGTTTCGAGCGTATGACCGAAGAGAGTGCCGGTGCCGCGGATGGCGACATCGGCATGATCCTTCAGGAAGGTGCGCTCTTCGGAGGTGACAGGCTCCGCGCCGGTCGCGCCGGTGATGATCGCTGCGTCACTCCTGGCGCCGAGCTGCGACCACAGTTTTTGCAGCGACGTCGTGACTTCGCCGGGCGTCTTGCGACGGGCTTGATCGGCAACGACGCTCTTCAAGCGTGCCAGCGGCTTGGCTCCGCGCGCTTCAGCATGCGCCCTGGATTCGATGACGAGGAACGCGCCAGCCGAGCCGAGCGCGAAGCCCGAATTCGCTTCGCGTGCCCACACGGTCTCGAATTTGTTCTTCAGGTTGAAGTCGTCGAATTCGTATAGCAGCAGCAGATCCTTGCGCTCGCCGTTATGCGCGGCGCCGATCAGTGCGATGTCGCTCTGGCCCGAGGCGATGCGTGCCAGCGCAATGCGCGCAGCATCGACGCCGGCGGCTTCCTCGCCCATGAAGGTACGCGACGAGCCGGTGACGCCGTGCACGATGGCGATGTTGCCGGCCAGCAGGTTCGAGAGTTGCGCCAGAAACAGGGTCGGACGAAGATCGTTCAGGAGCTTTTCGTTCAGCAGACCCGGCGATGCTGCGCCATAGCCTTCCGAATTCAGGATACCGGAATCGACGGCGAGATCGCGCTCACCGCCACCGGCGGCGACGATCATGTCCATCCTCGACAGGATGTCCTTATTGCCCTTCACGCCCGCGGAATCGAGCGCGAGGCCGGCGGCATAGGTGCCGATCCGTTGCCAGGCTTCCATCTGACGCTGATCGCCCTTCTTGGGAATCTGCGCGTCGTACGAGACCGGCGCGAGGGGGTGGACGATGTTCGGCGCGAAGCCGGTTTCATCGACATTGATACGCTTGTTGTTCAACGCATTCCAATGCGCGTCAGGGCCTTCGCCCAATGACGTGGCGAGGCCAATGCCGGTGATCCACGCTTCCACCGGCTCGGATGTCATCGGTCGGGTTTCAGCCATTGGTGATCGCCTGTAGGGGAAATCCGATGCGCTCGGCCACGATGTCCATGTGCCCGCGCAGATCCGGATGGGGAAACGGGACGGTCTTGAAGGTGAGCTGCGCGTTGCAGGTCAGCTTGCCGTCGACCTTGATCTTGACAGTGGTCATGTAGAAGCCGTCGCCTTCGTGCAGCACGCTGGCGTTGATGTCCAGCTTCGTACCCGGCGTGATGAAGGTGCGCATCTTGGCTTCCTTCACCGCGGCCAGGAACGGCATGCGCTTGAACTTCATCAGCGCGATCAGCAGCCAGCCCGAAGTCTGCGCCATCGACTCGATCAGCAGCACGCCGGGCATCAGTGGGTAGCCCGGGAAGTGGCCCTCGAAGATGGTGCTGGTTTCGGGGACGTTCGCTTCAACCGTGATCGTCCGTTCGCCGACATTGAGGTCGGTGATGCGGTCGATCAGGTGAAAATATTCGAGGTTCATGGCGGGGCGTTACGCGCCCTTGGCCGCGACCAATTCGTCGATGCGCGCGCTGAGGTTCTTCAGGACAAAATACTGCTCGGTGGTCGCCTTGCCGTCATTGACCTCCTGGGTCCATTTTTCGAGCGGCAGTTTGATCCCGAACGCCTTGTCGATCGCAAAAGCGATATCCAGGAAGTCGAGGCTGTCGATCCCCAGATCGTCGATGGCGTGGCTTTCCGGCGTGATCGTGTCGCGGGGAATGTCGCAAGTCTCGGCGATGATTGTAGCGACCTGATCGAATGTGGAGGACATTACTAAGCCTTTGATATATTGAAGATAATGTTCGATCGGCGCGCGCAAAGACAAGCCTTCGCCCCGGGGCAGTCCCGGTCCGCCGTATAGAGTCGATTGCCCGTATATCGGAGCGGGGGCGGCAGTTCAATGCAGTTGAGCGCTCGCTCACCAGCCCCTGTGGGCTGTGGAAAGAGGGTTTGGCGCCCCTCAGCCGTGCGGCGCAACAATATGGGCGCAGTCCCGGCGGCCCATCAACACGCAATCCTGGGTTTTGCGGAGATCCGCGATGCTGACCGCGAGCCAGATCCCGACACCCACGAGGATCACCGTGAAGCCGAAGGCTGCGCTATTGGCCAGCATCCGGTGGCGGAAGTCGTCGGGGTCGTCCTGTGCCTGTTGATAGCGGGACAGGTCGCTGGCGCCGGTGGTTTGGCGGCGGCGGGGGTGGTCGGCGGGAGCGGTGGGATGGTGTGGCAGCGTGTCGGAGGTGCGCGGCACGAAACGTAGCACGCGGTGCTCGTCATCCTCTCTGATAATCGGCTGCTGGGTCTTCATCGTCGTGGGTCTGCGCATGCAATGTCGCAGTGTAACATGAGGCGGCTGCTTCGCGCAGATAAAGTCCGCATGGCACGGATGCGGCAATCGTCGGAGATGACGTGGAACTGATCCGTATCGACGCGGCGGCCATGCCATAGTTGGTTTTGAACAGACGTCAGATATGGGAGGCCACATGCCGAACACACGCGAACCGTTGCTGCATCCGGTCCCAATCCTGTCGCTGCGGCCAACGCAGATGACGGTGGGCATGCGCGAGGTGAAGGAGAAGCGCAAACGATGGCGTGCACATAAATCGAAGCGCAAACAGGCCGAACTGCTCGGCCAGCACATGATCCCGGTGGTGCTCGGGCCCGACCAGCGCCACTATGTCGTCGACCACCATCATCTCGCACGTGCGCTGCATGACGAAGGCGTGAAGGATGTGCTCGTCACCGTGATCGCGGATCTCACGATGGTCGATATGAAAGCCTTCTGGGGTGTGCTCGATCACCGCCGCTGGGCCTATCCCTATGACGCCAAGGGCGAGCGGCGGCACTTCAAGGATATTCCGAAATCGGTGACGGGCCTGAAGGACGATCCGTTCCGCAGCCTGGCCGGCGAAATTCGCCGCGCTGGCGGCTATGCCAAGGACACCACGCCGTTCAGCGAATTCCTGTGGGCGGACCTGTTTCGCAGCCGGCTCTCCACCAAGGAGGTCGAGGCCGATTTCGCCAAGGCATTGGAGAAGGCACTGGCAATCGCCAAAAGCAAGGATGCGATCTATTTGCCCGGCTGGTGCGGACCGGCGTCGGACGACTGAGGCGCATCCATCGGGATCGCAGTGGGATCGCCTTTGCCGCCGAGCACGCGATGCAGGGCGCGTTCGATCCTTCCGCCGAGCAGCAGCACAACGAAGGCGATCACCACCGAGACGGTGACAATGCGCCAGTGACCCGCGCCGCACATGATGCCGACACAGGCTGTCAGCCAGACGCAGGCGGCGCTGGTCAGGCCACGGACGCGGAAATGCCGCTCGGCATGAAAGATCACGCCGGCACCGAGAAAGCCGACGCCTGTGAGGACGCCCTGAATGACCCGGCTCCCGGCATCCGTGAAGCCGCCTTTGCCGAGCGGATCTGCCAGCACCACGATCATGGCGGTGGCCAGGCTGACCAGCCCCAGCGTGCGCACGCCCACGGGCTTGCCGTGCAGATCGCGGTTGAGGCCGATGGCGCCGCCAACCAGGGCGGCGACGCCCAGACGCAAGATGATGTCCGACCAGTCGAGCAATGCGAGATCCTTCTAAACCCGGGCCATTACTTCGGCAGCCGGCCCATCATATAGAATTCGTCATTCGGCTTCATGTTGGTGACATTGGCCATCCGGTTCGACAGCGCGAAGAAGGCCGAGATCGCGGTGATGTCCCAGATATCGTCGTCGCTGAAGCCGTGGCCGGAGACCTCGGCGAAATCCTGCTCGCCGATGGTCTCGGCGGACCGGCTCACTTTCATGGCGAAATCCAGCATCGCACGCTGCTTTGGCGTGATGTCGGCCTTGTGGTAGTTGACGGCGATCTGGTCGGCGATGGTCGGGTTCTTGGCGCGAATGCGCAGGATCGCACCATGCGCGATGACGCAATAATGACACTGGTTGGCGGCTGACGTCGCGACCACGATCATCTCACGCTCGGCCTTGGTCAACCCGCTGTCTTTTTCCATCAGGGCGTCGTGATAGGCGAAGAACGCGCGGAATTCGTCGGGGCGATAGGCCAGCGACAGGAATACGTTCGGCACGAAGCCGGACTTTTCCTGCACGCCCATAATGCGCGTGCGGATGTCCTCGGGCAGCTTGTCGAGGGCGGGTGTCGGAAAGCGTTTCGCAATCGGCTGGGTCATCTGGCGTTCCCGTGAACGTTTCTGTTTCACGAGACCATAGGCGATCACGCCGTCACCGCAAAGCGCTTGCGGCAATGCAAGCCGATGCGATTAGCGCAGCGGTTTCTTGAGCAGCGAGAAGCGATCCGGATCGAGGCCGAGCGAGGGCTGCAGCATCGGGGCTTCGACGGTGCGGCTCGGCGTTGCCAGCGGCCGCTCGATGAAGCCGGGATCGTTCGGCACATCGCGATGCGATGTGGCGCCGCGCCAGCGTTCCAGCACCGCGCTGACGAACTGCATGTCGTGACCGGCGGCAACCGAGGGCACTGTCGCGATGGTGGCTTCCGAGCGCGGCAGTTGATGCGGCGGCACTTCCTTGAAACGCAGGCGGGTCGGCAATGCGACGCCTTCACCGAAGGCGAGTACTTCGCGGGTACCGAGTGACGGCACGAACGAGAGCAAGTTGGCGGCAGCATCCGACACCGCGGAGCGCAGCAGGGCCTGGTCGCGCTCGTTGGCGAGGCGCATGGCGAACAGTGTGTTGCACTGGGAAATGATCGTGGCGTCGAGTTCTGCCGGACGCTGCGTTACGAGGCCGAGATAGACGCCGTACTTGCGGCCTTCCTTGGCGATGCGCGACACTGCCTTGCGGGTCGGGCCAAAGCCGATATTGCGGTCGGCGGAGGCGTAGCGATGCGCTTCCTCGCAGACGAACAGCAGTGGCGAGGCGCCGTCGCTCCACAGGCCGAAATCGAATGCCATACGACAGAGCACCGACACCACGCTATCGACGACTTCCGCGGGGAAGCCGGCGAGCTGCATGATGGTCATCGGCTTGCCGTTGGCGGGCAGGCGGAACAGATGGCTGATCACTTCCGCCATGGTGTCGCCGCCGACATTGGCGTTGTCGAACATGAAGGCGTAGCGCGGGTCGTTCTTCACCGCTTCGATACGCGAGATCAGCTTGTGATACTGGATACGCGACGAGCGGTTCTCGAGCTTGCCCATGCGCTCGTCGATCAGCGAGATCAAATCGACCAGGCGATAAGGCACCGGCGTATCGACGGTGTAGCCGATGGTCTTGGGATCGATGCGCTTGAGGCCAATGCGGTCGGCGTTCTGGTATTGCGTGTAGACGCCCTTGGCGATCGGGATGACTTCCGAGAGGATTTCGAGCTCTTCGGGCACGCCGGGGCGGCCGGCGAACAGCACGTCGACGATTTCCTCGAAATTGAACAGCCAGAACGGCAGTTTAAGATTGCGCGGGTTCAGCACCAGCGACTTATCGCCGAAACAGCGGCCATATTCGTTATGCACATCGAGCAGGAAGATGCGCAGATGCGGGCGCGACTTCAGGATTTCATTGAGCAGCAGTGACACGCCGGTGGATTTACCGACACCGGTAGAGCCGAGCACCGCGAAATGCTTGCTCAGCATTTCCTCGACGTCGACGTAAGCCGTCACCGTTTTGTCCTGCTGCAGCGTGCCCACGTTGATCTGCTCGGAGCCGGACGGCGCATAGACCGTGCGCAGGTCATGAGTGCTGATCAGATCGACGATGTCGTCGATGGTGGGGTAGTTGGTGACGCCGCGCTGAAACTTGGCCTGGTCCCCCGACCCCAGGATTTCGCCAAGCAGATCGACCGAGGCGCTCGCGATATACATGTCCGATGCATGCATGTTCTCGGCGGACACCTCCGTGATCATGGCGATGATGGTGGAGGAGGCGCAACGGATGCTGACGAAGCGGCCGACGGTACCGCGCATCTCCGAGGGTGTCATCGGGCTCACGGCGAGCAATCCGACGCGGGCCAGCGAGCCCCGTACCGAGATAATGCGCCCGAACGACGCCGCTGCGTTTAAACTGGTCATTGATGAATTCGCGTCTCACGCCCCGGTTGGGCCGACTATGCAGGTCAGGGACTGGACAAATTGTTAAGGCACGTCCGCGGGCTATCGGTGGGCTCTGCTCGTCAAAATTGCATTGTGGAATTAGCTCCGCATTGGAATGCGAAACCCCAGCACTGGATACCTTGCCGTTCAAGGCCGGCGATCTGGCTTTACGCGGTTTTAACCAGCCCGAGATGTCGGTATATGCTGGCGTCGTAACCCTGCATGGTTCGTTATCGCTGCGTTATCTCAACGGGGTTGCCTTCGGCCCGTGTACGGACCTCTTATGCGCATCGATTTTCCCGGCCTGCAGGCGTTTCTGAGCATCGCGGAGCGGGGCAGCTTTTCGCGCGCGGCCGCGCACCTCAATCTGTCGCAGACGGCGCTGAGCCACCGGATCAAGAAACTCGAAGAGGATCTCGGCTTTCAGCTGCTGGCCCGCACAACGCGGCAGGTGGCACTGACCCCGGCCGGGCTGGAACTGCTGCCGACCGCGCGGCGGATGATCGGGGAGTTGTCCGATTCTATCGATCTGCTGCGGGCACGGGGCCGCAAGCGGCAGGAGCACATCGCGCTCGGCTGCCTGCCGACCATCGCCGCCTATCACCTGCCGCGGGTGCTGAAGCAGTTCAATGCGGTGCACCCGGGGATTTCGATCAAGATCCACGACAATTCAGCCAGCGAGATTGCCACTTTGGTGCAGTCCGGCCAGGCAGAGTTCGGCATCACGATCACGGCGACGAATATATGGGATCTGGCTGTCACCCCGCTGATCAAGGAGCGCTTCGTCCTGTTGTGCACCAAGGATCATGCCTTTGCGCAACGCAAGTTCGTGGCCTGGTCGCATCTCGAGGATATGCCGCTGATCCGTATCAGCCCGCAGGCCGGCAATAGGGCCCTGATCGACGACGCGCTCGGCCATCGCCGCGATAAGCTGAACTGGCGCTACGAGGTGCAGCATCTGCAGACGGCGGTGGGCATGGTGTTCGAGAAGCTCGGCATTGCCGTGGTCCCCAGTATCGCAGTGGCGACGCAGGGAACTGCCGGACTGGTCGCTGTGCCGCTGCGTAATCCCAGCGTCAGCCGCACGGTGGGCATCATCGTCAAGCGCGGACAGCCGGTGAGCAAGCCAGCGCAGGCGCTGATCGACCTGACCCGCAAATACTTCCAGGCTGCGGGATAATCCACTCGGCAGGATATATGCAGGAAACTGCACGATTATCCCAGATTTCTCATTTGTTTCATATATCGGAATTGGTTACTGCGGGAGCAGAACGGTCTATAGCCCTGTCGCGATAACGTGACGGCCATGGGTACCGACATAAAAACGGCAAGGGTGGACGCATCAGGCGTCTTCAATCCATCATGACGCTCCGCTTCCCGACCAGGCTCAAGCATCTGCTGAGCGCCGCGCATTTGGCGCTTGGTGCGATATTCCTCACGACCGCGGTACCTGTAGCGCAGGCCCAGTCCGGCTATCCGACCAAGCCCATTCGCGTGATCGTGCCGTTTGCCGCCGGCGGTGTTGCCGATATCACCATCCGCATCGTGGCCGAGAAGCTCGGCGATAATCTCGGCCAGCGTCTCGTGATCGAGAACATGCCGGGCGCCGGTGGCGTCGTTGCGGCGCGCGCAGTGCTGTCGTCGCAGCCGGACGGCTATACGCTGGCGCTGCTCAGCAACGGCACCGCCGTCAGCGTACCGCTGTTCAAGAACCTGCCATTCGATCCCGTGAAGAACTTTGCGCCGATCTCGAGCATCGGCTTCTTCGATTTCATCGTCGGCACCAATGCGAATTCGCAACACAAGACGCTGGCCGACGTCATCAAGTTCGCGCGCGACAATCCGGGCAAACTGAATGTCGGCACCATCAGTGTCGGTAGCACCCAGAACCTGTCGGCCGAATTGCTCAAATCCACGGCCGGGATCAATTTCCAGATCGTGCCATATCGCGGAACGCCGGAGGTCATTGTCGGGCTGCTGCGCGAAGACATCGATGTGATGATCGACAATTATGTCGGGATGAAATCCGCGCTGCAGGATGGCAAGATGCGTCCAGTCGGGACCACGGGCGAATCCCGTTCGGTGATCCTGAAAGACGTGCCGACGATGATCGAGGGTGGCGTGAGGGGCTATGACGTCGTGTCATGGAATGCGCTATTCGCACCGTCAGGTACGCCGCCCGAAGCGATTGCGCGGTTGAATGCGGGCCTGCGCGAAGTATTGGCGATGCCCGATGTGAAGCAGAAGCTGCTCGATCTCGGCATCGAGGCGAAAGCCAGTTCACCCGAGGAACTGAAGGCCCGGCTGGTTGACGACATCGCGAAGTGGACAGCCGTGATCGACAAGGCAGGAATTCCGAAGCAATGACGAAACCAACCGTTCCCGGTCCCGATCCGCATACCAAGGTGCCGAAGTTCAAGCTGCCGCCGCTGGCCTGCGACGCGCATACGCATATCTTCGGGCCCGGCGACAAATATCCCTATGTCGGTTCCTACATTCCGCCCGACGCGCCGCTGGAAGATTTTCAGGCGCTGCACAGGAAGCTCGGTATCGGTCGCGCGGTGATCGTCAATGCCAGCGTGCACGGGACCGACAACCGCGTGGCGCTCGACGCCATCGCGGTGAGCGGCGGCCGCTACCGGGCGGTGGCCAATATCGATGGCACGATCACGGAGCAGGGCCTGCGCGAATTGCATGAAGGCGGCTTCCGCGGCTGCCGCTTCAACTTCGTGCGACATCTCGGTGGCACGCCGGACATGAAAGTGTTTCATCGCATCATCGACATGATCGCGCCGATGAACTGGCATGTCGACCTGCATTTCGATGCGGTCGACCTGCCTGATTATGCCGACCTGCTGGCAAAACTGCCGGTGCGTTACACCATCGATCATATGGGGCGCGTCAAGGCCGCCGATGGCCTGGAGCAGCAGCCGTTCCGCACCCTGATCGACCTCATGAAGCGCGACGAGAAATGCTGGGTGAAGGTCTCCGGCTGCGAACGCGTGACCTCCATGGGGCCACCCTTCACCGATGCCGTGCCGTTTGCGAAGACAATCTGCGAGACCGCGCCGGATCGCGTGATCTGGGGCACCGACTGGCCGCATCCCAACGTCAAGGCGATGCCCAATGACGGCGATCTCGTCGATCTGATCCCGCTCTTCGCGCCGGATGCAGAGATTCAGCAGAAGATCCTCGTCGACAATCCCGCGCGATTGTTTGAATTCGACACTTAAAGTCTGACTCATCTTCGATGAATCAGACTTTAGGTTTTCTTTTTTCGAGCATGATCTTATCCGAAAACCGGCATCCACTTTTCGGGATCATGCTCCAAGCGACAGGAACATCCGATGTCCAAAGCCAAGACCGGCCTCGTGGTCTCAGCCCATCCCGGCGATTTCGTCTGGCGCGCCGGCGGCGCCATCGCGCTTCATGCGAAGAAGGGCTACCGCGTCAAGATCGTCTGTCTCGCATATGGCGAACGCGGCGAGTCGCAATTTGCCTGGAAGCAGGCGGGCATGACGCTCGATAAGGTCAAGGCTGGCCGAAAAGACGAAGCCGAGCGTGCGGCGGCGTCGCTCGGCGCCGAGATCGAATTTTTCGATGCCGGCGATTATCCGCTGCATCTGACCGAGGCGCACAAGGAACGGCTGATCGATATCTATCGGGAGCTCAATCCGAGCTTCGTGCTGACGCATTCGCTCGAAGATCCCTACAATGTCGATCATCCCGCGGCGACCGCCGCCGCACAGGAGGCCCGCATCATCGCGCAGGCGATGGGGCATAAGCCTGAAGCGGAATACAGCTACTCCGCGCCGCCGGTGTTCCTGTTCGAGCCTCATCAGCCGGAGATGTGCAATTTCAAGCCGCAGGTGATCCTCAATATCGATGAGGTCTGGGACATCAAGCGCAAGACGTTCGAAATTCTCGCTGCGCAGAAACATTTGTGGGCCTATTACGAGCGGGTGGCCTTGCAGCGCGGCATGCAGGGCGGCCGCAACACCGGCGCGGCCATGACCTATGGGGAAGCCTATCAGCGCCTGTTCCCGATGACGCTGGAGGTGTTGGCATGAAGCCCGTCGTTGTCAGAAATATTCAACGCGCCGATGCCGATGTGGTGCAGCGGTTGGGTATACTCGGCGTCTCTACGGTGCACGAGGCCTATGGCCGCTTTGGCCTGATGAAGACCTATATGCGGCCGGTGTGGTGCGGCGCGGAAGCGGCCGGCACCGCGGTGACCGTGCTGGCGCAGCCCGGTGACAACTGGATGCTGCATGTGGCCATCGAGCAGTGCAAACCCGGCGACATGCTGGTGGTGGCCTGCACGACGGACAACACCGACGGCATGTTCGGTGATCTCCTCGCGACCTCGCTGAAGGCACGCGGTGGCGTTGGCCTGATCATCGATGCTGGATGCCGCGATATCAAGACGTTGCGCGAGATGGGCTTTCCGGTGTGGTCGCGCGCGATCTCGGCGAAGGGGACAGTCAAGGCGACGCTCGGCGCGGTGAACGTGCCGGTGGTTTGCGCCGGCGCGCAGGTGACGCCGGGTGACGTCATCGTCGCCGACGAAGACGGTGTCGTGGTGATCCCGCGCAAACATGCCGCTGAGGTTGCGGTGAAGGGCGAGAAGCGTTTTGCCGAAGAAGACGCCAAGCGCCAGAAGCTTGCCTCCGGCATCCTCGGTCTCGACATGTATAATATGCGCGAGCCGCTCGCCAAAGCGGGCCTGGTTTACGTCGACGATCCCGATCAGGCCTGAGCGGGGAGGAGGCTGGCATGCGGCTCCGTATTCTGCTCGGCGATCATCCGCATACGGTTGCGTTGAAATCCGGCGCGATCACGTCTGATCTCGTAGAACTGGACTTCGCGGACTACACGCCCACCAACAAGGGCTTCAAGCCCATGGTGCGCGACGGGGCTTTCGACGTCGCCGAAATGGCCATCGTCACCTATCTGATGGCCAGGAGTTACGACAAGCCGATGGCGCTGCTGCCTGATGTGATGATGGCGCGGCATCAATTTGGGTTTGCGGTCACGAGCCCGGCGGCCGGCATTGCCAAGCCGCGGGATCTGGAAGGCAAGCGCGTCGGTATTCGATCGTTTACGACAACAACGGGCGCGTGGCTGCGCGGCATGCTCGCCAATGACTACGGCGTCAATCTCGATGCGATTGAATGGATCACCTTCGAGGATCCGCATGTCGCCGAATATGTCGACAGCACCACCAAGGCGCCTGCCGGCAAGGCGATCATGCAGATGCTGTTCGACGGCGAACTGGACGCCGTGCTCGGCGAGAAGAGCGACGATCCACGGGTGGCGCAGTTGTTCCCAGACGTGGCCGCTGCAGAGAAAGCCTGGCTGGCCAGGCATGGCGTGGTGCCGATCAACCACATGGTGGTGGTCAGCAAGCAATTGTCCGATACGCGCCCCGATGTGGTGCGCGAAGTCCACCGTATGCTGGAGGCGAGCAGGGCGGCGGCAGCCGGCAAGAGCCTGTCTTTCGATGCGGACGCCATGAATCGTTCGCTGGCTCTCATTACAGACTATTCTGCGCAGCAGGGGCTGATCCCGCGCAGGTTGAGCGTTGATGAGCTGTTCGACGACGTGACGCGCGCGTTGCGATAGCGCGCCGTCGCCCTCATCCTGAGGAGCGGTCGTCTTCGACCGCGTCTCGAAGGATGAGCGCCCAATTCCTCATGGTTCGAGACGCGCGAAGACGCGCTCCTCACCATGAGGGGATCGAGTAAGCTCGACTAGAATACTGGAGGAAACGACCAATGACTCCCGAACCCATCTTCGATCTCGCCCATCTCGGCCATCTCGAATTGCTGACGCCGAAGCCGGACGAGAGTCTCAAATTCTTCGTCGACGTGATGGGCATGACCGTGTCCGGCCGGCAGGGCGAGTCGGTCTATCTGCGCGGCTGGGACGACTATGAGCGCTATTCGCTGAAGCTGACGGCGTCGAACACGTCGGGCATGGAGCATATGGCGCTGCGGGCGCGTAGCCCGCAGGCGCTGGAGCGCCGCGTCGCAGCGCTGAAAGGCTCCGGCTACGATATCGGCTGGACCGACGGTGACCTCGGCCATGGGCCGGCATTTCGCTGCCGCGACCCCGACGGCCACATCGTCGAACTCTATTACGAGACCGAATGGTACGAGGCGCCGCCGGAGCTCAAGCCGGCGCTTAAAAATCAGGCGCAGCGCTATCCGGCGCGGGGCATCAATGTGCGACGGCTCGATCACCTCAACTGCCTCGCGGTGGATATCAAGGCCAACCGGGAGTTTTTCGAGCACTATATGGGGCTCCGCCTGACCGAGCAGATCGTGCTCAATGACGGCACGGAAGCGGCGATGTGGATGACGATGTCGAACAAGAGCTACGACTTTGCCTATTCGCGCGATCACTCCGGCACCAAGGGGCGCTTCCACCACGTCACCTACGCGCTCGACAGCCGCGAAGACATTCTGCGTGCGGCTGATATCTTTCTGGAAAATGGCGTGTTCATCGAGACCGGACCGCACAAACATGCGATCCAGCAGACCTTCTTCCTCTATGTCTACGAGCCCGGCGGCAACCGCGTCGAAGTCGCCAATGCCGGCGCACGTTTGATCCTGGCGCCGGACTGGAAGCCGATCGTCTGGACCGAGGAGGAACGCAAGAAGGGCCAGGCCTGGGGCCTCAAGACCATCGAGTCGTTCCACACGCATGGAACGCCGCCGGTGCCCCACAAGTAGCAGGCCGCTCTGCCGGGATTGGTACGCGTCTTGCTTTGTTGACCTCAGGTTGTTTCTGACGTGGGGGCGAGCATGACTAACTCAGAGTTGCGGGCAGACATCCACAGTATCGAACCGATCCCCGATGCCGACCGGGATTCCACCGGGCCGCAGCAGATGTGGATCTGGGCAGGTGCCAATATCGCGCCGGTGAACTGGGCGCTCGGCGCGCTTGGTATCATTCTCAAGCTAGGCTTGTGGGAAACCATCGCGGTCATCGTCATTGGCAATGCGGCGGGCTCCGCGATCTTCGCGGCTTTCACGGTCATGGGCCACAAGACCGGCGTCAACCAGATGGTACTCGCGCGCTCGGCCTTCGGACGCAGGGGTGCCTATCTGCCGAGCTTGCTGATGTTCCTGATGACGCTCGGCTGGATCGGCGTGAACACCTATTTCCCGGTCAAGATCTCGATGGCCATTCTCGGCCAGTTCGGGATCGCCGATAGCTGGTTCGCCAACCTCGTGGTGATCACCATCGTGATGGTGACGCAGGTGGTGATCGGCACCTATGGTTTCTATGCGATCCGCACCTTCGAGAAATACACCGTGCCGGTCACGGTGGTGATCATGGTGCTGATGAGCGTGCTGGCCTGGAGCCAGCCAGGCGTCGTCAACTGGAATCACACCACGTCGCTGCCGCCGGGGCCGCATCTGGCGATGCTGTCGCTGCTGATGACCGCCGTTGGCGTTGGCTGGGGCATTTCGTGGGTGACCTGGGCGTCGGACTATTCGCGCTTCGTGCCGCGCTCGACCTCGTCGAAAGCCGTGTTCTGGTACAGCTATCTCGGCATGTATGTGCCGTCGGTGTGGCTCGCTGTTCTCGGCGCCACGATTGCCTCGGTGACGCTCGACACCGATCCCGCCAAGATGGTCTCGGCCGTGTTCGGCGGCGTCGCCAGCATTCTCGTGCTGCTGCTGGTGCTGCACGGGCCGATCGCCACCAACATTCTCAACGTCTATTCGTCGGCGCTGGCGGCGCTCAGCATAGGTGTCCGTTTTTCGCGGACGATGCTGGCGCTGATCGTCGGCATCGCGGGCTATGCGGTGACGGTGTATTTCATCTTCGCGCCGTCTTTCGCCAAGGCCTTCGATAACTGGCTGATCAGCCTGCTGATGTGGATGAGCCCCTATGCGGGGGTGGTGTTGGCCGACTTCTTCGTCAGGCGGAAGAGCCAGATCGATATCGCCGAACTCTATAAATCGCCGGAGAGCAGCATCTATGGCGATATCAACTGGAGCGGCATGATCGCGTTCTTCGCGGGCCTGATCGCCACCTGGCTGTTCCAGGATGGCCTGGTGCCTGCGTTGCAGGGGCCGATCTCGATCAACCTTCTCGGCGGCGCGGATCTGAGCTGGCTGGCGGGCATCGTCGTGGGCGGTGGCGTCTATCTGGCGCTCAGCAGGCGCCTGGCGCCGGAGCCGATGGCCATCCCGGTCGGTGGGCCGGGCGAATAGGCGAGGCGACTGGGTAGGCCGCGTCCGCGTGGCCTGCCCATTGCCAGTGGTGTCAATGAGCCGTCATTTCCGTCCAGAGCCCTTGCGCTTTGTCCGGCGGACGGGCTAGAACGCGCCCGAACGAGATGAGCATCTCTGTTCCGACCGATTCCAGACTGGATTTTTCCGTAAGTCTCTGAATCGTTTGGGGAATGGTGTAACGGTAGCCTTACAGTTTCTGGGGTAAGTCGTTGATTTCATTGAATTGGTTTTTCAATCTAGGCCCATTTTGTCCTGCTGTTTCCGGGCATTTCTGAGCCGTTTGCAAAACTTGGATCATGGGGCGGAACTTCGTTTCTCGGCCCTCCTGCTTCCGCGAGTGTCCGGCAGCGGTTCGGCATGAACATCGTCATTGCCGATCACGATTCGACCGTCCTCGTCGAACTCACCAGAATCGAATTTCCGTTGAGCAACGCCGTAAAATACGTCTGCGTGTTCGCTGAAATAATCAAAGACGTCAGACATGCGTTGATAACTTACCCGGTCGTCGAGCACCTCCCGGCGAATGTAACACCTGACAGGCCGGCCGCCCGTCGTAGCCAAAGCGAAGGCGAGGCCCCAACTGTCAGGCATCGGTCGCGTGTTCGGGATCGGGTGAAGCAAAGACTCGCCGATGAGTGGCGTGATGTTCTCATCGAAATATTTAATGGTCAGCCACTGCCCGCGTGCGTAAGCCTGAATATCCCGCCACACGCCAGGTGGAATAGAATCTTGGCCTGAGGCCCATCTTCGCATGGACCTGTCAGAGACGCCGGCGACTCGGCAAAATTCAGCCTGCCAAGATGCACCAAAAAGCACTTCGCCGATCTGGCGAAGTAACAACGATTCCTGCGTAGGACGAATTTGTTCTGTCATGTGAAGAGGACCTTTCCGTCCAAGTTCTAATGCGGGGCGGGGCAATCCCCGAGCCGCTGTTGATAAAATAAGCGCTCCCTACAGAGTGTCAACGACTATCTCCCAACGTACTGCCGACGGTCGTGTTCTTGTGTAGCAGCGTCTACCCTCCAAAGAGTTGCGCGGCGCCGTTGGTGACCGGGCGCTCGACGCAGACGGGGACGCCGCATCGCTGAGGCATGCCCTTCGAGGCCTTTTGTACCTGGTTGATGGTCATGCTCCATTTTGTGAACTGCCAGTCGGCAGCGGCGGGCGTGATGCTCATAAGAAATGATGCCGTTACAGCAAAATGGCGCATAGTTTTTCTTCGGAGAGCCACGAACCATCACTCAACCCTCACGGAATCGTAAGAGATTATGCGATGATGGATTGTCAGCAACTCGCCTGGTTGCGAGAGACCAACAAAGGAGGATGCGGTGGGGAAGTCAGCTGAAAACGAGCGCCTGAAGCTGCGTGCCACATTTCTCAATAATGCCGCCCTTGCAGTGTTGGTAGCCGGCGTGGTCGCTCCAGCATTTTACGTAATGAGCGAGCCGAGCTTGAGAGACCTGCCAGTTGTCACTGCTTTTTCGACAGGCGGTTTCTGGCCAGCGGTCAAAAGTGTATCAGCAGCAACTTTTGCCGCGTTCGGGCTTCATTGCTGGGCCTCAGCCTTAGTCAGTCGAATCGAGGACTAAAGTTTGCCACTGAAAAGAGAAGTTATCGTTCGCCAGGATACCAAATTGATGTTCGGTAGGTTGCGCCATCGGCATTGATCGCAACTCCACGGTCAGGCGTCGAATAAGGTTACACTTGGTATCGCACGATCGTAGACGCCGCGGCTTTGTAGACCGCATCCGCATCGGCGATAGCTTTGAGAAGGTCGAAATAATGCTTCTCATTGCCGTATGTTTTGATCAGCTTTTCAACGAAAGCTGCGTTCCTGCTGGGATAACCAACGTTTTGAATTGGCGAATGCTTCCTATCCTGCAGATACGTTCGATACGACCCAGTCCCAATACCAAGCTCGATTAAATGAGCGTGTTCAGCTTTTCTCGTCTTGAACGACTGTGCCATGAAATACTGGGACGATAACCCGCGGATGTATTCATCTAAAAACTGCCGGGCATGCATCAACAAGTCGCTCGCTTGTTTAGGCGCTACCAATGACGAACGTAGCGTCATTTGTTGACCTGATCTATCTAACTCCCATTTTCCTCGGCAGTCGTTGCAGTCAACTCGAAACGAAATATCCGCGCCACTCCACGGATTATCTTGAGTGACCATCGTTTTGATAACATCACCCTTGCCACACGCACATTTTCCGATTGCATATTCGTCAGTTTCTGATGTGCTCATCCTGTACCGCTTGCAAACGAGAAGAACAATTATCGCGAGTGAACGATCTATACACTGATCCCGAAGGTGCGGTGTGCTTCTGGCGAATAATAGTCCAGGGAGGATCCTGGAGGATGGTCGATGTCCCAGTTCGTAATCGCGTCGTTCAGCGCTTTCTGATTGAATGGGACATGGAGTGCGGCGACTGATCTGTTGTTAATGCGGCTCGCAAATGCTGCGGGCCACAAATAGCTCAACGCGGCCGGTCGGGGCACTGAGACGCACCCCGTATACGCGGCTATTATCGGAATCTTACACCGATCTACAGCGTAAGCGATCTCAAACGGAACCCAATCGGTGTCGTACTGGGTCGTCGGTCCGATGATCAGGACCATGTTGCGTGAGTTGTTTAATCGCTCGATCAGGCTTCGGCGCAGCGTCTCCTTTGTGCTAGAGTCTCTGACGGCGGCAGACTTATCGTGGCTATTGATGAATTTGAACTCGATTGAGTCGTGTTCGTGCCACGCTTTCAGCAATCTATAGTATCGGATGTCTGACGCAGTCGGGTCGGTAGTTCCACCCGCATGGAACGCGATGTATGTGCCGTTTCTGTAAGCCATCTATCTTTTGCTCCAGTCACGTTCGATCTCTCGGATGTCGAGCAGCTTGAAGCAGGCTTCCGGGACGATGATGTTTACCTGTTTCGGAAGCCCGGACCGTCTGCCGTAGTCGACCAGTGCCAGGACGATAAGCCTGAGGAGGTGCTGTGGCTCGATGTTTACGCTCGACTGACCGTTCCCGATTAATGGCAGGGATAAGGTGGCGCCGTTGCCGTAATTCTTCACTGTCGACAGCGCCCCCCTCAGCGCGTCCCATAGGAGTGGCACAGTCGATGATGCTTTCGACGTGGCCATATCCGTCAGAGCCATAGCGACCAGAAATATCTGATGCTGACCATTTCGAACCACCGCAGTCGTGCCAATCGGATATTTCAAATCAGGTTTGACCGACCGCTCGGTCTTCGTCGCCGGAAGATGCTTGATTGACCGGTCTACATCGAGGCGAAATCGGGCGGCTTCACCGTTGAAGACCTGCTCGATCACTTTCCCATGCAACGAATTCCTTGAGACGATGTGACCGATCTCATGATCGAAGAATTCACCAACCCCGATCAACAAATCGGATTGCTCGGTCAGCAAATCGCCAAATCGAATGTCGATCCGACTGTCGGTTGTTGGGATCGCAAAGGAAACGGATCGCTTTTCATAGGTGTATGCGATGAACCAGACGATAGCTGCGGCGGCAACCGCCGCGAGATACCAAGTGCCGTGGTCCACAATCCAGAGGTTAGCGGCCGTCGATACTCTAGTGATTATCCCGGTCAGCAGCGAGATTGCGCCGACAACACTGAGCGCGCGTCCGATACCGATTTTCCATCGTCGCTGTATTCCGACGAATAGTGATTTGATGACCTCTTGAACCATGTGCTCTCCCGCCAGTATCCAAAGAGTACCGGTTAGGTTCCGCACTTCCTAGTTGATGGAACTGTCAAACGCGATTTGTCCCGTGCAAATCGCGGAGTTGCGCGTGTAGCGGATATCTACCTCAGAGTTCGCTAACGGTAGGGAGGCAGATTGGCTTTCGCCGGAGCTGACTTTGAAACGAAATCAGCAGAATCAGGCGATTAGAGCACTCAGTCCGGTGAAAAGGCCGAAGATTTCAACAGGGGCTAGACCGATCCGATCCGTACGGTTATACGACGGCTACCGATTTTCGAGGGTTTGCAAAACTCCTTGGAAAAATCACTGTGATATCAGTGACTTATTGGGGAATGGTGTAACGGTAGCACAACAGACTCTGACTCTGTTTGTCTAGGTTCGAATCCTAGTTCCCCAGCCAAACTCGAATTTCTCTTCGCAGATCAAAGACTTCTAACCCGCTGCCTTTTCGAGAAAATTCGGTGGCCCACAACAATGGCCCACACGAGGCTTGAATGGCGTCCGGTCGGTACCTGCGGCGGCGTGGCCATACATGGCTTTTGGCTTCCGACGGCCTGCGGCGCTTGCCGCTTGCCATGTCTCGGGGCCAGAGAATCAGAATCAATGTCTATCGGCGCCCGGCAGCAAGTCGTCGATCCGCCCCGTGACTCGATAGGCAATGAGCCCGAACCATTCGCGCACCGCAATGTCGGTCCGCGCCAGCCCGTCAAGGGCGAGGGTGGTGAAGGAAAGTGCGTCGCGGCGACCGCCGACCCACCAGTCGACTGGATAAGCCTCGACCGGAAATCCGGCTTTGCGAAACAGGCCAATCGATCGCGGCATATGGAACGCTGATGTTACGAGAACCCAGCGCTCGCCCGGCTTCGGCGCCACGAGCGCTTTGGTGAATTCGGCGTTCTCATGCGTGTTGCGCGATTGCCGCTCCATGATCAACCGCGATTTGTCGACTCCAAGGCTCTCGAAGATCGCGGCGGCGTAATCGGCCTCTCTGGCATCCGACACCAGCCTCGGACTGCCGCCGGTGAACACCAGGCGTGCATTCGGATATTGTCGCGCCAGCGCTGCGGCTGCGATGAGGCGGTCGGGCGAGCGACGGACGACCGGCGTGTCGCGCGCAAGTGAAACATCGGCGTCGATCGAGCCGCCGAGCACGATGATGCCGTCAGGCGCACGCTGTCCCGGATCCCAGGGCGGGAAGCGCGATTCAAGCGGATAGATCAGCAATCTTCCAGCCGGCGAAAACGCGGCCACCACAAGCAGCACGGCGGCTGTGATCATAAGCCCGCGGCCAAGCGAAAAAAGCCGTGTTGCCGAAAGGACCGCGCCGAGCACACCGAGGCCGATCAGGAAATTGACCGGCGCGAGCGCGTTGCCAAGAGTCTTGGACAATACAAAAAACAACTTAAGGCCTCAGCCCCGTTGATACTGAAAGCGCCATAGCAGCAAACGGCCAACGAAGCCATCGCCACGAATCGTTAGCTCGCCGGACAGGGTGCCGGATCGCCGTGGCCCGTTCATAAGAACTCGAAAGCGGAACAGACAAATACCACTCAGCCTCGAAGTGGCCGAAGTCAGAGCGAGTCTGCGTCGTCGGATGACCATGCAGCCGGTGGGGTGCCGCATCGACAAATGCGTAAGGAGCGCTGCCAAAAACAACCGCATTGCTGCCATCGGCCCATCTACCTCGTTGTGACTACCGCCATTGCCACATGGACAGGGCATGGTTCTGTCCGGTGCATGATCACGCCGCATGCAACAGTTGTCGCGCAACGTCCAGGCAGGGTGACCGCAATGAGCGAAGTGATCAACGTCGCCAAAGCTTACGATGAGGGACGCACTCTATTTATGGGAATAGAGCTGCTGGTCGCACCCGGTGCGCTCGTCCCCCGGCCGGAAACCGAATTGCTTTGCGCTAGCGCTGTCGATGCTCTGCGTCAGTTAAACGTGGCGGAGCCGCGGGTGATCGACATGTGCTGCGGCGCAGGCAATCTGGCATGCGCCATCGCTCTCAAGATCCCCGACGCAAGCGTCTGGGCGAGCGACCTAACCGATGGATGTGTCACTGTCGCACGTCGCAATGTCGCCTATCACGGACTCACGCAACGCATGTCGGTGCTTCAGGGCGATCTGTTCGACGCTTTTTCAGATCTGTCGCTAGATGGGACCATCGACCTGATCGTCTGCAACCCACCCTATATTTCGGAAACGCGGCTCAGAGGCGATCGTGCCCCCTTGCTCGAACTCGAACCACGTGAGGCATTCGCAGCCGGTCCTTACGGACTTAGCATCCATATGCGGGTTACGAAGGACGCAGTCAGATATTTGCGGCCAGGCGGCATCCTCTTGTTCGAGGTCGGCTCTGGTCAGGAGCGGCAGGTGACAACCCTTCTTGAGCGCAACAAGAGCTACGAGAGCATCAGCGTGGTAACGAACGAAACGGGCGAAGGCCGCGTCGTTATGGGATACCGCAAAAGCACAAGAGCTTGAACCGCTGCGATGGTGTTCGCGACGCGGTCTGGACGCTGCAGACAAACATCAGCTCTTCTTGCTCATGACGAAGCGTGCAATTCCCTCGATGGAATCGAGGTTCTCAGGCAAGAGCTCGCTGTCTTCGACCGTGATGCCGAAGGTCTCCTCGATGAATCCGATGACCTCGAGCACTCCCGTCGAGTCGATGATGCCTTGGTCGAGCAGCGATGTATCGACCTCAAGCGAGTTCGCTTCAGAAATGTAGAAGTTCGACAGCAGGAAATCGCGAACTTGCCTTCGATAGGTCTCAAGTGGTTCCCTGACTAGCAACATGTTTCAACTCCAATGCGTAAAGAAAAGTCACGATCGGATCATTCGAAAATCGACTCCTGCAGTGCTCTCTTGTTGAGTTTTGCTGTATTCGTTCGCGGCAGGCTGGGCACGATCACAATACACTTCGGCACCATGAAGCTTTCGAGGCGTCGCTGGCACTCTTTCTGAATCTGCTTCTCGCTCAGTGTTGTTCCCTGTTCGATAACGACAAACGCTTTAACCGCCTGCCCGAGGAGCTCATCGGGAACGCCAATGACCGCGGCTTCCCTCACGCCCGGAATATCCATCAGCACGTTCTCCACTTCCTTGGGAGCGATCTTCTCGCCTCGCGACTTTATGATCTCGTCGCTGCGACCAACGAAGTAGAGGTAGCCTTCCGCGTCCATCCGGCAATAGTCACCGGTGTACAGAACCTGCTCGCCTGGCAGCGGACCGGGCTTGAGTTTCCTGGCCGTGGCCTCTGGCTTGCCCCAATAGCCTCGCATCACCGTCGCGCCGCGAATGACAAGCTGGCCGACCACGTCGGGGCCCACGCGTCGGTCGCGCTCGTCGACAATCCACATCTCGGTATTCGGGATGGCGATCCCTACGCTCAGCGGCTTTCGATCGATATCCTCCGGGGGCAGAAAGGTGCAGCGCTTGCATTCAGTGAGGCCGTACATGGAATAAATGCGGGCATCCGGGAATAGATCCTGCAGCAGACGAATGTGCTTCATCGGCAGCGCAGCTCCGGTGTTCGTGACATAGCGGATACTCGAGAGATCGTGCTCCTTGATCGACTTGAGCCCCGACAGCGTCGAGAAGATCGTCGGCACGCCGGGCAGGCCGGTCACCCGCTCGTCGGCGATAAGCCCGAGAATCTGTGCCGGAAAAGCGAATGACCGTTCGAGGACCAGCCGCGCCCCCATGCGAAACGCCATGATCATTTGATACAGGCCGTAATCGAAGGCGAGCGGCAGGACGTTCAAAATGACCTCGTCTTCGCGTAGCGCGAGATATGAGGCGATCGACGTGCACGCGGTCAGCATGTTCCGGTGCGTCAGCATCACGCCCTTGGGGTCGCCCGTCGATCCGGAGGTGTACACGATGGCCGCGAGATCGATATCGATGCAGCTGCGCGCCGGAGCTACGTCGTGGCTGGCGGCGCCTGCCTCGCCCCAGTGTACCGCATGGGGCAGCTCCGTCAGTTCGGCATCGTCGATGGGTCCGGAAACGATCACCCGGCGCAGCGACGGGCATTCCTGCGCGGGCTCCTTGAATATAGCCAAGAGATGTTTGTCAGTGATAAGTGCCGACGGCTGGCAATCATGAAGCAGATAGCCAAGCTTGTCGCGCTTGGTGAGCGGATTGACGATGCACACCACGGCATTCGCCTTCAGCACGGCCCAGAAACTGACGACGGTCTCGATAGTGTTGTCGGCGAAGATAATTACCCGATCGCCACGTTCGACTCCGCTTGCGACCAGATAATTCGCGATTGCGTTGGAGCGCGCCTCGAGCTCACCATAGCTGACGCGATGCTTGCCACACACCAGCGCCACCTTTCCACCGAGATGACGGGCGGAGTGGGTGAGGTAATCATGCAGGAGCGGTACAGGACCATGCATCAGGATAGGGCCCCCTCAACCCGGTGCTCGCGATCGATGTCGACGGTCAGCTCCAGAGCGTGGCGCCCACCAGGACGGCTTGCGACGAATTGTTGGTGCAGGAGCTGGGTCGATAGTACGCCGACCATCGCCATGTTGTCGGAGTTCGAGAGATCGCCGTTGCCGGTTGCGGCCTGTGTCCGGCACTTACTCCGCAGGCGCGCGACCGCGTCAGGATCGAAGACGTTTGCTTCGCGAATAGCCGCCTCCGAAAGCGCGTCGTCGATATAGGCGGGCGTATCGTGGTCAACGAAACATAGAGCGTCGGGCGCGCGGAATGGCTGCTTCTTGCGGGCGATGATCTCCGACGGCACGATCGGCTCTGCGACGCGCTTCAGAACGTGCTTCTCGTCAAGGACGCGGAGCTTGTAGGCAGGCGGCAGCGAATTCGCCAGCGCGACCACGTCCTCGTCAAGGAAAGGAAAGCGTCCTTCAACCGAATGAGCCATGAGCATTCGGTCGCCCTGAGAAGACAGGAGATATCCCGACAGCAGTGTCTGGATTTCAAGATATTCATCCTGCGCAAGGGAGCTCCATTGCGTGAATTCCGGAGGCAGACTGGCGATCAAATTGGAAACCGCATCGTGCTTTGCCGACTCCGCGCACATGTCGCTGGAGAACAGCCGTTTGATGCCGCTGGTCGTTCGCCAGCGGGTGTCATGCGCGAAGCCCGGCGCGGCGTGCTCCGACAGATTACGCCCGAAAAACTGCCGGGCCATTGCCTGCTGCCGTACCGGCGAGCGTGTGAGATAAGGGTAGAGACGCTCAAGCAGCCGCGCGCGGCGTGTCGAAGCGGGTTGCCGACCCCAGAACCGTCGGACCTTGCCTTCGCGAAAGAGATCGTAGCCGGCAAACATTTCGTCGGCGCCTTCGCCGGACAGCACAACCTTGACGCCGCAGGCGCGCACCAGGCGCGACAGCAGGAACAACGGCGCCGGCGCCGTTCTCAAGATCGGACGCTCGGTGTGGTAGATGACCTGCGGAAAGATCTCGGCGATGTCACTGCGCGAAACCACCACTTCATGGTGCTCGCTACCGGTGACACGGGCGACCAGTCGCTGGAACTCGGTCTCATCATATTCAGCGTCAGCAAAACGCAGTGAGAAAGTCTGGAAGCGTTCGCCGGCAAAGTGGCATCCCATCGCTGCAATAAGCGAACTGTCGAGCCCGCCGGACAAATAGCTGCCGACGCTGACGTCGGAGCGCACCATTCGAAGCGACGTCGCGGATTCCAAAGCGCTGCGCACCTGCTTCACGGCATCGTCGAGTGAACCGGCAAACTGGCCGTCGCGCGAACTGGAAAATTGGGGATATCGCGGCTTCCAGAATGCTTTATCGCGAACGTCGCCGTTTTCGTAAATGCGGAAATGTCCCGGGACGAGCTCCTTGATCCCTTGAAACACGTTCTGCGGCGCCACAACGGTCCAGAGAGTGAATGTCTGGTCGATGCCGACTGGATCGAAGGTGCGGGGAATCGCTGCATCCGCCGCGAAGATGGCCTTCACTTCGCTGGCGAAATACAGTCGACCTTCGCGCTCGCAGAAATGCAAAGGGCAAATGCCGGTGCGATCGCGCGCCAACACCAGACGACGGGCTACCGAGTCCCAGATCGCGAGCGCCCACTGTCCGGTCATCCGCTCGAAGGCGCCCTCGCCCCAGGCCCGATAGGCGTTGACGATGACCTCCGTGTCGCTACGGGTCCGGAACCTGTAACCAAGCCTGATCAGCTTCTCACGCAACTCAACGTAGTTGAAGATTTCGCCGTTGAACACGATCCACGTCGTGCCGCTCGCGTCCGCGAGAGGCTGCTGACCGCTCGAAATGTCGATGATGGACAAGCGGGCATGTGCTAGTCCCGCGCGTTCGTCCCGGTATATGCCCCGCTCGTCCGGGCCGCGATGGGCCAGCGCGCCGAGCATGCGCATCAAGGCTTCGCGTGAGGGTGGCCCTGCGGCGGCGCTTACTGACACTATGCCCGCGACACCGCACATGCAGGTCAGTCCTCGAATACTTGAGTGACGAGCAGGGGTCGTGCGTGGAGGTAGCGCGTGACGCGACGCTTGGCGTCAATATCCCTGAATACCAAATCGACCTGGGCTGCTGTCAGTCCGATAGCCTCTGCGACCTCGTCTGACGGAATCCCGTGATTCACCGCGTAAAGGCACAGATCCATCTGGTGATAAGGCAGCGCAAAATAGAACTCCTCCTGGCTCTGCGGCATCGAGAACGTATCCGTGGTCGGTGGCCTGCGCTGGATTTCCTCCTCGACCTCGAGATATTCCGCGAGCTGATAGACCTGCGTCTTGTAGAGATGGGCGATCGGCATCACGTCCGCAATTCCGTCGCCCTGCTTGACGAAAAAGCCCTGGTCGTGCTCGAGACGGTTCGGTGTGCCCGCGACCGCGTATCGGAGGCGGTCGGCGTGGTAGTACTCCGTCATCTTGCGGACGCGCTGCTTGAAATTGGTCGCGGCGACGATCTGCAGATACGCATTTGACGACAGACGAACGGTGCGGGTGCTGCCATCGCGGCTCTGAACCGTGAGACGGGTGATATTCAATCCGTTGCTCGCGAAAACCGACGGTAGCACCAGCTTGCATTTCCAGCCGTCGTCATATTCGGGAACGACGGTCCGGATTGCCTCGATCTGCCGGCGATAGGCGCCGAGCCCTTCGAGGGCAGGCGATATGTCTTCCAACACGGTGTCGATGCCAAGCTGCGCCGCCCAGCTGCGGCCGAGCCTCAGCGAGTCGTCTGAAGAATGGTGCTCGGGCATGAAGACGCCCAAGACCTTGTCGTTGCCGAATGCACGCGCGCACAACGCCGCGACGACGGAGCTGTCGATGCCGCCGGAAAGACCAACGACGGCGCCGCGGCGCCCCAACACGCCCAAGACCTGTTGGCGTAACGTCTGGACAATCCTCTCGACTTCGGCAGCGGGATCGAGCGCCAATACGTTATTGCCGAACTCCCGCGCAGTCGGAATGTGCGCAGCAAGGGTCATGACAGCGCTTTCCGCTTGCAAAATTCGGCCGGTGTGTAGGTTTGCACGACCGCACTCTCGACCAAGGGGAGGTTGGTGGCGAGGTAGGGCTCGACGACGAGCTCGATATGCGTGCCTGCGACGGGGATCACGTCCAGGCTTGCGAGTGAGCAATCCCAGCCGAGCGATTGCGGCGCTCCATCTCGGTTGCAGCGAAACAGTGTAGCTCCGATCGGCAAAGACGGCCTGGGCGACGCCAGCCATTGGTAGAAAGCTCGCGACCGCAACACCTCTTGCAGCTCAAGCCTAATTCGGAAGCAGGTGGCGTTGAACTTCCCTCGCGCATAGCGATGAAGCATCCAGGTAAGGGGTGCCTCGCCACCGATTGCTGCCGTAACCTTTGCGAGTGCTCGGCAGGCTATCCGCGAAATGTTCACACGATTGGCGCGGAGCCGCCGCAACGTTCGGGCGAGCGTCTCCCGGTAATCGCGGCCCTCGTTGATAATCGCTGTATCGAGAATCCCCAGGAACTTAATGGACCGCCGTGCTTCCAGCAGCCGCGCCGCAACTTCGAACCCCACCACACCACCAAGGGAATGGCCGAGAAGGCGAACATGTCCGACGGGTTGGCTCCGGCGGATTTGCTCCACCGCGGCATCTGCCATGGAGGCGACCGTGTTCTTTCCGGCGAGGATGCTCCCCAGGTCGGGGTATTTGATCGGGACGACCCGGGCGATCTTGCCCAACCCCGCTGCAAAAGCGGCCATGCTCGGACCGTAACCGAGGGACCCCGGCAACAGGAACAGGATTGGACGCACGTCGGTTTGCACGCCCACGGTTTCGGCTGCGGTTGCCTTCCCGGACACGATCGTCTTGACCATATCCGCGGCTGTCATATCGAGCGCGAAGTGTCCGACCGAGGGATCGGCCGGTCGTTCCGCTACTTCCGGTTGGAGATAAGTCCGAGCCATAGGTCACCTGCCAAGCCCAAAACTTGTTATCGCCGATCATGGAAATTTCGACATCCTGCGTTTGAAGGATGTTGCCCGCCGCTGGAATGACGGCGTGACCAGAATTACGGCGGCACTGCCGCTGAGCTTCGTTGATTCCCGCCATCATCATCTCGGGTTGGCACGGCGGGATTGCTGCTCATGCTCACGAGCATGCGATGATCAAGGCGGCTTGGTTCCGTATTGCTGGAAAGTGGCAAGCCGGGCGTTGCGCTGAACACCAGCTCGATATGAATGCTCAGCGCTGTGATACGACCGGGTGCAGTATGTCGTCCAGAACATGTCAGAAGGTGCTTGAAGACCGCACCTTCACCATTACCGGCCCGCTCCAAGCTGAGGCGAAGGAACTATCTGAAGGCTGTCGGGCGATCATCCGGAGCGCTGCAGCACAGTACCGCGTAGCAAAAGTTGTGGAACGGAACAAGACAACCGGACTTGAGTCGATGACTTCACCCCAGCGGAGGCATTGATGTGAGGGCAACGAAACTACCATCAGTCAATTTATTGCTGTGCCGCCGTTGCGGGGCGGCACGCACTCTTATCAAGATTGTGGCGCAGCCTAGAGCCAGTCTGCCCGGCGATCGTAGGACGTTCCGGTGTCCGAACTGCATGTCGTCCCAGACCTACCAAATCAACCGGCACGGGGCGCAGCTACTATCTTCAGATTGAGATGCAGTTGGGCGGCTATAATCTGATTGCAAGATAAATACCCGGACCAGATTGCTCCTGGTTCCGCAGCCAGCACGCTCAGTCGTGCTCGCACGCCGCGTCGTCCTCGCGTCGAGCTATGGATAAACTTCAGGTCGGTAATGTCGGCGGTTGGAACCAAAAGTTGCATATCCGATTCGGTGCTTTGCCCAGAGGCACGATGTCGTCGGCTGCCCTATGCCAGTACGCGTCCAAAAGTAGTGAAGTTGTAGTTTTCAACCTCAGATGCTTGTTGATAACCGGCTGATATTGCAGGTCATCGAAAAAGAGAGCTTCGGTTCATTTTTGCTCGGCCAGAATGTCGCACCTTTACCAACGGTTTACATAATACCTACAAATTGAAGGAACGGGACTTGATAACAAGAAAGTCATCGAACCCCGTGTTTGCCGCCCTGCCATTGCACTTCTGCTGACTGCTTCATTTCCACGACACCCCCGCACATTGCGGACCAACGGTCGAAAACCGAGGGACCCTTCGTCATGCTCGCCAGCCTGTCTATTCGCGCCAAGATCACCATTGTTCTTTCATTTTTGCTGCTTGCGATGACGGGTCTGGGCCTGGTCGCGGTTCGCAAGATGCAGGCGATCAACGCCAATGCGGTGGATATCCAGACCAGCTGGCTGCCAAGCGTGCGTTTCCTCGGCGATCTGCGCTCCGGCGTCATCACCTATCGCAACGTGATCCGTCAGCACATGCTGTCCGAGACGTTGGAGGAGAAACTTGCCAATGAGAAAACGCTCGAGACGGTGGTAGCGAGCAACACCGCTATCCGCGCGAAGTATGAGAAGCTGATCACCTCGCCGGAAGAGCGCGCGCTCTACGAGGAATGGAGCAAGCTCTGGGACAGCTACAAGAAGGGCACGCTCGATGTGATGGATCTGTCGCGCAAGAGCGCCGGCAAGATGCCGCAGGAAGCCAATGCGTTGAACACGAAGACTGTGAATCCGATCGGCCTGAAAGCTGACGAAATCCTGAACAAGGACATCGAGCTCAATCTCAGGGGCTCCGACACTGCCGGTGCAGAAGCCCTCGCCAATTACGACGCTGCCTTTATGATGGTTGTCGCGATCCTCGTCGTTTCGGCCCTGCTTGGCATCGGCATCGGCATCTATCTCGTGAAGGACGTCTCCAGCGGCATCGCGTCGATCGTAAAGCCGATGCAGGCTCTGGGTCAGGGCGATCTGACTGCGATGGTGCCGCATCAGGGCATGAAGACCGAGATCGGCACGATGGGAGACGCGCTGCAGATCTTCAAGCAGGCGCTGATCGACAAGCGTACGGCCGACGAAGCAGCAGCAGCCGATGCGGAAGCCAAGATCGAGCGCGGTCGCCGCGTCGATAGCATCACCCGCGAATTCGAAACGATGATCGGCGAGATCGTCGAGACGGTGTCGTCGGCTTCGACCGAACTGGAAGCCTCTGCCAGCACGCTGACCGCGACCGCCGAACGTTCGCAGGAGCTGACAACAACCGTGGCAGCCGCTTCGGAGGAAGCCTCGACCAATGTGCAGTCGGTTGCTTCGGCGACCGAGGAGATGGCCTCGTCAGTGAACGAAATCAGCCGTCAGGTGCAGGAATCGGCCAGCATCGCCAATCAGGCCGTCGATCAGGCACGCCTGACCAACGATCGCGTCAGCGCGCTGGCCAGCGCGGCCGCTCGCATCGGTGACGTCGTCGAGCTGATCAACAACATCGCCGGCCAGACCAATCTTCTGGCGCTCAACGCGACCATCGAAGCAGCACGCGCCGGTGAAGCCGGTCGTGGCTTCGCGGTGGTGGCATCGGAAGTGAAGGCGTTGGCCGAGCAGACGGCGAAAGCCACCGGGGAGATCTCGACGCAGATCTCCGGCATCCAGGCGGCGACGCAGGAATCGGTTGGCGCGATCAAGGAGATCGGAGACACCATCGGCCGGATGTCCGAGATCGCTTCGACGATTGCGTCGGCGGTGGAAGAGCAGGGCGCTGCGACCCAGGAAATCTCCCGCAACGTCCAGCAGGCAGCGCAGGGCACCATGCAGGTCTCGTCGAACATCACCGATGTGCAGCGTGGCGCCAGCGAGACCGGCTCGGCATCCTCGCAGGTACTTTCGGCCGCGCAGTCGCTGTCCTCGGACAGCACGCGTCTGAAGGTCGAGGTCAGCAAGTTCCTGAACGCCGTACGCGCAGCCTGACGCTACGAGATATCGAGACATTGAAGCCGGCGCGAAAGCGCCGGCTTTTTTCATTGCCAATTGATGCCGACCCCGTCCATCCGCTTGGTGAACTGCTTTGTTTACGTAGGTTACTGGCTACCGCGGGGCAGCGGTTATGTTGCCGCGCTTCTCAACTTTGTGCCCGGCGCAGAAAATCTCGCGCAACGTCCTGCGACGTCTTGGCGATCTCTTAGTCATTTGCTGCAATCGTGTAGTACGCGCCTTTTGCACGGAGCGGCATACTGTCGTCGCTGCAAGTCATTTGGACCAGCGTTGCGTCTTAGAAAGAGACCATGACCCCTATCGATTATGAGTACTTGCAGAAGATCCTGAAAGATCGTTCCGGACTGGTGCTGTCGGCCGACAAGAAGTACCTGCTCGAAAGCAGATTGATGCCGCTGGCGCGTAAGGCCGGTGTCGCCGGGATCAGCGAACTCGTTCAGAAGATGAAAGCCGGCTCCGAGCCAATGATCTCGGATGTGGTCGAAGCCATGACCACCAACGAGACCTTCTTCTTTCGCGACAAGACACCGTTCGAGCATTTTCAGAACACGGTCATTCCCGAGCTGATCAAGGCGCGCGCTGGCAAGCGCAGCCTGCGGATTTGGTGCGCCGCCGGCTCGACCGGGCAGGAGCCATATTCGCTCGCCATGATCATGAAGGAATTCGGCGCCGCGCTGACGGGGTGGCGCGTCGAGATCGTGGCCACGGATCTGTCGCCCGAAGTGCTCGAGAAATCGCGCACCGGCGTCTACACCCAGTTCGAGGTGCAGCGCGGCTTGCCGATCCAGTTGCTGGTGAAATACTTCAAGCAGACCGGCACGACGTGGCAGCTCAATGCCGACATCCGTGCGATGGTTCAGTTCAAGCAGTTCAACCTGCTGCAGGACTACGCGCATCTCGGCAAGTTCGACGTCATCTTCTGCCGCAATGTCCTGATCTATTTCGATCAGGCCACCAAGACCGACATCTTCGGCAGGCTGGCAAAATCCAGCGAGGCTGACGGCTATCTGTTTCTGGGCGCAGCCGAGACCGTGATCGGTCTCACCGACCGCTATCAGGTTTGTCCCAATCGCCGCGGTGTCTATCTGCCGGTGGGTGTGCAGGTGTCGCTATCGATCGTGCCCGGCATGGGTGCCGGACTGAAGACGTCTTCCGCCAGTATAAGGGCGTAGGAGCGGTCATGGCAGAAGAAGTTGCAACCAATGGGCGCGTCATTTTCGGGCGCGGCTACAATGTCTGGATCATGGCCATCGACGGCACATGGCGGCGCAGTTGCGTGTTGAAGGCTGTGTCGAGTCACGACGCCGAGTTGATACTCGAGACGTCCATCGAGGGCCTCAATCTGAAAGAGTTCTTCCTGCTGCTGTCATCGACCGGACTTGCCTATCGCCGCTGCGAGTTGGTCAAAGTGAACGGTGCGCAGATCGATATTCGCTTCCTGAACACCAAAGGTAGCAAGAAGAAATCGCCGGCGAAGAGCGATCACGGCGATATGGCTGACGCCTGATCATCAGTCATCGGTCATCAGTGTCTGCGGCGCTTGTGTGTCGGCAAGGCACTCGCGGACGGCTGCGATCAGGGCCGCGGCGGAGAAGGGTTTGCGCAGGCAGCTTGTGGCGCCAAGCTCAATCACCATGCGCAGGAAATCGGGTGCCGGTGCAGTGAATTGCGCGAAGGTATAGCCGGAGATCGCGATCAGCGGCACGCGTGGCCTACGCTGATGAAACGCGCGCACGGATTCGAACCCGCGCATTTGCGGCATGAAGATATCGACGATCATCACATCGAAGCGTGTATCTTCCAACGCCAATAGACCGATCTCGCCACCATCGGCCGAGACGGTTTCGAAGCCCTCGCGTTCCAGTGTCAGCCTAATGGACATGGACACGAGCGGGTCGTCGTCGACGACCAGAATGCGTTTCATGGCGGCGCCCCCGCGCGCTGGAGTGAGCCTGCAGTCACCCTCCACGCAACACGCAACCGTGACGCGACGAATCGTCGACGACGCCAAGTGTTTATCCGTTTCGCCGGAGGTGTCTGTCCAGATTTGCACACCTGGGGCATTTCGTTGTTGCCGCATTGCACGCACCGTGTGCATGGTTGGATATGAGCATGATGTTCGAAGAACTGGATTATCGCCCGACGCCGATGGGTGTCCTGACCCTGCGACGTCGGCGGAAGCCGGGGACCGATACTGATATCTTTGAAATCAAGCTCGGCGATGAATTTTTGATGTCGAGCGCATTCACGGCTGCCGAGATCGCGCTGGCGGATATCGGTCTGGCGTCACTAACCGGCAGCGGGCTGGACGTCGTCGTTGGCGGCCTCGGTCTGGGCTACACGGCGCAGGCGGCTCTCGCACACGAGAAGGTGGGGTCACTCGTTGTCATCGATGCATTGCCTGAAGTGATCGAGTGGCACCAGGCCGGCCTGATCCCGATCGGCCGCGAATTGTCGGCGGACGGGCGCTGCCGTCTCGTCCATGGCGATTTCTTCAAGATGGCGACCTCGACCGGTGGTCATCTCGATCCCGATGCATCCGGTCGTCGCTTCGATGCGATACTGGTCGATATCGACCACGCGCCGGACAATCTGCTGCATCCGAGCCATGCCGTGCTCTATACGGCGGCCGGGCTGCAGCGTCTGTCGGAGCACCTCAAGCCCGGTGGCGTGTTTGCGCTGTGGTCGAACGATCCGCCGGATACTGCCTTCACAGCGGTGATGGAAAGTGTGTTCGGCGCGGTGACCGCACATGTCGTGGCCTTCGACAATCTGAACGCCGACGAGGAAGTGTCCAACACGGTCTATGTCGGCACCAGGATCGAAGAGGTCGCATAGCGCGCCGTTGCGCTATTCGGCGGCCTGTTTCGCCAGCATCTGCTTGTCCGACCGGTTATCGTCGTCGCGTTTCGATCGTCCCCAGCCCGACATAATGTTGGAAAGCTTGTCGAGATAGACATAGACCACCGGCGTGGTGAACAGCGTCAGTGCCTGGCTGACGATGAGGCCGCCGACCATCGCATAGCCGAGCGGCTGGCGGATTTCAGAACCGGTGCCAGTGCCGAGCATCAGCGGCACGCCGCCGAGCAGCGCCGCCATGGTCGTCATCATGATCGGGCGAAAACGCAGGAGGGCGGCCTTGCGGATGGCTTCCTCCGGCTCGAGATGCTCATCGCGCTCGGCGGCGATGGCGAAGTCCACCAGCATGATGCCGTTCTTCTTGACGATGCCGATCAGCAGCACGATGCCGATCAGCGCGATCAGACTGAAATCGAAACCGAACGCCATCAGGATCGCCAGCGCGCCGACGCCCGCCGAGGGCAGGGTGGACAGGATCGTCAGAGGGTGGATGTAGCTCTCATAGAGAATACCGAGGATCAGATAGACCACGACCAGTGCGGCGAGGATCAGCAGCGGCACTGTCGATAGCGATTGCTGGAACGCCTGCGCCGTGCCCTGGAAGGTGCCGCGCAGGGTCGACGGCGCGCCGATATCCTGCATGGCAGCCTGTACGGCATCGGTCGCCTGTCCAAGGGCAACGCCCTGCGCCAGATTGAAGCTGATGGTGATCGCCGGGAATTGGCCTTGATGGCTGATCGAGAGCGGCCGCACCGGCACCGTCGTCCATTTGGCAAAGGCCGACAGCGGTACCATGTCGCTTGTCGTCGGCGACTTGATATAGATCTTGTCGAGTGAATCCAGCTTGCCTTGCATCTCGGGCAATATCTCGAGAATGACGTGATAGCTGTTCAACTGCGTGAAGTACTGGGCGACCTGCCGCTGGCCGAACGCATCATACAGAGTATCGTCGATCAGCTGCGGCTGGATGCCGTAGCGCGAGGCGTTGTCGCGATCGATGGTCAGCGTCAGTGTCGTGCCCTTGGTCTGCTGGTCGGTGGCGACGTCGCGCAGCTCCGGCAGCGTCTGCATCTTGGCCAGAATTTTCGGCGCCCACTCGTTCAGTTCGGTCAGATTGGCGTCCTGCAGCGTGTATTCGAACTGGGTACGGGTGGCGCGGCCGCCAAGCCGGATATCCTGCGCCGCCTGCATGAACAGGCGGGCGCCCTGGATCTTTTCCAGCTGCGGCCGCAGCCGCGTGATGATCTGCTGCGCGCTGGCAGAGCGCTCGTCGCGCGGCTTCAGCGTGATGAACATGCGTCCCGTATTCAGCGCTCCGCCGCTGCCGCCGATCGACATGGCCACGCTGGCGACGTCGGGATCGGCCTGCACGATCTTGCCGAGTTCTTCCTGATGTATCTTCATGTCGGCGAAGGAAATATCCTGCGCCGCTTCGGAGGATGCAGTGATCAAGCCGGTGTCCTGCTGCGGGAAGAAGCCCTTCGGGATAATCATGAACAGATAGACCGACAGGACGAGCGTGGCGAAGAACACCATCAGCGTCGTCAGGCGCCAGCGCAGCACGAGGTCGAGGCCGCGCTCATAGGCGCGCAGCAGAGCGTCGAAGGCGTTCTCGCTGAGCTGATAGAGCCGGCCATGCTTGGCGTGTTTCTCCTCGCGCAGGAAGCGCGAGGCCATCATCGGGGTCAGCGTCAGCGACACCACCAGCGAGACGAAAATCGTCATGGTCAGTGTCACAGCGAATTCGCGGAACAGGCGGCCGATGATGCCGCCCATCAGCAGCAGCGGGATCAGCACCGCGACCAGCGAGACTGATATCGAGACGATGGTGAAGCCGATCTCACCGGCGCCTTTCAGCGCGGCAGCCATCGGTGTCTCGCCTTCCTCGATATAGCGCGTGATGTTTTCCAGCATCACGATGGCGTCGTCGACCACAAAGCCGACCGAGATGGTCAGCGCCATCAGCGACAGATTGTCGAGCGTATAGCCGAACACCCACATCAGCGCGCAGGCGCCGAGCAATGCGAGCGGTACGGTCACGCTGGGAATGACGGTGGCCCAGACGCTGCGCAGGAAGACGAAGATCACCATCACGACGAGGGCAATGGTCAGCAGCAGTGTGAACTGGACATCCTGCACGGCGGCGCGGATGGTCTGCGTACGATCGCTGAGGACCTCGATCTTCACGGTCGGCGGGATCGCGGCGACCAGACGCGGCAGCTCGGCCTTGATCTTGTCGACGGTGTCGATGACGTTGGCGCCGGGTTGCTTGAAAATCACCAGAAACACGCCGCGCTTGCCGTTAGCCCAGGCCGCCTGCTTGGCGTCTTCGGGACCCGTCACCGCCGTGCCGATATCCCTGACCCGCAGCGGGCCGCCATTGCGGTAGGCGATGATGACGTCGTTCCAGTCTTTCGATTCCGGCAACTGGTCGTTGGCGTAGATCGTGTAACTGCGAGTCGCGCCGTCGATATTGCCTTTCGGGCTGTCGACAGTGGTGATCGCGATCTGGCTGCGGATGTCTTCGAGTTGCAGCCCCTTGGCGACCAGCTTGGCGGGATCGATCTGGATGCGGATCGCCGGCTTTTGCTGGCCGCCGATCGTAACCTGGGCGACGCCGGAGATCTGGCTGATCTGCTGCGCCAGTTGCGCATCGACACTGTCGCTGACCGTCGTAATGGGGAGCGTATCCGATGTCGCCGACAGCAGCATGATCGGCGAGTCCGCCGGGTTGACCTTGCGATAGGTGGGCGGGCTCGGAAGCGTCTTCGGCAATTGCCCGCCGGCGGCATTGATCGCGGCTTGCACGTCATTGGCGGCGCCGTCGATCGAGCGGTTGAGATCGAACTGGATCGTGACCGCGGATGTGCCGAGCGAACTCGTGGAGGTCATCTGCGCCACGCCGGGGATCTGCGCGAGCTGTCGCTCCAGCGGCTGCGCCACCGAGGATGCCATGGTCTCGGGACTGGCGCCGGGCAGGGTGGCGGCGACCTGGATGGTCGGGAAGTCGACCTGCGGCAAAGGCGCTACGGGAAGCTGGGGATAGGAGACCAGGCCGACGAACAGGATGCCGGCCATCAGCAATGACGTTGCGATCGGATAGCGAATGAACGGTGCTGAAATTCCTCCGTTCATGGCTATTCGCCTTTCGCCGGAGTGGCTGCGGATGTTGCGACTGACGTCGCCACCAGCGCGCCCGGCTGCACTTTATATTGCCCGGCGACGATGACGCGCTCGCCGGCGCTCAGCCCGTCTTCGACCACGGTGCGGCCATCGATGGAACGGCCGACCTTGATTTTCTTCAGCTCGGCTTTGTTGTCAGCGCCGACCGCAAAGGCATAGAGCCCGTCGGCCCCATGCTGAACGGCGTCGTCGGGAATGACAGTCGCATCCTTCAACGTGGTCACCAGAAGCCGTGTCGAGACCGAGAGGCCGGGCCACAGCACGTGGTCCTTATTGTCGAACACCGCCTTCAGCCTGATGGTGCCGCTGGTCGTATCCACCTGATTATTGATGACTGAGAGCGTGCCTTCCGAAAGCACTCGCTTTCCGTCAGTCGTCAGCGCGATCACCTTGAGCGGATGTTCCGCGAGCGACTGGCTGATGTCGATGAGGTTCTGTTCAGGCGCGGTGAAGATCACGGCGATCGGCTCGATCTGCGCAATGGTGACGATGCCGGTCTGGGTGGCAGCGTTGACGATGTTGCCCTTGTCGACCTGACGGAAGCCGACGCGGCCGGAGATCGGCGCCTTGATCGTGGTGTAAGCGAGTTGGGTCTGCGCATTCGAGATCGCGGCATCATCGGCAGCGATCTGCGCGCTCAGCTGCTGCACGGTGGAGCGTTGTGTGTCTGTCTGTTGCCGTGTCGCGAATTCGCCGAGTTTGGTGAAGCGCTGCAGATCCAGATTGGCATTCGCGAGATTGGCTTCGTCCTGCGCCTTTTTGGCCTTGGCCTGATCGAGCGCTGCCTGGAACGGGCGCGGATCGATCTGTGCGAGCAGGTCACCCTCCTTGACGATCTGTCCTTCGATGAAAGCGATTGTGTCGATCTCACCATCGACGCGGGTCCGCACTACCACGGTGTTGAAACCCTGCACTGTGCCCAAACCGCCGAGATAAACGGGGAAATCAGCTTTTTCGACAGATGCAATTTTCACCGGGACGGGGGCAGGGCCGCGCGGTTTGTCGGCATTCGCCTGCTGTGCTCCGGTAGTCTCGTAATGACGCCATGCGATGGTTCCGCCGGCGGCAAGCAGCGCCAGAACGATCAGCCCAGTCCATCGAAAACGGGTAAGCGTTGGCATGGTGATCTCATCAATCTCTTGGCAGCCACTGACGCGGACATGCGCGTCCAATGCGCGCCCGCTTGGGCGGCTCCTGATCAGCTAGGTCTCGACTCAAATGCTGTAAACACACGACCGCTTGAACGCGTGCTTCATTGCCAAATCTTCATGTTCGCTGTTGGTGACGCCTGATCTCTCGCATCGTTCCGAGGGTACGCTGAGCTCCATTTTGTGCGGCGTCTTGGACAATCCATCGGTGCGGTGAGAAGCGCCTGGCGTTGTAACTGCGCGTCGTATCCGCCATAGCCTCGTCGAAGCCGACATCGCGGCCTGCAAATGTAATCGATCCGGAGCGAGACATGGACGAGTTGAATGGGCGGATGATCGCCTGTCAGATTTTGATTACCGGATTGATCGCGCGGGTCGCCAATGACTCGCCGGATCCGCTGCGCTTCCTGACCGACTATCGGGACGAGATCAAAGCCGTCGTGCGAGGCATCAACATCGCCGGCATGGAGAATACGGATCGGGTGAGGCAGTCGGCGCTGCAGACCATCGACGAGATGTTCTCGCTGATGAAGCCACCGAGCAGCGAGTAGGGCGGGCGTTTCATATTACCTTCAGGTAGCTGCCGCGACCAATCTAGACATATTCAAACATATGCCCCCTGCAATTTCGCCCAATTGCGTTGACCACCCGTTCTCCCGCCGACTACGTCCATGGGACAAATTATCGCACTTGATGCGTCCTAGCGTCGCAGTTTTGGGGGGATTCGATGGGTACGGCGAAAATGCCGCGGTCTTTGCGTGCTGTTTCTGAGGTTCGGGCCGGCGAGGGCGCCGATCCCTATTCTGGCCGCAAGGTGACTGCGGTTGCTGGTCTTATCGCGGTTGCGTCGTTCAGCGGTGCCGAGGCGCAGCAATCCACCCTTCCGCCGGTCACCGTGGAAGCCCCGGTTGCCCGGCCCCGGCCGGCGGCATCGAAGCCAACTCCGGACCAGATTCGCGCGCGCACTGCGCTGCGTCGCGCAGCCCGGCGGGCTCAACCGGTGCCAGTCGCACCCGTACCATTTCCGAATGCCGGCGGACTTGCCGCTGATCCTTATGCTGATCCCTCCGCGCCCTATAAAGGCGATCGGCTTGCGGGCGGAAAATTCACCGAGAAGCTGCTGGATACGCCGCGCACCGTCACGGTGCTCACCAGGGAAGTTCTCGAGGACAAGAACGCGACGTCGCTGCGCGATGCCGTCCGTTCGACAGCCGGCGTGACGCTCGGAACTGGAGAGGGCGGCAATGCTTTCGGCGATCGCTTCTTCATTCGCGGCTTCGATGCCCGCAATGACGTGTTCGTTGACGGTATCCGCGATCCGGCCGTCAGCATTCGTGAAAACTTCTTCACCAAACAGGTCGAGATTCTGCGCGGACCGGCATCGTCCTTCGCCGGACGCGGCACTGCCGGCGGTGCGATCAACATTGTCACCAAACAGGCAGGCGACAGGAATTTCACCAATATCGATACCGCCTTCGGCACCGATGCCACCAAGCGCGTGACCATCGACGCCAATCAGGTTCTGAGTCCGACGGTCGCGGTGCGCGCCGGCGGCCTGTTCCAGGACGCCAATGTTGCTGGCCGCAACACCACGACTGACGATCGCTGGGGAGGCTTCGCGGCCATCAAGTGGACGCCGGTCGATGCCGTGAAGGTCACGGCCAACTACATCCACACCGATCTCAATTCGATTCCGGATTTTGGTATTCCATGGGACCGCGCGGCCAACAAGCCATCAACGGAAACCGGCATCGCGAACCGCAACAACTACTATGGCTTCGCCAAACGCGATTTCCAGCATGCACGTCAGGATATCGGCTCGCTGAACACCGAAGTCGCGCTGACGCCGGATGTCACCTTCAGCAACAAGATGCGGTTGGAACGCTCGACCCTGGCCTATGTCGGCACCTTGCCGGAAGCGCCCCGCGCCGGCATTCCCGGCTATTCTCCCGATCCTGCCGGCTACGGTTTGGTGCAGCTCAACGCCGTCAGCCGCTATCAGACGACGGATACGATCGCCAACCAGTCAGATTTGAAGTTCAAATTCGACACCGGCCCGATCAGGCACACGACCATCGTTGGCGCCGAAATCTCGCGCGAAAAGGTCGACATTGACACCTTTACGGGCCTGACGACGGAGTCGCTGCCGGGTGGAAGCACGAGCATCGGCTCGGTGATCGTTCCGATCAACAATCCGTATCTGACCTATTCGGCTTTTGCGCAGCCCACGCGGGCCAACAACCCAACGGTGATCAAGGTCGACACCAATGCGGGCTACGCCATCAACACGGCGAACTACAACGACATCGTCTATCTGAACACCGGCATCCGCTACGACGATTACAGCGTCAGCGCGGGCAAGCCGTTTGCGACCACCACCACATTCCCGCAAAAGGCCGATAGCGGCAATGTGAATTGGAATGTCGGCCTGACGTTGAAGCCGCTGCCCTATGGCAGTGTTTATGTGGCCTATGCTACGTCGACCAACCCGGTCGGTGCGGAACTGGACGGCACCGACGCGCGCTATGGCGGCTTCAACCTCACGGGCGCCTATAATCAGGTGTTCGCGCCGGAGAAGAACAAGTCTGCGGAAGTCGGTACCAAGTGGGAACTGTTCGATCGCCATTTGTTGCTGACAGGCGCTCTGTTCGAGACCACCAAGAGCAATGCGCGTGAGCAGCTGACCGTTGCCGGTGCTACGCAGGTCGTGGCTGGCGCATCATACAGAATCCGCGGCATCGATCTCGGCGTTGCCGGCAAGATCACCGATCGCTGGAGCGTATTCGGCGGTCTGGTTCTGATGGAATCCAAGGTGCTGAACTCGGCAACGCCTGCTTTCATCGGGCGCGATCTCGCCAACATTGCACATCAGTCGTTCAACCTGATGACCAAGTACAAGTTCGATTACGGCTGGGAGCTGGGCGGGCAGGCGACCTATCAGTCGCAGCGGACTGGCGGCATCCTGTACACGACCACAACGACGGTCCTGCCGGAATTCTGGCGCTTCGACATGTTCGTCGAGAAGAAGATCGACCAGAACATCACCCTCAAGCTGTTCGTCAACAACCTGACCAACAAGCTTTACTATGACGGCTTCTACAACAGCGCGGCACCGTTTGTGCTGGTGGCGCCGGGCCGGTCGGGAACACTTGTTCTGAGCGGCAAGTTCTAGGGGATGCTAATCTGCATCCCTGATGTTCTGAGCAAGAGTGATGTGGCGGAGTTCCGCCGCATCATGGATGCGGCCGGTTGGGAGGACGGTCGCTCGACTGCCGGCGCGCAATCGGCACTGGTCAAACGAAATGAGCAACTGCCGCCGGATAGCGAGGTTGCCCGCGCGCTCGGCAATCGCATCATCTCGGCACTGATATCGAACCCGCGGTTTTTATCTGCGGCAATTCCGCTGCATATCCTTCCGCCGCTATTCAATCGTTACGTCTCGTCGGATGGACATCACTTCGGCGTGCATGTCGACAATGCGGTGCGCGGCGATCATCTCACTGGCATGCGTATCCGCACCGACCTCTCAGTCACATTGTTCCTCTCCGAGCCCGAGGAATATGAAGGCGGTGAGCTTGTTATTGAAGACAATTACGGCTCACACGAGGTGAAGCTGCCGGCCGGTCATCTCGTACTTTATCCTGCTTCCAGTTTGCACCTTGTAACGCCTCTAAGGGCAGGTATGCGCGTAGCGTCTTTTTTCTGGCTACAGAGCATGATACGTGATGCTCATGCGCGCAGCATGATCTTCGATCTCGACAGCGCGATTCAGAGCCTAGTTGAACGTCTCGGAAGAGACGACCCAGAAACGGTCAAATTAACGGGCATCTATCATAATCTCATCCGCTACTGGGCCGAGGTATAAGCTTGTTTAGAACTGTTCTTAAGTCGCTGGCTGTGCTGGCAGTGGTCGCATTTGCTTCGCCAATCATTGCGCAGCAGGCTGCAAAGCCCGTGGCGCCTGTGGTTACTCAGGCAGCTCCCGCTGCGGCGCCGGCCCCGGTAACTGCTCAGCCGAGCAGCCCAGCGGCGAGCCCGGCCGCTTCGACAGCTCTTGCTAGCCCGGTGGTGGAGGCCGCGCCCAGGCCGATGGTCGCGACTGGTGAGCACGATCTGTCGCCCTGGAAAATGTTCATGGGCGCCGACATCATCGTCAAGGCGGTGATGGTGGGTCTGGCTTTCGCATCGGTCGTCACCTGGACGGTCGGCATTTTCAAGATGATGGAACTGACCTGGGCCATGCGTCGCCTGAAGGCTGCGCTCCGCAAGATCGGTGAATCGCGTTCGCTGTCCGAGGCGCAGATGGCGCTCGGCGAGCGCGGCACGATCCTGTCGCGCTTTTTGGCAGCGGCGATGCGGGAAGGGCGGATGTCCGCCGGAATTTCGAGCGATGAAGGCATCAAGGAGCGCGCCGCGTCGAGCTTTGGCGAAATCGTTCGCGCTGAAGGCCGCAAGGTGCGCACCGGTATGGGCATCCTCGCGACCATTGGCGCAACGTCGCCGTTCGTCGGACTGTTCGGTACCGTGTGGGGCATCATGAACAGCTTCATCGGTATCTCGAAATCGCAGACCACGAATCTTGCAGTCGTCGCGCCCGGTATCGCCGAAGCGCTGCTGGCGACCGCCATCGGCCTCGTCGCGGCGATCCCGGCGGTCATCATCTACAATCACTTCTCGCGCGTGACGAAGGCCTACATGGAAATCGTCGGCCGTGCGCAGGGCGCCGCCGGTCGTCTGCTGTCACGCGATCTTGATCGCACGCATTCGAGTTCACACGCACGCGCAGCGGCTGAATAACCATGGGTATGTCGCTTTCCGAAGGTGCAGACGACGATGATGATTTCGGTGAAAATCACGAAATCAACGTCACCCCCTTCATCGACGTCATTCTGGTTCTGCTGATCATCTTCATGGTGGCCGCGCCGCTCTCGACGGTGGACTTGCCGATCAATCTGCCGTCCTCCACGGTGACGCCGCAGAAGAAGCCGGACAAGCCGACTTATGTGAGCATCAAGCCCGATCTCGCCGTCGCGATCGGCGAGAACATGGTCAAGCGCGTCGATCTGGTGCGTCAGCTCGATGCGATGGGCGATGGTAACAAGGATCGACCGATCTTCCTGCGCGTTGATCGCGCGGTGCCCTATGGCGAATTCTTCGATGTGATGGAACGGCTGCGTGCCGGTGGCTATCAGAAGACCAAGCTTGTTGCGCTGGAAGGTGTTCCGGATGCCGCTGCGGCATCGCCGGCACCGGCCGCTGCACCTGACGCGCCGAAGCCCTGACGTTACGGAAGCGCTATGTCCGAGCTCGATAGAAAGTCGTCCTGGCGACTGTGGCTGATCGCGGCGCTTGTCGCCGTGCTGCTGCATGTCGGCGGCATCGCTGCGGCTGTGTTTGAGATGCAGCAGGAAGAGGACGACGACGGCCTTGGCGCCAATGCTATCGAAGTCGGGATGGAAATGGTGTCGCCCGACGTCGAGCCGACCGATCTTCCGCAGGGCCCGGATTCGGAGGCTTCGACCGCATCTCCGGCCGTTCAGGAGCAGAAGGCTGTCGAGAAGCAGAGCGATCTCCCCAAGGAGACGCCGCACGAGAGCGAAGAACCCGATCAGGTCGTGACCGAGAGCAAAGCGACCAAGCCGGAAGAAGAGACACCCGAAAAGGCGCAAAAACAGCAGCAGGCGTCGCAAGAATCCGTCGCGTCGGAGGCCGCCGCACAGCAGAAGCTCGATGACTCCAAGGCTGGCGAGAAAGCACAGGCGCAGCAGGGCGGCATCGGCACCGACAAGAAGCGCCTGTCGACAATCTGGTCCAAGCAGCTCAGCGCCTATCTCGAAAAGAACAAGCGCTATCCGCAGGAGCGCCAGCAGAAGACGGCGGAAGTGACGGTGAATTTCGAGATCGACCGCGTCGGCAAGGTTCTGGCCGTGCGAGTCGTGAAGGGCTCCGGCGACGCCGCATTCGACGAGGCCGCGGTTGCCATGGTCCGCCGCTCAGACCCGCTGCCGGCGCCGCCGCCGTTGATCGCCGACGACGGCCTGAGCTTCACCGTCCCCGTGATCTTCCGCGTCAAGAGCAAGGGCTGATGAGAAGGGCGACTTAGTAGGTCGCTCGTCCGCCCGAAATATCGAAGACCGCGCCTGTCGAGAAGGCGCAGTCTTCCGAGGCCAGCCAGGCAGCCATCGCGGCCAGTTCCTGCACCAGTACGAAACGTCCTTTCGGAATCTTCGACAGCATGAAGTTGATGTGCTGTTCCGTCATCTGGTCGAAGATCGCCGTCTTCGCGGCAGCAGGCGTGATGGCGTTGACGTTGATCTCGTGGCCGGCCAGTTCCTTGCCGAGCGACTTGGTCAGCGCGATCAGGCCGGCCTTCGATGCCGAATAGTGCGAGGCGTTCGGATTGCCTTCCTTGCCGGCGATCGAGGCTATGTTGACGATGCGGCCGTAATTCTGCTTCAGCATCACGGGGACGACGGCCTTGCAGCACAGGAACGGGCCGTCGAGATTGATGCGCATCACCTTACGCCAATCGTCGTAATCGATCTCCCACACCGGCTTGTTGAAGCCGGTGATGCCGGCATTGTTGACCAGGATATCGATGTTGCCGAACTCTTGAAGCGTCGCAGCGCGAGCTTCATCAATTGAAGCCACGTCGGTGACGTCGACTTTGAGGGCAATCACTTCGTCGCCGATTTCGCTCGCCGTTTTTACGGCTAGGTCAATATCCTGATCCCAGATCGCCACCTTGGCGCCGGAAGCGACGAAGCGTTCAGTGATCGCGCGGCCAAAGCCCTGGGCGCCGCCCGTGACCACGGCGCAGCGGCCGTTCAAATCGATCTTGTTCATGATGCGATGTCCTCGGTTACAGCGTCCAGCCGCCGTCGATGATGTGCGCGACGCCGGTGGTGAAGGCGCTCTCGTCGCTGGCGAGATAGACGGCGAGGGACGCGATCTCCTCGGCGGTCCCGAGGCGGCCCATCGGCTGCCGGCTCACGAACAGCTCGCGGCCATTCGGGCCTGCGGCTGCGGCGCGGTCGAGCATCGACGGCGTTTCGATCGTGCCGGGACAGATCGCGTTACAGCGAATGCCTTTGGTGATGTAGTCGACGGCCACAGCACGGGTGAGGGCGGCGACGGCGGCTTTGGTTGCGCCATAGACGTAGCGGTTCGGCGCTGCCTTGAAGACACCGGCGGCGGAGGAAATGTTGACGATCGCACCATTGCCGCGCGCAAGCATGCCGGGCAGGAACGCACGGATGGTCCGATGCATCGATTTGACGTTCAGGTCGAACGAGAAGTCCCAGTCGGAATCGGAGCATTCCAGTGCTGCGCCGTGATGCACGAAGCCGGCGGCGTTGAGCAGGATGTCGATATCGCCGACCTTCTTTGCCATCGCTTCGACGGCAGCCGTGTCGCGCACGTCGAGTCGTGCAGTCTCGGCGATACCATCCTTGGTCAGCAGTGCCACGCCCTTGTCGTCGATATCGGTGGCGAACACCGTCGCCCCTTCGCGCGCAAAAGCCAGCGCGCACGCCCGGCCGATGCCGACGGCGCCGGCGGTGACGAAGGCGCGTTTGCCTTTCAAGCGGTCAGACATGTGAAATCTCCCTGAGACGTTTTTTGTTTTGGACGTCATACGCGGGCTTGACCCGCGTATCCATCTTGCTGCGAAGGAAGTTGGATTGCTGGGTCAAGCCCGGCAATGACACCGTTGGCTGCTAGTGATTATGCCGCGCCGTCCCGACCGTGCCGGCGATATCGCGATAGCGCGTTGCCAGTTCGAGACATGCGCCGGTGGCCTGCTGGCCGACGGTGTTGCGATAGAGCTCCTGCCACGGGGTCTGGTTGGCCGGATATTTGAATCCGCCATTGGCCATCAGTTCGGCGCGACGTCGCTTCAGCTCCTCGTCGGAAATCAGGATATTCGCCGAGCCCTTGTTGAGATCGATGCGCACCTTGTCGCCCGTCTGCAGGATTGCGAGGCCGCCATTGGCTGCCGCTTCAGGCGTCGCGTTGAGGATCGACGGCGAGCCGGATGTGCCCGACTGCCGGCCGTCGCCGATGCAGGGCAGCGATAGAATGCCGCGTTTGATCAGCGCTGCCGGCGGCTGCATGTTCACGACTTCCGCGCCGCCGGGATAGCCGATCGGGCCGGTGCCACGCACGAACAGGATGCAGTGTTCGTCGATGTCGAGCGAGGCATCGTCGATGCGGTGGTGATAATCCTCCGGCCCTTCGAACACGATGGCGCGGCCTTCAAATGCGTTCGGATCCTTCGGATTGATCAGATAGCGATCGCGGAATTCCTTGGAGATCACCGAGGTCTTCATGATCGCGGAATCAAACAGATTGCCGCGCAGGACGAGGAAGCCGGCATCAGCCACCAGCGGTTTGTCATAGGACCAGATGACGTCGTTGTCCGGCTTGGGCGAGGCGGCGCAGTTTTCCCCCATCGTCTTGCCATTCACGGTGATCACATCCTCGTGGATGCGCTTGTGCTTCATCAGCTCGCGCACCACAGAGGGCACACCACCGGCGCGGTGATATTCCTCGCCGAGATAGAAGCCGGCCGGCTGCATATTGACCAGCAGCGGTACGTCATGGCCGAATTTCTGCCAGTCGTCGATATCGAGCTCGACGCCGATATGGCGGGCGAGTGCATTGATATGGATCGGTGCGTTGGTCGAACCGCCAATGGCGGAATTGACCACGATGCAGTTCTCGAAGGCCTTGCGGGTCAGGATGTCCGACGGCTTGAGGTCCTCCCACACCATGTCGACGATGCGGCTGCCCGTCTCATAGGCAATCTGGCCGCGCTCGCGATAGGGCGCCGGGATAGCGGCGCAGCCGGGCAGTGACATGCCCAATGCTTCGGCCAGCGAGTTCATCGTCGACGCGGTGCCCATGGTGTTGCAATGGCCGACCGACGGCGCCGAGGACGCGACCAGCGTCATGAATTCTTCGTAGCCGATCTCGCCGGCGGCCAGCCGCTCACGCGATTTCCACACCACGGTGCCGGAGCCGGTGCGTTGGCCTTCGTGCCAGCCATTCAACATCGGACCTCCGGACAACACGATCGCGGGCAGATTTACGGTAGCCGCTGCCATCAGGCAGGCCGGAGTTGTCTTGTCGCAGCCGGTCGTGAGGACGACGCCATCGAGCGGATAGCCGAACAGGATTTCCACAAGACCGAGATAAGCGAGGTTGCGATCAAGCGCCGCAGTCGGCCGCTTGCCGGTCTCCTGAATCGGATGCACCGGGAATTCCATCACCAGACCGCCGGCGGCGGTAATGCCTTCGCGCACGCGCTTGGCGAGTTCGAGATGATGGCGATTGCAGGGCGACAGGTCGTTACCTGTCTGCGCAATGCCGATGATCGGCTTGCCGGACTGCAATTCGTGACGCGTCAGGCCGTAGTTCAGATAGCGCTCAAGATAGAGTGCAGTCATTCCGGGATTGTGGGGATCGTTGAACCATTCGCTCGAACGAAGTTTGCGCTTGGTTGCCTTTGCAGGCGAGGTCCCCGCAGTCGGCGTGGACGAAGTCGACTTGGTCATCATTTCTCCCGCAGCGCACACTTTATATCCTGGTGCGTCGTCTCTTTTGATTGATCACGAATGTTTGCACGCCGCTGGCTGCTTCGCAACGTTTGCATCTGCGAAGTTTTTCTACGACTATGATCCAACGACACGCCGCCAGAAAATCTGGTAGGATGTCAGACAAGTAAGAACAGGCGGCTCCGGCAATCGGAGGACGCCGTCTCTAAAATGGGACATTTGGGAGGGAAATGTATGGCGTCCGTGCAGATTCACGACGTTCGTAAGTCTTTTGGCGGTTTTGAGGTTCTCCACGGCGTGTCGGTCCCCATCGAGGATGGCCAATTCGTGGTTCTGGTTGGGCCATCCGGCTGTGGAAAATCCACATTGCTGCGCATGTTGGCGGGCCTGGAGAAGATCACCTCCGGGACGATCTCGATCGGCGATCGCGTGGTCAATGATGTCCAGCCGAAAGAGCGCGACATCGCCATGGTGTTCCAGAATTACGCGCTCTATCCGCATATGACGGTTGCCCAGAATATGGGCTTTTCGCTCAAGCTGCGCGGCGCCGACAAAAGCGAGATCGATCAGAAGGTCAATCGCGCTGCCGATATTCTCGATTTGAGGCGATTGCTCGAGCGTTTTCCCCGGCAGTTGTCGGGTGGTCAGCGTCAGCGCGTCGCCATGGGCCGCGCCATTGTACGCGATCCGCAGGTCTTCCTGTTCGATGAGCCACTGTCGAATCTCGACGCCAAGCTGCGCGTCGCCATGCGCGCCGAGATCAAGGAACTGCATCAGCGCCTGAAGACGACAACGGTCTATGTGACTCATGACCAGATCGAAGCCATGACCATGGCCGACAAGATCGTGGTGATGCAGGACGGCATCGTCGAGCAGATGGGCGCACCGTTGGAGCTCTACGATCGCCCCGAGAACAAGTTCGTTGCCGGCTTCATCGGATCGCCTGCGATGAATTTTCTCGAAGGCACGCTGAAGGTGAATGGTGGCCAGCCCTGGGTGGAGACCGCTAACGGCGCGAAGCTGCCGATCACGGCGGCGCCGGCTGCAGCCAACGACAAGTCGGTGACCTACGGCATTCGGCCCGAGCATCTCGAATTTGCCGATGACGGCATCGAGGCCGAGGTCGTGGTGGTCGAGCCGATGGGGTCGGAGACTCAGGTCGTCGCACGCATCGGCACCCAGGACATTATCGCGATCTTCCGTGATCGTCGTCCGGTCGCGCCGGGCGACAAGATTCATCTCAGGCCGCGCGCGAATTCGGCGCATCTGTTCGACAAGGAGACCGGAAAGCGCGTCAACTGACGCGCTTTTCCACCAATCAATTTCAAAACATTGGTCGATCAACGAACCAATATTACAGGGAGAAGACGAAAGATGACTGGATTTACACCGGATCGCCGATCTCTGCTCAAGGGCGGCGCGATCACGCTTGCTGCTGCGGCGACCATGTCCGCGGATCAATTGCTGGGCTACGCAAAAGCCTGGGCGCAGGCCTCACAGTGGAAGCCGGAAGCCGGCGCCAAGATCAACCTGCTGCGCTGGAAACGCTTCGTCGAAGCCGAAGACGTGGCCTTCATGAAGATCGTCGACGCCTTCCAGAAGGCGACCGGCGTCACCATCTCCGTCTCCAACGAATCCTATGACGACATTCAGCCGAAGGCTTCGGTCGCGGCGAATACCGGACAGGGCCTCGACATGGTCTGGGGGCTGTACTCCCTGCCGTTTCTGTTCCCGACCAAGTGCATGGACGTCTCCGACGTCGCCGACTATCTCGGCAAGAAGAACGGGGGTTGGGCTGAGTCCGGCAAGCAATACGGCATGTATAACGGCAAGTGGATCGGCGTTCCGGTCGCTGCGACCGGTGGCCTCGTGAACTACCGTGTCGCTGCTGCGGAAAAGGCCGGGCACAAGACGTTCCCGAACGATCTCGGCGGCTTCCAGGATCTGTTCAAGGGCATGAACAAGAACGGCACCCCGGGCGGCATGGCGCTGGGCCACGCATCGGGCGATGCCAATGGCTGGGTGCACTGGGCGCTGTGGGCCCATGGCGGCAAGCTGATCGACAAGGACAACAAGGTTGTCATCAACTCGCCGGAGACCGCGAAGTCACTGGAATACGTCAAGTCGCTCTACGACAACTTCATTCCCGGCACCGCATCCTGGAACGACTCGTCGAACAACAAGGCATTCCTCGCCGGCCAATTGCATCTGACCACCAACGGCATCTCGGTCTATGTGACCGCGAAGAAGGAAGCCCCGGCGATTGCCGAAGACATGAACCATGCACATTTGCCCGTCGGTCTGGATGGCAAGCGGCGTGAACTTCATCTCGGCTTCCCGATCCTGATCTTCTCCTTCACCAAGTTCCCGCAGGCGTGCAAGGCATTCACCGCCTTCATGATGGAGCCGGAGCAGTTCAATCCATGGGTCGAGTCAGCCCAGGGTTACCTGTCGCCGTTCCAGCTCGCTTTCGAGAAGAACCCGATCTGGACCGCCGATCCGAAGAACACGCCATATCGCGACGTGGCTTCGACGGCATCGACCCCGGCGGGCGAAGCGCAGATGAGCGAGAATGCGGCGGCGGCGATCGCCGACTTCGTGGTCGTCGACATGTACGCCAATTACTGCACGGGCCGCGAGGACGTGAAGACCGCGATGTCGTCTGCCGAGCGCGCGGCGAAGCGCATTTTCCGCGCCTGAGGACGACCTTGTCGGCGCGGAGCGACCCGCGCCGGCAACTCTCCGGAGCAGCCGTGAATTTCGTTTCACAAAAGGCTGCCTGAACGATGGGAATGGGAATGCCAGAGATCGACTACAAGACTGTTCTCCCGGAAGGCTGGGCGCGGCCGCGCGGTTTCGCGCATGCGGTGGTGGCCGGCGGTACGCGGAGCATCCGCATCTCCGGTCAGCTCGGCAAGCAGAACGGGCAGGGGGAGGTCGCCGCGGAATCCGACTTCGGGACGCAGTGGCGCTACGCAATGGAGAATCTCGTCACCGTGCTGAAGGCGGCGGGCGGCGAACCCAAACAAATCGTGATGCTGCGCGCCTATGTCACCGACATCAATGCATTCAAGACGTCCGGCGCCGCCATCGGCGAGGCCTGGGGCGCTACGCTCGGCAAGCATTTTCCAGCGATGACGCTGGTTCAGGTCTCCGCCCTGATCGATCCGCACGCACGTGTCGAGATCGAGGGCGAAGCGATCCTGCCGTAACCGGATCATGACGCATGACTGACTGCACGACATCAGAACGAAGCCGACATCCGACTGGAGCTATCTTGCAATGACCACGATCCAGACATCGATGCCGGAGGCAGGGAAAGTGATCCCCAGATCCTCGGCCTGGGACCGGCTGTGGATCAACCGCAACTGGCTCGCCATGTGGTTCATGCTGCCTGCAGCCGCGTTCCTGATCTTGTTTCTCGCCTATCCGTTGTTTCTCGGCGTCTGGATGAGCTTCACCGACGACCGCATCGGTCGTGGCGGCGTCTTCGTCGGTCTCGAGAACTACGAGTGGCTGCGCGACGACTCCATCTTCTGGCTCTCGGTGTTCAACACGCTGCTCTATACGATCGTCGCCTCGGCCATCAAATTCGCCGTCGGTCTCTATCTCGCGCTGCTGCTGAACCGGCACATGCCGTTCAAGGCACTGATCCGCGCCGCTGTGCTGATCCCCTTCATTGTGCCCACGGTATTGTCGGCGATCGCGTTCTGGTGGATCTACGACTCGCAGTTCTCGATCATCTCGTGGTCACTGATCAAAATGGGCCTCATCAGTCACAACATCAACTTCCTCGGCGACAGCAACTGGGCGCGCGCCAGCGTGATCTTCGCCAATATCTGGCGCGGCGTGCCGTTCGTGGCGATCACGCTGCTGGCCGGCCTGCAGACGGTGTCACCGTCGCTCTATGAAGCGGCGACGCTGGACGGCGCGACCTCTTGGCAGCGCTTCCGCTTCATCACCTATCCGTTGCTGACGCCGATCATCGCAGTCGTCATGACCTTCTCGGTGCTGTTTACGTTTACCGACTTCCAGCTGATCTGGGCGCTGACCCGCGGCGGTCCGGTGAATGCGACGCATCTGATGGCGACGCTGAGCTATCAGCGCGGCATTCTCTCGGGCCGGCTCGGCGAGGGCGCAGCAATTGCCACCGCCATGATCCCGTTCCTTCTGGCAGCCATCGCCATCTCCTGGTTCGGCATGCAACGCCGTAAGTGGCAGCAAGGTACTGACAATGACTGAGACCATAGCAGATGCCGCGCGCGTCGCGGCCGTTCTCCCAACCGAGGCGAAGGACGATCACAGCGAGGGCATGGCCTATCTGGAGTCGGTGCCCCGCCGCATCGTCACGCTCTACATTCCGCTGTTCATCATCGTGGTGATCCTGCTTTTCCCGTTCTACTGGATGGCTCTCACCTCCATCAAACCTGACGAGCAGCTGATCGACATGGAGCGGTTCAATCCGTTCTGGGTGGTCAAGCCGACCTTCAAGCACATTCAGAAGCTGCTGTTCGAAACCAACTATCCGCAGTGGCTTTGGAACACGATGTACGTAGCCGCGGCGTCGACGCTGCTGTCGATCATCGCCAGCGTGCTCGCGGCCTATGCCATCGTGCGCCTGCGGTTTCGTGGGGCGCAGACGGTCGGCGCGCTGATCTTCATGGCGTACCTCGTGCCGCCGTCGATCCTGTTCATTCCGCTGGCGACAGTCATTCAGGCCTACGGTCTGTTCGACTCGCCGCTATCGCTGATCCTGGTTTATCCGACGCTACTGATCCCGTTCTCGACCTGGCTGCTGATGGGCTATTTCAAGACCATCCCGTTCGAGCTCGAGGAATGCGCCCTGATCGACGGCGCCTCGCGCTGGCAGATCCTGGTCAAGATCATCATCCCGCTCGCGGTGCCCGGCCTGATCTCGGCCTTCATCTTCTCGTTCACTTTGTGCTGGAACGAATTCATCTATGCGCTGACCTTCCTGCAATCGACGCAGAACAAGACCGTGCCGGTGGCCATCGTCAACGAATTCGTCGACGGTGACATCTATAAATGGGGCTCGCTGATGGCCGGCGCGCTGGTCGGCTCGCTGCCGCTGGTGATCCTGTATGCTTTCTTCGTCGAGCACTATGTGTCGGCGATGACAGGCGCGGTGAAGGAGTGACCTAACTCCGTCGTTCCGGGGCGCGAGCGCCGCTTGGCGATCGCGAACCCGGAACCTAGTCATAGTGAATCTCATATCGGGATTCCGGGTTCGCACGTCGCAAGTGCGACGCGCGCCCCGGAATGACAGCCAAGAACCAAAATCAAGAAAAGGAAACCTCCCTTGCACATCCTCATCCTCGGCGCCGCCGGCATGGTTGGCCGCAAGCTCACAGAGAAACTGGTTCGCGACGGCCGTCTCGGCAATCGCGATATCACCCGCATGACCCTGCAGGACGTGGTGGCGCCGGCAAAGCCTGCGGGCGCGTCGATCCCGATCGAGCTGGTGACCTCCGACTTCGCCGATCCAAAGACGGCTGCGCCGCTGGTCGCCCACAAACCGGAGGTGATCTTCCATCTCGCCGCCATCGTGTCGGGGGAGGCGGAGGCCGATTTCGACAAGGGCTATCGCATCAATCTCGATGGCACCCGCTACCTGATCGACGCTATCCGGGCCATCGGCGGCGGCTACAAGCCGCGGCTGGTCTTCACCTCGTCCATCGCCGTGTTCGGCGCGCCGTTCCCCGACAAGATCGGCGACGAGTTCATTCACACGCCGCTGACGTCCTATGGGACGCAGAAGTCGATTTGCGAAATGCTGATCGCCGACTACACCCGCAAGGGCTTCCTGGACGGCATCGGCATCCGCCTGCCGACCATCTGCGTCCGTCCGGGCGCGCCGAACAAGGCCGCCTCAGGTTTCTTCTCCAACATCATCCGCGAACCGCTGGCCGGCAAGGAAGCCATCCTGCCGGTCTCCGAGGACGTCCGCCACTGGCACGCATCGCCGCGCTCTGCCGTGGGCTTCCTCGTTCACGCCGGCACCATGGATCTTCAGGCGATGGGCCCGCGGCGTAATCTGAGCATGCCCGGCATGTCCGTCACCGTTGGCGAGCAGATCGCCGCACTGGAGCGCGTTGCCGGCAAGAACGTCGTCGCTCGTATCAAGCGGGAGACCGATCCGGTCATCACCGGCATCGTGTCAGGCTGGCCGCGCGATTTCGACACCGCACGCGCGCTGAAGCTCGGCTTCACCACCGCCGAGAAAACCTTCGACGACATCATCCGCATCCATATCGAGGATGAACTCGGCGGCAAGTTCGTCGATTGAGGCCACCATGCGGATCGCCAGCATCGGCGAATGCATGATCGAGCTGCGTCAGATGCCCGATAGGCGCCTGACGCGGTCCTTTGGCGGCGACACGCTGAACACTGCGGTCTACCTTGCCCGGCTTGGTGCGGAGGTCGATTACGTCACCGCGCTCGGTGACGATCCGCTCAGCGACGAGATGATTGCCGGCTGGCAGGCCGAGGGCGTTGGCACCGAGCGTGTGATGCGCCTCAGGGGCAAGCTGCCCGGTTTGTATATGATCGAGACCAATGAGGCGGGCGAGCGCCGCTTCCATCACTGGCGCGATGCCTCGGCTGTGCGAGGCTTGATGAGCCTACCCGAGACCGATGCGCTGCTGGCGGCGCTCGCCGATTGTGATCTGATCTATCTCTCGGCCATCACGCTGTCGCTGTTCGACGTGGCGGGCCGTGACCGCCTGATTGCGGCGCTTCAACGAGCGCGCGGCGCAGGCGTCCGCGTCGCCTTCGATACCAATTTCCGCGCCCGCGGCTGGCCCGATCTCGATATCGCACGCAACGCGTTTCAGAGCGCCTTCGCGGTGTCGGACATCGTGCTGGCCTCGGTCGAGGACTTGTTGCCGCTCTATCCTGGCGAAGCCGAGGAAATGCTGCTCCTGCGTATCGACGCAGATGAAGTGGTGCTCAAACTCGATACCCCCGCGAGCATCATACGGCTTCACGGCCAGTCGCAGCGCGTCGAGGCCGAGTCGGTCAGTGGCGCGGTGGTCGATACCACGGCGGCCGGCGACAGTTTCGCCGCTGCCTATCTGCACGCACGTTTGAGCGGCGCTCAGCCTGTCGCCGCCGCAAAGGCAGGTCACTATCTCGCCGGCACTGTCGTCTGCCATCCCGGTGCGATCATCCCGCGCGAGGCGATGCCTGATATGATCGCGTTCGATACACCCTCATGAGAGAGCCATCCGCATGAACAAGCCTGTCGATGCCGGTCAGCGTCAGGATCATCTGCGAAAGCTGCTGAAGGCAGCGTTCGTTGTTCCCGTGCTCACGATCGAGCGCGTATCCGACGCCGTGCCGCTGGCGCGCGCATTGGTCGCCGGCGGCGTTCGCACGCTGGAGATCACCTTGCGCACCGATGCCGCGGTGGAGGCGGCGAAGGCCGTCGTCGCCGAAGTGCCGGAGGCCATTGTCGGCATCGGCACGGTGCTGTCACCCGGGGATTTCCAGACGGCCTATGCCATCGGCGCGCGCTTCACGGTCAGTCCCGGCGCGACGCGCGAATTGCTGGACATCGCAGCTTCCAGCGATCTGCCGTTCCTGCCGGGCGTCGCCACGGCCTCGGACCTGATGCAGGCGCGCGAGCGCGGCTTCGACATCATGAAGTTCTTCCCCGCAGAACAGGCCGGTGGCATCGCGATGCTGCGCGCCTGGGCGGGACCGTTTGCGGATGTCAGATTTTGCCCTACGGGCGGGATCGGCGAGGCCAATGCGGCGAGCTGGCTCAGCGAGCCGATGGTTCTGGCGGTCGGCGGTTCCTGGATCTGTCCGTCGTCCATGATACGTTCTGGCGATTGGGCAGGCATAACGGCCATGTGCGCGCGGACCATGAAAACCCTGCAAGCGCCGTGAAGCCGGGCTATAACGAACGCAATATTTGAAATCGATCAGGGAGACGACCATGACTGCCAGCATCGTTGGTTGGGCGCATATGCCGTTCGGAAAATTCGACGCCGAGACCGTCGAGAGCATGGTGGTCCGCGTTGCGACCGAAGCCATGGCCGATGCGGGCATCTCCGCAGCCGATGTCGATGAAATCGTGCTCGGCCATTTCAACGCCGGCTTCTCGCCGCAGGACTTTACCGCGTCGCTGGTGCTGCAGGCCGACCCCGCGCTGCGCTTCAAGCCCGCCACCCGCGTCGAGAATGCCTGCGCCACCGGCTCCGCCGCCGTGCATCAGGGCATCAAGTCGATCGCCGCCGGCGCTGCCAAGATCGTGCTCGTCGTCGGCGTCGAACAGATGACCCGCACGCCGGGACCTGAAATCGGCAAGAACCTGCTGCGTGCTTCTTACTTGCCGGAAGACGGCGAGACGCCTGCGGGCTTTGCCGGCGTGTTCGGCGGCATCGCGCAAAAATACTTCCAGAAGTATGGCGACCAGTCCGATGCGCTGGCCATGATTGCCGCCAAGAACCACGCCAACGGCGTCCACAATCCCTATGCGCAGATGCGCAAGGATGTCGGCTTCGAATTCTGTCGCTCCGAGAGCGACAAGAACCCGTTCGTCGCGGGCCCCTTGAAGCGCACCGACTGCTCGCTGGTGTCCGACGGCGCCGCGGCACTGGTGCTGACGGATTCCGAGACCGCGAAGACCATGGGCAAGGCGGTCAACATCAAGGCCACCGGCCATGCGCAGGATTTCCTGCCGATGTCGAAGCGCGACATCCTTCAATTCGAGGGCTGCACCGTGGCGTGGCAGAAGGCGCTGAAATCTGCTGGCGTCGAGATCGGCGATCTGTCTTTCGTCGAGACCCATGACTGCTTCACGGTCGCCGAACTGATCGAATATGAAGCCATGGGCCTGACGCCGCGCGGCCAGGGCGCGCGCGCCATCAAGGAAGGCTGGACCCAGAAGGACGGCAAGCTGCCGGTCAATCCGTCCGGCGGCCTGAAAGCCAAGGGCCATCCGATCGGCGCCACCGGTGTGTCAATGCATGTGCTGAGCGCGATGCAATTGCTGGGTCAGGCGCCCGAGGGCATGCAGATCAAAAATGCAAAGCTCGCCGGCATTTTCAATATGGGTGGCGCCGCAGTGGCGAACTACGTCTCGATCCTCGAGCCCGCGAGGTAACGCGCGGGCGACGCCAAGAAGATCGTACAATGAATGTCGCATTATGGCTGGCATCGTCGGCGCGTCTGCATCCGCAGGCGCCGGCGCTGCTGACCGGCACGACGGTCCAGGCTGACTACGCCACATTCGCGCGCCGTGCCGCTGCCATCGGTGCCGGCCTCGTGCGCGATTACGGCATTCAGTCCGGCGACCGCGTCGCGCTGTTCGCGTCAAACTGCACCGAATATCTCGAATGCATGTATGCGGTGTGGTGGATCGGCGCCGTCGTGATCCCCATCAATGCCAAGCTGCATGGCCGCGAGGCCGCATGGATTTGCGACAATGCTGGCGCGAGACTGGCCTTTGTCGACGACGACAGCCGTGGCGCGCTTGTTCAGGTCGAGGAAGACCTGCCGACCGGGATGCAGATGCTGTCGATCGACAGCGAGACCTATCGCGAATTACAGCATGGCGAGCCGACGTCACTGGTGCCGTTGCCGCACGAGGACAATGACCTCGCCTGGCTGTTCTACACCTCGGGCACCACCGGCCGGCCCAAAGGCGTGATGCTCAGCCACGGCAATCTGGTGGCCATGTCCATGTGCTATCTCGCCGATGTCGATCAGGTCCATCAGCACGACGCGATCCTCTATGCCGCGCCGATCTCGCATGGTGCCGGTCTCTACAATTTCATCCATATCCGTATGGCCGCGCGGCACGTCGTGCCGGAGAGCCAGGGCTTCGAGCCGGACGAAGTACTCGATCTCGGCCGCGCGCTTGGCGATGTCGCGATGTTCGCGGCGCCCACCATGGTGCGACGTCTCGTCGATGCGGCGAAGAAGCGCGGCGAGACCGGCGAGGGGCTGCGCACCATCGTCTATGGCGGCGGGCCGATGTATCTGGCCGACATCCGCGACGCCATCGCGACCATGGGGCAGCGCTTCGTGCAGATCTACGGCCAGGGTGAATCGCCGATGACGATCGCCTCGCTGCCGCGCGCCTTTCATGCCGATACCGAACACCCGCGCTATCTCGAACGCCTTGCTTCGGTCGGCCCGGCGCAGAGCGTGATGTCGGTGCGGATCACCGGCGCCGACGGCAAGTCTTTGCCGACAGGCGAGACCGGCGAGGTCGAGGCCAAGGGGCCGGCTGTGATGCTCGGCTATTGGAACAACGACAAGGCCAATGCCGAGACATTGAAGGACGGCTGGCTCCGTACCGGCGATGTCGGCCGGCTGGACGAGGATGGTTTCCTTACGCTGTCCGACCGCTCCAAGGACGTCATCATTTCCGGCGGTACCAATATCTATCCGCGCGAGGTCGAAGAGGCGCTGCTGACGCATCCCGCCGTGCGGGAAGTGTCGGCGATTGGCGTGCCCGAGCCGGACTGGGGCGAGGTCGTGGTCGCCTGTGTGGTGCTGGAGCCCGGCGCGTCGGCTGACGATGCTGCGCTCGACGCGCATTGCCTCGCCAATATCGCCCGGTTCAAGCGCCCCAAGCGCTACGTCTATCTCGATGCGCTGCCGAAGAACAATTATGGCAAGGTGCTCAAGACCGAGCTGCGGGAGATGATGCGCGCTTCGGCGTCGGCGGGGGCCGGCTAGCCGTTACCACTTTGACGCGTACCGGCATCCCACGCATACGGCCCCGCGTCTGGCGCCCTTGCGTCCGCAAAGCCGCTCCCGCTAAGACGAAGGCAACAGGGGCGCATCCAGCGCTGGACGATACGCTTTCGGGAGCAAACGACTTTGACGGGACCACTTCACGGGATCAAGATCATCGACATGACCTCGGTGATGATGGGGCCGTATTGCACCCAGACGCTGGGTGACTACGGCGCCGATGTCGTCAAGGTGGAGTCCCCCGATGGCGACGTGGTTCGGTCAATCGGGCCGATGCGCAATCCCGGCATGGGGCCGATTTTCCTGAATACCAATCGCAGCAAGCGCTGCGTCTGCATCGACCTCAAGAAGGAAGAGGGCCGCGCGGCGCTCCTGAAGCTGGTCGAGACCGCCGACGTGCTGGTCTATAATGTTCGCCCGGCGGCAATGGCGCGGCTCAATCTCGGCTATGAGGTCATGGCCAAGATCAATCCGCGGCTGATCTATGCCGGCGTGTTCGGCTTCAGTCAGGCCGGCCCCTATGCTGCGAAACCCGCTTATGACGACCTGATCCAGGGTGCCACCGCGCTCCCGGCGCTCAATGCGCGGATATCAAGCGATGGTGTGCCGCGCTATGTGCCGAATGCGCTGGTCGACCGTATCGTCGGTCTCACTGCGCTTGGCGCCATTCTCGCCAGCGTCGTGCATCGCGACAAGACCGGCGAGGGCCAGCGCGTCGATATCCCGATGTTCGAGACCATGGCGAGCTTCATGATGGGCGACCACATGGGCGGCCTGACTTACGATCCGCCGCTCGACAAGGGCGGCTATGGCCGACACCTATCGCCGGATCGCCGGCCGTACCAGACCTCGGACGGCTATATCTGCGCGATGGTCTATAACGACAAGCAGTGGAAGAGCTTCCTCAAGCATGTCGGCCGCGAGGAGCTGTTCGACGATCCGCGCTTCGCTACCTTCCCGCAGCGCATCCAGCATATCGACACGGTGAATGCCGAACTGTCGCGCATCTTCAAGACCAGGACGACGGCTGAGTGGGCGAAGCTGCTCGATGACGCCGACGTGCCGTCAACCCCAATGCACACGCTGGAAAGCATGATGCAGGACCCGCATATGCTGGCGACCGACTTCTTCCAGCAGGTCGAGCATCCGACCGAAGGTGCGATCCGCAGCATGAAGGTATCGGCGACCTGGTCGAAGACCCCGGTCAATCCGACGCGCCTTGCCTCGCATCTTGGCGAGCAGAATGCCGAGGTGCTGGCCGAGGTCGGCTATACTCCCGAGCAGATCGAGAAAATGCACAAGGATGGTGTGCTCCGACAGGCCGCTATCCCAGATACGTCGGAGCTGTAACGCATGGATTTCGCCCTCGACGCCAACCAGGAATCCATCCGCGACGCTATCGAGAAGATCTGCGCGCGCTTCGACGATGCTTACTGGCTGAAGAAGGACAAGGAGGGCGGTTTCCCCATCGACTTCCACAAGGCGATGGCCGATGCAGGCTGGCTCGGCATCTGTATTCCCGAGGAATATGGCGGCTCGGGTCTCGGCATCACCGAGGCCGCGATCATGATGCGGGCGATTTCGGAATCCGGCGCTGGCATGTCCGGCGCCTCCGCGGTGCATATGAACGTGTTCGGGCTCAACCCGGTGGTGGTGTTCGGCACACCCGAGCAGTGCGAACGCATGCTGCCGCCGATCGTATCGGGCAAAGAGAAATCCTGCTTCGCCGTCACCGAGCCCAACACCGGTCTCAACACCACGCAGCTCAAGACCCGCGCCATGCGCGACGGCAACAAGTATGTCGTCAACGGCCAGAAGGTCTGGATTTCCACCGCGCAGGTCGCCGAAAAAATCCTGTTGCTGGCGCGCACCACGCCGCTGGAAGACGTCAAGAGCCCGACCCACGGCCTCAGTCTGTTCTATACGGATCTCGACCGTTCAAAGATCGCCGTGCACGAGATCGAGAAGCTCGGCCGCAAGGCCGTGGACTCCAACGAGCTGTTTATTGCCGATTTCGAAATTCCGGTCGAGGATCGCATCGGTGAGGAGGGCCGTGGTTTTGAGTACATCCTGCACGGCATGAATCCGGAGCGCATCCTGATCGCGGCGGAAGCCGTCGGTCTCGGCAAGGCTGCACTGAGGAAGGCGACTGACTACGCCAAGGCCCGCAATGTATTCAATCGCCCGATCGGCCAGAACCAGGCGATCCAGCATCCGCTGGCGAAGAACTGGATGGAGCTGGAGGCTGCCTGGCTGATGACGCTGTCCGCCGGCTGGCAATATGATCAGGGACTGCCGTGCGGTCCCGCGGCGAATTCGGCGAAGTATCTGGCGGGCGAAGCCGGCTATCACGCCTGCGAGCAGGCGGTGATGACCCATGGCGGTTTCGGTTATGCCAAGGAATATCACGTCGAGCGCTATTTGCGGGAGTCACTGATCCCGCGCATCGCCCCAATCAGCCGCGAACTGATCCTGAGCTTCATCGCCGAGAAGGCGCTCGGTTTGCCGAAGTCGTATTGATGCGTGATCGCGCCAACACACTCCGACCGTCGTCCCCGCCTAGCACGCCGAAGGCGTGCGCGGGGCGGGGACCCATAACCTCCGAGTTTGTAGTGAGGCGCTGTGGTTGCAGCCGCGTTCTAACTTCGCTTCCCGAGGCTATGGGTCCCCGCCCCGCGTGCGCCGAAGGCGCACTAGGCGGGGACGACAATCGAGTTTGGAGCGACGCATGAGCTACATCACCGGCGTCGGTCTTCTCCCCTACGGCAAGCACGAGGGCTCATCGACCATCGACCTGATGAGCCGCGCCGCCGAGCTCGCGCTCATTGACGCCGGCCTCAAGCGCGGCGATATCGATGGCTTCCTGTGCGGCTATTCCACCACCATGCCGCATATCATGCTGGCCACCGTATTCGCCGAGCATTTCGGCATCACGCCATCCTATGCCCATGCCATCCAGGTGGGCGGCGCCACTGGCATGGCGATGGCCATGCTGGCGCATCAACTGGTCGAGGGCGGCGTCGCCAGACATGTGCTGGTGGTCGGCGGCGAGAACCGGCTGACCGGTCAGAGCCGCGATGCCTCGATCCAGGCGCTGGCGCAGGTCGGTCATCCCACCTATGAAGTGCCGCTCGGCCCGACCATCCCGGCCTATTACGGCCTCGTTGCTAACAGATACATGCACGAATACGGCGTCACGCAGGAAGACCTCGCCGAATTCGCCGTGCTGATGCGCAAGCATGCGCTGATCCATCCCGGTGCGCAGTTTCACGAACCGATCACCGTTGCTGACGTGATGGCCTCGAAGACCATCGCGACACCGCTCAAATTGCTCGACTGCTGCCCGGTATCCGATGGCGGCGCGGCCTTCGTTGTGAGCTATGAGCCGACCAGCCCAACGAAAATCCGCGTGCGCGGCGCTGCGCAGGCACATACCCACCAGCACATCACCGCGGCGCCGGCGCTGTCCGAACTCGGTGCGGAGATCGCCATCGCGCGCGCCAAACAGGCAACCGGTATCGAAATCTCTGACGTCCGTTACGCCGCGGTCTATGACAGCTTCACCATCACACTGGCGATGTTGCTGGAAGATCTCGGTCTCGCCGACCGCGGCGAGGCGGCGGCACGGGTGCGCGCCGGCCATTTCGGCCAGCACGGCGCAATGCCGCTCAACACGCACGGCGGTCTTCTGAGCTACGGTCATTGCGGCGTCGGTGGCGCCATGGCGCATCTGGTCGAGACGCATCTGCAGATGACCGGCCGGGCAGGCAATCGCCAGGTCAAGGATGCCTCCGTCGCGCTGCTGCACGGCGACGGCGGCGTGCTGTCGTCCCATGTCAGCATGTTCCTGGAGCGCGTATCATGAGCGAGCTCAAGCCCGCCGTCGACTGGACCACCGGCACTGAAGCGATCAGTTATCAAAGCTGCCGCGCCTGCGAGTCGATCCAGTATTTCCGCCGCAGTTTTTGCGCCGCCTGTGGGGCACCTGACCTCGACGATAAAGTCGCGAGGGGCGAAGGCACCGTTTATGCGTCGTCGGTCGTGCTCCGCGCCGGCACGCCCGAAGCGCGCGAGCATGTGCCCTACAATATTCTGCTCATCGACACCGCCGAAGGCTTTCGCATGATGGCCCACGGCGCCAACGATCTCGTCATCGGCGACAGAGTGAAGGCCGTCTATCGGCAATTCACCGGCCGCCTCGTTCCGTTCTTCGAAAGGATTCCTTCATGAGCCGCCTGCGCTTCGCCCTCGATCCGAAATCCGTGGCCATCATCGGCGCCTCGGAAAATCCTAACAAGGTCGGCGGCCGTCCGGTCCACTATCTCCAGAAGTTCGGCTTCAAGGGCAAGATCTACCCGATCAATCCGTCGCGCACGGAGATCCAGGGCGAGAAGTGCTACAAGAGCCTCGCCGATCTGCCGGAAGCGCCCGAGATGGTGATCGTCGCCGTCGCCGGCGACAATGCCATCGGCGCCGTCGAGGATTGCGCCAAGGCCGGCGTCAAGATCGCACTGGTGATGGCCTCGGGCTTCGGCGAGGTCGATGCCATCGCCGGCAAGGCCAAAGAGCGCCGCATGGTCGAGATCGCGCACAAACACGGCATGCGCATCGTCGGCCCGAATACGCAGGGCCTCGCCAATTTCGGCACCGGCGCCATTGCATCGTTCTCCACCATGTTCATGGAGTTCGAGCGCGTTGAAGGCCATGTCGCCATGCTCAGCCAGAGCGGAGCATTGTCCACCGTGCCGGTCGGCTTCCTGAATCCGCGCGGCATCGGCGTCCGCCACAGCCATGCCACCGGCAATGACAGTGACATCACTGTCGGCGAACTCGCCATCGCGGTGGCCGAGGACCCGGAAGTGAAGCTGATGCTGCTCTATCTCGAGAGCATTCCGGAGAAGAAGTATCTGGAGGAACTCTCCGAAGTCGCGCTCCATCGCAACCTGCCGATCATCGCGCTGAAATCCGGCCGCACCGATGCCGGCAAGGCGGCGGCGCAGTCGCATACCGGCGCGCTCGCCAATGAGGATCGCGTGGTCGATGCCTTCCTCGAACATCATGGCATCTGGCGTGCGCCGGATATGCGCGGTCTCGTCGAGGCGACCGAGCTCTATCTGAAAGGCTGGAAGCCGCACGGCCGTCGCCTGGTCGCGATCAGCAATTCCGGCGCCGTCTGCGTGATGACCGCGGATGCTGCTTCGACCGTCGGCATGCCGATGGCGAAGCTGGCACCCGAGACCGACAAGAAGCTGAAGGGCATCCTGCCGAGCTTCGCGACCACGACCAATCCGATCGATCTCACCGCGGCGCTGCTGTCGAACAGCCGTTTGTTCGGCGACATCCTGCCTGTGATTGCCGAAGATCCGGCGGCTGATGCCTTCATCATCGGCGTGCCCGTCGCGGGCCCGGGCTATGATGTCCCGGCCTTCGCGCGCGATAGCGCCGCCTTCGCACAGCAGACCGGCAAGCCGCTGGTGGTCGCGGCGACGCAGCCGAGTGTGGCCAGAGAGTTTCAGGCGCAGGGTGTCTCGGTATTCCCGACGGAGGTCGAGGCGGTCACCGCGCTCAATCAATATGTGTCGCATCATGAGCTGATGGCGCGCGTGAAGGCGCGCAAGCGTGGTCCATCATCGTCGCTGATCTCGGCCGACAAGACCGAGATGCTGAACGAAGCCGACAGCCTCGCTCTGCTGGCATCGCACGGCCTCCCGGTGGTGCCGTATCGGCTCGCGCATTCCCGCGCCGAAGCCGAGGCGGCCTTCGATGCCATAGGCGGCAAAGTGGTGGTGAAGGGCTGCTCGGCCGACATCGCCCACAAGTCGGAGCTTGGTCTGGTCAAGCTCGGCGTCGCCTCGCGCGAGGCGGTCGGTGAGGTCTATGCCGAGATGGAAGAGATCATCCGCAAGCAGGGCTCGCGCTTCGACGGCGTGATCATCGCCGCCATGACCGGCGGTCGCCGTGAGATCGTGATCGGCGCGCATCGCGATCCCGTCTTCGGTCCGGTGGTCATGGTTGGCGACGGCGGCAAATATGTCGAGGTGTTCAAGGACACCACGCTGCTGCTGCCGCCTTTCACCAGGGACGATGCCAAGCGCGCGCTGGCGAAGCTCCGCATCGCGCCACTGTTCGAAGGCGTCCGCGGTGAGCCGCCGATGGATGTCGATGTGCTTGTGGATGCGATGGTGCGGATCGGCGAGCTGATGGCGGATACGTCCGCCAAGGTGATGAGCATCGACCTCAATCCGGTGATGCTGAACACGAACGGCTGCGTCGTGGTGGACGCCGTGGTGTTCAAGGGAGAGTAGGGCGCATGGACAGATCGGCGAGCCGGAGAGAAGGACGATCCGTTAGCTCTGCCGATCGCGCGGACCGGCCCAGTTCATGATGGTCGCAGCGAGCGCTTCGACGGCAGGTGGCGGGTGGTCCGGTAAGATCACCGCGAACTGAATGTCGGGCAGTTTCGGAAGACCTTCACGAGACGGCAGGATCGTCAAACCGGGCGGCATCAAACGGACTGAATGTGGCAACAGGCCGATGCCGGCACGCGCCGCAGCGCTCAGGCCGGAGACATTGGCGCTCGTGAATGCGATGCGCCATCGTCGCCCCGCCGCTTCGAGAGTCTCCAGCACGCCGACGCGCGTGATGCTGGGCGGCGGGTAGAGGATGAGCGGCAAGGGACTGTCGGGATCGAGCCGGAATTCGGGATGCGCCATCCATTCGATCGGCTCTTTCCAGGCAATCCTGCCCCGGCTGTCGCCGTCTCGCCGCTTCACCAGTGCGAGATCCAGTCGACCTGCATCGAATGACGTGCGCAGATCCTCGCTCAGTCCAGAATGCAGTTCGATATCAAGCTCCGGATGCCGGCGCGCGAAAGCGGCGAGCACGTTCGGCAATGCCGACAGCACGAAATCTTCCGATGCGCCGAACCGCAACCGGCCGCGCAGCGGCGCAGCCGACAGATACTGCTGCAGATGGGCATAGCGTTCCAGGATCGAGCGCGCATGATCGAGCAGGACATCGCCATCCGGAGTGAGGCCCACCCGGTGGGTGCTGCGGTCGAACAAGCGACGGCCGGTCTGCTCTTCGAGACGCCGGATGTGCTGGCTGACGGTCGATTGTTGCAGCCCGAGGAGACGGGCCGCGCCGGTGAAGCTCCCGGCATCGGCAACCGCGACAAAGCTTTGCAACAGGTCGACTGGCACATGATCCATGATCATCACGATACATGATGATTGATATCGTTGTTATGGGGATTTTGCATCAAGGCGGAAGAAATTAGATCTGGGCCATCAAACAGAGGCTCATCGCTATGATCACTTCAGCACGCCGCCATATCAAATTACCGATCGATCAATTCCTGTTGTGGCTGACAGCAACAGTCGCGCTGGCTGCCGTCCTGCCCGCGCGCGGCGATGCCGCCGTCTATGTCGATCACACCGTCACCGCTGCTGTGGCGCTCCTCTTCCTGCTCTATGGCGCGCGCTTGTCGCCGACCGCGGTGAAGGAGGGCCTGCTGCATTGGCGGCTGCAGTCGATGGTGTTCTCCAGCACCTATCTTCTGTTTCCGCTCGTCGGCGTTGCGGCGAGTCTCGCGCTGCGTCCGTATTTGCCAGCCGACCTCGCCACCGGTCTTCTCTTCATGTGTCTGCTGCCGTCCACCGTACAATCATCTATCGCCTTCACCGCGATCGCGCGCGGGAATGTCCCGGCGGCGCTGTGCAGCGCATCGGTGTCCAATCTTCTCGGCGTCGTGCTCACGCCGATCCTGGTTGCGCTGTTGCTGTCTTCGGCAGGCAGCGGATTCTCCCTCGTTGCCTTCGAAGAGATTGCCGCGCAGATCGTCGCGCCCTTCGTGGTCGGGCAGTTGATCCGCCCCTGGGTCGGAGCGTGGTTGCTCTCCCATTCGCGTCTCACCTCGACGGTCGATCGCGGCTCCGTGCTGCTCATTGTCTATGCCGCCTTCAGTGCCGGCATGGTCGAAGGAATCTGGGGCCAGCTCTCGGTCGGCACTCTCGCAGCGATTCTCGCCATCGATCTGGCAGTGCTTGCAGTTGTGATCGTCTCGACCATGCTGGCTAGCCGCTGGATGGGTTTCTCGATCGAGGACGAGATCGCCATCGTCTTCTGCGGATCAAAGAAGAGCATGGCGAGCGGCATTCCGATGGCCGCGATCCTTTTCCCGGGTCACGCCCTCGGCCTGATCGTGCTGCCGATCATGCTGTTTCACCAGGCTCAATTGTTCGTCTGCGCGATCCTTGCGCGGCGCTATGCGAGGCGCCGGGCTGAGCAGGGTATCGAAGGCGAAGCCGCGATGCTGCCGACGTGAGGCGTCGCTCGTTGGGTTGAAGGATGGCGCGCGAAGCTCGTTGGCTTCGCGCGCCATCCTTATTCAGAGCGGCGGATGCGCTTAAAACGTCACCACGCCGCGGATCGATTCCCCTGATTTCATCAGATCGAACCCCTTGTTGATGTCGCTCAGCGGCATCACGTGGGTGATCATCGGGTCGATCTGGATCTTGCCCTGCATGTACCAGTCGACGATTTTCGGCACATCAGTGCGGCCGCGGGCGCCGCCGAAGGCCGAGCCGCGCCAGACGCGGCCGGTCACCAGCTGGAACGGACGCGTCGAAATCTCCGCGCCGGCAGGCGCCACGCCGATGACGATGGATTCGCCCCAGCCGCGGTGGCAGGCTTCCAGCGCCTGACGCATGACAGTGACATTGCCGGTGCAGTCGAAGGTGTAATCGGCGCCGCCGATCTGGTCTGCACCGCGTTTGGTCATGTCGATGAGATGCGGGACCAGATCCTTGCCCAGCTCTTTCGGGTTGACGAAATGCGTCATGCCGAAGCGCTCGCCCCAGGCCTTGCGGTCATTATTGATGTCGACGCCGATGATCATGTCAGCGCCGGCGAGACGCAGACCCTGCAGCACGTTGAGGCCGATGCCGCCGAGACCGAACACGATGGCCTTGGCGCCTTGCTCGACCTTGGCGGTGTTGAACACCGCGCCGATGCCGGTGGTGACGCCGCAGCCAATATAGCAGACCTTGTCGAACGGTGCGTCCTCGCGGATCTTCGCCACCGCGATCTCCGGCAGCACGGTGTAATTGGCGAAGGTCGAGGTACCCATATAGTGGTGAACAGGCTTGCCCTCGAGCGAGAAGCGCGAGGTGCCATCGGGCATCAGGCCCTGACCCTGCGTCGCGCGGATCGACGTGCAGAGATTGGTCTTGCGCGACAGGCATGACGGGCACTGGCGGCATTCCGGCGTGTAGAGCGGGATGACATGGTCACCCTTCTTCACGGATGTGACGCCGCGGCCGACATCGACGACGACGCCGGCGCCTTCATGGCCGAGGATCGCCGGAAACAGGCCTTCGGGATCGGCGCCGGACAAAGTAAACTCGTCGGTGTGGCAGATGCCGGTGGCCTTGATCTCGATCAGCACTTCGCCGTCGCGCGGGCCTTCGAGCTGAACGGTGGTGATCTCCAGCGGCTTGCCGGCACTGATGGCAACGGCGGCGCGAACGTCCATGGCAATTCCTTCGATAATGGTCTCGGTGTCGTGATGTCAGGCGGGCAGGTCCGCGCAAACAGCCATTGCCGCTTAGCACATGATGGGGCACTGAGCAGCCCATGAAACAGGTTCAGAAAAGCGATCTTGAAACCCTGATCGGACGCGTCGCACCCATCGTCTTCGTGCTGCTGTGGAGCACCGGCTTCATCGGCACCAAGTATGTGCTGAACGGCGCCGAGCCTCTGACCTATCTGACCGTGCGCATGATGCTGGTGGTCGCGATCATGGCGGTGATCGTCGCGTGGGTACGACCGGTATGGCCGGATCGCGCGGGCGTCGGCCACAGCATCGTCGCCGGGCTGCTGGTGCAGGGGCTCTATCTTGCCGGCACTGTGTTTGCGGTCGCGCACAAGGTCCCGGTCGGTCTGTCGGCACTGATCCCGGGCCTGCAGCCGATCTTCACCTCCATTCTGGCGAGCCGCTTCCTCGGCGAGCGCGTCACGCCGCTGCAATGGGGCGGGGTGGCGCTCGGTCTCGCCGGTGTGCTGCTGATCCTGCATGGGCGGCCGATGACGGGCGAGGCGGGCTGGGGATGGTTTGCATCCGGCATTTCGCTGATCACGATCACCGTCGGCACGCTTTATCAGAAGCGCTATTGCGGCGGCATCGACTGGCGCACCGGCAGCTTCATTCAGCAACTCGCAGCAATGGTCATGCTCGGCATCGGCGCGCTGGCCCTTGAGACCAATGTGATCCACTGGTCGGCGGAGTTCGTGCTGTCGGTGGTGTGGCTCGCGGTGGTGCTGTCGATCGGCACCGTCGGGCTGCTCTACTGGCTGCTGCGGCGCCAGGCCTCGAGCCAGGTGGCGAGCCTGTTTTATCTGGTGCCGGCCGTGACGGCGCTGATGGCGTTCGTTCTGTTTGATGAAAAGCTCGATGCGGTTGCCATCATCGGCATGATTGCCTGCGGCGCCGCAGTATTGCTGGTCAACCGCGCCAGGCCTTAACCCCCTGTAGCCCGGATGAGCGAAGCGACATCCGGGGCCCGGCGCTTCAACACGCGCGACATTCCCGCATATCGCTGCGCTCATGCGGGCTACGGCTACTGCAATCCCCGGACATGAAAAAGCCTCCGGGCTTGGACCCGGAGGCTTTCACATCTGCGAAGAAGCTTACTTCTTCTTGGCAGCCTTCTTGGCCTTCTTGGCCTTCTTCGGAGCGGCCTTCTTGGCGGCCTTCTTCACGGTCTTCTTGGCAGCCTTCTTCACGGTCTTCTTGGCGGCCTTCTTGACGGTCTTCTTCACTGCTTTCTTAGCCATTGGTCTCGCTTTCTGGGTTTTCTTCTTTGAAGATTTCTTCGCAGAAGTTTTCTTGGTGGACTTCTTCGTCTTCTTAGCCGGGGTCACTTTCTTTGCGACTTTCTTTGCGGCCTTCTTGACCTTCTTCGCCACCGAGGTGGCGACTTCCTTAGTCGCGTCGGCTGCGCTGCTAAGCGCGTCCGTCACTTGCTCCAGGACTGGAGTGTCGTCGTTCATAGCATCCCCCAACATTGTCGACTTTTTCACGTTAGTCCGATTCGGGCGCGTGTTGAAGAGTGTGTCATCGACAGTCAACTATTTCGTATCGTTGTGTACGCCTTTAATGCGCGCTCGCGACCGACTTTGTGATCGACGATCGGCGACGGATAGTCTTTGCCTAAAGTGATTCCCGCGTTTTTGAGTTCGAGCGGTGAAGCTGTCCAAGGCTGATGAATATGTTTTGTGGATAGTTCTGTCAGTTCAGGTATCCAGCGCCTGACATAGACACCACCGGGATCGAACTTCTCACCCTGCAGGATCGGATTGAAGACGCGGAAGTAGGGTGCTGCATCCGCGCCAGAGCCTGCGACCCACTGCCAGTTGGCGGGATTGCTGCCCGCATCCGCGTCGACAAGCGTATCCCAGAACCACTTCTCGCCCTCGCGCCAGTCGATGAGCAGATGTTTGACGAGGAAGGATGCGACCACCATGCGTACGCGATTGTGCATCACACCGGTGTGCCAGAGCTCGCGCATGCCCGCATCGACGATCGGATAGCCGGTCAGACCGCGTTGCCACGCGCGCAATGCCGTCCGATCAGTCTTCCATGGGAACTCATCGAAGGATGATTGCAGATTGCGCGTGGCCAAATCGGGAACATCGAACAGCAGATGGCGACAGAACTCGCGCCAGCCGACTTCGCTCATGAACTTTGCGATGTCGCTGCTGTGCGTCGGATGTTCTGCAGCTGCGAAATGCGCGGCAGTCCAGATCTGTCGCGGACTGATCTCGCCGAAGCGTAGATGCGGCGAGAGGCGCGACGTGATCTCGCGGTCGGGCCGATCGCGATCGCTGCTATAGCCCGCGATCTCCCTGAGGAAACGCTTGAGATGTTTCTGCGCGGCGGCTTCGCCTGGCGTCCACGTCTCGCGCAGACCGCCGGCCCAGTCAGGCTTCGATGGCTCTAGCGCCCAGTCGGCGAGCTTGTCGCTCTTCAGCTTCGGCGCGGGCAGCAGTTTCTTCGGCGCCGGAAGCGGCTTCGCCGGTCCGCCCATCGCCTGGACGCGCCGCCAGAACGGTGTGAATACGCGCAAGCCGCGGCTCTCCTTCGTGCCGGTCTCCTTGGCGCGGATTGTCGCAGGATGTGCCAGGAGATCGTCCGGAAAGCTCTGCGTGCCGACATCGAGATCGGCGAGCGCTTCGGTGACGCCATCGGCGACCGCGAGATGCGGCGCCTGCACGATCTCGTTCCAGAAGACGTGGCTGGCATCGACTGCGCGCGCCACATCGACAATGACGTCGGCCGCAGCGCCCTTGCGCAGCACCAGCGTGCCGCCGATGGCGTCGAGGCTCGCGCTGAGTGCGCGCAGCGACTGCGCCAGCCACCACCTCGTCGCGCCGCCCATCGGCCGCGCCTGCCGTGGCTTCAGTGCCTTGCTCTGTTCATCGAGGATGTAGAGACAGATCACCGGCGCATTGCGCCTGGCCGCGGCATGAAGGGCAGGGTGATCGGATAGACGAAGGTCGTCGCGAAACCAGACGATGGTCGGTGTTTGGGATTGATCGGTCATCACTTCATCTAACGCGGATGTCGGGTGATCGATCCGGCCTCGAATACCGCGAGGGTTTGCAACCTTGCGCGTGCTGGCGCGTAGTATCAGGACATTTATTACCGAATTGGTACTGGAAGCGATTTCGAAGCGATACGCGGTTCTCTAGGTGACGACGTCGATCGTCATGCTGCCGCTGGATCTGCTCCTCCTCGGCATCGTCGCGAAGGGCTCCCCGTAAGGACGTGGAGAAGGCGACCCCATGACGACGGATAGTGCCTGCAGCATCGATTCGACGGGTCAAAGAAAAGAGGCGCCGCGATTTCCTCGCGGCGCCTCTTTCATTTCTGCAAATCAGTCGCAGCGTTACTTCGGCTGCGGCACGATGCGGATATAAGGCTTCGGTTCTTTCCAGCCATTCGGATAGATCGTCTTGGCTTCGTCATTGGTGACGGAGCCAGCGATGATGACGTCCTGACCCTGCTGCCAGTCGGCCGGCGTCGCGACGCGATGCTTGGCGGTCATCTGCAGTGAATCGATCACGCGCAGGATTTCCTGGAAGTTGCGACCGGTGGTCATCGGATAGACCAGCACCAGTTTGATCTTCTTGTCCGGCCCGATGATGAAGACGTTGCGCACGGTGGCGTTGTCCGCGGCGGTGCGGCTGTCGGCATCGCCCGCCACGTCGGCCGGAAGCATGTTGTAGAGCTTGGAGACCTTGAGATCGGTGTCACCGATCATCGGGAAGGTCGGGCGGGCGCCTTGGGTTTCGTTAATGTCGTCGACCCACTGCGCGTGCTTGTGCACAGGATCGACGCTGAGGCCGATCAGCTTGACGCCGCGCTTGTCGAACTCCGGCTGCAGCTTGGCGAGCGCGCCGAGCTCGGTGGTGCAGACCGGGGTGAAGTCCTTCGGATGCGAGAACAAAAGAGCCCAGCTATCGCCGATCCAGTCGTGGAACTTGATGCGGCCAGCCGTGGTTTCGGCCTCGAAATCGGGGGCGACGGCGTTGATCTGGAGCGTCATGATGGACCTCATGTCATTCTGATTACAGATGAATTTTGTGAGCCGATTATAAACGCGCACGCTGGTAAATGGAACTGTCCGGCAAAAAGGACAAGAACTTTCTTCAAATTAGGTGCGCGCTGGCATCCAGTTTCACGCAAGGGGGCTGCGGCAAAACACCCACGCAACATGATGTTATCGGGTGCCGTGATGTTGCCTCCCGCCCGGCGCAATCCCGCCTGACCGGATCGTCACACCTGATCGAACCAGACGGTGCCCCGGCGCGACTGAATTGCAACGGTTAGGGATAAGAAAATCCCGGATCGAGTTCTTAACCGAGCGTTAAGTCCCCCGTGGAATTGCTGGGTCATGTTGAGAAATATGCTGAAAACAGAAGAGTTTGAAATGTCATCCGCTGCCGCTGCCGACGTAATCGGCGCCATCGAAACCTCCAATATCAACGACCATCGCGCCGCGGCGCAGGCCCTCGCCATCGTGCGCGACGGCGTCATCACCGGCGAAGGGCCGACCACCCGTGGCCGTATCCATTTCTCCCGTGCACTCGATGCCGATGACGCCGCCTGGTGCGAGCGCATCCTGGGTGCGTCGGCGCTGGCCAGCCAGCCGGTCAGCCGCGATGAGGCCGAGGCACTGTTTGCGATCAACGAAGCGGCAGCCGAGCGCAGCGATGATGGTCGTTTCGACGACCTGTTCGCCAAGGCTGTCGTGCATCACGCGGCGTCCGCGTCGGGCCTGCCGGTGCCGCCGCGCGCGGTGGCGCTTTCGCCCGATGTTGCCATCGAGACCTGGGCGCCGACCAAGGCCGTCGGTGTGAATATCGAAGTGCTCGAATGGATCGCGTCGCAGATGCGCGCCAAGCGCGTCAGCAATGCCGCCATCATGACGCTGGTCACGACCGTGGTCGGCGCCGCGACGCTGCAACTGCCGAACGTGTTCGACATCGGCATGTAAGCCGGTCGCAGATCATCAGAATACGAAAACGGCGGAGCATGGCTCCGCCGTTTTTTGTTTGGGCTGTCTCTTACTTCGCGTCGAGTCCGACAGTCCGGCCCGGGAAACCGGCGACATTGAAATACTTGTGCTCGCCGACCTTCTGCAGTTGCAGCACCGTGACCAGACCCTGATCGTCGGGCGCCGAACGCATCACGTCGGTGGTTGCCGTCGGCGTTTCGCCCGTCACCGTCGCTTCACTCATCACGCGGCCGATCAGGCTGCCTTTGGCGTCGCGCTTCAGGCCAAGCAGGTGCGCGGCGGTGATGCCGGTATCGGCATTGCTGACCGGCAGGGGATCGACGAAGCCGGCTTTGAAGTCCGGTCCGATCGCCGCCATGAAGTTGTGGGTATCGCCACGCCCGAACGAGCCGTGCATGCCCTGGCCCTGACGCAGCACGGTGTCTGCGATCTCGACCTGGCACGCCGCCGGCTCTTCGCAGCCCTCCGAATAGGAGCGGAATGAGACGACGATCGCGGGATGCGGCGTGACAGCCTTGCCGGACAGGTTGATCGACGACAGTGGCAGCGCGCCGGGGAAGGAGCCCAGCGAGTCCTCGACAAAGATGCCGCTGATGTAATCCTGTTTCAGCAGCGCCTTTACGGTGCGGCCGGCGAGGTCCTTGTCGCCGGTCGGCAGATAGATCAGGTCGGAGCCGCCATTGGTGGCGATGATCAGCTCGGGCTTGTCTTTGTCCTTGCCAATATAGGCGTTGCCGGCTTTCGGATACGCGTTGTCGGTAACGGCGGCGAACTTGTCGTTGGGATCGAACAGCGGCAGGTCGAGCGACTTGGCGAGGTCGATGGCCAGGAAGCCTAGCGGCAGGAAGCCTTCCGGCGTATCCGCATAGGTGCCCTTGATGGTCGCCGAGGTCTTGCTCTCCTTGGAGATCGTCGAGAAGCCGTGATCCGCCGAGATCATGATGTTGGTATTGGCGGCGAGGCCGAGATCGTCGAGCGTCTTGCGCAGCTGCGCGAGATTGTCGTCGGCATTCTTGATCGAGGCGAGCGACGAGGGGCCGTTGATGCCGGGCGTCACCTTGTTGAGGCTGTCGCCCTGATTGTGCTGGGTGCCGTCGGGATCGCGCGACCAGAAGATGAGCACGAACGGCTTGTTGCGTGCCTTGAACATCGGCAGCACCACTTTGCTGGCGACATCGGCCATATAGGCCTGCTGCGTAATATTGGCCGATGTGGTGCCGGGCGTCTTGGCGTCGCCCGCCTTGCCGTTGTCGCCGCGGCCCGGTGTTTCCACCGCCAGGCCGGCCTTGGCCAAAGCGTCCTTCATCTCGTCAGACAGGGGAATGCCGAGCAGCTTGCCCGATTTGTCGATGCCGCCGGTCTGGTCGTCGATGGTGATGGTCTCCTTGCCGGTGCGTTCGGTGTGATCGAACATCAGCGTCGGGCCGACCTTGCCGATCGCGGCGGTGGAATAGCCGGCCTTGCGCGCGGCCTTCAGCAGCGTCTCTTCATTGAGGTAGTCGCCGTTGAACTGCTCGTCGAGGTCGCCCAGCACCTGGTCGTGTTCGATGAAAGGGATCGGGCTGTTGTTCTGCACCGGGGTGGGGTGGCCGGTATAGATCGAGTTCGAGAACACGCCGGTATCGCCGAGATAATGGCCGGACGCCATGCCCGACGCATTGGCCATGGTGAAGGTCGGAAACAGCGAATGCGAATTCCGGAAATTGACGCCTTTATCCCGCAGTGCGGACATCGCAGGCGCCGTTTCCGGCGTCACTTTCAGCGCCCGGAGCCCATCAGGTACGAACAAAATGAGGTTGCGGGGAGGGCTGTTTTGGGCGAAAGCCGTTGTTGCGGATATAAGAGTAAGACTGAGGGAGAGGATGGTGGCGCAGCGCATGAAAAACCTCGCTTCGAAAGAACTCGGCCGATCCGGTCCAGACGTCTTCTCTAGTTTTTGTCCGCGACAGAATTGTTACGACTGCGGCTCCATGCCACATTGTACCGTCGACCCCATCTTTCCGATCCCGCCTCAAGGTTGCAAGTAAGACAGCTCATGTTCAAAAAAATTCTGATCGCCAATCGCGGCGAGATCGCCTGCCGGGTCATCAAGTCCGCCCGCAAAATGGGCATCAAGACCGTCGCTGTCTATTCCGAAGCTGACCGTGACGCGCTGCATGTCGAGATGGCCGACGAGGCCGTATTCATCGGACCTCCGGCCGCGGCCGAGAGCTATCTCCTGATCGAGAAGATCGTCGAGGCCTGCAAGCAGACCGGCGCCGAAGCGGTGCATCCCGGCTATGGCTTCCTGTCCGAGCGCGAGGCCTTCCCGCGCGCGCTGGAGGCCGCCGGTATCGTGTTCATCGGCCCCAATCCCGGCGCCATCGCCGCCATGGGCGACAAGATCGAATCCAAGAAGGCGGCGGCCAAGGCCAACGTTTCCACCGTGCCGGGCTATCTCGGCGTCATCACCGACGACAAGCACGCCGTGAAGATCGCCGACGAGATCGGCTATCCCGTGATGATCAAGGCGTCCGCCGGCGGCGGCGGCAAGGGCATGCGCATCGCGCATTCGACTTCGGAAGTGGTCGAGGGTTTCAACCTCGCCAAGGCCGAGGCCAAGTCGTCGTTCGGCGACGACCGTGTCTTCATTGAGAAGTTCATCGTCGATCCTCGCCACATCGAAATCCAGGTGCTCGGCGACAAGCACGGCAACGTGATCTATCTCGGCGAGCGCGAATGTTCGATCCAGCGCCGCAACCAGAAGGTCATCGAGGAGGCGCCGTCGCCGCTGCTCGACGAGACCACCCGCCGCAAGATGGGCGAGCAGGCCGTCGCGCTGGCCAAGGCCGTGAATTACGACTCCGCCGGCACGGTGGAATTCGTCGCCGGCCAGGACAAGAGCTTCTACTTTCTCGAAATGAACACTCGTCTGCAGGTCGAACATCCGGTCACCGAGCTCGTCACCGGCGTCGACCTCGTCGAGCAGATGATCCGCGTCGCTGCCGGCGAGAAGCTGCAGCTTGCGCAGAAGGACGTCACGCTGACGGGCTGGGCCGTGGAGTCCCGCGTCTATGCGGAAGATCCGTTCCGCAACTTCCTGCCGTCCATCGGTCGCCTCGTGAAGTATCGTCCGCCGGCCGAGAGCAAGTCCGACAATATCACCGTGCGCAACGACACCGGCGTGCAGGAGGGCGGCGAGATCTCGATCTATTACGATCCGATGATCGCCAAGCTTGTCACCCACGCCCCGTCGCGCGCCGCCGCCATCGAGGCCCAGTCTCATGCGCTCGACGCCTTCTATATCGACGGTATCAGACACAACATTCCGTTCCTGTCGGCACTGATGAGCCATCCTCGCTGGCGCGAGGGCAATCTCTCCACCGGCTTCATCGCTGAGGAATTCCCGAAGGGCTTCGCCGCCAGGGCGCCGGAGGGCGAAGTCGCTCGCCGTATCGCCGCGGTGGCCGCTGCCGTCGACTCCATCTACGGCGAGCGCAAGCGTCAGATTTCGGGTCAGTTGATCGGTCGCGCGGTGACGCGTGCCGGCCGCCGCGCGGTATGGCTGGAGCGTGAGGAGATCGCGCTCGATGTAGCCCGTGACGGCGATGTCGTGACCGTGGCCTTCATCGGTGCCGACGGCAAGACCGGTACGCCGCATAAGCTCTCGTCGTCCTGGAAGCCCGGCGTGCCGGTCTGGGAAGGCACCATCGACGGGCACAACGTGGCCATGCAGGTGCGCCCGATGGCGTCCGGTATCCGCATTGCCCATCAGGGTTATGAAGTCGCGGTCAATGTCTTCACCGAGATCGAGGCTGCGGCCGCACGCCTGATGCCGGTTGGCGTCAAGGCTGATACCGGCAAGAAGCTGCTGTGCCCGATGCCGGGCCTCGTCGTCTCGATTGCCGTGACCGAAGGTCAGGACGTGAAAGCCGGCGAGACCCTCGCCGTTGTGGAGGCGATGAAGATGCAGAACGTGCTGCGTGCCGAACGCGATGGCACCGTCAAGAAAATCCATGCCGCTGCCGGCGCAACGCTGGCGGTGGATGCGCTCATTCTTGAATTCGCGTGACGACCTTCCGGCAACGCCGTTACGGATTGCGGGCGCTTCTGTCCGGCGATCGCTGCATGCGCTCGGGATCGGTCTATGACGCGATCTCGGTGCGTATCGCCGAAGATCTCGGCTTCGAGGTCGGCATGTTCGGCGGCTCGGCGGCGTCGCTCGCCATTCTTGGCGATCCCGACATCGCGCTGATCACGCTCACCGAACTCACCGAACAGATGCGGCGGATGTCGCGCGCCGGATCGCTGCCGGTTCTGGTCGATGCCGATCACGGCTACGGCAATGCGCTTAATGTTCGCCGTACGGTGGAAGAACTGGAAGCCGCCGGCGCTGCCGGTCTCACCATCGAGGATACGCTGCTGCCCGCGGCCTTTGGCGAAGCCAGGGCGCAGTTGATCTCCGCAGAGGAGGGCGTCGGCAAGGTCAAGGCTGCACTGAATGCGCGACAGGATCCGGCGCTGGTGATCGTGGGCCGCACCGGCGCTGCCTCCATCACATCCGTGGATGATGCGATTGCGCGTGCCAAATCCTATGAAGCCGCCGGCGTCGATGCCGTGATGTTCACCGGCCTCAAGAGCCGCGCCGAGCTGCAAGCGGCAAGCGCCGCGACCACGCTGCCGATCGTGCTCGGCAACCCCACCGACGACATGGATTGGGATTTCCTCAGCGCCCAGCGCGTCCGCATCGCCATTCAGGGCCATGCGCCGATTTCCGCCGCGACGGCCGCCGTTCATGCGACTCTTAAAGCAGTGCGCGAAGGTGCGGGGCCGAAAGAGTTGAAGAACCTCGCATCTGCCGAGCTGACGGAGAGCGTCACCCGCGGCGCCATCGTGAAGCAACGCGGCATCGATTTTCTCGGGCTCAAGAAATAGATGAGTGACGTGATCCGTCACGTCGCGATCCGCGGCCGTGTGCAGGGCGTTGGCTATCGCTACTGGACCGAACACACTGCGACGTCGCTGGGCTTGCAGGGCTGGGTGCGCAACCGCCGTGATGGCAGCGTCGAGGCCGTGTTCGCCGGATCTTCCGCGGTCGTCGAGCAGATGATCGCCGAATGCCGACGTGGGCCGATCTCGTCGCGTGTGGATGCTGTCGATGTGACCGATGCCGGTGCTGACATGCTGAAACTGCGCGGGGCAGGCGACGGCTTCGCGATGCTGCCGACACTCTGAGCCTGATCAGACCGTCACGCCGTCCACCACCTCTTGTTCGCTCTCGCCGAACACGTCCTTAAACGCCTGACGCAGCGCAACGTCTACATCGGTCATCGCGACGGGCAGGCCGAGATTGACCAGGCTGGTGACGCCGTAGCGCGGATCGACCACGCCGCAGGGCACGATGGCGTCGAAATGCGCCAGATCCGGTTCCACATTGATCGCGATGCCGTGAAACGAGACCCAGCGCCGCAGCCGTACGCCGATGGCCGCGATCTTGTCCTCGAATCCTGCGCCCTTGTCGGGGCGGGCAACCCAGACCCCGACGCGGTCCTCGCGCCGCTCGCCCTTCACGTTGAAGGCGTCCAGCGTCCGGATGATCAGGTCTTCCAGCGCCGCCACATAGGCCCGCACATCCGGCCGGCGCGCCTTGAGGTCGAGCATCACATAGGCCACCCGCTGGCCGGGGCCGTGATAGGTCACCTGGCCGCCGCGGCCGGTCTCGAACACCGGATACCGGGCATCCAGCAGGTCGTCCGACTTGCCGGAGGTGCCGGACGTATAGAGCGGGGGGTGTTCCAGCAGCCAGACCAGTTCCGGCGCGGTGCCGTCGGCAATGGCCGCGGCCCGGGCTTCCATCTCGGCCACGGCTTCGGGATAGGGAATCGGGGCGTCGGACACCCGCCATTCCACCGCGGCGCCGGCGACGCCGCGAGAAAACACTGTCAAATCGAGGGTTTGGCGGTCATTAACCATTGGCTAACCATAACATGTTGATCTCGCACGCACTGCAATCTTGCATCTGTGCGATCCTGCATCTGGGAATTTGAGGCCGACGTGCCAACCCTCGATAAAATTACCGTCGATATCATGGTGGTTCTCGGCACCACGTCGATGCCCGTCCATCAGGTGATGCGACTGAGCCGCGGCGCCATCATCGAACTGGATGCCACAGAGCAGGACGAGGTCAAAATTCTTGCCAATAACCTGCCTGTCGCCAGTGGTGTGGTGATGGTCGATCGCAACCGGATTGCGGTTGAGGTCAAGCAGATGCTGCCACGGTCCCCCGACCACAGATAGGTGGTCCGGAGAGGCCAAGAGGCCTTGTCTCCCCATCATTGGTTTGTTACATCGGCGCCGGTTGATCCGGCCGGGCGATTTGCCCTCGCCGGATTTCTTTAGCGCTCGTGGCGGAATTGGTAGACGCGCTGCCTTGAGGTGGCAGTCCGTAACAGGGTGGGGGTTCGAGTCCCTCCGAGCGCACCACACCTCATCCTTGAAATTGTTGGACTTTTCACTGCGGTACGCTGTCGTATCTCTGGTGCGACGAGCCGTGGGCACGCAACGATACGGCACTCATCCGTGCATGAAGGGGCCGGCGGGGCGGTTAGCGGCAACCGACTCGTGAGCTGTCGACAATGACAAAATACCGGCAGGTTGCGGCCCCCCGTATTCTCGAACGAATGCCGGGTGTCCGCCTGAAAATACAGCGAGTCGCCGGTCTCCAGCGCCAGCAGCCGGCCATCGATATGTGCCGTGAGGCTCCCCTCCAGCAGGTAGACATACTGTTCCAGCCCGCGGCGATGGATGTCGATGTCGCTGGTCCTGCCGCCCGGCGGCAATGTCATCGACACCCAGTCGATGCTGCGGCCCGGGATGACGGGGGACAATGCGCGGCGCGAAAAGCCCGATATCCCTTCGTTGAACGCCGTTTGCAGGTTCCTGGGAACGTGAATGATCGTGCGGTCTGGAGCCGGGGCAGCATCAGGAAGCGCGACACCGAGCGCGCGGGCGAGCTTCCCGAATAACGCCACCGACGGCACGGTTTCCGATCGCTCGATCTTCGAGATCATCGATCGGCTGACGCCCGATCGCTCTGAAAGCTGCTGCAGGGAGAGCCTGCGCGCCTTGCGGTGACGTTTCAGCTCAGCGCCGCCAGCCTGATATCTCGCGTCCAAGACGCCGTCCCCGGTCATGTTGCCAAACGCCCGAACCACCGTTAGCGTTATATCCAATTGAATATAGCGAAGTGGATATCCGGTGTCATCCCAGTCCATCCTTCAGATCAAGCCCAGTACGTCCGCGCCGCTGCTCGGGCACAAAGGGTTAGAGGCTCTCGTCAACATCGACCCCAAGGCCAATCGTCGCGCCAGGATCTGGGATATCTCGCCGGCACTGCACTGCTCGATCATCGGCACCTGCCTGACGGCAGCCGAGCTGCGGCAGTTCTTCGTCAGGTTCGGCGATACCGATGCGAAAACGATCACGGATCACGCGATTCATAGCCGCGGCGTTCGCGCGGCCGGGCAGCACGATGTGGCGGGCAAGATGCTGCACAAGCTGCTGGACAATCGTCATGAGACGACGGTCAAGCGGTTCTCGAACGCACGGACGACGGCTGAGGTGCGTGAGCTTTGGCTCAAGGCTTTCGACGAGGGCGTCATTCCGAGCGCCTATTGGGCGGTCCTGACGCATCCGGCAACGGACCGTCCGTTGATCGAGGAGGCTTTCGGCCAGGTGCATATGCTGTCGCATATGGTCGGCTCGTCGAACCGGATGGACATCGCCCGGCTGCGTGATCTCGAACGCGAGATCGGCGAGCGTGATGCGAAGCTCGCGCGTCAGGAAGCGCGTTTGGCAGCGGGGGCGTCGGATCGCTCCGAACTTCTCCGCCGCATCGAAACGCTTGAGGCTGAAAACAGGAGGCTGGTGTTCACCGAACAGATGATCGCGACATCGAGCGGCGGCCCCGACGCGGCCGCCTTGCTCCTGCGGATCGATACCGAGAAGGCGCACGCGACCAGACTGGCCGGTCGCGTCGGCGAATTGGAAGAGCAGCTGCAGGCTGCGCGAAAATTTGCGGCAAATCTGCACAAGCAGAACAACCAGCTCGAGAGCGAACTCGCGGCGGTCGAGGCTACGCTGCAAGTCGACGTCCGGAATGAGGACGAAGTCTCGTCGATCGCGGACGAATTGAACGGCCTTACATTGCTCTATGTCGGTGGTCGCCCCGGCTTGATCGAGCAGCTGAAAGTGCAGTGCGCCAAGCGTGGCGCAACGCTTCTGGCTCATGACGGCGGCATCGAGGAAAATTCGGCAGCGTTGCCTGGCCTGATCAGCCGCGCCGATGTCGCTTTTTTCCCGGTCGATTGCGTCAGCCATCATGCGGCAGGGCAGGTCAAGAAGCTGTGCCGCGATCATGGCAAGCCATTCGTTCCGCTGCGCGCCGCGAGTGTGGCGAGCTTCATCTCGGCAGTCGGCGACCGCAGTCGATTTTCACTTATCAAGTAGCGAAGAGGCCATGGGCGTTTGCGGCTGAGGGGCTGAAACGCATCGCGTCCGGCAAACCGATGCAGCACGGCTTTGTCGAAAGCTTCAACGGCAGACTGCGTGCCGAGTGTTTGAACGAGCACCTATTCGACAATCTCAACGAGGCTCGCCAGATCATCGAGGAGTGGAGGATCGACTACAACACCAACCGACCGCACACGAGCCTCAACGGGATCAAATCAACTGAGTTTGCAACCCGCACCAACAGGGGCCAAACCCAGAACAGAATCTCCTGATAAACAAGGGCGTATCGGGGAGCAGGTCATAATGGCTCGATAAAAAGATTGATTCTTCAATCATCGTCGATCAATCAGGGATTCGTTTCCAGATACGGACTAAGCGCGGATCTCTAGATGATGAACATCTTGGCACGACAACGAGCGCGTATCTCACCGTCCGCTAAGGGCGGAGCGCCCGCTCCTATGCTTTTGTTTGCAGCTTCAGCCCTTTCCTGCGCGATCTTCGTCGCAGATACCATTACGCAGCTAGAAATTGCGATTGCTGTCATGTACGTGGCGGTCATACTTATAGTTGTTCGTATCTTAGAACGCCCAGGCGTCTTGTTGGTTACTTTAGTTTGTGTGACGCTAACGATAGTAAGCTACTTCATTTCCCGAGAAGATAGTACCAGAAGCACAGGTTTCATTAATTGCGTGATTAGCATCGCAGCGATTGTTGCCTCGACCTATCTTGCTCTTCAAAATCGCTCTGCTCAAACGGCTTTGCATCAAGCGCAGACAAATCTCGCGCATGCGAACCGCGTGACCACTATGGGTGAACTCACTGCAGCGATAGTTCACGAAGTGAATCAGCCTATTGCAGGTGTAGTCGCCAATGCTGAAGCCGCCATGCGGTGGCTGGAGGCTAAGTCACCAGATCTCACAGAGATACAGCAAGCCCTTGAGGCTATCGTCGAGGACGGGAAGCGAACAAGCGACATCGTTAGCAGAATTAGGGCACTGTTTAAAAATACGCCGCCGCATAGCGAGATAGTCGATATAAATGAAATTGTCATCGACGTGATCGATCTAATGCGGCCCCAAATGCAGCGCGCGAATGTGGTGGTGAAAACCGAGTTCGATTCCGATTTTTTGTCAGTTGCCGGTGACCGAGTCCAGCTGCAGCAGGTTATCCTAAACCTTATCCTGAATGCGGTGGAGGCAATGGCCAACGTTAACAACGATCGACTACTTTACATCGGAGCCAAAAAGGCCGGTGCTGGAGGCGTTCTTGTTGAGGTGACTGACCTCGGAAGTGGATTGTCGACCAATGTATTGGATCAGCTATTTGACGCATTCTACACGACAAAACCAAGTGGGATGGGAATGGGGTTGTCGATCTGTCGAACGATCGTCATGGCGCACGGTGGCCGAATCTGGGCGGAGCCCAATGATGGGGGCGGCGCCACCTTTCGGTTCCTTCTCCCTAAGCCTGCGGAGCTAGTTTCGTGACGGCTGATGCGACAACGTTGCGTGCGTCTACTGACAAAGGTCTCGTTTTTATTGTTGATGACGATGTGGCTGTACGAAGGGGTTTGAGAAATCTGTTCAAATCTGCCGGGTTTAACGTTGAAGCGTTCGGGTCTGCGGCAGAAATGGCGCAGAGCTCACAATCCGACTTTGCCAACTGTCTGGTATTGGATGTGAGGTTGCCGATCTTGGACGGCATTGAGATTCAGAAAGATCTTGCTCAGTCTAATCGCCAGATTCCGATAATCTTTATCACCGGGCATGCCGACGTTCCCACCACGATCCAGGCAATGAAGGGTGGGGCGGTCGATTTTTTTACAAAGCCAGTAGACGGTCGCGCAATTCTCTCTGCCGTTGCGGCTGCAGTCGGTCGCGATAAGCGCCGACGTGAGGCGGAGGGGGTTGAAACGACCTTGCTCGCGATGTTCAGCGCACTGACGCCACGTGAAAGGGAGGTTATGACCCTGGTGACGTCGGGGCTGATGAACAAGCAGGTCGCTGCTGAATTGGGCCTACGCGAAATAACGGTTAAGATTCACCGTGGCAACATCATGAAAAAAATGAAAGCCAAATCGCTTCCCGATCTGGTTCGGATTGCTGACGCGATCTCTCTCATCCGCACCTGAGCTGCCCACTACAAACCTATGTATGTGTTGTGGAGAGCATCGAGCTGGCACAAGTTCAAGGCACGACGTAAATCTCCCGGCCCTCGAAAGGCAGCGACTTGTCCAAACTCCCCGTGATCTCGATCGTTGACGACGATAAGTCTGTCCGAAGAGCCACGGATAGGTTGGTTCGGTCGCTCGGATTCATAGCCTATACATTCTCCTCCGCTGACGAGTTCCTGGCGTCCCCGTATGTCAGCCATACGTCGTGCCTTATCATCGACGTTCGGATGCCAGGTATGACGGGACTACAACTGCAGTCAGTGTTGCTCGCCAAGGGAATCAATACGCCAATTATCTTTATTACCGCCTTCCCAGAGGAAGGCGATCGCGCGGCGGCCTTCGAAGCAGGGGCCGCTGACTTCTTGACTAAGCCCTTCGATGGCAAAATCATGATTCGCTCACTTGCTGCGGCGCTCAAGGGGCGCACCGTCGAAACGACGGCACGATCCTGCGATCCTTGATTGCGTGACCGAAAGGTTTCGAGAGGCGCTCTCGGTCGAGGAACCGACCTCAAGGACAACCAAATTTAGATAAGCTGACTCACTGGGTTCGCCGCGGGAGTCATTCGCGGAGCGAGCAACCATGCGTAGATCGGCCATCGTACTTCTATCGGTATTCTTACCAGATCTTCCTGCATACGCTGCAGACTTGGCAACAAAGGCCCAGGCTAAGAGCTTCGCTGCGATTTTCAATTGGACGGGCTTCTATATCGGCGGGCATGCCGGCTACGGCGGCGGCAGCTTCGGACCGGGCACGAACCCGCTTCCGGAGCAGGGAGTGTTTTTCCCACACAGCCTGACCGGCCTCACTGGCGGCTATCAGGCTGGCTACAACATTCAACTGTCCAACAACGTCGTCCTTGGCGCCGAGACCGATATATCGTTCACCAGTACGCTCGATCGCCCTCGGCTTACTCCGGCTCCGTTCAACACAACGTTCGACACGTTCGGGACGGTCCGGGGCCGGATCGGCTACGCTTTCGGGACGTTGCTTCCCTACGTGACCACGGGGGCAGCCTGGGCGCGGACCCGCATCGATATCAACGGCGATGACGGTGAGCCTGTCGGCTCGCGAGCACGCAGCCATCTCGGCTGGGTCGCCGGCGCAGGCGTCGAGGTTTCGATGGGCGGCAACTGGACAGGAAAAATCGAGTATAACTATATCGATCTGGGCAGCCGGACCTATAATTTGAACGACGTCGGACTGCCGAGCGTGCGCGTCGATCCGGATATTCATACGGTCAAGTTCGGCGTGAACTACCGGCTTTGGGACGTTCCACCCTGGACGCCATCGAACGATTTCGCAGTCAGGCGACCGGCTATTCCTGAGTCGCCCGACTGGAACATTCACGCCCAGACCACGCTCATCCCGCAGGGCTATCCAAGCTTCCGCTCGCCCTATCAGGGAGCCAACAGTCTGCCTGGAGCCGGCCGCGTCCGTGAGACCTGGACAGTCGGCGCTTTTCTCGGGTGGCGCCTGTGGGACGGCGGCGAATTCTATTTTGGTCCAGAGCTGGCGCAAGGTTTCGGCATCGGCGGGACGCTCGGCCTGGCAGGATTCTCGAACGGAGAGGCGCAAAAGGGCGGCGCGGAATACCCGAAATTCCGCGCGCAGCGCTATTATTTCCGTCAGACGTTCGGTCTCGGCGGCGAGCAGGAGGACGTCGCCGATGCAGCCAACCAACTGCCGGGGAAGCGTGACATTGACCGCGTCACCGTCACCGTCGGGCGGTTTGCCGTCGGAGATTTCTTCGACGGCAACTCCTATGCGAAGGACCCGCGCCTCGATTTCATGAACTGGGCGATGTGGTCGTCCGCCGCATATGATTTCCCGGCCGATCTGCCCGGCTTTACGCGGGGCGCAATCGTCGAACTGAATCGCAAGGATTGGGCGGTACGCGCCGGCTTCTTTCAGGTTCCGTCCCAGCCGAACAGTGACGTACTGACCTTCAAGACGGGCGGCGTCGTGCTCGAACTGGAAGAACGATACGCGATCCTCGAACAGCCGGGAAAACTCCGCCTTGGCGCCTTTGCGAACCGAGGCAATACCGGCAACTACCGCCGGGCGATTGGCATCGGAGCGTCGGACACGACGCTCGACATCAACGATGTCATGGCGAGTATCCGACGCGACAACCTCAAATACGGCTTCTACGTCAACGCGGAGCAGCAGGTCGCCCGGGATATTGGCGTGTTTGCTCGTGCAAGCTGGAACGATGGCCAGAACGAAATTCTGTCATTCACCGATATCGACCGAAGCCTCTCCGCTGGTCTGTCAATCAAGGGCAGCTATTGGGGACGCGCCAACGACACGATCGGTGTCGGCGGAGCCATCAACGGCCTCTCCGACTCTCACCGCGACTTTCTGGCTGCAGGCGGCAAGGGTCTGTTGATCGGTGACGGCCAGATCAATTACCGCCCGGAGCGGATTCTGGAGACTTATTACGCCTATTCGATCGACAAGAATTTCACGCTGACGGCCGATTATCAGCTGATCACAAATCCCGCCTATAACGCCGACCGGGGACCGGTCTCCATCTTTTCGGGCCGGCTTCACGGCGAGTTCTGAACAGGGCGGCATTCATGGCAATTCAACACACTCGCCCAGCCGCGTTGGGGCAAGCGCTGCGGCCCAACATCTGGGACCTCGTGGCCCTGATTCTTGTCATCGGTGCACTGGTGTTGATCGTCTACGGCGGAGAGCAGACCGCCGGGCCGTTGTCTGCGCTCGACGTTGCGCCTGTGTCGCTCGACCCCACCAATCTGCCTTTCTATGCGCTCCGGACAACCATGCGGATGCTGCTGGCCATCGTCTGCTCGATCATCTTCACCTTCATCTATGCCGCCTTGGCCGCCAAGAGCCGCCGGGCGGAGATGGTTCTGATCCCGCTGCTCGACATCCTTCAGTCAGTGCCGATCCTCGGCTTCCTGACCTTCACCGTCGTATTCTTCATGAATCTCTTTCCGGGACGTGTGTTTGGCGCCGAGCTTGCGTGCGTGTTCGCGATCTTTACCAGCCAGGCCTGGAACATGACCTTCAGCATGTACCAGTCGATGCGCAACGTCCCGAAGGATCTGGAAGAGGCCTCTCAGAGCTTTCACCTCAGCGGATGGCAGCGGTTTTGGCGGCTGGATGTGCCGTTCGCGATGCCGGGTCTGATCTGGAATACGATGATGTCGATGTCCGGCGGCTGGTTCTTCGTAGTCGCTTCTGAAGCCATCACGGTTGGGGATACCACCGTGACATTGCCCGGCATTGGCTCCTATGTGGCGTTGGCAATCAAGGAGCAAAACCTTCCCGCAATCGGCTACGCCATCCTCGCGATGTTTCTGGTCATTCTCGCCTACGATCAGTTGCTGTTTCGTCCTGTCGTTGCGTGGGCCGACAAATTCCGGTTCGAGCAAACCGCTTCGGCGACCGAACCGTCATCCTGGATGCTCGATCTGTTTCGCCGAACCCGGGCACTGCGGGCCTTGTCCTACCCGTTCACGGCCTTGAACAAGGCCGTCTCGAACCTGCACATCGCGCTTCCGAAAAATCTGCGGGTTTCGACGCGACGGGGGCCACCATCCCGCATTGCCGATGCGCTCTGGCTCGGATTGATCGTGGCAGGCACGGCTTTTGCGGCCTGGAAGGTCTATGAATATCTGTCGGCGACGTTGAGCGTCTCGGACGTGTTCAGCGCGGTTGGATATGGTTTCATCACGTTGGCACGGGTCGTCGTTCTGATTGCGCTGGCCTCGCTGATCTGGGTTCCGGTCGGCGTCTGGATCGGGCTTCGTCCGAAACTTTCCGAACGGATTCAGCCGCTCGCACAGTTCCTGGCGGCGTTTCCCGCAAATCTGGCGTTTCCCGTCTTCGTGGTCCTCATCGTGCGCTATGGGTTGAATGCGAACGTCTGGCTCAGCCCGCTGATGATCCTCGGTACCCAGTGGTATATCCTGTTCAACGTCATCGCGGGCGCCAGCGCGTTCCCGAGCGACCTCAAGGAAGCAGCCAGCAGCTTCCATCTCAAGGGATGGCGATGGTGGACCAAGGTCATACTGCCGGGCATCTTTCCGTATTACATCACGGGGGCGATCACCGCCTCCGGCGGCTCCTGGAACGCCTCCATCGTGGCCGAGGTCGCGAGCTGGGGTGACACCCACCTGACGGCGACGGGGCTTGGCGCTTACATTGCAACTGCGACAGAAGCCGGCGATTTCCCTCGGGTGGTGCTTGGTATCGCGATCATGTGCATTCTGGTGACGCTCTTTAACCGGCTGCTCTGGAGGCCACTCTATGCCTTCGGCGAGCGCCGCCTTCGGCTCGGGTAATCAGGAATAGCTCATGCTCGATCAAGCCAACGAAGCCACCCTTCTCGACATCCGCGGTGTCTGCCGGTCGTTTCCGAAAGGGAGCGGCGAAGACCTCCTGGTGCTGGAGAAGGTCGATCTGACGATCCATTCCGGCGAGATTGTCGGGCTGCTGGGGCGGTCAGGATCCGGGAAATCGACGCTGCTGCGCATCATCGCCGGGCTCATCACTCCATCCTCGGGCGATGCCAAATGCCGGGGGGAAGCCATCGACGGGCCGCCCAATGGCGTCTCCATGGTGTTCCAGTCGTTCGCGCTGTTTCCATGGCTGACAGTCTTGCAGAATGTCGAATTGGGACTGGAAGCGCTGGGCATCGACAAGGGTGAACGCCGCACGCGGGCGCTCGCCGCGATCGATCTCATCGGTCTCGACGGATTCGAGTCGGCTTATCCGAAGGAGCTATCGGGCGGGATGCGCCAGCGCGTCGGCTTTGCACGCGCCCTGGTCGTGCATCCGGATCTCCTCCTGATGGATGAGCCGTTCTCCGCTCTCGATGTCCTCACGGCGGAGACGCTGCGCACCGACCTCATCGACCTATGGGTCGAAGGCCGGCTGCCGATCAAATCGGTGTTGATGGTGACGCACAACATCGAGGAGGCGGTGCTGATGTGTGACCGCATCCTGGTGTTCTCGTCAAACCCAGGCCGCGTGGCGGCCGAGATCAAGGTGGATCTGCCTCATCCGCGCAATCGTCTGGATCCCACTTTCCGGCTGCTCGTCGATAGCATCTACGCCCGTATGACGCAGCGCTCGGAGACTCCCACACCTGCAATCGAAGGCATCCAGGGCAGCGGCGTTGGAATGGTGCTCAATCATGTCTCCTCCAACGTACTATCTGGCCTGATCGAGCGGCTGGCGGCTGCCCCATACAACGGGCACGCTGATTTGCCCGTTCTCGCCGGGCACCTGCAACTCGAAGCCGACGAAATTTTTCACCTGGGTGAGGCCCTTCAGTTATTGCGATTTGCTCACTTGAGCGAGGGCGACCTGATGTTGACTGAGCCCGGCAAACGTTTTGCCCACCTTGAAACCGACGAACGCAAGAAGCTCTTCGCTGAACACGTTATAAGCTATGTCCCCGTCATGGGCCTGATCCGCCGCGTCCTTGATGAACGTCCATCTCACACAGCCCCGGCAGCACGTTTTCGTAACGAGCTTGAAGACTACATGTCGGAAGATTACGCTGACGAGACGCTTAAAACGGCCGTGTCGTGGGGGCGATATGCCGAGTTGTTCGCTTATGACGAGCAGGCGGAGATGTTCAGCCTGGAGAATCCTCACTAGGAATATCGGTCGAGACCCTTGTAGGCGTAAATCAGAAATCCGTTTGAAGCGTACTGTTAGAAGAACGGCGCGCACTGATTACGATGCTCTGAAGTATCCTGCGGTTAGAGATTGCACATCGTCGAACCTGCTAAGTCGCATCGGTTCGAGCGTAGGGCGTCCCATCTTTGCGCGTGAAGAGACCATCCGAACTTACGCTTCGCATGTCTACGTCGCTGCCGTAGATGACATCGTTGGGGAGCGGCTTGCGACTTCAAGGTAGACTGCCGTCGAGTTCGACCGGTTGATCATGTGGTGTCCGTCGCCTGAATTTTTCGCGAAGGAAAGCCGTGGTTGATGGCTTGGTCGATTGTCGGAGATGGCCCAATATCATTATTGCATCTGATCTCTCCGTTATCGTCATCCTGTGCCGCCAGCACCAGCGCACAGATCGCTGCGACAGCGCCGATCAGAAACGCCGTCCCGTACCCGAACAGCCCCGCCGCATATCCCACCGCCGGCGCCGTCAGCCCGATCGCCAGATCGAAGAAGGCGATGAAATTCGCCACCGCGCGGCCGCGCTGTTCGATCGGCACGCGGCGCGTGGCCTCGACGCCCATCGACGGGAAAATCAGCGAGAAGCCGATGCCGGTGACGAGTGCGCCGAGCAGCGCCAGCATCGGGCTTGTCGACAGCCAGATCAGCGCCTGACCCAGCGCCTCGATCGCCAGCGATGCCATGGCGACACGAGCTCCGCCGAACCGGTCGGGCAGGTGGCTGCCGACCAGGCGCACGAAGATGAAGCCGGAGGAGAAGGCGGCGAGCGCGATGCCTGCGCCGGACCAGCCGCGTTCGACATAGGTCAGCGCGAGAAAGCCGGTGATCCCTGCAAAGGGAATGGTGGCGAGGAAGAGCACCGTGCCGGAACGCCAGATCAGTCCGATCACCTTGTAGAATGGCGTGCGTTCGGTGCTGCCCGACACAGGCACGTCGGGGATGGCGTAGGCGATCCCCAGCGCGATCAGTGGCGAGATGGCCGCCAGCACGCCGACGCCGGCAAAGCCGATAGATGCGTAGACCGCGAGGCCGATCGGTGCGCCCAATCCAATCGCCGAATACATGGCGATGCCCTGCCACGACATCACCAGACCGGTGCGGTGCGGGCCGAGCCGTCCGATGCACCAGCTCATGGCGCCGGTGATGAACAGGCTTTCGCCGAAGCCGAGCGCGACGCGTCCGGTCAGCAGCAGCGCGAGCTTGCCTTCGGCCGGCAGCGGCAGGGTGGCAGCCAGCAGATAGAACAGGCCGGCCAGCGCCGACAGCGGCAGGCCGAGCCGGATCGCGTAACGCGCGCCGTGATGGTCGCTCAGCGTGCCGGCGCGGTGGCGGGTGAGCACGGTCACCACCGACTGGATGCCGATGGCGAAGCCGATCACGCCGGCCGAGAAACCGAGCTGGTCATGGATGTAGAGCGAGATCGGCGGCAGCGGCAGGCCGACCGAGAGGAAGCCGAAAAAGACGATCAGGACCTGCTTGATCAGACTCTTGCGCTCGTCGCGGCTGAGCGGCGCGGGTTTGGACGCAGTTTTGAATTTTGGAGGAGCGTTCTGGTTCATGTCGACGTGCTTTCGAGGCGGCCAGCCACGTTGGGGCTGTCCGGAGCTGAGCACGTTGAGTGACGTTAACGCTTACGGCGGGGAGACACCCTGCAATGACGGCTGGTTACGGCGAAGCAGGTTCCTTTGTCAAGGTTGTACACTACGGAAAGCGCTGCCGCACGGTCGCGCTTATGGCACGGTGCCCGAACATGGCGTTGTGATCTTGCTACCGAAGCCGCCGCAGACATCATCGCGCCGGGCCGAGCATGATGTACCGCGCTGACCTATACGCGCCGTCGTTTGACAAAAGTCCGTTGGCGCGTTGCGGGTAAATCTCCAGATGCATTGCAGTTGTCATCATCCTTTAGCGCTCAGGTAACGACTTGCCAGTAGCAACGCCGCCGTCCGGCAGCTAGACATGGTCGGGAACGTCGATCTTCCGGAGCGGACATGAAATATCTGAGCTATGCCTATCGTTTCATCTCCAATTTTGCCTTCCTGGCGCTGGTCTATTTCAGCCTGAATTTCGTCGGCACCTACCAGCAGCGCGCCATCGTGGCGGCTCTGGTGCTGGCCTATGCCGGCATGCGGGCGATCTCGGCGCTGCGCACATTCGTCTTCTTCAAGGCGATCGAGAAGCTCGAACTCGAAGCACGCCGGCTTGGTGGATTGGCCGGCGAAGGCCCCTCCGCCGTGTCGTCGCGCAAGGCTGTCGTGAAGAACGTGGTCGAGCAGCGCCAGGCCGGCGAGATGAAGTCCTATATCGACCTGCTGTTCCTTGGCATCATCGTGGTGCTGTGCATCGCCAAGATCGTCACCTGATCCCGTCGCGCTCAGCGCGGGGCGGCAACTGCCGTCGGATGCAGGCCCGGCGGAATGGCGCCGGGGATGGTGCGTCTGGCGGCGCTGGCATCGAGCGAAATCAGTTTCGCAATCGCATCTGAATCGCTGCCGCGGGCAGGCGCCGTCTGTTGTGCGTGATGTGGTAGCTGCACGAGTGCCTTGATCGGAGTGCCGTGACGTTCGGCGAGCTCGAACAGGGTCTTTGCCGGCACCGGTAATGTGGCTGTGTCGATCATCGTCTGCAGCGGTGCTTCACGTGGCCACGGTGCCTGTTCGGGCAGCGGCACGGCATTGCGCGGCCGACGCATGCGATCGAAATTCTCGGTCAGCGACAGCATTTGGTCGGAGGCCGAGATCGCCGGCGCGGGCAGCATGTCATCATGGGCAAAGGCGAATGTCGGCACCTTGTGCCAGCGCGTGACGGCCACGGTCTCCGACACCGGATGCAACTGCCACTGCTGCGGCTCGGTCGGCGTCTTCGGTTTGTCGGGCGTCGCCGCCTCGACATGGACGATGCGATAGCCGCCGGCCTTGAGGTCGCGCAGGATGCCGGGCAGGGCGGCCACGGTGCGCGGCTGGATATCATGCAGCAACAGGATGCCCTTGCCCTTGGCGGCGATGCGCGAGATCGCGAGGTCATGGACCTTCTGCGGCGACACATGGCGCCAGTCGTCGGCCGGGAAATCGGCGCTCCAGGTCTGGATCCCGCGCGAGGCCAGATAGTCCTCGACGACGCTCGCGCGCAGCAGGCCGGGAATGCGGAAGAACGGCGACAGCAGCGCGGGATCGCCGAGCGCTGCGGTGGTGTTGGCGATGCCGTCCTCGATTTCCTGCTGCGCCTTCTCGATCGGCATGCGGTTCATGCTGAGCGGATGGTTCTGGCTATGGGTGCCGACGGTGTGGCCGAGCGCGATCAGCTTGCGCACGCCTTCGGGATGCTCCTTCGCCATCCGGCCGATGATGAAGAACGTCGCCTTCACGCATTCGGAGGCCAGGATATCCAGGATCGCGTTGGAGTGTTTCGGGATTGGGCCGTCGTCGAAGGTCAGCACGACCTCCTTGTCCTGGAGCGGCAACGTCTCGGCATATTGCATGGTGCCGATCTTGGGATGTTCGCGGGGATCGACCACGATGGTGCGCGAGGTGCCGAGCGCGCCGGGATTGCCCGGGCACGCCTCGGCCGACAAGGCACTGGTGGTGGAGGCTGCGGCGGCGGTGAACAGGGTCAGGCCGGTGAGCAGGCTCAGGCACAGAAGGCGTCGTGCCCGGTCAGTCGTCGCCTTGTTCATTGATCGATCCGTCACTCGCTTTGATGTCGGCTGTAAAGTTACCGGGGCGGCTGTGAACGCAATGTTAATCATGTCGGCCCGCCGACGGTATTTTCCGCATCCTGATGATCGCGAGTTCTACTGGGAACTGGGGCGGGCGGAGGAGCCGGCGGCCGGTGGCACGATATGCACGACCCGGTAGCGGTTCTCCCGGAGATAGCGCAGGAAATCGGGCAGCATCGCGGCAGTCTGCGCCTTGGTGTCGTGAAACAGGATGATTCCCCGTCCGGCGGCCTTGAGCCGGCCGGTAATCAGCTCCAGTTGCTGCTGCGGGGTCATGGGATTCCAGTCGCTGGCCCAGAAATCCGCGCCGAACACCGCGATCCGGCGGGACTGCAGCAGGTCGAGCAAGGCCGGCGTCGACTCGAAATAGGGGAATCGAAAGAATGGTGTGGTCGGCACGGTGGTGGCCTTGCCATTCAGCGCCATTTCGTCGGCGCTGATGCCGCGGTCGATCTGTTCGACGGCAGCCGCATTGCTGATCTTCTTGAGGTCGGCATGGGCGAGGGTGTGATGTCCAATGGTATGGCCCTCGGCGGCCATGCGCTTCACCAGCGCCGCATTGGCCGTCGCGCTGTTGCCGATCAGGAAGAAGGTCGCGCGAACACATTCGCGCGAGAGTGCTGTGAGAATCTTCGCCGTGGTCGGCGCATGCGGGCCATCGTCGAAGGTCAGCACGACCTCGCGGTCTTCCAGCGGCAGCGTATCCGGAAAACTCTGCGTTCCGACCCGCGGGTAGGTCTTGGGATCCACAGTCAGAATGCGCGCGGTGCCCAGCGTATCCTTGCGCGGGCAGTCTTCGGCATGTGCGACGATGGTGGAAGCAATCAAGGCAAAGATGGCGGCCTTCAACACGATCACGACACTTTCCCGGCCGCTGATTTCGCGCACCGCATTTTTCCGATTGCATCAGGCATTGCGCATTGGGTAATGCCTGATGCGAGCTTCCGTTCACAGATGGATTAGCGCATTTCTTCAGGAATCGCGCTAGCTCCGTCACCCCCCAAACAAGCAGGCGAGGTGCGGCATGGCCGATGACGTCGATCTCGCCCAACCGGTCGCTCCCGAGGAATTGTCGGCGCTCGACAAGATGCCGATGCGCGACGATGCAGGCGACATTCGCCCCGAATTTGTCGAGGCGATCTCGCACGCGGTTCAGGTTGCCGATACCGCATTCCTCAAGGAGATCGTCGGCGAGCTCCACGAGGCCGATCTTGGCGACCTGATCGAAGCGCTCGATGCCGACGAGCGCGCGCCCTTGATCGAACTGACCGGCGCCGATTTCGACTTCTCGGCGCTCAACGAAGTCGACGACACCGTCCGTGAGGAACTGCTCGAGGAGCTGGAGCCCGAGACCGTCGCCGAGGGCGTTCGCGAACTCGATTCCGACGATGCCGTCGAACTGCTCGAAGGCGTCGACGAGGAGGTCCAGGACGAGATCCTCGAGAAGCTGCCGCTCTCAGAGCGCGTGGCGCTCGAGCGCAGCCTGGATTATCCGGAAAACTCTGCCGGCCGGCGCATGCAGACCGAATTCATCTCGGTGCCGCAGGATTGGACCGTCGGCCAGGCCATCGACTACATGCGCGAGACGCCGGACCTGCCGGAACGCTTCTACGAGATCTATGCCGTGGACCAGTGGCAGCGCTGGCAGGGCGCGATATCGCTCGACGCGCTGTTGCGGGCGCGCCGTCCAGTGTCGCTGGCCGATCTGGTCGACGAAGACCGCCGCCGTGTCTCCGTGGTCGATGATCAGGAGGAAGTGGCGCGGATGTTCGGCAAGTACAACCTTGTCGCGGCACCCGTGGTGGATATCGACAACCGCCTGGTGGGCGTCATCACCATCGATGACGTCGTCGATGTCATCGAGGAGGAGGCCGACGAGGACCTCAAGGCGCTCGGCGGCGTCACGTCAGACGAAGAACTGTCGGATAATTTCTGGACCATCGCCAAGGGCCGTTTCGCCTGGCTGCTCGTCAATCTCGCCACCGCTTTCATCGCGTCGTCGGTGCTGGGCCTGTTCGAGGACCAGTTGCAGCAGATGGTGGCGCTCGCGGTGCTGGCGCCCATTGTCGCTAGCCAGGGCGGCAATGCCGCAACCCAGACCATGACGGTCGCGGTGCGCGCATTGGCGACGCGGCAGCTCAACCCCAACAACGCCCTGCGCATCGTGATCCGCGAAGGCCTTGTCGGGTTGATCAATGGTCTGGCCTTTGCCGTGATCACCGGCATCGCAGCCTATGCCTGGTTCAAGACGCCCGGTCTCGGCATCGTCATCGGCCTTGCAATGATCTGCAATCTGATCGCCGGCGCACTCGGTGGCATCCTGATCCCGATGGTGCTCGAACGCGTCAAGGCCGATCCGGCCGTCGCCTCCGGTACCTTCGTGACCACGGTGACCGACGTGGTCGGCTTCTTCGCTTTCTTGGGGATCGCGACGCTGTGGTTCGGGCTGAAGTAGGGATCATTCGCGACGTTTCAGCCGTCTTGATTCATCTTATGCTCAATTGCCCTTTGCGACTGCCGTGCCATCGGGCTGCGCAAGCCCGATGTCCAGATAAGCCTCTATCTGCTTCACGAGCTGTGCCCTCTTGAATGGGATAGCCCTCATGCTCACAAAGCGGTGCACTCGGGGTGATTTTCCTGTAAGCGCTCGCTTCACACGTTCTCCGTGGCCGACGTGACGAACCAACATACAGGAGGAATACATGCCGGCTCTGCCGCTCTCGGGCATCAAGGTTATCGATATGACGCGGGTGCTTGCCGGCCCGATAGCAGGTCAGATGCTCGGCGATCTCGGCGCGGAAGTCATCAAGATCGAACGCCCTGGAACTGGCGACGATTCCCGCGCGTTCGGCCCTCCCTATCTGAACGATCCGGACGGTAGCAGGCGAGACAACTCCTTCTATCTTTGCGCCAATCGCAACAAGAAATCGGTCACCGTCAATGTGGCCAAGCCTGAAGGCCAGGAGATCGTTCGCGAACTCGTCAAGACCGCCGACGTGTTGTTGGAAAACTACAAGGTCGGCGACCTCAAGCGTTATGGCCTCGACTACGACGCGATCAAAGCCATCAACCCGCGCATCGTTTACTGCTCGGTGACGGGCTTCGGACAAACCGGTCCCTACGCCACACGCGCCGGCTATGATGCGATCCTGCAGGCGATGGGTGGTCTCATGAGCGTGACGGGCCATCTCGATGGCGAGCCGGGCGAGGGCCCCATGAAGGTCGGTCCCTCGATCGTGGACTATATGACCGGCTTGAATGCCACCATCGGCGTGATGTCGGCGCTCTATCATCGCGATGCCGGCGGCGGCGAGGGACAGCAAATCGATGCTTGTCTGTTCGATACGGTGATCGCCTCCCTTTCACATTGGCTCCAACCCTATCTCATCAGCGGAAAAGTCCCGCCGCGGCGCGGAACCTGGGGCAATGGCGGCATGCCTGCCGGTGTCTTCCGTTGCACCGATGGCGAGTTGATGCTCGTGAATGGTAATGACGGCCAGTTCCAGCGGACATGCGAAGTGCTCGGAGAGCCGGACCTGGCCAAGGATCCGCGCTTCCTGAAGAACAACGATCGTGTCCAGCATGGCAAGGAGATCATGGCCATCTTCGCCGGTCTTTTCCTGAAGCAGCCCGTCGCCTACTGGCTGGAGCGTCTGGAGGCGGTCGGCGTACCGTCCGGCCCGATCAACGACTTCGATCAGGTTTTCGCGGACCCTCATGTGAAGTCCCGCGGTATGCGCGTGAGCTCAAACCATCCCTTCGAGGCGGCGCTTTCGCTCGTACGAAATCCGCTGATGTTTTCGGGCACGCCGATCACCGAATATCACGCGCCGCCACTTCTCGGCTCCAACACGGACGAAATCCTGTCCACCATCGGCTACGACGGCGAACGGATCGCCGCGCTGAGGACGAAGGGCATCGTCTAGGCCGGTCGGGGCAGGCGATCGATGGCGTCACACCTGTATTCGCTCTCATCTCCGACCGACCGCAAGTCGGTCGGAGAGCCAATTAAACTTTAGCTGTTCGCTCGCGCGCTCATGCTTAACGTTCGGCCATCGGATAGCCACGAACACACCGCGGCTGGTAGTCCTCCGACGAGCCCAACCATCAAGATTGGCCATAAGTCGTTTGATCCTCCCCACATGAAAAGCATGATCAAGACTGCAGGGAGTGCTGCCGTCACCGCCGTTCCCATAACTCGGAGTGGCTTTGCAGAAAGCATCCAATCGACCCAAGCCAGCAGCAAGGCCGGGATAACCGCGATTGCGTAGGACTCAACCATCCAATCGAGAAGATTCTTAAACCCATCAGGCGCCGTGAATACGACCAACGCAAGAGGCGGAAAGAGAGCCGGGAAAATCAGAAAGCGTTTCATGCCACCTTCGTCAGTCTTCGTGGCGATCTTGTTCAATTTTGAAGTCTCATAGTGTTGCCAGCGGCGTAGCCGGTGGGTGCCCCAAACCGGTCCTGCCGTCGTTATCCGTCAACGTAGCAGCGTGCTCAACGCAACAATTGCAGCACCAAGGCCGGGCTTGCGGCGACAACGGCACTCAAAGCGAAGCTGACAGAGCCTAGGGCGAGAGCGCCAACAAATCCGTGCTGCTGCCAGCCATAAGGAGCACTGAAAATGTGGCCGCTCCAACTACAGATATCGTCCATACAACTTGAATTGCGATCTTCAGAGTCGCCACGTCGGCGCTCCTATTCCACATTCAGATGAACCAATGCTGGGCCTTCGATGACCAAAGTTGCATGCGTCACTTATTGTCTGAAAATCTCGTGAGCCAGGTCAAGGCATATTCAAAGGCATTGATTGAAGAGAGCGTAGCGAAAGCCGCGTACCCGCTCGTTTCGCTTTCCCACTCGACGTCCGGCCCTTCCGCCACACCCGCCGGTGTACCGGCTCGCGGGGCTTCATTTGCTCACAGTGGTATTGCGTTCCATATTTTCGATGCGCCGAACGGAGATCTCAAATGAAGCTCAAACTTTCCGCCGCGCTGCTCGCCGCAAGCCTCCCGCTCTCATCGATAGCTTTCGCCCAGGGCACCGCGCCCGCCGACGTTGCAGTGATCAATGCTTGCCTGAAGACCGCGGAGGAAACCGGCGGTTTCGGCGGCGCGTGTGTCGGGCTCGTCGCCGACCCCTGCATCAAAAAGGCGGAGGGCGTGAATGACGATGTCGCCAAATGGAAAGCCTGCGCGGCGCGCGAACTCGCCATTTGGACGCAGAAAACCAATGAGGCGCTAAAGAAGGTTGAGGCCGGCGGGTTCGCCGACAAGATCAAGGCGGTCAAGGACTCGCAGAAAACCTTCGCCGCGTCGCGTGATCGCTTCTGCGCGGTCTTCGACAAAGTCGAGTCCGGCATGTACCGGGGCGACGCGAACTACTGCCGCCTGCGCGAGACCGCGAACCGCGCGCTGAGCTTGATCAAGCTCAGCGCTGCGGTCAACGAGCACTGAGACCTCTTAGTCCCACTCTCAATTGTCTCTCGCATAGGCGTATCGTCGATGTGGGGGCAGAGCGCGAGAGCTTTCCGCTGTTTTTGCAAACGACGTGACAGCCCTTCGAACAAAACCTGAAGTATTCCTCTTTCGTCACGATTTTATTTGGTTCGACCATCCTTGTTAAACGAGAGAAGCTATTGCAGATGCGCTCAATTTCTAATGTAAGCTAATACAGAGTTGATGGTCGAAAGTCGCTCTTCTTGCTCCTGCTTTTATTTGCGATCCCCTCGGATGACTGCTCCGCGCAGACACCGCCGCCCCCAATCAACGAACGTGCGTTCGAGCGCGTGCCGCCGACAGTCGTAACGAGGTTGGCGACCCGCTTTTCGCTAGGCTCATTTGCGGGCCGCTTCGAGGAGACGCGGCTCGACGCGGTTCGCGAAGCCTTGGGCGAAGGGACCATCCAACACCGAGGGGACGCTGGAGATAGTATCTATTGGCTGTGTTATCGGCGCGCGCAGCATCGATTGTGGGTCGTGTCCGGCGGGGAGATAGGCGGCCCGGATCATCTCGTCATGGAAATCGTTGAAGAGCTCACCGAGAAAGACGCCGGGGCTTCGACCGATTGCGGCATTATCCCGGAAAAATTCTCGCCCGTCATCTTCGACGGCAAGCTGCATTTAGGTATGTCGCGTCAGGAGGTAATCACGGCGTTGGGACCGCCGTCGAAGTCGGAAGCTGCTCAGATCGTGTATTCGCACGAGGGAAAGCTCGCAGACGGTTTCGATGAGACCGCTTGGCTCATTCTCCGATTTCGTGAAAACAAGCTTGTGTCCATGCGCGGCGGCAAGACCGCAACGAATTGAAGTGGCTGTGAGCAGCGTTCGTGCTTTGCGACGGATGGGAGCGAGCCATGCCCGCTCCCGCACGACCTGCATCACATACCCGAGCCGAATGCCTATCGATGCCCGGATGGCGGCTCATGGTTCAAAGCGGCCTCGCTCGCCGAAGCATGTTTCACGCGGTTTCAGCAACAAGGGTGCCCGGCCATCCCGCATCTCTTGGGGCCGACGATCGCCAACACCGGGATCGCCGGCTCACTTGTCTTCACGGCTCCTTAACGGTAATCGACGACCATCACGCGCAATGAGGTCGAACATGCGCTTGCGGTTGAAGGCTGACGGACGGATCGTCGAATTGCGGGACGGGCACGAGGTGCCGCTGGTGCCCGATATGCCTGTCGTGCCGGAACCGGTCGCGGTGCGACCCGGCGAAGCAGAAGTTCGCGATCTGCGCCGCCGCGCGCAGCTGACCCAGATGGAATTTGCCGCGCGTCTTGGCGTTCCCGTCGAGACCATCCGCAATTGGGAGCAGGGCAAGCGCATGCCGCGCGGTCCAGCCCGTGCCTTGCTGGCGGTGATCGCACACGCACCGGAGACAGTGTTCGCGGCGCTCGCACCGGTTGCTGCGGACGCCTGAACCATCGTTGTGGATCATCGCCTGTGCTGACGCGCCGGCCATGTCCAGGAGAAGCTGGTCGGCATTCGTATCGTTCCTCTGTCAGAGGAGAAGATGATGCAGTTCGTGGAAGCAAACGGCGCCCGCATCCCGGCCATTGGCCTCGGGACATGGGAATTGCGCGGCCGCATTTGTTCACGTGTCGTCGAGCAGGCGATCCGGCTCGGCTATCGCCACATCGACACCGCACAGGTCTATGAGAACGAGCGCGATGTCGGCGAGGGCATCCATGCCGCGCGCATTCGCCGTGACGAGATGTTCGTCACCACCAAGGTCTGGACCACGCATTTCGCGCCTCACAATCTCGAACGCTCCGTGAAGGAGAGCCTGACGCGGCTGCGGATGACCGAGGTCGATCTGCTGTTGCTGCACTGGCCGAACCCGCAGGTGCCGCTGGAGGAAACGCTCGGCGCGCTGGCGCATGCCAAACAGATGGGCCTGACCAGACATATCGGCCTGTCGAATTTCACCGTGGCGCTGATCGAACAGGCGGTCGCTGCGTGTCCCGAGCCGCTGGTCTGCGATCAGGTCGAATACCACCCCTATCTCGACCAGACGAAGGTGCAGGGCGCCTGCCGGCAGAATGGTCTGGCCACGGTCGCCTACAGCCCCATCGCCCAGGGCAATGTCCGCGGCGATGAAACGCTTTCTGACATCGGCAAGGCACATGGCAAGAGCGCAGCACAGGTTTGCCTGCGCTGGTTGGTCCAGCAGGGCGCGGTGGCGATCCCGCGCACCTCCAAGGTCGAACGTCTGTCGGAAAATATCGACGTGTTCGATTTCATGCTGTCCGAAACCGAGATGTCCCGGATTTCGCATCTGGCGCATCCGAAGGGGCGGCTGACCGACTACGGCTTCGCGCCGAAATGGGATTGATCCATCAGGCCGACCGGCATTTGCCGCCTTGATCTTGCAAACGGGATGGCTCATGCAGTGACACCGTCCGGCAAGCCAAGGGCCTCATGTTCTTCATATTCTCCAAGATGCTCGGCTTCTTCACGGAGCCGTCCAATGCGATCGCCATAATCTGCGTGATCGGCATTGTGCTGGTGCTGCTGCAGCGCCAGCGTGTCGGAACATTGCTGGTCACCTTTGGCATCCTGTTGCTGCTGCTGTTCGGCTATTCGCCTGTTGGCAATGTGCTGATGCTGTCGCTGACCGAGCGTTTTCCGAAATGGCAGGACGATGGCCGTGCACCCGATGGCATCATCGTGCTCGGCGGCGCTATCGATTCGGATTCGTCCGCGGCACGCGGCTCGCTGGAGATCAATTCGGCCGGCGAGCGGATAACGGCGATGCTGGAGCTGGCGCGCCGCTATCCGCAGGCGCGTATCGTCTTCAGCGGCGGCGCCGGCAGCCTGATTGAAAAGTCGCTGTCCGAAGCGCCCGTTGCTGGCGAGCTGCTGCAGCGTTTCGGCGTGGCCCCCGAACGTGTCACGCTTGAGATCGCTTCCCGCACCACCGACGAAAATGCCGCTTTCACCGCGGGCCTGGTGACGCCGAAGCCCGGCGAGCGCTGGCTGCTGGTGACATCCGCCTGGCACATGCCGCGCGCGATCGGCGCGTTCCGCAGGGTCGGATTCGATGTTGAAGCCTATCCGGTGGACTGGCGCACGCGCGGCTGGATCGACGCCACCGAGACCTTCGATTCCGCCGGCGCCGGCCTCAGCCGGAGCGACATCGCGGTTCACGAATGGGTGGGGCTGGTGACCTACTGGCTCGCTGGCCGCAGCAGCGAGTTGCTGCCGGCGCCGAAGAAGCGGTGATGCGTCACTCCGCCTTCGGCAGCCCCAGCCGATACACGCCGCGGAAATCGTTGGGATCCTCGACCGGCTTGCCCTTGCGATAGATCACGAGGCGGTCGGCGAGCGCTAGCGTCACGGCGGCGCGGCGGATCGGCATCAGCAGCGCGTGCCAGTCGCCCTCCGGCTCGATCACATGCGCGATCTCAGGCGGGCTCAGCGTGCCCGCGCCGTTGCGGGTGAGCGCGTCGAGAATCGCCTCGTCGAGCGGCAGGGGCTTGGGCTTCGGGGCGGCCGGTTTGGCGGCTGCCGGCTTCGGTGGCTTCGAACTGGGTTTGGACATGCTCTGCCATGACCCATCGTACCGCATGACGCAAGCTGTGGCTTGGCGGACATGGCGCGGGCGAGGGCACGACGCTATGATCGCGCCAGTCGGCGTATAGAAGTCTCATTAGCCCCATGGAACCAAGGCACCTCATCCGCGCAGCGATTGCCGTCTCGGTGGTCGGCCACCTCGCTTTGGCGGCCGGGGTCTATTTCGCCGATGCGCGTCCGATGGAGCAGCATGAGGAGAGCGTTGCCGTCGATCTGGTAACGCCGCAGCAGCTCGCAGAGGCGGAGAAGAAGGCCGAGGAGACGCCGCCGGAGCCAGAGAAAAAGCCCGAACCGGAAAAGCCGGAATTTCGGCTGCCTGATTTGACCAACAAGCCGACCCTGGAAGAGCAGAAGACGCAGGCCGTCGCCGCCAAACCGCAGTCGTCGGCGCAAAACACCCCGCCGCAGCCGCAAAAGACGTCGCCGCAGCAACCCGCACCGTCACCGCAGCAACAGGCCGCCCAGCAACCGCCGCCGCCTCAGCAGCAAGCCCAGCAACAGCCGCAGGCCACTCCCGCAACGCCGCCTCAGTCACTGCCGCCCGCGGCGCAGCCTTCGCTGCAGCAGCAGGCCGCCTTGCAGGCTCAGCCGCCGGCATCGCAGCCCAGCCCACAGCAGGTGCCGCCGCAGCCCGAGGCCGATATCACCGTGAAATACGGCGTCATGCTGGGCTTACCGGAAGGCTTTGGCGGCGGGGCCGCGTCAGAGCAGGCGGATCTGTCGAAGCTGGATATCGCCGCGTTCCGGCGTCATCTGCGGAGCTGTTCGAAATTGCCCACCACCGTCGCGCGCGGCGATGACGCCAAGGTCAAGCTGCGCGCCGTGTTCTCGCCGGATGGCCGGCTGGTTGCCGAGCCCACGGTGATCGAGGTGCGGCGGCCGGCCAAGGCCGCGCTCTTGATGCAGGCAGCCAAACAGGCGCTGGAAGCCTGCCAGCCCTATGCGATGCTGCCAGCCGACAAATACGACGAGTGGAAAGTGCTCGATCTCGATTTTACGCCGCAGGATTTCGCGGGGTAACCCTGATTTCGGCATCCGGTGCCATGGCCTGCCAGGCATTGGAGGCGAACTGCCGGCGCCAGGTCACGATCACCACTGCTGCCGTCGAGACCAGAAACACCCAGGGGCTGACGAACCAGCCGAGATAGCCGAGCGCGAAGAAGAAAGCGCGCTGCCCGCGGTTGAAGTGCCGGGCCGCCGCGCCGAACATCCGCGTCGTGCGCACCACATGCGCTTCGGCCTCCGGCGTGTCGCGCTTCGAGGCCAGCGGCATCGCGCCGATCAGGATCGCGACGTAGTTGAACAACCGGTATGACCAGGCGAATTTGAAGAACGCGTAGACGAAAATCAAAATCAGCCCGAAGCACTTGATCTCCCACATGCCGGGCGTCGTGTTGAAGCCGAGCGGCAGGTTCTGCATCATCGGCATCACTTCGTTGGTGGCGCGCAGCAGCGCCAGCGAGCCGCCGATGGCGATCAGCGTCGTGGAGGCGAACCACGCGGTGCCGTTCTGCAGCGATGTCATGATATGGGTGTCGACGATGCGCGCCTCGCGCTCCAGCAGGCGGCGCATCCAGACCTCGCGATAGGCGTGCATGCGCGCCGACAGGCTGTCGCGGCCGTATTTTGTGTGCTCCAGCGTGATCGCATAGGTCGTCCACTCCAGGATGAAGAAGCCCAGCGCGAAGACGTCGACCCAGGAATAGTTGATCATGAAGCACCCATTGTATCAGTTGGCACTTCTGCCACGCATGCCGTGATGCAGCAACAAGCCTGTGCACGCGGCTTGCTTGCAGAGGCGCATGCGTGGCAATTTACCGGTCTCGCAAGGAGTGGTTGATGTCGCTGTCGCTGGTGATCGGAAACAAGAATTATTCGTCGTGGTCGATGCGGCCATGGGTTGCGCTGAAGGCTGCCGGCATCCCCTTCGCGGAGGTGTTTGTCCCGCTGTACACGGATGCTGCCGACAAGCAGCGCATTCTCGATGTGACCCCGTCCGGTAAGGTGCCGGCGCTCGTCGATGGCGAGATCACGGTGTGGGATTCGCTGGCGATCATCGAATATGCCGCCGAGCGTTTTCCGGATGCAAAGCTCTGGCCGGAAGACCAAGCTGCGCGCGCCCATGCGCGTTCGGTATCCGCCGAGATGCATTCCGGCTTCATGCCGCTGCGCAACGAATGCGGTATGAACCTGCACCGGCCGGTCCGGGCGAAGGCGCTGTCCGACGATGCCAAGGCCAATATCCGGCGCATCCAGCAGATCTGGGCCGATTGCCGCGCGCGTTATGGCAAGTATGGACCGTATCTGTTCGGCGCCTTCAGCGGTGCAGATGCCATGTATGCACCGGTGGTGCACCGGTTCCTGACCTACGACATCGATGTCGCGCCGGAAGCCCGTGCGTATATGGATACGATGCAGGCGCTGCCGGCGTTCCGGCAATGGACCGACGAGGGCCTTGCCGAAACCATCGTCATCCCGCGCTTCGAGGACGACTAAAGCGTTTTCGGTTGGAACGGGTCCCGGTTCGCGCCGCCACGATTTCGTCATGACCGGGGCCGTGCCATAACAACCGCATATTGCGGGTTCATGGCAGCCCGACTTTCTTTGGAAGCATTTTCTTCGGAAGCAGGGCTTTCTTTGGAAAATTGGCTTCCACATCTGCGGGGACGACTCGATGAACGGGGTATGGGCGAATTCGCTCGATCAAATCTGGCGCGCGCCGACGCTTCCGATGTGGCTCGCGCTGGCTGCCTCCATCTTCTTCGCCCTGATCGTGCTAGCGACGCTGCTGCGCGCCGAGAAGTCCGTCGCCAATGGCGCGTTGACCGTGATCACGCTGTTGGCGATCGGCGTTGCCGCTGCGGCGACACTGCGCAAATCCGAAACCGCAGGGCAGGACGCCTCGCACGCCGCCGTTGCGGCGCCTCAGGTGAATGCCTCGCTGCCGGCGCTGTCCTGTCTCGACGATCTCGCCGGCGATATGGTGCTCGCGGGCTGCGAGAAGGTGCTGTTCGGCTCGGCGGATTCGGTGGCGGCTGCCGTATCGGCCTCGGCTGCGCAGATCAATCGTTTGACGTCGTATGGCGATGTCGCCGCAGCGAATAAATCCATGATGCCTGAACTGGCGGGGCTGCGCCGCGCGGTCGAGCGCGATCGCTACGGTCTGATTGCCTATGTGTTGCAATCGCGCGATCGCTGCATGCCGGAGAGCTGCGCTGCCTATGCCGCGCTGACCGATCACAAGCGGATTGCTGCGAATATGGAAGAGCGGACCTATGAGGGTCTCGTGACGCGCTATGCGCCCGGCTGGAACGCGCCGCCTGCGGCTGCAGCCGCTGCGACGGGCGCGCTGGCCGGATTGCCGGCGTCGGTTCCGACCGGCAAGCCGACCACGGCCGATTTTCCGTCCTCGTCCTCGATCCCGCCGATCTCGATCATGACGGAAACGCCCGTGAAGCCACCGGCGGCCGCCAATGCGCAGGCGCCTGCGCCGCGCGCCGCGACGGCAACGCCGCCGCCTGCTGCCGCGAAGAAGCAGCCCGCGCCGAAGACCGCCGCTCGTCCACAGGCGCCTGCCGCCCCAGCGCCCGTGCAGCTTGCACCGGAGGCTCCGCCGGCCGATAACTGAGCGGTGGATAACGCCTTGTAAAACCGCGTCGCACTGCCGATTTCTGACCCATGCCCCTGCATCTCATCAAGCTCGCCGTCGGCTGCGAATCCATCGCGGATTTCAAGAGCTATCTCTCCGAACGCATGCGTGCCGCGAAAGCGCGCGGCGCACCCCAGCATCACATCCACATCACCCGCATGGTGCCGAAACGCGATGTCGAACTGCTCGACGGCGGTTCGCTCTACTGGGTGATCAAGGGCGAGATCGCGCTGCGCGAAAAGATTCTTGCGATCGAACCGTTCCGCGATAGCGACGGTATCAATCGCTGTCGCCTGGTGATGCAGCCGAAACCCGTCACCGTCGCGCCGCGCCCGCTGCGTCCGTTCCAGGGCTGGCGCTATCTCACCGACAAGGACGCCCCGCCGGATCTCGGCAAGGCTGCCGCGAGTATCGAGGCAATGCCGGAGCCGATGCGGCGCGAGCTGCGGGAACTGGGGCTGCTGTAGGGCAGGGCTCGCTCGTCATCATTGCTCCAGCCTCGTCATTCCGGGGCGTGCGTCGCCGGCGAAGCCGGCAGAGCGCGAACCCGGAATCTTGAAGTGTTTTGCGCTGAACAGGTCGAGATTCCGGGCTCGGTCCCGTCGCCTCCGGCGCCGGTCCCGCCCCGGAATGACGGGGGTGGGGCGGCAAGACAGCGCCCAAACATTTTTTCCTATTCTCCGTTGACAACATCCCCATAAGGTTTATATTCCCTTTCGTCCTGCCCCACCGAGAGGGGCGATCGCGATCGTCACGTTCGCGGGGCAGGATGCGGTGGACGCCGGAGATGCGGCGTCACGCGGTTCATGGGTGACGTCTGTCTTCGGGCAGGACGGATCTGCGCCAGCACTGCCAGTGGCAAGGAGACGGCCGGCCTTCGGATGGACAACCCCCTGGACAGTGTGACGGACGACCAAGTCAAAACGCGTTCGGCTTACTCGCTTGAGGCACCCTGTCCCTTCGCCTTGGGACTGTATTTTGGTGATCGGATCGTTCGCCATGGCGAAGCGCAAGCAACCGAAAAAACACCGCATGCGGAACGTCGGGCACTTGCTCGGCGCCTCCGAAAGTCCTGATGCACTCACCTGCGGAGTACCGCATTCGCATCAGGCCCAAGGGTGCAACGGGCACCTGGCGTTCCGCACGCCCTCTCACAGGGGGCAGGGAATGCAGGAGACGACGGCGCCCCCGCGCCGCAAACAATGGGGGTGATGACGCATGTCTGAAGGGCAGTGGCTGTTTGACAGTTGAATCCGCATCGAATGTCGCGGCCCGCGCGTAACGCGCACGGTCGTCGGCGCCGTTCAGCCCACCACTTCCGGAAATCCAGACCACCGCTTTTGTGAGAGCTCACAGGCAGTCACCACGAAGTCGCTACCGCATCAGCAAAAACCGTGGCGATCCAGCCCCATCCATTCCGCTCTGTGAAATTCACGTCCGCAGCGTGAAATGTTGTCGCTTGCCAAGGCTGCCGTGAAAGGTCACAAAAAACTGAACTGGGACGAAACACCAATCGGAGAGACGTTTGAGCATCAAGGGCAAGGCATATATCGCCGGCATCTACGAACACCCGACCCGGCATGCGCCGGACAAATCCATTGCGCAGTTGCATGCCGAAGTCGCCAAGGGCGCGCTTGAGGATGCAGGTCTCACGCATAAGGATGTCGACGGCTATTTCTGTGCGGGCGATGCGCAGGGAGGCCTGTGGCCGATGGTCGATTATCTTGGCCTCAAGCCGCGTCACGTCGACTCCACCGAGACCGGCGGCTGCTCCTACATCATCCATCTCGGCCATGCCGCGCAGGCGATTGCCGCCGGCAAGTGCTCGATCGCACTCGTCACACTGGCCGGCAAGCCGCGCACCGGCGTGATGCCGCCGCGTCTGCAGGGCGCTGAAGCCGATTTCGAGACTGCTTATGGCGCCACCACGCACAATGCCTATGGCATGTGTGCCATGCGTCACATGCACGACTACGGTACGACCAGCGAACAACTCGCCTGGATCAAGGTCGCGGCCTCGCATCACGCGCAATACAACCCGCACGCGATGCTCAAGGACGTGGTCACCGTCGAGGACGTGCTGAACTCGCCGATGATCTCCGATCCGCTGCACCGCATGGATTGCTGCGTCGTCAGTGACGGCGGCGGCGCGATGATCGTGACCACGCCCGAAATCGCCAAGAGCCTGAAGAAGCCGCTGGTGCGTCTGATCGGCCACGGCGAAGCGATGAAGGGTCCGCGCGGCGGCAAGGATCTCGACCTCACTTATTCCGCGGGTGTGTGGTCCGGTCCGCGCGCGTTCGAGGAAGCGGGCGTGACTCCGCAGGACATGAAGTACGCGTCGATCTATGACAGCTTCACCATCACCGTTCTGATGCAGCTCGAAGACCTCGGCTTCTGCAAGAAGGGCGATGGCGGCAAGTTCGTCTCCGACGGCAACCTGATCTCGGGTGTCGGCAAGCTGCCGTTCAACACCGATGGCGGCGGTCTCTGCAGCAACCATCCCGTCAATCGCGGCGGCATGACCAAGATCCTCGAAGCCGTGCGCCAGCTGCGCGGCGAAGCCCATCCCAAGGTGCAGGTGCCGAATTGCGATCTCGCGATTGCGCATGGCACCGGAGGCCTGCTCGGCGTGCGCCACGCCGCATCGACCGCTATTCTGGAGCGCGTGTAATGACTGAAGCCAAGAAGTATCCGACCCCCGTGGGCAACCCTGAATCGCAGCCGTTCTGGGATGCGGCCAAGGATGGCAAGTTCATGATCAAGCGCTGCACGACCTGCGGCGAAGCGCATTTCTTCCCGCGCGCGATCTGTCCGTTCTGCTTCTCCGACAAGACCGAATGGGAGCAGTCGTCGGGCGAGGGCGAGATCTACACCTACAGCCACATGCGCAAGTCGGCGACCGGCCCTTACGTGATCGCCTATGTGACGCTGAAGGAAGGCCCCTCGGTGCAGACCAACATCGTGGATTGCGATCCGGGCAGTCTGAAGATCGGCCAGAAGGTGAAACTGGTGTGGAAGCCCACCGACGGCGCGCCGCTGCCGTTCTTCACGCCGGCGTAGCTCTTACTTCCCCTCTCCCCCAGCGCAGCGAAGCTGCGCGCCGCGGGAGAGGGTGGATCGAACCGCGGAGCGGTTCGAGACGGGAGAGGGCGGTGCTTGCGGCTACCCCTCTCCCTGCAAAGTGTGGAGTGGGCTTCCGCGTAGCCCTCTCCCACCTAGCGAAGCTTCGCTTCGCACTGGGGAGAGGGCGCTGCGACTGGCGCCCGAAACAACAATAACAAGGGAGTCATCCATCAATGCCCATCAACTACGAAGCCCTGATGGCGATGAAGAACATCGGCCAGAAGTATGCCTGGACCGATCGCGAAGTGATGCTCTACGCCTACGGCATCGGCATGGGCGCCGATCCGATGGACGAAAAGGAACTCGCTTTCGTCAACGAGGGCACCTACACGCCGCGTCCGCTGAAAGTCGTGCCGACCTACGCCTCGGTCGCGGCATGGGGTTCGGGCCCGGGCGAGATGAATCTCAACAAATTGCTCGTGGTCGACGGCGAGCGCGACATCACCTTCCACAAGCCGCTGCCGGTGGCTGCGAAGATCACCGCCGATAGCAGCGTGCTCGGCGTGTTCGACAAGGGCGCCGACAAGGGCGCGGTGATCCTGCATCAGACGATCCTGCGCGATGAAGCCGGCGAGGCGCTGGCGACGTTGGTGGCGTCGCGTTTCGCCCGCGGCGATGGCGGCTTCGGCGGCAAGTCCGAAGGCCAGCCCGAACCGCATGCGATGCCGAAGCGCGCGCCGGACCAGACCGTGGATATCACCACGCGGCCGGACCAGGCGCTGATCTATCGCCTGTGCGGCGACCGCAATCCGCTGCATTCCGATCCCGAATTCGCCAAGCGCGCCGGCTTCCCGCGGCCGATCCTGCATGGCATGTGCACCTACGGCCTGACCTGCCGCGGCGTGCTGCAGACCTACGCCGATTACGATCCCTCGGCCTTCAAGCAGCATGCGGTCAGGTTCTCGTCGCCGGTGTTTCCGGGCGAGACCGTCAGCATGGATCTGTGGAAGGACGGCAAGGTCGTGTCGTTCGAAGCCAAGGTGAAAGAACGCAACGTCACCGTGATCAAGAGCGGCAAGACGGTGCTGGCGTAGCTACGTACTGTCGTTCCGGGGCGCGCGCATCTTCGCGCGCGAACCCGGAACCTCGAAATGCTCATCACCTGTCTCCGCCCGGGACGTATGAGGTGATGAACATGTCGGGATTCCGGGCTCGGTCCCGTCGCCTGCGGCGTCGGTCCCGCCCCGGAATGACGAAGCTGAATAACAAAAAACAAAAACACAGGGAGAACGTCATGGGTCTTCTCGACGGCAAGGTCGCCATCATCACAGGCGCCGGTGGCGGCCTCGGTGAAGCCTATGCCAAATTGTTCGCGCGCGAGGGCGCATCCGTGGTGGTCAACGATCTCGGCGGCCCGCGCGATGGCTCCGGCTCCGACCTCTCCATGGCGCAGCAGGTGGTTGACGCCATCAAGAAGGAAGGCGGCAAGGCGGTCGCCAACGGCTCGGACATCTCGACCATATCAGGCGGCCAGTCGGTGTTCGACGATGCCATCAAGGCGTTCGGCAAGGTCGACATCCTTGTCAACAATGCCGGCATCCTGCTCGACCAGACCTTCGCCAAGGCGTCTGAGGCGGCGTGGGACAAGGTGATGAAGGTGCATCTCAAGGGCACGTTCTGCGTCACCCAGCCGGCCTTCAAATGGATGAAGGAAAACGGCGGCGGCGTCATCGTCAACACGTCCTCGACCTCTGGCCTGATCGGCAATTTCGGCCAGAGCAATTACGGCGCAGCCAAAGGCGGCATCTGGGGCCTGTCCAATGTGCTGGCCATCGAGGGCCGCAAATACAACATCCGCGTCTGGACGCTGGCGCCGGGCGCGCTGACCCGCATGACCGCGGATCTGCCGCGCTATATCGAAAATCCTGGTGCAGCGCTGGGGCCGGACGGTATCGCGCCGGCGGTGCTCTACATGGTCAGCGATCTCTCAGGCAGCCAGACCGGCAAGGTTCTCGGCGTGTCCGGCCCGCGTGGCGTCCGCGAGATGAAGATGATGGAAATGGAGGGCTGGAAACCGCCCCATGACGGCTGGAGCGCGCAGGACGTGGTGACCCATGCCGGCGAGATCTTTTTCTCGGAGGAAGCCAGCCAGCACGGGGCACGGCGTTTTTGAGGGGCATCTAGGCCCGGTTCGGGCGGACAGACCCGATATTTCCCGGTAGACTGCCTGCATCCATTCACAGAGGCCCATGATGAAACTGACCGCCAAAGCCGCCGGCACCTTCGCCATCGCACCGACCCCGTTCCTCGACGACGGCCGCATCGACGACAAATCGATCGATGGCCTGACGGATTTCTACGCCCAGGTCGGCTGCAACGGCGTGACCGTGCTCGGCATCATGGGCGAGGCGCCGAAGCTGGAGGGGGCCGAGTCCGAGGCCGTGGCCACCCGCTTCATCAAGCGCGCCGGCGACAAGATGCAGATCATCGTCGGCGTTTCCGCCCCCGGTTTCGCCGCCATGCGTTCGCTGGCGCTGAAGTCGATGGATGCCGGCGCTGCCGGCGTCATGATCGCCCCGCCGCCGCATCTGCGTACCGACGACCAGATCACCAACTATTTCAAGCAGGCGGTGGACGCTATCGGCGACGACGTGCCGTGGGTGCTGCAGGATTATCCGCTAACCCTCACCGTGGTGATGACACCTGCGGTGATCCGCAAGATCATCATGGACTCCAAGTCCTGCGTGATGCTGAAGCACGAGGACTGGCCGGGCCTGGAGAAGATCACCGCGCTGTGCAACTTCCAGAAGGACGGCAGCTTGCGCGAAACCTCGATCCTGACCGGCAATGGCGGCGTGTTCCTGGATTTCGAAATGGAACGCGGCGCTGATGGCGCGATGACGGGTTATGCCTTCCCTGAACTGCTGATCGACGTCGTCAATCTCTCGAAGAAGGGCGAGCGCGACAAGGCACACGATTTGTTCGATGCTCATCTGCCGCTGATCCGCTACGAGCAGCAGCTCGGCATCGGCCTCGCGGTCCGGAAATATGTGCTGCAGAAGCGCGGCGTTATTGCATCAAGCGCGCAGCGCAAGCCGGGTGTGGCGATCACGGCGCAGGCGAAGGCAGAGGTCGATTATCTCCTCTCGCGCGTCGCGCGCTACGACAAACGCGCGAACATCGCGCCGCAGTCGAGCGCTGCGGGTTAACAACTCCCCAGAAGTGTCATGGCCGGGCTTGACCCGGCCATCCATCTTCAGGGTTGCCAAGTAAAAGATGGATGCCCGGATCAAGTCCGGGCATGACAAACGAGAGGTCGGCGATCGCCGGCACAACAGGCATCAAAGAATGCCGATCAGGGAGAAACTGAATGCCAAGCGAGCCCGGCGTTGTGCGTCCTGCTTCCACCATCCTCCTGCTGCGCAAGGGTGCAACCGACGCCATCGACGTCTTCATGATGGTGCGGCACTATCAGATCGAATTCGCATCGGGCGCACTGGTGTTTCCCGGCGGCAGCGTCGATGCCGGAGATCGCGAGATCGGTACGCAGCCGAACCTATATAGCGGCGGTGACGGCCTCGATCCCGATGCGCTGGCTTTCAAGATCGCCGCGATCCGCGAGACTTTCGAGGAAAGCCGCATCCTGCTGGCGCGACCGCGCGGCTCTAACGACCTGATCGCCGCGACGAAGGCGAGCGCCATCGCCGATCAGCATCGCGACGCGCTGAACGAGGGCAAGGTCAAATTCGCCGATATCATCGCCGAGAACGATCTCGAACTCGCGCTCGATCTGCTCGTGCCCTATGCGCACTGGATCACGCCGGAGGGCATGAAGAAGCGGTTCGACACATGGTTCTTCCTCGCCGAGGCGCCGCCCGAGCAGGTCGGCATGCATGACGGCAAGGAATCCACAGACTCGATCTGGCTGTCGCCGCGCGAAGCATTGGAGGGCGGGGCGTCCGGCCGTTTCACCTTGCCGTTCCCGACCACGCGCAATCTGATCAAGCTCGGCAAGCAACCCAGCGTCGCGGGGGCACTCGACGATGCCAACCGCAGCACCATCGTCAGCGTCACGCCCATCGTTACGCGCGATGGTGACAAGCGCCAGCTGCGAATCCCGCTTGAGGCGGGCTACGACGGCGAGGTGTTCGAACTCACCGGCGCGCCGTAGCGCTCAGGTCTATCCCGCCCTGGCTTGCGGCGCTGCTGCGGCATTCTCCCAGAATGGCCGTCGCAGCTCGCGCTTCAGCACCTTGCCGGCACCCGACAGCGGGAAGGGCTCGCTGCGCACGTCCACGCTGCGTGGGCACTTGTAACCGGCGATCTTCTCCTTGCAGAAGGCGATGATCTCGGCGGCATTGACACTCGCACCGGGCTTCGGAATGACGAGCGCATGCACGGTCTCGCCCCACTGCGGGTCGGGAATGCCGATCACGGCGCATTGCGCTACGGCGGGATGTTGAGCAACGACATTCTCGACTTCGGTAGAGTAGACGTTCTCGCCGCCGGAGATGATCATGTCCTTCATCCGGTCGACGAGATAAATATAGCCTTCATCGTCCATGTAGCCGCCGTCGCCGGTGTGCATCCAGCCGTCGATGATCGCCTTGGCTGTTTCCTCCGGCCGCTCCCAATATCCCATCATCACGTTCTGGCCGCGCACGGCGACCTCGCCGACTTCACCATTCGGCACAGGCTTGCGATTGGCGTCGACGATACGCGCCTCGCAGCCGATTGCCGCGCGGCCGCAGGCGCGCTGTCGGTTCTTCGCAGCAGCCTGCTCGCCGAAATGCTGATCCCACGGCAGGTGCGTCGCCAGCGGCGACAATTCGGTCATGCCGTAGAGCTGATGGAATTCGGTCCCGGGCATGCCGGCCATCGCGCGCTTCAGGAGCGCTTCGTTGATTGGCGAGGCGCCGTACATCATCAGCTTGAGCGAGGAGAAATCGGCCGATGCGAATGTGGGGTGATCGACCAGCATCTGGATCATGGTCGGAACGATCAACGTCGCCGATACTTTCTCGCGGGCGATGGTCTGCATCACCAGCTCCGGATTGAACATCCGGACGATGACATTGGTGCCGCCAGAGGCCAGTGAGGTGAACATCACGCCGCCATTGGCGACGTGAAACATCGGTGCGGCGTTGAGATAGACCGAGCCGTAAGGCAGCAGGCCTTCGCTCATCATGTGCAGCGAGTTGCTCATGATATTGCCGTGGCTCAGCATCACGCCCTTGGAGCGGCCTGTCGTTCCGCCGGTGTAAAAGATACCTGCTAGATCCTCGCGTGTCCGCATCGCATCCGGCACCGGCTCTGTCGACTTGACGAGTTCATCGTAATTATGCGCTTCCGCGGGACCCTTTTCGTCGTCCGCATAGACCAGCGTGAGCGGCATGGCCTTGGCGAGTTCGACGCCCATGGCGGCGAAGGCACTGTCGACGACCAGCGCGCTGGCGCGGCAGTCGAGCAGGGAGTCGAGAATTTCGGCCTGACTCCAGCGCACATTGGTCGGCACGATCACAGCGCCGGCCCAAGCGATACCCAGATAGAGTTCGAGATAGCGGTCGGAGTTCAGCATCAGCACCGCCACGCGGTCGCCGTGCTTGACTCCAAGCTTTTGCAGCGCACCGGCGAGCCGCGCAACGCGATCTCCAACCTCGCGCCATGTCCGGCGGCGATCGCCATCGATGGTCGCTATCGTCTGCGGGCTGGTTTGCAGCGCACGGCGCAAGCCCTGCGTGATGTTCATGGCGTTTCCCCTCGATACTGCGGATGCTGTGCGCATCTCTGTCGCGCGATCATAACGATAGGTGAGGGGCGGGCAAGCGTAGCCGATCGCTTATATCTCACCAGATGGTTCAAAGGATTTGCACGAGCTTTGCGATGCAAAACGCGTCAGAGAAAAATCTGGAACTGTTCTCATCTGTTGACGATTCAACTCTTGCGCGTAACATCGTGACAGGCCCGCCAGAGGCCATTGGGAGTGAAATGCATGAGACAGCTTGCTCGTCGGGGCGCGTCTTCGCGTCCATTTTTCAACGGGACACTCAACTCACATATCATACCGCACCGTTGGCTCCGAACATCCATCGCAGTCGCATTTAGTGCAACGTTGTTGGGCGGTGCTGCCAACGCGCAGTCCAAGGGCACACCGGATCATATCAAGGCGGTTACATCGGCAATCGATAGTGCAGCGATCACGGCCAATACGGCGACGTCCAAGGACTGGCCGACTTACGGCCTCGATTATGCCGAGACACGTTTCAGCAAGCTCAATCAGATCACGGCCGAGAATGTCAAAGATATCGGCCTGATGTGGACCTACAATCTGGAGTCCATCCGCGGCGTCGAGGCGACGCCGCTGGTCGTGGACGGCATCATGTATGTATCTGCGCCCTGGAGCGTCGTGCATGCAGTCGATACCCGCACCGGCAAGCGGCTATGGACCTTCGATCCCGGCGTAGATCGCGAGAAGGGCTATCGCGGGTGCTGCGATGTCGTGAACCGCGGTGTCGCGCTCTACAAGGGTAAGGTCTTCGTAGGCGCCTATGACGGACGGCTGGTCGCGCTGGATGCTGCGACGGGCACGAAAGTCTGGGAGAAGGACACCGTCATCGATCGCAAGATGTCCTACACGATCACCGGCGCGCCGCGCGTGTTCAACGGCAAGGTGGTGATCGGCAATGGTGGCGCCGAATATGGCGTGCGCGGTTACGTGACGGCCTATGACGCCGAGACCGGCAACCAGGCATGGCGCTGGTTCACGGTGCCCGGCGATCCGGCCAAGCCGTTCGAGGACGACTCGATGGCTGCCGCGGCGAAGACCTGGGATCCGGCCGGCAAATACTGGGTCAATGGCGGCGGCGGCTCGGCTTGGGATACGATCACCTTCGATCCCGATCTGAACATGGTCTATATCGGCACCGGCAACGGCTCGCCGTGGAACCGCAATCTGCGCAGTCCGGGAGGCGGCGATAATCTCTATCTCGGCTCGATTGTCGCGCTGAATGCCGATACCGGGAAATATCTCTGGCACTATCAGGAAACGCCCGGCGACAACTGGGACTACACCTCGACGCAGCCGATGATCCTCGCCGATCTCACGATCGACGGCGCGCCGCGCAAGGTGGTGCTGCATGCGCCGAAGAATGGCTTCTTCTTCGTCATCGACCGCACCAACGGCAAGTTCATCTCTGCCAAGAACTTTGTCGATGTAAACTGGGCCACCGGCTACGATGCCAGCGGAAGACCCATCGAGGTGCCGGAAGCCCGCTCGCCGGACAAATCCTTCGACAGCATTCCCGGACCGTTCGGTGCCCATAACTGGCATCCGATGTCGTTCAATCCGCAAACCGGGCTGGTCTATCTGCCGGCGCAGGGTGTGCCTTTGAACCTCACGGGCGAGAAGACGCTGGTGCAGAATGCGCCGGCGGAGAACAAGTTCGGCGGCACCACCGGCTGGAATGTCGGCTTCTCGCTCAACGCCGAGCCGCCGAAGAACCCACCATTCGGTCGCCTGATCGCGTGGGATCCGGTGAAGCAGAAAGAAGCATGGCGCGCCGAATACATCGCGCCCTGGAATGGCGGTACGCTGACGACGGCCGGCAATCTCGTGTTCCAAGGGACCGCGGACGGCCGCTTCATCGCCTATAACGCCAAGACAGGCGAGAAGCTCTGGGAAACGCCGGTCGGCACCGGCGTGGTGGCCGCACCTGCGACCTATATGGTCGATGGCGTACAATACGTCTCGGTGGCGGTCGGGTGGGGCGGCGTGTTCGGCATCACCCAGCGCGCGACGGATCGTGAGGCGCCCGGCACGGTCTACACCTTTGCCATTGGTGGCAAGGCGCCGTTGCCGGCCTTCACCAAGTACCAGATCGGCAATCTGCTGACCGGGGTCAAATACGATCCCGCTCACGTGCCGGAGGGGACTTCGATCTACGTCAACGCCTGTGCGACCTGCCACGGCGTGCCCGGCGTGGACAAGGGCGGCAATGTGCCCAACCTGGGCTATGTCTCCACCGAGACCATCACCAACCTGAAGGACATCGTGTTCAACGGGCCATTCAAGGGCAAGGGCATGCCTGATTTTACCGGCAAGCTCACGGAAGCGGACGTGGTCAAGATCCAGGCCTTCATCCAGGGCACGGCCGACGCGATTAGGCCGAAATAAACACCATGCTGGACGGTTCGGCCCGATCGCGCCGTCCAGCATGTTCCCCCGGCGGCTGAAGTCAGGATATATTGGGACGCTCTGAAGTCCGGTCCCACAACCATGTCCTCTGCCATTACGGCATTCTTTCAGCGGGTCCGATCGTCCTCGCTCTCGATCGGCCAGCTGACCTTCAGCGGGTTCCTGCTGGTGCTGACGGTGATCCTGATCACCAGCATCGCCAGCGTGGTTGCGATCCGTCATATCGACAACACCTTCGCCGAGCTTGAGCGGCTGCAGACCGTTGGTGATCTGGCCGAGGATATCGACCGCCGCCTGACCAAGCTGCGGCTGGCGGCACGCGACTTCGTCACCGATCCCGATACGCAACCTGAGAAGGTCTCGCAGGCTGCCACGGCGCTCGGCGATCTCCTGAAGAAGACCCGGATCGAACTTGCGCCCGAGCAGCGCGACATGATCGACGGTGTCGATGCGCGGCTGACCAAGTATCGCGAAGGGATCGAGCGCGTCTCATCGCTGATCGCACGTCGCTCCGCTATGCTGGCGACGCTCCCGCCGCTCCGCGAGCAATTCGAGAACGCCGTTCCGGATGTGACGAATTCAAATGCCGCCAAGGCCATGTTCCGGGCGCAGAACGAGATCGCGGCTGCTTTGCTGGCACGCGATCCGATCGGAGCCGAGCAGGCCGCACAGCGCATGCGCGCGCTGCCGGTCAGCACGCCCGCGCTTCGTACGGCCGCCGATGCCTACACCGATGCAATCATTTCGATCTCGGAAACCGAGAGCGAGATCGCCGATCTCGACAGGGATGTGCTTGGCGCTGAAGGCCGATTAATCGGGCGGGTGACTGAACTATTGCGCGAGCTCAGCGCCCGTCGTGGCCGGGTGCTGTCGCGTGAGTTCGCGCGCACACTGACCGAGGCAAGATGGCAAAGCATCATCCTTGGCACGGCGGGCGTTCTGGTCGGGTTGCTGGCGGCGCTGTTCGTCGTTCGGCGGATCGTGAAGCCGCTGAAGGCGATTGCTAGGTCGATCCGTGCGCTAGCCGGTGGCGCCAAGCACACGCCGATCCCGGCCATGGATCTGGAGAATGAAATCGGTGACATCGCGCGCGCCGCGGAGGTGTTCCGCAAGACGCTGGTCGATGCCGATGCCGCGCGCGAGGCGGCCTTGCATGCGTTGGCCGAGCAGAGGCTGGCGGAAGAAAGTTATCGGAAGCTGTTTGAAGGATCCGTCGACGGCATCTATGTGACGACGCCGGCAGGCGCGCTGCTCAATGCCAATCCGGCACTGGCGCGGATGATGGGGTATGATTCACCGGAAGGCCTGATCCGTGCCACGCTGGATATCTCGCGCAACATCTATGTCGATCCCGCGGCGCGCGCCGAGTATCAGCAGCGCATGGAAAGCGACGGCATGGTGCGCGAATTCGAGTACCAGGTCCGTCAACGGCACGACACGGTCCTCTGGCTGTCCGACAGCGCCACGGCGGTCCGCGACGAGAATGGCGAGGTTGTGCGCTATGAGGGCACGGTCCGCGACATCACCAACCAGAAACATGCCGAAGCGGCGATCAGGGAAGGTCGCAGGTTGCTGCAGCAGGTCATCGATACCGTTCCTGCCGTCATCAACGTAAAAGACACCGATCTGCGATACGTCCTGATGAACCGCTATATGGCGGGGATTTTCGGCATCGACCCCGGTGAGGCGATCGGGAAAACCACCGGCGAGTTGATGATGCGCTTTGGTGCGTCAAAGACCGACTCGCCTGACAAGATGGTGCTGGCGACTAGAAAGGGGCTCGGTTTCTACGAAGAGGAATACAAGGATGCTGCCGGCGTGATGCGGCAGTGGCTGGTCAACAAGCTGCCTTTGCTGACGGCCGATGGTGATATCCAGAACATCGTGACCGTGGCGCTCGATATCGGCCAGCGCAAGCGCAGCGAGCAGGAGATGCTCAAGGCCAAGGATGCCGCTGAGACGGCGCTACGCAATCTGCGTGAGACGCAGAATTCCTTGATCGAGGCGGAGAAGCTCGCGGCGCTTGGGCGGCTGGTTGCCGGTGTGGCCCATGAGGTCAACAATCCCGTGGGCATCAGCCTGACCGTCGCATCATCGCTGGAACGCAAGATCGCGCTGTTCGGCGAGGAGGTTGCGCGCGGCGAGCTGCGCCGCTCGACCCTGACCGAATTCATCGAGTCCAACCGCGATGCGGCGGCACAATTGGTCGCCAATCTCAATCGCGCGGCTGAGTTGATCCAGTCGTTCAAGCAGGTTTCCGCCGACCGCAATTACTCCGACCAACGCGTCTTTGATCTCGCCGATCTCACCGAGCAGGTGGTGATGAGTTTGAAGCCGGGATTACGAAAACAGAAGCTGGCGCTTTCGGTCGACTGCAAGCCGGGACTGACGATGAACAGCTATCCGGGCCCGTATGGTCAGGTGCTGACCAATCTGTTCCTCAATTCCGTCGCTCATGCATTTCCCGATGGCAATGGTGGCTCGGTCGAGATCAAGGTGCAGGAAGCCGGCAACGATCACGTGGAAATTCTTTTCGCGGATAACGGCGTCGGCATGAGTCCGGAGGTCCGGCGGCGCGCTTTCGACCCGTTCTTCACGACGCGCCGGGATCAGGGTGGCACGGGCCTGGGTCTACACATCGTCTACAGCATCGTCACCAGCCGCCTCGGTGGTCGTCTGCATCTGCAGTCCGACCCGGGGCAGGGAACGCGCATCCAGATCATTCTACCGCGAGTCGCGCCGCTGGAGATGGCTGCGGAATAGTAGACGCTGCTACTGCTGAAACTCCGCAAGCCGGCGCAGTGTCGCGCGAAATATCTGGCTGTGCTTGCCGACGAGCGCTGTGCCGTTCATCGTCGCCGACGTATCCGTGAAAGTACCCGACAGACCGATGCCGACCGGTTGGCTCTGGCCGCCGAACAGTGGGCTCATGTCAGGACTGGGCGTATGCTGCATGACAGAAACCTCGCCCTTGAAGGTGCCGGCTTCCTTATTGAGAACATAGGTACCGACGTAGAACAGGTACGCGTCGCCGCCGAGCAGTTCGCCTTCGCGAAAGGTCACAACACCGCTGCCCTTGCCTGAACGCCCGTCGAGAAGTTCGACATGGATCGAGTAGAGTCCGTTCTTCATAATAGCCCGATGGCGCGAACCCATCCCTTGGTTGCGCAATTAGAAGTATTGCAAAGACAGCATACCAACGTCAACGCATTCGCGGGCGCTGTTGGTGCACGAGCGAAAGACCGAGTGACGCAGGCACGCTCGCTTGCCGCCTTGGCACTTCGCGACGAGGGCGTTCTTAAATACCTCTGCCATTGAAGTTATCACCACAAATTCGCTGCAGTGCGAAGAGAGCCTGCCGGTGCTAATGGAGAATCGCCTATCGTTTGATTGGGCGTCTGTCGCGAAGTTGAAGCGCAGCCGTTCTTCGATAGTCGTATGATGCGCTTTGCGTGAGTGACTACGGAAGAGGCGGGTACTTTGCCCGCGACAAACCTGAACATCATTGTGCCGGCCGGGGGCTGGAGCAAGCAAATGAGCGACTGGATGACTTCCGGCGCCGACGCGCCGTGTTCGCCAACTACTATCTCTCACGATCGACGCGTCCGGCGTCGTGCAGGCTGGCTGAAGCTGGGAGCGCCGACCTTGTGTATTGCGGTTCTGTTATCAGTGCCGCTGATGCAATCGGTCGCTGCGCGCGATCGCGGACAATTCGCCAATACCAGCCCCGATTTGAAAGCCTGGTTCGATAGTCTGCGCAGCGGCAAAGGTCCGTGTTGTTCCGATGCCGATGGCAGTGCGGTCAGCGATGTGGATTGGGAATCCAACAGCGGGCACTACAAGGTGCGGATCGACGGGACGTGGCTCGATGTACCTGATGAGGCTGTCATCACGGTGCCGAACCGCGTCGGTCGCACCATGGTGTGGCCGATACAGGGTTCGTCCGGCACACTGATCCGTTGTTTCATGCCAGGTAGCATGACGTAGCTGGTCACGACGCCTGGCGGACCGATGCGAGCGCGGCGATCAGCGAGATCGTCGCGAGGACAATGACCGCCGCGCCATAGATATCGAGCGTGAGCGGCAGGCCGAGCGTCGGGATTGCCAAGCCTGCGACAATAGTCGGCAGGCTGAAGGCGAGATAGCAGATGATGAAGATCACGGAGAGCAATCCGGCGCGCTCGTGTGCAGGCACGAGCGGCACGACGGTCCGGATACTGCCGAAGAAGCCTGCGCCGAAGCCGAAACCGGCAATGACGGTGCCGATCAATAGTTGCGGGATGCTCTGTGTGTAGACTCCACCCAGCGTGATCAGCACGCCGAGGATGAGGCAGGCCATGCTGCGGATCAGGATGGTGGTGCCGGGCCATTTACGCGCCACCAGCATCGAAGCGGCACCGCTCAAGGTCAGCGCCGTCACGGCAAGTCCGCCGAGGAGAGGCGAATTCGATCCCGTGATGAGCCGGAGCAGCGAGGGCATCAGCGACAAATAGAACCCGCCCAACGCCCAGACGGCAACGTTGCCCGGCGATACCAGGGTTAGGGGTTGTCGCACGTGAGGCGGTACGATCACGATCGGTCGCAGCGACGCCCACGCACCGGGACGACGGGCGACCGTTTCCGGCATCCACCACAGCAGAACGGCCTGTATGAGCGTTGCCACGAGGAGCAGCAGATAGACCAGTTGCGTCGGCATTGGCGCGTAGCTGACGAGCACGCCGGATAGCAACGCGCCGATGCCTGTGCCCGTTACGGGCGTCAGGCTGTTCATCAGCGATCCATGCGCGCGGTTCAGGTCGAGCATGGCTGCACCGATGGTGCCGAAGGCAATGCCGGTTGCAAATCCCTGAATGGTACGGGCAGTGATCAGTGCAACGACGGAATCCGCAGTGATGAAAACCAGCAGCGCCACAACATTGAGGATCAGCGCGGAGAACATCACGGGGCGGCGGCCGATGTAATCCGACAGTCCACCGACCGTCAGCAGTGCCACCAGCAGACTGAGCGCATAGGCGGAGAATACGGTCGTGACCATCACCGGCGAGAGATTCCAGTGATCCTGATAGATCCGGTACAGCGGTGTCGGCGCGCTCGCGAACATGGCGACAGTGCCGAGTGTTGCGATCTGAAAGATGATGGAAGCGCGACGCGTCATCACGCCTTTCGGATGGGCGTCGAGACTGCTGCACATGGACGAAGGGTGCCTATTGGACGATGTGGGACAAGCCCAATGGTCGCTTCCGTCCTTGATTGATTTTACCGCTGTCCGATGCTCGCCCAGGTGATGCGAGCAGCAACAGCGGACAAAGATGATGCATGCACGGCCGGGCCTTCACAACGGCGGCTGGCTCGCGCGCCCTGTGCGAGATTGCATGGCTCGTCTGGATCGCGCCCCTTAACACGGCGCGAATCTTTCCTATACTCAGGGTGTCACGAACAATGAAAGGAGGTGGTCCAGTGTCTAATTCCAAGCGCTGTCACCTCGCTGAGGCCGCCCGCTAGGCTCACTCTTTGAGCTTCGCAAGGGCGCCTCGGCGCCCGGTTCAGCGAGAACAGGGAAAGGGCGCGTCGAGCGATCGGTGCGCCCTTTCTTCTGAGCGCAAACCTGGCGCGTCGTGAAACATGACGCTTGATCTGCCGGTCATCCGTGACAATCTATCAGACGTTGCTTGTGTCCGGAGTAGTGGCAATGCCGGGATCACCGCGCGATCTCGCGGAGAGAATGGCCGCGCGCCAGCAGCGGCGTGCCATCGATGATGGCTATGTGCGCGAGAGCTTCACACAGCCACGCGAAAACGCCCGCAAGACGGCGCGGGCGTTTCTGGATCGGTTCCCGAAGCAAGCTTACATGAGTGAAGTTGAGCGCTGGCGCGAGCTACCAGACGGCGACATCGAATTTACGATGCGGCGGCTGCGGACCGCTGATTGAGCTGACAAGCGGCAATCATCTGGCTCATGTCGTGCTCGCTCATCCCCGTAGCGTCTGATCCCTCAACCGTGTCGGCGGCACATGCGTGTATCGCATACCCCATATCGAGAATACGACGAGGGGGATCTTCTTCGCCGAGGCCGACCTCAATCACCAAACCACTCTCGGCGGCGTGCTGCCAGACATCCGATTTACTGGGGAAGGCCTTGCTGACTTTGACCGAATTTGAAAACAGTGCGTAGGGCATGCTGCAACCTCCGTGATGAGGCGATAACGCGGAATATGGCATCTGGTTGCACTGCAGCAAGCCCGACTTTCGTTATCCACGAGATCGTGAAGATTGACCGGTCGTCAGTCCCTTTGGGTGATCTGCAATTCCAGCAGCGCCATGGTCTGGAGCATCGTCGGATCGCGTTCACCCTCGCTTGTGGTGCGCAGGATGCTTTCGGCGATGGATTGCACGTGAGCGGAGTTGACGGGATGCGGCAGCGTTGAAACAGCCCCGTCCAGCGCCTGTTTCATCACTGAAATCGTGTCTGGCGGAAACGCGGCATGTGAAAAATTCTTCACGGTGGCTCCCGGGTTCAAACGGATAAACGCACCCAACTGTCAATGGACAAGAGTTGGCGCGCGCGAACGTTCCTGCCGCAAAGTTGGGCAGATCCGCGCAGCGGCGTCGGCTGCTGCGTGTCGGGTGCCAGGTTCCGGAAGCGGTCGCTGGGATGTCAGGATTCGGTGTCAGCCGGCCGGGCGGCTTTCTTCTTGGCACCCTGTCGCAGGAATGTCGCGCCGATCTCCTCGCCATTGACCCAGGCCAGCTCGCAGCGACGGAACGCCAGTCCTGTGGACGATAACAGCAGGAAGAACTCCTTGAGATTGATACCCTCGATCGAACTCTCGACGATAAGGCGCGCGCCCGTCTCGGACACGTCCATGATGCGGCAACTGCGGCGCCATGTGCCGTCAATGGCCATGAGCCAGACAGGGAAACCGCGCTCGAACGCGACGCGGCTAGCATTTGGTTTTTCAGGGGTCATCGACGCTTCCTTGGCGCCGGGATTTTAAATTGGATGGTGGTAACGGCTGGTAAATGCCGCTGACGGCAGGCCTTTGCTGTTTGGCACGCCATCGAGATGTTGTTTTGAAAGGACGCCGCGGCGCACAGCCTCATTCGGTTGAATGATGCAACCGCAACGACGGGTTTCAGACGCGGCGGCTGTGGAGGTGCGCGTTAACGGAATGGTTACAAGCTGGTGCAATGTAAAGTGGAATCCATGGCTTGTTGAAGGGCCTCGGCGGAGCACGTTACTGTATGAACACGCCAGCTGCCCTGATATCCGCCGGCGTGGGTGCAGCGTTTTTTGCGGCCGCATCCGTGTTTTATTATCAGCCGTCCTTCATTCGGCCTGACTACGCGCTGGATTCCATCCTGACGACCAATCATTCGAAGGCCCGTGCTGCGGTTACGCGACTCTTGCTTAATCCGTCATCTGCGCAATTCGATGTCTTGCGGTCGGTCCAGGTCGATGCCGGGAAGTATGTTTGCGGCACCGTGAACGCCAAGGACAGATCGGAGACTTACCGCGGGCATCGCGCCTTCGTCTACGCGGTTGCCATCGACTTTGCGCGTATCGACGACGACGGAGAGATTGCGCAACGGCACGATGCGTACAAGGCCTGTCCGGTCTCTGAAGAAGAAGAGAAGCTGGCTCAACAGAAGATCGGAATATCACCCGGTGCGCTCCAGGCGATCAAGCTGGTTCAAAAGACGCTGCCGACAGCCAATCCGTCAGTGCTCACGGACATGGCGTCGCAGCTATCACCTGCGGGCAGTAGACCGGTCGGGACGACCGAGCAGCAACTCGGCCGTCTGGCAGGCCAACCCGGTTCGGGCGGGCAGCAATCGGGAAACCAGACATTCAATCGCACGCCCGGCCCCGAAACCGACTGGCGTGCCGACAAGCCGCCGACCGCCTGGCCAGTCTTTCCGCCGGACCACGTGTTGGCAAAGCCTGTCCAGAAACGAACGAATGCCGAGGCGTTCTTGCTGGCAAAATCGGTTGAAGATCTCTGGGTGAAGTCCAAAGCGGGAACCTCATCTCAGCGGCTTTCGCGGGACGAAATTCGAGAGGCCCTTCGGGCTCTGATGGCTATCGATGCCAAGAGTGCCGAGTTTCCTCAAGCCTGGGCGGCGTTCGTGCGGTTGCGGATGATCGAGCGCGAAGCTAGCGCCTAGTCCCTGGAAAAGCCGAATGGACACAGGCGTTTAAGGGCACCTGTAATGGTGCACTCGGAGCGATTCGAACGCCCGACCCTCGGAATCGAAATCCGATGCTCTATCCAGCTGAGCTACGAGTGCGACGGCGGCACCATAGCGGCGAAAGTCGCAAAAGCTAGCCCCGCGATGAGGAGCGCAGCGGTTTTGCCTAACGTCAGGGGGGCTGCTCGCTATAGTCTGCCTTTATGAATCAAGGCCGACTCAAATCCGGTCCGGCGGATTTCGTCCTGTCCGGGTGGCTACCGACTGCGCTGCTTCTGATCGTGACCTTGGTGGTCGGTCCCGCGCTGGGCGGATTGTCGCGTCCGCTCTTCGTGGTCGGCTGCGCCGCTGCTGGCTGGCTGGCCTGGCAACGCAGCACCGCGGCCCATATCCAGTCGGCCATCCTGCTGTTTGCCTTCGCGCCATTCGTGCGGCGCGTGGTCGATGTGTCGGTCGGCTACGACGCGGCCAGCATCATGCTGATCGGGCCGCTGTTGTTCATCCTGACGCCGTTACCGAGCCTGTGGACGTTGCTGTCGTCCCGCGAGCAGTTGCGCGATCCCTGGCTGATCGCGCCGGCTATCGTGCTGGCCTGCATCGCTTACGGTGCCATGCTGTCGGTTTTTCAGAATGACTGGATGAGCGCGGCGACAGGTGCGTTAAAGTGGGCGGCACCTGTGCTTTATGGCATCGCTCTGCAGCAGCGCGCAAAGTCTGATGGTGAACTCGTCAATGCCATGGCGCGTATCTTTCTGGTGGTGCTGCCGCTGACGGGTCTCTACGGCATATGGCAATATGTCGATCCGCCGAGTTGGGATCGGTTCTGGATGAACTACGCCTCGATCCTGTCGGCAGGGTATCCGCTGCCCTATATGGTGCGCGTCTTCAGCACGATGAACGGGCCCGCCACTTACGCGACCTTCACCGCAACGGGACTGCTGTTGCTGGGCTTCCTGAGACCGGGATGGCAGTCACTGATTGCCTTGGCGCCCGCGGCACTGGGCCTGTTGCTGTCGCTGTATCGGACCGGCTGGATTGCGCTCGCGCTGGCCGTGGTGTTCTGCATGGTGTTTCAATCCACACGGCGGCGGGCGCTTGCGACCGGACTTGGCATCGTCGGCGCAGCCATGGCGGCGGTCCTGTTCACGCCCTTCGGCGATGTGATCACCGAGCGGCTGCAGTCGCTCGGCAGCGGTTCCGAGGATGGCAGCGGCAACGAGCGTCTCGAAGAATTCGTGACGCTGTGGAATACACCTGACAGCATGGTGGTGGGATCTGGTTTCAGCTTCACCGATATCGGTGTCGCGGGCACCATGCCGGTCGATGGCCAGATCATTGCGAGCTGGCTCACGCTCGGCATTCCCGTCGGGCTGCTTTGTTTGGCAGCCTATATCTGGGTCGGGGTCTGGAGCACGTCTGCGGCATGGCGGATGCGGACCAAAGAAGGCGTGGTGCTCGGCGCTCTGTCGCTCGGCGGCATCCTGATTCACTTGCCACTGACCAGTATCTCGTCAGGTGAGATATCCGCTCTGTTCTGGATGATTTTCGCGATGGCCTGTCCGCGCGACCAGACTGTCAGACCTGCCGAGGATGCCGTGATGCCCCTGGAGCAGGCGCGGACCGGCAGAGTTTAGTCCGATCGGGCCGCTTGGCTGACAAGCGGAGCAGGTGCAGGTTTGCGCTTCGGCAGTGGCGCAAGCCCGAGTGGTGCGAGCAGGTTCAGCCGCTGCAACACGACATGGGCTACCATGGGCAAGATCACGCCGGCCGCGGTGCCTGCGAGGAGATAGATCCACGGCATTGGCTGCACGTGCAGCATCTGCATGATGATCCGCGTGCCGGATCCCGCCATGATGTGCAGCACATAGATCGTCATGGACATCACGCCGACCAGCGCCAGCCAGCGATGCCGCGTCTCGTTCAGCAATTTGCAAAGCAGCACCACGCTGGTGATGCCGAGAATGCATGCCGGAAGCGATGCTATGCTATTTGCGTCGGAGCCGGAGAGCTGTCCTCCAACGGCAACCGCCGCAGCGAAAGCGGTGACGGTTACGATCAGCAGCGTCCAGCCGGTTCGCCCGTGAGGCTGCCACGCCATCACGATGCGGGTTGCATAGAGTCCCGCGACATAAAACGGCAGGTGATGCATGGTGAGCGCAAGATCGGGGCGGATCGGCAACAGCATGAACACGATCAGGCCAGCGAGTGCGACGACAATCATGATGATGCGATTGGGAATGAGCACTGCCAGTACGTGGCAAATCATCAGGGCATATAAAAACCAGAATTGCGCCATCGGCCGATACCAGATCGCCCCGAGGTCGCTGGCGGTGATGGGAATATTGGCATTGCGCGATATCAGCATGATCACGCCGCCCTGGATCAGCGACCACAGCACATAAGGGTAGGCGATCGTCCATGCCTTGCTGGCAAGGAACGGTCGAGCGCCGCGTGCGAGGCTGTGCTGCACGTTCAGGCCCGCGAGAAAGAAGAACAACGGCATGTGGAACGTATAAAGCGTATAGCTCATCCACTGCGCGAGCGGTCCGTCAGGAAACAGATGCGGCGGTATCAAGCCGCCGAGTACGTGGCCATAGACCACGAGAATGACGCCTATACCGCGCGCGAAATCGATCCAGATCTGGCGCGTGCGATCGGTCTGCGCTCTTGGTGCTTCTGCTTGTTCGGCTGGCGATAGTTGCATCGTGAGGCATCGCTGGTTCTGAATATCTGGATCAGCAAGACAACATACGCCGAGAGCCGTACACCATCGTTAACGCCGATCCATGAAATGGCGGCCGGGCGTTCATAGGCGCTTTTCTGGAAAACAGGCTTGATTTCTCGGTCATTTCGGTGCCCATCTGCCCTGACAAGCTGCCGGCAAGCAGTTCTGTGCTCCATTGGTGCGCTGACACGTTCAAGGACCTCTCGTGACTGACTATGTTCGCAAAATCCTGGATAGCCGCGTCTATGACGTCGCGATCCAGACGCCGCTGGACCCGATGGTCCGGCTGACCGCGCGCATGGGGAGCCCCGTGCTGCTCAAGCGCGAGGATTTGCAGCCGGTCTTCTCGTTCAAGATTCGCGGCGCGTACAACCGTATTGCGGGGCTGTCCGCGGAGCAGCGCGCGGCCGGCGTGATTTGCGCGTCGGCTGGCAATCATGCACAGGGCGTGGCGCTGTCAGCGCAGCGGCTCGGGATCAAGGCAACCATCGTGATGCCGGTGACCACACCGCCGATCAAGATCGATGCTGTCAGATATTGGGGCGGCAATGCAGTGCTGTTCGGCGACACGTTCGACGAAGCAGCAGCGCATGCGCGCAAGCTCGAGGCCGAGCAGAAGCTGACTTTCGTGCATCCCTATGACGATCCCGACGTGATCGCGGGGCAGGGCACCATCGGCATGGAAATTCTGCAGCAGCATCCCGATCCGATCGAGGCGGTGTTCGTGCCGATCGGCGGCGGCGGGCTTGCGGCTGGCGTGGCGTCCTTCATCAAATTTCTGCGCCCGGAGACCAAGGTCATCGGTGTCGAGCCAGTCGATGCTGCATCGATGAAAGCCGCGATAGATGCCGGCGAGCGCGTCGTCCTCAATCGCGTCGGTTTGTTTGCCGACGGCGTCGCTGTGCGCCAGGCCGGCGTCGAAACATTCCGTCTCTGCCGCGAGTTGCTCGATGATGTGATCACGGCCGACACAGACGAGATGTGCGCTGCCATCAAGGATATTTTCGAGGATATGCGCGTGATCGCGGAGCCGGCCGGCGCCTTGGCGCTGGCGGGATTGAAGAGCTATGCCGCGAACAATCCCACGCGCACCGGCGCGCTGGTTGCCATCAACAGCGGCGCCAACATGAATTTCGATCGCCTGCGCCACGTCGCGGAGCGTGCCGAGGTCGGTGAGGCGCGCGAGATCCTGCTGGGCGTGACCATTCCGGAGCAGCCTGGCAGCTACCGCCGCTTCATTCAGACCATCGGCAATCACAACATCACCGAGTTCAACTATCGCTACGCCGACGCCAAGGAAGCCAATGTCTTCGTTGGGCTGAAGCTGAGCGGCGCAAAGAACGACAAGGGCGAGCTGATCGGGCAGTTGCAGGCGCTCGGTTACAAGGTGCTGGACATCAGCGCGGACGAAACCGCCAAGCTGCACATCCGCTATATGGTTGGCGGGCGAGCACCGCCGGCTTTGCGGGACGAGGTCATCCTGCGCTTCGAGTTTCCGGAGCGTCCGGGCGCCTTGCTGAAATTCCTCGACCAGATGGGCGCGGACTGGAACATCACGCTGTTCCACTACCGTAACCACGGCGCGGATTACGGCCGGGTGCTGGTTGGGATTGAAGTCCCGCAGGCCGACCGGCCGACCTTGACGCAGCGGCTGACCTCCCTCGGCTATCCCTATGAGGACGAAACGCAAAATCCGGTCTACCGGATGTTCCTGAACGGCTAGGCGAGAGTGAGGCAGGGCCGGTTTCTGCCTTTTTTTCGCTCAAAGGCGATGCTTAACGGAATACTAGCACTGTCCGGCCAGAGTCGGGCGGTGTGCTGATGCCGGAAAAGGGCGTTGGCTTGGGGTCCCTTACCGGTTTCATCACGCGATGCGTCTTTCGCTGCTGCCTGTCCTGATGTCCCTGCTGGCGCTGTCTGTAGCCCCGGCACGGGCAGATTTGCGCATCACCCGGGACCACGGCGGCTATGTCGAGGAATACAAGGCCAAGTATGAGCGCATCCGCGACCGCAAGGAGCGGGTGATTATCGACGGCATCTGCAATTCGGCCTGCACGCTGGTGTTCGGAATCGTGCCGATGAACAAGGTCTGCGTGACGCCGCGCGCCAGCTTGGGCTTCCATCAGGCCTATTACGACAAGGCCTTCACCTTCGGCATGAAGGTGATCAGCTACGAGGGCACCTCGGACCTGATGGCCTATTATCCGCCGCCGGTGAAAGACTGGCTTGCGCGTAACGGCGGTCTCACGCCGGAAATGAAGAAGATCAAGAACGGCATGGATCTCTGGAAAATCGTCGATCCCTGCCCGGAAGAGTTTTTCTAGTTTTCAATCTTCAATCGACCTGAATGCCTTCACGGTTATGACACCGCGAGCCGCGCATCGCCGCGCCTGATCAGCGCCAGCGCGATCAGCACCGTCGGCGCGAGAATGCAGGTGGCGAGGGCAATGATCTGCCACTGCGACAGTGGATTGATGCCGCCGCCGGGCGTCGCCATCACAAAGCCGCCGATCACCAGCAGCACACGTAGCGGCCATTCCATCGCGCCCGCTCGCCGGAGGTCGCCGACATAGGCCTGATAGCCCTGAATGCCGCCGCAGATGAAGACAATGCCGAGACAGGCAAGGCCGGTGAGGCCGAACGCTTCGAGGTAAGGGCTGTCGCCCTGCAATAGCAGCGCAGGATTCAGCACGAAGAAGAACGGGATGAAATAGATGATGCTGCCGACCCACATCGACTCCCAGCCGGTCTTCATCGCCGGTGCGCCGGCGATGCCGGCGGCGGCAAAGGATGCGATGGCGACCGGTGGCGTGATCGACGACAGCATGCCCCAATAGAAGATGAACATGTGTACGGCCATCTTGTTGAGGCCGAGCTTCTCCAGCGCCGGTGCGACAAGAATAGCGAGGAAGATGTAGCAGGACGTCGTCGTCAGGCCGAGGCCGAGGATCAGGCTGGTGAAGGCACACATGATCAGCAGCAGGAAGACGTTGCCGCCGGCGATAGCCAGAAGGTCGTTGGCCAGGCTCGAGATTACGCCGGTGAGCGAGAAGGCACCGATCAGCAACCCGCAGCCGGCGAGGATAGCGATCAGTTCGACGAAGGTCTTGCCGTTGAGTTCGAGGAAGTGGATCCAGCGCGCGCCGCCCCAATTCTTGCCAGGGAAGAATTCATTGAGCGCAGCGAGGATGCACATTCCCCATAGATAGGCGTTCTGCAGATCGAGCCAGACCATAAGCCCAGTCAGCATGATCGAGAGTGCCAGGACGGCAGTGTTGCCCTTCTTCCACGGTGCCGGGCCTGACCATTGATGCAGGATGACCAGCAAAGCGGTGGCATAGAACGGCGCGTGGCTCTCGCGTTTGAAGTAGAGCAGCATCACGACAAGGATCGCGATGACAAAGAGATAGTACCAGCCCTCCTTAAGCGCATCCATGAAGCGCGGCAATTCCTCGCGCGGGATGCCTTCGAGCTTGTGACGCGCTGCATAGCTGTCGACCTGCGCGAACAGGCCGAAGTAATACAGGATCGACGGAATGGTGGCGGCGAGGGCAACGTCGGCATAGCTCGTGTTCATGAACTGCGCCATGACGAAGGCCGTCGCGCCAAGGACCGGCGGCGCCAGCACGGCGCCGGTGGACGCGCAGGCTTCGATCGCTCCTGAGTAAGACGGCGTGAAGCCGGTTTTCTTCATCGCGGGGATCGTCATCGTTCCGGCGGTGAGCACATTGGACACGATGCTGCCACCGACGGTGCCGAGCAGGCCGGATGCAAAGATGCACACCTTTGCCGCGCCACCACGGAAGGTACCGCACATCGCGAAGGCAATGTTGATGAAGAACTTGCCGGCGCCGGTCATCATCAGCGCAGTGCCAAACACCAGGAAGCCGATCACGGTGTCGGCGAAGGCTTGGATCGGAATGCCGAGCAGGCTCTCGCCCGACAGCACGTGATAGGCCGTGGTTTGCTCTAGCGTCGACTGGGTGCCGCGGAACGGTCCGAGCCATTTGGCGTCAGCAAACAGCGGATACAGCGTGAATGGGAAGACGCTGAGCAATAGACTCCAGCCGCCGGTGCGGCGCAGCGCCTCCATCAGCACGAACCACATCACGAGGCCTGCGGCGATCACGGGTTTAGGTGCGCCGTCGAATTCCCAGCCAAATTGGGCAGCCTTGCGAATGTTCATCATCAGAAAGATCGCCGCCGCGAAAGTGGCGACGAACAATACGACGTCGTACCACGGCACACGGTCGAGATCGGCCTTTGGCGTTCCCGGAAAGATCAGGAATGTGAACGGCAACATCAACGCGATCAGCAGATAGAAATATTCGGTGTTGAGCTGCGTGACATCGACGAAGAAGCGCAGCGAAAATTGCTGGTTGATGCAGAGCAGGATGGTCGCGAGGGTGGCCAGTATGAGCGCCCAGCGCCACACGCCGTGCAAGGCGCGGACGCGCGAGACCTCGGATTCCTGGAGCTCGGCGACCCCATGGGGATCGTCGAGCTCCATTTTTACGGGAATGTCGGATGCGGACCGCACATGATCGGGTGACGAAATTGACATAATGACCCCGATTATTATTCGCGGTTGCAGCTAAAAATGACGACGTTATTCGAAGCCGTTCGGCATGCCGGCCTTCTTGAGCGCAGCCGCGCGGGCCGTCATCCAGCCGTCGAGAAATTCCTTTTCGCCGGTTGATGCATTTGCCTTGGCGTATTCGCTCCATGCCGCCTTCAAGACGTCCTGCCGCTTCAGCAGTCCGTCATTGTGTGTCTGGTCTTCTGGCGTCCAGTTGCCGGCTTCCTTGAGGGCTTTCACGGCACCGGGATGAAACGGAACGACCCACTTCATGGACTGCGCTTTTACGGCGAGGCCTAACGCGCCTGGTGCGTTGTCCTTGTAGGCGTCGAAGTTGACGATCATTGCCTTGGTGATCGCGTAGATCTGATCTTCCGCCTGCGAGCCGTAGACGGTCGCGACGGGGTAGGGGTAGGTGCTCATGTTGACGGGCGCTGATGCCGTGATGCCCGCGCCGCAGGTTGCGACATGCGGATTGAAGAACGGTGCCACACGCTTGACGCGCTCCCAGCCGGCCTTGTCTTCCGCTGGGAGCGGCGGCCAGATGATGCCGCGCGGCGATGTCTCGACCTCTTTGGCCGGGCCAGTGATGGTGGTAGCAAAGGCTGCATCGACGTCGTTGTTCACCATGCCTTTCCACATTGCGCCGTAGCTTGCGAACTCGATCGGCTTGATGTCTGCCTTTGTGAGACCGGCGAACGCCATGATCGCAAGCGAGTTCTGGTTCAGGGCAGGTGAGCCGACGACGAAGCCGACGCGTTTGCCGCGTAGATCCTTGATCTCCTTCACGCCGATATCGCGAGCGACGCCGAGCGAGGCGCCATTACAGTCGATGGTCGACAGCGTGACCTGCGCTGGCTGTGGACCCCATTCCTTGACGCCGAATTCGAACACGCCTTCCTGCGCGAAGTAGATGCCCGAGCCCATCCAGGCGATCGTGGCGCGACCGGCGCGCAATGGCGCCAGCCGCGCGACATCATTGCCGGCAGGCAGCACACGCACGTCGGTGGAATATTTGTCCTTCATCATCTTGCCGACGGCGACGGCGATGTTGAAGCCGGCAGTGCCGGTGTCATAGGCGGTGACCGCCATGGTCGGTGGAAGCTTGATTTCCTGTGCGCATACAGCGCCGGTCGTAGTGAGCACGGCAACGGACGCCAGCGCGATGAGCCGGTGAAGCATTTTCCCTCCAGATGCATTCGCTTTGCGAATTGCTTTTTATTGTTCGGCGATCATGTCATCGCCGTCCGGCGCTGGCAATGTCCTGAGGCCGTTCGCTGCATGATGGGAGCGGTCACCATCTCAGACAGAATGCCGCAGCACATTGGTACGGCAGTCTAGGCCGTCACTGCATGTCTGCTCACGTCTCGACTGTGCCGAGCAACTGTCCTTCCGCGACCACGTCATCGACCGCGACGATCATCGATTTGATTTTACCTGCGGCAGGAGAGGCGACCGGAATTTCCATCTTCATGGCTTCGACAAATGCCACTTCGTCTCCTTCATTCACGGAATCGCCGGTTGCGAGCGGCAGTGAGCAGATACGGCCGGCGACTTCGCTGAGGATCTTGATCTCTGGCATGGTGTTCTCCGCGATCACGCGGGCGGCTGCTCGCTATAGGTGTAGCGCCGACGCGACCGGACAATCCCTAAGAATGAGAAGAAACGAGCAGCTTGGTGTTGTCGCCGCAGATTGCCTGAGGTAGCGTAGCCCGCAAGTGGAATATAATTCCGCAGAGTGGAACGGGACGGCGGCGCACATCGGGGCAATCCAACGGATTGGCTCCCCGCGAGATGCGTCGTTTTAAGGGAAACGCATCATGGGACGACGTTCGGAACGGCTCAGCAAACAAGGCATGCTCGCCAGCGATCTGGCAGGCGACGGCGATGTGATCCAGGTGGTTTCGCGCGCCTTTGATATTCTTCGCTGCTTCGAGGGCCATGACGCCCGGCTGGGTAATCTCGAAATTTCCAATCGCTGTGGCCTGCCGCGCTCCACCGTATCGCGCCTGACGCATACGCTGACGCGCATGGGCCAGCTCGCCTATCTGCCTGCAGATCAGAAGTACCGCATCGGATCGAGTGCGGTCGCGATGAGTGCTTCGATGATGCGGGGACTTCAGGTGCGCAACCTGATCCGCTTGCGTCTGCAGGAAGTTGCAGAACAGGTACCTGGCACGATCGGCTTCACGATCCCCGATCGTTTCCACATGGTCTATCTCGAATATGCCCGCGCCGATCACGCGCTCGGATTGCATTCGACCACCGGCAGCCGCATTGCCATGGGTCGGACTGCAGCCGGTCATGCCTACACCGCAGCGCTCGACGAAGACGTCGGCAATGCCCTGATCAACGATATCGCCCGCGAAATGCCCGAGGACGCCAAGATCCTGCGCGGCAAGATAGCAGGGAATCGTGAATGTCTGCGTGACAACGGCTACGTTCTCGCAGGCGGACTTTGGACGCCGCATATCACCGGCATTGCGACGCCGATCTGGTCACCGCAGTATCAGACCTATGTGGTCGTCACCATCGGTCTGCTTGCCGCCATGTATGACGAGCAACGCCTGCAGGACGAGATCGCTCCGATCCTGCGTCAGCTCAGCGGCACGATCAGCATGATGGTTCAGAACGCAGACAGCGGCCTGACCAGTGCGCCTGTTCCAGATGCGCCTCCCGCGCCAACAGCTCAGAAAAAAATGCTCCCGGAGGGAATGAATGAACTGGAAGCCGGAACTCGACGACCTCGCCCGGCGCGAAGCCTTCGCGCGGGAGATGGGGGGCGCTGACAAGGTCAAGCGACAGCATGACCAGGGCCGGCTCACGGTTCGTGAGCGTATCGACAGGCTGATCGACGCAAAAAGTTTTCACGAAGTCGGGGCTGTCTCCGGCATCGGTGAATATGATGCGTCTGGCGAGCTGAAGCATCTGACGCCGGCGAATTGTGTGTTCGGTCGCGGCAAGATCGACGGCCGTCCCGTTGTCGTTGTTGGCGACGACTTCACCGTGCGCGGCGGTTCGGCAGACGCCTCGATCTCGGCCAAGCCGCTGATGGCTGAGGAAATGGCGCATGACTTCCGGCTGCCGATCATTCGCGTGATCGAAGGCTCCGGCGGCGGCGGCTCGGTCAAGACCATCGAGACCAAGGGCGCCGCCAATCTGCCGGGCGGCGTCGGCGGCACGCGCTGGTACTGGTACACGACGTCCAATCTGGCGCAGGTGCCGGTCGTGGGCCTTGGCCTTGGTTCCGTCGCCGGCCTCGGTGCGGCGCGGCTCGCAGCCAGCCATTATTCTGTGATGACGAAGAATTCGGCGATGTTCGTCGCCGGACCTCCCGTGGTCGCCCGCCTAGGCCAATCGCTTGAGAAGAAGGAGCTCGGCGGCGCCGATATCCAGACGCGCGCTGGCGGCGTCGATCATGCCGTGGAGACTGAAGAGGAGGCCTTCGCCTGTGCGCGGCGCTTCCTGTCCTATCTGCCATCGTCTGTCTATGACCTGCCGCCGACGATCGCCTGCAATGACGATCCCGAACGTGCGGAAGAAACTCTGCTGAACGCCGTGCCGCGCAATCGCCGGCAGGTCTACAAGATGCGCCCGATCATCGATGCCGTCGTCGACAAGGGCTCGTTCTTCGAGATGGCCGCGAATTTCGGCCGGCCGATCATCACTGGTTTTGCGCGTCTCGAAGGCCGCGCGGTGCTGTTGCTCGCGAGCGATCCGTTTCATTACGGCGGCTCGTGGACCGCGGAAGCCTGCCAGAAGGTCGTGCGTTTCGTCGACCTTGCCGAGACTTTCCATCTGCCTGTTGTCTATCTCATGGATTGCCCGGGCTTCATGATCGGGCTCGATGCGGAGAAGGCGGCGACCATCCGACACGGTGTTCGCGCCATGGCAGCGGTCAATCAGACCACGGTGCCGTGGTGCACGATCATCATTCGCAATGCGTTCGGTGTCGCTGGCGTGGTGCATCAGCCGGCCAACCGGTTCTCGATGCGTTACGCATGGCCTTCGGCCTATTGGGGCTCGCTCCCGCTGGAAGGTGGCATCGAGGCTGCCTATCGCGCCGAGATCGACGCGGCGGACGATCCAAAGCTCAAGCAGCAGGAGATCGAGGATCGCCTCAACAAGCTGCGCTCGCCATTCCGTTCGGCCGAGAAGTTCTGGGTCGAGGAAGTCATCAATCCCACGAAGACGCGTTCGCTGCTGTGCGAGTTTGCGCGTCTTGCTGAACCGCTCCGCACGGCAGGCCCGTCACGGCTGGCCATGCGGCCGTAAGCTATATTCGCCGCAGTACCACGCTGGCATTGACGCCGCCGAACCCGAAGCCATTCGAGAGCACGTGCGCAATGGCCATCGGCCGCGCCTTGCCGCGGATCAGATCGATGCCTTCGGCAGCGGGGTCGGGGTTTTCGAGGTTGAGCGTGGCCGGCGCGATCTGGTCGCGCAGCGCAAGGATCGCGTAGACCGCCTCAAGCCCTCCGGCTGCACCGAGCAGGTGGCCCGTAGCGGATTTGGTCGAACTCACAGCGACCCCGCCAGTCGTGCCGAATATCGACTTGATCGCTTCGAGCTCGCCATGATCGCCGACCGGTGTCGATGTCGCGTGGGCATTCAGATGCTGGATATCGGCAGGCGTGATGTTCGCCTGGGCCAGGGCGATATCCATCGCGCGTTTGGCGCCATCGCCGTCCTCGCGACCGGCCGTCATATGGAACGCATCGGAGGTCGTGCCGTAGCCGATCAGTTCGGCAATCGGCTTCGCGCCGCGTGCCAGTGCATGATCCAGTTCCTCGAGCACCACGACGCCGGCGCCTTCGCCCATCACAAAGCCATCGCGGTCGCGATCGAACGGACGCGAGGCGCGCTCCGGATTGGCGACGAAGTCGGTGGAGAGCGCGCGAGCGGCGGCGAAGCCGCCGAGGCTGACGCGGTCGATACAGGCCTCGGCACCTCCGGCGATGGCGACATCCGCTTCGCCGGAGCGAATGAGACGTGCTGCATCGCCGATCGCCTGCACGCCGGCGGCGCAGGCCGTTACGGGGGCGCCGAGCGCGCCTTCGAAGCCGTAGCGGATCGAGATATGACCGGCCGCGAGATTGACCAGGAACGAGGGCACGGTGAACGGCGACAGCCGGCGGATGCCCTTGGTATCTGTCGTGCGGACGGCGTCGGCAATGGCTGGAAAGCCACCGATACCGGAGGCGATGATCGTGGCCGTGCGCTGACGCTCCCGTGCATCCTTCGGCTGCCAGCCGGCCTGCGCGATGGCCTCATCGGCAGCCATTAGCGCAAACAGGATAAAGCGATCCATCTTCTTCTGATCCTTGCGCGGCGCCGCCTTGTCAGGATCGAAACCGCCTTCCGGATCATTGGCGATGTCGGGTACCTGGCCGCCGACCTTGGCAGCAAGGTCGGCAGTCATGGCCTCCGGTAACAGGCGGATACCGGATTGACCGGCGAGCAACCGAGACCAGTTGATCTCGACGCCGCAACCGAGCGGCGACACCGCTCCCATCCCCGTAATTACAACGCGGCGCATGATGATTCCAGTTCCGATGATATGAGCGATGGGCCTGATATCGCGATCCGATCAGGCCGCTGCAACCTTCTTGTCGTTAGAAATCATCAACACGATGGCCGCCGCCACGATGCAGAGCGCACCTGCCGCGAAGAAAGCTGGCAGATAGCTGAGCAGTACGGTGCGCGACAGGCCCGCGCCGAACGCCGCTGTTGCCGCGCCGAGTTGATGACCAGCGAAAATCCAGCCGAACACCAAACCCGCGCGCTCTGGCCCGAACTTGGATGCGGTGAGGCGCACGGTCGGCGGCACGGTGGCGATCCAGTCAAGGCCGTAGAACAACGCGAAGAGCGACAGACCATAGAACGAGAAGTCGGTGAACGGCAACGCCAGCAGCGAGAGGCCACGCAGGCCGTAATACCAGAACAGCAGGTAACGATTGTCATACCGGTCAGACAGCCAACCTGACGCGATGGTACCGACGAAATCGAACACGCCCATGGCCGCAAGCAGTCCGGCCGCCTGAATCTGCGGGATGCCGAAGTCGAGGCACATCGGGATCAGGTGAACCTGAACCAGTCCGTTGGTGCTGGCACCGCAGATAAAGAACGTCGCGAACAGGATCCAGAATACTTTGGTCTGGGCAGCATCGCGCAGGGCACCGAGTGCTGCCGCCATGATCGGCGAGGTGTTCGGTGCCGGAGCCACCAGCGGTTCGGTGCTGGTGTCGCCATAGGGGCGAATGCCAATGTCGCTGGGACGGTCCCGCATCACCAGCAGCACCCCGAGCGCGGCTATGGCCAGCATCACGCACATCAGCGCCAGTGCCCAGCGCCAGTTGCTGTGCTCGGTGATGCTGGCGAGGATCGGCAGGAAGATCAGCTGGCCGGTCGCAGCGCTCGCTGTGAGGATGCCAACGACGAGGCCACGGCGTGCGCTGAACCAGCGCGCTGCGACGGTGGCGCCGAGCACCAGCGCCGTCATGCCGGTGCCAATACCAACGGCGACGCCCCAGAGCGCCATCAGCTGCCAGACCTGCGTCATCCCGAGCGACAAGATGAGGCTTGCAGCAACGACGAGCAGGGCAATCAGCGTGACGTTGCGCAACCCATAGCGGTTCATCAGTGCCGCCGCAAACGGCGCCATCAGGCCGAACAACACGAAGCGGATCGACATGGCCGAGGAAATCTCTGCGGTGCTCCAGCCGAACTCCTTCTGCAGTGGCACGATGAACACGCCGGGCGCGCCAACCGCTGCAGCGCTGACCAGCGCTGTCACGAAGGTTACGGCGATCATCGCCCATCCGTAGTGGATATTGCGGCGAGCAAGGGCAGTGGAGAGCCATCCGGAAATCATCTGGTTTCCTGCAATCAATGAGAAGTGACGTCGCGACGACTACCGCCGCGACGATCATATCTGGGAAAGGCGGTTCAGCGAACGATGCGTTCGATGGCAATCGCCGTCGCTTCACCGCCGCCGATGCATAGCGCCGCGACGCCGCGTTTCTGGCCTCTGGCTTCCAGCGCATGCAGCAGCGTCACGATCAGCCGCGCGCCGGTCGCGCCGATGGGGTGGCCGAGCGCGCAGGCGCCGCCATTGACGTTGAGCTTCTCACGAGGGATGCCAAGGTCGCGTTGCGCGGCCATCGGCACCACGGCGAAGGCCTCATTGATCTCGAACAGATCAACATCTCCGACGCTCCAGCCAACCTTGTCGAGCAATTTGCGGATTGCCGGAATGGGCGCAGTCGTGAACCATTGCGGTTCCTGGCTGTGCGTGGCGTGGCCATGGATCACGGCCAGCGCGGGCAGGCCCTCACGATCCACGAGGGAACGCTTGGCCAGCACCAGGGCAGCAGCGCCATCGGCGTTGGCGGACGAAGCTGCGGGCGTGATGGTGCCGTTGCTGCGGAAGGCTGGTTTGAGGTTCGGGATCTTGGCGGGATCGACCTTCAGCGGATGTTCGTCATTGGCGATCTCGCGCGGTCCAGACTTCTCGACAATGGTCAGTGGTGTGATCTCTGCCTTGAAGGTGCCGCTCTCCACCGCCTTGCGCGCGCGGGTCAGCGTTTCGATCGCATAGGCGTCCTGATCTCCACGCGTGAACTGATAGGCCTCAGCGGTGGCTTCGCCGAAGTCACCCATCGAGCGACCGACCTCATAGGCATCCTCAAGCCCATCCATCAGCATGTGATCGATGATGCGATCATGGCCGACGCGGTAACCGCCGCGTGCCTTCTGCAGCAAATAGGGCGCATTGGTCATGCTTTCCATGCCGCCGGAGACGACGATCTCCGCCGAGCCGGCATGGATGATGTCGTGGGCAAGCATGGTCGCCTTCATGCCGGAGCCGCAGACCTTGTTGATCGTCGTGGCCCCGGTGGCATCCGGCAGCTTGGCACCTCGGGCGGCCTGGCGGGCGGGCGCCTGACCCTGGCCTGCGGGAAGCACGCAGCCCATGAAGACTTCGTCGATGCGCTCGGGTGTCAGTTTCGCGCGTGCCACGGCGGCACCGATGACGTGGCTGCCGAGCTTGTGGCCGGAGAAGGGCGACAGTTCGCCCTGGAAACGGCCGAGCGGGGTGCGGGTGGCCGAGACGATGACGACCGGATCTGAAGCTGCGGACATGATGGAGGCTCCTTCGCGCAAGCGCGGGTCATTTGGATGACATTCATCATATGATGCGCCGCAAGATACGCAATGCCGGCCTGCGCAAAATTCTCGTGAGGTAGAGCTGCTAGCGTTTGCGGTTGATGAAACCCTGCATCAGTCGCTGTGGCTCGCCGGTCAGATAGGCCTCGCCGAACACGCCGACGCTGAGATTGACGGATTCTTTCAGCGGCAGCTCTTCCCACTGTTTCAGCAGGGCTTTTTGCGACCGCATGGCTTCCGGTCCACACTCGAGTATGGCTTCGATCGTCTTTTCAACTTCGGCATCGAGCGCGCCTTCGGCTGCAACCACATCGACCAGACCCCAATTAAGCGCGGTCGGCGCATCGATGGTGGCGGCAGTCATGATCAGCCAACGGGCACGGCCCCAACCGATCAGGCGCGGCAAGAGGGCAGCGTGAATCACCGAGGGGATACCGACCCTGACCTCGGGCATGGCGTATTTGGAATCGTGCGAAGCGATACGGAAATCGCAGGCGGCAGCAAATTCGAGGCCGCCGCCAAGGCACCAGCCCGGGATGCGGGCAATCACGGGCGCGGGAAAAGCGCGGGCGGCTTCGCAGAGATCGCGCAAGCCGGAAATGAACTTCTCGGCGGAGGCCTGATCCAGCGTTGCCATTTCCTTGATGTCGGCGCCGCCGATCATGCTTTTTTCGCTCTGTCCAGCAATGACCAGCGCGCGAATAGTGCGTTCCGTGGCCAATACCTCGATGCCCTCGCGAACGCCCTTGATTGCGGCTGAATTGAGAATATTGAGTGAGCCGGCGTTGCAGATCGTCAGCCGAACTATACCTCGCGGGTCACGTTCGACACCGCAGTGGGGATTGAGCATATGCATGAAATCGTCTCGTCCCTTGGCATTCCCTTGGGCCGGCGCGGATCACCGGTCTTGTCCTATCAATTCCGCGTCAAACTGCGTTGTTGTCAAGGCCTGCGGCCAAGCACGCGTTGCGCGCGCGAGGCGGTGCGGGTAATATGATTGACATCATCTATTTGTCTTGAATGGACCGCTGATGCGCTATTCCAAGGAACACAAGCTCGAGACGCATGCGCGGATCGTGAAGAAGGCTTCGGTGCGTCTGCGCGAAAAGGGCGCGCATGGCATCGGCGTGGCGGACCTCATGAAGGACGCGGGTCTCACCCATGGCGGCTTCTACGCGCATTTCGATTCACGCGAGGCACTGGTGATCGAAGCTTTTGCCCATGCAATGGATCGATCGACCGATCGCTGGCGCCAACTGGCCGGGCAGGCGGCGCCGGATCAGCGCCTGGCCACGATCGTGGATTCTTACCTGTCGCCGCAGCACCGCGACAATCCGGGCCATGGTTGCGCCGTCCCGGCGCTGGGCGCTGAAATCGCGCGCGAGAGCCCCAAGACGCGCAAGGTGTTTGCTGCCAAGCTCGATCAGATGATCGAGATGATGTCCGAGCAGTTTCACGGCGGACCGAGCAAATCGGCGCGCAAACAGGCGATGGCGGCGCTTGCCACCATGATGGGCACCATCGTGCTCGCCCGCGCCGCCGGCAATGGCGAGTTGTCCGAAGAGCTCTTGAGCGCTGGCCGTGAGGCTGTTCTGGGACGTGCTGCAGCGCCGAAGCCTGCTGCGTCCAACCCTGCTGTGTCCAAGGCTGTGGCTCCCAAGAGCACGGCAAGAAAGCCGACTGCGAAAAAGGCGGCGGCCAAGGCTATGTCGCCCGCCAAGAACTGATAATCGGCGCGCTGCCTGCGACATTGTCGCGGCGGTGACATTCTGACAGGGCGAAACTGCAGCGAGCCTGCAATTTCGCAAATCCGCCGCGCGCGCAGGGCCTTTCCAAACGCCAAAAAGCCTGATCAACATCGGGCCAAATTTGGCTCCCAGGAGGAACGCATGCGCACGATTGGACATTTCATCGGCGGCCGTGAGGTCGAAGGCAAGTCGGGGCGTTTCGCCGACGTTTTCGAGCCGATGACCGGCGAAGTTCAGGCCAAGGTTGCGCTGGCCAGCAAGGCCGAGATGCGCGCCGCGGTGCTCAATGCCGCCGAGGCGCAGGTCGCCTGGGGCAACACCAATCCGCAGCGCCGCGCGCGCGTGCTGATGAAGTTCCTCGAACTCGCAAACCGCGACTACGACAAGCTGGCCGATTGCTTGGCGCGTGAGCATGGCAAGACCGTGCCGGACGCCAAGGGCGATATCCAGCGCGGCCTGGAAGTGATCGAATTCGCCTGCGGCATTCCGCATCTGATGAAGGGCGAATATACCGAAGGCGCAGGCCCCGGCATCGATATCTATTCGATGCGCCAGGCGCTCGGTGTCGTCGCGGGCATCACGCCGTTCAACTTCCCGGCGATGATCCCCATGTGGAAATTCGGTCCGGCAATCGCCTGCGGCAATGCGTTTATCCTGAAGCCCTCGGAGCGCGATCCGGGCGTGCCGATGATGCTCGCCGCATTGATGATCGAAGCCGGCCTGCCGCCGGGCATCCTCAACGTCGTCAATGGCGACAAGGAAGCCGTCGACGCCATCCTCGACGACGAAGACATCAAGGCTGTCGGCTTCGTCGGCTCGTCGCCGATCGCCCAGTATATTTATGAGCGCGCTGCGGCGACCGGCAAGCGTGCGCAATGCTTCGGCGGCGCCAAGAACCACGCCATCATCATGCCTGATGCGGATATGGACCAGACCGTCGATGCGCTGATCGGTGCCGGCTACGGCTCGGCCGGCGAGCGCTGCATGGCGATTTCGGTGGCCGTGCCTGTCGGCAAGACCACGGCCGACCGCCTGATGGAAAAACTCATCCCGCGCGTCGAGAGCCTGAAGATCGGCACCTCCGTGGATCCGTCGGCCGATTTCGGTCCGCTGGTGACCAAGGAAGCCGTCGACCGCGTCAAGAACTACGTCGATATCGGCATCAAGGAAGGCGCCACGCTGGCCGTCGATGGTCGCGGCTTCAAGATGCAGGGCTACGAGAACGGCTTCTATATGGGTGGCTGTCTGTTCGACAATGTCACCAAGGACATGCGCATCTACAAGGAAGAGATCTTCGGGCCCGTGCTGTCGGTGGTGCGTGCCCACGATTACGAAGAAGCTCTCGCGCTGCCGTCGGATCATGACTACGGCAATGGCGTTGCGATCTTCACCCGCGATGGCGATGCAGCCCGCGACTTCGCCGCCAAGGTCAATGTTGGCATGGTTGGCATCAACGTGCCGATCCCGGTGCCGATCGCCTATTACACCTTCGGTGGCTGGAAGAAGTCCGGCTTCGGTGATCTCAACCAGCATGGTCCGGATTCGATCCGCTTCTACACCAAGACCAAGACGGTGACCGCGCGCTGGCCATCGGGCGTCAAGGAAGGTGCCGAGTTCTCGATCCCGTTGATGAAGTAAGAACACGCAAATGGCCCGGTGCTCCCAAAGGTGGTGCATCGGGCCGTTTCATCTCCCGGCTGATCAACAATCAACAAGAAGGGCGTGATGCAATTCGCTCTCGATGAGGAACAGACCGCCGTTCGCGACATGGCGCGCGAATTTGCTGCGGAAAAGATCGCTCCCTTTGCGCTCAAATGGGACGAGGACAAGCATTTCCCGAAAGAGGTGATGCGCGAGGCTGCGCAGCTCGGCATGGGCGGCATCTACATCCGTGACGATGTCGGCGGTTCCGCACTGACGCGTTTCGACGCCGCGCTGATCTTCGAGGCGCTGGCGACCGGTTGCCCGACCACCTCGGCCTTCATTTCGATCCATAACATGGCGTCGTGGATGATTGATTCATATGGCAGCGAAGCGCAGCGCCGGAAGTGGCTGCCGCGGCTCTGCACCATGGAGCTGCTGGCGAGCTATTGCCTGACTGAGCCGGGTTCGGGATCGGATGCGGCGGCGCTCCGCACCCGCGCCGTCGTCGATGGCGATCATTACGTCCTCAATGGCCAGAAGCAGTTCATCTCCGGCGCTGGCGATACCGACGTCTATGTCGTGATGGTGCGCACCGGTGGCGAAGGGGCGGGCGGCGTTTCCACCATCGTGGTGGAGGCAGGCACGCCCGGTCTCTCTTTTGGCAATAACGAACGCAAGATGGGCTGGAATGCGCAGTCGACACGCGCGGTGATCTTCGAAAATTGCCGCGTGCCGATCGCCAACCGGCTCGGCGATGAAGGCATAGGCTTCAAGATCGCCATGGCCGGCCTCGACGGTGGTCGTCTCAACATCGCTGCGTGCTCGCTCGGTGGCGCGCAGTCTGCGCTCGACAAGTCGCTGAGCTACATGAAAGAGCGGAAGGCGTTCGGCAAGCGACTCGACGAATTCCAGGCGCTGCAGTTCCGCGTCGCCGATATGGCGACCGAACTGGAAGCCGCACGCACCTTCCTGTGGCGAGCGGCGGCGGCACTCGACCGCAAGGATGCCGATGCCGGCATGCTCTGTGCTATGGCCAAGCGCTTCGGCACCGATATCAGTTTCGAGGTCGCCAACGACGCGCTGCAGCTGCATGGCGGCTATGGCTATCTCGCCGAATACGGTGTCGAGAAGATCGTCAGGGATTTGCGGGTGCACCAGATCCTCGAAGGCACCAATGAAATCATGCGGCTGATCGTGTCGCGCAAATTGATCGAGGGCGCGCGATGAGTTCGGACGTAGCGACCGAGGCCGGCGAGCTGATCGTTGCACGCGAAGGCGCAGCCGGTGTTATCAGGCTGAACCGGCCGAAGGCGCTGAACGCGCTGACGCTGGAGATGACCCGCGAGATTGCCACGGCGCTCGATGCCTTCGAAGCCGATCCGAAAGTTGCGCTGATCATTCTGGAAGGTGCTGGCGAGCGTGGACTGTGCGCGGGTGGTGATATCCGTGGCCTCTATGAGAGCGCCAAGGCCAAAGGCGATCTCGGCAAGATCTTCTGGCGCGAGGAATATATCGTCAACGCGCGGATCGCGCAATTCCCGAAGCCCTATGTGGCCTATATGGACGGCTTCGTGATGGGCGGCGGCGTCGGTCTGGCCGGCCATGCCAGCCATCGCATCGTCACCGAGAAGACCAGGATGGCAATGCCCGAAGTGGGCCTCGGCTTCTTCCCCGACGTCGGTGGCACATGGCTGTTGTCGCGCGCGCCGGGCGAACTCGGGACGTATTTCGGTCTGACCGGACTGACGGCAAATGGTGCTGATGCGCTTGCTGCACATATGGCGGACGTCCTGATTGACACCGTCAATTGGCCGGCATTGCGCGAGGCGCTGACAAAGCTGTCGGCGGGTACCGATGCAACGGCGCTGATGACGACACTCAAGAAGTTTGCAGCTCCGGAACAAACCGGTCCAGTCACGGCGCAGCGTGCGCAGATCAATCGCGCTTTCGCCCATGACAGCGTCGAGGAGATCGTGGCTGCGCTTGAGCAGGACGGTTCAGATTTCGCGCTGGCGGCGTTCAAGGCCATGTCCGACAAATCACCGCGGGGGCTCAAGGTTACCCTGAAGCTGCTGCGGCTCGCGCGCGCGTCGAAGTCGCTCGAGGAATGTCTGTCGCGCGAATATCTCGCGGCGCTGGAGGTGTTTGATAGCGCCGATTTCGTCGAGGGCGTGCGTGCGGCCATCATCGACAAGGATCGCAATCCGAAATGGCAGCCGCCGGATCTCAAGGGCGTGACGCCGGAGATCGTGGCGCGCTATCTCGCGCCGCGCGACGTTGCGCTTACCTTCTGAACGAAAGTTGGATTTCGCCGTTTTCATCACGCCTTAAAAACAAACAAACGATCACGAGGGCAGGACATGACCAGCATTGCATTCATCGGTCTCGGCAATATGGGTGGCCCGATGGCCGCCAACCTGGTCAAGGCGGGCCACAAGGTGACGGGCTTCGATCTCGTCGAGGCGCCCCGCGCGCAGGCGAGGGCGGATGGCGTGACCATTGCTGACAAGGCGGTCGATGCCGTGAAGGGCGCCGAGGTCATCATCACCATGCTGCCGGCCGGCAAACACGTGGTGTCGGTCTGGAGCGAGGTCATTCCCGTTGCCGCCAAGGGGGCGCTGATGATCGATTGCTCGACCATCGACGTGGAAAGCGCACGCAAGGCGCATGAACTGGCGGCTGCGCAGAAGCTGCCGTCGGTCGATGCGCCGGTCTCGGGCGGCACTGGCGGCGCCAAGGGCGCGACGCTGACCTTCATGGCTGGCGGCGATGCCAAGGCGTTCGCGTCGGCCAAGCCGGTCCTGGAAGCCATGGGCAAGAAGATTGTCCATTGCGGCGATGCCGGTGCGGGGCAGGCGGCCAAGATCTGCAACAACATGATCCTCGGCATTTCCATGATCGGCGTCAGCGAAGCCTTCGTGCTCGCCGAGAAACTCGGCCTGTCGCATCAGGCGCTGTTCGATGTGGCCTCGACCTCGTCGGGCCAGTGCTGGTCGCTGACCACCTATTGCCCGGTGCCGGGACCGGTGCCGACATCGCCGGCCAACAATGAATACAAGCCGGGTTTTGCCGCAGCACTGATGCTCAAGGATCTCAGGCTATCACAGGAAGCCGCCAAGGCCGCCGGCGCCAGGACGCCGCTCGGCGCTCATGCCGAGAGCATCTATGAGACCTATGAGAAGGAAGGTCACGGCGGTGATGACTTCTCGGGGATCATTCATCACCTTAGGCATTTGATGCCGAAATAGCGGAGCGCGTCGGCATGACCACGTTCAAGCAGGCCCGCGCCTTCCTCCTCGAACACCGCACCGACTACGCCGCCGCCGTTGCCGGCTTTCGCTGGCCCGATCCGGTCGACTTCAACTGGGCGCTCGACTGGTTCGACGCCGAACTCGCCCATGATCCCGTCAGCAAGGACCGGACCGCGCTCTGGATCGTCGATGTGGCCGGCAGCCGCGAGACGAAGCTGTCGTTCGAGGTGCTGTCGCGGCGCTCCAATCAGGTTGCCAATTTTCTGCGCGCGCAGGGATTGAAGCGCGGCGATCATCTGCTGCTGCTGCTCGGCAATGTGGTGCCGCTTTGGGAGACGATGCTCGCCGCCATCAAGCTCGGCGTCGTCATCATTCCTGCCACCACGCTGCTGACCCCGGATGAATTGCAGGACCGGCTCGACCGCGGGCGTGCAAAGCTCGTCGTGGCGGCCGAGGACCAGGTCGCCAAGTTCGGCAGCTTGAATACCGCGGGCATTGGTCAGATCGTCGTCAACGCCACGTCGCCACATGACGGCTGGCTCGCCTTCGAAAGCTCCGCGGATTTCCCCGATACATTCACACCGGATGGCTCGACCAGGGCTGACGATCCGATGTTGCTCTATTTCACCTCGGGCACCACGGCGAAGCCGAAGCTCGTGCGGCACAGCCAGCGCAGCTATCCCGTCGGCGGACTCTCGACCATGTTCTGGATCGGACTGCAGCCGGGCGACATCCATCTGAATATCTCCTCGCCGGGCTGGGCCAAGCATGCCTGGAGCTGCTTCTTTGCGCCATGGAATGCCGGCGCCACCGTGTTTGTCGTCAATCAACCGCGCTTCGATGCCAAGGGTCTGCTCGCCACCATCGGCCGCTGCGGCGTGACGACACTGTGCGCACCGCCGACAGTGTGGCGGCTCTTCATTCAGGAGAAGCTTGCCACCTTCAAGGTCGCGCTGCGCGAGGTTTGCGGCGCCGGCGAGCCGCTCAATCCGGAAGTGATCGATCAGGTCAAGGCAGCCTGGGGACTCACCATTCGGGATGGCTACGGCCAGACCGAGACCACGGCGCTGGCCGGCAATTCGCCGGGCCAGACGGTCAAGGTCGGCTCCATGGGCCGGCCGCTGCCGGGCTACGAGGTGCGCGTCGTCGATGTTGACGGCAATCCGGCCAGGGAAGGCGAGGTCAGCCTGCTGCTCGGCGCCGATCGTCCAGCAGGGCTGATGCAGGGCTATCAGGCTGACGACGGCAGCGTCAGCGGCGCCAGCGGCGACGCCTATCGCAGCGGTGACGTGGTGTTTGTCGATGACGACGGCTACCTCACTTTTGTCGGTCGCTCCGACGATGTGTTCAAATCGTCGGATTATCGCATCAGCCCGTTCGAGCTGGAGAGCATCCTGCTCGAACATGATGCGGTGGCCGAAGCCGCCATCGTGCCGAGTCCGGATCCGATCCGGCTCGCAGTCCCCAAGGCCTATGTGCTGCTGGTCGGCGATGCCAAGCCGTCGGCGGAGACCGCGCTGTCGATTTACGAGCATCTGCAGGTCAGGCTGGCGCCGTTCAAGCGCATCCGTCGGATCGAGTTCGTGGCTGAGCTTCCAAAGACGATTTCCGGAAAGATCCGCCGCGTCCATCTGCGCCGGCTCGAACACGCCGACGATCGTAGCGATCCGCTCCGCGGCGTCGAGTTTCGCGAAGAGGATTTCCCCGAATTGCAGGCACTCCGCGCGGCAGGATCGCAAGAGGGCGAGCGGTAATTTATCGCGCTTTGCATGGCTGCAGCGCACAATTTCGCTTGGCTCTCGCAGGCCTGTTGTGGAATGTGCGCCCGCAACGCAACTGGATTTTGAGGACTGAGACTGAATGAGCGCGATGATCGAACGTGATGCCTATATCGCCATGGTGGGCAAGGAAGTCGGCGTGTCCGAATGGCATCTCGTGGATCAGGCGCGCATCGATGCCTTCGCGACTGCCACCGAAGATCACCAGTTCATCCATGTCGATCCCGCGCGTGCGCGCGAAACGCCGTTCGGCACGACGATCGCTCATGGCTTTCTGACCATGTCGCTGCTGTCGGTGTTCTCCTATGAGGCGCTGCCCAAGCTGGCCGATGTCGCCATGGGCGTGAACTACGGCACCGACAAGATGCGGTTCGTGTCGCCGGTGAAAGCCGGCGCGCGCATTCGCGGCCGCTTCACGCTGACCGAGGCGACGCTGCGCAAGCCAAAGGAATTGTTCACGCGCACCAGCGTGACTGTCGAGATCGAAGGCGAGGACAAGCCGGCACTGGTCGCCGACTGGCTTGGCCTTGTCTATTTCAATTGAGGAGAGTTCCAAATGAACATTCGATTTGACGGCCGCGTCGCCATCGTCACCGGCGCCGGCAATGGACTGGGCCGCGCCCATGCGCTCGGCCTTGCGAAGCTCGGCGCCAAGGTCGTGGTCAACGATTTCGGCGGCGCGCGCGATGGCACCGGCGGCTCGATGACCGCAGCGGAAGCCGTGGTCGAAGAGATCCGCGCGGCCGGCGGCACTGCGATGCCCGATGGCGCAGACGTCTCTAACTTCGAGCAGGTCAGCGCGATGGTCGACAAGGCCACCAGGGACTGGGGCAGCGTCGACCTGATGTGCGCCAATGCCGGCATATTGCGCGACAAGTCCTTTGCCAAGATGGAGCTCGCCGATTTCGCCAAGGTGCTGGACGTGCATCTCACCGGCACTTTCTATTGCTGCAAGGCGGTCTGGGAAGGCATGCGCGCGCGCAACTACGGCCGTATCGTGCTCACCACATCATCGTCGGGCCTTTATGGCAATTTCGGTCAGGCCAATTACGGCGCGGCCAAGACTGGCATGGTCGGCCTGATGAATGTGCTGGCCGAGGAAGGCCGCAAGACCGATATCCGCGTCAACATCGTGTCACCGACGGCCGCCACGCGGATGACCGAGGAACTGCTGCCCGCGCAGGCACTGCAGTTGATGAAGCCGGAAGCGATCACGCCGGCAGTTGAATATCTGCTGAGCGAGAATGCGCCGACCAAGACCATCATGGGCGCCGGCGCTGGCTCCTTTGCGGTCATCAGGATTCTGGAAAGCGAAGGTGTCAATTTCGCCGAAGCTGACTGGAGCCCGGACACGATTGCCGCGCATTTCGCAGAGATCAGTGATATGTCGAAGGCCAAGGCACTGGAAGGCGCTTTCCATCAGACCCAGAAGTATGTCGAACAGGCCGCCATTCGCTTGGGCGTGAAGGCCTGATCGGCGGCTTCGCCACTGCGTGAGACCGTGACCGAGCCTGTGAAGAACCAAGTTGCGGTCATCGGTGCTGGCCCTGCAGGGCTGATGGCGGCCGAGGCTCTGAGCCGTGGCGGCGCGGCCGTCACGGTCTATGACGCGATGCCGTCGGCTGGCCGCAAGTTCCTGATGGCCGGGCGCGGCGGGCTCAATCTCACCCATAGCGAACCGCTGCCGGAATTTCTGAAGCGCTACGGCGCGGTGGAAGCGCGGCTTGCACTGTCGATCTCGGCTTTCACGCCGACCGCGCTACGCGACTGGAGCGAGGCGCTGGGGCAGCCGACATTCGTCGGCTCCAGCGGCCGGGTGTTTCCGCAGGCCTTCAAGGCCTCGCCGCTTTTGCGGGCGTGGCTGCGGCGGCTGGACGAGAGCGGCGTTCGCTTCGCGTTTCGGCATCGCTGGACCGGATGGGACGGCGAGGGGCGTTTGATATTCCAAACGCCGAACGGCGCGCAGGCGATTGCCTGCAAGAGCGCGGTTCTCGCACTCGGCGGCGCAAGCTGGCCGCGGCTTGGCTCTGACGGCGCATGGGTCGATGTGCTCGCTGCGAAGGGCGTGCGTATCGCGCCGCTGCGCCCGGCGAATTCCGGTTTTACGGTCGCGTGGTCGGAGATCTTCAAGGACCGTTTCGAGGGCCAGCCGCTGAAGGGCGTGGCGCTGTCGTTCGCTGCACATAGCGTGCGCAGCGAGGCGATGGTGACGCGAGCGGGCATTGAGGGCGGCATCTATGCGCTGTCGTCGGTGCTGCGTGAGGCTGTGATCGCGGATGGCAAGGCAACGTTGAAGATTGCTCTGCGGCCTGATCTCGACGCGGGTGAACTGACGACGAAGCTCGCGGCGTCACGCGGTAAACAGTCATTCTCCAACTTCCTGCGCAAGACGATACACCTGTCGCCAGTGGCGATTGGGTTGCTGCAGGAAGTCACTGTCGCCGAGGGGATTCAGCTGGCGTCGTTGTCGCCGGAGAGACTGGCTTCCCTGATCAATGCCGTACCGGTGACGCTCAACGGCGTCGCGCCGATCGCGCGTGCGATTTCGACGGCGGGTGGCATCTCGTTCGACGAGGTCGACGATGCCTTCATGCTGAAGCGTTTGCCAGGGACTTTCGTCGCCGGCGAGATGCTCGACTGGGAAGCGCCGACCGGCGGCTACCTGCTGCAAGCGTCGTTCGCAACGGGCGCAGCGGCCGGTGAGGGTGCGCTGCACTGGCTGTCGCGCTAGCGCAGTTTACCACGCGCCGCGATGGGTAGCGTGCCGATGATCTCGTCGCCGCGCACCATCACCACTTCATCGAACATGTTGACGACCACGCAGACGTGGTTCGGCACGATGCGGACGACGTCGCCGACATTGGGCCGGGTGTTGCTGCGGCCGAGATCGAGGAAGCCGTGTTCCTCGGCGAAGCGCGCGATCTTCGCTTCGGGATGTTCGAGGATCAGGCCGTAGCCATCGAGGCCGCCGGTGTCGGGCGTCAGCGTCTTGGAGCCGGCATCGAGGATGCCGCGTTCCGGGCCGGCGCGGCTGACCACGGTCGAGTAGACGTTGAGCGCGCAGTCGTCCCAGGTGGCGGAGCCGGCGGCGACCTGCATGCGGTCGTTGTAGATATAGGTGCCGAAGCGATGTTCGGTGGCGCCCTTGAGCGAGCCGACATTCCTGAGGTTTGGTGTGCCGCCGGTGGAGACGATGCTCGGCTCGAGGCCGAGCGCGCGAACGCCGGCCAGCGCTTCGTCGAAGAACTTCTGTGCGTCGGGCCAGCCGGTTTCGGTCGGGTACAGCATGAAGCCTGCGAAGGTCAGACCCTTCGAGGCTGCGATCTCTTTGGCCAGCGCAATCGCCTCGGCGGGCGTCTCGACGCCCGCGCGCTTGCGGCCGGTGTCGCATTCGACGACGACGTTGAGGTTGCGGCCGGCGAGCGCGGCGGCTTTCGGCAGGTCGCCGATGACGACGGAATTGTCGGCAGCGACGGTGACATTCGCTTTTGCCTGCAGCGCGCCGAGCCGCGCCATCTTCTCGTCGCCGAGCAGATTGTAGCTGATCAGGATGTCGTCGATCCCGGCATCGGCCATGATCTCGGCCTCGCCGAGCTTCTGGCAGGTGATGCCTTTCGCGCCAGCCTCGATCTGCATCTTCGCGATCACCGGGCTCTTATGCGTCTTGATATGCGGCCGGTTGGCAATGCCGGCGTCATCGCAGACCTTCTGGATACGCGCGATGTTGCGCTCGACACGATCCATGTCGATGACGAGGGCAGGCGTGCCGTAGTCGCGTGAAATCTTGGCTGCAAGCGATGTGGTCATATCAGGCGTTCTCGATCTCTTCGCGGAGCATTTCCAGCTCCAGCCATTGCTCTTCCGAGTCCTGCAATTCCTTCTGCGCCTTTGAGAGCGCGGCGGTCGCGGTGTCGAACTTCTTGCGATCCTTCTTGTAGAGGTTGGGATCGTCGAGGTGGCGCTGCTGCTTGGCGATTTCGGAGCGCAGGTTGTCCATCGCTTTCGGCAGGGTTTCCAGCGCGTGCTTGTCCTTGAAGTTCAGCTTGCGCTTGCCGGCGGGCTTGGACGCCTCCGACTTGCTGCCGTTGCTTTTGGCAGCTACAGCCTCGGTCTTGGCCTCGCGCTTCAGGTCGGCGCCGCGCTGCGCCAGCATGTCGGTATAGCCGCCGGCATATTCCATCCACTTGCCGTTGCCTTCCGGCACGATCACTGACGTCACGACGCGATCGAGGAAGTCGCGGTCATGGCTGATCAGGATCACGGTGCCTTCGTAATCACCGAGCATTTCCTCGAGCACGTCGAGGGTTTCGAGATCGAGGTCGTTGGTCGGTTCGTCCAGCACCAGCACATTCGATGGCTTGGCCAGCGCCCGCGCCAGCATCAAGCGGCCGCGTTCACCGCCGGAGAGCACTTCGAGGGGCGTGCGCATCTGCTCCTGCGAGAACAGGAAGTCCTTCATGTAGCTGACCACATGCTTGGGCTGGCCGTTGACCATCACATGGTCGCCGCGGCCGCCGGTGAGGGCCTCCGCCAGCGTGGTCTTCGGGTTGAGGCTTTCGCGATGCTGGTCGAGCGTCGCCATTTCGATATTGGCGCCGAAGCGGATGGTGCCTGAATCCGGCGGCTCGGTGCCGGTCAGCATATTGATCATCGTGGTCTTGCCCGCACCGTTCGGACCGACCACACCAATGCGATCGCCACGCTGCACGCGGATCGAGAAGTCGTCGACGATCTTGCGGTCACCATAGGTGCGGCAGATGTTCTTCGCCTCGAAGATTAGCTTGCCGGACTTCTCGGCTTCGGCGGCAGCGAGCGTCGCGTTGCCCGCGGCGCCGCGATAGTCCTGGCGCTGTGCGCGCAGTTCATGCAGGCCGGCGAGGCGCTTGACGTTGCGCTTGCGGCGGCCGGAGACGCCGTGGCGCAGCCAGTGTTCTTCATTGACGATCTTGCGGTCGAGCTTGTGCTGGTCGCGTTCTTCTTCCGCCAGCACGTCATCGCGCCATTGTTCGAAGGCCGAGAAGCCGCGATCGATCTGGCGGATCTGGCCGCGATCGAGCCAGGCCGTCGCACGTGAGAGGTTGCTGAGAAAGCGGCGGTCATGGCTGATCAGCACCAGCGCGCAGCGCCGGCTGGCGAGTTCGCCTTCGAGCCATTCGATCGTGGTGAGATCGAGATGGTTGGTCGGCTCGTCGAGCAGCAGGATATCCGGCTCGGGCGCCAGCACGCGGGCCAGCGCCGTGCGGCGCGCTTCACCGCCGGAGAGATTGTTCGGATCTTCATGGCCGGTGAGGCCGAGCTGTTCGAGCAGATATTGCGCCTGATAGATGTTGTGGCCGTCGCCCATGCCGGCCTCGACATAAGCGAGCGTCGTCGCATAGCCGGAGAAGTCCGGCTCCTGCGGCAGATACTGCACGGTGGCACCGGGCTGCACGAAGCGGCTGCCTTTGTCGTTTTCGACGATTCCCGCCACGATCTTGAGGAGCGTCGACTTGCCGGAGCCGTTGCGGCCGATCAGGCAGACGCGCTCGCCCTGCGACACCGAGAGTTCGACGCCGTTGAGTAGCGGCGTGCCGCCGAAGGTCAGGAAGATGTCTTTCAGCTGGATAAGCGGAGGAGCCATAAGGTCAGTTCAACTTTGTTTCGGCGCGGGCGCAAAGGCCGGGTCGCGCTGGATGCGGCGGATGGTTTGATCCAAGGCCGACAGGAACGCCGAGCGATCGCGCGGCGCGAATGATTTGGGACCACCGGTGACTTCGCCCGAAGACCGCAAATCGGTCATCAGGTTGCGTACCGCGAGCGTCATCCCGATGGATTGTTCTGTGAACGGCTTGCCGTTAGGGGCAATTACCGCGGCGCCCGCCTTGACGCAGCGGCTGGCCAGCGGGACGTCTGCCGTGATCACGATATCGCCCTTCTGGACGCGTTCCGCAATCCAGTCATCGGCCGCATCCATGCCCGAACCTGCGGCAATCCGCTCGATCAGGGGATCGTCGGGCACCCGGATGAAGTTTCCAGCGACCACGCTGACGGGCAGGCTGAAGCGGGCGGCGACGCGGTAAATCTCGTCTTTGACCGGGCAGGCGTCGGCGTCGATATAGATGCGTGTGGTCAAGGGAGCACAAGTTCCACGAAAAGGCAGTCATTTGCGGGTGGGCGATGTGGGGCTGACGCGGGACAGTTCCCCGCCCGTCGCCTTGCCTCGAACATGGTGACGGGTATCATCTCCTGCCAAGGCGAACACTCAATTTCGCGCAGTTTTCGGGAGGAATCATGACCAAACGGCTCGAACCGTACCTTGTTGAGGCGTTTAACACCGCCAAACAGTCCGAAAACAAGATGCATGACGATTCTGTCGCCCGGAAATTCGGTTTCAGCGGCGGATTGGTGCCCGGCGTCGACGTGCTGGCCTATATGATCCATCCGCCGGTGCAGCACTGGGGACGGGATTTTTTGGAGCGTGGCCTGATCGAGGCCCGTTTCACCAAGCCGGTCTATGACGGCGAGACAGTCGAGGTGATCGCCGAGGAAGCCGGCGAGGGGCTCGCGCTGAGCGTTGAGGGCGGCGGCGAGATTCGTGCGGCCGGGACCGCATCGCTGACTCAGCGGCCGGTAGTGCCTGCGCTGGATGATTTCCCGGACACGGCGGCTGTGTCGAAGCGGCTGCCGGTGGATGCGAATTCCTACGTGCTGGACAAGTGGCTCGGGACCGCGCCGCGGGTCTGGCCGGAAGATGGACTTGCCGAATATCTGGGTGAGGTTCGCGAGGCCGACGATCGGTATCTGCGCGAGGGCATCGTACATCCCGGCGTGCTGCAGCGGATCATGAACAAGGTGCTGGTGGACAATGCGCTGCTCGGGCCGTGGATACACGTCGGCAGCAGGATGCAGTTGCTCGCGACCGCGAATACCGATGACGAGTTGATCGCGCGGGCGAAGGTGACTGCCAATTATGAGAAGAAGGGGCATCGGTTCGTCGAGCTCGATGCGCTCATCGTGGCCAACGGCACAACACCCGTGGCGCATTGCCAGCATATCGCGATCACTCAGCCGCGTGAGGTCGTGGCGGCGTGATGTTGTAGAGCAGCGGCGCTTCTCTTATCCCTCCCCCGCGCTTGCGTGGGGAGGGTAGCCGGCCGAAGGCCGGTCGGGTGGGGGTGCCACAAGCGGCGCTCTCACTTGCGGAGACACCCCACCCCGGCCTCCACTTCGTCGATGCTTCGCATCGCCTCGCTCGGCCGACCATGGCGGACGAATTCGTCCGCCAGACCCCACTGCGCTTCGCTTGGGGGAGGGATTCCTCTGGCGCCTGCGCGTCGTTGCTGATGTGAATTTCAAACAGCCACTACTCTTCAGACATGCGTCATCACCCCCATTGTTTGCGGCGCGGGGGCGCCGTCGTCGCTTGCATTCCTACCCCCTTGTGAGAGGGCGTGCGGAACGCCGGGTGCCCGATGCACCCTTGGGCCTGATGCGAATGCGGTCTTCCGCAAGGATAATGCATCAGGACTTTCGGAGGCGCCGAGCGATTGCCCGACGTTCCGCATACGGTGTTTTTTCGGTTGCTTGCGCGTTGCCATGG
>NZ_LVYV01000003.1 GCF_001618955.1 Tardiphaga robiniae
GGTGCAACGGGCACCTGGCGTTCCGCACGCCCTCTCACAAGGGGCTAGGAATGCAAGCGACGACGGCGCCCCCGCGCCGCAAACAATGGGGGCGATGACGCATGTCTGAAGAGCAGTGGCTGTTTGACATTCACATCAGCGATGGCGCCCAAGCGCCAGAAGTCTCCCTCCCTCAAGCAGCGAAGCTGCGCAGTGGGGAGGGTCGGCCGAACGAGACGATGCGTAGCATCGACGAAGTGGAGGCCGGGGTGGGGTGGCACAAGCAATGCTCTCGCGTGTTGCGCGACCCCACCCGTCACGTCGCTCGCAAGAGCTCGCGTCGCGCCACCCTCCCCACTGCGCGACTTCGCCGCTTGAGGGAGGGAAAGAAAGCTTTACGACCTAATCCACCTGTGCTGGCTGCTTCGCCGCGGGCGTACTCGCTACCCGCGCGGCATTCGCCATCTCGGCCAAAGCCGCGATCTTCTTCTGCGAATCTGAACCCGGCTGCACGACGCCCGCTGACATGATCAGCGTCGCGGCATCCTCGGCGGACATGTCGATGTCGATGATCTTGCTCTTCGGCACATAGAAAAAGAATCCCGTCGTCGGATTAGGTGCGCAGGGCAGGAACACCGAGATGTGCTCCTCCTGCCCCGGCAGGCTCTTCGCTACTTCGGTGCTTGGCGGCTGCGAGATCAGCACGATCGACCACATGCCCGGCGACGGAAACTCGACGAGACCGACTTTACGGAAACTCGATCCCGAACCTGAGAACAGCGTCTCGAACACCTGCTTCAGCCCGCGATAGATCGCGCGCACCACCGGCATGCGGCCGAGCAGGTTCTCGCCGAGATCGACCAGGGAGCGGCCGATCAGATTGGCGGTGAGGAAACCCAGCAGGGTCAGCGCCACGAAAGCGACGATCAAGCCGGAGCCCGGAATGCCGTAAGGCAGGTACTGCTCGGGTCGATAGGCCTCCGGTACCAGCGGCCGTACGATGGCATCGACCCAGGTGACGAACCACCAGGTCAGGTAAAAGGTAATCGCGACCGGACCGGCAACGATCAGACCGGTGAGGAAATAGTTGCGAATCCGGGCCATGAAGCCGCGCGGCGCCTCGGACGGCGGGTCGCCAGCGGGCGGGGTCAACGGCAAATCGGGGCGTTCCATCAGCGTTTTCAAATCCATCTGGCGCGGCGCGCGAAACCGCGCCGTCAGTCCTTATGGGTATCCTAGCAGGATTTCGCCAGTGCGGGGGAAGCCACTTGTGCGGAGCCAGGCGGCCAAACCGGCCACCTGCGACAATCTTGCAGCCTCGCCAGCCTACTCCACCGTGACCGACTTCGCCAGATTACGCGGCTGGTCGACGTCAGTGCCCATCACCACGGCCGTGTGATAGGCGAGCAACTGCACCGGGATCGCATAGACCAATGGCGTGAACGCCGCGTCCATGTCCGGCATCACAATGGTCACCATGGAGTCCACGGTGGCCTCCTCGGCGCCCTTGGCGTCGGTCATCAGAATGATGTTGCCACCGCGCGCTGCGACCTCCTGCATGTTCGACACTGTCTTTTCGAACACCCGGTCATAAGGCGCGATGACGACCACCGGCATGGTCTCGTCGATCAGCGCGATCGGGCCGTGCTTGAGTTCGCCGGCAGCGTAACCCTCGGCGTGGATGTAGGAGATTTCCTTCAGCTTCAGCGCGCCCTCCAGCGCCAGCGGATAGCTGGTGCCACGGCCGAGATAGAGCACGTCCTTCGACTTGGCGATGTCGCGCGCCAGCTTCTCGATCGCAGCTTCGTGCGTCAGCGCATCGGTCATCAGGCGGGGGATTTTGACGAGACCATGGACCAGCCTGGCTTCGTCGGCGTCGGACAGCTCGCCGCGTGCCTTGCCGGCCGCGATTGCAAGCGTCGCCAGCGCCATCAGCTGGCAGGTGAAAGCCTTGGTCGAGGCCACGCCTATTTCGGGACCGGCCAGCGTCGGCATCACAGTCTCGCTCTCGCGTGCAATGGTCGAGGTCGTGACGTTGACGACAGCGAGCGTGTGCATGCCTTGCTCTTTGGCGTAACGCAGCGCTGCCAGCGTATCGGCCGTCTCGCCGGACTGCGAGATGAAAATCGCCAGATCGCCCTTGCGCACCGGGGCTTCGCGATAGCGGAATTCAGAAGCCACATCGACCTCGACCGGCACGCGCGCGAAGCGTTCGAACCAGTATTTAGCGACAAAACCGGCATAGCTCGCCGTGCCGCAAGCGGTGATCGAAATGCGCTGAATGTCCTTGAAGTCGAACGGCAACTTCATCGGCAGCGCAACGCGCTCGGTAGCCATATCGACATAACGCGTCAGCGTGTGACCGACGACTTCCGGCTGCTCGTGAATTTCCTTGGCCATGAAGTGGCGATAATTCGCCTTGTCGACCATGAAGGACGATGCGCCGGATTTCATCACGTCGCGCTTTACGACAGCGCCCTGCTCATCGTGAATTTCGGCGCCCTTGCGGGTCAGCACCACCCAGTCGCCGTCCTCGAGATAGCTGATGTTGTCCGTGAACGGCGCCAGCGCAATTGCGTCGGAGCCGAGATACATTTCGCCGTCACCATAGCCGACCGCGAGCGGCGAGCCTTTGCGGGCGCCGATCATCAGGTTGTCGTGATCCTTGAACACGAAAGCCAATGCGAACGCGCCCCTGAGCCGCGGCAGCGCTTGCTTCACGGCATCGACCGGCGATGCGCCCTTCTGCAGATAGAAACTGACGAGGTGCGCGACGACTTCGGTGTCGGTCTCGCTGGCGAATTTGGCACCGCTCTTTTCGAGTTCGAGACGCAATTCGCGGAAATTCTCGATGATGCCGTTATGCACGACCGCGACGCCTTCGGCGGCGTGCGGATGCGCATTGGCTTCGGTCGGCTTGCCATGCGTCGCCCAGCGCGTGTGACCAATGCCGATATGACCTGCCAGCGGCGACTTGCCGAGCTTGGCTTCGAGATTCTTCAGCTTGCCTTCGGCGCGGCGGCGATCGATATGCGCGCCTTCCAGCGTGGCAACGCCGGCAGAATCGTAGCCGCGATATTCGAGGCGCTTCAGCGAGTCCACGATCTGGTCAGCAACCGGACCGCGTCCCAAAATTCCCACGATGCCGCACATGCGGTGTATCTCTCCAAGTGGTATCAAATTGCCCAGAAATACTGGAACTCTCTTAGCGAGAATCGCAAATCGACTGTTACTCAATAATTATTGCCGATTGAGACAAGTTACCGCGGTTGTAGGGGCATTTTGCGCGACGCGTTTAACAAACCATCAACGTGTTTGCGGAAGCATCTACGCCTGACTGGAGTAGACGTCCATGTGGGAGGAGCGAGACCCGAGAGCCCCCCGATCGATCGCCGGGTCACGGCTGCGACATGTCGAGATGTCACAGAGCAAACTGGCGCATTGGCCGCCGCCGCAGCGTGATATTGCGGTGAAACCGCATGTCGCGGAGCCCCATACGCCGCAGGAAGAAATTGTCGCCAAGCGCCCGATCCGCCGTGGTTGGCACCTCAAAGGACCGGCGTCCTGATTTCATAAACGCCTGCCTGCCCTCGCGGGCGCTCGTACTCACTTCGGCTTCTTGTTCGCCGCGTTCTTGTCGCGGAAACGCTTGCCCCAGCCTTCCTTCATCGACACCTCGTTGCGCTCTACCGCAAGCGCATCGTCCGGCACGTCGCGGGTGATCACTGAGCCCGAACCGATGTAAGCGCCGGCACCGATCTTCACCGGCGCGACCAGCGACGAATTCGAACCGACAAAGGCACCGGCACCGATGATCGTCTTGTGCTTGTTGAAACCATCGTAATTGCAGGTGATGGTGCCCGCGCCGATATTGGCGCCGGCACCGATATGCGTGTCGCCGACATAGGTCAGGTGGTTGACCTTCACGCCCGCTTCCAGAATGGCCGCTTTGGCTTCAACGAAGTTGCCAATGCGCGCCCCCTCGCCGACCGACGTTCCCGGCCGGATACGTGCGTAAGGACCGATCGAGGCCTTCTTGCCGATGGCCGCCTGCACGATGTGCGAGAAGGCGTGAATAACAGCGCCGTCAGCGATACTGACGCCGGGCCCGATCACCACATACTGCTCGATCGTGACGTCGTTGCCGAACGTCGTATCGGCCGCAAGATGCACGGTCTCCGGTGCGACGATGGTCACGCCGGCATCCAGCGCGGCCTTGCGCAGTCGCGCCTGCATGATCGCTTCGGCTTCCGCGAGCTGTGCCTTGGTGTTGATGCCGCGGACTTCATCCTCACTCGTCTCGATCACACTCGCCCGCAAGCCCATGCTGCGCACGATCTCGACGGCGTCAGTGAGATAGTATTCGCCCTTGCTGTTGGACGTGCCGATCTGCTCGATGATTGTGAGCGCGGTCTTGCCGGCGAATGCCATCACTCCGGCATTGCAGAGATCCACCTCACGTTCAGCCAGTGTGGCATCCGCATGTTCACGGATTGCGACCAGTTGATCATCTTCGACCAGGAGCCGGCCATAGCCGGTCGGATCGGCCGCACGAAAACCGAGCACGGTTAGTGCAGCGCCTGCCTTCAAGGGCGCACGCAAACGCTCGAACGTCTCGGCTGAAATCAGCGGCGTGTCACCAAAGGCGATCAGCAGATCGTCCGCGCCTTTCGCAATGGCGTCCTTTGCCGCCAGCACGGCATGGGCGGTGCCGAGACGCTCGCGTTGAACGAATGTTGCGGCATCGGGCCGCACCCGCCTGGCTTCATCTGCCACGTCCTGACGATCGGGACCAACAACGACGGCCAGTGCAGAGCCTGCGCCATGCGGCGCCGCCGCGAGCACATGGCCCAGCAGCGACTGGCTGGCGACCTGATGCAGCACTTTCGGCGTCGAAGACCGCATCCGCGTTCCCTCGCCGGCCGCGAGCACGATGGTGAGGCTGGTTCTGCCCGTCATCCGAATCCCCGTTATGGCGGCGCTTATGCGCCGCGGCCGTCTTAAAGCGTTTTGGGCAAATCCGGAAACCCGGTTTAGTGCGCCGTGTGGCCCGACAACCTCAGGTTCCCGCCGGTTTCCTGATAATGTTGGACTGTGATTCGCAGGGGCGATGGGGCGACGCAGACGTCGAATGGCGGATAAGCACGACAAGTGGGCCGATACTCTCTCAGCCGAGCATAGCGGCTGGCTGACGGGATTTCTGGCTGAGGAAGACAAGATCGACCGCCGCATGATGTGGCGTCTGGGCTCCTGGGGCGTTGCCGCGGTGGGCGCGGTGGTGATCGCCACTCTGGCAAGCCAGTCGCAGGTTCAGTTGCGCCGCGATCAGGTCGCGACATCAGAGACATTTGCGCGGCAGTCGCAGCAGATCCAGCTCGTTGCCAAGGAAACCCAGGTCGAGGCCCGCCGCCTGACGCTGGCCATTGAGACGCTCAACAGTGATCGCGACCGGCTCTATGCCCGCGTCACCTCGGTCGAACAGGGACTGGATTCGGTCACCGGATCGATCAAGCGCCAGACCATTCCGGCACCGACAGCCGCCACAATGACGCCGGCACCAGCGCCGCAGGTCATTGCCCCGCCTGCAGCCACCGAGCCAAAGCCGGCGGCAGAGCTTCCGAGCATTCCGTCGACGCCGGTCATCGGTCCCGTGGCCGCCATCACGCCGCCTGCCGAAACGACGCTCGCCAAACCGGCACAAGCGGCGGCTTCATCGACAATCAATCCACCAGCCTCTGCGCCGCTCGTTGCATGGAAATCGATGACGGCACCGCCCGATGCTGCGGCCGCCAAATTGAGCGAACCGGCGCCTGCCGTTGAACCTTCTCCGGCGGCCCCGGAGATCACTGCATCAGTTCAACCTGCTACTGTGGCCGAGCCCGCCCCTGCAGTCGTCGAGGCCGTTGCGACGCCAGTCGCCCGGACTGAGTTCGGCGTCGATATCGGCGGCGCCAATTCGGTGGACGGCCTGCGCGCGATCTGGCGCGGCATGTCCAAGTCTCGCGCGCTGAATGGACTGCGCCCGATCATGATGGTGAAGGAACGCCCGACCGGACTCGGTATGCAATTGCGTCTTGTCGCCGGCCCGCTCATCGATGCCGCTGCGGCCGCAAAGATCTGTGCCACGCTGACCGAGAGCAGCCGGCCCTGCGAGACATCGATCTTCGAGGGTCAGCGCCTTGCCCTGAAGGCCGAGGCGGCGCCCGCGGAAGCTGCGCCTGCGCACGCCAGGCCGGCGCCACGCAAGCGCGCCGCCCCCAAGCCACAGGAGCGCACCGAACAGGCGCCGCCGCCTAAGCCCGCTGAAGAAGTTGCACCGCCGAAGCCGCAATCGTCGCTGACTTCGTTCCTGGGTCTGCGTTAAGGACCAAAAGATCAGATTTTCAATCTCTTGGCGCGCGCGGCTAAAGTGTTATCTAGGTCCGATCTCTCACCGCGACCGCATGCCGGGTTGTTCCGCGCCGCGTTTTGAACCATGGTTTCCGCATGAAAAAAGATCCGTTCAAGCTCACCGCCCGTCAGGTGCAATGGCTTCTCATCGTCGGCTTCCTGTCTGTCGGCTACGCCATTTATCTGCGCTATCTCGCCATCGAATTGTCGACGACAGCGCTCGCCTGCGACGCCGGCCTGCAGAGCACCCTGTGCAAGAGCCGGCTGGTGATGACCTATCTGTTCAAGAATTCGGTGTTCGGAATCGCCGCGATCGTCATTGCGACGCTGAATCTGCTGCGGCCATCGATCGTGCTGATCACCGTCGCACTGATCGCGGCCGGTTTCGGGATCGTGCTCTACAATGTCGCCCTGTCGGGCATCGCAATCGGTCTGCTTATTCTGGGCTTTGCACGGCCCGCGCCCGCCACAGCGTGATGCCGAACAGCAGATAGATCGCGCAGGTCCACAGCGACTGCCAGTTATCCGGCCCTTCGTTGAAGCCGATATACAGGGCCGACAGCACGAGCAGTCCGGCGAACACCGACTCGGCGATCGGCCGCACACCTTCCTGCGGACGGTTGACGGCCATCAGTCCGGCGAACGGCACCACCGCCATGGTCAGCGCCGCGAATGGGAAATCGCGGTAGCGCGGATCGAACACAAAACCGAGTGCGGTCTCGGCGCCGATCAGCGCCGCCACAGCCAGGGTCAGTCCGAGCAGCACCGTCGATACCGAGCGGGTCAGGAACCGGCTCGGCCCGACGAGTTGGAGGAAGGTCGGCAGCGAGCGGCCGGACATCGTCGCATAGGCGCACAGCAGCGGCGACGCGACACCGGCAGCCAGCAGCGCGCTCCACTGGATCCAGCGGCCGACGCCATAGCTTTCATAGATCAACTTGTCTGCAGCAACGCCCAGCAGGATGCCGGCCACCGTGGCCGATACGGCAACGGTCGGCCAGGCCGACAGTCGCGGCGACCATGGCCGTCGACGAAGCGTCAACATGCCCGTCACGAAAACCAGGAAGCTCAGGCCCATGCCGAGCCCCATCTGCAGCTTCCATGACGGATAATTGGTAATCGGAACGCCCGGTGGATACTTCAATTCGCGCGGCTGATCGTAGATCAGGCCCCAATAGCCGCCGACTGTACCTTCAAGGTCGCGCTTCCACGGCTGGTCATAGGCTTCGATCAGATTGACGCGGAATCCCTCGCGTTTGGCCAGATCGAGGATTTCGGATACGACCCGTGCCTGGTTGGTGCGCGACGGCAACGCGCCATCACGCATCCGCCCGGCGCTCGGCCAACCTGTTTCGCCGATCAGGATTTCCTTGGATGGAAACGCCACGGCAACGCGCTTGCGAATCGAGTCCACATGGGCAGCGGCGCTCTTCGCGCGAATCGGGAAGTCTTCCCAATATGGCAGGATGTGAATCGTGACGAAGTCGACCGCGTCATAGAGTTCGCGATTCTTCAGCCAGAATTCCCAGACATCGGCATAGGTCACCGGGATCTTGCCGACCTGCGCCTTCACCGACCGAATGTTGCCGACGAGATCGGCGGCTGTCATTTCGCCGCGCAGCAGCACCTCGTTGCCGACGACCACGCTGCTGATCACGTTCGGAAACCGCTTGGTGAGGTCCACGACGCCAGCGATCTGCGCCAGGTTCTTCAGCCGGTTGCTACCGAGCCAGACGCCCTGAATGACCTTCAACCCGACCTTGCCGGCCAGTTCCGGCACCTGATCGAGGCCGTTGTCGATGGAATAGGTCCGCACGCATTTGGTGATCTGCGCCAGTTGCGCCATGTCCTGGGCAATCTGGCCCGCGGGAATGATGGCGGTCGAGTTCAGCGGCGTCTGCTCACCACGGAACGGCGCATAGGAGACGCATTCCAGTTTGGCGGCGGGATCAATCGGCGCGCGCACCAGCGTGACGGGCGTGGCCAGCCACCACCAAACCGCTGCGATCGTACCAAGGGAAAGGATGAGAAGCGCCAGCGGCGTGCGGGTGGAAATCGGTTCCGTCCTCCAGAGACGCCCGTCGATTAGCCCGTCACCGCCGATCTGCCAAGTGCGTCATACCGGCAATCACAGACTTGTCGGCCCGACACGCCGCGAAAATCAGACAAACTTCCGGGGTTGCTTGCAAAAATTCAAAATGTCCGTCATGGGATTCAACCGTGGTCGCCTCCGTATTGGAGACCCATTTGAGCGGCATCTGGCGAGGGCGTCAGAACGGCCTGGCAGCCAACTTATCGGGGACTTTATGCGTCGACTGGTGTTCCGGTTCCAATCTGCGGTTATGCGTTGTCTCGCCGTCCCAGGACTTGCCCTGTTGCTCTGCGCAGGCGGCGCTATCGCCCAGAGCGGCGCGGTTCGCGCGCAGGATCAGAAACCTGCGGCAAATGCGCCCGTGACGCCTGCCGACGTTGCCCGAGAAAGCCAGAAGAAATCCGACGAATTCGTCGAGGCAACTCAGGCCATCAATGGTCCTGCCGGCAATCCTGAGTGTGTCTGGCTTGGCCGCCGCGTCGTGGTGCTGATGTGGCGCGACGATCTCGACACCGCGTTCCGTCACCTCGATCTCTACGACCGATTCGGCTGCCCCGGCGGTCATGTGCAGGCAACGTTCCGCTGCCTGGTCAAATTCGGCCCGCTGATCGATCCGAAAATTGCGGACAGTCTCAACAGCCGTGTCCATGGCTGCTGGATCAATCCGAATGCGCAGCCGCAGCCTGCCGCGCTGAGCCAGCCGGCAACACCTGCGCCTGCCGGTGGCGGCGCAGCGCCGGCGGCCGCTCCGCAGCCGGACGCCAAACCGCCTGCTGAAGCGCCGAAGTAATGTGGCGCGCACCGTTCAGGCGGCATTCAGCTGGCGGCGCATAATCGTGCTTGAATAAGCTGCCGCCCTCAAAAGGCCACGGCAGCGTATGAGTTGTTAATTCGTGTGGCGGATATAGTCTCCGTTACCGTTGTACTGGTCGGACCTCGGGGACGGGTCCGCTTCCCGGCCACGCTCGCCCCGTTATGGTTCAGTTGCGATGCGCGCTGTCGTCGCCGTTTTATTGTTCGTGACCGCCGTTCATGCCGCCCTATGGGGCGTATTGCGCGAGAAGCAGGAAGCTCCCGATTTCAAGGGCATGATTCCCAGCCTCTCCTATGCGCCGTTCGAGGGCACGGCGCATCCCGACGTGGACAACATTCCGACCGTCGAGAAGATTCGCGCCGACCTCAAGAAGCTGTCGACCATCACCCGTGCCATCCGTCTGTATTCGTCGACCGGCGGTGTGGAAATGGTGCCCGCCATCGCCAACGAGTTCGGCCTCAAGGTCACCGTCGGCGCCTGGATCGACAAGAACGCGGATCGCAACGAGCGTGAAATTGCCTCCGCCGTTGAGCTGGCGAAAAAGAACCCGAATGTCATCGGCATCGTGGTCGGCAACGAAACGCTGTATCGCGATGAACTCAAGCTCGAGGACCTCGTCGAATATATCCGCCGGGTAAAGCGCCAGGTCACGGTTCCTGTCACGACCGGTGAAATCTGGAATATCTGGCGCGACAATCCGCAGCTCGCCTCGTCGGTGGATTTCATCGCCGCGCACATCCTGCCCTATTGGGAAAACTTCACCGATGCGCAGGCGGTCGACCAGGCTGTCCACCTCTACGGCGTGCTGCGCGAGACCTTCCCCGGCAAGCGCATCGTGATCGCCGAATTCGGCTGGCCGAGCGAAGGCTACAATCTGCGCAACGCCATACCGGGCCCGTTCAGGCAGGCCGTGGTGCTGCGCAACTTCGTGACCCGTGCTGAAGCGATCGGCATGGACTACAATATCGTCGAAGCCATCGATCAGCCATGGAAGTTCTTCGAGGGCGGCGTCGGTCCCTATTGGGGCGTTCTCAATGCGTCGCGTGAACCGAAATTCCCCTGGACCGGCCCGATCGTGAATCCGGACCACTGGAAGAACGCGAGCATCGCACTTCTGGTTGGAATTCTCCTGTCGCTGCCGATCCTGCAGATCGTTGGCGCAACGGCGCTGCAGGCGCTCGTGCTCTCGACCGCGGCCAATGCCGTTGGCGCCTGGGCGGCAACCATCTTCGCTTATCAGCAGACCCACTATTTTGTCTGGGGATCGGCCTTCGCCCTCACACTCGGCTGCATCCTGCTGATCCCGCTGCTCCTGATCGCATTGGCGCGCATCGAGGAGATCGCGGCCATTGCCTTCGGCCGGAAACCATTGCGGCTGCTGACAGCCGAACGTAGCGAAAAGCTGCGGGCCGCTGCAGACGCCGAGCAGAAATATCCGAAGGTGTCGATCCACATTCCAGCCTATCGCGAACAGCCGGACATGCTGAAGCTGACGTTGGACGCAGTCGCCCGGCTCGACTATCCGAATTTCGAATGCGTGGTGATCATCAACAACACGCCGGATCCGGCCTATTGGCAGCCGATCCAGGATCATTGCCGCATGCTCGGCGAACGCTTCATCTTCATCAATGCGGAGAAGGTCGAGGGCTTCAAAGCCGGCGCCCTGCGCATCGCCATGGATCGCACCGCGGCGGATGCCGAGGTGATCGGCATCATCGACGCCGACTATGTGGTGGAGCCGAACTGGCTGAAGGATCTTGTCCCGGCCTTCAACGACCCGCGCGTCGGCCTCGTGCAGGCGCCGCAGGACCACCGCGACGGCGACCGTTCACTGATGCACTACATCATGAACGGCGAATATGCCGGATTCTTCGATATCGGCATGGTCCAGCGCAACGAGGCCAATGCGATCATCGTCCATGGCACCATGTGCCTGATCCGTCGCTCCGCGATGGACATGGCGGGCGGCTGGGCCGGCGACACCATCTGCGAGGACTCGGATCTCGGCCTCGCCATCATGCAGCATGGCTGGCTAACGCATTACACGAAGGAGCGTTACGGCTACGGCGTGCTGCCGGACACCTATGAGGCCTTCAAGAAACAGCGTCATCGCTGGGCCTATGGCGGCTTCCAGATTATCAAGAAGCACTGGCGCCGCTTCATGCCGGGCGCGAGCCGGATGACCCAGGACCAGAAGCGCGAATTCGGCATGGGCTGGCTGAACTGGCTCGGTGCGGAGAGCCTTGGCGTCGTGGTGGCGATCCTCAACATCATCTGGGTGCCGATCATCGCCTTCGCCGATATCTCAATCCCCGACAATATCCTGACGCTGCCGATCATCGCCTCCTTCGTGATCTCGCTGGCGCACTTCATCGTCTTGTACCGGCTGCGCGTGAAGATCGGCCTGTGGCAGATGCTGGGCGCAATGATCGCCGCCATGTCGGTGCAGTGGACGGTGTCGCGCGCCGTCGCCGATGGCCTGATCAAGGATCACCTGCCCTTCACCGTGACCTCCAAGGGCGGCAAGTCGACCATGTCGATTGAATTCCAGGCCTTCTGGGAAGCCGTGATCGGTGTACTTCTGCTGATCAGTTGCGGCGTGCTGGTGTTCTCCAACAACTCCAAGCAGGTCACCGAGATCTACATCTTCGCCGGCGTGCTGGTGCTGCAGAGCCTGCCGTTCCTGTCGGCGGTGATGATTGCCATCCTGGAGAATTCGCGCGCCAATGACTTCCAGTGGTGGCGCAACACGACGGTACGCACGGCCGAGCTGATCGGCCTGCGCCCGGTGGCGATGCCGCCGATCGACGTGTCCCACCCCGACGCCCAGCGCGAAGCGAGCTGAACCACGCCAATGGGGCGCGGTTCATGTCCATAACATCGGACCCCGCCCTTGACCCCGGCGGACCCGCCTTTTACACAGCCGGTCACGCGATACGCTGCATTGCGGGCGCCATCGCGGCCGTGGCTGACCGGCCTCACCGCGCCCCGCAAGGGTCGGTTTCTTCCGTTCAGCTTCGTCAATACGGCACTTTAGGGCGGGTAGCTCAGTGGTAGAGCATTCGACTTTTAATCGACTGGTCATGGGTTCGACCCCCATCCCGCCCACCATCACCGCAATGAGCCACGCCGGAACTTCCGGTTTTCATACCATCCTCAGCCTCTGAACACCGGACAATCGAACATGCGGATTACCCTCGTCGGCTCCAAACACTTCGGCGTCACGACCCTCGATATGCTGAAGACCCACAACGTCGAGATCGCGTCCGTGGTGGTTGCAGATGCCGAGGACCGTCTCGCCGCAGCCGCCAAGGCTGCCGGCATCCCGGTGACAATCCAGGCCAATCCGAAGCTCGTCGTGGCCTCCGAGATCGCCGAGGGCACCGAGCTGATCATCACGGCGCACAGCCACGCCCGCATCGGCAAGGATGCGCTCGCCGCAGCCAGCCTTGGCGGCATTGGCTACCATCCGTCACTGTTGCCCCGTCACCGTGGCATCGCTGCCGTGGAATGGACCATCAAGGAAGGCGATCCGATCGCCGGCGGCACCATCTATCACCTTGCCGATGTCATGGACGGTGGCGCCATCGCCGCGCAGGAATGGTGCTTCGTGAAAAAAGGCGAAACCGCTCGCGAACTTTGGGAGCGCGCGTTGGCGCCGCTGGGCCTCAAGCTGCTCGGCGAGGTCGTGGACTTCGCGACTGTCCACAAGCGTTTGCCCGCAACCTACCAGGACGAGCAATTCGCAACCAATGCGCCAAAACTGGCCTAGAAGCCTCCAAAACTGGTTAAAAAGGCACCGGAACCCGCCCAAATCAACCAAATCTGTCGATAAAGGGAACCAAATCGCCTTTCGCGGCTTGCGTCCCATGAGTTGTTTTGGGTCTATGCGGCAACGCAGCAAATTTTGGACACATTACCCCCCAATAAGGTGGCCATCACAACATCGAGGATTTGATTCAATGCGTTTTGACCGCATCCGTTCCGCTTTGTCAGTTTCGCTAATTGCCAGCGCAGCGTTGATTTCGGCTCCTTCGTTCGCAGCCGACAATGCCTATGACGGGCTCTGGAATGTGACCATCGTTACCAAGACCGGTAGCTGCGAGCCGACGGCTCGCTATCCGTTGACCGTCACCGAAGGCCGCATCACTGCGCCCGGCGCCGACGTCAATGGCAAGGTTGGCCGCGAAGGCACCGTCCGCGTGTCGATCGGACCTGCTTTCGCCAACGGCCAGCTGTCCGGCAACACCGGGTCGGGCAAGTGGAACGGCGCCTCAGGCGGCGTCCCCTGCAGCGGTCGGTGGGAAGCTTCGCGTCAGTAATCCCCAACCAGGAATGCTCCCCATGATGCCTACCTCGACCTCTCCGCGTTCGCTCGTTCGGACCGCGGTGCTCTGCGCGGCGTTAGGTCTGACGTCTGCGGCGGCATATGCCCAGTCAGCGCCGTTCGCCGGTATGGCCGGTGTATGGTCGGGTAACGGGACGATCTCGCTCGAGGACGGCTCCAAGGAGCGTATTCGCTGCAAGGCGACCTATGCCGTGAGCGGTGATGGCGCGGGGCTGAACCAGTCTCTGCTCTGCGCCAGCGACAGCTACAAGTTCGAGCTGAAGAGCGATGTGAAGGCCAGGGGCGGCGAGCTGTCTGGCAGCTGGGCTGAGACGACTCGCGGCGTGACAGGGTCACTCGAGGGCCGGGCAACCGCCGGCAAGTTCAATGTTGACGTTTCCTCGCCAGCCTTCAGCGCGAAGCTGATCCTGACGACGACCGGCAACAAGCAGCAAGTCTCGATCACCTCCGAAGGCCAGTTCAGGGGCGCCAGCATTTCGCTCAGCCGCAGCTGATCGTTCCGCTCGTTTGGAATTCGAACCCCGGTTGTTTCAAACAGCCGGGGTTTTGTTTTGCCTGTATGTCCTCTGCCTGAGAGCGTCCGCACGATCTCTCGCAACGCAGCCCCACCGGATTCGTCCGTTGCAAAGCCCGGCGATGTCGCCGATAGAGCCTGTCCGTAAGGCTGACACCGCTGCGTGAATCATCGCAGCGCAAGAAACTGGTTCTCAGGGATTATGGATCGCCCCCCGTCGAAGGCCCGCGCCGCGCTGTGGATGTCCGGCTGGCTGCTTCTGATGCTGTTCGTCGCCATTGGCGGTCGCGAGACGCTGCGCGAACTCAATGTCTTTCAGGTGATGGAGATCCGATCCGTCTTCGGCTTCGTCATGCTGTTGCCGATCCTGTATTTCAACGGCGGCTTTCGCGCCATGAAGACCTCACGGCCGCTGGCACATGTGTCGCGCAACCTCGTGCATTACGGCGCGCAGCTCGGCTGGTTCTACGCACTCACGCTCATTCCCCTCAGCCAGCTCGTCTCGATCGAGTTCACCATGCCGATCTGGATCGCGATCATGGCGGCATTCTTTCTCGGCGAGCGCATGACGCTCTGGAAGATCGTCGCCATCGTGCTCGGCCTGATCGGCGTCATCGTTATCGTTCGCCCGACCACCGGCGTCGTCAATCCCGGCCAGCTGATCGCGCTGGCTGCCGCGTTCGGCTTCGGCATCTCGATCACATTGATCAAGTCGCTGACGCGCACGGACAGCGCGCTGAAGATCATCTTCTGGATGATCGTGGTGCAGTCGGTGGCCGGCGTTTTCCCCGCGCTATACTCCTGGCAGTGGCCATCGGCCTATGTCTGGGGCTGGCTTGTCGTGGTCGCCTTCTGCGGCACGTTTTCCCACTTCTGCATGGCGCGCGCGATGCTCTATGCCGATGCGACGGTGGTCGTGCCGATGGACTTTCTGCGCGTACCACTCAGTGCCACCATCGGATGGTTACTATACTCTGAACGGCTCGACATGTTCACACTGCTCGGCGCAGCTCTCATTCTCGCCGGCAACACGCTGAACCTGCTCAGTACCGATCGACCGCCGGTGCGTGCGGCGGCCTGACGCATCGGGTTCCCCTTTTTCGATTTTATTCTCCGAGTGCGCGTCCCGACATTTTAGCGCGCGACGGCACTTGATACCTTACCTCCATGCCGATGGTCGAATGACCGGATTCGTGGGGAGATCGTATCGTGCGCCATTTCGCTTTTGCCCTGTCTGCGCTGTCCATCCTGTTCAGCGCGGATGCAGCGCTCGCCGACAAGCGCGTCGCTTTCGTCGTTGGCAATGGCAGCTACAAGAATGTCGATCCGTTGCCGAACCCGCCGATCGACGCGAAGGCGATGGCGAGCGCGCTGCGCAATGTCGGCTTCGACGTCATCGAAGGATCGAACCTGACGCGCGACGGCATGACCGAAAAGCTGCTCGACTTCGGCCGCAAGGCGCAAGGCGCCGATGTCGCGGTGTTCTTCTATGCCGGCCACGGTATCTCGGTGAACAACATCAACTACCTTTTGCCGATCGATGCCAATCTGAAGTCGGAGATGGACGTCAAGCTCGGCGCAGCCATCAATGTCGAGACCACCCTCGACCAGACCATGGGCGATGCCAAGGTGAAGCTGGTATTCCTCGATGCCTGCCGCGACAATCCGTTTGCCGCCAAGATCCGCTCCAGCGGATCTGCCACGCGCAGCGTCGCGGTGTCGTCCGGCCTTGCGGAGATGAAATCCGGCGAAGGCACGCTGATCGCATTCGCCACCAGCCCCGGCCAGACCGCCCTCGACGGCAAAAGTGGAAGCAACAGCCCGTTTACCCGCGCGCTGCTCAACAACATCACCACGCCCGGCGCCGAGATCCAACAGGCGATGACGAAAGTGCGCGCACAGGTGCAGGACGAAACCAACAAAGGCCAGCTGCCCTGGGGCCACACCAATCTGATCGGCGCAGTCTATCTCAATCCGGACGCGCAGGCGCAGGTCGCCGTTGCCGCGGCCAGCCCCACCGCCACCATGCCCGCGGCGGCCACCGCCGGCTCCGATGTCGAGCTTGAGTTCTGGCGCTCGATCAAGGACTCCAACCGGCCGGAGGAACTGAACGCCTACATCTCGATGTATCCGAACGGCCAGTTCAAGCCGCTCGCCCTCGCCCGTATCGCCGCGCTACAGGAAGCCGCGACGGCGCCGCGTACCGCTGCGCCGGGCGTGGACAAGGCCGTATTTACCGAGGAAGCCAACCAGCTCACCGAGGACAAGATCGGCCTCGACAAGGTCAAGCGCCGCGACGTGCAGCGCCGCCTCAACGGCCTTGGCTTCGACACCCAGGCGACCGGCAGCTTCGATGCCGGGACCCGTGGCGTGATCACGCGGTGGCAGGCGGCACGCGGTTACCCGACGTCGGGCTATCTCAACAAGGCGCAGCATGCCGCACTACTCACCGAGGTCGTCGCGCTGAAGGAGGAACCGGCACCCGCACCGAAGCCGGTGCGCCGCCAGGTGCAACAGCAGACCTATGAGGAAGCGCCCGTTGTCCGGCGCCAGGCCGTGCCCGCGCCCGCCCCGGCCATCGATCCCGCAGGTCCCGGCCGGTTCATCGGCGGTGTCGTTGGCGGCTTCCTTAACCGCTAGCCCGCTACCTGGAGCGGCAGGCCTACTTGCCGGCAGCCTTGCGCAGCGCGTCGTTCATGCGGTCCTGCCAGCCCGGCCCGTCCTGCTGGAAATATTCCAGCACGTCCTGATCGATCCGCAACGACACCAGTTCGCGCACGCCGGGAACGGCGGCCTTGGCGACCGGTGCCTCGACCGGTTTGGTGGTCGTCTTCTTGAACGCCGCTTCCGCCTCGGTGCGGGCATCCTGGAGCGTGCGCGGGCGTCGCGGGGGCTGTGCCATCTCGGTCAGATTCCTTCCAACATTGCCGTCGAGAGATAGCGCCCACTGAGCGGCTGCACAATCGCTTCCGCGGTGTCGCCAAAGATGCGTCCACACAAGGGCGCGATATGGCGGCTACTCGCCTCTGGTGCACGACCGGCAATGTCAGCAAATTTTACAAATGTCATTCATCGTAACAGGCGCATTCTTCGTGACGCACGTGGCATTGCACAAAGGTGACCGCGCTGCGGCACAAACATGCGCTGACTTAAAAAACTTCAAAGCAACGCATTTGTGTTGCGACACGGTCAAATAAATCAGATTAGGATCGTGTCATGTCCGATGAGACGACGAAGGAGGTCACGATGTCAGCATCAGCTGAAGTCCGTACGACCAAAACGTCCCATCCCGCGCCGCGTGGCAGCGATCTTCCGACCTGCCCGGTTTGTGCGGACTCGATGATTGCTGCCGAGGCGTCGGCCTTTCTCACCGACGACGTCGTCAGCTATCTCTGGACCTGCGATACATGCGGCTATGGCTTTGTGACCAAGCACGCCTTTCGCCGGACGGTCTGCAACTAGCTAGCACTGTTCGCGCGGACCGGCGTGAACCGATCTTGGATTGCTCCGCGATCCGAGAGAGACGCCGAGTGTGACTATCACATTCACCGTGCCTCTGCTTGCCCGTCGAGGGCTGCCTTCCACGCAAATGGCACAACCAAAACGCCCAGTAAGGCGAACGCTGCCAGTATCGCCCATGCGTCATTGACGCTCCAAACAAAAGCAGCCGCTCCGCGCCGAGGCTCAGCATATCGTCTCGACCGGCGTCCGCGTCGGCGCAGCATCGGCACGCGTCTAGGTCAGCGATCTGCGCGAACGATTTCTGCTACCGCAGTTAAACTGCGCGGGTCAGATCTCTCGTTCGCTGAAAGGCCTTCGCTGAGGTGTAGCAAGCTTCAAGCAGCGCTCGAGCTTTGGAGATTTTGCAGCGTCATAGAGACTATTTCTTCTCGCCCGCCGCAACCGAGAGAATGTCTCCGAAGCAATTCCAGCGATCCCCCCTCGAATCTCGTCAGTTGCTCCGACCAGACCCGTCGCTTCGATACTGCAACGACGCTCAACCATCGCATCTCTTAAGAGCCAGAGACTAGCGATCCTGGTCACAGCTGCACCAGGTAATGGCCACGCCGCAGTCACACCTTCGCCATTTCTGATGTTCCCAAGCCGTGCTAACCAGCTGTCGGGTCTACAGCGGAGAAGCCGTCTCTCGGGTCGAGGGGATACCCGCACTGGAGTCGGTCATGCCCGGTCAAATTCCCTTCTTCGTGCCTAAGCGCACGATCACCGCTAGTGAGGTCGCGGGCATCGCGGGCTTACTTTTTGTTACAAAAGATTTCCTCATTTCGGCTGGAGCAGCGCTAGAGACAGCGCGCCGCGGCGAGCTTAGCTATATGGACAATCACAAGTATCTTGAGGCCTTGAGGCAGACTAATGCAGGCGCTTGTCTCGTCTCCCCGCGCTTCAGCGCGTCCGTTCCAAAGGAGACCTACTCTTTTGTGACACCTCAGCCGTATTTGATTTACTCAAGGATCCTCGCGTTGCTCTATCCAGGGGCCGCTATCCCGGGGTCACTTTTCGAGACCGTCGGCATTTCTCCAAACGCCACGATTCATGCCTCGGCCATCATCGATTGCGGGGTTACCATCGATCCCGGCGCAGTGATCGGTCCCCGGGCCAAGATCGGTGAACGCACTTATATCGGGTCAAACGTCGTGATCGGTCCAGACGTAACCATCGGGAGCCATAGCTCGGTCGGCGCCGGCGCTATCATTGCGCACGCAACTGTCGGCAATCACGTCATTGTCCATCCAGGCGTATCGATCGGGCAGGACGGCTTCGGATTCGTGCCCGACAAAGGCGGACATATAAAAATTCTCCAGGTCGGAGGCGTCATTATTGAGGACTGCGTCGAAATAGGCGCAAACACGACCATCGATCGCGGGTCGACCCGTAACACGTTTATCGGCGAAGGCACGAAGCTCGATAACCTCGTACAAGTCGCCCACAACGTGACGATTGGCAGGCACTGCCTCATCGCCGCGCAAGTCGGAATTGCCGGGTCCGCAACTCTCGGGAGTTTTGTTGCAATAGGCGGCCAGACTGGAATTGCTCCTCATCTGACGATCGGCGACGGCGCACAGATAGCCGGTGCAAGCGGCGTCACGCGCGACGTGCCCGCAGGAGAGCGGTGGGCAGGATTCCCAGCCCGGCCCAGCCGCAGGTTTTTCCGGCAATACAAGGCCATGGAAATGCTTGCGGCCGGTTACCGCGAGACAAACGATCGATGAACATGAAAACCGCCGGACTTGGTTTTAGCCGAACGGTGATCAATCGCATCCCCACGACCGTTGCAGAGCGCCCCAAGACGCAGGACCTTCCCCTGAAGCCGTTCGCCGTTATTCAATGGTCAATCTGTCAAAGGGGCGGTTTATGACACGCCTGAAATATCGGTTTTTTGGCCGGTTGATGGACAGGTTAGTGTTTTCTCCACGCGCGACGAGCGGTTACCGCGGCGGGATGTCGCCCCGTGCCCAGCACTCACGCGTACGTGCCCGAAACTCTTCGAACGTTCCGGCCTCGATGGATGCGCGGATACCCTGCATCAGGCTCTGGTAATAGGCGATGTTGATTTCCGACAGCAGCATCGCGCCGAGGGTCTCACCTGATCGCACCAGATGATGCAGATAGGCGCGCGAGTAATCGCGCGCCGCCGGCCAAGTACTCTCTTCGTCCAGCGGACGCGGATCATCCTGATGCCGCGCATTGCGCATATTGATCTGGCCATAGCGTGTGAAGGCCATGCCGTGGCGGCCGTTCCGGGTCGGCATCACGCAGTCGAACATGTCGACGCCCCGCGCCACCGCTTCCAGCATATCATCCGGCGTGCCGACGCCCATCAGATAGCGCGGCCGATCCGAGGGGAGGATCGGAACCACCTCCTCGATCATCGCCAGCATCACCGCCTGCGGCTCGCCGACGGCGAGGCCGCCGATCGCGTATCCATGAAAGCCGATATCGATCAGCCCCTGCGCGCTGGCGCGGCGCAGTTCCGGCACGTCGCCGCCCTGCGCGATGCCGAACAGCATGTAGCCGTCCGGCGCCGTCTCGAAGGCGCGCTTGCAGCGCTCGGCCCAGCGCAGCGACAGCTGCATCGCGCGGTCGATGTCGGCGTGTTCGGCGGGCAGCCGCACGCATTCGTCGAGTTGCATGGCGATGTCCGAATTCAGCAGCCGCTGGATCTCGATGGCCCGTTCCGGCGTCAATTCGAACTTCGCGCCGTCGATATGTGAGCGGAATGTGACGCCCTGCTCGGTCACCTTGCGGAGCTGTGCCAGCGACATCACCTGGAAACCGCCGGAGTCGGTCAGCATCGGGCCGTTCCAGGTCGTGAATTTCTGCAGGCCGCCGAACGACGCGATGCGTTCTGCGCCGGGACGCAGCATCAGATGATAAGTATTGCCCAGCACGATGTCCGCGCCGGCATCGCGCACCTCGCGCCAGTGCAGGCTCTTCATCGCGCCGAGCGTGCCGACCGGCATGAAGGCCGGCGTGCGGACCACGCCATGCGGCGTCGTCAGCTGGCCCCTGCGTGCCGCGCCGTCAGTGCGCAGCAGTTCAAAATGATTGGCGACGGTCATTGATTGCTTGTGTCCCGAAACAGCAGACTGGCGTCGCCGTATGAATAGAAACGATAGCCGGTCGCGATGGCATGGGCATAGGCCTGCTTCATAGTCTCCATGCCGGCAAAGGCCGAGACCAGCATGAACAGCGTCGAGCGCGGCAGATGGAAATTGGTGAGCATGATATCGACCGCACGGAAGCGATAGCCCGGCGTGATGAAGATTGCGGTCTCGTCGGCAAACGGATGAGTAACGCCGTCCTCCGATGTCGCACTTTCCAGTAGGCGCATCGAGGTCGTGCCGACGGCGACGACGCGTCCGCCGGCCGCATGCGCCGCATTCAGAGCATCAGCGGTCTCACGCGAGATCATGCCCCATTCGGAATGCATCTTGTGCTCGGCGGTGTCGTCAACCTTTACCGGCAGGAACGTCCCTGCCCCGACATGCAGCGTGATGCGATGCAGGCCGACGCCGCGCGCCTTCAAGGCAGCTTCCAGCGCCGGCGTGAAATGCAATCCCGCAGTGGGCGCAGCTACGGCACCGTCATTGGCGGCGAACATGGTTTGATAGTCCGCAGCGTCGCGCTCGTCCGGCGCGCGCTTTCCGGCGATGTAAGGCGGTAACGGCGGTGCGCCCAGTTCGGCAATCGCCTGATCCAGCGCCGGGCCATGAAACGAGAAGGAGAAGATGATCTCGCCGGCGTCGCCCTTGTGCTCGACTTGGGCGTCGAGGTGTCCAAGCAGGCAGACGCGGCCTTCATTGCCGAAGCGAACCGTATCGCCTTCGACGAGCTTCCTGGCGGGCCGCACCAGTGCCTGCCAGCGTGAACCATCGAGCCGCTTGATCAGCGTCGCATCGATCTTCGGTTCGGTGTCGCGGCCGATGCGGCGGCCACTGAGCTGCGCCGAGATAACCCGGGTGTCGTTGACGACAAGCTGATCGCCAGGCTTCAGCCAGGCCGGCAGATCCGAGACGACATGATCCTGCACGCCGATCCCCGGCTGAACCACAAGCAGCCGCGCGGCATCGCGCGGGCTGGCAGGCCGCAACGCGATGTTCTCGACCGGAAGTTCGAAATCGAAGATGTCGGTACGCATAATGGTTTGGATTCTATCGCGCTCGAAATTAACGAAAAGCGCCTGTCTTCACCTCTCCCCTCCGGGGAGAGGTCGAAACCACAGCGAAGCGAAGGTTTCGGGTGAGGGGGAGAGCAACATGGAAAAGGGGGCGAAACGCCCCCTCACCCGCGCCTTCGGCGCGACCTCTCCCCGGTGGGGAGAGGTAAGAAAGCGCCTTACGTCGCGATCAGGCGGCCGCGTCGGCAGCCATGGTGGCCTTGACGATCTTGTCGGGGTTCTGCACCGGCTCGCCGCGCTTGATCTTGTCGACGTTCTCCATGCCCTCGGTAACCTTGCCCCAGACAGTGTACTGCTTGTTGAGGAAGGATGCGTCGTCGAAGCAGATGAAGAACTGGCTGTCGCCGGAGTCCGGGCTGGCCGCACGGGCCATCGACAGCGTGCCGCGCACATGCGGCTCGTTATTGAATTCGGCCTTCAGCTTCTTGCCCGAACCGCCGGTGCCGGTGCCCTGCGGACAGCCGGTCTGCGCCATGAAGCCGTCGATGACGCGGTGGAAGACGATACCGTCGTAGAAGCCTTCGCGCACCAGCTCCTTGATACGGGCGACATGGCCCGGGGCCAGATCCGGGCGCATCTCGATGGTGATGGGACCCTGGGTGGTTTCAAGGATCAAAGTATTCTCGGTAACAGCCATGCTCGTCTCTCTACTGGTTTGGGTAAGTTTCGGCGGTCGTCAAACCGCAGTCGGAAGGGGCGTCCAGCGACCGCGTCGCCCAGGCCCCCGGTAAATGGCATCGGCGTGCAATGTTGCAATGTCTCCATCACAGCCGTTCGGTAGGCGACGCTGTCGGCCTCGGAGGCACCCGGCGTCTCGAAGGTAATTCTCGGCTTGCCGAGAAGTTCACCGGAGCGCGTCAGGCTGAAGAGCACCGTGATCTCCATGCCCGGATGGCCGCGCGGCAATGCCGGCGGTTGCCAGCATGCTTTCAGTCTTCCGAACATGCCCTCCAGGGTGCTAACGGCGTCAGACTGGGCCGACGCCGGATGCCCCTGAAGGACGCCAGACAGCAACGATGCCGCGAGCAGAGCAACGACCCTGCGTCGCGGCATCATGGTATTTACTTGATGTCGGAAGCGACCTGAACCTTGACCATCTTGTCAGGGTCGGTCACGGCACCGCTGGCCGAACCGGGCGGCGCCTTCTTGAGCTTGTCCACCACGTCCATGCCGGCGACGACATCGCCCACCACGGTGTACTTGCCGTTCAGCGATGAACCTTCAGCGAACATGATGAAGAACTGCGAATTGGCCGAGTTCGGATCGCCCGCGCGGGCCATGCCTACCACGCCGCGCTTGAACGGCACCTGCGAGAATTCGGCCTGCACGTTCGGATACTTCGATCCGCCGGTCCCGTTGAAGTTCTTGCCGTCGCCGGTCTGCGCCATGAAGCCGTCCATCACGCGGTGGAACGGCACGTTGTTATAGTAGCCTTCACGGGCGAGCAGCTTGATGCGCTCGGCGTGCTGCGGGGCGATATCGGGGCGCAACTTGATGATGATCCGGCCCTTGGTCGTATCGATAACGACCGAATTGGCCTTGTCGAGGCCAGCCGGAAGTGCTGCCGGAGCCTGCGCGAAAGCGGGAGCCGCGAACATCAGCGCGGCAGCAAGTGCGACTATACGGATCATGGAAACTCCGGATCAGAGAAAGCCGGTCAGCCGGCGTTTGTTTAAGCGGCGAATTTGGACTTGAGGCTCTTGGCGACCGCGTCCGGCACGAAAGCCGAAACGTCGCCGCCCATCGCGGCGATTTGCCGGACCAGTGTGGCGGTGATCGGGCGGACGCTCACCGAGGCCGGAAGAAATACCGTCTGCACATCCGGCGCCATGGTCTCGTTCATGCCGACGATCTGCATCTCGTAATCCAGATCGGTGCCGTCGCGTAGGCCACGGATCATGATCGTGGCTCCCAGCTTCTGCGCCGTGGTCGTCGTCAGATTGTCATAGGTGATGCAATCGAAGTCGCATCCCGCCGCCTGGGCGATCGGACCGAACACCTGCTTCACCATCTCCAGCCGTTCATCTGTCGAGAACAGCGGCTTCTTGCCGGGGTGCACACCGATCGCGACGACGAGCTTGTCGCACAGGCCAACGGCATGGCGGACCACGTCGAGATGGCCATTGGTGACGGGATCGAATGAACCGGGATAGAGCGCGATACGAGGCATTCCCCCTCCTACCCCGCCCCCGTTCGGGCCGCAAGCCGACTTGGTTCCGTCCGCTGGGGCCGAATAGCCGATGTTTATTTTCCGGCCGGACTCGAACCGGAAGGCAGGTCAGCGCGTCTACTGGGTACGCAGCGACGATGCTGAAAACACTGGGCTTTCCAGCCTCATGTGTCGTCACGCGCGTTCGGATGAAACACAAGCCGGGGCGGATGAAACCACTTTGCCCGGAGACGACAACTTCCTGAAACCGGGTCTGATTAATCAGGCAAGCACAGGAAGCGACAAACAAACCGGGCCAAAATGGCCCGAATGACAGGGGACCGTCATGATCAAGGCTCTTTCAGCAGTTGCCGTCGCAGCATTCATTGCAGCCGCCCTCACCGTTCTCCCGGGCTTTGCCCCGAAGGTCGAGGCGTCGGTGCCGGTAGCGCTCGCCAAGGCCGACCGCCTCGATATCCGCGCCGTGGGCCGCGGTTGCTCGGAACAGGCCTGGCCGAATTTCGAAGCCTCCTGCCTGCGCAACGCCGCTACCAAGACCGTCACCATTCGCGAAGCCCGCCTGGTGACCACCGAGCGTCGCTAAGCGGAAAAGAATACCGCGCCCCGGCCAGAGCCGGGGGCGTACTGATATTCAATCTGGACAATCGCGACACCTCCCCCGAACCCGCGCAACGCATAGTTCAGTGAAATTCCCGCGACACCTGCTTCAACAAATTTCATAGTAATTCGCGACGCAACGTCGCAGACTGACGGTCAAGCGCAATTGTCAAGCGCGAGTCCCGTGAGGGCTGCCAGTGACTGCCATTCCAGCCGCATCGCCAGGCCGCTCTGGCGGACTTCCTCTCACGGCAACGATCGGCGCGCTCGGCGTCGTCTATGGCGATATCGGCACCAGCCCCCTCTACGCATTGAAGGAAGCCGTGAAGGCAGCGGCCCATGGCGGGCCTCTCACGTCCGAAGCAACGCTCGGCGTGGTGTCGCTGATCCTCTGGGCGTTGATCCTGATTATCTCCCTGAAATACGCGCTTCTGATTCTGCGCGCCGACAATCGCGGCGAAGGCGGCATCGTCACCCTGCTGGCACTGCTCCACGCGCGCGATGCAAAGCCGGGCACATGGCGCGTACATCTGCTGATCGTCGGCCTCGTCGGCGCCGCCCTGCTCTATGGCGATGGCGCCATCACGCCGGCGATCTCGGTACTATCAGCCATTGAAGGCCTCAAGGTCGATGCACCGTCGCTGGCGCCGGCCGTGGTGCCGCTCACCGTCATCATTCTGATCGGGCTGTTTCTGATGCAGAGCAAGGGCACCGGTTTTATCGGCGGTATCTTCGGGCCGGTGATGCTTGGCTGGTTTGCCGTGCTCGCGCTGCTCGGCATCCATGGCATCGTACAATCGCCCGGCGTGCTCGCTGCCGTCAGTCCGCTCTATGCATTCGAATTCCTGATCCACCAGGACTTCCACATCAGTTTTGCCATTCTCGGCGCAGCCTTCCTTGCCGTGACCGGCGGCGAAGCGATGTATGCCGACATGGGCCATTTCGGCCGGATGCCGATCCGGCTCGCTTGGTTTGCCATAGCCTTGCCGGCGCTGGTGCTGAACTATTTCGGCCAGGCGGGACTGCTGATCGCCGACCCCACCGCCATCGACAACCCGTTCTATCAACTGGCGCCGGATTGGCTGCACTATCCGCTGGTGGCGTTTGCGACTGTCGCGACGGTGATCGCCTCGCAAGCTATCATCTCCGGTGTGTTCTCGCTGACGCAGCAATCGATCCAGCTCGGCTTCCTGCCGCGGATGCAGATCCGGCACACGACCAGCCACGCCATGGGCCAGATCTATGTGCCGCTGGTGAACTGGCTGCTGGCAGCGGCGACGCTGGCCGCCGTGCTCAGCTTCGGCACATCGGACGCGCTGGCAGGCGCCTATGGCATCGCCGTGTCGCTGCTGATGGCGATCACCACGCTGCTCGCGGCACTGGTCGCGCTGCAATGGGGCTATCCGCCGCTTCTCGTCGTGACGGTGAACGGCATCTTCTTCATCATCGATTGCATCTTCTTCGCCGCCAATTCCACGAAGCTGTTCGAGGGCGGCTGGTTTCCGCTGCTGTTGGCCGGCGCAGTCGCGTTCCTGATGTTGACCTGGCGCAGCGGCGTCAAACTCGTTGAAAGCGCCCGCGCCAAACTGCGTCAACCCGAAGAGGACCTGATCGAGACGGCCGTCAGTCGCTGCCATGCGCGGCTCAATGGCACCGCGGTGTTCCTGGCATCCATGCCGAATGGCGTGCCGCTGGCACTGACGCAATTCGTCAAGCACAACCACGTCCTGCATGAGCGCGTCATTCTGGTGACTGTGCTGATCTCCGAAGTGCCGCGCGTCCCGGATGCCGATCGCGCCGAGATTATCGAAGTCATTGAAGGGATCACGCGCGTCATCCTGCATTACGGCTTCATGCAGTATCCAACGATTTCGGACGGGCTCGGTCTGGCCTCCGAACAGGGCAAGCTGCCCGGCATCGACCTCGCCGAGATCACCTATTACATCGGCCGGGAGACCATCATTCCCAGCGACAAGGTCGCCGGGATGGCGGTGTGGCGCGAAACCGTATTCGCGTTCCTGCAACGTAACGCCGAACGCTCCGCAGCGTTCTTCGGCGTGCCGACCAAACAGGTCGTCGAGTTCGGCACCGAAATCGAGATCTAAACGCTCGCGATTTAAGCCTCGGCCGGTAGCGACTGCTCGCAGCAAGCGTGGCCGAACTTCCAGGCCGCCTGTCTGCGTTCTAGCGATCGACGCCCGCAAGGCGCGGAGCCTCTGCGAAACACGCGATGAGCATTTCGGTGAGGACTCGTACCTTTCGAGGGGGATGCTGACTTGGCGGGCGGATGACATAGACACCTGCCGGTGGCGGCGGATGGCGTGTCATGACCGGAACAAGCGCGCCGGAGGCGACATCGTCATGGGTGATGCCATCGGGGAGCCAAGCGATGCCCAGTCCTGCCAATGCTGCGGCGCGAAGAGCCGTGCCGTTATCGGCTTTGAAGCGCCCTTGCGGGCGCACCGTGATTGTCTTGTCGCCATCCATGAATTGCCAGGCTTCTGTGCCCTGCATGAGAGCCTGATGCGCAACGAGCTCGTCCGGCGTCTCGGGGAAACCATGCGCTTCGATATAGTCCGGGCTCGCGACCAGTTTTCCATAGATGGGACCGACGTGTCGCGCGATCAGGTTGGAGTCCGGAAGATAGCCAACCCGGATCGCGCAATCGAAGCCTTCGGCGATGAGATCAACGAAGCGATCACTGTAGACGCTATGGATGTGGAGCTGCGGGTGCCGTCGCGCCATGTCCGCAAGCACGGGAGCTAAGTGCGTTGGGCCGAAAGTCAGCGGCACGGCGATGCGTAAGCGGCCGCAAAGCTCACCATCAGGCAGGAGCAATTCCCTGGCCGCGTCGATCTCGGCGCAAGCTCGCGCTGCATGGTCGCGAAACGCGACTCCCGCTTCGGTGAGCGCAGCGCCGCGCGTGGTTCGTGCGAGAAGCTGCACGCCAAGTTCCGCTTCAATGCGAGCAAGCTGCCGACTGACGATCGACTTGGAGACGCTGAGCCGACGCGCAGCGGGCGAAACGCCCCCGGCATCGGCAACTTCCACGAATGTCCTGAGCGCTTCGATATCCAATTCGGCGTTCCCCATTCCGCAACACAGCTTGCCACGGAAGGGCACTACCTCATCAAGCCCAAGAACGGCAATACCCCGTCAAGACAGCGCCGCCGTTGGCGCATGTCCCATCAAGAAGACCAATCTCACTCATAACGGCACCAGAGGATATATTCATGACCTTTCGTAATGGCCTTGCGTCGCTCCTTCGTCCCGAAGACTCGGTCCTCATTCTGATCGACCACCAGCCCTACCAGCTCGCCAACGTGAACAGCCATGAACCACAGATGGTGATCAACAATACCGCGGGCCTGGCGAAGGCCGCCAAGGCGTTCGGCGTTCCCACCATCCTGACCTCGGTGCTCGCCGAGCGTGGCGGTCTCTTATTCCCTCAGATCACCGACGTGTTCCCCGGCCAGGAGGTGATCGACCGGACCTTCATCAACACCTGGGAAGACCCGAAGGCGGTGGATGCCGTCAAGGCAACGGGCCGCAAGCAATTGATCATCGCGGGCCTGTGGACCGAGATCTGCGTCGCTATGCCGACGATCCAGGCCCTCGGCGAGGGCTGGGACGTAACGGTCGTCACCGATGCCTCGGGCGCCGTTTCGGTCGAGGCCCATCAGGTCGCCATCCAGCGCATGATCGCGGCCGGCGCAAACATGATGACCTGGCTGGCAGTGGCCGCCGAATGGCAGCGCGACTGGGCGCGGGCTGAGAGTGCCGCCAAGCTAACGGAAGTGATGACGCAGCATGCAGGCGGCAGCGGCATTGCGTATCTGTGGGAGCAACAGCTGCTCAATACGCCGGCGCCGAAGAGCGCAGGCGCATAGCGCCGAAAAGCGAGCAAGCGCGAGGTGTTGGGTTCTCGCTTCGCTCAACCCATCCCGCACATCACATACATAAAAGAAAAACCCGCGGCATGACCGCGGGTTTTTTATCAACGTGCCAGCCGCTGCGGAGAGTCTCAGCCCTCCGCCACCGGCGCACCATTGCCGTTCTCGCCCTCTTCGCCCTCGCCCGCCTCGCCGATGTGCTCGACCGACACGACGTGCTCGTCGTCAGCCGTGTTGAACACGATGACGCCCTGTGTCGAGCGGCCGGCGATGCGGATGCCTTCCACCGGGCAGCGGATGAGCTGTCCCTTGTCGGTGACAAGCATGATCTGGTCGCTGTCTTCGACCGGGAACGAGGCGATCAGTTTGCCATTGCGGCCATTGACCGACATTGCAACGATACCCTTGCCGCCGCGGCCGGTGGTTCGGTACTCGAACGATGAGGTCCGCTTGCCGTAGCCGTTCTCGCTGATGGTCAGCACGAACTGCTCACTGGCCGACATCTCGACATAGCGCTGCTCGCCGAGTTCGATGGCGCCGGTCGCCTCTTCGGTCTCCACGGCCGCCGCCGCTTCGTCCGCGACATCGGCACGCTCCTCGGCGCCGCCGCGACGCACCGCATTGGCGCGGCGCAGATAGGCAGCGCGCTCATCGGAGTTCGCCTCGAGGTGACGCAGGATGGTGAGCGAGATCAGCTTGTCGCCATCTGCCAGCGAAATGCCGCGCACGCCCATCGAGCTGCGGCCCTGGAACACACGCACGTCAGTCACCGGGAAACGGATGCACTGGCCGCCAGCAGCGGTCAGCAACACGTCATCATGTTCGGTGGCGATCTGCACATCGACGATGGCTTCACCTTCGTCGAGCTTCATCGCAATGATGCCCGAGCGGCGGACGTCGACGAAGTCCGACAGCTTGTTACGCCGGACATTACCGCCTGTCGTCGCGAACATCACGTCGAGGGTTTCCCACGTCGCTTCGTCCTCGGGCAGCGGCATGATCGTGGTGATGCGCTCGCCTTGCTCCAGCGGCAGGATGTTGATCATCGCCTTGCCGCGGCCGTTTGGCGGCGCGATCGGCAGGCGCCAGACCTTTTCCTTGTAGACCTGGCCGCGCGACGAGAAGAACAGCACCGGCGTATGGGTCGAAGCCACGAACAGCCGCGAGACGAAATCCTCGTCGCGCGTCGCCATGCCCGAACGGCCCTTGCCGCCGCGGCGCTGCGCCCGATAGGTCGAGAGCGGCACGCGCTTGACGTAGCCATGATGCGACACCGTCACCACCATGTCTTCGCGCTGGATCAGGTCTTCGTCTTCGACCTCGCCCTCTTGTTCCATGATGACGGTCTTGCGCGGCGTCGCGAATTCCGACTTCACCGCGCCGAGTTCGTCCTTGATGATGCCCTGGACGCGCGCGCGCGAACGCAATATCTCCAGATAGTCCGCAATCTCCACGGCGAGCTTGTCCAGCTCGTCGGAGATTTCTTCGCGGCCCAGAGCTGTCAAGCGAGCCAGTCGCAGATCGAGAATAGCCTTGGCCTGTTCGAAGGACAGCCGCGCGGTGCCGTCTTCCTCGAGGCGATGACGCGGATCGTCGATCAGCATCATCATCGTCGCCACATCCTGCGCCGGCCAGCGGCGCTCCATCAGGATGTCGCGCGCGGTAGCAGGATCCGGCGAAGTCCGGATCACACGAATGACCTCGTCGATATTCGCCACCGCAATGGCAAGGCCGACCAAAATATGCGCGCGGTCGCGGGCCTTGTTCAGCAGGAACTTGGTACGACGCGTGACCACCTGTTCGCGGAACGCGACGAAGATCGTCAGCAGATCCTTCAGGTTCATCAGCAGCGGACGGCCGGTGTCGAGCGCCACCATGTTGGCACCGAAATTGGTCTGCAGTGGCGTGAACTTGTAGAGCTGGTTGAGCACCACTTCCGGCACCGCGTCACGCTTCAATTCGATGACGACACGAAACCCGTCACGGTCGGATTCATCGCGCAGATCCGAAATGCCTTCGATTTTCTTGTCGCGCACCAGTTCGGCGATGCGCTCCACCATGGTGGCCTTGTTCACCTGGTACGGGATTTCCGAGACGATGATCGCTTCGCGGTCCTTGCGCGCCGGCTCGATCGAGACCTTGCCGCGCATCACGATCGAGCCGCGACCGGTGTGATAGGCCGTACGAATCCCGGCGCGGCCGAGAATGATGCCACCCGTCGGGAAATCCGGACCCGGGATAATCTTGTTCAGATCGTCAATGGTGAGTGACGGATCATCGATCAGCGCGACGCAGGCGTCGATGACTTCACCGAGATTGTGCGGCGGGATGTTGGTGGCCATGCCGACGGCAATGCCGCCGCCGCCATTCACCAGCAGATTCGGAAACTTCGCGGGCAGCACGCGTGGCTCACGGAAAGAGCCGTCATAGTTGTCCTGATAGTCGACGGTGTCCTTGTCGAGATCGTCGAGCAGCGACTGCGCGATCTTGGTCAGGCGCGATTCAGTGTATCGCATCGCGGCGGCCTGATCGCCATCCACCGACCCGAAATTGCCCTGACCGTCGATCAGCGGCACGCGCATCGAGAAGTCCTGCGCCATGCGGACCATGGCGTCATAGACCGACTGGTCGCCGTGCGGATGATACTTACCGATGACGTCGCCGACGGTTCGCGCCGACTTGCGATACGGCTTGTTCCACTCGAAGCCGTTCTCGTACATTGCGTAGAGAATGCGCCGATGCACCGGCTTCAAACCGTCGCGCGCATCCGGCAGCGCACGCGCCACGATCACGCTCATGGCGTAATCGAGATACGAACGCTTCATCTCATCGAGGATGGATACGGGACGAATATCCGAGGGGGCTGGTGGCTCCCCAGGCTTCTGGTCTTCAGTGTCGGACAAGGATGATTTCCGGTCAGGTTTTGCTGGGAATCATATAGCGCATCGCGCGCCTTCAAGCCACCCCGTAGACAACGCCCGCGGCTCTATTTTCCTGCTGATTTTTCAAATGCTTACGGGAGCTATACAGGGCTTGTGAAGTGGCCCCGAATAAGCCAGCCCAAGGCGGCCGAATCTTGCGAAAATCATGCGGCCGTCTTGCGGCAATCTAGCGACCGAACACCACGGTGTGCATGACCCGGCCGGGCACGAGGGTGAACACACCGGCGATCACCAGGGCGCCGGCGAAGATCGAAATCATGGTGATGGCATGCGCCCTGACGCGGTGCCGGCGTGCGGCGACCACTCCGACCACCAGCATCACCGGCGCCATGATCGACAGCAGATGGATCGGGCTCCAGTCTCGCCACAGCCGGTAACTATCGCCATGGATCCCAAACGAGCTGATCGCAACAGTGGCGAGCAGGATCACCCAGATCCAGCCGAGCGTCCTGTGTGGCAGCGTGCCCTTGGGCGCGATCAATTGAACGACACCGAGCACGAATGCGGCCATGGCCGCGAAAGCATGCAGCGGGATCGGGGCAACGGCATCAAGCAATGGCTGCAGCGACATGGTGGCCCTCGCATTCAAGAGGCAGTGTCAGCTCACCATCGCAGAAATCTTCCATTGTAAAGATCATATGGCCCGCCACGTTGCCGCATCTAACCGCACCCTCAAAAAGTAAACGCGCTGCGAGCAATCAGCTCACAGCGCGCGATGCAGACGTTCAGGACGTCCTCACAATAGATCAGAACGGAATGTCGTCATCCATGTCGCTGCCGCGGCCACCACCGCCGGCCGGTGCTGCCACACGGCGCTGCGGCGGAGCGCTCGACGGGCCACTGGAGCCGAAGTCGCCGCCCATGTCGTCGCCGCCATAGCCACCGCCGCCGCCTGCGCCGCCGCCCGCGCGGCCATCAAGCATGGTCAGCGTCGAATTGAAGCCCTGCAACACGATCTCGGTGGAGTATTTCTCGACACCCTGCGGATCGGTCCATTTGCGGGTCTGCAGCGCGCCTTCGATGTAAACCTTGGCGCCCTTCTTCAGATATTGCTCGGCGACCTTGGCGAGACCTTCGCTGAAGATCACCACGCGATGCCACTCGGTCTTTTCCTTGCGCTCGCCGGTGCCCTTGTCGCGCCACGTATCCGAGGTTGCGACGGTCAGGTTGACGACCGGGTTGCCGTTCTGCATCCGGCGAACCTCGGGATCCTTGCCGAGATTGCCGACCAAAATCACCTTGTTGACGCTACCCGCCATACCGCTCTCCTACTCTCGAATCTGAATTTGCTGATCGGGCGCCGGCGCAGGCCCCGGCCCGCGCGCAAACGCCGCTGATGATGGGACCCTATACGGTCCGCGCTCCCGCGCAGGCCCCCGCGACTGGGTTATCCACGATCTCTTATATGATCGTCCTCCCATATAGCATGTTCCATTTTTGTTCTCAAGAACACCCCTTGGCGAATTGTTGGGCGACGGCGAGGTGCCGAGTCGTCGCTGTCGCGTCTGAGTGGAGCAATAGTGGAACCCGAAGGGAACCCGCGCTCCGCCAAAATTCATATACCTTTCATTAACTTAGAAACGACCAAACATCGAAGACGAGTGTGTTATTTGGGTGACGGACTTTTTGGCAGACTTGCGTATATTTCAATCACTGAATTGGATTTGGCGCCTGCGCCGGGACATTGGGGCTTCGCCGACGCGAAGCAATTTAAGGGGAGAATTCACATGAAGAAGTTTCTGTTGGGCACCGTTGCCTTGATCGCCTTGGGTGCTTCGGTTCCGGCAATGGCCGCTGACCTCGCTGCTCGTCCCTACACCAAGGCTCCGGCCTATGTTCCCGCCCCGATCTACAACTGGACCGGTTTCTACATCGGCGGTCACGTCGGCGGCGCGTTCAACGGTTCGAACGGCTTCGGCGGCACCACCGACAATTCGGACGGTCGCTTCCTCGGCGGCGTGCAGATCGGCTATGATTATCAGTTCGCTCCGAACTGGGTGTTCGGCATCGAAGGTCAGTACAGCTGGGTCGGTTCGAACAACACCAACGTCGCTTTCGTTCCGGCTGGCGTCACCTACAACCTGAACCAGAAGGGCCTCGGCTCGGTCACCGGTCGCATCGGTTACACCTGGGGTCCGGCACTGCTCTACGTGAAGGGCGGCTACGCCTACTCCGACTACAGCGAATCGCTGGTCGTGACCGGCACCGGCGTTCCGGTTGCCTTCGCAGCTGGCACCAAGCATGACGGTTACACCGTCGGCGCCGGCCTCGAATACCTGTTCACCCAGAATTGGTCGGGCAAGGTCGAGTACCAGTACTACGACTTCGGCAAGACCACCTTCGCTGCTCCGTCGCCGGTTGGCATCGTCGGCCTGTCGTCCCGCAACGACGAGCACACCGTCAAGGCTGGCCTGAACTACCGCTTCAACTGGGGTGGCCCGGTCGTCGCGAAGTACTAAGCTTCAGACTTACCTCTGAACCGAAAAGCCCGGCTTCGCGCCGGGCTTTTTGCTTTTGGAGGGCTGATCAGCGCCCTACCCGCAACCCCTTCGCCAACAAACCGTTGAAGGTTTGTGCGGAGCACTGGAAATCTCTTCTCGTTCTTCCTATGTTCCAATGACAATCAATCGGCGTTGATCCCGGCCCGGCCGGCGGTGCGCGCCCGGATGTGCGCATCTGACGCGTCGGGGAATTGCCTGTTATGGACGAGATCATCAAGGCGAAGCGGCAGCAGGCTGCCGTGAACATGCGCAGCATCACCATCCGCGGCGCGCGCGAACACAATCTCAAGAATGTCGATCTGACGATCCCGCGCGACAAGCTGGTGGTGTTCACCGGCCTGTCCGGCTCCGGCAAGTCGTCCCTCGCCTTCGACACGATCTATGCCGAAGGCCAGCGCCGCTATGTCGAGTCGCTGTCGGCTTACGCGCGGCAGTTTCTGGAGATGATGCAGAAGCCGGATGTCGACCAGATCGACGGCCTGTCGCCTGCCATATCCATCGAGCAGAAGACCACCTCGAAGAATCCGCGCTCGACGGTCGGCACCGTCACCGAGATCCACGATTACATGCGCCTGCTATGGGCGCGCGTCGGCATTCCCTATTCGCCGGCCACGGGTCTTCCGATCGAGAGCCAGACCGTCTCGATGATGGTCGATCGCGTGCTGGCGCTGCCGGAAGGCACGCGGCTGTATCTGCTGGCGCCGGTGGTGCGCGGCCGCAAGGGCGAGTATCGCAAGGAGCTCGCCGAATATCTCAAGAAGGGTTTTCAGCGCGTCAAGATCGACGGCACCTTCCATGAACTCGCTGAAGCGCCCGTACTCGACAAGAAGTTTCCGCATGACATTGACGTCGTCGTCGATCGCATCGTTGTCAGACCGGATATCGGCCAGCGCCTCGCTGAAAGTTTCGAGACCGCGCTGAAGCTCGCCGAAGGCCTTGCGGTCATTGAATATGCCGATGCGCCTGCTGCTCCCGCCGAAGACAGCACCGCGAAGAAGTCCGACAAGAAGGTCGCGAAGATTCACGACAAGACCGGTGCGGAACGCATCCTGTTTTCCGAAAAATTCGCCTGCCCGGTGTCCGGCTTCACGATCCCCGAGATCGAGCCGCGCCTATTCTCCTTCAACAATCCCTATGGCGCCTGTCCGAAATGCGGCGGCCTCGGCGTCGAACAGACCATCGATGCCGACCTCGTCATTCCCGACAAGGAGCTGACGCTGCGCAAGGGCGCCATCGCGCCCTGGGCAAAGTCGTCGTCGCCTTACTACGTGCAGACGCTGACGGCGCTCGGCAAGTTCTACAAGTTCACGCTCGACACCAAGTGGAAGGATCTGCCGAAGAAGACGCAGAACGCCATCCTGCATGGCTCCGCCGATGACGAGATCAAGTTCTCCTATGAAGACGGCGTGCGCGCCTATGACACCAAGAAGCCGTTCGAGGGCGTCGTCACCAATATCGACCGCCGCTTCCGCGAGACCGAAAGCGAATGGGCGCGCGAGGAGCTCGGCAAGTATTTCTCCGACGTGCCCTGCGATACCTGCGAGGGCTATCGGCTGAAGCCGGAAGCGCTGTCAGTGAAGATCGGCGGCAAGCATATCGGCAACATCTCGGAAATGTCGGTGCGCAAGGCCGGCGACTGGTTCGAGACCGTGCCGGAGCTGCTCAACAAGCAGCAGAACGAGATCGCCGTCCGCATCCTCAAGGAAATCCGCGAGCGCCTCTCCTTCCTGCTCGATGTCGGCCTCAACTATCTCACACTCGCACGATCCTCCGGCACGCTGTCCGGCGGCGAAAGCCAGCGTATCCGGCTGGCGTCGCAGATCGGCTCAGGCCTGACCGGCGTGCTCTATGTGCTCGACGAGCCGTCAATCGGCCTGCATCAGCGTGACAATGCGCGGCTGCTGGATACGCTGCGGCGGCTGCGCGATCTCGGCAATACCGTGATCGTGGTCGAGCATGACGAAGACGCGGTGATCGCGGCCGATTACGTGGTCGATGTCGGTCCGGGCGCCGGCACCCATGGCGGCAACATCGTCGCCCAGGGCACGCCCCAGGAGGTGATGCAGAATCCGAATTCCTTGACCGGCAAATATCTCACCGGCGAGATGTCGGTGCCGGTGCCGGAGCGCCGGCCGCCGAACCATCGCCGCACCATCAAGGTCATCAATGCGCGTGGCAACAATCTCAAGAATGTCTCGGCAGAAGTGCCGCTTGGCCTGTTCACCGCGGTGACCGGTGTCTCCGGTGGCGGCAAGTCGACACTGCTGATCGACACGCTCTACAAGGCCATCGCGCGAAAGCTCAACGGCGCCAGCGAAGGCGCAGCACCGCATGACCGCATCGAGGGCCTGGAGCATATCGACAAGATCATCGAGATCGACCAGTCGCCGATCGGCCGCACGCCGCGCTCCAATCCTGCGACCTATACCGGCGCCTTCACGCCGATCCGCGAATGGTTTGCCGGCCTGCCGGAATCCAAGGCGCGCGGCTATGAGGCCGGCCGCTTCTCGTTCAACGTCAAGGGTGGCCGCTGCGAGGCCTGCCAGGGTGACGGTGTCATCAAGATCGAGATGCACTTCCTGCCCGACGTCTATGTCACCTGCGATACCTGCAAAGGAAAACGCTACAACCGCGAAACGCTCGAAGTCCTGTTCAAGGGCAAGTCGATCGCCGACGTGCTCGACCTGACCGTGGAAGAAGCCGCCGAGTTCTTCAAGGCGGTGCCGCGTGTGCGCGAGACTTTTAAAACCCTGCATCGCGTTGGACTGGATTACATCCATGTCGGCCAGCAGGCGACGACGCTATCCGGCGGCGAGGCGCAGCGCGTGAAACTCGCCAAGGAGTTGAGCAAGCGCGCGACCGGTCGCACGCTCTACATTCTCGACGAGCCGACCACGGGACTCCACTTCCACGACGTCGCCAAACTGCTGGAAGTGCTGCATGAGCTGGTGGCGCAGGGCAACACGGTGGTGGTGATCGAGCACAATCTCGAAGTCATCAAAACCGCCGACTGGGTCATCGACCTCGGCCCCGAAGGCGGCGACGGCGGCGGCGAAATCGTCGCCTGGGGCCCGCCAGAAGATATCGTCAAGGCACCGCGGAGTTACACGGGTAAGTTCTTGAAGCCGGTGCTGGAAAAGGCGGGGAAGCCGAAGAAGCGGAAGCAGGCGAGCGAAGCAGCGGAGTGATCGAGAACCGTTTTTGCTCTGCCTCGCCTTGTCATAGTTAATCCCCCTTAGGAGATGGCGCTAACAAGCCAGCAAGGGCTCCCACGGCAGCAGACCCGATGGCAACTATCGCGTCTGGAAGTTTTACCGATTGATCGGCCTTTGCCAAGATCGCCAAATAGATTCCGCCAAATACGGTCGCAATTACAGCTACGCCAAGAATGACAACTACGGTTCGATAAATCCATTTATCGTTGCGAAGCGGATCTGCTTCGCTAACCGTCGCACTGATCAAAGACTTTACGTCATCGGGAATGTCTGTTCTCCCGACTAGCGGGGCAAAACGCATAAGCAACTCATTTTGATTCATTGAAGTCTCCCTTTCAGGGTTCAATCGATACTTTCGCTTCAAAACTTCCAAGAAATCCGCCCGGCTTTACGCTACGCCCGAAGTCATCTTTGATCACTATCGATATAACTTTCGCATCAATCTTCGATGTATTCAGATACGTGCGCCACTTAAATGATCCGTTCTGACGAACCGCCTGTGTGATAGCGTTTTTTTGACGCGCCCAAGTTGCCGGGGAAATGCCGATTTCTATCGACTCTTCACTATATCCGTCAGCATAGACAATGCATCGTACCGAAAGGTGTCTGCGCCTTGTGAGATAATCGAGCGTTCCTTCGGTCACTTCGACACCGAACGAAAAATATAAAGCTTCGTCAGTTAGTATTCGTCGAGCAATAGAGCCACCCGGTTCCACGATCGGACTACGCATAGTATATTCGCCGTCATCCTCGACGAAACTCGAAAACCGGGGACTAACAATTGAGAATAATTGGGCTTCCGCTCTACTCCCCATCCCCGCCAGGAAAAAAGCCAGCAGCAATATTCGTAACATCGCCCCACCCCCTTCTGTAACCTACCTGAGGTTGAAGAAATTGGAAGGGCCTTCGCCGACCTACGCAGTAGTCTATTTTGCAGCTGACAAACGCGGCATCGGCGAGCATGGCTAGGAAAAACGACGCAATACACAAGTGACGTAAACCTTGCATTTCACTTTGCGGACTACGAGCCTTCGATCTCTTGCAAAAAGTTCAGCTAGTTACCTCAGCCCCGTCCCGTGACATCGCTGGCACTTCACCACCTTCTCGCCCTTCTTCAGCAGGCCCTTGCCTTCGCAATTCTTGCACTTCTGCTTCTTCTTGGTGTTGGGGCCTTTCTGGTTGGGTCTATCGTCTGCCATGTTGGCTCCTGCGGATGATGTGAAACTGTTGTGACCCGTCTAGCACGCTTGCCTGCCGCTCGTGCATCGTTTCGCCGCGCGGATGCGGGTTGAAAACCGGGTCCGATGGGGTCATCCTTGCGAAAGGTCGCATATCGGCCACGACTCAGACGAGACCCAGCCCGTGACCGCCACTGCCAAACATCCAGCCGAGACCCCGGCCACCTTCCCGCCCGTTAGCCATGCCCTATAAGCTCGCCATCTTCGACTTCGACGGGACCCTGTCCGACAGCTTTTCGTGGTTCCTCAGCGTCATCAATTCCGTCGCCGACAAGCACAAGTTTCAGCGCGTCGAACGCGACCGCATCGACGAGTTGCGGAGCGTCGGCGCCGGCGAACTCATCCGGCTGCTCGGTGTCGCTAAATGGCGGATCCCGTTGATTGCGCGCGACATGCGCAAGATGAAGGCGAAGCAGATCGACCGCATTTCGCTGTTCCCAGGCGTCGACCGCATGTTCTGTGAATTAAAGGCGCGTGACATGACGATTGCGATCGTCAGCTCGGACAGCGAGGACAATGTGCGTCACGTGCTCGGCGATCTCGACCAGCACGTCGCCTATTTCGCCTGCGGCGCCGGCCTGTTCGGCAAGACGGCGAAATTCCAACGCATCCTTGAGCTCACCGGCATCTCTGTCGATGACACGATCAGCATCGGTGACGAGATCCGCGATATCGACGCTGCGCGCGAGGCCGGGATCGATTTCGGCGCGGTGACGTGGGGCTATACCAGCGGAGCAGCGCTGGAAGCGCGCGCGCCGAATTATCTGTTTTCCCGGATCGACGAGGTGATCGCGGCGCTGGCGGTGCCAGGACGCTAACCTGTGCCAAGGCGCTAACGGCCGGCGACAGACAAACGAGGCCCGCCGGCCTCACGACAAGACCGGCAGGCCTGATCGCTTGTTGTCACTGCCCGTGCTGGGCCATTTCCCCGTCGCTCAAATCCCAGTCTTGCCACAGCTGCAGTGCTGCCACCAGCACCACGAGACCGCCGAGGCAGGTATGGATGAATCTGAGCATGCCGTCGCCGGAATAACCAAGGAAAAGTGGCGAGGCGATCAGCCACAGGCCGAGAACGATCGCGGCCACCTCCTCCCAGCGTTGCAGCGCGACATACTGAAGCTGGGCAACGCCAAATACCAGGACGCCAACCGCCACCGTGTTAATGATTATGGCGCTGGGGGTCCCCCCGGCATATTGATGACCGTTCTGCGTAGGAAACCAGGGCGACAGCGCAATCAGGACGCCAAGCGCCATGCCAAACCAGTCTTCCCACGTGCGATGCGTACCGAGAAACCGAGAGTCTGACATCGTGACCTCCTCCAACAAGAGGCATACGTCAGCGGCCGTTGGCATGACACTCCAACTGTCAAACGACCGATCCGGCCGCTTCGGGGCGTATGTCTATAATTGACGTAGGAACCCGCTTTGCCTTTGCAAGGCCACGCCAAAGCCATTTTTCATAGCGCGCGGATCGACAGAAAGTCCTGCGCTGCAACACGGATTTCGCCGGTCAGATGAAGCATGCGGCGGCTGCATTGCACCCGTTTGGAAATGACTGCTACCTTCTCCCGGACACCTGTGGATGGAATGAGAATGAGCAGCGCCGTTAACAACAATACTTCGCTTCACCGTTTCGAACTTGCGGTCGACGGCCATATTGCTTTCACCGAATATACCCGGACGTCCGATACCATCACTTTCGTCCACACTGTCGTGCCGCAGGAATTGGGCGGCAGAGGTATCGGCTCACAGCTTGCCCGCGGCGCGCTCGATGTCGTCCGTGCACAGGGATTGAAGGTCGTGGCGCAGTGCCCCTTCATCGCGGCATATATCGCGAAGCATGCGGATTATCAGGATTTGCTGAAAGACGCGGCATGAGCGGCGTTCTCGACAACAAGGCGCTCAACCGCTTCGAGCTGGATGTCGGCGAAACCGTCGCCTTTGCGAATTATCGCCGTGCCGGCGATCGCGTCATCATCACGCACACCGAAACACCGCCTGCCCTGCGCGGCCGCGGCATTGCCTCAGAGCTGGTGAAGGGAGCGCTGGCGTTGATCCGTGCGGATGGGCTGAAGGTTGTCGCGGGTTGTTCTTTCGTGGTGGATTATCTGCGACGGCATGAGGAATATGCGGATCTGGTCGGCTGAGCCGGAGGCTGTCATTCGGGGCGCGCGTCTTCGCGCGAACCCGGAATCTTGAAATGTTTTGAGTTTTCTTTACATCGGGATTCCGGGTCTGTGCTTCAGCCGGCTGCGCCGCCTTACGCACATCCTCAGCCACTCCAATTGGAGTGGCGGGGAATGACGAGATTAGGTGATAAACCTCAAACGACCTTGATCGACATGTCCGGCAGGCCCTGGATTTTGCAGAGCAGCACGTCGCCCTTCACGACCGGGCCGACATTCTCCGGTGTGCCGGAATAGATGATGTCGCCGGCCTTCAGCTCGAAGGCGTCCGAGAGTTTCGATATCTGCTCGGCGACGCTCCAGATCATCTTGTCGAGATCGGAGGTCTGTTTCACCGTGCCATTGACTGCGAGCGAGATCGGCCCCTTGGTCATATGGCCGGTCTTGGCGACCGGATGGATCGGGCCGATGACTGCGGCGTGGTCGAAACTCTTGCCGATCTCCCATGGCTTCTTCTCATCGCCCATGGCGCGCTGCAGATCGCGGCGTGTCATGTCGAGTCCGACAGCATAGCCATAGACGTGGTCAAGCGCTCTATCGACGGGGATATTGGTGCCGCCGGATTTCAGCGCGGCGACGAGTTCAACCTCGTAATGATAGTTCTTGGTGAGCGACGGATACGGGTGATCGGCGACCTCGCCGATCTTGACGTTCTGGATCGCGTCGGTTGGCTTCTGGAAGAAGAACGGCGGCTCGCGCGTCGGGTCCGATCCCATCTCGCGGGAATGCGCCGCGTAGTTGCGACCGATGCAATAGATGCGGCGTACCGGAAACACGTCGGTCTCGCCGACGATGGGGATCGTCACCGTCGCGACCGAGAATATGCCCTTGGGACCGGCCTGCGCCTGCGCGACCTCGCCCGCCAATGCGCTGCCAGCCAGGGCAACGGCACCGGTGGTCAGAATCGTTCTGCGGTTGATGGGGTCCATGGCGTTTCTCCTCGTATGTTTTGTCTTGTTTATGGCCTTGTATTTATGCGTGCTGGTATACCACAGCAAAAAGGCCCGCGCGAGCGCGGGCCTTCAACTCCGTCCCAAATGGGAAGTTTAGTGCTTGATGTCGGCCGGCAGCTTGCCGCCATTGGCAGCGAGCTTGGTCATCATCTGCTTGTGCAGCCAGATGTTCATGCTGGCGGAATCGCTGGTGTCACCGGTGTAACCGAGCTCCTTGGCGAGATCCTTGCGGGCCGTCAGGCTGGAGTCGATGTCGAGCGCCTTCATCAGGTCGACGATCGAGGTCTTCCATTCCAGCTTCTCGCCCTTGGCCGCCACGGCCTTGTCGAGGATCGCAGCAACGTCAACACTGTCCATCGGCGCGGCGCCTGCGGGAGCCGAACCGCCGGCGGCCGGCGCGGCATCAGGGGATGCTGCACTGGCGCTGGTGCCAAAAATCGCGCCCATGATCTTTCCGAAAATGCTCATATGTCGCTCCCAATAGCTTTCGTGACAGATTGAAGAAGTCGTGCCGTGTTTGGTTCCGGCAGCACCAGCCGGTTCGTACTTGTATCCGCCCACCGTTCGCTTGCCAATGCGACGCGATAGACTGCGGGGAAGAGTCGTTCCAAGCAACTGCCCAAGCCAGCTGGCAAAGTCCTCGGCAGATCGTTTGACATCGGTAGCAAGGTCCGCCCGAATTGAGGCGAAAGCCCGGCCGCTGCATTGCAGCGCTGTGAATGTCGGACGACATTTTCACCGAGGCGTGAGCCACGGCGCTAGGTGCTGACCACGCCAAGGCTGGCAGCTCATCATCTTCAATGGCGCAACGACGAGTAACGTGGACCCGATAGTCTGATCTCGCCCAATGATGGCCTCTCGCAGAATTGCGCGAGAGGCCGTCATGCTGTTCTGATATCACTGCGCAAGCCTTGTTTTGGCCGTGGTTCACCGGAAGGCTCATCGCGCACTATCGTTCGCGACACACGATTTCATCATCGAATGAGAGCCTTGAGACCATGCGCGCCCTGCTTTGTACGTTCCTGCTTGGTACAGTCCTGATCTCGCCGCTAGCGCCGGCCCTTGCTGCGCCCTCCTGCGGCACCGGCAGTTTCGATGGTTGGCTCGCCGCCTTCAAGACGGAAGCCGTCGGTAAGGGCATTTCGGAGAAGACCGTCGATGCGGCACTGACCGGCGTCACCCTCGACAACAGCGTACTGTCGCGCGACCGCGGCCAGCAGGTCTTCAAACAAAGCTTCGAGGAATTCTCCGGACGCATGGTGCCGCCAAGGCTGCGTCGCGGCAGCGACATGCTGAAGCGTTACGGCTCGGTGCTCGGACGCATCGAACAGCAATATGGCGTGCCCGGTCCGGTGCTGGTGGCGATCTGGGGACTGGAGACCGACTATGGCGTGAACGTCGGCAAATTCCCTACCATCCGCGCCATCGCGTCGCTCGCATATGATTGTCGCCGCGCCGAGATGTTTCGCGGTGAATTGCTCGATGCCCTGCGCATTGTCGACCGCGGCGACCTCGCGCCTGCCGAGATGCATGGCGCCTGGGCCGGCGAAATCGGCCAGACGCAATTCATGCCATCGTCCTACCTGAAATTCGCTGTCGACTTCGACGGCAATGGCCATCGCGACCTGTTGCGCAGCGCGCCCGACGTGCTGGCCTCAACAGCAAACTACCTCGCCAGCTATGGCTGGAAGCGCGATCAGGATTTTGCGCCGGGGACTGCGAACTTCGCGGTCATTCAGCAGTGGAACAAGAGCGAGGTCTATTCGAAGACCATCGCCACTTTCGCCAGTCAGCTCGCCAAAGAACCGTAAGCTCGCAAGGGATGATGGAAGGGCCGTCCGCTCCTCAGCAAGCGGCCCCTCCCGTGATCTTACTTCACCGTGTCGATATGCATCGCCTTGGTGAGATGGACAGCACATGCACCCATCTTGCCATCCAGTAACGCGGTCTGCGCGTCGGTCATCTCCTTGAACGCAACCCACTTCGCATCGCCGTCCGCCATCGCTTCGATCGCGGTCTCGATCTTCTCCAGGTTCTTGCCGCTGCAGCCTTCCATCCGAGCCGCCGAAGCCGGAACCATAGCAAATGCAACAACAGCCATTGCGGCCGTTCCCAGTAATCTTGTGATCATGTTACTTTCCCTTCGCAACAGAGCCAGCGTCATTGCCGGATTCTGTAGGAGGATTGATACGTCCGGCTGCGATCCAGGGAATAACAGGCGCAGTGAATTGAACGTGAGGCGGTTGTGATCGCCACCAACAACACTCAGTTTTTCGTCGCTTCAGACATCACGAGCAACAAACTTACACAAATGTAATTCCCGCGGGATCGCGCATGTCGCGGTTTCGGCTCTTCGTTATGCATCGAAGCACGATCCGATCGCAGGCCAGCAATCGATCCCACAATTCAACTCGATCACTGAACGCGCATCCGTCTCGCCGAACACGACGCAACGCGAGCACACGATCGCTACCGTCTGGAAATTCCGGGTTGCAGATATAAATATCCTCACGCAGCTGTAACGTGGAATAAGCTTCTGATCAGCCCCACGTAAGGATGATTATAAATTCACATCTATTCTGCGTATGCGATTCGCGCATAGCGATGATGGCAATAGCCTAACGAAGAACCGTTGGATCCAACGCTCTATTTCGGAAAGAACGGCTTGATCCAATGCCACTTCACCGGCCAACGCATTCAGCTATTGGAACCGCTCCAAACGCATGATTTAACTGACTAATTAACGCATGAATTGGTGACGGGAGGTGCCCTAATACGCACTATGCCTGTAAAATCACCTCCCAGCGCCAAGAGGTTAATCATTCCTTGCGCGAGCTATGCGATCCTTGAGTAGCTGCATCGCAACATCTCCACTGCTGCACTGCGATATCGTCATCTATATTCACTTCAACAGCGAAGCACCTCGCAAGAGATGAATCGCCTAACGAAGGAGAACTAAGATGCTGCTTTCATTCATCCGCATGATCCAGGCGTTCCGCGACTATCAGCGCAACGTTGCCGAACTCTCCCAGCTCAGCGATCGCGAGCTTTCCGACATCGGTCTCGACCGTTCGGACATTCCGCGCGTTGCTTCTGGCGCCTACAACGGTTGATCCGTCGGGACGGTCATACGTCCAGCCTGACGTTTCACGGATTGCGCCCGCCTCGCGCGGGCGCGATCGTGGTTCCCTGAAGCCACCATCTTCAGAGCCAGACGTGTTCGAACCAAAGCGTTTTCAAAGCTTTGGCTAACCGGCCGAATTTCCGCGAAGCGAATTCCACTTCGCGCCGAAACGCGCTACATGCGGGGCCATGACAACAGCCCCAAACTCATACGCATCCTTGGCGGATAATGCCGTCCATGTGATCGGCGCGGGCCTTGCCGGCTCGGAAGCCGCCTGGCAGGTCGCCAATGCCGGCATTCCCGTGATCTTGCACGAGATGCGGCCGCACCAGATGACCGACGCCCATCGCACCGATGGCCTCGCCGAACTGGTCTGCTCCAATTCCTTCCGTTCTGACGACGCGCTTAACAACGCTGTCGGCCTGCTGCACGCCGAAATGCGCAAGCTGGGCTCACTGATCATGCGCTGCGCCGATGCCAACCAGGTGCCCGCCGGTGGGGCGCTGGCAGTGGACCGCGACGGCTTCTCCGATGCCGTGACCAAGGCGCTCAACGACCACCCGCTCATCACTATCGACCGCGCTGAAGTCGCTGGTCTGCCGCCCGCCGACTGGCGCAATGTCATCGTCGCCACGGGGCCTCTGACCTCGGCGGCGCTCGCGGATGGCATCCGTGGGCTGACCGACGAGAATGCGCTCGCCTTCTTCGATGCCATCGCGCCGATCGTCCATAAAGAATCGATCAACATGGAGATCGCCTGGTTCCAGTCACGTTACGACAAGGTCGGGCCCGGCGGCACCGGCGCCGACTACATCAACTGCCCGATGACCCGCGAGCAGTATGACGACTTCATCGATGCGCTGCTGGCTGGCGAAAAGACCGACTTCAAGGAGTGGGAAACCAACACGCCCTATTTCGACGGCTGTCTGCCCATCGAAGTGATGGCCGAGCGCGGCCGCGAAACGCTGCGTCACGGCCCGATGAAGCCTGTCGGACTGACCAATCCGCGCGATCCCCTCGTGAAGCCCTACGCCATCGTGCAGCTGCGCCAAGACAACAAGCTCGGCACGCTCTACAATATCGTCGGTTTCCAGACGAAGCTGAAATACGGCCCGCAGCAGCAAGCGCTGCGCATGATCCCCGGCCTGCAGAACGCGGAATTCGCACGGCTTGGCGGCCTGCATCGCAACACCTTCCTGAACTCGCCTAAGCTTCTGGATGAACAACTCCGCCTGAAGGCGCAGCCACGCCTGCGCTTTGCAGGCCAGATGACCGGCTGCGAAGGTTATGTGGAGTCCGCCAGCGTCGGCCTGATCGCCGGGCTCTATGCAGCGGCAGATGCCAAGAGCCAGTCGCTGGCGCCGCCGCCCGTGACGACGGCGCTGGGCTCGTTACTCAGCCACATCACCGGTGGCCACATCGAAACTGTCGACGCAGGCCCGCGCTCGTTCCAGCCGATGAACATCAATTTCGGCCTGTTCCCGCCGCTGGCCCAAGCGCCGACCAAAAAGCCCGACGGATCGCGGCTGCGCGGCAATGAGAAGACCGTTGCCAAGAAGCAGGCGATGAGCGCGCGGGCGCTGGCTGACATGGATAGCTGGATCGCCGCCAGCCTGCCCGTCGCAGCCGCGGCATGACGCTGGCGATTTGAATTTCAGGATTGTTCAATGAGTTTGCCGCCACAGGACGCCGCTGCGCTGTCCAAGACCTGGACCGAAGGTGTGTTGCTGAAACGCGACGTGTTCTCGACTGTCGAGCGCGGCCGCTATCGCATGTCATCAGGCGAAGTCGATGCGGTGCTGCGCCGGCTCGACCAGGTGCCGTGGTGGTCATATCTGCTGGCGCTGCATCTGTTCACGCGGGAACGCCGCGCACTAACGCTGGCGCGTGATCTGCGCGTCGGGCCTGAATTGCTCTGGGCCGGCGACCGCGCGCTGGTGCGTGGCTTCATCGACGGTGTCGCACTGCATCTCGCCAAGCCGCATCACGATGCGCGCTATTTCAAATCCGCGAAGCTGGCGCTACGCAAGCTGCATCGCATGGGCGTGTGCCATAACGATCTCGCCAAGGAGCAGAACTGGCTGCGCGGCAGCGATGGCCTCGCCTACGTCACCGACTTCCAGCTCGCGGTCTGTTTCAAGTCTCGCAGCCAGCTGTTTCGCATCGCCGCCTACGAAGATCTGCGTCACCTCCTGAAGCACAAGCGCACTTACGCGCCAGAACTGCTGACGCCGAAGGAAAAGGCGATCCTGTCAAAGAAGTCGCTGCCGGCACGGATCTGGCTGATGACCGGCAAGAAGGTCTATCGCGCCATCACACGCGGCATCTTCAACTTCACCGACCGCGAGGGCGGCGGCAAGCGTCTGGTCAACGACGCGCCCCCTCTGCTCGAGATCATCAAGCAGAACCCGGCGGTGCGCGACGCGTCGATCGTCGCCTTTGCCGACCGGCGCACCGGCGTCGGCCTCTATGCATTCGTGGAAGCCGATGACGTCGCGCTGGAAACGAAGCTGCAGGGTGAATTGGCTGCCGCAAAGGCAGCAAAGCCGCCTGAGCATCTGCAGGTCGTCGCAGCCCTGCCCCGCGACGCCTCCGGCCACATTCGCACCGAGGTGCTGCAGCTCGTCGCAATGAACCAGGTCGATCTGCTGGAGCCGTTGATGACCAGCGACGCCGACCGCGCGTTCCTGAAGGGCATTCTGGAGTCGCGAAAGAACCTTCGGGATCGGTTCAATTTCGAGACGACAGACCAGAAACTGACGTCACACTGATCGCGAAGCGCGCCACAGCGTCCAGAGGGTCCGCAACCGCGATCTGATGTGAAGTTCGAACGGATCGTGATCCGGCCGCGCCATCTGCGCCAGATCGTGCTTCACCAGCGCCATCGGCAGGAATGCAGCACGCGCAGCCTGTGACACATCGGCGAGCATTCCCTGCGCTGTCGCGAGCTGCTCCTGTGCACCTGATATCAGCCGATCCAGCGTTGCGCGGATGCCCGGCGTCATCTTGCCGGCAAACATCTGATCGGCGCTGCTGCCGTTCTGCAGCAGCATGTCCTGCGGAATGAACAATTGCCGCCGCATCGTGTCATAGGGCAGACGCGCAATGATCCGCGCAACGCCCTGAGCCAGCCCGGCATGCTCGGCAATATGCGCGCTGGCCTCCGAGCCATCGCCTAAGATCTTTGCCGACGCGAACAGCAAGGTTCCGAGCGTGTCGCGAAAGTGGCTCTCCAGCAGCGCGAGATCCGGCATCGGATCGTTGTAGAGATCGAACATGTGCACATCGATCAGCTTGGACAGCCGGTCGACGGGAAGGTCATGCGTGCGGATCGCCAGCAGTAATTCGGCAGCAACCGGGTTCTGATCAACCTCGCCATGGCCCACGCCGACCAGCATGTCGGTCCACCATTGCAGCCGAATCTCGCCAGGCAACGGCTGTTTCACCAGCTCGCGGACGCGCGAGATTTCCGTATTGAACGCATAGAGCGCCAGCAGCGCGCGACGCTTGTCAGCGGGTACGAACAAGGTCGCCGCGTAGCGGTCGAAGTCGTGGCTGCGCACCAACTCCGCGCAGAAAGCCGCGGAGCTCTGATTCGCACCACTCATGGCACCGCGATCAGCGCGGCGGCAACGCGGCGGCGCTCGCCCATCATCACGTTATAAGTGCGGATCGCCGGACCGGTTTGCATCGCATCGATCACCACATGCAGATTGCGCAAGGCATTGCGGAGATCGTTCGGCACGATCCAGACGTCATTGCCGGTACCGATGATCAGCGTGTCGATGCCCGCGGCGCCTTCGAACACGCGCCGCAGAGAATGGCGGTCGATGTCACTGGCCTTGGTCACCGACCACGCCCAGACCGCATCAGGCAGGCAGAGCAGCGAGCCCTGATGCGACATGGTGTCGAAGTGGAAGCCGCCCTTGCCGTAGGCTTCGATGGCGGCCGAGCGCGGAAGGTGCGGCGCTTCGGGATCGACCGGCATCTCAGGGCTTCGACTTCGCCGCTGGCTTGTCGGCGTCTTCGCGGTGTTCACCGACGCCGAGATAGATCAGCAGCGGCGCCGCGATAAAGATCGAGGTGTAGGTGCCGACCAGCACGACGCCGAAGATCATGACCGCCGTGAAGGAGTGGATCGCCTGGCCGCCAAACGCGTAGAGCGCCAGCAGCGCCAGCGTCACGGTGACGTGGGTGATGATCGAACGCGACAGCGTCGAATTGATCGACTCGTTCAGCAGCTCCGGCATCGGCATTTTCTTGTAGCGACGCAGAATCTCGCGAATACGATCGTAGATGACCACGGTGTCATTCAGCGAATAACCGAGAATGGTCAGCAGCGCCGCAATACTGGTGAGATCGAAATCGACCTGCGTGATCGACATGAAGCCGATGGTCAGGACGATATCGTGGACGTTGGCGATCATGGCACCGAGGGCGAACTGCCATTCGAAGCGGAACCAGAGATAAATCAGGATGCCCATGATCGCGACGATCAGGCCGAGCATGCCGTAAGCCAGCAATTCACCGGACACGCGCGGACCCACCACTTCAACGCGGCGGTATTCGACGCTGTCACCGAGCGCCGCGCGAACCTTCTGAACGGCAGCCTGCTGCGCGGCATCGCCACCCGGCTGTTCGGCCAGACGGATCAGCACGTCGGCCGCACCGCCGAACTGCTGCAGCTGCACGTCGCCGAGTTGCAGGGCGGCGAGCGTCGAGCGCATCGCGCTGATATCGGCCGTGCCAGACTTGGCCTGCACTTCGAGTAGCGTGCCGCCCTTGAAGTCGATGCCAAAATTCAGCCCATGCGTGAAGAACAGCACGATGGCAAGGATCGACAGCAGCGCCGAGATCGGAAACGAGATGCGGCGGAAGCGCGTGAAATCGAACTTCGTATCGTCGGGGACGATGCGGAGCGACGGCAACAGATCGAAGATCGCCACGATCGACAGAATGACGATCAGTGCACCCAGACCGGCCAGAACCATTTGTGTCGTTGTCAAAGTCTGCTCCGTAAACTCAAATCGGCACGCTGGTCGGCCGCTTCCACCTGACCCAGCCGGCGACGATCAGACGGGTCACGGTGAAGGCCGTGAAAACCGTCGTGATAATGCCAATGCCAAAGGTCACGGCGAAGCCGCGGACCGGTCCGGTGCCGATGTAAAACAGCACCGCAGCGGCGATGAAGGTCGTGATGTTGGAATCCAGAATGGTTGCCAGCGCGCGCTTGAAGCCCGCGTCGATCGCCGAGATGGCGGTGCGACCGGCGCGCAGTTCCTCGCGGATGCGCTCATAGATCAGCACGTTGGAGTCCACAGCGATGCCGACCGTCAGCACGATGCCGGCGATGCCGGGCAGCGTCAGCGTAGCGTTGAGCAGCGAAAGGATGCCGAAGATCATGAGGACGTTGATCGTCACCGCGATATTGGCGAACAGGCCGAACAGGCGGTAGGTCAGCAGCATGAAGACGATGACGAGGATTGAACCGACATAGGCGGCGAGTTCGCCCTTGGCGATGGAGTCGGCGCCGAGGCCCGGACCGACGGTGCGCTCTTCGATGATCGAGAGCGGCGCAGGCAGCGCGCCGGCGCGCAGCAGGATCGCCAGATCGTTAGCACCCTGCACGGTAAAGCTGCCGGAGATCTGGCCGGAGCCGCCGGTGATCGGTTCACGAATGACCGGGGCCGACACGACTTCGTTGTCGAGCACGATGGCGAAGGGCAGATTGACATTCTTCACCGTGGCGTCGGAAAACTTGCGTGCGCCAGAGGTGTTGAAGCGGAACGAGACGATCGGCTCATTGGTGCGCTGATCGAAGCCTGGCTGAGCGTCGGTCAGGTCAGCGCCGGAGACCAGCACTTCCTTTTTCACGAGATAGGGCGTCTTCGGCGACTGCGAGCTCATCAGAAGTTCGGAGTCGGGCGGCACCCTGCCCTGCGCCTGTTCGGCCGGGATCGAGGTATCCACCATGCGGAAGTCGAGCTTCGCCGTCTTGCCAAGCAGTTCCTTGAGACGGGTCGGATCTTGCAGACCCGGCACCTGAACGAGGATGCGGTCGAGACCCTGACGCTGGATCAGCGGCTCGACGGTGCCGAGTTCGTTGACGCGGCGCTCGACGATCTGGATCGACTGCTCGACCGACTGGCGAATGCGGTCATTGATCGCGGCCGGCGGCACCGAGAGACGGATCAGGCCGTTGCCTGCGTCCGAGACTTCCAGACTGCGCTGGCCGCTCTGTCCCATCAGGCCTCCGAGCGGCTGTGACAGTTCGCGCAGCTTGGTGAGCGCGGTCTGATACTCGGTGTCCTTGGTGATACGGACTTCGACATTGTCGCCGCGAACGCCGAGACCCGTATAGACGATCTTGGCATCACGCAGTGTACGGCGAACATCGTCGCGCACCTGATCAAGTTTGTCCTTCTTGACCGAATTCGCGTCCACTTCGAGCAGGATGTGCGAGCCACCCTGCAAGTCGAGACCCAGCACCAGATGGCGCTGCGCCCATTTCGGCCAGGTTTTCACGGTGGCTTCGGGAAAGAAATTAGGAACCGCGCACAGGCAGACCACGAGCGCCGTCAGAATGACCGCCAGCGCCTTCCACCGCGTGAAATACAACATCGAGATGACCCGTCAGATTCTTGAAATGGCGACGCGTAAACGCGTCAGCTCGCGGTCGAGTCGTCCTTGGCCTCGGACTTGTCCGCCTTCTCCTTGGCGGGCTCACCCTTGGTGCGCACACCCGAGATCATCGTACGGAGCTGGCGCACACGAACGCCTTCGGCGAGCTCGAACTCGACCTGCTCGTCATCGACCACTTTGGTGACCTTGCCGACGAGACCGCCCGAGGTGACGATGGTGTCACCGCGGCGGACGTTCTTCACCATTTCGGCGTGGTCCTTCACCTTCTTCTGCTGCGGACGCAGGATCAGGAAATACATGATCACGAAGATCAGCGCGAACGGCAGCAGCGACATGAGCATGCTGTTGGTGTCGCCGCCAGCTGCAGCCTGGGCAAACGCAGGGGTAATGAACATCGGAAGTCCTCGTGAACGCTGGGGAATAACCGGCGACGCGTTGGCGTTCGGCCGGTTGGGCAAATTCGCGCGGACTATAGCGGCCGGCGTCCCAATTGCAACGGCGGTAACCCCTCTGATTTGTCTGCGATTTGTACTGCTTGCGGATGTGTTCCGGGCTCGATATGGGTGCGCGCCGAGGAAAGTCAAAAATGTCAAAAAAGCCCAATAAAACAAGCCGTCGCCCCGCCAAAAAGGCCCCTGCGACCCGCTCATCCAAGACCGTCCGCACGACCGCGGCAAAACGTCCGCGACCAGCCGCCACCCCCCGGATCGACGAGCGTATCGCACTCGCCCTCGAAGCCATTGCCGCCGGCATGGCTGCCGCGGCCCCGAAGCGCTCCAATGCCGATTCTCTGGCCAGCGCCGAAGCCTTCATCTGGCATCCCGACGGTCGTCTCGCCCCGGTACCCAAGGTTTCGAGGGTCGATATCGAGCTGTTGCAGGGCATCAATCAGCAGGTCGACACCCTGATCGAGAACACCCGGCGCTTTGCCAACGGCCTGCCGGCCAACAACGCGCTGCTCTGGGGCGCGCGCGGCATGGGCAAGTCATCACTGGTCAAGGCCGCGCATGCCTCGGTCAATGCCAGCAAGTCCGTCGCCGGCCGCCTCAAGCTGGTCGAGATCCATCGCGAGGACATCGAGAGCCTGCCGGCGCTGATGGAGCAGATCCGCGCCTCGGATTTCTATTTCATCGTGTTCTGCGATGATCTTTCTTTCGACGGCAACGATGCGTCCTACAAATCGCTGAAAGCGGTATTGGAAGGCGGCATCGAAGGCCGGCCGGACAACGTGATCCTCTATGCGACCTCGAACCGCCGCCATCTTCTGGCGCGCGAAATGATCGAGAACGAGCGCTCCACGGCGATCAATCCCGGCGAAGCCGTCGAAGAGAAGGTGTCGTTGTCGGATCGTTTCGGCCTGTGGCTCGGCTTCCACAAGTGCAGCCAGGACGAATATCTCGACATGGTGCGCGGCTACTGCAGCCATTACGGCATCAAGACCGACGCCGCCGAATTGGAACGCGACGCGCTGGAATGGTCCACCACCCGCGGCTCGCGGTCAGGCCGTGTCGCCTGGCAATTCGTGCAGGAACTCGCGGGACGCCTGGGCGTGAAGCTAGCGACGAAGTAACCGGCGGCAAAGTGACCGGCGAATGCCGCCCCGTCATGATAACGGGGCGGCGCCCGACTTCCTTTAGGCGAGGTTTCGCAACTCCCGTGCCGCCGCGACCATATTCACGAGCGCAGGCCGCACCTCCTCCCATTTGCGGGTCTTGAGCCCGCAATCGGGATTGATCCAGAGCTGGGAGTCCGCCAGCCGCTGCCGTGCAAGCTTGAGCAAATCGACCATGTCGCGCGTTTCAGGTACCCGCGGCGAGTGGATGTCATAGACCCCAGGACCTATCTCGTTCGGATACTTGTAGGTCCTGAACGCATCGAGCAGCTCCATCTTCGATCGTGACGTTTCGATGGAGATCACATCGGCGTCCATGGCACCGATCGCGTCGATGATGTCGTTGAACTCCGAGTAACACATGTGCGTATGGATCTGCGTGTCGTCACGCACGCCCGACGAACAGATGCGGAAGCTCTCCACGGCCCAATCGAGATAGGACTTCCATTCCGATTTGCGCAGCGGAAGCCCTTCGCGAAGTGCCGCTTCGTCGATCTGGATTATGCCGGCCCCAGCCTTTTCCAGGTCAGCCACCTCATCGCGTATCGCGAGCGCGATCTGGCGACAGGCGACTTCACGGGGAATGTCGTCACGCACGAATGACCAGTTCAGGATCGTGACAGGCCCTGTCAGCATTGCCTTCATTGGCCGCTCGGTGAGCGACTGCGAATATTGCCACCACTCGACGGTCATGGGATGCGGCCGGGACACATCTCCAAACAAGACAGGAGGCCGTACATAGCGGGAGCCATAGGACTGGACCCAGCCATGCTTGGTGAAGGCGAAGCCGGAAAGTTGCTCGCCGAAATACTGCACCATGTCGTTGCGCTCGAACTCGCCATGCACCAGCACGTCGAGACCGATATTCTCCTGCCAGCGAACCGCCCTCGCCGTCTGATTCTGTAGGAACGTCTTGTAGGCGGCATCGCTGAGTGTACCCCTGACATGGGCCCCGCGTGCGTTTCTCACTTCCGCGGTCTGCGGAAACGAGCCGATGGTCGTTGTCGGGAATGCCGGCAGCTTGAAGCGTCGATGCTGTTCGCCCGCACGTGTGGCAAAGTCACTGCCGCGACGACGCATGGTCGCATCAACAGAGGCCACGCGCTTCGCGACAGCAAGGTCGTGGATCTTCGACGATGCCAGTCGCGCGGCTGCCGCGGCATCCGACGCCGCGAGCGTTGCAGCAACATTCGCGCGACTGCCAGCCAGTGCCGCTCCGAGCGCGGCCAGCTCTTCCATCTTCTGGATCGAGAATGCCAGCCAGCTTCTGACGTCCGGATCGAGATCGGTCTCGAGGCCCAGATCAATCGGCACATGCAATAGCGAACAGGATGGCGCGAGTTCCACGCGATCCGGCCCCAGCAGATCGACCATCGGCTCCAACCCATCCAGCAAACTGGACAGATCGGACCTCCAGATATTACGGCCGTCGATCACGCCGAGCGAGAGGACGAGGTCCTTCCGCGCCTTTGCAGCGACTTCGTCGAACTGCTCCGGTCCACGGACCAGATCGAGATGAAGCCCGGCGACGGGAAGCGACACGGCCAGATCGAGGTTATCGCCCAGCTCGCCAAAATACGTATTCAGCATGATCCTGAGCTGCGGGACCGCTTCTGCAAAGGCGGCGTAAGTCCGCTGCAGCGCCTGCCGGGCCGCTGCGTCGAGATCGAGCACCAGACACGGCTCATCCAGTTGCACCCACTCGGCGCCTCTGTCGGCCAGTTCGCCGAGTACCTCAACATAAACGGGCAGTAATCGATCGAGCAGCGTCACCGGATCGAATGAAGTATCCGCGCTCTTGGCCAGCTTCAGGTAGGTCACAGGCCCGACCAGCACAGGCCGCGTCTGATAGCCCAGCGATCTCGCCTCCTCGTATTCCTTGATCGGCTTGCGCGATGCGAGACTGAACGTCTGATCCTGCGCCAGTTCAGGCACCATGAAGTGGTAGTTGGTATCAAACCACTTGGTCATCTCCTGTGCTGGTACGCCTTGCGACGTGCCACCCGCATGAGAGCCGTGCGTGCAGGCCTCGTCATGCGCATAGCCTTGTGATCCACGCGCCATGGCAAAATAGGTCGCGAAGGAAACGTCTCCGCCCTTCCAGCCAGAGACTTTGGGAATGGCGCCGACCATGACGCTGGTATCGAGCACCTGATCGTAGAAAGAGAAGTCATTCGACGGCATGACCGTGATCCCGAGCGACTTCTGACGTGCCCAGTTTGCGGCACGCAGCCCGACGCCGACATCGATCAGCGCATTCTCGTCGATTGCACCGGACCAATAGCTTTCCAGCGCCATCTTGAGCTCACGCCGCGGACCGATCCGTGGCGTTCCCAATGTAGCAACAGGAAGCGAGGACGTAGATTTGGCAGAAGACTTGGAAGAAGTAGACTTTGACACAGTAGACATGGCTTAACCCCAATGATTGGGGGCAAAAGGCCAAAGTGACACGTCTGGATTCCACGACGGCAGTCGCGGAATCGCAACCGCACCACCGGGACACCCCGCCCGAGGACGTTTATGTTGTCGAGGCAGGTCTCCTGGCTCGCGGGTCAATGCTGCTGTCCGGCCTTCCCAAAACCTTTGCAGGTCTCAGTGACTTTAATGGACAGCGGCTCACCGCTTACAGTTGCGGGGGCAGCTCCGGCCTTGGCTTAACGCCTCACCGGCTTCCCTCTTAGCTTCGGGCAAACCTTCCCGAAGAACCACGACATGCTCACATATGGGCAACATCGCGCGGCAGTCAACAGAGTGCGCGCGGGCTAACTCTGCCCACACGCAGCGGCGCGTTGAAGATTCCGGAGCTGGAGTGGGCCGCAGCCCCGAGATCAAACGCATCAAGCCCGGCACGAGGCCGGGCTTGCGTGAATGCGACTACACTTCGTGGATTGCGCTTACGCGCCGTTGAGGAACTGCAGCGGATCGACCGGCGACGATCCCTTGCGGATCTCGAAGTGAAGCTGCGGCGAAGTGACTTCGCCGGACTGGCCGGACTTGCCGATCACCTGACCGCGCTTGATGGTCTCGCCGCGCTTCACCATCAGCTCGCTCGCATGGGCATATGCGGTGACGTAGCCGTTGGAGTGACGAACCAGAACCAGATTGCCGTAGCCCTTCAGCTCGTTGCCGGAATAAGCAACGACGCCGTCTTCGGCAGCCTTGATCGGCGTGCCTTCCGGCACGGCGACATTGATGCCGTCATTCGACTTGCCATTGGTCTTGGCGCCGTAGCCTGTGACCACGCGGCCGCGCACCGGCCAACGGAACGTCGGCAAAGCGCCGGTTGCGTCAGCGGCTTTAGTCGGCGATTCCGGCGCGATTTCTTCAGGCGTCGTCGTGGCACTTGCTAGACGGGCCTTCTGTGCGGGTTCGGCAGAAGCAACACGGGCCACGGCAGCGGACGTGACTGCGCCAGCCGGAGCAGCCGTCACGGCTGCGACGGGCACAGCGAGCGGCGCGGCTACAGGAGCTGCATTGGCCGTACGCGCACCGGGTACCGTGATCTTGGAGCCGAGTTTCAACTGGGCAGTCGGCGCCAGACCATTGGCGCGCGCGAGTTCGGCGACCGGCACGTTGGTCCGGCGCGAGATGCTCATCAGCGTATCGCCGCGATTGACGAAATGCGTGGTCGATGCGCGGACAGCAGGTTTGCTCGGAGCAGCAGCGACGACCGAAGCCGGCGCGGCGCCGCCCTGGCGCGGAATGATCAGCGATTGGCCGGGCGACAGCGCGCGGGGACCCTTGTAGCCATTGGCCTGCAGGATCGCGGCCGACGAGACGTTGTAGCGCTTTGCCAGACCATCGAGCGTATCGCTGGTGCCGACGATGATCGAGGTGCCGCCATCACGGGCAAGGCCGTTGGTCGCTGCAACCGAGCGCGGCGCCGTGGAGCCGGTGGTTTCGATCGGCGCACGTGCGGGCGGCGGCGTATACATACCGTTGCCGCCCCCGCTGACGGGTGCAGCCGACGCAACCGGACGAGCTGTCGGATAGGATTGCGGCGCCGAGATCGGCGGCGGCAAAGCCTGGGATTGATACTGCGGCTGCGGATTATAGGCCGGGCGTTGATACTGCGGCAGTTCATGGCGTTCGACCGGCGCGCGCGGTGCTCGCTGCGGCACCGAGCCGGTGGTTTCGCCTTGCCAGCCAAAGCCACGGGACTGTCCCGAGTCAAAATTTGGATTCTGAGATAGCCGTGTCTGCATGTCGGCGCTGCAGCCGGCAAAACCGATAGACATCAGCGCCAGCACCGCGACCTGCGGAGCGCGGCGCGAGTAAAGCAACTCGACAACGCTGGACATTGGTTACTCACTCATACGCAACAAACAACTGAATTGAGTAAACACCGTCTCCGTTACCAAGCCTTTAACCTTGCGACCAACACGTGACAGCCGTTCACGAACTTTTTTCAGAGTTCGCGCGCGATGCCCGGAAGTGCCGGCACAAAACGCACGTCCACGAGGTCCTTCCGCTCCAACCGATCCCCGGTTTTGCGGATCCGGACCAGGGTCTGGACGCCATTGTGAGGCCCAACCGGCGCAAGCAGAATACCCCCCTCCTCAAGCCGGTCGGTCAGCGCCGCGGGCACCTCCTCCACAGCGGCGGTCACGACGATCCGGTCGAACGATCCCAAATTGGCAGCCGGATTGAGGCCATCGCCGAGCATGACCTCGATATTGTGGAGGCCGAGTGCTTCCAAACGGGTCCGGGCGGCGTCGGCCAGCGTGCGATAGCGCTCAATGCTGAGCACGTCGCGGACGAGCTTTGACAGGATCGCGGCCTGGTAGCCCGATCCCGTGCCGACCTCGAGCACACGGTGACCAGTATTCAATTGCAGCTGTTCGGTCATATAGGCCACCACGAAGGGCTGGCTGATGGTCTGACCGCAGGCAATGGCCAAGGCCGTATCCCGCCAGGCGTGGGCGCGATCGTTCGGCTCGACGAAGCGATCACGTGGAATATCCTCCATTGCGCGCAGCACCAGCCGATCGCTGATCCCACGGCGCCGCAGACCAAGCTGAAACGTCATCTGTTCGGGCGGCTGTCCGACGGTAATCATGGAAATGCCTCACGCAGCACAGGTTAGAAACACTCTCGATCTAGCAAAGATAGATTGATGTATTTCTGCGATCGGAACCGCGATAGCCTAACGACAACTTTTATTGTTCCGCGCGCGGAACCAGCAACATACCAGCCTGTTATGGGCGGGGCGCTGATATCCTGATCTTGCTCTATCTGGTACCGGACACGCGACCTGCGTCTTTGGGTCACGAAAATGGCAATGCGTCGAGATTGCGTTCAACCCGGGAATTTGCGATTTTGTTCAGAAGATTGGGGCAAGGAAACCGGCCATGACTGCAACGAACCCGCCGGGCGGCTCCGTCTTCCTGGTCGAAGACGAGGTCATGATCCGCATGATGGTCGCCGATATGCTTGAGGAACTCGGCTACAGCGTGGCCGCCGAAGCCGGTGAAATCAACGAAGCGATCAGGCTGGCAGATACTGCCAAGTTCGACATCGCGATCCTAGACGTTAACGTCAACGGCAAGGTGATTTCGCCGGTCGCGGAAGTGATCGCATCGCGCAACCGCCCGTTCATCTTCGCGACTGGCTACGGCGCGCAAGGCCTGCCGGAAGAATTTCGTGACCGCCCGACGCTGCAGAAGCCGTTCCAGATGGAAACGCTGGCGCAGGTGCTGTCCACGACGCTCAAAGGCGTCGCCGTCTAGGCGAGCCCTCGCCTATCTCGAAATCTCAGCCAAGCGCCTTGGTCAGCGCTTCGGAGAATATATCGTCCGTGCGATCGAGACGCAGCGGCGTAACCGAGACATAGCGCGCAGCAAGGGCTGCGAGATCGGTGCCCTCCAGCGGGGCTTCCGCGGCGACGATGCGCTCGAAACCGATCCAGAAATACGGATTGTTGCGGCCATCGCGCCGCTCATCGACGCGCAGAAAGCCCTGATTGCGCTTGCCCTGCCGGGTGACAACGACACCTTTCACCTCGTCGGCCGCGCAGGCCGGGAAGTTGACGTTGATGACCGTGTTCTTCGGCACGCCCGCCTTGATGACCTTACGCAGCACGTCAGGTCCGAATTTCAGCGCGGTCTCCCATTGCGGATTGTGACGCGTTTCCATCGAGAATTCCTGACTCAGCGCCACCGACGGGAAACCGAGAATGGTGCCTTCAAGGGCGCCGGCGATGGTACCGGAATAGACCACGTCCTCGGCGACGTTACGGCCCTTGTTGACGCCGGACAATACGAGATCGGGCTGCTTGTCTTTCAGGATATGACGCGCGCCCATAATGACGCAGTCGGTCGGCGTGCCGCGCACGGCATAATGTCGGGGGCCGACTTCGCGCAGCCGCAACGGATCGTTCAGCGACAATGAATGCGACACACCGGACTGATCGAGCTCGGGCGCCACCACCCAGACGTCGTCGGACAATTCCTTGGCGATCTGCTCGATGATCTTCAGGCCGGGGGCGTGAATGCCGTCGTCATTGGTGCAGAGAATGCGCATTCGTGAGGTGCCTTTTCGATCGGGAGGGCCGCTGGCCAGCACCGGTTTTTGCCAGCATGTGCCCGCTTTTGCCACCCCCATTTTGGGCGCTGCTTGTGCGCAGCGCGGCGGCCAAAATGGTGATTTTCCCGCGGGCCGGAACATTTCGGCGTCGCCGCGATTTCTTATCTAGGTAGGTGAGTGCCAATTGCGTCTGAAGCATGCGCGCTCGACCCGGATGGCCTTGGTCGCAGCGCCCCCACAGGGCGACGGAGATGGCGAAACAGCTCGAACGGGTGTTGATCATCGGATTGCCGGCGATCGCGGTTGTCGCCCTGACGGGGTGGCTGCTGCTTCCCAGATTGGCCGAGACCAAGCCCGATCTCACCCTCAATACGGCGGTGATGGCAACAATGCCTGACGAGCTGAGTGAGGAGGACTTTGCCAAACCCACTCCCTCACAACTCGTCAGCGTCCCCGACGCCGCAGAGCTCAACCGTCTCAGCCTCTCCCGCCAATCGTTTCGCCGCGGTGGTCTCGGCTCCAGGGCGCTGATGACCTTCACCGTCCGCAACGCCAATGACTATCCGGTCAAGGACCTCGAAATCGCCTGCGCCTTCCGCAGCAGGGATGGGCGTTACGTGACGGAGCGGCGCCGCGTCATCGCGGAGACCGTCAGCACGAAAAGCCGCAAAGCGTTTCCGATGACGCATATGGGCTTTGTCAACATAAAAGCCGAGAAAGCCAAATGCGCGCTGGTGACAGCCAGCCGCGCGTGAGCGGTTGGCTTGCGACGTCGCCTAGCCGGCCTGGACGACTTTGAGTCCACCCATATAAGGCTGCAGCACATCCGGCACGGCAATCGAGCCGTCTTCCTGCTGATAGTTTTCCATCACCGCGATCAGCGCGCGGCCAACAGCTGTGCCCGAGCCGTTCAACGTATGGACGAAGCGCGGCTTGCCATCCGGCCCGCGCGAGCGCGCATCCATGCGCCGCGCCTGGAAATCGCCGCAGACCGAGCAGGATGAGATCTCGCGGTAAGCGCCACCTTCGCCCTGGCCCGGCATCCAGACCTCGATGTCGTAGGTCTTCTGCGCAGCAAAACCCATGTCGCCGGTGCACAGCGTCATGACGCGGTAATGCAGACCAAGCCGGCGCAGCACTTCCTCGGCGCAGGACAGCATGCGCTCATGCTCGTTCTTGCTTTCCTCGGGCGTGGTGATCGAGACCAGTTCGACCTTGGTGAACTGATGCTGGCGGATCATGCCTCGCGTATCGCGGCCGGCAGCGCCAGCCTCGGCGCGGAAGCACGGCGTCAGCGCCGTCATGCGCAGCGGGAGTTCTTTCTCGTCGAGGATGGATTCACGGACGAGATTGGTGAGCGGGACTTCGGCGGTGGGGATGAGCCAACGGCGATTGTCCCCGGCTAACCGCTTCAATTCCTCGATCATCTTAGGACGAGCACGCGCTCTAGCCTCTGCCTTCTCGTCAGCGACAAATGCCTGAACGAGAGCTTCAATAGTCGGAAAGTCTTTGCTTCGAGAAAACTCTTCAATCTTACCAGCATTCTCCGTGATAAACCGCTCGACTTCACCTCGAACATATTGCTGAGCAAAATTATCGACATAGGTAGCGATTTGCTCAGGCGAATACATCTCAATCTGAAATTGATCTTCCTCGAACTTCGGCAGCTGCGCGGTGCCAAACATCGCGTCGTCGCGCACCAGCAGCGGCGGGTTCACTTCGGTGTAGCCGTGCTCATTCGTATGCAAATCGAGCATGAACTGCCCGATGGCACGCTCCAGCCGCGCAAGGCCTTTCTTGAGCACGACGAAGCGTGCGCCCGAGAGTTTGGCCGCAGCCTCGAAATCCATGAAGCCCATGGCTTCGCCGAGATCGTAATGCGGCTTTGGCGTGAAGGCATAATTGCGCTTGGCACCGAAGTGATGGCGCTCGACATTCCCGTGCTCGTCGGTGCCTTCCGGCACCTCGTCGAGCGGCAGGTTCGGAATCTGAGCAAGAAGGCCATTGAGCTTGGCCTCAAGTTCTCTTGGCGTCTTTTCCAGCTCGGGAAGAACGCTCTTCAGTTGGGTAACCTCAATCATCAAGTCTTCGGCGTGCGCGTGATCCTTCCTCTTTTTTGCGTCGCCAATTTCTTTCGAGGCGGCGTTACGACGAGCTAGCATTTTCTCGACATGGCCGATCGCCGTGCGGCGGCTCTCATCGATCGCCAGCAGCGATGCCGACAGGGGCGCCAGTCCCCGCCGCTTCAGCGCGGCGTCAAAGGCTTCGGGATTGTCGCGGATCGATTTGATGTCGTGCATGGAGAAAGTCCTGGCGATGGCGCTGGAATGTTGACCTACACCGTCAATGGCGGAGGTCAACGCGGCCCTGACTACCCCGAAACCCGCTGATTTGGAACATCAAATGGATTGGCAGTGTTGCTTGGGAACGCCCCTACTCCGCCGGCGTCACGTCTGTACCGGTCTCCGCAGCCTTGGCTGCAGCCGCCTTGGCGGCATTCTTCTCGACCATGCTGACCGCGATGATCGAACCTTCGTAAAGGATCAGCAGCGGGATCGCGAGGGAGGCCTGGCTGATCACATCGGGCGGCGTCAGCACGGCCGCGATAACGAAAGCGATGACGATGAAGTAGCGGCGCTTTTCGCGTAACTGCTTCGAGGTCAGGATGCCGATGCGGCCAAGCAGTGTCAGGATGACGGGGAGCTGGAAGGCGATGCCGAAGGCGAAGATCAGCGACATCATCAGTGACAGATATTCGCCGACCTTGGGCAACAGCGCGATCTGCGCGGTATCGGAGCTTCCGGTCTGCTGCATGCCCAGCGAAAACCGGATCAGCATCGGCAGCACCAGGAAATAGACCAGCAGCGAGCCCAGCGCAAAGAAGAACGGCGTCGCGATCAGATATGGCAGGAACGCGCCCTTCTCGTGCTTGTAGAGGCCGGGCGCCACGAACATGTAGATCTGCGCGGCAATCACCGGGAACGAGATGAAGCCGGCGCCGAACATCGCGAGCTTGAGCTGGGTCAGGAAGTATTCCAGCAGCGCGGTGTAGATAAACTTCGAGTTCTCCGGGCCGGCGACCCAGACGAACGGCCAGACCAGCACGTTGTAGATCTGCTTGGCGAAGAAGAAGCAGAAGATGAAGGCCACGGCAAATGCGAGCAGCGCCTTGATCAGCCGCGACCGCAGCTCGATCAGGTGATCCATCAAGGGAGCCTTGGAGGCTTCGATATCTTCGGCACTCATGACGCTTTGGCGTCCTTCAGAACGTCGGGATTGGCCGCGTCGGGGGCTGCTGCGCCATCATGGGCGGCAGCGGGAGTTTCGACCGGCGACGGCTGCACTTCCCGGGTAATGGCCAGTGGTTCGTTCACTACAGCAGTTTCCTGCGCATGCGTCTCGGCCTCAACGAAGGTCTCGGGTGTCGGCGGCTCGGGCGTGGTGGGCACGGCCGGAGGCGTATCGAGATTGTCGGCCTTGTCGATGGCCATGGCATCGCTGACGTCCTTGGTTAGCGACGTCATGATGTTGTTGGTCGTGAAGCCGGAGGCGGCGTCCTTGACGTCGTCGAAAGCCTTCTTGACGTCGGCCATTTCGGCCTCGCGCATCGCCTCGTTGAACTGGCCCTGGAATTCCGAGGCCATCTTGCGGGCCTTGCCCATCCACTGCCCGACCATGCGCAGCACGCCGGGCAGTTCTTTCGGGCCGATGGCGATCAGCGCGACGACCGCGATGACGACCAGTTCACTCCACCCGATATCGAACATGAAAAAATCCGCTCACGCGGGGCTGGATGTGCCCGCGTCTCCTTCAATGGCCGCCACGATCCCTCAGGACAATCCCTTCGGAACCTCAGACAACCTTGCTGCCGACATCCGTACGGTTGGCGGTCGGCGCCGGCGGGGTCTGGTCGATGGTGCGGACCGGCTCGGTCGGCTTGTCTGCCGGCTTGTCGTCGTCCGCCATGCCCTTCTTGAAGGCCTTGATACCCTGCGCAACGTCGCCCATCAGGTCGGAAATCTTGCCGCGCCCGAACAACAGCAGGACCACTCCGATCACGACGATCCAGTGCCAAATGCTGAGTGAACCCATCCTGCTAACCCTCCAAACACGCGGCCAGTCACCCGGCCTGATCTGACCGGAACGTAGGCTGCGGGGGTGTCAAAAACAAGGACTTAACCCTCGTGGAATCGCGGATGTCGCGGCGCAATGCCGCGAGCGTTAATGCCGCGATCAGTGCTTGCGGTCGTTGTCCCGGTCGGTTGCGTCCGGCTCAGCGTCATCCGGCTCATCTTCGTCCTGATCGTCCTCGTCATCTTCCGCGTCGTCGGCATCGTCTTCATCGTCGTCGAGTTCGGCAGTTTCGGGCTCAGCGGTCTCGTCTTCATCCGACTCGGGCTCTGCGACTTCAGCCGCTTCGGCCTCGCCTTGCTCGGATCCGATCACGTCGAGATCACCGGCTTCAAGCTCCGTGACCTCGGCCACTTCGCTCTCTGGCTCCACGACATCTGCCGTTTCAGTGAATTCGGCCTTGGCCTCGGCAAATGCCTGGGCCTCACCTGCGAATTCGACGGCGCCGGTTTCCGGTTCCTTGATCTGCAATTCCGGGAATTCCGGATCGGGCGCCGACAGTGCCAGTTCCAGCTCGCCACCCTCCAGCGGATCCTCGTCCTCGCGGAGCGTCGGATCGTCGGACGGATTTGGGACGCTGAATCCGGAGGGCAAACGCGAATCCAGCAGACCCGTACCCTTGAGCTCCTCGAGACCGGGCAGATCGCCCAGCGCTTCCAGGCTGAACTGCGACAGGAAGCTCTCGGTGGTGCCGAAGGTCAGTGGCCGGCCCGGCGTCTTGCGGCGACCGCGCGGCTTGATCCAGCCGGTTTCCAGCAGCACGTCGAGGGTGCCCTTGGACGTGATGACGCCGCGAATGTCTTCGATTTCGGCGCGGGTCACCGGCTGGTGATAGGCGACGATGGCGAGCACTTCGATCGCCGCACGCGACAGCTTGCGGGTTTCGGTGGTCTCGCGGGTCATCAGCCAGGACAGGTCACCGGCGGTCCGGAACGTCCACTTGTTGGCGACGCGAACCAGATTGACGCCACGCATGGCGTAATCGGCCTGCAACTGCGCCAGCGCCGCCTTGATATCGACGCCATCCGGCATGCGCTTGGCCAGCGCGGACTGGTCGAGCGGCTCGGTGGATGCGAACAGCAGCGCTTCAAGCAGGCGCAATTCTTCGGGGCGCGCCTCCGACTGGACCTCGGATTGTCCCTCGGACTGCACGATCTGATCCTCGACATCGTCGATGCGTTTCTCGGCGAGGCTTGCCATGTCTGGATCTCCTTCTTCCACTTACTCGGCCGGAACTTCCGGCTCCACCTGCACAGGCTGGGCGATGTGCTTGCGGAAATACAAAGGCGCGAATGCTTCTTTCTGGCTGAGGTCGAGCGTGCCCTCACGGACCAGTTCAAGCGCAGCTGCAAAACTCGAGGCCATCACCGTCGCGCGCTGCGCGGGGTCGGCGACGTAAGCCAGCAGATATTCGTCGAGGCGGCTCCAGTCCTCGGCCATCCCGACCAGCCGTTCCAGCGAGGCACGGGCCTCGCTCAGCGACCAGACGGTACGCTTCGCCAGATGCACACGGGTGAGCACGCGGGCCTGACGTTGGGTCGCATAGGCCGACAGCAGATCGTAAAGCGTGGCCGTGAAACGGGGATGCTTGATCTCCGCGATGCCCTCAGGAACGCCGCGCGGGAAGATGTCGCGGTTGAGTTGCGGCCGGGTCATCAGCCTGTTCGAGGCTTCGCGGATGGCTTCGAGGCGGCGCAGCCGGTTGGCCAGAGCGGTCGCCATGTCCTCGGCGCTCGGGCCCTCGCCCGGCACGGTCGTATCCGGCAGCAGCAGGCGCGACTTCAGGAATGCCAGCCACGCCGCCATCACCAGATAGTCGGCAGCGAGTTCCAGACGGATCTTCCGCGCCGCTTCGATGAACAGCAGGTACTGGTCGGCCAGCGCCAAAATCGAAATCTTGTGCAGGTCGACCTTCTGCTGACGTGCGAGCGCAAGCAGCAGGTCGAGCGGGCCTTCATAGCCTTCGACGTCGACGACCAGCGACGGCTCGTCGTCGGGAACGACCTCGGCCGGCAATCCGGTTTCAAACGACAAAATCTCAGCGCTCATGCACTTGCTCCTGCTCGAGCGATCAAGGCGTCCAGTTCCGCGCGGCCAGCGGTGCGGTCGAACGGCTGCGGCTGACGGCGAGCGGCGACCGCCGCCTTGGCGCGCTCAAGCGCCTTCCCGGCCAGAACCGGGGTCTCGCTCACGACATCGCGCATCTCGTCCAGCTTGCCGTTGCAATGCAGGACCATGTCGCACCCGGCGCTGACGATCGCGCGCGTGCGTTCCGCAATCGATCCCGCCAGAGCATTCATGGACACGTCATCACTCATCAACAAACCCTGGAACCCGATACTGCCGCGAATCACCTGTTCGATGATTGTCGCAGAAGTCGTGGCCGGTTGGGTGGCGTCCAGAGCGCTAAACACAACATGTGCAGTCATCGCCATGGGTAGGTCAGCGAGCAGACGAAATGCTTCGAAATCAGAAGCTTCGAGCTCACTCTTCGAGTTATCTACGATCGGCAATTTGAAATGGGTGTCGGCCGTGGCCCGACCATGGCCGGGAATGTGTTTGAGCACTGGTAGAATACCACCCTGCGACAGACCTTCGGTCACGGCACGGGCGATGATCGCCACCTTGCCGGGCTCGGTGCCATAGGCCCGATTGCCGATGACGGCATCGGCGCCTTCCACGGGGACGTCTGCCAGCGGCAGGCAATCCACGGTGATGCCGAGGTCCACAAGATCACTCGCAATGAGCCGTGAGCTCAGCCAGGCGGCCCTGAGGCCTGCTTCCGGGTCGGCGTCGTAGAGCACGCTGAACACCGCGCCCGGCGGATAGGCCGGCCAATGCGGCGGTCCCAAACGCTGCACACGGCCGCCTTCCTGATCGATCAGGACAGGCGCATCCAGATCGCCGGTCGCACTGCGCAATTCCTCCACAAGTCGAGTAACTTGGGCAGGATTATCAACGTTACGTTTGAAGAGAATGAAGCCCCATGGCCGTTCCGCGCGCAGGAATGCGCGCTCTTCAGCGGTCAGCTCCAGACCAGATACACCGGTGATAAATGCGCGCGTGCTCATGGGGCCGATTAGCCCCCATCAACGCCCAGGGTCAAGGAAACGGCCGTTAATTCCTTTGGACGACGCACTGTCCGCCGGCAGATTTCAGGTTCCCGCAGACCTGCGAGGCCTCGTCCTGCGAGCCGAACGGTCCGACCATGGCCCGATAATAGGTCCCCTTGTCGCCAAGATCGGCCTTCTTGATCAGCGGAGCCCGCGATCCCAGTACAGAGGGGAACTTGGTCTGCAGGGCACGGAACGACGCCTGCGCATCGCCCTCCGACCGCTGGGACGATACCTGGACCACATAGCCGCCGCCGGGGGCGACCGGGGGCGCCTGCTGGGTCGGGTTGGTCGAGGCCATACGCGAGGGCGCCGGAGGAGCGGCTGCAGCCGGAGGCGCGGCCTGCGGCGACAGTGACATCGGGGCATTGACCGATGCGTTGGCATTGGCGTTGGTCGCGCGCGGTGCCGCAGCGGGCGCGGCTGCAGGAACCGCTGCCGGAGCGGCGATGCGGGCCGGCGCCTGACGGGCGGCAGGTGTGGCCGCAGCGTCGGACTGGTCACCCTTGACGGCGAAAGTACGGATCTTGCGGGGCTCATCGCCCTGCATCGCGCCATTGCCGACCATCGGCTTGTTGGATGGCGACACGCTGGCCGTCGATGGCGGGTTAGCGTTCTGGTTCAGCGGCGGAAACACCACGCGCGGACCAGCCTTGGTGGCGTCCTGCACATTGACGGGCTGCTCTTCGCGCGACACCAGCCGCTCGGGAGCTGCGCCGCCGAGACGATCCTGGATCGGCTTGCCGTCGGCCGCGGCTGTTGCCGACGGCGGGACGATCTTGTTCGGACCAGGCTCGGCCTTGATCACCGGCGGTTCGCCGGTGCGCGCCGATCCCATAAACGTCCGATAGGCGAAGGCAGCACCGGTACCGACCACGGCCAGCGCCAGCACGACCGCTACGGTCGCCATGCCACCGCGGCGCTTCGGCGCCTCTTCCTGCTCGGCATAGCCGTCCTGATAGGCGTAAGGATCGTCCTGGTACTGATCGTCGTGCGGATGCTGGGCCTTTGCGCCATCGGCGTGGCCATACAGCGCATCGTCATAACGATTGGGATCATGCGGCGCGTGAGCCTGGTCGTACTGGCCCTGATAATCCTGCGCCTGATGATCCGTATGCGCGGCAAATGCCGGCGCCTGATGATAATCGGCCTCCGGCTGCAGATGCTGCGGCTCCTGATGCTGAGCGCCGTAACGCTGCACCGGATGAAGATTCTCGAATTCCTGCTGCTGCGGCTCATGGGCTGCTGCACGCTGCATCCACGGCGGCGGGCCGGGCTGCGCGGGTTCTTCCTCATATTCCGGCTCGTCCTGATAGGCCGGTTCAGCCTGGCTCGGCGCGGGCGCCGGGCGGCTGTTGCTCGCGAACGGGTCGGTTTGCCCGATCAGCCGCGCGAGTTCGGCGAGCGGATCGCCCTCGCCCTTCGTCCGCGATTGAGCGTCGCGGCCGTAATCGTCATCCGTTGGGAAAGGTCGGTTCTGGTATCGATTAGCCATTGTGATGTCGCATCCCCTTCGGGAAAGCCGCCAACCCGCTTTTCAAACGAAACAGCTGCTATCAAGAACCACCCACAGATCCCCATGTGAGCGGCCGTCCCCTGTCTACCGCATCTCGTCCGGCGCGGTAACGCCGAGAACGGCGAGGCCCGAAGCCAGGACTGAGACGACGCTCTGGACGAGTGCCAATCGCGCTTTAGTAAGTTCTGCATCATTAGTGATAATGAAGCGTAAATGAGGCATATCGCGTCCGCGCGTCCAGAGCGCATGAAATTCGCTGGCGAGATCATACAGATAGAAAGCGATGCGGTGCGGCTCGTGCGCCGTGGCCGCAGATTCTATCATCCGTGGGTACAATGCTAACTGCCGCATCAGGCCCAGCTCGGTAACATCGTCGAGCCGCTCCATCACCGCGTCTTTCAGATAGGCAGTGCGCGCCTCGGTTTCCAGAGGCAGGTCGGCCAGCATCTCCCGCGCATTGCGGAAGATCGAATGGCCGCGGGCATGCCCGTACTGGACATAGAAAACCGGATTGTCCTTGGACTGCTCGATCACCTTGGCGAGGTCAAAATCCAGCACAGCGTCGTTCTTGCGGAACAGCATCATGAAGCGCACGGCGTCGGAGCCGACCTCGTCAACCACTTCGCGCAGGGTGACAAAATCGCCGGAGCGCTTCGACATCTTCACCGGCTCGCCGTTGCGCAGCAGCTTCACAAGCTGCACGATCTTGACGTCGAGCTCGGCCTTCCCTGCCGTCACCGCCTTGATCGCCGCCTGCACGCGCTTGATGTAGCCGCCGTGATCGGCGCCCCAGACGTCGACCATGTTGAGGAAGCCGCGGTCGAACTTGGTCTTGTGATAGGCGATATCGGACGCAAAATACGTGTAGCCGCCATCTGACTTCAGCAGCGGACGGTCGACATCGTCGCCATAGGCGGTGGCGCGGAACAGGGTCTGCTCGCGGTCTTCGTAATCGTCGATCGGCTTACCCTTCGGCGGTGGCAACCGGCCCTCATAGACGTCGCCCTTGGCGCGCAGGAAATCGATGGTCGCGCCGACCATATCGGTGCTGCCTGCGATCAGCGAGCGCTCGGAGAAGAACACTTCGTGGGAGATGTTCAGCGCGGCGAGATCGCCCTTGATCATCTCCATCATCATGGAAATGGCCTTGGCGCGCGTGATCGGCAGCCACTTGTCCTCGGGCATCTGATTCAGCGCAGCGCCGTGCTCGGCCGCGAGCGCCTGTCCCACCGGCACCAGATAGTCGCCGGGATACAGGCCTTCCGGAATGTCGCCAATGGCTTCACCGAGCGCCTCGCGGTAGCGCAGATGCGCCGAGCGCGCGAGCACGTCGACCTGTGCACCGGCGTCGTTGATGTAATATTCGCGGGCCACATCATAACCGGCGCAATCGAGCAGGCTCGCCAGCGCATCGCCGAACACGGCGCCGCGGCAATGGCCAACATGCATCGGTCCCGTCGGATTGGCCGACACGTATTCGACATTGACCTTCTCACCGGCTCCGACCGCACTCCGGCCATACGAGGCACCGTCGCGCAACACCGCGCGCAGCGCATCGGCCCAGGCGGACGACTTCAGCGTGAGATTGATGAAGCCGGGTCCGGCGACATCCACCGACGTCACCAGATCGTCTTCGCGCAGCTTCGCAGCGATAGCGTCAGCCAGATCGCGCGGCTTGGCTTTCGCCTCTTTCGCCAGCACCATCGCGGCATTGCTCGCCATGTCGCCATGGGACGCATCCTTGGTCGGCTCGACGACGACGCGCGACAGATCGATGCCTACGGGCAGCACGCCTTCACTGACGAGAGCGTTGCAGATCGCATGAACACGCGCGAGCACGTTAGCAAACAGATGCGGGGTCGGAGCGGATGTGGCCATGATCGTACAGGAACCAGAACTTGCGCCGGGACTGTTCCCGGCTGGATTGCATCAAGGATGGATAGCGGTTTCGTATGCGTTCCGCTGCACTTGTTTGATTTCAAACAGATACAGACTTCTGAAAATCGCAGATTTCGCAGCCCCGAAAGGCACTTACGGGGATCGCCTAACGCAATTCGGGGGTCGAGTCAAAGAGCCGGATATGTTCCGTGATGGCAAAACGGTCGGTCATCCCGGCAATGAAATTGCCGATCCGGCGCGCCTGTTCGCCCTCCGATTCCGGCTCGGCTCCCTCGGGCGGCAGCCATTCCGGGGGAAGATCCTCGGGCGCGCGCTGATAGCGCGCGAACAGATCGGTGACGAGACACTCGGCCTCGACCATCACCCGCATGACGCGTTCATGGCGATACATGTGCTGCCAGAGGAAGGCCTTGATCCCGGCCTCGGCTTCTGCCGCGTCGGCACGAAACGCAACGAGCTTGCGCCCGCAGCGGCGAATATCCTCCGCGGATTTCGGCAACAACGCGCCTAGTCGTTGTTCCGTCTCACCGACGACCGCACCGATCAGATAGGAAATCAGCTCGCGCACCAGTTCGGCGCCGCGGCGGCTCTCGTCGAGACCGGGATAGCGCCCATCGATCTCTGCGATCATGCCTTGCGTCAGCGGCATCGCCTTGAGGTCATCGATGGTGAACAGCCCTGCGCGCAGTCCGTCATCGATGTCATGAGCGTTGTAAGCGATATCATCGGCAATCGCCGCTACCTGAGCTTCCAGCGAAGCGAAGCTCGACAGCTCCAGATCAAAGGTGCGGTCATATTCGGTGATCCCGAACGGCACGCCATGGGTGGCATAACGTCCCACAGGGGCGCCCGACGCGTCCGTCAGCGGCCCGTTGTGCTTGACGATGCCTTCGAGGGTTTCCCAGGTCAGGTTGAGGCCATCGAACTCGGGATACCGATGCTCCAGCGACGTCACGAGACGCAGGGTCTGGGCGTTATGATCGAAGCCGCCATGGGCCTCGAGACAGGCGTCCAGCGCCCGCTCGCCGGCATGGCCGAACGGCGGATGGCCGATGTCATGGGCCAGCGCCAGGGTCTCGGTTAAGTCCTCGTCGAGGCCCAGTTGCCGGGCCACGGCGCGGGCGATCTGCGCCACTTCCAACGTGTGGGTGAGACGGGTGCGGTAATGATCGCCCTCATGGAACACGAAGACCTGGGTCTTGTGCTTGAGCCGGCGAAACGCAGTCGAGTGGATGACCCGGTCGCAATCCCGGCGAAACGCGCTGCGGGTCCGGCTCGGAGCCTCGGAAAACAGCCGTCCGCGACTGCGATCGGGGTCGCAGGCATAGGGCGCGCGGGGAGCAGCCATTCCAACCGACACGGCGTGTTTATCCTTGATCCAATTGATTCCTGAGCCTGCCGCACTTAACTATGGGAAGCGGCAGATTCAAATGGTTCGAATCCTGCCCGGAGAGCCAGATATGACCGACACTGCAGTCACCGAGGCCCCTCTCACCGTCAGCGCACGTGCTGCGCGCCGGATCGGCGAGATCCTCAAGACCGAAGGCAACGGCGCCATGCTCCGCGTGTCGGTCGAAGGCGGCGGCTGCTCCGGCTTCCAGTACAAATTCGACGTCGAGCGCGCCAAGGCGGAGGACGATATCCTGATCGAACGCGACAGTGCCGTCGTGCTGGTCGACCCCTCTTCCGCCCCCTTCCTGGCCGGTTCCGAACTCGACTTCGTCGATGACCTGATCGGCGCCTCGTTCCGCGTCGTCAATCCGAACGCGACGGCGTCCTGCGGCTGCGGGACCAGCTTCTCGATCTGACCTCTATTCGGCTCATTTAGATCGGTCTATTTCTCGGCGAACAGCGCCCGCGCATTGCCGTGCGCGATCTGTTTAGCGACCGCCGGCGGCAGTTGCGCCAGCCATGCGCGATAGCCATCCATGATATCGCCATAGCTCGCCCAGCGTTCCGGCACCCAAGTGTCGGAGCCCAGCAAGAAGCGATCGGGGTAGCGCTCGAACAGCACGCGCCATTGCGGCGTCAGTTTGCCTGATCCGTCCACGATGCCGCTGCGATAGGATAACTCACCCCAGAGCTTTGGATATTTTGCCAGCATCGCTGCGACCCGGTCCGGTGCGAGGCTGAAGCCGGTATGCGCCCAGATGATCTGCGCACGCGGATTATGCCGCATCAGAATCTCGACCGCTTCGTCGTCGGCATGGGCGTGCAGATAGAGATTGTTGGCGACCGCAAAGTCGACGGTCTTCTTGACCATCTCTGTATCGGCCGCCTTGCCTGTCAGATGGAATTCGCCGACGCCGCGATAGTAGCCGCGCTTGAACTCCTCCTGCACCAGATCGAAGATCACGGGATCGTTGAACCAGCTGCCGATATCGGCGCGCACACGATATGGCCGGATGAACGGCACGACCTGCAGATCGCCGGCCTTGCCCTTCGCCTTGTCGTCCATCAGCACATGGGTGCCGGTATTCGGGCGGCTGGTGGCGAGAACGCCGGTGACGCGGTTCTTCCTGAAAACCTCTAGCACTTCGTCGGGTTGGTAATACGGCTTCGGCTCCCAGTTGTAGTGCATATGGGCGTCGAAGATTTCGATCCGGTCGTCGGAACGCGCCGGCGCAGCAACAAGCGCGGCCAGCAGAGCGGCCGCAGTGAGTGTTCTCACCAGCATTAAGACACCCTATTCCGCTGCCACGACGCGCGGACGATCATCGTGATCTTCTTCGTCGAGCTGCGGCTGCAGCTTGCGTTTCAGCTTGCGGTCGATGCGGTCGAGATAGATGTAGATCACGGGCGTGATGAACAGCGTCAGCAATTGCGAGACACACAGACCGCCAACCACTGCAACGCCGAGCGGCTGGCGCAATTCGGCGCCGGCACCGGCACCGAGCGCGATCGGCAGCGTGCCGAAGATTGCCGCGAAGGTGGTCATCATGATCGGGCGGAAACGCAGTAGCGCAGCCTCGCGGATCGCGTGTTCGGCCGACAGGCCGACGCGGCGACGCTCGAGCGCGAAGTCGACCATCATGATCGCGTTCTTCTTGACGATGCCGACCAGCATGACGATGCCGATCATGGCGATGACCGACATTTCCATCTTGAAAAGCATCAGCGTCAGGATCGCGCCGATACCCGCCGATGGCAGGCCGGAGATGATCGTGATCGGATGGATGAAGCTCTCATAGAGGATGCCGAGGATCACGAAAGCCGCGAACACGGCAGCCAGGATCAGCACGCCCTGCCCGCGCAACGAATCCTGGAACACCTGCGCGGTACCCGAGAAGCCCGTGGCGATGGTCACCGGCAGTTTGGAGTCCGCCTCGATTTGCGTGATCTGGTCTACCGCATAGCCCAGCGAATAGCCGGGCACCAGGTTGAAGGAGATCGTCACCGCCGGCTGCTGGCCCTGATGGTTGATCTGCAGCGGCCCGACCGTCGGCACCAGACGCGCGACCGCGCTCAGCGGAATGGTCTGGTTGTTCGACGTCTTCATATAAAGCTTGGAGAGATCGCTCGGATCGATCCGGAACTGCGGCTGTGCTTCCAGGATGATCTGATAGTCGTTGGTCGGCATATAGATCGTGCCGACCTGGCGCGAGCCGAACGCATTATAGAGCTGGTTACGAACCTGATCGACGGTGACGCCGTAGACCGCCGCCTTTTCGCGATCGATATCGACCGTCATCTGCGGGTTCTTGATGTACAGGTCTGTCGTCACGTCGAGCAGGCCCGGCACATTGGCGATGCGATCCCGCATTTCCGGCGACACGCGATACAGCGTGTCGGTGTCGCTGCCCTGAAGCACATATTGATACTGGCTCTTCGACGGACGGCCGCCGATGTTCAGGTTCTGGATGCTCTGGAAGAAGGCCTGCAGGCCCGGAACGGCCAGCGACTTCTGGCGCAGCCGCGCCATGACCACCTGTGCGGGATCACGATCCTTGCGCGGTTTCAGCGCGACGAACAGACGACCGTAATTCGCCGTCGCATTCGGACCGCCGGAACCCACGGTGCTGTTGATGTATTCGACGGCAGGATCGGATTTCAGCAGATCGGCGAGCGCCTGCTGCCGCGCACTCATCGCTTCGAAGGACGTATCGGTTGCGGCTTCGGTCGTACCGGTCAGGAACCCGGTATCCTCCTGCGGAAAGAAGCCCTTCGGTACGATGTTGTAGAGATAGACAGTGCCGCCGAGGGTCGCGAGCGTCACCACCAGCATGATGCCCTTGTGTGCGAGCACGCGATCGAGCGCCCATTCGTAACCGCGCAGCCAGGCCGCAAATATGCGCTCGAAACCGCGTAGGATGAAATTTTCCTTGTGTTCGGGATTGTGCGCCTTGAGTACGCGCGCGCAGAGCATAGGCGTCAGCGTCAGCGACACGAAACCGGAGACGATGATCGCCACCGCGATCGTCACCGCGAATTCACGGAACACGCGGCCGACAATGCCGCCCATCAGCAGCACGGGAATGAACACCGCGATCAGCGAGAAGGTGATCGAGACGATGGTGAAACCGATTTCGCGCGCGCCCTTCAGCGCCGCGTCGAACGGTTTCATGCCAAGTTCGATGTGCCGGACGATATTCTCCAACATGACGATGGCGTCGTCGACCACGAAGCCCACGGAAAGGGTCAACGCCAGCAGCGTCATGTTGTTGATGGAGTAGTCCAGCATATACATCGCGGCGCATGTGCCGAAGATCGAGATCGGCACCGCCAGCGCGGGAATCAAGGTCGCGGAGGCTGAGCGCAGGAACAGAAAGATCACGAAGATCACCAGCACAACGGCGATCAGCAATGTCTCCTCGACGTCGGCGACGGCTTCGCGGACCGAGATCGAGCGGTCCATCATCATATTGACTTCGACCGATGGCGGCAATTGCGCACGCAGCGACGGCAGCTTGGCGCGGACGCCGTCGACCACGGCGACCGTGTTGGCGTCGGGCTGCTTCTGGATCGCCAGCACGATGGCGCGCTCGCCATTCAACCAGGTCGCGACCTTGTCGTTTTCGACGGCGTCATAAATCTTGGCGACTTCGTTCAGCTTGACCGGCGAGCCGTTGCGCCAAGCGACAACGACCTGGCCATAGTCGGCGGCCTTGGACATCTGTCCGGATGCCTGCAACGAGATGTCCTGCTTCGGTCCGTTCAGAGTTCCAACTGGCGTTGAGGAATTGGCGCGCGACACCGCCGTGCGGATGTCCTCGAGCGACAGTCCTCGTGCAGCCGCCGCCTCCGGATCGGCCTGTACGCGAATGGCGAATTTCTGCGTGCCATAGATCAGCACCTGCGCCACGCCGGGAATCTGCGACAGCGCTTGTCCGATGGTGATATCGCCGAACTCATTGACGGCCGAGAGCGGCAGCGTCGATGAACTCAGCGCAATGAACAGCACCGGGAAATCGCCGGGGTTCACCTTGCGGAAACTCGGTGGGATCGTCATTTCGATCGGCAACCGGCGCTGTGCGATCGTCAGCGCAGTCTGCACGTCCAGCGCCGCCGCATCGATATTGCGGTTGAGATCGAACTGAATGATGATCTGGGTCGTTCCCTGCGACGAGCTCGACGACATCGAAGAGATACCAGCGATGGTCGAGAGCTGACGCTCAATGATGCCGGCGACCGAGGCCGCCATCGTGTCGGCGCTGGCGCCCGGCAGCGTCGCCGTCACCGCGATGGTCGGAAAGTCCACTTTCGGAAGCGCCGACACCGGCAGCAGCCGGAAACCAAAAATGCCAAACGCGATGATCGTCGCCGTGATGAGCGTGGTCATCACAGGGCGACGGATGCAGAGCTCCGAGAGGGTCATGTCTTATGCCCCGGCCTTACGGGCCCGGGCTTCGACCCGTGTGCCTTTTGTCAGCAAGAGCTGGCCGTCGACGACGACGTCCTCATCCCCTTTTAAACCCGACGTGATCACCGAAATCCCCTGGAAGGTGCGATCGACTTCGACAGGCTGAACATGGGCGACGCCGTCCTTCACCATGAACACGAAGTTCCCGGTCTGGCTGCGCTGCACCGCCACGGTGGGCACAACAACGCCGTCCTCCGTGCGCACGATCAGCTTGGTCTGTACCAGAATGCCCGGCCACAGGGTTTCGTTCGGATTGCTCATGATGCCGCGCACGGTGACCATGCCGGTGGTGGAATCCACGGTGTTTTCCACCATCGCCACCTTGCCGGTTTCAGAACGGCCGCTGTTCGGGATGGTCGCAATGACCGACGTCGATCCGGCCGCCATCGCTTCGCGCAGATCGGCAAGCACACGCTGCGGAATGGCGAAGGACACATAGACCGGAGCCATCTGATTGATGGTGGCGAGCGGCGCCGTGTCAGCCGGGCGCACGAAATTGCCGACCTTCACATTGGCTGCACTGATCCGGCCGGAGAACGGCGCGCGGATGATGGTGTAGCTCTTCTGGACCTTGAGATTGTCGAGCGCCGACTGATCGGCCCGGATGGTTCCGGCCAGGATGTCGGATTGGGTCTTGGCATTATCGACGCTCACCTGCGTGGTCGCGCCCTTCCCGATCAGATCGGTAAAGCGCCGCACGTCGCGTTCCGCACCGGCCAGTTGGGCCTGATCGCGGGCCAGCGTGCCTTCGGCCTGCTCGATCTGGGCATCAATCTGCCGCGAATCGAGAGTGAATAGCAGGTCGCCTTCCTTGACCTTGGCGCCGTCTTCAAAATGAACCGAGGTAATGGTGGTTTCCACCCGCGACTTGAGCGCGACACTCGAAATCGGCGTCACTGTGCCGATTGAATCGACATCGACCGGGACCGGTTTGCGTTCGGCCTTGGCAAGCTCGACCGAAACGATCCGCGCGCGCTGCGGGGCCTGTGTATTGGCACTGCCACCGGTCCAGGAGGAGCGCGTCGCATAGGCCGCAACCGCGGCAGCGCCGACGAGAACGAGTAGAGCGATCGATGTGCGTTTCTTCATATGGTCCATGTCACCTGGTACAGAAGATCGGGTCGCCCCCGTTTCCCGCCCATGGCAGCTTTAAAGACAGCGTCTGTGCGCTTTAGGCTTAAAGCTTATCATGTTGGCGGGGATGATGGTATGCCACGTTGACGTATTTTTGCCATTGTTGTTACCGGAATCCCATCAGATGAGAATTGCCACCTGGAATGTGAATTCTGTCCGCCAGCGGCTCGACCATCTGGTGACGTGGCTGCGCGACTGCTCACCGGACATCGTCTGCCTACAGGAGATCAAGTGCCTCGATGAGGCGTTTCCGCGCGAGCCCATCGAGGCGCTCGGCTATAATGTCGTCACCCACGGCCAGAAGACCTTCAACGGTGTTGCCCTGCTCTCGAAATATCCGCTGGAGGAAGCCACGCCTCGGCTGGCGGGTGACGACGAGGATCTCCATGCCCGCTTCATCGAAGGCGTAGTGTCGCTGAAATCCGGTGTGGTCCGGGTCGCCTGCCTGTATCTGCCGAACGGCAATCCGGTCGATACCGAGAAGTATCCCTACAAGCTGAAATGGATGTCCCGGCTGCAGGAGTTCACCCGGATGCGACTGAAGACCGAGGAACCGCTGATCCTCGCCGGCGACTTCAACGTCATCCCGGCGGCGGCCGATGCCTACAACCCGGCGGCCTGGATCAACGACGCGCTGTTCAAGCCCGAAACCCGCGCCAGTTTTCAGTCCCTGCTCGGTCTGGGGATGACCGACGCCCTGCGCGCCGTCACCGACGAGCCCGGCCAGTATACGTTCTGGGATTACCAGGCCGGCGCCTGGCAGAAGAACTGGGGCATCCGCATCGACCACCTGCTGCTGTCACCGCAGGCCAGCGACAAGCTCGTCGACGTCGGCATCGACAAGTACGTGCGCGCTTGGGAGAAGCCGTCGGACCACGTGCCGGTCTGGGTCGATCTGGATTTAGAGGCGGCGTAGAGGCCACGTCGCCAAGCCCCCTAAACACAGATTGTCATGACCCGGCTTGACCGGGCGATCCAGTCCTCGCCCACCCTCAGTCCCGTTTGCCAGACACCCAGTGCTCGAGCATCTGCAGCGCCATGGCGCGGTCGTCTTCGGAGGCCTTGGCGATGGCCTTGTTGTAGCTGTCGCGGATCCAGGTGTCGTCCGGGCCGGCATTGTCGCGGGCGAGCGTCAGCCACATCAGGCCGCGCGCCATCTGCCGTGGCAGCGATTCACCGTTGAACAGCATCTGGCCGAGCAGCGCCTGCGCCTGATGCTGGCCCTTCTGCGCAGCAAGGCCAAGCCAGCGGGCGCCATATTTGGTGTCGCGCGGGGTACCGATACCCTTCAGATACAGCCGGGCCAGATCGTACTGGGCGTCGGCATTGCCGAAATAGGACGCGGCGTAGGAGAACATCTCACGTGCGCGTTCGGTGTCGGCCTTGATCTTCGAGTTCGGAATACCGTCGAGGTAATAGCGGCCGAGCGCCACGAAGGCGTTGGCGACAATGGTCGCCTGCGGCGCAGACGGGCTGTCCTCGGCATGGGCATTGGCGATGCGGCTGAAATATTCGAAGGCGCGCAGGTCGTCCTGCGCCACGCCGTTACCGTCGGCATACATCCGGCCGAGTTTCCACTGGGCGATCGGATGGCCGCCCTCAGCGGCGTATTGCAGCGCGGTCAGCGAGGTTTCTGGCTTGGCAGCTTTCTTCAAGACCGGCGCAGCACCGGGAATGGTCGTTACAACCGGCAGGGCTGCGTCGCTGCTGCCAACCGGTGCACCGTCAAAGGCAAGGGCTGGCGCGGCCACGGATGCGGCACCCAAAGCAAACACACCAAAAATGATACGCTCAACTATCCGCATAACAGTATTTCTCGTGGGCCCGGCCGGGTTGGGTCACGGCGCCACCAATGGCTGATCCAACCTGCCGGGCATATGTCCACAGCGTCCCTGACGTATGGTTAGTCGCGCGACACTTCCCTTTGGTCGGGTGCGCGGCCAATTCTTTGTCGGTCAATTTTACGTTAAAGGCAGCCGCGTCGGCGCCGCCCCGGACGGGAGCGCCGTCTTCCGAATCGACGATGTCGAAAGCCAGATTCCCCTTCGATCCGACTGCGTCACCGCCAATGGCGATCGGCTTGTCGGCAGAACGAATGACGTCCTGATGGGAATTCCGCGTCACGGGCTTCATTTTCTCCGCGATCATCTGCCCCGTCGCAGTGAGGCACGCTCCCCGCGACCGGCTGTGATCGAGCAATGTCGTCTTCAGCAACGGTATGTCAGCAACTTCCAATATGTCTTTGGCGACATAACGGCTCAGCCGCTTCAAATCGGTGCGATATGGTGTCTTTTTGAAGATTTCGACAGCACGAGATTCTTCCGCGCGCAGCACTTGGCCGGCAACGGGCTGTTCGCCTTGTGACATAGCCAGACTCATCGCGGACGGAAAGGCGCCACGCAACGCCTGCTCCCGGCCCTCCGTCATATGACGGCTAGGCAAACGCGACTTGATGTTCGTCTTGGCGTCCATCGCGAACCTGGTTTCTCAGGCCACTTCGGCGATCCGGGACAGTCCCACTGACATCCCGTCGATCTTCGAAGCGCTCCAGCCTTCTGGCTGTCGAGAAATGATTTCACGAAGGCGTGTGGCCAAATAGCGGCGGTTGCAATACCCACAGTGGGACAGGGTTAAATCTTGAGGGACTGTTGCCGCCACGACACATTCGTTGCACCCCGGCAACCCTTTAGAGTTAGACCAAAGTTGGAAGGTCGCGGCTGACAACAAAAACGCCGCTCTTTCGAGGCGGCGTTCGATGTCAGGATCGTGCGAAGCGGCTCAGGTGTTCAGCACCCGACCATAGGCGTCCAGCACGGCTTCCTTCATCGTCTCCGAGATGGTCGGATGCGGGAAGATCGTGTGGAACAGCTCTTCCTCGGTCGTCTCCAGATTCATGGCGACCACGAAGCCCTGGATCATCTCGACGACTTCAGCGCCGACCATATGGGCGCCGAGCAGCTGGCCGGTCTTCTTGTCGAAGATCACCTTCACCATGCCCTGGTCCTCGCCTTGGGCAATGGCCTTGCCATTGGCGACGAAGGGGAAGCGGCCGACGCGGATGTCCCTGCCGGCTTCCTTGGCCTTGGCTTCGGTGAGACCGACCGAGGCCACCTGCGGATGGCAATAGGTGCAGCCCGGGATCAGCGACTTGTCCATTGCATGCGGGTTCATCCCCTTGATCGCCTCGACGCAGATCACGCCCTCATGCTCGGCCTTGTGGGCGAGCATCGGCGGGCCGGCGACGTCGCCGATGGCATAGATGCCGGGTACGTTGGTCTTGCCGTATTTGTCGATCACGATACAGCCGCGCTCGGTCTTCACGCCGAGCTTCTCGAGGCCAAAGCCTTCGATATTGCCGACCACACCGACCGCCGAGATGACGCGATCGACGGTGAGCTGCTGGGTAGCCCCCTTGCCATCCTCGATGGTCACGGTGACCGAATCCGACTTCTTGTCGAGTTTTGTCACTTTAGCGCCGGACATGATCTTGATGCCCTGCTTCTCAAACTGCTTGCGGGCGAAGCCCGCGATCTCGGCGTCTTCGACTGGCAGGATCTGCGGCAGCACCTCGACCACGGTCACGTCGGCGCCCATGGTCTTGTAGAACGATGCGAATTCGATGCCGATCGCGCCGGAGCCGACCACCAGCAGCGACTTCGGCATCTTGTCGGGATTCATCGCCTCGAAATAGGTCCAGACCAGCTTCTTGTCGGGCGCGAGACCCGGCAGCACGCGCGGCCGGGCGCCGGTGGCGACGATGATATGCTTAGCCGTGTAGCTGCCCGCCCCGAGCGCGCCCTTCGGCGCCGCGGCTTCCGTCTTCTTGACAGTGAACTTGCCCGGCGCATCCAGCGTCGCATCGCCCCAGATGATCGAAATCTTGTTCTTGTTCATCAGATATTCGACGCCGCCGCTCAGGCGCTTCACGACACCGCGCGAGCGCGCGATCACCGCCTTGATGTCGAACGACACGTTGTCCGCCGACAGGCCGTAATCCCCAGCGTGCTGGAAGTAGTGATAGATCTCCGCCGAGCGCAGCAGCGCCTTGGTCGGGATACAGCCCCAGTTGTTGCAGATGCCGCCGAGATAGGCCTTCTCGACGATCGCCGTCTTGAAGCCGAGCTGCGCAGCCCGGATCGCCGTCACGTAACCGCCGGGACCGGAACCGATCACGACGACGTCAAAAGATGTATCGGCCATTGTGGCTCCCGTTCAACTCAAACACGCGTTGCCGCGCTTGCGGCGATTCAAGATATTGCTTCCCGTTCGGCCTCGCGCAAACGCAGGTAACGCCGCAGCATTAGCCATTGCACGATGACGACGCCCCAGTACGAGACCGACATCTGTACTGCATCGATGAGGTCGCCCGCATTTGGAGACCGCCCCGAATTTGCATCCGACGCCATCCCGAGCGCGATAACAAACACCGCCACCAGTACCAACACCAACATCGCGAGCTTCAACGCGCGTTCGCGATGCTTGCCAGGTGCCGCGATACCAAAACCAATCATTGCGAGCAGCGCGTATCCGGGTACGAACAACAGCCGGTAGGCTTCGCCCATACCGCAACCGGCTTTGTCGCTGTAACAAGGCATGATCGACGAGGCCGCTGACGTAACCGCCACTCCGCAAATCAGCGAGATGAAACCCGCCAGCAAGACCATGCCGAACAACTTCATCGACTTGTCCCGTGACGCCGCGTCACACCACCATCATGACTGGATTTTCGATCAGCTTCTTGAACGCCGTGATCAGTTCGGCGCCGAGCGCGCCGTCGATGGCGCGGTGATCGCAGGAAAGGGTCACGCTCATGATGGTTGCAGCGACGATCTGGCCGTTGCGCACCACGGCCCGCTCTTCACCTGTGCCTACCGCAAGGATCGACGACTGCGGCGGATTGATCACCGCGGTGAAGTCCTTGATGCCGAACATGCCGAGATTGGACACGGATGACGCGCCGCCCTGGTATTCGTTGGGCTTGAGCTTCTTGGCCTTGGCGCGCGCGGCAAGTTCCTTCATCTCGTTGGAGATTGCCGAAATCGACTTGATCTCGGCCTGGCGAATGATCGGTGTGATCAGGCCGAACGGCAGCGCCACCGCGACGCCGATGTCCGAATGCTTGTGACGGAGCATCGCCGCTTCCGTCCACGATACGTTCGCTTCCGGAATCTTCTTCAGCGCGATGGCCATCGCCTTGATGACGAAATCGTTGACCGAGAGCTTGTAGAGCGGCTTGCCGTCCTTGTCCTTGCCGGCCGCAGCGTTGATCTCCTCGCGCGCGGAGGAGAGCTTGCCGAGATCGCAATCGACGGTGAGATAGAAGGTCGGCATCGAGTTGGTGGCTGCGGTGAGACGCTGCGCAATCGTGCGGCGCATCGAGTCATGCGGCACGCTCTCGTAAGCGCCCTGCTCGTACAGCCCGAGAATCTGCTGATCGGACATGGCAGGTGCACCGATCGCTCCAGTTGCACCTGCGGGAGCGCCGGCAGCCGCGGCTGCTGGTTTGAGGCCCTGACCGGACTTCGCCTTCTCGACATCCGCAGCGACCACACGACCATGCGGACCCGACCCGGTAATGCGACCGAGTTCGATGCCGGCATCCTTGGCGAGACGACGCGCCAGCGGCGATGAGAATACGCGGGCGCCATTGCTCTGTGCAGCGGCCGGCTGCGGAGCTGGCGCAGCGGCCGCTGCCGGTGCTTTCGCTGCGGGAGCAGCAGTCGGCGCAGGTGCAGCAGTTGCAGGCTTCGGCGCGGGAGCCTCGGCAGCAGGCGCGGGCTTCGGCTTGTCGGCCCCTGCCCCCGAACTCGCGGCCTTCACGTCCTCGCCGTCGGCGGCGAGCACCGCGATGACGGCGTTCACCGCAACATCCTGCGTACCCTCCGCCACCAGAATCTTGGCGATGGTGCCTTCGTCGACGGCTTCGACTTCCATCGTCGCCTTGTCGGTCTCGATCTCCGCGATCACGTCGCCGGACTTGACCTTGTCGCCCTCTTTCTTGAGCCACTTGGCAAGATTGCCCTTTTCCATGGTGGGCGACAGCGCAGGCATCAGAATGTTGATTGGCATTGTCAGTGACCTTGTTGCGACCGCGGCGTGGTGTTGCCCATGTCAGTCGGACGCGCGATTTCAGCTTCGAACATTTCGACGATGCGGTTCAGCGCCTCGTCTTCGGAATAGTTGGCCTCACGCGCATAGGCGCGTGCGGCATGGCGCGCGATGTCGACCAGCAAAAGCCCCCACATGTCGGGCTCCTCGAAGGCGCGCATGAAGGCGATGGACAGCCCGCCGTCGAGCACGAACGCGCGCAACACCTCGGTGGCGTCCTCGCGGTCCATGACATCCGGCGGCAGTGGCTGTTCCTTCGGACCCGCCATGGCTCACCGATAGCAAACGGCTTTGGCCGCAGCCACGACGTCGGCCACCGACGGCAGCGCCAGCTTTTCAAGATTGGCAGCGTAAGGCATCGGCACGTCCTTGCCCGACACGCGCGCGACCGGCGCGTCGAGATAGTCGAACGCGTGCTCCATGATCCGTGCGGCGATTTCGGCGCCCACACCCGACTGCTGCCAGCCTTCTTCCACCGTCACGGCGCGCGAGGTCTTCTTCACGGATTCGATGATGGTATCCGTATCGAGCGGACGCAGCGTGCGAAGGTCGATGACCTCCGCCTCGATGCCTTCCTTGGCGAGTTCGTCGGCGGCCTTCAGCGCATAGGTCATGCCGTTCGACCACGAGATCAGCGTCACATCCTTGCCGACACGTGCGACCTTGGCCTTGCCGATCGGCACGATGTAGTCGTCGAGCTTTGGCACCTCGCCGGAATGCCCGTAGAGCATTTCGTTTTCGAGGAAGATCACGGGGTTCGGATCGCGGATCGCGGATTTGAGCAGGCCCTTGTAGTCGGCGGCGCTATAGGGTGCGACGACCTTGAGGCCCGGGATCTGCGAATACCAGGCCGAGTAGTCCTGGCTGTGCTGGGCACCAACGCGCGCCGCAGCGCCGTTCGGGCCGCGGAAGACGATCTGACAGGTCATCTGGCCGCCGGACATGTAGAGGGTCTTGGCAGCGGAGTTGATGATCTGGTCGATCGCCTGCATGGCGAAGTTGAAGGTCATGAATTCGACGATCGGCTTCAGGCCAGACATCGCCGCACCGACGCCGACACCGGCAAAGCCGTGTTCGGTGATTGGCGTATCAATCACGCGGCGGGCGCCGAATTCCTGCAGCAGGTTCTGGGTCACCTTGTATGCGCCCTGATATTCGGCGACTTCCTCGCCCATAATGAAGACGTCTTCATCCCTGCGCATTTCCTCTGCCATCGCGTCGCGCAGCGCTTCGCGGATGGTCATGGTCACCATCTCGGTGCCTTCAGGAATTTCGGGATCGGGCTGGATCGACGCCGTCGGAGCTGCCGGCGCAGTAGCCTCGTCCTTCAAAGCCGGAGCGGACTTGGCTTCCGCGGCAGGCGGCGCGGATTCTGCGGCCTTCTCCTGCTTCGCGGGGGCTGGCGCGCTCGCGGCGGCAGATGCGTCTTCGCCGTCAGCGAGGATGGTCGCGATCGGCGTGTTGACCGCGACGTCGTTGGTCCCTTCCGGGATCAGGATCTTGCCGAGTGTCCCTTCATCGGTCGCTTCGACTTCCATCGTCGCCTTGTCGGTTTCGATTTCGGCAATCACATCGCCGGACTTGATCGTGTCGCCTTCCTTCTTGAGCCATTTGGAGAGGTTGCCTTTCTCCATGGTCGGGGACAGCGCGGGCATCAGAACTTGAATGGCCATTATAACTCCAGATCGGTCTTTAAGCCGCGCGCTTAGCGGTACACATCGGTGTAAAGTTCGGATGCATCGGGCTCAGGGTCCTGCTGCGCGAAATCCGCCGATGCGTTGACGATGTCACGCACCTCGGCATCGATCGCCTTGAGGTCCTGCTCGGTCACGTCAGCGGCCAGCAGACGGTTGCGCACCTGCTCGATCGGGTCCTGATCGTGGCGGACCTTGTCCACTTCCTCGCGGGTCCGGTACTTGGCCGGATCCGACATCGAGTGACCGCGATAGCGATAGGTCTGCATTTCCAGAATGAACGGACCCTTGCCGGCCCGGCACCAGGCGACCGCACGATCACCGGCGGCCTTCACGGCGCGGACATCCATGCCATCGACCTGCTCGCCCGGAATGTTGAAGGAGATGCCGCGCTTGGAGAAGTCGGTCTGCGCCGAGGAGCGCGTCACCGAGGTGCCCATGGCGTAGCGATTGTTCTCGATGATGTAGATCACCGGGAGCTTCCACAGCTCGGCCATGTTGAAGCTCTCATAGACCTGGCCCTGGTTCGACGCGCCATCGCCGAAGTAAGCGAGGCTGACGAGATCATTGCCGCGGTAACGGTTCGCGAAAGCGAGACCCGTTCCGAGCGAGACCTGCGCACCGACGATGCCATGGCCGCCATAGAAATTCTTCTCGCGGCTGAACATGTGCATGGAGCCACCCTTGCCCTTGGAGTAGCCGCCCTTGCGCCCGGTCAGCTCGGCCATGACGCCCTTGGCGTCCATGCCACAGGCCAGCATGTGACCGTGGTCGCGATAGCCGGTGATGACCTGATCGCCATCCTTCAATGCCATCTGCATACCGACAACGATGGCTTCCTGGCCGATATAGAGATGGCAGAAACCGCCAATCGCGCCCATGCCGTAGAGCTGGCCAGCCTTCTCCTCGAAACGCCGGATCAGCAGCATGTCGCGAAGCGCGTGCATCTCCTGATCGCGGGTGAAATCTGGCGGCGATGATGGGGTTGCGCCATTGCTCGTTGCCTGCCCTGCGGGAGCGACGCTTTTCTTCGGTGCGGCCATGAAAATTCCGGATGCGAGAGTGAATGGCCCTTCCTACTCCAAGTGCTTGCGGCTTGAAAGGGATTGCGTCGCGCGGAATGCCACACGGTTGTTTCGCACTGCAGCGAAGGCGCGAAACTTTCGAAATCGAATTGGATCGGTTTTGTAATTTGAGGAATGAAAGCGCGTGTCGTGGTCACGTTGCCGTCACGATGAGCAGGCGCGAGCAATCCATAGCTTTGATGCAAAGCTGTGTTGCTTCACGCGAGGACGACTCGCCGCCGAAGAGAGAATCTTAGTTTGGCTTGATGACCTTCACGAGGTCGCGCGGATGCGCGTAGTCGAGCTGGTAGCGCGCGCGCTCGTCGAGCATGTCGGGATCGAGTCCACCAGATCGCAGGAGCGCCACGCGCTGCTCGGCCTTGGTGCGTTCCTTCTTCAACTGCACCAGTTCGGAGGTCAGCGCGACGATCTCCTGGTCGAGCTCCTGGCGTGCGTTGAGGCCATATTTGCCGGTATAGGCATTGACCCCGAAATAGCTGATCATCATCGCCGCCAGTGCATAGAGCACGAGCCCGGTGAGGATCGATTTGAGGCGGGTATGCTTGACCATCCCCGAAAATGCGACGGCCCGGTTAAGGCGAACCTAACAACCGGGCCGCAACCTGAATTTGCGCGGGTTATTTCTTCAGCTTGTCGACCCAGACGGCGAAAGCGTCGATATAGGCCTGCAGCACCGGACGGATGGATTCCTTGACGATCTCGCCCTGTTCGCTGAACGCGTCGCCGACAGCATTCAGATAGATTTCAGGCTGTTGCATGATGGGACCGACAATCCCCGGCAGGGTCTGGCGCAAGCTAAGGGCCGCACCCAGGCCACCGATCGGACCGGGCGAGCTAACCACGATGCCGGTGGGCTTGCCGAGGAACGAGCTCTTGCCATAGGGCCGCGAACCGACGTCGATGGCGTTCTTCAGAACACCTGAAACTGAGCGGTTATATTCCGGAGAGACGAACAGCACCGCATCCGAGGCCTGGATCGCTTCGCGGAACTTGACCCAGTCGGCCGGCGGCGTGGCTTCCAGGTCCTGATTGAAGAATGACAGGTCGTGCAGCGTGATGACGTTCAGCTTGAGCGACGGCGGCGCCAGCTTGGCGAATGCATTCGCAACCTTGAGCGAGAATGACTGTTTGCGGAGGCTGCCGACAATGACGGCAACGCTGTAGGTGGCCATGAGATATCCCCTGAATAACTGCTTCCAAAAAGCGCGGAGCGCATATGGAACCTGTCACCTATCCCGGCAAAAGATGCAAGTGCATGGATTGCATTTGACTACCGCAATCGGGCCAAACCGGCACGCCCGCCTCGCCCGCCCAAACAAATCCTCGTTATGCTGATATCGCTTAAATGGATGACGCGCGGAACGCCGCTGCGATCGAACCTGCGGAGAGTGCTGCGCGACAAACCACGTGAGACAAACCACGCAAGCCAGTCCCGACTGATCTGCGACGTCTGGCCAGGCTGCTCAAATTCGACGTCGCAATTTGCGGGCTTCCGATGCGCAACCTTGGTCTCGTCGCTTCCGTCCTGTTCGGCTTCAGCTTGCTCAGCCAGCCCGCTCTGGCCGACAAACGCGTCGCACTGGTGATCGGCAACTCGGCCTACCAGAACGTGGTCAAGCTCGCCAACCCAGCCAACGACGCCGCGGCGATGACCGAGACCTTGAAAACAGCGAATTTCGACATCGTCGAAGCCCGACGGGATCTGAAGGCGACCGAGATGCGCCGGACACTGCGCGATTTCGCGGACAAGGCGCGCGACGCCGACGTTGCCCTGGTCTATTTCGCCGGCCACGGGATCGAGGTCGATGGCACCAATTACCTGATCCCGACCGACGCGCTGCTGGAGCGCGACACCGACGTCTATGACGAGGCATTCTCGCTGGAACGCATCCTGGTCACCATCGAGCCGGCCAGGAAGCTGCGGCTGGTGATCCTCGACGCCTGCCGCGACAACCCCTTCGTCAAGAATATGAAGCGCACTACCGCGTCGCGCGCGATCTCCCGCGGCCTCGCCAAAGTGGAACCGGCCAGCCCCAACACGCTGATCGCCTACTCGGCCAAGGCCGGCTCGACGGCGCTGGATGGCGATAGCAAGAACAGCCCCTTCACGGCGGCTCTGGTACGCCATATCGCGACGCCCGGCCTCGACCTGCGCAAGGCCTTTGGCTTCGTCCGCGATGACGTCATGAAGAACACCAGCAACCGCCAGGAACCCTATGTCTACGGTTCGCTCGGCGGCGGCGACGTGCCGCTGGTGCCGGTAGCCGCAGTGACCTCTTCCCCAGCCATCAGCGTCCAGGCGGAAACTCGCCGCGACTACGAGCTGGCTTTGCAGCTTGCAACCAGGGACGGCTGGAACGCGTTCCTGACGCAGCACCCCGACGGCTTCTACGCGTCGCTGGCCAAATCCCAGCTGGCGAAGCTCGCAGCCGAGGACGCCCATACCGCTGCTGCGGAGAAAGCCCGCCTCGCCGCTGAAGAGAAAGCCCGTCTGGCTGCCGAAGGCGCCAGGAAGGCCGAACAGACCAAGGCAGCGGCCGATGCCAAGGCCGCCGAGGATGCCCGGATCGCTGCCGAGAAACTCAAGGCCGCCGAGCAGGAACGCGCCGCCGCCGGCGAGCGCGCCCGCGCAGCAGCGGAAGCCAGGGTCGATGCCGGCAAACCGGACACGCCTGCCGCCGGACCGCAGTTGGCGACACTCCCTGCCCCCACGGCCGATGTGTCACGAACACCCGCGCCAGCCGATCTGCCCCGTCAGGTCCAGGTCGAGCTTCAACGGGTGGGCTGCCTGTTGGGATCAGTCGACAACACTTGGACTGCGGCTTCCCGCAAGTCGCTCGAGCGCTTCAATCGCTACGCGTCGACCAAATTCGATGTCAAGGCCGCCAGCACCGATGCGCTCGACGCAATCAAGGCCAAGTCTGCACGCGTCTGCCCGGTGGTTTGTGCGCATGGCTCAGAGGCGAACGGCGAGCGCTGCGTGAAGATCGTGTGCCGGGCCGGCACTTTCCTGAACGATGATAACGAATGCGAGAAGAAGCGCAGCCGCACCGAGGCCAAGCGCAACGCGGCGCCGCACCGCGAACGTCTTGAGCGCGATGAGCTTGATCGCCCGCAAATTCAGGCCCGCGCGCCGCGCGCGCAGCCGTCCGGCCAGATCGTCTGCGACAATGCCGGCTGCCGTCCAGTGCGTCCCGGCTGCCGCTTGGTGTCGCGCGACATGCGGATCGGCCTGACCAATGTCGAGGTCTGCAACTGACGACGTGCTTGCCTCGCCGGATCGCAAGCGACATTCTGACGATCCAAGTTTGCGAGCCGGAGCCATCATCGTGACCATCGAATTTCTCATCACCTCGCTGGTCGTGGTGGCATCGCCGGGCACTGGCGCCCTTTACACACTGGCAACCGGATTTTCTCGCGGAGGCCGCAGCAGCATCGTCGCCGCATTCGGTTGCACGCTTGGCATCGTGCCGCATATGGCCGCTGCTATCCTCGGCCTCGCCGCCCTCTTACACACCAGCGCGTTGGCGTTTCAGGTGTTCAAATATGCCGGCGTCGCCTACCTGCTCTATATGGCCTGGAAGACGCTGCAGGAGCATGGCACGCTGAAGGTCGAGACCGACGACAGCGCGCAGTCCGCGCTGCAGGTGACGACCACAGCGATCCTGATCAACATCCTCAATCCGAAACTATCGATCTTCTTCCTCGCCTTCCTGCCGCAGTTCATCAGCGCCGACGAGACACATCCACTGTCGCAAATGCTGCTGCTCAGCGCGGTATTCATGCTGATGACCTTCGTGGTGTTTGCGCTCTACGGCCTGTTTGCGGCTTCGATCCGCAACCACGTCATCACGCGGCCGCGGGTGCTGACCTGGATGCGACGCACTTTTGCCGGCGCGTTTGCCGCGCTCGGTGCCAAGCTGGCTTTTGCCGATCGCTAGGCGGGGCTATTCCAGTCGCTCGACATTGCGCAGCGTCGGAAATAACCGCATCCAGAGCAGCGCGATGGCAACAGTGCCGAGGCCGCCGATCAGTGCGGCCGGGACAGTGCCGAACAGCGCTGCGGTGACGCCGCTCTCGAACTGGCCGAGCTGGTTCGAGGTGTTGATGAACAGGTAGTTCACCGCGCCGACCCGGCCGCGCATGTCGTCCGGGGTCGCGAGCTGCACCAGCGAGAAGCGGATCACGACACTGACCGTATCCGCGGCGCCGAGCACCGCGAGCGCGGCCACTGACAGCCACAGCCATTGCGACACAGCAAATACCGCTGTCGCAAGGCCGAAGATGATGACGGCCTGGAACATCCGCATGCCGACCCGGCGGTTGATCGAGTAGCGCGTGAGCACCACGGTCGTCAGCAGTGCACCAACTGCAGGGGCCGCACGCATGAGGCCCAGCCCCCACGGGCCGGTCTGCAGAATGTCGCGGGCATAGATCGGCAGCAGCGCGGTAGCGCCGCCGAGCAGCACCGCGAACAGATCGAGCGAGATGGTACCAAGGATCGCCGGATTACTACGCACAAAGCCGACACCGGCAAACAAAGTCCGCAGCGACGGCGGATCCTTCACCGCCACCTCGCGCGCCAACTTGATCGCGCTGTTGAGCAAACCGCCGATCAGCCAGAACGCCGCCATCAGCACATAGGGCGTCGACGGCGACAGCGCATAGGCAATACCGCCAAGCGCGGGACCGCAAATCATCGCCACCTGAAATACGCCGGTCGAGAGCGCGGTCGCCTTCTGCAAATGGCCTTCGGGCACGACGCCCGGCAGTAGCGCCGAACCGGCCGGCGCCTCGAACGCGGTCGCCGCGCCGATCAACACCAGCGCCACGAAAATCTGCGGCACCGTAATCCAGCCGGCATAGGTGCCCCAGGCGAGCAGGATCGCCGTCAGCCCCTGCAACAACTGGCAGATCTGCACCACACGGCGACGATCATACCGATCGGCGATATGGCCGGCGACGAAGACCAGTGCCAGCATCGGCACGAATTGCGCGAGGCCGACCATGCCGAGCTGGAACGCGCTGCCGGTCAGATCATAGATCTGCCAGCCAACCGCAACCGCGGCGATTTGCGAGGCGAAGCGCGAGAAGCTGCGCGATACTATGTAGTACAGATACGGCGGATGGCGCAGCAAGAGCCGCGCGCCATCCGTGACGACGCCGGCAGACTGATCGGCGAGTGTCATCCCGGCATGTTCGGATTGATCAGATACTTCTCGCCGGTGGCGCGCTTCGCATAGGCCCGGAGATTGTCGAGCTGCAACACGCCTTCGAGCGAAATCACCTTGGTGTAGTGGCTGGCGAAGGTGGTCTTGAGTTCGGCGACCACGCGGGCACGAAGCCTGGCGGCATCAGCCACGCCGATCTTCTGCAGGAACGGAAACAGCAGCCAGCCACCCATGCCCCAGGCCATCCCGGCAGGGACGAATTCGATTGGGCGTAGATCCAGCCGGCCATAGACGTAGACCTGCTTGTGGGTCGTCGAGCCATAGCGGCTGTAGACCTTCATCGCCTTGACGGCGGCGACTTCCATCGCCTGCAGGATCTGGCCCTGCAGCTTGCCGCCACCGGTGGCGTCGAAGGCCAGCGTGGCATTGGTGGCAATCAATGCGGCGGTCAGGTCTTCCATGAAACTCGGCGACGTCGAGTTGCAGACATATTTCGCGCCGATGCCGCGCAGCAATTTTTCCTGCTCCTCGCTGCGGACGATGTTGACGAGATCGATGCCGTCCTTCTGGCAGATCCTGTTGAGCATCTGGCCGAGATTGGACGCGGCGGCCGTATGCACCAGCGCCGTATGCCCTTCTCGCTTCATGGTCTCGACCATGCCGAGCGAGGTCAGCGGATTGACGAAACAGGATGCGCCTTCGGTGGCCGTGGTGCCCTCTGGCAACGGCAGGCATTCCTTGGCCTTGATGACGCGATACTGCGCATACATGGCACCGCCGATCATCGCGACGGTCTTGCCAAGCAGCGCCTGCGCGGCTTCGGACGATCCGGCCTTCACCACCGTGCCGGCGCCCTCATTGCCGACCGCCATCGACTCGTCGAGACGGCCGCCCATCGCTTTCATGTTGGCCTGCGGGACGGTCGCCGTGACGACCGAGGATGCGCCGGTGCCGGAGACTTTTACGCTGGCCGGATCGGCCGCGCCGAGCAGGAGACCGAGATCCGACGGATTGATCGGCGCAGCCTCTATGCGCACGACGACCTCGTCGGGGCCCGGCGCCGGGATCGCAACCTGCTGCAGCGAGATTTCCAGTTCGCCGCTGCTCTTGATGAGCGAACGCAGTTCAAGTCCGGATGTGACGTCAGTCATGGTCGATCCCCCTCAATATGTCCGGCGGTCTGGTGCCGCGTCAGTAGATGCCCGGAATGATGCGCTTGGTCTCGCGCATATAGGCCCGGTAGTCGTCGCCGAATGCCTCGATCAGCATCCGCTCTTCATAGTCGATGCGGGTGAAGAACAGGATCGCGATCGCGACCAGTCCGCCCAGCGCGGCCATGGCATTCGGCAGCAGGAACGCCTGCGCCAGTGCCCACAACCAGAACGAGGCATACATCGGATGGCGGATGCTGCGATAGACGCCGGCACGCACGATCTGGTGAGCCTCGCGGATTTCCAGACTGGCCGACCATTGCCTGCCGAGATCCTTGTGCGAACGGCGAAACAGCCAGAGTGACAACACATAGAGCGCCGCGCCGATCACGACCGCCGCATAATTCAGCTGATAGTTCAGCGCGGCCGGCCAGCCGGTCACCAGCCAGATCAGCGGCACCACGAACAGGCCGACGGTGGCGATCGCCAGCAGAATGCGTTCGCGGCTCCAGCCGACCGCACGCAGCGTCGCCGTGCGGCGGGCTTTGCGCGCATAGGGGTAGCGAATGATGAACCAGGCGATCAGACCGATCGCCCAGACATATGTTCCAAGAAGTGACGCGGTCATTGTCGTCCGATCAGGCCATCATGCGGCATTCACGGATGCCCCGGCTTGCGATTGAGAGGATGTGATTTTGGCCAGCGGCATATCCAGCAGCGCGCCATCCGCACCGAAGCGTTTGAGGCCGCCTTCGCCCGCAGTGATCTCGTCGAACGGCAGAGGACCGCAGACCACCATGCAATAGTCGTAGGGCGCGCGGCACTGGTTGCCCATCACCATCTGATAGTGAATGCGCATGAAGCTGAAACGGTAGCGCTTGAACTGTTCCATGCCCATCATGGCATGCATCTGGACGCGCCGGATGTTCGGCCTGCCCTCGTCGCGATCGCGGCTGCGGCGCTTCAAGGTCACCGGATCGAAACGGTAGAAACTGATGACGTCGTCGCGGGCGTGATATTCGGTCCAGCGGATCGCCGGCGTGTCGGCAACGAGGCGCGTTGCTGCGCGCACGCTCTTGCCGGCGGGATGCAACGCGAATTTCGGGATGGTCGCGCTCACCGTCATCACGCAGATGGTCGGGCCATGTTGGGGCAGATCCGGGTCGAGCGCGAGTGCGCGCGCCACCGCCTCCATGACCAGCGCCGCGCCGAGGCAATGGCCGACGATGACGATCTCGTCGACATCGGCCTTCTGTGCGCGTGCCACGATCACCCTCGCGAATTCATCGACGCGCGCCGTCATCTTCGGGCGCTGGCCATGGACATATTGCCGCGAGAAAATCCAGTCGTCGAACACATGATTGATCGGCTTGCGCCAGCCGTAATGATGCAACAGCGCCGTGAAGACGGCGGCAGCAACAACGCCGCCCGCGATCCATGCAGCCGCGCCTGACATGCCGAGCAGCCAGGTCAGGCCATAGCCCACCGCCGCGCCAGATGCAGCAAAGCCCGCGATCCACAGATAGGAGAACAGGAAGAAGCCGGCATATTTCCAGCTCGCATAAAAGAAGCGGAACAGGGTTCCCGTTACCAGCCAGTCGCCGAGCGTGACGAAGGCTGCCCCCAATCGCGACAGCATGCCCCGCGAGTGATCCTGCAGAATGAGATCATCCCAGCGCAGCATTTCGTAGGTGGTTTCTGTCTGCCAGTTCGGCCCGGAGGTCTCGGCCCGCCAGGATGCGCTCACATTCGTAGCATCAAGCACCCCAGACGCCTTCGCGGACACGCTCCACGTCTTCTCGAAACTCGACAACGAACGGCGGAACCGCTCGAGCTGCGTGTCCGGCAGAATCGGGTCGTAGCCGCCAATGTGAAAGACATGTCGCCGCGCGATCATCGTCCGTTCGCTCCCGAGTGCATCACGCACCGTTCTGATCCGGTGCATAGCAAATTCGCCCGCGCCGACAAACCTGCCCATGCCCAAAACGGAAGCGTCCGGCAGGATTTTGTCGCCCTCAGGTCACACAGCCGCTCTTTCGCAACCCCCTTCATCACAATTCCGGGAATCGAGGCAGGACTGTGATTGACGGCAGGCCTTTATGTCTGAACATGTCGCGGGTTTTTTCGAAGAAAGAAAGCACTATGTCGATTGCTCTCAAGGGCTTCAAACGGCCGTCGTGGACCTCTCCGGCGGCCGTTTTGCTGATTCTGTCGTCGCTCTTTGTGGTCTCGCTCGCGAGTTCCGGGGATGCCGATGCCGCTCCCGGTCGTCGTCCCGGCCATGTCTATCTGTATCGCGGCCTCATGAACGTGTTCTCGCTGGGCATGGATCAGATCGCCTACAAGCTCGAAGCCGCCGGCGTCGCCTCCTCGGTCAGCAATCACACGCTGTGGAGCGGCCAGGCGGACGACATGATCGCCCGGTACAAGGCCGGTAACCGCGAACCGATCATCCTGATGGGCCACTCGGCCGGTGCCGACGTGACCATCTCGATTGCCCGCAAGCTCGCGCAGTACAACATCCCGGTGGCGCTGATCGTGAACTTCGATCCGGTGGCGCCCGATGCTGTCCCCAACAACGTGAAGCAGATCGTGAACTATTACGTACCCGCCGGCTGGGGACGTGCCGTGGCCGCCGATCCGCGCTTCAAGGGCAAGCTCGCCAATGTGAACGAGAACGCCACCACCAACCACTTCTCGATCGACAAGGACGACAGCCTGCAGCGTCAGGCCATTGCCCGCGTCATGGCCGTGACCGGCGGTGGCATCCGCCGCAAGCCGGCGGCGCCGAAGCCTGCACAAGTCTCGGCTGCTCCGCAATAATAGGCAGCAAATATTGGAACGCATTCAGCCGAGGTGATCGTCACCTCGGCTGAATTGTTTTAGCCATTCGGAATCCTCAGACGATCAGCACGTCATGATGTGACGGAGGCGTCGCCGGCGCGAGCGCGGCATCAGGAGCGCCGAGCGCGTCGTCATGCACCGGCGCGGCCGCGACGGGATGGCTCGACGCCGTCAGGACCTGAGCAAGAGCGACCTCCGCAGCGCCCTCGCCCTGCGCACTATTCTGCACCTCCGTGTGCGCGGACGCCTGACTGAAGGCAAAGTTCTCACTGCCGGAGCTGCTTGCAAGTGCCTGTCCGATAGTATCGACGGCAATACTGGCATTCGCGAATTTCAGAAACTCGGTATTGGTAAGATAGTCAGTGCCGTCGCGGCCGGCGACGCTGTCAGTGACGATCGTCTGAGCGCCACTGCGGTTGATGCTGTAGTCGGCCACATTGCCGGAGAATACCGCGGTGTCGGTGCCGTTGCCGCCATTGATGATGTCATTGCCGATCCCGCCGGCAATGTAGTCATCGCCGTCACCGCCGCGCACCACGTCGTTGTCGCTTGAGGCACCGAAGAACCAGTCCTGATGCTTGGCCGTGTCGAACTGGATGCTGCGGACATAGAGATCGAACGAGCCGGGCGAGCTGGCATTGGTGCCGTCGGCCGGCACCAGATCGACGCCATTGATGGCGATATCCTTGAAATGCAGCGCGCGTCCGGGCTCGGAATTTGCGAGATTGATCGCGACACTGGAGATGCTGGCAGGATTGTCGAAAGTGACGGTGTAGGTCTGGTAACCGGCCGGATCGACCGCCGGTGTGAATTCGAGCAATCCGGAAACCGGTTGGCCATTGACCAGAACCTGGGCCTGCGCGCCGATGCCGTTCACTACCGAACCGTAGCCGGTCAGCGTGATGGTCGTACTCGTAAGCTTTCCGGCGATATCGGGCCCGGCGACAATCGTATCGTTCCCGGCTCCGCCATAAATCTCGTCATGACCGAGCCCGCCGATGATGACATCGTTGCCGCCTCCGAGATCAATCGTATCGCCGATCGACGAGCCCGTGATGGTGACGCCCGGCGTCGCCCCGTTTCCCTGGAAATACTGCGCCACCACATCCTGCGCCGGTTTGTCCATGACCGAATAGCCGGTTTCCGAATAGAAGTTGTTGAGGTCCCACTGCCAGAACTCGACGCCTTTCAACCAGCTACCGCCATGCGCGCTCCAGACCTGAAAGAAGGCGTTGTAGGCATCTGCCTGTTCGGCGAGATCCGCAGGCGCCTTGGATGAGCCTCCGCCCGGATTGATCGCCGTGCCATCGATGCTGCGATAACCGACCTCGGTCATCAGAACCGGCTTGCCGTAATCCAGCGCCAGCGAATGAAAGAAATCGACGGGCGACTGATAGTCGAAGGCTTTGGCGTAATACGGATTATACGGCACCTCGTTCCACGCATGCACGAGATCGGCCACCGTCGGCGTCGTGCTGGCCGTCAAGGGTGGATAAGCGTTGATGCCGATCGTGTCGACCTGGTCCCAGAAGCTGACCTTGGATGCTTCGTCGGTTGCCGCCGCGTAAGTGACTTCGCCATGATAGACGCCGCGCACGGCCGAGATGATATCGACCCAGTAGCTGCGATAGGCATCGCCCGACAGGCTGCTCATCTCGTTGCCGATGGCGAAACTGGCGACATCGCCTTGCTCTGCAATTTCAGCCAGGTGAACGATCTCGGCCTTGTAGGACGCGAAGAAGGCATCGACGTCCGACGGCGCCAGACTGTGCGAGATCGTGCCGTCGAGACCTGTAATGCCCGGCTTGAAAACAACATCCAGCCCAGCGGCATGCGCCTTCTGAAAACCAGCCAGCAGACTCGCATCGCTCTCGGTCTTGGCGGGAACGGCCAGCACATCATTGCTGGTTCCGGTGTCGGTCCATATCCGCGTCGTCAACGCGATCGAATTCGATCCCAGTGACGCCATTGCCTGAAACGCCTGATCGGCCGACGCACTGGAGAACTGTCCATTCCACTCCGACAGTGCACCGAAACCTTGGACCTTAAAGATGTTGGGCATTTACGCTCTCCGTCGGCATTGCCCGGAGAAGGCTGAACCCGCAACGTGATACCTTCGCGACCGCAATGGGGTATCATGGTGACGTCTACAAATTGAACCTCGTTGTCATCTTGCGCGGTCAGGGTCATTCAATGAAAAACGCCGCCCGCTATTTCAGCGAACGGCGTTGATCGCGTAGTTCTTGCTCGGCCCGGAAGGCCGCGCCTGCGCTTTACGCGAGTGCCTTCAGTGCAGCCTTGCCGGCATATTTCGCCTGGGTGCCGAGCTGCTGCTCGATGCGCAGCAACTGGTTGTACTTGGCGGTACGATCCGCGCGTGCCAGCGAGCCGGTCTTGATCTGTCCGCAATTGGTGGCGACCGCGAGATCGGCGATCGTGGAGTCTTCAGTCTCACCCGAACGGTGCGACATCACCGCGGTATAGCCAGCCTTGTAGGCCATCTCGACGGCGCTCAGCGTTTCGGTCAGCGAGCCGATCTGGTTGACCTTGATCAGGATCGAATTGGCGCGGCCGTTCTTGATGCCGTCGGCAAGACGCGTGACGTTGGTAACGAACAGGTCGTCGCCGACCAGCTGGCACTTCGAACCGATCAGATCGGTGAGCTGCTTCCAGCCGTCCATGTCGTCTTCCGACATGCCGTCCTCGATGGAGACGATCGGATAGTTGGCAACGAGCTGCGCGAGATACTTGGCCTGTTCGGAGATGTTGCGGGTCTTGTTCTCACCGCCATAGACATAGGCGCCGTCCTTGAAGAACTCGGTGGCAGCGCAATCCATCGCCAGCATCACGTCCTTGCCGGCGGAGTAGCCTGCCTTGGTGATGGCGGCCATCACGAAATCCAGTGCCGCTTCGGCCGAGCCGATGTTCGGTGCGAAGCCGCCTTCGTCGCCCACGTTGGTATTGTGGCCGGCCTTCTTCAGCTCGCCCTTCAGCGTGTGGAAGATCTCGGCGCCGCAGCGCAAGCCTTCGGCGAAGGAGGACGCGCCGACCGGCATGATCATGAATTCCTGGAAGTCGATCGAGTTGTCGGCATGCATGCCGCCATTGATGATGTTCATCATCGGCACCGGCAGCGTGCGGGCCGAGGTCCCGCCAACATAGCGATACAGCGGCATGTCGAAGGACTCCGCGGCAGCCTTGGCGGCGGCCAGCGAGACACCGAGGATGGCATTGGCGCCGAGGCGCGACTTGTTCGGGGTACCGTCGAGCTCGATCATGATCTCGTCGAGCTGAACCTGGTTCTCCACGTCCATGCCGCCGATGGCATCGAAGATCTCGCCATTGATGGCATCGACCGCCTTCTGCACACCCTTGCCGAGATAGCGGGACTTGTCGCCGTCGCGCAGCTCGACCGCCTCATGGGCGCCTGTGGAGGCGCCCGACGGAACCGCGGCGCGGCCCATCGACCCGTCTTCCAGGACGACGTCGACTTCAACCGTGGGATTGCCGCGGCTATCGAGAATTTCGCGGCCGATGATGTCGACGATGGCGGTCATGGATGCCCTCTTTGTGCTGGGGGTGGGTCGTTGGCGCCGCTTCTACAGCAAGCCTTCCGGCGGGAAAACCCCGCCTGGCGTGACGACGGGCCGGAGATTGGCTATGAACCGCCGCAACGGAGATATTTATGTCAAAAACACCCCGCAAATCCCCCAAATTGCCGGCTGACTTGCAGCTCGGCCGCGCCGTGGAATGGCCGACCTCCCCGGAGCAGGCCAAACTCGACCGTGTACCGAACCCGCAGAAGGACACCAATTACGTGGTGCGCTTCACGGCTCCGGAATTCACCTCGCTGTGCCCGATCACCGGCCAGCCGGATTTCGCCCATCTGATGATCGACTATGTGCCCGGCCAGTGGCTGGTCGAGTCGAAGTCTCTCAAGCTGTATCTCGCCTCGTTCCGCAATCACGGTGCCTTCCACGAGGATTGCACCGTCGAGATCGGCAAGCGCGTCGCCTCTGCCATCAAGCCGAAATGGCTGCGCATCGGCGGCTACTGGTATCCGCGCGGCGGCATCCCCATCGACGTGTTCTGGCAGACCGGAACGCTGCCCAAGGGCGTCTGGGTGCCGGAGCAAGGCGTCGCGCCGTATCGTGGGCGGGGCTAGCAGTCGGTAGCCCGCATGAGCGCAGCGACATGCGGGACAGCTAGGCAGACCCGGATGTCGCTTCGCTCATCCGGGCTACGCTGATCCATGGCAAATTTTTGTGACCGCGCTACTATCAGCCGATGGTCGGATATCGGCGCAATTTTGTGCCCGGTGGCACGTACTTCTTTACGGTCACACTCGCCGACCGGCGATCCACTATTCTCGTAGATCACATCGGCGTGCTTCGCTCCGCATTCCGTGCGACTCGGCATGCACGGCCTTTCGCGATCGACGCCGTGGTGATCCTGCCCGATCATCTGCACGCGATCCTGACGTTGCCGGCTGGTGACACCGATTTCCCTGGCCGCTGGCGACGGATCAAGGGGCATTTCAGCAGCGGCCTGATCGATTCCGGAATTCCAATGTCGCGCCGATCGAATGGTGATCTCGCGCTTTGGCAACGGCGCTTCTGGGAGCACACCATCCGCGACGAAAGCGATTTCGAGCGTCACGTCGACTACGTTCACTTCAATCCGGTCAGGCATAGTCTCGTGCCGAACGTGCGCGAGTGGCCGCATTCGTCGTTTCATCGCTATGTTCGCGAGGGGGTGTTACCGGAAGATTGGGCGGGCATCGCGAATGGTAACAGTGGGCATTTTGGAGAACGTGCTGATTGAGCCGATGAGCTCTTCCTGTAGCCCGGATGAGCGAAGCGATATGCGGGACAACGAGCCCCGGATATCGCTTCGCTCATCCGGGCTACATCAGCGCAGGCCCCCCGCGTCCGCCGGCTTGGTTGGCTTCAGCAGCTTCGCCGCCGCGAAGCCCAGCCCGAACACGATCGCGGCGCTGACCAGCAGCGTCGGCATCTTGCCGGCATGGGCGAGGCCAAAGCCATAGGCGATCGGTCCGACCGACTGGCCCATGAAAAAGCAGAACGCATGCAGCGACATCGCGCTGGCGCGGGCTTCCTGTGAGAGCTCGGTCGAGAAGATCTGCAACGAGCCGTGCAGCATGTAGAACCCCCAGCCCATCAGCAGCAGGCTCAGTGCCTGGATCTGCCAGTTGGGGCTGAAGGCGGTCGCGGCAAGCTGGATTGCAATCACGATGCCGCCATAGATCATCATGCCGTTGATGCCGAGCCGCGCCAGCATGCGCGACACAGTGGCTGTGTAGAACAGGCCGCCCACGGCAAAGCAGGCGATCACAAGGCCCGCGATCGACAGGCTGGTGACGCCGCGATCGAACAGGAATGACGAGATATAGGGAAACAGGCCGAGGATGCAGCAGCCCTCGATGAACACCGCGCTATAGACGATCAGCGTGTTCGGGTTACGGAAAATGACTTTGTAGCCCTGGGCAAGCTTGCCGAAGTCAGCCTTCACGGTCGGCTTGATGATCGCGGCGCCCTTGAAGCCATACGCCACCGCGACCGATGCGACGATCGCAAGGCCGCCGAGGATGACCAGCACGCCGCGCCAGCCGAAGAAATCGCCGATGATGCCAGATGCGGTCGATCCCAGCAGGTTGCCGGTCATGGCGCCAGCCATCACGCGGCTCAGCGCGACCTGGCGCAGCTTCGGCCCGACCAGATCGCTGGTCAGCGAGAGCGTCACCGGAAACACCCCGCCTGCCCCGATACCGGCCAGCACGCGGGTCGCCAGCAGCAGCGGATAGGAGGTGGTGAGCGCGCCGAGAATGCTGGCAAGGCCGAGCAGCACCAGGCAGACGATCATCAGCCGCGCCTTGCCGAACATGTCGGCTGCGGCGCCGAGCACCGGTTGTACGATGGCGAAAGTGAAGGCGAGCGCGGATGACAGACCTGCGGCGACGGCGACCGTCACGAGCAGATCGTCGGCCACATGCGGCAGCACCGGATCAAGCGCACGCTGCGATAGCGCGGCAGCAAACGAGGCCAGCGCAATGATTTTGATGACCGGCGGCAGCATCAGCGCGCCGCCGCGGGCCGATGTGACATGGTCACGCCTTCGCCGTCGCTTTGGCCAGCGCGTCGAACGCCATCAGGTTCTTCACCAGCGCCTCGAAGTCGCGCAGCGGCACCATGTTCGGGCCGTCGGACGGCGCATTGTCCGGATCGGGATGGGTCTCGATGAACACACCGGCGACGCCGACGGCCACGGCCGCACGCGCCAGCACCGGCACGAATTCGCGCTCGCCGCCCGACGACGTGCCCTTGCCGCCCGGCTGCTGCACCGAATGGGTGGCGTCGAAGATGACCGGCGCGCCGGTGGTGCGCGCCAAGATCGGCAGCGCGCGCATATCGGAGACCAGCGTGTTGTAACCGAAGGACGCACCGCGCTCGGTGACCAGCACCTTGTCATTGCCCGACGATGTCAGCTTGCTGACCACATTGGCCATATCCCAGGGCGCCAGGAATTGCCCCTTCTTCACATTGACCACCTTGCCGGTCGCTGCTGCGGCCAGCAGCAAATCGGTCTGCCGGCACAGGAAGGCCGGGATCTGCAGCACGTCCACCGCCTCGGCTGCACGGGCGCATTGATCGTTCTCATGCACGTCCGTGAGAACAGGCAGGCCGAGCGTCTCGCGGATCTCGGAAAAGATGGGCAGCGCGTCATCGAGGCCGATGCCGCGCGCGGCGGAGGCGCTGGTCCGGTTGGCCTTATCGAACGAGGTCTTGAAGACGAGGCCGATCTTGAGCCGGGTCGCGATCTCCTTCAGCGCCTGCGCCACTTCGAGCGCATGCGCCCGGCTTTCGAGCTGGCATGGCCCGGCGATCACCGAGATCGGCAAGCTGTTGCCGAAGCGGACATTGCCAAGTGCGACGACGGGCGCGGCTGTGGACGATGCGGTCAAAACGGTCTCCTTTTCGCGCGAGACCATGACCGCAGGACCGGGCGGGATGCAAGCCGGATCAGGCCCATCCCGCCGGTCGGAATATCAGGGTTGCGGCGGAAGCCGCCTCCAACCCGACCAAAGCGGCTTCAGCACCGGGCGGACCAGCCTGCCCCCCGGGACCAGGCTTACTTCAGCGCCGAGAAGACCGTCGGCGCCAGCAGCTGGCTAACGATATTGCCGACGATCTGGCCATCCTCTTCGGACTTGGCACGCGCCGACATCCACTCGGGGTCGCTCATGAAGGCGGTCCACACCTTCTCGCGCTCGGCGAGCGATTCCCATTTGAGGATGTAAGTGAGCTCCTGATTGGATTCGCCGATCATCGTCGTAAAGAAACCGGACTGCCGGATGCCGTGCTTCTCCCACAGCTTCAATGTGACAGATTCAAATCGCTTGATCAGCGCTGGCAAACGTCCCGGCAAACAGCGATAGACGCGTAATTCATAGATCATCGGCTTTGGTTCCTTCCCTTTTTGTCGGCCTTATCGGGCTCTAACGCATGGCTCGTTGCGGCATCATCCCTTGCCTGCGCACCGTCAGGCTTACATCATGACGCCTGTGACGCAACCGACTTGGATCCACGATGCAAAAGCCCCTTCTGTCGTTAGTCGCCCTGATGACACTGACCGTGTCTGCCACCGCTCAACAGCCCGGCAAGATCACGTCGGGCGCCACCGGCGTGATGGTCGATGGCAAACCGGCGGCGCGCGTCGGCGACACCACCACCGATGGCAAGATCATCGAAGGCGCGAAAGGCGTCTACATCAACGGCAAGCCTGCAGCCGTCGTCGGCGGCAGCACTGAATGTGGCGGCAAGACAATCTCCGGCAGCACTGGCGTGTTCATCAACGGCAAGCCGATGGCCCGTGCCGGCGACAGCACGTCGGGCTGCAAGTAAGACCGGCCGGACGTGTCCTTGTCATCCCGGGCGCAATGGACCGCCGGCGTTGCCGGCCGGCTTGCTATCGCCATCACCGGTGGCCTCATCCTATTTCCGGCTTTTATCCCCGACGCCCAAGCGCAAAACAGCCGCGCATCCAGCGAGCGTGAACTCACAGCGAAGATCCAGGATGCGTTCAACGCGCTCCGCGCAGGCAACGACGGCAGTGGCCGCGACCGGCTGAAAAATGCACTGCGCGAGGTCACGCAGAGCAACTATCACAGCCTCACGATCACGGCCTATCTCAATGCCGCCAGTTCGTTCGAGCGGCGACGCGACAATGCGACCGCGTCGGAGTTTTTTGCCGAAGCAGCCAAGACCCGTGCCGCGCGCGACGGCGGCCGCGATGCGGTTACATTCTGGTTCGAATATGCGCGCTTCCTCGAACGCAGCAATCAATACGATCTCGGCATCCCCGTCGCGACCGAAGCGCGCAAACGTATGCGTGCGGCCTATGGGCCGAATTCGGCGCAGGACATCGCTGGCGGCGATATCCTCGCAACGCTCTTGACCAATAATGGCGCCGTCGCTTCCGGTCTCAATTTGTCGGAGGAAATCTATCTCAACGCGCGAAAGGCGCTCGGCGACCGTGAACCGCTCTTCTGGCGCACCGAGAACAACTATGCCGAAGCGTTGCGCATGGTCGGGCATCCCGATGTCGCCGCGGGGATCGACGAGCCGTTGCTGCGCAAGCGCATCGCGCATTATGGCTATGGCAGCATCCAGGCGCTGGTGAGCGCGAGCAATCTAGCCCTCAACCATCTGGCCATGGGCAACGAGGGCGAGACGCTGCGCGCACTCGAACTACAGAAGCGCTGCGCCACCGAACTCGCCGATCCCTCCTCTGAACATGTCCAGCAGGCCAATGTCTGGATCGCCTATACAAAAGCCTATTTCCATCCCGATCAGCAAATGAGCCGCACCGATCTGGAGGCGATGGCCAAAATCAAAGACTGGAACGGCGCACCGGATCTCCTGCGCATCAAGGCAGCACAACTCACCGCCGATCAGTATGAGACACGTGGCGAGACCGACCGCGCGCTGGTGCTGCGGATCGATGCTTATCATCGCTCGCAGACGACCATTGCGCGTCAGCACCCGATCACGTTCGACGCCCTGCTCGGTGTCGCCATGACCCAGATGAAGCGCGGCGATAAGGACACGCTGGCCACTTTCAAGGATGTCGAGCAGCAGGCGTTCCGCTGGATGCTGCGTGAGGTCGGCACCGCCGGCAATCGCTATGTCGCAGAGACCATGCGCAAACTGGCCGACGACATCCTGTATGAATTCGGCCGCTACGCGCTGGTCGAACCAGCCGCGGCCATTGCCTATGCGGATGCGGTGTCGCGCTGGAAGACGATGGAAGACGGCGAACGCACACTGTTGCGCCAGACGGCCGACCGGCTGCCTGATGACGCCACCAAGGCACTGGCGCAGAACGTATTGCGGCTATCCGGCCAGCAGCAGGAATTGCTGTCGTCGGGCAAGATCGACGACGACGCACGCGACGTCCTCAAGCAGTTGCAGGACGCGCGGCAGGCGCTTGCGGCGAAGATGGGTGACAAGGCGCCGGCTGATCTCAAGCTCCCTTCAATAGACAGCAAGCTCGAACCCAGCGACGCGCTGGTCGACTTCTTCGTCAGCGGCCGCCGCAACCGCGTTAATCCGATCGCGCAAAAACCGGAGATGCGGCTGCAGGCCGTGATCCGCCGCCACGATACCGCGCCAGCACTGGTCGATCTCGGCCCGCTCGACAGCTTCCTCGCAGTCGATGCGACGGCGCCGGATCACGCAAAGCTCTTCCGCCGCCTCCATGACACGCTACTCGGACCGCTGAAGCCGCAGCTCGCCGACGTGAAACGACTGTTTCTTGTCCCCGATGCCGAACTCTACAGCCTGCCCTTCGCGATGTTGCAGGACGCTACGGGACGCTATCTCGACGAGATCTACGACACCCGGATCATGACGCGCGCCGACGCGCTGTTCTTTGCGAACAACGACAACAGGCTTGCATCGGGCGACAAGGCGCTGTTGGTCGGCGGGCTCGACTATGCCGGCGCCGCCAATGAGCTACCCTCGACGAAGACCGAAGTCGATACGGTCAGCGCCGATCTGAAGAAGCGCAACCTTGTCGTTACCATCCTCTCGGGCAGCGACAGCGGCGAAGCGACGATCCGCGCCGACGCCAAAGGCGCGTCCCTGCTCCATTTGGCCACCCACGGCTTCTACAAGACCGCCTCCAACCGCACCGACGCGCTCTGGCGCAGCGGCCTCGTTGCCTCGCGCCCCAATCTCAGCCGCCCGCCGCAGCGCGACGACAATGACGGCGTACTTTATGCGCACGAGCTGATGAACTGGGATTTGTCGTCGGCCAACCTTGTCGTGCTGTCCGCCTGCCAAACGGCGCTCGGCGATCCCAGCCGGATTGGCAGCGTACGCGGCTTGCCCACCGCTCTTGCCATCGCCGGCGCCCGGCGTTCGCTGCTGACATTGTGGGAGGTCGCGGACGAAGGCACCGCCAACTTCATGGCGCGGTTCTATCAGGTGCTGGCCGACGAGAAACTCGATTACGCCAGCGCGCTCCGGAAGGTCCGCATCGAAGCGATCCAGGGCAAGATCACAGCCGCCAAAGACCCGTCGGTCTGGGCGGCGTTCGTGTTTTTCGAGAGCTAAGCGACACGATCCTGTGGACCGCATGGGCATAGCGCCATGCGGGAACCGGTGCGAGACTGCTTTCCGCCTGCGGGAAACAGCAAGGCTCCCGCATTGAAGCTGCTACGATCAGCGTTTCGACCTGAAGCCGGTCAGGAAGGAATCGAGGCAGTCCTGGATCGCATCGATGCCGTATCCGCCCTCCTGAACGATGAGCGTCGCCAGACCCAGCGATTGCATCTTGCTGCCGACGCTCCCGAAGTCCTTTGCGTCAAGCTTTAGGATGCCGATCGGATCATCGCGATGGGCATCGAAGCCGAGCGCCACGACAAGCGCATCGGCGCCAAATGCGCGAACGCGTTCGATCGCCGTGTCGAGTGCGGCAATCATCTCATCGCCGCCAGCGCCTGGAGTAAGCGGCAGGTTGAGATTGAAGCCCTCTCCAGCACCATACCCGGTCTCGTTCGCATAACCGGTGTAGTACGGCCCGAAATCGGTCGGGTCACCGTGCACCGAGATCGTCAGCACATCCGGACGCGTATAGAAGATCTGTTGCGTGCCATCGCCATGGTGAACATCCACATCGATGATCGCAACCTTGCTAAAACGGCCGCGCAAACGCTGCGCCGCAATCGCGCTGTTGTTCAGATAGCAGAAGCCGGTGCCACGATCGGCGCGGGCATGATGGCCGGACGGCCTGCACAGCGCATAGGCTGCACGGTCGCCAGCGAGGATAGCGTCGGCACCCGCCGTCGCCGTTTCCGAAGCGCGCAGAATTGAAAGCCAGCTATCAGGCCCCATCGGGACCGAAAGATCGCCAAGATACCAGCCGACCTGACCGATGAAGCCTTTGGCCGGGCAATCCGGTCGCGTGGCATCTTCCGGGCGACCGCTCCAGTAAGGGAAATATTGCGGCCACACTTCCGGTCCGTGGTCAGGCAATTGCGCCCAGTTCTCCCAGGCGGTTTCCAGAAAGCGAACGAAAGCCGCTGTATGAACCGTGAGCGCAGGCCCTGTGCCGTAAGCAGCAGGTTCTTCAGGGGTGATCCCGTGACGTGCCAACGCGCCGATCAGTCGCTCTGTGCGAAGCGGCGTGTCCTTCACGGGCACGAAGCGGCCGTAACGCATGAATTGCTGCGGCGAATGGAGCGCCTGCTCCGGGTGATAGAAAGCACGCATGGATCATCCTTCCGTAACCAGGCCTCTGGGGTAGCTCGCATGATTGGCTTGCCAACCGCGCCACGCAACCTTGGCCGGCGGATTAGACCAACCGGCTCTGCGCCGCCGCCGCCTTGATGAAGGATGCGAACAGCGGGTGCGGTTCGAACGGGCGCGACTTCAGTTCGGGATGATACTGCACGCCGATGAACCACGGATGGTTCTCGTATTCGACGATCTCAGGCAGCACGCCATCCGGCGACAGGCCGGAGAACTTCAACCCATGCTTTTCGAGACGGTCTTTGTAGGCCGTGTTGACCTCGTAGCGATGGCGATGGCGCTCGGAGATTTCGGTGGCGCCGCCATAGACGTCCGAGACCTTGCTGCCCTTGGTCAGCGTCGCCGGATAGGCGCCGAGACGCATGGTGCCGCCGAGATCGCCGGCATTGTGGCGCTTCTCGAGTTCGTTGCCGCGCAGCCATTCGGTCATCAGGCCGACGACCGGCTCCTTGGTCTCGCCGAACTCCGTGGAGTTGGCGTCCTTGATGCCGCCAAGGTTTCGCGCGGCTTCGATGACAGCCATCTGCATGCCGAAGCAAATTCCGAAGTAAGGCACGTTACGCTCACGCGCGAACTGCGCTGCGCGGATCTTGCCTTCGGCGCCGCGCTGGCCGAAGCCGCCGGGCACGAGGATGCCATTGACGTGTTCGAGGAACGGCGCCGGATCTTCGTTCTCGAAGACCTCGCTCTCGATCCAGTCGAGATTGACCTTCACCTTGTTGGCGATGCCGCCATGGGATAGCGCTTCGGTCAGGGACTTATAGGCGTCCTTCATGCCGGTATATTTGCCGACGATAGCGATGGTCACGGCGCCTTCCGGATGGCGGATACGCTCGTTGATGGTGTTCCAGGTCTTCAGCTCGGGCAGCGCCTTCGGCGTCATGCCGAATGCGGCCAGCACTTCGTCGTCGAGCCCGGCGACGTGATAGGCTTCCGGCACCGCATAGATGTTGTCGACGTCGCGCGCCTCGATCACGGCGCTTTCACGGACGTTACAGAACAGCCCCAATTTACGGCGCTCTTCCTTCGGAATGTCGCGGTCGCAGCGGCACAGCAGGATGTCGGGCTGGATACCGATCGAGCGCAACTCCTTGACGGAGTGCTGGGTCGGCTTGGTCTTCAACTCGCCGGCGCTCGGGATGTAAGGCAGCAGCGTCAGATGCACGAACACGGTGTCGCCGCGCGGCAGGTCGTTGCGGAGCTGACGGATCGCTTCGAAAAACGGCAGGCCCTCGATGTCACCGACGGTGCCACCGATCTCGACCAGCACGAAATCGTAGCCGTCATTGTCCGACAGGACGAAATCCTTGATGGCGTTGGTGACATGCGGGATCACCTGGATGGTCGCGCCGAGATAATCGCCGCGGCGTTCCTTGGTGAGAATGTCCTGATAGATTCGCCCGGTGGTGATGTTGTCCTGCTTGGTGGCAGGCCGCCCGGTGAAGCGCTCGTAATGGCCGAGATCGAGATCAGTCTCGGCGCCATCGTCGGTCACGAACACTTCGCCGTGCTGATACGGCGACATCGTCCCGGGATCGAGGTTGAGATAGGGGTCGAGCTTGCGAAGCCGGACCTTGTAGCCACGCGCCTGCAACAGCGCGCCTAACGCCGCTGAAGCCAGACCTTTACCGAGCGAGGAAACCACGCCGCCGGTGATGAAAATGTACCGCGCCATGGGACTTAACCTTTAAGGCTCCGAAACCGATTCGCCAAAACGAATCGCAGCCGTCAGCCGAGAATCGGTGAGGCTGTGGGTGACTTGAAAAACGAAATGATTGCAGCCCCTTGATGGGATCTGCTGATGCAGGACGGTAGTCCCCATCCTGCATGGCGCCTCTGCTTTATTGCGAGCGTGGCGGTGCCGGGGCTGCAGGAGCCTGCTGTTCGTCGGATTTCTTCAGCGTATCCAGGAGGCCGCCCGAGGTTGGCGGAGCCAGCGGCGAGCCCGGCTGCGAGACCGGCGCAGTGTTGCCCGGCAGGATCGAAGTCGGCTTGCGCTCATAGGTCGCCAGCCAGGACAGGAACAGGCTGGTCAGGAAGAAGCCCACCGCAAGGACGCCAGTGGTGCGGGTCAGAAGGTTCGCCGTGCCGCGGCTGGACATGAAGCCGCCACCGCCGCCGCCACCGACGCCCAGGCCGCCGCCTTCGGATTTCTGCAGCAGCACCGTCCCGATCAGGGCCGCGACGATCATGAGGTGGATAACGATAATGACGCTTTGCATCGTGTCCTTCCATCGCAAGCACGCAGCGCCGATCGCCGGCTGCAGTCATGTCTTGCGGGGTTTGAATCCAGCGGTGTCTACACGATCGACCGGGGGATTGTCACCCCCGCGCCGACTGGTCTCGACCGCAAATTGCAGCATTCCGTGGGAGTTAGGGACAGCCCGCCGCGATCGCAAGGAAATCGGCCGCCTTCAGGCTGGCGCCGCCCACCAGCGCACCGTTCACGTTAGGAACCGCCATCAACTCCCTGGCGTTGGATGGCTTGACCGAACCGCCATAGAGGATGCGGATCGAGGGCCCCTCGTTCTTAAAGCGTTCAGTCAAACGATCGCAGATAAACTTATGAACTTGCTCGACATCCTGGACTGTCGGCGTCAATCCTGTGCCGATCGCCCAGACCGGTTCATAGGCCACGATCAGGTTGCCCGAGGTGGCATCGTCCGGCAGCGAGCCCTGGAGCTGGGTGCCGCAGACGTCGAGCGTCTTGCCGGCATCACGTTCGCCTTGGGTCTCGCCGATGCAGACGATCGCCGTGAGCCCGGCGCGCCAGGCAGCCAGCGCCTTTTCGCGAACCACGGCATCGGTCTCGCCGTGATCGGCGCGGCGTTCGGAATGTCCAACGATAACAGCGGTCGCGCCAGCATCAGCCAGCATTTCGGGCGCGATATCGCCGGTATGCGCGCCTGAGACGTTCTTGTGACAATCCTGCGCCCCGACTGAGACGACGTGGCGGCCCTCCTGCCCGAAGCTCGATGCCTTCGACGCGAAACTCGCCAGCAGCGTGACCGGGGGACAGACCAGCAGGTCGGCCTTGTCCAGCACATCCGGCGCGCCGCGCAGCATCGCTTCGAACTCGGTCATCGACGCCTTGAGGCCGTTCATTTTCCAGTTGCCGGCGATCAGCGGCCGAACGGCATCAGTCATGAGCATATCCTGTCATTTGAAAGAGGTTATCTGAGCTAACAGAGGCGATCCGCCAGCTCAAGCCGACTTGGAGTTCAGGCAGATTTGGAGACCCTCAACCCGCGCTCTTGCTTGATCTGGTCAGCCGTGAGGTCCGGGGCCGAGGGATCGAACTTGCTCCAGCCCGCTGCGGCCAGATCGCTGCGGCGCTTGGCGATATCGACCGAGGATGGATGCAGCAACGCCTCAAGCCGGTTCTTGTCGGCTACCTCGACCCTGGCGCTGACGAGGCTACCGCCGCGGCGGATACCCTCGGCATAGACCTCGGCATCGTTCACGGCGACGCCGGCTTCGGCCAGCATCCCGATCACGCCGCCGGCAGCACCCGCGGCCACGGCGCCCGCTGCGGCCGCTGCCAGCCATCCGGCAGCCACGACCGGTCCGAGACCGGGAATCGCCAGCAGTCCGAGGCCAGCCAATAGTCCGCCGACACCGCCAAAACCGGCACCGATCGCGGCGCCCTTGCCGGCGCCCGCGGCATAGTCGGGCGCGTACCATTTGTCGGCATTGTTGGCGATGATGCTGATGTCGTCTTCGGCCACGCCGGCCTCGTGCAGGCTGACCACAGCCTTCTGTGCGTCGGCGTAGTCGTCGAACAGCCGGGAGATCGTCACCTTGCTCATCGCGCTATCCCCACCGTCATTGCGGATTCGCCGAGACGTTGCCCTTGTAGTCGACGCTGACATGGACCTTCTTCGATCCGCTCATAGCGGTGCCGCGCCAGATGCCTTGGCTGTCGTTCACCAGTGGCGACACGTCGGCATAACCTTGTGACTCCAACGACTTGCGAGCCTGACCTTCGGTGAAACTATTGGCGCCGGGAAGTGGCGGCGTTTCTGTTTTCGGCTGCGAATTCGTCGACTCCGTCACCGTGGGCTTCTGCATCGCCGGATTTGACTGCGCGCCTGCCGGCGTCAGCGCCATCCAGATGCCGCAGGCGGCAACTCCCGATCGCCAACCGATCCGCATAATCTCTCCCGGCAGGCCCGAACGCCCCGCTCAACAAAGCGGCAGCGGGCCGGAAAGTTCCATGTGCCGCTAATGCCTCGCGGTAGCGCCGGAAACCGCTTCAATCCGCCCCGCCCCCAGCCGGTTGCGACCCGGCTTTTGCCACTTTATGATGCGCCTCCTATTTGGCGACGCCCTCCGGCCCATGGGCTGCTGGTGCGAGCCGATTCCCCTCCTGACAGATAAGAAGACCCTATGCTTCGAGGAATGCGCAAAGCCTCATCCAACTGGATTGGCAAGACGATTATGGCCGTCGTGATGGGCGTGCTGATTGTCAGCTTCGGCATCTGGGGCATCGCCGATGCGTTCAAGGGCTATGGGCAGTCCAAGCTCGCCACCATCGGCTCGACCGAGATCACGACCGAGCAGTTCCGCCAGCTCTATAACGACAAGCTGCAGCAGATCGGCCGCCAATTCGGCCGCCCGCTGACCTCCGATCAAGCCCGTGCCTTCGGCCTCGACCGCCAGGTCTTGCAGCAGGTCGTCGCCGAAGCCGCCCTCGACGAGGACGCGCGCCGCAAGGGCCTGGGCGTGGCAGATGCCGAAGTTATGCGGCAGATCATTGCGGATCCGAACTTCCAGAGCCCGACCGGCGGCTTCGATGCGCCGCGCTTCCAGCAGCTGATCCGCTCGCTGGGCTTCACCGAGCAGCGCTACATTGCCGAGCAGCGCAAGGTATCGCTGCGCCGCCAGATCGCCGGCACCGTCACGTCAGGCGTCGAACCGCCGAAGACGATGATCGAGGCGCTGAGCCGCTACCAGAACGAGACCCGCACCGTCGATTACGTGAAGCTCGATGCTGCGCAGGCCGGGACCATTGACGCGCCCTCGCCTGAAGCACTCGCTGCCTATTTCGACGAGCGCAAGACCCAGTTCCGCGCCCCCGAATATCGCAAGATTGCCTTCCTCGCCTTGACGCCCGACGAAATGGCGAAGTGGTCGACGGTGTCCGACGACGACGCCAGGAAAGTGTTCGAAGAGCGCAAGGACAAGCTCTCCACGCCGGAGCAGCGCCAGATCTCGCAGATCGTCTTCCCGAATGCGGCGGACGCCGAAGCGGGTCGCGCCAGGCTGAACGATACATTCAAGTTCGAGGACCTCGCCAAGGAACGCGGCCTGTCCGCCTCCGACATCGATCTCGGCATGGTTGCCAAAGCAGGCATTATCGATCCCTCCGTCGCCAATGCTGCCTTCTCGCTGGCACCGGATGGCATCAGCCAGCCGATCACCGGACGGTTCGGTGTGACGCTGATCAAGCTCGGCAAGGTTCAGGCCGGCACGACGCCGAGCTATGACAGCGTTGCCGCCAACCTGAAGCGCGATATTGCCATCGAGCGCGCCCGTGCCGTCGTGTCCGACATGCATAACAAGATCGAGGACGAACGCGGTGGCGGTGCCAATGTCGTCGATACCGCCAAGAAGCTCGGCCTCACCGCCGTGACCATCGAGGCCGTCGATCGCTCCGGTCGTACGCCGGACGGCCAGCCCGTTGCCGGCCTGCCCACGGGTGTGGACGTCGTGAGCCAGGCCTTCAACAGCGATGTCGGTGTCGACAACGACGCATTGCAGGCCGGCGGCGGTTACATCTGGTACGACGTGCTCGGCGTCACGCCAGCGCGCGACCGTACGCTCGACGAAGTGAAGCCGCAGGTCGAGGCACGTTGGCGCGAAGAGCAGATCACCACGCGTCTGCGCGACAAGGCTGTCGACATGGCGAAGAAGCTCGAAAGCGGTGCCAAGCTCGCCGACGAAGCCGCCGCAGCCGGACTCAAGGTCGTGACCTCCGCGCCATTCAAGCGCGACGCGAGCGATCCCTCTCTCTCGGCCGGCGTCATCCAGTCTGTGTTCCGCGGCGTCAAGGATTCGGCCGGACAGGCCCAAAATACGACATCGGGCGCCACACCGTCGGAATGGATCGTCTACCGGATCACCGATGTCACCGCGCCTGCGGTTGATATGGCCTCCGAAGACGCCAAGAAGCTGAAGGAGACATTGCAGCGCGGGCTGACCGATGAGCAGGTCGCGCAGTATGTCACCAGGCTCGAGGCGCAGATCGGCACCAAGATCAACGCAGAAGCCGTTGCGATCGCCACCGGCGCCGCGAACAGCAACACCAATTAGGAAACCCACGTCGTCATTGCGGGCGCAGCGAAACCATCCAGACGCAACACGCAAAGGCTGGATGGCTTCGCCGCAGATGTCGCCTGCAATGACATGTGCATCACTCTGAAAGCATCCGATGGACAATCTCAGGGCAATCATTGCCAAGGTCGCGACAGGCGCCTCCCTCTCGCGTGAGGAAGCCTCGGCGGCCTTCGACAGCATGATGTCGGGCGAAGCAACGCCGTCGCAGATGGGCGGCCTGCTGATGGCGCTGCGCGTGCGCGGCGAGACCGTGGACGAGATCACCGGCGCGGTCGAGGTGATGCGCGCCAAGATGCTGCGGGTCGACGCACCGGCCGGTGCTGTCGATGTGGTCGGTACCGGCGGCGACGGTTCCGGCTCCGTGAACGTCTCGACCTGCGCCTCCTTCATCGTCGCCGGCTGCGGCGTGCCGGTGGCCAAGCACGGCAATCGTGCGCTGTCGTCGCGCTCCGGCGCGGCCGACGTGCTGGCCGCCCTTGGCGTCAAGATCGACCTCACGCCCGACGACGTCAGCCGCTGCCTCAAGGAAACCGGCATCGGCTTCATGTTCGCGCCGGCGCATCATCCCGCGATGAAGAATGTCGGCCCGACCCGTGTCGAACTTGCCACGCGCACGATTTTCAATCTGCTTGGGCCGCTGTCCAATCCCGCCGGCGTCACCCGGCAGATGGTCGGCGTGTTCTCGCGGCAATGGGTGCTGCCGCTGGCACAGGTGCTGAAGAACCTCGGCTCGGAGTCCGCCTGGGTCGTGCACGGCTCCGACGGTCTTGACGAAATCACCCTCACCGGCCCGACCTTCGTGGCGGCGCTGGAAAACGGCAATATCCGCAGCTTCGAGATTTCGCCCGAGGACGCTGGTCTGTCGCGCACCGGTCCGGATTCCCTGAAGGGCGGCGACGCGCAGGAAAACGCCACCTCACTGCAGGCCGTGCTCGATGGCAAGCCGAGCGCCTTCCGCGACGTCGCGCTGCTCAATGCAGCCGCGGCCCTGATCGTGGCCGGCAAGGTCAAGGACGTGAAGGAAGGCGTGGCACTCGGTCAGAAGTCACTCGACAGCGGCGCGGCGCTCGAGAAGCTGAAGCGACTGGTCGCCGTCTCCAACGCCAACCTGTGAGACGACCATGTCCGACATCCTGACCAAGATCGAAGCCTATAAGCGCGAGGAAATCGCGGCCGCCAAGCGCGCCCATCCGCTCGCATCCGTCGAAGCGCTGGCCAAGACTGCGCCGGCGCCGCGCGGCTTCATGACCGCGATCCACAAGAAGCTCGACAAGAACGAGTTTGCGCTGATTGCCGAAATCAAGAAGGCGTCGCCGTCCAAGGGGCTCATTCGCGAGGACTTCGACCCGCCGACGCTGGCCAAAGCCTATGAGGCCGGCGGCGCCGCGTGTCTCTCGGTCCTGACCGATACGCCGTCCTTTGAAGGGCATCTCGACTTCATGGTCGCGGCGCGCGCCGCGACCAAACTGCCGGTGCTGCGCAAGGACTTCATGTTCGACACCTATCAGGTGGTCGAGGCCCGTGCCCATGGCGCCGATTGCATCCTGATCATCATGGCTGCACTCGACGATGCGCAGGCGCGTGACATCGAAGACGCCGCCATCGACCACGGCATGGACGTGCTGATCGAAATCCACGACCAGCCGGAGCTGGAACGCGCACTGAACCTGCGCTCGCCGATGATCGGCATCAACAACCGCAATCTGCGCACCTTCGAGACCACGCTGACCGCCAGCGAAACGCTGGCACCGATGATCCCCCGGGATCGTTTGAAGGTCGGCGAGAGCGGCATCTTCACGCCGAACGATCTTGCCCGTCTCGCGCGCGTCGGCATTTCCACCTTCCTGGTCGGCGAAAGCCTGATGCGGCAGGCGGACGTCGCGGCGGCGACGCAGACGCTGCTCAAGCGCGCGAACGGAACGCATTGATCATGGCCGGCAAGACGAAAAAATCGAAGCAGGCCCCGGCCCTCACCCACATCGATTCCTCGGGCGAGGCCCGCATGGTCGATGTATCGGAGAAACCGGCGACCGAACGCATCGCGGTGGCCGAAGGTCTGGTGATCATGAGCAAGGCGACGCTCGACATGATCGTCTCCGGCAACGCCAAGAAGGGCGACGTGCTCGGCACGGCGCGTATCGCCGGCATCATGGCGGCAAAGCGCACATCGGATCTGATCCCGCTGTGCCATCCGCTGGCGCTGTCGAAAGTCACCCTGGACATCACGCCCGACAAGAAACTGCCGGGTTGCCGCGTGCGCGCGTTGGTGAAGGTTACAGGCCCGACGGGTGTCGAAATGGAAGCGCTCACGGCGGTATCAGTTGCGTGCCTGACGATCTACGACATGATCAAGGCCGTCGAACGCGGCGTGCGCATCGAAGGCATTCATCTGATCGAGAAGAAGGGTGGCAAGTCCGGCCATTATCTCGTGACCGACAACGCCGCCGACTGATGGCATCAGGCGCTCTTGTGCGCCTGCGATACATCCGATGGCATGCTGAAGATGCTGTCAGGCTCGACCCGAAACTCATCCAGCGAGCGCCCCGCGGTGAGCTGAAACACCAGCCAGCGCGGACGCAGACCCCTGCCCGACCAGATCTGCGACGGCTGCTCCGGATTGCGATAGACCGGACCGGCCTTCGGCTGCAATGCTGCGACAGCACGCTTCGATGAGGTTGAGAACTGCTCGAGATCGCGCAGACGCTCGTCGAGTTCCTGTCGCTGCTCAGCCATCTTCGCGGCGAGCACGACGCGCAACTTCTCATGAAGGTCCCAGAGCGCGTCCACCGACATCACTGCGAAATCGTGATCCTGCGCCATCATCGATCCCTCATGTTCCTGTTTACAAACAATAACCGGGACCGCGCGCGACATGGGGGGTGTTTGGCGGCGGCCCCGGGCCACATCAAGCGACCAACCGGAGGATGAGACCCAGGCTGGCGATCGTGGCGGGATCAGCACTACCAAGCAGGACAAGGCCAAGTGTGAATGCGCACTACTTGGTTACGCGCGCGCATTGTAAGTTTTGCGGTAACCTGAATAGGGGCGGATTTCAGCGATCGCTGTCATCACGGTGCTCGCGCACGAGACGTTGCCGGCTGCGCTGCGGCTTCATCTCGTTGACGATCCACGGCCCGATCTGCGCGTCGAGATGACGCTCATATCGTTTGACCAGCAACCACGCAGCGGGCAACAGCAGCACCATCATCAATCCAACCACAATCGACATTCCAAATCCTTTAAATCAAAGGGTTTCGATGTCATTAGGTACGTGAAACAGCCTTTTAGGTTTGAAATAGCCCGCATGCATTGTGTGCGGAGCAGAAAATTACTGGCCGATCCGCCTATTCCCACAACTTTTCCCCACATCGATACCGGGAACGACTGATGTTGCCGGTATCGATGCGCGATAGGCTACTTGATCATCGGACAACCACCCTCGGCCATCGGCCGGAACGCCTTTTCGGCGGGGATGGTCGAGAGCAGCTTGTAATAGTCATACGGCCCCTTCGATTCCGCGGGCTTCTTGATCTCGAACAGATAGATCGGGTGAATGACGCGGCCATCGGCGCGGATTGTGACCTCACCGAACAGCTTGTCCTTGCCCTTGAAGGTCTTCATCTGCGGCACGACGACACTGGCATCGTCGCTGCCCTTGGCGGCCACGGCATTGAGATAGGCCAGCGTGGAGGCATAGACGCCCGCCTGATTGGCGCTCGGCATCTTGCCATTCATGCCCGGCCGCGCCGCAAAGCGTTTGCCAAAGGCGCGGGTGTCATCATCCATGTCCCAGTAGAAGGATTCCGTCAGCAACAGGCCCTGCGCGGTCTTCAGGCCCATGCCGTGAACGTCATTGATGAAGATCAGGAACGCGACCAGCTTCTGCGGGCCGTCCTGCATGCCGAACTCGCCAGCCTGCTTCACCGCATTGATGGCATCCGCGCCGGCATTAGCCAGGCCGATCACCTTGGCCTTGGAGCTCTGCGCCTGCAGCAATAGCGAGGCAAAATCGGAGGTGCCGAGCGGGTGCTTCGATGACCCCAGCACCTTGCCGCCGTTCTTCGTGATGTAATTGGTGGCTTCGGCCTCGATGCCCTGCCCCAGCGCGTAGTTCACCGTGAGAAAGTACCAGTCGTCACCGCCCCGCTGCATCATCGCTGCTGCGGTGGTGTTACCGGTGGCCCAGGCGTCGTTGACCCACTGGATGGTGTTCGGCGAGCAGTCCTTGCCCGTGAGGTCCGACGTCGCGGTGGATGAGGCCAGGAAGGTCATCTTGGTGTTGCGGGCGATATTGTTGATGGCGAGACCGACCGACGAATTCGGCACGTCGACAATGGCATCGACCTTTTCGACATCGAGCCATTTGCGCGCGATGGCGGAGCCGACATCCGCCTTGTTCTGATGGTCGGCATAGACGATCTCGACCTTGATGTTCTTGCCGCCGCCGTTGAAATCCTCGGCGGCCATCCGCGCGGCTTCCACCGAGCCCATGCCGTTGGTGTCCTGGAACACGCCGGAAATATCGTTGAGCACACCGACCCGCACCACATCGTCGGACACCTGCGCCTGGACCGCCGTCGCCATCACGCAGGATGCCGCAGCGGCCAAAACTGTCTTCAAGCCCTTCATAGTCGTCTCTCCCCTCTAACCTTGATTACGCGGGTCCGGACGTTGCCGGTCGCGGTCTTGCTTGCGAATTACACCTGTCGCTCCGGCAGTCGGAGCACGAGGCCATCGAGCGCCTCGGTGATCTTGATCTGGCACGACAGCCGGCTGTTCGGCAGCCGCTCGCTGGCGACACCCTCCAGCAACTCATCCTCGTCGGCACCGACTGTGCCAACTTTGCCCAGCCAGTTGTCGTCGACATAGACGTGGCAGGTGGCGCAGACCGCGCCTCCGCCGCATTCGCCCGTAATGCCGTCGACACCATGCAGCAGCGCCGTATACATCGCGCTATCGCCGTCATTGGCGCTGACCGTCTCGGCACGGGTGTCGTGATGAATGAACGTAATGCTCGGCATGGAATCCTCAGGCAGGCGTGAAGGTGACCGGCAGGCTCTCCAGCCCGCGCAGCGTGTTGTTGAAACGGCGCTTGGCGTCGCCGGTGATCTCGATCGACGCGACCTTGCGCGCCAGCGCTGATAGCATCACCTCACCCTCCAGACGTGCCACGAGCTGGCCGACGCACATGTGGATGCCGGAGCCGAAGCCGACATGGCCGGACGTCTTGCGGGTGATGTCGTAGCGTTCGGGATCGGCCCAGCGGCGCGGATCGCGGTTGGCGGCGGCCAGGAACATCAGCACCTTCTCGCCTTCTCCGACACGGCAGCCGCAGATCTCGACGTCGCGGGTCGTGGTGCGGAAAAAGGTCTGCACCGGACTTTCGTAACGCACGGCCTCCTCGAAAGCATTGCGCGCCAGCGACAGGTCGCTGCGCAGCCGCGCGAATTCTTGCGGGTAGCGCGCCAGGCAATAAACGGCAGCGCCGATACCGTTTACCGTCGTGTCCAGTCCTGCCGACAGCAATGAGCGCACCAGCAACGGCGCCTCGTCGGCGGTGATGTCGCCGGTGTCGACCCGCGCATGGATGCAGGCGCCGAAACCGCCGGGTGCAAGATTATCGCGTTGGCATTGCGCGGCGACATAGGCCTGATGAGGCGCTGAGCGTTCGATGGCGTCCTGGCGCAGCTGGTTCGGCGGACCGAAGGCATTGAAGACAAGACCGGCATAAGGCAGCAGGTTTTCGCGGCCCTCCTTCTGCAGTCCCATCGCATCGGGGAACACCGATAGTGGATAGGCTTCGGCAAGATCCGCGACCGCGTCGAAACTGCGCCGCTCCAGCAGTTCGTCGACCTTGGCATCGGCTGCCGCAGCGAAGCCATCGCGCAGTTGCTTCATCACCGCGGGTGACAGGACCTTGTTGAGTACCGCGCGCGTGCGCGTATGCGCCGGCGGATCGGCTTCGAGGATGAGGCTCTGCGGGCGCCACGGCTTCTCCCTGGCAAAGTCGCTGAGACCCACGCCCCGGCTCGAGCAGAACGTCGCGGGATCGTTCAGGACCGCATGAACTTCGGCATAGCGCGCGACCGCGTAGACGTTCCATTTGTCGAGATACACCACCGGCCCCGCCTGACGCAGCACCTCGTGGGTGGGGTGCGGATCGGCGAAGAAGTCCATGGCGAAGGGATCGACGTCGAGATGGACAATGGGTTGAGACGATGCGTCGTCCGGCACGCCTCCGCCAAAGGACAGCACCGGCGGGGTGTGGGGCGATGCCGTCGTGACCGTGGCAACCATGTGAACCTCCCATATTTTCTTGTTGGCAATTGTGGCTGCGTGTCTCTATTCCTCAGGACCACGTGATCTCGCCGATTTCGACGACGTCACGCTGGCAGGCAGGATCGTGGTGCATGAGCAAGAATGGATCGGGCAAGACGGTTCGAAAGCCCGCCAAGGCGAAAGCGACAAAGGTCAATGTCCGGACTGTCGCCGCGAGAGCCCCTGCTTCCAAAGGCGGGCAGTTGCTCGATCTCGAGCGCTATGTGCCGGCCTTTATCACCTTCATTGCGAACAAGCTGTCGCGCAACGCGACCGTGCTCTATCAGAAGCGCTTTGGCGTGAACGTCACCGAATGGCGCATCATGTCGCTGCTGGCGATCGAGCCCGGCATTCCCGCCTCGCGCATCTGCCACGTCATCGGCTTCGACAAGGGACCGGTCAGCCGCACGCTTGCCTTGCTGGAAGAGCGCGGCCTGGTCGCCATCAATGCCGACCCGGACGACGCGCGCACCCACTCGATTACGCTGACCACGAAGGGTCGCACGACCCATGACGCCGTCATCGTGACCGCGCTGGAACGCGAACGAAAGCTGCTGTCCTGTCTGGATGAAAGCGAACGCGAAGTACTGATCGACTTGCTGCGACGCATTCACAGCAATCTCGGCGCTGTGACCGGCTAAGCCGGCACGGACCGCGCACGCAGCATCAAGCGCTGTCCCGCACAAGCGGTCCACCATCGTTCCTCTCCCTGCGGGGCGCGGCAGTTGACTGCTCTCGGTAACGCCTCTTTGGAAAGGCTCTCACGAATTAGTTGCCTAGGCAACAAAAAAATATCGGGACGGTTTGTCACGAGGGCGCAAGGATTTTCTGCCATCATCCGCTAACCTGCGCCGCAACATGTTCAATCGTTGAGCCAAGGGATACAGATGACGATGCCGCTTACGCCAAATTCCGCCGACGCCCTGCTGTTCGATCTCGGCCGCGTCGTGCTGGATATCGATTTCACGCGCGTGCTGAAGATCTGGTCGGACTATGCGCATTGTGCACCGAACGACATCGTGAGCCGGTTTGCACGCGGTGACGTCTATATGCGACACGAGCGCGGCGAGATTTCCGACGACGCATTCTTTGCGCATCTGCACGACACACTCGGTATCGATCTGACGCCGGCACAATTTCTCGAAGGCTGGAATGCGATCTTCGTCGGAGAGATGCCGGGCATCGCCGAACTCCTCGCGCATGCCTCGAAGCGCTGGCCGCTTTACGCGTTCTCAAACACCAATGTCGCGCATGTCACGCATTTCTCGGAACACCATGCCGATCTGCTCAGTCACTTCCGTACGGTGTTTCTGTCGTCCTCGATCGGACTTCGCAAGCCCGATGCAAAATCCTATGAGCACGTCATCTCGGAAATCGGCGTCCCCGCCGACCGCATCGTGTTCTTCGACGATCTTGCCGATAATATCGACGCTGCCCGTGCTTGCGGATTGCAGGCCGTCCACGTCACCTCGCCGACATCCGTCGCCGAGGCGCTCAAGGCACTCGGGCTTTAAGCCCGCGAGATGCGCTGGAAGGCGACGCTGGTGAGCACGCCGAGCAGTGCCCAGAACAGCAGGCTGGTCAGCGTCGCTGCAACGACGAAACTGTGCGACAGGGCTTCCGGGACATCGGTATGGCCCGCAGGTGCCTGCGGTGCCCCGATCAGATGAGGCAGCACGATCAGGCCGAGGCCGAGAATGGCGGCCCATGACGCCTTGCGGAACACCAGCAGGCCGAGCCCCGCCGCAGTGGCGCAGGCGGTGCCGATCCACCATGTCTGACGCAGTGCGAGATCGGCGACAGGCATGCCGGGCAATTCCGGCGGCAGGCCGAGGCCGGGCGCCGCCGTGAAGATAACGAAACCGCCTAGGCCCCAGAACAGCCCTTCCCGCCAACTCACGGTCCGGCCACGCAGCGCGAAGACACCGGCCAGCAGCAGCGCGAAACCGATGGCGGTCAGGATGTTGGCGCCCGTGGTGAAGGCATTGCGTTGCAAGCCCTCGGCGGGCTCCCATTCGGCCTCATGGCTATGGGCGGCGGCGCCATGGTCGTGCGTATGGGCGGGCTGCGCGGCAGCCGTCGGCGCAACAGCAGCCGGAGCTTCCGCCTTGCGCTCATAAACTTCGCTTTTCTGGATCAGGGGAATGGTCCCGACCATCTGGGCGCCGGTGATGGCAGCGCCAGTGATCACGCCAGCCAGCGCTGCCGAGAAGACGATCGACCTGAAAACTGACATGTCTTAGTGGCAGGGAAACGCGTTGGCGTGGCGCGTGTCATGGGCCGCATTGTGGACGGCGCTGATATGCGAGAAGCCGACCACACCGACGATGAACAGACCGAGCGCCATGGCCAGAACGGCCTGCACGACGACATTGACGTCGGTGGTGATGGCGGAGATCTGGGCGGTCTGGGTCTGTTGCATCGGAATCCTCGCGAAATAGACGGTCAATTTAGCCGAGTTGCACCGGCGGCGCGACCGTTAATTTTGCATCGCGCGGGCGAGATCGCGGCTGGTCAGATGAAAATTCGCATCCGCCGCCACCGACGCACGCACGAGCTTGGCGCTGGCCGCCGCCTGGAACACCGCTCTGTGGTCTTGAAAATAGGCTGCGCATTCCTCCGGCGACGGGTAGCGCCGGAGCAGCGTACGGAACGCGTGACGGTGCACCATGCACAGCCCGCGATGGCCGGACGGCCGGAATGCCAGCGCATCGACATCTGCCCGCCAGACAGGCGCTTCATCGGCGGTTGCGGCGTGGTTGTCGGTCATGATCGCCGATGTCTACCGTGTTTCCCTGCCCTGCCAAAGCGCCGGTGGTTTTGCGTCCGCTCCCGCTCTCCGCTATGACGGGCGCCCACACTGCCGGAGATCCCCGCGATGGCCCTGATGCCGGTTACCGATGCCATGGCCGCTATTCTCGCGGGCGCCGATGCGCTGCCTGAGGAGATGGTGCCGCTGGAAGACGCGTTCCACCGCGTGCTCGCCCGCGACATCGCTTCGCTGCGCACCCAGCCACCGGAGCCCATGTCAGCGATGGACGGCTATGCTGTGCGCGCCGCCGATGCGACTTTGGGTGCCAAGCTCCGCGTCATCGGCGAGATCGCCGCAGGCAAGCCGTTCGACCGCCCGCTGCAGACCGGTGAAGCTCTGCGAATCTTCACCGGCGGCGTGCTGCCCGCTGGCGCCGACGCCGTCGTAATCCAGGAAGACACAACGCGCGATGGCGACGTCGTCGGGATCAACGAAGCTGCAATTTCCGGCAAGCATATCCGCCCTGCCGGCGTCGATTTCAACGAAGGTGATGTCCTGCTGCGCGCCGGCACCCGCCTCACCGATCGCGATCTGGCGCTTGCTGCCGGCATGAACCATCCGTCACTGCCCGTGCGGCGACGGCCGATCGTTGCGGTGCTTGCCACCGGCGACGAACTGGTAATGCCCGGTGCGGTCCCCGGCCCCGGCCAGATCGTGCTCTCCAATGGCTTCGCACTGCGTGCACTGGCCCGAGCCGAAGGCGCCGAGGTGATCGATCTCGGTATCGCCGTCGACACGCTGGAGGCGACCACATCAGCCATTCAGCGCGCGATCGATCTGAAGGCCGACGTGCTGATCACCACCGGCGGCGCGTCGGTTGGCGACCACGACCTCGTGCAGCAATCCCTGATCAATGCCGGCGTCGAGATGGCGTTCTGGCGCATCGCCATGCGGCCGGGCAAACCGATGATGCACGGACGCCGCCAGGACATGCGCGTCATCGGCCTGCCCGGCAATCCCGTCTCGTCGTATGTCTGCGGCTTCCTGTTCATGGTGCCGCTGCTGCGCGCGCTGTCCGGCCGAATCGAGGTCGCTCACGCGCTCGAACCCGCGGTGCTCGGCCGCGACCTCGCAGCCAACGACCAGCGCGAGGATTACCTGCGCACGCGCCTGGAAACCCGCGCCGACGGCACCGTGGTGGCGACGCCGGTGATGAAACAGGACTCGTCGCTGCTAGGAAATCTGGCTGTTGCCGAAGGACTTCTGATCCGCAAGCCATTCGCTCCCGCCGCCGCCGCTGGCGATTCCTGCGCGATCATGCGACTGCCTGTTTAAAGGCCGAGATGCGCGATGGAATGCCGGGCCACCGGAACTTCCGCCGCGCGGCATGTTCTCTGAGCTTTTTTCTGACTGAGATACCTTAACGCGGCTTCAGTCACTGAATTGTCACGTAACGCAGCGAGACATCGCTGCGAAACAAGATCGGTGCACAAATGGACTATTTCAAACGCTTCAATTTCCTGTTTGCGATGCCAACATTCGACGCCGACGATCTCGAGGGCATTCGCCTCAATCAGATCGTCGATGAGATCGAGCGTTCCGGCTTCGAGGTCGTCAAGGCGCGCAAGCTCGAAGACGCCACGATCGCGGTCCAGACCGACGCGGCGATCGGCTGCATGGTGGTCGACTGGGGCAAGAAGGGCCTCGAGGGCAAGACCGCGGCGCTGATCAACCTGATGCGCAAACGGGGCCTCGACTTCCCCATCATCCTGCTGATCCGTCGCAAGCGGTTTGAAGACGTCCCGGTCGAGGTGCTCGATTTCATCGACGGCTATGTCTTCCTGTCTGAGGAAACCCCGCCGTTCATCGCCAAGAATCTCATTAGCCGGTTGAAGCAATATGCCGAGACACTGAAGACGCCGTTCTTCGGCGCGCTGGTCGACTATGCCGAGGAAGGCAACCAGCTCTGGACCTGCCCGGGCCACAATGGCGGCGTGTTCTACAGCCGCAGCCCGATCGGCCGCGTGTTCATGGAACATCTCGGCGAAGCCGTGTTTCGCGACGACCTCGACAATTCGGTGCTCGATCTCGGCGATCTGCTGACCCATGAGGGGCCTGCGCTGCAGGCGCAGAAGGAAGCCGCGCAGATCTTCGGGGCGGAGAAAACCTATTTCGTGCTCAACGGCACCTCGACCTCCAACAAGGTCGCGCTATCGGCTCTGGTCACCGATGGCGATCTGGTGCTGTTCGATCGCAACAACCACAAGGCGGCCCTGCACGGCGCATTGATGATTTCAGGCGGTGTGCCGATCTATGTGCCAACGACGCGCAATCCCTGGGGCCTGATCGGCCCGATGAACTGGGATGCGCTCGACGAGGACGCGCTACGCGAGCGCATCCGTATCAACCCGCTCGTCACGGATCCCGAGGCCTGGAAACGCCCGCGCCCGTTCCGCGTCGCCGTGGTCGAACAGTGCACCTATGACGGCACCATCTACAGCGCCGAGATGATCATCGCGCGCATCGGCCATCTCTGCGATTATATCCTGTTCGACGAAGCCTGGGCCGGCTTCATGAAATTCCATCCGCTCTATGCCGGCCGCTTCGCCATGGGGCTCAAGGAGCTTGGCCCGGATTCGCCGGGTATCATCGCGACGCAGTCAACCCACAAGCAGCTCGCGAGCTTCTCTCAGGCGTCGCAGATCCACATGAAGGATCGGCACATCCGCGGGCAGAAGCGCCGCGTCGAGCATCGGCGCTTCAATGAAAGCTTCATGCAGCACGCCTCGACCTCGCCGTTCTACCCGCTGTTCGCGTCATTGGATGTCGGCGCGCAGATGATGAAGGGCCGTTCTGGCGAAGTGTTGTGGGACGACACGATCCGGCTCGGCATCGAGCTGCGCAAGAAGATGCGCGCGGTGCGCCGCGAATTCGAGGAGAAGGAAACCCGCGCCGAGCGTCGCTGGTTCTTCGAACCCTTCGTGCCCGAGCGCGTCGCGATTCCCGACGCAGCCAGCGAAGGCGCTGTTCACAATGTGCCCTGGGAAAGCATCGGCACTGACCAGCTGGCCACCAATCCGGCTTATTGGCAGCTCGCGCCTGACGCCGCCTGGCATGGCTTCCCCGGCATGGAAGCCGGTTTCACCATGACCGATCCCAACAAGCTGACAGTGCTGACACCCGGCTTCGACCGCACCACCGGCGGCTATGCGGAACACGGCATCCCTGCTCCGGTGGTGGCGCAGTTCCTGCGCGAGAACCGCATCGTGCCGGAGAAAAACGACCTTAACTCGTTGCTCTTCCTGCTGACGCCCGGCGTGGAGGCTAGCAAGGCCGGCACGCTGATCAGCGGTCTCGTGGCGTTCAAGAAACTACACGACGACAACGCACTGCTTGAAGACGTCATCCCGGAATTCGCCAGGCGCAGGCCCGCGCGTTATGCGGGCATACGCCTGCGGGATCTGTGCGGCGACATGCACCGGTTCTTCCGCGAGGCCAATGTGAGCGAACTTCAGACCAGGCAATTCTCCGCCGACCATCTGCCGGAGATCGCCATGTCGCCGCACGATGCGGCCCGCTGTCTGGTGCGTAACGACGTCGACTACCTTCCCATCGACGAGATCTTCGGGCGCGTCGCGACGACGCCGTTCGTGGTCTATCCGCCGGGCATCGCCACGATCGTCCCCGGAGAACGGCTCACCGAACGGTCAAAGCCGATGATCGATTATCTCAGGATGTTCGAGACCTGCTTCAACACGTTCCCGGGCTTCGACGTTGAAATCCAGGGCATCTACCGCAAGGTCGACGCCAATGGCCGGATCCGGCTTTACACTTACGTGGTCTCCGAATAGGGAGCACGTAAGGAGCCAGATTTGCCAACGGAACTCGAACAGCCGGTCGTCATACGACCCTCGCGCGACACCGACGTCGACGCCATGCTGGCGATCTATCGCCGGCACATCCGGCAAGGCGTCGAGGAAGGCGTCAGCGACGCCGACACGCCGCAGCCCGATGATCTGCGCGACCGGCGCAAGAACCTGCGCAGCAAACGGTTCCCGCATCTCGTCGCCACGCAAGGCGGCGAGGTCGTCGGCTATGCCTATGTGGTGCTATTTCGGAAGCGACCGGCCTATCGCTACACGGTCAAGCATTCGATCTATATCCACCACGGACATGTCGGCCGGGGCATCGGCCGGCTGCTGATGCGCGAACTGATCGACGTCTGCGCGGCGGCCGGCTTTCGGCAGATCATCGGCTATATCGATGCCGATAACACGGCCTCCCTCGGCCTTCATGAAAGCTTCGGCTTTGCCCGCGTCGGCTTGCTGCCCGGCGTCGCTTATCGCTCCGGCCGCTGGGCCGACACGATCATGGTTCAGCGCTCACTGGCCACCGGCTCCACGACTCCCCCGCCGCCCATTGGGCGCATGACGTCCGCGTAGCCCAAGCGACCGCGGAAGCATTTTCCATGTCCGTCGAGGATCGACGACTGGTGAGGAACAGCCTCCTCAAACCGCGCTCAACGTGCGTTCTGTTGACGGCAAATTAAGCATTGCAGAACACATATGGAACATATAGTGTTCGTTCATGATTTGTTTCGAGATTCTGTGGCTTTGAGTAGTTTGAGAGTGCCCGAACTCGCGCAACCGATCTTCGAACGATCGTCTCTGGATTGAGGCTCACTGTTCGAAGGCCCTTTGAAACGCACGCGGCGGCCGACACCGTCAACTGAGGATGGCTTCAGATGCTCACGCGCAAACAATACGAACTTCTGCGATTCATCGATCAACGGCTGAAGGAAGCTGGCGTCCCGCCCTCCTTCGACGAGATGAAGGATGCGCTCGACCTGCGATCCAAGTCCGGCATCCATCGTCTGATCACAGCGCTGGAAGAACGCGGCTTCATACGCCGTCTGCCCAATCGCGCCCGTGCCATCGAAGTCATCAAGCTGCCAGAGCTCGGCGCGCCGGTCACCGGCGGTACCGGCCGCCGCGGCTTCACGCCCAGCGTCATCGAAGGCACGCTTGGCAAGGTGCGTTCGGCCGCCAGCATCGCCAGCAACAGCGGCGATGATGACAATGGCCGCACGGTTGCTATCCCGGTCATGGGCCGGATCGCGGCGGGTACGCCGATCGAGGCGCTGCAGACCCGCAGCCACACGATCAGCATGCCCGCGGACATGCTCGGCTCCGGCGAACATTACGCGCTCGAAGTGCGCGGCGATTCCATGCAGGACGCCGGAATTCTCGACGGCGATACCGTGCTGATCCAGCGCAACGAAAGCGCCGACACCGGCGACATCGTGGTGGCCCTGATCGACGACGAGGAAGCCACGCTGAAGCGCTTCCGCCGCCGCGGCGCGTCGATCGCGCTGGAGCCAGCGAACGATGCTTACGAAGTCCGCATCCTGCCGCCTAACCGGGTGCGCATTCAGGGCAAGCTGATTGGTCTGTATCGGCGTTACTGAGGCTATCGCCTCGGCGGACTACTGATCTTCGGGTTGAAGATCGGTTTCCGCCGGCGTCGCATCCACCGGCCGATTTTGTGGCGTACGACTGTTCGGGATCAGATCGTGCTGGGGCTCATCAGGAATGGCGCGCGACCACGGACGGTCCAGACCCCGCGGTCGCACGGCATCGATCGTAAAGCCGTTCGCGGTTCGCTGCAGGCTCACCGCACCATTTCGTTGCAAGCGATCCTGATCGATCACCAGCGCACGGCAATCCTTTGGCGGTTGTCGCGTCGTGATGATGAGCGCCGCTTTCTCGCAATCATCCGTGAATGCGCCCGGCTGCAGTACAAGCGCCACCAACGAACCGTCGGCAAGCGGCGTGATGCATCCGTCGCTGTCGCAGGACACGCCATGGCTGAGAGAGGCATCCGTTGGCAGCCGGGCGTCGGCATCACCAGCAAGCCACTCCTTCGCGAGAAACGCATCCTTAGCGCTGCGCATCATGTGCAGGCGCCCGTCTTTGCCCCGTACCGCAACGCTGTGACCATCCCCCGAGATCAGCACATCTGGCTGCTTCACGAGGAGTGCCCAGACGATCGAGAGCGCAAGCACGCCAACTCCCGCAAGGCGCAAGGGCGTCCGTAGCAATCCGAGCACGATGATGCCGATACTGGCTGCTATCAGCGGTCCGGTGCCGAAGGCCGGCATCCGGCCGATGGCGCCGGGCAAGGCTGCCACCCATTGCGTGACCACGATCATCCACTGGATGCCGACATCCATCAGCCGCCAGAACACACCGTCAAAGCCGAACGGCATGGCCACCAAACCGAGAATACCCGCCGGCATCACCAGCGCCGAGACCACCGGCATCGCCAGGAGATTGGCGAGAACGCCGAAGGGCGTGACGCGATGAAAGTGAAAGGCAGCATAGGGCGTCGTGGCAAGGCCCGCGACCAGCGAAGCCAGCACGAGCATCGCGATCTCGCGTCCGCCCCATAGCGCCATGCGCGCTGTCGCGGAATGATCGGGCGAGGCAAACAGCGCGGGCATGCCGATCTGCACCAATGCGACGAGCCCCAGCGTCGCCGCGAATGACATCTGAAAACTCGGATGCACCAGCGCCTCCGGCGCCACGATCAGAACGACCATTGCCGCCACCGCCAGCGTGCGGAACGTCACCGCGCGGCGATCGACCATGACAGCGATCAGCACGACGGCCGTCATGAAGAACGAACGCTGCGTGGCGACCTCGGCGCCGGACAGCAGCAGATAAAATAGCGCCGCGAGCAATGCCGCAGCCGCTGCGACTTTCTTGATCGGGAACGTCACCGTCAGCACGGGGATCAGTGCCAGCAACGCGCGGATCGCAAAGAACACCACGCCAGCCACGACGGCCATGTGATAGCCGGAGATCGACAGCACATGACCGAGGCCGGAGATGAACATCGCATCATTGACGTCAGCCGAAATCGCATCGCGACGCCCTGTGAGCAGCGCCGTGGCAATGGCGCGGCTATCGCCCGAGAGCACCGTACGAATTCGCGCGTCGATGGCGTCGCGAAGCCCCTGCATGGTCGCCGAATAGCGCAGCGATACACCCGGCTGTATCGGGGGATCGACTGCCTTGATGCCGCCCATCACGAAGCCAGATGCGCCGATCCCTTGAAAATACAGATCCCGTCCGAAGTCGTAGCTGCCCGGCCGGAGCGGCGACAGCGGCGGCTGCAGCCTTGCCTTCAATTCGACGAAGCTGCCGACGACAGGCGCCGTGCCCTTCTTCACCGACAGCCGCACACGGGTGAGTTTCGGTGCGGCGCGCGGGCTGTCCATCGTGGCAACGCGCAGCACGAAGCGATCCGTGCGCTCCCGTTCCTCGTGCGTTTCGACGAAGCCGGTAAGCGCGACGGAATAGAGCGGCTTCGCCAGAACCTCATGAGCCACACGTGCGGTTTTCATGGCAGCCATCGCAAAGCCGGCCGCGATGGCCGCAATGAGCAAGATCAAGGGAAACCATCGCTGCCGCCGCAGCAAAAACGCAGCTACGCAAAGAAGGCTTGCCGTCGCAGCGGCAACCCATGCCACCGGCTCATGCTCAGCGGCAAAATACAGCGCGATGCCGGTGCCGAAAGCGATCGGCACCCAAGGCAGCAAGCGACCGGGACCAGCTTCGGCCCGCACCCACGTCCAGAGCGTCCCGAAGCCCGATGTCGACGACGTCGCTGACGGGAGAGCGATGCCTGCCGTGGCCGGCGGCGGCCATGTGGTCGCCGTGCCGGATCGGCCCCGCCGCTGTTGCTGATCCCCGCCCCGCGCCATCGAACGCCCGCACGCCACGCCTGTCCTTCCGAATGCTATCGGAAGGGCAAACGGCGACTAGCGGAACGGATGCAGAATACGAAAACTAATCCTGAGGTTGATCAGGCCAACTTAGCGTAGCTGTCGCGTAAGCCGACCGTCCGGTTGAAGACCAGCTTGCCCGGCGCTGAATCCTTGTCGCGACAGAAGTAGCCCTGACGCTCGAACTGCACGACATCGCTTGTGTTGTCGCTCGCCAGCGCCGGCTCCAGCATGGCGCCGGTCAGCGTCTCCAGTGAGTCCGGATTGAGCTGTGATGCGAACTCGGTCGCATTGGGCTGCGGATCGGCGAACAGCTGATTGTAGACGCGTACTTCCGCCTGCACGGCATCTGCGGCGCTCACCCAATGGATGGTCGCCTTGACCTTGCGGCCGTCCGGCGCATTGCCGCCGCGGGTCTCGGGATCATAGGTGCAGCGCAGTTCGACGACTTCACCGGCGGCGTTCTTCACCACGTCCTTGCAGGTGATGAAATAGCCATAACGCAAGCGGACCTCACGACCCGGGGCCATGCGGAAGAACTTCTTCGGCGGCTCTTCCATGAAGTCGTCATGCTCGATGTAGAGCTCGCGGCCAAACGGAATCTGCCGGCTGCCGAGCGCCTCGTCGTCGGGATGGTTGATCGCTTCGAGCTGCTCGGTCTGCCCTTCCGGGTAGTTCTCGATCACCACCTTCAACGGCTTCAGCACCGCCATGCGGCGCTGCGCCGTTCGGTTCAGCGTCTCGCGCACGGCGAAATCGAACATCGAGATATCGACGGTCGAGTTGGCCTTAGCGACGCCGATGCGCTTGACGAATTCGCGCAGTGCTTCGGCCGGAATGCCGCGGCGCTGCAGGCCTGCGAGCGTCGGCATCCGTGGATCGTCCCAGCCCGTGACATGGCCGCCGCGGACAAGTTCGGTCAGCACGCGCTTCGACAGCAGCGTGTAGGTCATGTTGAGGCGCGCGAATTCATACTGATGCGGCCGCGATGGCACCGGCAGGTTTTCCAGGCACCAGTCGTAAAGCGGCCGGTGATCCTCGAATTCGAGCGTGCAGATCGAGTGCGTCACGTGTTCGATGGCATCCGACTGACCGTGCGCGAAGTCGTAGCTCGGATAGATGCTCCAAGCGGTGCCCGTGCGCGGGTGATGCGCATGCAGGATACGATAGATCACGGGATCGCGCAGGTTGATGTTGCCCGACGACATGTCGATCTTGGCGCGCAGCACGCGGGCGCCGTTCGGGAATTCGCCGGCGCGCATCCGGGCGAACAGATCGAGGTTCTCGTCGACCGCGCGGTCACGGAACGGGCTGTTCTGGCCGGGCTCCGTCAAAGTGCCGCGCCTGACGCGGATTTCTTCCTGCGACTGGTCGTCGACATAGGCCTTGCCGGTGCGGATCAGATGCACCGCCCAGTCATAGAGCTGCTCGAAATAGTCCGAGGCGTAATGCAGGTTGCCTTCGCCCCAGTCGAAGCCGAGCCAGCGCACATCGCGCTGGATGGCGTCGATATATTCCTGCTCTTCCTTGGTCGGATTGGTGTCGTCGAAGCGCAAGTTGCAGTGGCCGCCGAATTCCTCGGCAACGCCGAAATTCAGGCAGATCGACTTGGCATGGCCGAGATGCAGGTAGCCGTTGGGCTCCGGCGGAAAGCGCGTCACCACGCTCTTGTGCTTGCCGGATTGCAGGTCCGCCGCAACGATGTCGCGGATGAAGTCACGGCCTGCGTCGGATACCGATTCGTCTGTCATTTGCTGCCTTTCAAGCTGCGCTCTATGTGCCAAATCCGGAAGGCCGCGCCAAGGCCGGATCAGGGGGCAGATCACGCGAAAGGACCTTTTCCGATGCGGTTCCGGTCCCAAATCCGCGTTTATTCGCCGTGAGACAGCGCCCTGTCGTTGTGATAAACGCCCGCCAACACTCACACCGAACTCGATCGAACCCGCTGATATGACCGCTCCCGTCGTTACCCGTTTCGCCCCCTCGCCGACCGGCTTCCTCCATATCGGCGGTGGACGCACCGCGCTGTTCAACTGGCTCTATGCCAAGAAGACCGGCGGCAAGATGCTGCTGCGGATCGAGGATACGGATCGCGAGCGTTCAACGGATGCCGCGATCGACGCCATTATCGACGGATTGAAGTGGCTGGGCATCGAGTGGGACGGCGACACCGTCTACCAGTTTGCCCGTGCCGGTCGGCACCGCGAAGTCGCCGAACAGCTGCTGGCCGAGGGCAAGGCCTATTACTGCTACGCCTCAGCCGAGGAGCTGCAGCAGATGCGCGAGACTGCCCGCGCCGAGGGCAAGTCCAAGCTCTATAACGGGCTGTGGCGCGATCGCGATCCGTCGGATCCGCGCCCCGACGTCAAGCCGACGATCCGCCTGAAGGCGCCGCTCACCGGCGAGACCGTGATCGAGGATCAGGTGCAGGGGCGAGTGGTCTGGCAGAACGAGAATCTGGACGATCTCGTGCTGCTGCGCGGCGACGGCAATCCAACCTATATGCTGGCGGTGGTCGTCGACGACCACGACATGGGCGTGACGCATGTGATCCGCGGCGACGACCATCTGATCAACGCCGCCCGCCAGAAGCAGATCTACGACGCACTCGGCTGGACCGTGCCCAGCATGTCGCATATTCCGCTGATCCACGGACCCGATGGCTCGAAACTCTCAAAGCGCCACGGCGCGCTCGGCGTCGAAGCCTATCGCGCGCTGGGCTATGTGCCGGCTGCCCTGCGGAATTACCTGGTGCGGCTCGGCTGGAGCCATGGTGATCAGGAAATCTTCTCGACCCAGGAGATGATCGACGCCTTCGACCTGTCGGGGATCGGCCGCTCCGCCGCGCGTTTCGATTTCGCCAAGCTCGAAAGTCTCAACGGTCACTACATCCGTCACACCGACGATCAATCCCTCGTGACCATGTTCGAGGACGTGCTGAATTACGTGCCCGGCGGACTGGACCTGAAGCCGAAGCTCAACGACACCACCCGCGCCCAATTGCTGCGCGCCATGCCGGGCCTGAAGGAACGCGCCAAGACGCTGATCGAACTAATCGACGGCGCCAATTTCATCTTTGCCGATCGCCCACTGGCGATGGAGCCGAAGGCGCAGGCCGCGCTGACGCCGGAAACCCGTGTGTTGATCGGCAAGTTGCGCACGGCACTGGAAGCCGTCACCGACTGGACCGCAGCAAATGCCGAAGCCGCTACCCGCGCCTTTGCCGAGGAAGCTGGCATCAAGCTTGGCGGGGTCGCGCAACCGCTTCGCGTGGCGCTGACCGGCAAGACCACATCGCCCGGCATTTTCGATGTTCTGGCGGTATTGGGACGGCAGGAATGCCTGGACCGGCTCGCCGATCAGGCATCTATTTAGCATAGCTGTAGGCTGCTTTTGCCCGCCTTGCAGCGCACACAGCAATACGCTACGCATTCTGGCGAATGCTCTGGAATTCCCGGCTAGCCTCCCCATTTCTCCTGAAATGTCGGTGGTTTGCCGGCCCCTCAACGATCTCATCGGGGACCACGCGATGGACGCAAAAACCAATACCAAATCCGCAACGCTGACAGTCGACGGCAAGAGCTTCGACCTTCCGATTCACAGCGGGACGATCGGCCCTGATGTCATCGACATCGGCAAGCTTTACGCCCAGTCCGGGATGTTTACCTACGATCCGGGCTTCACCTCGACGGGCAGCTGCCAGTCCAAGATCACCTATATCGATGGCGATGCCGGTATCCTCGAATACCGCGGCTACCCCATCGAGCAGCTCGCTGCTAAGGGCGATTTCCTCGAGACCTGCTACCTGCTGCTGTATGGGGAACTCCCGACCAAGACGCAGAAGGCAAAGTTCGACGCATTGGTCACCAATCATACGATGGTTCACGACCAGATGAGCCGCTTTTTCCAGGGCTTCCGCCGCGACGCGCATCCGATGGCCGTGATGGTCGCATCGGTTGGCGCCCTCGCCGCTTTCTACCACGACTCAACTGATATCAACGATCCGAAGCAGCGCGAAATCGCGTCGATCCGCATGATCGCCAAGATTCCGACGCTCGCCGCGATGGCTTACAAGTATACGATCGGCCAGCCTTTCGTGTATCCGACCAACTCGCTCGACTTCGCGTCGAACTTCATGAAGATGTGCTTCGCCGTGCCGTGCGATGACTTCAAGGTCAATCCGGTGCTCGCCAAGGCGCTGGACAAGATCTTCACGCTTCATGCCGATCACGAGCAGAACGCATCGACCTCGACCGTCCGCATCGCCGGCTCGTCGGGTGCCAACCCGTTCGCCTGTATCGCCGCCGGCATCGCATGCCTGTGGGGACCGGCACATGGTGGCGCCAACGAAGCCGCATTGCAGATGCTCGCCGAGATCGGCACCGTCGACAAGATTCCTGACTTCATCGCCAAGGTGAAGGACAAGAATTCCAGCGTCCGCCTGATGGGCTTCGGTCACCGCGTCTACAAGAACTACGATCCGCGCGCGAAGATCATGCAGCAGACCTGCCATGAAGTGCTCAAGGAAACCGGCCATGGCGGCGACGAGATGCTCGCCGTCGCCATGGAGCTCGAGAAGATCGCGCTGTCCGATCCGTACTTCATCGACCGCAAGCTGTATCCGAATGTCGATTTCTATTCGGGCATCACGCTGAAGGCGATGGGCTTCCCGACCTCGATGTTCACGGTTCTCTTCGCCGTCGCCCGCACCGTCGGCTGGATCAGCCAGTGGAGCGAGATGATTGGCGATCCGCAGCAGAAGATCGGCCGTCCGCGCCAGCTCTACACGGGCGCTGCCCGCCGCGACTACGTGGACATCGCCAAGCGCGCCTAATACGCTGCGGCAAAGGCTAGAAAAGAAAATCGGCGGATCGCAAGATCCGCCGATTTTTTGTTCAAGCTACTTCTCATCCTTGCGCATCGTCGCGAGCACGACGGCGGCAGCGGCGTCACTCGGCAGCATCCGTCCCACGCCCATGATTCCATCCAATCGCGCCATGGCTTCGATCTGACGGCGCCGCACCTGTGTGTCTGCCAGCACCTCTTGCAACGACGCAGCAAGCTTTTCCGGCGTGCAGTCTTCCTGGATGAACTCCGGAATGACATTCTCGCCGATCACCAGATTGGCGAGGATGACCGACGATGATGTGATGCGGCGGCGGATGATCCAGGCCTCGACGCTGCCGGCCTTGTAGGCGGTGACCATCGGCACGCCCGACAATGCAAGCTCCAGCGTCACCGTCCCCGACTTGGCAAAGGCCGCATGCGCAATGCGGAACGCCGCGCGCTTCTCTGTTTCGCCCACGACGATCCGCGGCTGCACCGGCCACGCCTTGAGCGCTTCGGCGATGACTTCGACGAGATGCGGCATGGTCGGCAGGATCAGTTCGAATTGCGTGCCCTGCTTTTTCAGCAGATCGAGCGTCGCGCCGAACGTTGCCATGTGATGACGGATCTCGCTGCGACGGCTACCCGGCAGCACCAGCAGCACCGGCGGCTTCATTTCGCGACGCGCCTGCTCTTCCGCATTGGGACGCAGCGCATCGATCTGCTCGATCAGGGGATGACCGACATAGGTACATGGCGGTCCGCCGAGCCGCTGATGGGCCTCCGGCTCGAACGGCAGCAGCGCCAGCACATGGTCGACATAAGCGCGCATCGCCTTCGCGCGCCCCGGCCGCCACGCCCACACCGTTGGCGACACATAGTTGACGACGGGAATGGAGGGATCGCGCTGGCGCACGCGCTTCGCGACGCGATGGGTGAAGTCCGGGCTATCGACGATGACCAGCACATCAGGCCTAGCGCGTAGGACATCCTTGGTCGCGCGCGTGATGAGCCGCAGGATCGACGGCAATTTCCGTACGACGGCTGCAAGGCCGATGATGGAAAGCTCCTCGATGGGAAACAGCGATTGCAGTCCTTCCCGCGCCATCGACGAACCGCCGACGCCTTCGAAGCGCACATCGTCGCCGAGCCGCTGGCGCAGCACCTTCATCAGCGCTGAGCCGAGACGGTCGCCGGATTCTTCGGTGGCGATGAGATAGATCGTCTTCGTCACGTCGGAAGTCCCGTCACGAAAAGACCTGCGGCATCGGCGGCGACAATCATCTGCTGCGGTTCGGCGACGATCGTATTGCCTGCGACAATGGCGATGCCGGCGAGCTTCGCGGCCGCAGCGCGCTCGATCGTCCGCGGCCCCAATGTCGGCAGATCGAAACGCAGATCCTGACCGCTCTTCGGCGCCTTCACCAGTACGCCCCGCCCTGCCTTGGCGCGAATACGTCCCTGCTCACGTAGAAGCGCCACGCGGGCCAGCAATCCATCGGTACCTTCGATATCCTCGATCCCCACCACATGCCCGTCGATCACTACGGTAGCCTGGCCGATATCGAACGGGCTTAAGGCGCGCAGGACTTCGCGCCCACGCGCGATATCGGCTTCAGCGTCTTGATCCGGTACGGCACGTGTCACGCTGCCCGCAGGCATCAGCACATCCGGCGCGACGTCCTTGATCCCCAGCAAACGAAAACCTTCATGCTCGAACAGGCGGCTGATACTCGTCAGCAAATGATCGTCACCGCCGCGAAACGCGCGAAACACTTTCGGCATCACGCGAAGCGTTGCCCAGTCCAGCCTGATCTCGGAGATTGCCGGCCGCACCAGCGTGCCAATGAACGTGAGATCCCGGCAATTTTCGCTGCGCATCAGCTTCAGCAAACGGCCAAACTGGCCGATGGGAATCCAGTGGTGCTGAAATCGGGCCACCAGCGCCGGATCGCAGAACCCCTTCAGCGCGAACAACACTGGCTTGATGCCGCGCGCCTGCAACGAGTCCGCGACGGCGAAGGGCAGCGAGCCGCCGCCGGCGATGATCCCGAACGGCGAGCCTATCGGCGGACGTTCTTGCAGATCCTGCGCTTGAGCCTGGTCGGTCATGGTTCGCCCCGCGATACCCGAACTCAAGAGTTGTTCTTGCTATCCTCGGGCAGACACAGTGCGCGGTGCTTGGCACCCGCGATGAATGTCAGGATTTCTGCAATCGCCGGATCGTCATTTGCCAAAGGCTGCACGCGCTCAAGCCGCTCGGCGAAGACGCCCGCGCCATGGAACAGCTTTTGATAGAACGAGCGCACGGCGGCGACGCGCTCCTTCGTGAATTTGCGGCGCTTCATGCCGATGATGTTGAGGCCTTCCAGCGCCGCATATTGACCATTCACAAGCCCGAACGGGATGATGTCGCCGCGCACGCCGCAGATGCCACCGACCATGACCTGGGAGCCAATGCGGGTGAACTGGTGCACGGCCGACAGCCCGCCCATGAAAACGAAATCGCCGATCTCGCAATGGCCGCCAAGCGTCGCCGAGGTCGCGAAGATCACGTCATTGCCGACGTGGCAATCATGGCCGACATGGGCGCAGTTCATGAAGTAGCCGCGATCGCCCACCGACGTGATGCCGCCGCCGGCGACAGTACCCGCATTCATGGTCACGGACTCGCGGATGGTACAGCCATTGCCGATGGTCAGTCTGGTCAGTTCGCCCTTGTAGCTGAGCGACTGCGGGGGCGTGCCCAATGAGGCGAACGGATAGATCGTGCAGTTCTCGCCGATAGTCGTCTGCGCCGTCACGTTGACATGCGATAGCAGCTTCGTGCCTGCACCGATCGTGACGTGTGGTCCGATGATGCAGAAGGGTCCGATTTCGGCGCCCTCGCCAATGACAGCACCGTCGGCGACGCGGGCGGTTGGATCGATCTTGCTCATCGAGAAGTCCAGTTCCTGCAGATTTCTAGGATTTTCCGCTGCGTAACCCGCGTCACGTGGACTGTCCAGTGCCGCGCCGACAAGCGCCACTGGAACCTTGCTGAACTCAATATGTTCATGATATGTTCTTTATGGACCAGTACGGAATGACCTTTCATGGCGCTTCTGACCAATCGGGAGGAGGAAGTATTATCGTTGGTTGAGCAGTCGATGAGCTGCAAACAGATCGCCCGCGCGCTCGCCATTTCCGAGTTCACCGTCCGCAAACATCGCGCGAGCATCCTGCACAAGATGCGGCTGGGAACCACGGCGCAACTTACCGCCTTCGCCAAAACATCTTTCGCCAACACGTCGCAAGTTGGCGAGACATCGCAACAGGTCGATCAGCGGGAAAGACACGACCGGTCTTTTTGATCGGCAGCCGACCTATCCTCCGACCGCGCGAAATCGACGTCGCGCGGCTCATTGCTGTTGGCCTCACCAGCAAGCAGATCGCCCGCAAACTCGGGATCAGCCCCCTCACCGTCCGCAAGCATCGCGAGAACGCGATGCGCAACCTGAACGTCCACAGCCTTGCCGAGCTGATCGATGCGACGAGGCGGCTCGGTTTCGTCAATACGCCATCGGAGCCATATCGCACAACCAATGGTTGATGCACGCTATGGTTGTTATCCGCGACATCGTCACGACATCACGCAAGCCGCAATGCTTCCTCGCTTCGCAAGGCCGCTTGTTGTCGCCGACCCGTCACCATTCAGCCAGGAGCAGCAACATGGCCAAATACACGATCAAGGTTCTGAACAACTCTGGATTCGCGAAGAATTATGTTCTCTTCATGCAACCACCCGCTGTGACATCGACGGGCGGACAGCCGGTCGTTTACAGCAACGCGTGGGTGACTTTCAACGGCATCCTGCCGGGTGGAACGGATACGGTCGAGTACACCGACGAGACTTTCGCCTACTGGGCGACTGCAACCATGCCCGTCGCTCCAGGGACAACCATGGGCCAGAGCGGCGCTGCTGCGGTCGATGTCACTCTGCAGGACAGCGTCACCTTCGCCGGAACGACGCCCATCGGGTTCGGCACCGTTACACCGGGCGGCGCGATGACCGGCTCTTACAGGATTATCGCCAACAACGATTTCACGGCATCCAACGGATACTTGTTCGGTCTGGCGCGTCCCGGCAACGTTCCAAGCATCCCGTCGCCGGTCGCTACCTTCATCGCAGAGCCGAACGACACGTTCAACGTGACACCTGTGATCAACTTCTATGTCGCCGATGGCGCATACACGCCCGGTCAGATCATCGATTACACCGCAGCCTCGACCAAGGCCGGCAACGTCAACTTCACGGGTCGCGCGCAAACCAGCGCTGTGGTCACGCAGAACCCCGACGGCTCCTTCTCCCCTCAGTACTATTGATCGATCGGCTTCGGTGAAGGCCTGCGTCCTGGCCGCACCAAATCCTGATCTGGATCTGCACCATGTGCGCCGAGATCGGTGCCGCCGCAGCGGGCGGCGGCACCGCATAACCATCCCCTCCAATTCACATGCTGACATCACAAGAGGTCCACATGGCTGTAGCCTATTCATCCTTTGTCACACCGACCGGGAATCTCGCACCGGCGATTCACGGCGCCAATTTCGACGCTCCGTTCAACTGTTCCGCCACATTCACCGGCACCTGCTCGGCTGGTGAATATCGCCAATATGTCATGGGCCAGAACACGGCCAATGGCAGCGTGGTCGCCCTCGTGTTGTGCGGAGCTGTGGTGCTGCTACCAGCGGCATATCAGGAAGATGGCTGTCCGTCGGGCAGCTGTACGGCGTACGGGCATCGAACCTGTCCACAGCACCCGTATGATCGTTATGACCCTGCACGTCCGGACGGGTGCCAGTTCTCGATGTATGATGCGCCCGGATTCAAGAACGTGGTGCGAGGGACCACATACGTCGTCTACTTTTCATTCCAGGGAAAACTGATCGACACGTCAGCCGGCGGTGCCGTCCTTGCAACAAAAGGATGGACGGTAGAAGGGACTACGACCGTGGCAGAGACTCCTCCAACACCGGCTTTGGTTGGCTTGTCGGCGACCGAGAAACTCATTGGTGCGCATACCGCGCTCAATCTCGAAACCGGCGCTCTTGAATTGCACATCGTGATCACGCGCCCCGCAGGCTTACCGGGCCTCGATGGCTCGTCGATGAGCCTGTCTCTCATCGATCCGACGGGTAAAAGATCGCATCCGTCTGACGCACCCGCGGTGCACGAGATCGGGACTCAGAGCCAATCGACCGTGAGCATCGTCTATACGCTGGGCCAGGGCACCACGCCGCCGAGCTCGATAGAACTGGCTATACATGGCGGCGTCGTCACGATGCGTGTTCGGCAGCGCTAGCGCGTTTTCGAGCGAAGTGGGTACCGGTTCGCATCAAGAAAACGCGTCTAAACAAAAAGCTAGAGCCTCGGTTCCGCTTCTATCGGAACCGAGGCTCTAGACGAATGACGCGGACTGAGCGGTCGACCTCAGTCTGTCAGCATTGCACCGACATCGGCCTCGGCGACGACCTTGCCATTTACCTTGGCGTCGCCATGGAACCACCACATCGCCTTTTTCCGGCCGATCAGGTGCAGATGATATTCGATCGTATCGCCAGGCATCACCGGCTTACGAAACTTGCACTTGTCGATGGTGAGGAAATACACCGCACGCGGCTTCTCGGTGCCTTCGACGGACGAGATGCCGATCACGCCCGCTGTCTGCGCCATGCCTTCGATCATCAACACGCCGGGATAGACCGGGCGATCAGGGAAATGCCCGAGGAATGCCGGTTCGTTGATCGTGACGTTCTTGATACCAATGCCGCTGAAGTCCTTGCGGATGTTGACGACACGATCGATCAGAAGAAACGGATAGCGATGCGGAAGGGTCTTGAGGATGGTGTTGATGTCGACCGTCTCGATGATGATCGGCGATGCGCCATCGCTTGGTAAATCCTGGCTCATTCCCGCCCCTCGTCTTTCGTATCCTGCGTCGCCGCATCCGTTCCCGGCATGCTCTCGCGGGCGAGTCTCTCAACCGCGAGGATCTCGCGGAACCATTGCTTGGTCGGCCGGGCAAAGATGCCACCCCACCGCGCGCGCGGCGGAATGCTGTCTTTCACTCCGGCCATTGCTGCAACTTGTGCGCCATCGCCAATCGTAATGTGATTGTTGAGGCCCACCATGGCGCCCAGCGCGACGTTGTCGCCGATGGTCAGACTGCCTGCAAGGCCGCATTTGGCAGCGATCACGCAGTGCCGTCCGATCGTCACATTGTGGCCGATCTGGACCTGATTGTCGATTTTGGTCCCCTCGCCAATCACGGTATCGCGCAGGCTGCCGCGATCAATCGTAGTGCCGGCGCCGATCTCGACGTCGTTCTGGATCAGGACACGGCCGGTCTGCGGGACCTTGATGTGCTTGTCTCGCCCGAACACGAAGCCGAAGCCGTCCTGGCCGAGCTTGCAGCCAGGATGCACCAGGACGTTGTTGCCGATCAGGGTGAACTGCAGCGAGCTGCCGGCGCCGATATTGCAATCGCGGCCGATCTTGACCCCGGCCGCGATCACCGCGCCCGAACCGATGATGGTTCCGGATCCGATCTCGACATCCGGACCGATCACGGCCAGCGGATCCACTGTAACGTCGTCCTCGAGCTGAGCCGAAGGATGGATGACGGCGGAAGCTGCGATGCCGGAAATGGCGAAGCCGGAGGTCGGACGCAATGTCTCCGGATACAGCTCGCAGGCCAGCTCCACGAAGGCAGCGAAGGGCCGCTTGGCGCGCAGCACCGTCACATGAGCCGGAATGTCGCCCTTAAAGCTCTCACTCACCAGGCAGGCACCGGCCTTGGTGCGGGTCAGCTGATCGATGTAACGGAGGTTTTCGAAGAAGGTCAGGTGATGGGGGCCGGCCTCGTCGAGCGCGGCCACCCCGGTCACGATCTGATCGGCCCGCGTGGGGTCGACCAGTCGCGCCTTCGTTGACGCGGCTATTTCAGCCAGCGTCAACGACGGCGATTGCTTGAAGAACGTCGGCAGAGCCATTCCACCCGTCGCGGTCCGGCCGGAGATCAAACTCAGAACGAAGTTCCGCCGCCGAACTTGAACTGCTGCACGCGATCATAGGCGCCCTTGGTGATCGGCACTGCGTAGTCGAAGCGCAGCGGACCGAAAGGCGACTGCCAGATCAGGCCCACACCGACCGACGACCGCACGACATTGCCATCGTCATAGGTCATGCCGGCGCAATTACCGACGCTCGTCGCACTCGCCTTCACGCAGCCGGCGGTATTGACTTCGCCAGTCTGAGCCCAGCTCGTCGGTCCCTGATAGTCCCAGAGACCGCCGGCATCGGCATAGACTGCGCCCTTGATGCCAACTTCCTTCGGCAGGAACCAGAACGGCATCTGCAATTCGGCCGAAGCGCCCCAATATTTGGTACCGCCGAGCGCGTCACCATAGGATCCCAGCGCAACGTAGCTGATGTCACGCGGGCCGATGCCGTTCTGCGCGAAACCACGCACCAGGTTCGGACCCATCTGGAAGTGATCCAGCATGCGGATGTCTTCGCCGACCTTGTTCAGCATACCACCCTGAACACGCAGCAAACCAACGATGTCGGCCACCAGCGGGGTGTAGTACTTCGCATCGATCGTGGTCTTCAAGTAGGTCACGTCGCCGCCGACGCCAGCGTAGTCCTGCTTGAACTCCAGGAACAGACCGTCGGTCGGGTTCTTGTTGTTGTCGAGGGTGTTGTAGTTCAGCGTGTAGCCGAGCGCGGAGGTCAGCGTCTTGCCGCTGGCCAGTTCACGGCGAACCGGCAGCGACGATTCGCCATCGGCGTAACAGCCCCATGTATTGGCATCAGCGGGATTAACCGAACCCGGGAACAGCGAATTCAGGTAGCCGGGCGTGTTGGTCGCAGTTGGGCTGCCTGGAAGGTTGTTACAGTTGCTCAACGTCGCCGGGAGCGAAATCTCCTGCTGATAGACGGAGTAGCGCAGCTGCAGCGCGAGATCTTCACGCAGCTGGAAACCGAGGCGCGGGCTGAAGCCAAGCGTCTTGGTGTTGTACGAGATGTAGCTGTTGGACAGCTGCTCGCGCTGATAAAAATCGAGGCCGAGCGCGACGCGGTAATCGAGCAGGTAGGGCTCGACGAAGGACAGCGAGTAGCCACGGGCATACTGGCCGTACTGAACCGATGCCTTCGCAAACAGGCCACGACCGAGGAAGTTACGTTCCGAGACGCTGACTTCGCCGAGCGCACCGTCGGTGGTCGAGTAGCCGCCCGAGACCGAGAAGTCGCCGGTGGATTTTTCTTCCAGATCGACGACCAGGATCACGCGATCGCTGGACGAACCTGGCTCGGTCGTCACCTTCACGCTCTTGAAGAAGTCGAGGTTCTTCAGGCGGCGTTCGGCACGATCAACCAGCGCACGGTTATAGGCATCGCCTTCGGCGAGATCGAATTCGCGGCGGATGACATAGTCACGGGTACGCGTGTTTCCGCGCACATTGATGCGCTCGATATAGACGCGCGGACCCTCCTCCACCGTGAAACCGATGGTAACGGTGTGAGATTCGAAATTGCGATCGCCACGCGGACGCACGACGGCAAAGGCGTAGCCGCGACGCGACATTTCGATCTGCATTTCCTCAACCGACTTCTCCAGCGCTTCCGCGTTGTAGAGCGAGCCGACGCCGACGCGCGAGAAGCTGCGCAGCGAGTTCGGATCGAACTGCGGAATGGTGGACGAGAAGTCGACCGACGACACGCGGTACTGCTGGCCTTCTTCGATTTTGAAGGTGACCAGGAAGCCCTTTTGGTTCGGATCGTATTCGGTGAGCGCGGCCACGACCTGAACGTCGGCGAAGCCGTTCTTCAGATAATAGCGGCGGATCAGGTCGCGATCGGCTTCGATGCGGTCCGGATCATAGATATCGCCCGAAGCCAGGAAGCTCAGGAGGTTCGATTCACGGGTCTTGATGACGTCCTTGAGGCGGTAGGACGAGTAATAGTTGTTGCCGATGAACTGGATCGACTTCACGCCGGTCTTCGCACCTTCGTTGATCGTAAAGATCAGGTCGACGCGGTTGTTCGGCTGCTCGATAAATTCCGGAACGACGCTGACGTCGTAACGGCCAGAGCGACGATAGATTTCGGAGATGCGCTGCGCGTCTGCCTGCACCATCGGGCGCGACAACGTCCCCCGCGGCTTCGACTGCACTTCGGCGTTCAGTTGGTCGTCCTTGACCTTCTTGTTACCTTCGAAGGCGATGCGGCCAATGACCGGGTTTTCGACGACGCTGACGACCAGACGGCCACCGGCTTGATTGATCTTCACGTCCTGGAACAGGCCGGTCTCGATGAGCGACTTGAGGCCGTCATCGATGGTGCCCTGATCCAGCCGGCCGCTCGGGCCGGGACGGAAATAGGAGCGGATGGTCTCCACATCCACGCGACGATTGCCTTCAACAACAATCGAAGCGGCGGTCTGAGCCACGGCAGTCGAAGAAACGAGCGCAGCAGTCGCTGTAACGGCGACCGGCATGGCGACCAAGATCGAAGCAGCAAGAAGGCCGCCCCGGAAACCCCGCAAACCAAAAATCATGCGCAAAGCGCCCTTATCATTCCATCGCCAGCCCGCACCCCTACGGTCTGACAGAATCCCTTTAGTGGCCCAGCTTGTAGCCAATTTTACCTGACTGGCAAACGACCTTTCGCGCTGCAATTCTAATTTCATTCCAAGACGTTGCCCATCGGCCACGTTCCCCCCAGCCTCGATCATGACGAAGCCAAGTGAAGAATGTCGTTATAGGTCGCAAATACCATCAGCATCAGCACTAAACCGAGGCCAATGCGGAAGCCCATCTCCTGCGCGCGCTCCGATAACGGGCGCCCGCGAACGGCCTCGACCGCATAGAACAAAAGATGACCGCCATCGAGAAGCGGAACTGGAAACAGGTTGAGGAGGCCGATCGAGATCGACAGAACCGCCGCCAAGTGAATCAGGGCGGTCAGGCCGATTGTCGCCACCTGCCCCGAGATCTGGGCGATTCGCATCGGACCACCGATCTGGTCGGCCGCCTCGCGTCCGGTGAACACACCGCCGATATAGGCGATGGTGCGGTCCACGACGAACCAGGTTTCCTTGACGCCCAGTACGAAAGCGGTCGCCGGATTGACCCGCTCGGTGGTCGCTTCGCCAACCGCGGTCGCGCGGGTAATGCCGAGGACGCCGAGACGATGGACGTTACCGAAGCTGTCTTTGACTTCGCGAAGTTCTGGTGTGCCCTTCAGCTCAACCGTAACTTCGCCGCGCTTGACGCTGAAGGCCAGCTGCTCGCCGGCCTTGGTGCCGACGATGCGCTGCATGTCAGAGAAACTGCCAATGACCTTGCCATCGATGGCCTTGATGATGTCGCCCGACTGGAACCCAGCCTTCTCGGCCGCGCTACCAGCCTGAATGCTGTCGACCTTGGCGGTCGTGCTCGGCTTGCCAAAGAACGTGAACAGACAGGTGAAAATGACGATCGCGAGGATGAAATTGGCGATCGGACCAGCAGCCACGATGGCCGCACGCTGGCCAACCCGCTTGTGATGGAAGCTGCCCTTGCGCTCATCCACCGTCATGCCTACCAGCGCGGCGCTTGAGGGGGTCGAGGCTTCGCTCTCGTCACCGAAGAACTTCACGTAGCCGCCAAGCGGAATCGCGGAAATCTTCCAGCGTGTGCCGTGGCGATCGTTGAAGCCGGCCAGCTCGGGACCGAAGCCGAGCGAGAACGTCAGGACCTTAACGCCGTTCCAGCGAGCGACCAGGAAGTGGCCGAGTTCGTGGAAGAACACCACGATCGTCAGGACAAACAGAAAGGGGATGATATAGCCGATAAAGCCGTGGCTTAACGTATTGAAACTATGTTGGAAAAACTCAAGCATCCCGATCCCCTAACGCGAGGCCAAAGGCCCCGTCCCCAATGCTCTAGGATGCCTTTGCGGCAATTTGAGGCAAGAGGGTGGCAGCCATTTTTCTCGCTTTATGGTCAACAGCAATAGCGTCATCCGCCGATGACAACGGCGCCAAATTCCCTGCCCGCACCCATTCATTCATGGTCGCTTCGACCAGGCGTGCGATGGCGCCGAAGCGGATATTCTGGGCGGTGAAGGCAGCCACAGCAATCTCATTGGCCGCGTTGTAGACGGTGGTCGCGCCGCTGCCGGTGCGCAGCGCGTCATAGGCCAGCTTCAGGCCAGGGAAGCGCGCGTAATCCGGTGCCTCGAAGGTCAGCGAGCCGATCTTGGCGAGATCAAGCGGTGCGGCCCGGCCCGGGATGCGGTCCGGCCAACCCAGGCAATGCGCGATCGGCGTGCGCATGTCCGGCGAACCCAGCTGCGCCATGACCGAATAATCCCGGAACTCGACCATGCCGTGAATGATTGACTGCGGATGCACCAGCACGTCGATCTCGTCCGGTGCCAGCGCGAACAGATAGGACGCCTCGATCACTTCGAGACCCTTGTTCATCATCGATGCGGAGTCGATGGTAATCTTCTGCCCCATCGACCAGTTCGGATGTTTCAGCGCCTGCGCCAGCGTCGCCTGCTCGATATCGGCGGCAGCCCAGGTGCGGAACGGTCCGCCCGACGCGGTGATGATCACACGGGTCAGCTCCTCGCGGCTGCCGGAGGCCAGCGCCTGAAACAGCGCATTGTGCTCGCTGTCCGCTGGCAGGATGCAGGCGCCAGCCTTGGCGGCACGATCCATGAAGAAATCGCCAGCGCAAACGAGGCATTCCTTGTTGGCCAGCGCGACGGTTGCACCGCGGTCGACGGCGGCGAGCGCGGGCTTCAGGCCGGCGGCGCCTGATACGGCGGCCATCAGCCAGTCGGCCGGACGCTCCGCAGCCTCAACGATGGCGCTATCCCCTGCTCCACTGGCGATCCCGGTGCCGGCGAGTGCCGCGCGGAGTTCGTCCAGCTTGGATTCATCAGCGACGGCCACAAAGCGCGCGTTGAATTCCTTGGCCAGCTTGACCACGCCTTCGACGTTGCCGTTAGCCGTCAAAGCCTCCACCTGGTACCGCTCGGGCGAGGCTCGTAGCAAATCCATGGTGCTGTCGCCGATCGAACCGGTCGCACCGAGGACAGTGATGCTGCGCAGACTGGACGCGGCGGGCTTGTTATTTCGCAGGGGAACAGCGCTCATCAAATCACCAAACCATAAGACCGCGGCCGACGCCATCTGCGCCGCCGCGTAAAAGACCAATCATCGCAGCAGCAACCACCGCGAATACATAGCCATCGAGGCGATCCAGCAGACCGCCATGGCCAGGAATGATCTGGCCGGAATCCTTGACGCCGAACTTGCGTTTGACCGCGGACTCGAAGAGATCGCCGAGTTGCGACAGCACCGTCAGCACGGTTGCGATCACGAGCAGCGGCAGCAGGCTTCCCAAACCATTCATGGCAAAACCGGCAGCCACGGCGAGACTGAGAACAAAGCCGCCGATGGCGCCGGCCCATGTCTTCTTCGGGCTGACGCGCGGCCACAGTTTCGGGCCGCCGATGCCGCGCCCGGCGAAATAGCCGCCGATGTCGGTCATCCAGACCACCAACAGAATGAACATCAGCGCCGAGAAGCCCCAGACGGGATCGAGGCGCACGACAATGGACGCCGCAAACGCAGCCAAGGCATAGACGACGCCGAGCCCGATCCAGCCGACATGATTGCCGACGATGGCCCGCCATTCCAGGAAGAGACCAACCGATACCAGCGTCACGAGGCCGAACCACAGCCAGCCACCGGCATAGGCGGCGAAAATCGCGACAGGGATCAGCACCAGCGCGGCCAGGATGCGCATCAAGAGATTGCGCAGCCCCCGGTCATCCGCCTGCTTCGGCGTACTGTCGTCCTGGGTCACGCCGGTCACGAACCGGTTTTCGCGGCGAGACCGCCGAAGCGCCGCTCGCGGCGGGCATATTCGGCAATGGCGCTTTCCAGCGCGGCCTTGTCGAAATCCGGCCAGTGGATGGGCACGAATACGAACTCGCTATAGGCAGCCTGCCACATCAGGAAGTTCGACAGCCGCTGTTCACCCGACGTGCGGATGATCAGGTCCGGGTCCGGAATATCAGGCGCGTCGAGATACTGGCCGAGCGTATCGACATTGATGCTTTCGGGCGTCCGCTTACCCTCGGCAACCTCGCGCGCAAGGCGCTGCGCAGCCGTCGCGATCTCGTGCCGCGAGCCGTAGTTGAAGGCGACCACGAGATTGAGCTGGGTGTTGCCCCGCGTCAGGTCCTCGGCCTCTTTCAGCAATGACGCGATATCGGAATCGAGGCCCTGGCGCTCTCCAATCACACGGACCCGCACGCCGTCGCGATGCAGCGTGGCAAGGTCGTTGCGGATGAAGCGACGCAGCAGGCCGAACAGATCGCTGATCTCGGATGCGGGCCGCGACCAGTTCTCGGAGCTGAACGAGAAGATCGTCAGATACTGGATGCCGAGTTCGTTGGATGCCCGCACCACACGGCGAAGTGCCTCGACGCCGCGGCGATGGCCCTCGGCGCGCGGAAGCCCCCGCGCTGCAGCCCAGCGTCCATTGCCGTCCATGATGATCGCGACATGCAAAGGCGTGGATCGGTCCGATCCATCATTTGCGGGCGCGGCGGCATTCGACATCGATTAAAATCCCCAGCCTATGGTCCGGCACATATGTGACCAATTTGCGGACCATACGCTTTTCAACAGCTTAAAAGCGGCTTCTGACGCTTAAACCGTCATGATTTCCTTTTCCTTAGCCGCCAGCAACTGATCGATTTCAGCGATTATGCTGTCCGTGACCTTCTGCACTTCGGTATCGTGGCGCTTCTGGTCGTCCTCAGAAATCTCGTGAGCCTTCTCGAGCTTCTTGATGATGTCGAGACCGTCGCGGCGGACGTGGCGCACCGCAACCTTGGCCGCCTCGGCATATTTATGCGCGACCTTCACGAGTTCCTTGCGGCGCTCGGTGTTCAGTTCGGGAATGCGCAGCCGCAGAATCTGGCCTTCGGTCGCCGGGCTGAGGCCGAGATTGGAATCGACGATCGCCTTTTCCACCGCCTTGACCATCGACTTGTCCCAAACCTGCACCGACAGCAGGCGCGGCTCGGGAACGCTGACGGTCGCAACCTGGTTCAGCGGCATGTGGCTGCCATAGGCTTCCACCTGGACCGGCTCCAGCATCGAGGCTGCCGCACGTCCGGTGCGCAAGCCGCCAAGCTCATGCTTCAGCGACTGGGTCGAGCCCTGCATACGGCGCTTGAGGTCGTTGATGTCGAATGGGGCCATGGTGGCCATGCAGCTCTCCCTTGTATCCTGCTGGTGCGAAGCGGGTATGGCGCTCCGAACCCGTCTAAAATCAGCCCGCGACGATGGTGCCGCGGCCAGTACCAGTCAAAATGGCGCCGATCGAACCCGGTTCGGCGATCGAGAACACGATGATAGGCAGCGAGGTCTCGCGGGCAAGCGCGAAAGCCGTCGCATCCATGACTTTGTAGTTCCCCTCCACCGCCTGCGAATGGCTGAGACGCTCGAAGCGTGTCGCGTTCGGATCCTTCTTTGGATCGGCGCTGTAGACGCCGTCCACATTGGTCGCCTTCAGCACGGCCGATGCGCCGATCTCGGCAGCGCGCAACACTGCGGTCGTGTCAGTGGTGAAGAACGGATTGCCGGTACCGCCGGCCAGCAGCACGATGCGGCCCTCGGACAGGTATTTGTGTGCGGCAGCACGTGTGAAGAGTTCGCAGACCTGCGGCATCACCATCGCCGACAGCGTACGGGCCGGCACGGCGTGGCGCTCGATCGCAGCTTCCAGTGCCAGGCAGTTCATGACGGTAGCGAGCATGCCCATGCTATCGCCGGTCGGGCGCGACACACCACGCGAGGAGACTTCGACGCCGCGGAAGATATTGCCGCCGCCGACGACGACCGCGACTTCGACACCAAGTTTCTGGGCTGCAATGAGATCGACGGCAATGCGGTCGATAGTCGGCTGATCGATACCGAATGACTGGCCTCCGGCGAAAGACTCACCCGAGACCTTGATCACTACGCGACGATAGAGCGGCTCACCCATGATGCGATCGCTTCCTTTCGAGGCGGCAGCTCCCGGCGTAGATCGCCGGGAGGTCTTCCAATTCGTCTTACTTCTGGCCGCTGGCGGCGGCAACTTCGGCAGCGAAGTCCGAAGTCTGCTTCTCGATGCCTTCGCCGAGCGCGTAGCGCACGAAGCCAGCGAGCTTGATCGGCGCGCCAACCTTGCCTTCGGCTTCCTTGACGGCCTGCGCCACCGACTTGCCGGTGTCGTGGATGAAGGCCTGATCCAACAGGCAGACTTCCTTGTAATAGGTCTTCAGGCCGTTCTCGACGATCTTCTCGATCATCGCGTCCGGCTTGCCCTGCTGGCGATACTTGTCGGCCATCACTTCCTTCTCGCGAGCAACGACGGCCGGATCGAGGCCGGCCGAGTCCAGCGCCTGCGGGTTGGCAGCAGCGACATGCATCGCGATCTGTTTGCCGAGGGTCGCGAGATCGTCAGCCTTGCCGGTGGATTCCAGCGCGACGATGATGCCCATCTTGCCGAGACCTTCGATCACGGCGTTATGCACGTAGCTCGACACGACCCCGGCCGAGACTTCCAGCGTCGCGGCGCGGCGCAGGGTCATGTTTTCGCCGATGGTGGCGATGGCTTCGGTGATCGCGGTCTCGACAGTGACGTCGCCAACCTTGTGCGCCTTGATGGCCTCAACGTCGGAGCCGACCTTGAGCGCGACCTGGGCGATCATCTTGACCAGGCCCTGGAACTGATCGTTGCGCGCGACGAAGTCGGTCTCGGAATTGACTTCGACCACGACGCCCTTGTTGCCGGCAGTGAGAACGCCGATCAGGCCTTCAGCCGCAACGCGGTCAGCCTTCTTGGCGGCCTTGGACAGGCCTTTCGCGCGCAGCCAGTCGATTGACGCCTGCATGTCGCCGTCATTGGCAGCCAGTGCGTTCTTGCAATCCATCATGCCGACGCCGGTGGTTTCGCGGAGGTCCTTGACCATCGCTGCAGTAATCGTTGCCATCGTTGAACCCTTTGCCTGTCAGGGCGCCTGCGAGCCAGCCGGTGCTGGTCAATCGCGTTACGCCGCAGGAACTATCATCGAGAGAAGTGTAGAGATGGAAAGTGCGGCCGGGATGACGGCCGCACAATAGTTTCTTGGCTGTCGCATCGGCATGATTTTGTCCGGAACCGGGACACCGGTTCCGGGATCACGCCTGCGCGTTACTCGGCTTCCGCCGTCAGACCCTTGGCCTGGGCGACCCAGCCGTCGGCACGGGCCGGAAGACCAACTTCTTCGCCAATCTTGTGGGCGGTGTCGTGATCGAGTTCGGCCAGCTGCCAGTAGTGGAAGATGCCGAGGTCGTTGAACTTCTTCTCGATCGCACCGGACACGCCGGTGAGCTTCTTGAGATCGTCGGCGGTGCCACGCGGACCGGCCAGGCCCTGGAAGCCTGCTTCCGGAGCCGGGATGGCCTCAGCCACCGGGGCAGCCGATGCGCCGATATCGAAGCCCGAGTCGCCTTGGGCGCGCGAGATGCCGTCGATGACAGCACGTGCGATCAGGTCGCAATACAGCGACAGCGCACGGCCGGCGTCGTCGTTGCCCGGGACCACATAGGTGATGCCCTTCGGATCCGAGTTGGTGTCGACGATCGCCGCGACCGGGATACCCAGACGCTGGGCTTCCTGGATCGCGATGTCTTCCTTGTTGGTGTCGATCACGAAGATCAGGTCGGGCAGACCGCCCATGTCCTTGATGCCGCCCAGCGAGCGATCGAGCTTGTCGCGCTCGCGCTGCAGCGTCAGACGTTCCTTCTTGGTGTAGGCCGACGCGTCGCCGGAGTTCAGCACTTCGTCGAGGTGACGCAGACGCTTGATCGAACCGGAGATGGTCTTCCAGTTGGTCAGGGTGCCACCGAGCCAGCGCGAATTGACGAAGTACATCGCCGAGCGCTTCGCAGCTTCGGCAACGACGTCCTGCGCCTGGCGCTTGGTGCCGACGAACAGGATGCGGCCGCCCTTGGCGACGGTGTCGCTTACAGCCTTCAGCGCGGTGTGCAGCAACGGCACGGTCTGCGCGAGGTCGATGATGTGGATGTTGTTGCGTGCGCCGAAGATGTAATTCGCCATCTTCGGATTCCAACGGTGCGACTGGTGGCCAAAGTGGACGCCAGCTTCGAGCAGTTGACGCATAGAAAATTCGGGTAGTGCCATAGTATCAATTCTCCGGTTGTTTCCTCCGGAAGCGTGTGAGCAAACGAGCGTTCGGGCAGAGGATTCTGCCGTGCAGCCCGGATGCCACCGGACGGCGATTAAGCCATGCTTCCGTGTGAGATGGGCCGGCTTATAGCCGGATTCTGGGGAGAAGCAAGGCAATATGGACCGGGGGGAGCGGATGAAATCGCCTGTCCCACCCCCGCCGCGGCTCCTGCACCAGTCACAACAGGTACCCTGATCTTGACCCAACAAGCAGCAAACGCCACAACTACTGGATGCATTTCGAGATTTTGGGCGGAATTCTCGACATTGAAACGATTGCTGTTGGATCCGGAATCCGAGAGGTTGCCCGGCTTCGAAGGGCTTATGGCCGGGGCCGATGGCGCAAGCGAAAGGACGTTTGCCGCGTACGACTAGCCGATGGTCAAGTCCGGCTGGCCGAATTACATTGGTACGAGGCGGCTGGCATCGGTCGCCGGGAATACAAGATCAAACATCTTCTTTGATTGTGGCCCATGACAAAAACTTCGTCCCAGCGGCTCGTCGTATGCCTCGACAATGATGGCTATGCCGCCTCGCTGGAGCGGCGGAAGATTTATGTCGCTCTTCCGGATGCTGAAGCCGAGAAGAACAGCCTCCTCCGCATCATTGATGAGTCCGGGGAAGATTACCTGTATCCGAAATCCTTATTCGGCCCGATCAGTCTGCAGCAGGCTGTCAAAAAGGCCGTTCTAGCCCCCTAAGCTCCCACCCGATCAAAGTGTTTCGACCATTTCCACCCCGGAAACCGCTTTGATGGCGCCGGCGATCTGCGGGGACACCTGGAACCGGCCTTCGAGCTTGAATTCGACCTCGGTTTGCAGGTCGAGGCGCAGGATCAGCGAGACGTCGCCTCCTCCGGCGGCATTGCTCGGCTGTGGTTGGAGGCGTTTTACCAGCGAATCCAGTGCCTTGGTGTCCTTCATGGTCACCCTGAGCCCCTTCTGGGTCTTGGCAGCGGCGGCATCCAGAGGCTCCGCGTGGAGAACCCGGGCCCGAACGTCCTCGCCCTGGAGTTCGGCACCGAGTTGCAGCAGCACCGCGGTACCCGGTTCCAGCACGTCGCGGTATTGGGCAAGCCCTTCGGAGAACAGCACCGCCTCGAAATGGCCGGTCGGGTCGGACAGACCCATGATGCCCATCTTGTTGCCGGTTTTGGTCCTCCGCTCCATGCGGGACACGACGGTAGCCGCCACCCTGCCCGCCGTAGCGCCGGTTTTGACCGCGCGGCAGAACTCGGCCCAGCTCTGCACCCGCAGTCGCTTCAGGGCGGTCGCATAGTCATCGAGCGGATGGCCGGACAGGAAGAAGCCAATAGCGTCGTATTCCTTGCGCAGCTTCTCCGCCGCCAGCCAGTTGTCGATCTGCGGCAGCATGATGGTCGGCGCATCGGCCGCGCCGCCAAACATGTTTCCCTGACCGATTGTCGTATCCATGTGGGCGCTCTGGCAGGAGGCCAAAATAGCATCCGCGCCGCCATGCACGCGGGCACGATGTGGATCGAGCGTATCGAAGGCGCCGGCCGCAGCGAGTGTTTCGATGATGCGCTTGTTGACGGCGCGTGGGCTCACGCGCGACGCAAAGTCGGCAAGCGACGTGAACAAACCATTCTTGTTGCGCTCGGCGACGATCAGCTCGACGGCGCCAGCGCCGACGCCTTTCAACGCGGCCAGCGCATAATAGATCGTGTTGTCGCTGACCTCGAAGGTGACGCCCGAACGATTGATGTTCGGCGCCTCGACCTTGATACCGAGCCGCTGCGCCTCGGCGCGAAATTCCGACAGCTTGTCGGTGTTGCCCATGTCGAGCGTCATCGACGCCGCAATGAACTCCACCGGATAATGCGCCTTCATATAGGCGGTGTGATACGACACCAGCGCATAGGCCGCCGCGTGGCTCTTGTTGAAGCCATAGTCGGCGAATTTTGCCAGCAGATCGAAGATCGTATCGGCCTGCCCCTTCGGCACGCCGTTCTTGACAGAGCCCGCAACGAAGATCTCGCGCTGCTTTTCCATTTCGGCGCGGATCTTCTTGCCCATCGCGCGGCGCAGCAGGTCGGCGTCACCGAGCGAATAGCCGGCCATGACCTGCGCGATCTGCATCACCTGTTCCTGATAGATGATGACTCCGAAGGTTTCCTTCAGGATCGGCTCGATGATCGGATGCAGATATTCCGGCTCTTCATCGCCATGCTTGCGCGCGCAATAGGTCGGGATGTTCGCCATCGGGCCCGGACGATACAACGCGACGAGCGCGATGATGTCCTCGAAACGGTCGGGGCGCATGTCCACAAGCGCGCGCCGCATACCCTGGCTTTCCACCTGGAACACGCCGACCACTTCACCGCGCGCCAGCATTTCGTAACTCTTGGGATCGGTAATCGGCGTGGTCGCAAGATTGACGTCAATATTGCGCTGCTTGAGCAGCTTCACGGCGACGTCAAGCACCGTCAACGTCTTCAGGCCGAGGAAGTCGAACTTCACGAGACCTGCTGGCTCAACCCATTTCATGTTGAACTGGGTGACCGGCATGTCCGATTTCGGATCGCGATACATGGGCACGAGCTGCGACAGCGGCCGGTCGCCAATCACGATGCCTGCGGCGTGGGTCGAAGCGTGGCGTGTCAGGCCCTCGAGACGCTGCGCAATATCGAAGGCTTTGGCGACGATCGGATCCTCGTCGCGGAGCGCCTGGAGTTTCGGCTCGCCCTCGATCGCGGCTGCAAGTGTCACCGGTGCGGCCGGATTTTGCGGCACCAGCTTGGTCAACTTGTCGACCTGGCCGTAGGGCATCTGCAGCACCCGGCCGACGTCGCGCAACACGCCGCGCGCTTGCAGCGTACCGAAGGTGATGATCTGCGCGACCTGATCGCGGCCGTAGCGCTGCTGCACATAAGAGATCACCTCACCACGGCGGTCCTGGCAGAAGTCGATGTCGAAGTCCGGCATCGACACGCGCTCCGGATTGAGAAAGCGTTCGAACAGCAGATTGAACTGCAGCGGATCGAGGTCGGTGATGGTCAAGACCCAGGCGACCAGTGAGCCAGCGCCCGAACCGCGGCCCGGTCCGACCGGAATGCCCTGCGCCTTCGCCCATTTGATGAAGTCGGACACGATCAGGAAGTAACCCGCATAGTTCATGCGGGAGATCACGTTGAGTTCGAAGTCGAGCCGCGCGTGGTATTCCTCTTCGCTCTTGCCCTGTGACACGCCGTGGACGGCGAGACGTTTGCGCAGGCCCTCCTCGGCCTGACGGCGCAACTCGTCGGATTCCTCCTGGGCCGCACCTTCGGCGTTACTGCCGGCGCCCACCGTGAAGCGCGGCAGGATCGGCTTGCGCGTCTTTGGCCGGAACGAGCAGCGCTCGGCAATTTCGACGGTTGACGCCAATGCCTCGGGAATGTCGGCAAACAGAACCGCCATTTCGGCGCGGGTCTTGAAGCGATGATCGGTGGTGAGCTGCTCGCGGTCCGTTTCGGCAATGATCCTGCCACCGGCGATGCATAGCAGCGCATCATGGGCCTCATAGTCATCCGCGGCGGCAAAATACGGCTCGTTCGTCGCCACCAGCGGCAGGCCCTTGGCGTAAGCCAAGTCTATCAAACCGGCTTCGGCGCGGCGCTCCTTCTCGGCGCCATGACGCTGCAGTTCGATATAGAGCCGATCGCCGAATAGCGACGCGAGCCGGTCGCAGCGCGCAGCGGCAAGCGCGGATTGATCGGCGAGCAGCGCCTGATTGATCGGGCCGTCAGGACCGCCGCTCAACGCGATCAGGTCTTCTGTTTCCTCCAGCAGCCATTCCAGCTTGATGTGGGGCGCATGATTGACCGGGGTTTCCAGAAACGCGCGCGAGTTGAGTTTCATCAGGCTCTGATAGCCGCGCTCCTTGGCGGCCAGCAGCACAATGCGCGGCATCACGGCGTTCAGCGCATTACGGGCGTTGGGATCCTGGTCGCCGAAATCGATCGCGACCTCGCAGCCGGTAATCGGCTGGATGCCGTAGCCCACCAGCTTTTCGGAGAATTCCAGCGCGCCAAACATGTTGTCGCTGTCGGTCAGCGCCAGCGCCGGCTGGTGGTCGGCCTTCGCCAGTTCCGCCAGTTTCTGGATCTTGATCGAGCCCTTCAGCAGCGAATAGGCCGAATGCACGTGGAGATGGACAAATCCGGCATTCGACGCGGCGGGCTTCTGACTCATGGCGTGGGGCGTTCCGGACTTTGCAGCGCCCGATCTGGGCAGTCATCGACACTGGGGATCGCGGCAGCCTGTTCAGGCCGACTCGCTGCCCCATGGTGATGCCTGCCCCCGGCCAAGTCCATGTGAAACCCGCTCGGGCCCGGAAGCGTCCCCGCATTCCCTAGGGGATGCTTGTCATTCCCCGGGGAGCGCTTCCCTGGTGTTCCGGCGCCGGCTTCGCAGCCAGCGTCCGGGAGCAGGATCAGAGCTGGGGGATCAGTTGCGCCCAGACCGCAATCATGCCGACGAACAGAACGATCGATGCCAGTGCAGCGGCTTCTTCAACAAAGGTCTTCAACATGGTGGCCTCCGTGATCTCTGGAACATATGAAGAACATTGTTCTCATTCTGTTCCTGGAGTCAAGCGGCCGATCCGGCGCGCCGCGCCTCATATTCCGAATGGTTAAGACGGCGAGCCGGCACGCTTTGCGCCCACCAGCCAACTCTCCCTCGCCGGGAATCACCTGCGCCGTATAGCGTCGCATGTGCCGAACAAGCCCTGTTACGGCATGTTTCCGACGCCAGATGCGGAGCGGAATCCGGCTTTGTGAGTTGACGAATACCGGTCAGACCGGCTTTGTGCCGGTCAGAGATCACATGCAGCCGGCCATCTGAGTCGGCAGGAGAATTCGATGCGCGCAGCCCTGCTTGCCCTGGTCGCCCTCGGCGCCGTTTCGGCCCTCAATGTCACGCCAGCCGCAGCACAGCGCACCGATCCCGGCCCGTTCTCGTTCAACACGCCGAGCGGTTATCCGTTCTGCATGCGCTCGCTCTATGATGACGACGACTGCAGCTACCGCACCTATGCGCAGTGCGCCGCGACGGCATCGGGCATCGGCCTGACCTGCTTTGCCAATCCTGCACTGGCCTATGCGCAGAGCTACGCACCGCAGCAGCCGCGCGTGAAGCGCAAGCGTAAGAGCAGCTACTGAGCGATGGCGCCGTCCGCGGCGCCTCGCTTTTTCTCTCTCAAATGAAACGAGTGGCGGGGTCAGTCGAGTTCGACGACCTTGCCGTTTTCCAGCGACACCCGCCGGTCCATGCGGCCGGCCAATTCCATGTTGTGGGTCGCGATCAGCATCGCCACCTTGGTCGCCTTCACCAGCTGCATCAGCGCCTTGAAGACGTGATCCGCGGTATGCGGATCGAGATTTCCCGTCGGCTCATCCGCAAATAGCACGCGCGGCGCATTGGCTACCGCGCGGGCAATTGCAACGCGCTGCTGCTCGCCGCCCGACAACTCCGCAGGGCGATGGGTGATGCGTTCGGCCAGACCCAGATAGGCCAGGATTTCCTTGGCGCGGGCAACCGTCTCGGAGCGCTTCAGGCCGCGGATCATCTGCGGCAGCATGACGTTTTCCAGCGCGGTGAATTCCGGCAGCAGCCGATGTGACTGGTAGACGAACCCGATATCGGTGCGGCGGATCTGGGTGCGCTCGGTGTCCGACAGGCCCGAGGTCGCGGTGCCGCCGACATAGACCTCGCCGTCATCCGGGCTCTCGAGCAGGCCGGCAATATGCAGCAGCGTCGACTTGCCCGAGCCGGACGGCGCCACCAGCGCGACCGACTGCCCCGCCCATAATGCCAGCTTGGCATTGTCAAGAATGGTCAGAACGCTTTCGCCCTGGGTGTATTGCCGCTTGATATCGTGGAGATAGACCACCGGTACATCATCTGCCCCTTGCGCCATATCAGTCACTCACTCGTATCTTAGCGCATCGACGGGATCGAGGCGCGCGGCGCGCCACGACGGGTAGAGGGTCGCCAGGAACGACAGCGTCAGCGCCATGATGACCACCGCGCTGGTTTCGCCGACGTCGACCTCGGCCGGCAGCTTGGACAGGAAATACAGTTCCGGCGAGAACAGCTCCGTGGATGTCATCCACGAGATGAATTGCCGGATCGTCTCGATGTTGAAGCAGACCAGTAGTCCAACGAAGAAGCCGACCAGCGTGCCAACCACGCCGATCGCAGCACCCGTGATCAGGAACACCCGCATGATCGAGCCTTGAGAGGCGCCCATGGTGCGCAGGATCGCGATGTCGCTGCCCTTGTCCTTCACCAGCATGATCAGGCCGGAGACGATGTTCAGCGCCGCCACCAGCACGATCAGCGTCAGGATCAGGAACATGACGTTGCGCTCGACCTGCAGCGCATTGAAGAAGGTCGAGTTGCGCTGCCGCCAATCGACGATGAAGATCGGCCGCCCGGCCGCCTCGGTCACGAGCTTGCGATACTCGTCGATCCTGTCGGGATTGTTGGTGTAGACCTCGATCGAGGTCACGTCAGAGGGGCGATTGAAATATGTCTGCGCCTCGGCCAACGGCATGAACACGAAGGTCGAGTCATATTCGGACATGCCGATCTCGAAGACGGCAGCAACCTTGTACGGCTTGATGCGCGGCGTCGTGCCCATCGGGGTCACCGCCCCCTTCGGCGAGATCAGCGTGATCATGTCGCCGGCATGGATCGAGAGCTGATCTGCCAGCCGCCGACCGATCGCCACACCCTGCCCGTCATCGAAGCCTTCGAGCGTGCCCTGTTTGATGTTCTTGGCGATCGACGTGAGGTTATTGAGATCGCCAGAGCGGATACCGCGGATAAAGATGCCGGCAGCACCGAACGCGGATGATCCCAGTCCCTGGCCATCCACGACCGGCGCCGCGAGACGAATGCCATTCACGCCGCTGATGCGGTCGGCGACATCCTTCCAGTCGGTCAGAGGACTTTCCAGCGGCTGCACCAGCAGATGCCCGTTCAGACCCAGGATCTTGTCGAGCAGCTCCTTACGGAAGCCGTTCATCACGGCCATCACGATGATCAGCGTGGCGACGCCGAGCATGATGCCGAGGAACGAGAAGCCGGCAATGACGGAGATGAATCCCTCTTTACGGCGCGCACGGAGATAGCGTCCGGACAGCAGCCATTCGAAGGCGGCGAAGGGTGGGGTTCGAACTGGCTCGCTCATGGCATCATCCATCGCCCGACTCCCATACGAATCGGGCTTATTCTAGCCGCATCGTGAGTGATGCGGCGACCACGCAGTGGATAAGTCGTCAGGACGTCAGCTTTGCGACGACCTCAGCGGCACTGATATTCTCACGCGAACCGTCATCGCGCCGCTTCAGCTCGACCTTGCCTTCGGCCAGCCCCTTCGGGCCAACGAGGATCTGCCAGGGCACACCGATCAGGTCAGCGGTGGCAAACTTGCCGCCGGCGCGCTGGTCGGTGTCGTCATAGAGCACATCGACGCCCTTGGCCGAGAGCTCCTTGTAGAGCGCCTCGCAGGCCGCATCCGTATCGGCCGACCCCTGCTTCAGGTTGAGGATGGCGGCGCGGAACGGCGCCACTTCCTCGGGCCACTTGATGCCGTTCTCGTCGTGGCAGGCTTCGATGATCGCACCCAGCAGCCGCGACACGCCGACGCCGTAGGAGCCGCCATGGATCGCCGTCTCCGCGCCGTCGGCGCCGGCGACGGTCGCCTTCATCGCGTCGGAATATTTGGTGCCGAAATAGAAGATCTGGCCGACTTCGATACCGCGGGTGTTGAGCCGCCGCTCGGCCGGCACTTCGCTCTCGAACCGCGCGGCGTCGTGAACGTCTTCGGTGGCCGCATAGATCGAGGTCCACTGATCGATGATGCCCGTGAGATCGCCGTTGTAATCGATGTCTGCTGGCGGCACTGGCAGATTGAGGACGTCGCTGTCGCAGAACACGCCGGACTCGCCGGTCTCCGCAAGCACAATGAATTCGTGGCTGTGATCGCCGCCGATCGGGCCGGTCTCGGCGCGCATCGGGATCGCCTTCAGGCCCATCCGCGCAAAGGTGCGCAGATAAGCGACGAACATCTGGTTATAGGAGCGCTTCGCTGCTGCCTCATCGATGTCGAATGAATAGCCATCCTTCATCAGGAATTCGCGGCCGCGCATCACGCCGAAACGCGGACGCTGCTCGTCGCGGAATTTCCACTGGATGTGGTACAGGTTCAGCGGCAGGCTCTTGTAGGACTTCACATAGCCGCGGAAGATCTCGGTGATCATTTCTTCGTTGGTCGGCCCGTAGAGAAGCTCCCGCTTGTGGCGGTCGAGGATGCGCAGCATCTCGGGCCCATAGGCGTCGTAGCGCCCACTTTCGCGCCAGAGATCGGCGAGCTGCAATGTCGGCATCAGAAGTTCGATGGCGCCCGCCCGGTTCTGCTCCTCGCGGACGATCTGCTCGATCTTCTTCAGCACCCGCAGGCCCAGCGGCAACCAGGCATAGATGCCGGCGGCCTCCTGACGGATCATGCCCGCGCGCAGCATCAGCCGGTGCGAGACGATCTCGGCTTCCTTCGGCGTTTCCTTGAGAATGGGCAGAAAATAGCGCGACAATCGCATGGTTAGGCCTGGGAATCGGAGGGACACGGGAGAACGCGAGTGAAACCGGATCGGCCGCCAAAATACAAGGGCGACAGGTCGGACGCCGGACAGTCTAGGACATGGAGCCGGCAATCGGGGCTTAATTCCGTTCGCCTGGCGAATTGCCTCCCAGGCTGTCAAATATCGCCATTTCCGATGTCGGCCAGAGCGACCCAGCGTGACCGGAAATCGCGTAAAAGGTCGCGATTCTACCCTTGGCCTAAATTTTGAACACACATTGCCGAAATTGGTGACAAACAAAAAAAGTTAAGCTACGACTCACGCCTCAGGCGGTTCGTAAGGACAGAGTCTGGTGGTCCAAGTCTCGGGAGGAGCCCTGACGCGCTCAAGCAGCGTCAACCCGCTAAGCAAGGATAAAATCCAAAGTTTGGGGTAATAGGGTCGACACAATTTTCCGAGCAGGGCTGCGGCCCTGCTCTTTTTTTTCGACAGATTCCCGACAACGATAGCGACGCTTCATATCGTCCGAGACAAAAAAGGCCGGCTCAATGCCGGCCTTTTTTCGGAGATGCAACGCGCTGCGTATTACAGCGCACCACCCTTCGGCTTGATGCCCGACAGCCACGAACAGACCAGGCCCTGCACCGCGCCGACGATCCCGAATGTAAGGATCTGACGCAGCGGAATCGACACCGACGTCCAGATCAACATCATCCCGATACTCACCACATAGCCGGTCAATGCCGAGGTCAGCACCTTCGGCCATAGCCGCATCTTGTCTTCCAGAAACCAGTCCTCAAGCCACATCACCAGCGACGGGATCAGCCCGAACCAGTAGGCAAAGGGCAATCCCATGATGAAGCCGGGAAAGCCGCCGATGATCCTGCCGCTGGCAATTTCGCGCAGCTCGAAAACCGCAAAGCCGACAGCCGGCCCAAGCAACAGAAAAAGCAGAAAGCGCTTCATGCGTCAGCTCCGTATCGACACCTGAAAGGACAGACTCCGCAGGTTAAAGATCGCTCTCAGATCGGCACGCCCATCAGCTTCGAGAGCCTCTCGATGTTGAAGTAGCCCATGCGATACGCATACATGCCGGCGGCGAACAGCACCGCGGAAATCACCGTGGTCCAGATCAGCTTGCGCCCCATCCGGGCCAGCACAGGCGCACCGGGATCGGTGCCGTCGGTGCCCTTGCCGTCCTCATGCTGGCTGCGCACGCCGAATGGCAGCGTCAGGAACAGCGTGATCCACCAGATGACGAAATAGACCGCGAGCGACGTCGAGATCGTATAGGCCATCGTGTCCTCAGGACTGTTCGATTTCGGAAGCTTGTTCGATCTCTACCAGCGCGCCCGAGAAATCCTTGGGATGCAGGAACAGCACAGGCTTGCCGTGGGCGCCGATCTTCGGCTGGCCGTCGCCAAGCACGCGCGCGCCTTCCTTGATCAGGTTGTCGCGTGCCGCGATGATATCCGGCACTTCGTAACAGATGTGATGAATGCCGCCGTCAGGGTTGCGCTCGACGAATTTGGCGATCGGCGAATCCGCGCCGAGCGGCTGGATGAACTCGATCTTGGTATTCGGCAGCGTCGCGAACACCGTGATCACGCCATGCTCCGGCAGCGGCACGGTCGCGGAAATCTCGGCGCCGAAGGCGGTGCCGTAGATCTTCGCAGCTTTCTCCGCATCGGCGACGGCAATCGCCACATGATTGAGCCGGCCCAGCATGGTGTCCTCCGTAGTCTTTGTTTCTTTGCTTTTAGTCTTCGACCTGCAGGATGTGAACGTAGCACATCGTCTTCTTGCCCCATTGATCGGCGAGTGACGAGCGGACCGCGCGTCGCACCGACTCCGCCATCGCATCGGGATCGCGCTTGCGCGCCTTGGGCAGGTTCTCGACGACGTTGACGATGATGTCGAACACGACATCTTCCATCACCTCGCCCTTGAGGTTCTTTTCGGGAATGCCGATCAGGTCGACCGCAGGGTCATCGACCAGTTCGCCCTTCATGGTCACGGCCAGTGCCACGAAAGCACAGCCGGCAAAGGACAGCCGCCGCCGCTCGCTTACGGCGCGGGACTTGGAGTCCTCGAGAATGAGGCCATCCTTGAACATGCGGCCAGACGGCAGTTCGTCGATGACGGCAGCATCGCCGGGCGCCAGGCGCACCAGGTCGCCGTTCTTGACGATCATGGTCCGCGGCACGCCGCAGGCGCGCGCGAGCTTGGCATGCTCATGAAGATGGAGCGCCTCGCCATGGACGGGGATCAGCAGCTGCGGCCGCACCCAGGAGATCATGTCGCGCAATTCGTCGCGGCGCGGATGGCCGGACACATGCACCAGCGCATCGCGATCGGTGATCACCTCGATGCCCTGCGTGACAAGACCGTTGATGATGGTGCCGACCGCCTTCTCATTGCCGGGAATGGTCCGCGACGAGAAGATCACCGTATCGCCCTTGTTGAGGGTCACCATCGGATGGTCGTCGCTGGCGATACGCGCCAGCGCCGCGCGCGCTTCACCCTGGCTGCCCGTGCACAGCGCCACCACCTTGTCCGGCGGGAAATGGCCGTAATAGTCGGCGTTGCGGAACGCCGGCAGTCCATCGAGATAACCGCATTCGCGGGCCACCTGCACGACGCGCTCCATAGCGCGGCCGACCAACACCACTTCGCGGCCCGCGGCCTGCGCCGCTTCGGCAACGGCCCGCAACCGCGCCACGTTCGATGCAAAAGTCGTGACGGCGACGCGGCCCTTGGCAGCCTTCACCAGTTTGGTGAGCGTGGCGGCAACCTCCGTTTCGGACGGTGAGCGGCCATCGCGCACCGCATTCGTGGAGTCGCCGATGATGGCCAGCACGCCGGCATCGCCGAGTTCGCGCAGCCGCTTTTCGTCGGTTGGCAGGCCGATGATCGGCGTCGGGTCAATCTTCCAATCACCGGTATGCAGCACGGTGCCGAGCGGCGTGTGCAGCGCGATGGCGTGGGATTCCGGAATCGAATGCGCAACCGGAATGAATTCGAGATCGAACGGGCCGAGATTGATGCGGCCGCCCGATGGCACCACGGTGACGGGGATCTTCGGCGGATTGCGCTCGCTGGCGCATTTGGCTTCAAACAATGCGGCGCTGAACTGCGTCGCATAGATCGGGCATTTCAGCTTGGGCCACAGGTCGATAATGGCGCCGAAGTGATCCTCATGGGCGTGGGTGAGGACGAGACCGACGAGGTTCTTCTTTTCCTTTTCCAGGAAGCGCACGTCGGGCATCACCAGATCGATGCCGGGCAGATGTTCCTCGTCACCGAAATAGACGCCGAGGTCGATCGCCAGCCACTTCCCGGCCAGGCCATAGATCGACAGGTTCATGCCAATCTGGCCGACGCCTCCCAGCGGTGCGAAGGTCAATTCGTTGGGTCGCGTCATTTGCGTGCTGTCCTTGTCGACGCGGCCGATCCGAAATGAACGTCGCCGGCGGTAATAGGGATTCGCCGGCGATCCGCTGTCGCGACAATCATACAACCGGCCTCATCAATGGTGTCGAAAATTCCCGAAATCGTCTGTACCCCGTTGTCCACGGACACCGGCTGACCGATCCCTGCTGCGCGTTCCAACCACTGTCGCCGGATCTCGGCAAACCCGCGGCCGGAATCCCAGATGCCGCGCATCTCCTGCCAGGTGTCCGAAAGCGCCGCAAACAGGTCTTCGGCGCTGGCGCTGACGCCCATCGCATGCAGGCAAGCAACCGGATAAGGCATATTGTCGGGGGCCGCCACCACATTGGTGCCGATGCCGACGACAACAGCAAGCTGGCCGTTCGGCGCTGCCTCCGCCTCCAGATTCATTCCGACAAGCTTATGTCCGCCAGCCAGAACGTCGTTCGGCCATTTCAGCCGATAGTCATTCGCGGCCGACTGCGGCGCCCGCATCGCAGCTTCGACGCTGATCTGTCGGAGTGCCTTCTCAACGGCAACGCCAGCGGCGAAGCCCAGTGTCGCCGCAACTGACGGCGTCACATCAAGAACTTCCAGAACCGAACTGGCGAGGTTCCCGCGGGGAGCGACCCACGGCCGATGCCGTCGCCCACGTCCCGCGGTCTGTTCCGTTGTGACAAACCACATCGGACCGCGCTCGCCTGTGCGCGCGCGGTCCATGGCTTCAGTATTGGTCGAACCGGTTGAGTCGAATGCGGCGAGCTTCGTGCCCGCCGCGAGGGCTCGGGGACCGAGCGAAAATACCATCTAGAACAGCGACTTCGCTGCGAATGCCGCCGCGCTGACCAGAGGCGCCGGATAGACGAAGAACAGCACGTTGAAGAGACCCGCGACAGCCAGCACCGTGCGCAGTTCAACGCGCATCGGATCGAGCTTCCCGACCGGCTCGTCGAAATACATGAGCTTCACGATGGACAGGTAGTAGAACGCGCCCACCACGCTGGCCAACACACCGACCACGGCCAGTACGAACAGGCCCGACTTGATGGCCGCCATGAAGACGTAGAACTTGCCGAAGAAACCGGCCAGCGGCGGCACGCCTGCCAGCGAGAACAGGAACATCGCGAAGAAGAAGGCGATGATCGGATTGGTGCGCGACAGGCCAGCGAAATCCTTGATCGTCTCAACAGGCTGGCCACCCCGCTTCATGGTCAGGATGATGGCGAAGGTGCCGAGGGTCATCGCGACATAGATCGCGATATAGACCAGCACGCCCTGCGCCCCCTCCTGCGTGCCGGCGGCAAGACCGACCAGCGCAAAGCCCATATGGCCGATCGACGAATAGGCCATCAGGCGCTTGATGTTAGACTGGCCGATGGCGGCGAACGAGCCCAGTACCATCGAGGCCAGCGACACGAACACCACGACCTGCTGCCATTGCACGACAATGCCTGGGAACGCCGTCAGCGTGACCCGGGTGAACACAGCGAGTGCTGCAACCTTCGGGGCCGAGGCGAAGAAGGCGGTAACGGGCGTCGGTGCGCCTTCGTAGACATCGGGCGTCCACATGTGGAACGGCACAGCCGAAACCTTGAAACAGAGGCCGGCAAGCAAAAACACCAGCCCGAACACCAGGCCGATACTGCCGGTCTTGGCTTCGGCGGCGATGCCGGCGAAGGACACCGTGCCGGTAAAGCCGTAGATCATAGAAGCGCCGTAGAGCAGCATACCGGACGACAGCGCGCCCAGCACGAAATACTTCAGGCCGGCTTCGGTCGACTTTGCATTGTCGCGGTTGGAGGCTGCGACGACATAGAGCGCAAGGCTCATCAGTTCGAGGCCGAGATACAGCATGATCAGGTCGCCGGCCGAGATCAGCACCATCATGCCGAGCGTCGAGAGCAGCACCAGGATGGCGTATTCGAAAATGCGACGGGACTGGTCCGCGAGGAATTCGCGCGACAGGATCAACGTCACGGCCGACGCGATGATCGCCAGCACCTTCAGGAAACGCGCATAGTCATCGACGATGAAGCTGCCGCCGAAGGTGACATGCTTGCCGGCGGGCAGCATGATTTCAGCCGCACCGACCACCACCAGCAGGCAGACGGCAAGCGTGGTGACCAGGCCCGTGACCTTCGGTCCGTTGAAGGCACCGATCATCAGCAGCACCATGGCCCCAACCGCGAGCATCAGCTCCGGCAGTACGGGCAGCAGGGAATATCCGGCGGTCGTAATCGTCATTGCGCGTTATCCTGATCTGCTGCGGTCATTGCAGCAGCGCGGCTGCCTTCACGGCAGACGTTGCAGCAGCGTAATTGTTAACGAGGAGCTGGATCGAAGCCGCCGACATGTCGAGCACCGGCTTCGGATAGACTCCGAACAGAATGGTGAGAATGACCAGCGGCACCAGCACCAGGCCTTCCCGGAACGTGATGTCCTTGATGCCCTGCAGCGCCGGCTTGGTCAGTTCACCGAACACGACCTTGCGGTACAGCCACAGTGCATAGGCCGCCGACAGGATTACGCCGATGCTGGCGAATGTCGCCGTTGGGATCGAGACCTTGAAGGTGCCGATCAGCGTCAGGAATTCACCGACGAAGCCGGAGGTGCCGGGCAGACCGACATTGGCCATGGTGAACACCATGAACAGCGCCGCATAGATCGGCATCCGGTTGACGAGGCCGCCATAGGCCGCGATCTCGCGGGTATGCAGGCGGTCGTAGACGACGCCGACGCAGAGGAACAGAGCGCCCGACACGATGCCGTGCGACACCATCTGGAACACTGCGCCGGAGACGCCCTGTGTCGTGCCGGCGAAGATGCCCATGGTCACATAGCCCATATGCGCGACCGACGAGTAGGCGATCAGCTTCTTGATATCTTCCTGCATCAGCGCGACCAGCGACGTGTAGACGATCGCGATCACGGAGAGCGTCCAGACCATCGGTGCGAAATAGAGAGAGGCATCCGGGAACATCGGCAGCGAGAAGCGCAGGAAGCCGTAACCGCCCATCTTCAGCATGATCGCGGCCAGCACGACTGAACCTGCCGTCGGCGCTTCCACATGCGCGTCAGGCAGCCAGGTGTGTACCGGCCACATCGGCATCTTGACCGCGAAGGACGCGAAGAATGCCAGCCACGCCCATGTCTGCAGGCTGCGCGGCACGGCGGTGTGCATCAGCGTCGGGATATCGGTCGTCCCGGCGTTCCAGTACAGCGCCATGATGGCCAGCAGCATCAGCACCGAGCCGAGGAACGTGTAGAGGAAGAACTTGAACGAGGCGTAGACGCGGCGCGGGCCGCCCCAGATGCCGATGATCAGGAACATCGGGATCAGGCCGCCTTCGAAGAACAGATAGAACAGCACCAGATCCAGCGCCGAGAAGGTGCCGATCATCAGCGTTTCCAGGAACAGGAACGCGATCATGTATTCGCGAACGCGCTTGGTGACCGACTTCCAGCTGCACAGGATGCAGAACGGCATCAGGGCCGTGGTCAGGATCACGAAGGGCAGCGAAATGCCGTCCACACCCATATGGTAGTTGATGGTCGCGGCCAGCCACGGCGCCTTTTCGACAAACTGGAAGTCGCCGTTCGACGGATCGAAGCGCATCACCAGGATCAGCGAGACCGCAAAAGTGATCAGCGTGGTCCAGAGCGCGATCCAGCGGGCGTTGCCCTGCGCAGCCTCGTCATCGCCGCGGCTGAGATAAATCAGGATCGCGCCGACGATCGGCAGGAAAGTGACGACCGAAAGAACCGGCCATGTCATGACGGACGCCATTGTTACTGGCCCCCCAGGCCGAAGATGAACCAGGTGATCAACCCGGCGACGCCGATCAGCATCGCGAAGGCATAGTGATAGAGGTAGCCGGTCTGCAGCTTGACCACGCCGCGCGTGATATTGAGCACGCGGGCCGAGACACCATCAGGCCCGAGGCCGTCGATGATCATGCCGTCGCCCTTCTTCCAGAGGAAGTGGCCGATCCACTTGGCCGGGCGAACGAAGATGATCTCGTAGAGCTCGTCGAAGTACCACTTGTTGAGCAGGAACTTGTAGAGCAGCGGATGCTGGTTCGCGAGCTCGACAGGCAGGTAGGGTTTGCGAACATAGAACAGATACGAAATCAGGAAACCGAGCACCATCATCACGGTCGGCACATAGGGCACCCAGCCGGGAATGTGGTGCATCTCCTCGATGATGTGCGGGTTCATCTTCAGCGATTCCCGGAAGAACTCGCCGACATGATGACCAGCAAACAGCTCCTTGAACGGGAAGCCGGCGGCGAACGATCCGATGCCCAGCACGGCCAGCGGGACCAGCATCCACAGCGGCGCTTCATGTGCGGCATCGTAATGCTTCTTGTCGTGCGGCTCGCCATGGAACGTCTTGAACACCAGACGCCATGAATAGAACGAGGTCAGCAAGGCCGCGACGACGGTCATCAGGAAGCCGTAGAAGGCGAACGGATTGTGCGAGGCGTAAGCCGCTTCGATGATCGCGTCCTTCGAGAAGTAGCCGGCCGTGAACGGGAATCCGGTCAGCGCCAGTGTGCCGATGGTCATCATCGCATAAGTGAACGGGATCTTGTTCCACAGGCCACCCATCTTCCGGATGTCCTGCTCGTGATGCATCGCGTAGATCACCGAGCCCGAGCCTAGGAACAACAGAGCCTTGAAGAAGGCGTGCGTGAACAGGTGGAACATGGCGACCGAGTAAGCCCCCGTCCCCAGTGCCACGAACATGTAACCGAGCTGCGAACAGGTCGAGTAAGCGACGATGCGCTTGATGTCGTTCTGCACCAGACCGATAGTCGCCGCGAAGAACGCCGTGGTCGCGCCGACCAGCATCACGACGGCCTGCGCGTTCGGCGCGAGCTCGAACAGCGGCGACATGCGCGCCACCATGAACACGCCCGCGGTGACCATGGTCGCCGCGTGGATCAGCGCCGACACAGGCGTCGGGCCTTCCATCGCGTCCGGCAACCAGGTGTGCAGCAGGAACTGGGCTGACTTGCCCATGGCGCCGACGAACAGCAGCAGACAGGTCAGTGTCAGCGCATCGGCGTGCCAGCCGAAGAAGTTGATCGTCTTGCCGGTCAGGCTAGGCGCGCTGGCGAAGATGGTGTCGAGATCGGTCGAGCCAACCAGCATGAACAGCGCGAAGATGCCGAGCAGGAAGCCGAAGTCGCCGACGCGGTTGACGACGAACGCCTTGATCGCCGCCGCATTGGCCGAGGGCTTCTTGAACCAGAAACCGATCAGCAGGTAGCTGGCCAGACCCACGCCTTCCCAGCCGAAGAACAGCTGCAGCAGGTTATCCGCCGTCACCAGCATCAGCATCATGAAGGTGAACAGCGACAGATACGCCATGAAGCGCGGCCGGTTCGGATCATCTTCCATATAGCCGAGCGAATAGATGTGCACGAGCGACGACACCGTGGTGACGACGACCAGCATCACGGCGGTCAGCGTATCGACGCGCAGCGTCCAGGACAGCTGCAGGTCGCCCGAATTGATCCAGTTCAGCAGCACGATACGGGCATCGTGATGCATGAAGGCGACGTCCACGAAGGTCATCCAGGACAGCACCGCCGACACCACCAGCAGACCGGCGGTGATCAGCTCGGCCGCACGCGAGCCGAGCGCGGCCGGCTCGGCAACATGGTGATGGTCGTCGTGATCATCGTGACCATGATCGTCATGCCCATGCGCAGCATGTGCGCTGGCATCGCCGTGACCGTGGTCGTCATGCGCATGGTCCATCTCGTCGCCGCTCGGATTACGCCCATGCGCACCCAGGATGGCGATGAAGCCGGCGATCAGCGCGCCGATCAGCGGCAGGAATACAAGAGCCTGAATCATTGTTGGCTCAGCCCTTCATCAGATTGACGTCTTCAACCGCGATCGAGCCGCGGTTGCGGAAATAGACCACCAACACGGCGAGACCGATCGCTGCTTCCGCAGCGGCCACGGTCAGCACCAGCAGCGCGAACACCTGGCCCACGATGTCGCCGAGGAAGGTCGAGAACGCCACCATGTTGATGTTGACGGCGAGCAGGATCAGCTCGATCGACATCAGGATGACGATGATGTTCTTGCGGTTCAGGAAGATGCCGAGAATGCCCAGCGTGAACAGAATCGCTGCGACCGCCAGATAGTGTCCGAGACCGATCGTCATTTGACCCAGCTCCCCGCGTCGGCGTCCTGCAGGCCCTGCCCGGTCGCGACCTTGCGCACTTCCATCGCCAGTTCCGGATTGCGCGCGTTCTGAACATTGATGTCCTGGCGCCGCACTTTGACCTTGTGACGCAGCGTCAGCACGATCGCGCCGATCATCGCCACCAGCAGCACCATGCCGGCCAGCTGGAAGTAATGGATGTACTTCGTATAGAGCACGAGGCCGAGCGCCTCGGTATTGCTCACATTCGTCGGGATGGCCGCCGTGATCGACTTGGTGACGTTCGGGTTCATCACCCAGCCACCTGCGACCAGCAGCAATTCGGCCAGGAAGATCGCACCGATCACGAGACCAAACGGCAGATACTGGATGAAGCCTTCGCGCAGCTGCGTGAAGTCGACGTCGAGCATCATGATGACGAACAGGAACAGCACCGCGACGGCGCCGACATAGACGACTATCAGCAGCATCGCGAGGAATTCGGCACCCATCAGCACGAACAGGCCCGAGGCATTGACGAAGGCCAGGATCAGGAACAGCACGGAATGCACGGGATTGCGCGAGGCAATCACCATGACCGCGGAAGCCACGCAGATGCTGGCGAACAGATAGAAGAACAGTGCGGGAAGGATCATCTGGTCACCTTACCGGTACGGCGCGTCGAGTTCGATTGACTTCGCAATCTCGCGCTCCCAGCGGTCGCCGTTGGCGAGCAATTTCGCCTTGTCATAATAGAGTTCCTCACGCGTCTCGGTGGCGAACTCGAAGTTCGGTCCCTCGACGATCGCATCCACCGGACAGGCCTCCTGGCACAGTCCGCAATAGATGCATTTCACCATGTCGATGTCGTAGCGCACGGTACGGCGCGTACCATCGTTGCGGCGCGGGCCGGCTTCGATGGTGATGGCCTGTGCCGGACACACCGCTTCGCAGAGCTTGCAGGCGATGCAGCGCTCTTCGCCGTTCGGATAGCGGCGTAGCGCATGCTCACCGCGGAAACGCGGCGAGATCGGCCCTTTCTCGAACGGATAGTTCAGCGTCGGCTTCGGTTTGAAAAAATACCGCATGGCGAGGATGAACGCCGAGACGAACTCCGCCAGCAGAAGCGAATGAGCTGTTGCCCTGATATTCATAGTGACCTCATTTCGGAGCAAGGCCCCCGAATTGCAGCACGGCAGCGACGATGATGACGTACGCCAACGACAGCGGCAGAAACACCTTCCAGCCCAGACGCATCAGCTGGTCGTAGCGGTAGCGCGGCACGATCGCCTTCGCCATCGCAATCAGGAAGAACATGAACATCACCTTGAGGGCGAACCAGATGATGCCTGGCACCCAGGTGAATGGCGCGAACGGGATCGGCGACAGCCAGCCGCCAAGGAACAGGATCGTTGCCAGCGCGCACATGGTGACGATGGCGACATATTCACCGAGCATGAACAGCAGATACGGGGTCGAGCCGTATTCGGTCATGAAGCCCGCGACCAGTTCCGATTCCGCTTCGACGAGGTCGAAGGGGGGACGGTTGGTTTCAGCCAGCGCCGAGACATAGAAGATCACGAACATTGGGAACAGCGGGATCCAGTACCAGCCGAGAATGCCCCACTTCGAATTCTGCGCGGCGACGATGTCCGTCAGGTTCAGCGAACCGACGCAGAGCAAGACGGTGATGATGACGAAGCCAATCGAAACTTCGTAGGACACCATCTGCGCGGCGGCGCGCAGCGCCGACAGGAACGGATATTTCGAGTTCGACGACCAGCCGGCCATGATGATGCCGTAGACCGACAGCGACGAGATCGCGAAGATATAGAGCACGCCGACATTGATGTCGGAGATCACCCAGCCGAGATCCATCGGGATCACCGCCCAGGCCGCCAGCGCGAGCACGCAGGACACCAGCGGCGCCAGCAGGAACACGCCCTTGTTGGAGCTGGAAGGAACCACGGGCTCCTTCAACACGAATTTCAACAAGTCCGCGAAGGATTGCAGCAGGCCGAATGGCCCGACCACGTTGGGGCCACGGCGGATCTGTACCGCCGCCCAGATCTTGCGGTCAGCCAGCAGGATGTAGGCAATCGCAATCAAGAGCACCACGAGCACAAGGAGGCTCTGCGCGACCATGATGATCAGCGGCCACAGGGTGCTTGTCCAGAATTCAGCCATCGGTTTACTCCGCCGCCGTCAGCATCTGGCCGGAGGCCAGGCGGGAGCATTCCGCCATGATGGCTGACGCACGCGCGATCGGGTTGGTCAGGTAGAAGTCCTCAACGGAGGCCTTGAACGGTGTCTTGTCGACGGTGCCCCCCTTGCCCGCAAGGGTCTTGATCGCACCGGCATCGCCGGCCTCGATCTGATCGATGCGCATCAGGTGCGGTGCAGCCTTGAAGATCGCCTGCCGCAGCGCAGCCAGCGAGTCGTAAGGCAGCTTGTGGCCGAGCACGTCGGACAATGCGCGGATCACCGCCCAGTCCTCGCGGGCATCGCCCGGCGGGAAACCGGCGCGCTCCGCCATCTGCACGCGGCCTTCGGTGTTGACGAAGATGCCGGACTTCTCGGTATAGGCCGCACCCGGCAGGATCACGTCGGCGCGATGCGCGCCGCGGTCACCATGGGTGCCGATGTAGACGACGAAGGTGCCGTCGGCGACTTTCACGTCGTCGGCGCCGAGCGAGAACAACACATCGAGCGAACCAGCCGACGTCATCTGTGCGAGGCTCAGGCTGCCAGATGTCGGCGCGAAACCGATATCGAGCGCGCCGACCGTCGAGGCCGCCATCTGCAGCACCGCAAAACCGTTCCAGCCGTCCTTGATGACACCGAAGTCCGAAGCGAGCTTGGCAGCCGCCGCGAGTACCGCAGCGCCATCGGCACGTGCGGCCACACCGGCGCCAACCAGCACGATCGGATGCTTGGCGTTCTTCAGCACATCGGCGAAGGCGTTCTTGCCGGCGGCGAGTTCGGCCAGCGAGTCCGTGCCGGCGCCGAGATAGTCGTAGCGATAGGTCAGATCGGCCTTCTCGCCGATCACGCCGACCTTCAATGCACCGGTGCGCCATGCCTTGCGGATGCGCGCGTTGAGAACGGCGGCTTCCTTGCGCGGGTTGGCGCCCACGATCAGCAGCGCATCGGCCTGCTCGATGCCGGCGATGGTCGGGTTGAAAATGTAGGACGCGCGACCAGTGGCCGCATCAAACGCGCCCGCGCTCTGGGTCGCCAGATTGGCCGAACCCATGCTTGCGAGCAGTTGCTTCAGCGCGAACATTTCCTCGACCGCAGCGAGATCGCCAGCGATGGCGCCGATCTTCTTGCTGCCGGCCACCTTCGCAGCGATGGCACTGAACGCTTCAGCCCAGGTCGCAGCGCGCAGCTTGCCGTTGTCGCGGATATACGGACGATCGAGACGCTGCGTGCGCAGGCCGTCGACGATGTGGCGTGTCTTGTCGGAGATCCATTCCTCGTTCACGGCCTCATTGACGCGCGGCAGGATGCGCATCACTTCGCGGCCACGGGTGTCGACGCGGATCGCCGAGCCGACCGCATCCATGACATCGATGGACTGGGTCTTGCCGAGCTCCCACGGACGCGCGGCGAAAGCGTAAGGTTTCGAGGTCAGCGCACCGACCGGGCAGATATCGACGAGGTTGCCCTGCAGCTCCGAGGTCAGCGCCGTTTCCAGGAACGAAGTGATTTCCATGTCCTCGCCGCGACCGGTGGCGCCCATTTCCGGCACGCCGCAGATCTCGGCGGCGAAGCGGACACAGCGCGTGCACTGGATGCAGCGATTCATCGAGGTCTTCACGAGAGCGCCGAGATACTTGTCCTCGACGGCACGCTTGTTTTCGGCAAAGCGCGACGTGTCGACGCCGTAGCCCATCGCCTGGTCCTGCAAATCGCACTCGCCGCCCTGATCGCAGATCGGGCAATCCAGCGGGTGGTTGATCAGCAGGAATTCCATCACGCCTTCGCGTGCCTTCTTGACCATCGGCGAGCGGGTCGAGATTTCCGGCGGCTCACCCTTCGGGCCCGGACGGCAATCGCGCACGCCCCAGGCGCAGCTCGCGACCGGCTTCGGTCCGCCCTTCACCTCGACCAGGCACATGCGGCAATTGCCAGCGATCGACAGGCGCTCATGGTAGCAGAAGCGCGGGATTTCGGCGTCGGCGGCTTCACACGCCTGCAGAAGCGTGTATTCCGCGGGGACCTCGATCTCTTTGCCGTCGATGATCAGTTTCGTCATAGCCATGCGCCCTACTCCGCCGCGACCAGATGCGCGGGATCGAGGATGCCTTGATCGTCAAGCGTGGCCTTGCGGCTGAACTCTTCGATGCGGCGTTCGATCTCCGGGCGGAAGGCGCGGATCAGGCCCTGCACCGGCCACGCGGCGGCATCGCCGAGTGCGCAGATGGTGTGGCCTTCAACCTGCTTGGTGACTTCGAGCAGCATGTCGATCTCGCGCTTGTGGGCGCGGCCCTCGACCATGCGGCTCAGCACGCGCCACATCCAGCCGGTGCCTTCGCGGCACGGCGTGCACTGGCCGCAGCTCTCATGCTTGAAGAAGTAGCTGATGCGGGCAATCGCCGCGACCACGTCGGTGGACTTGTCCATGACGATGACGCCGGCGGTACCGAATGACGACTTCACCGCGCGGGTGCCGTCGAAGTCCATGATGAGTTCTTCGCAATCCGCGGCCGGGATCAGCGGGCACGATGCGCCGCCGGGGATAATCGCCAGCAGATTGTCCCAGCCGCCGCGAATGCCGCCGCCGTGCTTCTCGATCAGCTCCCTGAACGGAATGCTCATGGCGTCCTCGACGACGCAGGGCGTGTTGACGTGGCCGGAGATGCCGTAAAGCTTGGTGCCGACATTGTTCGGACGGCCGATCGAGGCGAACCACGCCGCGCCGCGCCGCAGGATGTCCGGCGCAACAGCGATCGACTCCACATTGTTCACCGTCGTCGGGCAGCCGTAGAGACCGACATTCGCCGGGAATGGCGGCTTCAGGCGCGGCTGGCCCTTCTTGCCTTCAAGGCTTTCGAGCAGTGCAGTCTCTTCGCCGCAGATATAGGCGCCGGCACCGTGCGCGACATAGAGGTCGAACGGGAAGCCGTGGATGTTGTTCTTGCCGATCAGATTGGCCTCATAGGCCTGATCGATCGCCGCCTGCAGATGCTCGCGCTCCCGAATGAATTCGCCGCGCACATAGATATAACCGACATGGGCGCCCATGGCGCAGCCGGCGATCAGGCAGCCTTCGACCAGCGTATGCGGATCGTGCCGCATGATCTCGCGGTCCTTACAGGTACCGGGCTCGGACTCGTCAGCATTGACGACGAGATAGCTCGGGCGGCCGTCGGCATTGTCCTTCGGCATGAAGGACCACTTCATGCCGGTCGGGAAACCTGCACCGCCGCGGCCACGCAGGCCCGACGCCTTCATCTCGTTGACGATCCAGTCGCGGCCCTTGTCGATGATGGCCTTGGTGCCATCCCAGCCGCCGCGGCGGCGTGCGCCGGCGAGACCCCAGTCGTCGAGGCCGTAGAGATTGCGGAAGATGCGGTCGTTGTCGTCGAGCATGGCTTCCTCGATCAGCGATTGGATTGCTTGTAGGCGAGCATCGCGGCGCAACCGCCGAACACAACGGCCCACAACAGACTTGATTCAAGCGTGGCGTTCAAAAAGAAGCGCTGCAGCGAGAAAATGAACGCAGCTGCGACCGTCGTATGCAGTGCGATGTAGAGCCACTTGTTCATTGCCGCGTCCCCCGACTGCGTTGCAAATTTCATCGACAGCGCGCGCATCATTTCTTCGGCTCCTTGGGATTCTTCGGATCCTTGGGAGTTCCACCTTTCGGCGGATTGGTCTTGGTCGCGTCGGCAGCCGGCGGCTTCGGCGCCGGGCGCTCCTGCACATTGGCCGACTCGGTCTGCTTCTTCGGCTCTGCATCGGCGAGCGCGGGCTCCTTCGGCATATCCAGAACCTTCGTGTATGTGGCGGCGCCACCGCTCGTCATCACGCGCGCGCCGCCTTCGGGCGCGGCAAACTGACGGCCGATCTGCGAACCCGGCTTCGGCGGCGTGCCGGCGGCAAAGCCGTCGATCAGCTTGTTCATGCTCTCTTTGGTGAGGTCTTCGTAGGTGTCGCTCCAGATCATCGCCATCGGGGCGTTGACGCAGGCGCCGAGGCACTCGACCTCCTCCCACGAGAAGTCGCCATCTGCGGACAGATGGAACGGGTCGTGATGGATGCGATGCTGACAGACGTCGATCAGATCGCCGGCGCCGCGCAGCATGCAAGGCGTGGTACCGCAGACCTGAATATGCGCCTTCTTGCCGACCGGCTGCAGCTGGAACTGGGTGTAGAAGGTCGCGACTTCGAGCACGCGGATATAGGGCATTTCCAGCATGTCGGCGACGACGCGGATCGCGGCTTCCGACACCCAGCCGGCCTGCTGCTCCTGTGCGCGCCACAGGATCGCGATCACGGCCGATGCCTGACGGCCGGGCGGATAATGCGTGATCTGCTCTTTCGCCCACGCCAAATTCTCAGGCGTGAATTCAAACGAAGCGGGCTGAACTTCTTTCGGAGCCAAACGGCGGACGGACATGTCTAGTCTCTCAATGAGTGCGGCGCGCCGCGCTCGCATTCAGGCTGTTGATGCGGTCGAGCCAGAACGCACTCGATGTGCCAAACACGTTGTAGCCAACATGTGTGGACACCTTGATGCGATCGAGGATCGACAACTCGGTCACGGTTTCGAAACGGTTGGTGGCGGGATCATGCACGATCAACTTGAGCGGCGTTTGATCCAGGATAAAGCGTGAGACAGTGTGATGCGGGTCATTGCCGTGCTCTTCGCACATGATGACCGAGTCGCCCTGCAGCAATCGCGCGCCGCCCTTGATAGCCTCGATCTCGACGCCTTCGACGTCGAGCTTGATCAGGTATTTGCCAGACATCGACACCTTGCCGTCGTCGAGCAGATTATCGAGCGAGATCACAGGCACTTCCTCGCCGCCGGCATTGGGATCACCGGCGATGCTGAAGGCTTCGTGCTTGGTGCCCGACAGATGTGCCGTGCCGCGCTGCGAACCGATCGCGCATTTGATGACGTCGAACCGGTCACCATTGATCCTGGCATTGTTGGCGAGCTTGGCGAAATTATCGAATGACGGCTCGATCGCAATCGCCTTGTGCGAGCCGAACGGCGCGCTCGACACCAGCACCGACCAGTATCCATAATTCGCGCCGCAATCGAGCAGCGTGTAATCGACGTCGATCGAGTTCCGGAACAACACCTCAAGCTCGTCTTCATAGGAGAACGTGCGGTTGAGCAACTTGCTCCAGTAGCCATCGCCGAACGGGAACGCGAACAGCGCATCCGCATTCAGCTTCACCACGAGATCCCGCGCCGGCAGCACCGTCCTGCGCATCAGGTTGGCGCACATGTTGTAGCCGCGATGCGAGAACGACGACGAGATCTTCGAGCCAACCACCAGCGCACATGCCATCGCACGTTCCCAGAGATTCACGCTCTGGAGAACGCCGGACGCCCGGTCAAACTGGATGGGAGGCGTCAGCGTCACTGTTTGACCTCAACCTCATCACCGATTGCGTGACGGCACGACCAGTTCTCACCCACGGGAGCCGGTCGGCCAAAGCGGCGCGCAATCACGGGGCCGTTGTTGCAGGTGCAATCACCGTTCGACAAAACGAAGCTCTCAACGCCGCCCAGATCGCCGCTGGCGATTTCCTGGAAGCCGGCTGGCAGCTTCTTGAAGGCAGCATAGTGCGCGCAGCCGAGCTCGGCCGCGAAAGCGGGCAATCCGATCAGACCTGTCATAGCCAGACTGAGACCCGCAGTCACGTTCATCGATCGACCTCTCCGAACACGATATCGAGCGAACCGAGGATGGCAGAGACGTCGGCGAGCAGATGGCCGCGGCACATGAAGTCCATGGCCTGCAGATGCGCAAAGCCCGGCGCACGGATCTTGCACTTGTACGGCTTGTTGCTGCCGTCGGAGACGAGATAGACGCCGAACTCACCCTTCGGCGCTTCGACGGCGGCATAGACTTCGCCTTCCGGCACGCGGAAGCCTTCGGTGTAGAGCTTGAAGTGATGGATCAGCGATTCCATCGAGCGCTTCATCTCGCTGCGGCGCGGCGGGAAAATCTTGTTGTCCTCGACGGCGACAGCACCCTGCCCGTCCGCGGCGCGCATCTTGGCGATGCACTGCTTCATGATCTTGGTCGACTGCCGCATCTCTTCGACGCGGATGCAGTAACGATCGTAGCAATCGCCGTTCTTGCCGATCGGAACGTCGAATTCCATTTCGGCGTAGCACTCATAAGGCTGCGACTTGCGCAGATCCCAGGCGGCGCCGGAGCCGCGCACCATCACGCCGGAGAAGCCCCACTTCCAGGCGTCTTCCAGCGACACCACGCCGATATCGACGTTGCGCTGCTTGAAGATGCGGTTACCAGTGAGCAGCGTCTCGAGATCGTCGAGCACCTGCGGGAAGGCATCGCACCAGGCATCGATGTCGTTGATCAGCTTGGGCGGCAGATCCTGATGTACGCCGCCGATACGGAAGAATGCGGCATGCATGCGCGAGCCCGAGGCACGCTCATAGAACACCATCAGCTTCTCGCGCTCTTCGAAACCCCATAGCGGCGGGGTCAGCGCGCCGACGTCCATCGCCTGCGTGGTGATGTTGAGAAGATGCGACAAGATACGGCCGATTTCGGAATACAGCACGCGGATCAACTGGCCGCGGCGCGGCACGGTAATGCCGAGCAGCTTTTCAGCAGCCAGACAGAACGCGTGTTCCTGGTTCATCGGCGCGACGTAATCGAGCCGGTCGAAATACGGGATCGCCTGCAGATAGGTCTTCTGCTCGATCAGCTTCTCGGTGCCGCGGTGAAGCAGGCCGATATGCGGATCGACGCGCTCGACGACTTCACCGTCGAGCTCCAGCACCAGGCGGAGCACGCCGTGCGCGGCCGGATGCTGCGGTCCGAAGTTGATCGTGAAATTGCGAACGTTGGGTTGTTCGGTCATGGCTTGACCTCTGCCTTCTCGTCACCCGGCAGCACGGGATAATCCGCGCCTTCCCAGGGCGAGAGGAAATCGAATTTGCGGAATTCCTGGTTGAGCCGGACCGGCTCGTACACCACCCGCTTCTCCTGGTCGTCGTAACGAACCTCGACGAAGCCTGTGAGCGGGAAGTCCTTGCGCAGCGGATGGCCGTCGAAACCGTAATCGGTCAGCAGCCGGCGCATGTCGGGATGACCGACAAAGATCACGCCATAGAGGTCATAGGCTTCGCGCTCGAACCAGTCAGCGCCGGGAAACACCGAAATGATCGACGGCACCTGAGTTGTTTCGGATGCGAGCGCCTTCACGCGGATGCGCGTATTCAGCGTCGGCGACATCAGGTGATAGACAACGTCGAAGCGCTTTTCGCGACCGGGATAGTCGACAGCCGTCGCATCGGTGAAATTGACGAAGCGGCAGCGCGGATCGTCACGCAGGAACTGCGCGACCTCGACGATCTTCGATGTTTCCACCGCAATCGTCAGCTGGCCGAACGCCACCTCATGCGCGAGCGCGGCACCCGGCAGGGCGCCGACAATCGTCTGACCCAGTGTGTCGAGCCTCACATCGTCCATGACAAAGCCTTAAGCGTTCGCGAGTCTTAGCGTTCAATCGTGCCGGTGCGGCGGATCTTCTTCTGCAGCAGCAGCACGCCGTAGAGAAGCGCTTCTGCGGTGGGCGGGCAGCCCGGGACATAAATGTCGATCGGCACGATACGGTCGCAGCCCCGAACCACCGAATACGAGTAGTGATAGTAGCCGCCGCCATTGGCGCAGGAACCCATCGAGATGACGTAACGCGGCTCCGGCATCTGGTCATAGACCTTGCGCAGCGCAGGGGCCATCTTGTTGGTCAGCGTGCCGGCGACGATCATCACGTCGGACTGACGCGGCGACGCACGTGGCGCGAAGCCGAAGCGCTCGACGTCGTAACGCGGCATCGACACCTGCATCATCTCGACCGCGCAGCAGGCGAGACCGAAGGTCATCCACATCAGCGAGCCGGTGCGCGCCCATGTGATCAGGTCGTCGGTCGCGGCAACGAAGAAGCCCTTGTCGGACAGCTCGGCATTGACCTCGAGAAAATACGGATCGTTCGCGCCGACCGGCTTGCCGGTGGACGGATCGATGATGCCTTTTGGCGCCTGCGCGATGGCGGGAGCCGAGGCTGTGACTGGGCTCAATCCCATTCGAGCGCGCCTTTCTTCCATTCGTAGGCGAAACCGATGGTGAGCACGCCGAGAAACACGATCATCGACCAGAAGCCGGTTGCGCCAAGCTTGCCGAAGGCCACTGCCCACGGAAACAGAAAGGCGACTTCCAGATCGAAGATGATGAAGAGAATCGCCACCAGATAGAACCGCACATCGAACTTCATGCGCGCGTCGTCAAAAGCGTTGAATCCGCATTCATAGGCGGACAGCTTTTCCGGATCTGGCTGCTGGTAGGCGACAAGAAATGGCGCGATCAGCAAGGCCAGACCGATGACGGATGCTATGCCGATAAAGACCACAAGTGGGAGATAATTATGCAAGATGCCGTTCATCGGCGAGCCTTACTCCTGCGGCCCTGACTTTGCCACAGATTCGAACATTGGAATGGTTCTGAGCCTTAGCGCAGCGCAACAAGCCATGCAAGACAAGGGATGTTGACAGTTTCATGCTCTGCCATGCGCGGCGCGACGATTGAAACGCAACCTTGCCGATGCATCGCCGGCTGCGACAAACCTTCCGCAGATTCTCAAAAATCCGGCATGACTTCTCAACCACCGGGACCGTCAAACCTCGCCCGTCGGCGGGTCGGACCTGGCGCTCCTTCCCGGCAACATCAAGCCCTCCAGTTCGGCGCGTTTCCGCACCAGCAGCAACTCCGCGGCGGCGTTGTCCATGCCCGCCTGTCGCAACAGACGGATCGCCGCGCCGAGCTCGGCGATCTGCGCCCGCAATGTGATGATCCTGAGCTGCGGCGGCTCGCTCACGCCGGACATGCCAGCCCCTCACGCTCCGCAATGAGCACCAGCAGATCGGCCTGCATCCGTCGCAGGCGCATGGAGGCATTGGCACAGTCCAGCCCGGCATTGGTCAGCAGCCGGATATCCGACTGCACCCCCTTCATCTGGTAGCGCAGCCGGGCGATTCTGAAATTCAGGTTGGCGAGCTTGGTCATTTGCGATATAGAACAAAAAGAGAACAAATTGACAAGCCATTGTTTCGACCCAGATCGGATTTTTTGGAGGTTCCCATGACCCCTGCTTTAATGACCCTGGCTTTGAAGACCCCGACTTTGAGCACCCACAGTGAGATTGTCGTCCCCGCGACTGCGGCATCGGTATCGTCGTATGAGAGCCTGCCGGATCGCCTCTCCGGCCCGATGACCCGCGGCCAGGCGCTGACGCTGAAATCGCTGGCGATCGAGGCCTATCAGCCCAAACAATTCGAAAAGGACCTGACGCGCGCTGAAGCCGCCCGGCGAATCGAGGCGCTGAAGCAGGAAATCGCGTTGGCAGATTCGTTCTGAGCGCTGGCACGTCAAATGCCGCGCGAGACGTCTGCAACTCTATAGTTCTCTTGAGGAAACTTGTGGGGACGACCGCGGATGGACCTGAATCCCGCCATTCCCGATGGAATGGCGCGAGAGACGGGACTCGAACCCGCGACCTCTGCCGTGACAGGGCAGCGCTCTAACCAACTGAGCTACTCCCGCGTGGATCGTCTGCAATCCCGCAGTGGGGCTGGACATAAAGGGACGCCCTTTTGAAGTCAAGGACGTTGCAGAACCATTCCCCGGGACATCACTAGAGGGCGTCGCTGCAGGCTGTGCGAGAAGGCCGTTTTAAGGCCGGAAATGCAAATAAGCCCCTGTTTGCAGGCAAAACAGCGGGGCGGCATCGCTCCGAATCGTTTAAGCCCTGCTGCGTCACAGGTTTAAGACAGACCACCAACGAGAAGGGCCAGATTCATGGCAAAAGCTGCAACCACCACCGCCGCGAAAGCGGCCACTCCTCCCACCATCACGCTGAAGCATCTCGCCGCGGCCCTGGCTGAAGATCACGAGCTGTCGAAGAAGAAGGCCGAAGAAATCCTCGGTGACATGGTGGAGCGCATCACCAACCACCTCAAGAACGGCGAGCGTATCCGCATTGTCGGCCTTGGCATCCTTCAGGTCCGCAAGCGCGCCGCCCGCATGGGTCGCAACCCGGCGACCGGCGAGCAGATCGAGATCGCGGCCAGCAAGAAGGTCGCGTTCCGGCCGGCCAAGGAACTCAAGGAAGCCGTCTGATCGACCGCTTGAACTGATCTCATTCCGGGCCGCGTCCTCGTGACGGCCCGGAATGAAACTTCTAAGCTGTGAGGACTTCTGCAATCAGATGGTGCCCTTTGACAGCAACTCCCCCCTTCGATTTCGCTCATGACGTAACTGCGCACTTCCTGCGCTATGTGGTGATCGACACCCAGTCCGACCCCGCCTCCCCCACCTGCCCATCGACCGAAAAGCAGAAGGATCTCGGCCGCGTGCTCGCGCAGGAGCTGCGGGACCTGGGGCTCAGGGACGCGCATCTCGATGAGCATGGCTATGTCTATGCGACGATCCCCGCAACATCGGACAAGAAGGTGCCGGTGATCTGCTTCTGCTCGCATATGGACACCTCGCCCGACTGCAGCGGCAAGGACGTCAAACCGCAGATCGTCAAAAACTATCGGGGCGGCGATATCGTGCTGCCGGTGGACACAACGCAGGTCATCCGCGTCGCCGACAATCCGGCGCTGAAGGACCAGATCGGCCATGACATCATCACCACCGACGGCACCACTTTGCTGGGCGCCGACAACAAGGCTGGCCTCGCCGAGATCATGGACGCGGCACGTTTCCTGGTTGCCAATCCACAGATCAGGCACGGCACCATCAAGATCCTGTTCACGCCCGATGAAGAGATCGGCCGCGGCGTCGACAAGGTCGACCTGACAAAGCTGGGCGCCGACTTCGCCTACACCATGGATGGCGAGACCGCCGGCTATGTCGAAGACGAGACTTTCTCGGCCGACGGTGCCGTCATCACCATCGAAGGCGTCAGCGCGCATCCCGGCTTTGCCAAGGGCAAGATGGAGCACGCCATCAAGATCGCTGCCGCAATCGTCGAGCGACTGCCGAAAGACACCTGTTCGCCTGAGACCACCGACGGCAAGCAAGGCTTCCTGCATCCGATCGGCATTTCAGGCGCGCTTGAACGAGCGACGCTCAGTCTGATCGTGCGCGACTTCACAGATGACGGCCTTGCGGAGAAGGAAGCGCTGCTGCAATCCATCGTCGACGACGTGATGATGGCCTATCCGCACTCGACGGCAACGCTCGAGATCAAGCAGCAATACCGCAACATGAAGCAGGTGATCGACCGCTATCCGCAGATGGTCGAATACGCCGTGGAAGCGATCCAGCGCGCCGGGCTCAAACCCGTCCGCAGCAGCATCCGCGGCGGCACCGACGGATCGCGGCTGTCCTTCATGGGCCTGCCCTGCCCCAATATCTTCGCCGGCGAACACGCCTTCCATGGCCGTACCGAATGGGTCAGCGTCCAGGACATGGAAAAAGCCGTGCAGACCATCGTACATCTGGCGATGATCTGGGAAGAAAGGGCGTAGTGGTAACAAAGAACCATTCGCGGCACAAAGCAGCGAGGGACGGGCGTTCCGGCAATGACGGAACGGTGTATAGTTGTGTTGTCAATCGAATGGCGAATTGCGCGCCGTGACGGCGACGATATCCTCGCCCCGTACATATTATAAATTATTACAAGAATTATTTCCCAAAACATAGCTCCATTTCAGCTGACACGCAGGCGCGCCATGGGGTCATTCAAAGGCAAGCATTTTCAGACCGCATTGTCGGCCATCGAAAGCATTGCCAATGCCGCCTCCATGTCTGCGGTTGGCGATATCGTGGCCGCTACGGTCAAATCGTTCGGCTACAACCACGTCTGCTTTCTGGCCTCGACCGGCGTCCACCAACCGTTCGAAGATCGCGTGTTGCTGAAAGTATGGCCCAAGCCTTGGGCCGAACAATATAGCGCGTCCAATTTCTATGCCTCGGATCCTGTCGCGCCGCGGATCCGCCGGCAACCCGAGCTGTTCACCTGGTCCGACATCCGGCTCGATGAGGTCAGCCCGATATCACGGACCATCATGGAGATCGCGTCTGTCGATTACGGATTGAAGTTCGGCCTCTGCGCACCCGTGCACGGCATGAACGGCTATCAGGCCGGCCTGTCACTGGCAGGCTACGAAGTCGAAAATACCGAGGACGCGCACGGCGCCATCGAGCTCGTCACCATGTATGCGTTCAACCGCTTTGCGACGCTTCGCTCTCACCAGCGTGCGAAGTTGATCGCCCTCACCTTGCGGGAGCGCGAGGTCGTCAGCTGGGTCGCTGCCGGAAAGACCGCCTGGGACACGAGCGTCATTCTCGGTATCTCCGAAGACACGGTGAACAAGACTGTCACCGCTGCCATGCACAAGTTGAATGCGCATACGCGCGCGCAGGCCGTGGCCGAAGCGATCACACAAGGACTGATCGCTTTCTGAATTGTCAATCCCCTGCCCACGGAATATCGCGACCAAAGTCATCATGAGAACCCTCCACGCAGACGAGCGTGGAGAGCTTTTTATGATCGAGGTCATTCACAGCGGTAATGCTGGGCAGTTCGGCGATCTCCTGGACAAGCAATTTCGGTTACGACACGAGGTCTTTGTCGGAGAGCGCGGCTGGACCGCCTTCGATGTCGATGGCATCCACGAGAAGGACCAGTATGACGATGATGCTGCCGTCTATCTGGTCGCGGCCGATGACGCAGGCGCTGTCGCCGGCGGCTTCCGGCTCTATCCAACCGTCTTGCCTCACATGCTCAGCGAGAATTTTGCGCAGCTTGTCGATGGTGCGCTGATCCAGCGACGTGATGTACTGGAGCTGACGCGCTTTGCCATGCGCAAATCCGAACGCCGCAGCCGGCACTATTTCGAACTGCTGCTCGCGATTCAGGAATATGGCCTGATGGAAGGCCTGTCCGGTTTCACCTCGGTCATCAATCCCTTGCGCATCCCGATTCTTCAGGGCTTCGGACTGGAGATCGAGCCGCTGGGATTGCCAGCCATGATCGATGGCGAGACCACCATCGCCGTGCTGTTTCATGTCAGTGAAAAGTGTTTCGCCCGCGTCAGCAAGAGTGTCGCCATCGAAGACAGCGTCTTTGCACTGCCTCAGACATCCCGGCGGATCGCCTGATGCCGATGTCCCCCAATCAGTTCCATGTCATTCAGGGCGGCAAGGACAGCGACGAGCTGATCGTCACGATGCTGCAAGCTTTGCGGCTGGCAAACGCATGCGGGTCCGAGACGACCTATGATCTGCTGCGCATGGCGCTGTTGAACGAAGGCGTTCAACTCGCCAAGGTGCTGGCGGCGCGCTAGGCGAAACACCTGAGGGCGAGATCGGAATATCCGCGCGAGAACGCCTTGCCGCGACCGAGTCCCGGCGTTAAGAAAGGCCGTGAGGGCGATTGCCCGAGGGCGGCTAGCTCAGCTGGTTAGAGCATCTCGTTTACACCGAGAGGGTCGGGAGTTCGAATCTCTCGCCGCCTACCACCTCCTTGGCCACTACGGATCGTTCGATCCCTTTGGCCGCGCTGGCAGTTCCGCAAGATCATGAATCCAGGGCGCGGCTGACCGGCACCAGATCTGACGTCGTGGCGGCAGCTCGGCGCGCTGGCGGATACTGCCCCAGCGAATGCCCCATTCGTTGTCGTCAGCCGCCTCGCCACTAGCGAATATCGGCGAGCCGCAGTCCCCGCAAAAGTGCTGCAGCCGGTTGAGACCGTTGTCGCCGCGCTTGACATAGACCTTCGGTGCACCGCCCGTCATCTCGATCGTGTCGGCCGGCGTCAGCACCGTGACGCGATAGGGTGAGCCCGTCAGCATCTGGCAATCGGTGCAGTGACAGATCGAAACCAGCTGCGGATCGATTGTCGCGCGATAGCTGATGAAGCCGCAGTGGCATTGGCCGTCGATGTCCATCGTGCCGTCTCCAGAACAACCTCCGCATAGATCCGATCCTGTCACAAAAAAACGGCGCCCCGAAGGGCGCCGCTGATTGTTATCGAGGATGTCGGCCTTAGTGCGCCGTCAGGCCGCTGCCGGCCTCTTCCGCTCCGTCAGCCTTCACCGGCAGCTTGGTGTCCTCTTCCCAGACGATCGCCTTCGGCGCCCGCACCAGGGCGTTGGCAATCACCTCGTCCATCCGGGCGACCGGGATGATATTCAACCCGCCCTTGATGGCGTCGGAGATCTCGGTGAGGTCCTTGGCATTATCCTCGGGGATCAGCACCGTCTTGATGCCGCCGCGGGCCGCCGCCAACAACTTCTCCTTCAGACCACCGATCGGCAGGATCCTGCCGCGCAGCGTGATCTCGCCGGTCATGGCGACATCGTGCCGGATCGGAATGCCCGTGAGCACGGACACGATCGTCGTCGCCATCGCCACGCCTGCGGACGGACCGTCCTTCGGCGTTGCACCCTCGGGCACGTGGACGTGGATGTCGCGCCGCTCGAACAGCGGCGGCTCGATCCCGAAGTTGATCGCGCGCGAGCGGACATAGGACGCCGCCGCCGAGATCGATTCCTTCATCACGTCGCGCAGGTTGCCGGTGACGGTCATGCGGCCCTTGCCGGGCATCATGACGCCTTCAATGGTGAGCAGCTCACCACCGACATCCGTCCATGCCAGACCAGTGACGACACCGACCTGATCGTCGCTCTCGATCTCACCGTAGCGATACTTCGCCACGCCGAGGAATTCCTCGAGATTCTTCTCGGTGACCTTCACCACCTTCTTCTTCGAGAGCATCAGCTCCTTCACGGCCTTGCGGGCCAGTGTGGAGAGCTCGCGCTCCAGATTACGCACGCCCGCTTCGCGGGTGTAGCGGCGGATCATCAAGAGCAAGGCGTCGTCGTCGATCGACCATTCCTTGGCATCCAGACCGTGCTTCGAGAGCGCGATCGGAATGAGATGCTTGCGGGCGATCTCGACCTTCTCGTTCTCCGTGTAGCCGGCGATCCGGATGATCTCCATACGATCCATCAGCGGGCCCGGAATATTCAGGGTGTTCGCCGTGGTGATGAACATGACGTTCGACAGATCGTAGTCGACCTCCAGATAGTGATCGGCAAAGGTGCCGTTCTGCTCGGGGTCGAGGACCTCAAGCAGAGCCGACGACGGATCGCCGCGGAAATCGGCGCCCATCTTGTCGATCTCGTCCAGCAGGAAGAGCGGATTCGTCGTCTTGGCCTTGCGCATCGACTGGATGATCTTGCCGGGCATCGAACCGATATAGGTCCGGCGATGTCCGCGGATCTCAGCTTCGTCACGCACGCCGCCGAGCGACACGCGCACGAACTCACGTCCGGTCGCCTTGGCGATCGACTTGCCGAGCGAGGTCTTGCCGACGCCGGGAGGTCCGACGAGGCACAGGATCGGCCCGCTCAGCTTGTTGGCGCGCGTCTGCACCGCGAGGTACTCGACGATGCGGTCCTTGACCTTCTCGAGCCCGTAGTGATCGTCGTCCAGCACGGCCTGCGCCGCGGCGAGGTCCTTCTTGACCTTGGACTTCTTGCCCCACGGAATCGACAGCAGCCAGTCGAGATAGTTGCGCACGACGGTCGCTTCCGCGGACATCGGCGACATCTGGCGCAGCTTCTTCAGCTCATGCTGCGCCTTCTCGCGGGCTTCCTTCGACAGCTTGGTCTTGGCGATCTTCTCTTCGATGTCGGCCAGCTCGTCACGACCTTCGTCGTCGCCGAGCTCCTTCTGGATCGCCTTCATCTGCTCGTTGAGATAGTACTCGCGCTGGGTCTTCTCCATCTGGCGCTTGACGCGCGAGCGGATGCGCTTCTCGACCTGCAGCACCGAGATCTCGCTCTCCATCAGCCCAAGCACCTTCTCCAGGCGCGCGGTGACGGACAGCGTTTCCAGGATGCCCTGGCGATCCGCGATCTTGACGGCGAGATGCGACGCGACAGTATCGCCGAGCTTGGCGAAGTCAGTGATCGCCTGCACGACGCCGACGACTTCGGCGGAGATCTTCTTGTTGAGCTTCACATAGCTCTCGAAGTCCGAGACCACTGAACGCGACAGCGCTTCCGCCTCAACGCTCTTCGCATCGGTATCGGCCAGCGCGACTGCCGTCGCTTCGTAATATTCGACGCGATCGGAATACTTCTCGACCTTGGCGCGCTCGAGCCCTTCCACCAGCACCTTCACGGTGCCGTCGGGAAGCTTCAAAAGCTGCAGCACGCTGGCGAGCGTACCGATCTCGTAAATCGAGTCCGGCGATGGATCATCGTCCGACGCATTCTTCTGCGTGGCGAGCATGATGAGCGCATCGTTCTTCATCACCTCTTCGAGCGCGCGGATCGATTTCTCGCGGCCGACGAAGAGAGGCACGATCATGTGCGGGAAGACGACGATATCGCGCAGCGGCAATACCGGATAGGAGTGGCTTTCGCCGTGAACAATGGTTGGCCGGGGTTTGGAGGCAGTCATGGCCCATTCCTTTTGCTGTGCCCCCTTGCAAGCAGTCCGCCCGATGGCGCAACCGCACAAGGTGCCGATTTTCCGTCTTTGCTCGGCCGTCTCAGGCTCTACGTGTCCGGATCGTTATGGCGAATCTTGAGGGAGATTTTGTGTTCGCCGAGAGCATTAGGTGGCTATGGGCCGGGGGGGTGTCAAGTCGCGGAAATACCCATGAACAAGGGCGGTTTACAGAGCGTAGCAGCAATAAAACAGGCGGCCGCCGATCACCGGCAGCCGCCTATTGAACTTAAGTCGATGGGCCCGAAAGCCGCGCGATCAGGCGCTTGCGCTGCTCTCGGCGGTCCGGTCCGAGCGGTCGGCGTAGATGTAGAGCGGCCGAGCCGTCCCATCCACAACCTCCTTGGAGATGACGACTTCCTCGACACCTTCCAGACCGGGCAGATCGAACATGGTTTCGAGCAGGATGCTCTCCAGGATCGACCGCAATCCGCGGGCACCGGTCTTGCGTTCGATGGCCCGGCGGGCCACCGCACCCAGCGCCTCGTCGGCGAAGGTCAGCTCGATGTTCTCCATCTCGAACAGACGCTGGTACTGCTTGACCAGCGCGTTCTTCTGCTCGACCAGGATCTTCTTCAGCGAAATCTCGTCGAGATCCTCGAGCGTCGCGACCACTGGCAGACGGCCGACGAATTCGGGGATCAGGCCGTACTTCAGCAGATCTTCCGGCTCGACGTGGCGGAAGATTTCACCGGTGCGGCGATCTTCGGGTGCCAGAACCTGCGCTGCGAAGCCGATCGAGGTGGTCCGCCCGCGCGACGAGATGATCTTCTCGAGGCCCGAGAACGCACCGCCGCAGATGAACAGGATGTTCGTCGTATCCACCTGCAGGAATTCCTGCTGCGGATGCTTGCGACCGCCCTGCGGAGGCACGGAGGCAACGGTGCCTTCCATGATCTTCAGCAGAGCCTGCTGCACGCCCTCACCCGACACGTCACGGGTGATCGACGGATTGTCCGACTTGCGCGAGATCTTGTCGATTTCGTCGATATAGACGATGCCGCGCTGCGCACGCTCGACATTGTAGTCGGCCGCCTGCAGCAGCTTCAGGATGATGTTCTCGACGTCCTCACCGACATAACCGGCTTCAGTCAGCGTCGTCGCATCGGCCATCGTGAACGGCACATCCAGAATGCGGGCGAGCGTCTGCGCGAGCAGCGTCTTGCCCGAACCAGTGGGGCCGATCAGCAGGATGTTCGACTTCGCGAGTTCGACGTCGTTGTGCTTGGTCTGGTGGTTGAGGCGCTTGTAGTGGTTATGCACCGCGACCGAGAGAACCTTCTTCGCATGGAACTGACCGATGACGTAATCATCGAGCACCTTGCAGATTTCCTTCGGCGTCGGAATGCCGTCGCGCGACTTGACCAGCGAGGACTTGTTCTCCTCGCGGATGATGTCCATGCACAGTTCAACGCATTCGTCGCAGATGAAGACGGTAGGACCCGCGATCAGTTTGCGAACTTCGTGCTGGCTCTTGCCGCAGAACGAACAATACAGCGTGTTCTTGGAGTCGCTGGTACCGACCTTACTCATTCCTATCTCCGTCCGCCGTTCGATCTTTGTCTGCCGGTCGCCCAGTTACGGGACATATCCCGTAAATAGAGCAAAATCCGTACCAAAAAAGACCTCGTTCCAGAATGCCGCTCGAATCACGGCTCACTCGAATCCCCGCGATACTAACCGATCCGCATCAGCGAACCATGCTGACAGCCGATGATCAAGAATTCGCTAATCGGCTCCATCGCCTGGAGCGTGACAATAGCGTGATTTGCGGCATTTGCGCGGGAGACCCCCGAAAATTGGGGAACGTTGCGTGAATGACACCACCCGACCAGCACGAAAGCGGAACTCTCGCGTCTGCTGGCGTCGGCACATAGTACCAATTCGGGAATAACTTGATCGATATGACTGGCTTGGGACAGGCGGCGCGCGGGCGCCGTCTGTCCCGGTCTCAATATGTTCGCCGGATACGGCGCCGTTTAGGCCGGCTTTGCCGGGGTCGACTCTTCAGCGCGCTTGTCGATCACCTTGTCGATGAGACCGAAATCGCGCGCCATGTCCGCGGTGAGGAATTTGTCGCGCTCGAGCGCTTCCTCGATCGCCGGATAGGGCTGACCTGTGTGCTTCACATAGATCTCGTTGAGGCGCTTCTTCAGATTCAGGATTTCCTGAGCATGCAACATGATGTCGGTTGCCTGGCCCTGGAAACCACCCGACGGCTGATGGACCATGATGCGCGAATTCGGCAGCGAGAAGCGCATGTCCTTTTCGCCGGCAGCGAGCAGCAGCGAACCCATCGACGCAGCCTGACCGACGCACAGCGTCGACACCGGCGGACGAATGAACTGCATCGTGTCGTAGATCGCCAGACCCGACGTCACCACGCCACCAGGCGAGTTGATGTACATCGAGATTTCCTTCTTCGGATTCTCGGCTTCGAGAAACAGAAGCTGGGCAACGGTCAGCGTCGACATGCCATCCTCGACCGGACCGGTCACGAAGATGATGCGCTCCTTCAGAAGGCGCGAAAAGATATCGTAAGCCCGTTCACCGCGGTTGGTCTGTTCGACCACCATCGGGACGAGGTTCATGTAGGTTTCTACCGGATCGCGCATTGATCACCCGAAAGGTTGGAGGAGACACACGTCCATCGGCAAGACTGGAACCGGTTACGGTTTGCCGGGAAAGGACGAACGTCCCGTGATGCAGGAACAACAAACAGAGCCCACAGATATGAGCCAATCGAGCGGCAACAAGACCACCGGTCCACATGCCGCCCTGAAGCTCAGTTCAAGCCGATTCGGACGGCCACCGCAAAGCGCTGGAGCCCTTTTGGAACCTGTTTCGAGCGGTATCCTTAACGTCAAAACGCCGGCTGGAGCACCCAGCCGGCGCTTCTTTTAACGTCTTCTAAGAAGCTGCGGCTCAGACCGCAGTCTTCTCGTCTTCATCCTTGTAGAGGTCGTCCTTGGACACCTTCTTCTCGGTCACATTGGCCAGTTCGAGAATGAAGTCGACGACCTTGTCCTCGTAGATCGGTGCACGAAGCTGGGCCAACGCTTGGGGATTGCTGCGGTAAAAGTCCCAGACTTCCTTCTCGCGGCCCGGCATCGAGCGGGCGCGCTCGATCACCGCGCGGCTGACCTCGTCGTCGCTGACGGTGATCTTGTTCTTCTCGCCGATCTCCGAGAGCACGAGACCGAGACGCACGCGGCGGTCGGCGATCTTGCGGTACTCTTCCTGAGCGGCTTCTTCGGTGGTGTCCTCATCGGCGAAGGTCTTGCCCGACGATGCCATCTCCTGCTGGATCGAATTCCACATCAGCTTGAACTCCTCGTCGACCAGCGACGGAGGCGCATCGAACTTGTGGGTCTCGTCGAGACGGTCGAGCAGCAGGCGCTTGACGCGCTGGCGGGTCGCACCGGCAAATTCGGCAACCAGACGCTCGCGTGCGGCTTCCTTCAGCTTGTCGAGGGACTCGAGGCCGAGGCTCTTGGCGAACTCGTCGTCGATCACGGTGTCGACCGGCGATTCCACCTTGGCCGCGGTGGTCTCGAACTCGGCGGCCTTACCGGCCAGCGTCTCGCTCGCATAGTTGACCGGGAACGACACCTTGAGGGTGCGGGTCTCGCCGGCGGCAATGCCGATCAGCTGGTCCTCGAAGCCGGGGATGAAGGTGTTGGAGCCGATCGCAACCGGGATCTCCTCGCCAGTGCCGCCCTCGAAGGCGACGCCGTCGATGGTGCCCTTGAAATTGACCGTAACGCGGTCGCCTGACTCGGCCTTGCCAGCCTTCTCGGTGAACGAACGGTTCTGGTCGGCGACGCGCTTGATCGCTTCATCGACGTCTGCGTCGGTTACTTCGGCCACCGGCTTCTCGACGGTGAAGCTCTTGAAGTCGGCAAGCGCGATCGGCGGCACGACTTCGATAGCGACGGTGTAATTGAGGTCCGACTTGCCCGACAGGATGTCTTCGACTTCCTTCTGCTCGGTCGGCATCGTGATCTTCGGCTCGGAGGCGAGCTTGAAGCCACGCTCGGTGAAGATCTGCGTGTTGGTGTCGCGGATCAATTCATCGACGGTCTCGGCGGCAACCGAGCGACCATAGAGACGCTTCAGGTGACCGACGGGAACCTTGCCCGGGCGGAAGCCGTTGAGCTTGACCTTGCCCTTCATGTCATCGAGGCGCGCATCGACCTTGGCTTCGATGTCGGCAGCCGGCACGTTGACCGAGAACTCGCGCTTCAATCCCTCGGAGAGGGTTTCATTCACCTGCATGGCGTCAATCTTCTTCCCGCTTGGTCCGGCCCAATGGCCCGGACATTGTAAATCTGTGCGGCATCAGGCCAGAGCCTGCGCCGGTGGTGCGAACTGTCTCTGCAAGGCCAACCTTGCGGAAACACGTCCGAAAATCGTCATGGTCAAACGCTATGTGCGCTTGGTGCGGGCGGAGGGACTCGAACCCCCACAACTTTCGTCACTGGAACCTAAATCCAGCGCGTCTACCAATTCCGCCACGCCCGCGAAAAACATCATGTCCGGCCGCGATGTCGCGAGCGGCGGGCTTATAACATGGGGACCGTGGTTCGCAGCAAAAAAATGGTCACATAGCGGCTTACTTGCCGCAGCCCCGGCAACTGGACTTTGGCGCGGCAAAATAGTCGGGATTTGGGCATGACGAACCGCTTTCACCCCCTCACGCGCCGGACCCTGCTTGCAGGCGCCGGGAGCGCGCTGATCGCTCCGATTCTGCCCCGGGGCAGCCTCGCGCAAGCCGTCGCCGCGCTGGAACTACAGGCCAAGGCTGATCCCTTCCCGGTGAAGCCCGGCGCCTCCACTGAGGCCTGGACGCTCCATTCGCCCCAGAAGGGTCCGCTGCGCTTCAACCGCGGCGACGAGATCACAGTTCAACTCGCCAATCAGCTGCCGGTCCCTATCGTTTTGAACTGCCGAGGCATTAATGGCTCGTCCGGGATCGGGCCGCTGCTCGACCGCAAGCCGGTCGCGGCCGGGGCCAAGGACGCGTTCAAGCTGCAGATGCGCAGCGCCGGAACGTCGTATCTGGACGTGCGCCTGCTCGGCGACGGTCAGGCGCTGCCGTCCCAGGTCCGCAGCCTGGTCGTCCAGGAGAGCGATCCGGTCGAGGTGGACCGCGACGAGGTGCTGCTGATCGAGGACTTCCGCCTCAAGCTGGACGGCAGCCTGCTCGCCCCCGCCAGTGATCCGAAAGACGCCGCCGCTCTGTTCCTGATCAACCGGAAATCCACGCTGGAGCTGTCGGCCCGGGTCAACGAACGGCTCAGACTCCGTCTTATCAATGGCTGCCAACGCAATGTGATCGCTCTGAAATTCGACGATCACGAGGTCCGTGTGATGGCCATCGACGGTCAGCCCTCGGAGCCATTCTCCGCCCGTAACAATCAGGTGGTGCTGGCGCCCGGAACCCGGGTCGACGTCTTCCTCGACGCCGTCAGGCCGGCGGGATCAACCTCGGCGATCCTGCTCCATGATGGCAAGACAGCCCGGCCGATCGGCCAGATCAAAATGTCCAACGATCCGCCGCTACGGGCCACGCCCCTGCCGGCCGCCGCGCCGCTGCCCTCCAACGGTTTGCCAGCTCAGCTCGATCTCAAGGGCGCGCTGCGCGTCGATATGGCCCTGAGCGCCGTCAGTCCCGAATGGACGAAGCCGGTCGATCTGTCCACCGGCACGCCGCCGGCATTCCGGACCAAGCCCGGCCGGACCGTGGTGCTTGCGCTGACCAACCGGGCCACCAGCCCGATGGTGTTCCAGATCCACGGCCATCACGTCCGCCTGCTCGACAGGCTTGATGACGGCTGGAAACCGTTCTGGCTCGACACCCTCGCGCTCGACGCCGGTCAGACCCAGCGCATCGCCTTTGCCGCCAACAATGTCGGGCGCTGGCTGATGGAGGCCTTCGTCGCCGACTGGGCCGCCCCGCGGCAGGTCCGCTGGTACGGCGTCGACTAGACCTTTTTTATTTTAGTACTGGATACCGAGCTGGTCATAGAGCCGGCGGAACACCGCCGGCAGCACCTCGGTCAGATCTTCGGCGATCAGCCCGGGGCCAGCTTCGCTGCCCGCCTCGCCATGCATCCAGACGCCGATACAAGCGGCCTCATAGGCCGGAACGCCTTGCGCCAGCAGCGCGCCGATGACGCCCGCCAGCACGTCGCCGGAGCCTGCCGTGGCCAGCCATGGCGGCGCGTTGGCAGCGATGGTGGCCCGGCCGTCCGGCGACGCCACGACCGTATCCGGCCCCTTCAACAGCACGATAGCGCCTGACTCTTGCGCCGCCAGACGAACGCGCTCCAGTTTAGATACTGCTGGATGTTTCTCATCCACCTTGCTGAAGATGCGTGAAAATTCACCTTCGTGAGGCGTCAACACGACGCCGGATTCCGGGCTGGCCTTGATCAGATCGAACAGCCGTTCGGGCGCATCGGCGAAGCTGGTCAGCGCATCGGCATCGAGCACCGCATGGCGCCTCGCAGCCAGGATAGCCTCCACGAACATGCGCGTCCGCTCGCCCACACCGGCCCCCGGCCCGATCACGCAGGCTGACACCTTGCCGCCGATCAGCGCGGCGAACTCCGCCGCCGTATCCACCGGCCGCACCATCACCGCCGTCAGCGCGGCGGCATTGACCGCCAGCGCATCGCGCGGCGACGCCACCGTCACCAGCCCCGCCCCGCCTCGCAAGGCGGCGCGGGCGGACAGCCGAGCAGCGCCCGTGGACGCGATGTCGCCGGAGACAATCACGGCATGGCCGCGTGAGAATTTGTGGCTGTTGATCTTCGGCACCGGAAACGCGTCGGCCCACAGGTCCGGATTGTTCTCGAAGGTCTGCGGGCGGATTTCCGCCAGCACATCCTCGTCGATGCCGATGTCGATTACCCGCAGCCGGCCACAATGCACCCGGCCCGGCACCAGCAGATGACCCGGCTTGGGCCTGAAGAACGTCACTGTCTCGGTCGCCCTGATAGCGCCGCCCATCACGCCCCCTGAATCGCCGTTGATACCGCTCGGCAGATCGACAGCCAGTACGGGCACGCCGGCCGCGTTGATGGCATCGATCATGATCAGCGGGTCGCCCTTGACCGGACGATTGAGCCCGGCGCCGAATAGCGCGTCGATGATCAAAGCCGGCTGCCCGATCAGCGAGGGATCGCAGGGCAGCACCTCGCCCTTCCACCCCTTGGCAGCCAGCGCGGCGTCGCCCTTCAGGGTCGCCCGGTCGCACAGCAGGATCACCGAAACGTCACGCCCCTGCGCCGCGAGCTCGGCCGCCGCGACGAAGCCGTCGCCGCCATTGTTGCCACGACCGGCAACGACCAGGATCGCCCCCTCCTCGGCCAGTTCGCCCGCCACATCCGCGACCGCCCGTCCGGCGGCGCGCATGAGTTTGAAGCCTGGCGTACCCGCCGCAATCGTGAGTTGATCGGCGCGCGCCATCTCGTCGGTCGTTAGAATATCCATCTCGCTTCTCACTACGCCTTTTTGGAAGGCACTCGCGTCACACGCGAACGCAGCAGAGTAAAATTGCACATCGCACGATCACTTTGACCACTATGTAGGCAAAAGTAGTCGAATACTCTTGATGCGAACCTCGTCAGGTGCGATGTAATAACCTGATAATGCTTCAAAAATAGCCGAGGAGCGAACTTGGCACGGACCCTGCTTTTAGGGAAGCCAGCTTCGGGTCCGTCGCGCTCACCGGCAAATGTTGAAAGACACCTGTTTAAGAGACAGAGGGTGGCCGACCGTCTACCGCATCGGCGAGATTTCGTCGGTGCGGCGTGGCGGCAGCGCAATAACGCCCGAAATTGGGTATCGAACAGTGTGCGCAAAACGCGCAATGGTCAAAGCTACTTGAGGCAAATAACTTGCGGCCTGATTGGAAGTGCCGGGGAGACGTTCAGTGAAAAAGATCGAAGCCATCATAAAGCCCTTCAAGCTGGACGAGGTGAAAGAGGCTCTTCAGGAAGTCGGGTTGCAAGGCATTACCGTCACGGAAGCCAAGGGCTTCGGCCGTCAGAAGGGCCACGCCGAACTTTATCGCGGCGCTGAATACATCGTCGACTTTCTACCCAAGGTGAAGATCGAGATCGTGATTGGCGACGACCTCGTCGAAAAGGCGATCGATGCCATCCGTCGCGCCGCACAAACCGGCCGCATTGGTGACGGCAAGATCTTTGTGTCGAACATCGAGGAAGCCGTGCGCATCCGTACCGGCGAGTCCGGACTCGACGCGATCTGACGGCAAGGATCTGCGACGCAGGACCTGCAATGCAGGACCTGACGGACTGGACGCTCTCCAAGCCGGGTGCTATCCGACATTCAACGCTTCAAGGCGTCACCAAAAAGGCTGCTTCGGCAGCCTTCTGTTGTTGACGGTTTGTCTTGTTGAAAACATGCCGTTGTGACCTGATCGTCACGACAGATTGTTGTTACGTCCCGGAAATCGGCCCGCAAATAAAGGTAGGGAGCCCCATGACGACCGCCAAAGAAGTCCTGCAGTCCATCAAGGACAATGACGTCAAGTACGTCGACCTGCGTTTCACCGATCCCCGCGGCAAGTGGCAGCACGTGACCTTCGACGTCTCGATGGTCGATGAAGAAATGTTTGCCGAAGGCACCATGTTCGACGGTTCCTCGATCGCCGGCTGGAAGGCGATCAACGAGTCCGACATGATGCTGATGCTGGATCCGGCAACGGCGACGATCGATCCGTTCTTCGCAGAGACCACCATGGTCATCACCTGCGACATTCTCGAGCCCTCCACCGGCGAGCCCTATAACCGCGACCCGCGCGGCATCGCCAAGAAGGCCGAAGCCATGGTCAAGTCCATGGGCATCGGCGACACCGTGTTCGTCGGTCCGGAAGCCGAATTCTTCGTGTTCGACGACGTCCGCTTCTCGAGCGACCCGTACAACACCGGCTTCAAGCTCGACTCGTCCGAATTGCCGACCAACTCCGGCACCGAATATGAAGGCGGCAATCTCGGCCACCGCATCCGCACCAAGGGCGGTTACTTCCCCGTCCCGCCGCAGGACTCGGTGCAGGACATGCGCTCGGAAATGCTCGGCGCAATGGCGCGCATGGGCGTCAAGGTCGAGAAGCATCACCACGAAGTGGCGTCCGCCCAGCACGAACTCGGTATGAAGTTCGACACGCTGACCTACATGGCCGACCAGATGCAGATCTATAAGTATTGCATCCATCAGGTCGCGCACATCTACGGCAAGACCGCCACCTTCATGCCCAAACCCGTTTTTGGCGACAACGGCTCGGGCATGCATGTGCACCAGTCGATCTGGAAGGACGGCAAGCCGACCTTCGCCGGCAACAAATATGCCGATCTCTCCGAGACCTGCCTCCACTACATCGGTGGCATCATCAAGCACGCCAAGGCGATCAACGCCTTCACCAACCCGTCGACCAACTCCTACAAGCGTCTGGTCCCCGGCTATGAGGCTCCGGTGCTGCTCGCCTATTCGGCGCGCAACCGCTCGGCCTCCTGCCGCATCCCCTACACCACCAACCCGAAGGCCAAGCGCGTCGAAGTCCGGTTCCCGGATCCGATGGCCAATCCGTATCTCGCTTTCGCCGCGATGCTGATGGCCGGTCTCGACGGCATCAAGAACAAGATCGATCCGGGTCCGGCCATGGACAAGGACCTCTATGATCTGCCGAAGGAAGAGCTGAAGTCGATCCCGACGGTGTGCGGGTCGCTCCGCGAAGCCCTCGAGAACCTCGACAAGGATCGCGGTTTCCTCAAGAACGGCGGCGTGTTCGATGACGACTTCATCGACAGCTATATCGAACTGAAGATGACCGAAGTGATGCGTTACGAAATGACGCCGCACCCGGTCGAATTCGACATGTACTACTCGCTGTAATCCCGTCAGGGATTGCACGAACGATCAGGGCGCTCCGGCAACGGGGCGCCTTTTTCGTTGCGCTTCTCCTGGCGCCTATTTCCGGGCGAGAGCCGTCGCCGGTTCAGGCGTGTTCGGGAAGCCTATCGCCGCAAGCGCCCTGGCTGCCTCGCCTTCGCTGGTGGCCCACGGCAGCTTCGCGGTGACACCGCGCGTGACGGGTTCGCCGAGACCCCCGCCGAAATCGATCGGCCAGAATCCATTCGGCACCGCCTCGACCGTGACGCTGCGCAGGCGCGTGCCGGTGCCGAGGGGCGACAGATCGTCCGGCTGCAGCCGCCGCGCCGTCGATGCATCCCGGGGGTCTGTGAAACTGGCCAGCACCGGCATCAATTCGCCGGTGACCGGAACGGCGCCGGTCTGGCTGCTGACGTCGCGAAAGGCGATCTTGCGCCCGGCCGCCTGATAGGCCCGCATCGCCACGAAGTTCGCGCCATCGAAATCCGCGCTGCCCTTGTCATCATGCAGCATCAGCGCGGCGAGGTTCCTGCCGCCGCCGAGATCGAGCACCACCGCATCGCCCCGTGACGTCACCTTGCCGGACGGCTGGTAGCCCCGATAGGGATGCACGGAGACGACATTCGAGGCCGACTTCACGCCGTCCGGCGTCTCGACCTCCATGGTCAGCCGATATTTGTGCGCGGGCCGATTGATCCGGATCTGATCGCCGATCACCAGGGCAGCGAGCAATCCGACCGGACCGACCCATTTCAGGATGTTCATTATTATTGGCCTCCCCCATCGGCCATGCACGATCGCGACGGAGACGTCAAAGCGGCGATATGTCTTGATCCCCGAAGCAATTGACGGAACAGTGAAAGTCCAGTCAATGCGAAGGATCCACCGTGCCCGCAGAAGCCAATGTCCAGACGCGTAGTGACCTTGCCTGGGCGATCACGGCGGGCGGCATCGCTACGGTGTCCTTTGCAATCTTCATAGGCTTCGCCTGGTACTTCTCGGGAACGCTGTTCCTGATCTTCGCAGGCGTCCTGCTTGGCGTAGCGCTCAATGCGCTGACGGAATTATTCGGGCGCTTCATGGGCGGCCCGCATCCCATGCGGCTCGCAATGATCTGCATCGTGCTCGCCGCGATGCTGGTCGGCGTGATGTATCTGGGCGGACCGACCATCGCCAATCAGGCCAAGACGCTGTCCGGCACCCTCAAGTCACAGGTCGTCAACGTAAAGACCTATCTTGAGCAGCACGGCGTCGACACCAGCTATTTCGATTTCAACAGCATCACGTCGGATCCGCCTACCGAGCAGGGCACATCGCCCGCCACCTCACCGCCGAAGTCCAGCAGCGGCTTGCCGAGCGCCGGCGCCATCGCATCATCAGGTGGCGCCATCGTCAGCCAGACACTGAAAATCCTGCTCGGCACCGTCGGCGCGGTCGGCAACTTCTTCATCGTGCTGTTTTTGGGATTAACGTTTGCCGCACAGCCCAGCGTCTATCGAAAAGGATTGTTGCATCTCACGCCGGCGAAGCATCGCGCGCCGATGACGATCATCGTCGATCGCATCAGCGACACGCTGCAGCGCTGGCTGATCGCGCAGATGATCACCATGGTGGTGGTCGGCGCCATTACTTGGATCGGGCTGAAGCTGATCGGGATTCCCAGCGCCTTCATTCTCGGTGTTCAGGCCGGCCTGCTCGCCTTCATTCCCACCGTCGGCGCCCTGCTCGGCGGGTTGATCGTCGTGCTCGCCAGCCTCGCCTCGGGCTGGGTCGCCGCCGCGTCAGCCTTTGCGCTGTTCATGGGCGTGCATGCGCTGGAGAGCTACATCCTGACGCCGATCCTGCAGCGGCAGGCACTGGATATTCCGCCGGCCACGCTGTTCGCGTTCCAGATCCTGCTCGGCGTGGTGTTCGGCGTCTGGGGCCTCGCACTGGCGCTGCCGGTGCTGGCGATCGTGAAAGTCGTCATCGACTTCATGCGCGAAGAGGACGAAGCCTCCGCACAGGATAAGGCGATGGCGGCGTAAAATGAACTCCGTCATGGCCGGCCTTGTGCCGGCCATCCACGTCTTACTTTGCGCGAGATATAAGGCGTGGATGCCCGGCACAAGCCCGGGCATGACGAGCATAAATCAGGTGGTCAGCACAGTCTCGGTGTGCTCGACATAAGGCGGCGTTTCGAAATACGGGCCCACCAGCGCGCGCCATTCGGAGAAATCGGGCGAGCCGCGGAAATCGACGGTGTGGTTTTCGAGGGTTTCCCACTTGGCAACGAGGCGGTAGCGCGACGGCATCTCGACCGACTTGTGCAGTTCAAAACCCTTGCCGCCCTTGGCGCGGAGGAATAGCGGCTTCGCCTTGGCGACGGCCGCCTCGAAATCCTTCTCGGTGCCCGGCTTGACGTCGATCTGTGCGATTTCAGTGATCATGGTTTCCCGACCCTTTGTTTTGCGGTCGGTGTCTTTACCGCAAAGTCGGGGTTCGGTGAAGGAGCCGCCGAAAAGTGATCAGGTGAACAGCAGAACCGTGCCGACGACCATGACGCAGCAGCCGATGAAAGCGACGACCGGCAGCTTGCTGTGCTGCGCGCCGTAGCGCCCCTGCGCACGACGTTCGGTGATCAGCGCGGTCTCGTATTCGTCCGAGCTCGAGAACATGCAGGCAAAGCCGGCACGGGCCGAGGCAGCGGCCGCTTCAAGGGACATCAAAGCAGTGTCGGAGGTCGAGTCGGGCAAGGTCATCATGCGATGACATTAGGGATCGAATGGTAAACGGATCCTTTAGAGCGTGATCCCGAAAAGTGGATGCCGGTTTTCGCCGACAAGCGAGTTCGTTTGTCGAGAGATCATGCTCAAACAACAGAAGTCTGATGCACCAGACTTTAGCGCACGCCGCTTGCCGTCATCGTGACCGCAGCCCGCACGACGCTCGGCTTCGCCGCTTGCCCGATCGCCGCAGCGCGGCGCCCCTGCTCCAGCGACAGCGGTTCTTCCTCCGCCGCCTGCACGCGGTTACGTCCGCTGCGCTTGGCCTGGTAGAGCGCAGTATCCGCGGCAGCCAACAGGACATCGAGTTCAGTGCCGGCCGGTCCGCCGGCTACGCCGATACTCACGGTGGTCGCGACCGGCGCCTCGTCGACCTGGATGCCGCAGGTCGCAAAAGCCTCACGCACGCGCTCGGCCGCCTGCATCGCCTCGTCCAGGCTGCACGGCAACATCGCCGCAAACTCCTCGCCGCCGATGCGGCCCGACAGGTCGGTAATCCGCAGCGTATGCGTGATGACCGTGGCGAACAGTTTCAGCACCTCGTCGCCGGCGGGATGCCCGAAGCGATCGTTGATCGACTTGAAGTGATCGATGTCGAAGATCATGACCGTGACCGGGCGGCCGGCTTTCGCCTCGCGCTCGATCATCCGCGCCGTAGCCTCGGAAAAGCCGCGGCGGTTGAACAGGCCGGTGAGCGGATCGCAGGATGCCGCGACCTTGTGCGCCGTGACCGCGCGCTCCGACACCAGCATGAAGATCAGGAACACCGTGCCAACAGCATAGAGCACGAGCTCGATGGCAAAGGCCGTGACCCAGATGCTGCTGCCGAAATTGCTGTGATCGCCATGCAGCAGATCGCCGAGCAGGATCGGCAGCATCAGGACGAAACCATGCAGCATCGGCACCAGGATGGTCGGCCACCGCCGCTGCACCGCCTTGCGACGCTCGTTCCACAATTCATGGGCCGTCAACATCGCATAAAGCGCGACGATGCCGGCGCCGATGGTCATGCGCAGCGACGCGGCCTCAGCCGGCAGGGTGAAGATCACCGCGATCCAGGCGATGGCGCCGAGAAACAGGCCGGCCCAGCTCGGGCTGCGGCCATGGAACACGCGCGCAGCGTTCCACACCATGCCGCAGGCCACGAAGCCCACGGCGTTGAATGCCAGCGACAGCACGTCACCCAGGAGCGACGCGGCAAGTGTCCACAATGCGACCGATACGGCGCCGAGCAGGTAAGCCAGCCCCCACCAGTTGAGGGCCGCGATCTTTTCCTGTCGTCCGAAGAACAGCAGCATCCCGCCCAACATCGCCGCAACCAGGGTTGCCACCAGATAGAGCGTGGAAGAATCGAGCGACATATTTGAGCACCGGCAATTGTTGCGAGATTTCCGAACCATCATGATTCGGACTGGCCTCTTCGCCATCATCGAACATACGAGTGTACCGATTGGAAATCCGTTTGCGCGCCCGCACAAGTTTTCACGAAAAACTGCATCAATCTGTCGGTATCCGGAATGTACCGGAACGCAAAAAGGGCGCCCGAAGGCGCCCTTTTCAAAATTGTATTCACCGCATTTGCGGCAAATTTTATCGAAGCAGAAATTAGCGCTTCGAGAACTGGAAGGACTTGCGGGCTTTCGCCTTGCCGTACTTCTTGCGCTCGACGACACGCGAGTCACGTGTCAGGAAGCCGCCCTTCTTGAGGACGCCGCGCAGATCCGGCTCGAAGCAGGTCAGAGCCTTGGAGATGCCGTGACGCACGGCACCGGCCTGGCCCGACAGACCGCCACCGGCAACGGTGCAGATCACGTCGTACTGGCCAGCGCGGGCTGCAGCGACCAGCGGCTGCTGGATGAGCATGCGCAGCACCGGACGCGCGAAGTACACTTCGACTTCACGGGTGTTGACCACGACCTTGCCGGCGCCCGGCTTGATCCAGACACGAGCGACAGCGTCCTTACGCTTGCCGGTCGCATAGGCGCGGCCCTGCTTGTCGATCTTCTTCACATACTTCGGCGCATCAGGAGCCGACACCTTCAGTGACGACAGCTGGTCGAGAGACTGCATGGTATCCGACATTATGCGGCCCTCTTGTTCTTGCGGTTCAACGCGCCAACGTCGAATGCTTCTGGTTGCTGGGCCTCGTGCGGGTGCTCTGCACCGGCATAAACACGCAGATTGCCGAACTGGACGCGACCGAGCGGGCCACGCGGGATCATGCGCTCAACGGCCTTCTCGACAACGCGCTCCGGGAAACGACCTTCGAGGATCGACTTTGCAGTGCGCTCCTTGATGCCGCCGATGAAGCCGGTGTGGTGATAGTAGACCTTGTCTTCACGCTTGCGGCCGGTGAAAACCACCTTGTCCGCGTTGACGATGATGACATGGTCGCCGCAATCGACATGCGGGGTGTAGGTCGGGAGGTGCTTGCCGCGCAGCCGCATTGCGACCAGCGTGGCCAGCCGGCCCACCACGAGACCAGTGGCGTCGATGACGATCCACTTCTTCGTGATCTCGGCGGGCTTTGCCGAAAACGTCTTCATTGTGAATATCCATGAAAAGGGGATATCGGCGGTGATCCGCCGAACTGAACGCGTTTCTAGATAGAGAACCGGATTCCGTCAATGCCAAACATGACTGAATTCGCCAGTTAAATCATTACGTTATAATTATGGTTCTATAATACCCTTGGAATTACCCAACGTTCGGAATGGAATAGGTCGACGTTACATGGGCGATTGGATCGGCCGAAGTGCCTGACAACAGGGTGACTTCTCCCACTGCGAGGCGTTTGCCGAGCTTCAGCAGCTTGGCGGCAGCCAGCACATCCTGCCCCGGCAGGCCCTTGCGCAGGAAATTGATGTTCAGGCTGGTGGTCACCGCGAGGCCGACCGGGCCGATCGCCGACAACAGCACGACGTACATGGCAAAATCGGCCAGGGCCATCAGTGTCGGACCCGATACCGTACCGCCCGGCCGCAGCATGCGTTCGCCATAGGTCTGGCGCAGCAGGCAAGTGGTACCATCAGCGCTTTCAATCGCGATATCGCCGGCGCCAAAGGCCTGCGGGAACTCGCGCTTCAGAAACGCCTCGAGTTCAGCCACGCTCATTTTCGCAGTCGCCATGTCTCTACCCTGCTCTCGCTTGTGCCGTCCTGTTACAATATGGTGATGGTCCTGCCCAGCGATGGAATCTCAAGTCATGGTTCAACCAGCACGCGCGGAAACAGCGCGGCCATCCATTCTTCTGCGTGAAACGGTCGGCAGCATCGGCGTGTTGACGCTGAATCGTCCGGCGGCCCGCAACAGTCTCTCCGAAGGACTGATCGGCGAATTGCACGCCGCCCTCGATGACATGGCCGGCGACAAGACCGTGCGCGCCGTGGTGATCGCCGCCAACGGCTCGGTCTTCTCCGCCGGACACGACCTGAAAGAACTTACCGCGCGACGTACAGACACCGATCGCGGCCGCGCCTATTTCGCGCATATGATGACAATCTGCAGCGCCATGATGCAGGCCATCGTGCGGCTGCCGAAGCCGGTGATCGCAGCGGTGCAAGGCGTCGCCACTGCCGCGGGCTGCCAGCTCGTGGCGAGCTGCGATCTCGCCATCGCCTCCGAACACGCAAAGTTCGCGACGCCCGGCGTCGATATCGGCCTGTTCTGTTCGACGCCCATGGTGGCGTTGTCGCGCAACGTACCGCGCAAGCAGGCGATGGAGATGCTGCTCACCGGCGAGCCCATCTCCGCCGAACGCGCGCGAGAGATCGGCCTGGTCAACCGCGTCGTACCTGCTGGCACCGAACGCGATGCGGCAATCGCGCTGGCAGAACAAGTTGCGCGCAAGTCGGCGCATACGGTCAAGATCGGCAAGGAAGCGTTCTATCGCCAGGCTGAGATGAGCCTCGCGGAGGCCTATCGCTTCGCCGCCGAGGTGATGACCGAGAACATGATGGCCCGCGATGCCGAGGAAGGCATCGGCGCATTCATCGCAAAGCGCGAGCCGAAGTGGGCAGACCGGTAATTGAAATGAACCACGACAGCTATAACGACGCCTATATCCGCGAGATCCTCAACACCGTCAAAACCGTCGCGATGGTCGGCGCCTCTCCGCAAAACGTGCGGCCGAGCTATTTCGTGTTCAAGTATCTCGCCGAACGCGGCTACGACATGATCCCGACCAATCCGGGCCAGGTCGGCAAGAGCCTGCTGGGCAAGCCGTTCGTCGCCTCGCTGCGGGAGATCGGTCGCCCCATCGACATGATCGACATCTTCCGCAGCGCCGAGCATGTCATGCCGATCGTCGACATCGCGCTGACGCTCGATCCGCTGCCCAAGGTGGTCTGGATGCAGCTCGGCGTGCGCCATGATGAGGCCGCCGCCAAGCTTGAAGCCGCGGGCATCAAAGTGGTGATGAACCGCTGCCCCAAGATCGAATATGGCCGGCTGTCGTCGGAGATCCAGTGGATGGGTGTCAATTCGCGCACGCTCAGCTCCAAGCGCGCGCCGATCCCGACGCAGGGCATGCGGCTGTCGCTCAATCGCAGCAGTGTCGGCGGTGGCAGCACCGCTGCGGCCGATCGCGTTGCGCAGCAAAATAACAAGGACAAGAACGACACCGCCTGACGGTGCGTTTCGCGATTTTATTTCCTTTGAAATGACACAGCGCAGCATGACTGTTGCGAAGTCTGGGCAAAATGTCGCCTCGCCTTGACGGCAGCGCTGCGCCCGATCAGGTTGGCGCCAACAAACCGCTATTCGACAGGGAGTGATGATGAACGATCGTATTCCAGGCTTCGGCACCCTCGCCGTCCATGCCGGCGCGCAGCCCGACCCGACCACCGGCGCGCGTGCGACGCCGATCTATCAGACCACTTCGTTCGTCTTCAACGATGCGGATCACGCCGCCTCGTTGTTCGGCCTGCAATCCTTCGGCAACATCTATACGCGCATCACCAATCCGACCACGGCTGTCCTCGAGGAACGCGTCGCAGCGCTGGAAGGCGGCACGGCAGCCCTCGCCGTCGCGTCCGGCCATGCCGCGCAGCTCGTGGTGTTTCAGCAGCTGCTGCAGCCCGGCGACGAATTCATCGCCTCGCGCAAACTCTATGGCGGTTCGATCAACCAGTTCAGCCATGCCTTCAAGAGCTTCGGCTGGAACGTAGTGTGGGCCGATCCCGATGACGTCCCCTCGTTCGAGCGCGCGGTGACTGACAAGACCAAGGCGATCTTCATCGAGTCCATCGCCAATCCTGCCGGCTCGATCACCGACATCGAGGCGGTCGCGGCCGTGGCCCGCAAGGCCGGCGTGCCGTTGATCGTCGACAACACGCTGGCGACGCCCTATTTGATCAAGCCGATCGATCACGGCGCCGACATTGTCGTGCATTCGCTGACCAAGTTTCTCGGCGGCCACGGCAATTCGCTCGGCGGCATCATCGTGGACGCGGGCACCTTCGACTGGTCGAAAGGCAACAAATATCCGGTGCTGTCAGAGCCGCGCCCGGAATATCATGGCATCAAGCTGCAGGAGACCTTCGGTAACTTCGCTTTCGCCATTGCTTGCCGCGTACTCGGCCTGCGCGATCTCGGTCCGGCGCTGTCGCCGTTCAACGCATTCCTGATCCAGACCGGCATCGAAACGCTGCCGCTGCGCATGCAGCGCCACAGCGACAATGCCAAGGCGGTCGCCGAATGGCTATCGGCACATCCGAAAGTGGCGGCGGTGAATTATTCGGGATTGTCGGATAACCGCTATCACACCCTCGCCCGCAAATATGCGCCGAAGGGCGCGGGCGCCGTGTTCACCTTCAGCCTGAAGGGCGGCTATGACGCCGGCGTGAGTCTCGTGTCGAACCTGAAACTGTTCTCGCATCTGGCCAATGTCGGCGACACCCGCTCGCTGGTGATCCACCCGGCCTCGACCACCCACAGCCAGCTCGACGACGAAGCCAAGACGCGCTCCGGCGCCGGGCCCGACGTTGTCAGGCTGTCTGTCGGCATCGAGGACAAGGAAGATCTGATCGCGGATCTCGAACAGGCGCTGAACGCGTAAGCCGAACTGCGATGCGCGTCACGCTTTGGCGCGCATCGCTTTCGCTTCGCGGATCAAGCGCGCATTGCGCTGGAACACCGAATAGGTCGCCAGCGCGAACAGCACCACCAGCAACTGGATCGACAGCGCCTCCAGCGTCGGATTGAATCCGATTGCCGTCAGGAATGCGCTGCCTGGCGCGTCGGTCACCCCGATCATCGCCTGTTCCTGGAATTCCTGGATTGCTTCGCCGATGAACTTGATGCCCATCACGAACAGGAAGCCCGAGGTGATGATGAACAGCGGCCGCAGCGGGATGCGCTGAGCAATCATATTGATGAAATAGAACAGCACGACCAGACCGGCGGTCGCCGCTGCCAGACCGCCGAACAGTCCGACGCTCCAGCCGCCTTCGGTGGTCGCGAGCGCGTTGATGAACAGTACCGTCTCGGCGCCCTCACGAAACACCGCCAGGAATGCCAGCATCGCGACGGCGAGACCGGTATCCTGCGCGATCGCCTGATCCGCCTTCGCCGCCAGATAATCCTGCCAGCCGCGCGGATCCTGCTTCACCATCAGCCAGCCGCTGACATAGAGCATCAGGCCTGCCGCAAACAGGATGACGATGGCCTCGAAGACGTCGCTGTGATCACCTGAATTGAACACCGCAAAAGCCCAGGCTGCGACCAGGCTGGCGAGGATCGCCGCCAGCGCGCCCAGATAGAGCGCGGTCACGCGATGGCTGCCGCCGGATTTCCTGAGATAGCCGGCCAGTGCCGCGATCACGAGCATGGCCTCAAGGCCCTCGCGCAGCAGAATGACGGCAGCCTGAATGAATGCGGAGGACATGACCCAATCCCGTGTGGTGGTGTGCCGAATCTATTGCGCACTGCGTATGAGCGAAAGCCGCGCAGCCACACGACTGCGTCAACTCCGTTACAATCGTTCTAGTCGGTAACGCGCAACAGCTAGGCAGCCTTGCCGACCGCGAGATCGAGCTGACGTTCCGTCAATGCCGCCCCGCGCGGCTTCATCCGCTCCACCTGCAGGATCGCTAGCGTCAAAACTACGATCGCAACCGCCTGATGCGTCAGCGCCAGATCGATCGGCACCTGATGCAGCAGCGTGAGAATGCCGAGTGCTGCCTGCACCGCGATCGATGCCGCCAGCCACAACGCGCCATTGACGACGGCGCTCCCTGCCCGCGCGCGGATCGCATCAACCACATGCCAGATCGCCAGTGCGAACAGCACATAGGCGGTCATGCGATGCTGGAACTGAACCGTCAGCGTGTTGTCGAACATGTTGCGCCACCACGGGTCCTCGAAGAACAGCCGTGACGCCGACGGGATCAGCGCGCCATCGATCTCCGGCCAGGTATTGAACACGCGACCCGCGCGTAGGCCCGCGACCAGCGCACCGAAATAGATCTGCAGGAAGGTCAGCCCCAGCAATACCCAACTCGTCACGCGCAAGCGGCCTGCCGCCAGCACCGGCGCGCGGTCGCCGAGGCGGCGCAGCGTCCAGACAATGGCGGCGAAGATGATCAGTGCCAGCATCAGATGCGCCGCCAGCCGATATTGCGAGACTTCGACGCGCTTGGTCAGGCCCGATGCCACCATCCACCAGCCCACCGCGCCCTGCAGGCCGCCGAGACCGAAGATCACCCACAGCCGCTTCTTCAGTTCCGAGGTGAGAACGCCGCGCCACAGGAACCAGAGGAATGGCAGCAGGAACACCACGCCGATGACACGGCCGAGCAGACGATGGCTCCATTCCCACCAGAAAATGGTCTTGAATTCATCGAGCGTCATGCCGGCATTGAGTTCGCGATATTGCGGGATCTGTTTGTAGGCCTCGAAGGCCGCGATCCAGTGCGATTGATCCAGCGGCGGAATGGCGCCGGTCACCGGCTTCCATTCGACGATCGACAGGCCGGACTCGGTGAGCCGCGTCGCGCCGCCGACCAGCACCATCGCGACGATCATCGCGGCGACGGCAATCAGCCACCAGCGCACCGGGCGTAATTCCTTGGGGCGGGTTTGAGACGAAGCGGTCATCGCATGGATCTCGGGAGCAGTCGCAAAATCGGCGCCAAAATCAGCGCCTTGAATGAAATTTCGAGCCCCTTATAGTCCGCCCGCGAAGGCCTGCAAAGTTGGGCACTTTGCCTAACCCGATCTCAGACCGACTTTGGACCGCACATTTCCGTCATGACCATCCGCACCCGCAAATTCTTCGGAACCATCTTTCTGCTGATCCTCGTGGTGGTGTGGTCGCTGCTCGGCATGACCGTGGCGCAGACGCCGTGGCTGGCCAATAACGGCTGGCTGCAGGCAGCCTTCTATGTCATCGCCGGCCTCGGCTGGGTGCTGCCAGCGATGCCGATCATCAGCTGGATGAGCAAGGCCGATCCTGTGGATCCCGAGGTCGGCTAGCGCTGCGCGCCAGCGCCGAGCATCACGCCGGATACCATCACGCGCAAGGCGCGCAACGATTGTCGGCGGCCGTCCCAGGCGAGCCGCGGCAGCGCATGCAGATCCGATCTGCCATTGGCCTCGATGACACCAGGCAGCGATGTCACGGCGCTGGCAAAGCCGACCTGCTCCACCATCGCGACGTGACGCCTGTTGAATGAGGCTTTATCGCCGAACGGATAGGCGAAATGCCGCGGCTCATAGGGCAGTGCAGCTTGCGCCACGGCCCGCCCCATGGCGATCTCGCGCGACGCCGCGCTATCGCCGAGATTGGCGAGCGCCGGATAGTTGACCGTGCTGCTACCGATCGTCGCCCGCGGATTTCCCGCAAATGTGGCCACATCGTCCCAATGCATCGCAGCATGGTGTGACAGGGTCGCATTATCGACCGAATAGCGTTTGCAGAGATCGTCCGCCGCGACGGCCAGTTCATGCGGCGGCAGCGTCCGCATCCAGCCATCGAGATAATAGTAGGCGCGATATTTGTCAGCGACCGAGGCGGTTTCGAAATGCCGCTGCCGGTGATCGATGATCAGGCTGATGCGATCATGCGTTGCGATCGCCTGCTCCAGCGCCAGCCACCACATGGCACCGAGCCCGTCGGCAAAGGCGCTCGGCAGATAGAGTGTGAACGGCACCTCATGCGCCTGAAGCAGCGGATAGGCGAAATCGACGAAGTCGCGCGTGCCACCATCGAAGGTCAGCGCAACGAAGCGCCGTCCCGCACGCGGCTCGCTGGCGCGGCGGCACACCTCGTCCATGCCCACGATATCGACGGGCCAGCGCTTCAGCGCGCGGATCGTGCGATCGAGAAACCACGGCGTGATCTCGTGGGCTTTCAGCGGCTGGAATGCATCCTGCCGGGGCGGTCGCACGCGTTCGAATTTGAGGATGATACCGGCATCGCCGTGTCTGCCCTCCAGCAAACGGTGCATGCCGCTGAGATAAGTCAGCTCGAAGCCCAGCGCCAACAGCCAACCGGTCTTGTATGACACCGCAGATTCCCCCAAGCGGCGTCATGCCTCTCGCCAGTCGGCTATTGTCATTACTGTTTGTTGACATTTCTTTGCAAAGGTCGCCCCAAACCTAAAAATCTAAACAAAATCTGAAACAGGCTCGCGATGACCATGGCTGCTGTGATGGAAACACCTGTGGCGATGGCAACTGCGAGCCGCATCGCGCGCGTCGATGTGATCAGCGATTTCAGCGCCGCCGAAGCCATCTGGCGCAGCCTTGAGACGTCCGAACAGCTCTCCACGCCCTATCAGCGCTTCGACTTCCAGTCGGCCTGGCAGACCCATATCGGCGTCCAGGAAGGGCTGAAGCCCTTCATCATCATCGCCTATGACGCCGCACATCAGCCGCTGATGTTGTTGCCGCTCGCCGTCAGCCGCGAAAACGGCATGCGCGTCGCCGGCTATCTCGGCGGCAAGCACGTCACCTTCAACATGCCGCTGTTTCGGCGCGACTTCGCGGCGCAGGCGACAAAGGCAGATATCGACGCGCTGCTGCGGAGAATTCAAAAACACACCGAGACGGTCGACGTGCTCGCGCTGGTCCGTCAGCCTAAAAGCTGGATCGGCATCGACAATCCGCTCGCGCTTTTGCCAAGCCAGGCCTCGACCAATGATTGCCCGGTGCTGAACATGGTGCCCGGCGAAGCGCCGACCGATCGGATCAGCAATTCGTTCCGCAAGCGCCTGAAGACCAAGGAAGGCAAGTACCGAAATCTTGCCGGCTATCGCTACATGCACGCGAAGACGGAGGCCGAGGTCAAGCGTGTGCTCGACGCCTTCTTCGCAATCAAGCCGCTCCGCATGGCCGAACAGAACCTGCCCAACGTATTCGCCGAGCCCGGCGTCGAGGCCTTCATCCACCAGGCCTGTACGACGCCACGTGCGGACGGCTACACCATCGATATCCACGCGCTCGCATGCGACGAGGAAGTGATCGCGATGTTCGCCGGCGTCGCCGACGACAACCGCTTCTCGATGATGTTTAACACCTACACCATGTCGGAGAATGCCAAATACAGCCCCGGGCTGATCCTGATGCGCACCATCATCGATGCCTATGCCGAGCGCGGCGTGACCTCGCTGGATCTCGGCATTGGCGGCGACGACTACAAGCGGATGTTCTGCAAGGATGACGAGCCGATCTTCGACAGTTTCGTGCCGCTCACCACGCGTGGCAAGCTCGGTGCCATGGGCCTGTCGTCCTTCGCCCATGCCAAGCGGATCGTGAAGCAGACACCAGCCCTGCTGCAGATGGCACAGATGCTGCGCCACGCGTTTCAGCGCTAGTGGATAAATCAGACGCTTGGATCCCCTAAGGGTGGCAAGCTGACCCCCATTGAGATGATCCACTTGTGCAGATCGGGAAAATCGTCGACGCAGTGCTTCATGATCCTATCGTACAGAACTTGGTCGTAGCTGGCATGGTCGTCGGTGGGATGGTATCCCAACGAAAGATAACGGTTCACCCCTTCACTCTTGGCGAAAATCAGCCATTCACCGGTAAGTTTTCCATCTGAGCTGCGGTTGGCAAGGGGCTCAAAGATGGCCCGACAAGCCAATTCGTTGCACATCTGCTCCGTGACGACAGTGTGCACAGCTGGGTCCATGATCTCGTTTGCAAGCTTTTCCAGGCCGTTCTTGCCGAACCCTTGAATGACGTTTGGGATTAGCCACTGCGCGGAATAATGGTGTTTGTGCCAGAGTCCCTTGAGAGGTGGATGCTTGAATTGGGTAGCTGCCTTCACGCCTGAATGCGGCTCATCGGCTTCCAGATCTCGTATCGCCCGCATCACCGCGACGCAGTTAAGGTTCTGAACCGTGTATCCCAGATACATATCCAACCAGAACAACTTCGAAATCCGACTGTCCAGGCCGCTTTCCACAGCAAGCCAGGCGCGAAATTGTGCGAGCTGTTCGCTCGTCGCAGTGACCGTCGTCCCGTCAGTAGTTCGCAATATGGGCAATGTCACACTGCCAAGTTCAATATTTCGCCAAGCGAGTCTTCGCCTACGATAGCGGTTTCTTGCTAATCTGACAGGCCCCATTTTTCGACGGAGCCGGTGATATGGTCGGCCAAGCCTTAAGGAGACAAAGCCAACCATTCCGCCTCGTGCTAAGCTGCTCCACCAAGCATTGGCGGTTATTACCAAGCCTACCGCCTGGGGACCTCAAGAACTTCAGCTGTGAACCAAAAGCCGGCGTCCGCAGGACTCCTCAGCAATTTCCGCTTGGGGTCGAGAGCAGGCATTCAACAGGGTACCAAACGTCTGATTTTATCCACTAGGAGACGCACCTTTCCTTACTTCTCCCCGCTTGCGGGGAGAGGTCGAAACCAGAGCGAAGCGAAGGTTTCGGGTGAGGGGCGGCCAGTGAGACTCACGAACTCCCCCTCACCCGGATCACTCGCTACGCTCGCAATCCGACCTCTCCCCGCCCGGCGAAGTGAAGCTTCGCTAGGCGGGGCGAGGTAAGCAAGCATCACGCCGCAAACACGCGGCCGCCCGGCCCGACCGGGTCGTTGGCGGGCGGCGTTGAGCGCAACATTTTCACATCGGCGAAGCCCACGGCTTTGAGCTGTTCGGCCATCAGCTCGCGCGCATCCATGCTCATGGTCACTTCCGGCACCACCACGGCGCGGGCCTGATCGGTCAGAAGTCCCGCCGGCAGATCGGCCGCGGTGCCGGCATCCAGCAGCACGTGGTCATAGACGCGTAACAGCGCGTCCAGCGCCATGGTCAGGCGCGGCGACTGCAACAGCGAGCGATCTGCGCCGGCGCGGCCAGCCGCCACCATATGCAGGCCCGACATCCGGTCCTTGGTGATGATCTGGCCGAACGACGCCTCGCCCAGCATCAGCTCCGCCAATCCGGGCGCGCGCGGATCGTTCGACACCGCTTCCAGCGTCGGCGACGACGAGGCCAGATCGACCAGCACCACTTTCGCATCGCGCGACAGGATGCGCGACAGGGTCAGCGCGGTGAGCGCAATGTTGTCGTTGTGGCCGGTGCCGAGGATCGTGATCTTGCGCGCCGATTTGCCTGCCGCACGAAATTCCTGCGCAAGCTGTTCGATTTCGCTGACGCCAGCGGCCAGTTCGGGATGCGTATCGCGCACCACGGGCCGCGGCGCGGCAACGGGAGCCGGCTCAGGCACGATGCCCGGCGCAACGACACTTTCCGGCTCACGCACGGCAGCAGGCGCCTGATCCACGAACGGCTTGAACGCCGGCTCGGTGACGCGGGCCTGTGCAACAGGCGCCATTGGCGCAGCACCGCGCGGCGCGGTCATGCGCAACAGCTCGCTGGTCACGATGCCACCGGCGGTCAGCATCAGCGTGGCAAGCGTCGCGATCAGGACGATCGGGAGTTTCTTCGGATAGGCCGGCGTATTGGACACGATAGCGCGGGAGATGATGCGACCATCGGTCGGTGCCGCCTCGATATTCTCACGCGTGGACGCTTCGCGGTATTTCGCCAGATAGGATTCGAGCAGATCGCGCTGCGCCCTCGCCTCGCGCTCCAGGGCCCGTAACTGCACATCCTGGCCGTTGCTGGACGTCGCCTGGCGCTTCAGCTGTTCGAGATTGTTGGTGAGGCCATCGACGCGACCGCTGGCGATGCGCGCATCGTTCTCGAAGATGCGCGACAGTTTGGCGGCTTCGTCGCGCAATTGCTTGTCGAGATCGCCGAGCTGGGCCCGCAATTCCTTGATGCGCGGATGCGCGTCGAGCAGCGTCGAGGACTGTTCGGCGAGCTGCGCACGCAGCGTCACGCGCTGCTCGGACAGCCGGCGGATCAGGTCGGAATTCAGCACTTCCGAGAATTCGATCGGCTTGCCGGTCTGCAGCATGTCCTTGATGAGCCGTGCCTTCGATTCGGCGTCGGACTTCAGCGAACGCGCATTGTTGAGCTGGCTGTTGATTTCGCCGAGTTGCTGGTTCGAGAGCGACGTATTGTTGGTGCCGATGAACAGGCTCGACTTGGAGCGGAATTCCTCCGCGCGCGCTTCCGCCTCGACGACCTTCTTACGCAGGTCATCGATCTCGCCGGACAGCCATTGCCCGGCCGATCGCGCCTGATTCTGCCGCGCGTTCTGCTGCATCACCAGATAACCGTCGGCGATGGAATTGGCGACACGCGCAGCAAGTTCAGGATCGCGCGACTGGAATTCGACGACCATGACGCGCGACTTGTCGACTGCATAGGCCGTCAGACGCTCGTAATAGGCATCAAGCACGCGCTCTTCAGGCGTCATCGAGAACGGATCGCGGCCAATGCCCATCAGGCCGAGCAGCGACCGCCATGGCTGCGCACCCTGCAACACCGGATCGAATTCCGGGCGCTCCGCGAGCTTGTTCTTCTTGATGATCTCCCGGGCAAGGTCGCGCGACAGCAGCAGCTGCACCTGGCTGGTCACGGCTTCCGCATCGAGAGAGGTACGCTCTTCGTTGCGCTCGCCGCTTGGCCGCAGGAAAACGTTTTCACGCCCGTCGATCAGAATGCGCGCTTCGGACTTGAAGCGCGGCGTGATCATGTTGACGACAACGAGCGAGCCGATGAGCGCCAGCAGCGTCGGGACGAGTATCCACATCTTGCGGCGGATGAGCGCCTGCCACAGCGCACGCAGATCGAGGTCGCCGAGATCAGGCGCCGGCGCAGCGATCACACGCTCTGCTTTCTTCTCCGGATTTTTGCGAGAAACCGGGTTTGGCATGGTTGGCGCCTTGATGGCCCGCTCGACCGACGCATCGCCCTTGCCTGCACGCCAGAATGCCAAACGCATCGCCTACCCCACCCAAACGCCACAGCGTCTACTCAACGGAATCGATTAAAGACGATTAAGGTTGCCGCGCGGTTAATTGGCAGGCTGATACCCGACGTTGCAGCGGAAGCCTGAATCCACACGTTTTTTTAACGACGAAGGCTCTTATTGGATTCAATTGCTTCAGGGATTTTCCGATGTGCGTCCCAGCTCCCGGCGACGCCCTCCTCGTCAGCGAATGCCGATTCTGATCATGGACGCACCTTCGGACAAGCCGCTTCGCATCCTGCACGCTGTCCGCGCGCCGGTCGGCGGCATCTTTCGCCACATCATCGATGTCGCCAACGGCCAGGCCGATCGCGGCCATGAAGTCGGCATCGTCGCCGACAGTCTGACCGGCGGCGACCGCGCCCGCGATGCACTGGCCGAGATCGCCCCGCGCCTGAAACTGGGCACCTATCGCCTGCCGATCCACCGCGAGCCACATCCGGGCGACGTTCTGGTCTGGATGCAGTTCATGCGCCTCGTCAGCCAGCTGAAGCCGGACGTGTTGCACGGCCACGGCGCCAAGGCCGGCGCCTTCGTGCGCCTGAAGGCAAAGTCGAACAACGTCATCCGCATCTACACGCCGCATGGCGGTTCGCTGCATTATCCGCAAAATACGGCGAAAGGCGCCTTCTACAGCCGCCTCGAACGCGCCCTGATGAACCGCACCGAACTGTTCCTGTTCGAGAGCGCCTTCGCCCGCGACACCTATCAGCGCATGATCGGCACACCGTCAGGGCTCGTGAAATGCGTGTTCAACGGCGTGACATCTGGCGAATTCGACCCCATCGAGCCCGCCGATGACGCCACCGACATCTGTTATGTCGGTGAGTTCCGCCGCATCAAGGGCGCGGATCTGTTGGTCGATGCCGTGGCGCGCCTGCGTGCCGATGGTCAGCCCGTCACCCTGACGCTGGGCGGCGACGGCGAAGAGACCAACGCATTGAAGGCTCAGATTGCGCGCCTTGGTCTCACCGACGCCGTACGCTTCATCGGCCACGTCAAACCGCGTTACGGGTTCTCGAAAGGACGCCTGCTGGTGGTTCCATCGCGCGGCGACTCGATGCCCTATGTCGTGATCGAGGCCGCCGCTGCCGGCATTCCGATGATCGCCGCCAATGTCGGCGGCATTCCGGAAATCTTCGGATCGCACACATCGGCATTGTTCCAGTCGAACAATGTCGACGCCATGGCCGCGGCGATCAAAACTGCTCTCGATGACATCGCCGCTGCGCGCGCGCGTGCACAATTGCTCCGTGAGCGCATCGCGGAACATTTCTCGCAGGACGCGATGGTCGAGGGCGTCATCGAAGGCTATCGCAGCGCATTTGCGAAACGTTAACTTTCCTTAACCTGTAACCAAATCTTCCGATTTGTCCGGTAATTCTTGCGAAAAGCGGTAGGCTTGACGTGCGACATCGCACGCCAGCGCAACAACGGACATTTCACCTTGGACCCGATCAACGCACGCTCAATGATCGACGCGGCCGCGACGGACGCGCCCGGCGAACGCCGGTTCGAACGTCGTCGCAGACTGACGCCCGCGGCGCTCGCCGTCGCCGATCAGAAGGTGCGCGCCGCCTACTCGCCCGTCGTCATCACGGGCGTCGTGCGCGTGGTCGATTTCCTGATGCTCAGCATCATCGGCATTGCGCTCAACCTGCTCTATGTCGCGCCAGAAGCTGGCTTCAGATGGGAATACTTCGCCGCGATCGTCGCGATGGCTGCTGCTGCTGTGGTGTGTTTCCAATCTGCCGACATCTATCAGGTGCAGGTGTTCCGCGGCCACATCAAGCAGCTCACGCGCATGATGTCGGCATGGGCCTTCGTGTTCCTGCTGTTCATCGGCGTCTCGTTCTTCGCCAAGGTCGGCGGCGCGGTGTCGCGTGTCTGGCTCTCCTCGTTCTTCTTCGTCGGCCTCGTCGCCCTGATCGCGGAACGTGCCGTCGTGCGCGCGCTGATCAAGCGCTGGGCGCATCAGGGCCGTCTCGACCGCCGCACCATCATCGTCGGCGCCGATTCCAATGGCGAGACGCTGATCAGAGACCTCAATGCGCAAGAGGATTCCGATATCCAGATCCTCGGCGTGTTCGACGACCGCAACGACAAGCGCTCGATGGACACGATCTCGGGCGCGCCGAAGCTTGGCAAGGTCGATGACATCATCGAATTCGCGCGGCGCACCCGCGTCGATCTCGTGCTGTTCGCGCTGCCGATCTCGGCCGAGACGCGCATTCTGGAAATGCTGAAGAAGCTGTGGGTGTTGCCGGTGGATATCCGCCTCTCCGCCCACACCAACAAGCTGCGCTTCCGCCCCCGCTCCTATTCCTATCTCGGTAAGGTGCCGACCCTCGACGTATTCGAGGCGCCGATCACCGACTGGGATCTGGTGATGAAGTGGCTGTTCGACCATATCGTCGGCGGCCTGATCCTGATCGCCGCATTGCCGTTCATGGCGCTGGTCGCCATCGCCATCAAGCTCGACAGCCCCGGCCCGGTGTTGTTCCGGCAGAAGCGCTTCGGCTTCAACAACGAGCGCATCGACGTCTTCAAGTTCCGCTCGCTCTATCATGACCAGGCCGATCCGCTGGCCAAGACCGTCGTGACGAAGGGTGACAAGCGCGTTACCCGCGTGGGCCGGTTCATTCGCAAATCCTCCATCGACGAATTGCCGCAGCTCTTCAACGTGGTGTTCAAGAACAACCTGTCGCTGGTCGGCCCCCGCCCCCACGCCGTTCAGCAGAGGGTGCAGAGCCAACTGCTGGACGAGGCCGTCGACGGCTATTTCGCTCGCCACCGCGTCAAGCCCGGCATCACGGGCTGGGCGCAGGTCAATGGCTGGCGTGGCGAAGTCGACAGCGAGGAGAAACTGCAGAAGCGCGTCGAGTTCGATCTCTACTACATCGAGAATTGGTCAGTGCTGTTCGACGTCTACATCATGCTGAAAACGCCGGTTTCAATGCTGACGAAGAACGAGAACGCGTATTGAGGCAGGCCTCAGCCTCTGCCTTACACCACTCGTCAACCCTGCCTGCGTAGAGTGATGCCACCATGAGCACTCACGCGACTGCCGATCACTACATCGCCTCGCCTGCGGCGCCTCCCGCCGTGGTGACGCTGCAGCGCGCGCTGCTGTGGGCGATGGGCTTTGGCGGCGCCATCGTCTTCATCGAGCCGAGCCCCTTTGAGATCGCCACCCTCACCGCGATGGTGGTGTTCTTCGCGTCGGGCCTGCGCATGCGGCTGGTGTTCATGCCGCTGCTGCTCATGCTGTTCCTGGTCAATCTCGGCTACACGATCTGCGCGGCCTATCTGCTCGACAAGACGCCTATCGTGAACTGGATCCTGACCTCCTGGTACATGGCCATCATGGCGATCTTCGTCGCGCTGGTGATGTCCGAGGACACGCTGGCGCGCATCGATCTGCTGCGCCGCGGCCTGATCGTCGGCGCACTGGTGGCATCGCTGGCCGGCATCCTGGGCTATCTGCATCTGATCCCCGGCGCGGAGATGTTCACGCTCTACGGCCGCGCCGCCGGCACCTTCAAGGATCCCAACGTGCTGGGCGCGTTTCTGGTCCTGCCGGCGCTGTTCTGCCTGCAGAGCGTGGTCAGCGACGGTTTCAGCCGCTCGCTTCGCAGTGCCATTGCGCTCGGCATCATTGCGCTCGCCGTCCTGCTCGCTTTCTCCCGCGCCGCCTGGGGTCTGCTGGCGATCACCTCGGCCTTCATGCTGATGCTGATGGTGTTGACCAGCCAGTCCAACAAACAGCGCTCGCGCATCATCATCATGGCGCTGGCGGCCGTGGCCGTCGTGGCGCTGGTGATCGTGATCCTGCTGCAGTTCGACTTCATCGCCGACATGTTCAAGCAGCGCGCCTCGTTCGATCAGAAATATGACGAAGGCCGCTTCGGTCGTTTCGGCCGACATATTCTCGGCGCGCAAATGGCACTCGATCTGCCCTTCGGCATCGGCCCGCTGCAATTCACGCGCTTCTTTCCGGAAGACACCCACAACTCCTATCTCAACGCCTTCATGTCCGGCGGCTGGATTTCAGGGGTGTGCTATCCCGCGCTGGTGTTCATCACGGCTTTGCTCGGCTTTCGCTACATTTTCGTGCGCGTACCATGGCAGCGCGCTTATCTCGCGGTGTTCGCAGCCTATCTCGGGACAGTCGGTGAAGCCTTCATCATCGACACCGACCACTGGCGCCACTTCTGGATGATGCTCGGCATCATGTGGGGCATGTTCGTCGCCACGCAGCAATATATGGCCACGGCGCAATTGCGTACGGCATCCGGACTGCCAGGCAGCGTCTGACAAGCTCACAAACGAAAGCAGCCCCGCTTGCGCGAGGCTGCTTTGTTCAAACCATAGACGTCCGTTAGCGAACGATCACAGTCTTGGTGCGCGTACCGCGGCGATCCCAGCCGTGATGGCGGTGACCGTAGTCGCGGCGCACATAGGCGCGGCTCTGGCGATAGCCATGGCCGCGATGATAGCCACGATCCTGATGGTGATAACCACCGCCGCCGATCTGCACATTGATGCCCTGCGCAGACGCGGGGCCTGCAGGTGCTGCGACATAGAGAACGGCCGCAGCCGCCAGCAAAGCCAGTTTCTTGATCATGACAATTTATTCCTTCCTTTAAAAGTATCGCGGGACAAGCCATTACCGCCCGGAAGGTTCCGCACGAAATGAAGCACATCGACAAAGGACCCGCGCATGTTCGAGCCGTGCCAGATTCTCTTGTGATTTGCGATGGACATCCATCATCAAGGGAACACGCGAGGAACTGAGCCGTTCTCTTCGCATGACACAGCAAGCAAAGAACCGCGCCTTCGACAAACAGCCGAAGCCCGATCAGAAAATTCCGCCGGCCGGCCCGCACGACAAGCCGGAACTGACCGACGAGAACAAGACGCCCGGCAGCGGCGTCTTGCCTGACAAGGATCACAAGGAAGTCGAAGGCCCGACGGGATGACCGCGATCGGTCATCATGTCGTCACGCATCGACGTTAGACATTTATTAACCTTCTCGACTCACTGTGGAGTCAAGGAAGCGCAGACCGGATGTACGTCTGCGTTTGATGGCTCGGAGTTCGCTCCGGGCCATTATCTTTTCTGGACCCACCATGAGCTGCGAGATGATCGACGCTGCACGCGCATCTCACTTTCGGTCGCAACGCGTAAAGCGGAACGCCGCTAGCTGATCGAGCCATATTATTCGTTCCCCCATCGCGGCAAAATTTGTGGTCGATATGCCATGAATCGGAACTGAACCTTCAAAACACCGACACGTTGACTTCTCGACACGAAGGAGAAGCAGCATGAAGAAGACAGCACTTATTCTTGCCACCGTCGCTGCCGTCGGCGCGGCGTCGATCGCATCGAAACCCGCTGAGGCCCGTGGCGGTCGCGGCGCCGCCATCGGTCTTGGCATCGCTGCCGGCGCATTGGCGGCCGGTGCCTATGGCGCTTACGGCCCCGGTTACGGATATGCTTATGGCCCGCGCCATTACGGCCCGCGTTATGCCTATGGTCCGCGCTATGGTTACGGCGACGGCTACTATGGCGGCCCTCGCTACTATCGCAGCTACGGCTACTACTAACCGCAGCTAGCTGAATCGAAAAAGGCCCGGAGCATTGCTCCGGGCCTTTTTTCGTCACCATCATTCAGCCTTCGCGCGCATCGCTGCTGCGTTGTCACACACCGCAAGTGCTTTAGTTACGCAGTGGCCTAGATACCAAACAGCCAAACAGCCGTGATGGTCGCAACCACCGCTAACCCGCTGATGGTCCAACCACCGTAGTAGCCGATATCATCGTCATGCCGGATCTCCGACGGACCATCTGCGGTATGCCAGTGACTTGCCATGCGAGCCTCCTGTTTTCAGGATAATCGGCTCGATGACGAAGGGTTCCATTGGCGCAAAAACGACACGTCGGCGCCACCTACCTGGCCGCCCTCCCAAAGGCGACATCGGCATCTGTGGCCAAAGGGTCACGACGGCAAGGATTCACTAAGGAGTGCGGCTGGGGCAATTGACGGAACCCGGAGCCGGGAGAAGTCTAATGTTTTCAGCGTAGAGTAGATATTATGTTAGAGATTATTGTCCTCGGCTTCCTGGTTTGTGCAGCGGCTTATGTCGGGCTTCTCTGGTTCGCCGGACGGAAAGACGACGTGATTCACGGTGATTTCGTCGAACCGAAATCGTAAGGCGGTGTCGCGCGCGCTCGATCGAGGCCGCCCAATTCAGCCGGCACCGCTCGCAAGCGAGACTTCTAATATCTTGAAATCATTTGGAAAAATGGTCGGAGCGAGAGGATTCGAACCTCCGACCCCTAGTCTCCCAGACTAGTGCGCTAACCGGGCTGCGCTACGCTCCGATGGGGCATCGTGTAGCTTCGATCTGTTCGAGGCGCAAGAAGGCTGAGTGGATTGAACCGGATTGGTTGTGGGGCGGGGGTGGATACCGGTTTTCGGACAAGATCATGCTCCAATAAGGAAAAACGCTAGAGTTTGCTTCATCGGAGATGAAGCAAACTCTAGCCGTCCTTCATCGCCGTATCGAGCGCCTGACGCGCCGCCAGCAGCTCCTCGAGCACGGCTTCGAGCCGTTCGCGCTCCAGCCGGCGCTGTGGGTTCGGCCTTGGGTGCGGGATCGCAGCCGGTCTTGCGCTCTGCGTCGGAGCCGACATCGCCGGTTCGGGCCGCGCCACGCCAGGATTTGCCAAGGCGGGGTTTGCCCGCGATGGCGGCCGCTGCAGCTGTGGCCCCACGCGCGGCGACGTCGATGTCATCGGAGGTTCGCGGCGAGCGACAACGGGAGCAGCAGCTTCCTCCTTGTCTTCTTCCTCAGCCTCTTCGTCCTCACCCTCTTCGCCGTCGTCCTCGTCGCCCTCTTCTTCCTCGTCCTCGGCGCCTTCGGCGTCAGCCTCGTCTTCGGCCTCTTCCTCGATGTCCTCGTCGCGTTCAGCCTCGTCCTCGGCTTCTTCTTCCTCGTGATCCTCTTCGACCACGGGACGCTTCGCCTGGACGCGCGGCGCGATGGCGGCAGACGTCGGCGCGAAGCTCGGCGCAGCGTGGCCGTCGACCAGCCCCTGCACCGATTTGATGCCGTTCTCTTTCAGGATTCGTTGCACACCGCGGATGGTGTAACCCTCGCCGTAGAGCAACCGGCGGATGCCGCGCAGCAGATCGACATCGTCCGGACGATAATATCGCCGGCCGCCTGATCGCTTCATCGGTTTGATTTGAGTGAACCGCGTTTCCCAGAACCGCAGAACATGCTGCGGTATATCGAGATCGTCAGCGACCTCGCTTATGGTTCGAAACGCATCCGGCGCTTTGTCCAAGTGCAGGATCCCTGTGGTTCGCCCTGTTTCTCTCGTTAGTCGTCGTGATCTTTACCGTTGCCCACTGCGGTACTGTCGCCATTGATCCGCTGTTTCAGGATCGCCGACGGCTTGAATACCATCACTCGCCGCGGCGAGATCGGTACTTCTGTGCCCGTCTTCGGATTGCGACCGATGCGCTCGCCTTTTTTGCGCACCATGAAGGAGCCGAACGACGACAGCTTCACTGTCTCGCCCTTCTCCAGACAATCCGTAATTTCTTTCAAAACCAATTCAACAAACGCGGACGACTCCGTGCGCGAGAGACCTACCTTTTGGTAGACCGCCTCGCACAGATCGACGCGTGTGACTGTTTTTCCCGTGCCCGTCATCGCCTGCCCCAACTACTCTCGGCGAACCAAATTCGCGTCAGAAATTAGGAGGTTAACGCGCTCCGGTCAACAGTCACCATCGATGCAAAGGCATGGAAAATCATGACAATTTGAGATGTTGTCGATCTGCATCATCACCAGCGAATGAGTGCAGACCCCCAGGTGAAGCCGCCGCCCATGGCTTCGAGCAGCACGAGGTCGCCCTTCTTGATGCGGCCGTCATTGACCGCCACCGACAATGCGAGCGGAATCGACGCCGCCGACGTGTTGCCGTGAAGATCCACGGTCAGCACCACCTTTTGCGGTGCAATATGCAGTTTGTGCGCGGACGCATCGATAATGCGCTTGTTGGCCTGATGCGGCACGAACCAGTCGATAGTCTCGGCGCTGGCGCCGGTGGCTTTGAAGGCATCGACGATCACGTCGGTGATCATGCCCACCGCATGTTTGAAGACCTCGCGACCTTCCATGCGCAGGTAACCCACCGTCTGCGTCGAGGACGGGCCGCCATCGACGAACAGCTTCTCCTTGTGCCGGCCGTCCGAGCGCAGATGCGTGGTCAGCACGCCGCGATCGCTGGCTTCGCCGGGCTGGGTCTGTGCTTCCAGCACCACCGCACCGGCGCCGTCACCGAACAGCACGCAGGTTCCGCGATCGGTCCAGTCGAGAATGCGCGAGAAAGTCTCCGCACCGATCACCAGCGCGCGTTTGCCGGCGCCGGTGCGCAGCAGACTGTCGGCGGTGGTCAGCCCAAAGATGAAGCCGGAACACACCGCCTGCAGGTCGAACGCCGCGCCATGGGTGATGCCCAGCGCGTTCTGCACCGCAACGGCGGTTGCCGGGAACGTATTGTCCGGGGTCGAGGTCGCCAGCACGATCAGATCGATAGACTGCGCGTCAACGCCGGCATTGGCCAGCGCCGCCTGCGCGGCCTTGATCGCCAGATGCGAGGTGAACTCGCCATCCGCAGCGATATGGCGCTGCTTGATACCGGTGCGCTGAACGATCCACTCGTCCGATGTGTCAACCTTGGATGCCAGTTCGGCATTGGTCAGGATCCGCTCCGGCAGGTAAGAGCCGCAGCCGAGCACGACCGAACGTATCGCAGTCACGAGACAGCCTCCTGCGCAGCCGGGCTCGCAGGGAGCGCTTGGCCGTCGCGGTTGAGCATTTGATTGATCTTGGTGAGAAGGTCGTAGCGGACCATGTCGTAACCGACATCCACCGCATAGGCGAAACCGTCGGCATTGGTGCCACCGTGGCTCTTCACCACGATGCCGCGCAGGCCGAGAAACACCGCACCGTTGGACTTGTTGGGATCGACCTTGTCGCGCACCGCCTTGAAGGCGTTCTTGGCGAACAGGTAGCCGATGCGCGAGCGCCAGGTACGGGCCATGGCATTGCGCAGATATTCTGCGAACTGGCGCGCCGTGCCCTCGGCCGCCTTCAGCGCGATATTGCCGCTGAAACCTTCGGTGACGATCACGTCGGCATCGCCGCGGCCGATGCCGTCGCCCTCGACGAAGCCGACGAATTCGAGCTGCGGCAGATTGGCGTTGCGCAGTAGTTCGGCGGCATCGCGGATCTCGTCGCCGCCCTTGATTTCCTCGACGCCGATATTGAGCAGACCGACTGTGGGTCGCGCCAGATCGAACAGCGCGCTGGCCATGGCACTGCCCATCACGGCCAGCGTCTTCAGGTGGTTGGCGTCGCCGCCGATGGTGGCACCGAGATCGAGCACCACCGAGTCGCCGCGCGTGGTCGGCCAGATCGCGGCCAGACCCGGGCGTTCGATGCCGTCGAGCATGCGCAGGCAGAACCGCGCCATCGCCATCAGCGCGCCGGTATTGCCGGCGGAGACCGCGACATCGGCCTCGCCCTTCTTCACCGCCTCGATCGCCAGCCACATCGACGAGACCTTGCGGCCACGGCGCAGCGCCTGGCTCGGCTTGTCATGCATGCTGACGGCAACGTCGGTATGGATCACTTTCGATACGGCTTTCAGTGCCGGATGATTGGCGAGTTCTTTCTCGATCAGCGCGCTGTCACCGAACAGCAGGAACTCACTGTCGGGGTGCCGGGTCAACGAAATCGCAGCGCCCGGAATGACCACCGATGCGCCGATATCGCCACCCATGGCGTCTAGCGCGATGCGAACCTTTTTCGGCATGGACGTTCCGGAAACCTGTCTCTTGCGGCCTGTGACGCTCGTGGCCGCGGACGAAGTCTGCTGCAATTGGCGGCAGACGGCGAAGTTATGGCATTAACCCGATTTCGGCCGGGGACAATAGCGTTTCCGTGACCCGATACAACATCTTGACCGGGCGCTTTTGTCCCGCCAGCCGCACGGGGCGTGGAATCGGACCCCGGTCTCAGCCCTTCCCGGGCTTCTTGGATTTGGGCGTCTCAGGGGCGGTTTTCAGCGCTTTCAGGGCCGCAAACGGGTGCTCTTCCGGGTCCGGAACCACGACCACCGGCTCGAACACCGCATCCGGCTTACGGGGATACGGGTCCAGCCCCAGAAACAGCGCGTCGGTCGCCAGTTTGCCGAGGTCGATCAAGCCGTTTTCGATCGGCTCCGGCGGGTCCGGGGTCTCCTCATCGCTCTCGATGTCCTCGTCGACCGATTCGGCCAGTTCGCGAATCTGCGACGGCGGCGCGAAAATCAGGTCGATCTCTTCCTCGAAATCTGCAGCCACCGGCTCAAGCGTCACCACGCAGGTCTGCTCGACCTTGCCCCAGATGCGGCCGGTGACATGCACCGTGCCGCCCTTCACTGGGGTCAGCAGCAATTCGCCCTTGGCAGCGCCCACGCTGACGAGGCCACCCAGCGCGGCGATTCCCTTGCGCTGTTCGGGAGTGGCCTCGATGTCGCGCGCCAGCCCCGTGTCGGGGATCTGGACTACGGCGATCGGCACGCTCCAGGGCGGCGTGAGATCCACGGTACGGTCGGGTCTATTCATGTCGTTACCAAGGTTTCCGCAGGCGACGGGAAGTGCCACGCGCCTGATGTCAGTGTCGTTGCATCCAGCGTGCCCAGACGGGCATTCGCCGCTTCGACATAAACCGCGAGACGCCGGGCGTTCTCGATGTCCATGCCATAATAGATATTCTTCGACAGCGCCGCCGCCAGAGGCTCCCTACCCACGCCGAGCGCTGCGTCATAGGCCCCTGTCCGGCCATAAAATGCATCGCCGAATTCCCGCATCTTTTTCGGCACCTTCATGTCGCTGGTGCCGAGTTCGCGCAGGTTGTCGTCCATATCGCTGCAGAACCTGTCGAAAAGTCCCTGCGACAACTCATCCTTCGGGTTCATCCGGCGCAGCACCAGCCACAGGTGCAGCAGCAACATATCGAAACGCCCGTTTACCGTATCCGGGGCTGCCAAGTCCCGATAAAACAAGGGTTCTCGCGCCTGCGCCACGATCATGCCATAGATGGCTTCAATGGTGCCGCGCAACGGCGCCGGGGGTTTTCTGAAGTGACTGAACGGCCAGACCATCGTGGGTTCCTCAGGCGGGCCCCTCGGGCGCGCGCATGTTGCATTCAGAGGTTCTGCCCGGTACGTCAACGCCTCCCGGGATGCAAGAGGATGGGATCCCTCCACGATGACAATTTCGACCTCCACCAGCGCCACGGCGCAGCCGGCGCGCGCCACGGGCCATTCCCTGCGCCGCTCCTGGCGCGGCATGCGCGCGGCACTTGCGGTCGCGGCCCTGTGCGTCACGCTGGGCGCCTGCGCCGAGCAATTCCAGAAGGGCTACATCCTGCCCCCCGGCGCGCTGGAGCAGATCCCGATCGGCGCCAGCCAGGATCAGGTCCTGATCGTGATGGGCACGCCCTCCACGGTCGCCACGCTATCAGGTGAAGTGTTCTATTACATCTCGCAGCGCTCCGAACGCGCCGTCGCGTTCATGCCGCAGAAGGTCACAGACCAGCGCGTCATCGCGATCTATTTCGACAAGAACCGCAAGGTGATCCGGCTCGCCAATTATGGCCTGCAGGACGGCAAGATTTTCGACTTCATCAGCCGCACCACGCCGACCTCCGGCCAGGAAATGAGCTACCTCACGCCGCTGTTCAAGCTGATCAGCTTCCGCTGATCGCTGCGAAAATGAGCGACGTCTGATTGCAAACCCCGCGGCCCACGCCGCGGGGTTTTTGTTGGCGCGCTCCGCTTCTCCGAATCTTGATCGCCCATACGCATCGCACCTCCGATCTGGCACGTCGCTTGCTCGCTTCACGCAGCACGCTTCGCCTTTTGAGCGAATGCCGATCAGGAGACGACATCTTATGAACCGCCGAGAATTTCTCCATTCCGCCACCGCCGCGACCGTCGTCGGCGGCTTCGCCTCGCTGGAGCCGCTGACGCATGCGCAGGCACAGTCGAAGCAGGAGACGCTGCTGATCATCAGTGAGGGCGGCCCCAACAATCTCGACGTGCAGGGCGTCGGCACCAATCGCCCGGGCTATGAAGTGTCGTGGAATTGTTACGACCGCCTGATGACCTATGCGACCAAAACGTTGCCGGACGGCTCGACGTCCTACGACCAGGACAAGCTGGCGCCGGAACTGGCGGAGAAATGGGATATCGATGCCACCGGCGTCACCTTCCATCTGCGCAAGGATGCGACCTTCCATGACGGCACGCCGGTCAAGGCGGCCGACGTCAAATGGTCATTCGACCGCGCCGTCTCGGTCGGCGGTTTTCCGACCAGCCAGATGGCGGTCGGCAGCATGCTGAAGACCGACCAGTTCAAGGCGATCGACGATTACACGTTCCGCGTCGATTTCGTGAGGCCCGACGCGCTCACCATGCCCGACATCGCCGTGCTCATTCCGGCGATCTACAATTCGGCGCTGCTGAAGAAGAACGCTACCGAGAAGGATCCGTGGGGCATGGAGTTCGCGAAGAACAACATGGCCGGCGGTGGCGCCTTCAAGGTCGAGAAATATACGCCGGGTACCGAGGTCGTCTACATCCGCAACGACGACTGGAAATGCGGCCCGCTGCCGTCGCTGAAGCGCGTGATCTGGCGCATGGTGCCGTCAGCCGGCAACCGCCGCGCGCTGATCGAGCGTGGCGACGCGGACGTCTCGTTCGAAGTGCCCGCGAAGGACTATGCCGAGCTGAAGGAGAAAAAGTTCAACGTCGCTGCCAATCCGATCTCCAACGGCATGTACTGCATCGAGCTGAATGTCACCAAGCCGCCGTTCGACAATGTGAAGGTCCGGCAGGCCGTCGCCTATGCGGTGCCGTATCAGAAGATCATGGATGCGGCGTTCTTCGGCGCAGCCAAGCCGCTCTATGGCGCCGCCTCCAACAAGGTCAGCAGCACCGCATGGCCCTGCCCCACCGGCTACACGACCGATCTCGCCAAAGCCAAGGCGCTGCTGGCCGAGGCCGGCATGGCCGACGGGTTCGAGACTGTGATTTCGCTCGATATCGGCCAGAGCACCATCTCGGAGCCGATCGCTGTGCTGGTTCAGGAAAACCTCGCCGCCATCGGCATCAAGACGCGGATTGACAAGATCCCGGGCTCGAACTGGCGCGGCGAGATGACGAAGAAGACCATGCCTTTCATGATCAACTTCTTCTCGGGCTGGCTGGATTATCCCGAATACTTCTTCTTCCTCACTTATCACGGCCAGAATGCCATCTTTAACACCATGAGCTATCAGAACCCCGCCCTCGACAAGGAGATCGATGCGGCGCGGGCGACCCATGCCAGCGGCGACAAGCCCGCTTACGAGACCGCGGTGAAGAAGATGATCGACATCGCCTTCGATGAGGTGCCGCGCATCCCGCTGGTCCAGCCCTATCTGAGCCTCGCAATGCAGAAGAACATCAGCGGCTACACATACTGGTTTCACCGCCAGTTCGACTACCGCACGATCAAGAAGGCATAGGCTCACATGTCACGGGGATGACGCGCCGCGTTATCCTCGCCAGACCCGATTGCAAAAGCCCCGTGGCACACGCCGCGGGGCTTTTTCTTTGTGCTGCGGCGCCGCGCGTCAAAGGTCGGCTTGCCCGGAGCAAGCTGTCTGATTTACGGTTTCGGCAAGACCAAAACCAAACGACACCATCGAGGGGACGAAACCATGACCAGACTCATCACCCGCCGCAGCGTGCTGACCGGCGCGGCCGCGATCACCAGTGCCGCGATCCTGCCGCGCGCCAGCCTCGGTGCCGGCGAATGGAAGCCCACCGAAACCGTCCGCGTCATCGTGCCCGCCGCAGCCGGCGGCTCCACCGACGTGATGGGCCGCATGCTGGCCGCACATCTGCAGCCGGTCTGGGGCCAGTCGGTCGTCGTCGAAAACCGCTCGGGCGGCGGCGGCACCATCGGCACCGCCGAAGTCGCGCGCCTCAAGGGCGATGGCCACACCATCCTGGTCGGCAATCCCGGCCCCAACGCCATCGCCTACAGCATCTTCAAGAACCTGACCTACAAGAGCGATCAGTTGCAGGCGGTCAGCAACATGATCAAGATTCCGAACATCGTCTGCGCGCATCCGAGCGTGCCTATCAAGACGATCCCGGAACTGATCGCCTATATCAAGGCCAATCCGGACAAGCTGAACTATGGCTCGTCGGGCGTCGGCCAGAGCCCGCACCTCACCGGCGCATGGTGGCTGCAGCTCACCGGATTGAAGATGCAGCACGTGCCGTTCCGCGGTGCAGGCCCCGCGCTGCAGGCGGCCCTCGCTGGCGACATCCAGATCCTGTTCGACAATCTCTATCCGTCGCTGCCCCAGGTACTCGACGGCAAGCTCACCGGCCTCGCCGTCACCACGCAGCAGCGCAACGCACAGGCGCCGAACGTGCCGGCAATGCGCGAGACCGCACCCGAGCTGGAGAAGTTCGACGTCGCGTCCTGGTTCGGCGTGTTCTATCCGAAGAGCACCCCCACCGAAGCCGTGACCGCGCTCAATGAGCAGATCAAGGTTCTGCTCGGCACCGATGCGACCAAGAAGACCATCGCGGCCATGGGCGCCGTGGCGGACTACGGCACGCCCCAGCAGTACCAGACCTTCGTCGAGGCCGAGACCGCCAAGTTCAAGACCATCATCGACAAGGAAGGTCTGCAGATGGAGGTGAAGTGAGACACACCTCACCTCGCTCCATCTGAGTGATCTGAACGAAAACCCCACGGCTTACACCGCGGGGTTTTTCCGTCTTACTTCTCTTCTTCCATGGCAAAGGCGACGTCGCCATTGGCCGAGAGCCGCACCTTGTCGCCCTCGACTTCGGCGACCAGACCGCCATCGATAAAGTGATGGTGACCCTTGTGGCTGCCCTCGCCGCTGTCCTTCTTGGTCAGCTTGATGCGGTTGCCCTCGACCTTGTCGACCGTGCCGACATGGACGCCGTCGGCGCCGATGATTTCCATATGTTCCTTGATCTTGCTGAGCGCGCTCATGTCGTATCCTCTGATGTGGGGAACACTGAACGTGCGGCTGCGCAATAGGTTCAATCGCGATCCGGTGAGATCGGCGTCCCGATCATGCGCCCTTGTTCATCTTCTTGATCTTGGCGTCCTGCGCCTCGATCGCCAGTGTCAATTCCATGATCGCCTTGGACAAAAGCTCGGTGGCTTCCTTCTGGTCCTGCGACTTGGCGGCGCGCAGCGCATAGTTCTTGGCGGATGACAGCGACATTTGACATTCCTCGTGATGATCCCGGGGGCGAATTAGCCGAAGGCGTCATTCGCTGCAATCGGGTCGAAATGGAGGGATTACGCAGCAGTCAACGGCGCTCTGCGTTTGCGTTGATGACCGCGAATATCTCGTCGGCGGATGCCGGCGGCGTGACGCCGAAGGTCTCGTCGAGAACCTGCTGCAACTCCGCAGCGCTGCCGAGCACGCGTTCAGACACCGGTTCGCCGTCAGGTCCCTCCGTGATCAGGTGGCGATTGACCAGTTTATAACGCCGGCCGTTGCTGACGCGCTCCATCACCAGCGTCGAGGTGAAGGGCACGAAGGGGCTGGTCGATGTGTACCAGTTGCCGAGCTCGTAATCCGATGGCAGTTGCGGCGCGAGGTCAAACACATACATCGTCCGCCAGCCTTCCGCCCGCTTCGCACTCAGCGACAACAGGCCATCGGCTTCGATCAGCCGATAGGTCCCCATCGCCGTTTGCTGCTCGGTCCCCGCGAGGAGCCGTAGAGGTGCATCGAGTACGCAGGCGCCAAAGCCGGTATCAGCGAGATAAGGTCCGTCCGGAAGATCGACCTTCAGGAGCATGTGCGTCCTGGGGCCAAGCGGACTGTCCGGCGGCGCATTCCAGCGCACCCGGGCGCCGAGGCCCGTGACCTTGAAGCCAATCGTCTCGAGCGCGGCCCGCAGCATCGCGTTCAGCTCATAGCAATAGCCCCCGCGTCGGCTTTCGAGGAGCTTGTGCTGCAGCGACGCCATATCCAGTTTGACCGGCAGACCGAGCAACGGATTGAGACCCTCGAACGGCAGCGCATCGACCTGAGCGGCATGAATGGCCGCAAGGGTTGCCAGATCCGGAGCAACCGATCCGTCAAAGCCGATCCGCGCGAGATAGCGATCCAGCCGAAAAACATCCGTCATCATTTCTGCCTCTTCATCATCTCGCCCCTGACATAGCCCATCCGACAGCAGCGGGCGACAACGTACCGCCTAAGCTGTCATTCCGGGCAGGACGGACCGCGAAGCGGGCCGGCATGAGCCCGGAATCTCGAAGTGTTTTGCTGAACATGCCGGGATTCCGGGTTCGCGTGCGCGAAGGCGCCGCCCGCGCCCCGGAATGACGAGCTTGGAGCGGTAAGACAGCGCCCAAACATTTTTTCCTATCTTCTATTGATAATACACCTATCTTGATTATATTCCCCTTCGTCCTGCCCCACCGAGAGGGGCGATCGCGATCGTCACGTTCGCGGGGTGGGATGCGGTGGACGCCGGAGATGCGGCGTCACGGGAGATGTGGGTGAGGGCTGTCTTCGGGCAG
>NZ_LVYV01000004.1 GCF_001618955.1 Tardiphaga robiniae
ATGCCGTTCTGGCTTACAACAGCACACCCCGAAAGTGCCTTGACTGGCACACCCCCGCTGAGCTCTTTGCTCGACAGCTGTTGCACTTCGAGTGGGAATCCACCTCCCCGCCTTCGCGGGGATGACATCTGAGAGACCAGCGTTCCTCTTCCCCCTACATCCCCTCCAAAAATCCTGCATTAGCCCATTGGCAGCGTTGCACGGCGATACCGATTTTGCCATGCTCATCAAACGAGAGGCCGTCCTCACGTGCTGGGCAGGCCTCCTTTTTATGCGCCAAATAACAAGGCGCCGGGCAGGAAGGACTGAGGCAGATTCCATGACAGCATTGTGGGTGATCGTGCTCTGCGGGGCACTGTCGATCGTTTACGCGATCTGGGCGACGAGTTCTGTGTTGAAGGCCGATGCGGGTAACGCACGGATGCAGGAAATTGCAGAGGCTGTGCGGGAGGGCGCACAGGCCTATCTGAAGCGACAATATCTCACCATCGGCATCGTCGGCGTCGTGATCTTCGCGCTGCTGGCTTACTTCCTCGGCATGCTCGTGGCCTTCGGCTTCCTGATCGGTGCCGTGCTGTCGGGCGCAGCCGGCTTCATCGGCATGAACGTGTCGGTGCGTGCCAATGTCCGCACCGCGCAGGCGGCGACGATCTCGCTGGCCGGCGGCCTCGAACTCGCCTTCAAGGCGGGTGCGATCACCGGCATGCTGGTGGCGGGTCTGGCGCTGCTCGGCGTCACCATCTACTTCGCTTATCTCACGCACGCCCTCGGCCTCGCTGCCAACAGCCGCACCGTGATCGATGCGCTGGTGGCGCTCGGCTTCGGCGCGTCGCTGATCTCGATCTTCGCGCGTCTCGGCGGCGGGATCTTCACCAAGGGCGCTGATGTTGGCGGCGATCTCGTCGGCAAGGTCGAAGCCGGGATTCCCGAAGACGATCCGCGCAACCCGGCAACGATCGCCGACAATGTCGGCGACAATGTCGGCGACTGCGCCGGCATGGCCGCCGACCTGTTCGAGACCTATGCGGTGACCGCGGTCGCCACCATGGTTCTGGCCGCGATCTTCTTCGCGAGTTCGCCATTGCTGGTCAACATGATGACACTGCCGCTCGCCATTGGCGGCATCTGCATCCTGACATCGATTGCCGGCACGTTCTTCGTCAAGCTCGGTGCCAGCCAGTCGATCATGGGCGCGCTGTACAAGGGCCTGATCGCCACCGGCGTGTTGTCACTGTTCGGCGTTGCCGCCGTGATCTACTGGCTGATCGGTTTCGGTCCGCTGGCAGGCGTGAAGTATACGGGTCTGGCGCTGTTCGAATGCGGCGTCGCCGGCCTCGTCGTCACGGCGCTGATCATCGTGATCACCGAATACTACACCGGCACCGACTATCGTCCGGTGAAGTCCATCGCGCAATCGTCGGTCACCGGCCACGGCACCAATGTGATCCAGGGTCTGGCGATCTCGATGGAGTCGACGGCGGGTCCGGCGATCGTCATCATCGCCGGCATTCTCGTCACCTACAGCCTTGCCGGCTTGTTCGGCATCGCCATCGCCACCACGACGATGCTGGCGCTGGCCGGCATGATCGTGGCGCTCGATGCCTTCGGTCCAGTCACCGACAATGCCGGCGGCATTGCCGAAATGGCCGGTCTGCCGAAGGAAGTCCGCAAGGCCACCGACGCGCTCGACGCGGTCGGCAACACCACCAAGGCGGTCACCAAGGGCTATGCCATCGGCTCGGCTGGCCTCGGCGCACTGGTGCTGTTCGCGGCTTACAATGAAGACCTCAAATTCTTCATCGCCAATGCCGCGAAGTATCCGTACTTCAAGGACGTGCTGCCGGACTTCTCGCTGACCAATCCGTATGTGGTGGTGGGTCTCTTGTTCGGCGGTTTGCTGCCTTACCTGTTCGGTGCGATGGGCATGACGGCCGTGGGCCGTGCGGCCAGCGCCATCGTCGAGGAAGTGCGTCGTCAGTTCCGCGAGAAGCCCGGCATCATGCAGGGCACCGACAAGCCGGATTATGGCCGCGCGGTGGATCTGCTGACCAAGGCAGCGATCAAGGAAATGATTATCCCGTCGCTGCTCCCGGTGCTGTCACCGATCGTGGTGTTCTTCATCATCTACGCCATCGCTGGCGGTGGTGCGGTCGGCAAGTCGGCGGCGTTCTCGGCGGTCGGCGCGATGCTGCTCGGCGTGATCGTCACGGGTCTGTTCGTGGCGATCTCGATGACCTCGGGCGGCGGCGCCTGGGACAATGCCAAGAAGTATATCGAGGACGGCCACTTCGGCGGCAAGGGCTCCGACGCCCACAAGGCCGCAGTGACCGGCGACACCGTCGGCGATCCCTACAAGGACACGGCAGGCCCCGCGGTGAACCCTATGATCAAGATCACCAACATCGTGGCGCTGTTGTTGCTGGCGATTCTCGCGCACTAGACGGCCGAGATAGCGAATGCAAAAATCCCGCGGCGCAAGCCGCGGGATTTTTCTTTGTCCGTTTGATCAGGTAGGACCACATGCAGCCGTCGCCCCATGGTCGGGTTCGTTTTCGTCACTCTCTCGCAGCCGTCGCACTGCTCGTTGCTTTTAGCGCATCGGCCTCCGCCGCCGAGCAATGCCCGGTCTCCGAGGCCGCGATCACGAAAGCAGGTGGTTTGTCCCAGGCGGTCACCGCCGCGATGAAAACCGAGTTTAGCTGCGAGGGGGCGTACCGATTGCTTGAACTCTGTCAGCTCGGCTCGTCCGGCGACAATGCGCTGTCCGACATCGTGCTGTCGAAATGCGAACCGCGCTTTTTGCCGAAGGCAGTTGCCGCCACCAAAGCTGCCTATGAGAAGGCACGCGCGAAATGCAACAAGATCGCGGAGAAGAACGAGGGCTCGATGTATCAGGGGCAGGCCGCGGTCTGCATCGCGCGCTCCGGGCGGGATTTTGCGCGGAAGTATGGGACGAAGAGCTAGCGGGCTGTCGGCCACGGCGCGTCAGCGTAGACGATACAGAGAAGCCCCGCGATGCGATCGCGGGGCTTTTTGTTGAGATGGTCTGGCTTACGCCGCCTTGCTCTGCTTGCCGTCCTGGATGGCGCGCCAGATGCGCTCGGAGGTCAGCGGCATGTCGATATGGGTGACGCCGTAGTCGCTGAGCGCGTCAACCACCGCATTGACGATGGTGCAGAGCGATCCGGCGCAGCCGGCTTCGCCGCAGCCTTTGGTGCCCAGCGGGTTGGTCGTCGCCGGCGAGGGATGATCGCCGACCAGCATCAGCGGAATGTCGCCGGCGCGGGGCATCGCATAATCCATGAAGGAGCCGGTGATCGGCTGGCCCGATGCGTCGTAGCTGACTTTCTCCATCAGCGCCTGGCCGATGCCCTGCGCGACGCCGCCATGTAGCTGGCCGGCGACGATCATCGGATTGACGATGGTGCCGAAGTCGTTGACCGCCGCGTAATTGACGATGGTCAGCACGCCGGTGTCGGGATCGATCTCGACTTCGGCGACATGACAGCCGTTCGGGAAAGTTGAGGGCACATCCGACGAGGTGTGGTCGACGTCGAGCGAGGTCGGCGCACCCTCGGGCATCTTGCCCTCGCGCACACGCTGCGACAGCTCCATGATGTCGATGGAGCGGTCGGTGCCGGCAATGGTGAAGCGCCCGGCCTTGAACTCGATATCGGCTTCGGAGGCTTCCATCAGATGAGCTGCGGCAGCCTTGCCCTTGGCGATGACGAGGTCCGAGGCTTCGACGATGGCCTGGCCCGATGCAGTGATCGAGCGCGAGCCGCCGGTGCCGTTGCCCATGCGGACGAGATCGCTGTCGTTTTGCTCGAGCCGGATGGCGTCGAACGGCACGCCGAGCTGTGCCGACAGCACCTGCGCAAAGGGCGTGGCGTGGCCCTGGCCGTAATCCAGCGTGCCGGTGGTCAGCGTCACGGTGCCGTCGTCGCCGAAGGTCAGTTTGCCGAGTTCGCCCGCTGGTGGCGCGGTGACTTCGAGATAGGAGCCCACCGCAATGCCGCGCAGCTTGCCGTTTTTGCGGCTGTCCTTCTTGCGCCTGGCGAAGCCGGCGTGATCGGAAATTTCCAGCGCCTTCTCGAATACGCCCTGGAAATCGCCGCTGTCATAGGTGACGCCGGAGGCGGCCGCGAAAGGCAGCTGCGACGACTTGATGAAGTTGCGCTTACGCAGGGTGAAACGGTCGATGCCCATCTCGTCGGCGGCGCGATCAATCAGGCGCTCCATGAAGTAGTTGGCCTCGGGGCGCCCGGCGCCGCGATAGGCGCCCATCAGCGTGGTGTTGGTGAGCACGCATTTGATGTCCACCGACAGCAGCGGCGTCTTGTAGACGCTGGCGAGATTCTTGCCGGTGTTGAGGGACAGCGGGCTCGGCGACACGCCGGTGATATAGGCGCCGAGATTACCATAGCCTTTCAGGCGCACGGCGAGAAACTTGCCGTCCTTGTCGAGGGCGAGTTCGGCATGGATATCCTGCGCGCGGCCGTGGCTGTCGGACAGGAAGCTGGAGGAGCGCTCGTCGAGCCACTTCACCGGCTTGCCCAGTTCCTTCGCCGCATGCAGTAGGCAAATATATTCGGGATAGCTGATGTTCTTCATGCCGAACGATCCGCCGACATTGCCGGTGAGAATGCGGACCTTGTCGGGTGCGACGTTGAGCTGCTTGGCGAGTGTGTTGCGATTGCCGGCGACGCCCTGGGTCGGCACCTGGATCACGTAGCGGCCGCCGGATTTCTCGTAAGTCGCGAGGGCGCAGCGCGGTTCCATCGACACCACCGCGACGCGGGTGTTCTCGATGTCGAGTTTGGTGACATGTGCGGCGGATGCAAAGGCGGCCTCGACGGCGGCGGTGTCGCCATAGTGATAGTCGAGCGCGACGTTATTGGGGATGTGATCGTAGAGCTGCGGCGCGCCAGACTTCGTTGCGGCCTCGCAGTCGGTGACGGCGGGCAGGGCGTCGATATCGAGCAAGACGGCTTCGGCGGCATCGCGCGCCTGCGCGACTGTTTCAGCCACCACGAAGGCGACGGGGTCGCCGACATAGCGCACCTTGTCGGTCATCAAAGCATGGCGATTGGTCTGGAACAGCGGGGTGCCGTCCTGGCTCTTGAGCGGCAAGCCGCAGGTGAAGGGGCCATAATTGGCGGCTTCGAGATCCCGTCCGGTCCAGACGCCGCGCACGCCGGGCATCGCCCGGGCAGCCTCGGTATCGATGCCGCGGATCACGCCATGGGCATGGGGACTGCGGACGATCCAGGCATAGAGCTGGCCGGGCAGGTTGACGTCGTCGGTATATTTGCCTTTGCCGCGGACGAGGGTGTCGTCCTCCTTGCGGCGGACAGGCTGGCCGACGCCGTATTTCTGCATGGCGATAGCGTTATCGATGGGCGATCCGGTAAAATCTTGCATGATGAATCCATCAAATGTGGATGATTCCAGGATTTGGCGCGGTTTCGCGCCCCTGGGAGCCCCTGAGATATGGCAGCGTTAGCTGTACGACAACGCACGATTGAGCATGGGGCTGCGCCAAGGTTGCGCTGATCCCGTGCCCTGCTAAACTTTCCGTGAAAGATATTTCCAAGAAGGTTTCCATGCCGGCCGGAACGGTCGCGGAAAGACAGATTGAATGGATGATGACACGCGGCTTCGCGGCGGCCACGGGCCGGGCGAGGGTGTGCAGGGATTGGTTGCGGCACTGGCCGACGGCGGGCGCGAAGCCGCATGCGCCAACACCTATGCCGCGCTCGATCTCGGAACCAATAATTGTCGCCTGCTGATCGCCTGTCCCACGGGCGACAGCTTTCGCGTGGTCGATTCGTTTTCGCGGATCATCCGGCTGGGCGAAGGCGTCTCGACATCCGGCGTGATCAGCGACGCTGCGATTGCCCGGGCGATCTCGGCGCTCAGCATCTGCCGTGACAAGATCCGCGCGCGGGACGCACAGCGGCTGCGGCTGATCGCAACCGAGGCCTGCCGGGCGGCATCTAATTCGGATGCGTTTCTCGACCAGGTGGCGCGCGAGACCGGCATCACGCTGGAGGTCATCGACCGCGAGACCGAAGCGGCGCTGGCCGTGATCGGCTGCTCGCCGCTGATCGATCCGCAGGGCCGCGGCGCCATCCTGTTCGATATCGGCGGCGGCTCGTCGGAACTGGTGCGCATCGAACGTGATCCCACGGATCCCTTGGGCAAACCGCTGATCAAGGCGTGGATGTCGATCCCGCTTGGCGTCGTGACGCTGGCCGAGAAATTCGGCGGCAAGCACGTGACCCGGGACAGCTACACGCAGATGATCGCGGAGGTCGCCAGACATGTGGCGCCGTTCGCGGCCGAACATGCCGGCGATCTCGACGGCATGCACATGCTGGGCACCTCGGGTACGGTGACCACGCTGGCCGGCGTCTATCAGGGCCTTGCGCGCTACGATCGCCGCCGCATCGACGGCATCTGGCTCAGCAATGCCGAGCTCGACGAGACCATCGCCAGATTACTCGACATGACCTATGCGGAACGCGCCGCCAACCAGTGTATCGGCCCGGACCGTGCCGATCTGGTGCTGTGTGGCTGTGCCATTCTGGACGCCATCCGCAACGCGTTCCCGCTGCCGCGGCTGCGTGTGGCGGATCGGGGGCTGCGCGAGGGCATGCTGGTGGAAATGATGCGCGAAGACGGCGCGATCCGCGCCTCCTGAGCCTGATTTCCCCGATTCAGAGCGAATATTCGGGTTTCCCGCCATGCCGTGCTAAGGGAGACGCGAATAGCTGAAAGCAAGCACGAGACCATGGCCAAAGACACCACCGGACGCCTGCGGATCCAGGTCAAGAGCGCCGGCAGAATGAAACTGTCGTCGAAGCTCTGGCTCGACCGCCAGCTCAATGACCCCTATGTGCAGCAGGCCAAGAAGGACGGCCTGCGTTCGCGCGCGGCCTACAAGATCATCGAAATCGACGACAAGTACCGCTTCCTGAAGCCCGGCCTGTCGGTGGTCGATCTCGGCGCTGCGCCTGGCGGCTGGAGCCAGATCGCGGCGCGGCGCGTTGGCTCGGCCGAGGGCAAGGGGCAGGTGGTGGCCATCGATCTTCTGGAAATGCCGGAGATCGTCGGCGTGACCTTCGCCCAGATGGACTTTCTCGACAATGATGCGCCCGACAGATTGAAGGCGATGATGGGCGGGCTCGCCGATGTGGTGATGTCCGACATGGCGGCCAATACCACCGGCCATCGCAAGACCGATCAGCTCCGTATCGTCGGCCTCGTCGAGGACGCTGCGGCCTTCGCCGCCGACGTGCTCAAGCCCGGCGGCACCTTCGTCGCCAAGGTGTTCCAGAGCGGCGCCGACGCCACGCTGATGACCCAGCTCAAGCGCGACTTCGCGACAGTGAAACATGTGAAGCCGGCTGCGAGCCGCAAGGACTCCTCGGAGCGCTACGTGCTGGCGATGGGTTTTCGCGGCGTGGCGGGCGATCACCGGCTCGGTGAGCACGACAACTGATCGAGCAGTTGTTCACTTCGCGCTCTCGCATTTCGGCGACAGCATCGGCACGTTCGGCCATGACCAGTTGCGCCATGATCCATCACGCTCGACGCAGACGCCCGGTGGTTTGACGGCAGCCGGATCGGTCTGCGCTTTGGCGTCCTGCTCGGTCACCTGCTCAACCGGCGCGGGCTTCGGCGGAAATCGTCTGTTCACATAATCGAACGACATGACGCCGGCGATGATCGTGAGGACGATCGTGGCGAGACCCATGGCCCATTGCGAGCGCGTCACAACTCACCCCAGCTTTTGATCCCTGGCATCCGCGGTGCCTTCGTTGGCCGCCTTGACGGCGGCTTTTGCCTCGCCCTTGCGGCTGGCGATATCGATCACCTTGCGGCCGGAGATCTCATGGCCGGCGTCGTCCGGCATCTGCCAGAAGAACCAGGCCGAGGCTGCCGAGATCACGGACACCACGAGGAAGGCCGGTGCAAAATCGGCGGCGGACAATTCGGTCATGCCGCGCATCACCATGGTGGATTCCACAGAGAACGCACCGATCGCGACGCCGGCGGAGATCGACAACTGCTGGTTGACGCTGACCAGCGTGGTGGCGCGGCTCATCTGTGCTGTCTCCACCTCGGCATAGGCGACCGTATTGATGGCGGTGAATTCGAGCGAGCGGAAGAAACCGCCGACCACCAGGATGATCAAAATCAGCATCAGCGGCGTGGTCACCGTGAACAGCGCACAGGCGGCTAGGAATACCGAACTCACCACGGCATTGACGGTCATCACATTGCGGAAGCCGAAGGCGCGGATGATGCGCGCCGCCAATGTCTTCATGCCCATGGCACCCACCGCCGAGCCGAAGGTCACCATGCCTGACTGGAACGGCGACAGGCCGAAGCCGACCTGCATCAATAGCGGCAGCAGGAAAGGCAACGCGCCGATGCCGAGCCGGAACAGGAAGCCGCCGATGATGGCGGCGCGCAAGGTCACCAGCCGCATCAGCGAGAAGTCCAACACCGGAGATGCCGTGCGCCGGGCGTGGATCACGTAGAGGGTCATCGACACTGTGCCGACGCCGACCAGTGCGGCGATGATCGGCCATGGCAGCAGATTGAGGCCCGCGACCGAGAGGCCGAAGGCAATGCCGGCGAGGCCAACGCCGGCCAGCACCAGACCCAGCAGATCGAAGCGCTCCGGATCCTCCGAGCGGATCGGATCGATGAAGCGCAACGCCAGATAGATGCCGAGGCAGCCGATCGGGATATTGATCAGGAAGATCCAGTGCCACGAGAAGTAGGTGGTGATGAAACCGCCCAGTGGCGGCCCGATCACCGGGCCGATCAGCGCCGGCACCGTCATCCACGCCATGGCACTGACGAGCGCACTCTTGTCGATGGAACGTAGCAGCACGAGGCGTCCTACCGGCGTCATCATCGCGCCGCCGAGACCCTGGATGATACGGGCGATGACGAAATGCGTGACCGATTGCGACAGCGCGCAGCCGATCGAGCCGATCATGAACACGCCGATGGCGATGGAGAACACGGCGCGCGCGCCGAACCGGTCGGCGGTCCAGCCGGATGCCGGAATGAATACCGCGAGCGAGAGCAGGTAGGAGGTGATCGCCAGCTTCAACGTCAGCGGACTGGTGCCGATATCGGCGGCGATGGCTGGCAGTGAGGTCGCGATCACGGTGGAGTCCATGTTTTCCATGAACAGGGCGGAGGCGACGATGAGCGGGATCAGGCGTTCTTTGGTCATCAGATCTCTGGTTCCCGATTATTTCGGCAGGCGAAATCGTCGCGACTCTGTCGGTGGCGCGTGCAGGCGCGCTTTAACACCATGTCCCTGGAGCAGCCATCGGGCTGGAACGGGACGCTGCTAAACCTTGCGTGAGGCGCATCAGGTGTTGCGATACCCGGCGATGTCATCCGACTTCCTTGACCACATCGAGGAAGGCACGCAGTCCCGGCGGCACGTGGCGGTGGCCGGGATAATAGATGAACAGGCCAGGGATCGTCGGGCACCAGTCGTCAAGCGTGCCAACGAGGCGGCCGCTGTCGAGATGCGCGCGCACGGAATGGATCGGGACATAGGCGATGCCGAGCCCGTCGATGGCGGCCTCGATCATCAGCTCGATATTGTCGAGGGTGAGCGCGCCTGGCACGTCGATGGTCATTTCCTGGCCGCGCTTCTCGAACTCCCAGCGATACAGCTTTCCGCTCGGCAGGCGCAGACGAATGCAATTGTGGTCCTTAAGGTCATCAGGCGTTCGCGGTGGCTTGCGCGTCTTCAGATAGGCGGGCGATGCCATGGCGACAAAACGAGTCTCGCCGCCGAAGCGGACCGCGATCATGTCCTGCGGCACCGCTTCGCCAAGCCGGATGCCGGCGTCAAAACCTTCGGCGACGATATCGATCAGCCGACCTTCGGTGACCAGGTCCAACGCCATCTCGGGATGTCGTGCGAGGAAGGTCGGCACGACTGACCGCATCAGCAGGCGAGCAGAGGCCTCGTGCGCGTTGATCCGCAGGGTGCCGCTGGGCCTGCCGCGAAAATCGTCGATCTCCTGCAGGGCCGCGTCGAGGTCGCGCAGCACCGGCTGTAGCCGGGCGACGAGCCGTTCACCCGCCTCGGTCGGGGCGACGCTGCGCGTGGTCCGGTTCAGCAGCCGGACGCCGAGATTTTGCTCCAGCACCCGCATCATGTGGCTGAGCGTCGAAGGCTTGAGGCCGAGTTCGTCGGCGGCCTTGCGAAAACTGCGGTGTGCCGCGATGGCTGCGAGGGCGGTCAGGTCGCCCAGCGAGGGCTTCTCATTCATGGGTTGTTCTCATCAAGTCATCTAAGATTAATGGTATATACCCATGAAATGGGACGTCTACCTTGATCGGGGAGGCCGTCGCACTGGCGCCCCCAACCCAAGGAGCTTCCCATGACGAATTCCTCCGCCACCTGGTTCATCACCGGCACCTCATCCGGCTTCGGCCGTGCGCTCACCGAACAACTGCTGGCCCGCGGCGATCGCGTCGCGGCGACGCTGCGCAAGCTCAACGCGCTGGACGATCTGAAGGCGCAATATGGCGACCGGCTCTGGATCGCCACGCTTGATGTCACCGACACCGCCGCCGTGCGCGGCGTCGTGGACCGCGCTTTTGCCGAGCTCGGCCGCATCGACGTCGTCGTCAACAATGCCGGCTATGGGCTGGTGGGCGCCGGCGAAGAAGTCAGCGACGATCAGATCCGGCACCAGATCGATACCAACCTGATCGGCTCGATCCAGGTGATCCGCGCAGCCTTGCCGCATCTGCGGGCGCAGGGCGGCGGCCGGATCCTGCAGCTGTCGTCGGCTGGCGGGCAGATCGCGTTCCCGGCGCTCGGCCTCTACCATGCCAGCAAATGGGGCATCGAAGGCTTCGTCGAAGCCGTCGCGCAGGAAGTGGCCCCGTTCAACATCGCGCTGACGCTGGTCGAGCCGGGAGCAACCCAGACCGACTTCGGCAGCAGCCTCGTCGCCGCGCCGCCGACGCCGGCCTATGACGCGACGCCGGCCGGTGAGATCCGGCGGGCCTTTGCGGCCAATATGTTTCCGGTGGTGGGTGACGCCTCGAAAATGGCGCAGGCGATGATCGACTGTGCCGCGCGCAGCCCGGCGCCGCGCCGGCTGGCGCTTGGCAGCGACACCTACACGATGGTTCGCGCTGCGCTGGTAGAGCGCCTAGCTGCGCTCGATGCCCAGAAAGACATTGCGCTCGCCACCGATGCCGGCGCATGACGAAGTCGTGACGGGAGGCGGCGCCGATACCGGCGCCGCTGGCCCCAAAATGCCTGTGCATGGCTGCCAAACGCTTTGATTTCGCGCAGCAGCGTGCTATCGACCACCGCCAATCCTACCGATGAGGTCAGATTCGACGACGGTGTCCCGCACCGCGTTCGATCGACGCATCCGAGGTTCTACCGCGCCCTGATAAAGGGACGCCGCATGGAGTTGGCAATGGCAGTCGTTCAGAAGATCCGCGAAGCTTACACGTTCGATGACGTTCTGCTGAAGCCCGGCCTGTCGGACATCCTGCCTTCCGACGCCGATATCCGCTCCCACGCCACCCGTGCCATTCCGCTCAATATTCCGATCATCGCATCGGCGATGCATACCGTCACCGAGGCCCGCATGGCGATCGCTATGGCGCAGGCCGGCGGTCTCGGCGTGATCCACCGCAACTTCGATCCGGAAGGCCAGGCTGCCCAGGTGCGCCAGGTCAAGAAGTACGAGTCCGGCATGGTGGTGAATCCGCTGACCATCGGCCCCGATGCCAAGCTGGCCGAAGCGCTGACGCTGATGAGCGAGCACGGCTTCTCCGGCATTCCTGTCGTCACCGGTGCGAGCAAGGACGTCCCCGGCAAGCTGGTCGGCATCCTCACCAATCGCGACGTGCGCTTCGCCAGCAATCCGAACCAGAAAATTTCCGAACTGATGACGCACGAGAATCTCGTGACCGTGCGCGAAGGCGTCAGCCAGGATGAAGCCAAGCGCATGCTGCACAAGCATCGCATCGAGAAGCTGCTCGTCGTCGACGATCAGTATCGCTGCGTCGGCCTGATCACCGTGAAGGACATGGACAAGGCTGTCGCGCATCCCCTTGCCAGCAAGGATGCACAGGGCCGTCTGCGCGTCGCCGCTGCGACCACCGTGGGCGAGGGCGGTTTCGAGCGCACCGAGCGTCTGATCGATGCCGGCGTCGATGTCGTTGTCGTCGATACCGCGCATGGCCATTCGATGCGCGTGCTGGAAGCCGTGACGCGCATCAAGAAGATTTCGAACTCCGTGCAGGTGATCGCCGGCAACATCGCCACCACCGAAGGCGCGCAGGCGCTGATCGATGCGGGCGCGGATGCGATCAAGGTCGGCATCGGTCCGGGCTCGATCTGCACTACACGCATCGTCGCCGGCGTCGGCGTGCCGCAACTCACCGCGATCATGGATGCGGTGGAAGCCGCGAAGAAGCACAACATTCCGATCATCGCCGACGGCGGCATCAAATTCTCGGGCGATCTCGCCAAGGCGCTCGCTGCCGGCGCTGACATTGCCATGGTCGGCTCGTTGCTCGCGGGCACCGACGAGACCCCCGGCGAAGTGTTCCTGTGGCAGGGCCGTTCCTACAAGGCCTATCGCGGCATGGGCTCGGTGGGCGCCATGGCCCGCGGTTCGGCGGATCGCTACTTCCAGCAGGACATCAAGGACACGCTGAAGCTCGTGCCGGAAGGCATCGAGGGGCAGGTGCCCTATAAGGGCCCGGTGGCCAATGTGATGCATCAGCTCGCCGGTGGCTTGCGCGCCGCCATGGGCTATGTGGGCGCCAAGACACTGACCGAATTCCACGACAAGGCAGAATTCGTCCGCATCACCAGCGCCGGACTGCGTGAAAGTCACGTGCATGACGTGACGATTACCCGCGAAAGCCCGAATTACCCGGGCGGAGCTTAACTATATCAGGCACTATTGCGGTGCCGCATAGGCATCGCTGCCTAAATTGAGCCCCACAGATCGGCGAAAACGCGCTATTGTTCGCGCGTCACGTGCGCTGTCGGCCATGGATGTCCCGATATGGATTTCCAGGGCCGGACAAACCCGGCGGCGGAGCTTGGCTCCGCGTCGCGTTGTGATGCTCATTTTCGACAATGACCTCGTCACGCGTCGAAGTAACACCCGCAGAAAAGAACGTTGGATACTATGGCCATTGAATGGACGGACGAACGCATTGCGGCTCTCGACACCGCACAACTGAAAAACCTGCGTGAGAACGCCACACGCCGCGAGGTCACGGCGCTGGTCGAGCTTTGCACCACCGAGCTCGCCAAGCGTAATGCCGACAAGCCACGCAGGATCGGCCAGCCGCGCAGCGAGGCCAAGCAGTTCGAGCATGACATGTCGGCGGAGCTCGCAACCGTCGGCAAGGCGATGGCCGAGAAATACGATCTCTCCGAAGCGACTGCCAAGGCGAAGTCCGAAGGCGTGAAGGGCTTCAAGGCGCACAAGCTGCTCGGCTCTGATGGCCATGCCAAGCTCGGCGGCATGCAGCGCGACGGCTCGGTCGCAGTGGATCGCTACATCTCCTATCGCCGCGGCACGGATATCGCGTCGCTCAGCGTGTTCCTGCTCAAGGATCAGCCGATCGAGACGCATGAGTTTCAGGTCATCGCGCCGCTGACGATGCTCGACGGCGGCAAGCCGGTGGCTGAAATCCGTCCGACGGCAACGGCGGCGCAGAAGCAGTCGGCCGACGGCGGTCTGTCCTTCAAGGATCTCGACAGTGCTGCTGCAGCATTCGACAAGGTGCTGGCGAAGATCACTGCCTGATATTTGCCGGTTTACGTTTTGAATGCGGCGCGCGATCATCGCGCGCCGCATTTTTTTGCGATCAAGAAAGAGAAACGGAGAAGTCCCATGTCAGCAGCCAAACGCGTCGTTCTCGCATCGCGCCCGCACGGTGAGCCCGGCCCATCGAATTTCCGTGTCGAGGATTATGTGGTGCCGACGCCGGGTGAGGGCGAAGTGCTGCTGCGCACGATCTGGCTGTCGCTCGATCCCTATATGCGCGGGCGCATGAATGACGGCCCGTCCTATGCCGCGCCGGTGCCGGTGGATGGTGTGATGGAAGGCGGCACCGTGTGCGAGGTGATCGCCTCGAACAATCCGGGTTTTGCCAAGGGCGATATCGTGCTGGCCCATGCCGGCTGGCAGACCCATGCGATTTCGGACGGCAAGGGCTTGCGCAAGCTCGATCCGAAGCTCGCGCCGATCTCGACCGCCGTCGGCATTCTCGGCATGCCGGGCATGACCGCCTATACCGGCCTGCTTGCCATTGGAAATCCGCAGGCCGGTGAGACCGTGGTCGTGGCCGCGGCCTCGGGCGCGGTCGGCTCTGCGGTCGGCCAGATCGCGAAGATCAAGGGCGCACGTGCGATCGGCATCGCCGGCGGTGCCGACAAGTGCCGTTATGTGAAGGAAGAGCTTGGCTTCGACGAATGCCTCGATCATCGCGATCCGGATTTTCCGGCGAAGCTGAAGGCCGCGTGCCCTAACGGCATCGATGTGTATTTCGAGAATGTCGGCGGCGCTGTGTTTGAAGCGGTGTTTCCACTGCTGAATTTCTTCGCGCGCATTCCCGTGTGTGGACTGATCGCGCAGTACAACGATACGACGTCGGAGGCGCCGAAATGGGCCGGCGCGATGATGCGCAACGTCCTCACCAAGCGTCTCAACTTCCGCGGATTCATCGTGCGCGACTTCGCGTCGATGCATGGCGATTTCCTGCGCGACATGTCGCAATGGGTGCGCGAGGGCAAGGTGAAGTACAAGGAGCACGTGACCGAGGGTCTCGACAACGCGCCGACGGCGTTCATGGGACTGCTGAAGGGCGCGAATTTCGGCAAGCAGTTGGTGCGTGTCGGCGCAGACAAGGCGTAAGGCGGATACGCCTTCAAGGCTGTCATCACTGCGGGCGCGCTGTGCCATCCGCAGTGATGACGCTGAACAGATCGATGTCGGTCTGGCCCGGCGCGCGGCTGTGATGAACTTTAAAGCTGTCGGGCTGGAAACTGTATTCTACGAGCCCGACTTCCTTGACGCCAATCGTCGCCTGCTTGTCCTCCGGACGAATGATGAAACTGCTCGAGGGCGCCCAGATGTGCCTGACGCCGCGCCATGTGTAGTCGCGCCGCTGGTGCACATGGCCGCAGGCGACAAGCCGCAGATCGACGCGATCAAGCAGATCAATGAGACGGCGGCGCGCCGGCATCGGGACATAGCGGATCGACGTCGCGGCCAGTTCCGGATCGTCTGGGGCATTCAGAAATAGCGGCTTGTGGATGAACAGCGCGAGCGGTCGTCCGTTCAGGCCCGCCAGTTGCGAGGCAAGCCAGTCGAACTGCTCCTCTTCGCAAGCGAGCCCGCTATTCATGATCAGCGAGTTCAGACCGATGAAACACCAGCCGGCCGCGTTGAAGCGCCAGTGGTCGTGTCCAAAGACCGAGACAAATGCCTGCCGGTTCTGCTCGGAAATCAGTTGGGCCGGCGGCGGGGCGACCAGAGTCGGATTGTCGCCGATGTCGTGATTGCCCGGCAGATAGCGGCAGGCGATGGGAAGGGCGTCATGCAGTGATCTGGCGAAGGCCAGGTCATCGGGCCGGCCTGGGCCGTCGAAGGCGAGGTCGCCGCTATTGATGACGAGGTCAGGCTTTGCCGCGTCGATGAACGCGCAGACGCGCTGGAAATTTGCGACGAATTGCGGAAAGTCAGCGCTGAGATGCGTATCGGTGATCTGGATCAAGCGGAATTCGGACATGGCGGGAACTCCTCTGGTGGGGAGTGTAGCCGTCCCGGATGTCAGCCAGATGGCTCGCGCGACCGAAAGGTTAGATCACGCGATATCTGATTGCATAGCCGTCGTTGGCGCGGGGCGTCTTGCCTGCACTGGCTGGGGCGCTCACTTGATCGACCAGATGCCATGGGCTGAATTCGGCCGAGTGGCTCGGGCTTGCGGCGAGCCGCAGCTTGAAGATCAGCGGCGCTTCGCCGGGCACATTCACGATCATCACACGCTGCGCGGTGCGAAATTTCAGCGCCACCGTGCCCTTGAGAACGCTCTCGCCTTTATTCGTAAAGGTCGGGCCTTCGCTGATGGCGGCGAGCGCCTGATTGCGGTCGGTGTGGAGTTCGATCTGCGTGGCCTCCGCGTTGATCTTGGCTGCGACAGCATCGGGCAGGCGGATTTCGAATTCGACCGCGGGGCGAGTCGGGTTGATGCCGAGATAGCCCAGCGCCGTGTGGCGCATGTCGGTGACGGCGAAGGCCAGCAGGCCGAGCACCGCCAGCGTGGCGACGCCATGCCGGACCACGTCATGGACCGAGCGATAGCGGGCGCTGAAATAGAGGTTCAGCAGGATGGCCACGGCAAGTGCCGCGGCGGCGCCGGCCAGCGTGGACATCATGAGGCCGGCCCAGCTGTCAGGGTCGCCGGGCGTCAGCATCGCAAAGAGAGCGTCGAGATAGGCCATGGCAGGGCACTCGGGCAGAGCTCTTGAGGGGGCGCGCCGCCGGGCAGCGCCTGCAAATGGGTGTCGAGGGCCGCCCAGCCGGTTCAATGGAACCCGAAACGGAACCTGCATGGAACCGATATGGAACTCTTGGGCTGGTTAATCGTCATGTTCTAAGGGGCGGGTCTGTAGCGCGAGCGGGGTGCCGCGCGGCTCTGAATTCCCCGGGCTGAGGAAATTTCAATGTCGATTCAATGGGTTTTGTTGCCGGTCTTCGTACTGGTGGCGATTACGCTGGGTATGTTCTTCTGGACCGGCCGGCGCGGTGGCCTGCTGAGCCGCAACGACGCCGGTGACCTGCCGAATACCGCTCCGCAGCTCGACCTGCTGTTCTACGCGCTGATCGCCATCGGCCTGCCGCTGCGCAAGATCGATCTGGTGCTGGTCTGCCTGTCCTGGATCTTCGTCATCGCCCGCTTTGTGAGCGCCGGATTCATTGCCGGCAGCCGGGGATCGCAGGCCTGGCTCGCCAGCGCGCTTGTGTTGTTGGCGATGTGGTTCTACTTCGCGCTACGGATGCTTCTCCTGATCTGATCGGGAGCGGCGTCGCGCCTCTCTCCGTCGAAAGATTGCCATGACTCCCGCCGCACGCCTCTCCGCCGCGATCGAAGTGATCGAGGCTATCGACACCCAGCGTGTCCCCGCCGCCAAGGCGCTGAAGGAATGGGGCACCGCGCACCGCTTCGCCGGTTCCGGCGACCGGGCCGGAATTTCCGGGCTGGTCTGGGATGTGCTGCGGCGGCGCGCCTCCAGCGCCTGGATCATGGACGACGATACGTCGCGGGCGCGGCTGCTCGGCATGCTCAAGGCCGAGCGCAGGATGGATGTCGATACGATTGCCGCGCTCTGTGACGGCAGCGGTTTTGCGCCGGAGCCGCTGTCTGACTCGGAGCGCTCGGCGCTGGCGTCGCGCACGGTGGCGGATGCACCGGCGCATATCGCCGGCGATTATCCGGAATGGCTCGATGGTCAGCTGGCCGATGTATTTGGCGATGATCGCGTGGCGGAAGCCACCGCCATGGCCAGCCGCGCGCCGCTGGATCTGCGCGTCAATACGCTGAAGGCCAAGCGCGACAAGGTGCTGGGCTCGCTGCGCCATCTTGGCGCCACCGAGACGCCGTGGTCGCCTCTGGGGCTGCGGATCGATCTCGGCGCCGACGCGCGCAACCCCGGCATCCATGCCGAGGAGGATTTCATCAAGGGCGGCATCGAAGTGCAGGACGAGGGCTCGCAGCTTGCGGCGCTGCTGTCCGGCGCCAAGCCGGGCGAACAGGTGATCGACCTCTGCGCGGGCGCCGGCGGCAAGACGCTGGCACTGGCGGCGATGATGCAGGGCAAGGGCCGGCTGATCGCTACCGACGCCGACAAGCGGCAGCTGGCACCGATCCACGAGCGCCTATCACGCGCCGGCATCCACAATGCCGATATCCGCACCCCGAAGGGCCCGGATGATACGCTGAGCGACATTCACAACTCCGCGGACCTCGTGCTGATCGACGCGCCATGCACCGGCACCGGCACCTGGCGCCGCAATCCCGACGCCAAATGGCGGATGCGGCCGGGCGCCCTCGAGGTCCGGATCAAGGACCAGGCCGAGGTCCTCGACCGTGCGGTGGCGCTGGTGAAGCCGGGTGGCCGGATCGCCTATGTGACCTGTTCGGTGCTTCCCCAGGAAAACCGCGACCAGATCCGCGCCTTTACCGCCCGCCAGCCTGAGTTTTCGGTGGTCCCGCCGGAGCAGGTGATGTCGGTGCTGTGGGACAAGGCCGAGGATTTCGCGGCGGCGACGTATCAGAGTCCCGAAGGCGTGCTGATGACCCCGCGGCGGACCGGAACGGATGGGTTTTTTGTGTCGGTGATGACACGCAAAAAGGCATAGTTTTCGGCAGGACAATGCGAATTCCGGCATTGCGAGGCCGGCATGAGTCGCGTAATTCCTCGCTATGACAGCCCCCAGCAAAACATCCGTTTCGCCCGCCGATCCGTCACCCCATGTGGCCGCGGCGCATGACAAGATTCTGATCGTCGATTTCGGCTCCCAGGTGACGCAGCTGATTGCGCGGCGCGTCCGTGAGGAGGGCGTCTATTCGGAAATCGTGCCGTTCAACAAGGCGGAGGCTGCCTTCGCCGAGATGAAGCCGAAGGCCGTGATCCTGTCCGGTGGTCCGGCCTCGGTGCTCGACGACAACGCGCCGTCCGCGCCGCTGTCGATCCTCACCGCCGGCGTTCCCGTGCTCGGCATCTGCTACGGCGAACAGACCATGGCGCAGCAGCTCGGTGGCACCGTCGAAGCTGGCCATCACCGCGAATTCGGCCGCGCCGCCATCGAGATCACCGACACCTGCGCGCTGTTCGACGGTGTGTGGGAAGTGGGTGGCAAATACGACGTCTGGATGAGCCATGGCGACCGCGTCACCAAGATGCCGGACGGGTTTCGCGCTGTCGCCAAGGCGCCGGGCTCGCCGATCTCGATCATCGCCGACGATATCAGAAAATTCTATGCGATGCAGTTCCACCCCGAAGTAGCGCATACGCCCGACGGTGCAAAACTGATCCGCAACTTCGTGCGCAACATCGCCGGCTTCGCCGGCGACTGGACCATGCGCGCGTTTCGCGAGGAAGCGATCGAGAAGATCCGCGCGCAGGTCGGCAAGGGCAAGGTGATCTGCGGTCTCTCCGGCGGCGTCGACTCCGCGGTGGCTGCGGTATTGATCCACGAGGCGATCGGCGATCAGCTCACTTGCGTGTTCGTCGATCACGGCATGCTGCGCAAGGACGAGGCCAAGACCGTCGTCGACCTGTTCCGGCACCACTACAATATCCCGCTGGTGCATGTGGATGCGTCCAAGACTTTCTTGGGCGAGCTCGAAGGCGTCACCGATCCCGAAGTGAAGCGCAAGACCATCGGCCGTCTGTTCATCGACGTGTTCGATGCCGAGGCCAAGAAGATCGGCGGCGCGGATTTCCTGGCGCAGGGCACGCTGTATCCCGACGTGATCGAGAGCGTATCGTTCACCGGCGGACCTTCAGTCACCATCAAGTCGCACCACAATGTCGGCGGCTTGCCCGCGCGCATGAACATGAAGCTGGTCGAGCCGCTGCGCGAACTGTTCAAGGACGAAGTGCGCGATCTCGGACGCGAACTCGGCCTGCCGGACATCTTCGTCGGCCGTCATCCGTTCCCGGGCCCCGGCCTCGCCATCCGCTGCCCCGGCGAGATCACCCGCGAGAAGCTCGACATCCTGCGTGAAGCGGATGCGGTCTATATCGACCAGATCCGCAAGGCCGATCTCTACGACACCATCTGGCAGGCCTTTGCCGTGCTGCTGCCGGTGAAGACAGTCGGTGTGATGGGCGATGGCCGCACCTACGAGTATGTCGTTGGCCTGCGCGCGGTGACCTCGACGGACGGCATGACCGCCGACTTCTATGCCTTCGACATGAAATTCCTCGGCGAGACCGCAACGCGGATCATCAACGAGGTGAAGGGCGTCAATCGTGTGGTGTATGACATCACCAGCAAGCCGCCGGGCACGATCGAGTGGGAGTGAGGGATACAATCGGCGGCGTTAGCGTAGTTTCGGCGGCGATTTTCGCCGCCGTGCTGCTGCTCTGTCGATCCCTTCGTCACTGGCTCGGAGGCTCTTCTATGTCCGCGTTCTCGGGTAGCTCGCAGAACCGATCTGCGCGCAATCCGCGGAGTATGTAAAGTTCGAGGGCGGGACGAAGATGTTCGTCTCGCTATTCCAGGTACGGCGTCAGCACATCTTCGATCCACTTCATGAATGTGCGGACTCGGCGCGACAGATTGCTCCGATGTGCTACGACGAGGGACACATCGAGCGCCCGGCGACGAAAATCGGGTATGATCTCCACAAGCGCTCCACTCTCTAAGTATCGGCCAATTCCCAAGAGCGGCGCCTGAATCAGGCCAAGGCCGGCGAGGGCAGCGGCTTCGTAGGTCTGCGCGCTGTTGACGTGTAGCGCACCTGGCAACTGAAGCGTCGCGTAGTTGTCGCCGTCCGGATATTCCCATCCATAGGGTCTTGCGCCCAGCATCGTCGAAAAATGAATTGTCCGATGTTCCTGACGCTGGAGATCTTCTAGCGATCGAGGGACGCCATAGCGCGCCAGATAGGCGGGACTGGCAGCATTGACCATGCGCAACTTGCCCAGCGGGCGAGCAATCAGCGTCTCGTCCCCGATGGGTCCAAGCCGCAATACACAGTCGAACCCCTCTTGAACCAGATCAACTTGCCGATCCGTACTCGACACCTCCAGCTCCAACTCGGGGTGAGCCGCCATGAATTCCGGCAAGGCCGGCACGATCGTTGAGCGCGCCACCTCGGTCGGCAGATCGACTCGTAAACGCCCGCGAAGAGCCACGCGATCGCTTGCGAACATCGAGTGCAGGTCATCGACTTCAGCAAGCAGATCGCGCGCACGGGCATGAAATGCGCGTCCGTCTTCCGTCAACTGCACACTGCGCGTTGTCCGGTGCAGGAGTCTGACACCGAGATATTCTTCCAGCTTCCGGACCGCTGTTGAGACCCTTCCCTTCTGAATGCCCAGGCTATCGGCTGCGCGGGTGAAGCTCCCCATTTCCGCGACCGTTATGAAAATGAGGATGGGTTCGAGATTCTGCATTTTCGTGCCTCGGTATTGTTCGCCACAGAGAGAACAGTGCGTTCGCTTTGTCGGTGTTTATCATGTCCAAGAGGCGCAATACGGTAAGCCTCGAAATTGGGTGACCCCATCGGAGAACGACAAAGTGTCCCAAGCCATGAACCTGCATCACATGCCTGAAGCTATGACCTTGCATCGCAGCCTGTGGGCCGGCCGGATAATGAGCGCGTTTGTCGTTGTCGCTCTGGTGGCAGACGGCACTATTCAGCTTTTTGCGCCGGCGCAGATCGCCAGTGCGTTGCAGGAAACCGGGTTCGCGCTGGACCTGACCCGTACCCTGGGTCCGATCATCCTCGCCTGCACCATCCTTTACGCCATCCCAGCCACTGCCGTTCTTGGCGCGATCCTGGTGACGGGATTTCTGGGAGGCGCCATCTGCGCCCATGTCCGCATCGGTGAGTTGGGATCGCCGCCGGAGCTCATTTCCCTGCTTCTGGGCGCGCTGACATGGGGCGGTCTCTACGCGCGCGATCGCCGTGTCCGAGCCCTTCTGCCGCTCATCCGTTGAACCAACAGGAGCAGTGCTCTGTCCCCCAAGATCAGGAGAAAGCACATGTTTTTAGTAATGGGAATTACGGGAAAAGTCGGCGGCGCGACGGCAAGGCATTTGCTGGCGCAAGGCAAGAAAGTCCGTGCGCTAGTCCGCGACCGCGCGAAGGCGGCAAGCTGGATGGACCAGGGCGTGGAACTGGTCGATGGCGACTGGAACGATGCAGCCGCCATCGAGCGGGCGCTCAGGGGCGTCGACGGCGCGTTTGTCATGTTGCCTTCTGTCTGGACTCCGTCGCCCGATTTCAAAGAAGCAAAGGGTGTGATTGCAAACTATGTCGAGGCGCTCACCAGGGCAGCGCCGCCGCGGGTGGTAGCGCTTTCGTCGATGGGGGCGAACAGAACCAGCGGGCTCGGGATGATCACGGCCTTGTCGCTTCTGGAGCAAGGTTTTCGCGATCTGACATTTCCAATCGCATTTGTGCGCGCCGGCGGGTTCTTCGAAAACTTCCTTTACGGCCTACACATCGCCCATGGCGGCACGCTACCGGTCTACTACAATCCGACAAACCGAAAATCGACCATGGTCGCGACGAACGACATCGGCGCGGAGGTCGCAACCCTTTTGATCGGGCCAGCGTGGTCAGGGCAGCGCGTCGTCGAGCTTGGTTCGATGGTCACCGCGGATGAAGTCGCGGCTCAGTTAGGCGAAGTCATGCAGCGTGACGTCAAGGCGTTTGCCGTCCCACGGGCCGAGTGGTCAGCAGCATTCGAGCAGTTCGGCATCCCGAAGGGCCAGACCGGACCGGCCGAAGCGATGTTCGAGGCCGTCAACGCGGGCTGGATGGACCTTGGCGTCAAGGACACGGAGCACGTAGCGGGTACGACGTCCGCACGCGATGTATTCGAGGCTGCACAGAACGCCGCCAAGGCGTAAGTCCGGGACGGCATGACACGGGCTTGCATGATACAAACCTCGGACCATGGATGTCATGCTCCGAGGTTTTGTACCAAGGGGCCGTGCACGGCCGTGGAGTAGTATCGGACAGCAGAGGTTCGCGCGCTGCTCGAAGAAGTCAGCGCGCGCGACCAGTTATCAATGTCGATCACACCGCCGTAGATCGATTACTGCTCCTTCTTGAACAAATCCTGGAAGATGAGCGGGCCCCAGGTGCGGCCGCGTGCGTGCACCAGCGCGCCACCTTCGTTGAGCTTTCCCAGCTTGACGGGTGTGAAGCCGAGTTGCTTGGCTAGGGCCGCCACCGGAGCGATCGCGTCCTCGTCGTCAGCAGACAGAAAGACGACCCGATGCCCGCCCGCGACGATCGGATCGGTAGCCAGAGTGGCTGCGCCCAGGTGATTGAAACCTTTCACGAGTTTGGCGCCGGTGAATGCCTTCGCGACGACGGCGGAGCCCGGGAGACCGTCCGGCTCGTCGGGGCCCGGAAACAGGTTCATCGCGTCGATGACCATCTTGCCGTCCCAGCTCGGCAGGATCTTCGCAACCTCGCGATGCTCGCCGAACGGGACCGCCAGGATGACCGTGTCGGCCTCGAGTGCGTCCCGCAGCGACCTGGCGACGACCTTGGGGCCAATCGCCCGAGCCTGCGGTGCCAACGCCTCGGGCGGCCGGCGGCTCGCGACGGTCACGTCGATGTTCTTACGGGCGAAGGCGTGGGCGAGGGCCTGGCCTATCTTGCCGAATCCTATAATCGCGTAGCTCATGATGCTTCTCCGATTTTCAGATGGCCGAGAAGCCGCCGTCGACAGACAACTCCACTCCGTTCACGAAGCTCGAATCGTCTGAAGCAAGAAACAGCGCGACCGCCGCAATTTCCTCAGGACGTCCCATCTTTCCCCGCGGGATCAGGGATTCGAACATCTGCTTCGCTTCTTCAGTGAGAACCTGGTCCTGCATCGGTGTGGCGATCGGCCCCGGGTGCAGCACGTTCACCCGGATATTCCGGCCCTTCAGTTCGTTGAGCCATCCGCGTGCGAATGCGTGCAGCGTCGCCTTGCTCGCCGCATACACGCTATAACCGGGGAAACCTTTGATCGACGCAACTGACCCGGTCATGAAGATCGATCCGCCATCGTTGAACAGCGGCAACGCCTTCTGAACGGTAAACAGCGTGCCGCGCGCGTTCAGGCCGAAGGTCGCATCGAAATGCTGCTCGGTAATTTCGCCCAGTGGCACGGCTTCGCCCGTGCCGGCGCTCGCATACAGGACGTCGATCCTGCCCTTTTCCCGCTTGACCGTATCGAACAGGCGGTCGAGGTCGTCGAGATTGGCCGCGTCGCCGCGCACGCCGGTCACATTCCGGCCAATCAGCTTGACGGCCTCATCGAGCGCCTCCTGCCTCCGGCCCGTGACGAAAACGTAGGCGCCTTCTTCGACGAACAGCTTGGCGCTCGCCAGCGCCATGCCGCTCGATCCACCCGTGATGACTGCAACCTTACCTTCAAGCTTTCCCATAACTTCTCCTGTCGTGGTGTCGGGACAGCATCTGCCCCCGAGAAGCTCGACATAGGTCCGCCGAAGTCAGGCGTTGAGTGCGGAAGTGCGCACATCGGTGGTGCGAAATCGATCCGGCTGGACGACTGACGCGAGCCGTGATGATCGGTGTCCGCCGTTCGGAATTGGGCCGTGTTTGTCGGGATAGGCTATGATAACCGCCTGTACTGCTGCACGATGCGTTGGATACGGGCTTTGGAAAGCGCACCGCGCGGTGCGGGATTGCACCATGATCGACTGGGATGACGTTCGCTACTTTCTGGCCGTCGCGCGCGGAGGCTCAGTGCGGGCTGCCGCCGAGCGCCTCGGTGTGAACCATGCGACCGTGCTGCGACGCATCGCCCAGCTCGAGGAACGCCTCGGGGCGCAGATGTTCGAAAAGCTGCCTTCGGGCTACCGCCTGACGGCAGCGGGCGAGGAGGTCCTCGAATTCGCGGACCAGATGGAAGCGTCGTCGCACCAGCTGGAGACGCGCGTCTTCGGGCGCGACCAGGGCGTGCGCGGGCTTCTGCGGGTAACGTTGGCGCCGCCTCTCGCGACACACCTGCTCATGCCGGATTTCGCCGATTTCGCGCGCCTGCATCCGGACATCGAGATGGACATCTTGTCCTTCGGCGAGTTGGCAAATCTGACCAACCGAGACGCCGACGTGGCAATCCGCGTCGTCTACGATCGCAAAACCCTGCCGCTCAATCTGCACGGCCTGAAGGGACCGGAGGTGTTCGGCGGCGTCTACATGTCCCGCGATCGACTGGCCGCGTGGCGTGCGGGCGCGCCCGATCCGATCCGGTGGATCGTCATCAGCATGCATGGCATTCCGGATTGGGCCAGCGCGGGTGAGGTGCTCACCACGGGCGTGCCGTTCAGGACCTCGGACGCCGGGGCGCAGATCGTTGCAGTCCGGCAGGGGCTCGGGATCACGACACTGCCGTGCTTCGTCGGAGATGCCGACCCTCTGTTGGTGAGGGTGCCGGGCACCGACCTGCACATGTATGGAACGCTCTGGCTCCTCACACAGGGGGAGACACGCAAGACGAAGCGCGTGCGGCTCTTCACCGAGTTCGTATCCCGCAGGCTCGCCGCGTACGCTCCGCTTCTCGCAGGGCTGTCCATATCGCGCGACTGATGCGCGGCAGGTCGCCGGCCACCAATTGGCTGATGGTGGCGGGTCAGACCGACGTTTCGGACGTGTCTTCGGGGAGTTTCTTTGCGACAGGTCGGGTGAGAACCAGCATTTCAGCCCGGCAAGCATGCCTGCCGTCATGTTTTGACCGTTGAACGCTGAATTTAAAGGGCTATTTTTACTGCAATGCAGTATCTTGTCAGTCGGTCGCGATTGACGTACTCGAAGCCGAATTCGCCTTTAGACCGGTTTTAACAATAACGGTTGGTGGCGCTGCGTTTCCAGCGTCAACCACCTCATGACGTTGGGATGACGATGAGCCTCTATTCAGATTACCTCGCTGAAATCGAAAGCAGAAAAGCTCAAGGCCTCGCTCCCAAACCGATCGACGACGGCGCGCTCACCGGCGAAATCATCGCCCTGATCAAGGACAACGGCAGCGAACACCGCGCCGACGCCCTGAAATTCTTCATCTACAACACCCTGCCGGGCACCACGAGCGCCGCAGGCGTCAAGGCCGCCTTTCTGAAGGAGATTATCCTCGGTGAGGCGATCGTCCCGGAAATCACACCCACCTTCGCGCTGGAACTGCTGTCGCACATGAAGGGCGGTCCCTCGATCGGGGTGCTGCTCGACATCGCGCTTGGCGATGACGCAGCCATCGCCGGCCCGGCGGGCGAGGTGCTCAAGACCCAGTTCTTCCTCTACGACGCCGACATGTTCCGGCTGCGCGATGCCTTCAAGGCGGGCAATGCGGTCGCCAAGGGCGTGCTCGAGAGCTATGCCAAGGCCGAGTTCTTCACCAAGCTCCCGGACGTCGCGGACGAGATCAAGGTCGTGACCTACGTCGCCGCCGAAGGCGATATCTCGACCGACCTGCTGTCGCCGGGCAACCAGGCGCATTCGCGTTCGGACCGTGAGCTGCACGGCCAGTGCATGATGACGCCGCAGGCGCAGCAGGAAATCGTGGCGCTGCAGAAGCAGCATCCCGATAAGCGCGTGATGATGATCGCCGAGAAGGGCACGATGGGCGTGGGCTCGTCGCGCATGTCGGGCGTGAACAACGTGGCGCTGTGGACCGGCAAGCCGGCCAGCCCCTATGTGCCCTTCGTCAACTTCGCCCCGGTCGTCGCCGGCACCAACGGCATCTCGCCGATCTTCGCGACGACGGTGGACGTGACCGGCGGCATCGGCGTCAACCTCAAGAACTGGGTCAAGAAGCTCGACGGGGACGGCAAGCCGATCCTCAACAACGACGGAAACCCGGTCCTCGAACAGAAATTTGCGGTCGATACCGGCACCGTCCTGACGCTCGATGCCAAGGGTAAGAAGCTGCGCGACGAAAACGGCAAGGAGCTGGTCGACGTCGCTGCCGCCTTCACGCCGCAGAAGATGGAGTTCATGAAGGCCGGCAGCTCCTATGCCATCGTGTTCGGCAAGAAGCTGCAGACCTTTGCCGCCGAAACGCTCGGCGTTGAGCCGACCCCGGTTTTCGCTCCGAACAAGGAGATCTCGGTCGAAGGCCAGGGCCTGACCGCGGTCGAGAAGATCTTCAACCGCAATGCCGTGGGCGTGCTCGGCGGCAAGGTGCTGCATGCGGGCTCGGACGTGCGCGTCAAGGTCAATATCGTCGGGTCGCAGGACACCACCGGCCTGATGACCGCGCAGGAGCTGGAAGCGATGGCGGCCACCGTCATCTCGCCGATCGTCGATGGCGCCTACCAGTCGGGCTGCCACACGGCATCGGTGTGGGACAAGAAGGCGCAGGTCAACATTCCGAAGCTGATGAGCTTCATGAACAATTTCGGCGTGATCACCGCGCGCGATCCCAAGGGCAGCTATCATGCGATGACCGACGTCATCCACAAGGTGCTGAACGACATCACCGTCGATGACTGGGCGATCATCATCGGCGGCGACAGCCACACCCGCATGTCCAAGGGCGTGGCTTTCGGTGCCGATTCCGGCACCGTGGCGCTGGCGCTTGCGACCGGCGAGGCGACGATGCCAATCCCGCAATCGGTCAAGGTGACGTTCAAGGGCGCGATGCAGCTGCATATGGACTTCCGCGACGTGGTCCATGCGACCCAGGCGCAGATGCTCAAGCAATGCGGCGACAACGTTTTCCAGGGCCGGATCATCGAGGTTCATCTCGGCACGCTGCTGGCTGACCAGGCCTTCACCTTCACCGACTGGACGGCCGAGATGAAGGCCAAGGCGTCGATCTGCATTTCGCAGGACGACACGCTGATCGAGTCGCTGGAGATCGCCAAGTCGCGCATCCAGATCATGATCGACAAGGGCATGGAAAATGCGGCGGGCACGCTGAAGGGCCTGATCGCCAAGGCCGATGCGCGCATCGCCGAAATCCGCTCGGGCGAGAAGCCCGCGCTGACGCCCGACGCCAATGCGAAATACTTCGCCGAGGTCGTCGTCGATCTCGACATCATCGACGAGCCGATGATCGCCGATCCCGACGTCAACAACGCCGATGTGTCGCGTCGCTACACCCACGACACGATCCGTCCGATTTCGTATTACGGCGGCACCAAGAAAGTAGATCTCGGCTTCGTGGGCTCGTGCATGGTGCACAAGGGCGACATGAAGATCGTCGCCCAGATGCTCAAGAACATCGAGAAGTCCGAAGGCAAGGTCGCGTTCAATGCGCCGCTGGTCGTTGCTGCGCCCACCTACAACATCATCGACGAGTTGAAGGCCGAAGGGGACTGGGAAATCCTGCAGAAGTATTCGGGCTTCGAATTCGATGATCTGAAGCCGAAGACCGCGAACCGTACTGCATACGAGAACATCCTCTATCTCGAGCGTCCGGGCTGCAACCTGTGCATGGGCAACCAGGAGAAGGCGGAGAAGGGCGATACCGTTTTGGCAACCTCGACCCGTCTGTTCCAGGGCCGCGTCGTGGAAGACACCGCCGAGAAGAAGGGTGAATCGCTGCTGGCCTCGACCCCGGTCGTGGTGTTGTCGGCGATCCTCGGTCGCACGCCGAGCGCCGAGGAATACAAGGCCGCCGTCGAAGGCATTGACCTGACCAAGTTCGCCCCGCCGAAGACTGCTTCGATGGGGGCCTCCGTCTTTTACTAGGGCGGAGAACAAGAGCTGTTCAAAAATCGGCGTTGGCAGGTGAACACCTGCCGCGCCGCGGGCGGTCGTTCGCGAGCGCCACCGCAGGACAAGACAATCACCTTCCACGACGGCTCGTTCCGCAACTTCCCCGAACTGCGCTGGGCCTGGAGCAATATCCGTCAGCTCCCCGCTTTCGATCCGTTGCTGCCGACTATGAAAGGCGCGAGTGAGCCCTGAGCGGACCTTTGTCAGCCGGTCGGTGGCTTGCCGGTGAAGAGCGCCAGTTGATCGGCGAAGGCGCGCTTGTAGGCGGGCCGCGCTTCACCGCGGGCGATGTAGGCGCAGAGGTTTGGATAGTCCTCCAGTAGTCCTGATCCGTTCAATCTGCGCAGCACCGTCACCATCAGCAGGTCACCGGCGCTGAATCTGCCGTCGAGCCAGTCGGCGTCGCCAAGGCGGATGGAAAGGTCTCCCAGCCGGGCGCGGACGCGATCGTCGAGGATCGGCAGGCGCGTCGCGTACCAGGTCTTGTCGCGCTCCGTGAGCGTGGCGGCTCCGCGTTCCACGATCGGCGGCTCCACGGTGCTGAGCGCGGCGAATATCCAGGCGATGGCGCGCGCCCGGGCATTCGCATCGTCTGGTAGCAGGCCCGGATGGCGCTCCGCGATATGGAAGACGATCGCCCCCGACTCGAACAGCATGAGGTCGCCGTCTTGGTAGGTCGGGATCTGCCCGAAGGGATGGAGCCTGCGATGTGCGGGTTCCTTCATCTCAGTGAACGACAGTAGACGGACGTCGTAAGGCTGGCCCACTTCTTCGAGCGCCCAGCGAACGCGCATGTCACGCGCCAATCCCCTTCCGCGATCGGGAGATCGTTCAAAGGCGCTAATAGTGGGCATTGTTTCTCTCCACCTTGGTGTTTCGCATCCCCAGGACGAACGACCGGCGCGTCTCCCGACAACCGATTTCGATTTCTGACCACGGAATTTCGCGGGCCGAACCTGTCATCGGACCCCGCCGGACCACGGATATTCTTCGGAACCGAGAGCATTGACCATTGAGCGAGCTGCCAAGCCTAGCGATGAAATGACGGAGCGTCACGAGCTCGATTCAGGTGATCGATGATGAGGTGGCTGTTCAAGTGAAGGACGGTCGCGTGCAGTAGCCGCGCCAGACGACATGCGACTGATCAATGCACCTCCGCTCAAACGCGGGATGTGCATCATTCTCCGCGATGTTACGACTGGCTCACTATCCTCCCGGAGAGCCTTCATGTCCGACGCGCCTGCACCGAGCCAAGCCCCCACCGCTGCCGAGACCGATCCGAACACGCTCGGCTGGATGCAGGGCTTTCCGCCGTCGCAAGACAAGCTCATCACCTTTCACGACGGCTCGTTCCGCAACTTTCCCGAGCTGCGCTGGGCCTGGAGCAATGTGCGTCAGCTGGTGCCGACGGTGAATGTCTGGCGCGGTGCGGGCGGCACATCCACGCTGCCGCGCGCGGAGCGCGATATCGGCGCATCGACATCGACCACGATGGATGGCCGGCCGATGACCTTCGCCCGCATGTTCGACGAGACCTATGCCGACGGCATCGCGGTGCTGCATAAGGGCAAGCTGATCCATGAGCGCTATGCCGGCGCGCTGAAGCCGCACAAGCCGCATATCGCCATGTCGGTGACCAAGTCCTTCACCGGCACGCTGGCCGGCATTCTGGTGGCCGAAGGCAAGATCGATCCGCAGGCGCCGGTCACCGATTATGTGCCGGAGCTGAAGGACAGCGCGTTCGGCGATGCCGATGTGCATGAGGTCATGGATATGACCACGGGGCTTCTCTACACTGAGGTTTATACCGACAAGAATTCCGATGTGTGGGGACTGCGACGCGCCAATGGCATGGCGCCGATCCCGCCGGACTATGAAGGCGCCACAGACATTTTCAGTTTCCTCTGTACGCAGAAGAAGCAGGGCGAGCACGGCAAGGCGTTCGCCTACAAGACCGTCAACACCGACGTGCTGGCCTGGATTATCCGCCGTGCCAGCGGCATGACGCTGTCCGATCTTCTGTCGGAACGCATCTGGGCGCCGATGGGAGCGGAGGAAGACGCGCATTATCATGTCGATCGCATCGGCACCGAGAGCGGTGGCGGCGGACTGTCGACGACGCTACGCGATCTCGCGCGTTTCGGTGAGGTGATGCGCAATCACGGGCGCTTCAATGGCCGCCAGATCGTGCCGGCTGCGGTGGTCGAGGACATCGAACGCGGCGCCGATCCCGCGAAGTTCAAGCCGGCTGGCTACACCACGTTGCCCGGTGGCTCCTATCGCAATCAATGGTGGGTGACCCACAATGAACACGGTGCCTATATGGCGCGCGGCGTCTACGGGCAGGGGCTCTATATCGATCCGAAGGCCGAAATGGTGATCGCGCGCTATGCGTCGCATCCGGTCGCTGGAAACGCCGCGAATGATCCCGTGACGCTGCCGGCCTATATGGCGCTGGCGAAAGAGCTGATGATCAGGGGCTAATGAAGAAAAGCTGATTGATCGGGTTCCCCCAAAGGGAACCTGAACGGGAACCTAAGGGGGCGTCGGGCGTATTCTTCGCGGCCGACACATCCCGTCGGGGCCATGCGGACCTGAATGCGATGATCAAGCCTTTGCGCGTTGCCGTCTGGCTGCGCCATTCCTGCATTGCGGTGATGTTGTGTTCGGCCGCCATCGCATCATCGCCAAGCGTTGCGCAGGACGCGGCAGCTCGCAGTCAGAAACCAGCCAGTGACAGCAGGATCAATCTCGATCCCCGCACCAATGGCGCAAATCTGGTCCACGGCAATTATTGCGGTCTCGGCTCGCGGCCGGGCAAGTCGCCGATCGACGCGCTCGATGTCGCCTGCATGCATCATGACGCCTGCACGCCGCCGAGCGGCATTCCCGATTGTGACTGCAATATCCAACTGCGCGAGGAAGCCGCCGCGGTCGCGAGCGACCCCAAACAACCCTCGGACCTGCAGATCATGGCGTCGATGATCGCATCGGCCGCATCTGTGATGATCTGCAAGCCGATCATCAACAGAGCTGCAGCACCTCCGACGCCTGCGCGTCCGCGCAACGTGCCTCCGGCTGACATCCCCACGGCCAACGTACCAGCGGCTGACGTATCTGCTGCTAGCACTCCGACGGCTAATGTCCCGACCACGGCTCCGGCCCCGGCGACGCCGGTGTCGATCATGCCTCCAGCCGTTGCCCCCGCGGCTGCGGCGCCTGAAGCTGCGACCGCCGCACCGATGGACATTGCGCCTGTGGCGGTGGCTCCAGTCACGGAAGCTCCCGCCAACGGAGCTCCAGTGAATGACGCGCCTGCGTCTAGCGGTCCTCTTCCGATAGCCCCGGCGCCGCGGGCTCCGTCATCGCCTTGAGCAGCGCTGGATCCGCGATCAGCTCTTGCGCCTCCTGATTTTTCCGGCTCAATCATCGCCGTGATTTTCGGCGCCGATGGCGGCGCATCGGAGCAACGTGCATGAAGTTAATTGTCGCAAGTTTCGTGACACTCGCAGTCCTGCTGGGCTCGGCAGCGTTCGGCTCTGCGGCAATGGCCGCCGATCCCATCCGCGTCGGCGCGGTACTGCCGTTTTCCGGCGGTGTCGAACTTTATGGCCAGCAAGCAAAACTCGGGCTCGATCTGGCGGCAAAGGAGATCAACGCCAGCGGTGGGATTCTCGGCAGGCCGCTCGAGATCATCTATGTCGATGACAAGACCCGGCCGGCCTCCGCCGAGAGCGCGATGCGATCGGTCATCGACAGCGGCGTCGTGGCGGTTGTCGGCCCTGTCACCTCGGCCAACTTCAATGCGGTCAGGCCGCTCGCCGAGAGCATGAAGACGCCGCTGCTCTATGCGACCAATTTCGAAGGCGGCAAATGCAACCGCTACATCTTCTCGTTCAACACGGTGCCGAACCAGGATCTCGGCCAGTTGCTGCCCTATGTGAACGAGGCTGTCGGCAACACCTATTTCATGCTCGGCGCCGATCGCGTCTGGCCGCACCAGATGTTCGATATTGCCAAACCGCTGATCGAGAAGCTCGGCGGCACCATCGTCGGCACGCAATACACGCTGGGCACCGAGACGGATTTCACCCCGCTGATCAAGCAGGTGGCAGCGGCAAAGCCGAAAGTGCTGCTGTTTGCGCTGAAAGGCGACGGCATGGATTTCATCCGGCAGGCCGACGAGCAGGGATTGTTCAAGGACACCACCGTCGCCTTCCTGGGATTATCCGAGATTGATCTCGGCATTTTCAAGGGCAAGGGTCAGAACATGATTACTGTGGTGCCGTCGCTGGCGACCAGCGACGCGCCGGAGATGAAGGCCTTCGTCGCCAAAGTGCGCGCTGCAGCTGGAAACGACGTGCTGGTGTCGAACTATGTCATGACCCACTACAACACGCTGATCGCGCTCAAGGCTGCAATCGAGAAGGCAGGCCGTGTCGACAAGGAGGCCATCGTCGATGCGCTGGCGGGCCTTACCATCCCGTCGCCAACGGGAGCCGTCACCATTGATGCGAACCACTATGCGACCATGACCATGTTCATCGCCAAGACGAAGGGAAGCGAACTCGTCCCTGTTCGCGCGCTGGGCGCGATCGCGCCGCAACCTGGCTGCACAATGGCCACTCGTTGATCGCACAGGCGTGACGGCAAGGGGCTGGCGCGCGCCGTGCGGGATTGCTTTAGTCGGCATCGACACAATTTTAGATGAGCGAAGAGGACGTCGAATGGCACGTGTGCGCTGTATCACCGAGATGGGCATGGGCGTCGACGTCCATGGCCGCGACGCCACCAAGGCTGCGAAACGGGCGGTGTCGGACGCGATCCGGCATTCCAGCGTCGGGTTTTTCCGGCTGCTCGGCAAGACGCCGCATGACATGTTTGTCGATGTGACCGTCGCTGTGCCGAATCCGGACGACGTCGACACGGCGGCCGTCGCCAAGGAATTACCCTACGGCACAGTGACCGTGACGGCCGTCAAAGGCGGTCTCGACATTCCCGCCGAGAGCGGCGGTGACGGCATCCTCATTGCCAATGCAGCGGTGCTGGTGAGCCTCGACGACGGCAAATAGAGGCAACTTGCCTCAGGCGACGATCGTGCTTCCGCGATCTCGAAAACTCCCTCCCATCCATTTCACGCTTGACTAATTCATAACTCATTGGTTATTGATTTGATTGATAGCTGACGGGTTATGGATGGCGATGCCGAACACCTTCGATGTGCTCTTCAAGACGCTCGCCGATCCGACCCGGCGTGCGATCTTCGAGCGGCTTTGCCGTGACGGAGAGCAGACCGTCGCGGCGCTGACTGCCCAGGCCGGCGTCTCGCAACCGGCGGTTTCCAAGCATCTCGGCGTGCTGAAGCAGGCGGGGCTGGTGCTGGATCGCCAGAGCGGCCGTCAGACACATTATCGATCGCAACCGGCGGCCCTGGCGCCGCTGCTCGACTGGACCAGCCAGATGGCCGGCTTCTGGGAGAGCCGGTTCGACGATCTCGAACAACTGCTGAAGAGGATGGACAATTGACCAATACTGCAGCCGAAACACGTTCTGTCGTCGTCGAGCGGGAATTCGGGCACGCGCCGGAAAAGCTCTGGCGCGCACTGACCCAGCCGCAACTGATCGCCGAGTGGCTGATGAAGAACGATTTCAAGCCTGTCATCGGCCATCGCTTTGATCTGAGCGCAAGCTGGGGCGTGGTCGATTGCCGGGTCACGGAGGTCGAGCCGAACAGGAAGCTCGCCTATACTTGGGAGGCCCTGGGTCTCGAGAGTGTCGTGACCTGGACCCTTACGCCTTCCAGCAACGGGACACTGTTGCGGATGGAGCAGATCGGCTTCCGGCCGGATCAGGAGCAGGCCTATCAGGGCGCCAAGTTCGGATGGCCGCGATTCCTGGCGTCGATGGAGCAGCTGTTGCAACGGCTCGACTGACCTCGACCGCCACGATCAGCACAAGCGGCTCTGCCGCACACGCATGAGGAGTTGTCATTGAGCATGAACCTGTGGATTCGGCAGACCCACCGCTGGCTGTCCCTTGCCTTCACCGCGACTGTCGTCGCCAATTTCGTTGTCCGCGGATTTGGAGAACCGCCCGCCTGGGTGACTTATGCGCCGCTGCCACCGCTGTTTCTGTTGATGTTCAGTGGTCTCACCATGTTCGTGCTGCCTTATGCCGCAAAGTGGCGCGGGGAAGCACGCGCGCGCGTCGACGCATGATCACACAAGCTCGAAGAATCCGCGTGCGGCGACGTTGTCTACGTAGATTGCCGCCCAAGCTGTGGTGAGCTACCTTTCGGATTGCGCGCCGACGGCGCATTCGCCGAACAGATGAAATAGTCCTCATGGATATCTTTGACCGCCTCAAGGCCGCAGCCGCTGACGACTGGTCCAGCTATGTTGATCACGATTTCGTCCGCCAGCTCGGGGCCGGCACGCTGCCTGAGCCCGCATTTCGCACCTATCTGGTGCAGGACTATCTGTTCTTGATCCAGTTCGCGCGCGCTTATGCGCTGGCGACCTACAAGAGCCGCACACTTGACGACATGAAGGCGGCGCAAGGCGGACTTGCGTCCATCCTTGGCGAGATGGAGCTTCACGTAAAACTGTGCGGCCGCTGGGGACTGTCGCCCGCCGATATCGAGGCTGCGCCCGAGCATCAGGCAACGGTGGCCTATACGCGCTTCGTGCTGGATTGCGGCGCCGCCGGCGATCTGCTCGACCTGCATGTGGCGCTGGCGCCTTGCGTCATCGGTTATGCCGAGATCGGCCGCAGGTTGGCGCCGGATGGTGTCGACGCGCTCGGCGATCATCCGTATCGCGAATGGATCGGCGAATATGCCGGCGACGCCTATCAGGATATCGCGGTGAAAGCGCGCCGCCATCTCGACGATCTCGCCGCGCGCGCGATGACCGAGCGGCGCTTTACAGAGCTCGCCAAACTGTTCGGCCATGCATCACGGCTGGAAGCTGACTTCTGGCAGATGGGACTAGACGCGCGCTAGCGTGCGGCGGTGAGGGCAGAGCATGGCACCGGTCAAGGTCGATCCCGCGAATGTGCGTGAGTTCAAGACGTCAGACGCTTTCTATAAATGGTTGGGCAAGAACCACGACAAGGCCGACGAGGTCTGGATCAAGATCCACAAACTCAAATCCGGCCTTGCATCGATCACGCCGAAGGAGGCGATCGATGTCGTGTTGTGCTGGGGCTGGATCGATGGCATCCGCAAGGGGCTGGACGAAACCAGCTTCCTGCAGCGCTACTCGCCGCGCGGCCGGAAGAGCGTCTGGAGCCAGATCAATGTCGACAATGTTGCGCGCCTCGTCACAGAAGAGCGCATGACCGAGCATGGCCTTGTCCATGTGGAGGCGGCGAAAGCCGACGGCCGTTGGGACCGCGCCTATCGCGTCAAGGCGTCGGAGCTTCCCGCTGACCTGCAGGCGGCGATCGACGCCGAGCCAAAAGCGAAAGCGATGCTGGCGAAACTCAGCGCGCAGAACCGCTTCGCTTTGGCGTTCCGGGTAAACAACCTGAAGACTGAGGCCGGCCGCAAGAAGAGGATCGCGTCCTTCGTGGACATGCTCAGGAAGGGCGAGACGATCCATCCGCAGGGGAAGAAGTGAGCCGCGACGGGACGCGGCTCATGCGATCGATCACTTCCGCTTCGGCCGCTTGATCGCGCGGACCTTGCCGCTTTTGCCGCCGCCGGCGAAGAACTGATCGGCACCATCTGACTCGAGGCCAGAGACGCCACTGCCTGCCGGCAGTGCGAGCTTCTCCAGCGCTTCGCCGGTCTGCGGATCGATGCGCCTGATGTCGCTCTCGTCGTTTTCCCAGGTGCCGTGCCAGAGTTCGCCGTCGACCCAGGTCACGCCGGTGACGAAGCGGTTGCTCTCGATGGTGCGCAGAATCTTTCCGGTGTCGGGATCGATCTGGTGGATTTTGCGCTCGCGATACTGGCCGACCCACAGCGTGCCTTCGGCCCAGGCCATGCCGGAGTCGCCGCCATTGCCGGGCGCCGGGATGGTGTTCAGCACACGGCCGGTTTGCGGATCGATCTTCTGGATACGGTCCTCGGCGATCTGAAACAGATGCTTGCCGTCGAAGGCCGTGCCGGCGTGGGCAGCAACGTCGATGGCACGTACCGTCTTGCCGCTTGCGGGATCGAGTGCGTGGAGTTTGTTTCCGGATGCGAACCAGACTTGCGTGCCGTCATAGGTGACACCATGCACGCCGTCGACGCCCTCGAAGGGGCCATATTCGCGGATGATTTCGGCTGCTGAGTTGGTCATGTAACTCTCCCTGATGATGTGACGATGACCCTAGTGATCCGGCAGCGGCGGCGGGAGTAACAACATCGTCGCGAGTCCCGGCAGGGATGGTGACATCCAGCGGCGCGCCCGTCCGCGGCCGAACGGTTGTACCTTGTTAGTGGCGGCAAGTTCGTCGAGTGCCCGCTGAACGCTGCGCTGGCTCGTGCCGAGCGCCAGCGCCAATGCCGAACTCGACCAGGCTTCTCTGTCGGCAAGAAGTGCGAGCACTGCGGCGTGTTCTTCCTCGACCGGCCGTGCCAGCACGACGACGACGCGGGCGCGGCGCAGCACCAGCGCAAAACCGGGCTTGGTCGCGTTCACCTCGGCCAGCGGCGCAAGCAGTTTGCGCAGCCGTCCCATCTCGACGCGGAGTCGCGCGCGATGCGAGTCATCGGCATGTCTGGCGCGGAATGCGCGCGCCAGCAGCGTTTCGCGCGAGACGTCCGCAGGCCATGCTTCGCCAAGCGCGCGGGCGAGGGCGAACAGGACGGGCCGGGTCGCCAGCGACAGCTCCGTCTTCTTGTGGCGGACGACATGCCGGCACGCATCGATGATGATGGATTTCGAATTCTGCAGCGCCTCGACATCGTCGAGCAGCAGCACGCGTTCGCCGCCACGTGTGATCAGACGCGCAGCGGGAGCGTCGAGGAGCCGGGATGCACTGTCGACCTCGGCAGTGAGTGCCGGGATTGCAGCGAGCCTGGCGGCACGCTGCGCGTCGGCAATGGCGGCGCGTGACTTTTTCGCCTGCAGGCGGCGCATCGCGATGCCGGCGACGACCAGTGCATGAGCTGTACGCAAGGCGGGCGGCAGAGGCGCGGGATCGAGCGCGCCGAGCTTACGCTCGGCTTCGTCGAGACGTCCGATCAGGAGAAGGCGCCTGACGTCGAGATAGCCGCCATAGGCCGCATTCACATGGTCGCCGTGGGCGTCGAGTGTCAGCCGTGCGGCGTCGAGCGCCTTCCTGGGCCAATTCAGATCGCGCGAGACAAGGGCGATCTCGGCCTCGGCGACGATGCACCGCGCACGCGCCACGGGTTCCTTCGCACCGAAGGCGCGCGCAGCCCGTTTCACGAGCTCCTTCGCGCGTGCGAAATCGCCGAGCTGGGCCATTGCGATGCCGCGCAGCGCGAGTGCCGGCGCGTCATCACGCAATGCAACACGCTTCAACGCACCCAGCGGATCACCCGCCGCGAGCGCATGACCTGCGGCGGTGATCAGGGAGTCCATTCAAATCCCGCCACACTTGTCACTCCCACCCGTCCATTGCCGGATCCTAATCTACCTCACGGCGATCAACCGGCAAGTCGTGTCGGCAGCGCATGACGATGGACGAAAGTGGAGAGAAGACCATGACCGCACCGATGAAAACACCACCGATTGTGTCACCGCAGGCATGGGAGGCAGCGCGAACGGACATGCTCGTGAAGGAGAAGGCTGTGATGCGCGCGCGCGATGCGCTCGCTGCCGAGCGCCGGCGGATGCCGTGGATGGAAGTGGATAAGGCGTATGCGTTCGAAGGGCCCGATGGCACAGCCAGCCTGCTTGATCTGTTCGACGGCCGCCGGCAGTTGATCGTCTATCGCGCCTTCTTCGAGCCAGGCGTGTTCGGCTGGCCCGATCACGCCTGCCGCGGCTGTTCACTTGGCGCCGATCAGGTCGCTCACCTCGCGCATCTGAATGCCCGTGATACTACGCTCGTCTATGCCTCGCGGGCACCGCAGGCGGATATCGCGCGCCTGAAGACGCGGATGGGCTGGGAGATGCCGTGGGTCACCATCACGGACAGTTTCGACGCCGACTTCGGCGTCGACGAGTGGCACGGCCACAACGTGTTCTTTCGTGACGACGATCGCGTGTTCCGCACCTATTTCATCAACAGCCGCGGCGACGAGGCGATGGGGACCACCTGGAGCTATCTCGACGCGACGCCGCTGGGACGTCAGGAGGTCTGGGAGGATTCGCCCGAAGGCTATCCGCAGACTCCGACCTACAAATGGTGGAACTGGCACGACAACTATGTCGCCGGCGCCGCACCCGACAAGAAATGGGTTGAGGTCTCGGACGCAGGAGAGGCGACATTCCGGAAGACCGATGAGTAGCGCCATCGACGACGTCATGGATCGTGCGAAGGCCTATCGCTGGAAAATGGGTAGCCTTGCACCGGCCGCCGACTGGCTATGCCTTGCGGCCGCACCGGCCTTCGCACTGATGGCGCTGCTGACGGGTGTGCTCGATGGCAGTTCGCCGGACCTGCTCTGTTCGGCGTCGCGCGCATCGCCGTGGAGTGGAATGGCGGTGATGTATGCCTTCATGAGCTTGTTCCATACCGTGCCTTGGCTCAGGCTGATATCCGGCCGCCAATCGCAGTGGCGGAGGTGACGGATGTCGCGCGCTTCAGGCGCGCGACATCTTCTCGAACCGCTTGATTAGCCGCTCGCGTTTGAGGCGCGACAGCCGCTGGATCCAGAACATCCCGTTGAGCTGGTCGATCTCGTGCTGGTGGCAGACCGCGCGCAGGCCGTCGGACTCTTCGGTTTGCATATTGCCGTCGAGATCCTGATAGCTGATCCGTACGCGCGCATGCCGCTGGATGTCGTCATTCACACCGGGCATCGAGACACTGCCTTCCTGATGCATGATCAGTTCGGACGAGGCCCATGCGATCTCCGGATTCACATAGGTCTTGGCGCCATCGCCGAGATCGAGCACGACGACGCGCAGGGATACGCCGATATGCGGCGCGGTGATGCCGATGCCCGGCGCGGCATGCATGGTGTCGCGCAGATCGTCGGCGAGCGCGCGCAGCGCATCGTCGAACACGGTGACATCAGCGGCCGGCTGCGCGAGAAGCGGGTCGGGATAGCGGACGATCGGGCGGATACTCATTCCGGCAGCCCCGCGGCCTTCAGCGCATCCGCATAGGTCTTCGCCATGGACTCGACCGGGACCGGGATGCGCGCAAAGAAAGCGGAGACCGTGAGCTCCGGTTCGATGGTCAGCAACTCCTCGACCACCTGTGCGGCGCGTTCGTGCGCGCCGGTTTTCACGAGCGCCACGGCGAGCGCGCGCAGTGCGACGGCGAAACGGCGGTTCTGCAGCAGCGCCTTGTCGGCCCAGTTGATCGCTTCGGGATAGTTCTCGTCGATGATCGCGGCAATCGCCAGCGCACCGGAGACGAACCAGCCGTGCGGATCGAGCGGGTTGAGACGCCTTGCGCGATCGAGCAGAGCGCGTCCGGCCTGCTGCTGGCCACGCATGGTCTCGATCCATCCGGCGAGCGCGAGTGCAGTGGCGGAGTTTGGATTGATGGCGAGCGAGCGGCTGAACAATTCGATCGCCGCGTCCTTTGCGCTTTGCGGCTCGGCCAGATTCCAGATCGCGAAGGCCGCCATCCAGAGGATCTGCGGATCGTTCGGCATCCGCTCGATGGCGCGATGCGCCAGCGTGAGGCCTTCGCTGCGATGGGCGTCGTCCGGGCTGATCCAGCCCTGGAAGTGTCGCTGCGCATGGCAATAGGCGGCCGCTGCCATCGCGGGCGCGTAAGCCGGATCGATGGCCAGAGCCTGATGCAGACAATCCAGCGCCGCACTCATGCTCGCCGGCGTGAAATCGTGTTCGAATCCATAGGCGCGTAGCAGCAGGTCGTAGGCATCGGGCGCGTTTGGCCGGCTGTGCTTGCGCCGTTCGATCTCGGCGATGCGCAGCGTCGGCTCGATGGCGGCGACGGCGCGTTCGGTGATGCGGTCCTGCAGGTCGAACACGTCGCTGCGGTCGCCATCGAATTTGTCGGCCCAGAGATGCGCGCCGGACCGCGCATCGATCAATTGCGCGATGATGCGGAGCCGCTCGCCGGCGCGGCGCACGCTGCCTTCGAGCACGTAGTTGACGCCAAGCGTGCGGCCGACCTCGCGAATGTCGACCGGCTTGTTCTTGTAGGTGAAGGACGAGTTGCGGGCGATCACGAACAACCCGCTGCAGCGCGACAGCGCGGTGATGATCTCCTCGGCAATACCGTCGCCGAAGTAATCCTGCTCGGGGTCGGCGCTCATATTGGTGAAGGGCAGCACCGCGATCGACAGCCCTTCGGGATCGGCGGTAGCGGGCAGAGTGGCGCTCGCGAGACCCGTCACGGTGGGCGGAATGGGACGGCCGGTGTCCTCGGTTACTTCACCGACAAAACGGACGCCCTTACGAGGTAAAGTGCGGATCAGCCGTTGCTGCTCGCCATTGTCGCCGATGGCTGTGCGGGCCGCGTTAACCCGGCTGCTGAGCGTCGCCTCGGACACGATGCGGCCATGCCAGACTTCGGTCATGAGCTCGTCGCGGCTGACGACCTTTTCCCGCGCGCGGATCAGGAATTCCAGCACATCGAACACCTGCGGCTCCACCGCCACCGTATTCGTGCCCCGCCGCAGCTCCCGCCGGTCAGTGTCGAGGACGAATTCGTCGAACCGGAACAGCAAGATCGGGGTCCATTACCTGTTGTCGCGCCAAGTGTTTCTGCGCTTGAGCGTTTTTGAGCCAAGGCTGTCCCCTAGCACACCCCGTCTCAACGATAAATCATGGCCTTCTCAAGGGAAAATCCAGGAATCCTTCAAGCGGACGCCGCCATGCCGCGGCATGGTCCGCACATCGACGGCCTCAACCGTCATTGCCCGGAGGATCTGCACCATGACGAATGACAAGCGCGACACCAGCCACTTCAACCGCCGCAGCTTGTTGGGCGCGGCGCTCATGGGCATCGCCGCTGCCCAGTTCGGTGGCATCGGCTCCGCCGCGGCGCAGGCCGCCAAGGCCGGCAAGCAGCTCCCGGCCATCAAGCGCGGTACGCACACCTCGTTCAAGCCGCTGAAGCAGATCAATGCCGGTGACCTCAGCGTCGCCTATGCCGAGGACGGCCCGGCCAATGGCCCCGTTGTGCTGCTACTGCACGGCTGGCCCTATGACATCTACAGCTATGCGGATGTCGCGCCGCTGCTGGCCTCGGCCGGCTACCGCGTCATCATCCCGTATCTGCGCGGCTATGGCGGCACGCGTTTCCTGTCCGACGCGACGGTGCGCAATGGCCAGCCGGCAGCGCTGGCCACCGACATCGTCGCGTTCATGGACGCGTTGAAGATCGAGAAGGCTGTGGTCGGCGGCTACGACTGGGGTGGCCGCACGGCCGATATTCTCGCTGCGATCTGGCCGGAGCGCGTCAAGGCGCTGGTCGCCGTCAGCGGCTATCTGATCGGCAGCCAGGAGGGCAACCGCATGCCGCTGCCGCCGAAGGCTGAACTGGAATGGTGGTACCAGTTCTACTTCACCACGGAGCGTGGCCGGCTGGGCTATGACAAGTACCGACACGACTTCGCCAAGCTGATCTGGAAGCTGGCCTCGCCGAAGTGGAATTTCGACGACGCCACCTATGACCGCTCGGCCAAGGCGTTCGAGAATCCCGATCACGTCGCCATTACCATCCACAACTATCGCTGGCGGCTCGAACTCGCCCAGGGCGAGGCGAAATATGATGAACTGGAGAAGCGGCTGGCGCAGGGGCCGGTGATTTCGGTGCCGACCATCACCATGGAAGGCGACGCCAATGGCGCGCCGCATCCCGATCCCAAGGCCTATGCGAAGAAGTTCACCGGCAAGTACGAGCATCGCACGGTGAATGGCGGCATCGGGCACAACCTGCCGCAGGAAGCTCCGCGTGAATTCGCCCAGGCGATCATCGACGCCGACGCGATGGCACGCTGAGGGAGATCCGCGATGCGATGGATTCTTGCAGCGAGCCTCGCCGCAGGCGTGGCGTCATCCGCCGTGGCGGCGGCCTTCGCTGCCAACACGGCCAACCCGGAAAACCTGTCGCCGATCTACGGCGTCGGGCTTCCCGATGGCTACCGCAAATGGGAGCTGATCGCGCCGGCGCAGGAGGCCGAGCCTCTGAATGAGCTGCGCGCCGTCGTCGGCAATGACATTGCCATCAAGGCCTATCGGGCTGGCAAGCTGCCGTTCCCCGATGGCACGGTGCTGGTGAAGCTCGCCTGGAAGCACACCCAGTCGCCTGAATTCGAATCCGCCTCGATCCCCGGTGCCGCCACAACGGTTCAGGTGATGGTGAAGGATTCGAAGAAGTATGCCGCGTCAGGCGGCTGGGGCTTCGGCCGCTTCATTAACGGCAAGCCGGTGGATCAGGCACAGCACGAAACCTGCTTTGCGTGTCACGAGGCACGCGTGAAGGAGCGGGATTACGTGTTCACGAAGTGGGCGCCGTAAGCGCCCACGTCACGAGACGCCGACCTCGGCCAGAAACGCCGTCAGGAAAGCCTCGGTCCGCGCGTGGCGTTCCTGCGCCATGCGTCGGCCGGTGGCGGTGTTGAAGCCGTCCGCGAGCGTCAGCAGTTTCGCCGGCAGATGGTCGATCGCAAAATTGCGGTCATCAAAAGCGCGATGCCGCGCAGCGGGATCCTCGGGATCGTACAGCAGGGACTGCATCCGCCCGGCGGTGTAGAAGCAGCGCGCGATGCCGATGGCGCCCATGGCGTCCAGCCGATCCGCATCCTGCAGGATCTGCGCTTCGATCGTTTCAGGTGTGATCTTCGCCGAGAAACTATGCGCCGCGATGGCATGGGCAACGTGGTCCAGCCGCTCGGTCGTCCAGCCGAACGGGGCGAGCAGGGTCACCGCGTGTTCGGCAGCGAGGCGCGAGGCACTGGCGCGGAGCGGTGAGCTCTTCTCGACGGCGACGCAGTCGTGCAGCAGCGTCGCTGCCGCCAGGATCTCGGAATCGCCACCCTCGACGTCCTGGATGGTGCGGACGTTGGACCAGACACGCGCGAGATGCGCGACGTCATGCGAGCCGTCATCGGTCTTGATGTGATGGAGAAGTGAAGAGGCCAGCGTTTCGAACGGAGCGAAGGCTGTGGCGATACCGGTGATCTCAGTCATGGCGTCGTTGTTAGATTGGCGGCCGGGCGTTGCCAAGCGTGTTTTGATGTCATTCAATTCGGATTGAGAGCGGGTAGAACTCAGGCGGCAACAAGGCTGAGTGTGGTATGCCGTTTTATCGCCGAAGCAGCATCATGAGGAATTGTGGCTAATAACCCCGTCAACAGCCTCAGCGCCTTGCTTGAGCAGAGCAGCGATAATTTGGCTCTGATCATCGGAAACGGCATCCACCGATACGTAGAATCGAAACGTGTAAATTCCTGGGATCAGCTGCTCGTCGAGATTGCTCAAGAGTGCTCGCCCGGGCTTGTCGAGGTGCCACCTGGCACGACGCTTACAGAATTTTATGATGTGCTGGAGCTCCTGTCTGGGGGGAAGATCGGTGCTCTGCAGAAGCAATTTTGTGCGCTACTGGACGGTTGGGATGTACTCCCACATCACCGGAAGATCATGAATTGGGCAGTACGACACCGTACTCCAGTGCTCACGACGAACTTCGATCAAGTGTTGAGCGATGCCGTCAATGCACAGTTCACGCGTCCGCAAAATCCGAAATTCACGAGCTACTACCCGTGGGAGTGTCACTTTAGCCAAACAGCTATCACTGATCCGTGCGCTTCTTTCGGCGTTTGGCACATCAACGGGATGGTAAAATACAAGCGAAGCATTCGCTTGGGGCTTAGTCACTATATGGGGTCGGTTCAGCGAGCCCGGACTTGGCTTCATCGCAGCGGCGACGCCCCTCTCTTCGGAGCAAAGGATCGTCGCGATTGGGCAGGTGCGAATACCTGGATCCATGTTGTATTCAATAAGCCCTTGCTAATCTTTGGCTTGGCTCTTGAAGAAAACGAAGTCTTTCTGCGCTGGCTTCTGATTGAGCGTGCTAAGTATTTTAAGAAATTCCCGGGGCGCTCATATCCGGCTTGGTATGTTTACAAAAATGATATGTCTGACGACAGGCAGGCCGGAAAGCTCTTTTTCTTGGAGTCGATGGGAGTCAACTGTATCGCGGTTCAGACGTTCGGAGAGATCTACGACAATGCAGGTTGGTTGTCCTGACGTGCCAGCTCAATGCATTTGTAAGGTCGCTCGCACCCGCGGGGAACGACGCCGCTATCGCTTCAGCAGCTCATACTCCACGGGATCATCCGCACAGGCCTTGAAGCCGCATTCGAGCAAGGTCGAGGCGACGTTCGCGGCCGTCAGGCCTATCACGAGCCAGACGGCAACATGCGCGATGACACTGGGCGCCGAGTGAGCAGCGGGGTCCTTCTCGAATTGCCGGTCGAACAGCAGCACCAGCGACAACAGAACGATGGCCGCGATGAAGCCGATCAGTGCCCAGGTGTAATAATGATAACCGAACAGCGCGGTGCCGAAGCCGGGATCGCCGGGCATGATGTGCAGCAGCACCTGCCGGGTCGAGACGGTGGCGCCAACGACGGCTGCAAGCAGTGACAGCGCATAATGGCTGGGACGCGGGCCGAAGCGGATGTTGAGGATCGGACCGATGGCGAGCAGTGCGAACATGATCCGCTGCAGCAGGCACAGCGGGCAGGGCAGTTCGCCCAGGATGAGCTGCGCGGCAAAGGCGGCCACGAGCAGGGCTGCGAGGGCGTGAAGGGCGAGGACGTTGAGGGCGATGGCGCGTTGCGAGGTCATGATGGCCTCAAAACGACAGTTTCAGCGCGTCGGTGGCATGGTGCAGAAAGGTCGCCACGCAGGCGATCAGCACCACGGCGAACAGCGATAGCGCGAGCGTGCGGCTGCCATACCATACGACGAGCATGGTGATGGCGATCGCCAGGAAAAGTGCGGTGAACTCCATGGTCGCTCCGGCGCTGAATGTGTCCGGTACCTTACGACAGATTCGCTGGCGCCCTGTCGCGTGTGATCTGCGTCAGTCGGCGGTCTCCGCCACGGTCGCACCTGTCTTGCCAGTATAGTTGGTCACGGCATCGCGAAAGGCATGGACCTCGCTGTTCAGGGCGATCAACCGTTCTGGCGTCATGCCGGCCGCGGCGAACAGTGTCTCGCCGAGGCAACGTGCCTTCTCGCGCAGCGCCGTGCCTTTGGCCGTGAGGCTGACGACGACCTGCCGCTCATCTTCCGGATTTCGCCTGCGCGCGACGAAGCCGGCCTGTTCGAGCCGCTTCACCAGCGGCGTGACCGTGCTCGATTCCAGTGCCAGCCGGTCTGCGATGCCGCCGACGCTCTGCGGACCACGTTCCCACAGCGTGCTCAGCACCAGATATTGCGGGTAAGTGATCTCGAGCGCGTCGAGCAGCGGCTTGTAGGCGCGGCCGATGGCCATGCTGGCGCTGTAGAGCGAAAAACAGAGCTGGTGATCCAGCGGAATGTCGGCGGGCACCACGGCAACTCTCCTCACGTCGATATCACAATAACGTATATCGCGATAAATAAATATGGACAAGGTGGCCTGCTCAAGCCAATAAGCATATCGCGATATTAGTTATTGCAATATGTAATTTGACCAAGGTTCTTCCGCCAGCCCGGTGGAGAGCGCCCGGTCCAAGCTTCGGAGACCAGCATGACCGTCCCACAGGGAACCGCCAGCCTGCCGGCCGTAGCGAGCGGAAACCTCGCACGTTATTACCTCGTCCGCGGCATCGTCGCGGCGGCCTGGGTGGCAGCCGCCTTCACCGTTGGCGTCTCGTCGCCCGGGGCCGCCGCCATCCTGCTGGTCAGCTATCCCGCCTGGGATGCACTTGCGAACTGGTTCGATGCCCAGGGCAGCGGCGGCTTGCTGGCCAATCCCTCGCAGGCGCTGAATGTGGTGGTTAGTCTCATTGCCGCACTGGCGGTGGCCATCGCCTTGCGCACGGGGATGAATGCCGTACTCGCGGTGTTTGGCGTCTGGGCGGCATTGGCGGGCCTCGCGCAACTGGTCACCGGCATCAGGCGCTGGCGTGTATTCGGCGCGCAGTGGGCGATGATCCTGAGCGGTGCACAATCGACCGCGGCCGGCGCCTTCTTCGTCAAGCAGGCTGGCGGCGCCAAAGTGCCGACGATCGTGGATATCGCGCCCTATGCCGGTTTCGGCGCCTTCTATTTCCTGGTGTCGGCGCTGTGGTTGATCTTCGCGAACCGCCGACGCGCGGTCTGATCCCGCGAGGGTGCCGATGATGCCGGCCAGCATCATCGGTGGCCTCTGTGGATGATCGCGGATTTACTGTCAGCCGCTGCTGCCTGATCTGCTAGTCAGGTGAGAACGACGATCACTCCTGGCAGGCACGGCGACATCTCATGGCCATCACCATCTACGGCATCAAGAATTGCGACACGATGAAGAAAGCGCGCGGCTGGCTCGACAGCCATGGCGTCGCCTACAGCTTCCATGACTACAAGGCCGAGGGCATCGACAAGGCGCGGCTGCAGCGCTGGGCCAAGGAGGTCGGCTGGGAGACGCTGCTCAATCGCGCTGGCACCACCTTCCGCAAGCTCGATGACGCTGCCAAAGAAGGTCTGAACGAGAGCCGTGCGATCGCGCTGATGCTCGAGCAGCCCTCAATGATCAAGCGGCCTGTGCTCGATCTTGGCGGCAAGCTTGTGGTTGGCTTCAAGCCGGAGATTTACGCAAAAGACGTAAAATAGCGATCAGTCGATCTCGACGACGTCGCCGGCTGCGAGCCGGTGCGGCGCACGATAGGACAGGCTGCGATCGATCACGGCGCGGAGTTTCGGCACCGGCACGCTGTGATGGCCGCGCATCAGATTTTTGATTTCGAATCCACCGTCCTCGCTGATTGTCTTGAGCGACGCGATGATGTGTGTGACGCCGTCGCCTGATGAGAACGGCATCAGCATCCGCTCATAGGCGACAACACGACCGTTGACATCGTTGATCATCGAGACGGTGTAAGTCGGCAACTCGCGTGCGATGCATTCATGATAGGCCGGCAGCACGACAGGACCGAGGATCGGGCCGAGATAGTCGTCGAGATAGCGGCCCTTGCCGGTGGTACCATAGGCGCTTGCCATGCGGGTGCCGTTGCTATCGATGATGAGCCGCGGCGGTGCCGTGCTGTGATCAACAATGTAGTCGACGAGATCAGGACGTTCCTCGTCCATCCGCTCCGGGCGATAGTCTGTGACGTCGGGCAGGGCCTGTTGCGACGCATAGAGCCGCAGCCAGCAGTTCAGCAGATCGCGCTGCCGAATGGACTTCACCACGGACGCGTCGGCGCTCTGGAAGTCCACGGCAACGATCCCCTTGATATCGATCGAGGGTAGTATGGGCACAGCGAGCAAATAATCAATGAATGCGGGAAGTCGTCTCGCAATACAATTAACGGGCGATTTGCAAAGCTCCTTTGCGGCGCAAACAGGTGGCGCGTTCTGCACGGTGGACCGGTCGCAGGCGGACTCTGCTTTCTGCATGCGCCGGGGGCTAACTGTCTACGACTAAGGGCGAAGTTGGTGCGACAGGCAGTCCACCCAATTCTGCCGCATTGCACCTTGCGTTCGCCGTCGCGTTGACGGCATATTCGCGCCACTCGATGTGGCCGTGCGGGGATGACTTTCAGTTTTCCCCGAAATGCGGCTGCGCAAAAAGTTGGCCACTGGCGGAGACACGCGCCGGGAAGGTCGATGGGGGAAATTTGCTTGACCGATGAGTTCATTCTCGAAACCAACGGATTGACCAAGGAATTTGCGGGCTTTTTCGCAGTCCGCGATGTCAGTCTCAAAGTTCGCCGCGGCACCATTCACGCATTGATCGGCCCTAACGGCGCCGGCAAGACGACGTGTTTCAATCTGCTAACCAAGTTCATGCAGCCGTCCGCCGGCCAGATTTTCTACAAGGGCAAGGACATTACCGCGACGGCGCCTGCCGACGTGGCGCGCCTTGGCCTCGTACGTTCGTTCCAGATCTCCGCGGTGTTTCCGCATCTGACGGCGCTGGAGAATGTCCGTGTTGCACTGCAGCGTCAGCATGGATCGTCGTTCGACTTCTGGCGCTCCAAGAGCGTGCTGGACCAGTACAATCAGCGCGCGGCCGAACTGCTCGACGATGTCGGCCTCAACGAATTTGCCAATACGCCCGCCGTGGAAATGCCCTATGGCCGCAAGCGGGCATTGGAGATCGCCACCACGCTGGCGCTCGATCCCGAGATGATGCTGCTTGACGAACCGATGGCCGGCATGGGCCACGAGGACATCGACAAGATCGCCGCGCTGATCAAGCGCATCTCGGCGAAGTACACCATCCTGATGGTCGAACATAACCTGAGCGTCGTGTCCAATCTCTCCGACATCATTACCGTTCTGACTCGCGGAAAGGTTCTTGCGGAAGGCAGCTATGCCGACCTGACCAAGGACGAACGCGTCAAGGAAGCATATCTGGGAGCCGGGCATGACTGAGACCACAATGGCCGCACCGGCAAAGACCGCAGCGACCGGCAATCCCGTTCTCACCGTCGAGAATCTGGAAGCGTGGTATGGCGAGTCGCACATTCTCCACGGCATCAATTTCAACGTGAAGTCGGGCGAAGTCGTCACGTTGCTCGGTCGCAACGGCGCCGGCAAGACCACGACGCTGAAGTCGATTATGGGCATCATCGGCAAGCGCACTGGCTCGATAAAATTCGAAGGCAACGAGATCATCAAGACCTCGTCGGACAAGATCGCGAAGCAGGGCATCGCATTCTGCCCGGAAGAACGTGGCATCTTCTCCAGCCTCGACGTGCGCGAGAATCTGATGCTGCCGCCCACCATTCGCCCGGGCGGGTTGTCGCTGGATCAGATCTTCGAGCTGTTTCCAAACTTGAAAGAACGTCTCAACAGCCAGGGGACCAAACTCTCCGGCGGTGAGCAGCAGATGCTGGCGATCGGTCGCATCCTGCGCACCGGCGCGCGCTTCCTGATGCTGGACGAGCCGACCGAGGGTCTCGCGCCTGTCATCATCCAGCAGATCGGCCACACCATCGCGCGGCTGAAGTCGGAAGGCTTCACGATCCTCCTGGTCGAACAGAATTTCCGTTTTGCGGCCACGGTAGCGGATCGCTACTACATCGTCGAACACGGCAAGATCATCGATGGCTTCGCCAATTCGGAGCTGTCGGCGAATATGGACAAGCTGCATACATATCTCGGCGTCTGATTTCGAATAACGATCATAATAATAACGGAACGGCACAACGGTCCGAACAATCAAAACACAATCGATAGGGAGCAAGTCTAAAATGTTGAAGGACAAGTTTTCTGCGTCGCTGCTCGTCATTGCGATGACGCTGGGCGCGGGCTCGATCGCGGTTGCACAGGACAAGGTCGCGAAGATCGGCGTGCTGAACGACCAGTCGGGTCTTTATGCCGACGTGACCGGTCCGGGTTCGGTGGTCGCGGCCCAAATGGCCGTGGAGGACTCCGGGCTCCTGGCCAAGGGCTGGAAGATCGACGTTCTGATCGGCGATCACCAGAACAAGCCCGACATCGGTTCCAACATCGCGCGTCAATGGTTCGACGTCGAAAAGGTCGATGTTATCGCCGATGTGCCGACGTCGTCGGTGGGTCTTGTGGTCAACAATATCGTCAAGGAAAAGAACGGCGTCTATCTGAACTCGGGATCGGGCACCTCCGACCTCTCCAACGCGCAGTGCTCGCCGAACACCATTCACTGGGCTTACGATACCTATCAGCTCGCCAATGGCACCGGCTCCGCCATGGTCAAGAACGGTGGTGACACCTGGTTCTTCCTGACCGCGGACTACGCCTTCGGCACCGCACTGGAGCGCGACACCACCAACGCCGTCACGGCGAAGGGCGGCAAGATCATCGGCAGCGTCCGGCCGCCGCTCAACACAGCGGACTTTTCGTCGTTCCTGCTGCAGGCGCAGGCGTCCAAGGCCAAGGTGATCGGCCTCGCCAATGCCGGCGGCGACACCATCAACTCGATCAAGCAGGCGTCGGAATTCGGTATCATCAAGGGCGGGCAGAAATTGGCTGGCCTCTTGATGTTCATCACCGACATCCATGCGCTCGGACTGCCGGTCGCCAATGGTCTGAGCTTTACCGAGACGTTCTATTGGGATCTCAACGACGGCACGCGCGGGTTCTCCAAGCGCTTCCAGGCGCGTATGAAGAACAAGAACATGCCGACCACCGTGCAGGCCGGCGTTTATTCGTCCCTGATCCATTATTTCAAGACGCTCGACGCCATGGGCGGCAACCCCCATGACGGCCTGAAGATCATCAATGCGATGAAGGCGGCTCCGACCGATGACATCATCTTCGGCAAGGGCACCATTCAGCCGAACGGGCGCAAGCTGCATCCGGCCTATCTGTTCGAGGTAAAGAAGCCTGAGGAGTCGAAGGGACCGTGGGATTACTACAAGCTGGTGGCGACCATTCCCGCCGACCAGGCCTTTACGCCGCTCGACAAGAGCGCCTGTCCGCTCCTGAAGAAGTAAGTGAACCTTCGCAACTTTTCATAGTGTCCATTGTGAGGAAGTCATGAGAAATACGATCTCTGCTGCACTTCTCGGTACGGCCCTTTCGCTGGCCATGGCAGGCATTGCCATGGCGCAGGACAAGACCGTCAAGATCGGTTCGCTCAGCGATCAGTCCGGCCTTTACGCCGATCTGGGCGGGCCGGGCTCGACGCTTGCTGCCCAAATGGCGGCCGAGGATTCCGGTCTGATGGCCAAGGGCTGGAAGATCGACATCATCTCCGGCGATCACCAGAACAAGCCGGATATCGGCTCCAACATCGCGCGGCAGTGGTTCGACGTCGACAAGGTCGACACCATCGTTGACGTGCCGAATTCCGGCGTGGCATTGGCGGTGAACAACATCGTCAAGGAAAAGAACGGCGTCTATATCAATTCGGGCGCTGCAACCTCGGATCTCACCAATGCGCAGTGTTCGCCGAACACCGTGCACTGGACCTACGATACCTATATGCTTGCGCATTCGACCGGGCAGGCGATGGTGAAGGCCGGCGGCGACAGCTGGTTCTTCCTCACGGCCGACTACGCCTTCGGTGCCGCGCTCGAACGCGATACCACGGAAGTGGTCAAGGCCAGTGGCGGCAAGGTGGTCGGCGGCGTCAAGCACCCGCTCAACACCGCGGACTTCTCGTCCTTCCTGCTGCAGGCGCAGTCGTCGAAGGCCAAGGTCATCGGTCTGGCCAATGCCGGCGGCGACACCACCAATTCGATCAAGCAGGCGGCCGAATTCGGCATCGCCAAGGGCGGTCAGAAGCTCGCCGCGCTCCTGCTGTTCATCACCGACGTCAAGGCGATCGGTCTCGAAACCGCGCAGGGCCTCAGCTTCACCGAGACCTTCTACTGGGACCTGAACGACAAGACTCGCGACTTCTCCAAGAAGTTCGCGGCGCGCATGAAGAACGGCGCTCCGCCGTCGATGGTGCAGGCGGGCGTGTATGCCGGCTTGATCCACTACTTCAAGGCGCTGGAAGCGCTCGGCAGCAATCCGCATGATGGCGCGAAGATCGTTGCCAAGATGAAGGAATTGCCGACCGATGATCCGCTGTTCGGGCAGGGCAAGATCGAAGCCAATGGCCGCAAGATTCACCCAGGCTATCTGTTCGAAGTGAAGAAGCCGTCGGAATCGAAGGCGCCGTGGGATTTCTACAAGCTTGCCGGTACCGTGCCAGCCGATCAGGCCTTCACACCGATCGAGAAGAGCACCTGCGCGCTGCTGAAGAAATAAGACCGTTGACCCGGCAGCGTCACGCTGCCGGGTCAATACTTTCCTGCGATAAGAGTTGAGAACAACATGTCGATCAATCTACAGGCCCTGTCTGCGCAATTGCTGGTCGGACTCATCAACGGCTCGTTCTATGCGCTGTTAAGTCTCGGCCTCGCCGTGATCTTCGGCATGCTGAACATCATCAATTTCGCCCACGGCGCCGTCTATATGATGGGGGCCTTCGCGGCTTACTTCCTCCTGAACATCGCCGGCATCGGATACTGGCCGGCGCTGATCCTGGCGCCGCTGGCGGTCGGCCTGTTCGGCATGGTGATGGAACGCACCATGCTGAAATGGATCGCCAATCTCGACCATCTCTATGGACTGCTGCTGACCTTCGGTCTGGCGCTGATCATCCAGGGCGTGTTCCAGAATTACTTCGGCTCATCGGGGCTGCCTTACGCGATTCCGGATGCGCTCAAGGGCGGCATGAATCTCGGCTTCATGTTCCTGCCGATCTATCGCGGCTGGGTCGTCATCTTCTCGCTGGTGATCTGTATCGCGACCTGGTTCCTGATCGAGCGCACACGGCTCGGCGCTTACCTGCGCGCGGCGACGGAAAACCCGACGCTGGTCCGCGCTTTCGGCATCAACGTGCCGCTGATGATCACACTGACCTACGGTCTCGGCGTCGGTCTGGCGGCACTCGCTGGCGTGCTGTCGGCGCCGATCAACCAGGTCCGCCCGCTGATGGGCGCCGACCTGATCATCGTCGTGTTCGCGGTCGTCGTGATCGGCGGCATGGGCTCGATCATGGGCTCCATCATCACCGGTTTTGCCCTCGGCATCATCGAGGGTCTGACCAAGTATTTTTACCCCGAGGCCTCCAACACTGTCGTCTTCGTGCTGATGGTGCTGGTGCTCCTTGTGAAACCTTCCGGACTGACGGGACGGGCTGCCTGATATGACAACGATCACTGAAAACGCCATTCCGTCACCCCGTCGCACCGTCAAAGACGAGATGGTCGCCTTTGCGATCATGACCGCGCTGTTGCTGGTCGTGCCGCTCACTGGCGTCTATCCGTTCTTCGTGATGCAGGCGCTTTGCTTCGCGCTACTCGCCTGTGCGTTCAACCTCCTGATCGGTTACGGCGGTCTGTTGTCGTTCGGCCACGCGATGTTCCTGGGCACCGCCGGCTACTGCACGGCGCATGCGCTGAAGGTCTGGGGCCTGACGCCCGAGTTGGGCATTATCGTCGGTGTCGTCGCGGCCGCCGCGCTGAGCGTCATCACTGGTCTGATCGCCATTCGTCGCCAGGGCATCTATTTCGCCATGATCACGCTGGCGCTGTCGCAGCTCCTGTACTTCGTCTATCTGCAGACGCCGTTCACCCATGGTGAAGACGGCATCCAGGGCATTCCGCAGGGCGTTCTGTTCGGCCTGTTCAACCTGTCGAAGCCGATCACGCTGTATTACGTGATCCTCGCCGGCTTCACGCTGGGCTTCCTGATCATCTACCGCGCCATCAACTCGCCGTTCGGCGAGGTGCTCAAGGCGATCCGCGAGAACGAGCCGCGTGCGGTGTCGCTCGGCTACAAGACCGACCAGTATAAGCTCCTGGCCTATATTCTGTCCGGCACGCTGGCGGGCTTCGCCGGCGCGCTCAAGGTGTTCGTGGCGCAGAACGCCTCACTCACCGACGTGCACTGGACCATGTCCGGTGAAATCGTGCTGATCACGCTCGTCGGCGGCCTCGGCACGCTGTTCGGGCCGGTGGTCGGCGCCTTCGTCATCATTGCCATGCAGCAATATCTCGCTGGCTTCGGCCAGTGGGTGACGGTGATCCAGGGCGTGATCTTCGTGGTCTGCGTGCTGACCTTCCGCCGCGGCGTCATCGGCGAAATCGCGCATTACTTCAAGCGGTCGCTGTAGTTCGTTGGCGTCCTACTTCTCCGACCCGGAGGCGGCGCGCTATGCGGAAGGCCCGGTGCGGCAGGTGCCGGGCTTCCTCGGCCTGCAGCAGATGGCGGGTATCCTCCTTGCGGAACGAACGCCGGACGACGCCCATGTGCTCGTGCTCGGAGCAGGCGGCGGGCTGGAGCTGAAGGCATTCGCGGAGACGCAGCCCGGATGGCGCTTTTGCGGCGTGGATCCGTCGGCCGAGATGCTCGGATTGGCCAAGCGCACGCTGGGTCCGCTCGCATCACGTGTCGACCTCCATGAGGGCTATATCGACAGCGCGCCCGAGGGGCCGTTCGATGCGGCGACGTGCCTCCTGACCCTGCATTTTATCCCGGAGGAGGAGCGTCGACGCACGCTGGCCGAGGTGCACCGGCGGCTCAAGCCAAGCGCTCCCTTCGTCGTCGCCCACCATAGCTTTCCCCAGCACGACGGAGAGAAGGCCAGATGGCTGTCCCGCTATGCAGCTTTTGCGGCGGCGTCCGGCGTATCCGCCGCCAATGCGGAGAACGCGATCTCGGCGATCGGCGAGCGCTTGCCGCTGTTGTCACCGGAACAGGACGAAGCTCTGTTGCGGGATACCGGCTTCGCCGACGTCGCTTTGTTCTATGCGGGGTTCACGTTCAGGGGCTGGGTCGCCTACAAGGCGTAGCGCCGTCAACGGGGTTGGGCCGACCTTCCGCCGCGGCGTCATTGACGAAATCGCTTATTACTTCAAGCACTCGCTCTAATCCAGGCACTGCCTCAGGAAAAGCAGGCTGTCATAAAGCGGTGGATGACCGGGTCTAAAAGGTGTGCGATTGCTCGCCTTGGTCGGAAATGCTTTATGACATTCGTGTGACGGGAGCCGCGAGCCGGGTCCGGTCACTGCGTTTTCCCGAAGACCTGGATGATCCTATGCTGCGCTGGTTCCGCTCCTTTCTGCCCCGGGAGGAGAGGTTTTTCGACCTGTTCGCCCGTCACTCCGTCACGGTGGTGCAGGGCGCGGAAACGCTGGCGAGGATGATGGAAGGCGGCGACGAGACGCCTGTCTATTGCCAGCGCGTCAACCAGTTCGAGAACGATGCTGACGCCATCACCCGCGAGGTGCTGACCGCCGTCCGCCGGACCTTCATCACGCCGTTCGACCGCGTCGACATCAAGAACCTCATCACCGCGATGGACGACTCCATCGACCAGATGCAGCAGACGGCGAAGGCCGTGATGCTGTTCGAGGTGCGCCAGTTCGAGCCGCCGATGCGCGAGATTGGCATCCTTCTGGTGGAATGCGCCAATCTGGTCGGCCGCGCCGTGCCGCTGATGAGTGCCATCGGCGACAATGTTGGTCTGCTCACTGCGATCACCGAAGAGGTCGGCAAGCTTGAGGGCCGCGTCGACGATCTGCACGACATCGGTCTCAAGGAGCTCTATCTCAAGCACCGCGACGCCAACGCCATGGATTTCGTGGTCGGCGCCGAGATCTACAAGCACCTTGAAAAGGTGGCCGACCGCTTCGACGACGTTGCGAACGAGATCAACAGCATCGTCATCGAACAAGTATAGGGCAGGGCCATCAGGTGGACGCCACGCTCGCCTTTCCGGTGCTGATCGGCCTCATCGCCATCGCACTGCTGTTCGACTTTCTCAACGGCTTGCATGACGCCGCCAATTCGATCGCGACGATCGTTTCGACGCGCGTGCTGCGGCCGCAATATGCGGTGTTCTGGGCGGCGTTTTTCAACTTCATCGCCTTCCTGGTGTTCGGCCTGCATGTCGCCAACACCATCGGCACCGGGATCATCGAGCCCAGCGTCATCGATCCCGCGGTGATCTTCGCAGCGCTGATGGGCGCTATCGTCTGGAACGTGATCACCTGGGCGCTCGGCATTCCCTCAAGCTCGTCGCATGCGCTGATCGGCGGCTTGCTCGGTGCGGGCCTGGCAAAAGCGGGGCTCTCGGCGGCGGTCTGGAGCGGGCTGGTCAAGACGCTGCTGGCGATCGTGCTGTCGCCGCTGGTGGGCTTCCTGCTGGCGCTGGTGCTGGTGGCCATCGTGTCATGGGCGTCGGTGCGCTCGACACCATTCGCGGTGGACCGCGCCTTCCGCATCCTGCAATTCGTCTCGGCGTCGCTCTATTCGCTCGGCCATGGCGGCAATGATGCGCAGAAGACCATGGGCATCATCGCGGTGCTGCTCTATTCGCAGGGCCATCTCGGCACCGAATTCTCGGTGCCGTTCTGGGTCGTGCTGTCGTGTCAGGCGGCAATGGCGCTGGGCACGCTGATGGGCGGCTGGCGCATCGTCCGCACCATGGGTCTGCGCATCACCAAACTCACGCCGATGCAGGGCTTCTGCGCCGAGACTGGCGGCGCGGCGACTTTGTTTGCCGCGACGTTCCTGGGCGTGCCTGTCTCGACCACCCACACCATCACCGGCGCCATCGTCGGTGTCGGCGCGGCGCGGCGTGTGTCGGCGGTGCGCTGGAATGTGGCGAGTTCGATCGTCTATGCCTGGGTGATCACGATCCCGGCCGCGGCGATCGTCGCCGCCGCGACCTGGTGGATCGTGAAGCTACTGCATCTGAGCTTTATCTAACGTCGATCACGACACCAGCTTCAGTCCCGCAATTCCCGCCACGATCAGCCCGATACAGGTGATCCGCGCCACGGTGGCTGGGTCGCCGAACAGGTACATGCCCAGCGCTGCGGTGCCGACCGCGCCGATGCCGGTCCACACCGCATAGGCGGTTCCCATCGGCAGTTCCTTGAGGGCGAGGGCGAGCATGCCTACCGACGCGGTCATGCTGATCAAGGTAAGGACGGAGGGGACGAGGCGGGTGAAGCCTTCGGTATATTTGAGCCCGACAGCCCAGCCGACTTCGAGCAACCCCGCGATGAACAGCAACAACCAAGCCATGGAACGGCCTCCTGGTGAAAGTACAGGGCCGTCCCTGCAAGCAAAGGTCTCCCTTTGCCGGATGATGATGATTTGGAGGTCGTCCTCGCAGGGGTTATATGGGACCCACGCAGCCGGATCGCAACGCGGCCGATGGTCGCCACTTCGGCCAGTTTCCCGCCCAAAATCCCTTGATTGCGCCCGTTTTCCCTGCCACAGGCACGTTTATGTCCGATATCGCCCTTTCCGCCGACTCAGCCGCGCGTTCCCCGCTTGCCACTGAGGTCGCCCGCCGCCGCACTTTCGCGATCATTTCGCATCCTGACGCCGGCAAGACCACGCTGACCGAAAAGCTGCTGCTGTTCGGCGGCGCCATCAATCTGGCGGGCCAGGTCAAGGCCAAGGGCGAGCGCCGCAACACGCGTTCTGACTGGATGAAGATCGAGCGCGACCGCGGCATCTCGGTGGTCACCTCGGTGATGACCTTCGAATTCCAGGGCCACGTCTTCAACCTGCTGGACACGCCCGGCCATGAAGACTTCTCGGAAGACACCTATCGCACGCTCACCGCGGTCGACTCGGCCGTGATGGTGATCGACGCCGCCAAGGGCATCGAGGCGCGTACGCTGAAGCTGATCGAGGTCTGCCGTCTGCGCGACATCCCGATCATCACCTTCGTCAACAAGATGGACCGCGAGAGCCGCGACGTGTTCGATCTGCTCGACGAGATCGAGAAGACGCTGGCGCTCGACACCACGCCGATCAACTGGCCGGTCGGCCGCGGCCGCGATTTCATGGGCACCTATGACATCGAGACTGGTGGCATTCGTTTGCTCGAAGGAGGCGGCGCCAAGACGGGTGCGGCCGAGAAGATCGAGATTTCCGATCTCGCCGGTCGCAATCCGAATCTCGACGCCAGCGAGGTCGCCGACGAACTCGAACTGGTGAAAGAAGCCTCCAAGCCGTTCGACCTGCAGTCGTTCCGCGAAGGCCATATGACGCCGGTCTATTTCGGCAGCGCGCTGCGCAATTTCGGCGTCGGCGATCTGCTCGAAGGTCTCGGCCGTTTTGCGCCATCGCCGCGCGCGCAGGAATCTAATTTGCGCAAGGTCGAGGCCGACGAGCCCCGGATGTCGGCCTTCGTGTTCAAGATCCAGGCGAACATGGATCCCAACCACCGTGACCGCATCGCCTTTGCGCGGCTGTGCTCGGGCAAGCTGACAAGGGGCATGAAGGCCAAGCTGGTGCGCACCGGCAAGAACATGTCGTTGTCGTCGCCGCAGTTCTTCTTCGCGCAGGACCGCGCCATCGCCGACGAGGCCTATGCCGGCGACGTGGTCGGCATTCCCAATCACGGCACGCTGCGGATCGGCGACACGCTGACCGACGGCGAGGACATCACCTTTATCGGCGTGCCGTCCTTCGCGCCTGAAATCGTCCGTCGTGTCCGCTTGGGCGATGCGATGAAAGCAAAGAAGCTCAAGGAAGCCCTGCAGCAGATGTCGGAAGAGGGCGTCGTGCAGGTGTTCCGCCCGCGCGACGGCGCGCCGGCCCTGGTCGGTGTCGTCGGCCCGCTGCAGCTCGACGTGCTCAAGGCCCGGCTCGACGCCGAATATCAGCTCCCGGTGAGTTTCGAGGTCTCGGAATTCTCGCTGGCGCGCTGGATCTCGTCGGACGACAAGAAGAAGCTCGAGACCTTCATGTCGAACAACAATTCCGGCGTCGCGGACGATGTCGATGGAGATCCGGTGTTCCTGGCGAAGAACGACTTCTACCTGAACTACACCAAGGAACGCGCCGAGGGGATTGTGTTCTCGGACATCAAGGATGTGAAGAAGCAGGGGTGAGGTTCTTTCTTTTCCCTCGATGCCGCGTCAAGATGGATACGCGGGTCAAGCCCGCGTATGACGTCTGAGTGTTAGGTGATATCCTCTCTCCACGTCATGGCCGGGCCTGACCCGGCCATCCATCTTCGCGTCATGCGATGCCGTCACATCAGCGCTACACGTGCGCTCCCTCCACAATCCTCTTGATATTCCCCAACCCCAATTCCGCTTCCTCGTCGATCCGCTGAACCACCTCCGGTGTCGGCGTCTTCGGCCGCGCAGGATTACGCACCGTGCGCGTGAACTTCGTCCCGCCATCGACGACGGCGCAGACATATTGCACCACGATGGGGCCGGTGACGCTCATATGCGTCAGGCCGATCCACAGACGCGGACGCTCGCAGGCGATCACCAGCCAGTCCAGCGCCACCGGGCCCGACCGCGTCGACCAGTGCTCGTGAAACGTGTCGCCGAAGCGCATCGGGCGATCCTCGCAGTCGATGTCGTGCGAGGAGGGCAGCCATTGCGGCCATGATTTCGGATTGGTGACGTAGTCGAACACGGCTTCGGGCGCAGCCGCGATCACGATGGAGTGGCTGCGCTCGAACGGATGCGTCGGTGTCTTGGGTGTGGTCATGGCTGGCAGTTCCTCCGCGGTCTGTTCGCGCAGTTGTGAACAGTCTTGTTCTTGATGAATGCGCAACGGCGCTGCGTATTGTGTGCCGAGGCTTTGTCGGGGAAGATGGGTACGTGGGTCAAGCCTGCGTATGACGTATGAGTTGAGCGATAGACTCTTCCCACGTCTTGGCCGTGCAAAGCGCGAAGCGCGGCTTCGCGAGATGACCCGGCCATCCGTCTTCTCTTGTGAGCCGAGCGGCTGACGATGCATTCGCGGCCTATGACGTCGGGTGTGACGACCCCGGTTCCCGTCAATCGACTCGCATTTAAGGCATTTCCCATCAAATTTGATAGTGTTCTTTGGCTACGAGGCACCGGTGCCCAAGCCGTGCGTCACAACGACCTGGGCCTATTGGAAAGTTTGAGCGAGATGAATGGGGTCATCGTCAAGACTACGCTCCAACTGATCACGCCCGGAATATTGTTCGTCTTCGGGGTTACCTTCGTCTGCGCGTGGTTCGTCGAGAAAAAGCGTAACTACCTGCTTTTGCTGGCCGGCGCGTGCGTCCTGTTTGCCCTCGGCGCGATGTCGCAGATCCTGGGTTTGCCGCCCGGCGCGGGGGCCAATGCCATCGTGTCGGGCGCGCTCTACACGTCGGCGGTTATCGCCGCCGTGGAGGGCATCCTGGTGCGTTCGGGGAAGGGGCTCGGTCCGGTGATCGACATGGCGATCCTTGCCGGCTTCGTTCTTCTGCTCGCCTATTTCTTTTATATCGATCGCAGTCTCATTGCCCGGGTCTACATCCAGAATTTCGGCTACGGCCTCCTGATGCTGATCGCAGCGGGGCGGCTCACCGCTTTGGCGCGCGGCCCGTATGTCGATAGGGCTCTGTTCTGGGTGCTGTTGCTGTTTGGGTTGCATTTTTTTCCGCGAACCCTGCTCACGGTCGGATTTTCCGCGCCGATCGACAAGACCGCGTTCGGCAATTCGACGTTCTGGCAGGCACTCCAGCTTTCGCTCGCCGTACTTGGCGCCGGCCTGGCGCTGGCCATCCTCGCTGCGGCGGTGTCCGACATGATCGACGATCTCCGTCGCGAACGCGATCTCGATCTATTGACCGGCATCCTGAACCGGCGCGGCTTTCAAGAACGGGTAGCCGCCCATCTGCACAAACACGGATCGAGCCGCGCTGCGCTCGCGTTGTGCGACATCGACCACTTCAAGAGCATCAATGACACCCTCGGTCATGACGTCGGGGACGGTGTCCTCGGAGAGGTGGGGCGCATGCTGCGCAGCGCGTCGCGCAAACGCGACATTGTCGGGCGACTGGGCGGCGAGGAATTTGCGGTGTTCCTTCCGGATACGAACGAACAGGAAGCGTTTGATTATGCCGAACGGTTGAGGGGCGCGATCGAGCAGAACAGCTTTGCCGTCCTGGGCGGAGCGAGGCAGGTGACTGCGAGCTTCGGCGTGGGGACGTTGCAACCGGGAGATAGCTGGGCGAGCCTGTACAAGCGGGTCGATGGTCGACTTACGAAGCGAAGCGGACCGGCCGCAACCGCACAATTTCCCGCACGTTAAGCGCCTCTGCCGACGCGCCTGTCGCCGGATCCGGATACGCGCTCCCGCAGCTGCAGAGCCAGGACGGCGCCCGCCTCTGACGTCGAGTTCGGTTCCGCAAAGATGGGTGCGCGAGCCATCCAGCTTTGCGTCAGACGATTCAGTTGCGATGTATTCCATGTGCCGCGCGATGCGACCGCTATGCCGGCAACGACTCGCCGGTCTGCTCGCGCACGATATAGTTAGCATACCAGTCCGGCCAATTCTCGTCATGCTTGCCGCCGGTGCGCTTCTCGTGCTCGCCATGGGCGATGGCCGCCCGCCGTAATGCGGCTGCGAGGTCGGCAGAAGAGTTGAACGTCGCGGCACTCGCATCGACACGGCCAGGCAAGCGCGCGGTGATTTCCTGAAACAGCCAGCCGTTGCCGTCCGGGTCGTTGAATGATGCGAAGGAGCGATAGCTGGCGCGCGCGGGATCGAGGCCATTCACCCGAAGCCGTCCGAACAGATAGGGCTCGTCCGGCCCGATATTGACGTCTCCGGCGTGGAAGGCGTCGCTCACCTGGATGCCGCGACCGAGCAGGTCCGCACGGGCGGCCTCGATGTCGGAGACGATCAGATACAGACCCTGCGCCGAGCCCGGCGTCGCGGCGGTCACGTTCTTGCCGAAAATGACCGAGCAATCCGATCCCGGTGGCGTGAACTGGATCACGCGATAGTCGTCGCCGGCCACGAAGTCGGCATCGAGCCTCCAGCCGAGGTTTGCGTAAAAACTCTTGGCTGTGTCGACATTCGACACGGGAATGACGACGATTTCGAGCTTCATGGTGACGGAAGTATCACGATGCACCTGGGGACTGCTCATGTCGGTCTCCTGAGGTTGGGGTGTGATGACGAGGACGTGTGGTGCCGGGCTGGGCTCAGGCGCAACAATGTCTGCAATCGGTCGTTTGGCCGGCGTTCCGTTTGTTGGTCTGCTCGTGCAGTTGTGACCTATCCCGATCTTGATGACGCCACACGCCTGTATCATTTCAGGTGAGGGCGCATTTGCAAGGGTGTCCGAATGACACGGAACCTCACGTTACTGTTGATCGTCGGCGTACTGGTGGCATTCGCTGGCCAGGCGGAGGCGCGGCGGCTGCGCGCGGGTGATGCAGTGCCTTTCTCGCACAGGCCGTGCAGCGTGCTTGATGGCGAGCCCTGCACGCCGTCCACCTGTAGCGTGTTCGATCACGGGCCGTGCATTCCCGAGATCGATTATCCGATCGGGCAAAACCTGCAGGTCACGGTGCTGAGCGTGCCGCCTGAGGATCAGCAGGATCGCTATCGCAAGCCCGATCATGATCTCGATACGCTCGGCGATCTGCTCGCCACCTTGCGGTCGTGCTGGTCACCGCCCGCGGCGGAGAGTGCGCGTGCGGGCATGCAGATGTCGGTGATGTTTTCGTTCAACACGGCCGGCACGCCCATTGCGCCGCCGCGCGTGACGTTTGTCAGCAAGGATGCGCCGCAGGATACGCGCGACACCTATCTCAAGGCCATCAACGCCTCGCTCCATAGCTGCCTGCCGCTGAAGCTGACCAAGGGACTCGGCGGCGCGGTCGCCGGGCGTCCGATCATGATCCGCTATGTCGATAACCGGGAGTTGGAGAAGCAGTCCGGGAAGTGAGCTTGCTTACCTCGCCCCGCATTTGCGGGGAGAGGTCGGGGTCGGCGCGCAGCGCCGGCTCCGGGTGAGGGGCCTTGAACGGCGGGGAGGCGGACGCGGAATCTTGAGTCTGCAGTATCGCGAGCCGATGGTGCTTCTTCGTGACTGGCTTTGTACCAAGCCCCTCACCCGAAACACGCGCTGCGCACGCGTTTCGACCTCTCCCCGCACAGAGCGGGGAGAGGTTAAGAGAGTGAACCACTGGGTCTGTCGCCGCGACGAAGGGGAAACCATCTCGGAGGCGGCGATGCTGAAGCGCAGGTTCGTAGTGATTGCGACGATTGTTGGCGTCGTTGGCGCGCTCACCGGCGGCAGCGCCTTGCTGCTTTGGCCCGAAGCCGACAACTGGACCGAGGAAGCCAAGGCCTGCGTCGCCAACAAATATGCGGGCTATTGGGAAAGCAGCGGCAAATATTCGTTCAAGCTGGACTACGAGAACGCCTGCGACCGCAAGGTCTCGTGCGCGATCGATGTCCAGATCAACAACGCCAAGCAGTCGATCAAGCAACATGGCGTGCTCGTCTTCGCCCCGCGGGGCCAGACACCGACGCCGAACAGCTACAGCGTCCCCGTGACATCGCTGGTCGGCTCGGCGCAGGCGGACCGGAACTGCAGGTTCGTGTGAGGCTTCTTGCTTAACCTCGCCCCGCATTTGCGGGGAGAGGTCGCGCGCATCTCAGCGCGCGGGTGAGGGGCCTTGTTTGGTGGTGAGGCAAACGCGGATTCTCGGGTCGGTCACGCGAAATCCGGGGGGAGTATATATGTGGCTGGCACCGTGCCATGCCCCTCACCCGCCGCGAAGACGCGGCGACCTCTCCCCGCCTAGCACAGCTTTGCTGTGCGCGGGAGCGGGGAGAGGTTAAGGCGACAGCGCGGAGCTGCCACATTCATCACCTCAATCGATCCTGATCTTCGCCGCCTTGATCACCTCGGCCCACAGCGCTTTCTCATCGGCCATGCGCTTGCGGAGTTGATCCGGCGTGGTCGGTGACGGCGTGATGAGCTGCAGCTTCAGCTTCTCGATCACGGCAGGCTCGGCGAGCGTCTGTGTCACTTCGGCATTGATCGTCGCCACCACATCCTTCGATAGCCCGCCCGGGCCGACCAGCGCGTTCCAGGCGTCGGACTGCACGTCGATGCCGCTCTCGGTGAGCGTTGGCACATCCGGCAGGAACGGCGAGCGCTTCGCGGTGGTGACGGCGAGGATCTTCACGGCCCCCGTCGCAAGTTGCGGCGTCACGCCGATGGCGGGGAGGCACGCGACCTGCACATCGCCGCGGATCAGCGCGGTGGTCGCCGCGGGTGACGACGGATAGGGGATGTGCACCATATTGGCGCCGGCCTTCTGCCCGATCGCTTCCATGCAGAGCTGCGACAGCGTGCCGACGCCGATGGAGCCGTAGCCGAGGCCCTTCGGATCGGCTTTGGCCTTGGCGAGGAATTCCGCAACCGTATTGACGCCGAGGCTGGTCGGCACCGCGAGCACGCTCGGGAGCTGCGTCAGCAAAGTGATCGGCGCGATGTCGGTGTCGGGATTGTAGGGCAGCCTGGCAAACAGCAGCGTGTTGATGGCGAGCGGGCCGCCGAGCGAGATGCCGATGGTCGAACCATCAGGCGTGGATTTGGCGATGGCGTCGGTGCCGATATTGCCTGAGGCGCCGGGTTTATTCTCCACCACGAAATTGGTGCCGGGATGCCGCGTCTGCAGACTGTCGGCGAGCACGCGGCCGACGATGTCCGGGCTTGCGCCGGCGCCGAATGGCACGATGATGCGCACCAGCTTGGGCGGCCAGACGGGTGTCTGCGCGTGCGCTGCGAAGGGTAGCGTCGCGAACAGCAGCGCTGCGAGCGCAAGGCGAAAGCGGGCAGATGTCGTGTCGTTTCGCAGCATTGCGTGCGTCCCCTGAAAAGTGATACCCGGAAGCCGTCTAACCGGCGCCAAAGGCGGCTAAAATCCGCTGGCCGGGCGGGACCATAGTGGGAATTTCAGGGCGGGCAACCCATCCGGCACGCAACCGCCCGGGCGAGAGGACTGAACATCATGGGACTGATCGTGATGATCCTCGGCCTCGTGCTGTTTCTCGGCATTCACTGGTTCATCACCAAGCGCGAGGCGCGCGCGGAGTTGATCGCGCGTCTGGGCGAGAGCCTCTACAAGCTCGGCTTTGCGCTGATCTCCGCCGTCGGCCTCGCGCTGATCATCTGGGGCTTCGCGCAATATCGCGCGACCGGCTGGATCAATGTCTGGACGCCGCCGCTGGCGATGAAGCACATCACCGTCGCCCTGATGCTGCCGGCGGTGATCATGGTCGCCGCGTCCTATATCCGCGGCCGCATCTACACCACGCTGAAACACCCGATGCTCGCCGGCATCAAGCTATGGGCTGCCGCGCATCTGCTCGCCAATGGCGATCTCGGCTCGATCATCCTGTTCGGATCGTTCCTGGCTTGGGCGGTGATCGATCGCATCTCGATGAAACATCGCGCTGATGCCGGCGGTCCGCCGATCCCGGTGGGCGGTCCGATGAATGACGCGATTGCGGTCGCGGTCGGCATCGTCGCCTATATCGCTTTGGGTTTCGCCTTCCATCCGGTGGTGATCGGCGTCCCCGTGTTCGGAGCTTAAGTCATGTCAGTTCAGTCGGCCATCAAGCGCAAAACCGCACCGGATATTCTCGCGCGCAAGAACGGCGAGCCGATCGTGATGCTCACCTCGTATCATGCGCATACGGCCTCATTGGTCGATCGTTATTGCGACGTGATCCTCGTCGGCGACTCGCTCGGCAATGTGATGCACGGTTTCGAGACCACGATCCCCGTGACGCTCGAGATGATGATCCTGCAGGGCCATGCTGTGATGCGCGGCTCGAAGCAGTCGCTGGTCGTGGTCGACATGCCGTTCGGCTCCTATGAAGCCTCGAAGGAACAGGCGTTTCATTCCGCCGCGCGCATCCTGAAAGAGACCCATTGCGGCGCCGTGAAGCTCGAGGGCGGGTCGCGGATGGCCGAGACTATCGCTTTCCTCACCGAGCGCAGCATTCCGGTGATGGCGCATATCGGTCTGACGCCGCAGTCGATCGCCGCGCTCGGTTCGTTCCGCTCGCAGGGCAAGGAAGAGGCCGAAGCGATTGCACGCGGTGAGAACGTGCCGGGGCCAATCCAGAACGATGCGATTGCCGTGGCGCAAGCCGGTGCGTTCTCGGTGGTGATTGAAGCGGTGGCTGAACCGCTCGCGCGAAAAATTACCGAGACGATTCCAATCCCGACCATCGGCATCGGCGCGAGCCCGGCTTGTGACGGTCAGGTGTTGGTGCTCGAAGACATGCTCGGCCTGTCGGCGCGGGTGCCGAAATTCGTCAAGCGTTATGGCAATCTTGGCCCGATGATCGAGGCGGCCATCGAGGGCTACGCAACCGATGTGCGTTCGCGCGCGTTTCCGGGACCGGAGCATGTCTATGGCGGCAAGCCGAAGGGCTGACGCAGGTTTGACGCAAGACGGCCGCAGGATTTCCGCAGGAATTTTGCGGCCCGGTCGGGGTTGAAATGCAGGGGCAATGCGAAGGATGATGATGATGATGAAGGCCTTGAAGTTCCTGAGCTTTGTCGCCGTTTTGGCGCTGCTTCCCGCGGTTTCGCACGCCGATCCGGCCAAAAAGGAGCGGAAACCGCATTATCGCGTCGAGGAGCCGCGCCCGGTCGTAGGCCCGCTCAACGACACCCGCGGCAATGCGGCGCTGGGCGGCAACAACGCCAATTCGGCCTTCGGCGACAACAGCGCCGGGTCCAATGCCAATGGCCGCACCAGCGGCGGTGCTGGTGGCATGAACTGACGGGCCTAAAAGGCATCGGTTCGAAATTAAGCATTTCGGGATAACGCTTTGATCGCGCTGGCTTTGCCTTGCCAGCGCCATAACGCTAGGGTATCGCCGCCGCCATGCTGGAGCGTATATGCCCGGCGCCGCTCGGGGTGAGCGCGGCCCATCGGGGACAGGATACCTTTAAGTGTCTGAATTATTTAATGAAGTCGACGAAGATCTGCGTCGCGAGCAGCTCAAGAAGATCTGGGAGAAGTATTCGCTCCTGATCATCGCAGTCGCGATTCTGATCGTGGTCGGCGTCGGCGGCTGGCGCGGCTACAGCTATCTCGAGGCCAAGAAGGCCGCCGTGGCCGGTGCGGCGTTCGACCGTGCGGTCGAGCTTGCCGAGCAGAACAAGCATGCCGAGGCGGAAGCCGCCTTCACCAAGCTCGCTGCCGAGGCGCCGTCCGGCTACCGCACGCTGGCCCGTTTGCGCGCCGCTGCCGAGGCTGCTTCGCGCGACCCACAGGCCGCCGTGAAGCTCTATGACGACATTATCGCTGACCGGACCGTTCCCGCGCCGGAGCAGGATTTGGCGCGCATCCGCGCCGGCAGCCTGTTGCTCGAGACCACCCCATATGAGGCGATGCAGACCCGTCTGGAGCCGGCGACGACCAATACCAGCACCTATCGTCATTCGGCGCGCGAGCTGCTGGCGCTGTCGGCATGGAAGGCCAACAACGCCGTGGCGACGCGGCAGTGGCTGGACATGATGTCCAACGATGCGGAGACGCCGGCGAGCCTGCGCACCCGCGCCGAAGCGTTGCAGGCGCTGCTGCCGCCCGCCGCGAAAAGCTGAGCAAGACAAGAGCTGAATTAAAGCTGACCTGAAGCCGATCGTTCAGATCACGAGTTGAGTGAGAAGTCGTCCATGCGCCCGATGCAACGCCTCGTTTCCGCCGCCGTCCTGATCGCGCTGTCCAGCGCGCTCGCGGGCTGTGGCAGCATGACCGGCTGGGACCCGTCCGACATGCTCGACTTCCTGGACACCAAGAAGAAGCTGCCCGGCGACCGCAAGCCGGTGTTCCCCGACGGTGTCCCCGGTCTCGAGCAGGGCGTGCCGCGCGATCTCTACAAGGAGAATGTCGAGCGCCAGCGCGCGCAGGAGGCTGCGCCCGTCGCAGCCGCCCCACTGCAGCCGCCGCCGGGCGCGCCGGAGCCGCAGGGCCGCAAGGCGAAAGGCCGCGGCACGGTTCAGGTCGGCACCGTCCGTCAGGACGGTGCAGCGCCGGCCGCACCAGATGCAGCCGTCGCCGAGGAAGGCAGCACGGCTGCCGCACCGCCTCCGCCGCAAGGCAAGAAGGTCGCCCGCCGCCGCAGCACCACCGCGCCGCCGCCGGATGAGCCGGCAGCAGCCGCGCCGGCCCAGCAGGCCACCACACCATTCCCGGCACCAGTGCCGTCGGGTAGTTTCTCGCGCTGAGTTCGCGCGCCCTCTCATTGACAGGCTGTCCGTAAAGGGCGCACGGATCACCCATGTCTTATACCATTGCCATCATCGGCCGACCCAATGTCGGCAAGTCCACGCTGTTCAACCGTCTGGTCGGGCAGAAGCTCGCGCTGGTCGATGATACGCCCGGCGTCACCCGCGACCGCCGCGAGGGCGAGGGCAAGCTTGGCGATCTCGAATTCACTTTGGTGGATACCGCCGGTCTCGACGAAGGCCCCAAGGGCTCGCTGACTGCGCGCATGCAGGAGCAGACCGAGACGGCGATTGCGCTGGCCGATGCGCTGTTCTTCGTCATCGATGCGCGCATGGGCCTGACGCCGAACGACCGCGCCTTCGCTGATTTTGCGCGCCGCGCCAACAAGCCGGTGCTGCTGCTCGCCAACAAGAGCGAAGGCAAACACGGCGAAGTCGGCGCCATGGAATCCTACGCGCTGGGTCTCGGTGATCCCATCCAGGTCTCCGCCGAACACGGCGAAGGCCTCGGTGAGCTCTATGACGCGCTGCGCGTGCTGATGCCGGAGCCGGTCGAAGAGCCGGAAGAATTCGACGACGACGACGTCATCATTCCCGAGGAAGAGATCGAGACGCGGCCGATCCGCGTCGCCATCGTTGGGCGCCCCAATGCCGGCAAGTCGACGACCATCAACTATCTGCTCGGCGAAGAGCGCCTGCTGACCTCTCCGGAAGCCGGCACCACGCGCGACAGCATTTCGGTCGAGCTCAACTACAAGGGCCGCGACTTCCGCATCTTCGATACCGCCGGCCTGCGTCGCCGTTCGCGCATCGAGGCCAAGCTCGAAAAGCTGTCGGTCGCAGACACGCTGCGCGCGGTGCGCTTTGCCGAAGTCGTCGTGCTGATGATGGACTCGCAGAACAGGTTCGAGGAACAGGATCTGCGGATCGCCGATCTGGTCGAGCGCGAGGGACGCGCGCTGGTGCTCGCGGTCAACAAATGGGATTTGGTTGAAAAGCAAGGCGGCCTGATAGCCGGGCTGCGCACCGATGCCGATCACTTGTTGCCGCAGATCAGGGGCGTGCCGGTCGTTGCGATCTCGGGCCTCATGGGCGAGGGCGTGGAACGGCTGATGAAGGCGATACAGGATTCCTACGCGGTCTGGAATCGCCGCATTCCCACCGCAGGCCTCAATCGCTGGTTCGAGGATGCGATCGACAAGAATCCGCCGCCATCGGTGTCGGGTCGCCGGCTGAAGCTGAACTACGTCACCCAGAACAAGGCGCGCCCGCCGAGCTTCGTGGTGTTCTGCTCGCGCGCCGATGCAGTGCCGACGAGCTATCTGCGCTATCTCACCAATACGCTCCGCGAGGCCTTCGACCTGCCGGGCACGCCGATCCGCATCACGCTGCGTGAGAAGGCCAATCCCTTCGCGCACAAGCGCAAGCGGCCGAACTGATCGGCCAGTAAAAGACGCCGGATCGCGGTGCACGCGATCCAGCGTTTTTATTTCGTGTCCTATCGCTCGCCGCTGAGCCCGAACGGATTGGCATGCCTCTGCGTAGGCGGACGCTCTGATTTGCGCCATGGCAGGATCATCGACACCCGATTGCGGTAGCGGCGATAGTCATCGCCGAACAGCTCGACGAGATCGCGCTCTTCCAGAAAGATCCCGACGAAGATGTAGGCGGTGGTGACGGCCGCAAACAACAGATGTCCGACCGTCATGAGCGGCGTCGCCCAGAAGGCGATGATGAAGCCGAGATAGATCGGGTGGCGCACAAACTTGTAGTAGAGCGGCGTGCGAAACACCGGCGCAGACGGCTCACTGTTGGACAGATTTTGCACCACCTGCTGCACCCCGAACAACTCGAAATGGTTGATCAGGAAGGTGCTGGTGAAGACGAGGACCCATCCGAACAGGGAAAGCCCCGTCATGGCCATGGCCAGTTGCGGATTATTGATCTGCCAGACGATCGCCGGCATCGGGCGCCACTGCCAGAATAGTAGCAACAAGCTCAGGCTCGCGAACAGCACATAGGTGCTGCGCTCGACCGAAGCCGGGACATATTGCGTCCACCACTGCTTGAACGACTTCCGCGCCATGATGCTGTGCTGGATTGCAAACAGCGACATCAGAGCGAGATTGACGAGCACAGCTTCCAGCCACGGGACCTCCGTCCCGGCGTTGATATCCTTTGGTACGATCATCCCGTCTACGAAACCGATGGCGTAGAGGATCGTGATGAAGAAGATCGCGTAGGACGCGAGCCCGTAGATGAGTGCAATGAGGCGGGTCATGGAACTATCCTTTGCTGGTTGTCTTGTCGATTTGAAACAGGCGTTTCCTCAGCCGGTCCCTCCGGACGGACCCGCGCGCGCTTCGGGTTGCCTAGTGCGCGGCTGCCTGGGGAGAAGGGATGCCTCGGCCACGCGCACGCTTGGCCGCATGATCGGCGCTAACGGAATGGCATCGGGCCGCGGCTGACAGCGCGCGGGCTGATCACGGCGGGTTTGTGCCGCATCGCAATCAGGCAGGCTGCCGGAGCAGGCACTCAGGGCCCCGACGGCGACGAGCACGCCAGCCGTCAGAATCCGCATGCGGAAGCTCACCATTTGTCGGATCGCACGCATGATGGCTCCCCGGTGAAGCATATCGGCCCGCGCGCCATGGCTGTCGAAAGCGATCGATTCATCTGCGAGATGTTGAATCAGGTCCGGTTGGGGCAGCGACACTTGACCCGACTCAAGAGCGGTATCGACGTCTTGCACATCGCGCTGCGCATGCTTGCTACTGAAGAAGCGGTGCGGGTCGGTTTGAAGCGGACTCTCGAGGAACTCGGCCACCGCGGCGCGTGATAATCCTGCCTTGGATAGCGATCTGTCGTCGATGCAGATCAGCCGCGCAATGGCGCGCCGCATCAACAGTGCTGCAATCAAGCGGAAGCTACGATCGGCGGCTTTGGACAGCCGTTTCTTGATCATCATCGTCTCCATCGGATACAATGCGACGCCACATGCCGCGCATGGTTGGGGCAGCGGACGATGGTCGGAGGTTCAGGACCTCACATGATCGAGACACCGCCATCATTTGCAGCGACGCCGGATATTGATCGCGGTGGGGATTTGCTCGCAGATATGCTGCGGTCGATCCGGCTCAGCGGATCGGTATTTCTGAACGCCAGCCTGACCGAGCCCTTCGGCCTCATTAGTCCGAAACATTTCGACGAACGCACTCCGATGGCGCATTTGCGCCATGTCAGCATTTTTCATTTGATCGCGGCGGGCGAATGCACCGTCGAACTCGCCAGTGGCGAGCGAGGCACCATTGCCGCGGGCGACGTTCTGCTGATGCCGTTCGCCGACACGCACAGGTTCTACAGCGGCGACGGCGCGGAGTTGTGTTCCGCGATGGAACTGGTGCGGGCCGGTCCACTATCCGGCATGTGGACGATCGAGCATGGCGGCGGAGGGCGGGAGACCCGCATGGTCTGCGGCTTCATCGAATCGTCGGAGCTGCTGCATTCTCCGGTCTTTCGAACCCTGCCGCCGATGCTGATCGATCGCGCCGGCGACGACAAGGTGAGCGCGGTTCTCGCCACGACGGTGCGCGAAATTCTCTCACTGACCGAAGATGCGACGCCCGGCAGCGAAATCATGCTCGGCCGGCTGATGGAGCTGCTGTTCGTCGAGGTGTTGCGTCGCTACGCTGCGGGATTGCCGCCAAGCGCGCATGGCTGGTTTGCGGCGCTGAACGATCCCGTGCTCGGACGTGCGATGTGGCATGTCCACGGAAATCCCGGTCATCGCTGGACGGTTGACGATCTGGCCCGCGAATGCGGCACGTCGCGCACGGTGCTCGCCGAGCGCTTCAACGAAGTGTTGGGCCAGGCTCCGATCGAATATGTGACCAGCTGGCGGATGCAGTTGGCAGCGGAGCGCATGCGAACGGGCGCCGACAGCCTAGCCGTCATCGCTAGCGATGTCGGCTACGATTCCGAGGCGGCCTTCAATCGCGCGTTCAAGCGCGTGACCGGAATAGCGCCGGGTCGCTGGCGCGACGGCGCGAAGTCGGCGAAGCCGTATCCTGCGCCAATGCGCAGGGGCTGACCGTCGACTGAATCGGCTACTCCTCGCGAAATGATCGTGCGATCTGGTCGCCGATGGGCTTGACCAGAAAAGACAGGACGGTGCGTTCGCCGGTCTGAATGAAGGCCTCCGCAGGCATTCCGGGAACCAAAGCGAGTTTGCCGAGGCGTGCCAGTTGCTGCGGCGGGATGGTAATCCGCACGATGTAATGGGAAAGCCCGGACTTTTGATCCAGTGTCAGGTCGGCGGCAATGCGGCTGACGCTGCCGTTCAGTTCGGGAGTGGTGCGCTGGTTGAAGGCCGACATGCGCAGCACGGCAGGCTGGCCGAGCCGCATCTGGTCGATGTCCTGCGGGTTGATCTGTACTTCGAGCGCCAGCCTGTCGCTGTCCGGCACGATCAGCATGACCGTGTCGGCTGGCGAAATCACGCCGCCAACGGTGTGCACCGCGAGCTCATGGACCAGTCCGCTTTGCGGCGCGACAATATCGATCCGCTTGAGCTGATCTTCTGCAGTTACCTTCCGTTCGACATATTCTGCCGTCTGGCCCTCGATGTCGCGCAGGCTGCTGGCGACTTCACTGCGGAGATCCTGGTCGATCTGAATCATCTGCAGCCGTGTTTCGGAAATCTTGCCGCCCGATTGCGCCTGCGCTTCGACCAGCCGGCCACGTTCGCCGTCGAGGCTTGCCGCTTCGCGTTCCAGTGCCATCATCCGTTGAATGGGCACGAGGCCCTTTTCCCAGAGTTCGCGTACACCTGTCAGTTCGCGTTCGATCAGGCCGATGCCGCGAATTTTCGCTTCCTCCTGAGCCACCAGGCCGCGCACTTCCTTGCCGTATTGAAGTGCGCGTTCGCGAAGCTGTGCCTTCTGGCCGAGGCGGGCGTCGCGGCGCAGTTCGAACAGTCTGCTTTCGCCTGCCATGAGCTGCGTGATCTCCGGATCGGCGGCGCGTGATCCGAGTTCGTCGGGGAAGGCGATGACGCCAGCCTCGTCGCGCTCGGCGCGGAGCCGGGCTCGTCGCACGGCAAATTCGTCGAGCCGCTTGGTGACGATGGCGAGATTGGCCCGCGTTTGGGTCGCGTCGAGGCGCATCACAATGTCGCCTGCGGTGACGCGTTGTCCTTCACGGACCAGAATTTCACCGACCACGCCGCCGGTCGGGTGCTGGACCTTCTTGACGTTGGTATCCACGACGAAGTGTCCTGCGGCGACGACCGCACCGGCCAGATTGGTTGCCGCAGCCCATCCGCCGATGCCGCCCACCAGCACAACACCCGCCAGCGTGGCGATGCCGAGGTGACGCAGGATCGAGTGGGAGACCGTCGAGACATTGCTATCGCGCATCGCGATCTTCCATATCGTCGTGAGGATGTGTGCTCATTCCCGACTTGTCGGCGGGATTGGCGATCACCCGCAGCGGCGCCAGAGACCGCGCGGTAGCCGTATGGCCGGTCGTCGTGCCGCTGCTGTGTGCTGCGGGAGCGGGAGCCTTCAGTGCTTTGCTGAGGACGTCCGCGCGCGGACCGAATGCCTTGGCACGACCGCCCTCCATCACCAGGACGAGGTCAACGGCGCCGATCGCACTCGGACGGTGTGCGATGACGATGGCTATGCCCCTGCGCTCGCGGATGGCGGCGATGGCACGGATGACCGCCGCTTCGCCCTCGACGTCGAGATTGGCATTGGGCTCGTCGAGCACGACCAGGAACGGATCACCATAAAGCGCGCGTGCCAGCCCGATGCGCTGGCGCTGGCCGGCGGAGAGTGCGGAGCCGGCTTCGCCGATCCGCGTTTGGTAGCCATGTTCCAGGCGCAGGATGAGATCGTGCACAGCGGCAGCTTTGGCCGCGGCGACGATGGCCTCGGAGTCCGGGTCGTCCTCGAAGCGGGAGATATTCTCGGCAATGGTGCCATCGAACAGTTCAACGCCCTGCGGCAGATAACCGATATTGCGACCGAGCATCTCCCGGTCCCACTGGTCGAAGCTGGCGCCGTCGATGCGCACTTTACCGCTGGCCGGTCGCCAGGCGCCGACCAGTGCGCGTGCCAGCGTGGACTTGCCGCTACCACTATGGCCGATGATGCCAAGAGCGCTTCCGGCGGAAACGGTGAAGCTTAGTCCCGTGACCGTCGGCCGTTTCTCTCCGGGCGGCGCGATGGTCATCGCCTCGACGCGCAGATCGATATGGGCGCGTGGCAGTGCCATCGCCTTGGCGGCTTCCGGCACGCGCGTCAGCAATTCATCGAGCCGTGCCCAGCTCTGCCGCGCCATCAGGAACGGCTTCCATGTCGAGATGGCTAGATCCACGGGAGCAAGCGCGCGGCCCATCATGATCGAACTCGCCACCATCACGCCGGCGCTGGCTTCCTGCCTGATCACGAGATAGGCGCCGACACCGAGCATGGTCGATTGCAGCAACGCACGCAGCGCGCGGGCTACGCCACCGAGGCCTCCCACCACATCACCAGCCCGCCGATTGGCCGCCAGATAATCCGAGTTGGTGCGATGCCAGCGCGCGGCCATCCGGCCGCCGAGGCCCATCGCGCGCACTACTTCGGCATTGCGACGGCTGGCCTCCATCAGCGCGTTGCGAAACATGCCGTGTTGCACGGTCTCGCGTGCGGGTCCCCTGGAGCGGGCATTGGTGAGAAGGGTGAGGGATACGAGGATGACCGCACCCACGAGGGCTGTGATGCCGATCCAGAAATGAAATACGAAGCAGATGGCGAGGTAGAACGGCATCCACGGCAGGTCGAAGAAGGCGGTCGGGCCGGGACCGGACAGGAAGCCGCGCACATTGTCGAGATCGCGCAAGGGCTGCAGGCCATCGCCTGGCAAAGGCATCTCAAGCGGCAGGCCGACAACGGCATCATGCACGCGGCCGGACAACTGATGATCGAAGCGCTCGCCGATGCGCAGCAGAATGCGTGATCGAATGATATCAAAAAGGGACTGAAAGGCGTAGAGCGTGGCCGCCAGCACACCGAGGCCGATCAGCGTCGAAACGCTGCGGCTGGCCAGCACGCGGTCATAGACCTGCAGCATGAACAGCGGCGCGGTCAGCGCGAGCACGTTCACGATGCCGCTGATCAAAGCGATCCCCGCGATGGCGAGCTTGAGGGGCGAGACAACCGTCGCAGCCAATGGCTGCGACGGAACGCGCTGCGGAGCTTTCACCACGACAGCTCTGCTCAGACGGTGAAGTGGCCGTCCAGGATCAGACCAAGCATGTCTGTCCCGACATAGCCATCGAGCTGGATCGAGTTGGCACCATCGGTGATGGTGAGCACGTTGCTCTGATCCCACCAGTTGCTGTGGTTGAAGAACAGGTCGACATAGTTCGAGATGTTGGTCACGCCCTGCAGGTCGAGGACGTCGAAATCGCCGGCGGCTGCGTAAAAGTCCAGCACGACGTCATTGGCCCATCCGTCGGCGAAAACGAGCGTATCGTTGCCAAGACCGCCAGTGAAGCTGTCATTGCCACCGAAGCTCAGCATGACATCGTCGCCGGCCGTACCGGTCTGGACGGTGCCCTGTTCGGCAAAGTAGCCGTAAAGGCCGTTCAGGCTGCCATTCTGCGACAGGTCGGTGATCGCGGCGTCGAAGGCCGGCGTCAGCGTTGCGCCGCTGAATCCGATCGACAGACCGGCATCCTGGACCCACAGGTCGGTCGGAGCGACATAAGCCAGATTGCTGCCGAGGGTCAGGTTGGTGACCGTGCCATCGATGACGCCCGGCGTATAGGAGAAGTCATCACCGCTCACGATGACCGACGACTTGTCATTGTCGACACCGCCGACGATGCGTGTGCCGGCATACCATTGGTCGGTGGTGTTCTTCACGGCGTTGAAATTTCCGGTACCGCGATATTCGAAATTGTCGATCCAGTTGTCCAGATAAGCGGGCAGGTTGCTGCTTGCTTCGCTGTAGGTGATGGTCAGTGCCATTGTCATTCCTCAGGATTTGGGTTGTCGGGACGTCGTGATCCAGCGGTGTGTCGTGATCACTGCAGGCGATCCCGATTGGAGGGGGCTGACGCGACATCAGCGTCGCGTCAGCAGGTCGCGTGGCCGCGAGTTCGCAGCGAAGCCTGTTAGACGAAGGCGATATCGCTCCAGTCCAGCGTGCCCGATCCAGTGAAGTTCACCGTGATGGTGCTGGTCAGCCCGTTCGTTGCATCGGCATAGGTAATGACATTGCCGGACAGGCTGCCGCCTGCACTCTGGAATGCCGTGGCATTGGCCCAACCGAAGCCGGAGATCTGGACCTGGTCGGCACCGTCGAAGAAGTCGGTGATGACGTCGTCGCCCCAGCCCTGTGCTGCTGTGCCTGCGGCAGTATCATAGTAGTTCGCGCTCCAGAGGAACGTATCGACCAGCACAGCTCCATTGCCGGTCAGAACATCGTCGCCGGCGAAACTGACGAGGACGTCATCGTTTGCCGTGCCGGTCTGGTTCGTGCCCTGTTCGGCGAAGTAGTCCGTCAGACCCGCGAACGACTGACCGAAGAACGTCCCACCATCGACCAGCCCACCATGCGATAGCGAATAGATCGCCTGATTGAAGGTGGTGGTGACGGGCATGTAGCCACTGCTATTGGTGATGATCAGTTCCTGATCTTGCACCCACAGATCCGTGGCCGGCACATATTCAAGATTATGGCCGAGTGTGAGCGATTCCACGTCGCCGTTGAATGTACCGGGCGAATAGCTGTAGTCATGGATGTTCATGATGACGGAAGGCAGATTATTATCGGTTCCTTCGGTATCGACACCGGCCGACCACTGATCCTGGCCGGTGAACGAGGTGGAAAACCAGCCGTTTCCATTGTAGGTGAAGTTGGCGTCGTACGACGCCAGATATGTTGCAAGGTCGCTGCTTGCTGCCGTCAACTGAATATTGAGTGCCATTCTCGAGACCCTTCTCTGCTTGTTTTGCCCGCCTTGCGGCGGGCCACCCATCCCCGGCGATGGAGCGGGGAATTTCCTAGAACTTGTAGTTCAGCGACACCGTCGCCGTACGGCCCGGCGCGGCGTAGAAATTGGCGCCGACGGCAGGGGCATAGGCGACGTCGGTGAGATTGTTCACCGCGAAACGTAGTTTGGTCGCTTCGTCGAAGGCGTAGGACCCATAGATGTCGTAGACGCGATAGCCCGGCATATCGTATCCACTCCGGAGTGAACCCAAGACGGGCTCGGTCTTCGATACGTCGACGATACGTGTTCCGAGCGTGAGCTTCTCATCGAGCAGCCGGATTCCCGCATCAAGGGTGACGCGCAGCTTCGGTTGCTCGAAGATGACCGCGGCGCCACGGCCGCTGTTGATGGGGATGTCGCGCCCCGCCGGGCTGGTGAAACTGTCGGAAAATTCCGTATCGATGCGCGTCACCGTGCCGCCGATATAGAGGAAGCGCGCGTCGTAATTGGCTTCGATCTCGACGCCTTTCATCCGGGTGACGCCGTTGAGATTCACGAAGGTGTCGTATTGTCTGTTGGCCTGCGCGTTGAGGATATAGCCGAAACTGATGTAGTCGGTGATCTCGCGATAGAAGCCGACCGTCTTGAAGCGGATGGAATCCCGCTCGGTCAGGATACCATTGGCCAGAACATTGAACCCGGCTTCGTAGGTGTCGCCGCGTTCCGGACGCAGGAACGGGTTCGGTGCGTAGCCATTGATGACGTTGCTGTCGTGGCCGCCATTCAGGAACGATTCCATCACCGTGGGCGGACGGTAGCTCTTGGAATATTTGGCGAAGGGTTGCAGCCATTCGGTGGGCTGGAAGGCGATGGTGAAGTTTGGCAGCCACGCGCCGCCGGATTTGTCGATATCGATATTGTAGGCCGGATAGTAAGCGGGACCATAGATAGGGACATATGTCGGCGGGATGGCTACGCCGCAGCCGCGTGCATTGCAGATGGCCGGTCTTCCGGGATTGGTCATCAGTTGCCCGATGATGTCCCGCGTTTCATTACCATAGATCGTCGATGTACCGGCGATGTGATACCAGTCGTAGCGCACGCCGCCGATCAGGGTCACCCATTCTGCCGGTTTGAGAGTCGCGGTGCCGAAGCCACTGGCGACGTCGCGGTTTCCGCTCGGCGTGCCGCCGGTCAGCGTGCTCGAATAGTCGGTGCCGGTTTGCGAGACAAAGCCGCGCTGCAGCGTCGTCTTGCCGGTGTCGCTGAACGCCTCCACGCCGTAATTGAGTGCCAGTGCACCGATGCCTGTCGCGAAGCGGCTGGTGTTCTCGACGCTGCCGCCCAGTGTCGAGAACACGAAGTTCGATGGCCCGGTGAGCGCAAACGCGCCGTCGGAGACCGTGTCGTTCTTGAGGTGGTTGTAGTAGAGCTTTGCCTTCAGATCGACGATGTCATTGCCCGGATTCCAGTCGAGCGCTGACGTGAATGTATCGTTGGCGACCTGCTCGCTGGACTTCAAGATGCCCCCGCGTGCGATCGTAAGATCGTAATTTCCGGTATTGTACCGGGAATCGTTATGCAGCCAGCCGATCGTGATCTTGACGTCGTCCGAAGCTTGGGCCTCTGCCTTCAGGATGGTGGAAAAGACCTCCTGGCCGGAAAACAGCAGGACGTCACCGGTACCGGTATAGGTATTCGCGGTCGGGATGGTGCCGTTCTTGCCGACGTCATAGGCGCCGATGTTCTTGTAGCTGACGCCGCCGAGCACCGAGAAGCGCTCCGACACGCGGACGGCTGCTGCCGTCGAGCCATCGAAATTGTACGCATTGGTACCCGTAGTGGCATTCACCACGCCGCCATACTGGTTGCCGGGCTTGATCAGGTCGTCAGCAATAAAGGTGCGGAAATTGACCAGGCCGCCGAGCGAGCCGGCGCTACCGACACCTGACGTCGTACTTTTCTCCACGTCGATCTGGCGCAGGAAGGCCGTATCGACATAGGTCCGCTGCGTCGCACCGTGGCCGCTGCGCTGGAAGTTCTGCCGCGCGCCGTCGATCATGGTGACGATGCGGTCCTGGTCCTGCAGGCCGCGGATATTGACGCTGATGCCAGGGTTCTGCGCCGCCGAGCGATTGGCATAAACGCCGGCCACATTGTCCAGGAGATCGCGCGCGTTACGCGTCGGGCTGCTCTCGATCGCCTCGCGGGAAATCACGCTGACGGCTGCCGGTCGCTGATAGACCCAGTCCGGCGTTCCCTGATAGCCGGAGCCAATGCCATCGGTTCTGGACGCATCGACGACGATCGTGTCGAGCTGGACGCCGTCGCCGGAGGGGACGGGACCCGCACGGCTCTGCGACGGATCGATCAGGAGCGCGGCTTTCGGGCCGGTGATGCGATACGTAATTCCCGTGCCGGCCAAGAGCTGTGCGAGCGCCTGTGCCACCGTGTAGTTGCCGGTCAACGGCTGGCTGCGCATGTCTGGCGCGAGCTGGATCGTGTAGAGGATGCGCCATCCGCTGCTGGCGCCGAGATCGGCAATGGCCGCTGCAAGAGGTTTGGCGGGAATGTTGAGCGGGTAGGTCGTAGGGGCGGTCGCTGTTGCCTCGACACTGTTTTGGCCAAAGGCCGGTATTGTCGTGATCAACGGCAATATGCCGATTAGCCCGCCCGCCACATGGCGAGCGACGCCCCGTCTACCCCCGAACCGCATTACGCACGAACTCCGCTCTCTCGTTGTTTGCTGTGCGCCGCCCCAGCGCCGCGAAGAGCTTCTGCTCTTCATCCAGTTCAACGAGTCACGAAATCAAACCCACATCAGGTTCGTGCGTGTTGCGGTTTAGAATTCCGGTAAACAGAGTTCAGTAGATGACGGTCACCCAGGGGGTAACCTGGGCGACGTTGCCCTCGACCATGCCGGCGATGGCTGCGAGGCTTTCATCGACATTCGTGGTTGGAAACGTGCCGGAGACGATCAGATCGCTGAAGCGGCCGCGGATGACGATGCGGCTTGATGTCTGACGCTGCAGCGCTTCGACGACCCGATGCAGCGGGACGTGGTCGAAGACCAGGCGACCGGATATCCACGCGAGCCTGGCGTCGATGTCGCCGGTTTCGACGGTGCCGATTTTTCCGCCGGACACGCGTACGTGCTGGTTTGCCGATAGTTTGACGGTCGTATCGCGGTCCAGGCCGGCGACCGACACCAGTCCGCGTTGCACCGTCACTTCGACGCCATCTGCTGTCCGGTCGATATTGAAGGCCGTCCCGAGCACGCGGATTTCGCCGGCGCCGCTGTCGACCGTAAAGGCGGTCTGGTCGGGCTTCACATCGAAAAAGGCCTGGCCACGGCGCAGAACGATCCGGCGTCGGCCATCCTTGAAATCGATGTCCAGGGCAGTATCAGCACCGATGTTCAGGTGGGAGCCGTCCGGCAGGTCGCGGGCGACCACCTGACCACGCGCCGTGACAATATCCGCCTGCCAGTTCTCGACCATCGATGGATTGACGAACCAGATGACGCAGGCCGCAGCGATCGCTGCGGGCAATGCCGGCCACCATCCCATCTGGTGCCGGCGCCGGGCAGCGATGTTGCCGCGACGATGGTCGCGCGCAGCCAGCCGAATGGCAGGCTCCTCAAGCTGCTGCCAGATCGTCGCTGCTTCACGATAGGCAAGTTGATGACGATGATCCTCATCGAGCCATTGTCGAAAGGACGCCTCGTCGGCCTCGGTTGTCGTCCCGTCGCGTCGGATGAGCCAGAGATCAGCGGCGGCGCACTGTGCTTTCGTTGGCCGGTCGCCAGGTTTCATCAGCAATTCCTTCGATCGATCGAAAAGGCGACGCGGGAACGCTCCTGCCGTTAGAAGCGTTCCAGCTATTCCTACCTTTACAACGAGCGACGAGAAAGAACCCACATCCATTTTAGCGGAAATCTTTGCTGGCGAGATTGAGATGATCGGCCACGGCGGCGCGGCAGTGCTGCATGGCGCGTAGCAGATGTTTTTCGACGGCACTCACGGAAATGCCGAACCGCTGTCCGATCTCGGCATTGGACTCGCCGTTGACACGTCGGCGAACGAAGATCTCGCGGGTTCGGGCGGGGAGCTGCGCGAGCGCGCGATCCAGTGCGGCAATGGCTTCACGTGCCTGTAATGCTGCGTCTTCGGACGGTTGCCCGGGGCTGAGTTGTTCGGGCAGTAACTCTGCGAGCATATGATGCCGCCGCGATGCCGTCAGATTATGATCGATTGCGGCGTTCCGGGCTGCAGCGTAGAGGACGCGCTTGTTGTCTTCATCCGAGCCATTGGTCCCGGCGGCCAGTACCCGGGCGAAGACATCCTGGACGATCTCCGAAGCCACTTCACGATCACGGACCCGGCGACGCACGAGCGTTTCGAGGTGAGCGCGATGTGACGTAAAGAGCCTCGCGATCGTGCTCTTCCAGAGGGTCATGATGTCACGCGTTCGAACAAGACGGGATTCGATGCGTTGCAATGATCATTGAGAACGGGACGATAGCTGACCCATACAGACGATACGTTGTCTGTATGCCGAGATCATCGACCATGTCACCGACGGCGCCAATGTCGCTATCGGAAATCTCGCTCATCACCGGTTCCCGTGGTCAGGATATTCCTGATTGTCCGGCAGAGATAGACGGTACCACCGTCCAGCTCAAGTTATTGATGAGCACGTGATATAGAACGGTTCGAAACTTACAGAAGTTTGGCATGCGAAGTGCCGGAGCGAGATATTCCGACACTCAGGCCGTAGCCACGATCACATGCGCCTGAATCTTGGCAGCAATCTCGCCGTTGCCATGTCTGTGAGAAATTTCAGATGCTGCGTAGTCGGTTGCCGCTTCCAGTTTTCCCGCGTCTCTGGCTTCGATTTCGGTGCGAAGAACAGTTCCCTGACAATAAGCAACGGCCGGAAGGCGCGGCGAAGATGCACGACTTTGTTCGGCTCTCGTCTCGATCATCACGTGGGAGAAACCTGCGTCCTCCAGCTCGCGACGGATCAGTGCCGTATCGTGGTAACCGTGCGGCGTGCGCGCCAGAAAGCGCGGTGGATCGTCCGGAAAAATATTGGCGAGAGCATTCGTCACATCGTCAGCAAATACATTCTCCTCGATGCGATCCCATACATTGAACAGAAGATGTCCTCCGGGCTTCAGAACTCGCTTTGCTTCGCGGTAGGCAGAAGGGCGGTCGGGAAAGAACATCGCGCCGAACTGACAACACACGAGATCGAAGGCGGAATTTTCAAACGGGAGCGCCAGAGCATCCGCTTGTCGCCATGTGATGCGATCGTCGGGAGCTTGTCGCGACGCAGCGTAGTCGAGCATCGGCTGGTTGAGGTCGGTGACAATATAGCTTGCGCGTGGGGATAATTTTGGCGTCAACGCGCGGGTGACAACCCCGGTGCCCGCGGCAATTTCCAGAACGGCGCTTGGCGCGAAAGACGCTGCGCGTTGTGCGAGATCTGCGGCGTAGGGCTCGAAAATCAACGGCACCATATAGCGGTCGTAGTTTTCCGGAATCGAGCCAGCGAACAACTTGTCGGTTTCCAACATTGCTATCACCCGTTGTCCGTTTGATGGCGCGCGACACCAGCACATATTGTCGGCTTCGCCCCAAAGGACGAGAGCCGAGCCGGGGCCATTGCGTTTGGCTGAACGTCAGTGATTCAAATTCCCAAACCGGGAGCATCAAGCGATGCGGCTGTCCAGATGATGGACAGCTCCATTGTTCGCATGCATCAGCATGGGGTGTGCATCATCGGGACCAGAAACAGACGATCTGGCTATATAACTTGTAGCGATGACTACTTCAGCGCATCCGAGACCAGCCTGAATTTCTGGATGCGCTTTCCGGTGTCGACTTCGGCCGTATAGACATTGCCCTTGGCGTCTACTGCCATGGCGTGAATCCAGTGGAACTGGCCGGCCTGGCGGCCATTGCGGCCGAAGGTGCCGACGACCTTGCCGTCGTCGCGATTGATGACACGGATCTCGTTGTTCTCGCCATCCGCCGTCAGCAGCCATGTCTGTTTCGGGTCGGGCCACACCGCGAGATCCCACACCGCGCCATTTCCGAGCGTGGCCTTCTCGTAGAACCACTCCTTCACGAAGCTGCCGTCTTTCTTGAACACCTGCACGCGGTTGTTGATTCGGTCGCAGACATAGACGAGGCCGTCATTGGCGAGCTTCACGCAATGCACGGGATTGCCGAACTGCTGTGCCACCGGCGCGTTCGGATCATAGGCTGCCTGCTTGTCGTCATTCGGCTTGTTGCCATAGGCGCCCCAGTGTCGCTTGTAGGCGCCGGTGGTGGCATCGAACACGATGACGCGGCGATTGCCGTAACCGTCAGCGACATAAATCTCGTTGGCATCCTTGTCGATGGCGGTCTCGGCGGGCTTGCCGAGCTGGGTGGTGTCGTTGCTGCCCTTGCTCGGCGCGATCTTGCCGATCTGCATCACGAACTTGCCGTCGGTGGTGAATTTCAGGATCGCATTGTCGTTGTCGAGATTACCGCCGACCCAGACGAAGCCTTTCTCGTCGACCTCGATGCCATGTTCGCGGCCAACCCATTCATAGCCTTCGCCGGGACCGCCCCAAGAGCGCAGCAGATTGCCGTCGGCATCGAACTCCAGCACCGGCGGCGCGGAGACGCAGCATTTCGAGCGCGGCGGATTGAGTGCCGCGCCTTTCTCGTCATCGGTGAGCGAGCGCGGGCGATGGATCACCCAGATATGACCGTCCTTGTCAGTGGTGATGCCGCCAACCTGGCCAAGGATCCAGTTGTTCGGCAGCGGCTTCGGCCAGGACGCATCCACTTCGAAGCGGGGGATATCGGCGGCGCGGGAGGAGGGAGGTGCGAGGGAGAGCGCGGTGAGGGTGAGTGCAGCTGTTGCAAGTATGTGCAGCGACCACGCGCGATGAGTTGGCGACGCCATGACGACCTCCCTGATTGTCGGTGCGGGTTGTCCCGCTTGGGAGGGAGTGAAGTCCGGTGATGGATAAGAGTCAATCTTGCGGCGCGATGGTGGCGCGTCACTCTCACTTGTTGTCACCCGGCCTGGCGCGCAATGGCGCGCCGGGACCGGGTGACCCAGTATACGCCGGCCTGAGTTTACTGGATCGCCCGATCAAGCCGGGCGATCCAGTCGGAGTCATGGCGGCGGATGAAAGCCCATCACCTTGCCGGTCTTGTAGTCATAGAATTTCCCGGTCTCGGTCCAGGACGGCAGGCAGAGCGGCACGATGGTCTCGGCAACTTGCGCCGGCGTGTCGAGCGTCTCGGGATCCTCACCGGGCATCACGATGGCGCGCATATGGGTGCGCACCGGGCCAGGATTGAACAGGTTGACGCGGATATTCGTGGTCACGGTCTCATTGGCCCAGACACGGACCAGCGTTTCCAGCGCGGTCTTGGAGACGGCATAGGGGCCGCGATAGGCGGAGGCCTTGCTGGCGGTGCCGGATGTGAGGAACACCGCGCGGCCGGCATCGGACTGCTGCAGCAGCGGCTCCATGCAGCGAATGAGCTGGAAGTTCGCCGTGAGGTTCGTGGCCATGGTGTCGTTCCAGGCCTTCAGCTCGATATGACCGAGTGGCGACGAGGGACCGGCGACACCGGCATTGCCGACCAGAATATCGAGCTTGCCGTGACGCTCATGCAGCGCGGCGCCGAGCCGCGACAGGCCGTCGAGGTCGGTGATGTTCAGCGGCACCAGCGTGGCGCTGCCGCCCTCGGCGCGGATCGCGTCATCGAGTTCTTCGAGGCCGCCCTGGGTGCGCGCCACGGCGACGATGTGCGCGCCGGCCTTCGCCAGTGCGAGCGCAGTGGCATAGCCGATGCCGCGCGAGGCGCCGGTGACGAGGGCGATGCGGGAGGCGAGGGGTTTTGTCATGGGTAGCTTCACTCCGTCATGCCCGGACTTGTTCCGGGCATCTACGTCTTTTGCTGCATGCTTTTATAGGCGTGGATGGCCGGGACAAGCCCGGCCATGACGGAGTTTGATGCCAGCGTGGCTCTGGCCCGTGAATTGCCTCTTGAAGCGGGGCCGTGAGCGGTTCTCGCGGCCCTGTCGGACCATCGAAGGACACTCTCCATGCAGCGTTTCAAATTTCTCCGGACGGCAATCTCTGTGAGCGTGCTCGGCGCCGCCGCCGTCGTGGCCAACGCCGCCGGCGCGCAGTCACCGAACGGCGTGAAGGCGGTCAATCCGCCGGGTGCGATCAAGACCACCGGCACCTGGGGCGTGGCCTCGCGCGGCGGGGACTTCGTGTTCGTCGCCGGCATGCGCGGCATCGATCCCAAGACCAACACGCTGGTTGGCGGCGACGAGGCCCGGATCAGGCAGGCGTTCCTGAACATGAAGCTGATCGCGGAATCCGAAGGCGCCGGCCTGCAGGACTGCACGCGGATCGTGGTCTATGTCACCGACATGTTCCGCTTCCGACCGCTGGTCAACAAGGTGCAGGAAGAGCTGTGGGGCAAGGAGCCCTATCCACCGCGCACCATCGTCGAGGTGCACCGGCTCAATCAGGACGACATCATGGAGGTCGAGGGGACGTTCTATGCGCCGGTGAGGAAGTAGGGCGTAGCGCGCGCTTGCAGATAGGTCACCGGATCAAGCCCGGTGACGACAATCGAGCGTAAGCTCAGCTCGCTTCCGCCAGCAGCGAGAGCTGCCGCGGGGCGTCGATCTCGCTCATGTCGGTGAGCGGGGTCGGATAGTCGCCGGTGAAGCAGTGGTCGGCGAATTTCGGATGGGCTGGATCGCGGCCGGGTTCGCCCATGGCGCGGTAGATGCCGTCGACCGAGACGAAGGCCAGCGAATCCGCGCCGATCAGGTCGCGCATTTCTTCCAGCGTGTGCGTGGCGGCCAGGAGGCCGGCGCGGTCCGGCGTGTCGATGCCGTAATAGTCCGGGTGGGTGATCGGCGGCGAGGCGATGCGGAAATGGACTTCCCTGGCGCCGGCGTCGCGCATCATCTTGACGATCTTCTTCGAGGTGGTGCCGCGCACCAGGCTGTCGTCGATCAGCACGATGCGTTTGCCTTCGATGGCGGCGCGGTTGGCCGAATGTTTCATGCGCACGCCGAGTTCGCGCACGCTCTGGGTCGGCTGGATGAAGGTACGGCCGACATAGTGATTGCGGATGATGCCGAGTTCGAACGGCACGCCCGACGCGCGGGAATAGCCGATCGCGGCAGGCACGCCGGAGTCCGGCACCGGCACGATCACGTCGGCTTCCACATGGGTTTCGCGGGCGAGCTGTTCGCCCATTGCCTTGCGGGTGTCGTAGACCGAACGTCCGCCGACGATCGAGTCCGGACGTGCGAAGTAGATATATTCGAAGATGCAGGGGCGCGGCGCTTGCGGCGCGAACGGCTTGTGGCTCTGCGCGCCGTTCTCGTCGAACACGATGACTTCGCCAGGCTCGATGTCGCGGATGTACTTGGCGCCGATGATGTCGAGCGCGCAGGTTTCCGAGGCGAGGATCGGCGAGCCGTCAAGTTCACCCAGCACCAGCGGGCGGATACCGAGCGGATCGCGGGCGCCGACCAGCTTCTTGTTGGTCAGGGACACCAGCGCATAGGCGCCTTCGATAGCGCGCAGTGCTTCGATGTAACGATCGATGAAACGGTTGCGCTTGGAATGCGCGACGAGGTGCAGGATGACCTCGGTGTCGGTGGTCGACTGCATCATCGCGCCGTTCTTCACGAGCTCGCGGCGCAAGGTCAGGCCGTTGGTGAGGTTGCCGTTATGGGCCACTGCAAAACCGCCGGCATTGAGCTCGGCGAATAGCGGCTGGACGTTGCGGAGAATGGTTTCGCCCGTGGTGGAGTAGCGGGTATGGCCGACGGCGGCGGTGCCGGGCAGGCGTTCGATCACTTCGCGGCGGGAGAAGGTGTCGCCGACGAGGCCGAGGCGACGTTCGGAATGGAAGCGCTTGCCGTCGAAGGCGACGATGCCGGCAGCTTCCTGTCCGCGATGCTGGAGGGCGTGGAGGCCGAGCGCGGTGATCGCCGCCGCATCGGGATGGCCATAGATACCGAATACGCCGCATTTTTCGCGGAGCATGTCGCCGTCGAGATCGGGATTTCGCATGGTGGTGCTCGCGTCGTCGGAAGGGCTCTGCATTGGATCCATCGCGCCTTTCAGGTGTCGCGAGAAACTAAGAACGCCTAGCGTCCCGCCGGTTTGCCATCGATCAGCTTTTTCAGGCTGTCGCGGGCAGGTTTGGAATAGCCATCCGCAGCGCCGGGCGCTGCTGGCTCGGCGTCGGTCGTATCCTCATCGGGTTTGTTTTTCTTGAACCTCTTCAAGATGGTGTTTTCAGGGTCATCCGGCAAGAGTGCCATCAGCCAATCGCCGGTTCCCTGCAGAACGACGCGCGATTTTGCACCCGTGACCCAGTCCGGACGCTGCTTGTCCGGCACCAGCCAGCTGAAAAAGAGGAAGGCGACGACCACGATCAGCAGGCCGCGGGCGAGGCCGAACAGGAAGCCGAGCGTGCGGTCCAGCGCGCCGATGCGCGAATCCAGGATCATGTCGGAGATGCGGACCGTGATGATCGAGACCACGATCAGCGTGCCGATGAACACGCCGGCCACCACCACGATGCTGGCGACGGTATCGTTGTTGAAATAAGTTTTAGCGGTCGGGAGCAGCTTCTGGAAAGCAAACAGGGTGACCAGCGCCGCCGCGCCCCAGGCCGCGATCGACAGAATCTCGCGCATGAAACCGCGAACCATGGCCAGCAGGCCAGAGATCAGCATGACGCCGAGCAGGACAAGGTCGAGAATCGTGATCGGCATCGGCTGGTCAGGTCCGCTCGTGAATCAGAAACCGCGAATCGGCACAGGCTGCCGCTTCAGGTGACGGTGATATGGCACGTCTCGCAAGGCCGGAAAACCGCTATCGGCCGCAAGAGCGCACCTGATCACACCATTGTTCCGCTTTCGGCAGAGTGCCTTAACGGAGCGTGTTGCACATCTGCGCAGTCTGTCGCGCGCGCATTCTATAGCGGCCGCGGCAGCGCAGGTCACGTCGCTGTCAGCCGTCCTGGCGCTTGAATCGCGCCGGCGCGGTATTTTTCTCGGCATCTGTGCTTTTGCTGTTGTCGCGCGTGGGTTTGACGCCGCGCGCAGCGATATCGGCGACCAGCGAGGTGAGGCCGCCGATGGTATTCAGCGACAGTCCGGCATCGCCGCCGGGGTCGCCGCGCGCCGATTCCGGCAGCACCGCGCGGCCGAAGCCGAGCTTTGCCGCCTCTTTCAACCGCGCCGAGGTCTGCGCCACCGGGCGCACCGCGCCGGACAGCGAGATTTCGCCGAAATAGACCGCGTCGGTGGGCAGCGGCGCATTGCAGAGCGACGACACCAGCGCCGCGGCTGCGGCCATGTCGGCGGCGGGCTCGTTGATGCGCAATCCGCCGGCGACGTTGAAATAGACGTCGTAGCCCGACAGCTTAACCCCGCAATGGGCCTCCAGCACCGCCAGCACCATCGACAGCCGGGATGAATCCCAGCCGACGACGGCCCGGCGCGGCGTGCCCAAAGTCGTCGGCGCAACCAGAGCCTGCAATTCCACCAGCACTGGGCGGGTGCCCTCCATGCCGGCGAACACGGCGGTGCCCGGCGAGCCCAGATCGCGGTCGGACAGGAACAGCTCCGAGGGGTTGGAGACCTCGCGCAGGCCGAGCCCAGTCATCTCGAACACGCCGATTTCGTCGGTCGGGCCGAAGCGGTTCTTCACCGCACGCAGGATGCGGAACTGCTGCGAGCCTTCGCCCTCGAAGGACATCACGGCATCGACCATGTGCTCGACCACGCGCGGCCCGGCGATCTGGCCGTCCTTGGTGACATGGCCGACCAGGATGATGGTGGCGCCGGATTTCTTGGCGAAGCGAATGAGCGCCTGCGCCGAGGCGCGGACCTGGGTCACGGTGCCCGGCGCGGATTCCACCGTGTCGGTCCACATGGTCTGGATCGAGTCGATCACGATCAGCCGCGGCACCGTGCCTTCGGACAGCGTGGCAACGATATCCTCGACCGAGGTTTCGGAGGCGAGCTGCACCGAGGCGTCTGCGAGGCCCAAACGCGACGCGCGCAGCCGCACCTGTGCCACGGCTTCTTCGCCGGAGATGTAGACCACGCGATGGCCGGCCCGCGCCATCAGGCTGGTGGCCTGGGTCAGCAAGGTCGATTTCCCGATGCCGGGATCGCCGCCGATCAAGAGCACCGAGCCGCGCACGAAACCGCCGCCGGTGACGCGGTCGAGCTCGCCCATGCCCGAGGCAATGCGCGGCGCATCATTGCTCTGGCCGGTCAGGCTTTCGAGATTGAAGGTGCGCCCCTTGCGCTTGGAGCGCGCGCTGACCGGAATCGTGGTGACGCCGGTGGTGTCCTCCTCGGCCAGCGAATTCCACTCGCTGCAGGCGTCGCACTTGCCCTGCCACTTGTTATAGGCGGCACCGCAATTCTGGCAGACGAAGGAGAGGAGGTTCTTGGCCATTGGCGGAAGGAATCGCGGCTGTAGGTGTTTTTGGTTTGTTCTCTTGGTCTACGCGGTTGAACGGGGCATTTGCAAGTTTCTTCTCGAAGGGTTCGCCAGCCTCGCCGGGTGGGACGCATCGACCGGCACATGGGCAAGGTCTATTCGGTTGCCAAAAATTCCGACGCGCGAGAACTGGTCGGCAATGTCGGCCTGGATCGCCTTCGCCGCGGCGATGCCGGAGGTGCAGCCTCTGCAGTGGTACTTCTTCAACTTGGCGATTGCTTACGCTCGGTAGACGCGCCGCGAGCAGAATCCAGATGCAAGCGGTGGTGAGCAATCGAGGCTGCTCGACCAACCAGCTTAGCCGCAGTCCAGCGCTTCGCGAGTCTAATTCATTCCGCGCAGGAGCTCGTGTGGAACTGCACGTGCGACGAATCCTTCATTAACCTCCGCCCGATAGCCTCACCGCAGTGACGTCAGCGTGAGGTGTGCCGTGCGTATTTTGATGATCGTGCTGGGTGCGGCGACGCTGGCGACGCCGGTACTTGCCTCTGACTACCGCGATGCGCGCTATCGCGCCGGCACCGCGCACTATCCCATCACGATGGATACCGGCATTCGCGCGCCGCCGCCGCTTTACTATGTGGAAGCGCCGCCGCGTTATGTGCGGGATCTGAGAACGGGCGAACCGGGCCAATGGGTGGTTCGCCAGCCGAGCGTGTTCGAGCATCTCTTCGGGCTGCCTCGCGACGGCTATTAGGTTGGCTGCAGAGGCCGATTGATCTCACGTCGCGTTCTGCGGTGAATCCGGGCGCAGTGCGGCTGTGTCTGCCTTGGCATCCTCATATGTTGCCGTCATCAAATCTTAAGCACGTTCATCAAGGTAAATATCAGGACCGCGTTGACCGGTGGTGGTGCTTGGCTGAGTGTCGCGCATCAGAGCGATACGAGCCCATTTCAAACCAGCTTGCCACGGGACCTGATCATGAAAAAATTGATTGCTGCTGCGCTGTTCGCCACTGTCGCCGGAATGGCGATGCCCGGTGTTGCCTCGGCAGGCTGCTATAACTGCTACACACCGCCGCCGTGCCAGACCTGCTATCAGCAGCAGGTGGTGCCGCCGCAGTATCGCACGGTCGAAGAGACTGTCATGGTCGCTCCCGGTCGCACCGTCCGACATCGCACGCCGGCCCAGTATGAGACCGTGATGGTACCGAAGACCGTGATGGTCGCGCCTGCGCGCGTCGATTACGAGCGCATCCCGGCGCAATACGCCACGCAGCAGCGTGTGCAGATGGTCGCTCCGGCGCAGGCCTATTACGCACCGGTGCAGCAGGGCTGCTCGACCTGCAATCGCGGCTTCAGCTTCGGCTCAAGCTACGGATACGGCTACTAAGCCGCGGATAGCTCAGATTTTCAGGACTGCGATCGGCCGCCTCAGGGCGGCCGATTTGCGTTGGGAGAGGGCAGTGGCTGCAGTCAGGACAAATCGCTCTTGGCTTTCTCTCATGTGCCTCATATATGATTCATATACGAATCATATATGAGGACCCCCATGGGTATCGTGAACATCGACGACGATCTGCACGATCAGGTGCGCAAAGCGAGCACAGTATCGTTGCGTTCGATCAACGCGCAGGCCGCCTATTGGATCAAGGTCGGCATGCTGTGCGAGACCAATCCGACGCTGAGTTTCAACGAGATCATGGCGCGTGAACTGAGCTCCGCAGGCGTTTCGGCTCAGCCGCTGGCTGTCAGTGCAGCATGACGAAGCGGCCTGAGGAACTGGCCTTGCTGGCCGAAGCTGGGCGGCTCCTGGCGTCCGTCTTCGGGCTGCTGGATCGCAGCTCGCTCGCCGGCATCTCGACGCTTCAGGTGAATGAAATGGTCGAGCGGTTCATCGTCGACGATCTCCAGGCCCGACCCGCAAGCAAGGGCCAATATGGCTATGGTTTCGTGTTGAATGCGTCGGTGAACAATGTGGTCTGCCACGGCATTCCATCGCAGTCGCACGTGCTTCGCGACGGCGACATCGTCAATTTCGACATCACGCTCGAGAAGAACGGCTACATCGCAGATTCCAGCAAGACCTATCTCGTCGGCGAGGTGAATCCGGCCGCCAGGAAGCTGGTCCAGACCACCTATGAAGCCATGTGGATGGGCATCCGGGCGGTTCGCCCGGGCGCACGGCTCGGAGACATCGGCTGGGCGATCGAACGACATGCCAAGCGCAATGGCTATTCCGTGGTGCGTGAATATTGCGGTCATGGCATCGGCCGGGAGATGCATGAGGAACCGCAGGTTCGGCACTTCGGAAAGCCGGGGACGGGCCTCGCCCTGCGTGAGGGCATGGTGTTCACGATCGAGCCGATGCTCAATCGCGGTCGGCGGAGTGTGAGAACCATGGGTGACGGTTGGACTGTTGTGACGAGAGATGGGTCGCTGTCCGCGCAATTCGAGCACACCGTTGCCGTGACAGCATCCGGCGTGTCGGTGCTGACGCTGCGTCCCGACGAACCAGGGCGTGGACTCATAAGCGCGTAGCCAAATCCGAATGGCGCTTCCGGAGCCGTGGCCGATGTCGCGCTTCGTTGCAGCAGCGGCGCGGCCCATCTGACCGCCGTTTGAAACGCGGCGGTCATCTCCCTGCCGTGATGACCCCTGTGCACAACTCGCCGTCAGCAGCACCATTTCCAAATGAAACTGCCGCATCGAGGTCCAGTTCGGAGAGCGGGACGGGCCGACCGAACAGAAAGCCCTGGACGAGGTCTACGCCTGCAGCCTGCAGATATTCAAATTGCTCTTCGGTCTCGACACCCTCGGCTGTCGTAGCGATGTCAAGACCGCGGGCCAGCGCGAGCACCGAGGACACCACCGCTGCGCAATCGCGGCGATTGGGTGCGCCTTGTGCAAAGGACTTGTCGATCTTGATCCTGTCGAACGGGAAATTGGTCAAATAACTCGCCGTTGAATAACCAGTACCAAAGTCATCAAGCGCCATGGAGATGCCGAGATTCTTCAGCTGCCGTATCGTCCCCAGATGCGCCGTCGCGTTCTCAAGAAGAGCCGTCTCCGTAATTTCCAACTCCAGCCGTTCAGGCGAAAGACCCGTCTCCATCAGGGTATCCAGCATGACGTCGAGCAGTTTTCCCTTGCTGACCTGAACGGCAGAGATGTTGACCGTGATCTTGAGGTGAGCCGGCCACGACGCTGCATCCATGCAAGCCTGGTGCAGGATCCACTCGCCAAGAGGAAGGATCAGCCCCGTCGCTTCCGCGAGCGGAATAAATTGATCGGGAGCGATGAGTCCTTTCGACGGATGCCGCCAGCGGACCAGCGCCTCAGCGCCGCGGATCTGCCGCGTCTTGGCGTCAACCACCGGCTGATAGTGCACCTCGAATTCATTTCGCGCGATCGCGTCCCGCAGTTCGTTTGCCAACACCCTCTGCGAGTGGGCAGCCTCGATCATTCCGGACTGGAACAGGCGGAAATCGTTTCGCCCGCCGGTCTTGGCGTCGTAGAGCGCGAGATCCGCTTTTCTTAACAGGTCCTCGGGATCGACGCCCTGTTCCGGAGCCAGGGCGATTCCAATGCTGATCCCGATGCTGGCCTCGTGGCCGCTGAGATCAAATGGCCGAGCAATGGCATCGATGATCCTGAGCGCAAGCACGATTGCACCCTCCTGCGGATTGGGTCCGCCGTCCTGGATGATCGCAAACTCGTCACCGCCAAGGCGGGCCAGTACATCGGTTTCGCGAGTCGACGATTTCAGTCGTTGTGCGAACTCAACGAGCAAACGATCCCCAGCGGGATGTCCCAGCGTGTCGTTGACGGTCTTGAATTTATCGAGGTCGAGCATGACCACGGCAAAGCCACCGTCATGGCGGCCAAGACGCTTGCTCGCCTCCTCAAGTTTCTCGGTGAACAGTGTTCGGTTGGCAAGTCCCGTGAGCGCATCGTGACGCGCCAGGTGAACGATCTCGGCCTCTGCGCGCCGCCGTTCGGTGATATCTTCGTGCGTTGCAACCCAACCGCCGTCCTTCATCGGCTGTCGGGTGACGAGTATCAATCGCCCATCCGCAAATTCATCGACCCTGGCCGAGCTTGAATCTGTCGAATGCTGGCCCAATTCAGCTATCTTTTTCCTGATGGCTGGTTCGCTGGTCCCGCCCTTGAGAATGCCACGAGAGACACGATCGGCGATGATAGCCTCATGAGGCGTTCCGACTTTCAACAAAGCCGCAGGCAACTGGTATAATTCCGCATAACGATCATTCCAGACAACGAGCCGTTTTGCTCCGTCGAACATGCAGAGACCCTGCGACATGTTGGTCAGCGCAATGTCGAAGCGTTCGTTGGTCTGCTCCAGCTCCACGGCTTTCGCGGCCAGCAATTGCTCCCTGTGTTTTTGTGCCGTGACATCTTCATGAGTCGCCAGCCACCCCTCGTTCGGCATCAGATGGCGCGTCATCGAAATGAGGCGCCCATCGACAAGCTCCTGGACTTCTTTCTCCAGTTTCAGCTTGGCGTCGAAAAGGACGTCCGCAGCCATTTCGCAATTTGTTCTCTTTGCCCGGCGATATTCAATGATTTGCCGCAGCGTTGTCCCTGGCTTCAGCTGTTCCTCGCTGAGGTGATAGATTTCCGCATAGCGCGCATTTGAAAGAATGATCCTCTGCTCCCCATCAAACAGCGAAAGACCCTGCGACATGTTGTTCATCGCGGCGTCGAATCGCATGTTGATCCGCTCGAGTTCAGCAGCTTTATCAGTCAACAAGCGCTGTGCGCGCTTCTGCTCGGTGATGTCTTCATGGGTTGCAACCCATCCGCCATCCGCAATCGGCCTGCGTTGAATTAAAATCACGCGACCGTCGGCAGACATAAAAATCTGCCTTTGCTTCGTCGGAATCTCCTGAACATCCCCGTCGATGGACAAATCGTGCTTTCCGCGATCTTTGAGGGCCTGCAGCATGAGAGACAAGGGTGTTCCGGGCCTGACGAGTTCTTCCGGGAAACCGTACATCTCGCGGAAGCGGCCATTCGAAACCACCAGATTCTTGTTCGCGTCAAACAGGCAGAGCCCTAGCGACATGTTGCTCAAGGCAGCATCGAACTGCATGTTCGTTCGTTCCAGAATCCTAGTTTTTACGGCAAGACTATTCGTCTGGCGCAAAATCCTAAACGTGCCGAACAAGATGACGGCAACGATCATGGCGACGAGCGGGCCCACCATGTAAAGGTGCTGGCGCCATGGTCCCAGCACCTCGCTGCGGGCGTATGTGATGACCAGGACCAGCGGCAGTCCGGGCACGGCCTTGTATCCCGCGAGGCGCGCGATTCCGTCGATAACGCCTATCGTCTCGTAGGAGCCGGCTTCCGATTTTGGCAGATATTCGGAGACGAGCGGGCTATCCGCGAAAGATTTTCCGATGGCTCCTTTTATCGCGGGCTCTCGCGCAAGAACCCGCCCCGTACCCGCGCGATGCAGCAACAGCACGGATCCGCCCTTGCCGACATCAATCGCGCGATAGACCTGCGTGAAATGGGTCGGGTCGAGCGGCGCAGTTACGACCCCTGCGAAGCTGCCGTCGGCATTGCTTAACCGGCGCGACGCCGCGCTCAACCATTTGTCGGTGACAGCCGAGGGATAGGGGGGCGAAATAAACAGCCGGGCATCGACCTGATCGCGCTGAGCGGTGAAGTGCAACATGTCGGAGATATTGCTTCGCGGCGGCGTGCGATCGTAGGAATGCGCCAGAAGGTTACCGGCGGCATCTGTCCAGCCGACGGCAACGACGATCGATGAGGCTTTCTTGAGAAGACGCAAGGCGGTATTTGCGGCTTCGGGCGTTGCATACTTTCCCGAAAGATTATCTTCGCGAATTCTCTCGGCTTCGAGCAGTGTTCGATCGATCCCCTCAAAGGTCAACGCCGTGTGTTCGGCGAGAATCTCGGCGATGTTCAGTGCCGCTTTTTTTGCCTCAGAGACGGCCACATGATGGCGCGCCTGCAGATCCACCAAAAACACAACGATGATCGACGTCGCAAAGAAGACGCCGAGCACCACCAATGAAAATCCTGGCAGCCGGGCCAGCCTTCCATAGAACGCGCGCATGAAGCGTCCAAGTAGTCGTTACAAATGAAACAAACGAAATTCCGGATTTTAGCGTGGATTACGAACCTTAATAATAGGTTGGAAATATTGGCATTACTGTACGCGGCGAGGCAAAGGATTATGTTGCACTGCGCACGTTGGAAATGCGGATTTGCGAGATACTAATAACTGTTGCTGGTTGATCGCCTTCTATGAACATCAGTCGCATGTACTTGTAAGTAATGGATACAACTTTAAACAGCGCCGGTTTCCAACGGCCTGCCGTCCAGCTTGAGCCTGCAACTCGCGGGGTAGCGGACATACTTACCGCGATTTATGAGTACACGCCCTAGATCAGCGCCATGCCCGACAGCACCATGCTTGCGCCCGCCAGAAGCATGATCCCGTCCATGACCAGGCGGAACGTCTCGACGCTCAGTTTCAGTACGTAGCGTTTGGCGATGAACGCGCCGGCCATCAGCGAGGCGCCGGCGATCAGGCCTTTCACCAGCACGTCGAGATCGAGCGCGCCAAACCGCTGGAAGGTGACAGACTTGCTGAGATACAGGCCGAGCGAACTCGCGGCTTCGGTGGCGAGGAAGGCGCCCTTGGCGAGGCCGTAGAACAGAAACAGCGGCACGCTGAGGGGACCGCTGGAGACGACGATGCCGGTGAGATAGCCGATGATCGCGCCGCCAAGCGCGAGTTGCCACAGGTTGATAGTGAAGGAGCGCCGCGCCAGCCAGTGGCGCAGCGGCACCATGGCAATGAAGAACAGTCCGATGGTGAGATCGACCACATGCGACGGCAGCACCAGCAGCGTGCGTGCGCCCAGGGCTGCAGCTGGAATGCCGGTGAGCGAATAGGCGGCGGTGGCGCGCCAGTCGACCTCGCGCCACCAGGCGAGGATGCGCGACAGGTTGGCCATTACGGCGGCGACCGCCATGATTGGCACGGCTTCCTTCGGGCCGAACTGCCAGACCAGCACCGGCATCAGCATGATCGATGAGCCGGTGCCGACGATCCCGGAAATGGTGCCGGCGATAAGGCCGACCGTGCAGACGAAGATGAAGTTCACGACGCGATTCTCCAAGCGCGGGACGTTACAAGAGCGCTCCAGTCGTGTAGGTGCAACTGATCCGATGGGAGAGGGCGATGCCAGTCGCAAGAATTGTCACCGGCGCGTGGGCGCGAGGCCGCGAAATCGAAGTCATCGAGGCCGTGCAGTCGGCGATGCTGGCAGCGCTCAAAATTCCGGACTGGGACCGCGACGTGACGGTGGATACCTATAGCGAAACGCAGCGCATCGTGCCGACCGGGCGCTCGCAGCGCTTCACCCGGGTCGAGATCACGATGTTCGCCGGCCGCTCCATCGACGCCAAGCGCAACCTCTACAATACGATCGTGCAGAACCTTGCTGCGCTCGGCGTTCCGGAACTCGAGATCAAGATTGTCCTGAACGAACAGCCTTTGGAGAACTGGGGCGTGCGCGGCGGCCTGCCGGCCTCCGAGATCGAACTCAGCTTCAAGGTTGACGTCTAGGACGCGGGGGCCGCGCCGTCGCCACCTTTATAAACGCGCATGTAGCGTCGGCCGAGGCTGGTCAGCACCTCATAGGCGATGGTGCCGTAGTGATGCGCGAGTTCGTCGACAGTGATGCCGTCGCCGATCAGCGTCGCCAAATGGCCGCGGCGGGCGGCGTTGTGGGGCAGGTCGGTGATGTCCACCGCGAGCAGATCCATGGAGATGCGGCCGGCGATCTGGCAGCGCTGGCCGGCGATGATGACCTCGGCGCCGCGGGTGCCGTCGCTGCTGCCGGCCGCGCGGAAATAGCCATCGGCGTAGCCGGCCGCGATGATCGCAAGTCTGGTCGGACGCCGCGCGACCCAAGTGGCACCGTAGCCGACGCTGTCGCCGCGCTCGACGCTGCGGGTCTGCAGGATGCGCACCTTGAGATCGACCACGGGTGCCATCGGGTTGTCGGCTTCCGGCGTCGGATTGACGCCGTAGAGGGCTGCGCCCGGACGCATCAGATCGAACTGATAGGCCGCGCCGAGATAGATACCTGACGAATTCGCGAGGGATGCCGGCACGCTGGAGAACAGCGAGGAAGCCTCGCGGAAACTGGAATATTGCCGGGCGTTCATCGGATTGTGCAGTTGTTCGGCGCAAGCGAGGTGGCTCATCACCAGCGTGAAGCCGTGATCGCCCGAGCCGAGGCGCGGGATCAGGCCCTGGACATCGACAAGGCTGATACCGAGCCGGTTCATGCCGGTGTCGATATGCACCGCCGCGCCGCCCTTCCAGCCGGTGCGGCGGCAGAACATGTCCCATTCGGCTAGTTCGTTGAGATCGCCGATCACGGGCTGCACATTGATGGCGGCCAGCGCATCGCCGGAATTCGGCGGGAAACCGTTCAGCAGATAGATCGCAGCATCAGGTGCTGCGGCGCGCGCGGCGCGGGCCTCGTCGAAAGTGGCAACAAAGAAGGTCTTGCAGCCGGCCTTCGCCAGCGCGCGCACCACGGGGGTGATGCCGCAGCCATAGGCGTCTGCTTTCACCGCCGCGCCGCATTCGGCAGGCACGCCGTGTTTTTCGAGCTTGCGCCAGTTGGCGACGATGGCGTCGAGATCGATGGTCAGGATGCCGCTGGCGTCTGCGGGCAACTCCATATCGGCGGGAGTTGTCGGTTTCGGGTCGGAGACGCTGGTCATCGAAATATCCTGGCACAGGGATCGTGTGATGGGATCACACGATCGAATTCTGCGCCGCACAATATGCGCGCGTCAGAGCCGGTTCAACCGCACGCGCGTCACTCCTGCGGGGCGCGGAACTGGGCGCCACCGGCGAGATCGCTGAAGCGGGTGAACTGGCCTTCGAACTGCAGGTCGACGGTGCCAGTGGGGCCGTGACGCTGCTTGGCGATGATGACTTCGGCCTTGCCGTGCGCAAGATCCATCTCGAGCTGCCATTTCTCGTGTTCGGGAGTGCCGAGTCGCGGCTCCTTGGCCTGCAGATAGTATTCCTCGCGATACACGAAGACCACTACGTCGGCGTCCTGCTCGATCGATCCGGATTCACGCAAGTCGGACAGCTGCGGATGCTTGTCTTCACGATTTTCGACCTGACGCGAGAGCTGCGACAGCGCCACCACCGGGCAGTTCAGTTCCTTCGCCAGCGCCTTGAGGCTGGTGGTGATCTCGGTGACTTCCTGCACGCGGTTGTCGGAACGCTTGCCGGAGCCCTGCAGCAGCTGGATGTAGTCCACCATGATGACGTCGAGGCCCTTTTGCCGCTTCAGGCGGCGGGCGCGGGCGGTGAGCTGCGAGATCGACAGGCCGCCTGTTTCGTCGACATAGAGCGGCAGGTTCTGCAGCTTGATCGTATAGTCGCGGATCTTGTCGAATTCGGCTTGCGTGATGCCGCCGCGGCGGATCGCGCTCGACGAAATTTCGGTCTGCTCGGCGAGAATACGCGTGGCGAGCTGTTCGGCCGACATTTCGCACGAGAAGAAGCCGACGACGCCGCCATTGATGGTCTTCATGCTGCCGTCGGGCTGCACTTCGGACTGATAGGCGGCGGCGATGTTGTAGGCGATGTTGGTGGCCAGCGATGTCTTGCCCATGCCGGGACGTCCGGCGAGCACGATCAAGTCGGAGCGTTGCAAGCCGCCCATGCGGGCGTCGAGGTCGCGCAAGCCGCTGGAGATGCCCGACAGTTTGCCGTCGCGCTGATAGGCGTTGGCGGCCATGTCGAGCGCGGTGGTCATCGCCTGGGAGAAGCGCTGGAAGCCGCCGTCATAGCGGCCGGCTTCGGCCAGTTCATAGAGCCGGCGCTCGGCATCCTCGATCTGGGCACGGGGGGCGAAGTCGACCGGCGCGTCATAAGCGACGTTGACCATGTCTTCGCCGACATTGATCAGCTGGCGGCGGATCGCCAGTTCGTAGATCGTGCGGCCGTAATCCTGCGCATTGATGATGGTGGTGGCTTCGGCGGCGAGGCGGGCGAGATACTGGCCCACGGTCATGCCGCCGAGATCCGTATCGGTCGGCAGGAAGGTCTTCAGCGTCACGGGTGTGGCGATCTTGCCGGCGCGCACGATGGCGGCGGCCGTCTCGAAGATCGTCTGGTGGATTGGCTCGAAGAAATGCTCGGCCTTGAGGAAGTCCGAGACCCGGTAGAACGCGTCGTTATTGACCAGGATCGCGCCCAGCACGCCCTGTTCCGCCTCGATATTGTGCGGCGCCGACCGATAGGCCGGAGTGCCCGCCTCGGGGGTGAGCTTGAGAACGTTCGAATCGAATGCGGCCATGGTCTTTATTGGGTCTTCCGAATTGGGCGGATGAACGGCGTCGTGACGCGCGGCGTTGGACTAAGCGCTTCGCTTGCGGCGAACGAAAGGATGCGGTCAGGCCTTATGCACGATTCCCACATTGCCCCGGCGGGATTTGCGCCTGAACCAAGCATTGCGCTTGACGCTTTGGCTGCAGCAAGGGGAGGGGTCTGAATCATTGCTTAAGGAACCCGGAAAAATTGCTCCCCGCGCCTGAACCGGATGGCGATCTCTTGCACTTATAAGAGAGCCAGCCGCTGGCAGGCACGGCAGTGCCGGAACTCCACGGGGAGCCGGGCGTTTGGCTTCAAAACGAATATAGAGGCGAAGGATAGATCCATGGGCCAGCGTCACCAGCATCCCGATGCCGGAACTCAGGCTGCCGGAACCGACGGTTCTGCGTGGTTGTCCACGCTGATCGACACATTCGAGCGCACCGCGCAGCTTGAAAATGTCCCGTGCGATACGAAAGCGCTGTCCGCCGCCAAAGCGCGCCTCCAGCGCCCCGCCATTTTGCGGCCACGGCCTGTCTTGCGCCGCTGGCAGGCGACGCTCCTATTCCAGCACTAAACCAGCCTATTCGCCGGCAATCTGCAGACGCGGTTGCTGAGCGCGTTCCTTGGCCCGAAGCCGCTCTTCCTCCCGTCCGATGTAATCCCGCGTGAACGGCACCACGTCCTGACATTTGGTGAGCTGGATCTGGAAGTTCATCACGTTCTGCATGCGGAACGACATTTCAGACGCTGCCAGATAGAACTCCCACATCCGCGCGAAGCGCTCGTCATAGAGTCGCACGGCCTCCTCGCGTCGTGCCATGAAGCGCTCTCGCCATGCCTTGAGCGTCTCGGCATAGTGCAGCCGCAGGATCTCGAGGTCCGAGACTAGCAACCCGGCCCGTTCGATCGCCGGGAGAACTTCCGACAAAGCGGGGATGTAGCCGCCGGGGAAAATGTACTTGGCGACCCATGGATTAGTGATACCAGGTCCTTCAGGGCGGCCGATCGAGTGCAGCACCATGACGCCGTCCTCGGTCAGGAGTTCAGCGCATCGCTTGAAGTAGGTGTCGTAATGGTCGACGCCGACATGTTCGAACATGCCGACGGAGACGATGCGGTGGAATGGACCGGGGATGTCGCGATAGTCCTCGAGCAGGAATTTTGCGCGGTCTTTGAGGTTTTTCTCGCCGGCCCGGGCATTGGCGACCTGCAGCTGTTCCGTGGACAGTGTAACGCCGGTAACATTGGCGCCGGTCATCTCTGCCAGATAGAGCCCAAGCCCGCCCCAGCCGGAGCCGATGTCGAGTACGCGCTGACCTTTTTCGATGAGCATCTTGGCCGCGAGGTGGCGCTTCTTGGCGAGCTGGGCGTCGTCCAGGGTCGCGTCCGGGCCCTCGAAATAGGCGCAGCTATATTGCTTGTCGGCATCCAGAAATAATGAGTAGAGCCGGGCGTCCAGATCGTAGTGATGGGCAACGTTGTTGCGGGAGCGCTTGCGCGGATTGAACTGCTGGGCGTGGCGCAGGACGTAGCGGAGCCACCATTGCAGCTTGGCCCAGCGTGGCGCCATATCGGGCTGGTTCAGGGCGATGGCGAGGAGGTCGGCGATGGTGCCGCGCTCCATGACTAGGAGCCCGTCCATGAAAATCTCGCCGAGTGCCAGTTCGGGATCGAGAAGTAGTCGGCGTTGGGCGGCTTTGGTGACAAAGCGGGCGGACACCGGAGGGCCGGAGCCATCTCCGAAGGTGAACTGCTGGCCGGAGGCGGTGGTAAAGGTTATTGCCCCTCGACGAATGTACTGACTCAGGAAGAAACGTAACAGACGGTCCATCGAAATCACCCCAATGATCCGATCACGCGCAAAATGAAGCAACAGCGTAACTTCCCGCCGTGCACGAGATCAACTGTCTCCCTAGCTCTTATATAGATGATAGTAACGGCGCACCGCCTGTGCCAATGCGCACGCTGCAATGCCGCTATCCCGATTGTTCCGATCACATCGTTGCGATATGTCGATGCTTCCATTCACGTCACAATCGGATACAAGGTGATCCGCGTGATTAAGCTAGCCACATCAGGAGATTGAAATGTTGAGCCGAGCGCTCAGTTTAGCGACGGTGATGCTCCTGATTAGCTTCGCGGCAGTCCCGGCACAGGCCCAAAACCTCGAAGCCGGTAAATCACCCTCCCAGATTTTCGCGGGCGGCTGTGCCGTTTGCCATAAAAGTCCGCGCGGGCTGCTGAAGACGGTGGCGCCCGGTCAGTTGCCGGCCTTCCTGCGCCAGCACTACACGACAAGTACAGATATGGCGGCGTCGATGGCCGCTTATGTCGTGTCCAACGGGGCGGCCGACCGCCGTCCTGCCGGGGATAACCTGACGCGTCAGGGCCGTGAACTCACGACCGAGCAGAAGCCGGCCCCGGCCGATGCCAGGCCCGGTGCTGCGCCGACGCCCGAGGCTCCGCCGCCGGGCCGCCGGCTACGTCCGCAGGAGGCCGCCAAGCCCGAGGCCGATGTTGCACCAGCTCAGGCCGAGCCCGGCACGCGCCAGGGCCGCAATGCCCGGCGACAGGCGCGCCCGGCGACAGACAATCCCGAAGCGAAGCCCGATGCGGCCAAGCCCGTAGACGCACAGTCGCCGGCTGCCGCTGAAGCAGAGCGTCCCGCGCAGAAGCAGAAGCTTGGCAAGAAGGGACGCCGCCATCAGGAAGAGCCGCCGAAGGCCGAACCTGTGAAGGACGAGCCCAAGGTCGACCCCAAGACCGAGCCGAAGGCTGAACCCAAGTCTGAGCCGAAGGCTGAGCCACGGCCGGAGCCGGCCAAGACCGAGCCTGCGAAGCCCGCTGAAGAGAGCAAGCCTGAGGCGAAGCCCGAAGCCAAGCCTGAGACGCCGGCACTTCGTCCAGATCCCGTTCCGTCGGTCACGCCGGCACCGAAGGCGCCTGAAGGGGAAAGCCGTCCGGCGCCAGCCGAGCCGACGCCTCCTGCGCCGGCAGCCCCTGCGTCTCCGCCCGCAACAACGCCGGCCCCGGCACCTGTGGCTCCAACGTCCCCGCCAGCCGCAGCTCCGCCGCCAGCGGTCGTGCCTCCCGCAACTCCGCCAGTGCCTGCGCCGACTCCTGTGGCTCCAGCTGCGCCTTCGCCGGCACCGGCCGCGCCGCCACCACCGCCTCCGGCGTCGGCTGCACCACCGGTGCCTCCGGCCTCGTCAGGTCCGCCGGTGCCGCCGATCTCGCAGTAGAAGGTCAACCGTCTCTCAACAACGGAACAAAAAAAGCCCGGCCAGATTGGCCGGGCCTTTCTCGTTTGAGCAGAAGCTTCGTGTGGACTTAGCCGTTGTCTTCTTCGGCGTTGCCCTGTGCGTCCGGATCGAAGAACTCGCCGGCGGCGGCGAGTGCTTCGGCGGCTGCGTCCTGATCTTCCTGACGGCTTGAGATGTCTTCGCCGCGGTTGATGCGCTCGGCTTCGTCGGCCGAACGGGCAACGGTGACGCTGACGCTGACTTCGACTTCCGGATGCACGGCGATCGAGATCTTGTGCTGGCCGATAGTCTTGATCGGCGCGTCGAGCAGAACCTGGCTGCGGGCGAAGGTGACGCCATCAGCCTCGAAGGTGGCGATGATGTCGCGCACCGACACCGAACCGAACAGCTGGCCGGTTTCCGATGCCTGACGGATGATGATGACGTTGCGGCCGTCGATCTTCTCGGCAACCGTGGTGGCTTCCGCCTTGGCCTTGATGTTGTTGGCTTCGAGGTCAGCCTTCATGCCGTCGTACTTGGCGCGGTTGTCGGCGGTGGCGCGCAGCGCCTTGCCGCGCTTCAGCAGAAAGTTGCGGCCGTAGCCGTCCTTGACGCGGACGACTTCGCCCATCTGGCCGAGCTTGGCGACGCGTTCGAGCAAAATTACTTCCATGATCGTTCTCCTTTAAGTGTTGAGCAGGTGTTGGGTTGAGGTGAGTTGGTCAGGCCGCCGTCGAAGAAGGTGGCTTGCGTGCGAGAAAACGTTGGCGAAATCCGAAGAAGGCATCGGCGAGGCCGAGGCCAACCATGGTGAGGATGGGCCAGCCGAGGACGAGCACCATGGCGTAGGTCAGGCCCAGCACCATCACGCGGCTTTTCATGCCCATGGTCAGCGTATGCAGCGCGGCGAAGCCGGTGAGGGCATAGGCCATCATCAGCGCCGACGTGAAGATCTGCGAAAAGATGCCGATCAGTCCGCCCATGAAGGACAGCGCGACGGCCAGACACAGCGCGACCATCGTCATCGGCGGCAGCGCTGCGGATTTCAGCTCCGGCCACGGCCGATTCAGCCGGCCCGATGTCACGATGATGCGGCCGGCGAGCCAGAGATTGAGCGTCAGCGTCATGATCGCGACGATGGCGGCGGCAGCCGGAGCGATCGTCACCAGCGCATTGATGACCTGTTCGGAGTCGCCAGCGCCGCCGCGCGATCCCAGGATGCGGGTCAGAGCGCGGCGCAGCGCCGAGACGATAGTGTCGCCATCGGTGCCGAGCGTCAGCAGCGCGCCCATGGTTGTGAATGCGGCGAAACCCGCTGTCCACAGCAGTATACGGCCGACCGGATACCATTCGACCACGGGGGGTGTCGCGGCCGCGCCATTCACGCCCGGCACTTCTGCAGTCACTGGACGGCCGAGCAACGCGAGATGGCCGAGCCACCAGGCGGGCAGTGCCACGGTGAAAACGAAGGCGGCGAGATAGGGCATGCCGAACAGCAGGCCGAGCGAGGTGCCGGCTGCAATGCCGCCGATGGCAGCAGTGACCGGACCCCAGCCGAGAGCGGCCACCATCAAGGGGAGTGGTGCGAGATAGAACAGCAAAAGGGAAATCAACGCGCCCGAAATGATCGAGGCGAACATCAGCGCTGAGGCAGCGCCGGCGGCAAACGCGATGAGAAGACTTGCGATCATCAGCTGTCCCGCCCCCTTTGAGCGGTTAGAGGCACTTGCCCCAACCATCGGCGACCGGACGACCCGGAAGCCTTATGAGAAATAGAAGCGACCGGCGGCACGAGGCCGCCGGTCGAAAACCGCCTTAGCGGATAACGTAGGGCAGCAGGCCGAGGAAACGCGAGCGCTTGATGGCGCGGGCGAGTTCACGCTGCTTCTTGGCGGAGACGGCAGTGATGCGGCTCGGCACGATCTTGCCGCGCTCGGAGACGTAACGCATCAGCAGCTTGGAATCCTTGTAGTCGATCTTCGGCGCGTTCGGACCCGTAAACGGGCAGGTCTTGCGACGGCGGAAAAACGGACGACGTGCACCAGCTTCAGCCATTATTCTTACTCCTCAACCGATGCTGCTTCGTCGTCGCGCGGACGACGCGGACCACGATCACCACGGAAGCCACCGCCTTCACGGTCGCCACGGAAACCGCCGCCTTCGCGGTCGCCACGGAAGCCACCGCCACGGTCGTCGCGCTCACGATCACGATCAGCCTTGCGCATCATGGCGCTCGGGCCTTCCTCGTGCTCTTCGACGCGGACGGTCAGATAACGGATGACGTCTTCGCTGATCCGCTCCTGGCGCTCGATCTCGGTGACCGCCGCGGACGGGGCATCGAGATTCATCAGCACGAAGTGCGCCTTGCGATTCTTGTTCATGCGATAGGTCAGGGAGCGCACGCCCCAATTTTCCATCTTCACGACCTTGCCGCCGAGACCTTCGACGATGCCGGTCATCTGGGTGGTGAGGTCTTCGACCTGCTGTGCGCTCGCATCCTGACGTGCGAGAAATACATGCTCATAAAGAGGCATGGCTGTCCTTTCCAAGGTTAGCGCGTTTCCCGGCGGCAAGCCCTTCGAACCCTTATGGAAAGGACTCGATATTGCTCAGAAGGCGGGAGCACGGGACGACGGACCAACTGGCCCTATCGCAACAAACCTGTGTGTGATTTTGCTGTGACCGTCCGTTCAGCTCCCGGCCGGGATCTGCGGATCGGGGCCTTATACGGATTTTCCCAGTAATGGCAAGCGAAACAGGGGCCAAATGCGCGGATTCCGGGAGAGGGCGGGAACCCGGATCGTGGTGCATTCTGAGCGCTGCAGCTTGACATTCCCCGTCGTGCCAGTGTCTTACGGCGCACGTTTGAACGAGTTTAAGCCAAAAAACATGACGGGGCGTCAATGACCGCAGCATTTACCTTTCCGGGGCAGGGTTCCCAGGCGGTCGGCATGGGCAAGGCGTTCGCGGATGCATTTCCCGCCGCTAAGGCCGTGTTCGACGAGGTCGATTCGGCCCTCAACGAGAAGCTCACGGGAATCATCTGGGATGGCCCGGCCGAAACCCTGCAATTGACCGAAAACGCCCAGCCGGCGCTGATGGCGGTGTCGCTGGCGACCATGCGGGTGCTCGAGGCCGAGGCTGGCATCTCGCTGGCCAGGGACGCCGCTTTCGTGGCCGGCCACTCGCTCGGCGAATATTCGGCGCTGGCAGCGGCGGGAAGCCTCTCGGTCACGGATGCGGCCCGCCTGCTGCGGACCCGCGGTCTGGCCATGCAGAAGGCCGTGCCGGTGGGTGTCGGCGCCATGGCGGCGTTGCTCGGCCTCGATTACGAGACCGCCGTGGCCGTGGCTGAAGAAGCTGCACAGGGCGAAGTGTGCCACGCCGCCAATGACAATGGCGGCGGGCAGGTCGTGGTGTCCGGCAACAAGGCTGCGGTCGAACGCGCGCTGGAGATCGCCAAGACCAAGGGCGCCAAGCGTGCGATGTTGCTGCCGGTGTCGGCGCCGTTCCATTGCAGCCTGATGCAGCCCGCCGCCGACGTGATGGCTGAGGCGCTGGCCAAGGTCACGATCAACAAGCCCGCGGTGCCACTGGTGTCCAACGTGCTGGCCGCGCCGATCTCGGATCCCGATGAAATCCGCCGCCGCCTGGTCGAACAGGTCACCGGCACCGTGCGCTGGCGTGAATGCGTGTCCTATATGGCAGGGCAGGGCGTGACGCGTTTCCTTGAGGTCGGCTCCGGCAAGGTGCTGAGCGGGCTCGTCAAACGTATTGCCGAAGGCGCCGTCGGCGTCGCCGTCGGTGGACCCAATGACATTGCCGCCGCCAAGGATGCGCTCGCAGCAGCGCATTCGGCGTAAGCGGCCAGAGGAGAAGACGAGATGTTCGATTTGACGGGACGGACGGCGCTGGTCACCGGCGCGACCGGTGGCATCGGCGGCGCTATCGCGACCGCGCTGCATGGGCAGGGTGCCACGGTGGCCATCTCAGGCACGCGCCGCGAGGTGCTGGAAGCCCTCGCCACCAAGCTCGGCGACCGCGTCCATGTGCTGCCGTGCAATCTGTCCGATTCAGCGGAAGTCGAAGCACTCGTGCCGTCCGCCGAGAAGGCGATGGGACAGCTCGACATCCTCGTGGCCAATGCCGGGATCACCAAGGACAATCTGTTCGTGCAGTTGCGCGACGAAGATTGGGACAGCGTGATCAACGTCAATCTGACCGCGACCTTCCGCCTCGCGCGCGCCGCGACCAAGCTGATGATGCGCAAGCGCTTCGGCCGCATCATCGCCATCACCTCGGTGGTCGGCGTGACCGGAAATCCCGGGCAGGGGAATTACACCGCGGCGAAAGCCGGCCTGATCGGCATGATGAAGACACTGGGGGCGGAATACGCCAAGCGCAACGTGACGGCCAATTGCATTGCACCCGGTTTCATCGCAACGCCGATGACCGATGTGCTGAACGACAAGCAGCGCGAAACGATTCTCAGCAAGGTGCCGGCAGGGCGCCTCGGCTCGCCGGAAGATATTGCGGCAGCGGCCGTCTATCTGAGCTCAAATGAGGCGGCTTACGTCACCGGACAGACGATTCATGTCAATGGCGGCATGGCGATGATCTAAGCGTCGGGGGAACCCCAACGCCGTGATTTAATTGAGGTTTGGACAGTTACCGGGCTATGTGGCCAAGCCAAATGAAGTATGGTAACCGAACCGCCAACGGTGGGGCAAAGAAGGCCATTGCAGGAATTTGAAACCCTGTATATTGGCGGGGACGAGCCTGCCGTTTTCGCGAGGCTCCGTCCGGGACGACGGGGTCAATCCAGAGACGCGCAACTGCGCAAGGTTTAACGAGTTAAACGCTCCACGATGGCTCGTATCGTCTGCGGACGGGCCCAATGTAACAAGCACGAGGTTGATATGAGCGAGATTGGCGAGCGAGTGAAGAAGATCGTGGTGGAACACCTTGGTGTTGAACCCGAGAAGGTGGTCGATGCCGCAAGCTTCATCGATGATCTCGGCGCTGACAGCCTCGACACGGTCGAGCTCGTGATGGCGTTCGAAGAAGAGTTCGGCTGCGAAATTCCGGACGACGCCGCCGAGACGATTCTGACCGTCGGCGACGCAACCAAGTTTCTCGAGAAGAACGCAAAGAGCTGACGCCTTCGCGCGACACATTTTGAAGCCGGCCGGATCGCGTTTGTGCGATCCACCGGCTTCTTGCTGTGACGCAGGCATTTGCTCAAGAGACTTTAGCTCAAGACACATCGGCTCAAGGATGGGCCGTGGAGGTACGACAATGAGGCGGGTGGTCGTCACAGGCCTTGGCATGGTGTCGCCACTTGGCTGCGGCGTCGAGCCGACCTGGAAGCGCATCCTCAACGGTGAGAGCGGAGCAAAGCGGATCGATACATTCGATGTATCCGATCTCACCAGTCAGATCGCCTGCGTGATTCCGCGCGGTGACGGCACGGGTGGTACCTTCAATCCCGACCAGTGGATGGAGCCGAAAGACCAGCGCAAGGTCGACGACTTCATCATCTATGCGATGTGTGCCGCCAGGCAGGCGCTCGACGATGCCAATTGGCACCCCGACAATGAAGACGATCGCTGCGCCACCGGCGTGATGATCGGCTCCGGTATCGGCGGCCTGTCCGGCATTGCCGATACCGCATTGCTTTTGAAAGAGCGCGGCCCGCGCAAAGTGTCGCCGTTCTTCATTCCCGGCCGATTGATCAATCTCGCTTCGGGCTATGTCTCGATCGAGCACGGCCTCAAAGGCCCCAATCACTCCGTCGTTACGGCATGTTCGACCGGTGCGCACGCGATCGGCGATGCCGGCCGTCTGATCGCGCTCGGCGATGCGGATGTGATGGTTGCCGGCGGCACCGAGTCGCCGATCAGCCGTTTGGCGATGGCCGGCTTCGCGGCAGCACGTGCGCTGTCGACCAACTTCAACGAAGCGCCGGAGAAAGCGTCGCGGCCTTACGACAAGGACCGCGATGGTTTCGTCATGGGCGAGGGCGCCGGCGTCGTCGTGCTCGAAGAGTATGAACACGCCAAGGCGCGCGGCGCACGCATCTATGCCGAGATCATCGGCTATGGCATGTCGGGTGATGCCTACCACATCACCTCACCGACGCCCGATGGCGATGGTGCGTTCCGCAGCATGAACGCTGCAATGAAGCGCGCCGGCATTGCCGCGGCCGACATCGACTACATCAATGCGCACGGCACCTCGACGCCGCTCGGCGACGAGATCGAACTTGGCGCGGTTCAGCGCCTGCTCGGCAATGCCGCGTCGAAAGTGTCGATGTCGTCGACGAAGTCGTCGATCGGCCACCTGCTCGGTGCGGCCGGTGCGGTCGAGGCTATCTTCTGTGTGCTTGCGATTCGGGATAACATCGCGCCGCCGACGATCAATCTCGACAATCCGTCGGTGGAAACTGCGATCGATCTCGTCGCATTGACCCCGCGCAAGCGCGAGATCAACATTGCTTTGTCGAATTCATTCGGTTTCGGCGGTACTAATGCGTCCGTGATCCTACAGCGCGTGGCTGGTTAGAGAACCTCCACCGTTTCGCCGTATTCCGCGCTAATTCCTACACTGGGCGTATGCTATTGACGGGGATCGTGTTTGTCCCCGTCACGATTGAACCGACAGGATCAGGTACTATCGATGAGTGAGAGGCCGCCCATTTCGCCGAGGAGTCCGCGTGCCGCGCTGGAGCCGGAGCAGGTTCCGCCGCCGCCGAAGCGTTCCGATCATGCGCGTAATCCGCTCGTGGTTGCCGGCAATGCCATCATCACCATCATTATCGTCGCGATGCTCGGTGCTGGCGGCGCCTATGTCTATGGTCGCCAGGCGCTGGAAGCGCCGGGGCCGCTGCAGGAAGAGAAGGTCGTCAATATCCCCGCGCGTGCGGGCAAGGGCGACATCGCCGAAGCGTTGCTGCGCGAAGGCGTGATCTCCGCCAATCGCTGGGTTTTCATCGGCGCCGTGTTTGCGCTGAAGGCCAGCTCGGAACTGAAGCCCGGCGAATATCTGTTCCAGAAGAACGCCAATCTGCGCGATGTCATCGGCACCATCGTCGAAGGCAAGGTCGTGCAACACTCCATTACGATTCCCGAGGGCCTGACCTCCGAGCAGATCGTCGCGCGTTTGACCGATAACGACATCTTCACCGGCTCGATCCGCGAAATGCCGCGTGAAGGCACGTTGTTGCCCGAGACCTACAAATTCCCCCGCGGCACGCCGCGCGACCAGGTGATCCAGCGCATGCAGCAATTGCAGAAGCGCGTGCTGGCCGAAGTCTGGGAACGCCGTAACGCCGACATTCCGGCGAAGACGCCGGAACAACTGGTGACGCTCGCCTCGATTGTCGAGAAGGAAACCGGCCGTGCCGATGAGCGCAGCCGCGTTGCCGCCGTGTTCGCCAACCGTCTGCGCCAGAAGATGAAGCTGCAGTCCGATCCGACGATCATTTATGGCATCGTTGGCGGCAAGGGCACATTGGGCCGTCCGATCAAGCGCAGCGAGATCCAGCAGCCGTCGCCCTACAATACCTATGTGGTCGAAGGCCTGCCGCCGGGGCCGATCGCCAATCCGGGCCGTGCGTCGCTTGAGGCGACTGCCAATCCGGCACGCACCCGCGACCTGTTCTTCGTTGCCGATGGCACCGGCGGTCACGCCTTCACCGAAACCTACGACGCACACCAGAGGAACGTCAGCAAGCTGCGCGCGCTCGAGAAGGCCGTCCAGAACGACGCCGTCGAGCCGCCGGAAGAGGCTGCTGCGCCCGCTGGAGCTCCCGCGGATCCCGCTGCTGCGACCGGTACAAGCCCGGCCAGACCCGCACCGGCCAAGCAGCGCGCCCGCACGACGCCTGCGCCAGCCCGTCAGGGCGCCGCGCAATCGACGGGTACACCGCCGGTTGTCCAGCAATAGGCCGCACCACCGGGCCTGCGCTGGCTTCTGCTTCGAATTCCCCTTGGCCCGAAAAGGCCCTAACCTGAGCCGGTTCGCGCCCTTGCGAATCTTACTCGTATTCTTTGGAGACCTTCCGCGATGGCGTTGTCGAGCATGACTGGCTTTGCGCGAAGCCACGGCACCAGCGGGCCTTACAGCTTCGAGTGGGAGCTGAAATCCGTCAACGCCAAGGGCTTCGACCTGCGCTTCCGGATGCCCCCGGGCTTCGACGAAGTCGAGGCGGTCGCCCGCAAGCGCGCCCCTGAAGTGCTGTCGCGCGGCACGGTTTACGCGAACCTCACCGTTAAGCGCAGCAACGCGGCCTCGACCGTGCGGATCAACGAAGAGGTGCTGAATTCGGTGCTGCGTATTGCCGCCGAATTGGCCAGCAAGATCGATGCTGTCGCGCCGAGCGTCGATGGTCTGATGAATATCAAGGGCGTGATCGAAGTGGTCGAGCCCGAGGCTGACGAGGCCGAGGACAAGGCGGCGAAGGCTGCCGTAGCTGTAGCATTCGAAGAGGCGCTCACCGCGCTGGTCGCCATGCGCAAGCGTGAGGGCATGACGCTCGGAGAACTCCTATCCCAGCGTCTGAATGAGATCGAGGCATTGTCGCAGAAGGCCGAGGCCGCACCGGGCCGCAAGCCCGAAGCGATCCGCGCGCGCCTTGCCGAACAGATCGCCACACTGCTGGAAGCCTCGGATCGTTTCGATAGTGATCGGCTGAACCAGGAAGCGCTGATGATGGCGACCAAGGCCGACATTCGCGAAGAACTCGACCGCATCGCGTCGCATATTTCGCAGTCGCGCGAAATGATCAAGAAGGGCGGTCCGGTGGGGCGGCGGCTGGATTTCCTGTCGCAGGAGTTCAACCGCGAGGTCAACACCTGCTGCTCGAAATCCAACGATCTGGAGTTGACCAGCACCGGCCTCGAGATGAAGAACGTGGTCGAGCAATTCCGTGAACAGGTACAGAATCTGGAGTGATCATGTCCGGGGGGAGCACAAGTTTTGATGGAGTCGAACGGCGCGGATTGATGTTCGTACTGTCATCGCCATCCGGTGCCGGCAAGACGACGCTGACGCGGCTGCTGATCGACCGGATGCCGGACCTGCAATTGTCGGTCTCGGCAACGACGCGCCCGATGCGGCCCGGTGAAGTCGACGGCAAGGACTACATGTTCGTCGATAAGCCGCGCTTTGAGACAATGGCCAAGAGCAACGAACTGCTCGAATGGGCCATCGTGTTTGATAACCGCTACGGCACGCCGCGTGCGCCGGTGGAAGCCGCGCTCTCCGCCGGCAACGACGTGTTGTTCGACATCGACTGGCAGGGCACGCAGCAATTGCGCGAGAAGGCGCGGGCCGACGTCGTCAGCGTTTTCATCCTGCCACCCTCGGCGGCCGATCTCGAAAAGCGCCTGCATACGCGTGCGCAGGATTCCGACGAAGTGATCCGCGGGCGCATGAGCCGCGCCAGCCATGAGATGAGTCACTGGGCGGAATACGACTACATTGTCATCAACCACAATGTAGAGGAGGCCTATAGTGAGGTGCAGTCGATCCTCAAGGCCGAACGTCTGAAGCGCGAACGTCGCACCGGACTGACGTCATTCGTGCGCGGATTGCAGCAAGAGCTCGAAGGCTAACGCCATGCAGGTATTGTTCTGGAATGAGCGCACGCAGCAGCTCGGCGATGGCGCACGGGTATTCGATCCGCTAGCGCTGACATGGCGTGACGATGCGCCGGAGCATGATGGTAAAGCTGTGACGGCTTCCGAGGCGTTGCTGCGGCTCGCAGCAACGCGCAAGCTGCGCCGTGTGCCTATCGGCATCATCGGGCCGCGAGACGCGACACAAGCGCAATACGATCTCGCCGAACAGATGGGCGCGGCATTGGCGCGCCATGGCCTGCAACTGTTGTGCGGCGGCAAGAACGGCGTGATGGAAGCGGCGTGCAAGGGCCATGCACAGGAGGGCGGCATGCCCGTCGGCCTGTTGCCCGATGAGGAGTGGCACGCAGCCAATCCCTATGTTGCGATCCCCATCGCAACGGGCATAGGCCCCGCACGGAATGCCATTATCGCGCGCGCATGTCTCGTGCTGGTCGCGATTGGCGGAGGTGTCGGGACACTCTCGGAGATGGCGCTGGGACTACAATTCAATCGTCTGGTGCTGGCGATGGCCGATGCGCCAGAGGTGAATACGGTCGAGCGCGTCGCTGATGTCGACGGCGTCATTGCTCGCATCGCAGCACGCCTTCTCGCAAATGCATAACTTTGCCGCTCTGTCATAAAACTGATATGCCGCCGTTATACTGAGGCGCAGACTTCAGCATCACATTTGACAGGGGACGTGGCTCGTGCCGTTCGTCGCGATCGCCTATCTGATTTTTCTCGCGGCGCCAGTCCTGTTGTTGTTCGTCGGCTCTTTTGGAGAAGTCTGGAGTGGCACGCTGCTGCCGTCAGGCTTCACCTGGCGCTGGTATCAGGAAGTCGCCGGCGATCCCAGCTTTCGACGCGCTTTCACCACCAGCCTGAAGATCGTCACGACCACCTGCATTCTCAACATCCTGATCGGACTTCCGCTGGCTTACGCCATTCATGCCGGCGCCCGCGGCGGCGTGCGGCTCGCGGCGCGGATTGTCACGCTGATGCCGATTGCCGTGCCCGAGCTGGTTCTCGCTTTCGGCTTCATACTCGTCTTCTCGTCGGATGCATTGCCGTGGCTCGGCAGTTTCTGGCTGCTGGCGGCGGGGCACCTCGTGCTAACGTTGCCCTATACGGTGACCGCACTGGTTGCCGATATGGATCAACTCGGGCTCGCCGAATATGAGCACGCGGCCGCAACGCTCGGCGCATCTTTTCCGGCCCGCATGTGGGACGTGACGCTGCCGCAACTGCATACGAGCCTGCTGTCCTGCATGCTGACGGTGGCCGCGCTGTCGATCGGCGAATTTCAACTGTCCAATCTGGTCTCAGGTTTCCTGTCGCGCACCTATCCGGTGGTGCTGCTGCAGGCCTTTTACGGCGCGACGGGCTTTGCCTGCGCCGCCACCGTCGTATTGCTTGGGCTTGCGATGATCGCATCGCTGACCAGCGGGCTGACGGCGCGGGTCACCGGCCGGCGTAAAGTGGGGGCAGGCGCGTGACGCTGCGATACGATCAAGTGAGCTACCGCTATCCCGGCACGAGCACTGGCGTGTTCGACATTGCTCTGGAGATCGGCCGCGGCGAATTGCTGGCCATCATCGGCGCCTCGGGGTCGGGCAAATCGACGATTCTGAAATTGCTGGCGGGCTTCCTCAAGCCTGACACCGGGCGCATCCTGATCGATGGCAAGGACGTCGGCGCGTCACTGCCCGAGGCGCGTCGTCTGGGTGTCGTGTTTCAGAACTATGCGTTGTTCCCGCATATGCGGCTTTGGGAAAACATCGCCTATCCGCTGAAGGTGCGCGGCATCGCCAAACAGGCGCGGCGCGCGCGTGCTATTGAGATGCTCGGACGGGTCGGCATGGGCAAACGCGCGGAAGACTATCCGGCGGAATTGTCGGGCGGTCAGCAGCAGCGCATCGCGCTGGCCCGTGCGCTGGTGTTCGAGCCGCAGGGACTGCTGCTCGACGAACCGCTGTCGGCGCTCGATGCGGGGTTGCGACTGGAAATGCGCGACGAAATTCTGCGCGTGCAGCGTCAGGCCGGCATTGCGACGCTGCTGGTGACGCATGATCAGGAAGAGGCGCTGTCAATTGCCGACAAGGTCGTGATGATGCGCGATGGTCGCATCGTGCAGATCGGCACGCCGCGCGAATTATACGAGACACCGGCCGATGCCAGTGTCGCGGCCTTTGTCGGTCAATCCAACCTGTGGCCCGGCAGCATTTCCGGTGACGGCATGGTGACAACGCCGGTTGGCGCGCTGGCCTGCGACACGCAGGGCAAGAGCATCGGCACAAAGGTCACCGTCTTCGTACGCCCCGAGCGGGTCGAGCCCATCACGGGTCCGGTCGACGCGAGCAATCCCTGCTGCTTCGCGGGCAGCATGTCGGCCGACCGCTATCTTGGTCCCGTCAGGCGGATCGATATGGCCGTCGCTGGCGGGGCCATCCGTCTCGAAACTCATCTGCGCGGGTCGATCACCGGCGTGACGATCCCGCACGATGCCATCCGCCTTCTTCCCCCGACCTCATAAAGGAGATCGACATGAACCGACGCAAGTTTCTGAGCGGCGTTGCCGCAGCCTCCCTCGCCATTGCCATTAGCCCGGCCGCATGGGCCTTCGAAGGTGCCGAGCTCTATGTCGGCGAGAAGACGCTGTACGAAGCCGCGCGCAAGGAGGGCCTCGTCGTGTCGTTCGATACCGGACCGACCTGGGCCAACTGGGCCAACCAGTTCAAGGCCTTCCAGAAGCGCTATCCCGGCGTCGAAATGGTCTATAACGACCTTGGTTCGGCCGCGACCGTCGTCGCCCTCGACAAGGCGCGCAATCGTCCGCAGGCCGATACGGCCTATTACTTTGCAGCGTCCGCTCTGGACGCAGCAAAGGCCGGCGTCGTCGATGGCTTCAAGCCGGTGAATTTCGACAAGCTCGCCGATCCGCTGCGCGAGGCCGAAGGCCGCTGGTTCACCATCCACACGCTGAGCGTGGCCTTCCTCGTCAACACCAAGCTGGTCAAGACCGTGCCGCAGAGCTGGGCTGATCTTCTGAAGCCGGAATACAAGAACGCCATTGTGTATCAGGACCCGCGCTCGACGGGGCAGGGCCAGGTGGTGGCCTTCGCCGCGGCCTTCGGTAACGGCGGCAGCATGGACAATGTCGCGCCGGGCATCGACTATCTGGGCAAGCTGACCAAGGCCGGCAATGTGTTGCGCACGGTCGGCACCACGCCTTACGCACAGTTCCTGAAGGGCGAGATCCCGATCTGGATCGGCTACGAGAACGATGGTTTGAAAGCCAAGTTCACCGACGGTCTCGGCGATGGCGTCGCCGTTGTTATTCCGAAGGAAGCATCGGCTGCCGCGCCTTACGCGATCTCGCTGGTGAAGAACGGCCCGAACCCGAACGCCGGCAAGCTCTGGCTCAACTTCATCATGAGCGAAGAAGGCCAGAAGATCTTCGCCGAGGGCTATGTGCGTCCGGCCGTGCCCGGTGTCGCCCTGCCGCCAAGCGTTGCCGACAAGATGCCGGCTGCGCCGCAGGTGCAGGCGATGGATATCGCCAAGGCCACCGCGAAGAAGGCCGAGATCGACGCCGGCTGGGCCAAGGCCGTCCTCGGTCAGTAAGCCGAACTCACCAAAGCGATCCCCGCGTCAGAGCGGGGATCGCGTCTTTGTCATTGCGGAATAAAGATCACGATGAGCGCCCGCGTCCCGACATCCATGCTCGCTGCATTCGCCGTGCCCGGCAGCGTGGTGCTGGGATTGTTCTTTCTGATCCCGGTTTGTGCGGTGCTGGTCGGCGCCTTTGCGGATGGCGGCAGTGCGTTCGGTCGTCTCGCGGGCGATCCCGTGTTCTGGAACGGCCTGCGCGGCACGATGGTGCTGGGTACCGTCGCACCGCTGTTCTCGCTCGTTGTCGGCTTCTGCGTTGCACTTGCGCTGGCGCGTTTCGCGCCAGGCCTCCGTACGGCAGCCTTGATCGCGATCTCGCTACCGCTGACATTCTCCGGGCTGATCGTCGCTTACGGTTTCATTCTTCTGCTCGGCCGCGCCGGCTTCGTGACGCTGTTGCTCGCCAAACTGGGCTTCGATCCCGCGGTGATCGGCGGTTTCATCTTCTCACCGGTAGGACTGGGACTGGCCTATTCCTACTATCTGGTGCCGCGCGTCGTGTTGATCGTGCTGCCGGCGATCAGCAATTTCGATCGCAACCAGATGCTGGCCTCGCGTTCGCTCGGTGCAGGGAGCTTCCGCACGCTGACTGAAGTGATGCTGCCGCAGATATTACCGAGCCTGATCGCAGCCTATTGCCTGACGGCAGCGGTCGCCGTCGGCGCCTATGGCACCGCGCTGGCGCTCGCCGGCACGCAGGTGAATATCCTGCCGCTGGTGCTCTACAGCAAAATCTCGGAGACGGGGACCGATCTGCCGGCCGCATCCGCAGCATCGATCGTGCTGGTGGCGATCTGCGCCGTCGTCGTGGCGATCGGCGAAGCGATGCGTCCGCAGCGCAAGTCGTAGTCGCTGCCGCCGATCATTGCTTGCTGGCCGTCCAGCGACCGGTGCAACCGTTCGACATTTGCATCGAGCCGCCACCACCGCGGCCGGACAGGCGGCCGGTCATGACCGCGCTCACACTGCCGCTGCTGCCGACCCCTTGCAATACGCCGCTTGGACTGATGTTACCGCCCCCGCCGACGCTCCCACCGGAGATCGTCAATGTGCTGCTGGCGGTTTTGCCCGCACACACCGACGATTGACCGATGAATGCGATCAGCCAGGTGCCATCGAATCTGGCGGCGCTGCCGCCGCCGTCACCAGAGCTGCGGCGGGCCGGAGCTGCACGCTGCTCGGATCGCGGCGGGCGGGCTGGCTTGGCGGCAGGCGGCTCGGAGGATGAGCCGGACAGCGACTTGCTGTCATTGCCGAGGCTGCCGCCGGTCGCGCCCTGACTCCATGCGTCGCTGCCGCCGAGTGTGATGATGAGCAGGCTGGTGAGGATGATCTGCGGGATTGCCATGGGCGGTTACTGCTTGCTCGCGACCCAGCGGCCCGAGCATCCATCGGATCGCTGGAAAACTCCCGAACCGGTACGGCCGGAGAGGCGCCCCTGGCTGGTGACGCGGATGCCGCTGTAGTTTCCGCTTCCACGCACTGTCCCGTTGGCGCTGACCGGGGCGCTGCCGTCTTTGCCGATCATCCTTCCGTTGGACACGACAAAGCTTTCCGTGAACGTGTCGGAACAGCCGGAGGTGCCTACGCTCGATATCGACCAGGCGCCGTCGAAATTTCCGCCGCCTCCCGCGCCCTCACCACGGTTGCGTGAGGTGGTTTGACGGCGCGGCGCGCGGCGCTCGGAGCTTTCGCGTTGGGCAGGCGCGGCCGATCGGGATTCGGGGGAGGAGCCCGATAGCGTCTTGCTGTCGTTGCCAAGGCTGCCACCGGTTGCGCCCTGTGCCAGAGCTGCGTCTCCCGAAAATGTCAGAACGGCCAAACCAATCAGAAGTCCAGATCGAAAAATCATGTTCAATAACTTTCAAAAAACAGATCGAACTTACAATTTCGCGTCAGGGCCCACCGTGGCATTGGCGCAAATGGCGCCGACGATCGGACATGATTTTCCTGTCTTAGTGCATTGATCGATGGCCGCATCGCGCGCTTGCGCAAGCGTGGGCCGCGCGACCAGCGACCAGTTGCCGCCGAGAGCCGCGAAGGCGCCGCAATTCGCTCCGTAAAACGACAGTTCGAGCGGGCAGCGAGCTGTGCCGCATTGGGCGCGTGCCTTGGTCACGGCTGACTTGCGGGACGGTTGATCCCACGACATGCCCCACTTCTTGTTCTTGATGTCGTAGACGATCGAGCCCCATTGTTTCTGGTCGCTCGCGCTGCGCAAACGCTGCAGCAGGCCCTCGGTCGCCTCTCCGGTTGGTGGCATGCCGCCCTTGACCTGGAAATCGCGGATCGCAACCGCGATTCCATTCTTGCTGTTCAGCGGTTCGGGATCGAAATTCAGCTCATAAAGCCGGTCGCTGATTTCCGTAAGCTTGATTGGATCGGTGATCGGCAATTTGTCGAAGTCGATCCGCGGCGCATCGGGCAGGCGTGCTTCCTGCACGGGCTTCTGCGGCACGACGAGCGGCACGGTGGCGGTTGGTGCCACGAAGTAAAACGTGCCGTCGATTGGCGACGACGATACCCATGGCTGTTGCGAGCCGCCGGTGGCGCGCTTCACGGCAAGGCCGACCTGATTGAAGGTCTGGAAAATATCGAGCCCGGCCTGACGCACGGTACTCGCCAATGCCTTGGTATAGGGGCTGTTACCATCGCTGCCGTCCTGCGCCACGCTGCCGGGCTGGGTCGCATAGGAGATCAGGGTGCCTTCCGGTGCGCGCATCTGGGCAAGGCCGCCTTCCGAGGCGCGCAGGCCACGCGACCCGAACGGATTGTTCCGGCAGGCATCGAGGATGACCATGTTGAGGCGCGTGCCGGAGCCCTGCATCTGGCGCAGCACCAGATTAATATCGACCATCTGGAAATCGACATCCGCCTCGCGGGTCGGATTGGCGTTCACCGGCACGAGGTAATTGGAGCCGCTGACCTGCACGCCGTGGCCTGCGTAATAGAACAGGGCGACGTCAGCGCCCTGAACCTGCCGGCCGAAATTCTGCACGGCGAGATCAAGTGCGCTTTTATCCAGGTCCAATTGCGCAGTGCCGCCGATCAGCGTGAAGCCGAGACCGCTCAGCGTCTCCGCCATCAGCTTCGCGTCGTTCTTCGGATTATCGAGGCGGGTGATGTTCTGGTAGCCTGAATTGCCGACCACAAGCGCGATGCGCTTCTCGGCCAATGCAGCGCTGACCGAGAGCAGCAAAGTCAGGGCCATCAGCGCGGCAATTCGCGCAAGTGATCTGACCGGTTGGACGAAATGGTCCATGTGTCCCATCCTGCAATGGGACACATCCTAGCCCGGATCGCATGAAGCGCAATCCGAGCCAGAGCCTTGGCTCAGTCTAATTCAATTGGTCAGCATGATCCGGCCGACGACCTTACCGGCGCGCAATTCGTCGATCCACTTCTGGGCCTCGCCCATGGGCTCCGCCTTCATCGGCGTCGGCTTGAGCTTGCCGGCGCGAGCCAGTGCCATCAGCTCTTTGGCTTCCTCAAGTGTGCCGACCATGAAGCCTTCGACGGTCATGCGCTTGTAGATCCACTGCACCATGGGCAGGCTGAAATTACCGCCCATCAGGCCGGACACCACGATCTTGCCGCCGCGCGCCACCGTGGCCACCGCGAAGTTCATGGACTTGTCATTACCAGCAAAGTCGACCACGCCATCGAAGCCGCCATCGTTCTCCTTGACCATTCGTCTGGCGACATCGGGCTCGGAAGGGTCATAGGCGAAGGCTGCGCCGTTCTTGAGCGCGGCTTCACGTGCCGCCGGATTGAGATCAGCCACCGAGATCGGCTGCTTGAACATCGCCTGCGCGAGCGCTAGGCCCGCCATGCCGACGCCGCCGAGACCGACCAGCAGCAGGTTGCGCTGCCGCGGGCGATCGACGAGACGCTTGAGCGCGCCGTAAGCGGTGATGCCCGAGCACATCAGAGTCGCCGCCATGTTGATCGGTAGTGGATCGTAATCGAGCAGATACTTCGCGTCCGACACTAGCACATGCGTCGCGAAACCGCCGTCGAGTGACACGCCGAGGAAGCGGTTCTTGGCGCAGAGGTTCTCATCGCCCGCAAGGCAATCGCGGCACTTGCCGCAGCCGATCCACGGGAAGACGGCCTTCCTTTTGCCGATCAGCGATTGATCTCCATCGGGACCAACCTCATCGACAATCCCTGCGATCTCGTGGCCGAGCGTAAAGGGAAGCGTCATGCCGCGCGTGGTGTCGAGCTTCTTGCCGCCGCCGAGATCCGCATAGCCGTCCTGGATGTGTAAATCTGAATGACAGAGCCCGCAGCATTCGATGCGGACCAGAACTTCCTTGCCCTGTGGCTTCGGCGTGTCGACGATGGTTTCGCAGAGCGGAGCGTCGAATTTCACCAGTGACTGGCGCTTCATCATTGCCATTTTATTTTTCCCTAGACTTCATTGCATCCTAGCAATCACAGGATGGGGGCGAGTTCAAGGGTGCCCAAGAGCACCAGGTTCGCAGCTGCGCATCCAGATCGCCACACGTGCGGAAGGTCATGCCGTGCGCGTACGAGCCCGTGCTGCTCGGCGGATACTGAGCCGTCTGAGGCGCGACCAGTCCGGGGAGGTCTGTTCCGGCGTGGGCTCGACCAACACCTGGAGCAGCCGCGCATAGTCGAGGACCAATCCGGGTGTCCAGGCCATCGCTTCGGCGCGCTGCCGCAAGACGCCCGCGACCCATAATTCGGGCGTGACCGCGGCCCGGAAAAATGCGCGCCACGGTCGCTCGGTGCGTCCGAATACGCCTTCGAGTGCTGCATCGAGCGCGTGTGCCACGGCGGTCGAGCAGTTGCGGCTGGTGAGGTTGTAGGTCGTATCAACGCGGTAAGTGCGCCAGAAGTGGCGGACGCGAACGCGGTCGATGCGCGTGAAACGGATATGTTCAGTGGCCTCGCACCATCCTTCTGCTTCCTCGGCATAGCTCGGCTGGAAACGGCCGGGCAGGTCGTTCTCGACGCCGGCGCGCAGCACGCGGCCGAACTCGTTCGGCGCGCGATCGATTTCGACGGCGGGATAGTGGCTGACATAGACATTGGGCGCGAGTTCAAGTGCTGCATGTCCGGTGGAGACGATGCCGTTGGCATCGACAGCTGCAATGTAGCGGTCCACCAGCGGTCGGCGCCGCGCGTTGCGGCCGGGCCCTGTGGGTGTCCAGACATGCACGACGAGATCGTCCTTGCCGGCATCATCCGGCGTGGCGGGCACCCAGAGTGCCGTCGGAAACGCGCCGCCCACCAGCATCGAGATGGGTGCATCCGGTGGCAATCGCCGCAAACGGTTGGCCAGCAACGTCATGCTCAGTCCCGATACGATCAGCAACGCGCCGATGTTGAACCCGATCGTGCCCTCGTACCAGGTCGGCCATGGCTCCAGCGTCGTGGCGGCCAGTATCAGTTCGATCACACCAGCACCGATTGCCATCCGCCAGTTTTCGAAGCGCACCAGCCAGGCACTGGCGATGCGCGCGCTGCCGTCGAGCAGTAGTACGCCGCCCAGCAGCATCGCAATCAGCAGGTTGGAATGTCGCGGCTGTGCGATGATGATAACGGCCGGTACGATCAGGATAACTGCCTTGGCGAACTGATAGGGCCGACGCGTGACGGCAAGCAGGGCAGCCAGCAGGCTGACAATGCCTTCCAGCAGCAGCAGGTAGCCGAAATAGTGCGGTCGCACGATCGTGCTGCCATCGAACGCGTCGATCACGATAGCGAGGCCCAAGGCGGCCCACAGCACGCCGATCGCGAGCAGCAACCGCCAGCGCCGTTGCACCACTTCCGCGCCCAGCAGGAGTAGCAGCAGTCGTATCATCGGTTGCCCATGATCCCGGTTTCCAGGGCCAGATATAGCCAGCGGATGATTAATGTTTTTATGCGAGGAGCTCGGCATTCACGGTGGGGGCACGCATGCAGTCTTCAACCGGTTCCATACCCGGTTCCACGCTCTGGTCGCGCGCCGCAGTGATCATGGCAGCGATGATCTTCGGCCTGACTTACAGCCTCAGCGCCGCATTGATCGCGCTGGATCTCGCAGAGCACGGCTCGTCTGACACATTCATAGGCGCGAATGCCGCCATGCATGCATGCGGTCGGCGTGCTGGCTATGGCATTTGTGTTGCCAAGGTTTGCCGCGCGCGTCGGCATGCGGCGTATGGTGATCGGTGCGCTGGCGGTTGCTGCCGTGATACTTGCGCTGTTTCCGGCGATGCCGTCGATCTGGCTGTGGTTTCCACTGCGTATCGTGCTTGGCGCCGCGTCCGAAACCCTGTTCGTGATGTCGGAAACCTGGCTAAACAGCCTGAGCACCGACGCGACACGGGCCCGCGCCATGGCGGCCTATACTGCCGCGCTCTCGGTCGGCTTCGCGCTCGGTCCGCTTACGCTGTCCCTTGTGGGGACGCAGGGCGGGACCGCTTATTGGATCGGCGCGGGCTTCTCCATTCTGGCCCTGATGTGTCTGGCGGCGCCAGGAATTACACAGCCAGTGTTCGATGAACCCGCGGATGCCAATCCACTGCGCTTCATCATGCTGGCGCCGGTCGCGATGGCGGCAACGGTGCTGCATGCCGCGGTGGAAAGCGCTGGGCTGTCATTCCTCGCGCTCTATGCCGTGAAGCTCGGCTGGCTCGAGACCGAAGCGACGCAATTGATGTCGTGCATGATGGTCGGCGCCATCATGCTGCAACTGCCGATCGGCTGGCTCGGCGACAAGCTCGACCGCCGTCGCATGATCATCGCTTTGGCGGGGCTGGCGGTGATCGGCGCGCTCGTTTGGCCGTGGGCGCTGTTGTCGCCGTGGACCACCTATCCGTTGCTGTTTGTATGGGGAGGTGTGTTTGTCGGCATCTATACGATCATGCTGACCATCGTCGGCAGTCGCTTCAGCGGCAGCCAGCTGGTTGGTATCTATGCTGCGATGGGACTGATGTGGGGTGCAGGTGCGCTGATCGGCCCGGTCTTCGCCGGCGTGGCGATGCAGTGGCTGACGCACGGACTACCAATGTTCGTGGCGTTCGTTTGCGCCTGCTTCATGTGCGCGGCGATCTGCAGTCCTGCACGGGACGTCAGGGCGCCGGCGTGATGCTCTTTGCTTTTCTGAGCGCGGACAATTCGCGTGCCATGGCAACGAACCCCGATACCGGGACTGTCTCCGCACGTCGCGTGACGTCAACACCTGCGGCGGCGGCCAGTCGCTCGGGATCGACGCCGAGCGCTTTCAGGCTCTGCCGCAGCATCTTGCGGCGCTGATTGAACGCCGCAGCCGCCACCTGTTCCAGCAGGCGTCGTTCGCAGGCCTCTGGCTCCGCGCGGGGAACGAGGCGCACGACCGATGACGTCACCTTCGGTGGCGGCGTGAAGGCGGCAGGCGAGATGTCGAACAGGATCTTGGTTTCGGCGCGCCAGTTCGACAGCACACCGAGCCGGCCATAGGCCTCGTCGTCTTCGACCGCGACGATGCGTTCGGCGACCTCACGCTGGAACATCAGCACCATCATGTCGTACCAGGGCGGCCATGGTTCGGTGCACAGCCAGTCGATCAGGAGCTGCGTGCCGATATTGTAGGGGAGGTTGGCGACGATCTTGGCGCGCTCGCCTGATAGCATCGGGCGCGGATCGAAGGTCTGGGCGTCGCCGATGACGATCTCAAGCCGACCAGGATAGTGCGCGGCGATTTCCTTGAGCGGGCCGAGCGCGCGCTCGTCACGCTCAACGGCGATGACGCGTTTGGCGCCCGTCGCCAGCAATGCACGGGTGAGGCCGCCGGGGCCGGGGCCGACTTCGATGACCGTGCAATCTTCCAGCGGGCCGGCGGCGCGGGCGATACGTGTGGTGAGATTGAGGTCGAGCAGAAAGTTCTGGCCGAGCGATTTGCGCGCCTGCAGATCGAAACGTTTGATGACGTCACGCAGTGGCGGCAGATCGTCGATCCCGCTCATGCGGATTGCGTCGCAGCCATGCGGGCCGCGAGTTTCAACGCCGCAATCAGGCTCGACGGATTGGCGCGGCCGGTGCCGGCAATATCGAAGGCCGTGCCGTGGTCCGGCGAGGTCCGGATGAAGGGAAGGCCGAGCGTGACGTTGACACCCTCATCGAACGCGATGGTCTTGATCGGGATCAGGGCTTGGTCGTGATACATGCAGATCGCGCAGTCATAGGTCGCGCGGGCTGCCGGATGGAACATGGTATCGGAGGGCAAAGGCCCGCGTGCGTCGATGCCTTCGTTCTGCAATACGGTCACCGCGTGCATGATGAACGCCTGCTCCTCGTCTCCCATCGAACCGTCTTCGCCGGCATGCGGATTGAGGCCAGCAATTGCCAGTCGTGGCCGCTTGATGCCGAAACGGGTCTTCATGTCGTTGACCACGATGCGCGCGGTGGCAGTGATCAGCGGGCCGCTCAGTTGGGCAATAGCATCGCGCAGCGAGACATGGATCGTGACCGGCACCACGGCCAGTTCGGGCGACCACAACAGCATCACCGGCAGCGGGACCTTTCCATCGCGGGCGGCAAGCTCGGCGAGAAATTCGGTGTGACCCGGGTGGGTGAAACCTGCGCGATAGAGCACGCTCTTGGCGATCGGATTGGTCACGACGGCGCCGGCATGGCCGGCTTCCACGTCCGCGATCGCCTGACGGATCGAGGCAATGGCTGCAGGCGCGCTGGAAGCGTCAGGACGACGGGGAGGCGCGGTGACCGTCTGCCCGATCGACACCACTGGTAACGCGTCAGCAAACGTCTCAGCAGCACTGTCGGGCGTTGCATCGGCCAGCCTGACGTCGAGGCCGAGCGTCTTGGCACGTTCCGCCATGAAGTCACGGTCACCAAGCAGATAGAACGGGGGCAGGTCGAGTTCGTGCCGACGCAGCCAGGCAGCGATGGCAATGTCCGGGCCGATGCCGGCCGGTTCGCCCAATGTCAGCGCAAGAGGTTTGGTCATGGTGCCGCCCTAAGCCAGTCGCGGCCTAAGCCGGATCGGAAATTACCGATATTCGATCATCGCCGCTTTGCGCACTTCCTGCAGGTAGGATTTCGACTTCGCTTCGAATTTGTCGGCAAACATCTTGTCGCGGACTTCCCGCTTCTTCGGCGTATCGACCTTGGTCGGCTTGCGCGCGCATAGAGCGACCATTTCGACGCCCTGGCGGGTCACTTCCGGCGGCGTGAGACGGCCGATCGGGGTCTTGTCGAGCAGTTCTCGCAGGGACGGCGGCAGATCGGCGGAAGTCTTGACGACGGTATCGCGGATGGTCGCGTTCTGCATCGACTTGAAGGTGCGGTTGGCGTCTTCGCAGCTCTGGATGCGCTCGCGCAGCCCTTCCGCTTCCTTGTGCCGCGCTTCCATCATGCCGGACGCTGCCCCGCGGGGGACGACCAGCACGACAGGTCGCATCTGATATTCGAATGCTTCGGTCATCGCGTCGCCGCCGGCTCCCTGAACCGCTGCGTCAACTTCCTTTTCACCGACCTGCAGGCTCTGCTTGAAGCGGCCACGGACGATGGCATTCCAAACCATGTCGGCTTTCAAGCGGCTCTTCAACGTGTCCGGGCGAATGCCTTTGGATGCCAGCGATTGCACGAGCTGATCCGGTGTGAGGCGCATGCGCGAGCTCATGTTCTGGAACGCACCGTCAACTTCGGAGGCGCCGGGATCAACGCTGTATTTCTTGCCTTCCTTGATCTTCACTTTCTCGTTGATTAGCTCGTCGATCACGTCCTGGCGGCTGTTTGTCTTCGCGCCCGACAGCGCATTCAACTTGGTGCGCTGTTCGATATCGAAATTGGTGATGGGCTCGCCGTTGACCATGACAGCGACGGACTGGGCCCGAGCCGGCGATCCCGCGCAAATGAAAAGGGTAACTGCCGTCGCCAAAGTGGCTTGCAGAATGCGTCCGGAAATCATCGTACCCATCATTGTCAAAACCGCGGTGTCAAAGCTCTCTTGAAAGCAGAATTCGCATACATCGCGACGGAAAACGGAGATTTCACGGCACAAAGGACCGATACTAGTAAGTGCCGCCGGTTCCGCTCGCAGACGTGGTATTGCCAATTGTCCGCAGGCCAATCTGGAACATGAATGTATGGCTCAGAACGGGCGGCGTGCTCAGGTTACTCACGTAGTTGTAGGACGTGACATAATTGACGCCGAGCACGAAACAATCGTCCACATAGCCGGCGCCGACCGTGTACTGGTTGATCTTGTTGGCCTCAAGGTCCCAGCGCGCGCCACCGGTGACCACCCAGTTCGATGCCAGTTTGATCGAACCGGTGCCGAGGAGGCCTTCGCGGCGGGTGAGGTAGCCCAATTCCGCCTGCGGCGCGTAGTTGCCATACATCAGGCTGACCGACCAGCGGTCGAAGCTTGCACGCCCCTCAGCCTCGAAGCGCGACACGTTGCCGGTTGCCTCGTCGATCCGCGCGCGGGTGCTGACCGTATAAGTGCGGTTCGGCGAATAGGCCAGGCTGGCGACGTAGTCTGACCGCGAGGTGGCCAGTCCGGAATCGACGCCGGTATTAGTGGCATCTGCGACTGCAAACGAGTTCAGGCCGAACAGCTGATAGGACTGACCGAACAGGACTTTGACGGAACCGCCACGATCGAACTGCGTGGTGGCCTGCACGCCCACGTTGGCGCGGCCGCCGCCTTCGACACGGTCGTAACCGGAGAACTTGTTGACGCTGAAGAGATTGCTCGCGTCGAAGCTCATGCTCTGCGCGTCTTCGTTAGGCAACTTACCGGCGTAGGTTTCGTTCGGACGAATGATCACCTGAGCGATGGGTTCGAGTGTCGTGGTGCCCCACGGCTGAACGTTGATAAACGGATAGCGATATTCGAGGCCCACGGTCGGCATCACCCGCAGCGCGGTCGTGTCGCCGGTCGGCAGGAAGTTGGACACGCCGGGCTGGTTCGAGATCGAGGCATCGATTGCATCGACGCGCAGGATCGCGAACGGCGTGAAGATCTGGCCGAACGAGTCCGTATAGGAGCGGCGCCACTGAGCTTCACCAGTCACGCGGGTATAGGTGCCAGGAATGCCGTTCATCAGGCAATTGGTTGGCGTTCTCGCGAGCGGATCTGCGGAAGTCAGATTGCACAATCCGTTAGTATTGGCGAGAGACGTGATCGGCGTGAACGAGGCCTGATCACGGCTCAGGCTGGTCATGTTGAACTTGTAACTGAACTCGCCGCCCAGAATGTTCTGGTTGAGCACATTGTTGTAATCGATCACCGGGTGAATGACCGGGACCTGGCTCTGATTACCGGAGAAGCTCAGGTAGTAGATCGTGCGTGCGTCGAAGAAGCTACGCTTGCCGACGCCCGTCAGATAGAGTTGCGAAACGGCTTCCGTCTGCAGATTCAAAAACGAGGCATAGGGATCCCGGTACATCGACAGCCGGTAGTCCTGCAGGAAGTTGTAATCGCTGAGTGCGACCGCGTCCCAGCCCCAGACCCATTTGTCGTTCAGCGCGAACTGGCCTTTGGACTCGACTCCGCCGCGCCAGTCTTTGTCGCCGACCGTGTTGGCGAAGGCGCTGCGATCCTGCTGATTGATGCCATAGGCACGGATCTGGTAGGCGCCATCCATCAGGCGCTGCCGGAACTCGCCTTGCATCAACAGGCCCTGCTTGCTGGTGTAGCGTGGCGAGATGGTTGCATCGTAATCAGGCGCGATCGCCCAATAGAACGGCGTTTCAACGCCGAAGCCTGTATTGGTGTTCTGCGTAAAGCCCGGCATCAGGAAGCCGGTCTTGCGCTTCACCGTCGGATCGGGCGTCGAAAAATACGGGATATAGGCGAGGGGGACGCCGAAGAACTCGATCCGGGCGTCCTCGAAATACATCATCTTTTCGTTCTGGTCGTGGATGACGCGGGCACCCTTGACCTGCCACAGTGGTGGCTTCTTCGGATCTTCCTTACAGGCGGCGCAGGCAGTGTAGACACCGTTCTGGAACACGGTGTAGTTGCCGGCGGTGCGCTCGGCGCGTGTCGCGGCCATGCGGGTCGCATCCGCGGTATCCACACGGAGCGAATCCACAAAACCGTCTCGGTAGTCGTCGCTGAGGTCGAGCAGATTGGCATATGTGATCTTGCCGTCGGCGTCCGTCATGCGGACATTGCCTTCGGCATGCAGGCGCTTGGTCTTCTGGTCGTAGATGACCTTGTCGGCCTCGACGGACGTACCATTGTAATACATCTGCACGCTGCCGACTGCGGCGACGCGCGAGTTGTTGTAGTCGTAATTGACCTCGGTGGCCTGCACCAGCATCTGCCCGGTCTGGGCAGCAGGAGGCGGCTTCGGCCGGGTGGCGGGGCGATTGTAAGTGAAACTCTGGGCAGCCGCCGGGGTCGTCGCCGCGACGCCAAATGCAGCCGCGAGACCCAAAACGGTTGCGAGCACCGGGGCCAATACGCCAGACGTGCAGAAATTGTTGCCGCGCATGGTCATGCGCAGCTTCCAATCAAATGCTCGTTCACGGAGGGCGGCAAAAACAGCCACTACCCGTCCTCCTGGTACAACAAGGCCAAAAAGCCGGTGAGACCGCCCACACACACAGGCAGCCACGCCGCAGCAATCGGATGCATCAACTCAGCCTTGCTCAAATCTTCCGTAACTTTCGACAGAACGTAGAGCAGAAAGCCTGCGCCCACGCCACTCAAAACCATCTTCTGGACACCGCCCATCCGAAAGAACCTCAGGCTCACGGAAGCAGCCAGCATCACCATCGCAACCAGCAAAAACGGCTGTGCGATAAGCTTATGATACTGCAAGCGATACCCCGCCGTCGCGAAACCCGAACTCTCTGAGGATTTGATATACGAAGGAAGTTGCCAAAATGACACTGTTTCGGGGGTCGAAAAACTGTTTCTGACCTGCAGCGGGGTCAGGGTCGTGGCCAAGTACATGCTGTCCTGCTCGACCACGGGCGAATCGAGGGTGTAGCGTCGCACCCCTTTGAACAACCAACGGCCGGGCTCCAGCGATGCCTCGCGAGCTTCGATCCGTTCCTTAAACTGGGATTCGGTGTCGAACCGGAACACGGTCAGGCCGGTCAGGCGGACGCCTTGCTGCTCGCTGCGGGCGGCATTGATGATGGATTGGCCCTCGCGGTTGACCTGGTTGATCCAGAAGCCGGAGGCGTCCTGGACGCCGCCGCCCGGCGCATCGCCGAACATCTGGGCCTCCATCCGCTTCGATTCCTCGCGCAGGTTGGCCGACAGGGGATTGTAGCCCACAGTCGCCAGCACGCCTAGGATGAGAGCGCTGGCCAGTGCAGGGGAAATAAACTGCCAGGCCGAGACGCCGGCGGCGCGGGCGACCACCAATTCGAGCCGCCGCGACAGCGCGAGATAACAGGTCATAGCGCCGATCAGGATGCAAAACGGCATCATCTTCTCGAGCAACTGGGGTACCCGGTACAGCGACGTCTGCGCCACCATCAGAGCGGAGGCTGAGGCCAGCCCAGAGGTGCGCCTGACCATCTCGATGTAGTCGACCAGCACCAGCAGCATGAAGATACTGGTGAACACGCCAAGGGCTGCCACCAGGAAGCGACCGGCGAAATATCTGCCGATGGTGTTGGTGATCATGTTCATGCGGCGGCCGGCCGTCGGAAGAGGCGCAACAACCGCTCGTTGGATCTGTTGATTGCTTCCACCAGCTTCGCCGGCGGTTCCACCACGATGCCGGCAGAGATGATCCAGAAGCTGACGCCGATCGCTGTCGCCAGCAGGGCATATTGAAGCGGTGCCGCGAAGTCCGACTTTGCTGCCACGACGGAGCAGGCAAATCCCGCCATGCGCAGGCCAAACACCGCGGCAATCGCGCTACCCATCGAGAAGTTGCGGCTCTGCCGCGTCGTTCGTGGCGATCCCAAGAATGCAAAGGTCAAGGCGGCAAAGGCAAGCGGATAGATCGGCGCCATCAAGCGGTCGTGCATCTCGGCGCTGAACTGCCGCGGCACCTGCTTGTAAAGCGGGTCATCCACAGGCGGCACCATCAATTCCCAGAGATATCGTTCACGAATTCCGTAGGTGACGTCCTGGCTGCGATTGGAGAACTTCGACATATCGAAAGCGTAGCGGCCGAACGCCACCATGGCGGGGTCGGTCTTGCCCGTCTCGAAACGCTGCAGATTACCGTCTTCCAGGATCAGGAACGAACCATCCTTGTTCTTCAGCACCGTGCCATGGTCGGCAATGATGGTGACGCGCTCCTTCGGGTCGCGGCGATCGTCCACGAAAATCCCGACCAGTAATCCGCCGGGCTGACGCTCCCGGACGCGGATAGTCAGGTTCTGGTCGAGTTGCGCGAAGCGACCTGGCTGCAGGATATTTGCCAGCACGTCGGCGGTGATCTCGGCGTCCCAGCGCTTCAGCCGGCGCATACCATCCGGTGCCAGATATGAGCCGATGAAAGCCACGAGCAGCGATACGACCATTGTCGCGAACAGGAAGGGACGAAACAGCCGTCGCGGCGACAGGCCGGCGGCATTCATCACGATGATTTCGGAGTCGGTCGCGAGCTTGGTCAGAGTGTGGGACACCGCGATCATCAGGGCGATCGGAGCAATGATCAGAACGAGAACGGGAATCGCCAGGCTGGTGACGCCGAGGAAGGTCAGAATGGTCTGACCCTGGCTCGTCATCAGGTCGATTCCGCGCAATGCTTGCGTGATCCAGATCACGCCCGTCAGGCTGACCAGAACCACCGCAAACGACGCCAGCGTCGTGCGGAAAATATACCTGTCGATAGACCCCATCGGTCCGATCAATCCCCATTCCGGCCGTTAAAGCCGCCCGCATGCCCAATCCCGCGAGGGGACCCCCAAAAGGACATGCCGCAACCTTCACAAGCCCATCATCTCACTTAGCATCCCTTTGATTGGTCAACAAAATGGCCGGGGGATGGCTCGCTCAAGATATGGTTAATTATGTGCCTGATGTGTCCCTTGGGCCACTGAAATGCTTCGCAACTCGCGTGGCGGCGAGGAACCGGCCCAGTCGGTGGGGCCCATTCGTTGGCAAGGCTGGCACCTAAGGCCATCGCGGACCCATTCGGACACAGGCAATACCCGAATCGTGGGCTACGGGCGGTTTGGTTTCCTCCGGCGAGACACAAGAAACTATCGATCCTTGGCGGTTTCGGTCAGAACCTGACTTGACGGTTCACGCTGTGACGACAACAAAACACTTGAACCCCGCCGCACTGACCGGATTCCGCGCCGACCCCTGCGACAGCCCTGATCTTCTGGAGGAATTTGCCATGTCCGACGCCGTCAAGGTCGGCTTCGTCCCGTTTGCCACTGCTGCGCGCGGTGCTCTTGTGGTGTTCTGCGACGAAACGCTGAAATTCGGTCCTGCCGCGACCAAGGCTCTCGGGGAAGCGGCAGCAACTGTGAAGCGCGCGGCTACAACCAGCAAGTTCAAGGGCAAGAGCGCATCGACGCTCGACATCCTGGCCCCGGATGGCATCAAGGCGTCGCGTCTCATCGTGATCGGCACCGGCAAGCCGGCCGATCTGAAGGAGACCGATCTGCTGAAATTTGGCGGCGTGCTCGCCGGCAAGGTCGGCGGCAGCAATGAGGCGGTGACCGTCGTCGCAGAGTTGGCTTCGGGCGCAATGACGCCAGAGCAGGCGGCATCGGTCGCCTCCGGCGTATTGTTGCGCGCTTACAAATTCGATCGTTACAAAACCAAGAAGAAGGATGCCGACGAGGCGTCCGGCAATGTCGCGGTTTCGTTGGCCGTCGGTGACGTCGCCGCAGCCAAGAAGGCCTTTGTACCGGGCAATCATATCGTCAACGGCGTCGTGCTGGCCCGCGAACTCGTGAATGAGCCGCCGAATGTGCTGTTTCCCGCCGAATTTGCGCGCCGCGCAGGTGAGTTAAAGAAGCTCGGCGTCACGGTCGAAGTGCTCGACGTCAAGGCGATGACCAAGCTTGGCATGGGTGCGCTGCTCGGTGTGTCCCAGGGATCTGTGCGTCCTGGCCGTATGGTGGTGATGCGCTGGAACGGTGGCAAGAAGGGCGAGCAGCCCGTCGCCTTCATCGGCAAGGGCGTCACCTTTGATACCGGTGGCATCTCGATCAAGCCGGCCGGCAGCATGGAAGACATGAAGGGCGATATGGGCGGCGCAGCCTGCGTCGTTGGCCTGATGCATGCACTCGCGGGCCGCAAGGCCAAGGTCAATGTGGTTGGCGCCATCGGCATCGTCGAAAACATGCCGGATGGCAACGCGCAGCGTCCGGGCGACATCGTGACGTCGATGTCCGGTCAGACCATCGAAATCATCAACACCGACGCTGAAGGCCGCCTCGTACTGGCCGATGTGCTTTGGTATGTGGCGAAGAAGTTCAAGCCGAAATTTATGGTCGATCTGGCGACGCTGACCGGTGCGATCATGGTCGCGCTCGGTACCGAATATGCTGGCATGTTCTCCAACAATGACGAACTCGCAGAGCGTCTGTCTACCGTGGGACAGACCACCGGCGAACGTGTTTGGCGGATGCCCCTCGGTCCGGAATACGACAAGCAGATCGACTCGCAATTCGCCGACATGAAGAACACCGGCACGCGCAATGGCGGCTCGATCACTGCGGCGCAGTTCCTGCAGCGTTTCGTCGACGATACGCCGTGGGCGCATCTCGATATCGCCGGCACTGCCATGGGCGCGCCGAAGACCGAGATCAATCAGAGCTGGGGCTCGGGTTACGGCGTGCGGCTGCTGGATCGGCTTGTGGCCGACTATTACGAGGCGAAGAAGTAGTCTGACACGATGACCGAGGTCCTGTTCTATCACCTGCAGAACATGGCGCTGGAGAGCGTGCTGCCGCCGCTGCTCGAGAAGTCGCTTGAGCGCGGCTGGCGTGTCGTCGTGCAATCCACATCAGAAGAACGCGCCGATGCGCTCGATGCGCATCTGTGGACCTATCGTGATGATTCATTTCTGCCGCACGCCACTTGGCGTGTGGCAGACGCTGCGGATCAGCCGATCATTCTAGCGATCGAAGAGGGCAATCCCAATCGTGCCCAGGTCCGGTTCCTTGTGGACAGCGCGGCGGTGCCGGCGGATGCCGACGGCTATGAGCGCATGGTGCTGGTATTCAACGGCGACGATGCCGATGCGCTCGCTGCAGCGCGAGCAGCCTGGACTGACTGTAAGGCGAGGGGCTTTACCGCCACTTACTGGCAGACCGATGAACGTGGCCGGTGGCAGCGCAAGAATTAGCTGGCGATTGGCGATCTGCTGCAATTAATGATAATTGTAGATTTCCTCACCGGTATCTACCGCTGTGTCATGGTGGTGCCGCAAATGAATGATGTTACAGGCTCTTATCGCCTGTCTTGGGGTTGCGTAATCGTGCGACAAGAAAAGCTTCATCGAAACGGTCTGCTCGTGCTGCTGTTTGCTGCGCCATTGCTTGCTGGTTGCGCCGGCGTGGGCGGTGACGCATTCTCCACGGATCTGCTGTCCAAGGATGCCGACTGGTTCTCCAAGCCAGGTCGCGTATTCATCAAGAATGTTTCGATCGAGACGCCGCCGCTGTCGCCTGAGCAGGCGGTCAGTCCGCAGGATCTCATCAGCGCTGACGGTGCGTGCCCGGGCATGGCGCCGCGTGATGCCAACGCGCTTGCTGATGGTACCGCAGGTGCGCCGGTTCAAACTGGCGTCGTGGCGCTCGGCCATACCGAATGCGACGTGGCGCGTGGTGCAGGCGCACCCGACAATGTCAGTCTCTCGACCAGCCCGCGCGGCGATCGCGTTGCCGTGCTGACCTATCTGCGCGGTCCGCGCGCTGGCATCTATACGTTTACCTCCGGTCGTCTGACCGTGGTCGAACGCGGTCCGGAAGTTGAGCAGCCGAAGACCGCGCGTCCGAAGGCGAAGAAGCGCGCAGCGACCTGATCTTTTCGTGATGATCTCGAAGTAAGCGACGGCTGCGTTTTCAGCCGTTCGCTTCTTCATGCAGAGAACTCGCGCTCAGCCATTGCTCTTCGGCGCGTTGCAATGCGCCCGCCGCAGCCGCGCGCGCTTTGGTGAGTTGTGTGGCCTGCTTCGGATCCTTTTTGAAGAGATCGGGCAATGCCAGCGCGGTATCGATTTTGGCGATAATGCCCGTAATCCGCTCCATCTCGGCTTCCGCTTCGGCGACCTGCTGCTTGAACGGGACCTTCTTCTCTTTGGGCTTCGCGAGTTTTTCGCGGTCTGTGCTGACGCGGTCGCGCGTTGTCGTGCGCATGCCGCGGGCTTGCATGACGACCTTGCGATAGTCGTCGAGATCGCCGTCGAAATTGGTGACCGTACGATCGGCCACGACCCAGAGTTGATCGGCGCAGGCCTCGATCAGGTAGCGATCATGGGAGACCATGATCACCGCGCCGGGGAATTCGTTGATCGCCTCGGCCAGCGCTGCGCGGCTGTCGATATCGAGATGGTTGGTCGGTTCGTCCAGGATGATCATGTTCGGACCGTAGAAAGTCGCGAGCCCCAGCAGTAGCCGCGCCTTTTCGCCGCCGGACAGGCTTTTTACGATCGTATCCGCGGCCTTGCCCGAAAAGCCGATATTGCCGGCGCGCGCGCGAATCTTCGATTCCGGCATGTCCGGCATCAGCTTGCGCACGTGATCATAGACGGAGTTGTCCATCACCAGCTCGTCGAGCTGATGCTGGGCAAAGTAAGCGATCGACAGTTTGTCGGCGCGGGTGATCGATCCCGAAAACGGCTGCAGCTTATTCGCCAGCAGCTTGACCAACGTCGACTTGCCGTTGCCGTTGGAGCCGAGCAGGGCAATACGATCCTCGGTGTCGATACGGAGTGTCACCTGATTGAGTACGGGCTTGCCGGGTTCATAACCGACCGACACATTGTCCACCGCAAGGATAGGCGGCGACAGGATTTTCTCCGGCGCGGGGAAGACGATCTCGCGCACGTCTTGCGTCACCAGCGCTGAAATCGGTTTCATGCGTTCAAGCATCTTCACGCGTGATTGTGCCTGACGTGCCTTGGAGGCCTTGGCCTTGAAGCGATCGACGAAGTCCTGCAGCCGCTTGCGCTCGGCTTCCTGACGCTTGACGTTCTTGGCGTCGAGCGCCTCCTTGTTGGCGCGGAACTCTTCGTAGTTGGAGTAAGTCCCGCGATAATGCACGAGCTTGCCGCGGTCGAGATGCAGGATCTCGTTCACCGACGTATCGAGCAGGTCGCGGTCATGGCTGATGACGATGACCGTGCGTGGATAATTGGCGAGATGATCCTCGAGCCACAGCGTGCCTTCGAGATCGAGATAGTTGGTCGGTTCGTCCAGCAGCAACAGATCCGGCGCCGAGAACAACGTCGCTGCAAGCGCTACGCGCATGCGCCAGCCGCCGGAGAATTCGGAACAGGAGCGCAACTGGGCTTCAGCCGAAAAGCCAAGGCCGCTCAGAATCGCTGCGGCCCGAGCGGGCGCGGAATGCGCATCGATATCGACAAGGCGGGTCTGGATGTCGGAAATGCGCTCCGGATCGGAGGCGGTCTCGGCTTCCTTCAGCAGTGCGTCGCGCTCGAGATCGGCTTTCAAGACGACGGAGATCAGGCTTTCGGGGCCGTCCGGCGCCTCTTGGGCGAGGCTGCCAATACGCCAGCGGGGCGGGATCGATATACTTCCGGTTTCGGTGGCCAGATCGCCGCGAATGGCATGAAAAAGCGTCGATTTGCCAACGCCGTTGCGGCCGACGAAGCCCACGCGGGCGCCCGGTGCAATCTGTACCGTGCTCTCGTCAATGAGCAGGCGTCCGGCAATCCGGATCGAAATGTCTGTGATGGAAAGCATGCGGGGTTGTCACCGCTGCGACGCACAAAGGCAACCCCGATTTGGTCGCCAACGGTGCGTAGAAGATCAATTCTGCCGTTAACGGCTGCCGGTGTTTTCATCCTGCTGCCGCATCTGGTCGATCAGCATCTGCAGATGGGAGGGCAGGGCGTCGTCCGGGCCGACATCCCGGCGGAGCCGTTCGCCGATGGCATTGCAAATCGCCACGCTGGTGGTGCGGTCGATGTGTTCTTCGCCATGATTGATGAACTGGTTCTGCATTGTCTTCCCGGCGCTCGTGGCAGTTGAATGACACTAAGGCAAGTCGTGCGGGCCGAAATTGTTTCAAGATTTATGGATTTGAGGCTGTTTGAGTCAAAATTCGATGAATTGTCGATGGATCTGCCAAGAAAAAGCCCGGCCGAGGGAACGGCCGGGCGGTATTTCTCTGCTCATGGAGCGTCAGTAGCAGCGATTGACCAGTCGCCAACGCGGTCCCCACGGAGTCGGAACGACCCGGCGGACGAGACATCCGCCGCCGCCATAGCCGTAAACCGGCCCGCCGACGAAGCGTGGTCCGCCCCAGCCGCGATGCCAGCCGCCGCCGTGCCAGCCACCGCCGTGCCATCCGCCGTGGCCGCCCCAGGCGGAAGCCGAGGTCGGAGCCAGCGCCGCGGCGCCCAATGAGGCCGCTGCAACCAAAGTCAGTGCGATCTTGCGGAACATTCTCATCTCCTCTGATACGGCGCGTGTTGCGCCTGCCGTGAACATGGCGCCCGGGGGCAAATGCCGTTGGCCGGGGTCATTGCAGGCAGTTTAGAAGGGGAAAGCTGAACCGGATCGCGCCAGTCCTGTCAGGAATGGTTCATGTGGATGACATCTCGGTAATTCCGAGCGCCGGATCTGCCAAAATGGGGCCTGCGACATTTGGACGGATCGCTTGCCGTTCCCGGATAGCGTCGATATAAGCCGCCATCTTCCAGCGACTGTTATTCAAGGATAAATCATGGCTATCGAGCGTACCTTTTCGATTCTGAAGCCCGACGCGACCGAGCGCAATCTGACCGGTGCGATCAACGCGCTGATCGAAAAGGCCGGCCTGCGGATCGTCGCGCAGAAGCGCATCCGTATGACCCGCGAACAGGCCGGCACTTTCTACGCCGTTCATAAGGAACGCCCCTTCTTCGGCGAACTGGTGGACTTCATGACCTCGGGTCCGGTTGTCGTGCAGGTGCTGGAAGGCGAGAACGCCGTCCTCAAGCATCGCGATGTGATGGGCGCAACCGATCCGTCGAAGGCTGCTGATGGCACCATCCGCAAGCTTCATGCCAAGTCGATCGGCGAGAACTCGGTGCACGGTTCGGACGCTCCGGAAACTGCAGCGATCGAGATCGCACAGTTCTTCTCGGGCAACGAGATCGTCGGCTAAACTTCCAGCCGAATTGACGACCGGTCGGCGCGCGGGGGCGCGCCGACCTTTCCAATCAAAACGCACAAATAAAGGGGCGCGCTGTGGACTGGTTGCTGCATATTCTCGATCCGGCGACGATCAAGTCGGTTTTCGTTCAGTTTCAGGTCGAAATGCAGCAGCCCGCATTCTGGGTAGCCGTCGGCAAGATCATCTGGATCAACGTTCTGCTGTCCGGCGACAACGCCCTCGTGATCGCGCTGGCCTGCCGTGGCCTGGAGCCGAAGCAGCGCATGTGGGGCATGATCCTCGGCGCCGCTGCCGCCGTGATCCTGCGTATCATCTTCACCGGCATCGTCGCCACATTGATGGAACTGCCCTACCTCAAGCTGGTGGGCGGCCTCGCACTTATCGTCATCGCAGCCAAACTGCTGGTACCCGAACCGGAAGAAGAGGACGGCGTGAAGGCCGCCTCGCATCTGTGGGCCGCTGTGCAGATCGTGGTCGTCGCCGATATCGTGATGAGCCTCGACAACGTCATTGCAGTTGCTGCCGCTGCCAATGGCAGCGTGCCGCTGCTGATCCTCGGCCTGGCCATCAGCGTCCCGCTGATCGTCGCCGGCGCGGCGCTGATCATGGCGCTGCTTACCCGTCTGCCTGTGTTGGTCTGGCTTGGTGCCGCACTGCTTGGTTGGGTCGCGGGCGAAGTCATCGCCACCGATCCGGCGATCATGCCGCTGCTGCACAGCGCTTTTGGCGGTGCGTTTGGCGCCAACCTCGACAGCGTGATGGCTTCGCTCGGCAGCGGCATCCGCTTCACCAATAATGGTCCGGGTGGCGAGATACTTTGCGGCCTGCTCGGCATCTTCGTAGTCTTGGGGATCGGCGCTCTGTGGCGCCGCCGCAGCCAGGCTGCACACGCCGAGCAGGTAGCCTAACTCAATAAAAACGCAAAGCGGGCGAGGGGCATTTGCCTTTCGCCCGCTTTTTTGTTTCTGGAATCTGATGGTTTCTAGAACTTGAATTCGACGCCCAGCGTTCCTTGGTGGGACTGCGAATAGGCGCGGAACTTGCCGTCATAATTGAGATAGAGACGCGCGGTGTTGCTGAGGCTCAGCGACGCCGATGCGCCCGCATCCGCCCCGTACTGGCTCTCGCCGATTCCTTGGACGGTGATGCTTTCGGCGCCGAGGCTGATCGTGACGTTGCTAAAGCGCTGATGCACGTTGTCGACGAATTTCGCATAGCCCGACAGATCCAGAATCTTCTGATCGAAGATCCAGTAACGTCCAACTTCGACACCCATCAGGATGCGCGCGCGCTCGGCTGATGCGCCGCTTGCGTTGACAGGATTGAGGCCGCCAAGCTCCTGCATCGCGCCGGTTGTCGCGCGGGTGTATTCGAAGGCAGCCTTGGGCACGATCCGTGCCTGTTCGTAACTCCAGTAATAGCTCAGCTCGGTGAGCGCGCCATCGATCCGCGCATTGTAGCCGGCGCTTGCGAGCCCCAGACCCGTGTCGCGGCGCGAGTTGATGTCGCCGAAGCCGTGCACCAATGCGATTGCCCAGGTCCATGCACCTTGGTCAACCGACGCATTGACGCCGATCTGTGTGAGGTCGAGCGTCGCTGATTGCAGCGCCAGCGGAACGTCGATCGTGGTGTGGCTCTGGTCCACCGACAGCCCGACATTGACACCCGGCATCAGCCGCGCGCCGATCCCGGCGACGCCGCCGATGGTCCGGCGCTTGTCGCCGACGAAATCCCCGATCGTGCTGGTACGCGCGCCAACGCCATAGAATTCGGCCCAGCTTCGGAAGCGGGGCGTCTCGGTGGTCTCCGACGCACCGCCGCCGCCGGGATTGGCGCGCGACGCGCGGTTGAAGCCGTAGCTCGCCTGATCGCCGAGGCGGCGCAGGAACTGGCTACCGAGATCGCCAATGGCGATGCCGGCGGATTGCCCGGCATTGAAGTCGGTCGATGAGGGCACCGGTGCGGCTGCTGGCGGTGGTGTCGTCGGTGGCGGTGTGGTTGGGGGCGGCGTGGTCGGCGGTGGTGCGACTTGGGCAGATGCGAGCGAAGGCACAATGACAAGCGCGACGGCAAGGCCGAGTACAATGGTCCGACGTTGCCGGCTGGTAGCCGGGCTCCTGTCCGTTCGGGCGTATCGCGATGGATCGCGCATTGTCACTCGTTTCGAAATTGTCGCTGCAGTGCCGTTCGACTGCGGCAGAGCATACGCGATCCAATTAGCATTGCCGCTGCGCATTGAGCGCCTCCGGTGGCGATTGACGCGTATTGTTGTGCGATTGCCACAGCGGATTCGTGTCGCTTTTCATCACGTTATGACCATTCACGCAGGGCGGGCCGACGATGTTTCAATCCGGCACGTTTGCTCACGGATCCGGCCAGCGGCTTTCGATAGGTACGCTTGAACGCGGTCGGTGTTGCGGCCGATGGTATCAAAACCTCGGCCGCAAAAAGCCAAAGACTTGCGTAGCCAAAATTTTCATGTTGGAATTCTTGCGCAATCGGATTGAGGCCGTTCGACTGTGCGTTTTGTGAGCAGGACATTCAGCAGACACCGGGAAGCCCGCTTGTGGCGTGGTACGTATGATGCGTGGCCGCGTCTTTTTTGTATCTAGATTGGGAGACAGACGATGCAGAAGGGCACCGTCAAATGGTTCAACCCCACCAAGGGGTATGGCTTCATCAAGCCGACTGTCGGCGACAAGGATGTCTTCGTGCACATCTCCGCCGTCGAGCGCGCGGGCCTCAGCACCCTCAACGAAAATCAGACCATCGAATACGACTTGGTGGAAAATCGCGGCAAGGCGTCTGCCGAGAATCTCAAGATCTCATAACTGAGTCTTGCTGTGCCGGCCCTGACATATGGGCCGGCCGACTGATGTAACTCCGGCGCAAGCCGGGCCTTTTGTAGCTCCGGTGCGGATCGCGCCGAGCGGGCGAGGTCATGCCCGCATTATCGCTTCTTTGGCTTCTTCGCCTTTTTGGCCGTTTTCTTGGCGGGGACAGCCTTCTTGGGGGCCTTGTCCTTCTCGGCGTTCTGAGCCTTCATCGCTTGCGCTGCTTCTGCGATCTGAAGTGCTTCAACGGCCTTACGCATTGATCGCGCATAGCTATCGGCGGCATTATCGGCGGACATCTGAAGGCGCTTGGCGGCGGCCATGCCTTGCTCCGTCGCGTCCTTCGCCAGTTGCTTGAAACGGTCCTTGGCGGTCTTGTCCTTGGCCTTGGCGGCCAGGCCCGCATAGCGATCGCGTTGTGCCTTGACGGCTGCCATCAGTGTCTTGTTTTGCTGCTTAGCAGTCTGCCGGATGATCACATCCAGATCGGCGCCCGTCATTCTTCATTTCCTTAAGTGACAGCCAGAATAGTCAATTGTTTCAATTATGCAGTTGCCATTGAGGCATTGCAATCGTCGCAGCTCGTGGCGCTTGCCGGCGTACTGGACGAGGTGAGCTCATTGTCCGATGTCGTAAGCACGGATCGGGTTTCTTTACCGTAAAGATACTCGGCAATTGCGCTTGCGTGGCGGAATCATGATACCGCGAGACTTCCCGTCCGGCGCAGCTAGGTCTGGCCTGTCGATATGCGGTGCCAGATTGGCTGGCGTGTGGAGCATCCTGCGATGACGGTGCCGGCGAGATCGCGTTTTCGGATTGGCTTCAGGACGTCGATCATTGCGCTGTTCGTCGGCGTCGTCCTTACGGTCGGCCTGGCGCTGGTTTATCTCAGCTTCAGCAGGGTCAACACGATCATCCGGACGGCGGCTTCGTCGTATCTCAGCGTGGTCGCGCAGGCTGCGACCGATCGCATCGATGCGCAGCTCAAGAGCGTCCATGACAATCTGGATATCCTGCGCGGCATCACATCGGTCCAGTCGGCCGAGATCAAGAATAATCCGCGGCTGAATATCCTGCTGGCGTCGATGCTCCGCAACAACAAGCAGCTCTTCAGCCTGTATATGGGGTATGAGGACGGCTCGTTCCTGGAGATGGACCTGATCGACCGAACCGGAGCCGAGGTGAAGGCCCGCTTCGGGGCGCCGAACGGAGCCAGGTTTCGCCTGTTCATGATCGTGAAAGCAGGCGAGTTTGGACCGCTCCAGACCACGACAGCGTTTCTCGATGACGCGCTGCAGCCCCTGGCAAGTCTGTCCGGGCCTGTCGATTTCGATCCGCGTGTTCGGCCGTGGTATCGCGGCGCCTTCGAGGCCAATGCCAGTCTGCTGACTGAGCCCTATATTTTCTATGAGACCGGCGACATCGGCTATACGCTGCGGATGCCCATCGTGGAGGGGCAGCAGGGTGTTGTGGCCGGCGATATTCTGCTGAGTGAAGCAGAGGCCATGCTGCGCAAGCAGCAGCTCGGGCATTCCGGCCTTGCGTTTCTGTTCGACGATGCCGACCGGGTGCTGGCGCATCCCGAAATGTCCCGGTGGCTTGAAGCCACGAGCGTGCCGAACAAACTGTCGGAGCTGCCACGACTGAGCGACGTCGATACGATCGGCGCAACCGCGGCCATCAAGGCCTGGCGCCAGACCGGCGTTGAGCAACAGTTCTTCGATGACGGCACCGGGCGTGCCTATGCGGCCGCATTCAGGCCCGTAGAGATGGCTGGATCCGCCAATCTTCGCGTTGGTTTCTTCGCTCCGCTCGATGAATTCTATGCCGAGATAGAGCAGGAGAAACGCACGCTTTTCATTCTCGCATTTTGCTTCGTCATCGCCGCCGTACCGATTGCGTTCTGGATCGGCAACAAGCTGTCGCTCTCCCTGCGAATTCTGGCGCGTGAGGTGGACCGGATCCAGAACTTCCGGTTCTCGTCTATGCCACAGCTGCATTCTCCGATCCGCGAAATCGACGATCTCGGGCGATCGGTTTTCACCATGCGCACGCTGGTGCAGACATTCTCGAATTTCGTCCCCAAGCGCCTGGTTCAGCAACTGGTCGAAACCGGCACGGCCATGCAATTGGGGGGCGAGCGCCGCGAGGCGACCATCCTGTTTACGGATGTCGAGAATTTTACGGGGATGACCGAGAACGAGGATCCGACACGGGTGATGCTTTACACGTCGCGCTACTTCGCTGCGATCTCGGACGTCATCGCTACCCATCAGGGCACGGTCGATAAATATATTGGCGATGCTGTGATGGGACTTTGGAATGCGCCGATCGAACATTCGAACCATGTGGCACAGGCTTGTGCCGCCGTGCTCGATTGCGTCGAAGCCAATCGCAAGCTCAACGAGGAATTCGAGCGCGAGGGCTGGCCGGTCTATAAGACCCGGTTTGGCCTGCATGTCGGTGATGTCATGATCGGCAATATCGGGTCGCCCGACCGCATGAATTACACGGCGCTCGGCGCTACCGTAAATCTCGCGTCGCGGCTCGAGACGCTCAACAAGGACTACGGAACCAGCGTCCTGGTCAGCGAAGCCGTCAAGGAGCGGGTGAACTCATTGTTTCTTTTCCGCAGTGTCGCCCGGATCAAGCCGAAAGGCTTTGCCGCCGAAGTGCAGATCTATGAGTTGCTCGGCGCGCGAGACTAACATTCCGTCGCCGCGTCTGATCGCCACGCCAATTTCTCTGTTTGATCGATGGGTGCCGCGCTATAGTAGGCGTATGGCAGCCGACAGAGAAATATTGCGACGATGACCGACGTGAGCCCGGTGCGGCGAGGTCGTCCTCGATCGGTCGAGACCGAGGATGCGATCCTGGAAAGTGCCTATCGCATGATGGCAGCCCAGGGGCTCGCTGCGACGACCATCGATGCGATTGCGCGGGATTCTGGCGTCTCCAAGATGACGATCTATAAATGGTGGCCGTCGCGCGAAGCGGTACTGATCGACGCATTTCTGCGGCAGGCGTCCACTATGCTGCCGCTTTCCGAGAGCGGCGATCCGTTCATGCGCATCACGAAACATGCCGCCGCCTATGCCGTGGCGCTGAACAGCGATTTCGGCAAGGTGCAGCTCGCTGTCATTGCCGAATGCATCTCGCGGACCGGTTCAGCGAAAATCTTCTCCGAACGCTACCTCGGTATCCGCCGGGACATATCGCTGGCGATTATCAAGGACGGCCAGAAGGACGGCAGCATCGTTGCTTCGGAGCCGGCCGGCGATCTCTATGACCGGATCTATGGCACGCTATTTTATGAGTATGTCTTTGGATTTCGACCGCTGACGGCCGACTATGCGCGCAAGCTCGTCAAATCCGTGTTGTCGGCGCGATAGTCAGATGCCGTCTTGCCGCGCGCGGCGAAACCAGCGCCAGGTTTCGCGCGTGACGGCCCGGTAGCCCTGACCGCGATGCGCGATGCGCTCGTCGATGATCGTATTGAGCTTCGGCAATGCGTGGAAGGGGACGGACGGATAGGCGTGATGTTCGACATGGAATGGCATGTTCCATGTGAACCATTTCGTCAGCCTGTCGGTGTAGGTCGTGCGGGTGTTCTCATAGGCGCTGCGGGTACGCTCGCAGCCGGTGTGTTCGGCATAAAGATAGGGCCGCAGGAATAGCTGGCCGACATAGAGTGGGATGAGCCAGCACCACAGCAGCATCGTGCTGGAGAACGCGATGGAAGCGATCAGCAGCGCGAGATAGACGAGGGCATAGATGCGGGCTTCGCGCACCACCATGCCCTGCCTGGATTCCGGGATCCACGGCGCTACGGCTTGTCCGGTCAGAGCACGGCGGACCAGCAGACGGATCCGATTGGTCAGTTGCACGATGCCGGTATAGGCGATGGCGAGTCTGGTGTCGGACGAGGGGATCGTCGCGGTGACGAGCTCCGGGTCGCGGTCGGGATCTTGCGTGAAGCGGTGATGATCCCAGTGAAACAGCGCATAGTGCTCATAGGGCAGCACGATCATCAGCGATGAGACATGGCCGAGGATCTCGTTGAGCCGCCGGCTCGTGAACACGGTCTTGTGTGCGGCCTCGTGCACCGCCATGAACAGGAAGGCGATGAGATAGCCCTGGATGATGACCAGCGGGGTCGTCCACACCACGCCGTAGCGGGTAGCGACCTGCCAGATCAGCGTTCCAACCAAAGTGATCAAGGCATAATGGCTGATCGAGCGGATCAGCCCCGGAAGATTGGCGCGAACCGACAGGTCCTTCAGCTGTGCAGGCGTCAGGGCGCGGGTTTCGATCTTGCCATGGCCAACTGCATCCATCGTCATCGGTTCGTTCCGTTCTCGGTTCAGGCGTCGGCAGCGAGCAGCGTGGAGACCTTCGTGTTGATGAAGGCCGTGTCGGCGGGAATTTTGACGGGATTGCCGGCGCGGTGTCCGTGCAACGAGGGGATCGGACACAGTTCGGCGGCGCGTGCGCTGGTCAGAAGAGGGAGTTCGTCTTCGTTGTCGCCGACCTGAAAATAATTGTCGGTCTGCCCAGGCATCAGCAGAACGCGTGCCTTGATAGCAGCCATGGCTTTCCGGAAGTCGCCACGGAATGCATCGCAGCGGCTGATATCGCCATTTTGCCAGGTCCAGAGTTGAGCGAGCAGATTGTTGGCATCACGATGCGCAAAGGCGACATCCCATGATCGTGTCAGATAGTCTTCCAGTGAGGTGAAACCGGCCTCGCGCCAGAGCTCATCGCGGTAGAAGCCGTGCGACATTGCCCAGCCGGCATAAACCCGCCCCATGGCGCGGAGGCCCGCGGATGGCTTGGACACGAAACGGCCATCGACAAAGGCGGGGTCGGTCGTCAGAGCCGCTCGCACGCTTTCGAGGAATACGGCGTTGAACGGCGAACAACGGGCGCTGCCGCAGACCACTGCCGCGCGTGCCACCATGTCCGGATAGCGGGCGGCCCAGTGATAGGCCTGCATGCCACCCATCGACCAGCCATAGACCAGTGCCAGACGGGTGATGCCGAATTGCTCGGTCAGCAGGCGATGCTGGATCGGGATAGCGTCGTGATAGCTGATGTTCGGGTAGGGGGCGTCAGCAAGGGTCTCCATTGAATTCGATGGTGACGACGACAGCCCGTTGCCGAACAGATTGGGGATGACGATAAAGTAGCGCTCGGGATCGAGGGCCGCTCCGGGCGCAATCAGCCACTCTGTGTCGTAATGCTGCGCGGCGAACGACGTTGGATAGAGGATGACATTGTCCTTGGCAGCATTGAGTGTGCCGTAGGTCTTGTAGGCAAGCTGCAGGCGTGGGTGACGCTGGCCGGATTGCAGCAGCACGTCACCCGCCTCGAAGATCTGGTAGTCGCTCGGCGTATTCATGCTGCAGCTCCGGAAGGTCCGTTGACGCTTGCCGAGGGTGCGACAAGCGATCCGCTCGACAAAATTTAATAACTGTACTATTGGTATATTAATTGGCGAAGAGCGCAATGCCGAAACTTCGGCAATGCCGCCTGAATAGCGTGCAGTTGGTCGCCACCCGTTGGCGGCTCGGCGACATCTTGGTTTTGTATTCGAAACGTACAAGAGACTTGCGGCCCGTTAGTCTATTCACTGGCCTGTCATCGGCGCAGAGGCGAAAAGCGGCCAGGTTGTCCGCATAAGCCGCTGCGAATTCGAAGTCGCGCTTGCCCGCAACCCACTCAAAGGAGTCTGGATCATGGGAACCATCACCACCAAAGACGGCACCGAAATTTTCTACAAGGATTGGGGCACCGGACAACCGATCGTGTTTCATCACGGCTGGCCGCTGAGCGCAGACGACTGGGATAACCAGATGATGTTCTTCCTCAATCAGGGCTATCGCGTCATTGCGCACGACCGGCGTGGCCATGGCCGCTCCAGCCAGACCGCGACCGGCAATGAGATGGACACCTATGCGGCCGACGTCGCCGAACTCACTGACAAACTGGATCTTAAGGATGCCGTCCATATCGGCCATTCCACCGGTGGCGGTGAAGTCGCGCGTTACGTCGCGCGGGCCAGGAAGGGGCGCGTCGCCAAGGCAGTGCTGGTCAGTGCCGTGCCGCCGATCATGCTCAAGACCGAGAAAAATCCCGGCGGCCTGCCGCTCGAAGTGTTCGACGGCTTCCGTGCTGCGCTTGTTGCCAACCGCGCGCAGTTCTATGTCGATGTCCCAGCCGGGCCATTCTACGGCTTCAACCGCCCGGGTGTGAAAGTCTATCAGGGCGTGATCGACAACTGGTGGCGGCAGGGCATGATCGGCGGCGCCAAGGCGCACTATGATTGCATCAAGGCGTTCTCGGAAACCGACTTCACCGAAGACCTGAAGGCGATCGACGTGCCGGTGCTCGTTTTGCACGGCGATGATGACCAGATCGTGCCTTATGCCGACTCTGCACCACTGACGGTGAAGCTACTCAAGAACGGCACGCTGAAGACCTATCCGGGCTTCCCGCACGGGATGTTGACCACCCATGCCGACGTGATCAATCCGGATATTCTGGCATTTGTTCGCAGCTAAACGACGCAGTACGGACGACGCAGGACGTGTTGCGTCGTTCGCATTGTCTTTGATGGTTCTGCGACCGGTGCTAGCGAACTGAGCAATCCCCATTGATGACGGACACACGACAGTCCGGGGCGCCTGCCGAACAATAAAATGCGTTGTCCTCGTTGCGAAAAAGTTACGATCGCGCCAATATGCAACCTTTGATAGCGCGTGCCGTGCCGACTTGGTACGGGCGTTTTGTGGACGATGCATTTTTTGGCGGTTTGTGGGGACGCGCAATGGATTCCGATCGCGAAGCGAGTGAGTCTCAGAAAGACGTTGTTGCAACGACATCGACGGCACTGTCCGCACAGCTGGAGAAGATCATATCCAGAGCGGATTCGAGTTATGTGCCGCCTTCCGCGCGCGCCAAACGACGCAGCCGAGCCAAGGCAGATGATCGTTTTGCTGCCCGCAAGAATTTCCTCGAGGCGCCGCGCAGCGACCCCAATGCGTTCGAGCGTATCATTGGCGAAAGCGATCTGCTGTCGATCAATTTTCTGGATCGGGGCAAGCGTGCAGCTGCGGCCGTGTGCCGGATCAGAGTGCCGAGTGATGGCGGGGCGTGGTACGGCACCGGTTTTTTGGTCGGGCCACGACTGTTGCTCACCAATCATCACGTGCTTGGCGACGAAGACGAGGCGAGCCAGTGTGAGGCCGAGTTCGGCTACGAGCACGACATCGATGGCGTGTTGCGCGATCCGGTCTGCTTCAACCTGCGTCCGCATGAAATATTCTATACCAACGCCGAACTCGATATTACCTTTGTGGCGATTACGCCGTTGTCGGATGACGGCGTACCGCTCGACCGCTACGGCCGGCTTCCACTGATCCCGCTGTCGGGCAAAGCAGTCGATGGCGAATGGGTCACGATCATTCAGCATCCGGGCAGCGAGCCGAAGCAGATCGCGATCCGCGCCAGCCAGATCGTCACGCTTGACCCAACCTCGGCTGTCGGGATCGACCTTAGTCAGTTCATCCATTATTCGACCGATACGCAACCGGGGTCTTCGGGCGCGCCCGTGCTCAATGACCAGTGGCAGGTGCTGGCGTTGCATCACAAGGCGGTTCCTGCGCCGAGCAAGCCCGGCGCAGTCGTCAAGGATCCGGTATGGATCGCCAATGAAGGCATTCGGATCAGTGCCATCTTTTCACTCCTCGAAAAGGAACGATTTGCAAAACGGCAGGCGGGGCTCGTTCTCGACAGGCTCGACAAGTCGCTCGGCCTCAGTCCGATGTCCCAGGGCATATCGGTTGGCGAGACGCTTCTGGAGGCTGACCGCAAGCCGCTTCAAGTGTCACGCTGGGCTGGTGTCCGTGGCTATGATGCGGGGTTCTTCAAGAGCAATCCCATCGATCTTGCGACGATCTATGCACCGCTGCTTGCCGCCGGCAAGGTTGCGCCATTACTGGATGGCTCGGGATATGAACTGGCCTATCATCATTTTACGTCGGTGATCCATGAAGAGCGCAAGTTTCCATTGATCACGGCGGTCAATATTGCCGGGGGGAAACTCATCCATCCCGGCAAGCGAAAGGATACGTGGCGGCGCGACGCGCGGATCGCGGACGAGTATCAGCCGGACGGTGCCTTCTACGAAAAGGCCAAGGGTAACGATCCAGTTCAATTCAGCCGGGGGCATCAGGTCCGTCTGCTCGATCCGTGCTGGAGCGCACTGTCCGACGATGTGGAACGTCTCGAGGAAGCCCAAGCGGGTTCCGAGGACACGTTCCACTACACCAATGCAGCGCCGCAGGTGCAAAGCTACAACGATATCGACTGGGGCAATCTCGAGGACTATCTGCTGGATAAGGCGCAGACCTCCGAGAAGCGGTTGACGGTTTTTACCGGACCGATCTATCGCGATGACGATCCCTATTATGGCAAGGGTCGCAAGGGCGGACCGTGGAAGGTGCCGCTCTCGTTTTGGAAAGTGGCGGTGCTGCAAAAGACGACGACCAAGATCGCCGCGGCGGCGTTCATCGTCGGGCAGACCCAGTATGTCCAGGCGCTGTATGAGGCCAAGGTGTTCTCCGGATTGAAGCCGTACACCGTCGATGAAATGCGCAAGCGCAGGATTCAAACCACGATCGCGGCGATCGAGGAGGCGACCGGTCTGGATTTCTCGGCGGTGAAGCCGTTCGATGCACACGGGACGTTGGAAACGACGCGAAGAACCCGGTGGATCAACGATATGGACGACGTCGTAATCTGACCTGCCGGGCTGCAGTGCGGGGCGATGCGACCTCGGGCGCCTCGCCCTAGATCACTGTCGGCGAGATCAGCGTGTCGTCGAGGCTGGCGCTGGCGCCGGTACTGGTGGTGCAGGTGTCGCCGGTGATGCCGACGCTGTTGGTGGCCAACAGCCGTAACGCCTGCGGATAGATCTTGTGCTCGATGTCGAGCACGCGCGCGGCGAGGGTGTCGGGGGTGTCGTCATCGACCACGGCCACGGCTCCCTGCATCACGATCGGACCGGCATCGGTCTCTGGAATGACGAAATGCACCGTGGCGCCGGAAATCTTGACGCCGGCGCGCAATGCCTGACCGTGCGGATCGAGGCCGGGGAAGGACGGCAGCAGCGACGGGTGGATGTTCAGCATCCGGCCGTACCAGTGTCGCACGAATTCCGCCGTGAACAGGCGCATGAAGCCGCCGAGGCAGATCAACTCGATCTTGTGCTCGTCGAGGGTCGCCTGCAGCAGCTTCTCGAAGCCGGCGCGATCCTTGCCAAACGGCTTGCTCTCGATCACCAGCGTCTTGACGCCATTGGCCTGCGCAGTGGCGATGCCGGGAGCATCAACCCTGTTGGAAATCACCAGCGCAATCTCGGCCGGGAAGCCATCTGCAGCAGCGGCCTCGATCAGCGCCGTCATGTTCGACCCACGGCCGGAAATCAGGATGGCGACGCGACGCATCACGGCCTCACAGGTTGAGTTCGAGATGCCCGTGATAGACGACGCGTTCGTCGCCCTCAGCTTCGATGACGTCGCCGAGCAGCGACACGGTCTCGCCGCCCTCACGCAGGATGTCCATCACCTGCTGCACGGCTTCGCGCTTGACGATGGCGATCATGCCGACGCCGCAGTTGAAGGTGCGCAACAGCTCAAGTTCGGCGATATCACCTTCCTTTGCCAGCCACTTGAACACCGGAAGGACGGTGAGGGCGGGCAGGTCGATACGTACGCCGAGGTTCTTCGGCAGCACGCGCGGGATGTTGTCGGTGAAGCCGCCGCCAGTGATATGGGCGAGGCCCTTCACAGCGCCGGTTTCGCGGATCGCGCGCAAGCAGGATTTCACATAGAGCCGGGTCGGGGTCAGCAGTGCACCGCCAAGCGTCATCACCGGCGAGAACGGCGCCTTGTCGGCGTAAGTGAGGCCCGTGCGCTCGACAATCTTGCGGACCAGCGAGAAGCCGTTGGAGTGGACGCCAGACGAGGCCATGCCGATTACGGCGTCGCCCACGCTGATGTCCTTGGTCGGCAGCAGCGTGCCGCGCTCGGCAGCGCCGACCGAGAAACCTGCGAGGTCGTAGTCGCCGTCTTTGTACAGGCCGGGCATCTCGGCGATCTCGCCGCCGATCAGCGCGCAGCCGGATTCACGGCAGCCCTCTGCGATGCCAGCGACGATTGAGGCGGTGGCTTCTGGGTCGAGCTTGCCGCAGGCGAAGTAGTCGAGAAAGAACAGCGGCTCGGCGCCCTGGACCACGAGGTCGTTGACCGACATGGCGACGAGATCGATGCCGATGCCGTTATGAATGCCGGCTTCGATAGCGATCTTGACCTTGGTGCCAACGCCGTCGGTGGCGGCGACGAGAACCGGATCCTTGAAGCCGGCGGCCTTGAGGTCGAACAGTCCGCCGAAGCCGCCGATCTCGGCGTCAGCGCCGGCACGGGCGGTTGCGCGAACCATCGGCTTGATGAGGTCCACCAGACGGTTGCCGGCATCGATATCGACGCCGGCGTCCGCGTAAGTGAGGCCTTTTTTCTGATCGGTCATGCCGGGTATCCTGCCGGAGCTGCGAAACTGTGTATTTTCGGCTGGTTACGTCGGAATCCCCGCCTGCGCAATGGCTCGTAAACGCTATCCCGATTACTATGTAGGCGGTAAGCCGGTCGGAGCCCCAAGCTCGGATTGCGAAACAGGCCGGAGCCGGGAAGCGCCGCGTGAGTATCCCCAATTTAATCACCCTCGGGCGCATCCTGCTGGTGCCCGTGATCGTCTGGGCGATTGCCTCGAACCAGATGGAAATCGCCTTTGCAATCTTCGTGATTGCGGGGGTCAGCGATGCCGTGGACGGCTTTCTCGCCAAGCGTTTCAACATGGCCAGCGAACTCGGCGCGCTGCTCGACCCCTTGGCCGATAAGGCGCTGCTGGTCTCGATCTATGTCTCCCTGGGGATATGGGGGGCCGTTCCGCGCTGGATCGTGATTCTCGTGGTGTCGCGGGATATCATGATTGTGGGCGCCGTGATTGTGTCATGGTTGTTCGGCAAGCCGATCCCGATGAAGCCGCTGATGGTGTCGAAGCTCAATACGGTGGCGCAGGTGGCGTTCGCAGCCTTGGTCCTTGCTGCTCTCGGATTTGGTTTCAAATCCTCGCCTTACGATTTGATTTTAATGGGCTTTGTGACCGTCTTGACGCTGCTCTCTGTGTCCTTCTATCTCGTCGAGTGGATGCGACACATGAGCACCATCGAACCCGGTCAAGAGCCCCGGTAAACCGGTATTCGTGACGTTCGCCGGCGGAGCCGGCAGGAGTATTTGCGTGGTCGCCCGCGTCCAACCCCGTCAATTGGCGTTCGCGCTGCCCCATGCGGAGAGTCTGTCCCGCGACAACTTCCTTGAGGGCCCGGCCAATGCCGAGGCGCTGGGACTGATCGACTGCTGGCCGGACTGGCCGAACCGGGTCATGCTGCTTGTCGGCCCGGAGGGGGCCGGCAAGAGCCATCTGGCGGCGATCTGGGCCGAGGAGGCCGGCGCGCGCTCCACCATGGCGCGCAGCCTGACAGCCGCAACGGTTCCGGCCGAGCTGGTAACCAACGCACTGGTTGTGGAGGATCTCAATGCCGGGGCCTTCGACGAGCGGGCGCTGTTCCACCTTCTGAATCTGGCGCGTCAGGATAACGCCTATGTGCTGATCACGGCACGGGTCGCCCCCGCCGCGATGGAGGTCGAGTTGCGCGATCTGCGGTCGCGACTCCGTGCGATTCCGGTGGTCAATCTGCTGCCCCCGGATGACGGGTTGTTTCGGGCGCTGATCGTGAAGTTTTGCGCCGATCGCCAGCTCAGCATCGACGAGAGCGTGGTCAGCTATGTGGCCAGCCGCATCGAGCGGTCATTCGCCGCCGCCCGCCATACGGTGGAATTGCTGGATAGCGAGGCGCTCCGGCTTGGACGCCCGGTGACCCGTGCATTGGCCGCGGAACTGCTGCGCGACGCCTGACTTAGCCTTGGACGTCACACGCGGCGCGTCAAACCGTGCCTTGACGGCGCAGCAGGCAGGTTCCTCAATGTCATCGAAGCGTCACGCAACTGACGCAATGTCCGCTGTGATTTGCCGGCACTATAGCGCTGCTTGAACTGGATGGATTGCTGCCTCATGGACTCCGCAGAAGAGATTGTTATTGAAGAGAAAAAGGGCGAAGCGAAGCCGGCAGAGGTGGTCGCGTCGGGTCCCGAGCGCTTCATCAATCGGGAGCTGTCCTGGCTGCATTTCAATCGCCGCGTCCTTGAGGAGTCCGTTAATCCGGGCCATCCGGCGCTGGAGCGCGTCCGCTTCCTGTCGATTTCCGCGAACAACCTTGATGAATTCTTCATGGTCCGCGTCGCCGGTATCAAGGCGCAGGTCCGTGAGGGAATCACCGAGCGCAGCCCGGACGGCCTGACCCCCGCCGAGCAACTGGTGCTGATCAACAGCGCGGTCTCCAAGCTCGGCAGCGACCAGCAGGCGATCTGGCGCGACCAGCGCGGCATGCTGGCCGATGTCGGCATCGCGCTGCTCGACGGCAAGGAGGTCAGCAAGGCAGATCGGACCTGGATCGAGGATCATTTCCTCCACAACATTTTCCCGCTGCTGACGCCGCTGGCGATCGATCCGGCACACCCGTTCCCGTTCATTCCGAGCCTCGGCTTCACCATCGCGCTGCACTTGTCGCGGGTGTCCGATGGCAAGACGATGAACGCACTCATCCGTATGCCCGGCAAGATCGATCGCTTCATCCGCCTGCCGACCCTCGGTAAGGACGGCGCGGTCCGTCTGATCACGCTGGAACAGGCCACCGGCCTGTTCATCGCACGTCTATTCCCGGGCTACACCGTTCAGGGGCAGGGTGCCTTCCGCATCATCCGCGACAGTGAACTCGAAGTCGAAGAAGAGGCCGAGGATCTGGTCCGGCTGTTCGAGACTGCGCTGAAGCGTCGCCGCAGAGGGTCGGTGATCCGCCTCGAAATCGAAGCCAGCATGCCGGCAGAACTCCGTGCCTTCGTGCAACGCGCGCTGGCGACCTCGGATGACGAAATTCTGCTTGTCGACGGCATCCTCGCCATGAACGAGGTCTCGCAGCTCACGCGACTCGATCGGCCCGATCTCGAATTCGTGCCTTATGTGCCGCGTCATCCGGAACGTGTCCGCGATCATGGCGGCGACATCTTTGCCGCGATCCGTCAGAAGGACCTGATTGTCCATCATCCCTATGAATCCTTCGACGTCGTCGTGCAGTTCCTGCAGCAGGCCGCGCGCGATCCGGATGTGGTGGCGATCAAGCAGACTCTGTATCGCACCTCCAACAACTCGCCGATCGTTCGCACGTTGGTCGAGGCTGCCGAAGCTGGTAAGTCGGTGACGGCGCTCGTCGAGCTGCGTGCGCGGTTCGACGAAGAGGCCAATATCCGCTGGGCGCGCGATCTCGAACGCGCTGGCGTCCAGGTGGTCTATGGCTTCCTGGAATTGAAGACCCACGCCAAGCTGTCGCTGGTGGTGCGCCGCGAGGGCGGCTCGCTCACGACCTATGTGCACACCGGCACCGGCAACTATCATCCGGTCACCGCGCGCATTTACACTGATCTGTCATATTTCACATCCGACCCGATCATCGGCCGCGATGCCGCACGCGTCTTCAACTATATCACCGGCTATGCCGAGCCGAGCGACATCGAGAAGATGGCCGTGTCCCCGCTGACCTTGCGCGGACGCATGCTCGAACACATCCGCGGTGAAGCGGCGTTCGCCCGCAGCGGCAAGCCGGGTGCGATCTGGCTCAAGATGAATTCGCTGGTCGATCCGGAAATCATCGATGCGCTCTATGAGGCGTCGAATGCCGGTGTATCCGTTGAACTGATCGTGCGGGGCATCTGCTGCCTGCGGCCGGGCGTGCCCGGCCTGTCCGAGAACATTCGCGTCAAGTCGATCATCGGCCGCTTCCTCGAACATGGTCGAATCTACTGCTTCGGTATGGGCAATGGTCTGCCGAGCCCGAAGGCGGCTATATATATTTCGTCGGCCGATATGATGCCGCGCAATCTGGATCGCCGCGTCGAGGTTCTGTGTCCGCTGCAGAACCCCACGGTGCATACCCAGGTGCTTGAGCAGATCATGGTGGCCAATCTCAAGGATACGGAACAGAGCTGGCAATTGTTGCCGGATGGATCGTCAACGCGTATGAAGGCAGCGAAGGGCGAGGAACCCTTCAATGTGCACAATTACTTCATGACGAATCCGAGTCTGTCTGGCCGTGGAAAGTCGCTTGAGAAATCATCCCCGCGCCGGCTCACCCGCCGTTCGGAGCGTCACCAATCCTCGTAAGGAACCAGCAACGTGGTAGCGCGTGCCAATCAACGCGCGACCAGCGTCGCCGTCATCGATATTGGCTCCAACTCGGTGCGTCTCGTGGTCTACGAGTCGCTGACGCGAAGCCTTGTCACGCTCTTCAATGAAAAGGCGCTGTGCGGTCTCGGCCGCGAAGTGCAGAGTACCGGGCTGCTGGCCAAGGACGCTGTCGACAAGGCGCTGACGGCGCTTCGGCGCTTCCGTGCGCTGTGCAGGGTCATGAAGGTCGGTCGCGTCTACGCGATCGCGACCGCTGCGGCGCGCGATGCGAGCAATGGACCTGCCTTCATCGCAGCTGCCGAGAAAATCTGCGGCTGCGAGATCCAGATCATATCGGGGCCGCGCGAGGCGAAGCTCTCGGCGCTGGGCGTGATTTCAGGCGTGCACAAGCCGGATGGCCTGGTTGGTGATCTCGGGGGCGGTTCGCTCGAATTGATCGATGTCAAAGGAAATGCGGTCCGGCAGGGCGTGACGCTGCCGCTCGGTAGTCTCGCATTGCAGGACGCCTCGCAGAAATCACCGAAGAAGGCCGAGCGCATCGTCCGGCTGGCGCTGGCCGATGTCGCGCAGCTCAAGACGGGCGCGGGTCGCAATTTCTATGCGGTCGGTGGCACCTGGCGTGCATTGGCGCGGCTGCACATCATCCAGAGTGGCTACCCGCTACGTGTGATGCATGGCTATTCGATCCCGGCGAACGAGGCGCTCGACTTCGTGCGCCGCTTGCGCCGACTCGCAACAGCCAACATTCTCGCCAATATCGAATCCATCGCCGAACAGCGCCAGCCGCTGCTGGTCTACGCTGCGCTCGTGCTTGAATATGTCATTCGCACCGCCAAGCCAAAGACCATCGTGTTCTCGACCTATGGCGTTCGCGAAGGCTTGCTGTACGAAATGCTGCCGCAAGCACAGCGCATGCAGGATGGTCTGGTCGGCGCCGCGCAGACCATGAACGAGTTGCTGTCGCGTTCGGCCCGCCACGCGCAGGAGCTGAGCGACTGGAGTGATCGGTTCGCCCGTGTCGCCAAGCTCAAAGAGACTGACGAGGATCGTCGGCTACGTCGGGTGGCGTGTCTGTTGTCCGATATCGGCTGGCGCGTCCATCCGGATCATCGCGGCGAGCAGACACTCAGTCTGATCACGAACGGCAATTTCGGCTCGGTCGATCATCACGGTCGCGCATTCCTCGCGCTCTGTGTGTACTACCGCTACGCAGGATTCGGCGCCGAAAACGAGCCCCCGGAGCTGGTCCGCGCGCTTGTCTCGCCGGCACAGGTCGAACGCGCCCGTTTGCTCGGCGCGCTGTTCAGGGTCGCGCATCTCATTTCGGCGGCGCGCCCGGGCGTACTGCCCGCCACGCATTTCGCCACCAAGGATCGCAAGATGATGCTCGTCTTCGAGCATCGCATGGTCGATCTCGTCGCCGACCGCGTCGGCAGTCGCTTCAAGCAGCTGGCGCGACTGGTCGGGAAGTCGGGTTCGATCGTCAGGCGATAGCCACCGCCGCTCACTCTGAATGGTACTACTGATTGCAGCGCGGCGTGACTCTCGGTTTCCGTGCGTATACTCTTTTCCGGTGCGGCCGTTTTGGTCCACGCGGCAAGTACATACGATTTCCGGACCGGGAGAGTCGAAATGTCAGCCCTTCTGATTAACCTTATCGTTCAACTGATTGGCGGCGCGATTGGCGGAAATGTTGCTGGTGGTGCATCGAAGTCTGTCGATCTTGGCACACTCGGTAACACGATCGCGGGTGCAATAGGTGGCGGCGTTGGCGGTCAAATTCTCGGAATGCTGATTCCTATGCTTTCAAACGCATCGACAACCACCGATATCGGTTCGCTGATCGGTCAGGTGGCCGGAGGCGGTGTCGCAGGTGCGGTGCTTACGGCAATCGTCGGAGCCATCAAGAACAGATCGGCGGCGTAAAGCGATCGTCATTGCGTCTCGCAGGGCGAGATGCTGTACGCCTCGCCCTGCGGCAGGCAATTAGAGCGCTACCTTGGACGACGCAGCCTACGCGCGATCCACCCGGATCACCCGGCCTTTTTCCATCGCCAATGCAAGGCGGCCATGCTTGAGCGCCAGGGCGGCCTCGCCGAACAACTCACGCCGCCAGCCGTGCAGGGCGCCGACGTCGGCATTGTCGTCGGTGGCGATCTGCTCGAGATCGTCGACGGTGGCGATGACCTTGCTGGCGACGGCGTGACGCTCGGAGGTCATGCGCAGCAATACTTTCAGTAGTTCGACGGTCGCCGCGCCGTTGGAATTGCCGCGCGGCTTCTCGATCTTCGGCAATGTGTTGGGGTCGCGGGCGATGCCACGCTGGACGGCGGCGACAATGTCGCTGCCCCACTTGGAGCGATCAAAGCCCTTCGGCAGCGAACGCAGGTTGGCAAGCTTCTCCAGTGAGGTCGGCGCGTGGGTCGCGATATCCCCGACGGCATCGTCCTTCAGCACGCGCGAGCGCGGCACATCGCGGCTCTGCGCTTCCTGTTCGCGCCAGGCAGCGACTTCCATCAGCACTGCGAGCTCTTTCGGCTTGCGGACGCGGGTCTTCAGTCGTTCCCAGGCGCGCTCGGGATGGAAATCATAGGTCTTTGGCGAGGTGAGAATTTCCATTTCCTCGCTGACCCAGTCGCTGCGGTCGCGCTTCTTCAGATCGGCATCGAGCTTGGCGAAGACGTCGCGCAGATGGGTGACGTCGGAGACGGCGTAGTGCAACTGCTCTTCGGTCAGCGGACGGCGTGACCAATCGGTAAAGCGGTGGGTCTTGTCGGGGCGGTGGCCGGTGACGCGTTCGACGAGCTGGTCATAGGCAATACTGTCGCCATAGCCGAGCACCATGGCCGCGACCTGGGTGTCGAAGATCGGATGTGGCACCACGCCGGCGCGGTGCACGATGATTTCGATGTCCTGCCGCGCGGCGTGGAAGACCTTCAGCACAGCCTCGTTGGCCATCAGGGCGAAGAACGGTGCGAGGTCGATGCCATCGGCCAGCGTGTCCACGACCACGGCATCCTCGGCGCTGGCCATCTGGACCACGCAGAGCAGTGGGTAATAGGTGGTCTCGCGGAGGAATTCCGTATCGACCGTAATGACGGGGTGCTTGGCAAGTCGCTCGCAGGCGGCGGTCAGCTGGGCAGTGGTCGTGATCAGTTCCATGGACGGTCCATAACGCTTTAACCAAGGCGTTCGGCCGAAAAACCTGTTGAGTCAAGGTGTTTCGGGCAGATTGGAGGTCTGCTCCGATAGAATGAGGGTGTTTAGGTGCCGCAGAAGGTCTTCAGTACGCGCTGATCCGGCTCCGGCGGCTCGGCGTAATCCGCCATCTCCGGTTGATCTTCATAGGGTTTCGCCAGCACGGCCAGCAATTTCTCGAACGGCGCGTAGTCGTCGGCCAGCGCCGCCTGGATCACCGCCTCGACGCGATGATTGCGGGGGATGAAGGCTGGATTGATCGTCTGCATGGCCTGATGGCGGGTACCGGCGTCCTGCGACTCCTGGCCGAGTCGCTGCCGCCAGTTCACAGCCCAAGCGTCGAACGCTGTCGGATCGATGAACAGGCCGCGCACGGCTTCGTCGTTGTCTGCGTCAACCGCGGCGGCGCCGAGGCGGCGGAAGGTCAAGGTGAAATCGGCCTGATTGGCCGTCATCGCGGTCAGCAGATCCTGCGCCAATGCGGCATCGTCCGGCTGGCTGGTGAACAGCCCGAGCTTCCGGCGGAGACCGGCCTGATAGGCCGTGTCGAAAATATCAGCGAATTCGCCCAATGCGGCCTGCGCAATCTCGATGGCGGTCTTCTCATCGCTGTCGATCAGCGGCAGCAGCGTCTCGGCGAAGCGAGTGAGATTCCACAGCGCGATGCGCGGCTGGTTCGCATAAGCGTAGCGGCCCGTCTCGTCGATCGAGCTGTAGACGGTGGCAGGATCGTAGGCGTCCATGAAGGCGCAGGGGCCGTAATCGATGGTCTCGCCAGATACTGAGCAGTTGTCGGTGTTCATCACACCATGGATGAAGCCGACATGCAGCCAGCGTGCGACAAGTTCGGCCTGACGGCGGATCACCGCATCGAGCAGCGCGCGAATGGGATGTTCGGCTTCGGCTGCGTCGGGATAGTGCCGGGCGATCACATGATCGGCGAGTTGTTTCACCCCGGCGATATCCTCGCGCGCGGCAAAAAACTGGAAGGTGCCGACGCGGATGTGGCTTGAGGCTACGCGCGTCAGCACGGCGCCCGGCAGCATCGTCTCACGCTGAACCCGTTCTCCCGTGAGGACGGCGGCGAGGGAGCGGGTCGTGGGAACGCCCAAGGCGGCCATGGCTTCGCTGACGATATATTCCCGGATCACCGGACCAAGCGCAGCACGGCCATCGCCGCGGCGCGAGAAAGGCGTCGGACCGGAGCCCTTGAGCTGGATGTCGCGGCGCACGCCGTCGCGGTCGATGACTTCGCCGAGCAGGATAGCGCGACCATCGCCGAGCTGCGCCACGAAATGTCCGAACTGATGTCCGGCATAGGCCATCGCGAGGGGGGCGGCGCCATCGGGTACGCGCTTGCCGGCGAGCACCTCAACGCCCTCGGGACTGGCCAGCCAATCAGGATCGATGCGGAGTTGGTTGGCCAGTGCGCGGTTCAGCTTGATCAGCCGCGGCGTCGCTACCGGCGTCGGTGCGACGCGGGCGAAGAAATTCGCGGGCAGGGTGGCATAGCTGTTGTTGAACGGGAAGTGGACTGTCATGGCCCCAAGATGGGGGGCCATGACGTGTTAGGCAACCGCTGAAAGCGGTCTCAGGCGGCGCGAACCGTGTCGAGGAACCGGTCGACTTCGTCCTTCAGGCGATTGCTTTCGAGCGACAGCGACTGCGCTGCAGCAAGCACCTGAGTGGAGGCCGAGCCGGTCTCGCTGGCGCCGCGATTGACCTCGGTGACCTCGCTCGCGACCTGGGTGCTGAGCTGGGCCGACTGCTGGACATTGCGCGCGATTTCCTGGGTCGCCGCGCCCTGTTCCTCGACCGCCGCGGCGATGGCCGACGAGACTTCGGAAATCAGCGTGATGGTCGAGCCGATCTCCTTGATGGTTTCGATCGTCTCGGCACTGGCCGCCTGCATGCCGGCGATCTGCATGCTGATTTCATCGGTGGCTTTAGCGGTCTGTGATGCCAGCGCCTTCACCTCGGCGGCGACAACGGCGAAGCCGCGGCCGGCTTCACCGGCACGCGCGGCCTCGATGGTGGCATTGAGCGCAAGCAGGTTGGTCTGTTCGGCAACGGCGGTGATGAGCTTCACGACGTCATCGATGCGTGCAGTGGCCTGCGTGAGTTTGATAATGCTTTCATTGGTCTTCTCGGCCTGCAGCACGGCAGTCGAAGCGATACGGTTCGATTCATGAACCTGGCGGCCAATTTCATTCACCGACGAGGTGATTTCTTCCGTTGCCGCGGCCACCGACTGAACGTTGCTCGACACCGTATGCGATGCAGACGCTGCAGAGCCCGACAGCGTCATGGTGATATCCGACGTGCGGGTCAGCGTGGTGGCGGAGGCTTCGAGTTCGGTCGAGGCCGATGACAAAGAGCCCACCAGTTCGCTGATCATCGACTCGAAGTTGCTGGTTGCCTTCGTGATGGTTTCTGCACGGGCGGCCTTGATGGCGGCTTCGGCGCCGGCGGCCTGATCTGCCGCACGCTTGGCGATGAGGGCATCCTTGAAGATTTGCAGCGCGCTGGCGATACGGCCGATCTCGGTGCTTTCGCCCTGATGTGGAATGACGGCCTCCAACTGACCATCGGTCAACTGGCCCATTGGCTTCAGGATCGAGGCGATGCCGCCGGAGATGTCGCGCACCAGATACATGGCTGCGCCGAGGCCGAGCACGACCGAGGCGCCGAGAATGATAACCATCATCCAGATCGCGTTGGCATAGGTGGCGTTCGCATTGCTGCCGGCTGCTTCGGCGCCCTTGTCGTTCAACTCGACGAGCTTGGCCAATGTGCCGTCCATGGCGCGGCCGGTCGGGACGACCTTCTTGGCGTTGATCTCTTTGGCGGCGTTCACGTCGCCCTTGTTGGCGAGGGCCTGGACGTCGTTGCCCGCGGCGATGAAAGCCTTCCATTCTGCGTCGAGCTTGTCGGCCAATTCGCGCTCTGCCGGCGATGACACCAGCGGGGCATAGGCCTTTGCGGCCTTTTCAAAGTCCGATTTGCGGGCGGCGAGGTTCTTGTCGACATCCGGACGGTCGGCATCGGCCACGATCAGGTGGTCGCGCAGCACTGCGCGATACCGCGCCGACTGAACGCGCATCTCACCGATCCAGCGGACGCTGGGGAGCCACTGCGTCTGGATATCCTGGGTCGCTGCGTTGATGGCTCGCATCTGCATGAAGGCGAGGGTGCCGATACCCGCGATCACCATGGAGAGAAAAGCGACAATGACAAACAGCTTGGTACTGATTGAATATCTGGCGAGCACGAACGTATTCCTCGGCGGTTCTAAGGCTGCGACGCCGGTCAGCCGAAATGGCGGCTGCCTTGGGTTGCGGCAGGGCAAGAAGCAGCAAGTTCCAGTTGAAGAGCCTGCCTTCAAAACGGGCAGGATTCACAACACGACAGTGAACGGCGGTCGTCAACGTTCAGTAAATTTTGACGCAAATACCACTTTAAGTGATTGAGTTTGGTGCTGAAATACCGATGCCGCGCACTTGGTTACTTGGCGTGCACGATCTAAGGTAGTTGATTATTTCTTGTACAATCATGTAGTTCCCGCATTGCGGGAGATTTTCTTATCGCCTGATTGCGATTTGAAATGAGGATCTCAAATTTCTCGTCTGGACCCCTCGCATGACGCAGCAGCGGGCCGCAAATTCGGGCGATCTGATCGCCGAGCTTTGGTTGCCGCGTCGGATGCGGTCGGGTAAACCCTGCGCTTCGCGCTTGATCGCGAACCCGATTCCGCCCTCTGACGTATTTCCAGGATACCCATGCATCGCTACCGGTCTCACACCTGCGGCGCGCTCCGCGACAGCCATATCGACCAGACCGTTCGCCTGTCGGGGTGGTGCCATCGTATCCGCGACCATGGCGGCGTGCTCTTCATCGATTTGCGCGACCATTACGGCCTGACGCAATGCGTCGCCGACCCGGACTCGCCGGCGTTCAAGGTCGCCGAGACGCTGCGTTCGGAATGGGTCGTGAAGATCGACGGCAAGGTGCGTCGTCGTCCCGGTGGCACCGAGAATGCGGAACTGCCGACTGGCGATGTCGAGATCTATATCGATGCCATCGAGGTGCTCGGCCCCGCGGCCGAACTGCCGCTGCCGGTGTTTGGTGATCAGGACTATCCGGAAGACATCCGGCTGAAGTATCGCTTCCTCGACCTGCGCCGCGAGAAGCTGCACCAGAACATCATGACCCGCGGCGCCATCGTCGACTCGATGCGCAAGCGGATGAAGGAGCAGGGCTTCTTCGAATTCCAGACGCCGATCCTCACCGCGTCGTCGCCGGAAGGCGCACGCGACTTCCTGGTGCCGTCGCGCATCCATCCCGGCAAGTTCTACGCGCTGCCGCAGGCTCCGCAGCAATACAAGCAGTTGCTGATGATGTCGGGCTTCGACCGCTACTTCCAGATCGCGCCATGTTTCCGCGACGAGGATCCGCGCGCCGATCGTCTGCCGGGCGAGTTCTACCAGCTCGATCTCGAAATGAGCTTTGTCGAGCAGGAAGACGTGTTCGCCGCCGTGCAGCCGGTCATCACCGGCGTGTTCGAGGAGTTCGCCAAGGGCAAGCCGGTCAACAAGGACTGGCCGAAGATTCCTTACGCAGAGTCGCTCCGCAAATACGGCACCGACAAGCCGGATCTGCGCAACCCGATCGAGATGCAGAACACGGCAGAGCACTTCCGCGGCTCCGGCTTCAAGGTGTTCGCGCGCATGCTCGAAGACGACAAGAACCAGGTCTGGGCGATCCCCGGTCCCGGCGGCGGCAGCCGTGCATTTTGCGACCGCATGAATTCCTGGGCGCAGGGCGAAGGCCAGCCGGGCCTCGGTTACATCATGTGGCGCGAGGGCGGTGAGGGTGCAGGCCCGCTCGCCAACAACATCGGACCGGAGCGTACCGAAGCGATCCGTCAGCAGCTCGGCCTGAAGGCCGGCGATGCCGCGTTCTTCGTCGCGGGCGATCCCGAGAAATTCTACAAGTTCGCCGGTCTCGCACGCACTAAGGTCGGCGAAGAGCTGAACCTGATCGACAAGGAGCGCTTTGCGCTGGCCTGGATCGTCGATTTCCCGATGTACGAGTACAACGAGGACGACAAGAAGGTCGACTTCTCGCATAACCCGTTCTCGATGCCGCAGGGTGGCATGGATGCGCTGGTCGGGCAGGATCCACTGACCATCAAGGCCTTCCAGTACGACATCACCTGCAACGGCTACGAGATCGCGTCGGGCGGTATCCGTAATCACAAGCCAGAAGCCATGGTGAAGGCATTCGAGATCGCCGGTTACGGCGAGGAGACGGTGGTCGAGCGCTTTGGCGGCATGTATCGCGCCTTCCAGTACGGCGCACCGCCTCATGGCGGTATGGCGGCAGGCGTCGATCGTATCGTGATGCTGCTCTGCGGTACGAACAACCTGCGCGAGATCTCGCTCTTCCCGATGAACCAGCGTGCTGAAGATTTGTTGATGGGCGCACCGTCAGAGGCTTCGCCGAAGCAGTTGCGCGAGGCGCACATCAGGCTGAATCTGCCGGAGAAGTAATCTTCGTGCTTGTTGTCACCTCTCCCGGCCGGGGAGAGGTGACAAGGCTGCAACGTCTTTCCTACGGGCTGATCTGCACGTCGATCTGGAACAGCGCAAAGGCGACCGACGGGTCGGTCTTCATCAGCTGCATGAGCTGCATCACCGGCAGTTTGGCGCGCGGCGCGATCTTTAGCGTTAGCGTGCGCAGCGGCTTTTCGAGGAAGTTCATGGCGGCATTCGTCAGTGCATCGGTAGTGGGATTTGCTATCGGCACCGCCGCATCAAGTTTCATGATGCGCTCCAAAATGACGCGCCGCGCGGTGTCCTTGTCGATCTGCTGCCGGCGCGCATATTGTGCGACGGCGAGATCGACAGCGCCGAGATCGCGGACGACAATCTCGATTGGGCCGATTTCCATTTGGGTCGCCATCAGCAGCGCTTGCTGCGAATTGGTCGTAAACAGGCCGCGATTGACATTGCCTACCGATGCTTTCGCCGTAACGGCGAACAATCCGTCGATTTCGAAGGTGACGGGATCAAGTATCAGCTTCCGTTCGCTCTCGCTCCAGGTCTGGCCAAGGTCCGCGGTGACGGTGGCGTAGTCGATGCCGACGTCACGCAGCACGGTGAAAGGCTCGCCGTCCTTGCTGTCGATCGGTCCGGTCATCTTGAGCGAGAAACGGGTATTGCTCGGGACGGGTCCGACGAACTGCCCCCAGTTCAGAGTGGCATTCTCTATATTGATCAGTTTGCCGCTCTTCTTGTGCGGCGCCACCATATGCCTGATCTCGATACCTTCGAGTGCCGACAGCAGGCCCAATGCGGCCTCCGGCGAAGCTGACTTCGTCGACGTGACCAGCTGAGACAGCTGGCGCATCAGTCCGGAGACATCGAATCCCTTCAACGCAAAACGCCCGATCTGGACGGGCCCGTCCGGCGATTTGCCATCCAATCCCTCGAGGGCGAACGTGCCAATCTTGCCGCGGTCGAGGTTGAAACGCATGGCTGCGAGCTTCAGCCCGTTTTGCGGGACGTCGAGCGAGAGGCCGGTTATCTCGGTATCTGCGATCTGCATGCCTTCGTACAGGCTGGCCACACTGTCGATCATGCCGCGGATCTTGTTGACATCGGGCGCGGCGACCGGAGACGGTTTGAAGGCAAGGATATCCTGGATCTTGAATTTCGACGGTTGGATTTTGATCTCGCCGACCTTCATGGCCTCGATGCGAAAGAGGGGCCCGCGGTCTGTCTGGATGGTCGAGGGGCCTGCTTTTGCGGGGCCCTGCACACGGTAGAACTGCGCATCGTTGGCTCGGGCCGGATCGAGAATTGCCGCAGTTGCAGTAGCGTCAAAATCCTGCATCTCAAAGTTGGCGAATTCGACCGTCATTCGCTCCGTCTTGCCCTTCTGGGTGACGGTCACCGTCATCCTGAGACGTCCGGTGCTGATCGACGCGATCTGGCCGTTACGGATGTCGTGCAGCACTACGTCGGAATATTCCGTTTCGGAATTAGCATCGGCGACGTTCCCGCTCGTGGTGTTGACAAGGCTCGACGCTTTCACCGAGCGGGCCTTGATTGTCGCGAGTTGTTCGAGCGCGAAGCGGTACATGTCGAGCGATGATGACGACTTCAACTGGCTCTGCAGCTGCGTCGGCCCCCTGAAATCCGAGATCTGCAACGTTGGGAGCTTAAAGCTTGCGGTGACTCCATCGGGGACCGCCAGCGGACCGCTGGCATCGACATTGGTCATATCGATCGTGTCGGCTGTGAAATCCGCACCGCCCTGCAGCCCAAGCCCCTTTGCGCTGAAGCGGCCGATCTTGATGCTGGCGGGGCGAGGCGCCGTGAACTCCACAGCGACGTCCGAAATGGTGACGGTGCGGTGCCAAAGGCTGAAGGCAAGGTCGCCGCGTTTGGCCTGTCCGCCCCCGGCACGAATCTGCGCAAAATTTGCTTCGATTTCGCCGACGATCCGGTGCTGGAAATAGGCTTCGGCACCGAAATAGCAGCCGAGCACGATCGCGGCGGCGGCTGCGAGGCCGATAAGGATTTTTAACACCTGATTTCTCCGCTGGCGGCCGATGCGACGAGCAAATGCCTGACTTCCGCCAACGATCGAATTTCAGCGCCAAAACATCATCAGACACATTTGCGTGTGGTGGCACCAAGGTACCTTGCTCCACCCCGGCCGGGCAAGGGGCGGTTGCCTCTTGAAGCGCTTGCTCGCGTCAGTCGGTTAAGGACGGGAAAGGCTTGACCGGGGAGGGAAGGGGTCACAGACATGCGAATTGGGGCGGTTGCGTCGGGGCCGTCTGGCACGATAGACATCACGCAGAATTCGCCGAACTATCCCTTCATCAGTCCCTTCCGTTCGGCCCCGCCCGGAGCACGCATGTCTTCTTCATCCTCCGACGATCTTTCGCGCGCGGCGCTTGCCTATCACCGCCTTCCCAGGCCGGGTAAACTCGAAATCCAGGCTACCAAGCCGCTCGCCAACCAGCGCGATCTGGCGCTGGCCTATTCGCCGGGCGTGGCGGCGCCATGCCTCGCGATCGCTGCCGACCCCAATGAGGCAGCATCGCTGACCTCGCGTGCCAATCTTGTGGCTGTCGTCTCCAACGGCACGGCTGTGCTCGGTCTCGGCAATATCGGCCCGCTGGCCTCGAAGCCGGTGATGGAAGGCAAAGCGGTCCTCTTCAAGAAATTCGCTGGCATCGACGTGTTCGACATCGAGATCGCCGCCGACACCATCGAGCGCGTGGTCGAGGTTGTCTCGGCACTGGAGCCGACCTTCGGTGGCATCAACCTCGAGGACATCAAGGGTCCGGAATGTTTCGAGATCGAGGCGCAGCTTAAAGAGCGGATGAAGATCCCGGTGTTTCACGACGATCAGCATGGCACCGCCATCATCGTCGGCGCCGCGATCAAGAATGCGCTGCTGCTCAACGGCAAGAACATCAAGAACGTCAAGATCGTCTGCTCGGGTGCTGGCGCTGCGGCGATCGCCTGTCTCAATCTTCTGGTGTCGCTGGGCGCGCAGAAGAAGAACATCTGGGTCTGCGATATCGACGGTGTCGTGCATGAGGGCCGCAACACCCTGATGGATCGCTGGAAGGCGGTCTATGCGCAGAAGACCGATGCGCGCGTGCTGGGCGATGTCATCGCCGGCGCCGATATTTTCTTGGGCGTCTCCGCTCCGGGCGTGCTGAAGCCCGAGATGGTCAAGGCGATGGCCGACAAGCCGCTGGTGATGGCGCTGGCCAATCCGACGCCGGAGATCATGCCGGACGAAGCGCGCAAGGCACGCCCGGACGCGATGATCTGCACCGGCCGGTCGGACTTTCCGAACCAGGTCAATAACGTCCTTTGTTTCCCGTTTATCTTCCGCGGTGCACTCGATTGCGGGGCGACGGCGATCAATGAGGCAATGAAGATCGCTGCCGTCGATGCCATCGCGCAGCTTGCGCAAGACCCGCCGTCGGATGCCGTGACCGCCGGCTTCGACAACGAGACCCAGGGCTTCGGTCCGGGGTCGCTGATCCCGAGCCCGTTCGATCCACGCCTGATCCTGCGCATCGCGCCGGCCGTCGCCAAGGCGGCGATGGAATCCGGCGTGGCCTCGCGCCCGATCGCCAATTTCGAGGAATACACCGCAGGTCTCGAGCGTTTCGCATTCCGCTCCGGTCTGGTGATGAAGCCGGTCTTCGCGAAGGCAAAGACCCAGCCGGTGCGCGTGATCTATGCCGAAGGCGAAGACGAGCGCGTGCTGCGCGCCGTGCAGGTGGTGCTGGAAGAGAAGCTGGCGCGTCCGATCCTCGTTGGCCGTCCGTCGGTCGTCGAAGCCCGCATCAAGCGGTTTGGTCTGGCGATCCAGGCCGGCCAGGATTTCGACCTGATCAATCCCGAGGACGATCCGCGTTATCGCTCTTACGTGCAGTCCTATATCGACGTGGCCGGCCGTCGCGGCGTGACGCCGGATGCGGCGCGCACGGTCGTCCGCACCAATGCGACGGTGATCGCCGCGCTCGCCGTGATCCGCGGCGAGGCGGATGCAATGATCTGCGGCGTCGAAGGCCGCTACATGAGCCATCTGCGCCATGTGCGCGAGATCATCGGCTTCCTGCCGGGCGTCAGCGATTTTGCAGCGCTGTCGCTGATGATCACCAGCAAGGGTGCGCACTTCATCGCTGATACGCAGGTGCGTCCGAATCCGAGCGCGGAAGAACTCGCGGAAATCGCGGCGCTCGCTGCCAACCACGTGCAGCGCTTCGCCATGAAGCCGAAGATCGCTTTCGTGTCGCATTCTGACTTTGGCAGCTACGATACGGACTCTTCGCGCAAGATGCGCCGCGCCGCAGCATTGCTGCGTGAGAAGCATCCGGAAATCGAGTCCGATGGCGAAATGCAGGGCGACACCGCGCTATCGGAAGCGGCACGCAAGATCGTGCTGCCGCATTCGAAACTCGAGGGCTCGGCGAATGTCCTCATCATGCCGACGCTCGATGCCGCCAATGTCGCTTATCAGATGATCAAGACGCTGGCGGATGCGCTCCCGGTCGGCCCGATCCTGATCGGCCCGGCGCGTCCGGCGCATATCCTGACGCCGGGGGTGACAGCGCGTGGTATCCTCAACATGACGGCGGTGGCCGCTGTCGAGGCGCAGGAGCGGGCTGGGCGTCCGCAGGCGAGCCTATTCGGCTAGCGCGTTCAGTCAGCCTCGCGCTGGCTGGATGCTGCCCGGCTATTGCGCTTTTGGATAGTTCGCCAATCTGAGAAGCATCGCGACAAATGGATGACGCCAACGAGGTCATCCATTTGTTCGTTTGAAAAATGTGATGGAATGATCATACTCGTCACGTATTTCGACGAGTATTCATTGCAGTCCAGCGAGGCCGACCAATGCCAGCGTTTATTACTTTCGGGCGCATTCTCTTTGCCGTGATCTTCATTGCGTCCGGCGCATCCAAGTTTCTCGACCTCAGCGCAACTGCGGATGCAATCGCGAGCAAGGTTATCCCGACGATCCCCGCAGTCGTGACGCCCTATGCGACGCAGCTCGAAGGGCTGGCGGGCATGGAATTGAAGCAGATTCTCGCAATCGCCGTTGCAACACTGGAACTGGTCGGCGGTATTCTCGTCGCGCTGAATCTGGGTGCGCGCTTCTTCGCCCTGGTGCTGGTGCTGTTCGTGATGGCCGCGACTTTCTACTTCCACGACTTCTGGAACCTGACAGGCCCTGAGGCCAAGAACCAGATGATCCACGCGCTGAAGAACCTATCGCTGATCGGCGGCCTCTTCATGATCGCCGGTATCGGCCGCAGCGCGCGGCTGCCGGGCGGCTACAACGAAGTGTAGTTGTCGTTCAGGACACCCGCCGCCAGGCCGTTACTGTGACTTCATGCGCGGCGTCGAGGATCTGGACCTCGCTCGCTTGCAGGCCGTGACTGGAGAGAATGTCCTGCGGTGATCGTTCGGGGACGCCGGGGAAGCATCCCTCGCCGCCGGGCAGGCGGACATGCGGCGCCTGCGACAGCCAAAACACGTCGATGCGATCAAAGAACATCTCGAATACGCTGGGGCCGCCGATGACGGCGACGGTGCCGGCATGAACGCCCGCATGCGCGCAAGCGTCTTCGAAAGATGCACCGGCCGGATTCCACAGCGTGGCTTTGTTGTTTTCGGGATCGGGGCCTACGGCAGCGATGCTGCGGCTGACGATGATGCGCTTGCGCTTCGGTGAGTTCGGCTGATCCTCGAACGAATGCCTGCCGTGCACGATCAGGTCGGCGCGGTCGAGACCTGCGGTGAAAAAGGCGAGGTCGCCGGGAAATTTGAGGGTATCGGGCATCACGCCACTGGCGTCGGCGAGCATGCCGTCCGCCGAGACGATGACGTAGCCGTTGAAACGAAATGCGGGCATCAGGGGCGTCGACGAGTCCTCATTATTCCGAGATCGTCTGGACGACGCTGTTCACGGGACGGCTGCTGACCGTCGGCAGCTTTGCGTCCTTGACGATGGCTTCATCATAGGACGCGATGGTCTGCACTGGCGCCTTGGCACGCATATGCACGACCTTGTAGCCACCGGCCTTGAGCTTGCGCAGCAGGGTCGGCAGCGCTTCGGCGGTGTGCTTCTGGAAGTCGTGCATCAGGATGATACCCTTACCGAGCTTGTCGAGCTTGGTCATCACATTGGTGATGACCTGTTCGGACTTGCGCGTCTTGAAGTCGAACGAGTCGATGTCACAGGAGAAGATCGCCATGTTGCGCGTGCCGAGATAGGTGACGATTTCCGGCGGGTGCTGGAGCGCCGGAGCGCGGAAGAACGGTGCGGGGGCCGAGCCGAGTGCCCACTTCACGGCGCTGAAGCCTTTCTCGATTTCATCGATACGCTGCTGCTGGGTCAGTTTCTTGTTGGTCAGCGCGATATGAGCCCAGGTGTGTCCGCCGATGGTATGGCCGGCCGCAGCGACCTGCTTCAGCACTTCCGGATAATAGGTAGCGTGCTTGCCGATCGGGAAGAACACTGCCTTGACGCATTCGTCGGCCAGCGTCTTCAACACGGTCGGCGTTGTGGTCTGCCACGGACCATCGTCGAAGGTCAGTACCACTTCCTTGTCACGCAGGAAGTCGAGCTGCTTGAAATGTTCGAAGCCGAAGCCCGGACCACCTGTGGTGTCGATCTCGACCACACGGCTAACGCCGAGCGCATCAGGATTGGCGCAGGTCGATTTGGCGGGGGCAGGTGCAGCCGCGGGCGCCGGTGGCGGCGCGGGCGTTGCCGCGGGGGCGGGGGCTGCAACACCGGCTTTGGGCGCCTGCGCCTGTGCGCCTGCTGCCCACAATGAAATAGCGCTCGCAAAAATCAGACCTGCCGCACTGCGCATCACGTCCCCCTTGACCTGCGACCAGCGTCGTCAGCGAGGTGGCCGGGCTGATCCAGATGGTCGTGACCGCAATTCTAGCGCGATTTCAGGCGGTACCGCTATGGCAACGCCCCTTATCCCCAGTAAGCGCCTGGATCGATATTGAGCCGCTCAAGCCGCGGTCAGGGCGCGTCCGACGGCGGTCTTGATGCGTGTATCGGTCGGTTCGAATTCGGAGGCAAAGGAGTCGGTGAGGTAGCCGTCGCGCCCGACCAGATATTTGTGGAAGTTCCACCGCGGCAGGTCGCGCGGCCGTGCCTCTGCCGCCCATTTGTAGAACGGGTGTGCGTTCGGTCCCTTCACGACGGTCTTGGCTGCCATCGGGAAGCCAATGCCGAAATGTCCCTCCGCAATGTCGGCGATCTCCTTGGCGCTGCCCGGCTCCTGTCCGCCGAAGTCATTGGAGGGCACGCCGATAATCATCAAGCCGCGCTCGCGGAATTCGGTCCACAACGTCTGAAGGCCGGCATATTGCGGGGTGAAGCCGCATTGCGAGGCGGTGTTGACCACCATGATCGGCCGGCCGGTGTAATCGGAGAGCTTGATGTCGCCGCCCTTGAGGCCGGGAAACGCGAAGCCATAGGCAGTCATGCGGCTCACGGCGCCTTGCGCCGATGCGTGACGCGCGACCGCCACAGCACTTGCCGCGCCCAATACCGTTGTCAGTATCTGCCTGCGATTGATCATCGCCATTCGTCGTAGCCCAGCCTGTTTCGCGAGCAGAGTAGCGTCATCTCCGAGATGACGCACTCAACAAGCTGTTACAGGGCCGGAGTGAACGAGGCTAGCGCAGCGGCACCACGAATTCGGTGCCCTGGCCGGTCTCGCCGCCGGCGGCAATGCCCTGATCGGACACCACGATGGAGCCGCCACTCGCGAGCGCTTCGGTAATCTGTGCCATGGCGTCCGCAGGGATCGTCAGGCGGTCGAGCGCTTCGGCGGCGCTGTTCGGCAGCGGCCGGGTTTTCACCTCAACCGCACCAGTGGATTTGCGGCGACGCGAAACATTGTCGTCCTCGTCGGCGCGACGCGGGACGGCAGGCAGCGAGACTGCGGTCCAGTGAAATGCCTTGGCATCATCCTTGTCGGTGCGGGCGGTAAAGATGTGAGTGCCGAGCGGGCGATCGCTGGGCTTGATGGCGATCGGCGTCTCGAACAGCGGCGCGAAATTCTGCCGCACATAGAGCTTGCTGTCCTTGCCGCTGACCAGCACGGCAATCTGGCCGGACCGCTTTGGCGTCGCATCGGCAGCGGGCGCCGGGGAGGCCGCGGGCATCTCGGCCTTCGCTGCATCCGCAGGGCGCGTTTCGTCCTTCTTGACGTTAGCTTTTGCGATTTCTGCCTTCGGGGCTTCCGTCTTGGCGGGCTCAAGCTTGGCTGGCGTTTCCGCGACGGTCTCAGCCGATTTAACCTCGGTCGTTGGCAGTTCGACGACTTTGGCAATGGCGGCGTCGAGATCGCGGCGTGTCATGATCTCGGGCTCTGCGGCCTTAACGGCGGTTTCGACCCTTGCAGGTGTGGCGTCCGACATCACAGTCGCAGGCGCCGGTTTTGCCATCGCATTGCTGGCATCGGCGGTCTGGGTCTTGTCCTGAGTCTTGGCGCGGTCGGCGGCGGATGGCCTCAGACCGATGTCTTCGGGCTTCGCATCTGCCGACGCCTTATCAGCCTTGGGCGACGCCTGGACGTCTTGAGACGCCGCTGCCGCGACTGGACCCGGCGCGGCCTTCTGAGTGGCGAGCAGAGGATGCGAGATTTCCGCCGGGGAGATTTCGCCGGGCGCGATGATGACGCGGGCGCCCATGCGGGTCCAGCCCCAGATCCTGGTCGCAAAGGCCATCGGCATGCGGATGCAGCCATGGGAGGCCGGATAGCCCGGTAACGCGCCGGCATGCAGAGCGATGCCCGACCAGGTGATGCGCTGCATGTAGGGCATCGGCGCGCCGCTATAGATGTTGGAGCGGTGCCACTTATTCTTCTGGATGATGCTGAACACACCCATGGGCGTCGAATGGCCGCGCATGCCGGTCGAGATCGGTGTTTCCGCGAACAGGCCGTTGGCGTCGAATACCCGCAGCGTTTGCCGCTCAATCGAGATGGCGATCACCAGCGGGCCGACCGGCTTGGCGTGTTCCTTGACCTGCTTTTCGAGTTTGGCGCCAAGGCGCTTCAGCTTCTTCTGGCGCTGCTGCGGTTGCGGCGCCGGCGGTTCGATCTCCCGCATGATCATCGGGTTTTCGTCGGTCCAGAACACCGCCGCATCGGCAGGCGCCGCCACGGTCATGCCGGCCATGGCAACCAGCGCGATCCGCAGGAGGCTGCCGGAAAAAATCGTGCTGCTCAGAAAACGGCTTTTGTCTCCCGGTTCACGCGACAATTGAAATGCACCCACGTCCAGTATCCTCGAATCCATCTGAAAACATTAGTCTCGCAGGCGCGAGATGGGTTCACCAGCATGGGTGAGCTGGCTACCGCTGAGTCGGGATCAGCCTAGCAAAAAAGCCTCACATTGAATTAACAGAGGGGCATCCTGGCTTCCGAATCCGTTTGGAATGCCTACATATTCCGGATCGGTCACGGAGAGTTGCATGACGTTTAATGGATCTGGCGCGCTGACCAAAATGCTGCGGCGCGGCGTTCTGGCGCTTTCGGCGCTCGCGGTGTTGGCGGCTACTCCGGCGCAGGCTGCGGATGAACCGGATCTGATCTTCCGGCGCTCCACCGTGTTCAAATGGCTCAGCCCGAACGACAAGCTGGCGACCTACGGCGTGGACGACCCCGAGGTCGAGGGTGTGGCCTGTCACTTCACGGTGCCTGAAAAGGGCGGCTTCAAGGGCTGGCTGGGTCTGGCCGAGGAGGTCTCGGACATCTCGCTGGCCTGCCGGCAAATCGGCCCCATCAAGTTCAAGGACAAGAGCGATCAGGGTGAGGACATGTTCCGGCAGCGCCGGTCACTCTTCTTCAAAAAGATGCAGATCGTCCGCGGCTGCGACGCCAAGCGAAACGTGCTGGTCTATATGGTCTATTCGGACCGGATCATCGAGGGTTCGCCGAAGAACTCGACGTCATCAGTTCCGATCATGCCTTGGGGGCAGGCAGACGCCGCCGTGCAGAAATGCGGCGACTTCATCAAATAAGCGAGCTATCGGCCGCTAGAACCTAGCCGTGCTTCGCTATTTAGCGGAGTGGGTGATGACGCGCTTTGTGCGCAAGCGGTCCCAGGACTCCTGGGGCTGTGGGTCGCGATAGCCCACGAGCTGGACCAGCTTCTGCGGATAGCACTCGTTGCCGTGCGAGCCGTAGCCTTGCTGCGACATGGCGCCTTGGCATTTGGAGGGCGGGCGTACCGTTGAGATCAGTGGCCGTCCGGGTGCGCTGATCGGGGTATCCTTGCCAACGTCGTTGTTGCCGGTTCCCACGACTGCATTCCTTCTCTTCGAGGTGAACAGAAACGCGCAGTCGCCTGAAAAGGTTGCATACGCTCTCCTGAAGTCGCTTTAGCCGCGTTTCGGTTCAGTTTTGTTAAAGGCGTGCGACAGCCGGACGAACTTTCTAGACATCCTTTCCAAGGCGTTCGCAGATTTGCCGCCCGGATTGTGTCGTCGGCATGGGCGCCACGAAACAATTCGACGGGGGACGAAACCATTTTCCTCTTGGGCCGCAGACGTGCCGAAACGCCGGTTCGTTATCCATTCGCCAACCACGCGGCGGGCGGCGCTGCCGAACTGGAGACGTCAGATGCGCACCATCAGCTTCATCCTCGCTTTCGCCTTCATCCTGGCCGGCCCTTCGATGGCAGGTTCCGCTGATGGTAACCTGCCGGGTATCGGCACCTTCGCCTTTACCGGGGCGCCCGTGATCAGCGCTGATGCGCCGATGGTTGTCGCCTACGCACGCTGATTTCGATCGCGTGCAGACAACCTGAGAAACAACAAGAAAAGTTTTGAAATGACCCGACCACGTGTTCTGACCGCCATTGTTGTCGCTGTCACCCTTGCAGGTTCCATTACGGGAAGTGGGGCGCAGGCGCAGATCTGGTCGTGGCGGAAGTTGCCGGACCAGCGTGGGGAATTCGTTCGTTTATGCTCGCCGCATATGGTCGGGCGCTGGGCGCATCCGGAAGAGGTGTGCGGCTGCCTGCATGACCATGCCGTAGCAGCGGTGGAAGACGCCGATCTGCGGGAGGCGCTGCTGCGCGGTATCAGCGAGCGCGGCGTGCCTACCATCGAGAAGGACTGGATCCCGGCATCGAAGCAGTCGATGATCAGCGCGACCTTCACGCAGATCGCCAAGCCGACCCTGCAATGCATGTATGATCCGGCGCCGCTGGATTAGTACCGGAAGCCATATCCAAATCTTTCACATCCAAGCCCTTCAAATTCAGATCTTTGATACAAAAGCATCTGATATCCGAGTGATAGTTTTGCGCTGCACCGTCGCGCCGAAATGATAGCGGATTTCTGTCTTTCCCTCTCGTCATCCTGTCACGGCCGATGATAGCGTTTGGTTTCGCTGACCGTTGGGCCGGCGAGATTCGCTACTGTTAGTTCGGCGGAAACCGAGGGATTTTATGCGATTTGTTTCGATCGGCCTTGCCTGTGTATCAATATTTCTGACCGGTGCAGCGTTGGCCGCAGACACCAGCAACCAGGAAGCTAACAAGAAAGTTGTCGTCGAATTCTACGACAAGGGTCTCAACCAGAAGGACTTTGAGGCGGCATCCAAATATTTCGGTCCGCGTTACGTTCAGCACAATCCCAATGCGGCTGACGGCATCGAGGGCTTCAAGGGCTTTATCGGTTTCCTGCGGGAGAAATTCCCGGACTCGCATAGCGAGATTAAGCAGGTCTTCGCCGACGGCGACTATGTGATCCTGCATGTCCATGCTGTGCGCGAAAAGGGCACGCGCGGCAACGCGATCATCGACATCTTCAAGCTCGAGAACGGCAAGATCGTCGAACATTGGGACGCCGTTCAGCCGATCCCGGAAAAATCCGCCAACACCAATGGCATGTTCTGATGGATATGGCTCGGCCTCATCGTGACGACCGATTGAAGGGCAAGGTCGCCATCATCACCGGTGCGGGTTCTCGCGGTGATGGCGTCGGCAACGGACGTGCCGCAGCGGTGTTGTTGGCGCGGCATGGGGCGCGTGTTGCTCTGGTCGACACCGACGCAAACGCTGCCGAGGAAACAGCGCGATTGATTGCCGCGGAGGGCGGGGTCGCGCAGATCTATGACGGCGATGTCAGCGATCGCGCATCATGTGAGGCGATCGTCGAACGCACTGTCGAAGGCTTCGGCCGGCTGGACATCCTCGTCAACAATGTGGGCCTCACCGGGCCGCGCGGCGATGCCATCGAGGTCGATGACCTCGCCTGGGACAGCGCCATGCGCATTAACGTCGCCTCGATGATGCTGATGGCGAAATATGCCATTCCGGAAATGATGAAATCCGGTGGCGGCTCGATCGTCAATTTGGCATCGATCGCCGGCCTGCGTGGTGGCCATCCGAGCTTGTTGTATCCAACGTCGAAATCGGCGGTGATCGGCCTCACCAGAGCAATGGCGGCACATCACGGTCGCGCTGGCATTCGCGTTAACTGCATCGCTCCCGGCACGGTCTATACGCCGATGGTGGCGTCGCGTGGCATGAGCGATGAGATGCGCAAGGCGCGCGCAGCAGGCACACTGCTGGGTACCGAAGGTACCGGCTGGGATATCGGGTATGGTGTTCTGTTTCTTGCCAGCGAAGAGGCGCGCTGGATCACAGGGATCACGCTGGCGATCGATGGCGGTGCGAGTGTGGGCCAGACCGGTTCACCGGTGCCGCCAAGCGAGCCGCTGCGGCATTGATGAGCATGTCTTGGACTAGGACGGATCGACATTCATTGGCTCCAGATCATCGCTGCAGCGAGGTGGATAAAGCCGGCGAAGTGAGAAGTTCGTCGGTCATAGCGTGTGGCGAAGCGCCGGAAGTGCTTGAGACGACAGAAGC
>NZ_LVYV01000005.1 GCF_001618955.1 Tardiphaga robiniae
TAAGGTTTATATTCCCCTTCGTCCTGCCCCACCGAGAGGGGCGATCGCGATCGTCACGTTCGCGGGGTGGGATGCGGTGGACGCCGGAGATGCGGCGTCACGCGGTTCATGGGTGACGGCTGTCTTCGGGCAGGCCGGATCGTCTGTGGTCAGGATACCACTGGGACAGGCGGCACGGTTTGCCTTCGGGTGGCAAAAACCTGCAGATCACGCGACGGACGACCAGGTCAAAACGCGTTCGGCTTACTCGCTTGAGGCACCCTGTCCCTTCGCCTTGGGACTGTAATTTTGGTGATCGGATCGTTCGCCATGGCGAAGCGCAAGCAACCGAAAAAACACCGCATGCGGAACGTCGGGCAATCGCTCGGCGCCTCCGAAAGTCCTGATGCATTACCCCATGCGGAAGACCGCATTCGCATCAGGCCCAAGGGTGCAACGGGCACCTGGCGTTCCGCACGCCCTCTCACAAGGGGGCGGGAATGCAAACCACGACGGCGCCCCCGCGCCGCAAACAATGGGGGTGATGACGCATGTCTGAAGAGCAGTGGCTGTTTGATATTTGAAGAAGCTGAGACGCGCAGGCGGTCGCGATATCCCTCCCTCAAGCGGCGAAGCCGCGCAGTGGGGAGGGTCGGCCAAACGAGGCGATGCGCAGCATCGACGAAGTCGAGGCCGGGGTGGGGTGCCTCTGCGGGCTCCGAGCTTGCGATACTACCCCCACCCGACCGGCCCTTGGCCGGCCACCCTCCCCACGCAAGCGCGGGGGAGGGAGAAGTCGCCTCAGCTCACCACTTCAATTCACGCATCAGCGCTTTCGGTGGATGGCCGAACAGTTCCTTCACTTCCGCGGCGCCCATCTGTTCGATGCCTTCGAAGTCGCCGGCATGGATGCCGCGGGTGACGAACAGCAGGTCGATGCCATAGGCATGCGCGCCGGCGAGATCGGTGCGCACGGAATCGCCGATTGCCAGCACGCGATCCAGCGCCGTGTCCTTGCCGCGCCTCGCCTTGGCCAGCGTCATGGCCTGATCGTAGATCGGCCGATGCGGCTTGCCGTAGAAGATCACCTCGCCGCCCATCTCGCGATAGAGTTCAGCGACCGCGCCGGCGCAGTAGATCAAGCGGTCACCGCGCTCGACGATGATGTCGGGATTGGCGCATACGAGCGTCAGCTTTCGCGCCAGCGCCTGGCTCATCATGTCGCGATAGTCGTCGGCGGATTCGGTCTCGTCGTCGAACAATCCGCTGCAGACGATGTAGTCGGCCTGTTCGAGCGGGGTGAGCTTCACATCGAGGCCGCGATGGATCGAACTGTCGCGGTCCGGTCCGATCAGATACATCGCCTGACCCGGCTGGCCGGCGACGAAATTGCGCGTGAGGTCGCCGGACGAGACGATGGCGTCATAGGTGTCGTCAGCGACGCCGAGCTTGCGGAGCTGCCGCTGCACGGAGTCGGCGGGGCGCGGCGCATTGGTGATCATGATCACCGTGCCGCCATTGGCGCGAAACGTATGCAACGCCTCGCAGGCTTCGGGGAACGACTCAAGGCCGTTATGGACGACGCCCCAGATGTCGCTGAGAACGATGTCGACATGTCCGGTGAGGTCGCGCAAGCGCTCGACGAAACGCAGTGTGGTCATGAATTGAGGGCCGATCAGTTCGGGCCGGTGGCGCGGCGCGCCAGCGCGGCATTGCCGGTGGTGCGCGGCGGCTCAGGCCGCGCAGGCGTGGTTGGGGCGGATCTCGCTAGGCTATTGGGGTCGGTGGGCGCCTTTGCGGGGTCCTTGGCGGAGGGATTTGGCGCACCGCCATTGGCCGGCGTTTCCGGCCTGAGCGGGCGGGGCGCCGCGAACAGGAAGCCTTGCCCGAACCGGACGTCGAAGTCGAGCAGGTCGACCACGGCCCGTTCGCCCTCGATTCGCTCGGCGATCAGATCGATTCCGAACCGGCCGAGCAGGTCGGAGAGATCGGCGGGGTGAATGTCGGAATTCGACGTCTGCTTGGGGTCGAGCAGGAGTGCTGCCGGTACCTTGATAAAGCGCACGCCGCGATCGGCGAGGTCGCGGGGCTCGATCCGCAAATCCGTGACGTGATCGATGGAGAAGCGGTAGCCGCGCTGGGCGAGGGCGGCGAGATGCTCGCTTTCGATCGGGCCGAGATTGCGGAACACGTTCTGCTTGAATTCCAGCACGAAGGACGGCGCCAGCGCGCGGTTGGCTTCGAGGAAGTCGATGCATTGCGCGAAGGTCTCGGCATTCGACAGGGTCGCGCCAGCCATGTTGCAGAACACGCCGACATCCTTGTTGCGCACCATCAGGCGGCGCAGCACCTGCATGCAGCGCAGCAGCACGATGTGATCGATCTGGCCCATCAGGCCTGCGGCTTCTGCGGGACCGATGAACTCATCGGCGGTGATCACCTGATCCTTGTCGTCGCGCAGCCGGGTCATCGCCTCGTAGAAGCGCACCTTGCGCTGCGGCAGCGTGACCATCGGCTGCAGATAGATGTCGATACGGTTGTCGGCGATGGCACTCTTCACCATGGCGGTGAACTGCGCATTATCGCGCGCTGGCGCTGCCTCCGGCCTGACGACGATCGCAGGTGCCGTCGGTGTCACGGTGTCTTCGGCGACCTCGACGGCGAGCGGCACATCGGCAGCGGTCACGGGTTTGACCGGTGGCGATGGCGGCGCGATCGCCGCAGAAACAGTCGCCGGCGCAGGCATCGCTGTCAGCATGTCTTCGTGGGTGGCGACCGATGTGGCGAGTTGCTTCACCAGCGCACCCAATTCGCCGATCTCCCCGGCGACGGTCTGGATACGGTCCTGATTGGCTGTGCCGGCGGATGCGATCTTGCTCTCGACCACGGCGAGCCGGCGGCCGAACTCGGCGACCTGCCGGGCGAGGTCGGCGGTGCCACGCGACAGATCGGTGATCTGGCCAGTGGATTCGGCGCGGTCTTTGATGCGCATCGACACCGCGTTGTAGAGGATCATCACGGTCAGCGCAGTCAGTGCGACGATGGCCGATTCGTAGCCGCTGATGCCGGCGATCGCATACAGCACCAGGCCAAGCGAGGCTGAGACCAGCACCATGCAAATGCCGACAAAAATCGTGGAGATGCGGATCATAACGCGCGCAACATCCTCACATCCAAACTCCTGCACGGCACGACAAAGGTCCGGCCGCGAGCGCTCCCGGCGCTAAGTACCCGGCCAACCTTAGCATTATTGTTGATTCGGAAAGCAGGGCTGGGAGAACTTGCCCACCGGTGCTTTTGCACCTCAGGCGCTGGCGCGGCCGAGCGTATCGGCAATGGCGGCGCCACGTGCGCCCATCGGTCGTCCCGGTCCGACGGTGGTATCCACGGCGGTCTGGTGCTCGATCTCGGAATTCAGCTCGGCCCCGCACAGAACGATGATCGCGGACATCCACATCCACATCATCAGGCCGATGGCGGCGCCGAGCGAGCCGTAAGTAGCGCTGTAATTGCCGAAATTGGACAGGTACCAGGACAGCAGCGCCGAGCCGGCAAGCCAGAGCAGGGCCGCAGCGAGGGTGCCGATGCTGAGCCATTCCCAGCGCGCGCCGGGGCGGCTCGGACCGAAGCGGTAGAGGATGCCGAGTGCCAGCACGACCACGAGCAGCAGAAGTGGCCAGCGGGAGAGGCTGATGATCGTCTTGCTGTCGGTGGCGAGACCGATCCGGTCCAGCGTCAGCGGCAGCGCAACGACGGCGCTCACCATAAGAAGGAGCGCGGCGATGGCACCGGCGGTGAAAGTGAGCGAGAGCATATTGAGCTTGATGAAGCTGCGCTTCTCGCGCTCGCCATAAACGACATTGAGCGCGTCGATCACGGCCTTCACGCCGGCATTGGCGCTCCACAGCGCCAGCGCAAGGCCGAACAGGAAGGTGAGGCCGAGCTTGGCCTGCCCATTGGCGAGCACGCGCGCGATCTGATCCTGCACGATCTGGAACGAGCCATCCGGCAGCATCAACGCCAGCGTCTGCAGATTGTCGGAGATCGTCGAGGCATCGGCGAACAACCCGTAGCAGGAGACCAGCGCAGTGATCGCCGGAAACACGGCGAGCAGGCCGAAGAATACGACGCCGGCCGCAATCGCCAGCAGCCGGTCCTCATTGATCTGCTCATAGGTGCGCCACAGCACGTCCTTCCAGCCGGTCCATGGAATCTGCAGCGGACTGGACGAATGGCGGCCGCGGCCGGGCTGAGCGAGTTCGCGGGTGAATGTCTGTGGTGGCGGGACGTCGGTGTCGCCGATCGGTTGCGGCTCATCTGCCACGGACCTCTCGGTATTGCGTGTCGAGAAAAAGCTCTGCAACGCGAGCACGGCAAAGGTTGTCGCTGCGACAAGCAGCAGACTGTCCGTGTCGGATCGGCGGACGGCCATCAGGCGTTCGCTTTGCTCGCGGGTCTGCGGACAGGGGCCGGCTGCGCAAGGCTGCGGCGCCGGGCGAAAGCCCAGCCGGCAAGCGTCGCGGCCAGAACGAGGCCGGCTTTGACGGGGCCATTGTTTGGCAGGGGCTGTGCGGAGCGTGTGCTCGGCCTGAATTCGTTCGGCGCGGGTGCGCGACGCGGTGCGGCCGATGTGACCTGCTCATGTTTGCCGGGGCTCGCATTGATCGCGACCCGCAAGCGGCTGCCGAGACTGGGAAACTGTTTCGCCGGGCGTTTCAGTCGGCTCGCAGCGAGGACAGCGAAGAGGGCAGCGAGCACCAGCAGCAATCCGCCGGTTGCGCCAAAGGCCTGAAACAGCCCGTAGCGCAGTTCGACCCAGCGAAACAGCGCGGCGGCGCCGACCAGCAAGGTGGCAATCAGAAAGATGCCTGCAGCAGCATAAAGTCCGGCAGCGACCGCATAAGAGACCGCGATGCCCTGGGTCTGCTCACTGCGGTCACGGATATAGGAGGACGTGGCGCGCTTGACCTGATTGAGCTTGAGCGCGAGCCCTGTTCGCACCAGGGCGCTTGCGAGCGGTGGCATATTGAAAGCCTCGTTCTGCGCCGGCAGATGTCTGAAATGGTATCGCGGCCGGCATTTGAAATTGAACGGGGAGGCATGACGAAGGTTCCGCCGTGGCGAACCTTGTGGCGTCGCGCATGGCCAACCTCAAGTGATCGCGGGGCCGAACGCTTGCCGGTTTCTGCCTGCGCTGGTACCACGCCGCTATGAGCGAAAAGTCTGAAAAGCCCAAAAAACCCCAGAAACTGCGCGCGCGTCTGCCGCGCGGCCTTGGCGACCGCGGACCTGCCGATATCGCCGCGACCCGGCGGATGACCGACACCATCCGCGAGGTCTATGAGCGCTACGGCTTCGAGCCGGTCGAGACCCCGACCATGGAATTCACCGATGCGCTCGGCAAGTTCCTGCCCGATCAGGACCGGCCCAATGAAGGCGTGTTCTCGTTCCAGGACGACGACGAGCAGTGGATCTCGCTGCGCTACGACCTGACGGCGCCGCTGGCGCGCTATGTCGCCGAACACTGGGACGCGCTGCCGAAGCCATATCGCAGCTACCGTGCAGGTTACGTCTATCGCAACGAGAAGCCGGGCCCCGGTCGCTTCCGCCAGTTCATGCAGTTCGACGCCGACACCGTCGGCTCAGGCTCGCCGGCGGCGGATGCCGAAATGTGCATGATGGCGGCCGATGCGATGGAAGCGCTCGGCATTCCGCGTGGCAGCTATGTGGTGCGCGTCAACAACCGCAAGGTGCTCGATGGGGTGATGGAGAGCATCGGCCTCGGCGGCGACGAGAACGCCGGACGACGCCTCACGGTACTGCGGGCTATCGACAAGATGGACAAGTTTCCGGTTGATGAGATTGCAAAACTGCTCGGGCCGGGGCGCTGGGACGGCGGCGAGGAAGGCAAGGGTGACTTTACGAAGGGCGCAGGTCTTTCAGATCATCAAGCCAGCGTCATTCTGGGATTCTTGAAGACCAGCATTGGTACCGCTGAAATCCGAAGCCGTGGAGGCTTCGGGAATTTTGCATTCAGTGGCGACTTGCTAGAACTGCTATCGACTTCAGTAACCGGTACTGAAGGTGTCAAAGAGCTCATCGAGATCGCTAATTTGACTTCTGCGTCCGGATACCAAGATGGCCGGATCCTAATTGATCCCTCAATTGTCCGCGGCCTCGAATACTACACTGGCCCGGTCTATGAAGTTGAACTCACGCTTGAAGCAAAAGATGAGAAGGGCCGTCCCGTCCGCTTTGGTTCGGTCGGCGGCGGTGGGCGTTACGATGGTCTCGTCTCGCGCTTCCGCGGCGAGCCGGTGCCGGCGACGGGGTTTTCAATTGGCGTGTCGCGACTGCAAGCGGCACTCGAACTCATTCACAAAGACAAGCCAAAGCCTGTCATCTACGGCCCCGTCGTCGTCACCGTGTTCGATCGCGACCGCGTCGCCGATTATCAGAAGATGGTCGGGAGCCTGCGCAATGCCGGCATCCGCGCCGAACTCTATCTTGGCAATCCCAAGAGCATGGGCAACCAGCTGAAATATGCCGACCGGCGCAATTCACCCTGTGTGATCATTCAAGGCTCCGACGAAAAGGCGACCGGCGAAGTGATGCTGAAGGATCTGATCCTCGGCGCCGGACTGTCGGATCTGGAAGGGGATCGCGACGCCTATCTGCAGAAGCAGGCAGAGGCGCAGACCAAGATTGCGGAAAACGATCTCGTGAGCGCGGTCCGCAAGATTCTCGACAAGCACGGCGTGAAATGGAATTAATCCACGCGCCAACAATTGGTAGAGCAATGGGAGACATCAATGCCTGAGATCACGATCAACCTGGCGGCAGGCCGCACCGACGAGCAGAAGAAGGGCATGATGCTCGACATCACCCAGGCGCTGGTGAAGAATCTCGGCGTCACCGCCGATGCCGTCGTCATCCAGATCAACGAAGCGCCGCTCAACAACAAGATGAAGGGTGGCCAGACCTTCGTCGAGCGCGCCGCCGCCGCGAAGAAGTAAGCGTCTATCCAAACACTGCGATATTCTGACGGCTGGCCATGATGGGCCGGCCGTTTCGATTCCACAGCGTCATCGCCTGGCTGGAATAACCGCCGGCGATCTGCTCGGCGACATTGCGGATCAGCCACCAGCCGTCATCGGTGGTGATCTCGTCGGTGAGCATGTCGATCGACCAGGTCATCGTGCTGATCGGCGAGGGCGTTGTGGATCGAACGGAAGCTGCCGGCGGCGGCGCGTCGGCCAAGGCCAGCAACGCCACCAGCGACGGCTGGATGCCGGGCTCGCAGTGGCGCAGCCACAGCATCATCTGCGGATCTTCGCTGCCGCTGAACGGCATCGAGCCCCCCATATGCCGGCCTTCGATATGCTCCAGGAAACGCAGCGTCGGCGGCGCACGGCGAAAGAAGTCCGGGCAATGCTCCGGTGCTTTCAGTTCCGGCGTCCCGGTCTCCACATGGGCAAAAGCCGATTCACGCGCGGCGCCGAAGCAGAACATGGCGCGGGTCGCGAGGCCTGCTTCGCCGACAAGATCGACGCTGGCGAACAGTGTCGATTTGCCCTTGCGCAGAACGCTGGCGCGCAACTGCAATGGACCGGGGGCCGGGCCGACGAAGGCGATCTGCGCCGAGCGAAGCGGCGGCACGGCGCCGAATTCATTGAGTGCAGCCTGCATGCACAGTGCCGCGGCCAGACCGCCATAGATGGTACGGCCCTGTAGCCAGTCGTCGCTGACGCTGACGGCCCAGCCGTCGCCGGAGCGGGTCATGGACGACATCAGTGCGGTGAATTCAGTCATGGAGCTGCCCTTTGGAGTTTCCTGTCGCCGGCGTTGCGCACGCCATTGGGATGATTACCATCATCTATAGCGGAGAACGCAGCGGTGGAAAACATCGAGTCAGCGGGCCTGCGGCTCTATTGCGGCCGGTGCATGCCCTTCATCTTCTCCATGTCCTTGACATTCATCTTCATGCCGCCGGGCATCATGATGTCGCCGGGCTTCTGGTCCGGCTTGCAGGCGCCGAGCCATTTGGCTTCCAGCTGCGTGGTGCTGTCGCCAGTATTGGCCTTGGCGCCGCCCGAATTCTGCGAGGTGATCTTCATCGTATAGGCAGAGTTGAAATCGCCGGTGATCTCGGCATGCGACGTGCTTGTGGTGCCGCCGATATTGCAGACCGAATCCGTGACATAGCCTGTCGCGGTCTTCTTCATCTCGTTCTTCGAACACATGTCCTTCGCCATCGGCGAGAAGGTCGTGTTCATGGACTTGTCGGTGGACTCATCAGTGCAGTGCTGCATCGTCATGCCGGGCATCCCGGCGCTGCCCTGCATCTTCATTTCCCAGAGCCCGGCCTTGCGTGCTGGCAACTCGATGGGATCGGCGATAGCGGGTACTGCCCACAACATCGCAGTGGCGCTCAAAACGGAAATATTCAACAATGAAACATAGCGTCGCATCATGCCTGGTTCTCTCCAAGCCGATGAGACGCTGTGTCGCGTAAAAAGGTTCAGTAGCGAACGCGGAGCGGCCGATCCGAGGCGCCATAAGGCACCCAGCGGCAGGCGAACGAGACGTAGGCGCCATATTCCTGCGGTGCGCTCAGGAATTTCACGACCTTGCCGTAACGCGCGCAATGGTCGATCGCCAGGGCGCGAATATCGGTCTGGCTGATCAGGGATGTGGAGATGATACCGCCGGTGTCATTGCCCTTGAATGGCGGCACCCAGTCGGCCTTGGCCGCGCTGCTCATGATCGCACCGCTCAGACCTGCAGCCAAAATCGCCAACCGAATCATTCGCATCACCGTCTCCATCGTCGTTATGGGCACCTTAGAGGGCATCGGCGACGCTGAAAAGAACGCCGTCAAGGTTCTGACGGAGTTGTGCGCCGGGTGTGGCCGCGATGCACTTGACCCTGCACGGGCTTCGCGGCACGTTCCGGGAACAATCATCAGACGGCGGATTCCCCATGCGCGACCTCATCTCATCCTGGAAGAAAGCCGTCCTGGCTGCCGTTACCGGCGCCGTTCTCGGGCTTATGACCCTGGCTCCGGGCGCTCAGGCTGCGAACCTGCTGGAGCTGAACTTCTGGCTGTCCGGGCCGAACTACGAGGGCCGTCTGGCGGATTGCGAAGCTGGTCTCTCGACGATTTCGTCGCAGTTCCAGGACAAGGAAAGCACCTTCTGGAATTCGGCGCTGCAGATCACCGGCTTCAGCCGTGTTCATGAGACCGCCTTCCGTCCTTGGCAGTCCGACAACATTCCGCGCCGCTACTGCACCGCCGATGCGATGCTGACCGACGGCAAGATGCGCCAGGTGCATTACTCGATCATCGAGGATGGCGGCTTTGCCGGTTATGGCCAGGGCGTCGAATGGTGCGTCGTCGGCCTCGACCGCGACTGGGCCTACAACCCGCGCTGCCGGGCGGCGAAGCGCTGAGCTTCGTTCGCCGACCTAAACAATTTTGTTCTTGAATTGTTCTTGATGCCTGACTAGGCTTGCCCTTCTCAGGGGTGGGGCGCGTCATGTTTCAGGCACTTCGATTTGTCGTTTCGCGAAGGTTTTTGTCGCTCGCGTTTCTGGCGCTTGCTGCGCTGACGGCCAATCCGGCCTCTGCGCAGGACCGCCGGCAGAATGCGCCCGGCGAATTCGATTTCTACGTGCTGTCGCTGTCATGGTCGCCGAGTTTCTGCGAGGCGGCTCAGGAGCGCGGCGGCAACAACCGCTCGGCCCAGATGCAATGCGGCGGCCGGCCTTACTCCTTCGTGGTGCATGGGCTTTGGCCACAGTACGACCGCGGCTTCCCGAATTACTGCGAGCGTCCGGCCCCGCGGCTGGCACGCAATATCATGCAGTCGATGCTCGACCTGATGCCGGCGCCCGGCCTGATCTTCAGTGAGTGGGACAAGCACGGCACCTGCTCCGGCCTCGGCCAGCGCGGTTATTTCGAAGCCATCCGCAAGGCGCGCGCCGGGGTTAAAATTCCCGACGAGTTTCTCGATCTGCAGCAGGCCAAGACAATTGCGCCGGACGCAATCGAGGAAGCCTTCATCAAGGTCAATCCGGGCCTCAGCAATTCGGCCATCGCCGTGACCTGCGATCGTAACCGCCTGACCGAGGTCCGGGTCTGCATGAGCAAGGATCTCCAGTTCCGCGCCTGCGAGGAGATTGACCGCCGCGCCTGCCGCCGCGATCAGGTGGTGATGCCGCCGATGCGAGGCGGCTAGCCAGCGCGTATTCCGCAAAGTGAATACCGGTTTTGCGACCGGAATACGGGCAGATAGACGTCTAAACTTTTGCGGTGTGAGCCATCGTAGCGTACTGCTGGCGCATGAATTATCGACACGCCTTCCACGCCGGCAACTTTGCCGATGTCATCAAGCACATCGTGCTGGTCCGCATCCTGACCCATCTGCAGGAGAAGCCGGCGCCGTTCCGCGTCATCGACAGCCATGCCGGCGCCGGGCTCTATGACCTGACCGGCGACGAGGCCACGCGCTCGGGCGAGTGGACCACCGGCATTGCCCGTGCGCTGCAGGCGCGCTTCACGGAATCCAGTGCGCCGCTGGTCGCGCCCTATCTCGACATCGTCCGGTCATTCAATGCGCTGCGCGAACTCAAAGCCTATCCCGGCTCGCCGCTGATCGCCCGCGCCTTGCTGCGGCCGCAGGACAGCATGGTGTGCTGCGAGGTCGAACCGCAGGCGCGCAAGAAGCTGATCTCGGCGCTGCGCAGGGACGAGCAGGCGCGCGTCGTCGATATCGATGGCTGGGTCGGTCTGCCGGCCTATGTGCCACCAAAGGAACGACGCGGTGTGGTGCTGATCGATCCGCCCTACGAAGACAAGAACGAGTTCGCGCGGATGGCTGCAGTGTTCGAGCAGGTCTACGCCAAATGGGCGACCGGCATTTACATGCTGTGGTATCCCGCCAAAAGCCGGCGCGCGACCGATGAACTGGCGCAGCATGTCGCGGCGACGGCTGCTGCATCCGCAACGCCCGGTAGATGTCTACGCCTCGAATTCAGCGTTGCACCGCAAACGGCGGATGGCCCGCTGACCTCGACCGGACTTTTGATTGTCAATCCGCCGTGGAAGCTCGCCGCCGAGCTCAAGGAAATCCTGCCGCAGCTCGAGAAGCCGCTTGGCCTTGGCGGCGCCGGACGCTTCCGGCTCGAAACGGCCAAACCCTGACGTCGCACGGCCTGCGCCGAACTACGCAAACTCCAACTATCAAACGGCGCCGCCAAAAACGGTAGTCAATCCCGGCGGAACCGTATTAAGCTGTTGTCATTATGACTGGCTTTACGTTCCGCTTCCGCGAATGGTTGCGGCGGAGTGACGTGGCCCAAATCGATATTGAAACAAGGCCTAGCTTCCGTGGAGTGAATGTCCGGTCGGTCGCAGCGCGAAAGCGCCGCGGCGGAGCATTGCGGGGAGGGACCCGATGGGCATGAGCGGTACGGTCAAGTTTTTCAATGGCGAGCGAGGCTACGGCTTCATCAAGCCGGACGATGGCGGACGGGACGTGTTTGTGCACATTACCGCAGTCGAGCGCGCTGGCCTGAAGGACCTGATCGAAGGACAGCGGATCACCTTCGAGGTCGAGCCCGACAAGAAGGGCAAGGGCCCCAAAGCGGTCAATCTGGTCATCACAGGATAGCGGCGGATCCAGCTTGGGAGTGGGCCATAAAAAATCCCGGCCGCAGCGCGGCCGGGAGTGGATGACGATGGTTTCTTGTACTTGGAGTCGACGTATCTGGAGACGAAGTACTTGAGCAGAGGTCCGGACGCGAAGCGTCCGGAGCCGGACTTAGAAGTGATAGTTCACGCCGATGCGTACGGTGCCGAAGCTGAGCGCGCTGTCGGTGCCGGTGAGCGTGTAGGTGTTCTTGGACAGATCGACATAGAGATATTCGATCTTGGCGGTCCAGTTCTGGTAGATGCCGACTTCCGCGCCGACACCCGCGGTCCAGCCGACCGAAGTCTGCGACTGCTGCAGGCCGTTCAACTCGGCTTCCAGGCTGCCAAAGGAGAGGCCGGCGGTGCCGTAGAGCAGTACGTTGTTGAAGGCGTAGCCGATGCGACCGCGCGCGGTGCCGAACCAGGGGTTCGAGAACTTGTAGGTGGCAAAGCGGTCATCGGCGCCGGTGCCCTGCAGATCACCTTCGAGACCGAACACGATGTTGCCGCTCTGCCAGTTGTAACCGCCGGTCACGCCGCCGGCGATGCCCGAGGGCTTCGCGCCGGTGTTGGAGACGCTGCCCCATTCGTAACCGAGAGTGGCGCCGAGATACGGGCCGGCCCAGCTATAGGCGTTGAGCGGCTGGGCGACGGTATAGGGGGCGCGCGAACGGTAAGGCATGTCCGCCGCATGTGCTGTTGTCGCACCTGCAGCCACGAGGGCGACTGCTGCGAACGCAAACTTACTCATCTCAACTCTCCAAAATACGCGTTACTGCCGGCCCATGGGAGCGCGCTCGGAATCTGCCGAACGAAGCCTTAGGGTTACGGAATTCCATCATTTATCGAGACGATTTATCGAGAGTTTTAGATTAAGCGGTCCTTAACGGCCCTCAGCGGCGCCGTATTGGCGTTAAAAGAGTCTTACTTTTGACGATCCGCGAATTTCCCGCGTGGACAGCTAAAATCCTGTGGCTTGCTGCAAACACCTGGGAAACCGGCTGTCGCATGGGCATTCGGGTCGGTCGGATGCTGGCGATGACCCGCCGCAGCGCCTAAATTGGGCTCATGATTCAAGACCCCACCGAGCCGCTGCACGAGACGCCATCTGAGCCCGCGGCAGAGCCAGGTTCCGACGGCCCTAGTTTCGGACAGGGCATCCAGTCGACCCTGCAGGCGCCACCCGATCTCGAACCGGAACCCGCGGCGGCCGACGACGAGGAAGACGGCGCGCTCCCGGATGCTGCCGATGACGATTTCGGCGACGTGGTCGCCGAGGGCCCGCTGGCGATCGGCCGTGCGGCCATCGAACATGCCGTGCGCCATGCGCCGACATCGCCGGGCGTCTACCGGATGCTGAATGCGGCCAACGACGTGCTGTATGTCGGCAAGGCCAAGAATGTGAAGAAGCGGCTGTCGTCCTATGCAAGGCCGACCGGGCAGGTGATGCGCATCGCCCGCATGATCGCGGCCACGGTGGTGGTGGAGATCATCTCGACCGCGACCGAGACTGAGGCGCTGTTGCTTGAGGCCAATCTCATCAAGCAGCTGCGTCCGCGATTCAACGTGCAGCTCCGCGACGACAAGTCCTTTCCGTATATTCTGATCTCGGGCGATCACTGGGCACCCCAGATTCTGAAGCATCGTGGCGCGCAATCGCGGCCCGGCCGCTATTTCGGTCCGTTCGCATCGGTCGGTGCGGTCAATCGGACCATCACGGCGCTGCAGCGCGCGTTTCTGGTGCGGTCGTGCACGGATTCATTTTTCGAGAGCCGCACGCGGCCCTGTCTGCTGTATCAAATCCGCCGCTGCTCGGGCCCCTGCACAAGCGAGATCGATTTTCCCGGCTATACCGAACTGGTGCGCGAGGCGAAGGACTTCCTGTCCGGCCGCAGCCGCGCCGTGAAGCAACTGCTGGCCGGCGAAATGGAGAAGGCGTCGGACGAACTCGCCTTCGAGCGGGCGGCGCTGTATCGCGACCGTCTGGCGGCACTCTCGGCAATCCAGTCGCAGCAGGGCATCAATCCGCGCACCGTGGAGGAGGCCGACGTCTTCGCCATCCATCAGGAGGGCGGCTATTCCTGCGTCGAGGTGTTCTTCTTCCGCACCGGCCAGAACTGGGGCAACCGGGCTTATTTCCCGCGCGCGGAGAAATCCTACACGTCCGAGGAAGTGCTGGGCTCATTCCTCGCGCAGTTCTACGAGGACAAGCCGCCGCCGAAGATGGTGCTGCTGTCACACGCCATCGAGGAAAGCGAGCTGCTGGCCAGCGCGCTCAGCGTCAAGGCTGGTTTCAAGGTCGAGGTGCTGACACCGCAGCGCGGCGAGAAGAAAGAGCTGGTCCTCCACGCGCTGACCAATGCCCGCGAGGCGCTCGGCCGCAAGCTCGCCGACACGGCGACGCAGACGCGTCTCTTGGAAGGTATGTCGAAGATGGCGGGCATGGCCACCGTGCCGAAGCGCATCGAAGTCTATGACAACAGCCATATCCAGGGCACCAACGCGGTCGGCGCAATGATCGTGGCGGGGCCGGATGGCTTCATCAAGAACCAGTACCGCAAGTTCAACATCAAGTCCGAAGGGCTCACGCCCGGTGACGACTACGGGATGATGAAGGAGGTGCTGCAGCGCCGTTTCAAGCGGCTGCTGGCACCGCCGGTTGAGGGCGAGGTGGCCAAGCCGAAAGACGATGACGTGCCGCTATGGCCCGATCTCGTCATCATCGATGGCGGTCGCGGCCAGCTTAATGCGGTCAAGGAGATCTTCGACGAGCTGAAGCTGACCGATGTGACCCTGATGGCGGTGGCCAAGGGGCCGGATCGCGACGCCGGCCGCGAGACGATGTTCATTCCCGGCCGCGAGGCTATCAAGCTGGAGCCGCGCGATCCCGTGCTGTATTTTATCCAGCGGCTGCGCGACGAGGCGCATCGGTTCGTCATCGGATCGCACCGCACACTGCGCAAGAAGGACATCCGCGAGGCCGGACTGCAGGAAATCCCGGGAATCGGCCCGACCCGCAAGCGGGCACTCCTGCACCATTTCGGAACGTTAAAAGAGATCGAGCGGGCCTCGGTGGGCGACCTTGGCAAGGTTCCCGGCATCTCGGCCGAGAGCGCCCGCAAGATTTTCGACTTTTTTCACCCTCAGCCGGGGGCCAGATGATCGCAAAGATGAACGAGACGTAATCTGGCTGTCGCATGCCTTGGGGCAGTTTTGCGGTAAACTAAGCCGCGCCGCTTCGCTGGCGGTTGACCTCTGCGCTCTGGCAGTATTGGTAAGACGGATGACAGTGACCACGAGACGGGCCGCGAATTCCGCGATGTCCCTGCCAAATATCCTGACCATGGCCCGCATTGCCGCCATTCCGGTGGTGGTAGGCTGCATCTATTCGCAGTCGATCATGGATGGCCCGCTATGGCTGCGCTGGGTCGCGCTGGCCGTCTTCATCGGCGCCGCGGTTACTGATTTTCTCGATGGCTATTACGCCCGGATCTGGAATCAGCAGTCGGCCTTCGGCCGGATGCTCGATCCGATCGCCGACAAGCTGCTGGTGGCCTCCTGCCTGCTGATGCTGGCGGCCGACGGCATCATCCATGGCTGGACCCTGTGGGCTGCCATCGTGATCCTGTGCCGCGAAATTCTGGTCTCGGGCCTGCGTGAATATCTCGCCGCACTCCGTGTCAGCGTCCCGGTCTCCAGAGTGGCGAAGTGGAAGACGACGGCCCAGTTGATCGCCATCGGCTTCCTGCTGGCCGGCGAGGCCGGCGATCAGGTGATCCCGATCACGACACAGCTCGGTCTGTTGCTGCTCTGGATTTCCGCGCTTGTCACCATCTACACGGGCTACGACTATTTCAGGGCTGGCATTCACCACCTCATTGCGGAGGAGGCATGAAGGTCGTCTACTTCGCCTGGGTGCGCGAGCGCATCGGCAAGGCCGAAGAGACGGTCGAGCCGCCGGCGGCCGTGCGCACTGTCGGCGATCTGATCGGATGGCTGAGCACGCGGGGCGACGAATATGCCTATGCATTCGAAACGCCGAAGGTGATCCGCGCCGCCATCGACCATACCCATGTGCGGCCCGACACCGTCATCGCTGGCGCCCGCGAGATTGCATTCTTCCCGCCGATGACCGGCGGCTGATTTACCAACGACTGCGTTGATCTCATGACCTACAACGTGACCATCCGCATCCAGGATGCCGATTTCGACGTTTCCAGCGAAATCGCGGCGCTGACGGCAAGCCGTACGGACATCGGCGCAGTTGTTACGTTCAGTGGTATCTGCCGTGGCAGCGAGGGCAGCGGCGACGCAACCACGGCGCTGACGCTGGAGCACTATCCCGGCATGGCCGAGGCAGAGATTGCGCGTCATGCTGATGAGGCGATGAACCGCTGGCCGCTGACCGGATTGACGATCGTTCACCGCGTCGGCCGCATCCTGCCCGGCGAGAATATCATGGTGGTGCTGACCGCGTCGGCGCACCGCCAGGCGGCGTTTCAGGCCGCTGAGTTTCTGATGGATTACCTCAAGGCGCATGCTCCGTTCTGGAAGCGCGAGGAAACCGCCGGTGGCAGCAGCTGGATTGCTGCGAAGACCGACGATGACGACGCCGCGGCGCGCTGGGATAAAAACTGATGGCAAAGAAGACTGTGAAGACAACCGCGAAGAAGGCGGTCAGGAAATCTGCGAGCAAGGCTTCTGCAAAGGCAAAGACCTCCATGAAGAAGATCGCGACTGCGACCCTGCCGAAGGTGGCGCCGGGCGAGCTAGCGACATTGCTCGATTATGTGCGCTACGCCACCAGCCGTTTCATCGAGGCCCGGCTCTCTTTTGCGCACGGCACCACCGATCCCGTGGCCGAAGCCGCCTTCATCGTCTGCGAAGTCCTGCATCTGCATCCCGACCAGTTCGAGAATTTCGCCATGGCGCGGGTGACTGCGGCTGAAGGCAAGCAGATCCTCGACATCATTCATCGCCGCGTGACGACGCGCAAACCGGCGGCCTATCTGCTCAACAAGATCTATATGCGTGGCCTGCCGTTCTATGTGGACGAGCGCACTATCGTGCCGCGGTCTTTCATCGGCGAATTGCTGGATTCGCATTTCAGCGGTGATGACGGCGAAGGCGGATCGCTGATTGACGATCCCATGGAGATCGAAAGCGTGCTGGATCTTTGCACAGGTTCTGGCTGCATCGCGATCCTGGCGAGCCAGTCGTTCCCTAATGCGCAGGTCGATGCCGTCGATCTGTCGCCCGCAGCGCTCGCCGTCGCCATGCGCAATGTCATCGATTACGGGCTCGACGAGCGACTGACGCTTTACAAGGGCGATTTGTTCGAACCGCTTGGCGATACCCGCTACGATCTCATCATTACCAATCCGCCTTATGTCGATGCGCAGGGCATGGCGGATTTGCCGGATGAATGCCTGGCCGAACCCGCGATGGCTTTCGATGGCGGCGATGACGGGCTCGACATCGTCAGGAAGATCATTGAACAGGCTGGCGATCATCTGAATCCGCATGGCGGTTTGTTGTGTGAAATCGGTCGCGGCCGCGCCAACGTCGATGAAGCCTTTCCCGATCTGCCGCTGATCTGGCTGGACACCGAAGACTCCGAAGGCGAGGTGTTCTGGGTGTCCGCTGCTGCGCTGCAAGGTCGCGGCGCCAGCTAGTCGGACATCTGGCCAAACACGCCCGCAGCGTTTATCACGGCATCTTCACGCGAATTTTGATGTGTGAATGTCCGACATCGTTGTCGGACGGATTTTGACGCGACATCTCTTACCGTCGCGACGTTCAAATCGACTGAAGGATGTCATGCTGCTGGCTGTCGATCAGAAAGCGCTAACGCGCAATCTGTGGCTCGCTGAATTGCGAGCGACGCTGGCGCTTGGCTGGCCGCTGGTGCTGACCAATCTTGCGCAGATCGCACTCACGACGACTGACGTGATCATACTCGGCCGTGTGAGTGCGGAGGCTCTGGCTGCGTCGGCGCTGGGTGTGAATGTCTATTTCGCGATTCTGATCTTCGCCATCGGCCTCGTCACTGCGACATCGCCGATGATGGCGGAAGCGATCGGTCGCAAGTTGCATGCGGTGCGAGATGTCCGGCGAACATTCCGGCAGGGTTTGTGGACGGCGCTGATCGTCTCGGTGCCGGCATGGATCATTCTCTGGCACACCGAAGCGATCCTGTTGCGGTTCGGTCAGGAGGCGCAGGCGGCTGCCGATGCGCAAACCTTCATGCATATGTTGCAATGGGGTTTCCTGCCCGCGCTCGGGTTCATTGTGCTGCGCTCCTTTGTCGCTGCCGTGCAACGTCCGCTCTGGGCGCTGGTGGTGACGGGCGTGACCATTCTGTTCAATGCTGCCGCCAACTGGGTGCTGGTGTTCGGTCATCTCGGGTTTCCGGAGATGGGTTTGCGCGGCTCCGGTCTTGCGACCACGCTGTCGAACATCTTTCTGTTCGCAGTCTTTGCGCTCGTCGTCGCATTGCATCCGAAGTTTCGGCGCTATCATCTGTTCGGCAACTGGTGGCGTGCCGACTGGCCGCGCCTCGCAAAGCTATGGCGCATCGGTTTTCCGATCGGCGCGACGCTCGCATTCGAAATTACCGTCTTCAATGCGGCAGTGTTCCTGATGGGGCAGTTTGGAACGGCCGCCATCGCGGCGCATGCGATTGCAATCCAGATCGCATCGATCTCCTTCATGGTGCCAATGGGACTGAGCCAGGCGGCAACCGTCCGCGTTGGATTGGCCAAAGGCGCCGTGGATCGCGATGGCATCACGCGAGCAGGATGGACTGCATTCGGCCTTGCGGTGGCATTCATGGCGTCGATGAGCATGCTGTTGCTGGTTGCGCCGCGTGTCCTGATTGGCGCCTTCATCGATCTGGGCAATCCCGCCAATGCCGTCGTCATCGATACGGCAATGTCGTTTCTGTTTTGCGCGGCGGTGTTCCAGATTGCGGACGGCGCGCAGTCGGTGGCTGCAGGGATGCTGCGCGGATTGCAGGATACGCGCGTGCCGATGATCTTTGCCGCATTGGGCTATTGGGGCTTCGGCATGGGTCTCAGCCTGCTATTCGCATTCAAGCTGGGCTTCGGCGGCGTCGGCATCTGGATCGGGCTGGCAGCGGGTCTGGCGGTCGTCGCACCGGTCATGCTTTGGCGTTGGACTCGGCGCGAGCAACTCGGGCTCGTGCCGGCGACTTGAGCCAAATAAAAATGCCGCAGCCTCGAAAGGCTGCGGCATTTGTTGTCTTCAGGCGCGTGGGCTTACAGGACCTTGCGGATCCAGTTGTGCGGGTCGGGTGCGCGACCGTATTGGATATCGACCAGTTGTTTGCGCAGCCCCATCGTGACGGGACCAGCCGTGCCGCCATTGATGGTAAAATCACCGCTCGCGGAGCGCACCTGGCCGATCGGCGAGATGACCGCTGCCGTGCCGCAGGCAAAGGCCTCTTTCAGCTTGCCGCTGGCAGCGTCGGCACGCCACTGGTCGAGCGTGTAGGCCTCTTCACGCACCTGCGTGCCCTTATCCTTCGCCAATGCGATGATCGAATCGCGGGTGATGCCTGGCAGAATCGTGCCGAGCGGCGGTGTCAGCAGCGAACCGTCCTCGAACACGAAGAAAATGTTCATGCCGCCGAGTTCTTCGATGTAGCGGCGCTCGACCGCATCGAGGAACACGACCTGATCGCAGCCGTGATCGCTGGCTTCCGCCTGCGCGCGCAGGCTCGCGGCGTAGTTGCCGCCGCATTTGACGGCGCCGGTGCCGCCGATCGCGGCGCGTGTGTAGTTCTCTGACACCCAGATCGACACCGGGGCGGGTCCCCCCTTGAAATAGGAGCCGACCGGCGAGGCGATGACAGCGAAGATGTATTCCGCGGACGGCTTCACCCCGAGGAAGATCTCGCTCGCGATCATGAAGGGGCGCAGGTAGAGGCTGCCTTCGCCACCTGGAATCCAGGCGCTGTCGATGCGCACGAGTTGCTCGACCGCTTCGATGAACACGGGCTCGGGCAGCGGAGCCATGGCCATACGATCGGCCGAATTCCGGAAGCGCCTTGCATTGGCATCGGGACGGAACAGATTCACGCCGCCGTCTTCACGCACATAGGCCTTGAGCCCTTCGAAAATCTCCTGCGCGTAATGCAGCACGGCCGCTGCGGGATCGAGCGGGAAATTCGCGCGGGATTCGACGCGCGCGCCATGCCAGCCGTCGGTCTGATTATAGCGGACGATGGCCATGTGATCGGTGAAAACCCGGCCGAAGCCCGGATCCCTGAGCTTTGCTGCGCGGTCCGCCTCGGACACCGCGTTCGCCGCGGGCTGAATGTCGAATTTCAACAAAGCTGCGCCATCGATTTTATCGAACGAAACTCCCATGGATCTCACTCCTGCTTACGGCGCAGCTCCTGGGGGCGGCAGCGTCGATGTTGTTCTACGTCAAGCGGACCCACGGCAAAAGCGTTTCCGGCCCCGGTAGATGACCCAGGACAGGCTTTAGCGCCATGCCGAAGTCCGGTATGGTTCTCAGATCGGCCCTATTGGGCCATGCGGCGAGAGTTCTAATATTTCGTCGCGATGGTCAGTTTTGTAAGATTGAACCCAAGATATGTCAATATGGTTGACGTAAATTCCAAGGACGCGGCGTCACGATCGCTTGAGACGATCCAGCGGCAATCCAGCGGCGATCCTGCGAAACCGCCCCGCTGGGACATCATCGAGCTGTTGTTCTTTGCCTATCGCGACTTTGTGGGCGATCCCGACGATGTGCTCGATCAGTTCGGCTTCGGGCGCGCCCATCACCGGGTCGTTCACTTCGTGCATCGCTATCCCGGCCTGAAGGTTGCCGATCTGCTCGATGTCTTGCGTATCACGAAGCAGTCGCTGGGCCGTGTCCTCAAGCAATTGCTCGATGAAGGGTATATTGTTCAGAAATCCGGCGAGGCCGATCGGCGGCAACGGCTTCTTTTCGCCACGGCCAAGGGTGAAGCTCTCGTTGCGCAGCTAGCGGGTTTGCAGACCGATCGCATCAACCGCGCGCTCAAGGATTTTACGCCGGTCGAAGTTGAGGCGATCGGCAGGTTTCTCTCGGCGATGATCGACCGCAATGATCCCGACAAGGTGCTGCAGGTCATCTTGGGCCAGGCATCCGCCAAAACTGACGGCAGGACAAACAAGACATGATGTTAGCTCAGGCCGCCAAACGTATGCCGGTGCCATTGGCCGACGATGCGCCGCATCTGCTGCTGGTCGATGACGACCGCCGTATTCGCGATCTCCTCTCGCGCTTTCTCTCAGGCGAAGGCTACCGCGTCACCACGGCGCCGAGCGCCAAGGAAGCGCGCGCCAAGCTGCTCGGGCTCCATTTCGATCTCCTGATCCTCGATGTGATGATGCCAGGCGAGACCGGCTTCGAGCTCGCACGTTTCATTCGGACGTCGTCGGCTGTGCCGATCATCATGCTGACGGCGCGGCACGAAGCCGAGAGCCGGATCGAGGGATTGCAGATCGGCGCCGACGACTATGTTGCCAAGCCGTTCGAGCCGCGCGAACTGGTGTTGCGCATCGCGAATATTCTAAAGCGCAGTGCGCCGGTGCCGGTCGAGCGCGCAGAGTCGCTGCAATTCGGGCCTTACATATATCACCTCGTGCGCGGCGAACTACGCCAGGGCGACGAGATCATCCATCTCACCGACCGCGAGCGTGACATGCTGCGTGTGCTGGCTGCAGCGCCCGGCGAGACCGTGCCGCGCGGTGAACTCACCGGCGGCGGTGGCACCGTGAACGAGCGTGCGGTGGACGTACAGATCAATCGCCTGCGCCGGAAGATAGAGACCGATCCAGCCAATCCGCTGTTTCTGCAGGCCGTGCGTGGCATCGGCTATCGTCTCGTCGCGTCGCCATAGTTCGATGAAGTTTGCACGATGACCACGCTCGACACCGGCATTACCATCCTCCGCTCTGCGGCAGGCCGCGTCTCCGCGGCGCACAGTCTGATGGGCCGGCGCTTCAAGAGCGTGATGCCCACGGGGCTCTATGCCCGCACGCTGCTGATCATGATCGTACCGATGGTGCTGCTGCAGTCGGTGGTGGCCTTCGTCTTCATGGAGCGGCACTGGAACACGGTGACGCGCCGCCTGTCGCAGGCCGTGGTGCAGGACATCGCAACGCTGATCGACGTCTACAAGGTCTATCCGCAGGATAAGGACCGCACGCAGATCAAAGCCATCGCGCAGCAGCGCCTTGGCCTCGTCGTGGATTTCCTGCCGCTCGGCGACATGCCGCCGCCCGGTCCGAAGCCGTTCTTCTCGCTGCTCGATCAGGCGCTGTCGGTCCAGATCGGTCGGCAGATCACGCGGCCGTTCTGGATCGACACCGTTGGCCGCTCCAATCTCGTGGAAATCCGCATCCAGCTCGATGATGCTGTGATGCGCATCTTCGCCCAGCGCAGCGCAGCCTATGCATCGAATTCGGAAATCTTCCTGTTCTGGATGGTGGGGACGTCCTCGATCCTGCTGATCGTCGCGATCCTGTTCCTGCGTAACCAGATCCGCCCGATCCTGAAACTTGCTGACGCCGCCGAAAGTTTCGGCAAGGGCCGCGAAGCGCTGAATTTCCGGCCGCGCGGTGCGCGCGAGGTGCGTCGCGCCGCCAATGCCTTTATCGAGATGAAGGCGCGTATCGAACGCGCGATGGAGCAGCGCACAGCGATGCTAGCCGGCGTCTCGCATGACCTGCGCACCATTCTGACGCGCTTCAAGCTTGAACTGGCGCTGATCGAGGACGGTCCGGAAGTCGATGGCATGCGCAAGGATATCGACGAGATGTCGGGCATGCTCGAGGCCTATCTCGCCTTTGCGCGCGGCGACAGCGGCGAGCAGGCGCAGCCGACCGATATGGCGGCGGCGCTGGAAGAGCTTCGCAGCGATGCCGAGCGCAACGGACACAAGGCAACGGTCACGTTCCACGGCCTGCCGATCGTTACGGTGAAGCCCGCGGCCTTCAAACGCTGCCTCGGCAACCTGGTTTCGAATGCCGCGCGCCATGCCAACGACATCGCCATCACCGGCCATCGCGATCATCGCTATCTGACGGTGACTGTGGATGATGACGGCCCCGGTATTCCCGCCGACATGCGCGAGGAAGTGTTCAAACCGTTCCTGCGGCTCGACGACGCGCGTAATCAGGACGAAGGCGGCACAGGCCTCGGCCTCGCCATCGCCCGCGATATCGCGCGCTCCCATGGCGGCGATATCACGCTGACGGATAGTCCGATGGGTGGCTTGCGGGCGGTGGTGCGGGTGCCCGTCTAGTTACTTCGCCAGTTCCTTCGACCGCGCCGTTGCCGCAGCAATCGCGCGAGTCAGTAACGGCTCGAAGCCGTCATCGGCCATCAACACGCCGAGCGCCGCTGCAGTGGTCCCGCCGGGCGAGGTGACATTCTTGCGCAGCGTCGCCGCATCGAGATCGGACTGGCGCAGGAGTTCGCCGGAGCCGGACACCGTCTCGCGAGCAAGCTTCATCGCGAGTTCGGGTGGCAAACCGGCAGCAACGCCGGCGCGAGCCATTTCTTCGGCCAGCAGGAACACATAAGCAGGCCCCGAGCCAGAGACGGCGGTGACGGCATCGATCAGACTTTCGTCCTCGACCCATTCGACCGATCCGGTGGCGCGCAACAGCGCATCGGTCAAGCCGCGTTGCTCCTGCGATACGTCGCTCGCAGCAACCGCCACGGTGATACCGCGGCCGATGGCGGCCGGCGTGTTCGGCATCGCGCGCACCACTTTGCCGCCGCAGGCCTTGGCGATGCCGGCGATGGTCGTGCCGGCCATGATCGAGACCACCAAAGACGATCCGGCGATCTCGCGCAGTGTCGGCCCGACCTCGGCGAACATCTGTGGTTTCACGGCAAGAACCAGTGCGGCGACAGCGCCGATGTCCTTCACGTCCGGATTGAGACGGACGCCCTTGGCCGCGAGCGCCTTGATCTCGTTGGAGACATACGGGTCGATCACGACGGCTCGGTTCGGATTGAGCCCGCCAGCGATCCAGCCCGTCAGCATCGCGCCGCCCATCTTCCCGGCGCCGGCCAGCACGATGTGGCCGTCGATATCGTTGAGCGCGCGTGAGGTCGTGGAGGAGGTCATCGCAAAATCCCGGCTGTCAGAACGGCCAGGACCATAACATTGCGGGGCGGGCTGCACAGCCTGAACCGGTCTAGACGAAGCTCTTTTTCAGGAAGTAGCGCGGACCGCCGCGCGGATAGTCCGGGATTTCGCCGAACACTTCATAGCCCTGCTTTTCGTAGAAGCTCCGGGCCTGAAACCAGTAGGTATCGAGCCACAGACCGATGCAGCCGCGCTCGCGCGCGATCTCTTCCGCCTTGGCGAGGACCTTCGAGCCGATGTCCTGGCCGCGGAACTGCTCGGGCACGACGAACAGCTCGACAAAGCACCAATTGAACGCCGTCTTGCCCCAGATGCCGCCGATCGGTTCGCCGGTCGCGGGATCGTGGATCAGGATCGAGAGCGGCCGGTAATTGTTCGGTCCGACCGTCTTGGTGTTGTAGGCCAGCAAGGCATTGGCGACGACCAGACGCTCCGCTTCACCGGGCGCATCCGGCACGGTGATGACGGGCGCGTTGGTCATGCTTCGCCGGCTGTATCAAACATCGCAGCAGACATTGCTTCGGAGGCGGTCTTGCCGGCCCACACCACGAACTGCATTGCCGGATAATAGCGCTCGCAGGAATGGATGGCCGAGACCAGCATGGCTTCGCACTGCGCGGTCGTCGCAATGAGGCCGTCGGGCAGCACCAGCGCCTGCCGGTACATCACCATGCCTGAGTGAGTCCAGATATCGAAATGACCGACCCACATCTGTTCGTTGATCATGGCGATCAGGCGCTGCACTTCGGCGCGGCGTGCGGGTGGAATCTTCATGTCGAAGGCGCAAGCCAGATGCAGCGCCTCGATCTCGTTCATCCAGGTGAAGGAGAGCTGGTAATCGATCCAGTCACCTTTGGAAACAATTGTGACTTCGTCTTCGCCGGAGCGCTCGAACGTCCAGTTATGATCGGCGGCAATATCCTCGACAACGGCGAGCGGGTTGAGCCGTGAATCGATAGTACCTTCGAGGAGTGACATGCCGTCGCGACCTTGCTCTTGAAATGTGATGATGCAAACAGCTGGCCGGTACGCGAAAATGTCGGAGCGTCGCTGCAGGCTGCAAGTTCTATTCGTCCAGACCTTGCGAGTTTGAAGTGATGTGATTTGCTGAATCTGCGCAACGGCACCACGAATCCATCCACAGACAAACCGGCCCTCATCCACAGGTCATCTCGCCGCAATGAGAACAAACCGGAATCGGATTCCCGGATTGCGAGTCTGTGCGGTGCGCCCTCGCGTGCTGCGAGTCCGGTTGGGATGGTAACTATTGATTCCGCCGCGGGGCCCTGCAAGCTTTCCCGGCCTTACAGGAGTCCTGTTTGGCCCCGATACAGCCTGTGGATGGCCTTGCTGGGCTGGTTCGGTTTCGGCATAGTTTGGCCGTAACGAAAGTATCAGGCCATGAACGACACGACGTCCGAGTCCTCCGCAATCCAGCACCCGCGCTTTGCCAAGCCGCAACGCGTCGCCTTCGTGCAGTCATCCTGGCATCGCGACATCGTTGCGCCCTGTTGGGAGTCGTTTCTGAGCGAGATCGAGGCACGTCATATCGGCCCGTCCCAAGTCGATCTGTTCGAAGTGCCTGGCTCGTTCGAGATTCCGCTGCATGTGCAGGTGCTGGCCAAGACGCGGCGCTACACCGCCATCGTCGCGGCCGGCCTTGTCGTCGACAGTGGTACCCGCGGCTTCGTGGCGGACACCGTCATCCGTGCGCTGATGGATGTGCAGCTACGTACCGAGATCCCGGTGTTCTCGGCCGTGACGGCGCCGGAGGATTTCCACGAGACCGAAGAGCGCGCGGCATTCTTCCGCAAGCACTTTGCGGAGAGCGGTTTCAAGGTTGCCGCCGCCTGCGCCGAGACACTGCTCAGTCTGGAACGTCTGCGCGGTCAGGTCGCGGCTGGGATCGTGTAGAGGCGCGAGCCTTAGTCGAACAGGCTCGACACCGACTCTTCCGATGCGGTGCGGCCGATCGCTTCGGCGATCAGCGAGGCAACCGAGAGCACGCGGATGTTCGGTGACTTGCTCACGGCTTCCGTGGGCTGGATCGAGTCAGTGATCACCAATTCCTTGAGCTTGGAATTGGCGATGCGCGCGGCGGCACCACCGCTCAAGACGCCATGGGTGAGATAGGCGGAGACGTCCTTGGCGCCGTATTTGAGTAGCGCATCGGCGGCGTTCACCAGCGTGCCGCCGGAGTCGACGATGTCGTCGATCAGGATGCAGGTGTAGCCGGCGACGTCGCCAATCACGTTCATCACTTCGGATTCACCGGGACGTTCGCGGCGCTTGTCGACGATGGCGAGCGGCGCGTTGATGCGTTTGGCAAGGCCGCGGGCACGGGCGACGCCGCCGACGTCGGGCGAAACCACCATCACATTGGCGAGATCGAACTTCTCCTTGATGTCGCGCACCATCAGCGGCGCGGCATAGAGGTTGTCGGTCGGGATATCGAAGAAGCCCTGGATCTGGCCGGCATGCAGGTCGAGCGTCATGACGCGGTCGGCGCCGGCATGGGTGATCATGATGGCGACCAGCTTGGCCGAGATCGGGGTGCGGCCACCGGCCTTGCGGTCCTGGCGAGCGTAGCCGAAATAGGGGATCACCGCGGTGATGCGGCGCGCGGAAGCGCGGCGCAGCGCATCGGTGATAATCAGCAATTCCATCAGATGGTCGTTGGTCGGGAACGACGTGGATTGAAGAATGAAGACATCGGAGCCGCGAACGTTTTCCTGGATCTCGACGAAGATTTCCATGTCGGCGAAGCGCCGGACGCTGGCCTTGGTCAGCGGGATATTCAGCGAGGTCGCGATTTCCTGCGCGAGGACAGGATTGGAATTACCGGCGACCAGTTTGATCGAACCGTTCTTGGCCGACATCGACGCGTCTCCCCGCGGCTTGGTGGATACAACGTTCAGCATATCGGATTACCCACAAGAACTCGTCTAGCTGAGCGAGGTGATATCAAGGACGGCTGTCCGCTGGCAACCCGTGGGCCGCTGTTTTCCTGCGTAAAAACGGGCCTCTGCTTAACGTGAACTGAAGTCAGCGCGTCTCGGCAAATGCGGTAGCCTGCACGGGCAATTCATCGGTGCTGGCGATGGCGGGTCCGTTGCCGCGTGGCGCGGGCGGCTGCTCGCCGGGCGTGGTGCCATTGATCATGCCATTGAGGCCGGTGAGCCCCGCTTGCGCGATCCGCCGCAAGACAAGGTCGTCGGCAGTGGCCCAGGCGTCGCGGCCGCCTTTGCCGGCCTGTTCCTCGCCGCTCAGGCGCAAAGCACGATTCTGGTCGCGGTCATAGACGTCCCAGACCCAGGCGATCGAGGTCTGACCGCCGCGAACCTGGGCAGCGAGATAACTGCGGACCCGGAAAGCGGCGCTGTCGTTGCGGGATACAACCGCAAGGTTGCGCAGGCGCGCTTCACTATCCAGAAGGTTGACCATGCGGTCGAAGACCTGCGGCGGCGGCCCGTCGATGGACTCGAATGCGACCGTGGGGCCGGAGGCGGTGGAAAGGCTGGCCTGCGCGTTCATGGCGCCGCCGGAAGTGGGGACATTGGCGCAGCCGGCAAGCCCAAACGCTACGGTCAGCGACAGCGCGGCCTGGATCAGGCGCGGTCTGGCTCGATCGGTCGTAAGGGCAGAAAATCGCATAGGGCGTCCCGACTTCCGTCCGTTTGCCGCAAGCGGCGCCGGACAGGTCGAGCGATATCGTTAAAATGCGTTAAGGTCTAGGGCAGCGCGGCCACAGGTCTTTCCAGGGTGAGCGAAACGGTCACCGCTCCCCGACAATTCGCGTTCAGTTTGAGGCAGTTCGGCCGCGTTAAGGATAACGGTGCGTGAACGCGCGAGTTACCGCTCAAGCACGATGGCGTGGATCTGGCGTCCGTAATCCGGCTCTTTCCGATGCACCGACCGGCGATAGCTGAACAGGTTCTTGTCGGGATAGGTGTCGATGCCGGTGTCATCGATAATGGCAATGCCGGCGCGCTCCAGCCGCATCCGGATGAAGCCGCCGAGATCGAACATCGCATGGCCGGCGCGGGTCGAGGGAATAAAGAACCGGGCAAAGCCCGCGTCGACCTGCGTGAAGCGCTCGACGAACTCGGCACCGACCTCATAGCTTGGCTGGCGGATCAGCGGACCAATCGCGACCACGATGTCGGAGCGGTCGGCGCCGAGTTTTTCCATCTCTGCGATTGTGGCCTCGAGCACGCCGGTGAAGGCGCCCTTCCAGCCGGCATGAGCGGCACCGATGACGCGGGCCTTGGGATCGGCAAACAGCACCGGTCCGCAATCGGCCGTCGTGACGCCGAGCGCCAAGCCCTCGACCTTTGTCACCATTGCATCGACGCGCGGCCGTGATGCGCCGTCCCACGGCGCGTTGGCTACGGCGACGTCAGGTGAATGGACCTGATAGGCGGTGAGGAAGTGCAGGGGGGCGACGCCCATCTCCGCCGCCATGCGCCGGCGGTTCTCCGCCACATGCGCGGGATCGTCGTTCGATCCGAGCCCGCCATTGAGGCCGGCATAGATGCCTTCGGAGACGCCGCCGTCGCGGGTGAAGAACGCGTGGCGCAGGCCGGGAATGGCTGACAGCAAAGGCGACGTGAAAGTCATGATGTTGGGGCCTCGATGCCGGTGTCGTCGCTCAGCGCCACCAGCGTGTCGATATTGGGATCGGAGATGCCGACCACCTTGAACATCGAGCCCATGCCGCCGCGGCCGCTGTCAATCAAGCGCTTCAGTGCGCCTGAGACCGTTTCCGATACTTCCGGCGTGGCCTTGGCCATCAAGGTCAGCGCGCGCGTCTCGATGCCCAAGCGCTTGAGGAATTCACCCTGCGTCACCGGCCCGTGGACGCGTGCGCCGACATCCTCCGCCGCGCGGCCGAGCGCCTGGAAATCAACATGCGCGGTGATATCGGCCATGCCGGGATTCTTCAGCGGATCAGCATAGCTATGCTGTGCGATAGCCTGCAGGGTGTCGCCGGCATCGCTTCGGACATGGCCGTAATCGATGATTAGAGCTGCGCCGCCTTCGTCGCGGACGCGGCTGGCGATCTTCATCATCTCGGTATCGGGTCGCCATTCAAACACCGCGCCGACAGGGGCTGCGCGCACCAGTGGCGGCAGCAGCACGTCGAAGCGCGGTAGCGGATCAGTTGATGCGCTGAACATCAGCTGGCCGTTGCTGTCGATATCCACCATGCGCTCGTGCCAGCCGCCTTCGCGCTTCACGGCCTGATGGATCGGCAGGACGTCGAAATATTCATTGGCAAGGATGATCGACGGGCCTGCGGGGACGGTTTCGATACTGTCGTGCCAAGTGATGTTGCGGGCGCCGGACAGCGTTGCCTTCTGCTTCTCGCGCAGCACCGGATTGATTTCGACGAGATGTACGTTGAGCGCCTGATACAGCGGCGGTAGCACGCGCAATGCGCGCAGCGCATCCGCCATCATGGTGCCGCGGCCGGGGCCAAGTTCGATCAGGTGGACGAAGGGCGGCGCGCCGATCGCGCGCCAGACCGAGGCCGACCACAGGCCAAGCAGTTCGCCGAACATCTGGCTGACTTCGGGCGACGTGGTGAAGTCGCCCTCGCGACCGAGCGGATCACGGGAAATGTAGTAGCCGTGGTGCGGATGGGTCAGGCACAGCTGCATGTAGCGCCACACCGGCATAGGTCCGGTGGACTTGATCAGGCGCTTGATTTCATCCTGCAGCGGCGATTGGTCGGTCACATCAGGCCTTCTTGCCCGGGCTCAATTCGAGCGATGCCTGCGGCTTTCGCCAGGCGCGCACCATCAAAACGAGTCCCACAAATATCATCGGTACCGAGAGCAGCATGCCCATGGTGAGGCCGCCCCACAGGAATCCGAGTTGCGGGTCCGGCTCGCGAAAGAATTCGCCGAAAATACGTGCCAGCGCATAAAAAAAGATGAAGGCGCCGAGGATCAGGCCAGGCCGCTTCAGCGCACCGGCCCGGATCATCAGGGCCAGAATGAGAAACAGTCCGATGCCTTCGAGGCCGGCTTCATAGAGCTGGCTGGGATGGCGCGGCAGCGGCCCGCCATTGGGGAACACCATCGCCCAGGGCACGCTGGCGTCCGCGTGGCGGCCCCATAATTCGCTGTTGATGAAATTGGCGAGGCGTCCGAGCAGCAGCCCGATCGGGCCGACCGCGCAGGTGATGTCGCCGAGCGACAGGACCGACAGCCCACGCTTCCAGCAGAACAGAAACACGGCAAAGACGCAGCCCATGAAGCCGCCATGGAACGACATGCCGCCCTTCCATAGCTCGAAGATCTCGGCGGGATGGGCAATGAAGAAATCCAGATTGTAGAACAGCACATAGCCGGTGCGGCCGCCGACAATGATGCCGATCGTCACCCACAGGATGAAGTCGTCGAAATCCAGTAGCGAGATCGGCGAGGGGCCACCCCAGAGCTTCGTGCTCTTGATCAAAGCGCGGGCATAGATCCAGCCGAGCACGATGCCGCCGATATAGGCCAGTGCGTACCAGCGAATGACGATCGGGCCGAGCGCGATGGCGATCGGATCGAAAACGGGGAAGGCGATGGTGAGGAACGGCATGTGGTGGGCTTACGGCTCCCGATGCCGCCAGTAAAGCATTGGCTTGTGACGAATTAAGGGACTTGAGCAGTTGTGAACGCGAAACGCAGGCGATACTTGAACTGCGCGGCCGGGATCGCCATTGTCGACCTACAATTTAATCCCGCGTGTTTGTTCATCCGACCGGAGTTCTTGCCATGACCCAGACCAACAATCGGTTCTTCGACGAGATCGGCCGCCTGATGAATGATGCCGCCGGCGCGGCTCAGGGCGTCAAGCGCGAGGTCGATACGGTTGTGCGCAATCAGGCTGAGAAGATCCTGCGCGACCTCGATATCGTGAAACGTGAGGAGTTCGAGGCGGTCAAGGATATGGCCCGGCTCGCCCGCGAGGAGAACGAGACGCTGAAGGCCCGGATCGCAGCGCTGGAAGCCAAGCTCGGCGGGTGAGCGGCAGCCCTGCCGGTGGCCTGCACGGCGCGCCGGACATCGGCTGCCTGCCCACAAATGGCTAAAATAGGCCCCTGGAAGGGCTCCGCCGACGAAGAAAAAGCCCGTCATTTCCTTGTCTTTTTGGCGTTTCGGCGGTAGAAGCCGCCCACGTCCGCAGCCCCCGCACCCCTGGAGGCTTGCTGCAGCGTGGAAACGGGCCGCTTTGCGGCCTTTAACTTTTAGAAAACAAGGACTTAAACGATGGCGACCGTCAAGGAATTGAAGGCGACCTCACGTCCGGTCGGCGGCAAGGGGGCCGCACGGGCAGAGCGTCGCGCCGGCCGAGTGCCCGGAGTGATCTATGGTGACAACAAGCCCCCCGTGGCGATTTCGGTGAATGATGCCGAACTGCGTCAGCGCATTCTGGCAGGCCGGTTCCTCACCACGATTTACGACATCGAGCTCGAGGGCAAGAAGCACCGCGTGATTCCGCGCGACTTCCACCTCGACCCGGTCAAGGACTTCCCGCTCCACGTCGACTTCCTCCGCCTCGGCGAAGGCGCGACCATCCGCGTCAGCGTTCCGCTGCACATCAAGGGTGCTGAAGGCGCTCCGGGCGTGAAGCGTGGCGGCACCATCAACATCGTGACCCACACGATCGAACTGGAAGCCGAAGCCGAGAGCATTCCGCAGTTCCTCGAAGTCGATGTCGGCCAGCTCGATATCGGCACGTCGCTGCATATCACCGACGTTGTTCTGCCGAAGGGCGTGAAGACGCTGGCTCGCGATGCCGACCTGACGCTGGTCACCATCGTGCCTCCGTCGGGCTACGGCGAAGAAGCTGCGACGCCTGCGGCTGCTGCTGCGGCTCCCGCCGCTGCTGGTGCCAAGGCTCCGGCTGCCGGCGCCAAGGCGCCTGCCGCTGGTGCAAAGGCTCCGGCTGCTGCCGCCGCTCCGGCGAAGAAGAAGTAATCCGGCGCGGAGCTCCGCGTCATGCTTCTCTTTGTTGGTCTCGGAAATCCTGGTGCCAAATACCAGGGCAACCGGCACAATATCGGGTTCATGGTTCTCGACGACATCGCGCGGCGTCACGGTTTTGGACCGTGGCGCCGTCGCTTTCAGGGCGAGACCTCCGAAGGCACGCTGGACGGCGAGCGTGTCGTCCTGCTGAAGCCGATGACCTTCATGAACGATTCCGGCCGCTCAGTTCAGGAAGCGTCCGCCTATTTGAAGATTTCACTCGGCGACATCGCCGTGTTTCACGATGAGCTTGAACTGCCATTCGCGAAAGTACGCGTGAAGATCGGCGGCGGCATTGCCGGACATAACGGTCTGCGCTCGATCTCCGCGCATATCGGCAACGACTATCGGCGCGTTCGCCTCGGCATTGGACATCCCGGTGCCAAGGAGCTGGTGCATAATCACGTGCTGAGCGATTTCGCCAAGGCCGAACGGCCGCAGCTCGAAGCGTTCGCCGACGCGGTGACCGAACATGTAAGCTTGCTGATCGGTGGTCAGGACTCGTCGTTTCAGAACAAGGTGCATCTGACGATGCAGGCCAAGGGTTTCACGTCGAAGGACGACAACGGCTCCGCTGAGAAGCCGTCGAAGAATTAGGACAGGGTCATGGGTTTCAAATGCGGGATCGTCGGGCTGCCGAATGTCGGCAAATCGACGCTGTTCAATGCGCTCACCGAAACGGCGGCGGCGCAGGCTGCGAACTATCCGTTCTGCACCATCGAGCCGAATGTCGGTGAAGTTGCGGTGCCGGACAAACGCCTCGACAAATTGTCCGAGATCGGCAAGTCGCAGCAGATCATTCCGACGCGCCTGACCTTCGTGGATATCGCGGGCCTGGTGAAAGGCGCGTCGAAGGGCGAAGGCCTCGGCAACCAGTTTCTCGCCACCATCCGCGAAGTCGATGCTGTCGCCCATGTGGTGCGTTGCTTCATCGATGACGACATCACGCATGTCGAAGGCAAGATTGATCCGCTCGCCGATATCGAGATCATCGAAACCGAGCTGATGCTCGCCGATCTGGATTCCTGCGAGAAGCGCATCGACAACCTGACCAAGAAGGCCAAGGGTAACGACAAGGACGCCAAGGAACAGCTCGATCTGGTCGAGCGCGCTCTGGTGCTGCTGCGTGACGGCAAGCCGACCCGCTTCCTCGAGCGCAAGCCCGAGGAAGAGCGTGCTTTCGGCATGCTCGGCCTGCTGACCTCGAAGCCCGTTCTCTATGTCTGCAACGTCGAGGAAGGTGCGGCCGGCGAGGGCAACGAATATTCGAAGCGGGTCGCAGAACATGCCGCGAAGGAGGGCGCTGTTGCGGTCGCCATCTCCGCCAAGATCGAATCCGAAATCGCGACGCTGTCACGTGCCGAACGCGTGGAATTCCTCGATACGCTCGGGCTTGAAGAAGCGGGCCTCGATCGCCTGATCCGCGCGGGCTATTCGCTGCTGCACCTCATCACCTACTTCACCGTCGGCCCCAAGGAAGCCCGTGCCTGGACCATCACCCAGGGCACCAAGGCACCGCAGGCTGCAGCTGTCATTCATACGGATTTCGAGAAAGGCTTCATCCGCGCGGAAACCATCGGCTATGACGACTATGTCAGGCTCGGCGGCGAAGCTGGCGCGCGCGATGGCGGCAAGCTGCGGCTGGAAGGTAAGGAATATGTCGTCGCTGACGGCGACGTGCTGCATTTCCGGTTCAACACGTAAGTAGGGCGCTTGAAATCCACGCCGTCATCCTTCGAGGTGCACACCTCGGGATGACGGCGTATTTTTCTGCACTCAGTACTGCTGGCCGTGGCCGTGATCTTGCCCGAGGTTTTGCCCCTGATCCCGTAGCGCGCCGAGATGCTCGTTGATGCGGAACACGATCAGAACGAACTCAGCCGCAATACGTGCGAAGATGATGCCGACGATCACGCTGGCGAGGCTCGACATCACGAGGACGAAACCGCCGAACGGGCTGATGGCCATTGCGGCGAGACCGGAAAAGATCCCGGAAATGCCGAACAGAATGATCAGTGCGATCACCAGCCAGTAGAACGTCTTGATGATGGTGGGCGTAATGAAACGGTCCCATTGAAACAGATCGCGAAATTCGAACATCGGTGAAATCCCCCGCCGTGTAGATGAGTGACAAATTCAATTGGATTGAGAAACGGCTTCAAATATCCCGGCCCGACCACATTGACGGGCAGGATCGCGGGAAAGCCATGCAAGCGACCGGGTTGAGATTGCTGCAAATAACGGCCACAATCAGGCTTCCTCGACGGCATTCCCCATTATGACCCTGACATTTGAAGATTTTAAGCCCGGCTACTTCGGGACCTTCGGGCCGCGCCATATTACGCGCGACGAGATTATCGCCTATGCCCAAGAATACGATCCGCAGCCGATGCATCTCGATGAAGTTGCGGCAAGCGCGTCGATGCTCAAAGGACTATCCGGCTCAGGCTGGCACATGTGCTCGCTGATGATGCGGATGATCTATGACGGCTTTCTGCACAAGACCGCATCGATGGGCTCGCCGGGCGTGGATCAGATGCGATGGCTTGCGCCGTTTCGCCCGGGCGACGATCTCACGCTGGATGTCGAAGTGATCGAGGCCCGCGCATCGCAAAGCCGGCCAACCTTGGGCATCGTCAAATTCAAGTTCAGCACACGCAATGCCAAGGGGCAGACGATTTCCGAGATGATTACGCCGATCATGATCGGGCGGCGCCAACCCGCGTCCGGGAACTAGGGTTACAGCATGCGCTATCTGGAAGACATCCAAATCGGTATGCGCCGTGAGCTCGGCTCGTTCACATTTACGGCGGAGTTGATCAAGGCGTTTGCCAGGCAATTCGATCCGCAACCGTTCCATCTCGATGAAGAGGCCGGCCGCAAATCGCTATTCGGTGGTCTGGCTGCGTCGGGCTGGCATGTGGCGTCGGTGTGCATGAAGTTGCTGGTGGCTGACGGCCAGCGTGCAAAGGCGGAGGCAGAGGCGCGTGGCGAAGCGCCTCCAGTCGGCGGGCCATCGCCCGGCTTTCGTGATCTGCGCTGGAGCCGGCCTGTTCTTGCGGGCGACACCCTGACCTATAGCAGCGAGGTCGTTTCCGTGCGCGCGACGGCAACGCGTCCGGGCTGGGGCATCTTGCAGTCGAAGAACGTTGCCGTTAATCAGCGCGGCGAGGAGGTTTACAGCTTCCTCGGTTCGGTCTTCCTGCCGCAACGGGGCGATGCGGCTTAACCATTTCAAACTTTATCGATGGAACCTGAACTCTGTTAAGGGGTTCTGAACCTTGTGAGCGTGATCTGCGACTCACACATATAGCGACTAAGACGACGTTGCAGGACTATTTGGGGACGACAATGGCTGACCGTACCGGACTGAAATTTGTGGGCTTCATCTTTGCGAGCGTGACGCTTGCGGTGATGCTGGCCACTTGCATGGTGGTCAAGGGTTATGCCGATGGCGCCTATACGCTCGAGAGCAGCGCGGTCGTAAGTCAGTAATTTTTACGATTTGCTAACCAGACCCGCGCCCGGCTGCGCGGGTTTTTCGTGAGTGAGGTCGATGATCGCGACCTCAGCGACTCCAGGCCCAGGCGAGCAGCGCCACGGCCACGAACAGCAACCCGACAAACCGCAAGATAATGGTCCCCATCCTGGGCGCGTTGCTGCGCGCCGGAATGGGATCGGTGTTGTTCGGCCGAATGGTCTCCACGGATCGATTCCCCCAAAAGCAGTTCGCAGGTGCTGCGTAACCGTTGGTCGGGAACAAAACGAATAAAGTTCAATTGAACGGGCTCATGAAAAAGCCGCCGCCCTTTCGGGCGGCGGCTTTTGATTCGGGTGGTCTAGTGCCGATCAGTCGTGACGTAGACCGTCAGCGGTACGCTTCCACTGAGCGACATTGTCGGCGATCAGGCGGGTCGACTTCATCGCGGCCTGGCTAAGCTGGGCGTAGCCGGAAATCTCGCGCTGAACGCGCTGGCCTTCGGCGTGGAGCAGGTCGCGCAGGCTCTCGAGTTCGGAAACCAGCTTCTCGATCTCGCCGAGCGAGGTGCCGGCGACGCGCTGGATCAGCGAATTGACGCTGTTCACGGTAGCTTCGGTCGTCCCTTCCAGCGGCGCATCGGCGCTGCTGGTGGTGGTGGTTTCGCTTGAATTGTTCACCATGCCAGGCACCGGACGACGGAGGTAAGCGATATCGTTGCGCACGAAGTCGCGGATGCCCGCTTCGACTTCAGACACAGCGGCGAGGTTGCTGTCGTCATCTTTGGCTTCTGTCTGTTCTGAACGAATGGCACTCATCAGCTCTTCCTTGTTTGTGTGAAGTAAACTTCACAGTGAGCGAGCGCGGTCCCCCGCATGACAAATTTACGTGTACATCTGCGCAGTGGATTTTGACGAGATCGCGGCGAATATGCGGCAGGGCGCCGATCTTTGCCGGCAATCGTCTGGCAAAGTGTATTAAAACTTACTTTACCAACTATGCTTGAAGCCGGCCGAGAACGTCTTGTTGGTCACGCCCTGAACGGTCTCGCTGATCGATCCGGAGACGTTGACGCCGCCAAACAGCTTCTGCTCGGCGCCGAACTTGCGCAGCCATTTGTCGTCGGTGGTTGCGAGCGATTGTCCGGCGATGAAGCTGGTGCCGGTATCGGTGATGTTGAAGCGCGCGAGCTGGTCGGTCTCATAGCTGCGCGTCGGGCGACCGTTGTAGCCAATGGCTGGAATGCTGCCTTGCTGGATCACGTTGTAGCCGCTCTGCAGCGTCAGCGAATACTGATCGCCGGCAATGGGTACCGACTTGCTGAGCGAAGTGCCCAGTTTGGTTTGATCCGCACCCGGATCGACACGCGCTTCGATCGCCGTCTTGTCCCAGATTGAGCCCACGCCGGGAGCAGTCGCGGCCGCCCAGGCTGCACCGCCCGATTGGGCCTGCGCCGTACCGTCTCCGAATTGATTGCGGTAGGCATCGGCTGCGCTGCGCGGCGCGTTTTGCCGGGCGACATTGATGTCGGCGCCGACGCGCGTATCCCAGAATGGCGTGACCGACTGCTTGACCGAGAGTGCGGACGCGCCGTTGCTGTCGTTGGAAGTCCAGCTGGACGACGGGCTGCCGACGATCAGCGACGAGCGCTTCTCGCGGAGTGATGCCTTCGCCGTCGGTGAATCGTCGGCGTTCAAGAGGCTCCAGTCGGGTTCCGGGGTATTTGCAGGAGGAGTGGGGGTGGTGTCGACCGACTCTATTTCACCGGGAGGCGGCGCAACGTCGACGAGGCCGCGCCACGGATTCTGCGCGTGAGCCGGGAAGGCCAACGCGGTTCCGGCGGCCGCGATGAGCGCCCAATATGTCGGTTTGACTGAAGCCATCGTGCCACTGCCCAGCAAGATCGCGGATCGATTGGCACATAATACCATCAGGCCCGGCGGAATTGTGGCGTCGCAACATTTCGCTGGGGATGGGCGTTGGCGATTGGCAATCGCCGTGCTGCTCAGGCGATCTTCGGCAGATGGATAGGCCGGCCCAATGCCTGTTCGACCAGGTCGAACGTATCCACGACCACGCGCATGCTGGTCAAACGCCCGGCCTTGAACTGCGCGAATTGCGCCAGCCGCAGGCTGATGGGACGGTTCGAATCCAGCGCGGTCAGCGAGAAGCGCATCATTGCAGAGCCAGATTCATCACCAAGGATCATCGACTCACGCTCGAAGCGATGCACCCGCACATTGTCGGCGATCTGCTTGCAGACATCGAGCACGGCGGCTTTGCCGTGACGCGCACCGAGAAACGGAAACATATCAATCGGCCCGTAGACCGCCCACTCGATATTGTCGTCGATGATGTCAGTGAGGTGGTCGAGCTGGCGTTCGTTGATGGCGCGATGCAACGCGCGCGAGAAACGCCAGAGGCTGTGCTCTGTCATTGGGATAGTCCTGAAAATGGTTGAAACACTTGCGCGCCGGGGCAACGTTGCCCGGGCGGTCTGCACAAATTGCTTGATAGCTGAAGTAATATAATTTCGCTAAAATTCAACGGATTATTTTGCAATGCACAAATGTTCGTGGTGAGGAGCTGCTCACCAAAACGTTAAGCTGCACTGCGGCGTCGGCATAACCTTACCGGTATGTCTGCTCGTGGTCCTGCACGGGGAGCCGCTCCATGGCGACATCGCCGATGCGGGCAGCCATGACGCCGAACAGGAGGGCCCCGCTGACGGCGCCGAGGAGTGCGCCAATGGGCATGAAGGTGAAAAACACCAGCATGGCGCTATAGCCCTCGAAATTGCTGGTCTTGAACAATTCGACCCAGGCAACGCCGGCGCCGATCCCCACGGCCGCTCCACCGAGCAACCCCAGAACCAGACCCAGCAAGATCAGCAACGCGATTTTCATGCAGCGCCCCCACTCAACATTTTATGCGTCAAATAACGGCGCCAGAAGGTTCAACGGCGGGCGGGGATTTCATGTGCTGGAGCCTGGTTAAGGAACGCAGTTTGGGCGGCTGCGTTGCTCTCGACCTGCAAGGGGAGATTCCCGATGACCAAGCACATCCAGCCCGTTCCCGAAAATAACTGCAGCGACAAGGGACCCGGCAGCGCGCCGAAGGTCACGCTCGATAACACCAAGGGTCATCGCGACGACGAGAAGCACAATATTCGCGAGCAGGGAGCGCACGGCAATCTCACGCAGAACACCAGCAACCGCCGGTCGGGGTGATCGCAATGCAGCGGGCGGTTTCTATATAAGAGGAATGGCCAGTAAACCCGTCGTCACCGCCCGCTTGCGCCGCGCGTCGCCCGTTCTCGTCTGCAAGAAATGCCTTGGTCGCATTGATGACGGCAAGGCGCTGCGCAAATCGCTCAAGTCGGACTTGAAACGCCGCAGCGCGAAGCAGGACGTGAAAAGTCCACGCGTGGTGCTGACGAGCTGCCTTGGCATCTGCCCGAAACGGGCCGTCGTCGTGGCGAACGCGGCGACGCTACAGAACGGGCAGTATCTGTTGCTGTCAGGTGCGGACGCCAGCGCAGAGGCGGTGACGGCGCTGATGCCGGATCGGGTGCCCTAGACAGGGCGATCAGGCGGCCGATTTCTCCGGCAGCTCTCCTCCCAGCGGCCGGCGCTCCATCTCTTCGCCGAAATCGATCGGATGCAGCAGCGCTTCATGGAGCTGATGGCGATCGAGTTCGCCTTCCCAGCGGCTGATGACGATGGTGGCGACGCCGTTGCCGATCAGATTGGTGAGCGCACGGCATTCGCTCATGAACTTGTCGATGCCGACGATGATGGCCAGTGCGGTGATCGGAATATCGGGGATGATCGACAGCGTCGCGGCCAGCGTCACGAAGCCCGCGCCGGTGACGCCCGATGCGCCTTTCGATGTCAGCATCGCCACGCCGAGCACCGCGGCCATCTGGCCGAAGGTGAGATGCGTGTTGGTGGCCTGCGCCAGAAACAGCGTGGCCAGCGTCATGTAGATATTGGTGCCGTCGAGATTGAAGCTGTAGCCGGTCGGAATGACGAGACCGACCACCGGCTTCGATGCGCCCAGGGCTTCCATCTTGGTGATCATGCGCGGCAGCACGGTCTCGGACGACGAGGTGCCAAGCACGATCAGCAGCTCGTCCTTGATATAGCCGATGAAGCGCAGGATCGAGAAGCCGAAGGCGCGCGCGATGCCGCCGAGCACCAGCAGCACGAACAGCAGTGACGCCAGATAGAAGGTGAAGATCAGATAGCCGAGATTGACGAGGGCGCCGAGGCCGAACGAGCCGATGGTGAAAGCCATTGCACCAAAGGCGCCGATGGGCGCGAGCTGCACGATCATGCCGATGATGCGGAAGAACATCTTGCCGGCGAGATCAACGCCTTCGGCAATCTTTTCGCCGGGCTTGCCCATATGCGAGATCGCGAAGCCGGACAGGATCGCCACGAGCAGCACCTGCAGCAGATCGCCTTTGGCCAGCGAGTCGAAATAGGACGTCGGAATGATTCCCATCAGATGGGTGATGAAGCTTTCCTCCTTGGCGCGGCTGACATAGCTGGCGACGGATTTCGCGTCTAATGTAGAGGGATCGATATTGAAGCCGGCGCCGGGCTGCAGGAAGTGGCCGACCAGCAGGCCGATCAGCAGCGCCAGGGTGGAGACCGTCTCGAAATACAGCAGCGTCTTGCCGCCGATGCGGCCGACCTTGCTCATGTCGCCGATCGAGGCGATGCCGTGCACCACGGTGCAGAAGATCGCCGGCGCGATCATCATCTTGATCAGCGCGATGAAGCCGTCGCCGAGCGGCTTCAGGGCCTTGCCGGCATCTGGATAGAAGTAGCCGACGGTGACGCCGATCGCGATCGCGATCAGCACCTGGATATAGAGAATGCGATACCAGGGTTGCTTGGCCATCGTGGTTTCGTCCCTTGAAAAGCGCTCATCACCATCGACAGCCGCGCGCAAAACATAGGTGTGCTGAGCTGCGGCGTAAAGTCACGGTTTGAACAGACCTGAGGTTAAAGCGCGATGCAGCCCCGCCATGTCCACTGCGCATGCTGCACTTGCAGTGGTGCGCGCCGGGGCCATTTAAATGTCAAAGGAAGCATCGCCATGCTTGATATCACCGCACATCCCTTAGACGACGATTCCGCGACACCCGCCGTTGCCGCAGTGCCGAACGATGCTGCGCTGCTCGATGCATATTCGAACGCGGTCATCGATGTCACCGAACGCGTCGGTCCCGCGGTCGTGCGTGTCGAGACCGGAGCGAAGACGCCGAATGCCCGCGAACGCGGCGGGCTGGGCTCCGGCATCGTCATCTCGCCGGACGGCCTTGTCCTGACCAACAGCCATGTCGTCGGCAATTCGAAGCATATTCGCCTGCGCGATACCGAAGGTGTCGTCACCGATGCCCGCGTGCTCGGCGCCGATCCCGATACCGATCTCGCTTTGCTGCGGGCCGATGGCGCGCGCGAGTTGCGTTATGCGGGCCTCGGCAATTCCAAGAACCTGAAGCGCGGCCAGCTCGTGGTCGCCATCGGCAATCCGCTCGGCTTCGAATCCACGGTCACCGCCGGTGTCGTCTCGGCACTCGGCCGCTCGATCCGCTCGGTGAGCGGGCGCAATATCGAGGACGTGATCCAGACCGATGCCGCGCTCAATCCCGGCAATTCCGGTGGCGCGCTGGTGTCGTCGCGCGGCGAGGTGATCGGCATCAACACCGCGATCATCCAGGGCGCGCAGGGCATCTGCTTTGCGGTGGCCAGCAACACCGCGCAATTCGTGCTGTCGGAGATCATCCGGCACGGCTATGTCCGCCGCGCCTTCATCGGCGTGTCCGGCCAGACCGCGCCGATCCCGCGCCGCCATGCGGTGCTCGCCGGCATCGAGAACACCATGGGCGCGCTGCTCGACCAGATCGAGCCCGACGGTCCGGCGTTCAAGGCTGGTCTGTTGCCCGGCGATGTCGTCGTCAGTCTCGATCACGTGCCGGTGAATGGCGTCGACGATCTGATCCGCATTCTTGATCGCGACCGTATCGATCGGACGATCGAGATCGACGTGCTGCGGATGGGCCGCTTGCGCGCCATCGACATTCATCCCCTCGAGCGCAAGGTGCTGGCGCGCGCGTAACCATCAGGCCTTGTGCAGCAGCGACAGCTCGGCTTTCAGGCGCAGGCTGCGCTTGCCGGCGAGGGCGGTGGCTTCGAATGCCGCGCAGCCGTCGCTGCAGCTGCCGGAAAAGCCGATGCCCACTTCATAGCCGGCGAACAGCGAACTTCCGCCGGCTGCGGGCGTGTGTTCCTGATTGACGATCTCGCCCTTCCAGCGGCCGCCGGCTGAGCCATAGGCGCCAAGATAATAGAAGCGCGCGTCGCCGCCGAGAATGCGGCCGTCGAACAGCAGCATCACGCCGGTCAGCCCGTCCTCGACGCCGTCGAGGGTTTTCATGTGCAGCGAATACAGCCCGTTGGCGATGCCGCCATCGCCCACGGTGCCGGTGTCCGGGAAATCCTCTTCGTCGAGCCGCGTCATCACGGATTCGAAGGCTGGCCCCTTGCCCTGCGCGTCGCCGCCCGTGAACCTGTAGTTCTTGCCGTCGTGGATGCCACGCACGCGGATCGAGCCGTCGTCGTCGCCATAGAGCGTGCGAAACTGCGAGCCGACATGATGGCGCTGGCCGTGGATCACCGCATGGATGGCATCGTCGGCTTCCTCATAGGTGCCGATATGGGCGAAAGCGGTGTTGCCGCCCAGCATGCGGCCGTCCTTGCAATACATGACGCTGCGACCGACCACGTCGCCCGCCCGATAGTCACATTTGTAGAAACCGTCGAACACTTCAAGCCACCCACTGCGCCAACGGGCACCAGTGTAGACGCTCGCGTACTGCGATAACAGGCATTCCCGGGCCGGGCATATCAGCCATCCCGTCCGCGTGACGAAGAGGTTGGTCGCGCCGGGCTGATCACGCTCTCGTCGAAGCCCCTGGTCGCCGATTGTCGCGCGGCGGGTTTGCGGGCATGGTCGCGCCGAAATCGGGGAGGCCTATGATGCGTGTTTTACGATGGATGGTGCTGTTCATGACCGCTGCATTCCCGGCCTTCGCCCAGCCCGCGGTCCAATCCGTTCAGGCATCGCCCGAGGTGCTGCGCGATCTCGCCCCCACCGGAAAACTCCGCGCCGCGATCAATTACGGGAATAGTGTCTTGGCCCAGAAGGGCCCCGACGGCGCGCCGCGCGGCGTCTCGGCGGATCTCGCCGCCGAACTTGCGAAGCGCCTCGGCGTGGCCGTGGACTACGTGCCCTATGAAGCGGCGGGCAAGGTGTTCGAAGGCGCCAAGGCTGGCGCCTGGGATGTCGGCTTCATTGCCATCGAGCCGGTGCGCGCGCAGGAGATCATCTTCACCGCGCCCTATGTCATCATCGAGGGCACCTACATGGTCCCCGTGAATTCGCCGCTAAAGACGGTCGACGACGTCGACAAGGACGGCGTCAAAATGTCGGTCGGCCTCGGCTCGGCCTACGACCTCTATCTCACCCGCACCATCAAGCATGCCACCGTGCTGCGCGCCGATGCCGGCGGCGGCAGCGCTATGATCCGCAAGTTTCTCGACGAGAAGCTCGATGCCGCCGCCGGCGTGCGCCAGCAGCTCGATGCCTATGCCAAGGACCATCCGGAGATGCGCGTGATGTCCGGCCATTTCCAGGAGATCCAGCAGGCGATGGGCATGCCGCGCATTGCCGACAAGCCGCGCACGGCTGGCGTTGTCTATCTTGCCGCCTTCGTCGAGGAGATGAAGGCGTCGGGCTTCGTCGCCGAGGCGCTGAAGCGTAGCGGCCAGGTCGCCGACGTCGCGCCGCCGGCGGGGAAGTAACGACGCGGGAGAAGCCCGCCGTCGTTCGCTCAGATGTACATGTCAAACAGCCACGTGACATCGTTCTCGCGGGCGAAAGCCCCGAGGTGAGCTGCGGTCTTCCCCTCGAAAATTGAGGGGAATGGAGCGCCGCAAGGCGCACCTTGATAGTCAGTCGCTGCGTCCAGTCCGGTTGCGACACCGTTCCGTCCACAGCGCGACGCCTTGCGGCGCTCCATCACGGCGATTTCTGTTCCAGGGACCGTGCTTCCGGGTACTGGGCACGAGCCTCGGCCCGCTGATCCGGCGGCTTTCGCCGCCTTTGTCCGCACCCGTCCAGCCGCAAGCGGCAGAGCCCCGTAGTGGGCCCGGACGGCTACCCCGGACCTCCCGAGTGCGTGCTTGCGAGGCACGTCCGCGGGCGCCGTATCCTGCTCCACTCTCAAGACGCCCTCGAGAAGCGCCCTCGTGAACAGGACGGAAGGGGGTGTATGGCTTTTTAGGAATTTTGTCAACAAGGAATATAAATCGCGCTTATAGGGAGCGCCGCAAGACAGACAAAGGGCTTTCCAAATTCTATATAGCGTCTGATAATTACGTCGCTATGCGACGGGCGGTTGTTCAGGCGACGGGCGGAAAAGCATAGAAATGTCGCGGTTGAGTGTCGCTATATCAGTCGCGATCTTGCGAATGCCATTGAATGTCAACGCCCAGTGAATGCTAGTGCGCCCACCTTCTGACTTCGTTTTCTTGGGCTTGTCGCCGGGCTGACGTAAAAGCGCCGCATCTGCTTCCGGGTAGAGGTTGTCAGGATTGTTCCAAGAGTCTTCTGGCATTCCGCCGCCCCAAAGGCGGTGCATTACTTCATGTCGCTGTGAAGCGGTATTCCTAATGCTGCGGACAAAGGTTGCCGCATTTGATCGCAATGGTTCTGGCGATTTGAGTTCAATCTGGCGCTGAAAGAAATCCAGCGTATCTCTCAGGTTTCTTACCTTCTTATATTGAGACAGCAATTCGTCATCACCTTCGATAAAATTCCTTATTTCCATGTCGATGAGAGTTTCCAGCATCCCCCATTGAACTGCCACCATCCCAATGGCCCATAATTGGCGATCCGGGACGGCGGGGTTAAAGTGGAATCGATTTCTCGACGGAAACCAAAGAGGGTCGTTTTGCAAAATGGGTGGTTCTAAAGAAGATTTAGACATGACCAAGCACCTGATGGATTCGCTCGTGCGCATGAAGCCAAGCCGCACGAGGATCTGAAGGTCGAAAAGAAACCCTCGACTAAGAAAAAGTCGGCCAAAAGTGATTAAATGCAGCCTCGATTCCATCGACGAGGTGATGTTCCTGCCTGACTTGAGTGAGGTTTGTTGTCGTTATGGCTTTGATATCGGGAACGGATCGCTGCTTTTCCTGATGGAAAGCGACGATCCCCTCTTCGACTATTCGATCAGCAAGGACGGCAACTTATTTCTTGGGAATTCTGATAGTGATCCCTGATCCCGGCCCCGGTGGAATTCCTAGGGCCGTTTCCACACCGTTACTCTGACTGGCGCGCACGTCGATAAGTACAGTCTGCGGGTCTACCAAGAGGCCAATCTTACTTTCAGATTCTGGCCGTGGCTGGCTTACTTGCTTAGCTCGATACACTTCCAGCCGCGGGATGCCTTCGTCCATAGCCCGGAGGCAAAGACCGCGTACAAAGTACCTGTTGAATTCGCTTTCGGCTAACATCTGTGCTGCGTTTACTGGCACCGCAGCAGTGTAGTAGCCGAATCCCTTCGGCTTTTTTCTTTGCGTAGTAGAATTGAATTGACCGTTGGCACTACTTGCCAAGGTGTCATCATTGCCAGTCTGCGCTGCAACTAGGATAAGATCAGGCCAATTACCTTGCCCGCTTTGGGTTAGGTAGCTACTCCGGTACACCTTGTCGGCCTGAGTATCCGCTCGAATTTCTTCGAGCATGAACTTACGAGTGATCGAATCTAAGTCTTCGAAATTCAGTCCCATGTTTCTCTCCTAATGGAGAGGGACGAGCTTGACCTTTTTTATAGAATCCCAATTATGGGTACACTCACTACACTGCAGCTCACGACCCGTCCCTCGGGTTATTGAGCTATCCGAGAAGGCCGGTTGGCGCCGGTTGTTCTCCGCGAATCTCTCGACTTCCAGTCTGCCATGGAACTGGCGCTGGGAGTCGAAGGTTCCTTATTTGTCCCGTTTATGAACAGCCTTACGACAAGCGCGAAAGCGCTTAACCGCCTGCTTCTTGTGGGTGATTTTAGTTAGCTGGACGGTACGTCAGGCGCTTACCCTTGAGAGCCTTCGCCGTCCGTTCCCCATCGGTAACACCAAGGCCGGATCGGTTTTTGTAGCGGAACTGGCATTCCGTCAGGTAACGCGCAGCTGCTGTTCACCGCAGAACGTGTAGGTGGCGCGCATACCGCGCTTGAACACGGCGAAGAAGTTTTCGACGTTGTTCGTGGCGAAGCCGAGCTTGTTTACATACTCGCGGCCGGTGTGGTTCATCGTCTGATGATCGCCGTAGGTGTTGCCGGTGTAGGTTTAGAGCGCTCTCGTTAGTCACGAGAGTAGCCTTGCGTCAATGTGCGCCTAACTACCTCTTCTTCCACCCGCCCCGATGCCCCGGCGCGCCGCCGGTTGACCTTGGCGCGGGGCCAAACTCCGGCCCGGACTCGCGGCTGTTCTTCGGCTGGAAGATCTTGCTCTCGGTGCCCGGACCCATTTCATCCAGCGTCGGCTTGCGCGGACGTTCGACGTCCTTGCCGCGCGCGGGCTTCACTTCATGCCAGTTCGCGATGCCCATCTCGTCGAGCCCGGGCTTGTGCACTTTCGACGATGCGCCGCCCGCTGATGAACTCTTGCCGAACTTGCCGCGCGCCTTGCCTTGCGCGGCCTTGTCGAGACGCGCGGGCAGGTTCGCCGCGTCGCCATATTTCTTCTCGCCCTTGTAGGCACCGCCGCGTGCGGCGACGCCGCGCTGCTTGACGGTGGGGTCGTCGACCACGGCCAGTTCGGTGGCGCGCAGGCGCTTGACCTCGTCGCGCAGCCTTGCGGCTTCCTCGAAGTTCAGGTCGGCCGCCGCCTCGCGCATCCGCACTTCCAAATCGGCCAGCACGGCTTCAAAATTGTGCCCGATGGTGATGGCATCCTCGGCCATGCCGCCGCCGATATCCACCAGCACGCGGTCGCCTTCATAGACCGAGTTCATGATGTCGCCGATCGACTTCTTCACGCTTTCCGGCGTGATGCCGTGCAGAGTGTTGTATTCGACCTGCTTCTCGCGGCGGCGATCGGTTTCGGCGATGGCGCGCGTCATCGAGCCGGTCATCTGGTCGGCATAGAGAATGACGCGGCCGTCGACATTGCGCGCGGCGCGGCCGATGGTCTGGATCAGCGAGGTCTCCGAGCGCAAAAAACCTTCCTTGTCGGCGTCGAGCACGGCGACCAGCGCGCATTCGGGAATGTCGAGGCCTTCGCGCAGCAGGTTGATGCCGACCAGCGCGTCGAACGCGCCAAGGCGCAAGTCGCGGATGATCTCGATGCGCTCGATGGTGTCGATATCGCTGTGCATGTAGCGCACGCGGATGCCCTGCTCATGCAGGAACTCTGTCAGGTCTTCCGCCATGCGCTTGGTCAGCACGGTGATCAAGCTGCGATAGCCGGCCTGCGCGGTGGCGCGGACCTCGCCGAGCAGATCGTCGACCTGGGTGCGCGCCGGGCGGATATTGATCGGCGGATCGATCAGGCCGGTCGGGCGAATGACCTGCTCGACGAACACGCCGCCGGATTCCTGCAGCTCCCAGCCGGACGGCGTCGCCGACACCGCGACGGATTGCGGGCGCATCATGTCCCACTCCTCGAAACGCAGCGGCCGGTTGTCCATGCAGGAGGGCAGGCGGAAGCCGTATTCCGCCAGCGTCGCCTTGCGGCGGAAGTCGCCTTTGAACATGCCGCCGATCTGCGGCACGGTGACGTGGCTCTCGTCGGCGAACACCAGCGCATTGTCCGGCACATATTCGAACAAAGTCGGCGGCGGCTCGCCCGGCCGGCGGCCGGTGAGATAGCGCGAATAGTTCTCAATGCCGGCGCAGGACCCGGTGGCTTCCATCATTTCGAGATCGAAGGTGGTGCGCTGCTCCAGCCGCTGCGCTTCCAGCAGGCGGCCCTGATTGTGCAACTGGTCGAGCCGCCACTTCAGCTCTTCCTTGATCGACTTCATGGCCTGGATCAGCGTCGGCCGCGGCGTCACATAATGCGAGTTGGCGTAGATCTTGATGAATTCGAGCTCGTCCTGCTTGTGGCCGGTGAGCGGATCGAACTCCTCGATGCTCTCCACGGTGTCGCCGAACAGGTTCACGCGCCATGCGCGGTCTTCATAGTGGGCCGGAAAGATGTCGATGACATCGCCGCGCACGCGGAAGGTGCCGCGCGTAAAGTCGTGCTGGGTGCGCTTGTATTGCAAAGCGACGAGATCGGCGATGAGCTGGCGCTGGTCGATGCGCTCGTCCTTCTTCAGCGCGAAGGTCATCGCGGTATAGGTTTCCACCGAGCCGATACCGTAGATGCACGACACCGACGCCACGATGATGACGTCGTCGCGCTCAAGCAGGGCGCGCGTCGCCGAATGGCGCATGCGGTCGATCTGCTCGTTGATGGACGAGTCTTTCTCGATATAGGTGTCGGTGCGCGGGACGTAGGCTTCCGGCTGGTAGTAGTCGTAGTAGCTGACGAAATATTCGACGGCGTTGTCGGGGAAGAAGCTCTTGAACTCGCCATAGAGCTGCGCGGCCAGCGTCTTGTTCGGCGCGAGAATGATCGCGGGGCGCTGCGTCGCCTCGATCACCTTGGCCATGGTGTAGGTCTTGCCGGAGCCAGTGACGCCGAGCAGAACCTGCGTGCGGTCGTTGCGGTCGATGCCCTCCACCAGTTCCTTGATCGCGGTGGGCTGGTCGCCCTTCGGCTCATATTCCGACTTCAGCTCGAAGCGCACGCCGCCTTCGGATTTCTCCGGGCGCGGCGGACGATGCGGCGTCCACACTTTCTGGTCCTTGAACTCCGGACGGCCATCGCGCACCAGCGCTTCCAGGGCATCGGCGGTGGCCTGCACGCCGAGCGCTTCCATCTTGTTGCGCGGCGGCCGCGCCATGGCAGCGGCATCGTCTTCCTCGGTGGCGAAGCCGAGCTGCTTCGCGAGTTCCGGATCCAGCGTCGGGATCGAGGCCGAGGTGTTGTAATTGGCCTGCGGCGCTTCCTCGAGGCCCTTCTGCTCGCTCAGCCGCGGCGCATAGGGCGCGACGACGGGCTGGGGAAACGGCTGCAATGGCGTCGGGCGCATGCCCGAAGACCTTGCTAAATCGTCGCCCTCGAACTTCTTCGGCGTGGATTTGCGCGCGCGATGCACCGCCGCCTCGCCGCCGGAGCGGCGCTCGAAGGAATTACTCGGCGGCGGCTGCAACCCGGTGCCCGAGCCCATGCCGGCATCGCCGCGATTGATCGCGGGATTCAGCAGTTCCGCCAGCGCAGGCCCGATCGGCTTGACGTCGGGACGGCCGGCGCCAGGCTTGGCGGCGGGTGTCTTGATTGATTTTGCGGGCTTTTTCGGAGAGTCGGGTTTCTTCGCCATGGGCGGAATATGGGGCGAGTCCGGTGGCGATAAAAGGGCCCTACTTCAGCAGCTTCAACAGCTTCTTGCCGGCCGGCGTGGCGAATTCCCTGGCGTCGACGGTGCCGTCATTATCGGGGTTTGCCGCGCGGAACCGGGTTTCCACCACGGCGAGATATTCCGCTTTGTCGAGGGTGCCGTCCTTGTCCGGATTGGCGGCGGCGAATTCACCCTTGCTCATACGGCCGCGCAATTCACGGGCGTCCAGCGTGCCGTCCTTGTCGCGGTCGAGCAGGTCGAACAGTTTGCCGGCGGCCGCCTTGGCCTCGGCGAGGTCGACGGTGCCATCCTTGTCGGGATCGAGCTGCGCCAGGAAAGAGGCCGACCACGCCGGCACCGCGGCCAGCGACAGGGCGAGCGACAACAGAACGGTCCGACGCGACAACGCCATGGCAGCCTCCCTTGAATACTATCCTTGATTGCAAGGATGCCTGAACGGACTCGTCCATTCAAGGGGACGAGACTTGCTGTCCCGCCTCCCGCCTGCAGGGGTCCGGCTTCATCACGCCTGTCCGGCGACTGGTTCCGCCCGCAGGCGCTTGAGCGATTCGGGCAGGCGCGCATCGACCCAGGTGCCGATGTCGCGCTGGTGGCGATGGACATACAGCCCCAGCGCAATGATGCCGATGCCGATCAGCGACAGCGCGAACGGGAACAGCATCGAATCCTTGAAGATCTTCTCGGCGAGATCGCCGAGATAGATCGCAATGCCGATGGTGCCGAACACCGCGAACACCCGCCGCGACAACGCGACCGAGATCAGCAGGAAGCCGACATTCAGCGCGCAATACAGCGCCTTGTCGAGATTGGTGCCGTTCGACGTGGCGGTGATGCCGCCCCAGAATGTCAGCACGCCGAACAGATAGAGCCAGAACGCGAAATCGCCGCTGCGCTGGCGCAGGTTGACGATCACCGCAGCAACCAGAATGCCGAGGCCGAACCAGATCGAAATCTTGCGCGACATCTCCCAGTTGCCGTAGCCCGCACCGGTGATCCACGGCACGACGTCCATCGACAGGAACCACAGCGCGACCGCCATGATGAAGACGATGAAGGGAAAGCGATAGAATTGCAGTGCCACGATCGCAGCGGCGATAGTCGCAAGCTCCATGAAGACGAAGCTGCCTTTGATCCAGACATAGAAATCGCGCATCGCCTTCGGCCGGCCGAACTCGGTCCATGCACCGTAGGCATCCTGTATTCCGAACACGGCGAGCGGCGTCATTGCCACAGCCACTGCGATGAGCAGTCCGCCCGGCGTGCGCAGCTTCTTGACCGTCCAGAGATAGTGACCGGCGGCGGTGAACAGGCCGGCATAGACAAGTGCAGTGGCGGTCAGGGCCGGCCCGCCCATTTGCGAAAACGCCAGCGTCGAGAACAGCCCCATCGCTGATATCACCACCAGCGCGCCGGCATACCAGAGCAAATGCACGACATCGAATTTGGGCCTGGCAGCCGGCTGCTCCGGCACACGCGCAGTGAGGAAAGCCAGCAGGGCGTCGAGCTGCGTGGAAGGAAGCACGCCGGCTGTGACAGCCGCGCGCAGATCATCGGTCGAATATCGCATGCACTCTCTCCGCAACGCGCCATTCGACGCCGAACATTGGCCCTTTGTCGCTTACACGGGCCGGAGCGTTCAATGGCCAAAAACGATCGCTGCGAGACTACAACACCCGCGCGGCATTGCCCTTGAACAATACAGGCCCGATCGGATGGCCGGTCGGCGAGCTGTCTTCGGCTCCAGGGTGATCTCGAACAGCTGGTCGGCGACGATTTCCGGCGACAGTCGGGACCTCGCCGAAGCGACGGGCGCCGCCGTGCTGCGCCAGGTGCGCGAATGGACACTCAACCCAGAAGCGATTGATGTGGATAAATCAATCAAAGGAAATGCCCTGATAAATATCAACTACGGGATGTGTCGCGAATCTGGCGAGCTTCACCTCATTACAAATCGAAGATTTGCTTGGGGGCGATCATGTTTTCAGGATTCGCGACGCGCTTTACTGCGCGAATGACGGCGCTTGTTCTGGTGGCGTCAATGCTGACGGGGTGTGCGGAGATCAATCGAAGAGGAGGTGTCATTGCAGATGTCGAGGATTATGTCCTCTTCGTCGCACATACCAAAAGTCATCGCTTGTTTCGATCATACATGCTGATCGGCGTTCTATTGGCTGCCGCCCGACAGGGTAGCCACAATGAGATCGACAAGTCTGCAATAGCTGGGAATCTGCAATCTGCTCTGGCGATAGCGTATGAAAGCTATGCTTGTCTTTACACCAATTCAAAGAACGAAAAATGGATAGAGGCTGCCGTTACAAAGATAGGCAGCTATGAAGCGACGTCATTTCCCGAACCGGCGGTGTGCCAATTCTTCGATGAGAAGATGGCTCGCCTCGATTATGCGTTGTACAGGCTCGCATTGAGTTCATTGTTCAATGAAAGAAGTAACGCTCAACTCGCAAGCATTCGTGACAAGCTCATAGGTGAGCTTCCGGTGATCTCAGCGTCTGCAAAAGCAGCTATTTTTGCCAATAAAGCTGTCAGTCAAGCCACCACCATTGTCGACGATCTGCTCAATTTGAGTTTTTCAAGTGCAGGTCCCGTCCTGACGTTGCTCCCGTTGTACCGTGACGCGCTTGAGATGAACATGTGGGTCATTACGGATAATCTTACGAAGATCTGTGGCGATGTTGAGGGATCCGCCGAAGCGGTGCCCGTCAACTACCGACCGGTGGAAACCGGCTATCCGATGGATTGCACCACGAAGGCCTACGCGAAGTCGATATTGAGCAATGGCAATGGAAACCTAGCGCTCTGGCGAGATTTCGTGTGGCGCATGAATTATTCTGTTGGTTCAATCGAGGCCTATCAGCCGCATTTCCTTCTTGTTTCGCGTCTGATCTGGCGGTCGTGCGAGAATCTGCTCGCGAACTGCAGTAATGTCATGACAAGTTCGTTCGAGTTGGCGGCCAAACAATCTCTGATAGTGAATTGGAACACCAAACAGCTAAAGAGAACCTATAGCGCCGAAGTGCCGACCTCTTCCCGGCTTGCCCGTCAACCTGTGCTGCCGCCGTTAATCGGTACAAGCTCGCCGAAAGACGTTGTTCCTCAAGGCCGAGAGCCTGATGCTACAGGGGCAATCGGTGAACCTAAAAAGCAATAGATATCGCCTCGCGCCAACGGATGACGTCAAGCAGGACGACCTGTCAGCATTGTTAAACATTTCGTCCCGCTAGTTCTTGGGGAGAGGCCCTTACAACGCCCTTGCCGCATTCCCCTTAAACAAAATCGGCCCCGTCGGTCTTCCGATCGGCGAGCCGCCTTCGGGCTCCAGCGTGATCTCGAACAACTGATCTGCCACAGTATCCGGCAATGCTTCCAGATCGAGCTGCAATGTCCGCGACTGTCCGGTGAGACCGATGGACTTCGGGCCGATATTGCGATCCCACAGGGTCCAGACCTGCAGCGTGCGGCCGGCGGGGACGTCGATCGGGCGCAGCGGGATCAGTTCGACGCGGCCGTCGGAGAAGGTGTTGACGATGGCGCCGGTTTCCCTGGTGGCGTCGTTGACCAGCACGGCGACATAGATCGGCTTGCGCTGCGCCAGGGCGATCAGTTCGCGGCGGAGCTGGCGCGAGGTGGCGAGTGCGCCGATCAGGATCACCACAAGCATCAAGGCCGCGAACACCCCGCCGATCCCGGCGCCGCGCCAGAAGCCGATATTGTCCCACAGCGTTGCGCCGCGTAATGCAGCGCGGGCGCCGGGCAGCGGGATCGCGGGTTTGATCTTTGTGGAGTCGGCGATGCGGTCCCACAGTGCGGCGCTGGGAGCGAGCGCTTCGGCCGTGGCGTCGAGATCGGCCAATCGTTCGCGCCAGGTGCTGACGGCCCTGGCGAAATCGGCATCGTCGGTCATGCGCGCTTCGGCTGCGGCAAGCTCTGCGCCGTCAAGCAGGCCCATCACATAGTCGGCCGCGAGATCGTCGGTGGAATGCGTGTTGTCGTCGTGCATGCTCATCCCATGCACTCCTGCAGCGAGGACAGACTGCGGCGGACCCAGCTCTTCACGGTGCCGAGCGGCACCTTCAGCCGTCCGGCCAGTTCGCCATGGCTCATGCCATGGACATAAGCCAGCACCACGACATCGCGGCGCGGACGGTTGATGCGCTCCAGGCATTTGCGCAGCGCCGATGTCTCGGGCATCCGCGTCATCGTCGCCTCGCAGTCGATATCGAGCGCGCTGTCGTCGGACGCATCATAACGATGCTCGTTGCGGTGAATGCTGAGCGCGCGGTTGCGCACGACAGCATAGAGCCAGCCGCGGGCGCTGCCGCGATGCGGATCGAACGAGGCGGCGGCACCCCAGATCCGCACGAAGGCATCGTGCACGGCTTCCTCCGCGAGATCCTGCCGGAACAGGATGCGGCGGGCGACCCCGATCATCTTTGGGGCTTCGCTGTTGTAGATCATCTGCAGGGCTGCGCGATCGCCGGCTGCACAGCGCGCCAGCGCAGCCGACAGCTGCGCCTCACGCGCGTGGTCGAGGCCCGCTTCGTCGCGCCGGGTCTCGGTGATGGTGCCATTCCCAGTCATGTCCATGCCCTTGCATGGGCAGTCTACCTTCGCCGCGCGCAATTGGATGCACCCAAATGAATTTATTTTCAGGGGCGTGCATCCAGTCGGGAGGGCCCGCCGGTAGTCCTTGTGTCGGTCCCGAGGGGACCGCGGAAACACAGGGAGCCACTCATGTCATTTCGTTCGCTTTTCGCCGCCTCCGCCGCGCTGCTGCTGACTTCCGCCGCCGCCAATGCTGCCCAGGTCGCAGCCCTGGTCGGTGGCGACACCATTGCGACGGTCGATACCGCGCAGAAGAAGGCGACCGGGTCCGTCAAGGTCACTGGCATTTCCGGCGTGCTGGTTGGCATCGACGTCCGTCCGGCCGATGGCATGCTCTATGGGGTGGTCGATGACGGCACCGTGGTCACCATTGCCGCGGACGGCAAGGCGACCATAAAGTCCAAGCTCGACACCATGCTGGCCAAGGGCGTCACCGCCACCGTCGACTTCAACCCCGTGGCCGATCGTCTGCGCGTGATGGGTTCGGATGGCATGAGCCTGCGAGCCAATGTCGACGACGGCAAGGTGACAAAGGACGGCGATCACAAATATGCCGAGACCGACATGCACAAGGGCGAGAAGCCCAATGTCATCGCCGGCGCCTACACCAATTCGGTGAAGGGCACCAAGGAGACGGCGCTGTTCAACATCGACGGTACCATCGGCGCGCTGGTCAAGCAGGCGCCGCCGAATGACGGCATTCTCGGCGCCGTCGGCAAGCTCGGCATCAAGCCGGCGACCGTCGCTTTCGATATCTGGTCGGACGGCACCAAGAACGAAGCCTGGCTGATGGCTGACGGCACGCTCTATTCGGTCGATCTCGCCACTGGCAAGGCCACCGAAGCTGCCAAGATTTCCGGCGTCACCGGCAAGGTGACGGATATCGCGATCATGGGCATGTGAGTCGCACGCTGCGATTTCACGCAACATCGCCAACGAATGCCGCGCTCCATGGGAGCACGGCATTCACGTTTTGCAGGACGGATCTGCGTCCCGGCGTGGCCGCGCCATTGACTTCACGGGGTCGTTCTGGCGAACTCGATGCAACCGCATTCAGTTCGGATGCATGCCATCCAACACGCGCAGGAACACCCGATGATCGACCTTTACTACTGGAGCACGCCGAACGGCCACAAGATCACGATCTTTCTTGAGGAGGCGGGGCTGCCCTACAAGGTCATCCCGGTGAATATCGGTAAGGGCGACCAGTTCAGGGACGAGTTTCTGGCGATTGCGCCGAACAACCGCATTCCGGCGCTGGTCGATCATGCGCCCAAGAGCGGCAGCAAGCCGATCTCGGTGTTCGAGTCCGGCGCGATGTTGATGTATCTCGCCGAGAAGACCGGGAAGTTCCTGAGCGATGATCTCGCTGTGCGCTATGATGCGATCCAGTGGGTGTTCTGGCAAATGGGCGGTCTCGGGCCGATGGCCGGACAGAACCATCACTTTCGCAACTACGCCCAGGAAAAGATCACTTACGCCATCGATCGCTACGTGAACGAGACCAACCGTCTCTATGGCGTGCTCAACAAGCGTCTCGCAGATCGCAAATTCATCGCCGGTGACTACTCGATCGCCGATATGGCGAGCTATCCCTGGATCGTGCCCTACAAGAACCAGAGCCAGGACATCAACGACTTCCCGCATCTCAAGCGCTGGCTCGAAACCATCGCCGAGCGCCCCGCTGTGAAGCGCGCTTATGAGATCGCAAAAGAGGTCAATCCGAATTTCGGCCAGCCACCGATCCGCACTGAGGAAGAGCGCAAGCTGCTGTTCGGCCAGACGTCGGCTGTGGTGAAGAGTTAGCTCAGAATTACGAGAAGCAATCATGGCGCTGCAACTGTTCGAACTGGTCGGCACTGACGAAGATCGTCCCTTCAGCCCGTATTGCTGGCGCATCCGGATGGCGCTGGCGCATAAGGGCCTCGACGCAACATCGATCCCGTGGCGCTTCACCGAGAAGGACGCGATCAACAAGCACAAATCCGAAAAGGTGCCGGTGCTGCTCGACGGCGAACGCGCGGTCGCTGATTCCTGGGCGATCGCCAATTATCTTGAAGACACCTATCCGGATCGCCCGTCACTGTTCGGCGGCGAGGGCGGCCGCGCCGTGGGGCGGATGCTGAACTGGTGGGGCGACACGGTTGTGGTTGCCGGCATGTTTCCGTTCATCGTCGCGGATATTCATGGTCATCTGCGTCCGGTCGATCAGGTCTATTTCCGAGAGAGCCGCGAAGCGCGGTTCAAGAAGTCGCTGGAAGAGGTCGCATCCAACCGCGACAAGGGCGTTGATGCCTTCCGCAAGTCGCTTGATCCGATGCGTCTCACCCTGAAGACGCAGCCGTTCCTTGGTGGCGCCGCGCCAAACTATGCCGACTACATCGTGTTCGGTCCGTTCCAGTGGGCGCGCGCGATCTCGCCGTTCAAGCTGCTGGCGGAAGACGACGCGATCTATGCGTGGCGCGAAAGAATGCTTGATGCTTTTAACGGCATGGCACGGAACTCGACCGGCTATCCGGTTTGAGTTCCACTCTCTACGGGCGATGAATTGAGCAATCGCTGGTATTCATGTCCGTATACCAGCGTTATTCTCGGTGGTGTGCTTGGTGCCTTTGTGAAAATCCGAGGATATTCCCTGTAACTCTCGCTATAAGGGAATACCTCAACGATTCACGCTGTCTCACGCGCCAAGGTCTCTATGTCCGTTCCGTCTGCCAATCTCGCCGATGATGCCATGATGTTCGATCTTGCCCCGGTCTCGCTCTGGATCGAGGACTACAGCGATGTGAAGGCGCTGTTCGAACAGTGGCAGGCGCAGGGCGTCGACGACATCGAGACATTCCTGCTCGCCAATCCCGAACGGGTCCGTGAGTGCTCGCAGCACATCCGCATTCTCAAGGTCAATCGCAAGACGCTGTCATTGTTCGGCGCGCGCGACCTGTCTCACCTGACGCTCAGTCTCGGCCTGGTCATGCGCGACGATACGTTCAAGAGCCATGTGTCGGAACTGGCCCAGCTCTGGAGCGGCCGGAATCATTTTTCCAGCCATACGGTCAACTACACGCTGAAGGGCGAGCGCCTCGACATCCAGCTGCACGGCATTGTTCTTCCCGGGCATGAAGAGCGCTGGGATCGCGTGATGGTCGCCATCGAGGATGTGACCGAACGCGAAGGCGCGCGTCGTCGCCTCGCGGAGAGCGAGAATTATGCGTTCGGCCTGTTCGCGCATTCGCCGGTGTCGCTGTGGGTCGAGGATTTCAGCGGCGTCAAGCGCCTGGTGGACGAGGTCCGTGCGCGCGGCATCGAGGACTTTCGCGTGTTCACGGATGTGCACGAGGAATTCGTTTTGCGTTGCATGAGCGAAATCCGCGTGCTCGACGTCAACAGCCGCACGCTCGAACTGTTCGGCGCGCCCGACAAGGAGACGTTGCTCCGTCAATTGTCGGATGTGTTTCGCGACGAGATGGAGCCGCATTTCCGCGAACAGTTGATCGACCTCTGGGAGGGCAAGCTGTTCCAGCAACGTGAGGTCGTCAACTACGCGCTCGACGGCACCAAGCTTCATCTGCTGCTGCAGTTTTCGGTGTTGCCCGGGCATGAGCGCGACTGGTCACAGGTGCAGGTCGCGCTGACCGACATCACCGCGCGCAAGAAGGCGGAAGCCTATCTGGAATATCTCGGCACCCACGACGTATTGACGCGCACGACGAACCGCTCGTTCTTCGTGGACGAACTCAACCGGCTCGAACGCAAGGGATCGCAACCGGTCACCGTGATCGTTGCCGATCTCAACGCGCTGAAAGCTGCCAATGACGAGCTTGGTCATGCCGCTGGCGACGCATTGCTGCGCCGTGCCGGCGAGGTGTTTGGCAAACTGGTCGAAAGGCCGGCGACGGTGTCGCGCATCGGCGGCGACGAATTCGCCGTCTTACTGCCCGGAACCGATGCGGCCGGCGGCGAGGCGGTGCTGGCCTCGCTGGCGCGGCTGATCGAGGTCAACAACCAGTACTATCCTGATCTGACGCTGAGCCTCTCCACCGGGATTGCCACCAGCCGGACCGGCGAGCGGCTTGAGGCCGTGGTCAAGCGCGCCGATATGGAAATGCTGCAGGCCAAGCGCAGCTACTATGCGCAACCCGATCGCGACCGGCGCAGCGCGGGCATGGTGTAGGCAGGTTGTTGGAGCCGGTGCGCAATCGTGCGCGACGTGGATCAGGCACGTCCGTCAGGTCGCGACGTGCGCCGCCGCCTTGGCGCGCAGGCAGTCGCGACACAGGCAGTCGCCGCCTGTGGTCGGCATCGGCAGTTTCGCGGTCTCCTCGGCGCACCAGCAATTGCCCGACAGGTCGCAGCCGAATTCAGTCCCGCAATCCGAACAGGTCAGGCGGCGGCTGAGCAGCTTTAAGCTTTCTGTCCGATAATTCATGAAAGCAGCCCAAATTTCAGCGCGATTTTCATGCCGGGTTCATCTGTTCCGCCCGTATATCGGGCGTGGCGCCTGTGATGGCCAGATCCATCATAGGACGAAGGCAGAGTGAGGGAAACCCGATGGCCCGCGACCCGCAAGGTGCGCTGATTGCGCTGAACCGCTTCGGCTTCGGCGCGCGGGGCGGCGCCTCCGGCGACATCGTCAATGCGGCCTCGGATCCGCGCGGATTCGTGAAGGCCGAGCTGGCGCGCCCGCAGGCTGCACTGCTCGAATTGCCCGGCCTGCAATCGACGACGGAACTGGGGCAGGCGATGTTTGCCTATCAGCTCGAGGTGAAGACCGCGCGCGAGGCAGCGTTGAAGACCCCAGGGCTGGTCCCGGTCGAAGCCCCGCCGGCTGCGATGGACAAGAAGCCGGAAGCGCCGGCCATGACCGGCAACACCACTATGACAGTGCAGCCTGACGCACCGAAGCCGCCGCAGGCCGTCGCGCTGCCGCCCAATGTGGTGCAGAAGACCTATCGCGCGGAAGCGCTGGCGCGGATCCAGCGCGCGACCATTGCCGAGGGCGGCTTTGTCGAGCGCCTCGTCGTGTTCTGGTCGAACCACTTCTGCATCTCGGCCAGCAAGGGCGATCCGGCGCGGATGTGGGCGGGCTCATTCGAACGCGAGGCGATCCGCCCTTATGTGCTCGGCAAGTTTGCCGACATGCTGAAGGCTGTCGAACAGCATCCGGCGATGCTGTTCTTTCTCGACAATCAGCAGTCGATCGGTCCCAATTCGAAAGCCGGCGAGAGGGGCAAGCGCGGCCTCAACGAAAATCTGGCGCGCGAGATCATGGAGCTGCATACGCTCGGCGTCGGCGGCGGTTATACGCAGGCCGATGTGACGTCGCTGGCGCGGATCATCACCGGCTGGACCTTTGCCGGACGCGAAGGAAAGATCGGCATGCCGGGCAGCTTCGCCTTCAACGCCAATGCGCATGAGCCCGGGCCGCAGCAATTGCTGGGCAAGACCTATGACGACACCGGCGTAACGCAGGGCGAAGCAGCGCTCGCCGATCTCGCACGCCATCCATCGACAGCGAAATTCATCGCTAGGAAATTCGCGCAGCATTTCGTGGCGGATGCGCCGCCACCGGCACTGCTGGCGCGGCTGGAAAGCGTGTTCAAAAAGACCGACGGCGATCTGAAGGCGCTGGCGCTGGTGCTGCTCGATTCCAATGAGGCCTGGCAGATGCCAATGGCCAAGCTGCGCACGCCCTATGAATATCTGATCTCCACTGGCCGCCTGCTGGCGCGCATCCCGGAAGATCCCGGCCGTTACTTTGCGGGACTGCAGACGCTCGGCCAGCCACTCTGGACACCGCCGGGGCCGAACGGTTTTCCGGACGGCAATGCCGCCTGGGCCGTGCCCGAAGGCATGAAGCTGCGACTCGATCTCGCGGCGCAGGTTTCGACGCGGTTGCCTGACAGTATCGATCCGCGCGAGATGCTCGACGTGGTCGCTGGCGAGGCGGCCTCATCCGAAACACGACAGACGATCGCGCGCGCGGAGACGCGGCAGCAGGCTTTGACGCTGCTGCTGATGTCGCCGGAATTCCAGAGGAGATGACGATGGACTGCTGTGAAAGCCGCATGCTCGGCCCCACGCGCCGCTCGCTTCTGTTATCGGGCGCGGCCTTTGCTGCCTGGGCCTATCTGCCGAAATTCGCCCGCGCCGCCGACGCGCGCGATCCGCGTCTGATCGTCGTGATCCTGCGCGGTGCGCTCGACGGCCTCGCCACAGTCGCGCCGCTCGGCGATCCCGATTACGCGGGCCTGCACGGCTCGATCGCGCTGGCGAAGGACGGACCCAACGCGGCCATCGCGCTGGATTCGTTCTTCGGCATGCATCCGGCGATGCCGGAATTCGCGCGCATGTATCGCGACAAGAAAGCAGCCGTGGTCCATGCGGTCGCGACGTCCTATCGCGAGCGCTCGCATTTCGACGGCCAGGACGTGCTGGAGAGCGGCTATGCCGGCCCCGGCCGCGTGCAGTCGGGCTGGCTCAATCGCGCCATTGAATCGCTGCCGCGTGGCGAACGCGTCTCGTCGGGTCTTGCGATCGGCCCCACGACTCCGCTGGTGCTCCGCGGCGCCGCGCCGACGGTTGGCTGGGCGCCGGTCAATCTGCCCAATGCGGCCGATGATACAGCGATGCGGCTGATGCAACTCTATCAGGACCGCGACCCCGCACTTGCCACGGCGCTGTCGCAAGGCCTGAAGCTCGACAAGATTGCCGTTGGCGACGAGATGAAGCCGAAGGGCGGCGGCAATGCCGTAGCGGCGATGCGCCAGGTCGCACGCGGCGCGGCGAAGCTGATGGCTGCCGATGATGGCCCGCGCATCGCGGCGCTCGCCTTCGATGGATGGGATACCCATGCACAAGAGGGCGGGCCGGTCGGGCGCCTCGCGCAATTGCTCGGCGGTCTCGATGGCGCACTGGCGGAATTCGAGAGCGGCCTTGGCACGCATTGGAAGGACACGATCGTCGTCGTCGCCACCGAGTTCGGCCGCACCGCCAAGATCAACGGCACTGCCGGCACCGATCACGGTACCGGCACGATTGCCTTGCTTGCTGGCGGCGCGATCAAGGGCGGCCGGGTGATTGCGGATTGGCCGGGCCTTGCGAATGGCAAGCTCTATGAAGCCCGCGATCTTGCGCCGACCATAGATCTGCGCGCGATCTTCAAGGGTGTGCTGCACGATCACCTCGGCATCAGCGAACGCGCGCTGGCAGAGCAGGTGTTTCCGGATAGCGCACTGGTGAAGCCGGCGAAGGGATTGGTAGGGTAGCTTTCTTGCTTCCCCTCTCCTCCAGCGGAGCGAAGCTCCGCGCAGTGGGAGAGGGTGCCTGAGCGAAGCGAAGGCGGGAGAGGGTCTGGCCGCAAGCACGATAGAGCCCTCTCCCGTCTCGACCGCTGTCGCGGTCGATCCACCCTCTCCCGCGGCGCGCGGCGTTGCCGCGCTGGGGGAGAGGGGAAGAACGGCTCGCGTTATCTTCGCCTACCCCAGCGTAATCCCGTCGATCTCTTTCATCTCCTCCGCGCTGAGCTTCCACTCCGCCGCCTTCACATTTTGCTCGATCTGCTCGGGCGATGATGCGCCGGCGATGACGCTGGAGACTTGCGGGCGGGCGGCGAGCCACGAGAAGGCGAGCTCAAGCATCGAATGGCCGCGCGCGCTGACAAAGGCCTGCAGTTGATCGACCAAGGCGATGTTGCGTGGGTTCAGATAGCGCTCCTGCATATAGGGGGTCTTGCCGAAGCGCGTATCGGCGGGGACGTTCTTCAGGCCGGCATATTTACCGGTCAGCATGCCGCCGGCGAGCGGGAAGAACGGCAGCAGGCCGAGATTGAAATGCAGCGCGGCCGGCAGCAGGTCTTTCTCGATGTCGCGAACGACGAGGCTGTATTCGTCCTGGCACGACACGAAGGGCGCGACGCCCATCTGGCGCGCGGCCATCTCGGCTTCGGCGATGCGCCAGGCCGGGAAGTTGGAATTGCCGATATAGCGCACCTTGCCCTGGCGGACGAGGTCGTCGAGCGTGCGCAGCGTTTCCTCGATGGGCGTCAGCGCATCGTAGTCGTGCTGCTGATACAGATCGATATAGTCGGTCTTCAACCGCTTCAGGCTGGCTTCGACGGCGCTCATGATGTAGCGGCGCGAGGCGCCCTGCTTGCTGCCGTCATTGCTCATAGGCTTGCAGTATTTCGTCGCCAGCACGATGTCCTTGCGGCGATCGCCCAGCACTTCGCCCAGCACCGTCTCGGAGCCACCCATGCCGGCATAGATGTCGGCGGTGTCGAACAGCGTGATGCCGAGATCGATGGCCTTGTGGATGACCTTGCGCGCGGTCTCCAGATCGGTGCGTTGGCCGAAATTGTTGCAGCCGAGACCGACGGTGGAGACGCGAAGGCCGGAGCGGCCGAGATTGCGGATTTCCATGATGAGTGTGCCTTGTGAGGGAAGCGCGGACCAAGGTTATGGCGCGCGCCTCGTCACGCAGCAAGACGCTCTGCATCATGGCAGTCGCGCGGGCGCTCAGGCGATGGCGGAAGCGGACTCGGGCGTTTGAGTTTCGGGCGCGGGCAGGGCGGTCGGGGTCTTCCGCGGCGGCCCGGCGCGCAAGGCCGCGGACGTCATGCGCCGCACGGCGTTTTCCGCGTTACGCGTGATGGTCTTGCGATCAGCGGACATGTCATAGGCGACGGCCTCGCCCCAGCTTACGACGACATCGATGGCGCCCGACGACAGGATGCCGATGAAATGCGGGATCAGGTCGATGTCGCCATACCATGCCACGTTTTCGCGAAAGGCGCGGCCGACCGGCAATCCACCGAAGCCGACATAGGCGATCGACATCGGCTGCACCGTGATCTCTTTGTGATGCGTGGAATCGCCGAGCGCGTGATGCACCGAGCCGACCAGCGCCGAGCGAAACGGCAGCACGCGCATGCCGTCGCTGGAGGTGCCCTCCGCGAACAGGACCACCGCGTCGCCGGACAGCATGCGGTCGCCAATTTCCTGCGCCGTCGCGCCGGTCTTCTGCCGGCGTTCGCGCTCGACAAAAATCGTGCGCTGCAATTTGGCAAGCCAGCCAAACACCGGCCATTTGGCAACTTCGCTTTTGGCGACGAACACCACGGGCGCCCTGGCGCCGATGATAATGATGTCGAGCCAGGAGACGTGATTGGAGAGGATCAGTACTGGCGTGTCCGTCGTCCGCTTGCCGACTTCGTGAATGCGCACGCCGATCAGCGCGCAAAGGATGCGGTGAAACAGATGCGGAATACTCCGCTGCCAGCGCAGGCCGAAGGCCAGTGCGATCAGCTGAAACGGCGCCAGCAGCAGCGTCAGCATGGTCAAGGAGATCAGGACGGCGGCGAAACGGATCATGGGTTTGTTATACCGGGGCCGACTTCCGCAGGCAAAGTCAGTTGCATGAATTAAGAGAAACCACGGTAAAAAGAAGCGGTCCCGGTCAGCGCGGCAACTGACGGAGACCGCTGGGGAAGCACCCGATTGGCGACGGGGGGAAGCAACCGGCTGCATGGGGAGCCTAGCCGGGGCGAGTGACATCGCCATGACAACCCGGGATATCCACAGGCGGCGTTGTGCCCTATTCGGCCGCGTCCAGCCGGTGGGAGCTGAACACGTCGCCTTCGCGCAGCGCCAGATAGTAGTCGCGCTCGGAGAGCTCGTCAGTGTGACGAATGAGGTCGGTCACCGGAGTGTAGCTCAGCATCCGCCCGCCATCGGGCAGCACGGCGCAACTCAGCCGCAGCACCCGGCCATTGGCGAGGCGCAAGGTCGTCGGCGTGGAAGTGCCGGCGCGGATCATCTCGACGCGTCTGGCGATGAAGCTGTCGACCTCGTCGTCGGGAAGGGCGTAAGCGTGGGTATCGCGCGCATGATACATCAGCGCGATCAGCGGTGGCTTGCTGTCGGCCTTCTCGTCGGGGAGCGTGAAGTAATCGCGAAACGCGCGGTTGATGAATTCGGCGCGGGTGTCGGCATTGAGCAGGACGATGCCAATGTCGATCCTGTCGAGTGCGGCGGAAAGGCGCTGGGCAGTGGCGTGCTGTTCGTATTCGCGGGCCCGGGCCGCGCGCCGCAAGCGCAACAGGCGAATCGCCAAGGTGATCCCGACGGCTGCGATCACAATGATCACCGTTTCAATTCCCGGATCGAGAATCAGTCGCCAGTCGTAATGCATCGGCCGTACCTGTGTCCGTACATAGGTAAGAAACGCAGGTTGGCCGCTGGTTGCAGAAAGGCCCACAGTTTCCCGCCGGTGTAGCTAAGGGCGCGTGAAGAGCCCCGGCATCATTTTCCCCTTGTTCGCTTCAAATGCTATCGATGCAGCCGGAACCGTCGGCGGGCTCCGGATGTTAGCGCCGCGATTTGAAAGGACTTTAACCGAATGCCCTTCACCATTCCGCCGCTGCTGCTGCCGATCCTGATGCTGCTGGCCTCGAATATCTTCATGACCTTCGCCTGGTATGGCCATCTCAAATTCAAGGATCACTCGTTGCCCCTCGTCATCATGGTGAGCTGGGGCATTGCCTTCTTCGAATACTGGCTGGCGGTGCCCGCCAATCGCTGGGGCAGCGAGGTCTATAATGCTGCCCAGTTGAAGACGATGCAGGAAGTCATCACGCTGGTCGTGTTTGCTGCATTTTCGGTGCTGTATCTGAAGGAGCCGCTCGGCTGGAATCACGCGCTGGGCTTTGCCTTCATCGCGCTGGGGGCGTTCTTCATTTTTCACAAGTGGTCTTAACGACCGCTCACTTTCCCGCCGGCGTGATCCGCAGGATCCGCCCCGCTGAACTATCCGTCAGCAGCCAGAGCGCGCCGTCCGGTCCCTGCCGAACGTCGCGGATGCGTTCGTTGAGGTTCTGCAGGATGCGTTCTTCAGAGCTCACGGTATTGCCGTTGAGCTGCAGCCGCACCAGCATCTGGCCGGCGAGCGCGCCGGTGAACAGGCTGCCGCGCCTGCGCGGGAAGAGATCGCCGGTATAGAACGTCATGCCTGACGGGGCGATTGACGGCACCCAGTATTTCACCGGCTGCTCCATGCCTGCCTTCGACGTCGTGTCGTGCAGCTTGGCGCCGGAATAATCGACACCATAGCCGATCACCGGCCAGCCGTAATTCTTGCCCTTGCCGATGATGTTCACTTCATCGCCGCCGCGCGGCCCGTGCTCGGTCTCCCACAACTCACCGGTCGCCGGATTGATGGCGAGACCTTGCTGGTTGCGATGACCGTAGCTCCAGATCTCCGGCCTGGCGCCGTCGCGGCCGACAAACGGATTGTCTTTCGGCACAGATCCATCCGGCGCGATGCGGATCAGCTTGCCGAGATGATTATCAAGACTCTGTGCCTGATCGCGGCCGCTATAGTGTTCGCCGAGCGTGACAAACAGGTTGCTGTCAGGCGCCTGCACAATACGGCAGCCGTGGTGATTGCCCGACGACAGCGGGCCGTCCTGGCGAAAGATCACCTTCATATCGTCGAGACGCGGCGCAGTGCCGTCGATGAGCTTGCTGCGCGCGATCGCCGTGCGACCGCCGCTGCCCGAACGTTCCGAGTAGCAGAAGTAGATCGTGTTGTTCTGCGCGTAGTTCTTGTCGGTGATGATGTCGAGCAAACCGCCCTGGCCGACGGCCATCACCTCGGGCACGCCTTTCACCGCCGGCGACAACTGCCCGTGCGGCGAGACGATGCGGATGCGACCGGGCCGTTCGGTAACGAGCATGCGGCCCTCGGGCAGAAACGCCAGCGCCCATGGATAAGCGAGACCGGAGGCGACGGTCTGTACTTCGAGCCTGCCGGCCGACGAGCCGAACGAGGTGTTTTCGCCACGGGTGGTCGTGGCGATCAGAAGGCTCGCGGTCACGACGATAGCCGCCGTCAACGTGACGGTGACCCAGATCACGGGCCTTTTCATCGGTATGGCTCCATCACGGAGTCGCAGGTTGCATAAGCGATGCGCGGCATCGCGGCTGAGTGTTTATGAATTGTGGGGACCGTCAGAGCGGCATCGCACTCGCCACCGGGATCGACATCACGGTGAGGGCGAGAATGACGCAGAGCGACAGACAACCAACCGCGAGCGACGCCGCGACGGCGTGGGTCAACCGGGTGGATGCGATGGACGTGGGGCGCGCCTGAAATCCTGCACCCACGCGAAGCGACCGTATCATGGCCGTAAATCCTTCAAATCGCGGGCGAATCACCCGCGTGCTACAAATTCGCAGCTGCGGCAGGCGAGATTTGGGCGGGATTGGCCGTAACTATGGCGGGAAAATGGCATTCACAGCGGTTATGCCCGCCATTTCAGGACTCAAGCGTCGGCGACTACGTCCAAGGTATCATATTCCGACGACGTCGGGTGCCAGTCCATGGAGATAAAGCCCGGCTGGGTTTCCACCAGACGCAGCCAGCGGCGGATCGACGGAAAGCTGGACAGGTCGAAATCGCACTTCTCGGCGACGTGGGTGTAACCGTACAGCGCGATGTCGGCGATGGTCAGCTGGCCCGCGGCGAAGAAGTCATGGATCTTGAGGTGATTCTCCATCACCTGCAGCGCGGCATAGCCACGCTCCATCCAGTCTTCCAGCGCGTGGGTCTGCAGGTCGCGGCCACCGCGCACCAGGCACAGCCAGAAATAGGCGGCACCGAGATTCGGCTCCAGCGCGTGCTGCTCGAAGAACATCCACTGCATGGCTTCGGCACGGTCCATCCGCGATTCTGGCGCCAGAGATGTACCTATGGCGACATACCAGAGGATGGCATTGGACTCGGCGAGATAGCGGCCTTCGGCGATCTCGAGCAGCGGTACCTGACCGCTGGGGTTCTTGGCCAGAAATTCCGGGGTACGGCTCTCGCCGCGCAGGATGTCTACTTCGATGGCACGATAGGGCGCGTCCAGGAGCGCCAGCGCGAGGCGAACCTTGTAGCTATTGCCAGAGCGCTGCATCGAATAGAGTTTGTACATTCGCAGATGTTCAATTCATTTCAGGTCAAGGCAACTGCGCGATTGGCCAGCGCAGATCGCGGTTAGACAATGATGCTGATGCGAGCCTGTCGCAAGGCCCAAGGAATGGAAAAAGTCGAAAACGGCTGCGGCAGTCTGGATTGAGAAAAATGTATGTCAGGCAGCATTCGGCAATGGAAGATCACGCTGGCGCGATCTGTGTGTGAAGGTGCGGAGATGTGCTGTTATCGGCGAGGGCGCGCCGCAGCACGATGATATAAAAAGCGATCATCACCCAGAAAGCCGAGCGGCAGTTCGATGGCGCCGGCGATGCTGCGCGTCAGCAGCGGCATGATCCAGGTCAATGCGAGCAGGCTGATCTCGCCCGCGTGAAAGCCGTGATCGAGTCCATACCGCGCGAAGAAGGCGATGGCGATGGCGAGCACCGTGAGATCGTAGTCGAGCACATAGGGCGTCGCCAGCAGACTGCCGACCGCGAGCGCTGTTGCCTTGAGTTCGAACGCTGCATGGCTGCGCCATAGCCACATCAGACTGATGGCAATGCCGGCTGCGAGACTGAACTGTGCGGCATAAGCGACCGGAAGACCGGCGCCCCACATCCGCGTTGCGGCGAAGACCGATTGGATCTTCTGCCACCCGGTGCCGCCTTGTTCGAGCACGACATCGCGGGTGAAAGCAGTGGAGTCTGCAAAGGCCTGCCAGATGCCGGTGCCGAGCAACCCAGTGCTCAACATGATGAGGACAGCGACGGTGAGTGCAGCCGATACCATCGTGATCCAGCGTCTATCGGCGAGCAGGGCGAGAGGAATCAGCACACCGAATTGCGGCCTGTAGGCCAGCAGCCCGATCAACACGCCGGCCAGCCACGGTCGGCGATGGAGCAGAAGCAATGCGCCGCCCAGCAGTGCGGTGGTCAGAAATCCGTTGTGGCCGTGACCGACATTGATGAAGACGGCGGGAAAGGCGGCGGCCACCAGCAGCGTTTCCCGGCGGGGCAGGATCGTGCGGATCGCGGCGAGGTAGGCGGCGAAGCTGGCGACGAGCCACAGGCCGAGCCCCCATCCATAGGGCACTGTGGCCACCAGCGCGGCAATTCCCAGAAAAAAAACGGCGGATAGTGCCAGCCGTAGAACTGCACGTCGCGGCCGAACACCCGCTGTTCCGCGGCATGTTGCAGAGCGGGATCATAGGCGTCGGCGGGTTTGCCTTCGAGGGTGAGCCGGCCCGCCGCATAGATGTTGGAAAAGTCGGTCCCGATCGGTTTGCCGTTGCGGTCGATCGCGCCGTCCGAGACCGCAATCCAGCCAGCGAAGCCCAAAGCGCCCAAAGCGCCCAAAGCGAGCACAATCAGGCTGTAAGCCCGCACGCGTTCGAGGGTCAGCCATGCGTCGCTTTCAATGTGCTGCCAGATCCAGATCATTTTAAGGGTGTATTTTGGCTCAAATCGTAGATTGCGCGCGGCGGTTGACGCTACCGTCCCCCGTTTAACACTTGCTGAATTGCATCACTTCCAGATGTGTTTTTGCCCAAGCTTCTTGCGATGCAACGTCGCACGCACTAGGGTGCGCCGATCCCAGCAGGATCAGCCATTTTGACGTCGCCGACCGCGGGTCCGCGACCTTTCTCAGGAGAAGATGATGTCGTTTTTGTCCGCTGCGCTCGACCGTGTGAAGCCGTCCGCGACGATCGCGGTGACGGATAAAGCACGTGCGCTGAAAGCAGCCGGCCGCAACGTCATCGGTCTTGGTTCGGGTGAGCCCGATTTCGACACCCCGGCGAACATCAAGTTGGCAGCGATTCACGCCATCGAGGCCGGCAAGACCAAGTACACCGCCGTGGACGGTATTCCCGAACTGAAGGAAGCCATTATCGGCAAGTTTCAGCGCGAGAATGGCCTGACCTACAAGCCGAACCAGATCATCGTCGGCACCGGTGGCAAGCAGGTGCTCTACAACGCGCTGATGGCGACGTTGAACCCGGGTGACGAAGTCATCATCCCGGCGCCGTATTGGGTGAGCTATCCGGAAATGGTGGCGCTGGCCGGCGGCACGCCCGTGTCCGTGGTCTGCACCGCGGAATTCGGCTTCAAGCTGCAGGCTTCCGCGCTGGAAGCGGCAATCACACCGAAGACCAAGTGGATCATCCTGTGCTCGCCGTCGAACCCGACGGGCGCCGCTTACAAGAAGTCGGAGCTCAAGGCGCTCACCGATGTCCTCGTGAAGCATCCTCACGTTTGGGTGATGACCGACGATATGTATGAGCACCTTGTCTATGACGACTTCGAGTTTACCACGCCGGCACAGATCGAACCGTCCCTGTTCAATCGCACGCTGACCGTGAACGGCGTCTCGAAGGCTTACTGCATGACCGGCTGGCGCATCGGTTACGCCGGTGGTCCCGCCGAGCTCATCAAGGCAATGGCGACGATCCAGTCGCAGTCGACCTCGAACCCGTCGTCGATCGCGCAGTGGGCAGCCGTCGAAGCGCTCAACGGTCCGCAGGACTTCATCCCGAAGAACAATGCCGTGTTCAAGGAGCGCCGCGATCTCGTGGTGGCAATGCTGAATCAGGCCTCGGGCATCAACTGCCCGCGTCCGGAAGGCGCGTTCTACGTCTATCCGTCCTGCGCCGGCACCATCGGCAAGACTGCGCCTTCGGGCAAGGTTATCGCCAATGACGAAGACTTCGTCACAGAACTGTTGGAAACCGAAGGCGTGGCGGTGGTGCAGGGTTCGGCCTTCGGCCTTGGCCCGGCATTCCGCATCTCCTACGCGACGAAAACGTCTGATCTCGAAGATGCCTGCAAGCGCATCCAGCGCTTCTGCGGAAATCTTCGGTAACAAAACCTGCTCCGAAACTTTTGACGGTTTCGGGGCTTATTCCGGGAAGCGCCTTGTTTTCGACACGGCGCTTCCTTCTTGTCCCCTCGCTATCAAAATCCCCAAGGTGGAGTAACACTATGCGACTTTCCAAGATGTTCGGCCTGACGGCCGTGGCCTTTGCGGCGTCGGTTGCGACCGCAAATGCACAGCAGCCTGGCAGCGTTCAGGTTGGCGTGCTGGAGTGCCGTGGCGGCCAGAACGTCGGCTACGTGGTCGGTTCGAATGCGCACCTCAACTGCGTGTTCCAGAGCGCCGGTGGCCGCGCCGAAGGTTACGTCGCCAACATCCGCCGTTTCGGCCTTGATCTCGGCTTCACCGAAAACACCACGGTGCAGTGGGCTGCCTTCGCTCCGACCACCCGCGTGCCGCGCGGCGCGCTGGCCGGCAGCTACGGCGGCGTCGGCACCAATGCATCGGTTGGCCTCGGTTTCGGCGGCAACTTCCTCGTTGGCGGTCCGGGTAACACCTATTCGCTGCAGCCGATCTCGGTGCAGGGCCAGACCGGCTTGAACGTCGCCAGCGGCATCGTTCAGCTCGAACTGGAAGCGACCGGTCCGGTCAGCGGTCATCGCTACAACAAGAAGCGCCGTCATCGCAGCCATCGCTAAGCGATCGCTACGATCGCCAGCGATCGCTGTGATCGCGTAAGCGATCGGCAAGGTTAACGAAAAGGCCCGCGCGAGCGGGCCTTTTTTGTTGCGCGCGCTGCGCGTACGCCGCTGTCATTGGGCGGTATCATTAGCTATGGATAGTCGATCCACATCCTTACTTCCGTTCATCACCCGGAGATTCCTGATGGTCCGCCTCTCATCGCTTGTTCTCGGTATCGCTGCCGCCGCCTTTTTCACTGCATCGCAAGCGCAGTCGCAGCAAGGCGTGCAGGTCGGCGTCTTGAACTGCCGGGGCGGAGCCAGCGTCGGATTCGTCGTGGGCTCGGTGACCAATCTCGGCTGCGTGCTCACCGGCACCGGTCGTCCGGACCAGCCTTATGTCGCCACGATCCGCAAGGTGGGCATCGATCTCGGTATTACCGAACAGACCGCGCTATCCTGGGCCGTGTTCGTGCCGGTGAACTATAGCGGTCCCGGCGATCTGTCCGGCAACTATGCGGGCGCACAGGGCAGCGCGTCGGTTGGTGTCGGCGTCGGCGCGAATGTCCTGGTTGGCGGTTCGCAAAACGCCTTCTCCCTACAGCCGCTCAGTCTGCAGGGGTCGGTGGGACTGAATGTCGCCGCCGGTCTGCAGAGCCTGGAGTTGCGCCCCGGTCGCTGATCCCGCGGCGATCGCTCGCACAAATTCATCCGGCTTCGCCCATGGCGGAGCCGGATTTTTTATGGCGCAATCCGATCACGTTCATCGCAGCGCAGCAACTTTTTCATCTTGCCAAATATCCGGGCCGGGCGGAGCATTGATTGCCGACCCAATCACGGGCCGAGCTCCAGATGAGGAGGCGGCAATGGGACAAGACCTGAGAAGTCCCCGCGGTCCACAAGGCAATGCCGCAAAGTGCATTGCGCTGGTGGGCCCTTTCCAGAGCGGAAAAACCACACTGCTTGAAGCGATCATGGCCCGCACCGGGGCGATCCCGCGGGCCGGTAGCGTCGACAATGGGACAAGCATCGGCGACGCCAATATGGAAGCCAGAGCACACAAGATGGGCGTCGGCCTGACGGCTGCGACCACCACCTTCATGGGTGACAGCTACACATTCATTGACTGTCCGGGCTCGGTGGAATTCGCACATGATATGCGCGCGGCATTGCCCGCCGTCGACGCAGCCATCGTGGTTTGCGAGGCGGATGCGCGAAAACTGCCGCAGCTGCAATTGATCCTGCGCGAACTCGAAGACCTGGGCATTCCCAGATTTCTGTTTCTCAACAAGATCGACCGCGCCCACAAGCGCGTGCGCGAGACACTGGCGACATTGCAGCCGGCCTCGCGCGTGCCGCTGGTACTGCGGCAGATCCCGATCTGGAACGGCGACCTGGTCGCCGGCTTCGTCGATCTCGCGCTGGAGCGCGCTTTCGTCTATCGCGAGCACAAGGCGTCCGAGGTCATTAAGCTCGAAGGCGGCGATCTCGACCGCGAGAAGGAGGCGCGTTTCTCCATGCTGGAGAAGCTTGCGGATCATGACGACGCGCTGATGGAGCAGTTGCTTGACGACATCGCGCCGCCGGCCGACGCCGTGTTCGACGATCTCGCGCGCGAATTGCGCGAAGGCCTGATCTGCCCGGTGCTGCTGGGCTCCGCGATGCGCGAGAACGGCGTGCTGCGGCTGATGAAGGCGCTACGCCACGAGGCACCCGGCGTGGCCGAGACGGCGAAGCGCCTCGGCGTGCCCGACAGCAAGGATGCGATCGGTTACGTGTTCAAGAGCAGCCATCTGCAGCATGGCGGCAAGCTGTCTTACGCGCGCGTGCTGAGTGGTCATCTCGATGATGGCGCAACATTGCTGTCCTCGTCCGGCGAAAGCGGCCGTGTCTCCGGCATTCTTGCGGCGAGCGGCGGACATGAGAGCAAGCGCGCATCGGTCGAAGCGGGCGAGACCGTCGCGCTCGGCAAGCTCGATCATGTCAGGACCGGCGACACGATCTCGACCGGCAAGACCGTGCCGGCGTCTCTGGTGAATGTCGTGGCCGCGTCGCCCGTGCTGGCCATGGCGCTTGCGTCCGCCGATCGCAAGGACGACGTCAAGCTCGGCCAGGCGCTGTTGCGGCTGACCGAGGAAGATCCGTCGCTTGCGGTGGTCAATAATGCGCAGACCCATGACGTGGTGTTGTGGGGGCAGGGCGAGATGCATCTGCGCGTGGCGATGGAGCGCCTGCACGATCGCTTCGGCATCAACGTCAAATCGCATGCGCCGGTGATCGGCTATCAGGAGACCATCCGTAAACCGATCACCCAGCGCGGCAGGCACAAGAAACAGTCCGGCGGTCACGGCCAGTTTGGCGACGTTGTGCTGGAGATAGGCCCGTTGCCGCGCGGCGAAGGCTTTGCATTCCAGGAAAAGGTGGTCGGCGGCGCGGTGCCGCGCAACTACATTCCCGCGGTGCAGGAAGGCGTCGTCGACGGGCTGCAGCGTGGTCCGCTCGGTTTTCCTGTCATCGACGTGCAGGTGACGCTCACCGACGGTTCGTATCACAGCGTCGATTCATCCGATCAGGCGTTTCGGACGGCTGCCCGCATCGGTTTCACCGAGGCGCTGCCGCAATGCCAGCCGGTGCTGCTGGAGCCGATCCATACGGTGGAGATCGTCTGTCCCACCGAGGCCACGGCCAAGGTCAACGCCATCCTGTCGGGACGGCGCGGCCAGATCCTCGGCTTCGATACCCGTGACAACTGGCCGGGCTGGGACACGGTGCGGGCGATGTTGCCGGAAGCGGAGATCGGCGACCTGATCGTCGAGCTACGTTCGGCCACCGCGGGTGCCGGCAGCTTCACCCGCAGTTTCGACCACATGGCCGAAGTCTCGGGCCGCACCGCCGATCAGATCGTTGCAGCGCATCGGGTGGCGGCTTAGTACAGTGGCCCATGACGCTTGGACCGCGGGTTGTAGTCATTGGCAATAGCGGCTCGGGCAAGAGCACGCTGGCGCGGCAGCTTGAAAGCCGCGTCGGCGGCGAACGCACAGATCTCGATCATATCCATTGGCTGGACGGGGTCGGTGTGAAGCGCGACGAGGGGCAGGCCAAAGAACTGGTGGCCGCCCTTGCCGTGAAGTCGAACTGGATCATCGAAGGCGTTTACGGCTGGCTGGTCGAAGCGGCATTGCCGCGCGCTACAGCATTGATCTGGCTCGACATGAGCCCGGAGGTTTGTCGTGATAGCCTCGCTCTCCGGGGCCCTTGGCGTGGCGCGACGGCCGAGGAACATGCAGATTTTCTGGCTTGGGCCGAGGCCTACTGGCAGCGCAAAACGTCGAGTTCGTTCGCTGGCCACCTGGCGCTGTTCGACGACTTCGGCGGCGTCAAACGACGCCTGACATCGCGCGCCACTGTCGCCCAGTTCGTGGCGACCATGGCGGCTTCGCCGATCGAGTGATGTTTTATACATCATTGAAGATATCTCACATATGATATAAGACTCGTGAAACTGGAAACCGCCCTTGATTACATCGTTTCAGATGCGGGCCGCCCGTGCGCTGCTGGGTATCGATCAAAAACGGCTGGCCGAAATGGCCGGCGTGTCGCTACCGACCATCCAGCGCATGGAAGCGAGCGAAGGCAATGTCAGGGGCGTGGTGGATTCGCTGATCAAGGTGGTGGACGCGTTCAATCGCGCCGGCGTCGAATTGATCGGCGAACACACCCGCAGCGACTCCGGTGGCCGAGGTGTGCGTCTGAAGCAGCCCGGTCCGCCGCCTAAGGTGGATGGATAAAACTGGCAGATCGAGACGAGTCGCTGCGTGCGACAGAGGCGAGCCGAGTATGGGCATTTCTGGCGGGGGCATGCGGCGCCCACATCAGCCGACATTCGCGGAGCTGTTCACACCGAAACTGATCACGGTGCTGCGCGAAGGCTACAATCTTGCGGCATTTCGCGATGATGTGCTCGCCGGTCTGACGGTGGCGATCGTGGCGCTGCCGCTGTCGATGGCGATTGCCATCGCCTCGGGCGCATCACCTGACCGCGGGCTGATCACCGCCGTGATTGGCGGCTTCCTGGTCTCTGCGCTGGGTGGCAGCCGGTTTCAGATCGGCGGACCCGCCGGCGCCTTCATCGTGCTGGTGGCGGCCACGGTGAGCCGCAATGGCATCGACGGTCTTATCCTCGCGACCATGCTCTCTGGCGTGTTCCTGATGGTGGCGGGCTATTTGAAGCTCGGCACTTACATCAAGTTCATTCCCTATCCGGTCACGGTGGGATTTACCGCCGGTATTGCCGTCATTATTTTCGCCAGCCAGATCAGGGATCTCCTCGGGCTCACACTCACCGGCAAGGAGCCTGGCGAACTGATCCCGAAGCTGCAGGTGCTCGGAAGTGCGATCCACACCGTCAACCTGTCGGCCGCCGCGATCACCATCGCGACCATTGCGATCATCCTTCTGCTCAAGAAGCTGCGGCCTTCCTGGCCGGGCATTCTGATCGCGGTTGCCGCAAGCGCGGTCGCGGCATGGTTCTTTGCGCTGCCGGTTGAAACCATCGGCACCAAGTTCGGCGGCATTCCGCAATCCTTTCCGCTGCCGTCGCTTCCCGCGATTTCCCTGGCAAAGCTGCAGGCCATTCTGCCGGACGCCATCTCCTTTGCGCTGCTGGGCGCGATTGAATCTTTGCTCTCAGCTGTCGTCGCTGACGGCATGACCGGCCGGCGGCATCGCTCCAATTGCGAACTGGTGGCGCAGGGCATCGCCAATATCGGCTCGGCGCTGTTCGGTGGAATCTGCGTGACCGGCACCATCGCGCGAACCGCCACCAATGTCCGCGCCGGCGCGCACGGCCCGATCTCGGGCATGCTGCATGCGGTATTCCTGCTGGTATTCATTCTCGTCGCGGCGCCATTGGCAAGTTACATTCCGCTGGCGGCGCTCGCCGCGGTGCTTGCCGTGGTCGCCTGGAACATGGCGGAGAAGCATGAATTCGCGACGTTACTGCGGTCATCATGGGGCGATGCTGCCGTGCTGTCGGCGACTTTCCTGCTAACGATCTTCCGCGATCTTACCGAGGGCATTGTGGTCGGCTTCGCGCTTGGCGCGATTCTGTTCATCAACCGCATGGCGCAAACAACCGGCATTGAGGCGGATAAGCCGCTGGTCGTGGCCGACAAGGCCGACGACGCCAATGGCGACCGAAAACCCTATGATCCCGGTCTCGCTGCCGATCCCGACGTCGTTGTCTATCGCATCACCGGCGCATTTTTCTTCGGCGCGGCCTCCACCATCGGATCTGTGCTCGAGGGCTTCTCGGATCGCCACAAGGCTTTTGTGATCGATTTTGCCGCGGTCCCCTTCCTGGATTCGACTGCTGCGAATGCGATCAAGGGCATTGCCGAGAAGGCAAAGCGACAAGGCGTCCGCGTCATTCTCACCGGCACCTCGCAGGGCGTGCGCCGGGCGCTGCTGACCCACGGCGCGCGACCGCCACTGGTCAAATACCGTGCTGATGTTGCAGTGGCCGTCAGCGAGATCAAGATCCGACGCGCTGCAGCGATCCAGGAGACGTCGAGCTGATGGCATCGGCAGTTGCTCGCAGCTGCAGTATTGATCGTCTGCATGGTTGTCGGACTTGCTGTGCGCCGCAAAACTGTCTGATGATTAAGAGCCCCTGCATGATTTTTATGCTACGCACGCTTCCGCCTGAAGCGAAGGATGAATGATGCCGAACGAGACCACGCCCCGCGCCGCCTGTTTGATCGGCTGGCCTGCCGCGCATTCGCGCTCGCCGCTGATCCACCATCACTGGCTGCGCAGCATGGATATTCCGGGCGGTTACAGCATCGAGTCGATCCCGCCGGAAGGCGTAGCCGAATTCGTGATGAACCTCTCCAAGCACGGTTACATCGGCGCCAATGTCACGATCCCGCACAAGGAGCGTGTGCTGAAGCTGACCTCACCGGATCGCCGCGCGCGCGCAGTCGGCGCCGCCAACACGCTATGGTACGACCACGGCACGCTGCGCGCGACCAATACGGATATCGAAGGCTTCATCGACAATCTCGATCATGCGGCTCACGATTGGGACCACACGGACGATGCACTGGTGCTCGGCGCCGGCGGTTCGTCACGCGCGGTGGTGTTCGGGCTGCTGGAACGCGGCATCAAGCATATCTATGTCGCCAATCGCAGTCTCGATCGTGCCGAGGCGATGGCTGCGCAATTCGGGTCGCGGGTCGTGCCGCTGGCGTGGGAGCATGTCGCCAGCATGTTGCCGCGCGCATCCTTGCTGGTGAACACCACGTCGCTCGGCATGAACGGCCAGCCGCCATTGACCATCGACCTCGATCTGTTGCCTGACCAGGCGGTCGTCGCCGATCTCGTTTACGTGCCGCTCGACACGCCGCTGCTCGCCGGCGCCCGCGCGCGGGGCCTCCGCACCGCGGATGGACTCGGCATGTTGCTGTATCAGGCCGTGCGTGGCTTCGAGCTCTGGTTCGGGCAGCGCCCCGATGTGACGTCGGAACTGCGTCGCCTCGTCGAGGCCGATCTCACAGTGGCGTGAGCGGGGAATAGCTATTTAGCCTCAGGGTTTCCATCTGCAGCGGTGGGCGCTGCCTTCAAAGGAAATTCCCCTATGGTTCAGATCTTATCGACTTCGGCTCGCTTGTTCGCGGGCTCACTTCTCGCTGGTTCATTGCTGATCTCCGCCGCATCGGCGCAGCAGCCGCAACCGCTGCGCATCCGTGGTGCCATCGAAGCCGTCGATGGCGCGGTGCTGACGATCAAGACGCGCGAAGGCGATGAGCGCAAAGTGAAGATGACGGACAATGTCACTGTGACCGGTATTGCCAGAACGACAATGGCCGAGGTGAAGCCCGGCTCCTATATCGGCGTGACCGGCATGCCACAGGCCGATGGCACGCAGAAGGCCATCGCGATCCATATCTTTCCGGAAGCGATGCGCGGCACCGGCGAAGGTTCGCGCCCCTGGGATCTGCGCCCCAACAGCAGCATGACCAATGCCACCGTCGATCAGAAGGTCCAGGCCTCCGATGGCCAGACGGTGACCGTGAAGTACAAGGACGGGGAAAAGAAAGTGACCGTGACGCCCGACACACCGATCGTGACATTCGTGCCGGGCAACAAGGATGAACTCAAGCCTGGCGCCAAGATCATCATCATGGGCGCTACCAAGAAGGATGACGGCACCTTCGAGACGGCGCGGGTCAATGTCGGGCTGGACGGGCTGACGCCGCCGATGTGAGCTCGAAAAGCTTGAACTAAAACACTGTCGTCATGCCCGGCCTCGTGCCGGGCATCCACGTCTTCGGGCAAGGCAGAAAGACGTAGATGGCCGGGACATCTAGCGAAGCCGCGCTTCGCGCTTTGCCCGGCCATGACGATTGAGAGGCATTCAGCTCACCAGCACGTGCCTGTCGATCTCGGCGATCGAATTCACGCCGCACAGGCCCATGGTCACGCTGAGTTCGTTGCGCAGGATGTCCAGCGCCTTGGTCACGCCGGGGCCGCCATAGGCGCCGAGACCGTAGATATAGGCGCGGCCGATCATGCAGGACTTGGCGCCGAGGGCGAGCGCACGCATCACGTCCTGCCCCGAGCGGATGCCGCTGTCGAACATCACTTCGATCTCCGAGCCAACGGCATCGGCGATCCCCGGTAATACCGAGATCGACGACGGCGCGCCGTCGAGCTGACGTCCGCCGTGGTTGGAGACGACCATCGCCTGCGCGCCGACCTTCACGGCCTCGCGGGCATCCTCGATATCGTGAATGCCCTTGATCACGATCTTGCCGGGCCAGATGCTGCGGATCCAGTCGAGGTCCTTCCAGTTCAGTGACGCATCGAATTGTGATGCCGTCCACTCCGCCACGGAGCCGAGATCGTTGGTATTCTTCACGAAGCCGGCGATGTTGCCGAAGTTGCGCCGCTTGGCTTTCAGCGTGCGCACCAGCCAGCCGGGCTTGCTCATGAAATCGATCAGGTTCTTCACATTCAAGATCTGAGGCGGCACCGACAGGCCATTCTTGATGTCGGCATGCCGCTGGCCGATCACCTGCAGATCGACGGTCAGCACCAGCGCGCTGCACTTCGCCTTGATGGCGCGCTCGATCAATTCCTTGATGAAGCCGCGATCCTTCATGACATAGAGCTGAAACCAGAACGGTTTCTCGACATTCTCGGCGACGTCTTCGATCGAATTGATCGACATCGTCGAGAGCGTATAGGGAATGCCCGCCGCCTGCGCCGCCCGGCAGGCGTGAATTTCGCCGTCACCATATTGCAAGCCGGTTGAGCCGACCGGCGCGCAGATCAGCGGCAGGGTGGCCTTTTCGCCGAGGATGGTTGTCGAGGTGTCGCGATTGGCGATGTCGACCAGAATACGCTGGCGGAATTTCAGCTTCTGCAGATCGGCGGTATTGGCGCGGAACGTGTCTTCGCTATAGGAGCCATGGTCGACATAATCGAAGAACGCCTTTGGCACGTTGCGCTTGTGCTCAAGACGAAGATCTTCGATGCAGGTGATATGCTTCATGAGATGTCCCAGCCGTTCTTGTCTTTGCTTGTATTTGCTTGTTTCGGTGTCATCTAGCATGGTTAGGCGGTCCGCCATATCATCCTTGTCATCGGGATGTCGTCGAAATTGAAGGAGGGCAGAATGTCCGGCTCCAAGATAAATCCAGCGACAAATCCAGCGGCCCACGGGGCCGGCAAGGCTCACGACAGGGCAGCCATGGACGACGAAAAGCGACAGCTGGAAGTTGCGCTGGACGAAGGGCTGGAGGAGACTTTTCCGGGCTCTGATCCGGTTAGTGTGACCCAGCCTGCCCATTCAAAGGCGGACGCGCATATCAAGCGAAAGGGCTGAGTTGGCTGGGTTCCGTCAGCCGGCGCTCCATCGAAGGTGTTACATCAACGGAGCGGTATATAAGTAATATCAATGGCTTGTCGTTGATCGCGTGCTGCGGGCCTTGGTAATGATTCATCATATTTTTTGAACCGATTTTAGGGGCCGGAGCCTTATAAGTCCGTCACATATATGGCGCTGCCGATAGGTGAGTCGCCGGAGACGGGATTTTGAGCCTTCGCGCAGGGCGCGAGGGCATTGGGGGTTACCATGAGCCGTAAATATTTCGGGACAGACGGCATTCGCGGCCGCGCCAATGGTTTGATCACGCCGGAACTGGCACTGAAGGTCGGGCAGGCAGCAGGCTTGGTGTTTCAGCGCGGCGAACACCGTCATCGTGTCGTGATTGGCAAGGACACCCGGTTGTCCGGCTACATGATCGAAAATGCCATGGTGGCAGGCTTCACGTCGGTTGGCATGGACGTTCTGCTGGTCGGGCCGATGCCGACGCCCGCCGTGGCGATGCTGACCAAGTCGATGCGCGCCGATCTCGGCGTGATGATTTCCGCATCGCACAATCTGTTCGAGGACAACGGCATCAAGCTGTTCGGACCGCTCGGCTACAAGCTATCGGACGATGTCGAGAAGCAGATCGAGGAATTGCTCGACGAGAATCTCGACAAGAGACTGTCGCAGAGCGCCAGCCTCGGTCGGGCGCGCCGCATCGACGGGGTGCATGATCGCTACATCGAATTTGCCAAACGCACATTGCCGCGAAATCTCAGCCTCGATGGTTTGCGCGTCGTCATCGATTGCGCCCATGGCGCCGCCTACAAGGTGGCGCCGGAGGCGCTCTGGGAACTCGGCGCGGACGTCATCTCCATCGGAGTCGAGCCGGATGGTTTCAACATCAACAAGGAATGCGGATCGACCGCGCCGGAAGCGCTGAGCCGCAAGGTGCGCGAGATGCGCGCTGATATCGGCATTGCGCTGGATGGCGACGCCGATCGGCTGATCATGGTCGACGAGCGTGGCCATCTGGTCGATGGCGATCAGTTGCTCGCTGTTATCGCGCAGAGTTGGAAGGAAGACGGGCGGCTTGCCAAGCCAGGTATTGTCTCCACCGTGATGTCAAATCTCGGTCTCGAGCGCTTCCTGAAGGCGCAGGGCATCGACCTCATCCGTACGGCCGTGGGTGATCGCTATGTGCTCGAGCAGATGCTGCAGCACGGCTACAATGTCGGCGGCGAACCCTCGGGCCATATCATCATGTCGGACCATGCGACGACAGGCGACGGTTTCGTGGCCGCGCTGCAGGTACTGGCCGTGGTGACCAAGCTCGGTCGGCCGGTGTCGGAAGTTTGTCACCTGTTCGATCCGCTGCCGCAGATTCTGAAGAATGTGCGTTATCGCAGCGGCAAGCCGCTCGATGATGCGGAAGTGAAATCCACCATCGCTGCCGGTGAACAGCGCCTCAACGGCCATGGTCGTCTCCTGATCCGCCCGTCGGGCACGGAGCCAGTCATCCGCGTGATGGGAGAGGGCGATGACCGCGTGATGGTCGAGGAAGTGGTGGATTCCATCGTTGACGCGCTGGGCCACGCAGCCGCGGCGTAAGCTTCCTGTTCATTCGCTCTGACCGAGGCGCCAGCGCGCGATCACTGCCGAACTGACATGAAGAGCTGTCTTGTCCGAATATTTACCGGGCGAGGCGGCTCTTTTGCATTTTGATAGTTCGCGTTGGAGCGCTTTCGAGCGAAGTGGGCACCGGTTCGCATCAAGGAAACGCGTCTCAACAAAAAGCCGGAGCCTCGGTTCTGATCCGGTCAGAGCCGAAGGCTCCGGGCAGGTAAGTCCTCGTTAACACCTGGCGATGCCGCGGCGCATTGCAGCGCGTTTTGATAGCAAGACATTGTTAGTAACTGTGGCGACGCAGTGGCGTGATGGAATTTGCGTGCATTTTCGTCACCAAATATCAACCTTAAAAGTTAGGGTTAAGCGCCGCTTAAGGAGTTGGTGTCATCGTCCGTTTGTGAGTTTCCGAGTGTGAGGCCTCCATTAGTTGCCTCTTTGGCCCAAAAGGACGAAGCCAATGCGTAGCGTTAAATTCATTCTGGCCGCGGGCGCGGCTTCCCTGATGTCGACCGCCGTTCTCGCTGCCGACATGCCCATTGCTCCACCGCCTCAGATGTATGCGCCGCCGCCGGTCGAAGACTTCGGCGGTTGGTACCTGCGCGGCGATATCGGTTTCAGCAACCAGCGCGTCAAGAACATCGAGATGGGTGACGGTCGCAACGCCAATCTCCTCTCGCTTCAGCAGACCACTGCCTTTGATACGGCTGGCATCTTCCAGCTCGGCGTCGGTTATCAGTTTAACAACTGGTTCCGCGGTGACATCACCGGCCAGTATCGCGGCAATTCGAACTTCAAGGGCACCGATCACGTAACGTTCCCGTCGAGCGGCCTCGTCGGTACCGGCGTGAACAACTACAACGCCACCAAATCCGAATGGGTGGTGATGGCCAACGGCTACGTCGATCTCGGCACCTGGTGGTGCGTGACCCCGTTCGTCGGCGCCGGCGTCGGTATGGCTCGCGTCAATATCGGGAACTACACGGATAACGGTGCGATCAATGTCGGTTCCGCCGGCGGCGTGCCCTTCATCGGTGGCCCGTTCCCGAGCTATGCAAGTGCACCTGCTGCATCGAAGTGGAACTTCGCATGGGCCCTGCACACGGGCCTGGCTTACAAGGTCAATCCGGCAATGACCGTCGAACTTGGCTACAGCTACATGAACCTCGGCGATGGCCAGACCGGGCCGGTCTCGACCTATGACGGCTTCACCCGCGGCGTGGCGATGCAGTTCAAGGACATCACCTCGCATGACCTGAAGCTCGGCGTGCGCTGGAACCTCGATAGCCCGCCGGCCTACGCGCCGCCGCCGTTGATCCGCAAGGGCTAAGGCGAGCGCTGATCGCCTCAACTATCTTAAGACATCTTAACGGCGCGGGAGCTTCCCGCGCCGTTTTGTTTTGCGCGGGTAGTATCATCGCAACCAATGATTAAGGTTAACAGCGGATGATCGGGACAGTTCGGTGAGTTGGGGAATTGTCGTGATGCGTAAGTTCATCTTTGCCGCAGTGCTTTCGATCGCAGCGCCAGCGGCTCATGCAGCCGACCTGCCAATTCTGCGCGGCTCGCTTTCTGAAGGCAGAACAATGGGGCGATCCGACTGGGATGGCTTCTATATCGGCGCCCATGCCGGCTACGGGACATCCGACGAAAAATTCACCGGTTCGAATTCCACGATGACCGCAGGCGTGCTCGCCAACACTCTGGTCGAAAGTGAGATGGGCGTTTCGCAATGGCCTCTCACCTTCACGAAGCAGTCGTCGCACGGAAACGGGTGGGGTGGCTTCGCTGGCTACAATTCCCAGTGGGATGATGTCGTCATCGGCGTGGAAATGAGCTATCTGCACGGCAAGTTCGGCGGCTCGGATTCGGGGAGTATGACACGCTACAGTCTGCTGTCCGATAACAACTACCATTCGGTGAGCTCGTCGGCTACGAGCTCCATCGCAATCAGCGATATCGGGACGTTTCGCGCGCGGGCCGGTTATGCCTACGGCGCCTTTTTGCCCTACATGTTCGGCGGTCTGGCGCTTGGTCAGGCCGATATCGTTAGGAGTGTTGCGGTCCGTGACTTCGTGACCGCCGGCCCGGGGTCCACGACGCCGGCGAGCTTGCTCGGCAACCAGGGCACAGCGACGCAGGTCCAGGGCCAGTATAGCCGGCTGATCTATGGCTATACCGCCGGCCTTGGCGTTGATATCAATCTGATCGGCGGATTGTTCGCGCGCGCAGAGTGGGAATACGTCCGCTTCACGTCATCGATTGATACCAATATCAACACCGTGCGAGCCGGCGTCGGCTACAAGTTCTGACCAGCCAAGGTCGCGTACGTTCGGCGCGAGTTTGATCTCTGTTGACATGCCGTTTGACGAATGCTGCCTTACCGTGTCTGAGGATGCGGGGCAGTCATCATGAAAATCTACGGCGATCTGAATTCCGGCAATTGCCTGAAGGTGAAGTGGGTGAGCGATCACCTCAAACTTCCCTATACGTGGATTGATATCGACACCAGCAAGGGCGAGAGCCGGACGCCGGAGTTTCTGGCGCTTAACGGCGCCGGCCAGGTGCCGACCGTCGTGCTCGACGACGGCCGCCCACTCGCGCAATCCAACGCCATCATCCGCTATCTCGCGCGTGGCAGCGATCTGATCCCGACCGACGCCTATGGCGCCGCCAGGATGGATGAATGGCTGTTCTGGGAACAATACAGCCACGAGCCCTATATCGCGGTGTGCCGCTATCAGATCGTCTATCTCGGCAAGACAATTTCGGATCTCGATCCTGAGAAGCTCAAGCGCGGTTATTTCGCGCTCGCTCGCATGGAGCATCACCTGACAACGTCGCGTTTCCTTGTCGGAGATCGCGTCTCGCTGGCCGACGCGTCGTTGCTGGCCTATACGCGCGTGGCCCATGAGGGCGGCTTTCATCTCGACGGTTACGCATCGATCAGGCGCTGGATCGCCGACAGCGAGAAGGCGTTGGGCATCGTATGAGCACGAAGATCGTACTGCGGCCGGCGCAGCGCGAGGACGTCGCAGCGATCGTGGCGATGCTGGCCGATGATGCGCTCGGCCGTGGCCGCGAGCGCATCGAGGATCCGTTGCCGAAATCTTATTACGATGCCTTCGACAAGGTCGCGCATGATCCAAATATCCAGTTGATGGTTGCAGAAGGTGGCGACGGCAGCGTGGTCGGATGCCTGCAGCTCTGCATCCTGCCGGGCTTGAGCTCGCAGGGCGCTTCGCGGGCGCTCATCGGGGATGTTCGTGTGTCGACGACGCTGCGCAGCCAGGGCATCGGCGAACAACTGGTGCGATGGGCCATTGGCGAGGCACAGGCGAGGCACAGGCGAGGGGATGCAAACTCGTCGAGCTGCTGACGCATCAGACCCGGGTCGATGCCCAGCGATTCTACAAACGGCTCGGTTTCGCTGACAGCCATGTGGGGATGACGTTCCGCTTCTAGGCCACGCGCGATCACCATGCCGTGCGGCGGACGCCGCGCGGCGCCGTCATTGCAAGGCATCAGCAAAACCGGTGGTGGTACGCCGGACCGGCGACGTCATCCGGCCATCAATGACGCGTGATAGCCCGGAAGTCGCTTGACGCTCCAGGTCGGTTCCCATATCCACGCCAGTGGGACACCTCCCCCCAACGGGAGGCTAGCTATCTGGAAGGATAGAACATGACTGCAGCGAAGCCTTCTTCGCGGCCCAACGTGCCGCATTTCTCCTCCGGCCCCTGCGCCAAGCGCCCCGGCTGGACCCCCGAAAAACTCTCTGACGCAGCTCTCGGTCGTTCGCACCGCGCCAAGATCGGCAAAAACAAGCTCAAGCTCGCGATCGATCTGACGCGCGAAGTGCTTGAAGTGCCCGCCGATTACCGCATCGGTATCGTGCCGGCCTCGGATACGGGCGCCGTCGAAATGGCGCTGTGGTCGTTGCTCGGGCCGCGTCCGGTCACCACCATCGCCTGGGAATCCTTCGGCGAAGGCTGGGTCTCCGATATCGTCAAGGAGCTGAAGCTCAAGGATGTCACCAAACTGCATGCCGGCTATGGCGAACTCCCCGATCTCGCACAGGCCGATCCGAATTCGGACATCGTCTTCACCTGGAACGGCACGACCTCCGGCGTGCGCGTGCCGAATGCCGACTGGATCAAGGCCGACCGTGAAGGCCTGACCATCTGCGACGCCACTTCGGCCGCCTTCGCGCAGCCGCTCGACTGGGCCAAGCTCGATGTCGTCACCTTCTCCTGGCAGAAGGCGCTGGGCGGTGAAGCCGCGCATGGCATGCTGGTGCTGTCGCCGCGCGCCGTGGCGCGTCTGGAGAGCTATACGCCGCCGTGGCCGCTGCCGAAGATCTTCCGCATGACCAAGGGCGGCAAGCTCAACGAAGGCATCTTCGTCGGTGAGACCATCAACACGCCGTCGATGCTGTGCGTGGAGGATTATCTCGATGCGCTCGGCTGGGCCAAGTCGGTCGGAGGCCTGAAGGCGCTGATCGCACGTGCGGACGCCAACACCAAGGCGCTCGCGGACTGGAAAGCGAAGACGCCGTGGATCGACTTCCTCGCGGCCGATCCCGCGATCCGCTCCAACACGTCGGTGTGCGTGAAGGTGATCGATCCTGCGATCACCGCGCTATCGCCGGACGCGCAGGCTGACTTCGCGAAGAAGCTGGTCGCGGCTGTCGAGAAGGAAAATGCCGGTTTCGACTTCGCGCATTATCGCGATGCGCCGGCTGGTCTGCGCATCTGGTGCGGTGCCACGGTCGAAGCCAAGGACGTCGAAATCCTCAAGCAGTGGATCGACTGGGCCTTTGCCGAGGCCAAGGCCTCGCTCGCAAAAGCGGCCTGAGCAGCTTCGCTAACCTCGCCCCGCATTTGCGGGGAGAGGTCGGCGCGTAGCGCCGGGTGAGGGGCCTTGCATGGCGTCTCACCAAACTCAGCGTTTGCGGGTCGAAAGCGGCCCCTCATCCCGACCTTCTCCCCGTAAGAACGGGGAGAAGGAGAAGCATTCGCTTAGCTACTTTCATTCCACATCGGCGCCGTGCGCCGTCCCTCCTTTCGCGGAGGGTGAAGGAGCCCATCATGACCGCCCCCAAAGTTCTCATTTCCGACGCTCTCTCTCCCGCCGCCGTGCAGATCTTTCGGGATCGCGGCATCGACGTGGACTTTCAGCCGAACCTCGGCAAGGACAAAGACAAGCTCGCCGAGATCATCGGCAACTACGACGGCCTCGCCATCCGCTCGGCCACCAAGGCGACCGCGAAGATTCTCGAGAAGGCGACGCGCCTGAAGGTGATCGGCCGCGCCGGCATCGGCGTCGACAATGTCGAAATTCCCGCGGCGACCGCCAAGGGCATCATCGTGATGAACACGCCGTTCGGCAATTCGATCACCACCGCCGAACATGCGATCACGCTGATGCTCTCGCTCGCCCGCGAGATTCCGCAGGCCGATGCATCGACGCAGGCCGGCAAGTGGGAGAAGAACCGCTTCATGGGCGTCGAGATCACCGGCAAGACGCTGGGCGTGATCGGTTGCGGCAATATCGGCGCCATCGCGGCCGACCGTGCGCTCGGCCTGCGCATGAAGGTCATCGCCTTCGATCCGTTCCTGTCGCCGGAGCGTGCCAAGGATATCGGCGTCGAGAAGGTCGAGCTGGATGAGCTGTTCAAGCGTGCCGATTTCATCACGCTGCATACGCCGTTGACCGAGAAGACGAAGAACATCATTGATGCCGCTGCCATCGCCAAGATGAAGCCCGGCGTGCGCATCATCAATTGCGCGCGCGGCGGTCTGGTCGACGAGCAGGCGCTGGTCGATGCGCTGAATAGCAAGCATGTCGCCGGCGCTGCCTTCGACGTGTTCGTCGAGGAGCCGGCCACCAAGAACGTGCTGTTCGGCCACCCTAACGTGATCTGCACGCCGCATCTGGGTGCATCGACCACCGAAGCGCAGGAGAATGTCGCGCTGCAGGTCGCCGAGCAGATGTCGGATTATTTGCTGTCGGGCGCGATCTCCAACGCGGTCAATTTCCCGTCGATCACCGCGGAAGAAGCGCCGAAGCTGAAGCCGTTCATCGAACTCGCCGAGAAGCTTGGCTCGTTCGCGGGCCAGCTCACCGAGACCGGCATTGCCAAGGTGCAGATCACCTATGAAGGCGCGGTGGCCGAAATGAAGATCAAGGCCCTGACGTCTGCTGCATTGAGCGGGTTGCTGCGGCCAATGCTCGGCGACGTCAACGTCGTCTCCGCGCCGGCCGTTGCCAAGGAGCGCGGCATGGTGGTCGATGAAGTGGTGCGCGCGGCGCAGAGCGATTACGAAAGCCTGATCACCGTTACGGTTATCACCGAACGGCAGGAACGCTCGGTGTCCGGCACTGTCTATCATGACGGCAAGCCGCGGCTGGTTGATATCAAGGGTATCCGCGTCGATGCCGAATTCGGGAAGTCGATGATCTATGTCACCAACGAGGACAAGCCGGGCTTTATCGGAAAGTTCGCCTCGCTGCTCGGCGATGCCAAGGTCAACATCGCAACCTTCCATCTCGGCCGCAACGAACAGGGCGGTGACGCCATCGCGCTGGTGGAGATCGACGGCGTTGTGCCGGCCGATGTGCTGAGCAAGGTGCAGGCGCTGCCGCAGGTGAAACAGGCCAAGGCGCTGACGTTCTGAGTGTCTCTTACCTGAGCTGACATTGCCAAAATCCCCGCCCGAAAGGCGGGGATTTTTTCGTTTTGCGGAAAATGTTCACATTCAGGTCGGCGCGGCAGGTTTGCCCCCGCCCGCACGTGTAAGGATTTGGGAACACTACCCCGGTAAGTTTACCGCGAGGAATCAGCGATCGAAAATCGCACGCTCGGGGGAATACAGCCGTGAAGCTCGCCAATATCCGTATTACGTACAAGCTCGTCGTTCTGGTGGCCGTCACCATGATCGGCCTCTGCGCCGCGGGCATTCTGGCCGCCTATATGGTCAAGAGCGAGATGCTCTCCGCGCGAACCGAGCAGCTGAAGTCGATCGTCGAAATCGGAACCAACGTAGCGGCCAGCATCCAGAAGGATGTCGCAGCAGGCAAGCTCACCAAGGAAGCCGCGACCGCCGAGCTGGTACGCCGCATCGAGCCGATGACCTATGACAATGGCAACTATCTGTTCATCTACACGATGGACGGTGAGGTGGTTCATCTGCCGGGCTTCAAGGCGGGATCCAACCGGCTCGACGTCAAGGTCAGTGGCGTTGCCATTACGCGTGAATTCCGCGACGGCGTCGCAGCCAACGGCACGAAGATTCTGACTTACGAATTCCAGAAGCCCAATGAGCAGGTCCCGTCGCGCAAGATGGGCTATGCGGCGGCGCTTCCCGGCTGGAACATGTTTATTGCCACCGGCGCCTATCTCGATGACCTCGACGCCCATCTGAAACCGATCATCTGGGCGCTCGGTCTTGCCATGCTGGCTATTGCCGCAGTGGCGGGTGCGATCGCGTGGCTGATCGGCCGTAGCATCACCAAGCCGCTCGGCATGCTGGGATCGCGCATGGAGTCGCTCGCCAATGGTGCGCTGGATGAAGAAATTCCCGGCGTTGGCCGCGGCGATGAAGTCGGCGCGATGGCCAAGACGGTTCAGGTGTTCAAGGACAATGCGCTGCGTATCCGCTCGCTCGAACAGGTCGAGGCGGATGCTCAGGGCCGTATCGCCGCGGAGCGCCGCGCCGCCATGGAGGCGATGGCCACGGATTTCGAGCGCAGCGTGACCGGTATCGTTCGCTCGGTCTCGACCGCGGCGGTCGGCATGCAGAGCACCGCGCAGTCGATGACCGCGACGGCGAGCGATGCAAGCTCGCGCGCCGCGACGGTCAGTGCAGCTTCGACGCGCTCGTCCGACAATGTCAGCACGGTTGCGGCGGCTGCGGAGGAATTGTCGGCGTCAGTCAGTGAAGTGCTGCGTCAGGTATCGGCTTCCAGCGAGATCGCCAGCAAGGCGGTGGGCGATGCCGAGCGCACCAATGCGACTGTTCAGATCCTGTCGAGCGGCGCTGAGAAGATCGGCGAAGTGGTACAGCTGATCCACAGCATTGCCTCGCAGACCAATTTGCTCGCGCTCAATGCGACCATCGAAGCCGCACGTGCCGGCGAGTCCGGTCGCGGCTTCGCGGTGGTGGCATCCGAAGTGAAGGCGCTGGCCAGCCAGACCGCAAAGGCTACCGAGGAAATTTCGGCGCAGGTCGCCGCCATGCAGGCATCGACCAGCGAGGCCGTTGCATCGATCGGCGCCATCACCGGCACCATCGCCCAGATGAGCCAGATCACCAACACGATCTCTGTGGCGGTGGAGCAGCAGGGCACGGCGACGCAGGAAATCGCGCGCAACATTCAGTCGGTGTCGGCCGGCGCGAATGAGATCAGCAATCATATCGGCGGCGTCAGCAGCGCAGCCGAGGCCACCGGCTCTGCGGCGTCACAGGTGCTGTCGAATGCAAAGGAGCTGGAGAGCCAGTCCGGCATGCTGCGCACCGCCGTGGATGAATTCCTCGCCAAGGTGAGAGCGGCCTGAGTCAAATCCTTCCCCGAGCGCGGCTTTGCTGCGCTCGGGGAGCTACCAGGCTGGGACTTGCCTGAACTATTGAGCTTCGGCCGCTGCGTCGTATCGCTGCACCACCAAATTTAAATCTGCACAATGATAGTTCATGTAGGTTCTAAAATACCTTTAGTGCGACTTTTGGCGCATTCGAGGTAACCTATAACCGCGGTTGCAGAAATGGAACTACACACCGCTTCACGAACTCGAAACCACACCCTGCAATGGTGAATCGCTCATTTCAGCGCGCCTTACAGGGATACTTCCCATGAATCGTTTGAAAATTTCGATCGGCCTTCGCCTCTACAGCATCATTGGCTTGAGCTTTCTTGGCCTCGCCGGGCTGGCCTGGATGCAGCTGAACACCCTCGGCGACTCCCTCAAGCAGCAGCGCCAGAGCGAATTGACCCATCTCACGGAGCTGGCGCTCGGCATCGCGCAGGAAGAGTACGCGACGATCCAGCGTAGCGGTGTGTCGGACGAGGCCGCTCGCAAGACCGCTGCGGCGCGTATCGGCAAACTGCGTTACGGCAATGGCGATTACTTCTGGATCAACGACCTGCAGCCGCGCATGGTGATGCATCCGATCAAGCCCGAGATGAACGGCAGCGACCTCTCCGGCAACAAGGATCCGAACGGCAAGCGGCTGTTTGTCGAATTCGTCGATGTCGTGAAGAAGCAGAAGGCCGGCTTCGTCGATTATCTTTGGCCGAAACCCGGCAAGGACGCACCGCAACCGAAGCTCTCTTATGTCGTCGGTTTCGAGCCCTGGGGCTGGGTCATCGGCACGGGCGTCTATATCGACGATTTGCAGGTACAGCTCTGGGAGAGTGCGCGCACTGTGATGATCGCGGCACTCGCGGTCATTGTCATTCTCGGCGCGCTCGCCTGGATGATCGGTCGCAGTATCACTGTCCCGCTTCGCCGGCTCGGCGCGCGCATGCGCGGTCTCGCCGATGGCGCGCTGGATGAAGCGATCCCCGACGTCGACCGGGGCGACGAGATCGGCGCCATGGCCACAACGGTTCAGGTATTCAAGGACAATGCGGTGCGTATCCGTGGCCTCGACAAGATCGAGGCGGAATCCCAGGCCCGTGCTGCTGCCGAACGCCGTGCGGCGATGGAGAGCCTCGCCGACGATTTCGAGCGCAGCGTCAACGGCATCGTGCGTTCCGTCTCCACCGCCGCGGCCGGTATGCAGAGCACCGCGCAGTCGATGACGGCCACAGCAAGCGACGCGAGCTCGCGCGCATCGACGGTCGGAGCGGCGTCGGCGCGCTCATCTGACAATGTGAGCACGGTTGCGGCAGCGGCCGAGGAACTGTCGGCATCGGTCAGCGAAGTGTTGCGTCAGGTGGCGGCCTCCAGCGATATCGCCAGCAAGGCCGTGGGCGATGCGGAGCGCACCAATGCGACGGTGCAGCAGCTCTCCAGCGGCGCCGAGAAGATTGGCGAGGTCGTGCAACTGATCCACAACATCGCATCGCAGACCAATCTGCTTGCGCTCAACGCGACCATCGAAGCGGCACGCGCCGGTGAATCCGGCCGTGGCTTTGCGGTCGTCGCGTCGGAAGTGAAGGCGCTGGCGAGCCAGACGGCAAAGGCGACCGAGGAAATCTCCGCGCAGGTTGCGGCGATGCAGGCGTCGACGCAGGAGGCTGTCAACTCGATCAACGCCATCACCGGCACGATCGCGCAGATGAGCCAGATCACCACGACGATCTCGTCGGCAGTGGAAGAGCAGGGTTCGGCCACGCAGGAGATCGCGCGCAACATCCAGTCGGTTGCCGCGGGCTCGAGCGAGGTCAGCGCTCATATCGGCGGCGTCAGCGCAGCGGCGGAAGCGACCGGGACGGCGGCCTCGCAGGTGTTGTCGAATGCCAGGGAGCTCGACACCCAGTCCGGCATGTTGCGGACGGCGGTGGACGAATTCCTGACCAAGGTGCGTGCTGCGTAAGGAGTGGCCTCCCTCCCTCCCTCCAGCGTAGCGAAGCTACGCGCAGTGGGGTCTGGCGGACGAATTCGTCCGCCGTAGTCGGCCGAGCGAAGCGGAGGCCGGGGTGGGGTGTCTCAGCAAGCTCTGCGCTTGCGGCACCCCCACCCGACCGGCCTGACGGCCGGCCACCCATGGCGGACGAATTCGTCCGCCAGACCCCACAAGGGGGAGGGACAAGAAAGCAAGCGCCTCAACGTAAAAAGCCCTCCCTTGCGGGAGGGCTTTCGTCGTTCAGGCGGGTGCCTGCTCGCGTTGCTTACTTCGCCTTCAGGAAGTCGGCGACTTCGAGCAGCACGAACTCGTTGTCATCGGCCTTGTTCGGCTCCCGGCTCGACGAGAATGGCAGGTTGTTGTCGTTGCCGACGATGATGTGGGTGGCATCAACCTGGTCGACATTCTCGATGGTGAAGAACGGGAAGGTCAGCACGCCGTCATTCAGCGGTTTGCGGGCCAGCTTGTTCGGGTCCTGGATTTTCATCAGGTCGATGAAACCAATCTTGCGAACGGGCTTGCCGACATTGGCGTCGTTCAGTTCGATCTTGTAGACCTTTTTGAACTTGGCGAGATCCGGGAAGCAGTCTTCGCCGCGCTTGCCGTCGGCGCAGGCCTTGTCCTTGGTGCCTTCGCCGTTGTCGCGTTCGATGATCAGGCCGTTGTCGGCGGTGATCATGTTGAAGTCGCCGATGGCATTGCCGTTCTGTTCGAACACGTACTGCCAGTAGCGGCCGGTGAACTTCTCGTTGGCGACGTCGAATTCCAGGATGCGCGAAGCTTCCTTGCCGTCGACCTTTTCCCAGTCCTTCTTCTCGGCATCCCAGATCGGGCCTTCGAGCAGGCCGTAGAGGAACTTGCCATCCTTGGAGGAGGCGAAGCCTTCATAGCCCTTGGAGCGGCGCAGGTTGACGGTGGTGTAGGTGGCGCCCGGCGCGCCCGGCGACTGCACCGACCAATGGTCAGGCGAACGCACCGGCTTGCCGTCGGCGACGGTGTCGAACACAGCCAGAACCTTGCCGGTCTTGTCGGCCTTGATGATGTAGGGCCCGAATTCCTCGCCGATCCAGAAATTGTCGCCGACGATCTGGAAGCCTTCGGTGTCGACATCGGCGCCGGTCAGGTAGCGCTTGGCGGTGTCTTCATGGACGATGCGGAACGGCACCTTCTTGTCGGGATCGTGCAGGAACACGGTGGCCTGACGCTCGACCTTGCCGTTCTTCCAGTCGATCTTGTGATGATTGAGATAGATCATGTAGTCGGCCGAATTGTAGCGCGAGCCGGCGCCATTGTCGGTCAGCACCCAGAACGAACCGTCGGGCATCACCTTGATGCCGGAATGGCCCTGCAGCGGCTGGCCCTTCATCGGCAGCGAGATGCCGGTGGCGCGCTCATAGGACTTGCCCATCACGGTGCCGAGCGCGTCGACGCGCTTGCCGGTCGTGTATTTGCCCGAGGTCTTCAGGTCGTTCGGCGCATCCGCAGGCGCATCGATGGTCGCCGTCGCCGGCAGCACGGCATGGCCGGCGAGCTTGGCGGGGAATTCGCCTTCGGTCTGGGCGAAAGCGGCGGACGTGAGCATGACGAGGGAAGCGACGGAGCAGAGGAATGTGCTGCGCATGGTTGTCTCCTTTGTGGTGACCATGCGCGGTGTTCTGGGGGGCAGGCGTTACGCTGCGCTGACAGTTCCGTGACGACTGGGTGACAGTGGGGGAAAGAGCTGCGGCATGGGGTCGCCGCGGCTGCGGGTTAGGTCACAGCCTCTCCGCCATCGTCTCCGCCTCGCACGCCAAAGGCAGGCGTGGGGCGGAGAGACGAACGGTGCTGCTTCTCTACTGCTTCTCGATCCCCGCATCCGTGATCAGCTTCTCCCACACCTTGAGCTGATCCTTCAGGAAGGCATCGAACTCTTCCGGTGTACCGGAGAACGCTTCCATGCCGCGGTTGGCGAGGTCTTTCTGGATCTCGGGGCGTTCGACGATCTTGCGGATTTCGGCGTTGAGCTTGACGACGATGTCCTTCGGCATGTTGGCCGGGCCGAGATAGCCCTGCCACGAGGTGATGTCGAAGCCCTTCACGCCGGCCTCGTCCATGGTCGGCAGATCTGGCAGCAGCTTGGAGCGATGTTTGGTAGTCACCGCGAGCGACTTCAGCGCCTTGGCGTTGACATGGGGCAGGCCGGTCGGGACGTCGACGAACATCATGCTGACGCGGCCGGCGATGACATCGGTGAGCGCGGGTGGTGAGCTCTTGTAAGGCACGTGCAGGAGATCGAGCCCGGCGAGGCGGGCAAAGGTCGCACCCGAGACGATCGCCGACGAACTGCCTGATGCGTAGGAGTACTTGCCCGGCTCCTTCTTGGCCAGTGCGACCAGCTCTTCGACCGAGTTGGCAGGAATCTCGGGATTGATCACCAGCATGAAGGGCAGGTCGCCGGTGCGCGCGATCGGCGTGAAATCCTTGATCGGATCATAGCTCATGGTCTTGAGCAGATAGGGATTGGCCGAATGCGTCGTGTTGGTGGTCACGAACAGCGTGTAACCGTCGGCGGGGGCGCGGGCGACGAAACTGGCGGCGATCGAGCCATTGGCGCCGGCCTTGTTGTCGATCACGGTGTTGGCGTTCAGCGCGGTGCCGAGCTCCTTGGCGATCAGGCGCGTCGTGGTGTCGGTGCCACTGCCGGCCGCGAAAGGGAGCACCAGCGTGATCGCCCGGTTAGGATAGTTCGCAGTTTGTGCGATGGCGTCCGGCGTCGCCAACAGCAGCGCTCCGATAAACGATGCGCTCGCCACACCGCGAAGAACTGAAAGTCCGTGCATTCCGCTTTTCTCCCTGAATCGGCCTTGGTAGCCCATATTTGTTGCGGGCAAACTAGCGGAGGTCGATGACGCACGGAAGCGGAAAGGTATGCAGTTCAGGTTAGTGCGCTGTCGATGGTGTAGGCCATGCATCGACGTCTGCAGCACCGGGGCGACCTTATCGCGTTCGTGAGCGACAGCACTTGCAGACGGCCGCTGATCCGCAGCGTCTTCGCGTCGGGGTCGATGCGAATGCCGGGGGGGGGGGGACGTCTGGAGCACGCACGATCGTTTCGTCGCGGTCCTTCTCGTCGCCGCTACTGCTTCCCGACCAGCGACAGGTTCAGCGCCGCGCAGCGCAAAGCTCTTTGACAAATGCAAAGCAACTCCTATATAAATTAGAATAATTCTAAATTAAGTAAGGTATTGATATGAAGGCGTTTTCGGAGCTCACCGAACGCGAGGTGCTGGCGGTTGCGATCTCCAGCGAGGAAGAGGACAGCCGGATCTATCTCAGCTTCGCCGAGGATCTGGCAGAGCGCTATCCCGATTCCGCGAAAGTCTTCAGCGAGATGGCCGAAGAGGAAAAAGGCCATCGGCATCTGCTGTTGCAGATGTATGAGGAGCGCTTCGGACCGAACCTTCCGCCGATCCGGCGCGAAGACGTCAAGGGCTTCATCCGCCGCCGGCCGATCTGGCTCACGCGTAACCTGTCGCTCGACACCATCCGCAAGGAGGCCGAGAGGATGGAGTTCGAGGCCGAGCGCTTTTACGCGAGGGCGGCCGAGCAGGCGACGGATGTCGGCGTTCGCAAGTTGCTGGGCGATCTGGCCGAGCTGGAAAAAGGACACGAGCATCTCGCGGCCAAATTATCGAATGCCATCCTGACGTCCGACGTTCGTACGATCGAGGACAACACCCGCCACCGGATGTTCGTCCTGCAATATGTCCAGCCAGGTCTTGCGGGCTTGATGGACGGCTCCGTATCGACGCTGGCGCCGCTGTTTGCGGCCGCGTTTGCAACACATCACAACTGGCAGACATTCCTTGTTGGCCTCGCCGCGTCGATCGGCGCCGGTATCAGCATGGGTTTCGCCGAAGCGCTGTCGGACGATGGCTCCATGACCGGACGCGGCTCGCCGTGGCTGCGTGGCGGCATCTGCGGGCTGATGACTACGCTGGGCGGTCTCGGCCATACTCTGCCTTATCTCGTACCGGACAGCTGGCCGAATGCATTCTGGATCGCGACGGCCATCGCGGGTGTTGTCGTTTTTTTTGAACTCTGGGCCATCGCCTATATCAGAGCGCGCTATATGGATACGCCGTTTCTGCAGGCCGTCTTTCAGGTGGTGCTTGGCGGCGTCATCGTTCTGGCGGTGGGAATATTGATCGGAGGCGCGTGAGAGTCACCGCCGCGATGCGATGAACACGCCTGATAGCACCAGCACGTAGCCGATGAGGTGAAACAGTTGCGGCTGCTCGCCGAGAAACGCGATCGCCAATACCGAGCCGAACACCGGCATCAGATGCAGAAATGGTGCCGCGCGATTCGGGCCGATCAGTGCGATGCCGCGATTGAAGAACAGATAGGCCAGCGCGGACGGAAAGATCATGGCATAGGCGAGCGTCAGCAGCGTTACGGTGTCGAAGATCAGCGGTGAACCGGAATTGAGTTCCCAGATGCTGACCGGCAGGGTCAGGATCGCGCCGCCGGCGGTGGTGAAAGCAATCAGCGACATCGGGTGCGTCACCGGCCGCCGTAGCATCAGCGCCGAATAGATGCCGAACACCAGGAGCGCTGCGAACAGCATCGCATCGCCCTTGTTGATCTGGATACTGGCCAGTGCGGTGAGATCGCCGCGCAGGATGATGATCAGCACGCCGGCCATGGAGACCACGATGCCGAGCAGTTGCGCCAGCGTCAGCCTCACGCCGAACAGGATCAGCGTCCACAGCGCGACGCAGAGCGGGCCCGACGACTGGATCAGCAGCGCATTCAGGGCCTGCGTGTATTTCAGGCCCCAATAGGCCAGTACCGTATTGGCAGCGAAGCCGGTCAACGCCAGCATGGTCATGAGAGAAAGCTGCGCGCGGAGGACCGGCCAGTCCGTGCGCAGATGCGTCCAGGCGAAGGGCAGCAACAGGAAAAAGGCACCGATCCAGCGCACGCAGGCCAGTGTCACCGGCGGGACGTGGCCGGCGACATAGCGGCCGAGCACGATGTTCCCGGCCCAGAACAGCGAGGTGAGGCTGAGCAGGAGATAAGGCTGGTTGGCGAACCAGCCGACGATCGTTTGTCGCGGTGGAGCGGAAGGGGTCATCGGCTCGATGGTCAATGCAACCTGCCATAGGCGGCAGTTCGCCGGGTGGCACAAGTCACGCTGGCGCGCGGGCACCATGCGCGGCAGCGGAGCGAGCATCGGTGGATGCGTCGAATGGACGCCGGGAATGAGGCTCGATTCAGGTATTCAGATGCCGAAAAGCATGCAAAATCAGACGATTATACCTTTTCCGCCAGGCGAACATTAACTGCTTTCGAACGGCTAGCCGATAGAACTGAATCATAATGATGGAACTTGTTTCCTGAATTGCGGGTCCGGATACCTCGGCCACGTTGTGCAGTGAGTGTGTCTGGAGCCGTTCGGCTTTGAGCGTACGACCGAGGGGTCGGCGCGACAGGAGATCGCAATGCCGTTGTCCGCCTCCCAACCCAAAGCCGGCCGCCGCCGGGGTCTCGGTCTTGGCCCGCGCATCATGTTGATGACCGTCTCCGGCATTCTCATCCTCGGCGTCTGCATCACGCTGGTCGCCAAATATGTGCTCGAACAGGGCGCCACCAAATCCGCGACGGAGCGGGTCGAGGCCAACATGCGCGTCGCCTGGAACGTGCTGCGCGAGAGCGGCGACAAATACAGCATCGCGGATGGCAAGCTGCTTGCGGACGGCAAGCCGCTGAACGGCAATTTCGCAGCGGTCGACAAGATCAAGACGCTGGTGGGCGGCACCGCCACGATCTTCATGAACGATACCCGCATCTCGACCAATGTGATGAAGCCGGATGGTACGCGTGCCATCGGCACGCAGCTGGCGAAAGGGCCGGCCTATGAGGCGATCTTCACCGGCAAGACCGCGTTCCGCGGCGAAGTGGCCATCCTCGGCGAGCCGTATATGACCGTCTATGATCCGATCTTCGACGCCAGCCGCAACGTGATCGGCATCCTTTACGTAGGCATCAAGAAGGTCGAGTTTCTCGAAACCGCCAACGACACGCTCTGGACCATTATCTATGCGACTCTCGGCGTGATGCTGCTCGCCATCGTTGTCAGCTATGTTGTGGCGCGCAGCAGCGTGGTGCGTCCGTTGAAGGCAAGCATCGCTACCATGAACCGTTTGGCGATGGGCGATCTGTCCGTCGATATTCCGGCGACAGCGCGTCGCGACGAGATCGGCGAGATCATGACGGCGCTCGGCGTGTTCAAGGCCGGTGGCCTCGAAGTCGAACGCATGAAGACCGAGCAGATCGCCACAGAGAGCCGCACCGCCGAACAGCGCAAGGCGGACATGATGAAGCTCGCGGCCGATTTCGAGGGCGCCGTCGGCCAGATCGTCGAGACCGTGTCGTCTGCCTCGAAGGAACTGGAAGGTTCGGCCACTACATTGACGGCAACATCGGATCGCTCGCAGGCTTTGGCGATCGCTGTGTCGGCGGCGTCGGAAGAAGCTGCGACAAACGTGCAGTCGGTTGCATCCGCCACCGAGGAGATGTCGTCGTCGGTGCACGAGATCAGCCGTCAGGTGCAGGGCGCTGCGCGCATTGCCAGCGAGGCGGTTGCGCAGGCTGACAACACCAACAACCGCGTCGGCGAACTGGCGACGGCCGCGGCACGCATCGGCGATGTCGTCGAGCTGATCAACAATATTGCGGGGCAGACCAATCTGCTGGCGCTCAACGCCACCATCGAAGCCGCGCGCGCCGGTGAGGCCGGTCGCGGCTTTGCGGTGGTTGCCGCGGAAGTGAAAGCGCTGGCCGAGCAGACCGCGAAGGCCACTGGCGAGATCAGCCAGCAGGTCAGCGGCATCCAGAAGGCGACCGGGGATTCGGTGTCGGCTATCAAGGAGATCTCTATGACCATCGGTCAGATGTCGGAGATCGCGTCCGCCATCGCATCGGCCGTTGAAGAGCAGGGCGCCACCACGCAGGAGATTTCGCGCAACGTGCAGCAGGCCGCAGCAGGCACGATGCAGGTGAGCGCGAACATCACCGACGTGCAGCGCGGTGTCGAAGAAGCAGGCTCCGCCTCGTCGCAGGTTCTGTCCGCAGCGCAGTCACTGTCGAGCGAAAGCACGCGACTGAAGCATGAGGTCGGCAACTTTCTGCGCTCGGTGCGCGCCGCGTAACTATCCACCGCGAAAGAAAAGAATCTCATGCGCGAAGGCGCCCCAATTATTTCCGGGCAGAAATAATCGTCGCGCTTTGGCTGCATCTTGCTGAGAAAAATATCCGCTGGATTTAGAATCATTAAAATCTGCGGCAGTGATGTCACACTGCCGCAGAATGCTTGTTGTTTGGAACGCTTCTATTGGCGGTGACGCTGCCGTCCCTCTAACTCCGATCCATCATATGAGGGCATCCATCATCGAATATGTCGATGCGGATGGGACTTTGGGGATCATCTTGAACAACACCATTCGTCTGTCGCGTTTCGCGCTTTTGTCGTCGGTCTGCGCACTCAGCGTCGTCACGCTCGATACGTCGCTGGCGCAGTCCAGTTCCACGCAGAGCGGCGCGCAGCCTTTGCCGCCTGTGGTCGTCAATCAGCCCAATCAGCAGCGACGCCGTGCGACGACCGCACCGAGCCGCACGCCGCGCGCCCGCACCGCCGTTGCGCCGCGCGCCGTGCAGCCGCCGCGGACCAACGTGTTTGTGGAAAGCCCGCGCGGTCCGATCCAGGGTTACGTCGCCAATCGCAGCTCGACCGGCACCAAGACCAACACGCCGATCAATGAAACGCCGCAATCGATCTCCGTCGTCGGCGCAGAGCAGATCCGCGATCAAAAGCCCCGTAGCTTCGATGACGTCCTGCGCTATGTGCCGGGTGTTGCAGCTGGTACCTTTGGCGCGGACTTCCGCAACGACTGGTTCCTGATCCGCGGCTTCAAGTCCGACGACAACAGCGTGTTCCTCGACGGCCTGCAGCTGTTCTACACGTCCTATGCGAGCTGGAAGCTGCAGCCCGCCAACATGGAGCGCGTCGAAATCCTGCGCGGTCCGTCGTCGATTCTCTATGGTGGTTCAAGCCCGAGCGGCCTCGTCAATGTCGTCAGCAAGATGCCGCGGGCCGAGCCGATCCGTTATGTCGAAACCGGCGTCGACAATTACGGCAATGCCTATTTCGGTTTCGACATCAACACGCCGATCAAGCTGGCGCCGGGCAATGGCGAACTCTACACGCGCGTCGTCGGCCAGGTGCAGAACGGTGGCACGCAGACCGACTTCACGCCGAACAACAACTACTTCATCGCGCCGTCACTGACCTGGAAACCCAACGTCGACACCACGCTGACGATCCTCGGCTCGGCCTCCTACAACGAGACCCGTCCGGCCCAGTTCCTGCCTTACGTCGGCACCGTCACCAACGCGCCGTTCGGGCGTATTCCCACCAGCTTCTACGGCGGCGATCCGAGCACCGATAGTTTCAAGCGCGAGCAGGAAATGCTCGGCTATCAGTTCGAGCATCATATGTCGGACAATGTCACTTTCCGCCAGAACGCGCGTTATGCCCATGTCGACGTAAACTACACGGGCATCACCGTGGGTGACGGCGTGGCGTTCGGCAACAGCTACGCCAACGTCGCGACCGGCGACCTGAAGCGTTACGGTTTCGCCACGCGCGGTATCGCCGATCAGGGCACCTTGGACAGCCAGGTGGAGTATCGCTTCACCACCGGCATTCTGAGCCACACCGCGCTGTTCGGCCTCGACCTGAAGACCTACTCCATCAACGACACGCAGGGCACTAACCCCGCTTATCCAAACATCAATGCACTGAACCCGACTTATTCCGCAGCATTGCCGCAGATCCGGTCGGCGCCTGATTTCAACAACTATCGCGACGGAAGTCAGACGCAGAACCAGCTCGGTCTCTATCTGCAGGATCAGATCAAGCTCGATCGCTTCACCCTCGTTCTCAGCGGTCGTAACGACTGGGTCAGTAATACCCGCTTCGACCTTGGCGGGGGTGGATCGACGCTCTCCCGCGACGACAGCCAGTTCAGCGGTCGGGCCGGCCTGATCTATAACTTTGACAACGGTCTGGCGCCCTACGTATCGTATGCTACGAGCTACAATCCCGTGGTCGGACTCAATTTCTCGACAGGCACTTTGTTGCTGCCGGAAACCGGCCAGCAGGCCGAGGTCGGCGTCAAGTATCAGCCGGTTGGCTTTGACGGTCACTTCAGCTTTGCCTATTTCGACCTCAAGCGTCAGAACGTGCTGACCACCAACCCGCTCAACCCGTTGCAGTCGATCCAGAACGGTGAGCAGACGTCGCGCGGTCTCGAACTAGAGGCCGTCGCCAATCTCGCGCCGGGCCTCAAGGTTGTCGGCTCGTTCACGACTTACAATCTCTTCGTGAGCAAGGACGGCGACGCGACGATCATCGGCAAGGTTCCGACGAATACACCGCGTCAGCTGGCGTCAGCTTGGGCCGACTATACCTTCCAGGATGGCATCCTGCGCGGCTTCGGTTTCGGCGGCGGCGTACGCTACGTCGGTGGCTCATTCGCCGATAACATCAACACGCTCTCCGTGCCGTCGCGGACCCTTGGCGATCTCGCCGTTCACTATGATTGGCAGAACTGGCGGTTTGCTGTGAATGCCAACAACGTCACCGACGAAATTTACGTCGCCAACTGTTCGTCCGCGAATGCCTGCTTCTACGGCGATCGCCGCCGCGTGACCGGCAGCATCGGCTACAAGTGGTAACGGTACGGGCGATCGGGACAGCACGACAATAGGTCGCTGCACGTCCCACTCGCCGCATGGTCGCCACGTCAAAATGATCAGCCAATGTCGTCTCCGGTTTGCCGGGGACGACATTGGCTATTTCGGCCTGGCGAATGAAGAAGGATCGATCCCCTGAAAGCGCGTACGGCTCGCATCTGGTCGCTGATCCACAAATGGACCAGCCTTGTCTCCACCGTCTTCCTGCTGCTGCTGTGCCTCACCGGCCTGCCGTTGATCTTTCATCATGAGATCGACGAGGCGCTCGGCTATGCGCCGAAGATGGACGTGCATGCGCCCGGTGCGGCGAAGCTCAGCCTGGATGCCATCGGCCGCGCGGCGATCGCGGATCATCCCGGCAGTGTGTTGCTCTATATGGCCTGGGACAAGGACGAGCCCGGCATGGTCTCGACCTTCACCAACGCGTCGGTGACCTCTGATCCGCAGACCACCGTGGTGAAGGCATTCGATGCCTATACGGCGAAGCCGGTTGGTCTGCTCGGCACCGGCCCGATGCTGGTGATGTTGCGGCTGCATACCGACATGTATCTCGGGCTTCCCGGCAAGTGGTTCATGGGCCTCATGGGCTTCCTCTTCATGGTCGCCATCATCTCCGGCGTGGTGCTGTACTGGCCGTTCACCCGCCGGCTGAATTTCGCAGCGATCCGCAAACAGAAATCGCGCCGGGTGTTGTGGCTCGACTGGCACAATCTGCTCGGCGTGATCACCATCGTGTGGGCGCTGGTGGTCGGCGGCACCGGTGTTATCAACGCCTATGCCGAAGTCATGCTCGGCATCTGGCAGCGCAATGAACTGGCCGCCATGGCCGCGCCCTATGCCGGCAAGCCGACGCCGACGCAATTGGCGTCGCTGGACAAAGTTGTCGGCAATGCCATGAAGACGACGCCCGGCATGGATCCAGCCTTCATCGCATTCCCCGGCACGCCGTTCACATCGACGCATCACTTCGCGGTCTTCCTACGTGGCGATACACCGCTGACGTCACGACTGGTGAAGCCGGTGCTGCTCGATGGCGAGACAGGTGATGTGTCCGACACCAGCGAGCTGCCGACCTATCTGAAAGCCGTGCTCGTCTCGCAGCCGCTGCATTTCGGCGACTATGGCGGCATGCCGCTGAAGATCATCTGGGCGCTGCTGACCGTGTTCACCATCATCGTGCTCGGCAGCGGGCTGTATCTGTGGACGGTAAAGCGCAGCAAGGTCAGGCGCGGCGCGCGGCTGTCTGCCGGCGTGACGGCAGCGATCGGGCCATCGTCATGAGCGAGGTGCGGGAGCGCAGGGCGAACTGGTGGCGCGTGTTCGGCGCGCCGATCGTCATCGGCGTCTTATCGCTGGCAGGCTTGCTGTCGGCGCTGCTCGCCGGCGATCCCGGCCGCTATTTTGCGTGGTTCGGCGTCGGGCTGCCGATCGCGATCGTGGTGTGGGCGTATTGCCGGAAGTGACGGATGAGCGAAACGCAATCCACCACGTCCCCGGCATAGTAAGGCCAACGACGGACTCCGCTTTCGGCTAATCCGTCGTTGGCCAATGAGGCTACCAGCGGCGATCCCAGTTATTGTTCCATCCATTGTCCCAGTCGTTGGGCTGACCGCGCATCGCGCGGCTCTGCCCGCGGCGCTGGTCGCCATAGGCCAGCATCGGGTTCTGCATGCAGTCGCCGCGCTGGCCGCTCACGGTAGCCATGCACTGGTTATAGGAGGTGAACGTACAGCTCGGATTGAAGCCGGTGGCCGAGGTGCGCGAGCACCATGGATATTCGCGGGCCATGGAGGGCGTGGCGCCCATCACGACCAGAAGTGCAGCTGCTGTCAGGATTGAGCGCATGTCGATTCTCCCTTGAGGTCTGAAATCGATAATGCGCAGCTTACATCGCCGTTCCCGCCTGCGACAGCGCGTCGTGATCACACCGGCATATCCAAGCTTCAAACAGCGGTGATGCGCATCAGTCCGTCAGTGTGGCTGCCATCGCATCGAGCGCTGCCCGTGCGGCCTCCGGCGCGATCTCGATCTGCAGCCCGCGCTGGCCGCCATTGAGATAGATCGTATTTTCCGACAATGCCGCCTGTTCCATGGCGACGGGCACGCGCTTCTTCTGTCCGAACGGGCTGATACCGCCGACGTGATAACCGGTCATGCGTTCGGCATCGGCCGGGCGCATCATCTTCGCGCTCTTGCCGCGAAACGCCGCGGCCAGCTTCCTCATGCTGACCTCCTTGTCGGAGGGCACCACGACGCAGACCGGCTTGCCATCCACCTCGGCCATCAGCGTCTTCAGCATGCGCTGCGGCGCAATGCCGAGTGCCTCCGCTGCCTGCAGGCCTATGCTCTCGGCGTTCGGATCGTAGTCGTAGGTGTGCAGGGTGAACGCGGCGCCGAGCTTGCTCAGCGTCTGCGTGGCACGGGTGGTTTTCGACATGGGCTGCTCAAGCAGTGGTGAATTCAGACGACCTCGGACACGGGCTGCATGTCGATAGCAAAACTTTCGAGGAATTTCGAGGTCATGATGTAGAAGCCGACCGAGAGCTGCAATTCCACCAGCGCGCCCGGCGTCAACTTGGCTGCGATCGCCTTGAAGGTCGCGTCGGTAGGGCGATGCAGCGCGACGATCTCGTCGGTGAAGGCCAGCGCTGCGCGTTGCGTGTCATCGAAACATGTCGCCGCCTGCCAGTTCTCCAGCGCAGCGTTCTGTTCGTCTGACACGCCGACATAGCCGCCGATGCGCTTGTGCGCGGCGACTTCATAGGGCGCCTCGCAGAGAATGCCGGTGCGGGTGATCGCCAGTTCGCGGATGACGGGATCGAGCTCGCCCTTGTTGCGGATGGCGCCGCCGAGCCGGCAATATTGTTCGAGGTAGCTGGGCGAATGCGCCATCATGCGGAAGATGTTGGCATTGCGGTTCTTGCCGAGGATCTCGCGGGTGCGTTCGCTGGCTGCGGCGGGATCGCTGTAGTCGATGCGGGCCATGGGTCCTCCCTTGAGATCGCCGTCGGGCCCTCCTGATGGGGCGTGTTCGGGCGAATAGCCGTGCCGTTGTAGCCGAGCAGGGATAGCTCTGCCAGATCGCGATCGTCAGGCCCGCGTGTCGTATTCAACATTGCAGGCGCCTGCACATAGTGATCAAAGGGGCGTCCGCCATTCTGGCAGAGCCGCGCGCTGGTCCCGATTCAATGACAAAAAGAAAAGACCCAAAGGACGTTTCGAGCGACGTTTCTTCTCGCAAGACAGGTATTCGGCTGTTCGTCCCCATCCTGGCCGGGGCACGGCTTGGCGAGCGCATGATTGCTTGCCTGGGTGCACTGCTGGGCATCGTGCTCACGGGATTGATCTGCCGATCTGTGCTGGGCGACAGCTCCAGCCTGCCGCTGATCGTGGCGCCGCTGGGCGCTTCCGCTGTCCTGCTCTTCGCGGTTCCCACCAGTCCGCTGGCCCAGCCTTGGGCGATCATCGGCGGTAACACCATCTCGGCTCTGATCGGCGTCGCTGTCGCGCATGTGGTGCCCGATCAGATCCTGGCGATCGGCTTCGGCGTATCGCTCGCCATCGCCGCGATGTCCTTTGCGCGCTGCCTGCATCCGCCCGGCGGCGCCACGGCGCTGACGGTCATCATCGGCGGGCCCGTCGTGACCGCGGCGGGATATCTGTTTCCATTCGTGCCCGTTGGCCTGAACTCGGTGCTTCTGGTCGGGCTCGGCTATCTGTTCCACAAGATCTCGCGGCGGACCTATCCTCACAGGGCGCCGGTGCCATCAGCAAATCCGCATCAGACATCGGATATCAGCCCGGAGCTGCGGGTCGGCTTTGGTGCCGAGGATATCGACAAGGCGCTGGAAGCACTCAGCGAGACTTTCGATATCAGCCCCGACGATCTCGAAACGTTGCTGCGGCAGGTCGAACTGCAAGCCATGTTGCGCTCGCACGGCACGATCCTGTGCGGAGACATCATGTCGCGCGATGTCGTCACGGTTGGATTGCGGGATAGTGCTGAACTCGCCCGCTCGCGGCTGCTCTTGCACAATGTCCGCACGCTCCCCGTTCTGGGCATGCAGGGACAGCTCGTCGGAACGGTCGGCCTCCGCGAGTTGATGAAAGAATCGGGCGATGTCGGAAAATCCATGTCGCCCGCAGCGACGGCAGCGATGCTGACGCCCGCGGTGACCTTGCTGCCGACGTTGACCGATGGACGAACGCACGCCGTCATCATCGTCGATCAGGACCGCATGATTCAGGGGCTGATCACCCAGACCGATTTGCTGAGCGCCGTCGCGAAGCTTGTTCCTGTTGCCGTGTAAGGGATCGCGCACCTGCAAGTCCGCGGACGGAATGATGTGCAATTCGGTTGAACAATCTGTAGCTGGAGATATGGTTCTCGCGCAGCGTTAATACTCACAGCGGGGCTGTCATGCGATCTTCACGAATTCCCGTTCTGAAGCTTGTGCTCGGCCTCGGCATGTTCGCCGTCGCGTTTTGCAGTGCGGGCGTCATCGCAGAGGAGGGACGGGCCGTCGTGTGGCCTACCCAGGGCTGGCAGACATCGACGCCGGAAGAGCAGGGCGTGGACCCGGCAGCGCTCGCCAGGCTGGTTGAGTCCGGTGCTCGTCAAAGCATGGACAGCATTCTGATCGTGCGCCACGGCAAGATCGTACTGGATGCGTATTACGCGCCGTACAGCGCGGACATGCCTCACGTGGTCAACTCCGTCACCAAGGCCGTGATCGGCACGCTGACGTCATTCGCCTTGAAGGATGGTCTGCTGACGGGCACCGATCAGCCGGTGCTGCCATTCTTCGGCGAGCGCAGCATCCTCAACCTCGATGACAGAAAGAAAGCCATCACGCTTCAAGGTCTGCTGGACATGACCTCCGGACTGACGTGGGAGGAAGGGCTCGGCGAAGGACCACCGCTGTCGGTGATCGACATGGAGCGAAGCCGGAACTGGATCGAGTTCATCCTCAATCGACAGATGGCCGCGACGCCCGGAGACGGCTTCAATTACAATAGCGGCAATCCGCATATGCTGTCCGCGATCCTCACCAAGGTAACGGGGATGAGCACGGAGGATTACGCCAAGGCGAGGCTGTTCGGCCCGCTGGGTATCACGGCATGGAAATGGAGGCGCGATCCGCAGGGCGTCTCGACCGGCGGATACGGTCTGGCGCTGCACCCGCGCGATATGGCGAAGTTCGGCTATCTCTATCTGCGTAATGGCGAGTGGGAGGGTAAACCGCTGGTGCCGCGGGACTGGATAGACAAGGTGAACCACGCCACGGTGGACATGCACCTCTCATTTGCTCCGGCATGGCGTTATTCGAATTTCTTCTGGGCTCTTCCCGACAGCAACGTCTATTGGGCGAGTGGCTATCATTGTCAGTTGATCGTGGTCTATCCAGCGCTGGATCTCGTGGCGGTGACAACAGGCAGAAACGGCTGCGCCGTGACGGCTCTCCTGCCGTCCATCGCGGCATCTATCAAATCCGAGACTGCAATACAGCCGGACACGGCCGGCACAGAACGACTGGCGAGCGCCATCCGCGCCATATCGACAGAGAAGCCGTCAGAGGTAGGACCGACGCCAGAGATCGCATCGACGATCTCTGGCAAGACCTATGCGTTCGCCCGCAATCCGCTGGGCGTGAAATCGCTGACGCTGACATTGGTCGGCCCGAACCCGCATTATGATTTCGAACTCTACAGCCGCAATTCGGCGCGGCCGCCTGAGATGATCAGCGGCCCTATCGGGCTCGACGGACTGTATCGCAAGGGAAAGGACACACCCTATGGGCCGCTTGCCGTGAAGGGACGGTGGCTGGATGATCATGCGTTCGAAGTCGAGCGGATCAATATCGGCGCGAGCGAGCTATCGCGGAAATGGACGCTGTCATTCGATGGAGACAAGGTCAGTCTTCGCGGCAAGAACTTTGAAGGTGTCGATGTCGCAATCGACGGACAGTCGGGCGGTTGATCGCCGAAAGGCACGGGAAGTCCTGAGACCTCCCGTGCGGTCTTGCAACGTCAGAGCGGCATGATGCCCGGCGATTGACGCGGCCATTTGGCGATGACTTCCGGTGCCACGTTGAGATGTTGTGCGAGGAGAGTCGGCGGTGTGTGCGTCAGCCAGTCGGAGAGCGACACTTCCTCGTAATGCGCCGTGCGGAACACCTCGATGAATTGCAGGTCGGTGTCACCGGTGTTCTCGATATAATGGCCGAAGTTGCGTTTGACGTAGCCGACATCGCCCGGCGTGAAGTCCATCGTCGTGGCGTTCGGCCCGGAATTGAACAGGGTCATCCGCGCGCGGCCCGCGAGATAATACTGCCATTCGTCGGCATTCGGATGCCAGTGCATCTCGCGCATGCCGCCGGGCTTCACTGTCACCAGCGCCACCGCGATCGTCGCCGAAGCGGTGAAGTTGCTGGTATCGGCAATCCGGATCTCGCCGTTGCGTGTCGATTTGACCGGCTTGGACGATCCCAGCGCATAGGTGAACGGATAGAGCGCGACATCCGCGTCGCGATAGGACGAGGCCTGATCGGCCGCGAGCGAACCGGGAACCGTGCCCTGGAAGATCCAGAGATTTTGCAGCGGGATTTTCGCGAAGCTTTCGACCGGCACGCCGAAATTCTTGGCGAGGATTTCCGGCGGCGTATGCGCAATCCAGTCCGACAGCAGCAGCGTATTGAACTCGTTGGCCTGACCGTCATCGAAACAGATCACGAATTCGCAGCCATCGGGGCCGAGGCCCTGCAGCGAATGCGGCGCACCGGAGGGGAAGTACCAGAGATCGCCCGCGCTGACGTCGGCGACATAAGGCCGGCCCTGATTGTCGAGCACGGTCACCCGGCACGAGCCGTAAGTCATGATCGCCCATTCGCCGGCCTGGTGCCAATGCATCTCACGGATGCCACCGGCGGTGAGCCGCATATTGACGCCCGAGATCGTGGTCGAGATCGCAAAGTCTGCTTGCGTCACCTGCCGTGCCCAGCCGCCGTTCTGGATGCGGCGCGGCGCATTGTTGAACGTGGCCCAAGGCAGCGCCATGCCGCCGACATCGGTCGCTGGCGGCAATTGCGATGATGGAAACTGGCCGGCGATGACGGGATTCTGCGGGCCGGGATCGCTCAGATTGTTCGGCCCCTTGGCATTGACCGCGCCCTGCGGCGGCAGATCCGGATTGCCGAAGGTTGCGGCCTGTGCCGATGCTGCGGCGGTCATCACGATGCCCGATGCTGTTGCTGCCATGAGATCTCTCCGTGAGAACATGGGACGCCCTCCTGTTGCGACGCGTTGCGCGTCTTGCGTTTCGGATCGAGGTTGAGAGATGCGCGCCGCGTGACACCCGACGCGCATCGTTGGTAAGGCGTCGCTTGGCTACTTCTTGACGCCTGCCGCAGCGAGGATCAGGTCGGCGACTTCCTTGGGATGCGAGACCAGCGAGAGGTGGCCGGCATTGAGCTCGATGGTCGTCGCATTCATGCGCTTGGCGAGGAAACGCTCAAGATCGGGATTGATCGTCTTGTCCTGTTTCGACACCGCATAGAATGACGGCTTGTCATGCCAGGCGGCCGCCGTGGTGCGTCCGGCAAAGATGGATGCGGCTGTTGATCCCTGCACGGCATAGAGCACTTCGGCCTGCTTGCGCGGAACGCCATTGGCGAAATATTTCAGGAAAGCGTCTTCGGAGAGCTGCGTGTAGCCATCATGGGTCTGGATTCCGGCGCGCACCTCGCCCGTCGGAAACTTGCCGGACAGCGCCACGAAATCCTCGTTGGCATCCGGCGCACGGGCAGCGATATAGACCAGCGCCGAGACCTTCGGATCGGTACCGACGTCGCTGATCACGGTGCCTGCCCATGAGTGCGCGACCAGAACGGTCGGGCCGTCCTGCAAGGCAAGCGCGCGGCGCGTCGCGGCATTGGAGTCTTCCAGCGAGCTCAGCGGATTTTGCACGGCCGTGACATGCAGGCCGGCCGCCTGCAAGCGCGGAATGACTTCGGCCCAGCTCGACCCGTCGGCCCAGGCGCCATGCACCAGCACCACATTCTTCGCCTTTACGGGCGCTGCCGTTGCGGCCTGCGCCATCGGCGCCGTCAGCAGGCACATGGCTGCCGTCAGCATTGCACGCAATGTCGTCTTGGAAAGGGAATTCATCAGCATGGTATCACCATTCGGTTGCCCGGCGATTGTCTCGGCCGGAGGGATGAGGGAAGAATGGATGCGCATTTGACGTGTTCGCGTCGGTCAGCTCGAAGAGAGTCGATCGGCGTGGCACAATCTGGTTTATGGGATGGCGAGGCCGCGGTGAATCGGACGGTGGTGTGCGGCCGTCATACCTAGGTTTATTGTTACGGTACGCGGCTCCGGCGCGACTGTTACGCCGGCGAACCCGGCGATAACGGAATGGTGAGGATGGCAGGATGATCGACTACGTCACCGTGGATGTGTTCACGGATACGCGCTTCGGCGGCAATCCACTCGCGGTTATTCCCGATGCGCGCGCCATCGACGATGCGCTGCTGCAGAAGATCGCCACCGAGTTCAACTATTCGGAAACGACCTTCGTGTTTCCCTCGGATGATCCCGCGCATACTGCACGCGTTCGCATCTTCACGCCGACCGACGAGATACCCTTTGCCGGTCATCCCAATGTCGGCACCGCCTATGTACTCGGCCGTCGGGGCACGATCTTTGGCAAGCCCACCAGCGATCACATGGTGTTCGAGGAGAAAGCCGGCCTCGTCCATCTCGATCTGCTGCGCGATGGTGGCGTGATTGTCGGCACCGGCTTCGTCGCGCCGCAGCCACTCACGATGCAGGGTGAGATTGATCGTGACATGATGGCCGCCTGCATATCACTCGCACCCGATGCCATCGTCACGTCAACGCACGGGCCGCGCATGGTGTCCGTCGGTCTGCCTTTCGCGGTGGCCGAACTCGCCAGTCTCGATGCGCTGGCGTCCGCGCAACCAAACGCAGTGGTCTTCGAGCAGGCCGAACGGAAACATCGGTCTCGTGACGATCGTTTTTCGACCTTCATCTATGTCCGCACCGGCGATGGTTTCGATCACCTGCGTGCGCGGATGTTCGCGCCGCTCGACAACGTCTCCGAAGATCCGGCCACCGGGAGCGCCTCTGGGGCGCTCGCGGCCTATCTGGTGAGTCTGGATCCGCGCCGCGATACGGTCTGTGGCATCACCATCGAGCAGGGCGTTGAGATGGGGCGCCGCAGCCTTATTGAGGTCGAGGTGCGGAAGCGTGATGGACATGTCGAGAGCGTTCGCATTTCCGGCCGTTGCGTGCCGGTGATGCAGGGCCGTATCGACCTGTAAGCTGAATCACGCATTGCCCGGCAGACCGGCCACGCGCCACAGGGCCAACGACTTGTCGGCATAGTCGCCGCCAGCCTCCGTACAGCCTTCGTTGATCACGGCTAAGGGAGCAGGAAACAGGAACGGTGCGTACTGCAGATTGAGTACGCGCCAGTCACCGTCCTCGATATCGCGATTGGCTGATGCGTCGGGAAATGTCGTGGTCAGCAGCCAGTGGGTGCCGGAGCGTTTCAGATTGGCGATGGCGCGGTGGATGTTGGCGAATGACAGATGCACAAGGCAGTCGCGGCACAACACCAGATCGGCAGCGGGCAGGGGATCGCTGACAAGATCGAGTCTGGCAAAATCGATATGGCCTGCATTGCCATAGTGCGCGGCATTGGCCGCCACGATATCCGGAACGATATCGGCGCCGAGATAGCGGATACCGCCGAGGTCCATCCGCGCCATCCAGGTGAAATCGCCGCAGGGCAGATCGAGGATGGATTGCACCCGCAATCGCCGCAGCAATTGCGTGAGGTCGCGGCGGAGTGACGTTGTTGCGTCGAGTTCGGAGCCGAGGCCGGATTGCGATTTTTCAGCGCCCCACAGATTGGTGCGATAGATCAGCTCGAAACGCGTAGTGAGATCGAGCCCGTCGAATTCGCAGCGTCGCTCGGCGAAGCGAAGTTCGGCCAGAACCGGTGTGCGTCGCCTCGATCTGTCCATTCGCGCGCCCACTGTAGCAACGGTAAATCAGAGTTCCGCAGCCAGCCTCGATCTGAAGTTCACCGTTGTAAACACTCGTGAAACACGCTCTGGAATCATTGTCCTTGTAATTCGGCTGAAATCACCTATATTGCGTTTATTCGAATATATGCTCTGGCTTGTTGACCGCGCCGTAATCGGCTCCATTCCCCAAGACATCGTTGAAATCGGATCGGGCTCACGCGATGTTGCGTAGGGCTCGCGCATTCGCACATCTTGGAGAATAGTTATGGCAGTCGGTACAGTTAAGTGGTTCAACGCGACCAAGGGTTTCGGTTTCATTCAGCCTGATGACGGCGGCCAGGATGTGTTCGTTCACATCAGTGCAGTCGAGCGCGCTGGATTGGGTTCGCTCAATGAAGGCCAGAAGGTTTCTTTCGAAGCCAAGGCTGACAAGATGCGCGGCAAGACCAGCGCGGAAGATCTCCGCGCGATCTAAGCTTGAAGGTCCTGAAATTTCCACGGATGTACTGGGATTTCTCGACCAACAAGTTTTGCGTCGTCTTATAGATTTTGAATGACTGAAGCCCGTCGGTGAATCACCGGCGGGCTTCATGCTATACGCATGATCATACGCCTGATTTCAGCGTCCGATATGAGGATCGATCAAGATGATTGAACGTCTGGATACGCTCAAGGCGGCGCGTACGCGAATGATCGAGGAACGTGATACGCACGCGAAAGTGCTGGCGGCGCCCTTCAATCGCGATAATGCGGAAAGGGCTCGCATGAAGTTTGTCGAGATTCAGAACGTGATCGACGCCATCGATCGCGCCATCGTGGGCGAGCAATCCGTCCAATAGCGCCGGCTCTAGCCGATCAACGCGCGCAGTTCCGCAATCATCTTCGTCGTCTCAAACGGCTTGCCGAAAAAGCGGCTGTCGTGAGGCAGATCGTTCTTCGCAACCTGCAAATGGCCGGACACGATGACGATCTTGATCGGGGGCCAGCGGTTGCGCACCGCGTGGGCCAGTTTCAGCCCGTCCATGCTGCCGGGCATCTGTACGTCGGTGAACAGCAGCACGATATCGTTGCGGTTCTCGAGAATTCGCACGGCTTCGTCGGCATTGTTGGCCTCGATAGCGATGAAGCCGGCTTCCTCGACGATGTCGGCCGCGTGAATGCGGAGCAGAGGCTCGTCCTCGACGATAAGGACGGCGGGCCGCTGTATGTCACGTGCGTTGAGTTCTTGGAGTGATGCCATAAAAATTGGTGTCACCTTTCGTCGGGTACCGAAGCCAGATCGGTCAATCTGGTTTCGAACCGACATGTGAGCCCTTCGGGCAAGAATTCGATTTTGACGGAACTGCCGAAGTCGGCTGATAGCGTACCTTCGATCAGTCGTGAGCCAAATCCGCGTCGTGTCGGCGGCGCCACGACGGGGCCGCCGGATTCGCGCCACGCGAAACCTAACGCCGGCCCGTCGCTGCCGGTGTGACAAGCCCAGTCGATATCTATCGTTCCGTCCGGAACGGACAATGCACCATACTTTGCAGCATTGGTTGCGAGTTCATGCAGCGCCAGCGACAGCGACATTGCTTGCTTCGCGGTAAGTTCCACTTCGGGACCGGAAACGCGGATGCGACCTTCGCCTGTGCGGTGCGGCGTCAGCGCGCCATCGATCACCGTCGGCATCGACGCGCTGGTCCAGTTCGATTGCGTGAGGATGTCATGCGCCTGATTGAGTGCGGCTAGACGCGCATCGAAGATCGTGCGCGCATCTTCCTTGGTCGCGGCGGTCCGGAACGTCTGGCTGGCGATGGCGCCGACCATGGCCATGGTGTTCTTCATGCGGTGCTCGAGTTCGCGCGTCAGCAACTGCTGCTGTGTCTCGGCACGTTTCAGTTTACCGACGTCGCGAATGGTGCCGATGAAGCGACTGACTTCGCCGTTTTCGAATTCCGCTCTGCCCTTAGCCGAGCACCAGCGCTCAATGCCGTCATCGAGGCCGATGGTGCGGTATTCGATGTCATAGGCCTGCGGTCCGTCCAGCTTCATGGCATCCAGGCAGGCCTTCTCCGTGATGTCGCGGTCGTCAGGATGAAGCCCCTGCAGGAAGACGTCGAACGAGATCGGCTTGTCGAAGGCCAGCCCGAACAATTCGTAGCAGCGGCGGTCCCATTGCAGCACGCCGGTGCGCGGGTCGAAATCCCAGGTACCGGTGCCGGCGGCGTCGAGCGCCAGTCGCAGCTGCTTTTCGCTCGCGTGCAGCGCGACGTCGACAGCACGTGAGGCAGTGATGTCACGCGACACCGAAAGCAGTTGATGCGGTTTCCCGTCCGGACCCGGAATGGCGGTGACGGTGACATCCCACCATTTCGGTGTGCCGGCCATCGTCGTGGCAAAACCCTGGAAGTGACCGGTGCCGCCGTCCTGCGCGGCTTTCACCGCAGCCTTGGCGTCGATATTGCCCTGGTCCTGCCAGAAGTCCGGCCACGGGCAGCCCATGATGGCGCCGAAGTCCGTGACCTCCATGATGCGCTGGCCGCCCTCGGTCATGAAGATGAGGTTGCCGTCGAAATCGAGAACCTTAATGCAGTCGCCCGATGCTGCCAGCAGGCTGCGCAAGAATGAACTGGAGTCCGGAACGGGGCCTAGCGATTGATCCACGAATACCTCGGGAGCTGCGGCTCCGATGACGCAACACACGGCTGCAAAATGTAGGGTAACAGAACGTAGCGGCAACGTCCCAGCTCAATGCGAGTTCCAGTACGAGCGGGAGACCGCTGCAAACTAATGGCATTTACGCGACTGGCGACATCGCTTGCGCTGCGCTTTCGTCGGACCAGAGCCAGGCGCTGACCGCGCCGCTGCGGCCGCGGATCTGGACTTCGGTCGGGCCGCTCAACGCCCCCGTTGCGCGCACCGCACAGTCCGCTCCCGCGGCGCGCAGCAGGTCGTCGCTTAGGGCCACCTTCGCGCCGTGGCTCGCGGCGACCTCCATGAGCCTGCTGGCGACATTGACGGTATCGCCGGTTGCGGTGATGTGCTGGTAGCTGGCACCGCCGAGACGCGATGCGACGATTTCGCCGAAATGCGCACCGATCTTGAATCCGATCTGGCTGGCGATCTCAGGCGGAAGACCGGCGATCCATGTGCCAGTGCGCGTCGTGAGGTCGATACAGCAGCGCACAGCGCGCGCGGCATCGTCATCGGCGGCCACAGGCAATCCGAACAGGATCATCGCGCCGTCGCCCATGAAGGTCGTGACCACGCCACCATGGGCGATGGTCACCTGGTCGATCATCGCGTGGAAGGACTTCAGCAATTCGCGTACCGCATCTGCGTCGAGTGTCTCACTGAGTGCGGTGAAGCGCGAGAGATCGATGAAGATGACGGCGGCATGTTGATGCACCGGCTGCAACAGATAGTCCGGGTTCTTGATCAGCCAGTCGCGCAAGCCCGGCGCCTGGAACTGGCGCAGCAGGTCGCTGCGGGCGGCGAAACGCTGCACGCTGCGCCGGCTGCTCCAGATCTGCAGCGCGCCGAACGCCATCGCCGGCGGCACAGCCGCGGCCAGCGGCAATGCAGCGCTCATCCAGATGCCATGGGCATAGGCGATGGTGTTGAGCACGGCCCACAAGACGACGACGGCGACGATCGCAACGAGGCCGACGGCATTGCGCCGCCATGCGAGCAGGGCGATGCACAGCATCGCCAGGACGATCGCAAAGCCGGCATCGAACAGCCGGATGGATGTATTGCGCAGCAAGGTGTCCTTGGCGAGCAGATGCGTGATTGCGGTGGATACGACCTCCACGCCGGGCATCACCGGGTCGAACGGCGTGGAGAAGAAGTCACCGCCGCCGCTGACGGTGACGCCGATGGCGACGACGCGATCCTCGACATCAGCGCGGCGGAGTTTGCCCGCCAGAACCTCCGATGCGCTGATCGTCCGGATGGTGCCGCGCGGTCCGTAGAAAGACATCGGCAACAAATGGCCGACATCGGTCGGGATGTGGTTGCCCGCCAGAGAGAGATTATGTTCGCCGATCTGAGCATCGTCGCGCGAGGCGGCGGATGCGACGCGTAGCGGCATCGACACCATCACGCGGTCGGCCGAGCGCATCAGCATCGGCATCGAGCGCGGCACGCCGCTGCTGTCGGTGTTGAGATTGACCACGCCGACCGTGGCCTGATCGGCGAAGACTTTCAGCGGCAGCAGAAATCCCGACGCCACCGGTAGGTCGGCGAGAGGCCCGGCCTCCTTGGTGGCTACGGTCTGTTTGGACTCGCTGAACAGCGCCGCCGCGGCGATGACGGTGTTGGTCTTGCCAAGCGCCTGTGCCAGTGCGGCATCGCTCTCTGCTGCGCCGGCATCGACCAGCAGTAGATCGAGAGCGAGCACTTTCGGTTTATAGCGTGCGATCTCCTCGATGATTGTCGTCAGCGTGGCGCGGGGCAGCGGATAGCTGCCTTGTTCGCGCGCGATCCGATCGTCGATCGCGATGATGGTGACGAGATCGGGCGGCTTCTTCACGCCGCGGATCTGGATGCGCAGGTCGGTCAGCGTCGCCTCTAACCGGTCGAGAAAGCCGACATCGCCGCGGTTGTGACCAAAGGCCAGCGCTGCCGCCCACACGCCCGCCAGGACCATGGCGAGCGGTGTCTGCAATCTGCTGGCCTTCATCATCGTCGCGTATCCAGGCCGCTTAACGCCCGAGCCTTGCCATCAATGCGATGACGCGCGGCGCGGGCCAACGCTTGATGTCGAGTGGCGTCGCCGAGGTATCGACATCGACGCCTTCACCGGGGCCGAGGGTTACGCTGCCGGGGCCGGTCACGCGCCTGACGCCGACGCGACCGGTCTCGACGAAGACGGAGGTCTTGCTGCCCTCGGCGTCCACCGCCCATTTGGTGCCACGCACCGCGGCGATCGCTTGCGGTGTCATCACCTCGAAGGTTTTGCCGGCCTTCTGCTTGGGGGCCTCGATGAAAACGGCCTTGCTTTGCAGGTCGACGCCGTCGACACGGCCGTTGCGGTCGCGATCGAGCAGCGTGAAACGCGCGCCGTTTTCAGCAATGATCGTCACGCCGCCGCAGTGCAGGGTTTGCGGTCCGCCGGTTGGTTGGCGCGATGTGCAGCCCGGGCTGGCCTGCTGCGCCGATACAGCACTGCCATACAGGCACGCCGCAGCAACCATGGCCGCCGCCAGGCTGATTGAATGGGTCATGTTGGTTACTCCTGAACGCCATATCGGTAAGGCGGGCGGCGCGCGATTCCGTTCAACGTCTGCGGGCGAGCGGTGCGATTGGCGCTCGGAGGTACCCATATAGGGCAACGCAGCGGCACAACGAGGGCAGATCCAACCGGTATGGCCCATCTCACGGCCATGTGAGAGTGAGAGGCATTCTCAGTAATCGGGCCGCGAGCGCCGCCGCAATCTCGCCACAACGCTCCGGATTTTCAGGGGATATCAAAGGTTTGCATGAGGCTAACGAGGCCATTTTCGGGGCGTTCGTGCTTGTTTTCCCCCCGCGCTTCCTTTATTCCCGTTTTGCATCGCAGACAGCGTCCTGGAAGACTTGGGTAACCAAGATCATTGGCCGCGTTTAGGCGGATGCCTGGGCGTGATCCGGCAAACGGCAGACCGTTTTCCGCGCTGATCACGCTTCGACGCGTGTATTTTCAGAGGACTAGCGCCAAATGGCCAATGTTGTCGTCGTCGGCGCCCAGTGGGGCGACGAGGGTAAGGGCAAGATCGTTGACTGGTTGTCCGATCAGGCGGATGTCGTCGCCCGCTATCAGGGCGGCCACAATGCCGGTCATACGCTGGTCATCAACGGTCAGACCTACAAGCTGGCGCTGCTGCCGTCGGGCGTTGTGCGCCAGTCCAAGCTCTCGGTGATCGGCAATGGCGTGGTGTTCGACCCGCAGGCCTTCGTCGATGAAGTTGCCAAGCTCCGCGGCCAGGGCGTCGATGTCGGCCCGCACAATCTGCGCGTCGCCGAAAACGTCACGCTGATCCTGCCGCTGCACCGCGAGCTCGATGCGCTTAGAGAGAATGCCAACAAGGCCACGGCCATCGGCACTACCCAGCGTGGCATCGGCCCGGCCTATGAAGACAAGGTCGGCCGTCGTGCGATCCGTCTGATGGATCTCGCCGATCTCGCCACCCTGCCGCACAAGGTCGAGCGACTGCTGACGCATCACAATGCGCTGCGCCGCGGCCTCGGCCTCGAAGAATTCAAGTCGGCCGATATCGTCAAGGATCTCGCCGCATTCGCGCCGGTACTTCTGCCTTATGCCGAGGCGGTCTGGCGGCTGCTGGACAGCAAGCGCCGCGAAGGCAAGCGCATCCTGTTCGAGGGCGCACAGGGCGCGCTGCTCGATGTCGATCACGGCACCTATCCCTATGTCACCTCGTCCAACACCGTGGCCGCACAGGCAGCGACCGGCACCGGCATGGGCCCGGGCGCGGTCGGCTATGTGCTCGGCATCTGCAAGGCCTACACCACGCGCGTGGGCCAAGGTCCGTTCCCGACCGAACTGCTGAACGAGATCGGCGAAGAGATCGGCCGTCGCGGCAAGGAATTCGGCGTCAATACCGGGCGCAAGCGCCGCTGCGGCTGGTTCGATGCGGTGCTGGTGCGACAGACTGTCCGCACCTGCGGCATCAATGGTCTGGCGCTGACCAAGCTCGATATTCTGGACGGCTTCGACACCATCGAGGTCTGCGTCGGCTACAAGCTTGACGGCAAGGAAATCGACTATCTACCGGCCGGCGAGGGCGCCCAGGCCCGGATCGAGCCGATCTACGAGACCATCGAAGGCTGGAAAGAGCCGACCGCAAACGCCCGCTCATGGGCCGATCTGCCGGCGCAGGCCATCAAATACGTGCGCCGGATCGAGGAACTGGTGGGCTGCCCGATTGCTTTGCTTTCCACGAGCCCGGAACGCGAAGATACTATTCTGGTGCAAAACCCGTTCGAGGCTTAACGAACTGTTACCGGATAGCCTCCAAATTGATGCACCCGCAACATTGAGTCGAGATGGCTGATTACTACCCGTTGATCGCCCGTGCCATCGCCGGACTGGACCCCAGTGCTCCCGGTGAGCAGCGGCGCGCGCTCTATGAGCGTGCCCGCACGGCTCTGATTGCCCAGTTGCGCAGTGTCGAGCCGCCGCTCAGCGAGTCAGAGATCACGAGGGAGCGGCTGTCGCTCGAAGAAGCCGTCCGCAAGGTCGAATCCGAAGCGGCCCAGCGTGCCCGCGACGCTTCGCGTCCTGCGTCGGACGGCAAGCCGCGCGCCGGCGATGCTTTCCGCAATGCCGGGCCGCGTGCCGGTGCCACGCCGGCCGAGCCGTCGCCGCGCGGCCGTCAGCCGATCACGCCGACACCGTCGTCCCCGCGCGCGCCGGAAGAGCCGCGTCCGCCGCGCACCCTGCGTGTCGATCCGCCGCCGATTCCGAAGCAGCAGTCGCCCAATGCCGGCGCGCAGGATCCGAACGGTCCGCCAACCCGCGAACGGTCAGGCACGCCGCGCCGCTTCGAGAACAATCCAGCAGCGCCGCCGCCCGCCCGTAACGATCGAGGCGACCAGGGCGATGCCGCGATGCGCGGTTTCCGCGACGTCACCGCCGATGTCGACGATCTCGGCCGCGCCGCCGCGCAGGCCAACCGCGCGGCGCGCAAGACCTACGCCAACGTGCCGTCTCCGACGCCGGAATTCGATCGTCTCGAACCCAGCATGGAAGCGCGGAGCGAAGCTTTCGGCTACGACGAGACGGCTTACGACGACCAGGACGGCGACGAGTCGCAGGTGCCGCCGTCGCGCATCAAGGATTCCAAGGGCAAGAAGGCGAAGCCGCCCAAGCCTCCGAAGCCGAAGCGCGTCAGTGGCGGTTTCCCGTTCAAGACCGCGCTTCTCATCGGCATCGTGATGATCCTGATCGGCGCCGTGATTCTGGGATGGCCGACGATCAACAAGATGGTGCGCGGTTTCGCTGGCGGTTCGGCGCCCGTCGTCACCGACAACAAGGATGCGCCGCTGGCGCCGCGGCCGAAAATCGCCGATCGCGTCGGTCAGCCGTCGTCGTCGGATCAGATCGCGCCGGTCGCACAGCGCGTCGTGCTCTATGACGAGGATCCGGCTGAGCCGAAGGGCCGGCAATATGTTGGCACGGTGGTCTGGCGCACCGAGCAGATCAAGGGCACCGGCGGCAAGCCTGGTGACATCGCCGTGCGCGCGGACATCGAGATTCCGGAACGCAAGTTCAAGATGACCATGTCGTTCCGCCGCAACACCGACACGTCGCTGCCCGCCAGCCACACGGCCGAACTCACTTTCGTGCTGCCGCCCGATTTCGCCGGCGGCGGCATCGCCAATGTCCCTGGCGTGCTGATGAAGTCGAACGAGCAGGCGAGGGGCACGCCGCTGGCCGGCCTCGCGGTCAAGGTCACCGACGGCTTCTTCCTGGTCGGTCTCAGCAATGTCGAAAGCGATCGCGCGCGCAACCTGCAGCTCCTGAAGGAGCGGTCATGGTTCGATATCCCGCTGGTCTATGCCAACCAGCGCCGCGCCATCATCGCCATCGAGAAGGGCTCGCCCGGCGAGCGCGCGTTCAACGATGCATTTGCGGCCTGGGGCGAGTAGCAGATCAAGCGCGCCGGTCAGCCGCTCGTGATCTGCACTGACCTCTCCACGTCATGCCCGGCCTTGAGCCGGGCATCCACCTTTTGATTGTAACCGCAAGAAAGATGGATGGCCGGGTCAAGCCCGGCCATGACAGACGATAGTTGAGAGCCGCGCGCTCTCGCGCCCCGGAATGACAGCTATTGAAAGCGACGGCTACTTGCAGCCAAAGCTCCCCGCCTGCGTCACTGCTCCACCATTCCACGTTGTCCGCAGTGGATAGACGCAAGCCGGATAGCTCAACTTGTTGTCGCGCGACGTCAATGCGATCTCGCCGGGAGCCACTCCCTTCTCGACCCAGTCCGTCAGCGCGGTGAAGAACTGATCCTGCTCGCGCGTCGGCGTCTGGTTGGCATTGCCGGGTAGTTTCGGCAGCGGTACGGAATCGTTCTGGCCGCTGACCGTGTAGGCCCGGCCCTGCGAGCTGTGGGCCGAGCCGGGCAGCAGATACATCCGCATGAACTTCTGCACCTCCGCGTGGCCGCCCATCTGCGCCGCGACGCGCTCGTGATAGTTGACGTTGCCGGCGGGCGGGATCGCGTCATCGACGAGGCCGCTATAGACGATGATCTTGCGACCGAGATCGCGCAACTTGCCGAGATCCGCTTTGTCGGTGCCGAGATTGCTGAACAGGGTGGGTTGCAGGGCAAGGTTCTTGTTCACCGTATCGGCCAGACCGGCATAGCCGAGCTCCTGCCACTTGTTGCGTTCGGTGGTCGAGCCGTTGTTGAACGGAATGTCCGACGGGTTGGTGGCGCTGGCATCGGCGGTGTAGCGGACGTCCTGCAGTGCCAGGGCCACGCTGCCGGCGGCTGTACCGGTGATCTGGCTGCCGATCGCCGTGGTCCTGGTGAAGGCCCACCACACCTGCCTCGTTCCGAGCACCTTGCCGCTGCGGCTGTCGGAGCCCTGCGCGGCGTCGTAGCTGCCGTCGGGCGTCGCGCCGTACCAGATCCTGTCGAGCGCCATCGCGTCCTTGAGGCTCATGCAGGTTGCCGCATCGGCATTGCTGCCGGTGACGCCCTGGCCGGCCTCGCCGCTGCAGAGGGCCGCGGCATCGCGTGCGGGATCGTAGTCGCAGGCGAACGGATCGAGCAGGAAGCCGATCCCTGCCTTGTCGCAGGCGGCGAGGGCACGTTTGTTGGCGGCGTCGATCTTGGCGGCGAAGGCGGTGGCTTTCGGCTTGTCGAGCGCGGTGAAGCCGAGCTCGGTCTTCATCACGATCTGCGGATACAGCGCAGCCGTGCCGAATTGCGGGATGTTCAGTGCCGGCTGCGCGATCATGTAGCCGTCATAGAGCTCGGGATAGTCCTGAGCGATCTTCATGCCCTGACGGCCGCCCTGCGAGTGGCCATCGTAATAAGCGTAAGCCGGCGCCTTGCCGTAATACAGCGTGGCGAGCGCCCTGGTCTTGACGGCCTGCTCCACCATGGCGCGGACCGAGAAGTCGCGGAACGCCTCGACATTGACCTTGCCGTCGGAGAGGAATGTGAAGGAGCCGTCCTGATACCAGGGTTGTCCTGCATCGGTGGTGCCCGAGGCATAACCCATATTGGCGTTGACGAGGGCGGGCACCTTGCTGCCGATCTTGTCGGGATAACGATGGCCACCGCCGACCCAGCCGCCGCCGCCGTAATTGCGGATACGGGTATTCCAGTTCGCCGGTGTTGGCAGCCAGACCTCGATGCCGATGCCCTCGGACCAGGAGCGGGCAGTCTTGTCCTTTTCCGCCGTGAAGCCTGGCCCGACCAGAAGCTTCACAAGGCACATGTCCGCCGCCATGGTGATCGGGCGGGGCGAATCCTGCGCGACCAGTTCCTCGCCCTTCTTGATCGCCCGCACGGCCACTACTGTGGTGGCCTCATCCGGATGAAATGCAGCCTTGATACCGTCGTCGCAGGCGAGCTGTTGCGCGGAAGCGGGGGCCGTGGCGCCGCATAGCGCGGCAAACAAGGCCATCGCCGTCACGATGGCACGCGCGCGGTTGTCATCATGGATGATGTGGGGGGCTGTCGACATGGCGTTTCCCGTCTGTTTTATTTTTGAGTTGGGTGAGTTCTCCCCACTTCGCCTCTGCGATCAACTACCAAAACGACGCTTCAACGTAACATTATGTTAAAAAAAGGCCCCGTGGATTGGGCCTACAGCGATGTGATTTGACCCCGTATGGTCGCCTGCCTATCCACAATGATCCGCTCTTGAACCCATTCTGCCGCCATGGACCCCCGCATGACCACGCGCCGACAGGTGATGAAGCTCGCCGCCTTTGCTGCCAGCCAGACCGCGCTGATGGGCGCGGTGCGTGCCGAGGGCGGTGTCGATCTCGGCGCGGCCGCGTCGGCTGCGCTCCCCTTCGCGCAACAGACGCCGATGCGGATCGGTGCTGCCGCGCTTCGTGTCCGCGACCTCGGCAAGATGCGCAGCTACTACACGGACCTGCTGAAGCTCGACACCATCAGCGCGGACAAGACCGAGGTTGTGCTCGGCGTCGACGGCGTGGCGCTGTTGCATCTGATCCATCGGCCCGATGCACCGCTGGAAGCGCAGACCACGGCCGGGCTGTTTCACACCGCGTTCCTGATGCCGAGCCGCGCCGATTTCGCGCGCTGGCTGGTCCATGCCGCGCTGGCGCGCACACCGTTCGATGGCTTTGCCGATCATCATGTCAGCGAAGCGTCCTATCTCACCGATCCCGAGGGCAACGGCATCGAGGTCTATTCGGACCGGCCGCCGTCGGCGTGGAAATGGACCGGCGACATGGTGACCATGGGGACCGACCAGCTCGACATCGACAGCATCGTGGCGCAGACGGACACGACCCGCGATCAGTATCACACCGCGCCGAAGGCGCTGCGCATCGGTCACATGCATCTGCGCGTCGGCGACGTTGCGCGCGGCCGCAATTTCTATGAGGGGCTGATCGGGATGGAGCCGACGCGGCTTGGCCGGCCGGGTGTCGCATTCCTGTCGTCAGGTCGCTATCACCATCACATCGGCATCAACACATGGCAGAGCGCCGGCAGCGGTCTCCGCAATGCGCAGGAGACCGGGCTGGCCTGGTTTTCGCTCCGTATTGCCGATGATGCCGTGATGGCCGACCGCAAGCGCCGTCTTGCGGCGGCGGGTCTGTCAGGCGAGTCGATCGCAGATGGCATTGCGATCGCCGATCCCTGGGGCACTCAGGTGCGGCTCGTGAAAGCGTAAGGTCGAGAAAGATTTCGGCCGGTCTGCTGTCGCGCGCGACAGGCCTACGCCTCAGCCAATTCGAAATACCGCGGCGCGTCGCGCCAGCCGTGGGCTGCAGCATGGAGCGCCTTGGCGCGATAATCCAGTTCGAGATCGCAGAGCATGCCGCGCATTTCCAGATCGCTCTCCTCGCGGGCGAGGCGGTTGCAATCGTCCGCGCGGTCTCTGAAATAATTTTCTGACATAATCATTGGTATCGTTTTCCATCGGCTTCGATGGAACTTCGCTGTCCGGTTTGGCGAAGACGTGGCGGCATGCCATCAAATACGTGGCAGTTCCCGCTTTTCGCGCTGCGAAAGATTGCGCAGCAATGTTACGGCGCGCCGTTCGCGCCTGCGGTCACGGCGTGCGACACGAGCGCATGGGCGTCGGTGATGCCGCCGGCCGCATGGCGCACGATGGTCTCCGCCATCATCGCCTTCGTCGCCGGCGTACGATGCTGCACGGCGATCTGCTGCACAGCGATATCCAGCACCTGGCGCAGCGTGGCCACATAGTTTGCGTCGAACTTCGGTGTTGGGTCGGTTGTCATGCTACACTCCGTCGTCTCGAGCTGCGCGGACCATGCTGGCGCATTGGGGCGCATCTTGGCCCGTGCGATGAAACGTGGATGACGGCTGGTGACATTGTTTTGAAGTGTGGGCGTGAACCTTCACGCGGTGTTGCGCGACATCCCGCCACGCGCAGTACGACTTGCGCATTCGAATAAAACGCAGTGCAAAAATCTTCAGGATTTGTGAAACCGGCGTGACATCGCGTGCACATTCGCGCGATCGATGACGCTGCGGCTTTCTGAATGTGGTGTTTAACTAACGCTCGGTCATTCTTGCGCAGGCTTGCGGCGTGGCACTCGCGCCTAGCGTTCCTGCATGACGCTGAGCGGAATGTTGACCTCGCAACTGAGGCCATCGGGATCGAAGCGCAGGCGTGCTTCGCCCTGCAGTTGCCCGGGCAGCGCCTGTTCGATCAGACGGCTGCCGAAACTCTTCCGTGACGGTTCGATCACCGGCGGTCCGCCGCTTTCGATCCAGCGCAGGATGAAGCGCTTCGGCGTATCCTGCGTCGTTGACCACGAGATCGTGACGCGGCCGGCCGGCGTGGACAGCGCGCCATATTTGGTGGCATTGGTGCAGAGCTCGTGGATCACCATTGACAGCGACATGGCAGGCCCGGACGAGATGGCGAGGGTGTCGCCGGTGATCGTGAACTGATCGATGCTCTTGGATTGGAATGCGCGCACCGCGCTCTCGATCAGCGAACGGCAGCTCGCACCGGTCCAGGTCTCGCGGATCAGCAGATCCTGCGCCACCGCCAGCGCCTGCAGGCGATCGCCGATGGTCTTGGCAGCTTCTTCGAGGCTGCCGGCCGTGCGCAGGCTCTGCGATGTAATGGCCGACACGATGGCAAGGGTGTTCTTGACGCGGTGATGCAGTTCACCGATCACCACTTCCTGCAGCTTGGCCGCGATGGCGAGCGCCTGCGCATCGACGCCAGCCTTCGCGAGCAGTTCCTTGAGATAGTCAGGCTCGTTCTCGATCGAGCGCGGCAAAGGAATGGTCATTCCCCGTAGTAACAGGTTGGCGGAGCGCCGTATATTGCGAAGGTATTGCCAGCTGACCTGCCCATGTGCGTTCGGAACGGGCCACAGGCGACCGGGCTGATTACGGACTGGTGGACGGTCGACCGCTGATCGGGCTTCCGCCGCGAGATATCCGCCATCGAGCCAGTCGCGCGGCAGTTGCAGTCGGCGCGCAGCCAGCGCACGCGGTCGCCGGCCACGGTCCGGTATTCCGCAAAAGAACGGCCCGCCATGTTTGAAACGCGCCGTAGCGCTCCGCTTATGGGCTCGCGGCTTACCTCAGCGAGATGGCGAGGCCCGAGAGATCGGCATTAACCATCAATCCGGTCTGGCGGCCGCTGAGTTCCAGCAGCGCGCCTTTCTCGTTGGTGAGCACGATGGCGCTGACGCCGCGGCCGACGGCAGCCCCCGCGCCGCCTGCGCCATAGACGCCGGCCACATCGCCCGGGCTGTTGATGCGGCTGACGCGGCCGGACAGATAGGTCTGCGACGCGCCGAAGACGAGGCCCGCGCTCAAGCCGCCGATCGACAGCGGATAGGTCCGCCCGCGAAAGGTCAGCGTGCCCGAACCGCCCGACGCGCCGATGAACCAGCCGCCCTTCAGCACATTGATGCGGATCGTGCCGCTATCGGCGAAAGCCGCGGAGGACAGGCTTGCGCCGATCAAGGCGAGGGCGGCGACGAGGGTGGTGCGGAAAAGCGAGCGCGACATGGGGGTGTCCTCCGAGGAATGATTCGTTGGCGCAAGGCGAGGCCGGCACAATTCAGCAAAATGGCCGCGGGGTCCATGGGCCTTCGGCGCTGCGCGGGCGGCGAGGGCGCTGCAATTGACAAATGCAGGCCCCACCAAACACACTCGGCCATGGCCAGGACCGTCCTCTTCCTCTGCACCGGCAACTACTATCGCAGCCGCTATGCGGAAGAACTCTTCAATCACCTGGCGCGCCGTGCCGGTCTGGACTGGGAGGCGACGTCTCACGCCCTGGCCATCGAGCGGGGCAGGGACAATGTCGGCCCGATGGCGCGACAGACCATCGACGCGCTGACCATCGATGGCATTTCGCCCCTTGGCGCGTCGCGGATGCCGGCGGCCTGCACGCATGATGCGCTTGCAGCGTCCGATATGGTCGTGGCCGTGAAGGAGGCCGAGCACCGCACCTTGCTGGTGACGCGCTTTCCGGGCTGGGAAGATCGCGTGACCTATTGGCACGTGCATGACATCGATGTGGCGCCTCCCGACGTCGCGCTGGGCAAGCTGAAAGCGCATGTCGCGCGTCTGGTGCGTGAGCTGGCTGAACTTCCCCATACGGGCCTGATCGCTCCTGCCATGTGGCAACTCGTCGAACGCCATGTGGGGCACGTCGGCTATAAAGGCGGCGTCAAGTCCGAAGGACTTGCGTGGGATCCGCCGGTCATCGATTGCTCCGGCTGGGCCGCGCTGCTGCTGTCCAGCGCGATGCAGGCGATGAATGATGCATCCAGAAGCGGCGTCTTCAGCGCCAGTGAGATTGCCGGGATTTCGACCTGGTCCGATCGCATGATCGAGGTCATCGAGACCCGCACCGGGTTTATTCTCGAAGGCGATCGGATCGATCTCGAAAGCCTGCCGTGCTTTGCAACGATCGGCTTGCGACAGGGTGGTGGAGCATGGGCCGCGAACCATCCGCGTCCACGCGGGATCACCCATGTGGTTCAGATCGTGCGCCGCCCTCATGACGATGCGCCGTTCGTGACGGAGTCGCAGGGCTGGGCAACGCCCTCCGGTCTCCGGTTGTTGCCGCTGGCGGATTGGCTTGATATCAGCCGGGCGTGGCTCAAGGCCGGCGAGGCATGGGCGGTCGATCCGTTTGCGTCGTCCGCGCATCGCTCAAGCACCGCGTAAGGCCAGCGAGCGCGAACTGCGACGAAGACATTATTGATACGTCGAAAGAACCCCTTCACCAGCAGCACGCCGCTGCCGATCGCCACCACCACAATCCCGTAGCCGGTCAGGACGTCCGCCGAGGTGCCACTGAACGGCCATAGTGCGGCGACGCCGATGCCAACGGTGAAAATCAGCACGGCGTAGAACAAGCCGCCGCGCTCTTGCGGCTTTGACGCCAGCGCCGCGACAATAAACTCCAGCAAATGATCTAGGGTATCAGACATTCGAGGGCTCATCCGACCTTTGATGACCGTGGTCCGCAACAATTCGACACGACCTGTCAGTTCATCAGCCAATATTTGTATCGGATACGGGCCTTGGGCACCGGTCCCCGGTCTGCCGGTTTCCACTCTCCGAACTCCGATTGGCGACGAGGTCGTGCAGGTAACTCCAGCCTGAATTCGTGGACTACGTTACCGATCTTCGCCTTGATGACACGGTCGGGCGTCACCCGGTAGAGATCAATATACCCGCGTATCAGGCCCTCTGCGGCTCCTCCGCTGGCTGGGGTAACCTGGCCCAATGATGCCGAGCGGGTTTCTTTCGGACTCTCCATCGAGATGGAGATGGCATCGGGACCCGTCAATGACGTTCCGTCCGGGACGGAGATCTCGAACTGTATCGACGCTGCTGTCTGATTGCTGGAGAGATAATCCGAAGTTCTCCAGAGCTCATACACCACTCCGCTTACAGCCAGAAGAATAGTAACAAGCCAAATGTAAATGACCGTCCGACGCAGACCGCGATGATCGAGATCCCGCGCGTATCGATACGCGGAAAGCCCGAACACAACAGTGCCTACTGGAAGACCGAATAGAAAACCGAATATTGCCGAGCTTCCCTCCATGTGACGGAAGCCGAACACCGGGCCAATCTCGGAAAAGAGCGTGACACCAATTATTGCGCCTAGCATAGTCAATGTCAGGACGAAGACGCTTTTCATCGAATTAATCCTGCGGGGAGGCCCGCGCCGCGAGTCCCACTTCCTCATCGTAAGAGTCTTTGGTGGATGTTTTCGCCGAAGAGACGAGCTTGCCTATCGATCGAGGCCGGTCATTCAATTCAGTGCGAACTTTTTGATCTCTAGGCCGTGCTGATGCCGAAACGCGCCGTCATCGACGATCATGGAAAAACGCAGACCAACGATTCCTGCCCATTGCGACTTTTGGAGGCGACCACACGCCTGCTGATTGCGCATGACCTTCCTTCCGCACCGATTAGGTCGCCAGAGGCAGTGAAAGGTTCAGGGGCGGTTATCAAAGCCGGGACTATCGAGCAGGAGCCAGTCCCGATGCGAGCGTCGCATTTTGCAATCATGTCGTTCGGTGCGCCCAGAACCCGTCGCCCTTGTTGTGTTGACCAGATTTGCAGACATCCCACTCCGGTGCGGAGCACGTCCGCTTATGCGCCGATGGCAGAATGCCGAGGCCGTAACGGTGTGTCCGCCTTGCGCACCGCGTTGATCTGGCCCGTCAGCGTGGACTCGGAGACGGCCCGTCCGCCCCAAACGGTCTGCAGGAGATGCTCTTGTCACAGCCTGTGCCCGGTTCTGGACCGGAAAGAGCAGCAGATCGAACGGCTTCGGTCCAACAGCGACGAGCTCGGCACCTCGCTTGAGCTCGGGCCGATCGGCGTCCTGGCAATCATTTTCGAATGAAAACTGCACGTCCGCGCTTCGATTGCACAAGAAGCCAAGGAAAACTCAACGGCAATTCAAGATGCCTACAAGGCTTTCCCGCCCGTACGCGCGCATTCTGGCAGTGCTTTCAGGAGCAAGGCCACGGATGGCCCGAACAATCGGAGGAAAGTCATGAGGATCGTCGTCATGGGCAGTACGGGTCTCATCGGACGCACACGAGTGCCTGATGCGGGCGCACGTCCATGACCAAGCCTCACGATCGTTTGAACGACCCGGCAGCCGCATCTGAGGCGCCCCAGGAAACTCCGTCCCATGCCGAGCGGCGTTCTGCCGGTGCGGAGATGGCCCGCGTGCTCGGGACCACACCATTTCACATGGCTTTGGATTCCTCCGGTGCCGGAATCACCCACTGGAAACATGAGCCATTGCACGACGTCGTCGAGCCCATGACCCATCACGTCATCATGGCTTACAACGGTTCGATGCAGCGCATGGAGCGGCGGTCGGGAAGATCGGTTGCGATTGGAACGTTTCGTCCCGGGGTTGTGATCATCATTCCAGAAGGATCAAGCTCCCGATGGGATATTCCGAAACCCGTTGATGTCGTTCAGCTCTATCTTCCGCACAAAATACTCGAGCGCGTTGCCCGCGAAGCCGACGTCGTCGCTCCCGGCGACCTGCTGGAGCGAACGGCGCATCCCGACCCCATCACATCGCGGTTGCTCATAAGTGCGGCGGACGTCCTGGAGGGCAATGCGGCCCTGGATGCCCTGTTCAGGCAGCAAGTGACGGATCTTCTGGCCACGCGCCTGCTGGCTGCGCATATCGGCGCGCCAACCATGTTCCAGCAGACCATGGGCGGGCTGGCGCCGAAGACACTGCTACGCGCCATCGAACGTTTGCGTTCGGACAGCGATACGGATGTCTCTCTCTCCGCCCTGGCTTCGGATGCCGGCCTGTCGCGCTTTCACTTCTGTCGCGCTTTCAAGGAAAGCACCGGGCTTTCGCCACATGCCTGGTTGCGCCAACACCGGCTCGAGCAGGCCATGAACATGCTGCGCGACACCGACGCATCGGTCGTGTCGGTGGCTGCAGCGCTTGGCTATGCCTCGCAGACAGCCTTCGCAGCGGCGTTCAGGAAGCTGACCGGCGAAAGTCCAAGCGATTGGCGACGACGGACGCGTTAGCAGCAATCTCTCGACAGGTACGTCAATCGCTCTGGGGCAGTTGCAGATCCGATCGGCTAGATCATCACCGTGCCCACGCCAATAACGGACGGAGACAAACAATGGCCTGGAAGACCTTCGTCGACCCACTTGCAATGATACCGCGACGGAGAGTCGTCACGAGCTCTCTGATATATGGACTTTCACTGACCATTCGACTGACGACATCGACGGGCGAAGAGGCCGAGAAGCCTGCGCAGACCGCGCAAGACAGCACCCCTTCGTTGTCCATCATCGTGAGCGACGACATCCATGCGTTGAACGACCGGCCGCTGACGTTCGCTCAGCCGATCATCTTTCACCGTGACCGGCCGCTGGTTCCGCGAATCTGCCGCGCCGAATGTGAACGTCCCATGCAACTGGCGTCGATGCTGGACTGCTCCCCTCCATAGGGGCTCACCTCGTCGTTCCCTTCTTCGCGTCATCGTTGATCGCAACAAATTTGCCGCAGGTGAGAAGCGGCGGCGGTGACGCACGTACTGTCGAGCAACCCAAACCCAAGGAGAACATCACATGCGAATAGTCATCATAGGCGCCGGCTTTGCCGGCATGTACGCCGCATTGTCCGCAGCCCGCCTGCGCGACATCAAGGGCGTTTCGCCCGAACAGCTCGAGATCGCGTTGGTCGCACCCGAGCCGACGCTGGTCATTCGTCCGCGGCTCTATGAGCCGAAGCCCGAAACCCTGACGGCACCTTTGCTGGATGTCCTCAAGGCCATCGATGTCGTCTATGTGCAAGGCAGCGCCGAGACGATCGACATCACATCCCGCATCGTGCAGGTCGCGACCGCCAACAATAAGCGACAGCCGCTCTCCTACGATCGGCTGGTCGTGGCGACCGGAAGCCGGTTGTTCCGTCCGAATATTCCCGGCCTCGCGGAGCATGGTTTCAGCGTCGACAATCTCGACGATGCGATCGCGCTCGACAAGCATCTGCATGGCTTGGCTAACCGGCCGGCGTCGAGCGGACGCGACACCATCGTCGTAGCCGGCGGCGGCTTCACGGGAATCGAAGCCGCGACCGAAATCCCGACGCGGCTTCGCGCGATTCTCGGCAAGGACGTCAAGCCACGCGTCATCATTGTCGAACGAAACAGTGCGATCGCTCCCGATATGGGCGAGGGTCCGCGTCCCATCATCGAGGAGGCGCTGCGCAAGCTCGGTGTGGAGACCCGGCTCGGTGCTGGCGTTGCCTCGCTGGATGCATCTGGCATCACACTGTCCGACGGCGAACGTATCGAAACCGAGACCGTGATCTGGGCGGCAGGCATTCGCGCCGCGCCGCTGACCACGCAGATCCCCGCCGAGCGCGACAATTTCGGCCGGCTGCTGGTCGACCGCGATTTGCGCGTACCCTCGGTGCCTGGCGTCTTTGCCACGGGCGATGCCGCCAGAGCGGCCAGCGACGATGTCGGCAACTACGCGCTGATGTCGTGCCAGCATGCGACGCGGATGGGCGCCTTTGCCGGCAACAATGCCGCTGCCGAATTATTGCGCATGGCGACCAGGCCATATCACCAGAAGGCCTACGTCACCTGTCTCGACCTCGGCGAAGCCGGCGCACTGTTCACGCGCGGCTGGGATCGCAAGGTCGAGATGGTTGGCGACGTCGCCAAGAAGACCAAGAAGGAAATCAACACCGTCTGGATTTATCCGCCGAAGCCCGAGCGTGCCGCTGCTCTCGCCTCGGCCGATCCGGAGCATGTGACCGAAGTCTAATCGCTCCACACAAGAAAGGACCGCGCTCCAAGCCGGAGCGCGGCCAGCTCTCGCAACCAACCAGGAGGACTCTCAGATGACACAGACGATTCAAGCCACTCGGCAAAACACCCAGAAGGAGAACAACATGAGCCTGGATACTATCCCACAGCCCGTCAGGTCGGGGCGCAACGAACTGGTCCCCTCGCGCTATGCAGTGAAGATCGGCGACATCGACGTGCTGGTGGTTAGCGATGGCGTGCTGCCGCTGCCGAACACCATGCTGGGACACAACGCCGACCCGGCGGCCCGAGCGGCCTGGATACACGACATGTTCTTGCCATCGGACGCGTCCGACTGGCCGCTGAACGTGGTCGTCGTGCAGAGTGGCGAGCAGACCATTCTTGTCGACGCCGGGCTGGGATTGGACCCGGACCTGCATTTGCCGCGGGCCGGGCAACTGATCCAGCGATTGGCAGCTGCCGAGATCGATCTTGCATGCGTCACCGATATCGTGCTGACGCACTTGCATATGGACCATATCGGCGGACTTCTCGTCGAAGGGGTGAAGGATCAATTGCGTTCGGATCTGCGGATCCACGTCGCTGCCGCCGAGGTCGAATTCTGGAAAGCGCCCGATTTCTCTCATACCAAAATGCCGCCGGGATTCCCGGACGCGCTGCGGGCGACCGCCAAGCGGTTCATGGCCGAATATGGAAAGCATTTTCGGACATTCACGGACGAGCACGAACTGGCGCCGGGAGTCATCGTGCGTCGGACCGGCGGCCACACACCCGGACACAGTGTCGTCCGCCTGGCATCCGGCGGCGACGCGCTGACCTTCGCCGGCGACGCCGTGTTCACGGTCGGGTTTGACCAACCCGATTGGCACAACGGTTTCGAGCACGACCCCGAGGAGGCAGCGCGCGTGCGGACCCGTCTGTTGCGGGAGCTGGCGGCCAGCGGCGAATTGTTGGTCGCGACCCATCTGCCATTCCCATCCGCCGGCCACGTGGCGATCGATGGCGACGCGTTTCGCTGGGTTCCGATTTCCTGGGACTACTGATCGTTTGCCGGGTTAGGACCGGGGCGCGCCCTCGTGGCTAATGAGTGCGCGCCCAGGTCGAAAAGCTTCATGGCTTGAAAGTGAAATCCGGTCCGATAGCCACGTCAGCCGGAATGGGCGGCAAATCGGCAAACAGCTCCGGATGCTTCTTCATCACGTTCAGGATCGGCTTGGCGTCGATGTTTTTATTGACGTCGAATGTTGCCTTCAGAACGCCAAGTCGTTGTAACCTGTCCTGCGCACTCCAGAGCGCCTTGTAGCTATTTGCCGAAAGACGTCGATCAAGCTGCTGGACATTAAATTCCATAGCGGCTTCGGCGATCTCCGGCTTCAGGCCGGGAATCCAGCGAGTGCCGATCTGGGCGGCGGCCTTGGGATTCTTGCGCATCCACTGGTCGGCCTGTGAGGTCGCGGCCAGGAATTTCTCTGTCGTCTCCGGATTCTTCTCGACCCAGGACCGAAGCGAGACGACATAGCCGAGATAGGCGATGACATCACCGCCGCGGATCACTTCGAAGGCACCGGGGACGTCCTTCTGCGCGATGATCGGCCATGGATCCCAGCCGGAGAACGCATCGATGCCTTTGGCGAGCAGCGCGACGGTCATATCCGGTGGCGGCGTGTTGACCAGCTGGACGTCGTCGGGCTTGAGACCGGCCTTTTCCAGCAGCGCCAGGATATAGAGATGGTTGATGGTGCCGAAGGAGGTCGCAATCTTCTTGCCCTTGAGGCTCTTGAGGTCGCCCTTGACGATGCCCGATCCCTCGCGGGCAATGATCGCCATGGTCGCATCCGAACCGGACTTGGTGGCGCTGCCACTGTAATTGCCGAGTGCCACGAGATCCATGCCACGCAGCACGGCGCCGATCATCGGAACGCCGACCTGCAGGATCTCGGTCTCGCCAGCCTGCAGCGCGTTCAGCGCATCAACGCCGGTCGCGTAGGGGCGTGCAATGGTGACATCGAGACCCTGCTTCTCGAAGTAACCACGCTCCAGCGCTACCGGGATCGCCAGCATGTCGATGGCGCTGACCATGCCGACATTCAGTTTCGTCAATGTCTGCGATTGTGCCGGCACGCAAGCCAGCATCACAGCAGTTAAAGCCCATAATATGCGTTTCAAAATCAGTCCTCCTCCTTGATTGGCCCCACGCTCGTGACCCAGTAAGGCCGGGCAACCGCGTTGAGGTCCGTTCGTTTCACACCCCTTAGTCCGATGGAATGATCGTCGGCTCCGGCGATCCGCCCATACTTCTGAAACGCCAGAACGTGAAAACGCTCCGGCGTAAACGGCATATCGATCTGGATATTGACCTTGTCGGACGCGCCGGCGAGCTCTTTGGAGATCTTGCCTGGCGCCTCGATGCTCAGCCAGCCCTGAAACACGGCCCACGCGGCAATGACAGCGAGCACCACACGCCCGCGCGTCGAACGAATGACATCTCGCGCGATACTCATGCGGCCCGCACCATTTGCAGCACCTGCGCCGATAGACGCTTGAACGTTTCATCCTCGATCAGGTGATCCCAGACGCGCGGACGCGGAAGGTCGACCTTGATCTGATCGAGCACGCGGCCCTTGGACAGCACGACGACGCGGTTCGCAAGAAACACGGCCTCCGCCACATCGTGTGTGATGAAAATGACGGTCGGCTTGCGCTCCTGCCAGATCCGCGTCAGCTCCTCCTGCAGTGTCATGCGGGTCTGCGCATCGACGCTGGCGAACGGCTCGTCCATCAGCAGCACGGCCGGATTGTTGGCCAGCGCGCGGACGACGCCGACGCGCTGCTGCATGCCGCCGGACAATTCGTTCGGGTAGCGATCCGCGGCATGCGAGAGACCGGCGAGCGCGAGATATTCCCGCGCAGTGCGGTCGCGCTCGTCCTTTGGCACGCCCCGCATCTTCGGGCCGAAGCCGACATTCTCCAGCACCGTCTTCCACGGGAAGAGGGCGAACGACTGGAAAACAACACCGCGATCCGGACCCGGTCCCTTGACGAGATTGCCGTCGATCAGGATTTCACCACCCGTATAGGGGATGAAGCCCGCGATCATGTTCAGGATCGTCGTCTTTCCGCAGCCGGAGGGACCAACGACGGAGACGAATTCGCCTTGCTCGACATCAAGCGAGACGTCGTGGACGGCGGTGACCTGCGATCCCGCATAGGGATCGAAATAGGTCTTGCGAAGATTTTTCAGCGACAGCGTTTTCATGACGTAACCAATCCCCACCGCTGGCCCGTTGCGCGCTCGATCGGCGCAAGGATCCAGGCATCGACGATGTACCAAAGAGTGCCGAGAACGATCATGCCGAGCAGGATCTCGACCGTTGAGCCGGCACGACGTGCATCGAACATCATGAATCCGATACCGCTGGTGCCGACGATGATCTCCACCGCGATCAGCGCGCGCCAGCCATAACCGAGGCCGTTGCGCAGGCCGGTAATGATATTCGGCAACGCACCGGGCAGCGTCACTTCCCACAACACCCGTATCGGCGACGCGCCGAGGCTCTGCGCCGCACGGGCCAGATCGCGATGTACCGACTGCACGCCGAGCACGGTGCTCAGCACGATCGGGAACAGCACGGTGTAAACGATGACAAAGGTCATGGTGGTGAGGCCGAAGCCGAACCAGATCAGCAGGATCGGCAGCCACGCAATATCGCCGATGGCTTGAAAGAACAGCAGCACCGGCCAGCAGATGCGATGTGCGAGGCGGCTGGAGCCGATCAGGATGCCGAGCGGAATACCCAGGGCGACGCCGATGGTTGCGCCGAACAGCAGCCGGATCAGACTGTCCTGCAGATAGTCCGGCAGAATTCCCTTGTAGGTGAGGGAGATGAACGACCGCATCACATCCACCGGCGCCGGGAAGAAGGCGCGCGGAAACATGCCTGAATTGGCGACGATGCTCCAGATCGCCACCACGGGAATAAACGGCACGATGGTCGCGATAATTGGCCACCGATGCGTCGCGCGCACGTAACCGCTCCAGAATTTCAGTGCAATGTTCATGTGCGCCTCACCAGTCCCCATCGCTCGATCGTCGCGCGTTCCAGCGGAACGAGCAGCAACCGGTCGATGAATAGCCACAACACGCCGATGACGATCATGCCGAGCACGATCACTTCGGTGCGATAGAAGTCACGGGCGACGAACAGCATGTAGCCAAGCCCAACATTGGTCGCGATCATCTCCGCCGCGATCAGGCCACGCCACGCGAAGCCGAGCCCGGTGCGCACGCCTGTCACGATATTGGGTAGCGCACCCGGCAGCAGCACTTCGGTGAGCAAGGCCCATCGTCCGGCACCGAGCGAGGCGGCCGCATTGCGGATCGTCATCGGAATGGTGGAGACACCGAGCAGCGTGTTGTAGGCGACCACAAAGAAGACGGCGTTGAAGATCACGAAGATGATCGCGCCGAAGCCGTAGCCGAACCACAACGTCGCGATCGGTATCCAGGCGATGCCGGCAAGCACAGAGAAGAAGCGAAACAGCGGCGTCAGAAATGCCGAGACCGCAGGGCTCACGCCCATGGCGATGCCAAGCGGAACGGCGACGAGCACGCCGAGAAACGTGCCCAGTCCCACACGCAGCATGCTCGCGCCGATATGGCGGATGAGCGAGCCATCGCCGATCGCGGCAACCGCTGCTTCCGCCACCGAGCCGACCGACGGAAAAATCCGCGGATTGACATTGAACAGCGGGACCACGATCGCCCAGATGGCGACGAGCACCAGCAGGGGCGCCACGAACAAGGCTGCGCCCACCAGCGAGTTCATGCCGCGCCAGGCGACGCGTGACCGCAATTTTTGACCGGGCGCAACGAGCACGCGACCTCCCTTTGACCAGCGTTCTGGCCGCTTTGTTTTTATCTGCGAGGCTCTCGGCTACGCAGTTTAGTACTCAAATCTCGTCTGCGAACGGCGGCACTTCGCCGCCGTCCTGGTCACGTCACGGCGTATCCGCCGTCGATGACGAGGATCGTCCCCGTCACGAAAGACGCCGTCGGCGAACACAGATAGAGCACGCCACCCAGAAGGTCCGATGATTTGCCCCAACGGCCCAAGGGTGTGCGCCCCAGAATGACCTGGCTACGTTCCGGGCTGGCCTGCAGATCGGTCGTCAGCGGCGTGGCGATCCAGCCTGGCGCGATCGCGTTGACGCGAATGCCGTCATTCGCATAGGCGATCGCCAGCGATTTCGTCAGTTGTGCAATACCGCCTTTGCTGGCGGCATAACCGGGAACGAGGCCGCCGCCGAAGAACGACAACATGGATGCCAGATTGACGATCGCGCCCTTGGAACGTGCCAGCAGTGGCCGCGCGGCGGCGCACATCCGCATGGTGCCGTTGAGATTGATATCGACCACCGACTGGAAGACCGCGGGGTCGAGTTCTTCGCCGCGACGGATGACGCCGGCGCAATTGACTATCACATCGAGTTCGCCGAGCGACCCGACAAGGGACTTGATCGCGCTGTCGTCGCGGACGTCGAGCTGATGCGCCTGAGCCTCGCGCAACACCGAATCCGAACGTGCCCGCTCGATCTCCGCTGTATTCACGCCGGTCGCGATGACCTCCGCGCCGGCCTCAACGAAGCCGCGCGCGAGGCCCGCGCCGATCCCTGACGTTCCGCCCGTCACCAGCACGCGTTTTCCCGCATACCAGATCGACGCCCATGCGGCCGACGGATTCTCCTCGATCATGTTGGCACCGTCTGCCATCAGCGCACGAACTGGTCGACGTAGTCACGGCCAAGGCCGACGGACTCGTAGTGGGCGCGGCACATATCGATCTTGGTGAAGACGTCCTCATAGCCGACGTGCTTGTTGTTCTCATCGAGATACAGCATCGATCCTTGGATGTTGAAGAAGGTGATCATCTCGGAAACGTCCTCTGGGACGACCAGCGTGTGGATCTCACCCGGAGGCTCGAACACGTAGGAACCTTCCGTCGCCACCCACTGGTGTTCGCGGTAGAACCACTTGCCGCGCAACACGAAGCCGTGCACCGGATTGGGATGCAGATGCCGCGATAATACGCCGGCGCGTCGCACGCGCAGCAGATTGCACCACTGCCCCTGTCGTGTGTTCAGCATCAGCGGACGAAACCAGACGTCCGGCGCCTGCGGCACCCAGATGCGCTCGTCCTCGGGAATGGCGACGACGGCGATTTCCGGCGATGCAAGAACGTGCGTCGATCCGATCATGTCACGATACATGGGGCTTCCTCTTTGTTTTTTTCGTCGTCGCGGTTGAGACCCGCGTTATGCCTTCAGGCGACGCAGTCGCGCGACGCTTCGAGAGTTTGAATTGCGTGTAGCCGAGCACCTGTTCCATGGCGGTCTTGGCCTTCTTTGCATCGCCCGCGGCGATCGCGCGCGCGGCGGCCGCGTGGTTTGGCAGATTGTCTTCGAACCAGCCGGGGCTGCCGACCGCAACAAGAAACACCGCGCTCAGAATGGTATCGATGGCGCCGCGAAAACCCTGCAACACAGGGTTATGCGTCGCATCGAGAATGGCGAGGTGGAATGCCTTGTCCGCCTTGATGGCGCTTTCCTGATCGTGCGAGGTTTCCATACCGACCAGTGCGGCCTCGATGCGCAACCTGTCCTGCTTGGTGCTCCGCGTTGCCGCGAGCGCCGCTGCTGCCGGCTCGATGATCAGTCGGACTTCCTGAATCGCCATCAGAAGATCGCGGTCCGGTTCGCCGCCGCCGACCAGCCATCCCAGCACATCGCGATCGAGCAGGCTCCAGTCGCGGCGCGGCAAGACGTGCGTACCGTAACGCGGACGCACGCTGACCATTCCTTTCGCAGCAAGGGTCTTGATCGCTTCCCGGATGACGCCGCGCCCGACACCGAAGCGCGCCTCCAGTTCCGGCTCGGGGGGGAGGGTCGCGCCAATCGGGATAATATCCTGCGCGATTTCGCAGCCGAGCGTGGTCAAGACCGAATTGATACGGCCTGGCTTGCTTCCCCGCTCCAGCGATTTCGTAGGACTTCGTGCCACGAGTGTTCTTCCCCGCTTGTTTGCTCAGTGGCCTATCTCACGTTTTCAAAGCGAATGCAATCATCCGATGTTTAACATCGGATGATTGATTTGCGGTGCACAATGCTTTGCCCGATCGCAATTCAAGTTTGAAATTCATGGCAAAGCGGCCGCGACAGATGGTCGGCTCATGCAGCGCGCGGCCAATTGTTTTTTCGGGGAACGAGATTGGCTGTTCCGCCGTTTTCAGAGACACCGGGCTGCTTCAGTTCCAGCAGAGCCAGCTTGCTTTGGCTCGGAAAAATCAGGAGAAAGAAAATGATGTCCGAAACTCAAGTCCACACCATTGCCCGACAGATGCTTGATCGGCACGGCGGCGCGGCCATCGCTCATGCCGCTCAGAATGCACTGACATGCGAGCGCAAAGGTCAGGTGGAAGAAGCCAACGAGTGGCGCCACGTGAAGGATGCCATGAAGATTATGCAGGGCCCGCATCAGAGTTGAGGTTGCGACGCCGCTTTGAAATGGCCAGACGCTCACGGGATCGGTCAAGTCAATCGTAATGGATGCGTCTGCGACCAAATGGACCGTTCGGCTCATCGCAGCGCCAGCGATCGTCTGTAAGAAGTATAGCTGTCAATCGGTGACTTCTGCTTCCAGGACGTTCTCTTGCCTTCGGTCGCCGTCAGAGCGCAATGTTGCTCGGTAACGGCCAGGCGATAGGCCGTGATGTCGATGGAAGAGCTTCGAAAACGCGGCAGTCGTCTCATAGCCGACACAGGTCGCAATCCGTGCGATCGCCTCGTCGCTTGTTTCAAGCAAGAATGCAGCCTCCGACATCCGGCGCGCGATCAGATAACTGTACATGGACTGGCCGACGAGCTTGGTGAAGCGCGCCGAAAACGCCGAGCGACCTAGCCCAACCCGCTGCCCGAGGTCATCAAGAGTCCAGGGCCGATCCGGTCGTTCGTGGATCAACCGAAGTGCCGGTCCGATGTGCGGGTCCGCCATCGCGCCCAGCCACCCGCCTTCTCCGGGACCAAGCGACTTAATCCAGTTTCGCAGAACCTCGACGAAGAGCACTTCTGTCAGCCGCGACAGCGCGACGCCCTGGCCGGGGCGCTCACTCGCCGACTCGCTCACCATGCGTCGCAGAATCGCCTCGAGCCACGCGCCATCCTCCGTGGGCTTCAGGAGAAGCACGGGCGGGAGTAAGTCCAGCACGCTGCCGCGTAAGGGCCGCGCCACGGTGAACTTGCCGCAGATCATCGTCGCATGCGGCTGCGCGTTGCCGCCGTGACGAACGACGCCACGATCCGCGGCCGATCGATCGAAGTCGAGAACCGAAAATGGCGCCGTCCGGCGATCCGAATAAATCACATGTGGCTCGCCCCGTGAGATGACGACACAGTCGCCCGCGGCCATGTGAAGCTCTTGTCCCTGTTCGAGCGCGAGGGTCGCTGAGCCACGACTGAGATAGTGGAACATGGCGTACGGGCGTTGCGGCAACGCCAGATTCCAGGGATGGCCGAGCTCGAAGTGGAACAGCAAAGTCCCACCGAGACGAACGCGGTCGAGTACTTCGGCGAGGATGTCCATAGCGGCAATAGTAATTCCGCGGACGATCCGACGCAATACTTGGACGATTGAGCTCTACCGTCCGAGATATCTTCATATTAGGTCCTGCCAAGCGCGCGGACGCATCGTGCGGTCATCCATACCCAGAGCGGCAGATGGACGACCGCGAGCTTGCTTAAGCGCGTGCGCGTCCCCGACCTCGCGTCGTCCGTTATCCAACAGGAGCTACTAATGCGAAATCTTCTCCTTTCAACCGCCGCCGTCATTATGGTCGGTGCGGCATTTGCCGCCCCAGGCCAATCGGCTGAGCTACCCAAAGGGGCTGCTCACAATATCGTGCTCGTCCATGGCGCTTTCGTCGACCAGACGAGTTGGCAGCCCGTTGCCGACATCCTTACCAAGAAGGGCTACAACGTCACGCTCGTCGAAAATCCGCTCACCTCCCTTGCCGCTGACGTCGACGCCACCAAACAGGCCCTGGCGAAGCAGGACGGCAAGACCGTTCTCGTCGGCCACTCCTGGGGCGGCGTGGTCATCACGCAAGCCGGTAACGATCCCAAGGTTTCGGCACTCGTCTACGTCTCCGCTTTCGCGCCCGACGTGGGACAATCTCTCGCGGCCCTCGCCAAGAGCGGTCCTGCGACCGAAGGTGGTGCGGCGATTCATCCCGACGACAAGGGCAACCTTTACATCGACCCCAAGGTGTTTCCTTCGGCGGTCGCGGCTGACCTTCCCCCGGAGATCGCCGTGCACCTGGCTAACTCGCAGCTTCCGTTGAATCACGTTGCATTCGAGGCGCCCGTCGACATTGCAGCCTGGCGCGACAAGCCGACGTTCTATGTGATCAGCACCAAGGACAAGGTGATCGCACCCGAGGCCCAGAAGTTTTTCGCCGGCAAGATGAAGGCTCAGACGACGGAAGTCGCCGGCAGTCATGCTTCGCTCGTTGTTCATGCGAAGGAAGTCGCGGCGGTGATTGAAAAGGCCGCGCTGGTGAAGTGACACGACCGCTCCCGGCATTCGTACCGGGAGCGCTCCACAGGTCCCCCACTCGATTACTTCATACCAGACATCCGGAGAATGACATGACTGCACTCGACATCACGAGTGAGGACGCCACGCTTGAAACGGCACCCACACGTTACATCGAAGGTCGCGGAATCCGCTTCGCCTATCGCCGCCTCGGCCCATCGACCGGAACGCCGCTGGTTCTTCTGCAGCACTTCTCGGGCAACATCGATGCGTGGGATCCCGCCGTCGTCAACGCCCTCGCCGCTGATCGCCCTGTGATCGCCTTCAACAACGCCGGGGTCGGTCGCTCGAGCGGTCAAACGCCCGACAATGTCGCGGCGATGGCACGGGACGCGGTCGCCTTCATCAACGCGCTTGGCTTCTCCGAAGTCGACCTGCTGGGCTTTTCCCTCGGCGGATGCATCGCCCAGCAGATCGCTGCCGAGCACGGACGTTTGGTCCGCAAGCTCATCCTCGTCGGCACCGCGCCCAAAGGCGGAGAGGAACATTTGTTAGCGGTTCTCCAAGAAGCGTTTTCCCAAACCGATGCACCGGATCCCCGCCTGCCGCTGTTCTTCACGAAGTCGTCCGCCAGCCAATCGTCCGGCCTGGCGTTCCTGAAGCGGACGCAGGTGCGTAAGGACGATAGGGACACCGACAACGGCAGCGCGGTCACCGATCCGCAGGCCAAGGCGCTGCTCACTTGGTGCGCCACACCTGATCCCGAGCACGCCATGCTGCGCGCCATCCGCCAGCCCACTCTTGTGGTCAGCGGTAGCCACGACACCATGCTTCCAGCAAACAATGCCTACGCAATGTTCAAAGAACTCAGCAACGCGCAGCTGGTCCTCTATCCCGATTCAGGCCACGGCGCTCTGTTTCAGCACAACGAGATTTTCGTCAGTCACGTCCGGACTTTCCTGAACGCGTAACCGGCGGCCGCATGATCGCTGGCGAGAGGTCGACGCGATCATACGCACTTTATCCATGAGAGTTATTTCGGAGGATAAAATGAAAATAGAGAAAGTCGAGGTCGAACGTTTCAGCCTTACGAGCTTAAAGCCATTCGATGCCGTTGTGGCCGCGCTCAAGTCGGCTGTCGGGCAGCCCGACATAGTCGAATTTTTCAAGGCGTCGAGGGCGGCAAATTCCTTCCCGGAGTTGGAGCGCGTTGTGCAAAGCGGGCTCGGCCGCACGGGCTTTATGCTTTTCGCTGAATTCGACTTGGGCGCGGTTCTGCGTCGTGAAACCGGTTCAAAGATGCCTAACAGCATGCGGTTTTTGGTGGGAAATCCACTCATCATGAAAGAAATGGTCAAATACGTACCTGATGCTGGATCGTACGCTCCAGTTACAATCCTCATTGATGAACGTTCCGATGGCGTGCATCTCTCCTATGACAGAATGGAGAGCTATCTCTTGCCATATGGCAGCGCAGAAGCACTCGCCGTCGCGCGCAACCTCGATGCGAAAATCACGACCTTGCTGCGCGAATGTGCAAACTAAAACTTCCCGATGACGTTTCGGTCGGTGGAAGTGAGCGTCTCAAAGCGGCAATCGCGCAACGCGAGAACGCAACTTCGTGACGCGAGCGAGACGAATGGCCATTAAACCAGGAAGAGCATTCCGACATGTACAAGAAACCTCTTGCCCTCCTCATCGCGACGGCTCTTTCGACGATGGCTGTCACGGCTGCTCCTGCCGCCAGTGCTGAGCCGCTGGATGCCGCGACCCTTGACACCATCAAATCGCAGTTTGGCAGGCTCATGGAATTGGCCAACAACCACGATTTCAAGGCTCTGCACGAGATGTTCTGGCAATCGCCGTCGACCCTGTTGGTGGCGAAGAGCGCGATCCCGTCCGAGGGGAACTGGGCCGGCTTTTGGGGCAACGAAGCTATTGATCAAAAGCTGCATGACATCGGTAGCTCCGGTCCGGTCGTGCTCGAGCCAGATTATTCGAAGCTCAAGATTGTCAGCCTAACGCGCGACGTAGCAGAGTCCTATGTGCCGATGAACATCACGGTCTCATATGCGGGACAGGATGGGACAGCAAGGCCGTTTCTGATGATCATCAATTGGCTTCGCGTCGGGAAGGACTGGAAGGTCGCTTCCGAAATCATTCTGCCGGTGCCGCCGACGCCCGCTGCGAAGGGCTAGGACCCCAGGCATCTGTTAAGCGACATCTCGCCGAGGAGTTCAGGTCGGGAGCCAGCCTTCGGATATTTGCGGCAAACATCCTAGAGCTTGAGCGTCTGCTTTGCGCCATAAGCGGCCATCGACCGTCCACCACCGCGATACCGGGCTTAACTCGCTGAATCTTTTAACCAGGAGGAAATCGTCTCGTTAAGATAGTCGGGCACTTCATGCTGAATGAAGTGGCCAACTCCAGGAACGATTTTGACCGTGAGATTGTCGGGGTTTTCCATCCATGACTTTTCGAGATCAAGAGTGCTCAGTAAAGCATGGCTCTCTTCGATTCCGTGCACATGCAACACCGGGCATTTGATCACGGCACCGTAGATTTTCTTCATGGTCGGATCGAAGAGGTTAAGCGCTAACTGAGAGAGACTGTAGTTGGCTTTGTAATAGGCCATTATGGACAAGATGGACGATTTTGAGAAAGCCTCAATATAACGACGCTTAACCTCTGGATTTACAACCCAGTATGCCAAATCTTCCGCAGTCAGATTGTCGCCCTTGCCTCGAGCGAAGAACCGTGTGGCGTAAGCGCTGGCCCTCGTCTGCGCGATAGGATGATTCCAGGGGAGCAGTTCCTTGGTGATGGCGCCAGGATGAGGAACGCTGAGGACGACAAGTCTTTCGACCAGATCCGGATTTTGCCCGGTGAATAGCCATGACAAGGCGGCACCCCAGTCGTGCCCAATCAGGATGACCTTGCGACCGTTTCTCTCTGCGTTGATCACGGCGCGGATGTCATCGAGGAGAACCGAAAACTTGTAGTTCTCGACGCCTTCTGGCCGATCGCTCAAATCGTACCCGCGCAGATCAAGAGCGACCACCTGATAGTTTGCTGAAAATATCTGGATCTGATTTCGCCAAGAATACCAAAAGTCCGGAAATCCGTGCACGAACACCATCAGCGGCTTTTGATTGGATCCCATTGTGACGTAGTGGATTTTCGTTCCCGCATTGTCCGCATACTTGTGCAGAAGGTTCGGATCCTTATCGATATCAACGGCAGGCTCGCTCAAAGCGGCCGGGATTTTATTGTGCCAGACGGCCTCGTCTGAAGTCTCCCCGGAAGCAACCTGAGTGAACATCGCAGTGAACATGGCGGCTCCTAAAAGCAACATTGAGCGGATTCTGGAGGCCATCTCAGTGATCCCGTTCGCTAGAACAGTTGCCGAAATCGAAGTTCCTCGAACTCATTTGAGTATTTCCTGCGCAGCAATCTGAGGGATTTGCATATGCCCGCGTGCAACTTCTGGATTGCGATTTGATAACGGTGATATGGCGGGACATATTTACTATGGTGATTGCCATAGTATGGCGATCACCATAGATGTGTCAAGCGAGGCGTGGTATGCTGACGGATGCCCCGTAAGACCGACGCCCGCGATCGCGCGATTGCCACTGCCGAGCGACTGTTTCGCATCCAAGGCTACACTGCGACCGGATTGAACCAGATCATTCAAGAAAGCGGCTCGCCTAAGGGATCGTTCTATTTTCACTTTCCGCGCGGCAAGGCACAGCTCGCCGAAGAAGCAATCGATCACTACGTTGCGAGGCGAATTGCTGTATTGCGGGATATCTCGGCGAATACAGCGGGAGATGCTCTGAATTTCGTTCATCGGCTTTTCGGCACATTCGCCGCCGAAATGGTCGCCTCTGATTTCCAGTATGGATGTCTGATGCAAAATCTGGCGAATGAGCTGCCTGCGCTCGACGCTGAGCTGACCAAACGGGTAGCGCGCGGATTTGTTGATTCGACCGAGATTGTTGCGGAGCATTTTAGGGGGTGCGGTTTCGCTTCCGCGCGCGCATCTTCTACCGCAGCGGCATTGGTAGCCGCTGTCGAAGGCGCGCGAACAATCGCTCGCCTGGAACGCACGCCGGCGATATTCAAGGCTCTGGCGGATGTTAGCGTCCAGGGGTGGGCTGCCCGCAAAGGGTGATCCAGGATCAGTGTTAGCGCCCGGCGGCGCGGATAGTAGCTGCGATCCTCGACCGTCTTGTCGCTGCAATTGCTGTCACCGGCCGCCCCTAACGCCTCCTCTCGATGGCGACGATGTCAGCTTCGGGTCATTTCAGACGAATTCAGCGGGGCGCGATCTCGTCCGCCACACGGTGTCAATATGATCGATTGACCGCTTTGCGCCAAAGGCGGACGGCTTTGTTGCCGGTCGTTATCGTACCCCGATATTTACGAACGCAGACGACTGGGTCGCAATCCTTGCGCAGCCCCTACGGAACTAGATCAAACAATTGATGCTTGATGAATTGTCCAGCTGACCTGAGCGCCAACCTTGCGTCTGTAAGACCGCCATTCCACAGAGGCCATGCATGGATCATGTCGGGCCATACCTCCAACGTCGTTGCGACGTCGGCTATCGCGGCAGCCTCCGCGAAACGCGTCGAGTCTGCGAGCAAAGTTTCGGCTGACCCGACCTGAATGAGTGTTGGTGGAAATCCTCTGAGGTTCGAGAACAGCGGAGACAGAAACGGGCTCCTGCGGTCGAGCGATGCCGGAGCAAAGGCGTCAGCCAGTTCCTCGAGGTAGCCACGGTGGATGATCGGATCGATCTGATCCTTGCTTTGTAGCGTCGTCCCGGACATTGAAAGATCGGTCCAGGGCGAAATAAGCCAAGCGCATGCCGGCGACTCTTCGTTGGCTCTGCGCAAGGCGTTGATTAGGGTAATTGTGAGATTGCCGCCAGCGCTGTCACCGCCAACTACTATATCGCTGGCGTCTATGCCCTGCTGGCGCAGATATCGCCAAGCGCTCATCGCGTCGTCGTGAGCGGCAGGAAACGGATTTTCCGGCGCGAGCCGATAGTCCATCGCCAGGGTGCTTATGCCAGCAGCCCGCCCCGCCTCTGTCACGAGGCGTCGATGACTGAGGATTGATCCCGAACAAAAACCGCCTCCATGAAAATACAGAAGCACGCGCGTCGTATCTGCCCCCGGTGAGAAGGACCATTCCCCCGCGACATTGCCGCAATCGACAGTCCGCAACTCGACATCGTCGGCCACCGGCCAGATCGACCCGACTTCATCAAGTCGCTGCCGGCGTTGATCCCACCCGACCGGGCGGGGCTTTGACAACAGTACTGCGCGAATATTCGCAATCCCACTTTCGGCCAAGGATAATTTCCCCCGAAAACTCGTGAAAATTGAGCGGCAATTTCAAAACTTCGCAGAAGCAAGTCTAGAGGGAACACAGGTATTGCGCCAGCAGCGGACAATCCCGCATAATCCTGAATCTGACATCGATTGGCGCTCGGCTCCCACTTGTAATTCGCCAGTCGTGCTTAACTAGAACGAGGGCTGTTCTTCACAAAGTGGAGGATGCTGCAATGCGTGAACCAAATCTTGAAAAGCTGAACGCACTCGTAGGAAAGCTGGTCAACGACCTCGGCATTTCACTCGGCGGTGCCAGTATACTGCTCGGCGATCGTCTCGGCCTCTACAAGGCAATGGCGGATGGAGATATCTTCACGCCTTCGGAGCTTGCCAAGAAGACCGGCCTGCATGAGCGTTATGTCCGCGAGTGGCTCTCCGGCCAGGCCGCCTCTGGTTACATCGATTATCACCCTGAAAAAAACGCGTTCTCGCTCTCGGCCGAACAAGCGATGGCGTTCGCCGAGGAGGGGTCGCCAGCTTTCTTCGCCGGTGCATTCGATGTCGTACAGTCCACCTATCTCGACGAACCCAAGGTCGCCGAAGCATTTCGAACAGGAAAGGGCGTTGGCTGGCATGAGCATTCGAAGTGCCTTTTTTCGGGCACCGAACGCTTCTTCAGGCCGGGCTATAACGCCAATCTGGTTTCGAACTGGATTCCGACGCTCGAAGGCGTCGAAGCCAAACTGAAAGCTGGCGCCAAGGTGGCGGATGTCGGATGCGGCCACGGCGCCTCTACCATCGTGATGGCGCAGGCGTACCCCAAATCCAGGTTCTTCGGGTTTGATTACCACAAACCTTCGATCGATCGCGCGAAGGTCCTGGCCCAGGAAGCGGGGGTCGGAGACCGAATTGAATTCGCGCAGGCCAGTGCCAAGGATTTTCCGGCAAAAGACTACGATCTAGTCGCTTTCTTCGATTGCCTGCATGACATGGGCGACCCCGTTGGTGCGGGCAAGCATGTCAAGGAAACACTGGCCAAAGACGGGTCGTGGATGATCGTCGAGCCATTTGCTCATGACAATCTCAAGGACAATCTCAACCCGATCGGGTCCATTTTCTATCACGCCTCGACATTCATTTGTACACCTGCGTCGCTCTCTCAGGAGGTGGGCTTGGGGCTCGGTGCCCAGGCAGGTGAAAGTAAATTGCGTCAGGTCGCGACTGAGGCAGGATTCAAGCGCTTCCGCCGCGCGACTGAGACGCCTTTCAATATGATCTTCGAAGTACGCGCTTGATCTCTCAGATCATCGGTGCGGAGCGACCCGGATGCCGCGGGAAATGCAGCTTCTAGGGGTTGCATCGCTTCGGACTGATGTCACCTGACGACAAGACCGCTACAGATACGAAAGGAGCCGCTGCAAAAACCTCTCGAAAGTGTAGTTCTGAGTAAGCTGACCGCCACAAAGATCTTGTCTCGCTCATGGCAAGCGGCCGACATCGTCCGTTACCGATTGTCGGTTTGGCACCAGAAGCGGACGTGAGCTATCTTAATGTCGCAAAGGATTACCGCATGCGTGAGCGGCTTCAAATCGACTAATTGGATACCCGGCACCGATGTTGCGGTCGAGCGGCTCGTCGATGTGCGACACGATGCCGATTACATGTGACACTCGTAGGATAGATCGATTCCAGGATTCGGCAATATACTTGGGATGGGCGTTGCACATTGTTGGCGTTAAGCCAGTTTCATGCACATGAGCTTCGCGTCATCCTTCCTTTCTGCAAGACCTATTGAGACGATTAACGCGAGTATGGCTGAAGTAGACGAAGGCACTCGGCTAGATGGAGCAGTCGTCACGAGCCACGCGCGAGAGCACTCTGCAATCCGTAAGAATACCGTATAGTTAGAGTTCTGCTCTGCCCTTCATCTTCAGATTGCACGCTCGACGCGCTTAATCATGGCCTCAGAGCATTATTGTCGAACTTGAATATTACGGCAGCAGGGCTGTCCTTCAGATGAATCCTGAGCGAACATTTACGCAATAGCTTTCCATATCACGCGCTGCATTTTGTCCCCACATGGGGATTGCGCAAAATTCGCTCGATCGACACGCTCGGTGTCAGCGATCTCCGGTTGTCGAGGGGGTAGCTAGGTTCATGCATCTCTGTTCAGCGCGAAGCGTAGTCGCGTTAGAAGCGCGACATCATCATGGAGTGGCAATCATGGCACTGATCAATGGTACACCAGGTAACGACATTCTGGACGGCACCCCAGTTGCGGATACGATCAATGGGCTCCCGGGTAATGACACTCTCTCGGGCCTCGGCGGTGATGACACGATCAACGGTGGAGCCGGTAACGACTCGATCGATGGTGGCGTCGACAACGACACCTTGAACGGCAACGCGGGAGACGACTCCATTCTCGGAGGAGATGGAAACGACCAGATCAGTGGCGGCGCTGGCATCGATACGATCGACGGTGGCGCTGGAGATGATACGGCTAGCGGCGACGCGGGGGACGATACGATCAATGGCGGATCGGGGAATGATGATCTCTCCGGCAACGCGGGGGCGGATACGATCGATGGCGGCGACGGAAATGACAACGTCGACGGCGGTGCTGGAAATGACGTCCTCTCGGGGGGCGCAGGCGATGATACACTCGCAGGCGCTGCTGGCGATGACACATTGAATGGTGGTGATGGTGCTGACGCTCTGTCAGGCGGGGTGGGCGCTGATACCATCAATGGCGATGCCGGCGACGATACCCTGACCGGCGGGCTCGGCAATGACACGCTGGAAGGCGGCGACGGCAATGATACCGCCAGTGGCGGCCTGGGTGATGATACGGTGAATGGCGGCCTCGGTGATGACACACTGAATGGCGGTGCCGGTAACGACACCATGAACGGAGGCGATGGTATCGACACCCTCAATGGCGATGCCGGGAACGATATCATGAACGGCGACGCCGGAAACGACACACTCAATGGTGGAGCGGGCGACGACGTCATGGATGGCGGTGCGGGTAACGACCTGCTGGCAGGTGACGCCGGTGACGACACAATCGAAGGCAGCGCTGGCGATGACGTCGCTAACGGCGGCGACGGGGCAGACGAACTGTCCGGTGGCACCGGCGTCGATACGTTAAACGGCGATGCAGGCGACGATACGCTTGCCGGCGGCGGTGGAGCGGATGCGCTTGAAGGCGGCGACGGTGACGATACGCTGGCCGGCGGTGCAGGAAATGACACGCTCAACGGCGCAGCGGGCGATGATGAGCTGAGCGGCGGTAACGGCGCTGACGTGATGAACGGCGGTATCGGTGATGACGTGCTTACAGGAGGCGCCGGAACCGACGCGATCAACGCTGGCGATGGTACGGGCGCGGACTTCGGTGATGACGAAGTTACCGATCTCAGTTTTGCTGACGGTGACACCATCAGCATCGATGCGGCGCCTGGCTATGACCCGACAACGGTGGCCGTCGACGACGATGGTACCAATACCACGCTGGATTTCGGCTTCGGAACCATCACTCTCGATGGCATTACGGGCGGAGGAACCCCCTATGCATCGATCGAGGACATAAATAACGCAGCGGGTTACACCGCCATCGAAGTTGTCTGATCATTGACGACGTAGGGCGGCACATTGCCGCCCTACGCATTCTGCGCAATTAGGCAGTGCACTATGCGTCTGGCTCACTCGGCCCGAGCAGAATCTGTTGTCAGCGCCGTTCCAGGGCGAAGCACGCTCGTGTGGGTCGTCGTCTTCAGCGTGTCGGCCAACATCCTTCTGCTTGTGTTACCCTTCTACTCCATCGAGATCTTCGACCGGGTCATCAGCAGCGGAAGCATCGAAACTCTCATCGGCCTGACGTCCCTCGGAATTGCGGCGTTGATCTTCAGCGCCTTCTTCGACGTCATTCGATTTCGATTGCTCAGCCGGTTCGCCGTCACATTTGAACAGCGCATCGCACCGCTCATCCTGGAGGCAACCATTGCCGATCCGGCGCGACGCCGCGAAGGCTCGACGCATGACTTGGTGAAAGTTCGGGAGCTACGGAACTTCTTTTCGGGCGGCGCCGTCATTACGTTGGTCGACGCACCGTTTCTTCCCGTCTTCATACTGATCCTGTTTCTCATTCATCCCTACTACGGCACGATTGCGCTGACTGGCGCGGTCGTTCTGTCGATCATGGGATATGTAAGTAGCTGTATTGCCCGGGCCGAGGTCAATGAAGCGAGCGGTGCAGCCGCACGTTGTCAGACGCTAATGGATGGCATCGTACGACACGGCAACTTCATCAGGGCCATGGGCTGGACCGGAGGCGCCATCCGCGCCTTCATGCGCGCCAATGATGAGGCATTATCTCCTGTCGTTCGCGCCAGCGAACGGGTTGCCGCGATCGCATCGGCGGCACGCATGGTGAGATCTACCCTGCAAGTTCTATCTATCGGATGTGGTGCCTGGCTGGTACTGCAAAATGAGGTCCTCGCCGGCAGCCTGATCGCGAGCTCGATCATGGTCAGCCGAACCCTGCAACCGATGGAGAGCCTTATCTCTGCCTGGCGCGGGGTGACCGCGGCGCAGGAGGCATGGAAGCGCGTCAGCGCCGCGGCGACATGGGTATTGAAGCAACCTCATCGGACCCGCCTCACCCCCCCAAATGGCTTACTGGAACTCAATGGTGTCGGCTTCACCAATCCGCAGGCGAGACGTTCGATCCTGAGAGGTATTGCCTTCCGATGCAGGCCCCGCGAGATCGTCGTGGTCGTTGGTCCGACCGGCGCGGGCAAGTCCACTCTCTTGCGGATAGCGGCCGCCTTGGAGAAGCCCAGCGTCGGTGAAATCCGGCTCGACAATGCGTTGCTGGAGAGCTGGCACCCCGATCAGCTCGGAAGCTACATCGGCTATCTTCCTCAGGATGTCGAATTACTCGCCGGTACTGTTGCGGAAGCGATCTCGGGATTTGAGGACAGTCCGCGCGACGAAGATATCGTCATGGCGGCAACTCTGGCTGGCGCGCACCAGATGATTCTGGCACTGCCGGCCGGGTATCAAACGCAGATCGGTCGCGACGGTCATCGCCTCTCTGGTGGCCAGCGACAGCGCATCGGCCTGGCACGCGCCTTCTTTGGCAACCGTAAACTGATACTGCTCGACGAGCCCAACGCAAATCTCGATCCCGATGGCGAGGCAGCACTGTGCGCTGCGATATTGAGCGCACGATCGCAGGGCGCAACCTTCCTGATCGTGACCCACCGGCCACGCCTCCTGACGATTGCGGATCACGTATTGCTGCTCCGCGACGGCACGCAGGTCGCCTTCGGTCCCGTTTCGGAAGTTCTACCCAGCAACACAGCGGGGCTCCCTTCACGCCGGGGTCCGCGTCAGCCCGACCGCCCGCAACTGCTATCTGGCTAGGAGCAGGAATTGTGACAACTCACGTCCACGAACTCTTACTCGGTCCAACGAGCAGCCACGAAATCCTGGAGAAACCTAGGTCCGATGCCCGACGACTCATAAAATGGGGAGCCTTCCTTTTAGCGATTCAATTCGGCGGATTCGGCCTTTGGGCTACATTCGTCCCGCTGCGCAGCGCCGTCATCGCTCCCGGTATCATAAAGGTCCAATCCAAGCGGAAGGCGGTGCAACATTTCGACGGTGGGATATTGAAGACCATTTATGTCCGCGAGAACGAGCAAGTCGAGGCCGGGCAGATCGTTGCAAAACTCGATACGACTCAAGTTGAGGGAAGCCTTGGCGTATTAGAGACAAAATTGTTTGCTGATCTCTCGCTGGATGCACGGTTACTCGCTGAACAAATGCAGTCCACCGCTATTTCATTTCCTGACGAATTACGGAATTCTCCTCGCCCCGAAGCAAAGACGGCAATTCAGACCCAGGAGACGGAGTTCGCGACGCGATCAAGTGCATTGATCGGCGAGCGGAAATTGATCGATCAGCAGACCCGACAACTCATGGAAACGGCCCGTGGCCTCGAAAACAGTAGGACAAGCCTGCAAGAGCAACTTCAGTTTCTTCAGGAAGAAATACGAGATACAGCATCGCTATTGGAAAAAGGGCTCGCACGAAAGCCACGCGTACTTGCGTTGAAGAGGGCGGAAGCGGACATGCAGGTCCAACTCACGCGCAATCTGACCCAGCAAGCAGAAACACGCGGGAAAATCGCAGAACTCGCCGATCGTGGAAAACAGCTGGGTCTCAACCAAAGTCAGGATATCGCAAAACAGAGTCACGCAACGCGAGAATCGATCGGCGATCTCAGACATCGGATTGGCGCATTGCGTGAACAACTGGCGCGGACTGATTTACGCGCACCGGAGTCGGGACGGGTTGTTCGCCTCAACAGCAGGGAATTGAACACTGTGTTAGCGCCTCGAGAGACACTCATGGAGATCGTACCCATCGAGGATCGCCTCGTCATCGAGGCATCCCTGCGGCCGCAGGATCGCGAGGAAGTCATGGCGGGGCAGAACGCTCGTATCCGCATCATTGCCCTCAACATTCGCCGCCGACCCATGCTGGAAGGCCAGGTGACTGCTGTCGCGGCGGATGCGTTCACTGACACGAAGAGCGGCGTCACATCCTACACGGCAGAAATTGATTTGCAGCGATCACCGGAGGTCGAACCTCATCTCACGACTTTGAAGCCCGGCCTTCTGGTCGAAGTCTTTGTTGAAACAGGCATAAGAACATTTGCGGAGTACTTAATTCAGCCGCTGCGCCTACGCGTCCACCGTGCCTTCCGGGAGAGTTGACGCCTTGGCGGAATATTGAACACACAAATTCTTTGGGAGGCATTTATGCAGCAAGGACACCAACAGGAAAACGGCCGCTCTGACACCATCGGCTCACTGGCCTTCAGGCTTCGAGCGACTCCGGCGAATCCATTGGCCCGCCCCAGCCGCAACTCCAGTGCGCCGCAAAACCTGTGGTTTGCGCGATCCTTAGCCCGACTGCTCGAATGCAAACGCTGCTACGCGGCGTTCTTGTCTCCAGAAGGAGATCTACTCGATCAGACTTCAGTTGGGTTACCCGCGCCCAGTCCCGCATCGGAAGCGTTGGCGAGATCTATCTCGGAGACTTTCAACGGAGACGGCAATTTCATATATCAGTCGTCTGCGTCGCCAAACGGGTTTGCACGCCGGCTGATCGGAACGCGCACGGTCTACGGGCACCACTCGGTCATTGGACGCGTATGTACGGTCTCTGGAGATACTGCCATCTTTATTGCGGGATGGTGGCAGGTGCAGATTCCTGATGCAGAATTCGCTACCGCTAGGCGCGCGATCGAACTCCTATGGGATGCGGTCGCTGATCTGGCAAAAACCACACTGCAGTCTCATCAAATGTGGCTGGATGACATTGAGTCACCCGCCCTGACCATTGACGAAAATCTGGTCGTTCGGAGCATGAACAGCGGGTTTCGGCGACTTGTCGGCGAAGGTGTCATCACTCTCGATCGTGGCACGCTCTCGGGATCGACCCCTCTCATCACCACCCAGCTCAGGGACGCTGTTCGAGCCGCTATCATTCCGGACCCAAACCAAAAGAACGTAGGATCGACCGTGCTCATCTCGCAAGAGGAGCAGCGATTTTTGTTTGCTGTGATCGGTTCAATCCCTGGAAATACCGATCCCAATCTTGCTCTCATCTACGTTCCTCAATTCAATGAGGAGACCGGTGCCCAGCGCATTGCTCTCGCGTTTGGCTTGAGTTGGGTGGAGGCGCGGATTGTTCGCTGTATTCTCCGCGGGCGCTGTCCACGCGCCATTGGATTGGAACTTGGTTTCACGGAAGAAACCGTACGGACTTACATCAAACGCGTCATGCTGAAAGTTGGAATCAATCGCCAATCGGAATTTTTCGTCCTGCATAGTCGAACATTCTCACCGTTCAAGTTGCGACAGCCCGGGGCACCCTACATCACCACATCTTCATCCATGTAAGATCGTGGAGTTCCCCTGGGCATCCAGACGTGATCAGATGGCGCATCGGCAACAGATTTGGATATTGTTGGCGCTGCCCCTCGTTGTAGGAATATCGCACGCGGCGACTGCTGGAGATTTGATCATACCGTTATCGTGCGACATTGGTCGCACGTGCTTCATCCAGAATTACGTAGACATCGACGATAGTCCCTCGGCCAAGGACTACATGTGCGGGACATTGACCTATGACGGCCATAACGGCGTCGATTTTCGATTAACGTCACATGGCGGACGGCAGAATCCGGTTCACGTCGTCGTAGCCGCCGAGGGCACGGTGCTGCGAACTCGCGATGGCCTTGCGGACAACCCTGTGAAAGGTGACAGGCGCGATGCAGCCAAAGGAAATGAATGCGGCAATGGCGTTGTTGTCAGACATTCCGGCGATCGCGAAACCCAGTACTGCCATATGGCCAAAGACAGCATCTTGGTAAAAGCCGGAGATACAGTCCGCGCCGGCCAGGTTCTCGGTGCCGTCGGCATGTCGGGGCTAACTGAGTATCCGCATCTGCACTTTATTGTGCGGCGAGAAGGGAAGGTCATCGATCCCTTTGGAACCGGCTTGATACCTGGTGCTTGCGGCAATCATACTGAAAGTGAATGGACGGATGATGCTCGGGTTCGTCTGACCTATTCACCGCGCGCAGTCTTGAACTTCGGATTCGCTACTGAAGCAGTCACGAACGATATGATCGAGGTTGACGCTGTCTCTCAGCGCAAGCTAACTACGAAATCTGAAGCCCTCGTCGTTTATGTTCGGACAATTGGCTTGAAGACGGGCGACGATCAGTCACTGACGCTGCGCGATCCAGACGGCAGGATCATCGCCGAGAAGGGTCCAGTTGCAGTTGCGCAAAATCAGGCCCAGACGATTCTCTTCATCGGAAAAAAACGGTCCACCGAACCCTGGCCAGGCGGAGTATACTCCGCGACATATATCGTCGGGCGTAACGGCGCGCCGATGCTGAACCAGGTATTTCGTCATGATTTGCGTTAGCGGGTCCATTTTCTATCACGCCTCGACATTCATTTGTACACCTGCGTCGCTCTCTCAGGAGGTGGGCTTGGGGCTCGGTGCCCAGGCAGGTGAAAGCAAATTGCGTCAGGTCGCGACTGAGGCAGGTTTCAAGCGCTTCCGCCGTGCGACTGAGACGCCTTTCAATATGATCTTCGAAGTACGCTCTTGATGTTTCAGATCAACGGTGTGGAGCGACCCGGATGCCGCGTCGGCTGCCACATTGAATATGTCGCTGAAGTCTGGCGGCTGCCTCCGAACGTTTCTGAAAATAATCCTTGACGCTATTCTGTCAAAGATTATATTCTCTTTCATCCCGTCCCACTTTGAGGGGCGTTGCCAGGGACGCTTGTTGGCGCGGGGCGGGATGTGGCGCCTGCGGGCGGGAGGGAGACGTTCCCTCACGCACTCGGGAGGCCTTGGGTCACCGTCCGGCCCCACTACGGGGGTCTGCCACTCATGCTGGCTGGACGTGGCATTGGTGAACGGCGGGAAACCGTCGGGATAAGCGGACTGCGGAGGTCTGCACCTTTGCCCGGAAGAACGGTCCCGGGGACAGAAATCGCCACGATGGAGCGTCGAAAGGCGTTTCCGCGGCCTCTGCTGTCCGGCGATCCGGACACTACGCTGCGGCACTGTACCCAAGTCGCGCCTTTCGGCGCTTCATCTCCCTCATTTTGAGGGAGAACCCTGGGACCGCCACTCACGCGCACAGGCGCGGGCAAGGACGGCGCGTGGCCGTCACCCAAGTCACCTATATCCAATCATCATCGTCACAACGGGAGTTCACATGATCATCTCGCAACACGACGCTTGGTATCTCGCGCAGCGCGCCAGGGACAAGAACGACCTAGCGGCCAAGCGGTTGTCGGACATGATCGTCGCCGTCTGCATCGAGGAGATCGAGCGCGGCAATGCGAACATCCTTCGCACCCATCGCACTTGCTTCATCAAGGCCTGTCGTCGTGCGCACCATTGCACAGGCAGTCGGCCGATCTGTCTGCTGTTTCAACGACGGCGCGTTTTGAATGCAGAGCAACAGCAAGCGATGCTGGACGAGATGTATTGGCGCGTCCTGGAGGCGCTCGTCGCCAGCGAGGCGGCGTGATGAATTTGTTAACCGGCCTTGCTCACTGCGGCGGCGCTGCCGTGACACCGCATGCGGGGTCCGTTAGTGTCGGGCGCAACAGGGCGCGACGGTGCGCGCTCGCAGCCGGGGTTTTGCGACATGCGCGCACTGACGATCACGACGCTTTCTCCTTTGCGCGCGCGCAGCACGGCGCTTGCTGTCATCGCGGTGCTGGCGCTGCTCGATATCACACTGCTGGTGGCGCGCGAATTGCCGAGCGTGCCAGTGCTGCAGAAAGTCGGCTTCGACATGGAGTCCGCCGGCTTCAAGGCGCGCTTCGCCAACGATGCGGCAGGGAAGGCGGCCTTAAGCAAATTGCCGGCCTATCGCTTCGTCGTGCACAACACGCCGAACGGTCCGCGCTATCTCTATGCCGATCCCGCCAAATGCATGTGCACCTTCGTCGGCAATCGCGACAACTATCTGAACTATCAGGATATCGTGCGCCGTGGCCTGCCGCAGGCGGATTACGTGGCGCCGGACTACAAGACGCAGGCGAGTGCATTGCTCTCGGACGATCCGATCGCGTCAGACCAGATCGACCGGCAGCCCGACAGTCTCGCGGATGCGTTTCGGGATTATTACTGATCTCGATCTCTCCCCGCCTGGCGAAGCTTGGCTTCGACCGGCGGGGAGAGATCAGAACATCAGCCGTCGATCTTGCCCGCGATGATCGGGCCGAACAGCTCCCACTTCTCGCCCTTGAAGCGCTGCATCTGCAGCTGCTCGATCGGGTAGAAGTCGGTGGCCGAGGTCGAGATCGTCACGCCGGGCAGCAATGTGTCGGGCGCGAATTCCTTGAGGTTGGCTGCTTCCTTCATGATGTTCGCACGGGTCAGGTTGTCGCCGGCCTGCTTGAGCACCTGAACGATGGTCTGCGCCTGGCCATAGCCATAGACGACCGAGCCGTCGCTCCTGTCCATGGTGGGCGCATATTTGGCGAGGAAAGCGTAGAATTTCTTCATGCCCTCGTCATTGTCCCAGCTGGAATCGGCGCCGTCCTTGGCGTAGTTCGCCGACAGGATGCCTTGGGCGATCTCGTAACCCGCCGGCTTCATCACGCCGCCGACCGAAGCGCCGACATTGCTCTGGATGAAGGTTGGTTTCCAGCTGAGCTCCGCCACTTTCTTGATCGCCTGCGCAGCGAATTTCGGCGTGGTGAAGCTGACAAAGGTGTCGGCATTGGTCGACTTCAGCTTGACGATGTGGGACTCGATGGTCGGCTCCGACACTTCATAGCTTTCCTCGGCGACAATCATCGATGCCGCCTTGGCGCCGAGACCATCCTTCAGGCCCTTCAGCATGTCTTTGCCGAAATCATCGTTCTGGTACATGACCGCGATCTTGGCGTCGGGCTTTTCCCTCAGCAGATAGGCCGCATAGATCCTGGATTCGCTCTGATAGGCGGGCTGCCAGCCCATGGTCCAGGGGAAGTCCTTGTAGTCGCCGAACTTGGTGGCGCCGGTGGCAACGAACAGCTGCGGGACTTTCTTGGCATTCATGTATTTCTGAATGGCGGAATTCGACGGGGTGCCGAGCGAGCTGGCGATGAACAGCACTTCGTCGGATTCGACGAGCTTGCGTGCCTGCTCCACGGCCTTCGGCGGCGAGTAGCCGTCGTCATAGGTGATGTAATTGATCTTGCGGCCGTTGATGCCACCCTGATCGTTGATCATCTTGAAATAGGCTTCTTCCATCTTGCCGATCACGCCATAGGCGGATGCGGGCCCGCTATAGGGCATGATGTTGCCGATCTTGATCTCGGTATCGCTGGCGCCGGTATCGTATTTCTTCTGGGCGAAGGCAGTACCGCCGAGGGCTGCACTGAGGGCTGCGGCAACCGTGAACGTCATTGCACGCGAGCTGAACGAAGGCATTTCTGATCTCCCTGATCATGTGATGAAGCCGCGCCTGTTCTTGCCTTTGTTGAATGCTGCGGCGCGTCGAATTGAATACTTTTCCGCTGCAACTGGCAAGAAAAAGCCCCTCACGACTTTCGTCGTAAGGGGCTGTTTTATTAAGCAGTTTTAATGTTCGAGCGAGTTGTTGCGGTGCGCTTCGTCTCTGCCTTCTCAGCCGTCATGCCCGGGCTTGTCCCGGGCATCCACGTCTTGGCCGCGAGCTAAGAAGGCATGGATGGCCGGGACAAGCCCGGCCATGACGAAGTGTGAGACGTTCGCATTTTTGTGAATGATTACCCGCCGAGCTTGCTGTCGATCGGCGGGCCGAACACGTCCCACTTCTCGCCGGTGAAGCGCATCATGCGCAGCTGCTCGATCGGGTAGAAGTCGGTCGCCGAGGTGTTGATCTTGACGCCCGGCAGCAGCGTGTCGGGTGCGAAGTCCTTCAGGCTGGCGGCCTGCTTCATGATGTTGGCGCGGGTCAGATCGTCGCCGGCCTGCTTGAGGACCTGAACCACGGTCTGTGCCTGGCCGTATCCATAAGCAGCCGAGCTTTCGGCCGGATTGGCGAAGGGGGCGTATTTGGCGAGGAAGTCGAGATACTTCTTCATGCCCTCATCGTCCTTCCACTGCGGATCGATGGCGTCCTTGGCATAGGCCAGCGACAGCACGCCCTGCGCGTTGTCGATACCCGCCGGACGCATCACAGCGCCGACCGAGGAGCCGACATTGCTCTGGAAGAACATCGGCTTCCAGCCGATCTCGGCCACCTTCTTGATCGCCTGCGCAGCGAATTTCGGCGTCGAGATCGAGACGAAGATGTCGGCGCCCGATGCCTTCATCTTGACGATGTGCGAGTCGATGGTCGGCTCGGAGACTTCATAGCTGTCTTCAGCCACAATCATCGAAGCCTTCTCGCCGAGGCCGTCCTTGAGGCCCTTCAGCATGTCCTTGCCGAGGTCGTCGTTCTGGTAGAATACCGCGATCTTGCCGTTCGGCTTCTCGGTCATCGCATACTGCGCGAAGATGCGGCCTTCGCTCTGATAGGCTGGCTGCCAGCCCATGGTCCATGGCGAGGTCTTGTACTCGCCGAACTTGGTCGCGCCAGTGGCGACGAACAGCTGCGGCACCTTCTTGGCGTTCAGGTATTTCAGGATCGCCGTGTTCGACGGCGTGCCGAGCGGACCGAACACGAACAGAACTTCGTCGGATTCGACGAGCTTGCGGGTCTGTTCCACGGCCTTGGCCGGGCTGTAGGCATCGTCATAGCTGACGAAGGTGATCTTGCGGCCGTTGATGCCGCCCTGATCGTTGATCATCTTGAAATAGGCTTCTTCCATCTTCCCGATGATGCCGTAGGCCGAAGCCGGGCCGCTATAGGGAATGATGTTGCCGATCTTGATCTCGGTATCGCTCGCCCCGGTGTCGTATTTCTTCTGGGCATTCGCGGAAGTTGAGAAGGCGAGAAACGCAAACGCCGCGCTCGAGAGCGCGGCGGTGCGCAGAAAGTTTCTGCAGTTCATAGGTCCTCAGTGTTTACGTAGTTTGCCTATCAAGCCCTGTGCCAAATAGGCGAGTTGCCTGGCCCCATTCGGGAGCAGGAAGATGATGATGATCAGGATGACGCCGAACACGGCGCCAGACAGACCCTTCGAAATGTGTTCCGCAATATTCGGAACGAAGACGATGAAGGCCGCGCCGGCGAGCGAGCCCGGCAGCCAGCCGACGCCGCCGACCACCACGCCCAGGAACAATGCGATGGCGAGCTGGATGGTGTAGCCATCCGGTGCCACGAACTGCACGGCGATGGCGCCGAGACCGCCTGCGACGCCGGTGATTCCGGCGCTGACGCCGAAGGCCAGTGTCTTGTAGAGCGAGACGTCCACACCCATCGCAGACGCGGCGATTTCGTTGTCACGGATCGCCATCATGGCCCGCCCGGAGCGCGACTTCAGCAGGTTGACCGAGAAGATGTAGATCAGGATCGTGACCGCGAGGGTGAAGAAGTACAGCCACATGTCCTGCGACACTTTCAGACCCAGCGACGCCAGGATCTCCGGTGCATCAGGCTTGGTGACGACAAGGCCCTGCACGCCGCCGGTCCAGTGTTCGAACACGCCGAGCTTCAGCAATTGCGGCATCGCCACGGCGAGGGCGAAGGTCGCCAGCGCGAGGTAGATGCCGGACAGTCGCAGCGCCGGCAGGCCGAACAGGAAGCCGGCGATGAAGCAGACCAGACCAGCCACAGGGAGCGTCAGTGCGTAGTTGACGCCGACATGTTCCATCAGGATTGCCGACGTATAGGCGCCGAGGGCGTAGAACGCGCTCTGGCCGAGCGAGAACTGGCCGCTGGCGCCGGTCAGGATGTTCAGTGCGAGAACCGCGATGGCGTAGATCAGCCACATCGTCATCTGGAAGATGATGAAGTTCTTCACGAACAGCGGAGTGACGATGAGCAGCGCCAGGATGATCAGCGATGCCAGCGGGCCGAGCGCCATTGCCTTCTTGGGAACGGCGGCGACCACGGGAGCAGTGGAGACGTCTTGAACGGTGCTCATGATCAAACTCGCTTCACGATGGTGCGGCCGAACAGGCCATTGGGCTTGACGACCAGCACGGTGATGATCAGCGCCAGCGCGATGGGCAGCTTCAGCTCGTTACCGACACCCGGGATATAGGTGCCGACGAGGTTCTCGAAGACGCCGACAAGGAACCCGCCAATGACGGCGCCGAGCGGGCTCGTCAGACCGCCGACGACGGCTGCGGCAAATCCGTAGATCAGGACGCCGCCCATCATGTTGGGCTCAAGGAACACCACCGGTGCGATCAGCATGCCGGCGATCGAACCGATCGCAGCTGCCATGCCCCAGCCGAGTGCGATCATCCATGACGTGTTGATACCGACCAGCCGCGCCGATTCAGGCAGGGTGGCGGCAGCACGCATGGCGAGACCGACGCGGGTGTAGCGGAAGAAGATGAACAGCAGGACCAACAGGATCAGCGTCACGCCGATCATGCCGGCCTGATGCGTCGAGATCAGCTGGCTGCCCAGGAAGGGCGATGAGCCGAACGGCGACGGGAACTGCTTGATGGTGAAGTCCCAGGTCAGGCCCGCGACGCTGTTGATGATGGCGAACAGCGCGATGAAGCCGGCGACGTGGGTCAGTACCGGCGCCTTGGCGAGAGGCTTGAACAAAGCCCGCTCGATGACGATGCCGCCGACAAAGGAGAAGATCAGCGTCAGCGCGAATGCGCCCCAATAGGGGATGCCCCACTGCATCAGCTGCCAGGCGATGAAGGTCGAGAACATCGCCATTTCGCCCTGGGCGAAGTTCAGGTGGTCGATCGCCTGATAGATCATCACGACCGCGAGCGCCATACAGGCGTAGATCGCGCCGGTGGCGATGCCAGCCAGGACTTGATTGGTAAAGAGTTCCATGGCCGCCCCCTCAATATCCCAGATACGATTTACGGACGTCTTCATTGTTCGCGATCTCGTCGGCGGTGCCGGACATCACGATGCGTCCTGTTTCGATGACATAGGCCTTGTCGGCGAGTTCGAGCGCGAGCTGTGCGTTCTGTTCGACAACGAGGATGCTGACCTTGTCCTCGCGGTTGATCTTGCCGAGGATCTTGAACAGATCCCGCACGATCAAGGGCGCGAGGCCGAAGGACGGCTCGTCCAGCAGCATCAGGCGGGGACGCAGCATCAGCGCGCGGGCGACCGCGAGCATCTGCTGTTCACCGCCGGAGAGCGTGCCGGCCTGCTGGGTATGGCGCTGCTTGAGCACCGGGAAGTGGGCATACATGCGCTCGATGTCGTCACCGATCGTCTTGGTGTCCTTGCGGCTGATCGCGCCGAGCTGCAGGTTCTCTTCCACCGTCATGGTGGTAAAGGTGCCGCGGCCCTGCGGAACATGGGCGATGCCCAGCCGCACGATGCTTTCGGTCGACTTGTTGTCGAGCTTCTTGCCCTCGAACTCGATCGAGCCCGTGGAGCGGATCATGTTGCAGATCGAGCGCAGCGTGGTGGTCTTGCCGGCACCATTGGCGCCGAGCAGGGTGGTGAGGCTGCCTTCCTGTAATTCGAATTCGAGGCCGTGCAGCGCCTGGACCTGGCCGTAATACGCACGCAGGTCTTTTACGTGAAGCATCGCGGTCATGAGTCTTTGTCTCCCAGATAGGCCTTGATCACAGCAGGGTCTTTCTGGACGGCAGCGGGTGTGCCTTCAGCGAGCTTCTTGCCGAAATTCAGCGCGACGACGTGGTCGGCAATCGACATCACGAGACCCATGTGATGTTCGACCAGCAGAACCGTCACGCCGCGATCGTCGCGGATACGGCGGATCAGGTCGCCGAGGATATAGACTTCTTCATGGTTGAGGCCGCCTGCGGGCTCGTCGAGCAGCAGGATCTTCGGCTCGGCGGCGAGCGCACGCGCGAGCTCGACGCGCTTCTGCGTGCCGAACGGAAGACCGCTGACGATCGTATCGGCAACGTGGTGCAGGTCGAGATAGTCGAGAATGTTGTTCACGTCCTTGTTGATATCTGCCTCGCCCTTGCGGACCCATGGCAGTTTCAAGGAATCGCTGATGATGTCGCTATTGGTGCGCGCATGCTTGCCGACGCGGACGTTGTCCCGCACCGTCAGGTTGGGAAACAGCGCAACGTTCTGGAAAGTACGGCCGATACCGATCTCGGAGATCTTGTGCGCGGGGCGATTCAGGATCGTCTCGCCGTTCATCAGGATGTCGCCCTTGCTCGGCTGGTATAGCCGGCTGAGGCAATTGAACAGCGTGGTCTTGCCAGCGCCGTTCGGTCCGATGAGGCCGAGAATGTGACCCTGTTGCATGTCGAACGAGACGCCGTTCAACGCGATGATGCCACCGAACACGACGCTGACGTCGCGAACCGAAAGCAGCGGCGCCGTCGATGCGACGGGCGCGCGCTCTGCGAGTTGTGCCTGCGTCATGTGCGGCGACCCTCGATCGTCTGCTGCGGCGAAGTTTTCCGCAGGTCACGACGATGAGGGCTGTCAGAGCCCTTCAACAATGCGTGCAACTTTCCCTCCTGATTTGATTTTTTTGCTGTCGAGTTTTTTGGATTGTGGCGCGGCTGCTCCCCCGAGCGCCGCTTCGATGTTCCTTACCATCGTCAACAGCCGAGGTCCAATATCGTTGAGCAAGCGATCTTCCGTGAAACGAAACGCGGGAGCGCCGCAATTAAAGGCATAAGGACCGGTGCCGTCATTCAATGTCATTGCAACACCGGCAGCGTGCACATCGTCCTGCCACTCGCCAGCCGAGATCACAAAACCGTGGCGCGCGACCATTTCGCCTGCGCGTTCGAGGCCATCGCGCATCTTCGACCAGCGATGTCCGTAGTGCTCGCGGAATTCGCGCAATAATTGGGCACGTTCTTCCGGCGGCAGCGCCCAGAAATATGCGCGGCCCATCGCTGTGGTTGCAATGGGAATGCGTGAGCCGACGTCGAGTTGAACGCCGACGGTGAGACTCGATTTGCTCTGCCCGAAATAGATCATGCTCAACCGATCGCGCGCGCCTACTGCGCAGGCACCGCCAGTCTGCCGCATCAATTCGTCGCGAAACGATTCCGAGAGATGCTTAACGCCCAGGTTCGCAAGTGCAGCATACCCTAGGGCCATAGCTGCTGGCGCGAGCTGATACTTCTCGAAGCGCGGCACCGGTGTAAGGTATCCCAACTTCGTGAGTGTATAAGTCAATCGCGAGATGGTTGGCTTTGGCAGCTTGGTACGGGCGGCAATCTCCTGATTGCCGAGAAGCCCGTCATTGGGGCGAAATGCACGCAAGACATCCAGGCCGCGAGCCAGCGCGACGACGAAATTGCGATCTGTCGCCACATTCTTCGCTGGACGTTTCATGCTTCCCAAAATTTGGTTTTGTCAGTTTCATACGATTGCACCACGGCCCTCGTTGACAAGGGACGCTCTTCAAAATAACCCTCCCTGTCAAGATGTGGAATTAAATTTCGCAGTGCGAAACAAAGAAAATCAGACCGGTAAACGTAGCCAAGGAGAATGCCGTGAGCGATGTCGTAAAGCTTGAGCGTCATGATGAAGTCGCCATCGTCACGATCAACTCTCCCCCTGTGAATGCATTGAGTGCGGCGGTTCGCCGCGGCATTTTTGAAAACGTCAAAACTGCCGCTGCCGATCCTGCCGTGAAGGCGATCGTGATCGCATGCGCGGGCCGCACCTTCGTTGCCGGTGCCGACATCACGGAATTCGGCAAACCGCCGCAGTCGCCCGGATTGAGCGAAGTCATTTCGGAAATCGAGAATTGCTCCAAGCCTGTGATCGCAGCGATCCACGGTACCGCGCTCGGCGGCGGCCTTGAGCTCACGCTCGGCTGTCACTTCCGCGTGGCGACAAAAGACGCCAAGCTCGGCCTGCCCGAGGTGAAGCTCGGCCTGCTGCCTGGTGCTGGCGGTACGCAGCGTCTGCCGCGCGCGGTGGGTCCTGAACTCGGCGTCAAGATGGTTGTCACCGGCGACCCGATCGGCGCATCCGAAGCCCTGAAGAACGGTCTGATCGAAGAGATCGTCGAAGGTCCGGCGTCAGGCGCCGAGGCTTTCGCGCGCAAGGTCATTGCCGAGAAACGTCCACTGCGCCTGTTGCGCAATGACGATTCCAAGCTTGCCGCCGCCCGCGCTGATCGTACGATCTTCACCAATGCCGCTGCAGCCGCCAACAAGAAGAACCGCGGCATGAACGCGCCGCTGGCCTGCGCGGAAGCCGTGAGCTGGACGCTCGACGTGCCGTTCGACGAGGCGCTCAAGAAGGAGCGCGAGATGTTCCTCAAGCTGGTCGCCGACGATCAGTCGAAGGCGCAGCGTTATGCCTTCTTCTCCGAGCGCGAAGCCGCCAAGGTCCAGAACGTGCCGGAAGGCGTCAAGCCGCGTTCGGTCGAGCGCGTCGCCATCATCGGCGCCGGCACGATGGGCGGCGGCATCGCGATGTCCTTCGCCAATGCCGGTATTCCCGTCACGCTGATCGAGACCGGCCAGGAGCAGCTCACGCGCGGCCTCGGCATCATGCAGAAGAATTATGAAGCGACCGCAGCGCGTGGCGGCATTCCTGCCGATGCGCCGGCCAAGCGCATGGCGCTGATCACCGGCAAGGTCGGTCTTGAGAACGTCAAGGACGTCGATCTGGTGATCGAAGCCGTGTTCGAAACCATGGCGATCAAGAAAGAAGTGTTCACCGCACTGGATGCCTATGCCAAGCCGGGCGCAATCCTCGCTAGCAACACGTCCTATCTCAACATCGACGAGATCGCAGCCGTCACCAAGCGTCCGCAGGACGTGCTCGGCATGCACTTCTTCTCGCCGGCCAATGTCATGAAGCTGTGCGAAATCGTCCGTGCCGACAAGACGGCACCGGATGCACTCGTGACTGCCGTCGCGGTCGCCCGCAAGATCGCCAAGGTGCCGGCTGTGGTCGGCGTGTCCGACGGCTTCGTCGGCAACCGCATGCTGGCGGCCCGCTCCAAGCAGTCCGAGAAGCTGTTGTTCGAAGGCGCGCTGCCGCAGCAGGTTGATGCCGTCGTCACCAAGTTCGGCATGCCGATGGGGCCGTTCGCCATGGGCGATCTCGCCGGTCTCGATATCGGCTGGCGCTCGCGCAAGGATCGCGGCATCACCTCGCCGATCGCCGACGCGCTCTGCGAAGCCGGCCGCTTCGGTCAGAAGACCGGCAAGGGCTACTACAAGTATGAAGCCGGCTCCCGTGTGCCGGTGCCGGATCCGGAAGTCGAGAAGCTCATCGACGACACCTGCCGAAGCCTGGGCCTGACCCGTCGCGCCGTCAGTGATCAGGAAATCCTGGAACGCATGATGTATCCGATGATCAACGAGGGTGCCCGCATCCTTGAGGAGAAGGTCGCATCGCGTCCGAGCGATATCGACGTGATCTGGCTCTATGGCTATGGCTGGCCGATCTATCGCGGCGGCCCGATGTTCTATGCCGATCAGGTCGGTCTCAAGCAGATCGTCGAGCGCCTGCAGTTCTACGCCAAGCAGACCAACGATCCTTCGCTGGAGCCGGCTGCGCTGCTGAAGAAGCTCGCCGATGAAGGCAAGACGTTTGCGTCGCTGGCGAAGGGCTGAGCGTGATGCGTACGCTGCTCTTGCTTCACCTCTCCCCACCGGGGAGAGGTCGGATCGCGAGCGTAGCGAGTGATACGGGTGAGGGGACTTCTGCGTCGCTTGTGGCTCCCCCTCACCCCAACCCTCTCCCCGGAGGGGAGAGGGGGTCTACGGCGTTCATGGCGAGCGTATTCCGCAACATGCAGGCATTCGAATGACCCATCCCGGCGAGCAGCATTACCCACCGGGCGTCACCTGGGACGCGCCGATCGTGCGTGGGTCGCTGCCGGGCCTGCTGGCGGACTCCGTTGCCAAACACGGCGACCGCACCGCCATCGAATTTCGGGATCAGCCGATCTCGTTCAATGATCTTCAGGCACGCGTCGATATCGTCGCTGCCGCGCTGATGCGCGCCGGCTATGGCCGCGGCGATTCCATCGGCATCTTCCTCGGCAATACGCCGGATCATCCGGTCCACTTCTTCGGCGGCCTCAAGGCCGCCGCGCGGCTCGTGCATCTGTCGCCGCTCGATGGCGAGATCGCGCTGTCGCACAAGCTTAAGGATTCCGGCGCGCGCGCGCTGGTGACGAGCAATCTCGCCACGCTGCTGCCGATGGCGCTGAAGTTTCTCGACAAGGGTCTGCTCGACAGGCTGATCGTCTGTGAGGATGACGACTGGGGCGCGGTGAACAATCCGCAGCTGCCGCTGCCGGAAAATCCCGCCATCGTCACCTTCCGTAATTTCACCGCGGGCGCGACACTGCCGGCGCAATGGCCCGAAATTTCGGCGGATGATGTCGCGCTGCTGCAATATACTGGCGGCACAACCGGCCTGCCGAAAGGCGCGATGCTGAGCCACGGCAATCTGACCTCGGCCGTGTCGATCTATAATCTATGGGGTTCACCGGCACGTGCCGCGCGCAACCAGGTCGAACGCGTGATCTGCGTGCTGCCGCTGTTTCATATCTATGCGCTGACCGTGATCCTGCTCGGCCGCATCAGCCTCGGCGACACCATCTCGCTGCATCAGCGCTTCGATGTCAGCCGTGTGCTCGACGATATCGAGAAGAAGAAGGCCACCGTATTTCCTGGCGTCCCCACCATGTGGATCGCCATCGCGGCCGATCCGTCGCTTGAGACGCGCGATCTGTCGTCGCTGGTGTCGGCGGCCTCCGGCGGCGCGCCGCTGCCGGACGAGGTGGCACGTCTGTTCGAACGCAAGACCGGTCTGTCGCTGAAGAGCGGCTGGGGCATGACCGAGACCTGCTCGCCCGGCACCAGTCATCCGCCCGGCGGCCTCGACAAGCCGGGTTCTATCGGCCTGATGCTACCGGGGATCGAGATTGACGTGGTGTCACTCGATGACCCGACCAGGGTGCTCGGCCTCAACGAGACCGGCGAGATCCGCATCAAGGGACCGAACGTCACGAAGGGGTACTGGAACCTCGAAAAGGAAAGTGCCGAGTCCTTCGTCGGCGATCGCTTCCTGACCGGCGACATCGGCTACATGGATGAGGACGGCTTTTTTTATCTGGTCGATCGCAAGAAGGACATGATCATCTCCGGCGGCTTCAACGTCTATCCGCAGATGATCGAGCAGGCGATCTACGAACATCCGTCGGTGCAGGAAGTGATCGTGATCGGCGTTATCGATCAATATCGCGGCGAGGCGGCCAAGGCCTTCATCAAGCTGCGCAATGGCGCGGCATCGTTCACCATCGACGAACTGCGCACGTTTCTCACCGGCAAGCTCGGCAAGCATGAATTGCCCGCCGCTGTGGATTTCGTCGACGATTTGCCGCGCACTGCGGTCGGAAAACTCTCGCGCCATGCCTTGCGTGGCTTGCAACCCGCGCCCATCATGAATCAACAAGCAACTTTGCAACAACAAACCGCCTCCGGAGGATCTCGCCCATGACCGAAGCCGTTATCGTTTCCACCGCCCGTACGCCGATCGGCAAGGCCTTTCGCGGCGCGTTGAATGCCACCGAAGGCGCAACGCTGCTCGGCCATGCGATCGAGCACGCCGTCAAGCGCGCCGGCATCGATCCCAAGGAGGTTGAGGACGTCGTGATGGGCGCTGCCCTGCAGCAGGGCGCGACTGGCGGCAACATCGCACGCAAGGCGCTGCTACGCGCCGGCCTGCCGGTCACGGTTGGCGGGACCACCATCGATCGCCAGTGCGCTTCGGGCCTGCAGGCGATTGCGCTGACCGCACGTTCGGTGATCTTCGACGGCGTCGAGATCGCGGTCGGCGGCGGCGGCGAGTCGATCTCGCTGGTGCAGAACGAGCACGCCAACAAGTTCCACACTGTCGATCCCGAACTGATGAAGATCAAGGGCGACGTCTATATGCCGATGCTCGACACCGCCGAGACGGTGGCCAAGCGCTACAACATCTCGCGCGAGCGCCAGGACGAGTATTCGCTGGAGAGCCAGCGCCGCACCGCAGCCGCGCAGCAGGGCGGCAAGTTCAATGACGAACTGGCGCCGATCTCCACCAAGATGGGCGTCGTCGACAAGGCGACCGGCGAAGTCTCGTTCAAGGACATCACGCTGTCCAAGGATGAAGGTCCGCGTCCAGAAACCACCGCGGAAGGTCTCGCCGGCCTGAAGGCTGTGCGCGGCGACGGCTTCACCATCACTGCCGGCAATGCCTCGCAGCTCTCGGACGGCGCCAGCGCCACCGTGATCATGAGCGACAAGCTCGCCGCACAGAAGGGCCTCAAGCCGCTCGGCATTTTCCGCGGCTTCGTTTCCGCCGGCTGCGAGCCGGACGAGATGGGCATTGGTCCTGTGTTCGCCGTGCCGCGTCTCCTGAAGCGTCATGGCCTCAAGATCGAGGACATCGATCTCTGGGAACTCAATGAAGCCTTCGCCGTGCAGGTTCTGTATTGCCGCGACAAGCTGGGCATCGATCCCGAGAAGCTCAACGTCAATGGTGGCGCGATCTCGGTCGGCCATCCCTATGGCATGTCGGGCGCACGTCTCGCCGGTCACGCATTGATCGAAGGCCGTCGCCGCAAGGCGAAGTATGCCGTCGTCACCATGTGCGTCGGTGGCGGCATGGGCTCCGCCGGCCTGCTCGAAATCGTTCACTGATAACCCGTCATTCCGGGCCTGCACTCCAGCCGGCTTCGCCGTCTTTCGTGCATCCCGGAATGACAATCATTCACACAAGGAGGATCCGATGGATCTGAGTTTTAGCAAGGAAGAAGTGGCATTCCGCGAAGAGGTGCGAACCTTCTTCCGTGAGAGCCTCGACCCGGTCGTGCGCAAGAAGCTCCAGGAAGGCCATCACACCAGCAAGGACGATCTGGTGAACTGGCAGCGCACGCTCAACAAGAAGGGCTGGGCGGTTCCGCATTGGCCGACCGAATATGGCGGCACCGGTTGGAGCGCTGCCAAGCAGTACATCTTCCTCGAAGAGCTGCAGAAGACCCCGGCGCCGCCGCCGCTGCCGTTTGGCGTCAACATGGTCGGCCCGGTGATCTACACCTTCGGCAACGAGGCGCAGAAGAAGCACTATCTGCCGCGCATCGCCAATATGGACGACTGGTGGTGCCAGGGCTTCTCGGAGCCGGGTTCGGGCTCGGATCTCGCCTCGCTGAAGACCACCGCCAAGAAGAAGGGCGATACCTACATCGTCAACGGCCAGAAGACCTGGACCACGCTGGCTCAGCACGCCGACTGGATCTTCTGCCTCTGCCGCACCGACCCCGATGCCAAGAAGCAGTCGGGCATCTCCTTCATCCTGATCGACATGAAGTCGAAGGGCATCACCGTCCGCCCGATCCAGACCATCGATGGCGGCGTCGAAGTCAACGAAGTGTTCTTCGATGAGGTCGTGGTGCCGGCCGAGAATCTGGTTGGTGAAGAGAACAAGGGCTGGGACTACGCGAAGTTCCTGCTCGGTAACGAGCGCGTCAACATCGCGCGCGTCGGCATGTCGAAAGAGCGCATCCGTCGCATCAAGGAACTGGCGTCCAGCGTGATGTCCGGCGACAAGCCGCTGATCGAGGATCCGCAGTTCCGCCAGAAGCTGGCTGCGACCGAGATCGAGCTCAAGGCACTCGAACTGACCCAGATGCGCGTCGTCGCCGCTGAAGGCAAGCACGGCAAGGGCAAGCCGGATCCGGCCTCGTCGATCCTCAAGATCAAGGGCTCGGAAATCCAGCAGACGCTCACCGAGTTGCTGCTCGAAGTCACCGGCCCATTCGCACTGCCGTTCATGCCGGAAGGTGAAGGGCAGAACGAGGAGGGCGACTGGGCCTCGCCGATCGCGCCGACCTATTTCAACTACCGCAAGGTGTCGATTTATGGCGGCTCCAACGAGATCCAGCGCAACATCATCGCGAAAGCGGTGCTGGGGCTGTGATTTCTTCCTTCTCCCCGCTTGCGGGGAGAAGGTGGTCCGATTGCGCGTAGCGCATTCGGACCGGATGAGGGGGAGCCTCCGCCGGCTCGGTGCCCGCGGATAGTCCCCCTCACCCGAAGGCTCCGCTTCGCTCGCCTTCGACCTCTCCCCGCAAGCGGGGAGAGGTTAGGGAGCTCAAACACATTCACACGCGCGTTACGCGCGATCCGAGAGAGAAAGACCATGGATTTTGATTTGTCGGAGGAGCAACGCCTCCTCAAGGACAGCGTCGACGGCCTGCTGAAATCGTCCTACGAATTCGAGGCCCGCAAGAAGTATCGCGCCGAGAAGGGCGGCTGGAGCCGCGACGTCTGGGGCAAGTTTGCCGAACAGGGCTTGCTCGGTCTGCCGTTCTCGGAAGATGACGGCGGCTTCGGTGCCGGTCCGATCGAGACCATGATCGTGATGGAAGCGCTGGGCCGCAATCTCGTGATCGAGCCCTATCTCGACACGGTGGTGCTCGGCGGCGGCTTCCTGCGCCGTGGTTCAGCCGAACAGCGCGCCGCGTATCTGCCAGGCGTGATCGACGGTTCGAAGACGCTGGCCTTCGCGCAGGTCGAGCGCGACTCGCGCTACGATCTCGGCGACGTCGTGACATCGGCGAAGAAGAGCGGTTCGGGCTATGTGCTGTCCGGCGAGAAGTTCGTCGTCGGTCATGGCGATACTGCCGATACGCTGATCGTCACCGCGCGCACCTCCGGCGGCCAGCGCGACGCCAAGGGCGTCGGCGTATTCCTGGTGCCGGCCAATGCCAAGGGCGTCGACATCAAGGGCTATGAGACGCAGGACGGCAGCCGCGCCGCCGATATCAAGCTGAACAATGTCGAGGTCGGCGCAGATGCTGCGATCGGCAATGCCGAGGATGGTTTGTCGATCGTCAATCAGGTTGTCGATGACGCCCGCATCGCACTGTGTGCCGAAGCGGTCGGAGCGATGGAAGAGGCACTGAAGATCTCCGTCGAGTACATCAAGGAGCGCAAGCAGTTCGGCGTCGCCATCGGCTCTTTCCAGGCGCTGCAGCACCGTGCGGCCGACATGTTCACCGCGCTGGAGACCGCGCGCAGCATGTCGTTCTTGGCCTCGATGGCCTCGAGCTTCACCGATCTCGACGAACGCACCAAGACGGTCGCCGCTGCCAAGGTGCAGATCGGCCGTTCCGCGCGCTTCGTCGGTCAGGGCGGCGTGCAGCTGCATGGCGGCGTCGGCGTGACCATGGAGTATCGCATCGGCCACTACTTCAAGCGGCTCACCATGATCGAGCAGCAGTTCGGCGATGCCGATTACCACCTGCGCCGCGTCGCGCAGGCGGGCGGGATCACGGAGTAAGCCCAGAACTCGTCGTTCCGGGGCGCGCGTGCGCTAGCACGCGCGAACCCGGAACCTCGAAATGTTCAGCGCTGCCGGAGACTCTCACGTCGAGATTCCGGGTTCGCGTCCGGCAAGAGCCGGCCGCGCCCCGGAATGACGAGAGAAGTACAAATCAAAAAACCAACAAGGAGACCGCCCGTGAAAAATCCCTTCGATCTCACCGGCAAGGTCGCCGTCATCACCGGCTCCAGCCGCGGCATCGGCAAGGCGTCAGCTGAATTGTTCGCCAGCCTCGGTGCCAAGGTCGTCGTCTCCAGCCGCAAGGCCGATGCCTGTCAGGCCGTGGTCGATGGCATCAAGGCCAATGGCGGCGATGCCCATGTCATTCCCTGCAACATCTCGCGCCGTGATGAAGTCGAAGCTTTGATCGATGGCACCGTGAAACACTATGGCCCGATCGACATCCTGGTCTGCAACGCCGCGGTGAATCCCTATTACGGCCCACTGCTCGATATCGCGGATGAGGCCTTCGACAAGATCATGGGCTCCAACGTCAAGAGCAACATCTGGCTCTGCGCCAAGGCGATCCCGGCAATGGCCGAGCGCGGCAAGGGCTCCGTCGTCATCATCTCCTCCATCGGCGGCCTGCGCGGCTCCACGGTGATCGGTGCCTACGGCATCTCCAAGGCTGCCGATTTCGCTCTGTGTCGCAGCCTCGCCGGCGAATGGGGCCCGAAGGGCGTGCGCGTCAATTGCATCGCGCCGGGGCTGGTAAAGACCGACTTCGCGAAAGCGCTGTGGGAAGACGAGGCCAATCTCAAGCGCCGCACCGCGACCACGCCGCTGCGCCGGATCGGCGAGCCCCACGAGATCGCCGGCGCCGTCGCCTATCTCGGCTCGGATTCCTCCACCTTCATGACCGGCCAGACCATCGTCATCGACGGTGGCGTCACCACGGCGTCGGTGTAAATCTCATCCGCTACTTGACCCTCCGTCATGGCCGGGCTTTTCCCGGCCACCCACGTCTTTCTTCGTCCTTGGCTAAGACGTGGATGCCCGGCACAAGGCCGGGCATGACGGGCAATCGTCACGAAATCTCCGGAAGTAATTCTCCCGCGGTAATCACCCACCGCCTGCCTCAATCCTTTCCCGTTTTTTAACACTTAGGGCGCACGGATAGCCGCAGCTGGAGAGTTCCCGTGCGGCAGACGGATATCGCGATCATTGGTGGCGGCCTCGCCGGGTCGACGGCTGCGGCGATGCTCGGTCGCGCCGGTGTGTCTGCAATCCTGATCGAGCCGCATCAGGTCCATCCGCCCGAACTCCGCTGCGAGAAGATCAGCGGCGGCGTCCAGCTCGAGCGGCTGCGCAAGACAGGTCTCGTCGATGCGGTGCTCGGCGCCGCCACCCATGACGACGAGATCTGGATCGCGCGCTTCGGCCGCGTGATCGACAAGCGCCCCAGTCAGCAGCACGGCTTTCTCTACGACACGCTGGTCAATACCGTGCGTGGCCAGATTCCATCCACCGTCGAGACCATTCACGCCAAGGCGACCTCGATCGCCACATCGGATGACCGTCAGACCGTCGGCCTGTCCAATGGCGAGGAGATTTCCGCGCGTCTCGTTGTCCTCGCCAATGGCGCCAGTGTCAGCCTGCGCAATCAGCTCAGTATCGGCCGCCCGGTCATCTCGGCCAATCATTCGATCTCGGTCGGCTTCGATATCGCGCCCGTCGGCCGGGACCGCTTTGCATTTCCCGCGCTGACCTACTTTGCCGAAACGACGGTTCATCGCACCGCCTATGTCACGCTGTTTCCCATTGGTAAGACCATGCGCGGCAACCTGTTCGTCTATCGCGAGACCGACGATCCCTGGATTCGCCAGATGCGGCGCACGCCGGAGGCAGCATTGGATGCCTGCCTGCCGAAACTGCGTGCGCTGATCGGCGACTACAAGATATCCGGCGATATCAAGATCCGCCCCATCGATCTCTATGAGAGCGACAACGTGGTCCAGCCCGGTGTCGTGCTGGTGGGCGATGCCTTTGCCTCGCCGTGCCCGGGCAGCGGCACCGGCACCGACAAGGTGTTCACCGATGTGGCGCAGCTCTGCAGCGTGCATATCCCGAACTGGCTCGCGACCGATGGCATGGGCGCCGACAAGATCACGCAATATTACGCCGATCCTCTGAAACTGGAATGCGACGCCTGGGCCACCGGCAAGGCGTTCAAGCTGCGCTCGGTGACAACAGAGAATTCGCTGTATTGGCGCGCGCAGCGCTGGGCGCGTTTCTTTGGCCGGCTCGGCGAGGGCATGGTGCGCCGGGCCCGCGAGACGCTGCCGCGCGAACTGGCGATGGTCGCGTCCGCTCTGGTCATGATGATCGACTCGGCGACTTGACCGCCGGCGCTGCCGCTTGACGCGCCCGCGCTAATCCGGTTGCCTGCGCCTCCCAACACAACGCGACCACAATCTTTCGGGAAGAAACGTCATGTCTTTCGTGATGGCCATCGATCAAGGCACCACATCCTCGCGCGCGATGATCTTTCGCGCCGACATCTCGATCGCGGCTTCCGCGCAGCAGGAATTCCCGCAGCATTTCCCGGCCTCCGGCTGGGTCGAGCATGAACCGGAGGATATCTGGACCTCGACGCTGGCCGTTTGCCGCGAGGCGATGAAGAAGGCCGACGTTACCGCGAAGGATGTTGCCGCGATCGGCATCACCAATCAGCGCGAGACCGTGGTGGTGTGGGACCGCGTCACCGGCCAGGCTGTGCACCGTGCCATCGTCTGGCAGGACCGCCGCACCGCGGAGATCTGCGCGCAGATGAAAGCCGACGGCCGTGAGCCGTTGATCACGCAAAAGACCGGCCTGATCATCGATCCGTATTTCTCCGGAACGAAAGTGGCGTGGATTCTCGATCATGTCCCCGGCGCGCGCGACCGCGCCGAGCGCGGCGAATTGCTGTTCGGCACTGTCGATTGCTATCTGCTGTGGCGGCTGACGGCGGGGAAGGTGCATGCCACCGACGCCACCAATGCCTCGCGCACGCAGCTCTTCAACATCCACACCGGTGAATGGGACGATGAGCTGCTGAAGCTGCTGCGCGTGCCCAAGGCTATGCTGCCCAGGGTGCAGGATTCATCGTCCGATTTCGGCAGCACCGATCTGTTTGGTGGCACGATCATTATCGGCGGTATTGCCGGCGATCAGCAGGCTGCAACCATCGGGCAGGCCTGTTTCGCGCCCGGCATGATCAAGTCCACTTACGGCACCGGCTGCTTTGCCCTGCTCAACACTGGTACGACGCCGGTGCAATCGAAGAACAAGCTGCTCACCACGGTTGCCTATCAGCTCAACGGCGTGCGGACCTATGCGCTGGAAGGTTCGATTTTCGTTGCCGGATCCGCGGTGCAGTGGCTGCGCGATGGTTTGGGGATCATCAAGAGCGCTGCTGAAAGCGGGCCGCTCGCGGACCAGAACGATTCTTCGCAATCGGTCTATCTGGTCCCGGCCTTTGTCGGCCTCGGTGCGCCTTACTGGAATCCCGATGTGCGCGGCGCGCTGTTCGGATTGACGCGTAATACCGGCCCGGCCGAACTCGCCCATGCCGCGCTGGAAAGCGTCTGCTACCAGACGCGCGATCTCTACGCGGCGATGCGCGCCGATTGGCCGGATGTCTCCGCTGCCACTGTTGTTCTGCGCGTCGATGGCGGCATGACCGCGTCGGACTGGACCATGCAGCGTCTCGCGGATCTGCTGAATGCCCCTGTCGATCGTCCGATGATCCAGGAAACCACCGCGCTGGGAGCTGCCTATCTCGCCGGTCTCACGGCCGGCGTATTTCCGGAGCCTGCCAAATTCGCCGACAACTGGCGCCTCGAACATCGCTTCCGTCCGGTGATGAGTGAAGCCACACGATCGCGCAAGCTCAAGGGCTGGGCGCAGGCAGTGAAGGGGGTATTGGCGAGCGATCCGGGGAAAGATTGAAAGCTTGCTCACCAAACAGAAAGAGCCGCCTGTGCGGCGGCTCCTATGATGGTCATGTCAGGTTGACCGCGCCTGCTGTTGGTCGTTAGAGCATGATCCCGAAAAGTGGATACCGGTTTTCGGATAAGATCATGCTCAAATAAAAGAAGAAGCTAGAATCTGATTCATCGAAGATGAATCAGATTCTAGCGCCAGCCGCGATGCCGTCCGCGCGACCAGCCATAATGATGGCCGCGTCCGCGGCCCCAGCCGTAATGATGTCCACGCCCGCCGCGGTGCATGCCGTGATGTCCGCCGCCATGGCCACGAATCTGGATGATGTCGCTGGCGGTGCTCGCAGGTGCAAGCCCACCGACTGGCATGGCGTTCGCTGGAAGCATCAAGCCGAGACCCAAGAGTGCCGCGGCTGCTGCCGCGATCATGGTACGTTTCATTTCAAATCTCCAAACGCAAACAATTGCGCAGGCAATAAGCTGCGGTCATCCCGATTGTTCCGTCGCCACGCGATTGAAACGATAACTTTGCCGGGACCGGAATTCGTCGCGGCGGTGGTAGAGAGAAAATAACCCCTCGCGCCCTATTGACTAAAATCCTATATAGGTGTATATGCCTTTTATCTCGTTCGCGAGGGGCGCTTCTAGAGGCGTCTTGAAGTGGGACTGGGATGCGGCGCCTGCGGGTGTGGGGTGACGTACCCCGCGCACTCGGGAGGCCTTGGGTCACCGTCCGACCCCACTACGGGGGTCTGCCACTCATGCTGGCTGGACGTGGCATTGGTGAACGGCGGGAAACCGTCGGGATCAGCGGAGTGCGGAGCTCTGCGCCTTTGCCCGGAAGAACGGTCCCGGGGACAGAAATCGCCGCGGTGGCGCGCCGTGAGGCGTTGCGCGGTTGCAGCTTGCCGGCGTTCCGG
>NZ_LVYV01000006.1 GCF_001618955.1 Tardiphaga robiniae
GGTGCAACGGGCACCTGGCGTTCCGCACGCCCTCTCACAAGGGGCTAGGAATGCAAGCGACGACGGCGCCCCCGCGCCGCAAACAATGGGGGCGATGACGCATGTCTGAAGAGCAGTGGCTGTTTGAAATTCGAAGACGCTGAGGCGCGCAGGCGGTCGCGATATCCCTCCCTCAAGCGGCGAAGCCGCGCAGTGGGGTCTGGCGGACGAATTCGTCCGCCATGGTCGGGCGAACGAGACGATGCGTAGCATCGACGAAGTGGAGGCCGGGGTGGGGTGCCCCACGTGAGAGCGGTGCCTCTTGCACCACCCCACCCGTCACGTCGCTCGCAAGTGCTCGCAACGTGCCACCCATGGCGGACGAATTCGTCCGCCAGACCCCACTGCGCGGCTCGCCGCTTGGGGGAGGGAAAAGCAAGAGCCCTACTCCGCCGCGATCTGCCGCGGCGCGGGCGGCGGATTGGCGAGGTCCTTGGCGAGTTCGGCATAGCGCGCCTTCGCGGCCTGCACCGAGGCTTCCTTCACGGGGCCATAGCCACGAATGCTGTCCGGCAGCGAGAGGAGCTGCACGGCAGTATCTACAGTGAGCGGCGACAGCAGGTTCAACACCGTCGCGACGTCCTTCTCGTAGCCCGCAATCAGATCGCGCTCCAGCTTGCGGTCGGCGCTGTAGCCGAACACATCCAGCGGCGTGCCGCGCAAGGTGCGCAGCTTCGCCAGAATGCGAAACAGCGGCAGCATCCAGGCGCCGAACGCGCGCTTCTTTGGGCGCCCCGACGCGTCCGTACCCGGCAGCATCGGCGGCGCGAGATTGAAGCTGATCTTGACGTCACCCTCGAACTGATCGCGCAGCTGCTTCTCGAACTTGCCGTCGGTATAGAGCCGCGCGACCTCGTATTCGTCCTTGTAGGCGAGCAGCTTGGCGTAGTTGATCGCCACCGCACGCGGCAGTTCATCGTCATAGCCACCACGCATGGCGGCCTCACGGACCAGATCGACCATCGCCTGATAGCGCTCGGCGAGCTTGCTGTTCTGATAGTCCGTCAGCAATCCGCTGCGATGGGCGACGATCTCGTCGAGGCTCATCTCATCCAGCGTCTTTGGCGCGATGGTCTCATCGGCCCCCTTGAGCATGCCCGCGAGCCGTGCCGGATCGGCGGCGGCAAGACGGCCAAGCTGGAACGCCAGCATGTTCATCTTGATCGACACGCCATTGAGCTCGATGGCCTGCTCGATCGACGCTGCCTGCAGCGGCAGCAGCCCCTGTTGATAGGCAAAGCCCATCATCATCATGTTGGTCGCGATGGAATCGCCGAGCAGTGCTTCGGCCGCCTTGGTGAAATCGAGGAACGTCGATTCCTTGCGCAGCGACATTTCCAGCACGTTGTTGACCTTGCGGGACTGGAAATTGAAGTCGCGGTTGCGCACGAAATCCGCGATCGGAATGAGATGGGTGTTGACGATGCCAGTGGTGCGCGAGCTCTCGCAGAGCGAGATCGTGTCCTTGGCGATGGCCACCACTTCATCGGCCGCGATCAGGACATCTGCTGTGCCGGTGACGATGCGCGAGCAGGTAACGTCGCCGGTGTCGTTGGCGAGACGCACATGGCTGAGCACCGCGCCGCCCTTCTGCGCGAGGCCAGACATGTCGAGGATCATCGAGGCTTTGCCCTCGATATGCGCGGCCATGCCGAGCAGCGCACCGATGGTCAACACGCCGGTGCCACCGACGCCGCCGACGGCGACATTATAGGGCTTGTCGAGCGTCGGCCGCGTGGCGGGCTCCGGCAATGCACCGATGGCGCCGAGTTCGACGGGCGCCTTGCGCTTCAGCTTGCCGCCATCAACCGTGACGAAGGACGGGCAAAAGCCCTTGAGGCACGAATAGTCCTTGTTGCAGGAGGACTGATTGATGGTGCGCTTGCGACCCAATGGGGTCTCGAGCGGCTCCACCGAAATACAGTTCGACTGCACCGAGCAATCGCCGCAGCCTTCGCAGACTGCCGGGTTGATGAGCACGCGGCGCTGCGGATCTTCCAGAATGCCCTTCTTGCGGCGGCGACGCTTCTCGGCGGCGCAGGTCTGCACGAACACGATGGCCGAGCAGCCCGGCACATCGCGTAGCGTCTTCATCACGGCGTCGAGTTCGTCGCGATGCGCCAGCTTCACGCCCGGCGCAATGGTGTTGGCGGGATAGGCATCGGGATTCTCGGACACGAGGTAGATGTCGCGGATGCCCTCGCTGTGGAGCTGGAACGTGATCTTCTGCGGCGACAGGTCACCGTCATGGTGCTGACCACCGGTCATCGCCACCGCATCGTTGTAGAGGATCTTGTAGGTGATGTTCGCTTTAGAGGCGATCGACTGGCGGATCGCCAGCGAGCCGGAATGGAAGTAAGTGCCGTCGCCGAGATTGGCGAAGATGTGCTTCTCCTTGGTGAAGGGCGCGATGCCCGTCCATGGCACGCCCTCGCCGCCCATATGGGTGAAGGTCTCGGTGGAGCGATCCATCCACAGTGACATGAAGTGGCAGCCAATGCCGGCCAGCGCGCGCGAGCCCTCCGGGACCTTGGTCGAGGTATTGTGCGGACAGCCCGAACAGAAATACGGCGTGCGCGTGATCGGCACGACGTTCTGGACCTGCGAGGCCTCGCGTCCGTGAAACCAGTCGGCCTTGGCGCGCAGCAGTGCCGCGATCTCCGGATCGATCTCCATCGCCAGCAGGCGATCCACCAGCGAGGTCGCGACCTTGGCGACGCTCAGCTCTTCGGCGAATGGCAGGAAGCGATGATCGTGGGAATCCATCTTGCCGACGATGCGTGGCCGCACATCGTCACGCCAGTTGAACAGCTCCTGCTTGACCTGGTTTTCGACGATCTCGCGGCGCTCTTCGACGATGAAGATCTCTTCGAGGCCCACGGCAAACTTGCGTACACCTTCCGGCTCCAGCGGCCACGGCATGCCGATCTTGTACAGTCGCAGACGAATCTTGGCGGCGACCTCTTCGGTAATACCCAGCTCACGCAATGCCTGGCGCACGTCCTCATAGCTCTTGCCGGAGGCCATGATACCGAAGCGCGCATTCGGCGAGTCCATGGTGACACGGTTGATGTTGTTGGCGCGGGCAAAGGCAATCGCCGCGAAGCCCTTGTAGTCCTGCAAGCGGCGATCCTGCACATAGCGGTCGTCCGGCCAGCGCAGGTTCAGACCATCCGGCGGCAGTTCGAAATCGGTGGGAATATTGAACGGGGTCATCTCGTCATTGAGGTTGATCTCCGCCGTGGTCTCCACGGTTTCGGTGATCACCTTCATGCCAACCCAGCAGCCGGAATAGCGCGACATCGCGATACCGAGCAGACCCATCTCGATCATCTCGTGGATCGACGACGGGTAGAGATAGGGCATCAGCGCCGAGATGAAGGCATGGTCGGACTGATGCGGAACAGTCGAGGACTTGGCGCCGTGGTCGTCGCCGGCGAGACAGAGCACGCCACCGAATTTCGCGGAGCCGGCAGCATTGCCGTGACGGAAGACGTCGCCGCAGCGATCGACGCCAGGGCCCTTGCCGTACCAGATGCCGACCACGCCATCATATTCGGCGCCGGGCGAGAGATTGAGCTGCTGGGTGCCCCAGATCGCGGTGGCTGCGAGATCTTCGTTGACGCCAGGCTGGAATTTGACGCCGTATTGATCGAGGTGTTTCCGTGCCGCCACGAGCTGCTGGTCGTAGCCGCCGAGCGGCGAGCCGCGATAGCCGGTAACAAAGGCTGCGGTGTTCAGACCCGCCGCGCGGTCCCTGCGGACCTGTGCCATCGGCAGTCGCACCAGCGCCTGAATGCCGGTCAGGAAAATGTGGCCAGAGCCCTGGGTGTATTTCTGATCGAGACTGATCGCGCCTTGATTAATTCCCATTCCCACCCTCGTCACTGCGGCCTCTGAACTGTCGCCCGGGGCTATCGCCCCGGACTGCGTCGTCCGGCCTGCTCGCGCCTATTATCTGGGGTCGTTCGACTCCCTTAGAAACAGTCTATGTTGGATTTTGAACGGGACGCACCACAATTCTGGGCAATGGAGCCCCGCGTCCAAAGAACGCAATTTCGTGATGAATGCGGCCGGTAGACTTGTCACGTTGTGTCGCCGCAAAGGCCTTTGGCGCAAGGACGTAACGGCTTCACGCTGCAGTGCGATGCAGCACGATCTGCCAAAGGAGGCTCAGGCCTCGCCCGGGAATATCTCGCTGATGATCTTCATCAGATCGGCCTCGCGAAACGGCTTGCGCAGATAGGCGCGAAAACGCCCTGCCCGGTCGCGCACGACATGCTCCAGCAACGAGGTCATGACGACCACCGGAATTCCGCTCAGCCGCTCGTCCTGCCCCATCGCTGCGATCAGGCCGGCGCCGTCGAGGAACGGCATCATAAAATCGGTAAGCACGAGATCGGGCGTGTCCCGATGCAGAATGTCGAGCGCCTCGCGGCCATTGCCGGCCACGAGGACATTGAAGGCATATTCGCTCAACAGGACTTCGAGCCAGTCGGCGATCGCCCATTCGTCCTCGACAATCAGGACAGTTCGCACCGCTATTCTCCAGTCAACTTAAGATCCGTCGATGGAGTTGGTGCAGGTCCCTGACTAGAAATGTCCCTGAGGATGCGCTCCGCACTCTGGAAATCGGCATCAAGAACGATGCCGCCGTCGAGAATTTCAAAGCGGCGCATGCGCATATCGGTCCGGCGGTCACGCGATTTCAGAATGGTCATCAGACGATGGTTTTCCGAGCGCAAGGCTGCGAGATGCAGCGCGATGATGTTCTCGGCAACCGCCGAGAGACCCGTCTGGTTGACGCCCTTGAGCGGCTGCCCGGGTGTCATGCCAGCGTGGTCCGTTTCTGCGGTTGCCAGCGTGGTAACACCGAGTGCGCGCAACTCGTTGCACAGCGCCGACAAAAAAGAGCCGATGCGCTCCTTTTCGTCGGTGAGCTTCGAGAAGCCTTCGATGCCATCGATCACCAGACGGCGCACGCGGTTCTGCCTGATGGTCGAGAGCAGCTCGGTTGCGACCTCGTCGAGCACCGCTTCTGTCTGCGGACGCCACATCAGCGTGACTTTGTCGCCCCGCGATTTGAGCGGCAGCTTGAGGCTGTCGGCCTTGATGCGCAGTGCCATCGGATTCTCGTGGAACCCGAACAGCATCGCCGGTTCATTGGCGGGACCGCCGGTCAGGAACTGAAGACCGGCCGTGGTTTTGCCCGACCCGGAAGGCCCGAGCACCACCGTCACCGAATGCGTATCGACGCCGCCGCCAAGCATCTTGTCGACGCCGGCGATGCCGACCGACACCATCGGACCGTCGGCGCTGTCCCAAACGCTCGGTGTCTCCAGCAGCGCCTCGATACGCGGATAGATGGCGTGGCCGTTCTCAGTGATGCGATAGGAGTGCTTGCCGCCCATGAACCAGGTGCCACGCAGTTTATGGACCTGCAGCGAACGCTCGGCACGGCGGCCATGCAGTGCCGACTGCAGCTCGATGAGACCGTCCACCATCGTATGCTCAGGCGGATGCGCATCGGCGTCGAAGGCGCTGGTCAGAAGGAACATGGTGCAGTTACTGAAGGCGGCCTGGGTTTGCAATTCGTGGATGAACTTCTTCAACTCAAGCTCGGAGCGCGCCTTTTCGTGCACGGTGATGAGACCATCGAGCACGAGGATGCTGGCCTTGCGCGTGCGAACCTCGCGGCGGACCACGTCCAGCAGTCCGCGCAGCCCGTCGTCTTCCAGCGTCTTGAAGGCGCCGACATAGGACATGCGGTCGGGAATTGCTGCTTCATCGAAGAAGGTCATCCGCCGCATGTGTCCGATCATGCGGGCGTGGCTTTCGGCAAGCAGCGTGATGTAAAGCGCGTTCCGCCCCTGCGCGGCCTGCGCGAAACAGATCTGGTTGCCCAGAATCGTCTTTCCGGCGCCCGGGGCGCCCTGAATGATGTAGATGCCGCCGTCGAAAACGCCCCCACCCAGGATCGCATCGAGACCCGGTACGCCGGTTGCAAACCGGCCGTTATCGCCACTCATTCCGAAACTGCCCCTAACGTGTCACCTATACCGGTGAGATGTTGAAACGTGTCGGGGAGCGATGGGTTCCAAAGCTTTTTCAGAAATATTTCGAAACGCTGCCTCTCAGCAAGGCAGCATCCCGCTAATAGCGCACCCGAAACGGAACATCGGCCTTTACGGGCCATTGCTGTCCGGTCACCCTGACAACATCAGGCATGGAGGACGGAAATGGATCAGAAGCTGAATACCTGGACGTCGCAGCCTGAACTCGCCGGCAACGATATGGCGTCGACGAATGACGGTTCTTATCATCCGGATTGCGGCGAAGAGCATGATCACAAGCCGACCAAGGCCATCATCGGCGTGGGACTACTCGTGGTGCTGAGTTTCCTGCTCTATGAATTCAACGGCAAGGTGTCCAAGACCCACACGTCAGCGACCCCGCCCGCGCAGCACCAGAGCTTCGCGGCTAACCGTTAGGCTTCGACAGCTTCGTCCGCAATAGCGCTTTCAGTCTCGGGCACGACGACCCGAAACTGGAAGCCGTGCAGACCGATGGTCGGCACGATGCCGAAATGGTCAGTGCCGAAGACTTTGACCCGATGCTGCAATTCGTCTTTCTCGATGCTTACCGGGATGTCGCAGATCTGCTCATAGGCCTTGCGTGTGTGGCGCTTGTTACCCCAACGCAGTGCGCGCTCGATCAGCGGCTCCGGCTGTGTGGCCAGGACGCGTGCCATCCGCCAGAAAGTCTGCACCAGCTTCGTATAGGCAATCTCTTCCAGACCCGCGACACTGATGTCCGCCGGAATTGGGAACGCCTCGACATCCACGATCGGTCCGGCATCGACACGTGCAATCATGCGATGGACCGTGCAGCCGAAGTCGGTCGCATGATCGTAGAGCGCAAAATGTGCCGGGGCCCAGCCGGGATATTGCGGCGGGCCGGGATGGAAATTGTAGGCGCCAAAGCCAAGCTGATCGAGCACCGCGCCGGGGACTATCACGCCAGTGGTGAACGAAATCATCCGTGCCCGGCGCAGCCAATCGGGCTCGATCGCCGCCAGATCTTCAGCTGTGAAAACAGGAAGGACCGTCAGGGCCGGATTGTGACCACGGAGCAAAGTTGTAAAGACCGAGTGCTCAGCAGGACCCGTCAGGAGGATAATCGTATCGAACATTCGAGCTGCCACGCGCTTCTGCGAATCAATAATCGCCTCAGCGTCGCAGCCAGGTCTTAACATCTGATGAGCAGACCCGATCACGCTGCATTGCCACATAGGATGAGGCTCTGGAATGGCACAATCTCTGGAACATGCACCTCATCTGACGATTGTCTTGCCGCACAGGAGGACACGACATGGCGAACATTCCTAATCCCAATGATCCGTATCGTCCAAATCCCGCCGATGACATCCGCAATCCTGCGCGGCTCGACAATGAGCTGCAGGCCGATCCTGAACTCGCGGAAGGGCCAGCGAGCGGTAGCCGCATGGCAATTTATGCACTTGGCATTGTTGTCTTGCTCGGCGCCGTATTCTACGGCCTTAACAATACATCGATGAATCCGGGCGACGCGACGAAGACCGCATCCCAATCCGCGCCGGCGACGCAAGACAATACGCCAAAGGCGCCGGCGCCAACCAACGACATCGCGGATTCCTATTCGAAGCCGCCGGTGGCACCCGGCGTACGTGACGTGACGCCGACCAACAACCAGCCCGGCGTCACCACCGGTGCGGCACCTGCGCGACCGCAAGCCCCGCAATCGGCTCCGACCGGCACCGAGATCGACAGCTCGAAGGGCGGCGCGCCGAAGTAACGGCGCGACGGGCAGACAAAGCTGCGGACAGCAATGCCCGCGGCTTTGTCGCGCGTGGGCTATGCAGTCACCTGGCGCAGGAATGTGCGCTCTTCCGCCAGGATGAACTGGTGCTCCTCGGCCGACGCGAAATTCGCGACGCCGTCAGCGTCAGTGCGCAGTCTGGCGCGGTAGGCCTCATAGGCTGCCAAATCTGGAAACGAGATCAGGCCGAATGCAATGTTGTTCGTTCCTTCATGCGGCATCCAATAGCCCTGCAGATCACCACCGCATTTGGGAATAATCGTCAGCCAGCGCTTGGCATAGGCCTCGAACAATGTGCGTTTGAACGGATCGATCTGATAGCGAATGAAGACAGTGATCGTCATGACGGCTCCCTCTGCAGATGCCTGGATATAGCCGCTTGCTCGACCGAGATACTTCGATTAGCGTCGAAGTATGAAAGCAGGTCCGGACATCGCCATGGTCGCTGCGCTTGTTGGCGATCCTGCACGCGCCAATATGCTGACGGCGCTGATGACAGGCCGTGCGCTGACTGCGAGCGAGCTCGCCCAGGAAGCCGGGATTACGGCGCCGACCGCGAGTTCACACCTCTCCAAGCTCGAAGCGGGCGGCCTGATCGAGCCGGAAAAACAAGGGCGCCATCGCTATTATCGCCTCACCGGCCCCGATGTCGCCGGTGTGCTGGAAGGTCTGGCCGGCCTGGCAGCCCGCGCGGGCCATCTTCGCGTTCGCACCGGGCCGAAAGAACCCGCATTGCGCCACGCACGGATTTGCTACGACCATCTCGCCGGCGATCTCGGCGTGCAGATGCTCGACAGCATGCGGGCACAGAAGCTGATCCGGCAGACCAAGCAGACCATCGAACTCACGACCCAGGGCAGCCGGTTCGTTGCTGAAGAATTGAGGATAGATCCGGCGACGCTGGCGCATCCACGTCGGCCGGTCTGCAAGGCCTGCCTCGACTGGAGCGAGCGGCGCCACCATCTGGCCGGCACACTCGGCGCCGCCATCATGACCTCGTTCACCACGATGAAATGGGCGGCAAGGGACCCCTCGCCCAGCAGCCGCGTAGTGCATTTCACCCGCAGCGGCGAGAGGCGCTTCGAGGCATTGTTCGGCACGACCGGCGACGCTATCCGGAAAACGTGAAGACGCCGGCTTACCTTCGCCGCAATGCAGCCTGAAACCGCGCCGGACCTTCTTTCCCCCGGAGCTTTCCCCAATGAACCGCCTGCTGCTCGCCGCGCTGATTGCCACATTACCGCTCACCACATCGCAGGCGGCCGAGCCACCGGCGGCACGCGAGCCCTATGGCATCGGTCTCGAAGGCTTCCCCTATCCCTACCCCGTCAACATGCTGCCGCTGGTCAATGACGGCGAGCAGGTGCGCATGGCCTATATGGATGTGCCGTCGCAGAAGCCGAACGGACGCACCGTGCTGCTGCTGCACGGTCGCAATTTTCCGTCGAGCTACTGGGCACCGGTGATCGGCACATTGAACGATGCAGGTTACCGCGTGGTGGTCCCCGATCAGATCGGCTTTGGCAAATCATCGAAGCCATCAGGCGATCTGCATTTCGACAACCTTGCCCGCAACACCGTCGCGCTGATGGATCACCTCGGGATCGCGAAATTCGACATCGTTGCGCATTCGCTCGGCGGCATGTTGAGTGTGCGCATTGCCCGCGCCTATCCCGATCGCATCGATCACCTGCTGCTCGCGGCGCCGATCGGACTTGAGGACTATCGGCTCTATGTGCCACCGACACCGACCGAGAAGATTCTGGAGAACGAAGACAAGCTGACGGCGGAAGGCTACCGCAAACAGCTCGAGGTGAATTATTCGCTGAAGATGCAGCCCGACCAGGTAACGCCCTTGATCGACGCACGTTTCAACATCAAGGGGTCGGCTGAATATCCGCGCTGGCTGCGCGCCTTCGTCAGCTCGGCGCAGCTCATTTATCGCGAGCCCGTGGTGCACGAAATTCCGCTGATCGCACTGCCAACCCTGTTCATCATGGGGGCCGACGATCACAACGCGCCGGGCAAGCCGAATGCACCGGAAGCGCTACGGCCGAAGATGGGTCAGAACGCCGATCTCGCCAAGGCACTGGCGGCGAAGATGCCGAACGCGAAGGCCGAGGTGCTTCCTAACGCGGGTCATATCGTGTTTCTCGATGCACCGGCCAAATTCAACGAGCTGATGCTGGCATTTCTCGCGGCGAAGTAGCAACCACTGCGCCCTGCTACGCAGATATCCCGAAACATTCATGCTGTATTCAGATCGAATCGGCTTAACTCAGCCTGCGTAGCGTCGATCCCTTGCAACTTTCTTGCCCCCCTAAAAGAGCTGCACCGGGTGACGCGATGCCATCATTATTCTCTGCGCCGCAGAGCGGCACCATCGAGGGAGAACACACGAATGAAGACGATTTTTGCGGCCGCCTTGTTTGCCGCCAGCGTCGGGGGCATCGGTGCCGCCAGCGCAGCAATGCCACTGGCGCCGCTCAGCGCAGCCGATACGGCCGGCGTAATCCAGGTCGCTCAGGGCTGCGGCCCGGGCTATGCCCGTGGTCCGCAGGGTTTTTGCCGCCCGATGCGCATGGGCCCCCCTCCGGGCCGTTTCTGCCCGCCCGGCTTCTTTCGCAATCCCTACGGCCGCTGCATCCGCCGCTGGTGATCGATTCACAATCGTGACGACGAAAGCCCCGCCATTGGCGGGGTTTCTTGTTTTGCACGCTGCTCGGTTACAGCCGTCACACAGAGATGACAGACTGACTTTCCGCTATATTGGGGATCGCGATGTCAGGCACTCCGCTTCGTTTCATTCTGGCCGGGCTCCTTGGCCTCTCGCTAACGACCGCGCAGGCCCAGACGATCTCCCTGCCCGATCCGCAACTCGGCCCGCGGCCGTTCTATCTCGTCGACAAGATGAAAGACGGCCCGCTAAAGGCAAAGCTGAGCACCTGTACCGGGCCGTTTCGCAAGAGCGATTTTTCCATCGCCCATCGCGGGGCGCCGCTGCAATTCCCCGAGCACAGCCGGGAATCCTATCTGGCCGCGGCACGGATGGGCGCCGGCGTGATCGAATGCGACGTGACCTTCACCAAAGACCGCCAGCTCGTGTGCCGGCATTCGCAATGCGATCTGCACACGACAACCAATATTCTCTCGGTGCCGGCGCTGGCGGCGAAATGCACGCAGCCTTTCAGCCCCGCCGATCCCGCCACCGGCAAGAAAGCATCGGCGAAGTGCTGCACCAGCGACATCACGCTGGCTGAGTTCAGGACGCTGACAGCGAAGATGGATGCCGCCAACACCTCTGCCACGACCGTCGCGGATTATCAGAACGGCACGCCGCGCTGGCGCACCGATCTCTATGCAAGCTCTGGCACACTGATGACCCATGCCGAGAGCATCGCGCTGATCAAGAGCCTCGGCGCCAAATTCACGCCGGAGCTGAAGGCGCCGGAAGTGCCGATGCCGTTCGACGGCGATTACAGTCAGGAGAAATACGCAACCCAGATGCTCGACGAGTATCGCGGCGCCGGCATTCCACCTGGCGACGTATTTGCCCAGAGCTTCGATCTCAACGATATCAAGTTCTGGATCCGCACCGCGCCGGACTTCGGCGCGCAGGCGGTTTATCTCGATGGCCGCTATGAAACACCGGGTTTCGATCACATGCGCGCGGAAACGTGGAAGCCGTCGATGCCGGAGCTCAAGGCTGCCAATGTGAAGATTCTGGCGCCGCCGATCTATATGCTGCTGACGCTGGGTTCCGATGGGCGCATCGTCCCCTCCCCATATGCCAAAGCGGCGCGCGATGCCGGGCTCGATCTGATCACCTGGTCGCTGGAGCGCGACGGGCCGCTCGCAAACGGCGGCAGCTTCTTCCATCGCTCGGTCAAACCCGCCATCGACCGCGACGGCGACACGCTGACGGTGCTGGACGTGCTCGCGAAGGATGTCGGCGTCCGCGGTGTCTTTTCCGACTGGCCGGCCACGACGACGTTCTATGCCAGCTGCATGGGGCTGCGCTGACGCAGCACGCTATTTGGCGTCGCTGTCATAGATGAATTTCGGCATTTCCAGCTTCAGCCGGATCGCCAGCAGGCGGAATACCAGTCCGGTCACGGCCGCAACCAGCGTGACGAGATCCGGACTGAATCCGTATTTGATGCCGCCGATATAGAGAAGTCCCGTGACGATCGACACGCTGGCATAGAGTTCGGCGCGAAACAGCAGCGGCACGTCGTTGCACAGCACGTCGCGGAGCACGCCTCCGACGCAGCCGGTGATCATCCCGGCCACCACGACGATCAGCAGCGGCTGATCCATGGCGAGCGCAATGTTGCAGCCCATGATGGTGAAGAGAGGAAACAGCAGGGCTTCGGTATGGGGCATGGGACTCGTCGGCAGCGGATGACGGCGACCTGTAACACAAATCCGTGCATGCGGTGACCGGCGGCGGACAAATCCCCGCCATCTTCCTGAGCCTCCATCACAACCTCACAGCAGGAGGTGTCATGACCCGTCTGTTTCTCACCCTCTCCATTCTACTCATGGCTGGCGCGGCCATGGCGGAGGACGCGCGGCTGTCGATGCCCTATTACGGCAGCGCTACCATGAATGCCGATGACAGTCTGGTGCTGCATTTCACCCGCACGGTCGATGGCAAGGCGGCCGACGGTTCGCAGACCTTTGCCCCCGGCGATCGCAGCTATGACAATGTGCGTCGCCACCTGAGCGGCATTGCACCCGGCCAGACCAAACCGCTGACGCCCTGGAGAGACTGAGCGTCAGCACAAACGGGCTTTACCTACCAGTAGCGGCGGCGGCGCCAGTAGCGACGACGGACGACGTAGCGGCGACGCCAGCCCCAATGCCGACGGCGGCGATAGCCCCAGAACCGGCGACGCCGCCAGCCGCGACGATGCCACCGCACTTGCTCCGGCTGCAGCCGATCGACGTCGTCCTGCGACGCCACCGCGGCTTGCGGTTCTGTGTCCGGTTTGTGGTTGTCGAGCGGATTGGTCGGTAGCAGCGGAGCGGCTTGGGCCCGGGTGACAGTCTGGGCAACCAACCCGGCGCCTGCGACAAAGCCGAAGGCGATCTTCAGAAAATGACGGCGTTCCATCGCGATCCCTCCTGATATCCGTGAGGGCATCAGGATCGGACCGGCGGCATGAATGGAAACTGAATGTGCGTGGGAACTCACACATTCGGCATCTCGCCGTTATCGAAAGCCGGTAGCGAGCCCGACCACCTGGCCATCAAGCCCATTGAAGCCATGATATCCCCGTGCCTCGCAGGGATCGCCGTCGTTACGTCCGCCGCTCAGCCACGCCACGCGGGCGCGACCGGCCGACCATTTCACGAACGGAACGACGCCGGCCGGCGCGGTGAACTTGCAGCCGTCATTGCGATGATGGATGACGAGCGTGCGCGGCAACGCCGAGGGCGAGCCGACGATCGACATCACATTGCTGCCGCTGCCAGACTCCGCGCTGAGAAAGCCCGAGGTCAGCACCAGCGCATCCGGCCGCGCGCCGCGGGCGATGCCTTCGGCGGCACGCTGTGTGCCGCGGCTGGTCGCCACCACCGTCACCGGGCGCTTGATTGCGGCCATGTATTGCACGGCGCTGGACAGATCGACTGACGCGTCGACCACCAGCACCGCCAGCCCGCGCGCCGCATAGGCGCTGCGGGTTCGCACGAGCTGATTGCCTTTCAGCCCGTTGATCTCGCCGTGCTCGCCAGGATTGATGGCCCCGCTGCCGCCCGGCATCAGGATCACGCTGGCGCGGGGTGATGCAGGCTTGATGAGCACGGCGCGGGAGCCACCGACGCTGACGGTTTCGTCGGCAATAGCAATACTGTTGGAAAAGCAGATCAGGGTTAGAAAAGCGGCGATCCGGAGGACCCAGACAGGAGCCTTCGTCATGTCAAACCTCGCTGGTCGACGATCAAGGGTGCTGCAGCCACTATAGACGTATATGCCACACTCGTCGGTCTTGTGCGCTAATCTGGTAATTTCCCGCCCGCAGCTTGGTAAAAGCCGGCAAGTTGATTTGCCAGCAGCGACGCTAACAGCGTCTCCATCTTGGACACATCAATCTTGCCTTCCCGGCACGCCGCATCAGCAGCGTCCAAAGCGTCGAAATATGGTTTGCGATTGTCTACAATCTGATCAGGTATCGTTGGCGTGCCAGGAAGTATCGCTCCCGCTCGGATCGAAAGAACGACATAGGAAATAATGCGAGAAGTTCGTCCGTTTCCATCAGCGAATGGATGGATCCAGTTCAATCGCCACATTAGATAAGCGGCAAGATGGATCGGTGTGCTATCTTTCCAATGATCATTGACGTAGTCGCACATGTCCTCGATCAATTCGGGGACTAGATGCGCTCCAACAGGCTCGTGCCTGCTTCCCTCGATAGCAACCCCGCCCGGGCGATAGTTGCCGGCGTAAGAGCTTATGCCGATCAGCGCTTCTCGCTGAAGACCGAGAATTAATGAAGGGCGCAACTTAAACGAAGCACGATCGAGCGCGGTTTGGATTGCACCAAGAGCCGCATCGTACTGCCTAAAGCCATTTCGGGCTTCGGCCGCGGCCTTCGCTTGCGGATCGGTAATTAACTCAGGCTCAAGCGCGCGGCTATCTCGCCGTTCGCGCTCTTCTCCTGTCATTTGCCTTCCTTGGCAAGCTTTTCGGCCTCACGATCAACCATGTCGCGGGTAATCAAATCATTCTCAAAATGCGTGTTACCATAGACAAAGCTACGCCGTTGCTGCTCACGATGCTCAGGGCTTGGCTGAGCAGTTTTTGCAGCATCAAGAAGTTTTTTTAGAGCATCGGTCATAACAGCAATATAAGCGACTCGCCCGAGAGATTCCACGAAAATTCATCGCCCAACTGATGGGTGCGCCCAAGTTCCGCCCCTACAACGGCATGTTGTCATGCTTCTTCATCGGCACTTCGAGATGCTTGTCCTTCAGCATCGCCAGCGCCCTCGCGATGCGCTTGCGGGTTGAGTGCGGCATGATCACGTCGTCGATATAGCCGCGCTCGGCGGCGACGAAGGGTGACAGGAAGCGGTCTTCATATTCCTTGGTGCGCGCGGCGATCTTGTCGGCGTCACCGATGTCCTGGCGAAAGATGATTTCCACCGCGCCCTTGGCGCCCATCACGGCGATCTGCGCCGTCGGCCAGGCATAGTTCATGTCGGCGCCGATTTCCTTCGAGGCCATCACGTCGAACGCGCCGCCATAGGCCTTGCGGGTGATCACGGTCACCAAGGGCACCGTGCACTGGCTGTAGGCGAATAGCAGCTTGGCGCCGTGCTTGATGAGGCCGCCATATTCCTGCGCGGTGCCCGGCAGGAAGCCCGGCACGTCGACGAAGGTGACGATCGGGATGTTGAAGGCATCGCAGAAGCGCACGAAGCGCGCGGCCTTGCGTGAGGCGTCAGAGTCGAGCACGCCGGCCAGCACCATCGGCTGGTTGGCCACGAAGCCCACGGTCTTGCCGGCAATGCGGCCGAAGCCGGTGACGATGTTCTTGGCGAAGGTCTCCGCGATCTCGAAGAAGTCGCCCTCGTCCACGACCTTCAGGATCAATTCCTTCATGTCATAGGGCTTGTTCGGATTGTCGGGGATCAGCGTGTCGAGCGACAGGTCCTGGCGCTCGATGTCGTCGAAGCTCGGCCATTCCGGCACGCCTTCGGTATTGTTGGCCGGCAGGAAATCGATCAGCCGGCGCATCTGCAGCAGCGTCTCGACGTCGTTCTCGAACGCGCCGTCGGCGATCGAGGATTTCGTCGCGTGCACGCTGGCGCCACCGAGTTCTTCGGCGGTGACGACCTCGTTGGTCACGGTCTTCACCACGTCGGGGCCGGTGACGAACATGTAGCTGGTGTTCTTCACCATGAAGATGAAGTCGGTCATGGCCGGCGAATAGACGTCGCCGCCGGCGCAGGGTCCCATAATGACGGAGATCTGCGGGATCACGCCCGAAGCCTGCACGTTGCGGCGGAATACGTAGGAATAACCCGCGAGCGCCGCGACGCCCTCCTGGATGCGCGCGCCACCGGCGTCATAGAGGCCGATGATCGGCGCCCGCGCCTTCATCGCCATGTCCTGCAGCTTGGTGATCTTGAGCGCGTGGGTCTCGGACAGCGAACCACCGAACACGGTGAAATCCTTGGCGAACACGAAGGTCTTGCGGCCGTTCACGGTGCCCCAGCCGGTGACGACGCCGTCGCCGGGAATCCTGGACTTTTCCATGCCAAATTCCACGGAGCGGTGTTCGACGAACATGTCGAATTCCTCGAAAGACCCCTTGTCCAGCAGCAGCTCGATGCGCTCGCGGGCGGTCAGCTTGCCCTTGCTATGCTGCGACTCGATGCGCTTCTCGCCGCCGCCCAGTTTGGCGCCTGCACGACGCGCTTCGAGGGTGTCCAGGATGTCTTTCATTGTGCGTCCCCTAGCGGCCGCGGCGGGACCGCGGGCGTCACAAGCTTCGTTGTTGAGGGTTGTCTAGCATGCGGTTGCCGGGCTGCAAAAGCCGGGTCGAGCCGCGCGCTGGCCTGCGTCCCTGCAACTTGACAGTGAATATCCGCCCCGCTCTAGTTGCCGGCAAGATCGCCGCGACGGCCCAAGGCTGCGCAGGACGATCGTGCCAGGGAGAGAGCCATGCGCCACCGAGCAGCCATTCTCGCAGTGTCTCTGGTCTTTGCGGCGAGTTTCTTTGGAGAATGTCTCTTTGGGGGGTGTCATGCCCAAGCGCAAACCGCCAACCCCAAACAGGTCGCAGCCCGCGTCGAACTCCACGCGATTCCGACCACGACGCTGTCCGACCAGCAATTCCTCAATGGCGAAGCCGGCACGCCGGCGACGGTCACCGGCGAATTCCGTGTGGCGCAAGGCACTGGCCGCCTGCCCGTCATCATCCTGATCCACGGTTCCGGCGGCATCAGCGCCAACATGGAGCCCTGGACGCAGCATTTCAACGCCACGGGCGTCTCGACTTTCGTCATCGACGGCTTCACCGGACGCGGCCTCATCTCGGTCAACACCGATCAGGCCCTGCTCGGCCGGCTCAATTTCATCGTCGACATCTATCGCGCGCTGGCGATCGTCGCCAAACATCCACGCGTCGATCCCGAGCGCATCGCGCTGATGGGATTTTCGCGCGGCGGACAGGCGGCGCTCTATGCCAGCGTCACGCGCTTCCAGAGCATGTGGAATACATCCGGCGCGCAATTCGCGGCCTACATCCCGTTCTATCCAGATTGCGCCACGACTTACCTGACGGACAGCGATGTGGCCGCGCGACCGATACGGATTTTTCATGGCATGCCCGACGACTACAATCCGGTCGCCAGTTGCAAAGCCTATGTGCAGCGCCTGCGCGACGCCAAGCGCGACGTAGTGCTAACCGAATATCCCGACGCCCAGCACGGCTTCGATACGCCGCTGAATGTCGGGACCGTGGCGGTTGCGACCAATGCACAGACAGTGCGGTCCTGCAGCATTCGCGAGGCCGATGGCGGCATCTTAATGAACGCCAAAAGCGGCCAGCCATTCACCTACAAGGACGACTGCGTCCAGCTCAATCCGCATGTCGGCGGCAATGCCGAGGCGACGCGGGCCGCGCGTATCGCCGTCTCAGACTTCGTACGGCAGGTCTTCAAGTTGGAATAGTCGCCGTCACGGCCTTGTGACGCGATAGCCAAAGCGACGCGAACAAGCTGACTCACAGCCTGGTCGCGCCTATTTGTGCCAAGTCTCTGCCAGGCAAGTGATTTGCGCGGCTCCAGGCATGCCCGCAGGCTCCGGGCAACCGCGTTTTCGATGACCTGCAATGCCTCCAGATAAGATGGCAGCGGCGGCAATCCTCCCTATATCGGGCGAGAGGCAGGGAGGCCCCAATGGCGAATATCGTGATCAATGAAAACAGTGGCGCAGCCACGGGTGGCGTGCGTGATCTGCTGCGTTGGGAAGGCGTGGCACTGTTTGTCGGAATGACGCTGTTCTACTGGATCTCGGGCGCGCCCTGGCAGATCTACGCCCTGTTTTTCTTCGTCCCGGACCTCAGCATGCTGGCCTATCTGGCCGGCCCGCGGATCGGCGCAGGGATCTATAATCTGATGCATGCGACCATCGCGCCGCTGCTGCTCGCCCTCGCCGGTATCGCCACCGCCGAGCCAATCGCCGGTTCCATCGCACTGGTCTGGTTCGCCCATATCGGCTTCGACCGCGCACTCGGTTATGGGCTGAAATACGACGCCGGTTTCCGCTTCACCCATCTCGGCCGCATCGGTAAGGATGCGACCGCACCGGCCACGGCGGAAAACCCGACAACCGGCAACCCGATCAAGGCTGCCTGACGCACGGCCTCACGGCTCGCCGGGCTTGAACGGCGCCTCCTTGCCGGGCGGTGTGCTCTCCTCGGCCATCGCCAGCAACATCGCCACCATCACGTAATTGCCGGCCACGGCCGTGAGATCGACGATCTGCTGATCGTTGAAGATCTTCTTGGCGCGCGCATAGGTCGCGTCGGAAACCTTGTGCGTGGTCGTCAGCTCGGTGACGAAGTCGTACACCGTCGCCTCGTCCTCGGCCATATTCGCCGGCCGCTTGTTGGCCTTGAGATCGGCGATGATCTGTGGCGACAGCCCCGCTTTCTGTGCCAGCGGCGCATGGGCAAACCATTCGACCTGCGAGCGCCATTGCCGCCCGATAATGATGATCGCGAATTCGTTGAGTTTGACCGGAACGGACGTATCCCAGCGCAGATAGGCGAACAGATCGAACAGCTTTTGGCCAAGCACCGGGCTGCGCATCATCGGATTGTAAGGACCGGCGAGACCCACGCTCGAGACCTTCATCACCTGCTCCCCCAGCGGCTTCTGCCTGGCATCGAGCTGATCCATGGTGAGCTGCGGAAAACGCGGCTCCTTGCTGGTGGCGGGCCCTGCAAACATGGTGGCGGCGAACCAGCCGCTGGCCGCGGCAACTGCGAGCGACGACAGTCCGATGGACGACATCCAGAGCGATGGTGACTTCATGCTTTCCTCCGTGAGCTTTTTTATTGTTCACAGAGGCTAGTTCAGCGGGCATGACAACGCCAGTTTCAGAGCGTCCCGAAATTGACACGTCATCGCGCAAGAGAAGCGGAGCTAGTGTCCGCTCATCACCAGTGTCTTGACAGGAAGCAACAGCGCCTGGATCCGCAGCAACATCGCGTGGACGATGCCGACGGCATCGACGGCATGAAGCGCCAGCCGCTTGAAAAAGCCGGTCCCCTTCTCGGCAATGACGTCATGATTGCTGGTATAGGCGTTGACGATACAACTACTGCCGGGCGTCACACCGTCCAGACCGCCCTGATAGATTGGCTCCAGGAATGTGAGAATGGTGCCCGGCGCGCGGACATGCTGCGCTTCCACCAGCTGCTCGCCGCCTCGGAACTGACCGGCCGCGATATAATTCTGGACGCCGGTTACCACCATGGGGATGATGGTCCACGGCTTCGAAATACAGGTCGCCTCGGCAACCATGCCTACCTTCATCACCTGCGCTTCAATTTGCCCGAAACCCGCCGAAAGCACGCGGCCAGCATTCTCCGGAATGAGAATGCCCGCTGACCGCATGATGGGATTGACGACATCGCCAACACGCAGCGTGAACTGCTCGACGCGTCCGTCCACGCCTGCGCGAATAAACGTCTTGTCGAGATCGACTTGCGCCTCCGCAAGTGCCGCCTGCGCGCTCGCCTTCTCCGCCGGCAGCAGCGCGGAGATGCGTGTCATCGCGGATTGTCGCGCGGCCATGGCCGCATCGAGCGCCCCCTGGCGACCGGCCAGCAGCACCTCGAGTTTCTCGATGTCACGTTGCGGCACTATGCCGGGATTGCGCTTCTGTAACTCACGTTTGGTATCGAGTTCGTCCGAGGTCTGCTGATAGGATCCCTTGGCTTCCTGCGCCTGTCCTTCGGCCTTCAGGATATCGGCCTGTGCGGCCAGCATGGCGGCATCGACCTCGGCAATCTTGCGCCGCGCGGTCTCCATCGACGCTTCCTGCTTGGCGTTATCGAGCCGGAAGATCATGTCGCCCTTCCTGACCGGCGCGCTGAACTGAACGTGAACTTCCGCCACCCGGCCATTGACCTCGGGAAGGATCGGCACGGTTCGATAGTACAAGGTCGCCGTTGTCGTCGACGGATGGAAATAGAAGATCACCGTGATCAGAGCGACCGTCAGCATCACGCAGGCTGTGATCCCCCATCTGAGTTCGAACCACACCGAATAGAACGTGATCTCCCGCCCCAGGCGCTTGCCTTGTCTGTAGCGGCGATAGAGATAATCCGGAAAAACCGTCAGCAGCGAACAGAGGAGAAGCTCAAGCATGACCATGCCCTCCGGCTTCGCCGGGGCGGCTCGATGTTTCCGCCGTGATGGGAAGCGATGGCGCTTCAGCGGACAGCTCGGTGGTGTCGCTGGTAGCATCACCGTTGGCAATCTTCTGAACCGATCCTGCAATACTGCGCAGTGGCGTACTGAAATCCGGCAGATCGATCATCGCAAGTAACAGCCCGATCACCCAGAACAGATGGATATGGGTGAACAATGCGATCAAACCCAACACGGCGACGATTTCAAACTGCAGCTTCTGCGATTTGTGCGCCATGCGCTCCGGCATGCTGTGCAGACGCAGATACAGATTACCCACTATCATGACGGCGACGATCAGAAAGATTCCGACCACGACCATGAGCGTGTCAGTCTCGCCGGGAGCAGTAATGAAGCCAGGCAGATGATGCGGAGCGTTCGGATGCAGCGTCTCACTCACGTGATCCCCCATTCCAACAGCGTCAGTCGAGCATGAGCCTCTCCCGGTTTCCATAGTTGCATAAAGCTGGAACTTGGCAAGCATCAGCTTGTGCGCGATAGGAAATGCGCTGCAGCAAATCTACATACGGGCGGACTGAGGGTTGATAGCTCGCGGATGCGAGATCACCAGCCTCGAAAGGTCGGCGCAGAACAGCCACCGACGCGTTGACGACTATCGTCGCCAGATAACGCGACTAGGCGCGCCCGGACAGCCGCAGCACGAAGACCAGCACTTCCGCGACAGCCTTGTAGAGCTCGGCTGGAATCTCGTCGCCGAGCTCGACGTTGGAGAGTGCACCGGCCAGCACTTCGTTTTCCTCGATCGGAATGTTGTGGGCCTTCGCGACCTCGATGATTTTCTCACCGATCGCGCCCTTGCCTTTCGCGGTGACAACAGGCGCGCCGGTCTTGTCGTAATGCAGCGCGACGGCCAGCGATCTCTTCGATGATCCTTTGGGCTGCACGATCATAGCGCGCGGTCCAGAAAATGCCCGGCCGATGCCGGCGCGGGCTGCGTCGGTGCGCCCTCACGGACCACGATATCGCCGGGCTGCAAATTGGCGCGGATCAGCGCCTGATTGAGCTGCGCCGTACCGGCCTGCAATTGCAGCGCCGTTGCCGGCCGCTCCGCCCACATCCGCACCGATGTCTTGTCGCCGGTCAGCGAGACCAGCGCATGGACCGGGCCAGCGGGCTCGACATCGAGCGAAAAGCGCGCACGCCAGACTTGCTTGGCCGCTTCAGCCTCACTGCCCGTACCGCCATCACGCGAAATCTCGAACTGCGCCATGGCCGTGCCGGCCGGCACCGCAAACGGAATTTCAAAACTCCAGCGCGGCGATGCCTGATCGAGCCGCGGCGTCGCGAGGCCGTCCGCACGATCCGGCAACGATGCCACCTGCAGCAGGGTCTGGCGCGCCAGCGCCGCATCGGTGTCCGCGAGCAGATGATGCACGGTGGTGCCCAGCGGCGCGTTTGCCGGGAGCGTCGGCAGAGCCATCGCCTGCGCCGTCGGCAGCCCACCGCGCAATGGCGGCGGTGGCAGGGTGTTACGCGCGATGTTGGTGTCGGCACCTGGCTGGCCCGCTGGCGCCTTCGTAGCAGGCAGCAGATCCATCATCATGCTGTCGTCGAACACCAGCGATGCTGCGCTTCCCATGCCCTTCGGAGCCGTTTGCAGCGCTTCCCTAAGCAGATTGAGCGCTGCGCCATTGGTCGCCAAGCGTGCAGCCGCTTCGGGAGCTTTTGCCACGGCCGGTGCGGTCTGAGCCGGGACATCGAGCACGGGCTCGTCTGCAGCGAGAAGTCCAGCCTGCTGCAGCGGATCGTTCTTGATGCTCGCCTTGGGCAGCATGACCACCGTCGCTGCAGCGGCCTGCGCCTGCTGTGCTGTGACCTGCGCCGCTGCATTGGGAAGCGCGTTTGCCAACGCCGATACTGGCTGCTCCGGTGTCGCTGCATTCGCCGTCGCTGGCGTTGTGCTCTGGGTCGGACTCGCTGTGGCGAGTGTCGTCGCCAACGCCTGGCGCAACACGATCAATGCCGCTTTCATGTCGGGCAGCCCGCCTTGCGGCAGCGCTCCCTTGGCCAGCGATGCCTCCAGAAACAGGCCGGAATTTTGGAACGCCGATTTGACTTCCTCGCCGGTGAGCTGGGCGTCGAGCGGCGGACGTTGCGCCAGTACTTGCGCGACCGCTTGCTGCAACTGCTGCGGCAGCCCAGTCAGCGAGGTGGCGGCTCCGAGATTGGCAAACAGTGTGGCCAGGCTCGCCTGCTGCGTCACGGCACTTTGCGTGGCGGTAGAGAGTGCCTGTGCTTCCAGCGATGTCAGCTGGATCTTGGAAGTCGCGATGGCATTAGCGAGATTGATTGGCACGTCTGGCGCGAGCGTCACATTGCCGGAGGACGCGCCGCCCGCCTGCCCTGCACCTGTGTTCTGCGGTGTAACGACGGCAAGCTGGACATTGCCATTGTCCGTCTTCGACACGGCGAATTGCAGCACCTGCCCGGCCTGTAATGGCACCTGCGATTGCACGTCGATCGTGCTGTGCCCGATGGCGATACGGACCTGATTGTCTGGCGAGATCGACAGCACGCGGCCGGCAATCACGCTGCCGGGCTGAAACGCGACTTCGCTCGCCACGCCCTGCGCGGAGACAACCGGTAAGATCGAGTTGACGGGAGTCGGCATGATGAGCGGCACCGGACAATGGTGCAGCTACGCTAGTTAATGGTCGTTAACTTCGCATTAACCCGCTGACGGTGCGACCGCCTTCAGCACCAGCACGGCAGCCTTGAAATCCACCTGCCGCGCCGCGCGTCGGGCCGCGACTTCCTCATCGAGGCCCCACTTCTCGATATTCCAGTCCTCGTCGACAAAGGCGGCTGTCCAGACCTGATCGGCATTCAGATGGCCATGGAGCAGCGCCAGCGCGAGCAACGCCGAGCCGGTGATCGTCGTCACCAGATGCAGCGCGGCGATCGCCCATGGATCGCTCGGCAGCGCCGCGCGGGCAGATGCGATGGCCCGTTCGGGCTGGCTGACATGCACGATGCCCTCAGCCAGGATGAAATGCGCGCCGAGATCATCGGCAGCCCAGAACAATACGGGATCCCACGCCGCAGCCTCGCGCGCGCTAAGCGCCTCGGGATAGCCCGCGCGATAGAACAGCAGATCGGTGCTGAAGTATTTGGTGATATCGTCAGCCACCGCCTGGGTCTGCGCCTCATCGCGGATCGCGTCGATCACGCTGTTGGCCAGGCGTGTCACCGGCATGCTCGTGGGGTCGATGACATCCTGCTGTTCGTCCCATTCCGCGACCATGACTTCGGCAATGGCTGATGTAGGAACGACCAGCGGATGGCGCGACGGCGTGCGTACGGTCTTGTCGTCAAGCATGATGGCATAGCCGTCCGGTGTTTCGCTCAACCCGACGGTCTTGTAGAAGCGCTTGCGCTGCGGACCACGCGTCGACCGTCGCACCGCCTCTTGCGGATCGAGCTGCGCCTGGCCGTACACTTCGTCAAACAATTCACGCATCGATGGTCTCAATTCCTGTTCGCCAGCCATCAATTTACGCGACAGACGGGCGCCACGCGAGACCAAATCGCTCGTGTCAGCGATTGGCACAGGCCCGCGAATAGGTCGCACGATCATTCGGGCCGAGACCCGCAGCAGCACCATCGTGCAAACAATTGGTGATACGATCGCTGAAAGATCCCCGCGCCTGCGGTACATTCTGCTGCCGCGGCAGATCGCCGAGCTGAGGCACGACAGGTACTTCTATCCGTGGCGGTGGCGGTGCGGGCGGCAGTGGCGTGATCAAAGCCGAATTGCCGGGCACTCCGATAACCTGCGCGACCGCAGGCGCAGCAGAGAGCGCCGCCGCAACGGCGACCAACACAGCGAATGGGATGGAGTGATGTCTCATTGGTCTCATGTTGTCACGATTATCAGGCACATCAAGTGTCAGCGCCGGACAATGTGATCCGCTGCCGAATGACGGCGTTCCCATCCGGCGCGCTCGAGTTCCGGCCGATCGTCGTCGATCTCCGGATAACCGATGCAGAAATAGCCGATCAGCCGCCAGTCACGAGGTATATCGAGTGTCACGGCGATCGCAGCAGGATCGAGGATCGAGACCCAGCCCATGCCGATGCCTTCGGCGCGCGCGGCCAGCCACATGGTCGCAATCGCCGTCACAACCGAATAATCCGCCATCTCCGGCATCGTGCGCCGGCCAAGCCCGTGGCCGACCTCAGTGCCATGATCGGCAAATACCGCGAGATGGCACGGCGCTTCGCGCAAGCCGGCGAGCTTGAGCGTCGCATAGCTCTGCGCGAGATCACCGGTATAGGCTCTCAATGCCTCGGCGTTGCAGGCACTGAAATTCTCCAGCACGGCCTGACGGCGTGACGCATCATCGACGATGACGAAGCGCCATGGCTGGCTCAGGCCCACCGACGGCGCGAGGCACGCAGTATCGATCAGACGATCGAGCAGGCCCTCTGGCAGCGGATCGGATCTGAAGCGCCTGATATCGCGGCGCCACACGAACAGGTCGTGCAGGCGCGCACGAAACGCGGCGTCGAATTCAGGTGCGTCGGTTGTTGCCGGCGTCGCACACGGGATGTTGTCGGAGCCCGACAACGCCCTACTCTTCCGGTGCGTTCTCGATCGGGTCGAACCGGTCGTGTTCGAGACCGAGCAGATTCCACGACTGCAGCATATGCGGCGGCAACGGCGCCGTGGCGTCGATCACGCCGCCACGCGGATGCGGGATCACGATGCGGCGCGCCAGCAGATGCAGGCGCTTCTGAATGCCGCCCGGCAATTGCCAATTCTCGATGTTGAAATATTTCGGGTCGCCGACGATGGCGTGGCCGATATGCGCCATATGCGCGCGCAACTGATGCGTACGCCCCGTCACCGGCTTGAGCGATACCCAGGCGAGTTTCTGCGCCGAGGTTTCCACCACTGCATAATACGTCACCGCATGGCTTGCGCCTTCGTCACCATGTTTGGCGACGCGCATGATGGTGTCTTCCTCGTTTTCTTCCTTCGCCAGGTAGGTCGAGATACGGCCCTGCTTCGGCTTCGGCACGCCGGCAACCAGCGCCCAATAGATCTTTCGTGCTGAACGTTCGCGGAACGCGCCGGTGAGCTTGGTCGCCGCAAAACGCGTCTTGGCGATCAGCAGGCAGCCCGACGTTTCCCGGTCGAGACGATGCACCAGGCGCGGCTTCTGTCCCTTGGCGTCGCGCATCACCTCCAGCATCATGTCGACGTGCCGCGTCATGCCCGAGCCGCCCTGCACCGCAAGGCCGGCGGGCTTGTTCAGCACCATGACGTCGGCGTCCTCGTAGATCGTCATCTCCTTGAGCGCCTGCAGAGTCTTGTTGGCGGCCTCCGAGAGTTCACCGACGACCTTCGGCGCATCGAGCTTCAGCGGCGGAATGCGGACGGTTTGTCCCTCTTCCAACCGATCCTTGCTGTCAGCACGCTTGCCGTTCACGCGCAGCTCGCCTTTGCGGACGATACGCTGGATATGGGAGAACGACAGGCCGGGGAAATGCGCTTCGAGAAAGCGATCGACACGCATGCCGTTCTCGTCAGGCGTCACGATGACGTTCTGTACGGCGGTGGGCAGCGGCGCAGGCGCGACTTCAGGTTTAGCCGGCTCTTCAAGATAGGACACAGGCGGCCGCGGCTCACGCAGCGGCGCGTTGCCATAACGCGGCGCGGCCTTGCCGCCCGGACGCGAACCGGAAGGACGCGAGCTTGGCGGCCGCTTGCTGCTCGGCCGCTCGGAACGTTGCGGCGCATCGAAGCGCTCGCTTCGCTCGGCACGCTGAGGGCGTTCGGATCGCTCGGACCGCTCGGCCCACTCCGAACGTTCACCGGCGCGCGCGCGCGGCGGACGCGCGCTCATCGGACGATCGCTGCTCACGCGGCCGGCCTTGCCGAATGACGGCCGCTCGCCCTTCGACGGGGCGGCCTTGGATGCAGCGTTCTTCGGGGCGGCACCCTTGCCACGCGGCGCCTTGCTGCGCTCACCACCGGGACCACGCTTGGCGAGAGGCTTCTTGTCGCGACGGCTCATGATTGTCTCTCGTTCCTCAGTCTGGTCCAGTAATCCAGCCGCTTGCGAATCTCGCGTTCGAACCCGCGCTCCGGCGGATCATAGAAGGTCTGACGCCCCAAGGCTTCCGGGAAATAGTCTTGCCCGGAGAAAGCTTCGGGCGTGTCGTGGTCATATTGGTACCCGTCACCATAGCCTTCGGACTTCATCAGCTTGGTCGGCGAGTTCAGGATGTGTTTCGGAGGCAGCAGCGAGCCGCCCTCTTTCGCGGTCCGCATCGCGGCCTTGTAGGCCATATAGGCGGCATTCGATTTCGGCGCGGTGGCGATGTAGATCACCGCCTGCGCGATGGCGAGTTCGCCTTCGGGATGGCCGAGGAAATCATAGGCGTCCTTGGCTGCGTTGCAGATCACCAGCGCCTGCGGATCGGCAAGACCGATGTCCTCCACGGCCATCCGCACCACGCGGCGCGCCAGGAACAATGGATCCTCGCCAGCATCGAGCATGCGGCACAGGTAATATAGCGCCGCGTCGGGATCGCTGCCGCGCACCGATTTATGCAATGCCGAGATCAGATTGTAATGGCCATCGGCCGACTTGTCGTAGATCGGCGCACGGCGTTGCAGGATGTCCTGCAGTTGCGCGGCATTGAATATCTCATTGGTCCGCGCGGCGCGCCAGACTTCCTCGACCAGTGTCAGTGCAGCGCGGCCATCGCCATCGGCCATGCGTACCAGCACAGCGCGAGCCTCATCATCGAGCGGCAGAGCGCGACCGACGACGCTCTCCGCATGCGCAAACAGTTTCTCGATCGCCGCCGCATCCAGCGACTGAAATACCAGCACGCGCGCACGCGACAACAGAGCGGCGTTGAGTTCGAAGGACGGGTTCTCGGTAGTGGCTCCGACCAACACCACGGTGCCGTCTTCCATCACGGGCAAGAACGAGTCCTGCTGTGCCTTGTTGAAGCGATGCACCTCGTCGACAAACAAGAGCGTGCCACGGCCCATCTCGCGACGGGCGCGCGCGGCTTCGAACACTTTCTTCAGATCGGCGACGCCGGAGAACACCGCCGAGATCTGCTCGAACTGAAGCTCCGTCGCGTCCGCAAGCAAACGTGCCACGGTGGTCTTGCCGGTGCCGGGCGGTCCCCAGAACACCAGCGAACCCAGCGTGCGCGTTTCCAGCATGCGCGTCAGCGCGCCATCAGGCCCGAGGATGTGATCCTGCCCGACCACATCGGACAGCACACGCGGCCGCAGCCGCTCCGGGAGCGGACGCGGCGCGTCCTGCTCCAGCCCGGCTGCGGCAAACAGGTTTGCAGAAGGCGTGGGTTGTTTCGGGCTCATCCGCCGAGTGTGACGTTGATCTGCTGGCCTCCGCGCACCACGACGATGCGCCACAGCCGCGCGCCGTCGCGCGTCACCTTGTCGAGATCGCTGGTCTTGCCTATCTTGGTACCGTTGACCGCGATGATGAGATCGCCTTTCTGAAAGCCGACGCCAGCCGCAGTGGCGGAGTCGGTCAACTCTGTAATGACAACGCCTTCAGTGTTGGAATCCAGCCGCAACTCGTCGGCAACGGCCGGCGAAATATTGGCGATCTTGGCGCCCTGGAATGGCGAACGCGCCGTCAGCGTGATCTCGTCACGCCCCGTATCGGGCGCAGCTTCGAGCGCAACGGTCAGCTTCACCGGCTTGCCACTGCGTTGTGCATCGAGCTGCGCGGTCCCGCCGAGCGGCCGCGTCGCGAAGCGATATTCGAACGCATTTGGATCCTCGATGGCCTGGCCATCGATGGCAGTCACGAGATCGGAGACTTTGAGGCCGGCCTTCGCAGCCGGGCTGTTCGCGGTGACATTGACGACCAGCGCGCCAGATGGCGTCTTGAGCCCGAGCGTCTCGGCGATCTCAGGCGTGATGTTCTGCAGCCGCGCGCCGAGCCACGGACGCTTCACGGCCTTGCCACCGCTCTTGGCGGAGGCAACGACGACGCGCACCATATTCGCCGGGATCGCAAAGCCGATACCCTGCGAACCGCCGGAGCGCGAGAAGATCGCGGTGTTCACACCGATCAGCTTGCCGGTCATGTCGACCAGCGCGCCACCGGAATTGCCGGGATTGATCGCAGCATCGGTCTGGATGAAGAACTGATAGTCGGTGATGCCGACCTGCGTGCGCGCAAGCGCGGACACGATGCCGTGGGTCACGGTCTGGCCAACGCCGAACGGATTGCCGATCGCGAGCACGACATCGCCGACCAGCAGATCATCGGAGTTGGAGAAATCCAGCGTCGGGAATTTCTCCTTGCCGTCCTTGATGCGCAGCACCGCCAGATCGGTGCGGCTGTCCTTGAGCACGATCTCGGCCTCGAACTCGCGCTTGTCCGCCAGTGACACCTTCACTTGGTCGGCGCCTTCGATGACGTGGTTGTTCGTAACGACGAGGCCCGACGCATCGACCATCACGCCCGAACCAAGCGAGCGCTGCATCTGCTCCGGCTGCATACCCTGGCCGCCGAAGAAGCGGCGGAACACCGGATCGTCCAGCAACGGATTGCGATTCTGCACCGTCTTGGCCGCATAGACGTTCACCACGGCCGGCTGCACCCGCTGCACGATCGGCGCGTAGGACAGCTTCATTTCCGTCGGCGAAGTCGGGACCCGGCGATCCTGTGCAAGAGCCGGCGCGAGTGCGGACGACAGGACAATGGCGCACAAAGTCGAAGCGGTCGCGGCGTTGCGGAAAAATGGGATCATCGGGGCCTCTTTGAGGAAATCGCGGCGAATATAGGCTGCTGAGCGGGGCAATAGAAGGGCGGGAACTAGCTTGCGTCCGCCGGCACATCCTTGTTCTCCACCGGCGCTTTTTTGCGCGGCTGGGGCGCTGCGACCGCGGCCGACTTCTGGCGCATCTTGTGCGCATCACCCCATGCCTTGAGGGCATCGATTACCGGGCGCAATCCGAGCCCGGTTTCCGACAGTGCATATTCGACCCGCGGCGGGACCTCGGCATAGACCGTCCGGACGATCAGCCCATCCTCCTCGAGCGCGCGAAGCTGTTTGGTCAGCATGCGCTGGGTGATCCGTGGCATCAGCTTGCGCAGCTCGCCGAAACGCAGCCGCCCCTGCTGCAAATGATACAGGATCACGCCCTTCCATTTGCCGTCGATCAGATCGAGCGTCACCTCGACCGGACAGCCCGGCCCATTGCCGAAATCACGCCGCTTCATCGCAAATATCCAATAGTATCCATTCGGTGACTATATCCCTGAAATGACAGTACTTGCAATTATTGTCGCGTCGGGACACCTCTTCGGGACATTTCCGCCAGGAGCATGGAGCACACCCAATGAAGGCAGTCGGCTACACCAAATCCCTCCCGATCGACGCAGCTGACGCGCTGGTCGATTTCGAGGCTCCGAAGCCCGAACCGACCGGTCGCGACATCCGCGTATCGGTGAAGGCGATCTCGGCCAATCCCGTCGATTTCAAGGTGCGCAAGCGCGCGGCGCCGCCGGCCGGCGAAACTAAGATCCTCGGCTATGACGCTGCCGGCGTCGTCGATGCTGTCGGCCCCGATGTGACGATGTTCAAGCCGGGCGACGAGGTGTTCTATGCCGGCTCGATCCAGCGCCAGGGCACCAATGCCGAGTTCCATCTGGTCGATGAGCGCATTGTCGGCCGCAAGCCCTCCTCGCTCTCCTTTGCACAGTCTGCGGCGTTGCCGCTCACCGCGATCACCGCCTGGGAACTGCTTTTCGATCGGCTCAGCGTCGCGCCTGGCAAGAGCCTCGATCCGCGCACGCTGCTCATCATGGGCGGTGCCGGCGGCGTCGGCTCGATCCTCATCCAGCTCGCACGCCGCCTCACCGGCCTCACCGTTGTGGCAACGGCATCGCGGCCCGAGACGATCAAGTGGTGCCAGGATCTCGGCGCACATGCGGTGATCGATCACAGCAAGCCGCTGAAGGAGCAAATCGACGCATTGAAACTGCCGCCCGTCGCCCTCATCGCCAGCCTCACGGGGACGGAGCAGCACTACAAAGCGCTTGCCGATCTGATCGCACCGCAGGGCAAGCTCGGACTGATCGACGATCCCGTTGAATTCAACATGTCCGCGTTCAAGGGCAAGGCCGTCTCGGTGCACTGGGAATCCATGTTCACGCGATCGTCATTCCAGACGCCCGACATGATCGCGCAACACTACCTCCTCAACGACGTTGCAGACCTTATCGACAAGGGTGTGCTGCGCACGACGCTCGACAAGACCTTCGGCACCATCAATGCCGCGAATCTCAAGCGCGCGCATGCGCTGCTCGAATCCGGCAAGTCGCACGGCAAGATCGTGCTCGAAGGCTGGTGATCACGAAACTGTCACCACGACATTCCCGCCTGGAGACACCTACGATAACAGAGCGCATCCATGGATGCGCTCTTCTCAAACAATAGCTAATTAAGATAGCTAACTATCTAAATCGCTTGTGATCGAAAAGCGACACAGCGGTGTCGTTCACTACAATGCGATGCGGGTTTTACAGAACTGTCGCAAAGCTTGCCTAGTTTGCCCGCGAGCTCAACGGTAGCTCGCTTGTTAAATGAGAACGGTCCCTGGCGAGAGCCTCCGGACGTTCTCTTTCGCAAGATCACAAACACAGATCCATACGCGTCCATCACCTACGGAGCAATTCGCGGGGCGTGTCGGATTTTGTCTTCTACAGGGGTACTCCATGTCTTTCACGACACACAAAATCCTCGGCACGCTCGGCGTGATCGGTGCGCTGGCCGCAAGCCCGGCGCATGCGCAGTCATCGAATGACGAGATCGCCGTATTGAAAGCGCAGCTCCGCGCGCTGGAAAAGAAGCTCGATAACGTTCAGAAGCAGGCGAACACCACGCAAAAGCAGACGGAAACGGTCAAGCAGAACTTTGCGAACGCCAACGCTGCCATGCACAAGAAGGCTGTGCCCTTCATCAACGCGAACCTGACGATGCCCGGCAACCGTCCGACCTTCTGCACTGACGACGGTTTGAACTGCATCGCCATCACCGGCCGTCTGCACCTCGACACCGCCGCCTACTCGTTCTCGCCGAAGTCGGCCGGGACCACCCCGCAGAGCGTGAATGACGGCATCAACGCCCGTCGCGCCCGTCTCGGCCTGATCGGCACCTTCAACAAGGATTGGGAATACGGCGTGATCGTCGATGCCGGCGGTACCACCGATGGCGACGTCACTCTCAACAACGCCTATGTCGCCTATAAGGGCGTCAAGGGCCTGTTGATCCAGGGCGGCTATATCGACGTGCCGTATACGCTGGATGAAGCTACCAGCTCGAACAACATCATGTTCATGGAGCGCGCGGCTTCGCAGGTTCTCGCAACGAACCTCGCCGCAGGCGACAACCGCGCTGCGTTCGGTGGTCAGGTATTCGGCGATCACTACTGGGTCGGCGCTTACGTGACCGGTCCGACGACCGGCCTGAACGTCAATCACAGCCAGCCGCAGCCGCTCGGCGCCACCTTCCGCGCCGTCGGTCTGCCGATCAACAACGAAGTCGGCACCGTCCTCGTCGGCTTCGACGCGCTGTATCTCGCCCAGACCGGTGGTGTGACCAACAACACGCTCGGCATATCCGATCGCATCGAAGTTCGCGTCGATCCGGCGACCAACGCATTGCTTAACACCGGCACCATGAACTTCGTGAACAATGCCCGTGTGCTGAGCGGTGAAGCCGCCGTCAAGTTCGGCAGCTTCATGGCGTCGGGCGAATACTTCGACTACAACATCCAGCGCAGCAACGGTCTGTCCGACCTGAGCTTCAATGGCGGTTACGGCCAGGCCAGCTACGTCATCACCGGCGAACAGCACAAGTACAACACATCGGCCGGTGCCTTCGGCGGCATCAACCCGGCCCGTCCGGTCAACTTCGCGACCGGCGATCTTGGCGCATGGGAACTCGCGGTGCGCTACAGCTACGCCAGCCTGAATGACGGCGTCATTCGCGGCGGTGAGTTGAAGAACACCACGGTCGGCGTAAACTGGTACGTGAACCAGAACATGCGCTTCATGTTCAACTGGATCCACGGCACCGTCGACAAGTTCGCCGTCAACAGCAACGTGAATACCGGTGCTGACTACGACGTGTTCGCGATGCGCACCCAGGTGGCCTTCTAAGCGCAAAACTTTCTGTAATCCTCCAGGCTCGGGGCTACATGCCCACGGTCCCACAACGAAAAAAGGCGGCGCTTCAGCGCCGCCTTTTTATCTTTGCGGGGCGTAGGCTTATGCGATGGTCTGGACGATCCCGCCTTCCGCACGCAGTGCTGCACCGTTGGTCACCGATGCCTCCTTCGACGAGACATAGACGACCATGTTCGCGATCTCCTCGACGGTGGCGAAGCGCTGGATCAGCGACGTCGAGCGGTGCTGCTTGACGAAGTTCGAAGCAGCCTCTTCGACCGATTGCCCGTTCTGTTTGGCGAGATCCTTGACGAAAGTCTCGACGCCCTCCGACATAGTCGGTCCGGGCAGCACGGAATTGACCGTCACGGCCGTGCCCTTGGTGAGCTCCGCGAGACCACGCGAGATCGCGAGCTGCGCTGTTTTCGTCATCCCGTAGTGGATCATCTCGCCGGGAATATTCAGTCCGGACTCTGATGAGATGAAAACGATGCGGCCCCAGTTGCGCTTCAACATGCCCTGCATGTAAGCGCGCGACAGACGGATGCCCGACATGACGTTGACCTCGAAGAAGCGCGTCCAGTCCTCGTCGGGAATGTCGAAGAAGCCCTTGGGCTCGAAGATGCCGGCATTGTTGATAAGGATATCGACCTCGGGGAGTGCCGAGGCGAGCGCATTGCAGCCCTCCGCTGTCGACACGTCGGCAGCGACGCCTTTCACCTTGGCCCCGGGCACGGCCTTGGTGATCGCAGTGATTGCCGCGTCCACCTTGCCCTGACTGCGGCCGTTCACAACAACCTGAGCGCCAGTGGCGGCCAGGCCCTTGGCAATGGCGTGACCAATGCCCGAGGTCGAGCCCGTCACGAGTGCCGTCTTGCCCGTCAGATCGATTTTCATATCAATGCTCCATCAAGTGATGGGGCTCATATCGGAACGCGGACCAATAGATGCAACTGCATTCAACGGGCGATGGCACAACAAAAAAGCGGCGCACAAGGCGCCGCTTTTCCGAAATTCTGATGTGACGTGGCTTACGCCGCTTCGGCCGAGCCCTGCACCGGACCCGAATCCTTGCCCTTGGCGTCTTCGTCGCGATCGACGAATTCGATCAGAGCCATCGGGGCGTTGTCGCCGTAGCGGAAGCCGGCCTTGATGATGCGGGTGTAACCGCCCTGACGATCAGCGTAGCGCTTGGCCAGCACGTCGAACAGCTTGCGAACCTGATCCTGGTCCTTCATCTCGCTGATAGCCTGGCGGCGCATGTGGAGGCCGCCCTTCTTGCCGAGGGTGACGAGCTTCTCCACGATCGGGCGGAGCTCCTTTGCCTTCGGAAGCGTGGTGATGATCTGCTCGTGCTTGATCAGCGACGCGCACATGTTGGCGAACATCGCCTTGCGATGTTCTGCGGTGCGGTTGAGCTTGCGATGAACCTTGCCGTGACGCATTGGAATATTCCTTATATTTCAGTTTGCCGCGACGGTTCGTCGGACATCATGTTGCAGGTGGGCTGCCTGCGTTCGCCCATAACGTCATGGCCGGGACAACCCGGCCACGCCGCTCGTGATGCTCAGTAGTGATCTTCGAAGCGCTTGGCCAACTCGTCGATATTTTCCGGCGGCCAACCGGGCACTTCCATGCCGAGGTGCAGACCCATCTGGGCGAGCACTTCCTTGATTTCGTTCAGCGACTTGCGGCCGAAGTTCGGAGTGCGGAGCATTTCTGCTTCCGACTTCTGAACGAGATCGCCGATGTAAACGATGTTGTCGTTCTTCAGGCAGTTTGCCGAACGTACCGAGAGCTCGAGTTCGTCGACCTTCTTGAGGAAAGCCGGGTTGAAAGCGAGATCCGGAATGACTTCCTGAGCAACTTCCTTGCGGGGCTCTTCGAAGTTCACGAACACGTTGAGCTGGTCCTGCAGGATGCGCGCGGCGTAAGCGACCGCGTCATCCGGCGTCAGCGCGCCGTTGGTCTCGATGGTCATCGTCAGCTTGTCGTAATCGAGGATCTGGCCCTCACGCGTGTTCTCGACCTTGTACGACACCTTGCGAACCGGCGAGTACAGGCTGTCGATCGGGATCAGGCCGATCGGCGCGTCTTCCGGACGGTTATGCTCGGCAGCGACGTAGCCCTTGCCGCCGGCAACGGTGAATTCCATGCGGATCTCGGCGCCCTCGTCGAGGGTGCAGATCTGCATGTCGGGATTGAGAACGGTCACATCGCCGACAGTCTGAATGTCGCCGGCGGTCACGACGCCCGGGCCCTGCTTCTTCACGACCATGCGCTTCGGGCCTTCGCCCAGCATCTTGATCGCAATGTCCTTCACGTTCAGCACGATGTCGGTGACGTCTTCACGCACGCCGGCGATCGAGGAGAATTCATGCAGCACGCCGTCGATGTGCACCGACTGCACGGCAGCGCCCTGCAGCGAGGACAGCAGGATGCGGCGGAGTGCGTTACCGAGGGTCTGACCGAAACCACGCTCAAGCGGTTCGGCAACCAGGGTCGCAAAACGGGTTGGATCGCTGCCAGGGGTTACCTGCAGCTTGTTCGGCCGGATAAGTTCTTGCCAATTTTTCTGGATCGTCACTGTGTCACCCATGCCATCAAACTCACTGGCGTTGGAGATCGCGGATCAGTCCGCGTAAGTCGCATCGCAAAAGCGATCGCGGGCAGCCAAGCCACCCGCGATCAAAAAGTATCAAACGCGCCGACGCTTGCGCGGGCGGCAACCGTTGTGCGGGATCGAGGTCACGTCGCGGATCGAGGTGACCGTGAAGCCCGCAGCCTGCAGAGCGCGGAGAGCCGATTCACGACCCGAACCCGGACCGCCGACTTCGACTTCCAGCGTGCGCATGCCGTGTTCCTGCGCCTTCTTCGACACGTCTTCAGCAGCAACCTGCGCTGCATACGGGGTCGACTTGCGCGAACCCTTGAAGCCCATCGTGCCAGCCGACGACCAGGCAATCGTGTTGCCCTGCGCGTCGGTGATGGTGATGGTCGTGTTATTGAACGACGAATTCACGTGCGCGATGCCCGATGCAATGTTCTTGCGCTCGCGGCGACGAATACGTCCGGCTTCCTTTGCCATCTCTAACCTTTCTGAGGATCTCAACGCCGCCGTAATGCCAGCGGCTACACCAAAAATAATTGCAGAAGCGGATGATCATCCGCTTCCGCAAACTCGTATTCGAAAGCTTACTTCTTCTTGCCGGCGATCGACTTGGCCGGACCCTTACGGGTGCGCGCATTGGTATGCGTGCGCTGGCCACGAACCGGCAGACCGCGACGATGACGCAAACCGCGATAGCAGCCGAGGTCCATCAGACGCTTGATGTTCATGCCCGTCTCACGACGAAGATCGCCCTCGACCAGATAGTCGCGGTCGATGACTTCGCGAATCTGCAGAACTTCCGCGTCGCTGAGCTGATTGACGCGGCGCTCTGGAGTGATCTTCACCTTCTCGATGATATCGGCGGCGTTCTTCTGGCCGATGCCATGAATGTACTGCAGCGCGATCAGCACGCGCTTGTTGGTCGGGATGTTTACACCGGCGATACGGGCCACAACTTCTCTCCTGTCACCAGTCCATCACGAACCGGCATTATCATCATTTGTCGGGCGGGTATTCACAAACGCGAACACGACGCCCGTCCCCTGGATTTCAGTGGGGCCCGGCATCGTTGGAATCTTCCGACTGGATGAGGGCCTTATTAAAGTATTCGACTTCGTTTCGTCAACCTGCTCTAGCGTTTGACGCGCTTTTTGCCGGCTTTCTTGGCCACTTTACCGGCCTTCTTGGCTGGCTTTTTGGCCGACTTGCTGGTTTTGGCCTTCGAAGCCGATTTTACAGCCTTTTTGGCCGCTTTTACAGCCTTTTTGACGGTTTTCTTGACGGTCTTCTTTACAGCTTTCTTGGCGGCCTTTGCCTTCTTGGCGACTTTTACCGGCGCCTTCTTGGCCTTCTTGACTGCCTTCACGGCTTTTTTGGCCGATTTGGCCGCTTTCTTGGCCGGAGCAGATCCACGCTTGGCGGCAGCGGCCTTCTTGGCGGACTTGCGGGCCGACTTCTTCGCCGACTCATCGGCGGCGAGAATCGCTGCCAGCACGCGGTTGATCTCAGCCGTTACCTCTTCGATGGTCATCATGCCATCGATGGTCACCAGCTTCCTCTTCTCCGAATAATAATGCACCAGCGGCTCGGTCGAGGTGCGGTAGCTCGCCAAACGCTTCGACAGCACTTCCGGCGTATCATCGATGCGCACGGTCTCGCCGCGCTCCATCATCTGCGCGACACGGGCTTCGACACGCTGCAACAGCGCGCTCTCATTGACGCGGAGCTCAACGGCCGCATCGAGATGAAGCCCCTTGGACTTCAGCAGTGCATCCAGCGCTTCGGCCTGCGGCACGGTACGCGGGAAGCCGTCGAGGATGAAGCCGTTGGCGGCATCCTGCAACTCGATGCGATCCGAAATGATCCCGATCACAATATCATCGGGCACCAAGCCGCCAGCGGCCATGATGTCCTTGGCCTTGAGGCCAACTTCGGTCTCGGCGGCCACGGCAGCACGCAGCATGTCACCGGTGGACAGCTGAACGATGTTGTGACGCTCGACAAGACGATGTGCCTGAGTTCCCTTGCCCGCCCCCGGCGGCCCGAGAAGAATCAACCTCATTTGCGCCGGCCCCTCAGCTTCGACTTGCGGATCAAACCTTCATACTGGTGCGCCAGCAGATAGCCCTGCACCTGCGCCACAGTATCCATGGTGACACTGACCACGATCAGCAGCGACGTGCCGCCGAAGTAGAACGGCACCGAGGCGTAGGAAATCAGGATCTCGGGGATCAAGCAGACCACGGCGAGATAGGCAGCGCCGAGTACAGTGATGCGCGAGAGCACATAGTCGATGTATTCCGCGGTCCGCTCACCCGGGCGAATGCCTGGGATGAAGCCCCCGTGCTTCTTCAGATTGTCGGCAGTCTCGGTCGGGTTGAACACGATCGCCGTGTAGAAGAACGCGAAGAATACGATCAGCGACACATAGAAGATCAGGAACAGCGGACGGCCATGGCTGAGCTGCGTGGTCAGCCACTGGAACCATTCCGGCCCCTTCCCTGCGTTGAAGCTCGCGATAGTCGCTGGCAGCAACAGCAGCGATGACGCGAAGATCGGCGGGATCACGCCCGAGGTGTTGAGCTTCAGCGGCAGATGCGAGGATTGGCCCTCGAACATCTTGTTGCCGACCTGGCGCTTCGGATACTGGATCAGCAGGCGGCGCTGGGCGCGCTCCATGAACACGATAAAGGCGATCACGACCACGGCCATCACGATGACGACCAGGATCAGACCGGTCGACAGTGCGCCCTGACGACCCAGTTCGAGCATATTGGCGATCGCCGACGGGAGCTCCGCCACGATGCCGGCCAGAATGATCAGCGAGATGCCGTTGCCGATGCCGCGCGAAGTGATTTGCTCACCCAGCCACATCAGGAACATCGTGCCGCCGGTCAGCGTGACCGAGGTCGAGATCAGGAAGAACATGCCGGGTTCGCTGACGACATTGCCTGCGCCCTGCAGACCCGCCGCAATGGCATAGGACTGGAATGCAGCGAGGATGACAGTCAGGTAACGGGTGTACTGGTTCAGCGTCTTGCGGCCCGCTTCGCCCTCTTTCTTGAGAGCTTCGAGCTGGGGCGACACGGTGGTCAGCAGCTGAATGATAATCGATGCCGAAATATACGGCATGATGTTCAGCGCAAAAATCGCCATGCGATTGATGCCGCCGCCCGCGAACATGTTGAACATGCCGAGGATGCCGCCGGCCTGCTGCTTGAACACCTGTTCCCACGCGGCCGGATCGATGCCGGGCAGCGGAATATAGGTGCCGAGCCGATAAACAAGCAGCGCACCCAGTGTGAACCAGATGCGCTTCTTCAGTTCATCGGCCTTGCCGAGGGCCGAAAAGTTGAGGTTTGCTGCTAATTGCTCTGCTGCAGAGACCATGTTTGGCTTTCTCCCGCGCCCCTTTCGCCATCATGCCCCGAAAGAGCGGGGCATGCAGCGGAGGCCGGACATTATTTGGTGCTCGGCATTGATAAAATCTACTGCCACATCACGCAAGGCCGCCCACAGACGCAGGCGATGCCGCAGATGTTACGCAGCTTCGCCGTCGGCCTTCTTCGGCGCAATGATCTTCACCGAACCGCCGGCCTTCTCGATGGCTTCGATCGCCGTCTTGGTGGCGCCGTGCACTTCGATGTTGATCTTGGCCTTGATCTCGCCACGGCCGAGAACACGCACACCAGCCTTCGAGCGGCGCAGAACGCCAGCCTTCACCAGCGATTCAGCGTTGATCACGGCCTTGATGTCGATGGTCTTCGCATCGATCGCGTCCTGGAGGCGGTCCAGGTTGATCTCGGCGTAATCGAGACGGAAGATGTTGTTGAAGCCGCGCTTCGGCAGACGACGATGCAACGGCATCTGGCCGCCCTCGAAGCCCTTGATGCGGACGCCCGAACGCGCGGTCTGGCCCTTGCCGCCGCGGCCCGCGGTCTTGCCCTTGCCGGAGCCGATGCCACGGCCGACGCGCATACGCTTCTTACGGGAGCCGGCGTTATCGGCGATATCGCTGAGCTTCATCGTTCTTTTCCCTGTTTCGCCCTGTCTTCCCGAGGCTTACCGGCAGATCCGGACCTCGAAGGTCAACAGTGTCATCCCTGCGGCAACCTGGCGGCCGCAGTGAGACGACGTGAACTTACTTATCCTCGACCACGCGGACGAGGTGCTGCACCTTGGTGATCATGCCGCGAACTTCAGGAGTGTCCTGCAATTCGCTGACGCGACCGATCTTGTTGAGCTTGAGGCCGATCAGCGTAGAACGCTGCGAGTGGTGCCGGCGAATTGCGCTGGCGACCTGCTCGACCTTGATCATCTTTGCGGCCTTGGCCATCGTGATAACTCCAAAAGACTTCTTAGAGTGGCATGATCCTATCGGAAAACCGGAAAACCACTTTTCCGGATCATGCCTCGTTATTCGGCAACCAGCTCGGCGTCACCGCCAACGCGGCGCGACTGCAGGGTGGACACCTTGATGTTGCGGCGAGCAGCAACCGAACGCGGCGAATCCTGATGCTTCAGCGCGTCGAAAGTGGCGCGAACCATGTTGTAAGGATTCGACGAACCGATCGACTTGGCCACCACGTCCTGGATACCCAGCGTTTCGAACACAGCGCGCATCGGACCGCCGGCGATGATGCCGGTACCAGCCGGAGCAGCACGCAGATACACGCGACCCGCGCCATGACGGCCAGCGATGTCGTGATGCAGCGTGCGACCTTCGCGCAGAGCGACGCGCGTCAGGTTGCGCTTGGCCGACTCGGTTGCCTTGCGGATTGCTTCGGGAACTTCACGGGCCTTACCGTGACCAAACCCAACCCTGCCCTTCTGATCGCCAATGACGACCAGAGCTGCAAAGCCAAAGCGCTTACCGCCCTTGACGACCTTCGCCACACGATTGATGTGGACGAGCTTGTCGACGAACTCACTATCACGCTCTTCCCGGGGGCCCCGGTCGCGTCCGCCGCGTTCGCGTTCACCTGCCATGGTGTTTTCCAATCCTTGCGAAGCTTTCGCTTCTAACCCTGTGTCCGTTCAAATCTGCAACTTGCAAATCAACGAAAGTGAAATCGCTTAGAAGCTGAGCCCGCCTTCGCGAGCCGCATCTGCCAGCGCCTTGACGCGGCCGTGGTACAGATACTGACCACGGTCGAACACCACTTCCTTGACGCCATTCTTGACCGCGCGCTCTGCCAGCAGCTTGCCGACAGCCTGCGCCGCATCGACGTCCGCACCGGTCTTGCCGGTTTCGCGCATCGCCTTCTCCAGCGACGACGCGGAAGCGAGCGTCTCGCCCTTCAGGTCGTCGATGACCTGCGCGTAGATGTGCTTCGACGAGCGGAAGATCGACAGGCGCGGACGGCCATTGGCAGTCCGGCGGAGCGAGAGCCGCACGCGTTGCTTGCGCCGGGCATTCGTAATCTTGAGTTTCGACATGACCGGCTCCGTTACTTCTTCTTGCCTTCCTTGCGGAAGATAAACTCGTCGGAATAACGTACGCCCTTGCCCTTATAGGGCTCTGGCGGACGATAGCTGCGGATCTCCGCGGCTACCTGACCGACGCGCTGCGAGTCGTTGCCGGCGACGTTGATCTCGGTCGGCTTCGGCACCGTGATGGTGATGCCTTCCGGGATCGCGTAGACGACATCGTGGCTGTAACCGAGCGCCAGCTGCAGATTCTTGCCCTGCAGGGCCGCACGATAACCGACGCCGGTGATTTCGAGCTTCTTCTCGAAACCCTTGGTAACGCCTTCGAGCAGATTCGCGATCTGCGCGCGAGCCGTACCGTACAGTGCACGGGCGCGATTGGTTTCGACGCGAGGAGCAACCTTGATTGCGCCCTCTTCCATCTTCACCAACACGTCGTCGTGCACGACGAACTGAAGAGCGCCCTTGGGGCCCTTCATCTTGACGGTCTGGCCTTCGACGGACGCGGTAACTCCCGCGGTCACCGCCACTGGCTTCTTGCCAACTCGTGACATGACTGATCCTTCCTCAGAACACCGTGAAGAGAACTTCGCCGCCCACATTCGCGTCGCGCGCGTCGTGGTCAGCCATAATTCCCTTGGGCGTCGACAAAACGGAGATACCGAGGCCGTTCTTCACGCGCGGCAAGTTCTTCACCGAGACGTACACGCGACGTCCTGGCTTCGAAACACGCTCGATTTCGCGGATGACCGGTTCGCCATCGAAATACTTGAGTTCGATCTCGAGTTCGGAGCGGCCCGACGAATGCTCGACGCTGGCGAAGCCACGGATGTAGCCTTCGCTCTTCAGCACTTCGAGCACGTTCGCGCGCATCTTGGAGCCCGGGGTCGAAACCTTGGACTTGGTACGCATCTGCGCATTGCGGATGCGGGTGATGAGATCGCTGATTGGATCGTGGGTCGACATGTTCCGCCCCCCTTACCAGCTTGACTTCACGAGCCCGGGAACCAGGCCCTTCGAGCCCAGTTCACGCAGCGCGATACGGCTGAGCTTGTTGATACGATAGACCGAATGCGGACGACCGGTGATTTCGCAACGGTTCATGACCCGAACGGGCGATGAATTGCGCGGAAGCTCGGCGAGCTTCAGCGTCGCGGCGAACCGCTCTTCCATCGGCTTGGTCTTGTCGGCGATGATGGCCTTCAGACGCGCGCGCTTCGGCGCTGCGTTTGCGGACATCTTCTTCCGACGGTTGTTCTTCTCGATCGAACTCTTCTTTGCCATGCTTGGCTCCTGGGTTACCGCGTTTGAGAAGCTTTTCAGCTACTCACTGCCGGAACGGGAAATTGAAAGCGGTCAACAAAGCGCGGGCCTCGTCGTCGGTGCGGGCGGTGGTGCACACCGTGATGTCCATGCCCAGCGACGTATCCCCGGCCTTATCGAAATCGATTTCCGGGAAAATGATGTGCTCTTTGAGACCGAGCGAATAGTTGCCACGGCCGTCGAAGCTCTTCGCGTTCAGGCCACGGAAATCTCGCACGCGCGGCAAAGCCACGTTCACCAGACGATCGATGAACTCGTACATCTTGATCTTCCGGAGAGTCACCTTGGCGCCGATCGGCTGGTTTTCACGCAGCTTGAAGGTCGCGATAGCAACGCGCGAATAGGTCACGATGGCCTTCTGACCGGCAATCAGCGACAGGTCGCTGGCAGCGGTTTCGGCCTTCTTGCGGTCGTTGACGGCTTCGCCAACGCCCATGTTCAGCACGATCTTGTCGAGGCGCGGAACCTGCATAACGTTTTCGTAGCCGAACTGTTCAGTCAGCTTGGCACGAATGGACTTGTCGTATTCGACGCGCAGGCGCGGAATGTAGACGGTCTCAGACATCGATCTCTGCTCCCGAACGCTTGGCGATGCGCACCTTGGTGCCATCAGCCTGGATCTTGAAACCAACGCGAGTCGGCTTGCCGTCCTTGCCGACGATCGCGATGTTGGACAGTTGGATCGGCGCCTCTTTTGAGATGATGCCGCCTTCCTGTGCCTGGGTCTGCTTCTGGTGACGCTTGACCAGGTTGACGCCGCGAACCAGCGCCTTGCCCTCGGTCGGGCGCACTTCAAACACTTCGCCGGTACGGCCCTTGTCGCGACCGTTCAGCACGATGACCTTGTCACCCTTGCGAATTTTGGCAGCCATTACAGCACCTCCGGCGCAAGCGAGATGATCTTCATGTGGTTCTTGGCGCGCAGCTCACGCGGCACGGGCCCGAAGATACGGGTACCGATCGGCTCGGACTGATTGTTGATCAGCACGGCAGCGTTGCGATCGAAGCGGATGACAGAGCCATCCGGGCGGCGAATGTCCTTGCGGACGCGCACGACGACCGCCTTCATGACGTCGCCCTTCTTCACCTTCCCGCGTGGGATGGCTTCCTTGATCGATACGACAATTACGTCGCCAACGGATGCATAACGGCGCTTGGATCCACCAATCACCTTAATGCACATGACACGGCGTGCGCCTGAATTATCGGCCACGTCGAGGTTGGTCTGCATCTGAATCATTGATGCACCTCGTCCTCTTTTTGATGCGCAAAGCGCGCGTTTTTAGGCAGTCTTCTTCTGTTCGCCCCGGACAACCGTCCAGTGCTTCAGCTTCGACATCGGCTTGCTCTCTTCGATCCACACCATGTCGCCCGGCTTGAACTCACTGTTCTCGTCGTGGGCATGGTAGTTTTTCGAACGGCGGATGGTCTTCTTGTAGATCGGGTGCGTAAAGCGACGGTCAACGCGAACAACAACCGTCTTGGTCTGCTTGTCGCTGACGACCACGCCCTGCAAAGTACGTTTTGGCATGTTCGGCCCCTTACTTCGACTTACCGTCGCGCTTTTGCGCGGCGATCGTCTTGATGCGTGCAATATCACGACGAGCCTCACGAAGGCGCGTCGTATTTTCCAGCTGCCCAGTGGCACGCTGGAAGCGCAGGTTGAAGCGCTCCTTCTTCAGATTGAGGACGGCGTCGTCCATCTGATCGGGGCTCATTGCGCGGATATCGCTGGATTTCATATCGGCCATGGCTTTACTCCGCAATGCGCGTAACGAAACGCGTCTTGATCGGCAGCTTGGCGGCAGCGAGGGTCATCGCTTCCTTGGCAATCTGCGTGGTGACACCGTCGATCTCGAAGATCACTCGGCCTGGCTTGACGCGCGCAACCCACAGTTCCGGGGTACCCTTGCCGGAGCCCATTCGGACTTCAGCGGGCTTCTTCGAAACCGGAAGATCCGGGAAAATGCGGATCCAGACGCGGCCGGCACGCTTCATGTGGCGGGTCAGCGCGCGACGGGCAGCTTCGATCTGACGCGCGGTCAGACGTTCCGGCGCCATTGCCTTCAGGCCGAACTGACCGAAAGCCAGCGTGGCGCCCGAAGTCGCAACGCCGTGGATCCGGCCCTTATGCGCCTTCCGGAACTTGGTCTTCTTTGGTTGCATCATGGCTTACGCCCTCAAACCTTCTAATTAAACGCTCAAGCAGCGTCGCGACGCGGCCGGGAATTGTCACCCTCGGCCATGCGCTTGTCCTGAGCCATCGGATCGTGCTCAAGGATTTCGCCCTTGAAGATCCAGACCTTGACGCCGCAGGTGCCGAACGTCGTGAACGCGGTGGCTACGCCGTAATCGATATCCGCACGCAGCGTGTGCAGCGGCACGCGACCTTCGCGATACCATTCCATACGCGCGATTTCCGCACCGCCCAGACGACCCGAGCAGTTGATACGAATGCCTTCGGCGCCGAGACGCATTGCCGACTGCACTGCCCGCTTCATCGCACGGCGGAACGCAACGCGGCGCTCGAGCTGCTGTGCGATCGACTCGGCGACCAGGGTCGCATCGAGCTCCGGCTTGCGGATTTCGACGATGTTGATCACCACGTCCGACGAGGTGATGTCGGCAACCTTCTTGCGAAGCTTGTCGATGTCGGCGCCCTTCTTACCGATCACGACACCCGGACGAGCCGACTGGATCGTGACGCGGCACTTCTTGTGCGGGCGCTCGATGATGATCTTGGCGACGGCAGCCTGCTTGAGTTCCTTGTGCAGGATCTCGCGGATCTTGACGTCTTCGTGCAGCAACTTGCCGTATTCGTTCTTGCCGGCATACCAACGTGAATCCCACGTACGGTTGATGCCAAGACGCAGACCGATTGGATTGATCTTCTGACCCATCTTATTCTCCTGCGCCTGCTTACGCTGCTGCTTCTGCTTCGACCTGACGAACGACAATCGTCAGCTGCGCAAACGGTTTAAAGATACGGCCCGAACGGCCACGGCCGCGCGGACTGAAACGCTTCATGACGATGCCCTTGCCAACATGCGCCTCGGAGACGATCAGCGCGTCAACGTCGAGGTCATGGTTGTTCTCGGCATTTGCGATTGCCGATTCCAGGCACTTCTTCACGTCGACCGCGATCCGCTTGCGCGAGAACTGCAGGTCGGCGAGCGCAGCCGAGGCCTTACGGCCGCGGATCATCTGCGCAACCAGGTTCAGCTTCTGCGGGCTCACGCGCAACATGCGGGCGATCGCCTTGGCCTCGTTATCCGGGAGGCTCCGTTCGCGCTTTGGCTTGCTCATGACTTAGTCCTCAGCCCTTCTTGGCTTTCTTGTCGCCGGCGTGGCCATGGAAGGTACGGGTCGGCGAGAACTCGCCGAACTTGTGACCAACCATTTCCTCGTTCACAGCGACAGGTACATGCTTCTGGCCGTTGTAAACGCCGAAGGTGAGACCCACGAACTGCGGCAAGATCGTCGAGCGACGGCTCCAGATCTTGATCACATCATGACGACCAGACGAACGAGCGACATCTGCCTTCTTGAGCAGCGAACCCTCGACGAACGGGCCTTTCCAGACTGAACGAACCATGTCCGGCGATCCTTACTTCTTCCGCTTGTGGCGGCTGATGAGAATGAACTTGTTGGTCGACTTGTTCGACCGGGTCTTCTTGCCCTTGGTCGGCTTGCCCCAGGGCGTAACCGGGTGACGACCACCCGAGGTACGACCTTCACCACCACCGTGCGGATGGTCGATCGGGTTCATGACGACGCCGCGGTTATGCGGACGCCAGCCGAGCCAGCGGGTACGACCGGCCTTGCCGATCGAGATGTTCATGTGATCCGGGTTCGACACAGCGCCGATGGTGGCGGTGCAACGACCGTGAACCAGGCGCTGTTCGCCCGAGTTCAGACGGATGATCACGTAATCATGGTCACGACCGACGAGCTGGGCGTAAGTGCCGGCCGAGCGAGCGATCTGGCCGCCCTTCCCGATCTTCATCTCGACGTTGTGGATGATCGTGCCGATCGGCATGTTACCGAGCGGCATGACATTGCCCGGCTTCACGTCGACATAGCTGCCGGCGATGACGGTATCGCCAACGGCCAGACGCTGCGGCGCCAGGATATAAGCCTGCTCGCCATCGGTGTACTTGATCAGCGCGATGAACGCGGTGCGGTTCGGATCGTATTCCAGACGCTCGACCACGGCCGGAACGTCGACCTTGGAACGCTTGAAGTCGACGATACGATAGGACTTCTTGTGGCCACCGCCACGGAAGCGCACCGTGATGCGACCGGTGTTGTTACGACCGCCAGCCGAGTGCTTGCCTTCGGTCAGAGCCTTGACAGGCTTGCCCTTGTACAGCGCGGAACGATCCACCATGACCAGCTGACGCTGGCCGGGTGTCGTTGGGTTGAATGTCTTAAGTGCCATCGTTGATCGCCCTTACAGTCCGGTCGTAACGTCGATGCGGTGGCCCTCTTCGAGGGTCACGATCGCACGCTTGACGTTCGACTGTGAACCGAGGTTGCCACGGAAGATCTTCGTCTTGCCCTTGCGAACCAGCGTGTTCACGCTCTTTACCTTGACGTCGAACAGCTTTTCGACGGCTTCCTTGATCTGCGGCTTGGTGGCCTTGCCGTCGACCTTGAAAACAACCTTGTTGAATTCAGAAGCGACAGTGGCCTTTTCCGTCACCACAGGGGCGACGATCACGTCGTAATGGCGCGGGTCGATGTTCTTCATTTGAAGCGCGCCTCCAACGCATCAAGCGCCGCCCTGGTCAGAACCAGCTTCTGACGACGCAGAATGTCATAAACGTTGATGCCCTGGATCGGCAGCACGTCGATGTTCGGAATGTTACGGGCCGCCTGAGCGAAACCGACATGAACCTCGGCGCCGTCGATGATCAGCGCATTGGTCAGGCCGAGACCCGAGAAATGACCGAGCAGAGCCTTCGTCTTGGCGGCTTCCAGGTTGGCGTTCTCGATCACGATCAAGCCGCCGTCCTTGGCCTTCGCCGACAGAGCATGCTTCAGCGCGAGCGCACGGACCTTCTTCGGCAGATCGAACGCGTGCGAGCGAACGACCGGACCGAAGGCACGACCACCGCCGCGGAACTGCGGAACGCGAGCCGAACCGTGACGAGCACCGCCGGTGCCCTTCTGCTTGTACATCTTCTTGCCGGTGCGCCAGATTTCGGCGCGGCCCTTGGCCTTGTGGTTACCCGACTGGCGCTTTGCGAGCTGCCAGTTGACGCAACGCTGGATGATGTCGGCGCGCGGATCGAGACCGAAGATGGCATCCGACAGCTCGATCGAGCCGGCGTCCTTGCCCTCAAGCGTGGTGACGTTCAGTTTCATCTCACGCTCCTTCCTGCTCGGCGGCAGGTGCTTCAACGGTCGCACCCTCTCCTGCCAGCTTGAACTTACCGGGCTTCGGCGCGTCCTTCGGCAGAGCCTTCTTCACCGCATCGCGAACCGAAATCCAACCGCCCTTGGAGCCGGGAACGGCGCCTTCGACGAGAATCAGGCCGCGCTCGACATCAAGCTGCACGACGCGCAGGTTGAGCGTGGTGATACGATCGACACCCATGTGACCGGGCATCTTCTTGTTCTTGAAGGTCTTGCCGGGATCTTGACGACCACCGGTCGAACCGATCGAACGATGCGAAACCGACACACCGTGCGTGGCGCGAAGACCGCCGAAATTCCAGCGCTTCATACCACCGGCGAAGCCCTTACCAACCGAGGTGCCGGTGACATCGACGAACTGGCCAACCACGAAGTGGTCTGCCTGGATCTCGGCGCCGACCGGGATCAGCGCGTCTTCCGACACGCGGAATTCCGCGACCTTCCGCTTGGGTTCAACCTTGGCGACCGCGAACTGGCCGCGTTCAGCCTTGGGCAAATACACGGTCTTGCGCGAGCCCGATCCGAGCTGCAGCGCGACGTAACCGTTCTTCTCGCTGGTGAGGTGGCCAACCACCTGGCAGTTACCCAGCTTGAGCACGGTCACAGGGATATGTTCACCGGCGTCTGTGAAGACCCGGGTCATCCCGACCTTTTGTGCGATCACTCCGGAGCGCATCGGCGTGCTTCCTGTTCTTTCTGTCCGTTTGACCGGACGGGACCTAAATACTTAGAGCTTGATCTCGACGTCGACACCGGCGGCCAGGTCGAGCTTCATCAAAGCATCGACTGTCTGCGGGGTCGGATCGACGATATCGAGAAGACGCTTATGGGTGCGCATCTCGAACTGCTCGCGGCTCTTCTTGTCGACGTGCGGCGAACGGTTGACCGTGAACTTCTCGATGCGCGTCGGCAGCGGGATGGGTCCACGGACCTGTGCACCCGTGCGCTTCGCGGTGCTTACGATCTCACGGGTCGATGCATCGAGGATACGATGATCGAACGCCTTGAGACGAATGCGGATATTCTGGCCGTTCATTGCCGTGTCTTTCTTTGAAAGCGAATGGTTGTTGCGAGTAGCGAGTAGCGAGATCCGCTACTCACGACTTCCTGTTCGCGTCCTTACTCGATGATGCTAGCGACGACGCCTGCACCGACGGTGCGGCCGCCTTCACGGATGGCGAAGCGCAGCTTCTCTTCCATCGCGATCGGCACGATCAGGTGCACTTCCATCGCGATGTTGTCGCCCGGCATCACCATTTCGGTGCCTTCCGGCAGATGCACCACACCGGTCACGTCGGTGGTGCGGAAGTAGAACTGCGGACGGTAGTTGGTGAAGAACGGCGTGTGACGGCCACCCTCTTCCTTGGTCAGGATGTAGGCCTCGGCCTTGAACTTGGTGTGCGGCTTCACCGAACCCGGCTTGCACAGCACCTGGCCACGCTCGACGTCTTCACGCTTGGTGCCGCGCAGCAGTGCGCCGATGTTGTCGCCGGCCTGGCCCTGATCCAAGAGCTTGCGGAACATTTCAACGCCGGTGCAGATCGTCTTCTGCGTGGCGCGGATACCGACGATTTCGATTTCCTCGCCGACCTTGACGATGCCGCGCTCGACGCGGCCGGTCACGACGGTGCCACGACCCGAGATCGAGAACACGTCTTCCACCGGCATCAGGAACGGCTGGTCAACCGGACGCTCCGGCTGCGGGATGTAGCTGTCGACCGCCTTCATCAGTTCGAGAATGGCGTCATGACCGAGCTTCACGTCCGAGTTTTCGAGAGCGGCCAGCGCCGAACCCTTGATGATCGGAATGTCGTCGCCCGGGAAGTCGTACTTCGAGAGAAGTTCGCGCACTTCCATCTCGACCAGTTCGAGCAGCTCCGGATCGTCGACCATGTCGCACTTGTTCAGGAACACGACCAGCGCCGGAACGCCGACCTGGCGGGCGAGCAGGATGTGCTCGCGGGTCTGCGGCATCGGGCCGTCGGCAGCCGACACGACCAGAATGCCACCGTCCATCTGCGCGGCGCCGGTGATCATGTTCTTCACATAGTCGGCGTGGCCGGGGCAGTCGACGTGGGCGTAGTGGCGGTTGGCGGTCTCGTATTCGACATGTGCCGTCGAAATGGTGATGCCGCGGGCCTTTTCCTCGGGCGCCTTGTCGATCTGGTCGTAAGCGGTGAACGTGGCACCACCCGACTCCGCCAGCACCTTCGTGATCGCCGCCGTCAGCGACGTCTTGCCGTGGTCAACGTGACCGATCGTACCAATATTGCAGTGCGGCTTGTTACGTTCAAATTTTGCTTTGGCCATGACTCTCTCCGTTTAGTCGTCAACTGTCGCTAACGACAATCAGGCAAACTTCTTCTGGACTTCTGCCGACACATTGGCCGGCGCTTCCGCGTAGTGATCGAATGACATCGAGAACGTTGCACGACCCTGGCTCATCGAGCGCAGCGTGTTCACGTAACCGAACATGTTCATGAGCGGCACCATCGCGTTGATGACGTTGGCGTTGCCACGCATGTCCTGACCCTGGATCTGACCGCGCCGCGAGTTCAAGTCGCCGATGACCGAACCGGTGTAGTCTTCCGGGGTCACGCATTCGACCTTCATGATTGGCTCGAGCAGAACGGACTTGCCCTTCTGCAGCGCGTCGCGGAGCGCCGCGCGCGAAGCAATTTCGAAGGCCAGTGCCGACGAGTCGACGTCATGGTAAGCGCCGTCAACCAGCTGGACATGAACGTCGACCACGGGGAAGCCCGCGACCACGCCCGATGTCATGACGCTGTTGAGACCCTTTTCGACGCCGGGGATGTATTCCTTCGGCACCGAACCACCGACGACCTTGGATTCGAACACGAAGCCCGAACCCGGCTCGCCCGGCTCGACCACGAACTTGACGCGGGCGAACTGGCCGGTACCACCGGTCTGCTTCTTGTGGGTGTAGTCGACTTCAGCGCGCTTCGTGATCTTCTCACGGAACGCCACCTGCGGTGCGCCGATATTCGCGTCGACCTTGTAGGTACGACGCAGAATGTCGACCTTGATGTCGAGATGGAGTTCGCCCATGCCCTTCAGAATGGTCTGGCCGGATTCCACATCGGTGGAAACACGGAACGACGGATCCTCCGCAGCGAGCTTCGCCAGAGCGACGCCCAGCTTTTCCTGGTCGGCCTTGGTCTTCGGCTCGATCGCGATCTCGATGACCGGCTCGGGGAATTCCATCTTTTCCAGGATGACCTGCTTCTGGGGGTCGCACAGGGTGTCACCAGTGCGGGCTTCCTTCAGGCCAGCCAGCGCAACAATGTCGCCGGCATAGGCTTCCTTGATGTCTTCGCGGTTGTTCGCATGCATCAGCAGCATGCGGCCGATGCGCTCCTTGCGGTCGCGCGTCGAATTGACGACGCCCGTGCCGGAGATCAGCGTGCCGGAATAGATGCGGCAGAACGTGATCGTGCCGACGAACGGATCGTCCATGATCTTGAAAGCGAGCAGCGCAAGCGGCTCGGAGTCATTCGGAAGACGAAGGATTTCGTTGCCTTCATCGTCCATGCCCTTGATGGCAGGAACGTCGACGGGCGACGGCAGATAATCGACGACGGCGTCGAGCAAGGGCTGCACGCCCTTGTTCTTGAAGGCCGAACCGCACAGCACGGGATAGAAAGCACCGGTCAGCACGGCCTTGCGGATCATGCGCTTGAGGGTGGCTTCGTCCGGCTCGGTGCCGTCGAGATACGCAGCCATGACGTCATCATCGAGTTCGACGGCGGCTTCGAGCATCTTCTCGCGATATTCCTTGGCCTTCTCAAGAAGGTCAGCCGGAATGTCGACAGTTTCGTATTTCGCGCCGAGCGCTTCGTTGTTCCAGACATACGCCTTCATGATCACGAGGTCGATCATGCCGACGAAGTCATTCTCAGCGCCGATCGGCAGCTGGATCGCAACGGGCTTTGCACCGAGACGGTCGATGATGTCCTGGAGGCACTTGTAGAAGTCAGCGCCGGTCTTATCCATCTTGTTCGCGAAAACGATCCGCGGAACCTTATACTTGTCGCCCTGACGCCAGACGGTCTCGGTCTGCGGCTCAACACCCTGGTTGCCGTCAAGCACGACAACGGCCCCGTCGAGCACGCGCAGCGAACGCTCGACTTCAATCGTGAAGTCGACGTGGCCGGGAGTGTCGATGATGTTCAGGCGCTTGCCATTCCAGAACGCGGTGGTGGCAGCCGAAGTGATCGTGATGCCACGCTCCTGCTCCTGCTCCATCCAATCCATCGTCGCTGCACCTTCGTGCACTTCGCCGATTTTGTGGCTCTTGCCGGTATAATACAGGATGCGCTCGGTCGTCGTCGTCTTACCGGCATCGATATGCGCCATGATCCCGAAATTTCGGTAATCTTCGATGGCATGTACGCGGGGCATGGGCTCGTCCTTAAATCCGTTGTTTCGCCGTTACCAGCGATAGTGCGAGAACGCGCGGTTGGCTTCCGCCATCTTGTGCACGTCTTCCCGCTTCTTCACGGCGTTACCACGGTTGTTCGAAGCATCGAGCAGCTCAGCCGAGAGACGCTCGGTCATGGTCTTCTCGTTGCGAGCGCGCGCTGCGGTGATCAGCCAACGAATGCCCAGCGCCTGGCGCCGAATGCTGCGGACTTCAACTGGCACCTGATAGGTAGCGCCACCGACACGACGCGAACGAACTTCGATCGTCGGCATCACATTTTCCAGAGCCTGCTCGAACACGCCGAGCGGACCCTGCTTGGTCTTCGCTTCGATCATTTCGAAAGCACCGTAAACGATGGTTTCGGCGGCAGACTTCTTGCCGTCATACATGATCGAATTCATGAACTTGGTGACGATGACGTTCCCGAACTTCGGATCCGGGTTAACTTCACGCTTTTCAGCAGAATGGCGACGAGACATCGATCAGACCCCGGCTTACTTCGGACGCTTCGCGCCGTACTTCGAACGACGCTGCTTACGGTTCTTGACGCCCTGGGTATCCAGCACGCCGCGGAGGATGTGGTAACGCACGCCGGGCAAATCCTTGACGCGACCGCCGCGGATCATGACCACGGAGTGCTCCTGAAGGTTATGGCCTTCACCCGGAATGTAACCGATGACTTCGAAGCCATTGGTCAAACGCACCTTGGCAACCTTACGAAGCGCCGAGTTCGGCTTCTTCGGAGTCGTCGTGTAGACGCGCGTGCAAACGCCGCGCTTCTGCGGCGACTGCTGCAGCGCAGGAACCTTCTTGCGCGACTTCTGAATTGCGCGCGGAGTAGCGATCAGCTGGTTGATCGTCGGCATGTCAGCCTTCACCCTTTAGTTCGCTCGAAGCCGTAACGGCTTCCTCAAAATCACTCGGAGCAACCTGCCCCACGGTTCGGATCGCATGAAAAGCTTCACGCAAAACGAAATCACGCCAACCATTCATTGCTGAACGGAAAGCGCTTAACGCCACAGAGGACCGCGATCATGACCGTCAGACTTGCGTCTTTAGGTCTGCACCGAGGTCATGCATTCGAATTTAATCTCAAGAGAGAAGTCTCTCAGGAGACAAACGTCGTTTTGGCATTGCCTTGATATAGCGACAGCGTTTGAGCTTCTTGGTCGAGGTTGGTGCCCGATTAGCTCCGAAAAGCCGATTGGGTGATCCGTTCCGACACTGGCGAAGCTCACCGCCTGTCGTTGAATGGTCGGGTTGTATCCGCAGGGGATACCCAAGTCAACAACAAAGCGCGATGAAAGAAACGCTTCTCGCACTGCATCTTCTAGCATGTGGATCATGACAGAACATACGCGATTTCGACGCCCGCCATGTCATCCACGAAAGAATCCGCGACTCGGATTCGTTGCAGTTTGATGAAAGAGAATCGCCTGGGTTGCGGAATTTTTGCGCCCTGCCCCGCCGACTCGCATCCGACACAAGCCGTATCGCGTCCCGAATCGGCACACCGGGCCAGCATCGATCAGCAGCAAATATTACCTGGCGTCCGAATGGAGAGGGACGCAGCCCCACCCCACTCGAGACTCACGACCAGCCAATCAAGCGGACGCAGGGAGGCGCGCGATGACCTTGATCTCGAAATCGAAGCCCGCCAGCCAGTTGACCCCGACCGCGGTCCAATTCGGGTAAGGCGGTTCACCAATCACGGCCAATCGGACGGCGTTGACCGCCGCGAACTGCGTGGCCGGGTCGGTGTGGAAGGTGGTCACGTCGACCACGTCGTCGAATGTGCAACCTGCAGCCGTCAGCACGGCCGCAAGGTTATCGAATGCCAGCTGGACCTGTTGTTCGAAAACCGGTTCCGGCGACCCATCTTCCCGGCTGCCGACCTGGCCCGAGACAAACAGGAGGTCGCCCGAGCGTATCGCCGCCGAATACCGGTTGATCTCGTAAAGCGCCTGCCGGCCGGCCGGGAAAATCGCGTCGCGTTTGGTCATGGTGTCAGTCCTGTTCAAAAGATTATATACGCCCCGTATGTTAGAATATTCAGGCATACGCCTCGTATGTCAATACGCATACAGTGCGTATGTTATTTTGCGGAGATGACAGTGGTCGCGAGACGGCGTGCAGAAATGGTGGAGGAAACCCGGGCCAAGCTCATCCGGGCGGCCCGGACGGCTTTCGCCGCCAAAGGCTATGCCGCGGCATCGATGGACGATCTGACCGCGGAGGCCGGCCTGACGCGCGGCGCGCTCTATCACAACTTCGGTGACAAGAAGGGTTTGTTGCAGGCCGTCATCGATCAGATCGACGCGGAAATGTTAGCGCGCATGCGCGCTGCCCGCGGTCAGGCGGACACCGCATGGGACGGGTTTCTCAACGAAGGCGTGGCCTATATCGAAATGTCCCTCGAGCCGGAGATCCAGCGCATCATGCTGCTGGACGGCCCCGCCGTGCTCGGCGATCCCTCGCAATGGCCGAACCAGACCGCGTGTCTGCGCACGACAACACAGGCGATTCAACGGCTGATCGACGATGGAACGGTCAAGCCTGTCGATGCCGAAGCGGCGGCTCGTCTGATCAATGGCGCGGCGCTCAACGCCGCCCTCTGGATCGCTGCCGCCGACGATCCCCACGCGGTCCTTACGAAAGCTGTCGAGGCTTTCCGCCAGCTCGCGGCGGGCTTGCTGCGAACGGCGGGATGACCGCCTCACACATCTTCAGATGCGCTCACTCGTCGTCGTCATCCTCGTCATCATCATCGTCGTTGGCAGATGACCTGTGCCGCTGGTCGTCCCAGAGCTGGCGATAGGTGCCGTTCAGCGCCAGCAGCTCTTTGTGCGAGCCGCGCTCGATCGCCTTGCCGCCATTGATGACGATGATTTCATCCATATCCACCACGGCGGCCAGCCGGTGCGTCGACGAAATCAGAGTGCGGCCCTTGGCGAGTTTGAACAGCGTCTTGTTGAGCGCCGCCTCGGTTGTCTGGTCGAGGGCGGATGTCGCCTCATCCAGCAGGAGCACCGACGGATTGCGGACGACGGCCCGCGCGATCGCAATGCGCTGGCGTTGGCCGCCGGATAGCGTATCGCCGCGCTCGCCGACCTGGGTGTCGTATTTGTCCGGAAGGCTCATGATGTAGCGATGGATCTCGGCCTTGCGCGCCGCCTGCTCGACTTCCTCGTCGGTGGCGCCTTCCTTGCCGAGCCGGATGTTCTCGCGGATCGACATGTTGAACAGCATGTTCTCCTGGAACACCACGGCCATGTGGCCGCGCAGGGACTCGCGCGTGATCTTGCGGATATCGACGCCGTCAATGGTCACCCTGCCCTCGTCCGGCACATAGAGCCGCAGGATCAGGTTCAGCAACGTGCTCTTGCCGGAACCGGATGGGCCGACAATGGCGACGGTCTTGCCGACATTGATCTTGAGGCTGAGATTGTCGAGCACCGGCTGCTGGCTGTTCTCATACTTGAACGAGACGCGATCGAACGTGATGTCGTTGACGATGCGCGGCAGCTCCGGTGAGCCGGGCTTGTCGGCACCGCGGGTGGGCTCGTCGAGCATCTCCTCCATGTGCCGCACGGCGGCCGCTGCCTGGATCGACACCGGGATGAAATGCATCACATGGGCGATGTTATAGGACACCTCCCAGAACGCGCTTTCGAAGGTGACGAAGGTACCGACGGTGATCTGGCCCTTGGTGGCGAGATAGGCGCCGATCGCCAGCACCACCAAATGCAGCAACAACACCGAGACGGTGACCGAGCGCTCGACCATGGTCGACAGGAAGGTCGCCGCCGCAATCCTGTCGCGCGTTTCGTTATTGCGTAGCCGGAACCAGCCCATGGTGCGGCGCTGCAGGCTGAAGGCCTTGATCACCGCCTGCGCCGCGATGTTCTCCTGCACCATGCCGAGCACTGACGCTTCACTGAGCTTCTGGTCGTAATTGGCCTGCACGGCCTTCGGCGTCAGGATGCGCGGGCCGATCAGTGTGATCGGGAAAATCAATAGTGCGACGGCGGCAAGCTGCCAGTTCAGATACAGCATCAGCCCGATGCCGGCGATCAGTTCGAGGAACGGCAGCAATGCGCTGTTGGCGAAACTCTTGATGGCGGTCTCGAAAGACGACAGATCGATCGAGAAGCGTGACAGGATTTCACCGCGCTTGGTGCGGGCGAAATAGGCCGACGGCAGATCCTGCACGTGATCGAACAGGCGCGAGCGGACGTCCGTGATGATCGAGGCTGCCAGTTTGGCGTCCCAGCGCTCATACCAGATCGCAACGATCGACGTGACAATGCCGGCGACGGCCAGCACCGACAGGATCTTGAACAGCGCGTCGAAGTCTTCCTCGCCGAGCGCGTCGTCGATCAGATATTTGAGGCTGAGCGGCATGATGACGTTGAACAGCGTCTCGACCAGAACGCCGAAGCCAACGAAGCCGAGCAGCTTGCGGTACTTGCCGAGCAATGGCCGCGTGAAACGATAGACCGTTCCGAATGCGCCGGCGGCCTCGCGTGCGGTGAAGACGACCAGTTCCTCGTCATCATCATCGTCATCGAGCTCGTCGTCTTCATCCTCGTCGTCATCATCGACGGCAGGCTTGGCTTTTGCCGTCTTCTCGACAGCCGGCGGTTTCGTGCTGGGAACCTGTGCCGCAGCAGCGCCAACCGGGAGCGCAAACTTGTCATCGAGCGGCGTGGCCGGCTCGGCCGCGTTCTTGTCGTCGGATGGAGGCTTTGGAGGTGGCTTCGACGCCATGGAACGAACCGTTGCTGCACGGTCATTCGACCGCAAGAATCAATGAAGCGGCCCGGACAGCCACGGCAATGATCCTATGCGATCAGAATGTCCTCGGCAAAGCAACCGAGGGCGGATGCCAAAGATCAATCCTCGGCATCGACCTTGTCGAAGAACGAGTAACGCAGGCTGTCCGCGTCGGCATACCAGTGGCCCGGCCCCTTGCCGGCGGCCAGTGTGGCTTCCCACACTGCCTCGGTGCAGTCGCGGCGATGCATCGACAGGTCGAAGCCATTGCCGAAGAACAGTTCCGACCACTCCCACCAGGTGCCGAGCTTCTTGACGCCGCGCAGCAGGTCGTAGCGATCGATCACCGCCGGCGCCATATCAGACGTGACCGAGCCGAAGACGAGGCCGGTCTTCACGACGCGGTTGAGCTCCTGCACGGCCGTCACCACCTGCTTGTCGCTCACGTGACACAGGCTGGTCTCGAACACGAAATCGAACTGCCCGGCCTTGAAGGGCAGATCGGTGATCGAGCCGAGCTTGTTGAACTTCTGCAGCGCCTTTGGCGTCCTGGCGTGGATCGCCTTGTTGTTCTCGACACCCCAGGCGTCGATACCCTTGGCGCGCAGCGCGCCGACCAGTTCGCCTGATGCCGAGCCGGCGACAAGCAGCTTGTAGCCCTTGGCGCGGCCCCAGACGATCTTGATGAGATTTGTCAGATACGCCGGATCGGTGAACTGGCTCCAGACCTCGCTATAAGGACCGACACCGCGATAGTTCTGGAAATAGTCGCGATCGATCTTGTCGGAGATCGTCGTGCCATTCTGATCCTGCGCACGGCGCAGGCGCATCATCTCGGTGAGGATAATGTCGGTGGCGGCATCGGAGGAGTCGAGCAGACCGTTCAGCGTGGAGTCGAACAGATAGTCGCCGACCACGACGAGCCCCGGATGATCCTTCGGCTCCGGCCGGTGATTGGTCATCACGTCGCGCACCGGCATGCCGCCGGGAATCGCGTTGACCGATGACAGCCAGCGATGGATCTTGCCTTCCAGCAGATGCGCACGCGCATCGCCAAACGATACCGGCAACGACTTCAGTGCGGCATCAATCAACTCGTCATCTGTGAGGTTAGCAAAGGCCAGCGCGTCGGAGCCTGGCACCAGCCAGTTCAGCACGCCGTGCTTGCCGACATCGTGGCGCGCGCCCTCGTTATAGACACAGCAGCCGCCGAAGGCTTCCGACATGAACCAGGCGCCGGGAATCTGCTCGCCCCAGAACGGCGTATCGAACAGCAGCGAGATCCGCAGATAATGCGCCGGGCGGTCGAAGTAAGAGACATGCTTGACCATCGACTTGCGCAGCTGCTCGCCGTCCCAGCGCATGGTCGCCAGCCATGAATGCGGCAGGCACATCACCACGAGATCGAAATCGCGGGTGTCCGGCCCCTTGCCGTTCATCATGTCGAGCTGATAGCGGCCCTGCTCAGTCTTGCCGACCTTGAGCACACGGTGATTGAGCCGGATGTCGGCATCGACTTCTGACTGCAGGCAGGAGATCAGCTGCTCGTTGCCGTTCTGGATCGAATAGAGGCCGATATAGCCATCGACATCCATCACGAAGTTCTTCAGCGCATTGAGGCCGTTGGTGTTGTGCGTCTCGGTCGCGATGTCGGAGCGCGCCATCACCTTCAGGAAGCGCTTGGCAATGGGATCGCTGACTTCCTTATCAAGCAGCTCCTCGGCATTTATCCATGCCCAGGGGTGTTCGTTGTCGTGCGAACCGACGCCTTCGTAATATTCGATCGGCGACACCATGCTCGCGCACTTCTTGCGGAAGGCTTCAATGGCGGCTGCGGTCTTCGGGCCGTATTTCTTGCGCATGCCCGGCACGTCGTTGAGCAGCTCGCCGTCGAGCTGCACCTGCTCGGCATCCATCGGAATGGTCTGAAGGCCGAAATGCTGGATCAGCTCGCGCAGCGGATCCGGCCCTGTCATCGAGTAATCGTAGATTTCCGCAACGCCAGCTTCGTACATGGCTGGCGCTGTATCGAACTTACGCGTGAGAATCTTGCCGCCGACGCGGTCGGACGCCTCGTAGATGGTGACACGACAGAGATCGCCGAGCTTCTTCTTGAGATACCAGGCGCTCATCAGGCCGCCTGGACCACCACCAACAATTGCAAGATCAAGCATAGGTTTCTTTCACGCGTCGTGTTTGCCGGCGGCAATATCCGGCAACGGTCGATGTAACGTATTCCCAGCCAAAGCGGAATCCGCTGACGCTGCAAGGCTGGCCCGTCGACCCCGTCGACTCGCGCTACCCCCCTCCAAGTGAAAACATTTTTCAGCTGAAGGAAAGATGAACAAAAGCATGTAGTGCGCCGCAACACACGTCAGACGCGAAAAAGGCCGGCTTTCGCCGGCCTTTTCCATGGCATTGATGTGATCTGCAGTGACCGATTACTCGGCCGACGGCAGCATCAGCGGCTCGGGCTCCGGAGCCGACGGCACGATCGCCGCCTGCTTCTCGCGCTCGTCGAGGATCATCTTGTCGCGCTTCATTGCAACTTCGCGGATCTTCGCCATCGAGGCGCCGGTACCGGCCGGGATCAGGCGGCCGACAATGACGTTTTCCTTGAGGCCTTCGAGCGGGTCCACCTTGCCGTTGACGGCAGCTTCGGTGAGCACGCGCGTGGTCTCCTGGAACGACGCTGCCGAGAAGAACGAACGGGTCTGCAAGCTGGCCTTGGTGATGCCCAGCAGCACAGGGTTTCCAGTCGCGATCTTCTTGCCTTCTTCCTTCGCCTTCAGGTTCAGCGCGTCGAACTCGATCTTGTCGATCTGCTCGCCCGAGATCATGTCAGTCTCGCCCTGATCGGTAATCTCGACCTTCTGCAGCATCTGACGGACAATCACTTCGATGTGCTTGTCGTTGATGAGCACGCCCTGCAACCGGTAAACTTCCTGGATTTCGTTGACCAGATAGGCAGCGAGTTCCTCGATACCCTTGATCGCCAGAATGTCGTGCGGCGCCGGATTGCCTTCGACGATGTAATCGCCCTTTTCGACGATGTCGCCGTCCTGCAGATGGATCTGCTTGCCCTTCGGAATGAGGTACTCGCGGGTCTCCTCATTCTTGTCGAGCGGCTCGATCGAGATGCGACGCTTGTTCTTGTAGTCCCGTCCAAAGCGGATGGTGCCGCCGATTTCCGCGATGATCGCCGCGTCCTTCGGCTTGCGCGCCTCGAACAGTTCGGCCACCCGCGGCAGACCGCCGGTGATGTCACGCGTCTTCGCGCTTTCCATCGAGACACGGGCGAGAATGTCACCCGAGGTCACCTTGGCATCGACGTCGACCGACAGAATGGCGTCGGGCGACAGCATGTAACGGGCATCACCGCCACGTGCGAGCTTGAGGACCTTGCCGTCCTTGCCCTTGATGACGATGGCCGGACGCAGATCCGCACCGCCACGCGACGAACGCCAATCGGTAACGACGCGCTTGGCGATACCGGTGGACTCGTCGAGCGTTTCCGCAATCGACTGGCCGTCGACCAGGTCCTCGAACCCGATCGTGCCATCGACTTCGGTCAGCAGTGGACGGGAATACGGATCCCATTCCGCGATACGCTGGCCACGCTTGATCATGTCGCCGTTGGCCACGTGAACGCGAGCACCGTACTGGATACGATACGTCGCACGCTCGGTGCCATCGGCGTCAGAGATGGCGATGACCATGTTGCGCACCATTGCAACCATGTGGCCTTCGCCGTTCTTGGCGATGTTCTCGTTCTTGATCGTGATCTTGCCGTCGAAGTTCGACTCGATCACCGACTGCTCGTTGAGCTGCGCCGCGCCGCCGATGTGGAAGGTACGCATCGTCAGCTGGGTGCCGGGCTCACCGATCGACTGCGCCGCGATGACGCCGACGGCCTCACCGTGGTTGACGGGCGTGCCGCGGGCCAGATCGCGGCCGTAGCAGGTGCCGCAGATGCCGTTGACCAGTTCGCAAGTCAGAGCCGAACGGATCTTCACTTCCTGGATGCCGGCCTGCTGGAGCAGATCGACGTCCTTCTCTTCCATCAGCGTGTTGCGCTTGATCAGCACCTTGTTGGTCGCGGGATCGCGAATGTCTTCGCAGGCCGAACGACCGAGGATACGTGATGCCAGCGATGCGACCACCGAACCGGAGTCGATGATGGCGCGCATCTTGATGCCGAGATTGGTGCCGCAATCGGTCTGCGTGATGATGCAGTCCTGCGCCACGTCGACAAGACGACGGGTCAGGTAGCCCGAGTTCGCGGTCTTCAACGCGGTGTCCGCGAGGCCCTTACGAGCGCCGTGGGTCGAGTTGAAGTATTCGAGAACCGACAGACCTTCCTTGAAGTTCGAGATGATCGGCGTTTCGATGATCTCGCCCGACGGCTTGGCCATCAGGCCGCGCATACCACCGAGCTGACGCATCTGGGCCGGCGAACCACGGGCACCGGAATGCGCCATCATGTAGATCGAGTTGATCTGGGCTTCTTCACCCTGGGCATTCCTCTTTACCGAGGAGATTTCTTTCATCATCTCCTTGGCGACTTCTTCACCCGCCTTCGACCAAGCGTCGACGACCTTGTTGTACTTCTCACCGTGGGTGATCAGACCGTCATTGTACTGCTGTTCGAAGTCCTTCGCGAACGCACGGGTAGCGTCGACGATCTTCCACTTCGAACCCGGCACGACCATGTCGTCCTTGCCGAACGAGATGCCGGCTTTGAACGCGTTGTAGAAGCCGAGCGCCATGATGCGATCGCAGAAGATCACGGTCTCTTTCTGACCGCAGTGACGGTAGACCTGATCGATGACGCCCGAGATCTCCTTCTTGGTCATCAGCTTGTTGATGACGTCGAAAGGCATCTTCGGCGACTTCGGCAGAACCTGACCGAGCATCGCACGACCGGCAGTGGTTTCCACCATGCGCGTGACCGGCTTGCTGTCCGCATCGAGACCGGACCAGCTGTATTTGATCTTGGTGTGGAGGTGGATGACCTTTGCATGCAGCGCATGCTCGATCTCCGCCATCTCACGATACAGCTTGCCTTCGCCCGGGAGACCCGCACGCATGGTCGACAGGTAGTACAGACCCAGCACGATGTCCTGCGACGGCACGATGATCGGCTGACCGTTCGCGGGATGCAGGATGTTGTTGGTCGACATCATCAGGACGCGCGCTTCCAGCTGCGCTTCGAGCGACAGCGGAACGTGCACGGCCATCTGGTCGCCGTCGAAGTCGGCGTTGAAAGCCGAGCAGACCAGCGGATGCAGCTGGATCGCCTTGCCTTCGATGAGCACCGGCTCGAACGCCTGGATACCCAGACGATGCAGCGTCGGCGCGCGGTTCAGCAGCACGGGATGCTCGCGAATGACCTCGTCGAGAATATCCCAGACCTCGGGACGTTCTTTTTCAACGAGCTTCTTCGCCTGCTTCACCGTGGTGGACAGACCCTTGGCGTCGAGACGCGAATAGATGAACGGCTTGAACAGTTCGAGCGCCATCTTCTTCGGCAGGCCGCACTGATGCAGACGCAGTTCCGGACCGACGACGATGACCGAACGACCCGAATAGTCGACGCGCTTGCCGAGCAGGTTCTGACGGAAACGACCCTGCTTGCCCTTCAACATGTCAGCCAGCGACTTCAGCGGACGCTTGTTGGCGCCGGTGATGACGCGGCCACGGCGGCCGTTGTCGAACAATGCGTCGACGGCCTCCTGCAGCATGCGCTTTTCGTTGCGGATGATGATGTCCGGCGCGCGGAGCTCCATCAGACGCTTCAAGCGGTTGTTACGGTTGATGACGCGGCGATACAGATCGTTCAGATCCGACGTCGCGAAGCGGCCGCCATCCAGCGGCACCAGCGGACGCAGATCCGGCGGGATCACCGGCACCACCGTGAGGATCATCCATTCCGGCTTGTTACCGGAATAGCGGAAAGCCTCGACGATCTTCAGGCGCTTGGCGAGCTTCTTGTGCTTGATGTCGGATTCGGTCTCCTTCATCTCGACGCGCAGCTGCTCGTCGAGCTTCTCGAGCTCCAGACCCTTCAACAGTTCACGGATCGCCTCGGCACCGATCATGGCGGTGAACGAGTCCTGACCGTATTCGTCCTGCGCCTTCAGGTACTCTTCTTCGGACAGCAGCTGACGGTCCTTGAGCGCGGTGAGACCCGGCTCAAGAACGACGTAGTATTCAAAGTACAGGATGCGCTCGAGATCCTTGAGCGTCATGTCCAGCAACTGGCCGATGCGCGACGGCAGCGACTTCAGAAACCAGATATGCGCAACCGGAGCGGCCAGTTCGATATGACCCATGCGCTCGCGACGGACGCGCGACAAGGTCACTTCGACCGAGCACTTCTCACAGATGATGCCCTTGTACTTCATGCGCTTGTACTTGCCGCACAAGCACTCGTAATCCTTGATGGGCCCGAAGATGCGGGCGCAGAACAGGCCGTCGCGCTCGGGCTTGAAGGTACGGTAGTTGATGGTTTCCGGTTTTTTGATCTCGCCGTAGGACCACGACAGAATCTTCTCCGGGGACGCAATCGAGATCCGGATCTGGTCGAAGACCTGAGCCGGAGTCGTCGGATTGAAGAGATTCATAATTTCTTGGTTCATCGTCTTCTCCTCGCGTGCCGATCGCCATCAGCAGCAAATTCGAAATTCTTTAGAGCCACACACCCTGCCCCACGTCCCGGCTGGGTGCGGACGCCCGGCCATCAGGCCGGGCGTAACGCTTGTTCTTACTCGGCAGCTTCGGAGGTCGGCCCCGGCAGCTTGGAATTGTGCAGATCGACGTTGAGGCCGAGCGAGCGCATTTCCTTGACCAGCACGTTGAACGATTCCGGAATACCGGCCTCGAACGTGTCGTCGCCGCGCACGATCGCCTCGTAGACCTTGGTACGGCCCGCGACGTCGTCCGACTTCACCGTCAGCATTTCCTGGAGTGTGTACGCCGCGCCGTAAGCCTCGAGCGCCCACACTTCCATTTCACCGAAGCGCTGACCGCCGAACTGCGCCTTACCACCCAGCGGCTGCTGCGTGACGAGCGAGTACGGACCGATCGAACGCGCGTGGATCTTGTCGTCCACGAGATGGTGAAGCTTGAGCATGTAGATGTAGCCCACGGTCACCTTGCGATCGAACTGGTCGCCGGTCCGGCCGTCATAGACGGTGGACTGACCGGACGCGTCGAAGCCGGCCATCTTCAACATCTCTTCGATGTCGGCTTCCTTCGCACCGTCGAACACCGGCGTCGCAATCGGCACGCCCGGCTTCAGGTTACGGGCGAGTTCGAGCAGCTGATCGTCGTTCAGCGACTTGATGACTTCGTCTTCGCCGTAAACCTTCTTCAGGGTGTCGCGCAGCGGCTTCAGATCCTGCTTCTGGTAGTAGGCGTCGATGGTCTGACCGATCTTCTTGCCCATGCCTGCGCAGGCCCAGCCAAGATGCGTCTCGAGAATCTGACCGACGTTCATGCGCGATGGCACGCCGAGCGGGTTCAGCACGATGTCCGCATGCGTACCGTCTTCAAGGAACGGCATGTCTTCGATCGGAACGATCTTCGACACCACGCCCTTGTTGCCGTGACGTCCGGCCATCTTGTCGCCGGGCTGGATCTTGCGCTTCACCGCGACGAAGACCTTGACCATCTTCATCACGCCGGGCGGCAGTTCGTCGCCACGCTGCAGCTTCTCGACCTTGTCGAGGAAGCGCTGTTCAAGGCCCTTCTTCGACTCGTCGTACTGCTTCCGCATCGCTTCGACTTCGGTCATCAGCTTGTCGTTCGCGGTGGCGAACATCCACCACTGCGACCGCGGATTTTCGTCGAGCACGGCGCGCGTGATCTTGCTGTCCTTCTTGAAGCCCTTCGGACCGGCGATGCCGACCTTGTTCTCCAGGAGATCAGTCAGACGGCCGTAGACGTTACGATCCAGGATGGCCTGTTCGTCGTCACGGTCCTTGGCGAGACGTTCGATTTCTTCCCGCTCAATCGCCAGAGCGCGCTCGTCCTTGTCGACGCCGTGCCGGTTGAACACGCGGACTTCGACGATCGTGCCCTGCACGCCCGGAGGCACGCGGAGCGAGGTGTCGCGAACGTCCGACGCCTTTTCACCGAAGATGGCGCGCAGGAGCTTTTCTTCCGGCGTCATCGGGCTTTCGCCCTTCGGCGTGATCTTGCCGACCAGGATGTCGCCGGCGCGGACTTCAGCGCCGATATAGACGATGCCGGCTTCGTCGAGGTTCTTCAACGCTTCTTCCGACACGTTCGGAATGTCGCGGGTGATTTCCTCAGGGCCGAGCTTGGTGTCGCGGGCCATCACTTCGAATTCCTCGATATGGATCGAGGTGAAGACGTCTTCCTTCACGATCCGCTCCGAGAGGAGGATCGAGTCTTCGAAGTTGTAGCCATTCCACGGCATGAACGCGACGAGCACGTTGCGGCCGAGCGCGAGTTCACCGAGATCGGTCGACGGACCGTCGGCAATGATGTCGCCCTTGCGAATGATGTCGCCAACCTTCACCAGCGGACGCTGGTTGATACAGGTCGACTGGTTCGAACGCTGGTACTTCATCAGGCGATAGATATCGACGCCCGACTTGGTCGGATCGAGATCTTCGGTCGCGCGGATAACCACGCGAGTTGCGTCGATCTGGTCGATGACACCCGAACGGCGGGCAGCGATCGCAGCACCGGAGTCGCGGGCCACGACAGCTTCCATGCCGGTACCGACGAACGGCGCTTCAGCGCGTACCAGAGGCACGGCCTGACGCTGCATGTTCGAGCCCATCAGCGCGCGGTTGGCGTCGTCGTTCTCGAGGAACGGGATCAGCGCCGCGGCGACCGAAACGAGCTGCTTCGGCGACACGTCCATGTAGTCGACCTTGTCGGCCGGCAGCGGCAACACGTCGCCGGCGTGACGGCAGATGATCATGTCTTCGGTGAACTTGCCCTTGGCGTCGAGCGACACGTTCGCCTGCGCGACCGAGTAGCGCCCCTCTTCCATCGCCGACAGGTAAACGACTTCATCGGTGACGCGACCGTCCTTGACCTTGCGGTAAGGGGTCTCGACGAAACCGTACTTGTTGACGCGCGCGAAGGTGGCGAGCGAGTTGATCAGACCGATGTTCGGGCCTTCCGGCGTTTCGATCGGGCAGATACGGCCGTAATGGGTCGGATGCACGTCGCGGACTTCGAAGCCGGCACGCTCGCGGGTCAGACCGCCCGGTCCAAGCGCCGAAAGACGACGCTTGTGGGTGATTTCCGAGAGCGGGTTGGTCTGGTCCATGAACTGCGACAGCTGCGACGAACCGAAGAACTCGCGCACCGCGGCAGCCGCGGGCTTCGCGTTGATCAGGTCCTGCGGCATCACGGTGTCGATGTCGACGGACGACATGCGTTCCTTGATGGCACGCTCCATGCGCAGCAGACCGACGCGATACTGATTTTCCATCAGCTCGCCGACCGAACGCACACGGCGATTGCCGAGATGGTCGATGTCGTCGATTTCGCCCTTGCCGTCGCGCAGATCCACCAGCGTCTTGATGACGGCGAGGATGTCTTCCTTGCGCAGCGTGCGATGGGTATCCGGCGCATCGAGTTCGAGGCGCATGTTCATCTTCACGCGGCCCACGGCCGAGAGGTCGTAGCGCTCACTGTCGAAGAACAGCGACTGGAACATGTTCTGCGCGGATTCGAGCGTCGGCGGCTCACCCGGACGCATCACGCGATAGATGTCGAACAGCGCGTCTTCACGCGTCAGGTTCTTGTCGGCATTCAGCGTGTTGCGGATATAGGCGCCGATGTTGACGTGGTCGATGTCGAGCAGCGGGAGTTCCTTGTAGCCCTCCTCGTTCAGCGCCTTCAGCGACTTCTCGGTGATCTCTTCACCGGCTTCGGCGTAGATTTCACCAGTCTTCACGTTGACGAGGTCCTCGGCGAGGTAGTTGCCGACCAGCTCTTCGTCGGTCAGACGCAGCGCCTTGAGGCCCTTCTCGGCGAGCTGACGGGCGGCACGCACGGTGAGCTTCTTGCCGGCTTCGAGCGCGACCTTGCCGGTGTCGGCATCGATCAGGTCGTTGACGGTGGAGTAGCCACGGAAACGGGCGGCGTCGAACGGAACGCGCCAGCCTTCCTTGATCTTCTTGAACTGGATCTTCTTGTAGAACGTCGAGAGAATCTCTTCGCCATCCAGACCCAGCGCAAACATCAGCGACGTCACCGGAATCTTGCGGCGACGGTCGATACGCGCGAACACGATGTCCTTGGCGTCGAACTCGATGTCCAGCCAGGAACCGCGATACGGGATCACGCGGGCAGCGAACAGCAGCTTGCCCGACGAATGGGTCTTGCCCTTGTCGTGATCGAAGAACACGCCCGGCGAACGATGCATCTGCGAGACGATGACGCGCTCGGTGCCGTTGACGACGAAGGTGCCGTTCATGGTCATGAGCGGGATATCGCCCATGTAGACGTCCTGCTCCTTGATGTCCTTGACGGACTTGGCGCCGGTTTCTTCGTCGATATCGAACACGATCAGGCGCAGCGTCACCTTCAGCGGCGCAGCATAGGTCATGCCGCGCTGGCGGCACTCATCAACGTCATATTTCGGCGGCTCGAATTCGTAGCGCACGAATTCCAGCATCGAGGTGCCCGAGAAATCCGAGATCGGAAACACCGAACGGAAAACAGCCTGCAGACCTTCGTCGAGGCGACCGCCGGTCGGCTCATCGACCATCAGGAACTGGTCGTAGGACGCCTTCTGAACCTCGATGAGGTTCGGCATCTCTGCGACTTCTTTAATATGACCGAAGAACTTGCGAACGCGCTTGCGACCTGTGAACGTCTGCTGACCCATCGTGGCCTCTCATTGCGTCGCCCGAAAGGGGCGAACCTTCCGGAGCGCGACTGCCATCGCCTCCGGGTTGAATTTCCAAGAACGTTCCGAATTCGGCGCCCAATGTGAGGAATAAAACCCCTCTCCCGAGCATTTGAATCGCAGAACGCAAAACGACGTGCGCGATGCCCGACTGCATCCCGCCCGTCCAAACCGTCTAGCTACGGACCGAAAAGCCCGAAAATTGCCCATCTCCCAACGGCTTAACCGGAAGCGTCACCGCTTCCGCTGTCAGACCGTATTTTTCGTGCTGCCGTCCCGATATGGGATGGCAATCATGGAGATTCGAGGGTGGTTCCCAGCGCATCCCCACACATTCCTGTGTAGTCGAATGAGTTCCGGCCCAGAGAGCGACCAAACGGCCGCCCTCCAGATGGAACCCAAAAGGGTCTTACTTGAGTTCGACCTTCGCGCCAGCCTTCTCGAGCTGACCCTTGATCTTCTCGGCTTCGTCCTTGGAAACGCCTTCCTTGACGGGCTTCGGCGCGCCTTCGACCAGGTCCTTGGCTTCCTTGAGGCCAAGACCCGTGATCGCACGGACTTCCTTGATAACTTCGATCTTCTTGTCGCCGGCACCAGCCAGAACGACAGTGAACTCGGTCTTTTCTTCAGCAGCAGCGGCACCGCCGCCACCAGCAGCCGGACCAGCAACCGCAACAGCGGCAGCAGCCGAAACGCCCCACTTTTCTTCGAGCATCTTGGCGAGGTCGGCAGCTTCGAGCACGGTCAGGCTCGAGAGATCTTCAACGATTTTCTGTAGGTCAGCCATTGTCTATATCCTTAAGCGTATTTGGTTCGAACCAGGGTTTGAATGCGAAGGGCGTCAGGCCGCTTCGCTCTTTGAGGCATAGGCCTGAACAACACGCGCGAGCTTCGCCGCGGGAGCTGTCGAGAGCTGAGCGATCTTGGTCGCCGGCGCCACAAGGAGGCCGAGGATCTTCGCGCGCAGTTCGTCGAGCGAGGGCAGCGCGGCCAGGGCCTTGACGCTGTCGACGTTCAGGACGGTTTTACCCATCGAGCCGCCAAGAATGACGAACTTCTCGTTCGCCTTGGCAAATTCGACGGCAACCTTCGGTGCAGCTACCGGATCGTCCGAAGTGGCGATCACGGTCGGGCCCTTCAACAGGGAACCGATGGCAGCAACATCCGTGCCTTCAAGAGCAATTTTGGCGAGACGGTTCTTCGAGACCTTCACCGAGGCGCCAGCCAGCTTCATCTGCGAACGCAGGGTCTGCATCTGGGCAACGGTGAGGCCGGAATAATGGGCGACGACCGCAACGCTGGTGGTCTTGAAGACCCCGTTCAGCGCGTCGACCGCGTCCTTTTTAGCCGCTCTTTCCACAGCAAGCTCTCTCCGGTTGGCGGCCTCTATCGAGATAGGACCGCCGGGTTACACCCACCGCCCCACCTGAACCTGACCTCAAGACACATGGTCTCTTAGACACGTCGGGCGAGACGATATGATAGCCTGCCCTCCCGAACCTTCCTGGCGAACCAGCATTGGCGCGGGGTGTCGAGGTTCGAACCAAATACGCGTCACGTCGCACAAAACGACGTTGGCGAAATCCAGTCTTCACCCGTCTATGCTGGCTGCATCAAGTTTTACGATTAAGCCGTTGATGAAACTTGCGTTTATCGCAGGCGCCAGCAGTCTCGGACAGGATTCAGGATCATCGATAAGCCATCATCTGACCTATTGTTGATCCCTGCCCGCCTTCCTCAAATCCGCGTCGCGCTTCCTGTCCCCTTCGAGCGATCCGGATGGATAGCCTGAAAGGAAAAGTCTCCTGCGATGTGGGTTGTCGGAATGCGAACACAGACGCGCCAGCTACCAGCCAGCACGCCCGGAAACGGTTGTTTAACGAGTCTTTTTCGTGTTGCCAAGCGCGAAATGCCGATGTGGCATCTTTTCTGCAAGGGAGCCCCCGGGCCCTCCTTAATCCCTCCCCCTAGCACAGCGAAGCTGTGTGACGTGGGGAGGGTGGCGCGTTGCGAGCGCAGCGAGCAAACGTGACGGGTGGGGTGCCGCGCGCGCAGAATCCCGTATTGAACCACCCCCACCCGACCGGCCTACGGCCGGCCACCTATGGCGGACGAATTCGTCCGCCCGACCCCACGCAAGTGCGGGGGAGGGAAAGTGGGTCCTGCGCTCTAAGCCCTCACCCTTTCGGGCAGGCCGCTCCCGCATCGGCCCAGGCCTTGATCAGCTCACCGAACTGCTTCTGGGTACCCGGCGCCGGAGTCCGGTTGCCACCGGGATGCCAGCCCCAGCCGACCAGTTCGTCTTCGGCCATGTGCTTCACAAGTGCGGCCATGTCCTTGCCGCCATTGCGCTCCTTGTCCTTGATCTGGGTGCAGATCTGGCCGAGCGTCTTGCCCTGCCAGGCCATCTCGATGGGCGCTAGCGCCCACTTCGGATTGCCGGGGACGTTGGCGGCATCGAAGTTGTTCTCGTGGTGGCAGGTGGCGCAAGCGAGACCACCGGCCGCGCCGACACCGCCCTCGCCGCGCACGACCAGCGGGATATGCGGCCGCATGCGGTCAGTCTGGGTCGGACGCTCTGTCGCCGGATGGCAGTTCATGCAGCGCGGCGACTGGATGACCTTGCCGGCTTCCGTAAACAGCGCCACCGCACGCTCGTTCTTGTTCTTGATCTTGGCGAAGGCCGAGACCGACTGCAGCTTGGTCGGATTGCTGACCGCTGCATCGGCCTCCTGGAAGCTCGGCTCCGCGAATGCGAGAAGACCCGCCGCGAGGCCGCCGGCGACCAGCGCCAACATCGAGTTCTTAAACAAGCTCATGCTGAGGCTCCTGGCACGATCGGCAACTGCCGCGGTCTTCCCACTCCGAGTTTCGCCAGCGCGTTGGCAACGGCAGGCCCGAGCGGAGGCACGCCGGGTTCGCCGACGCCTGATGGCTTCTCGGTCGATTTCACGATGACCACTTCGATCTCCGGCATCTCGTTGATGCGCAGTGAACGATACGTATCGAAATTGCCGGACACCGGCGCGCCGGCATCCAGCGTCTGTTCCGCATAGAGGATGTGACCGAGGCCGAAGCCGATGCCACCTTCCATCTGCGCGCGGATGATGTCGGGGTTCACGGCGACGCCGCAATCCACCGCGCACCACACCTTGTGCACCTTCGGACCGTCGTCGGTCATGGACAGTTCGACCACCTGCGCGACGAAGGTGTTGAAGCTCTCGACCACCGCAACGCCGCGCGCACGGCCTGCCGGCACCTTGTAGTTCTTCCAGTCGGCGAGTTCGGCGACGGCCTTCAGCGCGCCCGCATGGCGTGGTTTCTTGCTCAGGAGTGCGAGCCGGCCTTCGATCGGATCCTTGCCGGCGGCCTCGAGCAGTTCATCGACAAAGGCTTCGACGACATAACCGGTGTGGGTGTGGCCCACCGAGCGCCACCACAACACGGGCACGCCGACATCGACCTGATGCATGTCGCAGCGGAAGTTCTCGACGTCATACGGGATTTCGTTCGAGCCTTCATAGGACGTCGGGTCGAGACCGTCCTTGAACATCATGGACTCGAAGAAGGACCCCTTCATGATCGACTGGCTGACGATGGTGTCGCTCCAGGCTTCAATCTTGCCGTCGCGCACCGCACCGCGCATGCGGTGGATGCAATAAGGCCGATAGTAGCCGCCGCGCATATCGTCCTCGCGCGTCCACACCAGCTTGACCGGCTTGCCCGGTCCGATCGCCTTCGCGACTTCGGCGAGCTCGATGGCCTGATGCGTGCTCTGCTGCGCGCGGCGGCCGAAGCTGCCGCCGGCAAGAAGCACGTCGATCTTCACCTTCTCGATCGGCAGCCCGAGCACCTTGGAGATCGCCATATGGTCAGGCGTTGGGAACTGGCAGCCGTAGCGCGCATAGGCGGTGTCGCCGTCCCATTTCAGATAGGCGTTGAGCGGCTCCATCGCGGCATGGGCCAGATACGGGAAGACGTATTCAACCTCGATCACGCGGCCGCCTTTGGCCATCGACTCTTCGAACTTGCCTTCGGCCTTGACGAGTTTGCCGGCCGTCTTCGACAGGCCGCGGAATTGCTGCAGCAGCTCCGCACTGCCACGCTTCTCCGCCTTGCTGTCGTCCCAGGTGATCTTCAGCGCGTCGCGGCCCATCTTCGCGGGCCAGAAGCCCTTGGCATAGACAGCGACACCATTCGACACCTGCTTGACGTCGACGACACCCGCCACGGCTTTCGCAGCCGTCGCATCGAAGGACGCGACCTTGCCGCCGAATTTCGGCGAACGCGCCACGACCACCGTGAGCATGTCCGGTTCGTTGATATCGAGCGTGTAGAACGCCTTGCCATTGGTCTTGTCGGCGCTGTCGAGGCGTTTCACGACGCCTTCCTTGCCGATCAACCTGAACTGCGACGGGTCCTTCAGCTTCGGATCGGCCGGCACCGGCATGGCCATCGCCTTGTCGGCGAATTCGCCGAAGCGACCTTCATGGCCAGATGCATGTTTGATCACACCGTTATCGACAGTGATCTCGCCTGCCGGCACCTGCCACGCATCGGCCGCAGCCGCGACCAGCATCTGGCGCGCGGCGGCGCCGACCTGTCGCATCTGGATGTAGGAATTGGCAATGGCCGTCGAGCCACCGGTGCCCTGCATGCCGAACGCCAGATTCTTGTAGAGCTGCGGATTCGACGGCGCGTGATCGGCACGCATCTGCGCCCAATCCGCGTCGAGTTCTTCGGCGACCAAAGTCGCCATGCCGGTGAACGGCCCCTGCCCGAATTCGATGCCCTTGCACAGCACCGTGACGGTGTTGTCGGGCTTGATGATCAGGAAGGTGTTCGGCGCGATATTGATCGACGGCTTTGCCGCCGCCTGCGCGAACAGCTTGTCGGCGCGCGCAACATAGGCGCCGAGCACGAGGCCAGCGCTGCCCTTGAGCAGCGTGCGACGGGAGAGTTTGGTGTCATGAACGGTCATGGCTCAACCCTCCAGCGATTTGGCGGCGCCATGAATGGCGGCGCGGATGCGGACATAGGTGGCGCAGCGGCAGATGTTGCCGTTCATCGCCAGATCGATATCGTTGTCGGTGGGGGTCGGATTGACGCTGAGCAGCGCGGTGGCGCTCATCACCTGACCGGATTGACAGTAGCCACATTGCGGCACGTCGAGCGCGACCCAGGCCGCCTGCACCGCCTTGGCTTCCTTGGAGTCGAGCCCTTCGATGGTGGTGATTTCGCTGGTGCCGATGGCCGAGACGGGCATTGAACACGAGCGGACGGTCTGGCCGTCCACATAGACCGTGCAGGCGCCGCATTGCGCGACCCCGCAGCCGTATTTGGTGCCGGTGAGACCGGCCCCATCTCGAATTGCCCAGAGCAGAGGTGTGTTGGGATCGACGTCGACCTGACGGGCCTGACCGTTGATCTTGAGAGTGAACGCAGCCATCGCTGATGTCCTATGTCGTCGAATGTACGCCTACATTCGAGTTGTTCTAAACAGCCGACATCTACATCCGCATTGCGGAATAACCCATTCAATTATTTTTGTACCGCGCGGGAACGAAATTGGTTCTTGCGAAACGGCCCTGCAGACCAGTCGCCAGCTTGTCAGAGGCGCCGCGACGCTTCGATGCCGCTCAGGATGAGATCGATTCCGGCGAGAAAGTCCCTGCGGTCGTCGTGCCCCCGCAAATGCGCAGCCATGCTGCGGGTGAATGCATACGCATCCGGATCGAGCTGAGACCAGGTGGTTGCGACCGCGTCCAGAAAGTCAGACCTGTCGATCCCTCGCGTCCGGCCGAGCTGCCCATTGGCCGCGTTCTGCGCACCGACGCCGAGGATGTAGTTCAGCAACGCCCCCACCGTCGCCCACTGTTCCTCGTCAGGCACGCCAAGGGCGCTCACCTGCCGGCCGATGCGTTCGAGTATTCGCACCATGGGCAACTGCCCGGGAGCGCGTGTGAGCGCCGACCCAACCCACGGATGCGCGTCGATCGCGTCAAACATGCCCAGCGCGAGGGTGCGAATGATGGCCTGAGGCGTCGCGCCGACCAGGGGCGCGTTCATCGCGCGGGCGATGATGGCGTCGCAGGCGGCAGTCAGCAGATCGCCCTTGTTGGGCACGTGCCAATAAATAGCCCCGGGGCCCGTGGCCAGCCGTTCCGACAGGGCGCGGAACGTCAGACCATCTTCCCCGCTGCCGTCCAGGATCGCGATCGACGCTTCGATGATGCGATCCCGGGAAGACGTCGAAGCCGCGCTCATCACTTACGAAATCGACCTCTTTCCCCGCAGTGCGTCTGTTGCCGCAGAGACCGATCGGAATCTGAAGCTGTTCTTCAACGACAACGCGCCTCAGAGCGTGGTTGACCTGTTCACCAGTTTCCAGATCGCCGAATAGCTGCCCTAGACCACCACCGCATACGGCAGCCCCTTGCCCGCGTAAAACGCGTCGAGATTGGCGATGACACAGTCCTGCATCGCCATGTGCGAGTCGAGTGTGTGACCACCGATATGCGGCGTCAGCACAACATTCGGCAAAGCCGTGAGTGCGTCGGGCGCGTGGGGCTCCTTCTCGAACACGTCGAGGCCGGCGCCAGCGATGGTCTTGTCGGTCAGCGCAGCCGTGAGTGCCGCCTGATCGATCACCGAGCCGCGCGAGATGTTCACGACGACACCATTGGCGCCGAGCTTCTTCAGCATCGCGGCATCGATGATGCGGTTGGTATCGCCCCCTGCCCGCACGGCGATCATCAGCACGTCGCACCATTCGACCAGCGCTTCGAGGCTGGGCTCATAGCGATACGGCACATCATGCTTGCTGCGGCTGTGATAGGCGACGTCGCATTCGAAGGCGGCGACGCGCGATGCGATTTTGCGGCCGATCTCGCCCATGCCATAGACGCCCACTCTGCGGCCGGGATTGCCGGGCTGGGGCGACATCAGCGGCGACGGCTTCGCACCCGACCAGCCGCCTTCGCGCAGATACTGATCCGCCGGCAGCAGACGCCGCGTCACCGCGAGCATGAGGGTCAGCGCGAGGTCGGCCACCGATGCCGCATTTGCGCCGGGGCTGTTGCCGACCACGATCTTGCGTTCGGCTGCGGCCTTGAAGTCGACGCCGTCATAGCCGGTGCCGTAGCAGATGATGGCGCCGAGCGCCGGCATCATGTCCATCACGTCTGCCTTGAGCACCTGACCGCCCGCGGTGATCAGCGCGCGCACGTCTTTCAGTTGGTCAGCGGAAAAGGTCTGCAGCGGTGGCTTGCCTGCAGCGTCTAGAAGATCGAAGTGCTCGCCGATGCGCACCATCTGGGACTTCGGGAAACGCGAATAGATCAGAACCTTCTCGGCCATCGTGACGATCCTTTGGGGGCATTCCTGCCGGGTCTAAAGAGCGGAAGACAAAAGAAAGGGCGGAACCGGTTGCCCGATTCCGCCCTGGTTTCTTGCAAGCCTTGTTCCGGCTTAGCCGAGCACGGTGCCCGTCTCAACCTTGACGCCGGGGCCCATGGTCGAAGACACGGCAACGCGCTGCAGATAGGTGCCCTTGGCGCCAGCCGGCTTCGCCTTGGAGACGGCATCGACCAGAGCCTTGATGTTTTCGACGAGCTTCTCTTCCGAGAAAGATGCCTTGCCGATACCAGCCTGCACGATGCCGGCCTTCTCGACGCGGAACTCGACCGAACCGCCCTTGGCACCCTTGACTGCGCCGGTGACGTCCATGGTCACGGTGCCGATCTTCGGGTTCGGCATCATGCCGCGCGGACCGAGCACCTTACCAAGGCGACCGACCAGCGGCATCATGTCGGGGGTTGCGATACAGCGATCGAAATCGATCTGACCGGCCTGGACCTTCTCGAACAGGTCTTCTGCACCGACGACGTCTGCACCAGCAGCCTTGGCTTCTTCAGCCTTCGGGCCACGGGCGAACACGCCGACGCGCAGGGTGCGGCCGGTGCCGTTCGGCAGAGTAACGACGCCACGGACCATCTGGTCGGCGTGACGCGGATCGACGCCGAGGTTCAGCGAAATTTCGATGGTCTCATCGAACTTCGACTTGGCGCGTTCCTTGACCATCTTGATGGCCTCGGCGACCGGATAGAGCTTCTCGCGGTCGATGCCCTCACGGGCGTTCTTCAAACGTTTTCCAATTGCCATGACCGTTTACCCCGCGACCTCGACACCCATCGAACGGGCAGAGCCCTCAACCATCTTCATGGCCGATTCAATGGTGTCGCAATTCAGATCCTTCATCTTCGCTTCGGCGATCTCGCGCACCTGCGCTTTGGTCACCGCGCCGGCCTTGTCACGACCCGGCAGCTTGGAGCCGGAGGTGAGCTTGGCGGCCTTCTTGATGAAGAAGGACATCGGGGGGGTCTTGAGGGCGAAGGTGAACGAACGATCGGCATAGATCGTGATCACCACCGGGATTGGGGTGTTCTTTTCTTCCTTCTGTGTCTGCGCGTTGAACGCTTTGCAGAATTCCATGATGTTCAAACCGCGCTGACCAAGCGCGGGACCGATCGGGGGCGAAGGGTTCGCCGCACCGGCCGGCACCTGAAGCTTCAGGTATCCGGTCACTTTCTTTGCCATGTGTCACTCCTGTTGTGCCGGTCATCGACCGGCTGTTTCAGGTTTCGTGGTTCGGTCGACAAGCGGTTGGCAACCGCCCTCTTCCTCCCACGGCCTTAGAAACGCGAGGCGAACCTCACGCTATTGCGATCAGACCTTTTCGACCTGACCGAATTCCAGTTCGACCGGCGTGGCGCGGCCGAAGATCGACACTGCGACCTTCACGCGCGAGCGTGCCTCGTCGATTTCCTCGACGACGCCGGAGAACGACGCGAACGGACCATCGGCCACCTTCACGTTCTCGCCGATCTCGAACGACACCGACGCCTTCGGGCGCTCCACGCCTTCCTGCACCTGGTGCAGAATGCGCATGGCTTCGGCTTCCGAAATCGGCATCGGCTTGTTTTCGGCGCCGAGGAAGCCCGTGACCTTCGGCGTGTTCTTGATCAGATGAAACGCTTCGTCGGTGAGCTGCATCTTCACCAGCACATAGCCCGGGAAGAACTTGCGCTCGGCGTCCATCTTGCGACCGCGACGTATTTCGGTGACCTTCTCGACCGGAACCAGAATCTGTTCGAACAGGTCTTCCAGGCCACGCTGCTTGGCCTGTTCCTTGATCGACTCCATCACCTTCTTTTCGAAATTCGAATAGGCGTGAACGATGTACCAGCGCATGCTCATAATTCAGTTCCGTCAGTGCATCGTGAGCAAAAAAGCGACGAGGTAGCGGATGACCTGATCCGCCGCAAAAAAGAAGATCGACGACAGCGCCACCATGACGAAAACCATGATGGTCGTGATGGTCGTCTCGCGTCGCGAGGGCCACGTGACCTTGTTGGTCTCGGTGCGCACTTCCTGCAGGAATTTGAACGGGCTGAACGCCATCGTTATGTGATCCGCATCCGTCGTGAGACGATTGAATTGGTTTCAGAATCCGAACAGCCCTCTTGCGCCCAACCCTTTATCAAGGATGAGCCGCCAAGCGGGCTCGTTCGTTCGGGGATTTGCCGCGTCGGATATCCGGTCACCGGGCCGACAGCGAGTGCAGCTTCCTACTTCGGACCGGACCAAAGGTCAAGGTATCCGGGCCGGACCGGCGGGAACCCTCCCCGCCACCGGATACCATCTGGATCAGCGCCCGCCCACCCCCGGCGACGGTTTGCCGACCGCCGCACGGACGTGCCGGACGACGTGATCGGCGACGATGGCGTGGCCCTCCGCGGTCGGGTGCACCGCGCCGCTATACATCGCTGCATAGACCGGCTGCAGGATGTCGAACTGGGTAAAGCCCACTGCATGCACATTTGCGGTCAGAAACGCGTCATTCGGGGTCCGGAACAGGCGCCAGCGGGACGCATAGGGCAGATAGGCCGCCGGCGAATAGGGCGTGAAGTCCTCCTTGCCGATCCAGCGCCGCGGCATCGCCATCGCCTCGCCGTCCGCCTGCGGCCGCTTCGGATCGCGCGCACAGAGCCCGCGTTTGGCGAATTCGCTCTGGTGATCGGTGATGAGCTGGAAGCCGGTTCCGGCGCCGGTGGCCAGCGCCGGGCAGCCACCGCCCCGTCCGTTGGTGATGCAGGCGGTCCGGGTGAAGAAATCGTTGAGAAAGCTCACCGTCTCGGCCAGCCGTTCGCGCGACAGCGACAGCTTCTTGTGGACGTCGAGACCGAGCGTCGGCTGCGCGCCGCACAAGGCGCCCGTCTCGTCGAACTGGATCGGCTCGTAAGCCGTCTGCAGCACCTTCGCGGGCGCCACGCCAAAGCCGTCGCGCAAGGCATCGCGGAGCGCCACCATGCGCTCGTCGAGCTGCTCCATATAGGCGCGCGACACCTGTGGCGAGAACCGGATCTGCTTGCCGAGCAGGTTCGCGATCGGCGCCAGATCGCCGGCGGACTCGGTCATCGCATAGACCATCAACGGCGAGAAGCCGACATCGTTGCCGCCAATCGACAGCAGCAGCGTGTCGATTGGCCGCTTGCGCTCATTCGGCGCACACCAGGATTTTGTCACCGGCATATTGGCAACCTGCACGCTGCCGCTCGCATAGGTCGGCAGATTGTAGGTTGCACGCTGCGTGCGACCCGCGGGGCTTTTGCAGATCAGATCGGCGAGTTGATCGAGCTGCGAACGCACCATCGCGTTGCCGGCGCCCTCGCGCGCCTTCTTCTCGAGGAACAGACCTTCGGTGACCTCCGAACCGGTACAGGCCAGACTGACCAGCGTGACCGACCGGTGCGGATTCTCCAAACTGAGTTGCAGCCCGACGCGAAACGGATAGCCGTATTGCGAGCGGTGGCAATCGGGGCTGAGCCAGCGCGGATTGGCGGCGTTGAACGCCTTGTCGAACTGCGCCGATGCGAGCGGGAAATAAAGCTCCTGCTCCTCGTCGGCAAGCTTGCGCCGCGGCAGGTTTTTATAGTCGAAACTTCCCACCGGTGCAGCGGGGGTCAATTTCTGCAGCGACTTGGCGGTGCTGCGTGTCGCCATCTCCTCACGCATCAGGGTTGGATCGTAGACCATCTCGCGGACGGCGCTGAATGTCACCGGAACGTCCGGATTGCTCTCGCCCGAGGCAAAGGAATCGCCGAGCGCCACGATGAACAGATCCTCGACGACGACCTGCGGGTCGTTCAACGTACGACCATCGGGCAATCTGACCTGGACCGATGCACCGGACAGGCTACGATCGACGGCATAAGGCAGGCGCGTGATCTTGAGCGGCGTCGCGCAGGATTGCGTTGTGGTCTCGGTCCTGCTGCCCGGCCGCCGCGGCGTCCAGCTCCAGACGCAATCATACGCGCCAGCTTCGGCAATGCGCTCGGGCGACAGCCGGATCAGCACAGTATGCGCATCCGGCAGTACGTAATCTTCCTTGGCCGTGCCCCACGAATAACGCCGGTCGCAACTCGCGAGATAGCGGCCCTGCCGGCTGTCGTAGCAGACGGCGTCGACGGTCTGCGACGCCCAGCCGAGACGCGAGCGATCGTAGCGCGCCCGCGCGGTGTCGGCGCAACTGGTCGGGCTGGTCATGTCGCGGCAATCGGGATCGTTCAGCCGCCGCTCGGTGCGCCACACCACATCGGCGGGCGGCAGCACCATCTCGTTGCGCGCAGCGGGATAGCCGCGCTCATACATCGCGAAGGACGCGGCATTCTTGAAGAAGCGAAATGGACTTTCCACCTGCCAGAGCAGATCGGCGGCATGAGCGCCATGACTCAATGACAAATGTCCAAAGGACGACACCAGCAACGTCGTGGCCCCCACGACGAACGTCACAAGTAATTTCATTCTCGACTTCCGACTGAATTCCCAACGGGTGTGTCGCGCGCGCGGCAAGCCAGGTTCATCGCCGCGACCGCACGCCGCAGGGACGCAACGCAACGCAAACGGGGATCAGCACGATCGCGCATGATTGGCAAAGCCGATGTCGGACATGGCCACCAGCCCATTAAGCAAATTGCCCCGCGGATCGTCAGATTCCATTAACCCCGCGGCCAGACTAAAACGCGAGAAGCTACCCGGATACTCCAGTAAGTGGATGTATTAGCAGACCTAAATGTTTTGATCGGCAGATTGCTAGTTTGATCGGCAATGCGACGGGCATCAGCGAATGACCAGCATCACCACCCTGTCCGAGGGAACCGACGCCTCCACGAGGGACCTTCGCAAGGATTCGGCATTGCGGATCGCGCGGCGGCGAACCGCCTATATCGCGCAGGCGTCGAGCTATCTGATCGATGCCGCGATCCTGCTGCTTTACGCCATGATCGGCGTGACCACCGTGGCGACGGGGGTCGTGTATCTGGCCATCAGGCTCGCTGTCGTCGGCATTGCTGCCTATTTCTCGGAGATCCAGGTCAACGACCGTTTCAAGGACCCGTACCTCACGGTCCCCCTCTCCATCGTCAGCATCATCGTCCAGATCGGTGCGATCTATCTCGTGCCGCAGATCGGCTTCTACTTCATCTCCATCATCTTCGTCGTGCTCGGCTTCGCCGCACTGCGCATGAGTGCGCGCCAGACCGGCATCGTCTGGTCCGCTGCAACGCTGGGCCTCGCACTACTTTTCCTGATGACCGACAAGCCGATCGGCATTCCCATGGCCACCGCGACCGAGCGCGCTCTGGCGCTGGCCTGTTTCGTCAGCGCGCTCGGCCGCTGCGCCAGCGCCGGCCTCTACGGCAGCTCGATGCGCGAACTGCTGTATCGTCGCAGTAACGACCTCGCGGCCGCCAATGCGCGGATCGAGGAACTGGCACAACTCGACGAACTCACCGGCGCGTTGAACCGGCGCTACATCATGAAGTGCCTGAACGACGAGATCGCGAAGGCCCAGCGCAACGCCACAACCTGCTGCATCGCGATCATCGACCTCGATCACTTCAAGAAGATCAATGATCACTTCGGACATCCGGTGGGCGATGAAGTGCTGCGCGCCTTCGCCATCTCGGTCTTCGCCAATATCCGCACCATCGACAGGTTCGGCCGTCAGGGCGGCGAGGAGTTTCTGCTGATCCTGCCGGACACCGACATTGATCTTGCGATCCAGACGCTGGATCGATTGCGCAGCCTGATCACGGAACTGAACTGGTCGGCGATTGCGCAGGATCTGACTCTGACGATATCCGCCGGGATCAGCGCCATCAGGCACAACGATACGCCGGAAGACATTTTGGCGCGCGCCGACCTTGCGCTCTACAGCGCCAAGGATACCGGCCGCGACCGCGTGGTGGCAGCCCCGCAAAAGCGGCAGTTCAGCTGAGCGGCAGCAGGAAACCCGCTTGAAAAGCGCGCTCAAACTAAAATATATCGATATTTCAAAGGCTTAAAATGGCAGGGGCGGTAGGGCTCGAACCTACGACAACCGGTTTTGGAGACCGGTACTCTACCAACTGAGCTACACCCCTACAGGAAGACGGCGCACCGTCATTTCCGCGCTGTTTGAAGCATAGGCGACGCCTGATTTGCAAGAGGCGAAGCACCCCTCCGAAATCAAATCCCGCCAGGAATCAAAACGGCGGGCAAGGGAACAAGCCCCTGCCCGCCGTCTGTATCGATTATTCGATGATGCTAGCGACGACGCCTGCACCGACGGTGCGGCCGCCTTCACGGATGGCGAAGCGCAGCTTCTCTTCCATCGCGATCGGCACGATCAGGTGCACTTCCATCGCGATGTTGTCGCCCGGCATCACCATTTCGGTGCCTTCCGGCAGATGCACCACACCGGTCACGTCGGTGGTGCGGAAGTAGAACTGCGGACGGTAGTTGGTGAAGAACGGCGTGTGACGGCCACCCTCTTCCTTGGTCAGGATGTAGGCCTCGGCCTTGAACTTGGTGTGCGGCTTCACCGAACCCGGCTTGCACAGCACCTGGCCACGCTCGACGTCTTCACGCTTGGTGCCGCGCAGCAGTGCGCCGATGTTGTCGCCGGCCTGGCCCTGATCCAAGAGCTTGCGGAACATTTCAACGCCGGTGCAGATCGTCTTCTGCGTGGCGCGGATACCGACGATTTCGATTTCCTCGCCGACCTTGACGATGCCGCGCTCGACGCGGCCGGTCACGACGGTGCCACGACCCGAGATCGAGAACACGTCTTCCACCGGCATCAGGAACGGCTGGTCAACCGGACGCTCCGGCTGCGGGATGTAGCTGTCGACCGCCTTCATCAGTTCGAGAATGGCGTCATGACCGAGCTTCACGTCCGAGTTTTCGAGAGCGGCCAGCGCCGAACCCTTGATGATCGGAATGTCGTCGCCCGGGAAGTCGTACTTCGAGAGAAGTTCGCGCACTTCCATCTCGACCAGTTCGAGCAGCTCCGGATCGTCGACCATGTCGCACTTGTTCAGGAACACGACCAGCGCCGGAACGCCGACCTGGCGGGCGAGCAGGATGTGCTCGCGGGTCTGCGGCATCGGGCCGTCGGCAGCCGACACGACCAGAATGCCACCGTCCATCTGCGCGGCGCCGGTGATCATGTTCTTCACATAGTCGGCGTGGCCGGGGCAGTCGACGTGGGCGTAGTGGCGGTTGGCGGTCTCGTATTCGACATGTGCCGTCGAAATGGTGATGCCGCGGGCCTTTTCCTCGGGCGCCTTGTCGATCTGGTCGTAAGCGGTGAACGTGGCACCACCCGACTCCGCCAGCACCTTCGTGATCGCCGCAGTCAGCGACGTCTTGCCGTGGTCAACGTGACCGATCGTACCAATATTGCAGTGCGGCTTGTTACGTTCAAATTTTGCTTTGGCCATAGATCCACCTGTTAAGCCACGCCCGTGCGCAGCACCAAACCGGCGGCTGGTTACAAGGGAAAACGGCCCTGTTCAAGCCCGAACTTCTAGGCCAAGCTCGTCCAACCATGCCGGCGAGCCCCCGTATGTAAGCCGGCAAATGACAAGATCAATCAAAGCACTATCGGGAGCCCCCATGAACGCCCAAACTGCCGCAAAACACGCCATTTCCCTCGAGACCCCCGAGCTGCCGCAGGCCCGGCCGGAAACGCTGGGATTGTCATCAAACCGTCTTCAAATCATGTCGGACGCGTTCAAGCGCGAGATCGACAAGGGCACCACGCCGGGCGTCACCATGCTGGTCTCCCGCCGCGGCCAGATCGGCTATTTCGAGGCCTTCGGCAAGCAGACTCCGGACGGCGCCGCTGCGATGTCGAAGGACAGCCTGTTCCGCATCTTCTCCATGACCAAGCCGATCGTCTCGCTGGGCATCATGCAGCTGGTCGAGAACGGCCACATCCTGCTCAACGACCCGCTCGCCAAATACATCCCCGAATTCGCCGACACCAAGGTCGGCGTCGAGCGCAACGGCGCGCTCGAACTGGCGCTGCCGCTGCGGCCGATCACGATCCAGGACCTGCTGCGGCATACGTCGGGCATCTCCTATGAGATCACCGGCAACGGCATGGTGCAGCGGATGTACCAGAAGTCGAACCTGCGCAATCGCGACATCACCAATGAAGAGCACGCGAAGATCGTCGCCAGCCTGCCGCTGATCTGCCAGCCCGGCAGCGAATGGAATTACAGCCGCTCCACGGACATTCTCGGCCGCGTCATCGAAGTCGTGTCCGGGAAGTCGCTGGGCAACTATCTCACCGACAACATTCTGGCGCCGCTGCAGATGGCCGAGACCGGCTTCCACACAGCAAGCGCGAACAAGGACCGTATCGCCCAGCCCTTCCCCACCGATCCCTGGACCGGCGAGAAAGTCGCACTGTTCGATCCGCTGGAGATTCCCAAGATGGAATCCGGCGGCGGCGGCCTCGTGTCAAAGACGATGGACTATGCGCGTTTCTGCCAGATGCTGTTGAACGGCGGCACGCTGGACGGCAACCGCGTGATCGGCAGCCGCACACTGCACCTGATGGCGTCCAATCACCTCAACCCCAACGTGAAGCTGGAGACACATCTCGTGCCGCCCGGCCACAGCTTCGGCCTCGGCTTTGCCGTGCGCACGGACGATGGGCTGGCACCTTACGCGGGATCGAAAGGGCAATTCTTCTGGAGCGGCGTCGCCGGCACGTTCTTCTGGATCGATCCGCAGGAAGAACTGTTCGCGGTGTTCATGTCGCAGGGGCCGGGACAGCGGGAATATTTCCGGACGCTGATCCGGAGTTTGGTCTACGCCGCGGTGGAGTAAGGACTCCGCACTCAGCCAACGCAAAACTCGTCATTCCCCGCCACTCCAATTGGAGTGGCTGGGGATGAGCGTAAGTCGGCGAAGCCGACTGAAGCTCAGACCCGGAATCTCGACATGGCCTGGCGCTGTCGGAGACTCCCACGTCGAGATTCCGGGTTCGCGTGCGCAAAGATGCGCCCGCGCCCCGGAATGACAGTGTAGGTGCTATCCCCTCAACTAATCGTAGCCCCGCCGTCGATCACCATGGTCTGGCCGGTCATGAAATTCCCGGCTGCTGATCCGAGGAACACCGCGGCGCCCGCGATCTCATCGGGGATGCCGATGCGCAGCAGCGGCGAGCGTGCGGTGGAGGCCTTGAGGTTCTCCGGATTGTCCCACAGCGCTTTGGCAAAGTCGGTCTTGATCAGACCCGGCGCAATGCAGTTCACACGCACATTGAACTTGCCGTATTCGCAAGCGAGATTGCGCGCGAGCTGCATGTCAGCGGCTTTCGAGATCGCATAGGCGCCCAGGATCGTCGAGCCCTTCAACCCACCGATCGACGACACGATGATCACCGAGCCGTCCTTGCGTTCGATCATGTCGGGCACGACCATGCTGGTCAGCCAGTTGTTGGCGACGATGTTGTTGTCGAGAATCTTGCGGAACTGATCGTCGGAAATGCCGGCCAGCGGCCCGTAATACGGATTCGATGCGGCGTTACACACGAGCACGTCGATCTTGCCGAACGCCTTCTTGCTCTCGTCGACAAGGTTCTGCAGGTTTTCCTTGCTGGAGATGTTCGCAGCGATCGCCACCGCAGTCCCGTCGCCGAACTGCGCGTTGATCTCCTTCGCCACCTCGTCGCAGACATCCTGTTTGCGCGAGGAAATCACCACCTTGGCGCCATGCTCGGCCATGCGCTCGGCAATGGCGCGGCCGATGCCACGCGTCGAGCCGGTGATAACCGCGACTTTTCCGGTCATGTCGAACAGGTTCATGTCTCTCTCCCCTTGATCCGGCATGAGCCGGTTGTTTTTGATTATGCGAGTTTCGTCGGCGTCACTTCCGGCCCCGCCGGCTGATGCATCGCTGCATGCGAGGGATCGGCGATCCATGGCTGCTGGTTGACCATCGGAATGCGCCAGCCACTGTGGCCGTCGCTGGCGAGATGATCGAGCCGCGTCACCGAACAATTGTCGATGGTGAAAGCGAGGCCGCGATCCGGCTGATCGTTGAGCGCAAGACCGATAGCCGCCTTGATGGTGCCGCCATGGGCAACCGCAATGATATCCTTGCCGGCGTGCTCGGCATTGATGCGTTCGATGCCGCGGCGAACGCGGTTGTAGAGATCCATGAAACTTTCGCCATTCGGCGATGGCTCATCGATCGGCGCGAACCAATAGCTGCCGACATTGATCGGACGGCTGGCGAAGAACGCGGCGCGGTTCATGCCCTGCCAGTCACCGAGATGCTGTTCGGCGAAATCCACTTCATGCGGCATCGCGTCGGGCTTCGGAAATCCCGCGGCCCAGATCGCACTCGCCGTCTGATGCGTGCGCTTGAGATTGCTGGCGACCCAGACGGCATTGCGCGGCAGGATCTTGCCGACCGCATCGAACACCACACGGTCGCTGCAGTCGCAGTCCATGTCCTTCTGGCCATAGATGTTGCCGCCGTCACTCCGCACCGGGGCGTGTCGCACCCACCACCACCGCGTCGCCGTCACACCTTGAGGGACTGTATGCTGCGCCACGAACGGTTTCTCGGCGTTGGACATCGTGACCACCCTTCAATACTGTTTCATCCGTCCTACGTCAGAGCGCGAAGCGCCTCAAGCATCTTCGCAGCTTGGCACGCATCATTGAATTCCATATGGCGGCACGCCGCACAAAAAACATACAGGGAGAGAGTTATGGGCCGCCTCGCAGGCAAATCCGTCATCATCACCGGCGCGGGCAGCGGCATCGGCCGCGCCGCAGCGCAGCTGTTCTCGAAGGAAGGCGCGAAGCTCATCATCGTCGATCGCAGCGAGAGCGTGCATGAAACCGCGAAACTCGTGAGCGACGCCGGCGGTACCATCGAGGCCGTCACCGCCGATGCCGGTTCCGAGAGCGATGTGAAAGCCTATGTCGAGAAGGCACTGTCCAAATACGGCAAGCTCGACGCCATCTGGGCCAATGCCGGCGTGTCGGGCGGCCTCGTGCCACTGCTGGAACAGACCGTCGAGCAATGGCAGGAAATCCTGCGCATCAATCTGATCGGGCCGTTCCTCGCGATCAAACATTCCATGCCGCATATGGTGAAACAGGGCCATGGCTCCATCGTTCTCACCGCCTCTGTCGCAGGCCTGAAGTCCGGCGCCTCCGGCCATCCCTATGCGTCCAGCAAGGCCGGCGTCATCAGCCTGGTGCAGACGACAGCCTATTCGCTCTCCGGCACCGGCGTCCGCATCAATGCCGTATGCCCCGGCCTGATCGAGACCGGCATGACCAAACCGATCTTCGACAATGCCAAGGAGCGCGGCACGCAGGGCAAGATCGGCCAGCTCAATCCGCTGAAGCGCGCCGGCCAGCCGCATGAACTCGCGGCGATGGGGCTGTTTCTGGCGAGCGACGACGCGTCCTATGTGAATGGCCAGGCGATCCCGGTCGATGGCGGCCTCACGGCCTCGATGCCTTACGCGGGCAAGCCGATCTAAGACGGAACGCGGGATGGGTTTGGCTTCGCTCAACTCATCCTGCGATCCAGAACAACTGCTGCATGCGTCCCTCGCGGTGCGGCCAATACGGCAAGCGCCGAGGCCACCTGAATGGCGACGCCGATGAAAATCGGTGTCGCGTAGCCGCCCGTAATGTCTCGCAGAAGCCCCATGGTTGCCGGCCCACAGGCGTTGATCACGCCGGCAATCCCGATGGACAGCCCGAGCACCACGCTGAACGCGTTCGACGGGAATTCGCGCTGAACGATTAGCGCCGGCAGCGTGATCAGATTGCCCATCGAAAAGCCGAACACCGCGCAGGCAAGGAATAGCCCGGTCGTGCTGGTCGATAATCCCAATACGCTCAGTGCCGCAGCCTGGCTGAGGATCGATACCGCGGCAGCGCGGCGTGGGGCGACGCGGTCGGCAACGAGACCAAGCGTAATGCGCCCGACCAGCGACATGGCCGTTGTAAGCGAGACCGCGCCGCCCGCCGACTGAAATCCGATTACCGGCGTCAGGATCGATATCTGATGCACGATGAACGCAACCTGCACCAGGATCGCGAACGCGAATGGTGCGGTCAAGCTCCAGAAGCCGGGATCGCGCAGGAGGTCTGCACGTGACAATGGCGGAGCCGCATGTACAGCTTCGGCAATCCGCCGTTCCCCTGCGCGCGGGAATCGAACCATGATTGCCACGACCGGCACGAGCACGATGGCCAACACGGCGGCGGCGATATCCAGCGCGTGACGAAATCCGGTGGCTTCGACTAGCAGGACCAGGCCGGGCATCAGCAAGATGCCACTGAACGTCGCCCCGGTGAAGGTGAGACTGATCGCCAGGCCGCGCTTGCGGTCGAACCACGCACCGACGATCGCCGCAGCGGTGATCGTCCCGAGGCCGACCCAGGCCAGCGCGAGCACGACAAAGCCCGCATAGAGATGCAGCAGGGAGTCCGCCGATGCCAGCAATACAAGACCTGTCGCAAGCGCGGCGACGCCCGCAAGGACCAGGCTGCGCGGCCCGATCCAGCGCAACAGATCGCTGACGAACATCGATAGCAGGGAGCCCAGTACGAGACAGAGCGTACTTCCCGTTGCGATTAGCCCGGTCGGCCAATCGTTGAGGCGGCGGAGTTCGGCGACATAGACGCCCTGCCCGTATAGGCCGAAACCGAAGATCGAAATCTGGACCAGAAACAGGGCGGCAACAATCCGCCAGCCCATATAGCGCAACGACGTCTCGTCGGCCGGATCGGTCTCGGCCATCGCATGCGTTTGCATTTCCCCACCGCCGCGCTCAATGCGTCCTCATAGAACGCTACCTATGATTGCGGCGCCATGCCATCGCTGCGTATCGGATGGCGGTCAAGAAATAACGCAGACAGTTACAATCCGTCAGGCGGAGCGTTCGATGAATTCGTCGCCAGCAAACGGTCGCGCACGCGCTCGCGGTGGAAGGTATAGATGCCGGACAGCACGATCACGCTCGCGCCGAGCACCATCATGGCGTCGGGCACATCACCGAAGACCAGATAGCCCAGCAGCATCGCGTAGAGCATCTGCGAATAGCGCATCGGCGCGACCGACGAGACGTCGCCGACGCGTAGCGCGAGGATGACGCACTGGAATCCGATCAGCGTCATCACTGCCGCCAGCGCCAGCAAAGCGAGCGAATGAAACGATAGCGCGGTCCAATCCCCGTGCAGCAGGGTGAACACTGCCCCTGCCAGCGTCACCGCAACGGCGGTGAGAAAGGTCACGAACAGCGTGGGAATTTCGGCCGGGATGCGTTTGGTGACGAGATCGCGCGTGGCGTAGAACAACACCGACAGCAGCGCCACCAAAGTGAACTGACTGAACCCCTCGGCGCCCGGCCGCACGATGATCAGCACGCCGGCGAAGCCCGCGGCAATCGCCAACCATCGGCGCCACCCCACCGGCTCGCCCAGGATCAGCACGGCGCCGCAGGTCATCACCAGCGGCAGCGATTGAACGATGGCGGTCACATTGGCGAGCGGCAGCGCGCTGACCGCGACCAGGAACAGCGCCGAGCCGCCGATCTCGCCAGAGATGCGCAGCGCCACCGACGGCACGAATAGCAGCCGCAGCGGCCGTAGCGCGCCCTGATGCACCGCCAGCGCACCGATCATGACGCTGGCGAACAGCCCGCGCAGCATCATTACCTCGCTGAAATGCATCTGCACGGTGAGGAATTTGGCAATGGCGTCGTTGACGCTAAAGGTTGCCATGGAGACAGCCATCAGCAGGCTGCCGCGCAGATTGGGAGAGAGAGGCAAGACAATCCTGGATGAGTTACGGTCAGAGCGGACAGGCTCCGAACAGAGCAAGACTCAGGCCAAATGATTGCGCCTCATGTGCACCAAAACAGAAACGCGAGCCAGACGACCCGCGCGTCCCTGCCATTCACTGCGCGCCGGACTGATGGCCCGGCGCCGAGCCTACAACCCATCCGGCGGCATGCTTGGCGCACTGGCCGCCGGCAACCGGTTGCGAACGCGCTCGCGATGGAACGCATAAAGACCGGACAGCACGATCACCGACGCGCCGAGAACCATCGGGCCGTCGGGCACATCGCCGAACACCAGGTAACCAAGCAACATGGCCCACAACAGTTGCGAGTACCGGAACGGCGCAACAGCGGAGATATCGCCGGCGCGCAGCGCCAGGATCACGCACTGATATCCAATCAGCACCAGCACAGCGGCGAGCGCCAGCAGGCCGAGCGACCGGTTCGAGGGCGGCGTCCAGCCGCCCAGCGGAACGAGCAGGATGGCGCCAACGATCGTCACGACGATCGTCGTCAAAAACGTGACGAACAGTGAAGGGATTTCGGTCGGAATGCGTTTGGTCGCGAGATCGCGCACGGTACAGAACGCGACCGACAACAGCGCCAGCAGCGAAAACTGGTTGAAGCCCTCGACGCCGGGCCGGACCACAATGAGAACGCCGACGAAGCCCGCAGCGATCGCCAGCCAGCGCCGCCAGCCCACCTGCTCACCGAAGATGAGCGCCGCTCCGAGCGTGATCGCGAGTGGCAACGATTGAAAGATCGACGATACGTTCGCAAGGGGCAGATGTGCGAGCGACGCCAGAAAAGTCACGGTGCCGCCGATCTCGCCGAATACGCGCAGCGCCACAGACGGCACGAACAGGATGCGCAGCGGACGCAGCGCCTTCCGCTGGGTGGCGAGCGCGCCGATCAGCACGACGGCGAACAGACCGCGCACCAGCATCACCTGGCCGAAGTTCATGTGCAGCGTCAGGAATTTCGTGAGCGCGTCGTTGAGGCTGAAGCCGGCCATCGCTATGGCCATCAGCACGCTGCCGCGAAGACTGGGAGAGAGAGACAAGTGCGTTTCCAGGTCGATCGACGCAGCAGCACTTGCTGCGGCCGGCCCTCTTGGCGGGGCATCTCTGAAGCGATCATGAAAGAGGCGCGATCCCCAGTCGGTCGCGCCTCTTCAATCGTTTATTTCGCGCCCGCGAGCTGTGCGTATTTCCACGAGGCCTGCGCCAGCGGAACGGTGCGCTTGGCGGATTCCATCGCCTTGGCTGATGACGCGGTGCCGTCGCGCACGCGGCCGGCAATACCCTGCAGAATGCCGGTGAGCCGGAACAGGTTGTAGCAATAGTACCAGTTCAGATCGGGCACGCTCTTGCGGCCGGCCTTGTCGCAATAGATCTTGGCGGCCTCGTCCATGGTCGGGATGTTGAGCGCCTTGAAATCGAGCCCGTCGAGGCCCGGCATGATCCACTGCATCAAAAGATAAGTGAAGTCGGCCATCGGATCGCCCAATGTCGACAGCTCCCAGTCGAGCACCGCCTGCACCTTCGGCTGCGTCGTATGGAACACCATGTTGTCGATGCGATAGTCGCCATGCACCACCGACACCCGCTCCTGTTCAGGCACGGAGGTCGGCAACCATTCGATCAGCCGCTCCATTTCCGGAATGAGCTGCGTCTCGGAGGCGCGGTACTGCTTGGTCCAGCGATCGACCTGACGGGAAAAGTAATTGCCGGGACGGCCGAAATCGCCGAGCCCGATTTTCTCGGGATCGTAGCTGTGCAGCTGCGCCAGCGTCTCGATCTTCGCCGTGAAGATCGCGCGGCGATCTTCCTTCGGCACCGTTGGCAGCGCCGGATCCCAGAAGATCCGGCCGTCTTCCATCGACATGATGTAGAACGCCGAACCGATGACATTGTCATCGGTGCAGAGTGCGTAGGCCTTGGCGACCGGGAAGCCCTGCTTGCCCAATGCCGCGATCACCTTGTATTCGCGATCGACGGCGTGCGCCGATGGCAGAAGCTTGCCGAACGGCTTGCGCCGCATCACGTAGGATTGCTTCGGCGTATTCAGCCGATAGGTCGGGTTGCTTTGTCCGCCCTTGAACTGCAGGACGGTCAGCGGTCCCTCATAGCCTTCCACATGCTCGCGCATCCAGGCTTCGAGGCTCATCTCGTCGAAGCGATGCCGCTCCTCCACAGGCCTCGTGCCGTTATACTCGTCGTCGCGCTTCACACCATCGGTCACGTCAGTCTCCGCTTAGCGTTTCTTAGTGCTTCGACTCATTGGCATACTTGCGCAGTTCGAGCCGCGCAATGGCACGGTTGTGCACCTCGTCCGGACCGTCGGCGAGACGCATGGTGCGCATCGACGCATAGTCACGGGCGAGACCGGCATCGTCGGACACGCCGGCGGCGCCGTAGGCCTGGATCGCATTGTCGATGATCTTCAGCGCCATGTTCGGGCCGGAGACCTTGATCATCGCGATTTCGAGCTGGGCGGTCTTGTTGCCGACCTTGTCCATCATGTCGGCGGCCTTGAGGCAGAGCAGACGGTTCATCTCGATATCGGTGCGAGCTTCGGCGATGCGCTGCTCCCAGATCGAATATTCGATGATCTTCTTGCCGAAGGCGGTGCGCGACGACAGACGGCGCACCATCTTCTCCAGCGCTTCCTCGGCCTTGCCGATGGTGCGCATGCAGTGATGGATGCGGCCCGGACCGAGACGGCCCTGCGCGATCTCGAAGCCGCGGCCTTCGCCGAGCAGGATGTTGCTGGCAGGCACGCGGACATTGTCCAGCTTCACCCGCGCATGGCCGTGCGGTGCATCGTCGAAGCCGAACACCGGCAGCATCTTCTCGATCGTCACACCCTTGGCGTCGCGCGGCACCAGTATCTGCGACTGCTGCTGGTGCTTCGCCGCGCTCGGATCGGTCTTGCCCATCACGATCATCACGGCGCAGCGCGGATCGCCCATGCCCGACGACCACCACTTGGTGCCGTTGATGACGTATTCGTCGCCGTCGCGCTTGATCGAGGTCTCGATATTGGTTGCGTCCGACGACGCGACATCCGGCTCGGTCATCAGGAAGGCGGAGCGGATCTCGCCGTTCATCAGCGGCTTCAGCCACTTCTGCTTATGCTCTTTCGAGCCGTAGCGCATGAACACTTCCATATTGCCAGTGTCAGGCGCCGAGCAGTTGAACACTTCCGAGGCCCAGCCGATATGGCCCATCTGTTCGGCGAGCAGCGCATATTCCAGATTGCTCAGTCCCGCACCGTGGAATTCGTCGTCTTCATGCGACGACGGCGGCATGAACATGTTCCACAGGCCTTCGGCCTTCGCCTTCTTCTTCAATTCCTCGACGATCGGGATCACCTTCCAGCGCTCGCCCGCTTCGTCCTGCTGACGATAGATCGGCACGGCCGGACGCACATGCTTGGTCATGAAGGAGGACACGCGCTCGAGCCATTCGCGCTGGCGGTCCGACATATTGAAATCCATGGGGCGATCCTCGCGTTTTTTAGAATTGTTGACGGCACTGTTGTCCCGTCGCTGGATCACCGCAAGAGCAAATTTGTCTCTGCTGATGCGGCACAGATCCGCGCGGGGGCGATGGCGTTGAGCAGATGCAATATGCCATCAGGCGCACATTGACATTTCCCGACGCTCAAACGATAGTTTCATACATGCGTTTGAAATGCAATGACCCCGATCCGCGCCGCTTCCATGGGGCCATGTTGCAAAAGGACGGTTTTGATCAGGACGATCGCATGGCAGCAGACCACACACGGACGGCGATCATCACCGCAGCCGAACGGCTCTATGCCGAACGCGGCTTTGCGGATGTGACCATGCGCGACATCGTGGCCGCAGCCGACGTCAATCTCGCGGCGGTGAATTATCATTTCGGCAGCAAGGACGAGCTGATCGCCGAACTGTTCGTAACGCGCAGCCTCGCCACCAATCGCGAGCGCCTGCGCGAATTGAAGGCGGCGGAGGAAGCCGGCGACGGCCGCGCCGACATCAACGCGATCTTTGCCGCCCTCGTCGGCCCGACGCTGCGCGGCTGTCTCGGTCCGGAGAAGCAGCGCTCGGATGCCGCGCGCTTCATGATCCGCGCCTCGATCGAATCCGTGCCGCCGATCCGCAAGATCAAGAACCGCGAGGTCGATCACCTCAAGCGCTTCGCCGCGGCGATGCGCCGGTCCCTGCCCGATCAGGACCCCGCCGATATCTTCTGGGCGCTGCATTTCGCGCTGGCCATGGCGCACCAGACCATCCGCGACAGCGAACGCCTGACGCGCATGTCCGACGGATTGTGCGACCTCAACGATGTGCAGGCGATCACCGACCGCGTGGTTGCGGTCGCTGTCATGGCGCTGACGGGGAAACCCGCCAAGGCCCCGCTGAAGGAACCTGCCAAAGCGAAAGCGCGCGCCTGAACGGTAAAGCCCGGTTCCCGCTTCAGATTGCTCGTGACGTCCCGCCGATTCGCGGCGTAGGACGGCAGCGGATCGGGACCGCATCATGAGCGCACAGGACGCCATCGACTTCGTGTCGGACAATATCGCGGAAGTGGGCACGCTGATGCGCTCGCTGTCCGGCCGCTATGAAGGCATCTTCGGCAATCTGCGCGCCGCCTATGGCGTCGCCTTCGAACAGGCGGACAGCATCGCGGATGCCGCGCGCGATGCGACCGCCATCGCGGACGCTATCACCGCAGCCATTCGCGACAACATCCCGAACCAGCCCGGCAATGCCTGCACCAGCGGCTGCGCCGCCTGCTGTCACCTTTACGTCCAGGTGCCACCCGGCACGGCGACGGTGATGGCGCAACATATCGCGGCGCATTTCGCGCCGGACGAACAGACGGCACTCCGCACCCGCCTCGAAGTCGCCGCGGCTGCGGCGCGCGATGCCGCCGACGTCATGAAACTTCGCATGCGCTGCGCGCTGCTCGGCACCGACAACCGCTGCACCGTCTATGAGGTCCGCCCGCTGACCTGCCGCGCCTTTACGTCGCGCTCGGTGGCGCGCTGCCACGACGTGGTGTTCGGCGACGTGCCTGAAGGCACCGGCGTCGAACAGAACGCCGCGCATTTCCGCATTCACATGGAAGCGACGTTTGCGCTTGAGCAGGCCGCACGCAATCGCGGCCTGCCGGATGTGCAGAAGGGACTGGCACAGGCGCTGCTGGATGAGATGGGGACCATCGATGGGCCTGCACCGGAAGCGAAGCGCCATACCGGTTCGTGATGGCTAATGCGCGACCCCGCTCACGACCAACAGCCGACATGATCGATGAGTATTTCCGTCCCTTCGTCGCGCGACTCTACGTTCATATCCAGCGGCTGACGCCCTCCCCGCCATCGGCTATCGGCGCCGCGATTTGCGTGAAGGCTGGACCGGTGCAGACGCTGTAGGCTGCGACACGAGTGAGCCCGACTGGTTTGTCACGTAGCCGCGGGATTCCTGCAGCCGGCGCTGATAGCCCGGCGAGTTCATAAAGCTGCTGCCACCGCCTCGGGCAGATGCCGCGTCAGCGAGCGCGAGTTCGGCGACGGCAGCCAGGACGAGTGCGGCAACCTTCTTTGACATGATGGTCATAGTTCGAACCTCTCCGACGTGAGCAAGCAGCGCAAGGCAAAATTGTTCCTGTGAGCGCGTTAGCACTTCCGGCGCTCCGATCCAAAGCCGACGCCCATCGAACATTCCGCATTCACATGGAAGCGACACTCGCGCCGGAATGAGGCTGCGTGAGCGCGCCTGTGGTCCCGATCACTGCGACGTGATGCTCCCCCGCGTAATCATTGCGATCCCGAAACGTAACTCTTCCGGCACCACGCCAGAGCGTTACGTGAAAGGACGAAATATGAGAGCGTTTTCTGCTGTAATCACCGGGCTGGGCATTGCCCTGCTGAGTGCAGCCACCATTCCGGCCGCAAGCGCAGCCGAGACGGTTCGCGTGCGCGGCACGGTCGAGAGCGTCGACGGCGCGAAGCTGACGGTCAAAACCCGCGAGGGCAATTCGACCGCGATCAAGCTGAACGACAACTGGAAAGTCACCGGCGTGGCCAAGGCCTCGCTCAACGACATCAAGCCCGGCGACTTCGTCGGCATCGCCTCGCTGCCCAAATCCCGCGGCGGCGACGGCGCCCTCGAAGTCCTGATCTTCCCGGCGGGCATGAAGGGCACCGGCGAAGGCAGCTACCCCTGGGATCTGAAGCCGAACAGCACCATGACCAACGCCACCGTCACCAACGCCGTCAAGGACGTCGACGGCCGTAACATCACGGTGACCTTTCACGGCAAGGAAAAGACCATCTCGGTCGCGGACGACACCACGGTCGTGACCTTTGCGGCTGCCGCGCAGGGTGACCTCAAGCCCGGCATGACGGTGTTCGTGCCGTCGCAGAAGGCGGACGACGGAACGCTCACCACCGGCAACGTGGTCGCCGGCACCAACGGCGTCGTGCCGCCGATGTAGCCCGCGCGAAGCGCGCATTGCACCGGGGGATCAGTCGAGCGGCTTGTCGTCGTCGGTCGGAGGCTCAGCTTCCGGCGAACAGATGTCGCCGCCACCGAACTGATCCTCCGGAGGCGGATGATCGCCGAGGATCGTAAGCGGGTCCGGTTTTTCGCCCGGACCTTTGGGTCCCCGCTCCGCTGGCTTGCGTCCGTTCATCTCGGTGTCTCCCTTTGCAAGCCAACGCCACCACGCGCAATCCGTTGCATGGTCGCATGTGCCGATTGGGACGATGACCGATATCGCTCGGTCCGTTGAACGAAAACCCGTCCCGGACTGACCCAAGACCGACCGAACGGTCCTGGAGACGATGTCATGAAACGGTTTCTGATCTTCCTTGTGCTGTTTCCCGCCATTGCCACTGCGGCGTTCTACGTCGTGACCTACATCCTGACGGGCGCTGCGCAGGACAGTGGCACAGGGCCGGTTCTCATCTATCTCGTCTTCATCGTGCCCGGGCTTCTCGTCGCTTTGCTCGACTGGCTGGCCGCCAGATCGTCCATTTCTGCTGTCATCATCACGACGCTTCTGACCTACGGAGCATCGGTGCTGGTGATGGCTTTGCTTCTCGGATGGAGCAAACAGGTCCTGGCGCTCGGTCTCATCTGTGCCATACCCGCCGGCTTGTGTTCGTGGCTGTCCAGCCGTAGCGACGCCGCGGCGCAGGCGTCGTCGCCGGCATGACGCGTTCTAGATGCGCGCCGCGATCAACTGACGGATGAACTCCGGCGCCTTCGCGCTGGGGAGCCACCGCGTCACCGCGATCATCTCGGCGTCGCGATCGATCCAGATCATGTTGCCGCCGGCCCCTAACGCATAGACCGCCGTCTCCGGCGCGGCCTTGTTTGCATGCGGCCCGCGGTTCAGCCACCACAGGAAACCGTAATTCGGCTGCTGCGACGACTGCGCCCACATCGCATCGACCCAGGCCTGCGACAGCAGCCGCTGGCCATTCCAGTCGCCGCCGCGCGCCATCAAGAGACCAAAGCGCGCATGGTCCTCCGCGCCGATGAACATGCCGCCGCCCCAATGGCCGCCGCCCGGCACCGACTGCATCCGCTGGCCGTCGATCTCGACAAAGGAATTGTCATAGCCGACCCACTCCCAGTCCTTGGACGCGCCGATCGGATCCATGATGCGCGCACGCAGCACCTCCGGCAGCGGCCGCTTGAACAGATTCAGCAGGCAGAGCGACAGCAGGTTCACGCGGACATCGTTATATTCGTAGAAGCTGCCCGGCGCTTGCCACTCGCGCAGCTCGCCCTTGCGGCTGTTGTCGGCATTCGGCGCGACCAGACGGTTGTGATCGATCTGGTCGGGCTTGCCGAACAGCTCGCCGCGCCACTCGCTGGTCTGCTCCAGCAGATGCCGCCAGGTGACCTTGGCGTTATGGGCATCCGCAAATAGCGGCCCGGGCACGCACGTGGCCACCGGCTCGTCGATATCCCCAATCAGCCCGTCATCGACCGCGAGGCCCGCCAGCACGGCCAGATAGCTCTTGGCGATGGAGAAGGTCATATCCGCCCGCGCGGTCTCGCCCCACGACGCCAGCACGCGACCATTTTGCAGCACCATGCCCGCGGAGCCGCCGCGCTCACGCACCGGCCCCAGCACAGCGCTCCATGGCCCGACCTCATTCCAGTCCACATTCGGCGCGTAGCGGCCGTCGTCGTAATAGAAGCCTCGCGGCCACGGCGTTTCATTGGCCTGCGCAAACGCGACGGCAGCAGCGAGCTTGTCCGGCGCATAGCCGGCCTCGCGCGGATCGACCTTGTCCCAAGTGTTTCCGCTGGTCGGAAAATAACGTGACTCTGTCATGGAGATATCAAGCTCGCTTTGGACAACACGCCAAGGTTATTGACTGGATGGGACGTGGCGGCAACCTGTAAAGACGTGCGTGATTTTCGGGATTGCGATTGGAGCTGTCGAACCTTCGTATTCAGCTTCGAAGTCGAGGCCCGCTACCATCATTGCAATTTATTGTACTATACTCACTCTTACGGCTTCAACCACTTAGCCGAAAACCACTTACGCAATTCAGGCACGGCAGTCCAATGAGCGAGACGACTCAGCCATCGACCATCATGAAAGCGATGTGCGCAATTTGTGCGGGAATACGGAACTGTGAAATCCGTGGCCATGCAGACGAAAGCTGGGACGATGCGGGCGGCATGGTCTGGGGTAGAACCAGCTGGTACATTCTTCAATGTCGCGGATGTGACCACATGTTTTGCCATACGGTCAAAATCTTCTCTGAAGACTATGACCATCAGTGGGATTCCGCGACTCAGCAAGACGTTTTGGTCTACGACGAGACCATCGCCTATTGGCCAGCCATATTTGAGAGAAAGCAGCCCGATTGGTTTTCACCAATGGGCTTCGCAGGCGACAAGGACAACGTCCTCCACGGCGCGATGCAGAAACTATATGTCGCCCTCGAAAATGACCTGACACGCTTGGCTGCGGCGGGAGTGCGAACCGCTTTTGATATCGCATCTGAATTGCTTGAAGTGGACTCACGCCTTTCGTTCAAGCAAAAGCTGGATGCCTTGGTGGCCACCAACCGAATTAGTAGCCTAGACCGCGACAGCTTGGAAACTCTGACCGAAGCGGGAAGCGCTTCCATCCATCGTGGATGGCTTCCCGATGCAAACAATCTCTCAACAATGGTCGATCTACTCGAACATTTTATTCACAGCGCTTTTGTTGCCCCTGCTCTCAAGAGAAAGTTGGACGAAAGAACTGCGGCGCTGAAAGAAACTGTGCCAGCGAGAAAACCACGAGAGAAATCGCCAGTCGATAAATCAATACCGAGCGCTTGATCGATATCGACCACGAGCTTGCCGTTTGGCGTCAGCATCTGGAGCAACACCTACCGCAAGACGAAGCGCAACGCCCACATGCGCAACCCATGGCGCGGGCATTTGACCCCATCCTCACATTGAAGGGCACGTGACGTGCCAAGCACGTACCTATGTGACGAGTATAACAATTAGATGTCAGGCCAGAACCGCCCGAAAAGTCACAGACTTTTCCTGCGCACGAAGCTGCGTTAGCTTATCCGGTGCACCTTGCACGATGTCTGTGATCGGCACGTCAAACATTCTTACTCGATCACTTAATTCAAAGGCAGGCAAGCGAGCACATCAATCCGCGGCCGAGTGTCTGCTTAACGTCCCAGGAGCGGATCCGGCTCACCGGATCGTTGAGGAAGATGAGCCGTTAGAAACCACACAGGCCGATCTGCCCGGCCCTCATCAAGGGCGTTGGCGGCGCTTCTCTGCGGCTAGCTCCGCAACCTGGCTGTCCGTCAATGGACCCAGCCCAAGAACTTGATTTGGGCTGTTGGCATCATAGCCGCGGACATCGCTTCGCTTGCGGCGCCTCTCCTCCTCTTCCTTCCTGGCCTTTTCCGCGTCGGATGGGCTTCTATCGGCATCGCCGACACCGCCACCGTAACCCAGCACCTCGACGATGATCACCGACGGTTGGGCCGTTGCGGTCTGCTGGCCGGCGTCCTTGACGGCATCGGCGGCGGCCTTGTCCTTTGTGTCCGGCATCGTAATGACCGGTGGAGCTTCCGTCTTCGGCACGCCGTTTTTGTCGCCATCGACCTTGATGTTATCAAAGTTCCGCACCTCGCGTGCGGCGACGTACAGATTTCCCGAGGCCCTGCCGCCAGCGTCATTGAAATCGACCGTGCCATCCGGCGCGATCAGATCGAGATCGCCGGGCTCGACGCCGGCATAGCCGATCACGGTGCCGATGCCGGCGCCGCTGATCCCTGACTTTTCAACCAGTCGCGTGACTGCATCCTTGTCGGTGACGATCTGCGGCGGCGTTCCGACGCGCGTCGTCTTGGCGCCGCGGCCGGCATCAATATCCCCGAGCGTGGCCCAGATCGTGACGTCACCGCCGCTGAAGGTCAGCGCGCGGGAGCGGTTCACGACCACGCTCCGTTTCGCGAAGATGTCGATCTTGCCGTAGCCCAGCGTGATCAGGCCGAAGCCCGGCTGGACCACCTGGTTCAGCGCGGCGATCTGCAGCCCGCCGCCCGGCGTCATCACCTCGATATTGCCGCCCGACATGGTGCGGAACATGGCGTTGTCGCTCTCGACATTGCCCTTCCAGCCGTCGCCGGGGAACAGCGTGGCGATTGCGGCATAGCCGCGCCTGTAGCCGCCGGTCGCGCCGCCGGCGGTCTGGTCGCGGCCGGCTTCTCGAAGCTCCTGCATGTAGACCTGGCGCAGGAAGCGCTGCTGCGTTAGCGCCGGCATCGCCTTGAACGCCGCCCAAGCGTCAATTGGCGAGAGCGTCGTACCGGTCATGTCGAGGACGAAGGAAACTAGGCCATAGCGAGTCTGCTTGTCGCCGCCGAGGGCGGGCCGACTGTCGTCCGTAAAATACAGCGGCAGCACCTGACCGCCAACCATCGTGGTGAGATAAGCAGGCATCGTCTGCGTTGGATCTAGATAGGTCTTTGCCATGGAAGCGTAATCCGGCTGCTTGCCGTCGAGGCCCGCAATCATTTCGATTGAGGCGCCGGTCTTGGACAAGCCGTTGATTGTGGTGTTCGGCCGCACCTCGTTGGTGGTCGCGTCATACAGACGGTTGCCGTCGCTTCGGATCGCCAGCGCATCGCCATATATATCACGTCCGCTGGTCAGCAGGAGCGAGCCCGGCCCCTGGACGACGATCGCAGGAACGATGCTTGGATCCTGCGGTCTGATGTTGTGGTGGATGTAGTCATTGCCGGCATTCAACCACGACACGTCGGTGGAACGCAGATTGCGCAGGTTCAGGTTGAGGTCGCGGATATCCTTGTCAGCCGACATCCAGACTTGCTCGTTGGTGGTGATGGTGTTCTCGGTCTTGACAACCTCGCCGGCCAGGATGCGTCCGGCGCCGCGGAGGATGTTTCCATTCAGCGCATAGAACCGGCTCGGCTCCATGTCGCCGGCATTGGTCAGGACGTCTGGATTATTGATGCTACGAAAATACGCATTGCTGCCACCAAAATCGACCAGCGGATCAATCGGATTGCGCAGGATGTCAAGAAACCGCGTCTCGGAGAACCGCGTGTTGGTGTTGAGCTGCAGCGTGGCCCCGCCAAACGGGCGCAGATAGGACGGCAACATTCCGGGCGTAGCGCGGGCCATCACGATCATGCCAGCGGTGATATCCTGCGACGCCAGCATCGTCAGGTCGGAGGTGGCGCCGGGCAATGTTGCAATGCGGCCGAGATTGCTGATCGAACCATTCAGCGACGCAATCCGGGTCTGCGCCGGATATAGATTGCCGGAAAACTGGTTCAGAAAGGCAAGGACGTTGGGCGTAGTTGCCCTTGCGGAAGTCACATCCTGTGACAGATAGTTAATCTGGTTGACCAGCGTAACGTCGCCCCCCAACGAGGTCAGGTTCAGACGACTGTCGCCGGTTTCGCCGACCATCAGGGCCTGAGCATTGGCGCCCTTTTTCCGATCGAAGGCCATCAGCGGATCCATCACCGTCTGCAGACGCAGCTCCCCCGCGGTGCGAACGTCGAGACGCGCGTCGCCGAGCGCCAACACCGGCGCGATGTCGTAAGTCGTCCGCGAGGCGGGGCTGGTGATGATTGACAGGACCTGACGTCCGATAGCGAAGGTGTCGGCATCGATACTCCCCGTCCCCCGCGCGACATAGTAGTAGCCAGCCTTGATGGCGCCGCCGGCGACGACGTTCATCGCACCGCCATTGTCGATCCGCACCACGCCGTCGTCGGCCGTGACGCCGCCGGTGACGCGTCCCGTGGTGGCCAGCGCCACCATCAGGTTATCGAGATTGCTTCCGGCCTTGACGTTGACGTTGCCGCCGCCGAGCACGCCTATGCCCTGGGTGAAGGCGCCGTGATCGACCCACCAGGTCGATTGCGATTGCTGCGTGAAGCGCAGGTTTGCTCCGACATTGCCCTCCTTCTTGAGCCAGTCGCTGATGACCATGTTGTTGGTCATGACCGTCGGCAGCACCGAGCTGATGCTGCCGTTGGCGGCGATGTCGAGATGGCCGCCGAGCACGCCGTAGACCGCAGCGCCCGGCGCGCTGAAGCCCGCATAGCCGACATTGTCCTTGCGGCCAGCGGTGTAGATCACCGACTGATAGTGCGCGAGGTTGATGTCGCGGCCGGCGCGCACCGCGATATCGCCCGTGCCGGTGCGCACCTGATAGCCGGCCGCAGCGGTGCCGACGGTCAGCGAGCCGCTATTGGCCGCGAGGCTTGCCTGCGGCTTCACCGTCAGCGCACTAGCCGCGCCGAGATCCGCGCCGGCGACCAGCCGGATGTCCCAGGAAGCCTGATCCAGCAGTGCGCCGGTGCGGGTGGCGTTGCTGAAGCCGTCGCTGATGTTGCCGAGAATGTTCAGGTTGCCGGCGGCGCGCAGCGTCAGGCCGCCTTCACGGGCCGCGAACGTATTGGCAAGATCGATGTCGGAGGTCAGCGACAGATCGTCGGCGCTGCGGATCTCGATGCCGGCCATCACGTCGATGCCCGGGACAATCCGCGCTGCGATGCCGGGCGCTGCCGCCATGAATGCGCCGGCATCGACGATGGCGCCTGGGATGCCGGGGGCGCCGGGCAGCAACTGGGATTCGACCCTCCCGTCGGTGCTGGTGTAGACGGCGACGCCTTCCAGCACTGCCGAGCGCGCGCCGCTGATGACCGCCGCCAGATTGCTCACCATGACATCGGTATGAGCTGACTTTTGCAAGGCGCGGAAGCGCACCTTGCCGCCCTCGCCACCAGAGACGTCGATGCTACCGCCGCGGACGTCCAGCGTGCCGTTGCCGGCCTCGAGCACCACCCGGCCGCTGCCGAGCGTCGTGGTCGAACGCGCGGTCAGGCTCGATCCGGCCAGCATCGTCAGCCCGTTGCCGCCGGCGATCGCGATGCTGCCGCCATAGGCGGCGCTGGCATCGACGCTGCCGGTGATGGTGACAAGGCCGGCATCGGCGCTAAGCGAAAAGCTTTCTGCCCGGCTGCTGCCATCAAGCACGACATTGCCCGCGCGGACACGGAATGATTGCGAGCGCGTGAAGCCGGAAGCTTCCAGCTGCTGCGCCAGGCCTGCGAAGTTGGTGAGCGTGCCGACGTCGAGCGCAAATGACCCGCCTTTGCCCGCATCCGCCTGCGCATGGACGATGCCGCCGAGCACGACAGTTCCGCCCCCCGATGTCACCGCAAGGGTGCCTGCATCGCCGCCGGTCGCCGCGGCCAGTTTGAGAACCGAGCCGGCATGGGCGATCACGCTGCCGCCGGCCGAAGCCAGGTTGATGGTGCCGGCATTGGCGGAGGCCGTGACGTCGTTGAACGTCTTGATGAAGCCGCCGACATCGATCATCGCGCCATCGAGGATGTTGACGTCGCCCGACGTCGCGCTCAGCGAGACGATGCCGCCGATGGCATCGACGCGGCCGCCGAAGTCGATGCGGCCGCCGCTGAACGCCCAGCGCGAACCGAGGCTGTCCACGTCGCGCGCCACCACGGCATCCGCGCCGGCGACGACGAGGCTGCCGCCTGTCGCGATCGACTGGTTGGCGCCCTTCTGCCCGGTGATGAGAGGCGCGGAGAGGCTGACGGTCGCAGTACCGGCATTGAGGCTGCCGACGCCTTGGCCGCTGATGCTGCTGCGTCCCGTCAGCGCCACGGTGGCGAAGCCGCGGAAATTCTTGGCGCCGCTGCCGAGCACCAGCCGGTTGGCGCTGAGCGCCAGCGTGCCCTGTTCGGGCACCAGCGGATCGACGAAACTGCTGCTGGAATTACGCAGCACCACGATGTCGCCGTTAAGTGCAACCGAATTGGCGCTGCGCCCGACCAGCGCGGCGGCATCCAGCGTGACGGATCGCAGGCCTGAGGCGCCGAAATCGATCCCGGTGTAGAAATCGATGCTCGTGTAGCTGCGCAATGTCAGATTCTCGGCGCGATTGAACTGCGCCAGGCCATTGGCATCGAAGACAAGACCAGTGCCGCCGCCGAATCCGATTCTGCTGCCGGACAGCGTGATGTCCTTGGCCAGGACGAGCGCGGAGCCGGACAGCGTGGTGTTGCGGGTGGCATCGACCGTCAGGGCATTGCCGCCATCGATCACCGCCCCGGCGCCGATGGTGACGGTGCCTGTTGCGGTCCGATCGACGTTACTCCGCAGCACGTTGACCGCACCGCCGTTGGACAGCCGGATCAGTGCGCCATAGTCGCGCGCCGGGGTTGCAACCTGCGGTACGATGGTGAGATCGCTGTCGTTGCTGCTGGATGCACCCTGGGCGCGCAGCACGCTGCCGTCCGCGATCACAATGGTGTCGGTGGCGGCGAGGATGATCTCGGGGCTGGTCAGCGCGCTGCCGGCGTCGTTGCGGATGATAATGTTGCCCGCGCCAACGGTCAGCGCAACGCCGTTGATGGAATTGCTACGGGTGCCGCCGAGCAACAGGCTGGCTGCGCCAAAGCTGCTGAGCCGCGCCGAGTCGATGATCAGATAGCCGGCAAGGCCCGAGCGATCCTGTCCGGCACCGACCACGGCGATGTTGGTCGCAAAGATATCGACGAGGCCGCCGCGACCGCCATCGGCCGCTTGCGACAGAAGCTGCCCGTCCAGCGTCAGATCCCGGCGGGCCTTGAAGACCACCGAACCACCGTCCATTGGGCGGTCAGGAATGGCCGGGGTGAGCGCCGACAGGCGATATTGCGTCGTCCGGAAGGTTTCCGACGCAAAGAACGTGTTGGCGCTGGCTTCGTTGTATTCGCTGTAGGCGCGAACCACGCTGCCGCTCATCACCCGCCAGTTCGAGGCCTGAACATCAGACGCCCCGCTCACCGCATTGCCGGACCGGCCGGACATCAGAAGCGTGCCATCGGGCAGCCTGGTCGATGTTGGGATCGATTTTCCGGCGCTGCCCGCGACCATCTGGACCGCGAACGCCCCCGGCATCAGCGCATATTTCGCCGGCATCAGGTTGTACCACCCGGCTGCCAGACCATTGCCGCCGGCCAGCCACACGCCGCTGCCGACGGTGCCCGCGGGCGCCGTTGCCGACGCGAAGGCCGGCATGATGGCATAGGTGTTGGGCATAGCCAGGATGTCATGCGAACCGCCGCTGCCGACCACGAATTCCGACGCGTGCAGATTGCCGCCGCCGCGGATGTCGATGGTCGATCCCGCCGCGACGTTTACCGACGGCGCGTCGAGCATGATCTTCTTTTCCGGCAGCGCCGTAAGGACGGTCGGCGGATTGCCCGCGCTGCTGATCTGCACGGCCCAGTTCTCACGGTTGAGCAGCACACCATAAGGCAGGTCCATTCCGTCGCCAGACACCGAGACCACGGCACCGGCCCCAAGCGTGACCGAATTGGACGCGGACAATGTCAGCGAGCCGAACGGCACCCGGACGGTACCGCCGATATCGATGTCCGGCGCCTTGATCGTCAGGTTGCCGCCAGCCGACAGTGCCGCCGTTGGAGCGCCGTTGGCGCGGACGAGGATCCTGTCGGTGGCAGTGACAGTCGCCGTGGTCTGTGTTGTCGGATAGATTTGCCCGGCCTGCAGCGTCAGCGTACCGACCATATCCAGTAGCGCGCTCACCCCCGTCAGGGTCTCGCCTCTCACAGTGACCTCCGGCGTGCGCAAGCGCAGGTCGCCGGCGATCAACATCGTCGAGGCATAGCCGCGCACCACCGCGAGCGTGGCATCGATAACGCCTGCTCTCAGCACAAGTGAGCCGGTCCCTGCCGCGGCGCTGGTGGCGCTCAGGCCGCCATTCAGCGACAGCATACCGGCACGAATTTCGCCGCTGGCAACCGGATTGGCGGCAATGATCGTTCCAAATACCGTGACCGCCGCAGTCGGCACATCCATCACGGCGCCGTTGCCGATCATCAGGCCCAACATTGTGGAGAGATTGATAGCGGAGAAGCCGCCACCGTTGATCGCACCGATCGATGCCGTCACGTTCGTGCCGTTCGCACCGATCAGACTGATCGCGTCGAACAGGTTCGACGACGGCACGTTGCCGGCGCCGGCCAACGACGGATTGTAGATGCGTAGTCGGCCGCCAGCCGCACCCGGACCGCCCGCTCTGGCCTGCAGGCTGGCCTCGATCGACGACGGAGCGAGAGTTCCACCCTGCAACGAAATCTCGCCGCCATCGCTGGCCAACGAAATCGTCGCGTGGCCGCCGCGGCGGTACAACGGATCGTCGATTACGCCACTGGCCCCCGACACGTCAATCAGTACGCCAGATGCCAAATTCATCGCGCCCGTCAGACGGATGGCGCCACCGTTGAGCACACTTCCGCCGAGCAAACCGGTCTTGAAGTCCGGCGCAATGGCGGCGAGACCTCGCGCAGTAAACTGTGCATCGGGCGCAACGCGTAGCGTCGTAGCGGAAATCGAAATGGTGCCTGCCGGCGCATCGATGTGACCATTGACGACTACCGTGCCGCTGGCAACAGGAACGGCTGCAGTGGTGTTTTCAGCAAGGGTGATGCTGCCTTCGACGTCGGTCGTCAGCGTCGTTCCTGTTCCAACCGTGATGACCCTGGGTGCCGTGACGGTCAGCGAAGCGGATTTACGCGCCAGGCGCTCCGGCAGGTCGAGCACGCGAATCCGTCCGATATCCGCCAGCTTCGTTCCGGAAGGCACCGAGACGAAATCGGTGCCGAGATCGATGTTGACCGGGATCTGACTGATCGCCGCACCTTCGGCGAAGGTGACGTTGTCCTGCGCTTCGATCCGCACCGACCGGAAGCCGCGTTCGGCCAGCAATGTCGCTGGCAGATAGCTGATCGCCGGATCCGGCGGCACGATCCCGCCGATCTGGACACTGCCCGCGGCGCTGATCGTAAACGAACCGCCCGATCCGGCGGCGAAAGCACGCAGATCGATATCCGCCACGCTGGTGGCAAGGTTGCCCAGCGCAATGGCACCGGCATCGCCAAACTGCAGCTTCTGCTTGCTGCCAAGTTTTTTGAGCCAGCCGCCGCCGGAGACATCCAGCAGCGCCGTCTTGGCGATACTGACCTTGCCGTCAAATCCGAGAATCGTCGCATTGGGGTCGATCTGGATCTGGATCTCGCCACCGTTGATCTTCGGTGCGAGTGTCGCCGCGCCGTTACTGTATTCGTTGATCCACTGGCCGGACACGTCCAGCGTTACGCGATCGCCGATCACGACGTTGTCGTCCGCAAACAGTCTGATCTTGCCGCCGGCGATACGAATGTTGCCGTTGATCGCAATCGTACCAAGACTCCCCGTCGAGGGAGATCCGATCGTGCTGATGTTCAATTCGGCACCCGGCGACAGATCAAGGTCGGCGCCCGCTTCCTGCACGAACGACCTGTCGAAGAACAAGTTGAATTTTCCCATCCCCGACCGGTTGAGCATTCCGGAATCGAGCCAAACGGTCTTGGCACGGCTAGCCAATGGCAGTGGCGTCGTAGAATCGAAATAGGCCGTTGGCAGCATGGAATTGACATCGAAGTCACCCGCGAGGTGAACGGGCGATCGTGTGACGATCACGTTCGACGTCAGCCACGGATTGTCCTTTGTCGGACTCCCGCCACCGATCTGCAAAAGGCCGCCTGCCGCGGCCTTACCGCCGGCCGCCTGCCGTTCGCCGGTAATGACGTGGCCGTCGAGTTCGCCCTCCATGGCAAAGCCCGCACCGTTGTAGATGTAAATGCTGCCCGCGTTGCGGCCTTCCGAATAGCCCTGTTCGAACCGTCTGCCGTTGTGCCGGTCGAAAATCGAACTCCAGGTTTCGGTGACGTTGATCCGTGCGTGATAGCGCGAGAACCCGCCTGCCAGGCCGACATACTGCCGGTCGGGCATTGCCGCCCCGATATCGTAGATTCGGCCGTCGGCCCCGAGCAGTTTGGTCGTGGTGATGTAACCGTCGGCGTAACGAACCGAGCCACCGGCGATGTCGAGCATCGCGCCGGCGCGGACAACGATGTCACCGCTCGATTTCAGGTTGATCCTGCCGCCAACGGTCGATAGTTCAGCGAGATTGGTCGAGCCTGTGCCGATCCAGCCGCTGACATCGCCGATCGGCGTGCCTTTCCAACTACCGATCTTGTAGCTGCCGTCCTTGTTCTGGATCCAGTTCACGCCGGCCATCGGCCCATCGACGAATGTACCTTCGACGCGCTTGTCGACGTAGATGGTCGCGCCACGCAGCCAGGAGTCGATATAGAGTACGCTGTCGCGCAATTCGTTGATCCGCAGCTCGGCCTTCACCGTGTTGCTTTCCATCGTCAACAACACATCGCGCAGGCCAGCGACGCTCAACAACGCCCCTTCGCCAATGTAAAGTCGGCTGCCATCGGCGATGGACTTTTCTCCGTCGAGCGGTTCGACGGCGATATTGGGTATCTTGCTCGCGATCGCCGAAATGGTGCCCGACGGCGCCACTACAGTGGCACCCGCTTTGATGTCGATCAGGTTGCCGCGTAGATCGATGCTGCCGGCGCGGTAACGCGTATCGACGGCCGAAAGCTCTATGGCGCTGGTGTCGGTCAAGTCCGGCACCACGGTCGTGACGCTGTCCGATCCCAGTGTCAGCGTGCCGGCTCGCCAGCGATTCAGGGCATAGCTATCGCCGTTATGTCCGACGAAGCCCTGGCTCCAGCCGTGCAGAATGATTGAGCCATCCTGGTTGTTCAGCGCCGTCGAGGCAAACGCGCCCCCGTTCTGGGCGACGTTACGAGCCACCATCGTGATGTTGCCACGCGCGGCCTCGACCACGCCGCTGTTCAAGATACTGTAGCCTATGTCGGCGGCACGGGCGTCCATTTCGGCGATCGCGGACGCATAAATCAACCTCACCGCGGGTAGCGCATAGGTCCCATCGAAGTCGCTGTAGTTCATGGAGAAGCGCATTGGCGACGATGTCGTGACATCCAGACCGCGAACGGCGCTGGTCGCATCGAAAGTAAACGGGTCGAACAGCCACGCATTTTCGCCGGCGGCGAGCAGCGTCTGGCCATTCGGCGTCCGGATGGTGCCGGCATTGATGACATGCGGCGCAAACATCATGGCCTTACCGCCGACCTGGCTCTCGATCAGCGCACCGGCTTCGACCGTGACGTCGCCCGGCGTCCGTCCATACACGATAGGAGCTGCCGTGGGTTCCACGCTTGCGGGAATATCGCCGAAGGTCTGCAATACGATTGTGGAGTTATTGTTATTGTAACGGGCAATGACTGTGTTGATGCCTGCCATGAACTGCGCGTTACTGAGGTTCAGCGACGACGCCACCAGAGTGTGGACGTTGACCTGACTCGAACCGCCGAACACGATGCCGTTGCGGTTGATGACATAGACCTGTCCCTCGGCCTTGATGGTACCGAGAATCCGGCTCGGCGCAGCGGAAGAATCCAGCACGCGATTGAGCGCGATCCAGCTTGCGGAATTCGCACCGCTGGCGCTCTGGTCGAAGCGCAGGTCGGTCTCGCGGCCGACGTTGAACTTGTCCCAGGTGAGGATCGCCTTGGCTTCGTTCTGCTTGACCACGACCTCGGTTCGTCCGCCCGATGTGGTTTGCGTCGGCAGGTTGGCGCCCTGCCACAGGCCCGCACCGCCATCGGTCCTGCCCGACGTTGCACCGGGCGCGACGACGAGACCGCCCGGCACAAGCCCGTTCGGCACACCTGTTGCGGTCGCCATCGCCGCCGCACGCGCCGCTTGCTGCAGGTTGCGCATGGTCTGCATGGCGCTCGCTGCACGGATCATCGCCTGCGATCCGATTTGCGCGGCTTGCTGCGCCCGCGCCTGAGCCGCCTCTGTCGCGACATTGACCGCCGACGTCGGCGCTACACTCGAACTGCCGCCGCCGAGACTGCGCGCATCCGCTCCGCCAAACGACGTGGCCAGCAGTGCGACCACGCTGGCCCCAGCCAACAAAGCGCTATGCCCGAGACCGCGATACGCCTGCTTCGGACGCGTGTGCTGGACTGACATGCTGGCGCCTTCTCGATAACGGATTACAAACCGGCAGCATCGCCATTTCGCGACACTTCTAAGCCCGGGATGAATGGCACCGACGACGACCGAACAACTTTTTCAGGTTTCGTAAAGATTATTTCGACCGCAGCCGCGTCATCCGACGGCGGATACCAGCCATCATGTCAGGAACACGACACCGCCAGGCAATTCGCGGGCTTTTGCGCCGAAAATCTGGACGATCTGCACGATGATCTTGTCGGTCTCGGCGATCTTGATGCGGGCATTGAGCAAGCGCCGTCCGATATCGCCATTCATCAGAACGATGCGTCCCGGCCGATAGCGATTGAGCTCGGAGATCACCTGATGCACCGGTGTCGCATCGAATGTCAGTACGCCCTGCTGCCATGCCGTGATGCTGGCCGGGTCGATTGCGGCGACAGCGCCCATGCCCTGGCTACCGTATGTAACTTGCTGACCATCGGTAAGCGCCATGGACTGACCATCGCGCGCAACGTTAAGTTGGCCCTTGAGGCAACTGATGGACGCCTGCCCGCCGTCGCATCGCAGGTTGAATTCGGCATTGGTCGTGATTACGCGTCCGTTCGCCGCAACCACCGTCAACGGCGATTCAGATGCAGCCGTTGAAATGGCAGCTTCCCCCGATAACATTTCGATCTCCGTCGCCATCGGCGACTGGGTTCGGACTGCGATGCTGGTTTTTGTATTCAGGTCGAGCGCGACATGATTGGACAGCTGAACCTGCCGCCGCTCACCCGCGCCAGTGCGGTAATCGGCCATCAGCTCGGTATAGGACGGCCAGAGATCGAGCGGCGGGCGGATCGCGACGCATGCCACCGACGCTGCCGCCAACGCTCCTCCCAGGAACAACCGCCGGCTCGGCATCGCCGGAGACCGCCGCGGAGCGGCACGCGCCATCGGAATCACCTGCCGGTTGTGCGGGCCGCGACGGCTCTCGCTGGCGATCGGCCCCAGCGATTGCCACACCCGCCGCGCTTCAGCATAAGCGCTCCTGTGCTCCGGGCTCTGCCGATACCAGGCTTTCATTACGGCGACATCTGCCGGTGTCATATGCCCGGCCATGAAACGCACGATCCAGTCATAGGCCTCTTGCCTGACCGGATCGAGGTCCACAGGACGATCATCGGCAACGGACGCAATCTTCATCGGTGTTATCTCATTCGGCGTCGTCATGGCGGTCTTCGCGTGTTGCCGGGACGGGTGACACTTCCAAGGAAGATGCTTCTCGCGCGCCCGGACCGAATCTCCGGATCACGTCGCGGCTCACTTTCGCGCCACAAAACATCAGTGCTGCTTTCAGTTCTTTTTCGACGAGGCGCTGCGAGACGGCCAGTTCGTCGGCGATCTCGCGCAACTTGCGCCCTTCCAGCCGCGATGCAAACAGGATGTAGCGCCGACGCGGAGAGAGTTCGTCGAACGCCGCCTTGAGGGCCTCGAACTCCTGCCGGGCTTCCAGGCTGCGCAGCGGATCGGGCGCTTCATCGACAAAGCCGAGCGCTTTATCCAAGTCGGACAGGCTGGTCAGGCGGCGTTCGCGGCGAAAGCGCATCCGCGCAATATTGGTGGCAATCGTCAGCAGATAGCGCTTCGGACTATCGATGACGCTCATCAGCGAGGAACGCTCGAGATGCAGATAAGTCTCCTGCAACACCTCGCTTGCAACATCCTCGGATCCGAGCCGACGCGTGAGTCGCCGTCGCAGATCGTCATACTCGCCGACCAGCATCTGTCGTAGCAGGGTGACATCCGCGGAATTACTCATGGGCAGCGGATCGCGAATCCGTCCCTTGCCCCTGCATCATGCAGGCCGACGACCCCTGAGACTGTTTCGGCATGATCATCAGATTGACTGGCTGAGGCATGGCGGCCGGTGGCGGCGCGCCGATCAACAGCCCCGTCAGGGCGGCTATGTAGACACGATCACGCGCTTCGATCCCGGTTCCCGGCAGCAGCTCCGCGCGTTGCACGTCGCCCGTCGGCGATATCCAGACCCGCGCGAGAAAATCGTCAGGGTCGCTCGCAGCCACGGGGGCGCGGCAGAACGCCCGATCCAGGCCTTGCTGGACCAAAGCGAGATAAAGGGAAAACTCCGCGAGCCCCGCCTTTGCCCGTTTCACATCGGAGGCCACGGCGTGTAGTGCCGGCGCAAGAATGGTGATGGTACCGCGATCGAACGAGGTGCTCGACAAGCCGGTGCCCTTCAACATCACCCGCAGCGCAGCGTCTACCGGATATTCGCCATGCACCGGAAACGAACGCCGCCCGGAGACGACGCCAGTTTCGTAAAACAACGCGACCTGCGTGGCGACACCGAATGCCTTGAGCGCGACGTCCAGGGCCTGCGACGGAATATCCAGCATGACAGACTTGACGCCGGCGTCTTCCTGCGTCGCATCAACGCGCACGCGATCGATCCTGCTTTCCGCAGCGAGGGGGTGACTGGACAGCAACAAAACGAGACCTATCAGCGACGCACGGCCAGACCAGGCACGGGTCCAGATCGACAAACGCGCGCCCGGAGCCACGTCCGTCCTCCCCATCTGCAACTATCACATCAGCGCTGATGTAGGCCCCGTCTGTGACACTGACATGTCAAACAACCGCTCCGGGACATTGCGCCCGGCGACCATGACCTCCCCAGATCGATCATTCGCCCTGCATCTTACCGCGTGTTTAACGACCGACGCTCGGACATGCTGAGGTTCTGTTTCTCCGTTTCGTTCAGTTCGCCAACGCCGACGACCTGGAATGCGCTGTTGTGGTCGTAGCTGCGCTCGCTTCGCTTCGATCGCTTCAAGTCCTCGCTGCCGGCTGGCGTTGAGCCTTCTCCGCCACCATAGCCCAGCACTTCGACGATGATCACCGATGGATTGGTGTTGGTGGCCTGCGTCGGCGTTGCCGTCTGCTGCGTCGCCGTGGTCGCGTTCGAGCTCGACAGGGCCGCCGTGATGCTCGGCGCCTGCACCGTCGGGATGCCCGACGATGAGCCCTGGACTTGGATGTTCGCTGCATTGACGATCTGCAGCGCCGCAAGATTGACGTTGCCGGAGACGCGGATGCCGGCTTCACCTGCATCGATGGTGCCGAATGGCGCGATCAGGTCGATATCGCCGGGCGGTACATCCGGGATCGGCTGGAGCGTCGCGATACCGGCGCCCGACGACGGCACCTGTGGCGAAAGCGTGACGTTGCCGTAGTTGTCGTAGATCCGCTTCGGCGGCGTATAGAGCACCGTGGTCTTCGAGCCTCGACCGGCGTTGATGTCACCCGACGCCGACCATGCGAGGATATTGCCGCCGAAGGTCGTCATGATGCGCGAAAGGCCGAGCAGCACGCTGCCCTGAGCATAGATCTGGATGTCGCCGCGGCCTTGCGTAACGATGCCCGCTGTCGAGGGCGGCGTTGTACCTTCAACGCCTATTACCACTTGGCCAGAAGGTGCCAGCATCTGGATATCACTACTGATATTGGTGTGGTTATCAGTACTGCCGGCAGTGTATACACCGGCGCCACCGAACATGGTGATGTCGCCGCTGCGCGCGATCGGATTGCCTTGGGCATCCTGATCCGGGAACAGCGTCGCGATCATCTGGCGACCGCGCAGATAGGACCTGTAACGCGAGCTTGCCGTGTCGTTATATTCGCGGCCGCCTGCGCGGAGCTCTGCGAAATAGACTTGCCGCAGGAAGATGCGCTGCTGCTCCGGCGGCAGCGCGGCGAAAGCGGCGCGCGCCTCCTCCACCGAACCGGAGAAGCCGTTGCGCTCTTTCAGCCAGGTAACGAGTTCGCCTTCATAGGTTTTGGCAACCCGGCCGACCTGATCGGCGAGCGGCACGCCGGCCGTCGCTACAGTGGCAGGATCGAGATAGAGCGCCGCGAGCCTGGCGTAGTCCGGCCCGTTGACGCCGACGCCCGCCATCATCGCGATGGATGCGCCCGGTCGATCGTCGCCCGCGACCAGTGGCCCGATCGAGGTGACCGAGGCCTGGTCTGCTTGATCGAGATTGCGCCCGGCCATGATTTCCAATGCGCCCGGCCCGGCAACCTGCACATTGGCATAAGTGATGTCGCGGCCCGCCTGCAGCAGCGAGACGTCGTCGCTGTTGTTGTTCACGATCATCAGGTCGGGATTGATGATGTCGCCGCTGGCACGCACCCGCATGGCGATGCCGGCGCGATACCAGGTCAGTTGTGCGCGCCCCGCCGCGGCGCCCGGTTCGAAGGTCCGGATCGCGCCGCTCGACAGTCCGACGATATCGCCATTGGCCGCATAGAACAGAGCGGATGACGGATCGCCGGCATGCAGCGAGGTCGTGCCGATGGTGTCGGGGCCGAAGGCGAACAGCGGATACGTGTCAGATATACCGATGACCGAGCTTCCATAGGAATCGACCAGCGCGCCCTGCGGACTGGTGTTGGAGAATTCGGGGGTACCTCCGGCCTGATAGCCGACAAAGGCCGCACGGAACGGCGTCGGAAGCGGCGCGTCCGAACCAGACATGCCGATGCCGTAGCCGCCGCCATAGATCGATGTCCCCGCCAACAATTCCAGCGCACCTTTCGTGGACGGCGCCAGCAGGATCGAACTCGTGGGCGGGGTCGCGCCGCCGCCGCCGGCCCCATTGCCGTAATAGATGCTGCCCGATCCGGCCACCGCGCGCAGGATGGACGGATAGACGGTCGCCGTATCGCCGGTATTGGCATTGCCGAAATTGTAGTTCCGGTTCCGGTTGAACGCATCGGTGCCCGGCGTCAGGTTGCCGCCTGCGGACAGCAGATTGATGGCCGTGTGGTCGGTCCAGAGCGAGAACCAGCTCTGGCCGATGGTCGCCGCGCCGCTGGCCGTGAGCTTCGAGAGATTGCTGGTGAAGACGCGGCCGGGATCGGACGCGGTGCCGAGCACCAGATCGCCCGACGTGTTCAGGTAGATCGCGGAATCGCCCGGCAACAACTCGATGCCGCCCTGGCTGTTGGCCACGCTCGAGGTAAACGGATCGACCGGCCGGACATCCATGAGGTCGCCATCGAAGCCGCGTAGCGTGGTCGGATTGATGCGATACAGCAGATTGACGCCGCCGACCGCCGCCGCCGACAGGGTCGTCAGACCGCGCAGATTGGTCAGCGTGCCATTGAGGCCCGTATCCTGGCTATTGGACGAGCGGCTGCTCGCAAACTGGACCGCGTCGAGATTGGGGTTGAGCGCGCCGCCAATCTTGATCTGCAGGTCGCCGCCGCCGGTCAATATCAGATTGCCCGATGCATCGACACGCCCGGTGCTGCCCACCGCAACGACCAGCGCCTGGCTGCGCGGCGCGGCGGCCACAACAATATCCCCACGCGGCGCAATGATGCCGGCATCGCCCGCGGCATTGATGGTGATGTTGCCGCCGCCCAGTGTCCCGAAGCCGGTAAAGCCGGCCATATATGGCGACGCCGGCTGATTGCTGATCGGCGCCGACGTATAGGCCCCGAAATTGATCCACCACGAGGTCGCGATGCCGGATGCATCGGTCACTGCACTGCCGGTGCCCTGCCGCCACAACCAGTTGCCGACGCCCGAGCTGGGCACGTTGTCGTGCGGCATCTGCCCCCAGACGTCGCCGACGAGATCGCGGCCGACGCGAATATCCAGATTGCCGCCGTGCTCGGGATACCAGGCCTGATAAGTGCTCGCCACATCGTCATAGTCCGCAGGCAAGGCCCCGTTGACGCTCTGGCCGCGTTCCAGGTTAAACGGGTTTTTGCCGGCGCCGTCCAGGATCGCGGCAGACTGCGTGCCGGCGGTATAGACGCCGAAGGCCGAATTCATCCGCAGGTCGCCCGCAGCAACCATGCCGAGATCGCCGGTTCCGGTCCGGACCACGCTGAATGCAGGCGACAGATAGTTCGCGGTGGTTACGTCGCGGATTGGGGTGCTGACGAAAGAGCACCACGTCGGCTCCATATCGCAGTAGAAGCCTTGGTCGCCAACGGGGTCACCGGCGGTACCAAGCCCAACATCGGCGCCTGCTTGCGTCCACGCATAGTAGTCGCCACCAGCCTGCACGACTGCCGTGGTCATGTTGGAATGCGTGTCGGCGAGAATGATCGACCCACGCGACGACGGATTGGTGGCGCGGCGATCCGCCGAAGCGACGTCCGCACCGGCAGTGAGCTGTATGCTCCAGCTCGTCGTGCCTTCGGACAGCATCGGCGCAACCGCCCAGTTATCGCTCCGCACGGCGCCCGGCCGCAGATTGACAGCAGAATCGCCCGGCAACTGGACATCCGTCCCCGACGGGATGACGGAGCCGCGCGCCAGCGTCGTCTGCACCACCGTCTTCATGGCGGTGGGCAGCACGACGTTCTTCGGCCAGACAAGTGCCGCAACATCGGCAGCGGCGCGCAGCGGCGTGCCCGCGCCAAGCTTCATGCCCGCATCGTCAACGAGATCGGCCGTCAGCACGGTGCCGGCGGCAGCCCGAATGCTGCCATCGGCATTATAGACATTAGCCGACAGCACGGTGCCGGCTCCGAATGTGTAGCTTCCCGTCAGCACCGCATCCACCGGCAGCGTGGTGCCGACCGGCAGCGTCATCGCGGCAACCGGGATATCGAAGTTCAAGGCGACCTTCATCGGAAACACGGTTCCGATGTCCAGCACCACGCCATCGATGGGGATGGTGATGTCGGCGCCATAGGCAATGTGCTTGTCGAATTGCGGCAGGCTCTTTTCCGACAGATACCAGCCCTTGTCGCCCGGCGGCGTCTCAGCCGGCGGCGCGAAGCCGTCCGTGATGCTGCCATAGACATGGAGATTGCCTGCCGCGCGGAGCACCAGCGCGCCCGGTTCGCCGAAGCCGCGCCGCGCTACGCTGTGGATGTCGGAATCCGGCCCGTAGCGCCAGTTCGACAGATCGATGTCGCCGAGCACAGTAAGGTTGCCGTCCGGATTGACGACGCTGTTGCTGACGATCTCGACACCCGGACGCAGATGATAGTTGCCGAGCCCGGCAAGTCGCGCCGTGAGGGCGTCGTTGTCGAGCGCCGCGTTGATATAGGCCCTGCTGTGACCGTCGATAATGTTGAGATAGTCTTGGGTGATCAGCTGCGTGGTCTGCCCGGCGGCATCTGCCGTCGGCGCTGGCTGCGCGTCGTCGTAGGTCCGGAAGCCGTAAACGGCGATGGTCTGGGCGCCAAGGATCTCAGGCCTGCCGGCGACATCGACCGCAACGTCGTTATCGGGCGCGACATCGGTGCGTCCGATACGCGGCGCGTTCAGCGTCAGCGTGCCGCGCGCCACACCATCGTGATTCGCCGTATCGGATGTGCCGAAGCGCAGGTCGATCCGTGCGGCGCTGCCAAGCGTCAGCCGGCCGTCTCGCGTGGTGAGATCGACGATAGCCCGGTTCGGGCTGTCGATGATCTTGCCATAGCTGTCGCGGCGGATGCCGGTGGCATGTGCATCGAGCGTGCCGTTGACAGTCAGGTTATCGCGCGCCGCAAGCCGGATCGTACCGACCTCGAAGCCGCTGGCATCGACGGTGCCGTTGACGATGAGGCTGCCGCCGTCGGCCGTGATCTCCACATCGCGGGCACGCACCTCGTCGCCGATGACGATGTCGCCCTGCTTGATCTGGAAACGCCGCGCGCCGAATACCTGGCCATTGGTGAGACGTGTATTCAGCCCGGCGAAATCGTTCACCGCCTGCGCGCGGATCGTGATCTCCGATCCCGCGGCGGGGACGAAGGTGCCGCCCGCATCATACCAGCCGCTGCTGCTGCCGAGCACCGTTCCGCCGAGCGCGACCTGCCCGGCGCCCGCGCCGAGCGCGACGGCCTCGACGGAACCGGCACTGTTCAGCACTGCCGAAACGTCGATCACCGAACCGGCCGTCTGCGTGATGTTTCCGCCGGTGCTGGCCATCACCAGCTGGCCACCCGCACTATAGCGGCTGGCCTCGAAGAAGGAGAGCTTGCGGCCGGCCAGATCGATGCGCGAGCGGTCATCGAGCAGGATGTCGCCGGTGGCGTTCAGGGTCAGTTTGCCGGAGGAAAGCGCGATGGCGCCGTCGATGCGGATATTCTGCGCGGACAGGCTGAGTTGCGCGCCGAGCGTCGTGGACGTTCCGGTCTCGCCTCCAGCGGGCGCCAGCATGGCGATGGTGCCGCCGACGGTGATCGCATTATCCGATCCCGACACGCCGGTCAGCACCGGCGCGGTGATGGTCAGGTTGCCGCCCGAATACTGGTAGCCGGTCACGGCATCGTAGCTGCCCTGTTGCTGATAGACCTTGAGCGTTCCCTTGGCATTCGAGGTGACGCTTTCGGATGCGGTCAGGTTGATCGTGCCGAAGCCGAGCGCCAGACGCTCCGCCGGCATGATCGCGATCGGCTGGGTGCCGCTGGCATAACCGAGAATGATGTTCTTCGCGTTGATATCGAGGGTGCTGCTGCCAAGCAGGCTGCCGATGGCAGCGCCGGGTGTATTCGGCGCATAGCCCTCCGACACATATCGCGCCGGCTTCTGCGCAAGCCCGGTCCAGACGAATTGTTCGGTCGTGATGACGGCGCGATCCCCCGCGCCGCCATAGCCATAGATCGCCGGCGTGCCCAGTACCAATTGGGCAATGGATGATTTTCCGGTTGCGGGATCGAAAGTATCAAGCACCACCGAGCCGTAGATGTTGACGGAATCCCGCGCCGTGATCGTCAGCGTTTCGACCTTGGGCACGTTGGCAGCTGCGTTGCCCGCCAGCAAATTGTTCAGAATGCCCTGATTGAGCGACAGACCCGCCGGCAATTGTCCGTTGGCTGTCGCCTGCTGCAGCGCCGCGTCGCTGCCGAGATTGACCGACGACACCGCCAGCGCCAGATTTTTGGCACCATAGACCGTCTGCGGCGTCAGCGTGAAGGCCTTGTCGGTGGCGATCGCCAGCGTCCCTTCGGTGAGGATCGAGGTAACGCCGCTGCAGCCGCCGCCGGCACAATCGCCGATGCGAATCGTACCTGGAGAGGAGAATCCCTCCGCCACCGGCGGCAGCAGATTGATCAGCCCGTTGGAAACGGCAACCACACCAGCCGTGCTCGCATTGAACACAATGCCGTTGGTGGAGTCATAGACCGCCCGGCCGCGTCCGATCGTGTCGATCGATGCGCCCTGCTCGATCATGATGCCGCCCCATGGTGTGAAGGACATCAGGAATATCTCGGCGCCAGTCAGATGCGCGCCACTGCGAATATCGATGACGGCGGCCTGGGCTTTGAAGCTCGCAAAATTCTCGGCGTAATCGAGTTGAAGCGCACCGCCGACCAGCAGCCGCGGCGTGCCGAGCGCATTGAGGTCGGCGGCGTGAATCGACAGGCCGGCATACCCGGCCGTCGGCGCCGCACCGGCACCAAGGATTTCGATGTATTGCGCCACCACCGAGGTGGTGCCGCCGAAGCCGGCGCTGTCTGCTTCCGGATTGAACAGCGCCGTGCCGTCGAAACTGAACATCGCCACACCGGGCTTCGGTCTCGAATAGAAATATTCGAGCCTCAGCGTGCCGGCATCGGCGGCGATCTGCCCGCGCATGCCACCGAGCTTCGCCGCATTGGCGACGGTATAGGCGTCGTAGCCGGTCTCGTTATAGGTCGAATGGCCGCGCACCGTGGCGGCCGAGGTGATGATCAGCTGGCTTGGCAGCGTATTGCGGATCGCCGTATTGGCGATGCCGAGATAGCCGGCGCTGATCGTGCTGCCGTTGCCCAGCGTCACCGTATTGCCGACCATCGCACCGGTCTTGCCGATCTCGACGCGAAAAGCGCCGGGCATCAAGGCATAGGTGGAAGGCAGCAGCGTGTAGGTGCCGGCGTTGAGGCCGCCGGCATCCTGCGTCAGCGTGATCTGCTGGCCGACCAGCGGATTGCCCGCTCCGGCATCTGCAGTAACTGGCGCATACACATTGCCGAAAGACGGCACGATCGCATAGACGCCGTTGCCCGCAGCACTGACCGGGAATGCCGGATTGGCATTGGCGAAGGGCGTGCGCAGCACATCCACGGAACCGCCACGGCCGCTGATAAAGCCAGCCCCCGTCAGCATGCCGCCGCCGGACAGATCGAGCAGTGCGCCGGCTTCGCCAATCACGCTGTCGCCGTTCAAACTGATGCCACTGGTTCCGAGCGCACGCGGTTTGATCGCCGTGCCGTTGTAGCTGTAGGACACGCCGTCGGAAGTGCCGCCATAGGGCATCAGCACGCCGACGCCGCTGACCGACGTTACACTGCCCGGCAGCAGCTTCAGCAGGCTCGCGCGTCCAGTACCGTTGCCGCGGTTATCCGAGCCGAGGATCAGATTGCCCATGGGAGCACGGACAACGCCGCCCTGCAGCACCGTATCGCCGCCAAGCGCGAGCGTTCCGAACACCGATTGCGGCGCCGCCACTGGGGCGCCATAGCCGTTGATCGTCAACACGCTGCCGACTGCATAGGCGCCAGTGGTGGCGCCCGCCAGCAGTTGTGCGTTGACATCGCTGGCCGGATAGATCTGCGCTGCCGTCAGCGTCAGGTCGCCGGGCGACGCCAGTTCGGTGGTGGTGGCGCCGCTGAGACCCATGCCGAACTTGCCGCCAAGCAACCGCACATCGCCGCGGCTGGTGACATCCACATGGCCGAAGCCACGGCGATCCATCGTCACCAGTGCACCCGACTTCATCGCGACGGTGCCCCCCGCGCCGAAGCCGACGCGGTCGCGGATTTCGACGAGATCCGCCGTGGCGGAGAACCGCGCATCGCTGCTGCGGCTCGAGGGGCCGTCGCGCCAGGTCACCGTCGGCATGATCTGGAAGTCTGCCTTCGCACGCGTGGACCCCGCCAGTCGCAGATAGGATGTCGCGAGCGACACCGCCGACGTGCCCGCCGCCGTCTCGGTCAGCGCGTAGCTGCCGGCATAGATCCGCAGGCTCTGCGCCACCGACAGCGTGACGTCGCCGTCGAAGCTGAGAATGCCATTGACGAGCAGCGACAGCGTGCCGAAGCCGCCATCCGACACCTGGTTGGCGCCGAGCCGACCGGTGCCGTAGCCCAGCGCCGGATCGACTGCATTGGGCACCAGATCGGCAGCAAGGCCGCTGCCGCGATTGATCTGCGAGACGATGAACTCGCGCGGCACGCGGACGGCGTCATCCGCCGCCGCGTTCAAGCTGAGCACCGGCGTTTCCAGTGCGATCGCCAAAGTGCCGCCCGCCGCGCCGAAGCCACCGGCCTCCGCGCGCATCAAGCCATCGAGATACAGGCTGCGCGACGACTTCAGCACGATGGCGCCGCCATTGCTGGCCACGTCGGTCGCGACGAAACCATTCGGGCCCTGCACGTCGATTACCGCATGGGTGCCGGACGCATCGAGCAATGCGCCCGACCTGATGATCACCGCGATATCCGGCGCGGTGATCGATGCTCCCGTCGTCTCCCAGTCGATGTTCCCGCCGATGGCGATGGTGCCGCCGTCGAGTACTTTCTCGAAACCACGGCCATGGCCATCGATCGCCGTCACCGCGACGCCGGCAACGTCGAGCACGGCCCGTTCGCCGATCCAGATCGAGCGGTTGTTGGCCGTCACCGATGGCGATGTCTCCGCCGAGGTCAGCGCCGCCACGATATCGATGGCAATCTTGCCGGATTTGGCATGCAGGGCGCCATCGACGGTGATCTGGCTGGTGCCGCCGCCGATCAGGCTGATGCTGCGTCCGGCATCCACCGTGATCTGCGCATCGGCGCCGATCGCGATGTCACCGCCCTCGAACTGACGCTGCGAACGCAGAACGAGATCGGCGCCCGCGCGCTGTACAATCTTGTTCGACGAGGAGGATGCCAGATAGAGCGGCGGCGTCCACAAATCGCTGCCACCAGCGCCGAAGACGCCTTCCTGTCCGGGGGTAGCCAGCGTGTAGACCGGGACCGTGACATCAAGCACCGTTCCTGCGGCGACCGAAAGCCCGGCATGGCCGTTGATGTCGTAGCTGGAGAAGCCGGTCTGGAAGCGCTCGACATCGAGCACCAGCGCCGTGCCTGCGACAGCAGGCTTGCCGATCACCACGGCCGATCCTGATTCGAGCTTGAGCGTGCCACCGCCGCTGGCGCCATAGCCGGCGATGGCGCCAGCCAGCCTGAGCGATCCACCGCCGGCGACGCTAAATCCTTCGATATCCGCCGACAGGGTCACGTCGCCGCCGCGACCTCCCTTGATCGATCCGTTGCGCAGCAATGCCGCACCCGAGGACACATCGATCAGGCTGCCAGCTTCCACCGCGATATCATGCGTTGAAATAAAGGATACTGTGCCGCCATTCAGATAAGCCTGTCCCTTCGCAGCCGCGTCCTCGCGCAGGTCGACCCAGTTGCCACGCAGGTCGATGGTCGCTCCGCGATGAACCGTCAGAGTGGAGGCGCCGGCCAGCGTCAACGGGCCCGACAGACCGCTGGCATCAGTTGTCCGGAAAATATTGGTTGCGGTCACGCTACCTGATCGGACGGTCACGTCGGCCTTGATATCGATCACCGGCGCGGTGAGATTGACGCTGCCGCCATCGGCCAGCAACAGCGGCGCGTCGATGGAGATCGTGCCACGGGTGCCGAGATCGAGCCCGCCGAGCTTTTGCGCGTTGAGATGAGCGGCATCGAACCAGACGGTGTTGATCCGGTCGGCTGGCGGCGCCGATACGGCGCCGCCAGCAAGCCCGTCGCTCACGTTCGGGACAGTGGAGATGCGCACATCGCTGTTGTAAAGGTTGGTGCGCCCAAGCGCGGTATATTGCCCGACCGCCAGTGTGCCGGCGAGCGGCGTTGCATTCTGCACCTGTTTGTAGCCGTCGGCGACATTCGCGGCGCGCGCGCTGTTCTGGCGCTCGCCCGCGATGACGTCGGCGATGATATCAGCCTCGAAGATCGCGGTCGGCGTCGAGAGATTGAGGCGGCCGGCGTCGCGGCCCACGGTATAGCCCGCCTCGTAGCGCCACGACGACGAGCGATCGAACACCGTGCTCCAGACTTCGGTGAGCTGGTCGGCGACTTTGCCCTGGATATTATGCTGACGCACGAAGCCGCCGGCGGCGCCGATGAACTTCATGTCGGCCGGCGCATTGTCGAAACTGTAGATGCGGCCGTCCGAACCAATCAGCTTGCTCGAATAGATCCTGCCGCCGTCATAGCTCACCGAACCGCCGGAGATGTCGAACTTTGCGCCCGCCTGCGCGATCACCTCCAGCGCCGCCAGCGTGATGGTGCCACCCAGCGCCGTCCATTCGCCGATCTTATGCGCGGTGTTGGAAAGATAACCGCCGAGTTCGAGCAGACCGCCCTTGGTGTAGTAGCGATCGCCGGCATAGCCGCCAGTGCCGGCAGGCACCAGAGCGAGATCTCGGATGTCGATCCAGACATTCTTGTTGAGCAGCGCGCCGCTGTCGCGATTCACAGGTGAATCCCTAAGTTCGTTGCCCTGGACGTTCACCAGCACCTGGTTGGCCGACATCGGCCGCACCGCGCCCCGCACGCCGGAGACGTCGATGCTCGAGCCGGTCTTGGCGAATACCCGCATGCCGGCGCTGACAGCGACCTGGCCGCCCTGCGCCATGGTCTGCGACTGGTTCTGGAAATTGACCACGCCGCCGGTGACGATCTCGATACGGGACTGATCCTGGCGGTCCGCCAGAATCGACAGATTATCGAATGCACCCGTGGCGCTGGCGGCGCGCAAGAGATTTGCCGCCGCCGAGGAAGCGATCAACGCATCGCGCTGGCTGTCCAGCGCGGTTTCGCTGCTGTCGAGTTCGGGCAGGATGGCGGTGACACTGTTCCCAACAAGTGTAACGCTGCCCTGGCTATCGGCCGCCGAATTGGCGAGATGGATGGTGCCGCGGGTATTGACGGAACTGGTGGACAGCAACACGCCGCTCTGCGTGAGCGTGCGCCCGGCCAGCGTGATGTCGCCTTGCTGGGCGAAAATCAATCCGCTGTTGCTGACGCCGCCGGTGCTGCCGATGATCGTGGGCGAAATCTCGATGCCGCGCGTCGTCGAGGTCGCGTTGCCTTCTGTGCCGAAGCCACGGCGCAGGATAAAGCTGTCGCCTGCAGCGAGCAGCGTCTGGCCCTTCGGCGTCGAAATGCTGCCGGCATTCTCGACCTCGCTGCCGATCATCAGGACATAGCCGCCGCCGGATGTCACCGACGATGGCGTGCGCGTTACGATCGACGCACCGGATTCGACGACGACCTTGCCGCCGGCTGCGGTGAAGCTTGGCGCGTAAATGTTGCCGGTCTGGGTGCTGTAGATGCCATTATTCCGGAAATGCGTATCGTCGATGTCCGCCGTGGACGCGATCAACGAGCCGACATTGACTTGCGAACTGCCGCCGAAAATGATGCCGCTCTGGTTGATAATATAGACATGGCCGTCGGCCTGGATGTTGCCGAGGATCTGGCTCGGTGCGGTCGTATTGTTGACGCGGTTGAGCGCAACCCAACTGCCATTGCCCTGCTGGTCGAAGGTCAGCGTGGTGCGCGCGCCGACATTGAACGATTGCCAGTTCAGGATCGCCTGCTGCGTCGTCTGCCGGATGCCGACCTGGGTCTGGCCTGATCCATCGACGCTCTGCGTCGGCGCATTGGCGCCGGTCCAGCCTTCCGGCATGTTCGGCAGCAAAGCTCCGGCGCCAATGCCGTTCGGCACACTGATAGGCGCAGCCATCGAAGTCTGCCGCGCGGCAGCCGCAGCACGCGCCGCCGCTTGCACGCCCTGCATCTCCTGCACGGCACGTGCAGCGCGTGCGAGTGAATTTTGCGACTGCCGCGCGGCCGCTGCCGCCTGCTGCGCCGCCTGCGCTGCGGCATCCGACGCGATATTCGGCGCCGACACCACGCCGCCTCCGCCGCTGCCGTTCAGCGAACGCGCGTCCACGCCGGAAACGCTCAGCGTCAATGCCAGAAAGCTCGTGCCAGCAAGCAAAATTGCCGTAACGGCGAGACCTTGAGCGGCAACACCTTGAGCATAACGGGAGATGAGCATGACGAGCCTTCCGGACGAATGAATTCAACAGGAAGGCACCGGGCCAGCAGACCAAACGCCTCCTGACCGATAAGGACGTTCGCCGATCCGCGAGACCGAAAAGAAATCTTAAGATCCGGAAAGTTTTTCCGCCTAGCTCAAGAACACCAGGCCGCCCGGGAGCGACGTCACCTTGGCGCCAAACACCTGTTGCGCCAGCGTCATGATTTCATCGACATTCTGCACGCGAAAACGGGCATTGACGGATCGCTCGCCCAGGCTGGCGTTCATCAGCACGATCTTGCCGGGGCGATAGCGGTTGATCTCGGCGACGACCTTGGCCAGCGGCGTCTGATGGAACACCAGCAGGCCCTCCTGCCACGCGGTCACCGCCGTCAGGTCGGCAGCCGCGACCGCCCCGGGATTCTGCCCGCCATACGTATATTGCTGACGCGCCTCAAGGCGCCTCGTGGCGCCAAAGCGCGCAAAGTCCACCACGCCCGCAAGACAAGTCACACACGACAGTGTGCCGTCATGGCGAACATTGAAGCGCGCGCCGGTGGCGCTGACCCGGCCATTGCCCGCGATCACGGTCAGTGGGCTGGTCAACTGGCGGCCGGTATCGATCAGCGCTTCACCATCGATCAATTCGATCTGGTTGGTTGTCGTGTTGGTCGCCGACTTCGCCAGCGCCACGCTGGTCCGCGTATTCAGTTCAATTGAAGCGCCATCGACAAGCCGGACACTCTTCTGTTCGCCCGCCGCTGTCCGATGATCTGCGGCAAGCTCCGACATCGACGGCCAGAGCTGCAGCGGCGGTCGCACCACCACATAGGCGGCGCAGGCTGCCAATGCGCCGCCTACTAACAGGCGCCGGCTAGGACGAAACGCTGGCCGCGCGGGCGCCAGAAGATCCTCACCGCTGCGCGCGAGGACGTTCTGCCCGGCCGGCCCAAGCTGCCCCCACAGCCGGCCGGCAAAGGCAAAAGCCTCCTTATGCGCGGCACTGCGCGCCTGCCAAGCCTTGGCGTCCTCGACGTCGGCGATGGTCGCCTCGCCGGAGATGAGACGGCGCACCTTCCCGAGCGCCTGGCGCTGCAGGTCGGTGAGATCGTCGTCGTTGCCGATGGATGGGGTCACGATTGCTGTTCGTTCTGACGGCGCGGAAATTCGCTGCTTTAATTGATAGACGTTTCTCGCGGCTTTGGACCGAATCTCCGCACGACCTGACGTTGCAGGCGTTCGGCGCAGTGGTCCAGCGCATGTTTCAATTCGATCTCGACGAGACGCTGCGAGACGCCGAGCCGCTGGGCGATCTCCTGCAACGTGGCCTCCTCGACCCGCGATGCCAGCAGGATCATCCGCCGCCGCGGCGTGAGCTCCTCCAACGCGGCCTCAAGCTCTGAAATCTCCTGGCGCGCGGCGAGCTCCCGCTCGGCGGACGGGGCATCGTCGGCCATATCGAGCACCGCCATCACCTCCGTCCGGCGCGCCAGCCGCGACTGCTTGCGGCCGCGATCGGTCGCAATATTAAAGGCGATCCGCAGCAGGTAGCTCGGCGGACTGGCAATCGTGCCTGTCGGCGCGGCGCGATGCAGATGAAGCCAGGTTTCATGCAGGGTCTCGCGGGCAAGCTCCGCCGAACCCAAACGCCGGGTGAGCCGTTTGCGAAAATCATCATAGCGCTCCACCAGCAACTGGCGGAGGCCTATCCAGGCAGGATCGGTCATGGCCCGCCCGCTTTTGTACGCGTGACCTGCCGCCCCGACACGGCATCGCAATCTCCGGTCGCCTCGGCCGCGCGCGGCGCGACCACCATTGTCACTGGCTGCGGCAGCCTCGGCGGCGGCGCGTCGAAGCTCACGCCGCGCAACTCGTCGGCGATGATTGAATCCCGCCGGAGGTCGCCGGTAGAGTTGAGTAGGTTGAGACCCTGCAACTCGCCGGACGAACTGACGGAAAATCGAATTAGCGCGCGATAATCCCCGGGGATCGTCTCCGCATGGCGACAGAAGGCTCGCGCCACGCCCACCTGCAGGGCGTTATAATACGAGCCGAATTCGGAAAGTCGCGCACCGCCATATTGCGTCAGCCGCGTTGCTGCCACGACCGCAAGGGCCTTTCCGGTCGATACTTCAGTCAAACCGGTCCCTTCCAGCAAGACCCGCAAGGCGACATCAGGCGCCAGGATGCCTTTCACCGCGGTCGATCGCCGCGTCCGCGCAAGTTCACTATCGTAAAAGGTCTCGATACTTGTGACGGTCGCATAGGCGTCCAACGCAGATGCCAATGACTGCGCGGGGATGTCGAAACTGAGCCGATCGTCTTTCGCGTAGAGTGCGGTTGCAACCGTCAGCGTCATGACCGCCGCGGCTACCAACAGCCGACAGCCTGAAAAAGACCGTCGCCAAACTCTCGAAAGCGCTTCTTGCCACGCATACGCGATTTGATATTCGTACATCCGTCGCGATCAAGCAATTCAGGTAGGCCATTTCGCCCGATAAGACGGCGCATCCGAACGCACCGATCATACCTTAATCTCTTAGAGACCAATTATTACGAATAGACGACCGCCCCGAGATTGGACGGGAACAGTCCAACGTCCACGTTGTGCGGTGAGTTCAACCGGTCCGCGCAAAAATAAAATTTTCAGGAAAGATGGAGCGCGAGATTGGTCATGTGACGTGCCATAGCAGGCGTCCTCTCCGCGATTGCCCTGCCGTTCGACACTTAGGTAGGACATCTTGCGTATTCGATGGGCTGCGGCCATTCAAATTTACTGCCATCATCGCGGCCACTTCTGGCTCCTGGCTAGTCTTTCGATAGATTGAGCGAGAAGCGCAGGTTGATCGGCTGCAACATCTCTGGCGGCGGCGCTTCGCCAATATTGCCGCGGGTCAGAACGGTGCGCAGATCGGTGTTGGCGCGCTCGTCCTTGAACGGCGCGAATGATACCCGTTCAACGGTGCCATCGGGGTTGAGCCAGGCCTTGACGACGAGCGATGCCGGCGCACCATTCTGAGTGCCGTTCGTCTCTTTCAGCCAGGAGCGGAAGCGATTGGCTATCGCTTCATCGGCAGAAATCCATTCCTCGAACCTGTACTTCACCAGCTTCGCAAACTGTCCCCACGCCGGTGGCGCAGCGTCAGGGCTGCGGTAATCGAGACCTTGAGCGATCGCCGGCGACGCCGCAATCGTAATCAGGCCGACGGAAGCAAGCAGTGCACGTAGCTTGCCCATTCTCAGGGCTCCCGTGAAAGAGCTGCGCGTTCGTTTCATGGTGACGCCCTCTAATTTAAACAAATGACACGTGCGGAAATACTTGCCGCCCGATGCGCCCGCGATGCGGAGCCGCTGATTTGAGGCCGATCGTCTTCCTGAAGCCGCACATTGCTGGCAGCAAGAAACGCCTTTGCGCCACCGGCGCCGACAGCGAGCACGCGATTGACAGCAGTCTTGCGACTGACAACGCCTTCGACGAGCCCGCGCGAGTCCAGAACCGGTGCGCCGCTCGCGCCGAAGGTGATGTTGGTATTGAGCGCGATATGCCCGGCTTCGTCGCTTCCATTGGTCGTGCCCACGGATGCGTTGGCGAGCATCGCTCCCCGGGCCAGCGATGTCGGCAAATTCGCGTAGTCGGCCGCGAAGACGATGCCATTAGGAGCGGAAGCTATGCTGCGCGGGAAGGTAGCAGCCAGGCCACGCGTTTTCGCGGTCTTCAACAAGGCCAGATCATAGGGTGTCGAGACGGCCACCAGTCGGGCGGCGCTGGTGCGCCCCTCTTTTTGCACCATGATACGACCGCAGGCCTGCACCACATGGCGCGCCGTCAGTACATGACCAGCATCATCGACGAAGAACCCTGTACCCGCGCGCTCACCGCGCTCCACCGGCGGGAGATCAGCGCGCGTCAACGGCTTCGGCGGCGCAAGCACGGGCACGTCGGTTCGGGCTGGCAACAGGAATTGAGACCGGGCCGGCGACACCGAGCCCGCGGCAAGCGGGACGACCACCAGGACCATTCTGGCGAGCCATCTGGCGATTCCTGACTTGCCCGGCTGCGCAAGACGATCTGGAAGCGCGACGGTCATCGGCAATATCGGGACAGACATGTCTGGCTAGCGCCGCGGATTGCCATTGAACGTCGGCTGCGGCAGCCGGAACGGCACGATCGAGCGACCGTAGTTCTGGCCATATTGCTGCTGAACCCCAGGCAGGTTCACGATCCCGATCCGGGTATCGGACGACCGGGCGTCAATCGGCGGCAAGTTCAGGCTCGGATTAACCTTGTCCACATCCCGCTTCAGCGTTTGATTGAGACAACCATAACTCCGCGAGCCGCCGATCTCCACGTCTACGCAGCGCTCGAACGTACGCGCCGGCGCTGCCTGACCACCGATGATCACCTCAGGCTTTGGTGCATCAACTTGCGGCGGCTGTTGTGCCAATGCCGGCATCGACAGCAAGACGGAACACATCATGATGGAAAGCCTGGCGATCATCACGCTTCACTTTCCTGCCGTCTTCGGGACGTTGATCTGAATGGCAACCTGCGCGAGACGATTGTTCAGCGCTGCGAAGTCCACACGGCCGACGCCACCCAATGTAAGACAGCGCTTACGGCAGCTCGCCATCGCCGTGCCGCCACCGAGACCCGGCCTGAAGCCAAACGTTGCAACCGGCACCGTTCCGGTCAGCGGATAACCTTTAGCAGCCAAACGTGCCCGCGCCTTCGTGCAATAATCGACCGACAATTGCGAGAACCGTGTCTCGCCATGGCCAGCACGATATTTCATCAGCGCCGTACACAGATCGCCGCCGGCTTTTGACCACGCTTGCGCGAGATAGCGCACACCATATTTGATATTGACCTCGGGCGCGGCGAAGCCAGCCATGTCGCCTGAATAGCCGAGCATGCGCGCCGTCGCCGGAATCACCTGCATCAAGCCGATCTCACCATCGGCGCCGATCCGGCTCGGTTCATAGCCGCTCTCCACACCCATCACGGCTTCGGCGACATCCGCCGGAAGGCTCGTGAGGCGCACTTCCTGCTCGATCAACGAACGATAGAGCGCACGCGGATTGGCTGTGCGTAGCGTTGCGACTGGCACCATCGGCGATGCCGGCGGAGCATCCGTTCGCTGCTTGTCGGACGCCGCAGCATCAGTTCCGGCTTCAGCCACTTCGGTCTGCACCGAAGCGACCCTGGTGTTCTCGATGGTCTGAGCCAGCGACGGGACAATGCATGCTGCCAGCAAGCCGACACCAAGAGCCATCCGGGCGCCCGCATTGCAAGCAGTCCGGATGACGAGGGAAGCGCGATGGCTTGCGGAAGAGAGCACGAACTTATCCCGGGTCCTGTCAGGCAACCTTGGCTTCGGCGGGCACCTGATCAGGCGCCGCAGGAGCAACGTTCGCCTGTTGTGAGGTACCAAGCTTCTGCAGTTCCTCCCGCAGATAAGGCACCAGCGCCTGCACCAGATGATCCCAGATCTCCACATTGGCGCGCACATTGTTCGGCGAAACGCCACCGATCAGCGACACATCCATGGTGAGCGCCAGGAAACCCGGAACGACCTGCAAGCGACCGAAGCGACGCAGCGCGTTCCAGCGATTGACAACGTCCAATGGCAATTCGCCCTCGATGTTTAGCCAGGCGCTGAACGTGAAATCCACGAAGCTGTTCTCGTCCGCTGCTAGGCGGTTGCCGGGGCGAACATCGAAGCCGAAGCCGGCCGTCGACGAGCGCAGCAGCGAGATGTTGGCTGCGGGATCGGAAACCAGATCCACCCGGTAGCCCGAATTCTGCATGAGATCACGAAGCGATTCCAGCGTGACGCTGACGAGATTGGTATCAGTCATTACAGATACTCCTGAGTTGCGAACTTGTTAGTTCCGCGCCTTGTCATCGAGCAGTTTGGCAAGCGCGAGTTCGTTGATGATAGGCGGCTGTTGCTTGAGCATTTCCGCGAGGTAGTTCTGTCGCAACGCGGCCGCGCGCTGAGTGCGGATCTGGCGAACAAGTTGTTCGCGCACTTCCGGCAACGTGCGCGTATACGGCACTTTTGTGTCAACCAGACGAATGACGTGGTAGCCATCGTCGAGCGTAATTGGATCGGACACACCACCCTTCGCGAGGCCAGTGATCTGCGCACGGATTTCCGGACGGATCTGATCTTCCGGCAGCAGGCCGAGATCGCCACCACGCTCGGCACTTTCGCCCGCAGCACTATCTGTACGCGCGATCCCGGCAAAGTCGGCACCCGGCGCTTTCAGCTTCCTCTGAACTTCGTCGAGCTTCTTCTTGGCGGCGTCGGCGGTTGCCTTGTCCGCATCCTTCGCCATCGGAATGAAGATCTGCGACAGCTGATACTGACGCGGCACCAGGAATGCCGCGCGGTTGGCTTCATAGACCTTCTGCAGATCGTCATCCGACGGGAAGTTCGCCGGCGGGTTCGAAACCGACTGGAGATAGAGTTCAACCAGCGCATTCTCGCGCAGCTTCTGTAGCTGGGCGGTGACCTGCGGCTGCTGGTCCCACTTCTTGGCGTTCAGCTCCTGCAGCACCAGGCGATTGGCCAACATCATGCGCACCGCCTGGCTCAGCAATGCCGGGTCCTGGGCCACTGCAGCCTGCTCGCGCGGTCCGAGCGTCGCGAGATAGGCGCGCAGATCGTCCGCGCCGACATCGTTGTTGCCGACACGAGCCACCACTTCGCCCGATGCCTTTGCCGACGCCACAGTGCTCGCAGCCGCTGCGGGAGCAGCTAGCGCCGGAGCAACCGCAGCCGGAGCTGCTGGAGCAGCGGCCTTCTGCTTTGTCGGAGCAGGCGCCTGAGCCACGCGCGGCTGTGTTGGCTGAACCGGTGCCTGTGCATGAGCCGCTGTCAGCATGAGGGCCGAAACACCGGCCATACCGAAGCTCGTCGCGAAGATGGAGGAATGCGTACGCATTATTGAATAACCTTTTGCTCAAGCAGTTTGTCGTCGTAGTCCTGCAGGATGTTCTGAACCTCGACACGACGGGCGCCCATCAACGGTTCGTTGATCACGGCAATGTCGCCGAACGAGACGCCTTCGTAACGACGCAACAGCTCACGGCCCACCTTCATCAACTGACCATTTTTTGCCACGCAGCTTTTAGTGCTGGCCTTATAGGCAATCGCCTCGCCTTCGAATTTGGCGCGCTCACCATCCTTGGTACGCGCGACCGTGGCGGCTTCCTCATAGGCGCCCTTCCACTTTTCCAGCGTCTGGTTGCGATCCTCTAGACGCTGGTTGAATTCGTCCACCGCTTCACGATGGGTCTTCTCGACTTCCTTGACCTGGGCCTTGGCCGCAGCGATCTGGGACGTCAGTGCGGCTTTTTCACGCTCGGCATCGGCGACCTTGGCCTGCAAGGCCGAGCGCTGATCTTCAAGCGAGCGGGTCTGGGCCGTTGCGCTACGCAGGGCCTCGCGGAGCTTGTCCGATTCGGCATCGGCACGCGCTTCCACGCTTGCCAATGACGAGAGAACAACAGCGACAGTCAGCAAATGACGTTTCATGATCAGAATTTCGCATTCAGGTCGAACTGGACGACGTCGACGGCATAGGGACCGCCAGCGATGTTGTTGGCACTCAGCCAGCGAAGCGACGCCCAGACATTGTCCGCGACGCCGACATTACCGCCGATGAAGTAGCCCTTGAGGTTGGTGCCACCGAGGCCGAAGTCAGAGTCGGCGAACGCGTCGATCGTGGCATCGGATTCGAGGTACTTGTAGCCTGCGTGGACATTCCAATCCCACAGACGTTTGACTTCCTTATGACCAACGGTCACGCGGCCCATCCAGCCCTGATTGCCGCCCTGGAATGGTCCGATCGAGCCATCCGACGTTGGCGCATTGTTGTTGATAGCGATCAAATTCATCGCATTGCGATCAAAGGCGGTGTTGTTGACGTACTCGCCGTCGATGACAACGTGGACCGGATGGAAATCCCCGAGATCCAGCTGACCACTGATCACGACAGGGCGAGACTGGCTAGCCAGGCCAAAGTACTGGAACTCTGACTGAAGCGTACCGGCAGGCATCACCTCCGGAATGATGTTTCGCAGCCTGCGATACGTATTGCCCTTCTGTGCAAAGGACGGACGGGTCTGGTCGGTGTTACAGACATCGGCAGAGACGAGAACGGAGCACGGGGTCGAAAGTCGCCCCTGCGTGTTGGTGAAGTCATAATAGGCGACGCCGAACCGGAAGCTCGACTGCGGATCGAACTTCACGCCGACGCCGGCCTGCACACCAAACATCCATTTGTCGTTGCTCGGATACTTACCCGGCAGACCGTCTTTAATATCGTTCTGGTCGAGATTGTAGCCAGCATTCAGGTCGGAATTGAATGTCGGGAAAGCACCTGCGACGAAGAAGGGTGTCACGCCAGGGGCAACCTCATGCCGAATCTGGGCGGCAACACCATCGAAGCCGAGATCGCGGTGCCATACGAGATCGGTGGGCGACCAGAATGGATTGTCGAACCGACCCACCGCAACGTTGAATTCGTTGGACGGTTGATACCGCACATAAGCGCGGTCGAGCCACAGCGAGTATTTCGAGAAATTTCCGCCACTGCCGCCCAAGGTCTGGTTCAGAGACACCGGCGAATTGCTATCGCCCGTTGCGATGCGCAAGCCGCCGACGAAGCTGTCGGCGATGTCGATGTCGGCACCCAGACGAACGCGCAAGCGTGCGCGATCACGGTTCTGGCTGGTGTTGTAGGTCGGCGCCCAATAGAACTGGTTCTCGGAGAGGTCGTAAGGCGAACCGGTGTTGATCGCGTTGTAATTGATGAGGCGCGGATCGTTTCCGGTCGGATAGAACTGACCTTCGTAGCGTGCACGCATGTCGCCGGAGAAGCGGATGCGCTGTGCCCATTCCGGATACTTGCCCGGTGACGCCCAGTTCTCGCTGTGAGCCCGATCCATGACTTCGCGCTTGATCTCGTCGCGCAGCTGGCGCTTCACGATCTCCGGCACATAGGTGACGTGCTTCGTTCCCGGAGGTAACGCCGCGGCCGAGGCGGCGTTCGCAGTCTTTGCGGCTTCTTCCGCACGTGCCGCTGCACTCTTGGCGGATTCGCGGGCGACATAGGCTTCGTCATCGGCCTGCTTGATCAGCGCTGTTGCCTGTTCCTCAGTGATCACGCCCTGCTTCACCAGCAGATTGACCAGGCTCGACGTCGAGTTCGGCGAGATCGGCTTGGCGCGTGACACTGCCGGGCGCTTACCATCGGCGCGACCGCCGCCATCCTGCGCCAGGGCAGGAACGGTACAGGCCAGTGCGCACATCGATACGGCGAGCGGCGCCAGGCGCCAGGCGGTATCGGATTTTCTGTCAAACATCGGTCTCAAGTCCCCTAGTGATAACGTGATGCGTATTCTCGACCGTCCCCCGGTCGAGCGAACTAAGTTGGTTTCCGGCCGGTCGCACGGATGTTGATGGGCATAGGCATGTCGGTGGGCGGCGGTTCGCGTAGCGTCAAACGGCCGATCACATCGCTTCGCACTGCGGCATCCACTTCCGGACTGCCGCTCGAGTTGACGAGCTCGACGCGGCTGATGCGGCCGGTGTTGTCCGCCCAGATGCGAAACTGCAGCTGCATCACCGCATTCTTGGTCTTCTCGTTGGCGCGGATCGCGGCTTCGATCTGCGTCTGCACGATCGATGCGTACCACCCCCAACGACTACCGCCGCCGCCGCGACCGCCATAAGGGCTCCCGCCGACCTTGCTGCCGAGATTGAACAGATCGCCCGGCCCGGTCGCCTTGGCGTCGAGCGCCAGCGGTCCCGGCGGCTCCTCGTTCTTGGCGTCCTTGACAGGATCGTCAGCCGGCTTCTCGACGGGCTTATCCTCGAGCGGCTGTTCGACCATCTTGGTCTCTTCGGTCACCTTCGGCTGCTCCATCATTTTTGGAGGCGGCGGAGGTGGCGGAGGCGGTGGTGGCACGATGTTCACAACCGTGAGTTCGCGAACCTGCTTCGGCGCCGGCACATCGCTGCCACCGCTCATGAAGTACCAACCACCGGCAAACATCACCGTGATCACGGCGACGGCGCTTCCGTAACGGATATAGGCAGTCCGGCTGTTCCGCGCGTCCTCGTCCTGTTGCTGTTCGAATGAATTCTTCACGACGCAGCAGCCTCCAGCACTGTCTCGTCGGACAGCTTTTCAACCACGTATTGCAGAACGAATTTCACTACTGCATCGAAGTCCGTCGTCTGGATGATCATCCGCGTCCCGCTTGGGGCTTCGATCACCAGGTCGAATTCGGTGCTCTGCGTATCGAATTCGATGTAGGCGCTTTCATCGATCGATAGCCGCAACAGCGGATGACGCGACAATGTCAGCAACAGACGATCGAATTGCGGAACCAGCTCCGCCACCCGGCGGCGCAACAGTTCCGCCAATCGTACCAACAGCGCCTCACCGCGCAGCGGGAATTGCAGCACGGTGCCGCTCTCCTGATGCAGGCTCGGCTCCGAGTTCCCGTAAAGCGGCAAATCGACCTGGATCGCTTCCTTCTTCGAAGCCCCACGACGCAACCAAGACCACAGGGTCGCGAACGCCCGCTTGGTTTCGTCAGGAATGTGGCTGGCGCTGTGCATCAGCGTGTTACTTCACGAGTGGTTTGGTGGCGAGACCGACCTGGGACAGGCCGACACGGCCGAGCAGATCGAGCACATCCATGACGCTCTGGTACTGTGTCTGCGCGTCACCGCGCAGAACCACCGGAAATTCCGGCGTCAGGGCTTTTTGCTGAACCAGGCGCTGCTCGAGTTCAGGCAACGTCACCGGAATGGTGTCCAGGAAGATCTTGCCGTCATTGGACACGGTGATCGCCTTGGTGGTCTGCGTGGCCAGACTTGGCGCCGCAGACGCCTTCGGCAGATTGACCTTCTGGCCCTGCACCGTCGCCGTCGTCATGACGATGAAGATGATCAGCAGCACATAGGCCAGATCCAACATCGGCGTGATGTTGATGTCGTCATAAGGTTTGTTACGGCTCTGGAGCTGCATAGTTGTTACTCCGCAGCCTGGCGGTGATCCACGACGGCTTCAGGCGAATAAGCCTCGGCCATCTTGGTCACGAACTCGTCGATGAAGACCTGCATGTCGGTGGTCAGTTCGCCAATGCGGGTGACCAGATAGTTGTAGGCGAACAGCGCGGGGATCGCGACGAGCAGACCCGCAACCGTTGCCACCAGTGCCGCCGCGATGCCCGGTGCAATGGCGTTGACGTTGACGTCGCCGCTCTCGGCGATGGCTGCGAAGGTGATCATGACGCCGACCACGGTGCCCAACAGACCAAGGAACGGACCGCCGGAGATCGAGATGGTGAGAACCACCATCATCTTGTTGAGACGCTGGCTTTCTTTCACGAAGGCGCCATCCAGCGCCGCACGAATAGCGGCAATCGACGGACCGCTCAGGCGCAAAATCTTCGCGCTATTACCGAAGCGGTGGCTGATCTGCTCAGCGCCAACGTGATAGATGCGGTACAGCGACGAAGCACGGAGCATCTGCCCTTCTTCGGCACTCAACCGGCTGCCGAGCACAGCGGCACTTTCGTCCACTTCACCGCGATCGAGCGCTGTGAGGTTGTCGGCGAGCTTGCGGAAGCTCTTCATGAAACGGTCGTTGGCATTAGCCTGCTTCTTGAGGTAGCTCGCTCGATCGAACGTCACGATCCAGCTGGCAACCGCCATAACCATCAGCAGGCCGATGACGACCCAGCCGTCGATAGTCACCGACTTCAGGATCACCGCGACATAACCGGACATCCAGCTTGCGGTTTCTTCATCGGCGCTGAGGGCGATCAGCTTGGCCGGTTCGCTGCCCTGTTCGACGGCAGCAAACTTGATGAAGCCTGCCGAACGCGCAATCTTGCCGATCTGCAGTTCGTCGATGTCACCGACAAAGCCGGCCATCGCAGCTGCAGCGACCGGCGCTGGAGCCGCTTCGACAGCGGGCACAGTTCCGTCGGTAGCTGGTGTCACAGGATCGACTGCCGGTGCGACGGGCGTAGCGACGGCGGGAGGCGTCGAATCTCCGCCAAGCCGTGCAACGCCTGTCAGTGCCGGCAGCGACGCAGCCAGGGTCGCATAGGCCGTGCCGTCCAGATAGACGGTGACCGTGCCACTCGCCGCAACAACGGCGAGATGGTGCCAGGAATTTGCAGCGACCGGAGCGCCAGCGCCGCTGCGCTGGGTACCGGCCGCATTGCTCACCTCGACAAATGGGGCACCATTGTCGAGACCGATGATCAGTGCATTTGCGCCATCGCGACGACTGAACAGCGCCGAGTTTGGCTGCGGCGCAGCCGGCTTGATCCAGGCCGACCAAGTGAATGGCGCGCTGTCGGCCATGCCGAGCGAAGGCGAAGCCGGCAAGGTGACGATGTTGCGGCCGTCGAGACGCAGACCGGTACCGATCAGCGCACCGTCAGCCGGCTGGCCGACGCTCTGTGCATTGTTGGCCCAAACCGACGAGTCGATTGCCGGCGTGCCGCGCTCGTTGAAATGATAAACCAGCGCCGTATCGGCATCATAGGTGCCCTTGGCATCGTTGGTCGCGGCGGCTTTCTTGTTGCCGTAGTAGATCCAGAATTCGGACTTGGCGCCCGGTGCCACGTTCGGCAGCGACACCCAGACCAGAGCTTCGCCAAGCAGCGAATCCCACTTTTCGACGTGATGCTTCAGCGGGGTCTTGTCGTCGGATGCCACGAAGCGCAGATCACTACCGTCATCCTTGGCAAGGCTGAAACGGAAATTGCCGACATGCAGACGCACCAGCGTTGGCACGGTGCCGATCGGATCGGTGATGTTGGCGCCGGTGGCGCTGACATCAATGTTGATCTTCTTGCGCAGCTGCCATTCGTCGTTCCACCACGCATTGGCCGTGGACGGAAACAGCGTCATCGCAGCGGCGAAGCCGAGCGCAAGCCCCGCGGCCGCGTTTTTCATTCGTCGGCGCAGGACCGAAATGCCATTGCTCATGTGACCAGACCCCATAGCCATTAGAATTCACCCCAAATTCGGAAATTGACGCGTCCCGAGCCGGCCTGCGAATAGGCCTGGCTGATCATGGGCACCGAGTAGGCGAGCATGCCGTTGACGCCGTCGAAGACTTTGAAACGCGTGCCTGCGCCGTAGCTCCAGACATCGAATTTCGATTGTTGTTCAGGCAGCGGGCGCTGCACGCGCACATGGCCGGCATCCGCAAAGCCGAAGAAACGCCACTCGTTGAAGGTCACGAAACGCGGTGTGCCCTGCCCGGTCTCGTCCTTCATTTCCTTCTGCAGCATCGACCCGACATCGGGCGAGCGCAGTTCGAGATTGCCGACGACGCCGTCATCGCCGAGAACTTCGGACTCAAGATAGCCGCGGACCGTATCGAGGCCACCGACGCTGAACTGTTCGCTGGATACCTGCGGGCCATCCGATACCTGGCCCTGCATCTTGCCCCAGAGCTGGAAGCCTTCAGGCAATTCGTGGGTATGCGTGAGATCGACGTTCAGATGCGAGAAGCTGCCGGAAGCCCAGGCACGCTTGTTGTCGAAAGCAATCCAGTCGCTGCTCGATGGGCGCATATTCGCCGTGACCGACGCATTGAGCTGCGTGAGCGACTTCTCTGCCTGGAACGTCGCGCCATAGCTGGCGACGAACGGATAGTAGGTGATCGGAGTGGAGAAGCCACCGGTGAAGTCGCGCACCGTCTGATCGAAGTGCTTGTAATCGACACCGGCCGAGAGCGTGTGGAAGAAGTTATCGCGCGCAGGCAGCGTCATGACAGCACGACCACCGACGATCTGGCCGGGGCCGATCACGTTCATGCCGCCCACGGTCGCAACGTCGCTGCTCGACTTCACGCCGTAAACCAGCAGTGTCAGCCAATCGATACCCTCGACACGCGCGAGATACGAGCCCGAAAACACCTCGGCATCGCTCTTGTTTTCCGGCGCAACCTGATAGGTGAAGCTGAACGAGTGACCGAGCTGCCACAGATTGTCGTAGCGCACGGTACCGATCATGCGCGTGGCCGATGTGTTGGGCGAGCGGCGATTGTTGACTTCAAGGCTGCCGTGAATCGGCGCCTTGTCCTCGACCGCCAGATCGACATCGACCGTGCCGGGGGTGACGCCCGCACGCAGCGCCGGCGTGACGCGGCGATCAGGCCATTGATTGAGGCTGACGATGTCGCGCGTCACATCGTTGAAGTTCGGTACCGCCCCCTGCTTCAGCGACGTCGCGCGGTTCTTGATATTGGCAAGATCGAAATAGCGCGAATTCTTGACGCGCACCTGACCGACCTTGAGTTCGGAGACCTTCAGGATCACGCGCCCGGTCAACGCATTCTGCTGCGGAACGGACACACTGACGGTCTGGAACCCCTTGTCGTGATAGGCTTTTTCGAGCGCAGCGCGGGCCTTCTCCACGTCATCGGCGCTGCGGCTCGGGCCGAGGAACGGATAGATCGCCTCCTCGACATCGATCTGCGGCAGCGTATCGGCGCCCTGCACGGCGAAATCATCGATATCAAAGCGTTGCAATGGCGCTGCCGGCGCCTGCTTGGCATCCGCTGCGGCTTTCGCGTCCTTGCCGTCCGCTGCAGGCTTGGCAGTGGCCGAGGGCTTATCCGATTGCTGGCCCGGCTTCGCATCGGCCGTCACTGTCGCAGCAAAAATAACGCCGATGCTCGCAAGCATCAGGGCGGTTGGCGCCGAACAACGCAGGAAGTGTTGCTTTGTCCAGCCTGCGCCGACACCGTCTCTGTTCAGAAGAAGCATATATCAAGCCCATAAGAGGGCACACCGAGCACGAGCCGCACGCCCATGTTCAGGTCCCTACGTCTTGAAGACGTTTGGGCGGGTCGTAACCCGCAAAAGAAAATTAAGAGGTTGGTGCCACCCGAATCACCGACAGAGCGCGGTAGCAAAACGGTCGCGAAGAATACTGCGCGCAACACGCAACATGCGACGGTTTGAAGACAACCAAAGAGAAAAGAGAAAGAGAGGAGAGCAATCAGCTCAGCAGGACGATGCCGCCCGGCAGCGCGCGCACATTGGCGGCAAACAGCTGCCGCACCTGCGCAACGAAATCATCAAGCCTGTCAGTGTGAAACGTACCGTTGACAAGGCGCTGGCCGAGCTGCGTATTGGTCACGACGATCTTGCCTGGCCGATAACGATTGACTTCAGCCACGACGGCCGAAAGCGGCCGATCGCGGAAGACCAGCAGTTTCTCACGCCACGCACTCGAAGAACTGGAATCGACGATCGATACCGGCAGCCCCAGCGGATCAGACGCCGAATAACTAACCTGCTCGCCGCGGCCGAGCCGAACGCTGCGTCCGCCATGCGAGATGGTCACCGAGCCTTCATTACATGTCGCGAGAACAACACCGTCGATGCATCGCAGGTTGAAATCTGCGGCGCTGGAAGTAATTTGCCCATCCGCAGCGATCATCACCAGGGGCTCGAAGCTGTCGCGCCGCGTGGTGATCGCAGCTTCTCCGGAAATCAACTCGATCCGCGGATTCACATCGTTCCCACGAACGGCGATGCTGGTCTGGGTGTTCAGCTTGAGCGCGACATTCGACGCCAGCTTGACGTCAAGCTGCTCGCCCTTTGCCGTTCGATAATCCGCCGACAACTCGGCAAGCGACGGCCACATCTCCAGCGGCGGCTTTACGATCATGTAGCCCGTGACGGACGCCGCAAGCGCGCCGCCGATCAGGCTACGACGGCTGACCATCTGTTTTGCGGCGGACACACGTGCCACGAAGGGACGGACATTGCGGTTCTCAAGCTCCGCTCCCATCGCGCCAAGATCGCGATACAGGCGCACCGCTTGAACAAAGGCTTGCTCATGCAGATCGCTCTGTCGGCGCCAAAGCTGCAGCTGCTCGGCATCTTCAGTCGTCGCCTTGCCGGAACGCAGCAGCAGGACCCAGTCCGCCGCACGCTCGAGCAAGTCGGCTTCGTCGAGAGGGGCGCTCACGAGATCACCACCAAAAAGGCGGAAGCTTGGGCAGGGATAATGATGTGAGTCATTGTCGTCGCTGAGCTTCTGATTCTGCTATTGGGGGCCGCGAAAATTACCTTCTGATGTATAGACGGTTGAGGCAAGGCTATCCCGCAAGCGAAAATAACAATAATTAACGAGATTCGCGGGACCGCAACGACGGCCCGGTGATCAAACGCGGGAAATGGCAGTAAGACCGCAATTATTTGGGACGCGGGCCACCGGATCGTCGCAGCAACGTCCGGCCGAGGCGCGCAGCGCAGTGCTTCAGCGAATTGCGAAGGTCGATCTCGACAGTCCGGACGCTGACGCCAAGCTGCGCAGCGATCTCGTGATCCGGCATTTTCCTGACAACGGCAGCCATGAACACCTGGCGGGCTCGGCTCGGCAACTCGGCAAGTGCAAGATCAAGTGCCTGAATATCCTGTCGGCCCTCGACGATCGCCGCCGCGTCGGGCGACTCGTCCGGGATGTCGAGCAAGGCGTCGATCGCATCCATACTCAGCAGACGCTTTTCGCCACGACGCCGATCTGTCGCCACGTTGAGCGCGATGCGGAACAGATAATCTTTCGGACTGTTCACCGCCGGGGCATTCTGCATTTGCTCGATGCGCAGGAAAGTCTCCTGTAACGCATCACCAGCCAGATCTTCCGACCCCAATCGTCGCGTCAAACGCTTGAACAGACCGCTATAATCGGCCGTTAACACGTTCCGCAGAGTTGTACGATTTGCCCCAGTCACCGGCTATAGCCCTTACGCGTAGAAATACTCGTCTCAGCAGCACGGTGTTACCCATCGCACATGACAGATTGATTACGAAGCTAGAACACCTCGAACTCAACAGAGATGTGAGACTATCGCGCATCGAAGGTGACGGGGATCATCACGGTTAGAAGCTCGGGCATATCGGCCGGAATGCGCGGCAGCGGTTGCGCGCGGCGGATCGTTTCGATCGCTTCCCTGTCCAGTACGGAGCGCCCTGAACTCGACTTGATATCGACGCGAACGATGCTGCCATCGCGACGCATGGCGAACATGACCATCACCGTTTCCTGCGAGCCATCGCGGCGCGCATCGTTCGGATAGCGCTGATAGCGCTCGATATGCGCTTCGAGCTGGCGCTGATAACGCGTTGCCGTTCCTGCCGGGACTGGGCGCGCCTGCCCGCCTCCCGCCGGCTTTTGCTCCGGAGATGCCGTGGGACGTGGCGGGAGCAGCGGCTGTGGCGGCATCGCCTGCTGTTCGACCGGCGGCAGCACCTGCTCCGAAATCGTCGGCGTCACCTGGAAATCGGCAATCGGCGGGCTAGCATAGAGTGAAGCTTGCTTCACTTCAGGTGAAGGCGTCGGCGACGGAAGCAATTCGACCTGAATCGTCGAATAGCCCTGCCGCGCCGATGGACCAGTGGGCACATGATGCAGCCAATAAACACCGGCGGCGAGCATCACCGGCACCAGCACGACGCTACCGGCCAGCCAGCGCCAATGCCCAAAGCTGCCCGAGGTGTCGTCATACTGATCGGATACGGGATTCCTCCGTGTCAGATCAGGTGCCCTCCAATGTATTGGCAATGCCATCTGTCCTGCCTAGCGCACGGTGATCATGACCATGACGGGCTGCGGCGTGTTCGCAGGCGGGGCCTGGCTCACCTGTAGCCCATCAAGCAACCGCCCGATGGCATTGTCCCGCTCCTGGTCGCCCGACGAACGGAACAACTCGGTCCGTTTCACGGTCCGCGGTCCGTCGATCCAGAGTTTGATACCCGCACTATAGCTGCCATTGCGCGTCTTGGCTTCCTTACGCAACGCCTGCTGGATATCGGACTGGATCACGCCGCTATACACCCGCAATTGCGATGGATCGCGAATTTCCCGTGTACTGCGAACCCGTAACGGATCGAGCACCAGATCGGCCTTATCAAACACCGCAACGGGCGGCATGTCGGGATCTGCCGAGGCCGGCACCAAGGTGATGGAATTGGCGCGCGTGTAGCGGATCAGCAGATCGACATCGCCGAGCAAAACCCGCAGCGCCGTGTCCCTGGTGAAATCGCCCTCGACCAATGTTGAAACAAGATTATTGGCCGCGCTGCTTTCATACAGTAACTGAACGCCGGTGATCTTGCTATACGTCTGCAATGCAGAGGCCAGTGGCTGAATCGGAATATGAAAGCGCATCAGCGCCGGATTTTCTCGCTGTTCGCTCGCGGCCAGCGCCGAAATCATTGCACCGAACACAACGATGGTAGCACCAACGAACAACAGCGGAAAGAAACGGTGACAAGCAACGCTGAAGCACGCCCTCGACCTCGCCCGAAGGCGCATGAACAGATCGAGATCGTCCCACTGCCGAATAGCACTCATATTACAGACTTCGACTTACTGACCTTGACCAGAACACCGACAACGCCCGTAGTCGCTGGCGACATTGCGTGAGGCACTCATATCGGACGCGCAATGATACAGCAAGGATACGGACGCACCAACTCTACAGACCGACAATAGCGATTGCTAAGCCGCCACACTCGTTTACGTAGTTTTTGTGACACGTATTCTATGTATCTCACTATATTTCGATTCAACGTGAAAGATCGGCGTTCAATATGGCGCCAACCGCAACTGTCGGCTGGCACCACGTCGCAAATCACTCCGTCATCATTCGTTGTCGCACTTCCAGGGGCAGCATCTGCGCTTGGACATCCGGCTGCACTCTGTAGCGCGCGGTGCTGCGATATAGCTTAGCGCGTCGACTGTGGCGCCCACATAACCTGGCGTTCCCCCGCTTGCGCGCCGTCCAGCTCGCTTCAACCGCAGCCATCACCGAGCACTTCCATGATGATGACCGAGGGGGACGCGTTGCCGCTGCCCTGAATCGGCCTCGCCGTCTGCCGCGTCGCCGCTGAAGCATTGGAGTTCGACAACGCTACGCTGGTGCCCGGCATCTACACGGTCGGCAAGCCCGTCGACGTGCCCTTGCACCGGATGATCGCCGCTTTCAGCAGCTGCAGCGCCGCAGATCGACGTTGCCGAAGACTCCGGTGGCGACCTCGGCCACGTCGATCATCCACGCTGTCCGTCGTCGCCGGCATCCAAGCCAGGCGCCGTTTCGCAAGGAAAAGTGGCGTCGAGGATGTACGGCACTCATTCTCAGTGCCCTGTTATTGGATTGCTGACTCCTGAATATCCCTTCCCGAGAAGCATCTCGATCGCGAATTCCGCCTTCCCTCCGGCGCTGACGACGCTTTGCGCCGCCAGGAACCGATATTGCACACGTTTGGTCCATATCGCATCATCTCGCCGTTCTCAGCGAATCTGTCACCTCCCCGCAATCTCGGCGAGGCGTGATCTTTCTGCGTCCGTCAGGACCTGTTTCTGCTCCTGATTCAGCGGTCCGCTGCCGACGACTTGAATGACACTGTTGGTGTTGTAGCTGCGTCGATCATCCGACTTGCGGCGGTCGTCATCCTCACGCTGCTGAGTGTCATTGCCGCCCCCGCCATAACCAAGCACCTCGACAATGATGATCGACGGCCGCTCACTCGACCCGCTCTGCGTCGCGTCCTTGACGGCGTCGAAGGCCGCCTTGTCCTTGGTTTCCACGGTGAGGTTGACCGGCGCGCTTGCCACTTTCGGCACACCCTTGGTTTCGCCGCCGACCTTGATGTTTTCGGCATTGAGCACGAACATCGCCGCCACTGTGAAGTTGCCGCTGACGCGAATGCCGGCGTCACCGGCATCGACCGTGCCACCCGGCGCGATCAGCGTCACGTCACCTTCCTTCACACCATCGAAGCCGATGATCGTGCCGATGCCGCTGCCGCCGATATCCGCGCTCTCCTGCACCTTGGTGACCGCATCGACATCGGTCGTGATGTCAGGCGCCGAGGGAACGCGCGTGGTCTTGGAGCCGCGACCGGCATCGATATCGCCGAGCGTCGACCAGATCACCTCGTCACCGCCGGCGAATGTCAGGATGCGCGAGCGGTTCACCGTCACGCTATCCCGCGCGAAGATGTTGATATCGCCCGACCCGAACGTCACGAGGCCGTCTCCGGCCGGCACCGCCGTGCCGAGCGCCGCGACCTGCAATCCGCCACCCGGCGTCAACGTCTCGATGCCGCCACCGGCCATGGTCCGGAAGGTCGCATTACCGATCTTGACGTCACCGCTCCAGTCCTTGCCCGGAAACAATGTCTCGATCGCCGTGTAGCCGCGACGGTAACCGCCATTGATCGGCCGGTCATTGGCGTCGAGAGCGAGCTGGTTATCGCCGGCAGCCTTGAGCTCCTGGCTGTAGACGTCGCGCAGAAAACGCTGCTGCGTGAGCGACGGCAACGACTTGAAGCGCGACCATGCATCGAGCGGCGCCAGGGTCTCGCCGGTGATGCCCTTGATGAAAGACACCAGGCCGGAACGCGCCGTGTGCTCCTCGCCGCGGCGCATCCCGACCAGATCGAACAGGTAGATCGGCAGCACTGTCCCATCGATGGTGGTCTTGAGATAGTCAGGCATCGCGCCGACATTGGCCGGATCGAGATAGGCAGCGATCATCGCGTCGTAGGACGGCTGCTTGCCTTTCAAGCCTGCCATCACTGAGATCGACGCGCCGTCCCGGGGGAGGCCGCGCACTTCGCTGAGTGCTACGGCCCGGATACGATCACCGACATTCGGCTTGCTCTCATCGTATTTGTCGAAGTTGCCGCTGCTGAAGATCTGGAACGCCGTGCCATAGACGTCACGTCCCGCGACGAGCGCGATGGCGCCCGGCCCCTGGATATCGATCTTGCCGCCGATGATGTCGGTGCCGGCTTCCAGCACCGACACGTCGGTGCGATGCAAATTACGCAAGTTGTAGTCGATGTTGCGAATGTCCGTCCCAGCGCGGAACCAGGTCTGCTCGTTGGTCGTGACCTTGCCGAGCCTCGGACCCTGCGGGCTATCAATCAATGATCCAACGATCGAACCGTTTCGCGCAAAAACGCGGCTAGGCTCGATGTCGCTCCCATTAACTAACTGCTGCGGATTACGCATACTAGCAAGATAACTGAGCAATACAGCACTCGTGCTGGGACCCCATCTGGCCTCCAGTTGATTAAGAATCAGAGCCGTGAAGCCGCTTTCTGATACGTCCTGGAAATCCCTGGGTGTCATTTCCACGCGCAATTGTAGCGCGGCATCTGCCACACCGCCGTAAGGCCGCAGCGGACTTGGCATCATCTCGGGATTGGCGCGCGACATGGTGATATCGCCCAGCACGATCTCTCTCTCTGCCAGGATGCGAAGCTCCGGATTCGCACCTGGCGCGGTGAACAACCGGTTCTGATTGGTCACCGATCCATTCAGCGCGGTAATGCGCGTGACCGAGGGATAGAGATTTGTCGCCAACAGGCCAATCAGCGAATAGTCCACGTCATCATCATATGAACCAACGGAAAGGTCGAGTTGCTTGGACAGGAAACGCCCTTGATTGGTGAGTGAGACGTTCCCGCCTACAGAAATCAGTTCAAGAGAGCTCCTGCTCGTATAGCCGCTCATGTAAGCATTGTATCTGCTGAGGCCTCTTGGAGCGAAAGGGCCGGATGGAATGTAAGTGTCGGAATTGAGCAGCAACGGATCCATAACGGTCTGCAGAACAAGATCGCCCGACGTCTTCACTCTCATCGTGGCGTCGCCCAGCGCGAGGACAGGGGCGATGTTGTAGACAGCATTTTCCTTTGAACGGAGCACCGCGGAGACCGTACGACCAATCGCGAACTCGCCGGCATTAATGACGCCCTCACCACGGCCGACATAGTAATAGCCCGCGCGAACGGCACTGCCTGCCTCGACCTGCATCAGGCCGCCATTGCGCATCTCGAGAAGCATAGCCTCGCCGCTCGATCGCCCGCCTCTGACGCGGCCGTTGGTCGGCAGAGCCACCAGCATATTGACGAGGTCGCCGCCGGTCTTCACCGACACGTTGCCGCCGCCGAGCGCGCCGACACCCTGTTGGAACATGCTATAATCGATCCACCACGAGCTTTGCCGCCGCGGCCCGTTGGGGTCAGGATCCAACAGTTCGAAAACAAAGTCCGCATTGAGCGAGCCGACCTTCTTCAGCCATTCCATGAAAAGCTGGTTGTCATCGGGTTCGACAGGCAGCACCGAGGTTGCGCTGCCCTGCGCCGCGATCCGCAAATTACCGCCGCCGATGCCATAGGCCGCGCCGGTCGGCGTGTTGAAGTCGGCATAGACGGTCTGATCCGCGCGACCCGCGGTGTAGACGGCCGATGTGTTGTGCGCGAGAAGCAGATCGCGGCCTGCGGCGATATCGATGTCGCCACTTCCCGTGCGAACGACATTGCCGGACGCGCTGTTGCCGATGGACAGCGTACCGCTGCCCGCCCCCAGGGCTGCGAGCGGCTTGACGGCAAGCGCGCTCGCCGAACTCAGGTCCGCGCCCGCGACCAGGCGCAAATCCCACGACGCCGTGTTCTGCAGAACGCCGGTGAGCGCCGCGGACGAGAAGCCGTCGCTGATATTGCCCAGGATCGTGAGGTTTCCGGCTGCGCGCAGCGTAAGGCTGCCCATGCGGGCCGACGCAAAATCCGCAGCCAGATTCCAGTCGGTCGCCGCAACGAGATCGCCGGTGCTGCGAATTTCGATGCCGGGCATCACCGCGACGCCACTGGCATTCGCGTTGAGGCGCGCTGCGATCGCTGCAGCGCTAGCTAAGAACGTGTTGGCATGGGTAATCGCATCGCCGCGAACCGCATCCACCGACCCGCTGTTGTAGACACTGACACCCTCCAGAACGCTGGAGCCCGAGCCGACGATGGTCGCCTGCAGGTTTACGACCTCGATCTCGTCGTGGTTCGTCGCTTGCAACGCGCGGAAGCGCACGCGGCCGCCATCGCCTCCCGCCACATCGATCGTGCCGCCGCGGATATCGAGCTGGCCGCCGCTGGCTTCCAGCGTCACCCGGCCGCCGCCGAACTCGCCGGTCGCGCCGGCCTGCAGCAGGGCCGAGCCCAGCATGGTCAGACCATTGCCGGCGCTGACCGAGATCCTGCCGCCATATCCGGAGCGGGCATCGATCGTACCGGCCAAAGTCACCGAGCCCTGGTCCGCGGCCAGCGCGAAATCCGCGACCTGCGTCAGGCCGTCGATCACCACATTGCCGGAGCGGATACGGAATTGACGCGACGCCGAGAAGCCGGCGGCGTTCAGCAACTGGCTCTGCGCCGCAAAATCGGGAAGTGCGGCGATATCCAGGGCAAAGGAGCCGCCCGTCTGACCCGCCGCGGCATGCGCCTCAATGCGCCCGCCGAGCACCACGGTGCCGCCATTCGACGCCGCCAGAGACAGCTTGCCGGCGGCTCCACCGTCGGCATGAGCGGATAAATTGAGATAGCCGCCCGGCGCCACGACGACGGACCCCGCCGCCGTCAGACCGATGCTGCCTGCATCGGCATACTGCGCGACATCGAAGAACTGCTTCCTGAAGCCGCCGACATCGATCACGCCGGTCTGGTCGATCACCACATCGCCGGCCGTTGCCGAGAGATTGACTGCACCGCCGAGGGCGACGATGCGCCCGCCAAGTTCGACGCTGGTGCCGGTGAAATTAAAACGTGCACCGAGGCTGGCTTCCGGATTGTCCAGAGGCGCATTGCCGCCCGCGAGAACGCGGATCATGTTTTGCGCCGTAATCGATTGCGATGCGCCACCGCGCCCTGTCACCACCGGGCTTACCAGCGTGACCGACGCCGTCCCCGCATCGATCGAGCCGTTGCCCTCGCCGGTGATCTGGTGGCTTGCATTCAACGTGACCGTATCGAAGCCGCGCAGCGCCTTTGCACCGCCGCCCAGCACGATTTCATCGGCATTCAGCGACAGTTGGCCCGTACCGACCATACCGGGATTGCCGAAACTGCCGCCGCTGTTCTGGAAGGCGATGGTCTTGCCGGTGACAGCGATCGCGCCGACGCCATAGCCGACGAAGCCGGCGGCATCGAACACGACCTTGTCGAGACCGGCGCTGCCCAGATTGACGGACGTATAGAAATCCATCGTGCTGTAGCTGCGCAATGTCAGCGCCTGGGTGTTGGCGAGTTGTGCCAGCGACGTGGCGTCGAGCACGAGGCCGCTGTTTCCGCCGCCGAAGCCGATCCTCCCGCTCGCCAGCGACATCGCCGCGCCCGACAGCCTCGCGCTGCCGGCGACGACCGTGTTCTGCGTGGCATCCAGCAACAACGCGTTGCCGCCGGAAATGGTCGCATTGGCACCGATGGTAACGACGCCCCCCGTCGATATATCGACATTTTCGCGCAACACGTTCACCGCGTTACTCGCCGACACCCGGATCAACGCGCCATAGTCGCGCGTCGGCGTGAGCAGGACGTCGTTGCTCGGGATGCCATCATTGATACCGCCAGGATCGCCATAAACGGCCCTCACCTGGGGCGCGAACACGAGATCGACGCCGCCTCCCGGTGAATAACCCGCAGCTACGATCACGCTGCCCTCGGCGACGCGAACCTCGCCGCTTGCAGCCAGCAGGATTTCCGGTCCGCTGAGGGCGCTGAACGCATCGTTGCGAACCAGAACGTCGCTGGCCGCGACATCGATACGCAATCCGCGCGCATCGCCGCTGCGCACGCCGCCGATCAGCAGGCTTCCCGCGCCGAAATTGCTCAGCGACGTGGCATCGATGATCAGGTAGCCGGACAGATCGCTGCGATCCTGCCCTGCTCCGACGACAGCGATCTTGCTGCCGGCAATATCGACCAGCCCGCCACGTCCGCCTGCGGCCGGCTGCGATTGCAGTTGCCCATCGAGAACGAGAGAAGATGTGGCGTTGAACACAACTGATCCGCCATCCACCGGCATGCGCGGCGTCACGATATCGATGCCGTTGAGACGATACTGGCTGAGCTTGAATGCGTCCGACGCGAAATACGTATTGGCGTAGGCTTCGTTATACTCGCTGTAGGTCCGCAACGTCACTCCTGACATCACGCGCCAGGACGACAGGAGTTGGTCGAAACCGCCGCCAAAACTGTCGGCCAGACGGCCGGCCATCGTCGTCGAACCATCCGGCATCGTCATCGTGTTCGGCGTACGGGCATTCGCGGACCCCTTCGCCATCGACACGGCGAAAGCGCCAGGCAGCAGCGCGTAGCGCGCCGGCAGCAAGGCATACCAGCCCGCGGCAAGACCGTTGCCGCCAGCGAGCCAGACCTTCTGCTGTGATGCAGCCGAGACATTCAGCCCCGGCATGACGGCGTACATCCCCGGCTGGGCCAGGACATCGTGCGAGCCGCCGGGACCCGGCACATGCTCCCAGGCATAGAGATCGCCGCCACCGCGGATATCGACCACGGATCCCGCAGCGAGTGTCACGTTCGGGCCTTGCAGAACGATGCTCTTTTCCGGCAACTGGCTCAACGGCAGCGTCGGCTTGTCCAGGGCCAGTGTGACGAGCGGACCGTTCCAGAACTCATTGTTGCCCAGCGTGCCGTAAGGCAGGATCAAGCCGTCTCCCGAGACCGACGTGATGCTGCCGGCGCCGAGCGTGATGCTGTCGGTCGCCGTCATCGTGATGCTGCCGAATGGCGCACGCACCACGCCGCCCTGCACGATGACGGGGGCCTGAAGCTTCAAGGTGCCGGCCGCGGACAACGGCAAGCCGCTGTCGCCATTGCCCTGAATATCGAGCTGCGCGCCCGCCTTGATCGACGCGACGATGCCCGTCGCGGGATAGACCTGGGCGGCCTTGAGCGTGAGCTGACCATCGGCCGTCAGATAGGACCTGCGATCCTCGGTGCCGTCGATGCCGCCGATGAGGGCGCCGATGCGCAGGTCGCCGGTCACCAGCCGCGTCTCGGCAAAGCCGGAAAATGTCGCGCGGGTCACGTCGATCAGGTCGGCCGTCACGGTCAGCTTGCCGCTGCCGGCCGCGCCCGCCATGCCGTTGCCGGACAGTATCTGGATGTAAGGCGCCGTGATGCTCGCAGCACCGGCGCCGCCGCTGACGATCGGACTTGCTATCGAGATGGATTTTCCGACCGCGAGATCGACGCCCGGCGCAACCATGAACACACTGGAATTGGTGGTGAGCGTACCGAAGCCGCCGCCATTGACGGCATCGGCGGACATTTTGGTCATCTTCACGACGACGTTGGGCAATTCCCGCGATAATGGAATGGTCGCATCGGGATCGACATAGAAGTGTGTGCTGAGAAGATCGAGCTGATCGATCAGGTTGGGCAGGATCAATGCCAGCGGCTGCTTCACCGTGGCTGGAGACGTGTCGGATCTGAGATTCACAAATGCGAGACCACCAGAGCGGCTCAGGCCGGTGGTCCCAGAATAGATTTTATCGAGCACGTAATAGAAGCCGAAGGTCGGATCCGCGCCTGAACTATACTCGCCATAGACGTCCAGATTAATCGACATGTCGAAATTCGACAGATCGAGCAACTTGATCACACTGTCCCTGCGATCGCGGTAATACAGCATGAATGGTGCAGTATAGGAATCATTGACTTCGGCGACCGAACCGACGCTGATTGCCAGATTGCCACCATTGGCCCCGGCACCGCCGGCATGCGCGAGGAAGGTCGCATCGACGATGTCACGGGCTTCACCGCTGAAGTTTAGCGAAATGCTCCCACCATTGCTAGCCAGTGTATATACTTCGGCGCCATTACGTCCGCGGTTGATATCAAACGTGCCGCTCGCGCCCGACACGTCGACGATTGAACCCGTTTCGAGCTTTATCGTCGCAGCTTTTCTGAAACTCACACTGCCGCCGGCCAATACGCTTCCGGAGCGGAGGCCGCGGATGTCGGTGTCGACGACCGCAAGGCCGCGAGCGAGAATCCGCCCGGTGGCAGCGAGTTTCAATTCACCATCGGCACTGAGCGTGATCGCCCCGGCCGGCGCTTCGAGCGTGCCGTTAACGGCCAGATTGCCCGACGTGTTCGGATCCGAACCGCCTGTATTTGCGATGGCGGTCAGATTAATACTGCCGCCGACATCCGTTTGGACGACTGCGCTAGCCCCGATTGTGACATTGGCGCCGGTGAGGCTCAGTTCGGTCGGTTTGTGGGTAATGCGCCCGATAGGCGGCAACACCGCCAGATGACCGATGTCGCTGATCCGCGCGCCGGATGCGATTGCGGCGGGATTGACACCGCTGAGATCCACGCTCGTCGGAAGCTGCAGGATCGCAGCGCCGTCTGCAACAATGACGTCACCAGTCGTCGTCAGCGCAAATCCACGAAACCCGCGCTCGGCAAACAATGAGGCCGGGAGCCAGCCAGTGGCCGGATTGGTCGGCGCTGCGCCACCGATCCAGATCGAGCCGGCCGTCATCACAGTGATAGTGCCGCCCGAAGCCGCAGAGTATCCGCGCAGATCGAGGCCTGCCAGTTGCGCCGTGGTCGTGGGCAATATCGTCAGAGCGCCGGCATCGCCGAGTTTCAATTTGGGCTTGATGCTTGTCGTGTCGTACCAGCCACCGCCGGAGACATCGAGCGTGACGCCCGGTGCGAAGTCGCCCGAGACAGAGATTGCACCGCCCTTGATAACCGGTGGCAATCCATCGGGGGCCCCGTTAAGCCAGACGCCGCTGACATCGATCGTGGCCGTGGAGCCGTAATTGGCCGTCACGTCACCGGTCAATGAAACTCTGCCGCCCGCAATGCGGATGCTGCCATCGACGACGAAGTGGGCCGGATTGTCTGTGCCGGCATTGCCATAGACAGTTAAAGTGGTGGCCGGTGCCAATTCAAGATTCTGGTCCTTAGCCAGCGTAAAGCCGGCAGCGACATTGAAGACAAGCTTGGACATCCCCGCATCCGCAAGCACCTGCGAGTCGAGATAAGTGGTCTTTCGACGCGCCGACGCTGTGTCGGCTGAAGTGCCGACATACCAGATCGGGTCAAGAACGCTCGTCGCGTTGAAGCTGGTCGGCAGCAGTTCGGGCTTGTCGGTGATGACGAGATCGCCCATCAGCCACTGCCTATGTTCGATACTGCCGCCGCCGATCGTGAGAGAACCGGCGACCGCAAGATTTCCGGATGCCGCCTGTCGCTCCCCGGCTACCGCCCCACCCCAATAGCCGCCCTGGAGCACCATGGCTTCGGCGGCAAAAAACTGGATCGAACCGGCCTGACGACCTTCCGTGTAACCTTTCTCGAACCGCCGAGACTGATTGCGGTCGAAGACCGACATCCAGGTCTCGGTCAGCCGCGGATCGGCCTTGCCCCGGACATTGTGCGTTCGCGAGAATGAACCTGCGAGACCAACATAGATCTGATCCGGCATGGCCGCGCCGATATCATAGATACGGCCATCGGCTCCGACCAGCCGCGTGGTGGTGATCCAGCCATCCTGGTAACGCACCGAACCACCGGAGACGTCGAGCAGCGAGCCTTGGCGCGTAATGACCGAGCCACTCGACTTGATCGTAATCGACGCTTTGCTGGCATCGGCAGACAACGCGCCGAGCGTTGTTTTTCCGACCCCGATCCAGCCCGAGAAATCACCCAGCGGCGTGCCCGCCCAGGCGCCCGGCGAGCCGGAGATCCATTGCACATCGGCCATCGGACCATCGGTGAAGAGGCCGGCAACGCGCTTGTCCACGCTGACGGTTTTGCCGCGCAGCCAGGAGTCCCGATACAGTGGCGAGTCACGCAGTTCGTTGAGACGAAACTCGCCGGTGACAGTGTTGCTCTCCATGGTGAGCAACATGTCCTGCAGGCCGGCGACGCTCAGATAAGCGTCTTCGCCGATATAGACGCGGCTGCCGTCGCGCACGACCATCTCGCTGCCAGTCGGCGTCTCTCCGGCTAAGGTCGATGTACTGGCAACAATGCTGATGGTGCCCGCCGGCACGATCACGTTGGCCCGGGCCTCGATATCGATGGACTGCCCGCGCATCTCGATGCGGCCGGGACCGTAGCGCGTGGCCAACGAGGTCTGTTCGATCTCGCTGGTATCCTTCAGGTCCGGCATCGCCGTGGTGACGCTACCGGAGCCGAGCGTGAGCGTACCTGCCGACCAATAGCGCATCGGCGGCCCCTCCGACGGACCGTAGGACCTCATGCCCTCGCCCCAGGCCAGCAACCGGATCGAACCGTCGCGATTGTTTAACGCGGTCGATGCCTCGAGTGCGCCGTTCTGGACGATAGTGCGCGACATCAGCGTGATGTTGCCGTGGTCGGCTTTCACCATGCCATCATTGACGACGCTGTAACCTATGGCGGCGGCACGCGCGGCCATCTCAGGGAAAACGATCGATTTCAGATCGTTCTTGAACGCGGTCGTCCCATCGACAGGCATAGGGGTCTGGCCCGACGCAGCCATCATGCCGTTGTAGTCGAACACCCAGCGCATCGGCGCCGAGACCGCGACATCCAGCCCGCGCACGTCCAATGATGTAGTCAAATAGATCTGCTCGCCCGCCGCCATAATGACCTGGCCATCGGGTGCGCGGATGGCGCCGGCATTCATGACATGCGGTGCGAAGACGAGCGCCTTGCCGCCGCTCGCCGTGGTGATCTGCGCGCCGGCCTCCACACGCACATCGCCGGCGGGAGCTCCGATCACCGCCGGTGCCGGCTGACTGGGATCCGTCAGCGGGAGGTACTTGTTGGGCTGCTGCTGGCCGAGATAGCCGAATTGCGGCGTGGCGATGCTGCTACCTGATGGATCGTCGAAGATCAGAAGCTGTTTGTTTATGCCAGCGCGGAACTGTTCATTCGACAGGCTGAGCGATGAAGCAACGAAACTGTTGACGTTGACCTGTGACGCCCCGCCGAACACGATGCCGTTCTTGTTGATGACATAGACCTGCCCATCGGCTTTGATGGTGCCGAGAATGCGGCTCGGCGCCAGCGTCGGATCGGTGACGCGATTGAGCGCGATCCAGTTTGCCTTGTCGGCGCCACCGGCACTCTGGTTGAAAGTGATATCGGTTTCACGGCCGACATTGAAGCTCGACCAGTTCAGGATCGCCTTCTGTTCGGTCTGCTTGATCTCGACCTGGGTACGACCATTCGCTTGCACTTGCGACGGCGCTCCGGCACCAACCCAGACATCCGGCGTCGTACCGGCACCCGGCGCGACCGCGAGGCCACCCGCCGTCAACCCGTTGGGCACCCCGCTTCCTGTCGCCGCCAGCGCGGCAGCACGGGCTGCACTCTGCGCGTCACGCATGCCCTGCAAGGCCTGGGCAGCACGTGCCATCGACTGGATCGCCTGCCGGCCTGCGGCCGAAGACTGTTGCGCGCTTGCAGCCGCGGCAGCCGCTGCGATCGCCGCCGGGCTGCTGGGCGCAGCGGAGCCGCTGCTGCCGAAGCCGCGCGCATCTACCTTCGCTACCGTGCCGAGCAACGCCAGAAGGCTGACGCCAACGAGCATCCTGCTGCGGTTGAACGACTGACGCGTGTGGCGCGATGGCGAAGTGGTGGCATGAACGACCATGGAGACTCTCACAATTCCGAAGGCAGACAGGATCCGCCGGGAACGACTCCGGCAAATGTAACGTCCTCCCTGAGACACCTGAGGCTCCGCGGCCCCCACCGGAAATTTATGAATGTTTCATGTCACTGAGATCGCGAGCCAGCGCAGGTAACGGCAGAGGTCAGCCGAGCAGGATCAATCCGCCCGGCAAGGTCCGTCGACGGACGTTGAACGCCAGTTCGATCTGGGCCAGGGCATCGTCGGGACGATCGATCTTGAAGCGACCGTTGACGGGGCTTTCTGCGAGGCTTCGGTCCAGCAGAACGATGTGGCCCGACCGGTAGCGATTCAACTCGTCGATCACGTCACCGAGCGGCGTCATGTTGAAGATCATCAACCCACGCTGCCACGCAGCAGCGACCGCAGGATCGATGGTAAGCACACCTTCAACCGCGTCGGCCCGATAGCTGACCTGCTGACGAGGGCCGAGCGTCATGGTGCGGTCGGGATGCTCGATCCGGACTTCGTTCGCGAAGCATGTCACCCGCACACGCGCACCGATATGGCGGATATCAAAACGCGCATTCGTGGCGGAAGCCCTGCCGTTGCCGGCAACGACCTCGAACTGCCGCGGGCGGCTCTCCGGAAGCGCGAACGAGGCTTCGCCTGCAATCAGTTCGATGGCATCCGAAGCCACCGAGATGCTCGTCCGTGCATTCATCTCGATCGCAACCCCGTCGGACACCGAGATAGTCCGTTGCTCGCCGACACCGGTTCGGAAATCGGCCTGCAATTCGGCGAACGATGGCCAGAGATCGAGCGGTGGCTTCACCAGCATCACCCCGGCTGCGGAGGCTGCAAGCGCGCCGCCGATGAAGGCGCGGCGCCCCATCGTCCTCGCGCGTCGTGCAGACAAATCCGACGGCGTCCGGCTGTCCTCGAGAACGCGGGCCGCGGGGCCGAACTGACGCCACAGCCGGCTTGCGGCGGAGAACGCAGTTGCATGCGCGGGGCTCCGCCCGCACCATTCGCGCAGCGCATCCGCGTCGGTTGCGGTGGCCTCCCCCGATGTGAGGCGCCGGACCCATGCATGGGCTTCACGGTCGAGAGGCGCCAGTTCATGCGTGGATTGCATCGTCATATCTTTTTCCAGCCAAACCGCGTCGCGCAATATTCCTGCGCCTGCTGCAATTCCTTGTCGACCATGCTCACCGATATTGAGAAGCGTTTGGAGATCTGCAGCCGCGATGCTCCTTCGACGCGCGATGCCAGCAGGATCGCGCGCTGCCGCGCCGGCAGCCGGGCGAGGATCGCGCCGAGACGCGCGATATCGGAGCGGCCTTCGAATATCTGCAATGCATCGGGGGCTTCGTCGGCGATGTGGAGCAGCCCCTCAACTTCGACCGCCGACAACCGGCGCTGGTCGGCGCGCACGCGGTTGAGAGCAATGTTGAAGGCGGTCCTGAACAAATAAGCGGTCGGGTTGCGCACCGTTCCGGTCAGCTCAGCGCCGTTCAGGCGCAAATAAGTGTCCTGCAGTGCCTCTTCGGCCCATTCCTGCGAGCCAAGGCGACGCGCCAGCCGGGTTTTGAGAGCGCCATACCGGTTGATCAAAAGCTCCTGCAACGCCAGCAGTGCCGACGCACTCTGCGGGCGCGATGAGAAGCGATCGGCCGGCTCCGGCTTGGCGGGCAAATGCGGTTTCTCAGCCATTGCGGCCGGCACTTCTGGTCGGACGGCAATCGACGGTGCCGCCGGACGATGTCGGCAGCACGACGATCGTGAACGGCTGCGGCATATGAGCAGGCGCCGGCCGCCCGATCGCAAGCGATTGCAGCGCGTTGAAAATGGCGTCGTCGCGCTTGTCGTCGCCGGACGATCCAAGCAGGTTGAAATGCTCGACCCCGCCTGCCGGCCCGACACCGAAATTCAACGCGACACGGTAGTTTCCCGGACGCGTGAGCGTGCTTCCACACAGCGCATCGCTGATCTTTTCCTGAAGCAGCGCGGAGTAACCCTGCTGGATCGCATCCTGCTGTATGATGCCCGCTCGCGCCACAGCATTGACCGGTTTCATCGCCGGCGAGACACCAGGAGCCGCGACGATCGCGAAAGCATCTGCCGCGGCGTATTCCGCCCGCAGACCGCTATCGTGCAGCAGCAGCGCAAGTGCCGCGGCCGGCGTGAAGCGCCCCGCCACCGTCTTCGACACGCGCCCGATGGTGAGACGCCCCTGATAGAGCCCGACGATGCCCGTCGTGGCGCTGTATCGATCAAGCGCCGACGCCAGAGACTGCCGGGGAATGTCAAACTGCAAAACCGTGTCCGGCGCGACCGTCTCGGATAGCGCCACCCGCGAACTCGCGATCAAGGTGAATGGGAGCACGCTGGATACCAAAAAAGTGACGCGAATGACTGCATGCCATCGGCAATAAGGCCTCGATGAGCACCAGGTCTTCACGCCGACACATCCTGAACAGGAATACGATGCGGTCGCACGCCAGCAACGACCGATAGCCCGTCCGTTTCTTACGCTCGTTTAGGTAACAGTTTGGTGACATCCCCGGTCAACTCGACTTCCGCGTCGAACTCCCAGAAATTGGTAGGAAGCCAGAGAGCACTCACGGCTCGTTCGAGCCAAACGCGGACATCGGAGGCGATGTCAATTTATCTGAGGGGGCACCTCAATAGTTCTGCCTCGGATACTGTCGGGTGCTCCAATTGAAGCGCGGACATAGCGCTTCCGCTCCGCCGATCATCAAGCGAGGAGCCCCCTACCCCCATCTACGGCTCATCGAAATTTCGCCGCTCCACCGCTGTCAGTTTCTGCCGTTGCGATGACGACAACTCGCCTGAGCCAATCACCTGCACCGGGCTGGATGGATCCTGCATGCGATTGTTGTCGCTGCGGCGATCGCTGCGGCGAGATTGCTCGTCGTCCAGAGCGTTATCGCCGTTACCACCGCCATAGCCCAGCACTTCGACGATGATCACTGAGGGCTGCGCGTTGCCGCCCTGGGTTGGTGTCGCGGTCTGCTGCGTCGCCGCCGTTGCATTGGAGCTCGACAGTGCAGCGCTGATGCTCGGCGCCTGAACGGTGGGGATACCCGACGACGTGCCCTGTACCTGGATGTTCGCAGCATTGACGATCTGCAGCGCCGCCAGGTTGACATTGCCGGAGACGCGGATACCCGCTTCGCCTGCATCGATGGTGCCGAGCGGCGCGATCAGATCGATGTCGCCTGGCAATACTTCAGCGATCGGGTTCAGGGTCGCGATACCCGCACCGGATGACGGCACCTGCGGTGACAGCACCGCACGACCGTAATTGTCGTAAGTCCGTTTCGGAGGTGTGTAGATCACCGTGGTCTTCGAACCACGGCCGGCATTGATGTCGCCTTCGGCCGACCATGCGAGAATGTTGCCGCCAAAGGTGGTCATGATGCGCGACAGGCCCAGCAGGATGCTGCCCTGCGAATAGATCTGGATGTCGCCCTTGCCCTGCGTGACCAGGCCCGACGATGCCGGCGGCACCTGCCCTTCGACGCCGATGACGGTACGACCGCCCGGCGTGAGCAACTGGATGTCGCCGCCGAACAGCGTGCGCACGCCGGAGCCGCCGAACATGGTGAGATCGCCGCCATAGGCCGATACGTTCGGGAACAGCGCAGCAATGGCATTGCGTCCGCGAAGATAGCTGCCGTAACGCGAGCTGTTCGCGTCGTTATATTCACGGCCACCTGCGGTGAGTTCGGCGAAGTACACTTCTCGCAGGAAGATGTGTTGCTGCTCAGGCGCCAGCCGGGCGAACGTAGCCTGCGCTTCGGTATCAGGGCCGGCAAATCCATAGCGGTCCTTCAGCCAGGTCGCGAGTTCCTTTTGATAGGTCTTGGCGACCTTGCCCGGCTGATCGGCGAGCGGCATGCCCGTAGCGGCCAGATTTCCCGGATCGAGATAGCGTGACGCGAGTGCATCGTAATCCGGCCCCGCCGCTCCGACGCCGGCCATCATCGCGATACTCGCGCCGGGACGCGTATCGCCGATCGCGATCGGTCCGATACTGGTGAACGCGCCCTTGTCTGCCTGATACAAATTGCGCCCTGCCGAGATTTCGAGCGTGCCGGGACCGGCGATGTCGAAATTGGCATAGATGATGTCGCGCCCCGCCGAGATGATCGAGACGTCGTTCGGATCGCTGTGCACGATCAGATTGCCGCGGGTCGTCGCGTCGGGAACTCCGCTCGACTGCGTCGTGTTCGGCGCGAAGCCGGCACCGACGATATCGCGGCCCGCGCGGACCCTGACCGGAGCCCCGGCATTGCGCCAGTTGAAGACTCCGCCTGTCCTGGAGATCGTCAACGTCTCGCCGGTGTTCAGACCGACGATATCGCCGGTCAGCGCATAGAAGCGCACGGGATCCGCATCGGGCGCGCGGCCGATGGGAAGCACAGCGGTGTTGGGACCGAACACGAACAGCGACAACGCGACCGGATTTCCCCCCCCATCGACGGTACCAAGAACCGATCCGTTGGTGAACATTATTTTGCCACTCACCACTCCGCCGCCCATGAAGGCCGGATTCAACGACGTCGGTAATGGCGTTCCCGTGCCGGACGGACTGAATGTATATTGCCCGCCATAGATCGAATTGCCCGCCAGCATTTCCAGCGCGCCGTGGGCGGACGGGGCCAGAGTGACGGTGGGATAATCGGTCGCACCACTACTGCGCATGAATGGCACCGCATTGGCGCCGTAATAGATACTGCCGGTCAGCGCCGCAGCGCGCAGGACCGACGGGTAGGTAAATGTTCCATCGGTACTGTTCTGGTCGCTGTTGAGATTTGCAGACCCGCGAAGCGGCGCTTCAGCCGTGGATGTTGTCGGCGTGAGGCTACCGCCCGCAGAGATCAGGTTGATCGCCGTGTGATCGGTCCATAGCGAGAACCAGCTGCCTCCGCTGTAGTCGACCCCACCGGCCTTGAAAACAGTCGCATCTGTAGAGACGGAGCGACCGGGATCACCCGTGCCTCCGAGCACGAGATCGCCGAGCGTCTGCAGATAGACCGCGGAGTCACCGGGCACCAGCGTGATGCCGGACCGCGCTTCGGACGAGGTCGCTGCATAGGGATCGTAGCCGCGCGGATCGAAAGCGTCCCTCGCTCCATCGCCGAGGCGGTAGATAAGCTTGATGCCACCGATCGACTCTGCGTTCACCTGTATCGCACCGCGAACATTGATCAGCGCACCCGGCAGCGCATGTTTTTCGGTGAAGCTGGTCAGCGCCAGATTTGGATTGAGCGCGCCGGCGATCCGCATGTCGATATCGCCGCCGCCAGTCAACGCCAGCGCCCCGTCGGCACCGACGCGTCCGGTACCGCCGACGGCGACCACCAGACCCTGGCTTCTCTCTTCGCCCGTACCCTGCTGTCCCTGGCTGCCGCGCAGCGTGATGGCGCCTGCCTCGCCGCCGACGCGGATCGCGACATTGCCGCCACCGAGCGCGCCGATGCCGGTGAAACCGACGAGATCGGGCAAGTTCAGAGTATTGTACGGGGATGTGTTGGGAACATAGGTGCCGAAATTGATCCACCACGAGGTTGGCACTGTCGTATCGACCGCTGTCGAACCCGTCCCCTGGCGCCACAGCCAGTTGCCGGTGATGACGCTCGACGGGCTCTGCCGCGCGGACTGGCCGTAGATGTCGCCGGTGAGATTGCCGCCGGCCGAGATCAGGACATTGCCGCCCTGGTCCGGGTACCACGCCTGATAGGTAGCCATCGCAGACGCGTAGTCGGCGCTCAACGGACCGAGCAGCATGCCATCCGCGCGGGGGCGGTTGTTATAGGCCGGATCAACGGCGGTCGCCGTGCCGGCGGTGTAGACACCGTACAGCGAGTCCATACGGATATTGCCGGCGGCCGTCAGCGACAGATTGCCGGTGCCGGTGCGGACCACGCTGAAAGACGACGAGGCATAGGTGGTCGATGGCGGCAGGTTGATGGTGCCAGCATTGCCCGCTCCATTGTCCCAGAAATTGGGCGCCAGACCGAATTCATCCCATGACCCGGCCATGTAGAGAGAGACGATCTCGCGCTGCGTCTTGTTTAACAGCTCGATCTTGTCGTTGATGCCGGGAGGGAGGCCGCCAGCCACGTTCACGATGGCATCCACGCCCTGGATGGTAAGGCCCAATTCGATATGGTGCGCCGCGAGATCCCAGAAGCCGACAAGCGCCGGATAATAGTCTGTCATCTCTGACCATGACGATCCTCCGAGGATCGTTACGGTTTCGGCTTCCGATTTTCCAATCAGGTCATTTATGGTGAGATAAGAGTAATCCGAGCCAAGCATCGCCAGCAGGGCGATAGCGCCTGCCTCGCTCAAATTCATCAAAACACCGCCCGGCGCAGTGCGTGAGACATAGTGGCTGTCGGCGAGTACGATATCGCCCTTGCGCCGGCTGTTGCGTGCACGCACATCGGCCGAGCCGAGATCGGCACCGGCGGTGAACTGCATGTCCCACGACGTCGCGCCGGCGCCGAGCATCGGCGCAACGGCCCAGTTCGCTCCCTGCCGATCACCCGTCGGCGTGCGCAACTCGACCCGCTGGCCGCCCGCAAGTTTCACATTGGTCATGGACGGGATCAGCGATCCCGGCGCCAGCGCGAGAGTTCCAGTGGATGTCATGTCCACCGGCAGCGGCACGCCCTTCGGCCAGATCAAGGCCGCGAAACTGGCCGCGCTGCGCAGCACCGTGCCGGCATCGAGCTGCATGCCTGCGGTCAGCGTCACCGTATTCGTGAGCACCGTACCCGCGGCATAGGCCACCGAACCGTTCGCATTGTAGATGGTCGCCTGGACGACGGTGCCCGCGGGCAATGCGAGCACGTCTCCCAGCGTTGCACGCACCGGCAGCACCGTGCCGGCCGGCAGGTTGCCGCTGAACGATGCCGGCAGATCGTAATTAAGCGTGGCGCCCTTCTTGAACACCGTGCCGGCTTCGAGCGTGACGGCAATGGGCAACACGAGATCGCCGCCATAGGGCACGACGCCCTCATCGAGCAGCCAGCCATTGTCGCCGGTCGTCACCGGCGGCGGCGCGAAGCCGTCATTGATGCTGCCGCGGATGTTGAGATTGCCGGCGGCGCGGAAGTTGATCGCTCCGGGTTCGCCGAAACCGCGCAAGGCGGGATCGTTGCGATTCGCATTCGGGCTGTAGCGATAACCGGACAGATCGAGATCGCCTGCAATTGTGAGGTCGCCGTTCGGATTTTCGGCGCTAATCTTGCTGACGATGTCGACGCCGGGACGCAGATGGTAGTTGCCGAGCCCGGCAAGCCTGGCGCTCAGCGCGTCATTGTCGCGCGCAGCATCGATAAAGGCTTTGTTGTGTGGATCGATGCCGCCGGCGATGATCCTGCCATCGACAGGATCGACGATACCGTCAAGATAAGCCTGCGTGATCTCCTGTGGCGTGTAGCCCGACACATCGGGCGCCCCGGCAAGCGGTGCGTCGTCGTAGATACGAAATGCATTGATGACGGTTGTTTTTGCGCCGCGGATAAGCGGAGCGCCAAACACGTTGACGGCCACGTCATTGGCACCGTTACCCGCGCTATCAAGACCGCCCTGTCCGCCCGTACCGCCAAGGCGTGGCGCGTTGAGCGTCAGCGTGCCGCGAGCAGCACCATCATTCTGGCCACGGCCACTGCCTATCGCAACACCTGTGCCGGCGCGCAGGTCGATCGCCGCATTGCTGCCGATCGTCAGCGTGCCCATGCGGGTCGTCAACTCGACACTGGCGCGATTCGGCGCGTCGATGATCTTGCCATAGCTGTCGAAGCGCATGCCGGTGCCGTGGGCATCGAGCGTGCCGTTGATGACGAGATCGTTCATCGCCGCAAGACGAATGCTGCCGACCTGATAGCCGCTCGCATCGATGGTGCCGTTGACCATCAAACTGCCGCCATCGAGCGTGATCTCGACGTTGCGCGCCTTGACTTCATTGCCGACGACGAGATCGCCCTGCTTGATCTGGAACCGCCGTGCGCCGAACACCTCGCCTGCGTTGAGACGCGCATTCAATCCTGCGAAGTCAGCAAGCGTCTGCGCCTGCACCGTGAACTCGGCCGCATCGTAGGGCACCAGCGTGCCGCCGGCATCGTAGAGACCCGACGCGCCGCCGCGGACCGTGCCGCCGAGATCGACGTGACCCGCGCCGGCGCCGAGCGCCGTGATTGTCGCCGTGCCGCCGCGATTATACTGCGCCGACAGATCGATGACCGAACCAGCATCCTGCCGGATGCTGCCAGCGCTACTGCTCAGCACCAGATCGCCACCCCAGCTATATTTGGTGACGTCGAACATTGGCACCGCGCGGCCCGCCAGATCGATACGCGAGGCGGCGCCGAGCACGATGTCGCCCGTCGCGGTCAGCGCCAAACGTCCCGACGGCAGCACGACGCTGGTATCGATGACGATATTGGCGCCGGTCAGCTTGAGCTGGGCACCGAGCGCATCGACGGCGCCCGCAGCGGCGCCCGTTCCGACCACGCGAATATCGCCGCCGGCCGTGATCGTGTTGCTCGACCCGTTTCTGCCCGTGAGCAGCGGCGCTGCGATCGTCAGATTGCCGCCGGTGTATTGATAGCCGGTCGCGGGTGTATATGCGCCCTGCCGGTGATAGACGCCGAGCGTGCTCCTGTTGGTCGATGTCACATATTCGGCGGCGGTGATGGTGACGTCGGTGAAGCCGAGCGCGAGTCGGTTGTCAACGACCGTGTTGCTCGGCTGCGAAAGTGGCCCGTAGCCGAGCACGACACGATTGGCTGCGATATTCAGCCTGCTGTCGCCGAGCATGTCGGCCATCGCCGCGCCCGGTGCCGTCGTCGAGCCGGTCCAGACGAACTCGCCGGCGCGGATCGTCGCAACGTCATCGCTGGCGCCGTAACCATAGATCGCCGGCGTTCCCAACACCAGACGGCCCACCTTCGAGGCATCCAGCGTCACCGAACCGAATACGTTCACCGCATCGCGTGCATTAAGCGCGAGGGTTTCGAGCGCCGGCGCGCCGATCGCCGTATTGCCGGCCAGCAGATTGGCCAGCACGGTGTTGTTGAGGGCAAGTCCGGCCGGCAGGTGACCGGCTGCTGCGGCCGCCGCGAGGCTGGCATCCTCGCCGAGATTGATGGCGGACAGTCCGAGCACGAGATTCCGCGTGCCGTAGGACACGTTGTTGGCAATGGTAAACGCACCGGCCGTCGCCACGGCGATCGTGCCTTCGGAGACCACCCTGGTGGTCAGATTGCAGGTCACGGTGATGCAGCCGCCGACCGTGATGTCGACGTCGGTACCGTCATCCGCCTGCGTCTCGCCCTGCAGCAGATTGATCGTGCCGTTGGACACCACCAGCACGCCGACGCCGACGAACACATATCCATCGCGCGAGTCGAAGCTGGCGCGGCCGCGGCCGATGGTGCTGACCGACGCGCCTTCCTCGATCGTGATGGTCCCCTTGTCGCCGGGCCCCGTTCCCCTGCCGGCGAAAATCACCTCAGCCGCAGACAGATGGGCACCGCTGCGCAGGATGATCGAGCCATAGTCACCCACAATGCTGGCGAAGCGACCGGCCTGGCCATAGGCAATGCTTACGGAGCCGTTCAGCACCAGACGCGGCGCGTCGAACTTGCTGATCTCGTCGGCATAGACGGAGGCTCCCGCCATGTCGGACGCAGCCGTCTGGCCGGTTGCCAGAATTTCGCTGAGGCCATGAAGCTGGATGGTGCTGCCGAAGCCATCGCTGTCGGCCCGGGCTCCGCTGCGCAACTCGCCATCGAACTGCAGTTGCGAGCGACCGTCGGCGTTGCGCGGCCTGGCCAGCAGGATATTGAGCATACGCGCATCGATGGTCATCGCCGCCCGCGGCACGCCGACGCGTGCGGCATCCGCCAGCACGAAGGCGTCATAGCCCATCTCGTTATAGGATGAGTGCGCGCGAACGGCGCTGGCCGGCGTGATGATGACCTGGTTCGGCAGCGACGCGCGGATCGCGGTATTGGCGACGCTCAGAGTGGCGCTCACGAGATGCGAACCGTTGCCGGTCGGAACGACGCCGGTCGCTGCCGGACTGATGCTGCCACCCAGTTCGACGCGATAGGCGCCCGGCAGCAGCGCATAGGTCGCGGGCATCAGCGTATAGGTGCCGGCCGCAAGACCCGGCACGCCGTCGGGAATGGTGATCTGGCGGCCAACCGACGGCAGGCCGTAGCCCGCGTCCTGCACGACCGGCGCATAGGCGCCGGAATGGCTCGGCACGATAGCATAGACCTCGTTGCCCTTCGCGCTGTATCGATAGCCGGGATTGGAATTGACGAATGGCGTGGTCAGGATGTTCACCGACCCGCCGCGGCCCGACACGAAGCCGGCACCGGTCAGCTCGCCGCCGCCCGACAGGTCGAGCACCGAACCGGGCTGCGCGTCGAAATGCAGCGCGGAGACGGAGACGCCGCCCATAAGTCCTGCACCGCTGAGCCGCACGCTCGCGCCGTTGTAATTATAGGTGATGCCGTCGAGGGTGCCGCCATAGGGCATCACCAGCCCGGCGTCGCTCACCGATGTGATGCTGCCCGGCAGGAGATGAACCGAATCCGCTTGCGGTACGCCGCCTGATGAAATGCTACCGAGGACGATGCCACCGAGCGGCGCACGCACCACACCGCCCTGGTTGACGGTATCGGCCGCGAGCGTGAGCCCGCCGAAAGCGGAATACGGCATATCGGGAATCGTATCCCCATAACGCCGGATATCGAGCACGCTGCCGGCACGGATCATGTTGTCGACGGCCGTATAGCCGGCGGTGATCAACCCGGTCGCGCCCGTCGCCGGATAGATCTGCGCGGCGGTCAATGCGATGTTGCCGGGCGTTTGCAGCGCGGCGCCGATCGCCTGGGATCCGCGGAGCAGACGGATATCGCCGCGGCTTAGGAGATCGAGCAGCGCGAAGCCGCGGCGATCGACGGTATAGGTCTCCGCCATGGTATCGATGTCCTGGCGTACACCGAAAACGACCCGGTCGCGAATATCGAGCAGATCGGTGGTGACCGAGAAGATGGCGTTGGTGGCCTGTTGCGTCGGGGTGCCAATTTGCGTTGGGTTGCCAAAGTCCCACCGCACGGCGGGCAGCGTGTAGGGGTCCTTGGTGAAATGCGTCGCCCCTGCGAGCCGCAGATAGGGCGCCGACAGCGCCACCCGCGAATTGGTATCGGCATTGGCGCCGAGGGCGAAGACGCCTGCATAGAGGCTCAGGCTCTGGTTCATGGCTAGGGTCACGTCGCCATCGAACGAGATCAGGCCGCCCGACAGCAGCGACAGGGTGCCGAAGCCGCCGGCATTGACCCGATCGACGCCGAGCCGCGCCGTGCCGGTGACAAGTCCGGCTTTTGCCTGTGTCATCGAGCCGGCAGAGGCGATCACGCTGTCGCCCTGAATGTTGCCGATGACGAATTCGCGATGCCGCAGCACGTCGCCGGACGTCGCGCTCGTCAGATACAGAGGCGCCTCGAGCGCCAGCGCCAGCGTACCGCCGGCGGCATTCGCGCCGCCCGCCGCCGCGCGCAACGTGCCATCGAGATAGAGGCCATTGCTGGATTTGACGACGATGGTGCCGCCATCGCTGGCGACGTTCAGCGGCGTGCTGGCTTTCTGCAGCCCCGATGCGAGAATGTCCAGCACCGCACTGGTGCCCGATGCGTCGAGCAGCGCACCGCGCCGGATCACAACGAAGGCATTCGGCGTAACGGATTCACCCGTCGCTTCCCAATCCACCGCGCCGCCGATCAGGATCGAACCGCCATTGCCGACGACGCCATAGGTCTGGCCACGCGCATCAATCGCCGTCACGGCACGCGCCGCGACATCGAGCACAGCATGATCGCCGATCCAGATCAGGCCGGCTTTGTCACCAAACCCCCTATTTTCAGTTTTCACCACCCGGGTCAGGCTGATCGTGCCACCCGGAGCCGTCAGCGTGCCGTCGATGGTGATGTCCCGTGCCTGCACATCGATCGACTGACCGGCATCGACCCTGATCGACGCGCCTGCGCGAATGTCGATCGGGCCGCTGGCCTCGGTCAGTCCAGCCTCACCCACATTCGAGCGCAAGATGATGCTGGCGCCGCCGCGCTGGGTCAGCACGCCGTTCATCGGATCTTCCTGGTACAGCGGCGGCGCCCACAGTTCCAGAACGCCGGCCGGATCCGCGCCCGTCGCAGTCGAAGCGGCGGCGTTCGTCACGCGATAGACCGGCATCGAGACGTCCAGCTTCGTACCGTCGGTGACGACCACGCCGTTGCGGGCGGTTACGTCGTAGTTCGAGAAGCCGGCCTGGAACAGGCCGGTCTTGAGTTCGGCGTTGGCGGCGATTGCGATTGGGCGCGGAAGCGTCGTTCCAGCCGAAAGCACGGTCCCCTTCGGGACGGTCAGATCGATCGGAGACGGTTCGCCGGCATTGACGGTTTTGCTATAGGCCGGAACCTGCAGACCGTTCGGGAAAACCAGGGGATCGACTACCCAGCCTGCCCAGATCGCTCCTCTGATGAGACTAATTCTCGTGCCGGCGGGAATATAGGCAATATCGATGTAGTGCTCATCGCGACCGTCATAGTAATAGTATTGAGACCTTCCAGCAGAATTCACTATGACTTCGCCATCGACGACGCCGAGACCGGGAACATCTAGACCGGCAACGCCAATCGAATATTGCGCTCCCAAGTTTGGAAGCGTCCAATCCACTCCGAGGCGGTATCTGCCCCCGACCGACCCAACGATCCCATTCGCCCCCCCCGTCGGCACTTTTTCGCCGGGAAGCGTGACATTGACGGAATAGCTATAGTCGATCGGCAGGATGTCGCCCTTCCCGACCGCATAGTCCTGCATCAGGACGACATCGACCGGCGCAGCCTGACCTGCCCCAAGCAGGCCGTCGGTTTCCAGCAACTTGCCACCGATCGAGATCGCCGTACCGGACTCGATCCTCAGCGTGCCGCCGCCGCTGACGCCGTAAGCGTAGATGGCGCCGTTGAGAGTCAGCAGACCGTCAGCCTGTACGTCGGGAGCCTGCTGGTCGGCGATCAAGGTGACGTCGCCACCGCGGCCACCCTTGACCTTGCCATTGGTCAGGATCGCAGCACCCGACGAGACGTCGATGGTGCTACCCTTCGCCAGTGTCACGTCATGGGTCGAGCGCAGCGTGACTGCACCGCCATTGATGAACGCCTGCTTCGGCGTATCGGACGGGTTCAAGAGCGCATTGACCCAGACGCCGCGCAGGTCGAGCGTGGCGCCGTCATACACCGTGACAGATGCCTTGCCGTCCTTGAGCAGCACTTGCGCGGCGCCGCGATCGCCGCCGCCCTTGAAGTAGTTGTCCACAGTCAGCGAACCGCCACGCGCGGTGACATCGGCCTTGATGTCCACCACCGCTGCATTGAGAGTGATCCTGCCGCCATCGGCCAGCGTGACTGCACGATCGATGGTGATCGTGTCGGCGGTCGCGATATCAAGCCCGCCGAGATGCAGCGTATTGACGTGGCCGGCGTCGAACCAGGCCGTGTCCTTACGTGCCAACGGCAGCGCATCTGTAGCGGACATCCCGCCAGTGACCGCGGCCACATCGCCGAAGCGGACGTCCGATGCGTTCAGACCGCCACCGCCGACGACAACGCCGTAACGCCCGAGTCCAAGCGTACCCTGCAGCGGTGCAGCGTTCTGTACCTGCTTGTAGCTATCGGTGACATTGGCGGCGCGCGCGGAATTCTGCCGTTCACCAGCGATGATATCGGCGATGATATCCGCCTCGAACACCGATGTCGGCGTCGAGAGGTTGAGACGGCCGGCATCGCGGCCCACGGTATAGCCCGCCTCATAGCGCCAGGACGATGAGCGATCGAATATGCTGGTCCAGACCTCGGTGAGCGCGTCGGCGACCTTGCCCTGAATATTGTGCGTGCGCACAAAGCCGCCGGCGGCAGCGACGAACTTCATGTTGGCCGGCGCATTATCGAAGCTGTAGATGCGACCATCGGTGCCGATCAGCCTGGTCGAATAGATCCTGCCGCCGTCATAGCTGACCGATCCGCCGGAGATATCGAACTTTGCGCCCTGCTGCGCGACGACTTCCGGCGCCGCCAGCGTGATAGTGCCGCCCAGTGCCGCCCACTCGCCGATGCTGTGCGGGCTGTTGGCGAGATAGCCGCCGACTTCAAGCAGTCCGCCCTTGGTGT
>NZ_LVYV01000007.1 GCF_001618955.1 Tardiphaga robiniae
ACTGTTCGATCAGACAAAACAGGCGAGATGCCCATGCCGGGTTACGGCCGATCGGGCCTGGAATCTAACGGGCTATCTCCGCCTGCCGTCACTATGCGCGTGACAGATCGACAGATACAGGAATCTCGACCTGTTCAGCGCAAAACACTTCGGGATTCCGGGTTCGCGCTCTGCCGGCTGCGCCGGCGACGCACGCCCCGGAATGACGAGTGTGGATCGGGATTCCCCGCCACTCCAATTGGAGTGGCCGAGGTTTGGGCTCTGCCGGCTTCGCCGCTTGCGTGCGCCCCCAGGCACACCAATTGGTGTGCCGGGGAATGACGCGAAGGCACTCGACTATCCCGCACCGATCAGCGGGATCGCCTCATCGCGTTCATAGAGATATAGAAGGCAGCGCAGCGCCTCGCCGCGCTCGCCCGTGAGTTTCGGATTGTCCTGCAAAATTCGCAGCGCCTCGTCGCGGGCCTGAGTGATGAGCTGCGCGTGAACTTCCGAGCGGGCGATGCGGAAGCCGGGCATGCCTGATTGACGCGTGCCGAGCACGTCGCCTTCGCCGCGCAGCTTGAGGTCTTCCTCGGCGATCCGGAATCCGTCGGTCGAGTCCTTGATCACCTTGAGGCGCTTGGTGGCGATCTCGCCGAGCGGTTCGCGATAGAGCAGGAGGCAGGTCGATGCTTCCGAGCCACGCCCGATGCGGCCGCGGAGCTGGTGCAATTGCGCGAGGCCGAAGCGCTCGGCATTCTCGATCACCATGATCGTGGCGGCCGGGACATCGACGCCGACTTCGACGACGGTCGTAGCGACCAGGATCTGGGTCTCGCCGGCAGCGAAGCGCGCCATCGCGGCATCCTTCTCCGCCCCTTTCATCCGGCCATGCACGATGCCAACTTTATCGCCGAAGCGCTCGCTCAGGCTTTCAAAGCGCTCTTCGGCATTGGTGAGTTTCGGGCCATCCATTTCGGACTCTTCGACCAGCGGCACGATCCAGTAGATCAGCTTGCCGTTGTCCACGGCGCGGCCGATGCCGTCGATGACTTCCTGTAGCCGGCTTGCCGACATGGTGCGGGTCTCGATCGGCTGGCGTCCGGCGGGCTTTTCGCGCAGTTCCGAAATGTCCATGTCGCCGAAATAGGTCAGCACCAGCGTGCGCGGAATCGGTGTCGCCGACAGCACCAGCACATCGACCGCGCTGCCCTTGTTGGTCAGCGTGAGGCGCTCGCGGACGCCGAAGCGGTGCTGCTCGTCGACCACGGCCAGCGCCAGCGCTTTGAATGCGACGTCGTCCTGGATCAGTGCGTGGGTGCCGACGATGAAGTCGATCTCGCCGGCGGCAAGCCGCGCGAGGATATCCTTGCGCTCCCGGCCTTTCTCGCGGCCGGTGAGGATGGCGACGCGCAGACCCGCGCGCTCGGCCAGCGGCGCGATGGTCTTGATGTGCTGACGCGCGAGGATTTCGGTGGGGGCCATCAATGCGGCCTGCTTGCCGACTTCCGCAACTGCTGCTGCGGCCAGCAGCGCCACGACAGTCTTGCCCGAGCCGACGTCGCCCTGCAGCAGCCGCAGCATGCGCAGCGGCTTGGTGAGATCATCGGCAATGGCCGCGGTCGCCTGCTGCTGCGATTGCGTCAGCGCATAGGGCAGGGCGTCGATGATCTTATGGCGGATGTGGCCGTCGCCGGCATTGCGATCGCCAGCAGGACGGCGGAGTTGCGCGCGCACCAGCGCCAGCGCGAGTTGGCCAGCGAGCAATTCATCGAAAGCGAGACGCGACCAGAACGGACCTTCGGGAAGGACATCGGTGATCTCGACCGGCACATGGACGCGCTGCAACGCCTCCGCCAGCGATGGGAACTTGCAGCGCCGGATCACTTCCGGGCTGATCCATTCCGGCAGCGCGGGCAGCTTGGTCAGCGCCTGCGCGATGGCCTTGCGCAGCGAGGTGATGGCGAGGCCCTGGGTCAGCGGATAGACCGCGTCGATGCCCGTGAGCTTGGCGAAGCCTTCCTCGTCGACCACGCGGTCGGGATGGGTGATCTGCAGCATGCCGTCGAACAGCTGCGTCGTGCCGGACACATAACGTTTCTCGCCAACCGGCAGCAGCTTTTCGATCTGGCCGGGATAGGTGCGGAAATAGGTCAGGATCACCGTGCCGGTGTCGTCGTGGGCATAGACCAGATGCGGCGCGCGGGAGCGCCCGGGCGGCGGCTCGCGATGGCGATCGACGGTGACTTCGAGGGTCACCATGGCGCCGATCTCGGCCTCGTTGATCTTAGGCCTGTCGCGGCGGTCGATCACGCTGACCGGCAGATGCAGCAGCAGATCGACGATGCGCGGCGTCTCGGCGCGGTCGAGCAGGAAGCGCAGCAGCTTGTCCTGCTTCGGCCCGATGCCGGACATGCTGGTGACCGGGACGAACAGGGGATTGAGCACTTCAGGGCGCATCAGGACGACTCAGGTGGCCAGCACGGCGAGAGAGCTACGGTATTTGCGAGAGTTGGATGCATTTCAAGGCGAAAGCAATGCGTTATGAGGTGCTGACAGGGGCGGAAGCGGGGGCTATATGAGCCTGCCCGGCACGTCCGGGCTTTCTGCGTTTGCGGGCTTTGGGCGGGATGGACAGATGACGGGAACGACACGATCGAGCAATGGCCTGGATGATCGCCGCAAGCGGCTGCTGTTCCGTTGCTGGCATCGCGGGACGCGCGAGATGGATCTCATTCTGGGCCGCTTCGCGGATGCCGAGATCGGCATTCTGGCGGACCTCGAACTCAAGCAGCTCGAAGATCTGGTTGGCCTCGAAGACCCCGAGCTTTATCCGGCCTTCGTCGGTGATACCCAATTGGACGAGCAGTACCGCACGCCGCTGTTCGAACGCATCAAGCTGTTCCGGAATCTGGACAAGCCTCTATGAAATCCCCCGTTGCCTCGCCGGCCGCGCAGCTTGCGCCCGGCCGTGCGCTGACCTTTGCCAATGTCGCCGAGGGTGCCGAAGGCCTGATCGTTGCCGATCTGGCACGTGCGGTTGCGGCCAAGCCGAAGCCGCCGGCGGTCAGCCTGACCGTGATCTGCCGCGACGGGCCGCGCATGCAGCAATTGGCGCGCTCGCTTGAATTCTTTGCACCGGATCTGCCGGTGCTGCAGTTCCCGGCCTGGGACTGCCAGCCTTACGATCGCGTCTCGCCCCATGGTGGCATCCTCGCCCATCGCATGACCACGCTGGCGCGGCTGTCGCGCCTCACCGGCAGCGACAAGCCGATGATCGTACTGACCACGGTCAATGCCGTCGTGCAGCGCGTGCCGGCCCGCGAGATCGTGGCGGCGCAGGCGCTGTCTGTCGCGCCCGGCCATGTGGTGCCGATGGACTCCATCGTCGCCTGGCTCGAACACAACGGCTACACCCGCTCCGGCACAGTGCGGGAGCCCGGCGAATATGCCGTGCGCGGCGGCATCCTCGATCTGTTTCCGGCGGGCCTCGACCAGCCGGTGCGGTTCGACTTCTTCGGCGACAGTCTGGAATCGATCCGGGTCTTCGATGCGGAGACGCAACGCACGCTGATGGATATGCGCGCGCTGGATCTGGTGCCGGTGTCTGAATTCCAGCTCATCACCGAAACTATCCGCCGCTTCCGCATGGGCTATGTTGCGCAGTTCGGCGCGCCGGAGCGCGACGATCAGCTCTATGAAGCGGTCAGCGAAGGCCGCCGTCATCCCGGCATGGAGCACTGGCTGCCGCTGTTCCAGGACCGTATGGAGACGCTGTTCGATTATCTGCCAGGCACGCCGGTCGCCATCGAGCCGCAGGGCGAAGATGCCGCCACCGAACGCTTCAAGCAGATCGGCGATTATTACGAGGCGCGCCGCGAGGTCATGGGCACGCCGGGCGGCGGTGCGATCTATAAGCCGCTGCCGCCGGACCGGCTCTATCTGAGCGACAGCGAATGGCACAAGCGTTTCGAAGACGTGGCGCTGGCGCGGCTGTCGCCGTTTGCGCTGCCTGAAGGCACGGCAGGTGCCGTCGATGCCGGTGCGCGGCAGGGCCGCAATTTTGCGCCGGAGCGGGCCGACGCCAATGTGAACGTGTTCGAGCGCGTGGTCGCGCATATTGGGGCGTTGCAGGCGGAGCGCAAGAAGGTCGTCGTCGCGCTGTGGAGCGAAGGCTCGCGCGATCGCATGGCGAGCATGCTGAAGGATCACAAGCTGCTCAACCAGCAGATGGTGAATTCCTGGCGCGCGGTACAGGCGACGCCGCGCAACGAGACCATGCTGGCCGTGGTCGGCATGGAATTCGGTTTCGAGACCGACCAGATCGCTGTCATCAGCGAACAGGACATCCTCGGTGACCGTCTGGTGCGGCCGCGCAAGGCGAGCCGCAAGCTCGACAACTTCATCTCGGAAGTGACGAGTCTCGCCGCCGGCGACATCGTGGTTCATGTGGAGCACGGCGTCGGCCGTTTCGTTGGGCTACAGACATTGCAGGTCGGCGGCGCGCCGCATGACTGTCTCGAATTGCGCTATGCCAACGAGACCAAGCTGTTTCTCCCCGTCGAGAATATCGAACTGCTGTCGCGCTACGGCTCCGACGCGACCAATGTCGAACTCGATAAGCTCGGCGGCTCGGGCTGGCAGGCGCGCAAGGCCAAGCTCAAGAACCGCATTCAGGAAATTGCCGGCGAACTCATCAAGATCGCGGCCGAGCGGCATCTGCGCGAGACCGAGCGGATCGTCGTACCGCGCGAGCAGTATGACGAATTCTGCGCGCGCTTTCCCTATGAGGAAACCGAGGACCAGCAGACCGCGATCAACGCCGCGCTGCACGATCTCGAACATGGCAAGCCGATGGATCGCCTGATCTGCGGCGATGTCGGCTTCGGCAAAACGGAAGTGGCCATGCGCGCCACCTTCGCCGTCGCCATGGAAGGCAAGCAGGTCGCCGTCGTGGTACCGACCACGCTGCTGGCGCGGCAGCACGCCAAGAACTTCACCGAGCGCTTCAAGGGCTTCCCGGTGAATGTCGCGCAGGCCTCAAGGCTGGTCGCGCCGAAAGAGCTGACGGCGACCAAGAAGGGCCTTGCGGACGGCTCCATCGACATTGTCGTGGGTACCCATGCGCTGCTCGGCAAGTCGATCAAGTTCAAGGACCTTGGCCTCGTCGTGGTCGACGAGGAGCAGCACTTCGGCGTGACGCACAAGGAACGGCTGAAGCAGCTCCGGGCCAATGTCCATGTGCTGACGCTGTCCGCGACGCCGATCCCGCGTACGCTGCAACTCGCACTCACTGGCGTGCGCGATCTGTCGATCATTGCATCCGCGCCGGTCGATCGTCTGGCGGTGCGCACCTTCGTGGCGCCACATGATCCCTTGATGATCCGCGAAGCGCTGCTGCGCGAGCGCTATCGCGGCGGTCAGGCGTTCTATGTGGTACCGCGCATCGACGATCTCGCCGAGGTGAAGGATTTCCTCGACAAGCATGTGCCGGAGATGAAGGTCGCCGTTGCTCATGGCCAGATGGCGCCGACGGTCATCGAGGACATCATGTCGGCGTTCTATGACGGCAAATACGACATCCTGCTGTCCACCACGATCGTGGAATCCGGCCTCGATATCCCGAACGCCAACACGCTGATCATTCACCGCGCCGACATGTTCGGCCTGGCACAGCTCTATCAGCTCCGTGGCCGTGTCGGCCGCTCGAAGCTGCGCGCCTATGCGCTGTTCACGCTGCCGTCGACGCACAAGATCACCGGGCAGGCGGAACGCCGTTTGAAAGTGCTGCAGTCGCTGGAGAATCTTGGCGCCGGCTTCCAGCTCGCCTCGCACGATCTGGATATCCGCGGTGCGGGCAATCTGCTCGGCGAAGAACAGTCCGGCCACATCAAGGAAGTCGGCTTCGAGCTCTATCAATCGATGCTGGAAGAGGCGATCCTGGCGCTCAAGTCAGGTATCTCCGAGCCGATCGCAGACAGGTGGTCGCCGACGATCACGCTCGGCATGCCGGTGATGATCCCCGACGACTTCGTCGCCGATCTCGCGGTCCGCCTGTCGCTGTATCGCCGGCTCGCCGATCTCGAAACCGACGACGAGATTGCAGCCTTCGCCGCCGAACTGCGCGACCGTTTCGGCGTGCTGCCGGACGAGGTGCGCTATCTGTTCAAGATCGCCGCCATCAAGGCCTATTGCCGCCGCGCCAATGTCGAGAAGGTCGATGCCGGTCCGAAGGGCGTTGTCATCTCGTTCCGCGACAACTCGTTCGCGCAGCCGGACAGACTGGTGTTCTTCATCAAGCAATATGGCCAGGCTGCGAAAGTTCGCCCGGACATGAAGGTGGTGTTCCTGCAGGATTGGGGAACACCGGAAGAACGCCTCGAAGGCGCCACGGAGATTCTGCGCGCGCTGGCGGGACTCGCTGAGAGCAAGAAGGCGGCGTAACGACAAACAGCCGCCGGCATTGCTGCCGACGGCCGTTCGTTCAACTACTGATGACGCTTACTTCGGATACTTGAATTCCGGAGCGGCCTTCAGCGCATCCTTGGTGGTGTTCATGGTCGCCACCCACTTGTTGTCCTTGTTCAGGCTCACCTTCACGGATGCAGGCGAGACCGCGACATAGCGCTCGCCCATGCCGAGGAAGCCGCCGACCGACAGGATCAGCGCATCGACCTGGTTGTTCTTGATTGCCAGATCGCTGATCTCGCCGATCGTTTCGTCCTTCTGGTTGGTGATGTTCAGGCCCTTGAGTTTGGACGAGAACATTTCTTCCTTGGAAACGGTCGAGAACTTCGCCTCGGCGGGTGCGGCACCTGTTGTGACTGCCGACTGTGCCAGAACTGGCGTGGCGAGGAGGGCGAGGGAAGCGGTGATGAGTGCAAGCTTTTTCATTATCGTTGTCTCCATTGCAGATGCACCTACAATGCGACGTTTCGTACTTCGTTCCTGACTTTATTTCAGGAACTTACGACGCTGCGCGTTGCGCGTCCTCGCCATGCAGGCGCGCCAGCAGCGACTTCGCGGTATCCGTCGGCTGCATCGTGATCACGGTCACGTTGGGATCGTTGCGCGCATCGCGCTTGGGTCCGTGCATGGTGTGCTTCATCACGCTGGAGAGCCGCTTGGCGATCATATGGGCGTTGCGCTGGTCGGTTTCGGCGAAGGCGACCACGATGCAGCCGTCGTTCTGCAGCGTGCCGAAGTCCATCCGCCGCATCAGCCGGCTGATGATCCGCGCAGCGTCGCGCTGTGCGCGCAGCGGGATATTGTCGAATGAGAACCGGGCCATCGACAATCCGCCGCCGCGGGTTTGCGTGTGATAGACGGCGGTCGCGATGTCGCGTTCGAAGGCTGCAGCTGTCAGCAGCCCGGTGGCGGGATCGAGCAGCCCGTCGGATTCGATCGACTTCAAGGTGCGGCCGAGACGTGCCTCGAAGGCATGCTGGCGCAGCAGCGGCAGCGCCGTGGCCGCGACGGTGTCGGCATCGCCGACGACCATTTCGAGATTGGCGAGATCGTAGCTCGGCGTCAGGCCGGGCACGGTGACGACAACGGGCAGATTGCGGAAGCGTGCGTCTTCGGTGAGGACAGTGAGAAACGCATCAACGACGCGTGAGCTGAAGCCTTCGCCGATGACGATGCCGTCGAGGTCGCGCGCATTGAGATGCTTGGCGGCAGCCTCGATGCTGAGCGCGCCGACCACGCCGACGCGTTCGCCGAGCGCAACCGACAGCGCGGGATAACCACCGCCGCGGCCGATCAGCATCACCGTCGCATCTTCCAGCGGGTCCGACTGCAGGGACATGCGATGCAGGTTTTCGGCGGTCAGGCGTCGCATGACCGTGGCGTGCAGCGTGCGCACACGCAGCGCGTTGCGCAGCCGCGCGCTGAGCCGGTCGAAATTGCCGTCGGTCTGCGTGAGCGGGATCGCATGGCCGGGCAGGTCCGTGGCGGGATCGATCGCGATCAGCGGCACATAAGGCTGCTTGGCGCCAAGGCGCTTGGCCAGCGCCTGGAAGGTCGGCATGTCGTCAGCGGAAGCTGACACGACAACGGCGGCCGGCTGCACCCGCGCCACTGCGTCCAGCGCTTCGGCCCATGTCGCATCGACCACCGGGAAGATGTTGCTCTCCGCCAGGGCTGTCGCAAACGCGGCCGGCTGCTGGTTGGAGACGGCGACGATCGTGGCCTGGTCGGACATGCTTGAGCTGAACCTCTACGCGAAACTGATCGCGGCAGGCTAGCCCGACGTCCTTAATGCAGAGTCAATGAGATCCGTTGCATTTTCAGGATCGCTTTTGCTCGCTCAGTCGGCTGCGGCACGGTCGCGGAAGGCTTCGACCATCAGCGGATTGAGGCCGAGTTCTGTCAGGGCGTCGCGGGCGCGGCCGTTATTGCTGGCGCGGCCGGCGAGGCGGTAGCCGCTGAGCCGATCGGGGAGCGCCGTCAGCATGGCGTTCTCGCCGAGCCGCTTGGCCCATTCGTTGAGGTCCTGCGCCAGGAAGCGATAGCCGCCGACGGCCATGATGCCGGACGGCGGCGCGGTAATGTTGATCGCGCCGGTCGCACGGTCGAGCCGAGCCATATAGCCGGTATCGACATAATCGAGCGGCTTGGCGGGGATCAGCGCGTTGCTGGCGTCGGCCTGGGCCGTATAGGCCAGCACCGGCACCATGGGGCCGCGCAGGCCCAGCGTGCCCCTGGGCGTCAGCATGATATCGCCGGCAATGGAGGAGCCTTGCTGGGCGCGCGGTGCGCCGTGCGGGCCTGGCATGATCGCGACGGGCAAGCCGTCGTCGCCGCGAATGGCGCCGAACAGGCCGGCTTCGCCGAACAGATAGACGTCGGTGAACGAGGCCTGCGAGCCCGGCCATGCAGGCGAGGCGGCGACCTGTTCAGGCGCGCGCCAGAGGCCGAGCACATAACGCAGCACGGGCGAACGATCGAGCAACCCGCCGTCGGCGAGACGCTGCGCCAGCGGCGCGGGCGCCACCAGCACGTCGCAGGCATTGGCAGCGATTCCGCGTTCCAGCACCGCATTGTCGAATGGATGATGCAAAGCGAGCACGCCGCCAGACAGCAGCCAGGTTACCAGTGACGAGGCGATACTGGCGAAAGACGACGGCACCATCGCCGACATGATCGTGGCGCCCTGTGGCATCCCGCTCTCCAGGAACACAGCAAGGCCACCGGAGATCAGGTTGAGATGCGTGCGCGGCACCGCGCGGAAGCCATCGGACGTGACATCGAAGGAGACGATGGCCGCGCGGCGGGCATCCTGCGCCACCGCAGTGGATTCGGCGAATTCGCCGGTCAATACCGCGTCGAGCGGGGTCATGCCTTCCGGCAGGTCGCTGCCGAAGCCGCCGACATAGCGGATCGAGAAGGCCTCGGCCGCAGCGTTCATGATCAGGTCGGCATGGCTGACGCCATCGATCTTGCTCGACGTCACCAGTGCACGCGCACTGCAGCGATTCAGTGCCATGGTCAGGTCGGCCTGGCGCCAGAGCTGCGGCAGCAGCGCGACGACGAGGCCGGCGCGATGCGCAGCCAGCACGGTCAGCACGAATTCGACGGTGTTCGGCAATTGGACGGCGATGACCGAATTGGCGGGGAGGCCGGCCTCCATGAAATGCGCCGTCAGTGCCGAGATCGCCCGGTCCGCGTCCGCAAAGGTCAGCCGCTGCGGCTCGGTTGCGGTGATGCGCAGCTTGTCGGCGGGGTCGACCAGCGCCAGCGCCTGCGGCTGCCGGCTGAGGATGCGGCGAAACAGACCGTCGAGGGTGGGCGAGGCATTCGGCGTGGGTGATGTCACGGTGTCACTTCCGGTTCGGCGGCGAAGCTGGCAGCGTTCTGGCCCACCAGGTCTCCGGCAAATAGCCTGAGAGCGCGATGGTCGAAGGTCGTTCTATCCGATTCCATCGCGCAATCCATTGCTCGCCGACATAGTAGAGCGGGATAGCGTAGAAACCGGCGATCAGTGCGCGGTCCATGGCACGGACGGCATCGACGAACGGACCGTGGTCGCGGGCTTCCAGCATGGCGGAGATCATGGCATCGACCGCGGGATTCTTCGCGCCCATATAGTTGCGGGTGCCGGGATTGTCGGCGGCTTCCGAGCCCCAGTAGAACGACTGCTCGTTGCCCGGCGACAGCGACTGGTCCCAGCGATTCTGGATCATGTCGAATTCGAAATTGATGCGGCGCTGGTCGAACTGCACGGCATCGATGGAGCGGATATTGGCAATGATGCCGGCGCGCTTGAGATCGCGTGCATAGGCTAGCGCGATGCGTTCCTGATCGCGGGTGGTGACGAGGATCTCGAAGGCAAGCGGCGTTTTGTCCGACTGCCGCCGCAGTGTGTTGTTTACAAGTTCGTAGCCCGCGTCCTTGAGCAGTGCCAGGGCAGTGCGCAGCGCGGGACGGTCACGGCCCGAGCCATCGCTGACCGGCAGGCGGTAGCTACCATCGAGAATATTGGCGGCTATATTTGAGGCGTAGGGCTGCAGCAATGTCCGTTCGCGATCGTCCGCGGCGCGCATATAGGCGGAGAGATCGGAGCCCGCGAAGAAGCCGGCCGAGCGGGCATAGAGGCCGAAGAAATAGGTGCGGTTGATCCATTCGAAATCGAACAGCAGCGTCAGCGCCTGTCGCACGCGGATATCGGTGAACATCGGCCGCCGCGTGTTGAACACCAGAAATTCGGACGGCTTCGGCAGGCCGGTCTTGATGCTGTCGCGGATCACTTCTCCGGATGCGGCAGCGGGAAATGTATAGCCATCATGCCAGCGCAGCGGTTCGTTCTCGACGCGGAAGTCGTAGAGACCGCGCTTGAAGGCTTCGAAATGGGTGTTGGCCTCGCGATAGTAGTCGAGGCGGATCTCGTCGAAGTTCCATAGCCCGCGATTGATCGGCAGATCGCGGCCCCAATAGGTGGGATTGCGGGTGAGGGTCACCGCCGCGCCGGGTTTCACGGTCGTCACCGTATAGGGCCCGGAGCCCAGCGGCGGCGCCATCGAGGTTTCCTCGAAGGTGTCGGGATTGACGGCGTGTTTCGGCAGCACCGGCATCAGGCCGAGGATCAGCGGCAGTTCGCGATCTGCTTGGCCGCCGAAGTCGAAGCGCACCGTGCGATCATCCAGCGCCTCGGCCTTGGCCACTTTCGAATAATACTGCCGGTGATTGGGCCGGCCCTTGTCGCGCAGCAACTGCCAGGAGAACAGCACGTCTGCAGCCAGGACGGGCTTGCCGTCGGAGAATTTGGCCTGGGGATTGATCCGGAAAGTGACGAAGCTTCTCGTGTCATCGGTCTCGACGCTCTCGGCGAGCAGGCCATAGAGCGTGAAGGCCTCGTCCTGGCCGCGGGCCATCAGGCTTTCGATCACATAGCCGCGCATCTGCGGCACCGCGATGCCCCGGACGATGAAGGGATTGAGGCTGTCGAAGGTGCCGAGAACGCCCTGGACCATGCGGCCGCCTTTCGGCGCGTCGGGATTGGCATAGGGCATCTGCCTGAAATCGGCTGACAGGGCTGGGGCGCCGTGCATGGCGATGGCGTGGCTGGGATCGGCCCGTGCGGAATCGGCCACTGGGCCGGTCAGAGCTGTCCAGCAGGCCAGCGCGGCGATCACCTTGGACAGGATCGAAAGACCCCGTGCATGTGTGCGATTTGATTCGGTTGATTTCACAGAGGAACTTTACCATGGCTGCCCGCCCCGAACCTGTGCCATGGATCAAATAGGGCTGGCGCCATTGATCTTTTCGTCGGCCGCTGTATTGAAAGCGGACAATTGACGAGGACGGCGCGGCCTGTCACGTAACGGCCTTAATTGGCACCGAGACACCCGCCAACGGGTGACTGTCAGCGCCGCCTCCGGGATATGAGCGCCTCCGTTCAGAAAGGGTTTTCCGAAATGAATTTCCGTCTCTTGGCTGCGTCGGTTCTGCCGCGCGGGCGGGGCTTCGCGCTTCTGGCGGCGACGGCCTTGACCGCCACGTTGATCGCTCCGGTTGCGCATGCGCAGGCTCCTGCGCCTGCTGCGCCGCCAGCCGCGGCGCCGAAGGCTGCTGCGCCCAAGGCTGCCCCGAAGGCCGCTCCGAAGGCTGCTGCTCCGGCCGCTCCCGCCGCCCAGGCGCCGGCGGCAGGCGCGCCACCGGCCGATCAGCAGGTTCAGCTGATCTACGCGCCGTGGACCAAGTTCTGCCTCAAGGGCCAGGACGCCAACGCCAAGCAGGTCTGCTTCACCGGCAAGGACGGCCGCATCGAGTCGGGCCAGCCCGTCATCGCCGCCGTCATCATCGAGCCGGAAGGCGAACCGAAGAAGATCCTGCGCGTGACGCTGCCGCTCGGCATGCAGCTCGTGCACGGCACCCGCGTGATCGTGGACAGCAATGCCCCGGCACAGAGCCCCTATGTGATCTGCTTCGCCAATGGCTGTATGTCGGATTACGAAGTCACTCCGGAGCTGCTGGCCAATCTGAAGAAGGGCCAGAACCTGATCGTGCAGGCGATCAACTCCAACGGCGCACCGCTGACGCTGCCGCTGCCGCTGGCCGAATTCGCCAAGGCCTATGACGGCCCGCCGACCGATCCGAAGGTGTTCGAGGAAACCCAGAAGAAGCTGCAGGAAGAGCTGCAGAAGCGCGCCGCGGAAGCCCGCGCCAAGCTCGAAGCCCAGCAGCCGGCAGCTGGTGCCGCACCGGCAGCCCCGGCCAATCCGGCCGCGAAGTAAGCTGGTTCAACGGACAAACGAAAAGGCGCTCAGAAATGAGCGCCTTTTTTGTTGGTGTCTATGCTCGTCATTCCCCGGCAAACCAATTGGTTTGCCTGAGGGTGTAGCCGGCACTTGCCGGACGCTAACCCGGAATCCCGAAGTGATGAGTTTGGGAACGATGAGCATGTGGAGATCCTGAGGTCGCGCAAAGAGCGCGCCCTCAGGCACACCAATTGGTGTGCCTGGAGATGACGCCTTTGGCGTCAGTTCAGCGACGGATTGCGCGGCCGATAGCTGCCGGACTTGTCCTTGATGAAGATCTCGGCGACCTGGGAGTGCCGGATCGGCTCGCCGGATTCATCGGGAAGCAGGTTCTGCTCGGAGACGTAAGCGACGTATTCCGACTCAGAATTCTCGGCCAGCAGGTGATAAAACGGCTGGTCCTTGTGCGGACGGACGTCTTCGGGGATCGACAGCCACCACTCTTCGGTGTTGTTAAATTCCGGATCGATGTCGAACACCACCCCCCGGAACGAAAAGATCCGGTGGCGGACGATCTGTCCAATCTGGAATTTGGCGGTCCGCGCTTTGATCATTCTGGTCGAATAGACCAGGATTGTGGCCGATGCTAGAGGCAAACGACGGAATTAAGACAGCCGGCAGCTGCTCCCCGCTATCCCGCCCGCCGGGCCAAGAACCAAGAAAAACACGCTCGACATGATGGACGTCCTCAATCTTGCACTGCCGTATTTCGGGCTGATCTTCATCGGCTTCGCCTGCGGCAAGGTGAAGAACCTGCCCGAAACGGGCCTCGCCTGGATGAATTTCTTCCTCCTTTATGTGTCACTGCCGGCGCTGTTCTTCCGCATCATGGCCAAGACGCCGTTCGAGGAGCTGAACAATCTGCCCTTCGTGATCGGCACCACGCTGGCGACCGCGACGGCGTTTTTCCTGTCGGTTGGCACCGGTAAATTCCTCGGCCGGCTGACCATGCGCGAGGCCGGGATGGCGGGGCTCGCCGGCGGCTATGGCAATATCGGCTATATGGGGCCGGGGTTGGCGCTGGCGGTGCTCGGCCCCAAGGCGGCAGTGCCGACCGCACTGGTGTTCTGTTTCGACAGCATCTTCCTGTTCTCGATCGCGCCGCTGATGATGGCGCTGACCTCAGGCGACAAGCGCCCGCTGCTGCCGACGATCTTCATCGTCATCAAGCACATCGTGCTGCATCCCTTGATCGTGGCAGCCTATCTCGGCGCTTTCGTCGCGGCGTTTCATATCCAGATGCCGGTCGCTGTCGACGGCATGCTGCTGTTCCTGCAGAACTCGGCGGCACCCGTCGCATTGTTCGCACTCGGCGTTACGGTCGCGCTGCGTCCTCTGGGGCGGGTGCCTTGGGAAATCCCGGGCCTGATTTTCATCAAGCTACTGTTGCATCCGTTGATCGTGTTCGGCCTGATGCTGTTGCTCGGACCGTTCCCGCCGCTCTGGGCTGCCACTGCTGTGCTGCTGGCGTCATTGCCGCCGGCGCTGAATGTGTTCGTGATTGCGCGGCAGTACGACAGCTGGATAGAGCCTGCATCGGTCGCGGTGCTGCTCGGCACTTTCGTGTCCGTGCTGACACTGACCTCGGTGATGTATTTCCTGAAGACCGGCCAGATCGCGTTCCCTTAGGACGCGCGAGATCTCTAGGAAGCACTCTTCCGCCAGGACGGCGACAGGCCCTCTCGCATCGCGAGCCGGCGCAGCGGGCCGATAGACCCCATCGCATGCATGCCGGCCGCGCGGATCACCTGCATCGGCAAGAGATCGCTGAGCAGCGAACGGTTAGCCATGTCGATAGCAAAGGTGCGCGAGGAGATGTCGCTGCGGCGGGTTTTCTCGAAACGCGCCAGCACCGGCGCTGCCCCGATATCCGCGCCATTCATGCCGGCATCGCGGACGATATCGGCGATATCGCCGGCGTCGCGCAGGCCAAGATTCAGACCCTGCGCACCGATCGGCGGCACCACATGGGCGGCTTCGCCGACCAGCGCGATGCGGTTGCAAGCGAGTTGTGCGGGCTGCTCGATTGCCAGCGGGAACGTGTGTCGACCCGGCTCGACCTGAACCCGGCCGAGGATCGAATGCGATTGTTTCTCGGCGGCGTCCGACAATGCTTCATCGCTCAATGCCATCAGGCGCTCAGCATCCCGGGGCTTGTTGACCCAGACGACGCTGGAGCGGTTGCCGGGCAGGGGCACAAACACGCAGGGACCGGCGGGGGTGTGAAATTCGGTCGACATGTTCTTATGCGGCCGGCTATGCGTGATGTTGAAGGTCACCGCGGTCTGCTCAAGCGCGCGTCGCTTGACTGAAATGCCCGCGGCCTCGCGGCAAAGGGATTGGCGGCCATCGGCGCCGACGATCAGCCGCGCCATCAAGACCTGGCCTTGCCGGGTGCGGACCTGAACCTGCATCTCGTCCGGCGTGACTATATCCGCCTCGTCATCGATGCGAATGAGATTGGTCAATTCCGCAGCGCGCGCTTCGAGCGCGATCATCAATTCGCGGTTCTCGATATTGTAGCCGAAGGTCTCGAGGCCGATCTCGCTGCAGACGAATTTGACTTCGGGCGCACGGATCAGCCGGCCCGTGTCGTCCACCAGCCGCATGGTCGTCAGCGCAGCCGCCTTGTCAGCGCAGCGGCGCCAGACATCGAGGCTTTCCAGAAACGCGACGGAGCCGCCCAGCAGCGCAGTGGTGCGGTTGTCGCCGTAGGGGACGCGGCGGGCGACGAGGGCGGTACGGGCGCCGGTCTCGGCCAGCGCAAGGGCTGCAGCAAGGCCGGCAGGACCGCCGCCGACAACGGCGACATTATAGGTGGAGGTGGAAGCAGAGGTCTCGGTCATGGCCGGACCATCGGCCTTTGGCCCGGTATTTTCAAGCCGTTACGCGCCGTGGAATCGTTCCCGCGTAGTCGGGCGGCCGAACGCCGCATCGGCGCCTGTGCAAATCGGGCGGATTCCTGCTAGCAATTCCCGGCACATGACCGCTTCGAGTCCGGACCAACTCCCGTCGTCGTCACGATCCGCGCGCGCGGCGGCGTTCTCGGTTCATATTTTCACGGCGCTCGGTGCCGGTGTAGCACTCATCGCCATGATGAGCGCCGTGCGAGGCGAATGGGCAGCGATGTTCGGCTGGCTCGGTTTGGCGCTGATCATCGACGGGCTCGATGGCCCGATCGCCCGACACTTCGACGTCGGCCGCGTGCTGCCGGATTGGTCGGGCGACGCGCTCGATTTCGTGGTCGACTTCCTCACTTACGTGTTCGTGCCAGCCTATGCGATCGCTGCCTCCGGTCTGTTGGTGCCGTGGACGGCGGTGCTGCTCGGTGCCGGTATCGTCGTCACCAGCGCACTATATTTTGCCGACAAACGCATGAAGACCGACGACAACCACTTTCGCGGTTTTCCGGCGCTGTGGAACGGGGCGGCGTTCTATCTGTTCTTGCTGCAACCATCACCCGTCATCGCGAGCCTTGCGATGCTGGCGCTGATCGTCCTGACCTTTGTGCCGGTGCATGTGCTGCATCCCGTTCGCGTGACGCGCCTGCGCCGGTTGAATCTGTCGCTGATGGCGATCTGGGCCGTGCTGGCCGTCATCACGCTGATACAGAACTTCGCTGTTGCTTTGCCTATTACGGTCGCGCTCTGCGCGATCGCTTTTTACATTGTCTGCGGTGACGCCGTCATCCGCCTCATGAGGCCCTCCAAATCATGATCGAACTGTTTTCCAGCCCCGAAGCCTGGGCCGCGCTCTTGACGCTGACCGCGCTCGAAATCGTACTTGGTATCGACAATGTGATTTTCCTGTCGATTCTGGTGTCGCGGCTGCCGGAGCCGCAGGCAACCCGCGCACGCCAGATCGGTCTCGCGCTGGCGCTGGTGTTCCGCATCGTCCTGCTGAGCGTTCTCGTCTGGCTGATCGGCTTGACTGAACCCGTCATCACGGTGAGAGGCCTCGCATTCTCCTGGCGTGATCTGATCCTGATCGGTGGCGGTCTGTTCCTGATCGCCAAGGCGACGCATGAAATTCATGCCGAGGTCGAGGCGCGGGAAGGACACGGCGACGAAAAGCCGGCACCGAACGCTTTCGCCTTGGTAATCCTGCAGGTTGTCGTCGTCGATCTCGTTTTCTCGCTCGACTCCATCATCACTGCGATCGGCATGGCGCAGGACATCGAGATCATGGTTGCCGCTGTCATCATCGCCTGTGCGGTGATGTATGTATCGTCCGGACCCGTGGCACGCTTCGTGGCGCAATATCCGACCACCAAGATGCTGGCGCTGGCCTTCCTGGTGTTGATCGGCGTCTCGCTGATGGCGGATGGATTCAAATTCCATATTCCGCGCGGTTACATCTATTTCGCCATCCTGTTCTCGGCGGCGGTCGAGTTGTTCAACGTGCTGGCGAAGCGCAACCGCCGAAAGCGGGCCCAACCGGGCACAGGTTGACATCACGCGGGTGTTGGTTATCGCTTGAGACCAAAGTCATTCAGGGAGATTGAACGATGACTAAAGCCGTCCGCGTCCATGAGATCGGTGGACCCGAAGTGCTCACTTATGAAGACGTGCAGGTCCCGGCACCGGCTGCGGGCGAGGTGCGCATCCGCCAGCATGCCATCGGCGTCAATTTCATCGATACGTACTTCCGCAGCGGCCTCTACAAGGCGCCGCAGCTGCCGTTCATCGCCGGTAACGAAGCCTCCGGCGAAGTCATCGAGGTTGGCCCCGGCGTCACCGGCTTCCATCCCGGTGACCGCGTCGCCTATTATTCGGCGCTCGGCAGCTATGCGACTGAGCGCGTGTTTGCCGCCGACCGGCTGGTGAAACTGCCGGATCGCATCACCCACGAGCAGGGTGCCGTGCTGATGCTGAAGGGCCTCACGGTCTGGTATCTGCTGCACAAGACTTTCAAGGTCGAGCCGCATCACCGCGTGTTGATCCACGCCGCAGCGGGCGGCATCGGTCTGCTCGCCTGCCAGTGGGCCAAGGCCATGGGCGCGCATGTGATCGGCACCGTCGGTTCGAAAGAGAAGGGCGAGTTGGCGCTGGCCAATGGCTGCGATCACGTCATCTATTACAACGAAGAGAATTTCGTCGATCGCGTGAAGCAGATCAGCCGTAACGAACTCTGCGATGTCGTCTATGACGGTGTGGGCAAGACCACCTATCCGGGCTCGCTGTCATGCCTGAAGCCACGTGGCATGTGGGTGTCGTTCGGCAATGCCTCTGGCCCGGTGCCGCCATTCGCCATCGCCGAACTCAACAATCATGGCTCGCTGTTCGCGACGCGCCCGAAGCTGAACGACTATGTCGCCAAGCGCTCTGAATTGCTGGAGGGCGCCGACACGCTGTTCTCGGCTGTGATCGACGGCAAGCTGCATGTGCCGATCAATCACGCTTATGCGCTGAAGGATGCGGCCAAGGCGCATGTGGATCTGGAAGCCCGCAAGACCACGGGCGCGGTGATTTTGAAGGTGTGAGGCGGGTGGCTTTGCCACAGTCTCATTGCTAATGTTCGTCATGGCCGGGCTTGTCCCGGCCATCCACGTTTTGGCCGCGAGAAAAGACAGGCGTGGATGCCCGGGACAAGCCCGGGCATGACGGCGTTTTAGTTACGCTTCCCTCAGAACCCCGCCACGGTCCCGTGCAGATCATACGCATCCGCGCGTTCGATCTTCGCCGTGACGATCTCGCCGACCTTCAACGGGCGGCGCGCCGTGATGTAGACCGAGCCGTCGATATCGGGTGCGTCCGCCTTCGAGCGGCCCTTCGACACGGTCGGCCCGACCTCGTCGATGATGACCTGCTGCCGGGTGCCGACCTTGCGCTTCAAGCGGCGCGCGGAGATCTTCTGCTGACGCTCCATCAACGCGTTCCAGCGCTGCTGCTTGATTTCTTCAGGCACCGCATTGGCAATGGCATTGGAGGTCGCGCCCGCCACGGACTCGTATTTGAACGCGCCGACGCGGTCGATCTGCGCCTCTTCCAGCCAGTCCAAGAGATACTGGAAATCGCTCTCGGTCTCGCCGGGGAAGCCGACAATGAAGGTCGAGCGCAATGTGAGATCCGGGCACATCTCGCGCCACGTCTTGATGCGGGCGAGTGTCTTGTCCTGCGCGGCCGGGCGCTTCATCGCCTTCAATACTTCCGGGGCCGCGTGCTGGAACGGGATGTCGAGATAGGGCAGCACATTGCTGCCGGCATTCATAAGGTCGATGACTTCGTCGACATGCGGATACGGGTAAACATACTGCAGGCGGACCCATGCGCCGAGTTCACCGAGCTCTTTGGCGAGATCGTAGAACTTGGCGCGGACCTCGCGGTCCTTCCATGAACTGGTGGCATATTTGATATCGACGCCGTAGGCCGAGGTGTCCTGCGACACGACGAGCAGTTCCTTGACGCCAGCCTTTACCAGCTTCTCAGCCTCTAACAGCACCTCGTTGGCCGGGCGCGAGACGAGATCGCCGCGCAGCTTCGGGATGATGCAGAAGGTGCAGCGATTGTTGCAGCCTTCGGAAATTTTCAGATAGGCGTAGTGCCGCGGCGTCAGCTTGATGCCCTGCGGCGGCACGAGATCGATATGCGGATTGTGCACCGGCGGCAGCGCACGATGCACGGCGTCGAGCACGCTCTCATATTGCTGCGGGCCGGTAATCGACAGCAGGTTGGGATAGGCGGCCTCGATCTGCTCGGGCTCGGCGCCCATGCAGCCGGTGACGATGACCTTGCCGTTCTGCGCCATGGCTTCGCCGATGGCGCCCAGCGACTCCGCCTTGGCGCTGTCGAGGAAACCGCAGGTGTTGACGATGACGATGTCGGCGCCGTCGTGCTTGCGGGCGAGTTCGTAACCTTCGGCCCGCAGGCGCGTAATGATGCGCTCGGAATCCACCAGGGCCTTGGGGCATCCCAGCGAGACAAAGGAGATTTTCGGCGCGGCGGCCTGTTGCATGTTCGATCTGCCTGATTGAGAGGCAGCAGGTAGTCCCATTTGCCCATAATTACAAGGCTTTAAGCCGTGCGCGGGCGTGCTATGGGTATTCCGCATCCATGTGAGTGCCCGATGCCTGCCGACCAGTCGCCCAAAATTGTCATTGTCGACGAAAGCCCGATCCGGGCCGCGATCCTTGAGGAAGGGCTGCGGGAGGCTGGCTATGTGGACGTCCAGCATATCCGGGAGATGCATAACCTGCTGGCCCGGGTCTATGCGCTGGATCCGGACGTCATTGTCATCGACCTCGAAAACCCCAGCCGCGACGTATTGGAACAAATGTTCCAGGTCTCGCGCGCGGTGCGCCGGCCGGTCGCCATGTTCGTCGACCAGAGCGACGCCGAGTCGGCCCGTGCCTCGGTCGAGGCGGGGGTATCCTCATACATCGTGGACGGGCTGAAGAAGGAGCGGATCAAGCCGATTCTCGATCTCTGCATCTCCCGTTTTAACGCCTTCTCCAAACTGCAGGACGAGCTCGAGCGCACCAAGTCGGCGCTGGAGGAGCGCAAGATCATCGACCGCGCCAAGGGCATCGTGATGAAGCTCAAGGGCCTCAATGAAGAAGAGGCTTACGTATTGCTGCGATCCACGGCGATGCGTGAAAAGAAGAAAATCGGCGAGATCGCGCAGTCGATCATCACCGCAGCGGAGTTGCTGAAATGATCGATCAACCGCTCCGTGTCGGGTTCATCCCGCTGGTCGACGCCGCTGCGCTGATTGTTGCGGTCGACAAGGGGTTCACGAAGGCCGAGGGGCTGAACGTCGAACTGGTTCGGGAAGTGTCGTGGTCGAATGTCCGCGACAAGCTGAATATCGGCTTGTTTGAAGCGGCGCATCTGCTGGCGCCCGTTGCCATCGCTTCCAGCCTCGGGCTCGGGCACGTGAAAGTGCCGATCGTGGCGTCGTTCAATCTCGGCATCAACGGCAATGCCATTACCGTTTCGCCGGCGCTACATGCGGCGCTGATGTCGGAGCTCGACGGTGACCCGACCGATCCGATGGCCACCGCGCAGGCGCTGCGCCGCGTGGTCGTCGCGCGTGCCCGTGCCGGCGCCGATCCCCTGACCTTCGGCATGACGTTTCCGTTCTCGACGCATAATTACCAGCTCCGTTTCTGGATGGCCGCCGGCGGTGTCGATCCCGATGAGGACGTCCGCCTCGTGGTGCTGCCGCCGCCTTACATGGTCGAGAGCCTCGCCAACGGTCACGTCGATGCGTTCTGTGTCGGCGCTCCCTGGAATTCTGTCGCGGTCGATCTCGGCGTCGGCCATATTCTGCATTTCGTCTCCGACATCCTGCTGCGCGCTGCCGAGAAGGTGCTGGCGATGAGGCAGAGTTGGGCGGAGAAGAACCCGGACACCGTGGCGGCGCTCACGCGGGCGCATGTGAGCGCGGCTGCCTTCATCGAGGCTCCGGAGAACCGCAATGAGATCGCGGCGATTCTCGCCAAGCCCCACCATATCGGCGTCTCGCCGGAAGTCCTGCTGCGGACGCTTGATGGCCGGCTGAAGATTGCGCCCGACGGCACCATGCGCGAGAGCGGGCGCTATCTGCTGGTCGGCCGCGAAGGAGCCGGGCGCCCCGATCCCGTTCAGGCCGCCTGGCTTTATGCCCAGATGGTGCGCTGGGGACAGGCCGCGATCAGCCCGGAGGCGCTGAAGATCGCACAGGGGGTGTTCCGCCCCGATCTCTACGATGCTGCGCTCGGTATCATCGGGAGCGCTCCGACTGATGTGCCCGACGCGGTCGGCGCGTTTGCCGGACCGCCATTCGATCCGAGCAACATCGCTGCTCATCTCGCGGCGTTCGAGATCGTGCATATGAAGTCGTGACGGCGGCTCAGCCCGCCGATGTGTGGATACCGCATTCCGTTTTGGCGCGGCCGCGCCAGCGGCCGGCGCGCGGGTCTTCGCCGTGCGCGGTGCGGGACGTGCAGGGCATGCAGCCGACCGACGCAAATCCTGAGGCCACGAGCGGATGCGGCGGCAGCTTCGCTGACGCGTAGATCAGTCCGATCTCGTCCGGCGTGACATTGGCGAATGGATTGAATTTCAATTTGCCGCCATCGGTTTCAACGACAGGAATGGCCGCGCGCGACGCACCCTGAAATCGCTTGCGGCCGTTGATCCATGCGCTGAACGGCGCCAGCGCCTGCGCCAGCGGCTCGACCTTCCGGATCCGGCAGCAGGTGTCGGGATCGGACGACCACAAATCCCCATCGCTGTCGTGAGCGGCAAGCGCATCCGTTGCGGGGCGGATCGTTCGCACGTCGCGCAGGCCCAGCGTCAGGATCAGTTGGTCGCGATAGGCGAGTGTCTCCTCGAACATCCAGCCAGTGTCGAGAAACAGCACGGGGATGGCGGGATCGACATCGGCCATCACCTTCAGCAACGCCGCGGACTCCGTACCAAACGACGATACCAGTGCGAGTCCATCGCGGCCCGCGGCCTCAAGCGCCGCGGCAATCACCTCGGCGGGCGACGCGGATTGCAGCGCTTGATCGTATTGGACAGCACTTGCGACGGCTCCGGGCGACAACATCTCGAACTCCTCAACACATCCAGCTTGACTGGAATAAGATTCTATATATCAGTTGTTTATCGTCGCTTAATAGAAAAATATTCTTTCTATTTGAGAAGCGCAGTTTAGATTTTTTGACCCCATAAATCGAGTTCCAGAGATGCACTTTCTCCGAGCGTATCCGCTTCGTGAGCAACGGCGAATCTCACGGCGGTTTTGAGGACCTGGAGAAGGCGTATGACGTCGACCAATCTCGAACGCGTCCGATCGGATGTGGTATCGATGGACCACCTCGATCAACTGGAAGCACAAAGCATTTACATCCTGCGCGAGGGCTTCGCGCGGCTGAAGAAGCTGGCCTTGCTGTGGTCGCTCGGCAAGGACTCCAATGTCATGATCTGGCTGGCACGCAAGGCGTTCTTCGGCCACGTACCGTTCCCCGCGCTGCATGTCGATACCGGCAAGAAGTTTCCGGAGATGTACGCATTCCGCGATCACTATTCGAAGGAGTGGGGACTCGACCTCACCGTCGAATATTGCCCGTCGATCGATAGTGTCGATCCGACACTGCCGCCGGCGGCGCGTTCGGCGGCGCGCAAGACCGAAGGTCTCAAACTTGCGTTGGCGAAGCACGGCTTTGACGGATTGATCGCCGGCATTCGGCGGGACGAAGAGGCGACCCGTGCCAAGGAGCGCGTGTTCTCGCCGCGTGGCGTCGAGGGCGGATGGGACGTGCGCGACCAGCCACCGGAATTCTGGGATCAGTTCAACGCATCGCCGCCGCCTGGTGCGCATCTGCGCATTCATCCGATTCTGCATTGGACCGAAGCCGACATCTGGGCCTACACGGCGCGCGAAAACATCCCGATCATCCCGTTGTATCTGGCCAAAGACGGCAAGCGCTACCGCTCGCTGGGTGATGCCGACATCACCAATCCCGTCGCATCGACCGCCAGCACGATTGCCGAAATCCTGGTCGAGCTCGACGGCACCACGATTCCCGAGCGCGCCGGCCGCGCACTCGATCATGAGACCGAAGACGCCTTCGAGCGACTGCGTGTCGCCGGCTATCTGTAGAGGTGATGCATGACTAAGATTGTCAATCCGACCTCGCTCGGAATGCCCAACGGCACCACGCGCCCGCAACTGCGCATCGTCATCGTCGGCCATGTGGATCATGGCAAGTCGACGCTGGTCGGTCGCCTGCTGCACGAGACCGGCGGCTTGCCGGATGGCAAGCTGGAGATGCTGAAAGCGGTTAGCGCGCGACGCGGCATGCCGTTCGAATGGTCGTTCCTGCTCGATGCGCTGCAGACCGAGCGTGACCAGGGCATCACCATCGATACCACGCAGATCCGCTTCCGGACCAAATTGCGCGACGTTATTCTGATCGACGCGCCCGGCCACGCCGAGTTTCTGCGTAACATGATCACCGGTGCATCGCAGGCCGATGGCGCCGTGCTGATCGTCGATGCGCTGGAAGGCGTTCGCGATCAGACCCGGCGCCATGCCTATCTGCTGCATCTCCTGGGCGTGAAGCAGGTCGCCGTCGTCGTCAACAAGATGGACCGCGTCGATTTCAGCGCTCTGCGCTTCCAGGCGATCAGCGACGAAATTTCGGCGCATCTCATCGAACTGGGTGTCACGCCCGCCGCGGTGATTCCGATTTCGGCGCGGGATGGCGATGGCGTGGCCACCCATACCGACCGTATCGGCTGGTATCGCGGGCCGACAGTCGTGGGGGCGCTCGATGCGCTGAAGCCGGCGCTCGCGCTTGATGAATTGCCGCTGCGGCTGCCGGTACAGGCGATCTACAAGTTCGACGACCGGCGCATCGTGGCCGGGCGTATCGAGGCCGGTCATCTGGCTGTCGGCGACGACGTGGTGATCATGCCCGCCGGCAAGCGGGCAAAGATCAAGAGCGTGGAGCGCTGGTCGGCGATGCCGCTGGAAGGCGAGCACGGGGCAGGGCGATCCGTCGGTATCACGCTCGACCGCGAACTGTTCGTCGAGCGCGGCGACGTGATCGCGCATGTGGGCGCGGTGCCATCGGATACACGACGACTGCGGGCGCGGATCTTCTGGCTGCACGACCAGCCGCTGACAGCGGGATCGTCGATCCTGCTGCGGCTCGGCGTGCGCGAAGTGCGCGGCCGTGTGGTCGCGATCGAAAAAGCGATCGATCCCGGCGAACTGGCCAGTGTCGAGACCAAACAGATCGCCCGCAATCATGTCGGTGAAATCGAGATTGCGCTGGCGCAACCGGTCGCCGCCGATCGCTATATCGACAATCCGCGCACCGGACGCCTCGTGATCGAGGTCGGCGGCCGGATCGCCGGTGGCGGTCTCGTGCTGTCCATCGATGCTGCCCAACGCGCGGTGTCGTCGGACATCGTGCCGGTGCAGTCGGCACTGCAGCCTGAGGAACGTTCAGCGCGCTATCGCCATCAAGGCGCAGTGGTGTGGTTCACGGGATTGCCGGGATCGGGCAAGTCGACGCTGGCGCGGGCGCTGGAGCACCGTCTGTTCGCCAAAGGCGGTTCGCCGATCCTGCTCGACGGCGACACGCTGCGCGCCGGACTCAATCGCGACCTCGGCTTCTCCGCCGCCGATCGTAGCGAGAATGTCCGGCGACTGGCAGAAATGGCCGGCCATCTCGCTCGCAACGGTCATATCGCCATCGTCGCGGCTGTCTCACCCTCGCGCGGCGACCGCGCCGAGGCCCGCAGCGCGGTCGATACTGCATTTCACGAGATCTATGTCGCGACTCCGGCGGAGATCTGCGAGCAGCGCGATCCCAAGGGGCATTACGCCAAGGCCCGCGCCGGCGACCTGCCGGGCTTCACCGGTATCGCCAACGACTATCAGGCGCCGGAGACGGTCGAGCTGCGGATCGATACGTCGACGGTCGATGTGGGTCGCGCGATAGATGGCATCGAGGACATGCTGCGGCAGACGCAAGTGCTGGACGACGGAGCCGCAGATCTGGCGACGTTCGAGGCGGCGCGCGTAACGGCGTAATTGGCCTGCGCAGACGTTTGTACTCCATGATGAGGTCAAGGAAAGCTGGCTCGCCAGCTTTCCTCTTGCCGAGGCGACAATCCGAAAGGCCACGAGCCAAGGCTGGATTGCTCCGTCGCAAGGGCTCCTCGCAGCGATAGCTGCTGTTGACTTGCCGCCGTCTAATTATTGAGCGTGCGATGCACAAACGCTGACACCGGACAGGCGGGTTCGGCCCGACCTCGACCTCAATCCCCTGATTTATTGACGTTTTTCCCCCGATGATGGTCTGGCACGAGACTTGAATGTCTCTGATCAACCGGCGTTCGCTGATGCTCGCCGGTCAGTTCAGATGGATTTCCGCAGCAACGAGGCTGATCGGATCGCTTCCAGAATTCAAGCCGGCGCAAGGCGCCGACATGAGCCTGCGCGATCCGCAATCCTTATCCCCGTTGAAGCCACGCTGTGGCCCGCAGGAGCTTCGTCCCGCTCATGAAAATCGAAACGCTCTCCGTCGACTTTACTGACGAACAGAAGCGCTACCTTGAGGGCTTCTCGACCGGGCTGCAGATCAGCCGCGTCGGCAAGGGTCTCGGTGGCGCTGCGTCAGCCAAAGCCAATGCGGAGCCGACCGGACCGGATGCGTCGCATATCAAGGCGCAGGATCGCACGATTGCGTCGGGCAAGAAGCTGGTCGAGCAGGAGAAATGGAAGCGCGAGGAACATCCGTTCGACGCCTATCCGCGGCTGCGCGATCAGGCTGCGATCGATGCGCGGCCATCGCCGGCCGACAATTTCCGTTGGCGCTATTACGGCATCTTCTATGTCGGGCCAACGCAGGACTCCTATATGTGCCGGCTTCGGATCCCGAACGGCATCATGAAGCACTGGCAGCTTGCAGGTCTTGCCGATCTCAGTGACGAGCTCTGCGGTCCGTTCTCCCATGTGACCACGCGCGCCAATCTGCAGGTGCGCGAGATTCCGCCGAAACATGCCGTGAAACTGATCGAGGGGATCCAGGATCTCGGTCTGTGCTCACGCGGCTCCGGGGCCGACAACATCCGCAACGTCACGGGCACGCCGACCGCGGGCATCGATCCGCAGGAACTGCTGGACACGCGGCCCTATGCGCGCGAGTGGCACTATCACATCCTCAATGACCGCTCGCTCACCGGCCTGCCGCGCAAATTCAATGTCGCCTTCGACGGCGCCGGCAAGATCGCCGTGCTGGAGGACACCAACGACATCGCCTTCCAGGCAGTCGAAGTGAAAGATAGCTTCGGCGTCGCGCCCGGCGTCTGGTTCAAGCTCGGGATCGGCGGAATCACCGGCCACAAGGATTTCGCCACCGATACCGGCATCATCGTGAGACCGGAGGACTCCACCAAGGTCTCCGACGCCATCGTGCGCGTCTTTATCGATCTCGGCGACCGCACCAACCGGCTTAAAGCGCGGCTGAAATACGTCATCGACGGCATGGGCATGGAGAAATTTCTCACCCTGGTCGAGGAGAAGCTCGGTCAGCCATTTACGCGCATTTCTGCTGAGGCGCTGATGCCGCGGCCGGAGTTCGACCGCACGGCGCATATCGGCGTGCACAAGCAGAAGCAGGACGGGTTGAACTGGATCGGCGTCGTGCTGCCGCTGGGCAAGGTAACCTGCGATCAGATGCGGGGGCTTTCGAAGATTGCGGCCGATCTCGGCGACGGCGATATCCGCCTCACAGTGTGGCAGAACCTGCTCATCCCCGGTGTGAAAGACGCGAATGTCGCGCTGGCGACTGCGGCCATCGAGGCGCTCGGTCTTGCCATCAAGACCACCGAGATCCGCGCCGGCCTGATCGCCTGCACCGGCCGCGCCGGCTGCAAGTTCGGCAATGCAGATACCAAACGCACGGCAACGAACATCGCCGAATGGTGCGATATGCGCGTCGAGGTCGATACGCCGATCAACATCCATCTCACCGGCTGCCATCATTCCTGCGCGCAGCATTACATCAGCGACATCGGCATGATCGGCGCCCGCGTGGCGCTGGACGATAGCGACGACACCGTGGACGGCTTCCACATCTTCACCGGCGGCGGCTTCGGCCCACAGGCCGATGTGGGGCAGGAGGTCTATCAGAACGTGAAGTCCGAAGACGCGCCTGTCGTCGTCGAGCGGCTGCTGAAAGCCTATCTCGCCCACCGCGCATCGCCGGACGAGACCTTCCTCACTTTCTCGCGCCGTCACGACGCGGCTTCGTTGCGTCAGCTCGCCGATGAACAGGTGTCCGCATGAACCAGATGACGCCGCCGCCTAAACTCGAGATCATTCCAGCGTCTGCGCCGTTCTCGGAAGCGCAACGCTCCTGGCTGAACGGCTTCTTCGCCGGCCTGCTGTCCGATGCGCCGGCGACGCCGTTGTCGGCCGAGCAGGGCGCCGCGATCATGGAAGAAGACGACGGCGCGCCGTGGCATGACCAGACCATGCCGATCGCCGATCGCATGAAGCTTGCCGAAGGCAAGCCGATGCGCCGCAAGATGATGGCGGCGATGGCGCAGCAGGACTGCGGCCAGTGCGGCTATAACTGCAACGACTATTCCGACGCGATTGCTTCCAAGGCGGAGGCGCGGCTGAATCTCTGCGTGCCCGGCGGCAAGGAAACCGCGCGGATGCTGAAGTCGCTCTATGAGGAGCTCGACAAGGCGCCGGCCGGTGCTGCGCCCGCGGCAGCAGCGACGACTGCTGCGGAGCCGGTCGAAGTTGCTGCGCCGGATCCATCGACGCTCGGCCGCTCGCGCGACAATCCCGCCCCCGCGGTGTTTCTCGGCCGCCGCCTGCTCAATGGCAAAGGCTCGGAGAAAGAGACCTGGCATATCGATTTCGATCTGTCGGGCTGTGGGCTCGATTACGTGGTCGGCGACAGTTTCGGCATCTTTGCGTCGAACGATCTCGGTCACGTCGACCAGATCATCGCGCTGCTCGGCGCGTCGCATATGACGGAGGTGCGCGGCAAGACGCTGCGTGAAGTGCTGCAATACGACGTCTCGCTGGCCCCGGCGCCGGACTCGCTGTTCGAACTGATCTCTTATCTCACTGGCGGTGCGCAGCGGACCAAGGCGCGCGCGCTGGCACAGGGCGAGGACCCCGATGGCGATGCCGCGACGCTTGACGTGATGGCTGCGCTGCAGAAATTCTCCGGCGTGCGGCCGCATCCGGAAGCTTTCATCGAGGCGCTGGAGCCACTGCAGCCGCGGCTCTACTCGATCTCGTCATCGCACAATGCGACGCCCTGCAAACTGTCTCTCACCGTCGATATCGTTCGCTACATAGTCGGCAAGCGGAAGCGTCACGGTCTTGCTTCGAGCTTCCTCGCCGATCGCATCCAGCCCGGCGACGAGCTCAAGGTCTATGTCCAGAAGGCGCACGGTTTCGCGCTGCCGGAAAATCCGGAGACGCCGATCATCATGGTGGGGCCGGGCACCGGCATCGCGCCGTTCAGGGCGTTCCTGCACGATCGCAAGGCCACCAAGGCGCCGGGCAAGAACTGGCTGTTCTTCGGCCATCAGCGCAGCGCCTCGGATTTTTTCTATGCCGACGAACTCAATGGCATGAAGACCGAAGGCTTCCTGACACGCTTATCGCTCGCCTGGTCGCGTGACGCCGGTGAGAAGTTCTACGTGCAGGACCGCATGCGCGAGGTCGGCCGTGACGTCTGGACCTGGCTCGCCGAAGGCGCCCATGTTTATGTCTGTGGTGATGCCAAGCGCATGGCCAAGGATGTCGAACGGGCTCTGGTCGATATCGCCGCCCAGCATGGCGCGCGTTCGACTGATGAAGCGGTGATGTTCGTCAGTGAGCTGAAGAAGAAGGGGCGGTTTCAGCTCGACGTATATTGAGTGCGTGATGTGTCGGCGATTGCCAAAGCTGCTGTGTTGTCTCTGCCTTCGCGGGCGCGACGGCTGAGAATGAATAGGTTGTCGCGGTGTTGACGAATAGAATGGCCGTGCGGTCCTGAATCTCGTTCTCTCCCGGCGCGCCTCTAGTTGGAGAAACTCTCTCCAACTACTCCCACATTCAAAATTCCATTTCATTGACCCTGCGCGCCGCGCTGCGCATCCTCGTACCATCGAAATCACAGGGGCGGGAGTCGTCGGACTCTCACGGCTGAGCTTCCACTCAACACATTGACCATCGCATCAGCGCGAGCCGCAACACCATGCGTTGCGGCCATGGGCAGCGCTGTGCCGATCGCAAGGAGACCAGATGTCGAACGATGATCACAACCGCAAGCCGCTGATGGATCGACGGTCGCTACTGCGCGGCGGCGCTGCAGCCGCATTGGCGGCGCCGCTCGGCGTATGGGGCGCGCAGGCGTTTCCGTTCCGGCAGGCGTCACCCATCGATTTTTCCGAGTTTCCGATCTGCAGGACCGCATCGGAGGCGCCCGCGCTCACCGGTGCACCGCGTAAATTGAAACTCTCCTGGAATGCCGGCGCGGTCTGCCTTGCGCCGCTGCCGGTTGCCATCGATCACGGTTTTTTCCAGAAGCAGAATCTCGATGTCGAGCTGGTCAACTACAGTGGCTCGACGGATCAATTGCTCGAAGCCATTGCCACCGGAAAATCCGATGCGGGCCTAGGTATGGCGCTGCGCTGGCTGAAGCCGCTGGAGCAGGGCTTCGACGTCAAGATCGTCGCCGGCACCCATGGCGGCTGCCTGCGCGCGCTGGCACCGGCGAAATCTGAAGTGAAGAGCGTTGCGGATTTCAAGGGCAAGACGATCGCGGTTGGCGATATGGCTGGTCCGGACAAGAACTTCTTCTCGATCCAGCTCGCGAAAGCCGGACTCAATCCGGACAAGGACGTCGAGTGGCGGCAATATCCCGGCAACCTCGTGCGGCTCGCCGTGGAGAAAGGCGAAGCGCAGATCGGGCTCGCCTCCGATCCGCTGGCCTATCTCTGGCTCAAGGACGGTGAGCTGAAGGAAGTCGGCTCCAATCTCGATGGCCCCTACAAGGATATCAGTTGCTGCATCGTCGGCGTGCGCGGCAGCCTGCTGCGTGACGATCCGTTGGTCGCGCGCGGCCTGACGCAGGCACTGCTCGATGCGGCGATGTTCGCGTCACAGAATCCCGAAAAGGCGGCGAAGTCATTCCAGCCCTATGCGCCGAAGAACGCGACCATCGAGGATCTGCTGGGCATGGTGAAGTATCATACCCATCATCACCACCCCGTGGGCGATGCGCTGAAGCGCGAACTGAAATCCTACGCCGACGATCTCAAGACGGTCTCGGTGTTCAAACCGAGCACCGATACCACCAAATTCGCGGAGCGCATCTATGCCGACGTATTCCGCGTCTGAGATCGCACCGCTTGACGGTGACCGCGAGACCGCGCTCATTGCTGGCGATGGCGGACTTCAATTCATCAGCAAGCTTCGTTTTAGTATCACGGGGATCGGGGCAGGGCTCGCATGGCTGGCCTTCGGCCTGTCGTGCCTGCGATGGCCGGATATCGGCGACTGGCCACGCACCGAAGCAGTGGCCTATACGGCATTCGCGATTGCTGGCGGCATCGCGATTGCAACCACAGCGCAGGCAGCGCTCGGCAAATTCGGCGATGGCGTGCAGCGGCGCGCGCCCTGGCTGTTTGCCTTGGGAGCGTTCCTGACGCTGTGGGAGCTTGCGACGGCGAAATTCGGCTGGCTGCCGTTGCCGTTCTTTCCACCGCCGCAGTCGATCGTCGAGGTCTATACCGACGATCTGCCGAAACTGCTCGACAGCGCCTTCGCCTCGGTGAAGCTGCAGCTCGGCGGCTACTTCATCGGCGCGGCCGTAGGCTTCCTCACCGGCGTCTCCATCGGCTGGTCACGGCTCGCGGGTTACTGGGTGCATCCAATCCTGCGCTTCATCGGACCGTTGCCGGCGACGGCCTGGCTGCCGATTGCGTTCTTCACGTTCCCATCCGCCTGGAGCGCCAGCACGTTCCTGATCGCGCTGGCCACCGGCTTTCCGGTGACGGTGCTGACCTGGTCGGGTGTGGCCAGCGTCAGCACCGCCTATTACGACGTCGCACGAACGCTCGGCGCCAAGCCGTCTTTCCTGGTGACCAAGGTCGCGATCCCGGCAGCCTTGCCGCATGTGTTTGTCGGCCTGTTCATGGGGCTCGGTGCGTCCTTCGCGGTGCTGGTTGTGGCCGAGATGATCGGCGTCAAAGCCGGCCTCGGCTTCTATCTGCAATGGGCGCAGGGCTGGGCGTCCTACAACAACATGTATGCGGCACTGATCGTGATGTCACTGCTGTGCTCCGGCGCGATCACGCTGCTGTTCAAGGTACGCGACCGGCTGCTGGTCTGGCAGAAGGGAGTCGTCAAATGGTAGCGCTGGCAAAACCGTTTCAGCCCGCAGCGACCGGCGCGTCGCTCGACATCAAGAGCGTCAGCCACGCTTTCGACATCGATGGCAGCGTGTTGCCGGTGCTCGACGATGTCAGTATATCCGTCGCGCCCGGCGAATTCGTCGCGCTGCTTGGCCCCTCCGGCTGCGGCAAGTCCACGCTGCTCCGATTGGTGGCGGGTCTCGAGCCGCCGCGTGCCGGCACGCTGGAAGAAGAGGGCGTTGCCATCACCGGACCTTATCCGTCCCGCGTCGTGGTGTTTCAGGATCCGACGCTATTTCCGTGGCGGACGGTGTGGGACAATGTCGCGCTCGGGCTGGAAGCGCAGGGCGTACTCAAGACGCAGCGTCACCGCGTCGATGCCGCGATCGATCTCGTAGGCCTCGGCGCATTCAAGAAAGCCTATCCGCACCAACTCTCGGGTGGCATGGCGCAGCGCGTCGCGCTGGCGCGCGCACTGGTCAACGATCCGCGCATCCTTGTGCTTGACGAGCCGCTCGGCAAACTGGATTCGCTGACACGCATCACCATGCAGGCCGAACTCGTCTCGCTGTGGCAACGCAACGGCTTCACGGCACTGCTGGTGACCCATGACGTGGAGGAGGCACTGTTCCTCGCCAACCGCGTCATCGTGTTTAGCGATCGTCCCGCGCGGATAACGGCGGATATCACGGTCGACCGGCCCTATCCGCGTCATCGCGGAGATCCGCATCTGGCGGAGCTGCGACGACAGATCCTGGGGCTGCTCGGGCTGGACGCGACGTGGTGAGCTCCTCCCGAATATGGTCCGTTGCGGGTGAGGGCACGCTCCACCGATAGCTGTATGCGAGGCATGGTTATTGCATTCCTTTTGGGCTGACACACGGTTCAGCCCAAGGGAATGATATGTACAGCACCAACCGACGTGATTTCATCCGCCTGACGGCTATTGCTGCGGCGCTGTCCACGGCCAGCATCAAGGCCTTCGCCGCCGATCGCGTGGTCAAGATCGGAACGCTGAAGCTCATTCACGGTGTCACGCCGTATTTCTACGAGAAATTCGCGCCTGATGGCGTCAAGTTCGAGGTGATCCCGTTCGAAACCCCGACCGACGGCAAGAACGCTGTCGTGACTGGCACTGTCGATTTTGGCATCTTCGGCTTTGCCGCGGCGACGCTCGGCGGCGCCAATGGCGAGCCGATCGTAGTGATCGCGTCTGCCTGCAATCGCGGCATGGCGGTCGTCGCCAAGAAGGATTCCGGGATCAATACGATCAAGGACCTGAGGGGCAAGAAAGTCGCGATCCTGCCGGGCTCGACCCAGGAAGTCGTGATCCTCGATCGTCTCTCCGCCGAAGGCATGACGGTGAAGGACGTCGAGTCCGTGCGTCTGTCGTTCAGCGACATGGCGCCGGCGCTCGCCCGCGGCGACATCGACGCCTATGTGGGCGCCGAGCCCGGCCCTGGCATCAGCCTCGCCAATGGCGTTGGCCAGATCGTCGAATATCCCTATACGACCCCGACCGGTTCGCTGAACATGGTACTGGCCACGCGCCGCGAACTGATCGAGAAGGACCCCGAACTCATCAAGGCGCTGCTCAAGACCCATCGCCTGGCCAGCGAATATGCCATGAAGGACCGCGAGGCTTTCATCGCCATCGCGATGCAGAAGCTCGGACAGCAGAAGCCGTCGATCGAGAAGGCCGCACCGAATGTGGAGCTGACCTGGAATATCGACGACCAGTTCATGAAGCAGGCAGAATATTACGGCGGCCAGATGCTGTCCAAGAAGCAGATCCGGCAGTTGCCGGACTACAAGACCTTCATCGATGCGAGCTTCGTGAAGGCGCTGGCGGCCACGTGAACGCGTCGTGAGCCTGCAAAGCACGATGGACGATACGTCCAACAGGGTCCAGCTTGCGCCGGCAGCGGAAACCCCGGTGCCTGCGGCCGGCAAGCGCGGGCAGGGCGTGCAGCGGGCGCGCACCATCGCGCTCGCGCTGATTGTGCCGGTCTGCCTGATGGTGATCTGGGACGTCATGGTGCGCTGGACCGGCACGCGACTGGTGCCGTCGCCCTATGGTGTCGCCGTGATGATGTGGGATTTCGCTTTCGGCGGAATCTATGACGACGCCTATAGCGCCAGCCTGCCGATCCATTTCTGGAAGAGCGTGCAGCGTGTCTATGGCGGCTTTCTCTGTGCGGCGGCGGTCGGCATTCCGCTCGGGCTGATGATCGGGCGCATGCCGTTGCTGCGCAAGCTGCTCGATCCCACGCTGTCGCTGCTGCGGCCGATCCCGGTGACAGCATGGCTGCCGCTGTCGATGATCTTCTTCGGGCTAGGTCCGCGCGCGGCGATCTTCCTGGTGTTCCTCGGCGCGTTCTTCCCGATCCTGCTCAATACGGTATTCGGCGTGCGATCGGTCGATATCAGACTGTTCGAGGCTGCCGAGATGCTTGGCTGCAGTGGTGCGCAGCAGTTCCGTTCGGTCGTGCTGCCCGCGGCACTGCCAAGCATCTTCAACGGCCTTCGTCTCGGTGCCGGTTTCGCCTGGATCCTGATCGTGGTCGGCGAGATGACCGGTGTGCCCGAAGGCCTCGGCGCCGTCATCATGGATGGCCGCACACTGTCGCGCACCGATCTCGTGATCACCGGCATGGTCATCATCGGCATCACCGGCTTCGTGTCGGATCGTATCCTGCTGATGCTCAGCAACTACTTCCTTCGCTGGAGCCCGCAGCACCATGCTTGATCGACCAACCACAATTGCGCCTGATATCCTCGAGGTCAGCGATGTCAGGAAAATCTATCAGGCCTCCAACGGTCCGGTCGAAGCGCTGCGCGGTGTCAACCTCACCATCCGCAAGGGCGAGTTCGTCTGTCTGCTCGGCGCGTCCGGCTGCGGCAAGTCCACCTTGCTGCGCATTGTCGCCGGTTTCGAGAAAGTGACTGAGGGCTCGGTCACCATGTACGGCTTTTCGGTCGACAAGCCTGGCCCGGATCGCGGCATGGTGTTTCAGGATTACGCGCTGTTTCCATGGCTGACCGTGCGCGACAATATCGGCTTTGGGCCGAAGCATCGTCGTCTCGCCACCAAACTCGTGAGCGAGCTTACCGACAAGTTCATGGCCATGGTCGGGCTGACGGCCTTTGCCGATCGCTATCCGCACCAGCTTTCCGGCGGCATGAAACAGCGCGTCGCCATCGCGCGCGTGCTGAGCAACGACACCGACGTGCTGCTGATGGACGAGCCGTTCGGCGCGCTGGATGCGCTGACGCGCAGCAAGCTGCAGGAGGAACTCGTTGAGATCTGGCGCACGACAGGACTTACCGTGATCTTCGTGACGCATTCGGTCGAGGAGGCCGTGATGCTGGCGGATCGCGTCATCGTGATGTCCGCGGGACCCGGCCGCATCGACTGCGAAATCGAGGTCGACCTTCCGCGCCCGCGCGATGTCGCATCGCCGGAGTTCAATGCGTTGCGGCGTGAGGTCACGCAAAGGCTTACCAGCCATATCGCTGGCAGCCGGCAGGTGGCGGCAGATTCCTGAATCGGGCTTCAAAATCGCGCGAATAAAATTCTCGCCTGAGGTCATCGGGGAGAATTTTCACCTGTGGGTCTGAGGCCCATCAGTCCCGCTGTCGTTATTTCCGGGTACCGCTTGTAACGCCTGCCGAACGGCATTCTCTAGGGTTAGAGAAGCCGAAAGCAATACGATATGGACGCGGTTCCCAGCATTATCGACAGAGTTAATTTGCTCGTTCCGGGCTTTGCGGAACGTGCGCCATCGCATGATCGTGCGGCAAGTTTTCCATTCGAGAATTTTCAGGAACTGTCCGAGGCGAGCCTTCTGGCGCTGCCGGTGCCAAAGGCGCTGGGCGGCGCGGGTGCCGGGGTGCGCGAGGCTGCGCGCGTCGTGAACGCGGTCGGCAAGGCCGATGCCGCGACCGCGCTTGTATTGGCGATGCACTATATCCACCATCTGGTCATCACGCGGAATGGCAACTGGCCTGCGCATCTGGCGCAGCGCGTGTCGCGCGATGCCGTGAATGGTCCGGCGCTGATCAACGCGTTGCGCGTCGAGCCCGATCAGGGATCGCCATCGCGGGGCGGTCTGCCTCAAACAACAGCGAAGCGCACGACCGAAGGCTGGCGCATGACCGGCCGCAAGATTTATTCGACGGGGTCGCCGATCCTCAAATGGTACACGGTATGGGCGAAGACGCACGAGCCCGACGTACGGGTCGGCGTCTTTCAGGTGCCGGCGGGGCTGCCGGGCACGGAGATCGTCGAGACCTGGGATCATCTCGGTCTGCGCGCCAGCGGCAGTCATGATGTCGTGTTCGACGACGTGCTCATCCCGCTCGACCATGAAGTGGATCTGCGCCGTCCCAGCGAGTGGGGCGCGCCGGATGTGTCGCAGGCGACCATCCAGGCGGTGCTGGTGGGCGCCGTCTATGACGGCGTGGCGCGGGCGGCGCGTGACTGGCTGATCGACTTTCTCAAGACCCGCACGCCCTCAAGCCTCGGCGCGCCGCTGGCGACTCTGCCGCGGGTGCAGGAGATCGTGGGCGGCATCGAGGCGAAGCTCGCGGTGAATGCGCGCCTGCTCGAGACCTTCGCACGGGATATCGATGACGGTGTTACGCTGACGCCGGTCGAGGCGAACATCCTCAAGCTCACCGTCACCAACAATGCCGTGGCTGTCGTCGAAGACGCGCTGTCGCTGACCAGCAATCACGGACTGACCCGCGCCAATCCGCTGGAGCGGCATTATCGCGACGTGCTGTGTGGCCGCGTGCACACGCCGCAGGACGACAGCACCAAGATTTCCGCCGGACGCATCGCGCTCGGCATCTGAATAACAGCAGGAAGTGGAGATACCCATGTCCGTCGAATTCATCGGCTTCATCACCAACAATGACGCATCCGAGACCCGCGTCCGCTCCGGCCCAGTGCTCGATCCCAGCTATATCGAAACCGTCGCGAAGGCGCATGAGCTCGCCGGCTTCGACCGCGCGCTGCTCGCCTTCCATTCGACCTCGCCGGACGGCCTGCAAGTCGCCCAGCATGCGCTCGGCGTCACCGAGAAGCTGAAGGTGATGATCGCGCAGCGTCCGGGTTTCACCGCGCCGACGGTGCTGGCGCGCCAGCTCGCCACCATCGAGAATTTCCACAACGGCCGCGTCTCGCTGCATGTCATCACCGGCGGCAATGCCAAGGAGCTGCGGCAGGACGGCAATACGCTCGACGACAAGGACGAGCGTTATGCCCGCACCGGCGAGTGGCTCGACATCATCAAGCAGGAATGGACCAGCGAGAAGCCGTTTGATTACAACGGCAAATACTATCAGGTCGAGGGTGGCTTTTCACAGGTGAAGCCGATCGTGCCGATCCATGTCTTCGTCGGCGGCGCGTCGGATGCGGCGATCGACGTGTCGGGCAAGCATGCCGACACCTTCGCGCTGTGGGGGGAATCCTATGCGCAAGTCCGCGACGTCACTGGCCGCGTACGTGCTGCTGCTGCGAAATACGGCCGTCCGGCGCCGCGATTCAGCCTGTCGGTGCGCCCGATCATTGCCGACACCGAGGAGAAAGCCTGGGCCAAGGCGGATGACATTCTCGCCCGCGCCACTGCGTTGCAGGACAAGACCGGCTATCGCAAGCCGGCCGATGGCCATGCCACCGCCGGCGCGAAGCGTCTGCTGGCGCTGGCCGAGCAGGGCACCCGCATCGACAAGCGGTTGTGGACCGAGATGGCGGCGCTCACCGGCGCCAACAGCAACACCACTGCGCTGGTCGGCACGCCCGAACAGGTCGCCGAGGTGTTCGCCGACTATTACGATCTCGGCGTCAGCCACTTCCTGATCCGCGGCTTCGATCCCCTGATCGACGCCATCGATTACGGCCGCGAACTGATCCCGCGCACCCGTGAGCTGATTGCGGCGCGTGACGCCGCCAAGGGAGTTGTCGCAGCATGAAACGGCTTGTTCTCGCCGCCGGGCTGATCCTCGCGGCGTTTGCCACTTCCGCCCACGCCGAGACCACGCTGATCGTCGGCGACCAGAAGGGCAATGCGCGCGCCGTGATGGAAGCATCCGGCGTGCTGAAGGACGTGCCTTACAAGATCGAGTGGAAGGAGTTCGCGGCGGCAGCGCCGCTGCTGGAGGCGCTCGGTGCGGGCGCGCTCGATAGCGGGCTGGTCGGCGATGCGCCCTTCACCTTTGCCGCGGCGGCCAATGTGCCGGTCAAGGCAATCGGCGCGATCCGGCAGACCGGCGACGGTCTCGCCGTGCTGGTGCCGAAGGACTCGACGATCAAGAGCTTCGACGATCTGAAGGGCAAGAAGATCGCCACCGGCCGCGGCTCGATCGGGCATCAGCTCATTCTCGCCGCGCTGGAGAAGAAGGGCTGGACTGCGAACGATGTGCAGATCGTGTTCCTCGCGCCGTCGGACGCCAAGGTCGCCTATACCCGCGGCTCAGTCGATGCGTGGTCGACCTGGGAACCTTATGTGAGCCAGGAAGAGGTGCTGTTCCAGTCGCGCGTCGTGCTCAATGCCGAGGGCCTGACATCGGGGCTGAGCTTTGTCGTGGCGACGCCGAATGCGATCCGCGACAAGCATGCCGAGCTCGAGGACTATCTCCGCCGCCTCACCGCAGCCCGCGCCTGGGCGCTGAAGAACGCGGACGCCTATGCTCAGACCTGGGGCAAGCTGATGAACGTGGCACCGTCGGTGCCGCTGAATTGGCTGACCCGCGCACAAATCCGCATCGCACCGATCGACGATGGCGTCGCCGCGGATGAGCAGAAGACCATCGATCTCTATCTGCGCAGCGGACTGATCAAGCAGAAGCTCGATGCCAATGCGATCGTGGATCGATCGTTCAACGATGCGATCGGGAAGGGTGCGGGGTTGTAGACTCTCGATCCAGACCCGGCAATTGCTACTTAAACTCTGTCATGCCCGGGCTTGTCCCGGGCATCCACGTCTGTGCCACAAGCAGTAAAGGCGTGGATGGCCGGGACAAGCCCGGCCATGACGGTGTTTAATTCGGCCATGACGGTGTTTGCATCGAGGACGTCTCGCTGTCGCCAGAGCCACAACCCGCACATCCGTAAATCCACGTATTCCCGGTCTCCCTCCGTCGGCCCACCATCGCCCGGCAACGGAGACCAGCGCAGATGCATCACGGCGATATTTCATCCAGCAAGGACGCGGTCGGCGTCGCCGTCGTGAATTACAAGATGCCGCGGCTTCACACGAAGGCCGAGGTGCTGGCCAATGCGCAGAAGATCGCCGACATGATCGTCGGCATGAAGATCGGTCTTCCCGGCATGGATCTGGTGGTGTTCCCGGAATATTCGACCCAGGGCATCATGTACGACTCCAAGGAAATGTACGAGACCGCCTCGATCGTACCCGGCGAGGAAACCGAGATTTTCGCGGAGGCCTGCCGCAAGGCCAAGGTCTGGGGCGTGTTCTCGCTGACCGGCGAGCGGCACGAGCAGCATCCGCACAAGGCGCCTTACAACACGCTGATCCTGATGAACGATCAGGGCGAGATCGTTCAGAAATACCGCAAGATCATGCCTTGGGTGCCCATCGAAGGCTGGTATCCCGGCAATTGCACTTATGTCTCCGAGGGGCCGAAGGGCCTGAAGATTTCGCTGATCATCTGCGACGACGGCAACTATCCCGAGATCTGGCGCGACTGTGCCATGAAGGGCGCCGAGCTGATCGTGCGCTGTCAGGGTTACATGTATCCCGCCAAGGATCAGCAGGTGCTGATGGCCAAGGCGATGGCATGGGCCAACAACACTTATGTTGCTGTGGCCAACGCGTCAGGCTTCGACGGCGTGTATTCCTACTTCGGACATTCAGCGATCATCGGTTTCGATGGCCGCACCCTCGGCGAATGCGGCGAGGAAGATTACGGCATTCAATATGCGGCGCTGTCGAAATCACTGATCCGCGACGCGCGACGCACCGGGCAGTCGGAGAACCATCTCTTCAAGCTGCTGCATCGCGGTTATACGGGCACGATCAATTCCGGCGAAAGCAACAAGGGTGTCGCAGCGTGCCCGTTCGATTTCTACGCGAACTGGGTCAACAATCCCGACAAGGCGCGGGAGAATGTCGAAGCCTTCACGCGGTCGACGGTGGGTGTGGAGGAATGCCCGATCGAGGGACTGCCACATGAGGGGATGTTGAACGATCGATAGGGGGATGATCCCTGTCCTCTCGGTCGTCATGGCCGGGCTTGTCCCGGCTATCCACGTCTTCGCTTGTGGCCAAGGCGTGGATACCCGGCATTCGCCGGGCATGACGGCGTTTTGTTTACGAACTAAAGCGCCGTCTTGAACGGCGCCACATCGATCCCCGCCGCCTTCAGCCCATCTCGTACATGGCGGCCAAGTTCGACGGCTCCCGGCGTGTCGCCGTGAATGCACACGGTGTCCATCTTCATCTTGATCACCTTGCCAGTGATCGAGATGACTTCCCCGGTCTGTGCCATCTTCACCACACGATCAGCAACCATCACCGGATCATGTAACACCGCACCGGGCTTCTTGCGCGAGACGAGATTGCCGTTGTCCTCATAGGCGCGGTCGGCGAACACTTCATGTGCCAACGGGAGTCCGGCGGCTTCGCCGGCAGTTACAAGTTTGGAATTCGCCAGCACCACGAAGGTCAGATTGCGGTCGACGGCTTTGATGCCGGCGGCGATGGCGCGGGCGGTCATGTCGTCCTCGCAAGCGACGTTGGAGATCGCGCCGTGAGCTTTCACATGGGTGACCTTGTAGCCTTCCATGGCGGCGATCGCCTGCAAGGCGCCAATCTGGTAGGCGATCAGGTTTTCGATCTCAAGTGCGGTGAGACCGACGATAGGCCGGCGGCCGAAACCGTGCAGATCGCGATAGCCGGGATGGGCACCGATCCTGACATTGCGCGCTTTCGCAAGCTGCACGGTCTTGCGCATCACGTCGGCGTCGCCCGCGTGATAACCGCAGGCGATGTTCACCGAGGACGCGAGGTCGATCATCGCGGCGTCGTTGCCCATCTCCCACATGCCGAAGCTTTCGCCGAGGTCGCAGTTCAGATCGATGGTCGCCATGGTCGTGCTCTTTCGTGAGTAGGATTCGAAATCAGTCTTGGGCGTCTGCCGTTTGCGGTGCCTGCCACGTATTGTCATCGGTTGCACTGACGGCGACACCAGCGACATTGGACGACAGCAGCGCCTTGATGTCCAACATCAGGATGTTGGAATCATGGACACGGCCGGGCAGGCTCTGCAGCAGCTCGGCGAAGGCGCGATATTCCGCCTGCGCCTCGGCCATGGTGATGGCTTTAAAGCGGAAAGCGCGGCCCGGCTGGGTCTGGCCGAACCGGCCGAGATCCGTCGAGATCACGGTCGCGATTTTCGGATAGCCGCCTGATGTGCCACGGTCGGGCATCAGCACGATGGGCTGGCCGTTGCCAGGCACCTGGATCGAGCCGTTCACGGTGCCGTCGGAAACGATGTTGTGCCCATGCAGATGTTTGACGACGGGGCCTTCAAGGCGATAGCCCATGCGGTCGCTGGTCGCCGAGATCTTCCACTCGCTGCTGAGGAACAATTCTTTGGCGTCACCGAATTCGTCGTCTTGTGGTCCAAGCACCACGCGGATCGGACCTTCGGCCGGCGCAGGCAAATCGATGCGCTTCTCGTTGGCGCTGCTTGCAGCCGCCACCAGCAATTCGTCACCGGCCTGCAGTGGGCGCGGATAGGGACTGCCGAGACCGGCGCGGGCGTTCACGGCCAGGCTGCCGAACATCGGCTCGCCGCGTACGCCGCCTTCGATGGCGAGATAGCCGAAGGTGCCGGCGCGGGCGACGCCGAGATTGAGGCTCTCGCCATCGGCCAGCGTGACGGAGGTATTGACGTTGAAGGGTGTGCCCGCGATATCCGCCGGCCGTGTTGCGCCGGTCAGCGACACACGCACGGCGCCGCCTTTGGCGGTGAAGACCGAATTGAGCGGGCCGAGTTCAATGGTGGCGGCGAACAGCGTGTTGCCGAGCAGGGCATTGGCGGCGGCCATCGCCAGTCGATCGACGGCGCCCGATGGCACCAGGCCATAGCGCTGTGCGCCGAACCGGCCGACATCCTGCACTGAGGAGCCGGGGCTCACGGAAGTAACGATGAGCTTGCTCATGACGCGATCAGCTCCGCGACGAATGCGCCGGCCTCGGCCGCGCGGTCCTGTTCGGCAAAGGTCTTCTCATCGACAGCCGCGAAGGTGATGGCGTCGCCGGGTTCAAGCAGGAAGATGGGATCGCGGCCGAGCTGATAGGTGCGCACGGCGGTCCGTCCGAGCAGATGCCAGCCGCTGGGGCCGGCAAGGCATTGCACGCCGGTCTGGATGCCGCCGATGGAAATCGTGCCGGGCGGTGTCAGCAGTCGGGGATTCTGCCGGCGCGACATCTGCATCGAACTCGGCAGCCCGCTGAGATAGGACCAGCCCGGCGTGAAGCCGATCATCGCCACTTTGTAGTCGCCGCCCACATGGCGTGCGACCACTTCGTCCGGCGTGATGTTGAGCGCCTTCGCGACGTCTTCGAGATCAATGCCATTCTCGCCGCCATAGGCGACGGGGATGCGCCAGCGCCGGGCCGCCTTGGCCTCGGGCAGCGGCTGCAGCGCCAGTTCGGTCAATTTCTCACCCAAAGCGTCGAAGCCGATCTGCAGCGGATCGTAATGCACCAGCAGGGAGCGATAGGTCGGCACGGTTTCGGTGACGGCAGCAAGGCCGGCCGACGCGACGAGCTTGTCGAGCGCCAGCACCCGGCGGTTGGCTTCCTCGTCAATGGTGCGGCTGAATTCCACGGTGATGGCAGCATCGCCACTGGGGAGGATGCGGGGCGGGGAGAGAGCTGCGACCATGGCCTCACAACGTCAGTATTGGACAATCATGCATAGCGCGTTTTACCAGCGAGTGGAATTCGCAATCTGAAAATAGCCGTGCATCTTCAATAAATTAATACGCATGTTGGCGATAAGCCGTACTGATCGCAGAGGTTTCATCACATTGCATGGCGCTTTGAAGCAGCAGCCCTTGACGCGCTGGCATTCCACCGCAAGATGCGCCGCCGTAAGTTCAACGTCCTGCATCCTCTGACCTGAAGAGCCCTGCGTATGTCCCTGACACCCGAAGCCATTGCCACCCTGTCGAAGGTCACCACCGCGACCATCACCACCGTTCTCCTGAAGAAGGGCCTGCGCAATGTCTGGCTGCGCGGCGCCAAGCCGCTGCGCCCCGGTCAGCCCCGTCTCGTCGGCCCGGCCTTCACCCTCCGTTTTGTGCCGGCGCGCGAGGATCTCGCCACCCCGGAATCGTGGTCGTCGCCGATCTCGACCCGCACCGCCATCGAAGCCATGCCGGAAGGCTGCATCGCCGTGGTCGATGCCATGGGCATCACCGATGCCGGCATCTTCGGCGACATTCTTTGCGCCCGCATGCAAAAGCGCGGCGTGGCTGCGCTGATCACCGACGGCGTGGTGCGTGACATCGAAGGCGTGCTCGGCACCAATTTGCCGGTGTGGTGCGACGGCTATGCCGCTCCGCCGTCAGTTGCCGGCCTGACCTTTGTCGGCTGGGGTGAACCGATCGGTTGCGGCGGCGTTGCCATCTTCCCGGACGACGTTATCGTCGCCGACCAGGACGGCGCTGTCGTGATCCCGAAAGCCTTCCTCGATCTCGTCCTCGCCGAAGGCGCCGAGCAGGAGCGTATGGAAGCGTGGATCGTCAACGAGGTGAACAACGGCGCTACGCTGCCCGGCCTGTATCCGATGAATGCCGAGACCAAGGCGCGTTACGCCGCGTCGAAGAAGTAACCAACCAACTCAAATACCCTCGTCCTGAGGAGCGGCCGCTTGGCCGCGTCTCGAAGGGCGAGGGAGTGTTCATCCCTCATGGTTCGAGACGGCGCTGCGCGCCTCCTCACCATGAGGGCCAGAGATTGGAGACCGTGCCATGAAGCTTTTCCCCGCAGGTTCGCGCCCGACCAAAAGGGCGCCAGAGGAATACTTCACGGGCACGGTCTGGCAGGACCCGGTCATTGTCGCCGAAGCGCCGGCGCGGCTGGTGACCTTCCGCGTCAGCTTTGAGCCCGGCGCACGCACCGCCTGGCACACCCACCCGTTCGGGCAGACGCTCTATGTCATCGCGGGCGTCGGGCGCTTTCAGACCGAAGGTAAGCCCGTCGTCGAGATTAAGCCGGGCGATACCGTCTGGATTCCACCGGGCGAGAAGCACTGGCACGGCGCGGCGCCGACCACCGGCATGACCCATATCGCCATGCAGGAAGCGCTCGACGGCAAGACCGCGGACTGGATGGAAAAGGTCAGCGACGAACAATATGCGAAGCCGGTCGGCTAGGACGGCCAGGCATTGCCGGGTACGAGGACGACGCTGGGTTCAAAAGTCTAGCGGCGCATTGTCCACCACCTCTTTCATAACGAAAAAGGTTCGGGTCTGACGGACGCCGGGCAGCGCGATGAGCTGCGTGCCGTGGATACGATTGAAATCGGCCATGTCGCCGACGCGGATTTTTAGGAAATAGTCGAAGTCGCCGGCGACCAGGTGGCAATCGAGAACGAATTTCAGTTTGGCCACTGCCTTTTCAAACACTGCAAAGCTTTCCGGCGTCGAGCGATCGAGCACGACACCGACCATGACCAGCGCGCCGCGGTTGACCTTCTCGGGCGCAATGATGGCGCGTGTGTTCCTGATATAGCCTTCGTCAAACAGCTGCTGCGCGCGGCGATGGCAGGTGGCGGGACTGACATTTACCTTTGCGGCCAGATCGGCATTGCTCAGACGCCCGTCTTTCTGCAGCAAATGCAGCATGCGAAGTCCGATTTTATCCAGATTTTCTGCCATGAAAGGATCTTCCAAATCTTTGGAAGTATATGCATCTTACTTCCAGTTTATATGGATATGGTACGATATATAGCAGATAACAGCCATATCTTTGAAAGCACCTTCCGCACCGAAAATGCTAGCTGTACCGCCAGTTTTCACGACAACAGGTGTCACATGCTCGAAGGCTTCGAACGCTATCCGCTCACCTTTGGACCCACCTATATCGAGAAGCTGGAGAAGCTCTCGGCCCATCTCGGCGGTAAGGTCGAACTCTACGCCAAGCGCGAGGACTGCAATTCCGGGCTGGCCTATGGCGGCAACAAGCTGCGCAAGCTCGAATACATCATCCCCGATGCCATCGCGTCGAACGCCGATACGCTGGTATCGATCGGCGGCGTACAGTCCAATCATACACGCATGGTCGCCGCTGTCGCAGCCAAGATAGGTATGAAGTGCCGCCTCGTGCAGGAAAGCTGGGTGCCGCATGAGGACGCCGTCTACGACCGTGTCGGCAATATCATGCTCAGCCGGATCATGGGCGCGGACGTGCAGCTCGTCGACGAAGGCTTTGACATCGGAATCCGCCATAGCTGGGAAGAGGCGATCGAGGATGTGAAGGCCAAGGGCGGCAAACCCTACGCCATCCCGGCTGGTGCCTCCGTGCACAAATTCGGTGGTCTCGGCTATGTCGGCTTTGCCGAAGAAGTCCGGGCGCAGGAGAAGGAGCTCGGCTTTGCATTCGACTACATTGTCGTCTGCACCGTGACCGGCTCGACCCATGCCGGCATGCTGGTGGGCTTCGCCAAGGACGATCGTCAGCGCAGGGTCATTGGTATCGACGCATCTTTCACGCCGGCTCAGACCAAGGCGCAGGTACTTGAGATCGCGCAGAACACCGCCAAGCTGGTCAAATTAGGCAAAGACCTCGTCGAGGATGATGTGGTGCTGATCGAGGACTACGCCTATCCCGTCTATGGCGTGCCATCGGAAGAGACCAAGGACGCCATCCGTCTCTGCGCGCGCCTCGAGGGGATGATCACCGACCCTGTCTATGAAGGGAAATCGATGCAGGGGATGATCGACCTCGTGCAGAAGGGTTACTTCCCTGAAGGATCCAAGGTGCTCTATGCACATCTCGGCGGCGCGCCGGCGCTGAATGGATACGGCTACGCGTTCCGTAATGGATAGTGCCGTCACATCGCGTGCGCCGGCTTTGCGTCCGGCGCGCCGATTGCCTCCGGTCACTCGAACCAGCGGTTGACCGTCGCACGGAAATTGCCGTCTTCCTGCATGATGTGCAGCCACTGATCGACGAAGGCTTTCAGCGCGACATCGCGCTGCAGCCAATAGGCTTTTTCAGCGAAATCGAACGGCATGTCGGGATGCACAGCGCAGAGCACGCCGTGATGCAGCTTCTGCTGATAGCGGGTCTCTGACGCATCGGTCATCATCAGGTCGGCACGGCCCTGTGCGATCTCGTCGAAGATGCGGGTATTGTCGTTGAAGACGGTGATCTCGGCGGATTTGATATGCGTCCGTGCAAAGCGCTCATTGGTGCCGCCCGGATTCACGATCACCTTGATACCTGGCCGATCTATCTCCGCGAGCGTGCCGAATTTCCCTGCATCTGCGCAGCGCGCGATCGGCGTCTTGCCCTCGCGCATGATCGGGATCGAGAACACGCCCTTCTTCTGCCGGTCGAGGGTGATCGACACGCCGCCCATCACCATGTCGAACTGGTCTGCCGCAAAGTCCGCTGACAGTTTTGGCCAGCTTGTCTTCACATAGTCGACCTTGACGCCGAGTGCTTTTCCGAGCGCCGCCATCTCGACGTCGAAGCCCTTGAACGATGTCGTGGTCGGATCGAACGCGCTGAATGGCATGTAGTCGCCGGTCAATCCAACACGCAGCGTCCCCCGGGCAATGATATCGTCGAGGCGGGACGGTGAGGGCGCAGCAACTGGCGTCTCTGCCTGCAACGGCGTCGACAGCAGCAGGCAGGCTGCCAGCCAGGCGGCGGTGATTCTGATCATGACGTCTCCCCCGTTTGTATCGCGGAGCTCACCGTTCAGGGGCGCACCGCGTTACGATCAGCTTACAGGGGATGTTGGACCTTTCAATCGACGAGCGCGTCTGCTGGGATCAGTTCACCCGCGTCCAGGTCTGTCCGCCGCAGAACATGCCACCGAAGGCACAGCCCTGAACACGCAGCGTGTCACTGCCCTTCAGGGCGATAGTCGATTCGTAGGTGCTGCCGCTGTTCGGATCGAAGATCTTTCCCGCCCATTTGTTGTTGCCGGGCTTCATGTTGATCAGCACCTTCTCCCCATTGGCCTCGGTCTTGGCATTCATCGAATAGCCGCACAGATTGGCGCCGCATTGTTCGATGCGAACCTTGCCCTCCTTCTTCTCGGTCATCCAGATGCCGAGCGGCGTTGCCGCGGCGGCAGGCGTAACCGGTGCGGGCGCATCCTGCTGGTTGACCGGATCGGTGGGCGGTGCGTTGGCTACGACCGTAGAGGGCACAGATTTCTCGGCAGGCGCGGGAGCCGGGGCAGGCAGCGGGGCCACCGCGACGGATGGCGTGACAGGTGTCGCCGGAGCTGCCGCTTCCTTTGGGGCGACAACGGGCTTCTGCGTCTCCGCAGGCTTGGCCGTCTGTTCGGATCGCGGAGTGTTAGGGGCCTGCTCGCGCGTCTCGCGGTCACGCTCGCGCTTGCTGCGCTTCGTGCCATATTCGTAGACGCCAGGAATGGAAACCGAGATGCAGTCCGTCGAGTTGCAGTCGCTTGGTGCTTCGATGGTAATGGTGCGGCCACCGATGTCGAACGAGTAGCTGTCGCCGGCCTGAGCGGCGGTGCTGGTCAGCAGGATGGCGGCGAGGGCGAAGAGCGGCTTCATGTGTCCTCCAAAGCGGTTGAAATCCTACCCCTAACCGAGCCGCGGATGCGCCCGAACACTGTGATCCGCGTCACTCAGGGGGAATTGCAATTGCTTTGGTGTGTGGCGCCGACTGAAGAAGTGGTTCAATCATGCGCCGGACATATGCGCTCAAGGCAGCCTGACAGGCCTCAACGCCGCCGCCGGATGGCGGTGTCGCCTGAAGGCTGGCTTTCGTCAGTAGTCGCTGTAACGCGAGACGCTGCTGCCCACGGTCATCTGGCTCTTCAGCGTCTCGAAACGATCGCGGGCGGCGCGCTCGCGTCCATCGATGAAATCGATGATTTCGTCACGCGGCATCGGGCCTGATGAAATCGGTCGCGAACTACCGATGGTTTCATCGACGAAATACTGACCGTCGTCGTCGCGGCGTGCGGTCCAGCGAAAGCGGATGGCATCGAGTGGACCCGGACCGAGACGAGAGTAGCCATCGACCTCGAGGGCCTCTGGAACCGTGGAGGGCGACTCGTGTTCGACGAGCGGTGCTTCGGGCTCAGCGGCGACCATGACAGATACAGTCTCGGTGACCACGGTTTCAGTGATGACGGTAATCGAAGCGGGCTCGGTGTCGCCGTGTTCGGCCACTTGCGATTCCGCTTCCTTGCGGTCGAGAATGCTCGCAATGGCCGCGAGGGCGTGATCGGTCGGATCGTTCTGGGTCATTGAAATGCGCCTCCCCGCAATTACGCAACGTCCACATAGGCCGATATGTAATCGGCTGTGGTTTCATTTTGGTAATCGCTGTGGCTGTTTTTAGGCAGAGATCGGCGGACGCCTGTCTTTCCAGGGCCGGATCTGCTCGAGTTGCCCGGCCAGACGGAACAGCATGGCCTCGTCGCCGAAATGCGCCGTGAACATCATACCGATCGGCAGGCCTTTGCTGCTCCAGGCCAGGGGCACCGACATGGACGGCTGGCCGGTCATGTTGGCCATGCTGGTGCCTGGCATGTAGCGGCGCAGCAAAGGCGCGACATGGCCGAGATCGTCCGACATCGTATCGATCTCGCCGATCCTGATCGGCGGCGTGCAGAGTGTCGGCGACAGGAAGATGTCGCAGCCGGTAAAGAATTCGGTGACGCTGCGGGAGATCTGGAATGCGTTCTGCAGTGCTGTCACGTAGTCGACTGCGCTTGCCTTGCTGGCATTGTGTGCGCTGCCGAGTGTGAGTTTCTCGAAATCATCCGAGGTCATCGGGCGGCCGAACTTCTTCTCCGCGAACTGCACGGTAGCCGCCGTATTGGCCGACACGATCGCCGCAATCACTTGTGCAGGGTCCAGCGGCAAAACCGGCGCGCGTTCTTCAACATGATGACCCTGTGCTTCGAGCAACCTGCCGACATCGCGGACGGCAGCGGCGACCTCGGGATCGATCGCATCGCCATAGGGCGACTTGTCGGTGAAGAAGATGCGCAGCCTGCCGGAACCACGGCTGACTTCATCGAGGAAGGGACGTTCCGGCGCGGGCGCCATATAGGGGCTCGTCAGTTCAGGCCCGTGAACAGCGTCGAGCATCGCGGCGCTGTCGCGTACGCTGATGCTCACGACGTGGCCGCAGGAAAAGCCGCCCCAGCCTTCGGCCTTGTCAGGACCCGTCGGATTGCGAGCGCGGGTCGGCTTCAAGCCGAACACGCCGCAGGCCGAGGCGGGAATACGGATCGAGCCGCCGCCATCGCTGGCATGCGCGACCGGCAGGATCCGCGCAGCCACAGCAGCGGCCGCACCCCCGGACGAGCCGCCCGATGCATGATCGGTATTCCAGGGATTGCGGGTCGGCCCGTGCAGCCGGCATTCGGTCGTCGGCATCAACCCGAATTCGGGGCTCGCGCTCTTGCCGAATATCGTCAGGCCGGCCTTGAGGAAACGCTGGGCGAGGGTGCCGGTGTGATCGGCGACGAAGTCTTTGTAGAGACTGGCCCCGAAGGTCGTGCGCGTGCCGCCGAGGAGTTCGAGATCTTTCAGCAGGAATGGCACGCCGGTGAACGGCCCGTCGGGCAATCCCTCGTCGATCTGGCGCTGCGCATAGTCCTCATGGCGCACCACGACGGCGTTGATCCGGGGATTGACGCGCTCGGTGCGCGCCACCGCCTCATCGAGCAGTTCGCGCGGGCTGATCTGCTTGCTGCGCACCAGCCCGGCAAGGCCGAGCGCATCGTGATCGCCGTATTCCTTGAATGCCATCGCGGGGTACTCTGGTGAGGACTGAGGACGTGCTACCGCGGATCAATCATCCGCGCCAGCAATCGACGGTTCAGCCGAACACGTCCGCGTTGACGGCATTTTGCTTGATCGGCTCGCCGTCGAGCACGCTGAGCATGTTGCGCGCGGTCTGCGCGCCCATGCGGTCGAGTGCTTCGCGAGTAACGCCGGCGACATGCGGCGCGATGATCACGTTCGGCAGTTCGAACAGCGCGTGACCGAGCGGCGGCGGTTCCGCCTCGAACACGTCGAGGCCGGCACCGGCGAGCTTGCCCGAGACCAGCGCATCATGCAGCGCGGCCTCGACGATGATGCCGCCACGCGCAGTGTTGATGAGATAGGCCGACGGCTTCATGCGGGCGATCCGCGCAGCGTTGAACAGGCCGGTCGTTTCCGGAGTCTTCGGGCAATGCAGGCTGACAAAGTCGGCGCGCGGCAGGACCGCGTCGAGATCGCTCACAGGCTCGCAGCCGGCAGCCTTGATCGTATCGGCCGAGACATAGGGGTCGTAGACCAGCACGTTCATTTCCATCGCCTGGCAGCGCTTGGCGGTGCGGGTGCCGATGCGGCCGAAGCCGACCACCAGCACGGTCTTGCCGAACAGATCGAATGGCAGCAGGCCGAGACGGGTGCTCCACTTGCCATCCTTGACCAGCGCATGTAGTTCGACCGCACGCTTCGCCAGCGTCAGCATCATGAACAGCGCCTGTTCGGCGACCGATGGCGAGTTCGCCGTGCCTGCGATCATCAGCGGCACCTTGCGCTTGCTGAGTGCCGCGACATCGACGGCGTCGTAGCCGACGCCAATGCGCGCTACGACCTTCATGTCTCTTGAGGCTTCGAGTTCCGGTTCGCCAAAGCGTGTAGCGCCCAGCGCGACGCCATGGACGGGTGCTTGTTCCTCGATCAGTTTTGAAAAATCGGCGGCGGAGATCAGGTTCGAGAATTCGACGATCTCGATGTCATCGCGGGCATTGAACAGCTCCCAGCCCAGTTGCGACATCGACTCGGTGATCAGAAGTTTCTTCTTGTTGGTCGCCATTTCCACCCCTTGAAGCATTCTACGTTGTTGCGCCCTGCCAATGGCCGCGCGTTATCTAACAGGCTTGGCTCGATGAGGTCTACCATTGGCAGAGATGCGGCGTGTGGACTTGGCCGTGTTGAAGCCACTATGGTTGCTGATGATCGCAAGTGATTTGCTGCGCCGCGAAATTGCGGCGAGGGAGACGGGGATGACCAGAATGAATTTGCCCAAGCGCACGCATCGACCACTGCGCCATGTGCTGTGCGTCGCCGCCGTTCTGCTGCTCGGAAATTCCGCAGCGGTTCACGCGCAAGGGCTGGTGCAGGGCGTGCAACAGGGGGCAAGGGACGGCAATCGTGCGGCCGGGCCGATCGGCGGCGTTCTCGGCGGAGCAATTGGTGGCGTCGTGGGCGTTGTCGGCGGCGTGCTGGGCGTGCCCTCGAACAGCAATGTTCGCGGTCCCGTGGGCGGGCAGTCGAGTGCCAAACAAACCAAGGCCGCCAAGAAGGGCAAGAAAGGCGCTCAACCCGCGGCGGAGCCGGAACTGACCGCCGAGCAGATCGTCGCGAGTAGCGACGCCAACACTAGCCGTATCAAGACGTCGCTCAACCTGACGCCGGAGCAGGAAAAGAACTGGGCCGGTTTTAGCAACGCCATGCATACGCTCGGCAATAACGGTGCGGAGCGCCTGAAACTGCGTATTGCCCGCGCCAAGCGCGATCCGCCGGATGACATCATCGAGCAGATGCGCAATGAGGCCCAGTTCCTCAACGACCGGGCCGTCGATCAGCGCGCCGTTGCCGATGCCGCGGAGCCGCTATTCGCCACGCTGGATGATAAGCAGAAGGCGCTGTTCATTCAGGAGATGGTCGGCCTCAGCCGGGAGCGCGGTCTCGACTAATCGCCGCAGAGAGGAACCTCTTGGCCGCGGGGACGTTTTTCCTTCATCAGATGAAGGAGACAATCATGGCTGAGAAATTCGATCCCGCGCCCCACGACAAGTATGCTGTTGGTGTGAAGGAAGCAGCGCGCGCTGATCACAAGTCTCATGAGGAACTCAAGACCGGCCTGAAGGACAGTTTCCCGGCTTCGGATCCTGTGAGCGTGACGCAGCCTGACCGGTCGAAACACGATAACGACGATGATTCATCGCTCTGGAACAAGATCACGGGCATTTTCAAATCCTGACGATGCACGCGTTGTAATAATTGGTTAACTATGTGCGCCGCACAATCACATCGGGCTTTGACTGGTGATGATGGAGGCTGGCGGTGGCGATTGTGTTTTCTGACAGTGATCTTGAAGCAACCGATACCCCTGCGGCTTCGCGGCGGGGCGATGTCTTCACTATCCACGCGACGCGCAACGACCAGAGCATGGTGACGCACCGGATCATTCCAGATGTTGCCGTTGCCCAGGCCCGGACGCTCAACGATGCGGGTTGGCGGGTGAGTATCTCAGGTCTCGGTGGCCGCCGGTTCTCGCCCTCGGAATTTCATCAGTTGCTGACATTCAAACGGATTGGCTGACGATCCCAAGTTGAAACCCCGCCGGTAACACGAGCGGGGTTTTTTGCACGTGCGAACATGGTAGGTTCACGCCGAACAATCCTCCCAATTCACATAAGGTAATTGGTCTAAGTCGATGAGAAAAATGGCATTCGCGATCTTGGCTATTGCCTGCATCGCTGCGCAGTCTCCCCTACGTGCAGCGTCGTCCCGGACCGATCAGATGCTCAAGCTGTCGCCGGAAACCCGTCTGGAGCAGCGTTGCGATGCGCGCGCCATGGGCGCCGTGGGCCGCGAGCACAAGGGATACAAGCCGGACGAGTTCGTTGCCTACGCGTTTGCCGATCCGGTCATTCGAGGCAGCCAGATCAAAGCGCCGGGCGGCGCCATCCGCAGCGGGGGCAAGTGGTACAGGCTGTCTTATGTCTGCGAGACCAGCCCTGACGGGCTCGACGTCAAATCCTTTGCCTATCAGCTCGGCACTGAGGTGCCGCGCAGCGAATGGGACGAACACTATCTCGTGCCACGCTGACTGCCGATGGGATTGCGGCCGGCCTCACGATCATGGCTGAACTACAGGGTTCACCATGGCCGACGATTTGAAAAAGCGTGACGAAATCTCGTTGAGCAATTCCGTGCTCTGCATTGTTTCCAGGTTCGAGCGCGCACACAGCAACGCTTTGACCGGCGGCAGGTGCGGCAGATAATATTCCTGCGCCCAGACAAGTGTAGGCGGAATCATCCGCTTCGGGATCGCGGTGATGCCGATGCCGCTTTCCACAGCCGCCAACTTGGCGTGATAGTCGGGACTGTTGAATACGATCTTGTAGGACAGACCGTGGCGCGTCAGGGTCCGGATCATCAGATCGTCGCCCGGCCATGTCAGAATGGGGATCGGCGCGCCCGAACTGAGGACGAAGTCCTTTGCGCGCACCCACACGAACTCCTCGTCGGCCTCGTTGACGATCAGGTGCGATATCTCGCTGCTCATTTCCGGATTTTCGAGAATGTACGCGATATCGATATAGCCGTCGATCAGGCCTTTGGTGATGCCCACCGAGTTGTCAGTGTGAATGACCAGATCGGCTAGGCTTTGGGAGGTCTGATGGCTGAGGAAATCCTGCACGAACAGGGTGCTCAATCCAAACCGGATCGGTTGCGGAAGATACGCCACGCCGCCAATCCGTAACATCTGGTCGTTGGCTTCCAGAATCCGTCTCGCCTGATGCAGCACCAGCTTGCCGAGCTGGGTAGCCATCGTCCCGTTCACCGACTTGGTGAAAAGGATGCCTCCCACCATGGTCTGAATGCGCTTGATCTGGGAGCTAACGGCGGGCTGGCTCAGGCCCAAGCGTTCGGCTGCCTTGGTCAGGCTGCCAGTCTCCGAGATCGCCACCACGGTCCGGACGATCTCGATGGGGATATTTAACGGCTGATATCGCTTGTGCATCGCGACACGTCCGAGTCGGAGAAAATGGGGCGAGTCATTGAAATTTACAGTTGTGTAACGGCGGACCGCAATCAAAGAATTGGATTAGTTCCAAACTGCGCGAAAAGACGTATATGGGCTCGGGGAAATCTGGATAATACAGTTGGAACAAGGTAGCCCAATACGGCGACGATTCCTTAAGGGCGTGGATTTTATTTTAAGCAACTATAGGTTGTCTGTTTCGGCGCTCGGTGCGCGTAAAAACGCGACATTCCGGGCGAGCTGTTCTCGGCTTTCGGAGACTGCAGATGTCCGGCACCCGCAGAGTTCATCTCAATGATAACATTCGCACCGAACATCTGAAATGTTCGTGCTGCAGGACCAAAGTTTATTTGATCAAGATCGAGTCGGACGACCAGGGCGGTGAAATTCGCACCTTTGGCTGTCCACATTGTGCCACGTCGAAATCGCTGCGCTTGGCGCCGCGTCGGCAACACCTCAAGCCCGCTGAACTCGTTGCGGACCAGGTCGTCTGCTGATCGAACGACTACAGTCGATCGACGCGCAAAAAGAATGCCCAGATGATGGACAGGACGGCGGCGATGACAAGCCATGACGGGTTCATGCAGAATATGTCGCCGTAGCGGCACACCTGCATCGCCCATCCGTTGTTGTTGATACTCGCCGCGTAAAACACACCGGCAGCGACCGTCAGAATGCTCGCGATCATGAACATGGGGCGCTCCAATAATATTGGCGCCACACTGTTCTGCATTCTTGAAGCAGCCGTGAATCGAATCGACGAAAGTCGGGGGCTTTGCGCATTTTTGATACGCGCACTCCAGCCCGATACCGTCGCGGATCTGCTTGAGGCTTTTTTAACCGCGAGTCGCCCAGAGTTCCTGATGGGGACATTGCGACGTTGGGGAGGCCCGATTTGGCCAAATACGAAACGACGAAATATGCGCAGATGCGCCGCTGCCGGATGGCGCATCTTCATGGCGAGTTGATCGACGAGCGATTCAGCGACGATGCCGACAGCGTTTTCGTCAACGGCTATGTTCACGCCGTTCGTCCGGATCTGACCTGCTGGCCACTGCGCTGGACGATCACCGTGGAGCCGTATCCGGTCGAAAGCCGCGTTTTGGCAATGACCGGCTGACCGACGTACCTCCAAACAAAAAGCCCTCGCTTCCGAGGGCTTTTTGTTTCGATGTGTTCTGCAGCGATCAGTAGCGCGCGACCGACGGGCCGCCGAAATGATAGTTCAGTCCGCCGCGTACCGTATTGGTCTTCAGGTCGATATCGTGGGCAATGATACCGGTTGCAGCGCCTGGTCCGGTGAAGGTCGGAGCCGAGACCGATTGCTTGCCGAAATCGGTATGGAGATATTCGACCTTCGCCGACCAGTTTTTGGTGAACGCGTGTTCGATACCGGCGCCGATGGTCCAACCTGCCACGGTCTTTGACAGTGACGCGGTTTCGTTCTGGCCAGTCGTGTCGGTTAGCGAGGAGGCGAAATTCAACTCGGTGAGCGCGAGGCCGCCGGTTGCGTAGAAAAGCGTACGATCGACCGTGTAACCAACGCGCGGGCGCAGCGTGACCAGCCAATCGCTCGTGACGGAATTTGTGGTGGTGAACGAACCGCCGGCCGGGAAAGGCGCGGTGAAACCGCGCGACTGTTTCAGGCCGAAATAGTTCGCATCGGCCTCGACGCCAAACAACCAGCGGTCCACCTGATGATTGTAGCCGACCTGACCGCCGCCGGTGAAGCCATCGGGATTGAGCCGCGGCGAGGCAGCCGCAATCGCCTGCTGGTTTGCGATCGGCGTGGTGCCATTGACGAAAGCGTTGGAGACGTTGCTCTGGCCCCAGGAACCGCCGGCGTTGCCGCCGACATACCAGCCGCCCCAGCTATAGCCTGCTTCGGTCGTCGCGGGCGTCTTGGTCCAGACGCGCGACTGCAGGTCGGCAGCAGCGGCATTCACCGCGCCCGACGCTGCGATGATCGCGGCCAGCCAAAGGGTTCGCATCCAGGACCTTCCATCGCTCTGAAGATATTGAGCGAATTCGACACAAGCTTTAGCTGGAAACGCTGACCTTGGCTGTCACCGGGGGGCAACAGAAGCAGAACAATACCTGAGTACGGCAGCAAAAAGCCCGGCCGTTGGGCGGCCGGGCTTTCCGTAACTTGATGTGATCAGTAGGCGCAGACGTTGACGGTCCGGACGCGCGGCCCACGACGGGTTTCCACCACGCGGCGCTGCAGGCAGCCGTCGGTCAGGCCGCCGACATAGAAGGTAGGTCCGCCATAGAAGGCGTGGTGACCGTAGCCACCCCATCCACCGTGCCAGCCACCGACATGCCAGCTGTGGGCCGATGCAGCGCTGGGGGCGAGGGCGGCCGCACCGAGCGAGGCCGCAGCGATCAGTCCGAGGGTTACTTTGCGAAACATAGATCTTCTCCATTGGGTGGGCGCGCGAGCGCTTTGCTGTGTCCCTGCCCATCAGTCGCTACCCTCGTCGGGCGCGTTCAAAGCGGTTCTGGAGAATCGTGTTTCAGTCTTGTTTCGTCGGAGACAGCTTTCATCGAAGCCCGGTCTCTCGATCAGAGCAGCGCAGTGGCTGCAGGCGCACCAACTAGCTGAGTTGCGAGATGGCTGAGCGGCGGTGTCGCGAAATCGTCGCGCGCTTAGAAGCGGGCGCGGTAACCGTCATAGGCGTGAGCGGCCAGAATGCCGGCGCTGAGAAATCCGAAGAGTGCAGTGACGGTCTCAATCATCGTGGTGGTCCTTATTCCCCCGCGAACTACAGACGGTACGGGGGGCCGCACAGTCAAAGAGATTCGCGGTCGGCTTTTCATTCGGAGCTGTAGTGATGCGTCGTTGCAACATTTTACGCGGTTGCGAGAAGCGATCGGGGCGCAACGGCGATGACAATGCGGCGCCGGCGAGGCGACGCCAGCCCGGCGCAGGGTTAACGGGCGCTGAAGGCGTATCTGCGCGGGCATGATGAGGCGACATGGGGGATGACCGAGTCGCAGCAGTTCACCTCGGTGGACTTTTTGCTTACATACGCTTCTAAGGAATCGCGCCGGTTGTCTCGCTCCCCGAGCCGCAGGATCGGACGTCGCAAGTGAGGATCTCCCGTGGCCGATACGTTCAATAACGAGATCAATGTCGGGCCGCCCCCTGTGCCGCTGCGCAAGCGCAGGTCGTTCGGCCCGCTCGGAGTTGTCGCCGTGCTGTTGATCCTCGCTGGCGGCGGTGGATATCTCTGGCTGAACTACCACGACGCACTGACCGACATGGCACAGGTCGTGACAGGAAGCACTGGCCCCAGAGATAGCGCCCCGGTGTTGGCGAGCGCGGCGGAGGGCAGCGTCAGCGCGACTGATTTCGCGGCGTTCCAGCAGCAGACCGGAAGCTCGATCCAGGCTGCTACCGAATTGCTGACGGCGCAGCAGACAGAGTTGAAGCGCCTGTCCGATCAGATCCAGGGCCTCACGACCCAGGTCGTTGGACTAACCGCCAAGATCGATACGCTGCAGGGCAGGGGCGTTCTCGCCGCTCCGGCTCCAGCCGCTGCGGCGCCAGCGCCCATGGCCGCAGCTCCGGCTGCGCCAGTGGCCGCGCGCCCGGCACCCACGGCGCCGCGCAAGCGACCCGCCGATCGTCCCGCCGGTGCTATCTCGGTCGGCGGCGCTCCGCTCCCGGCGGCGGCACAGCCGCCGCGGTGATCCCTTAAGCGGCCTAACGCGTCTGGGGCCGTCGTGTTTTTTTGGGCGGCCTGTGGCGGCTGAGATCGGGCGGGCCGCCGATGATCTTGGTCTTCACGAATTCGCATTTCGGGCAGGTGAAGGTGCATTTGTCACCACCTCCGGCATCGGGCGCACTTCGCAGCAACGCCATTCGCGCCCGGCACATCGCGCAGCGCGGCGGCTTGAGAGTGCCGAGTGTTTCAGCGGGCGTCGTTGGCTCGGATTGATCGATCATGTCGTCCGACGAGGATGATGCAGCGGTGGCGGGCCACGCCCGACGATGATGAGCTCTACGTTTACGCTATAGTCCTTGACGCCGCACCTCCTGCATCCGCCTAGCGTTCTGCCGGCCGGTGCCGGTGAAGCACAGAACCGTGGAGGTGGCGAGCCAGCCCACCGATCACGGCGGGCAGTCAGGGCGTGCCAATCCGAAACGTCGCCTTCAACGCGTCGTCGATCGGCGTATGCGGTTCCTCGCCGAGCAATGCAACGAGGCGGCGGTTGTCGAAGCGCATGGGGTAGCGCCAATAGGGCGCGATCTCCGCGATTTCGCGCGGCAGGCCGCCGAAAGGGGCGAGCAGTCTCATCGCCCGCCACGAAAAGCGCGTCACCGGAATGTCTGGGCGCTGCGTGATGCGGCGAATGGCTGCCGGCAAGGCGGTGCCGTCGGCGTCCCACACACCTTCGAACTGCAGGCGCTCGAAAGGCCGCAGCTTCTCCTTCATCCCGATCAGCCGGGCTATCGCTTCGGCGAGATCTGGCAAGTAGGCCCAGCTATGTCCCACACCGGGAGCGGTGACGGGATTGACGATGCGCCGGAGCTGCTTGCCCGGTGGCGCCATGACCTGGGTGAACCAGCTCGACCGTGCGTCCGCGCCGAAGAAGTCGCCTGCCCGTACGATCAGGCTGGGCACGCCACTCCGGGCTGCCGCATCCAGACGGGCCTCCATCTCGACGCGGACCCGCCCCTTACGGCTTTGCGGCATCTGTTCGCTGTCCTCGCCGACTACGGGCGTCGTTGCCGGATTGAAATTATACACCGTCCCGGGAAGCACGATACGGGCACCGCCGGCAGCTCTTGCGGCAGCGATGCTGTTGTCGATCATCGGCAGAACCAGCCGATCCCAGTGGCGGTAGCCGGGCGGATTCACGGCATGAACAATCACGGACGTGCCTGCCGCTGCGTGGATCACGTCCGCGCCATTCATCGCATCGCCCGCCACCCAGACTATCGCGACGCGATCGTTCGGCCATCCGCGCTTTGCGGCGGGCACATCGCGCGCCAGACCACAGACGGACCAGCCATGTTCGACCAGTGCGCTAGCGATCGCGCCGCCGACGCCGCCCGTCGCCCCGAGCACAAGAGCCGACTTTCCGTCCATATCCATCTCCCTCGATCAGCATGTCGAAGGCCGGAACATGGCACTGGCTGCCTTCATATAAAATTGTCAAAAACCTTGCAGTCATTCATAACTTTCTGATGAGCGAGCCGTCTATCGACTGGGAAGACCAGCGAACATTCCTCTCCGTGCTGGAAACCGGCAGCCTGTCTGGCGCCTCGCGGCAGCTCGGCCTCGCGCAGCCGACTGTCCGGCGGCGTATCGAGGCGCTGGAGGCGGGGCTTGGCATACCCCTTTTCACCCGCTCCCTGACCGGACTGACGCCCACCCTGCAGGCGCGTTCGCTCGCCAGCTATGTCCGCGCCATGGCCGCCTCGTCGGAGGCCTTCGTTCGTACGGCGTCAGCTGCGGAAGGCGCGATCGCCGGCGCGGTGCGCATCACGGTCTCCGAATTCGTTGGGATCGCCGTCCTGCCTGCGATGCTGGCACCGCTCCGCCAGAGCTATCCCGGTCTGGTGGTAGAGATTGCCCTCAGCGATGCATCCGCCGACCTCCTCGGGCAGGAGGCCGACATTGCTGTTCGGATGCACCGTCCACAACAGGGCGCCCTGGTCGCCCGACACGTCGGCGCGATCCCGCTTCAGTTCTTTGCCCATGAACAATACATCGCGCAGCACGGCATGCCGGACAGCCTCGAAGCACTGGCCAACCATGCCTTGATCGGACCGGATCGCACAGGGGCCGACTTGGCATTGGTGGATTCGGTCGGCATGGGTATGTCGCGCCGGTCATTCGTCATTCGAACCGATAGTCACGCAGCCCAACGCGCTTGCATTGGCGCCGGCCTCGGGATCGGGGTGTTGCAGACACCGACCGGGCTGTCGGATCCAGGTCTTGTTGCCGTCCTGCCCGACATCGTGGTCCACCGCCTCGAAACCTGGCTCGTGACGCATGAAGATCTCCGCAGGTCGCCACGTATCGCGGTCGTGTTCGATCACCTTGTCGCAGCATTCACAGACTATGCTCGGGGCATTATCACGCGGTAATCGGCGGAACTGGCGGAAAGGGTGTCCGCCGATTTGACGTCCAGCGCAATCCCAAGAAATCTAGTTATCCCCATTTAACAGGCACTTATGGTCGCCTGTTCGTCCACCGACGTCTTGCGAAAACCCACGACATCCCACATATTTTGTGGGGTGAAATGTGGGGTGCTAAATGGGCGGACCGACCGGGATTCAAATTCGCAGGAAGCATCCTGACAAGGCGCTGAACGTCCTCGCCATCAGGGCGATCGACAAGCCCGGGCGTTACGCCGATGGCAACGGTCTCTATCTCAAGGTCGACTCATCCGGTGCGAAACGCTGGGAGCTCCGCACCGTGGTGCGGGGCAAGCGCTGCGACATCGGTCTCGGCGGTCTCAAGGCGGTGACCCTGGCGGAAGCCCGCGAGCAGGCTCGGAAGTACCGCGCCATGGCCCGCAATGACGAAGATCCGCTCGCCGAGAAGCGCCTCGCCCGAAAAGTGGTACCGACGTTCCGGGTCGCGGCCGAGACAGTCCATAAGGCCCACGCAAAAGCCTGGAAGAACGCCAAGCACGGCGATCAGTGGATCAATACCCTCAAGACCTACGCCTATCCGGCATTCGGCGACCGCCGAATTGACCAGATCGACACCCCCGAAATCCTGAAAGCTCTGTCACCGATCTGGCTCACCAAGCAGGAGACGGCCCGGCGGGTGAGGCAGCGGATCGGCACCGTCCTGGACTGGGCGAAGGCTGCCGGTTTCCGCTCCGGGAACAATCCCGTCGAGGAGATCAGCAAGGCGTTGCCGCGGCAGTCAGAGCGGAAGGGGCATCACGCAGCCATACCCTATGCTGAGGTGCCGGCCTTCGTACGCGGGCTCGCGGGCGCGGACGTTGCAACCATTCCGGATCTTGCCTTCGAGTTCCTGATTTTGACGGCAGCGCGCACCGGCGAGGTGTTGGAAGCCAGATGGGAAGAGATCGACCTCGATCAGGCAGCCTGGACGATACCGGCCGGCCGGATGAAGGCGGGCAGGGAGCACCGTGTGCCCATGGCGCCGCGCTGCATTGAGCTCCTGGCACGCGCCAAACAGTTGGCCGCCGGCAGTGCCTTCATCTTCCCCGGCCGCTCCGGCAAGAAACCGATGTCGAACATGGTGCTGCTTATGGCCATGCGCAGGCTGAAGTCGCCCTTTACCGTGCATGGCTTCCGGTCCGCGTTTCGGGACTGGGCCTCGGAACGGACCAACTTTGCACGTGAAATTTGCGAGGCCGCGCTGGCCCACATTGTAAAGGATAAGACCGAAGCCGCCTATCGGCGCGGCGACTTGTTTGAAAAGCGGCGCGAGCTGATGGATACATGGGCAGCGTTTGTTGCGTCCGCTAACGCAGACATCGTTCCGTTACGCCGGATAGGCTAGTGGACGACGTTGACCTGGAGTTCCTGTTGATTTCGGAAGCGGTAGAGCGCCTCGAAGCTGGCATGTTTGGTGGCGCAATCACACGCTCCGAACCGGTCAAAGAGCTGAAGCAGAGAGCGACGCGGCTATCGGTGGGATTTGGTCCTCAAAGGGACGCAGCTGCGTCGGGTATCCTGAGGGCAATGCTGGAGGACGACTTGCCAGTCTATGTCATCGCGCGATCGATCCCGGACGAAAATTGCAGATGGCTTGTCGTACCTGTCGAGGTTCTCCAACTCATGCCTAGAGTCCGCGGTGGTCTGCCGGACCATCCGGTACGTCAACCCATCAGCTTACTTCGCAACAAATTCATCGTCCCCGAACTATTCGCGGCGCTTGCAAGCTCGGCATTGCACCTAAAACGAAGCGAATTTGAAGCCTGGTATGGCAAGCAGAAGAGCTTGCGGCGTTGGCTATCTCAACGGACGAGTAAAAAGCCGAGGGTCGGTAGACCCTCGAAGCAAACCGAACAGGTATTGAACTTAATCCGGGCGCTGGTCGCCGAAGATAAATGGGCTGCACCCCTCGGCATCGCCAAGTTGACGAAGTTGCTGGCTTCTAAAGGCGAGTTTCTTCGCAACACACTTCGTCGCGCAGTGGACCAGCTTTATCTGGAAACGGGAGATCCTAAGTACCGGATCATCGCTCGCAAGCGTGCGAAATCGACCTCAGCTGGCGAGCCCACTTAGTGCAAAACTCTCCGTTTTTATGTTGGCAACAAGCGACACAACTTGTTGTTCTCAAATCGTAATTTAAAATTACTTGGATCGGGCCCGATTGGTAGGTCTGCCGCAAACAAGAATGAGCAATCGCTAACCTCAGCCAAGGAGGTACAGCGATGTCCGACACGAAATCGTCCCCACGTTCCGACGTCTGGTCCCAACGCACCGGCTACGTGCGCCTCGCCGACATTCTGGCGCCGGCGGGACCACTGCCGATCGGCCGAAGTACCTGGTGGCAGGGGGTTCGCGACGGGCGCTATCCCAAGCCGGTGAAACTCGGTCCGCGCATCACCGCGTGGCGCGTGGCCGACGTCCTCAAGCTCATTGAGCAGGGTGTGTCCTAGCATGAGTATGCTGGAACATCGTCGCAACGAAGAGGACACACGTCCGACACGTACGAAGATTGAGCTGATCGCTACCAAGCGAGCGATCGCTATTGGCAAGCTGGTAGAATTTGAACGGCAGTGCATGCGACTGGCCCACTTGATCGCTGAGGGGGGCATCGACCGGGCAGATGCCGCCGATGGGCTGTTCGATGCCGCCGAGGCGAACGGCCTGATCGAGGTCCATGGCCAAGATCACATCCAGCTGCGTGTTGCCTCGGCCTTCGAGCTGGTCGGACTCGAATTGGCATTCAAGGGGAGGGCGACATGACATCGTCGTCCGATCTAGTGCGTAGCGGGCCAAACGATGCCGGCACCGGCAAATTCCTAAGAAATTGCATATTTGGAGAAACCGGCAGGCCATTGCCGGTCCTCGCCAGCGCGTTGGCCATGTTGCGAAACGTGATGCCGGATACCTTCGGTTACGACGAGATGGCTCGGACCGACCTGTTGATGCAGCCGCTCGACGGCAGCCACGAGTTTTCACCCCGACCAGTTACCGACGTCGATGTAGGTGTGGTTCAGGAACGTTTCCAGCGTCTCGGTTTGAAGCGCGTTAGCCGGGACGTGATGCACCAAGCGATCGAGAATGGTTCACCGAGATATTAAACCTCGCAATGTCCTCATGGACACTCTTGGTACACCAAAGCTTTCAGACTACGGCATAGCGCGTGATTATTCTCGAGTAGTGAGTTCCTATAGCGCACCGCCGCTTCTCTCCGATTCAGGAATATGTCCTTCGTGCGCTCGGTGCTGGTCTTGCTTCTGATGAACTATCGGGGTTTCTTGGGCTCGAGACGAACATAATCAACGGTACCGTTACACAACTTGTGTCGGACCGGCTTGCCCGTGTGAATCTGCCTGAGGCCGATTCAGAAGCCTCCAAGGAGTACGTATTAACGGATGTCGGCACCCAAGCCCTTGAAGACGAAGGTATAGCTGTTCCGGTTGAAGACCAATTTCAGGTTTTCTTTGACGGGATACATCGATTTCCAATTGATGTTTCTCAGGACCAGATAGCCTTGCCTCGAGACACTGACTCCGGGTTGTTGGTTGAACTACCTGCCATTCCACCAAACAAACCAACAGTTGGCGATCTAAAGGTAACGGACCTTCAGCGAATATTAGTTCAACAAAGCGGTGGGCGGACAGAATTCGGCAAAGATTTGATATCACTCAAGCGAATATCAGACGATCAAACTATGCTCGTGTCTAACCGTCCGTTTTTGAGCAACAATGGTCGGATTAAAACGTTCGAACAGTACAGCGGATATTTCGTGCAGGACGCGGAGTTAACCAGAGCCTACCTCGACCGTGTGAGGCCAGCTAAATGAACAAACCAAATGAATCGGGCATCGCATTTATTGCGTATTCCGGTCGAGGATTGGTACGTGCTCACAATGAGGATTGTGTATCCGTTGATGGCGAGCCGCTAGAATGCGAGCGGATTCAGCAGCGGCGCCTTACAGAAGCGGAGGACCATCTAATTGTTGTAGCCGACGGGATGGGCGGGCACGTTAGAGGCGAATTGGCTAGTCAAGTGACCGTTCAAGTCATTGGTAATCTTTGGAGGAGCCGTCGTCCGCATTTTGAACCGATCGAAGCTACTCGGGCCGCCAATCGCGCTATCTATGATGCAATGGGAAATAATCCCACCTTACGCGGAATGGGGGCCACAGTTGTTGGCGCTCACATCAATTCAACTAGAGTCACATGGTTTAACCTTGGAGACAGCCGAGGCTATGTCTTTAGAGGCAACGGACTTACGCAATTCACGACAGATCATGTCCCAAGAGGTGTGACGGGGACGAGCAGAAGCCGCAGCCACAGCATCACTCAATCTGTTGGCGGCGGATACAATCTGATCGACGTCTGGCCTGCTGCGGGAGTTCTGGATGCACGCAGAGGTGATCTCTTTTTGTTTTGTACGGACGGATTAACTGATGCCGTTCCAGATGAGATGATCAATCAGCTTTTGGCGTGTTCAAAGTCATTGCTGGATGCTGCGAAGGCTCTGGTCCGAGCTACCGAAGAAAATGGCGCTCCAGACAACATCAGTTTGGTGTTGCTCCAGACATGAAATTCGTCTCGGCTCGTGCCTCGGACATAGCGCTAAGCTGCTCCAGGTTTGATGGACACCAAGTTCGGGTATTTCTAAAAATTGGATGGGGGAATGCAGGACGAAAATTGAGCCGAGAGGAACGGTCGACGGAATCTGGCTTGGGGGCGGGCTCGGAGTGTCGGTCGCGCAACTCGGGCCAAGCCTTGGGATCCATGTCAATGCATTGCGCAAATGGGGGAAGGTATCGGCGCTGACCCAATGCGAGCTTTCCCTTGCCGGACATAGGAGAGCGGATCAGGTTGATTGAATTCGAAACGCTCGATTTTACGGGGGCGAGGAGCACTATCTAATTGTGGGGCAGAATGTGGGGTGCTTCACAATGCCGCCCTAATAAATAAACAAAATCAATTATTTAGAATGATACATGGCGGAAAGGGTGGGATTCGAACCCACGGTACCCTTGCAGGCACGGCGGTTTTCAAGACCGCTGCCTTAAACCACTCGGCCACCTTTCCGTCGTGGGACAGCGCTTAGCAAAGCGGCCTGCCGAGGGAAAGAGAGGATTGCGCCGGGGCGGCTGTCCGGGGCTGAAATCATCGACGCGGGTGTTTTTCCTGGGCTGGTCGGTGCCGGACGCCGGGCGTGCTAACAAGGCCTGACGATTCTGAGGACGGAGACCATCATGGCAAACCCGACACCGCGCGCCGACGCCTTGCGTGCGATGCGCGAGGCCAAATTCGAAGCCGCGCAGCGGCTGATCAAGGAGGCCGGCAAGGCCGCCGCGCCTGCGGAGAGCAAGCCTGCGCCTGCGGCGAAGAAGGTGGCTGCCGCGAAGCCGGCTGTTGAGGTTCTGGCGGTCGAGACGCAGGGTTCGGGGCCTCAGGCTGCGGACGTGCCGCCGGTCGAAGCTCCGGCTGCCGAAGCCAAACCCGCAAAGATCAAGGCACCTAAAGAAAAGCCGGCCAAGGCGGAGGCGGCCAAGGGCGCTGCCAAAAAGACCGCCACCAAAAAGAGTTCCGCCAAGAAGGACTAGCGGCCAGCGGCATTCCGCCCGGAAAGCAGGGCGGACCGAGCCTAGATTTCGCCTGAGATCGCGCCTATATCTGGTTCGTCGCAAGACGATGGCGCTGAACCTCTCAATGGACTGCGGGCAGACCCGGGGGCAGTACCCGGCGCCTCCACCTCAGCAGCTCGCGATCTCATCCAGGTGAGGTCGATTTCGCCGGACGGTGAAATGCACGGGCTGCTCAGGCGGGGGCGAAACAGGATCGATGGCCGCGAAGAAGTTGTGAATTGTGCTCGGCATGATACCGCCGTTATCGGGTCAAAACCTAAATGCAAACGATAACGTTCGCATGAACGAAGTGCGCCTCGCGGCGTAACCGTTCGGGGTAGGTCCACCTTGCAACAGAACGGCCATGGCCGCGTCAACCTTCGGGTTGGCGCGGCTTTTAATTTGCCCAGGCTTCTGGTTTGCGGTGTCGGAGAATGGCGCTTCCGTGCGCTCAGTGCCTGGTCTTGCCGGCCTGCAAGAACGGCTGCCGCGCATTTTCGTGTTTCTGATAGAGTTCGAGCCAGCGCCGGTCTTCGGCATGGGCCCATTGTTCGAGCGAGATCCCAGGCGGGCGGCCGTGACCGATAGTGCCGTCGAGGCGGGTGAATTCCGCAGTCTCTTCCACGGTCAGCCCGATCAGCACCCGGATGCCCTGGTCATTCAACTCATAGCTGTCGTCATCGTCGATCATGCCGGCAATTGAGCAAGGCTGCAGGTGCGGTCAATGCAATTACCGGTTTAACCTAACCAATCAACCTTATCGGCAGCATGTGCGTCTGATAATTGGTAGCTATCCATCGTCACGATGCGATGGTGCCCCGCTTTGCTGCCAGCTCACTCCGCGTTACCACGAAGCGTCGCGCGCCGAGGCGATGCTTGCCGTGGACGCACAAATTATAGCCGAAGCCACGACGCAATTTTAACAGAATGCATGCTCACATTCAGTGTCGTTCGGTCGATGCAATGGAGCAGGCAATGGCCCGCAATTTCGGCGTTCCCCGACAGTTCCGCCCACGGGCACAGGCGTCCGCCTGGCCGCTATGGGTGATGGCTTTCGCAGTCGTTGCCGTGATCAATGCAGCGACCTTCCTTCCCCACTAGCGGGAGCAGGCGGCTGATCACTCGGCGCTGCATTCGGCAGGCGCCACGACGCGAGCACATAAAGCTTCATGCTGTTGCGGAAGCGCGATGTGACGGCGGTAAAGATCGCTTGGGGATATTCGGCCCAGATGGCGATCTGGTAGAGCGTCACGATGAGATGGCCATCGCGAAACCTGTACTCTCCGGCGCCGGTGATCCCGCCGCAGTCCGTCCTTGAAACGTCCATCTCCATCCCCAAAATCCCGCCGCAAGAGTCCCGCCAGGAATCGCGTCAGCGCGTTCTGCTATCAGATCAAGATCGTGCGCGATCGTTCAACTAACAAAAAGTTGAAATCGGCCAAGGTGGGTCGCGGAAATTAATCTCCGTTAGCGGCGGGCCACAAATTCAAACCAAACGGCGGCGGGGATTTTAAAAATCACTTGGTATTGCTGTGCCCAACGAGAATGCCGGGGGGCTTTGTGGTGATCGAGACCTTGTTGTTGTTGAGTGTTGTTGCCGGTGTCGGCGGCCTGTTGGTGCAGGTCTATCGCTGGCGTCAGGACGTGCTGTACGGCCCGTATATCCGCCGCGAGTGGCGGGATTGATCGTGCACGGCGCAACTTGAGGGAGAACACCGCGCGCCGCGCGGTGTGTGCAGCGCGAGATGATCACCCGTTGTGCGGGCCAAAATACGACATCCTCTGTTTACCATAGCGTGGCTCTCCCCATTTCCGCCGCGATCCGGCTGCGATATATTCACCACTTGATGCGGAAGTGGGCCGCATCGGGAATTTTGGCCGTGGGGATGCCCGGAGATGGGCAGGCGGTCGCTGGAATGGTATTGGGGCGTATGGGGATTCGTGGGTCAAACCGACTCGGCCAGGCTGTTCAGGCAGCAGCGGCCATCAGCGCCTGCCTGACGCTGGCCAATTGTTCGTCCTCCACCACCAGCTTCAGCCGCGTTGATCCGAAATATGGCGTCTCGAGCAGTCCTCGGGTCGTCGGGATGGGCGAGCCGGTTCCCAAGGGCGGCGGCACCTACCGTATCGGCAAGCCCTACACCGTCGCCGGCAAGCTCTATGTGCCGGAAGAAAACATCAATTACCGCGCTGAAGGCATCGCCTCCTGGTATGGCGACGCATTTCATGGCCGTCTGACAGCGAATGGCGAAGTGTTTGACATGGCCTCGCTCACCGCGGCGCATCCAACGCTGCCGATCCCGAGCTATGCCCGCGTGACCAACGTCTATAACGGCAAGTCGCTGATCGTTCGCGTCAACGATCGCGGTCCGTATCACGGCAACCGCCTGATCGACGTCTCGAACAAGGCCGCCGAACTGCTCGAATTCAAGGGTAACGGCACCGCCAAGGTCCGTGTCGAATATGTCGGCCGTGCGCCGCTGGAAGGGTCGGACGACCGCCAGCTCGTTGCCACGCTGCGCACCGGTGAGCCGGCACCGTCGCCATCGCTGGTGCGCGTCGCCTCGGCGCGCTCTTTCGTGCCCGACATGCAGGGTGGCCGCGTCGTCTCCCGCGATGTTCCTCTGCCGGAGGGTCGCCCGTATTCGCTCGGCAATACCTCGGCCGATGTGGCGTCGATCCGTTCGACGTCGGAAATGTCGGCGTCGAGCCGCATGCGCACGGCATCGGCGCCGCGGATGACCGAGAACCATCGGGCGGTGTCCTATGAGAGCAACGCCGCATATGCTGCGCCTGCCGAGCCGGATGACGGCACGGTCGATGCGCGCGGCGCTCAGGCCATCCTGTCCGGCCGCGGTCTCTATTAAGCCGGTTCGTCCTTCACGACCGACACCAGACGGGCGCAGCATGGCGCCCTGATCCGCGTTGCACCTTGCCGCGTTGTTTGCCTCCGTTGATCCTGTTAAGACCAGAGCACTCAGGACAGCACATGGCATCTGGCTCCATCCCCTCGAAACGACCGCAATTCGCCGCGCGGAGCTGGCGGACGCTGCTGGCTGCCCTGATGACGTTTGGCATCGTCCTCGGCCCAACAGCGCAGGCTGCGAACCAGAGCGTGCAGGGTGCCAAGAAGGTCGTCGAGGACGGCGGCTACGACACCGATGCGCCGACCGCGATCCTGATCGAGGCCGGCTCCGGCAGCGTGCTGTTCGAGAAGAATGCCGATGAGCTCCGCGCGCCCTCCAGCATGATGAAGCTGATGACCGTCGAACTGGTGTTCGACGCGCTGACCCGCGGCGACATCAAGCTCACGGACGAATATCGCGTCAGCGAGAATTCCTGGCGCAAGGGCGGCGCGCCGGCCGGCGCGTCGACCATGTTCGCTGCCATCAACAGCCGCGTGCCGGTCGCCGATCTCTTGCGCGGGGCCATCATCCAGAGCGGCAACGACTCTTGCATGATCCTGGCGGAGGGCATCGCAGGCGGCGAGGCCGCCTTTGCCGAGAAGATGACGGCACGGGCGCGTGCGCTGGGCATGCCGAAATCCACCTTCGCCAATTCCAACGGTCTGCCGGACCCCGGCAACAAGATGACGGTGCGCGAGCTTGGTCTGCTCGCCCGCCACATCGTTCGCACCTATCCGGAATTCTACAAGTTGTTCGGGGAGCGCGAATTCACCTGGAACAAGATCCGTCAGCAGAACCGCAATCCGTTGCTGGCGACGCTGGACGGCGCTGACGGTTTCAAGACCGGTTACACCAAGGATGGTGGCTACGGCATGGTCGGCTCCGCCATCCGCGACGGCATGCGTCTGATCGTGGTGATCAACGGTCTGGACGATCCGGACGATCGGGCGACTGAAGCGAAGAAGCTGCTGGAATGGGGTTTCAAGAATTTCGAGGCGCGCACGCTGTTTGCGGCCGACCAGACCGTAGGCTTCGCCAAGGTGTTTGGCGGCGAGAGCCGTTCGGTCGCGCTCTCGGCCAAGGAGCCGGTCAAGGTGATGGTGCAGAAGAACGGCACCGACAAGCTGATCGCTCGCATCGTCTATAAAGGCCCCGTGCGTGCACCCATCGAGCCCGGTCAGCCGGTCGGCGTGATCAAGGTCTGGCGCGGCGCCAATATCGCTGTCGAGACGCCGCTCTATACGGCGGCGGCCGTTGGCACCGGATCGACCATGCGGCGCGCCGTGGACGGCGCCGGCGAGCTGGTGATCGGACTGTTCCGCGCCGGCGCCGAGAAGCTCTGACATGGCGGATACGCACACCACACCGCCGCCGCGCGGCCGCTTCGTCAGTTTCGAGGGCGGTGAGGGCGCCGGCAAATCAACGCAGATCAAGATTCTGGCCGATCGGCTCGAGGCCGAAGGCAAGCGCGTCATCGTCACCCGAGAGCCCGGCGGCTCGCCCGGCGCCGAGATCATCCGCCATGTGGTACTGTCCGGCATGGGCAAGCTGCTCGGCCCCGAAGCCGAAACGCTGCTGTTTGCCGCGGCGCGCGACGATCATGTCCACGCGGTGATTGCGCCGGCGCTGGAGCAGGGCATCTGGGTGCTGTGCGACCGTTTTTCGGATTCGACGCGGGCCTATCAGGGCCGGCTCGGGCATGTCTCGCCAGAACTGCTCAATGCGATGGAGCGCGTCACCATTGGACGGCTCAAACCGGATCTCACCGTCATTCTCGATATCCCGGTGTCGATCGGCATGCGACGCGCAGCAGCGCGGCGTGGCAATGATGTGCCCGACAGGTTCGAGGCCGAGGGCATCGCCTTTCATCAGGGGCTGCGTGACGCGTTCCGGCAGATCGCAGCCGATGAACCGCAACGCTGCGTGCTGATCGACGCCAATGCAGATCCAAAGATCGTATCGAACAATATCTGGGGCGTGTTGCGCCGACGCCTTCTGACGCCGTCGAACCACGAGGTCACTTCGGCATGAGCGCAAAGTCATCAGAGCAAACGATTTCGGTTCCGCATCCGCGCGAGACGACCGCGCTGTTCGGTCATCAGGGTGCCGAAGCCACGCTGCTCAATGCCTATCGCGGCGGCCGCGTTCCGCATGCCTGGCTGATCGGCGGCCCGCAGGGCATCGGCAAGGCGACCTTGGCCTATCGTATGGCGCGTTTCGTACTGGCGCATCGCGATCCCACATCACCGCAAGTGCAATCCGCAACATCGCTCGGTCTCGATCCGATGCATCCGATCGTGCGCCAGGTCGCCGCCGAATCCCATGGCGGTTTGTTGACACTGGAACGCTCGCTCAACGACAAGGGCGTGATGCGCACGGTCATCACCGTCGATGAGACCCGGCAGACCGTGTCGTTCTTCGGCTCGACCGCCGCTGTCGACGGCTGGCGCGTCTGCATCGTCGACACCGTCGATGAGCTGAACGCCAATGCCGCCAACGCGCTGCTGAAGGTGCTTGAAGAGCCGCCGTTGCGTTCGCTGTTCCTGCTCGTGACACATGCGCAGGCGCGCGTGTTGCCGACCATCCAGTCGCGCTGTCGCAAGCTGGCGCTGCGTCCGCTTTCCGTTGCCGACGTGACCCGCGCCACGTCGCAGGCCGCCGAGATCGAAACCAGCGATCCGTTGCTCAAAGAGGTCGCTGAGGCCTCCGAAGGCAGCGTGTCGCGCGCTCTGAATCTGCTCGGCGGCGGCGCGCTGAAACTGCACCAGCGCACCGCCTCGCTGCTGGATACGCTGCCCCATGTCGATCCGCGCGAACTGCATGCTCTGGGCGATGCGCTGGGGACCAGCGACCGTGTCGCGCTCGGCGCCTTTGTCGACAGCGTCGACCGCTGGATCGGCGAGCGCATGCGGGCCGATGACGCCAATGCCAACGCCAATCTGCCCCGCCTTGCGCGGCTGGCGGAGGTATGGGAAAAGATCAACCGAGCCGCGCGCGAGACCGAATCCTACAATCTCGAGCGAAAACCGCTGGTTTTCTCGGTGTTTGGACTGCTCGCGGAAGCAACGCGCTGATCGCTGCGAGACTGGTTTCAGCCGATCCGCGCTTCACCAAGATCGTCTTATTCAAGGTCCGTAAAGTCAGCCATGACATCTGCAACCGATGCAACCCGACCGGCGTATTTTCTGACAACGCCGATCTTCTATCCCAATGGCGTGCCGCATATCGGTCATGCCTATACGGTCATGGCGACCGACACGATTGCCCGCTTCCAGAGGCTCGACGGTTACGACGTTCGTTTCCTGACTGGAACGGATGAGCATGGTCTGAAGATGCAGCAGACCGCCGTCAAGGAAGGCCTGACACCGCTCGAACTTGCCGACCGGAATTCTGCGCGTTTTCGCGAGATGGATGCCGCGCTCAACATTTCCTATGACGACTACATTCGCACGACGGAGCCGCGTCACGAACGCGCCTCGCAGGCACTCTGGGTCGCTCTGGAGAAAGCCGGCGCTATCTATCTCGACAAATATGCCGGCTGGTATTCGGTTCGCCAGGAAGCCTATTTCGACGAAGCGGAAACAACGCTCGGCGACGATGGTGTCCGGCGTGAGCCGCTGGGTTCGCCGGTCGAGTGGACCGAGGAGGAAACCTATTTCTTCCGTCTGTCCGCGTATCAGGACAAGCTGCTCGATCTGTATGCGCGTGTTCCGGATTTCGTGTTGCCGCGCGAGCGCCTCAACGAAGTGACGAGTTTCGTGAAGGGCGGCCTGCAGGATCTGTCGATTTCGCGAACCACGTTCGATTGGGGCATCAAGGTGCCGGGTGCGCCCGGCCATGTGATGTATGTCTGGATCGATGCGCTGACCAACTACATCACCGCGGCCGGCTATCCCGATGTCGATGGCGAAAGCTTCAAGCGCTACTGGCCTGCCAACCTGCATGTGATCGGCAAGGATATCGTTCGCTTTCATGCGGTGTACTGGCCTGCATTCCTGATGGCTGCAGGGGTCGATGTCCCGCATCGCGTCTTCAGTCACGGATTTCTTCTCAACCGTGGTGAGAAGATGTCGAAGTCGGTCGGCAACGTGGTCGATCCGATCGACATGGCCCAGCAATATGGCGTCGATCAGATGCGCTATTTCTTCATGCGCGAAGTCTCGTTCGGGCAAGACGGCAGCTATAATCACGAAGCCATCGTCAACCGCACCAATGCGGACCTCGCCAACGATCTCGGCAATCTCGCGCAGCGTTCGCTGTCGATGATCGCCAAACAGTATGGCGGCGTGCTGCCGGAGCCGGGTGATTACAGCGACAACGACAAGGCGATCCTGGCGCAGGCGGACGGCATGCTGGAGCTCGCGCGTACCGCGATGGCAACGCAGCAGATCCATCAGGCGCTGAATGCAATCTGGGCCGTAGTGGCCGAAGCCAACCGCTATTTCGCGGGCGAGGCGCCGTGGGCGCTCGCCAAGACCGATCCGAAGAAGCAGGCCACGGTGCTCTACGTGACCGCCGAAGTCGTGCGGCAGGTCGCGATCCTGGCACAGCCGGTGATGCCCGCGTCCTGCGCCAAGCTACTCGATGTGCTTGGCATCCCCGATGGCGAACGCGACTTCACGGCATTGGCCAACCGCATCAAGGCCGGTACGCAACTGCCGACACCGACCGGCGTATTCCCGCGCTATGTCGAGCCGCCGGCTGCGAGCTGAGTTGACGTGATGCTGGTCGATAGCCACTGCCATCTCGATTTCCCCGACTTCGCCGAAGACCTCGACGGCATCGTCGCGCGTGCCGAAGCCGCAGGCGTCGGCAAGCTCGTGACCATCTCGACGCGGGTGCGCCGCCTGCCGGCGTTGCTGGCGATCGCCGAGCGCTTCCCGAACGTCTATTGCTCGGTCGGCACCCATCCGCACAATGCCGACGAGGAAGACGGCATCTCGGCGGAAGAGCTGATCGAGCTGACGAAGCATCCAAAGGTGATCGCACTCGGCGAGGCAGGGCTCGATAATTTCTACGAGCACGGCTCATCAGGCGCGCAGGAACGCGGCTTTCGCGCCCATATCGCCGCAGCACGCGCGACAGGATTGCCGCTGGTGATTCATACCCGAGAGGCCGACGAACAGTGCGGCACCATTCTCGAAGACGAGATGGCCAGAGGTGCGTTCAAGGCCGTGCTGCATTGCTACACCGGCGGGCGCGAACTCGCGATGAAAGCGATCGATATGGGCCTGTCGATCTCCTTCACCGGCATCATCACCTTCAAGAAATCGCAGGAGCTGCGCGATCTCGCGGCCGAGCTGCCCGCTGATCGCATCATGGTCGAAACCGATGCGCCATATCTCGCGCCCGGCAAATGGCGCGGCAAGCGCAACGAGCCATCCTATGTGGTCGAGACGGCGAAGGTGCTCGCGGAAACGCGAGGTGTGTCCCTCGAAGAACTGTCGCGGCAGACCACAGAGAACTTCTTTCGCCTGTTCAGCAAGGCATTCGCCGAGAGCTCGCCTGGCACTGGCGAGCCGGCATGACGCTGGTGCTTACCATCCTCGGCTGCGGCTCGTCGGCCGGTGTGCCACGCCCGGCGCTGGGCTGGGGCGCCTGCGATCCCGCCAATCCAAAAAACCGTCGCCGTCGTTGTTCGATGATGGCGGAGCGGATTGGGCCCGAGGGCGTCACGCGCGTTGTCATCGACACCTCGCCGGACCTGCGCGAGCAGCTCATTGACGCTGATGTCGATGACATCGATGCGGTGTTCCTGACGCATGAGCATGCGGACCAGACCCACGGCATGGACGACCTCCGCTCAGTGGTGGTGAAGCGCCGCAAGCGTATCCCGGTCTATATGAACGCCTCGACGGCGACTGATATCATGCTGCGCTTTGGCTATTGCTTTCAGTCGCCTCCCGGCAGCGACTATCCGCCGATCCTCGATCGCCTCAGCATCGAGGCCGGCGAGAGCCGAACCATCACGGGGAGGGGCGGCGACCTCACGCTGACACCGTTCCTAGTCCAGCATGGTAACATCCCGGCGCTCGGCTACCGCATCGACAACACCGCCTACACGCCCGACCTCAACGACATTCCGCCGGAGAGCTGGCCGGCGCTGGAAGGTCTCGATCTCTGGATCGTCGATGGCCTGCGCTATACCCAGCACCCCAGCCATTTCAGCCTGAGCGATGCGCTGTCATGGATCGACCGCTTCAAGCCAAAGCGCGCAGTGATTACCAACATGCATGCGGATCTGGATTACGAGGTGGTGCGCAAGAGCCTGCCAGACGGCGTAATTCCGGCCTATGACGGGATCAGGCTGACAGCGGAGTAGATTGAGCCGCGAGTTTTTTCATGGCCGCATTTTCGCGGATCACTTCACCAGCCTCTGAGCTGTGCAAAGCTATCTCTGCGGCGATCGAGCGGCCGAGAATTTGCTGATCGATATTGCCAAACCGACCAGGCACGAGACGTCCCAGCCAACTGACCCAGACCGGCGTATGAGCATTGCCGACAATAATGCCGGGGCGAAAGATGGCGAGCCGGGTAAAACCAACCTTGCGCACCGTGTCTTCCTTCATGCCCATGACGCGGACATAGCGGAACCGGCTTTGGGCTGTGCTTCCTACCGCGGAAAGCAGACAGAACTGGGCGATTCCGGCGTCATGGCAGCCACGCGCAAAGCCACCGACAACACCGAGTTCAAGTTGTTTCAATTCTTCTTCGCTCCAGCGTATCGATCCGGAACCGACACCCACACAGCTCACCGCGCTGACCGGGCCCTGGCTCAGGACTTCGCGAGCAAGGACGGCCGTGCGCTCGGCAAAGCCGGCATGGCCGGTATCGAGAACGAGGTTGCGTACCCGCGGTCGCGCGGCGATGGGCTTTCTGGTGACCATCACCACTTCCCGACATTCCGGAAGCGCGAGCAACTCCGCGACGGCTGCACCGCCAACTTGCCCGGTCCCGCCAAGAATGATTGCCGCGAAGTTCTGAGTCATGGATGGCGATCCGGAATGAAGGACTTGGCTTGGTGTGCTTCGCTCCACCCTATCAGTCGTCATTGCGAGCGCAGCCATCTAGTCTATTTGCATTCTTGGCTTTCTGGATGCCGTATATCCCGTGATCCTGCCGGATGATGGGATACGGCTGGTGGAGTGGGGCTACACACCGCACCCAATGCTCCGTCATGGCCGGGCTTGTCCCGGCCATCCACATCTTTCTTCGTTTGCGGCCAAGGCGTGGATACCCGGCATTCGCCGGGCATGACGGCGTTTTGTTACGAACTAAACGACCCCGTCGACTTCACCTGATCCCGCAGCAGGAACTTCTGGATCTTGCCTGTCGACGTCTTCGGGATCACGCCGAACACCACGGCCTTCGGCGTCTTGAAGCCGGGCATTTGCGCGCGGCAGAACGCGATGATGTCGGCTTCCGTCGCCTCGGCATTTGCCTTCAGCTCGACGAAGGCGCATGGCACTTCGCCCCATTTCGCATCGGGCTTGGCGACCACGGCCGCGAACAGCACGGCCGGGTGTTTGTAGAGTACGTCCTCGACTTCCACCGACGAGATGTTCTCGCCGCCGGAAATGATGATGTCCTTGGAGCGGTCCTTGATGGTCACGTAGCCGGCGGCGTCGAGCACGCCGAGATCGCCGGTGTGGAACCAGCCGCCTTCGAACGCCTCCTTGGTGGCCTTCTCGTTCTTCAGGTAGCCCTTCATCACGATATTGCCGCGGAACATGACCTCACCGATGGTTTCGCCGTCGCGCGGCACTTCCTGCATCGTTTCGGGATCGATTACCGTCACCGCTTCCTGCAGGTGATAGGGCACGCCCTGGCGGCGCTTCAGGTTGGCACGTTCATCCGCGGGCAGGGCGTCCCAGCCGGGCTGCTCGGCGCAGACCGAGGCGGGGCCATAGACCTCGGTCAGGCCGTAAACGTGAGTCAGCTTGATGCCGATCTTCTCGGCACCCGACAGCACCGCCATCGGCGGCGGTGCGCCGGCGATCGAGCCCTGCACGAGAGGCCCGCCGGAATAGACCGGTGCATCGGGCGCATTGATCAGCGTGTTGTAGACGATCGGCGCGCCGGACATGTGAGTGACGCCATGCTCGCGCATCAGCGCGAAAATCTTGGTGGGATCAACCTTGCGCAGGCAGACATTGACGCCGGCACTCGCTGCCACGGTCCATGGGAAGCACCAGCCGTTGCAGTGGAACATCGGCAGGGTCCAGAGATAGACCGGATGCTGGCCGAGACCGGCGGCGAGAATGTTGGAGACCGCGTTCAGATAGGCGCCGCGATGATGGGTCACCACGCCCTTCGGATTGCCCGTTGTCCCCGACGTATAGCCAAGCGCGATGGCGTCCCATTCGTCGAGCGGAAAGGCGCTGGTGAAATCGGGGCTGCCTTCGGCGAGGGCGGCTTCATATTCGAGTTCGCCGATCCGTTGGCCACCGGCGAAGGACGCGTCGTCGACGTCGATCACGGACGGCTTCGGGCCGGTCATGAGGCCGAGGGCCTCAGTGATCACGCCGGAGAATTCCGGATCGACCAGCAGCAGCCTGGCGCCGCCGTGGTCGAGCTGGAACGCAATGGCCGCGGCGTCGAGCCGGATGTTGAGTGCGTTGAGGACGGCGCCCGCCATCGGCACGGCGAAATGCGCCTCGTTCATTGCCGGCAGATTCGGGAGCATCGCCGCGACCGTATCGCCCCGTCCGATGCCGCGCCCCGTCAGGAACGAGGCAAAGCGCCGGCAGCGTTCATAGGTCTGCGCCCAGGTGAAACTACGTCCCTCATAGACGGTGCTGGTGAGGTCCGGATAGACCGCCGCGCTGCGTTTGAGAAAGCTCAGCGGCGACAGCGGCACGAAGTTGGCCGGAGTCTGGTCGAGGCCGACGCTATAGGCGCCCTGATCTGGGATCATTTTTGAGACTCCTATATTTAGTTCAATAAGTTATGTCGGATATCTCATCTATCAGATTATTGCAGAAATGATCTTCCAAAGTCACGCGAGGTAATGGCCATAACTTTCTGAAAGATTGTATCTTAAAGGAATCCGATCGATATCCATGGGAAAATCGCGACGATGATCAGGCCAATCAGCAGCGCCAGCAGATAGCCGAGGATGGGCCGGATGCCTTCCGCGGGATCGACACGGCCGATGGCACAGGCGGCATAATAGCCCACCCCGAAGGGCGGCGCGAACAGTCCGATGCCCATGGCGAGGATGACGACCATCGCATAATGGACCTCATGGACACCGACCAGCCGCGCGATCGGGAACAGTAGCGGCCCGAACAGCACGATGGCGGGGATGCCTTCCAGCACGCTGCCGAGAATCACGAAGGCCACGATGGAGACCGCGATGAAGGTGGCACCGCCGCCCGGCAGGCCGGTCATGGCGGCGGCCAGCGAGCGCGAGAAGCCGGACTGGGTCAGGCCCCAGGCCATGCCGGTCGCGGTTCCGATGATCAGCAGGATTGCGCCGGAGAGGCAGGCCGTATCGACCAGCATCGGCTTCAGCCGGTTCCAGTCGAACTGGCGATAGATCAACAGGCCCGCCAGCACGGCATAGACGATGCCGATGGTGGAGACCTCTGTGGCGGTCGCCACACCCTCGACCACGGCAGCGCGGATCACGAAGGGCAGCGCGATGGCGGGCACCGAGACAATGAACGCCTTGAAGATGTCGCGCCCGGATGCCCGTTTGACGTGGCTGAGGTCCTCGCCGCGATAGCGCCACCACACCAGCACGCCCAGCGTGATTGCGAGCACCACACCCGGCAGCAAGCCGCCGGTGAATAGCGCCGAGATCGAGACGCCTGTGACGGAGCCGATAGTGATCAGCACCAGGCTCGGCGGAATGGTTTCGGTCTGCGCGCCGGTCGCCGAGAGCAGGGCGACGAGATCACCCGGCTTGGCGCCGCGCGCCTTCATTTCCGGGAACAGCACCGGCGCCACGGCCGCCATGTCGGCAGCCTTGGAACCGGAAATGCCAGAGACCAGATACATCGCGCCGATCAGCACATAATGTAGCCCGCCGCGGACATGGCCGAGCAGGCTGGCAAGGAACGCCACCATGGCGCGCGCCATGCCGGTCATCTCGATCAGCAGGCCCAAAAAGACGAACAGCGGCACCGACAGCAGGATGAGATGGCTCATGCCCTCATCCATGCGGCCGACCAGCACCATCATCGGGGTGTGTGTGGTCAGCGCCATATAGCCGAAGATCGCGAGGCCAAAACCGAAGGCAATGGGCACGCCGGCGAACACACACAGCGCCACGACGCCAACGAAGAAGATGATCAGGTTGAGATTGCCGAGGGTCCGCAGCAGCGGCTCGGCAAGCCAGAACAGGCCGATGATCGCCACGACGGTGCCGAGCGCCGTCAACACGGTGCGAACCTGGCCGTAGCGCACCAGCCGCAGCAGCGCGAAGACGATCATCAGCGAGATGCCGACCGGCAGCGCGGCCGCGCGAAAGCTGTTGGCGATCTGCAGTGCCGGCGTCGTGATGTAGCTTTCCTCATAGGCGTATTCGAAGGACGGCGCGACGATCATCAAGAGGAAGGCGAGTGCGGCGCAGGTCCCGACGACGTCGAGAAAAGCCCACATCCGGGGACCGACCGACGCCACCAGCGCAGTCATCCGCATATGCTCGCCGCGCCGGAACGCCACGGCGGAGCCGAGCATCGCCAGCCACAGGAACAGGATCGAGGACAGCTCGTCGGACCAGATCAGCGGACGGTGGAAGCCGTAACGGGCCACCACGCCGATGAACAGGATGATCACCTCCGCCACCACCAGCAGCGCCGCGGGAATCTCGACCAGATGGCCGAGGGCGCGGTCGATGGAGGTCAGGATGGCGTCGCGGCGGGAGAGGGGCACCCTCTCCACGCTGGACGCCCCGCTTTCGAGGGCGGAGATGTCATGCACGGCCATAATGGTTCCGATCAGCCGAGCTTGCCGACGGCCTTCTCAAGGATGGCCCAGGCTTCGTCGCCATACTTGCCCTGCCATTCCTTGTAGAAGCCGGCCGACTTCAGCTTGTCGCGGAACGGGCCGGGCTCGAGCTCATTGAAGGCGAGGCCCTTGGATTCCAGTTCGCCGCGCAGGCCGGCGTTGAGCTTGGCGACGTCCTCGCGCTCCTTCATGCCGGCGGCATTGATGTTCTTGGCGACGATGTCGCGCAGATCGGCCGGCAGCTTCTCCCAGGCACGACGGTTGGCCAGGAACCAGTAGCCATCCCACATGTGGTTGGTCAGCGAGCAGAACTTCTGCACTTCATAGAACTTCGCCGTCGAGATGATCGCCAGCGGGTTCTCCTGGCCTTCGACAACCCGCGTCTGCATCGCCGAATAGACTTCGCTGATATTGATCGAGGCGGGCGCACTGTCGAACGCCTTGAACATCGAGGTCCATAGCGGCGACACCGGCACGCGGATCTTGAAGCCCTTCAGATCGTCCGGGCTCTTGATCGGCTTCGTGGACGAGGTGATTTCGCGAAAACCGTTGTCCCAGATCTTGTCCATGACCACGAGATTGGCCTTGGTGATCTCCTTGCGGATATAGGCGCCGAGATCACCGTCCATGGCCTTCCAGACGGTGTCGTAATTCGGGAAGGCAAAGCCGATGCCGTTGATCGAGGCGGCCGGCACCAAAGTCGCCAGGATCAGGCCGGACAGCGTGAAGAACTCGACGCCGCCGGAGCGGATCTGGCTCAGCATGTCGGTGTCGGAGCCGAGCTGATTGTTGGGGAATACCTGCAGATCGACCTTGCCGTTGGTCTCGGTCTTGATCGCCGCCGACATCTCGCGGGCGCGGATGTTCATCGGATGCGTATCGGGCAGGTTGTTCGCGTATTTGTAGACGTATTCGGCCTGCTGCGCGCGCGCGATGAACGGCATGCTGACGCCGCCAAACGCGGTCGCAGCGGCCGATGCCTTCAACAGAGTCCGGCGTGAAATCGTCATTTTGTTTCTCCCAACCACTTCTTTGTTTGTCTTTGTGAGGCGCAAGGGCCCTTGCCGTCTGGTCATCATGCCCGGGCTGCCCGGTCAAGCCTTTTCGCTGTGCGACCAAAGGTGGAGGACGCAGGCATACGGCTTTTGCACCGCGTGAATTTGTGAGAAGCATCGCGCGAACGAAACCCCGGCAGCCAAGACCGGCCAAGGACCGTCTGCAGGAAACGCAAGGACAGCATATGAATAGGGATCACGGCGTGGCGATCATCACCGGCGGCGCCTCGGGAATCGGTCTGGCGGTTGCCAAGGCGGCCGTAAGCGAAGGCTGGAAGGTGCTGCTGGCCGACCTCACCCAGGACGCGCTGGACCGCGCTTGCGCGCAGGTCGACGCCATCAAGCCCGGCGTTACCCGAACTGTCGTGATGGATGTCGCCAATGAAGACGCCGTGATCGCCGGACTGAAGGATTGTGAAGCCGGTTTCGGCCCGGTGCGCGGCCTGGTGAACTCCGCCGGCATCGGCCGCCAGGTGCCGTTCTTCGAGACCTCCGTGAAACTGTTTCGCGAAATCCTCGACATCAATCTGGTCGGCACTTTTGCCGTGGCGCGTGAAGCCGGCAAACTGATGAAGGCCCATGGCGGCGGCGCCATCGTCAATGTGGCGTCGGTGTCGGGCCTGCGCGGCAATATCGAGCGCGCGGCCTATGGCGCCTCCAAAGGCGGCGTCATCACGCTGACCCAGGTGATGGCCTGCGAACTGGCGCCGCTGAAGATCCGCGTCAATGCAATTGCGCCGGGTCCGTTCGAGACGCCCATGGTGCAGGAGATGCACACGGTGGCAACGCGGGAAGGCTGGATGCAGGTGGTGCCGCAGCGGCGTTATGCCGAGCCGGAGGAGGTCGCGGGTGCCGCGATGTTCCTGCTGGATGATAGCAAGTCGAGCTTTGTGACAGGGCATGTTCTGAACGTTGACGGCGGCTTTGCGGCGCATGGGCTGCTGCCGAAATATCCGTAGTAACAAAAACTGTCATTCCGGGGCGTGACCGCCGTGAGGCGGTCGCGAACCCGGAATCCCGATGTGTGTCACACTGCGAGATTCCCCGCCACTTCAATTGAAGTGGCGGGGAATGACAAGCGTGGGATTAGCCCGCTTTCGCCGCTATCAGTGCCTTCATTCGCTCGGCGTCCGCGGCCGTTGCCGGCGTATAGACGACCATGCCCAAATTCGGTTGGCCGTCGACCGAGAAGGTTGAATAGGTCATCACGAAAGGCCCGACGACGGGATGGTTCACATGCTTGCGGCCTTCACCGTAGCTGCCGACATCGTTGTCATGCCACATGGCTGCGAAGTCGGGGCTGATGCGGCAGAGCTCGTCGATCAATGTCTGGGCGCGCTCCGACGCGCCGCTGCGTGTAATGTCGGCGCGAAAGGCCGCCACGGCGAAACGTGCATCCTGCTCCCAGTCCGGCATCTTGGCGCGGACATTCGGACGACAGAACAGGATGCGCAGGACGTTGCGGTCCTCGGGCGCGATGTTCGGATAGTCGCCAAGTACGGCCAGCGCCGCGCGATTCCAGGCCACGATATCCCAAGTCGCATTCCTCACGACGGCGGCGCTGAACTTCATCGCATCCAGCACTCGTTGCAGTGTTGGCGATACGATATCCGAGGGTTCGAAGCGCACCTCCGGCAGCCGGTGCTGGGCCAGCAAAAACAGATGCTCGCGCTCGACAGCGGATAATTCCAGTGCGCGTGAAATTCGATCGAGCACATCGGCAGACGGCGCGCCGCCGCGACCTTGTTCGAGCCATGTGTACCAGGTGGCGCTGACATTGGCGCGTTGCGCGACTTCCTCGCGCCGCAGGCCCGGCGTGCGGCGTCGCTCGGACGAAAAACCGAACGCCACGGGATCGAGCTTCGCGCGGCGATCCCTGAGATAGGCGCCAAGCGGATTGGAACTTGCGCTCGGGGTTGTTTCGGCAATCGTCATGTTCAGCCTGTTAGTCGCCATACCCGTATAACGTCGCGGCTTCACGCACTGTACCGCAGGACCGATACATCCGCGCATTCACGAGAGGAATATCACATGCGTGTCTTCGTTACCGGTGCTTCGGGCTTTGTCGGATCGGCGGTCGTTCAGGAACTGATCGCCGCCGGTCATCAGGTGCTAGGTCTGGCGCGCTCGGATGCATCTGCCAAGGCACTGGTCGACGCTGGTGCGGAGATCCATCGCGGCGATCTGGAAGATCTGGACAGCCTGCGGTCCGGGGCTGCCAATTCAGACGGCGTGATCCATACGGCCTTCATCCACGACTTCTCGAAATTCAAGGAAAACTGCGCGATCGACGCGCGTGCCATCGAGACGCTTGGCGATGTGCTGGCGGGCTCCGAGCGGCCCTTGATCGTAACTTCCGGCATGGCCTTCATCGCGCCCGGACGCGTGGCCACCGAAGACATGGGCCCGTCGAGCGCGTCGCCAAGCCCGCGCGTATCGGAACAGGTCGCCGAGCGTCTGGCAGCTCGCGGCGTGCGTACTTCGTCGGTCCGGCTGCCGCCATCGGTCCATGGCGATGGCGACCATGGCTTCGTGCCGATGCTGATCAATATCGCGCGGGAGAAGGGCGCCTCGGCTTATATTGGCGACGGCCTCAACTGCTGGCCCGCGGCACACCGGCTGGACGTCGCCCGGCTCTACAGGCTCGTCCTGGAGCACGGTTCCGCCGACATTCGGTATCACGCCAGCGCCGAACAAGGCGTCGCATTCCGTGAGCTTGCCGAGGTCATCGGTCGGCACCTGAACCTGCCAGTCGTCTCGAAATCGCCGGCTGAAGCCGCCGATCACTTCGGCTGGTTCGCGGGCTTCGCGGCCATGGACGCACCGGCGTCCAGTGCCTGGACACAGCAGCAATTGGGATGGCAACCGACGCAGCCGGGATTGATCGCAGACCTAGATCACGTCAGATATTTCGGCGGCTGACGATGCAATGATGTGGGACCACGAACTGGCTCGGGTGGCTGCTCGGTCAACCAGATATCGCAACAATTTGAGCTAAACCTCTGGGATCGCTATGGGATAATATGTCGCCAAGTATGCGGTTTCGGTTCTGTAGCTGGGTGAGTGACTGAGTCCTGAGCCCTATATTAGAGCGCTCCATTCATGATCGTCGTGTGGACGCGTTGCACTGGAAGAACAGGGCGTTTGTTGCGCTGTGAGCCCGCAAGTGCAACAGCTGCATTCGAGTCAAAGTGTGGCGTTTGCGATCCTGTTGCGTTTTAGATGCCGATTTAACGCCGCGTGCGCTAATCCTATTGGGCAAGACCGCTAAAGTTCGCTTTTCACCCCAGCCTCTGCTCCAAGCTCTACCGTGACGTGAAGCAACGTACACTTTGGGCGTTGGTACGCGTGCGCGACGCAGCCGGGTTTAGCCGGGGTGATCAAGCCGTCTCGTGTGACACCTGCTTTTCAGCCGCCGGATTTGTGCGCTTCAGCCAGCCGGTAATCTTCTCCAACGCCATCATCAGCAACGTCGGCGAACCGACGAGAGGCTCAAGAAGAGCAACGACTTCGTCGCTGTGATCGGTCGCCTCGTCGTGCCTGGCGCGGCTTTCCGAACAATCGCGTTGGAGCCGATGCGAATTGGCCCCGCAACTAGTGTGCACGATCGTCACGGAGGACCCAAAGGGGACTGCGACGTCATCCTGGCGATGGGATGCGACGCGACGGCGGCCATGTCGCGGTCGCAGGAGACTGTCGGCGCGCCTCCGTTCCGGATTTGCTTCTCTGCGGAACGCGTGGCCCGAACCTGCGGCCGTCGGCCTCCGTTTCCTACGACGCCGCAGCGAGGGATTCGGCGATCTGCCCCTTGAGCCAATGGATGAAACTGCGTGCCTTACGGCCGAGGGGACGTTGTTTCGGCCAGGCGACATAGTGGGCCATCGGGCGCTCAAACGGCGCGTTGAACAGCGGTACCAGCGTTCCGTCCTGGATCTCGTTGCGCAGCAGAAAGAGTTGACCGACCGCGACACCGACGCCTTCGACCGCGGCCTGATAGGTCAGCACCGAGCTCGGAAAACTGATACCCTCGTTGGCCAGCAGGTCCGGCCGTTTCACCGCCATCAGCCAATCCGGCCAGTCGGTCCGGCGGTAGTGCGAATGCAGGAGCGGCACCTTCTTGAGGTCGTCGAGTTCCGAAAGCCGCGCGCTCTTGATGAGCTTGGGGCTGCAGACAGGCTGGATCAGGTCCTTGAACAGGAGTTCGGTCTCGACGCCCGGCCAATTGCCGGCGCCGAACTGGACGGCGAGGTCGACCTTGTCCTTTTCGAAGTCGATCGGCGCGACCATGACCTTGACACTTCAGGGTGATCTAGTTGATCCGCGAGACTTGCATATTGAAGCCATGTTGCCGCATGCTTTGGATCGATCGACAGGGACTCCAGAGCCCAAGCCTCAGCTAATGTCGAATTGCCGGAGAGTTGGTGAATCGAGGCGAGTTCGCGCCACAGTAAGGCGTCAGACGGCGCAAGCGCGAGCGTTGCAACGAGCGCGTCGATGGCGATTTGGTGTTGTTGTTACTTCTGAGCAGCCGATCCGAACGCGCGTAACGCAGAGATGTTGTCTTCGGTTTCATTGAGAAGTCTAGCCGAGCTTGCTCTCGGGATCGGCCTTACCGAGATTGGCTTCTGCCCGCTGCCTACGGAGCAGGGAGATTCTTTCGCTGACTCTCATTTTACACAGCTCCGGATGTCACGGCATCAGCATAAGCCAGCCGCCCCCATCAGACAAATCAACGGTTTCATTTTCAAAAGCGGAGTTCCCAGGGCCTGTCCGTGATCCGCGCGGCCAGCGGGAAGTTACTGTCGATTCCCGCTCAGAAATCGCCGCGGCGCCGATTTTGTTCGTGTAAGGGGGCAGCGTGAGTGCCACGCTCTTTCGAATCGAAAGACGGATGGATCTCGACGGACTTCATGACGGGAAGGCAACTAGGGGTCTTCATTAAACTCGGATAGTTATTCATGGAGGAGAGGTTGTTCTTTTTTCAAGGAGAACGCTACCAAGCATAGCGCATTGGGCATGAATATGCTCGTCCCGAAGCGGATGAAATCATCCGGGAATCCTTGGAATACTCAAATCAAAGGATCAGCGTATGCGTATGTACGATGCGCGCGTCGTCGCGCTGCGCTCCGGGCGCATCCGGGCGATCGGAGTGTGAGAAAACGCGGTCATTATGAAAAGAACAAATAGAGAACATTCAGGCGGAGTCAATGCCAAATTTGCTTCGGTTTTTTGCGGATGCGCTTGCGCGGGCGGTACGCTCCGACACTGGCTTTCCACTTCCCAGAAGTCTCATAGCGACCAGCCACCATCGACGACGATCGAAGATCCGGTGACGAAGCCGCCCAGATCAGAACTCATCCACAGCACAGCTTCCGCGATCTCTTCCGGCTTGCCGAGGCGCCCCACGGGCTTGAGGTCGATCGCCTTTTGAACGTCGCCGCCCGTGAAACGGTCCATCATTGGCGTCTCGATGTTGCCGGGCAGGACGGCGTTCACGCGGATGTTCTGCTTTGCATAGTTGAGCGCGGCGGATTTGGTCATGCCGATGATCGCGTGCTTGGACGCGGCATAGGCGGCGCCGCCTGCAACGCCGCGGATACCGGCTCCGGACGAAGTGTTCACGACCACGCCGTCGCCCTGATGCACCATCTGCGTGATCTCATGCTTCATGTAGACGAAAGTGCCGCGTAGGTTGATGCCGAGGATGCGATCCCATTCACCTAGTTCGATTTCATGAAGCGGCGCCGCCTTGTTCTCGACGCCTGCGTTGTTGAAGGCGATGTCGAGTCGCCCGAACCGCTTGACGACCTGCTTGACGGCGGCCTCGACCTGCTCCGGTGACGACACATCGCACGCGATGGCCAGTACGTCGCCTCCCGCGACCTTCACGGCTTCCTCGGTTTCTTTCAGCGCATTGCTGGTTCGGTCGAGGATGGCCACGCGCGCGCCTTCCGCGGCGAAAGCGATGGCCGCAGCGCGGCCGATGCCGCTGATTGCACCCGTGATGAAGGCCACCTTGCCGGTAAAACGGTCAGGTTTCGACATGTCGTTATTCCTCGTGACAGTGATCAGACATCGATGTTCAAACCTTAGATACCCGGACCGCTTCCGACGCTTGCTGAAACGGTGACGGACGAGTGTTTCCGCAAATGGCGATATCGGTCGTTTCTGTTATCGCCGGTGCACGGTCGGTGACAATCAGAGCGCTCCATCACTTCGATCTCAGCATAAGCTTGCTCCATGTGCATCGTTCCGATTGCGACGCGCATTCCGCTGGATGACGCGCTTCCAGTCGCTGAAAGCTACACTGGTCGTTGGGCGTCGCGGCACGTTGGTCGGCGGCGGCGCTCGGCGCCGTGGTCGCGTTGCCCGCGGACTTTCCGTACCGGCCGTTCATCCTACCGACCGCATTTAATCGTCGTGCTCGGCACCTTGGTGCTGCGGGATTACGGCGTAAGGTCTGCCTCAAGGTTGTTCTGATTTCGATTTCTCAAAGACATATCTATAGTCCCATCGGACGCAATTCACGGATCAGGTCGGACAGTAATCGCAGGCCGGTCGGAATTTGGCGCCGACTAGGGTGGTACATGTAAAATCCGGGACCGGGCGTGGCCCAGTCCTCCAGCACCAGTTTCAGTTCGCCGCGCTCGACCAACGGGGCAACGATGGGTTCGGCAACGAATAAAAGACCGACGGCGCCGCGTACGAAGGCCATCGCGGCTCCCGACTCATCGATGGTGATGGAGCCAGGGACATCTATCTCAATGTGTTCGGGACCCTTGTCGAATTCCCATTGATAGATGCGGTCGTTGCCAAGCCGAAGGCGAAGGCACCGGTGACTTCGCAGATCGTCTGGATGAATCGGAACGCCGAAGCGCTCGAGGTAAGCGGGAGAGGCTGCGACAACCCAACGAAAATCGGCCGATAGCCGTGAAGCGATCATGTCCTGAGGAACAGTACCGCCGTAACGGATCCCCGCGTCAAAACCTTCTTCGATTACGTCCACCATCCGGTTGCTGACGACCAGATCAATATCGACGTCCGGATAACGATCGACGAAAGTCGGCATGACTGGCCCCAACAATAGCGGCACTGCATCTTGCATTACGTTCAGTCGAATCCGCCCTGACGGTGTGTCCCTGAAATTATTCAAGGCCTCGATCGCGTGACCAATGGCGTCGAAGGGCTGACTGATGGCGTCCCGAAGCTGTTCACCCGCCGTTGTCAGCGTGACGCTGCGATTGGTCCGGTTCAGGAGCCTAACTCCGAGGCGGGCCTCCAGGCCCTTCAAGGAGTGGCTCAGTGCGGATGCGCTCACACCCAATTCAATACCGGCACGCCTGAAGCTGCGATGCTTCGAGATCGCCAAAAAATACGTGAAGTCGGCTAGGTCGGATCGGTCAACCGGCATGTCTGCCAGAACGTAAACCGGAACCCTGTCATCCGCTAGCGCCTATAAACGGGATGCAATCATGAGGCCTCCTCATGAATTGCGCATTCGCCGCCGCGCTTCTCTGCGACCTTTAAGGCCTGTTCATCGGAAGCGGCCTGGACTACTTCGAAGCTTTCGAAATGCCGTCTTTTCCTACGAGATAGGCGCGATAATCGGGCATCCCTCAACTCATTGGTCGGACGGTGATGAGGCCAATATAGCACATTTGCCAGGCGGTGCGGCAAGCGGCGCCGTCGTTGGTTTGTCCCAGATCATGCATGGTTGAACAAGCGCTCCGAGGATTTTGGGAATATCACGTCCCCCGGAGCCCGGCCCGTGATATGCCCGATATGCGCCATCGTCTGTTCGTGAAATCTTGGGTTAAATGTCTCGCCGCACGGGCTCGGTCTTGGGGTAGCTCTTACTCGGCAAGCTGCGTGATCTCGGGAAGGCTTTCCACGCAAGAGGTTGCTGCCTTCCTCATGACAGCAGCCGCACTCGTGCATCTCGATAGTGCCGCCGCTGATCCGTTTGTCGCGGCCGGCGGTGCAATCTGCAACGCTGCCAGCGCCGCCCTCCAGGGAGATGTCGTTCCACTCGCCGCCTAAAGGGGGCGTGGAGTTCGTTGCGTGGAGTTCGTCTGGGCCGGGAACTCATGAAAGGACGGAATTTAGATGCGCTTTCGGCCTACGCCTTTCGCTACACAATGAGAAAATGCTCCGCGAGAAATCCCGGGACCGTGAGGCTCCGGCATATCTTTAGAATGGGCCGACCAGCACTTCAGAGGCGCGGAAGCACGCTGCCCCGTCGCGGGAGAGAGCCGTAATACGTGCTCTCAATTACCTCAAATTCCTCAGCCGAGAGCACTCTCGAAAATTGGTCCAAGGTCAGTGTGTTTCGAGGCCTTGCTGGATATGCCCAGTTCAGGATACGAGTGATACTCTCGATTGGTGAGGTTGCGTTCAGTTGGATGTTGCACACCAGTACGCCGCCCTTGCAGAGCTGCCGATAAATCGCCCGCAAGGCCTCGCGCCTAAGCGCGTCCTCTGCATTCAGGAAAAACCGAAACGCGGTGGCGACGTCAAAGGACCAAGGGAACCTTCTCAAGCTCAAATACCTCTGAATCCAGCCGGAGTATTCAACCATGACAGGCTTCCATCAGCCCACGCTGGTTTCGCGCACTTTCAGCATGCCGCGTCACACGACGCACTACATCGAGTGCGGGCCGTCCGACGGACCGTTGATGATTTTTCTGCACGGCTGGCCGAGTATCAGTCTAATGTGGCGCGCCCAATTGGATGCGTTTGCCGCCGATGGCTGGCACTGCGTGGCTCCCGATCTACGGGGATTTGGCGGCTCGTCTGCCCCTGCATCCAATGATGCCTATGCGATCGAAGATGTTGTGACGGACATGGCGGATCTCCATGATCATCTGGGCGGCGAGCCTGCGATCTGGATCGGCCACGATTGGGGCTGTGTTGTGGTCGGTGAACTAGTCGCGCATCAGCCCGCGCGCAGCCGTGGCGTCGTGCTGACCTCGCTTGCGTATCAACCGGACGGACACGCCCTTCGAACAATCGTCCCGCTGGTCGATCGAGCCATCTATCCGGATGACCAGTATCCAGATGGCCAGTGGGATTATTATCGTTACTACACGAAGCATTTCGAGACGGCGGTCGCCGACCTAGATGCTGATAAGGCGGCATCCCTGGCATCGATCTTTCGGCCGGGCGATCCCGCCGCCATCGGCAAGGTAGCGCCGCTTGCGGTGGTCACTCGCAACGGAGGGCGCTTCGGCAAAGCGCACCGCGCCCCGCCAACGAAACCTGACCCGGGTATCTGGCCGTCGGCGGACTTCGACGTTTTGGTGCAGTCTTTCGAGGCTCGTGGCTTCGGTCCCTCCTGTGCGTGGTACATGAACGACGCCGCCGACATCGCCTACGCGCGCGAAGCACCTGATGGCGGCCGCCTTTCGCAGCCAGTGTTGTTCGTCAACGGCGACTTTGATCAGGTCTGCACCATCATCGGAAATCGCCAAGGCGACCCAATGCGCGCAGCCTGCTCAGACCTTACTGTGACGAGCATGCCCGCCGGACATTGGCTACCGCTGGAACGCAAGGTAGAGCTCATCCAGGTCATCCGCAGCTGGCTCGAGAGCAAGAAACTTTGATGGCGGCGGTTTGAAAGCAGCTTTCACAGTTGCGGTGCTTTCCTGCGGTGGCGGATGGCCGGTTTTGCGCACAGCGGACGATCGTTGGGATTTGTCACATCGGTTCCGGCGGCTGCGTATCAAGGTGATCGCCGTTCGCAGTCATTTCCGCTGTGCATAGCGTACTGTTAAATTCCGGCTCAGAAGCAGCCAAGGCTAGAATTGGCCGGCGCCGCAGAGCCGCACTCCCACCACCGCGAAGCCAGCTATAAAGGTTCCGGCCCATTAAAGGGACTGAAAGCTGTCATCATGGCTGCGATGCCTCGCTATCACACGGCTTCCTGCGTAATGGTGTCCGCGCGACGCGCCTCCGCTAGGTAATGATCCCATGGCGCAGGAGAGGGGACCAACGTAGGGATTGTTCAGTGCTTTGATATCGGAAGTTGACGCACTCCGTGCTTTGCGAGTTCACCGGGATGTTGCGGCATGCCACGCCCGTCGATGTAATCCGGAGACGCAAATAGGCCGACGCGGTGCGGTGCATGCTGGCGTGCATCCCGAGATGCCAGTATGGCACACGCGGATCCACGTACGAGAGCGCCTCTGCGACAGGTATGAACTCCCGCCGCGATCTGGCTTGCCGTGGGACTTGCAAGAAAGGCTACAGCCGCCCCGACGTCGGAGGATAGTCGGATGACCGATGATGATGCTCGGACCTCGCGCGGACAGCAGAGGTTCGATGCCGCAGCCCAGGTCGTGCATACGGCCGTCGAAGAAGTGGATCGGGTCGGTCGACACCTTAAAGACAATGTGGATGCGGCCAGGCGGCCGGAGCCTATGTCAGCATGCTGAAGGATGTGACCAAAGCGGCTCCTCTCGGCATGTTGGCCGCGGCGTTCATCGGCGGCATGCTGTTCGCGGGGCGTCGTCGATCACCAACCGAGCCTGCGCCGCCTTTGGAACACTCGACGATTTTCGATGTGATGCGGTCGCCGTAGAGGTCGCCTTTCCGCGCGCCAACAAGCTCGCTCTGACGCGGCATCGTCGACACGAGACGCGCAGAACGCTATGTGTCTCTGGCGATCGTCGAGAAAGATCATCTGTGCAATATGAGGCAATTGAAAAAGGAACGATAGATGTTGAAGGATCGAGAAAAAGTTATGACCGCGCTTCTTGAGAAGCTGATGAAGATCTTCGAGGTCATGAAGCGCGCGAACATGCCGAACCAGGAAGCCTGCCAGTCGCACTTGCTGAAGATGCGAGATGAGGGCGCCATCAAGTTCGACATCAACAAAGGTTTTTGGTCGATCAAAACCTGATCTTGACGTCTTGGGCGGAGAATCCGTCCATTGCCGTGCTGCTGAAAGCTCGGTGGATCGATGACTGAACGCGCGGATAAATTCGTGGAACTCTAGATTTACAAGCATCTCAAAGCTAAGGGCTACCAGGTCGATGGAGACTTCGCGAAGGCGCCGGATCTCGGGGAGCAATGCCTGGCGGCGGCGAGGGCTCGACTCGTCGCCCCGGATGTGGCGAGAAGCAGATTAACTCAATCTATCCGAAGATAAACCGCTGATCGTTAAAACGTAATAACCATATTTGACCGTCAGAATATGCTCGCAGTATTGCATTAACGGTCCGCGTGGAAGGTTGAGCATCGGAGTTAAACATGACTCGAAGCCGCCGCGCACTTGACCAGATCTATCTCCCGTTTTGGGCCGCAGTATTTGTGGCATTGGCTTGCGTTGCGATTCTGGCGCTCAACGGCTGGCGGGAATGGTCATCGCGGCAAAACGACCTGAAGAATGCAGAAGTGGATATGGCAAACCTCGCCCGTTCGCTGACGCAGCATGCTGATGACACTTTCGAGTTGGCCGACACTATTCTCATCGGACTGGTCAACCGTTTGGAGACGGACGGAACGGGCCCGGCGGCGATCAAAAAAATCCAGACGATCCTGCAACTCCGCAAATCCACGCAGAAGCGAATTCGGGGTATGTTCATTTATGACGAGACCGGCCGCTGGCTGGCAACCACCGAACAAGTGGACTTCACGCGCCTGAACAACAGCGACCGCGACTACTTCCAGCGCCATCGCGCATCATCAGATCGAGAGACCCTGATCGGCCGCCCGATTAAAAGCCGATCCGGTGGACAGTGGATCATCACCGCGTCGCGCCGGTTCAATCATCCGGATGGAAGTTTCGCTGGCGTGGCGTTGACGACCATCGATGCGGCCTATTTCTCGCAGTTTTACGAGCAGTTTGACATCGGCCCGAACGGCGCCGTCTCGCTGCTGAATGCCGATGGCATCATGCTGGCGCGAAGTCGTGACGAGGGTACCTATGTTGGCCGCGATATGTCGAATTCGCCTTTGTTCAAAAACCTTCTCGATAGACCAGCAGCCAGCGTCTACTACTTCAAGTCACCGTTGGATGGCTTGCAGCGCCTGAGTTTTTACCAGTTAAGCAGCCGCTATCCACTTGTCGTCCTCGCCACGAAAGCCGTGGACGATGTGCTCGAATCCTGGCGATACGAGGCACTCACACGGATGGTCTTCGTCCTCGGCCTGACCGGCTTGATTGCCACCACCGGTTTCTATCTCGTCCGTCAGTTGCTCGAGCGGCAGCGCATGGCAGCAGCGCTGTTAGCCAAGGAGGCGGACTTCCGGTTGCTGGCCGAACAATCCAGTGACATGGTGACGCGGATCGGGTTCGACGAGCGGATTCTTTACGTTTCGCCGTCCTGTGCGCGCGTCGTCGGTTGGGACCCTGGCCAGATCATCGGAACTCCCGCCCTCGCCGGGATCAATGCCGAGGACCTGCCGCGGGTCCAGCAGACGGTTACTGCGTTGAAACTCGGCGAAGCGGAAGAGGCCAGGATCATCTATCGCACCCGCCATCGGCAAAAAGGCGAGATCTGGATCGAGACGGCAATGCGTGTAACCCGCGTGCCCGAGACCGGCAAGATCGATGGCGTCGTTGCAATCTCGCGCGACATGACCGAGCACAAGGATTTGGAGAAGAAGCTCGCGGCTCTTGCGATCTCCGATGGGCTTACCGGGCTTGCTAATCGCCGCCACTTCGATGAGCGGTTGCAGGGAGAGTGGGCCAAGGCCAGCCGCGATAATACTCCCTTGTCGCTATTGCTGATTGACGTCGATCACTTCAAGAAATTCAACGACCAGTACGGCCATCAAGCGGGGGATGGTTGCCTGCGCTCGATCTCGCGGATTTTGACCGAACAGGCCCAGCGACCGGCGGATCTTGCCGCGCGGTATGGCGGCGAGGAGTTCGTTTTGCTGTTACCAAATACCGACGCGGAAGGCTGTGAGCAAGTCGGTCAAAGGGTGCGCGAGGCGCTTCATGAGTTTGGCATGCTGCACGTTCTGAATCCGCCTTCTAAGCGGGTAACGGTAAGCCTTGGCGGAGCGACGAACCTGCCTGCCGGAGTCGCAGCCGATTGTGTATCCTTGGTCGCGGCGGCGGATCGAGCCCTATATGCCGCTAAGGATGGTGGGCGTGATCGGCTGGTAATGTCTGGCCAAGTGATCGCGTGGCCTGGGACGAAGAGCGCCTAAACAAGCAATCTGCTCGGTTCGATCCACTGTCGAATGGAATGGTGAGGTAGGCCATCCTGCGCCACATCGGCGACCGTGCCAACGAAGACCTCTTTCCGCTGGCAGCGGATCGTCCACGACGTCCGCCAGGTCATGCCACCCGACGGCATCGTCGCGTTGGACAACGGGATGTACAAGATATGGTTCGCGCGCAACTACCGCACGGACGTCGCCAATACACTGCTGCTCGACAACGCGCTTGCGACGATGAGAGCGGGGCTTCCGTCGGGCATGATGGCGGCGCTGCTGTATCCGAAGCGCCGTGTACTCGTTGTCGCCGGCGACGGCGGTTTTATGATCAATTCGCAGGAACTGGAGACCGCGCAGCGTCTGAAGCTCGATCTCGTCGTGCTCGTAATCGAGGATCACGCCTACGGGATGATCAGGTGGAAGCAGGCCGTGGACGGTTTCGCCGATGCGGGGATGACTTTCGGCAATCCGGATTTCGTCGCCTACGCGCAGTCCTACGGTGCCCAGGGGCATCGCGTGACCGAGGTGGGCGGTCTGGCACCTGCGGGTGTCCAGTTTCCGATTGAGTTGGCGCATAAGGCGTGAAGCAATTGCCGTAACGCAAGTGCGTTTCGCATTGCTTGTACCAGTACGAATGAGCGCCAATAGCCCTCGATCTCTCCAGGCGACGACGTAATCAGCACTGCGAGCGATGAGAGGCCGTGCGTCGCGACAAAATTATCGAGGGATTGAAATGAAACCGCTGCGCTCGATTGGTCATTGGTAAGCAGCCAATCCGCGAGGGCCAGCCTTAGTATAGGTTCTGCCACCCCAAAGAAGGCAAGGTTTACGGTCCGCTTGCGCCCGTCGACATAGAAGGAAACTGCAGAGAGAGAAGGGAACTTCTTGATCGGGCGGTATTCGTTTGTGAAGTCGTCGTAGTATCGGACGGTCGATGGAGGAGGGGGAAGATCGTTGCAAATCGCCCGGACCATCTCAGTCGCAAGTCGTTCTTTCTTCTGTTGAGATGCTGGTTTCATGTATGTTCTCGGCCAACGCAATGGCGCAAAGCGTCGACGAAGTCGTCAAAGCTTTCGTTCCAGACCTCCGCAGCCGACGTCTCAAAGTAAGCTTGCGCATACAGCCGCGGCATGTCCGAACTCGGCGTCCATCCGAAAAACATTCGGAGTTTTTCAGCCGCACGGTCCAGTTCGATGCCGCCTTCTTGATACAATCGCATTCGGGTTACGGCGCAAGTATGCCTCAGGTCATGACCGGACACGCTAGAAAGTCCTTGCTTATTGAGCGCTCGACGCGCTGGTTCGGACAATGCTTGAGTGGCAATCTCGAAGATCTCACTGAGAGCTCTTAGCGAGATTGGATTCCGCTTCTGAGACATCAAAAGCTGCGGATGATAAGTTCGGCCGCGGTAGTTTGCGCCGTAGCGTTCGAAGATCGCGACGAGTTCGAGTGGAACAGGAAGTTGCCTAACGGCGAGGAAAGTTTTTAGACCTGGTGGTTCTCGTCTGGGATCGACATCATCGTCAGCCGTTCCTTCGACGGTGAGGCGGTAAGTCTTCTCGCCAGTAGATGGATCGTCCTCATCTTCGATTGCGTTCCGGAGAAGGATAGCGGCTTCTCCACGCCTGAGGCCCATGCGAAGCAGCAATGTGAAAACGAGCAAGTTGCGCCAGCGCTGAGCTTCAGTTCGAAACGGATTGCGATCTGACGATGGATTGAATATCTCGTAGAGATCTTCAATTACAACGGGCGGCAGCGCTCGAATAGGGACAGGGGCCCGAACTGGGGCAGGGCTGAGTTGACCGTACAGCTGACTAAGGCGCCGGAGGCGAGCCTCAATAGCCCCTGCCCGAAATTCGGAGCTGTTGCTCCCGTGACGCAGAATATCCACCACGAACGCTAGAGATGTTTCCCAAGTTGCCGACCTGTTTTTGCCGTCCCTAGCTGTCTGGTTCCGCAAGCTTGCGAGGAAACCGATGAGTATGTCTTCGAGAGCATCAATTTCCTGGTCTGCCAGGAGTTTGTCGAGACAATCGCTTCCGCCGTGCCGATCCTGAGCATAGGAGTAGATGCGGTTGATCGCGCGCAAGCGCCTTTGTTTCGTCGATGGCCGCATTGCGTCATTGAGAACTTCTATCCAGATCGCCCCCCAAAAACGCGGTTCATGCGTTTCGGACAAGCAGACGAAACCTGAGAGCCCCCGAGGAACTAACTCCGACCGAAGAGCACGGATGCTGGGCTGTGGCACAGTAGATCTCCGCCGAATTACGAGGTCACTAGCTACTGTCGCGATCAATCGCCCATGCGGTATCGGGCGCGCAGGTCAACCTGAACACAGAGGATAGTTCGCAACGATCGAGCCGTTCGCGGATCGATGAGGATTCTACTAATCTGCAGACGGATAAAGCGCCAGCCCAGCGCAGGAGGGCGCAGATGCACGGACTACGAGCCGAATTGCCCAGCGAGATATTGCGTTCGCTACGGCCGAAAGAATTGAGTTCTTAGCGGTGAAGGATCGAGTCCTGCTAATGTAGTTTGACCGACAAGCCTCACAGGAAAAACGTCCAAGCCATACAGGAAGACAGTCCAATTATCGCTGTGCGATGTTTTCGAAATAAAATCGATTACCAACTGGCTGTTGCCGAACGGCCTCACTTTCGGCTGCGCACCCGACGCTGCACATGAGCTATTGCCCGACAATGCGACAACTGAAACCGCAGTATGTTCGGTTCCGACGCAATCTGTAGCGATCCGAGCTGAAAAATGCGACAAAATCGAAACCGCGCACTTATTCCATAATATACCTTATGCGAATCCGAGATGTGGGCTCTGGGGCCGAGCTAGAGCCTTCACCCGGTCACGCTCCAGCTACTTCCTGATCGCGTCGTAAACCAGCGTCTTCAGGATCGGCTGGATGCGGCCCCGCTGGGTCGGTGTCTGCACCATCAGAATCATCACCACGTCCTGATCGGGATAGGTCCAGAAATACGTCCCGGCGGCGCCGCCCCAGGCCATCTCGCCGACAAAACCGGGAACGCCGTCGTCGCCGGGTCCGGTGCGGACGCCGAAGCCGAGGCCGTAACCGAAACCGGCGCCCGGATAGTAATAGGCCCAGGGCTTCACATCGCTGGCCGGTGCGACCTGGTTCTGGCGCATCAGCTGGACCGACTCGGGCTTGAGGATTCGGACGCCGTCGAGCGTGCCGCCATTGATCAGCATCTGCAGGAAGCGCGCGTAATCGCCCGTGGTGGAGACGAGGCCGCCTCCTCCTGACTCCCATCTTCGCTTCATCGTGGGATCGCTGATGGTCTCGTTGCCGATGATACGGTCAGTTGGCATCGGCTGCGCAATCCGCGGCGCCTTGGCGGGATCGAGCACGTAGTAGCCGGTGTCGGTCATGCCCAGCGGATCGAACAGATACTGCCGCTGGAAGTCATACAGCGACTGGCCCGATGCGATCTCGATGATGCGGCCGAGAAGATCGGTCGAATGGCCATAGTCCCAGACTGTGGCCGGCTGATAGGCCAGCGGCAGTTTCGCAAGCCGCGCGGCAAAGTCGGCATTATCGAAATCGCCGTCGAACAGGCCTGCGTCGAGATAAAGCTCCGTGATTAGCCCGAGATTGGTGAAAGCCGAACTGATGCCGGACGACTGCCGCATCAGGTCGAGCACAGTGATCGGCTTCTCGGCCGGCGCGAAGTCGAGATAGGTTTTGCCGCTGGCATCCGTGCGCTCGGTCGCGACCTGCGGATGGGCGAAAGACGGAATGAATTTGGCGATGGGATCGTCGAGCCTGAGCTTATCCTGCTCCACCAAAATCATAGCCGCGACTGATGTCACAGGCTTCGACATCGAATACAGCCGGAAGATCGTATCCGTCGTCATCGGCGCCATGGTCGCGGGATCGCGAACGCCGAAGGCCTCGTAATAGACCGGTTTGCCGCGGTGCTGGATCAGCATGATCGCGCCGGCGAGATGGCCCTGGCCGACTTCGCGGTCGAGCATTTCGGTGACGCGGTTCAGGCCCTCCTGGGAAAAGCTGCTGAGATCAGGCTTGTCGGTCAGCAGGCTGGTGCCTGCCAATGCGGGCGTCACCAGCGCCGCCGCAATGGCGATGACAGACAGGAAGTCGCAAGATCGTCGCAAGATTGACACTGGATTTCCGCAAGCGGGCTTGAACACGGTCGGACGCTAACACCGAGATATTTCAGATACTTGTCGGAAAATCACTCAATTTGCCAATATCGCGGTTTTACAGCGATTGGCGGCCCCATGTGGATCACAAATGCGCATCGGGCTTGCGCACGCTTCCGGGCGGCGGAAACCGGATCGTGGTGCCCACAGTGATCCAGTTCGAATTCTCGCCGGTGATGTTGCGGCCGTAGATCACGTCGAGGGAGAATGTCTCGTTGGGCCGATAGCGCACGCCGGTCTGGATACGGGGCTGGATCACGCTGGCGAATCCGGCGTGACCCGCCTGCCCGTAAAGCTCGACGGTGTATTCCAGCACGTCGGTGAATTTCCAGTCGAAGCCGACGCCATAGGTGAAGTAGTGGCGATCGAGCACGCGGTCCCACAGCCAGCCGGCATTGAGATTGATGCGCGTGGTTTCGGAGAAGCGATAGGTCGCCGGAATCTCCGCAAAAACCGCCGTGTTCTGGCCGGTCATGGCGTCGAATGTGCCGCTGGCCAGCGCCGAGACGCCGAACTTTCCGATACCGGTCGGCTCGAGATTGATCTTCGCCTTGGGCGCCAGCGTGGTGCTGAAATCGCCGTCGGAGCGGCTGTAATTGGTGAGCACGCTGAGTTCGACCGGACGCGTGATTTCGACGACGCAGGATGGATTGGCCACCGCGGCGAAGTCGCTGTTGGTGGCCATCGAATACCAGCTCTCGACCTTGCAGGAGCCGAGGTCCGAAATATCCGCCGCATCGACCGCATAGGCGCCATTGGCCGCCTCCGCGTGGTCCGCAGCCACCAGCTGCGCCGCAGCGACGAAGCCGAACAGGACGAGTGCGCGAAAGAGAAGAGCAGCCATGTCGTAGGCGTAGCTGAGTCCCGAAACGCTCGACAGAACATTCGCGCGTCGCCTATCCTGCCGGTATGAGCGAACACCATCATGACCACGATCACGATCATTCCGAATTGTCGGACACCGAGCTGCGCGTCCGCGCGCTCGAGACCATTCTGACCGAGAAGGGCTATATCGATCCGGCTGCGCTGGACGCGATGATCCAGGCCTATGAGACCAAGATCGGCCCGCATAACGGTGCGCTGGTGGTGGCCAAGGCCTGGACCGATCCGGCCTTCAAGGAGGCGCTGCTGGCCGATGGCTCCGCGGCGGTCGGTACGCTCGGCCATGTCAGCCGGACCGGCGATCATCTCGTCGTGGTCGAGAACACGCCCGAACGCCACAACATGGTCGTATGCACGCTGTGCTCCTGTTACCCTTGGGAAATGCTCGGCCTCCCCCCGGTCTGGTACAAGGCGGCGCCCTATCGTTCGCGCGCCGTCAAGGATCCGCGCGGCGTGCTGGCGGACTTCGGCTTCACGATCCCCAAGGATACGGAGATCCGCGTCTGGGACTCGACGGCGGAAACGCGCTTTCTGGTTTTGCCGATGCGCCCTGCAGGTACCGAGGGCTGGAGCGAGGAACAACTCGCCGAACTGGTCACGCGCGACTCGATGATCGGCACGGGTCTGGTGACAGCGCCGGGAGCCCCATCGTGAACGGCGTCCACGACATGGGCGGCATGGACGGTTTCGGCAAGGTCGAGCCGGAGCCGAACGAGCCGATGTTTCATGCCGAATGGGAAGCGCGCGTGCTGGCCATGGTGCGAGCCATGGGCGCGACCGGTGCCTTCAACATCGATGCCTCACGCTTCTATCGCGAGACGCTGCCGCCGGAGGTCTATCTCTCCAGCAGCTACTACAAGAAATGGTTTCTCGGCCTTGAGGATATGCTGGTCGAACGCGGCTTCCTCGCTGCGGATGAGGTCAAGGCCGGCCACGCATCGGCGCCGCCAAAGCCGCTGAAGCGCGGCAGCTTCACCACGAACAGCGTCGACCGCGTGCTGACGCGCGGCTCATTCACGCGCCCTGCTTCGGCGCCTGCCGCATTCGCGATCGGCGATCGCGTGCGGATGAAGAACATTCATCCGACCACCCATACGCGCTTGCCGCGCTACGTCCGCGGTCATGTCGGGGTGATCGAGCGGATACACGGCGCCCATGTCTATCCCGACACGGCGGCGCATGACCAGGGCGAAAACCCGCAATGGCTCTACACCGTCGTGTTCGACGGCGCGGAGTTGTGGGGCGCCGATGGCGACCCGACGCTGAAAGTGTCGGTTGAGGCGTTCGAGCCATATCTCGACCCGGCGTGATGGGTGGCGGCATCGGCCGCCTGCCCACCCGCCGGTTCGCCAGCGTCAGTTCATCGTGATGTTGGCCTTCTCGATCACGCCCTTCCAGCGCTGCGTTTCGCTGGCGATGTATTTGGCGAATTCATCCGGCGGGACCGCCACGGCGACCGCCCCGAGTTCGGACATCTTTTTCTTCGTCTCGGGCAACTGCATGAATTCGCGGATCGAGACCGACAGCTTGTCGGTGATGGCCTTCGGCGTGCCGGCCGGTGCCATGAAGCCGTGCCAGGCGACGGCCTCAAAACCCGGCAGGAATTCGGACACCGCCGGCAGGTTGGGATCGAACTCGGCGCGCTTCGGCGAGGCCGTCGCGAGCATCGCGAGCTTGCCGGCCGCCGCATGCGGCAGCAGCAGCGGCACGTTGTCGAAGGCGATATCGATCTGGCCGCTCAGCAAGTCCGTAACCATCTGGCTCGAACCCTTATAGGGTACGTGGACCATCTTGGTGCCGGTCATCTGCTGGAACAGTTCGCCGGCAAGATGCTGCGTGGTGCCGACGCCGGCCGAGCCGAATGTCACCTTGTCGGGATTGGCTTTGATATAGGCGATCAGGTCCGGCACCGTGCGCGCCGCGATCCTGGTCGGGTTCACCACCAGCACATTCGGCACCATGCTGATCTGCGCGATCGGCACGAGATCCTTTTCAGAATTGTAGGACAGTTTTGCGCCATACAGCGTCGGATTGATCGACAGCGCCGAGGTGCTGGCAAGGCCGATTGTGTAGCCATCGGGCGCAGCGCGGGCGACGCGGGTGACGCCGATGATGCTGCCTGCGCCGCCGACATTCTCGATGATGACCGTCGCGCCCATCTTCTTCTGCAGATGCTCCGACACCATGCGCGCAAAGATATCGGCGGTGCCGCCGGCGGCAAACGGAACGATGCTGGTGATCGGGCGGCTCGGGTAATTCGCGTCCTGGGCCGTCGCTGGCGTGAGCGTGCCGAGCGTCAGGCAGGCAGCCATCAGGATTGACCGAAGTCTCATTGAACATTCCTCCATGTATTTTTCTATTTTGATCTTCGGCGTCCTTTGATGGACGCTCGATATCGCAGATGGTGACGAACGTGACGTCGTCACCATCTGCGCGGTCGCCTAGTTCATCGTGACGTTGGCCTTCTCCATCACACCCTTCCAGCGCAGGGTCTCGCTGGCGATGTATTTGGTGAACTCATCCTGCGGGATCGCCACGGCGACTGCGCCGAGTTCAGCCATCTTCTTCCTGGTTTCCGGCAGGCTCATGAATTCGCGGATTTCCGCCGAGAGCTTGTCGACTATCGGCTTCGGCGTCGCTGCCGGGGCGATGAAACCGTGCCAGGCGACAGCCTCGAAGCCCGGCAGGAATTCGGCGACGGCAGGGACATTTGCGTCGAATTCGGCGCGCTTCGGCGTTGCCGTGGCGAGCATCGCCAGCTTGCCTGCGGCGACATGCGGCAGCAGCAGCGGGACATTGTCGAAGGCGATGTCGATCTGACCTGATATCAGGTCAGTGACCATCTGGCTCGAGCCCTTATAGGGCACATGGACCATCTTGGTGCCGGTCATCTGCTGGAACAGTTCGCCGGCGAGATGCTGCGAGGTGCCGGGTCCGGCCGAGCCGAACGTTACCTTGTCAGGATTGGCCTTCATATATTCGATCAACTCCGGCACCGTGCGGGCCTTGATGCGATCGGGATTCACCACCAGCACGTTAGGCACAATGCTGACTTGCGCGAAGGCCACCAGGTCCTTCTCCGGCTGGAACTGAAGCTTGCTGCCATAGAGCGAGGGCGCGATCGCCAGCGGCGATGTGCTGGCGAGGCCGATCGTGTAGCCATCAGGTGTTGCGCGGGCGACGCGGGTGACGCCGATATTGCCGCCGGCGCCGCCCATATTTTCGACCAGCACGGTGGCGCCGAGCTTCTTCTGCAGGTTCTCCGACACCATGCGTGCGATGATATCCACGGTGCCGCCGGCCGCGAAGGGCACGACGATGGTGATCGGCTTGGTCGGATATTTCGCGTCCTGCGCACTGGCCTGCCCGACGGCGCCCAAGGCGACGCAGGCGGCCATCAGGATCGATGTCATTCTCATTGGTGTTTCCCTTCTGATCTGATGATTTGAAGTCGTTGAAGCAAGCAGATGTCGGCGGACATGCGCCTATGCAGGCAACACTTTTCCGGGATTCATGATGTCGTTCGGATCGAGCATCTGCTTGACGCTGCGCAGTAGCCGCAGCTCGGTCGGCTTGGTGACGCGTGCAAGCCGCTCGCGATTGGCGATACCGATGCCGTGCTCGGCACTGATGCTGCCGCCGAGCGCGACGGTCTCTTCATCGACGATGGTGTTGATGCCGCGGATCGTGTCCTGGATCTGATCCTTCTGGTTTTGCTCCAGGCCCGGAATGATCGCGAGGATGTGGATGTTGCCGTCGCCGATATGGCCATGCATCACGATGCGCGCATCTGGCCGATAGGCGGCGATGCGTTTTTCCACCTGCGTGACGAAAGTCGCCTGCTGCGACAGCGGCACGGCGCTGTCGTGCGAGATGACGTAGCCGGCCTTCTTGCTGCCTTCCGACACGCTGTGGCGGATTTTCCAGAACGCCGCGGCCTGGGTCTCGCTGGACGCCACCAGCGCATCGGTAACCAGCTCGCGCTCATAGGCGTTGCTGAGCAGCGCTTCGAGCGCCGCGTTCAGATCGACTGACGCCAGCGTATCGACGAGTTCGATCAGCACATACCATGGCGTATCCAGCTCGAACGGGATGTTCACCAGCGGCAAATTTTCGGCGATGACTTCGATCTGGCCGCGCGACATGACCTCGAAGGCGCCGATACGGTCACCGAGTTCGGTGCGCGCCTGCGCGAGGAGGTCGAGCACCGCGTCGATACTGTTCAGCTTGGCGAAGGACACTGCCCTCGCCCGCGGCTTCGGAAACAGCTTCAGCACCGCGCCGGTGATGATGCCAAGTGTGCCTTCTGCGCCGATGAAGAGCTGCTTGGTATCGAAACCTGTGGAGTCCTTGCGCAGCGCCGTCATGCCGTCGAGGATTTCGCCATCGGGCAGCACGACTTCGAGGCCGAGCGCGAGTTCGCGCGTGGTGCCATAGCGCAGCACAGCGGTGCCGCCGGCATTGGTCGAGAGATTGCCGCCGATCTGGCAGGAGCCTTCGGCTCCCAGGCTGAGCGGAAACAGGCGGTCGATCTCGTCGGCGGCCTTCTGGATGTCGGCGAGGATGCAGCCGGCATCGACGGCGATGGAGTCACCGAGACGGCTGACGCTGCGGATCTTGTTGAGGCGATCGAGACGCAGCACGATCATGTCGCGCTCGCCGAGCGGCGTCGCCGCGCCGCACATGCCGGTATTGCCGCCCTGGGGTACGATGGCGATGCCGGCGGCCGCGCAGGCCTTGACCACGTCGGAGACTTCCTGCGTCGAGCCAGGTTTCACGACGGCCAGCGCCTTGCCGTGATAGCGGCCGCGCCAGTCCACCACATAGGGCTCAAAATCGCCGCCGGGACCGATGACGTGGCGGGGATCTCCGACAATGCCGGCAAGCGTTGCGAGGAATGCGGTATGGTCGGTCAATTCACCCTCCCCGTCACCGGAACGAGAGATCGAGCAGCCGGCCTTCGAACAGGCGGTCGCGCGAAGTTTCGAGATGGTGACGCATGGCCGTGCGCGCCGCTTCGGCGTCGCGATCACGGATCGCTTCAAAAATACTGCTGTGTTCCTCGAACACCTGCTCGAGGCCGGGCCGCGGGCCCATCAGCGACAGGCCGTGCAGCTTCATGCCGACAGCGACATGGTCCTTGAGGGCATTCAGCGAGGTCGCGAAATAGTGGTTGTTGGTCGCTTCGGACACGGCGAGATGGAAGGCGTAGTCGGCGTCTTCGCGATGCTTGCGCTTCTTCGTCGCCTCGCGCAGCAGGCCGAGCGCTGCTTCCATCTTGCCGAGATTGTCGTCGCTGCGTCGAAGCGCTGCAAAATGCGCAGCATCGGCTTCCATGGTGATGCGGAATTCGAAGCAGCGCTGGATGTCGGCGATGGTTTCCACCCGCGCGAAGCCGAGCGGCTGTTGCTGCGCACGCATCTGCACGAAACTGCCCGCGCCCTGGCGTGACGTGATCAGTCCGTCTTCACGCAACCGGCCGAGGGCTTCGCGCAGCACCGGTCGGGAGACGTCGAACATATCAGCGAGTTCGTGCTCGCCGGGCAGCTTCTGGTCCGGCGCGTAATCGCCGCTCGCGATGCGCTGCGCGAGTTCGCCATAGACCTTGTCGACGAGCGAACCAGCGGCACCGCGCGGACGCGGTGCTTCAGGCAATTCAGAGGGATCAATCGGCTTCATGATCGGTCAAACCGCAGCTCACAGGGATGGCGGCGGAGGTTTCGTGTGACAGTGCGATCGCCCGGGAGCGCCGTCGCATGGAAACACTTCCTCGCCCAAAAAATTTCGGCGACCATGGGAGGCGGCGGCAAACTTGTCAACATGTTAACGTCGCGCAGATGGGCCGCTGTTGTCTTATATCATTGAGATACAACAATTAAATTGCATGACTTGGTCAAGTATCGTGCTGCAACGCACAAGCGCTGACAACTTGTCAGGTTGCTGAAATCGTGGTCGAACGCTCGCTCAATCGGAAAGGACCAGGCGTGACCAACGGACTGAACGGCAAGGCTACCGTGATCATCGGCGCAAGCTCCGGCATCGGCGCCGCCGTGGCGACAAAATTCGGCGCCCTCGGTGCCAGGCTGATCGTGCACTACAACGGCAATCCGGAAGGCGCGGAGGAAGTGGTCGCGAATATCCGCGCGAGTGGTGGCACCGCCGACCTCGTGCGCGGCGACGTGTCGGAGCGTGCTGAAGCTGCGCGCGTGATCGACGAAGCCCATGCCAAGCTCGGCCGCATCGACGTGCTGATCAACAATGCCGGCGCCATGTTCGGCCGCACCTCGATCGCTGATGCCACCGACGAGCAATATGACGACGTGGTCGATCTCAATATCGGTTCGGTGTTCTTCGCCTGCCGCAGGGCCGCGAAGATCATGGAGGCGCAGCGCGCGGGTTCGATCATCAACACGACCTCGGTCGCGGCCCGCAACGGCGGCAGCGGCGGTGCCGGCCTCTACGGTTCCGCCAAGGGTTTTGTCAGCACCATCACGCGTGTGCTGGCGAAGGAACTGGCGCCGTTCAATGTACGCGCCAATGCGGTGGCGCCGGGCGTAATCATGACGCCGTTCCACCAGCGCTATTCGACCGCGGAGCAGCTTGAAGGCGCCCGCCAGGGCATCCCGCTCGGTCGCATCGGCACGCCGGACGATTGCGTCGGCGCCTATCAGTTCCTCGCCGACGAGACCATGAGCAGCTACATCACCGGCCAGGTCATCGAGGTGAATGGCGGGCAGATCATGCCGTGATCTTCCTTCACCTCTCCCCTCTAGCGAAGCTTCGCTTCGCGCGGGGGGAGAGGTGAAAACACCAGCGCTTCGTTAGAAGAACTCCTGCAACACGCACCCGAAAGAGCACAACGATGACAGCTCCCTTCCCGACCGGCGTCTACTGCGCCGCGACCACCCCCTTCAACGCCGACCTGTCGGTGGATCAGGGTCTGTTCACTTCCCACTGCCAGCGCCTGCTCGATGACGGCTGCACCGGCATCGCCATGCTCGGCACCACAGGCGAAGCCAATTCGCTGTCATCCCGCGAGCGCATGGCGCTGCTGGACGCCGTGGTGAAGTCGGGGATCGCGCCGTCGAAGCTGCTGCCCGGCACCGGCGTTGCGTCGATCATGGAAACGGTCGAGCTCACGAAACACGCGGTTGCCAATGGCGTCGGTGCCGTCGTGATGCTGCCGCCGTTCTACTACAAGGGCGTGTCCGATGATGGCATCGTCGATGCCTATACGGCAGTGATCGAGCGCGTCGCCGATCCGCGCCTGCGCGTCGTGCTGTATCACATCCCGCAGATGTCGGCGGTGCCGATCTCTCTCGATGTCATCGATCGGTTGCGCAAGCGTTTCCCGGAGATCGTTGTGGGCATCAAGGATTCCGCGGGCGAGTTCGCCAATATGAGCGCCATCGTCGAGCGCTTCCCGGGCTTCTCGGTGCTGGTTGGCGCCGACCCCCTGATGCTGAAGCTGCTGCCGCTGGGCGGCGCCGGCTGTATCACGGCAGCGTCCAACCTCGTCAGCCGTGAGCTCGCGACTGTATTCAACGGCTTCAACGACCCAGCAAAACAGGCTGAAGTCGCGGCCGCACAGGAGCGGATCGTGGCGACGCGCAATGCGGTGTCCACCTATGTGCAGCTTCCCTCGCTCAAGGTGCTGCTGGCGAAGCGCGACAACAATGACAATTGGCTGCGGGTGCGTCCGCCGCTGACAGGCCTCAGCGCGAGCGAGGCGGCCAAGGTCCGCGAGTCGCTCTCGGTCTAGACAGCCGTGGCTGCGAATGCGCGCCAGCCTTTGGCGCGCAGCTCGCAGGCCGGGCATTTGCCGCAGCCATAGCCCCAGTCGTGTAACGCGCCGCGCTCACCGAGATAGCAGGTGTGCGAGTGTTCGCGGATCAGGTCGACGAGGCCCTGCCCGCCGAGCTCATGCGCCAGCGCCCAAGTCGCCGCCTTGTCGCGCCACATCAGCGGCGTGTGCAGCGTGAAGTTCTTCGCCATGCCGAGATTGAGCGCCTGCTGCAGCGCCTTGATGGTGTCGTCGCGACAATCGGGATAGCCGGAATAGTCGGTCTCGCACATGCCGCCGATGATGTGGGTGATGCCGCGCCGATAGGCCAGCGCTGCCGCGAATGTCAGGAACACCAGATTGCGGCCGGGCACGAAGGTGTTGGGCAGCCCGTCGGCGCCCATCTCGATGGCGACGTCACGCGTCAGCGCGGTGTCGGAGATGGCGGACAGTGTCGGGATATCCAGCGTGTGGCTGTCGCCGAGTTTGGCGGCCCAGCCGGGGTTCAGTGCCTTCACGCCGGCCAGCAGCTTGTCGCGGCTGTCGAGCTCGATAGCGTGGCGCTGACCATAGCTGAAGCCCAGCATCTCGACGCGGTTGAAGCGCGCCAGCGCCCAGGCCAGGCAGGTCGCGGAATCCTGGCCGCCGGAAAACAGCACCAGGGCCGTTTGATCTGGAAAAGTGTCGCTCATGGGCTGCAAATAGCACTCTGCAGGGCTGTGTGAAAGACAGGCAAAACCGGGCATTTCCGCTGGGCCATCGCGTCATCCTGCGGCATAGCAGAAGCTCCTGCTGTGACCTGTGGTGCCTTATGACCCCTTCCCGCGATATCGCCGGCCTGATCGAGATCATGGCCCAGTTGCGCACGCCCGTGACGGGGTGCCCATGGGATCTGGAGCAGGATTTCGCGAGTATCGCGCCCTATACGATCGAGGAGGCCTATGAGGTCGCCGATGCTATCGTCAGACACGATCTCGGCGATCTCTGCGACGAACTCGGCGATCTCCTGCTGCAGGTGGTGTTCCACGCGCGGATGGCCGAGGAGCAGAACGCATTCGCGTTCGGCGACGTCGTGGAGGCGATCACCCGCAAGATGATCCGCCGACATCCGCATGTGTTTCCCGGCAAGGACGGCAAGATCGCAGCGACCGACGTGAAGGGCACGTGGGGCCGCATCAAGGCCGAGGAAAAGGCCGAGCGTGCTGCGCGGCGCGGCGTAGACGTCCCGTCGCTCTCCTCGTTCCTGGCCAGCGTCAAGGCCGGGCAACCCGCGCTGAGCCAAGCCATGGAGCTGCAGACGAAAGCCTCCAGCGTCGGCTTCGACTGGAACGACCCACGCGCGGTGCTGGCGAAAATCCGCGAGGAAGCCGACGAGATCGAAGCAGCGCTCGATCGCGGCGATCAGAGCGAAGTGGCGGCCGAAACCGGCGATCTGATGTTCGCGCTGGTCAATCTCGCGCGCCATGTGAAGGCAGATCCGGAACTGGCGCTCCGCGGCACCAATGCGAAATTCGAACGGCGCTTCGGCTATATCGAACGGGCGCTCGCGGCGAAGGGAAGCTCGCTGCAGGAGGCGTCGCTCGAACAGATGGATGCGCTGTGGAACGAGGCGAAGGGCGCGGAGTAGCCGTCAGTACTCCACGGGATGCAGCACCGCGCCATATTTGCTGATCACCACATCACGCTTGGTCTCATCGACGCGGACCACCATGTCGAAATGCCCGTCGTGCAGTTCCTTCACGAGAATCTCGGCATTGCGGTGCAGCCAGCTCACGCCGGCACCGTCGGCGGCATCGATCTGCAAATCCAGCGTCACGCGCGCAGCGGCAAGCCGTTCCTCGATGGCGTTGAGCAGCGCATCGATGCCCTCGCCGGTTTCCGCCGAGACCATGAAGCACGGCTTTTCTGGCGGACGGCGGGCAGCGATATTGGCGAGGTTCTCGCGCTCGTCCGGCGAGAAACGATCGATCTTGTTCCAGACTTCGAGGATGCGCGCTGATGCATCGGTGTCGATGCCGAGCTGGCGCAAAACCTTGTCGACATCGCTCTGCTGCGCGTCCGCGTCTTCGTGCGAAATGTCGCGGACATGCAGGATGATGTCGGCTTCCAGGACCTCCTCCAGCGTCGCGCGGAAGGCCGCAACGAGCTGGGTCGGCAGGTTGGAGATGAAGCCCACGGTGTCCGATAGCATCGCCTTGCCGCCATGCGGCAGCGTCAGCGCACGCAGCGTCGGATCGAGGGTCGCAAACAGCATGTCCTCGGCCTGCACGTCGGCGCGGGTCAGACGGTTGAACAGCGTCGACTTGCCGGCATTGGTGTAGCCGACGAGAGCGACGACGCGATACGGCACGCGCTGGCGACCGGCGCGATGCAGGCGCCGCGTCGCCTGCACTTTCCTGAGATCGGCTTCGAGCCGCGCGATGCGGTCGCCGATCATGCGGCGATCGGCCTCGATCTGGGTTTCGCCGGGGCCGCCCATGAAGCCGAAGCCGCCGCGCTGGCGCTCCAGATGGGTCCACGACCGGACCAGACGGCTGCGCTGATAATTGAGATGCGCGAGCTCGACCTGCAGCGTGCCTTCCTTGGTCTTGGCACGGCGGCCGAAGATTTCGAGGATGAGGCCGGTGCGGTCGAGCACCTTGGCCTTCAGTTCCTTTTCGAGATTGCGCTGCTGGATCGGCGACAGCGCGCAGTCCATCACCACGATGCCGATCTCGTTTGCCGCGATCAGGCCGGCGATCTCCTCGACCTTGCCCTTGCCGAGATAGGTGGCCGGGCGGATCTGGCTCAGCGGCGCGGCGACGGCTTCGACTACAGTGAGGTCGATGGCGCGTGCGAGACCGACCGCCTCTTCGAGCCGGGCTTCCGTATCGCGGACATGAGAATAGGCTTGCGCGTCGGCGTCGCCCCGCCGTTCGCGCATGTAAGGACCGACCACGAGAACGCGGCCGGTCGATTCGCTGCTGGCCGAGGGTCGGTCGGCAGCATTGCCTTCGAAGCTACGAAATTCCAATCAAGCGTCTCTCAGGAGTTCGCTCAAGCCGGATCCTCGCCACCCTCAAACAGCTGAATCGGTGCGCCCGGCATGATGGTCGAGATCGCATGCTTATACACCAGCTGCGAGTGTCCGTCGCGTCGGAGCAAAAGACAGAAATTGTCGAACCAGGTGACAATGCCCTGCAGTTTGACGCCGTTCACCAGAAAGATCGTGAGCGGAGTCTTGGTCTTGCGTACGTGGTTGAGGAAGGTGTCCTGTAGATTCTGTGCGCGGTCTGCCGCCATTTTTTTTAATCCCGCAGTCTGTTTTGTTGCTTTTTTTGAACCCGGCGCAGCCCTCTCCGGGGCCTTACCAAGCCGCCGCGCTTTCCCCTGAGATCCCCCTCCGGGAGCGCGACGACGTGATTAGACGGCAGGCGCGCTTTTTAGGCAAGCCGGAACGCGGAATTGGTGCCTAAAAGCGCGGCAAATTTTATGAAATCGCTGCGAATTTATGGAATTCCTGCCTCAGGCGCGTCGCGATACCACCTGGCTTGCCGTCACCGATCGGTTTGCCGTCGATATTGATGACCGGCATCACGATCTGACTCGCCGACGAGACGAAGGCTTCCGCGGCGTCATAGGCCTCTGCCGGCGTGAAGTTCCGCTCTTCCAGCTTGAGCTGCATCGAAGCCAGAACCTCGATCAGTACGGCGCGGGTGATGCCTGCAAGAATGCCTGATACGGCCGTGCGCGTCACCACCTTGCCGTCCTTGGTGACGATCCATGCGTTGCAGGATGCGCCCTCGGTGACGAAACCGTCAGCGTCGACATACCAGGCCTCATAGGCGCCCTTGTCGCGGGCTTCCTGTCGCGCCAGCACGTTGGGCAGCAAGCCGACAGTCTTGATGTCGACGCGCGGCCAACGGTTCTCGGCCGTGGTGATGACCTTCACGCCCTTGGCGGCGGTCGCCTGGTTTTTGGCGAAGTTGAGCGATTTCGCCGTCACGACCACGCTGGGTTTCACGTCCGGCGACGGAAATCCGTGATCACGATGGGCGACGCCGCGGCTGATCTGCAGATAGACGATGCCGTAATTGATGCGGTTGCGGCGAATCACTTCCTGCATCACCACCTTGAGCGATGTCAGCGGCATGGCCTCGGCGATGCGCAGCTCTCGCAAAGAGCGCTGCATGCGCGCAATATGGCGGGGAAAGTCGACCATCTTGCCGCCGATGATCTCGCAGACCTCGTAAATGCCATCGGCGAACTGATAGCCGCGGTCCTCGACGTTCACGGCGGCATCGCGCAGGTTGACGTATTGACCATTCACATAGGCGATGCGCGACATGTTCGTTCCGAGGCTTGAGTTGAAGCTTGAGGTGAGGTGAGTGATTTAGCCGACGCCGAGCGCCTTGAGCTTGCGGTGCAAGGCGGAGCGCTCCATGCCGACGAATTCAGCGGTGCGCGAGATATTACCCGAAAAACGGCTGATCTGCGCAATCAGATAATCGCGCTCGAACACTTCGCGGGCTTCGCGCAGCGGCAGGCCCATGATGTGCTCGCCATTGTTGCTGGTGGGCATCGACGGCACCATTGAGCCGACATCCTGCGGCAGCATGTCGGCGGTGATGATCACTTCCGGCCCGCCGCCTGCCAGGATCATGACGCGTTCGACGTTGTTGCGAAGCTGGCGGATATTGCCCGGCCAGACATGCGACTGCAGGACCGCCATGGCGTCCTCGCCGATCTGCCGCTTCGGCAGACCGGTCGCGATCGAGATCTGCTCCATGAAATATTCGATCAGCTCCGGGATATCCTCGCGGTGCTCGGACAGCGGCGGCACGCGGATCGGCACCACCGAGAGGCGGTGATAAAGATCTTCGCGGAAACGGCCCTCGGCGATTTCCTCTTCGAGATTGCGTGCGGTCGACGAAATGATGCGGACGTCGACATTGACCTTGGTGGTGCCCCCTGCCCGCATGAAAGTCTGATCGACCAGCACGCGCAGGATCTTGTTCTGGGTCTCGCGGGGCAGATCGCCGATCTCATCGATGAATAGCGTGCCACCATGAGCCTCTTCCAGGGCTCCTGCCTTACGCGCCTGTTCGCCATTGGACTGTTCGATGCCGAACAGTTCGACTTCCATGCGCTCCGGCGTAATCGCCGCAGCGTTGATGACGACGAACGGTCCCGTGGAGCGGGCAGAGGCCGTGTGCAGCGTGCGCGCGGCGAGCTCCTTACCTGCGCCCGACGGGCCGACGATGAGAATGCGGCTATTGGCCTTGGCGGCGCGATCGATGGTCTGGCGCAGCTGGTTCATGGCGGCGGAGCGCCCGGTCAGCGAATTGGCGACCGGCGCGAGTTGCTTCAGTTCCTTGACTTCGCGTTTCAGCCGCGAGGTTTCCAGCGCGCGCGTCGCGACAAGGATCAGCCGGTCAGCCTTGAACGGCTTTTCGATGAAGTCGTAGGCGCCGCGCTTGATTGCCGCGACCGCGGTTTCGATATTGCCGTGGCCTGAGATCATCACCACAGGCAATTCGGGATTGTCGCGTTTGACCTGCTCGAGCAGTTGCAGGCCGTCGAGCTTGCTGCCCTGCAGCCAGATGTCGAGAAACACCATGCTGGGGCGGCGATTGGCGATTTCCGCGAGCGCGGAATCGCTGTCTCGTGCGGTGCGGGTGGTGAAGCCCTCATCGTCCAGAATGCCCGCAACAAGATCGCGAATATCGGCTTCGTCGTCGACGATCAGAATGTCATTTGCCATGGGTCAAAATATCCTGGTCACGTTTATTCTTGTCAGTTGCCGGTCGCAGTTTTGATCTTCGGTTCGTCATCAGGCGGGGCTTCCGGTTCACTCTTGTCCGCGTCAGCCTTCTGACCGGAGATAGAAAACCGCAGTCGCATCCAGGCACCGCGCTGTCCTGGACGAACACTCGATGCGTCGCCAAGTTCGATGCCTCCACCATGATCCTCGAGCACCTTGCCGACGATCGCGAGGCCGAGGCCGGTGCCCTTCTCGCGAGTCGTGACATAGGGTTCGAGCAAACGCGACCTGTTGACAGTCGGCAGACCGATGCCGTTGTCGATCACGTCGATCAATATCATGTCGTTCTCGCGCGACGCTGTGACATCAATACGACCTTTGCCGAGTTCTTCTGGCGGCACGGCCTCGATCGCCTCCGTCGCATTCTTGATGATATTGGTGAGCGCCTGCGAGATCAGCCGGCGATCGAACCGCGCGCGCATCGGCTCTTCCTTGATCTCGGCGGAGATGTCGAGCTCGGGGTGACCGACCCGCATCAGGAATACGGCCTGACGCACAGTGTCGGCGACATCCTCACCCTCGATCACGGGCTTGGGCATGCGTGCAAAGCGCGAAAATTCGTCGACCATGCGCCGGATATCGTCGACCTGCCGGACGATGGTGTCGGTGCATTGTTCGAAGATCGCCTTGTCATCGACGATCACCTTGCCGAATTTGCGCTTGATGCGCTCGGCGGAGAGCTGGATCGGCGTCAGCGGATTCTTGATCTCATGCGCGATGCGGCGCGCCACGTCGGCCCAGGCCGAGGTACGCTGTGCCGAGACGAGTTCGGTGATGTCGTCGAGGGTGATGATGTAGCTGTCGCGCGACTGGCTGGTCTGTTCGGCGCTGACGCGCACCGACAGATTGCGCTCCTGCCCGTCGCGGGTGATCGTCACCTGTCCCTGCACCAGCCGCTGCGATCCCTCTCGTGCGGTCTGCATCAATTCATCAAGCTCGGGAATGATCTCGTGCAGCGGGTGGCCCAGCGTCTCGGACTCCGAATGTCCGACCAGCTTCTCGGCCGAGCGGTTGAGAATGCCGATCATGTTCGAGCCATCGACGCCGATAATGCCGGCGCTGGCCGATGACAACACCGCCTCGATAAAACGGCGGCGGCTGTCGATGACGTCGCTCGCACTGACCAGTTCGTCGCGCTGGGTGCGCAGCTCCTGCGTCATCTTGTTGAAGGTTTCACCGAGATGGGCGAGATCGCCCTCGGACTGGATCACCGGCACCTGGACATGAAGATCACCGGTCGAAACCATGTTCGCTGCGCCCATCAGGCGGCGGATCGGCGCCACCAGCCAGTTGGCGAAATTCAGTCCGATCAGCACGGCGGACATCAGCACCGTCAGTGCGATCACGGTGAACATCAGCGCGAAGGCGACCTGAATGCCGAGCCTGCGCGATTCCAGTTCGGCATATTCGGCCGCGCCCGCCTGGCTCTGGTTCATCTGCGCGACCACGCGCGGATCGAGCTTGCGGGCGACATAGAGGAACATGTTGTCGAACGCTCGCAATCGGATCACGGCGGCGACGTAATTTCCCTCGGGGATCACAGCGATGGCCGGCTCGGACGCGCTGACATTGACGAGGAAGTCTGCCGGCGGCGGTGAGAATTCCTGTTTGATGCCGGGCTGGTCGGGTTCGATGACGTTGCGATCCTTGTCGATCAACATGGCGCCCGGCAGATTGCGCGCGGTTGCATTTGCCAGCATCAACGAGCGGAACGTACCGCGGTCCTGATAGAAGAGGGGCTGGATGCGCGCGAGATCGTCGGCCATGCCGAGGATATCGCCACCAATCAACTGGCCGTGCTCGTGCAGATAGGCACTGGCAATCACGAGCGAATTGTTGATGACCGCCTTGGTTGGGCCGGAGAATAGCCGGTCGAGGCCGCGGTCGAGGGTCACATTGGCAACGATCGAGACGAGCACCGCCGGCAGTACGGCGATCACCGAGAACAGGCTGACGATCTGGACATGCAGCCGGGCCGCCGCCCTGCCCCTGCGACGCGCCTGGACGACTTTCCAGATCTCCCGCGCAATGATCAGGACCAGCAGGAAGACGCTGGCGGCATTGATCAGCAGGAAGGTAACGACGACCTGATGGGTCGGCGCGATCGGCGTGAGGCCGTTCAGGACGAGGAAGGTCAGGCATGACGACAGGAGTGCCAAGCCGACAGCCAATGGCACGAACAGCCGCCGCAGGGTCCACCTGCGCGGCTCCGCCATCGACGGTTCATAGGCTGTAGCCGACGTGTCTGCGCTGGTCATTCCGACAATGTGGTGAGCGTGGACGCCGTGCGGCTGCCGGAGACAGAGTCCGGACCGCACTGATGCAATCATACAACAATGTTGCCCAATTACGACAAATCCGCGGCGCAGACCAGTCAACGAAAACGCATACCCTGCGTTTTCGTTTGTTTTTGCGTCTCAAACTCTGGAATTGCTCGATCCCGCTGCCGGAATCAGCCGCCGGTTCGATAGACTTGGATATCGAGATCGCGAATCTTCTTCCGCAGGGTGTTGCGGTTGAGGCCGAGCAGATCCGCAGCGCGGATCTGGTTGCCTCGGGTCGCGGCCAGTGCTGCGGTCAGCAGCGGTACCTCGATCTCGCGGAGAATGCGGTGATAGAGGCCCGGCGGCGGCACGCCGTTCGGGAAGCCGGAGAAGTGCGAGGACAGATAGACCTCGACGGCACCACCGAGATTATCCACGCCGGTCGGCGCGCTACCACCCGAGGCCACAGCGGGCGGCGCCAATTCGCCGTCGATCACCGAACCGGTGATGACGTCCTGCGGATAGAGTGCTGCGAGGCGGCGCGCGAGGTTTTCCAGTTCACGAACGTTGCCCGGCCAGCGATGCTGCTTCATGCGCTCAAGCGCCAAGGCGTCGAGCTTCTTCGGCGGCAGGCCGTCCTTCTCTGCGAGTGCGAAGAAGTGGCGGATCAGATCGGGCAGATCCTCGATGCGCTCGCGCAGCGGCGGCAGGCGCAGCGGCACGACGTTGAGGCGGAAGAACAGATCCTCGCGGAACAGGCCCTGCTGGATCAGGATGCGCAGATCCTTGTTGGAGGCGGCGACGATACGCACGTCGGTCTTGATCGGCGTGCGGCCGCCAACCGTCGTGTATTCGCCCTGCTGCAACACACGCAGCAAACGGGTCTGGGCTTCCATCGGCATGTCGCCGATTTCGTCCAAAAACAGAGTGCCCCCTTCGGCCTGCTCGAAGCGGCCGGTCGCGCGGGCATTGGCGCCGGTGAACGCGCCGCGCTCGTGACCGAACAGTTCGGACTCGATGAGATCGCGCGGGATCGCCGCCATGTTGACCGCGACGAACGGGCCGTTGCGGCGCTTGCCGTAGTCGTGCAGCGCGCGGGCCACCAGTTCCTTGCCGGTGCCGGACTCGCCGGAGATCATCACCGTGAGATCGGTCTGCATCAGGCGCGCAAGGACGCGGTAGATTTCCTGCATCGCCGGCGAACGGCCGACCAGCGGGATCGAGTCGAACTCGCCGTCATCGGCGTGGCTTGCGACACGCTCCTTCGGCTCGGACAGCGCGCGACCGACGATGGCGATCAATTCCTTTAGATCGAACGGCTTCGGCAGATATTCATAGGCACCGCGCTCGGAGGCGCGGATCGCGGTCATGAAGGTGTTCTGCGCGCTCATCACGATAACCGGCAGATTGGGGCGCATCTTCTTGATACGCGGCAGCAGATCGAACGCGTTCTCGTCGGGCATCACCACGTCGGTGATCACGAGGTCGCCCTCGCCCTGGCTGACCCAGCGCCACAGCGTGGCTGCGTTTCCGGTCAGGCGAACCTCATACCCGGCGCGCGACAGCGCCTGATTGAGGACGGTGCGGATCGCTGTATCGTCGTCCGCAACCAGAATGCTACCTGCAGCCATCGTTAGTCCTCGTCTTACGTCTGTGAGGTGTGCGTCGGTGCCACAGGGGCATCGGCGTTGCTCGGATCAAGGGTCTTGTCGTCGAGTTTCTTGGCGGGATTGAACATCGGCAACAGCACGCGAAAAGTCGTCTTTCGTGGCTGAGATTCACATTCGATGATCCCACCGTGATCGCCGACAATCTTCGCTACCAATGCAAGACCCAGGCCGCTTCCGGTCGGTTTGGTGGTGACGAAGGGATCGAACAGGTTGGGCAGCAAATCTTCGGGAACTCCGGGTCCGTTGTCCTTGACGCAGAATTCCAGCGGCAGCGAGACGCGCGATTTCTTGCCCGGCACTGACAGGCGCACACCCGGGCGGAATGCGGTGGTGAGCTGGATTTCGCCGTCGGAGCCGAGATCGACGATGGCTTCCGCAGCGTTCTTCACGAGATTCAGGAACACCTGGATGAGCTGGTCCTGATTGGCCAGCACCGGCGGCAGCGACGGGTCGTAATCCTCGATGAAGCGGATGTTGCGGGCAAAGCCCGACTGCGCGAGGCGCTTCACATGATCGAGCACGGAGTGAATGTTGACCGGGCCGCGCGCCACAGGACGGTCGTCGCCGAACACTTCCATACGGTCGACCAGCGTCACGATGCGGTCGGCCTCGTCCATGATCAGCCGCGTCAGCATGCGGTCTTCCGACGATGCCGACTGCTCAAGTAGCTGTGCGGCGCCGCGGATGCCCGACAGCGGGTTCTTGATTTCATGCGCCAGCATGGCCGCCAGTGCGATCACGGACCGGGCCGCGCTGCGATGGGTGAGCTGCCGGTCCATCTTGTCGGCGATGGTGCGCTCCTGCAGCATCACCACGATATGGCCCGGACGCTCGGTGAGCGGCGCGACATGCAGATCGACCTGACGATCGCCGCCGATGCGGGGCGTGCCCAGATCGACCTTGTATTCGTTCACCGGCGAGCCGGCGGCGCGAACCTGATCGATCAGCGCCAGCAGCGGGCTGCCGAATGGTACCAACTCTTTCAGAGACTGCCTGCGCAGGAACTGCGCGGAAATCTCGAAGAAGGATTCGGCGGCCATATTGGCATCGACGATCTTGCCATCGGGCGCGATCAGGATCACCGGATTCGGTAGTGCGTTGAGAATGGCCTCACTGTCGGTCGGGACAGGGCGACGGTGCTCTGCGGCGTTCATGCGGCGGCACTCCATGCGAAATCGTCAAAGGCTTCATTCAGGGATCGCTGCACGCCGGAGGGATCTTCGGATGTGAGGATCTTCTGTCGCCAGGTCTTCAGGGTTTCAGTCGGCACGCAGCTCGTGGCTGCGGCCGCATCGAGCGCCCAGCCGAGATGCTTGCGTGCGTGGCGCAGGCCGATACGCAGCCCATAGTGACGGACCACGTCATCATAAAGAGCGCAGATATAAGCGAGCTGCTGCTGCAGCGCCGGCACGGCTTCCGCGATGCCGGTTTCGAGACGTCGACCGATCTGGCCGGGCAACCACGGCATGCCCTGCGCGCCGCGACCCATCATCACGGCATCGGCGCCGGACATCTCAAGCGCGCTCACGGCCTTGTCGTAGGACGTAATGTCACCATTGACGATGACGGGAATACTGACGGCGTCCTTCACCGGGCGCACGGCGCTCCAGTCGGCTTCACCTTTGTAGAACTGGCAACGGGTGCGACCATGGACGGTGATGAGCTGTATCCCCGCCTCCTCCGCGCGCTGCGCAAGCTCAGGCGCGTTCAGCGTGCGATCGTCCCAGCCCAGACGCATCTTGAGGGTCACAGGCACCTTTACGGCAGCGATGGTCGCTTCGATCAGCTTCAGCGCATGGTCGAGGTCGCGCATCAGCGCCGAGCCCGACTGGCCGCCGGTCACATGCCGCGCCGGACAGCCCATATTGATATCGATGATGTCGGCGCCCGCCGCTTCGGCCACACGGGCCCCCTCGGCCATCCAGTGGGTCTCACAGCCGGCCAGCTGGACCACATGCGGGCCAATCCCGGTCGCTTCGCAGCGCAATACCGACATGGGACGGCCATTGACGAGATCGTCGCTGGCGGTCATTTCTGACACAACGAGGCCTGCCCCGAGTTCGGCGGTCAGTCTGCGGAACGGCGCATCGGTAATGCCCGACATCGGCGCCAGCACGACCCGGTTGGCGATCTCGATGCCACCGATTCGTAACGGCTTGCTGTATACTGAGTCCGGGGTGGTCACAGACCTGCTCGTCGTTGTCTCGTCCGCTGCATTGCGGGCATAGGGCGCATAATGCGCACATTTGTTGTGCAGTCAACCTTCATGCCTACACATTAGACAGATGCGCTCATTTTGCAAGTGCAGTGCAGCAATGCACTCTTATGCAGCCACGAGAATGTAATCATACTGTTTTTGCCCGCGGCCGTGCTAAGGGCTGTGCGATCACCGCTTACCCCTTAATCACCTGACCCTGATGACAAAATCACCTAATCCTGCCGGTTTGAAGACAGCCGCCATTATCGTTGCCGCCGGCCGCGGCCTCCGCGCCGGAGCCGGTGGACCGAAGCAATATCGCATGATTGGAGGCCGCAGCGTTATTTCGCGGGCTATGGAGCCGTTCTGCAACCATCCCCAGGTCTTTGCGGTCCAGCCGATCACAAATCCCGACGACATCGCTGTCTTCAATGAGGCGGTCAGTGATCTGAGGTATCATAATCCTGCCAATGGCGGTGCAACGCGTCAGGCGTCGGTGCATGCCGGACTGGAAGCGCTCGCAGATCACGCGCCGGACATCGTGCTGATTCACGATGCAGCCCGCCCGTTCGTGACCCCTGCCTTGATCGAGCGCGCGATTGCCGCGGCGCAGATCACAGGCGCTGCCGTGCCGGGCGTTGCCGTCACGGATACAATCAAACAAGTCAACGAGGCCGGTCACGTGGAAGCGACGCCGGACCGTGCGCGCTTACGCAGCGCGCAGACCCCGCAGGCATTTCGTTTCGATGTCATCCTTGAGGCGCACCGTCGTGCTGCAAAAGAAGGCCGCGATGATTTCACCGACGATGCCGCCCTCGCCGAATGGGCGGGATTGACCGTGGCAACCTTTGAAGGCGATCTTGCAAATATGAAGCTCACGACTCCCGAAGATTTCATCCGCGAAGAAGCGCGTCTCGCAGCCTCGCTCGGCGATATCCGCATGGGCACGGGCTATGACGTGCACGCGTTTGGCGATGGCGATCACCTGATGATCTGCGGCGTCCGCGTGCCGCATACGCGCGGCTTTCTCGCACATTCAGACGGCGACGTCGGTCTGCATGCGCTGGTCGATGCGATCCTGGGCGCGCTGGCCGATGGCGATATCGGTTCCCACTTCCCGCCCAGTGATCCCCAGTGGAAGGGCGCGGCGTCTGACAAATTCCTGAAATACGCCGTCGATCGCGTCACCGCACGTGGCGGCCGCATCGCCAATCTCGAAGTGACGCTGATCTGCGAGCGGCCCAAAATCGGTCCGTTGCGCGATGCGATGCGTGCGAAGATCAGCGAGATTTCCGGCGTGGCACTGTCGCGTGTCGCGGTGAAGGCGACCACCAGCGAACGTCTCGGCTTCACCGGCCGTGAAGAAGGTATCGCCGCGACTGCGGCTACCACCATTCGCCTCCCCTGGACGGACTGACATGGCAGCGAGCGACGCACGAGCCCTCTCCCGCGCGCTGCTCGATCTCTGCCGCAGCCGCAAGCTGACGATTGCGACCGCAGAGTCCTGCACCGGCGGCCTCGTCGCCGGCGCGCTGACCGAAATCCCCGGCTCGTCCGATGTGATCGATCGCGGCTTCGTCACCTATTCCAATGCTGCCAAACACGCGATGCTCGGCGTCAAGACTGCGACGCTCGACAGCTTTGGTGCGGTCAGCAAGGAGACGGCGATCCAGATGGCGGTCGGCGCGCTCGAAGAAGCGGATGTCGATCTCGCGGTCTCGATCACGGGAATCGCTGGCCCCGGAGGCGCAACGCCGGGCAAGCCGGTCGGCCTCGTGCATTTTGCCGTTGCGTCGCGTGACGGCCGCATCGTCAACAAGGAATGCCGCTTCGGCGCCATCGGCCGCAGCGCGGTGCGTCAGCGTTCCGTGCTTGAAGCTCTGCGTATGCTGATGGATCTCGCGCGTGGCCCGCAGCCGCCAGCCAAGAAGCGCGAAGCCGCCAGTCTCGCTCGGCCAAGGGTGGCAAGGTCGCCGCGACGGACCGCCGTCAAACGACGCAGGCCGACCGCGCCGCTAAAAAAGCCGACGACTAAGAAGTAGACGGAACGCTCGAGACGCGCGGCACACGATAGACTTCATCCGCGCGCTTCTCGAAGGCTACGGCAAAGCGCTGGAATGCCGCGTCGAACATCGTTCCCATCAGCATCGCCAACATGCGGCTCTTGAACTCATAGGCGATGAAGAAGCCGACGTCGCATTCCCCGTCATCTGCCTTCGGCTCAAAGGTCCAGCGGTTTTCGAGGTTGCTGAACGGACCGCGCAGATATTCGACCATGATCTTGAGGTTCGGCCGATCCAGCGTGACGCGGCTGGTGAAGGATTCCTGGACCAGCTTGAACGACACGGTCATGTCGGCAACGATGACCTCGGTGCCATTCTCATGCGGCGTGCGCTGGCGAATCTTCAGCGACTTGCACAACGGCACGAATTCCGGATAGCGCTCGACATCGGCCACCAGATCGAACATCTGGGAGGCGCTGTGACGCACGCGGCGCTTGTTGGCAAATCTCGGCATTGTCGCGTTCTCAGCGCGCGAGAGCGGCGCGCGCAGCCTGCAGCTTGGCAAAATCCTCACCGGCATGATGCGACGAGCGCGTCAGCGGGCTCGCCGACACCATCAGGAAGCCCTTGGTGTAGGCGACTTTCTCATAGCCGCTGAATTCATCGGGGGTGACATAGCGCGACACCACGTGATGCTTGCGCGTCGGCTGCAGATACTGGCCGATTGTGAGAAAATCGATATCGGCGGAACGCATGTCGTCCATCACCTGCAGCACCTCGTGGCGCTCCTCGCCGAGGCCGACCATGATGCCGGACTTGGTGAAGATGGTGGGATCGATTTCCTTCACTCGCTGTAGCAACCGCAGCGAATGGAAGTAGCGCGCGCCTGGCCGCACCGTCAGATAGCGCGACGGCACGGTTTCCAGATTGTGGTTGAACACATCGGGCTTCGCTGCGACGACGATTTCGAGGGCGCCCGGCTTGCGCAGGAAGTCAGGCGTCAGGATTTCGATCGTGGTCGTGGGACATGCCGCGCGAATGGCACGAATCGTCTGGGCGAAATGTTCGGCGCCGCCATCGGCGAGATCGTCGCGATCGACCGAGGTAATGACCACGTGATGCAGGCCAAGCTTACGAACGGCTTCAGCGACATGCTCGGGCTCCAGCGCGTCGAGCGCGCCCGGCATCCCCGTCTTGACGTTGCAGAACGCACAGGCGCGGGTGCAGGTGTCACCCATGATCATGAAGGTGGCATGCTTCTTCTGCCAGCACTCGCCGATATTCGGGCAGCCGGCTTCCTCGCACACGGTGACGAGGCCGTTTTCCTTGACGATCTTACGGGTGTCGCCATAGCCACGGCTGGTCGGCGCTCGGACCCGGATCCAGTCCGGCTTCGGCGGCGAGAACGAATCCGGCCGATTCACTTTTTCAGGGTGACGCGGGCGGAGTTGCGTGGTGGAAACGGTATCGAGGACGACGACCATGAACTGTCCGTTCTGAGTGAAGCCTTAGGTAATCCGCCGGGCCCTGTCCTGCAACCCGCCCTCGCCTTGCCCGGCCCTGCATCATAACATAGGGGGCAGAATGGCTCCAAAACCTCACCAAATCCCTCAAAAGCTCGGCAAGGCACTCAAACGCAGCTTTTTCGCGCGGAGCGTGCACGATGTGGCCCCCGAACTGATCGGTGCGACGCTCCTGGTGGACGGCGTCGGTGGCGAGATCGTCGAGGTCGAGGCCTATCATCACACCGAGCCCGCGGCCCATTCCTTCAACGGGCAGACGCCGCGCAACCAGATCATGTTTGGACCGCCCGGCTTTGCCTATGTCTACCGCTCCTACGGCATCCACTGGTGCGTGAATTTCGTCTGCGAGGCCGAGGGATCGGCCAGCGCGGTGCTGATCCGGGCGCTGCAACCGACCTTCGGGATTGGCGAGATGCAGCTGCGACGCGGGCTGCAGGATGAGCGCATGCTGTGCTCCGGGCCCGGCAAGGCCTGCCAGGCGCTGGGGATCAGCATCGCGCATAACGGGCTGGCGCTGGACAAGCCGCCGATCGCGATTCATGCCCGGACGGAGACGCCGAACATCGTCGCCGGCATTCGCATCGGCATTACCAAGGCAGTCGAGCTGCCGTGGCGCTATGGGGTGCGCGGCTCGCGTTATCTCAGCAAGCCGTTTCCGAAGTAGCTATAACGCCGCGCTTCGCAGAAGCCCCGCTCACACCGCGTTCTTAAGCCGTTCCAGCGCTTCCAGCGTCTTGGCCTTGCGGGCCTCGGCTGCCTCGCGCTTCTCGCGCTCTTCCTCGACGATCTCTTCCGCCGCGTTGGCGACGAATTTCTCGTTGGAGAGTTTGGCGTCGGCGCGCTTGATGTCAGCCTCGGCCTTCGCGAGCTCCTTGTCGAGACGCGTCTTCTCGGCGCCGAGATCGATCACGCCTTTCAGCGGCAGCGCTGCGACCTCGCCGCGGATCAGGAGCTGGACGGCGCCTTGCGGGGCGACGTCGGCGAAGGAGATATCGCCGAGACGCGCGAGGCGCTTCACGACATCGCTCCAGCGCTGGGCACGGGCCTGCGTCTCCGCCGATGTGCCAGCCAGCACCAGCGGAGTCAGCGTCGCCGGCACGATATTCATCTCGGCACGCACCGAGCGGACCTCCGTTACAAGATCGATGACCCAGCCGATTTCGGCTTCGGCGGAATCATCCTTGAAGTCGGCGACTGGTTCGGGATCGCCCATCAGGATCGGCGCGACGATCGGATCACTCGATGCTGTGGCAATGATCAGGGCCTCCTGCTCGCGCGTCAGGCCGCTCGCCTTGCGTGACCACGGCGCAAGCGCCAGCAGACCGCCGCGCGGCGCGGTGACGGTCCAGAGTTCTTCCGTGATGAAGGGCATGAACGGATGCAGCAGCTTCAAGATCTCATCGCGAGCCCACGCGACCATCGCGCGGGTTTCGCTCTTGGCCGGACCGTCCTCGCCCATCATGAAGGGCTTGGCGAGTTCAAGATACCAGTCGCAATACACGTTCCAGACGAAGCGATAGGCCGCGCCAGCGGCATCATTGAAGCGATAGGCCTCGATGGCTTCGGTGACCTCGCGCGTCGCCTTCACGGTCTCATGCGCGATCCAGCGGTTGAGCACTTCCTTGGCTTTGGTCGGATCGAAGCCGGCCGGCAGCACGCACTCGTTCATTTCGGCGAAGCGGCAGGCATTCCAGAGCTTGGTCGCGAAATTGCGATAGCCCTCGACGCGCTGGGTCGCGAGCTTGATGTCGCGGCCCTGTGCGGCCATTGCAGCCAGCGTAAAACGCAGCGCGTCGGCGCCGTACTGGTCGATCAGGTTCAGGGGATCGATGACGTTGCCCTTCGACTTCGACATCTTGGCGCCCTTCTCGTCGCGGACGAGGGCGTGGATGTAGACGGTCGGGAACGGCACGTCCTTCTTGAAGTGCATGCCCATCATCATCATCCGGGCGACCCAGAAGAAGATGATGTCGAAGCCGGTGACGAGCACATTGGTGGGATAGTAGCGATCCACATCAACCGAGCTCTGCGGCCAGCCCAGCGTCGAGAACGGCCACAGCGCCGACGAGAACCAGGTGTCGAGCACGTCTTCATCGCGGGTGATGAAGCCCTCGCGCTTCGCCGGATCGAGCGCCATCTCGTGGCCCTGCTCTTCCGTGATCACTTCCTGCTCGACATAATAGCCGAGCGCGTTTCCGACCGCTTCTTCCTCGGTCTCGGCGACGAACACCTTACCGTCCGGCCCGTACCAGGCCGGGATCTGATGGCCCCACCACAGCTGGCGCGAGATGCACCATGGCTGGATGTTCTCCATCCACTCGTAATAGGTCTTTTCCCAGTTCTTCGGCACAAACTCCGTCGCGCCGGTACGTACGGCGGCGATGGCCGGCTGCGCCATGGTCTTGGCGTCGACATACCACTGGTCGGTGAGGTACGGCTCGATGACGACGCCGGAGCGGTCGCCATGCGGCACCATATGCGTGTTGGGCTCGATCTTCTCGAGGAAGCCGAAGTCCTCCAGCCGCTGCACGATGGTCTTGCGCGCCTTGAAGCGCTCCATCCCATGTAGTTCTTCGACGAGCTCCGACGCCGCTTCCGGCAGGCCGCGCAGATAGTCCTCGTTATCGGCGAGTGCGAGCTTGCCTTCGATATCGAGGATGCTGATGCGTGCAAGGCCGTGACGGTTGCCGACTTCGAAGTCGTTGAAGTCGTGCGCTGGCGTGATCTTCACCGCGCCGGAGCCCTTCTCCGGATCCGAATATTCATCTGCAACGATCGGGATCAGACGGCCGACCAGCGGCAGAAGCACGTTCTTGCCGATCAGATGGGTGTAGCGCTCGTCATCCGGATTCACGGCGACGCCGCTGTCGCCGAGCATCGTCTCGGGACGCGTGGTCGCAACGGTGATGAACGAGGTCGGATCTTCCGGATCGAAATTCTTGCCTTCGAGTGGATAGCGCAGATGCCAGAGGTTACCCTTGACCTCGACCTGCTGGACTTCGAGATCGGAAATCGCGGTCAGCAGCTTCGGATCCCAGTTCACAAGGCGCTTGTCCTTGTAGATCAAGCCCTCACGGTGCAGCTGCACGAACACCTTGATGACGGCCTCGGACAGGCCCTCGTCCATGGTGAAGCGCTCGCGCGACCAGTCACAGGATGCGCCGAGGCGCTTCAACTGATTGACGATGACGCCGCCACTCTCGGCCTTCCACTTCCAGACGCGTTCAAGAAATGCCTCGCGGCCCATGTCGCGGCGACCGGGCTCCTGGCGCTCCATCAACTGGCGCTCGACCACCATCTGGGTCGCGATGCCGGCATGGTCGGTGCCGGGCTGCCACAGCACGTCGCGGCCGCGCATGCGCTCGAAACGACAGAGCACGTCCTGCAGCGTGTTGTTCAGGGCGTGGCCCATATGCAGCGAGCCGGTGACGTTCGGCGGCGGGATCACGATCGTATAGGGCTCGGCATCCACCCGGTCCGCGCGGCCGGCCTTGAACGCGCCTTCGGCTTCCCAGGCAGCGGCGATGCGGGTCTCGATATCGGCGGGCTGATAGGTCTTTTCGATCATGACAATTCAATCAAATCAGGGGTTTTCGGCCACGGTTTTGAGGCTTGGGGCGAACGCAGGAAGCCGATGGCGCTAGAAACCCGCCAGCGCGGCTCAAGTCAACATAGAGGGCTGTTTAACCACCTCGGAGGGCCAAACGAAGGCCCCGAAAGGCCGTCGTTGCCTGTCTCGCGGGCCTAGCGGCCGCCACCGCGCGAGACGCGCTCGATCTCGGCCTTGACGATGCGCTCGACGAGGCCCGGCAGGTTGTCGTCCAGCCAGGACTTCAGCATCGGACGCAGCATCTCCTTGACGAGATCCTCGAGGGTCCGCGCGTTGTTGCTCAGGACCGTGTTGGCCAAAGCATTGAAGGCCGACTCCACGGACGACACGGTACTGTGCGACAGGATCTGCTGCTGCGGCGCGACGGGCGGCGGATCGTAGGACGGCGGGTCGAAGCGCGGCGCGGGCCGTTGGCTGCTGGCGGCGACAGCTTCGGCGAATTCGAGGTCGTCATCCGGCTCGACATGCTGGAATACGGGTTCCGGCTCGGGGTCGGCGACCATCATCTCGTCGGTCAGTTCGAACACATCACCGTCGGGCTGCGCCGGGCGCACCTCTTCCTCGGTGGTCGCGGCTTCCAGGCTGGCCAACATCGCGTCGATGTCGTCCTGGCTGTTGGAGACAGCAGGCTCCGGCGGCGGTGGCGCGGGCTTCGGGGCTGGCGGCGGTGCTTTGGCGGCGGCTGCCTGCGCGGCAGGAATCGCCGACGGCGGGATGTCTGTCATCGCAGCAGGCTTGGGTGCAGGAGCTGGCTTGGGCGGCGGCGGAGGAGCAACTTCGGCGACGGCCGGCTTCGCTTCGTCGTCGGCGATGATACGTCGGATCGACGCCAGAATCTCCTCCATCGAGGGCTCCTGGACCTTTGCAGGTTGCGTCATGTCCGACTCCGCATCATCAACGCTCTCGTCAATATTTTACACCAGACGAGGCTGAATTTGCGGGTTGTCGTTTTGACGACCGTTCGATTCAGCGCGCAAGCCTGACTTGTCCCCAAGATCAAGCGAGGCCTGACCACCAACTGTCGCGCGGGAAATGCCCAAGGAACTAGGAGAGGCATTCCGAATCGCTAAGCCAGCAATGCAAACGGTACGTCATCGGACAAATTGATTGCAAGCAAAGGGCCGCACAAGCGGCCCTTTCTATACGATATCAGGTGATATCCGAGCGCGTTAGCGCCCGTCGGGCGTACGCACGCCGACCCAGCTATCGCGCACCTGATGATAGTGCACGCTGGGGTCATACACATTGGTGTTCAGCTTCATCACCGTCGGCGACAGACGACCGATTGCGCTGAGCACCGAATAGGAAGCAACGACGCGATCATGCTGCGCGTTCACCAACGCGACACGTGCGTTCACCAGTGCCTGCTGCGCATTCAATACGTCCAGCGTGGTGCGCTGGCCGGCCTTGGCCTCTTCACGCACGCCGTTCAGCGCGATCTCCGATGCCTGCACCTGTGCCTGCGCGGAAGAAACCTGCGCCCTGCCCGCAAGCAACGCGCCCCAGAACTGTACAACAGTCGCGCGCGCCTGATCGCGCGTCTGGTCGAGAGCGAGGCGTTGCTGCGCGAGCGTTTCCTTGGACTGACGGATCAGCGAGTATTCGCCGCCACCCTGATAGACCGGGATCGACAACTGGGCGATGGCGGAAGCGGTGAACTGCTTGTTAACCGCGTAGGTCTGCTCGTAGGCCTGCTGCGCGTTGGCCGTCAGCGTTACTGTTGGAAACAGTGCGCCTTCGTTGACCTTGGTGTTCAGGAAACTGATGTCGACGCCGAACATCGCTGCGGTCACGTTCGGATTTTCAGTGAGGCCGAGCTCGATAGCGGCAGGTAGCGTGGCCGGCAGAAAGCGGTCGACTGGCGAACCTGCCTGCAAAGCCACCGGCTCGTTGCCGATAATGCGGCGGAAATTCGAGCGCGTGGTCGTCAGCGTCGATTCGGCGCTCAGCAACTGCGTACGGCCGGCGGCGAGCTGCGCCTCGGACTGCGCCACGTCGGTGCGGGTGACTTCGCCGACATTGAACCGATCGCGGGTCTGCTTCAGCGTCTGCTCGAGCACACGCACGTTGCTGCGCTGAACCTCAACGGTGGCCGCGTCGCGCAGGTAGTCCATGTAGATAGTCGCGGCGGAAAGCATCACCGACTGTTCCAGCACGCGCAGGCCTTCGCGTGCGGACGATACCTGGCTTTCGGCAGCCCGGGTACGGTTTGCAGTCTGCTGCCCGTTATAGAGAGTCTGCGTGGCGGTAATACCGACGGCGCGTGGCACCTGCGTGCCGGTAAGGTTGCTGGTGGCACCGGCCGCGGTCACGTCGCTATACTGGTAACCCGCGCTCGCGGTGACCGAAACCCTCGGCCGATAACCCGACAAAGCCTGAGGCACGTTCTCGTCAGTGACGCGCACCGAAGCGCGCTGGGCATTCAATTGAGGATTGTTCTGATAAGCGCGAACCAACGCCGCTTCGATCGTATCAGCCAGAACAGGTGACGTTCCGGCAAATGCCAGCAAAAGGGCCGCAGCTGCAGCACCGGTGAGAGCTTTTACGCCGCCCATTCTTGGTAATCCATTCATGCCGTTCACTGATCCGGGCGCACACTTATGGCGACCGAACAGATGATGTCCGTTAGCGAGTCTCCACTCACCATATTCCTCGCATTGGCGAGACGGAACCTCTCGTGGAAACTTGACAGTGAAAACTTGGCGTATGGGACATCCAAGCCACACTTGTAATTACCGCTGGCGATATTAGCGGTGCCCCGATGCCCGATAAGGCGGACAGCCGGCCCTAGAAAACGAATGACGGGAGCTTTTCCATGCCCGGCAGAACCGGTGCGGTAGCATCGAACAGGGGGCGGGAGCCAAAATCCTCGTGGGAATGGGTCACGATCACCGCGCGGGCGGGCTTGGTCAGGGCGAATACGCCCACTAGCTGACCATCGGGGGCCAGCTGCTTGTAAAGCCCGGTCGGCACGACTTCCGTCGCGCCGGCCAGAACGATCAGATCATAGGGGCCGCTTGCGACATCGCCATCGGCCGGCATGCCGGCCGCGCTGGTGACCTGCCCGGCAAACTGGGCAATCACGGCGGCCGCATAGCCCGTGGGGCAACCGACCACCAGAACCTTGTCGGTCGCCTTCACATCGGAGGCTTGCAGCATCCGCGCCAGCACCACCGGCTTGATCAGAAAGCGATTCGGGGCGACTTCGAGGTCGAGATCGAGATAGGCCATGGCGCGCTGGCTAGCCGGAACGAACTCCTCGCGCGGCACCGCGAGCATGGCGTCGATGATGCGCAAATCGGTGACGTCGCTGGGACGCACCTGACCATCAACCATCTTCTGGCGTGCGGTCGAAAAGTCGGACATGAGCAATCCCTTGCAAACGGCTGGAAGTTCCTTTTGCAGGAATTACGGCAGCGCACAGCGGGATGCAAGGTTCGTAAAAACACACCAGCCAACGCACCATCGAGGCGATCCCGAGCGCGGTTTCTGGCAGCTGTTTTTGCGGAAGGATGTTTGGCTCCCCGGGCTGGATTCGAACCAGCGACCATTCGATTAACAGTTGGCTGTCAGCGCATTTCTTTCGGTTTCACTGCGTTACATGGCGCGAGAAATGTCAATCATTTCTGGACTTTAAGCCGACACCACGCAACATGCGGTCTCATCCGGCCACTTTGCATTACGCATTTTTGTGGCCCCGAAGAGGCCCTGAATGCCAAAATCCCGTCACCGCGTGACCCTCACCCCGACCAAGATTGCAGGCCTGAAACCTGCCCTGCTTGGACAGCGCTACCAAGTTATGGACGCGTTGGTTCCAGGCTTCGGCGTTCGCGTCACTGACAGTGGCAACCGAACTTTCATCCTGCGAACCCGCTATCCGGGTAGCGACACTCCGAGTCGTCGGGAGATCGGCAAGGTTGGCGACATCACGCTCACCGATGCGAGAGACAAAGCGCGTATGTGGCGTGACCTCATTCGGCACGGCATCGATCCCGCGGTTCAAGCTCAGAGGGACCGAGCAACTGAGATCGAGAAACGCCAACTGACTTTCGAGGCCGTAGTAAGCGACTTCATTCGAGACAAGCTTCCGAGCGAGCGAAAGGGAAAAGACGCCGAGAGAGAGATCAAGCGCGATCTTCTGCCCAAATGGGCCAGCAAGGCCATCACAGAAATCACTGATCGCGACGTCTCCGCATTGATCAAAGCCAAAGGAAGAGATGGTAAGGTCGGCGCTCGAAACCTATTGGCGTTGATCAAACGGTTCTTCCGGTGGGTCTGCGCCCAGCCAGAATATGGGATGGCCACATCTCCATGTGCAAACATCCGCGCGTCGGACCTGCTTGGAGATATGCCACGGTCAGCTACCCGCGTTCTGTCAGATGATGAATTGTTCGCTTTGTGGCGGGTCGCGAGCCGCATGCCCTACCCGGCTGGCCCAGCGTACCGGCTTCTTGTGTTGACGGCGTTACGCCTCAATGAAGTTGTCGATGCATCCTGGCTCGAATTCAACGCGCGGGATCGCATCTGGGTTATCCCGGAAGCGCGAATGAAAGGGCGAAACAGCGGCAAGAGGCAGGCTCGGTCTCACGCCGTCCCATTGACCGACGACATCCTGGCGGTGCTCGAGATCCTGCCGCGATGGAACGCGGGTCACTATCTCTTCTCAACAAGCGCTGGTGAAAGTCCGGCGTGGATCGGAACCAAGATCAAGCAGCGCCTCAACAAGGGCATGGTGCTCACTCTTCGCGCTCTCGCGCGTCAACGAGGGGAAAATCCGAGCCATGTCTCCCTACCCCACTTCGTCAATCACGACATCCGCCGCACTGTGCGCAGCCAGTTGTCGAGGCTGCGGGTGACAGAAGAAGCACGAGAGGCCGTGTTAGCTCACGCCCGCCCGGGGATTAAAGGAACATACGACCATTATGACTATCTCGACGAAAAGCGTGAAGCACTTGAACTATGGGCCACCCGTTTGCGTGGGATCGTTTCGCCAGCGAGAAACAATGTAGTGAAACTCCGCGCAACGGCTTGACGATACATCGTAGTTCATGCAATGTTCTCTTTGTGCTAATGCCTACCACCGGCTATTCGTTTTGATAGATACACGGACGGCATTTTACCAATAGGAGCACACTCTAGTTTGTTCGAGGCGCCGCCGTTGGCGGTCAAGGAGAAGGCGTGCTTGCACGCTAGCCGGGACTGTAACCGGGCGTGGTCAGCGGCGTTGTGGAGGCTCATTCTCTGCACGTTTCTGCTGGGGCGCGAAAGGCCGAGGACAAACTAACCGGTTAGCTCTCCCCGTTTTTGGAGAGCTAGAGCCCCTCAGGTGGGGAGCGCTGAGCTAAGGCTGGCGCCGGGGAGAGAAACAGGAACCCCTGGGTCTCGCCCCTGAATGCATGCTCATGGCGAGTCCGGTATTGGAGAACCAATATGACCCGCCTGATCCCCTACGACGCGTTAGCGTCGAAATGCATCAATTACTCAAAACCACATCTTTGGCGGCTGGAAAAAGCCGGCAAATTTCCGAAACGCGTCGCAATCGGCGCAGGCCGTTACGGCTACGTGGAAGCCGAGATCGACGCCTATATTGAGGGCAAAATCGCGGAGCGAGACGGCAAGCGAGTGCCGGCGTGATGGGCATTCACGAAGCCATTAGGAGCTTTGCTCCGAACGAGAAGCGGCGGAGGGTCCGCCTCACCAAGGCGCGTGCCGGAAACGTCATGGTCTTTCGCTGCAAAGATCTGACTCGGCTGTTTCGGCACCGGCATGGCGTGACGCTTTCGGACGATGACGCTGGCCGTGAAGACGCCGCACTGATGCTAGCCCATCTGGCAGCCCGCACAGATCCAGAGGAAAGGATGGATCATTTTCTCGATCTTCAGTGCCCATGGATGGCGGCAGGTGATCGCGTGATAGCAAAGGCCCTCGCGGCGAACTCCCGCACCTGGTGGACGGCAGATCAACTCGCCGCACAGGTCAACCTGAGCATGAACGTGCGGACAATGCTGGGTATCACAACAATCGGCGCTATCGATTGTGACCGTGATGCTCGCAAGGCTCTGCGCCTTGAAAAGCAACGGCTGCGACAGAGGGATAATCGAAAAAGAGCCCGCAAGCCATCGAAACCTCTCGGGGGCATTTCGGAACGGGCCTTCGCCATCCGGGAGGTTTTGCCCGAAATCGGGTGGCGGTCGGTGAGAGAGATCTCCGACGGGTTGGCCAATTCAGCCAGCTTTGCCGGACTATCCGCCATCAAAGGTGCCATTCACACCGCGCTAAAAGAAGCCGAAATTCGAGGGCTGGTACGGATCCGGCAGGAGACAGGGCCGCGGGGGCTGCCCGTTAAGTTTGTGGCAAGATGTAGCGAATGACAGAATCAAGCGCTGCGAACTCATTCCTTTAACGGTCAGATTGTTACGTTTGCAGCGTATCCGTAACGCTGCAAACGCCATTTTCTGACGGTCAGCAACGGTCAGAGAAAACCGTTTGCAGCCTCATACAAGCGCTGCAAACGCAACCGTATGACGGTCAGTCGTCTTGGTTTGCAGCACTCTTACTTAATAGTTGTAAACGCCATCAATCAAGCGGACGAAGCCGCGCTAAAGGTTCGTTCGGCCACCGTTCGAATAGCGCCCCTTCCCTAATCGTAAAGCGAACGCGAGCGCCCTACAGGCGCGCATCGAGGTCATCCGCTGGGCATAAAATCGATGGGAGCATTTGACCGGTCCACAGACCTCAACTGAGTTATCTTAACCTCGTAACGGAGGCATATGTGATCCCAACTGCGGTGAAGCCGTGCATATGGACCGTCAAACCCCGCGTATATCAACAGCGCCGGCAGTCCATGCGGTGGAACGATCCTGATGCACCCGACCGTTCAGTGAAACGCTGGTGGCACGGCAGAGCCGTCAGACGATCGAGGATAAGTTCAGATCCACCGACCGCACAATCCAGCCGATACCCAAGCGATGCGACTCGAAGGCTAGCTGCCCTTAATAAGCGTTGTGGCGCCTAAGGGGGCTGTATGGAAAGCGCTAGGATCGCTCGAGTCGACCGGTGGCGATATGCCCAACAGGTTACCGACTGGCATTCGGCGGCCGGGCAAGCTAATGTGGCGTTGGGCGGCCCGAAGGCTGCCCGGGGCGTGAGAACCCCTTCGGTTAGGCGGCCCAAGTGCGCCGTCAAAGCACTCCTCGACCATATGGTCGGGGAGGCATATGCGCATGTTCAGGGCGAAAGCCTAAAGGCGTATGCGGCTCTCCTAACCGAGGCTTCTCAACTCCCCGATCACCAGGTGAATACGGGGCAAATGCTGTGCGAAAATTCGTTGCTTTGATTTCAGTGATCTTCGTTCTGGGCCTAGCCATCTCGGCAGGAAGGCCAGTTGATGCTACGTCCTCCGATCCGACCGTAAACCATAACGAAGTTGGTCGCGCCAAGCGTCAGCTTGAAGACGCCACGAAAGACCCTGAGAGGGTTGGCGTCTTACGTTGTCTTGGGGCAAACCTTGCTCAGCAACCCAGCGCATTAGCGCCTAATGACGCGCAGTGCGAGAACATCTTAGCGGCAGCAGCGGGCACGACCCCAAGCCAAACAATGCCGATCCTGAAAGTTGGTGGCGTGAATGGATCTCCGGCGGCGCGTGCTTACATCGAAACAATGGTTAGGTTTCAAATCAGTTTCGAAACTGCATATCACGCCGGCATTTGCCGTCTCCGAAGTGAGGGCTATTTCAACACTTTCCGGGTAGCGCAGCTGCGTCTCTCTCAGCAGGAAGCGAGGCGGCTCAAACTGTCGGAAACTGAAATGGCTCGTGCTTCCGCCGAGGTGAATCGACAAGTTGCCGAGCTACACAAGGGCCTGCCGGATTTCGATATCGTCAAGGGATGCGACTTTCTTCGGAATAGCTCGCGTATGGACGAAGTCGACGCTCTGCATCGTCGTCTGACAAACAATGGCTACTGATCGAACGCTCGGTTGCCCACACACTAGCGAACTGCCGAAGAGACCCTGATTGCCCAACGTTGTTGACGACTTCGCATGTGCCTGCCACTGGGGCGCCAGAGGCCGCGTAATGTCTGATGCACGTGTTTCTAGATGGCAACGGCTGAGAGGTTAAAGGCTGCCCGACCTAGCTGACGGGGTAGGAACATGATCTTGATTCCAACTCTCGAAGGGAAAGACGGGTTTCAGGCAAGTGATCCCGTTCCTTCGCCGCCCCTATGCCTGAAGGCGCGTGAGAATTTGTCCGGCACATTGCCGGGCCTTGGACCGTGCATAGCGGGCCAGACGGACCCCTAGGTACCTAATCCGCCCCAGTTCTCTGAACCCAGCCCCACGTTTACTACTTTTGCATTCTCGCGCAAAAAAGGGGGGGGGGACCCTGTCATTTGCACGTCGTTCGCAATTTACTCTGACCGACCCTTCTGCGCTGCCGATGTCGCACTTTCCGGGACCAATAATGCCGGGTTCAGAGCAGGAACAACTGGTCGCCAATCAATTGCGTGGGCAAAACCAAACAAAGAGGATCAATGGCTTGAGCGTTGATTGCGAGGGTTTCCAACAATCAGGGCCACTAGGGGGCCACTAGCGTGGCGGGGCTCCCTAGATTCGTATCGGAGATCCAGGCTTTCATTCGAGACCGACACAATGTCTGCTTTGTGCCAGGAACGGTCGTATGGTCCGCGGAGCCAGTGTCGGCCTGCCGAATTGCGGCGAGAGAGCTTCGCTCGTCGCGCAGATGGCCTGGTTTGCATTGCGAGCCGCGACCACGTCACGCTGCTACTGGACTAACGCTCGCTTCTCTTCTGCCGTGAGATATTTGGTATCCGATGAATTGATCGGTCCATATCCAACAATCCGAACAGGTGCAGCCTCATTGTAAGTCTGCTTTTCGTCTCGCTCGCGCTTCCTTGCTGGTTGTTCGCCATCGTCGCCGCCGCCATAGCCAAGCACCTCGACGATGATCACGGATGGCTGCGCGTTGCCGCCTTGCGGCGGCGCCACCGCCTGCTGCGTCGCCGCCGCCGCATTCGACGTCGACAGAGCGGCGCTAATACTCGGCGCCTGCACGGTCGGGATGCCCGACGACGTGCCTTGCACCTGTATATTTGCAGCATAGAGGATCTGGAGCGCCGCCAGATTGACGTTGCCGGAGACACGGATGCCCGCTTCGCCGGCGTCGATGGTGCCGAGCGGCGCGATCAGGTCGATATCGCCGGGAACGACCTCCGCAATCGGATTCAAGGTCGCGATACCGGCGCCTGAGGACGGCACCTGCGGTGACAGCACTGCGCGGCCGTAATTGTCGTAAGTACGTTTCGGAGGTGTGTAGATCACCGTGGTCTTGGAGCCACGGCCGGCATTGATGTCGCCTTCGGCCGACCATGCGAGAACGTTGCCGCCGAAGGTAGTCATGATACGCGACAGACCGAGCAGAATGCTGCCCTTCGAATAAAGCTGGATGTTGCCGGAGCCTTGCGTGATCAGGCCCGACGAAGCTGGAGGTACCTGCCCTTCGACGCCAATGATGGTTCGGCCACCCGGCGCGAACATCTGGATGTTGCCACCCGATATCGTGCGAACACCGGAACCGCCGAACATCGTGATATCACCACTATAGACTGCCGCATCCGGGAATAGTGCTGCGATCGCTTCGCGGCCACGCAGATAGCTGCGGTAACGAGGCCCGTTGGCATCATTGTATTCGCGGCCGCCCGCAGTGAGTTCGGCGAAGTACACTTCACGCAGGAAGATGCGCTGCTGCTCCGGCGCTAGCGTGTCGAAATACGCCCGCGCTTCCGTGTCGGAGCCCGCAAAACCATGACGATCCTTGAGCCAGGTCACGAGCTCCGTCTCATAGGTCTTGGCAACCTTGCCGTTCTGATCGGCGAGCGGGATTTTCGGATCAGCGAGCTTCATCGGATCGAGATAGAGCGACGCGAGCTTGGCATAATCCGGACCCGATGCGCCGACGCCGGCCTGCATCAGGATGCTTGCACCGGGACGCGTATCGCCGATCGCGATCGGGCCGATGCTCGCGATCGAGCCCTTGTCGGCCTGATACAGGTTGCGGCCCGCCGAGACTTCGAGCGCGCCGGGGCCTGCAACATCGAAATTGGCGTAGACGATGTCGCGACCCGCGGAGACGATCGACACGTCGTTCGGGTTGCTGTGCACGATCAGGTTGCCGCGCGACGTCCCCCCCAGCAGGCCATTCCCCGTTGTTACGCCGGGTGCCAGACCAGCACCCACGATATCGCGGCCCGCGCGCACCATCACGGGCGCAGCCGCGTTATACCACCTAGATACGCCGTTGCCGAATGTCAGCGTCTCGCCCGTGCGCAGACCAACGACGTCGCCTTCGCGCGCATAGAAGCGGATCGGATCCGCATCCGGGGCTCGCCCGATGTCGAGCGCGGCGGTGTTTGGACCGAAGGCAAACAGTGCCAAGGGTGCCGTACCGAGCAATGTGTTGGTGACCCTGAGGGGCGGGAGGTCGAGGACTCCCATGGTGTCCGGTTCTCTTCCCATGAAGGCGGGATTGAAAGGCGTCGGCAAAGGCGCGCCCGATCCGGACATGCTGAAAGAATATTGTCCGCCATAGATTGAGTCCCGAGCCAGCATCTCCAGCGAGCCATGGGCGGACGGCGCAAGCGTGACGAAAGCGGGCACGAAATCGGGGAGGCTCCGCATGTAGGACAAGGCGTTGACCCCGTAATACATGTTGCCGCCCAATGCCGCCGCACGCAGGATCGATGGGTAAAGGAACGATCCATCCGCCACGCTTTGGTCGCTGTTCCGATAGGGATTTTCCGACGACGAGGTCGTGGGCGTGAGATTGCCGCCGGCTGAGAGCAGGTTGATCGCGGTGTGATCGGTCCAGAGGCTGAACCAGCTCTGTCCGCCACCTGCATAATTTGTTCCGCCCACGGAGAAGGCAGATCGGTTTGGCGACTCCGAGCGGCCCGGATCGCCGGCACCCCCCAGCACGAGATCGCCTAAGGTTTCGAGATAGACCGCCGAATCGCCCGGCACCAGCGTGATGCCGGACCGTGCATCCGAAGACGTGGCGGTAAACGGATCTATGCCGCGCGGATCGAAGGCGTCGTTCAATCCGCCCCCCGAGCGATAGATGAGTTTGAGGCCGCCGATCGATTCCGCAGCCACATGCAAGGCGCCGCGGAGATTCACCAAGGCCCCCGGAAGCGCGTGTTTTTCAGTGCCGTCGGTGAGCGCCAGGTTCGGATTGAGCGCACCAGCGATGCGCATATCAATGTCGCCGCCGCCGGTGAGTGCCAGCGATCCATCGGCGCCGACGCGACCGGTGCTGCCGACCGCAACGACCAGTCCCTGGCTTCGATGCTGCCCACTCATGCTCTGTTGGCCACGAAGCGCGATCGTTCCGGCCTTACCGCCGACGCGGATCGCAACATTGCCTCCACCCAGCGCACCTATGCCGGTGAAGCCGAGCAGATCGGGAGCACGAGTGTCATTTTTCGATGTGTTGGCCGCATAGGTGCCGAAATTGATCCACCATGCGGTCGGAATTGCCGCATCGACAGCAGCGGTGCCTATTCCTTGCCGCCACAGCCAGTTGCCAGTGATGACACTCGACGGGGTCTGCCGCGAAGATTGGCCCGCGATGTCGCCGACGAGATCACCGCCGGCGGCAATCAGGACATTGCCGCCATGGTCGGGATACCAGGCGCGATAAGTTGCCAGGCTGCTGCCATAATCGATTGTTGTCGATGGTAGCGCGCCGGTCAACGTGCCGTCGGCTATTAGTCCGCGCGCGCGATCGTAGGAGGCATCGACGGTCGTCGCCATGCCAGCAGTGTAGACGCCGTAGAGCGAATTCATGCGGATGTCGCCAGCTGCGAGCATCGCCAGATCACCTGTGCCGGTTCGCAACACGCTGAAAGCCGGCGCAACAAGATTGCTGCCGGTGACCATGGGCTCGCCCGGCGTGATGATGCACATGTCGGGTTCAGCGCAGAGCCACATGTCTCCGGGCGATACGGGTGTACCCGGCTCGGCACCCAACCAGTTGTCCGGCAGCCAAACCGCGGTGGTGCTGCTCCCGATGGTGAACCCTTTGAGAGCGTGCGTGTCTGCCAGCTTGATGGCACCTGTGGAAGCAGGGTTCAGCGCGCGCCGGTCTCCCGAGCCGAGGTCGGCGCCGGCCACCAATTGCAGATCCCATGATTTCGCGCCTGCGCCCAGCATTGGCGCGACCGCCCAGTTGCGACCCTGCACCCCGTCCACGACCGGGCGCAAATTGACCGGCTGGTCACCTGGCAGTTGGATCCAGGTCATCGAGGGAATCAGCGATCCGCGCGCGAGCTGGATCGGAGCAGTGAGGCTCATCTCACCCGGCATGGCAACGCCCTTGGGCCAGATCAGCGCCGCCACAGTCACTGGCGCGCGCAAAATGGTGCCCGAGCCGAGCCGCATATCGGCCCCCAATGTTACGGCGGACGACAACACTGCGCCGGCCACATAAGCTACCGAGCCATCGGCGTTGTAAATGTTCGCGGCCACGACCGTTCCCGCCGACAGCGTCAACGTGCCGGTCAGCACCGCGTCCACGGGCAGCACAGTGCCCGCCGGCAACGTCATCGCCGCCACGGATACGTCGTAGTTGAGGGTCGATCCGGTCGGAAAACGCGTGCCGATATCGAGCACCACACCATCAAGCGGCACCACGACATCGCCGCCAAAAGTATCAGCAGACCCTTCCACCAGCACCCAGCCGTCATCGTCTGGCGTAGCAGCCGGCGGCGCGAAGCCGTCATTGATCGAGCCGTGGATATTGAGATCACCCGCCGCACGGATCGCCAGCACGCCGGGTTCACCAAAGCCGCGTAGCGCCGGATCGAGCCGGTTGGCGTTCGGCCCGTAGCGATAGCCGGACAGGTCGAGGTCGCCCGCCACCGTGATATCGCCGTTCGGATTGTCGGCGCTGATCTTGCTAACCACCTCGACGCCGGGACGCAGGCGATAGTTGCCAAGCCCGGCCAGCCGGTTGCTCAAGGACGCATTGCCAAGCGCTGCATTGTAAAAGGCGCTGCTGTCGTCATCGAGATCGTCGAGATAGGCTTGCGTAATCTCCTGCGGCTTGTGCCCCGACACATCCGGTGCGCCGGCCAACGGCGCGTCGTCATAAATGCGGAACGCATTGACCGCGATGGTCTCCGCGCCATGGATTGCGGGCGTGCCTAGCACATTGATAGCGACATCGTTAGCGCCATCCACGCCTCTTGTGCCAGCAGGAACGCCGGTGCCGCCAAGGCGCGGCGCGTTGAGATTGAGCGTACCGCGCGTTACGCCGTCGTTCTGGCCACGTCCGCTGCCAAGCGCGACGCCAGTGCCAGCACGCAGGTCAATCGCCGCATTGCCCGCCAGGGTCAACGTTCCGGCGCGCGTCGTCAAATCAACGACGGCGCGGTTCGGTGCGTCGATAATCTTGCCATAGCTGTCAAAGCGCATGCCCGTGCCATGCGCATCGAGTATGCCGTTGATGGTGAGGTTGCCCATCGCCGCCAACCGGATCGCGCCGACCTGATAACCGCTGGCATCGATCATGCCGTTAACGATCAGATCGCCGCCATCCAGCGATATCTCGACATTGCGCGCCTTGACCTCGTCGCCGATGACAAGGCTGCCCTGCTTGATCTGGAATTTGCGCGCACCGAACACGGCGCCAGTGTTGAGACGTGTATTCAGTCCCGCGAAGTCGGCAAGCGTTTGCGCCCGCACGATGAGTTCGGCTGCATCATAGGGCACCATCGTGCCACCGGCGTCGTATTGACCGGTTGCACCGCCCTGGATCGCGCCGCCAAGATCGACATGGCCGGCGCTTGCGCCAAGCGCCGTCACGGCAATTGTACCGCCGCGATTATGTTGCGCGCTGAGGTCAATCACCGATCCTGCAGCTTGGCGGATGTCGCCCGCCTCGCTGGTCAACACCAGATCGCCGCCCCAGCTATATTTGGTGACGTCGAACATCTGCACCGCGCGCCCCGACAGATCAATGCGTGAGCCATTGCCAAGCGCGATATCGCCCGTCGCCGCCAGAACCAGCTTGCCCGAAGGCAGCACGACATTGGTATCGACCGTGATATTGGCCCCCGCCAGCTTGAGCTGAGCGCCGAGCGCATCGACCTTGGGCGCATCCGTACTGCCCGCACCGGCCACGAGGACATCGCCCCCTGCCGTGATCGTGTTGACCGAACCGGAATCGCCGGTGAACAACGGCGTCGTGACCGTCAGATTGCCGCCGGTGTACTGATAGCCGGTCGAGGGGGCGTAAGCGCCCTGCGCGTGATATACGCCGAGCGTGCTCTTGCCGTTCGAGGTGATCCGCTCGCTGGCGGAGACGCTGACATTGGCAAAGCCAAGCGCGAGACGGTTATCGACGATGGTGCTGCTTGGCCGGGAATTGGGAGCGGAGCCGAACACGACACGCCGCGCCGCGATGTCGAGCTTGCCATCGCCGAGGATGCCGGCCATCGTCGCACCCGGCGCCGCCGCTGAACCCGTCCAGATCAACTCGTTCGCGCGGATCGTCGCAATGTCCCCAGCCGCGCCATAGCCGTAGATCGCCGGCGTTCCCAGCACGAGCCGCTCCACCTTCGACGCATCGAGATTGACGCTGCCGAAAATGTTCACCGCATCGCGCGCATTGAGCACCAATGTTTCGAGCGCCGGCGCGCCGATTGCGGTATTGCCTGCGAGAAGTTGGGCCAGCAGGCCCTGATTGAGCGCCAGACCTGAGGGCAGATGGCCGGAGGCCGCCGCTGCTGCCAGACTTGCATCCTCGCCCAGATTGATCGCCGACAGGCCCAGCACCAGATTGCGCGTGCCATAGGACACGTTGTTGGCGATGGTGAACGCGCCCGACGTCGAAACCGCGATTGTTCCCTCAGAAACCAGCGTCGTGGAGCGATTGCAGTCCACAGTGACGCAACCGCCGACCGTGATGTTGGCCTCAGTTGCCGAGCCGACCGTCGATGATTGCAGCAGATTGATCCAGCCGTTGGACAGCGCCAGAACGCCACTTTCAGCGATGAAGACGAAGCCGTCGCTTGAATCGTAGCTGGCGCGGCCACGTCCGGCCGTGCTGATCGATGCGCCTTCCTCGATCGTGATCCCTTTGCCGGCCAGGATCACTTCCGCTGCCGCAATGCGGGCACCGCTGCGCACGATGAGATTGCCGTCGCCACCAATGGTCGCAAAGCGACCGGTCTGGCCGTAGCCCACGCTTACTGTGCCATTGAGCACCAGACGCGGCGCGTCTAGCTTGCTGAGTTCATCGGCATAAACGGATGCGTAGAATTGAATGCCGGGATCGGCGCTTTGTCCTGAGCCAAGGATTTCGCCAAGCCCGCGGACACTGACGTTGCCGCCGAAACCATCGCTGCCGGCGGCAGGCTTCATGCGCAAATCACCATCGAAGCGCAATTGCGAACGGCCATCGGCGACCCGAGGCTTTGCCAGCAGGATGTCGAGCGCCTTGGCATCAACTGTCAGCATCGCACGCGGCACGCCGATGCGCGCCGCATCCGCTTGCACAAAGGCGTTATAGCTCATCTCGTTATAGGACGAGTGGCCGCGAACCGTGTTTGCCGAGGTGATAATGACCTGGTTGGGCAGTGACGCACGGACCGCGGTGTTGGCGACGCCGAGATAAGCTTGCGCGACGTAAGAGCCATTCCCCGCCGCAACCGCCCCGGTCATGACAGAATTGGCGCTTTTGCCCAATTCGACGCGGAATGCGCCCGGCAGCAGTGCGTAGCTCGACGGCATCAGCATATAGGCGCCGGCCGGCAATCCCGGCACACCATCGGAAATGGTAATCTGTTGACCGATGAGCGGCGCGCCGTAACCCGTCTCCTGCACCACCGGAGCATACCCCGCGCGGCTCGGCACGATCGCGTAGACCGAATTGCCTTTGCTGCTGAAACTATAACCCGGATTTGAATTGACGAATGGCGTGGTCAGGATATCGACCGAGCCGCCACGACCCGATACGAAGCCCGCGCCAGCCAGTTCACCACCGCCCGACAGGTCGAGAACTGACCCGTCCTCGGCGTTCAGATGGGTGGTTGCAAGTTGAATACCGCGTCTGGGGCCATTGTTGAGCATGCCGCCTGCGCCATCCAGCACGATCGCGGTCCCGTCATAACGGTAGACGAGCCCATCCACGGTGCCGCCATAAGGCATCAACAGCCCGGCGCCGCTCACCGAGGTGATGCTGCCCGGCAGAAGATTGATCGCATCGGCTTTCTCCTGGCGCATCGCACCAAGATATAACTGACCCAGCGGCGCGCGCACCACGCCGCCCTGATTGATGGTTTCCGCACTAAGAGAGAGCGACCCGAAAGCCGAATACGGCACGTCGGGGACCGTATCGCCATATCGGCGAATGTTGAGCACGCTGCCGCTGCCGTAGTTTCCGCTTTGGGTATAGCCGGCGGTAATCGACCCACCCGCCCCACTCGCGGGGTAGATCTGCGCGGCGGTCAGCGTGATGTCGCCCGGCGTCGCGAATATGGTGTTGCTGAGCACACGGATATCGCCCCGGCTGGTGAGATCGAGCAGCGCGAAGCCGCGAAGATCCACGGTGTAGAACGAGGTCTTGGTGTCGATATCCTGGCGCACACCGAAAGAGAGGCGGTCGCGAAGATCAATCAGATCTGCGGCGATCGCGAACACGGCATCGCTTGCCTGTTGCGTCGGAACGCCAAAGCCTCCGTCCCATCTCACAACAGGCAAGGTGTGATGGTCCCGTCTGATGCGGGTAACGCCTGCCAGCCGCACGTAAGGCGCCGACAGCGATACTATCGAATTCGCGCCCGCGTGCTCATTGAGCCCAAAGGTACCGGTGTAAAGACGCAGGCTCTGCTTCATCGCAAGCGTGACGGTTCCATCGAAGGAAAGTGCGCCATCAACCAGCAGCGAGAGATTGTCGAACCCGCCTTGCGCAATACGATCAGCGCCGAGCCGTGCGGTGCCGGTGATAAGGCCGACCTTCGCCTCCGCCATCGACGCGGTATTGGCGATGGAACTGTCGCCCTGGATGTTGCCGATGATGAACTCACGATGACGCAACACATCACCGAATGTCGTCAAGGTCGGATAATTGGGCGCCTCAAGCGCTATTGCCAGGGTCCCGCCGGCTGCATTCGCGCCGCCTGCTGCCGCACGCATCGCACCATCGAGATACAAACCAACACTGGATTTGACGACGATGTTGCCGCCATCGCTGGCGACATTGAGCGGCGTACTGTTCTTCCCAAGACCGGAGACGGGAATATCGAGCACGGCACTCGCACCCGAAGCATCGAGCAGAGCGCCCGGCCGGATCACGACAAAGGCATGCGGCGCCGCATTGGATTCGCCCTTCTCCTCCCAATCCATACCCCCGCCGATCAGGATCGAGCCGCCCTTGCTAACAACGCCGTAGGTCTGGCCACGCGCGTTCGTCGCCGTTATGGCGTGCGCAGCAACATCGAGCACGGCGTGATTGCCGATCCAGATGAGGCCTGCTTTGTTTACGGTAGCGTCGCTTCCCGTCAAGGTGATGACGCCGGAGGGCGCGGTCAGTGTGCCATCGATCGTGAAATCGGTTCCTTGCAGGCTGATCGACCGGCCGGCATCGACCTTGATCGCCGCACCCGCCCGAATGTCGATCGCACCAGCCCCCGACATCGCCCCGGCTTCACCGATCGTGGAGCGCAAGATCAGGCTCGCGCCGCCACGTTGAATCAGGCGGTTATTGGCGGCGTCTGCCATCCACTCCGGCGGCGTCCATGCGCTCAGCGCGTGCGCAAGATCCGCACCAGTGGCGGTTGTGAAGGTTGCGTCCGTGAAACGGTAGACCGGCATCGTGACGTCGAGCCTGACGCCGCTGGCCACGACAATACCGAGACCACCATTGATGTCATAGCTGGAGAAGCCAGACTGTATCAGCGAGGAATTGATTGTCGTGGTCGGACCGACGGCTACCGCGGATTTGAAGGTTGTCCCGGCCGCGAGGCGTGTTCCGGATACGACTGTAAAATCCACTGGCGACACACCACCCGCCGCGATCGTGAGGGTCTTGTCCAAGATCGGGAGGCCGTTCGGGAATACATTGCCTGGCACCACATAGGATGACGGGAATGCGCGGTCTGGAATATTGGTTATTATGGTCCCGGCCGGGATGACAGGCAGTTCCCCGTTTGGCCCGATCCCGAACGATCCGATGTTGGTATCGATTATATACCCGATACTGCCGACCGGGGGGCGCGGCGGAATCCAATTGGCGGCGAGCGCCACATTACTGATCGACGTGTTACTCGTCCCGATCGTCTCACCAGGCAACGCAATCGTGCTGACGTAACTGTAGTCAACCGGCAACACGCTGCCGGCCTTGATCTCATAATTCTGCAGCAGCACGAGATCGGTCGGCGCCTTCTCGCCCGCACCGAGCACGCCGTCAGTGGCAAGCAGTTTGCCGCCGATCCCGATAGCGGTGCCGGTTTCGACCCTGAGCGTGCCGCCGCCATTGACGCCGTAGCCTCTGATATTGCCATCGAGCTTGAGGACGCTAGTCTTATCTTCGGCGATCAGGGTTACATCGCCACCGCGGCCGCCTCTGGTCTTGCCGGTGACGAGGATGGCGCCGCCCGACGACACGTCGATGGTGCTGCCGGTCTTCAGCGTCACATCATGGGTTGATCGCAGGTTCACCGAGCCACCATTGATGAAGGCCTGCTTGGGATTGTCGGCCGGATTCAGCAGCGCATTCACCCAGACACCGCGCAGGTCAAGCATTGCGTTGTCATGCAAAATGATCGACGACGTGCCGTCCTTGAGCAGCACTTGCGCGGCGCCGCGATCGCCGCCGCCCTTGAAATAATTGTCCACGGTGAGCGAACCGCCGCGCGCGGTGACATCTGCCTTGATGTCCACCACCGCTGCATTGAGATTGATCCTGCCGCCATCGGCCAGCGTGACTGCACGATCGATGGTGATCGTGTCGGCGGTCGCGATATCGAGCCCGCCGAGATGCTGGGCGTTGATGTAGGCGGCATCGAACCAGGCGGTGCCGGTGCGTGCGGACGGCAACACATCGGTTGCGGAGAGGCCTGCGGTGATGAAGGCTACATCGCCGAAGCGGACGTCCGATGCGTTCAGACCGCCACCGCCGACGACAACGCCGTAACGCCCGAGTCCCAGCGTGCCCTGCAGCGGTGCAGCGTTCTGTACCTGCTTGTAGCCATCGGCGACATTGGCAGTGCGCGCGGAATTCTGCCGTTCACCAGCGATGATATCGGCGATGATGTCGGCCTCGAACACCGCCGTTGGCGTCGACAGATTGAGACGCCCGGCATCGCGGCCAACGGTATAGCCCGCCTCGTAACGCCAGGACGATGAGCGATCGAATATGCTGGTCCAGACCTCGGTGAGCGCGTCGGCGACCTTGCCCTGGATGTTGTGCGTGCGCACAAAGCCGCCGGCGGCAGCGACGAACTTCATGTCGGCCGGCGCGTTATCGAAGCTGTAGAGGCGACCATCGGTGCCGATCAGCTTGCTGGAAAAGATTTTGCCGCCGTCATAACTGACCGATCCGCCAGAGATGTCGAAGCGCGCGCCCTGCTGCGCGACGACTTCCGGCGCCGCCAGCGTGATAGTGCCGCCCAGTGCCGCCCACTCGCCGATGCTGTGCGGGCTGTTGGCGAGATAGCCGCCGACTTCAAGCAGTCCGCCCTTGGTGT
>NZ_LVYV01000008.1 GCF_001618955.1 Tardiphaga robiniae
CGCACTCGGGAGGCCTTGGGTCACCGTCCGGCCCCACTACGGGGGTCTGCCACTCATGCTGGCTGGACGTGGCATTGGTGAACGGCGGGAAACCGTCGGGATCAGCGGAGTGCGGAGCTCTGCGCCTTTGCCCGGAAGAACGGTCCCGGGGACAGAAATCGCCGCGGTGGCGCGCCGTGAGGCGTTGCGCGGTTGCAGCTTGCCGGCGTTCCGGTGGAGCGGATCGCGATAAAACCACCCTTTGCGCCTCACGGCGCGTCGCCGCCCCTCATCTTTCCGAGGGGCACTGCTCATACCTCGGACGCGCAAGCGCCGCGAGAATGCGAAAGCGTGGCTGTTTGACAATTACATCCGATGATCGACGCAAATGACGCCGCGAGCGATCAGCGCAGCCCGCTGAGCTGCGTGGTCAGGCGATCCATGGCGTTGCCGACATCGCGCCATTGCTCAACCCAGCTACGTGGAAAGCGAAAGATGAGATCGGCGCCGCCGATGCGGCGTTCGCTCATGCACATGCCGGGCGTGGCGCCGTCGCGCGTGCAGCGCGCCACCAGCGCCGGCGTCGTGCCGAGAAACAGATCTTCATTGCTGTAGGGCGAGTTGTCGCGGAATGGCTGCGTGGTCAGGCCGTCTTCGCTTGATGTCGCGCGGTCGATATAGCGCGGATAGATCGTGCGCAAGCGCGTGTCCGGCGAGGTCGCATCGTGATGCGCCGAGATCGAGACGAAGATGCGATCGATCGGCTGTGCGTTCTCATCGAAATTCTCGACGCTGACATGCCTCGGCAGGTTGCTCGCTTCGAGCGACGGATAGACATAGCTCAGATCGACGCGTTCCTGCGGCCCTGAATGTTTCTGCACCTTGCGGCGAAAGGCATGCGTCGGGACGTTGAACAGGGTGGCGCCCACGCTTACCGGAATGCGGTCGGGATCGCCGGGCTTCTGGCTCTGCCAGGTGGGCCACAACAGATACGCCACCACGGCGATAGCGGGGGCTGCAAGCGCTGCACCGATCAGCATCGGCACGACGTGGTTGCGGCGGTGGCGGCGCCGCGGCCGCGTCGTCGGGTGGGTCGGAAACAGCAGAGACATGCGCACGCTAAATTGGAACTGGGACGGTGTACCGGGTGGGCGAATCAACCGCGAATATGCCAGCCGATGGTTAACGGCCTCGCGCACCTCGCCGCAGGCGGTATCCGGGAGCCATGCACCGCGCGCGGTTCCCGACCGTGCCGTTAACCCTTTATTAACGTTATGCTGGCGCGGAGCTTCGCATTTTGCGATGCAGGGGCGGTGTTTGTATGTGTCGTGAAAGAGCTTCGATGTCGCCGGATGCGTTGAATTCATTTTTCCAGCTATGCATTGGCTTCGCGCTCGCAGGCGCTATTGCAAGCGCCTATCAGGCCTTCGCCAAACGTCCCCCGAGCTTCAGCCTGCTCCAGCAGGGGCCATCCCCTGAAGCCTTCGCAGCCGTGCCGCTGCTCGTCTTCACAGCGCCTTTCATCATCATGCGCAACACCCTGCGCAACGGCGCGGCTGAGCAGCATCGCGTTCAGTTCGTGATGATCGCGACAGTGCTGGCCGGCCTCTGGAGCCTGATGTCGGGCACCTTCATCGTGATGACGCTGGAAGCGCTGGGCATACTGGCCTAAGCGCAAGAATCCGTGGCAGTGTCTTCCGCAAAGGGAGACCACTCAATCATGGCAATCTACGAACTCGACGGGCAGGGACCGGATCTTCCGGCCAGCGGAAATTACTTTATCGCCGACACGGCCGATGTGATCGGCAAGATTCGTTTGCTGGAGCAGGCGAGTGTCTGGTTCGGCGCGGTGCTGCGCGGCGACAACGAATGGATCGAGATCGGTGAAGGCTCCAATGTGCAGGACAACTGCACGTGCCATACCGACAAGGGCTTTCCCCTGATCATCGGCAAGAACTGCACCGTCGGTCACAACGTAATCCTGCACGGCTGCACGATTGAAGACGGTGCGCTGATCGGCATGGGCTCGATCGTGATGAACGGTGCGAAGATCGGCAAGAACAGCATCGTGGGCGCCGGCTCGGTGATCACCGAGGGCAAGGAATTTCCGGAGAATTCGCTGATCATCGGATCGCCGGCGCGCGTCATTCGCACGCTGTCGCCGGAGCAGGTGACGGCGATGGGCAGCGCCGCGCGATTCTATGCGGCGAACGGCCCGCGCTTTCAGAAAGGTCTCAAGAAGATCGGCTAGAGCGTTCTCGAGCGAAGTGGGTACCGGGTCGCATCAAGAAAACGCGTCTCAACAAAAAGTCAGAGCCTCGGGTCTGATTCTATCAGAACCGAAAGGGCTCTCGTTGCGATCGCACGCAGCGCGATCACGTCCCTTCGGACTCGTTGGCTTCTGTCTCGCAGGCCACGCGCTCGTGGCCGGCGCTCCATAGCGAATGCTCCTCGCTGCCATCCTGATAGGGATTGGCCTCGGCAGGAATACCCTCGCTGGCGGCACGCTCGCCTTCCTCAAATGGATCTTTTTGCGGATCGTTTGGCATGGGCCTTCTTCCTTGCTGGACGTGACGGGGCGCGGCGCATCGCAGTGTTGCGGCTTGCTGCGGATGATGGACCGGCGGCTTTCACGCTCTTGCGGAGCGCATCCTTGAGATCGATCGGAACGCCGTGCTTCTTCAGGAGGTCGGCGAAGGCTTCATCGGCGAGTTCTTGCGTCGTTGCCATGCGATCGCGACCGAGCTGGGTCAGCTTGTCGAGGGTCTCATCGTCGAAGTCGATCAGCTTGCGCATGAGGATATATGCTAACTGAGGCCCGGCTTGCGCCAGCGCGATCGCTTGCGCGTCGGGTCGAATACTTTCTCCTGATGGCGATGCAGCGCCTGTGCAACGCCGAGCCGCGCGAAACTGACAGGGCCGCCGTAGTCAGCCGCCTCGATCAGGCAATGCATCGCGGTTTGCCACTCCTTTGCATCGTGTTCAGATGGTGACAGCTGTGTGATGTAAGCGCCGGCGTCGCGCAGCGACACCAGCGTGTTGCCGTCGGGCAATTCGATCGGTTCGCGAAACGGCTTGTCCCAGGACACGCAGGCTTCTCCTCGGCAATGTCAGGGATTCAAGCCGCCGGCGCCAAATTCGTTCCCGCAACGGAACCCGTTTCCGCTGGTCTCGTTGAACGCCAAAGGAGATTTCCAATGGCGTATTCCTCGAAACTCATCGCGACTGCAACGGCTGCCGTCCTGTTGTCGTCAGTCGCGGCGTTCGCCCAATCGGGCGGCGCAGGCGGCGGCGCGACAGGTGGCGCTGCGGGCACCAATAGTGCAGGCACGGCGAATGCGAGCGGTGGACGCGCCGCGACCGGGATCACGGCAGGCGCGAGCGGGACCGGACAGGCGTCGCCCGATGGCAAGCCGGCGACAGGCGATGCAGCGGTCGATGCGCAGGATCGTGCCGTCGATCGCAAGGTGAAGAGCATCTGCAAGGGGTGCTAGCGCAACGTTGCGCGACAGGCGTTCAGCAACACACCGTAACCGACAGTCGCGAACAAGTGACGGCTATTGATCGTCGCACCGTGGCGGTTCATGAATGAAAGAGCTACCTATCTGACAGGGGCGCGCTGTGAGTGACCCGTGACGGAGTGTAGTTGATGTTACGCAAATTGGTGTTTGGTCTGATGACCGTTGCCGCAGTCGCACTGATCGCCCCGACAGCCGCATCGGCGCGCGGTGGCGGCGGCCATGGTGGTGGAGGTTTTCACGGCGGAGGAGGCTTCCATGGCGGCGGATTTCACGGCGGTGGCTTCGGCCGTGGATTTCGCGGTGCTGGAATAGGATTGGGATTTGGCCTCGCCGGCGCCGGCCTTTATGGCGGTTACTACGGCTACGGCCCCTATGCGTATTACGGTGGGTACCCCTACGCTTATGGCGGTTATGATGACGAAGGCGGATGTTACATAACGCGTAAGCGCGTACGGACACCGGCTGGATATCGGGTGCGTCGTGTCGAGGTTTGTGACTGATTGACCTTGAGCGACGCCACCTGATTACCTCGTCGGCTCCAGCATGGCTGTGCTGGAGCTACATCATGGCTGGTTAGACTGTCTGGTACGCGTTTTGCTAAATCGAAACGATGACCATGACCCTCGATATTTCAAACCTGACGCTGCTGTTTGTCGCGACCGTCTTTGCGCTGGCGACGGCTTTCGTCTGGATGTTCTGTGAGTTCGAACGCCGGTTCGGGAAGCGGTTGACGGCGATTGCACTCGTGCGCTTCGGCTATCGGCCCGACGGCACCATCGACCGAAACGCAAATCGCCGCGACTAGCGCGGCGATTTCGTCAGTTCGTTTTTCTTAGACGGCAGTCTGAGATCAGCCCAGCACTTTGTACTTTGTCAGCCAGGCCTGCATCTGCTTCCACGCGTCGTCAGCGGCTTCCTGCCGATAGCTTGGCCGGTAGTCGGCATGGAAGCCGTGCGGCGCACCGGGATAGATTTTGAACTCGGCGGTCTTGCCGGCCGCCGTCAGCGCCGCCTTCATCGCTTCGACCTGCGCCACGGCGATGCCCGTATCCGCTTCACCATAGAGGCCGAGCACCGGTGCCTTCATGTCGGGCGCAAGCTGCGTCGGGCTCTTCGGCCAGACCGGATTCGGCGCATCGACCAGCGGGCCGTAGAAGGCCACGGCGGCCTTCAGCGCTGAACTATAGGCGGCATATTCCCAGACATTGCGGCCGCCGCGGCAGAAGCCGATCATGCCGAGCCTGTCGGTATTGCCGCCCTGCGCCTTGGCGAAGGTGACCGTCGCATCGAGATCGGTTATCAGCTCGGCATCCGGCTTGGAATTCACCAGCGGCAGCAACTGCGACATCTCGGTGATCTTGGTCAGATCGGTGCCCTTGCGGAAATAGTAGTCCGGCGCGATAGCGAAGGTGCCGAGCTTGGCCAAGCGCCGGGTGACGTCCTTGATGTATTCGTGGAGGCCAAAGATCTCCATCGCCACGATCACGACGGGCGGGTTTGCGACGCCCTTGGGCCGGGCGAAGTAGCCGGGCATCTCGCCGTCGGCGACCTTGATCTTGATGTCGCCGGCGTCGAGCCCCGTCGTGTCGGTCTTGATGACCTCGGCACGCACGGGACCGGCAGCCAGAGTATAGCCGGCAGCGACGGCGGCCGATGCGGTCATGAAGCCGCGACGTGACAATGGTGCGACTTTGGTGAGGCCGATCACGTCAGCGTCAAGCGTCTGGGCGTCGAGGATAGGCTCGGCAGTCATGGACTCTCTCCGGTGAAAAGTGCGCGCATTGAGCAGAGAAATTCGGCGAGGGGCAAATCACTGGAGCGCGAGAAGTCGCCTGACCATCACCCCAAAAAGTTGCGGCCAGCTCTTGGGGGAGAGCTGGCCGCGCGCGATCCGGTCTGGGACGGGGAGGGGTGGGGATGTGACCGGGTCGCGTGTCTCGAATTCGTGTTGTTTAGCGATCCCGCGCGCTGGCCGTAGCCACTGCAGGACGGTTGTCGCCGAGCGAGACCCACACATTCGGATCGCTCTGTGACTGACGTTTGACGAAGCGGTAGCCGGTCTCGGTCCAGGCGAGGACGTTCTCATTCTGGTTGTCCAGAACGTATTCGCCCTTGTCCGTCTTCACCGTGAGCACGGCGTGGCCTTCGCCCTTCTTGTCACGCACCACGGTGATCAGCAGCGCCTCACGTGGCCAGCCTGCTTCGATCAGCATCTTGCGCTTCAGGAGCACATAGTCTTCGCAGTCACCGTAACCGTCTGATGGCAGCGACCACTTTTCGATCACGCCCCAATGATCCATGTCGGTCATTGGCTTGATGGTCTCGTTGACCCAGCGATTGACCCGCACCAGATCCTTCCACGCAGTCTGCGTGATGACGATGTCACGTGCTTGCGTCGTACCGCCGCGGCAGTCGGTCGGATTGTCTGAACAGAATTCGACCCAGCCGATCGGTGCGCGCGTGCTGTCGCCCAGGCTTGCGTAGAGTTTTTCGTTGCCGGCACGTGCCGACGAAGTCACTCCAAGAAGGACTGCTAAAACGGCCAGTCCGAAGTATCGCCCCTTGTTACCAAACATTGTGGCCCCCGTTTTCTTGTTGGGACCATGTTTCGCACAAAGGATTTTCGTCGCCGCTAAATCGCTCAAGTACAATTGAAGCGATTACAAGTAAAAGGCGCGGCGAATTCGAACTATACTTGAATCGAATGCGATTCAAATTTTAGCTAATTGTATTTGATTCAAATTTTACGCGTTAATGGCTTGAATGCTGCAATTCAGGAACTTGCGTGTGCAAAGCGGCGTGAAATTAACCCCTCGCGACAGAGTGCAGATGACGCGCAACGGTATCCGCTGACGCGGATAGCGCCTTCAGGACATTGAAAAACGAGGATCGGGGCCGTTCGGCCGTTTACCGGGCGTTGACGCTGTCTTCGAGCGTCTCTGCCAACTGCTCGTGGAAGAACTCCAGAGCGAAGCCTTCCTCGAGATGGCGGACCACGCGGGACTGGATTCGGCCAAGCATGACAATCGAGTTCAGCGGCGGACGCTTCTCTGCCGCAATGGCGGCGCCGGACAGCGACAGGTCGATAATGCGGCCGTTCATCTGGACGCCATCCTCGAGGGTGAGGAGCACCATCGGATTGCGCGGCACGATACGGTCGTGGCGGCGGTCCTCCGGCAGATTGAGAATGTCGCGGTTGGCAAGCCAGGTGAGCTGGGCCGCCAGCTTGTCGCGCTTGCGCGGCGTCGCGCCCACAGTCATGGCGAAACCGTTGTCGATGATCCGGGTGACTTTACCTTCGACGCGGCCGATATGGTCGAGATAGGCGATGACGCGGTCGCCCACATTGCCGATGCCGGGACCGAGCAGCGCGAGGCCGCCGGGCGACATATTGATGACCTGGCACGGAAATTCGCGGCGATCCGGCAGCATATAGCGGCCAAGCAGGTGCACTTTCACCCGCTGAAAGCGACGGCGTTCTTCTGCAGACGGAAGAATCGATTTTGTTTGCGCGAACGCCATCAGTGCCGTGCCGGTGATGCGGGTCGAGTTTCGACCGACCCTACGGCCCGCAGGGTTAACGCCGCGTTAGCAAATACCGACGTGGCGCAACCAGTTGGCGTGATTGTTCTGCGCGACACTTAGAATGTGCGAGGCGCGCAGAAAGCTACTCAGCGCAGCCCTTCATAGACCATCAGGCCACGGGCAACCTGCAGTTTGCGCAGGGCGCGCGGCGCAAAGCGCTGCGGCTGGTGGGCGAGATAGCGAAACGACGTCAGCTGGAATGCGCCGAGCCGACCGCGGACTTCATACATGGGTGCCAGCAGCCCGGTCAGGCTGATAGGGGAATGCGCGCGCGTCGCGAATGGCAGCAACAGCAGTTCCAGATGCGCCTTCTGGCCGAATTCGGTCATTGCGGTCACGCCTGCGACGGCGACGAGCTGCTCCTCGGATACGACGGTGATCATGTCCCGGATCTCTTCGCGACACTCGGGCGCGAACAGCAACGGAAACGGCTGGTTCTTCAGGTCCCGGCCGAGCAGGGCACAAACTCTTGTGCCCGCCACGCGGAACGGGAATTCGACGGGCTTGTCATAGGACAGCACGAAGATGTCGCCGAGCAACTCGCGGACGGGGCCGGGTTCCAGCTCGCTCCGATCGGGAGCGCGCGCAAAACCGCGTTTGTCGTCCCAATAGGCGAAGAACGCGCGGCTGGATGGATGTTTCATTCGCCTGATCCTGACCCGGCTTGCAGTGGATCGGGGACATTTCTGTCCCGAATCCATCCACCGCTCGCCGCTACATGTTGTGCAGATCAGTCATTGCAGCGTCCATGCCGAAGGCGCGTTTTCCACCGCGTTCGGGCGGGTATCCGCCGTTAAGGTTAAGTTTACTATGATTTTTAGGATTTCATTAACCGTCCGGTTTCGTCGTGGGTGGGCAGGTTCGCCGTTAACTTTAAGTTAAGCATGCGCTTGGCAACGCCGGGATTGCCGGTAGTCTCCTGCTCACTCCAGAGCGGAACGGACTGTCTCCAGCAGTTCGTGACGCGCTTCGATAAACAGGTGGCTGAAAACAGAATTGGTCGTCACGCGAGGAGGGGTGGGGATGTCGGCTTGTCCGGCACACCGGGACATCCATCCGCGGGAAAAGATCAAGAGGGACCCGGGAGAGCCTTTCTCAGAGGCTCTCCCTTTTTCTTTTCAAGCGGGTTTGCTGTCCTGCGGCGATCCTGAGCTTGCACCGCACCGCCAAAGCCGACTATCTGGGGCATCGCTCGCCAGAGCTGCTGACAGGCCGTTATTCCCTTGGACACATTGGCTTCCCCCGCTCCTCCGCGTGAACCGATCCTGACCCTGCCGGGGGCGCTGACGGCCTATGTCGGGTTGCTCGCCGCGATCCATATCATCCGCATGCTGCTGCCGGTGGATCTGGAATACTGGACCATCGAGGTCTTCGGCTTCATTCCGAAGCGCTACGACCAAACGCTGCTGTCGATGCCGTTTCCCGGCGGCAATGGCGCCAAGGTTTGGACCTTCGTCACCTATTCGCTGCTGCACGCCAATCTCAGCCATATCGGCTTCAATGTGTTGTGGCTGCTGCCGTTCGGCAGCGCGCTGGCACGGCGCTTCGGCGCGGTCCGCTTCTTCATCTTCATGGCGGTGACGGCTGTGGCTGGCGCCGCTGCGCATCTGGTTACCCATGAACACGCACTCGCCCCGATGATCGGCGCATCGGCTTCGGTCTCCGGCGCGATGGCGGCGGCCATCCGGTTTGCCTTCGTGCGCGGCAGCTTCCTGTCGTTCAACCGCGGCGATGCCGATGAGGCGGCACGTGTGCCGGCGCTTCCGCTGCTGCGTGCATTGCGCGATCCGCGCGTGATCGGATTTCTGGCGGTCTGGTTCGGCGTCAATATCATCTTCGGCGTCGGCTCGATTGCGATCGGCGCGGAAGGGGCAAGCGTCGCGTGGCAGGCGCATATCGGCGGCTTCTTCGCCGGGCTGCTGCTGTTTTCGCTGTTCGATCCCATTCCGAGGTTGCAGCGCACGGGTTCGCAGACGTCGTCTCGGGACATGTCCGACCTGCATTGAGCGCTACCGGCTTCTTGCGAGGCCGACGCATTTGATCCATCATCAAGTATTCGACAGGTGACTCACGTTGGCAGGTTCGGCCCTTGAGGTCGATCCCGTTCCCGGCGCGAATGGTGTGTCAGTTCGATCACCACATCTGAACGACTGTTGAACTGGCGCTGTCACACTGCATCTGTCTGACGACCCAAGAATGAAAGACCGCGCCCGACAAAGGGCATGGTTCGACTTAGGAGGCGACAATGACGGTACGTGCAATTCTCGATTCCAAAGGCCACCAGATCATCAGCGTTTCGCCGAACGATAAGGTCTCGTCGGTGGTGCAGATGCTGTCACAGCGAAAAATAGGTGCTGTGCTGGTGATGAGCCATCACCACATCGATGGTATCCTGTCTGAGCGTGATATCGTGCGGGTGATCGGAGAGCGCGGCGCCGCGGCGCTGGATGAAGACGTGAGCGCCGTGATGACGCGCAAGGTCATTGGCTGCAAACCAGCTGATACGGTTGGTGCAATCATGGAAAAGATGACGACCGGAAAATTCAGGCATCTGCCCGTTATCGAGGACGAGAAGATCGTTGGCCTGATCTCGATCGGTGACGTCGTCAAATTTCGCTTGCGCGAATTCGAACGTGAACAGGAAGCGCTGCGCGAATATATCGCGACGGCCTGAGGCCGCCGTGCTCAGCTCTGCGAAGTGGTCGGCTTCTGCGCAACGACGGGCGCAGGCGAGTTTGCCACTTCGGGGGCGAGGATTTCGATCGCTTCTTGAATGGACTCGACGGCGCGTTCTGCGGCACGCGCGCCGAGCGTGATCATTTCTTCGGCGCGGTGGAAATCGAACCAGCCGATGCGGCCAACGCGCGGTGCGATCAGGAGATCCGGCGGATCGCCGGCAAGGCGCGCGCGGGTGATGCGATCCTGCATGATGTTGAAGGCATCGACCATTACGGTAGAGATGCCCGGCCGTCCGCCGCCGCCGAAGAATTCGCGCTTCATGGTGCGCTCGGCCGAGAAGAACTTGCTGAAACCGCGCTTGGGCTCTTCGACTTCGATGATGGGCTCGGCCACTTCCGGTCCCGTGCCATGGTCGAAAATCGTGGTCGAGTGGCCAAACACGTCATTGCTGAGATTAGCTGCGATGACAATCTCCGCACCCAGCGCGCGCGCCGCCGATACCGGCACCGGATTGACCAGCGCGCCGTCGACCAGCCAGCGATCGCCGACCAGAACCGGAGAGAAGATGCCCGGCAGCGCATAGGACGCGCGCATCGCATCGACCAGGCGACCATGAGTCAGCCAGATTTCATGACCGGTGCGAACTTCGGTGGCGACGCTGGCGAATTTCAGCGGGAGATCTTCGATCAGTGTATGGCCCAGCGATGCTTCGAGCTGCGCGGCCAGCTTGTTGCCGCCGATCAGGCCAGAACCGTTCAGGCGGATGTCGAGATAGCTGAGAATATTGCGGGGCTGCAGACTGCGGGCCCATTCCTCGAGCGTATCGAGGTGGCCAGCGGCGTAGGATCCACCAACTACGGCACCGATCGACGTGCCCACCACGACGTTCGGGACGATGCCATGAGCAAGCAAAGTGCGGAGGATGCCGATATGGGCGAAACCGCGCGCCGCACCGCCGCCGAGCGCCAGACCGATGATCGGACGTCGAACGCTGCCCAAACCAGGCTTGTCGCGACCGTTCGCGCCATTCTGGCCGCGCCCCATCAAAATCTCCAGCACACAAAGCCTCCTCGACGCAGCCGATATTAAATGCAGCGGCGCCATCATTCCAGACGGTAGCTAATTCATGATTTATGTCGCGTTTGCGAGGTTTAGGCACCAAATGTGACTGCAGAGCGACCCGTTACCGCATGGTACACCTGTTCATGGGGCCTCACGCGATTGTGGGTCTGGCCGCGAGACAGCCGTCAAGGCTTGAATTTGTCACGTTTTCGGTGAAAAGCATGACCATGACTGCATGGGGCCATGATTTGCGAACATCCGGCCGGAGCGGACGGCTGGCTATGATGCTGGCCCTCGCTCTGCTGCAGGCTGTTGCCTTGCCCCAAACCGCATCCGCGCAGTTCTTTTCGGACCGCCCGGCACCGGTTCCGCCGGGCTCGATCCCGGATGTCCCATCGGGTCCGGCCATCAGCCTCGCGCCGCCGTCCGGTCCTGCTTCCACCCCCCTGTTGCCGGCGCCGCTGACGCAACCGCCGGTCGCCAATGTCGCACCGCCCGTGCCATCGCCGGTCCAGGCTCCAACGGGGGCCGCACAGGGCGTGCTGGCGCTGACGGCGCGCTATGGCAAGGATATGCCGGTCATCAATAGTGGGCTGGTCTGGCGAGTCTATTCGGATCGACCGGACGAGACGGGGGCCTTCAAGCTGATCCGCGAGGATCGCGGCGCGACGCCCAACATCGTGCTGCCGCCGGGCAGCTATGTGGTCCATGTGGCGCTGGGCCTTGTGAGCGCCGTTCGTCCGGTGACCATCAAGTCCGAGACCGATCGTGAAGCGTTCGTGCTCCCTGCGGGCGGATTGCGGATCGAGGGCCGCGTCGGCACCTCGAAGATTCCGCAGAACCAGATATCGTTCTCGATCTACAAGGGCAGCCAGTTCGAAGGCGGCGAGCGCACGCCGCTACTGCCGAGCGTTCCCGCCGGCGATGTCGTGCTGCTGCAGGAGGGCACCTACTACATCATCTCGAATTACGGCGACGCCAATTCGGTAGTGCGCTCGGATATTCGCGTGCAGGCGAGCAAGCTCACCGACGTGACCATCACGCATCGTGCGGCTGTCATCACCATGAAGCTGGTGAGCGACAAGGGCGGCGAGGCCCTGGCCAACACCGCATGGTCGGTGATCACGCCGGCAGGCGACGTCATCAAGGAATCGATCGGCGCATTCCCGCGCGTCACGCTTGCGGAAGGCGAATATCGCGCTATCGCAAAGAATGAAGGCAAGGTGTTCGAGCGCCCCTTCAACGTCGTGAACGGCGTCGATGGCGAGATCGAAGTCGTCGCGCGCTAACTGCTGCTCGCAAGCTACCCAACAATCTTCCAGAACAAAGATTTCGTTGCAGACAACACGCTTCAAACGCGAATGAATTGTCATGCGCGTGTCATGGTCCTGAATCGCCAACTAACCATCGTGCCAGTTTGTCGCGTTATAACAGGTCGTTGCCGTCCGCGGCCGCGGAACGTTTACATGACGTTAATCCCCATGGCCCGAATAGCACGTATCGCTACAAGTGTTCCGAAGGGGATGTCGTGACCGCGGCCAGACAGTTATCCGGAAGCCCGGACGTCAAGTTGTTCGACGACATTCCCGCCTTGCAACGCAAATGGCGGGCGGCCGTTCGTCCCGGCCAAATTCTGCCCGGCTATGAAGAAGTGATGCTCGGCAGTCTTGGGCGGATGGCCGATCACATCGTCCTGCTGAAGGTCGAAGGTGAGACGCTCGAAGTGTCACGCAGCGGCCGCTATGTGCAACAGTGGCTGGGCGACGATCGCTGGGGCATTCCGCTCGACGTGCTGGCGCCTGATTGCGTGCGTGCGCTAACGGAAGCCGCGAACTGCGCGTTGCAGGCCAACAGGCCGCATCTGATGGTGGCGCATTGTGTGCGTGACGGTCTCGTCCACACCTATGACATTCTGGCGCTGCCGACAGCGTCGCGTTGGGGTGGCCGGTTGGTCGGCGTCTATGTCAACGAGCAGGGCACCCGTTACAATCTGGTCGATGCGATCTTCTCGTCGACGGACGAAGGCATCGTGTCGCTTGCGGCAATCCGGGATTCCGCAAGCCAGGCTTTTGACTTCCAGATCGTGCATCATAATCAGGGCGCTTCGCGCCTGCTGAAAGTATCACCCACCGACCTTCAGTGGCGCAAGCTGAGTGCAGGCGGCCACGCATTGTCGCTGCCGAGCGTGACGAAATGGCTGCTGTCCATGATCGCCAATGGCCAGAGCGGTCAGCTCGAAATCGACAGTGATGATCGCAACCTTCGGCTCAGCGCGACAGCCTTCGGCGATCTCGTGTCCCTCACGGTCTCCGACGTCACCGACATCAAGCGCCGCGAAGCTTCGTTCCGGCTGCTGTTCGACAGCAATCCGATGCCGATGTGGGTGTTCGATGCCGAGACGATGGACTTTCTCAGCGTCAATGACGCGGCTGTCGCGCATTACGGATACGATCGCTCCACTTTCCTCCGCATGCAGCTCAAGGAAATCTGGCCGCGCGATGAATGGGAGCTTCACACGCGCGCGTTGATGCAACTCGGAGATATCTATCAGTCGGATCGCAACTGGCGTCACCTGAAGGCCGACGGAAGCGAAATCGAGGTGCTGACCTATGGCCGCCGCCTGATGTTCGAAGGCCGCGACGGATTCCTCGTGGCTGTCGTCGACATCACCGAGCGTCGCAAGGCTGAGGCGCGCGTGGCGCATATGGCGCATCACGATGCGCTGACGGATTTGCCGAATCGTGTTTTTTATCAGGAGCGTCTGGCTCAGGCGCTCGATCACGACGATCAGAGCAAGCATGTCGCGGTGCTGTGCATCGACCTCGACCTGTTCAAGAATGTAAATGATTCCTTCGGTCATCCCATGGGTGACCGGTTACTGAAAATGGTCGCCACACGAATGCGCGCCGAGGTCCGCGGCAACAATCTCGCAGCCCGGCTCGGCGGCGACGAATTTGCCGTGGTGCTGGCAGCCGATATCACACCGAACGAAGCCAACGATTTTGCCGCGCGGCTGATCGAGATCATCAGCGCGCGCTATGACATGAACGGCGTCGAGGTCGTGATCGGCGCCAGCATCGGTATCGCCATGTCGCCGGGCGATGGCGATACCAGCGAAGAGCTGATGCGCAATGCCGATATGGCATTGTACCGGGCCAAGTCCGAAGGCGGCGGTGTGCATCGCTTCTTCGAGCGCGAGATGGATCGCCAGGCGCAGAAGCGTCGCGATATGGAGCTCGATCTGCGTAGCGCTTTCGCTGACGGCGACTTTGAATTGCACTACCAGCCATTGGTCGATCTGGCCGCAGACCGCATCACCGGCTTCGAAGCGCTGCTACGCTGGAAACATCCCGAGAAGGGCATGATCTCGCCGGCGGATTTCATCCCGGTCGCCGAGGATATCGGCCTCATCGTCACGCTCGGCGAGTGGGTGCTGCGCAAGGCCTGCGCTGAAGCCGCCAAGTGGCCGGACGACATCAAGGTTGCGGTCAATCTCTCGCCGGTACAGTTCCGCAGCCGCAATCTGGTGCAGGTCGTGGTTGCCGCGCTGGCTTATTCCGGCCTGTCGCCGCATCGCCTTGAGCTGGAGATCACCGAGTCGGTTTTTCTTGCGGAAACCGAAGCCAACCTGGCCATCCTGCATCAGTTGCGCGCGCTGGGCGTCCGCATCTCGATGGACGATTTCGGCACCGGCTATTCCAGCCTGAGCTATCTCCGGAGTTTTCCGTTCGACAAGATCAAGATCGATCGGTCATTCGTGAAGGATCTGATCGAGCGGCCGGATTGCGTTGCCATCGTGCGCGCGATCTCCGGGCTCGGTCGCAGCATGAACATCACCACAACGGCTGAGGGCGTCGAGACGATCGATCAGCTGGACTGGCTGCGCGCGGAAGGCTGCAACGAGGTGCAGGGCTTTCTGTTCAGCCCTGCGAAGCCAGCATCGGAAATCGAGAACCTGCTGCGCCGGTTTGGCAGCCAGGCGTCCCAGGCCGCGTAAACCCGGTTCAGAACCGGGTCACGACGTCCTTGAGTTCTGGCCGCGGCCGGTCCTCGATCACCTTGTCAGGCTTGCCGCCAATATGGATGAAGCCCGCCAGTTTTTCATTGGCGGCGAGGCCGAGACCTTCGAGCACGTCACGGTCATAGACCATCCAACCGGTCAGCCAGTTGGCGCCATAACCCATGGCTGTGGCGGCCGATACAATATTCATGCAGCTCGCACCTGCGGACAGTTCCTGCTCCCATGACGGAATCTTCGGATGCGGCTTGATGATGCTCACTACGCCGATCACCAGCGGCGCTTCCGTCAGCTTGTGTTTCTGCGCCTCGATATCTTCGACCGGTGCGTCGGGATTCTTCCGAGCGAACACGGTAGCGATGACGTTGCCTGCGCGTTTGCGGGCGTCGCCCTCGAAAATGATGAAGCGCCATGGCGCCAACTTGCCGTGGTCCGGCACGCGTGCCCCAATGGTCAGGATGGTTTCGAGTTCGGCGGATGAGGGGCCGGAGCCGGTCATTTCGCGCGGCTTGACGGAGCGGCGGGTCTTCAGGAAGTCGATGATGTCGGGCACGGGCAGTTCTCACAGATGAGGATGCAAAGAATTTGCAGGAATTGAATGACCGCTTACCACGCGAAAAGGCCCGCCACGAGGCGGGCCCTGCTGATTTAGACGGATTGTGACCGCGCGTATCCGCTTAGCTGACCGTTTTGTGCTCCGGCATCTTGGAGGCACGGTCCAGCAGATCACGGCCCAGATCCTCCAGGACGGCCCGCGAGGCCAGATAGAGGCTATGGCCACGCTCCGTCTCGAATGCCAGCGCGACCACGTCCGGCCGGTTGGGATCGGCGATCAGCTGATAGGACCGAAGCGGATAGGCTTCGATCTCGATCTCTTCATCGTCGCTCATCGGCTCAGCCCTCTGCCAGTGTGCGCTTCACGTCGGGCGGTGTCGCCTCATCGACCAGTGCGGCAAGTGCTTCCTCGAGCGAACTCACCTTCTGGCCATCGCTGCCGAGACGACGCACCGAGACCTGGCCGGTTTCGGCTTCCTTCTTGCCGACGACGAGCAGAGCAGGGATCTTGGCCAGCGAGTGCTCGCGGACCTTGTAGTTGATTTTTTCGTTGCGCAGATCGATCTCGACGCGGAGGCCAGCCTTGCGCGCGGCCGCGGCGACGACCTTGGCGTATTCATCGCCTTCCGAGGTGATCGTGGTGACCACCACCTGCACCGGCGACAGCCAGAGCGGGAAGTTGCCGGCGAAGTGCTCGATCAGGATACCGATGAAACGCTCCATCGAACCGCAGATCGCGCGATGCACCATGACCGGTGCCTTCTTCGAGCCGTCGGCGTCGATATAGAACGCACCGAAACGTTCCGGCAGGTTGAAGTCGACCTGCGTGGTGCCGCACTGCCAGTCGCGGCCAATGGCGTCGCGCAGCACGTATTCGAACTTCGGTCCGTAGAACGCGCCTTCGCCCGGGCTGATCTCGGTCTTGATCCGGCCGCCGGACTGGCTCTCGATTACCGACAGCACGGTGGCCATCACGCGTTCGGCGTGATCCCACATCTCGTCGGTGCCGACGCGCTTCTCTGGCCGCGTCGACAGCTTGACCACGATGTCGCCGAAGTCGAAGTCGGAATAGGTCGACAGGATCAGATCGTTGATCTTGAGGCATTCATCGGCGAGCTGAGCTTCCGTGCAGAACACATGGGCGTCGTCCTGCGTGAAGCCGCGCACGCGCATCAGCCCGTGCATGGCGCCCGACGGCTCATAGCGATGCACGACGCCGAACTCGGCGAGGCGCAGCGGCAGGTCGCGATAGCTCTTGAGGCCATGCTTGAAGATCTGCACATGGCCGGGGCAGTTCATCGGCTTCAGCGCAAACCAGCGCTTGTCCTCGGCTTCGTCGCCGGCGGACTGCGCGGCGAACATGTTTTCGCGGTACCACTCCCAGTGACCGGAGGTCTCCCACAGCACCTTGTCGAGGATCTGCGGCGCGTTGACCTCGCTATAATCGCCATTGAGACGGCGGCGCATGTAGGCAATCAGCGCCTGGAAGATGGTCCAGCCCTTGGGGTGCCAGAACACGACGCCCGGGCCTTCTTCCTGGAAGTGGAAGAGGTCGAGCTCGCGGCCCAGTTTGCGGTGGTCGCGCTTCTCGGCTTCCTCGATCTGCTTGAGATAAGCGTCGAGGTCTTCCTGCTTGGCGAAGGCCGTGCCGTAGATGCGCGTGAGCATCGGATTGTTGCTGTCGCCACGCCAATAGGCGCCCGCCACCTTCATCAGTTTGAAGGCGTTGCCGACCTTTCCGACTGACGTCATATGCGGGCCGCGGCAGAGGTCGAACCAGTCGCCCTGGTAGTAGATCTTGATCGGCTCGTTGCCGGGAATGGTATCGACCAGCTCGACCTTGAAAGCTTCGCCCTTGTCGCGGAACACCTGCTTGGTCTTCTCGCGATCCCAGACGTCCTTGGTGAACGGTTTGTCGCGCGCGATGATCTCGCGCATTTTCTTCTCGATCGCGCCGAAGTCCTCGGGCGTGAACGGCTCGTTGCGGAAGAAGTCGTAATAGAAACCGTTCTCGATCACCGGACCGATGGTCACCTGGGTGCCCGGCCATAGCGTCTGCACGGCTTCGGCGAGCACGTGCGCCGCGTCATGCCGGATCAGCTCCAGCGCGCGGGGGTCGTCGCGATTGATGAAATCGATCCTGGAGTCGGCATCAATCGGATCGGAGAGATCCGAGACGGTGCCGTCCAGCGCCATGGCGACGGTGCGCTTGGCCAGCGACGGCGAGATGCCCTTGGCGATCTCGAAGCCGGTCGTGCCCCTGGCGAATTCGCGCTTGGCGCCGTCCGGGAAAGTAACGGTGATGTTGTTGGTTTCGGCGGGGGTGAGGTTGGCGAGGCCGAACTTGAATCCCGAGCCTTCATTCTCAGTCATGTCTTCTCTCCTGTGGCTCACTCCTGCACACGGGCGCAGGTAAGCAGGATCGGAGGGATATAATAGAGCGAGGTCCTTGCGCAACAGCCATCGTCTGCAGCGGAAAACCTCGTCTGAAGTCAGCCGTTTACCACCTGCATTGGCCTTGCTAGGCTGAATTGTGTTTTCCGGATCATGCACGTTCGGCTGGCTTTGATGATTCTCCGCACTTTGATCTTTATTGCCTTCGCAGCCAGCCTTGCTGCGTTGCCAAGAGGCTTGTCTGCCGCACCCGTGATGCCGGCCTCGCCGGGCCATTCGCCGAAGCTGCTCATCTACGTTGCCAAGGGGGCTCCCCATGCATGCGGGCCCGGCTGCGATCGCTGGATTGCGGTCGAAGGCGCGGTCGATACGGAGGCGGCGGCCCGGATCCGTAAGTTCCTGCGCGGCGTGAAGGACACCGGCCTGCCGTTCTATTTCAACTCGCCAGGCGGCGAGGTTCGGCAGGCTTTTGCGATTGGCCGCATGCTCCGTGCGCGCAAGGCGATCGGCCGCATCGGCCAGACCGTGGTTTCCGGATGTGCGGGAGCGCAGAGCGACGGTGCGTGCCTGAAGATCAAGGCGGGAGGCGGCGAGATCGAGGCCCGTATCGTGATGCGCAACGCGATGTGCAACTCGTCCTGCGGCTATCTCTTTATGGGGGCGCGGCTACGCGTGAAGTCCCGCTCGATTCAGCAATCGCCGTTCATGACAGCAAGCTGTTTACGGAATTTCACGGACATCCAACCGCCGCGCAGCGTCAGCAGGCCGTGAGCCGCCTCATGAGTCAGGCTGATCGCGACCGGGCGGCCTTTGTACGGGAGATGGGTATCGACCGCGAGCTCGTCGATCTCATCAAGACCGTCAAATTCGAGAGCAAGCACATTCTCACGCGGTCTGAAATCTACCGCTTTGGTATCGATACGCGGTCGATGATCGAAACCGGATGGAACGTTGAGACGGCGCAGCGGGCCGTCATCCGCAAGTTTGCCATGATGAAGCAGGGCGATGGTCGTTCGTTTCGAGCCATGGAATGGCGCTTGTATTGCGAGAGCAGGGATCGTGCCCGCCTCATGTTCTTGCGCGAATTCGAAGCCGACGCGGCAGTCACGAGCACCATCGCCATGACCGCAGGATCAGACAAACCTCCGGCATTCGGCCGCTACCCGGCCCGGCTGGGAGCTTTCGAAGCATGGACCGCCGTGATGACGGCCAATGAGGTGAAAGCACTGTTCGCGGTGCCGCGCCTGCAGATCGGTGAAAGCGCATCGGTCGTCGAGGGCCCTCCCAGTCAATCGATGTTTGAAATCGAGACCGGCGGTCTTGAGACGGCGTGGATGCAGCTTGCTGCGACCTGTGCGACGGCGCCGGGTGTCGCTGCGCGCGCCGCCGCATCAGCTGCATCCGGCCCGATCCCGCATATTGTCCCGCCTTCCGAAAGCTTCGCTGCACCGAGTCCCGGGTGGGGCGCTTTTGTCCCGAAGTAGCAAGTGTGGGACCCATCCATGCGGATGTGATGGTCTCGCCGTGGTTGCGCTCAAGAGGCTGTCTGTTAACAAGTCCGCGTGACCCGCCCTTACGCCCCCACCGCACTCATGATCGGCAATTTCGTCACCGGCATTGGCCTGCTGGGGCCGACGGCGATGCTCGGCGAGCTGTCGGCGGGCCTTGGCGTCACGATCCGCGAAGCGGGGCTTTTGATCACCTTCGGCGCGGTGATGCTCTGCATCTGCTCGCCCTTGATGTCGTGGCTGACCAGCCGGGTCGAGCGAAAACCACTGCTGCTGGGCATCATTGCGGTGGTGGCAGCGGCCAATCTCGCTTCGACCTTTGCGGCGAATTACGTGGTGTTGCTGGCGATCCGCCTGGTGATGTGCGTTGCCGCCGCGCCTTACACGCCGCAGGCTGCGGGCACAGTCGGGATGCTGGTGCCCCCGGACAAGCGCGGCAGCAGCGTCGCTTATGTGTTTCTCGGCTGGACGCTGGCGGCTGCGGTCGGTCTGCCGCTGGTGACCTTTATTGCCAGTCGCTACGGCTGGCGCGAGGTTTACGCATGCGTCGGTGTGATGAGCTGTCTGAGCTTCGTGCTGCTGGCGTGGCGGTTGCCCCGCGGGCTGTTCGGCATGCCGGTCGATCTCAGCACTTGGTCTTCGCTGGCGCGCAATCGTCTGGTCGTGCTGCTGCTGGTTATCACGACGCTGCAGATCTCCGGGCAGTTTGCGATCTTCACCTTCATGGCGCCGCTGCTCGAACGGCTGGCGGGGGCAGGGCACGATGCGGCAGCATCCGTCTTCGCGATCTACGGTTTCTGCGGCTTCCTCGGCATCATGACTGCGACCCGGATCGTCGATGGCTGGGGCGCGCTCAACACATCCATTCTGTCCACGTCGCTGGTGCTGGCGGGAATGTCGGTTTGGACGTTCGGTGCAGGCCTGCTGCCGGCAATGGCGCTTGGTGTTGCGGTCTGGGGGCTCGGTTTCGGCGCCATCACCTCGATGCAGCAGGTGCGGCTGATTGGAGCTGCACCATCGGCCGGAGCAGCATCGGTGTCGCTCAATACGTCGATGCTCTATGTCGGCCAGGCGATCGGATCGGGGATCGGTGGCGCGCTGTTCGCCGGCGGATACTTCCACGCCTCGGGATTTGTCGCGATGGGATTTTTGGCGACGGCGCTGGCGGCGATCGTGTTCAGCCGTAAAATGTCGGGACGTGTCGCCTAGTCGCAGATGCGGGTCAGTTGCGCCTTGAACGGCACACCGGGCAATTGCAGCGCACTGCCTTCGAAATCGAGCAGGTCGCCATTGACGCGACCGGTCAATGCCAGTGTGACACCTTCAAAGCCGAACACCGACTTGAAGCTCTGATCCGGGTTGAAGCGTTTCGATGATACCTTGACAGAGATCGTCTCGCCTCTGTTTTGATAGTTGCCCATGAAGGCGAAAGCGGAGTTGCCGCCGCGCAGCTTTCCGCCGATTGCATAGACGACGCCGGTCCCGGTGCCATGAATGGTGTGAAAATGTACTTCGTATAGGCCGTCTTCCACCTGCGTGCCCCGGGCAATGATGTTGAGTGAAGATGAATTGGCGAGATGAAGTGGCCGCACCCTATGGTATCAAATGTTGTTCAACAATCCCGCCGGCAGACATTTCGTAAAAATAGCTTTGATAATTTGAGGTTCGGCGTGCCGCGACATATCCGCCAACTGTTCTCCGCATGCATTGCTACATTAACAGTCAGTGTGCTGATGAGCGGCTGTGCATGGCTGCCGCCGCAAGCGTGTCTGCCGCCGTCGCGCATCATGGTGTCTGCGGAGATGATCTTCGGCCGCAACATTGGCGATCGGCCTGGTATCAGCGAATCTGCATTTGCAAATTTCGTCGCAAGGGAAATCACACCCCGCTTTCCCGATGGTCTCACCGTCATCGATGGAGACGGGCAGTGGCGCGACAGCGCTCGCAATGTTGATGTCCGCGAAAGGGCAAAGGTCGTTCTGATCACCTTCGCCGACGACGCTCAGAAACATGCCGACCTCGTTGCCATCGCGGAAAGCTATAAGCGGCAGTTCAGTCAGCAGTCCGTGCTCACGAAGGTCGGCAATGTCTGCGTAAGCTTCTAGTTTGGGCTGTCGTTGACACCGCGCCAGCGCGCGTAGCGCCACGGTGTATACCAACGGGCATCGGGCGACAGCTTGGCCGGCACGTTGTCGATACCCGAAGTGCCCCATGGCTGGCAGCGGAGCAGCCGCGCCAGTGTCATCCAGCCGCCAGCCCACAATCCGTGGCGCTCGATCGCTTCGTCGCCATAGACCGAGCAAGTCGGAAGGTGACGGCAATTGTATCCGACGAGCGGAGACAGCGTGTGGCGGTATATCCAGATCATGCCGCGACCGGCATTGCGCGGCAGCCGTTGAATAGTACCGGCGCAGTTCGGGCACATGGATGAATGTTTCATGGTCGGATTGCTATCAGATCAGCCGGGTTTTGCCCGGTTCCTTTGCATGGAACCCATCTACTTATGCATTGGAGACACACCTGCCAATTTATCGCATGCAGTGCAGCAAAAGTAACTGGACGCTGCGGTGAAGCCCGTTAGGTTTTCACTTAACGCCCGTGTGACAGAATCATGAGCGTTGTTTGGGGGCCGTTGCCATTGCTCATGAGAGTGCGGGGAAGGAACCGACTTGGGACGTATGAGGTCGCTTCGATCAGGTAGTTCGGCGCTGTTTCGCGCCGCGGCCTTTTGCATCGTTCTTCCCGGACTTGCGACCGGCCTGCTGGCTTCGGTCGCGACCTCTGCCCAGGCTGCAGCGGTTCTCGAAGAACGCAAACTCCCGATGCGCTTCACCTGGGTCGCCTGCGAGCCGAATTGCCGTGGCTGGATCGGTGCGGTGGGGATCGTCACCGGCGACACCGTCAGGGATTTCGACGAGTTTTCCAAAGGCCGCGATTTGACAGACGCGACAGTGGTGCTGGATTCCAGCGGTGGCTCGGTCAATGACGCCATCACCATGGGCCGGCGCTGGCGCAAGCTTGGTCTGCGCACCACAGTCGGTATCACGGTCGACCTGCAATCATCCTCGGGTGTCATGAAGCCGGCGGTCGTGCCGCAGGCCTATTGCGAATCCATGTGCGTGTTCCTGCTGCTGGCGGGCAAGACCCGCTATGTGGCCGAAGAATCCCTTGTGCGCGTCCATCAGATCTGGATGGGCGACCGCGCCGACGACCCGAAGGCTGCGAGCTATACGGCAAACGATCTGATGATCGTCGAGCGGGATATCGGCCGTCTCGCCAAATACACCTTCGACATGGGAGGCACTGGCGATCTCTTGTCATTGTCGCTCAGCGTGCCGCCGTGGGACGATCTGCATCGGCTTACGGAAGCCGAATTGAAGCTGACCAATCTGGTCACTAGCCATAGTGTCGATGATGTGTTGCCCGAGCCTCGCGAGCAGGAGGCGCCGGTCGCATCAGTGGTGCCGAAGTCGGTACAGGATCGTTTCGTGAGCGGGCCGGAGAATGAAAAGACCCCGGTCGCTTCGGCGCCGGTCGTGTCTTCGACGAAGTCGACCAAGACGGCCGAGGCCTCGGTGCCGACTGGCGGCGTCGTATCGGCACCGTCAGGGAAATAGCCGCGCTGGCGTTACGCTGGCGTCGGCTGGCTAGCTCCGGTGTTTGACTTGGCTTCAATCTGCCCGATGGCGTCCACGACTGCATCGAATGTGAGAAGCGTCGAGGCGTGGCGCGCCTTGTAGTCGCGCACCGGTTCGAGCAGGGCGATATCTGCCCACTTTCCGTCTGATGGCGGTGCGCCGTTTTCCTTCAGCATCTTGCGCACGGTCTCGCGCAGCGCACGCAATTCTTCGGCAGTCGATCCGACCACGTGGCTCGCCATGATCGACGACGAGGCCTGGCCAAGGGCGCAGGCCTTCACGTCATGGGCGAAGTCGGTGACCACATCGGCATCCATCACGAGGTCGATCTTGACGGTCGATCCGCAGAGCTTGGAGTGGGCGGTGGCTGACGCATCGGGGGCAGGGAGGCGGCCCAGCCGGGGAATGTTACCGGCGAGCTCGATGATGCGCTTGTTATAGATGTCGTTCAGCATCTGATTCGGACCTTAACTGTGCCCTCAAGCGCCCGGATCATGCCCTTGGCGCTCGTGGAACTGGACCCTATATAGGGTGAACGCCTGGCCAAGAGAATGCCGGGCATTCCCCAGATCGCCGGAATTTGAGAATTCAGTTCGGCGCGCTTGGTGTTATTGTCGCTCGACGAATTTATTGACGGACTCAGGCGTCCGGCGGCCCGGCCGCCCCGTCTGCCCGGTGACACTCCGGCCTCCCGTGGGGCCGGTCGAACGGAGTAAAGATGGACGCAGTGATCAAGCCGCTTCGCGGCAAATCCCCGGATGGCAAATCTTCTGAAATCAGATCTGCCGACAACAAAGTGCAGGAATTTCGGCCGGCGGAACTAGACCCCGCCGAGTTTCTGGCTGCTGCGGTAAATCCCGACCAGTTGCGGCCCTCGCGCGCCGAGGCAGAGCAGGCCGTGCAGACGTTGCTCGCCTATATCGGCGAGAATCCGCAGCGCGAAGGCCTCATGGACACCCCGCGGCGCGTGGTCGAAGCCTATGACGAGTTGTTCCAGGGCTATCATCAGTGCCCGGCCGAGGTTCTGAACCGGACCTTCGGCGAGACCGCCGGCTATGACGATTTCGTGCTGATCCGCGACATGGCCTTCGTCTCCCATTGCGAGCATCACATGATGCCGTTCTACGGCAAGGCGCATATTGCCTATACGCCGGTGGAGCGCGTCGTGGGTCTCTCCAAGCTGGCGCGTCTCGTGGATATATTCGGCCATCGGCTGCAGACCCAGGAGCATCTGACCGCGCAGCTTGCTGCTGCGGTCGATGAAGTGCTGAAGCCGCGCGGCGTTGCTGTCATGGTTGAAGCCGAGCACACCTGCATGTCGGCCCGGGGCATCCGCAAGGAAGGCTCGCGCACTTTCACGACCCGTTTCACCGGCAATTTCCGCGACAATCCTGCCGAGCAGGCGCGGTTCATGTCGATGATCCAGTCCATGTCTCGTTAAACGCACATAGCGTTTCGATTTGCTGCTAGAGTATCGGGCGCATCATGCGCCCGATTTTCGTTTGACGACCACAGCGAGAGATTTTCCGTGTCCAACACATCGCACGCGCACAGCCATGATCTCGAAGAAGGCCTTGCGCTCACGCCGAAATTCGACGCCGCCGGTCTCGTCACCGTCGTGACCACCGACGTGGCGAATGGCGACGTGTTGATGGTGGCGCACATGAATGAAGAGGCGCTGCGCAACACCATCGAAACCGGCGATGCCTGGTATTATAGCCGTTCGCGCAAGGCGCTATGGCGCAAGGGCGAGAGCTCGGGCAAGACCCAGCGCGTGGTCGAGATGCGGATGGATTGCGATCAGGATGCGATCTGGATCAAGGTCGAGCAGGTCGGCGGAGCTGCCTGCCACACTGGCCGTCGCTCGTGCTTCTACCGCGCGATCACCAAGGGCGAGGCTGGCGCAGCGAAGGTGTCGTTCATCGATGCTGACAAAGTGTTCGATCCGGCGTCGGTCTACAAGAGCTGAACCGACTCCGGGCTCGATTCATGCCAGCCGGCTGGCGAAATCCTGCCGGGATTTGGCGGCGCTGATGCCGGTCGGATCGGCGATCATGTCCATGTAATCGACGGCCGCCGACCTGAGCTTGCCGTCCTTCATGGTCATGACACCGGACAGGGTCTGGATGTTCATCGAACGGATATTGTAGTTCTTCCAGGCTTCCGCCTGTTTCGCTTCGCTATTGGTCGATTTTTTCTGCTCGTTGTAGAGATCGAGCGAAGCTTGCGCCGCTTTCAGCGCATTCAGGCCCGACACTTCCTTCATCTCCTTGGCGAGCGCAGGATCGTCGCTGAACATTTTCTCGATCTTGGCCTTCCAGGGGCCTTCGGCAGTCACGTTGCCGAATTTGTCGACCTTCATATGCGTCGCATATTCCGGCGGGATGTTCATTTTTTCGAATGCTTTCGAAAGGCGGTCGGCCAGGGCGTCGGTGCGCTTCATCAGCATTTCGTCGAACGTATCGGTCAGGGTCTCGGTCGCGGCCTGATCGGCTTTGGCCTTTTCGACGATCGCCTTGGCGCGGTCTGACAGCGATACGAATGCAGCAGGGGCTATCGGCGCAGATGCAGCCTTGTCGGGTGAGATGGACGGCTTGGCGGGTGCAACGGAGGCGGGGGCCGCTTTGTCCCACGGTTGGGTCGACGTCGAATTCGCGTTTGCGACCGCAACCATCGTGAGCTCCATTCCCGCTGCCGACGGGAGCGAATCTCCGTCAGACACATACAGAAACACCCTCGCGTTAATGCTCTGTGAAATATTCAACCAGGGATGGAGCCATAGGGCGCACCGCGCCATCTTAGCATTGCGTTAACCATGAATGTCCCACTGTGTCCGCGGCTTCCGCACGGCTGGCAGGGCACGATTCCCGGTAGTCATTTCGCGGCAGCGGGGCACCACACTATGGCGGTCGACGCGACCAACCTCGCATCAGCACTCTCGGCAACGCGCAGTCAGGTGACTGGCGCGATCAAGAATGCTGCCGGCACTACGGGCACGAGCTTCGAATATCTGCTCGCCACCGCCAAGATGGAATCCAATTTCAATCCCTCGGCCACGGCTTCGACATCATCGGCCAAGGGACTGTTCCAGTTCATCGAGCAGACCTGGCTCGGCACCGTGAAGGAAGCCGGCACGCAGCTCGGCTACGGCAAATACGCCGACGCTATCACCAAGTCGCCGTCGGGAAGTTATTCGGTGAGCGATCCCGCGGCAAAGGCCGAGATCCTGAAGTTGCGTGACGATCCGGTTGCGAGCTCGGCGATGGCCGGCGTGCTGACGCAATCCAATGGTTTCAAGCTCACGGGCGAGATCGGTCGCAGGCCGAACGACTCCGAGCTTTACATGGCGCACTTCATGGGCGTCAGCGGAGCTTCGAAGCTGATTAACAATGCGGCAAGCAATCCGAACGCATCGGGTGCTGCGCTGTTTCCGAATGCCGCCGCAGCCAACCGTTCGATCTTCTACGATCAGAGCGGCAGCGCGCGCAGCGTGTCGCAGGTCTATTCGGTATTGTCGTCGCGCTATGACAGTGCTGCGAATTCCACGGCGACGCGGACGGCAATGGCATCCGCGGGCGTTGTGACGGCGCAGGCGGTCTCGCCACTGACGCCTTCCAGCAATGCCACATTCCTGTCGCGCTTCCCGGATCTGAGCACGGCGCAGGTCGCAAGCTTTGCATCCGATCAGTCATCGACGGCCGTGCAGGAACAGCCGATTTTCCGATCGCTGTTCCAGGGCGGCGATCGTACGCAACCTGTGTCGCCGGCCGTGCAGGAATTGTGGGGCAACCGCACGTCACTGACATCCACGTCGCTGCCGAAGGCGCCTGAAGTCGGCGTGCCCAAGCCGCTCGATCTGTTCAGCGATCGCGCCGGGACTTTCAGTAGTTAAGTAGTGCGCTGACGTAGTTCGGACGAAGCGTGGTGCAGTCCGAATTTGATCCCGCAGGCCTGAACTACACTTTCAAATACACTACTATCTTCCGACGACCATATGTCGGATTGCGCTGCGTTTTATCCGCGTGCAGATTTCCGGGGCAGGCGGCACATTTCCCCGCATGTCCGATCCCTTAACAAAACCTCAATAAATCCATAAGCTTATGGTGAACCGTTTGTTAAGCGGCATGGTTTATTTTCTCTGACAGTGGCATCGCGTTACGGTGTTGATCTGGTTGCGTAGGCTGGCAGAACCATGATTGTTCGGCAGTTCATTAGTTGGGTACGGACCGCTCCGGCCGGCGAGCGGGCAGAGGCAACGCGCTCTTTGGCGCGGGCCTGGATTTTTTCGGACCTTTCGGACGATGATCGCGCTGCCGCCGAAGGCGCGCTACTGATGCTGCTCGATGATGCATCGCCGCTGGTGCGCCAGGCCATGGCGCAGGTTTTCGCCCGCGCGCCGTCGGCGCCCCCGGCCATCGTGCAGGCGCTGTCGGTGGATCAGCCCTGCGTGTCGCTTCCGGTGCTCGAACATTCGCCGCTGCTGATCGATGCCGATCTGGTCGACATTGTCGCCACCGGCAACAGCGAGCTGCAATGCGCCGTCGCGCGCCGCATCAATCTTCCGATCTCGATCTGCGCCGCCGTTGCCGAAGTCGGCTCGGCCGCTGCGGCGCTCGAACTGATTGAAAATCCGTATGCCGAACTGGCGCAATTCTCCTGGGACCGTATCGTCGAGCGTCACGGCCATCTCGCCGCCATCCGCGAAGCGATGCTGGCCCTCGACAACCTGCCAGCCACGACGCGCCTCGCGCTGGTGGCCAAGCTCTCCGAAACGCTGACCCGCTTCGTCGTTGCGCGGAACTGGCTGTCGCCGGATCGTGCCGAGCGCATTGCCGACGAGGCGATGGCGCGCTCCACGGTCAACATTGCCTCGCGTTCGCGCGGCGATGAGATGCGTGATCTCGTGCATCACCTGCGCGAAGCCGGGCAATTGACCGTCGGCCTGATCCTCCGTGCCCTGCTGTCGGGCAATCTCGACCTGTTCGACCAGGCGCTGGTGGAGCTGTCCGGCCTGCCGCAGAGCCGCGTGGCCGCGCTGGTCTATGACGGCGTCGGTACCGGGCTCAATGCACTGCTGATCCGCGCAGGCCTGCCGGAGTCGACATTCCCTGCCTTCCGCGCCGCGCTGGCTGCGCGCAATGAAATCGGTTTCATCGGCTCCGTCGGCGGCGCCGTGCGGCTGCGTCGTCGCATGGTTGAGCGCGTGCTGACGGTTTGCGAAACCGACGAGGCGGCGTCCGAGCCGCTGTTGATCCTGCTGCGGCGTTTCGCAACGGAGTCGGCTCGCGAGGAAGCGCGGCTGTTCTGCGACGAGTTGGCTGAGCAGGCGAATGCGCGTGACGAGTATCAGCTGATCGCGGCGTAAGCATCGAATATCTCAGTCGTCATGCCCGGCCTTGAGCCGGGCATCCATCGTTCGACATCAGCGCATTTCAATAGATGGACGGCCGGGTCAAGCCCGGCCATGACGTGGAGAGTGTTTCGATCGCATCAAACGAAATTGCGGAGCGACGCTATTCCTTCGGCGCGATGCTTGGCGCCGAGATCATCTCGAGATGGTCCGGCCGATCGCGATTGACGACCGTCAGATAATCATCCGCGACGGCACGCAGGCGGGCGCTGAGTTCGTTGGCCACGCCGGCCTTCTCGATGGTGTTGTGCTCGCGCACGATCGCCTGGATCGCATCGATGTGATGCTGGATCAGATCCGGCGGCACTGCGTCGAGATCGGGGGCGTGTTCGAGAATCCGGCACAGGCTTTCGGCGGCCGCACCGGCGGCGGGAAAGCCGAAGGTCGAGGCGTCGCCCTTGATGTCGTGCGCCGCACGAAACAGCTCGCCGCGGGTTTGCGTGTCGAAACCTTTTTTCAGGGTAACGGTATGCGCCGCAGAGAGGCGATCGCATTCGCTGCGCATCCAGGTCTTGAACTCGCCGGAGAGATTGGCCAAGGCCTGTTCGGCGCGCGCCACGGGATCGTCGAGCTCGCGATCGATGACGCGGCGGATCGCGTGCTTCAGCGTGTTCGGCGGCGTGATGACGTGGTGATCGGCGAAAGCCTGTACCTTCGGCTGCGCCGGCGCTTTGTTCTTGGCCATGGTCGTTTCTCCGAACATTGCGCTAGCCAGTGACACGGGCTTTATCCAGCAGCGACGGCTGCTGCAGAACCTCGGCCTCACCGCCATTGCGGCGTTCCGGTCCGATATAGGCGACGGTGGTGTTGCGGCGGCGGTCGGGCCCGAAATAGTTCTTCGTCTTGATGAAGGGGCGGGGATGCGCGACCACGCTCATGATACGCAGATAGAGGCCCTTGGCCGAGATCGGCTTGGCCAGAAATTCGGTGACGCCGGCGTCGCGCGCCATGGTGATGCGGCGCTTTTCGGAGTGGCCGGTCAGCATGATGATCGGCGCGTAGGGGTTGCCCTTGGAATCCGGCTGTCGGATCATCTGCGCCAGTTCCAGCCCGTCGAAAATCGGCATCGCCCAGTCGGCGATCACGATGTCCGGCACGTAGTGGCTGTACATTTCCAGCGCCGTGGCGCCGTCTTCCGCTTCATAGACTTCGCGGGCGCCGAACGAATGCAGCAGCGTGCGCAGGATGCGCCGCATGTGCGGATTATCGTCGCAAACCAGAAAACGCAGCTTGTTGAAGTCGATACGGAACATGATGCGGCTCGAACCGGGCAGGGGCGGTTACCCGATGTTAACCATACCGCGCTGCGTCTTAACGAATGGTTGAGGCGGGCCGGTGGGCGAAGCGAAGCTTCTCAGGGTAGGTGGGGCTACGTCCAGCGGCAGGCGCACCTGCACGTTCATACAGCGAGCGTTGTCGGGATAGGCGCGGAGAGGTTGTTCCGGCAACGCATTTCAAGTAGCCATAGACTCACAATACGGGGCGTTGGGGAATAAATTGGCGGGGAAATCGATCGAGAGCGCCGTTGCGGATTTCGGCGTGAGCGTCAAATCAAAGTTGTCCAACCCCGCGATCATCGGCGCTCCGGAAGATCAACTTCGTGCACCGCTTGAATCGCTGTTGCACGCGCTGGCTGAACTCGGCGGGCTGCCGGCCAAGACCGTCAATTTCGTCGGCGAGACGACGCTGGCCCATCTCAAGACCCGGCCCGACTACGCGGTCACGGTCGGCAATGCACTCGTCGGCTTCATCGAGGTCAAGGCGCCCGGCAAGGGCGCCGATCCGCGCAAGTTCTCCGACCCGCACGACAAGGAGCAGTGGGACAAGCTGAAGTCGCTGCCCAATCTGCTCTACACCGACGGCAACGCCTTCAGCCTGTGGCGCGACGGCAAGATCGAAGGTGCGGTGGTTCATCTCGGCGGCAATGTCGAGACCGCGGGCACCAAGCTGGCCGCACCCGCGACGCTGGTGCCGCTGATCAGTGACTTCCTGCGCTGGACGCCGATCGCTCCGAAGACCGCGAAAGCGCTCGCCGCCGTCAGCGCCCGGCTGTGTCGGCTGTTGCGGGACGAAGTCATCGAGCAAATGACGCTCGGCAATCCCGGCCTTACCGCGCTTGCGACCGACTGGCGCAAGCTGTTGTTCCCGCAGGCCGACGATGCGCAATTCGCCGATGGTTACGCACAGGCGGTGACGTTCGGCCTGCTGGTGGCGCGCGCCAAGGACATCTCCTTGTCCGGTGGCATCGACAAGGCGGCGCAGGAACTGCGCAAGTCCAATTCGCTGATCGGCACCGCGCTGCGGCTGCTCACCGACGACGCCACCAATCAAGAGGCGCTGAAGACCTCGATTGGCACGCTGACCCGCGTGCTCGACGAGGTCAACTGGCATGTCATCAGCAAGGACAAGCCCGAGGCATGGCTCTATTTCTACGAAGATTTCCTCGAGGTCTATGACAACACGCTGCGCAAGCGAACCGGCTCCTACTACACGCCGCCTGAGGTCGTAGCTGCGATGGTACGCCTCGCCGACGAGGCGCTGCGCGGATCGCTGTTCGAGCGCCCCAAGGGCTTTGCGTCAAATGATGTGACGGTCGCCGATCCCGCGGTCGGCACCGGCACGTTCCTGCTCGGCGTGCTGCGCCACATCGCAGAGACAGTCGCGGACGATGAGGGCGAGGGTGCGGTGCGCGGCGCGATCGAAGCGGCGGCGAAGCGATTGTTCGGGTTCGAACTGCAATTCGGCCCGTTCGCCGTGGCGCAGCTTCGCCTCATCGCCGAGATGCAGGCGTTGATCGCGACGAAGAAGAATCCGCTGCCGGCGATTCCAGAATTGAATCTGTTCATCACCGATACGCTCGGCAATCCGTTCATCGAAGAAGAGTCGCTTGGGCAGGTTTATGAGCCGATCGCGAAGTCGCGCCGTGATGCGAACATCGTAAAGAAGAGCAAGCCAATCACAGTCGTGATCGGCAATCCGCCATACAAGGAAAAAGCAGAAGGGCGTGGGGGCTGGGTTGAGGCGGGCGCAGGTGGGAAACTGGTTGCCCCCCTCGACCGTTGGCGACCGCCTCCTGTGTGGGGCGTCGGAGCGCACACCAAGCACCTGAAGAACCTCTACGTTTATTTCTGGCGGTGGGCGACATGGAAGGTGTTTGGCACCGGCAACTATGCGGCGACTGGCTTCCCGGACAAGGACCAGGAAGGAATCGTCTGCTTCATCACGGTGGCTGGCTTTCTCAACGGACCCGGTTTCGAGAAGATGCGGGACGATCTGCGGCGCACCTGTTCCGCCATCTGGATTATCGACTGTTCCCCGGAGGGTCATCAACCCGAAGTCGCGACCCGGGTTTTTCAGGGGGTGCAACAACCGGTCTGCATCGTGCTAGCGGCGCGCAAGTTGGAAAAGGACAGCGAAGCACCGGCGCGCGTGCGTTTTCTCGCATTGCCGGAGGGGCGGAGGGAAACGAAGTTCGCTGCATTGGGAAATGTCAGTCTCGCCAACAAGGACTGGTTAGATTGTTCGCCTGATTGGCGAGCACCGTTCCTACCAGATGCGACGGGATTGTGGGCTACGCTTCCTGCTCTCGCCGATTTGTTCAACTATGACGGTTCAGGTGTGATGCCAGGCCGCACATGGATCATCGCGCCGGATGTAGAGACGTTGAATGACCGATGGTCGCACCTCGTCGTAGAGAAGGATCTGACCAGAAAGGAGTTGCATCCGCATGAGGGCGGCGACAAAACCGTTTCGAAAGGCTCAACGAAGGGATTAGCTGGTCACGAAAATCGCTCGGATGCTGTGAAGAATGATAACGCGCCTTCTGTTTCTCCAACTCGATATGGCGTTCGATCATTTGATCGTCAGTGGATTATTCCCGACGGACGGTTAATCAATCGGCCAAATCCGACACTCTGGAATGCGTACTCGCTTAAGCAAGTCTATTTGACGGCACCGGAGGATCGGTCACCGTCGAATGGGCCAGCTTTGACGTTCACGGATCTCATTCCCGACCTTCATCACTACAATGGTCGCGGTGGGCGCGTGCATCCGCTCTGGAGTGATCGAGCTGCCACCCAGCCCAACGTCAATCCTGCGCTTCTTGCGCATTTGGCGAAGATCTTCGGGCAAGCGGTCAAAGCCGAAGACGTGCTGGCCTATATTGCTGCCCTGATGGCGCATCCTGCGTTCACGACGCGATTTGCGCCTGATCTGGTTCGGCCAGGCCTGCGCGTGCCGTTCACCGCCGATGCATCGCTTTTCGCCGAGGCTGTTGCGCTCGGCAGCGAAGTGATCTGGCTGCATTGCTACGGCGAGCGTTTCGCTGATCCAAAAGCCGGGCGGCCGAAATCTCCGCCGCGTCTGCCGAAAGGAAGCTCCCCGACTATTCCGGAGGACGGCACGATTCCGTCGGCGCCAGAACCGCTGCCCGACACGATGGACTACGATCCCGCGACGCAGCGACTTAGTATCGGCAAGGGCTTTGTCGATAACGTCACGCCGCAGATGTGGGTCTATGAAGTCTCGGGCAAGCAGGTGCTGTGGCAGTGGTTCAGCTATCGCCGCCGAGATCGCACCCGGCCGATCATCGGCGATCGTCGCCCGCCGTCGCCGCTCGATAGCATCCAGCCTGAGGGCTGGCTCGCCGAATACACCACCGACTTGCTTGATCTGTTGAACGTGCTCGGTCGTCTTATCGCACTGGAGCCCAAGCAGGCCGATCTGTTGGAGCGCATCTGCTCCAGCAAGCTCATCACCGCCGACGAGTTCCGCGAAGCCGGCGCGTTCAAGGGGCCGGACGACGACGCGGGACATTCCATCGGCAAAGGCAAGAGCAAAAAAGCCTCATCGGCATGACCTTGTGCAACGGGGACAAGTCCGACGAAGCCCTCGCATCGGCCAACTTCTTCGCTCAGGATGCGCGCGATTCGTAAGATGAGCGACCCTACCATGACGTCCAGACAAGGTGACCTTTTCGGTCCCGATCCGCAATCCGATCTGTTCGACGAGGATGCGCCGACGCCGGTGTATCGTGCCGATCCCGACGAGGTGCGCGCGGAGTTGCTCCAGATTCTCGCCGAGGCGCGCGCTGCACGGACGCTGCCGTGGGAGCCATCCAAGGTTGCGTTCTATCGCACCGTGTTTCCGCAGATGGCAAACTGGCTGCCGGACGACGAGGCCAATCAGCTGCGGTTCGATTTTGCGACCGAACTCGCCAGGCTGGACGCCGCCTGAGACGGCGTCTGCGCAATCGCCGCCGACCTCAATACCCGAACTGTTCGCTCAGGATGCGTTCTTCCAGGCTGTGGCCGGGGTCGAACATCATGCGCATCGAGATCGACCTGTCGGAGATGATTTCGACCCGCCGGACGTCGCGGGCTTCCTCGTTGTCGGCGACGGCGGCCACCGGGCGCTTTTCGCCTTCCAGCACCTCGATTGCGACGATCGCCGTATTGGGAAGCAGCGCACCGCGCCAGCGCCGCGGGCGGAACGCGCTGATCGGCGTCAGCGCCAGCAGCGCGGCATTGATCGGCAGGATCGGTCCCTGCGCCGACAGGTTATAGGCCGTGGAGCCGGCCGGCGTAGCCACGAGGATGCCATCGGCGGCAAGTTCGGCCATCCGTTCGCGTTCATCGATGAGGATGCGCAGGCGCGCCAGTTGATGCGTCTGGCGAAACAGCGAGACCTCGTTGATGGCGTGATGGATGTGCACGCCGCCATGGACATCCGTGGCGCGCATCAGCAGCGGATTGATCAACGTCTCGCGCGCCGCGGCGAGGCGCGCATGCAGATCAAGCGTTGAGAACTCGTTCATCAGGAAACCGACGGTGCCGCGATGCATGCCGTAGATCGGTTTGCCAGTGCGCATGAAGTCATGCAGCGTCTTCAGCATCAATCCGTCGCCGCCGAGGGCTACGATGATATCGGCAGTGGCCGGATCTGCATTGCCATAGAGCTGCGTCAGCTGGTCGAGCGCTGCTTGCGCTTCCGCACTGGTGCTGGCCACGAAGGCGATCCGGTCATAGCGCTTGGACGTGGTCATCGGGAAATTGCGGGCCTTCGGCTCGATGCATGTCGGGCGAGGTCTGTATCGGCCTTCCCAGGGGTTGTCGAGGCAACACTAAGGGCAGTTTTCGCCGATATGTCGAGGGCAGGGAAGCTGGATGGTTACCGCGCCATGCAGAAGCCGGCACAATCCGAAGGACTGCGCCGGCTGACTGATCCGCGAACGGGATCAGTAGGTGGGACCGGAGCCGGGCGCCTTGTCCAGCGCAGCAGCGAGCGATTTATATTCGGCGGAGTCCTTGCCGCTCAGCATCGCGATCTTGTTGAGATGATACTGCGCCTGATCGCGGTTGCCCTGTTCGACTTGCCATAATCCGTAATACTGCCAGGTGCGGACATGGGCGGGGTCGGCCTTCAGCGCGCGCTCGTACCAGATCTGCGAGACCTTGTAGTCGCCGAGCTTGCGATAGGAGTAGCCGATCAGGTTGGCGACATCGGCGCGGTCGTCCTGTCCAAGCGCCTTGAGCTGCGCGATGGCGGCCGTGTAGTCCTGCTTGTCATAGACCGTGGCATAGGCCGCGCGATAGTTGGCGAGGAACGCGGTATTCTCGCTGTTCGGATTCCTGGTCTCGGTTTTCTTCTTCTTGTCCTTGGTGCCCTTGGTGTCGGACGCCGGCGGTGCGGAAGGCGTATCGCCGCCCGCGGCATAGGCGGGGGTCAACGAGGGCGTGGCGGCAACGGCCACGGAAAACATTGCCAGTGTCGTCAGCCTGATCGCGAGGTGGGTCATGCAGCGCTCCTGTTTGCAACAGTAATAATCTGACACGGAAGTCTCAGGTTGTGAACACCGGACGTGGGTGTTCATTCCCGCTTGTGCCGACATGGGGAGCAGACGTGGGGCGGCAGACTTGGGGCAGGACGCCTGACCCAGCCGATCATGACGAGGATGTCACCGAGATGAACGAAGTCTGTCCGGCGCCGTCAGAGTGGGTTCAGCGCGGTGTCGCTAGCCTGACTGCATTGATCGACAAGCCCGGCCAACCGACCGGTCAACTTCGTGATCGAGACCGACAGGAGACGACCATGTTGAAGATGTTTTCCGCTGCTGTGATTGCCGCATCCATCCTCGCGGCGCCAGCGATGGCGGCCGGGCCGGGCCGCACCGTGACGACGCACAAGGTGGTGACGACCGAGCATCACGTGCAGCCGGGTGCGCTGAATGCCAATGCGAAGATGATCCATCGTCATCACGACTATCGGCATCACCAGCGCCATGTGCGCCCGCATTTCCACTTCCACAAGAAGCTGGGCGTGAGCCACACGCACAAGCACACCGCGATCCAGACCACAGTCGTGCACAAGCGCGGCTGAGGGGGCTCCGCGGTCGCGGCCTCATATTGCCCAGCCGCGATCGCGGAGTTTCAACGGCCGGCCTGCTGCACCTATCCCTTGGGATGCATAACATCCCTGAGGTGCAGCAGGCCGGTTCGTCTGTGCTGGTCCGTCACCGAGATGCGAATTCCAATTCCGGAGCGAACCGTCTAGGACAGGCATGACGGGGACACGCCTGCGTAATTGAGACGGCACGACGGATGAGACGACATTTGGGGATATCGGCGAAACGGGCAGCAGCGGTGCTGTTGCCGCTGTGGCTCGCAGCATGCGGAGGCGGCGCCGGTGGCGGCATCAGCTTCACGGATGATCAGGGCGTTGCCGCGCAGCCATTTCCGACCAATTATCGCGTCGATCTGCTGGCGTTCTTTAAGACCTATCTGAACAATCCCGTCGGTGTCCGCGACGCCATGATGGCTGAACCGGTGCAACGCACCGTTGGCGGTCGCCTGCGCTATGTCAGTTGCGTGCGCTACACGGCGAAGGATTTTGACGGCCGCTACACAGCGCCGCAGGAGCGGGCGGTATCCTATGTCGACAAGCGCCTCGATCGCATTGTCGAGAATGTCACTGAGGCCTGCGCCGGCGCCACCTACGCGCCGTTCCCCGAAATGGAAAAGATGACGCGGTAGCGCGTTGTTGGTCTGAGCTCTTCAAATCTGCTGTCGGTGCTCGATGCAGGCGTTGTCGCCCTCAACTGACCGCAACGTCGCCACAAGATTGCCGCAGCCCGACGTGGGTATCTGGACACTGAACAACGCGATCAAGTTCGCGTGAGCGCTGAACCAAAAGCCATTTTGCGTCGTCTGAAAATGAATAAATCCAAAAGTGTTGCTGCTTTGTCGCAGTCGGCAAACATCGATGTGGCAACGCCTGCCGTGAAGCAACCAAACTGCCGCCACGTTGTTTTTCGATGGTCATTACGCAACACAGGGGAACAACCATGAAGAAGCTTTTGCTCAGCGCGTCGGCCATCGTTGCCGTGGCCGCGATCTCGTCTTCAGCCTTCGCTGCCGACCTTCCGGCGCGGACCTATACCAAGGCCCCGGCCTATACGGCGCCGGCTCTGGTCTACAACTGGACCGGTTTCTACATCGGCGGCCATCTCGGCGGCGCCTTCGGTGACGGCAACAGCCTCGTCGGCGATAGTGGCCGGTTCATGGGCGGTGTGCAGGGCGGCTTCGACTATCAGTTCGCCACCAACTGGGTAGTCGGTGTCGAAGCCCAGTACAGCTGGCTGGCGAGCAGCAATACCAGCCTCGTCTTCCCGAACGGCACGACCATCACGGGCGGCGGTAACGATCAGCTCGGTTCGGTCACAGGTCGTCTCGGTTACACTTGGGGTCCGGCACTGCTCTACGCCAAGGGCGGTTACGCCTGGAAGGATAACAACAACCTGACCATCGCCGCCGTGGCTCCCGCGGTTGCTGTCATCGATGGCAACAAGAAGGACGGCTACACGGTCGGTGGCGGTCTCGAATACATGTTCTCGCCGAACTGGTCGGGCAAGGTCGAGTATCAGTACTACAACTTCGGCAACACCACGGTCACCTCGACGGCCATTCCCGGCGGCTCGACGAGCTTTAACAACGACGAGCACACCATCAAGGCCGGCCTGAACTATCGCTTCGGCTGGGGTGGACCGGTGGTCGCCAAGTACTGAGCAAGTACGAAACCGATTCAATCTTTGACGGAAAGGCCGGCATCCCGCCGGCCTTTCTTGTTTGCGGGGCGTTGTCTTGCTTCTCCCTCCCTCAAGCGTGGCGTAGCCGCGCGCAGTGGGGAGGGTGGATCGACCGCGGAGCGGTCGAGACGGGTGGGGTGGTGCCGCGAAAGCCGCTCTCACGCGGGGAAACACCCCACCCCGGCCTATCGGCCGACCCTCCCCACTGCGCGGCTGCGCCGCTTGAGGGAGGGATGCCTCCGGCGCCTGTGCGTCGTTGCCGATTTGAATTTCAAACAGCCGCTGCTCTGAACACAAGCATTCGCGATCTCGCGGCGCCAATGGCGTCCGAGCTATGAGCATTCCCACCCTCCCTTGAGAGGGCGTGCGGAACGCCAGGTGCCCGTTGCACCCTTGGGCCTGATGCGAATGCGGTCTTCCGCATGGGGTAATGCATCAGGACTTTCGGAGGCGCCGAGCAAGTGCCCAGCGTTCCGCATGCGGTGTTTTTCGGTTGCTTGCACTTTGCCTCAGCGAACGATCCGATCACCGAATTAAAGTCCCAAGGCGATGGGAAGGGAGCCTCAAGCGAGTAGGCCGAACGCGTTTCGATTTGGTCGTCCGTCACACTGTCCAGGGATCTTTCCATCTCAAGGTCGGCCGTGTCCTTGCCAGTGGCAGTGCTGGCGCAGATCCGTCCTGCCCGAAGACAGACGTCACCCATGAACCGCGTGACGCCGCATCTCCGGCGTCCACCGCATCCTGCCCCGCGAACGTGACGATCGCGCTCGCCCCTCTCGGTGGGGCAGGACGGAAGGGAATATAAACCTGAAAGGGATACTGTCAACTGGAGATAGGAAAAAATGTTTTGCGTGGTTGTGCCGTCCGGAGCTGTCATTCCGGGGCGTGGCCGGCACTTGCCGGACGCGAACCGGAATCTCGACATGTTCAGCGCAAAACACTCCGAGATTCCGGGCTCGCGCTCTCAGCTTCGCTGAGACCGCGCCCCGGAATGACGAGCGCGGGGCAGTAGACAGTCTAGCTCTCCGCTGCCCGGCAGACCCAGGAATCGAAAGTAAACGAGTCCTGAATCCGCCGGAAAATAAGGTGCGAGACTCCCTTGCCAGAATCGCTTGATGGTTATCGGGCGATGAGAATGATCGACAATATCCGCAGCGACGGGGTGCAGGTGGCACTCACGGTCGCCCTGATGGCCGCCTGTGCGGTCAATCTGCTGCTGCTTTACGCGTGGCTGTAAGCGCATGCGCCGGTTTGGCGCGTGCGGGAGTAGCCCTTGCCGGACAACTCTGATATCTGACTGCGCGACGCGGGCAGGCGACTGATCCGGACGTCCCATTTCGATCCTGGGAAATCAACTAACCCATTGATTTTGTTGCCGGTTTAGCTCAGCGGTAGAGCAGCGGTTTTGTAAACCGAAGGTCGGGAGTTCAATCCTCTCAACCGGCACCACCATTTCAATAACTTGGCCAAAACGGTCTTTTCGCACTGGCTCGCCATTGGTGGGTTCAACCTATGAACGTTGTTCCAAGGTAGCCCGGACTTTTGCGATGACCTCCCGATAATCGGCCTCCCGCTTGTCCTGCATTTCCTGCTGCCGTGCCTTGAATGATGCCACGCGATTCCGGATGTCTTCCCGGAGATCAGTCAGCTTCATCGGCTGCGCAGGTTCCGGGACGATCTGCTTCGGATTTTCAGCAGCTTTCATCTCGGCGTCTACCGCAACGGTCAATTTCGCGGCCAGCTCGGGCTGGTTGCCCGAGACCTCTTTTACAAATGCCAATGTCTCCGCGATTAAACGATCGCGCTCTTCAACCCAACTCATGGCGTCATCATTTAGATTGAGCGACGTTAGTGCAAGCGCGTCAGCGGGTTAAGCCTAACGGGGCACAGTGCAGAATCTGGCTCCGTCGTTGTGTCCGCGCCAATGCGTCTCCAAGCGGCCTGCTGACGCCTTTGGGCGGCTGGCTGTGGGAGGTTCGCCGAAGGCGAACGGGCGTCAAATAAACAGACAGGCTGCGAACGAGGCCGTCAGGCCGAAGAGTAGGGCGCCTGCGCAGAGGGCGCGCTCCAAAACCTCGCGTGCGTGATGTCGCTCGAAGCACTGCCGGCTGAAATACTGGTGAGTGAAGTGGTCTTCCATCTCCGCCTCCCTGAACGGGGATAGAGAATCCTTCATGTGATTCGCCGTCAAGCGGAGTGTGTGTTACGGTGTTAAATAAGCCCCGCGGCGAATTGAACCATTTTGCCGTTCGCGCGACCTAAGCGCTTCTCAATGAGTAAGGGGGATCGCATGACCTTTCGCGAATCCATCACCCGGCTTTTCGGCAGCACCTCAACGCCCGAATCTGAAGAGCGCGCCAGGCGACTGAACGCGTCCATGGATGAGTTTGTGCGGCTACTGCATACCAATGGCTACGACAGCAAAAGCCCCACCACCCTTAGAGAGGTGGCAGGACTTTCGGAACGTCCATCCTGCGCTCAGGACGCTCAGTCTTCCAACCAAACCCAGTGAAAGTCGTTCCTAGGTCACTGCCGGCGGTACCGCGATCGGCTTGCCCGTGTCCTCTTCGGTGCTGCACGGCTGAATAGTGTAGCCGTCCTCCAGCACCGTCTTGCCGTCCACAACGTCAACGAGTCCGGCTTCGTCGGCATGTTGCCAGACGTCTTCCTCGGTCGGGAATTCCCCGCTGAGCTTCTGGTCGTCTTCGCGGAGCCAGACCGCATCACCCCGCAGAGCCTTAATCAGAAGCAGGGATACGCCCGGCCGTCCTGGCCGCGATAGGCCGCGGCCGATTGCTTGCAGCGGGCGGCGAGGGAACCGTCGTAATAGGCGAAGGTGCCCGGCTGCAGACCCGGACCGTAATTGTGCCCGAACTGGATCCGGTAGGGCTGGCCGGGTGCGGCAAAGACGAAGGTTTCGGCGCCGTGATGATGCTTCCAGTGCCGCGCGAAAGCAGGGGTCGCGACCAGCGTCGACAGGATGATGGCTGCACTGAGGAACTTCATCGGGGCTCTCCGGACATGACGATTGCAGATGTCTGCGACAACGGCTGAAGGGATCAGATCACGTTGCGACGGCGATGCGCAAGATGTGCGCGGCGCGCGTGCGGCGGCGTTCAACCGCGATCAGATCGCAATGCGGGCCCGTTGCGTTAACGAATCCACGCTGCAGTCCAGCGCATTTGAACTTCGCCTGATGCTTGCGCGTTAGGCTTACCGGCAGTTTAGACCGCGCCCTTAACCCATCCTGCCAGGCGTTCGAATATCGTACCGCCGAGATGCAGGACATGGCCATGCGAATCCTTTCAGCAGTGCTTTTCGTGATTGCGACCACGCTTCCGGCCGCAGCCGCCGATGGTTTCAACATCGTCGTGCCCGGTCGTCCCGGCGTGCCGATCATCATCAACGGCGTCGATGCGTCCTATCGCGTGATCGAAGGCGACTGGGGCTTGCAGCGCGGCATTCATATTCAACCGACAGTCTATGGCGGTCGTTACGTCGATCCGGTGCCGAATGTCGGCCACTACTATCCGAGCCTCGGCCACAAGCCCGGCTACGGGCGTCTGGAGATCGAGCCGCCGGCCAATCGCAAATTGCCGCAGCCGGCCGAGAGTTTCCACGAAAGCTGGTCGGCGAGATCTGCGCCGATGGAGCGGCAAAATGAAGTGCCGTTCAATCCACCCGAAGTCATCGTCGCACCGCCGGAGTTCCGGCGCTGACCGATCAATCACCAACACCAAAAAAAGACACCCGACAGGAGAGAGTATTCATGCGTAACGTGATTTCAAAATGGGTTGCGGCATTTGCCGTTATCACCGCCACTGCCGGCGCTGCGCCTGCGATGGCTTGTGGAGGCGGCCTGTTCACCTCAGGCGGCTGCTCGCCTTGCGGTCAGGCCTATGTCAGCCCTTGCGGCCAGAGCTATGGCGCTGGTTACGGTTACGCCGGTGTTGCCGCCTATGAGCGGCTGCCCGATCCGACGCCGGTGACGCGTCAGTACTATTACGCCAACCAGGGCCCGACCTTCAGCGGCCCGGGCATGTTCGCTCCGGTCCCGACCTATCAGGAGACTGCGATTGGCTGGCGCGGCTATGGCCAAGGTTACGGTCAGGGTTACGGCTCCGGCTATCGTCGCGGTTATCACGGTGGCCCCTATGCCAATCCGGTGAACTACTCCTATGGCCCGGCCTATCGTTCGCCCGCGATCTACAGCTATCCGCAGCGTTCGCAGTACCGCGCGCGTCCGAGCTATCGCTACGGCTACAGCATGCAGCCGCGCACGCGTTACGGCTATGCGCAGCGCAGCTACGCGTCGCGCACCGGCTATCATCAGGCGCGTCGCTACGGCGCGCCGAAGGTGATGTATGCGCCGCGCGCCGCAGCCCCGCAGCGTGGTTATCATCAGCCGCAGCAGCATCGCCGCCCGTACTGATCTGATCGAACGACGAACGCCCGCTCGCAGCAATGCGGGCGGGCGTTTTCGTTTGGATAGAGGCTAGCCCATCAGGCCGAGCTTGCTGGCGCCGACATAGAGCGCAAGCACGGCAGCGTTCGACACGTTGAGGCTCTTGATCTCGCCGGGCATATCGAGCCGCGCGACAACGCTGCAGGTCTCGCGCGTGAGCCGCCGCAACCCGCTGCCCTCGGCGCCGAGCACCAATGCCAGCGGCTGCTGCAGCGGGATCGCGCTGATGTTCTCAGCTCCTTCGCTGTCGAGGCCGACGGTCATGAACCCGAGGTCGTTCAATTCGTTCAGCGCCCGCGCCAGATTGGGCACCGTGATCATCGGCACCAGTTCCAGTGCGCCGGACGCGGATTTCGCGAGAACGCCGGTGGCCTCCGGGCTGTGCCGCGCCGTGGTGATGATCGCTTTGACCGCAAAGGCCGCGGCGGAACGCAGGATGGCGCCGACATTGTGCGGATCGGTGATCTGGTCGAGCACCAGCACGATGCCGTCCTGGGGCAGGCTGTCCAGATCCGGCGATTCCAGCGGCTCGACCTCGGCCAACAGACCCTGATGGACGGCGTCAGGCCCCAGCCGGCGGTCGATCTCGTCCGGACGGACCATGATCGGCGCCACGCGGGTGTCGATCTTCTCCTCGGCGAGGCGCCGGGCGGCGTTCTCGGTCAGAATCAGCTTGAGGATTTTCCGCTGTGGATTGGCCAGCGCCATGATGACGGTATGCCAGCCATAGAGGATGGCCGGGCCGTCGCCGCCGCCGGATTCCCGGCCCCGCCGGGGCTGGCGCCGTCCGTGATCTCGGCCCTGATCGCGGGGGTTATCGCGGCCTTGGCCACTCTGACCGTCGCGCCCCTTGTCAGGGCCGCGCTGGAATCGCTGTTTTCGCTCTCGATCGCTCATGCAGGGCTTGTCTCACGGGGCCGGAATAATGGCAATTTGGAGCCTCCGAATGAGGTTCGGAGAGGGCGGATATTCCGGTCCTGGTCGGTTGACTTTGCCCCATGGCTTCCGTCATAAACGCGCCAACCGGGAGCCCGTTTACGGGCGCGCGTTTTAACGTCATCCATGGCCGTCCAGCCACTGATTTGGTGGGACTGCCGTGTTGGGCCAAGGTCTTTGGGTCTGATGGCGTCAGGCGGGGGAGTGTCCCGAGTGGCAAAGGGAGCTGACTGTAAATCAGCCGTCTTATGACTTCGAAGGTTCGAGTCCTTCTTCCCCCACCATTTTCAAATCGCTGACGAATTGGCCCTGCGGGGCGGCGGGTTGCCGCGAAGGTCAGTCATCCAGTTTCTCGGAGACAATCACGCCAGTCTTCGGATCTGCGTGAAAGTCCATCTTCTGACCGTTCTTGATGCCTTCACCTTCCCAGTGGCCATCGTCGGCTTCAAGCTTGGTAACCTGTGAGTAGCCGGACTGGAGCACCTTCGCCTTTACTTGCTCCATCGGCATCCAGTCCGGTCCAGGCTGGTCGGCTTGCGCCATGGTCAATGTACCGATCAGCAACGATCCACATAGAGTAGCTGCAGCTAGTCTTTTCATTGCAACCTCCCTGTTTGTAGTTAAATCGAAAAACCAGCAGATCGTTCCTGCGGCACAAGAAGACCTTCGGTCAGCTTCACCGCTCTCCAGGCCACCAGACAGACGGTGGGTTTGAGCGGAGATTTTAACCTGCCGCAGCGCTACAGGCGCTCGTATTTTTCGTGATGGCAAAAATGCGAGGTCGGCACATTTTCGTTCCGAGCTGGATTATTTTTCTCAATGCTGATGAGGAAAGTCTGTTCGCCAATCGATCCGCCTGCAGCGCCGTTAATTGTTGCCCTGACACATACGGACCAGCCTCGAGCGGCCGGGCGCGGCGTTGAGTAGCTGATATTGGAAGCTCCTGCGGAGGGCAGAAAAAATTCTCCTAGCCTCGTTTGGAGCATCATCCGAATATCTGGCGGCGTCTCCGGGGGCAGTGCCACTCGTGCCGGGGCCTTTAACGCATCCGGTGCCCACGTTGCGCCTGGGTCAATGGAGCAGCCAAGGAGCGGGAAGGTTGTCGCTATGATTAGGAGCTGGCGCATAGCCAACGGATATCGGGATGCCGTGAAATCGGCAACGCACTTCGTCGTTGTACGGGAGCGAAGGACCACGGTTCGTCCGCTGATACTACAGCCTCCCCGCAAGGATGATGGCGAGATCGACAAGTCAAAACAGAGCTAGCCTGCTATCTGCTTTCATTGAATCGCGCCAGTGGGCGGTCTCGTTCATTTTGGCGACCCTGAGGCAAGCCGGTGGATCGCTTCGAACCAATACGCTGCGCAGATGGCCATGAATCCAACAAGCGCAACAATCCAGAATTTGTCATCGTAAGTCACAGGGCCTGCCGATCTTTCTTAGGATCATCCTTTGGGCCATTGATGAATGCTGCAGCGACATCTAAATGTCGTGAATGTACCACGCGCACGTCCGCGTAGACGATGTCACCGTGTCCGATGGCCGATGGTTTACGACCGAATTTTGCGTCTCTTGTCGGAGGGATTATTGTCATCCGTCCGTCAAGCTTGCCTACTGCAACCCAGTCTTTTTGCCAAAGGCGATCTCGCAGATATTCATGACCAGCACCGGTTCGAACCTGATCATCAACGATGCTGAGAATCCCCCACATGATCAAATGCGTTTTTTCGAGCGACGGTCCTCCTCGCGAAACTGGCTCAGTCCTTCCCCATAGCTCCCCAATAGAATAGCCCTGCGCCCATAAGCGATCAGCTGCCTCCTGAGCGCTTGATTCCTGATTTGGTGCCTTGGCAATCATCGTATCTCGCGATCTATCTGTTTCGGCTGCAACGACGTGCCCGTTGCTACTGCTGGTTATCTTGGCAGGTTCGGCGCTGCTATTCCATCCACGCTCAGGTGCCCCACGCAATCTTGCGCGCTATTCCTAGTATACGGGAGAGCTTACCTGGGCCGGTTTACGAATGAGGAAGCGTGGTAAGCCTAAGGCCTAGTGGCTGGTCATCATCACCCGGCACGGCCGTTTGTAGGCGCGACAATGACTATCAAAGTTCCCGAAATCGTTATTGGAACAGGCCTTGCCAGCACCTGCTGGGCTCTCGTCTGGATACATGTGCCGCCGCGGTGTGTCGTCACCGGATGAAGGCGATGCTGTGGCGCTGTGTTTCTCGGGGGCGGAAGGCGGCGCATATGTCGCGGTCAGCAACTTCAATCGGAAGATTGAGTATCCGACGCATGCGGTTGCGTAGCGGGTGATGGATTATCGACTTTAGAGTTTCAATCGAGATCTTGAATATGAGCATCAGGGAAACGCGCAGTTTTCAACTTGTTGTAGCAAGCAACTTCAAGCACTGCGACGTCTGACTTCGGTGAAGAGCGTTCGCATGCCGCTATTGTTGCTAGATCCTTCTTTGGCATTAATACGAAATTGATGTGATCCTGGTTCGGCAACGTATCAGTTAGGATCCGTTCTCCTTCGATCATTGGTACCTTCATGTCGCCGATGGTCATACCGTAGCTTAAATTTCGCGGCCAAAGGGTGCTGATAACGACGGGGCGCTTGTCCTTGTCTTTGATTGTTGCGGTGACTTCCCTTGCTGCGTTCTGAAATTTTACCACATCGCTAGTTCTAAGTAATGAAGGTGACAGGTCGGCGCGTGTCGTCACGAGAGCCAGCGTCAAACAGGCGACGAGAGCCAAATCTATCCTGCGCCATTTGAGATTTGCAGCCGGCTTTAATTCTAATGAAACATTGACAGCGAAGATGCATAGAAAGACTGACAGCAAAACGAACATGTTTTTGGCGATGGCATAGTCCGATCCCATGCCGAGCCAGAAAGTAAATATTTGCAAGAGCGTATAGCAGCTCGTTCCGAGACCCATGGAAGCCAAAACGAGGCCCGCGCCTTCGTCCATTCGAGTTGATCGCAGAAGTTTAATCGCGGCCCATATTCCGCAACCGATTAACAGGATCTGCGGGCCTCGGTTGCCGAACAGATTGATGTGCGCACCACCTTCGCTCTGGGCTATCTTATATACTTCTGCGGCGAACGGACTGCATAAGGTTGTAACGATGGTAATCGCCGCAAATATCACCAGTCTGCAAATTGCCGAGAGGCTGGGGCGATTGATCGCTAAAATGAGCAAGACGAAACAATATGAAGCTGCCAACTGGGCCGCAGGCAGCAAATGCGTGGCGACGATTAATTGAACGGCGGCGATGACGAAAAGATCGAGTGCTACTGCGTGCCATTGCCTCAGCTTTGCTGCAACGACGAGCATCGTCATGGCTGCGATGGATGATCCAACGACTTGGGCATAAAAGTAATTGTTCACAACCTGCCGGCCGAACAGAGGGCCCCGCATCATGGCGTAGATTACAATTATCACGCAGGCTATCAGCGGAGCGCGCCAATCTATGGCGTACATTATCCGGAATACGACGAAGTAGAAAATGCCGACCGACATCGCGGTGAAAATGGTCATGCCGAAAAGGCCGGATCCGGTGATCAGGCCAACCTGCGCCGCCAGCCAGTGGGAGAGGGGCGGGTAGCTTGTAAGACTTGCTGAGAGGTGCGGGGCGGTGATGCCGCGCCAACCGCCAGCGTCCATAATCGCGCGCACTAGCGCATAGTGCTGCCCAGCGTCACTGCTGTAAGCGTGAAACTCATTGTAGAAGATGCCTGCACACAGCACCGCGATCAGGGCGCAGCCCAGCAATTGTAACCTGAGTGCCATCTTGTGTTCCCCGCCACCGTTTGCGATTGGATCGCAACCTGGGGGCGCGTGCAATAGACAACCCGCATTAACGCTCCCCCGGCCACCACGTCGACCGCGGATATGCCGCGCTGCTGCAGGCAACGGCGGGCGGCTATTTCAAGACCGCGAATGTCCCGTCCGCCCGAGGCGTAAAGTCAATCGTCCCAACGATAGCTTCCAGATCGAGCGGACCGTAAATGTGGGGGTAAAGTTTTCCGTTGCCGGCATCTTCATATCGGATTGGTGAGGTCACCTTGCTTGGATCAATCTTAAGGAGGATCAATCCGTCAATACCGTGATACAAGTAGTTCGCGACCTCAATGACTTGCTCAGGTGTAGAGCAATGGATGAACCCCTCAGTCTCAAAGGTGTTGCCCTTGTAGGGCTGGCCTTGTTGTTCTGCGGCGATCCACACTGATCGCAATACTATGTGAAGAAGCGGTTTTTCGTTCATCTGCTCTCGCTTCAAGCTGCGCGTATTTGCCTCGTTCCGAACGCGCCAGCCTAATTCGATTTGGGGTCCGACGGCGGCTTCTGCAGGTTGGCGGTCTCGGGATCGAAGCCAATAGCGTAGACGTCTAAGACGCCAGCTTCACGCAGCTTCCTTAGCTCGCTCGCCGTCTGATCGAGGGTCTGTACGGTTCCGTAGCAGACCTTCTCCGGCTGCCCGTGAGGGGTCCCGTAGATACTGTAGGCCACGACTGAAGCACCCCCCGTGATTGCTGCGAAAGATTTGCAAACGCTACCGCAGTCATTGGCATGTTGTCTATAAAAATAGACAACTTTGTGGTGGACTGCGTCAACACTTGTGGCCGCCAAGACTTGCGCAGATTGGTCATGACCGGGTGGTGCTAAGCTTGTTCACGCATGCACGCTTCTCATTGGTTTATCTGACAGCCACGAACACACCGCGGCTGGAACTGCTCCGGCTATCGCAACGGGCACATCGAAATATGGCTGGCCCATATAGCGAGCGACAAGCTCGGCCAGGATAGCCGCCACCGGCATCGTCGCGATGAGCCGCACGTAAAGCGGTTGGCCAGAAAGTGCCCAGTCCACTCCTGCCGTCAACCAAGCAGGAATGATGGCGAGCACATACGCAATTCCCACCAGCCACGCCAGGAACCCGATGCCGGGGAAACCATCGCTCAACAACTGATCGGCGGCGATGTAGACGAACAGCACGAGTGGCGGAAACAGCAACGTGAAAATGAGTATTCGCTTCATAAAACCATCTCCAAGATTCATTGGTCTGACTTGAAGAGGTTTTCGTTCAACTTTCTAAGTCGCATGAACTCAGGGTTGCACGGCCGTGCGGCCGGCGGTGTACACCCTTCGCCGAGCCCCGCCGTCCTCATTCGGGAGCGCGGGAGACTAGCCCTTGGTGTTGCTTTGATCGATGAAGCTTCAGATCCGCCTGCTGCGCCCTCCAAAGAACTGAGCGCTATGCCCCGTGTTGAGCCGGGCAAGATCGAAAATGCCGTTTCGAAAATTGGGTGCGAAACACCAGTGCGGCGATCTTTATCGCTCTAAGAGCGATAGTTATTCTGCATCGTGTTCCGGGATATGATGGAATTATGTTTCCTGTTTTTCAGCGTCCGTAGAACTTCCTCCTTTAAATCAGGCTTCAACTGGACCGCTTCTGAAACTGCCAGTAGTAATCCAGCGTCATCACCTCAAAATCACGTTCGGACATTCGATGTTTGCGCTCCCGGTTGTCGTGGGTTTTGCGATTGGCGCCGTTTTCGGCGTGGTCGGCCTGCTGAGCGGGTTCTGCCTCATGAGCAGCCTGCGCGACTGGTGGGCGCATGACGACGGACGAAAGATCCGGAGCTATGCACTGGCGGTTGCCGTGGCGATTGTCGGCACTCAATTCATCGCCGGCGCCGGGATCGTCGAGATCGCCAAGTCGCTCTATTTGCAGCCGTCATTCTCTGCTCCGCTGATCTTCGTCGGAGGGCTGTTGTTCGGCCTCGGCATGGTGCTGTCGAACGGCTGCGCGTCGCGTGCGCTGGTGTTGCTCGGCAAGGGAAATCTGCGCTCGCTGGTCGTCATCGCGATTATCGGCGTCACGGCGCAGATGACCTTGAAGGGGTTGCTCGCGCCGATGCGTCTGTCGATCCTGCAATGGACTCAGATGACGCCGGGCGCGAATTCGGTGCCGTCGCTGCTGGGGACACTCGGCCTGCAGGACACGACCGCGCGTATCGCGGCAACGCTGATCGTCGGCGGCGCGCTCCTCGTCTTTGCATTATCGCATCGTGAGCTTCGTCGTTCGCCGGGGCAGCTCGTGGCGGGGTTGTTGATGGGCCTGCTGGTGGTCGCGGGCTGGCTGACGACCGGTTGGCTTGGCGCCGATGAGTTCGATCCGATCCCGGTGGCGTCGCTGACATTCGTGTCGCCGGCTGCCGATACGCTGCAATTCATCATGCTGTCGACCGGCATGACGCTGAATTTCGGAATTGCGTTGGTGGCGGGTGTGTTCATCGGCAGCCTGCTGACAGCCCTGCTGACCGGACGCTTCGAGTTCGAGGGCTATACGTCGGCACGTCATACCGGCCGTTCGATGGCAGGTGCCGCGCTGATGGGGATCGGTGGTGCGATGGCTTATGGCTGTTCGATCGGGCAGGGGCTGACAGGTGTGTCCACGCTCGCACTGCCATCCTTCGTTGCGGCTGCGGGTATCTTTGTGGGCGCTGCAATAGCGATCCGCGGCCTGGCGCTGCGTCCTGCGTTTGCGGCGCAATAACCCCTCCCAAGTCCGCTTCGTTAGTTTGATTGCGCTGGCGCAGGGCGATTGCTAATCAATCCCCTGATCGTCAGAGGTTTTGCGCGCGATGAATAGGCGAGGGCTGTTTTTCTTTTTGTCGGTCCTTGCGCTGATGTCATTTGCAACAGGCCTGGTCACTGCGCAGACACGGCCCGCGAAGCAGGACGCCGCGCCGGACAAGCCGTTCGCCGAGCATTTCATCGCCTTGCAGCTGTCCGATTCCGATCCGAAGAAAGAACGTCTCGTTCTCAGCGTCGCCAGCAATCTCCTGAAAGCCTATGGGCCGGACAAGGTGGCCGTCGAGGTGGTCACTTTCGGCCCCGGCATCGATCTGCTGCGCGACACCAACGAGCATCGTGCGCTGGTCGATAGTCTGGTGGTCCAGGGCGTACGTTTCAGCGTCTGCGGCAACACGCTGGATACCATCGAGCGGGAGACCGGCAAGCGCCCGGCGCTCAATCCGCATGCGGTGGAAGTGCAGGTCGGCGTCGGCCATTTGCTGGATTTGACAGAGCGCGGTTTCACGATCGTGCGTCCCTGAAATTGCACGTCCCTGAAAAGGAGTTTTGAGATGCGATCATTGTTGAGATCGATTGCCGGAGCCGTCCTGTTTGCGCTGATCGCGTCGTCCGCCCATGCGGCGGGCGCGAAGGAGCATCGTGTCGCCATTCAGGTCAATCAGAACGATCCAGCCCTGATGAATCTGGCTTTGAATAACGCGACAAACGTCATGGAGTTTTACAAGGCCAAGGGCGAGGACGTTCAGATCGAGATCGTCACTTATGGGCCAGGTCTGCACATGCTGCGCGACGACACGTCGCCGGTGAAGGACCGTATCAAGCAGATTGTCGCTGCGAGCTTCCCGTCCAGTGTCAAATTCATCGCTTGCGGAAATACCAAAGAGGGCATGGAGAAGCGTGAGGGCAAGGCGATCAGTGTCGTATCCGAGGCGACGGTGGTGCCATCGGGCGCTGTCAGGCTGATTGAGCTGCAGGAAGCCGGCTGGAGCTATCTCAAGCCCTGACGCTAGAGCCTTATTGGTTCTGATTGAATCAGAACTAGGCTCTAGCTTTTTGTTTTGACGCGTTTTCTTGACGCGAACCGGTCTCCACTTCGCTCGAAAACGCTATGACTACTTGGACGGCGGCGCTTTCCGCGCCAGCAGCATCCAGTTGCGCTGAATGAGGTCGCGCGGGGAGCCGTCGACCAGGATCGCAATGCCGATGCGCGCGCCGAGCACCATGCCGCCAACGGCAATTGGCCAGGATAGCGCCAGCATCGATCCCGCGGTGATGCCCTGACCGATGGTGCAGCCGCCAGCCAGAATGCCGCCGATACCCATCAGGCAGGCGCCGATCAGATGACGGCGCATTTCGTGATCGTCGTCGAAGGCTTCCCAGCGCAGTTCGGCCGCGAACCACGCTGCAGCCCATGCACCGGCAATGACGCCGAACACGCTGCCGACGCCGAAATCGGCGAAGTTCGCGACATTCAGAACCCCGGCATACAGTGCTTTTCCGATCGTCGATACGAATGTCAGGCTTTGCGGGTGGGGCGGACCCGCGAAATCGTCGTTCAATCCTACCGTGACGATCCAGCCGGCAATCGTGAGCAGTCCGAGTGCGACACCGGCAGTGAGCAGGCGCGGCGCGCGGCGCAGGCGCCTGTCGCTGAGCGCCAGCCAACAGAGGCCGCTGCCGACAATGATGGCGAGCGGCACGCGCAGATCGCGGCCGGTCGCTTGCGTCAGCAGCGATGCAAAGTCGGAGCGTATGCCGTCCGGCATCCGGATCGATAGCTGCTCAAGCACGCCAATGCGAAGATCGGCGAACAGTCCGCGCAAGGTCGCATAGGCCGTCGCACCCAACACGAGGATCACGATCAGGCTCCTGAGATCGCCGGTGCCGAGCCGGACCAGCGAGCCGAAGCCGCAGGTGCCGACCATCGCCATGCCGGTGCCGAACATGATGCTGCCGATGATGATAGCAACGAGGGGCAATGCGGTGGGAACGTAAGTGGTGTGTTCCGGTGCAAGAAAGCCGGACAGGATCAGCGCCTGGGTGCCGAGCATCGCAACGCCAAGCGCCAGACCGAAAATCTTGAGGCGACGGTTGTCACTGCCCATCAACGCATCTTCAATCGCGCCAAATGTGCAAAGGCGCGCGCGTCGCACGGCAAATCCCGCAGCAACGCCGATGGCAAAGCCAGCCAGCGCCGATAACCAGGCAGACATGTTCTGCATGGGTTTCCTCCCGATGTGAGGTGCGCTGGCCTTACGGGCCGCGCTCCTCCGCCTGCCGGATCGGCGGCGTTATTTTTTCTTGGTCGGCGCCGGTGTGGCGCAGAAAATATCGTAGATGACCGAGATGACGCTTCGCACGTCGTCATTGGCCAGGCTGTAATAGATCGTCTTGCCGTCGCGGCGGGTCTCCACCATGCCGTCGTAGCGCAGACGCGCGAGTTGCTGCGATACGGCCGACTGGCGCAGCGACAGGATGTTTTCCAGTTCGGACACCGACCGCTCCCGCTCCGCCAGCAGACACAACAGCAGCAGGCGGTTTTCGTGCGAGATCGCTTTCAGGAAATTGCTGGCCTTGCGGGCCTTGCGCATCAACTGATCGAGTTCGGGCGAATATTCCGCGCCGTCCCGCAGTTCGTCTTCGAGTTCGGATGGGATGATAGAAGCCATGGCAGCGTGCGTGTCCCGCGAATGTTTGAAGAGGATCAGGAACGATTGGCGTTGGGCTGTGAATTGCTCAGTCTGGCAGCATACTTCCCGAGCAGGCTCCAGAAGGATTCGTCGTTCATATAGCCGGTGATGCGGCCGATCTCGCGGCCGTTGTCGACGATCAGAAAGGTCGGTGTGAAACGCACCGGCGACGCCAATGCGATGCCGGGCGATTTGTCGCGATCCATATCGATGCGGCGCAGCGGAAGGAGCTTGGCTTCGTCGGTCTTGTCATAGACCGGCGCGATCTCGCGATTCCAGCGCGCGCACCAGACGCAGCCATCGCGCTCGAACATCAGTAGTTCGGACGCATCAGCGATGCGCGGCGACAGCGCCGCAGTCATCACCAACAAAGTCGCGATCAACGAGGTTTTCAGAGGCAATTTCCACGTCATGTGTTACACATACACGAATTTGAATATTTATGCCAGAACCGGATCCGCCGTGGTGTCCTCAATCTCGTTCCTTGGTGCGCTGGGCGCAGGGCTGTTGTCGTTCCTGTCGCCGTGCGTTCTGCCGCTGGTGCCGCCCTATCTCTGCTTTCTGGCAGGCGTCAGCCTGGACAAACTCGACGATCGCAGTGGTCAGGCCGGCTGGCGCCCGAACGGACGCGTGGTCGCGTTGTCCTTTGCGTTCGTATTGGGGTTTGCGACGGTCTTCGTCGCGCTCGGTGCATCGGCATCGCTCATCGGCAAGACGATCACGGCGCATTTCGAGACATTGGGCATCATCGCCGGTCTGCTGATCGTCATTCTCGGACTGCACTTTCTCGGCGTGTTCCGGATCGGGCTGTTGTTTCGTGAAGCGCGCTTTCAGGTGGTCCGCAAGCCGGCCGGATTTCTCGGCGCCTATCTGGTCGGGCTTGCCTTCGCTTTCGGATGGACGCCCTGCGTCGGTCCGGTGCTGGCTGCCATTCTGATGGTCGCAGGCGCCGAAGGTGCGCCGGCGCAGGGCGCGCTTTTGCTCGCCGCCTATGCGCTCGGCATCGGCACTCCCTTTATGCTGGCCTCGCTGTTTTCGGGACCTTTCATGCGGCTGATGGCGCGGCTGCGTCGGCATATGCTGGCTATCGAGAAGGTGATCGGCGCCGGCCTTGTCCTGACCGGTGTTCTGTTTTTGACTGGCGCCATGCCGCGGATTTCAGGTTGGATGCTGGAGACCTTTCCAGCCTTCGGCACCATCGGATGATGCGGGATCGGGAGGATCGAATGTCCAAGCGAGAGTCCATAACTGGCGTGATCACCAGACGGCATGCGCTCGCGGCCATCGGCCTCGGCGTGGTCGGGTTACACGCTGCACCGGCGTCGGCAGAGGCGACGCTCGGTGATGACGGGCTCTATCAGATGGACTGGTATCTGGAGAGCTTCCTCGATCTCTCCGAGGATCTCGCAGGCGCGACCGCCAAGGGCAAGCGCTTCGCTGTGATGTGGGGGCTCAAGGGCTGTCCGGCGTGCAAGCGCATGCATGAGAGCTACATGACCGATCCGAAGATCGAGAGCTATATTCGCGACAATTTCGAGATCCTGCATCTCAATCACATCGGCGCGCGCGAGGTGACAGATTTCGACGGCCGCAAGCGCGGCGAGAAACCTTTCGGCGAATCCTACGGCATTCGCTTTACGCCGACGATCCAGTTCTTTCCGGAGACGACAACGGGACTGGCTGCGAAAAGCGGGCAGGCGCGGGAAGTGGCGCGGATGCCGGGGCTGCTGGAGCCCGTGGAATTTCTGGCGATGTTCCGTTACGTGCGACAGAAGGGTTACGAGACGGCGACGTTTCCGGAGTGGCTGAAGAAGCAGGCTTAGCCGGCAGCTCAGAAATCGAGCTTGTCCTGAATAGCCGCAATACCGGCCTTGGCGCAGGCCTCGTCCGCGTCGCCGCCCGGTGCGCCGGAAACGCCGATAGCGCCCAGCATTGCGCCGCCGCCTTCAATCATGACGCCGCCACCGATGATCACGACATTCGGCAGGTTACGCAGCCCGGCCTGCATCATGCCGGGCTGGCTGATCGCATTGAGCTCGGTGGTGCTGTTGCGGAAACTCGCGGAAGTCCATGCCTTGCCGGTCGCGGTCGGTGGCGTGTGCGGCCCGGCAAAGCGATCGCGCAGCAGGACTTGCGGTGTACCGAAGCGGTCGACCACGGCAACCGCCACCTGATAGCCGCGCTTCTGGCACTCCTTTAGCGCCGCACGCGCGGCGTCGAGCGCCAGCTCGAGCCCGAGGGACTTGTAGCTGACGACGGCTTCTTCCGCCCGTACCGCCGTCGACGAGAGCATCGACAGGACGATGGCAATCCATGCGTTTCGCATCGTCATGGCAATCCACTCTCAGCTTCGGTTACTTGTTGATCGGCGATTCCGGATCGAACAGGAAAGCCACGATATCCTTGATCTGCTGTTCGCTCAGCACCTTGTTGACGCCGAACCGCGGCATGTTGGAGCAGGCGAACACGGCCTGGGAATCATAGACCTTGGTGAAGGCGTTCTTGATTTCCTGCGGATCGTATTTACGGTCCTTGCCGTAATTGGTCAGGCTCGGCCCGAGCGTGCCGTAGCTGACTTCCTTCTGCTCCATCTGGTGACAGGCATAGCAGTTGCCGCCGGCAACGGTGTCGGGCGGATCCGAGAACTGGCCGCCGCGGCCGTTATTGGCAATCTTCGCGCCTTCCTTCCAGTTGCCGAGGAATTTGCCATCTCCGGGATACACCACCCGCGCCAGCTCGCGCGCGGTGATCTTGTCGGCCTCTGCGCTGGGCACCTCGTTGTGATAGGCATTGCAGGTTTTCAGCGTCTCGTCGGGCTCGATCCGGGCCTGCCACTCCGCCGGCGCCTTGCCGAAGGTGGATTTCATATAGGCATCGACGAGAGCAGGATCCGGCGCCTTGGCGGCGATCTGCGCCGATGCGGCTGACGTGAATGAGCCTGCTGCGAGAACGAGCGCGGCGAGTGTCAAAACGCGTTTCATCTCGGAGCTCCTTATCGCTTGATCGACGGAACGTTGAGTTCCCCGGCCACCGCTTGTTTCTGCAGGAAGGAGGTGAGGGCGGTCAGTACGTCCGAGCCGTATTCCGGCACGGGCCAGCGTTGCTGACGGAAGCAATCCCACAGACGATGCTGCATGGTGCGCAGCGCGCCCTGCGAGACGCGGTAGGTCGGCCAGCCGCCCATGGTTTCCTGCGCCGGCTTGCCGGGCTTGGAGAAGTTCGGCAGTCCCTGCAGCCGGATGCGCTTGCCTTCGTCGGCATGGCAGGTGGCGCAGGAGAAATCGTTGACGCCGCCGCGGCGATAGAACAGCGCTTCGCCGACCGCCGCCATCTCCTGCTCCTTGGGATGGCTCAGCGGAATGTCGATCTTCATACCGTTCGACTTGTTGGCGATGTAGGCGACGAGGTCTTCCATGTCGGACGCGCGGCCCGGGCCGGAAAAGCGCCGCGCGATGACGTCCTTGGTATCAAGTCCCTGAATGTTCTGCATGCACCACAACAGGCGCTGTTCGAGATCCATGACCTTGTCGGCATCGGCGAAGTAGCGCGGCAATTGCGCGAAGGCGCCTTCGAGCTTCCCCGCGCCGAGACCGAGATTGCAGGTTTCAAGCGAGACGTTCTTGGTGCCGCGGGCTTCGCCCCACAGCGCTTCACCGCGGTCGACAGCGAGATAGCCGGGGTTGGACATCGGATCCGAGATCATCTCGCGATAGCGTTCGATCTCTTTTTCGCTGGCATCCTGCGCATGAATGCCGAAGCTCCCCGCGCAGAGTACCAGAATGGCCGCTGCCGCTGACCGAATGACGGTCTTCCTCATCTGTCCCCTCCCACATCGCCGTCTGTGCGGCACTTGTGCATTTCAGATCTTTACATTCAAGAAAAAGAATATAATGATATGTCCCAGATAAGATAGATCAGACTTGGAATCGTCAAGCGATACTATTGTAAAGGGGATTGCTCAAATCCCGCAGGAGGAAGCACTCATGATTTTGAAGTCGGTCGAGAAGACCCGTCGCGAAACGCTGGCCATGGCCGCGATCGCCGGTCTCGCAGCAATCCTTGCTCCCAGACTATCGCTAGCCGATGAGCAGGCCGTCGCCGCCGAAATCAAGAAGCTGTACGGCGACAAGAAATTCGAAAGCGGCAAGATCAAGCTCGACGTTCCCGAGATTGCCGAGAACGGTCTCGTGGTCCCGGTCAATGTCGATATCGAAAGCCCGATGACCGACGCCGACTACGTCAAGTCGGTGCATGTGTTCGCCGAGGGCAATCCGTTGCCGGCCGTCGTCAGCTACCGGTTCACGCCCGCTTGCGGCAAAGCCTCGGCGTCGACGCGCATGCGCCTTGCGGAAACCCAGAACATCGTTTGCATCGCCGAAATGTCCAACGGCAAGCTGCACATGGCCAAGGCCAATGTGAAGGTCACGATCGGCGGCTGCGGCGGCTAGTCGCGCGGCTTCGTTCACAGAACAGATTTATCAGGCGAGGATTTTCCCATGGCAACCAAACCAACCCCGCGCGTTCGCGTTCCGACCCAGGCCAAGCCGGGCGAGCTGATCGAGATCAAGACGCTGATCTCTCACGAAATGGAATCGGGCCAGCGCAAGGATGCGGCCGGCAAGGTCGTGCCGCGCAAGATCATCAACAAGTTCACCGCAGCCTTCAACGGCAAGACGGTGTTCGAGGCCGACTGGAATCCTGCCATTTCGGCTAATCCCTATCAGTCGTTTTTCTACAAGGCTGCCGAGTCCGGCGAATTCACCTTCACCTGGAAGGATGACGACGGCTCCGACTATGTCGCGTCCAACAAGCTGACCGTGGCCTGACGGATTGCAGACTTTGAATTGCAGATGTTGATCTGACGTTCTTCTGAACATTCACCCTTCCATACCGGAAGGGATCATAGGTGGATCATGATATCGAGGCGGGATTTCCTGCGAGCGACGGCGGCTGCGTCTGCGCTGACGATCGGAAGCGGCCTTGGCCCGCTCGGCCGCGCGGCGGCACAGCAACGCATCACACAGGCCGATATCCTGCGGTTCGATCCGCTGGGCACGGTGACGATCCTCTATGTCGCTGACACGCACGCGCAACTGATGCCGCTGCACTTCCGCGAACCGTCGGTGAATCTCGGCGTCGGCGAAGTGAAGGGCATGCCGCCACATCTCACGGATGCCGAGTTTCGCAACTACTTCAAGATTGCAGCCGGCTCCGCAGATGCCTTCTCGCTCACCGCCGATGACTTCGTCGCGCTTGCGAAGAACTATGGCCGCATGGGCGGCATGGACCGCATCGCCACACTGATCGGGGCCGTGCGTGCCGAGCGCGGCGACGACAAGGTGCTGCTGCTGGATGGTGGCGATAGCTGGCAGGGCAGCTGGACGTCGTTGCAGACCAAGGCGCAGGACATGGTCGACGTGATGTCGGCCCTGAAGCTCGATGCAATGGTCGGGCACTGGGAATTCACCTACGGCGCCGAGCGCGTCAAGCAGATCGCCGACAGCGCGCCCTTTGCCTTCCTCGCACAGAACATTCGCGACAACGAATGGCAGGAGCCGGTGTTCGAGGCGCGCAAGATGTTCGAGCGCGGCGGCGCTACCATCGCCGTGATCGGTCAGGCACTGCCGCGCACGGCCGTCGCCAATCCGCGCTGGATGTTCCCGAACTGGGAGTTCGGTATTCGCGAGGAAGACATCCAGAAGCAGGTGGATGAAGCCCGCGCTGCCGGAGCCTCCATCGTGGTCTTGCTGTCGCATAACGGCTTCGACGTTGATCGCAAGCTGGCCGGCCGCGTGAAGGGGCTCGATGTCATCCTGACGGCGCACACCCATGACGCCATGCCCGGCCTGATCAAGGTCGGCAATACGGTGCTGGTCGCAACCGGTTCGCACGGCAAGTTCGTGTCGCGCCTCGATATCGAGGTGAAGGACAAGAAAGTTGCGGATATCCGCTTCAAGCTGATGCCGGTCTTCTCCGATGCGATCAAACCCGATCCGGCGATGACCGCGCTGGTGGAGAAGGTGAGGGCGCCGTTCGCTAGGGATCTGGCACGCGAAATCGGCAAGACGGATTCGCTGCTGTATCGCCGCGGCAATTTCAACGGCACCTTCGACGATCTGATCTGCAACGCCATGATGGCGGAGCGCGATGCGGAGATCGTGCTGTCGCCCGGCTTCCGCTGGGGCGGCACGCTGATCCCCGGCGATGCGATCACCTGGGAGCAGATCACCAACGCCACCGCGATCACCTATCCGAACTGCTATCGCAACCAGATGACCGGCACCCAGATCAAGGAAGTGCTGGAAGACGTCGCCGACAATATCTTCCATCCCGATCCGTATTTCCAGGGTGGTGGCGATATGGTCCGCATGGGCGGCATGGGCTACGCGATCGATATTTCCAAACCGATGGGATCGCGCATTTCCGCGATGACTCATCTGAAGTCGGGCAAGCCGATCGAGGCCAGCAAGACCTACACGGTGTCGGGCTGGGCCAGCATCAACGAGAACACGCAGGGGCCACCGATCTGGGACGTGGTTGCGGCTCATGTGGCGAAGGTGTCGACCGTGAAGATCGAACCGAACACCGCGGTCAAGGTGACCGGTACTTAATCGCTGGCTGTCGCATTGCAGAGACACGAAAGCTTGTCGCATGACTGATCGAACCTCAGTGGAAATGCTCAATCGCCGCCGCTTTCTCGGCGCAGCGGGTCTGACCGGTGCCGGTGCAGCACTTTCGGCGATTCCGGCGCTCGCGGGTGAGACGGCAAAATCCGAAGCACTCATCACCGATGTGCAGGACTGGCAGCGCTATCTCGGCGATGGCGTCGACAAGCATCCCTACGGCGTGCCCTCGAAATTCGAGAAGAATGTGATCCGTCGCGATGTGCCGTGGCTTACCGCGTCGGCGGAGTCTTCGGTCAACTTCACGCCACTGCACGAGCTCGATGGGATCATCACGCCGTCCGGCCTGTGCTTCGAGCGGCATCATGGCGGTGTCGCCGAGATCAATCCGGCCGATCACCGGCTGATGATCAACGGGCTGGTGGACAAGCCGCTGGTTTTCACCATGGACGACATCAAGCGGATGCCGCGTGTCAATAAGGTGTACTTCCTCGAATGCGCGGCCAATTCAGGCATGGAATGGCGCGGTAGCCAGCTCAATGGCTGCCAGTTCACCCACGGCATGATTCACAACGTAATGTATACCGGCGTGCCTTTGAAAGTGTTGTTGGATGAGGCCGGACTGAAGCCGAATGCCAAATGGCTGATGCTGGAGGGCGCCGATTCCGCCGGCATGAACCGCTCGCTGCCGATCGAGAAGGCGCTGAACGATGTCATGATCGCTTTCGCCATGAATGGTGAGGCGTTGCGTCCTGAGCAGGGCTATCCGTTGCGCGTGGTCATTCCCGGCTGGGAAGGCAATCTGTGGGTCAAGTGGCTGCGCCGCATCGAAGCCGGCGACCAGCCGTGGCAGACCCGCGAGGAGACGTCGAAATACACGGACCTTTTAGCCGACGGAAATTCCCGCAAGCATACATTCGTGATGGACGCAAAGTCGGTGGTGACCAATCCATCGCCGCAGGCGCCGCTGAAACACAAGGGACGCAATGTGCTGAGCGGGCTGGCCTGGTCCGGCCGCGGCACCGTGAAGCGCGTCGATGTCTCGATGGATGGCGGGCGCAACTGGCAGACCGCGCGCATCGATGGTCCGGTCTTCGACAAGTCCGTGGTGCGCTTCTATGTGGATTTCGACTGGAACGGACAGGAGCTGATGATCCAGTCCCGGGCCATCGACTCCACCGGCTACGTGCAGCCGTCGAAGGACGATCTGCGCAAGGTGCGCGGCGTCAATTCGATCTACCACAATAACGGCATTCAGACCTGGCTGGTGCGTTCGGGCGGGGAGACTGAAAATGTCGAAATCGGCTAATGCCCTGATGCTGGTGCTGACGATATGTCTGCTCGGCGGCACGAGTGCGCCAAGCGCGGCCCAGCAGATGGCGGGCCGCGACGCAACCAGGCCCTCCGCGAAACTCGGGCTCGGCCGTGCAGCCACGCCGGAAGAAATCACCGCATGGGATACCGACGTGCGGCCGGATGGGCGAGGTCTTCCGGTCGGCAAGGGCACCGTGAAGCAGGGCGACGATCTGTTTCAGGAGAAGTGCGCGTCCTGTCACGGCGAATTCGGACAGGGCGTCGGTCGATGGCCGGTGCTTGCCGGCGGCGCGGGGACATTGAAGGCGGATCGGCCGGACAAGACCGTCGGTTCGTTCTGGCCCGATCTTTCCACCGTGTTCGACTACATCAAGCGCGCGATGCCCTATGGTAACGCGCAGTCGCTGACCAATGACGAGGTCTATGCGCTGACGGCCTACATTCTCAGCATGAACGATATCGTCAAGGACGAGACATTCGAACTCAACGAGAAGAACTTCACGTCGATCAAGATGCCGAACGCTGCAGCATTTTTCGAGGACGACCGCGAGACGTCCGAGAAGCATTTCTGGAACAAGAGCCCCTGCATGAAGGATTGCCGGCCGGCGCCGAAGGTGACCGGGCGGGCCATGGCCATCGACGTCACGCCTGACGGCAAGTCCGGCCCCAAGGTCGAGTAGCAGGCGAGGGCATTCGTCTTTCGCGATGGCTCGCACGCCATAACAATCACTACATTTGAGGTTTGATCAGGATGACCTTCCGCTTTTCGCTGCTCGCTCTGTCGCTCGTACTGATGACAACCGATGCCATGGCGCAGGATGTTGCAGCCGGGGAGAAGTCCTTCAACAAGTGTCGCGCCTGCCATCAGGTGGGCGAGACCGCGAAGAACACCGTGGGGCCGATCCTGAACGGTCTGTTCGGGCGCAAATCCGGCACTGTCGCGGGCTATAATTATTCCGACGCCAACAAGAATTCCGGCCTGACCTGGGACGATGCAGTGTTCACCGACTACATCAAGGATCCGAAGGGCAAGATCCCCGGCACCAAGATGAGCTTTGCCGGCATCAAGAACGAGCAGGAGATCAAGGATCTCACCGCGTTCCTGAAGCAGTTCGCGGCGGACGGCAAGAAGGGCGGCTAAAGCGCTGTCGTTTTTCAGGTGAGCAGCTCGCTTGATATGATCCGGACGAAATCGTTGCAGTTTTCGCCAGATGCTGCTGATCGGCAGACTGGAGATTGCATCAAGGGTGGCGTCCCGGTCATCCGATAACCATGCTCAGAATGTTGGATGATTAGCCCACGGTACGCCGGGCATCCAATGAGTGGATGATCCAGCCATTCAATTGTTGGCACGACTCTTGCTGATCGTAAAAAGGAGATAGGGCGATAGCGAGAGTGAATCTTGAGAAACGTGTTGACCCAAAGAGCGAGAAATTGGTGTGTGAACATCTGGCGCGAAATCAGGGATTCCTTGAAACACGTGCCAATGCACTAGAGCCTTTTCGATTCTGATAGAATCAGAACCGAGGCCCTAGCTTTTTGTCTAGGCGCGTTTTCTTGACGCGGACCGGTCCCCACTTCGCTCGAAAACGCTCTAGCCGGATGCCGACCGTGCGCCGCATGTAACCCGACCGACTTTTTCGGCCGGTTTCCTTCGATTGGTCGCCTCGCACATTTTACCCAGCGACGGACGACGCCGCCTCCGGGCTTTTCACCTACGGCAAGAGCAACCTCTGAACCATACTGAAATCCGTCGAACCGCATAGGTTCTTTTGATTTCTGCAATGAGGCAGGTCTCTCTAAGGTTCAATTTCCGGATGCGCTGCGTCGATGCGTAGCTGCATGCGCCCTGTTGGCGAAGGGTTGAGCATCTGGGATCATCCGACGTCACTCGTTCGTTGGTATTTTCTCCCGGTTCGGTCTTGCCTCTCGAGAATACCCGATTGCCCTCCAGACACATGAAAGCGCGGCCATGACGTCTCCAGTTGTCTATTTCCTCAATGGTCCCAATGCCAATCTTTATGGGCTGGACAAAAGCGGCACCTATGGCCGCGAGAGTTTCGTCTCGATCAAGAAGCGCTGTGAAGACCACGCAGCTTCGCTCGGCTTGACGGTCGACTTCCGCCAGTCCAATCACGAAGGCATTCTGGTTGACTGGATTCAGGAGGCGCGGGAGAAGGCCGAGGGGATCGTCATCAATGCCGCCGGTCTCACTTACTCGTCGGTACCCATTCTCGATGCATTGCTCGCTTTCGACGGTCCGATCATCGAGGCGCATATGAGCAATATCTGGAAGCGCGAGCCGTTTCGCCATCACTCCTATGTGTCGCGTGCCGCAACGGGTGTGATCGCAGGGCTCGGCGCACTCGGCTATGAACTGGCGCTGACTGCAGTGTCGCGTCTGATCGCCGAAAAGGCCGCGCAATGACGTCGGAGGTGATGGCATTCTACAGCGTCCTCGATGACTTCAAAACGTGGCGTGCGGCGCTGGCCGCGGAGGGGATCGATCTGCGTCAGGCTGACGATATCGCTGACCCCGCCAGCATGCGGCAGGCACTTGTCTGGAAGCCGCCGCATGGCTTCTTTGCGCGCTTTCCCAATCTCGGGCTCGTTGTCAATCTGGGCGCCGGCGTAGACGCGCTGGTCGGGCGTGACGACCTGCCGGAGGTTCCGATCACGCGCCTGTCCGATCCGAAGATGGCGCGGATGATGGCTGGCTATGTGTTGTTCGCGGTGATGCGGCACGCACGCGACATTCCGGCCTTCGAGCGCGCCCAGCGCGAGCGCCGCTGGCACTATATTCATCCGCGCGATCCCGAGACTATCACGGTCGGCATTCTCGGCCTTGGCGAACTCGGCCTGACCGCGGCGCTCGAATGCGCCCGGCAAGGCTATCGCGTGCGTGGCTGGTCCAACACGCTGAAGTCGGTGGAGGGCATCGAGACATCTGCCGGTCTGTCTGCGTTGCCGGATATCCTGGGCGATAGCGACATTCTCGTCTGCATGTTGCCCCAGACGCCGCAAACGGGCGGACTGCTGAATGCCGAGCGTCTCGCGCAGATGAAGCCGGGTGCGGTCTTCGTCAATGTCTCGCGCGGGAGTATCGTCGATGAGTTGGCCTTGATCGAGGCGCTACGCTCCGGGCATATCGCGGAGGCCACGCTGGATGTGTTTGCCTCCGAGCCACTGTCGCCGGACAGCGCGCTCTGGGCGATGGACAATGTGCTGATCACCCCGCATCTCGCATCGGTGGCGCTGCCGGGTTCGGCTGCGCGGCAAATCGGCGAGAACGTGCGCCGGCTGCGTGCCGGGCAGGAGCTGCTAAGCTGCGTCGATCCTCGCCGGGGCTATTGAGCCCGGCGCAAACTGGCCGCCAACGGCAAAGGCGTCGCGCGCGTAGTCGGCGAATGTCTGCACCGCCGGCCGTAGCGCGTGGCGCTTCAGGCGTAGCGCCATCACATGCGTGGCCGGAAGCTTTTCGGTGATGGGCACCACGGCGACGCGGCTGCCGTCATAGCCGATGGTGGTGCGCGGCACGGCATTGTGGATCGAATATCCCTGGCCATTTCCAATCAGTCCGCGGATCAGCTCGAATGACCGGGTCCGGAAGGAAATGCGCGGCTCGATACCGGAGGCCGTAAACAGGCTGGCGAAGTAGTCGCGCGAATGCGGCAGGTCCAGCAGGATGAACGGCTCGTCGCGCATTTCGGTCAGGCTGATCGACGACCGATTTGCCAAAGGGTGATCCGCCGACAGTACGATATAGGGCGGTAGCTCGCAAAATTTCTCACCGACGATCTCGTCGGGAACAGCGAAGGAGTAGGACAGCGCGAGTTCGGTCCGTCCGGAGACCAGACCGTCGATGATTTCCTGCTGGTCGCCTTCTTCCAGCTTTACCGAAATGCCCGGCTGGCGCTCGCGAAAGCCGGAGAGGAGCCCCGGCATGAATCGCGTGGCGAGGGTCGAGAAGCTGCCGACTACGATCTCGCCGTGCAATGTGCTGCCAAGTGATTGGGCACTTTGGGCAAAATCACGTGCGTGTGCGAGCAGCAGCCTGGCGTCGTTGACCAGCCGCTGACCGGCCGGGGAGAGCGTCACGCCCTTGGCGAGATGGCGGATGAAGATCTGGACGCCGAGTTCCGCCTCCAGCTGGCTGAGTGCGGCCGAAATCGAGGGCTGCGAGACGTTCAGGCGCTTGGCGGCTTCCGTCACGCTGCCCGCATCGGCCGTCTCAACCACATAGCGCAGGGCCCGGAGCGAGAACCTCATCGTGTTTTCCTATGCATCTCCAAACATAAAAATATTTTCCTTATGATAGGCCCTTCGGCACCCTGTCGTCCAGTCGAACAGGAGCCGATCAATGATCCGCACGGGTGAAGAATACAAACAGGGCATTCGCGATGGCCGCGAGGTCTGGATCGATGGCGAGCGCGTCAAGGATGTGACCACGCACCCGGCGCTGAAGCCGATCATCGACGTTAAGGCCCGCATGTATGACATGGCGCGTGAAGAGCGTTACGCCGCCGACCTCACTTACGTTGAAGACAACGAGACACATTCGGTCTTCTACAAGCCGCCGACGGAACAGAAGGACTGGCACGACAAGATCAAGGCCGTCGATCACGTGATGAAGGACATCGGCGGCGTGGTCACCCGCGTCGGCGACGAGACCATCGGCGAGATGTGGTCGCTGACCGATGGGCGCGACGTGCTGGCCGAGATCGATCCGCGCTTCGCCGCCAATATTGATCGGCATATCCAGGCCGTGATCGAGAAGGACATTTTCCACGTCTCGGCCAATACCGATCCGAAGGGCGACCGCTCGCTGCCGCCGCAGCAGCAGGATCCGGACCTGATGGTCCACGTCACCCGCGAGACCGATGCGGGCATCATCATTCGCGGAGCGAAATACGAGACCGCCGCGGCCTATGCCGATCAGGCCTATCTGAAGCCAACCGTCGGCGCCTGGGCCAATGAAAAACTCTCAGACTATGCGGTGGGCTGCATCGTCAAGATGGGCACGCCGGGCGTGAAACATATCTGCCGCGGCGGCTTCGCCAATCGCAGCAGTGCCAACGCCAAGGACTATCCGCTCGCCAATCGCTTCGACGAGGTCGAGGCGCTGGTGGTGTTCGACGACGTACTGATCCCGTGGGAAGACGTGTTCTTCTATCGCCATACCCGCGCTGCGCAGTTCGTGCGTTCGACGCTGCATCGCTACTCGGCATTCCCTTATGTGCTGCGTCTGCTCTACACCGCCGACATGATGATCGGCGCGGCGATGTGGAACGCCAAGCAGACCGGCCTCGACAAGCTGCAGTCGGTGCGCGAGAAGCTCGCCGATCTCGTCTGCTACCGCGAAGGCATCAATGCGCATCTCACCGCCTCCATCGCCATGGCGGAGAAGAGCCCGGGTGGCCTTCTGATGCCACAACAGTCGATGCTCTATGCCGGCCGCGTGTTCGCCTGTTCGCAGCTCCCGGCGATGATGCACATCGCCCGCGAACTGTGCGGCGGCCAGATCTGCATCACACCGAATGCCGACGCCTTCGAGGCCGAGGGATCAGGCAAGTGGCTCAACAAGTTCTATTCGCTGAACGACCAGTGGCAGGCCGACGATCGCCGCAAACTGCTCGCCTTCGCGCGCGACCTGCTCAATTCAGACTATGCCGGTCACCGCCTGACCTTCGTGCAATTCGCGCAGGCGCCGCACTTCAATCATCTGGCGGCGGTCTATAACAGCTTCGATTTCGCTGGGCCGCTGGATTTCGTCAAGAAGTCGGCGGGGCTGTCCGATCGTATCGACGGAGCGAAGTCGTGAGCGCAGCGACGCATCCGCTGGTCGAGGTCGATATCTTCCGCGACGCCATGCGGATGACGGCTTCGGGCGTGGCGGTGGTGACAACGGATGGCGAAGCGGGGCGCGCGGGCGTCACGGTGTCGTCGCTGTGCTCGCTATCGATGGAACCGCCGTCGGTGGTGTTCAGCGTTCACCGCGACAATCGCCATCTCGAAAAGTTGCTGGCCAATGGCGTGTTCGTCGCCAACATTCTGTCTGATACGCAGGAGCGTGTTGCCAACAGCTTCGCCGGGTTGATCCCTGAACTGCGCGGCAACCGTTTTCTTGCCGGTGACTGGTCGGAACTGCTCACCGGCGCGCCTGCGCTCGATGGCGCGTTGTGCAATTTCGATTGCCGCGTCGCCAGCGTGTTCGATTTCGGCTCGCATCGCATCGTCGCGGGCGAGGTGCTGAACGTTCGCAACCAAGCTGCGCTGCCCCTGATCTTCTCCGATCGCACATTCCGTCGTCTCGCCGCCTGAGGATCTGCTTCATGACCACCCATCAGCGTTTTCGCAAGTTCAACACCAAGGAAGCCTATCCCGAGCAGTCGCTCGACAACGACGTTTGCATGGTCGTTCGCGCTAACAACACCGTTTATGTGCGCGGCCAGACGGCGATGGATCTCGACGGCAAGATCGTCGGCATCGGCGATGCCGCTGCGCAGACGGAGAATGCCATGACATGCGCCAAGGTGCTGCTTGAAGAGGCAGGCTCCACGCTCGAGGACGTGGTGAAGATCGTCATCTACATCACCGATCGCGCCTATCGCGAGCCGGTCTATCGGGTCGTCGGCAAATGGCTGAAGGGCGTCTATCCGGTTTCGACGGGGATTATCGTTCAGGGCCTCGCCAAGCCTGAATACCTGATGGAAATCGACATCATCGCGGAAATTCCGGCGTAACGACGCGTTTTTCGCCGGCACTACAGAGATCAATCGGACGTTTGCGACTTCATCTTTCGCATGATCGATGAGTGCGGTTGCACGCGGCTGTTCGGCGGAAATTCTTGAGATTTATCAATCGTCTGGCACGATGTTTGCTTTTCTTTACTACGTCATAATCCTTGTGAGGTTTCGAGATGAAGCGCGCCTTGAAGTTTACTGCATTAATGTTGCTGTCGACGCTCGCGATTGGCGGGCAGGCATCCGCCCAGGAGAAGCTGGTAGTCAGCACCTGGGGTGGAAGTTTCCGCGATCTAATCGATGAAGCGATCGCCAAGAAATTCACCGCCGACACCGGCGTGAAGGTTGAATACATCACCGGCGGCACGATCGATCGTCTCAATCAGGCCAAGCTCGCTGCTGCGAAGCCGGAGAGCGACGTTACCTTCACGACGGCCCATGTCGGCTGGCTCTATGCCAACGACAATCTGTTCGAGAAGCTCGACATGGCGAAGATCCCGAATGCCAGTCATCTGGTCGAGCAGGCCAAGATCAGCCCGTATCACATCGGCTCCTGGGCCTATGTCTACACGATCGGCTATCTGCCCGATCAGTTGCCGAAGGGCGTCAGCTTCGAGAGTTGGGAAGGCCTGTGGAATCCCGCGCTCAAGGGCATGATCTCGTCGCCCGATTTCGATCCGAGCCATGTGATGGTCGTTGCAGCCAAGCTCTCTGGCGGCGACGCATCGAATTGGGAAGTTGGCGAAGCCAAGATGAAGGCGCTGAAGCCGAACTACAAGGCGTTCTACACCAATGACGCCAACAGTCAGCAGCTGTTCGCCACCGGCGAAACCCCGGTGCAGGTCGTGCTGTCAATGAACGCCTATTACATGCAGGCCCAGGGCGTGCCGATCAAGCTGGCGATTCCGAAGGAAGGCGCCGTGCTCGGTGTCGACACGATGGGCATCACCAAGGGCTCGACCAAGGCGGAGCTGGCCTACAAGTTCATCAACACCGCGCTCGATCCGGACGTGCAGGCGAAGATCGCCGAACTGAAGAAGGGCAGCCCGGTGGTGGACAACGCCAAGGTCAAGCCCGAGATCGCAGCACTGCCGGGCGTGTTCACGACCGCGGATCAGTGGGCGAAGCAGACGCTGGTGATCGACGCCAAGCTGCGTGCCGAGAAGACTGGTACCTGGCGTAAGTGGTTCACCGAAAACATCATGGCTCCGTAAAAGAGTTCGGGTCGCGATCCGGCTGCTACTGTCGGGTCGCGATCCATGACGTCAGGTTCGCCCACCTTGAGTTTGTCCATGAACACACGTCCATTTCTGGGATGGTTTGTCTCGCCGGCCGGCCTCGTCGCTGCGGGCCTGATCGCGGCGATGCTGGCTGTCTTTCAGTACAGTGTGCGAGCCTATATTCCCGGCACGCTCGAAGTCGGCGGATTCACCTGGGCGAATTTCGAAGCCATGCTGCGGCCGCTTTACGCCCTGGCATTCTGGAATACGGTACTGATCTGTTTTGAAACGGCGGTGTTCACGCTGCTTCTTGCCTATCCGCTGGCCTATACGTTGACGCGCACCAACAGCTCCGCGCTACGTTCCTTCATCCTGATCGTGTCGGTCACGCCGCTGTTTCTCGGCGAGGTGGTGCGGACCTATTCCTGGATGATCGTGCTCGGCAATAACGGTTTCCTGAACACGCTGCTGCTCAAGCTCGGCCTGGTGGATCGCCCGTTGCGCATGATGTTTACCTCGGGCGGTGTGATAGCGGCACTGGTGCATGTGACCATGCCGATTATGGTCATCATGCTGGCCGCGGCGCTGTCGCATATCGACCGCAATTACGAGAAAGCTGCCGAAAGTCTCGGCGCGGGTCCGATCCGCATCTTCATGACCATCACGCTGCCGCTGTCGATGCCCGGCATCGTTGCCGGCTTCTCGACGGCCTTCGCCTGGACCTTCAGCGCCTTTGCAACGCCGCAGCTGATCGGCGGCGGCCGCGTCGCCACGGTGTCGACGCTGATCTATCAGCTCGGCTTCTCGTCATTCAACTTTCCCTTTGCCGCCAGCCTCTCCATCATCGGCCTCGCGCTGTCGCTGGCCGTGATCGCGCTGCTGAAGAAGGCCGCGAGCCCGCTCGAACGCATGGCGGGCACCACATGAAGCGCTCACCTGCAACCATTGCGCTGCGCTGGTCCGGGCGCATTATCGTTGCGGCCATCTTGCTGTTCGTGCTTCTGCCGGGCGTTGTCGTGGCGATCTCGGCCTTCAACGACCGCGCGATCCTGCAATTCCCGCCGCAATCCTGGTCACTGCGCTGGTTCTATCGTGCGTTTTCCTATTCTGATTTTGCCAAGGGTTTCTGGAATGGCCTGACCGTGACGGTGTGGGCGTCGAGCATCGCGGTGGTGGTCGGTTCGGCCTTCGCTTTCGCCATTCATCGCTACAAATTCGCGCTCAGGGACTTTCTCGAAGGCATTCTGCTGTCGCCGCTCATCATCCCGCATTACACCGTCGGTCTTGGCATTCTCATTCTCGCCTCGCAGACCGGGATCGGACGCGGCTTTCCGCTCGTCATCTTCGCCCATGTGGTGATGGTGCTGCCTTTCGTGATGCGCAGCACTTACATCTCACTGGAGAATCTCGACACGCGCCTGGAGCTGGCTGCGTCCAGTCTCGGCGCCACGCCGCTGCGGATTCTGTTCACGGTGACGATCCCGCTGCTGATTCCGGGCCTCCTGAGCGGCTGGCTGTTCGCGGCGATCCTGTCGTTCAACGAATTCACGGCGACGCTGTTCGTCAGCAGTCAGGCGACGCAGACGCTGCCGGTCGCCATGTATAATTACGTCCGAGAATTCGCGGATCCCACATTGGCCGCACTGTCGGTCATCTACATCGTCGTGACGGCAACCTTGCTCACGATTGCAAATTCCTTCCTGGGCCTCGGGAAAATCCTGAATGTTGATGCGCACTGATCCAATGACGGCACACACGCCGGAAGCGACCAGCGAAAAAGTCCGTCCGGCGGTGCAGCTCGACGGCGTCACCAAGCGCTTTGGCGACTCCATGGCGCTGCATGAAGCGTGGCTGAAGATCCGGCCGAGCGAATTCATGACCCTGCTGGGCCCGTCCGGCTGCGGAAAGACGACGCTGCTCAATCTCGTTGCCGGCTTCCTCGAAGCCGACAATGGCGAAATCTTCATCGATGGCGATTTGGTCACGGAAACGCCCGCGCATATGCGGGAAATCGGAATTGTGTTTCAGAACTACGCGCTGTTCCCGCATATGAGCGTCGCCAAGAATATCGCTTACGGATTGAAGACTCGTGGCGTCGACAAGAAGGAGATCGCGCGTCGCGTCGACGAGGCGCTGGCGCTGGTCAAGCTGTCAGGCTTTGCCGATCGCAAGCCGCGGCAGTTGTCTGGCGGCCAGCAGCAGCGCGTGGCACTCGCGCGGGCGCTGGTGATCAGGCCGAAGGTGCTGCTGCTCGACGAGCCGTTCTCGGCGCTCGACAAGAATCTCCGCGGCTCGATGCAGGTCGAGCTCAAGCAGATCCAGCGCGAGCTCGGCGTCACCACGATCTTCGTCACGCATGATCAGGGCGAGGCGCTGTCGATGTCGGATCGTATCGCCGTGATGTCGGCCGGCCGTATTCGCCAGATCGCGGCACCGGACGATATCTATCGCCGGCCCGCCGATCGCTTCGTCGCGTCCTTTGTTGGTGATGCCAATATCCTCAACGGGCGTCTTGTCGAGAAGCGCGGCGATGTCGCTGTCGTCTCGGTCGGCGATATCAGCGCCGAAGTTCCTGTGGCGCCGATTGCCGCGCTTTCGATTGGCGACGCCGTGGATGTCTTCGTGCGGCCGGAGCATCTGTCGGTGACGGCGCGCGGCGCGTCAGGCTCGTTGCCCGGTACCGTGACGACGCAGGTGTTTCAGGGCGGCCATGTCGATCTCTATATCGACGCGTCCGGCAGTGCGCGCGAGCGCATCCTGCTGCGTTCACCGGGCATTGCCGCGCTGTCGTCCTGTCCGGTCGGAGCTGAGATCGGATTGATCATCGGCTCCGACGATATCGTGGCGTTTCCGCCGGGCGAGGCGGCGTGAGGCGCTCTGCCTTAGAACGACGGCGCAGCGCCCGGATTCATCGCGCGCGCGGTGTAGTCCTTCTGCTGCGGCCGATAGCGCTCCCACAGCGCGCGGAGTTCACCGATCGGAGCGTCGTGCCAGTCGACACGCAGGTCGACCACCGGCCAGTCGAAGCGATCCGCCACATGCAGGCCCGCGGCATGTTCGTCGTCGGTTTCGCCGCCGGCATCGAGGCCGGCTTCCAGCGCCGACAGCAATCGCTCCGCCAGCGGTTGTCCGGCCGTAGCTTCGAACTTTGCGATCATCATGCTCGGGACTTTTTCATCGACCAGCAGATTGCCGAGCGCGAGGCAGCCGGCGCCTTGCGCAATGCCGACGATCGGCAATGCCTGTTCGCCGGAATGCCAGGCCACCTGACCGTAGCGATCGATCACACCGACCTGCCGCCACGCCGGTTGCGGTGTGCCGAGCGTGAGATTGTTGAGGACGGCTCCGGCGCCAAGGCCCTGACGCAGCAGCGCAAGGCCGGTCGGGCCGAGCGACGGATCAGTGACATTCTGCGACACCACGAGGCCGAGCGGTCCCACCCATGCGCAACGGGCCGGCACGGCAATGCTCGACGACGTGATGGCAATGCCGAACGCGCCGGTCTCCGGACAACGTGCCGAGATGGAATAGGTCATCGTGATGCTCCCGCAATCGTAAAAGTATTGGGAGTATAGATGATCGAGAGAATAGCTCAAATACTTTGCGAGCTGATCAGTATTGAAAGTATAAGCGCGAATTCAAATCTCGATATCATTGCATATATCGAGAGAGTACTTGCGTCGTCCGGCGTGTCCGCACTCCGCGTGCCATCGCCGGATGGCCGCAAGGCCTCGCTGCTCGCGACTATCGGTCCCGTGGATCGGCCTGGCATCGTGCTGTCGGCGCATACGGATGTGGTGCCGGTGGAGGGGCAGGCCTGGACCGTGCCGCCATTCGCAGGCGTCATCCGTGACGAGAGCATCTATGGTCGCGGTGCGACCGACATGAAGGGCTTTCTCGCCGTCGTTCTCGCTGCCGTGCCGCGCTTGAAGGAGGCGGCCATTGCTGCGCCGGTGCATCTTGCGTTTTCCTATGACGAGGAAGTCGGATGCCGCGGCGCCCCCGATCTGGTGCGCGCGCTGATGCAATCTGTTGCACCACCAGCACTCGCCATCATCGGCGAGCCCACCACGATGCGCGTCGTTCGCGCGCACAAGGGCAAGGTCGCGCGCCGCCTGACAGTAACAGGCCGCACCGGTCATTCGGCGATGCCGCATCGTGCGGCCAATGCGGTCGATGCGGGCGTTGCGATCGCGCATGCGTTGCGCGGTCTGGCCGATCAGGAAATCGCGCGTGGTGGCGATGCTGCTTTCGATCCGCCATTCACCACAATCCATGTGGGCTCGCTGCATGGCGGCACCATGGTCAATCTGGTGCCGGAATTGGCCGTGCTGGAATACGAGATCCGCACCATGCCAGGCCGTGACGCCGGCGAGATTCTTGCGCGGATCGATGAGGTGGTTGCGCGCGAGCGCGATCGGTTGCGCGCCAGTGCGCCGGAGGCTGACATCGTCTCCGAGGAACTGTCGGCCTATCCCGGGCTCGACACTGCTGCCGATGCCTCCATGACGCGTCTGGTCGCAGGAATGGCAGGCGATACGCAACCCGCAACCACAGTCGCCTTCGGCACCGAGGCCGGCCTCTACGCAGAGGCGGGCATCCCGACGCTGGTCTGCGGACCCGGCGATATGGCGCGCGGGCACAAAGCCGACGAGTGGATCGGCTTCGACGAACTCGCGGCTGCGAACGCGATGATGGACAGGCTGGCGGATTTGCTGCGTTGGCCGAGTGAAGAGTGGATACGCGTATCATGAAGAACGAAGTGTCGACGATCATGTCGACCATGCAGGCGATTATCGCAACGCAAGCAGGCGGTCCTGAGGTTCTGACGCTAGTCGAACGACCGGTGCCGGTGCCCGGTCCCGGTGAAGTGCTGATCGAGGTCGCTGCGGCCGGCGTCAATCGCCCGGATCTGATGCAGCGGAGCGGTGCCGTGCCGCTGCCGCCGGGTGTCACTGACGTGCTCGGTCTCGAAGTCGCTGGCCGAGTGGTCGGAGGCGACGCTGCGTTGCAGGGGCAGGCGGTGATGGCGCTGGTGAAGGGCGGCGGTTACGCGCGCTATTGCATCGCCAAGGCATCGCATTGTCTTGCGGTGCCCGAGGGGCTGACGATGGCGCAGGCGGCGGCATTGCCCGAAGCGCTCTTCACCGTCTGGCACAATCTGTTCGAACGTGGCCGGCTGTCGAAGGGTGAGACCGTGCTGGTGCATGGCGGTGCCAGTGGTATCGGCACCGTCGCGATCCGCATGGCCATCGCCCGCGGCGCGACGGCGATCGCGACCGTGGGCAGCGATGCCAAGAAGAAGGCGGTGGAAGCGCTCGGCGCCATCGCAATCAACTATCGTACCGACGACTTCGTTGTCGCAACGCGCGACGCCACTGCGGGGCGCGGCGTCGATGTGGTGCTCGACATCGTGGGTGGCTCCTATGTGGCGCGCAATCTCGATGCGCTGGCGCCGGGCGGGCGGCATGTCAGCCTGTCCTTCATGGAAGGCGGGGTGGTGCCCATCGATCTCGGGTTGGTGATGCGGAAGGGGCTGTATCTGACCTCATCCACGCTGCGGCCGAAGTCCGACGAGGAGAAGACTGCAATCGCTGCCGCGCTCCGCGCCGAGGTGCTGCCGCTGGTGGCATCTGGCGAGGTGAGGCCGCTGGTCTGGCGGCCGCTGCCGCTCAGTCAGGCAGCGCAGGCCCATCGTATTCTGGAAGCCAATGAAAATATCGGCAAGGTCCTGCTCCTGCCGACCGCCACCGCTTGATGAGCAGCGATGTCGAGCGCAAAAGCCGCCTATCGATACAGGAGCAGTCCCATGGCGACGACTAAACCCTCTCTCAAGCTGACACATGAAGGCGCGCTCAAAGCGCTGGCGGGTGCCGTCGCCAAGGCGGAGGAGCTTGGCGTGGCACAGAACGTCACGATCGTCGACGACGGCGGCAATCTCCTGGCTTTCGTCCGGATGGACGGCGCCAAATTGCTGTCGCGGGAAACATCGATGTCCAAGGCCATTACGGCCGCATCGCATAGGCAGCCGACCTCTCGGCTCAATCCCGCCGACGAGATCAAGCTGGCCATCGCAGGCGGCGGCCGCCTGACCAATCTCGAAGGCGGATTGCCGATCGTGATTGCCGGTCAATGTATCGGGGCGGTCGGTGTCGGGTCGGGCACCGGCGCGCAGGACGTCGAAGTCGCGCGTGCCGCGCTGGCGGCCATCGACGCGGAGGATCAGAAGCCATGAGCGACAGGATCGAACTGTTCTACGCGCCGACATCGCCCTATGTCCGCAAGGTCATGGCCTGTGCGATCGAGCTCGGGATCGCCGATCGTATCGTGAAGCTGCCCAGCGCCGCGCATCCGTTGAAGCGGGACGCGCGGATCGCAAGTTTCAACCCGCTCGCCAAAGTGCCGGCGGCGAAGCTGGTGGATGGCACGCTGCTGTTCGACAGCCGGGTGATTTGCGAATATCTCGACGACCTCGGACACGGTTCGCTGTTTCCGCGCGGGCCCGAGCGTTGGCAGGTGCTCACCGAGCAGGCGCTCGGAGATGGTTTGCTCGATGCGGCGCTGCTCACGCGTTATGAAAATACCTGCCGTAGCGACGAGATCAGATCGGTGGAGTGGATCGATGGTCAGATGACCAAGATCGCTGCGGCCCTAGACCAGATGGAAAACGACGTCGCAGCGTTCGGCGCCCGCATCACCATCGGCAGCCTCACCATCGCCTGCGCGCTCGGCTATCTGGATTTTCGTTTTGCGTCTTTCGACTGGCGCAGCTCGCGGCCGGCCTTGACCGACTGGTTCGCTACCGTGTCGGAGCGGCCGTCACTGCGAGATACGTTTCCGGCCGAGGGATAATTCTGTCGTCAGCTTTCAGCCTCGACCCAGTTCAGTGTCATCCGCATCGCATGGCTGTGCCGGGCTTCGATCAACCACTGTTCTTCGCGATAGCAGATCGAGCGCAGCAGGCTTTCGATGGCAAAGGAGGCAAAGAACCGCGGCGTGACTTGCTCGACCTCAATGGGACCGAGTGGAAATGCGACGATCGACGCCGCCTTGAGGTGGCTGTCGTTCGGGAGAGGTTCTGAGGCGCGCAGCAGATTGAGCGTCTCTATGGCAATGGTTTTCTGACCGGGCATCGGGGCATTCTGCCGAAAAACCTTACGCTGCCAGCCAGTGCTTAATTTTTCGTGGAACCGGGCGTCGCGCGGCTCAGGCGGCCAGATGAAAATCAGAAATCTGTACGCGATTTCGGCCTGCCGCCTTGGCTTGGTAAAGCGCAGCATCTGCCCGGCTGAGCAAGGCCTGCAGCGTTTCAGGCTCGGTTGACCGGATTGCGATCCCCACGCTGACCGTGGCGTGGATAACACCGGCGGAGATCGGGAAGCTCTTTGCTTCCAGCGTCGATCGGATGCGCTCGGCGACAGCGGCCGCTGCTTTTGGGCTCGACGCGGATAGGACAATGCAGAATTCCTCGCCGCCCAGACGCGCGGCAACATCTTCGGCGCGAATATTCGAGAAGATGATCTCAGCAAAGGCCCGCAGCACGCGGTCGCCGGCGGCGTGGCCGAACTGATCGTTGATCGTCTTGAAGTGATCGAGATCCATCACCAGAATGGCGGTATTGGATGCTGTCTCCGTTACCTTTTCGCCAAACAGTGCGCGCCGATTGAGCAGGCCGGTCAGAGGATCGGTCAGGGCATCGGATTTATGCCGGTTCGACGTCCGGATCTGGTTGATCGTCAGTGACAGCGCACCGATCCCGGTCAGACCGACGATCACCATCAGTGAATTGAACTGTTCTGCCCAATTCATCGGTCGATCGGTCAGCACGAATTGCCCGGTACGCAAGAGTTCGGCACCGCAAGCCACGAACGATGCGGCCGTGACGAGATAGAGTAGTGCATTTGCGACCATCAGCAGCGGTGCTTCGGCGCGCGCGTGCCAATATTGTGCGGCCGACAGCGCAACAAGAAGGCCCGTGCCAAAATTCGCGGCCATCGTGCCGGTGCCGGTGTAACCAAGCGCAAAGCCGATGATCATCGGGACGAGCCCTGCAGTGGTGACGAGGGCGGCGCGGATCCAGTGGGCCTCATTCGAGCAGAATTGCGTGGTGCCCGCATAGATCACTCCGAAGCCGACAAGCAGCAATATGAATGCAGCGAGCTGTAGCCTCGAATCATACTGCTCGAAGCCTGCATAGATGATGACGGCAACGACCGTGGTCGCGAGACCGATCGACCAAGTTAGCAGATAGGTCTCGGATCGCGCGACGAGCCAGGTGGCGAGCAATGTGAGCGCGAGCGCTGCGCTCGAGAGTCCGATCGCTGCGAAGATGGAGGACTGATCTAGCAACATGATGTCCGAACGCGGTGTAATTTATTTGATGCGCAATAAGCAGCACCCACTTACCACCGATCGCGGTCGGGGCCACCCATTTTGTATGGTGAGCAAAGCGTTACCAGGCCTATGGACGGGAGGTCCGGAGATCGTCGTAAGGCCGTTTTTGCGACGATTTGTGCCGGAACGAGACGCAGCCACCGGCGTTTTCATGCAGGGCGTCACAGAGGGTTGAACATGAAAAAGATTCTGGCAACGGCGGCGGCGGTGTTGATGGTCGCGAGTTTCACGGCGACGGCGGCTTCTGCGAAGAAAGTCCATCGTGGCTACAAGGCGCACCACGGATATTACGGGACTTATGGCCAGATACGAGGGCCGGCGATCTTTCGTGGCAATGCGGCGATGAGCGGCAATCACGGCAATTCTGCCTATGGCAGCAACTCGCTCGGCCATATCAAGGGCGGCAACATCGGGGGTGGCAAGTAGCGCGGCATTACATTGGAGAAGGCGAGATCGATCGTTTCAATGCGACCGATCTGGTTAACGTCTTTCTGATGAGTTGGTGGTAATTGGCTGCACCGCAACTTACAGTTCAGGTTTGTCATGCTCCCGGATGGCCGTTATTCGGCGTGGTTTCGTATTCCCGACAAGGAAGGCATGGGCATCATCACGTTGGCTGACGGTCGATTGTCGGGTGGCGATACGGTGATCGCCTATAGCGGTTCCTATATCCAGAACGGCGATGCTTTCACGGCGACGATTGCGACCCGCCGGCATGCGGACGGCCAGCCAACGATCTTCGGCATCGACGAGGTCGAGATTGATCTGGTCGGGACATCCAAGACCACGACGGCATCCTGCAGAGGTGTCGTCAAGCAACGCCCCGACGTGCCGTTTGAGGTCGTGCTGGTGCGCATGGAAGGCTAGGCCTCCGGTCTATTCGCGTAACTCGTATTGATGTCGCAACAGCTGAACCATGTCCTGGACCCGCTGCCGCCAGGCACGCGCGTCAGGCACCGGTCCTGCTGCGGGTGTGATGCGTAACATGGCGTTCCACGGGCGCGTGCCATAGACGACCACCTCGAAGCCGGCTGTCGGACAGCCATCGATACCCCTTAGCGCGCGCAGGATCACATCCGCGATTTCCGACCGGCCAAGCGTGCGGGTGCTTTCGACCGCAAGTTGCGGCTCCAGCGATGCCGCCGGATTCTCCTCTGCGACGACCGGATCGAAACCGTCTCTGGTGTCCGCGTCTGGCTCAGGCCTGATCGGTTCGGGATCGCCTGGCCTCCTCATGAGTCGTTCGACCAGACCGAGCAGGCCTCGATCGCGTTCGGGCGTCTCTTTCACATCAACAGTCCAATATCAGCGGCGACGGGCGATTTCACATCCTCCGCGGGGTGTTGTCGATGGGCTTCACGGTCATTGCGGTGCACAAATGCGCTGCGGGTTGGCTTTGTCGCAAAAGTTTCATCCGCGGCCTATAGTGGGGCGTCACGCATTCCCCTCAGACTTCTATGCGCCGGCCTTAAAGCCTGCGTCAGGATGGAGACGATCGCCGTGAAACCGTTCCGCTTGGTATTTGCTCTGTCCGCGCTGGCGCTCGCCGCCGTATCGCAGCCCGCCCGTGCTGCGGACGTCATCTGCTACAATTGTCCGCCGGAATGGGCCGACTGGGCGTCAATGATCAAGGCGGTGAAGACCGACCTCTCGATCGAGATGCCGCATGACAACAAGAACTCCGGTCAGGCACTGGCTCAGATCCTCGCCGAGAAGGCCAATCCGGTCGGCGACATCGGCTATTTTGGCGTCACCTTCGGTATGAAGGCCAAGGCGCAGGATGCACTTGAGCCCTACAAGCCCGCTGGCTGGGATCAGGTCGATGCCGGCCTGAAGGACTCCGAAGGCTACTGGACCACGATCCATTCCGGTACGCTCGGCTTCTTCGTCAACAAGGATGCCCTCGCTGGCAAGCCGGTGCCGAAGTGCTGGAAGGATCTCGCCAAGCCCGACTACAAGGGCATGGTCGGCTATCTCGATCCGACGTCTGCCGCCGTCGGCTATGTCGGCGCTGTTGCGGTCAATCTCGCGCTCGGCGGCACCGACCAGAACTTCGATCCGGCCATCGCCTTCTTCAAGGAGTTGAAGAAGAACGACGCGATCGTGCCGAAGCAGACGTCCTATGCCCGCGTCGTCTCCGGCGAGATGCCGATCCTGTTGGATTATGATTTCAATGCCTATCGCGCCAAGTATTCCGAGAAGGGCAGTTTCGAATTCGTCATTCCCTGCGAAGGCTCGGTCGTGTTTCCCTATGTGGTCGGTCTGGTGAAGAACGCGCCGCACAAGGACAAGGCCAAGAAGGTCATGGATTATCTGCTGTCCGACAAGGGTCAGGCGATCTGGACCAACGCGTACCTCCGTCCGGCCCGCAAGATCGAACTGCCGGAAGCTGTGAAGGCCAAATTCCTGCCGGATAGCGAATATGCCCGCGCCAAGAGCGTGGACTGGGGCAAGATGGAGCTGGCGCAGAAAGGCTTCAGCGACCGCTATCTCGCCGAAGTCCGTTGATGCACAATGGTGCCCCGGCGGGGGCAGGGGCACCATCATTTCATGTCGCATCGTAACTTCATCTGGATCTGCCTGCTGCCGCTCGTGGTGGTGACAGCAGCCTTCTTCCTCTTGCCGATGGCGCAATTGCTCGCCGTCGGTGCCGGTGGATCGCGCGGCGTGTCCGCCTATCTCGCGATCATTACAGAACCGCGCTATCGCGCCACGCTGATCAATACGGTCGTGCTGGCTGCGGCGACGACCATCGCCACGCTGGTGATTGCCACCATCGCCGGCCTTTTCCTGCAGCGTCATCGCTTCCCCGGCCGCGCCGTCCTGATCGCGATGCTGACATTTCCGCTGGCATTTCCCGGGGTCGTGGTCGGCTTCCTGATCATTCTGCTGGCCGGACGTCAGGGCCTGATCGGTGCCATCACCGCCGCGGTGACGGGCGAGAAAGTCGTGTTCGCCTATTCGATTTTCGGTCTGTTTCTTGGCTATCTCTATTTCTCGATCCCGCGCGTGATCCTCACGGTGATGGCCGCGGTGCAGAAGCTCGATATCGGGCTGGAGGAGGCAGCGCGTTCCCTCGGTGCAAGCCCGTGGGCGGTCCAGCGCGATGTGGTACTGCCGGCGCTCGGGCCGGCTTTCGTGGCCTCGGGCGCAATCGCCTTTGCCACAGCGATGGGTGCGTTCGGCACAGCCTTCACGCTTGCGACCAACATCGATGTGTTGCCGATGCTGATCTATACCGAGTTCACATTGGCGGCGAATTTTGCGATCTCGGCGGCGCTGTCGATCGGACTCGGTGTGATCGCCTGGGCAATCCTCGCGCTGGCCCGCTCAATGAGCGGCGGCGCTGTCGCGGCGGCGGGGTGAGCCGATGCGCGATCGCCTGATCTTCGCTGGCCAGCTCGGCTTCACACTGCTCGTCGCAGCGTTCCTCGTCGTGCCCGTTGTGTTGTCGATTTCCGCCGGCGTCACCGTCAATTACTTTCGCGGCATCCAGTCGGGCGTTACGCTGCAATGGGTGGTGCAGGTCTGGAACCTCTATGCCGGTGAAATAGGGCTGTCGTTTCTGATCGCCTTCGCGACCCTGGCGGTGACGCTGATTGTCGGCGTGCCCGCGGCTTACGGATTGCACGTGAAGGGCGGGAGGTTGTCGCGGGTGATCGAGGAGATCATCACGCTGCCGCTGGCGATTCCCGGTCTGGCCATCGCGCTGGCGCTGCTGCTGACTTATGGCGGCTTCGGTGGCTTCCGACAGTCGTGGCTGTTCATCCTGACGGGCCACGTGGTCTTCACGATGCCCTTCATGGTGCGATCCGTGATGGCAGTGTTTGCTTCGGTGGACATCAAGACGCTGGACGAGGGCGCCGCGTCGCTCGGCGCCTCGCCATGGACGCGCTTTTGCAACGTCATCGTTCCGAACGCCATGCCCGGCATTCTCGCCGGATCGCTGATGGTGGTGACGCTGTCGCTCGGCGAATTCAATCTGACCTGGATGCTGCACACACCGCTCACCAAGACGCTGCCGGTCGGCCTCGCCGATAGTTACGCGTCGATGCGGCTCGAAGTGGCATCGGCCTACACACTGATCTTTTTCATCATGATTGTACCTCTTCTGGTGGCGATGCAGATGTTTGCCGAGAAGGGCGAAAAGAAATGAGCGGGATCGCGGGCCACGGTGCGGCCGTCCATATTGAGAACTGCGGGAAGACCTTTCCGGACGGCACCCAGGCGTTGGCGCCAGCCTCGCTGGATATCGTGTCAGGCGAGACGCTGGTGCTGCTCGGCCCTTCCGGTTGCGGCAAGACCACCATGTTGCGCATCATCGCCGGGCTGGAGACGCCCGATGCGGGCGGCCGTGTGCTGTTCGACAGGACCGACATGACCGCGGTGCCGATCGAGCAGCGCCATGTCGGCATGGTGTTCCAGTCCTATGCGCTGTTTCCCAACATGACCGTGGCCGAGAACATCGGCTACGGGCTGAAGATTCGCGGCGTCGACAAGGCCGCACGCGCGGCGCGTGTCGCCGAGATGGTGGCGCTGACCAATATCGGCGGGCTCGAGAACCGCCGTATCGATCAATTATCTGGTGGCCAGCGTCAGCGCGTTGCGCTGGCGCGCGCGGTGGCCGTGCGTCCACGCGTGCTGCTGCTGGATGAGCCGTTGACCGCGCTTGATGCGTCGCTGCGCGACCGGCTACGCAGTGAACTCAACAGCCTGCTGCGCTCGCTCGGGATCACCGCGATCTATGTGACTCACGATCAGGCGGAAGCGATGGAGCTCGGCGACCGTATCGTTGTCATGCGCAAGGGCGCCATCGCGCAGATCGGCACGCCGCGGGAGATCTACTTTGCTCCCCAGAACCGTTTCGTCGCCGAATTCGTCGGTGCGGCCAATATCGTAGAAGGGCCGGTGAGCGGTGGTCGGCTGACGCTGCCCGGTGGCTGGCTGGCGCTCAATGATGCCGCCGACAATGCTGCGGCAGTGGCGATGATCCGGCCGGAGACCATCGGAATTGTCGCCGAGGCGGACGCCTTCCTGCGCGGCATGGTCGAAAGCGTCGCCTTCATCGGTGATCGCCAGCGTCTCGTGGTGACGGGTGCGGCGAACAAGCCGTTGACGGTGGACGCGCCGAACACCATCAATGTGCGTGCAGGGGAGCGCGTCGGCCTGTCGGTCACGCCTCAAGCGGTTCGCGTGTTGCCGAAAGAAGACTGATGTCGAAGCCCAAGCCCACCATCATCGCGCAGATCTCCGATCTGCATATCAAGGCGCCGGGCGAGCTGGCCTATGGCAAGGTCGACACGGCCAAGGCGCTGGAGCGTTGTGTCGCCGAGCTAAACGCGCTCGATCCGCGGCCCGATCTCGTTGTCATCTCCGGCGATCTCGTCGATACGCCGACGCCGGGCGAATACGAGCACCTGTGGCGGCTGCTGGCGCCGCTCAAGATCCCGTTCATCGGCGTGCCCGGCAATCACGATGCTCGCGACATGATGCGCGCGGCATTCCCTGACTGGGCTTATGCGAAGTCGTCGGGCCCGCTCGATCAGGCGCGGACGGTTGGCCCGCTCGATATCATCCTGCTGGACTCGCACGTGCCGGAGAAGCCGCATGGCACGCTGGCAGCATCGACACTCGATTGGCTGGACGCCACGCTGGCGTCATCGCGCGAGCGGCCGGCATTGTTATTCCTGCATCATCCGCCGTTCCGCACCGGCATCGAGCACATGGACGTGCAGGACCTGTTCAACGCGGATGACCTCGCAACCATCGTCCGCAAACATCCCCGTATACAGATCGTCGCCGCCGGCCACGTCCATCGTGCGACGCTGACGACATTCGCCGGGACGGTTGCGACCATTTGCCCGGCGCCGAACCATGCGGTCGATCTCGACATCGCCGAATTGCGTCCGCCGTCCTTCCGCGTCGAACCGCCAGCATTCCACCTGCATGTCTGGTTTCCGGATGGCGAGGAGGGCGGCCATCTGGTCATGCATCAGGTGCCGATCGGCGACTTCGACGGCCCGCATCCGTTCTTCGGGGCGGATGGGAAGTTATTGTAAAACTCTGTCATTCCGGGCGCACAGCGCGTTAGCGCGACGCGAACCCGGAATCTAGATATGTGAGTCAACCGGCGTTTCAACCATCTTGAGATTCCCCGCCACTCCAATTGGAGTGGCTGAGGTTCGCGCGCGAAGATGCGCGCGCCCCGGAATGACAGAGGGGGTTACACGAGCGCATTCGCCGCGATCAGGCTGCGATAGAACTCCGCGCTGAGCTTCGGCGTTCGTTTCTGCGTCGCGAAGTCGACGTGATAAAGGCCGAAGCGTTTGTCATAGCCATCCGACCACTCAAAATTATCCATCAGGCTCCAGTGGAAATACCCCCCTACGGGGACGCCTTCCGACGTCGCGCGCTGCAGATGCGTGAGATAGTTCCTGAGATACATGACGCGGTCGAGATCGTGAATCTTACCGTCGCCGGCCGGCCGATCGGCGGCCGATGTACCGTTCTCGCTGATATAGATCTGCTTGACGCTCCAGACCTTGGCGACATTGCGCGGCGCCCAATACAGCGCTTCCGGCCCAATCCGCAACCAGTCTGAATCCATGCGCGGGAACGAGGTCGGGAATGGCACCAATGCGAAGCCATGCTGATCGCCACTCGCCACCACGTAATATTGCGGCATGTAGACATTGAGGCCGACGAAATCGACGGGCGAGGAGATGGTCTTCAACTCTTCTGCCGTGAAGCTCGGCGCATTCTTGCCCGCATAAGCCAGGAATGCATCGGTGTATCTGCCTTCGAGGATGACGGTCATGTAGCCACCATTCATCTCGCGCGTTGCGATTTCGGCTGCGCGGATATTGGCAGGCGTCTCAATGGCCGGAACGCAGGATGCGACATTCTCGGCAACGCCAACCCTGGTGTCGGCGCGTCCATTGGCGCGGATCGCCTGCACAGCCATGCCATGGCCCAGTGCGACGTGATGGCGAACTTGGTTGAGCTGCGGCTGTGGCAGCTTCAGGCCGGGCGCGAGCTCAACCGGGCCGCGGCCATAGCCGAAATCCACGAAGGTTCCGCATTCATTGATAGTGAAGATGTTTTTGACGCGGTCGGTGATGCGTGGCGCCACATAAGCGGCATAATCGCCGAACGCCTTCGATGTATCTGATGACGCCCAGCCGCCAACGCGATCCTGCAGCGCCTGCGGCAGATCCCAGTGATACAGTGTGGCGAATGGCTCGATCCCGTTGGCGAGCAGTTCGTCGATGAGACGATTGTAGAAATCTAGTCCTTGCGGATTGGGCGTGCCCACGCCGGTCGGAAACACGCGCGACCATGAGATGGAGAAGCGATAGGCCTTCGCGCCCAGCGCCTTTATCAACTGGACGTCTTCCTTGTAGCGATGGAAATGATCCACCGCGTGGTCGCCGTTGCCGCCGCCACGGATCTTGTTCGGCGTGTGCGAATAGCTGTCCCAGATTGAGGGGCCGCGGCCTTCGGCAGAGACGGCACCCTCGATCTGATAGGCTGACGTTGCAGTGCCCCAGACGAAATCCGCCGGAAATCGCCGGTCGTTGGGAAGCGCTGCCGGCCTGGTTGAGGCCGGTTGCGCCTCGGCCTTCCCGAGCGGGATGGCGAGGCCGGCGGCGAGCGTGCCGGCCGCTCCGGCAAAATCGCGGCGCGTGAAACGATGGGACACCGGTACTCCCTGCTATCTGCAGATGCGACGATCAGTCGTCATGCGGCTCATGATAGTTCTCTGCGCCGCCTTTCCAATAGCCTGACGCCTTGACCCACGCCTTGGGATGCTGGCGCTCGTCGACGAGAATCTTGCGGAGGCGCTTGGCGACTTCGGATTCCGCGGCGATGAAGGCGTAGCCGTCTCCAACGGGAAGTTTGAGGCTGCGCAGAGCATCTTCCATCAGGGTGGTCGAACCGGCGCTCTGCTGGCCACGATGCAGCCAGTTGATGGTGACGGAGGCCTTCGCTGCGAAGGTCTGCTCCTCGGCAGCATCGGCGACTTCCGCGATCACGATGGCCCGCGTAGCAGGACGTAGTTCCTCAAGCCGGCGGCCGATGGCGGGCAGGGCGGTTTCGTCGCCGATCAGCAGGTACCAGTCGAAGTCGTCCGGCACCACGAACGAGCCGCGCGGGCCGCCGATACCGACTTTATCGCCTGGCTTCGCTTCTGTGGCCCAGGTCGTGGCAGGCCCCGCATCATGAATGGCGAAATCGATGTCGAGCTCTTTCGCGGCTTCGTCATAGCGCCGCGGCGTGTAGTCCCGCGCGATTGGCCGCGCGCTCTCATCGACCAGCACGCGGCCTTCGCTGAAGACGGGCATCAGGGGCTCGGCTTCGCCGGGGCGCGGGAAGAACACCTTGACGTGGTTGTCATAGGACGCGCTGACAAAGCCTTCGAGGTCGTCGCCGGTGAGGGTGATGCGCTTCATATGCGGCGTCACTGACGTCACGCGCTTCACGGTCAGCAGACGGCGCTTCAGCTCGTGACGGACGCGCACGATGCGATGAAGGTCGGTGGCAATGGTGTCTGAAGATGTGTCGGTCATATGGATTCCCGGAGAATCCAGATCGGCCTGTTTGACACGGAGTCGCGCAGGTCGAGCCTGGATCAGGTTCGATCGGCGCGTTGGTTCACGTTAACGCTTACGTGCGGCCTCGCCGAGACAGCAATCACGGCAGAGGTAGCGAAACGTCCTTTTACGTGCAAGCCCGGGATTGTCGCACGCGCCGCACGATGGCGTGAGGCCGGAAGCCTTCTAAACTGGGCGATGCCACCGAATGGACATTACGGCCTTTCCGGGAGAGAACTGTTTCCGGATGTGGCGGTGTGGCCCCTGAATCATTGGACGAGATCGACGTGATGAGCATTGAAGCAAAGTTCGCAACCCGTGTGGCCATTGTCGGCCTCGGCCCCATCGGTCGCAAGGTGGCCGAAGCACTGGACCGCGGCATAGACGGCCTGGTTCTGGCGGCGGTCGCCGTGCAGAATCCGGAGAAGCATCAGGCGTTCCTGTCCGGTCTCAGCAAGGCGCCGCCGGTGCTGCCGATCGCGGATCTCGTGGATGTCGCCGATATCGTGATCGAATGTGCGCCCGCAGCGTTGCTCCCCGAAATCGTCAAACCGTTCGTCAGCAAGGGCAAGACCGCGATCGTGCTGAGCGCTGGAGCGCTGTTGTTCAATGACGATCTCATCGCGCTGGCCAAGGCCAATGGTGGTCAGATCGTGGTGCCGACCGGCGCGTTGATCGGGCTCGATGCCGTGACCGCTGCCGCCGAGGGCAAGATCTCGTCGGTGAAGATGGTAACGCGCAAGCCGGTGAAAGGTCTCGCCGGCGCGCCCTATATCGTCGAGAACAAGATCGATATCGAGAGCATCACCGAACCGATGAAGATTTTCGAGGGCACGGCACGCGAGGCTGCCAAGGGCTTTCCCGCCAATCTCAACGTCGCCGTCGCGCTGTCGCTCGCAGGCGCGGGCCCCGACGCCACGACGCTGGAAATCTGGGCCGATCCGGCGCTCACCCGCAACGTCCATCGTGTTGAGGTGGATTCGGATTCCGCACGGTTCTCGATGCAGATCGAGAATATCCCGTCAGAAAATCCGAAGACTGGTCGCATCACCGCGCTGTCGGTGATCGCCTATCTGCGCAAGCAGCGCGCGGCGTTGCGCGTCGGGACGTAAGGCCTATTTGCTGCTTTCGGCTTGATGCGCAGGGGCTATCTGCTGCGCAGTCTCGATTCCCTGGGTCCGGGCGATTCTGGCGAGCTCGCAGCCTTCGCAGTAGCGGCGATCCTTGTAGTCGATCCAGTTATGGGCGAAGACGCGCTCATTCGGGATGTCGTAGCGGGCCTGCAGCACGCGGACCAACACGCGCCACGCCGCGATCTGGGCATCGGTGGGCGGCTTGCGGACATTGGGGTAGTTGCCGACGAACTCAACCCCGATCGATGAGTCATTGTCGATCTGCTGATAGGTCCCGCTGTTGTCGATATACTTGTTGTCGTTGCGGTTGCCGCGGTTGAGATGGTTCGGCACCGCCCATTCGGGCGTCGACCAGTAAACCGTGCCGTCGGTTTCGATCCAGATGGCGACGCCGCGACGATCGGGTTTCTGCATCTGCGCGACGGCGTTACGCCAGGCGGAGCCGACCGCGCCTTCCGACTGATGCACGACGATGTTGCGCCATTCACGGGCGTGGCGGAGATCGGTCCATGGCCTCAGCCAGACCATGTTGAGACCGGGAATGTCGGGGGTGCCGCGGGAGCGGGCGGCGATCTCGAAGCTTGAAGGCGTCTGGGCGGTCGCCGGTGTGGCGATCGCGCACAAAACCAGCAATACCACGGCGATCCGATCTCTCATGTCCCTCGTTTCCGAAGGCGTCTCATAACGCCTCCGGAAAGCGTAACCGAGCCGCGCTGGGAGTCAAATCCGCGGCTCGGTATGATTGTCGCGCTATGGCAGCCTGCGCGCGTAGGTTGCGCTCAGTTGAAGTATTCGGGCAGGGTGAAGCCGGCGTAGAACTTGTCGTTGCGGATGGCGGTCTTGAACGTGTCCGACTGATAGGCCGCAACGATGTCCTTCGCCCACGGCGCTTCGGCATTGCCCCGGCGGACGGCCACGACATTGGTGTAGGGCTTGGTCATCTTTTCCAGTGCGAAGGCCTCGGTCAGCTTCAGCCCGCTATAGATCGCGAAATTGCCCTGCACGGCGGCGAAATCGGCATCGCCGAGGGCGCGCGGCGCCTGCGCGTTCTCGAGCGGCACGATCTTGATGCTCTTTGGATTCTTGATCACGTCGAGCTCGGTGACATCGACGGGGTTGTTGTCCTTGATCTCGATCCAGCCGAGATCGCGCAGGATCCACAGCGCGCGTTGCAGGTTCACGGGATCATTCGGCACGACCACGGTAGCGCCGGCCTTCACGGCATCGGATGTCTTGTGCTTGGTCGAATAGAGCCCCATTGGCGGCGTCGGCACCGTGATGATGCCGGTCAGGTCGGTCTTCTGGCGCTGGTTATAGCTGTCGAGGAACACCGTGTGCTGCATCACGTTGGCGTCGATATCATTCTTGAACACCGCGGTGTTGGCTTCCAGGCCCGTCGAGAACTCATAGTATTTGACGGTGTAGCCCTTCTTTTTCAGCTCGGGCTCGACGCCCTTCTTGAAGCCGTCGATATAGGGGCCGGGTACGAAACCGACCTTGAGTTCGGGTTTGGTGGCGGACTGCGCGTCGGCATGATCACCAAAGGAGACGAGTGCGAGCATCGCGGCGGCGATGACGGAGAGGGCGGTCTTCATTGTCGTTGTCTTTCAGGGAATGTCAGAATGGGATTATTTCGGCGCCCAGATCTTCACGTCGCTGGCGTCGACCTTCACGGGGATCAGCTTTTCGTTGAAGAACGCATCGGCGATGATCTGCTGCTCGGACAGGCCGGCTTTGGTGACGGCGCCGACCTTGTAGGAGCGGTGGCTGTTGGCTTCCTCGACGGTGGCGGTGTCGATGCCCCACAGGTTTGAGAGGAGCTTGGCGGCTTCCTTCGGCTCGGCCTTGGCCCATTTGCCGGTTTCATCGAGCTTCTTGAAAATGACGTTCAGGACATCGCCGCGCTTGTCGGCATAGGCGGCCGACGACAGGTAGTAGCGCTTGTAGCTGGCGAGTCCGTTACTGCCGTCCGCGAGCACGCGGGCGTTGGACTGGCGCTGCGCGCTGGTGAGGAACGGGTCCCATGCCACCCAGGCATCGACATTGCCGCCGACAAAGGCGATGCGCCCGTCGGCCGGCGGCAGATAGGCGGGCTGGATGTCCTTGAAGGTGAGGCCGGCCTTGCTCAGCGCAGCGAGCAGCAGGAAGTGGCTGCCGGCACCCTTGGTCACCGCGACCTTCTTGCCCTTGAGATCGGCGACCGTCTTGAGCGGCGATTCCGCCGGCACCACAATCGCCTGCGCGGCAGGCGAGGCGGCTTCCTCGGCGATGTAAGCGAGCTTGGCGCCGGCCGCCTGCGCGAACAGCGGCACGGTGTCGGCGACATCAGCGCCGAAGTCGACATTGTTGGTGTTGATGGCCTCGAGCAGCGGCAGGCCGCTGGTGAATTCATGCCAGCTGATCTTCACTCCGAGCGGCGCGAGCGCCTTCTCCAATTCGCCATTGGTCTTCAGCACGGCGATCAGCGTCGACGACTTCTGATAGCCGATGCGCACCGTGTCCGGCGTCTGCGCACAGGCGAAGGAGACCGACAGCATGGAGGCCACGGCGGCCAGTTGCAGCGCCCGGGTACGCCGGAACACGAAGCGTTCGATGAAGCGGGCGATGTGAATCGGAAGCATGTTGGGACTGCTTTGCTGATGATGTTTCGTGAGCAGCAAAGGTGCGAGAGCAGCGCGTTTCCGTCAATGAAATGGCCAACTGTAGTTCCGGGCGCGGCGATGCAGGCATGCTGCGATGGCCTTGTTGTGCAGCGGAAACGTTCTCCGCATGCCTTCTGGCTGGCTCCGGAAGAGCAGGTTATTTCCCTGCGGCGGAGATGAAGCTGCTCCCGGAGCTGACCTTCGGATTGCAAAACTTGCAGGCTGCCCGCGACCTTTGAAAGCACAATCTTCGCAATCGCGCGTAGCGTTTGACCATCACGCCCTTGCATCCCCCGGGCGCAACTGGAGCAACAGCGCATGTCCTATTCCCGACGATCCGTGGTCGCAGGTTTCTCCGCAGCACTGTTGCTGTCCGCCGGGCCCGCCGCATCGCCGGTGACTGCGCAGGAGCTGAAGGAAATCCGCATCGGCTTCCAGAAGGCCGGCATCTTTCCGGCGGTGAAACAGCGCGCTACGCTGGAGAAGGTGTTCAAGGAAAAGGGCATCAGCGTCCGATGGGTCGAATTCCAGTTCGGGCCGCCGATCCTTGAAGCCATCAATACCGGCAATGTCGACTTCGGCTATGCCGGCGACGCGCCGCCGATTTTCGCGCAGGCCGCACGTGCCAATCTCGTCTATATCGCCGCCATCCCGTCGCGCGGCTACAATCAGGGCATCGTGGTTCCCGAGAATTCGCCGATCAAGACGCTCGCCGATCTCAAGGGCAAGAAGGTCGGCTTCGGCAAGGGATCGAGCGCGCATAACACCATCATTGCTGCGCTGGAGAAGGCCGGACTGACCTATGCGGATATCACGCCGGTCTATCTCGGCCCCGCCGACGCGGTGGCGGCATTCGCCGGTGGCAATATCGACGCGTGGTCGATCTGGGATCCGTATCTGGCGCTCGCCGAGGGCAAGCAGGCGCGGGTGATTGCCTTCTCCAAGGACGTGCAGGATTCCATTTCGTTCTTCCTCGCCAACAAGGATTTTACCACCAGGCATCCGGATATCGTCGCGCTGTTCAACAAGACCTTTGCCGATGAAGGAAAGTGGGCCGAGGCCAATCGGCCGGAGGTCGCAACGAAGCTTCAGGAGGCGACCGGCGTCGACAAGGCGGCGACCACGCGCGCCGTCGAACGGTCGAACTACACGGTGGTGCCGATCAATGACCGGATCATTGCCACCCAGCAGGAAACGGCGGATCGCTTCCACAAGCTCGGCCTGATCCCCAAGGCGATCAATGTGAAGGACATCGTCTGGACCTGGACCCCGGGCTCCTGAGCTCCCGAAAACTCGCCGGGAGACGATTAGCGCTGTCACCAGCCGTCTCCCGGCACTCTTTTACTCCCGCAGGCCATTGAAACCGCTGGATTTTCCTCATTTGTGCAGTGCGGTTGAAATAATGCCCGAAATCAGTAGGTTGCCGCCACGGCGCCCGCGACACGCAGGCCGGCCCCGTGCTTCACAACTGCGCAGAAACGTCATTCAATGAACGCTCCCCTGTCCAAGCCGACCGGAGCGCCCGTGCCAGTTCTCGATCCGCAAGATCCTGGCCAACAAGGGCGTGCCATCATCTCCTTCGATGGCGTCAGCAAGATCTTCCCGTCGCGGAAGGATTCCGCCGAGGTGAAGGCGGTCGACAACATCGACCTCGTGGTGCCCGAAGGCGCCATTGTCGGTGTGATCGGCAAGAGCGGCGCCGGCAAGTCGACCCTCATTCGCCTGATCAACGGGCTTGAGCAGCCGACCCACGGCAAGGTCACCGTCGACGGCCTCGACATCGGATCGCTGGATGAGAAGGCGCTGCGCCAGGCGCGCCGCTCGATTGGCATGATCTTCCAGCATTTCAATCTGCTGTCGTCACGCACCGCCTTCGACAATATCGCGCTGCCGCTGGAGATCGCCGGCACGCCGCGCAAAGACATCAAGGGCATCGTCGAGCCGTTGCTCGACATGGTCGGCCTTGCCGACAAGCGCGACCGTTATCCCGCCGAACTTTCCGGCGGCCAGAAGCAACGCGTCGGCATCGCGCGTGCGCTGGCGACCAAGCCGAAGGTGCTGCTGTCGGACGAGGCGACCTCGGCGCTCGACCCGGAGACCACGGCGCAGATCATCGCGCTGCTCAAGCAGATCAATGCCGATCTCAACCTGACCATTCTCTTCATCACCCATGAAATGTCCGTGGTGAAGAAGCTCGCGCAGCGCGTCGCCGTGATGGAAGGCGGGCAAATTATCGAGCAGGGCACGACCTACGAGATCTTCTCGAAGCCTACGCACGCGACGACCAAGCGTTTCGTTGGCGAGGTCACCGGCGGCAATGTGCCGGAATGGCTGCAAAGCAAGCTGCTGGCCGACTACGCACCCGGCCGTCAGGCCGTGATCCGCATCGCCTTCACCGGCGCCGATGCGGACGAGCCGGTGCTATCCAGGCTGACCCGCGCTTACGGCGTCGATTTCAACATCATGCATGGCCAGATCGAATATGTCGCCGACCATCCGTTCGGCACGCTGATCGCCTCCGTCGCAGCCGAGCCGGAATTGCAGGCCAAGCTGATCGCCGATCTCACCGCGACCCGCAACACCGTGGAGCATCTCGGCTATGTCGCCTGAACTGATCAACATGATCCTGTGGTCGACGCTGGACACGCTCACCATGGTGGCGCTGGCCGGCATCTTCGGCACGCTGGCCGGATTGCCGCTCGGCATCTTCCTGGCGACGAGCCGCGCGGGTGAGCTGTTCCCGGCGCCGAACGTCAATCGGCTGCTTGGCCTCGTCGTCAATGCCACGCGCTCGACGCCCTTCATCATTCTCGTCGTCGCCATCGTGCCGCTGACGCGGCTGATCGCCGGCACCTCGATTGGCACCAGCGCCGCTGTGGTGCCGCTCACCATTGCCGCGACGCCGTTCATCGCGCGCGTCATCGAAGGCGCGATCCGCGAAGTCGATCAGGGCCTGGTCGAGGCCGCGCGTGCCTTTGGCGCCAGTCCGCTGCAGATCGTCTGGAAGGTGTTGCTGCCCGAAGCAATGCCCGCGGTGACGCTGGCGCTGACGCTCGCGACTGTCAGCCTCATTGGTTATTCCGCCATGGTTGGCGCCGTCGGTGGCGGCGGGCTTGGCGATCTCGGTATCCGCTACGGCTATCAGCGCTTCATGCCGGAAGTCATGGCAACCGTGGTCGCCGTGCTGATCTGTCTCGTGCAGGGCGTGCAAAGCCTTGGCGACTTCATCTCGCGCCGCCTCGACAAGCGCACGCGACATTCCTGAGCATCTCGCTCGCGTCAGCGGGCCCGCTCACACTCGTTTACTCACAATGGAAAACACAATGTCTCTTCGTCGCACTTTTCTCTCCATCCTCGCTTTCGCCGCGCTCACCGGCGCCGCGTCAGCCGAGACCATCAAGGTCGGCGTGACCCCGGGTCCGCATGCGCAGGTGCTGGAAGCCGCCAAGGCCGTCGCCGCCAAGAAGGGCCTCGACATCCAGATCATCGAATTCTCCGACTATGTGGTGCCGAATGCGGCGCTGGAAGCCGGCGACCTGCAGGCCAATTCATTTCAGCATCAGCCTTACCTCGACAACCAGGTGGCCGATCGCAAATACAAGATCGTTGCGCTGGGCAACACCATCAACTTCCCGATGGGCATCTATTCGAAGAAGGTGAAGAGCTGGGACGAGGTGAAGTCGGGTGCCACGCTGGCGATCCCGAACGATCCGACCAATGGCGGCCGCGTGCTGATCCTGTTGCGCGACAAGGGCATCATCAAGCTGAAGGACGGCGTCGGCTTCAAGCCGACCTTGCTCGACATCACCGAGAATCCGAAGAAGCTGAAGATCACCGAGGTCGACGCCGCGCAGCTGCCGCGTACGCTGCCTGACGTCGATGTCGCAGGGATCAATACCAATTACGCCACGCAGGCCGGCCTCGATCCCGTCAAGGACGCGATCCTGCGCGAGGACCCGAAGGGCCCCTATGCGAACATCATTGCCGTGCGCGCGGTGGACAAGGACAAGCCCTGGGTGAAGACGCTGGTGGAAAGCTATCAGTCGCCGGAAGTGAAGGACTTCATCGAGAAGACCTTCAAGGGCTCGGTCCTCGCGACCTGGTAAAGGTGAGGAGAGCGCTTCGCTGAGCAGGCGAGGCGCTTTCTTCTCCCTCCCCCTAGCGTGGCGCAGCCACGCGACGTGGGGAGGGTGGATCGACCGCTCTAGCGAAGCTTCGCTTCGCACGGGCGGTCGAGACGGGTGGGGTGGTGCGACATGCTCTGCTCTCACGTGGGGCGAGACCCCACCCCGACCTCCACCGTTGCAATGCGTCGCATTGCAACGGTGGAGGTCGACTACGGCGGACGAATTCGTCCGCCAGACCCCACTGCGCGGCTTCGCCGCTTGGGGGAGGGATCACGCGACCGCCGTCGCGCCATCTCAGATGTGAATTTCAAACAGCCCCATCATCCCTGAAAACACACGTTCGCATTCTCGCGGCGCCGATGGCGTCCGAGCTATGAGCATTCCTTCCCACCCTCAATCAAGAGGGCGTGCGGAACGCCGGGTGCCCGTTGCACCCTTGGGCCTGATGCGAATGCGGTACTCCGCAGGTGAGTGCATCAGGACTTTCGGAGGCGCCGAGCAAGTGCCCGACGTTCCGCATGCGGTGTTTTTTCGGTTGCTTGCGCTTCGCCATGGCGAACGATCCGATCACCAAAATTACAGTCCCAAGGCGAAGGGACAGGGTGCCTCAAGCGAGTAGGCCGGACGCGTTTTGACTTGGTCGTCCGTCACACTGTCCAGGGGGTCTTTCCATCCCAAGGCCGGCCGTCTCCTTGCCAGTGGCAGTGCTGGCGCAGATCCGTCCTGCCCGAAGACAGACGTCACCCATGAACCGCGTAACGCCGCATCTCCGGCGTCCACCGCATCCAGCCCCGCGAACGTGACGATCGCGCTCGCCCCTCTCATCGGGGCCGAATGAAAAGGAAAATAGTCCATATAGGGATGTTGTCAACGGTGAATAGGAAAAAATGTTTGGTGCGTTTGTACCCGCCCCACACTGTCATTCCGGGGCGGGACCGGCGCCGCAGGCGACGGGACCGAGCCCGGAATCCCGACATGTTCAGCGCAAAACACTCCGAGATTCCGGGTCCAGTCCGGTCCGCTACGCGGCCCGTCCTGCCCTCAGGCAAACCAATTGGCTTGCCGCGGAATGACGAGGAGGGGTGGCTTGGCCCCCAGTCGCAAATCGCATTTCCGCACGCCATCCCCTTGAAATCCATACACAACTCGCGGTGCCACGGGGCAGGGGATGCGACGCCGGATGAGGTTGAGACCCGCCGCGTGACGTGTTACCTGATGCCGCGCGCGGGTATAGCTCAATGGTAGAGCAGCAGCCTTCCAAGCTGAATACGAGGGTTCGATTCCCTCTACCCGCTCCAATGTTTTCAATGGCTTAGTACGTCAAGACCTTTCCATTCCGACAAGCTCAACGAATTCATTCCGACAAACGTTCACTTTTTGGCCACCTGCTTGCGCCGTTTAATGCGCTTGATCTGAGCTTGCTGCTTGCCTTTGTCGTCGTCGTGCAGGTAGTTCGCCATTGCCGCCACCGACGACCACTGACCCTTGTTCATCAATTGCAATGTGGTCAGTCCCGACGATTTCGATTCGGTGGCCCCGCCGTGCCGACCGAACGATGTGAAGGTTAGCTCAGGTCGCAAGCCCGCAGCGATGATGATCTTTTTCGAGATGCGCTCCACTTGCGTCAGCATCTCGCCCTTGCCGCTCCACGGCAGGCTGCTGCCGTCCCGCCGCAGCATCATGCCGCCTGTTGGTCGCAGCGCCTTCATGGCATCCAGCTCAGCCATCAGCAGGGGATATAGCGGCTTGCCCTTCTTATCGAACAACGGTTCCCATGAGCCGGTGCTAGTCTTGTAGTTGATGACGTAGACGTGGTTCGGGTGGCTGTCCGGGCGATAGTGCTCGGCCATAAACCGGATGAAGATATGCGCTTTGCGCTGGAGCCATTCCCAGCCGATCAGAACGCCAGTTGCCAGCGACGCGAATTCCATTTCGAATGCCTTGGCGCGGAAAGCCATCAGTTCATCGAAGTTCGCGTGCGGTGTCTCGCGCGATGTCGATTTCAGGCCCATCTTCTCAAACGGGTTTCGCGGCGGAAACATGTGAGGGTGCGCCCGTGAGATTGTGTTCCACGCACCGCGCGCGGTTTTCATGGCGTGGTTCACGGTAGTTCGGCGCTCGACTTTCTCGTCATCGACATTTTTGTATAGCAGCTTCTCAAACAGATTATCCGAAGGCCGTATCGATGCTCGACACCCGCCGCGTGCCAAGCCGCCTGCCGTCCTGCAATAGATATTCGCAGATCATCTTGATGCCGGTTTCATGGACGCGGCATTGTCCGGGGCTCAACGGCTGCAAACGCTTCGCAGTTTTCTGTTTCCACGTCCGTCGGTACTCGTGAAACATCCAGTCCAGCGTTCCGATCACCACGCCGATGCCGTTCGGATTTGCATCTTCGCCGCCGCTTAGCCAGCTATCGAACGCGGGTAGCAATATCCTTTCGGCGCGTTGCACGGCCAAGTCGTAATCGGTACTCAGCGGTTCATTCTTGATCGGGCAACCGCTCTTGCGTGCCCACGTCGGCATGTCGAAAAAATATCCAATTCCGCCCTTCTTGAGACGTTTGCGCCTCGTGTAGCGCGGCAGGGGCAGGGCAGATCGGCCAATTTTCACAGAAGCCTCCGCGACACCTCCGGATCATCTTCCGGGTCGATCGAGCGGTGTTTGTCCTCTTTGACTGTAACCGATATGCGTCCGTCAGGCCAGATATCAACGCTCGCGACCCTGCCGCCGCCATCGATGATGCCTTTCACGGCGCGCTTAACATCAGCTTCTGTGAATTTGGCTTTAGACATTATTGTAGCGCAAAAGATGAAGTCTCTACGACCGGTGACTCAGTTTTTGGCTGACCGTCTGCCGCGTCTTTGCGGATCGCGCCAACCGAAATTCTGAGGTTGAGGCCCGTGCGTTCAAAGAATGCCTCCCGTGTCAATGAGGTGCTGCACCATCAAATCCGCTGAGTCTGTTTATGGAAAGAGCCCTTATTTCCGTATGCGGCAATTTGTGGGGATCGGGTGTAGATATGTCGATCTGGCGCAAGCAATCGAGCCGATAATCCGTCTACAGCGCTGCGGCTCGATGGCGCGCACCATGTCTTTGGTGACGACCCTGTTGGGAAGCGACCATCTGCGGGCCGCCTTTAAGCACCGTTTTATAAGCCTTCCAAAGATTCTTTGACGTTGCCCAGGCCAACCGAAAAGTAGGCCCGAGTGAGCCGTGGGCAGATGCGAGGAGCGATCTGGACCATCCGTCTCAAGCAGCGGCCAACGCAATCGGCATGGGCGGCACCCCTAAGGATGCGGCGCCGTTAGCGCCTGGCCATGCTTTGCCATGAAATTCCGCGTTCGCTCCGGCACGTTTCCAATCCGGTGGATTCATGGCGGTCGTTGAACCTGCTTGGATTCAATCCGCGGTCTTTGTCTTAAAATCGTAATCTTCGACCAATATGCGTTGCATTGTCATTGCCAGGAGGACTGGCCTCGACGCGCAATAGTTGACTGCCAGTAGATAGGTCGCCCGGTGCCTCGCGAAGCTGCTTCTGCTTTGAAACGGGCGGGGATGTCGCTTCAGCTATCTGAATCCGCTTCGCGACTTAAGAAGGTCCGTCGGCATCGATATCCCGGCAACGCAGCGTGGACGTTCGGTGTTGTTTTCATGGGGCTTGTTTGCGTATCTGAGGCTGCGGAGCTCGCGGAAATCGACACCAGGATAGCATTTTCCATTCCAGCGCAGCCGCTGGTCTCCGCCATCAGCCGTTATGGCGATGCGACTGGCAGCGAGGCACTATACGACGCGGGCCTCGCGACTGGACGCTTCTCAAATAACGTGCAGGGGATGATGACGCCTGCCGAGGGACTGGAAAGGCTTTTGATCGGCACGGGTCTATCCGCAAGGTTTGTTTCAGAGCGGAGATTTGTGGTCGCAGCATCTCCGTCGGTGCCTAACCGGGCGAACGAGATCACATTGCCGCCAGCGCATCGACGCTACTATGGTCTTGTCCAGCAGGGGGTGCTCGACACGTTGTGCCGGCTGCCCAGCGTACGGCCGGGGCATTACCGTGTCATCGTTGCCCTCCGCATTGCGCCGACCGGCGGCATTGAGCGCGTCAATCGCATTGGCACAGTTGGCGCGGCGGAGGCGGATCAGCAGATGGATGGGGCGCTGCGCGGCGTCCGGTTTAGCGAGCCACCGCCTGCCGATTTCATGCAACCCATCCGCATATTGCTCTCACCTGACGCACCCGGAGGGGGGGCTGCCTGCGCGAGGGCGGACGCACGACATGCGGCCAGTGGTGAGCCGCGATGAGTGACAATCCGTTGGCGGCGATCCGTACGCTGTTTATCGAACGTTATGACAATCTGAAAGCTCGCGTCACGCGGCGTTTGGGCTCGATTGATCTGGCCGGTGATGCGATGCAGGATGCCTGGCTGCGTCTCGCCGGCGCCGAAACTGTGAGTCCCGTCCACAACCCCGACAGTTACCTGTTTCGCGTCATTCTGAATGTTGCAGAGGATCGCCGCCGACGAGACTGGCGTCACCGTAACATCGTCGATATCGATGCCGCCTTGGATGTGTCGGACGAATCGGCCACCCCGGAAGAAGCGCTGCTGGCGCAGTCGGACTTGGAAGCGTTCCGAAAGATCATTGCGGAGCTTCCGGAACGCCGTCGCACCATCTTTCTCGCAGCCCGGTTCGGCAACATTCCCCGGCAGGAAATCGCCGATCGCGTTGGCATTTCGCGGCGCTCCGTCGCCCGGGAGATCATGTTGGCCCACATGCATTGTATGGCCCGTCGTAAAGAATTTAGAGAATGAAGTTGCATTTTTGCTCGCCGAGAAACGTCTTGGTATCGGAAGCGATTGAAATGGCCGGCGGCGTCCCGGCGATTTCGCTTGGGGCTGAACACTAAATGACAAAGGAAAATTCTCGCGGAGTGGGTCTAAGCCATGTGGAGAGCCAAGCCGTCGAGTGGGCGCAGAGGCTCGCGTCGGGAGAGGCTGCGCCCGATGAAATCGACGCTGCAAGTCGCTGGCGGAAGCAAGGTCCGGCGCACGAAGCTGCGTTTGTCGAGGCAGAGCGGGTCTGGCGCGAGATCGGCGCCGCGCGGAGGGTCTTGCACGATCCCGATATCGATTACGCAACTGCGCTTGATGCACTTGGACGTCGGCGCAAGGCGGTGAGCCGTCGTTTCTTATTGGGCGGGGCGGCGGCAGCGACAGTCGTGGCAACGTATGGAGTGGCTAATCCTCCGCTGGGACTGTGGCCTTCGCTTTCGCAACTTAACGCCGATTTCCGCACCGCGAAGGGTGAGCAGCGCAATGTGAATTTCGCTGGCGATATCGCGATCAACCTCAATACTCAAACGAGCCTTGCAATCCGTCCAGCGACGGCCGCCGCGGATCGGATCGAGCTGATCACGGGAGAGGCGGCGTTCAAGTCGTCGGCGCGTGGCGCACGAACCCTTGTCGTGTTGGCTGCGGGGGGAAGAGCGGATACCGATGCAGGCCGTTTTGATATTCGGTATACGATGGATGGGGATCGCTCCCCGGTAACTGTGACGTGTTTCGATGGTTGTGTTCGCGTCGAACAGGGCGGCGCAACTGCCGAACTACGGAGTGGGCAACGTATTCGTTACACGGTGGCAGGGATGAGTGGGATCGCCATGGTCGATCCCATCGCGGAGTCCAATTGGCAACGTGGCATCGTCGAGTTCCGAAACACTCCGATCGTCGAAGTTGTCGAGGAGATTAATCGATATCGCCCGGGTCGAATTCTTCTGATGAGTTCGATTTTGGCCCAGAAGCAGATCAACGGGCGCTTCCGGATCGGGGAAATGGAGGAGGTTCTGCTGCAGTTGCAGCAGGCCGTTGACGCCAACATCCGGTATCTACCAGGCGGTCTGGTCCTCTTGAGCTGATCTGGCTCGTCCCAAAAAAGTTAAAATATCTTCCGGAACGTGGCTCAACGGCTCCCGAGATTTCGTCTTGCAATTGAAAAGGACCTTCCGGGATGGCGGCTACTCCCCGCTGCCTGTCGAAGGTCTGTTGTTGCCCGAAGGAATTCTCCGATGAATCAGCGCGTTGCCGCTTCTATGGTCTTTGTACGCCGTCCGGGCCACCGCATAGCTCTCTTGGCCGGCGTCAGCGCGCTCGCATTGGCATGGAACGCACAGCAACCCCTTCATGCGCGGTCTCTCAATGGCGGCTCCACAACGCCGTCAGCGCCCAACATTGCGTCGGATGCAGCGGCCTATGCGGCGCAGCAGGCGGCTGCGATGGCACGGCAGACGCAGAACTCGCTGGCGCGAGCGGCGCGTACTATCCAGGACATGCAGGCGGTGCAGGCTGCCGCACGTGCGGCAGCAGCGACCCGGCAGACCTCGCTCGCAGCGCCGGTTGCAGTTCCCGACGGCCTGGGCGCCGGAGGATTGTTGCCGAATATGCCGACGGGCTGGAGCGGCGCGAATGCGCCGGCGCAGGGCGTTGATGGCGCAGGCCAGACCCAGGTCGGCATCCGGCAAACCTCGCAACAGGCGATCCTGAACTGGACGTCGTTCAATGTCGGCGCGCGCACGACCCTTACATTTGATCAGCAGGGCAACGCCAATTGGGTGGTGCTGAATCGTGTGAACGGCGCGACGGCACCGAGCCAGATCCTCGGCAATATCAAGGCCGACGGCCAGGTCTATGTGATCAACCAGAGCGGCATCATCTTTGGCGGCGCCAGTCAGGTGAATGTCGGGAGCCTGATTGCGTCGGCACTCGATATTCACGGCGGTGCGATCGAATATCAGGCTGGGGCTACCGAGCAGCAGAAGCTCGCTGCGCGCAACCAGCGCTTCATGGACGGCATCCTCGCCGCCAATCCGGCGTCCAATACCAATGTGCCGCTGACTTTCTTCGACGGCACCAACATGAACGCGACCGCCGATCGGGTCCGCCCGGGTGAGACGTTTGCCGCCTATGACGGCGTAACGGTGGAGGCAGGTGCGCGGATCGCCGTCGGTGGTTATGGCCAAGCCGTTCTGCTCGGCCATAATGTCGTCAATCGTGGCCGGATCGACGCGCCGGATGGTCAGGTGCTGATGGCGGCGGGTCGCGGCGTGCTGCTGCTCGATGGTACCAAGCGCAATGCGGTCAAGGACAGTGCTGGCGCAGACCTCGGCGGCGCGCCGATCCGCGGCTTTCTCGCCGGCGTCGACCGCGGCGGCCTAGTCGAGAATGCCGGCCTGATCGTCACAGAGCGCGGCAATATCACCCTCACGGGCAAAAACGTCGGCCAGAGCGGTGTGCTGATCTCAACCACGGCGGGAGAAACCGCTGGCTCGGTCCTGATCCAGGCCGAGTCGGGCATGAAGGGAACCAATCACACCCGGGATCTGACCGGAAAAGTCCTGAACCTTAGTGCCACCATGACCGACGGCATGTTCCCCTACGTCGATGGCGAGCGCGGCGCGGTCAATTTCGGCGAGGGCAGCTATACGGGGATCCTTCCCGACGTTAGCGGCGAGAAGGTCGTCGGCAACCCCTACAAGCCGTCGATCGTCGAGGTCTACGGCAACAGCATCGTCGTCCAGAAGGATGCAGCCTTGTACGTTCCAGCGGGCGATATCCGTTTCGTCGCCCGGCGGAAGAACGAAGCAAATTCCTCGAGCGTCGACGACAGCCGGATCTATCTCGCTGAAGGTGCTACCCTCGACGTGTCGGGTCTTCGCGATGTCGAGATCGCGATGGAGCAGAACGCTATCAAGGCCGAGCTGCGGGCCAATGAGCTCAGCGACAATCCGGTGATGCGCGACGGCAGTCTGCGCGGGACGACTGTCTATTTCGACGCCCGCTACGGCACCAAACTGACCGACGGGACGGGCGTCGCGAACTTCTCGGGCTATTACGATCTGATCGAACGCGACGTTTCCCAATTCATGACGATCGGCGGGAGAATCGTCATGACCGGCATGGAGATCATCGCCCGCCAGGGCTCCGTCATCGATCTGTCGGGTGGCAGCGTCCGCTATCTCGACGGTTATGTGCGAAGCACGCGCCTGATGACGGCGGGCGGCCAGTTGGTCCCCATCGAGCAGGCGCAGGCCGGCGCGGTTTATCTCGGTGTCGAGGGCTATTTCATCCGCAACCATGCCCGGTGGGGTATCGTCGAGCGATACAGGTCGATTTTCGACAGGACGGGATCTGTCTTCGAAAAGGGATATACCGAAGGCCGGTCGGCGGGGGCACTGCTGCTGAACAACGTGTTTCCGGCAAGCTGGACCGGTAGCGGCGGCAATGTTTCGAGCGATGCCATCCGGATTTTCGACGGCGAGGTCCGCGCCGACATCGTCGCCGGCGAACGCCAGCGCGATCCCTCGACCGGCGCGGGCGTGACCGATGTGACGCGCATCTGGCACGAGCGGCCAACTCTTGCGACCTTGAGCTTCGGCTCCAACTACATCTACACGACCATCTACGATGCCAATCCGATCGGCGGCAACATCGTGATCGGCGGTGATGGTTCGCGACTCGGCAAGGATTTCGGCGCCGGTACGGCGCTTGTCGATTACACGCACAATCTCGCGCCGCTCTACGGGGCGGTCGAGGCTTATCAGCACTTGCTGCCCTCGAACTGGTTTGACGGCTCGACATTCGGCAACGTCACGCTCGTTTCCGGTGGCGGCAAGAACGGTGTGCTGACGATCGGTGAGGGCAAGACCGTCGATGTCGGCGCGTTCGGCTCCTTCACCTTTATCGGGCGCCAGGCCGAGATCGATGGGACGATCAGCGCGGCAGGCGGCAAAGTGCACATTGAAGCATTGCGGTCGACAGCGGTGGCGGGCGGGCAGACGTCGACGAGTATTGCATGGGACCTGATCCCCGAAGCGGACCGCCCGAGCATTCATCTCGGAGAAACAGGCGTGATCGACGTCGCCGGTCGCTGGACCAGCGATCGCGCGGGCGGCGCTGGCGTGTTTCCGGTCGTGAACGGTGGAAAGGTCGAGCTGATCAGCCGCACCATCGTGCTGGACAAAGGATCGTTCATTGACGCCAGCGGTGGGGGACATCTATCGGCCAACGGCAAGATCAAAGTCGGCAATGGCGGCGCGATCCTGATCGATACGGCCACCCCCTATATCAACACCACGACGCCTGCAGGCCTTGCGACCGGGCGGCTCGTGATGAATGGCGACATCGTCGCCTACGCGCTGGGTAAAGGCGGCTCGCTCACCATCGACACGGGTGACGACGTCCTCATCGGCGGCGATCGGATATTCGAGGACGGCATTCTGCCGGCAAACACGCGGGCCGCCAGAGATTTTCTGCTCGTGTCGGATATCGTGATCCCGGCCGGATCCAACGTGCCGGTGGCTCATAATGTCACGCTCAATCGTTTGGCGGCGGGCCAAGTCGTTCCGGTCGCGGTGGACGTGCCCAACGAGGCCCTGTTCGTCGCAGCGGACTGGATCGTGCCGGACAGCTTTACCGAAGCATACGATGCCGATACCTTCGATTATTATGGTCCGGGCATGCGTGTCCCGGCGGGTACCACGCTGGTCGAGATCTGGGGCAGCTTTAACGCGGGTTACGTCATCCCGGCCAACGCATTTCCGCAAGGCGTGAAGATCAACCCGGTTGCGCTGACCGTACCGCCGGGGCCATGGTCGCAAGATGTCACGCTTCGGGCCGGCACCGTAATCCCGAAACGCGGGTTTTTGGAGCAGTCGGTCAATATCGTGCCACCCGTGACCGTGGCTCCGGACTTCTTCACCAAAGGCGGCTTTGCGAGCTACGCGCTGAGCGGCGCGCGTGGCATGACGGTAGCATCAGGCACGGTCATCGCGCCCAGCGTCGATACGATGGTGCTGGACAGCGGCATATTCCAGGCAGCGAACGGGGCACGGCTGTATGATCTGCTCCGCCAGCAGACCGGCGTTTCGCTGCGCAACTCGTCCGATCTGCCCGAGGGGCTGCGCGGGCCGATGGAGCTCACCCTCGGTACGGCTCCATTCTCGCCCAATGGAACAACGCGCCCGATCCGCGTCACCGGCGCACAGGCTGGCACCACCGTCCGCGTCACCAAGGCGCGACATCTGGGCAAGCTCGTCGTCGAGACCGGAGCCGAAATCCGCATGGATGCTGAGTCCACCGTGCGGCTCGACTCGCTGGTCGATGTGTTTGTCGACGGCACGATCGCCACGCCGGGAGGCACGATTCAGATCCAGCCGAATGGCGGCGAGTCCTACGTCGAAAACGGGAGTGTGCGTCTGGGCGCCAATGCCCGCCTGCTCGCGGGCGGCTATCAGAACATCGTTCCCGGTCTCTACGGCGAGAGCCGTTCGGTTGCGGCCGGCGGCCTGGTTCAGATCAACGTCCCGGCTGCGAGCGGCAGTGGCGTGGTGGTGGGTACGGTGCTGATCGACAGGGAGGCAGTGATCGACGTCTCGGGCGTCCGCGGTGTCGCCGATCTGGATCGGGGTGGTGCGCCCGTACTGAACTCTCGCGACCGGTACACGCCGGTCGAGGTCGATGGTGCGGCGGGCTCGATCGCGATCTACGCCAGGTATGGTGTAATCGCCGGTGATCTCCGTCTGTCTCCCGGCGGCGTCAGTGGCTATGGCGGCGCGCTGACGATCGGCACGGCGTACACCTATCCCCAGATCTCCGGCATCGTCATCGCGCAGACAGCGCCGGTCGGATTTGGTGAGGTGACGCAAAGCTCGCTGACATCCGGCTATTCGTCGCTGAGGGTCTCTGCCGACATCATCAATCGGTCCGGGGCAGACGATCTGTTCCTGCTGCCAGGCGAGACACCGAACAACCGCGGTATCGTTTTCGATGGCGACGTCACGCTCGCAACACGCCGCTCGATTACGCTCGCCAGCTACAATCTCAGCACCGGTGCCGGCGTATCGGCGAAGGCAGGCTTGGTGGAGCTGACGTCGTCCTACGTGAACCTCCAAGGATTCAGATTCAGCGATAACGCCGGGACGTCCGCTCCCGCGGGTACCGATGGACGATTGACCATTCGCGCCGATCTCATCGACATCAGCGGCGGCACCAAGATAGGCGGCTTTGGCAAGACCACGTTCATCGCGACAGGCGACATCCGCCTTGCGGGCAATGACGGCACGGCGGGCACGCTGACGACGGCCGGCTCCCTTCTGTTCGATGCGGCCCAGCTTTATATCGCGCCCGGCACCGCCCCTTACTCACAAGATTCCCGTGAGCTTCCGGAGTCCAATCCGGGCTTCCTGGTCAATGCTGGCGTTTCGATCGCGGTGAGATCGAACGGTCGCGCCGCGCCGGTGCCGCTGTCCTACGGTCAGCGGCTGACCCTGCGCGCGCCGGTGATCGACCAGGGCGGTGTCATCCGCGCGCCGCAGGGGCAGATCCGCCTCGAAGCGAGCCAGACACTGACGCTGCGGCCGGGCAGTCTGACCTCGGCCTCGCTTGAGGGCTTGACCGTTCCGTTCGGCTATCTCGACTCGGCCGGTCTGTTCGGAGGCTACCAATTGGCGGGCCGGGTCCCGACTAAGTCGGTCAAGCTCGCTGGCCCCGACGTGGATCTGCAGAACGGTGCCGTGGTCGATGTCTCCGGCGGCGGCGATCTCCTCGGCTGGTCATTCGTCGGCGGCATTGGCGGGACGGTGAACATCCTCGCCAACACCTCCGTTGCGCGCTACGCGATCCTGCCGAGCCTCGGCACGGCGCCGGCCCCGATCAGCAACAATGCGCCAGTCGCAGTCGGCAGCATCGGCGCGCCGTTGCAGGACAGCCGGCTGAAGGTTGGCGACACGGTCTACCTCCAAGGCGTTCCGGGTCTCGCGGCGGGCTATTATACACTGCTTCCCGCTCACTACGCGCTGCTCGATGGCGGCATGCTGGTTGAGCCTCTCGGCGGCGGCGCAGCCGCGGCCAACAGGACCGTGACACTGCCCGACGGTTCGGTGATCGCCAGCGGCTACCGGGCGACCCTGGGCGGCGCTATCCGCGACACCGGCTACAGCCAGTTCAAGGTGATGAACAGCACCACCTGGAAACAGTACAGCGAGTTCAAGACGGTTTCCTTCAACCAGTCCGCTCGTGAGCTGGCGATGGCCGCGGGGCTTTCGACGGTTCGCACCCCCATTGACGCTGGCACTATCGTCTTGGCCGCGACTCGCAGCCTGAATCTCGATGGTACGGGGCGCCTGGGCGCGGACAATGGCGGGTTTCTCGGCAATCTCGACGTGTCGGCGGCGAAGATCGCGCTCGTCAGCGGCGGCGCCGCGACGCCAGCCGGTGTGCTGCGTATTGATACGCAACAATTGAAGAACTTCGGTGCCGGCAGCGTGTTGATCGGCGGAACGCGCAGCTACGGCGCGACCGGGACCATCGTCACGGTCGGCGCGAGCGAGGTTACGGTCTATGAGAATGCGAAGTTCGCCGCTCCGGAGATCATCATCGCCGCATCTAGCCTGGTCGACGTTCGCGGCGGCGCTTCGCTGACAGCGGAGGGGCCGGCAACGGTCGATACCAATCCGCTTCTGATCAGCGGCAATGGCGCGCTGCTGCGGCTGTCCACCGGACCGCGTGTCGGAATTGTCCGCATCGACAGCAATGGCGCCGCCGGCGCGCTCTCCGTCTCCGACAATGCCGCGCTGCGGACCTCGGGGTCGATCTCGTTCGACGGCAGCAACGCCATCAACCTGTCGGCGCGAACGATCATCGAGGCGGCGCAACTCGATCTCGCCTCCGTCATCGTCAATCTCGGCGACGTGCCGGCGGGCACCACGGGTACAACCTTCACAGAGAGTATGCTGGAGCGCTTCGCAGCGGCATCCGACCTTTTGATCCGCGGCCATCAGTCGATCAATCTCTATGGCACGTTCCAGCTGGGCCGGCGCGGTGCGGACGGGATTCCGACGCTGAAGGCGCTGACCTTGGATACCGGGCTGCTGCAGGGCGTCGGCATATCCATGCGCCAGCCGAACATCACCGCAGCGGCCCTGACGTTCCGCAACAGCGGCGCGGCCGGGACCTATGCCGGCTCCGATACGGCAGCCGTCCTGAACCTCGACGTCGATCGCCTGCTGCTCGGACCGGGCAATGTCTCGCTCGGCGGCTTCTACGCACTTCAGGGTCGGGTCGGCGAATTGCGCACGTCCGGGACGGGCGTGTTCAGCGTCGTCAATGCCAGCACCGGCGGAGCGGGCTACGTCTCTCTCGACGTGGGTCGGGTCACCGCCGCAGCGGCTTCGGATTACGCGGTCACGGCGAGCGGCGGTTTGCAGCTCAACAAGGGCTCGTTCGCAGGCGATCCGGCGGAGGTGCCGTTCGGCGGCCGGCTGACACTGCAGGGGGCGAGCGTTTACGTCGGCACGCAGGCGCTGCTGCCGGCAGGCGTGATCGATATTCGTGCGACATCCGGCGATCTCGTCATCGGAAACACCGCGGTGCTCGACGTGTCCGGACAGGCGGTCGATTTCCGTGACGTAGTGCGGTTTGCACCCGGCGGCGGCATCAGGCTCGAAGCCTCAGGGCAGGTGTCGCTCCACAACGGTTCGCTGATCGACGTCTCGGGATCGGTTCGCGGCGGCGATGCAGGACGAATCGACATCGTCGCGGATACCGCGCAGATCGATGCGACGCTGCGCGCGAATGCGACAAGCGGCTATGTCGGCGGATCCTTCACGCTCAATGCCGATCGGCTTGCCGGCTCATTTTCCAGCCTCGCGGGGACGCTCGTCGCCGGCCGGTTCGACCGTGATATCGGTGTGCGACTACGCGCACAGGATATTTCACTGGATGCCGGGCAGCGGCTCGACGCGCACCGGGTGATGTTGCGTTCGGATAGCGGCTGGGTGGATATTCGCGGCACGATCGCCGCGGCGGGAGATTCGGTCATGGCCGATGGCGGCGATGTGCGCCTGATCGGCGCGGAGGGTGTCAGGCTGTATGCTGGTGCCCGGATCGAGGCACAGGCCGGGACGGTTTCGGCGGAGGGCTATGCGCCGGCGAGCGGCTATGTCGAGCTGGCCTCGACCGGAACACGCAGCGGTGTCGGTGACGAGAAAGGGATCGAGGTCGCCGGGGGCGCCGTGATCGACGTGTCAGGCGGCCGTGTCGGCGGCGGGCGGATCCTGATGCGGGCGAACTATGTGCCGGCCTCGGGCGAGGATGTTCGCGGCGTCTTCCGTATCGCCGCTGGCAACACGTCGACCTATGTCGGTGCGCAGGAGCAGGTGCTAGTCGGCGTCCAGAACTATGAGGTCGCGACGGTTGATGCGGCCCTGGTGAGCCAGGTGCTGGTCGACCTGCAATCGATGCCCGGCAATGCGATCGCGGGCTTCTCCTCGATGGGCGGCGCGCTGTTCCATAACAATGCTGGCGATCTGAACATTGCTGCCAATATCGATCTCGGCGGCGGCGGACTGAACCGGCCGAGCTGGATGGGCTTCGAGGCCCAGCAGGACATCTTGGTCAACGGCACGATCAGCGATGGTTTCGTTAGCGCCGCGAAAGGTGCAGCGCTCAAATCCACGACGCCATCGTTCAGCCTCAATTTCAACAGCGGCCACGACATCGTTGTCGGGGCCGGCCGGATCATCCGCACCGGCACCGGCGAGATCCGGGTGGAGGCTGGCCGCGATCTCAAGCTCACCGACACGGGTTCGGTGATCTATACCGCCGGGATGAAGACGTCGACCGCGGCGGGCTTCGTCGTCGGCAGCAAGCTCGGTGACTATCCAATCGCGGGTGGCGATATCGTGATCGACGCAGGCCGAGACATCCTTGCTCCGGTCGTCAAGCAGAGCACGGCGGCCTGGCTCTACCATTACGGCGAGGCCAACTGGACCGGCGATCCGACATCGTCGACGGTCAGAGACCAGACGAGCTGGTCGATCGTATTCGGCAACTTCGAATCCGGCGTCGGGGCGCTCGGCGGCGGTGATGTGCGGGTGCGCGCGGGACGCGACAGCAGGGATCTATCGGTCGCGATCCCGAGCACCGGCCATCTGGTGACGCCCACGACGCCGCAGGGCCAGGCCGGCCCGATCGCGCGCGCTGAAGACCTCATCGTCCGCGGTGGCGGCAACCTGGAGTTCACGACGGGACGCGATCTTCTCGGCGGCGTGTACATGCTGGGCCGCGGCCATGCCGAACTGAATGCCGGCAACCGCATCATCGCGAGCGGTGCGACCGGAGCCCAGCGAATCGGGAACTGGTCCAGTTCGCCCGTCTACACGACGAGCCCGGTCAATATGCTCATCGGGTTGATGGACGCGACCGCCAGCCTCAATGCGGTTGGCGATGTTACGATCGAAGGCATCTACGATCCCATGCTGATCGGCCAGGTGGCCGGTAATCTCAACGTGAATCGTGGATCGGGCTTCGTCAGCTACTCCGATCGCGCGGCGGTCGACGCGGTGTCGACCTCCGGCAAGGTCATCTACCAGAATACATCCTTGCGAGCAGCGGATCTGAGCCTAGGCGGCTCCTACGAGGTGCAACTGAGGATCAATCCCTTAAGCGATCTGAGACTGCCAGCGGTTCTGTCCAGAGCTGCTCTCCTGCCGTCGACGCTACGACTGGCCTCGCTTCAGTCCGATGTCTCAATCGCGTCCAAACTGCCGACGATATACGGCTACACCCCAACACTACTCGCCGCCAGCGCATCGGGAGCGCTGGAGCTGCTGGCTGGCAATGACATTCTGTTCCATCCGGCACAGCAGATCCGGATGGAGGATATCGCTCCGCAATATCGTCGCGGTCCGCTCGCGCCCTTTGGCACCGACAGAAATTCCGTCATCTTTGCCGGACTTGGAAACAATCTTCCGGTGCCGATCGGCGCAAGCAGCAATTGGGAGCGGGGCTTCGATCTTCTCCATGCCAACGACCCTGATCCCGTGCGGTTGTTCGCATTGAATGGCACGATCGGCACCATATCCTCCTGGAGTCTCACCGCACCGAAGCCGGTCGATATCTATGCCGGCAAGGACATCCTCTACGGATCGATCATCGCGCAGAACAACAATCCATCGCAGGTATCGAGCGTCATTGCGGGCAGGGACATCGTCCGCCCGCAGATCGCGTTCCTCGGCCGGGGCGCCCTGTGGGTCGAAGCCGGCCGCGACCTGGCCTTTAATGCCAGCGATACCATCGGGTTGCGTGGTAGCATCATGAGCACGGGCAATGTCGCGGTCGCCGGATTCGGCGAAGTCCGCGCTGGTATCGATATCGACATTCCCAATCTGGCGCTTCCGGACAAAGGCGGCGACATCAACATCATCGCCGGTACGGCCGGCGGTGCTGATTATGCCGGCTTCGCCGCTGTCTATCTCGACCCGCGCAATGCTTCCGATCCCGCATTTCCGCTGTCCTATCCAGGCAATGCGAGCAAGGTGGTGCGGACCTATGAAAAGGAGCTGGCCAACTTCCTGGCGGGGCTCGGTTACGGCGGTCGGTCGGCCGGCGAACAGCGGGTGCTGTTCGCCTCGCTGCCCAAGCTCGCCCAGCAGGCCTTCCTGCAAAAGGTGCTGTTCACCGAGATGAAGGAGACCGGAATCGACTACAACACCGCCGACAGCCTCCGCTTCAAGCAGTACACCCGCGGCTATTCGGCGATCGAAAGGTTGTTCCCGTCCTCGCCCGAGGCGGTGAGCGGCGGGTGGGGCGACGTGATGTTGCGCGGCGGCGTCGTGCAGACCCAGTCTGACGGCAATATCAGCATCATGGCGCCTTATGGCAAAGTCACTGCCGGCTATGACAGCGAGATCGCCAAGAATTTCGGATTAGGCGGCGTCGTCAGCCGTCGCGGCGGTGACGTTCGCATCATGGCCGACGGCAGCATCGATCTTTACGTCTCCCGCGTGTTTACTCTGCAGGGCGGCGATCTGACGATGTGGACCTCGAACGGCAATATCAGCGCCGGCGCCGGTGCCAAGACATCGGTCTTCAACGTTCCGCTGAAGTTCAGGATGGATAATGACGCGCGTATCTCTATCGATGCGTTCGGCCTCTCGACCGGCGCCGGCATCGGTGTGCTCGATGCAAACAGAACATCCGATGCCAGTTCCGATACGGTGCCGCCGCCCTGGGCGCTCGGCGACACGCGCTCCGAGTATCCAGGCAAGGAGCAGCGCAAGAAAAGCCGGATGGATCTGCTGGCTTTCAGGGGGGAGATCAATGCCGGCGATGCCGGCATACGGGTGGTGGGTGACCTGAACCTCGCGGCGCTTCGCATCGTCAACGCGGCCAATATCACGGTATCCGGAACGGCCACGGGGATTCCGACGGTTCAGGCACCGAATATCGGCGGCCTGACGGAAGCCTCCAACATGGCCGGCTCCGCCGCGCAGGTGACAACCCTGCCAGCCCAATCGCGTGCGGGCGAACAACCTTCGGTGATCATCGTCGAGGTGCTCGGTTACGGCGGAGGCGGTGAGGGGGACGAGAAAAAGCCAGACGAGCGATCCAATCGCGGGCAACAAGATAGCCAGAACTATGATCCGACCAATCCGGTGAGAATCCTCGGCAATGGTCCCATGACGGCACAGGAGTCTCGCATGATAACCAACCAGGAGCGGAAGGATCTCGACGAGCAAGCGGAGGCGCGGAGAATGTGATAGCCGCAATCGGCATCAGCGGAGTGGAGCGCACCGCCGAACGCACGGTCTCGTTCTTGCTTTTATCGATCGCCGTCTGCACTTGCTCAAGTACGTTGGCGGCCTCGGCGTCCAGCCAAAGTCTATGGGGGCGGCGTGAAGATTGGCAGCCCCGATGCTTTGTCGAGCAGAGGGGATGCCTTTATTGACTATGCTGGACAGGAAGTCCCAGCTGCGTTGCTCTAGCGATACGCTCGCTGCTACGTAAATCACGCTCCTCGCGTTCGAATTTCGCCATCTCTTCTTGCGCGATCTGCGTGAAGTGCTCGCGCGACGATGCGGCGACCTTCGTCCTTGGAGTCATGGTTTACTCCTGCTCACTGACCTAAATGCTTACTACCGACACTAGAACCATGTTAGCCAGTCAACAATAAAAGTGACAGATTTATGATGTGAGAATTGTGCCACTTACGCCAGAGGCTTTCGATAGGCGTGTCACATATTTGCTCGAAACACTTGCTTGCCCGAAACGCTTGATGATGCCGGCAATCGAAATTGCTGGCTGGGATGAAAGGCCGATCTGTCCGAACGCCTCTGCCTCATCTGCGAGCCGAGTGCTTCGAAGTCCTCGGCATCTGCCCCGACCGCAGACAAGACGAATGGTGCTGCTCTTGGCCTCGGCTGGAAGCTCTCCGTACGACCGATGAGAGTTTTGAGAATAACATCACCTTAGCGCGAAATCAGGCGTGCTGGCTCGTGTCACGATACTTTCGTGTATTTGATCGTATGTTGCGCGCATGTTTGTGTATCGTGGTCAGCGCCAACCCGAGGCGGTGCTTTTGCACCGTGTCGATCTGGAGAAGCGTCGGAAGACTGGGCGTATTGAATCGGCACACAAAGATGGGCTCGCTCCGATCGTGCCGATGCGACTGTCACATGTTGCTATTCGCACGGCCTTGATCGGCCTGCTGATTGGCCCGGCCATCGCTGGCGAGGGCCTTCCAGACCGTCCTCGTGCGCCGATCTGGTTTGATATTCCGTCGCAGCAGCTCGCAGATGCATTGGTTGCCTTCAGCGCCAAGACTGGACTTGAGATATTTTATGATGGTGCGCTGTCGGTGGGGCGCCGATCGACGGCGGTGGCAGGCGAATTTTCGCCTATCGATGGCTTGCGGATTTTGTTGCGCGGGACGAGCTATGTTGCCCAGGCCACCGAAGACGCAGGCGGCGTCACAATTTCGGTTGTGCAGAACAGACCTTCAGAGGCCATGCGACGTTATGAGTCCTACTTTGCCCTCCTTCAAGCTAATCTGAGCGCAGCCTTGTGTGAGCTTGAAGACCGCACAGCTGGCGAAGGCCGGATTGTCGTAAATCTCTGGCTTGAGTCATCCGGCGTGATTTCGCGGACGGATATTCTCGGTCTGATCGAGTATCCAGATCGCCGCAATGCCATTTCAGCGGCCCTGGATGGGCTACAGATCAAGCAGACGACGCCCGCCGGCCTGCCGCAGCCGGTCACCATGGCAATCTTTCCTGCCGCCGCAGGCGAGACGACGGGGTGCGCAGATACGAGCCGCCTTCCGACCAAGAAGTCCGTCCGTGACCGTGATACCAACGAAAAGATGCGATGACCGACGTTAGCGCCAAGTTGCTGCGCCAGACATTTCTTCTGGACTATGGCGACCTGAAGACGCGTCTTGCGCGACGTTTGGGATCTTCCGAACTCGCAAGCGAAGCCCTTCAGGACGTCTGGCTGCGCCTGGAAGATGTCAAACTGGCTGAGCCCGTCCAGCAGCCTCGTCCGTATATTTTCCGCATCGCATACAATATTGCGCTCAAGCGTTTGCGCAGCCAGCGTAATATGGTGACGCTTGACGATGCCGAGGCCGCGATCGGTCTGATCGACGACAGACCCAACGCCGAGCATGTTGCGACCGCAAGATCTGATCTTGAGCGGCTGCAGCGCGCTGTGAAGGAGTTGACACCTCGTCGCCGTGAGATACTGCTGGCTTCACGACTGGATGGTACGCCGCTGCACGTCCTGGCCGAACGCTTTGCAGTTCCACAGCGTCTGATCGAACGCGAGCTTCAGCGCGCCGTCCTTCATTGTGCCGAGCGCCTCGATCGCAAGGTTGTTCAGCGCTTCGGGCCGCGTAAAAAAGATACTTCGCCACTTGAACCTTCAGAGACGAACGAATGACGTTCGTTGAGACAATGACATCGAACCCAGATAGCGCCGCACACGATCAGCCGGATAATTGCGCCTCGATCGATCAGGAAGCTTACGCCTGGGTGATGCGGTTTGCGTCCGGACAGGCAAGCGAGACCGATATCGGCGCCCTTCAACGATGGTCTAGGCAAGATCCCGCTCATGCGGAGGCTTTCAGGCGGATCAGCCAGACCTGGAAGGGGCTCGGCGAGTTACGGCTGAACGAACGTGGCGCTCCCCGTCCGTTGGCTGCTCCAGTAGCAAGGCGGATGGGCCGACGTGCATTTCTCGGCGGCGCGGTCGCCGCATCGGCGGCTGGCGCTGCCGTTCTGGTGGCGCGTCCTCCACTTGGGCTCTGGCCCTCACTGTCCGAGCTTGCCGCCGACTACAGGACCGCGACTGGCGAGCAACGCCAGGTCGTCCTGGCAGACAATACGTCTATCGACATGAATACGCAGACCAGCATCGCTATTCGGTCTTCGGAGGACGGGGGCAGCGGCATCGACCTGATCTCGGGCGAGGCAGTGTTTTCCGCGCCGGCGCAGTCGTCGGGCCAATTTGCCGTGCATGCGGCCAATGGGCGTATCGTTGCGAACGATGCCCGCTTCAACGTGCGATATCAGGACAACGGGGTATGCGTGACCTGTCTGAAGGGTGAAGTCCGGATCGAGCAGGGATCCGCAATGCTGTCACTTTCGCCCCAGCGCCAGGCGGTCTATTCCGACCGCGGCATCAGTTCGGTTATGGTCGCCGACCCGGCCCACGTAACTGCCTGGCAGGAAGGCGTTGTGATCTTTCAATTGACGCCTGTCAGCGAGGTTGTCACCGAAGTCAACCGGTATCGGTCAGGCAAGATCATCCTGACCAATCAGCAACTTGGCCGCCGGCTATTCAATGCGCGGCTGCGTATCGCCAATATCGATCTCGTCGTCTCACGGATTGAGCAGGTGTTTGGCGCACGTGCCACCACCTTGCCGGGCGGCATTACTCTGCTTGGTTAGTGTGCCGTTGGCCTTTGTCTGGCCATTCGTAAATTTTCTTTAACCCGTCTGTCGGTCCCGGCTACCGCCAGGGATCAAGGGAGCAGGAAGCGTGTCCACGATGCACGCGTCATTGATATCTTGCAGGAATTGAACATGACCATCCGGGAAGCTGCTCCACGTCGCCATCCTGCCGCGCGTCGCTCCAAGCCCGGCGGATCGTCTCGCGAGGCGCTGCTTGCGAGTGTCAGTGCGCTCGTCCTGGTGCTTGCAACTGCTCAGGAGGTCGACGCACGGGCGTTGAACGGCGCTGCGGCACCGGGCAATTCTGCCGCTGCAAACGCTTCGGTCGCCGCACAGGCGGCGGCTGTGCAGGCGGCTGCGGCCGCTCAGCGGAGCAGGGACTCGTTAAACCGTGCAGCCAGCGCATTGCAGTCGATGCGGCAATTGCAAGGTGCGGCGGCTGCGGCTGCGCGTGCCGGAGCGAGCACCGTTCCGAACGGAGTGGGGCCGGGTGGCTTGAAGCCTGTTACCAATCCATTGTTATCGGCACAGGATCAGCTGACGGGCCTGAATACCTGGGACGGCGCGTTGCTCCCCACGCAAAGCGTCGCGGCTGATGGCCGGGTCGATGTCAACATCCGCCAGACCCAAAGCAATGCTATTCTCTCGTGGGAAAGTTTCAACGTCGGCAGAGACACGCGACTGACCTTCGATCAGCAAGGTAATGCCAACTGGGTGGCGCTCAACCGTGTCGTTGGCAACGACCTCGCGCCAAGCCGCATCCTCGGCAGTATCAAGTCGGACGGCACCGTTCTGGTCATCAACCGCAATGGAATTATTTTCGGCGGTTCATCCCAGATCAATGTCGGCTCGCTAATGGCGTCGAGCATCGATGTCGGTCCGGCGAGCGTTATTTCCGGCTCAAATTCGGTGCCAACGACCATCAGCCAGCGCAACCAGATGTTCTTGCAGTATGGTCTGCTCGGTTATGCAGAGACTGTACAGGTTGGCCGTGAGGCCTCCACATTTTCTGCTCTTCAGGGTGCAGTTGGCCAGGGCCCTGTCGAGGTTCAAAAAGGCGCTTCGATCACGACGTCACGTGATGATGGATTGCTTCTTCTGATAGCGCCGGAAGTCGTGAATAGCGGCTATCTGTCCGCTCCCAAAGGGCAGGTTGCCTTGGCGTCTGGCACGATGGTCCAGCTGTTGCGGGCTAGCGGGGCTGCCGACAGCACAAATCCAAATATACGAGGTTTGTTAGTGGGATCCGGATCGACCGACCCGGCTAACCCAGGCTATGTGTGGAACAAGAGTGAGGGCCTGATCGAGGCGGCGCAGGGCAATATCACGTTGCGTGCCGGGTCGAACGGTAGCAAGCTCGTCAATACAGGAAATGACGTCGTTAATATCCTTGTTCCTGGCGGCGCGATCATTAATGACGGCGTCCTGTGGTCGACAACCAGTGTGTCGCGTAACGGGTCAATCGTCCTCAGTGCCGCCGACATCCGATTGTCGTCGGGCAGCTTGATCTCCATCGGTGCGGATTCGAGCGGCGAAACCATTCCACAGGACGCGGTATCGCTGGCTAACTTCAAACCATCCGATATCAGGATCGGAGGTTCGACGTCCAATATCGAAATGCAATCCGGCGCACTCGTCTATGCGCCGGGCGGCAATGTCACGTTCGGTGCCCCATCCGGTGCCACAACGCCAGGGCAAAACGGTAGTCAAACCGTCGCCACACCTTCGATCTTCATTGATCGCGGTGCGATCATCGACGTGGCCGGTCTGACAGATGTCCTTATTCCCGCATCGCGCAACGAGGTAGTCATCTCGCCCGTCAAGGGTAATGAGTTGCGGGACTCTTCACTCTATCGTGCAGGTTTTCTCAACGGCGCGACGGTCTATCTCGATCCGCGACTGTCCGGTGTTCGCGCCGACGGTGTCGCATGGATCGGCTCGCCGCTGATCGATGCCGCCAGCTACTATGCGCTGGTCGGCGTAAGCGCCGCCGAACTGATGACGAAGGGCGGCAATGTGACGCTCGGCGCTACTGCGTACAATGGGACGAGTACCAGTTCGGCTGTCGCCATACCGGGCAGTGCGGCGGCCAGCATCATCGTCAAATCGGGTGCCGTCATTAACATGGCCGGCGGCTGGGTGACCTATGAGGCAGGCAAGATCCGCTCCACGATGCTTGTGTCATCCTCGGGACGTCGCGTCAGTATCGGCAACGCCGATCCGAACGATTCCTATGTGGGAATCTATAACGGCTTCACCGTCAATCACGCGCGATGGGGTATCAAGGAGGTCTATGCGGATACGTTCCATTCCGGAGTACGTTTCGAATCTGAATACATCGAAGGACGCGATGCCGGCACGCTGACCCTGAAAATGGCTGCGGCATCTTTTGATGGCATGATTTATGGCGACGCGTTCGCCGGTGACCGGCAACGTGTCGCCTCCAAGACCGGCTCCGGCAAGAGCACAATCTATGGCGACAAGCGCGCGGTTCAGGGCGCCACCAGCGAACTCCCGGCGGGAGGTATGCTGTTCGTTCAGGCGGATTCCGGTGGCGGTAATATTCGCATCAGCCACGATCCGGCGCCGCTGCCCGAGGACTTCGACTATGGTCAGAAGGTCGTAATTGGGCCCGATGGCCGTTACGTTTATTCGCCGCGCGATCCCAGCTCGATCTTGCCAGCCGCGCGCCTCAACACAATCACCATTTCGGATCGGGCGATCTCCAATGCCGGTTTGAGCGAAGTTGCGCTTTACAGTGGCGGGTCGATCACCGTCGATGCCGATGCCAAAGTTGCGCTCAATCCCGGCGGAGTGTTCGACGCTTTTGCGGGACGCAAGATCGGCATCGCGGGCAGCATCTCAGCGCCAGGCGGCAGGGTTATGCTGGAGACCTATTACGGTATCGGATCCATTTTCGAGCCGGCGCCAGTCGTGCTGGGCAGCTTTGACATTGTCGTCGCCGGCTCGATCTCGGTGGCTGGCCGATGGGCCAACGATTTCAATACATCGTCGCTCGATCCGATGGGGAGCGCATGGCTGAGCGGTGGTTCGATATCGATGTATGTTGCGTCGCGCGATCTACAGCTTGATGGCCCTCGCGCCGCTTTTCTGCGCGATTATGGCCTAGTCGATTACAACGGACCCGGAACATCGCTGACCACGACTGATATTTCAGGCAGCATTCTGATCAACGCCGGCGCGAGGCTCAATCTGGCCGGCGGTGGACGCATCGACCAGAGGGGCAAGCTGACGACTACGGCGAAAGGTGGCAATCTCTCGCTGCGCAGCGACGCCGGCTATTTTCAGATCTCCACCGATGCCAACTATGACTACGGCCGGCTCCGTGTTGCCACCACCGGCAACGAATATTCCAATCCGGGCATCGTCAACAACCCCAGTCAGATCAATGCGCGGATCGTGTTCGATCCCGATGCCATCGAGGCGCATGGCTTCGGCGGCGGTGGGACGTTCACGCTGGTCACGCCGCAGATCGCATTTGGCGAGGGCACACCAACCACCGGAACGGTGCTGCCGCTCGATTTCTTTTCGACCGCCGGTTTCGCGACCTACAATATAACGTCCTATAAAACCGATCTCAGCCCGAGTACCTTCGACAATGGCAAAGGCGGCTACAACGCGATCCTGGCGACGCAAACCCTGACGGTCGGGGCTGGTCAAACGCTGCTGCTTGCACAATCCGTACTGCCTAGCCTTCTCAATCCCGCTCAGATCGGCGCGTTGCGCAATCTGACGACCGGTGGCGATCTGCTGTCGGTCCTGTCCCCGATTGTGCCTGACGACGCCTGGGACAGCAAAGCCGTCAATCTGAATCTCGGCGGGTTGCTTGAACTTCACGTCGCTCAGGGCGGGCGCATCATCGGCGCGGCAGGCAGCACGCTGGCGATTCCGAAGCTGTTCAACGAAGGAACCATTCGCTTACCCGGCGGTACGATTACGCAGCAATTGGTGTTGCCGAGCCTGTATGCCGGCGGTTTCAATGGAACTCAGGGGAACGAAGGAGCCGTCCACGCGCTGTCGGATATTTTCAGCGTGGGCGCCAATGGATTGATTGATCCGAATGCGCTCAATGCCAAAGGCATTAAAGCCCCGGACGGCCGCATCCTGACCAATGCTGAGGTGGCCGGCGACCAATTCCATAACTACAAGCAGGCGATCTATTTGCTCGGTTTGCTTGATGCCGATCAGGGTGTCGTGCTGGCGCCCGGAAGCGTGACGGATCTGTCTGGCGCCGCAATTCTCAATCCGCGCGCCATGCGTCCTGATCGTTCGGCGCTGACAACAGGTCGGATCATCGCCGGCGGCACGCTGGCGTTGCTTGCTGCATCGCAGGACGGGACCTCGTTATTCGCTGCGCAGCAGAACTCGGTCTTCGCGCAGATCAAGGCAGTGGGTTGGCGCATGCCGCAAACCATCGTGGCGCGGCCGGGCTCGGTGCTCGATCTGTCCGGCGCGTCAGCGGCCTTCGACCAGTTGGCCGGAAATGCTCGGCTGGATAATCGGGGCGAATATGTCAGCACACCAGTCTGGAGTGACGCGGGCATGCTGATCGCGGCGAACGGTGCGACCCTGTCCGGCGCCACGATCCGCGCAGCAGGCGGTGCGCCGCAGGCCAATGGCGGCACGCTCGTGATTCTCGATCCGATTCTGACACAGCACGATCCTGCGCTGCCCGTGCGAAACGTGGTGTCTGCCGATATGATCAGGGAGGCGGGCTTCGATACGTTGGCCGCAATCGGCAGCGTCAGCTCGCTGGGAGATGCCACTGTCGAACTCGGACGGGGTTTTTTCCTGCAAGGCCGTCCCTATAACAGTCTGGTTGCCGTCACCAGCACTTCGGCCGATCCCTTGCTGCCGGTGATCCGCAGCGGTGGCCGCCTCGAGATTGACGCACCCTATATCGGAATCCTGAGCAGCTTCGACACGATTTCGAATCCGAATATCGGCACCGCCGGTGCCGGCACTGTCGTCTTCAATGCCGGTCAAATCGACATTTCCGGCGCCGTCATCTTCGACAGGTCGGTCGCCAGCGCGACGCTTCGGTCATCGGGCGATATCCGTCTCACCGGCGTGCAGCAATGGCAGCGGACCTATCTGCCGACCTTCGTGCCGACGGAGTACACGCTCGCCGGTGCGCTGGCGGTAAATGGCGATCTGTCACTGATCGCTGGACAGGTCTATCCAACCACTGGCAGCACTTTCACGATCAGCTCGACGGCCGCGAACGGCACCGTTACTTTTGGACGTAGCGGGTCGACCACGCCGGCGGCGCCATATTCCGCGGGCGGCAATCTGAATGTCTATGCGGCCAATATCCGCCAGGGCGGTGTTGTCCGTGTGCCATTCGGCACGCTGACGCTCGGCAGCAACACCCCCTATGCGAAGACGGTCAGTAGCGTCACCAGCAATTTTGCGCCAGCCACGCAAAGCGTGACGCTGCTTGACGGCAGCATCACGGGTGTGTCCGCCAATGGTCTGGTGATCCCATATGGAATCACGACCGACCAGAAGGAATGGTACTTCGCGCCGACCAGCGTTGAGGCGCTCAACGGTCCGCCGCTCAAGGTGATGCAGATCAGCGGCGCCAACGTCGCCATCAATGCCGGGGCGACGGTCGATCTGACCGGCGGCGGCGACGTCTACGCCTACGAATTCATCCCGGGTACCGGCGGCTCGCGTGACGTGCTCGATCGCTTCAACAGCGATCAATATAGCGGCAATAAGGGTTATCAATATGCCGATGGCCGGCAGGTCTATGCGATCGTTCCGGGGCTCTCGGCGCCCACCGCGGTCTATGACCCGCTCTATTCCGCTGATTATGCCAATCTGTATTCCGCATCGGGCATCGGTCGAGGGGTCTATCTCGACGCCGCACCCGGACTGACTGCCGGTTGGTACACGTTGTTGCCGGCTAAATACGCCATGTTGCCGGGTGGCATGCGGGTGGTCGAGCAGACCGCGAGCGGTGTCTATCGTGGCACTGGCGCGCAGACTCCCGACGGGTCGCTCTACGTCTCTGGCTTCTATGGCGACGCACTTGCGGACACAGCGCAGTCCGACATCAAAGGATTTAACGTTCAGTCACAGGCGGTGATCCTGCAGAATTCGCGGATTGCGTTGACGTCCGGCGATACGATTGCCAGGAATCTGGCCGCGAGCAATGGCACACTGACGCCGCGTCTCGGTATCGATGCCGGACGCCTCGTTCTCAATCCACTGAACGCGCTGTCGATCGATGTTGCAGTATCCGCTACTGCGGCGCCGGGTGGTCGCGGCTCCCAAGTCGATATCGGCGGTCGAAACTTCGACATCGTGTCTCACTTGGCAGACGCGCCCGCCGATGGTGCGATCCATGTCACCGCGGACAGCCTCACACGATTGAATGCGGGAAGTCTTTTGATCGGTGGCATTCGCACCGATAACAGCGACGGCACCACCAGCTTCAATATCACCGCGCAAACCATCCTGGTTGCGAACGACGCGGCACACCCGCTGTCGGCGGCGGAAATCGTTCTGGTCGTCGATGACCAGATCACCAATCCGGTCGCCTCGCGCATCACGCTTGCGGACGGCGCGGCTTTGATCGCCACGGGGGTGCTGACCGACCAGCGCAGCGGCAACTATATCATCGACGGACGCGTCACCACGACCGTAGTCAATGGCCGGACATATTACACCAATCCTCTCGTCACTGCCGAAGGCGCGCTGTTCCGCGTGGCCAATGGGCCGGAACGTCTGGTGACACGTTTGAAGGATTCGCAGACGCCGGCGGTACCGTCCGCCTCGTTGATCGTCGGCAACATCATCGCCAAAGCTGACGCGGTCGGCCTCGACACGTCGGGCACCGTCAGTGTTGCCGGCAATGCCGTGCTGCAGGCGAAATCGATCTCGCTCGGCGCGCCGAAGATCGCGTTTACTTCGGGAGCCGGCGCGGTGGGTACCGTCGTGCTGACGCCACAACTGCAGGCGCTGCTGTCCCAGGGCGATCAGCTCACGCTGCACGCCCAGAGCACGATCGGCTTCGATGATGGCATCTATCGCTTTACGTCCGTTAATTTCGACGCCCAGAATCTGCTTTCGCTCGAAGGCGGCAACGTGGCCATTGTCGCCGGCCGGCTGGGGCTCGGCAACAGCACCGGCACCGCCGGCACGGCGGCAGGTGGCTCTGGCGTGCTTGACGTATCCGCAGACGAAGTCCGTTTTGGTTCGGGCGCGCTTGCCACGACGGGCTTTGGGGCAGGAGTCAGGCTGACGGCGACGAATGGCGTGTTCAGCGGCGGCACCGGCGGCGTGTTCGACGTCGGTGGTGCAAACTTGACCATCACCACACCCTATCTCGGCGATCGCGCCGTGGCGGCAACCGCCACGGAATCGGGCTCCGATCTGACGTTCCGCAGCACGGGCGCGGTTCTTGTCACCAATGCCGGTTTGGCATCCATCGACGCGAGCAAGGTATCGGGCATTCCTGGCTCCGCGTTGAGCATCGAAGGTAATGGCATCGTCGTCTCCGGAACACATCTCCGGGCCACCGCAGGCGCAATGACTCTGCGTTCGAGTGCCGGCATCGTACTTTCCGATGCGGCTCTGCTGGAAACACCCGGCTATGAGAAGGTCTTCGGCGATAGCGCCGATGCGGTGATACGCTCCTCGCCGGGCGGCACGCTGACGCTGTCGGCGGAAGGCGCGGCCGGCATCAATCTCGGCAATGCCACGCTCTCAGTTGGCGGCGGCAAGGGCAATGGCGGCAAGCTCACTTTATCGACGCCGAACGGAACGGTGGATCTGGCGAATGCCGTCCTGAATGGTTCTGGTGGCGCAGGCTTCAGCGGCGGCAGCTTTGCGCTCGATACGAAGAGCGCCATCGATCTGGTGGGGCTGAACAACCGCGTCGGCGCGCTGGGATTTACCGGCGGCTTCCAGCTGCGGACCCGGTCGGGTGATATCGTTCTGGCTGCCGGACAGACCCTGCGATCCAGCGTAGTCAATCTCACCGCGGATGGTGGCTTTGTCACCATTGGCGGCCTGATCGATACGTCGGGCGTCAACGGTGGAGACGTCTTCCTTTACGGCGCGCATGGCGTCAATCTTCTGGCCAGCGCGAAGCTCGATGCAAGCGCCAGCGGCTATGCGGCCGACGATACCCGCCAGGCCAGGGGTGGCAATGTCACGCTTGGCACCGACTTCATTCCGGGAACGGCAGTTACCCAAGCGGATGGCAGCATTACGGGTATGAGTGGCGCGATCCATGTCGCATCTGGTGCCAGTATCGACGTGTCGGCACGTCGCCCCGGCGACCGGCTGGTGCGATTGCTGCGCAATGGCGTGATCTATTATCAATATGCCGAGGGTGATCAGGGCGGCACAGTCAATCTGCGTGCACCGGTGGTCGACAATGGCAGCGGCGGCAAAACCGTGAATGTCGTGGTGGACTCAGTCGCGAGTGTCGTCGGCGCGCGCGCCATCGATCTGGAAGGCTTCAAGCGCTGGGATCTTAAGGCTGTCGCCAATAGTGGGCTCTACAGTGGAGTCACCTACTACGCCACCGACACGATGCTCCCGGACCAAACGTTCTATAAGGCCAACACGATCGCGCTCGATGTTGCGGCAGGCCTCGACACTGCCAATCCGGACGGCACACCCGTGCTGGTGGCTGGGCTCAACTTCCTCGGCGACAATGGCACAGGCACTGTGGTCGAATTCGTGCAGGGCTTCTCCCTGTCCGGTCTCGATGCCAAGCTCGGCGGCCTTGCGTCGCAATCGAATTTCCAGGCGCGGCCGGGCGTTGATCTGACCCACAGCGGCAATATCGATCTCAACTCGAACTGGAACCTGGGCGCGGGCGTGGTCGACGTCACCAGAGCCATTGCGGACCAAGTGATGGCGGTGGATCCCGTCACGGGCCCCTATGTCATATTCGGCAAGGAAGCACAGTTGCTCGCCGACTACACGACCATGACCTACCGCGTTGGCGGTCGGGCGACGGGCGCGGCTCCGATCCTGTCGTTGCGGGCCGGCGGCAACCTGCACCTCAAGGGCAGCGTCACCGACGGCTTCTTCCAGTTCCGCGATCAGTACGACCCGACGTTTCAGGCCTTCGCGAACGCCACGTCCAACGACACCACGCTCCAACTTCTTGGCGGAGATTATTCGGGAAACTTTGTGGACTGGCTAACCTACACGACGGACGGGTCTCCCTGGACTAACTTCTACAATTTGTTCTTCGATAGCTTCAGCAAGACAGGCAAGGGCATCGACGAGCTTTCTTCTGGCGGCGGAGGAGCTCGTCCTCAGGCTCCTAACATTCCGTTCAACGCGCTAGGCAATTCCGCCGCGGCATTGAGTTCGGGAGCGGGCGGCGTGGGCGATGCGCTGGCTAGCGCCGTGGTCTTTCCGCAATTGCCGGGAGGGCAGATCGCAGCCTCGTCCAGCTATCGTCTGACGGCAGGCGCGGTGATCGGCAGCGCCGACCCCACGCGCGTGGTGAGCACAGGAATTGGAGCCTTGATTGTCGATGGGGCAAAGCCCACCACGATGACAGTCACCAATGCCTCTGCTCCCGGCGCTTTCTTGATCGAAGTGTATGACGGCTTCTACGGCCCGGTCGATAATCCCTTCCGGGTCGGGTCGATGGATTTCGACACCTACCTGCAGAACCTGTTTCCCGGCCTGACAGGAGACTCAGTGATCTCGCTGCCCTTCGCGTCCGTCATTCCGTCCAACTTTCAGGCTTTCATCAACGATACCCTCGCGGCCGATCCGAGCGCGCATGTGACGATCTGGTTGGCACCTGATCAGGCGTACGGCTATCCCGAAGTCTCAATCTCCCTTTCCCTGTTCTCGCAGTTCCTGCAGCAAAATCCGGGTGGGTTCGGCGGTGGCGGTGGCGGCACCACCACGATCCCCCTCATCCGGCAGACCATGATCCGCACCGGCACCGGCAACATCAGCATGGCGGCGGCAGGCGACGTCGATCTGCGGGGACCGGCAACGCCGGTCTATCTGAACGCCTCCGGCGCTGTTACATCCGTTCCCCCACTGGACGCTTCGGGAACAACCAATCCCAGCCAGCAACTGGGCGGTGCTGCGGTCTATACGGCCGGCCATATTGCCGACACCACAACGAAGCTCGTCTCCGGCGTCACGATCAATCCGGCAAGTTACTTGCCAACTGCCAGCGTGTTCTCGGCGCCACGGGACTATGATTATGGCGTGCGCGGCCCATCCGAAACCGGCATCGGAACGCCAGGTGTCGTGATGGCCGATCCGGTTTACCTGGACGGCGGCGGCGATGTGAACGTTACCGCAGGCCGCGATATCCTGGGCCGCCGCGACCTAAGCCTTGCGGAAGCGCTTCGCCGGTATGGCAGTCCGACCTGGGTCGGCACCAGGGATCAGCCCTGGCGGATAGGCACGATCGGCACCACGACCAGCGCGGCGATCAACCCGCAATTGTTCCGCGAGGGTCTGGGCGCACTGGGCGGCGGAAATATTCTCGTCTCCGCGGGGCGCGACGTCTCCACTATTTCGATGGTTGCCGATACGTCTCTTGTGACGGCGACGGTTACGCCGTCCCCCAGCTTGGCAACACGCGCGCTGCTGACATTCGGCGGCGGCAATGTCACGATCAACGCCGCGCGCGATATTCTCGGCGGTCGTCTCGACGTTGGCTCCGGCACCGCGCTGCTCAGCGCTGGCCGCAACATAGGCAATGCCGCCGCGATCGTCACCGGCGTTCACACCGAGGGCTATAATCTCCCGGGTGACACGGGTCCGGGACAAATACGTTACGTCTACACCACTCTCGCCGATCAGTTACGTGTCCGGATCTCCGACGCCACCGCGGACCTCTCCGCCGGCGGCTCGATCGCGCTGCAAGGCGTGATGGCGCTCGGCGTGGCTTCGGGCCCCTCTATGTTGGGCGCTGGGTCCTTTACCGCGGTGGATAATCTCTACGGCTTCTATTCGGCCCATAGCGGCCTGAGCCTGCTCGCCAACGGCAGCATCACGGTGGCCAACAAGGCAAGTGTCGGACTAAGCGGGACCGAGGGTTACATCGATTTCATGACGACTCCGGGCGATAACATCTACACCGCGGTTTATCCGGCCTCGTTTTCGGCCGCGTCGATTGCAGGCGACGTCAATGTAATTGCCGGCACGGTCAAATCCGGCAACGACTTCGTCACAGAAAGCAATATCCTGATGGTGCCGAGTGCGCATGGGCAATTGCAACTGTTCGCCGGGCACGATATCGCCCCCACCACAATTGCCATGCTCGACAGCGATCCCGGACAATTGCCGGGACTGTTCTCCACCTATTTCAATTCCTCGCCTCTCATCACCGGCGGCATCCGGTTCGAGTTCCCGGCGGTGTATTCAAGCACGTCAGATTACGTGCTGTCCCAGCAACACAATCGGATCGCGACCCATGGCGAGGATCGCGAGCCGATCTATCTTTACGCCGGCAACGACATTGGAACTGCGGATCAAGGGCTGACAATCTCGGTGCCGAAGCAGGCACGGATCAGCGCTGGCCGGGACATCACCAACATGATGTTCTTCGGCCAGAATCTTGCGGACACAGACATCACCCGGATCGTCGCGGGGCGGGACATCACCGCGACGACCAAGCTGGTCCAGCCGCTCCTCAGTTACAGTTGGGAATATCCGAACCTGACGCGCGTTTACGGCGCCGCGCGGCCCGCCCTGCAAGGCAATACTTTCATCCTCGGCGGTCCGGGCGATTTGTTCGTTGAGGCCGGCCGCAATATGGGTCCGTTCCTGAACTCCTCGGTCAGCGTCAATCTCGTTTGGCCCAGTTCCTTCTCCGGCGACACATACAAAGCCACGCTGGAGACTTATGGTGGCGGCATCCTGTCGGTCGGCAACCAGCGCAATCCATATCTTCCGTCCGTCGGGGCCAACGTCAACGTGTTGTTCGGCGTCGGCAAGGGAGCCGATTACGACGGGTTACGTGAGGCCTATGTGGTGCCCGGTAGCGCCGCCAATGCGCTTGGCGACTACGGCGCCAAGCTTGTGGACTGGATGCGGGAGAACGCAGGTGCTGAACTTCTCACCAAGTACAATACCACCAAGGTAAGCGCCGATGACGCTTACGCCGTGTTCGTCACCCTGCCGGAATTGCGGCAGCGCAATTTCCTGATCAAGGAAGTCTACTTCAACGAACTGGCCGCCACTGCTGACCCCAAGGGGCCGTCTTACCTGAAGTACTCGCGTGGCTATGCTGCGGTGAACACGCTGTTCCCAGCCTCGCTCGGCTACACGGCCAACGGTCTCGAGGGTGGCGCCAGCGACAACGCGTTGGTCTCTACCGGCGATCTCGACCTGCGTCTCGCCGCGATCGAAACGATGTATGGTGGTGATGTCAGCATCGTCGGACCGGGCGGCCGGGTGATCGCCGGCTCGGTGGTTGCCACCAGCCAACAGGCCGAGCGCCGGGCGTTCGACGGCGGCCGGTTGTTCTCGGGTGGGGCGCCCTTTGCCGCCGGGTTTCCGACCACAAGCCGCAGCATTCCGGCGGGTTATGAAGGCGTGTTGGCGCTGCGCGGAGGCAATATCTACACCTTCACCGACGGCGACTTCCTGCTCAATCAGAGCCGGCTGTTCACCGAACAGGGCGGTGATATCAAGATGTGGTCGTCCAACGGTGATCTGAACGCCGGGCAGGGGCCGAAGACCAGTGCCAACTTCCCGCCGATCGTCGCGCATATCGATCAGAACGCCGTCATCACGGTCGACGTGCTGGGCGGGGTGACCGGCGCCGGCATTGCCGCGCTGAAATCGACTCCCGATGCGCCGGATGCCGATGTCTATCTGATAGCACCGCGCGGCAAGGTGGATGCCGGCGATGCCGGTGTACGCGTCTCGGGCAATCTGTCGGTCGCGGCGCTGGTCGTCGTGAATGCCGACAACTTCAAGGTCGGCGGAACCACTGCCGGTATCCCGATCGTGCAGGCGCCCAATGTGACGGGGCTGTCCGCGGCGTCAAACGCGAACACCGCCACGCAACAGACGGCCGTGCCGGGACAGGGCAGCGGCAACAGCCAACCGTCAGTCATCATCGTCGAGGTTCTCGGTTATGGCGGCGGCGATCAGCAGTCGCCACCGCGGCCGGATCCCGAGGAAGAGCGCCGGCGCAATCAGACGCAAAATACGACCCAAGATCCGCGCAGCCGCTATCAAATCGTCGGAGGCGGGGCTGCGACGGAAGAGGAAGCACAACGTATGGCGGAGGAACGGCGCGTACAGATAGGGCGGTGACGCAAGCTGCGCGGAAGAGACGATGTCGTTCTCCGGTGTGCGTAGAGGGAAGCGCGGTGAGAGCTCGGGGTCGGACATGACATCGGAAAACAGTAGCCCTTCCGCGAGCGTTAACCCGCAAAAATAATTAGAAATAAAATGATTGAACGCCGGCGACGTCCCGGTAGTTTCAACCCATAGGTGTACTGAAGCTCTTTCCCCACGGGCCGGACGCAAATGTCTGAGAGCGCTAACGATAACGCTGCTTCCAGCCTTGCCTGTTTGATCCTGTTGCTCCGCTTCAATGGCGTGGCGGCGGAGCCCGAGCAGATCAGCCATCAGCTCGGGGGCGCTGCGGTTGATGCGCAGGAAATGGTGCGCTGTGCCAGAGCCTTGGGGCTGAAGGCGCGCATCGTATCGAAAGACTGGAAACGCCTGCTTGCCACATCGCTGCCTTCTAACGTCGATCCGAGCGGGACGCTTCGGCTGTCCGAGGATCTTGCGCCGGAACATCTCTGGTTCAAGCAATCCGGACAGGATCTTCTGATCGAAATCATGGGATCGGATGACGATGTCACGGTGGCCGGCTGGTTCGCCAGTCCGACCAACGCGCTCGGCCAGATTGCCACGGCGGGCGGCTGGACGATCGATGGCCAGATCTCGCAGCTGGTGCAGGCGATGGCCACTTACTCGACCTCGCATGCGGGATTTGACACGCATACGAGCGGCTCTCAAGCCCCTACCGATCCGGCCCTTCAGGTAGCGATCGCAGCAGCATGGCATCAACAGGCAGCTTAGAACTACTGCAAGCGGTGACGCGGGGGATGGTGCGGGCTCAGTACCATCCCCCGACAATCGTTTTCGTCGTTCGACGTGGAAAGGATTGGTCAATCCGATCCCACAAGTTGCGGCGGGCTATATTGATCTGATCGCGCCGCTTGGCACCATCGATGCGGCGCGCACAATGATTGAGACCGCTGCACAAAGCGAACGTTCATTCGCTGGCGGCGGATGCGGTTTCATAGTTCGGTGCGGGGATGCTGCTTCCGCGTCCTTCATCGCGACATGAAAGTGTAACATTTGCTGCCTATGGCTTCCTCGTCCCAATTGATGGGCGCGAAAGCGAGGATGAGTGTTGTCACCGGATGCGCTAGTTGCTGCGCCCCGGAGTGTTCGGCCAGGCCGTGCGCTGGTGCTGGGTTTCGTCTTGTTCTCGGTGATTGGCACAGCAGCTGCGCAAGAGCCCCTCAGTTTCGATATTCCCTCCCAGCCGCTTGCAAAGGCGCTCTATGCCTTCAGCGCGGCGACTGGGATCGAAGTGATGGTCGATGCGCGGCTGGCGGCGGGGCATCGTGCGCCCGAGGTCAAAGGCTCGTTGCCGTCACGCGAGGCCTTGTCGGTCCTGCTTGCCGGATCAAATCTTGTCGCTCGGGAGTTCGGGCCTGGCACCGTGACTCTCGCCGCGATGTCGCCGGCAGCTGCGCCTACGCTTGAAAACCAGCGCTACTTTGCGGATGTCCAGCGCGCCGTCGAGAATGCGCTTTGCGCCGATGCCCGCACGCTACCCGGTCGCTATCGCCTTGCGCTCAAGCTCTGGGTCGGGCCATCAGGTGAGGTGACGTGGGCAAAACGGCTCGACACGACGGGAGACCGGACACTCGATGATGCCCTCGATGCGATGATCCCGAAGATAAGCGTCGGAAAGTCACCGCCATCGCATTTCGCGCAACCCATTGCCCTGATCGTGGCTCCCAGCGACACTGGCACAATCACGGGCTGCTCGGCGAACATGCTCGCTCCGCGTCGCGCTGCGAACAGGTAATCGGCAGCGTCCATCATGGTTGATCCGGGTCTTATATTGCTCCGTCAGTTGCTGGTTTCGCGCTACGACGAACTGAAGCGCCGGTTGACGCGGCGCGTCGGCTCGTCCGATGTCGCGGCCGAAGCGTTGCATGAGACCTGGATCCGACTTGGACAGCTTCAGGAGGTTGCTTCTGTTCGACGGCCGGAATCATATCTCTATCGGATTGCGCTCAATGTGGCGGTGGACCGGCATCGCGCAGATGTTCGCTGGTCTGACAAAGCCAGCCTTGAGGCGCTGCTGCGATCCGATGACGACCAGCTCGATCCTGAACATATCGTCCTGATGCAGTCGGAAATGGCCGAACTGGAGCGCGTCCTGCGCGAATTGCCGGAGCGCCGTCGGGCGATCTTTTCGGCAGCTTTGATTGAAGAAATACCCTATCGGGAGATCGCAAATCGCTTTGGTATTTCGCTTCGCTCAGTCGAACGGGAGATGAGCCGCGCCTTCGATCATTGCAGCAGGCGGGTCAAAAATTTTCCGGCAAAAGGGCGGGTTGGTGCTTCGGGGAACGTCTTGTCAATGGACAGGGCGATGAAACGCGCCACGGATAGTGAAGATGACGACTGATTCTGACGTGCCCCACGCAACCGAAGACCCGATGATCGCAGCGCGGCGCTGGGTCATTCGCTTGCGTTCGGGAGAAGCAGGCCGGGATGATGTCGAGGCCCTCGGGCGCTGGCGCGCCGAGAGCCTGGCGCACCACCGGGCGTTTGCGCTGGCAAATGCGCAATGGAGCATGCTCCGGCAGGCGGCTATCAATGTCGCGACGGCCCAGGCACCGGCCGTCCGAAAACCCGCGCGTGCTGTGTTGACGCGTCGCGCCTGGATTGGCGGCGCTCTGGCTGCGTCGGTCGGCGGCGCGGCCTATCTTGCGGTCCGTCCGCCGCTGGAGCTCTGGCCATCGCTGTCGGAACTCAACGCCGACTACCGGACCGAAATCGGGGAGCGTCGCCAGATCGATTTTTCCAACAACGTGTCGGTCGAGATGAATACGCGGACCAGCCTCAGGGCATTGGATGCTGGCGTGAACCCTCAGGTTCTCAATTTGGTCGGCGGCGAGATCGCCGTGACCACCGGCAAAACCGGCGCAGCGTTGGGCCAGCCCTTTGTCATCGTGGCCGGGACCGGGCGGGTCAGTGCGACACAAGCGATGTTCGACCTGCGTCGGGACGGACAGGACGTTGCGGTGACCTGTCTGGATGGGGGCGTGAAGATCGAGTGCGGCCAAGAGACGGCAACGTTGAAGGCCGGCCAGCATGTTAGCTACAGCGCGCAAGGTTTCGGTGCCATCGTGGCGACCGATGGACGCGCGGTCGATGCATGGCGAAAAGGCTTGCTGGTGTTCGATAATCAGCCGCTGGCGCAAGTGATATCCGAGATCAATCGCTATCGGCGCGGTCGGATCGTGCTGACGAGCGCGAGCATTGGTCACTTGCCGCTCGACGCGACGTTTCGGCTTGATCGCATCGATGAAGTGGTTCCAAAGCTCGCGCACTTGTTCGGTCTGAAGGTCCGAACGCTTCCGGGCGGTGTCGTGCTTCTGAGCTAGTACCGGCTTTGGACGCGCTTCGGGCGTCACAAATGTTTCATTATTTTTATTGGCGGTTCGGACCGTCCCGCATGCGTCTTCAGGACGAGAACGCGTGTGGCCCCGAACAATGTCGTCAGTCGGCAGGTCAACGGTCATCGCGCTTCAACATAGCGATACTATTGAACTTACCGAAAGATCGTCCGATGTCCGACCACATGTCTATGGCTAGCCACACTTCCTCGCGCCGCGCGTCCTTGCGAAACGGCGTGTTGCTGGTCACGGTCAGTGCCATCAGTCTGTTGGTGGCTAACAACGGAGCATTGGCCCGCGCTCTGAATGGGTCCAGCCCTGCGCTCTCCGCACCGAACATCGCGTCGGATGCCGCAACCTATGCAGCGCAGCAGGCGGCTGCGGCGGCGCGGCAGACACAGGGTTCGCTGGCGCGTGCAGCGCGCGCCATGCAGGATATGCGGGCCGTGCAGG
>NZ_LVYV01000009.1 GCF_001618955.1 Tardiphaga robiniae
CAAGGTCGCACTCATCGCCGTTGCCCGAAAGCTCCTCATCACCGCCAACGCGCTCGTCAAAGCCAACAAACACTATGACGGAGAGACCCAGCCTCATTGACACACAAGACAGTCGCCGGGTTCGCGTCCGGCAAGTGCCGGCCGCGCCCCGGAATGACAGCGTGGGCGGCCCAAACATTTTTTCCTATTCTCCTTGACAACATCCCCATCAGGTTTATATTCCCCGTCGTCCTGCCCCACCGAGAGGGGCGATCGCGATCGTCACGTTCGCGGGGTGGGATGCGGTGGACGCCGGAGATGCGGCGTCGCGCGGTTTGGGGGGTGACGTCTGTCTTCGGGCAGGACGGATCTGCGCCAGCACTGCCACTGGCAAGGAGACGGCCGGCCTTCGGATGGAAAGACCCTCTGGACAGTGTGACGGACGACCAAGTCAAAACGCGTTCGGCCCAGTCGCTTGAGGCTCCCTTCCCATCGCCTTGGGACTTTAATTCGGTGATCGGATCGTTCGCTGAGGCAAGTGCAAGCAACCGAAAAAACACCGCATGCGGAACGCCGGGCAATCGCTCGTGCTTCCGAAAGTCCTGATGCATTATCCTTGCGGAAGACCGCATCAGCATCAGGCCCAAGGGTGCATCGGGCACCCGGCGTTCCGCACGCCCTCTTGATTGAGGGTGGGAAGGAATGCTCATAGCTCGGACGCTTCGGCGCCGCGAGACTGCGAAATCGTGCCTGATTGGCAATCTCCGGCCGCCTGCGTTAACAAGCGACAAGCAATGGAGCACTGCATGAACGATCTCTGGCGCCTGTCGGCAACTGACCTCTCCGCACTCATTCGCGACCGCAAGGTGTCCGCCAGGGAGGCGACGGTGGCTGGCCTCGCGCGGCTCGATGCAGTGAACCCGTCCATCAACGCGGTGGTCGACCATCGCCCCGAAGAGGCGCTGGCACGGGCGGATGCGGTCGATGCCGCCATCGCTGGTGGAGAGGATGTCGGTCCGCTCGGTGGCGTGCCGATCACGGTCAAGGTGAATATCGATTACGCGACCTATCCCACCTCGAACGGCGTGAAGATCCAGAACGAGATCATCGCGACGACCAACAGCCCGGTGATCGACAATCTGCTGAAGGCCGGCGCCGTCATCATCGGCCGCACCAATTGCCCGGCATTTTCCTATCGCTGGTTCACCACCAATCAGCTCTATGGCGATACCAAGAACCCGCGCGATCCCTCGCTGACGCCGGGCGGTTCATCCGGCGGCGCGGGCAGCGCGGTTGCGGCCGGTATCGGACACATCGCCCATGGCACCGATATCGCGGGCTCGATTCGCTATCCTGCCTATGCCTGCGGCGTGCACGGTCTGCGTCCGACCGTCGGTCGCATCGCCGCCTATAATCAGGCGCTGCCCGAGCGCATCATCTCCGGCCAGATCACCGCGGTGTCCGGTCCTCTGGCGCGCACCATCAACGATGTGCGCCTCGGCCTCGCCGCGATGTCGCAGCCCGATGCACGCGATCCCTGGTGGGTGCCGGCACCGCTTGAAGGCCCGCCACGCGCGAAGCGCGCCGCCATGTGCCTGCGGCCCGATGGTCTCGCCATCACCGCCGATGTGGAAGCTGCCGTGCGCGATGCCGGCAAGCGACTGGAGCGGGCAGGGTGGATTGTCGAGGAAGTCGAGAACACGCCGGCGCTGCGCGAGGCCGCCGCGCTGCAGACGCAGATCTGGTTCGGCGATGGCTATCAGGGCATGCTCGATGCCGCCGAGCGCGAGGGCGATCCCGCGGCGCTGGTCTGCCTGCGCGGCCAGAAGGACAAGCTCGTCGATTTCGACAAGGGCGGCCTGTCACGCCCGCTGGTGCGACGTTCGACCTTCGTGCGCGACTGGGAGATGTTCCTGCAGATCTACAGCGTGGTGTTGATGCCGATGTCCGGCGAACTGCCATTCCCGGATCATCTGGATATGCAGGGCCAGGAATCGTTCGATCGCGTCTGGGCCGCGCAGATGCCGCAGATCGGCATTCCCTTCATGGGCCTGCCGGCGCTGAGCGTTGCCACGGGCCTTGTCGGCCGTGCGCCGACCGGCGTGCAGGTCGTCGCCGGCCGCTACCGCGAGGACCTGTGTCTGCTGGCCGGCGAAGCCATCGAGGCCGGCGGTACCCCGCCGATGCCTTGCGACCCCGTGACGGCCTGAGAAGGGATTAGTTCGATGACTGGCATCTCCGATTTCTCTGCGTATGCGCTGTCCGGTGAACCGGTCGCGCTGAAGCAGTTTGAAGGAAAGGTGCTGCTGATCGTCAATACCGCCAGCGCCTGCGGGTTCACGCCCCAATATGCCGGGCTGGAAAAACTGCAGCAGGATTTAGCGCCGCGCGGATTTTCGGTGCTGGGCTTTCCCTGCAATCAGTTCGGCGCGCAGGAGCCCGGCGATGCGAAAGCGATCGAGAGCTTCTGCGAGACCAATTATCACGTCACCTTCCCACTGTTTGAGAAGATCGACGTGAATGGCGCTGACGCCCATCCATTGTATAATTACCTGAAATCTGAAAAGTCCGGATTGCTGGGTTCGGGAATCAAATGGAATTTCACCAAATTCCTGATCGACCGTTCCGGACGGGTCGTCGAGCGTTTTGCGCCGACCACCAAACCTGAATCACTGCGAGAGAAAATCGAGGCGCTGCTATGACCGATAACACCAATGCATCAGCCGATCTGCCCGATCGCCTGTCCACCGATCCGCGAAGCCCGTTCTACAATGCCGAAGTGCTGCAGCGCGATGTCGGCATTCGCTTCAAGGGCGCCGAGAAGACCAATGTCGAAGAATATTGCGTCAGCGAAGGCTGGGTGAAGGTGCCCGCCGGGGCGGCAAAGGACCGGTACGGCAATCCGCTGCTGATCAAGCTGTCGGGGCCTGTGGAGCCGTATTTCCGCGACTAGACGCACCAAAGCGCCGAAAGCCCTGCTGCGGGAAGCTGACCTGTTCGCAGCAGGCGCTGACTAGCAAAAAGGCGTTGCCCGCATAAATTTGAAGCTTAAAGTAATTGCAGTTTCCGGCTAGGCTGCGTCCGTCAGCATGATGGACACAGTCGGGCCGTCGTGATTGCAATGCGTGCATGGCAAATGAAGGACCGGGAATGCAGGTGGTGTCGCTACGTTCGGACGCTCACGCCGAGTCGGACCCTCTGTCCGGCCGCAAACCCGCTTCAGCCATGATCGAGATCGAGCACGTCTCGCAGCGCTTCCAGACCTCCGGCAAGCAAAGCCATCTGGCGCTGTCGGATATCAACCTCACCATCGAAGACGGCGCCTTCGTCTCGATCCTCGGCCCGTCGGGCTGCGGCAAGTCGACCTTGCTCTATATCGTCGGTGGCTTCGTGCAGCCCACCGATGGCGTTGCCAAGGTGAAGGGCAAGGCGATCACGGGACCGGGTCCCGATCGCGGTCCGGTGTTTCAGGAATTCGCGCTGTTTCCGTGGAAGAACGTGCTCGGCAATGTCATGTATGGCCTGCGCCAGCAGGGCGTGAAGAAGGCTGAAGCGGAAGCGCGCGGCCGCAAGCTCCTGGAAATGGTCGGCCTCAAGGGCTACGAGAATTTCTATCCGAAAGAACTCTCCGGCGGCATGAAGCAGCGCGTCGCCATCGCGCGCACGCTGGCCTATGATCCCGCCGTGCTGCTGATGGACGAGCCATTCGGCGCACTTGATGCGCATACCCGCACACGGCTGCAGAACGACCTGCTCGACATCTGGGATCGCCAGCGCAAGACCGTGCTGTTCGTCACGCATTCGGTCGAGGAAGCGGTCTATCTGTCCGACAAGGTGATCGTGATGTCGCGATCACCGGGCTCGATCAAGGAGATCGTCGATATCGATCTGCCGCGGCCGCGCAAGCGCGCCGATCTCTTGCTCGATGCGCGTTTCCAGAAATACATCGTCGATATCGAGAAGATGATCGACGACGGCGGCAAGGACGATCTGTGATGACTGCGCGCGGCGTGCTGAAGACATTGTCGCCGCTGTTCGCCTGCATCGGCTTGCTGTGTGTCTGGCAGGTTGCGTCGTTGCGGCTCGATACCGAAAGCTTTCCGACCGCGCTGGAGGCGATCAAGGCCATTCCATCGATTCTCGGGGACAAGGGATCGTTGCTGAACATCCTCGACTCCATCCGTCGTATGGCTATCGGCCTCGTGCTCGCGGTGATGTTTTCAATCCCGCTCGGTCTGCTGATGGGGCGCATCAAGGCCGTGGCGTCGTTCTTCAATCCGCTGATGATGATCATCTATCCGGTGCCAAAAGCAGCGCTGATGCCCATCATCATGCTGTGGATGGGCGTTGGCGACGTCTCCAAGATCCTCGTCATCTTCCTCGGCGTCAGCCTGCCGATCATCTATCATGCCTTCCAGGGCTCCAAGGCCGTCGAAGAAAAGATGCTGTGGTCGGGGGCGGCGATGGGCATGTCGGCGCCAATGCGCATGCTCCGCATCGTGCTGCCCGCAGCGCTGCCTGAAATTCTCACCGGCTGCCGCACCGGTCTGGTGCTGGCATTGATCACGATGATCACCTCGGAGATGATCGCGCGCCAGTCCGGTGCCGGCAACATCCTGTTCAACTCGCTCGACATGGCGCAATACGATACGGTGTTTGCGATGATCCTGATCATCGGCGCCATGGGCATCGTGTTCGATGCGGCGTTCGAGAAGCTTCGCCTGTCGCTGGTACGCTGGTCGCAGCCGCGCGACGACATGCCTCTCAGCTTTACGTGAGCGCAACATGAACCAGGAACGCATCAATTCGGTTCTGCTGGGCATCACGCCGATCGTGCTGTTCATCGCGCTGTGGCAGTCGCTGATCTCCTTCGGCTTCGCACCGACGAGCTTGTTGCCGCCGCCGGGCGCGGTGTTTGGAAAGCTCGCGAAGGACTTCTTCAACGGCGACTTTCTGCACGACATCGCCGCGACGCTGATCCGGCTGTTCGCCGGCTTCGGCATCGCCGTGGTCGTCGGCGTGTTCATTGGCCTTGCGGCGGCGGTGAGCCCGGCGGTCAATGCCGTGGTCAAGCCGCTGGTGCGGGTGCTGGCGCCGATCCCGAAGATCGCGCTCTATCCCGCGCTGTTGCTGATCCTCGGCTTCGATCACGCGTCCAAGATCACGCTGGTGACTGCCGACGCGCTGTTTCCGATCCTGCTGTCGACCTATTACGGCGCGTCGATGGTTGAGCAGAAGCTGATCTGGTCGGCCATGGCGGCGGGCACGCCGCGCTGGCAGATCCTGTTCAAGGTCGTGCTGCCGGCCGCGATGCCGTCGATCCTCACCGGCTGCCGCATCGGCCTCGTGATCTCCTGCATCGTGGTGTTCCTCGCCGAGATGATCACCTCGACCGACGGCCTCGGTCACATGCTGGTGCAGGCCGCGCGCACGTTCCAGACCGTGGACATGTTTGTGCCGCTGATCATGATCTCGATGCTCGGCCTGATCCTGAACAGCCTGCTGCACTGGCTGCGCAGCTATCTGCTGAGGGGCTTCCCGGAAGTATGAAGTATAGAGGCAGCTCTGCCGCTATTACTCGCTAGCCTTTATAACTAAAACTCGTCATGGCCGGGCTTGACCCGGCCATCCAACTGTCTTCGGCATTTGCGGCAAAGATGGCTGCCCGGGTCAAGCCCGGGCATGACGAGAGAGTAGAGCGCGGTGCCTCAAAGCACCGGCGGCTTCTGCAACTGGAAGTGCTTCAGCAAATCCACAAACGCCGATAGCCGACCCTCGCGATAGGCATCGACATCGAGCCCCTCGTAATTGAGAAAGCCTTCGCCGGTCTTCAGGCCGATCTTGCCCTCGGCCATGTTGCGGCCGACGATCTCCGGCGATGCATAGCGATCGTTGTTCAACGCGCCGGTCAGATACTTGCTGGCGTAGTACAGAATATCGCCGCCGCCCCAATCGACGAATTCGAGCAGGCCCAGCACTGCGAAGCGGAATCCAAAACCGTACTTGATCGCCTTGTCGATATCCTCGGGGCTCGCAACGCCTTCCTCGACCATGCGCGCGGCTTCGTTCATGGCCATCGCCTGGATACGCGGTACGATATAGCCGGGCGTCGCGGCGCAAACCACCGGCACCTTGCCGATGCCTTCGAGCATCTCCTTCACCCGCGCGGTGATTGCCGGATCGGTCTTGGCACCGGGCGAGATCTCGACCAGCGGCACGAGATAGGCCGGGTTGAGCCAATGCGCGTTGAGAAAACGCTCTGGATGCTCGACGGCGCCGGAGATGTCGTCGACGAGAATGGTCGATGTAGTCGAAGCGATGATCGGCGAGGGGCCGGCAAGCTTCGATGCACGTGCCAGCGCATCGCACTTCTGGTCGAGCACCTCAGGCACGCCCTCGAAAATAATCGCCGAGCTGCTCAGCGCGGCGCCGGCGCCTGCTTCCGGCACGACGCTGACGCGCGACACCAGCGTCTCGATGTCGGCCTCGGTGAGCAGGCCGAAGCGCGCCATGCTGGCGAAGGTCTTGCGGATCTCGCCAAGTGCTTCGGCTTCCAGCGCCTTGAACTTGTCGGCCTCGCGCGCCTTGAAATCAACGATGGCGACATTGTGCCCTGCATAGGCAAAAGCAACAGCAATGCCGCGGCCCATGCGACCTGCGCCGAGACAGGCGATGGCGGGACGGGCGCTCATGCGGCAAAGCCTTCGCGCAGCAGCTTCAGCAAGCCGTCGCGATCCAGCTTGCCGAAGCCGAGGCTCTCGAGCGTGCGGCCACCTTGCAGGAAGTTCTCTCCGCAGATCGCGCCGCCAATGGCGAGGAACGCCTTGACCAGCGGGGTCTCGACGCCGGCGAGCTGAGCGCAGGACAGGAAAAACGACAGGCCGGTGCGCAGATCCTCGCGCATGTAGCGATGCTCGGTGAGCACGATGTGCTCGCGCCAGTCGCCGCTGTCGGTGAGGCGATCATGCGAGCCGCGGCCATACATCCACTCTTCGCCTTCCTTGGCGTAGTGATCTGCCAGCGGGAAATGCGCGCCATTGTAGCCGAAGGCCTCGCGGATCGCGATGCGCTCGGCGTCGAGCTGGTCGGTGACGCGGCGGATCGCGGGCTGCGTGCCTTCCTTGTGGATGTCCCATGTCGGGAAATGCTCAAGCGGGCCGGCATTCATCACGATCAGCGGCGGATGGATGATCGGCCCGGCATTCATCAGTGCGCCCGACAGCGCATCGCCGCACGGTTCGATGACGCCGGGGAAGGCCTTGTCGATCACCTTGCAGGCATAGTCGGACATCGACAGCGGGAACACGCCGGTCGGTAGCCGCTTGGCGCGGATGGTGATCGCGACCTCAAACGGGCCATGCTTGCGCGCCAGCCAGGGCAGCGTGCCGGTCTCGGCGAAGGCGACCTTGGCAGTGTTGCCGGCGTCATGCGCAGCCTTGGCAAAAATCATCGAGCCGAAGGTGGCCGGCGGCAGATAGACGACCTGGCCGTCCGCAAGATGCGGCGCGATCCGCTTGGCGATATCGGGCTGCGCAAAGGCGGGCGCCGGGCAGAGGATCAACTCGACGTCCTTGATCGCTTCCGTAATGTCCGCCGTTACCAGCGTCAATTGCGTATTGTGCGTGCCCTGCGCATTCTTGACCTTGATGCGTGAGCCAGCCTTGTTGTGTTCAGCGACAGCCTCGGCATCGCGCCGCCACAGGCGGACGTCATGGCCCTGCAGTGCGAAATCACCCGCGGCCGCGAACGAACCGTTGCCGCCACCCAATACTGCGATCTTCAATTGGTCTCTCCGTCGCTCGGCGTTGCCGCCTGAACCTGCTTCAGTTTGAAATGCTGCACCTTGCCGAGCGCGGTGCGCGGCAGGTCTGTGACGAACACGATGTCGCGCGGCTGCTTGTAGCGCGCGAGCTGCGTCAGGACATGCGCCTTCAACGCTTCGGCGCTCACGCTGCAGTTCGGCCGCAGCAGCACATAGGCGACGGGCACTTCCTGCCATTTGGGATCGGGAACGCCGACGACGCCGCAATCGGCGACATCGGGATGCTCGAGCAACACGCGTTCGACTTCGGCGGGATAGACGTTCTCGCCGCCGGAAATGATCATGTTCTTCTTGCGGTCGTGGACCCAGAAGTAGCCGTCATCGTCTCGGGTGCCGATATCGCCGGTGCGATACCAGCCGTCATGCAGCGCCTCCCGCGTTGCCGCTTCGTTGCCCCAGTATTCGTAGAACACGTTGGGGCCGCGCACGGCGATCTCACCGGTCGCCTTGGCGGGAAGTTCATTGCCGTTGTCGTCGATGATCATGGCTTCGCAGCACAGGCCGGGCAAACCCGTCGATCCCGCGCGCGCGAGATCACCGCCGAGCCGCGTATAGACCGAGATCGGGCAAGTCTCGGTCGAGCCATAGACCTGCAGCACGGGAATGCCGCGCGCCGTCAGGCGCTCGATCAGATGCGGTGGCACAATGCTGGAGCCGGTGGACACGGCCTTGAGGCAGGACACGTCGGTCGCAGCCCAGCCGGGATGCTCGCTCATCGCCTGAATGATCGCGGGTACCCAAACGGTCAGGGTGGGTCGCTCCCGCGTGATCGCTTCCAGCGTGGAGTCGGGCGTGAAGCGCGCATGGATTGTCACGGTGGCGCCGTGATGCAGGGCCGGCGTGGTCTGGATGTTCAGGCCGCCCACGTGGAAGAACGGCAACACGGTCAGCACATGATCGTTCGACGTGAGGCCATGCATGTGCTGGCTCATCACGCCGTTCCACAGCAGCGCTTCCTGACGCAGCACGGCGCCTTTGGGGCGGCCTGTGGTGCCCGACGTATAGACGATCAGCAGCGGGCAGGAGAGGTCGGTATGTGGATTGCGGCCGTCGCCGGAGGCGCACGACAGCAGGGTATCGAAGGTCTGGCCGGGCGCATCAGGTGTGAAGTCGAGCGCGACCACGCGGGTGTCCGGCAGCTCTTTCGCAAGCGACGGAAGGATCGCCACAAAGCCTTCTTCCAGCACCAGCACCTTCACGGAGGCGTCGGAGAGGATGAACAATTGCTCGGCGACTGCGAGCCGCCAGTTCAACGGCACCATGATCGCGCCGAGCCTGGCGCAGGCATAGAGCAGAACCAGATAGTCGGGCCGGTTCATGCTCAGGATCGCGACGCGATCGCCGCGACCAACGCCGCATTCCGCCTTCAGTGCCTTCGCGGTCGCCTCGATCCGCGTATTGAACGCGGCATAGCTGAGCGTCGCCCCCTCGAAATGAATCGCGGGCTTGTCCGGCGTGAACGCGGCATTGCGTGCGATGAGGCTGGAGAGATCCACGATTACTCGTCTTTCTCACCGGCCTCGTAGAGTGCTTCGCGGCCGATGCGGTCGAGGCAGAGTTCGGCCGTCCAGGGCAGCATCAGCGCGCCGCAGCGGCTGTCGCGATAGATGCGCTCCAGCGGCAGCGTTTTCAGCATGGCCTGACCGCCGCAGGTGCGGATTGCCAGTGCCGCCAGTTCGTTGGCGCCTTCCATTGCGGTGTATTGGGCGGCGTAGGCGCGCAGCACCTGCTCCTTCGACGGATTGGCGCAGGCCTCGGTCACGGCCTGGAACCAGGTCGACTTGAGCTGCTCGAGCTTGATCTGCATCTGCGCCACGGCGATCTGCTTGGTCGGATACATCCGGCGCTTGACTGGCGGCATGCCCGGGATTTCGCCGCGGAGATACTTCACGGTGAAATCATACGATGCCTGCGCGAGACCAACATAAGTCGGCGACAGCGTCAGGAACATGTGCGGCCAGCGCATCGCGGCCTGGAAGTAGACGCCGCGCGGCATCAGCGCTGCATCTTCCGGCACAAAGACGTCCTTGAAGATCAGCGTACGCGAAACGGTGCCGCGCATGCCGAGCGGATCCCAGTCGCCGACGACGGAGACGCCTTCGGACTTGGCGGAAATCGCCAGATACAGCGTGTTGCGGCGCGAAGCCTTCTCGCCCTCAGCGACCTCGGTGCAGAGCACGCCGTAGTAATCGGCGAAGCCCGACAGCGACGCGAAGATCTTCTTGCCATTGACGATCCAGCCACCTTTGACGGGCCTGGCTTCGGTGCCGAATGCAACGCCGCCTGCGGCCGCTGCGCCGCCTTCCGAGAACGGCTGCGAATAGATCGCGCCGTCTTCGACGATGCGCTTGTAGTGGATGGCGCGGCGGCGGTGCTGTTCAGCGCGCATCTGGTCATCCATGTCGAGGTCGTCGGCCAGCGGGCCGGACCACAGCGTCGAGCACACATGCATGTTCCAGGTCAGCGCGGTGGCGCCGCAATAGCGGCCGATTTCGGCAGCAGCGAGCGAATAGGTCTGATAGCCGGCGCCCGACCCGCCGTTGGCTTTCGGGATCGAGATGCCCAGCAGACCCGCCTTGTGCAGGTCCTTGTAGTTCTCCAGCGGGAAGGTGGCCTCGGTATCCCACTTCGCTGCGCGGCCGGCGAAATTGGCCTGGGCCAGTTCGCGCGCCTTGGTGATCAGCCCGGCCTGTTCTTCATCGAGGCGATAGGCCTTCGGATCGAACATCGGCTTGTCGAGAACGATGCTGTCGAGGTCGGGCTTGCTGGCAGGCTTGTTCATGATGATGACCCCGAAAGGTTGTGGCTGGTTTTGAGGAAGTCGGCGAGTACTTCGTTGAATTCGTGCGGACGTTCGAAACTGGCGAGATGGCCGACGCCCTCGAGTTCGACATAGGTCGACCCGGGCACGAGGCCCGCCATCTTTGCCATCGTCTTTGCCGGCGCGTTGTTGTCTTTCGAACCGGATAGGACTAAAGTCTGTATTTTGATGTTCGCGATGTTCTTGCGCAGATCGAAGCCGATCATCGCCTTCATCGAGGCGCGGTAGGTGTCGGGCTTCACAGACGCCATGCAGTCGCGTGCGAGTTCAAGGCCGGCAGGATCCGGATTGTCGCCGATCAGGCCTGCCACCAGCTTCGGCGCCATCGACACCATGGTCTCGCCACGGTCGAGCGGGCCAAGCCGGGCGTCGATGAAATTCTTCTGCCATTCGCCGTCGGAGCTGCCAAAGGCCGAGGTGGTCTGCGCCAGCACGATGGCGCCGGCGAGATCGGGATAGTCCACCATTAGCCGCTGCACGATCATGCCGCCGATGGAGTGGCCGACCAGCACCGGTTTCCTGGCTCCAATCTGCGCGAGGAAATCCTTCAGGGCTTCGGCGAAGGCCGGGATGCTGGGCGTCTCAAGTTGCTTCGAACCGCCATAGCCCGGCGAGTCCCAGCCGATGGCGTAGTAGCGGTCGCCGAACGCCTCGATCTGGTTACGCCAGCCGCGGCCGGCGCCACCGATCCCGTGCAAAAACACCAGTGGCGTTGCTGCGGAATCGCCTTTGGCTTCAAAGCCGAAGCGGCCGTCCTTCGTCGTCAGGGCTGCAGAATTTGGCATGCATAGGCCTCCTGTGCTGTCGGACAAGGTGATCCTAGCATGTCCGAGATATATGAAAAGCGATAGTTTTAGACTTAAAGGGTTGTGGATTGCCTCATCCGGAGGCACGTCGTTGTTAGAGGTTGGGTCTCCGGGTGATGGATCCTGCGCCTGCCGCTTGGCGATGTTGTGATGTTCGGCCATCGCCCTTGTCCGAAACTTCTTTAGGTTTAAAACAATGTCGATTGCCGATGCATCGAGGGAGGAAGCCATGTCCGATCAGTCATTTTTGTCCTGGCCGTTTTTCGAGGACCATCACCGCGAGCTGGCCACGAGTCTGTCGCGCTGGGCCAAAACGACGCTGCCCGGTCTGGTCGATCACCATGACGTCGATGGTTCCTGCAAGCGTCTGGTGAAGGCGCTGGGTGACGGCGGATGGTTGCGCGCGGCGGTGCCGGCAAGCCATGGCGGAATGTATCCGACATTCGACGTGCGCTCGCTATGTCTGATTCGCGAGACACTGGCCTATGAGACTGGTCTTGCCGACTTCGCCTTCGCGATGCAGGGACTTGGCACCGGGCCGATCAGCCTGTTCGGTTCGGAAGCATTGAAGTCGCGCTATCTGCCGCGCGTCGCCAGCGGTGAAGCCATTGCAGCTTTCGCATTGTCAGAGCCCGATGCGGGTTCGGATGTCGCTGCGATGACGACAACGGCGGTGCCTGATGGTCCGGATCATGTCCGCATCAATGGCCTCAAGACCTGGATCTCGAATGGCGGCATTGCCGACCAGTATGTCGTTTTCCTGCGCACCGGCGAATCCGGCGCGCGTGGCATCAGCGCCTTTGTGGTCGATGCGGACACGCCGGGCTTCACGATCGCGGAGCGGATCGATGTGATCGCGCCGCATCCGCTGGCGACGTTGAAATTCGAGGATTGCCGTGTGCCCGTGGCGAACCGCATCGGCAAGGACGGCGAGGGCTTCAAGGTGGCGATGGCGACGCTCGATGTGTTCCGCTCGACCGTCGGTGCGGCCGCGCTGGGTTTCGCGCGTCGCGCGCTTGACGAAGCACTGCATCGCTCGGTCACGCGAAAAATGTTTGGCCATACGCTCGGCGATCTGCAACTGACGCAGGCTGGACTTGCCGAGATGGCGACCTCGATCGATGCGTCGGCGCTGCTGGTCTATCGCTCGGCCTGGACCAAGGATCAAGGCGCAGCGCGCATCACCCGCGAAGCCGCCATGGCCAAGATGTTCGCGACCGAAGCGGCACAGACAGTGATCGACCGCGCGGTTCAAATCTTCGGCGGCATGGGCGTGCAGTCGGGCGTCAAGGTCGAGGAGCTCTATCGCGAGATTCGCGCGCTGCGCATCTATGAAGGCGCAACCGAAGTCCAGAAGGTCATCATCGGTCGCGAGCTCATCAAGGCCGCGCAGACCAATTGAGCGGAAAAGGCGAGCCGATCACGGCTCGCCTCACATTTCACGCGGCTGTCGCGTCCGCTTTGTAGTTCGGCGCGGAGGCGAGAAATCTGGCATAGGCGTCGGCATCCGGCGGCGTGAATTTCTCGACCAGCGCGCCGCGCCGTTTGCTGGTGGCGCCCATGTCGTCGAGCAATTCGTCGAAATGCTTGAAGTGATAGGGCGCCACACACAGTCCGCCATAGACACCGGCCGCCGGACGCTCAACGCGCTTGAAGTGCAGTATCCTGTCCATATCCTGATGCATCTCGGCAGGCGTTGGCTGTTTCGCCAGCTTGCCGTCGGCATAGCGCACCAGCCAGTTGGCGGCCATTTCCGCCGTCAGTACCGAGCAGAAGCTGGAGTTGAAGCCGACGAAACCCATGTCCGCCAGATCCGGATTGGCGATCACGCGATACAGCCGATACTGCCCGTCCGACTGAATCAGCTTGTCGCGATATTCCTGCGGCAGGAACGGTACGCCGAGCTTGAAGCCGATCGCGAGAACCGCGACATCGGCCTCGACGCGCTGGCCGCCTGACATCATGATGGTCTTGCCATCGTAATGATCGAAGGTGCCGCGGATAGCCTTGATGCGTCCGTCGGCAATCATCGGGAAGAAGTTCGGCGTGGCGATCGGCACCGAGCAGTTGATACCGTCCTCGATGCGGCCTTCAGGTACCATGTCGCATTTCTTCAGCTTGAGCTGGGTCTTCAACATCGCCTCCAACCCGCGCCAATTGGCCCAGATGAACGGCTTGGCGATGGCGTGATTGAGCCGCGAGAGCGCACTCAGGCCCCAGCCCCGAAACATCTCTTCCTGCGCTCGGATATAGAGGATGCGCTTGAAGTTGATGAGGCCGCCGATGAAATAGGGAATGCGCCAGACAGGCTCGCGATAGACAAAGGTAACGGCGCTGGCGCCGGCATTGACCGAATGCGCGGCGATATCAGTGGCCGATTTCGATCCGCCGAGCACCACGACCTTCTTGCCTTTGACGATGGATGAATCCGTGTGCTCCGCCGAATGCAGGATGATACCGCCGGCGGCCTTGAACTTGTCTTCGCCGGGATGATGCAATTCCTTGCGCTCGTTGAATTGCCCGGTACACACCGCGGCGAAATCGAATGTTTCCTGCGCGGTGTTGCCAGCAGCATCGCGTGTCTCAAGTGTCCAGCCGGGGAGGCCATCTTCGCGGCGTTTCATGCTCACGACGGTCGTGTTGAAACGCATCAGCGGAATCAGATTATGATCGCGTGCATAGTCTGTGAGATAGGCATGGACCTGCGGCCCCTTCGGCCATTCCGGATAGCTGGCCGGCATCGGCTTGTCGGTGAAGCGATAGAGTTCCTTGGGGCTCTGGGTCTGCACCTCTGGATAGGAGCGCGCCGGCTCCCAGACGCCGCCGAGGTCGCCGCTGCGTTCCAGGACCGTTACCTTGTGACCGCGTGCAGCAAAAGATTTAGCGGCGGCAAGGCCGGCGATGCCGGCGCCGATGACGCAAACATTCTTCTGTTTGACCATGGCTTATCTCCTGTTTGAATGCAGCGACGGGTCGCGGGCGCGCGGGTTCCCGCGCGCAGGCACTGGCCTGCGCGGAACGTCCGCGATGTGTGACGTTAGGTCCGGTCGCCGAAGCTAGTCGTTGGCTTCCGGCGGCAGGAAGTTTACTTCATGCTCGGCAGAGACGCGGACGATGGCTTCGATATCGCTCATATTGTGCAGTTGCTTGAACAGGGCTTCGAGCTTCTGCGTCGGCGAGACCCAGAACAGTGCGCGGGCAGGTTTGTCCGACTTGTTGAAATAGCCATGCGGAATGCCGCGGGGCAGGCGGACCAGGTCGCCGGCATGGGCGCGGACCCACTGGCCGTCCAGCTTGAGGTCGAGCACGCCTTCCTGCACCAGGATGAATTCTTCCTGGGTCGGATGGATATGCACCGGCACGAACTGGCCGGGATCGCTGTTGGTCTCGAAGGCAAAGGTGGAGTCGGTCACGGCCTTTGGAAAATAGACCTGCCCGAGAATATTCCACGTGGTGCCCCCATATCCGGTGCCGTTCTGGGTGATGCCTTTTTCAAGTGCCGCCATGGTCCTGCTCCCTTGGGTTTCACGTCCGCAAGGATGCTGCGTGACCTCGGGGCCTGTCTCTAGCCGTTGAACGAATCCGCTATCCAAACGACGAAATAATTACCGGTAGGGGGAGGGGCGCAGGCGCGTTGCGCTGCACACTCATCTTTGGAAGACGCTGGCCTGCGCATTCGTTGTGCAGCACGGCAATATTTACAGCGGGGCGCCGACTATGCGGCGTGACGGGACATGGATAGTCTAGGCTTCAAATAACGCAGGCGATCGGACCATGGTGTTGGACGCAGCCGTATCAGGGAATGCCCAGCCGGTCCGCGCCGCAAGGCTTGCGGCATTCTCTCGCGTTTTCACCAGGGATATCGACGAGGCTGCCGACTCGATCGGGCGCATCTTCTGTCCGCATGCGCTGGATCCCTTGCAGCGCTCATGGCCGGATTTTCATGCGCTCCACAATTGCGCGGCGTTCGATGGCTTCTCGGTAAACTACGTCTCCTATGGCGGTTCGGTATCGATCGACCCCGGCTGTCTCGACCGCTTCTTCCTGTTGCAGATCCCGCTGCATGGCGGTGCCCGGATCAGTACCGGCGGCCGGACGATCGAGGTCTCGGCAGGGCGTTCCGCGTCCTTGCTCTCGCCGACAATGCCTACAAAGATGGTCTGGCAGGACGATTGCGCAAAATTGATCCTGCTGGTTGAACGACGGCTCGTCGAGGAGCGCGCGGCGGCGCTGGCGGAGAGATCCGGAGCGGTCATTGAGTTTGATCCGGAGGTCGATCTCAATACGCCGTTCGGTCTCGCGATCCGGTCCCAGATCGAATATCTCGTCGATCTCGCGGAGCATCGTGGGCCGGGGCAGCGGATCTCGCCAATGATGGCGGCGACCCTGCGTGACTCCGTGATTGGACTGTTGCTGACCGGTCAGCGACATACGCTCACCGACACCATCGATCGCTCCCTCGCGCGCCTTGGTCCGCTGCCTTCAGTGCTGAGAAAGGCACGGGACTATCTTGAGGCTCATGCCACTGATTCGCTCGATCTCGATCGGCTCGCTCGCGCAGCTGGCATCGGGATACGTTCGCTGCAGCTCGGCTTCCAGAAGCATTTCGGCATGTCGATTTCCGATGCGCTGCTGGATATCCGGCTGACGCATTTGAATGCACGGCTGCTGCGGGCTGTGCCGGGCGAGCGTGTCATCGATATGGCGTTCGATCTCGGCTTCACCCATCCGAGCCGGATGGCCAGCTTCTACCGCGCCCGTTACGGCGAGAGCCCGTCGGATACGCTCCGCCGTAGCCGCTAGCAGCATGGCCTGCCTGTTTCTTGCAAAAGCTTGAAGTCTAAAATAATATCCAGACAGGCTCATGGAGAGCCTGCGGAAGGTGACGCATGTCCGGACTGTCTCGCTCCTCCCACGCTTTGGTGACCGGCGGTGGCCGCGGTATCGGCCGCGCCATTGCGGCATCCCTGGTGCAGGCCGGTGCGACCGTCACCATCATGGGCCGCAATCTTGCAGTGCTGAACGAGGTCGTTGCGGCGGGTGACGCGCATTATGCTGTTGCCGCCGATGTGTCCGATCAGACCGCGCTGAATGCTGCGATCGCCGATGCTGGGAAGCGCCAGCCGATCGATATTCTCGTGGCCAATGCAGGCGCCGCAGAATCCGCGCCCTTTATGAAATCCGATGCAGCGCTGTTCCAGCGCATGATGGACGTCAATTTCATGGGTGTCGTCTATGCGACGCAGGCTGTGCTACCCGAAATGGTCAAGCGCAAGAGTGGCCGCATCGTTGCTGTTGCTTCGACGGCTGGCCTCAAGGGCTATGGCTATGTGAGCGCCTATAGCGCTGCGAAGCACGCCGTTATTGGAATCGTGCGCTCGGTGGCGCTGGAAGTCGCCAAGAGCGGCGTCACCGTGAATGCGGTCTGCCCAGGCTTTACCGAAACCGATCTGCTCGAAGGCAGCATCGACAACATCATGAGCAAGACCGGCCGCACGCGCGAACAAGCTGTTGCCGAATTGGCCAAGCATAATCCGCAGGGGCGTCTGGTGACGCCCGGCGAAGTCGCCGATGCGGTCCTGTGGCTGTGCGGCGCTGGTGCCGGTTCCATCACAGGACAGAGCATCGCCGTCGCTGGCGGCGAAGTCTGATCGAACCGCAACAACAAGAACCGAACTGTCTTCAGGGAGCCAACATGTCTGTCATGGTCAAGAACAAGGTCGCCAATCCCGTCACGTTGCCGCTGGCCGAGTTCAAGCCTGAGCATTTCCTGCTGGTGGTGGCCGATGGCATCGCGACGGTGACGCTGAACCGGCCCGAGCGCAAGAATCCGCTGACCTTCCAGAGCTACCGCGAGCTGACCGATTTCTTCCGCGCCTGTGCGATGGATGACGACGTCAAGGTCGTGGTCGTCACCGGCGCCGGCGGCAACTTCTCGTCGGGCGGCGACGTGTTCGAAATCATTGGCCCGTTGATTGAGATGAACACCAAGGATCTCACGGCCTTCACGCGCATGACCGGCGATCTGGTCAAGGCGATGCGTGCCTGCCCGCAGCCGATCGTGGCGGCCGTGGAAGGCATCTGCGCCGGTGCCGGCGCGATCATGGCGATGGCCTCCGACATGCGTCTGGCTGCGACCGGCACCAAGGTCGGATTCCTGTTCAACAAAGTGGGGCTGGCCGGCTGCGACATGGGCGCTTGCGCAATCCTGCCGCGCATCATCGGCCAGTCCCGTGCGTCGGAGCTGCTCTATACCGGCCGCTTCATGACGGCCGAGGAGGGCGAGCGCTGGGGCTTCTTCAGCCGCATCGTCGCGCCTGCAGAGGTGCTGAGCCAGTCACAGACACTGGCGAAACAGATTTCCGAGGGGCCGACCTATGCCAACACCATGACCAAGCGCATGCTGTCGATGGAATGGGCGATGTCGGTGGAAGAGGCGATTGAAGCCGAGGCGGTGGCGCAGGCGCTGTGCATGACCACGGAGGATTTCGCCCGCGCGTTCCACGCCTTCGCGAACAAGCAGAAGCCGAAGTTCGAGGGTAATTGAGACACACGCACCGTCATGCCCGGGCTTGACCCGGGCATCCATCTTTGGCGGCAATGCGGGTGGTAAGATGGATGGCCGGGTCGGCCCGGCCATGACAGAGTTTCAACAGGTCGCCTCGCGCCGATTGACAATTTGATGTGCATCAAAGCTGCCGAATTGCCGGTTTGTCAGGCTTGCCAGGAATTGTTTTAGGTTTAAAATATCTCCATCCAGGCACGACTGCGGAGGCTGTCATGAAGATCGCGATTATCGGTGGCGGGCCGGCGGGCCTCTATTCTGCGATCCTGCTGAAGAAGCAGCGGCCGCAGGCAGAGATCACGGTTTATGAGCGCAACCGTCCTGACGACACCTTCGGCTTCGGTGTGGTGTTCTCCGACGCCACCCTCGATAATTTCGAGAAATACGATCTTCCGAGCTATCAGCGCATCACCCAGGAATTCGCTTACTGGGACGATATCGCCGTGCACTTCCGCGGCACTGTCCATCGCGTCGGCGGCAACGGCTTCTGCGGCTGTTCGCGCCGCACGCTGCTGATGATCCTGCAGGACCGGGCTCGCGAACTCGGTGTTCATCTGCTGTTCGAAGTCGATATCACCGACGAAGCACGTTTCGCCGATGCCGATCTGATCGTGCTGGCTGACGGCATCAACAGCCACTTCCGCAACAAGTATATCGAACACTTCGCGCCCGAAGTAGATTTGCGCTCGAACAAGTTCACCTGGATGGGTTCAACCAAGCCGCTCGATGCTTTCACCTTCCTGTTCCAGGAAACCGAGTGGGGGCCGTTCATTGCGCACGCCTATCAGTATGAGGCTGGCCGCTCGACCTGGATCTTCGAGACCGATCCGGAGACCTTCAAGCGCGCCGGCCTCGAAGGCCTCGGCGAGCAGGAATCCGCTGATCGCATGCACGATATCTTCAAGGGCTTCCTTGGCGACCACAAGCTGTTGATCAACCGCTCGATGTGGCGCAATTTTCCGATGATCCGCAACAAGCGCTGGGTCAAGGACAACATGGTGCTGCTTGGCGACGCCAAGGCGACCGCGCATTTCTCTATCGGTTCGGGCACCAAGCTGGCCATGGAAGATGCCATCGCACTGTATGATGCAATGGCGAAGGCACCGACCGTCGAGGCCGCGCTGCATGACTATGAACACGGTCGCCGCGAGGAGGTCGAGAAGATCCAGCATTCGGCGGACGTGTCGCTGGTCTGGTTCGAGCACGTGGATCGCTTTTGGGACTTTGACCCCGTGCAGTTCGCTTTCGGCGTCATGACCCGTGCCAAGGCGATTACCTACGATAACCTGACGCTGCGCGCGCCGGACTTCGTCAAGGAAGTCGACAAGTCGTTTGCGCAGAAGGTGCAGGCGCAGGGCTTCGACGTCGATGTCGATAAGCCGGAAGTGCCGATGTTCCAGCCGTTCAAGATGCGGGATATGGTGCTTGCCAATCGCGCCGTAGTGTCGCCGATGTGCATGTATTCGGCGGAAGAGGGTGTGCCGAACGATTTCCATCTGGTGCATTATGGCTCGCGTGCCATTGGCGGCGCCGGTCTCGTCTTCACCGAAATGGTCTGCGTCGGCCGTGACGCACGCATCACCCCCGGCTGTGCTGGTCTGTGGACCGACGAGCAGGAAGCGCAATGGAAACGCATCGTCGATTTTGTGCATAGCACGTCGGCTGCGAAGATCTGTCTGCAGCTCGGCCATGCCGGTCGCAAGGGTGCGACCAAGCTGATGTGGGACGGCATGGACCGCCCGCTCGCCGATGGCGCTTGGGACATCGTGTCGGCGTCGCCGCTGCCGTATTATCCGGATAGTCAGGTGCCCGCAGAGATCGACCGTGCGGCCATGGATCGCGTCAAGGCAGAGTTCGTGGCCGCCACGATCCGCGGCGAGCGCTGTGGCTTCGACATGCTCGAGATGCACACGGCGCACGGCTATCTACTGGCGAGTTTCCTGTCGCCGCTGACCAACAAGCGCACCGATGAATATGGTGGCTCCCTTGAGAACCGGCTGCGCTTCCCCCTCGAAGTGTTCGAGGCCATGCGTGCGGCCTGGCCGGCGCATAAGCCGATGTCGGTTCGCTTCTCGGCGACCGATTGGGCCGAAGGTGGCAACACCGGCGACGACGCGGTGCAGATTGCCCGCGCCTTCGCCGAGGCTGGCGTCGATCTCGCCGATATCTCGACAGGGCAAACCGTCAAGGAGTCACGGCCGATCTACGGCCGTATGTTCCAGACGCCGTTCTCGGATCAGGTCCGCAACGAGGCGCGCGTCGCCACCATGTGCGTCGGCAACATCACGTCAGCGGATCAGGTCAACACGATCCTGGCCGCCGGCCGCGCGGATCTCGTCGCGCTCGGCCGTCCGCACCTGACTGACCCGTCCTTCACCATCAAGGCGGCGGCCTGGTATGGTGCAAAGGACGCCTATTGCCCGCCACAATATATGCCCGGCAAGGACCAGATTTTCCGCAACAGCGTCAGGGACAAGCAGGATTTCGAAGACCTGAAAATTAAGGCTAAGCCGAAGACCCGCGCCGAGATGCGGGCGGAGGCCGCTAAGCCACTTGCAGCTGAATGACTGGGCATGCGAGTTTATTGATCACAATCGTAGGATGGGTAGAGCGAAGCGAAACCCATGACTGCGGCGCGTATCGTTGATGGGTTTCGCAAGGGCTCTACCCATCCTACGGCATTGTATCGAGTGGAGTTGAGCTGATGAAAGCAATCATCGTGGGTGGCGGCGTTGGCGGTTTGACCACCGCCTTGATGCTGCGGGCGCGGGGCATCAATTGCGAACTCTACGAACAGGCTGACTCAATCCGCGAACTCGGCGTTGGCATCAACACGCTGCCACACGCGATCCGCGAACTCGCTGGTCTCGGTCTGCTCGATCGGCTCGATGCGGTGGCGATCCGCACCGATGAGCTGCATTATTTCAACCGTCACGGGCAGGAAGTCTGGCGCGAGAAGCGCGGCTTTGGCGCCGGCCACGACGTGCCGCAATTCTCGATCCATCGCGGCCGTCTGCAGAGCGCGATTCATCGCGCGGTGGAAGAGCGTCTTGGCACCGAGGCGATTCATACCGGTCGTCGGCTCGGTTACTTCACGCAGGATGAAGGTGGCGTCACCGCTTATTTCTTCGATCGCAATAACAATCACGTCGAGACCGCGCGCGGCGACATCCTGGTCGGCGCCGACGGCATCCACTCCAAGGTCCGCAGCACGCTGTTCCCGAATGAAGGACATCCGGTCTGGAATGGCCTGATGCTATGGCGCGGTGCGCGCGACTGGCCGGCTTTCCTCACCGGCAATTCCATGATCGTTGCTGGCGGTCTCCACGCCAAGGTCGTGGTCTATCCGATCGCCGAAGGTGAGACGCCGGGCAATCGGCTGACCAACTGGGCCGTGCTGGTGAAGACCGGCGAGGGTGGCACGCTGCCTCCGCGCCGCGAGGACTGGTCACGTCCCGGCAAGCGCGAAGAACTGATGCCGCATGTGGCGCGTTTCAATGTGCCTCATATCGATGTGCCGGCGCTGATCACGGCGACGCCGGAATTCTGGGAATATCCCTGCTGCGACCGCGATCCGCTGCCGTATTGGTCCGGCGGCCGTGTCACGCTGCTTGGCGACGCCGCGCATCCGATGTATCCGGTCGGCTCCAACGGCGCCTCGCAGGCGATCCTCGATGCGCGCGCGCTGGCTGACTCGCTGGCTCATGCCGAACATCCGCGCCAGGCGCTGATGGCCTATGAGCGCAAGCGCCTGCCGATGACGGCCGAGATCGTGCGCTCCAATCGTCGCGGTGGCCCGGAGGGCGTGATCGATGCGGTCGAGCAGATCGCGCCGGATGGTTTCGACAATGTCGAGAACGTTCTGAGCTACGCGCAGCGTGAAGCGATTGTGAAGGGCTATGCGCACAAGGCTGGCTTTGCTGCGCAGCCCGGGCTAGCGGTGGTGAACGGCTGATCCAACCGCTACATGCGCGATCAAGTTGATACGAAAATGGCCGGGCAGAGCCCGGCCATTTTGCGTCGATGTCTGTAGCTAATAGCGCCGCGCCTTACGCGCCGGGAGGCGGCGGCAGGAAATGGATGTTGTATTCGGCGGCGAGCGCCACAACGTCCTCGGGCTTCTGCTCTTTCATGTTGTGGATCGCCCAGAACAGATCATAGAGCCGGCGGCTTGGCGAGACCCAGAACAGCACCTTGGCGTTCTGATCGGACTTGTTGAAGATGCCGTGCGGAATGCCGCGCTGCAGGCGCACGAGATCGCCCGGCGTGGCCGAAGTTTCGGAGCCGCCGAGGAAGAAGTCGAGCTTGCCTTCGAGGATGTAGAGATACTCATCCTGGTCGGGATGGATGTGCGGCGGCACGAAGGTGCCGGGCGGGAAAGTGGCGTGCCACGAGAACGAATCCTCGCTGCAGTTCTTCGGCACATAGGTCTGGCCGAGGATGTTCCAGGTGATGCCCTGCATGCCTTCATTGGCGCGGGTGATGCCGGCGATCTCGGTCTTCATGGTTGGTCCTTCCTTGGGTCACGCATTACGACGCATCGGGTGGTACTCGAAAACAGTTGATCAAACGTGGAGGAAACGGTCCTTCACGGTGGAGTCGCTCTTCAGTTGCTCGGATGTGCCGGTCCACACCACGCGGCCCTTTTCGATCACCACGTGGCGATCGGCGAAGCCGGCCAGCGCATCGACATTCTTGTCGATCACGAGAATGGACTGATGCTCGGCTTTGAGCTTCTTCAGGCAATTCCAGATTTCGAGGCGAATGAGCGGCGCGAGGCCTTCGGTGGCCTCATCGAGAATGAGCAGTTTCGGATTGGTCATCAGCGCCCGGCCGACCGCTAGCATTTGTTGCTCGCCGCCCGACAATTGCGTGCCGAGATTGCTGCGGCGTTCCTTGAGACGCGGAAACAGCTCGTAGATTTTGTCCAGCGTCCAGCGCGCCGGCGGATGGCGCACGGCGGCCGTGGCGATCAGGTTCTCTTCCACGGTGAGCGTCGGGAAGATCTGGCGACCTTCCGGCACGAGGCCAATGCCCGCCTGGGCGATACGATAGGACGGCAAACCGGTCATCGGCTTGTCGTCGAAGGTGACGGTGCCACCGGTGGGATGGATCAGGCCCATGATGGCGTTGATGGTGGTCGTCTTGCCCATGCCGTTGCGACCGAGCAGGGTAACGACTTCACCGGCATTGATGGTGAGCGAGATATCGAACAGCACCTTGGCCGCGCCATAGGCGGCCTGGAGATTTGAGACTGAGAGCATCAGGCGGCCTCCTCGCCGAGATAGGCAGCGCGCACTTCCGCGTTGTCGCGAATGCTCTGCGGCGAACCGGACGCGATGATGCGGCCATAAACGAGGACCGAGACGCGATCGGCGAGCGCGAATACAGCGTCCATATCGTGTTCGATCAGCACGATGGGAAGCTCCTTGCGCAGTTCCTGCAGCGTGTTGATAAGCCGCTGCGATTCATCGTGGCTGGTGCCGGCAAGCGGTTCGTCGAGCAGCAGCAGCTTCGGTTTCGCCGCCAGCGCAATGGCGATTTCGAGCTGCCGCTTTTCGCCATGAGACATCTGCCCGGCCGGCACGCCTGCGCGGGCGGCGAGGCCGAAGCGCGACAACAGCGCTATCGCGGCGTCATTTAATGCCGGCTCCTTCGACGCATTACCAAAGAAGCTGAAGCTTGAGCCGCTGCGTGCCTGAACGGCGATGGCGACGTTTTCCAGTGCCGAGAAGCGCGGCAGGATCGAGGTGATCTGGAATGAGCGCACCAGGCCCATCCGCGCGCGTTCCGCCATCGGTAGCCGCGAGACATCCTGGCCGTCAAAGATGATGCGCCCGGAGTCCGATTGTGCGTGGCCGGAGATCTGATGAATCAGCGTGGTCTTGCCGGCGCCGTTGGGGCCGATGATGGCGTGCAACTCGCCGGCTTCGATGTTCAGCGACACGTCGTCGGTGACGCGCAGCGCGCCGTAATTCTTGCAGATGTTCTGCAGCTGAAGCGGAGCATTACTCATGACTTGCTCCCGAACAGGCCGGTGATGCCGCCGCGAGCATAGAGCACAACGAGGATCAGGATGGGTCCAAAAATCAAAGCCCAGTTCTCGGTGTAATGCGACAGGATATCCGCCAGCAGGCTGAATACGGCCGCGCCGATGATTGCGCCATGCAGCGAGCCGAGGCCGCCAAGGACCAGCACGAAAATCAGGTCGCCCGAGCGCTGCCAGGCCGTATAGGCCGGGCTGACGAATTCGGTCTGGTTGGCGAGCAGAAAGCCCGACACGCCGGCGATCATACCGGCGATAACATAGGCCGTGAGCTGATAGCGATAGGGCGCAAAGCCGATCGCTTCCATCCGTACCGGGTTCTCACGGATGCCGCGCAGTACCCGGCCGAAGCGCGACGCAACGATGGCACGCAGCAATAGATAAGCGCCGAGCAGCACGCCGAAGGCGACGTAATACATCGCCACGTCGTTCTTCATGAACTTTGAGCCGAAGAACATGCTGCGCGACGCCAGCGTCAGGCCGTCGTCCCCGCCATAGGCGGCCAGCGAGGTGCCGAGGAAGAACAGCATCTGGCCGAACGCCAGCGTGATCATGATGAAATAGACGCCCTTGGTCCGCAGCGATATCGCGCCCGTGAAAAAAGCGAAGATGAGCGAGACACTAAGCGCAACCGCGAGCTGGATGAAGCCATCGGTGATTCCATGGCTGGCAAGGATCGCGACGCTATAGGCGCCGAGGCCGACATAGGCGGCATGGCCGAACGAGATCATTGCGCCGTAGCCGATCAGCAGATCGAGCGACATGGCGGCGAGCGCCAGGATCATGATGCGCGTGACCAGCGCCAGGATGAAGCTCTGCGATCCCCACAGCACCGAGAGCGGCACAAGGGCGAAGATCGCGAAAACGATTAGCGGCAGCAGATAGGCGCGGTTGGCACGCCGAGGCGTTGCGAGGGCCGGCGAAGCGTGGGCGTCGAGGTCGACGAGATTGTTCATGGTCTGCTCCCGTTACTGCTTGGACGGGAACAGGCCGGATGGCCGGAAGAACAGCACCGCAGCCATCAGGATATAGATCAGCATCGGCGCAATGGCGCGGCCGGTCTGGCTGGCCGCCGAGGGATCGAGCAGCAGCTTGAGCAGCGTGGGCGCAAAGAAACGTCCGAGCGTATCAACGAGACCGATCAGCAGGGCGGCGATGAAGGCGCCGCGGATCGAGCCGATGCCGCCGATGACGATCACCACGAAAGCAAGAATGAGCACGTTGTCACCCATGCCGGGCTCGACCGAGAGGATCGGTGCGACCATGGCGCCGGCGAAGCCCGCGAGCATGGCGCCGACGCCGAACACGATGGTGAACAGCAGGCGAATGTTGACTCCGAGCGCGGAGACCATAGCAGCGTTGCTGGCGCCGGCACGCACGAGCATGCCGAGCTTGGTCTTGTTGACGACGAGATAGAGCGCGAGGCCGACAGCAAGACCGACGGCGATGATGACGAGACGCCACACCGGATAGAGCATGCCGTCGGTGATCTCGATCGCGCCCGACAGTGCATCGGGAATTGCGACGTTCAGCGGCGCGGCGCCCCAGACATACTTGACGGCCTGATTCAGGAAGATGATGACGCCAAAGGTTGCAAGCACCTGATCCAGATGGTCGCGATCATATAGATGTCGAAAGATCAGGACCTCCAGTACGAGCCCAAAGATCAGTGCGGCGGGCAGTGCCAGCGCGAGGCCGGCGACGAAACTGCCGGTCATGGCGGTGAAGGCGGCGACCAGATAGGCGCCGACCATGTACTGCACGCCATGCGCAAGATTGATGAAGTCCATGACGCCGAACACCAGCGTCAGGCCGGCGGCGATCAGGAACAGGATCAATCCAAACTGCAGGCCGTTCAGGATCTGGACGAGGGCAAGCGTGAGGGTCATCAGATAACTTGGTTTCTATACTGAGATAAACACGGGCAGATAAAACACCGGGCCGTCCCGCCTTCGCGGCAACGGCCCGGTGATGACTGATCGCCAGGGCGATTACTGCGCGGCGCAGTCCTTGGCGTAGCGATCGCCGTAGTTCGAGAACACCTTCTCGACGATCTCGGTCTGGAACTTGCCGTCAGCGCGCTTGGCGACCTTGGTCAGGAAGAAGTCCTGAACGGGATAGCCGTTGTTGCTGAACTTGAAGCTGCCGCGGATCGACGGGAAGTCGGCCTTCTTCATAGCCGCGGCCACCTTGGCCTTGTCCGAGAGATCACCCTTCACGGCAACAACGGCGCTGTTGATCAGCATCGCTGCGTCATAGGACTGGAAGGCGTAGGTCGCCGGCACGCTGTTATAGGCCTTCTCGTATTCCGCGACGAACTTCTTGTTCTGTGCGGTGTCGAGGGTGGGTGCCCAGTTCGAGCCACCGAACATGCCGATCGCGGCGTCCTGCTGAGCCGGCAGCGTCGATTCATCGACGGTGAAGGTCGACAGGAACGGGATGCGGTCGAGCAGGCCGGCCTGCTTGTACTGCTTGACGAGGTTCACGCCCATGCCGCCGGGCATGAAGGTGAGAACAGCGTCAGGCTTCATCGATGCGATCTTGGAGAGCTCAGCCTGGAAATCCAGCGTGCCGAGCGGGATGAAAGACTCTTCGAGAATCTCGCCCTTGAAGTCCATCTTCACGCCGGCGACGAAGTCCTTGCCGGCCTGATAGTTCGGGGTCATCAGGTAGATCTTCTTGTAGCCGCGCTTCTGGGCGACGTTACCGAGTATCTGGTGGATCTGGTCGTTCTGATACGATGTCACATAGAAGTACGGATTGCACTCCTTGCCGGCGTAGCTCGACGGGCCGGCATTCGGCGAGATCAGGAAGGTCTTGTTCTCGGTGACCGGCTTGTGGATCGCGCCCAGGATGTTGGAAAAGATCGGGCCGACCACGAAGTCGACCTTGTCGCGCTCCAGAAGGCCTTTGACCTTAGTGACAGCGACGTCGGGCTTGAGTTCGTCATCGATGACGATGACCTCGACGTCCTTGCCGCCCATCTTGCCGCCGAGATCCTTGACCGCGAGATTGAAGCCGTCGCGGGCCTGCTGGCCGAGCACGGCACCGGCGCCCGACAGCGACACGATCACGCCGACCTTGATCTTTTCCTGCGCCATGGCCGGGATGGCCGAAACGCTCATCATCAGGGCGGCCAAACCGGCCAATTTGAGAGACTGCTTCATTAACTTCTCCTCCACTCGGCCGCGACAGGCAGCCGAAAAACGTGCCAACCCAGAATTCTGTTCTTTTGCCTAGATTATGCTCACGACGGGCGCAGCCGCAAGCAATGTAAATGACTTCCAGGCGTCAGAAATCAGCCGAATACGCTATGCAAACCGTAGGCCAATTTATTTGAACCTTAAAGAAATATTCAAAATCGACGGCGGTCAAGTCTGCGGCGTTTTGGCTTGCGGTCGGACGGAAATTCCTTGAAGGTCAAAGGATCGGTATGGGGCGGTACGAGATTGTGGATTGCCGGTCTCTCGGCCGCCGCAGGAGCTTCAAGCAGGTAAGATTGCATCATGATTCTCGATTCCGAGACCAAGGCCGTCGAACTTCCCGATGATCACGGCGATGAGCTGCGCCTGTGGCTCCGGCTCCTGACCTGTACGACGTTGATCGAGGGTGAAGTCCGCAGCCGCTTGCGCGAACGCTTCGATGTCACGCTCCCGCGCTTCGATCTGATGGCCCAGCTCGACAAAGTGCCCGACGGTATGACCCTGTCGGATGTCTCGAAGCGGATGATGGTGTCGAACGGCAACGTGACCGGCCTGGTCGAGCGTCTTGTCGAATCCGGCCACGTCGATCGCCGCACCTCCGACACCGATCGTCGGGTGCAGGTGATCCGGCTCACCAAACTCGGCCGCGCCGAGTTCCGCAAGATGGCCGAAGAACACGAGACCTGGATCGCCGAAATCTTCAGCGATCTGGCGCCGAAGGATGTCCGCGAGCTGATGCGTTTGCTGGCCAAGACCAAGGCTTCCGCGCAGAAGGCGGCGCAAAAGGCAGCGAACGGAAAAGCGCCGTAAACGCGACGCGGTGAGTGCAGTGATCGATCTCGAAGCCGAATACAACAATCGCGCAAAAGTCCCGGAAAGCTCTGTGCTGATCGCTGGCTGGGCACAGGACGCCAAAGCCTATCGCTACAGCTTCCAGGGCAAGCGCGTTATTCCCTATGGCACCGGTGCGCGCCACAACATCGATTACTTTCCGGCCGGGGGGGAAGGTCCGATCGTCGTCTTCATTCATGGTGGCTATTGGCAGGCGCTGGACGCCTCGTTCTTCAGCCATCTGGCGCGGGGGCTGAATAGCCATGGCATCAGCGTGGCGATCCCCAGCTACGATTTGTGTCCGAACGTCTCGGTCGGCGACATCATTGTGCAGATGCGTGCGGCGACCCGCGAACTGGCAAAGCTTGGTCGGCGGCTTGTCGTGTCGGGGCATTCCGCGGGCGGTCATCTCGCCGCCTGCATGCTGGCGACGGATTGGCGCGCGCTCGATTCCGCGCTGCCGCAGGACCTGATTGTTGGTGCTTATGCGATCTCCGGCCTGTTCGATCTGGGGCCGCTGGTGCCGACGTCGATCAACAATGCATTGCATTTGAACGATGCCGGCGCTCGTGGGGTGAGTCCGCTTTACTGGCCTGCGCCATTGCGTGGCTGTCTCGATGCGGTCGTCGGCGGCGATGAGGGCGCCGAGTACTTCCGGCAGAGCCAAAGTATCGTCGATGCCTGGGGTGCCCATATTCCCACGCGCTTCGAGGCGCTTCCCGGCGCAAATCATTTTACCGCCGTCGCGCCGATGTCCGATCCGCAGTCCGCCATGGTGCTGCGTCTGAAGGCGCTGGCCACGCTTTAGGCGCGGTTGCCTAAACAAACTGCGCAAATCGACGTTGTCAGCCGAAAATTTCGGCGTGCCGCAGGACTCCGTAGTTGCGGAAAACTGTTTTAAGTCTAAAATGATATTAGGATGACGTTGCCGGGCATCTGACGTGACGGGAGCATTGCAATGGCCGCTGATACTCAGCTGACAAAGCCTTATACGGCGCATGTTGATACGTTTGCGCGGGACAATATGCCCCCGCCGGAACAGCTGCCGGAGTTTTTGTTCACCCGGCCCGAATTTCATTATCCGCCGCGCATCAACTGCGTGGTGCCGTTTCTCGATCGCTGGGTCGCCGAGGGGCGCGGCGATGCGCCGTGCATGATCGGCCTGAACGAGAGCTACACCTATCGCGAGCTCTATGAGCTTGTGAACAAGATCTCCAACGTGCTGGTCAACAAGCTCGGCCTTGTCACCGGCGGCCGCGTGCTGCTGCGGTCGGCCAATAATCCGATGATGGTTGCGACCTATCTCGCGATCATCAAGGCCGGCGGCGTTTGCGTGTCGACCATGCCGCTGCTGCGCGCCAAGGAACTGTCTTATCCGCTGCAGAAGGCGAAGATCTCGCTGGCGCTGTGCGACAGCAAGCTGTCCGACGAGATGGAGAAGGCCAAGGCGGTTTCGCCTGAACTCAAGCGCGTTGTCTATTGGGGCGCGGGCGAGGCCGAACTCGACAAGATGATCGCCGAGGCCGGCCCGGAATTCACCGCCGTCGATACTGCCTCGGATGATATCTGCCTGATCGCCTTCACTTCGGGCACGACGGGCGATCCGAAGGGCACCATGCATTTCCATCGCGACATGCTCGCGGTGTGCGACGGCTTTGCACGCAACGTGCTGCGTGCCAGCCCGGAAGATCGCTTCATCGGTTCGGCGCCACTGGCCTTCACGTTCGGTTTCGGCGGCGTACTGTTCCCGCTGCATATTGGCGCGTCCTTCGTGGTGCTCGAGAAGGCCGGCCCGGAAGAGCTGCCGTTGGCCGTTGCCAAGCACAAGGTCACGGTCTGCTTCACCGCACCAACTGCCTATCGCGCCATCCTCGGCAAGATTGATCAGTACGATCTTTCGACGCTCCGCAAATGCGTGTCGGCCGGCGAAACGTTGCCGAAGGGCACCTATGATGCATGGCTGAAGGCGACCGGCATCAAGCTGATGGACGGCATCGGCGGCACCGAAATGCTGCATATCTTCATCTGTGCCATCGAAGAGGAGATTCGTCCGGGCTCGACCGGCAAGCCGGTGCCCGGCTATGTCGCCAGGATCATCGACGACGAAGGCAACGAAGTGGCACCCGGCACGTTAGGCCGTCTCGCCGTGAAGGGCCCGACCGGCTGCAAGTATCTTGCTGATCCGCGTCAGCTTAAATTTGTGCAGAACGGCTGGAATATCACCGGCGACACCTTCCTGATGGATGAGGACGGCTACTTCTGGTACCAGTCGCGCTCGGACGACATGATCGTGTCGGCGGGTTACAATATCGCTGGCCCCGATGTCGAAGCGGCTTTGCTCACCCATGAAGCAGTTGTCGATTGTGGCGTGGTCGGTTGCCCCGATGCCGATCGCGGCATGATCGTGAAGGCTTATGTCGTTCTGGCTCCCGGTCAGGCGGGGAGCGACGCGCTGGCGACCGAGCTTCAGAACCACGTGAAGCGCGAGATCGCGCCTTACAAATATCCGCGCGCCATCGAATTCGTGACGCAACTGCCCAAGACCGAGACCGGCAAGCTGAAGCGCTTTGCGCTTCGCCAGCAGGCCGCGGCGGGCGCGTCACCGACCGTTGCCGCATAAGTTTGAAGAACTGTTTTCAGGGAGGATTGCCCGGTGAATGCACCTAAGGGCCCGACATTGACCGTGGTGCCAAACGCAAAGGGCGATGCCGTATCGTCTGCGTCACGCGTGCTGCAGCCGAGCGGATGGCCGATGCCCAAGGGCTACGCCAATGGCATGACTGCCGATGGCCGCATCGTCGTTACCGGTGGCGTGATCGGCTGGGACGCCGAGGAGAAGTTGAAGCCGGATTTCGTGTCGCAGGTTCGTCAGGCACTGCAGAACATTTCCGAGATCCTCGCGGAAGGTGGCGCGAAGCCCGAGCATCTCGTGCGGCTGACCTGGTATGTCGTCGATATGGAAGAATATCTCGGCAATCTGAAAGCGCTCGGTCAGGCCTATCGCGAGATACTTGGTGCACACTATCCGGCCATGGCGCTGGTGCAGGTCGTGCGTCTGGTTGAACTCGCTGCGCGCGTCGAGATCGAGGCGACTGCGGTGGTGCCGCGCTAAGCGGCGCTACTTAGCCTCGATAAACTCCGTCGGGCTCTTGCCCGTCACTTGCCGGAATGCGTGGGAAAACGCGGAGAAGCTTGCATAGCCCAAATCGGCAGCGAGCTGCTTCACCGACGCGTTGCGGTTCATCGACAGTCGTTCGATCGCCTCTGCGATCCGCGCGCGTTGACACCAGCTCTTGAAGCTCAATTGCGTCTCTGCCGAAAAAAGCCGCGATAGTGTACGTGCAGACGTGCCGACGGTGCGCGCCAATGTTTCGATCTCGTAAGTCTGCGTCGGATCGGCCAGCACCATCTCCGCCGCGCGTCGGCAGCGCGGCTCTTGCGGCAGCGGCATGAAGGTGGCTGGATCGCCAGCCTGATGCAGTTCGAGCATGGCAATCTCGATCAACAGCTGATTGCGCGCGACGTCATCGCGCCCATCGAATAGCGCCAGGATCGACTCGTGCAACAGGCGCGACACGCGAACCACGAACTCCGCTGCGAGATCGCCATTGCGTCGGTCCCGCGCCAGCCAGTCGACGTTGAAATACAACGAGCGCATCTCGATGTCGGCCAGAACGTCGATGGCGTGGGGCAGGTGGGCCGGCACCCAGACCGCGCGGTCCGGTGGCACCAACCAGCGGCCCTTTGGAGTCGTGACCTGCATAGTGCCCGCAGCGGCGAACACGAGTTGCGCCTCGCGATGGGCATGGGTGTCCAGCCGGATGCCCTTGCGGTAGCGCGTCGCCAGGATGTGGACGCCATCGATCGCCGGGCGCCGGCGCTCGGATAAGTCCACGATTGGCGGTTCGGCGACATTCATTGGCAACATCCCGTTAGAGCAAGCTCATATAACGACATTCCAAGATTGCCAAGGAATCGATTCATGAACGTCCCCAGCCGGGTCATCACCCTCGTCAATGTCGCCCATTTCATCGACCATTACGCGATGCTGATCTTTGCGGCAGCGGTGCTCGTGATGGGTCCGGCCATGAATATGACCTATACCGAGCTGCTGCCCTATGCGACGCCGGGCTTCATGGCGTTTGGCGCCGGCTCGTTGGTGACCGGTTGGCTCGGGGACCGCTGGAGCCGTCGCCATATGATGGTGATCTTCTTCTACGGCATCGGTCTGTCGATGATGGCTGTCGGCCTGGTGCAGACGCCTTTGCAGCTTGGTGCGGCGCTGTTCTCGGTTGGCCTGTTCGCGTCGATCTATCATCCGGTCGGTACGGCGATGATCGTCTCCTATGCCGACAAGCTCGGCAGCGCGATGGGCATTAACGGCGTGTTCGGCAATTTCGGCGTGGCATCTTCCGCACTGATCACCGGCGTACTCGGTCAGTTCCTCGGCTGGCGCTGGGCCTTCATCATTCCCGGCCTCGTCACTGTTGCAGCTGGTGTTGTCTTCATGCGCGAGGTCGCGCATGAAGATCGCTCGGGATTCAAACAGGCCGCGGCGCAAGCGCGCGTCGCGAAGTCCGACATGTGGCGTGTGATCCTTGCTCTGTTGGTCACGGTGGTCGCGATCTCCACCGTCTTCAACGCCATCACCGTCGCGCTGCCAAAACTGTTTGCCGAGCGCTTGTCCGAATTGACGGACAGCCCGGCATTGCTCGGCATCATTGCCGCCTGCGTTTACGTCTTCGGCGCGGCAACCCAGTACAACATCGGCAAGCTGATCGATAAGCACTCGCTGAAGGCGGTGAGCGTTCCGTTGTCGCTGGTGCTCGCGCCGTTCCTGTATTTCGCAGCGTCGCAGTCAAACGTTTCACTGATTGTCGTCGCGATCGGCATTATCATTGGTCTGTTCGGGCAGATCACCGTCAATGAGGCGATCGTTGGCAAGTATACAAGCGAGGAGTGGCGGTCGCGCGCTTATGCCGTGCGCTACTTCGTCGGCTTCACCGCAGCAGGTGCTTCAGTCGGCCTCGTCGCATGGTTGTACGAGCAGGGTGGCTTCATCATGATGTTGCACGCTTTTGCCGCCTTGTCGGCGCTGGTGATCGTCGCCGCATTGATTTTGCCGCGGGAGTTGCCGCCAGCAAAAGCGCCTGTGGCGTAAACCTCTCGCTTTCCACTGGCGAGCAGCGCGGGACCGGTCTAGTCAGGCGGTGGCAATGCCATTCGCCTCCTGAACGGCGGCAGGCGAAAGTGGCATTTCGCGCACATCATCATCGCGATCGCAGATTTCCGAATGGTCTCGGGAATTGTCTGGTGTCTGTGGTGTTGCATGATGGGTGCTGCTTTTTGACTCTGACGACCGAGACGCGAGCCGCCGGAACCGTTTTGCTGGATACGTCCGTGAACTTTGAAGTGCTCGTCGACGAAATTTATGAAGCCGGGATTCTGCCGGAGCGTTGGCCACAGGTATTCGACCGGCTTGCGGAGATTGCGGATGCGGAAGGTTCGCTGATTTTTGCGGCGGCGCCGGGCACGCCGCGCTGGATGTCATCGGAAAAGATTCGCGAACGAATTGATCGCTGGACGAAGGGGCCCTTCGCTCACAACAACCCGCGCGCTGAGCGATTGATTCCGAACACCGAGCCGCGATTTTTGACTGATCTTGATCGTTTCACGGTGGAAGAGCTCGATAATGAGAGCTTTTATCGGGATTTGCTGCGGCCCGGAGGGCTCGGATGGTGCGTTGGCACCTCGATCAGATCGCCGTCAGGAGACATGCTTGTCTTGTCGGTTGAGAAGGCGTTTGCGAAAGGGCCAGTTCCTCGGGCGATTGCGGAGCAATTCGACCAGCTTCGGCCGCATCTGGCGCGGGCTGCTGTATTGGCCGGGCGCCTCGGTTTCGAACGCGCGCGTACCGCTGTCGCGACGATGGAGATGATCGGGCTGCCCGCTGCAGCGCTAACGCAGGCGGGACGGGTGGTCGCAACCAATCCCGGTTTCCTTGCCAGCACGGCTACGGTCAGCGTGGGCGCGCAGGATCAGGTGCAATTCAGCTATCCGACCGCCAACACGCTATTCCTGGAGGCGCTCGCCAAGCCTGTGTCTCTGGCCAAGACGGGCCGATCCATTCCCATCGCAGGTACTGACAAGAGCCCGCCTTTGATCGCGCATGTGCTGCCGCTCCGTCTGGCTGGCCTGGATGTTTTTGCGGGCGCTGTCTCGATCCTGTTCCTGACGCCGATCACTCAGCAGCGCAGCCCGGGTCCGGAGCTTTTGCAGGCTCTGTTCGATTTGACGCCGGCCGAAGCGCGGATCACCAGCCTCCTGATTGATGGCAACTCAGTCGACTCCATCTCGAAAATGCAGAGCGTCAGTCTGAATACCGTGCGGACTCAGCTGAAATCCGTCTTCATGAAAACTGGCGTTGATCGGCAGGTGGACCTGGTTCGGCTTCTGGGCCAGCCGCGAGTTCAATTGATCCCGGATCGGGACGCCTGAAAAATCCACGAAAAAGGCCGGCACGATGGCCGGCCTTGATGCGTAGTATGTCCCGTGAAAATCGTGCAGTCGTCAATACACGGTCCGCCGAAGCGGTAATAGGAAACCGCTGTCATGTTGCTGACGCGGCCGCTAAACGATTCCCCGGTATCGACGTAGGTTATTCCTGCGACATCCGCGTCACCAATTTGGGTGAAGCGCCCGACTATTTGTATACAACGCAGGGTTTCAGGAATTCACGTGAACAAAATCACGCAGCAGCGGGTAGATCTCGTTGTTCCAGCGGCGTCCGCTGAATACACCGTAATGGCCTACACCGGCCTGCATGTGATGGACTTTGCGATAGGCTCGCACGCCGGTGCATAAATCCTGGGCTGCCAGAGTCTGGCCGATCGAGCAGATATCATCCTTCTCGCCCTCGACCGTCATCAGCCCCATGCGTTTGATCGATGCGCAGTTCACGGTCCGGCCCTTGTAGGTCAGCTTGCCCTGCGGCAACAGATGCTCCTGGAACACGTCGCGGATGGTGTCGATATAGAACTCTCCCGGCAGATCCATCACGGCGAAATATTCGTCGTAGAACGTCTTGATGACTTCCGCCTTCTCGGTCTCGCCCTTGGCGAGATGGTCGGCGAGATCGACATGTGACTTGATGTGCCGCTCGAGATTCATCGAGACGAATGCAGTCAACTGAATGAAGCCGGGATAGACTTGCCGGAACGCGCCTTTGCACTGGAACGGCACGTAGTTGATCATGTTCTCTTCGAACCACTTCAACGGTTTGCTCTTGGCGAACTCGTTGACCTTGGTCGGCTGAATGCGTGTATCGATCGGGCCCGCCATCAGTGTCAGGCTTGCCGGGCGCGCCGGGTGATTGTCCTCCGACATGATGGCAGCTGCGGCCAGCGCTGACACGGACGGCTGGCAAATCGCGACCATGTGCGAACGCGGACCGAGCTCATTCATGAATGTGATCAGGTGCTCGGTATATTCGTCGAGGCCGAACTTGCCCTGATTGAGCGGTATGTCGCGCGGGTTGTGCCAGTCTGTGATATAGACGTCATGATCCTGCAGCAGGGTCTTCACGGTGCCGCGCAGCAGCGTCGCGAAGTGGCCGGACATCGGCGCCACCAGCAGCATGCGGGGCTGTTCCGGCGCATTCTCTTTCTTGAAGTGTAGCAGCGATCCGAATGGCGTCTTGAAGGTGACTTCTTCCGTCACCTCGTGCTCGTCGTTGCCGACCATCACCTTGCCGATATCGAATTCGGGCCGATGATAGGTGAGGGCGGAGCGTGAGATCAGCTCAAGTGCTGCCGCGAGGCGGCCGAACGGTTTCTCGGACGTGCCGGCCGGGACGAGATTGAGGTACTTCAATGCGGCAGATGCACCGGTGCGCCAAGGTGCTGTCAGATCCATGTGATTCTGGTAGGCCTGATACATCATTGACATCATCCGGAGCTATCCCTGCTTTGTTGCTATGCAATATTGAAGCCAGAGAAGAGTCAATTCGTCTGGAAAACTGGCATGTGGTTTGCTGAATAAAATTAAAGCAGCACAAGCAATGGGCAGCCGGGAACCGGTTACCCCGAGGGCTGACGGGCTGCCTGGGTTCGGGCGTAAGGGGGATAAGTCATGGCCAACGCAACACTCACCATCAGCAGCAAGAACTACTCGTCGTGGTCATTGCGAGGGTGGCTGCTGACAAAATTCTCAGGCCTTGAGTTCGACGAAGTCGTTACGGCGCCGGACGATGCCTCCGCCAAGGCCGAGATCCTGTTGCTGTCCTCATCGATCCTGGTGCCCTGCCTGCGCCATGAAGGGGCGGTGGTCTGGGATACGCTGGCAATCGCCGAATATCTCAACGAGATCATGCCGGAAGCCAAGCTACTGCCGGCGGACCGCATCCTGCGGGCGCATTGCCGCTCGATTTCGGGCGAAATCCACTCCGGCTTCACGACATTGCGGGCGTCGTTGCCGGTCAACATCAAGGGGCATTTTCCGAACTTCAAGGTGTGGTCGCGGGCACAGGCCGACATCGACCGGATCTGTACGATCTGGCGCGAGTGTCTGTCGAAGTCCGGCGGCCCTTTCCTGTTCGGCGCCCGCAGCATGGCGGACGCCATGTATGCGCCGGTGGTGACGCGCTTCGCGACCTATGACGTCAAGCTCGATCCGCAGCTATCAGCCTATGCCAGCACCATAATGAACCTGCCCGAAATGCAGGAATGGATTGCCGCGGCCAGGCAGGAGCCTACCGATATCGAAGAGCTCGAGGTTGAGTACTGATTGATAGTTCGGCAATGCCGCGCCGGCTTACGGATCGGGCAGGGCGTGCTCAACTTGTATCCAGAATTTGTAGCGCTCGCCCGGGGATTTGTGCAGTTTGGCCGCCAGATCATCTGCTAACGAGCGCGATTGGTATCAAAACGCCTTTGACGCCAGCTGGCGCGATTTTCGCATAGCAGCAATTTCTCGCGAGCCGCATTGCGTTGGCTGCCGATCGGTTGTGCGCCAATCACAGTTCGGTCCCCGGGTGTTTTTAAACACGTTGGAGGATCCCATGAATGTACATGCTGCGATCGACCTCAAATGGCCTGGGCTTAAGCACCCGAACGGCGACCCTCTCCGCCTGAATCATGGGGATTTCGTAGCGATCGATCGGCACAAGGACACGACATACGAGGCGACCTATCGCCCGCAGGCACTTTATAGCCGCGCCAATGAGGGCTTTCACGCCAACAACGAAACCTTCCTCCTCCATGAGGTCGCGACCAATCTGCCGATTTATCGCGAAGACACCGGCCCTACCGACTTCCATCTGCATCTTCCACCAGGCGGCTTCCAGCTCGTGCTGGTCACGTCTGGCATGTTCACCTTCGATTACGATGGGCGCTTCTACAATGTCGGCCCTGGCGCAGTGATGCTGCAAAGCGCGATCGTGCATCGTCAGCTGTTCTACACCTGGTCGGGATTGTCTACCGAGGAGAACCTGAAGACGCCGCAGACGGTGGTGCCCGATCCCCTCTCCATGGGCTACTCCGGCAAATTTCTCGAAGCCTTCGTAACCGATCCGACGACCTTCCCGAACCCGACAATCGTGGGTCCGGATCAGATCAACGAAGCCGAGACGCCACGCGTGGCCTGGACCCTGCTCTGCATGATCGCCCCGACGATGCAGGCTTCTGGCTTCAGGATCCGCTGGCGCTGGATGCGCTCTTCAAGCTGCTGGCTGATGACACCATCAAGTCGGCGGCGCCCGTCTATGTGCGCGATATTGGCATCGAGGCTCCGAGCGGTCATCTTGTCACCGGTCACATCATCGCAACCGATCCGCATGGCAAGTCCCTCTTGCCGAAGAGCTCCTCGGCGGCCGTGGATGCCGCCTCTTTCGCGAAAGGTGAGGTTGTCATCTATCGCGTCATTCGCGGCAAGGCCGAATTCAGGGATAGTGCCGGAAAGACGTTCGAACTTGCGGCCGGTGACGTGGTGACGGCGGGCAAGAATTCGACCAGCCTCATCGGGATGGGCGAAAATACGCAAGTCCTCCGACTGGGCCTTCTGAAGGGCATGGAGCAGCTTCGCAGTTGGACGCCGACCCAGCGCGATGAAATCGACGGCCTGGCGGCCAAGATCATTACACAGAAGGATATCCGTCCCCTGCGAACCGAGGGCAAGCCTGTCGGCTATCTGTACGCGTAATCGCCGGTCGGCGCAGTGCACCGCCGCCCCCTAAGCAGGCAAACGGCTATCACGCTGTACGTGGCAGCCGCCATCCGACCACGCGTGCCTCGACCATGCTGCCCGTCTCGGCATTGCGCCATTCGCCATCTGTGAAGACGCAAGGAAAGGGGAGCTGATAGGTGCCGCTGTGGTCCTCGCACAACACTTGCACCGCCTGATCAGGCTCAGGATCACCCTGGCCATCGAATTCGGCCAGCCGTCGTTCACGCGTCGCCATGAGGTGCTCCGGTCAAGGAACGGGCGGGCATCTTCTTCGTTCCCATCACACCTGGTTGACAGCCGGGCGCCAGCACCGCTTGGTCTTGGCGGCATGACGGACATGATGGGGACAACGATGCGCCGCCGAACAATCCTTGCGATGACATTGGTGACCATTTTGGGCGCCGCCAAGGCGCAGGCGCAGGATGTGCCGGGAATCGAGATCTGCACGGTCGAAAAGACCATGGAGCGCCGCACCAGCTGCCTGCAAAGCAACGTCAATTTCCTGCAGCAGACGCTGGGCAAGCTGCGGCTTGATCAGCAACAGCGGCTGGATGCGGCCAATCGGCAGGTCGAGGCGCTGAAGGCTACCGTCGTTGCCCTGCAGAAAACCGTGGAGGAGCTGCAGGCGGCGCAGAAGAAGCCGGTGTCGGCTGCGAAGGAAGCTCCGGCCGCCGCGAAAGACGCGCCGGCGGCCAAGGATGCGCCAGCGCCTGCCAAGGATGCGGCGAAGTAGGGTGCTCTCGTCCTACTCGCTGCTCAGCACGGGTCCGAACAGTTCCCAGCGTTCGCCCTTGAAACGCATCATCTGCAACTGCTGCAGCGGGCTGTAGTCGGTTGGGCTGGTCTTGACGCGGGTACCGGGCAGGAAGATGCCGACCTCATAATCGAGGCTCGTGGCCTGCTTCATCACATTCTCCCGCGTGAGCGTGTCACCGCAACGTTCAAGGATATGCGCCAGCGTGCGCGCGATGCCGAAGCCGTACAGCGTGTAGATGTCGTTCTTGTCGCCGTCGGGATAATACTTGTCCATGAACGCGAGCCATTCCTTGATGGTCGGATCGTCCTTCCACTGCGGATCGGTCGGGTCTTTCATATAGGCCGCGCTGATCACGCCCTGCGCATTGTCGAAGCCTGCCGGCTTGATCACCGAGCCGACCGATTGCGACACGTTGACCAGCATCTGCACCGGCTTCCAGTTCAGCTCGGCCACCTTCTTGATCGCCTGCGCGGCAAACTTGGGCGAGGCAATGTTCAGGAACACGTCGGGGTTGGCGGTCCTGATCTGGACGATCTGCGAATCCACTGTCGGCGAACTGGTCTCGAAGCTCGCCTGTACCGTGATCATCTTGTCGGCCTTGTCGCCGAGCCCTTCGCGCACGCCGCTGAAATAGTCCTTCCCCATGTCGTCGTTCTGGAACAGTACGCCGATCCTGGCATCGGGATGGTTCTTCAGGATCCACGCCGCCCAGATACGCCCCTCATTGTGGTAGCTGGGCGACCAGCCCATGGTCCACGGGAAGTGCTTTGGGTCGGCCCATTTCGAGGCGCCGGACGATACGAAGAGATGCGGCACCTTCTTGATGTTCATGTATTTCTGGATCGCGGAATTCGTCGCCGTCCCCAGCGGATTGAACAGCAGCAACACTTCGTCGCTCTCGACCAGCTTGCGCGCCTGTTCCACTGTCTTCGGCGGCGAGTAGGCATCATCATAGCTGATGAAATTGATCTTGCGGCCATTGATGCCGCCCTGATCGTTCAGCATCCTGAAATACGCCGCTTCGGATTTTCCGATCGAGGCATAGGACGATGCCGGCCCGCTATAGGGCATGATATTGCCGACCTTGATCTCGGTGTCGCTGGCACCCGGATCGTATTTCTTCTGCGCGTGGGATGGCGTAGCGAGCGAGCCGAACATGAGCGCGGAAAGTGCGAGAGTCATCCCGCGGGGCAATGTCCTGAGCATCGTTTCCTCTGACGTCATTTATTTCCGCAGTGCGGTCTATCCAAATGGACGACCAATCGCTGCAGCTTGCGTCGAGTATGCACGAATGAGGAGAGGGGGCCAGCAACGAGAGCGCGTGGCTCAGCACGCGTGCGTCCCCTCTGGCTCAAGAGAGGGGACGCCGGAGCGTATCGCTTACGAGTTCTTCTCGCCGGACATCAGCGGACCGAACAGTTCCCAGCTTTCGCCCTTGAAGCGCTGCATCTGAAGCTGCTCCAGCGGGCTGAAGTCGGTCGAGCTGGTCTTGATCTTGGTACCCGGCAGATAGATGCCAATCTCCATGTTCAGGCTCGCCGCCTGCTTCATGATGTTTTCACGCGTGAGGTCGTCGCCGCATTGCTTGAGCACCTGGACGATGCCCTGCGAGACGCCGTAGCCGAACACGGTGGCGCCGTCTTCCTTGTCGCCCTCGGGATAATACTTGTCCATGAAGGCCGACCATTCCAGCATGCCGGGATCGTTCTTCCATGTCGGATCCTTGGGATCCTTCATATAGGCCGCGCTGAGCACGTCCTGCGAGTTGGCATAGCCCGCAGGCTTCATCACGCTGCCGACAGATGCCGAGACATTGGTGACGATATGAACGGGCTTCCAGCCCATTTCGCCGATCTTCTTGATCGCCTGCGCAGCGAATTTTGGCGTGGCGATGTTGATGAAGACATCCGGATTGGCTGCCTTGATCTGCACGATCTGTGAATCCACCGTCGGTGAAGCAGTCTCGTAGGGCACCTCAGAGACGATGTAGTCCTTGGCCTTGTCACCAAAGCCCTCATGGAGTCCGATGATGTAATCCTTGCCGAAGTCGTCATTGGCATAGAGCACGCCGACTTTCTTGCCGGGATGATTTTTCATGATGTATTGCGCGTAGATGCGCGCCTCGGCCTGGTAGCTCGGCTGCCAGCCCATGGTCCATGGGAAGTTCTTCGGATCGGCCCATTTCGCGGCGCCCGTCGAGACGAACAGTTGCGGCACCTTCTTGGTGTTCATGTATTTCTGGATCGCCGTATTTCCCGGCGTGCCGAGCGGGTTCATGATGAACAGCACTTCGTCATTCTCGACCAGCTTGCGCGCCTGCTCCACCGTCTTCGGCGGGCTGTAGCCGTCGTCATAGCTGATAAAAGTGATCTTGCGGCCGTTGATGCCGCCCTTCTCGTTGATCATCTTGAAATAGGCGGCCTCGGTCTTGCCGATCGTTGCGTAGGAGGACGCCGGGCCGCTATACGGCATGATGTTGCCGATCTTGATCTCGGTATCGGTGGCGCCAGTATCATATTTCTTCTGCGCGTGGCTCGTGGTGGACGTAAGCGCTGCGACAACGCCGGCGAGCAAAGTTGCTCGCAGAACTTTCCAGTCATGCTGCATGGTCAAGTGTCCTCCCTATGCTTCGATCAACCGTCTCGGCCTGTCTGTGCAGGCTGTTGTGATGCGGCTCGAATGCCGGGAGTATGCACCAAGCCTCGAAGTTGGAAAGCTGACTTAATCAGCAAAGCGTGACGCGGCGCACAACGCCGCGTCGGTGTGTTTGTGCGTTGCGCTCACTTGCCGGTGAATTTCGCCGGGCGCTTCTCGAGAAACGACGCCATGCCTTCGCGGAAATCCGCTGTGCGAAACAGCGGCAGCAATTGCAGGAACACGTGATGGACGTGGTCGCCAAAGCTCTCGGACAGACCTGAGCGCATCATGCGTTTGGCAGCCTGCACTGCGAGCGGCGCATTGGCGGCAATCTCGGCCGCCACTGCATTGGCGCGCGTCATCAATTCCGCATCATCAACCACCTCGTTGGCAAGGCCCATTTCGAGGCTTTCGCGCGCCGACAGTGTGCGGCCTGTGAAGATCAGCTCGGCTGCCTTGGCCCAGCCAATCATGCGCGGCAGAAACCAGGTGCCGCCGGATTCAGGCACCACGCCACGTTTCACGAAGGCCGCGGCGAATTTGGCACTCTCCGCCATGATGCGCATGTCGCAGCCGAGCGCGACGTCCATGCCATAGCCGGCGGCGGCACCATTCATGGCGCATATGGTCGGCTTCTCCATGTTGAACATCACGATCGGGGGCGCGGTCTTGAGATCGAGCGTGGTGCGGCTGTTGTTGGCGTCATTGGTGGAGCCGATGCCGGTGCCCTTGGTGGCGCTAGCCATGTCCAGCCCGGCGCAGAAGGCGCGGCCGGTGGCCGTCAGGATCACCACGCGGACTTCGGGATCAGCGTCCGCTTTCAGGAACAGTTCGCTGAGCTGCGACAGCATCTCGCGTGAGATCGTGTTCAACCGTTGCGGGCGATTGAGCGTGACGGTCGCGATGCCATGGGCGACAGAGTAGAGCACTTCGTCATCGGCTTCAGGCGCAACTGCGGTGTCGGTCGGCATCGGGCTTCCTCGGATTTTTGTGTTTTCGTTGTCCGCAGCTAAAGCTGAATGGAAATTCCACGCAAGTGGCCATGCATTTGCGCGGCTTGGCAGCGCAGGACATGTTTGCTCTACTTCGGCCACGCTGCGTCACCCGCCGAAGGTGCGATAACAAACCAAGAAAATGTCAGGGAGTTTCCATGTCCAGCCCCAATATCCGCGTCCTCGCCACCGATCTCGCATTCCCCGAAGGCCCGGTGGTGATGCCGGACGGGTCCGTCATTCTGGTTGAAATCCGTGCGCAGCAGTTGACGCGAGTCTGGCCCGATGGCCGCAAGGAAGTGGTCGCGAAAATTCCCGGCGGCCCGAATGGCGCTGCGCTCGGTCCGGACGGCAAGATGTATCTCTGCAACAATGGAGGTTTCAGCTGGGCGGCATCGCGCGGCGCCATCATGCCCGGTGCGCCGGAGCCGCATGAATATATCGGCGGCTCGATCCAGCGCGTGGACCTCTCTAACGGCAAGGTCGAAACCCTGTTCGACAAATGCGGTGCGCATCCGCTGAAGGGGCCGAACGATCTGGTGTTCGACAAGCAGGGTGGGCTCTGGTTCACCGATCTCGGCAAACGCCGGCACCGCGATATGGATGTCGGCGCGTTCTATTACATGAAGCCGGGTGCCACCGAAGTCGTCGAAGGGCATTTCGGCATGTTGCCGGCCAATGGCATCGGCCTGTCGCCGGACGAGAAGACCGTCTATGTGGCCGAGACGCCGACGGCGCGGTTGTGGGCCTTCGACGTCGGCGCGCCGGGCGAAGTGAAGCCGAGCGAGGTGATCTATCGCGGCGAGCGCGGCCGTCCCATCGCGGGCCTTGGCGGCTATCAGATGTTCGATTCTCTCGCGGTTGAAGCCTCCGGCAACGTCTGCGTCGCAACGCTGGTCAGCGGCTGCATCTCGGTGATTGCGCCGGATGGAAAATTGGTGGAACAGATACAAACTGGCGACCGCGTCACCACGAATATCGCATTCGGCGGCCCCGAGCTGAAGACGGCCTATATCACGCTGTCAGGCAAGGGCGAGCTGATCGCGATGGACTGGCCGCGCGGTGGCTTGCCGCTCAATTTCTTGAACAAGTAGCCCGAGCGCGATCAGCAAAAGTGGAAGCCGGTTTTGCGTCCGATCGCGCGTCTAGAACGAAGGAAGACCGATGCCGTGGCTTGAACCCGTTACGCTCTCTGGCCCTCACGCCCGGCTCGAACCTCTTGCCAAAGATCACTGCGATGGCCTGATCGAGGCCGCCAAGTCAGGCGACCTTTCGAAGATCTGGTACACCGCGATCCCGACGCCGGAAAAGATGAGCGCCGAGATTGACCGTCGGCTCGCTCTGCAGGCATCAGGCGCGATGCTGCCATTCACGGTGAAGGATGCCGACGGCAAGATCGCTGGCATGACGACCTATATGAATGTCGATGCCGCCAACCGCCGGGTCGAGATCGGCTCGACCTGGTATGGCAAGTGGGTGCAGCGCACCGCGCTCAATACCCAGTGCAAGCTCCTGCTGTTGCAGCATGCTTTCGAAAAGCTGGATTGCATCGCGGTGGAATTCCGCACGCATTTCTTCAACCACCAGTCCCGTCGTGCCATCGAGCGGCTCGGCGCCAAGCAGGACGGCATCCTGCGCAATCATCAGATCGCGCCGAACGGCACGCTGCGCGACACGGTTGTCTATAGTATCTTGCCCGGCGAATGGCCGACGGTGAAGGCGCATCTGACCTATCAGCTGGACGAGAAGCCGCGCTGACGATCAGACGGCGGTGCGTCGCTTGCGGGCTGGCAGATAAATCCGGTCAATCAGGCGATTGCAATAATCGGGTGTCGGTATCTGTTCGCTGAATAGCGCGCGATAGATGATCGGCGCCACCACATGGTCAATCACCTCGTCGATGTCGAAGGGCGTCTCGCCGCGCGCTTTGGCGCGTGCGTTAAGGGTGGTGAGGTGATCGCAGGTGAAGCCCGCGCAGGCGCTGGGCAGTCCCTCCTTCAGTGCCGACAACACGTCCCGCATCAAGGCCTGGCCGACTGGGGACGACATCTCTTCGGCATATTGCTCGATGAAGGCGCGCAGATCGGTTTCGACCGCACCAGTGTCGTCGGGATCTGCGATCGGCCGCAGCCGCGCCACGGCGACGTCGGCGAGCAGCGCGGAGAGATCGCCCCAGCGCCGATAGATGGTCGACGGCGTCACGCCAGCCTCGGCAGCGATTTGCGGCACGGTGATCTGGTTTCGGGTGGAAAGAGCCCCCAATTTGCGGACAGCATCATGCACGGCGCTCTGTATCCGCGCGCTGCGTCCACCGATCCGGACCCGTTCCTTCACCGTCACATCGTTCTCCCACGGTCGCACCTGTGCGAAAACTGAGATCCTTAACGCAAAATATTTGCATTAAGCTCTCGGGCGACCTAGATGCCTAATGCAATTACTTAGCTTTTAGGAACGAGCCATGCAAGGCAGCGCCGAAAAGACGTGTGTTTCCAATGCTCAAGCATCACCCGCCAGAGCCGGTTGGGTGTTGAAGCCATCGGCCATGACGGCATTCAGTTTTGCCGGGGCCGCGCTGGTCGCGGCCAGCAGCAGCGCGGTGACGCCGCTGTACCGGCTCTACCAGCAGTCGATGCATCTCTCGCCGCTGATGATCACGCTGGTATTCGCGGTCTATGCGATCAGCCTGCTGGTGGCGTTGCTGACGGTCGGCGGCCTGTCCGATTATATCGGACGCCGTCCGGTCATTCTCGGCGGTCTGCTGCTCAATGCCATCGCGATGGTGCTGTTCTCCTATGCCAGTGATGTCGGGCAATTGATCCTCGCGCGTGCCGTGCAGGGCCTGTGCGTCGGCACGGCGACAACGGCATTGGGCGCTGCGATCCTCGATACTGACCGCAAGCGCGGACCGCTCCTCAACAGCGTGACCGCCTTTCTTGGCCTGATGGTCGGCGCGCTTGGCGCGGCGGCGCTCGTCACCTTCGCGCCCGATCCGCTGCATCTGGTCTATGAGGTTCTATTCGCGCTGACGGCCGTGATGATCGTGCTGCTGTTCGTGATGCCCGAGACCGTGTCGCGCAAATCGGGCGCGCTGGCCTCGCTGCGGCCGCATGTGCGCGTGCCCAGCCAATCGCGCGCCGCGCTGCTGCGCGTTGCACCGGCCACCGTCGCCACATGGGCGTTGGGCGGCTTCTCTCTGTCCTTGATGCCCACGGTGGTCGCAACAACGATGGGCGTCTCCGCGCCTTGGGTCGGCGGCGTCGTGGTCGCGACCCTGATGCTCGCTGCAGCACTGACCGTGGCCGCCCTTCGGCAGCTTCCGGCGCAGCGGTTGCTGGTGATTGGCACGGCCGCACTGTCGCTGGGCGTCCTCGTCTCGCTGCTCGGCATCTGGCAGCACAGCGTTGCGATGCTGTTTGCCGGTTCGGTGATCGCAGGTTTCGGCTTCGGCGCGTCCTTCGCCGGCTCGCTGAGCACGCTGCTGCCGACCGCCGAGGCGCATCAGCGCGCCGGTTTGCTGGCGGCGTTCTATGTGTTGTCCTATCTGGCCTTCAGCCTGCCAGCACTCGCTGCAGGTGTGGCTGTGCCGTATGCCGGACTGGCCGTCGTGGCCTATGTCTATGGCGCCGTGGTCATCCTGCTCGCGATCATGTCGATGATTGCGTCGCTGCGCGGTGAACGCTGACGGTCAGACAGCGTCCGGCTGATACAACGTATCCACCGTCACCGTGCCGACGACGCGCGAGACGCAGGGACAAATCTTCGTGTTGCCGCTCTTTTGGTGATCGCTGAAGAACACGTCGCGATGATCGATTTCGCCGTCGATGGCGAGGACATCGATGGCGCAGACCCCGCATTCGCCGCGTTGACAGTCGGACATCACTTCGTGTCCGGCATCGTTCAGCGCATCGAGCATCGAGCGGTTCTGCGGCACCACGATCTCGGTACCGGAGCCTTTCAGTCGCACGCGGAATTCCGCTGTTGGCAACAGGCCGCTTGACCCAAAGGTCTCGTAGCGCAGGTCGGCCGGCGCACGGCCTGCGCTGTTCCAGGCGTGTCGCGCGGCTTCCAGCATCCGCATCGGCCCGCACATGATCGCGATGGCGTCGGTGGGGAGGGCGGAAAATGTGGCATCGAGGTCCAGTCGCGCAGCTTCATCGCTGGCGTGAACGTCCAGTCGTTCGCCCAGCAGCTCACCCATCTCGTCGAGATATGCGGCGTCCTGGCGGGACCGGACTGCATAATGCAGACGCACGTCGACAGATCGCTTGCGCAGCGCATGCGCAATGCCGGTGATTGGCGTGATGCCGATGCCGCCGGCGATCAGGCAATAGGTCTTGCGGGCCCAGTCGATATCGAACAGCGACGATGGGCTGGAGATTTCCAGCCGGCCACCGGGTTGCAATGCCCACATCGCCTGCGAGCCGCCGCGGCTATCTGGGGCCAGCCGTACAGCGATGCGTAGCGTGTCGATCGCGCGTTCACCGACCAGCGAATAGGATCGCGTTTGCGGTTGCCCGTCGATCAGGAGGTTGACGTTGATATGGCTGCCCGGCGGATAGGACATCGGCGGCGCATCCGGTCGCAACGTGATCTCGCGGATACCCGATGTCACATCGCGAATGGCATCGACGCTGCACCACATCCAGTGTTCTGCGAAACGCATAAGGGTTCTCCCGGATCAGTCGGTGGGCGCAGACGTCAGCAGTGCCAGCGCCGGCAGTAAGTCGAGATGCGTGCGGTTGCGCAAAGCGAGCCGCAGATTGCGTACGGCGAGCCGCGCATGTTCGCGCATCACGGCTTCGGCGCGCGCGCCTTCGCGATTCTCGATGGCGTCGACGACGATGCGGTGATGTTCTTGGCCGATCAGCAGGATGTTGTGCGCTTCCGGCAGCGCTGACTGCGCCATCACGAAGGCGCTGGGCGAGGCAAAGGGCATCGCCGAAACACGATCTATCTGCCGGATCACCGGCGCGCTGCCGGAGAGATCGGTCAGCAGCGCATGGAAACGGGCGTTCATGGTGACATAGGCGGAGAAGGCTTCCACCGAGATCGGATCCTGCCGCACCAGTTGATCCAGATCCGACAGACATTCTTTCAGTGGTTCGAGGTTGCGGGCGCTGGCGCCGCGCTCCGCAGCGAAGCGGGCGGCGAGGCCTTCCAGCGTGCCGCGCAGTTCGATCGAGTCGAGAATGTCGCGCTCGGAAAACGCCTTCACCATGAAGCCGCCGGACGGGATCGCCTGCAACAGGCCCTCGTCCTCCAGGCGCACCAGCGCGAGGCGCACCGGCGTGCGCGACACACTGGTAATCTCCACGGCCTGCAGCTCGCTGATGCGTTCGCCCGGGCGCAGCGTGCCGGACAGGATCATGTCGCGCAGTGCCAACTGCGCACGCACGGTCTGCGAGACGGAGCGTTCGGTATCGCGTTCGCTCATGATTTTACTCTGCCGCCTGGAGTTTGGGTGGCGTGCTTTCCTTCGCCACCATGCGGTCGATCACCCGTCGGCACCACATCGCGCCGGCATCGATGTTGAGATTGTAGAAGACGCGGTCGGGATTCTCGTTCATCGCCTTCTGCTGTGCTTCGAGAATGATCTCGTCCTCGCGGAAAATACCCGCGACGCCTTCGCGGATTTCCGTGGTGATCTTCTGCTCGGTGATGCGGTGGTTGCGCACAAAGGCCCAGAAATAGTGGCAGGTGGTCTCGGTTTCCGGCGTCATGGTGTTGAGCACGAAGCCGTTGACGCCCTGCGAGCGATCGCCTTCCGGCGCGCCGGTTCCTGCCGGTGCGACGCCGACGTCGATATTCACCGTGCTCGGCGCCTGGAAGTGGATGATCTGCCAGCGATCGACGGGGCCGGGCTTGCGCAACTGCGCGGCCCAGAATGGCGGCGCTTCGATGCCCTTCATCCAGCGCGTCACGGTGACGGTCTTGTCGCCATGGGTGACATCGAAAGGAGATTCAGCGACGTCGTCCTGACCGATGCTGGAGCCGTGCACGAAGGTCTCGTGGGTGAGATCCATCAGATTGTCGACCACGAGGCGGTAGTCGCACTTCGCGTGAATCGTCTTGCCGTCGCCGGCCCATTCCGGATCGTCATTCCAGTGCATGTCCGGCACTAGTGCCGGATCTGCCAGCGCCGGGTCGCCCATCCACAGCCAGATGAAGCGATGCCGCTCGACCACGGGATAGGAGCGCACGCAGGCGGAGGGATTGATGGTCTCCTGCGAGGGCATAAAGGTGCAGCGGCCCTGCGCATTGTATTTCAGACCGTGATAGCCGCAGACAACCGTATCGCCCTCGAGACGTCCCTTGGAGAGCGGCACCAGTCGGTGCCAGCAGGCATCCTCCAGCGCGCTAACGCCGCCATCGGAGCGTCGGTAGATCACCACATGCTTGCCGCAGATCGTGCGTGGGAAAAGCTGGTGCTTGATGTCGGCATCCCAGGCGGCGGCGTACCAGGCGTTCAACGGGAATGAAGCGGGCATCGTATTCCTCCGTGGCGCGGTTCTTGGATCCTGCCTGTATACAGATTTGGCGTTTGAAGGGACGATATCTCAATAAAGTGGGGATGAAAACCGATTTATGTATACTTAATTTGGCAAATACTTGCAAAATAGGTATTAAAAAACCGCCCCTAAGGGCGGTTTTTCGTGAAGGCTGTATACCTCGATGGTGGATCAGACTTCCCGTCTGTTCAAAAACGCCAGCCGCTCGAACAGGTGCACGTCCTGCTCGTTCTTCAACAGCGCACCATGCAGCGGCGGGATTAGCTTGCGCGGGTCGCGCTCCCGCAGCATCTCCGGTGACATGTCCTCATTCACCAGCAGCTTCAGCCAGTCGAGCAGTTCCGACGTCGACGGCTTCTTCTTGAGGCCAGGCACGTCGCGTACCTCGAAGAAAATACGCATCGCTTCGGCGACGAGGCGATGCTTGATGCCGGGGAAGTGGACCTCGACGATCTGGTTCATGGTGTCGATGTCGGGGAACTTGATGTAGTGGAAGAAACAACGGCGCAGGAAGGCGTCGGGTAATTCCTTCTCGTTGTTCGATGTGATCATCACGATCGGGCGCTTTGCCGCCTTGATGGTCTCGCCGGTCTCGTAGACATGGAACTCCATGCGGTCGAGCTCGAGCAGAAGGTCGTTCGGGAATTCGATGTCAGCCTTGTCGATTTCGTCGATCAGCAGCACCGGTCGCTCTGCATGGGTGAAAGCTTCCCACAGTTTGCCGCGCTTGATGTAGTTGCCGATATCTGAAACGCGGGGATCGCCGAGCTGGCTGTCGCGCAGGCGCGAGACGGCATCGTATTCGTAGAGGCCCTGCTGTGCCTTTGTGGTCGACTTGATGTGCCAGGTCAGCAGCGGTGCGCCCAGCGCCTTGGCGACTTCTTCGGCCAGTACGGTCTTGCCGGTGCCCGGCTCGCCCTTCACCAGCAGCGGGCGTTCGAGCACGATGGCGGCATTGACCGCGACCTTGAGATCATCGGTCGCGACATAGTTTTCGGTGCCGGTAAACTTCATGGAGACTTTGCCTTGTTCTTCTTGTCGCGCGGACGCGCGCAGCCGAAAATGATGGGAATCGCGGTAGGCGATCGCAGAGTGAGGGGATGCGACGTTAGCGCCGGATCAGCGACAGGATGACGAGCACGATCACCGCGCCGATGGTGGCGTTGATGATGTCGCGGATCGCCCCGACGCCAAGGCTCACACCCAGGCGCGGCAGCAGCCAGCCAGCGACCAGTGCGCCGATGATGCCGATCACGATATTGCCGAGCAGGCCGAAGCCGGCGCCACGAACGATCAACCCGGCCAACCAGCCGGCAATGGCACCGATCAGCAATGCTGCGAGAATTCCCATGGATCAATCCTTCGCGGGCGACATCAAGTGACGCGCCATTCCTGTTGTGATCATCAGCCGTCGGCCAATTTGGCCAGCCGGCACGTTTCCGGGCGAAGTTTAATTGAATTATTGGTCAGGTCCAGCCACCATTCCGGGCACTTCGCGGGACCTTTTGCGATGACGAAGAACATATCATGGCGGGGAAAAGCCGGGCGGTCTGGCGGCAATTGGCGGATCAGCCGTTGTGCGAAAAGCCCGCGCTGAAATATTCGCGTTTCAGCGCCGAATTGGCGACAACGCAATCTCGACCACGTCGTTTGGCCTCGTAAAGCGCCAGATCGGCCTCGCCGACCAGGGCGGCTTCGTTCGAGGTCAGGCTGTTCCGGCTGGCAACGCCGACGCTGATCGACAGGTGGCCACGGGTTGATGCCATATTTGGAATCTCCAATGCCCTGACCCGAAGGCGCAGGGCTTCCGCGATAGTGATCGCATCGGCCTCGGATACGTCCGGCAAAATGATGGCGAACTCCTCGCCACCATAGCGTGCGGACAATGCCGGCGTATTGATCGTGGCGTCGGCGATGACGGCCGCGACGCGTTTCAGGCATTCGTCGCCGGCCTGGTGGCCGTTGCTGTCATTATAGCCCTTGAAGTTGTCGACATCGATCAGCAGCACCGACATCTGCTCATGCTGCTCATAAACGCGGCGCATAAAGCCGTCGAGCGTGCGCCGGTTTGCCAGTCCCGTCAGCCCGTCGGTGGTCGCGAGTTCGGCGAGTTTGGAATTCAGCGCGGTCAACTCGTCCTGCATCCTCTTGCGCAAGGTGACGTCGCGCAGCACGCCGACAATCTCGACCTTTTCGCGATCCGTCGCGCGCATGGCCAGCTTGAAGTTTACTTCTACCCACGCCAGTGACTTGTCGTGGCGATAGGTCCTGAAGATCACCGTGCGGTTTGCGGTGAGATCTGTAAGCTGCGCGCTGGCAGCCTTCACGGTTTCGACATCGTCCGGATGCACCAGTTCAAAGCAGGACCGCCCGAGCAGCTCGTTCGGACTGTGTCCCAGGACGAGTTCGACCGAGTGCGAGACGAAGACGATGTTCCCGAAGCGATCGAGCAGAATGATGACATCAGCGATGTTGTCGGCAAGCAAGCGATAGTGGGACTCGCGCTCGCGGAGCGCGTGTTCCATGTTGAGCCGGAAGCGAAACTGGGTCGATAGCAGGGCGGCGAGGAGGATCACGGTGCAGAGCAGGACTGAAGCAACGATAACGTCGGAGAGCAGATTGCTCTTCCATATCGCCAGCACCTGATCTTCCGGAATCGCGACCGTGACGATCAGCGGATACTGCGTGGTTTGCTCGTAGCTGAAATATTTGGTGATGCCGTCGAACGGCGAATCGATCTTGTAGAAGCCTGCCAGACTCTGTTTCAGACGGGTCTGAATGAGCTGAGTTCCGGAGAGGTCCTTCCCAACTTCCATCGATGGCCAGTGAATCAGCAGTATGCCGTCGCTTCGGATCAGGCTGATGCCGCCGCTCTCGCCGATCTGGAATGTTTTGTAGAAATCGCTGAAGTACTGGTTGTCGATTGCGCCCGTCAGCACACCTTTGAAGGTGCCGTCGGGCCCGTCGATCCGCTTCGACAGGATGATTGACGTGCGGCCGGTTAGCCGCGACGTGATGGGAGCGTTGATTCTGATATTGGAGTCGATGTGATCGCGATGATAGGTGAAATAGTCGCGGTCGGAATTATTGTGCGTTGGCGTTTCCGGCAACGAGGAATAACGCCAGTTCCCCAGCGTATCGAATACACCGATTTCGCGGAGCTGTGGCAGTGCATTCGCCGTATTGGCCAGAAACGTGTTGAAGCGATCCGGCTGCGGGTTTTGGTACTTCAGCAGATCAGCCATCCCGCTCATGGCGATATCGATGGCCTGTATCGAGCGCGAAGCATGTTCGACCAGCGAATGTGCGAGGTTTCGACTATCGGTCTCGCTTTGCGCCAGCACGGCTTGGCGGGCATCGAGCGCCTTCCAGACGACAAGCCCGAGCACGCACGCACTCATCGCCAGCACGAACAGCGTGACGATCACACCCGGCGCGGAGAGTCGGCTCGGCGAACTGCTGGTCGGTGTCGTGGGCACGGTCATTCGGTTCTATGTTGACTGCAAAACAGGCCATCACCATGGCCGTCGTTGCTTTCACGATAGCTAAGAATGCCCGCTGATGGCGGGACACCGCGTTGCGTGGTTACTGACGCCGGAATTGTTGAAACAAATACCTGCAATCTGACAAACGATTGCTTGACCATGCCGCGGAGCGGAATTCGCCCCGGTTTGACTGACAAATCTCGCTTATTTCGGATGTGCGCCGCGATGGCGAGCCACGGAGCTGTGTAGGCTTCTACCACATCCGGCCCTTGACGGACGCGGGTGGTCGGGCAATCTGTCAATCATGTTCTTGCAATTCTTCACATCGCTGCGCGATGCGCAGGTCCCGGTGACCCTGCGCGAATATCTCACGCTGATGGAGGCGCTCGACGCCGACCTCGCTGATCAGTCGGTGGAGAATTTCTATTATTTGTCCCGTGCAGCGCTGGTGAAGGACGAGCGCAATCTCGACAAGTTCGATCGGGTGTTCGGCACGGTCTTCAAGGGGCTTGAGAGCCTGCTCGACGCTATGGAAAAGGCAGAGATTCCCGCCGAGTGGCTGAAGAAACTCGCCGAGAAATATCTTACCGAGGAAGAGAAGAAGCAGATCGAGGCCATGGGCTGGGACAAGCTCATGGAAACCCTGCGGAAGCGCCTTGAAGAGCAGAAGGAACGTCATCAGGGCGGCAACAAATGGATCGGCACCGCCGGGACCTCACCGTTTGGCGCCGAAGGCTACAATCCCGAAGGCATCCGTATCGGGCAGGAGAAAAGCCGTCACCGGCGCGCGGTGAAGGTCTGGGACAAGCGCGAGTTCAAGGATCTCGATGGCAATGTCGAACTTGGAATCCGCAATATCAAGGTGGCGCTGCGCCGTCTGCGCAAGTTTGCCCGCACCGGTGCGCCGGATGAACTCGATCTCGACACCACGATTCGGGAGACCGCCAATCACGGCTATCTCGACGTCCACATGCGGCCGGAACGGCGCAACGCGGTCAAGGTGCTGGTGTTCTTCGATATCGGCGGATCCATGGATTCGCATATCGAGCAGGTCGAGGAACTGTTTTCGGCGGCGAAGAGCGAATTCAAGCACATGGAGTATTTCTACTTCCACAACTGTCTCTATGAAGGCGTGTGGAAGCAGAACAAACGCCGCTTCACGGACCGCACGCCGACCTGGGACGTGCTGCACAAATATGCCCATGACTACAAGATAGTGTTCGTCGGCGACGCCTCGATGTCGCCTTACGAAATCATGGTGCCCGGCGGTTCGGTCGAGCATGTGAACGAAGAGTCCGGCTCGGTCTGGCTGGAGCGCATCACGCAGACCTATCCGAATGCGGTGTGGCTCAATCCTGTCGCCAAGCGGCACTGGGACTACTCGGAGTCCACGACCATCATTCGGCGGCTATTCTCGGAACGGATGTATCCGCTGACGATTGAAGGTCTCGAAGGTGCAATGAAGGAACTGGTGCGGAAAGCATGACGCAGACGATTACCCGCGGCTACAAGGCACTGCTCGACGAAGCCAACGCGCAGATCGAGACCATGAGCGTCGAGGACGTAATGAAAGCGGCGGAAAGCCCGGATGTGGTTATCGTCGATATCCGCGATCCCCGCGAGATCGAACGCGAAGGCAAGATCCCCGGCTCGTTCTCCTGCACCCGCGGCATGCTGGAATTCTGGATCGATCCGGAAAGTCCCTACGGCAAGCCAATCTTCCAGGAAGACAAGAAGTTCATCTTCCATTGCGCCAGTGGCTGGCGCTCGGCGCTGGCAGCGAAGACGGCGGCCGATATGGGCCTGAAGCCGGTGGCGCATCTGGGCGGCGGCTTCACCGCCTGGCGCAATGCGGGCGGCGCGGTCGAAAAGGTCGAGCCGAAGGCGTCGAAGTAGTCGATATTTGTCGTCATTCCGGGGCGCGCGTAGCGATAGCTACGGGCGAACCCGGAATCTGGAGATAGCTTAACACCGCGAGATTCTGGGTCCGCGCAAGAGCGCGTCCCGGAATGACAGAAGAAAGAAGCAGCATGACGTCCAGCACCGATCCTCTCGTCTCCACCGAATGGCTCGCCGCGCATCTCGGCGATCCCAAAGTGAAGGTCATCGATGCGTCGTTCAAGATGCCCGGCGTGCTGCCGCTGCCGGTCGATGATTATCTGGCGGCACACATTCCCGGCGCTGTGTTCTTCGATGTCGATGCGGTCTCCGATCACTCCGTGCCGTTGCCGCATATGTATCCGGATGCTGACCAGTTCGCGCGCGACATCGCCGCGCTCGGCATTTCCTCTGATGATACGGTCGTCGTCTATGATGCGGGTGGCTGGGTCGCGTCGCCGCGGGCGTGGTGGATGTTCCTCTCTTACGGCCACGCCAATGTGAAGGTGCTCGATGGCGGGCTGAAGAAGTGGAAGGCCGAAGGCCGGGCGACGGAAACCGGAAAGTCGTCACCGAAGCCTGGCACTTTCAGCGCCACGCTCGACAAGTCGTATATCCGCAGCAAGGCGCAGGTCGTTGCCAATCTGGATTCGCGCAAAGAGCAATTGATCGACGCGCGTGCCGCCAATCGCTTCGAGGGAAGTGTCCCTGAACCGCGTGCGGGCATTCGCTCCGGTCACATCCCCGCCAGCCGCAACCTGCCTTACAACGTGCTGTTCGACGCTGCGACCGGCACGATGAAGCCGCTCGAAGAGTTGCGCCAAGCCTTCACCGGCACGGGGCTCGATCTCGACAAGCCCATCGTCACTACATGTGGCTCGGGCGTATCTGCGGCGGTGTTGACGTTGGCGCTTTATCGTCTCGGCGTGCGCGGTTCAGCGCTCTATGACGGCTCGTGGTCGGAATGGGGGCAGCCCGACGGTCCGCCCGTCGCGACCGGACCGGCGTAACCGGGGTCGAGGTCAGCGCGCGACCGGCAATCCGAACGGGTCGGTTGGCTGTGGTGCAGCGGCCGCCATAGGCCTGGCGGCCACACGCCGCTTTTTGACGACGATGCGCTTCTTCACGATCTTCTTGGCGGGCTCTGCAGCAGGCTTCGCTTTTGGTAACGGAACCGACTCGGTATCGATGGGCGGTCCGCCCAGCATCGCAATTTTCGTCGAAGACAATCTTGCGTCATCGTAGGTCAGCGTCGCCGTCGGCTGTGGCCCCGCTGCTACCTCTGCTGCGGCGGCCGATGCTGGAACGGCGGCAGATTCGAGAGGAGGGGCAGCAACTGGTTCGACGGAGGTTGCTGGTGCGATGGCAACCGTCGTTAGAGGTTCCCGCTCTTCGATCTTCGTCGCTTCCGACTTCGTTGCAACTTCAGGCTTCGGCGTCGCCGCCACCGGGGCAGTAATCTCGACAGCCGGTGCGGCCAGCGTCGACAGGGGCGCGGCGGTCTCGGGCAATGCGATCTTTTCCGGCTCCGCAGGAGCCGCGTTGGGGGGCACTTGTTCTGCCGCCGATGTTACGGAGACTGCTGGCGGCGCGAGAGTCTCAGGGGTGGGAGCTGGTGCCTCGACGCGCAGCATGGCCAATGTCGGCGGAGCTTCGACGGGCGGTTGCGCAAAGACGGTCTGCGGCGCGCGCCTGGTCGGAATGGTCGCGAATTCCTGATGGGCAGAGCGCAGCAGGGCTGCGGCACCAAGGCCGAAGACCACCAACGAGACTGTGAGCAGGATGGCTGCGAACAGAAATCGGAAACCCGGAAGCATGAATGGCAGTTCCGCCTTCGGACAGACCGTGGAAGGCTTTCGAACGATGGGAACGCGGTGACAACACTGGGAGCTGCCCGTTCCGCAGAATCGGCTGCCGCCAAAGCGTCGCGAATCAGGACCATTTCAGGATAATGCACGGCCTCAGGAACCGTTTGTTAAAAAGTGAGATGCACAACTGAGGACGCATTCCTGAGCAGTGATTTCAGCGGAGGTGAGGCAAGATAGCCACGCCGGCGTGTGATCTCGCGAATATGACCGAAATGGGAAGCTTTTTTCCGGAATTGTCTTGAATGCGCCGCTATCCTGCGCGATCTCACAGCATGTTCCGGTTTTTGCTTGAGCTTATACAAGGGCGATGATGATCAAGCGTGTTTTGACGACATTGGCGACCGTGGCTCTCGGTAGCGTCGCGGGTCATTCGCTTGCGGTGGCGCAGGGCTATCCTGTGGGCACGCCAAGCGGCTATTCGATCCCGGCCGACCCAAACTACCCCCCGGGCGGCTATCCGGCCAATTCGCGCGCCGATCGCGCGCTGGACGCCATGCCGGATTTTGATGCGCTCGACGAAGATGACGCGCCGCCCTCTCGCGGTGGCCGGCCGATAACGGGGCTGTCCGCGCCCGGAATTGCGCCTCAGAGCCCGGTGATGTCTCCGGATGATCCGCGCTATGGTCGCCCTGCTGGTGCTGCCCCGGTTTATTCCGATCGCGCCATGCCGCAGGGCCCGGTGATGTCGCCCGACGACCCGCGTTACGGTCGCCCGATGGCGCCGCCCGCGGTGGTCTATTCGAACCGTGGCAACGGCGATGGCGCAGTGCGTCCGCCTGAAGGCATGGGCGGGCAGGGTGCCCCTGTGACCGGCTCGGTGCAAGGACAGGGTCTGGGCGCCAATGGCAGCTCCGTGATGGTGGCTTCGCTGCCTCCGGAAGATCAGCCGGAAACCGGTCCTGCGCAGTTGCCGCCGCAGTTCCGCCGGCAGGAAGTGAATTTCGTGACGAAGGAGCCCGCGGGCACCATCGTCGTCGATACGCCGAACTACTATTTGTATTATGTGCTCGGCAACAATCGCGCGATGCGCTATGGCGTCCGTGTCGGTCGCGACGGCTTCACCTGGAACGGTGTGCAGAAAATCACCCGCAAGGCGGAATGGCCGGATTGGCATCCACCGACCGAGATGATCGAGCGCCAGCCCTATCTGCCGCGCTTTATGGCCGGCGGCGAAGGTAACCCGCTCGGCGCCCGCGCCATGTATCTCGGTTCGACGGTCTATCGTATTCACGGCACCAACCAGCCGTCGACGATCGGCAAGTCCGTGTCGTCTGGCTGCTTCGGCATGCTCAATGACGACATCTCGGATCTGTTCGAACGCACCAAGGTTGGCACCCGCGTGGTGGTGATGCCGGGCAAGGCTCCGGCGACCACGGCTTCGGCTCAGCCGGTCCCCGGTCCGAGCGCAAATGCCGCTCCCGCGCCGCTCCCCGGCACCCAGCCGACATCGGTTCAGCCGCTGCCGGCTCCGGTCAGCATTCGCTGATTGCGGTCAACTGATTTCAGGAAAACGGGCGCCGTGTGGATCACACGGCGCCCGTTTTCTTTTGTGCTGTGAAAGCTGTTGTCAGTTGAGCTTGCGGACGGGCGCGCTGTTCAACCAGCCGCCGATGTCCTCGATCATCTCCGCATAGATCCGCTTGTAGTTTTCCGCTGTGACGTAACCGAGATGCGGCGTGATCACGACGTTGTCGAGCTTGCGCAGCGGGCTGTCGAGCGGCAGCGGTTCGTGGGAATAGGTGTCGACACCTGCACCGGCAATTTTCCCGGCCTGCAAGGTCTCGAGCAGTGCGACTTCATCCACGATCGGGCCGCGTGCTGTGTTGATGAGATAGGCGGTTGGTTTCATGCGTGCGAGATCCGCCCGTGACACCAATCCGCGCGAGCGATCACTCAGCACGAGGTGGATCGTAATGATGTCGGCCTGGGCGAACAGTTCTTCCTTGGTCGCGTAGGTCACGCCGGCTTTTTCGCAGGCCTCGGGTGTGAGATTGGTGCTCCAGGCAATCGTCTTCATGCCCAGCGCGCGGGCAATGCCGGCGACCTGACTTCCGAGCTTGCCGAGGCCAATGATCCCCAGTGTCTTGCCTTCGATATCCTCGCCGATCGTCACCTGCCAGGGCTTGCCGGCCTTCATGCGTGCGTTTTCAAAGCCGATCTTGCGGGTCAGTTCCAGCATCAGGCCGATGGTCAGGCCGGCCGTCGGATTGCCCACCATCGCGGTACCGCAGACGGTTATGCCACGAGCCTTCGCAGCCTCGAAATCGATCGCGGCATTGCGCATGCCCGAGGTGATCAGCAGCTTGAGTTTCGGCAGCGCCTCGAACATCGCGCGCGGAAATGGCGTCCGCTCGCGCATGGCGCAGATGATCTCGAAATCCTTCAGCGCTGTGGCTGCCTCGTCTGCCGACGCGAATGGCTTGTCGAAGACCGTGACCTCGATGCGATCGTCAAGCACGCTCCAGTCGCCGAGTCTCAAGGCCACGTTCTGATAGTCGTCGAGAATTGCACAGCGCAGCCGCGTCATGGGATCGTCCATCCGGTGTGGTGATGACGGCAGAAGGCCATCAATGATCGCCCATGGTGCCGCGCCCTAGGTGAGTGCGCAAGGCACAGCGGATCACGGTATGTTGGTGTTAGTAGGTTCGCGCACCTTGCCCGGCGTGGTGCGAACCCGATCGTCCTCGTCTCTGAGCCTCTTGTCGATATTCGTCTTCAGCCGTCTGCCCAGCCGCGTCCTCGTCAACAACAGAAGCCCGCCAGCCGCGACGAGCAAGCAGACGGATGCAACGGCAAGATTGCTTTCGTCAAATTTGATGGGACGGCTGGCGTTCGGATCGAACAGACGGAACCCGATCGCGATAAAGACTGCGCCGCCAATCAGGGTATAGAGGATCTTGTCCATTGATCGCTCGCATCTGGCCGGACAGGTCGCAATGGCTTGCGCCATGAAGACATTCGCTCAAGATACGGCTGCGGGGACCCGTTGTCACTAGGATCAGAGAGGCCTTGTTCAGTCGCGCCCGTTATCCTTGGCGCGACAGGCGGGGCCTGGGCCGCGCATGTAATGCTGCTCGGGCCGGTAAGGATCGAAGGCGGCGACGAAGAACAGCTGCCAGAACGTCCGGATTTCGTGGAGTAGGCCTGGGCGCGCCGCGCGGGTTTCGGCGGCGGCTGGAGAGGGGACTGATGTAATGATCGCCATGACGAGGCTCCGCCTGTCTGCCCGCGACTTCAGTCGCGAGGGGCATGATTGATCGCCCTGGGAGCACTCTTGGCGGAAGTCGTTAAAAAGCGGTTTTAATTGTCATAATGGCTGCCTCGAAGAAGTGCAGAGTTACCAAATCCTTAAGACCCCCGGTTGCCCTTTCAGGGCCACGCCGCTACATCAGCGACAACCCATTTTTCACGCCCGCGACGGTTTTCAAGGATCACGATGGCTCGCCAATTCGTCTACTTCATGCAGGGTCTGACCAAGGCCTATCCGACCCGCAAGGTGCTGGATAACGTCCATTTGTCGTTCTACCCGGACGCCAAGATCGGCGTGCTCGGTGTCAACGGCGCCGGTAAGTCGACGCTGCTCAAGATCATGGCGGGCCTCGACAAGGAATACACCGGCGAGGCCTGGGTCGCGCAGGGCGCGCGCGTCGGCTACCTCGAACAGGAACCGCAGCTCGACGCGTCTTTGAACGTCCGCGAGAACGTCATGCTTGGCGTCGCCAAGCAGAAGGCGATTCTCGATCGCTACAACGAGCTGGCGATGAACTATTCGGAAGAGACCGCCGACGAGATGACCAAGCTGCAGGACGAGATCGAGGCGCAAGGCCTCTGGGATCTCGACAGCAAGGTCGACCAGGCGATGGACGCGCTGCGTTGTCCGCCTGATGATGCCGACGTCACCAAGCTCTCCGGTGGCGAACGCCGCCGCGTCGCGCTCTGCAAGCTGCTGCTCGATGCACCCGAGCTGCTGTTGCTCGACGAACCGACCAACCATCTCGATGCTGAATCCGTGTCGTGGCTCGAAGGCCATCTGCGCAACTATCCTGGCGCGATCCTGATCGTGACCCATGACCGCTATTTCCTCGACAACGTGACGTCGTGGATTCTCGAACTGGATCGCGGCCGCGGCATTCCCTACGAGGGCAACTACTCGTCCTGGCTGGTGCAGAAGCAGAAACGCCTCGCGCAGGAAGGCCGCGAGGACGCAGCCCATCAGAAGACGCTGGAACGCGAGCAGGAATGGATCGCCTCGTCGCCCAAGGCACGTCAGGCCAAGTCGAAGGCGCGCTACCAGCGTTATGACGAGCTGCTCAAGAAGGCCAGCGAGAAGCAGACCCAAGGTGCGCAGATCACCATTCCGGTGGCCGAGCGCCTCGGCGACAACGTCGTCGACTTCGAAGGTCTCACCAAGGCCTATGGTGATCGCGTGCTGATCGACGATCTGACCTTCAAGCTGCCGCCCGGCGGTATCATCGGCGTCATCGGCGCCAACGGCGCCGGCAAGACGACGCTCTTCAAAATGATCACCGGCCAGGAGAAGCCCGATAGCGGCACGATCACCGTCGGTGAGACCGTTCATCTCGGTTATGTCGATCAGTCGCGCGATGCGCTCGACGGCAAGAAGACCGTCTGGGAGGAAATCTCGGGCAATAACGAACTGATCCTGCTCGGCAAGAAGGAAGTCAATTCGCGCGGCTACTGCTCGTCGTTCAACTTCAAGGGCGGCGATCAGCAGAAGAAAGTCGGCGCATTGTCGGGCGGTGAACGCAACCGCGTGCATCTCGCCAAGATGCTGAAGTCCGGCGCCAACGTCCTGCTGCTCGACGAGCCGACCAATGACCTCGACGTCGACACGCTACGTGCGCTGGAAGAGGCGCTGGAAGACTTCGCCGGTTGCGCCGTGATCATCAGCCATGACCGCTGGTTCCTCGACCGTATCGCGACCCATATGCTCGCTTTCGAAGGCGACAGCCATGTCGAATGGTTTGAAGGCAACTTCCAGGACTACGAGAAGGACAAGATGCGTCGTCTCGGGCAGGATTCGATCATCCCGCATCGCGTGAAATACCAGAAACTGACGCGCTGAGGAGAACTCTAAAATGGCCGACTGGAGCGCGCAGCAGTATCTGAAGTTCGAGGACGAGCGAACCAGGCCGGCACGGGATCTGCTCGCGCAGATTCCGCTTCTCGATGCCCGCAAGGTTGTCGACATCGGCTGCGGGCCTGGCAACTCGACGGCGCTTCTGGTCAATCGCTGGCCGCAAGCGTCGGTCATCGGTGTTGATACGTCGGCCGATATGTTGCGACAGGCGCGGGAACGTCTGCCCGCGCAGACGTTCATCGAGGCCAATATCGCCCATTGGGTGGCGCCGGCCGGCTCCGATGTCTTGTTTGCCAATGCCGTGTTTCAGTGGGTGCCGGATCACATCAAGCAGCTGAAGCGTCTGGTCGGTGCTTTGCCTCCGGGCGGCGTGTTGGCCGTGCAGATGCCGGACAATCTCGACGAACCCTCGCATATCCTGATGCGCGAGGTCGCCTATCTCGAGCCGTGGCGCGCGCAGCTCTCGAAGGCTGCGGAGCTGCGTGACTCATTGCCGAAACCCGGGGCCTATTACGATGCGCTGCGGCCGCTGTGTTCCCGCGTCGAGATCTGGCACACCGTCTACAATCATGCGTTGGCCGATGCCACTGCGATCGTGGAATGGGTGAAGGGCACCGGGCTGCGCCCGTTCGTCGATCCGCTGGAGCCGCCGGAGCGCAAGGCTTACATCGCTGAGTATACCGCGCGCATCGCCGCCAGCTATCTGCCGCAGGCGGATGGCAAGGTTCTGCTGAAATTTCCGCGGATCTTCATTGTCGCTGTCAAATAGCTGATGCGGCCAGTTGCCGCGCATGCACGACATCATCGCGTCCAGAACGCGCCGCTATAAGATCGGCGCTTTCATTGCATTCCGATTCGACCCATAGCGAGCCCCCCATGTCCATGACGCCCGAAACGCCATTGCCACCCAGAGGAAAAGGCGGGGCGATGCGGCCGATTCCTGCGCTGATCTTTGGCTCGCGCTGGCTGCAGCTGCCGCTCTATATCGGCCTGATCGTGGCGCAGTGCGTCTATGTCGTGCTGTTCCTGAAGGAACTCTGGCACCTCATCGCGCACTCGTTCGATTTCAGCGAGCAGCAGATCATGCTGGTTGTGCTGGGCCTGATCGACGTGGTGATGATCTCCAACCTGCTGGTGATGGTGATTGTTGGCGGCTACGAGACCTTCGTGTCGCGGCTCAACCTGCAGGGCCATCCGGACGAGCCTGAATGGCTGAGCCACGTCAACGCAAGCGTGCTCAAAATCAAGCTTGCCATGGCGATCATCGGCATCTCCTCGATCCATCTGCTGCGTACCTTCATCGAGGCCGGCGCGCTGGGCTCGTCCCGCGCCGGCAACTACACAGAGACCGGCGTGATGTGGCAGACTATCATCCATACGGTGTTCATCCTTTCGGCAGTGGGCATCGCCTATGTCGATCGGTTGTCGAACCTTGCCACGGAAGAAGCGCGGCGGCAGGGCGCCCACGAACTGGCCGGTGGCCATGGCAAGCATCATTGAGGGCGACGGTCCGTATTCTGAAATATGCACTGCTGGCGCTATTTCTGTCGGGCAGCGCCTCGGTTGCCCGCGCCGCCGACGCGGGTTTCACCAGCTTCATCGCCTCGCTCTGGCCCGAAGCCCAGCGGGCCGGCGTCTCGCGCAAAACCTTCGATGAGGCCACACGCGGGCTCGAGCCGGACTACAAGCTGCCCGATTTGCTGTTGCCCGGCCGTCCTGCCACCGGTGCGCCGTCGCAAGCCGAATTCGTCCAGGTGCCTACCGACTATGTGAAGGAAGCCAGTATCATCCGGCTGGCCGGCGAAGGGCAACGGCTGCTGCTGAAGCACCGCGCGACACTCACTGCGATCGAACAGCGCTTCGGCGTGCCGGCGACGATCATCCTGGCGATCTGGGGGCGCGAGACCGACTACGGCCGCCATGCGCTGCCTTATGATGGCATTCGCGTGCTGGCGACGCAGGCTTATGTCGGCCGCCGCAAGGACCAGTATCGCGGCGAGTTCATCGCAGCATTGAAGCTGATCGAGAGTGGCGACGTGACGCGCAAGGATCTGCGCGTGTCTTGGGGCGGTGCGACGGGGTTCACGCAATTCCTGCCGTCGGAACTGGGCAAGCACGGCGTCGATTTCGACGGCGATGGCCGTGTCGATATCTGGAAATCAATCCCGGATGCGCTGGCATCCGCGGCGCAGCAACTCACCAACAAAGGTTGGCAACGCGGTCTGCGTTGGGCCTATGAAGTGCGCGCGCCGGCCAATGCCGACTGCACCATGGGTGTTCCGGAAGTCACCCGGCCGATTGGGGAGTGGATTCGTGCCGGCTTCATTCCGGTCCGTGGCGAGAAGCTCAGCGCGGCGGAGCAGGCGCAGCCGGCATCGCTGCTGCAGCCGGAGGGCATCTATGGTCCGGCTTTCCTGACGACAAAGAACTATTTTGTCATCAAGGAATATAATTTCTCTGATCTCTATGTGTTGTTCGTCGGCCATCTCAGCGACCGGATCGCTAACTCGCAACCCTTTGCGACGCCGTGGTCGGCTTCGAACCAATTGCGCAGCACCGATGTTGAGGCAATGCAGCGGCACCTGACGCGGCTCGGCCTCTACGCCGACAAGATGGATGGCAAGGCCGGCATGAAGACGCGCGCCGCGCTCGGAGCCTATCAGAAGTCCGCGGGTCTCAAGGTCGATTGCTGGCCCAGCGAGACGGTGTTGCGGGCGATGAACGCGAGATAGTCGCACCTTCAATCGCCCAACGAAAAACCCGGCCGCGTAAACGGCCGGGTTTTGAATTTGGATCGCGCGCGCGAATGCGCAGTCGTCAGGTCAGATCAATCGCAAACTTCGACCGGACGCGAACGCCAGACGCCGCGATATTCGTCCCAGACGCGCTGGCGGACGACACGGCATTCCGGCTCGACATAAACCGGAGCCGGGGCATAGCCGTAGCCATAGGCCGGAGCCGGACGGCTGGCTGCAATGGCGCCACCGAGGAGAGCGCCACCGATCAGGCCACCGGCAACGCCAGCGGCGATGCGGCCACCGTCGGCCTTTGCGGCAGGCGCAACAGCAACCAGCGAACCGGCAACCGTCGCGGCGGCGAGCAAGGCGGAAATCGTCTTCTTCATCTCAGGTCTCTCCAGAAGGGCGCCGCAAGCGACGCACGGTTAAAGGTCTACTCACGCTGCGATTCGAACTGACGGTCTCACTTAGAAGCGCCCAACCGTCAATCCGATGTAAACGTTAGCCAGTCAGTGATCCGAAAAAGCGGTTTTTTCGGGCCATTGCAAGCATCACGCACTGGAAATGTCGTAGGTTTCCGATGCGTGACAGGAGATCAGAGTGATCTCAGAGATCACATGATCCCGGAGGTCATACGATCTCAGCCGCAAACGCGAACGCGGCGAATGCGCCAGCCATAGCCGTCCCAGAAACGCTGACGTTGCCAGAAACAGTCGCCGTAATAGCCCGGGCCGGCCACATAGGCAGGACGGCCGTAATAGCCGTAGCCGGGACCATAATATCCCGAGCCGGCAGCGATCGCGCCACCAAGCAGGGCGCCGCCAATCAGACCTGCAGCCACCGCGCCACCGCCGCCGTGTCCACGCCAGTGCTGCGCGCTTGCCGATGTAGGAGCCATGGCGGAAACGGCTAGGGTGGCAACGGCGGCAATGGCCATCAGAGTTTTCTTCATGGCATTCCCTTTCTCAATCGGGCTTCGCTCACAAATAGCGCTGCCTGACGCGAAAAGTTTCATACTTCACTTGAATGATCAATGAACGGGACCGCGCGATCCAGGTTACATCTTGATATTAAAGCCATTCCGGACGGAGTTCCGTGACCCTCCCCAAGGGCATGCGGCGTTGCAGGAGGTTGCTGGATAGGGGCGTCTGTTGGCTAGCCGTCTTCGGATCACCGCGGTTGCGAGTCTCAAACGAATTTTAGATTCGTTCCAATTTCTCCCATGCGATCAGTAGTTTGGAATAGCTTCAAAGTCGGCGTTTTCCTTTTGCATCGGGTCGGCCTCTTACATATCCAAGAGGGGTCCTGACCCGCGAGTTCGCCTTCATCTCATGATCGTTTGTTCCTGCAACGTCTTTTCCGACCATGATGTCCGTAGTGCCGTTGCCGGAGCGCGTCCGCCGCGTACGCCGGGGCAGGTCTATGGATGCCTCGGTTGCAGCGCCCAGTGCGGACGGTGCGTACGGACGATCAAGAAGATCATGGACGAAGCGCTGGGCGCTTGTGCCAAGTCCTGCTGTGCCGGCTGCCCGCATACGGCGGCCCATGGGCAGTCTCACACCGAGACTCATGCGCATATCGAACTGGCAGATATTGCCTCGATCGAAGCGGCAGCCTAAGTTCTTATAAATCCAACAGCTTTCCAGCCTCTCCACGCCTTTTGCCGAATTGAGCAAAGAAGGGTTGTCCTGTCGGTGAATCTGATTTAGAAACATTCTAAATTCAGATGAGGGCCTGTTTCGGACGGGTTCAGCAGACAGGAGAACATCATGAAGGGCGACCCGAAGGTCATCGAATTCCTCAACAAGGGCCTGCGCAGTGAGCTCACAGCGATCAGCCAGTACTGGCTGCACTTCCGGCTCCTGAATCACTGGGGCTTGGTCGACATGGCCAAGATGTGGCGCAAGGAATCCATTGAAGAGATGAATCACGCGGATCGTTTTACCGACCGCATTCTCTTTCTGGACGGCTTCCCGAACATGCAGGTTCTCGATCCGTTGCGCATCGGCCAGACGGTCAAGGAAATCATCGAATGCGATCTCGCCGCCGAAATCGGCGCCCGCACGCTTTATGAAGAAGCCGCCACCTATTGCCACGGCGTCAAGGATTACGTCTCGCGCGATCTGTTCGAAAAGCTGATGAAGGACGAGGAAGGTCACATCGACTTCCTCGAAACCCAGCTCGATCTGATCGAGCGGATCGGTATCGATCTCTACACCCAGAAGCACATGGGTGGCCTTGAGAGCGAGTTCTAAGCCTGGATCGTCTGCGGCGTCTCAATAGACGCCGGACAACGTCGTCCGCCCCTGTTCCGGCAGGGGCGGTTTCGGCATATCGCATTTGGAGAAGGCCGCGCGGATCGCGGCAGTCGATCCCTCCAGCGGATATTCGACGGCCGTTCGGCCCCCATTGATCGACCTGATCCGGACATACAACGTCTTCGCACCGGCAAGCTCGCCGACGAAGGTTGCGATCTCTGCCTTGTCTTCAATGACGATGATCTGGTTTCCCCGCACGACCCGCGAGCCGACGTCGTCGTGACCTGGCTTGCCATCGAATCGATAGCCGAGCACCGTGTTGCGGTTGCTGCCGATCTTGAAATCAAAGGCGAAGCGGATCAACGGCGCGCCATCGATGCATGTCAGCAGCAATGATGAGACGCGCGGGAAGTCCACATTGCTGTTTGACGCTTCAGCAAAGACATAGGCGCTCGGTAGTTCGGCGCCCGTGACGCGGTCGATCTGGTGCGGGATCAACCATTCGCCGGCATATGTTTCGCCCCGTTCTGTCACGAACGGATCGCGCGCGCAGCCGCCTAGGATAAGGCCCGCGACCGTCGTTAACTGGATCAACGCAACGCCACGCACAACGCTCTCCCCAAGCGCTGTCATCATACAACCTTAAGATGAATATTTCAACGGCGGTTGTTAGTGGGCCGCTGGTGGCCTTGCGGTCTGCATCCTTGATCGGATAGCGGATCCTACAACTACAGTTGTTGGCGATAGGCGACGTCGATCTGTTCCTGGGTCATCGGCTCACCGAGTTTGGTCTGGTCGTGAACCATTTCGGAGATGCTCGGCATCACCGAGCGCTTCACCTGCACCTCAGGCGACCACAGCTTCGAACGCATCAGCGCCTTGCCGCAATGAAAATAGGCTTCGGTCACTGTGATGCTCAACACCGCGCGCGGGAGCTTGCCGAACTCTTCCATCGACGCCATCAGTTCCGGGTCTTTAATCAGCCTGGCGACGCCACTGACACGCAAGGTGTCGTCGATGCCCGGAACGAAGAAGATCAGCTGCACATGGCCGCTGCCAGCCATCAGATTCTGGAACGTATCAATGCGATTGTTGCCGGGACGGTCCGGCATCTGCAGCTCGGTCGGCGAGGCAATCCGAACGAAGCCGACGCCGCCACCGCGCGGTGAGGCGTCGACGGTGCCGTCGGGACCCGACGAGGCAAGCACGCAGAACGGGGATAGCGAGATGAACTTGCTGGAATGCATGTCGAGCGTCGGTCGCGCCTTGGCGATCACGCGCGGATGCGGCGTTGGATAAATGGTGCGGAGTTCGTCTGCTGCGACGTCGGTCACGTCTGCTCTCCCGATATGATTTGATAACGCAAAACTAGCATGGTGGCGCCTTGCGGAAAAGTCGCGCAGACAGCACCGCAACCGACGCCGGAGTCACCACGTGACTCCATAACGAATGTTGTTTGCCGATTTGGCCCGTTCGCTATGAGCCTGTGGCGTCTTTGTGTGGCTCGGGCCAATTGATGGCGCCGGCCCACCAACGCAATCGTGCGGGTATCACGAGGGCAAGCGATGCGGCGATTTCAATGACGCCGCTGGCGATGATGAGTTCGCGCGCGAAGGGCACCCAAGCGGGCGTGATGAGCAACACATTCTCCGGCATGGCGAGATACGCAATGCCGGCGCCATTGGACGCGTTGACGTCAGTTGGATCATTCACCTGTCTTCGCGATCAGGCCTTGTCGATGATGTGGGTGTTGGGACGATCACTGCCCGAGGCCGTTTCCTCGTGCCACTGCCCTTTTTCGTCCTCATAGGCAATCACCTCGGTGCGTCCCGGCACCCTCTGCTCGGCCGCGGCGCGCTTGGCGGCTGCGGTGGCGAGTGCGTGCGTCGCATACGGCTCGGAGAAGACGGCGCCAACCTTATAGGCCCAACCGCCATCATGCTCGACGATCACATAGGTCACTTCCGTCATGGTGGTCTCTCTTTATCCTGTAGTGCCCGCGGCGAGGCGACGGCGGGGCCAGAGTGACCTAACGCGCCGCGCGCAGAATTGGCCTCAAATAGGGCCCGATTGCCCGTGGATTGCAAGGCCGCACCCTGGCACCGTTCGTGATCGTCATCACACGGCGTCAGCCGGAACGAAACAGCTGATGATGATCTCGCCGCGATGGCGCACATACCAGACGACGGCTTCGCCAACGGGGTTGCCGCGATCGCGGATCACGGCGCGCCTCGGCACCTCCGTCCATATGCCTTCGATCGGCACCCAATAGGCGCCGTTGCGGACGTCATATTCGGTGCGATGGCCGTCGGAGATATCGCAACACGGCACGCCATTAGGGCTGATGACGCTTTTGAACCAGTTCCGGATATCGTCGGGCACATCGCTGAACTGGCCGCGATCGATGGCGTGAGCGGTCGTCGCCATCACGGTAAGCGCTGCCAGCAGCACCACTTGAATCAATCCCCGCATGCGAACCTCACGGTGTTGCATCACGCGCGGACGCCGGGTGCCGCACGGGACGACTCGGATTCTTGCGATGATTAAGCCCGAGCTATGGCGGCGACGCCTGCCCAAAAATTATACCCGGAGCGACGAGCTGGGGATCGCTGCGCTGCAGTATCGATCTGTCGGTCTCCTGACTCGCGCTGCCGTGCTAGCATCTGTGTCAAGCGGCCCGATCAAATGGCTGCGCCGGGGAGGATGACGATGCCCAGCCGTTCTATGCGCGCGTTGTGCGCTGCTGCTGTCGTGACATGTGCTTCGCTTGCTGCCGTGACCGCGTTCGCCGCTGATTATCCGGCGCCAAAGCAGGGCGACTGGATCGCGAAGGATTTCAAGTTTCATACTGGCCATGTGATGCCGGAGTTGAAGCTGCATTACACGACGGTGGGTGAGCCGAGCGGCCAGCCGGTGCTGGTGCTGCATGGCACCGGCGGTTCGGCGCAGAGCATATTGACGCCTGCTTTTGCGGGCGAGTTATTCGGCGCGGGCCAGCCGCTCGATGCCACAAAATATTACATCATCATTCCCGATGCGCTCGGCCACGGCAAATCGTCGAAACCCTCTGACGGGATGAAGACTGCATTCCCGAAATACAATTACGACGACATGGTCGATGCGCAGCACCGGCTGCTGATCGACGGGCTCGGCATCAAGCATGTGCGGATGGTGATCGGCAATTCCATGGGCGGCATGCATGCGTGGATCTGGGGTACGAAATATCCCGATATGATGGACATCCTGGTGCCGATGGCGTCGCAACCGACCGAGATGAGCGCACGAAACTGGATGATGCGGCGTATGATGATCGAGACCGTGCGCGCCGATCCGGATTACAAGGCCGGAAACTACACATCGCAGCCCGGTATGATCAAATATGCCAGCGTGATGTATGGCATCGCGACAGCCGGCGGCACGCTAGCCTATCAAATGCTGGCGCCGACCGGCGAGGCCGCCGACAAGAATGTCGATGACCGGCTGAAGGCGCCGTTTGTCGCCGATGCAAATGATTTCATCTATCAGTGGGAATCGTCGCGCGACTACAATCCATCAGCAGGCCTGGAGAAGATCGCATCCGTCGTGCTCGCGATCAACGCTGCCGATGACGAGCGCAATCCGCCGGAGACCGGGTTGATGGATGCCGCGCTGAAGCGGATCAAACATGCGAAGATGTTGCTGATTCCGGCGAGCACCGAGACCCGTGGTCATCTCACCACGGGTGGTGCTAAATTCTACAAACAGCAATTGCAGGAGTTGCTGCAGACCGCGCCGCAGCGGACCATGTAGGCGAGGGCAGGACGGCACGGACCATGTCCGTACCGCTTCAACGACGATGTGTCAGTCGTCCTTGTTCTTGTGTTTGCGCTTCTTCTTTTTCTTCTCGCCGTCACTGTCGTCAGCCGTCTCGTCGGTTGCTGTGGTGTCGGCTTCGATCAGCGCAGCGACGCGCTCGACGACTTCCTGCTGCTGCTCAAGCCGCAGGGCTTCCTCGCGCTCCTGCGCTTCGCGCGCGCGCATCTGGCGATGATCCTCCCAGGCGTCGAACACCATGTGCAGCCACGGCATGATCTGCTCAAGGTTCGGTAGCGCGCCGGGAGGACCTTGCTCGCCGCGCGGCCCGGCTTCGCCCTGCACGCCCGGCTTGCCTTGAAGGCCCTGTTCACCCCGTGGTCCCTGCGGTCCGGCTTTGCCCTGCGGTCCGATCGGACCGGGTTTGCCGTTGACGCCAGCCTTGCCTTGGGGGCCTGCTTCGCCGCGCTTGCCCTGCGGCCCCGGCTTGCCATTGGCGCCGGCTTTGCCGGCCAGGCCCGGCTTGCCCTGCGCGCCATCCGGCCCCGGCCGTCCAGGATGGCCCTGCGGTCCGGGAAGCCCCGGTTCGCCGCGGGGGCCGCGTAATCCGGTTTGGCTGATCGTATCTTTTGCCACGCCTCACACTCCGTATTGATTCTGTCCGGCCGCTTTTAACAGGGGATGGATGACGGCTTCAATTCGCCGCTGCTGCCATGCCACCACGGACATTCCCCGTTGCGCGTCACCACATGCGGACTAGCATCGACTGCCACTTGACCAGCTGGCACCCGCGGCAGTTTGGCGTGGCGGCGAACAGAAGATCAGGGAGGAGAACATGCGGAGAGGGCAGGTCCTGTGGTTGCTGTGCGGCGCTGTGGCGCTGCTGGGGGCAGCTGCGCCGGCCGCGGCTGCCGGACAGCTCGCCGTCGCGGTAGCCGATTTCGACTATAGCGACACCTCCGGCGAGGAGGCAGACTAGTCCGCGCAGCATCGCGACCGCATGACCATCTTTGCTGCACTGCTGCGCGACGGGCTGGCGCAGCGCGACTACCGCGTGGTGCGCCCGGCATGCCCGGAGCCCGCCTGCACCGCCATCAGCATGGCGCCCGACGATCTCGTCGCCGCAGCGCGGCGCGACGGCGCGCGTTACCTCGTCTATGGCGGCATCCGCAAGATGAGTACGCTGGTGCAATGGGGCGAGGTGCAGTTGTTCGATGTCGAGCGCGAACAGCTGGTGATGCGCCACGCCGTCACCTTCCGCGGCGATACTGACACCGCGTTCCGCCGCGCCGCCGATTTCGTCAGCGAGACGGTGAAGGATGCGATGGCCGGCCGATGAGCATCGTCAGAACGTGCAGGATCACGTTCAATGCGCCGCTGGACGCGTCGCGCAGCCTGCGGGTTATCGATCACGCATCCAGTAGCGAAGCTACACACTCGATCTCGATCAGCATCGCCGGATTGGGCAGGGCCTGAACCACGCAGGTGGTGCGCGCCGGATACGGCGGTGGTCCGAAGGCTTCGGCATACAGAGCATTCATCGGAGCCACGTCGGACGCGCGCGTCAACAGCACGTTGACCTTGACGAGGTGCGAGATGTCGGTGCCGGCATCCTTGAGCACCCGTTTGATCGTGCGCACCACAAATCCGAACTGCGCCTCGAAGTGTTCCGGCAATTGGCCATCAGCGTCGAGGCCGGGAATGCCGGAGACGAACAGGAGATCGCCGACCCGCGCCGCATAAGACAGCGGCGGCGCCTTGATTCCGGGAGGGGGCGGAAAGTGCTGGATGGGCATGATCAGGCCTCGCGCTCATGTGTGACGAGGCAGCGTAGCAGGTCTACGCAAGGTGCGCCCGCGAATTGCCGAGTCCTGTCGAACCGGAACGGGATCCGCGGCGACTTACGCTCTCATCAGGGCAACGGGCGACGACATATGAAATCATATCTGGCGCTGCTGACTTTGTTGGCCCTCACGAGCGCAACGCATGCCGGCGAGATACGCCGCGGCGCATCCATGCAGGTGAAACCGGATTCGATCTGGTTTGAGGATCGCGCGAATCTGGCGCGATGGCAGGCGCTAAAGAAAGCCGGCGATTCAAAAGCTCTGGCGTCGTATCAGGATGGCCTGCTGCAGGCGCGCGAGGCATGGCAATTCACCAGGCCGCTCACTGTCAGAATTCGCGGCTTTGAGCCGAAGGCGCATCTGGTCGATGTCGAGATGCAGACCGAAGGCCGGTTGCAGGGCTCCACATGGGCGCTGGATACCAGCGCGCTCCTGCAATAGCGCCATCAGCTATCCATGTGCCGGCACGTCCGCGCCATCGGCCGAATACTGCCTGATCTTGTTGCGCATGGTGCGAACGGACACCCCGAGCACGCGGGCGGCATGGGTGCGATTGCCATCGCAGCGCGCCAGCGTCTGCAGCATCAGCTCGCGTTCCACCTCATGAACTGTAGCGCCGATCAGCATCGTCACGACCTCGCTGGGATCTGACGAGGGCGCAAACATGTCCATTTCAGCCGGCGAATCGTCACGCGGGCGGCCAAGGGACTCGTAAAGGGATTCCTGGATCATGGGTATCTCCCGATCAACGCCTGCTTCGTTGCGCGAAGCAACAACATCGAGAACGAACAGCCCCCAGCCGTTGCGTTGCGGCAGGTTGGGCGCGATTGGTTAATGAAAGGTTAATCAATGGGTACCATTGGGTGTACCGCCAGAGCTTTGCAACAAAGAAAGTCGCTTTGTCTGCCCTTGGCGCCTTGGAACCGGCATTTCGATAAGCGCACAGAATCCGCGCTAGATATTGGCACCGCGGTTATAGGCTTCAATCAGGTGGTTATAGTCGCGCAGCAGTCGAGCAGGGGAGCCCTCCCAGGCGATCGATAGGCCCCCGGGGCGTTCACCTAGGTAACACCCATTCTCATTAAATAAGACTTTACACCTAGGTTTAAAGTCTCTATTATGGCCTCGAATGAGAGGAGGATGCAATGAATGCTCTGTTAGATTTCAAGCGTGGCCTGTTCTTCATGGCGGACGAACTCAGCGATATCAAAAGGGAGCTGATTTTCAGGCGGTTGCTCCGCTTGACTATCAAAGCTGGCTACAAGGATGATCAGGATCGGGATGAGCTTGGTAGGTGGACTAGCGAGGGAGGCGTCACGGTCGAGACTTCTGATGGATTCCTTACGGGAATTCCAAGTATCGATGAAACCTCCCAGGCTCTAAGCGATACGCTGGTTAGCGTTATGGAGACGTTGGAGTATCTGCCAACGATGAGCGCATCTCAGTACGGAATCGCTGTTCATGCCGCGTTCGGTGCGGCGGTGAGCCTACAAGATTTGCCCGGTGTCGGAGATATCGAACGAAGCTTCAGTCTTGACGCCGTAGATCCGACTTATGGCATGGCCGGAACGATCAGGACCGATTTGACCCTTCGCGATATTCAGGGCGACGTCATTGCGATCTACGATGTAAAAACCGGCAATGCGAGGATGTCTTCCGCCAGGGCAGATGAGCTTCGCGAAATGACGCGGTCATCGCCCAATACGCCTGTGTTTGAGCTGAATGTCGTTCGAGGGATTTCTCGAAAGTCGCGTGGTGCAATGTCCCGGTGTGCGATTCGCATCGTGTCGTTTTGCTCTAACTAAGCTTGGAGGAACAACAGAATGTCGATGGAAATATATGTTCTTTCCGAACGCCGCCTCGTTTCGATCCAGGAATGGCAAAGGTCAATCGATGCCACAGGAGTTTCAATGAAGCTGTCGACCGGGACGCCATTCGCTAAATTGCGAGGGGCGCTGCCTGTTTTATTAGATCGCAAACCTTCACATTTCGAATGCGATCACTGGGATGTGAAAGATTTCGTCCGTACTTATCCTGACGTTCAGTCTGGCCATCGAAGTGAATATGCTCTCGCGATACGTTGGGGGGCAGATGCCGATGCCGCATCCTCCGCTTATAGCGCCGCGGCTGGTTATGCCCGAGCAACTGGTGGTTTTATATTCGATTGCCAAGAAGGGGCCGTGATTTCGTTGGAACGCGCCATCGAAATTGCCGATGAATTGAAACACAGTGGGCCTGCAATAGAGGCTGCTGTGCGCACAGTTATGCAACGGTTCGGACGAGGTAAATGACCACCAATTTACCCGCTGGGGAATTTCACGGGCAGTGTTTGTGAAAATTCATCTCTCCGACAACAGAAAAGCCGGGCAATCGCCCGGCCTTTGGTTGGTGTTTGTTGTTCGGTCACTAACTCGGGGTAAGGAGGCGTCTTACAACGCCTTATTACTCTCCTTCACCGCCTCCGCCTGCACATAGACCTGCTGGCCCATGTCCTTGAACTTCTGGCTCATGCTGGCCATGCCGTCCTCGATCAGGCCACTCATCGACATGCCCATCGACGCCGTGCCGCCGAGGTTCAGCGCGGCCTTCTCGTTGTCGCCGAGCGTTGCCGCGTAGTCGCGCACGTCCTGCGTGATCTTCATCGAGCAGAATTTCGGTCCGCACATCGAGCAGAAATGCGCGACCTTGTGGGCGTCCTTTGGCAGTGTCTCGTCGTGATAGGCGACGGCGGTTTCCGGATCGAGGCCGAGATTGAACTGGTCCTGCCAGCGGAAGTCGAAACGGGCGCGGCTAAGCGCATCGTCGCGGAGCTGCGCGGCGGGGTGGCCCTTGGCGAGATCCGAGGCATGCGCCGCGATCTTGTAGGTGATGACGCCGACCTTGACGTCGTCGCGGTTGGGCAGGCCGAGATGCTCCTTCGGCGTCACATAGCAAAGCATCGAACAGCCAAACCAGCCGATCATGGCGGCGCCGATGCCCGAGGTGATGTGGTCGTAGCCCGGCGCGATATCGGTGGTCAGTGGCCCCAAGGTGTAGAACGGCGCTTCGCCGCATTCCTTGAGCTGCTTGTCCATGTTGATCTTGATCTTGTGCAGCGGTACGTGGCCGGGACCTTCGATCATCACCTGGCAGCCCTTCGCCCATGCCACCTTGGTGAGCTCACCGAGCGTCTCCAGTTCGGCGAACTGCGCACGGTCATTGGCATCCGCGATCGAGCCGGGACGCAACCCGTCGCCGAGCGAGAACGACACATCATACTTGCGCATGATGTCGCAGATTTCCTCGAAGTGAGTATAGAGGAAGCTCTCCTGGTGATGCGCGAGGCACCACTTGGCCATGATCGAGCCGCCGCGCGAGACGATGCCGGTGACGCGGTTGGCGGTGAGGTGGATATAGGCCAGGCGCACGCCGGCATGGATGGTGAAGTAGTCGACGCCCTGTTCGCACTGCTCGATCAGCGTGTCCTTGTAGAGCTCCCAGGTCAGCTTGACCGGATCGCCGTCGCACTTCTCCAGCGCCTGATAGATCGGCACGGTGCCGATCGGGATCGGCGCATTGCGCAGGATCCATTCGCGGGTGGTGTGGATGTTGCGGCCCGTCGAGAGGTCCATCACGGTGTCGGCGCCCCAGCGGATCGCCCACACCATCTTGTCGACTTCTTCCTCGACCGACGAGGTCACGGCGGAGTTGCCGATATTGGCATTGATCTTGGTAAGGAAGTTGCGGCCGATGATCATCGGCTCGAGTTCGGCATGGTTGATGTTGCAGGGGATGATCGCGCGGCCCCGCGCGATTTCCGAGCGCACGAATTCCGGCGTGACGAACAGCGGCACTTCGGCGCCGAAGCTCTCACCATCGGCGCGCGCGGCCTCGGCGCGCTCGAGCTGGACCTTGCGGCCGAGATTCTCGCGCTCGGCGACGTAGATCATCTCCTTGGTGATGATGCCGGCGCGGGCGAATTCATACTGGGTGATCATGTGATCGCCAACGCCGCGCAGCGGCTTGTGATAGGCCTTGAAGGACTTGGCGGCATGAGCTGCGCCGACATTGCCGTTATCTTCCGGCTTGATCTCGCGGCCCTGATATTCCTCGACGCCGCCGCGCTCCTTGACCCAATCGAGACGCGCGCGAGACAACCCGTTGTTGACGTCGATCAGCACGTCCGGATCGGTATAGGGACCCGACGTGTCATACACGGGCAGGTTCGGCTCGCCGGCGCCTTCGCTCAGGATGATCTCGCGCAGCGGCACGCGCAGGTCGGGCGCGCTCTCCGGGATCGCGTAGATCTTGCGCGACGAGGGCAGGTTGCCGGTGGTGACGGCGGGCAGGGTGGTGTCGGGATTGGAGCGGATGTTCATGGACTAATCCTCCGTTGTCGTTCTTGAAATGTCAGGCGGCTTTGGCGGATGCGCCAAGCCATTGATGGACGCGGGCGTCGGGGTCTGCGTGTTGGGTGACGTCGCTGACGACGGCGATGGAATCCGCGCCGGCGGCAAAGATCTCTGCGGCCTGTTCGAACTTGATGCCGCCGATCGCCACCAGTGGCAGGGTGCCGATGCGCTTCTTCCAGACCGAGATTTTCGGAATGCCCTGCGGCGCGAAGCGCATGGACTTCAACGTCGTGAAGAAGATCGGCCCGAGCGCGACGTAATCCGGCTTCGCGCGCAATGCGGTTTCCAGTTCTTCCTCGTCATGGGTCGAGAGGCCGAGCGTGATGCCGGCCTTGCGGATCGCGGCAACGTCCGCCTCGGCAAGGTCTTCCTGGCCGAGATGCAGATGCTGCGCCTTGAGGTCGATGGCGACGCGCCAGTAGTCGTTGACCACCAGCTTCGTCTTGGTGCCGTTGGTCAAGGTCAGCGCCTCGCGAAACAGCGTGGTCGCCGCTGCGTCGTCGAGATCCTTGGCGCGAAGCTGCACGGTGCCGACGCCCAGCTGCGTGAGGCGCTTCACCCAGGCGATGGTGTCGACGACGGGATAGAAACGGTCAGGATACGGCATGCCAGAACGGTGTCCCGATGACTGGAGTGGAAGGAGAAGCGAAGTCGCGCGCGCCCATCAGGCCCGCCTCGAAGCCAATGCGGCCGGCCTCAACGGCGAGGCGGAAGGCATTGGCCATGGCGACGGGATCGGCGGCCTTGGCGACGGCGGTGTTGAGCAGCACGGCGTCGTAACCGAGTTCGAGCGCTTCGGCGGCATGCGATGGCGCCCCTAAGCCGGCATCGACCACCAGCGTGATATCGGGCAGGCGGTCGCGCATCAGTTTCAGCGCGTCGGCATTGATGATGCCGCGCGCCGAGCCGATCGGCGCGGCCCATGGCATCACCACCTTGCAGCCGGCATCCACGAGACGCATCGCGACACTGAGATCCTCGGTGCAATAGGGGAACACCTCGAAACCATTCTTGATCAGGATATCGGCGGCTTCGACGAGACCCACCACGTCCGGCTGCAGCGTGTCGTTGTCGGCGATCACTTCCAGCTTGATCCAGGAGGTGCCGAACAATTCGCGCGCGAGCTTTGCGGTCGTGACTGCCTCACGCACGCTGCGGCAGCCCGCGGTGTTGGGCAGCACGGTGACGTCGAGTTCGCGGATCAGCGACCAGAACGCATCGCCAGTCTTGCCGCCTGCGGACTCACGCCGCAGCGACACGGTGACGATGCCGGCGCCGGAGGCGCGGATCGCGTCCTGCATGATCGCGGGCGACGGATAGAGCGCTGAGCCAATCAGCAGGCGGGATTTGAATTCCTTGCCGTAGAAACTCACCATCAGGAATTAGCCTCCCTGCCGTGGCGTGATGATCTCGATCTCGTCGCCTGCTTTGAGCGGCGTTTGCGCCCATGCGCTGCGCGGCACCACGTCGAAATTCAGCGCAATGGCGCAATGCGTGCCTTCGTAGTCCAGTTCCTGCAGCAGCGCGCCGACATGCGACGCCTCGATCTCGCGGTGCTCGCCATTGACGATCACTTGCATTGCATCACCTCATTGTCGATCTCGCCCCGCTGTACATAGTTGAGCGTCAGCTCCGCCAGCGCAGGCGCCAGCAGGAAGCCGTGGCGATAGAGGCCGTTCACTGCAATCGTGTTCTTGTCGATCGCAATGCGCGGCAGGTTGTCAGGAAAAGCTGGCCGAAGTCCCGAGCCGAATTCGAGAATGCGCGCTTCGGCAAAAGCCGGATGCACGGCATAGGCTGCGCCGAGCAGTTCGAGCGCGGAGCGCACGCTGACGCCGGTGTCCTCGCCTTCGATGGACGTCGCGCCGAGCATGAAGCGATTGTCGGCGCGCGGGATCACGTAAAGCGGCCATCGAGGATGCATCAGGCGGACGGGGCGCGAGAGCTGCACCTCGTCGGTCTCGACGATGATGATTTCGCCTTTAACGCCGCGCAGCTTCGGCGTGCTGGCATCATCACGCGCCGCAAGCCCGCGGCAATCGATCACGAGACCGTCGAGATCTTTCGGCTGCTGCTCGCTGTTGTATTTGATGATGCCGCCGGCGGCGGTAATCCGGGCGTGCAGTTGCGGGAGCACGCGGCGCGGCTCCACATGGCCTTCGCCGGGATAGAACAGCCCGTCGCGAAACCGGCCTTCGAGCGAGGGCTCGATCTCGGCGACGCCAGCCGCATCGAGCCGCGTATGGCTGGAGGTCATTTTCGCGAAACGCTCGAAATCGGCGCGGTCACGCGCATGCGCCACGACCAGCGAGCCGTTGAACGGTGTGTCAGGCAATTCCTCGCGCCATAGGTCCAGTGCGCGCAAGCCCAGGCGAGAGACGACGGGCTCGGAGACTTCGGCCTCGCACCAGGGCGCCAGCATGCCGCCGGCCCAGTGGCTGGTGGCGTCGCGCATAGCCTGGTCGCTGCGCTCGTGCAGCGTCACAGCGTGACCGGCCTTGGCCAGCATCAACGCCTGCCAAGCGCCGGCAATGCCAGCGCCAATGACTGATATCGATTGACCCGCCACGGGAGAGTCCCCGCGCGGAGATTGCGTAGTCTGAAACATCCCTGTCCCTTCGCCGGCATGACCCGGATCAGGTTCAAAGGGTCACCGCGGTCTCGCGCGTCTCTTCCGGAACAGGAAAAGTGCAAGCTTGCGGTATCTCAGCTCCTCGTCGGAGCCCCCCTCGGAACGACTCTAATGTAAACCTATGGATGGGCGTGTCAACGCGCCCCAAGAAGCCCTAAGATTCCACCCGATCACGCACAATTACGGCTTTGGAGCCTGCGCGTTGGCATTGGCCGTGTTCTGCAGGTGCAGGCGCTCGGCGTCCTTGGCGAAGAGTGGCTGATGCGGCGGCGCGGAAACCTCGCGGCGCTGGCGCTTGGCGGCATAGTAGTAGCCGCCGGCATAGTAGGACACTGCGCGGTTGTGATTCCCGTTCGCGGCGCGGTAGGCGCCGGCGAGATATTTCACCGCGTAAGTGAGATTGGTGTTGGGATCGCGGAGGCCTTCGGCGGTGCCGGTGTAGCCTACGCCGCGCGCGGTCGCGAGCTTGATCTGCATCAGGCCGATGGTGCCGCCGCGGCCGATCAGATTGGGGTGATACTTGCTTTCGCGCACGATCACACGATGCACCAGCGCCTCGGGCACGCCATTGGCTTGGGCGTGGGTGGCAACCATGGCGTCGTAGTCGGCTTTTTGCGCGTGGCTGGCATTGGGGGTGGCAACGACAACAGCGACCAACAGGGCCAGCAAGACGTGGGACTTCATCAGGCGACTTTCGAGCAACTAGCTATTGGCGCATCGTTTGCGCCCCGAAGGTGGCAATTGAGGAGCTATTTGACGTCCGAATCGCACCTTTCTATGGCGATGTCCAACGGCAAAATGTGCGAATTTACCAACAATTATGCTCTGTCATGCTTTGTTTTGGGCGGAACCAGCCATTTTGACCAGATCGAGCGCCGGCCATGACGATGTCCCCCACCCACCCGGCTGAGCGCGTCTTTCCGCTAGCCCAGTTGCTGCCCGCTTTGGTTGGGATCGGCGTCTCCGCCTTGCTGGTCTTCGCGGGTGATCAGATGCTTAACGATCCCGACACCTATATCCATCTGGCTATCGGGCAATGGATGCTGGATCATGGTGCGGTGCCTCACACCGACGTCTATTCCTTTACCAAGCTCGGTGAGCCGTGGATATCGACACAGTGGCTTGCGCAGGTGCTGTACGCGCGCTGCTACGCGATCGCCGGGTGGGCGGGCCCCGTGCTGCTCGCGGCCGCCTCGATCGGTCTGACATTCGCGCTGCTGATGCGCTTTTTGCTTCAGCGGCTTGCTTTGACGCATGCGATCATCTTCGCCACCGTGGGACTCGCGTTGATGGCATCGCATCTGCTGGTGCGGCCGCACGTGCTGGCGATGCCGGTCATGATGGCATGGGTGGGTACCCTGGTCGCAGCAATGGACCGCCGTGTCGGACCGTCGTTCTATGCGCTGCCCCTGATCACGCTGTGGGCCAACATGCACGGCGGTTATGTGCTCGGGGTTTTGTTGGTGGTGCCGATGGGGCTCGATGCCGTGTTGAATGTCGCGCGGCCGCAACGCGCGGCGCTGGCGTTACGCTGGGCCGCTTTTTTCGTTGCGGCCTTGGCTGCGAGTTGCGTCACGCCATATGGCTGGGACTCGCTGCTCGCGGCGCGGCGCATTCTCGGTCTTGGCGAAGCATTGGGGGTGATCGGTGAGTGGCGTCCCGCAAATTTCGGCAATGTCGGCCCCCTTGAACTGACTGTGCTCGGGGCGGTTGCGCTGGTGTTGTGGCGCGGTTTCACGCTGCCGCCGATGCGTGTCGTGCTTGTGCTCGGCTTCGTGTTCATGGCGCTGAGCCATATCCGCAATGCCGAGGTGATGGCGCTATTGGCGCCGCTGGTACTGGCCAAACCGCTGGGTCAACAGATTGGCCGATCGCATGGAACGGGATTTACCGATGTGCCGCAACAGCGCAGTGTGGTGTTCGCCGGCATTGCCGTCTCCATGATCGCAGCAACCTTGGCCTTTGCACCGATCCGTCACTACGCGCCATCGGCGTATGCTGCGCCCGCGGCAGCAGTAACCGAACTCAAGAAACTCAACCTCAGCCGCGTTTTCAATGATTACGATTTCGGCGGTTATCTGATCTCGCGGGGGGTACCTACCTTCATCGATGGCCGCGTCGAGCTATATGGCGAGAAATTCATGGTCGATCACAACAATGCCAGCGGTCTGATGGAGCCCGACAATCTGTTCCGGCTGCTGAAGGACTACGACATCGAGGCGACCTTGCTGCGAACCCAAAGCGCGGCGACCAAGCTGCTTGATCGCGTCGATGGTTGGGAGAAGGTCTATAGCGATGACATCGCTACGATCCATCTGCGCAAGCCGGGTGCGGTCCACAGCATCGCGCCTGCGGTGAAGGCGAACTGAGCGCTACGCTGCGGCTCTATCCGTATCGCGTGCCGGCAGTGCGATACGCACGATCAGGCCACGCGGCTGGCGATCCAGCAGTGTCAGTTCGCCGCCATGGGCCAGCGTTACGGCGCGGGCAATCGAGAGGCCGAGGCCAAAGCCGGCAGCTTCATGATCCATGTTGCGGGCGTCGTCGCCGCGCACGAAAGGCTGCAGCATCGCGCTCTTTTGTGCGTCCGAAATGCCAGGACCGTCATCGGCGACGTCGATGATGGCGCCGCCCTCGGACATCGTCAGAGAGATATTCGCTTCGGAGCCGAACTTCACGGCGTTCTCGACCAGGTTGGTCACTGCGCGATGTAGATCGTCGGGTCTTGCCATTGCCATGGCATGGGACGGCCCCTGATAGGTCACCATATGCCCGATGTCAGCAAACTGGTCGGCGATCAGCTGCAGGGTTGTGGCGATATCCGTCAGCGTCATCTCTTCCAGCCGGCGGTCATTGCGCAGGAACGACAGCACGGCTTCGAGCATCGATCGCATCTGGTCGAGGTCGCGCAGCATGTGGCGGCGATGGCCGTCGTCCTCGATGAATTCCGAACGCAGACGCAGCCGCGTAATCGGCGTACGCAAATCATGGCTGATCGCGGCCAGCATCTTGGTGCGGTCGTCGATGAGTGTGCCGATGCGCTCGCGCATCCGGTTCAGCGCGCGTGCCACCGATCGAATTTCTTCGGGGCCGCGTTCGGGGAGAGGTTCGGCCGAGCCGCTGAGGCTGAATTCTTCGGCCGCTTTTGCAAAGGCCGAAAGTGGTGCCGCCAGCATGCGGGCCGCCCACAGGCCCAGAAGCGTCAGGCTGATCACAACGAACAGAAACGTCAGAACCCAGGGACCGCCCAGAAAGAAGCCTGGTCGCCGCTCCGGCAGGCTATTGAAGGAGAACATGTCGCCGTCCGGGAGGGTGATCCCGATCCGGTCCGGCGCGCCATCGATCGTCAGCAGTCGCGCGTCGGAACCAAGCAGCCGGCGTAAGCTGTGACGCGGATAATCTGGGCCATTGTCGGTGGTAATCGTTGCATCCCGAGGGACCGGCCGGATGTCGAAATGAGGAAAAGCCTTTTTCAGATTGACCAGCAGTTCCGGGCGATCGGCGATCGGTGTCGCCTTCAGCAAGCGAACGATCGCGATCAACTCGCCATGGCCGCGATCCCGCTGCGCATCATTCGGGTCCGGCCGCATCAGCGTGAACAGCAGCGAGAGGACGATGTGGATAGCCACGATCGACATCACCACCAAGGCGGTGATCTGGCCGCTGATCCGACGCAGATTGAGGACGCTGAACATCTCGATGAAACTAGTTGGTCGTCGCCGTCGCGACCGCTTCCACCGTCGGCGTGAACATGTAGCCGCCCGAGCGCACCGTCTTGATCATTTGCGCGTCCTGCGGATCGACTTCGATCTTGCGACGGATGCGGCTCACGAGCACGTCGATGCTACGCTCGAACGAGCCGGCGCTGCGGCCTTGCGTGAGATCGAGCAGGCTGTCGCGCGACAGCACCCGACCGGAGCGCTCGACAAAGGCGCGCAGCAGATCGAATTCGGCCGAGGTCATGGCGACGCGCGCGCCTTGGGGATTACGCAATTCGCGAAGGCGCAGGTCGATCTGCCAGCCGGCGAATGACAGCGCCGTGGCGTTCGGCGTGGCGCTCGCATTGAGCGCCGTGGCCTGTCGGCGCAGCACCGCATTGATGCGTGCCAGCAATTCGCGCGGATTGAACGGCTTTGGCAGGTAATCGTCGGCGCCCATTTCGAGGCCGAGAATGCGGTCCACGTCCTCCCCGCGTGCGGTCAGCATGATGATCGGCAGTTGCGACTCGGCGCGCACCTTGCGGCACAGGCTGAGGCCGTCTTCGCCGGGCAGCATCACGTCGAGGATCAGCAGGTCGACGCGGGTGTCGGCCATCACCTTTTCCATCTCGCGCCCGTCGGCGGCGGTGGTGACGTTGCAGGAATTGGTACGCAGATACTTTGCGATCAGCGTACGGGTTTCGCGGTCGTCTTCTACGACCAGGATGTTCGGTACGTTTGCCATGCGAACTCTTTTGGCCGGGATCGGCGCGGGCTGCAGAAGTTTTTTGTTTCGGACTATTGCTGGTGGCTGGGGCGCAACAAACCGCAACATGTCAGCAAGGCGATAACAAGACCTCGTTAAGAAGGTTAACCGCAAGTTGCGAGCACTAAGCAAGCACCTTGGAGCAGATCATGACCTCTATCTCGGCTGCGTCCAGCAGTTCCTACCAATCCCCCCTTCAAAAACTGCAGCAGGAGCTGCAGGCCGAGCTTTCCTCCGGAAAGATCAGCAGCGGCGATCAGGATGCGCTGTCCTCTGCTTTAACCGATATCGACTCGTCGCTGCAGGCCGACCGTTCGAGCCAGAGCAGCGGCAGCCGGTCGTCGCCGGACGAGATGAAATCGAAGATCGACGATCTCATCAGTGCCCAGGTGTCCAGCGGCAAGCTGACCTCGGACCAGGCCACCGAATTGCAGGGCGTGTTCCAGTCCGCCTTCGCCGATGGCGGCCCGGGTGGGGCAGGAGGCTCCAAGGGTGCCGGCGGTCCACCCCCCGGCGGCCCTCCGCCGTCGGATAGCGCCGATAGTACCGACAGCACCGATGATACGGACAGTGCGACCAGTATCTCCGATATCATGAAGCAGTTCCTGGACTCGCTGAAGCAATCGCTGGAGGCCTCGTCCTCGAGTGCCTATAGCGCAAGCGGGACCAGCACGACGGCATCCAGCAGCAAGGCGTCATTCACCGCGCTGCTGATCGACTACCAGACCTGATACGAAGACCGCGACGCGTACGACCAGGCAGACGCCACCATCTTTCCCGCAAGGGAAGGGTGGTGGTTTCTTTTGTGCACGTCACTTTCGCGCTATTGCCGGAACAAGGAACACGTCCGGGCATTGTTATCCCTTCAATTGATTTATGGAGGCGACAATGACTCCCGACGTCATGATGAAGCCGCATAGCCTGATTGCAAGTGACCGGATCGAAGGAACGGCGGTGCGGCGTCCGAACGGCGAACGCATCGGGCATATCGAACGGCTGATGATCGACAAGATCAGCGGCAAAGTGTCCTACGCCATCCTCAGCTTCGGCGGCTTTCTCGGCCTTGGTTCGAACCTGCTGCCGCTGCCTTGGGCGCGATTGACCTTCGATCGCAAACTCGATGCGTATCAACTCGATATCAGCGAAGAGGAGTTGCGCAGCGCGCCGTCATTTACCGAGAAACGCGAGTTCGACTGGGGCGACAGGTCGCAGGAAGAAGCGCTACATCGCCATTATGGCGTCGCACCCTATTGGGGCGAATTCTAACGACCAATTTAGGTGGAACCGGAACAGTCATTGTATCTCCGCGTTGGTTTTGGACATCCACAACGACAGGAGGAACATATGTTCAAGAAATATATGACGGCTGGTATCGTTGGTTCGGCGCTACTGGCAACCGCCGCTTTCGCGCAAAGCCCGAGCACTACGACAACGACGACAGCCCCCGCCGCTGCGCCGGTCACCGCATCTGATACGACGTTCAATGGTAACTGGCGTACATCGAAGGTGGTCGGTCTGAGCGTGTATAACGAAGCCAATGAGAGCCTCGGTTCGATCAACGATCTCCTGACCGACAAGCAGGGGAACATCAAGGCGGTGGTGATTGGCGTCGGTGGTTTCCTCGGTGTCGGCGAACGTCTGATCGCCATACCTTATGACAAGATCAAATTCGTGAACGAGCCGGTCGCAACAATGGCATCTTCAACTGGCGGTTCGTCGGGCATGAAGTCGACCTCGCCCCCGAGCGGCATGACCACGGGTGCAGCTCCCGCAGCCGCCGCGCCGGCCAAGGCGAATCCCTGGTACCCCGACCATGCCGTGCTAAGCAGTGCCAGCAAGGATCAATTGAAGGCGATGCCTGAGTTCAAGTATGCGATGTAAGGCCGTTTTGCGCCACGTTGTGACAACGCGAGCCAAGAACCAGTAGGCTGACGATAAGGGCGCGCCCGTTTTGCGGGTGCGCTCTTCGCCGCGTCATCGCGTTAAACCTACAGCCCCGGCAATGCCGTCACATTCACATTGATGGCGCCGTCGGCCTCCGCGATCACCCGCAGCGTTTTGGAGTCGAACGCGATCCCGCCAAGGCGGAGGCTGCTGATCTCGGCGCCGACGCGGATGCCATTTTCGTTCTTTTGGAAATCCGCGATGACGGCGGCGATCTTCTTTTGCGCGTTCGAGGCAAAGGGTTTCAGATCGATGGTCGCACGTTCGGCCAGCGTCTTCTGTAGCAATGGCATGGCTGCACGAGCTGCCGCGCCGAGCAGGCCGAAGGCCGCTTCTGATTCAACGGCAAGTTCCAGATCGGTAAAGCGCAGCGTCTGTGCCGCCTGATCGAGCGCAGGCCTGCCCCAGACATGGACGGTTGCTTCGCCGCCAAGACCGAACCAGCTCTGCTTCTCCTTGGCATTCACCAGCAACGAGATGAGCAGGCGGTCGCCGGATGCCGAGACAGTTGCCTTTTTCACCGTCACAGCGACCGCGCCGGAATTGTCTTCCGGGAATGTCTTGCCGGCGAGCTGCGCCTCGATGATCTTGTTCAGTTCAGTGAAAGGCATGTCCACGGGCACACCGATGCTGAGTTTGCCGGGGCCGGGCGGCACGATGGTGAGTGTGGCAGGGAACGGACAATTCGGCTGCGTCTGTGTTGAGGTCACGCGTGTTTCGGCCTCGACGCCGAGTGTCAGCGTCATATTGCTGGCGTCGATGCGCGGCTGGGCGGCGACGGCACGCGTCGGCTTCAGTTCGATGAACAGGTTCTGCAATGCGCTCGCACCTTGCAGCGGGATCGACCGGCAGAGTTTGGCCCATTCACGCCGTGCATTCTGCTCGAAGGCGGGATCGTTGCGTAGGCGCTGCTGCAGGGCGATGATCTGCTCATTGACCGCATTGTCGATCATCGGCTTGACCTGCGCCGGCACATTGATGCGGGCACCGGCGACCGCGACATTGGTATCGCCGAGTGTCACCTGAGCGGCCAGGTTCGGGTCGATCCGCCAGTTCGGGGTCAGCCGTGGCTGCGCCGAGACCACCACATTGCCGCGGATTTCCGCATTGGCATTGACGTTCTTGATGTTGATGTTGCCAAGCTGCTTGGCCACATTGCCGCCGAGCAGGTTGCCGAGCGCGCCACCCAGTGCGTCGCGCACATTCGTCGAGATCGCGCCGGTGACATTGAGCGTGCCGGTCAGTGGCGTCGACATGGTCAACGTGTCCTGCGCGCCGGTCGCCGCGATCGGACCCCGTGCGGCCGTCCACTTGATATCGGCATCCTGCAGCAATTGCTGTACAGGATTGTCAGCCGTGCCGTTGAAGCTGCGCGGCGCGCCGCGGTCTGCGGCATCGCGGATCGCGGTGAGTGCAATGGCGACCGGTGCGACGATGCTTGAACTGCGTGCGGGTGAGGGTGGCAGTGGCGGCAATGCGACCAGCACCGGCGCCGAGCCGGCGCCGCGCGGCGCCACATAGTCCATCACCTTGAGTGCGACCACGAAAAAGACGGCGACCAGCACGGCGCCGATCAGAATTGGTTTCAGACGCATGATGTCCCCGCTCGAAAACGCGGGGACATTACAATGCTGTGGTGACGCGCGCCAGTTAGGAGCCGCGCCTCAGATTAGCCGCGTTTGCCGCTTGCGCTGTCCGCACGGCGATCCATCGGCAACACGATGACCTTGGTGCCGACAGTGACGCGGGAATACAGATCAGACACGTCCTGATTGGTGAGGCGGATGCAGCCCGACGACACCTGCGTGCCGATGGTCTCCGGCATATTGGTGCCGTGGATGCGATAGATGGTGCCGCCGAGATACATGGCGCGGGCACCAAGCGGGTTACCGGGGCCGCCGGCCATGTGGCGCGGCAGATAGGGCTGGCGTGCGATCATTTCAGCGGGCGGGGTCCATGCCGGCCATTCGGCCTTGCGGGTCACGGTTTGTACGCCGGACCAGGTGAAGCCATCGCGGCCGACGCCGATGCCATAGCGGATCGCCTGACCGTTGCCGAGCACATAATAGAGATAGGTGTTCGGAGTATCGACGATGATCGTGCCGGTGGCCTCGCGGGTCGGATAGTTGACGATCTGCCGCCTGAAGCGCGCGGGCTGTTCGATGGCCGGGCGTTCGTCATCCACCTGCGGGGACTGCATATAGGGTGCAGGCTCGCTCTGGACTGGCGGCGCCATGAAGAACGGAAACAGCGGCAGCGGCGCTGCGGCTGCCGGGTGGGCAAAGGAGAATGCGCCGGCAAGGAGCGCGCCGATTGCGACGGCAGCACGGCGAATTTTTCGTTCGAAAGAAGCGAGGGTAATCATGGGAATCTCCGTTTGAGCGCCTGTGGGTGAGCGCCCGTTCGGCGCCTCGTTGGCAGGAGATGTACCCAGCGGCGGTTTCAGGAGATTTGCGTCAATTCGGCAAAACGGTTTCGTCGCGGCGGAGAAATGTGTCGTCGCGGCGCGGGCGGACAACATTGTTGCAAAAGGGATGACTGCCGGCGCGCCGATTTGAATCAAGCGCGCCGGGTTTCGAGCGTCACTCGTTAACGGTGGTATCCGGGCGCCAGGTCAGCAGCCGGTTCTCGATCATGGTGAGGATCCATTCGGCCAGCAGCGCCACGATCGCGATAACGATCATCGCGGCGAACACGCCGTTGGAATCGAACGAGCCCTGCGCCGTGGCGATCAGCAGGCCCATGCCTTCGCGGGCGCCCAAAAACTCTCCGACGATGGCACCGACCAGCGCGAAGCCGAACGAGACATGCAGGCTGGCGAGAATCCAGGACAGCGCCGAAGGCAGCACCACCGCGCGGGTCATTTGCCAGTTGCTGGCGCCGAGGATGCGCGCGTTGGCGATCAGGTTCTTGTCGGCCTCGCGTACGCCCTGGAAGGCGTTGGCGAACACCACGAAGAACACCATCACGACCGCGAGTGCGATCTTCGAGGCCGCGCCGAGGCCGAGGGCGACGATGAAGATCGAGCCGAGGACAACGCGCGGGATCGAATTCGCGACCTTGATGTAGATCGAGAACACGTCTGACAGGAGCTGGTTACGCCCAAGCGCGATGCCGCACAGGATGCCCATGGCCGAGCCGATCAGGAAGCCGGCGCCGGCCTCATAGATTGTCACCCAGATCTGCTTCCATAGCGGTCCGATCGAGGTGCCGTTCTCGGTCCAGTCGATCAGCTTGGTGACGATGCCGGATGGCTGGCCGAAGAAGAACGGATCGATCACGCCGAGGCGGACGCCGAATTCCCAGCCGCCGATCAGGAATACGAGAACGGCAAGCCGCAGCGCCAGCACCAGGCGTTGATGGCGGCGCATGCGCTGGACGGCGGTTTCGATACGGCCGTCGGTGACGAGGGGGGCTGTCACTGTTGTCTCGGTCATGTCAGTGTCCCCGCGCGTCAGCGCCTCGTGCGCGCAGTACTTCCTCGCGCAGGTCGTCAGAGATCTTGCGCGCAATCGCGATGAAGCGTTCGTCGTAGCGCAGCGTCGCGACATCGCGCGGACGCGGCAGGTCGATGGTGTGGACGGACTTTACCCGCGCCGGTCGCGTAGTCAGCACGGCGACGCGATCGGCGAGCAGGATCGCCTCATCGAGATCGTGGGTGACGAACAGTACCGCGGATTTCGCCTGCGCCCACAGCTGCAGCAATTCTTCCTGCATCAGTTCGCGGGTCTGCACGTCAAGCGCGGAGAACGGCTCGTCCATCAAAAGGACCTGCGGATTGTTGATGAAGGTCTGCGCCAGCGCGACGCGCTTGCGCATGCCGCCAGAGAGCTGATGCGGATGATGATGTTCGAAGCCCTTCAGGCCGACGCGAATGATCCAGTCGCGAGCGGTAGCCTCCGCCTTGTCTTTCGCCACGCCGCGAAACAACGGCCCGGCCATGACATTGCCGAGCACGTCACGCCACGGAAACACGGCATCCTGCTGGAACACGAAGCCGACGCGCCGATCAACACCGGTCACCGGCGCATCGAACAATGTGACTTCGCCGCCTTGCGGGCGGGCGAGGCCGGCGATCAGCCCGAGCGTCGTCGACTTGCCGCAACCGGTGGGGCCCACCACGGCCATGAATTCGCCGGGCGCAATGCTGAGGTCGAAATCCTCCAGCGCGGAGAGAACGTCACCCGAAGGCGTGACGAAGCGGCGCGCGACGTTCTTCAGCGCGACGGCGGAGGGCGATGCAATTGCTGACATGCTCAGTTCGTCGCGTTGGCTTTGACCACGAAATCCGTGGTGTAGGTCTTGGCGAGATCGATGGTCTTGCCCTTGAGGTTGGGCGAGAAGCTGTTCAGCACACTCAGCACCGACTCCGGTGCGCCAGCCGGCATCATGCCGTCCACGGAGTATTGCGGCTTGCCTTCGCGCAGACCTTGCACATAGAGATCGAGTTCGCCGGCATAATAGTCCTTCGGCATTTGAGCTGCGATCTCTTCGGGCGAGTGGGTATTCATCCACTTCAGCGTCTTCACGAAGGCATTGACGACTTTCTGCGCCGTCTCCTTGTTCGCTTCCATCCAGGCGCGGTCCATATAAAGACACGCGGCCGGATAATCGCCGCCGAGTGCAGCGCGGGTGCTTTCCGGTGTGCGCAGATCGATGCCGACTTTTGCCGTGCCGTTCTTGACCGCGCGCGCCACCGTCGGCTCGGTGGTCATGCCGGACACGATCTTGCCCTGCTGCATGGAAGCCAGGAACGTATCGCCGGCGCCGACCGGCACCAGCGTGTAGTCCTGCATCTTCAGCCCCGCCTTGGCGGCGAGTGCGCGGGTCAGGAAGTCGGTGGCAGAGCCGAGACCGGTGACGCCGAGCGCCTGGCCCTTCCAGTTGGCGGGATCCTTCAGCTTGTCGGCGTCGGCGGCTTTCACCAGCACGACTTCGCCAGGTGCGATCGCGAATTGCACCACCGAGGTGATGAATTTGCCCTTGGATTGCAGGTCGATGGTGTGATCGTAGAAGCCGACCACGCCCTGGACTTCGCGGGCGAGCAAAGCGGTGGCCGCCTGCGAGCCGGAGGTGGAGTTGAATAGCTCGACGTCGAGCCCCTGTTCCTTGAAGAATCCGAGCTGCGCCGCGAGTTTCGCCGGCAGATAGATCTGCTTGTCGATACCGCCGACCATGATCTTGATCGGGGTTTGCGCCGCAGCAGGGGCTGTAAGTGCAGCGGCGAGTGATACAGCCGCAATGGTTGCGGCAAAGAATTTGCGCATAGGCGTTTCCTGACTTCTGAATTCGGCGCCGGTCTGCTGCGCGGGCGGTCGTCCCGGTCCACGCGCAAGCGCCCGTAACGGGGGGCATCAGGCCCCGGCCTGCGTCAAACTGTCAATCGGCTATTGGCAGGTCACGACAGCAAAAAGCGCCCGCTCCGGGGAGCGGGCGCCATAGGTGAGAAAGCTTCATGAGATTAGGGCTCTACAGCACGCCCAATACGATAGCGCCAACGAAGGCGATTGCCGCATAGGCGGCCACAACGCTCAGTTGACCGAACATAGTCATGGGAACCCTCCCTTTGACGTTGTCGCGCTGAGTAACGCGAAAGCTGGCGGTCCGTTCCCGCAGAAAAGAGAAGGAAGCCGGCCAATTGCTGCTGTAGCGGCATGAGCGTCGGCAACATGGTAAATCAAACGTGAATTCAATGCGTTGAAGAGTCTTTAAAACATTTCGACCACCTTGCGCGAATGACGCGCAGAGTTCGTTTGTATCTCGTCGGCTCCGTCGTCCTTGTTTCGCTTGCGGGTTGCGGACGCGGTCTGTTTCAGACCCAGGAACGTGAACCATGGCGTGCCGAGGCAGAAGTCGCATGTCTCAAATCCGGCACGGTGAAAGAGGGCGCTGATCTCGTTCGGATCAACCCGATTTCCGGGCCCGGTGTCTGCGGCGCAGAATTTCCCTTGAAGGTGGCGGCGCTCGGCGAGGCCAGCAGTAGCTACGGCTTTGCCGATGAAACCCTGCGACCGCCGGGCGGCATCAGCGGTGCAAGCCAACCGCGTTGGCCAGTGCAGCAGCAGCCACAGACCATGGCGCGTCCCGCGAACAGCTATCCAAGCTCCTATCCGCAAGCTGCCGCGCCGCAGCAGCCATCCTATGGCGGTTCGTCCTATGGCGGCGCTGCCAATAACGGGCCGATCTCGCTAAATGCGCCGGGCGTGCCGCCGGACAATGAAGACGAAATCGAACTGCCGCCGGAAGGTTCGCCGCAAACAATGTCGTCGCCGCAGCCGCAGCCGCGCGCGCCTTACGGCCGTTACAGTTCTGGTGTGCAGCAGAGTCAGCCGCCGCAGGATTATGCCCCGCAGCGTCTTGGACCGGGACAGGGCAATGTCACGGGCTCGGTTGGCCCCGTCGTCGTGAAGCCGACGGCGACGCTGGCCTGTCCCATCGTCTCGGCACTCGACAAGTGGCTCGCGGAGTCCGTGCAGCCGGCGGCGATGCGCTGGTTCGGCGTCCGCGTCGCCGAGATCAAGCAGATCTCCGCTTATTCCTGCCGCGGCATGAACGGCAACTCGCGCGCGCACATCTCCGAACATGCGTTCGGCAATGCGCTCGATATCTCCGCCTTCGTCCTCGCCGATGGTCGCAGTGTCTCGGTGAAGGCAGGCTGGAAGGGGATGCCGGAAGAGCAGGGCTTCCTGCGCGACATTCAGGGCGGTGCGTGCCAGGTCTTCAACACCGTGCTGGCGCCGGGCTCCAACGTCTATCACTACGATCACATTCATGTGGATCTGATGCGCCGGCCGAAGCGCCCGGTGATCTGCCAGCCGGCGGCCGTGTCGGGCGAGGAGATTGCCGCGCGCGCGCAAAGCCGCAATCCCTATGCCAGCCGCAACAACAATGACTACGGCGGCGTGACCGGCTCGATCGGGCGCACGGCCAAGAAGTCGACGCGCAAGTCGCCCGATGACGAGGACTTCTACGAAAACGAATAGACGAGCGCGTCAGATGCGGTAGGCCGCAAGGAACATCCGCACGGCGCTGTCGACGACCTTGTCGATCTCCGCGCGCGTCGGTGTCGGCTTGGCCTGGAAGATGAAGGGCTGAAACAGCGTCGCCTGGCAGGACATCATGAATTGCGCGGCGGCCAGTTCGGTATCCTTGATTTCCAGTTCCTTCGCAGCGACGCGGGCATCGAGATAGGTCGCGACCTGCCGGATCGCGTGTGCCAACACCGCTTCATAAAAGCGTTTGCCGACATCGGGCATGCGCTCCGCGATCGCCATCACGGTACGGATCGCCGAGCCGCCGCCGGGCCGACACAGCAACTGGATATAGGCGCGGCCGAATTCGCCGAGCGTGGTCACCGCATCGCGTTCCGGATCGAGATTGAAGACGGCCTTGCCCTGTTCGAGCTTCTCCTGCTCGACGATCGACTCGAACAGCGCGCTCTTGTCGGTGAAATAGACATAAAGCGTGCCCTTGGAGACGCCGGCGGCACGCGCGATCTCGCCCATGCTGGCGCCGTCGAAGCCCAGATCCAGGAAGACTTTTCGCGCGCCGTCGAGAATTTGGCGGCGCTTGGCGCTGTCTTCCTCGCCGACGGGCGAGAGGGGGGCAGGGTGGGAGGCAACCATTCGTTCAGCCTGTTCGATGAATCAGCGGGATATCGCCCGCGATGAAACCGGAATAACGCGAAATCGTGATGAACTGGCCAAACTCTATCTTGACCGAACCGTTCGGTCAATTTACATATTGCCGCAGCAAGCGGGACCCGGCATGTCCGGTGGTGTCCGCATTCTCACGTTTGAGGAGGCCGGAATGGCCGGACCACGCGACCAGGCTGCCCGTATCATTCGCCCCGAAGGCGAGGCTGACAGCGCGCCGGTGCGCGTCGTGTCGCCCGCAGCGGATGAACCCGCAGCCCGCGGTCCTGCGGATGCGCCCGCACCTGAACAACCCGCCACAGCAGCACCGGCCGCGACCGCGCAGACCGCTGCTCCAAAATCCGGCAAGAAGAAAAAAGTGCTGCTCGGTGTCGGCGCGCTGCTCGCCGTCGCAGGCGTCTATTATGGCGTGAACTATTATCTGGTCGGCCGCTTCATCGTGTCGACCGACGACGCCTATGTCCGCGCCAGCAACACCACGCTGGGTGCGCGCGTCTCGGGCCACATCGCGCAGATCCTCCCGGGCGACAACGTCGCGGTGAAGGCCGGCGAGGTGATCTTCAGGATCGATGACGGCGACTATCGCATCGCCGTCGATGCCGCCAAGCGCAAGATCGACACCCAGAAGGCCACCATCGAGCGGATAGGCCGTCAGGTCGGCGCGCAGGAAAGCGCCGTCGAACAGGCGCAGGCCCAGCTCGCATCCGCCGATGCGGCTGCCAATCGTGCGTCGCTTGAATTCGATCGTCAGGAAACGCTGAGCAAGCAGGGTTTTGCCTCACGCTCGGTCTATGAGACCTCGCAGTCGAACCGTGATCAGACATCCGCTTCGGTGAAGGCTGCGAAAGCCTCCGTCGATGCAGCCAAGAGCAGCGTCGAAGTGACGAAGGCGCAGCAGAACGAAGCGCGTGCGCAGCTCGCCGAATTGCAGAGCGCGCTGGACAAGGCCGTGCGTGATCTCGACTTCACGGCCGTGAAGTCGCCGGTGGATGGCATCTTCTCCAACCGCCTCATCTCGACCGGTGATTTCGTTTCGATGGGGCAGCGCCTCGGCAATGTCGTACCGCTCAACGACGTCTATATCGATGCCAACTTCAAGGAGACGCAGCTGCGCCGCCTGAAGCCGGGCCAACCGGTCTCGATCGAGCTCGACGCTGACTCCAGCCGCGCCATCGAAGGCACGGTGGAGAGCCTCGCGCCGGCCGCGGGCTCGGTGTTCACGCTGCTGCCGCCGGATAATGCGACCGGCAACTTTACCAAGATCGTGCAGCGCGTGCCTGTGCGCCTCAGGGTGCCGGCTGACGTCGCCAGGGAAAACCTGCTGCGCGCCGGCATGTCGGTCTATGTCCGCGTCAACACCAAGCCGGGTGCCGAACCCGCGCGCTAAGTCAGGACAAGCAGATGTCCACGACCACCACCGTGTCAGGCGCACCGCCGGCCGCTCCGGCCGCGGACTATGTCGCGCCGAAACGCCTGATCGCGTTTCTGATCATGGTGTTCGGCATGTTCATGTCGATTCTGGACATCCAGATCGTCTCGGCCTCGCTGTCTGAAATCCAGGCCGGATTGTCCGCGTCGTCCAGCGAAGTCTCCTGGGTGCAGACCGCCTATCTGATCGCGGAAGTGATCGCGATTCCGCTGTCCGGCTTTTTGTCGCGCGCACTCGGCACGCGGCTGTTGTTTGCGATCTCCGCCGCCGGATTCACCTTCGCCAGCCTGATGTGCGGCTTCACCTCGTCGATCGAGCAGATGATCCTGTGGCGCGCGATCCAGGGCTTCCTTGGCGCCGGCATGATCCCCACCGTGTTCGCCTCAGCCTATACGGTGTTTCCGCGCTCCAAATTCCACATCGTCGGCCCGATCATCGGCCTCGTGGCGACGCTGGCGCCGACCATCGGACCCACGGTGGGCGGCTACATCACCGATGCGCTGTCCTGGCACTGGCTGTTCTTCATCAACGTGGTGCCCGGCATCGGCATCACCATCGGCGTGCTCGCCCTGGTGGATTTCGACGAGCCGCATTTCGAGCTGCTCGATCATTTCGACTGGTGGGGCCTCGGCTTCATGGCGGGTTTCCTCGGTTCGCTGGAATATGTGCTGGAAGAGGGGCCGCGTAACGATTGGTTCCAGGACACGTCGATTGCGATCTTCGCGGTCATCTGCTTGCTGTCGGCCATCGCATTTTTCTGGCGCGTGCTGACGGCACGGGAGCCCATCGTCGACATCCGCGCCTTCACGGATCGCAATTTCGCGCTGGGCTGTCTGTTCTCGTTCTGCGTCGGCATCGGGCTCTACGGCCTGACCTATCTCTATCCGCGTTATCTCGCGGAGATCCGCGGCTACAGCGCGCTGATGATCGGCGAGACCATGTTCGTCTCGGGCGTGGCGATGTTCCTGACGGCGCCGCTGGTGGCGCGCCTGATGCAGAAGATCGACATGCGCTATCTCATCATGTTCGGCCTGATTCTGTTCGCCACAGGCACCTGGCAGATGACATGGGTGACGCGCGATTTCGATTTCTACGAACTGCTCGTGCCGCAAATCCTGCGCGGCATCGGCATGATGATGGCCATGGTGCCGATCAACAACATTGCGCTCGGCACGCTGGCGCCGCAGATGCTGAAGAACGCCTCCGGCCTGTTCAACCTGACGCGCAATCTTGGCGGCGCACTCGGCCTCGCGCTGATCAACACCGTGCTCGATCACCGCACCGACTTCCACATCACGCGGCTGCACGACAAGGTCACCTGGGGCAATGCGCAGGCGGTCGAGATGCTCAACATGTTCACCCAGAAGTTCCAGGGCATGGGCGACGCCTCGCGGATGGCTATGAAGCAGCTGTCGCAGATCGTGCATCGTCAGGCCGTGGTGATGAGCTTTGGCGACGCGTTCTTCGCGCTGTCGGTGTTCTATGTCGGTCTCAGCCTCATGGTGATGCTGCTGAACAAGCCCAGCAATCCCGCCAATGCGGGCGGCGGGCACTAAGCGCGGCTGGAGCGGTTCTATCGCCAATCAGCGATTGAAGCCGGCCATCATGTTGCCAAAAGTCGGCGGCACATCTATAAAACTACCTTCCATTGCTCGAACCCGAGGGAGAGTCTGCATGAAGTCGATTGATCTGCTCTCCGGAATTCTCGGTTCGGTGCACGCATGCGGGTTTATGCGGGCTCGTTGAGCTCCGGTTCCGCCTCTGCCGGTCGGGCCTGATGTCCCGATCATCCTGATTTTTCCCGTTTCTGTACTTTTAGGACGCTCGCGCTCGGTCTGGCCGTTGCGCGTCAAACCATGGAGCCGGTCTGCGCAGGGGTGCTGCCGGATGAAGTCATGACTCTGAAATCGAAGGACCGCGCCGCCGCCATCCGCGTGGTGATCCCTTTCGTGATCCGGCATTGGTTCCGGCAGCCCGGGCGCGCGGCGACAGTTGCTGTCGGTCTGCTCGGCGCAACGGTGGCCGATCTGTTCATGCCGCTGTTCTCCGGGCAACTGGTCGATGCCGTCACCAAAGGCGGTGCCGATCCGGTGGCCCGGCAGGCGGCATTTACAGCCTTTGGCGCCATCGTGGCGCTTGGCGCGATGTCGATGCTGCTGCGGCTACTTGGCATCCACGCCATCGTTCCGTTCACGCTGCGTATCATGTCGGATCTGTCGCGCGAGGCTTTCGCGCGCGTGCAGCGTTTCTCGACGGACTGGCACGCCAACAGCTTCGCGGGCTCCACGGTGCGCAAGGTCACGCGCGGCATGTGGGCGGTCGATCTGCTCAACGACACGCTGTTGATGGCGCTGCTGCCGTCGCTGGTGGTGTTGCTTGGCTCGATGCTGCTGCTCGGCTGGCACTGGCCGGCGCTGGGCGGTGTGATCGCTGTCGGCACGGTCGCCTATATCGCCATGACCGTGTGGTTCTCCACGCGTTACATCGCGCCGGCCGCACGGGTGTCGAATGCGTGGGACACCAAGGTTGGCGGTACGCTGGCGGATGCCCTGACCTGTAACGCCGTGGTGAAATCCTTCGGCGCGGAAAGCCGTGAGGACGGTCGGCTGGGGCAGGTGATCGGCCGCTGGCGCGTGCGCGTGGCGCGCACATGGTATCGCTACAACACCACGAGCACGGTGCAGCTCGCAGTGCTGCTCTGCGTGCGCACGGCGGTGATCGGCGGCGCGCTATGGCTGTGGCTGAACGGGCAGGCCACGGCAGGCGATGTCACCTATGTGTTGACGAGCTATGTTGTGATCCACGGCTATCTGCGCGATGTCGGCATGCACATCAACAACCTGCAGCGTTCGGTGAACGACATGGAGGAGCTTGTCGCGATTCATGATGTCGCGCTGGGCATCGCCGATGCTCCCGATGCCCAGCCGGTTGCCATCACCGGTGGACGCATCCTGTTCGATGACGTGACGTTCCACTATGGCGGTCACGCCACGCCGCTCTATGACGGACTTTCGGTCGACATTCGCGCCGGCGAACGCGTCGGTCTGGTCGGGCGTTCGGGCTCCGGCAAGACGACATTCGTGAAGCTGATCCAGCGGCTCTACGATGTGTCGGGTGGCCAGATCATGATCGACGGCCAGAACATCGCCGAGGTCACACAGGAATCGCTGCGCAGCCGGATTGCGATTGTGCAGCAGGATCCGATCCTGTTTCACCGTTCGCTGGCCGACAACATCGCCTATGGCCGGCCCGGCGCCAGCATGGCAGCGATTGAACAGGCGGCACGGCTGGCGAATGCGCATGACTTCATCACCCGGCTGCCGAAAGGCTACGGCACGCTGGTCGGTGAGCGTGGTGTGAAACTGTCGGGCGGCGAGCGGCAGCGTGTCGCTCTGGCGCGTGCATTCCTGGCGGATGCACCGGTGCTGATTCTGGACGAGGCGACATCGAGCCTCGATTCAGAGTCGGAGGCGTTGATCCAGGAGGCGATGGAGCGGCTGATGAAAGGCCGCACGTCGATCGTGATCGCGCATCGCCTGTCGACGGTGCGCAGCCTCGATCGCATTCTGGTGTTCGATCACGGGCACATCGCGGAAGAGGGCACCCATGCCACGCTCACAGCGCGACCGGGTGGCATCTATCGCGGCCTGTTCGAACGGCAGGTGCTGGATCTCGATCGCACCGCCGCCGCGGAATGATATCAGGAAGGAACGGGGGCCGCCGTTGGCCCTCGTTCGCATTTTGGCGCATGTCGTGAATGCGTTCGTCCCCCGTGGGCGAGCCGATCGTGGCGACACCCGCACGGTGACGCCCGTCGTCGCAAAATCGGATGTCGTTGACAGTTCCTGCTTTGCGCAACACTCTGTCGATCCTGCGACCAGTATAGACCGTATTGGGGCTCGACGATGGATTGCTCGCCGGAGATTCAGACATGGTCGACTGCTCTCGTCGAGCCGGAACGACGGCTGGATTACTGGATTTCCGCTGTCTGCGAAGGCTTTCTGGAGATGGATATCGCCAGCCTCGCGCCCGCGAGCTTTGCGTCCGAACTACAACGCGGGCAGCTCGATGTGATTGGGGTCAATCATGTTCGAGGGGATCCCCAGCATGTCTATCGCACCAGACGCGCCATCGCGCGCGGCCAGTCCAATTTTTACTATCTGCTTTGCAAGACCGACCGTAACTGGTCGGCCACGCAATGCGAGAGAACGGCGATGTTGCGCCCCCATGATCTTCTTCTGGTGGATTCGAGGCGCCCCTATGAATTTCATTTTCCAGTGACGTCGGACACGATTTCGCTGGAGCTGCCGATGGGATGGGTCGAGCGTTGGCTTACCGCGCCCGAGCAGCATCTTGGCCGGGTGATTGATGGACAGTCTGGCTGGGGACTGGCACTGAGCGGCTTCGTTCGGCAATGGTCACCGGAACTGGCCGTTCGCAGTCCGCTGCCGGCGCCTCTCCTCGTCGATCAATTGGGAGCCCTGCTGGCTCTGGCACTGGAAGGCGATGTGACGCAGTCGCCGGCGGAGACGTCCGGCACGGCCGCGCTAATTGATCGGATTCGTCGCGCTCTGCGCGAACGCTATGCCGAGCCCGGCCTCACTGCAGCGTCGATTGCCACGCAACTGCAAATATCGGAGCGCACGCTACATCGCGGTCTCGCCAGCGCGTCCGTGACCTTTAGCGGGCTGCTCGCCGACTGCCGCATGTCGATGGCCCGCAAGATGCTGGCCGAGCCGCGCTTCGATCGTGTGAGTATCGGCGGCATCGGGCAGAAGGTCGGCCTGACAGATCCATCACATTTTATCCGCCAGTGCCGCAAATATCTGGGGGTGACACCCGGCGAGTTCAGGCGCCGACGATAGCCTGTGACGCAAATCGTCGATTGGGCTGGCACAATCCGGCCATCTGCCCGGCATGTCGGTGATTATGAATGTCCGGGAAACATCGGGAGGATTGCATGGCAGATCTATACGTCCTGGTTCACGGCGCCTGGCACACGGGACAGGAGATGGACGCGGTCGCCGGTCATCTGCGGGCGAGCGGGCATGTCGTTCATTGCCCGACGGTCGCTGGCAACAACGCGAATGACGACCGCAGCACAGTTGGGCTTGCGCAGGCTATCGCTTCGATCGCTGATTATATCGAGAAAGAAAATCTGCGGGACATACGCCTTGTCGGACACAGCTATGGCGGCATGGTGATTTCGGGCGTCGCGGACCGTATGGCAGAACGCATCAAGCGGCTGGTCTATGTCAACGCCTTCGTTCCGCTGGACGGACAGTCGCTCAACGACATGGTGCCGCCGCATTACCTTGGCCTGTTCGATTCCATCGCTGCCGCCAACAACAACGCGGTGATGCTGCCGTTCGAAATCTGGCGCGACGCTTTCATCAACGATGCCGATTTCGGACTGGCGAAGTCAGCCTATGAGCAACTCAATCCGCATCCCTACAAGACATTCACCGACAAGATTTCGCTGAGCAAGCCTCTCGCCGAACTTGCGGTCGGGAAATCCTACGTGAATTGTCAGCAGGACATTGCGCTGCCACACAGCCTGCCATGGCATCCCCGACTATCCGAACGTCTTGGTCTGTTTCGGCTGGTCGAATGTCCGGGTAGCCATGAAATGTTCTTCAGCAATCCTGCACGCCTCGCAGAGGCGATCATTCAGGCAGGACGGGACTGAAGCAGATTTCGGTGTGGTCATCGGCGCCAAAACTGGCGAAGGGCCCGGCGTTTTGCGCCGGGCCCTTCGTTGTTCAGAAAGTTATCAGCCGGCCTGTAAGCCGGGTTCTGTAGGGCATCGCCGATTTGCACCGGCGATACGTGACGGCCATTCCTCTGGGACCATAGTTGCCTATGGCCTCAAGCAACCTACCCGGACAGCGAGCAAGACATTGCCCCGCAGTGTTATCGCTCAAGGTGAGCGAACTGACTGCTTTGCCGTCCCTATTCGGTTTTGCTCCCGGTGTGGTTTGCCATGCCGTTTCCGTTGCCGGATACGCGGTGCGCTCTTACCGCACCTTTTCACCCTTACCGCACCAACTCCTTGCGGAGGGAGGCGAGGCGGTTCGTTCTCTGTGGCACTTTCCCTGGGGTCGCCCCCGCCGGACGTTATCCGGCACCGTATGTCGATGGAGCCCGGACTTTCCTCTCCCGCAGCCTTTCGACCATAGCGGGAGCGGCCGTCCAGCCGACTGACGGCACAGGCATGGAGGCTCAGGGCCGTGGCGTCAAGCCAGGAACGCGCGCAGTCTTTGCCAAAATAAATTATCCTGAAGATGTCGTTCTGCTGCCGGTCCGTTCGACTGACCGCATGATCCCGGAAAGTGGAAACCAGTTTTCGGACCCGATCATGCCCATGTCACGGCGAATGCGCCGCTCAAGAGGAGAGAACGCAATGCAGTATCTGCTGATGATCTACCAGAACGAAGCCGAGTACGCGAAAATGGACGCCGCCACAGGCAAGAAGATGCTTGAGGAATATGGCGCGTTCACCCAGTCCATCGTCCAGAGCGGCAATTTTAAGGCCGGTGACCGGCTGCAACCGACGACCACAGCGACCACGGTGCAGGTGCGCGACGGCAAGATGCTCACCACCGATGGTCCGTTCGCCGAGACGCGCGAACAGCTCGCTGGTTACTATCTGGTTGACGCGAAGGATCTCGATGCCGCACTGGCGATTGCGGCGCGGATTCCCAGTGCGCGGGTCGGTTCAATCGAGGTGCGGCCGATCTGGGTCTATAACTGACACCATGACGCTGGCCGAAATCGACAGGATCTTTCGCAACGAGGCGGGTCGCGCGCTGGCGACGCTGATCCGCCTCGTCGGCGATTTCGATTTGGCTGAAGATGCGTTGCAGGATGCTTTCGCGGTTGCGCTTGAAAGATGGCCAACGGCTGAGCCGCCGGCAAATCCGCGCGCGTGGCTTGTCAATGTCGGCCGCAACAAGGCGATCGACCGTGTCAGGCGGCTGGTCTCGTTTCGCGACAAGCAGCAACAGGTGACGCACGAGCTGTTGCTGAATGCGGGCGCAGATGACGATCGCTGTGACGACGCCGTTCTCGACGACGACATGCTGCGGCTGATTTTCATCTGTTGCCATCCGGCTTTCGCCGTGGAGGTGCAGGTGATGCTGACGCTGCGAACCGTCTGTGGATTGAGCACCGCTCAGGTGGCACGGGCGTTTCTGATCGGCGAAGACGCCATGGCGCAGCGTCTGGTCCGAGCCAAACAGAAGATCCGCATCGCCGGAATTCCCTATGAAGTGCCTGTGCGAGATGCGCTCGAACAGCGCCTGCGCGGCGTGTTGGCCGTGATCTATCTGGTTTTCACCGAAGGCTACGTTGCCACGTCAGGTGACGATCTGATGCGGCCGGACCTGGCGCGGGAAGCAATCCGGCTGGCTCGTTTGCTTGATGCGCTGATGCCGCAGCGACGCGAGATCAAAGGCCTGCTGGCGCTGATGCTGCTGCACGACGCGCGCCGCTCCGGTCGTGCGACGGCAGATGGCGATATCGTGCTGCTGGAAGCGCAGGATCGGTCGTTGTGGGATCACCAACAGATTGCCGAGGGGTTGCGGCTGGTCGAGGACGCGTTGCACGCTCCGGGCCGACCCGATGACTATGTGGTGCAGGCCGCGATCGCGGCGTTGCATGCGCAGGCGCCGAGCTATCAAGCCACCGACTGGCCGCAGATCGCCGGGCTCTACGAAGTCCTGCTGCGGATCAGGCCATCGCCGGTGATCGAGCTCAACCATGCCGCCGCGGTGGCGATGGTCGATGGTCCGCTGCGTGCCCTGAATCTGGTCGACGCATTGCAGGCGAGGGGCGGACTCGACGGCTACGATCTGCTGCCGGCGGTGCGCGCCGACCTGTTGCGCCGTCTTGGCCGGCGCGATGCCGCCCGCGATGCGTATCATCGGGCCAGTGCGGCCACACAACTTGAGCCATTGCGCCGGCTTTACGCGCGGCGATTGGCTGAGCTGGACGAGATGACCGATCCGGAGATCTAGGCTGTCGCTTCGCTGGGCAGGCTGGCGAGCAGGGCCTGCAGCGTGGTCAGCGTCGAGTGGTCCACGAGACCGTCGACGCGCTCGGGACGGAAATGGCGCTGGAAGGCGGTGACCACTTCCATGGTCGGAGCATTGTACTGGCCATCGGTCTCGATGCCGTAGCCATAGCGCGCCAATGCATGCTGCAGCGCCAGTACGTCGTCGCCCGCAGTGCCGAGTTTCATGGTTTCGCCGCGCACGATCGGCGCCGGCATCACCCAGTGGCCGACGCCCGAATTGGCCAGCGAGTGCCACGGGAATTTTTCGCCGGGATCCTTCTTGCGCGAGGGCGAGACGTCGGAATGACCGAGCACGCGATGCGGCTGCAGGTCATGACGCAGCATGATGCCGCGGCACAGCGCGGTGACGGCGGCGATCTGCCGGCTCGGAAAATCCGGATAGCCCCAGTCATGACCGCGATTGATGATCTCGATGCCGATCGAGCAGGAATTGATGTCCTCTTCGCCGGCCCAGAAACCGACGCCGGCGTGCCAGGCCCGCTTGGCTTCCGGCACCGTCTGCACGATACGACCGTCCTCGAGCACGATGTAATGCGCCGAGACATCGGTGCCCGCGCTGCACAGGCGCGCGATCGCGCCTTCCGGATCGGGCATGCCGGTATAGTGCAGCACGATCATGTCGGGCACGAGGCCCTTGTTGCGGTCACCGAAATTCGGCGACGGGATCACATCGGAAACGACGGATGAATCCGGGGTAAAGGTCGGCATGTCCGCGGCGCCCTTGGGAATCGGGAGGGCGCGTTGACGCTTGGAGTCGGATCCAGCGGGTGCGGACGAAGGTGAAACCATCAGAAAACTCAAATCAGTCACGGGAACAGCAGCACATTCGGGTTGTGCCGCAGGCGCGTACTATCCCCGACTGGCACCTTGCTATGCAACAACTGCATGACAGTTTTGCCCCATTTTTATCCACTGTGGGCTTAAAGCATCAGCACTACGATGAAACCGGCACTTGCAATTGATCGATTGCTCTCCAACCCATCAACGCTTTCTTAACGCTAAGTGCCGTTACTGAGTGGTGAAGAGCCAACCTGAAAAGGGCGGCCAAAGTTCCATTTTGACGCTCAGATCCCGGCGTTCTGATCCCATGGCAATCCCGAAAAATCCATGCGGACATCAGGCCTTTCCCGCGCCAAACGCGGGTGGCGCGTCGAATGGAACCCGCAATCGCGCGGCGACCGGGCTTTTCAGGAGGAAAAGCCAGGCGGCGCGCCGACAGTTGAGGCGACATGGGCCTGTTCGTGTCCAGTTTGATTTTGCGCCTCGATGCGAAGGAACGGAACGCGCTGCCTGCACGCCTCCGGCCGGCGCGCGCATGAGCAAGCCCGATACAAGACATATCTCCGTTCTCGGCGTTGAAGCTGTCGACATGCTGAGCCCGCGCGCCGGTGGTATTTATGTCGATGCCACGTTCGGCGCCGGCGGCTACTCCCGCGCCATTCTCGCGACCGAGGGAACGCGCGTCATCGCCATCGATCGCGATCAAACTGCGATTGCGGGTGGTTTCGATCTGGTCGACGCGTCTGACGGCCGTCTCACGCTGGTCGAGGATCGCTTCTCCAATCTCGCCGATGTGTGCACCGCGCAGGGCGAGCCACTGGTCGATGGCGTCGTGATGGACGTTGGCGTGTCGTCGATGCAGATCGATCAGGCCGAACGCGGCTTTTCGTTTCGCTTCGACGGCCCGCTCGACATGCGCATGAGCCAGTACGGCCCGACCGCGGCCGATGTGGTGGCGAAGGCCTCCGAGGCCGATCTTGCTAATATCATCTATATCTTCGGCGAGGAGCGGCACTCCCGCTCCGTTGCGCGTGCGATCGTCGCCGCGCGCAAGGAAGCTGACATCGAGACGACGAAACAGCTCGTCGATATCGTGCAGAAGGTCGTGTGGGCCAAGCCCGGCGAAATCCATCCGGCGACGCGGACGTTCCAGGCGCTGCGCATCTTCGTCAATGCAGAACTCGATGAACTTCACATCGCGCTCGCCGCTGCCGAACGCGTGCTGAAGCCGGGTGGTCGGCTGTCGGTGGTCTCGTTCCATTCGCTGGAAGACCGCATCGTCAAGAATTTCATGACCGAACGCAGCAAGACCGGCGGCGGATCGCGGCATCTGCCGGAGGTCGCGCAATCCCGTCCGCGCTTCTCGCTGGTCAACAAGCGCCCGATTACTGCTGGCGAAGACGAACTCAAGGCCAATCCGCGCGCCCGCTCTGCGAAGCTGCGCGGCGCCGAGCGCACCGATGCGCCGGCACAGGATGCCGGCCCGTTGCCGGGCTGGCCGACGCTCGCCTCCATGATGAGGGGAGGCTGATCATGCGGATCATCCACCTTCTCGTCATCGCTGTTCTCGTCTTCGCCGCTGCCTATGTCTATCGCATCAAGATGGAATCCACCGTGCGCACCGAGAAGGTGCTGCGCCTGCACGCCGATATTCGTGAGCAGCGCGATGCGATTGCGTCGCTGCGCGCCGAATGGGCCAAGCTGGATGCGCCGATGCGGCTGCAGGGTCTGGCCGAACGCCATCTGAAGCTGCAGCCGATGACGGCGCAGCAATTCGACACGATGAAGAATCTGCCGGATCGGCCGCCGAATTTCGCCAAGCCGGGTGAGCCAGATCCGATCGGCGCGATGATCCACACCATCGATCCGGATATCGTGACCGGCTCGCTGCCGGCGCCGGAGGATCCGCAGTGACAGGTCCGCAACTCGACCCGAACAAACCGATCACCCGGCCGCCGGAGCCCTGGCGCCAGCGTCTGATCCGCAGCCTGCTCTACGGGCGCAACGTCGATCGTGCGGCGAAGGCACGCGCGCGCGTCGGTCTTGCGATGATCGCGTTCGGCGGCGTGTACGGCATCATTGCCGTGCGTCTCATCATGTTCGCTGTCAACGGCGACACCCATGCGGAGCGCCGCTCCACGCGTGACGCCATCGCCACCGCACGTCCCGATATCGTTGACCGCAACGGCGCGATCCTGGCGACCGACGTCAAGTCACCATCGCTGTTCTCGGAGCCTCGCCGCATCATCGACAAGGACGAAGCGGTCGAATTGCTCACTGGCGCATTGCCCGATCTCGACGGCGCCGAAGTGCGCGAGCGGATCATGAGCAAGAAGGGCTTTGCCTGGCTGAAGCGCGAGATCACGCCGCAGCAGCAGCGCGACATTCATCGGCTGGGCATTCCAGGCATCGGCTTCCTCCGCGAGAACAAGCGCGTCTATCCGAGCGGTGCGGCCGTCTCGCATCTGATCGGTCTGACCAATATCGACAATCAGGGCATCGCCGGTATCGAGAAATGGCTCGACAGCAACGGCCTTGCGGATCTGCATCGCGCAGGCTTTGCCTCCGATCGCCTGCAGAAGCCGGTCGAGCTCGCCGTCGATCTGCGCGTCGAGCACGCACTGCGTGACGAACTGCTCAAGGCCAAGGCGAAATACAGCGCCAAGGCGGCGTCGGGGCTCGTCTCCAACGTGAAGACCGGCGAGATCGTCGCCATGGTCTCGCTGCCCGACTTCGATCCGAACAATCCGAAGGAAGCGCACGATCCCGATCGCATCAACCGCCTGACCACCGGCGTCTATGAAATGGGCTCGACCTTCAAGACGCTGACGCTGGCGATGGCGCTCGACAGCGGCAAGGCCAATCTCAATACGATGTATGACGCGCGCTATCCGCTGAGCTATGGCAAGTTCAAGATCCACGACACGCATCCGGTGCCGCGTCCAATCTCGCTCGCCGAAGTCTTCACGTTCTCGTCAAATGTCGGTGCTGCGAAGATCGCGCTCGGGCAGGGAGTCGAGGCGCACAAGGCGTTTCTGAGGAAGGTCGGCCAGCTCGATCGGCTGCGCACCGAGCTGCCGGAGAGCGCAATGCCCATCGTGCCGAAGCGCTGGGGTGAGCTCAACACCATCACCATCGCTTTCGGCCATGGTATCGCTGTGGCGCCGCTGCAGGCGGTGATGGGCATCAATGCCATGGTCAATGGCGGCTTGCTCATTCCGCCGACCTTTCTGAAGCGCACCGAAGAGGAAGCGCGGGAGATCGGCAAGCGCGTCGTCAAGAAAGAGACCAGCGATAAGGTGCGTTACATGATGCGCCTGAATGCCGAGACCGGTTCGGCGCGGCAGGCTGAAGCCAGGGCCAAGGGGTACTATCTTGGCGGCAAGACCGGCACGGCCGAGAAGGTCGTCAACGGCCGCTATTCGAAGAAGCAGGTGCTGAATTCCTTTACCGCCGTGCTGCCGATGGACAATCCGCAATTCCAGGTTCTGGTGATGCTGGACGAGCCGAAGGCACTGCCGGAAACCCATGGTTTCATCACCTCGGGCTGGAATGCTGTGCCGACGGGGGGCAATGTGATCGCCCGTATCGCGCCGCTTTTGGGGCTTGAGCCGCGCTTCGATCTGGCGCCGTCCGACCGCCTTATTCTTGCGACATCCAAGGTGACTCAGTAACGCCGCATCTGCGCTTTACAGCCGGTGCAAAATGCGGTTTGCGTGGCGTTGCGGAACCCGATGCGTCCCTCGATCTGGCCTGCCCGGAGCAGCATGAAACTACGCGATTTGTTCAACCCTGATGCCGTGATGGAGCAGTCCGCAAGGGACGTCACCGTCACCGGACTGGCTGTGGACAGCCGCGCAGTGAAACCGGGCGATCTGTTCTTTGCACTCGCCGGTGCGAAGACCGACGGTTCGCGTTTCATCGCACAGGCACTGGCGTCGGGTGCCGTCGCTGTCGCCGGCGACCACAAGCCCGACGATCTGTCCGTACCCTTCGTGCGCACGCCCAATCCGCGCCTTGCGCTGGCTCTCGCGGCGTCGAAATTCTATCCGCGTCAGCCTGAGGTCGTTGCCGCCGTCACCGGGACATCAGGCAAGACCTCGGTCGCATCCTTTGCGCGCGAGATCTGGGGCCGCCTCGGATATGCCTCCGCAAGCATCGGCACCATCGGTCTCGTGTCGCCGAAGCGCACCGTCTATGGCTCGCTGACCACGCCGGATCCGATCTCGCTGCACAAACAGATCGACGAGATCACCGGCGAGGGCGTGACGCATCTCGCGCTCGAAGCGTCGTCGCACGGCCTCGATCAGTTCAGGCTTGACGGCGTGCGGGTCTCTGCCGCCGGCTTTACCAATCTGTCGCGCGATCACATGGACTACCATCCGGACGTCGCGCATTATCTCAGTGCCAAGCTGCGGCTGTTCCTCAATCTGGTCGCGGACGGCGGCGTCGCCGTGATCGCCGCCGATCACGAGCATTCGCCGCAAGTGGTCCATGCCGCGCAGTCCCGCCACTTGCGCCTGATGAAAGTCGGTCGCAAAGGCGACGGCACAGGCGAGGGTATTCGCCTTGTCGATGCCACGGTCGAAGGCTTCGCGCAGAAACTCACGCTCGAGCATCGCGGCAGGACCTATGCGATCACGCTGCCTCTGGTCGGCGAATTCCAGATCGAGAACGCGCTTGTCGCGGCCGGTCTCGTGATCGGTACCGGCGGTGATGTCGATCAGACCTTCGCCGCGCTCGAACATCTCGAAGGCGCCAAGGGGCGTCTCGAGCAGGTCGGTGCGCACAACGGCGCTCCGGTCTTCGTCGATTACGCCCACAAGCCGGATGCGCTCGCGAAAGCACTGCAGGCGCTGCGCCCTTATGCGAAACGCAAGCTCGTCGTGGTGTTCGGCGCCGGCGGCGATCGCGATGCCGGCAAGCGGCCGCTGATGGGGGAGATCGCCAGCGAAAATGCCGACAGCGTGATCGTTACCGACGACAATCCGCGCAGCGAGAATCCTGCAACCATCCGCGCGGCGATCATGGCGGCTGCGAAAGGCGCCACCGAAATCGGCGACCGCGCCGAGGCCATCCGCGTGGCTGTCGAAGGTCTGCAGCCCGGCGATGCCCTGCTGATCGCCGGCAAGGGCCATGAAACCGGACAGATCGTCGGCGATCGCACGCTGCCCTTCAGCGATCACGAGGCCGCCGCAGCGGCGCTTGCCAAGAGGACTGCATGAGCGAGTTTCTTTGGACATCGGCCGCGATGGCCGACGCGATGCACGCGATCACGCAGGGCGCGCTGCCGGAAAGCATCACGGGCATCTCTATCGATACCCGCTCCATCAAGCCCGGCGAGGCCTATTTCGCCATCAAGGGCGACGTGCATGACGGCCACGCCTTCGTCGAAGCTGCGCTGAAAGCCGGTGCTGGTCTTGCTGTCGTGGAAGCCGCGCAGCGCGACAAGTTTCCCGCCGATGCGCGCCTGCTGGTGGTCGACGACGTGCTCGCAGCGCTCGTCGAACTCGGCATCGCCTCGCGTGCACGTCTGAAGGCGCCGATCATCGCAATCACCGGTTCGGTCGGCAAGACCTCGACCAAGGAAGCGCTGCGCCGTGTGCTGGAAGCGCAGGGCAAGACGCATGCCTCGGTCGCGTCGTTCAACAATCACTGGGGCGTGCCGCTGACACTGGCGCGCTGCCCGGCAGATGTGCGCTTTGCGATCTTCGAGATCGGCATGAACCATGCCGGCGAAATCGAGACGCTGGTGAAGATGGTGCGACCGCATTTTGCCGTCATCACCACCGTTGAGCCGGTGCATCTCGAATTCTTCGCCGGCGTCGAAGCCATTGCCGACGCCAAGGCCGAAATCTTTTCGGGGCTTGAACCCGATGGCGTCGCGATCCTCAACCGCGACAATGCGCAATTCGCGCGTCTGCAGAAGAGCGCCAAGAAGGCCGGCGTCTCGCGCATCGTCTCGTTCGGCGCAGACAGCAAGGCCGAGGCACGGCTGCTCGATGTCTCATTGCATCCGACGTGTTCGGCCGTGCATGCGAACGTCCTCGGTCATGATGTCACCTACAAGCTCGGCATGCCCGGCCGCCATATGGCGATGAATTCCCTGGCAGTACTGGCCGCGGCCGAATTGATGGGCGCTGATCTCGTTCATGCCGCACTGACGCTGTCGCAAGTGGTGCCCGCCGCGGGCCGCGGCGTCCGCCATGTGCTCGAAGTCGGCGGCGAGGCGACGCTGATCGACGAGAGCTACAATGCCAATCCGGCGTCGATGGCGGCAGCCATCAACGTGCTGGGCGCTGCGGCAGTCGGGCCGAAGGGTCGCCGCATCGCGGTGCTCGGCGACATGCTCGAACTCGGCCCCGATGGCGCGAAACTTCATGCCGGGCTGCTGGACGCGGTGCAGTCCAATGGCATCGATCTGGTATTTTGCTGTGGTCCCCTGATGCGCAACCTTTGGGATGCTCTTTCCACGGGCAAGCGGGGCGGCTATGCCGGGGATGCGGCGGCGCTCGAATCGCAGGTGCTGGCCGCGATCCGCGCCGGTGACGCCATCATGGTCAAGGGCTCGCTCGGCTCGAAGATGAAACCGATTGTCTCCGCGCTCGAAAAGCGCTTTCCCGGCAACGCCGCGCTCGACGATGCCGCGGTATAGGGCGGACTGAATGTTCTACTGGCTGATCGATTTTGCGGGCACCGTTCCGGTGTTCAACGTGTTCCGCTACATCACCTTCCGCACCGGCGGCGCGGTGGTGACCGGCGCACTATTCGTGTTCCTGTTCGGCCCCTGGATCATCGACAATCTGCGCCTGCGTCAGGGCAAGGGCCAGCCGATCCGCACCGACGGCCCGCAGTCGCATCTGGTCAAGGTGGGCACGCCGACCATGGGCGGGCTGATGATCCTGTCGGGCCTCGTGGTCTCCACGCTGCTCTGGGCCAATCCGCGCAATCCCTATGTCTGGATCGTGCTGGCGGTCACCCTCGGCTTCGGCTTCGTCGGCTTCTATGACGATTATCTCAAAGTGACTAAGCAGAGCCACAAGGGATTTGCCGGTCGCACGCGTCTGCTGATCGAATTCATCATTGCGGGTGCCGCCTGTTTCGCCTTCGTCAAGCTCGGCCGCGATCCGCTGTCGTCCTCGCTGGTGATCCCGTTCCTCAAGGACGTGATCGTGAATTTCGGCTGGTTCTTCGTGCTGTTCGGCGCCTTCATCGTCGTCGGCGCCGGCAATGCCGTGAACCTCACCGATGGTCTCGACGGTCTCGCCATCGTACCGGTGATGATCGCGTCTGCCTCGTTCGGCATGATCGCCTATCTCGCCGGCAACGCGGTGTTTTCCGACTATCTGCAGATCAACTATGTCGCCGGTACCGGCGAACTCGCGGTGCTCTGCGGCGCGGTGCTGGGTGCTGGCCTCGGTTTCCTCTGGTTCAACGCGCCGCCGGCCTCGATCTTCATGGGTGACACCGGCTCGCTGGCGCTGGGCGGCATGCTCGGCTCGATCGCGGTGGCTGTGAAGCACGAGATCGTGCTCGCGGTGATCGGCGGTCTGTTCGTGCTCGAAGCCGTCTCGGTCATCGTGCAGGTCACGTCCTTCAAGCTCACCGGTAAACGTGTGTTCCGCATGGCGCCGATCCATCACCACTTCGAACAGAAGGGCTGGACCGAGCCGCAGATCGTCATTCGCTTCTGGATCATCTCGGTGATGCTGGCACTGGTCGGCCTCTCCACGCTGAAGCTGCGGTGACATCGTGATCCCGGTCACCTCATTTGCCGGCAAGACAGTCGCCGTGTTCGGTCTCGGCGGCTCCGGCCTCGCATCCTGCCACGCGCTGCAGGCGGGCGGCGCCGAAGTCATCGCCTGTGACGACAGCATCGACAGAATGGTCGAGGCCACGCAGGCCGGCTTCATCACCGCCGATCTGCGCACGGTGGCATGGGGCAGTTTCGCCGCACTGATCCTGACGCCCGGCGTGCCGCTGACGCATCCCGCTCCGCACTGGACAGTCGTCGCTGCGAAAGCAGCAGGCGTCGAGGTCATCGGCGACATCGAACTGTTCTGCCGCGAACGCAAGCTGCACGCCCCCGATGCGCCCTTCGTCGCCATCACTGGCACCAACGGCAAATCGACGACGACGGCGCTCGTCGCGCATCTGATGCGCGAGGCGGGTTTCGATACGCAGATGGGCGGCAATATCGGCACCGCGATCCTGTCGCTGGAGCCGCCGGCCAGGGGCCGCGTCCATGTGATCGAGATGTCGTCCTATCAGATCGATCTGACGCCCTCGCTCGATCCGTCCGTCGGCATCCTGCTCAACGTCACGCCCGATCATATCGATCGTCACGGCACGCTGGCGCATTACGCTGCGGTGAAGGAGCGTCTCGTCGCCGGCGTGCAGGCTGGCGGCACGGCGATCATCGGCGTCGATGACGACTGGTGCAGCAAATCAGCCGATCGCATCGAACAGTCCGGCAAGCGCGTGGTGCGCGTCTCCGTCGAACATCCGCTCGCTGATGGCCTCACCATCCGTGGTAGCACCATCGTGCGCAACGCCGACGGCGCGCAGAGCGATGTCGTCGATATCTCCGGCATCGGCTCGCTGCGCGGCCTGCACAATGCGCAGAATGCAGCCTGTGCTTCGGCCGCCGCGCTGGCGCTGGGCGTCTCACCCGCCGTGCTGCAAAAGGGCCTGCGCTCGTTCCCCGGTCTTGCCCATCGCATGGAGCAGGTCGGCCGTCAGGGCGCAACGCTGTTCGTCAATGACTCCAAAGGCACCAATGCTGACGCTGCGGCGAAAGCGCTGTCGTCCTTCAACGACATCTTCTGGATCGCCGGCGGCAAGCAGAAGGAGGGCGGCATCATGTCGCTCGCCGAATTCTTCCCGCGCATCCGTGGTGCCTATCTGATCGGCGAAGCCGCCAATGATTTTGCGCAGACGCTGGACGGCAAGGTGCCCTATGAGATCAGCGTCAGCCTCGACGTCGCTGTGGCCAATGCCGCGCGCGATGCCGCGGAAGCCGGGCTCGCCGAGCCCGTGGTGCTGCTGTCGCCGGCCTGTGCGTCATTCGACCAGTTCCGGAACTTTGAAATTCGGGGCGACCGGTTCCGGGAACTGGTGCTGGCGTTGGATGGGGTGAGGGCGGTTTAACGCTCGTCATTCCGGGGCGCTCGCTCTTGCGAGCGAACCCGGAATCTCGACATGGGATTCTCTGAGGGCGCCAGGCTATGCCGGGATTCCGGGCTCATTCCGGCTCGCCTCGCGATCCGGCCTGCCCCGGAATGACAGTGGGTTCGCGCCAGCCCCATTCCTTCCAAATTTTCACAATCCATTAACCGTCTGGCAACCACGATGGCCCATCGATAAGAGTTCATCGACCCGCAGGACGCGCCTATGATCTCTCGCGAACAACGCACGCCGCTCAGCGAATGGTGGTGGACCGTGGACCGCCTGCTGCTGGCGGCGATCATCGCGCTGATGCTGGCGGGGGTGATCCTCTCGCTGGCCGCCTCGCCGCCGGTGGCGACGCGCATCGGGCTCGATCCGTTCCACTTCTTCAACCGCCACATCCTGTTCCTGGTGCCGTCTATCATCGTGCTGATCGGCGTGTCCTTCATGACGCCGCGGCAGATCCGGCGTTCGGCGCTGGTGGTGTTCGCGATCTCCATCGTGCTGATCGTGGCGACCTTGCTGATCGGGCCGGAAGTGAAGGGCGCCAAGCGCTGGATCACCATTCTCGGCATAAATATCCAGGCCTCGGAATCCGCCAAGCCTGCTTTTGTCGTCATTGCCGCCTGGCTGTTCTCGGAATCCGCGCGCAAGCCGGAGATGCCGGCGACCTCGATGGCCATCGTCTTGCTGATGATGCTGGTGTCGTTGCTGGTGATGCAGCCTGACTTCGGTCAGACCATGCTGATCCTGATGGCCTGGGGTTCGCTGTTCTTCATCGCTGGCATGCGCATGGTCTGGGTGTTCGGCCTCGGCGCCACCGCGGCAGGCGGGCTATTGATGGCTTACTTCCTGGTGCCGCACGTTGCCGGCCGTATCAAACGCTTCATGGATCCGGCCTCGGGCGACACGTTCCAGGTAGATACCGCCATGGAGGCCTTCTCGAATGGCGGCTGGTTCGGCCTCGGGCCGGGCGAGGGCATTGCCAAGCGCAGCCTGCCGGACAGCCACACCGACTTCGTCTTCGCCGTCGGCGCCGAGGAATTCGGCATTCTCTTGTGTCTCGCGGTGCTCAGTCTGTTCGCCTTCATCGTGATCCGCGCGATGTCGCGCGCCTACGCCACCGAAGATCTGTTCTCGCGCTTCGCTGCCTCGGGTCTCGCGATCCTGTTTGGCGTGCAGGCGGCGATCAACATGGCGGTGAACCTGCATCTCATCCCCGCGAAAGGCATGACACTGCCCTTCATCTCCTATGGTGGTTCGTCGATGATCTCGCTGGCTTACAGCGTCGGCATGCTGCTCGCGTTGACCCGCATGCGTCCACGCACCGAAGTCGAGGCGATCGACGCCCACGTCGCGCGCACTTACGCGTGATGAGTACCGCGCCCCTCATATTGCTTGCGGCGGGCGGCACCGGCGGACATCTGTTTCCGGCGGAAGCACTCGGCGTTGCGCTGATGAAGCGCGGGCTGCGCGTGCGGCTCGTCACCGATGCGCGGGCGCTGAAATATAGCGGGCTGTTTTCGCGCGAGATGATCGATGTCGTGCCGAGCGAGACGGTGCGGTCACGCAATCCCATCTCGCTGGCGCGCACCGCGATCATGCTCGCTGCCGGCACCGTGATGGCGCTGAACCTGATGCGCAGCCTGAAGCCCGCAGCGGTGATCGGCTTCGGTGGCTATCCGACTGTGCCGCCACTGTTTGCCGCGCGTCTGTTCGGCATTCCCACCCTCATTCACGATTCCAACGCCGTTATGGGCCGCGCCAACCGCATGCTGTCCGGCAAGGTCAGCGCCATCGCGACCTCGCTGCCTGGCGTGCTCGACCGCGATCCCGAATTGTCGAAGAAGACCACCACGACAGGCACGCCGATGCGCCCGGCGATCCTCGCCGCCGCCGCCGTGCCTTATGTGGCGCCGGATCTCACCGGGCCATTCCGCTTGCTCGTCGTCGGCGGCAGCCAGGGCGCGCGCATCATGGCCGATATCGTGCCGCCGGCGATCGAGCGTCTCGAACCGGCGCTGTGGAATCGCCTCGTGCTGACGCAACAGGTGCGCGACGAAGACATGAGCCGCGTGCGTGCCGTTTACGACAAGCTCAAGATCAGGGCCGAACTCGCGCCGTTCTTCAGCGATCTCCCGGCGCGTCTCGCATCGAGCCAACTTGTGATCTCGCGCTCCGGCGCGGGCACCGTCGCCGAACTCGGGGCCATCGGGCGGCCGTCCATTCTGGTGCCGCTGCCCGGCGCGCTGGATCAGGATCAGTTCGCCAATGCCGGCGTGCTGGCGGATGCGGGCGGCGCGCTCCGGATCGCGCAGAGCGATTTTTCGCCCGACAGGCTGGCGGCGGAAATCTCCGCGCTGGCTGGCGAGCCGACGCGGCTAACTGCAATGGCATCTGGTGCGCGCAAGGTCGGCAAGCTCGATGCGGCAGAGCGGCTGGCGGATCTGGTCGCCAAGGTCGCGAAGATTTAGGTCACTACTCCCTTAATCGTCGTCCCCGCGCAGGCGGGGAGGTGGATTCCCACTCGAAGTGCAACAGCTGTCGAGCAAAGAGCTCAGCGGGGGTGTGCCAGTCAAGGCACTTTCGGGGTGTGCTGTTGTAAGCCAGAACGGCATCAGCAAGATCCTGG
>NZ_LVYV01000010.1 GCF_001618955.1 Tardiphaga robiniae
CGGATCGAGCGCCCTTCGGCGTAAAGCTGGGCAATCCTGTAGCGGTCATCCAGCGACAGCTGGGCGTAGGTTCGGTCCATCGCAACACCCTAGTCTGGTGTTGCACTTCGTTTGAGAACTCAGCGGATCCATAACCACGATCGATAAAATAATAGCTCTGTCGCATCCATGGCGTTCCGATTTCTAACTCGGAGGCTATGGGTCCCCGCCCCGCGTGCGCCGAAGGCGCACTAGGCGGGGACGACAGCTACTGGCGTTGGAGCGCCGCTCACTCCGCTCTCGACAGCCGCATGCTGTCCAGCAAACGCAGGCCACCGCCGCTTTCACTCTTCAGCAGCTTCTTCACCGCGCTCGATGCCGCGATCTCGTAATGATCGGCATAGGCTTCGTGGTTCTTCTCGATATCGTCGAGGCGGTACAGATAGTTCACCATCAGGCTGGCGGACTCGCGCAGGCCTTTGGCTGAAGTGTCGCCGAGCCAGTCGATGCGCTCGAGCCGTGCGCCGTTGCCGAGATGGAAACGGGCGACGGAATCGATCGGGCCGCCGCGCGGGCTCTTGGCCTTCAGGAAGTAGTGCGCGGCAAGCTGCTCCATCACGGGCTTGAGCTGCGCCGTCAGCGCCGTGTCGTTGACCCATAGCGGATCGGCGAGCATGTCGACCAGCGCCTGATCCTCATTGGACAGGTTGAGGTCATCGGCCTTCTTGAGCCACTTCATGAAACCCGGCACCGGCGACAGCGTCACGAACGTATCGAGCTTCGGCAATTCGCGGCGCAGTTCCTCGACCACCTGCTTGATCAGGAAGTTGCCGAAGGAAATGCCGCCGAGGCCGCGCTGGCAGTTGGAGATCGAATAGAACACGGCGGTGCGTGCGCGCTCGATCGGCACCGGCTGGCGATCGACGGCGAGCAGCGGCGCGATGGCGCCCGGAATGGTTTCGGTGAGCGCGACCTCGACGAAAATCAGCGGTTCATCGACAAGGGCAGGGTGGAAGAATGCATAGCAGCGGCGATCCACGGGATCGATGCGGCGGCGCAGATCATCCCAGTCGTGGATCTCATGCACCGCTTCATATTTGATGACTTTTTCGAGCACGTTGGCGGGCGTGGACCAGTCGATCTTGCGCAGCACCAGAAATCCCCTGTTGAACCAGGATGCCAAGAGATGAACGACGTCGCGATCGACGGCGTTGAGGTCTTTGTTACCATTCTTCAGATCGAGAAGATCTTCACGCATCTTCACGAGTTCGCTGGTCGCATTCGGCGCGCGGTTCAGCCGGCGAAACAGTTCCTGCCGCTGCGGCTCGGATGCGAAATGCAATTCGCCCGAGACGTCGCCGGTCGGCTTGGCACGCCATGCCTCGATGGCCTTTTCAAGCTTGTCACGATCGGGACCGTAATTCTGTGCGAGGTTCTCAAAGAAGGTGAGGCGACCGGCCTCGTCGAGACTCTTGTAGCGATCGAGCACGCCGCGCGCGAGGACCGTGCCGGACGCTTCGCCGCGTCCGGACAATAGCTCCGTACAGAGTTCGATCAAATCCGATGCGTTCTGTTTGGGATCGACAGATGCGGGACCGAGCCGCAACAGAGTGCGTCCGCGTTCCGAGATGGATGCGAGGAGATCGGAGAAGAAGGAGTCATTGCTCATGGTGAATCAATTCCCGGGCTGGCAGTCCAACCAGTCTGCTTCAATATAGCCCATAGCGAGGCATATTGCGCGATCATTTGAAGCATGAAACAATTGTGCGTGGGGAGCGCTTCGGCAAGAGAATTGCATTCGTTTCTGACTGCGGCCGGATCGCTGAAAACAGAGGAATTCAGGATGAAGCGGATCGCATCGAAGCGTGGCGTTGTGGCGGCTCTGGCACTCGGAGCGTTGCTGAGCAGTGGCTCGGCATTTGCCCAACAAACCATCAAGGTTGGCTGGACCATCCCGGCCGAGGAATCCAAATACTGGATGATGAAGCGTCCGCAGGAATTCGCGGATCTCGGCAAGAAATACAATATCGAGTGGGTGCAGTTTCAGGGCACCGCGCCGATGACGCAGGCACTCGCGGCCGGCGCGCTGGATTGCGCGACGCAATCGGTGCTGGCACTGGCGCAAGGCGTGCAGAGCGGCAACCTCAAGGCTTCGATCGTTGCGCAGCACGTGTTCGAAAAGCCGGGCAGCTTTTCGGTTTATTGGGCGGTAAAGGACGACTCGCCGATCAAGACCATCGCCGACCTCAAGGGGAAGACGATGTCGATCAACACGCTGGGCTCCGGTATCTATGGCCCGATGGCGATCCTCTTGAAGCAGGCTGGCCTCGATCCGGCCAAGGACGTCAAGCTGGTTGAAGTCGGCTTCGCGCTCTCGGAAGAAGCGCTGCGTTCGGGCCGTGTCGATTCCGCCGTGATGAACCAGCCATTTGCCGCGCGCATGGAAGCCAAGGGCGGCACCCGCAAGCTGTTCTCGCTGTCGCAGCAGCAGGATGGCATCGTGCACATCCTCGAAGCCTGCCGTGCGGACTTCATCGAGAAGAATCCGGAACTGGCCAGGATGTATGTACGCGATCTGACGCTGGGCATGCAGAAGGCGCTCGCCAATCGCGACGAAACGCTGAAGGTCGTCAACGAAGTGATGAAAGCGCCGATCCCGGTGCTCGAAACATATCTGCTCAAGGACAACGATTTTGCGCGCGATCCGGGCGCCGCGCCGAACTTCGACGCGATCCAGAAGATGCTCGACACCTATGTCGAATCCGGAATGTTGCCGAAGAAGCTCGACGTTTCCGAGCTGAAGGGCAAGGTCGTCGCGCCGATCAAGTAACGGCGTCGCTCACTTACAAACAATGACACTCTCTCCGTCATGCCCGGCCTTGTGCCGGGCATCCACGTCTTGGCCACAAGGAAGGCGTGGATGGCCGGGACAAGCCCGGCCATGACGTGGAGAGAGCAGCGCTTGATCGCGATCGTTATTGTGAAGTTGTATCGTCCGACATGCCGCTGTCGATCAGGAGATCCAGCGCATATTTGATGGTTGCGCGTTCGTCGTCGCTGAAGCGCTTCAGCAACTCTGCCTCATGTTCGAGGGCTGCCTTCTGCACCGGCTTGACGCGCGCGCGGCCTTTTGCGGTCAGGTAGAGCGTGACGCGGCGCCGATCGTTCGAGGTGCTCTTGCGCTTGAGCAGATCGTCGCGCTCCATGCGGTCGAGCACTTTCGTCAGGCCCGGCTGCTTCATCAAAGCCATCGCGGCGAGTTCGCCGACCGACAGGCCCTCGACATCGGCGAGGCAGGCCAATACGCGCCATTCCGGCACCGTGAGGTCCCATTCTTTCAACCGCGCGTGAAACGAGCTGGAGACGTTGAAGCTGGCACGCGCCAGCAGATAGGACAGGTAGCTGCGCGCAAAACTGTTGCTGGCCAGGGCCGGCGCACGTGGCTGTGCCTTGTCGATGCGGCGGAGTTGTCCGGAGTGGAAGACGAGGGGGTCGTGATTGCGCTCGACGAAGTGCACGACTTCACCGACCAGGATCGTGTGGTCGCCGCCGGGATAGCGCGCCCAGGTCTTGCATTCGAAGATCGGTGCGAGGCCCTCGATCAGCGGTGCGCCGCTGATGCCCGGCGCATGGGCGATATCAGCAAACTTGTCGGAGCCGCGACGGCCGAAACGCATCGCGAGCTCGCCATGATCGGCGCCGAGAAAGTGAATGGCGAAGGCATCAGCCTCGACGAAGGGATCGTGGCTGGGCGAAGATTTCGCGACGCTCCACAGCACCAGCGGCGGATCGAGCGAGACCGACGAGAAGGAGTTCGCGGTCATGCCGACAGGATGATCGCCTGTCGTTGCGGTGACCACGGTGACGCCGGTCGGAAACTGGCCCAGCGCCTGACGAAACGTCGCGGGGTTGACCGCCTGCGCCTTGTCCACGAGCTTGTCATCCGCGACCTTGTCCTGCGCCGTCTTGTCAAACGCCATGGAATTCGCCGCTCCGCGACACCCGCGACTGCCCAAAATACAGCGCCGGATTGTCCTTCAAGATTAAAAATATTCCTTTTCATATAACATGACCGCGCCTATCATCCAACCATAATCGCTTTAAAACACGGAGAAACGGCATGCTGGCGGATCGCATCGAGGCGAAATGGATCGACGCATTCTGCGAGATCTTCGAACGCTGCGCGGTCAAGCCCGGTGACACTGCCGCCATCCTCTCCGAGACGCAATCGCGCGCGCTGAATGTGCACATTGCCGAATTGGCATTGCTCCGCATGGGCGCGCGGCCGTTCCATGTCGTGGTGCCGACGCCGCGTAACAAGCAGGTCGTGCCGATCCGCTCCACCGGCGCGTCAGAAGCGATCCAGCAGCTCGGGCCGGTTGTATCAGCGCTGCAGCAGGCCGGCTTCGTGGTGGACTGCACCATCGAAGGCCTGATGCATGCCAAGGAAACGCCGGAGATCCTGAAGGCCGGCGCGCGCATTCTCGTGATCTCCAACGAGCATCCGGAAGCGCTCGAGCGCATGGTGCCTGACTCGGCACTCGAGAAGCGCGTGCGCGCGGCGGCGAAGATGCTGCGCGGCACGAAGCACATGAAGGTGACGTCGAAGGCGGGCACTGATCTCGACGTCAACATGGAAGGCGCGGCCACCGTCGGCGTCTGGGGCTGGACAGACAAGCCGGGCACGCTGGCACATTGGCCGGGCGGCATCGTGGTGAGCTTTCCGAAGAGCAAGACCATCAACGGCACGGTGGTGATGGATGCAGGCGATATCAACCTGACCTTCAAGCGCTATCTGACCTCGCCGGTGAAGATGCTGTTCAAGGACGACTATCTCACCGAACTCACGGGCGAGGGCGCCGATGCCGAGATGATGAAGCGCTATCTCGCCGCCTGGGGCGATCGTGAAGCTTACGCCGTGTCGCATGTCGGCTGGGGCATGAACCCCAATGCGCGTTACGAGGCGCTGCAGATGTATGATCAACGCGACACCAACGGCACGGAGATCCGCGCCGTGGCCGGCAATTTCCTGTTCTCCACCGGCGCCAACGAATTCGCCGGCCGCTACACCGCGGGGCATTTCGATCTGCCGATCTTCAAGACCACAATCACACTGGATGGTGTGGCTGTGATCAAGGACGGCGAGTTGCAGGACGTGTTCGGCTGAGTCTGAATACGTCGCTCTAAGCTCCGCCCTCATGGTCGCCTAAACGCAATTGCGTTTAGGCTGGAGGAGCGCGTCAGTTGTCCAGCGCGCGATGATGCCCTAGTCGGCATGCGTGAAACGCAACAGGCTCCGGCTATCTGGCCAAGGGAGCTATCCCTTTTGCCGAGATCAAGCCGGCCTGAGGCAGCCGATAGCCCTTAACAATTGCATAGATCGCCGGGATCACAATCAACGTCAGCAGCGTCGACGAGATCATGCCGCCGATCATCGGCACCGCGATCCGCTGCATGATCTCCGAGCCCGTGCCGGTACTCCACATGATCGGCAGCAGGCCCGCCATGATGGCGACCACCGTCATCATCTTGGGACGGACGCGTTCGACCGCTCCCTCCATGATGGCGTCGTACAGGTCGTTGCGTGTCAGAGGCCGTCCTTCAATGTCCCGTCGCGCCTGGATCGCGGTCAATGCCTGATTCAAATAGATCAGCATCACCACGCCGGTCTCGGCGGCAACGCCGGCCAGCGCAATGAAACCGACGACGACTGCAACCGACAGATTGAAACCGAGCCACCACATCAGCCAAAGGCCGCCGACCAGCGCGAACGGCAGCGACAGCATGACGATCATCGTTTCGGTGATCGACCGGAAGTTCAGGTACAGCAGCAGGAAGATGATCAACAGCGTCACCGGCACGACGATCTTCAGGCGCGCCGTCGCACGTTCGAGATATTCGTACTGGCCGCTCCACGTCACGTAGTAGCCGGGCGGAAATTGAATGCTCGCCTGGACGGCGCGCTGCGCGTCGGCCACGTAGCCGCCGAGGTCGCGGTCACGGATGTCGACATAGATGTAGGTGGCCAACTGTCCGTTCTCGGTCCGGATCGATGTCGGTCCTCTCGCCAGCGCAATCCTGGCCACTTCGCCGAGCGGGACTGCGCCACCTCCGGGCATCGGCACCAGCACGTCGCTGGCGATGGCCTGCGGGCTGTCTCTGAGGTCGCGGGGGTACCGCATGTTGACGGTGAAGCGTTGCCGGCCTTCCACGGTCGTCGTTACCGTCTGGCCGCCGAGAGCGGTTCCGATCACGTCCTGGACGTCTTGGATCATGATGCCGTAGCGCGCCAATGCCTCTCGATCCGGTGTCACATCGAGGTAGTAGCCGCCGATGCCGCGCTCGGCATAGGCGGACGACGTCCCTGGAACGGTTTTCAGAACCTGCTCGATCTGCTTGGCAAGCCGGTCGATCTCGACGAGGTCGGTGCCGATCACCTTTACGCCGATGGGCGTGCGGATGCCTGTCGACAGCATGTCGATGCGGGCCTTGATCGGCATCGTCCAGGCATTCGACACGCCCGGAAACTGCAGCGCCTTGTCCATCTCGGCAATCAGTCCATCGACCGTGAGACCGGATCGCCACTCTTCCTTCGGCTTGAGGTTAATGATTGTCTCGAACATTTCGGAGGGCGCCGGATCAGTAGCCGTGGCAGCGCGCCCCGCCTTGCCGTAGACCGAAGCCACCTCCGGAAACGACCGAATGATCCTGTCCTGTGTCTGCAGGAGTTCTCCGGCCTTGGTGACAGAGATGCCCGGCAGCGTCGTCGGCATATACATGAGCGTGCCCTCGTTGAGGCTGGGCATGAACTCGGTCCCGAGCTGACGGGCCGGCCAGACGCTCGCCGCGAGAACGGCGACTGCGAGCAGGACGACCAGCGTCTTCGCGCGCATCACAACGGTGATGACAGGCCGGTAGACCCAGATCAGAAAGCGGTTGATCGGATTCTTGTGTTCCGGAACGATCCGGCCGCGAACGAAGATGATCATCAGGGCCGGGACCAGCGTCACCGACAGGATGGCGGCGGCTGCCATCGCAAACGTCTTGGTGAACGCCAGAGGGCTGAACAGACGCCCTTCCTGGGATTCCAGCGTGAAGATCGGCATGAACGACACGGTGATGATCAACAGGCTGAAGAACAGTGCCGGGCCTACCTCGGAGGCTGCCTCGATCAGGACTTCGACACGTGATTTGCCGGGATCCGCGCGTTCGAGATGTTTGTGGGCGTTCTCGATCATGACGATAGCGGCATCGACCATGGCGCCGATGGCGATCGCGATGCCGCCGAGACTCATGATGTTGGAGCCAAGACCGAGCAGCTTCATGGCGCCGAACGCCATCAGCACGCCGACCGGCAGCATCAGGATCGCAACCAGGGCACTACGGACGTGCAGCAGGAAGACGATGCAGACGAGCGCGACGACAACGCTTTCCTCCAGCAATGTGTGCTTGAGCGTGGCGATGGCGGCGTTGATCAGATTCGAGCGGTCGTAAACCGGAACGATCTCGACGGACTTCGGCAGACTGCTGGCGATCTCCTTGAAGCGCTTCTTGACGTTCTCGATCACGTCGAGCGCATTGACGCCGAAGCGTTGTAACACGATGCCGCTGGCGACTTCGCCTTCGCCGTTCAGTTCGGTAATGCCGCGCCGCTCGTCGGGGCCCAGTTCGACGCGCGCGACGTCGCGCAGCAGGACCGGCGTGCCGTTGTTCGTCTTGAGCACGACATTGCCGAGGTCGTTGATCGACTTCAGATAGCCCTTGCCGCGGATGACATATTCGAATTCGGACAGCTCCACCGTGCGACCGCCGACATCGGCGTTGCTGGCGCGGATAGCGTCCCGCATCTTCTGCATGGTGATGCCGAGGTCGCGCATCCGAAGTGGATCGAGAACGACGTTATATTGCTTGACGAAGCCACCGACGCTGGCGACTTCGGCGACGCCTTCGGCTTTGGCGAGCGCAAACTTCAGATTCCAGTCCTGGATCGCCCGTGTGTCGGCAAGGTTCAGTTCCCTGGACATGATCGCGTATTGGTAGACCCAGCCGACGCCGGTGGCGTCGGGCCCCATCGTCGGCGTAACGCCGGCGGGCAGGCGGGACGTGGCTCCGTTCAGGAATTCGAGAACGCGCGACCGGGCCCAGTAGATGTCGGTCCCGTCTTCGAAGATGACATAGACGAACGACACGCCGAAGAACGAGAACCCGCGCACCACTTTCGACTTCGGCACCGTGAGCATTGCCGTCGTCAACGGATAGGTGACCTGATCCTCGATCACCTGCGGCGCCTGGCCGGGGTACTCGGTATAGACGATAACCTGCGTGTCGGAGAGATCCGGGATGGCGTCGAGCGGCAGATGCGCCAGCGCGTAGATGCCAGCGGCTGCGGCGAACCCTGTGCCGAACAACACCAGCAGCAGATTGCGCGCCGACCATGCGATGATGCGGGCGATCATTGTGGGCTCCTCGCGTCGGAAAAGCCCTTCAGCGCGGCCTTCAGATTGCTTTCTGCATCGATCAGGAAATTGGCCGAAATGACGACAGGTTCGCCGTCCGCGACTCCCTCGCGGATTTCGACATAGCCGCCGCCGCGACGGCCGAGTTCGACGCCGCGCGGTTCGAGGCGGCCCTGTCCTTTGTCAATGAACACCGATTGCCGGGTGCCGGTGTCGATCACAGCGCTCTCCGGGACGGACACGACCGGATCCGGACTCCCGGTCTCGATCGAAGCGTCGATATACATGTCCGGTAGCAGAGCGAGATCGGCGTTTGTGAGTTCGATACGGACGCGTGTCGTCCGGGTCTCGCGATTGACCTGCGGGTAGATCACGTTGATCTTGCCTGCAAACGGCCTGCCGGAAAGGCTACGCGTCCGGACGTTCACCGGCTGTCCGACGGCGATCGCTCCAAGATCGCGCTCCGCGACATCGACCATCGCCCAGACGAGCGACGTGTCGGCGATACGAAAGAGGATGTCGCCGGGTTGCGCCCGCATCCCTTCGATGGCGTTGCGCTCAAGAACGATGCCATCCCGCGGTGCGGCCCATGCAATGGAGATCGGGACGATGCGGCTCTTTTCGATTTCGGCAATCACCGTTTCCGGAACCTCGAGATTCATGATCCGTTGACGGGACCCTCGCCCATACAGTCCATCGCCGCCCGTCGTCTTCGACGTGATAGTGGCGACGTATTCCGCTGCGGCGGACGAGATTGCGGGGCTGTAGATGTCCATCAAGGGCTGCCCGCTGCGGACCTTCGTGCCGGTGGTGACATCGGCAACCTTCTGCACCCAGCTTTCCGCGCGCATCGAGATCACGGAGATGCGCCGCTCGTCGAGCTGGATCGTGCCGGGTGCGCGGATCGTCGTCCGGATCACGCGCTTGGTGGCTGGCTCGGACTTCACGCCCGTGCGCTGTATCTTGCCCGGAGAGAGCTTGACTGATCCATCGTCGGAATCGTCGCCGTCGAAGACCGGGATGTAATCCATCCCCATGGAGTCCTTCTTCGGCGTCGGCGACGTGTCCGGCAGCCCCATCGGATTGCGGTAATACTTGATCTTGCGGCTCGTGTCGGTGCCAGCCGACGTTGGCTCTGACATCGGCATGGTCTCTGTGAGGTCTTCGAAGCTGACGTCGGCTCCGGCGGGCACGGCGCGGTAGTCACGACCTGACGCCGTTTTCTTCGGCGTCAGCGAGTAAGCCGGCTTTCCGTCCGGATCTTGATAGTAGATTGGCGCGCCGGCTTGCTGTGCGTCGGCGGGGGTGACTAAGGCGAAGGCGCGCGCGGTTGGTCGCTGCGCGATGATGAATCCGCCTCCGGCCGCCGCGATGAACGCGGCGGCCGTGCCAGCTAGAACGACGCGGTTCATTTCTGCGCCGTGATGACGAGCTTGTTCTCGACGGAGCCGGTTTCTCCCTGCACCTTGGCGCCGAGAGAAAGCTGCCAGCGACCGGCCATTCCGAAGGTGGCCTTGAACTTGTAGGTGCCGGGCTCGGCCCCCGATACTGGCGTGACCTTGGTGGCCATCTCCTGCATACCGTCAGGAGCCATGTCGAGACGGGTTGCAAAAATAACGGCATCCGGCACGGGCTTGCCGGTCTTGGTGTTCATCAAGCGGACGGTGATGATCTTGTCGGGGCCGGCCTGAACGGACTGATCGACGAGCTCGAACGTGTAGTCCTTGATGTCAGCCAGTGCAGCCGTGCTTGCGCTGCCCAAAGCGACAGCGATCAACGCAGCCCGGAAGGCGCGCGGGGAGTTAGACGTCTTCATGGTTTGGTATCCTCGATTGAATCTGATGTGCCGCGAACGGCATGCGTCATCCGCGCGCCAGGAGGCACGCGGCAGCGACGGCGCTCAGCGCCGCTCAGATCGAAGTGCGAGGAGGGTGGTCTGGAGGGGGACGGTTGACGCCATCGGTAAGCGCGTCATTCAGCACCGAGTGGTACGTTCGGACGGCGTGGCGAACCGTCATGGGTGGTGTTACGGAGGGGCCCGCCTGGGCGGTCTTCAACACGCAAATCGCGAGAAGTGGACAGTCCTGGCAATCCTTACTCTTCTGTTCGGATGGGCAGCAGGGCATGTCTCCAGACATCGCCGACATGTCGGTCATCGTGGCCGACGGCCCGTTGGCAGCCGCCGGAGTCACCACTGGCGCCACCGAGAGGCCGATGGTCACGAAGATCGCCAGAAAGAGTTTCAGCAGCCGACGAAGATCCATATTCGACCATCTCACGGCCACCACAGCGTGGGAAGCCCGGACACAATCACAAATTCGCAATCCCTATGGGAACTACGTCCTTGGCTTCTCCGGCCCGTCATAGGCAATGCCGCGGATCACGGCGGCGCTGCCGAACTTCTTCCTGAGGTCGTCGATCGCCCGTTCGGCATGCGACGAGCGGCGGTCGAGCATGTTGTCGTCGCCGGCCTCGTTGCCGGGCTTGAGCGCGCTGACGCCGGTGCCGATCAGGCGAAAGGCCGTGCCGTCGATTTCCTTCGCCAGCATCTCGCGACTGATATCGAAGATGCGCGCGGCCATCTGCGTCGGCGACTGGATCGACTGCGAGCGGGTGCGCTGGCGGAAATCTGCGGTCTTGAGTTTCAGCGTCACCGTTGTGCCGGACAATTCGCTGCTCTTGAGACGCGATGAAACCTTCTCCGACAATCGCCACAGGATCTTTTCCAGCGTGGCGTAGTCGCGGATGTCCTCATTGAACGTCGTCTCGTTCGAAATCGTTTTGGCGCCGCGATCGGCGACGACGAGGCGATCGTCGATGCCGCGTGCCAGGCGCCACAGCCTGCGGCCTTCGCCGCCGAACTGTTTCATCAGGTCGGTCTCGTCGGCGCGCTGCAGATCGCTGATCTTGCGAAAGCCGCGCTGCGAGAGTTTCTCCGCGGTCGCGGGGCCGACGCCGAAGATGAAGCTGACGGGCCTGTCGGCCAGCATGGCCACAGCGTCTTCCTGATCGAGCGTGGCGAAGCCGCGGGGCTTGTCGAGATCGCTGGCAATCTTGGCGAGAAACTTGTTCACCGACAGACCGACCGAGACAGTGATGCCGACAGTTCGCTCGATATCGGCGGCGAATTTCGCCAGCACCTTGGCCGGGATCATGCCGTGGACGCGCTGCGTGCCTGAGAGATCGAGAAAGGCTTCGTCGATCGATAGCGGCTCGACCAGCGGCGTCAGCGCCTGCATGGCGTGGCGGACCTCGCGGCCGACGCGGACATATTTCGCCATGTCAGGCCGCACCACGACGGCGTCGGGGCAGAGATCGAGCGCCTTGAACATCGGCATCGCCGAGCGCACGCCATAGGTGCGCGCGATGTAGCAGGCGGCGGACACCACGCCACGCTTGCCGCCGCCGATGATGACGGGCCGATCGACGATGTCGGGATTGTCGCGCTTCTCGACGGTCGCGTAGAACGCATCGCAGTCGATATGCGCCAGCGTCAGGGACGGCAGCGCGTGGTGTCGCACGAGGCGCGGCGACCCGCATGACGTGCAGCGCTTGACGCGTGCATCCAGATCGACAAGGCAATCCCGGCAGAAGCAGCGCGGTCCGCTCAGCTCTGCCGGAGAGGGGCTCACGTAAATTCCTGCCCGCGCGGATCGAGCGCCTGCCGCGCGGCGGCGATGGTGGTGGGATCCAGTTGCGACGACGCCGAAAACGCTTTCACGGTCTCGTCGTCGCGCAGCACGAAATCGAGCACGCTGACGAGGAACTGTGGATCCTTTGCAGCCGAGCGGAGAGTCTCCGGACCGATTCCGCTCTCGGACAGGAACAGGCCCAGCCGCTCGGGGTCGCCGGCAACGAAGGAAAGCGCCTGAATCGCAACGATTTCAGCGACTTCGCTGGGGTGGCGCTGGGGCTTTTTCATCACGCGTGTTTGCCTTTCCGTAACTTATCGTCTCTATTTTAAATCATCATGCCCGAGTCACCGGGGCGATTCCAGTTGGTGGGATGCGCACGGTACATGGGCACTTCGGCGCGGTGGCCGAAGTGAATTTGGAAGTTCGCTTCGAACATCACATTGGCCGGTGACGCAGGGCAATCATGCTCCGCGAAACAAGAACGCTCGGGTTCTGGATTGGAGGGCGGGATGGCAAAAACCGTCCTGATCGTGGAGGACAACGAGCTCAACATGAAGCTCTTCCGTGACCTGCTGGAAGCCCATGGCTATCAGACTGTCGGCACGAGCAATGGCTATGAAGCGCTCGATCTTGTCCGCTCGCTCCGCCCCGATCTCATCCTCATGGATATTCAGCTACCGCAGGTCTCCGGTCTCGAAGTAACCGGATGGATCAAGAAGGATCCTGCGATCAGCATGATCCCCGTCGTCGCCGTCACAGCCTTCGCCATGAAGGGCGACGAAGAACGTATCCGCGAAGGCGGCTGCGAAGCCTATTTGTCAAAGCCCATTTCGGTCGGAAAATTTATCGAAACCGTGCGTCGGTTCATCGGTTAGGGAGTTCCCTATGTCAGCGCGTATTCTTGTCGTCGATGACATCCCCGCCAACGTGAAGCTTCTGGAAGCCCGTCTCTCGGCGGAATACTTCGACGTCATCACCGCGTCCAACGGCGCACAGGCGCTGGAAATCTGCGCGCGTTCCGAATGCGACCTGATCCTGCTCGACGTGATGATGCCCGACATGGACGGCTTCGAGGTCTGTCGTCGCCTGAAAGCCAATCCGAAGACGCATTTCATTCCGGTGGTCATGGTCACCGCGCTGGATTCGCCGTCGGATCGCGTGCGCGGTCTGGAAGCCGGCGCCGATGACTTCCTCACCAAACCTGTTGCCGATGCCGTGCTGGTGGCGCGCGTACGCTCGCTGACACGTCTGAAGATGATGACCGATGAGCTGCGCATGCGCGCCATCACCTCGCTGGAAATCGGCGTGCAGGCACCTGAGCGCAGCGCCGTGTCTGATCTGGGGGTGGGCGGCCGCATCCTGCTGGTCGACGATCGTCCGTCATCGTATGAGCGGCTGGCGCCCGTCCTGTCGGCCGAACACACCGTCGATGTCGAACCCAATCCAACCGAGGCGCTGTTTCATGCCGCCGAGGGCAATTACGATCTGCTCATTGTCTCGCTGAGCCTGGAGAATTACGACGGATTGCGGCTGTGCAGCCAGGCGCGTTCGCTGGAGCGCACGCGGCAGATTCCGATTCTCGCGATTGCCGATGCCGACAACAATCCGCGGCTGCTGCGCGGTCTTGAGATCGGCGTCAACGACTACCTGATGCGCCCGGTGGACAAGAATGAGCTGCTGGCCCGCGCCCGCACGCAGGTGCGCCGTCGCCGTTACACCGATCATCTGCGCGACAACGTTCAGCACTCCATCGAAGCCGCGATCACCGACGGTCTGACCGGACTGCACAACCGCCGCTACATGGAAAGCCATCTGGAAACGCTGGCAGAGCAGGCGGCCACCCGCGGCAAGCCGCTCGCGCTGATGATGCTCGACATCGACTTCTTCAAGTCGATCAATGACAATCATGGCCATGATTGCGGTGACGACGTGCTGCGCGAATTCGCCGTGCGCATTCGCAAGTCGATCCGTGGCATCGATCTGGCCTGTCGCTACGGCGGCGAGGAATTCGTCATCGTCATGCCCGAGACAGATATGCACGTCGCCAGCATGGTGGCCGAGCGTCTGCGTCGTTCGATCGCCGGCGAACCGTTCTCCATCGACAAGGGCAACAAGCGCATCGAGGTCACGATCTCGATCGGGTTGTCGACGCTGGAGAAGAAGGGCGAGCCCGTCGCCGCCGTGCTCAAGCGCGCCGACGTGGCGCTGTATCGCGCCAAGCACGACGGCCGCAACCGCGTGGTTGCGGCGGCCGCTTAAGCCACGATCAAAGACGCGTTCGCGCCGACGGTTGCGACCATCGCGACGGCGGCGAGATTGGGCGTGATCCCGTATCGAAGGTCTGTGTGACCTGCCGGGCCGCGCAGTAAGCGGGCCGCGTCATGCGTGCGCGCAGATAGGCGTCGGCTTCTTTCGTCGGCAATTCCTTATCGATCACGAGTTTGTCGAGCGCGCAGGCGAGGGCATCCGCGCCGGGCTTGGTGCCGGTGGCGTCGCAGGTCCAGCCGGAGAGGAACACGGCCCTGGTATCGAAGCGCGAGCTGAAGGCGAGGCACTGTTTCCAGCGGCCATCGGTCTCGACGCGCGTTTCGACGGCATGGACAGGGCCGTAGCGGGTTTCCAGATCGAAGTGCGTGGAGAGCGTCTGGAAGCGCATGTTGCGCAAAAGCTTTGTTTCGCGCGGTTCGAAAGTCGGTCGCGTCTGGAGGCCGCCCGGGGGCGGGAATGCGATCGCCACGGTGAGATCGATCCCGCGATGATCCAGTGCCCCGTATTGCATGACCTCAACACGGCCAAGCAGTCCGCTGGTGATGATGTCGGAGCTGACGGGTAACCGTGTGAAGCTGCCGTCAGTGATCCTGAAAGCTGGCTTGTCCTGGACCACCTGGACGCGATTGCCCCAGAGCCAGATCACCCCGAAGGCGATGAGCCCGAACACAATCATTCCGAAAAAATAGAATGCGTAGCGGACGAAGACGCCTGCCAGAGACACCGCAGACGTGAATTGGCCAGCCGTCGTGTCTGAATCGCGGAAAGACAAGGGTTGCTCCCGATGCAAATCAATTGCGTCGAATGATACCGACTTGTCGCACGAAATGACGTGAATACCGTTTCAATCGCAGGCTTCATGCCCGCCATAGTTGTGGCAGGGTAAACGTGGCGCTGCGCGGATCGCTAAAATTGAAACGATTGAGCTGGGCTTCTTACTTAAACTCCCCCCGCAAAAGAGCGAGGAGAGGTTAAAAGAAAACGGGACCCGAAAGGGCCCCGTTCAAAATCCGTCAGCAGCTGTGTTCAGCGCTTACTTGATCTTGGCTTCCTTGAATTCAACGTGCTTGCGCGCGACCGGGTCGTACTTCTTCTTGACCATCTTGTCGGTCATGGTGCGCGAATTCTTCTTGGCGGTGTAGTAGAAGCCGGTGTCCGCGGTGGAAACGAGCTTGACCTTGATGGTGACCGCTTTGGCCATGGCAGAACCTCTGAATGTCGGGAATCGGGTGACAGCCAGAGAACTGGCCGTGTTGGGGCGCAACCTAGCCCCGAACGCCCCAAAGTCAAGGTTTTCTGGGTGGAAAAACCACTCCAATTCAGGCTGGTATCCCGGAAAGAGCCGGTTTTCAGGCTACGGCTGGCCTGAATCTCCGGTCAATCGACATCAGAGCGTCTTGTAGAAAAAGCTGGCCCCATCCCGGGTGCTATTGTCCGGGTTGGTGGCGTAGCCGGGAACTTCGCCGAATTTGGTCCAGCCGAGCCTGGCGTAGAGCCGTTCACCGGCGCCGCCTGTGGCGGTATCCAGTGTCAGCAGCGTATGGCCGATCCGCTGCGCTTCATGTTCCGCCGCCAACAGCAGCGCGGCGCCCAGTCCCTGACATCGCGCACGGCGGTGCACCAGCATCTTGGCAATGTCCGCGCGGAAGGCCTGATTCTCCTGTGGCGCCGGGATCAATTGCACGGTCCCGTCGATGCGATCCCCGGCCTCTGCCGTAAAGATCAACCGCTCGCCGCGCGCGTGGCTGGCGAGTGTGCCGTCCCACCACGCCTCGGCTTTCGCGCGCATCATAGGCCAGACAAAATTGACCGAAGCGCCGCCTTCGACCGAGTCGACGAGAAGGTCGATCAGGCCATCGCGCCTGGTCCATGCCTCGTGCGGCGTGAGGAGATGGATGGCATGCGCACTCATGGAATTTTCCGAGATAGGGATCGCAGTACAACAGGCGGGAGCAGTAGCTGATGCGATCCCTCGCAGCGGAGTCAAGTTGCAGAGGGAAAGAACCGGTTTTCGGGCCGTGGGAGCCCCAGATTCTCTCTGAGCGTCTTGCCTTCATACTCGGTGCGGAAAATACCCCGCCGCTGCAGTTCCGGGATGACCCTGCCGACGAACTCGTTCAGCCCCTCCGGCAGGTAGGGGAACATGATGTTGAAGCCGTCCGAGGCTTCGGTTTCCAGCCACTCCTGCATCTGGTCGGCGATGGTCTGGGGCGTGCCGACGAAAGCCGAGCCGCCATAGCCGCCGAGCCGTTGGGCAAGCTGGCGCACGGTCAGGTTCTCGCGTTTCGCGAGGGCGATCACGCGCTCGCGGCCGCTCTTGCTGGCATTGGTCTCCGGGATCTCGGGCAGGGGACCATCGGGATCGAAGCCGGAAGCATCGGTGCCGAGATTGATCGAAAGCGAGGCGATGGCATTGGCGTAATGCACCTTGCTGTCGAGCAAAGCGCGTTTCTCTTTGGCTTCCTCGACGCTGTCGCCGACCACCACGAAGGCGCCGGGCAGGATCTTGAGATGATCGCGGTTGCGGCCGAGCTTCTCCATGCGGCCCTTGATGTCCGCATAGAGCTTCTGCGCATCGCTGATCGCCCCGCCGCCGGTGAACACCGCTTCTGCGGTTTCGGCGGCAAGCTGCTTACCGTCTTCGGATGCGCCGGCCTGCACGATCACCGGCCAGCCCTGCACGGGCCTGGCAATGTTCAGTGGGCCGCGTACCGAGAGATGTGGGCCCTTATGATCGAGCACATGCATCTTCTCAGGGTCCATGAAGATGCCGCTCTCGACGTCGCGAACGAAGGCGTCATCAGCGAAGGAATCCCACAGGCCGGTGACCACGTCATAGAATTCACGCGCGCGCTTGTAGCGCTCGGCATGCTCCATGTGATCGTCGAGACCGAAGTTGAGCGCGGCATCGGGATTCGATGTGGTGACGATATTCCAGCCGGCGCGTCCGCCCGAGATGTGATCCAGCGAGGCGAAGCGGCGGGCGACGTGATAGGGCGCGTCAAAGGTGGTGGAGCCGGTGGCGACGAGGCCGATGTTTTCGGTGACGGCGGCGAGCGCGGACAGCAGCGTGAACGGCTCGAACGATGTCACCGTGTGGCTGCGCTTCAGCGCCTCGACCGGCATGTTCAGCACTGCGAGATGATCGGCCATGAAGAAGGCGTCGAACTTGCCGGCCTCGAGCTTGCGGATCATCTGTTTGAGGAAGGGAAAGTTGAAGTTGGCGTCAGGCTGAGCGCCGGGATAGCGCCATGCGCCGGTATGGATGCTGATCGGGCGCATGAAGGCCCCGAGCTTCAACTGACGCTTCGCCATCTGGAATTCCCCGTGATGCTGGTCGGGAACAGATAGGGACGCCGACGCGCGCAGGTAGATGCTGCTCACGAGAAGATTATTGCGATTTGTGGATTATCTGCAGAACCTCATCCTGAGGAGCGGCGTCTTCGCCGCGTCTCGAAGGATGGAGGCCGGCGCTCATGGTTTGAGACGGCGCTGAAGTAGCGCCTCCTCACCATGAGGACGGAGCTCACACCCGCTTCGGATTCAGCGTTGGGTCCATCGCGAATTGCGTTTCCAGGTAGTCGATCATGGCGCGGGTCTTCTGCGGCACGAAGCGGCGCGAGGGATAGACCGCGCTGATCGGCACCGGTTTCGGTTCGAAGGCTTCGAGCAACACTATGAGACGACCGGTCTCGATCTCATCCCTGAAATGCCAGATCGGCACAAACCCGATACCGAGGCCGGACATCACGGCTTCGCGAATGCCTTCCGAACTCTGGGTGCGCACCGGTCCCGTGGCTTCGATAGCGATCGGGCCGTCCGGACTTTCGAAGCGCCAGGTCACGCCGCCGGTGAAGCGCGTATAGGGGATGCAATCATGCCCGATGAGATCGTTCGGATGCGTAGGCAGCGTCTTGCCGCGCAGATAGGACGGCGACGCCACCAGGATGCGGCGTGTCACGCCGATCTTCCTGGCGATCAGGTTCGGGTCGGTCACGACGCCGGAGCGGATCGCGAGATCGATGCCGTCCTCCACGAGGTCGCTGAAGCCGTCACTCATCACAAGGTCGACACTGACGTCGGGGTAGCGCGCCAGAAAACCCTTGAGATACGGGATCACCCGCAGCCGTCCGAACACCACCGGGAGGGCCAGTTGCAACGTGCCTGATGGTCTGGCCCGGCGGCGTCCCACGGCGCCCTCAGCCTCGGCAACGGCTTCCAGCGCCAGTTTGGCGCGCTCATAGAAGCCGCGGCCGTCGTCCGTCAGCGTCAGCTTGCGGGTGGTGCGGGTGAACAGGCGGGTGCCGAGATGATCTTCCAGCGTCGCGATCTGCCGGCTGACTGTCGGCTGGCTGGAATTCTGCTCCTCGGCGACGCGGCTGAACGAGCCGGCTTCGACGACCCGGATGAAGGCTTGGAAGAGCGCAACGGTATCGGTCATTCATTCAAAATACGGATAAATAATATCCGATCAAGCCCATACCCACTCTATTGTGGATAGAACATGTTCTCCGGGTCGGACGGCGATGGCGCCGCCCCCCCACATCACATGGAGAGCATCATGACCCGCAAACTCGAAGGTAAGATCGCAGTCGTCACCGGTGGCAGCGCCGGCATTGGCCTGGCCGCCGCCCAGCGTTTCGTCGACGAGGGCGCTAGTGTCTTCATCACCGGTCGCCGCCAGGCCGAACTCGACTCCGCCGTGAAGCAGCTCGGACCGAAGGCCGTCGGCGTGCAGGCGGACGCTGCCAAGCTCGCCGATCTCGCGCATCTGTTCGGCACGGTGAAGGCGGCCAAGGGCAAGATCGACGTGCTGTTCGCCAATGCCGGCATCTTCGAGGCGACGCCGTTTGGCGGCATTCGCGAGGACGACTACGACCGGATGTTCGATATCAATGTGAAGGGCCTGCTGTTCACGGTGCAGGAAGCGCTGCCGCTATTGAGTGATGGTGCGTCGGTGGTCCTGACGGGCTCGGTGGTCGGCATCAAGGGCTTCCAGGCCTCGACGGTCTACAGCGCGACCAAGGCGGCTGTGCGCTCCTTTGCGCGCTCGCTGACGGCGGATCTGAAGGATCGCAAGATCCGGGTCAATGTCGTGAGCCCCGGACCGATCGCGACGCCCGGTCTGGATGCCTATGCCGATGGCGAGACGCAGAAGTACCTCGCGGGTCTCGTGCCGCTGGCACGCCTCGGCAGCGCCGACGAAATCGCCAAGGCGGTGCTGTTCCTGGCATCAGACGACTCCAGCTTCGTCGCCGGTGCAGAATTGTTCGTCGACGGTGGCCTCGCTCAGATCTGATGATGGGCTTGGCAGAGCAGGAAGGCGCCGCGGATGCGGCGTCTTCTCGTGTCAGAAACTGTGCATGTGTGCGCTGGCACGATACTCGCTCGCCATCAGCTCTTCGTTTTCAGCAACCTGAATCCACGAGATGGCGAGTTGTAGCAATGCGCGAACTTTGCGCGGGTCAGCTTCCACGCTGGCGCGCTGGCTGAGTGCCGACGCCTTGCGACGATATTCCAATGACGCGCGCGTAAATGTCGAAGGCTCGGCCTCCGACGTCCAGTTCATCTGTCCCATAACTGGGAATTCCTGTGAGCGAGAAAGTGGTAGCTATTACTGCGTTGCACCAACTATCCCGCTAAGGAAACAGCTAAAATAAGCCGAACAATCGTGATCGGATTATCTGATTTTCTCAGGCATCGCCCGGCAGCATGTCGAGTTGCATCTTACCGCTGTACCAATGGAAGAACGGCAGTGGCGCGTCGTGACGCAACGGGCCGGTGGCGAGACGCTGCTGCAATTGATTAAGCACGTTCTTCGTCATTGCGTGCGCGTCGGCGAGATGAGCGGAGCCGAGTTCGACCCAGACCAGTTCCACCAGTTCGGCATCGGCATGCACGACGCCCTCGACGCGATGCGCGATCGACGATGCGTCAGCTGTGAAGAAACGCGTATCGAAGCGCTTGATACGGCCGGGTGGTGTGATGGCGCGCGCAATCAGAAACAGGCCCGAGGGATCGGGCAGGAGACCTGCATCGCTAAAAGCTTCCCATACGCCGGGGAGCTTCCTGGTCGCGCCATCGACCTTGCGGCCGAGGCAGAGGCCGGTTTCTTCGCAGGCTTCGCGGATAGCTGCGACAGCGAGCGAACGCGCGCGCGACGGCGGCGTCTTCGGGCTGCCTTTCATCAGGTTGGCTTCAAGCTCCGGCGGCAAAGGTGCAGCCACCGGAATCTTGTTGTCGGTCGTGTCGACACTGCCGCCGGGGAAGACGAACTTGCCGGGCATGAACACGACCTTGTCGTGACGCTTGCCGACAAGCACTTTCGGAATCGGGCCGGAGCGATCGACCAGCATCAGGGTCGCAGCGTCGCGCGGACGCTTATAGGGATGGTGGTCGGCTTCCTTGCCGATCTCGACTGCGTCGCTCATTCCGTCTCCTGAAATTCTTCTTATTACGTGCTGTTCAAGGGGACGGAGAACGTATCAGTCAGCCGGGCCGTCGCCAAATCCGTGCATGCGGAATGCCCACTGCAATCCCACCACGGCGCCCTTGACCGGCTGCAGCAGCAACAACGATGCAATCAGCGTGATCGGCAGGTAGATCGCAAGTTGCAGCGCGACCGATGGCGAATAGTTGGTCTCGATCCACAATGCGATTGGCACGACGATGTGACCGACGATGACGATCACGAGATAGGCGGGAAGATCATCGGCGCGGTGTGCAGAGAAATCCTGTCCGCACTTGTCGCAGTGATCTGCGGTTTTCAGGAAGGCGCGAAACATCTTGCCTTCGCCGCAGTTCGGGCAACGGCAGGTGAAGCCGCGCTTCATCGCGGTCCACACATTGCGTTTGGCGGAGGAATCCAGCGTCGCGCTCCAGATCTTCGGTGTGGTCAATGTCATCATGACGTTACCCCTTTTTCGGCTTGCCGGGGTTACCACCGGAGCGAGCCTTGTCAGCTTTGGCCGCCTGCCGCGCATTGCGACCGGGCTTGGCCTTCTTGGGCGCCTTCTGCTTCTTCGACGATTTGAACGTCGTCGCACCAGAAGGCTTGGCACCCGGATGACGCGGCCGGTCTGCAGCGTCATTGCTGCGGGCATGTTCGCGTCGGCGGTTCCGTGGGGCGGTACTGCCCTCGGAGAGCATTTCGAACCGCAAGGCACCTGCGACGGGTGCTGCTTCGACCAGACGGACATCGACGACGTCGCCCAACCGGTGCATGGCACCACTGCGTGTACCGACGAGGGCGTGGCGAGCTTCGTCATAGTTGAAGTATTCGGTGCCCAACGTGCGGATCGGGATCAGGCCATCGGCGCCGGTCTCGGTCAATCGGACAAAGAGTCCAGCCCTGGTGACACCGGAAATCCGGCCCTGGAAGCTCATGCCGATCTTGTCGGCCAAGAAGTGCGCAATCAGCCGGTCGGACGTCTCGCGCTCGGCCTTCATGGCCCGGCGTTCGGTGGCCGAAATCTGCGCCGAGATTTCGCTCAGCGTTTCCACGGTTTCGGTCTCAGGTAGCGCGCCTTCGCCGAGGCCGAGCGCGCGGATCAGTGCGCGATGCACGATCAGATCTGCGTATCGCCTGATAGGTGAGGTAAAATGCGCGTAGCGGCGCAGGTTCAGACCGAAATGTCCGTAATTCTCGGCGGCATATTCCGCCTGGGCTTGCGAGCGCAAAACCACTTCATTCACCAGCGGTTCGGAATCCTGACCTTTGACCTGCGACAGCACCCGGTTGAATACCGATGGCCGCAGTGCGCCCGCTTTGGCGAACGGCATGTCGAGGGTCTTGAGGAATTCCTGCAGGTTGTGAACCTTCTCCACCGAGGGCTCATCATGTACCCGATAGATAAGCGGCAGACCCTTCTTTTCAAGCGTTTCAGCTGCGGCGACGTTGGCCAGGATCATGAACTCTTCGATGAGCTTATGGGCGTCGAGTCGCTCCGGTACGATGACGCGATCGACGGTACCGTCCTTCTTGAGCAGAATCTTGCGCTCGGGGATATCGAGGTCGAGCGGATCGCGTTCGTCGCGCGCGAGCTTTACCTGCGCATAGGCCGCATAGAGCGGCTTCAGGATCGGTTCGAGCAGGGGGCCGGTAGTATCGTCGGGATGGCCATCGATGGCGGCTTGCGCCTGTGCGTAATTCAGCTTGGCCGCCGAGCGCATCAGGATGCGATGGAACGTATGTGACTTCTTGCGGCCATCGACTGATATCACCATGCGTACGGCAAGGGCGCCGCGCGGCTCGCCCGGCACCAGCGAACACAGGTCATTGGAGATGCGCTCCGGCAGCATCGGTACGACGCGGTCGGGGAAATAGACGGAGTTGCCGCGGATCAGTGCGTCGCGATCCAGCGCAGAGCCGGGACGCACATAGAAGGCGACATCGGCGATGGCGACGCTGACAATGTATCCGCCTGCATTGTTCGGATCGGAATCGATCTCCGCGTAAACGGCGTCGTCGTGATCTTTCGCATCCGACGGATCGATGGTGACCAGCGGCACGTCGCGCCAGTCTTCACGCCCCTGCAATGTCGCAGGCTGCGCGGCTTCCGCTTCCTTCAGCGCATCGCGGGAGAACGCCTGCGGGATATCGTGGGAATGGATCGCGATCAGGCTGACCGCTTTCTCGGAGGAGAGCGAACCGAGCCGTTCCTTCACCTTGCCGGAGCCGAGGCCGTAGCCGCGCGTGCGAATGAGATCGACACTGACGAGATCGCCGTCCTCGGCGCCGTTGGCGTCTGACGCAGCGATGTTGAGTTCGCGCCCGGCCTGCTTCTTGTCGACCGGGATCAATCGTCCGCCGCCATTCGGCAGCGCGCGATAGATGCCGAGCAGGCGCGTGCGGGCACCTTCGAGCACACGCACGATGCGGCCCTGATAGCTGGCTAACTCGCCATCGTTCTCGATCTTCTCGATGCGCAACAATGCGCGGTCACCGACACCTGCCGCGGTGCCGGGCAGGGGACGGCGCGGCGTGTGAATGCGAATTTTTGGTACGACGCCGTCTGCCTCGTCCCATTCGACGGGCGTGGCGATCAACTCGCCATCGGCATCACGCGAGGTGATGTCGACCAGCACTGTCGGCGGCAGCGCTGCGGGCTCGCGCACGCTGCGGCCTTTCTTGGCGATGGCGCCTTCGTCGGCGAGTTCGCGCAGCATGCGCTTGAGTTCGACACGGGCGGCGTTCTTCAGTCCGAATTCACGCGCGATCTCGCGGGTGCCGATCTTGCCGGGATACGCGCGAACAAACGCGACGATGGCATCCCTGGTTGGAAAGCTGCTGTCGCGTTTCTTGCTCACAATTATCCGTTCTATAGCGTTTTCGAGCGAAGTGGTTTCCGGTTCGCGTCAAGAAAACGCGTCAAACAAAAAAGATAGAGCCTCGGTTCTGATATCATCAGAACCGAAAAGGCTCTAGCCAGCGCTCTTCTTCGCGACCGTTTTCACAGCCTTCTTGGCGACCGTCTTTTTCGCCTTGACCGGTGCGCGCGCCTTGCTGGCAGCAGCGCCCTCAGCCTTGGGCTTGGCTGCGGCTTTCTTCGCAACAGCCTTCTTGGCCGCCGGCTTCTTCTCGGCTGCGTCGGCCTTCTTGGCGACAGCCTTCTTCGCCGGTGCCTTCTTGGCGCCGCGCTTCGGCTTGATGCCGCCCTTGGCCACGCGCTCGTCGATCAGCGCGATCGCCTCTTCGAGCGTGATGGTCTCCTGCGTCTTGTCGCTCGGGATCGTCGCATTGACGCCGCCCGCGGTGACATAGGCGCCATAACGCCCGCCCTTCACGGCAACGCCGCCGAGGGTCGGATGGTCGCCGAGCGGCTTGCCGGGATCGGCGCCGAAGCGGCGACCGCTCGGGCCCTTGGCGATCTTCTCGGCGATCAGCGTGACCGCGCGATTGAGGCCGATGTCGAACACCTCGTCGCCGGCTTCCAGGCTGGCATAGGTCTTCTCGTGTTTCACGAACGGCCCGAAACGACCGAGGCCCGCGGTGATCGGCTCGCCGGTTTCCGGGTGCTTGCCGATCTCGCGCGGCAGCGACAGGAGCTTGAGTGCCAGATCGAGTTCGACATCGCTGGGCGACGTGTTCTTCGGAATGCCGGCACGCTTCGGCTTCTCGCCTTCTTCGTAATCCTTGGCTTCGCCAAGCTGGATGTAAGGTCCAAAACGTCCAGCCTTCACTGTGACTTCCAGACCCGACACCGGATCGGGGCCGAGCACACGATCGGCATTGGCGCCGCTATCGGCAGCCAACGGACGCGTGTAGCGGCATTCCGGATAGTTCGTGCAGCCGACGAAGGCACCGAACTTGCCGGCCTTCAGATTGAGACGACCGGTGCCGCAGGTTGGACACTGACGGGGATCGCCGCCATCTTCACGCGGGGCATAGATATGCGGGCCGAGCATCTCGTCGAGCGCGTCGAGCACCTGCGCCACGCGCAGATCCTTGATCTCGTTCACGGCGCCGATGAAGTCGGTCCAGAAATCCTTGAGCACCTGCTGCCAGGAGATCTCGTTGTTGGAGATCCTGTCGAGGTTCTCTTCCAGCGCCGCGGTGAAATCGTATTCCACATATTTGGCGAAGAAGTTCTCGAGGAAGGCGACGACGACGCGGCCTTTGTCCTCGCCATAGAGGCGCTTCTTTTCGAGACGAACGTAACCGCGATCCTTCAGCACCTGCAGGATCGATGCATAGGTCGAGGGACGGCCGATGCCGAGCTCTTCCATGCGCTTGACCAGCGATGCTTCCGAGAAGCGCGGTGGCGGTTCGGTGAAATGCTGGGTAACCGCGAGGTTCTCTTTCTTCAGCGCTTCGCCTTCGCTCATGGCGGGCAGGCGGCGTGAATCTTCATCCTCGGCGTCGTCGTCCTTACCTTCCTGATAGACCGCGAGGAAGCCGTCGAATTTCACGACCTGACCGGTGGCGCGCAGTTCGAGCAGGCGCGATCCCGCCTTGGCGGCGATATCGACGGTGGTGCGCTCCATCTCGGCGGATTCCATCTGGCTGGCGATGGTGCGCATCCAGATCAATTCATAAAGCCGCGACTGATCGCTATCGAGACGGCCGCGCAGGCTCGCCGGGCGACGCGACATATCGGTCGGACGGATCGCTTCGTGCGCTTCCTGCGCGTTCTTGGCCTTGCTCGTATATTGCCGCGCGGCGTCCGGCACATATTGCTTGCCGTAGTCCTCGCCGATCACTTCGCGCGCCTGAGTAATGGCCGAGCCATCGATCTGCACGCCGTCGGTTCGCATATAGGTGATGAGACCGGTGGTTTCGCCGCCGATGTCGATGCCTTCATACAGACGCTGTGCGATGCGCATGGTGTGCGCCGGCGCGAAGCCGAGCTTGCGGCTGGCTTCCTGCTGCAGCGTGGAGGTCGTGAACGGCGCTTGCGGATTGCGGCGTGCCGGTTTCGCATCGACGGTGGAGACGGTGAAGTTGGCGGCCTCGATGGCCTTCTTGAAGTCTTCGGCTTCCGTGCCGGTGCCGATATCGAGACGCTGGATCTTCTTGCCGTCGGCGCCGACCAGGCGCGCGTCGAAGCTTTCGCCGCGCGGCGTCGCCAGCGTGGTCACCAGCGACCAGTATTCGCGCGGGATGAATTTCTCGATTTCCTGCTCGCGGTCGCAGACCAGGCGCAGCGCGACCGATTGCACGCGGCCCGCGGAGCGGGCGCCGGGCAGCTTGCGCCACAGCACGGGAGAAAGCGTAAAGCCCACCAGATAATCGAGGGCGCGGCGCGCCATATAGGCGTCGACCAGTGCGCCATCGATCTCGCGCGGATTCTTCATCGCGTCGGTGACAGCCTGCTTGGTGATCGCGTTGAACACCACGCGCTCGATCTTCTGATCCTTCAGCGCGCGCTTCTGCTTGAGGACTTCGAGCACATGCCAGGAGATGGCCTCACCTTCGCGATCAGGGTCGGTCGCGAGGATGAGCTTGTCGGCGCCTTTGACGGCCTTGGCGATGTCGTTCAGTCGGCTGGCGGCCTTGGGGTCGATCTCCCAGATCATCTGGAAATTGGCGTCGGGATCGACCGATCCGTTCTTGGCGGGAAGGTCGCGGACATGGCCGAACGACGCCAGGACCTCATAGTCCTTGCCCAGATACTTGTTGATCGTCTTGGCCTTTGAAGGCGACTCGACAATGACGAGATTCATGTGATTCCAATAACTTACAGGGGGAATCCGGCTTGGGTCTGCGAGAGTCGCGCCAGCCGTTTCGCGGCGAACATGGGTGCGAAGGGGTCCCGTGTCAAATCGTGAGTTGTTGATGGCGGCGGCAGCGGGTTCCCAATCGTTTACCAAGGGTTGTAAAATACAACCATTAAGGGTATGATTTGATGCTTCGTTGGTGCTGATTTCGCCCGGACTGCCCGGGTAGGGAATGCCTATGACACCGCCCATTCCGGACGTTCAAGCGCAGGGCGATGGCGGGCCGGAAGAGGCGGCTCTTTATATAAAGAGTGCGGTCCGCGATCTGTCGCGGATGGCGCGCCGGCATCGCCACGACATGCTCGCTTATCTGCTCGACATGGCGCATCTGGAAACCGAGGAGATCCTGCGGCTGCGAGGACTGCGCAAGCCGTCAGGCCGTTGAGGACACAATCGTGGTGTCGCCATAGCCGAGCAGCCTGCCGTCGGCCGCATGCAGTTCCAGCCTCTTGATCTGCTTGCCGGTCTTGCGATCGACCATGATGGTCGTCGGTTCGCCGGGTTTGAAAGCGTAGTCCTCTCCCCATTGGCGCAGCGCCACCATGATTGGATGGACCGCCTGGCCTTTCTCGGTCAGGACATAGTCCTGATAGGCGCTGCCATCGGCTGCCGGCTCCAGTTTCAGGATGCCGTCCTCCACGAGGGCTTTCAGCCTGACGGCGAGAATGTTCTTCGCCAGTCCGAGACTCTTCTGGAATTCGCCGAAGCGGCGCGCGCCCAGCATGGCGTCGCGGATGATCATCATCGTCCAGCAGTCGCCGATCACTTCCATGGATCGTGCGACCGGACAGGTCGAGTCTTTCAGACTGGTTCGTTTGGCCATGCGACTTTCCAGCGGTGGAAAAAAGAAATGCAGTGATTAGCGGACATGTGGTTGCATTATGAAACCATCCGCCCTAAATGGCAATGTGGTTTTAAAAAGCAACCACTTGATCATCAGGAGATCACCATGCGTTTGGCGAACAAGACGGCGCTCATCACGGGCGGCAATAGCGGTATCGGACTGACCACGGCGAAGCTCTTCGTCGCTGAGGGCGCCAAGGTGGCCATCACCGGCCGTGACAAGGCGAGGCTCGACACGGCGGTGGCCGAACTCGGCCCGAATGCGATCGGCATCGTGGCTGACGCGACTGACATCGCTGCCACCGAGAATGCCGTGGCCAAAGCTGTCGAGAAATTCGGCAAGCTCGACATCGTGTTCGCGAATGCAGGCATCAGCGCGCATACGCCAGTGGGTGGCACCGCGCTCGATGTGTTTGAGTCCGTCTTGAAGACCAACATCACCGCGGTATTCTTTACCGTGCAGGCAGCCGTTGCGCATCTCAATGACGGCGCGTCGATCATTCTCAACGGCTCGGTGATCTCGGTGCTCGGCAATCCCGGCTACGCAGCCTATGCGGCGAGCAAGGCTGGCGTGCGCGCCATGGCGCGTGTAATGGCGTCCGAGCTGTCGCCGCGCAATATCCGCGTCAATGTCGTCTCGCCCGGCGCGACCGCGACGCCAATCTGGGACCGTGTTGCGCCGACGCCGGAAGCTTTCAACGCATTCGAGAAGCGCCTGTCGCAGACCATTCCGCTCGGGCGTTTCGCCAAGCCGGAAGAAGTTGCGAAGACCGTGCTGTTTCTCGCGTCGGATGATGCATCGAACATCCAGGGCGCAGAGATTTTCGTCGATGGCGGTGTGACGTCCGCCCCGGCAGGTGCACCGGCCTATCGCTCCTAATACGCCGTTATCCCGGGGCACGGCGGACCGCGAAGCGGAACGACGTGAACCCGGGATCTCGCTCTGCTGAAACTCATTTCGGGGAATGACAGTTCCTGGTTTGGAAACCTACGCCGCGTGCAGATCCGTCGCTGCCTGCAAGGCACTGGCAACGGCTTTCTCGCGTAGCTCCGGTCCCATCATGATGCCGTCGGCGGCGATGAATTCGAGATTGGTGACGCCGATGAAGCCGAATACCCAGCGCAGATAGGTTTCGAGATGTTCGCCGGCAGCCGTCGGCATGTCCGCGCCGTAGAAGCCGCCGCGTGAAATGGCGACGATGACGCGCTTGCTGCCCGCGAGGCCTTCCGCGCCCTTGTCGCCATATTTGAATGTCTTGCCGGCGACGAGGATGCGATCAATCCACGCCTTGAGCTGACTCGGAATGGTGAAGTTGTACATCGGTGCGCCGATCACCACGATATCGGCAGCAAGAAACTCCTCCAGCACGGCACTACCGGCGGCGAGATCGGGCTGAAGTGCGGCGTCGGGCGCTGCGCCCTGCGCGACGGCGAGATGGGAGCCGGACAGATGCGCCAGCGGCGTGGCGGTGAGATCGCGATAGGTGGTCTTGAGGCCGGGATTGGCCTTCGCCAGCCGGTCGGCGATGGCGGCGGATACCTGCCGGCTGACGGAGTGGAGGCCGAGCACGCTGGAATCGATATGGAGCAGTTTCATCTGGGTCATCCCTGGTATAGGTTTGTAACTGACGCTAGATGAGTGACTGTCAAAAACTGCGCAAGAAGGCACAATTTTGAAACCCGAGCACAAAAAGGTGCCTGCTTTGCCGGCGATTCCGCATCAGGAGAGTGACTGCCGCGGCGTCGCCTCGGTGTTGGCGCGGGTCGGCGACAAGTGGAGCGTACTGGTGATCATGCTGCTCGGCGACGGCCCACGGCGCTTCAACGAGTTGAAACGGATGGTCGGCGGCATCTCGCAGCGGATGCTGACACTCACATTGCGCGGGCTCGAACGCGACGGGCTGGTGACGCGCACCGTGTTTCCGACGGTGCCGCCGCGCGTGGACTATGAACTCACGGCGCTTGGCCGTGGCTTGAGCGATCCGGTGATGAAGCTCGGCCAGTGGGCGCAACAGCATCTGCCTGACATCAACACGGCGCGACAGAATTTCGACGGGCGCAACGCGCAGGACTGAAGCTAGATCATCGACACCAGCCCGCCGCCGTGGCGCTCCAACCGTCCGGCGAGCTCGAGCTCCAGCAGCACGATACGCACCGTGGACGCCGACGCGCCGGCAAGACGAATGAGATCGTCGATGCCGACGGGGCTCGGGCCGAGCAGGGAAATCACGCGCGCGCGGTCGCTGCTATCCGGTTCGTCGAATGACGAGACGTCATCGGGCTCACGGCTCGGGAGCTCGATCGGCCGCTCCATGATCGGCGCGACCGCATTGATCACATCGGAGGCTTCGGTCACCAGCGCCGCGCCTTGCTTGATGAGGTCGTTGGTGCCGGCGGCGCGCGGATCGAGTGGTGAGCCCGGCACGGCAAACACTTCGCGGCCCTGTTCGGCGGCCATCCGCGCCGTGATCAGCGAGCCCGAGCGATGCGCCGCTTCGATAACGACGACGCCGAGTGCGGCGCCCGAGATCAGACGGTTGCGGCGGGGAAAATCGCGGGCGCGCGGGACATGGCCGAGCGGCATCTCCGAAATCGCGCTGCCGTTGTCCAGCAGGGCGACCAGCAGGTCCTCATGCTCGGGCGGATAGATCTTGTCATGGCCACCGGCGAGTACCGCGACGGTGCCTCCATTCAGGCTGGTGCGATGCGCAGCCTGATCGATGCCGCGTGCGAGGCCCGAGACGATGACGAAGCCGGCGTCGCCGAGATCGCGCGCCAGTCTATCCGCGAATTTCAGTCCTGCGCCGGACGCATTGCGCGAGCCGACGATGGCGATCATCGGCCGCATTAGCGCGTCCACTTTGCCGCGGATGCCAAGCAGCGGCGGTGCATCGTCGATCCCCGCCAATCGCGGCGGGTAGCCGGGCTCACCGGGCGCGACAAGCGTGGTGCCGATCTTGCGTCCGAGGTCGAGTTCACGCTGGGCATCGTCGGCGCTGCAGATCCGGCCGGCGCGGGCAGCGCCGCCGCGGCGCGCCAGATCGGGCAGCCGCTCCAGCGCGGCGCGTGCGCTGCCGAAGTGATTGATCAGCGACCGAAACGTGCGTGGCCCCACATTGTCGCTGCGGATCAGCCGCAGCCAGTCGAGCCGCTGGGCGTCCGTGAGCTGTGTGCTGCCCTGTGAGATGCTGTCCAAACCATGCTCCCCCGGTGGAGAGCATCTATCAACTTAAGGATGCATTCAATTGACATTCGCACCTAAGGTGCGAGAGTAGGGGTGAGCCCTGATGGCTTGTGTTCAGTGATGGCAATGCTTTGGGACGTGAACAACTTCCAGCGGATCGGCGCATCGAGCAACGCCGCCGTTGGGCGTGAGTTCGAGGAGGCGGCGCAGATCTTCTTTCATTCCGAGGGCGTGCAGCTTGCGCGCAATTTCGTCGTACCCGTCGGCCACCGGCTGCAGAAGAACAAGCGCTTCGATCTCGGCAGCGCCAGCCCGCGCATCCTGGTCGAATGCAAGTCCTACACCTGGACAGTGTCCGGCAATCGGCCGAGCGCCAAGATCCGTGGCATGAACGAAGCCATGCTGCTGTTCGGTGCGGCGCCGCGCGACTATCGGAAGATTCTGTTCGTGCTCAAACATCTTCACCCGCATTCGAAGGTGAGTCTGATCTCGCACTATATCAAGAACAACGGCCACCTGATCAGCCGCGGCGTCGAGATCTGGGAGTTCGATCTCGACGCGAAGCAGGGTGCGCGGGTGTTTTAAACTGACACTGACGCCGGGTTGGTCGCGGCTAGCCTCGTTTGCCGAATTCCTCAGCCGCGATCCGGACCGCCTGTTGGACGGCAGGATAGCCGCTATAGGGGGCTAGGTTGAGCAATGTCTCCAGAATTTCGTCTCGGCTGGCTCCCACATTCAGGGCGGCATTGATGTGCACGCGAAGCGGTGTCTCGGCGGTCTTCGATCCAACGGCGGCGAGGGCGGCGCAGGCGGTTAGTTCTCGCGTCCTGGCGTCTATCCCCCTACGCGAAAAGATCTCGCCATAGGAGTGTTCGACAATCATTCGCCCGAGGTCAGGGGCGATATCGTCAAAGCTTCGGACTACGGCATCTCCGGATGCGCCCGAGGTCTTTCCGAGCGCCGCGCGTCCGCGCTCCAATCGCATCTGCCGGGTTTCGGCATTAGCCGGGCGGAACGATATCGGCTGGCTTGCGGCGGTGTCGCCAAAGGCTTCCTTGGCAACCGCAAAGGCATTCAAGGCGCACGGAAAGCCACGATAGACGCTAACCTGCATCAAAAGTTCGACCACTTCGTCTCGCGTTATGCCTTGGGCTAGCGCGCCTTGGATGTGCCGGCGGAGGGCAGCGGCATGATTGCCGCCTGCCGCTAACATCGCAATGATCACAAGCGCCTTGGCCTTGAAATCCAGCCCCTGTCGGGAAAGTGCTTCGCCGAAAGCGAATTCGACCGAGAGCTGCGCCAGATCGGGCGACGCTTTTTCAAACTCGCCGAAATATGCCTGCATGTCACCGCCGGTGAGGCGGCTTGCGGCTTCGCTGCCGTTCTGCGCACGTTCGGTTCCATCGTCCGTGGCGGGCTCGACCGGCACGAAAGCGAGCTTTCGTTCGGCGAAAATGCTGCGCAACAGCCCGACCGCATTGATGGTCGGAGGAAAACCGAGCAAGGCGACGGAGACGAACATTAGTTCGACGAGGACGCGCGGCTCGCCGCCGACATTGAGATAGCCCGCCATATGATACTTCAGTTGCGGCTGGGCACTCCCATCGGCGAGCAGCATTGCCACCGTACAAAGTTGTCGCAGTGGAAGCGCGAGCCCGGGCCGAGACAGCACGTCGCCATACGGATACTCCACAGTGAAGCGCGCGAGATCCGCAGATACTTCCGCCAGGCTGTTGACGGGGCCGTCGAAATTCTCGCCGCCGACCTTGCGCAGTATGTCGAAGCCGCGTGCGAATCGCTCATTGCCCATTGCTGTTGTTCCTGCATCGGCTTCTTGCACGGGAACGGCCAATGAAGCCCCCGCTGCGCCGAGCGCTGTGAGAAAGTTGCGGCGGGAGGCAATTTTGTCCGGCGGACTGTCTTCGCTGGCGGGGGCGTCCGCGTTCTCCTGCGGGTTGATCTCAACCTTTAAGGGGGCGCGCGAGCGTTTCGCGGATGTGCCGTGTCTGGTGATCCCTAGCAGCGTCATTGTCCTTCTCCACCGTGTTCAGGCCGGAATAGCCGGCGATTTTGGTGTCGAGGACGGCAAGGCAGTCATGAAGTTCGGCCAGACGAGCACGGACATTGGTCCGATGCTGCTCGAGGATGAGCCGGCGGTCTTCCGTGGTTTGCGAACCTCGCTCGCGCAGCTGAGCGTATCGCAGCATGTCGCGGATCGGCATCCCGGTCGTCCTGAGGCGTCCGAGAAAGGCAATCCACACCAAGATGGAAGCGTCATATTCGCGTTGACGGGAGGCATTGCGCGGTGCGCCAGGAAGCAGCCCGATCCGCTCGTAATAGCGGATCGTGTGTGCTGACAAGCCGGCGCGCTTTGCGAGTTCTCCGATTTTCATGTTCTGTCTTCTCGTCACGACGCTGACCTTGCTACAGGTTAGAGTGCGCTCTAAGTCAACAGCAAATACTTCTTCGCTCGGAGCTGACGAAGCGGCATTTGTACGCAGTTATAGGCATCGAATGCGGCGATCCAGGATCGAGATCATGCCATGCAGGCAGCACAGTGGCGAAGGACGTCAACTGTTCACGATCACGAGGCCCAAGCAGCCTGACTCAATTTTTCGCGCCGATCTTGCCTTCGGTGCCATTCAGCAATCGCTTGATGTTTTCGCGGTGCATGAACCACAGCAGCAGGCTCAGCACGGTCGCCAGCACGGCGAGCTGCGGCGCCTTTGCCCACCACAGGAAGATCGGCGTGATGGCACTGGCGGTCAGGGCCGAGAATGACGAGTAGCGCGAGGAGAAGGCGCAGGCGAGCCAGGCGAGGCAGAACACCACGGCGGCCGGCCAGTACAGGCCGAGCATGATGCCGATATAGACGGCGACGCCCTTGCCGCCCTTGAAGCCGAGCCAGACCGGGAACAGGTGGCCCAGGAAAGCGAAGAGACCGGCGATCATGGCCGGGACGGGACCGCCGACACTGCCGGCGATGATCACGGCGACGGTGCCCTTGAGGGCATCGAGCAGCAGTGTCGCCGCGGCAAGGCCCTTGCGGCCGGTGCGCAGCACATTGGTGGCGCCGATATTGCCCGAGCCGATGGTGCGGATGTCCTGCGTGCCGGCGAGCTTGGTCAGCACCAGCCCGAACGGGACGGACCCGAGGAAATAGCCGAGCGCGGCGGCGAATATGTAGAGAACGATCATTGGACCTCTATTCTAAGACGCGCTTCGCACTTTCGTGCGCTCAGACGCGCTCCGCGCTTTCGGTGCCCTAAGACACGCCTATCGCGTCAGACGTGCTCGTAAACGGTGCGTCCGCCGACAATAGTGCGTGCGACGCGCCCCGTGAAGCGGGCTTCGTCGAATGGAGTATTCTTGCATTGCGATTTCAGGTCCGCGGGATCCAGCACCCACGGTACATCGGCGTCAATGACAATGATGTCGGCGACAGCGCCGGGGCGCAGCGTGCCGCCTGGCAGGCCGAGCAGTTCGGCCGGGCGTGTCGACATCGCACGGATCAACTGGGTGAAGGTGAGCTCGCCATTGTGGATCAGCCGCAGTCCCGCCGACAGCATTGTTTCGAGGCCGATGGCACCCGGCGCGGCTTCGGCAAATGGCAGGCGCTTGGTCTCGACGTCCTGCGGATTGTGATCGGACATGATGACGTCGATCAGTCCTGACGCGACGGCCTCGACCAGCGCGCGGCGGTTCTCTTCGGTGCGGAGCGGCGGCGACAATTTGAGATAGGAGCGATAGGGCCCGATATCGTTTTCGTTCAGCGTCAGGTGATTGATCGACGCCGAGGCGCTGACACGCAAGCCGGTGTCGCGGGCGCGCTTCAGGATCTCGATGGATTCGATGCAGGTCAGCGATGCCGCATGGTAGCGCCCGCCGGTGAGGGCGACGAGGCGCATGTCGCGCTCCAGCATGATGGCTTCGGCAGCATTGGGAATTCCCATCAGGCCGAGCCGTGACGCGCGCTCGCCTTCATTCATCACGCCTTCGCCGACGAGGTCGGGATCCTCGGTGTAATGCACGATCAGCGCGTCGAAATCGCGCGCATAGGTCAGCGCGCGGCGCATGATCTGCGCGTTGGTGATGCTCTTGTCGGCATCGGTGAAGGCGACCGCGCCGGCCGCTTTCAGCAGCCCGATCTCGGTCATCTCATGGCCTTCGAGGCCCTTGGTCAGGGCGGCCATCGGATGGATGTTGACGATGGCGGTGTCGCGGGCGCGCCGCAGCACGAAATCGACCGTAGCTGAGTTGTCGATGGTCGGCGAGGTATCCGGCTGGCAGATGATGGTGGTGATGCCGCCGGCTGCGGCTGCACGGCTGGCAGAGGCGAAAGTCTCGCGGTGGCTGGCGCCGGGTTCGCCGACGAAAGCGCGCATGTCGACGAGGCCGGGCGCCACGACCTTGCCGGCGCAATTGATGATGTCGGTGCCTTCGGGCACGCCAGCCGCGCCAATGCCGCGGCGGGCGTCGCGGATCATGCCGTCGGCGATTAGCACATCCCCGATACCGTCGAGGTCACATGACGGATCGATCAGGTGCGCATTGGCGAGGAGGATTGGGCGGCGATCTGTCAGCATGGCGTCACGCGTTCGGGAGGTTGCGCGCGAGCGCTTCGAGCACGGCCATGCGGACCGCTACGCCCATCTCGACCTGTTCGCGGATCAGCGACTGCGCGCCGTCCGCGACGAGGGAGTCGATCTCGACGCCGCGGTTCATCGGGCCGGGATGCATCACCAGCGCATCGGGCTTGGCGTAAGCGAGCTTCTTCTGGTCGAGGCCGAAATACTGGAAATATTCGGCAGAGGACGGGACGAAGGAGCCGTTCATGCGCTCGCGCTGCAGCCGCAGCATCATCACGATGTCGGCGCCGTTGAGGCCTTCGCGCATGTCGCGCGCGACCTCGACACCCATGCGCTCGATACCCGGTGGCAGCAGCGTGGAGGGCCCAACCACGCGCACGCGTGCGCCCATGGTGTTGAGCAGCAGGATGTTGGAGCGGGCGACCCGCGAATGCAGCACGTCGCCGCAGATCGCGATCACGAGACCTTCGAGGCGGCCCTTGTTGCGACGGATGGTCAATGCGTCGAGCAGGGCTTGCGTCGGATGTTCATGGGCGCCGTCGCCGGCATTGATGACGGAGCCGTCGACCTTGCGCGCCAGCAGTTCGACCGCGCCGGAGGCATGATGGCGCATCACGAGAATGTCCGGATGCATCGCATTCAGCGTCATCGCGGTGTCGATCAGCGTCTCGCCCTTTTTGATCGAGGACGATGACACCGACATGTTCATGACGTCGGCGCCGAGCCGCTTGCCGGCCAGCTCGAACGACGACTGGGTGCGCGTCGAATTCTCAAAAAACAGATTGATCTGGGTACGACCGCGCAGCGAGGAACGCTTTTTGTCGACCTGGCGGTTCAGCTCGACATATTCCTCGGACAGGTCGAGGAGGCCGGTGATATCCGCGGCGGAAAGGCCCTCGATGCCCAGCAAATGCCGGTGTCCGAGGACGAAAGAGGATTTCGTGGCTTGGGTCATTAAAACGAAAGCTATAGGCAGAGTTGAAAAGCGGAGCAAGCGCGATTCGCCGGCTTTTCGGTTATCCCCCGGTCAGTCCGGTGGCAGGGTAAAGATGATGGGTATAAATCGCCGTAAAGTCGCCTGTTTGGATCGCGAGCCCGCTGATGAGACGTTCTCCAAATCGACTGTTGAGGGTGGTCTCGGCGGGGCTCTGGCTGGCGTTGGGCGCTCAGCCTGCGCAGGCGCAAAACCTGCCTGACGATTTCGTGTTCCTGCGCGATATCGATCCCTCGATCCGGCAGGACATCCGCTATGCCGGCGTCAACAATTTCGTTGGCCGCAAGCTCAGCGGCTATGATAGCGCGGAATGCGTGGTGAAGCGCCCGGTCGGCCTCGCTCTGCAGAAGGTGCAGCGCGAATTGATGGCGCAAAAACTGTCGCTGAAAATGCTGGATTGCTATCGGCCGGCGCGGGCGTCGCGCGACCTGGTGGCGTGGGCGCGCGATGGCAACGAGACACCTGCGCAGAAGCGTTACAATCCGTCCTTCAGTAAGGCTGATCTGTTCAGGCTCGGCTATATCGCGGAGCGCTCGGGCCATTCCACCGGCGCGGCGCTCGATCTGACGCTGGTCGATCTGCGTGCGCCTGCGTCGCCGGCATTCGATCCGAACAAGGCCTATGCAAGCTGCATCGCGCCGGAAGCGCACCGCGCGCCCGAGGGCAGCGTCGATATGGGCACGGGTTACGATTGCTCCGATGCGAAGGCGCATACCGGATCGCGCGCGATTTCACCCGCGCAGCGGCGCTGGCGGGATCTCCTGACGGTGGCAATGGGCAAGCAGGGCTTTGTGAATTATTCCAAGGAATGGTGGCACTTCTCGCTGCCGGGCACGGGCGTGGGCGCCTACGATTTCCCGATTGCGCGGCAGGCAAGATAGCCCCGTGAAATCGCAGCCGATCCGGCGTAAAATGATTCGCAATATCGCCTTCAGCCGGAACTGATTCATGACCGACGCCACCTCTGCCATTCATGCGGTGCTCAACCAGTCGCCCCCCTTCGAGGACGTCAATCTGTTCGAGCTGGACCGGCCGCTCGTGGAAGCGGTTGCGATGAATGAGGGCTCGTTCGCCTATGTCGACCACGCCGAATTCGGTCAGCTCTGGGGATCCGCCGAGATGGCGCAGCGCGCGCGGCTGGCCAACGAGAATACGCCGAAGCTGCGGACTTTCGATGCGCGCGGCAACCGGCGTGATGAGGTCGAGTTTCATCCGGCCTATCACGAGCTGATGGCACAGAGCATTGCGGCGGGAATCCACAATTCGACATGGACGCGTGACGGCAAGTCCGCACGCGGCGCGTCCGAAGTGGCGCGCGCCGCAAAATTCTACATGGCCGCACAGGTCGAGACCGGACATCTCTGTCCGATCACCATGACACGCGCTGCCGTCGGCGCGCTGGCGATGCAGCCGGATGTGCTGGCGCAGGTAATGCCGGTCATTGCCAGCCGCGATTACGATCCGAGCTTTGCGCCATGGTCGGCCAAGCGCGGCATGACGCTGGGCATGGGGATGACCGAGCGGCAGGGCGGCACGGATGTGCGCAGCAACATGACGCGCGCGGTGCGCGACGGCGATGCGTATCGGATCAGCGGCCACAAATGGTTCATGTCGGCGCCGATGTGCGACGCATTCCTGGTGCTGGCGCAGGCCGAGGACGGGTTGAGCTGTTTCTTCATGCCGCGGTTCCGGCCCGATGGCTCGCTTAACTCGCTGAATTTCCAGCGTCTGAAAGACAAACTCGGCAATCGCTCCAATGCGTCGTCGGAAGTCGAATTCAACGACGCCTATGCGCTGCGCGTCGGTGATGAAGGCAAGGGCATCCGCACCATCATCCAGATGGTGCAGCTGACGCGGCAGGATTGCGCCACAGCATCGGCCGGATTGATGCGCTCGGGTTTGGTCCATGCGCTGCATCACGCAAGGCATCGCAGCGTATTCCAGAAACATCTTGCCGATCAGCCGATGATGCAAAGCGTGCTCGCGGACATGGCCCTGCATGTCGAGGCCTCCACGGCGCTGGTAATGCGGCTGTGTCGTGCGTTCGATCTGGCGCCGGAAGATCCATCCGAGGCGGCCTATATGCGTTTCCTGACGCCGGTGGTGAAATACTGGGTCTGCAAATCGGCGCCGGGCTTCCTCTATGAGGCCATGGAATGCATGGGCGGCAACGGCTATGTCGAGGAAGGCATTCTGGCGCGGCATTATCGTGAGGCGCCGGTCAATGCGATCTGGGAAGGCTCCGGCAATGTGATGTGTCTCGATGTGCTGCGGGCGCTGTCGCGCGAAGGTGACGCTTCGACCGCGGTGCTGCAGGACCTGATGCTGGAGACGCGCGGAATGCCCGGCGCGGCCGACACTGCGGCCTTCATCATCCGCACCTTGCTGCGGCCCGACAGCGAGCGTGTTGCGCGGCAGGCGGTGGAATCGCTGGCGTTGCTGGCGGCCTGCGCCGCGCTGAACATGGTGCATCCGCCCCATGCTGAACTGTTTGCGCGGACACGCCTCGATGGTGCGCGCAACGCGATCTACGGCACCGCTGAATTGACCGAAGCTCAGGGCCGGGGACTGCTCGAGCGGGCGTTGCCGCAGTGAGTGCACTGGAGACGCCGATCGCTCCCGTTACACCCTCGGATCTGCCACCCGCGACAAAGCCGCCGCGGGTCTGGAAATTCTGGGGCACGTGCCTCTGGGGGCTGTTCGCTTTTGCAGCGATGTTCGTCGGTCAGTTGACCGTCGTCGCCTATTACCTGCTGATCAAGGATGCGCCGCTCGATGCGACGCTGCTGATCAAGGCGATGAGCAGCGGTACGACTATCGCCGCGTCCGTTCTCATGGGGCTTCCGGCAGTGTGTCTGGCGCTGTGGCTGGCGACGCGCATGGCGCGGCAATCCTTTGCGGACTATCTGGGGCTACGCGGCACGTCCTGGAAAAACTATGTCATTGGCACGGTGGCGCTGATCGTGCTGGTCGGCGCCTGGGAGCTGGTCGCAAAAGGCATGGGGCGCGACTCCGCACCGACTTTCATGCTGGAAGTGCTGAAGTCGGCCCGTGCCGACGGCGCGCTATGGCTGCTCGTGATCGCGTTCTGCGTCGGCGCGCCGATGACTGAAGAATTCTTCGCGCGAGGCTTCCTCTATCGCGGCTGGTCGGAATCGTTTTTGCGGCCGTTTGGCGCCATCGTGGCATCATCGCTGGTCTGGACGGCAATGCATCTGCAATACGATTGGTTCTTCTTCGTCGAGATTTTCACTATCGGGCTGCTGTTCGGCTATATGCGCTATCGCAGCCACTCGACATGGCTGACGATCTTTCTGCATGGCCTCAACAATCTGGCGGCGACTGTTCAGACGCTGCTCATCGCGAACGGTGTGATATCGCCGTAGCTATTCCGCCAGCGCAATGAAGACGGGCATGGTCAGGACCGCCAGCGTGGTCTGAATGGTCAGGATCTGCGCCAGGAGGGGCGCGTCGCCGCCCATCTGCCGCGCCAGAATATAGCCGTTCGATGCCGACGGCACCGACGCGCAGCAGACGACCACCGCGAGGTTGGTGCCGGACAGGCCGAAGGCGATACCGAGGCCCATGGCGATCAGCGGCATCACGGCGAGTTTCAAGACGACTGTCAGTGCTGCAGCCATGCCGGGCTTGTGCAGGCCTTCGAGTTGAAGACCGGCGCCGACAATGAGCAGACCCATCGCCAGCGAGCAGCGTCCGAGCGCATCGAGGAATTCGTGTGCCGGTTTTGGAACGGGCAATCCGGCCAGGTTGATCGCGAGGCCGATCACGCAGGCCCAGATCAGCGGGTTCCTGGCGATGGTCAGCAGCAGCGCCGGCCAGGCCATCCGTTGCGGTGAGGCGTAATGCGCCAGCACCCAGACCGCCAGAATATTCAGCAGTGGGATCATCGCCACCATGGCGACGGAGGCCAGCGTGATGCCGAGGTCGCCCCACAGATTGCCAGCGACCGATAGTGCCACGAAGGTCTGCCAACGCGTGGCGCCCTGAAACAGCGACGTAAATGCCGGCCCATCGAGGCCGATGGTCCGTGCCAGCAACGGGCGCAGCGCCAGACACAGTGCGGACATCAGGATGACGGAGAGCAACAAGGCACCGCCGACACCTGCGATGGGCACCGACGCCAGATTGGCGCGCGCCAGCGTGTCGATGAGCAGGGCGGGGAACAGCACGTAATAGACGAGCTGTTCCAGCCCGACCCATTCGATGTTCTGTTTCAGCAGCAGGCGCCGCAGCGCGTAGCCGAGCACGATGAGCAGGAAGACCGGGACGAGAGCGGTAAATACCGTCAGCATGGGGTCAGCGAATATCCGGCGTGCGCAGCAAGGCGGCGAGGCGATCTAGCGCGCCCTGAAGAATGAAGATCGCGGCATGTTCGTCGATGACCTTGGCGCGTTTGGCGCGGCTGACATCGTTGGCAATTAGTTCGCGCTCGACCGCCGATGTGGAGAGCCGCTCGTCCCAGAAGGCGATTGGCAATTCAGTCAGTTTCGAGAAGTTGCGCGCGAAGGCACGGGTCGATTGTGCCCGCGGGCCTTCGCTGCCGTCCATGTTGATGGGCAGGCCAAGCACGAAGCCACAGATGTTGCGCTCGCCGGCCAGCTTGATCAGGCGCGCGGCATCCGCCTTGAAGGCAGTGCGCTCAACAGTCTCAATGCCGGTGGCGAGACGGCGGTCGGGATCGGACACCGCGACGCCGATGGTCTTGGTGCCGAGATCGAGACCGATCAGCGCGCCACGGGCGGGCAGATGTGCGGCGGCTTCAACCAGGGGGAGGATCACAGCGGGCATGACTCCGCATAACACGCGCGGCCATCAGGTCAAACGTTGCGCCGCAATTATCGGGGATGACGGCGGCTGCGCCATTCCTCGGCGGTCATTTCCCAGATTTCCGAGGGCCAACGGCCGGAGACGTAATCGCGATCCTCGGTGGCGATCACGCGCATGCCGGACGTTTCCGAAAGCCGGCGCGATGCGGTGTTGGCGATGGCCTTGATGACGCGCAACACAGGCCGCTGCAGGGTATCGAACCAGTAATCGGTCACGGCGTCGCTGGCCTCGGTCATCAGGCCTTGTCCGTGCCAGGCGGGATCGAGCCAGAAGCCGCGGTTTTCGTCACTGCTGTCCCTGACATTGATCATGCCGATCAGTTGCTCCGGTGCGGTCTTCAGGCGGATCGACCAGTGCCATTCGGTGCCACGCTCCATGCCTGGCAGCACGACATCGCGCAGGAAAGTGAAGGCGCCATCAGCCGGGTAGGGCCATGGCACGCGGCTGGCGAGAAAGCGCACCACCTCGATTTGCGGGAAAAGCCGCTGGACCGCATCGGCATCGTCGAGGACGAGCGGGCGCAGGATCAAGCGCGGCGTGGTCAGCTCGGGAATGGCAGCGGTCATCGGTCGCGTTTCACATCGGTGGTGATTTGCGGCAAGGTACAAGGTAGTAGCATCGTTCCCGCGTTTCTGCGTCTTACGTCACGAGCCCGATCTATGGACGCTCTCAGCCTGTTTGGATTGTTCGCCGTCAGCGCCATGCTAGTCTGCTACGCGCTGGAGGCGCGCAGTCCGTGGTTCACGCTGGCCTTCGCCGGCGCCTGCGGGCTTGGATCGCTTTACGGATTTCTGCAGGGCGCCTGGCCGTTCGGGCTGGTGGAGGCGATCTGGGCTGGCGTTGCGCTGCGCAAGTGGATGCTCATACCCCGCGCAACCGCATAGCTCGCGCGGGTGCGGCCGTGTTAGCCTGAACATGGCTCGGCAATGATGCGCGTGCCATTTCCTCAAGTTTGTCTCAAGATCGTCACTGCTTTGCCGCTGGATTCAGGGGCATTGCCGCAAGATTGTCGCAAGAATCCGGAGATCCCCCATGTGGCCTGACCGCCGACTGATCGACCTTTTCGGCATCGAATTTCCCATCGTGCAGGCGCCGATGGCTGGCGTGCAGGATGCCGACATCATGATCGGCGCAGCGGAGGGCGGCGCGCTCGCCTCGTTGCCGTGCGCAATGATCTCGCCGGAGAAAGCCCGTGAGCAGATCAATATCGTGCGCCAGCGCGTCTCCGCGCCGGTCAACATGAATTACTTCTGCCACACAACGGTAGACGCTGATCCGGCACGCGAGGCCAACTGGCGCAAGCGGCTGTCGTCCTATTACACCGAACTCGGGCTCGATCCGAATGCAGACATCAATGCGGCCAACCGCGCGCCGTTCGACGAGGCGATGTGCGCGCTGGTGGAAGAGCTGAAGCCCGAAGTGGTCAGCTTTCACTTCGGCCTGCCGGACCCGGCGCTGTTGAAGCGCATCAAGGCAGCCGGCTGTCGGGTCATCGCCTCGGCGACCATCGTCAAGGAAGCCGTCTGGCTCGAAGAGCGCGGCGTCGACGCGGTCATTGCGCAGGGGGCGGAGGCCGGCGGTCATCGCGGCATGTTCCTGACCGAGGATATCGCCACGCAGCCCGGCCTGTTCGCGCTGCTGCCGCAGGTGGTGGATGCGGTGAAGGTGCCGGTGATCGCGGCGGGCGGTATCGCCGATGGGCGCGGCATTGCGGCAGCCTTTGCGCTCGGCGCGGCCGGTGTGCAGATCGGCACCGCCTATCTGCGTACGCCGGAATCCAAGGTGAGCGGGCCGGGTCGTGCGGCCCTGGCCGGGGCGTCGGATGCCTCCACCGTCATCACCAATGTCATGACCGGGCGTCCAGCCCGGGGCGTCATCAATCGCGTGATGCGCGAGGTCGGGCCGGTCTCGCCCGATGCGCCGGCATTCCCGCATTCGGCGACCGCGCTGGGGCCGCTGAAAGCCGCCGCCGAGAAGCTCGGAAGGACCGATTTTACCAATCTCTGGGCCGGCCAGTCGGTCGGAATGGGCAGCGAACGGCCTGCGGCAGAGCTGACCCGGTCACTGGCGGCGGCCGCATTGGCGCGGATGGCTGAGTTGCGGGGCTAGGGCGTCAAACAAGGCGGAGGCGTCGCCGGTTGCGGCGCGAAACCTCCGTCTGCTATACGGCGGGCAGATTTCGCCTTGAGGCCCTATATAATGTCCGTCGATGCTGCCACCGTTCGCCGTATCGCGCATCTCGCGCGGATCGCGGTCACAGACGCTGAAGTTCCCCATCTGCAGGGCGAGCTGAACGCGATGCTGGCCTTTGTCGAGCAGTTGCAGGAAGTGAATGTCGACGGCGTCGAGCCGATGACCTCGGTGATGCCGATGGAAATGAAGAAGCGCGCCGATGTCGTCACTGACGGCGAGATCGTCGACGCGGTGACGGCAAATGCGCCGGAGTCCGAAGATCATTTCTTCCTGGTGCCGAAAGTCGTCGAGTAATCGAGCAAGAACCGTTCGGACGGAAACCGCCATGTGCCTGCTTTGCGACGATGAAAAGTCCTATCAGCTCTATATGGACTACCTCGACGAGATGGAGCGTCAGGGGAAGGTCAAGGACGTCGACGCGGCCATGGATGCCATCCTCGACAAGGTTCAGGCCGCACAGGAGGCTGACGACAAGCTCCGCCGCAGCTCTTTCAAAAAAGATGCACCTGAAAACGACAAGACGCTCTCTCCCTTCTTTTGCAGCCCGGTCAATAAATAGATGACAGATCTGACGTCGCTGACACTCGCCGAGGCGCGTGACGGCCTTGCGACCAAATCCTTCACGTCAGTCGAACTGACTGACGCGCATCTCAAGGCGATGGAAGCCGCACGCGTGCTGAACGCCTATGTGCTGGAGACACCGGATCAGGCGCGCGTCATGGCGCAGGCGGCCGACGCGAAGCTCGCCAAGGGCGAGGGCGGCTGGCTTGGCGGCGTTCCGCTCGGCATCAAGGATCTGTTCGCCACCAAGGGCGTGCGCACAACCGCATGTTCGAAGATTCTCGGCAATTTCGTGCCGCCTTATGAGTCGACCGTGACCGCACAACTGTGGCGTGACGGGGCCGTGATGCTCGGCAAGCTCAACAACGACGAATTCGCCATGGGCTCGGCGAACGAGACCTCGTTCTTCGGCCCGGTGGTCAATCCGTGGCGGCGCGAGGGCTCCGACGTCAATCTGGTGCCCGGCGGCTCGTCCGGTGGTTCGGCTTCGGCCGTTGCCGCAGGGCTCTGTCTCGGCGCGACCGCGACCGACACCGGCGGTTCGATCCGCCAGCCCGCGGCGTTCGCCGGCATCGTCGGCATGAAGCCGACCTATGGCCGCTGCTCGCGCTGGGGCACCGTCGCTTTCGCGTCGTCGCTCGATCAGGCCGGGCCGATCGCGCGCACCGTGCGCGATACCGCGATCCTGATGCGCTCGATGGCCGGTTACGATCCGAAGGACTCTACCTCGGTCGATCGCGCGGTGCCCGACTATGAGGCGGCGATCGGCAAGTCCGTGAAGGGCATGAAGATCGGCATCCCCAAGGAATATCGCATCGACGGCATGCCGGCCGAGATCGAAAAGCTTTGGTCGGAAGGCGCTGCGCAGCTCAAGGCCGCCGGTGCCGAACTCGTCGATGTCTCCCTGCCGCACACCAAATACGCGCTGCCGGCCTATTACATCGTGGCGCCGGCGGAAGCGTCGTCGAACCTCGCGCGCTATGATGGCGTGCGCTACGGCCTGCGCGTGCCCGGCCGCAGCATCAGTGACATGTATGAGAATACCCGCGCCGAAGGTTTTGGTGCGGAAGTCCGCCGCCGTGTGATGATCGGAACCTATGTCCTCTCGGCCGGCTATTACGACGCCTATTATCTGCGCGCGCAAAAAGTCCGCACGCTGATCAAGCGCGACTTCGAGGAGTGTTTCGCTGGGGGTATCCACGCCATCCTGACGCCGGCGACACCGTCGGCCGCGTTCGGCATCGGTGAGAAGGGCGGCGCCGATCCGATCGAGATGTATCTCAACGACATCTTCACGGTGACGGTCAACATGGCCGGCCTGCCGGGTATCGCGGTTCCCGCCGGCAAGGATGTGCAGGGATTGCCGCTCGGATTGCAGCTGATCGGTCGCCCATTCGACGAGGAGACGTTGTTCTCGCTCGGCGAAACCATCGAGCAGGCATCGGGACGTTTCACGCCGCCCAAGTGGTGGGCCTGACATCATCCGGCTAGCGTCGGTAGCCCGGATGAGCGAAGCGACATCCGGGGGCCAGTGTTTCCGCAGGCTCGACGGTCCCGCATGTCGCTACGCTCATGCGGGCTACTTCAATCACACCTGTTGCGCGTTTGACATTGCGTTTTGCGGTGCACTTGGTCATGGTTTTTCCATGAGCATGGACCGTGCATGAGCACCGACGACGGGCTTCCGCCTTCCCAACAGGTCGACCAGATTCTGGGTTCCCCGAAGCTTGCAAAGGCGATCGAGAACGATCGCTACAAGCATCTGCTGGATCATGTTCCCGTTGCTCTCGCCATCTCGCGCGGATTGGGCAGCGAACAGCAGGTTGTCTACATCAACAGGGCCTTCGAGCAACTGATGGCAATGGCGCCGGCCGATGTCGAAGGCCAGAGCTGGACCTGCCTCGACGGCTTTCTCAACGAAGATAATCAGAGCCAGACACTCGGCGAGGCAATCCGCGACGGCGAGGATTTCATCGGCGTGTTCCGGCCGTCGCTACCGCTGGAACGGCTGGTGATCGTGCAAGCCTATGCCTCGGTGATCGAAAGCGACGACGGCGTTGAAAATTTCCGGATAGCTGCCCTTGTCGATGTCGGCGGCCGCGAGCGCGCGCAGATCGAGCAGTTCGAAAACCAGATCCGCGACCGCGACATGCTGATGCGCGAGCTGCAGCACCGGGTGAAGAACAACCTGCAGCTCATCACGGCGCTGGTGCGGCTCGAAGCCCGCTCGGCGGCAGAAGGCGAGGCGGTGGCGCTCGCGCGGCTCGCCAGCCGGATCGATGCGCTGACGGTTTTGTACCGGACGCTGTCCGACGAGAACGCCGCAGCCGATATCGATCTCGGACAGTATCTCGCCGATATCGCCAATGCGGTGATGGCTGCCAGCGCGACGGCGGATATCACGCTCGATGTGCAGGTCGGCTATTGCCCGATGTCGATCAATATCGCGATGCCGGCGGGACTGTTGGTCAACGAGATGCTCACCAACGCGCTGAAATACGCCTTCATCGGCCGTGCCGGCGGTCAGATCAAACTGATCTGCAAGCTGGAAGGCGGCCACGTCACGGTGGTTGTCGCCGATGACGGCATCGGCCTTGGCGAAGGCCAGGAGTGGCCGTCGCCGCGCAAGCTCGGCGCGCTGATCCTGCAGACGCTCAAAGAGAATGCGCCGAACGTGAAGTTCAATGCCGAGAGCATTCGCGGGCAGGGCAGCTGGTTCACGCTGGTATTCGATGCCGCACCGGGCAGTCAGCCGAATTAGGCTGGGCTACATCATCGCCAGCGTCATGCTCTGCTGGCGGGCATTCTGCGCGATCAATTTTCCGACCTGTCGCAAGCCTGGATGGTGATGGCGGCCGGCGCATTGCTCCTGATCGGCATGTCCACGCGATTCTCGCCGGCGTCCTACCTGCGGCTCTCTCGATAGCTCCGTCTGACATCCGCTGCCCAACCGGATCGCGCTACCTGACGCAGGCGGCTTGCCTTGTATTAACCATGATACGGGCGCGGATGCTTCCATCCGCGCCGCTTTGCATAAATGCGTAATGATTTGGATTATGGTTTGTTTGAGCTTTCAGAATGCGCGGCGTTGCGGGGATCGGCTCCACCCTTCGGTCAGATCCGGGGACAGGTTTCGACTGAAAGTGTGCGAACGGTAGACTTATGACTTGGGTACGCTCTATCGGTGTTGTCGTCACGATCTGCACCCTGCTGATTGGCTGTGCGTCGGTTCACAATGTTCCGGTCAATACGCCGGCGACCGATAGCGGGCTGGCAAGACTCAACGCCGGTTTCGATAGCTCCACGGTCACGGACGATGTTCTCGTCGGTCTCGCATTTTCTGGAGGCGGCACGCGGGCGGCGGCATTCTCTTTTGGCGTGCTCTCGGAAATGGAGCGGATCCCGGTTCGCGGCGCAGCGAGTTCAGTGCTCGATCACGTTGATTTCGTGTCCGGTGTGTCCGGCGGCTCGGTGCTGGCAGCCTATTACGGGTTGAAAAAGCGTGCGGCGTTGTCGGATTTTCGCGAGCGCTTCCTGATCCGTAACGCGGAGGAGGGGCTTCAAACCAGCCTGTCGCTCGGCACCATCGGCCGTGCCTTCTCTGGTGGGGTCAATGACTCCGTTGGCTTCACCAAATGGCTCGATGCCAATCTGTTTGAGGGGGCGACGTTCAGCCAGCTCCGCGCAGGCCGGCCGCGGGTCTGGATCAATGCCTCGGATATCTACAACCGGGTTCCGTTTATCTTTGATGCGACGGCGTTCAGCGCGATCTGCAGCGACCTCACCACCTATCCGATCTCCAACGCCGTAGCCGCGTCGGCTGCGGTGCCGATTGCGTTTGCGCCGGCGGTGGTTCAGGCATTCCCCGGCACTTGCAACGATCCGTTGCCACCCTGGATCAAGCGTGTCGCCGCCGATCGTACCGCTTCGCCGATGTTGAGTTCGTATGCGAAGGCGATCGTCCGCTACCGCGACGGCGCGGTGCCCTACATTAAGCTGCTCGATGGCGGGCTGGTCGACAATTACGGCGTTTCCGGCCTCACCATCGCGCGCGAGTCATCGGAGACGCCCTATGGGCCGATTTCGCCGCAGCAGGCGGTGAAACTGCGGCGCGCGCTGTTTCTGGTGGTCGATGCCAAGGCCGGCATTTCCGGCAACTGGGTACAGACAGTGGAAGGACCGAGTGGCGTCGATCTAATCAAGGCTGCCGTCGATACCACCATGGATGCCAGCGTCGGCGCCAGCTACACCGCCTTCGATCGCACCATGACGGAGTGGCAGAACTCGCTGGTGCGCTGGCGCTGCGGCCTGTCGGCAGCGGAGCGGGCGCGCTATGGCGCGCGCCCTGGCTGGAATTGCCGCGACCTCAAAATCTCCATTGGACGGTTAGGATTCGATCAGCTCGAGCCGACTCGCGCGGCTGTTCTTGAGACGGTCCCGACGCGTTTCTCGCTGCCGCAGGCGCAGGTCGATGAGGTTATCGCCGCCGGCCGCGACGCGCTTCGCGCCAATCCGACCTTCCGGGCCTTTGCCGCGGGCATGTAGGCGCGGCGGCGCCCGCGCTCTGTGATCGGGCTTAGGCATGGCTTGAACATGCCGCAGGGGGTTTTCCCGCGCCCGCGGTCGCGGTAGAAACCGCTCCATGAACGCACCTGTCAAACCTTCGAAGCTCATCAAGGGCGCCACCGGCGACTGGGAAATGGTCATCGGTCTGGAAATCCACGCCCAGGTCAATTCCCACGCCAAGCTGTTCTCCGGCTCGTCCACGGAGTTCGGTGGTTCGCCGAACAGCCATGTCTCGCTGGTCGATGCGGCCATGCCGGGCATGCTGCCGGTCATCAACGAGGAATGCGTGAAGCAGGCGGTCCGTACCGGGCTCGGTCTGAAGGCACAGATCAACCGGCGCTCGACCTTCGACCGCAAGAATTACTTCTATCCGGACCTGCCGCAGGGCTACCAGATCAGCCAGTACAAGTCGCCGATCGTGGGTGAGGGGGAGGTCACGGTTGAACTGTCCGATGGCGAGACCATCACCGTCGGCATCGAGCGCCTGCATCTCGAACAGGATGCCGGCAAGCTGGTGCATGACCAGAGCCCGACGCAGACTTTCGTCGATCTCAACCGGTCCGGCGTGGCGCTGATGGAGATCGTCTCCAAGCCCGATATGCGCTCGGCCGAGCAGGCCCAGGCCTATGTGTCGAAGCTGCGCACCATCCTGCGCTATCTCGGCACCTGCGATGGCGACATGGAGAAGGGCAACCTGCGCGCCGATTGCAACGTCTCGGTCCGCAAGCCGGGCGATCCCTATGGAACCCGCTGCGAGATCAAGAACGTCAACTCGATCCGCTTCATCGGCCAGGCCATCGATTATGAAGCCCGGCGCCAGATCGGAATCCTCGAGGATGGCGGGGTGATCGATCAGGAGACGCGGCTCTACGATCCCAACAAGGGCGAGACCCGGTCGATGCGCTCCAAGGAAGAGGCGCATGACTACCGCTATTTCCCGGATCCCGACCTGTTGCCGCTGGAATTCAGCGAGGAGTACGTTTCTGAGCTGAAGGCCGGGCTGCCGGAACTGCCGGACGAGAAGAAGGCGCGGTTCATCAGCGCGTTCGGCCTGTCGGCCTATGACGCCGCCGTGCTGGTGGTCGAGCGCGAGAGTGCCGAGTTCTTCGAGACGACGCTTGCGGGACTTGCCGACAAAGCACGCGACGGCAAGCTCGCCGCCAACTGGGTGATCAATGAACTGTTCGGGCGCCTCAACAAGGAAGGCCAGGACATCTCTTCATCACCGGTGTCGGCGGCGCAGATGGCCGCCATTGTCGATCTGATCGGGGAGGGGCTGATCTCCGGCAAGATCGCCAAGGACCTGTTCGAGATCGTCTGGACGGAAGGCGGTGATCCGCGCGCGCTCGTCGAAGAGCGCGGCATGAAGCAGGTGACGGACACCGGCGCCATCGAGAAGGTGGTCGACGACATCATCGCAGCCAATCCCGACAAGGTCGCGCAGGCGCAGGCCAAGCCGGCTCTGATGGGTTGGTTCGTCGGGCAGGTGATGAAGTCCTCGGGCGGCAAGGCTAATCCGCAGGTCGTCAACGACCTCCTCAAGAGCAAGCTCGGTATCTGACGATCGCCTTGCGATGACCGCGGCGCCGCCTCGAGCGGCGCCGTTTTCGTTTTGGCGGACCTCGCTGGCGCGTCGTAATCTACGCGATGAACGGTCGCGCGCGCGGAATCAGATCGCGAATCGGCGGGCCGTCAGCCGACAAAAAGTGCGGTTGTAGCCAGCACTGATAAGTCGCGATCGCGTTTTCTTGAAAAATATTTTCATTGCCAAAAATCCCGACTCAGAGTCCGCGGCACCTGCTTTCAGTACCCGACTCACGCTTGGAGACGGCAGAAGTTTGTGTAGTTGTTTGATAGTACGAATTGCGGGCGCACGGAAAAAATAAGCACTTTCTGCAATCTTGACATTTGTGGACGCCGCGTTTCCGGGCGTTTCTCGCGCCGCTCCGTATGCCGGATTTCAAGTTGTGACTGAGCCCGTGGGGGAAGTGGCGCGTTGCGCTCATCAACACTTCCTTAAGCGAGAGACTGTTCTTTTGAAATCGTTGGTGTATTCGGGATGAAGTGCATTTCGATTCCCGAGTGCACGCAGCGATCAAGTCATCTCTTTATTGGAGGGCAACATGGCCAAGAAAGCTACGAAGAAGGCAGTCAAGAAGACCGTCAAGAAGGCAGCGAAGAGCGCTGTGAAGAAGACCGCGAAGAAGACCAAGAAGGTCGCCAAGAAGAAGTAACTTCTTCTGCCACGATCGACGCCGGTGGCAACGCCGGCGACGTCACGAGAGCCACGACGACGATTTGCTTCTCGAAGCGGATATTGATCGCAGCTCTGGTCGACGAAAGAGGGTGTCGGCGAGACATCAGGTCAAACGGCTGGACCGTCACTCCGGGCAGGGCTTGCTCTTCCCGCGAACCGGTCCGGCAAAGAAGCCGGTCATTCCGTGATTGGCGTTCTTTATTCGGTGCGGATCATTGGTCCGCAGTTTCATCGGTGGCTCCGGCCACATGAGATATGATCCTGACGTGTTGCCGACGCCCTCGTTTTTGCCGGTGCGGTTCATCCCCGGCGCTTTGAATTTCCTGATCCCGAATAGCTTTTGATCTGCTCGCTGTGACGCATCTCGCATTGGCGTCGTCGCATGCGCGGAGCAGGCTCTTTTAATATCCCTGGTCGCCAACGCTACCGAGATGGTTACGGCATCCCCAAACAGCAGGGTAAACCGAATTCCGCGAAAATGCAGAAAACCCGCATAAATGCTGGTTTTTTGGCCGCGTACGGGCCGATTCAGGCTTCGGCTCTTCAGATTTCGTTCATCGCGATACTTAAACTGCTCTTCAAATTTGATCGGTCATATTGATCCCAACAAGCCGGCAAACGGCGGTTGGGATTGCATCAAATAACGGACAGGAGCCGCGCTCGGTTGGGGGCGGCAAAACTAAAAAAAGGAATGACCGATGTTTCAGGGGCAGATCGATTTTGAAGCTGCGATGCCGATCGCAGAGACCGCCATCCAGGACGTGCTGTTCGAGCGCGGTCTGTATTGGGCGTCGGGCCGTTCGGGGATCGTTGACCTCGTCGCCGCGCACAAGTGGTTCAACCTCGCGGCCCTCAAGGGCCGGGTCGATGCCATCCCGATGCGCCGCGAAGTCGCCGAGATGATGTCGGATGTCGAGATCGCCGCCGCGCAGCGCGATGCCCGCGCCTGGTTGTCGACGGTTCACTAATCCGACTGCGTGTTTTCGCGGTGGTTCGGCAGGCGCGATGCCCGCCGGGGCAGGGTGATGAGCCGCTACTTCTTGACGATGGTGAAGATGCCGTCGGTCTCCGGCTCCGCCACATAGCGGTTGTCCGGCGTCGAGAACCGGATGCGCAGTTTGCGGGTCGCGTCGGCAAAGCCGATCGTCCACCCCTCATAGAGCCGCCACGCTGCGATCTCGTCCATGACGGGGAAAGTCCTGGCGCAGTCCTTGGCCACGTCGATCTGTGAACCGCCGATGGTGCTTTCGCTCTTCAAAACGACGCGGCAGCGTTTCCTGCCCTTGGCGTCCTGGAGCTCCCAGGCTCCGTAAATATCCTTGAGCATCGCCGGATCGACAAGATCCATCAGCTTGAGGGTTTGCCCAGATGCGGCAGATGAGATCGCCATTGCGACGGCCATCACGGCAGCCCATTTCATATCGCGCACTCCCTCGCATACGTTCAAATGTACCGTAGCCACGTCACGGCCTTGTTACGAGCGTCGCGGTTGTAACTGGCATGTGCGCCCCAATGTCTGTCTCGTCGCTTGCACAGCGAGGCCGGGAGGCCGCGCAACAAAAAGGATAATGCCATGTCGACGAAGAAACTCACGCTCCCATCCATCATCCGCGCCAGCGGCCTTGCGACGCTGGTGGGTATTGCCATCGGCGCGGCCCAGCCTGCAGTTGCTGCATCGGCGCCCGCATATCCGCAATGGATCAGCGCGTCCGCTGCTGTCACATCCACCGATATCAGTGCGGCACGCAAGAACCGGCAGGTGAGGCGCACATCTCCGCGTGATGCCTATGGCAGCTATGTTGGCGGGGGCAGCTATGTTGGGGCGCCCGGCGGGGTATCGCAGTCCTATCCCGGCTACGGCTATGGCGTCGGAGACAATTCGCGGAATCAGACCTGGTAGGTCCGTCATCCAGGACGTGACGACTCGGCCGCGACCATAAGCGTCGTCCGGGGAGGGTGTGCATGGCTGTCGTGGAAGGTGATGGCGGAGAGGGCATCGGGAATCCTTCTTTAAGGATTGCCGGGCATCATTCGCTTAAGCGGAGAGTTTGAGTACCGCTAGCAGGTAGAGACCCGCCGGAGCGACCCGGCGGGTTTTTCTTTGTTACTTGCGCCGATCTATGGCGTCGTAACCCGCGTAACAAGGTAGTGAGTTATTTTGCAGGGTAATACACGAATGCGTCCACCACGCGCTTTAGTCCAAAGGAAGCCGAAAACTGAATTGTCAGTTTTGATCCTTCGATCTCAACAATCTCGCCTATTCCGAATTTAGCGTGCTCGACGATCTCACCAACCATATACGGTGAAATGTAGTTGTCGTTGATATACGGACTCGAACTGGGGAGCGACCGGCCACGCGCTTGGGGGCGAGATGGACTCTCCAACCCCGCTAGCCGATCTTCGATTGCTCGCAGTTGATCGATGACCACCTTTTGTTCGGGCGTGGCTGCATGCTCCAATCGCAACCGTCCGCGAGCGTTTGTCACCGGATTCTCGACTTGATAATTTGGGGACAGAACGACGTCCACTGCATGCTGCAGCTTCTCTCGCGCAGCAACTAAGTCACGCGGGTGAGTTCTAGAGAACGCAATCGAGCGATAAAGGCTCACGTCGAATGGAATTCTCTGCCCCACCTCGTGCATGTGAATAATTGGCTTCTGCACCATGTGTCTGATGCGATTTCATAAAAGACGTTCGGATTGAGCCTGTGAGATCGGCGACAACGATCTCTGCCGATAGAAGTCGTTCGATTACCTGAGCGTCGATAAGGCCTGGGTGTGCAATCTTGTCGGCGCGATCAACGATGAAATCACTTCGAGCGTCAAAGGCGGGCTCCACGATGCCTTTGAAGAAACCAATCAGCGTGAATTCGTTCCTGGCTGTCATCGTCTCCGATCTGGGAGACCACGAAGCAGCGCTTCTTTACCGTCATGTTGGATTCTCACTTCAATACCTTGGAGCGCAGCTTCGCTGATACGCCGCGAGCTTCACAAAGTAGCTGATGACGACGGGGTGTGCGTTGAAGTGGGCGCAGGAAGGAATCGTCAGAAAAAATGTAGATGTAGCAATGCTTTAGAGGGGAGATGGCGGAGCCGGAGGGATTCGAACCCTCGATACCCTTGAGAGGTATGCCGCTTTAGCAAAGCGGTGCCTTCAGCCACTCGGCCACAGCTCCATCATTGCTGCATATGCCCGACACCGTCGCGAGCCGCAAGCGCCAGATCGCAGTCTGCAGCGTATGTTCGCAAAAATCGGACGCATCCGATGTGGATGTGACTTTATAATCTCCAGGTGCCGAGCCGCTTGTGGTGCATCTGCCGCGGAGAAAATGGGCCCCGAGGCCGTTTATCGATTGCCATCCGCCGTTCCGCACTTGCCGGAATTTATCGCTCCGGCAGATACGAGACGATTCGGCTGATGGAGCAGGAAAGCCGGTCAGATACATCGAATGCGAGTGTGAATGTGTTTCTGCTCGTTACGGGACGGGTCGGTGCCCTGAAATGCGGCGCTAGAAATTCTTATGTTGAAACAATTGCTTGCCAAGAATGCGCATTCACGAGTCCGTGTGATTTAGGCAACACAGCCTAGGAAACGGCCGAATGGAGGCCGCTTTGAGGCGTTCCATTGTTGCGAAGCGAGAAACCTTAGGAGATGGTCTCGGTGCGACGGAGGGGGGCATCCCGAGGTCGTCCCGTAAGGTGGTTCGTCCTGAACCTCGTCGGCACGTTTTGTGCGACGGGTTTTGAGATTCGGAGCGTTTGCGGGTTGTCAGGGATTAAGGGGACTTGTCTTCAGGGTGGCCTCCACCCCGTTGCAGAACCTTCCCTAAAGCAACTTGGAGGTTTACATGAAGACGATTAAGGGCCTTATTCTCGGCTCGACGGCAGCTCTGCTCGCCGTTGGCGGAGCTCAGGCAGCCGATCTTCCCGTCAAGGCCAAAGCGGTCGAATACGTGAAGATCTGCTCCCTCTATGGCGCGGGTTTCTACTACATCCCGGGCACCGACACCTGCATCAAGATCGGCGGCGCGATCCGTTTGGACACCTCGTTCAACGCCGCAGCTTACGACACCCCGTTCTGGCAGGGTGGCGCTGGTGGCAATAATCTTTGGACCAAGGATTATTTCATCACCCGCGAGCGTATCAACCTGACCACCGATACCCGCACTGCCACCGAATACGGTGTCCTGCGTACCTACGCGAACATGCAGTTCGACTTCTCGCAGAACCGTGAATCGATCGCTGGCGGCTTCACCGAAGTCGACTACGCCTTCATCCAGTTCGCCGGCTTCACCTTCGGTAAGGCTGTCTCGCAGTTCGATCCGCAGTGGGCCCTCAACAAGCCTTACATCTCGTCGGGCTTCATGGCTGGTTCGAACAACACGACCGGTATCCCGCAGATCGCCTACACCGCTTCGTTCGGTAACGGCGTGTCGGCGACGATCTCGCTCGAAAACGCTTCGGCCTACCGCAACGCCGGCCTCTGGAATACCAACGGCTTCATCACCGGACCGGGCGCGAGCACGTTCACGGGTGCGTTCTACGGCACGTCGTCGAACACCTTCCTGGGCAACGCCTACGGGGGCAACCACATTCCTGACGTCGTCGGCAACATCCGCCTCGACCAGGCTTGGGGCACGCTGCACTTCGGCGCTGCGATGCACACTGCTACCCCGGGCTTCTACGGCGCGAACGAAGCTACCGGTCACGCTGACGACAAGTACGGTTTCGCAGTCAACGGTGCGGTTGAATTCAAGAACCTGCCCACCGGCGCTGGCGACACTCTGAAGCTCGAAGCAACCTACGCCAAGGGCGCAGCGAAGTACGCGATCGCTGGCGGCACCACCGACACCTCGGGCGGCGGTCGTTTCGCGAAGGTCGACGGCAACACCATCGGCTTCGGTTACGTTCTCGATGGCGTCTACACCACCGGTGGCCAGATCATCCAGAGCGAGGCCTGGTCGGTCGCTGGCTTCTACGAGCACTACTGGAACCCGGCATGGCGCACGTCGCTGTTCGGCAGCTACAGCAGCATCTCGTACGGTGACGGCAATGCTCTGATGCTCGCCGCATTCCAGGGCCTCACCACGGGTGGCCCGGGCACGAGCAGCTCGTCGGCTGCAGCATCTCGCGCTGGCACCTTCGCCGGCACGGGCAACTTCGACTTCGCTGTGGCCCAGATCGGTACCCGTACTGCCTGGACCCCCGTCAAGAACCTGACCCTGTCGGCTGAATTCACTTACAGCCGCCTCGAGCAGAACCTCAACGGCACCTACACCGTGACGAGCATGTCCGGCAAGCCGGCTGGTACGGTCCTGAACACGCGCGACCAGAACCTCTACAACGGTTCGGTTCAGATCCTGCGCTCGTTCTAATATCGACTGCCTCACGGCAATCGCTATCTGAAACAAAGACCCCCGGCAGGAAACTGCCGGGGGTTTTTGCTTGCGTGATCGATCGCTGTGCCGAGGCGTAGGATGGGTTTCGCTTCGACGCTTACGCGTCTGCGGTCTACCCATCCGACGTATTCGCACTGTCCTGGTTGATGCTATTCGACGCTGCTGCTGGCACCGCGATGCAGGTCGGCCTCGATCTGCAGCCGCGAGCCGCCGCCGAAGCGGGCGCGATAGACCTGCAGGTTCTCCATGATGCGCTGGACGTAGTTGCGCGTTTCCGAGAACGGAATCGACTCGACCCAGTCGACTGGATCGACCTTGGGGTCACGCGGATCGCCGTAGCGTTCGATCCATTTGCGGACGCTACCGCGTCCCGCGTTGTAACCGGCGAAGGTCATGATGTAGGACCCGCGATAGTCCTCGAGCAGGCCACCGAGTTCGGCGGCGCCCAGCGTAGCATTGTAGACCGAATCGCCCTTGAGGCGCGCGAGGTCATAGGTGCCGCCGTGTCGCTTGGTGACGTATTGCGCCGCGCTCGGCGTCACCTGCATCAGACCATAGGCCTGGGCCGGCGACACGACGGCCGGATTGAAGGCGCTTTCCTGCCGTGCGATCGCATAGACCACGGCAGATTCGACTTCGGGCCCGATCGGGCGGTAGCTCGGAATTCCTGTTGTCGGATAGGCATAGTGATCGAAGGGCAGGCCGCGATTAAGCGCCGCCTTGCCGACCAGCAACGTACCGCGGGCATCCTTGTTCTGTTGCGCGAGCTCGGCAAGGCCGAGCACAGCTTCCGGATCGCCGTTCTCGCCGACATCGCCGAAGATCGGAATGGCGACTTCGCGCTCGTCGATGGCGTAGAGCAGTTGCACCGCGCGGACGATTTCCAGTCGATCGAGCCCACGTGCGCGGGCGGTCAATGCACCGCTGATGTCGAGCTGCTGCAGGCCAAGCTTCGCGCGCGCGAGCTGGCCGTAATAGCTGGTGGATTGCTCTGCTGCGCGCGTATAGGCGGCACGCGCTTCCTGGCTGCGGCCTGCGGCTTCCGCAGCACGGCCCTGCCAGTAACCGGCGCGGGCGAGAGCTGTCGGATTGACGCTGCCGACGCCGATACGTGCGAAGTGCTGTGCGGCAGTTGCGGGATCTTTCAGGAAGCGCAGCGCGATCCAGCCGGCAGTGAATTCCTGCTCGGTCTTGTAGATGTCGCGGGCGGGCAGCGCAGCATCGCGTGCCACGAGGTAGGCCGAGCGGTGTTCGCCGACGTCGAGGAGTTTGCGTGCGAGCAGACGCCGCTCGATCCACCATTCATCGAGATTATGCAGACGGTGCGGCTCGCGCGGCGCTGCGATCATCAGCCGCGCAGCTTCGCCGAGTTTCTCTTCGCGGCGCAGCTGCTGAATACGGCTGAACATATAGCCGGGATCGCTGTGCAGTTCGGAGGGCACCGCAGCGAACAGCGCGTTGACGTTCGAAGCTTTCTTGGTGACGCCGATGCGTGCCTTTGCCAATGCCATCTCGGCGCTGCCGAGACGCTTTGCGGATCGCAGCGCCGCGTCAGAGTCGCTGCCATAGAGCAGCATGTCCATACGCGCCTTGTGATCGCCGGGCGTGATCAGCGGGCCGAACATGTCGATGGCCATGTTTTCGGTATCGCCCGAGATGGGATCGCTGCGCCATGCGTCGCGCACCAGGCGCTCGGCGCCGGCGCGGTCGCCACGCGCGAGCAGCGACTTGGCGAGCGCGAACTTGCCCTTGGCGGAAATCGGCTTCTCGCTCTCGAAATAAGACTGGACCGCGGAGTCGTCGCGCTTGTCGTCCCACAGCGCCGCTTCGATGCGGCGGCGCAGGAAGGTCTGCGACGGCCAGCTCGGATTGGCGGCGACGAAAGCGCGGTAGCGCTCGACAGAGGCGCCATTGTCATCGCTGCGCAGATAGATCCATTCGCCAAGCTTGCGCGCGACCGGATCGCCAATCGTTTGCACGACCTGCGCGGCTTCCGAACCCTTGCGCTTGCGGATCAGCTCGATGACGTTTTCGAGCGTTTCGGCATCCGCCTGTGGAGTGGATGTCGTCGCCGCGACGGCAGCGCGGGCGACCGGCTTCTTGGCAGCAGGAGGAATTGCAGCGTGCTGGCGGGTGGCCGGCTGGATCGCGGGGGCCGGGCTCGCGGCATCCGGTGCAAGCGGCTTTGCAGGCGCAGCCACGGCAGTAGGGGCCTGTGCGGCACTGCGCGCAATGGGGCGCGCTTTCGGCAATGGAACCTTGGTGGCCGCCCAGGCCTCGACGGCCAGCACCGATACCCCGACCGCCAGCGCCAGACCGGAGCCCAAGGCCGTCCGCCGCGCAGTTGTGGTGAGGAGCAGGTGCTTCACGGCATTCCCCCGCGGCGAATCAGACAATCGCACGCATTCCCATGATGTATTTGATTGAAACGGTGACCAAATCGTCAATTTCTGTAACCGCTTGCTCCTCTCTGCCCGGCCACGGCGGCGAAATCACGGCTGAACAGGCGGCAAACCGCGCTGAAACCCGCCGGAAACCGACCTGAAACTGCCTTGGGCGGTCTTTCGCAGCAGCCGCAGACTCGATAAGACTTGCTGTTCAATCAATCGGTTCAAGCAGACGGCTAAAGCCGCATCGTGTTCGGAGCAGACCATGGCAGCCACCAAGACGAATTTCCGGGGGTCTTACACAGCTCTGGTCACGCCGTTCAAAGATGGCGCGCTGGACGAGGCAGGCTTTCGCGCACTCGTCAGCTGGCAGATCGCGGAAGGTAGCAACGGCCTCGTTCCGGTCGGCACCACGGGCGAGAGCCCCACGCTGAGCCACGAAGAGCACTACAAGGTCGTCGAATGGTGCATCGACGAAGCCAAGGGCCGCGTGCCGGTGATCGCTGGCGCCGGGTCGAACTCCACCAAGGAAGCGGTGGCACTGGCAAAGCATGCCGAGAAGGCCGGCGCCGATGCGGTGCTGGTGGTGACGCCGTATTACAACAAGCCTACGCAAGAGGGCATGTATCAGCACTTCAAGGCGGTGAACGACGCGATCGGCATTCCGATCCTGATCTATAACATTCCGCCACGTTCGGTGGTGGACATGTCCGTCGAGACGATGACCCGGCTGTTCGAATTGAAGAACATCGCCGGGGTCAAGGATGCCACCGCCAATCTCGCGCGCGTGTCGCAGCAGCGCCATGCCATGGGGCCGGATTTCCTGCAGATGTCCGGCGAGGACATGACCGCGCTGGCCTATATGGCGGCCGGCGGTCATGGCTGCATTTCGGTGGTTGCGAACGTCGCTCCGAAGCTGTGCGCCGATCTGATGAACGCAGTGCTCAAGGGCGACTACGCCGGTGCGCTGAAGCTTCAGGATCGTCTGACGCCGTTGCATGATGCGATCTTCAAGGAGCCTGGCGTTGCCGGCGCCAAGCATGGGCTCGGGTTGCTGGGCCGCATCACGGAAGAGGTGCGTCTGCCGCTGGTGACGGTGACGCCGCCGACCGGCAAGGTGATCCGCGACGCCATGGTTTTTGCCGGCCTCATCAACTAGGCATCTGCGTCAACCGGATGTTGGGTGACTTTGGCTGCGCCATCTCTCCTTATTTGTAAGCGCGTACCCGTCGTTCGTTGAAAACAAAAGGAATTGCAGATGCTGAAGGAGTTTCGCGATTTCGCGATGAAGGGCAATGTCGTCGATCTCGCCGTCGGCGTGATCATCGGCGCAGCCTTCGGTGCGATTGTCTCGTCGATGGTGGCCGACGTCATCATGCCGATCATTGGTGCGATCACCGGCGGTCTCGATTTCTCGAATTACTTCACGGGTCTCTCGAAATCCGTTACGGCAACCAATCTGGCCGATGCCAAGAAGCAGGGCGCCGTGCTGGCCTGGGGCAGCTTCCTGACCCTGACGCTGAACTTCATCATTGTCGCCTTTGTCCTGTTCTTGGTCATCCGTTCCATGAACCAGCTGAAGCGCAACGATGCCGCCAAGCCGGCCGAACCGCCGAAGCCGACCCGCGAAGAAGAATTGCTGACCGAGATCCGCGACCTGCTCAAGAAGGCCTGAGCCCAAGGCTTGGGTCGGGCATTCGCGGCACCTATATTCGGTCAGCACGCTGAAAGTATTGAACGATGGCCGAAAAGAACGAACGCCCGATCAAGGTGATCGCCGAGAACCGCAAGGCGCGGTTCAACTATGCCGTCGAGGATACGGTCGAGGCGGGTATCGCCTTGACCGGCACCGAGGTGAAGTCGATCCGCAACGGCAAGAGCACGATTGCGGAATCCTATGCCGATCCCAAGGACGGCGAGATCTGGCTGATCAACTGCAACATCCCTGAATATCTGCAGGCTAACCGCTTCAACCACGAGCCGAAGCGGCCGCGCAAGCTGCTGCTACATCGCAAGCAGATCAACAAGCTGATGGGTGCGGTAGAACGTCAGGGCATGACCCTTGTGCCGTTGAAGATGTACTTCAACGAACGCGGCCGGGTTAAGCTGCAGCTGGCGCTGGCCAAGGGCAAGCAGCTCCACGACAAGCGTGCGAGCGAGAAGGACCGCGATTGGGGTCGCGAGAAGGGGCGTTTGCTCCGCGCGAGAGGCTGAGGCTGGGCGTCGCCCATCCCCGCAAACAAGAGGATGAGATGACGCAAGGCAACCTGCTCGAAGTCGACTGGAGCAAGATCCCGGCGCCGGAAGACGACGGCGCCGCCAATCATCTGACCGGCATGACGATCTCGCCGGTCAGCCTGCGCGCCACGAACGATACCGCGGTTACGCTGTCCGAACTCACCGGCCGCACTGTGGTGTTCGGCTATCCGCGCACCGGCGAGCCCGGCAAGATTGGGCTGGTCGATGACTGGGACATGATTCCGGGCGCGCGTGGTTGCACACCGCAAACCTGTTCCTTCCGTGATCTGTTCGCGGAGCTGAAGGCCGCTGGCGCTAAACATGTATTTGGCCTGTCGACGCAGAGCAACGCATATCAGACCGAAATGGCCGGGCGGCTGCATCTGCCGTTTCCGGTGTTGTCCGACGAGCAACTTGAGCTGAGTGACGCACTCAGCCTGCCGACCATGGAGGTTGCCGATCTCACGATGATCAAGCGCATGGCCATGATCATCGACGACGGCAAGATCTCCCATGTGTTTTATCCGGTGTTTCCACCGGACCGGAACGCGGGCGATGTGCTGGAATGGCTGAAGGCGAACCCGGTCTAGCCCGGGCTAGGAAGAGCCGGCTTTGACGGGTGTCTCGACAACGAGCGCTTTGATCGCTTGGTCGATCGTGATCGTGCCCTTGCGCGATTCTGCATCGCGCTTGGGGAAGTCGATCCAGCCTTCGTTGAAGCCATCGAGCATCTGCATCCGGGGCACCGGATTCATCATGCCTTGTTCGCGAAATAGCCTGTCCCAGCCAGCGCGCGAAACGACGCGGGCCGTGACAGGCCCGCGGAGCGCCCTCGTGAACGCGTTGGCGATATCGTTCGGCGACACGCGGCGTGGACCTTCGAGTTCAATCACGCGATGACCCGTCCAGCTTTCGAGCAAAAGATCTGCAGCAGTGCGGCCGACGTCTTCCGCGGAGACCATCGGGAAGGTTTTATCCAGCGGCTGGAGATAGCTCGAAATGACGCCATCCGTGAGTGCAGGTGTGACGTCCCACGCCGCGTTCTCCATGAACCATGCCGCGCGGAGGAAGGTAACGGGCATCGGCAGGTCGGCGAGTGCGTGTTCCAGCAGTCCGAGCTGGTTGAGCAGGTTCGGCTGCGGTGCATCCGCTCCAATAGTTGAGAGCACAACCAGTTTCGGTGGTTGCGCCACGCGGAGTGCGCTGTGCAGCGCTTCGATCATCGCGCGGCCCTCGGTAAAACCGGGGCTCGGGTCAAATGTCGGCGGCAGCAACGCGAACGCGCCGTCGACGTCCGAGAAAGCTTTTGTCAGCGCCGAGGCGTCGCGGGTGTCGGCGAGGGCGATATCCGCGCCACGTACTGTCCACGTCTTGCTTTTGCTGAGATCTCGAACGACGACGCGGATGGATTGATCGGCGGCAAGCAGCGTGCGGGCGACAGCGCCGCCGACTTTGCCGGTGGCTCCTGTGATGGCGAACATGGTGGCTCTCCGAATGGGTGGGAATGCCGGTTTGTCCCATTTTTCGATATTTGACTGAAACGAGAACACGTCACATCATTGCTGACAAAATATCAGGAATTATGCTGCGATGGACGGACGACTTTTGACCGGCGTGACCGTGCTGGATGCTGTGATCGCAAGTGGGGGCTTCTCGCGGGCGGCAGAGGCGCTGGGTATGTCGGCATCCGGCGTCAGTCACGCGATCGCGCGGCTGGAGGCCCGGCTCGGCGTAAGGCTGCTAGACCGCACGACGCGTTCGATTGCGCTCACCGATGAGGGGCGGCGGTTTTACGAGCGGGTGCGGCCATCGCTGGAGGAGATCGAGGAGGCGGCCGTCGATGCCTCCGGCGCTTCGGCTCGGGTGCGAGGTCGGCTCCGGGTCAATATCGATCCGTTCTTCTCACGCCTGGTGCTGGCCGGGCATCTCGGCGGGTTTCTCGCGACCTATCCTGAATTGGCACTGGAGACGATCACCCGCGAACACGTTGGCGATCTGGTGGCTGATGGTGTTGATGTGGCCGTGCGGTTCGGCGAGCCACTCGGCGCATCTCTTATCTCGCGCAAGCTTGCGGATATTCAGGTGCTGACCGTTGCGTCACCGCGCTATCTGAAACGCCATGGCCGACCGCAGGCGCCACTGGATTTGCTGAAGCACCAATGCATCGATTTTCGCGATCCGCAGACCGGTCGCCCCTACGACTGGGAGTTTCATCGCAAGGGCAAGGTCCTTCCTGTCAGGATCTCGAGCCGGCTGGTGTTGAGCGATGCGGGGACCATGCTGACCGAGTGCCTGGCGGGGACCGGGATTTGCCAGGTGCTCGCCATTGCCGTGAAGGACCAACTCGCGAAAGGCAGCCTGGTCAACCTGTTTCCGGATTGGGCCGACGAGACGTTTCCGCTCTACGCGCTGTATCCTTCGCGGCATCATCCGCCGGCGAAGGTGCGCGCCTTCATCGACTTTGTGTCGCGAACGGTTCACTGACTTACTGCGCCAGATCCGCCTTCACCCGCGCAAATACTGCACGAAACATCTCGGGCGTCAGCACCCGCGTATTCGTGTTGTAACGCGAGCAGTGATAGCTGTCGTAGAGCTTGAAGCGGCCGACGTCGTGGACGGCGCCATGCCCAAAGGGCGCCGTGACGGCGCGGATGCCGAGCGTCCTCAGCATCGTGTCGTGGGCGACGCGACCCAGCAGCACGATGGCGCGCAATCGCGGCATGGTGTCCATCGTGGCAATCAGAAACGGCCGGCAGGTGGTAATCTCGACGGGCAGGGGCTTGTTCTGTGGGGGCACACAGCGCACGGCGTTGGTGATCCGGCAATCCTGCAGCATGAGCCCGTCATCAGGACGTGCTTCATAGATGCCTGAGGCAAAGCCGAAATCGAGTAAGGTCTCGTAGAGTAGGTCGCCGGCATAGTCGCCGGTAAAGGGACGCCCGGTACGATTGGCGCCCTGCACGCCGGGAGCGAGGCCCACGATCAGCAGTGCTGCATCCGAGGTGCCGAACGACGGCACGGGGCCGTTGTAGCCGCTTGGATCCTTCTCGCGCACCGCCATACGGTAGTCGACGAGGCGTGGGCAAAGAGGACAATCACGCCCGGGGTCGGTGGGAGTACCGGCGGAAATCGCGGAGGCGACCACCGCCGGCTGTTGTCTGCTGAGTTGCGTCTTAGTCTTCGAAATCTTCATCGCCTCGTGGCGCCATGGTGGTCGCGCGCTGCAGGAATTGCGGCGTCTGGTGACGCGGCTCGCGCGGAGCAGGGCGCTCTGCCGGATCGCGGCCAAGCTTGCTCTGCAGTTCCATGAGATCGGTAAACACGTCTGCCTGCCGGCGCAACTCGTCGGCGATCATGGGTGGCTGGCTCGAGATGGTGGACACCACGGTGACGCGGACGCCGCGGCGCTGCACGGCTTCGACCAGCGAGCGGAAGTCGCCATCGCCCGAGAATAGCACGATCTGGTCGACATGTTCGGCCAGTTCCATGGCATCGACGGCAAGCTCGATGTCCATATTGCCCTTCACCTTGCGTCGGCCGGACGCATCGATGAATTCCTTGGTGGCCTTGGTTACCACCGTATAGCCGTTGTAATCGAGCCAATCGATCAGCGGCCGAATCGACGAGTATTCCTGATCCTCGATAATGGCGGTGTAATAGAAGGCCCGGACGAGGGTACCGCGGCTCTGAAATTCCTTGAGGAGGCGCTTGTAGTCGATGTCGAAGCCGAGGGTCTTGGCGGTGGCGTACAGGTTGGCGCCGTCGATGAAGAGTGCGATCTTGTTAGATGTGAGGGACATCAAGTTTTCTCATGTGGTTTGTTGTTGTTAGCGTTTTTGGCGCGACTTCGTCGTTGCGCATTTGAATCACATTTGTCGTCCGCTCTTCGTCGGATCGGCTTTATTGACGCCACGCAATCAGCTGGTCTGGAACTGTCCGAATATGCCGATCCATCTTCCCTTGCAATGAAGCCTTTTGGTGTCGAGATATCCGCTTCTGGCCAGATGGATGCCACCGCTTCTGCGGTTTTTTGAGGGTACCATAGTGCGGCAGAAAACCAAGCCAAGAAGGGTGCAATTCCAAATTGGTCCTTGCGAATGCCGCAAAGCCCCTATACCTACGGCACTTAATCATCATATTCGGTCCCACAACAAACGGAGCGACATTTTATGGCGCGCGTAACCGTCGAAGATTGCATCGATAAGGTCGACAACCGGTTCGACCTGGTGTTGCTGGCAGCACACCGGGCACGAATGATCTCGTCCGGTTCACAACTTACGATTGATCGCGACAACGACAAGAATCCCGTTGTTTCGCTGCGCGAAATCGCTGATCAGACCATTTCCCCGGAAGATCTCCGTGAGGAACTGGTCCATTCGCTGCAGAAGTTCGTGGAAGTCGACGAGCCCGAGCCGGATACGATTCCGCTGATCGGCTCCGCCGGCGCCAGCGTCGATGCTGACGACACCGAAGTGGCCGTCGAGCGCATGACCGAAGAAGAGCTCCTCAAGGGTCTCGAAGGCCTCGCTCCGCCGGAAGAGCAGCCCGAAGAAGACGAGTAAAGCGATACACACGGTTTTTTGCTTAACCGTTTTGATTATCAGTCATCACAAAGGCCCGGACATGCGTCCGGGCCTTTGCTTTTGCAGTCCGTTTCGGGGCAAACTTGAGATGAAGAATCCAGGTCGCTGCTGACCGGATCGAACGAGGCTAGGATGGCGACTTCGCGCCGTAATAAACGGCAGATGCAGGCTGCGAACGACACGGTCGCCGCGGTCTCGCCAGTTTCGCCTGAGGCACTGTCTGCAGAGACGCCAACTCCGGCCAAGGTGCCGCGGACGTCCCGTGTCCGGATGATGCGGCAATATGATCTGGTGGACCGCGTCCGGGCCTATAATCCGAACACCGACGAGGACCTGCTCAACCGCGCCTATGTCTATGCCATGGTCGCTCATGGCGAGCAGACGCGGGCATCAGGCGATCCGTATTTCTCCCACCCGCTGGAAGTGGCGGCGATCCTCACCGACCTCAAGCTCGACGACGCCACCATCGTGGCGGCGCTGCTGCACGACACCATCGAGGACACCGAGGCCACCCGGACCGAAATCGACAAGCTGTTCGGCGCCGAAATCGGCGCGCTGGTCGAGGGCCTGACCAAGCTGAAGCGGCTCGAACTGGTGTCGCGCGAGGCCAAGCAGGCCGAGAACCTGCGCAAGCTGCTGCTGGCGATCGCCGACGACGTCCGGGTCCTGCTGATCAAGCTCGCCGACCGTCTGCACAATATGCGGACGATGGAGTTCATGCCGCCGGCCTCGCGCCGCCGCATCGCCGAGGAGACCCTCGACATCTATGCGCCGCTCGCCGGCCGCATGGGTATGCAGACGATGCGCGAGGAGCTCGAGGAACTGTCGTTCAAGGTGCTCGATCCCGACGCCTATCTGGTGGTGATGCAGCGCCTGGACTCGCTGACCGAGCGCAATCGCAACCTCATCGACATGATCGAGAGTCATCTCTCCACGAAACTGGAGAAGAACGGCATCACGGCGCGGGTCACCGGCCGACGCAAAAAGCCGTTTTCGATCTGGACCAAGATGAAGCGCAAGTCGGTCGGCTTCGAACAGCTGTCGGACATTTACGGTTTCCGCGTCGTGCTGCAGGACATGGAGGCGTGCTACCGCGCACTCGGGGTCGTGCACACGACCTGGCCCGTCGTGCCGGGCCGCTTCAAGGATTACATCTCGACGCCGAAGCAGAACGACTACCGCTCGATCCACACCACGGTGATCGGCCCCGGCAACCAGCGCGTCGAATTGCAGATCCGCACCGAGGACATGAACAGCATCGCCGAATACGGCATCGCCGCGCATGCGTTCTACAAGGACGGTATCGGCTCGCCGACCGAAATGCTCAAGCGCGAGTCCAACGCGTTTTCATGGCTGCGCCACACCATCGGCATTCTTTCCGAGAGCACCAATCCGGAAGAATTCCTCGAGCATACCAAGCTCGAACTGTTCCACGATCAGGTGTTCTGCTTCACCCCGAAGGGCAAGCTGATCGCGCTGCCGCGCAACGCCAATGTCGTCGACTTCGCCTATGCCGTGCATACCGACGTCGGCAACAGTGCGGTGGGTTGCAAGATCAACGGAAAGTTCGCGCCGCTGTCGTCCGAACTGCAGAACGGCGATGAGGTCGAAGTACTGACATCGGCGGCACAGCAGGCGCCGCCATCCGCATGGGAAGGCCTGGCGGTCACTGGCAAGGCGCGCGCCGCCATTCGCCGTGCGACGCGAACAGCGGTCCGTGATCAATATGCCAGCCTTGGCCGCCGCATCGTCGAGCGCCTGTTCGTGCGTGCGAAGATGGAATATTCGGACGACCAGTTGAAGGGCGCGCTGCCGCGTCTGGCGCGCACATCTATCGACGATGTGATGGCCTCGGTCGGCCGCGGTGAGCTCCGCGCCGCGGACGTCGCGCGCGCGATGTATCCCGACTACAAGGAAGAACGCATCGGCCGTTTTTCGGCCAACAACAAGAAGTCCACGGCGGACAAGGTCAGAACGCCAGATGGCGCGGCGCGCTTCACCTCGATCATCTCGATTGGCGGCGTCAATTCCGATCTGCCGGTGAAATTCGCTCCGAACGGTGGCGCCGTGCCGGGCGACCGTATTGTCGGCATCGTCACGCCGGGCGAGGGCATCACGATCTATCCGATCCAGTCACCGGCGCTGAAGGATTTCGAGGAAGAGCCCGAGCGCTGGGTCGACGTGCGCTGGGATATCGATGAATCCTCGCCGCAGCGTTTCCCGGCCAGACTCTTTTTGCAGAATGTCAACGAGCCCGGCAGTCTGGCGCAGATCGCCCAGGTGATCGCCGACCATGACGGCAACATCGACAATATCAGCATGCACCGCCGCTCGCCCGATTTCACCGAACAGACCATCGATCTCGGTGTCTACGACCTCAAACATCTCAGCGCGATCATCAATCAGTTGCGCGCCAAGGCCGTTGTGGCCAAGGTCGAACGGGTCAATGGATAGCGTCTTCCCTTAAGGTTTTCTGGAATTCCGTCATGTCCTCATCCTCGCTGCGCCTCGGCGTCAACATCGACCACGTCGCGACCCTGCGCAACGCGCGGGGCGGCAAGCACCCGGATCCGGTCCGCGCTGCGCTGGAAGCCATTTCGGCGGGCGCCGACGGCATCACGGCGCATTTGCGCGAGGATCGCCGGCATATTCGTGACGCGGACATGGAGCGACTGAAAGCGGAGATCTCCAAGCCGCTGAATTTCGAAATGGCAGCGACGCCGGACATGGTGCGGATCGCGCTGGCGGTGAAGCCTCATGCCGTCTGTCTGGTGCCGGAGCGGCGCGAAGAACTGACCACCGAAGGCGGACTCGATGTGGTCGGCCAGCGTGAATCGCTGGAGCCGTCGATTGCGCGCTTCTCCGAGGCCGGCGTGCGGGTGTCGCTCTTCATTGCCGCGGACCCCAAGCAGATCGAAATGGCAGCGAAACTGAAGGCGCCCGTCATCGAACTCCACACGGGTGCCTGGTGCGATGCCATCACCGATGGCGATACGGCCAAGGCCGCCAACGAGTGGCAGCGCATTGCCGCCGGCGCCAGGCTGGCGAAATCCGCAGGCCTGGAAGTGCATGCCGGCCATGGCCTCGACTATGCGACCGCCGAGACGATCTCGGCGCTGCCCGAAATCATGGAGCTGAACATCGGCTACTATATGATTGGCGAGGCACTGTTCATCGGTCTGTCCGATACGGTGCGTCTGATGCGCGCGGCGATGGATCGCGGGCGGATGCAGTCTAAGAGCGCGCCATGATCATTGGCATCGGTTCCGATCTGATCGACATTACGCGCGTTGCCAAGGTGATCGAACGCCATGGCGATCGCTTCCTCGATCGCGTCTTCACCGAGGCCGAGCGGGCGAGGGCACAGCGCCGCGCCAAGAGCGAGAGAATGGTGGTCGCGACCTATGCCAAGCGTTTTGCCGCCAAGGAGGCGTGCTCCAAGGCGCTGGGCACCGGCATCCGGCAGGGGGTCTGGTGGCGGGATATGGGGGTTGTGAACTTGCCCGGGGGCAAGCCCTCCATGAAGCTCACCGGCGGTGCGCTGACCCGTCTGCAGGCCCTGATACCGCCCGGCCACGACGCGCAGATCGATCTGTCGATCACGGACGATTGGCCCCTGGCGCAAGCTTTCGTCATAATTTCGGCCGTCCCTTCGCCCAAATCCTGAGCCAAGCCCTGAGGGCAGGCTGAGCGCCGCGCCGGAATCGGTGCGACGGCGGCCCGCACGCCAAACTGGCAGGAAATAGCGGCTTTTCGGGGCGGTTCATTGCACCGTTACCAACAACCGTTTAAACCTGCGACGACACCGAACCGACGCCAATTCTCGCTGACGCCGCTCATGGCATTTGCAGGACTTTGCCGTAACTATATGAATTTAGTGCATTTTATGTGCGGGGCGCGGAGCCGCCTTGTCCCAAAATGCGCTACCAGCCGCGCGGCAACGCTGCGGGAATCGGGAAAGCGATGAGCGTGACATCCGGGACCAAGACTGAAAGCGGCGTCGGCGAGACCATCCGTGTTGTCATCAACGCATTGCTGATCGCGCTGGTGATCCGAACCTTCCTGTTCCAGCCCTTCAACATCCCGTCGGGCTCGATGAAGGCCACGCTTCTGGTCGGCGATTACCTGTTCGTCTCGAAATATTCCTACGGTTACAGCCACTATTCGATCCCGCTGTCGCCGAATATCTTCTCCGGCCGCGTCTTCGGCTCCGAGCCATCGCGCGGCGACGTCGTGGTGTTCCGTCTGCCGAAGGACGACTCCACCGACTACATCAAGCGCGTGATCGGCTTGCCCGGTGACCGCGTCCAGATGAAAGAGGGGCTGCTCTACATCAACGAGAAGCCGGTGCAGCGCGAGCGCATGAGCGACTTCGTCGGCGAAGATCCCTGCGGTTCCGACGCCACGGCGCGCGTCAAGCGCTGGAAGGAAACGCTGCCCAATAACATCACCTATGAGACGCTCGATTGCGTCGATAACGGCTTCTACGACAACACCAATGTCTACACCGTGCCGCCCGGCAACTTCTTCATGATGGGCGACAACCGCGACAATTCGACGGACAGCCGCGTGCTGTCGGCCGTCGGCTATGTGCCGTTCGAGAATCTCGTCGGTCGCGCGCAGATGATTTTCTTCTCGATCGCCGAAGGCGAACATGCCTGGCAGATCTGGCGCTGGCCGACCGCCGTGCGCTGGAATCGAATTTTCTCCATCGTGCGATGACCGACGACTCCAACAACCCCATCGAGAGCGTGCCGAAAACCGACGAATTGAGCTCGACGACCGAGGCTACGCCGGAGACGGCTGCTGCCCGCAAGAAAAAGGCGCGCGCCGCGGCGAAGGCTGCTGCTGCCGAGATCGAAACGCGCATCGGCCACAGCTTCAAGGATCCGTTGTTGCTGGCGACGGCCTTTACTCACGTCTCAGCCCTGAAGTCGCAGCGCAGCCGGACCGAGAGCTACCAGCGTCTCGAATTTCTCGGCGACCACGTGCTCGGCCTCGTGGTCTCCGACATGCTGTTTCGCGCTTTCCCGAACGCGGATGAAGGAGAGCTGTCGAAGCGGCTCGCCGACCTCGTTCGCAAGGAAGCCTGCGCCGACGTAGCGCGGTTGCTCGGCCTTCTCGAGGGGATCAAGCTTGGTACCGTCGGTGCGGGTGCCGGTCAGCGGTTGCGCAAGTCTGTGCTCGGGGATATCTGCGAAGCTGTGATCGGCGCGATCTTTCTCGATGGTGGCTATCCGGCTGCGGAAAGTTTCGTGCAGCGCAATTGGACCGAGCGCATGCGCAAGCCGGTGCGCCCGCTGCGCGATCCGAAGACGGTGCTGCAGGAATGGGCCCAGGGCCGTGGTCTGCCGACGCCGGCCTATCGGGAGGTGGAGCGTTCCGGTCCGCACCACGATCCGCATTTCAAGATCGAGGTGGATGTGAAGGGTTTTGCGCCGGCCGAAGGCGAGGGTGGCAGCAAGCGTGCTGCCGAAAAAGCCGCGGCGCAGGCGATGATTGCGCGTGAAGGCGTCAGCAGTGGCGGCAATGAAGGATGATGTCGTGAACGATGCTGAACCAGGTCATGAGTCCGAAGGGACACCAGCCGAGACCCGCTGTGGCTTTGTCGCACTGATTGGCGCGCCCAATGTCGGCAAGTCGACGCTCGTCAATGCGCTGGTCGGCTCCAAGGTCACTATCGTCTCGCGCAAGGTGCAGACCACGCGCGCGCTGATCCGCGGCATCGTGATCGAGAACCACGCCCAGATCATTCTGGTCGATACGCCCGGCATCTTCCTGCCCAAACGAAGACTCGACCGCGCGATGGTCAAGACGGCGTGGAGCGGTGCGCATGATGCCGACGTCGTCTGCGTGCTGCTCGATGCCAAGGCGGGCATCAACGAAGAGGCCGAGGCGATCTTCGCGCAGCTTGCCAGCGTCAATCACCCGAAGATCCTCGTGATCAACAAGGTCGATATCGTCTCCAAGGAAAAACTGCTGAAGCTGGCGCAAATGGCCAATGAGCGGCTGAAGTTCGAAGAGACCTTCATGATCTCGGCGATGACTGGCGACGGCGTGGATGACCTGCGCCGCCGGCTCGCAGCCGACGTTCCCGCCGGCCCGTATCATTATCCCGAAGACCAGATGTCGGATGCGCCGATGCGGCACCTCGCAGCGGAAATCACGCGCGAGAAGATCTTCCGCCAATTGCATCAGGAACTGCCATATCAGTCGACGGTAGAGACCGATAGCTGGACCGAGCGCAAGGACAAGTCGGTGCGGATCGAGCAGACGATTTTCGTCGAGCGCGACAGCCAGCGCAAGATCGTGCTCGGCAAGGGCGGTGCCACGATCAAGTCGATCGGCGCGGACGCGCGCAGGGAAATCACCGAGATCGTCGGGCATCCCGTGCATCTGTTTTTGTTCGTGAAGGTGCGCGAGAACTGGGGCGACGATCCCAATCGTTATCGTGAAATGGGTCTCGAATTTCCTCACGATTAATCGAGGAGCGATGATGGAAGTGCAGCCGACACGATGACCGCTCCCGCCGACCTTCCGAAGAACGTCTTCTATTTTGAAGCGCTGCTCTACATGTCGCTGATCCTCGACGCGCTGTCGATCGCGTTCCAGGACCGCACACCGGACCTCACGATGTCCGAGAGCACCATCATGGCGGCGAATCTCGTCGCCGCCTGTATGCTGTTGTTCTTCGTCTGGCTTGTGTGGCTCGCCGCCTATCGTCGCAAAGGCTGGCCGCGCTGGGTACTGGTGGTGTCGCTGGCCTTCTCGGTATTGTCGCTGTTCCAGGTGCTCGGCGTCTACGGGCTGCAATTCGACAGCGGGATCGAGATCGTCTCCTGCATCCTGACTGGGCTCGGACTATATTGCGCGTTCAGCGGCGACGCGAAGGACTGGTTCAAGGCCTGATCCCATTTACTGCGGCGGCTGCCGAATTCCTGTAAACTGCCCCCATGGAATGGACCGATGAAGGCATCATCCTGGGCGTGCGGCGACATGGCGAATCCAGCGCCATCGTCGAATTGCTGACGCGTAGCCATGGTCGTCATCTCGGCCTGGTACGCGGTGGTGCGGGGTCAAAGATGCGACCGCTGCTGCAGCCCGGTAATAGCGTGCAGGCGATATGGCGGGCGCGGCTGGACGAGCAACTCGGCTATTACCTGATGGAAGGCACGCTGATGCGCGCCGCGACGCTGCTGGGCTCGTCTCATGCAGTCTACGGCATTACCCATCTCGCGTCGCTGGCGCGGTTGCTGCCGGAGCGCGATCCGCATGAAGACATCTACGAGACGCTGGAGCGCATCCTGGATGACTTCGATGATGTCGGCGAAGCCGCGCTCCATGTGATCCGGTTTGAGCTGGCGATGCTGACCGAACTCGGCTTCGGCCTCGATCTGGAGAATTGCGCCGCCACCGGCGTGATCTCTGACCTGATTTACGTGTCACCCAAATCTGGCAACGCAGTGTCCCGGACCGCGGGTGAACCGTATCGCGACCGGCTGATGCGGCTGCCGTCATTCCTGCGCGAGAGTGAAGACGGCCAAAACAGCATCTCCGACCGCGACCTGCAGGACGGCTTCGACCTGACCGGCCGCTTTCTGCTCCGCAACGTGCTGGAACCGCGCGGGCAGGGCCATTCCGACGCCCGCGAAGGGTTCATCAATGCGGTGACGCGGCATCTGGCACGGATCGCGGCGCCATAGTCCAATCAAGCCCACTGGCTTTTGATTCATTTCTTGCCCGATTCGCCGGGAGGCGCTAACCCCTCGCCATGGGAAAAAGACTGATTCCGCCGGAGCCGGCTGAAATTCACGAAGTGCAGCTGCGGGACGCGCTCGAGGAGCGCTATCTCGCTTACGCGCTCTCCACGATCATGCACCGGGCGCTGCCAGATGCGCGGGACGGGTTGAAGCCGGTCCACCGCCGCATCCTCTATGGCATGCGCCTGCTGCGGCTCGATCCGGGCACGCCGTTCAAGAAATCCGCCAAGATCGTCGGCGACGTGATGGGCTCGTTCCATCCGCATGGCGACCAGTCGATCTATGACGCGCTGGTGCGTCTCGCGCAGGACTTCTCGTCGCGCTACCCGCTGGTCGACGGCCAGGGCAATTTCGGCAATATCGACGGCGATAGTGCTGCGGCCTATCGTTACACCGAAGCGCGCATGACCGATGTCGCGCGGCTGCTGCTCGAAGGCATCGACGAAGACGCGGTCGAGCTGCGCCCGAACTACGACGGCCAGACCAAGGAACCGGCGGTGCTGCCGGGCGGTTTCCCGAACCTGCTGGCCAATGGTGCGCAGGGCATCGCGGTCGGCATGGCCACCTCGATCCCGCCGCACAACGTCGCAGAGCTTTGCGACGCCGCGCTGCATCTGATCGACAAGCCCGACACCAAGTCGAAATCGCTGATGCGCTGGGTGAAGGGGCCGGACTTCCCGACCGGCGGCATCATCGTCGATTCCAAGGAAAGCATCGCCGAAGCCTATATGACCGGGCGCGGTTCGTTCCGCACCCGCGCCAAGTGGCATGTAGAGGAGGGCGTCCGCGGCGCCTGGAATGTCGTCGTCACCGAGATTCCGTGGCTGGTGCAGAAGTCGCGGCTGATCGAGAAGATCGCCGAGCTGCTCAACGACAAGAAGCTGCCGCTGATCGGCGATATCCGCGACGAGTCGGCCGAAGACATCCGCGTCGTCATCGAGCCGAAGACGCGCAATGTCGATGCCGGCCTGGTGATGGAGTCGCTGTTCAAGCTCACCGAGCTCGAAAGCAAGATTCCGCTGAACCTCAACGTGCTGGTCAAGGGCCGCATCCCCAAGGTGCTTGGCCTTGCCGAATGTCTGCGCGAATGGCTCGACCATCTGCGCGACGTGCTGCTGCGCCGCTCCAACTTCCGCAAGAACCAGATCGAACATCGGCTGGAAGTGCTCGGCGGTTACCTGATCGCCTATCTCAATATCGATGAAGTTATCCGGATCATCCGCACCGAGGATGAGCCGAAGCCGGCTTTGATGAAGGCGTTCAGCCTCACCGAATTGCAGGCCGAGTCGATCCTGAACATGCGGCTGCGCAGTCTGCGCAAGCTCGAAGAGTTTGAGATCAGGAAAGAAGACAAGGAGCTGCGCGCGGAGCTGAAGGGCATCAACGCGATCCTGAAGTCCGAGAGCGAGCAGTGGGCCAAGGTCGGCGAGCAGGTCCGCAAAGTGCGCGACATGTTCGGCCCGAAGACGCCGCTCGGCAAGCGCCGCACGGTGTTCGCCGATGCGCCGGAGCACGATCTCGCAGCACTCGAAGAGTCGCTGGTCGAGCGCGAGCCCGTCACCGTCGTGATTTCTGAGAAGGGCTGGGTCCGCACGCTGAAGGGCCAGGTCGCAGATCTCTCCAATCTGACCTTCAAGACCGACGACAAGCTCGACAAGGCGTTCTTCGCCGAAACAACCTCGAAGCTGATGCTGCTGGCCACCAATGGCCGGTTCTATTCGCTCGACGTGTCGAAGCTGCCGGGCGGTCGCGGTCATGGCGAGCCGATCCGCCTGTTCATCGATATGGAAGGCGATGCTGCCATCGTTTCGATGTTCGTGCACAAGGGCGGCCGCAAGTTCCTGATTGCCAGCCATGACGGGCAGGGCTTCCTCGTCAACGAGGACGACTGCGTCGGCACCACCCGCAAGGGCAAGCAGGTGCTGAATGTCGAGATGCCGAACGAGGCGCGCGTGCTCACGGTGGTCGGCGAGGGCAGCGATCAGGTCGCTGTCATCGGCACCAACCACAAGATGGTGATCTTCCCGCTCGATCAGGTGCCGGAAATGGCGCGTGGCCGCGGCGTACGTTTGCAGAAGTACACCAGCGCAGGTCTGTCAGACGTCGCCACTTTCGTGGCCAAGGAAGGCCTGACCTGGAAGGATTCGTCCGACCGCGAGCATCGTCTGACCTGGAAGGAACTGGCGGACTGGCGCGGCAACCGTGCGGATGCCGGCCGCCTCGCGACCGGCTTGCCGAAGTCGAACAAGTTCGGCCGGGTGATCGAGTAACATCACCCGCGTCATGACGGTCACCATCTTCCAAAATCCCTCCTGCGGGACATCGCGCAATACGCTCGCGATGATCCGCGAGAGAGGGATTGAGCCGGTGGTGATCGACTATCTCAAGGCGCCGCCGGATCGCGCGCGTCTGCGCACGCTGATCGATAACGTGGGTGGCGGCGCTCGCGCGTTGCTGCGCGAGAAGGAACGGGCCTACGCTGAACTTGGTCTCGCCGATCTGTCGCTCGGCGATGACGCCCTGATCGACGCCATCATTGCGCATCCGATTCTGCTGAACCGGCCGATCGTCGAGACACCCAAAGGCACGCGACTGTGCCGGCCGGCGGATGTGGTGCTGGGGCTGCTCTAGAGATCCAACTCACCGATCAAACGACAGCCTCATCCTGAGGAGCCGCGCTCTTGCGCGGCGTCTCGAAGGATGGCGGCAAGGTTGGTGTCAACGAGCCCATGGTTCGAGACGAGCGCAAAGGGCGCGCTCCTCACAATGAGGGCTGCAGATCTCGGCGCTAGATGGGCCGCGGCAATTACGTCACCGGCGCGAACTTGAACAGCTTCTCTGGATTGGTCACCAGCAGTTTGCGCTGAACCGCAGGATCCGGCGCATAAAGCGGGATCAGATCCACCAGCGTGCCGTCATTGGGCATGATCTTGACATTCGGATGCGGCCAGTCGGTGCCCCACAACACGCGATCCGGCGCATTGTCGATCAGCTGCTTTGCGAACGGCACGGAGTCATGGAATGGCGCTGCGCCAGCCGAGGCGCGTTCGAGACCTGTAATTTTCATCCAGCACTTATCGTCGCTGGCTTGCAGATCGAGCAGTGCCTTGAATTCGGGATCGTCGAGGCCCTTGGCGGCGCTGATCGTCCCCATGTGATCGATCACGTAAGTCACCGGGAGCGCTTTCAGGATCTGCACGAACTCACGGACTGTGCCGGCTTCGAGATAAATGTCCACATGCCAGCCGATGGCGGCGACGCGGTCGACCAGCGTACGGAAGACCTTCATGTCGCCGACGCCGCCAAGTCGTTTGAGGAAGGCGAAGCGGCAGGCACGGATGCCGGCTTTGTCGAGCGCCAGGAGATCGGCATCCGACATGCTGTTGTTCACATTGGCGACGCCGCGATATTTTCCGCCGCTTTGCGCAATCGCGTCAGTGACGACGCGGTTGTCAAAGCCGTGCACCGTCGCATTGACGATGACGGCGCGTTCGACGCCGATTGCTTCATGCAGCTTGCGAAACATCTCAAGCGGCGCGTCAGGCGGTGAATACGGTCGCTTCGGCGAGAACGGATAGACCGCGGCGGGGCCAAAGATATGCGTATGCGTATCGACGCTTCCGGCGGGCGCGCGGAAGGTCGGCGGGATCGTGTTGAGATCGGGGCCGGCAATCGTGGGGATTGCGGGTTCGTCGGCAGCCTGCGCTATTCGGCTTCCAATCACATTTGTGAGGCCAAGTGATGCCATCGCGGCCAGAATGTCACGTCGGTGCATTTAATCTCCTTGCGTCTGCATGCGCTGCGGCATGCACCAGACGTGAATCATCGGTGCATGTGTCGCCGTAGAGCGGCACCTGCAAATTTGTTGGCTGTCGAAACGATATATGTCTCTGCGGGAATGCGAGCAGCGCTGATGGCCGGATGATGAATCTCTGCAGCGTTTCACCCTGAAAGTTCTTTGTTGGAATCCAGAGCGCGCATGACGTGCAACGGAAACAGATCGCATCAAAGCTAGTGGGGGTGAATTTATGAAACAAATGAGAAATTCGGGATAATAGCGCTATCTCGTGCATATATTGCAAATCCGTAAGGTCGCTTGAATTTGAACAGCTTGCTATCGAATTGTAATAGGCGTATCGCCGCAGCCCGACGAAGCGGCGCGTCGATCGCGCGAAGAATGATAGTTCGGAGGAAATCCTATGGCGTACACCAATCGCAGGACCATCTTGCAGGCAGCTGCTGCGCTCCCGGCTCTGGCTGCGGCGGGGCGTGGTGCCTTGGCTGCAGAGCCAGCTGCCAGTGAGGCACCGAAGAAAGTCGCATCAGTTGCTCCGCCGCACGTGACGCAGATTCTCGCGCATTACATCGTCAACGCCAAATACGATGACCTTCCGGCTAATGTCCGCAAGGAAGGCGTGCGCACCCTGTTGAACTGGGTCGGTGTCGCCATTGGCGGTTCGCATCATCAGACGGTGGACATCGCGGCGTCGGCGCTGGCGCCATTCTCCGGTCCGGCGAAGGCCTCGCTGTTCGGGCGCAACGAACGCTTCGACATCATGAACGCCGCTTTCATCAATGGTGTCTCGAGCCACATCTTCGATTATGACGACACCCATCTGAAGACGATCATTCATCCGGCTGGTCCAGTCGCATCTGCGCTTCTGGCGATTGCGGAAATGAAGCCGGTGTCCGGCAAGGATTTCCTCAATGCGCTGGTGCTCGGTATCGAGACCGAATGCCGGATCGGCAATGCCGTTTATCCGAACCACTATGACGTCGGCTGGCACATCACCGGCACCGCCGGCGTATTCGGCTCGGCCGCCGCGGCCGGCAAGCTGCTCGGTCTCAACGAACAGCAGATGATCTGGGCGCTGGGGCTCGCGGCCTCGCAGCCTGTCGGCCTGCGGGAGTCCTTCGGTTCGATGAACAAGAGCTTCAATCCCGGCCGTGCTGCCAGCAACGGCATCTTTGCCGCCATTCTGGCGTCGAAGAATTACACCAGCTCCGACGGCATGATCGAGGCCAAGCGCGGCTGGGCCAATGCTATCAGCACCAAGCAGGACTATGCCGAGATCACCGAGGGGCTCGGCAAGCGTTACGAGTCAGCGCTCAACACCTACAAGCCGTTTGCCTGCGGCATCGTCCTGCATCCGCTGATCGACGCGGCGATCCAGCTTAGGAATGAGAACAAGCTGACGCCGGATATGATCAAGCAGGTCAACGTGAAGGTTCATCCGCTGGTGCTCGAATTGACCGGCAAGAAGACGCCGAAGGAAGGCCTGGAAGGGAAGTTCAGCGTCTACCACGCGGTCGCCATCGCGTTCATCGAGGGAGCCGGTGGTGAGAAACAGTTTAGCGATCGTGCGGTGCAGGACGCGAAGACAGTCGAATTGCGCCAGAAAGTTGTGCCCGTGGTCGATCCATCGATCAAACCGGAGCAGGTTGAAATGTCCGTCCAGCTCGCTGACGGTCGTGTCCTGAAGAAGCGGATCGAACACGCCGTCGGCAGTCTGGAGAAGCCCATGAGCGATGTAGATCTCGAACGCAAGTTCGCCGATCTCGCCGAGGGAATTCTGCCGCGAGAGCAGGCGGCAAAGGTCATGGAGCTGTGCTGGAAGGTGGAGGGCTTGGCGAGCGCCGGAGATATTGCAAGGGCAGGCGCGCGATCCACTGCCTGACAGCCGTTGCCCGCGATGAAGCATTGAGGCCTTCGCGAGGTGGCCTGAACGTACGTCAATCGTCACGCCGTCAGTATTGTGAGCAGAAACCTCGCCGCATTCCTCCAGGGGAGCCTTGCGGCTAACACTCTTTAAAGGATGACATGACTCAGCGCCGTACGCCTTCACGCCGTCGCGTTCTTCAGTCCGCCAGTGCTCTCGCTGCACTGACGCTTTCGCCGTCCATCATCCGCCAGGCCGCAGCGGTCGACGCCAAGGGCGCCGCAGCGGGCGCGGATGTCACCGGACGTCTTGCGCGCTACATGGTTTCGGCGCGCGACAATGCGCTTCCCGATGTGGTGATGACCGAATGCAAACACCGCATCCTCGATACGTTCGGCGCGATGGTCTCCGGTGCGCGGATGCATCCGGGCGAGATGGCCCTGAAATATGTTCGCGGGCTCGGCGGCGAACAGCAGGCGTCGGTGATCGGATCCAGTTTCCGCACTACCGCCGTCAACGCCGCGCTGGCCAATGCCATGTGCGCGCATGCGGACGAGACCGATGATTTCGAGCCGGTCACCAAGGCGCATCCGGGAAGCGCTGTCGTGCCGTCCGCGCTGGCCATGGCGGAAAAGGAAGGTGGCCGGTCGGGCATCGAATTCATTCGGGCCGTAACGCTCGGATATGATCTCACTTGCCGGCTGCTGATGGCGCTTGGACCGGATCTCGTCCGTGGTTCGCACCGCAGTGCGGAGGGGACCAGCTCCACCTTCGGTTCTCTTGGTGCAGCGGCGTCGCTGGCTCGGCTGGACGAAAAGGGTATGCGTTATGCGATCTCCTATTCCTCGCAGCAGGTGGCTGGTCTGTGGAGCTGGGTGAAGGACGAGGATCACGTCGAGAAGGCTTTCGACTTCGCGGGCATGGGCGCCCGCAACGGCCTGACCGCCGTGACCATGGTTCAGGCCGGTTTGACCGGCGTTCATGACGTCCTCGATGGCACGCATAACTTGTTCATTGCGCTGTCCACGGATCCGAAGCCGGAAGAGATGCTCGCCGGTCTCGGCAGCCGCTTCTACGTCACTGAAACGGCGATCAAGACATTCTCGGTCGGCTATCCCATCCAGTCGCCTCTCGACGCCATCCTGACTCTGCGCAAGCAGAATGGCCTGACACCGGGCAATGTGAAGAGCATCCTTGTCAAGATTCCGACCGATGCGACAGGGATCGTCGGCACCAGCGCGATGCCCGACGTCAACTGCCCGCATCTGGTGGCGGTCGCGCTCGTCAAGGGCGCCGTGTCGTTCGTCGACAGCCATGACCAGGCACTGATGAAGGATTCCAAAATCCTTGAGCAGCGCGCCAAGGTAACCGTGGTCGGCGATAAGGCCCTGATGGACCCTGCCGCGCCACGCGGCGCCATCGTCGAGGTGGAGATGATGGATGGCAAGAAGGTGGAGCACTTCACCAAGTTTCCGCCCGGCACCAAGGAAAATCCGCTGAGCACTGATGCGGTGAGTGCGAAGACACGCGATCTCATCGCGCCAGTTCTCGGGGCCGAAAAGGCGAAGAAGCTGATCGATCAGATCAACAATCTGGAGAAGGTCAAGGATATCCGCTCGCTGCGGCCACTGTTTACGGCCTGATACCCGATACCTGAAGCGCTGGGATGAATTTACCCCAGCGCTTCTTCCTTGACGCGGCTCGCCAGCACCTTGTCGATGCGGCGCCCATCGAGGTCCATGACCTCGAACCGCCATGCATGCGAGACGATCTCGTCGCCGACCTCGGGAATCTTGCCGAATTCCTGCAGCAGGAAGCCGGCGAAGGTCTGATAGGGGCGCGACTGCGCGGGCAGTTCGATGCCGAGCAGGGCAGCGAACGCCACCGCGGGCATCCAGCCGGAGATGAGGTAGGAGCCGTCCTCGCGTTTGTGGAAGGCGACCTCGGCCGGGCCTTCCTCGGTGTGAAAGGCGCCGACGATCGACTCCAGAATATCCGCTGATGTCACCACACCCTGGAACACGCCATATTCGTCATGCACGAGGCCGATATGGAATGGCGAGTCCCTGAGGATCGCCACGACGTCGCGCGCATCGACGGTGTCGGGAATGACCGGCGCCTCGCGCACCAGCGCGCGGATATCCGGCGTCTTGCCGCTCAAATACACATCAAGCAGATCCTTGGCCTGCACGATGCCGATGGCGGAATCGCCGTCGCCATCGAACACCGCAAAGCGTGAATGCGAGCTGCCCGCGAGTTCGGCCTGGATGGTCTCGATGGGATCGGCAAGGTCGATCATCGCCACTTCATGGCGCGGCGTCATCACGGCGCCGACGGGCAGGTCGCCGAGGCGCATCACACCTGCGATCATTTCCTTTTCACCGGGCTCGAGTACGCCGGCGGTTTCCGCTTCGGTCACGAGCGTGCGGATTTCGTCTTCGCTGACCTTCTCCTCGGCTTCGCCGCGCTGGCCCAACAGAAACAGGATCGCCTTGCCGGAACGATCGAGCAGCCACACCAGCGGCAGCGAGATTTTTGCGAGCAGTACCATGGCCGGCGCAACGCGCACGGCCACGGCTTCGGGATCGCGCAGCGCGATCTGCTTCGGCACGAGTTCGCCGATGATCAGCGAGGCGTAAGTAATGACCGATACGACGAGGCCGACGCCGAGCGTATCGGCGAGGCCTTTTGATAGGCCAAGGTCAAGCAACAATATCGTGAGACGCTGGCCCAGCGTCGCACCGGAGAAGGCGCCCGACAATACGCCGATCAGCGTGATGCCGATCTGCACGGTGGAGAGGAACTTGCCGGGATCGGAGGCCAGCGCCAGAGCGCGGCGAGAGCCTGTCACACCTTTTTCAACCAAAGCGGCGAGGCGGGCAGGGCGGGAGGATACGATCGCCAGCTCCGACATTGCGAGCAGGCCGTTGACGACGATCAGGATCGCAACGATCCCGAGTTCGAGAGATAACACGCTTGTTCCTTCTGGATGATGAGCAGGTATCATAGTCGATCTGCTGCTCTCGCGCCATGGTGGCAAGGGGCGTTGCGACACTCCGTCGGGCTGGTTGAATTCTTCGGTGCGCCCATAGGTCGCTACCCTGGACCGACGCCTTGCGCGCGGGCGCGTGCGTCCCGCAGCAGGACGTTATTATAACGTCGGTATGACGCGAGGCGTCGCGTGGATGTGGCAAGACAATGGCCGCAGGATAGCAGCGCATTCCGGCATCTATTATTTCGCTTGATGTCAAATTGATATAGCGCATGATGCGGCGATATCGGATGTCGCCGCGGGGGTCTGGTTTTGAAGAATTCAATCGGTTTTTCTCGCAGTTTTTCTCGATTATATGACAGTGGCAATGCCTTTGCGTCGTGCTTGTCCTTGGCGACGCCCGTCGTAGCGCTTCTTCTGCTCGTGGGCTGCGGCAAGAAGGAAGAGGCCGCGGCACCGCCCGCGCCACCTGTGACGGTCGCGAATCCCACCAAGAAGCTCACCACCGACTGGGATGAATTCACCGGTCGTTTCGATGCGGTCGACCAGGTGCAGGTGCGTGCGCGGGTCACGGGCTTTATCACCAAGGTGACCTTTGTCGACGGCGCTGTCATCAAGACCGGCGATGTGCTCTACGAGATCGATCCGCGGCAATACGAGGCGACGGCGGAGCAGGCGCAGGGGCAGCTTGACGATGCCAAGGCCAAGGTCGTTCTGGCAGAGAAAGAACTTGAGCGCGCCACGACGCTGATCAAGACCCAGGCCATTTCCGAGAATATCGTCGACCAGCGGACCCAGCAGCTTGCGGCAGCGCAGGCTGCAGTGCTGCAGGCCGAAGGCGCCTTGAAGCTCGCCAAGCTCAATCTCGAATATACCAAGGTCGTCGCACCCATCGACGGCCGTGTCAGCCGCCATCTGATCAGCGTCGGCAATCTTGTTCAGGGCAGCGACTCCGGCGCGACGGTGCTCACCTCAATCGTCTCGATGAGCCCGATCTATCTCTATTTCGACATGGACGAATCGATCTATCAGCGAAACAGCCGGCTGTGGTTCGAGGGCCGGCGGCCGAGTTCGCGCGATACGCCTAATGCCGTACAGATCACCCTGACTGGCGACAATAAACCGAGCAAGGAAGGCAAGATGGACTTCCTCGACAATCGTCTCGATGTCGGTACCGGTACGCTGCGCGGCCGCGCCATCGTCGACAATCACGATCTGTCGATTCTGCCGGGCCAGTTCGCGCGCCTGCGCGTCATTGCCAGCGGCGAATACGAGGCGTTGCTGGTGCCCGACACCGCTATCGCGACCGACCAGTCACGCAAGATCGTGATGGTGGTGAAAGCCGACGATACGGTTGAAGCGCGGCCGGTGGTTCTGGGGCCGCTCGATGACGGACTGCGCGTCATCAGAGAGGGGCTGAAACCCGATGATCGTGTGATCGTCGACGGACTGCAGCGGGCGCGGATCGGAGCCAAGGTGTCGCCGAAGATGGCGGACGCCAAGCCTGCCACTCCAGCTGCCGGCGCCAAGCCATGAATCTGGGCAGCCTGTCGATCAATCGCCCGATCCTCGCGATGGTGCTGTCCATCGTGCTGATCATCGTCGGTGCACTCGCTTACACCACATTGCCGGTATCGGAATATCCGGAAGTCGCGCCGCCGACCGTGGTGATCACCACGCAGTATCCCGGTGCGTCTGCGCAGACCGTCTCTGAGACCGTGGCGACACCGATCGAGCAGGAGATCAACGGCGTCGAGGACATGCTGTATCTCTACAGCCAGGCGACCTCGAATGGCCAGCTCAACATCACCGTTACCTTCAAGCTCGGCACCGATCTGGATAAAGCGCAGGTTCTGGTGCAGAACCGCGTCGCCATCGCGCAGCCGCGTCTGCCGGAAGAAGTCCAGCGCAACGGCGTCGTCACCCGCAAGAACTCGCCCGATCTGATGATGGTCGTGTTCATGCTGTCGCCGGACGACACCTATGATCAGCTTTACATTTCCAACTACGCGCTGCGGCAGGTGCGCGACCAGTTGCTGCGTCTTGACGGCGTTGGTGACATCCAGATCTTCGGCGCACGCGATTATTCGATGCGGCTGTGGTTGGACCCGGACAAGATCGCCAATCTCGGCATGACCGCCGGCGACGTCATTACCGCCATCCGTGCGCAGAACATCCAGATCGCCGGCGGCCAGATCGCCGAGCCGCCGATTTCCGATCGTGCCTTCTCGCCGAACCTGACCTTCACTGGCCGTCTCAAGGATCAGTCGGAATTTGGTAATATCGTCATCAAGGCCGGTAGCGACGGCCGCATCGTGCGCCTGCGCGATGTGGCGCGGATCGAACTCGGTGCGCTGTCCTACACGACCAACAGCTTCCTCTTGAAGAAGCCCGCGGTGGCGCTCGCAGTTTCGCAGCGGCCGGGATCGAATGCACTCGCTACGGCAAAGGCCATCTCCGATACGATGGTCAAGCTAAAAGCCGATTTCCCGAAAGGCCTCGAATACAATATCGGCTACAATCCGACTGAATTCATCGCACAGTCAGTCAGCGAGCTGATCAAGACGATCTACGAGGCGATGGTGCTGGTCGTCGTGGTCGTCCTGGTGTTCCTGCAGGGCTGGCGACCGGCGATCATCCCGATTATCGCCATTCCGGTGTCGCTGGTCGGCACCTTCGCCGTCATGGCTGCGCTCGGATTCTCGATCAACAATCTGACGCTGTTCGGCCTCGTGCTTGCGGTCGGCATCGTGGTGGATGACGCCATCGTCGTGGTCGAGAATGTCGAACGACATCTTGCCGAAGGAAAGACCCGGCGTGACGCGGCACTGCTGACCATGACGGAGGTCGGTGGCGCGCTGATCTCGATTGCGCTGGTGCTGTGCGCGGTGTTCGTGCCAACGGCGTTTATCGGCGGCATCTCCGGGCAATTCTTCCAACAATTCGCCGTCACCATCGCAGTGGCGACGGCGATCTCCTGCTTCTGTTCGCTGACCCTGTCGCCGGCGCTCGCTTCGATGATCCTCGAACAGCATCACGAGAAGAAGCCGCCGGCGCAGTGGAACGTGGTCGCGCGTGGCTGGAATGCCTTTACCAGTGTGTTCAATCGTGGCTTCGACCGGCTGTCGCACGCCTATGGCACAGCCGCCGGCTTCGTGATTCACCATCTGGCGCTGATGCTTGTGGTCTATGCAGCATTGATCGGAACAGCCGGCTGGTTGCTCTATGCGACGCCGCAAGGCTTCATTCCCGCGCAGGATCGTGGCTATGTCATCGTCGTCGTGCAATTGCCCGGCGCGGCGTCGCTCAGTCGCACCACGGAGATCGTGCGCGAGATCGAGCGCATTTCGTTGGAAGTTCCCGGCGTCGTCCGCGTGCCGTCCTTCGCCGGATTCAACGGCGCGACGCGCACACAGGCGTCGAATGCCGCAGCACTATTCCCTGTATTCGCCGATGCGGAGGAGCGCGCCAAGGAAGGCCATACCGCTGCGAAGATCACTGCCGAGCTGCGCAAGCGGCTCGCCGCGATTGAGGGCGCGCTGGTGATCGTGGTGCCGCCGCCCGCGGTGTCAGGCATTGGTACCGGTGGCGGCTTTGCCATGCGCATCCTCGACGGTCAGGGCAGGGGTCCCGATCTGCTCGAGAAGGCAACCGAGGAACTGGTCAATGCCGCGCGCCGGGCGCCCGGCCTCACTGCCGTGTTCTCGCCATTCTCGGCAAACACGCCGCAGGTGTTCGTCGATATCGATCGGCAGAAAGCGCAGATGCTCAATGTGCCGATCCAGAACGTCAATGACGCGATCCAGACCTATTTCGGCTCGGCCTATGTCAACGACTTCAACATTCTCGGCCGCACCTATCATGTCACGGCGCAAGCCGATCTGCCGTTCCGCAAGGAGCGGTCCGATCTGGCGCGCCTGCAGACCCGCAATGCCGATGGCAATATGGTGCTGCTCGGCAGCGTCGTGAACTTCAAGGACATGGCGGGGCCCGACCGCGTGCCGCGCTACAATCTCTATCCGGCATCCGAACTCCAGGGCGACACGCTGCCCGGCGTCAGTTCGACGACGGCGCTCAACATCATGAAGAAGCTTGCCGACGAGACACTGCCGAGCGGGTTCACCTTTGAATGGACCGATCTGTCCTATCAGCAGGTCAGTGGCGGCAATGCGGGTCTCTATGTGTTCCCGATCTGTGTGCTGTTCGTCTACCTCGTGCTGGCCGCGCAATATGGCAGCTGGTCGCTGCCCTTTGCAGTGATCCTCATCGTGCCGATGTGCCTGTTCGCGGCGACCATCGGTGTGCGGATCATGGGGCAGGACATCAACATCCTGACCCAGATCGGCTTCGTGGTACTGGTCGGCTTGGCAGCGAAAAACGCCATCCTGATCGTCGAGTTTGCCCGCGACATCGAGCAGGAAGGCCGCGATCAGCTGGAGGCCGTAATCGAGGCATGCCGGTTGCGTATCCGTCCGATCCTGATGACATCCTTCGCCTTCATTCTCGGCGTGCTGCCACTTGTGATCTCGTCGGGCTCAGGCTCGGAGATGCGGCAGGCCGTTGGTGTCGCGGTATTCTTCGGCATGATCGGCGTCACGATCTTCGGCCTCGTTTTCACGCCGGTCTTCTACATCCTGATCCGGCGCCTGTTCCCCGGCTCCGTCGAGATCCACGCCAAGGAGCAAAGCGCGCATGGTTAAAGCGCCGCAGGACGGGTTTCGCAAAAGCTCAACCCATCCTACAAGTGTCCCATGGAAACTGCCGCACGTATTGAACTGATGAGCTGGCTGGTCGGCGAGGGTCTGACCGGCCTTCCGGAAAACGACCTGATTCGTGGCTTCTGCGAGCGCTGCTGTGCCGGCGGCATCGATGTATCCCGTGGCCTCGTCTTCATTGACACGCTGCATCCGATCTTCGAGGGCCGTGGCTTCCGCTGGAACGATACGGCCAGCAACGAGAGCGACGTGTTCGAATACGGCTCGACCGAGATCGGCGAGGCCGCCGCGAACTGGCGACGATCGGTTTTCTTCCACATGCTGGAAGAGGGGCACGACGAATTGCGGCTCGATCTGCACGCGCCCGGGATCGCCGACCGCTTCTCGATGGTCAGCAGCTTGCAGGAAGGCGGTCACCGCCACGGCGCCGTGTTCCTACACAAGTTCGGCGAGAGCGGTTCGATGGGGCAGATGGACTGCCTCTATTCGTATTGGGCCACGCGCCATGAAGACGGGTTCGACGAGCGCCAGATGTCGGCGCTGCGCGAACTGGTGCCGATGCTCGGTCTCGCCATCAAGTCGGCGGCGCAGATGGAGATTGCGCGCACGCTCGGCCGCGTCTATCTCGGCCGCGATGCCGCCGAACAGGTTCTGCGCGGCAAGATCGCGCGAGGCGTCACTGAGCGTATCAATGCGGTGTTGTGGTTTTCCGACCTGCGCAATTCCACGGGGATCAGCGAGGCGATCGGACCGGACGAGATCATCCCGTTCCTTAATGACTATGCCGAAGCCTCGATCGCTGCGATCCATGATGTCGGCGGCGACGTGCTCAAACTTATCGGCGACGGCATTCTGGCGATGTTCACCGGTGACGACATGGTGAAGGCGAAGCGTAACGCCTTGCGCGCTGAACATCAGTTCCGCAAGAATATCGCCAAGCTGAATGTGAAACGATTGGCAGCGAACCGGCCGGTAACGACTGCCTATGTCGGTCTGCATGAGGGCGAAGTATTCTACGGCAATATCGGCAGCGACGAGCGGCTCGATTTCACCGTGGTCGGTCCCTCGGTCAACGAGGTGAGCCGCATCGCTTCCATGTGTTCGTCGGTCGATCGGCCGCTGTTGACCTCGTCCGCGTTTCAGGCCGGGCTCGACGCGGCCGGCCGCAAGTATCTGGTGTCCACGGGCCGCTACGCCTTGCGCGGCATCGGCCGCGCGCAGGATCTCTACACGCTGGATCCCGAGATCGACAGCGACGAGGTCGTACGTGGTGGTTACGAGCGCTATCTGGCCCGTTAGCTGACCGCAGTGGTTTGCTGGCGCATCGCGTAGAGCACGATAGCGATCAGGCAGGCTGCACCGAGAACGATGCCGAGCGCCAATGCGGCCTGCGGCACGATCGTGGCCGACAGGGATACGCCGATCGCGGCCCCCATCATCTGCCAGAAGCCGAGCAGTGCCGAGGCGGCGCCGGCATGGGTGCCGAACGGCGACAGCGCCTGCGCCGTGCCGAGCGGATTGACTACGCCCATGCCCAGCAGGAACACGCAGGTTGCGGCGATGAAGGTGACGACATTGCCGTGGAAGTAGGCGGTTGCGAGCACCGCAATGCTGCCGATGAACGCGATCAGCAATCCATAGCGAATGGCACGATCCAGCCCGAAGCGGGGAGCGAGGCGGGCGGCCAGCATGCCGGAGCCGAACACGACCAGCACGGTGCCCGCAAAGAACAGCCCGAGCGCAATCGGTGTGAAGCCGTAGCCCTCAATGAGAACGCGAGGTGCTGCGGAGAAGATCGAGAACAGTCCGCCCATGATCAGACCCACTGTGCCGGCTGGGATCAGGAAGTGGCGGTTCACCGAAAGTTTGAGATAGGTCGCGCTGACGGCGAGCGGATTGAGCGGGATACGCGTCGTGTTGTGGGTTTCGCCGAGCACCAGGATATAGCTGAGAGCCGACAACACAGCGAAGGCACCGACGAAAATAAACTCTGAACGCCATCCGAAAAAATAATCGAGCCCGCCGCCGAGCAGCGGCGAGAAGCCAGGGGCTGCAGCCTGCGCGATCATCACCAAGGTGAGTGCGCGTGCCAGTGCTGCCCCGCTGAACAGGTCGCGGGCGATCGCGCGTGAGAGAACCGAGGTCGAACAGGCACCAGCGGCCTGGATCGCGCGGCCGACCAGAAGCGAAGGAAGATCAGTCGAGACGCCACACCAGATGCTGCCGATGATGAAGACAGCGAAACCGGCCAGCACCGGCATGCGACGTCCGTAACGGTCGGAGATCGGCCCAACCAGCAATTGCCCAAGCGCGAAGACCAGCAAAAACACAGTGATCGATGCGGTGACCGCGGGCGTCGTCACCTTCAACGCCGCCGCCATCTGTGGCAGCGATGGCAGCAGGATGTTGGTAGCGAGGGTGCCCATTGAGGCCAGCCCCGCGAGGACAGCGATCTGCAACGCGGTTGAGGAGGTTTCCTGCTGCGATGCGTCTGCCATGGCATGGATGGTTCCGTCGGTCATGCGGATACTCCTCGCGAATTAATAGATGACGTACATCATATAATTCGGGTTGGGAAGTGCGCGAGAGGGCCAGACAGGTATTTGAGTGGGGATCGGTGGTGGCTGTCTTGGGAGGATAGACAGCCGCCGATCAGAGCGGGCTAATTCCCGTACAGATAATTCGGCAGCCACAGCGTCAGGCCGGGCCAGATATACATCAGCACCATGCAGATGATGACGATGAGCATATAGGGCATCATGCCGGAGAAGATCTGGTTCAGCGTCACATGCGATGGCGCGACGCCTTTCAGATAGAAGGCGGACATCGCGACCGGCGGCGACAGGAAGGCGGCCTGCAGGTTGACGAAGACGAGCACGCCCCAGAGGATCGGGTCGATGCCGAAATGCTTCAGCATCGGCAGGAAGATCGGCACGAAGATCACGATGATCTCGGTCCATTCCAGCGGCCAGCCGAGGATGAAGATGATCGCCTGCGACAGGATCATGAACTGCACCGGCGTCAGGTTCAGCGACAGCACCCAGCTCTCGAGCAGCGCCTGTCCGCCGAGAATGGCGAACACTGCGGAAAAGAGCGCCGAGCCGACGAACAGCCAGCACACCATGGAGGTGGTCTTGGCGGTCAGGAACACGGCTTCCTTGGTGCGCTTCCAGTCCAGCGTCCGCGCCTGGAAGGCGAGCAGGAACGCGCCGGCGGCACCGACGGCGGCGGACTCCGTTGCCGTCGTGATGCCGAGCAGGATCACGGCCAGCACGATGGCAGTCAGGATGCCGAGCGGCATCACGGACGATGTCAGCAGCCGTAGCACCTCGAACTGCTCGGCGCCCATGGTCCAGTAGTAATAGAACAGCATCAGGGCGATGATGGCCGCCGTGAAGGCGAAGTAGGTGTAGAATTCCGGCGGCGGCCCGGCATCGACCGGCGCATTTGCGGGGCTGTTCTGCAGGTCGGCATTGCCCATTTGCTGCAGCACTTCCGGTTCGCTCTCTTTTGCCGAGCCGGACTGGGCGGCGCCCAGCTCCTCCAGTTTTTCTTCTTCAGGTGCGACCGTGCCGCCGGACTGAACCCGCTCGGTGATCGTGGCGGGCGCGCGGGCGTCGGGCTGCGGATGGATGACGACATACCACCACGCGGCCCAGAGCGTGGTCAGCGCCAGAACCAGCGGCACCAAAGCAAAGCCGAGATTCTTCAGGATCGTCGTATAGGTGACCCGCGCGCCGTCCATGGTCAGGGCCATCGCGCGCGCCGGCGCCACGGCTGCCGTCAGCAGTGCCGGCAGCATTTTGTGCGAATAGGCCTGCTGCAGATCGGCAATCCACGGCCGAACGGGCACGCGCGTTTCGCTCTCGGGCAGCTTCGGCGCGATCTTCGGGTTAATGAGCGCCCAGCCGATGATGTAGACGAGATAGAGGAAAGCCAGAAAGAATCCAGGGAACATCGCCGCGGCATAAAGCTTGACGACGGATTGGCCGGCCACGGCGGCATAGACAATGATCATCACTGAAGGCGGGATCAGGATGCCCAGCGTGCCGCCGGCCGTGATGACGCCCGATGCCAGCTTGACGTCGTAGCCGGCCTTCAGCATCGGATTGAAGGCGATGACGCCCATCAGTACGACGACGGCGCCGACCAGACCGGATGCGATGCCCCAGAAAGTGCAGACGATCAGCGTCGCCACCGCCAGTGACGCTGGGACGCGGCGGAAGGCGAGCTGGATCGAATAGAACATCTTATCGACCAGGGCGCCGCGTTCCATCACATAGCCCATTAGCACGAAGAGCGGGATGGAGATCAGGACGTCGTTGGTCATGGCGCCATAGGTGCGCTGGACCATTAGATCGAAGATGTGGTTGTCGGCCCAGGATTCGCCTGCGCGGTAATAGGCGAAGAAGCCGAAGAACATGCCGAGACCCATCAGCGTGAAGGCCGTGGGGAAGCCTAGCATGATTACGACGACGATGAGGCCGAGCATCAGGAGGCCGAGTGCGGGATCGCTCATTTCTGCGTCTCCCCACCCATGCCGCGCTGGCGTGCACTTTCCTCGATCTCCTGCGCCTGCGCGATGGCATTCCTGCGCACGTCGTCATCGACGTGTTCGCTATGCGCGAGCTGCTCCTCGACGACATCGATCTCGGACACGTCCTTGAGACGGCTGGGCCAGACGCCGGTCTTCAGGCAAATCGCTGCGCGGGTGATTTCGGCGATGCCTTGCAGCAGCAGCAATGCGCCGGCCAGCGGGATCATTGCCTTGAAATGATAGACGGGTGGTCCGTCCGCCGTGACGTTGGAATGCTCGCGGATACGCCAGCTGTCGCCCGCATAGTCCCAGCCCGCATAGACCAGCGCGGCGATGCCGGGCAGGAAGAACACGATGTAGAGAACGAGATCGAGCGAGGCCTGCGTGCGCGGGCGCATCGAGCTGTACAGAAAGTCGCCACGGACATGGCCGTTCTGCGCCAGCGTATAGGCGCCGCACAGCATGAATAGCGTGCCATAGAGCATGTTCGACGCGTCGAAGATCCATGCCGTCGGCATGTTCAGCATATAGCGCTTGAACACTTCGGCGCAGACGAGGCCCATCAATCCCAAAATGAGCCAGGCCGCGGCCTTACCGGCGAATGTGCTGATACCGTCGATGGAGTGCAGGAAACGCTCGGCAGTCATGTCATTCAGGCCACTGATGTAGGAAACGTCGATGTAGATTTCGTCCGGCGCAGATGGATTGCAAGCGGCAACAGCAAAGCATCATCCGGGAGAGGGTCCCGGATGATGCGAGATACGTGTGCCTGATGGCGTCAGGTCTTCTTCTTCGCGTTCGGGCCGAAGTAATGGTTATAGGCCATGCGGCGATTCACGACCGTGTCCTGCTCCCACTGCGTGGCGCGCTTGGCGAAGGTCTGCTGGGATTCCGATATCTCCTTGAACAGCGGGTTCTCCGCCGACTTCTTGGCGACCACCTCGTCATAGACCTCGAGCTGCTTCTGCAGGATCGAGTCCGGCGTCTTGTAGAACTTCACCTTGTCCTTGCTCTGCAGCTCCGCATAGTCCTGTGAATAGCGGTCAATGGCCTTCCACGACATGTCCTGGCCGGCGGCATCCGCCGCGCCCGCGATGATCGCCCTCATCTTCTCGGGCAGCGCGTCGTATTTTGTTTTGTTGAACAGGATCTCGAACTGCTCCGCGTTCTGGTGATAGCTCTGCAGCATGCAGGTCTTGGAGACATCGGCGAAGCCGAGCAGGCGGTCCGACGAGGCATTATTGAACTCGGCCGCGTCGAGCAGGCCGCGATCCATCGCCGAGACGATTTCTCCGCCTGGCAATGCGTTCACTGCAGCACCAAGGCCGGTAAACACGTCGATGGAAATGCCGACGGTGCGGAATTTCACGCCCTTGAGATCGTCGACCTTGGTCACCGGCTTCTTGAACCAGCCAAGCGGCTGCGTCGGCATCGGTCCGTAGGGCAGGGATACCACATTGGCGCCGATCGACGCATAGAGCTTGGCCAGCAGCTCCTTGCCGCCACCATATTTGTGCCAGGCCAGCAGCATGTTGGCGTCCATCGCGTAAGCGGGACCCGAGCCCCACAGCGCCAGCGCGGTCTGCTTGCCATAGTGATAGACCATCACGCCGTGGCCGCCGTCGAGCGTGCCCTTGGACACCGCGTCGAGCAGGCCGAAGGCCGGCACCACGGCGCCTGCCGGCAGCACCTCGATCTTCAGGTCGCCGCCGGTCATGTCGTTGACCTTCTTGGCGTAGTCGAGCGCGTATTCGTGGAAGATGTCCTTGGCCGGCCATGTGCTCTGCCAGCGCATGCTGATCGGCCCCTGTGCCTGGGCGATCACCGGTGCTGCTATGCTTGCGGCAGCGCCGGCTGTGGCGACTTTCAGAAAGCGGCGCCTAGACGGAGTCCTGTCCTTGGATGCAGTCATTGTGTTCTCCCCGAATGGTCGTCCTTTTGCGGACTGACCTTGTTGATTGGTGGCAAGACAAAGGCTTGCCTCGGGGTTTGGCAAGAATGTTCGCATCCCTGCGACGCTTGGACGCGGAACTACTCAACTATCAAAACGTGTTGCAGTGCAAGGAAGGCGCGGGTGTCTATGAGTCCCGTGGGTAAGCTACCCTACCGGTTAACTGGTCGTCAGTTGGGACGCTTGCGGCAATGTTGCAGCAGTATCGCCGACCATGTCCGGCTGCCGTTCGAGCGTCACTGCGGGCGAAGTCAGGATCACCATGGCCTGCCAGGCGAAACCCGCGACGGCGAGGTAGAGGCACGCCTCCACGTGATAGAGCCCGCCGATAACGGCAGCGATGCCGGTTCCGATCGGACGGGCGCCATAGCTCAGGATGTTGATCGCGGAGACGCGTCCGAGCAGGCTCGGCGGCGTTACCGACTGCCGTAACGTCGCCGTGGAGATCACCCACAGGATCGGGCCGACGCCGAGCAGGAAGAAGCTCAGGCCCGCCAAAGCCGGCGAGGGGATCCATGTGGTCAGTGCCATCACGACGGAGGCAACGAAGCCGGTGATGGGGCCAAGCGCGATCACGGTGCCGAACGGCAACCGCTTCATCACACGTGTTGCCAGCAGTGCGCCGATCACCATGCCGACGCCATACATCGCGAGCGTCACGCCGACGCCGGAGGCGGAGAGGCCGAGATGGCGAACCGCGTAAGGCACGAACACTGCCAGCACCATGAAGGACGCGGCGCTGAAGATGAACTGCGTGATGAAGACCGGCCGCAAATACCGATGATGTGCGACGAAGGACAGACCTTCGGCGATGTCCTGCACCGGATTGCGTCGCTGCACTGTCGTGCGCGTGGGCTCATGGATGCCCGATAGCAAGGCGACAGCGATGATCGACAGCGCCGTGGCAAAGCCGAAGGCGGGTGCGGCGCCAGTGAAGCCGACGAGCGCGCCGCCGATAGCAGGACCGCTCGCAAAAGCCACGGTGCGCGCGAGTTCGATCCGCGCATTCGCCGCGCCGAGCAATTGCGGCACGACCAGCGATGGCACAAGCGACGGCGCGGCGACGCTGTAGACCACGGTGCCGCACACCGCGACGAAGCCGAGCAAAGCGAGCAGCGGCATCGTCAGCGCGCCGACCCAGATCAGCCCCAGCGTCAGCAACAACGCGATCGCGCGCAGCGCCTCAGCTCCGGCCATCAGCGTGCGGCGCGACATCCTGTCGGCGAGCAGGCCGGCGGGAATGGCGAACAGCACGAAGGGCAAGGTCAGCGCGGTCTGCAGCAATCCCGTCCGGCCTTCGCCGACGCCGAGCAACAGCACGGCGACGATCGGCGCCGCTGCCAGCGCGATCTGCTCGGCCGACTGCGCCGCGAGGTTCGACCAGGCGAGGCGGTTGAAGGTGTCTGGCAGTCGTTCAATGCAGGAGTGGGACATGGCGATTCCTGTCTGTGACAGCCACCATGGGGGCCGGACGAGCACGCAGCCACCCGATTACCGAGAGTGCGCCGTGACAGGGCAGCGCTCACCAACCGACTAGATGCAGTTGCAAATGAGTTGCAACAAGGAGGAGATTGCTCTATGCAGCTCTGATGGATGCACTTTCGCCCAAAACCTCGCCCGATTCGTCAACGTCTCCAATCCCCGGCAGCGTTTCAGACGCGGCCGGCTGGCGCTCCGGCCTTGGCGGGGATTTCCGGCGCAGCCTTTCGGAGGTCAATTCGTCGATCCCGGTTCCGATCGGCGGCCACTGGTTTCGGCGGCTGCTGGCGTTCGCCGGACCGGGTTACATGGTCTCGGTCGGCTACATGGACCCCGGCAACTGGGCGACCGATCTCGCGGGTGGCTCGAAGTTCGGCTACACGCTGCTCTCGGTGATCCTGCTGTCGAACGTGATGGCGATCCTGCTGCAGGCACTGGCCGCGCGTCTGGGCATCGTCACCGACCGCGATCTGGCGCAGGCCTGCCGCGACAGCTTCTCCCGGCCGGTCAACATCATGCTGTGGCTGGCCTGCGAGACCGCGATCATTGCCTGTGATCTGGCGGAGGTGATCGGCACCGCGATTGCGCTGCAACTGCTATTCGGCATTCCGCTGATCGGGGGCGCGCTCATCACCGCGCTGGATGCCTTTTTGCTGCTGTTGCTGATGAACAAGGGTTTCCGTTTTCTCGAAGCTTTCGTGATCGCGCTGCTCATCGTCATCGCAGTCTGTTTCACGGTTCAGATTGTCGCTGCGGCGCCGCCCGTGGCTGCAGTGCTGAGCGGCTTCCTGCCGTCCACCGCGATCGTGACCAATCCCGAAATGCTCTACATTGCGATTGGCATCATCGGCGCAACCGTGATGCCGCATAATCTCTATCTGCACTCGTCGATCGTGCAGACCCGTGCCTATCCGCGCACCGATGAGGGCCGCCGCGACGCGATCAAGTGGGCGACGACGGACAGCACCATCGCGCTGATGCTCGCGCTGTTTATCAATGCGGCGATCCTTATTGTCGCCGCGGCGTCCTTCCATACCAGCGGTCATGCTGATGTGGCGGAGATCGGTCAGGCTTACGAGCTGTTGTCGCCGTTGCTAGGCCTCGGCATCGCATCGACGCTTTTCGCGATCGCATTGCTGGCATCCGGCCTCAACTCGACGGTGACGGCAACGCTGGCCGGCCAGATCGTGATGGAGGGCTTTCTCCGGCTGCGTCTGCCGAACTGGGCGCGCCGGCTGCTGACTCGCGGCATCGCCATTGTCCCGGTCGTGGTCGTCACCGCGCTCTATGGCGAACGCGGCACCGGACAACTCCTCGTCTTCAGTCAGGTCATCCTGTCGATGCAACTGCCATTTGCGATCATCCCGCTGGTGCGGTTTGTCTCGGATCGGCGAAAGATGGGTGACTTCGTAATTTCGCGATCGGTCGCCACGGCGGCATGGATCATCGCTGGCATCATCGTGATCTTGAACTGCAAGCTGCTTTACGACACTTTTTTCGGCTGAAGACCTGAAATCCAGGACGGCCGCGGATGATGCCGAAGGCGGATCGTCAGCCGGGCCAGCTAATCCTGCGGCTCGGGCATCGTCTCGCCCGTCGCGTCCACGCGCAACCATCCTGATGGCGCCAAGCGCTGCTGCGGCAGATAGCGGCCCTTGTAGTCCATCTTCTTGGAGCCTTCGATCCAGTAGCCAAGATAGACGTAAGGCAGGCCGAGCCGCCTGGCACGGGCGATGTGGTCGAGGATCATGAAGGTGCCAAGCGAACGGCTTTCCTCACCAGGTTCGAAGAACGAATAAACCATCGACAGCCCATCGCTCAGCACGTCGGTCAGCGCGACTGCGAGCAGGTCCTCGCCGCGGCCGGTGATGCCTGTATCGGGGCCGCGGCGGCGATATTCGATGATACGGGTCTCGACATGCGAGTCCTCGACCATCATCGCGTAATCGAGCACGGTCATGTCGGCCATGCCGCCATGGCGATGGCGCTGGTCGAGATAGGCGCGGAACACCGAATACTGTTCGGAGGTCGGCACCGCGTTGCGCTGCTCGCCGATCACGTCGGCATTGCGTGCCTGGATCTTGCGGAAGTTGCGCGACGGCTTGAACTCATTGGCGATGACCCGGACGGAGACGCAGGCGCGGCACTGGTCGCAGGCCGGGCGGTAGGCGATCGACTGGCTGCGCCGGAAGCCGCCATGGGTGAGCAGGTCGTTGAGATCGCCGGCCTTGTCGCCGACCAGATGGGTGAAAACTTTCCGTTCGTGCCGGCCCGGCAGGTAGGGGCAGGGCGACGGCGCCGTGAGGTAGAATTGCGGAGTGTCGCGGGAGTGCTGGGTCACGGGTTGCCGTCGGTCTCCGAAGCAGTTTGGCGTAGCATCGCGCCGGCCGGGCAAACGGTCAATCGCTTTGCCCGGCCAAGTTGGCGTCAATCGCGGCTGTTAGTAGGCGCGGCCGGGCGGCTGGGCGTAAGCCGTCCGGACTACGGAGTTATTCACCACCACGGTTCCCAGCACGAGGTCGTGCAGCAACTGACGGCGGCCATTGAGCAGGCCGACGACCAGCACCAGCGGCGTGAGCAGCGACACCGAGGCCCAGAACAAGACCGCATGTGCCGCGCCGAGCACGAAGTAGCCGGGCGTGCCGCTGAAGGTGCGCATCTGCAGATCCATCATCCGCATGCCAACGGTGGCCGAATGCGGACCGCCCAGCGACATGCCGTAATAGACGACGGGCCAGATCACCGTCGCCGGTGAGATCAGCCAGAACAACGCCCAGCCAAGGCCGAGGGTGACGACGCCGAATACCGCGATGAAGATGACGGCGAGTATGATCGGAATCGACAGCACCACGAGATCGATCAGGAAGGAGACAACGCGGCGCATCAGTACGCCGCGGAACAAATCCGGCTGCGCATAGGGATCGAAGGCATGGGCGCGGGGCGGGGTACCGGCACTGCGCCAAGTATCGCCTTGCCAGCTTCCGTTGTTGGGGCCGCCAGCATTCGGGCCGGTATCAGACATGACGCATCCCTCCGTTTGCATCCTCACGGTCCATCACATGGATATCACCGGACCGCGCAACAAGTGCGCGGAATCGTTACAGACTGTCCATGACGTAAATCAGGCGTGGATCTAAATCAGGCGAGGGCCGAGCGCGGATGCGCTCAGCGCGATGCCTTGATGCGTTCCGCGGCATGCGGCGCGAAATAGGTCAGCACGCCATCGGCGCCGGCGCGCTTGAAGCCGAGCAGGCTTTCCATGATGGCGCGGTCGCCGTCGATCCAGCCGTTGTTGGCGGCGGCCATGATCATCGCGTACTCGCCGGACACCTGATAGGCGAAGGTCGGAACCGCGAACGTGTCCTTCACGCGGCGCACAATATCCAGATAGGGCATGCCGGGCTTGACCATGACCATGTCGGCGCCTTCGGCCAGATCGAGTTCGACCTCGCGCAGCGCCTCGTCGGAATTGGCGCTGTCCATCTGATAGGTGCGCTTGTCGCCGGTCAGCGTCTTGGCCGAGCCGATGGCGTCGCGGAACGGGCCGTAGAAGGCTGAGGCATATTTCGCGGCATAGGCCATGATCTGCACGTCAAGGAATCCGGCGTCGTCCAGCGCCTCGCGGATCGCGCCGACACGGCCGTCCATCATGTCCGATGGCGCAATGATATCGCAGCCGGCCTCGGCCTGGACCAGCGCCTGCTGGACTAGCACGGCGACGGTCTCGTCGTTGAGGATCTTGCCACCCTGGATCAACCCGTCATGGCCGTGGCTGGTGAACGGGTCGAGCGCCACGTCGCAGAGCACGCCGAGATCGGGGAATTCCTTCTTGATGGCGCGCACGGACTGGCAAACCAGATTGTTGGCGTTGCAGGCCTCGGTACCCATCTCGTCGCGGAGCGACGGATCGGTATAGGGGAACAGCGCGATGCAGGGGATATCCAGCTTCATGGCGCGTTCGGCGTCGCGGACCGCCTGATCGACGCTGAGGCGCTCCACGCCGGGCATCGAGGCGATGGCCGCGCGCTGGTTGTCGCCGTCGATCACGAACAGCGGCCATATCAGGTCGTCGGTCGTCAGCACGTTCTCGCGGACCAGCCGGCGGGCCCATTCGGACTTGCGGTTGCGGCGGGGGCGGGTGGTCAGGCCGAGGGAGGGGGTATCATAAGTGACCGGGCGGGGGGCGTGATCGCGCAATTCGATGGGGCGCCCGAACTTGATTGCCATAATACCGTCTCTCCCGCGGGCCTTCGTGAGGTCGAAAGCCCCTTAAATTCGACCTGTTCTAAGTCTAGCACTTTGACGTCGCCGCGTCACCGCGCTCATGCACGTTCTGCGCGCATGACGTGATGGGCAGGGTCATTGATTTTGCAGGCCCGAAGGCCCACAAAAAGCCCCCATGAATCGCCTGAACCATCGCCCTAACGTCCAGTTCCCACCCGTGAGATCGCATTCGCATGTCTGAGCAGATGCCGCGCGACCTCGGGTCGAGAGACCCCACGTCGCGGGACCATGCCATGTCGGTTGCGGCGATCTCGTCCGGACGCATCGAATCCGACGAGAACATCTGGACCCGGCGTCTGGTCCTGTTCCTGCGCGTGATGGCCGTCGTCTCGATGATGCAGGGCCTCTATCACTGGGCGCAGGTGACCGGCTTTGTCGGCACCGAGGATGACGCCTTCGAAGTCCAGACCATGGGCTGGCAGACCGCCACGATCTATTTCGCCGTTATCGAGCTGGTCAGCGCCGTCGGCCTCTGGCTCGCGACGCCATGGGGCGCCGTCGTCTGGCTGACGACCGTGGTGTCCATGGCAGTTATCGAGCTGATGTTTCCGACCATCTATGGCGGCAACCTGCTGATCGTCGGCGTCCAGGCCGCGTTTCTCGCAGGCTACCTTGCGCTGGCATGGATGGCGGCGCGCGAACGGCCGCCATAGGCTCAGGACGTCAAGCAGTAGCCCGTAGCCCGGATGAGCGAAGCGAAATCCGGGGCCGGCGATATGTGGCGATGAAAGATCCCGCATGTCGCTACGCTCATGCGGGCTACTGTTCGAGCGACGAATGCAGAGGCCGCGCAGACGGCCCTGTCACAGGGAGAGGCCATTGAACCAGCTTTATTCCGGCGGCACCGCCGGCAGCCTCATCGTCAGTGCCATCGCCCGCTATGGCGATCGGCCCGCGCTTGCGGACGGCCATGTTCGCTGGAGCTATCGCGACTTCGGCGACGTGGTCGCGCGCTTCATCAGCCTGTTCCGCAATCTCGGCCTCAGGAAGGGCGATGCGCTGTCCATCCTCTCCGGCAACCGCGCCGAGAGCTGGGCCGCGATTTCCGCCGCCGCCGTGATGGGCCTGCGCTACACGCCGCTGCATCCCATGGCCGCGGAAGACGATCACGCCTTCATTCTCGAAGACGCCGAGATCTCCGCGCTGATCGTGGAAAGCGGCAAGTTCGCCGCGCGCGGCCTCGCGCTGCGCAGCCGCGTGCCGGGCCTGAAACACTTGCTGTCCTTCGGCGCGCTCGATGGCGCGCGCGATCTGCTGGCCGAATTGCCCAACGTCACGCCGGCGCCGCTGGTGGACGAGAGCAGCACCGGCGATATCTGCTGGCTCGCTTACACCGGCGGCACCACGGGCCGCTCCAAAGGCGTGATGCTGCCGCATCGCGTGATCGTGGCGATGGCGCTGGCGATCTATGCGGATTGGGACTGGCCGGCCGATATCCGCTATCTCGCCGCGACACCGATCAGCCACGCCGCCGGCATTACGCTGTTTCCGGTGATGCTGCGCGGCGGCTTCGCGCGGCTGGTGCAGGGCTTTGACGCGGAGACCTATTGCCGCGTGGTGCATGAAGAGAAGATTACCGCGACCTTCCTGGTGCCGACGCTGATCTATGCGCTGATCGACGCGCCGGAGCTGCGCGCCAAATACGACATGTCGTCATTGCAGATGATCGTCTATGGCGCGGCGCCGATGTCGCCGGACCGGCTGCGCGAAGGCGTCGGTATCTTCGGGAATGTGTTCGTGCAGCTCTATGGCCAGACCGAAGCGCCGCAGATCATCACCACCATGCGCAAGATCGATCACGACGACAGCAAGCCGGGCCGTCTCGGTTCCTGCGGCCGCGCCAATCCGATGGTCGAGGTCAAACTGTTCGACGCCGAGATGCGCGAAGTGGCGACAGGGGAGCCCGGCGAGATCTGCGTGCGCGGCTCGCTGGTAATGGATGGTTACTGGAAACGGCCGGATGCCACCGAAGATGCGTTTCGCGGCGGCTGGCTGCACACCGGCGATGTCGCGGTGAAGGATGCGGACGGCTTCTTCTATATCGTCGATCGCACCAAGGACATGATCATCTCCGGCGGCTTCAACATCTATCCGCGCGAAGTCGAGGATGCCTTGATGGCGCATCATGCGGTGGCGTCCGCCGCGGTGATCGGAATTCCCGATGCGAAGTGGGGCGAGGCGGTGAAGGCCTTTGTCGTGCTGAAAGCCGGCGCGAATAATTCCGCGGAGGAACTGCAGGCGCATGTGAAGGACAAGCGCGGCGCGCCGTGGTCGCCGAAGACGATCGATTTCGTCGCCGAGATCCCCGTGACAGGCCTCGGCAAGATCGATCGCAAGGCATTGCGGGCGCCATATTGGGAAGGACGAACGCGCGGAGTTGCGTAAAATTGTCGAATTAATTTTCGGGGCGTTGGCGGTAAGACTTCAGTCACCCTAACGCCCCGGTTACGAACCTTACGCGAGTGTTTCGAATTTTACGCAAGCTGTTCCGCTATGCGACAGATCGGGCGGACAAAGCTGGAACATGGGCTTTGCAGCGTGAATCAAACCTTGCGAAAACCCCTTGTTTCACCGGCTTAATCTCAGATTCACTGTCTCAAATTCATGATCTCTTTATTGTCTTATTTAAGCGGTTCTTCAAACGCTCCCCCTTAAGTTGGCCCTATCAGACGGGACACAAGTTTCGTCGAATAAGTCGATAAAAACGACAACAGGGGTAGTGTCATGATGAAGACCGTTGCGACGGTGGAAAGCGTCGATCTCGTTCCGGGCCAGGCGCCGGTTCAGCCGCTTTATCTGGAAGCCTTGACGTTGGTGGAGCGTCTGCATCGCCGCCTGCTCGACGTCATCAAGGATGAATTCGATCGCCGCGGCCGCGCTGATATCAATTCGGTCCAGGCACTGCTGCTCTACAATATCGGCGACAAGGAATTGACCGCCGGCGAGCTGCGCACCCGTGGTTACTATCTCGGCTCCAACGTGTCCTATAACCTGAAGAAGCTCGTCGAACTCGGCTTCCTCGATCATCAGCGCTCGCGCGTCGATCGTCGCTCGGTTCGCATTCGTCTGACGGCGCAGGGCCAGGAAATCCGCCACATCGTCGACGCGCTGTATCAGAAGCACGTCAAGACGGTCGAGCAGGTCGGTGGCATCTCCAACGAGGAATTCGCGACCCTCAACAAGTCGCTGCATCGCCTTGAGCGCTTCTGGACCGACCAGATCCTGTATCGCCTCTGAGAATTCCGGAAAGGGGACGGCAAGGCGCATATGCGGGGAATGCACCTCCGCAAGATGTTCCGGTCATAAGGCCGGTCACGCGTCCCCTTCCATGTTGCCTTGATCAACCAACACGCCAGCCAACGGCGGATGTTTCGACCTTCATCGGCCTTGCTGGAAACAGCGGGCCGATTTGTCTTTGGGCGGTATGCGGGTCGAAGATATTGCCGATCCTCCCGGCTAGGTGAATGCATCGTTTGCGGAGAAATCCCGCACAGGTGAGGGCAAGGACCATGCCCTCGGAAATGCCAGTTTGAGGAGAGAACGGCTTTGCCGGAAGCAGGGGCTTAATTTCGAGCACTCATCGGAAAAGCCGCTTGCTCATCCATACAGAGCGCGACGCTTCTGAGAATTAATGGTTCTGAAGCCGATCCATTGCGCGTCACGGCAACAGCATGTTGTCCGTAAGGGCTGGTTGGCCGAGAGGCCCGAGTCGCCTTCACCTAAAAATTTCTTGTGACTACAGGCCAACTCTAGGTAGTGTGGGCGATTATCGTTTGTGGGGGCGAACATGGTGCCAGCTGATGTAGATGCAGCGGTAATTGCCGCAAACTCCAGAGATGTTATCGAACAGAACTGTGGCTCTAATGATGTTCTGGGTCACGAGTTCTGGGAAGTATGGGTCAAGGACCAGTTTGGACAAATGGCTACCCGCTTTGTCGAGGTAGAGGGCGACAAAGTCGTACGTGTTTATCCAGTATTTGAGCAGCTCGTTTTTAGACTTAACACTCTTCATGGCGAAGCCCAGCTGCGGCGAGAAATCGCCAAGCGAGAGCACGAATTGAAGCGGATAACCGTTTTGGGAAGCCTGATTTGCGCCTTTGGCGGCTTTGCAGCGACGCTCGGTATGTTCATTTACCTCACGGTGCAGGGTGGAGAAAATGCTTTTTGGCCATCAATAATCATGGCCGCGAGTGTGGTCGTAACCTGCGGGACATACCTTTTTGGAAAATTCGTGATGGTTGATCCCGCAGCGCTGGGCGGCATACCAAAGAGGTGCGCAGCGGGAGTGACTCCAGTTTAGAAGGGAGTGCACCTCTCCAGAATACTCCGGCCCTAAACTCCGCTGTGTCGTCGTCGTGTATTTCCTTGATCAACAACACGCTGGCTAGCGGCGATGCTTCGGCCTCGACCAGCCCCCGCTGGCAACGGCAAGTTGACTTGCTATTCCGACTCTTGAAATTACTTCGCCCCGATGGAACCAAGTTCCCTCTCGCGCTTTATCGCTTCATCAGAAGGGGTCAAGCCATGCTGGTCGAACGCGGTCTGAAAGTGATGAATGTCGAGGCGGTGGGCGACGCCTATGCCATCGCTGCGAACTATCTGCGCAAGTCCGGCGCGATCCCCGATACTCATCTCACCAACGATCGGCTGCTCGAAATCATCGTCCGGATGTTTCATCGCGGCGAAGACAACAAGCTTCGCCTTGCGAATAGAGCGATCGCGCAATTCCAGGCTGCACGGCCTGAAGCCGCGTAGCCGGTTTTCTGATGTCCAACGGGGAAAATGACGACATGCAGATTGCCATCGACCGCATCATGCACACCTATGACCTGATGATGAGCCGCACCCAGGCGGCATCGGACGAAGCCCGCACCAAGGTGACCGATTATGTGCAGTCGCTGTTCGATGGCGGCGAGAAAGATCCGCACCGGCTGACGGTATTCGGACTGACCTATCTGCGTGAGCTCGATGGCAGCAACGATCCGGTGAAGGCCGGATTTACCGGGCTGTAGCCAGCGTGATCTTTTTTCCCTCCCCCAAGCGGCGAAGCCGGTGGGGAGGGATACTTCTCGCGCCGGCGCGTCGCTTCAGATTCAAATTTCAAACAGCCACTGGTCCGGAAACACGTATTCGCATTCTCGCGGCGCTTGCGCGTCCGAGGTGTAAGCAGTGCCCCTCAAGTGACGAGGGGTGGCGGCGCGCCTGACGGCGCAAGTTATTGGTGACTGTCGCGATCCGCTCCGCCGGAACGCCGGCAAGCTGCAACCGCGCAACGCCATCAGGCGCGCCACCGCGACTTTTCTGTCCCTGGGGCCGTGCTTCCGGGTACTGGGCACGGGCATCGCGCCCGTCATCCGGCCGGCTTTCGCCTGCCTTCGCCCGCACCCGTCCAGCCGCAAGCGGCAGAGCCCCGTAGTGGGCCCGGACGGCTACCCAAGGCCTCCCGAGTGCGCAGGGTACGTCACCCCACACCCGCAGGCGCCGCATCCTGTCCCACTTCAAGACGCCTCATGAAGCGCCCCTCGCGAACCGGATACGCGGAGGATAATCTTGTTAGGTATATTATCAATAGCATATAGGAAAAAATGCTTGTCGCTGTTGTCAGCCCACCGCTGTCATGTTTGGCGCGATAGGGGAATGACGAGCGGGACGCGATGCGCTCATCGTATGTGTGCTCATCGAAGCACTGTCATCGCGGTTCTGCTACTCGAACTATCGCTCGACAAGATGCGCGCGCGAGACTGCAGGTTCAAACCGATCGGCGAAATACTGCGTTTCGTTGGCCACCCGTCCTTCGCGGAACTCCATGATGCTCACCGCGTAGGATGGTATACCGTCATAGGTCAGGATGAATTCGTTGACCCATAATTCGCCGCTGCCGATAATCCGCCGAACCGTAAAGCGTTTCTCGTTTGGCTGGACAAGTCGGCTCATCTGAATGTTGTGCCGACCGCGGATGCGTTCCCCCGATTGGGGATAATAAAGCATCGCATCCTCATGGTAGATGTCATGTTCGATATCGAAATCGTTCGCGTCCGATGCAGTCCAATGACGCTCCAGGGCGGCCCGTACATCGTCCATCTCAACCTCCTGCGATAGGCCTCAGGTGGCGGCTTGGCTTGGTGCAGAGGGGAAGGAGAGCCGAACCTCTCCACAACGACAGACAGTCGCCTTACCGGCAAACTAGCATGGAAAAGCTCCCGAAATTTTTCTTGTTCGCTGTTTCCGCGCAATAATCCTCGAAGACTTCTCTCACGCCGACAGTCTACAGATCGGGCCGGGGACAACACAAGGACACGCCCATGCTCACGCTTCATCATCTCAACGACTCCCGCTCGCAGCGGATCATCTGGCTGCTGGAAGAGCTCGGCGCGCCCTACGATCTGAAGACCTATCAGCGCGATGCACAGACGCGGCTGGCGCCGCCGGAGCTGGACGCCGTGCATCCGCTCGGCAAATCGCCTGTCATCGTCGATGGCGATGTGACCATCGCGGAATCCGCGGCGGTCGTCGATTACATCATCCGCCGCTACGGCAAGGGCGCGATGCGGCCCGCTGAGGGGACAACGGAGTATGAGGCCTATCTCGAATGGCTGCATTATGCCGAGGGCTCGGCAATGTTGCCGCTGATGCTCAATCTCTACGTGTCTCGCCTGAAGGAGGCCGGGGCGCCGCTGCAGCCGCGGATCGACAGCGAGATGGCCCGGCATCTCGGTTATGCCGACCGGGCGCTGAAGGGCCGCGCGTTCTTCGTCGGCGACAACCTGACCGGCGCGGATATCCAGATGAGTTTCGTCGCCGAGGTCGCCGGCAGCTTCAACCGGCTCAAGGCCTATCCCGATCTGGCCGCCTGGATCGGCCGGATGCATGCCCGCCCGGCGTTCCAGCGCAGCGTCGAGAAGGGCGGGGCATACCGGCTGGCGAAATAGGGTCATCTGACCCTGCAAGGCCTGATCGGCATGTGCAATCGCCGCATTTGCCGCTGCTGCCTAAATATCGCGCCCGGAAGCGCAAAACCTTGGCCCCGCCAGCCAGATATGGTATTCGGGGCACCGTTTCCTGATCGCCACTCGTGACCGTCCGCACGCCGAAAGAAGGCCGCGGCGGTGGAGATATTGCCCTATGACCACTTCGGCCAAAACCGGCTCCGCGCCCGACTCGTTCTTCTCCGCCTCGCTTGCCCAGGCCGATCCCGAGATTGCCGAGGCGATCAAGGGTGAACTCGGTCGCCAGCGTCACGAGATCGAGCTGATCGCGTCGGAAAACATCGTCAGCAAGGCGGTGATGGAAGCGCAGGGCTCGGTGATGACCAACAAATATGCCGAGGGCTATCCGGGCGCGCGCTATTATGGCGGCTGCGAGTTCGTCGACGTCGCCGAGACGCTGGCGATCGAGCGAGCCAAGAAGCTGTTCGGCGCCCAGTTCGCCAATGTGCAGCCCAACTCCGGTAGCCAGATGAACCAGGCCGTGTTCCTGGCGCTGCTGCAGCCGGGCGATACCTTCATGGGTCTTGACCTCGCGGCGGGCGGCCATCTCACCCACGGCTCGCCCGTCAACATGTCCGGCAAGTGGTTCAAGCCGGTGCACTACACCGTGCGCAAGGACGACCAGCTGCTCGACATGGATGCGATCGCGAAGCAGGCGGAAGAGGTGAAGCCGAAGCTGATCATCGCCGGCGGCTCGGCCTATTCGCGTTCGTGGGACTTCAAGCGCTTCCGCGAGATCGCCGACAGCGTCGGCGCGTATCTGCTCGTCGACATGGCCCACTTCGCCGGTCTGGTCGCCGGCGGCGTCCATGCCTCGCCGGTGCCGCATGCCCATGTCACCACGACGACCACGCACAAGTCGCTGCGCGGTCCGCGCGGCGGGTTGATCCTCACCAATGACGAGGCGCTGCACAAGAAGCTGAACTCGGCGATCTTCCCGGGCCTGCAGGGCGGCCCCTTGATGCATGTCATCGCGGCGAAGGCTGTGGCCTTCAAGGAAGCGCTGCAGCCGGACTTCAAGGTCTATGCCAAGAACGTCGTCGAGAACGCCAAGGCGCTGGCCGAAACGCTGCGCGCGCAGGGCTACGACATTGTCTCGGGCGGCACCGATAACCACCTGATGCTCGTTGACCTCAGGCCGAAGGGCCTGAAGGGCAACGTCTCGGAGAAGGCGCTGGTCCGCGCCGGCATCACCTGCAACAAGAACGGCGTGCCGTTCGATCCCGAAAAGCCGTGGATCACGTCGGGCATCCGGCTCGGCACGCCCGCCGCGACCACGCGTGGTTTCGGCATCGCCGAATTCAAGGCAACCGGCGAGATGATCGCCGAAGTGCTGAGTGCGGTGGCGCAGTCCGGCGACGGCAGCGCGCCGCTGGTCGAAGCGGCCGTGAAGGACAAGGTCAAGGCGCTGACGGATCGTTTCCCGATCTATCAGTAAGCTCTGCTACAAGTAAGGCCTGCGCGGTCAGAAGGTCGCGCAGGAACGAGTGTCTGGAAGGTTCTCTGGAATGCGCTGTCCGAACTGCAATAGCCTCGATACGCAGGTGAAGGACTCGCGTCCCGCGGAAGATTCCGCCGTGATCCGCAGGCGGCGCGTCTGCGTTACCTGCAACTTCCGCTTCACCACCTTCGAGCGCGTGCAACTGCGCGAGCTCACGGTGATCAAGCGCAACGGCCGCCGCGTGCCGTTCGACCGCGACAAGCTGGTGCGTTCGCTGTCGATCAGCCTGCGCAAGCGCCCGGTCGATCCGGAGCGGGTGGAGACCATGGTCTCGGCGATCGTGCGCGAGCTGGAAAGCGGCGGCGAGGCGGAGATTTCGTCGGAGACCATCGGCGAGATCGTGATGGAGCATCTGCGCGGGCTCGATGACGTCGCCTATGTGCGCTTCGCTTCGGTCTATCGCAATTTTCGCGAGGCGAAGGACTTCGAGGCGGTGCTCGGCGAATTGCATGCCGACGACGACGGCCGGCCGGTGGTCGTCCGAAAATGATCTTCCGGATCCTGGAAGATCAATACGCACAAAAATCTGCCGACGCGAAAGCAACCGACCTGCGCTTCATGCAGCTGGCACTGACGCTTGGCCGGCGCGGGCAGGGCCGGACATGGCCCAATCCCGCGGTCGGCGCGGTCATCGTCAAGGATGGTGTCATCATCGGCCGCGGCTGGACCCAGCCCGGCGGACGTCCTCACGCCGAGCCTGTCGCGCTGGCGCAGGCCGGCGAGGCCGCACGCGGCGCCACGCTCTATGTGACGCTGGAGCCATGCTCGCATTTCGGCAAGTCGCCGCCTTGTGCCGATGCGATCGTCGCTGCTGGTATCGCGCGCGTCGTTGCGGCGATTGAAGATCCCAACCCGGACGTGGCGGGGCAGGGCCATGCGCGGCTGCGTGCCGCTGGCATCAGGGTTGATCTCGGGCTCTGCGCCGAACAGGCCGCGCGCGATCACGCCGGGCATTTTCGGCGTATCCGCGACAAGCGCCCGCATGTGGTGTTGAAGCTTGCGGTGTCGCCGGATGACAGGATAGCTGCAGCCGGTCACAAGCCCGTCGCCGTCACCGGCGAGATGGTGCGGTCGCGCGTGCATCTCTTGCGGGCGCAATGCGACGCCGTGCTGGTCGGCATGGGCACCGTCATTGCTGACAATCCCGAACTGACCTGTCGCTTGCCCGGCATGATGAAGCGCTCGCCGGTGCGCGTGGTGCTGGACCGTGCACTGCGCATGTCGGGCAACAGCAAGCTCGTGCATTCGGCGCGCACAACGCCGCTATGGCTGATGACCTCGAGCCTGTCCGAGGCGCCCGCCGCGATGGCGCTGGGCGCGGCCGGCGCGCAGGTGCTGCGCGTGCCGGTGACGACGTCGCCGCCACCGGGGCTGGATCTGCTGGCGGTGCTGCAGTGCTTGGCGGGGAAGGGCATTACCAAGCTGCTGGTGGAAGGCGGATCGAAAGTCGCGTCGTCTTTCGTGGCTGCGGGGCTGGTGGATGAAGTCTGGCTGTTTCGCGGGCCGAAGGAGATCGGCGAGGGTGGCATCGCCGCGCTGGACGCATTGCCGCTATCGGCGATCACCGGGTCGCCGGATTTCGTGCAGCGTGCTAGCGAGATGATCGAGAACGACACTCTGACCATCTACGAAAGAAGCTAATGTTCACCGGCATTGTCACCGACATCGGCGAGATCGAGAGCCTCACGCCCGTGGCGCAGGGCCAGCTCCACCGGCTGCGCATTCTCTGCGACTACGACCAGACCACCATCGCCGATGGCGCCTCGATCGCCTGCAACGGCGTGTGCCTCACAGTGGTCGGCTCCGGCGTGGCGAATGGCAAAACCTGGTTCGACGTTGACGCTGCCGCCGAGACGCTGGGCATGACCACGGCGAAGCACTGGAAGCTCGGCACAAGGCTTAATCTCGAGCGCGCGCTGAAAATCGGTGACGAGCTGGGCGGCCATATCGTCGCCGGCCATGCCGACGGCATCGCCACCATCGTGTCGCGCGAGAATCTGCCGGACATGGCGCGGATCACCTTCCGCACCACCCGCGAACTGGCACGGTTCATCGCCACCAAGGGCTCTATCACGCTCGACGGCGTGTCGCTGACGGTGAATACCGTCGATGACGTCCAGTTCGCCGTGCTGATCATTCCGCACACGCTGAGCATCACCACGCTGGACAAGGCATGGAATGAAGGCAGCGAGGTCAATATCGAGGTCGACCTGATGGCCCGCTATGCGGCGCGGCTGAGCGAAATGAAATAATTCGAGGCTCGATCAGTCCTTATCAGCCCTTGGCATATGGCGCCGCTGCGCCTAAAACCCTGCGCAATCAACCAATTCTCGCAAATTTGACGGAATACCGATGGCAGACGCGCGACGCGCTCATTTGCAGGACCAGACCGACATCACGGGCGCGCGCGTTCTGATCGTCGAGGCGCGGTTCTATGACGACATTCAGGATGCGCTGCTGGAAGGCGCGATCGTTGAGCTGAAGGGAGCCGGCGCCAGTTACGACGTGTTGACGGTGCCGGGCGCGCTGGAAATTCCTTCGACCATCGCGATTGCGGTCGATGCTGCCGCGGAAAGCGGCAAGCCTTATGAAGCGGCAATCGCGCTCGGCTGCGTGGTACGTGGCGAGACGTTCCATTTCGAGATCGTTTCGATGGAGTCGTCGCGCGGGCTGACGGATCTGTCCGTCGATTTGCGGCTGCCCCTCGGCAACGGGATCATCACGGTGGATACCGACGAGCAGGCCTGGGCGCGCGCGCGCGCCGGCGAACTGAACAAGGGCGGCGATGCGGCCCGTGCGGCACTGTCCGTGCTGCGCATCAAGCGCCGTCTGGCGAAGGCCTGAATGATGGCTGACAAGAAAGCTGACTTCAAGAAGCCCGTGCCGAAAGGCGACCGCAAGGCCAACCGCCGCGGCGCTGCGCGTCTCGCCGCCGTGCAGGCGCTGTACCAGATGGATGTGGGCGGCTCCGGCATCAACGACGTCTTCGCCGAGTTCGAGAGCTTCTGGCTCGGCAGCGAGATCGAGGGCGACCAATATCTCCCCGCCGAGGAGGCGTTCTTCCGCGACATCGTGTCCGGCGTGGTGCGCGACCAGAACAAGCTCGATCCGCTGATTGACGACGCGCTCTCCAGAGGCTGGCCGCTGCAGCGGATCGAGGCGATCCTGCGCGCGGTGATGCGCGCCGGCGCCTATGAGCTGGAACATCGCAAGGACATTCCCGGCCGCGTCGTGGTGTCGGAATATGTCGACGTCGCGCATGCTTTCGTGGAAGGCGACGAGACCGGAATGGTCAATGCCGTGCTCGACCAGATCGCCCGGCAGTTTCGCGCGGAAGAGTTTTCGCGCGCAGGACACTGATCATGTCAGCCGGGTCCAACGCATCCGGCGAAGACACCCTGATCGCGCGCTACTTCAAGCCGCTGGCGCGTGATCCTGGCGCGTTCGGGCTGACCGACGACGCTGCGGTGCTCAAGGCTGACGGCGAGGATATCGTCGTCAACACCGACGCCATCGTCGAAGGCGTGCACTTTCTCCCCGATGATCCCCCGGACACCATCGCGCGCAAGGCGCTGCGGGTGAACCTGTCAGACCTCGCCGCCAAGGGCGCGGTACCGGCCGGCTTTGTGCTGACGCTGGCGCTGCGGACACATGATGAGGCGTGGCTGATGGAGTTCGCACGCGGTCTCGGCGAAGACATCGCAACATTCGGCTGCGCGCTGCTCGGCGGCGATACGGTCTCGACGCCGGGGCCGCTGATGGTGTCAGTCACCGCCTTCGGACGCGTTCCGGTGGGCAAGATGGTCCGCCGCCACGGCGCGGCGGTGGGGGACCGCGTGGTCGTGAGTGGCATGATCGGCGATGCCGCGCTTGGCCTTGCGGCGCTGAAAGGCGGCGCGGTCGCGACGGCGCTGGCCGGCGACAGCAACGCGCGTGATGCGCTCGTAGCACGCTATCGCGTTCCACAGCCACGCAACACGCTGGCATTGGCGGTGCGCGATTTCGCGACGGCGTCGATGGATGTCTCCGACGGATTGGCTGGCGATCTCGCCAAGCTCTGTGCGGTGTCGGGCGTATCCGCCGTCATCGATGCATCGGCTATTCCGCTGTCGGATCCGGCGGCAGCACTGCTGGATCGCGGTGTGATTGGTCTCGAAACGGTCGTTGCCGGCGGCGACGATTACGAAGTCCTCTGCACCATCCCCGAGAATCGCACGACCGGTTTCGTGCAGGCCGCGCATCAGGCGGGCGTGCGGGTCGCGGTCATCGGGACGATTGTTGCAGGTGCGTCATCGCCGCGCTTCGTCGACCAGGCGGGCAGGGACATCGTGTTGAAGCGCCTGTCCTACAGCCACTTCTGAGCAGCGGGTCGCACACACTCGGCTCGTCATCCCCGCTGTCGTCATGTTCAACGGGGAATGGGAAGGCCATCCCTTTAGTGGATATGATGGAGGTTATGGATCCGCTGAGTTCTCAAACGAAGTGCAACACCAGACTAGGGTGTTGCGATGGACCGAACCTACGCCCAGCTGTCGCTGGATGACCGCTACAGGATTGCCCAGCTTTACGCCGAAGGGCGCTCGATCCG
>NZ_LVYV01000011.1 GCF_001618955.1 Tardiphaga robiniae
GCTTCTGTCGTCTCAAGCACTTCCGGCGCTTCGCCACACGCTATGACCGACGAACTTCTCACTTCGCCGGCTTTATCCACCTCGCTGCAGCGATGATCTGGAGCCAATGAATGTCGATCCGTCCTAGCGCGCAGCTCGCTTGCCCATCGATGCTTTAGCCCCGGCCTGTGCTGGCGTGGCATCCCAACCGCCCGCGGGAATGGCCACGTTAATGGCGTCTTCGGGCTGGCCTTCCGGCGCGAAAGTCTGGACCGCCAGCCTGGCTGCGGCCAGCGACTGTGGGTCGAGACGCTTGGCGATGTCATCGCGCTTGCGGCCGGCATCGACGTCGCCTTGGGCTCCGGCGAGGCTGAACCACTTGAAGCTCTCGGCGAGGTTCTGTTCGACGCCGATGCCGCGGGCATAGAGGATGCCGAGATTGAACTGGCTGTCGGCGACGCCGCGATCGGCGGCCTTGCGGAACCAGTACGACGCGCTCTTGTAGTTGGCGCCCTTGGTGCCGCCATCGGCATCGAGCACAGCGAGATTGTGCATCGCCTTGGCGTTACCACGGTCGGCGGCGAGCACGTAATAGCGGCGGGCGACGTCGAGATCCTTCTTCGCGCCAAGGCCCTTCTCGAACAGCGCGCCCAGGCGGAACATGGCCGGCACGACATTGGCCTGCGCCGCGCGGTCATACCACTTGGCGGCTTCGTCGTAGTTCTGCGCCACGCCCTTGCCCTCGGCATAGCGGACGCCGATTTCGAACGCGGCAGAGGCGTCGCCCTTGAGCGCCGCGTTGCGCAACGCGGTGCTGCCGATGGTCTCGGGCAGGCGCTCGCCGGCGGGGATCGAGGCTGTGGTGATCTTCTGGCCACTGGATGGCAGCACCGGCCCGGCGGCGCTGGCCTGCGGCGCGGCAATGCTGCCGGTCACATCGGGCGACACATATGGCACGGGCGCAGCCTGTGGCACTGGCTGCGGCGCAGGCTCGACCGCGGCGGGCGGCGGTGCGATCAGCGACTGCTTGCCGATCGGGGTGGGCGATGTCATCGACGGCGTGGCCGGCAGGGGAACGGCGGGCTTGGTCAGGGCTTCGGCCGGCTCGGGCGCGTTCAGCTGCAGCGGCGGTGCCGAGTGAATATTCTCGGCCACCGGCGCCGGCGAGCCGCTGTCCAGCAGCGTCATCGCCATCTTGAACGAGCCGAGCACGATTACGACCACGCTGGCGCCGACCAGCAGCGAGCGGATCTTCGAGCCGATCGTGGAGGATGACTTTTCGCTATCGGCGAGCTGCGGCCCGGGTCTGGTGGCCTTCGATTTGTCGGTCCTGGATTTGTCGGACCTGGACTTGTCGTTGCCGGTTGCGGCGGCGGCCTGTGCGGCGCGGCGCGCGGCGGCAATGAAACTCGACGCGGTGGCCTGTTCGGGGGCATCGACGGCGATTTCGCTGATCGCGTCTTCCGACGCGGCGATGCGTTCGGATGGCGATGCGCCGCGGCCCTGCGGACGCGTGCCAGGTTCGAGCGGATGATCCGGCGGCAGCGCCGGGTCGACCATCGGGCGCGGCGAGGGACGCTCTGCGACGGTTGACGGCTGCGCGACTGGCTTTGGCGCGGGCGGAGGATCGAGAATATCGCTGATCGCCTTCGGCATCGGGAAGGCCGATGCCGGCTCGTGCGAGATCGCAGTCGCGGCGAAGTCGCGCGGCGCGGCGTCGAAATGAACCTGCGGCGGACGCACCTCGACCTGCGACGGCGCAGCCTGTGGCTTCACCGGATTGGGCATCTGCGGACGCGTCGGAGCCGGCACCGAAACGGCTGGTGCAGTCGCCGGGTGCGGGGTCGGAGCGGGTGTTGCAACGGGCGCGGATTGCTTGGCAGGCGCGGCGCTGACCGCACGCAGATCGCCTTCGATCCTCGCGAGGCGATCGACCACATGGCCGAGCGTCGAGTGTACGACTTCCAGCGAATCCTGCGTATGGCGATCGGTTTCCGACTGGCTGAAGCGCATGTCGGACAATTCGCGCTTGATCGTGTCGACCAGCCCGGGATCGACCGATGGCGCCTTGCTGCGGGGATTGTCCAGCGCGGCGAACATCGACTGCTGGCGTTCGAGATGGCGCAGGATGTCCTGCAGCCCGTCCTCGACGCGGCCGAGATTGTTGCCGCGCGTATCGGTGATGCTCTCCATCCGCTCGAGCAGATAGGAGACGCGCTGTTCAAGATGCGCGAAGGCCGACGACGAGTCATTGCCCACCGGCATATGGTCGAGACGCTCGGACAGCGTCCGCAATGCGGTTTCCAGATGATCCGAGCTGGCCATGACAGCCGGGCGCTCGCGATTTTCCAGCGCTGCCGTCAACGTCATGATGCGTGCCTCGAGCGCGGCAAAGGAATCGCTGTTGTCGGCGCGTGCGAGCTGATCGACCTTTGACGACAGCGTCTGCAGGTCGTCGCTGAGACGGCCGAGCGCTTCGTTGGAAGCGACGTTGGAGACGATGGCGCGCAGCGCGGCGATCGCGCCCTGCAGCTGCTCCATGGTGCCGGGATCGTTGCTCGAGCGCACGATCAAGTCGATCTTGCCGCCGAGATTGCGGATCGCCTCGTCGAAGCCGGCGAGCTGTTCGGCTGGCGTCAGCGTGGTCAGCGTCTTGTGGATGTCGGCGAGTGCGCGTTCGAGATTGGCCAGTACGTCGCCGTCGATGCCGCTGTGGCGGTTATCGTCGATGCGGCGGCCGAGTTCACGGATCTCGTTCTCGATTGATTCAATCGCGCGACGCGGCATCGCTTCGGTGATGACGTTGCGGATGTCGGCAAGTTCGCCGCGGAAGGCCGCGATCGACTGCTCGATATTATTGTCCGGGCGCTGCAGCGCATCGATCTTGGTCGTGATCTGAAACAGCTGCCGTTCCAAACCGGACATATCCGGCATGAAGCTCTGTGGTAGTGCCGCAGGTTGTGCGTAAGGCGGCTGTACAAATGACGGTGCAATCGGTGGCGCATTGCGCGGGGCCATGCGCGGCGTACCGTCGAGCTCACCCTGGCGGGCGGCAATCTCGGCGATGGCGAAGTCCAGCGAGAACGGATCGACCGGCGGCGAGGCGCTATAGACCTGATTGGCGGCGCGCTCGACCATATCGATGCGCGGCTGTTGCGGCGGCGGCGCGGGGCGATATGTGGGCTCGCTGATCTGCGACAAACGCGCATCGAGGCGTGAGATCGCATCATTGAGCTGGCGCGCGACGCCGGGCTCGCTGCTGCGCTGTGCAGGCTTCGAGAACAGTTCGATCTGCCGGGCAATGGCGTCGAGCCGCTCGTGGATTTCGACGACATCGGCCGCGTCACGCTGCGGCAGCGCTGCGCGCGGGGTAGGGGGGCGTTCCTGGTCGCGAGGGCGTGCGTTGGGCGAGTTGTAGCGCGGGGGAGCTTCGCCGATGGTCGAGTTCAGCCATTCGCCGAGCGACATGCCGGCACGGCGCGCCGCAGCTTCGGCCCGCTCGCGAACCGATGGCTCAATCCCGTCAACACTCCACGATACGCGCGAATTCATGCTTTGGTCCGGTTTCGAGCTTGACGCCCACCAGCGCCTGCAGCTTCCCCCGCGCGTCCCATTGTGAAGACAATCGTAACGGGCGCGGGTCGTCTGCCTCTGATCCGGACTTTTCAGGGTTAGGGTAAATAACGGGTTAAGGATCGAGCTCGGCCGGCCTTAAAAGTTAACCCCGCGATACACTTGCGCCGATTTGCAGGTAGGATCGGATGTCTCTGGCTTTGGCGTCAGCGCGTAAACAGCGCACTCAAATCGTCGACATCCAGTTCGGTGATGGCGCTGTGGCGCGGGTCCATCACCGCCGACTGGCCGATATAGGCCCAGTAGAGAAACTCGGCGCGGGGCAGCGCCCGCTGGCTTTCCACCCCGGCTTCGATCAGCCATTTCGCCATATAGCCAACGCGTCGGGCATCGACCGAAGCGACCATTTTGGCGACGTCCGCATCGGTCGAGGCCATGGAGCGGATGGCACGGTCCAGGCTGCGATCTTCGTTGAAAGCGAGCTTCATCAGGTGGGTCAGACGTGCGGCGCCCACGATCGACGTATCGATCCCCTCGATCACCTGATCGGTCGTGCGCTCCTGCCAGCGCTGCAGAAGCTGTAGCCGAAATTCAGATATATCCTTGAAATGCCAATAGAAACTGCCGCGCGACACGTTCAGTCCGGTGGCCAGCGCACCGACCTTCAGCGCGTCGGCGCCCTGCCGCGCGAGGATCCTCAGCCCGTGGTCGAGCCAGGCCGAGCGCGTCAGGCGGTCCTTGGTCAGTTGGTCATCCATCCCCCGACCATACACATGTGTATTGACGAAATCCACGCTCTGGCGTTAACGTCCATGCAGAAGTGTATGGAGTGGCGCTGGCCGAACAGTGCCCGATGCGGGAGGGAAGCCGATGAGCATGACCGGCCTCGATAGATGGTACAGCTTCATGCGGTCTCATGATCGGGCGATGCTGTGGGACCTGCTGCATCCGGATGCCGTGTTTGAAAGCCCGGTCGTGCATGCGCCGCAGCGGGGCCGTGAGATCGTGTTCAAGTATCTGACGACTGCCGAGAAAGTGCTGGGTGGCCCCGGCTTCGCTTACAAAGGCGAATGGCGCAGCGACAACGGTGCGGTGCTCGAATTCGAGAACGAGATCGAAGGCATCAAAATCAATGGCGTCGACATGATCACCTTCGCCGACGATGGGCGCATTACCCACTTCAAGGTGATGGTCAGGCCGCTCAAGGCCATCAACCTCCTGCACCGGTTGATGGGCGAGGAATTGGCGCGGCAATGAGCCGCCAGCCGCTTGCTTCATCTCCGATAACAATTGCGTAAATCTGACACGGCGGCGCCGTATCATCCGATCAATCGAATTCAAACCGAGAGAATTCCATGCCCAGCTACAAAGCCCCGCTCGAAGACGTCGGCTTCCTGCTCAACGACGTGTTTCAGTTCGATCGCTACAACAATCTGCCCGGCTTTGCTGACGCGTCCGCCGATGTGCGCGAGGCGATTCTGGGCGAAGCCGCCAAGCTCAGCGAAGAAGTGCTGCAGCCGCTGAATCGTGTCGGCGATCTCGAGGGTTGCAAGCGCAACGATGATGGCAGCGTGACCACGCCGAAAGGCTTCAAGGAAGCGTACAAGCAGGTCGCCGAGGGCGGCTGGCTCGGCCTCTCGGCTCCATCGGAATATGGCGGTCAGGGGCTGCCGGTGACACTGTCGCAGACCGTCGCCGAATTCCAGATCTCCGCCAATATGGCGTTCTCCATGTATGGCGGCCTCACCATGGGCGCGACCGCAGCACTCATCGTGCACGGCAAGTCCGAGCAGAAGTCCATGTTCCTGCCGAAGATGGTTGCTGGCGAATGGACCGGCACCATGAACCTCACCGAACCGCATTGCGGCACGGATCTGGGCCTGCTGCGCACCAAGGCCGCGCCGCAGCCGGACGGCAGCTACAAGATCTCCGGCACCAAGATCTTCATCTCGGCCGGTGAGCACGATCTTGCCGACAATATCATCCATCTCGTGCTGGCCCGCATCGAGGGCGCACCAGCCGGCATCAAGGGCGTGTCGCTGTTCGTCGTGCCGAAGATTCTCGTCAATGCCGATGGCTCGCTTGGTGCGCGCAACGGCGTGATGTGCGGCTCGATCGAGCACAAGATGGGCATCCACGGCAACTCCACCTGCGTGATGAATTACGACGGCGCCACCGGCTGGCTGATCGGCGAAGAGAACAAGGGTATGCAGGGCATGTTCGTGATGATGAACGAAGCCCGCCTCGGCGTCGCCGTGCAGGGCCTCGCGCAGTCCGAAGTCGCCTATCAGAACGCGGTCGCCTATGCGAAGGACCGGTTGCAGGGTCGCTCGCTGACCGGGCCGAAGTCGCCGGACAAGCCGGCCGATTCGATCATGGTGCATCCCGACGTGCGCCGCACGCTGCTCACCATCCGCGCTTTCAACGAAGCCGCCCGCGCCATGGTGGTGTGGACCGCGCTGAAGAGCGACGTCGCGCATCGCTCCGACGATCCGAAGGAACGTCAGGCCGCTGACGATCATATGGGCCTGATGACCCCGGTGCTGAAGGGTGTGCTCACCGATGGCGGTTTCGCCAATGCGGTGTCGGCGCAGCAGATGTTCGGCGGTCACGGCTATATCGCCGAATGGGGCATGGAGCAGTTCGTGCGCGACGCGCGTATTGCCATGATCTATGAAGGCGCCAACGGCATTCAGGCGCTGGATCTGGTCGGCCGCAAGCTGCCGCGCGATGGTGGCCGTGCGGCGATGGCGTTCTTCGGCGAGGTCGCAGCCTTCGCCAAGGAGCATGGTGGGGACGAAGCCATGAAGCCTTACCTCGATCCACTCTCGAATGCGCTCGGTCATCTGCAGCAGGCCACCATGTGGCTGATGAACAATGCCATGATGAAGCCGGACAATGCTGGTGCCGGCGCCACCGATTACATGCAGCTGTTCGGTCTCACCGCCTTCGCCTATATGTGGGCGAAAATGGCCAAGGTGGCGCAGGACAAGATTGCCACTGATGGCGCGACACCCTATCTGACCACCAAGCTGGTCACCGGCCGCTTCTTCATGGAGCGGATGTTGCCCGAAACCGCACTCCATCTCGCCCGCATCCAGACGGGAAGCGCGACGACGATGGAGCTTCCTGCGGAAGCGTTCTAGTCACTATATGCGCCGTCATGCCCGGGCTTGTGCCGGGCATCCACGCCTTGGCGGCGCGCGAGAGAAGACGTGGATGGCCGGGACAAGCCCGGCCATGACGGCGTTTTAGAAATTCGAACAACACGACCACTCTGAGGGAGACACCATGCCCGAGGCATATATCTACGATCACGTTCGCACGCCGCGCGGCCGCGGCAAGGCCGATGGCTCGCTGCATGAGGTGACCGCGCTGGCGCTCGCCACTGCGCCGCTGAAGGCTTTGAAGGAACGCAACAACCTGCAGCCGGGCACCATCGACGACGTCATCCTCGGCGTAGTCGATCCGGTCGGCGAAGCCGGCGGCGACATCGCACGCATGGCTGCGCTGTCGGCCGGCTACGGCAATGACGTGCCGGGTATCCAGATCAACCGGTTTTGCGCTTCCGGCCTCGACGCCGTGAACTTTGCCGCGGCGCAGATCATGTCGGGCCAGCACGACATGACCATTGGCGGCGGTGCCGAGAGCATGAGCCGCGTCGGCATTGGTGCCGCCGGTGGCGCATGGCCGGTCGATCCGTCGATCGCCGTGCCTGCTTACTTCATGCCGCAGGGCGTGTCGGCGGATCTGATCGCGACCAAATATGGGTTCTCGCGCGACGACGTCGATGCCTATTCGGTGCAGAGCCAGCAGCGCGCTGCCAAGGCCTGGGACGAAGGCCGCTTCAAGAACTCGGTGATCCCGGTGAAGGACATCAACGGCCTCACCATTCTGGCCAAGGACGAACATATGCGCCCGTCCACCACGATGCAGTCGCTGGCCGCGCTGCAGCCTTCTTTTGTGACTATGGCGCAGATGGGCGGCTTCGATGCGGTGGCGATCCAGTCGCATCCGGAAATCGAAGGCGTCAACTACGTCCATCACGCCGGCAACTCGTCGGGTATCGTCGATGGCGCTGGTGCCGTGCTGCTCGGCAGCGAGGCGGCCGGCAAGAAAGCCGGCCTCAAGCCGCGTGCAAAAATTCGTGCCTTCGCGAATATTGGCTCCGAGCCGGCGATGATGCTCACCGGTCCGGTGGACGTCACCAAGAAGGTGCTGGAGCGTTCCGGCATGAAGCTGTCGGACATCGATCTGTTCGAGCTCAACGAAGCCTTCGCCTCGGTGGTGCTGCGCTTTATCCAGGCCTTCGATATCGACAATGAGAAGATCAATGTCTGCGGCGGCGCCATCGCCATGGGCCATCCGCTCGGCGCCACCGGCGCGATGATTCTCGGCACTGTGCTGGACGAACTCGAGCGCACCAACAAATCGACGGCCCTCGTCACCCTCTGCATCGGCGGCGGCATGGGCACCGCCACCATCATCGAACGCGTGTAAGGAGCGGCCAACATGACCTTCAAAAATTTCAAGGTTGAGACCGACGCCGATGGCATCGCGCTCGTCACTTGGGACATCTCCGGCCGTTCGATGAACGTGCTCGACGTAGCGACCATCGAGGAACTCGGCGCGATCGTCGATCAGACCACTGCGGATGCCGCCGTGAAGGGCGTCGTCATCACCTCCGGCAAGGAAGCTTTCTCGGCCGGTGCCGATCTGTCGATGCTCGAAGGCATGGGCAAGGTGTTTGCCGAGACCAGGGCTGCCAAGGGCGAGGAAGCCGCGCAGCAGATGCTGTTCGACGAGAGCCGCAAGCTGTCGCTGACGCTGCGCAAGATCGAGACCTCCGGCAAGCCATGGGTCGCGGCCATCAACGGCCTCGCGCTCGGCGGCGCGTTTGAGCTGACGCTGGCCTGCCACTATCGCGTTGCTGCGGAAAATCCGAAGACGCGTCTGGGTCTGCCTGAAATCAAGGTCGGCCTGTTCCCAGGTGGTGGCGGCACCCAGCGCCTCGCGCGCATGCTGCAGCCGCAAGACACGATGCAGATGCTGCTCAAGGGCGAAGCGATCAATCTCGTCAAGGCGAAGGCGATGGGCATCGTCGGCGCGGTGGTGCCATCAGCCGATCTCATCTCGGCTGCCAAGGAATGGATCAAGGCTGGCGGCAAACCTGTCGCGCCCTGGGACGAGAAGGGCTTCAAGCTGCCCGGTGGTCCCGTCTATTCCAAGCAGGGCATGATGATGTTCCCCGCTGGTAACGCGATCTATCGCCGCGAGACCTTCGACAATTATCCGGCGGCCCGCGCCATCATGCAGTGCGTCTATGAAGGCCTGCAGTTGCCGATGGATGCGGCGCTGCGCGTCGAGTCCCGTCAGTTCGCGCATATCCTGCAGACCAAGGAAGCGGCGGCGATGATCCGAAGCCTGTTCCTGTCGATGCAGGAGCTCAACAAGGGGGCGCGTCGTCCGCAGAACGTGCCGCCGACCAAGGTCAAGAAGCTCGCCGTCATCGGCGCCGGCTTCATGGGCGCGTCAGTCGGCTTCGTCTCAGCGCGCGGCGGCATGGACGTGGTGCTGATCGACCGCGATCAGGCCAGTGCTGACAAGGGTCTTGGCCATTGCGTCGCGGCGATCGATGGGCTGATCGCAAAGGGTCGCGCCAAGGAAGCCGACAAGACCGCGCTGATGGCGAAGATCACCGCGACTGCCGATTTCGATGTGATCCGGGAATGCGACCTCGTTATCGAGGCCGTGTTCGAGGATCGCGCGGTCAAAGCCGAGATCTACAAGAAGGTGCAGCCATTGTTGAAGGAAGGCGCCATCATCGCGTCGAACACTTCGACGCTGCCGATCAACTCGCTCGCCGAAGAATTCGCCGACCAGTCCAAGTTCATCGGCATCCACTTCTTCTCGCCGGTCGAGAAGATGATGCTGGTGGAGATCATCGTTGGCAAGAACACCGGCGACGTCGCGCTGGCCACCGCGCTCGACTATGTCCGCGTCATCGGCAAGACGCCCATTGTCGTCAATGACTCCCGCGGCTTCTTCGCCAATCGCTGCGTGTTGCGTTTTACGGCCGAAGGCCTCGAAATGCTGCTCGAGGGCGTGCCGCCGGCGATGATCGAGAACACCGCCAAGATGGCCGGTATGCCGGTCGGGCCGCTGTCGCTGTCGGACGAGATCGCGCTCGATCTCGTGCTGAAGATCATGAAGGCCACCGAAGCCGATTTGGGTTCGCAGGCCGTCGATCAGGCGCAGAAGAAGCTGATCGTCGAGATGGTGGAGAAGCAGGAGCGCTTCGGTCGCAAGAATGGCAAGGGCTTCTACGAGTATCCACCGAAGGGCAAGGGCTCGAAAGCGCTCTGGAAGGGCATCGCCCCGCTGCTGCCGAAGCCGGTTGATCCCGACACGCTGGATATCGAGGAGCTCAAGCAGCGCTTCCTGGTGGTGCAGGCGGTGGAAGCCGCGCGCACCGTCGAGGATCACGTGATCGTCGATCCGCGTGAGGCGGATGTCGGCTCGATCCTCGGCTTCGGCTTCGCGCCGTTCACCGGCGGTACGCTCAGCTATATCGACTTCATGGGCACGAAGAAGTTTGTCGAGCTCTGCCATAAGCTTGAAGCCAAATACGGCTCCCGCTTCACGCCGCCGAAGCTGCTCGAAGAGATGGCCGCCAAGGGCGAGACCTTCTACGGCCGCTTCCCGCCGAAGAAGCTCGCGGCGGCGTAGAGTCACAAACTCCGAAAGCAGTGCCCCTCCCCCCTTGCGGGGGAGGGCCGGGGAGAGGGGTGCCCCGAACGCGAAGGTTGTGCTCGTGGCTCCCCCTCTCCCGCCTTCGCTACGCTCAGGCACCCTCTCCCGCGGCGCGCAGCTTCGCTGCGCTGGGGGAGAGGGGAAGACAAGCAACAAAGAAAAAAGGCCGGATCATTGATCCGGCCCTTTCGTATTTCAGCTCGATGCCAGCAGCTTACGCCGCTTTCATCAGGCCTTCCTTCTCCAGTGCGGCCTGCACCTGCGGACGCGCAGCGACGCGATCCTTGTAGGCCATCAGGTTCTTGAACTCGGAGAGGTCGATGCTCATCCGGTCGGCCCATTTCAGCATGACGAACAGATAGCCGTCGGCGACACTGAAATCCTTGCCCAGCAGGTAGTCTTTGCCTGCGAGCTGGCCATCGAGATATTTGAACTTGCCCATCAGGCGAGTCTTGAAGAAGCCCTTCACTTCGTCATCGAACACCGGCTGGAACAGCGGGCTGAAGTTCTTGTGCAGCTCACCATTGATGAAGCCAAGATATTCCTGCAGCTGACGGCGTGCATCGCTGCCATTGGCCGGCGCCAGATTTTTGGCAGCAGCCTGGTCGGCGATGTACTGCACGATAACCGGACCTTCGGTCACGAGCGCACCGCTGTCGAGGCCGAGCGCCGGCACCTGGCCCTTGGGGTTGATGGCGAGATAGTCGTCGCCATTTTCCAGCTTCTTGGCTTTGAGGTCGACCTTCACGAGATCGTAAGGCAGGCCGGCTTCGAGAAGTGCGATATGAGGCGAGAGCGAACAGGCGCCTGGCGAATAATACAGCTTCATCGAAAATTCCTCCCTGAGGACATTGGTTTAACCACGCGGGTGACTAAATGCATATGCATGAAAGAGTCAAGATTGATGCAGCTGCATCAAGTGGGCTAGGGTGCCGCCACCATTTGGACTGAGCCATGAAACGTAAACCTTCCACCGAGGCGACAGCCGCCTGGATCCGCCTGATGCGAATCCAGAGCCGGGTGCTGGACGGCGTCGAGCAGGACCTCAAGCGCGCCGGTTTTCCGCCGCTCGCATGGTACGACGCGTTGGCCGAGCTGTCGCGCTCGCCGACCGGCGAGATGCGCCCGGTCGAGCTCGAAAAGCAGATGCTGATACCGCAATATTCGACATCGCGGCTGATCGATCGTCTGGTCGACGAAGGTCTGGCTGCACGCCGCGAATGCAAGATGGACAAGCGCGGCCTGTTCGTCGAGATCACGGCTGCCGGGCGCGAGTTGCATAAGAAGATGGGCTGCGCCTATTCAACGGCGATCGAGAAACATGTCGGCTCGAAACTGTCCGACGCAGATGCAGCAAAACTGTGCGGCCTGCTCGACCGGCTCGGCTGCGCGTGCCAAGAAGCGGCATCGACAGTGACATCGCCGGCCGCCAGAGACGCCGCGCCGGCGCGATGAACCTTAAATTTTTGCCTGCGTTCGCGACCTGCACGGGCCGCGAGCGTCCCCGACACCGCGCGCAACTGATTGCAGCGCCCTTCATTCGGAATCTTTATGGCGCGTGACCAAATCGATATGACGCCGTTGCAATCGCGCGACGAACTCGTGGCGTGGCTGGCGGCGGGCGTGAAGCCGCCATCGGAATTCCGCATCGGCACCGAACACGAGAAGACGCCGTTCACGCTCGCCGGTCACAATCCCGTGCCCTACGAAGGCCCGCGCGGCATCGGCGCAGTGCTCGACGGTATGAAGCACCTGCTCGGCTGGGAGCCGATCATGGAAGCCGGCAATATCATCGGCCTCTATGACGTCACCGGCGGCGGCGCAATCTCGCTTGAGCCCGGCGGCCAGTTTGAATTGTCGGGCGCGCCGGTGGAGACGGTCCACCAGACGCAATCCGAATTGATGGCGCATCTGGCGCAGGTGCGCGAAGTGGCGACGCCGCTCGGCATCGGCTTTCTGGGTCTCGGTCTTACGCCGTCGTGGTCGCGCGCGCAGATTCCGGTGATGCCCAAGGGGCGCTACAAGATCATGACCAACTACATGCCCAAAGTGGGGCAGTATGGTCTGGACATGATGTACCGGACCTGCACGGTGCAGACCAATCTCGACTTCTCCTCGGAAGCCGACATGGTCAAGAAGCTCCGCGTCTCTGTTGCGCTGCAGCCGATCGCGACGGCGCTGTTCGCCAATTCGCCGTTCACTGAAGGCAAGCCGAACGGCTTCCTGTCGTTCCGGTCCGAAGTCTGGCGCGACACCGATAACGCGCGCTCGGGCATGATCCCGTGGGCGTTCGAAGACGGCATGGGTTTCGAACGCTGGGTCGATTACGCGCTGGATGTTCCGATGTATTTCGTCAAGCGCGGCGACACTTACATCGATGTGTCCGGCTCGTCGTTCCGCGATTTCTTCGCGGGCAAGAACGAGAAGATACCCGGCGAGCGACCCACTCTCTCGGATTGGGCCAATCATCTCTCGACGATTTTCCCGGAAGTCCGCCTGAAGCGTTATCTCGAAATGCGCGGCGCCGATGGCGTGCCGTCGGATCGTTTGCCGGCGCTGTCGGCGTTCTGGGTCGGATTGCTTTATGACGACAGCGCCCTCAATGCGGCCTGGGATATCGTCAAGAACTGGACTGCGGCGGAGCGACAGGCGTTGCGCGACGATGTGCCGAAGTTGGGCTTCAAGGCGAAGATCAAGGATCGCTATCTGTTCGAAATCGCCAAAGAGTGTCTGCAGCTGGCCCATGGTGGCCTGCGCCGGCGCGGCAAACTCGACGCGCACGGCCGCGATGAGTCCCACCATCTGGAGCCACTCGATCGGATACTGGATTCCGGAAAGACTCCGGCCGAGCAGATGCTCGACAGGTTCCATGGCGCCTGGGGTGGCTCGGTGGCGCCAGCATACAAGGAATACTGCTTCTAGATCAGCGGCTTGGCGAAGCTGAAAATCCGTTCATCAGCGGTACAGGTGACCGGCGTTCCAATGGCGTCCTTCTTACGCCGTTTGCAAACCGCTGAAAGTCATCCTGCATGCCGAGGAACCTGTTCAGAGCGTGTCTGACAGCCCTCGTCATGCTGTTGGTCGCAGCCGTTGCACCTGCTCAGGCGCAAACCAATTTTGATCGTCCCGGCGGTGATTATTCGCGCTCGGTCTCACTATCCGGCGATCCCGCCGAATGCGCGCTGATCTGTGAGCGCGACAAGAAGTGCCGTGCCTGGAGCTTCAACTATCCGAGCGACAATTCCGAAAACGCGGTGTGCTGGCTGAAAGACAAGGTGCCGCCGCGGGTCGAGAGCTATTGCTGCGTCTCCGGCGTGCGTGGCGCTGGCGTCATCGAGCCGCGCACCGGTCCGGTGGAAACCTCGACTGATCGCTTTGGCGGCGACTATCGCTCATTCGAGATCAAGAACGACGACAAGGCCGAGCATGGCGATGCCTGCCGCGACGCCTGCCAGGGCGACAACAAATGCCGCGCCTGGACCTTTGCGCGGCCCGGCTATGCCGGCAAGAATGCGCGCTGTTTCCTGAAGAACGACATCAAGCCGCCGCGGCGAAAACCGGGTTTCATCTCGGGCGTTGTGAGGTAGCATTCCAGCAATAAAGGGAGTTGAGCCATGACGCGTCTCCTGCCCGCAGTGACATTCGCTGGATTACTGATTGCTGTTACGACGGTCGCCGCCGTCGCCCATCACGGTTGGGGCAGCTACGACGCTGCCCATCCGGTCACGGTGAACGGTCCTGTCGAAAACAGCAAATTCGAGAACCCGCACGCGACTATCGTGATCAAGGGGGCGACAAGGCCTGGACCGTCACTCTTGCGCCGACCTCTCGCATGACAGCGCGGGGGGCATCTGCCGATATCGTGGCTGTCGGCAAGACGGTCTCGGCGTTCGGCTATCCATCCACCGTCGAGAAGGACGAGATGCGCGCCGAACGCATCACCGTGGACGGCAAGACCTACGAATTGCGATAGCGTCCGGCCCATGACCGAGGGCGCACCCGCGATCTTCATGGCCATGGAAGCGTCCGCAATTGGCGCTGCGATCCGGCAATCGCGCTGGCTCTATATGTCTGCCAATATCGGCCACATCGTCGCGCTGATGTTCTTCGCCGGTGCCATTGCGGTGATGGATGTCCGGCTCGCGGGCGGGTTAGCTGCAACGGCGCCTGGTCCGCTGCTGCGCAGGGCGCGCCGCTTTGCCATTGCCGGATTTCTCGGCCTCGTGCTCACCGGCGGCATTCTGTTTACCGCCGAGGCGAGTCATGTGGTGCTGAACCGCGTGTTTCAGATCAAGGCGGCTCTGATCGCGTTGGGCTTACTCAATGTCGTCTGGGTTGAGGCGATCATCATGCCGAAGATCGCAGCGTTGCCGCCGCTGTCACCGATGCCCGCGGGTGCGCGGCAAGGCGCGCTGGCGTCAATCGCCATCTGGTTCGCGGTCGCCATATGCGGCCGCGCGATTGCCTATTTCTGACGGGAAGAGCCTTCGGTCTCGAACGCCTTGCGCGCGGCCTTCGATGCGAGCGTGAGCCATTGTCGTCGCAACAGCGGTTCGACATGCACGCGCTTTGCTTTCGACAGCCGGATCAGCACCATCGGATAATCGCGATAGTGGTCGGTAAAATAGAAAACTTTGGGCGCGCTCTCGACGAGCATGTCGCGCTCGTCCCGCGGAACGCCGGGCATCACCAGTGAGTCGCCGTCCTCACGCATCCGCACCAGTAGCTTCTGCGTACCTTCAACGCAGGTGTTCCGTAGGACGTTCCGTCTTCGACCTCCGGCCATGTCAGCGCCAGCGCGCGAACGTTGTCGAAGGTCATCGCGCGTCCGCGTTCAATGCACCCCGGTAAAAAACCGCGCCATGCGGAAGCCCGATAGCCAGTTGGTCACCGGCTGGTTACGCACGCCGAGATCCCATGAACCGACAATGGCGTCGACGCGGCCGACGAGATTATCCATCGGCAGCAGGCCGACACCGCCCTGGCTTACCGGTACGCGGCTGTCGGCGGAGTTGTCGCGGTTGTCGCCCATCACGAACAGATGGTCGGGGGGAATGACGATTTCCGGCGTGTTGTCGAGGCGGCCGTTGTCGCGCAGCTTGAAGATCGGATGCGACACGCCGCCGGGCAGGGTTTCGACATAACGATGCGCCGGTTCGGAGCCGCCGCTGTCATCTTCCGCGGCACCGATGCCGTCGGCCTTCACCGAAGTCGCGACGCCATTGAGCCAGACCTGACCGCCGCGCAGTTCGACGCGATCGCCGGGCAGGCCGATCACACGCTTGACCCAGACCTGGGAGCGGTCGCCGGGCCAGCGAAACACCACGACATCGCCGCGCTTCGGTGTGGTCGCGAAGACGCGGCCGGTCTCGGGAAGGGAGACATGGATCGGCAGCGAGGCCGTTGAGTAGCCGTAGGGAAACTTTGTCGCTAGCAGTGCATCGCCGATCAGCAGCGTCGGCTCCATGGAGGCCGAGGGCACATAGAACGGTTCGGCGAGCGCGCCCTTGGCGACGAATACGATGCCGACGATCGCGGCGATCTGCGCCAGCTGACCGGTCCAGCGCTTTGCCGTCGATGTCACCGTTGTGGTTTCGGTATCCGTGGTCACGAGCCCGTTCCTCCGATGGTCACCTTGTCCATGCGCAGCGTCGGCTGGCCGACGCCGACCGGCACGCCCTGGCCGTGCTTGCCGCAGGTCCCGATGCCGTCATCGAGTGCGAGATCGTTGCCGATCATGCTGATGCGATGCAGGTCGGTTGGACCGTTGCCGATCATCATCGCGCCCTTCAGCGGCGCACCGATCTTGCCGTTCTCGATTCTGTAGGCCTCGGTGCACTGAAACACGTATTTGCCGGAGGTTATGTCGACCTGGCCGCCGCCGAAGTTCACCGCATAGATGCCGTTCTTCACCGACGCCAGAATCTCCGCGGGATCGCGCTGGCCGGCCAGCATGTAAGTATTGGTCATGCGCGGCATCGGCACATGGGCATAGCCCTGACGGCGGCCGTTGCCGGTTGGCTTCATGCCCATCAGGCGCGCGTTCTGGCGGTCCTGCATGTAGCCGACGAGGATGCCATCCTCGATCAGTGTGGTGCGGTTGGTCGGCGTGCCTTCGTCGTCGATGGACAGGGAGCCGCGGCGTGACGAGATGGTGCCGTCATCGACGACCGTGACGCCCTTGGCGGCAACCTGCTGACCCATCAGGCCGGCAAAAGCCGAGGTCTGCTTGCGGTTGAAGTCGCCTTCGAGCCCGTGGCCGACGGCTTCATGCAGCATCACACCGGGCCAGCCTGGTCCGAGCACGACGTCCATTTCGCCGGCAGGGGCCGGAATCGATTCGAGATTGACCAGTGCCTCGCGCAGCGCGCCGTCGGCTGCCGTGCGCCACGAACCGCTTTCGATGAAGTGCGCATAGCCCTCGCGGCCGCCGTAACCCTTCGAGCCGCTTTCCTGCCGGTCACCCTGACCGGCGACGACGGAGATGTTCACGCGGACCAGCGGACGGATGTCGCGATAGCTCTCGCCGTCCGGGCGCAGGATTTCCACCACCTGCCAGGTGGCGCCGAGAGAGACCGAGACCTGGCGGACGCGCGGGTCCTTGTCGCGCACATAGGCGTCGATCTCGGCCAGCAGCTTGACCTTGGCCTCGAAGCCCGGCGCGTCCAGCGGATTGTCGTCACTATAGAGCCGCACATTGGTGTGCGAGGGCGCTGCGGCAAAGGTGCCGGCATAGCCGCCACGGACCGCATTGACCGCATCAGCCGCACGGATCAGCGCCGGGATCGAGACATCGGAGGAATGCGCATAGCCGACGGCATCGTCCTTGACGGCGCGAAGGCCAAAACCCTGCGCGGTGTCATAGGTCGCCTGCTTCAGCCGGCCGTTGTCGAAACCGAGCGCCTCGGACTGGCTGTATTCGAGGAACAGCTCGCCATCGTCGGCGCCCTGCAATCCGCGCAGCAACTCGCGACGGACGTCGTCACGGTCGAGATTGGCGCGGTCGAGCAGGGAGGTGGTGGCTGGGCTGGTCATGCAGGCTCCAATGTCAGCGGCGCGGCTCCGGCGCCAGGCGCGGGGCCACGATTTCAATTTGTAGCGACAACCCGGGGATGGGTCGCCTTACAATGGCGTAACCTGTGGCTAAACAGGCGATTCAAACCAAGATAGGTGCTGGGCGGAAAAAAGGGAGAGCCGATCAGCGGCGGTCAAATGGTGCCATGGCACCGGGGTAGGCCACCCAATCCCGCTATCGGTTCCGATTGGAACTATTACAAATCGCCGGGTACCGGGATTGATGGCAGCGGCGTCCTTCGCAGGGTATGAGGACATCTTCGTTCATTGACGGGCCAAAAGGCCGGGACGCGGTCTTTTCCAGAGAGATGCTGTCGCTTTTCATGGCCTCACGAACCAAATCCGCATTCCTGCAAGTCCATTCCATCATCGGCCTGGCGATCTCGCTGATCCTCGGCCTGATCGGTCTGACCGGCGCCATGCTGAGCTTCGAGGACGAAATCGTCGCTGCGCTGAATCGGGATATCGCGCATGTCGAGGTGCGGCCCGCACCGGTGCTGTTGCCCGATGCGCTGGTCGCGATCGTGCAGGCGGTGCCGGGCAGTGGCAAGGTCGGTGCTGTGAGCATGTCCAGTGAGCCCGGAGCAACGGTGCGGCTGCGCTTTGCGCGTGGCGAGGACGACGGCCGCTCGTCGGTCTATGTTGATCCCTATGACGGTCGCGTGCTGGCGGCGATGCGCGGCGAGGGCTTCTTCGCGACATTGCGGGCTCTGCATCGCTGGCTGCTGCTGCCGGGCGGCGGCAAGGGCGTCGGGCGGCAGGTCACCGGCGTCGCCGTGCTCGGTTTGTTCGTATTGCTGATCTCCGGAATGGTGCTGCGCTGGCCGCGACGTGTCCGCAGCATCAAGAGCGGTATCAAGACTTGGCTGAAGCCGAATCTGGCGATGCGAGGGCGCCCGTTTCACTGGTCGCTGCACAGCGTCGTCGGCACTTGGCTCCTACCGATCTATCTGGTGAGCATTCTCACAGGCTTGTGGTGGTCGTTCGACTGGTACAAGGACAGCGCCATCTGGCTGCTGTCGAGCAAGCCTGCCGTAACGACACAGGCGCCGCGCGCTGCCAAGGGGGCCACAAAGGCGGGCTCGGCTGACGCACCTGCCGCGCCGTCATTCGACAAGGTCTGGTCGACGTTCCTGGCTGATCAGGGTAGCCGCTACGCGCTGGTCAACATGCAACTGCCGAATGGCGCGGGTAGCGTCGTACGTGTCCGCTCGGTGGCAAAGGATGCACCGTTCGAAGAGGCGCGCGACGAATTTCGTATCGACGGCGTGACCGGGCGCATGGTGTCGGCGGAGCGCTATAACGATAAATCCACCGGCGATCGTATTCTCGCGGCGGTGCTGCACATCCACACCGGTGCGTTCTTGGGACTGCCCGGCCGCATCGTGTTCTTGCTGGCCGCGGCCTTGATGCCGCTGTTCACCGTGACCGGCTTCATCCTGTATTTCTCGCGCCGCCGCCTGCGCGCGGCGTCGAAGCCGGGACGCCGTCATGCGGTCGGGCTGGTGCCCGGCGAGTAAGGCGCTCCGTTTCCGGATTAAGGATGAGTCAGGGGCGCTGCGCTCTCGTCGGAGCCGGATGAGGTCGCGGATTGGGCCTGCATCGCAGAGAAGTGCGCCTGCGACCATCGGAACAGTTCGTCGAAGACCGGCCTGAGCGCTCTCGCCGATTCCGTGATTTCATATTCCACCCTCGGAGGTATCTCGGCGAAGACCGTGCGCTTGACGAGCCCGTTGGACTCGAGGTCGCGCAGTTGTGTCGTCAGCATGTGTTGCGTGACACTCGGAATCGCTCGCTGCAGTTCTCCAAACCGGTGTTTGTTCTGGACCAGTCGCCAGAGGATCTCACACTTCCATTTGCCGGTAATCATCCCCAGCGCCCGATGAAAATCTTCTACTTCCCGGCCCTGCTGACATTCGGGGAGCGCGATATCGTCTGTTTTTCCATTAGTCATGTTTTTCATACTATCTCAGAAAAAGCATTCTACTTGTCTTTTTCATCTTACTGCCGAAATTTGTGCTTCGAAAGCGCGCCGTGGATCTGACCTTGCCGTCAGCCGCGCCGCCGAAACCGTTTTGACCATCTTCGGAGCTGCCCATGTCATCGTCTTCCGTCACCTCGTCAGCGCCGCGGCGCTGGACCTCCATCAGTCTCTGGGCCGTCAGGGGCTTGCTCGCTCTGGCGTTCGCTGCTGCGGGTACTGCCAAGCTTTACGGCGTGCCGATGCTCGTCGAGGAGTTCGAACATATCGGTCTTGGGCAATGGTTCCGCTATCTGACCGGCACGCTCGAAATCCTCGGAGCGGCCCTGATCATCATTCCGTCAACGGTCGCGTTTGGTGCGGTCCTCCTGTGCTGCATCATGATCGGTGCGATTTTTACGCATGTGTTTGTCATTGGCGGCTCACCGATTCCGGCGATCGTGTTGCTCACATTGAGCGGTATCGTGGCTTACGCCAAGCGCGCCACAATCCTCAGGTAGCGAGCGCTCATCGCTCTCACCCGGCCATCCATGGATGGCCGTTGGAAAAGCCGAACGTTTCAGTGTGCTCGAGTGCAATAATGATTTCGATGCGGAGTTATGGCGGCAAGGCTTTGGCCATGGTGGCGTTCGGTCTGGCGTTCGCGGCACCGTTATTCGTCACTCTGGCTTTGACGGACGCAGGGTCCGCCATTTCAAAGCCGTGGGCGCCGGAGACGAAGCCTGCGGCGGCCAAGGCACATCGCCTCGTACTGCAGATCAACACTGACGACCCGACCGTCATGAGAGCGCTGATTTCGACGTCGCTGAACCTGCCGAAATACTACCGGGAGACGAAGCAGGACTTCTCGATCGAAATCGTCGCTTACAACGCCGGTATTCATATGTTTCGAGTGGATACGTCGCCGGTCAAGGAACTGCTGAAGGTCGTCCAGGCTCTCACCCCTGACATTCGCTTCGTGGTCTGCGAAGCGACCAAGCTCGGTATGGAGCGCAGCGAGGGGCATCCGATTTCGTTTATCGACAATGTCCAGATGGTTCCGAGCGGGCCTGGACGGATCATCGAGCTGCAGGAAGCGGGTTGGTCCTATATCCGATCCTGAGCGGCACACTTCGCGACCCTATTTGATGCCCATCGGAGGCTGGACCGTGACAACACCGCACCGCGGACGGGCTGTTGCTCGCTCGCCAATTTCGCGACGTACGCTGCTCAAAGGGGCACTGGCCACGACAGTCGCATTGGCGGCGAGGGGCGCTACCGCGGATGCGCGGCCTGATGGGCCGCCACCGTTTGGCACCGCGCGGCATCAGTTCACTGTCATCCGGGGAGCGCGGCCGATCCCGTCCGTTGCGGTGCCGCGCCTTATTGGCAAGCCGGTCTATCTGACCGCGTTTCCAGGAAAGGTCGTTCTGGTCAATTTCTGGGCGACATGGTGCCCGGCGTGCAAGACCGAGTTGCCGATCCTTGATCGGCTGCAGGATATCGAGACACGCGCAAATCTGCAGGTGATCGCGATCGCCACCGATCGCGCAGACGTTGCTTCGTTCGTGCGTAACCTGAAGCTGAGACACCTCGATGTCGGTATCGATCCCGGTGGACTGGTCGCGCGTGCCGGCGAGGTTGCCGCTCCGGATACCCCGTTCAGCCTCTATGCGATGCCTATCTCGTATCTGATCGGAACGACGGGGCAGGTCGAGGGATATCTTGCAGGGGAGGCCGACTGGACATCTGAAGATGCCCGGCGATTGCTTGACTATTACAGAGGGCGTGGTTCCGGCTAATGCGGCCGGGTTCAAAGCCTATGGCAGCTTGTCGTAACCCTCGCCGATGCCGTTGAGGCTGAGCGGGAAGCCGATGCCTTCTTCGGGCGTTTCGAAGATGATGAAGGTGGCAGTCTTGGCGGTGCGGAGCTGGGCGAGCAGCTTGTCGTCCATCACGACTTCGGCAACACAGCCATTGGGCAGGCAGCGCACGAAGCCGGCGCGGCCGACGTCCTGATTATCGAGCTTGAGGCCGAGGCCGGACGGCAGCAGCACGCCGAGCGGCGCCACCACGCGCATCAGCTTGCTCTTCTGGTCGGCGGTCTTCAGCACGATCACGGTCAGGCCGGCATTGGAGCGGTCTTCCGCCACCACACTCTGGATCAGGGCACATTGCTCGGCCTGGGCGCCGGGCGGGGTGTCGCAGCGGATCTGCCAGTCGCCATGAACCGAGCGCACCGCGCCCTGGGCGTTGGCGGTAGCCGGGACGGCGGCGATCGCCGCCAGGGCGAGACAACCGAGCGCCAGACGTTGCCAGCCAGAGAGCCGCCAGCCTGCGATCCCGCGGACCGGGCGATTCAGGGTCGATTTATGCTGCAACTTCGAGTGCCCCATCCGGGTCGATTCCTTAAGCGGTGACGTGGTGGTCGTAGTCCAGGGCAGCACGCTTGACGCTGTCTGTCCGGAGGATTTTTCCAGACCACGGAATGATACGGCAATGACGGCGCCTTGAAGGCATCCACGGAGCCACGAAAGCGCTCGCAGGCGCGAATCAGCATCCTGCCGATCGCCTGATCTGTGCCTACATCGGACAATTCCGCTGTCAAGCGCCGTTCGGCTGCCGCACGCCTGTTTATGCCTGATTTCATGCAGCAATTGCGACCTTCGTTCAATACCGCCGAATGCATTACGGGATGCGCCACTCCTGCATTGCGACAGACCGCGAATTATGGTTTGAGAGGCTAGATTTCGACGCATTCTAACAACTGCCTCCAGGCCAATCACTTGGGCGTTTTGGCAAATTGGCAGGGTGCGGATCGGGCGGCATAATTCGGCGACAGGCCGAAATGCGACAGTAAATATGGGAGCGCGAGCGGCATGAGGATGTCGAGGGGCCAGATTGGCCGCCGGTTGCTGGGGTTAGCAGTTGTTGGGGCCGGGCTTGCTTTTGGCGGTGCTGCATTCGCAGAGGTGATGGGCCAGCCCGCGCCGTGGGAATTCAAGCTGCAGGAAGCCGCCACGCCGGTGATGGAGAACATCACCTGGTTTCATAATTTCCTGCTCTGGCTGATCACCGCCATCACACTGTTCGTGCTTGCGCTTCTCGTCATCGTCGTCGTGAAGTTCAACTCCAAGGCCAATCCGGTCGCATCCAAGACCACCCACCACACGCTGATCGAAGTGGCGTGGACGATCATTCCGGTTCTGATCCTGGTCGCCGTCGCTGTGCCGTCGTTCCGTCTGCTGTTCCTGGAACTCGATATTCCCAAAGCCGACCTGACGATCAAGGCGACCGGCAAGCAGTGGTTCTGGACCTACACCTATCCCGACAATGGCCCGTTCGAATTCGACTCGCTGATGGCCACCGACAAGCAGCCGCGCCTGCTCGCTGTCGATAACGAAGTCGTGGTGCCGGTGAACAAGGTGGTTCGCGTCCAGACCACCGCGTCCGACGTGATCCACTCCTTCGCGATGCCGTCATTCGGCATCAAGATCGACGCCGTCCCGGGCCGTCTGAACGAAACCTGGTTCAAGGCCACCAAGACCGGCATGTTCTACGGCCAGTGCTCGGAACTGTGCGGCAAGGATCACGCGTTCATGCCGATCGCGATCCGCGTCGTCAGCGATCAGGAATTTACCGCATGGGTCGAGACGGCGAAGAAGAAGTTCGCGTCCAATCCGGCGAATTCCTACGCTTCGGCCGGAACTGCTGTGGCACAGTAAGCGGGTGACGGAGCCGCGAGGCTCCGCACGCACTGTAAGAAATTAGGGCGAGGGGACCGCAAGGTCCGAAAGACTGCCAGAAGAAGACAAAGCAGGATTTGAAAATGGCAACGACCGCGGCAACACCGGCTCACGACGATCACGCCCACGATGATCATGCGCATGCGCATCCGACGGGGTGGCGGCGCTATGTCTATTCGACGAACCATAAGGACATCGGCACGATGTACCTTATCTTCGCGATCGTGGCGGGTGTTATCGGCGGCATCATGTCGATCCTGATCCGCATCGAGTTGATGTATCCGGGCGTCCAGATCTTCCACGAGAGCCACACCTACAACGTCTTCGTCACCTCGCACGGCCTGATCATGATCTTCTTCATGGTGATGCCCGCGATGATCGGCGGTTTCGGCAACTGGATGGTGCCGCTGATGATCGGTGCGCCGGACATGGCATTCCCGCGCATGAACAACGTGTCGTTCTGGCTGCTGCCTGCCGCCTTTGCGCTGCTCATCATCTCCACCTTCGTGGAAGGCGAACCCGGCGCCAACGGCGTCGGTGCCGGCTGGACCATGTATGCGCCGCTCTCGACATCGGGCCATCCGGGTCCCGCCGTTGACTTCGCGATTCTGGCGCTGCATCTCGCCGGTGCGTCGTCGATCCTCGGTGCCATCAACTTCATCACCACGATCTTCAACATGCGCGCGCCGGGCATGACCCTGCACAAGATGCCGCTGTTCGTGTGGTCGATCCTGGTCACCGTGTTCCTGCTGCTGCTGTCGCTGCCGGTTCTGGCGGGCGCCATCACCATGCTGCTGACGGACCGTAATTTCGGCACCACCTTCTTCGCCGCAGACGGCGGCGGCGATCCGATCCTGTTCCAGCATCTGTTCTGGTTCTTCGGTCACCCCGAAGTGTACATCCTGATCCTGCCTGGCTTCGGCATGATCTCTCAGATCATCTCGACCTTCTCGAAGAAGCCGGTGTTCGGTTATCTCGGCATGGCCTACGCCATGGTCGCCATCGGCGGCATCGGCTTCGTCGTCTGGGCGCACCACATGTACACCGTCGGCATGTCGTCGGCGACGCAGGCCTACTTCGTCGCCGCCACCATGGTGATCGCGGTACCGACCGGCGTGAAGATCTTCTCCTGGATCGCCACGATGTGGGGCGGTTCCATCGAGTTCAAGGCGCCGATGCTGTGGGCCGTGGGCTTCATCTTCCTGTTCACCCTCGGCGGCGTCACCGGCGTCGTGCTGGCCAATGCCGGCGTCGATCGCGTGCTACAGGACACCTATTATGTGGTCGCGCACTTCCACTACGTGCTGTCGCTGGGCGCCGTATTCGCCATCTTCGCGGGCTGGTATTACTGGTTCCCGAAGATGTTCGGCTACATGTATTCGGAAACCATCGCCAAGGCGCATTTCTGGGTCACCTTCATTGGCGTGAATCTGGTGTTCTTCCCGCAGCACTTCCTGGGTCTGTCGGGCATGCCGCGCCGCTATGTCGACTATCCGGATGCCTTCGCCGGCTGGAACCTGGTCTCGTCGATCGGCTCCTACATTTCCGGCTTTGCCGTGCTGATCTTCATCTACGGCGTGATCGAAGCCTTCGTCCGCAAGGAACAGGCTGCGAACAATCCGTGGGGTTCGGGTGCGACCACGCTGGAATGGACCCTGAGCTCGCCGCCGCCGTTCCATCAGTTCGAAGTGCTGCCGCGCGTTCAGTAAGTGGTTTTCGTGCGGCGCTCTTGGGTGCCGCACCGGGTTAATGCCTCCGCCGAACTCGCAAGGGTTTCGGCGGAGTGCTCGTAACAAAAGTGAGAATGATTTTGTCCGTCCTCGACCACCATACCATCGACCTGTCTGCCCCCCGCATCTCCGAAGCGGGTGTTGCCGACTACATCGCGCTGCTCAAGCCGCGGGTGATGTCGCTGGTCGTGTTCACAGCGATGGTCGGTTATTTCCTGGCGCCGGGCGATCATCACCCGGTGCTGGCGATCACCTCGATCCTCTGTATCGCTGTCGGCGGCGGCGCCTCCGGGGCGCTGAACATGTGGTACGAAGCCGATATCGACGCGCTGATGTCGCGCACCGCCAACCGCCCGATCCCGCGCGGTCGCATCACCCGGCCGGAAGCACTGACCTTCGGTCTGGTGCTGGCCTTCTTCTCGGTGATGACGCTCGGCATCCTCGTCAATTGGCTCGCCGGCGCGCTGCTCGCTTTCACCATCTTCTTCTATGTCGTGATCTACACCATCGCTCTGAAGCGCTGGACCGCGCAGAACATCGTCATCGGCGGTGCAGCCGGCGCGCTGCCGCCGGTCGTCGCCTGGGCTGCGGCGTCGGGAACGCTCTCGATGGAGCCGGTCCTGCTGTTCCTGATCATCTTCTTCTGGACCCCGCCGCATTTCTGGGCGCTGGCCCTGTTCCGCAATGACGATTACACCCGCGCCGGGGTGCCGATGCTGCCGGTGGTCGCTGGTCCCGACGCGACCCGGCTGCAGATCCTGCTCTACACCGTCGTGCTGGTCGCAACCGCCGTCGCGCCTTGGCCGCTCGGTTATTTCTCGGCCATCTATGGCACGGCTTCGCTGATCCTTGGCGCCGGCATGATGTATCTCGCCGTCGAGGTCTATCGTCTGCGCGAAGGCACGCCCGCCAACCGCGCGACGCGCAAGCTGTTTGCTTTCTCGATCGTCTATCTGTTCGCGCTGTTTGCCATTCTGCTGCTCGAGGTGGTCGTGAAGGCCATCCTCCCGCTGGTCTGGTAGAGGGGCGCATGATCCGATGGACAATGAGCGCAAGTCTGAAGAGCCAGAGGGCATCGTCCTCACCGAGGCACAGAAGAAGAGCCGACGCGAACGGTCGCTGGCCATCGCCTGGGCGCTCGGCATTCTCGTCGTACTGTTCTTTGCCGTCACCATGGTCAAAGGGCCGGCCGTTCTCATCCGGCCCATGTAATGGCAAAAGCTGAGTGACATGACCGATCAGCCGCAGAACATCAAAGCCTCGAAGCCGCGCCTCGGCCGCGATGCGACTGTGGCTGCGGCGTGCGGTCTGCTGGTGGCCTTCATGGTCGGCGCGTCCTACGCCGCCGTGCCGCTGTATAACTGGTTCTGCCGCGCCACCGGCTTCAACGGCACCACGATGGTGGCCAGCGCGGCGCCGGAGTCCGGCCCGATCGCACGCAAGATCGCCGTCCGCTTCGACGCCAATGTGTCTGGCGGACTGCCGTGGAAGTTCGTCCCGGAGCAGAGCGAGATCGAGGTCAAGATCGGCGAGGTCGTGACCGTGTTCTACACCGTGACCAACCAGTCCGCCCGCACCACCTCCGCACAGGCCGCCTATAACGTGGCGCCGCTGACGGTCGGCGCCTATTTCCAGAAGATTAATTGCTTCTGCTTCACCGAGCAGACCCTGGCGCCCGGTGAGAAGCGTGAAATGCCTGTCGTGTTCTATGTCGATCCTGCGCTCGCCGCGGATAACGAGAATGACGGACTGAAGTCGATTACACTGTCCTACACGTTCTACCCCCTGCGCGATCCGGCGCCGAAGCCGCTGGCGGCGACGGAGACTGACAAGCGCAAGGGTAACCTCTAAGAGAAAGCTCTGAGAGAAATCCTGGAGCGTTCCGCGTTATAAAATTGAGAGAACTCGCACCGGCTTCAACCGATGCAGCTGACGGAGAGAACCGCAATGGCTACGGCGCAAGCTAAGCACCACGACTATCACCTCGTCGATCCCTCGCCGTGGCCGGCGGTAGGCTCGCTGTTCGCCTTCATCATGGCGGTCGGCGCGGTCAGCTGGATGCATCACATGTATGCCGCAGCGCCCATCGTGTTCGGCGTCGGCACCATCGGCGTGCTCTACGTGTTCGCAAGCTGGTGGACCGACGTGGTTCGTGAAGCCCAGTATAAGGGCGACCACACCCGCGTGGTGCAGATCAGCCATCGCTACGGCATGATCCTGTTCATCGCTTCGGAAGTGATGTTCTTCGTCGCCTGGTTCTGGGCCTACTTCAATTCGTCGCTGTTCCCCGGCGATCCCGTCCATGCCACCCGCGAAGCACTGTTCGGTGGCGTCTGGCCGCCGAAGGGCATCCAGACCTTCGACCCCTGGCATCTGCCGCTGCTCAACACGCTGATCCTGCTGACCTCGGGCACAACCGTCACCTGGGCGCATCACGCGCTGCTGGAAGGCGACCGCAAGGCCGTGAAGTATGCGCTGATCCTCACGGTGTTGCTCGGCGCTGCCTTCTCCTGCGTGCAGGCGTTCGAATACGCCCACGCTGCTTTCGGCTTCAAGGGCAACATCTACGGTGCGACCTTCTTCATGGCGACCGGTTTCCACGGTTTCCACGTGCTGGTCGGCACCATCTTCCTCTTGGTCTGCCTGTTCCGCGTCTATGCCGGTCACTTCACGCCGAAACAGCACCTCGGCTTCGAATTCGCCGCCTGGTACTGGCACTTCGTGGACGTGGTCTGGCTGTTCCTGTTCATCACGATCTATGTCTGGGGCTATGGCGGCCCCATTGCCGGCGCAGCCGCGCACTGACCGTATTCGGGTGCTACAAGAGGGCGGCCGCAGGGCCGCCCTTTTTGTTTGGCGCCTGCGCTGTGAAAGAATTCGACTCGATGCCCGATCAAGCTGCTGTTCCCGTCAGTCTTGGCCAGACCGTCATTCGCGGCCTGACCTGCAAATGCCCGCGCTGCGGTGAGGGCAGGCTCTATGCGGGCTTCATCAATCTGGCGTCGCGCTGCGAGCGTTGCGAGCTGGACTATGCTTTCATCGACACCGGTGATGGTCCGGCAATCTTCATCATCATGCTCGCCGGTGCCATCGTGGTCGGTTGCGCGCTGGTGGTGGAGGTCAAGTATCAGCCGCCATTCTGGCTGCATGCCGCATTGTGGCTGCCGCTGATTCTTGCGACCACGCTGCTGCCATTGCGCTCCATGAAGTCGCTGTTGATCGCCTTGCAATTCCACCACAAGGCCTCCGAAGGCCAGTTGATCGATCGCACGCCGAAATGAACACTGTTGCAGCGCGCCGGCGCAGTATCACCGGTCTCGGCATCGTCACGCTCATCATCGTTGGCGTGCTCCTCAGCCTCGGCTTCTGGCAGTTGCAGCGCCGTACCGAGAAACACGCGTTGATCGCCGCACTCACGGAGCGGCTGGCGGGCGCGCCTGGTGCACTGCCGCTGCCATCCACATGGAGCGCGCTGACCCCGGCGAAGGATGAATTCCGCCGCGTCAACTTCTCGGCCACCTACAAACCCGTGCCGGACGGCATGGTCTACAGCTCCGGCTCCGGGGTGCGGCCTGATGTGCCGGGCCCGGTGACCTGGGCCTTCCTGCCGGCGCAACTGGCATCCGGCGAGACTGTGGTGATCAATGCGGGCTTCGTGCAGAACACGATGCAGGATCGCGCCCAGCAGGACCGCGCCGTGCAGAAGCTCATCACCGGCGCGCCGGTGACCATGACCGGCTATCTGCGTTTTCCCGAAACAGCGGGGACGCTGACGCCCCATGACGACGTCACCAAGCGTCTCTGGTTCAACCGCGACCAGCGTGCCATGGCGCAGGCGCTCGGCTGGGGCCCTGTCGCGCCGTTCTATGTCGATCTGGAAAGTCCCGTGCCGGCCAATGCCATCCCGAAGCCCGGCCCGCTCGAAATCCATCTCAAGGACGACCACATGCAATATGCCATCACCTGGTTTGGCCTCGCGGCTGCCGTGGTGATTGCGTTCGGCGTCTGGACCCGGGGCCAGCGTCGGGCCTGAACCCCGGCCAAAGTCGGTTTCCTCGCCCGGCGAAACCCATTATGGTGGCCTTCGATTTCACGCGGCGTGAAGTTTTAACCCCATTATTATCAAAGGCTTGGCGGTTTCCGCGCCTTTGGAGGACGCCTTGACGACCTATATCTCGACGCGGGGAGAGGCCCCGAAACTCGGCTTTTGCGATGTCATGCTGACCGGGCTTGCCCGCGACGGCGGTCTCTACATTCCCGAGGTCTGGCCCCAGTTGTCAGCCGAGACCATCGCGTCGCTGTTCGGCCGGCCCTATTGGGAAGTCGCCGTCGAGGTGCTCCGGCCGTTCGTGGCCGGCGAGATTTCCGACGAGGATCTCGGGCGCATGGCCAATGAGGCCTATGCCACCTTCCGCCATCCCGCCGTGGTACCGCTCGACCAGACCGCGCCGAACCAGTTCGTGCTCGAGCTGTTTCATGGCCCGACGCTGGCGTTCAAGGACGTCGCCATGCAGCTCATCGCGCGGCTGATGGATCACGTCCTCGCCAAGCGCAATCAGCGCACCACCATCGTCGTCGCGACCTCCGGCGACACCGGCGGCGCCGCCGTCGATGCCTTTGCCGGCCGCGACAATGTCGATCTCGTCGTGCTGTTTCCGAACGGCCGTATTTCCGACGTGCAGCGTCGCATGATGACCACGACCGGCGCATCGAACGTCTATGCGCTCGCTGTCGAGGGCCATTTCGACGATTGCCAGGCGATCGTGAAGGGCCTGTTCAATCATCACAAGTTTCGTGACGCCGTGTCGCTGTCGGGTGTGAACTCGATCAACTGGGCACGTATCGTTGCGCAGGTGGTTTACTACTTCACCTCGGCAGTCGCCGTCGGTGCGCCTGCACGCAGCGTTGATTTCACGGTGCCCACCGGCAATTTCGGCGACATCTTCGCCGGCTATGTGGCCAAGCGCATGGGCCTGCCGGTGCGCAAGCTGCGCGTCGCCGCCAACGTCAATGACATCCTCGATCGCACGCTCAAGACCGGCATCTACGAGGTGCGTGAGGTTCACGCGTCTTCGTCGCCGTCGATGGACATTCAGGTGTCGTCGAATTTCGAACGTCTGCTGTTCGAAGCCTCCGGCCGCGACGCTGCGCTGGTGCGCGGCTTGATGGATTCGCTGAAGCAGTCCGGCCGTTTCGTGCTGCCCGAGAAAGTGCTGACCGCGATCCGTGCCGATTTCGAATCCGGTCGCGCCGACGAGGACGAGACCTCGGCTGCCATTCGCGCCGCGTGGCGCGAGACCGGCGATCTGATCGATCCGCATACTGCCGTGGCATTGGCCGTGGCGGACCGCGACACCACCGAGATGCATGTGCCCAACGTCGTGCTGTCGACGGCACATGCAGCGAAATTCCCCGATGCGGTGGAGGCGGCTTGCGGCGTGCGGCCGGCATTGCCGGTCTATCTGGAAGGGCTGATGACGAAGCCCGAGCATATTAAGGTCATGAAGAATGACCAAAGCGATATTGAGCAGTTCGTGCTGTCGGTCAGCCGCGCTGCGAAGCAAGGAGTGTCCTGATGACCGTCGAAGTTACCAAACTGCCTTCGGGCCTGACGGTCATCACCGATACCATGCCGCATCTGGAAACCGCCGCGCTCGGCGTCTGGACCGGCGTCGGTGGCCGCGATGAGAAGCCCAACGAGCACGGCATCTCGCATCTGCTCGAACACATGGCGTTCAAGGGCACCAAGAAGCGTTCGTCGCGCGAGATCGTCGAGGAGATCGAGGCGGTCGGCGGCGATCTCAACGCCGCAACCTCGACGGAGACCACGGCCTATTATGCCCGCGTGATGAAGGCCGATGTGCCGCTGGCGCTCGATGTGCTCTCGGACATTCTCGCCAATCCGACGTTCGTGCCGGACGAGCTGGAGCGCGAGAAGAGCGTGATCGTGCAGGAGATCGGTGCGGCACAGGACACGCCGGACGATGTCGTGTTCGAACATCTCAACGAGCTCTGCTATCCCGACCAGCCGATGGGCCGTTCGCTTCTGGGCACCGCCAAGACGCTGAAGGGTTTTGATCGCGACATGCTGCAGAGCTACCTGTCCACGCATTATCGCGGGCCGGACATGGTGGTAGCTGCGGCCGGTGCCGTGAATCATCGCCAGGTCGTGCATGAAGCCGCCGATCGCTTTTCCAGCTTCGAAGGCACCGCAGCCCCGAAGCCGCAACCGGCGATGTTCGGCAAGGGCGGCTCCCGCGTCGTCAATCGCGATCTTGAACAGGCGCATCTGACGCTGGCGCTGGAAGGTCTGCCGCAGTCGGACCTGTCGCTGTTCAGTCTGCAGGTCTTTACCAACATTCTCGGCGGCGGCATGTCCTCGCGGCTGTTCCAGGAAGTGCGTGAGAAGCGCGGTCTCTGCTATTCGATCTACACCTTCCACGCGCCCTATACCGACACTGGTTTCTTCGGTCTCTATACCGGCACCGATCCGACCGATGCACCTGAGATGATGGAAGTCATCGTCGATGTCATCAACGAGTCGGTGGAGACATTGACCGAGGCCGAAATCGCCCGCGCCAAGGCGCAGATGAAGGCCGGTCTGCTGATGGCGCTGGAGAGCTGCAGCTCGCGCGCCGAGCAATTGGCGCGGCACATGCTGGCCTATGGCCGTCCGCTCACCGTGGAAGAACTCGTCCAGCGCATCGATGATGTCAGCGTGGAATCGACCCGCAACGTTGCCCGTGGCCTGCTGACGCGCAGCCGCCCGGCCGTGGCGGCGCTCGGCAGCGGCCGGGGGCTGGACACGGCGGTGGCTTTTGCGGAAGGATTGACCCGCACCAAGGACAAGAGCCTGCTCCACTAGGCAGGTGAGGTCCGAGGTATCAGGGAGCGAGCCTATGGCCCTGTTTCGTTTGCCATCGAGCATGCCGGCGGCGCTGGCGCCGCGCGGCTACGGCGTTGCATTGCGTGCACCCGTGATGAGCGATTTTCCGCAATGGGCCGATCTGCGTGAGCTGAGCCGGGGTTATCTCACGCCGTGGGAGCCGATCTGGCCGTCAGACGACCTGACGCGCTCCGGCTTTCGCCGCCGGCTGCGCCGCTATGCCGACGATGCGTCCGCTGATCGCGCCTATCCGTTTCTGGTGTTTCGCGAGTCCGATGGCACGCTGCTGGGCGGCGTGACGCTGGCCAATGTCCGGCGGGGCATCGTCCAGGCCGGCACCATCGGCTACTGGGTCGGCCAACCCTATACGGGGCAGGGCGTCATGACCGCGGCGCTGCGGGTGCTATTGCCGACCTTGTTTGGCGAGTTGAACCTGCACCGCATCGAGGCGGCCTGCATTCCCACCAACCTGCCGTCGGTGCGGGTGCTGGAGAAGTGTGGCTTCTCGCGCGAGGGACTGGCGCGGCGTTATCTCTGCATCAATGGCATCTGGCAGGATCACCTGCTTTACGGCATGCTGCATGAGGACTTCCGCGGGTAGCGTGCTGCAACGCGATGTCCGGATGTGGCGCAATGGCGCGCATCTGTCCTGTCTCAAGCGCCTCGTTTAAGTGCCTTGGGTTCGCCGCCATTGCGCTGTTATAAGGCCCTGCGCACGCCTTGGGCGGGGCTGCGCAAACGACTGAATTTTCGGGGATATCTTCACAATGCGCAACATTCGTTCGATGCCGATCAGCGGCCGCACCGGCGCGCTCCGCGGCCTGCTGGTGATCACTGCAGCAAGCCTGACACTGGCCGGTTGCGGCGGCGGCAGTATGTTTGGCGGCGGTTCGCCGAGCAGCGGCGGCGGCAGCCCGTCGATGACCGATCGCTTCACCCAGTTGTTCTCGGGCAAGTCCACCGAGGTCGGCGCGCCGCAGTCGCCGCAGACCGATGAGAACGATCTGACCTGCCCGAGCGTCAGTATCCGGCCGGGCGCCTCGACCTATGCGGTTGGCGCTGCGGGCAAGCCTGCGGTTGGCAACGATCTGGCTTTCCAGGCCACCATCACCCGGACGGCGCGCTCCTGCGATCTCAATGCAGGTCAGATCTCGGTCAAGCTCGGCATCCAGGGCCGGGTCATCGTCGGGCCGGCCGGTGCGCCTGCGGCGGTTGATGTGCCGCTGCGTGTCGCCGTGGTGCAGGAAGGCGTGACGCCGAAGACCATTGCCACCAAGGTATTCCAGACCACAGTGCAGATTGGCAGCGAGACCAGCGTGCCGTTCAGCCTGGTCGGCGAGGATCTCGTCTATCCGATGCCGACGGGCACCGCAGGCGATTCCTACATCTTCTATATCGGCTTCGATCCGCAGGCTCTGAAATCGCAGGCACCCGCACGCAAGCGGCGCTAAGGGTTATCCGAGCCAACAAAAAAGCCGGCGCGATCATCTCGCGCCGGCTTTTTCGGTTTGAAGTCTTTCGCTTAGTTCAGCTTGGAGCGAACCTCGCCGATGCCCTTGGCGATCAGGTCGTCGGCCACCGAGCCCTTTACGGACTGCGACAGCACCGAGGCTGCGGCATTCACTGCGGCTTCGGCTGCGGCTGCGCGAACGTCTGCGATAGCCTGGGCTTCGGCCATTGCGATCTTGCCTTCTGCGCTCTTGGTGCGGCGAGCGACAAAATCTTCCATCTTGGTCTTGGCTTCGGCGGCAATGCGCTCGGCCTCTTCCTTGGCGGAAGTGATGATGTCCTGCGCTTCGCGCTCGGCCGCTGCATGACGCTTCTTGTAGTCTGCGAGCAGCGCCGCGGCTTCATCACGCAGGCGACGGGCGTCGTCGAGTTCCTGCTTGATGCGGACGCTGCGGTGGTCGAGCGCCGTCAGGATGGTGCGGTGAATACCGAACCAGCCGAAAACCGCCATCAGAAGGACAAAAGCGACGGCGACCCAGAATTCAGCTTGAAGTCCGAACATCCGTTTATCCTTTCAGCGACGCGTCGAGCGCGGCGTTGACGGCGCCTGCATCCGGGCTGATGCCCGTCAGGCGTTCGACGATCGCCGAGGCCGTGTCCGCAGCAATGCTGCGCACATTGCCCATCGCCGTTGTGCGGGTGGTGGCAATGGTCTGCTCCGCTGCAGCAAGCTTGCTGGCAAGGCTCTCTTCGAGCTTCGCCTTGGCCTGCTCCTGTTCGGCATTGAGCTTCTCACGAACCTCGGTCGCCATCGCCTGCGCCTTGGCGCGGGCATTGGCGAGTTCGGTTTCGTAAGCCTTCAATGCAGCGTCGGAATCGCCCTTGAGCTTGGCAGCTTCGTTCAGGTCCGTATCGAGAACCTGCTGACGGGCCGCAAGCACGCCGCCGACGCGGGGCAGCGCCAGACGCGACACGATCAGATAGAGCAAGCCGAACGCGATCGCGAACGACACCAGCTGTGAAGCGAAGGTGTTGCTCTCGAACGGCGGAAACGACGCCTTGTGACCACCGTCTGCCGCAGTGTGTGCGGCAGTCCCGTGATCGGCGCCCTTGGATTTGCCCTGACCTTCAGCCACAGCAGTCTCCTTATCGATCGGAAGCGCTCCAGGATGGAGCGGCAACCGGATCCGTTTTCAGCTTAGACGGCGAACAGCAGCAGCAGCGCGATCAGCAGCGAGAAGATGCCGAGCGCTTCGGTCACGGCGAAGCCGAAGATCAGGTTAGCGAACTGGCCCTGGGAAGCCGACGGATTGCGGAGCGCACCGTTGAGGAACTGGCTGAAGATCATGCCGACGCCGATGCCAGCGCCACCCATGCCGAGACAAGCAATGCCGGCGCCGATGTACTTCGCTGCGATGGGATCCATAGTAAAACTCCTTCTTGGGATAGGGATTTAGACGGTTGAGGGTGAATTCCGCCAGGACACTAAGAAGCGATGGTTAGTGGCCCGGATGAAGTGCGTCGTTGAGATAGATGCAGGTCAGGATCGTGAACACATAGGCCTGCAGGAAGGCGACCAGCAGTTCCAGCGCGGTCAGCGCCGTGGTCATGGCCAGCGGCAGCACCGAACCGAAAATGCCGAGTGCGCCGAGTGCGCTGAGCGAGGTTACGAAGCCGGCAAAAACCTTCAGCGTGATGTGGCCGGCCAGCATGTTGGCGAACAGACGAACCGAATGCGACACCGGGCGGGACAGGAACGAGATCACCTCGATCACCGTGACCAGCGGCAGGATGTAAATCGGAATACCGTGCGGCACGAACAGCTTGAAGAAGCCGAGGCCGTTTTTGTAGAGGCCGTAGAGCAGCACGGTCAGGAACACCATCAATGCCAGGGCGACGGCGACGATCAGATGGCTGGTGACGGTGAAGGTATAGGGGATGATGCCGATCAGATTCGCCGTCAGGATGAACATGAACAGCGAGAACACGAACGGGAAGAACTTCATCCCTTCTTCACCGATGCTACTGCGCACCGTATTCGAGACGAATTCGAAGGACAGTTCGGCGACCGACTGGAAACGGTTCGGGATCAGCGCACGTCCGGCGCTGCCGCCGATCATCAGCAGCGACACGACGGCGACGGCGCCGAACATATAGGCCGATGAGTTGGTGAAGGCGATTTCCTGATTGCCGATATGGCCCAGGGTGAAGATCTTGTGGATCTCAAATTGATGGATCGGATCGGCCATCCACGTCGGTCTTTCAATTCGGCCGGAACGTCCGGCGTTTCCTTGCCGGACAGCCGGCACTCAAATGCTGCGCCAACGACGCAGAGGTCTTGGGCGCGAATTTCTTATTCCGCTTTTTTCCCGACACCAGCCGAGCGCATCACGTTCATCACGCCGGCGACGAAACCGAGCAGCATGAGAACGATCAGCCCCCACGGCGATGTCGACAGCAAACGATCGAAGCCCCAGCCCAGAATCGTTCCGACGACGACGCCCGCGACCAGTTCCGAAGAAAGACGGAGACCCACCGCCATGGCTGATGCCCTGGACTGCGCGTTTCCGCTTCCAGTTTCGGATTGGTCAGTCTGAAGTTTGCGCTCATCCTGAAGTTTGGACAGACGCTGATTCAGACTTCCGAGCCTTGCGGAAAGCGCAGCCTCATCGGGAGACGATTTGCCATCGTTTCCGCGTTCACTGTCATCGTCCCGTGTGCCGTTCGTCATGCTTGCGACACTCGAAATAACGCTGCAAATGCTGGAAATAACGCCCCATCACCCTTCAAAGCCGGGCGGACCATACTTAGCGCATCTTGCCAAGTCAAGATTCGCTGATCGCCTGTTAGTGCTTTGATTCATTTGATTTTATTGACGAAATTCGAATCCCGCTGCGCGGGATCGCCGCAGCGCAAGAATGACTTTCGAGGTGATCTATCTTGCACGGCGCAGGGCGCTCTGTTGGAGTACCGCAGAGTTTGAAAACGCCCCTGCCGGAGCCCGGAATGTCTCAAGAGATCGACTACTATTTTTCGCTGCCATCGCCCTGGGCCTATATCGGCCACACGCTCTTTCGCGATCTCGTAAGTACTTATGATCTCAAGGTGAATCACAAGCCGGTATTTCTCGGTGATCTGTTTTCGGAAACCGGCGGCCTCCCGCTCGGCAAGCGTCATCCGGTGCGGCAGCACTACCGGATGCTTGAATTGCAGCGCTGGCGCGACAAACGCGGTCTCGATTTCCATCTGCAGCCGAAGAACTGGCCATTCGATGGCCGACTCGCCGATGGTCTGGTGATCGCGGCGCTCGATGCCGGACACGATCCGGACCCGTTCCTGCGCCGCGCGTTTCCTGCGGTCTGGGAAGGTCAGCTCAATCTTGGCGACACGGCCGTGCTGACCAGGCTGGCGGATGATTCGGGGCTGCCGGGCGCGAAACTCGTAGAGCGCGCGGCGTCGAGCGATGTGGCTGCGAAATACGAACAGAACCGTCAGGAGGCGATTGCGGCCGACGTGTTCGGCTCGCCGGCCTATGTGCTCAACGGTGAAGTATTTTGGGGGCAGGATCGGCTCGAATTGCTGGCTGATGCGTTGAAGGCGAAGCGGGCGCCTTTCAAATCTCAAATCTGAGCACATCTGAGAGTAAAGGCGGCTATCGCCCCGAACTCGCAACGCGGAGCATCTCCATGAAGAATGCTGTGGTGCGTTTTACCTCCCCCGGGCAGCCCATGCGGTACGTTGCGTGGGTTGGCGCGGTTCTGATGGCCGGGATCGTCAGTGCGTCTGCGCAGGCCCTCCCGGATATCGAGAATGGCCGTTATTCACTGTCGCCGATCGCTGAAGGCGTCATCCGCCTCGATACCCGCACCGGCACAGTTTCGACGTGCACGGATAAGGGATCCGGCTGGGCCTGCTATGTTTTGCCGGATGAACGTGCCGCGCTCGATACCGAGATCGGGCGGTTGCAGAAGGACAACGACAAGCTGAAGGCGGAGTTTGCCCAGCGCGGTCCAGCCGTCGCCGGCAAGACCGATGAAGCGCTCCCGAAGCAGGATTCGCTGAAGCCCGGGAAGTCAGGGAGTGCGGATGGCGAGAGGAAGATCGAGATTCCGCTGCCGAGCGAACGCGACGTCGATCGGGTCATGGCCTTTGTCGAAAACGCGTGGCGTCGCCTTGTCGACATGGCCAGCCGCATCCAGCGCGATTCCGGCGGGAAGATCTGAGCGCTGCCGGTTGCGCTACGGATGGCGGTGCTCACATCGTTGATTGATGTGGTGCGCGGGGTCTTTTGCCGCGATATCGAGAGTAGTTCAGCACAAGCAGACAGGAGCCAAATCGTACGTTTTCGACTCAAGGGAGGCCACTTTGATGCCGAGATTTTATTTCGATCTGGTCGACGGGACGACCGTGCCCGACGCTTCCGGGCAGATTTTGCGCAATGAATTGCTGGCCGCTGAGGTCGCCGACAAGCTCGCAGGCGATATTTACAAGATCAGGCCTGAGCTCCGCGGCAAGCACTTCGCCATTTCCGTCCGCAACGAGGAGGGCGATGAAATTCACCGCGCAGACGTGGTTAGCTCTGACGATTAACGCAGTGCGCAGCTCTTATTTGCGGTCGAGCCCAATATTGTCGCCGTCGCCATGGATGGTGTCGCGGTCCGCTTGATCGGTGTTGTCTGCGTCCTTGATGACAGCTTTCTCCCGCGCGCGCTGTTCGTCCTTGCGTGGCCCCGGCCCCGGAATGTCCCTTGACGTCTTAGGCTTCATGGCGTTTTCCCTTGTCCATCCTGATTGAAGTGGGAACGCGATATGCGCGTTTTGGTTCATCAGAAGATCTACCAGTCGAAAGGTTAGTGTCGTGACATCTGCCAGATCCATCACGCACAGCGCGCCGTCTGCAATTCGCATCGAAACCGTCGTGTCGTCGCTACTGACGGTGCAGACATCCGGTGCAGGTTTCGTCGATCTGACCCGCGAGGTCGGCAAATTCCTGAGCGAGATCGGCGCCCGGGAAGGGGCATTGACGCTGTTCATCCGCCATACCTCAGCGTCGCTCACCATCCAGGAAAACGCCGATCCCTCCGTGCTGGTCGATCTCATGACAACGCTCGATCGTCTTGCGCCTCAGGATTTCAATTGGACGCACGATACGGAGGGTCCCGACGACATGCCGGCGCATGTTCGTACCATGCTGACCGAAACCTCGCTGCACATCCCCGTTCTGTCAGGCAAGCTCGCGCTTGGAACCTGGCAGGGAATCTATCTGATCGAACACCGCGCCCGCCCGCATCGCCGCGAGGTGGTGCTGCAGTTCGTCGGCGCGACCTGACGCTCGCAGATCTGCTGAAACAAAAAAAAAGGCCGCGGATTGCTCCGCGGCCGGTTTGTTGTCGTCGCGTCTGCGGGCGGCCTGGGCCGCCGGCTTTGCGGAGTTAGTTGGCGGCGATATCGACGTCCTTGGTTTCCGGCAGGAAGAAGATGCCGATGACCACGGTGATTGCCGCGAAGATCACGGGATACCAGAGACCGGCATAGATATCGCCGGTCGAAGCCACGATGGCGAATGCGGTCGCCGGGAGAAGTCCGCCGAACCAGCCGTTACCGATGTGGTAGGGCAGCGACATCGAGGTGTAGCGGATCTTGGTCGGGAACAGTTCGACCAGCATCGCCGCGATCGGCCCGTAGACCATGGTGACGAACAGCACCAGCACGAACAGCAGTCCAATCACGGCCGCGACCTGCGGACGGAAGATATCGAACGGATGCGCCATCTTCACGATCTGCGCGTCGCCCGCCTTCGGATAGCCCGCCGCCTGAACCGCTGCGAGAACCTGCGGGTTTGACGCCGCTGCTGCGGTGTAGGGCACGTCCTTGCCGTTGACGACGACCTTCACGCCCGAGCCCGCTGCACCGTAGGCGGTCGAGTACTTGACCGACGACTGGGCCAGATAGGCGCGGGCCGTATCGCAAGGCGTGGAGAACACGCGGGTGCCGACCGGGTTGAACAGATCGCCGCACAGTGCGGGATCTGAAACGACTTCCACCTTCACGGTCTCGATCGCCTTTTCCAGCGTCGGGTTGGCGTTGGTGGTGATCATCCGGAAGATCGGGAAGAAGGTCAGCGCCGCGATCAGGCAGCCTGCCAGAATGATCGGCTTGCGGCCGATCTTGTCGGACAGGGCGCCCCAGAACACGAAGAAGCCGGTGCCGAGCAGCAGCGACCACGCGATCAGGAGGTTCGCGGTGTAGCCGTCGACCTTGAGGATCGATTGCATGAAGAACAGCGCGTAGAATTGGCCGGTGTACCAGACCACGCCCTGGCCCATCACGCCGCCGAACAGTGCGATCAGCACGATCTTGGCGTTGCTCCAGTTGGCGAAGGCTTCGGTCAGCGGAGCCTTGGAGCCCTTGCCCTCGTCCTTCATCTTCTGGAACACGGGCGATTCATTCAGGCGCAGACGGATCCAGACCGAGATGCCGAGCAGAACCACCGAGACCAGGAACGGAATACGCCAGCCCCAGGCGGCGAATTCGGGTTCGCCGAGAATCGTACGGGTGAACAGGATCACCAGCAGCGACAGGAACAGGCCGAGCGTGGCCGTGGTCTGAATGAACGAGGTGTAGTAGCCGCGCTTGCCGGCCGGTGAATGCTCTGCCACGTAAGTCGCCGCACCGCCATACTCACCGCCGAGCGCAAGGCCCTGCAGCAGGCGCAGGCCGATCAGGATGATCGGAGCCGCGATGCCTATGGTCGCTGCGTTAGGCAGGATGCCGACGATGAAGGTCGACAGGCCCATGATGAGGATGGTGACGAGGAACGTATACTTGCGGCCGACGATGTCGCCGACGCGTCCGAACACGATGGCGCCAAACGGACGAACGATGAAGCCCGCGGCGAAGGCCAGCAGCGCGAAGATGTCGCGCGTGGCCTGATTGAACATCGGCAGCTTGGTGGCGGGATCGATCACGCCGAAGAACTGCGCGCCGATGATGCCGGCCAGCGAGCCGAACAGGTAGAAGTCATACCATTCGAAAACAGTGCCGAGCGATGACGCGAAGATGACGAAGCGTTCGTCCTTCGTCATCCCCTGGGCTTTCGCCGATGTTGCTGCGATGGTGGACATGTTTGAATCGCTCCCCAAATCCGTTGCAAAATTTATTGTGGCTTCTCGCTCGCTGCGCCGAACTTCTGTCGGCTCATTGCAGAGAACTTCGATGCAAAAGGTAGCATTGCGGGGAAATGCGACCCAATACGACTTTAGGCCGTGCGCAAGGGGCTGTGCGCAGACGTCGCAGTGGCGAAAACGTCCTTCCGGACGTGCGCGTGCATATGAAATATTGCGTTGCACAATGGCCCGCGTTCACCAATTTACCGCGTGGCAGCATTGGACGCTTGCAAGACGTTGTCGCGCGGGGGACACTTGTGGCGAAATGCGCTTTTGCGCGTCGTCTCAACGCGGTCGCTGGTTCGCCGCAAGATTTTTGCATGGATTTTGATGACCGTTATCGCTCCCTCGCGCCTCATTATTGCCGACGATCATCCGTTGTTCCGCGGTGCATTGCGGCAGGCGGTCAGCAGTGTGCTGCCGACGACCACGGTCGATGAAGCCGGTACATTCGAGGATCTGACCAAACTGCTGGAACAGGATTCCGACGTCGATCTGATCCTGCTCGATCTGTCGATGCCCGGGATCAGCGGATTCTCGGGACTGATTTACCTCCGAGCACAGTATCCCGCGATTCCGGTGGTTATCGTCTCCGCCAGCGATGACGTCGGTACGATCCGCCAATCGCTGGACTTTGGCGCGTCAGGCTTCATTCCAAAGCGCTTCGGTGTGGATACGCTGCGCGATGCCATCGTGCGCGTGATGGATGGCGACGTCTGGGTTCCACCGGACGTCGACATGTCCGCAGCAGCCGATCCGGAAATGAGCAAACTGCGCGATCGGCTGGTGACGCTAACGCCGCAGCAGGTCCGCGTGCTGATGATGCTGTCGCAAGGACTGCTCAACAAGCAGATCGCCTATGAGCTTGGCGTGTCCGAGGCGACTATCAAGGCGCATGTCTCGGCGATTCTGCAGAAGCTTGGTGTCGAGAGCCGCACCCAGGCCGTGATCGCCGCGGCGAAGATCGCCGGCGGCCAGTGGCGCCAGGGCGAGCAGACGCCGCAATAATCGGACTATTCCGCCGCGATCATCTGCTGCGTGCGCCATTGCCCGAGCAGAGCGCGCAGCGACGCCGGTTTGACCGGCTTGTTCAGCACCGCGATCTTGTCCTGGCGCGCGGCGGACTGCACATGCGGGCTGCGGTCGGCGGTGATCAGGATGGCCGGGATCTCCTTGCCGAAACGGTTGCGGATTTCCCGGATCGCGGCGACGCCGTTGCCGCGGTCGAGATGATAATCGACGAGGAGGCCCGTGAGGCGGCGGCCAGAGCCCTGGATTTCGGCAATCGCGTTCATCGCGGCTTCCGGATCAGGGACCGCGACGACCTCGGCTCCCCAGGCCTGCAGCAGCGTCTTCATGCCATCGAGAATCGCCATGTCGTTCTCGATACAGACAACGAGCGTGCCCGACATAGGTGACTTCGACAGCGGCGTCGCGCTGGTGACCGCGGTGGTATGATTGATCGCCTTGGCCACCGGCACCGTCACCGAGAAGAACGAGCCGCCGCTGCGATTGGAATCCAGCGCGATGCCGTGATTGAGCACATGCGCGAGCCGCTTAACGATCGACAGACCGAGCCCGAGGCCGCGCGCGATCCGCGCGCCCTGTTCAAGCCGGTGAAACTCCTTGAAGATCTCGCCACGCTTGAGGATCGGAATGCCGACGCCGGTATCGTAGATGCCGATCTGCAAGGACTCGCCGCGGCGCCGGCAGCCGACCAGCACGCGGCCATGCGGCGTGTATTTGATCGCGTTCGAGATCAAATTCTGCAGAAGACGCCGCAGCATCAGGCGATCGGATTCGACGGGCAGTGAGCACGGCACGAATGAGAGCTTGACGCCGCGGGCGTGCGCGATCGGTGCATATTCGATCTCGAGCGATCGCATCAGGTCGCCGATGCGGAAACTCGATATCGCGGGACTCATGGCGCCCGCATCCAGGCGCGAGATGTCGAGCAGCGCTCCGAGGATTTCCTCGATGGCCTCCAGCGAGTCGTCGATATTCTCGACCAGCCGCGCATCCTCGCCGCCGCTCTTTCGTTCGACCAGGCTGGTGACATAGAGCCGTGCGGCATTGAGCGGCTGGAGAATGTCGTGGCTGGCGGCGGCCAGAAAGCGAGTCTTCGAGATATTGGCATCTTCCGCGGTGCTTTTGGCGAGCGCCAGTTCGGAATTCAGCCGTGTCAGTTCCTCGGTGCGGTCGCGGACGCGTTTTTCCAGCGTGGCATTGGCGCGCTCCAGCGCTTCTGCTGCCTCAAAGCTGGGCGTGACGTCGGAAAAAGTTAGCACGAGCCCGCCATCGGGCATTTTGTTGGTACGCACTTCGATGACGATCTGGCGGTCCTGCAGTCGTTCAAGATAGGGTTCGCCCTCAGTCGTGTAGGCAGCCAACCGCGCCTGCGTCAGGGTTTCGTTGTCGCCATAAGGCGACGCGCTCTGGATGCCGATGAATTCCAGAATCTCCCGGAGCGGAATGCCGATCTGTACGATCTGTGGCGGCAGGCCGAGCAGTTCGCCGAACTGCCGGTTTGACACGATCAGCTGCAGGTCGGGGTTGAAGACGGCGATGCCCTGGCGGACGTGGTTGAGCGCGGTCTGCAGGATCTCGCGGTTGAAGTGCAGCGCCGCATGCGAATCGTCGAGCAACTTTAAGGCAGCTTTGGCCGACACCGTGCGCTTGCGCAACAACAAAGACATCACCACGCGGGAGGAGGCTGCGCCGATCGATGACGCGATCAGATATTCTGCGTGCTGCAGCAGTTCGAAATCCGCAGGTGCGGCCGGATCGAGATCGACACGGCGACGCGTGGCGAAAGCATCGAAGGATTCGCGCGCGCGGTCCGGGCCGAGATATTGGGTCACGGTGCTGAGAATGTCCTGCACCGTCACCGTGGTCCGCCAGCGCCGGAATGCCGGTGTGATCGGCGCCAGCGTATTGGGTACGAAGACATCGGCCTGCAGCCGTTCGATCGACGACGGCGCCCGCATCAGCGACAGCACGATATAGGTCAGGATATTGAGCGACAGGCTCCACAACGTGCCGTGCAGCAGCGGCGGCAATTCAGTGCCGAGGAGGTCCTGCGGCCGCAACGCCTCGATACCGAACGGGCCGTGCTGCAGGAACAGGACGCCTGCGGTGCTGCTTTCAAGGAAGCTCGGGATGAACAGCGTATAGGCCCAGACGATGAAGCCGACCACCATGCCGCCCATGGCGCCGCGGGCGGTCGCACGCCGCCAGATCAGCCCGCCAAAAAAAGCTGGAGCGAGTTGCGCGATGGCGGCAAATGACAGCAGGCCGATGGCGGCCAGTTGCGTATTGCCGAGCGCGCGGAAATAGAAATAGGCCATCACCATGATGGCGAAGATCGAAAACCGCCTTGCCTTGAGCAGGAAGTTGCCGAAGTCGGTCTGCTCATTCTGCGTCTGTGGCCCGCGCCGCAAGACCAGTGGCAACACGATATCGTTGGACACCATAATGGCCAGCGCAACGCATTCGACGATCACCATGGCGGTGGCAGCCGACAAGCCGCCGATGAACACCGCCATACTGAGCGTGCTGGAGCCAGCTTCGATCGGCAGCGCCAGCACATACATGTCGCTGTCGACCGCGCCGAACGGAAAGGTCACGAGGCCCGCCAGGGCGATCGGAATGACGAACAGATTGATGGCGATCAGATAGGTGGGAAACAGCCAGCGCGCACGGCTCACTTCCGAGTCGCTGGAATTCTCGACGACGCTGACGTGGAACTGCCGGGGCAGCAGCATGATGGCGCAGAACGACAGCAACACCATCGTGAGGAAATTGCCGAATGACGGCACATAGTTGATGGCGCGCATCGCCTCTGGTGTCTTCATCGCGCGCTCGACCAGCTCCGAGGGGCCGAACATCCAGAATGTCACGAAGGCGCCGGCGATGATGAACACCACCAGCTTGACGATGGATTCGGTAGCCACGGCGAGCATCAAGCCGTGCTGATGTTCGGTCGCATTGGTCTGCCTTGTACCGAACAGTACGGCGAACATCGCCATTGCGAGAGTCACGACCAGTGCCATGTCGCCGACGATGGGAACGCCGGCAATGGCCTTGTCTTCGCCGAGGATCGTTTCCAGCGACGACGCCACGGCTTTCAGCTGCAGCGCAATGTACGGAACCGAGCCGATGATGGCGATCACGGCGACGGTGGCGGCGACGGCCTGGCTCTTGCCGTAACGTGCGGCGATGAAGTCGGCGATCGAGGTGATGTTCTGGGTCTTGGCGAGATGGATCACACGCCGCAGCACGGGCGAGAAGAAGGCAAAGAACAGGATCGGGCCGACATAGATGGCGAGGAAATCCACGCTGGTCCGGCTGGCCACGCCGACCGAGCCGAAGAACGTCCATGACGTGCAATAGATCGCCAGCGACAGCGGATAGATGACGGCCTTGGCACGGCCGCTCTGGAACAGCGCTATCCGGTCGCCGTAGCTGGCGACGCAAAACAGAAATCCGATGTAGCAGAGGGCGGCAACAATCACGCCCCAGTCGTGCAGCATCGCGCGTGCTCCCTTTGGCGGGCTGAAGCCCGTCCGTCAGGCGAAAATCTAGCCGGTTGCGCCGGTGCAGGCGACAGGGATTTGGTCGGACGCCGGGGAATGCCGGATCGTCGTTAAATCCAGCGCGGGCCGAAAAAGGCGATCAGGATAATGAACAGCCACGCGGTCACGCCGGCCAGCAAAGCGAGGCGGTAATCGAACGTGCCGACCGTGAGATAGCAGATGCCGAGAAAAGCGAGATAGGCCGGAATGGTCTTCGCGCCGGCCATGCAGGCTTCCCGGAAGCCTGCACTGTCGCCTTTTGCGCCGACGATGAGGAGCGCAATGATCGCAAAGGTCGGAAACAACGGCAGAATGCCGGGCAGCGTGTTGCCCCGTTTGGACAACCAGGCAATCAGGGCGGTGAGCAGTCCGCCGAGAATACCTTTCCAGATGATGTCCACGAAAGTTCTCCGATTCCCCGGAAGGGCATACATGCAATTAGAACTCGTCATGGCCGGGCTTGACCCGGCCACCCAGCTTCTCTTGCACACGAACCCGAAAAAATGGATGCCCGGGACAAGCCCGGGCATGACGGTATTCTAGCTATTTGCAGTTTTACTCCGCCGCCAGCGCCTTGGTGCGCAGTGGCAGGCCGAGTTCATCCCACACCTGCAGCAGCGATTCTGCGAGGTGATCGATCAGCACATCGTCGTGATAGGGCGACGGCGTGATGCGGAGGCGCTCGGCGCCCTTGGCGACGGTCGGGTAGTTGATCGGCTGGATGTAAATACCATGCTCTTCAAGCAGCAGATCGCAGGCCTTCTTGCAGAGTTCGGCATCGCCAACGAACACCGGCACGATATGGGTGTCGGTGGACATCACCGGAATTCCGGCCGCGGTGAGGATCGCCTTGACCCGCGCAGCGCGGTCCTGATGGCGTTCGCGTTCCCAGCTCGAGCTCTTCAGGTGTTTGATCGCAGCGGTCGCGGCCGAGCAGATCGCCGGCGGCAGCGCGGTGGTGAAGATAAAGCCCGGCGCATAGGAGCGCACGGCGTCTACAATGTCCTTGTTTGCTGCGATATAGCCACCGAGGCAGCCATAGGCCTTGGCCAGCGTGCCTTCGAGCACGTCGATGCGATGCATCACACCGTCGCGCTCGGCGATGCCGCCGCCGCGCGGGCCATACATGCCGACGGCATGGACTTCGTCGACATAGGTCATGGCGCCATAGCGTTCGGCGAGATCGCAGATCGCAGCCAGTGGCGCGACGTCGCCATCCATCGAGTACAGGCTCTCGCAGGCGATCAGCTTCGGCCGCGCGGGGTCGGTGGCCTTCAGCAGTTCTTCGAGATGCGCGACATCGTTATGGCGGAACACGACGCGGTCGCAGCCCGCCTGCCGGATGCCTTCGATCATCGAGTTATGATTGAGCGCATCGGACAGGATCAGGCAATTCGGCATCAGCTTGGCGAGCGTCGAAATGCCGGTCTGGTTCGACACGTAGCCCGAGGTGAACAGCAGGGCGGCCTGCTTGCCGTGGAGGTCAGCCAGTTCTTCCTCGAGCTGGACCAGCGGATGATGCGTGCCTGCAATATTGCGGGTGCCACCGGCCCCGGTGCCGACGCGGGTCGCAGTCTCGACCATGGCGCCAACCACTTTCGGGTGCTGGCCCATGCCGAGGTAATCGTTGGAGCACCAGATCACGACATTGCGCGGACCATTCGGCGTGTGCCAGACCGCATGCGGGAACCGACCGGCAATGCGCTCGAGATCGGCGAAGACACGATAGCGGCGCTCGTCATGCAAACGATTGAGCGCGTCACTGAAGAACTTGCTGTAATCCATCGCAAAAGACCCAAAAACGAAACCCGAACCCAGCGTCAGGTGCGTTTTAGAGCTTTTCCAGCTTGGCTGTCGAGGCGCAATTGGTCAATTTGACCAAGTGCCGCGGCTTTTGATGTGCATCAAGAGCCTGAGGTTATTCACGAATTTTGTTGCGCTGCAGGTTACGTCGATTTGAACCGCAGCATGCCATCGGCGCCCATTGTCGAGGTCAGCCGCTTCTGCGCCAGCATGTGATTGACGTGGGCGATCAATTCGCCGGCGGCAAATCCGGTCTGGTGGGCGTCGAGCTTGTGCTTGTGAAACACCACCGGCACCAGTTGGGCGGATGTCTTGCCGGCATCCTTGCATGCGGCGGCAATCATCTGGCAGCGCTCTTCGTGATGGTCTGCGAGCTGCTTGATGCGGATCTTGAGGCCGTGAAACGGCACGCCATGACCGGGCAGCACGAGCACATCGTCGGGCAGCGTATCAGCGAGACGCTTCAGCGAATGCAGATAGGAGCCGAGCGAATTCTCGTCGGGCTCGTGCGCCCAGACGCTCACATTCGGCGAGATCTTGCTCAGCACCTGATCGGCCGACAGGAACAGTTTGTCGGCTTCGCAATACAGCATCACCTGATCCGGCGAATGGCCGGCGCCGGAGAGCACGCGGAAGGTGCGTGTGCCGATCACGAGATCGTCGCCATCGGACAACCGGCGATAGGCCGCCGGTAGCGGCACCGTCTTCTTCAGATACTCTTGGCCGCGGCCGAGCAATTGCTCGGTGATATCTGCATCCATGCCGTGGCGATGGAAGAACTGCCGCATATTGACGATGCGCTCTTCGGTGCGGCGGTGCTGGTGATAGACGCCCTGCAGATATTCGACTTGCGACATATAGAAGGGGCAGTTGAACCGCTGCACCATCCAGCCGGCCTGGCCGACATGATCGGGATGCGCGTGGGTGACAATCACCTTGCTGATCGGTTTGCCCTTTAGCGGACCTTCGAACAGTTTCGTCCATGCAGCGATGGTGGCGTCATTGCCGATGCCGGTATCCACCATGGCCCAGCCGTCGCCGTCGGCGAGCAGATAGATGTTCACATGGTTGAGACGAAACGGCAGGTCGAGCCGGATCCAGAGAACGCCCGGGGCGATTTCGACCACCTGATCGGTACCGGGATGGTTCTCCCAGGGATAGCGGAGGTCATCGGCTGGCTTTGTGCTGGCGTCTGTTTTCGAATGCATCGGTTCTGTCACAATGTCCTTTTCATCCGGCTTAGCGGGCCAAGGACCCCTGCGCCAGCACAAATTCGGCTGGCGCAGGGCATGGGTTTATGCGCTGGCGCGCATATCGGCCTGTGCTGAAGCGGTAACCGGCAGAGCCGGCGTGCTCTTTCCGCTCACGTCGTCGAGCCGTGAGGTCATACCGAGCCGGTCCAGCAGGTTGGCGTCGCGGTCGGTCTGGGGGTTTTTCGTGGTCAGCAGCACGTCACCGATGAAGATGGAATTGGCGCCGGCGACGAAGCACAGTGCCTGCAATTCATCGGTCATATATTGCCGTCCGGCGGAAAGCCGCACCACGCTCTTCGGCATCATGATACGCGCCACCGCAATCATGCGGACCAGCGCGATCGGATCCGGGCGTTCGGCGGTGTCGTTGACCGGCACGCCCTTCACTTCGTTCCACATATTGATCGGCACGCTGTCCGGATGATGCGGCAGGTTGGCCAGCAGCATCAGCATGCCCAGGCGATCCTCGACCTGCTCGCCCATGCCGATGATACCGCCGCAGCAGACCTTGAGGCCGGCATGGCGCGCCCGCGCCAATGTCTCGATGCGATCTTCCATCGTGCGCGTGGTGATGATCTTGCCGTAGAATTCCGGCGAGGTATCGACATTGTGATTGTAGAAGTCGAGACCGGCGTCCTGCAGGCGTTTGGCCTGATCTTCCGTGAGCATGCCCAGCGTCGCGCAGGTTTCGAGGCCGAGATCCTTCACCGCGCTGACCATGTCGCATACGCGGTCGAGATCTTTGTCCTTGGGATTGCGCCAGGCCGCGGCCATGCAGAAGCGGCTCGCACCGGCATCCTTGGCGCGCTGCGCCGTGGCAACCACGGCGTCGCGATCCATCAGCTTGGTCGCCTTGACGTCGGTGTTGTAGTGGGCGCTTTGCGAGCAATAACCGCAGTCTTCCGCGCAGCCGCCGGTCTTGATGCTGAGCAGGCTCGCAGTCTCGACGTGATTCGGATCGAAATTGCTGCGGTGGGTGCTCTGCGCCTGGAAAATCAGGTCCGCAAACGGCAAGTCATACAGTGCTTGGGCTTCATGACGTTGCCAGTCGTGGCGCAGTTCGGTCGATGTCCATGCAGAGGGAGTTGGGGGCATTCACGCGATCCTTACATTCTGCGCAGCCACCGATCACGGGCTGCTGTGAAAGCAGTCCATGATTTTGAGGGTTGGAGCAATGACGCTGGCCGGGTGCAGCCATGCGCTGGATCGCCGCTCCTATGCCGCGCGGATGCTGGTCAGGAATTCGTCGATTTCACCGCGAAGAACGTCGGCCTCGCGGCGCAGTTCGCCCGAGGCGCCGAGTACGTCGTTGGCAGCCGTGCCGGCCTGCGTCGATGCATCGCTGACGCCGACAATGTTGCTCGACACTTCGCTGGTGCCGCCGGCGGCGTGCTGGATGTTGCGCGCGATCTCGCGTGTTGCCGCACCTTGCTGTTCGACGGCGGTGGCGATGGCAGCACTCACATGATTGATCTCGGCGATGGTCTGCCCGATGTTGCGGATCGCTCCGACGGCGGTGGAAGTGACCTGCTGCATCGAGACGATCTGCGTGCGAATCTCGTCGGTGGCTTTTGCGGTCTGATCGGCAAGGCTCTTCACTTCCGATGCCACGACGGCGAAGCCGCGGCCGGCATCGCCAGCGCGCGCTGCCTCGATGGTCGCGTTGAGCGCCAGGAGGTTGGTCTGCGACGCGATAGTCTGGATCAGATCGATCACCACACTGATGCGATTGGCGTTGTCGGCCAAGCCCTGCATCGTTGCATCGGTTTCGCCGGCCTCGTTGACGGCCTTTGCGGCGATTTCGGTCGACGTGACGACCTGTCGGCTGATCTCGTTGATCGATGACGACAGCTGCTCGGTCCCGGCCGACACCGTCTGGACGTTTACCGAGGTTTCCTCTGCGGCCGATGCGACGGCGCTGACCAGCGCGCTGGAGCGATCGGCAGTGGCTGACATGCTCTGCGCGGTCGATTGCATGGAATCGGCCGAGCTCTGCAGTTTCTCCAAAGCATTGCGCACCTTGCTCTCGAAGTCGACGATGCGAGCTTCGATGCGCGACGTGCGTTCGCCCTTGGCAATGCGGTCCTGATCCTGCTCCGCGCTGAGCGTGCGGGCGTTGATCATGCTGTCGCGGAACACTTCGAGCGTGCCCGCCATCGCCGCGATTTCGTCCTGCTGGCGGCTGCGGGCGATCTCGGTGTCGAGATCGCCGCTGGACAGCCGCTGCATCGCGCGCTGCAATTGCGCGAGGCGGCGCAGAATGCTGCGGCCGACATAGAGCCAGACGAACAACGCCGATCCGATCAGCGTCAGCGCGCCGAGGCCGAGCATCACCTGCGTCGCCAGCGTGATTGTCGTCTGCGCCTGTGTCGTGGCGGCGTCGGTTTCGCTGCGCACCTTGTCGACCAGTTGCTTGACGCTCATACCGAGGCCGACATTGAGCTTGCGCGTCTCGTCGAGGATGAGTTCGCCATATTCGACAGTGTCCATCTCTTTCTGGCGCACCTTGAAGACGCTGTTCTTGCCGTCGCCGATCGCCAGCAGCTGCAAGGCGGCTTCTTTGAGTTCTTTGGTTCCCTTGATGCCGACGAGAGCATCGAGATTCGATTTGACGCGGGTCTGGGCGGCCTTGAAGTTGTCTTCGATCGGAGAGAGCGCTTCGGACGAGCCGGCCGACAGTGCGGCCATCAGATCGGACGAGATCAGGTTGGTGCTGGCGACGACTTCGCCGACCTGCACGATGACGCGCGCGGCTTCGCCCGAATCTTCGGCCGAGAATACTGTTGCCCGCAGCGTGTCGTTCATCACGTTCTGGGCGTCGGTGGCGGCTGGTTCCGACATCTTGACGAAGTTTGCTGCAGCGGTGCGCAGGGAGTCGTATTGCTTCTGATGCTGGGCGACGGCGTCGAGACGTTCCTGGGTGGCAGCGCCAAGGCTGCGAATCGTGTCTTCGATGTTCTTGACGGTATCGGCCAGAGCCGCGACCACGGCCTTGTCGGCGCCGAGCTTGGCGATGGTGTCGAGCTTCTCGACTGCAATCTTGTGCGTATCCCGCATGCGCTGCGAGCGTTCCTTCAGAACGTCGGGGCTGCTTGATGCCAGCAGCATCGGGCCCTGGCTGGCAAGGCTCTCGCTGGCGGTGGCCAGTTGAAGGCTGGCGGTCAGTTTCGGAATGTCCCGGCCGTTCAGGTCCGTCATCATGCCGCCGAGCTGACCGAGAATCATGCCGGCACCGGCACTGATCAGGATCGCCATGCCCGCGATAACAGCAAAGGCGGCGAACAGGCTGCCGCGAATGCCCCAACGGGGCCGTGAGAAACGAAACCGTCCGAATTTTCCGATGAATGACGTCAGTGCCATGATTCCCCCAACGTCCGTCGTACTGGTGACGGATCGCGCAGAGAGTATGTCGGTACCGGGTTAATATTCGGGTAAATCGGCAACCTTTGGCTGTCGCGGGGCTTGCGAGGTTACCAAAGGGTAAAACAAAAAGACCGGCGTTTCCGCCGGCCTTTCCGTAGTTACGAGCCTGAAATCAGGCGCGAAGCTCAGTACTTCGCAACAACCGGGCCACCCCAGTTGAAGCGGTAGTTCAGGCCAGCCTTGACGGTGTGCTCGTCGTTGCGGGACGACACGCCAGCCAGCGCGACCGGGGTCGTGAAGGTGGTCTTGCCGAAGTCGTAGTACTGGTACTCAACCTTGCCCGACCAGTTCTGGGTGAACAGGTATTCGAGGCCGGCGCCGACGGTGTAACCGTCATGCTTGGTGCCAGCTGCGAAGGCAACCGGAACGCTACCAGCGGTCGTGACCAGCGATTCGCTGTAGTCGGAGTAAGCGTAGCCGCCCTTCACGTAGAGCAGTGCCGGACCCCAAGTGTAACCGATGCGACCGGTGACCGAGCCGAGGCCCTTCTGGTTCAGGTTGTAGGTGACGCCTGGCGTGGTGAGGAAAGCGACGTTGGTGTTGTTCGAACCAACCCAGCTGTACTGACCTTCGATACCAACGACCCAGTTCGGAGCGAACTGGTAGTCAGCGCCGATCTGCAGACCGCCGAGGAAACGACCGTCCGAATTGTCGGAGGTGCCGCCGAAGCCGTTGCTGCCGTTGAAGGCGCCGCCGACGTGACCGCCGATGTAGAAACCGGTCCAGTTGTAGATTGGGGCGGCAACGTAAGCCGGAGCCTTGGTGTAGGGGCGAGCAGCGAGGTCAGCGGCCATTGCCGGAACCGAGGCGCCCAGGGCGATCAGGGCAACGGTGCCCATCAGGAAGTTCTTCATTTTTTTCTTCTCCAGAAACCATTTTAGAGCGAGAGCGCGTTCACTCCGTCTATGGCGTGGACTTAGACAGCTTTTGCGTAAAATGCTGTCACCCATTCGCCACAGCAATCGACAACCCGACACGATCTGGAGTGGCGCAACGGCATGCTTATCGACGCCTTAATAAAAGCGGAAAGATGCCTTAATTTACAGAGGTTTGGCGGACCAGCGTACCTGCTCGCGCTAACCCGCAGCAGTTTGGTTTTGCTCTAGATCGATTTATTGTGATCGGCAAAACTACAGCGCTTTATCTGCATCGCCTGAAACCTCCCGCATCACATTTGGAACGTCTCAAAGCGCTGTGCGAATGCCGGCTGCGTGATGACACCGACCGGTCTGTCATGGGAAACAAAAAACGCGCGATCCGTTAAATGTTTGCGTGGTGCCGGTCGGCGCCTCCGTGAATGGAATCGCGTTGCATGCAGGTTGAGCGGATTTTACGTGAATACGGCCACTTCCTTCGGCCGATGAGTGAGGCACCACGCGACGGTCAGCGGATCCTTGGCCACTCTGCCCAAGGTGGTGCCCAGGGCGGCCACCTCATTTCCTGCTACTGGGAACTGCGCCCTCAAGGCCTGATCGGGCCAAACTGGGTGGAGGAGCGCGATAGCCCCATCGGTTATATCGACCGCTATTTCGATGGCTGGATCGGGCCCCGCGAATTCAGGCTGCTTGATTCGGTCGCCATCAACCGGTTGCTCGTCGCTTACATCGACGATGCGCGCGCCGCCGATAACCGCGAGGCGCTCAAAATGCTCGAAGCGGGAGAGGGTTAGAGCATCATCCCGAAAAGTGGATACCGGTTTTCGGATAAGATCATGCCCTATAAAGAAAAATGCTCCATCCGCTTTGGGAAGAGCTGATGGAAGATCAAGGGAGATGGCTCGGGCCGGGAGCTTCGCAGCAGACCCGGCCCTGACCGCCAATCCGCAGCTCTAGAACGCCTTGTTGGCTTCCGGACGATGCGTATTTTTCGGCACGAAGCCCGAGCGCGTGGCTTCGCGCTGGTTGCGCACCCAAACCTCGCGATTGGGGTGCAGGCCGGCGCCGCGGGTCGCAGGAACGGCGCTGAGCCGCGCACGGTGCAGCAAGCGGGTGTCGGCGTCACCGCAATTCGGATGAATGCCGCCATTGTCCGCGACCACCTTGTCCCAGGCCGCCTTGCGCTGCTTGAAGACCATGGGATTCTTGAGCTGCGTGCAGTTCAGTTCGTTGACGTTGAGATCCGCGATGATCTCGTCACCATCCTCGATCAATGCGATGGGACCGCCCAGCGCGGCCTCCGGACCGACATGGCCGATGACAAGACCGACCGATCCGCCGGAGAAGCGCGCATCGGTCATCAATCCCACCACGATATTGCGTTCGCGGCACAGCGTGGTGATGCGCGAGGTCGGGTCGAGCATTTCGGGCATGCCGGGCGCGCCGACCGGGCCATCGTAACGCACGATGATCACGTCGTGGTTCTGGAAACGCTCCGGATGCTTGTCGAGCGCCGCGATCAGGCCGCGCTCGCCTTCGAACACGCGCGCAGTGCCGCGGAACAGATTGTCCTCAAGGCCGCCTTCGACGCCGGCGAGCTTGAGAATGGCGGAGAATTCCGATGACAGGTTGCCGCCGAGCACGCGCAACCCGCCGGTCGGCTTGTAGGGCTTGGCAACGGTGTAGACGACCTTGCCGTCGGCTGGCTTGGTCTCGAGGCGCTTGATCTGCTCGGCCAGCGTCTCGCCGGTGCAGGTCATGACGTCGCCATTGATCAGGCCGGCTTGCATCAGTTCGCGCACGATCACCTGCACGCCGCCGACATTGTCGATGTCCACCATCGAATACTTGCCATAGGGGCGGGCGTCGGTGAGCACCGGCACAAGATATTGCGACAGATAGTTGAACTCTGCCGGCGTCATGACTTCCTTCCAGAAGTCGGCGAAGCCTGCGGCGCGCGCGATTTCCGGCGCATGCAGCGTCACGTTCGTCGAGCCGCCGATCGCCATCGCGACGATGACGGCGTTGCGGATCGAGTCACGACTGACGATGTCGCGCGGCTTGATGCCCTTGGCGATCATGTTGGAGAGATAGCTGACGAGTTGCTCCGGGAATTCCTTCAGGCGGCGCGGATCGTCAGATGGCGGCGCCACCATGTGCAGCGGCTGCATGCCGACCACGCCGATGAAGGTCTGCATGGTGTTGTAGGTGAAGATGCCGCCGCAGCTCCCGATGCCCGGGCAGGCATGGCAGGCGATGTGGTGGCGATACTTTTCATCCGGACTGCCGGCGACCTGATAGGCACTGACGATGTCCAGCTTCTCGCCATTGTCGGGATCGGTGCCGGGATGGATCGAACCGTCCGACATGATGATCGACGGCTCGTTGTGTTCGAGCAGCGCGGCCAGCGTGCCGACCGGCGGCTTGTCGCAGGCGACAACGGCGATGGTGCCGAGCAGGCCGGTGGCGCTCAGATGCTCGGAGAGCGCATCGTTGGTCACTTCGCGGCCGATCAGCGAATAGCGCATCTCGCGGGTGCCGTTGCGGATGCCGTCCGAGGTCGCAATGGTGTATTCCGGCTGCACGAGGCGATAGGGGAGCTGACCCTTGCCGCGACCGATGCGCTTCTTCAGGCTCTCCTGGATCGCGTCCACCTTGGACATCACGCCCATATAGCACTGGCTGTCGCCCTTGGTGCCGACCACGCCCACCGACGGCTCATGAATGAGCGTTTCATCGGTGCCGAGCACACGCGCCATGCCAATGGTCTGCGCGGAGCGGCCGGGATGGTTGTCGATGGTGACGACGGGCGACTTGGACACGACGAATTCCTTCCTGACGGCGTTCTTGATCTGCGAAGCTTGAATGCACCGTCGCCGGCGCTCGGCATTGGCGCATGTCAGACCCTGCGGTCAGGGCAGGGTCCGTCCACGATCCAATTTAGGATCGGTCTAGCCAGTGCATAACCCCCGAAGATCGCAAACACAATCGGATTGCCCCTCCGCTGGAACAGGGCTGCCTTGTCGCCGTCCGGTGCCGCAAAGCAGCAAAATTCCAGGTGCCATTTACGCGATCAGGCTATTTCTGCATGGTTTTGACAAACCAATCGGGTAATCGCCTTCTGCGCCATCACAGCGGATCGCGTCGATACGGAGTTCGAGATTGAGCGTTGCCTTCACCAAGGAAGAAAGTGCCGAAACGGCTGCGGAAACCCTGCTGCCCGACCGCCCGATCTCGCCTCATCCGAACCTTGTGACCGAAGCCGGTTTGAAGGCACTTGAGGCGCAGCTCCAGCAGGCGCGCGAAGCGCATGATGCTGCGAGCCTGATCGATGACGTGAACGAGCGGCGGCGGCAGGCGGCTATTCCCTTGCGCGACATGCGCTATTTTACGGCACGCGTGCGTACGGCCCAGCTCATGCCGGCCCCGACATCGACGGATACCGTCGCCTTTGGGAGCACGGTGACTTTCAGCCGCAACGACGGGCGTGTGCAGACCTATCGGATCGTGGGCGAGGACGAAGCGGATCCCAAGGCCGGTTCGATTTCCTTCGTCTCGCCGGTGGCGAAATCGCTGATGGGCAAGGCCGTCGGTGACGTCGTCGGCGCAGGCCCTCAGGAGCTCGAGATCATATCAATCAAATAGAGGACGCCGTCGCGGCGGCGGCTTCGCGTCTGACGTCAGTCGCGAAGCCGATATTCAATCGCAGCAGCGTCACGCCAGCGCGTCAGATTCCCGCGCTGGACTCCAGCCGCTCATTGAGCTTCTGATCGACCACCTCGACCGTGCGGTCGATATTTGCATTGGTCATGCCGAGCTGATGCGAGATCAGCTTCACCAGAAGATCGACCCGCTCGATAAACGGCGCGCCGGCCGCGACGGCACGGGCGGCCGATGACGGCTTGAGCAGGCTCTCCGCCGCCTTGGCATATTTCGCGAACGGGACCTGATCCTCGGGATCGGCGCCGAGACGCCGCGCCACGGCATCGACATGCTCGTAGATCGACTGCGACACTTTCAGGTCGCCGTGTACCGCCTCGCGGATCGACTGCGGCTCCTCGGGCGTGATGCAGCGATAGTTGCCCGTGAGTAGCATCGACCACTTCGCCAGCGGCACGAACAGCGAGTCGAACACTTTCAGCTTCACCGGCACGTCCTGGCCGTCGAGTTTCACAGCGTCGATGTCGGCTTCGAGTTCGCGCAGCAGTTTATTGTGAGCCGGATCGGCAAAGGCCGATGCCTTGAAATTCGTTGGCAGGCCGACGTGAAGCACATTCGCGGCTTCTTCCGGCGGTCGGAAGGCCTGCGGATCGGGCGAGCACAGCGTAACCAGTCCCGGCTCGAAGCGTTCCCACACCTGCGCATTGGTATAGGCCTCTTCGAGATTCATGTCGGCCAGCCCCGGAATGCGCTTGAGATAGGGCAGCGGCGGCATGTTCATGATCGACAGGCACGGCAGCTTCGCCGCGGCGATCTTGATCATCAGAACGCGGATCGTGTGGTTGGTATATTGCGGCTCCTGCATCGCAAGACCGACCAGATCGTAGCGCGACAGCTCGACCTGATCCGGTGAGGTCGCATCCAGTTTGCCTGGCAGGTCGCGTGAGAAGATGGCGCGGTGGGTCGGCTCGTCACGCAGCTTGATGCGCACTTCAGTACCATCGCGATTGATGAGTTCGGCGGTCTTCTTCCGGCACACGAGGGTCACGTTATGACCTGCCATCAAGAGCTTCGTCGCCAGCAACGAGCCGTAGGAAGCTCCGAGAATCAGAATATTCCGCGCCATGGTGTTTCGTCCCTCGCGTGATGTGTGCGCCAGATCCGAACGGTCCGGCTTTTTTAGTTGGCGCGGACACTACTGCACTGCCGCGCTGCGATCCAGATGGCGTGAGCCGATACGTGCAGAGCTGGAAGCGATTTGCTTTTCCAATGCGCCAATCTGTCCCGCCTATCGTCGTGGCGAATGAGGGAGCGATCGGGTACCGTCATAAAAACAAGGGAGGGAAACATGTCTGCGATCATCAATCGTCGTCACTTCATGGCTGCCGGATCTGCAGCCGTTGCCATGCCGTTCGTGTCGCGCGGCACATCCGCACAAGCCGCGTGGCCATCGCGGCAGATCCGCATGATCTGCAGTTATCCGGCCGGCGGGCAGACCGATCTGCTGGCGCGCGCCTTCGGTGAATATATTTCCAAACAGGTCGGACAGACTGTCGTCATCGAAAACAAGGCCGGCGCATCCGGCGCCATTGGCACAGCGGAAGTCGCGCGCGCCGAGCCAGACGGTCACACGATTCTCTGCTCCATCTCGACCACCTATGTGATGAACCGGGTGATGCTCAAGACGCCCGGCTACGACATGGACAAGGATCTGACGCTGGTCAGCGTCATTCCCGGCGCCGGATTGCCGCTGGTCGCCAGTCCGAAATCCGGCGTCAAGACGCTGGAGGACTTCGTCGCCTTCGCGCGCAAGAACGACAAGGTGAACTTCGGCACCTATAGCGTGGGCTCGGCCCCGCATATGACGATCAACGAACTCAACAAGCAGTATGGCCTCAAGATCGAGCCGATCCATTATCGCGGCGAAGCCCCGATGTGGACGGGACTGGCGGAAGGCTCGATCGATTTCGCGATGGGCAGCTACACCGCTGCGCAGACCGTACTGCAAGGCGATCGCGGTGTTGTCTTCGCCGTGCATTCGAAGAAGGTCGATGCGATTCCAAACATCAAAACGCTACCCGAGCAAGGCGCGACGTCGAAGTTCTTCACGGTGAGTGGCTTCACAGGCTGGGCTGTGCCCAAGGCGACGCCGCAGCCGATCGTCGATCGGCTGTCGCAAATCTTCGTCGCCGCCAACACCGATCCGAAAGTGAAGGAAGTTCTCAAGACCTTCGTGCTCGAACCGGCGCTCGGCTTCAAGGAGACCAATGCGCTGTATCAGAAGGAATTGCCGGTCTGGATCGAGGCGGCACAGGCGCTGGGTTTGCAGCCGGTGTAGTACTCCTGTTCACCTCTCCCCGGTGGGGAGAGGTGAACATAGCGTCGCTGCGCGCTGTATTACGCTCGTACCGAAAACCGGCTCAGCGCGTTGAGCGCCTGCACGCGAGGCTCGACGTCGCGCATGTAGATCGTCTTGCGCAGGAATTCGATTTCGCTCGACTCTTTGCTTTCCTCGACATCGATGTACCAGGACTTCGGCCGGCCGTCGGAGCCGTCGCTCCAGCGATAGCCGCGCCGTTTCAATTCATCCTTGAGATCGAAGGGTGACTGCTCTGCCCAGACCCGCATCGTTTTCTTGCGGGCGCGTTCCAGGAGAACCGCCAGTGCTGGCGCACCGAGATCGGGCAATTCGAACGCGAGAATCTCCAGCAGCGCGTGGCAGTCGTCGATCGCCCGGTGGGCCTGGTGAAAGAAGCCTGCGCCGGCGAGCAGATAGCCGAGGCGCGATCCGTCGAAGCCGTGTTTGCGCCAGTCGACTTCCGTGGCCGAGCACCCCCAGGCCTTGTGCTGGAACACCGGCCAATAGCGCTCGGAAAACTTGCGATCGAAGCTCGCATTATGCGCGATGACGATGACGGCGTCTTCGGCGAAGGCGGCGACGGCATCGGGATCGATGCGGTGACCCGCAACGATCTCATCCGTGATGCCAGTGAGCTCGGTGATCTCCGGCGGGATCGGCCGCGACGGCTCGTTGAACGCGGTGAAGACATCCGCAACGCGCGTGATGCTGCCATCCGGCAGATAGTCGAACTTGATCATGGCAAGCTCGATGACTTCGTCGCGCACCTGATCGAGACCGGTGGTCTCGACGTCGAGGAGGATTCCGGATCGCGTCGGCTGGCCATTGGCCGGCGCGAATTCGGTGCGCGGGATCAGCCGGCGGAGGACGCGATAGTCGGTCGATCTGGCGAGCGTGTCCGCCATGGCGGCAAGGCCGGGATCATCCTGCAGGCTAAGATCGTCTTGGAGCATCTGATTCCGGGCAGTTCTTTAGGCGCAGCGTGATTCAGCCATAACTATGCGCTTCGCTGAATCGGAGCAATATGCCTGTCGCCGACAGACACAGCTGCGTCCTGTTGCGCGCCGAACGCTTTCACAGTTGTGAACCGCCTGCGTCGTGCCCTGAGGCGCCAGCACACGCCGACCAGATTGGTTGCGTAATAGCTGCGCAAAGCTCCTGATTGCGTGGAAGAACAGATGCTATTTTCAGGAGTCGCAACGCGACCTGCGATTTTCCGCGGGGCGCACATGCTGCTTGCGCACCTTGACTTCACGGGTCGCTTGACCAATCTCGCGGTCAGAAAAACACTTTAACAGATTTGGGAGAAGATCATGGCCGACGCCTATATTATCGACGCAGTCCGCACGCCCCGTGGCATCGGCAAAGTGGGCAAGGGCAAGCTCGCCGAACAGCACCCTCAGCATCTGGCAGCGACCGTGCTCAAGGCGATTGCCGAGCGCAACAAGCTCAACACCGCCGATGTCGACGACGTGATCTGGTCGACCTCGACCCAGCGCGGCAAGCAGGGCGGCGATCTCGGCCGCATGGCCGCGCTCGATGCCGGCTATGACATCAAGGCGTCCGGCACCACGCTGGATCGTTTCTGCGGCGGTGGCATCACTGCGGTGAACTTCGCGGCGGCCCAGATCATGTCGGGCATGGAAGACGTCGTCATCGCCGGCGGCACCGAGATGATGTCGCTGACCGGTGCGATGGCTGCCGAAGATATGGCCGCCGGCAAGCCGCCGCTCGGCATGGGCTCGGGCAACAAGCGCCTCGCCAAGGTGCATCCGCAGTCGCATCAGGGCATCTGCGGCGACGCGATTGCCTCGATGGAGGGCATCAGCCGCGAGGCGCTCGATGCGCTCGGCCTGGAAAGCCAGCGCCGCGCAGCCATCGCGATCAAGGAAGGCCGTTTCGACAAGAGCATCGTCCCGGTGAAGGATGACGAGGGCAATATCGTGCTCGCCAAGGACGAATATCCACGTCCGGAAACCACTGCCGAAGGTCTCGCCGGTCTGAAGCCTGCTTTCGCTGCGATGGCCGATCATCCGCTGGATGAAAGCGGCATGACCTTCCGCAAGCAGATCAACCAGAAATATCCGGATCTCAAGATCGAGCATTTCCACCACGCCGGCAATTCATCGGGCGTGGTCGATGGTGCCGCAGCCTTGCTGCTGACCTCGAAGTCCTATGCGGACAAGCATGGCCTCAAGCTGCGCGCGCGTATCGTGGCCATGGCCAATATCGGTGACGATCCGACCCTGATGCTGAATGCGCCGGTGCCGGCTGCGAAGAAGGTGCTGGCAAAGGCCGGTCTCAAGAAGGAAGACATCGATCTGTGGGAGATCAATGAAGCCTTCGCCGTGGTCGCCGAGAAGTTCATCCGCGATCTCGATCTCGATCGCAGCAAGGTCAACGTCAATGGCGGCTCGATCGCGCTCGGTCATCCGATCGGCGCCACCGGCGCGATCCTGATCGGCACGGTTCTCGACGAACTCGAGCGCCGCAACCTGAAGCGCGGCCTGGTCACCATGTGCGCCGCCGGCGGCATGGCACCGGCGATCATCATCGAGCGCGTGTAAGCGCGCTTACTAACCTCTCCCCGCCATTAGCGGGGAGAGGTCGGCGCGCAGCGCCGGGTGAGGGGCTATCACTGCAGACACATCAGACGCGGACTCACGGGTCGGAAATTTCTCGACCCGTGAGTCCGCGTCTGTTGAAGCGTCAAACCCCGCCCCTCACCCTAACCCTCTCCCCGCAAATGCGGGGCGAGGGAACGTGCCGGCGTCTGGAGCGAAGCCTGCGACGGCCTTACTCGTTCGACGGCCACGCCATCGGGAACGACAGCGGCGAGATTTCCGTCAGCTTGCGGCCGGCCCAGTCGAGACTGGGTGTGCGCTCCTCGGCGCGGATCTGCGCCTCATGCACACGCAGCGCCGCGGCTGGATAGTCGAACGTCTGCACCACGCCGTCCTTCACAACCTGCCGGCCATCGACATAGACATGACGCACCGCGCGTTCCGCTGCCGCATAGATCATGCTGCGGATCGGATCGCGATGCGGCTGCATCATCGGATGGGTGACGTCGACCATCACGAGATCGGCCTTGCAGCCAGCTTCGAGCCTGCCGATGTCGTTGCGGCCGAGCGCCTTGGCGCCGACGGTGGTGGCAGCCTCGAACAGCATGGTCGAGTTCAGGCCGCGCGGATGCCCGGCCATCAGCCGCGAGGTCATCGTCACGTTCCGCATCTCCTCGATCATGTTGTGCGGATAGGTGTCGGTGCCGATCGCCACCGAAATGCCGGCCGCGCGATAGCGGCCGACATCACGCAGCGCGATGCCGCGCCGCATGAACACCGTCGGGCAATGCGCCACCGTGGTGCCGGTCTCGGCCAGCAGTGCGAGGTCGCGCTTGGTGTGCCACGGCGTCAGCGGATGGTCGTCAACGAAGATCGCATGGCCGACCAGCGAGGTCGGCCCGAGCACGCCGAGTTCGCCGAGCCACTGGATCGGCGTCACGCCATGCCGGCGGACCATCTCGTGGAATTCCGACACCGATTGCGCGGCATGGGTCTGCCACGGAATGCCGCGGCGCGTGGCTTCGGCATAGCTGTCGCGCATGAGTTGTGGCGTACACGTGTCGATCTGCGCCGGGCACATCATGCCCGACAGCCGGCCGGACGGATGCGCTTCGGCAGCGTCGATAATCGCGAATGCGTGCAGCATGGCATCCTCGCCGGCTTTCTCGTTCCATTCATAGTCCACCAGCGTGCCGTTCGGCGTGAACCAGCGCGCCGACCGAAACATCGGCGCCAGGCAGACGCGCAGCCCGCTCTCGGCGGCGAGGTCGAGCCATTGCGGATGGGCAATCGAGAGATCGGCGACTGTGGTCACGCCGGACAGCAGCAATTCCGAATAGGCGACGCGCACGCAGTCCGGCACGCCTTCCGGATCGGAACGCAGGATCGGCATGTACTCGTAGAGTGACGAATTATACAGGCCGGGCGAGCCGATCTCGTCGAGAAAGCCCTTGTTGAGCGGTTCGCTGGATGGATGCGAGTGGATATCGACGAGGCCCGGCATCACCATGAAGCCGCGGCCGTCGATGGTCTCGACCGCTTCGCCCTGATAGTCGCGGCCGGCAAACACGATCTGTCCGCCGTCGAAAGCGACATCGCCGCCGGTGACATAGGTGTGGCTGCTCTTTGTGGCGTCCCAGGCGACGACATAGTCCGCGTTGCGGATGACGGTGATGGCCAATGCTGATCCTCTCGTGGTCGACGGAATGCGCGGAACCGTAAGCGCAAGCGACCTTGCGATGCAAGATCGAGAGGTGAGCAGACCCGCCTGTCTATTCGGCACGTGCACCCCGTCTATTCGGCTCGTGCAAATGTCGATAAGAAGACGCGTTGATCTGCAAAGTCCTGAAGAGAGCTTGAACTCATGCAATACAGACATGATGGCCTTTACGCCTCCCGCCGCTCGCCGGTCATGGCGCGCAATGTGGTGGCGGCGTCGCAGCCGCTGGCGACGCAAGCGGGCTTGCGCATGCTGGAGCGTGGCGGCAATGCGCTGGATGCAGCGCTGGCTGCGGCTATCACGCTGACCGTGGTCGAACCGACCGGCAACGGCATCGGTTCGGATGCCTATTGCATCCTGTGGGACGGCAAGGAGCTGCACGGCCTCAACGCCTCCGGCCGGTCGCCGGCGGGATGGACCCCCGAGCGATTTGCAAATCACAAGACATTCCCGCATCGCGGGTGGGAGAGCGTCACCGTGCCCGGCGCCGTTTCGGCCTGGGTCGATCTGTCCGAACGCTTCGGCAAGCTGCCATTCGCTGACTTGTTCGAGCCTGCGATCTCCTATGCGGAGAATGGCTTCCACGTCTCGCCTGTGATCGCCGAACTCTGGCGCCGCGGGGCGGAGGAGTTGAAGGTCCAGCCGGGTTTCGCCGAAGCCTTCATGCCCGGCGGGCGTGCGCCTGCGGCGGGCGAATTGTTTCGCGCGCCGGGCCACGCTTATTCGCTCAAGCTGATCGCATCGACCAAGGGCGAAGCCTTCTATCGCGGCGAGCTCGCGCAGCGTATCGCTGACTTTGCGCGCGAACATGGCGCTGTGCTCGACGAGGCCGACATGGCCACGCATCGTAATGACTGGTGCGGCACCATCCATCAGGATTTCGGCGACGCATCGCTGCACGAAATCCCGCCGAACGGGCAGGGCATCGCGGCGCTGATGGCGCTGGGCATTATGCGGGCCTATGGCACCGATGGTCTCGTGCTCGACAGCGGCGATGCCTTCCATCTGCAGATCGAAGCCACGAAACTCGCTTTCGCCGATGTCTATGCCTATGCCGCCGATCTCGATTACATGCACGATGTCACCGTCGCGCATCTGCTCGATCCGGCCTATCTGGCCTCGCGCGCCAAGCTCATCGACATGAGTCGCGCTCAGGATTTCGGCGCGGGCGCGCCGAAGACCGGCGGCACGGTGTGTCTGTCCACCGGCGACGCCAGTGGCATGATGGTGTCCTATATCCAGTCGAACTATTCGGGCTTCGGCTCCGGTGTGGTCGTGCCCGGCACCGGCATCAGCCTGCAGAATCGCGGTTTCGGCTTCGTTCTGACCGATGGTCATCCCAATCAGGTCGGCCCGCGCAAGCGGCCGTTCCAGACCATCATTCCCGGCTTCGTCATGCAGGGCAAAGAGCCGCTGATGGCGTTCGGCCTGATGGGCGGCCCGATGCAGGCACAGGGCCATCTGCAGATCATGCTGCGCATGCAGCTCTGGGGGCAGGATCCGCAGACGGCGGCGGATGCGCCGCGCTGGCGCTATGTGGCCGGGTTGAAAGTGGCGATCGAGACCGCAGTACCGGACAACGTCGCCGCCGATCTCACCAGCCGTGGCCATGTCATCGAGCGCGAGCCGCCCGATTCCGCCTTCGGTTTCGGCGGCGCGCAGCTCGTGCGCAAAATCGATGGCGGCTATGTCGCCGGCTCCGACCCGCGCAAGGATGGCTTGGCTGCGGGATTTTAAGTCGATCCCGTAGCCCGGATGAGCGAAGCGACATCCGGGGCCGGCGTTTCAACAGGCGCGACACTCCCGGATATCGCTGCGCTCATCCGGGCTACGCATCTTTACCCCAGCCCGGCTGCCTTCGCGACGGTGTAGGTGATCAGGCTCGCCACATAGGAACGACAGTGCGGTGGCCAGGCTCCATTTGCTGGCCAGCGCCAGGTCGATCGCATAGACGGTGCCGGGTTCGCCGACTTCGACCTATTCTAGCAGTTGACGTGTTGCCATTCTCTCTTTGGGTCACGAAAAAGCTATAAGGCAGGCTGCTTTGGCTCGCTGAATCGCTGGGGCAATTCGTGAGCATAAAATCAAAGAACTGGAAGCATGCCGCATGGCTCGGTGCGGCGAGCGCGTTTGTCATGTCGCTCGATTTTACGACTGTTGTTCGTGCGCAGTCGACACTTCCCGCAGTGACGGTCGACGCGCCACAGCAGCAAGCGACACGGCGCCCTCAAGTCAGACGCAGCACATCAGGCGCGCGGGGTGACCGTCGTGTTGCAGCCCGCCGATCACAGCAAGCCGTTGCGCCAGGTCCGGTCAATCCCAGGTCCGAAACCGCTTGGGGACACGTGGACGGCTACGTCGCGACCCGTAGCGGGACGGGTACAAAAACCGACACGCCATTGATCGAAACGCCGCAGGCAATTTCCGTTGTCACGCAGGATCAGATTCAGGCGCAAGCCGCACAGAGCGTGTCGCAGGCCACGCGCTATACGTCCGGGGTGGTCGGCGAGCGGAACGGTGCCGACGGCCGCTTCGATCAGGTTTATGTCAGGGGCTTTCTCGCCGATCAGTATCTGGACTCGTTGCGGGTGGCGTCGGGCACCTTCGCCTATACGCTGGTCGATCCTTTCAACCTCGAGCGGATGGAAGTGCTGCACGGGCCTGCGTCGGTGCTCTACGGTCAGGCCTCTCCGGGCGGTGTGGTCAATATGGTCAGCAAGCGGCCGACCACAGAGCCGTATCAGGAGATGTTCGTTTCGACCGGCAGTTACGGCCGCGTCCAGAGCGGCATCGATGTCAGCGGGCCACTCGATAAAAACAAGGAATTTCTCTATCGCCTCACCGCTTCTGGCTACGACGTCGGCAGCCAGGTCGACCACGGCGACTATCAGCGCGTCTCGATCGCGCCGTCGCTGACGTGGCGGCCGACAAACGATACCACGATCACCTTCCAGGGGACCTATCAAAGGGACCCGAAAGCGGGCTTCTACAATCAGCTACTGCCGAATGGCGTGGGAACGTTGTTCTCGACCGTCAATGGTCGGATTCCGACCAGCTTCTACCTGGGCGACCCGAACTATAATATATTCAAGCGCGAATATAGTTCGATTGGTTATCTGTTCGAACATCGTTTCGATAACGTTTGGACTGTGCGGCAAAATCTCCGCTATACCGACAACAGCACCTATACACAGGCGGTCTATCCCCAATCCAACCAGACGAACATTACCAGCATAGGCCGCGATGCGTTTTCTGCGGCGGAAACACTGCGTACCTTTGCGATCGACAATCAAGCCGAGGCAAAGTTCGCGACCGGGCCGTTCCAGCACATGACGCTGTTCGGGGTAGACTACCAGACCGGCACCAATCGGGCCTCCAACGGCTATCTCGCCGATGTCGGATCGATCAACGCGCTGAATCCTGTCTACGGCATAACTGTTCCGGCGCTGGATTTCGATGGCGCCAGCAGGCAGACCTTCGATCAGGTCGGCGTTTATCTGCAGGATCAGATCAAGTTCGACCGCTGGGTTGCGCTATTGGGAGTCCGGCACGATCGGGCCGATTCGCGTACGGTCTCGACCTTCGACGGCACGACGTTCGGCACCGCCTCGACATCGGATGAAGCGACCACCAAGCGCGGTGCTCTGCTGTACAAGTTCGACAACGGCGTGGCGCCATACATTCAATACACGGAGTCGTTCCAGCCGATCATCGGGGCCTCGAACAGGACCCTGAATCCGTTCAAGCCGACGACCGGTCAGCAGAAGGAGTTCGGCGTCAAGTATCAACCCGATGACAAGATGCTCCTGACTTTCGCAGCTTTCGACCTGAAGCAGCAGAACGTCGTGATGCAGGATCCGAACGATTTCAGAAATCGGGTTCAGACCGGTGAGATCCGATCGCGGGGGATCGAGATCGAAGGCAAGGTGCAGGTCGATCGCAGCCTGACATTGCTCGGCGCCTATACTTATCTCGACCTGGTCAATACGAATTCGGAGCCTGATACACTCGGCAAACGGCCAATCGGTGTCCCGCGCAATGCGGCATCGCTATGGGCTGATTACACCTTCCGCAGCGGCGTCCTCGACGGCTTCGGTCTGGCGGCCGGCGTCCGCTATTTCGGGGAAACGGCGGGCGACAGCATGAACACCTATAACGTTCCCGGCGTCACGCTATTCGATGCGGCGCTTCACTATGACCTTGCCGGACTTGGACCGCAGTTCAAGGGCTTCAAGTTCCAGCTCAATGCCAGCAACCTGTTCGACAAGACCTATGTGCGGCTGTGTCAGGATTCCGGCTGCTATTACGGCATGCGGCGCGATGTAATCGCGACGCTGCGTTACCGATGGTGATGCAGCGGCACAGGATGAAATTCAAATCACGGTGTCGGCGCGAAGGATGCCACGCTAGCCAGGCTAACCCAGCCCGGCCGCTTTCGCGACGGTGTAGGTGATCAGGCTAGCCACATAGGCCAGCGCGAACATGTAGAGGAACGTCACCACCATCCACTTGGTGCTGCCGGTCTCGCGGCGGATCACGGCCAATGTCGAGGCGCATTGCGGGGCGAAGATGAACCAGGCCAGAAACGACAGCGCGGTGGCAAGGCTCCATTTGCTGGCCAGCGCCTGGCCGATCGCGTCCGCCGCTTCCTTGCCGCCTTCGATCGCATAGACGGTGCCGAGCGCGCCGACCGCGACCTCGCGCGCCGCCATGCCGGGGATCAGCGCCACCGTGATCTGCCAGTTGAAGCCGAGCGGCGCGAAGAACGGCTCCAGGAATTTTCCGATCATCGCAGCCAGGCTGTAATTGATCGCCGGACCTTCGGCGCCGGCCGGTGCCTGCGGGAACGAGGCCAGGAACCAGATCAGGATCATCATCGACAGGATGGTTGTGCCGGCGCGCTGCAGGAACATTTTGGCGCGGGTAGTGACGCCAATGGCGATGCTCTTGAGGCGCGGCAGCTTGTAGTCCGGCAATTCCAGCATGAACGGCGCCGGCTGGTAGTCGCGCCACATGAAGAACTTGATGACGAAGGATGCGGCGAGTGCGCTGCCGATGCCCGCCACATAGAGCCCGAACATCACGAGGCCCTGCAGGTTGATCCAGCCCCAGACGGTCTCGGCCGGAATGAAGGCGGAGATGATCAGCGTATAGACCGGGATGCGCGCCGAGCAGGTCATCAGCGGCGCGATCAGGATGGTAGTGAGGCGGTCGCGGCGATTATCGATCACGCGCGTTGCCATGATGCCGGGGATCGCACAGGCGAAGCTCGACAGCAGCGGGATGAAGGCGCGGCCATGCAGACCGGCGCCGCCCATGATGCGGTCCATCAGGAACGCGGCGCGTGCCATGTAGCCGAAATCTTCCAGCAGCAGGATGAACAGGAAGATGATGATGATCTGCGGCAGGAACACGAGCACGCTGCCGACGCCGGCGATCAACCCGTTCTGCAGGAAGCTCTGCAAGATTCCTTCAGGCAGCACTTGTGCCACCAGCGTGCCCAGCGCGCCGAAGGAATCCGACAGCAGCTCCATCAGCGGCTGCGCCCAGGAGAACACCGCCTGGAACATCACGAACAGAATGAGCGCGAGAATCGCGAGACCGGCGACCGGATGCAGCACCACGGCATCGACGCGCGTGGTCAGCGTGTCCGGCTTGGTCGGCATCGTCACGGTTTCGCGGATGATGCGGTCAGCCTCGCGCTGCAGCGCCTTCATCTCGGACAGGCTGAGCGGCGTCCAGCCGTCGCCTGCGGCGACCGCCGGCATGTTGGCGGCGAATTCGTCGGTGCGGTGACGCAGTTGCTCGACACCGGCCTTCTTCACTGCGATGGAAGTGATCACAGGCACGCCGAGTGCTGCGGACATCGCGTCGACGTCGATGCTGACGCCGCGGCGCTGCGCGATGTCGAACATGTTGAGCACCACCAGCAGCGGGCGACCGGTGCGCTTGAGTTCCAGGATCAGCCGCAGCGTAAGGCGCAGATTGGTGGCGTCGGCGATGCACAGGACCAGATCGGGCGCAGCTTCGCCGGGGCGCTTGCCGAGCACGACGTCGCGGGTGATCTCTTCGTCCGGGCTGCGGCCGCGCAGCGAATAGGTGCCGGGCAGGTCGAGCAGCGTGACCTGACGGCCGGCCGGTGTCACGAAGGCGCCCGCCTTGCGCTCGACGGTGACGCCCGCATAGTTGGCCACCTTCTGGCGGCTGCCGGTGAGTGCGTTGAAGAGCGATGTCTTGCCGCTATTGGGGGCTCCCACCAGCGCCAGATGGAAGCGCTCGTTGGTCACGTCTGCATCGGTCATTTCACAACAACTGCCATGGCTTCGCGCCGGCGGACGGCGATCGTAATATTGTCGACGCGCACCGCGATCGGATCGCGCTGGATAGCGCCCTGATGCAGAATCTCGACGCGCGCACCTTCGGTGAAGCCCATTTCCAGCAGATGCCGTTCGAGCTCGTGGCCGCTATCGGCCGCGCCTGCAATATCGGGCTGCAACGCCACGATGGTCCCGATGAATCCGCGCGGCGCGTTGCCGAGGCGCAATTCGTGTGTGGATGTTTCGGATGCAGTCTGGTGGACGGTCATGCCGGACCTTGTCGAGCAGCGTCCTGACAAGGTCAAGACAAACGCGCGTATGTTATTAGAATGATTATAAAAAGGCGCTTCGGCACCGTTTCTGTCGTTCCCGCTTTTGCGGGAGCGACACTGGGCCGCCGAGGCACATGCGGCTGCCCCATGCTCTCCAACATCCGCTGCTGGATCTTTACCAGTCCGATGGCGCTGCTCGTGGATTCGGTCCGGTCGGTGGACTTTACCTGTCGTCCGTACCGATGGACTTCCAATGAACGTGTGAGCAAGGTGATTGCGGGCAATGTCGTCAGCCCATTCTTGTGGCCGCGCAGGACCGAGCATGAACGTGCGATCCATTGCTTTCCCGTTCTGGGGCAGGGTGCTTCTGCTGGCCGGCATCTTCGGTCTGCTGCTGGGCGGCGGCCTTCTGACCTGGCGCTATATCGAGCGTCCGACCGTGCTCAAGCTGGCGGTCGGGTCGATCGATGGCGAAGCCGGCAAGACGGCCTCAATCATCGCCAGCCATTTCGCCAACAAGAAGTCGCCGATCCGGCTGGATTTCGAGACCTTCGGCAACGCCGTCGATGCCGGCAAGGCATTCTCGTCCGGCAAGTTCGATCTCGCTGTGGTCCGGGCCGATGTCGGCGATCTCTCCGAGGCGCGCGCCGTTGCCGTCATGGCCAAGGCGGTTGTCATGCTGATCGCGCCGCCCGGCTCGAAGATCACCAGTGTCGAGGGCCTGCGCGGCCGCACCGTCGGTGTGGTGGGCGGTGAGGTCAATCGCAAACTGGTCGATGCGCTGACCAAACAATATGACCTGACGAGTGCGAGGGTCACATTCAAGAATCTTGAGGTCAGCGATACCCGGCGCGCCGTGGAAGCCAGGGAAGTCGGCGCCCTGCTGGTGGTGATCCCGCTGACCGAGAAGTATTTGTCTCAGGTGCGCGGTCTGTTCAAAACCGGTGCACCGGTGCTGATCCCGATCGATGCCGCCGGCGCCATTGCCGATGCCAACGGCGCCTACGAAAGCTTCGACATTCCGAAAGGGTCGCTCCGCGGTGCGCCGCCCGTCCCGGATGATGACGTGACAACGCTTCGGGTCAGTTACTATCTGGTCGCGAACAAGAAGCTCCATTCCAGCGTGATCGCGCGTCTGACCGAAATGGTGGTCGCGGCGCGTCGCGATCTGATCGCCGGGCAACCGCAACTGGCCGGTATCGCTGCTGCCGACACCGATCCCGATGCCTTTATCCCCGTCCATCCCGGTGCTGCTGCCTACTACAACGGCACCGAGCAGAGCTTCATGGATAAATACGGCGATGACATCTATCTCGCGCCCATGCTCCTTGGCGCTTTGGCCTCGATACTCGCCGCCGCCTGGCGATTCCTCGGCATTCGCCCCCCCGATCACCGGGAGGCGACACTCAACGCATTCTATACATTGCCGCGCCGGATCAGGGCAGCGCCCGACGACGCGGAACTATGTGCGATCGAACAGGAGGTCGACGACCTTCTCACCGCGCAGCTGGCGAAGACGATGCGTAATGACGAAGACGCACTGGAAATCGCGACGCTGGTCTCGGCAGCGCAGCGCATCGACAACCTCATCCATCACCGCCGCTCGGCGTTGGCGCGCGCCCCGTTGTCCGTCGCGCCGGGTTCAAGCATCCAGTCAGAGACGTAGTTGTGCCAGCAACGTAGCGTCTATTCGCTCAGCGCCGCTCCGGCCGCGGCGATTGCCGGGCTCGGGGCTGCACAGGTTTCCTTTCCGCGCGACGCGCATATTCCGTGGCCAGGTTCAACAGTCGTTCGCGAACCACGGGGTCATCAATCTCCCGCGCCAGCTTTTCGCAGCGCTCGGCCTGCTCTCTGAAATATGCGGCTTCGCTAGGCAACTTTGTCGTTTTCCATGGGCAGTGCGGGGCGCAGGAACATCGCCGAGAGCTGATCCTTGATTTCCAGGACACGCGGCGACGTCATACCCGGGCGAATGCAGAGCAGCGCTTTGATGGTCGGAAGCTCCGGCAAATAATAGTCCCTGGCCCAGACCAGTCCCGGCGGAATGATCCGGCTGGGAACAGCCGTCAGTCCGATGCCGGCTTCGACGGCGGCTTTCTTCGCGCTGTAGTCCTGACTGCTGAAGGCAATCCGATAGGAAAGGCCGTGCCGCGTGAGCGTATGAATCATCCAGTCGTCATTGGTCCAGGTGACGATTGGGATCGGTGCGCCGGGGCTGAGCACGAATGATTTCGAGCGAACCCATGCCAGCCGATCCTCGGCTTCATCGACAATGAGCGGAGCCAGATCGGCACTGATTTCTCCCCGCTGGAAAAAACACCCGACGTCGACATGGCCGTCGATCAACGCTGTCGCAATCTCGGTGGACATTCCGGCATGGATATGGATGTCATTGAGGTTGCTCAGGCTCTGCTCGGCGATGAAGCGCTGCGCGAGGACAACGCTCAGGCCCAAACGAAGCCGGTCGACATGATTATCGGCTCCGCCGAGCGCAAGCACCTGATCGTTGGCCTCGATGATCTTGCGCGCTTGCGCAAGCACCAGCTTGCCGAGATCGGTCGGACAACTTCCGTTCGGCGTCTTGCTGAACAGCGAACCGCCAACAAGTTGTTCGAGGCGCTTGATCTGCGAACTCACCGCGGGCTGACTCAACCCCAATTGCTCCGCAGCCTTGGTCAAGCTACCCGTTTCTGAAATGGCAACGACGGTACGAACAATTTCAATCGGAATATTGAGATGCCGCTTGTGCATTTGAATATCCAGCCTCGCAATTGCGCCATGAGTCGGACCAAGTGGTGTCGCGATTCTCTACCAATCATATAGGCGTAATCACTCTTGGTTATATATTTGATTTGGATGGCATTTCCGGAATTTATGGCGTCATCAAAATCAGTGTGTGGCGGCTATCTACCGAATTCGATGATGACTACATGCGCCGTCGCATCGGACTCAATCGCGACAGGTGCTGATCCTTGTTCCACAAGCAGCGCATCATGCGCCGACAGGCTGTCGACGGTCGATGCCGACCGTACGGTCGCAGTGCCATGCTCAACGAACAGAAACGCTTGTGCAGAAACTATAAAATCCTGACGTTTCATGACGTTGATGCGTCTCACATGCTGTGAGACGATCCCGCGCCTGCTCATCACATTCAAATCTGTAATGGAACCGTCGATTAGTGTCGCTGACGTTTGCTGATCGCCCGGGAAGGAATGGATCGTACTGCGATCAATGCGCACAGATGCGCTGCCGTGGACATTGAGGTCGATGCCGGCGCCATCGATGACCAGAAGTGTACGATCAATCCCGGGAAATGACGAGAACGGTCCGTCGCTCGTCACCTGCGCCATACTGACGCGCCAGTCGAAATCGTCCAGCTTTGCATTCGCCGGGAAGATCGCGATCTCCGTGGTCGATCCAAGCCCGTTCTTCCAGGGCATCACCTTGTAGTTCGCGGCGCGCAGGATCTGCATGCGCCGCACTCAGCCCTTGGCGTGCAGCGATGGCAGATTGAGGTGATGTTCCTCTGCGCAGTCGATGGCTTCCTCATAGCCCGCATCCGCGTGGCGCATCACGCCGGTGGCCGGATCGTTCCACAACACGCGTTCGAGGCGCTTTGCTGCTTCCGGCGTGCCGTCGGCGACGATGACCATGCCGGAATGCTGCGAGAAGCCCATGCCGACGCCGCCGCCGTGATGTAGCGACACCCATGTTGCGCCAGATGCGCAGTTGAGCAGCGCATTGAGCAGCGGCCAGTCCGACACGGCGTCGGAGCCGTCCTTCATCGCTTCGGTCTCGCGGTTCGGGCTTGCCACCGAACCGGAGTCGAGATGATCCCTGCCGATCACGATCGGTGCCTTCAGCTCACCCGATGCGACCATTTCGTTGAAGGCGAGGCCGAGGCGATGGCGATCGCCGAGCCCAACCCAGCAGATGCGCGCCGGCAGACCCTGGAACTGGATGCGTTCGCGCGCCATGTCGAGCCAGTTCACCAGCGCCTTGTTGTGTCCGAGTATTTCTTTCACCTTCGCATCGGTCTTGTAGATGTCCTCGGGATCGCCCGAGAGCGCTGCCCAGCGGAACGGACCGATGCCCCGACAAAATAGCGGGCGGATATAGGCCGGCACGAAGCCCGGGAAGTCGAACGCGTTGTCGACGCCTTCTTCCTTCGCCATCTGGCGGATGTTGTTGCCGTAGTCGACAGTCGGCACGCCCATCTTGTGGAAGTCGAGCATCGCGCGGACGTGCTCGCTCATCGATTTGCGCGATGCCTTCTCGACGGCTTGCGGATCGCTGGCGCGCTTGGCCTCCCACTCCGACAGCGTCCAGCCTTTCGGCAGATAGCCGTTGACCGGATCATGCGCCGAGGTCTGGTCAGTGACGATGTCCGGCCTGACGCCGCGGCGCACCAGTTCGGGGAAGATGTCGGCGGCATTGCCGAGCACGCCGACGGAGATCGGCTTCTTCTCCTTGTTGGCCTTCTCGATGATCACCAGGGCGTCGTCGAGGTCCTTCGCCTGTACGTCGAGATAACGACTCTTCAGGCGCATCTCGATGCGGCTCGGCTGGCACTCGACCGCGAGGCACGACGCGCCCGCCATGGTCGCCGCCAGTGTCTGCGCGCCGCCCATGCCGCCGAGGCCGGCGGTGAGGATCCAGCGGCCGGAGAGGTCGCCGTTGTAATGCTGCCGTCCGGCCTCCACGAAGGTTTCGTAGGTGCCCTGCACGATGCCCTGCGAGCCGATATAGATCCAGGAGCCGGCAGTCATCTGGCCGTACATCATCAGGCCCCGGCGATCGAGCTCGTTGAAGTGCTCCCAGGTGGCCCAGCGCGGCACGAGATTCGAATTGGCGATCAGCACGCGCGGCGCATCGGCATGCGTCTTGAACACGCCGACCGGCTTGCCGGATTGCACCAGCAGCGTCTCGTCGGCGTTGAGCTCACGGAGCGATTTGGCGATCTGGTCGAATGCTTCCCAGTTCCGCGCGGCGCGGCCGATGCCGCCATAGACCACCAGCTCGTTCGGGTTTTCCGCCACTTCCGGATCGAGATTGTTCATCAGCATGCGCAGCGGCGCTTCGGTGAGCCAATCCTTCGCGGAAAGCTCTGTGCCGCGCGGGCTGCGGACGATGCGGCTGTTCTTGCTGCGATCCATGATGGTGTCCTTAGTTGGATGTCGCGGAGGTCCGGCCGTGCCAGACGCGGGCGTGAAGCGGATTGAAGCCGACGCGGTAAACCAGCTCGGCGGGGTGTTCGATGTCCCAGATGACGAGATCGCAGGCTTTGCCGGCTTCCATTGTGCCGACATCCTTGAGCTTGCCGAGCGCCCGTGCGCCTTCACGCGTGACGCCGAGCAGGCATTCATCAACGGTCATGCGGAACAGTGTCGCGCCCATATTCATGGTGAGCAGCAGCGAGGTCAGCGGCGAGGTGCCGGGATTGCTGTCGGTGGCCAGCGCCAGATGGGTGCCATGCTTGCGGAACAAAGCGATCGGCGGAGCCTGGGTTTCGCGCAGGGTGTAATAGGCGCCGGGCAGCACCACGGCCACGGTGCCGGCCTTGGTCAGCGCGACGACGCCGTCTTCGTCCGTATGTTCGAGATGATCCGCAGACAGCGCGTTATGCTCGGCGGCGAGCTTCGCGCCATGCAGGTTGGACAGCTGGTCCGCATGCAGCTTGACCGGCAGGCCGAGTTTCTTGGCGGCGTCGAACACCCGCGCCGTTTGCTCCGGCGAAAATGCGATGCCCTCGCAGAACGCGTCGACGGCGTCGGCGAGTTTCAGTTCGGCAATCGCCGGCAGCATTTCGGCGATGACCGTGTCGATATAGGCGTCCTTATCGCCATTTGCTTCCGGCGGCATCGCATGCGCGCCGAGAAACGATGTCACGACGGAGACGTCGCGCGCACGGCCGAGCTGGCGCGCCGCTGTGAGGCAACGGATTTCAGTATCCCTGTCGAGGCCGTAGCCCGACTTGATCTCGATGGTCGTGACGCCTTCGGCGAGTAGATGATCGAGCCGCTTCAATCCGCTGGCGACGAGCTGCGCTTCGCTAGCCGCACGCGTGGCCTTCATGCTCGAGGCAATGCCGCCGCCAGCGCGCGAAATGTCCTCATAGCTCGCGCCCTCGAGCCGCATCGCGAATTCCGTGGCGCGGTTGCCGCCATAGATCAGATGGGTGTGGCAATCGACCAGCCCCGGCGTGATCCAGCGGCCATCGCAATCGATGCGCGTTGCAGCGTCGGCGCCTACGGGCAAGTCGGTCGCCGCCCCGACAAAAGCGATCCGGCCATCCTTTGCTGCGATGCAGCCATTCTCCACGATGCCGAGCCCAGGCTGGCCGGGCGCCATCGTGGCAAGGCGTGCATTGGTCCAGATGGTATCGAAACTCATGGCGAAGGTCACTTCCAGGAACTCGGCAGACTGCCGCAAATTCGGGACGTCCTATGTCTATACATAATCAGCGGCCTCGCTTATTGTCGAGCGTCTTTTGAATGCAACAGGCAATCACGATGCGCACGCAAAGTGCTGCAAAAAGGCTGTTCTTCGCGCACGCGCTGCTGCCGTTAGGCTGGGCACGCGATGTCATTGTCACGATCGAGAATGGCGTTATCACGGCCGTTGCCGCGGATTCGAGCAGCGCTGACGCGGAAATCATCAGCGGCGTGGCTCTGCCTGGATTGCCCAATCTGCACAGCCATGCGTTCCAGCGCGGCATGGCCGGCCTCACCGAAATCCGCGGCGCCGCGCAGGACAGTTTCTGGACCTGGCGGCAGTTGATGTATCGCTTCATCGATACGCTCACGCCGGATGACGTCGAGGCCATCGCGGCTTTCGCCTATGTCGAGATGCTGGAAGCTGGCTTTACCTCAGTTGCCGAATTCCACTATCTGCACCACGATGAAAACGGCGCGCCCTATACGAATGTCGCCGAAATGGCGGCGCGTATCGCCGCGGCTGCCGGCGAGACCGGTATCGGCCTGACGTTGCTGCCGTCCTTCTACAATTTCAGCGGCTTCGGCGCCGCCGCGTCGATCCACGGCCAGCGCCGTTTCGTCAATGATCCCGCGCGCTTTCTGGCGCTACTGGAGAAGTCGCGTGAAGCGATCAAGTCGGTCGATGACGCCGCCATCGGCATCGCGCCCCATTCGCTGCGTGCGATCACGCCGGAGACGTTGAATGACGTCCTCAAGGCGGTGCCGGATGGACCGATCCACATTCACGTCGCCGAGCAGACCAAGGAGGTCGAGGACTGCATCGCATGGTCCGGGCAGCGCCCTGTGGCGTGGCTGCTCGATCGCATGCCGGTCGACAGGCGCTGGGTGCTGATCCATGCGACCCATATGACCGATGAAGAAACCATAGGTGTGGCGAAAGCAGGTGCCGTCATCGGTCTGTGCCCGCTTACCGAAGCGAGCCTCGGTGACGGCATCTTCGAAGGCCCGCGCTTCATCGATGCCGGCGGCGTCTTCGGCGTCGGCAGCGATTCCAATATCGAGATCACGGCGCCCAGCGAACTCAAGCAGCTCGAATACAGCCAGCGTCTCGCCTATCGCGTTCGCAACGCTGTGGCGCGCCATGAAGGTGAATCCACCGGCCGTGCGCTGTATGAACATGCGCTCGTCGGCGGCGCGCAGGCGTCAGGCCGCAACATCGGTGCACTTGCGGTCGGCAAGCGTGCTGATATCGTTGTGCTGGACACCGCGCATCCCGATCTCTGCGCCGTCACCGGCGACCGCTGGCTCGATGCCCTGACCTTTGTTGCCGGCAAGTCGGCGATCTCCGACGTCTTTGTCGGCGGCAAGCAGGTCGTCAACAGCGGTCGCCACGTCAAGCGCGCATCCATCACCGAACGCTATCGGCGCGTCGTGCAGCGGCTGGCGACACTCTGATGGCGGCAGCGCGCGTGTCAAAACTAGCAAATGGAAAAGCGCACGCCGCGCCGCAGGCGCTGTATCAGCGCATCCGCGCCGATCTCGAAGAGAAGATTCTGTCCGGCCGCTGGCCGCCCGGCTATCGCATCCCGTTCGAACATGAGCTGGTCGAGAGCTATAATTGCTCGCGGATGACCGTGAACAAGGTGCTGTCAGGTCTCGCTGCCGCCGGTGTCATCGAGCGCAAGCGTCGCGTCGGCAGCTTTGTGGCGAAGCCGCTTGTGCAGTCGGCCGTGCTGCATATCCCGGATATCCAGGCCGAGATCGCCAAGCGCGGCGAGGCTTATGCTTATGAGCTGCTGTCGCGAAAGCGCCGCAAGGCCACCAAGGATGATCTCGATCGTCTCGGCATCGACAAGAGCTGCGACGTATTGGTGTTGAGCTGTCGGCACATCGCCAAGGGGCGGCCGTTCGCACTGGAAGAGCGCCTGATCAATCTCGACGTGGTGCCGCCCGCGTCTGAAATTGATTTCACGCGCGTGCCGCCCGGTACCTGGCTGCTCGGTCACGTACCGTGGAATGAGGCTGAGCACCGGATCACCGCGTCTCTGGCAGATGATGTGGCGCTGAAAGCATTGACGCTGAAAAAGCCGGCCGCCTGCCTCGTGGTCGAGCGCCGCACCTGGCGCAAGAACAAGATCATCACATCGGTGCGCGTCACCTATCCAAACGATCTGTATCAGCTCACCGCACGCTTCACGCCGACGGGGCTGCGATCATGAGGACGATATGAATCATCTGCCGCGGCATAGCCGCGCAAATTGACTCTGGCAATTCGCCATGTTGCCATGCAGTATCATTCTAAATCTGGCTGAGGAGAGTGCGTTATGAAGTTGATTGGAGTTTCCGTCGCCGCCATGCTCGCGGCTCTCGTTGCGACCCCGGCTGCGGCGCAGACCAAGGTCACTATCGCCATTTCCGGCTGGACGGGTTTTGCGCCGCTGACGCTGGCGAAGGAAGCCGGCATCTTCGCCAAGAACGGTCTCGACGTCACCATCAAGAAGGTCCCGCAGGCGAGCCGCCATCTCGCTATCGCATCGGGCGACGTGCAATGCGCCGCCACCACGGTCGAGACCTGGGTGGCGTGGAATGCCAACGGCGTCGCCACCACGCAGCTGTTCCAGCTCGACAAGTCCTATGGCGCCGACGGCATGGCCGTGCGCGCCGGCATCGCATCCATCAAGGATTTGAAGGGCAAGACCGTTGCCGCATCGGCTCCGGGCACTGCGCCCTATTTCACGCTCGCCTGGTTCCTGAAGAAGAACGGCCTCTCGGTGAAGGACGTCTCCGTCGTCAACATGGAGCCGGGTCCGGCAGCGCAGGCCTTCATCGCCGGCCAGAACGATGCGGCCATGACCTATGAGCCGTATCTGTCGGCCGTGCGCGAGAAGCCGGAAGCCGGCAAGATCATCGCCACCACGCTCGACTATCCGATGATCATGGACACCTTCGGCTGTACGCCGAAATTCATCGCCGATAACGAAGGTGCCGTGAAGGCGCTGGCCAAGAGCTATTTCGAGGCCGTTGCGATGATCGGCGCCGAGAAAGACAAGTCCTATGAGATCATGGGCGCCGACGTGAAGCAGACCGGCGAGAAGTTCGGCGCCTCCGCGCAATATCTGCGCTGGCAGGATCAGGAAGCGAACAAGAAGTTCTTCGCCGGCGAGCACCAGGCGTTCTCGAAGGAAGCTGCCGAGCTGCTGCTCGAAATCGGCGTGATCAAGGAAATCCCGGATCTGTCGAAACTCGCCGATCCGCGCTTCATTCAGTAATCTCTTGCGCGGGGCAACGACGGTGGTCGTTGCCCCGCTTTTCCGTGCAGGCATCAATCCGACATGAAACCGCTCGCTCCGATTTCATCCACCGCGCGCGTCGTGCTCGGCATATCGTTCTTCGTGCTGTTCGTGGCTGCGTGGTCCTATGCGACCTTTGGCGGCTTCGTCTCCAAGACCTTTCTCGCCAATCCGCTGACCATGCTGGATGATGGCTGGCTGCTGCTGACCAAGCAGGGCTTCCTGCACGACATCGGCATGACCATCTGGCGCGTAATTGGCGGCTTCGTGCTGGCTGCGCTGTTCGCGGTGCCGATCGGCATCCTGATGGGCGCCTACAAGCCGATCGAAGCCTTCCTCGAACCCTTCGTGTCCTTTGCGCGCTATCTGCCGGCCTCGGCCTTCATTCCGCTGCTGATCCTGTGGGCGGGCATCGGCGAATTGCAGAAGCTGCTGGTGATTTTCATCGGTTCGGTGTTCCAGCTCATTCTGATGGTCGCTGTCAGTGTCGGCAGCGTGCGCCGCGATCTCGTCGAGGCGTCGCTCACGCTCGGCGCGCGCGACGCCGGCGTGCTGAAGCGCGTGTTGATCCCATCCGCCGCGCCGGAGATTGCGGAAATTCTTCGTCTCGTGCTCGGCTGGGCCTGGACCTATGTCATCGTCGCCGAACTGATCGGCTCGTCCTCGGGCATCGGTCACATGATCATCGACAGTCAGGCGCTGCTGGCCACTGGCCAGATCATTTTCGGCATCATCGTCATCGGCATCATCGGTTTGATTTCGGACTACGCGTTCAAGGCTGCGAACCGGCGCTTGTTTCCGTGGAGCATCATTTGAGCAAGCTCGTCATCGACAACGTCTCGCGGATCTTTCCGGCCGTCCGCGGCGGCACGCCGACGCGTGCGCTGGAGCCGACCAATCTGTCCGTCGCGGACAATGACTTCGTCACGATCCTCGGACCAAGTGGTTGCGGCAAGTCCACGCTGCTGCGCATGGTCGCCGGGCTGGATACGCCGACCACCGGCCGCATTCTGCTCGACGGCAAGGCCATCACCGGTCCGGGCGCGGATCGCGGCATGGTGTTCCAGTCCTACACGCTGTTTCCCTGGCTGACTGTCTCCGAGAACATCTCCTTCGGTCTGCGCGAGCGCGGTGTGTCCCAACGTGAGCGCAACGACATCGCGCGGCAGTGGCTGGAGAAAGTCGGCCTCACCAGTTTCGCCAATCATTTCCCGAAGCAACTCTCGGGCGGCATGCAGCAGCGCACCGCGATTGCGCGAGCGCTCGCCAATGATCCGAAGATTCTGCTGCTCGACGAGCCGTTCGGCGCGCTCGACAACCAGACCCGCGCCTTGATGCAGGAATTGCTGCTCGGCATCTGGGAGCGCGAGCGCAAGACGGTGATCTTCGTCACCCACGATATCGAGGAAGCGGTGTTCCTCGCGTCGCGCACCGTGGTGATGTCGGCGCGTCCCGGTCGCATCAAGGCCGATATCCCGGTCGATCTACCGCATCCGCGGCACTACACCATCAAGACCAGCCCGGCTTTTTCCGACCTCAAGGCACGGCTCACGGAAGAAATCCGTGTCGAGGCCGTGCTCGCGGCTGAGGCCCACTAGGATTCTCAGGCCGCGTCAGCGGCGTCAGGATACCGCTTGAGCGACGGGCGATCTATCGAAGGTTGCGTCGGTGCTTGCGTGTCTTGCTGTGGCTGCGTGGTTTTATCCGAACCTTAAGTACGTTCGCGGCCGTCGGAAACTCGGGCGCCGCGCAAAACAGTTTGGCGACGTCTCGCACATACGATTGCACCACCTCGGCTGAAAGCCGGTGATCGGGTCATTTCAACGACGGTCCGATGGTTTGAGCAAAGTAATTGCGAGTTGCGTTTATGACGTTGGTGCATGTCGACCAGAGTGATGCTGCCAGGACGCTCCTCGCCGGGCTGGAGCAGGCCATCGATGCTGTCGTGATGATCGATAGCAAGAATACCGTGATCCATTTCAATGCCGCCGCCGAACGGTTGTGGGGCTATGAGCGCGGTGAAGTGCTCGGGCAAAATATCAGCTTTCTGGTGCCGATGGCCATCAGGTCGCAGCATGACGGATATATCGCCGCAAACCGCGCGACCGGCGTCAATCGCATTGCCGGTCACAGCCGCGAGGTGAAAATCGAACGCAAGGACGGCAGCGAGATCTGGGGATCGTTGTCGATGTCGCGGGTCGAGGTGAATGGCGAGATCACCTATATGGGCTTCGTCCGCGATGTGACGCAGGAGGTGAAGCGCAGAAACGAAATTGTCCCGCTGGCTCTCGTGGTCGACAAGACGAAACGCGCTATCTACATTGCGGGTCGCGATGCACGGATCAGCTATGTCAACGGCGCCTTCACCGGCATGTTCGGCTACTCGCTGGATGAGGCGACGGGACTGATCCCGGAGGAATTCCTCGTCGGCGCATATACCAGCCAGGCGACGCTCGCATATCTGGACCGGCAGATCAGAACGGAAGGTTCTGCTGAAGACGAAATTCTCCTTTACGACAAGACGGGCAACGAGGTCTGGGTCTCGGTTGCCTTGAATGCGATTCACGACACGGATGGAAAACTCCAGCACCTCGTCGCATTGATGACCGATATCACCGAGGGCAAGCAGCTTCAGTCGCTGCAGCATCACATTCTCGAAGCGCTGGCCGATGAGCAGCCGCTGCTCGACGTGATGGACAATCTTTGCCGGAAGGTGGAGCAGATCGCGCCCGATGTCGTCTGTTCGGTGCTACATGTCGATTCCGTGGGACTGCTGCATCCTTTGGGAGGACCAAGCCTTCCGGCAGGTTATGCGCAGGCGCTGGACGGCGTTGCCATCGGACCGGATGTAGGCTCCTGCGGGACCGCGGCCTTTCACGGCGAGCCTGTTCTGGTCACCGATATCGAAAACGATCCTCTATGGCTGCCGTATAACAGCGCGCCGCTGGCTGCCGGTCTGAAGGCCTGCTGGTCGATGCCGATCAAGACCAAGGATGGGCGTGTCATCGGCACGTTCGCATTCTATTTCAGGGAATGTCGCAGACCCAGCCGCTTGCATCACGGCATCGTCGATGCCTGTGTTCATCTCGCCGCAGTCGCCATCGAGCGTGAGGAAGCGCGCAACGAAATCTCGCGGCTTGCCTATTTCGATGCGCTCACCGGTCTGCCGAACCGGACTCATATGCGCCAGTTGATGGAGCGCGCCGTCGCGGAATGCTCCGCAGATGCGCAGATGGCGCTGATATTTCTTGACCTGGATCACTTCAAGGACGTCAACGATACGCTGGGGCATGCTGTCGGCGATGACTTGCTGGTCGCCGTCACGCAGCGGCTTCATCAGCACATCCGACCGGGCGATATCCTGAGTCGCCAGGGAGGCGATGAATTCATCATCCTGATGCCGAACTGTATCGCGGCAGATGCCTCCCGCATCGCCAGCCGTCTCACCGAGGCGCTGTCGGTTCCGCTGCAGCTCGGCGGCAATCAGGTGCCGATTTCTGCCAGCGCCGGCATCAGCATGTTTCCGGACAATGCCCGCGATCTCGATAGTCTGCTGAAATATGCCGATGCGGCAATGTACAAGGCCAAGCAAGCCGGCCGCTCCACGCATCGGTTTTTCAGCAACGACATGGACCGCGTGAATGAGAAGCGGCTTCGTCTCAGCGCCGCTTTGCGCCACGCGCTTGCACAAGGCGGTCTGCGGTTGCACTACCAGCCGCAGATTCGCGCGAGCAGCGGGGATCTGTACGGTGTCGAGGCATTGGCGCGCTGGCATGATCCCGTATTGGGCGATGTGTCACCGGCGAAGTTCATTCCACTTGCGGAGGAATGCGGCCTCATCGAGCAGATCGGTGTCTGGTCGCTGCGCGAGGCGTGCAGGCAGATTGCGGCGTGGCAAAAGGCAGGGCTCGATGTGCCTTGCGTCTCCGTCAACCTGTCGCCGATCAATTTTCTGAATCCGGGATTGCCGGCATTGATTTCCGACATCATCGCGGAAAACGGGCTGGCGCCGAACAGGCTGATGCTCGAAGTCACCGAGGGCGCGGTGATGAGCGAACACACGACCGCGATCGAGATCATGATGCAGATCCGCGCGGCCGGCATCGGATTGTCGATGGATGATTTCGGCACCGGTTATTCGAGCTTGAGCCGCCTGGCGCATTTGCCGGTGCGCGAGCTGAAGATCGATCGCAGCTTCATGCGCGGTATCGAGACCGAGGTCTGTGCTCTGGCGATCGCCACTGCCATCGTGTGCGTCGGGCAGAGCCTCAATATGACGGTCGTGGCCGAAGGCGTCGAGACCGAAGAACAGCGCAGGATTCTCGCCGGGCTGGGCTGTGACGTCATTCAAGGGTTCCTGTATTCGCCTGCACTGTCCGCATTCGATCTCGAAGCCTGGCTGGTGGCCCGCGATGCCGAACGCTGGGCGGTGCTGGTCGACGAGCGCCGAGCCGAAGCTTCGCAAGAGGACATATGGCCGGGTGCGCTCGCGGCCATGTAATCCTGAGAAGTCGACGACCGTCGTTAACGTGTTGTTAACGACATCCGGTATTCCGGCCCCTCGAGATGAGATCGAACGAACTTCTTAGCTACTGGAGTTCGAATACACTCGTACCTGCGAATGACATTGCCGCTGTAACGAAGACAGTTGTCGTCGTGCTCACGCGGCTCCCGTGATCGAAGGTCGTTTCATGCCTACAAGTCCCGTTGGCCATCCCAGTGAAGCTGCGAAGGCACTGTTCTCGGCGTTCGAACAGGCGGTCGATGCTGTCGTGATCACGGGTATCGACAACCAGATCCGACACTTCAATGCCGCGGCCGAGCGGATGTGGGGATATTGCCGCGACGAAGTCGTCGGTCGGCAGGTCAGCGTCCTCGTTCCGCTCGACGTGCGCGAACATCTCGATGGAGTGATTGCGGCAAAGTCTGCCATGGACCCCCGGACCGCGGTCAAGGGGCGCCGCGAGTTCAGGATCAGCCGCAAGGACGGGAGCGAGGCCTGGGGCGCGTTCTCGATCTCACGCGTCGATTATGCCGGCAAGACGCTCTACATCAACTTCATCCGCGACGTGACGGACGATGTCCGTGACCGCGAGCAAAATGCGCTGATGGCACTGGTTGCCGAAAAGACCGACCGTGTCGTGATGGTCTCCAAACGCGACATGACTATCGTCTATGTCAACAACGCTTTTACAGAGCTGTTCGGATACACGCTTGCGGAAGCGATGGGCAAACACCCGCGGGATTTGCTGACCGGAGAGTATACCGACAACGAAACGCTGGAGCGGTTTCACGCGCAGATCGATGCCGAAGGACACGGGCAAGAGGATATCCTTGTCTATGACAAGGACGGTCACGAGATCTGGATCTCAAGCACGGTCAACGCAGGCCGCAACCAAGCCGGCGAGGTCGAGCATCTCGTCGCGGTGCTCGACGACATCACCGAGAGCAAGCAGATCCATTCGCTGCAGCATCATGTGCTGGAAAATCTGGCCAACGACATGCCGGTCGTGGATGTGATCGGTGATCTCTGCCACCGCGTCGAAGCCATCGCGCCTGATATCGTCTCGTCGGTGCTGCATGTGGACGCGGAAGGTCGGCTCCATCCACTCGGTGGTCCCAGCCTCCCGGCCGCCTTCGCGCCTGTTGTTGACGGTATTGCCACCGGTCCCGACGTCGGGTCCTGCGGCGCGGCGGCCTTTCTCGGCCACGCGGTGCTGGCCACCGATATCGCCACCGATCCGCGGTGGCAGCTCTATAGCAGCCTGCCGCTGGAAGCCGGCCTGCGCGCTTGCTGGTCGACGCCGATCAAGGCGCGGGACGGCCGCGTCATCGGCGCTTTTGCTTTCTATTTCCGTGAAGTGCGCGGCCCGACGCGCTGGCACCAGACCATCGTCGATGCCTGTGTGCATCTGTGCGCACTGGCCATTGAACGGCACGAGGCCCGCAGCGAAATCGCGCGTCTGGCCTATTTCGATGCGCTGACCGGCCTGCCGAACCGCGCGCAACTGCGCCAGATCCTGACCGGGCTGATCGACAAGAGCAAGCCGCGGGACCGCATTGCCGTGATGTTCCTCGATATCGATCACTTCAAGGACGTCAACGACACGCTCGGTCATTCCATTGGCGACGAGTTGCTGGTCAAGGTCACGCAACGACTGTGCAGGCAAATCCGGCCGGCCGACACGCTGAGCCGGCAGGGCGGCGACGAATTCGTCATTGTGCTGCCGAATTGCGATGTTGAAGGCGCCGCCTTGATCGCCAGCCGCCTGCTCGAGACACTGCTGCCGCCGATGCAGCTTGGCGCCAAGCTGGTGCCGGTATCGGCCAGTATCGGCGTCAGCATCTATCCCGACAATGCCGGTGATATCGACGGTCTGCTCAAACATGCCGATGCGGCGATGTATCAGGCCAAGCAGGCCGGCCGCTCGACCTATCGCTTCTTCAGTGCAGAGATGAACCGCGTCAGCGAGGAGCGACTCGCCTTCAGTACGGCGCTGCGCAATGCCATCGTGCAGGATGCACTGCGGCTTCACTATCAGCCGCAGGTGCGCGCTGACGGTCGCCTTTACGGTGTCGAGGCGCTGGCCCGCTGGTCCGATCCGGTGCTCGGCGAAGTGCCGCCGTCGAAATTCATCCCGCTTGCGGAAGAATACGGTCTGATCGAGCTGATCGGCACCTGGTCGCTGCGCGAAGCATGCCGGCAGGTCGCGGCCTGGCGCCGCAACGGCATCGACGTGCCCGGCGTCTCGGTGAATCTGTCGCCGATCAATTTCCAGAACGGCGATCTCGCCACGCTGGTCGGCGAAGTTATCGCCGAAAACGGTCTGTCGCCGGACATGCTGATGCTGGAGGTCACCGAAGGCGTGGTGATGAGCGAGCATTCGACCGCCGTCGAGACCATGGAGAAAATTCGCAAATCCGGCGTGCAGCTGTCGATGGATGATTTCGGTACCGGCTATTCCAGCCTCAGCCGTCTCGCGCATCTGCCGATCCGCGAGTTGAAGATCGATCGCAGCTTCATGCGTGGCCTTGAAAGCGAGGCGAGCGCGCTGGCGATTACGCGCGCCATCATACGCGTCGGCCAGAGTCTCGACATGATCGTGGTGGCCGAGGGCGTCGAGACCGAAGGGCAGCGCCGGATCCTCATCGAACTCGGCTGCGATGTCATCCAGGGCTTCGTCTATTCGCCTGCGCTGCCGGTGCCCGACTTCGAACTCTGGTTCGCGAATCACGAAACGTCGCGTGCCGCCATTGCCCTGAGCGAGATGCGGCGTCAGGCGCATCCGGAGCGGACGCTGGGCGTCGTCCCGTCCGTCAGACGGATCCCGTAGTCGCTATCTCTTGTCGAGCATCTCGCGCACCTTGTTGCCGAGGGCCGCTTGTGTAATCGGCTTCTGCAGCAAGGAGACGCCGGGATCGAGCCGGCCCTGATGCACGATGGCGTTGCGCGAATAGCCGGTCATGAACAGCACTTTCAGCTTCGGCTGCCGCTTTTGCATCTCGTCGGCCAGCAGTCGCCCGTTCATGCCGGGCATCACGATATCGGTCAGCAGCAGGTCGAACGGTTCGGGGTCAGCGGAAAAATCGACCAGCGCTGCGTCGGCATTGCCGGCCTCGCGGACCTGATAGTTGAGACCTTCCAGCGTCTCGACCAGGTAGGACCGCACATCCGGATCGTCCTCCACGATCATCACAGTCTCGTTGCCCTTGCTGCCGACGATGCGCGTCTCGATCTCGCTTGCTTGCTCCGTATGCTGTCTGCTGCGCGGCAGATAGACCTTGATGGTCGTGCCTTCGCCGACCTCGCTATAGATCTTCACATGGCCGCCGGATTGCTTGACGAAGCCGTAGACCTGGCTCAGGCCGAGACCGGTGCCCTGTCCGGGCTCCTTGGTGGTGAAGAACGGGTCGAAGGCGCGCTCCTGCACGTCCTTGGGCATGCCCGGTCCGGTATCCGTCACCGAGATCTGGACATACTGCCCGATGACGACATCGGAATGCTGCAGGGCGTAGATCTCATCGATGAAGGCGTTGCTGGTTTCGAGCGTCAGCTTGCCGATCTTCAGATGGTCTTGGCCGGCCATGGCGTCGCGTGCATTGACCACGAGATTGAGGATGGCGGCTTCCATCTGGCTCGGATCGACCTCGACCTGCCACAGCCCGGCGCTGCCGACGATTTCGAGATCGATATTTTCGCTCAATGTGCGCTGGAAGAAGTCCGACATACCGTGGAGCAATCCGTTGACATTGATGGTCTTCGGGTCGAGCGGCTGCTTGCGTGCGAAGGCGAGCAGGCGCTGCGTCAGCACCACGGCGCGCTGCGCGCCGCCGGCCGCGCTGGCAATGACGCGCCTGAGGCGATCGCGCGACGATTCCGTCCAGGTCGAGATGCTGTGCTCGGCGATTTCGAGATTGCCGATAATGATGGTCAGGAGATTGTTGAAGTCATGGGCGACGCCGCCGGTGAGGTGACCGATCGCTTCCATCTTCTGCGTATGGCGCAGCATGTCCTCGGCCTCGCGCCGGTGCCGGCCTTCCTCGATCAGCGCCAGTTCGGTTTCGCGCAATTGCGCAGGCGAGGGGATCGCCAGTAGCCTCGGTAGCAGTGGCCAGAGAATCGCTGCGGTGACGACCGAGGCGATGGCGGTGATTGCCTTGAGGATTCCTTCGGCGCCATAGGCTGGAACCCACAGCGTATAGATCGACATCACATGGGTCAGGCCGCAGGCCATGATGAAGAGCGCGAAGGCCCAGAAGATCCAGCCGAACTCCACATCGCGGCGCTTCCAGACGAAGATTGTGAGTACGACGGGGATCGAGAAATAGGCTGCCGCGATCAGTGCGTCCGAGGCGACGTGAAGCCAGATCAGGCCGGGATCCCACAACAGACAAATGCCGTGCGGCGCAAACATGGAACTATCGAGAAAGTTCTGGAGTGATGCCCACATCGCCTGCCCCGCCGATAACTGGTATCTAGCAACCGAGGGTGACCGGGCGGTGTGGAGGCGTCAAGCGTGAGCGCAATTGCGAACGGGGCTTATCTGCCGCCGAATGCGCTGCGGGGATTGGCGAATTCGGTGAGGGCGCCGATGATCTGGTGCTGCCGATAGGGTTTGGGAATGAAGCGGCCGCCATCCGGCAGGTCGCGTTCGCCTATCCTGAAATGGCCTGATGTTGCGATGATGCGAATTGGCGGCCAGCGATTGGCGACCGCATGGGCGAGCTTGAGCCCGTTCATCGAGCCGGGCATGTCGATATCGGTAAAGATGATGCGGATATCGTTGCGGGCTTCGAGCACGCGGATCGCAGCGTCAGCATCCGGCGCCTCGATCACCCGGAAACCGGCTTCCTCGATCATTTCGACTGCAAACATGCGCAGCAGCACGTCGTCCTCGACGACAAGGACGGTGGCGGGGAGGGTGGTGTCATTTGCGGCAGCGTCTTGGGCCATGGGATTTGAACCTTGATCGCCGGTTCCATGGGCCACAGGGCCGGGATGGTTCGGGTCGAAAGCATCTGTCAGTCTAAACGTGATCAATCGAATACGAATATAGGTCGCGTAAAAACTGTTTTGGTTCGCATGTCTTTGCTAAGCGAGCTGCTCGCACTTTCGTTCCGCGGCGCGCAAAAAAATCCGTGAAGATGACGGAAAATCCGCGGCGGCCGTCAGGTCAGTCGTTCTTGCGCCCGGCATCGGTGCGGTCGCGGACCGTCTTGAACACACCATGCGCCGTGGCGACCACGTGATCGTTCACACTGACCTCGGTGCTCATGAAGATCAGGCTCTTGGTGGCACGCACGACCTTCGGCCGCGAGATCATCAGGTCGCCGATCCGCGCGGCATCGACGAAATAAGTATCCATCTGGACCGTGGCGAGCGCCTCGACCCCCGCGGCCTCGCGCGCCGCCATGCCGCAGCTCCGGTCGGCCAGCGTCATCACTGCCCCGCCCTGAACCACGCCGCGGCGGTTGCGGTGCTTGTCCTGGCCGAGAATGGCGAATTCATTGATGCCAGCGACGACCCGGTGCCACATCGGGCCGACGAAATGGATGAATCCGTCATCGTCCATGATGCTCCAGCCGGCGGCTTCGAGTTCAGCATTGGCCGCGTCAGTCGCCGCATCAGTCATGGATTTTCCTTCTTCCGAGGTATCGGTGGGCTGGAGGGAGTGAGGGCTAGGTCATACAAAAGCGCGGGACGGGTGGATAGGACGTCGCGGCGAGGGGCCGCCTCGCGATCTGCATGGCTCGTCGCTTGTCATTGCGGGGCGGACTGAGCGGGAATGCCGGAGTGTCCCGTTTCTACTGTCATTCCGGGGCGCGCGTCGCCGGCGAAGCCGGCAGAGCGCGAACCCGGAATCCCCGAGTGTTTTGCGCTGTCGGAGACTCCCATGCCGGGATTCCCCGCCACTCCAAGTGGAGTGGCTGAGGTTCGCGTCCGGCAAGTGCCGGCCGCGCCCCGGAATGACAGTGTGGGGCGGCAAGATAGTGCCTAAACATTTTTTCCTATCTCCTGTTGACAACATCTTCATAAGGTTTATATTCCCCTCTGTCCTGCCCCACCGAGAGGGGCGATCGCGATCGTCACGTTCGCGGGGCAGGATGCGGTGGACGCCGGAGATGCGGCGTCACGGGAGATGTGGGGGACGGCTGTCTTCGGGCAGGCCGGATCGTCTGTGGTCAGGATACCACTGGGACAGGCGGCACGGTTTGCCTTCGGGTGGCAAAAACCTGCAGATCACGCGACGGACGACCAGGTCAAAACGCGTTCG
>NZ_LVYV01000012.1 GCF_001618955.1 Tardiphaga robiniae
ACGCCCCAGGATCTTGCTGATGCCGTTCTGGCTTACAACAGCACACCCCGAAAGTGCCTTGACTGGCACACCCCCGCTGAGCTCTTTGCTCGACAGCTGTTGCACTTCGAGTGGGAATCCACCTCCCGGCTTTCGCCGGGACGACGTCCTCTCCTGTCGTCCCGGCGTAAGCCGGGACCCATAAACTCCTGCATCGAAAGGATCGATGAAGTCACGTCGCGACAAAGTGAGGGCGCCAATTAGAACAAATTAAGAACATTTTTACAAGTCATTGATATATCATGTGATTCGTTGCCTTCGCCTACAATATCTATGGTCTGTTCAATCTCGTGAGGACTAGATGTCCACCATTGCCTTCGATCAGTTTGCTCTCACCCGCATAGCCGACTTCGCGCGGTCGCTGTCGCGGCTGCATTTGATGGCGCGGCGGCATCCGATCGATGACGATCAGATCGATCGCGAGTTCAACACCGTTTGCCTCTCGGTCTGGGGCTATACGACGGACGACATCAGCGATGACCTGTTCTCGCTGGAAGATCACGCCTGGCTCGACCAGCTCGACGAGGCGCATGCGCGGATCTTTGCGGCCGAGCAGGGCTACGACCTTGTCGATGACCACGGCATGCTCACAGACTGGTGGGGCTATTGCTGGATGATCCTCGCCGAGAAGCGCGGATTGCTGACGCCGGAGAATCGCACGGCGGCGCGTGCCGAGATCGAGGAGAAGTATCTCTCGGCGCCGAACGTGATCGGCGTCATCGTCGGGCGATGATCTATTGAAGCTCGGCGCGCTTGGCGCGGGCAGCCGGCGCGCTCTTCGGCACGACGGTCGTGGCAGCAGCCGGCGCTGCATCACGCGCAGCTTCTGACATGGGCGCTTCGTCGGTGATCATCTCTGCAGAGACCGGTGCCACCTTCATCTCGCCGAGCCGGGCACGAACATCCGAGGTCAGGCCGGGATAATTCGCAACCGGCGTGAATTCCGCGGTCTGGGTGTTGCCGGTGCGGACACCTGAGAAGGCGACGAGGCCGTTGGTCGTCGCGATGACATCGCCGGGACGCAGCGACGTATCGAGCGTGAGATCGACCGGCGCGAGGCCGGAGGGATCGCGGCCGTTGCAGGTGCAGTCGGCCTTCAGCGCCTTGCGATAGGCGAAGGCGTTTTCGAGATCATTGTAGCGCTCGCCAGTGCTCGACGAGGCACTTTCGATGCTGCTGCCGAACAGGACCTTGGTGGTCGCCGCCGGGCAGAACGCCTGGCACATCTGTGCCGGGCTCATGCCGCGACCGAGCGGAAAATACTTGCCGTCGCAGGTGCGCACGCAGAAGGCCGGGCCGGAGCCGCCGATGGATGCGCTGCGCTGGAGCGGCGGCGCTTCGGCCGGCGTGTTGAGGCCGAACGGATCCGAGAAGAAATTGCTCTCGGCCGGTGGCGTGCCACGACGCTGTTGCTGTTTCTGCGGCTGGCTGCCGCCGAACAGGAAATCGAAGAAATTTTGCGCAGATGCCATCTGCGGGGTCAGTGCGAAGAGGCTCATGGCCGTCAGCAGCACCAGGGGACGCACGACACGCGAGGATGTTCGATTATGACGCAACGCCAGCTCCGCGACCGCATGTCAGTGCCCGAGCGAAAACGCTCCGGTGCGGTGTCATGTTAGGGCATCATGGTAAATGAATGGTAACCAGCGCAGCGGGCTAGATGAAAAACACCCATGTCATCACCAGGAAGACCGGGATCAGCACCGCACCCGACCACAGGATGTAACCGAAGAAGCTTGGCATTTTTATGCCCGCGTCGCGGGCAATGGCATAGACCATGAAGTTCGGCGCGTTGCCGATATAGGTGTTGGCGCCCATGAACACCGCGCCGGCTGAAATCGCCGCCAGCGTCGCCGCGCCCGATGCCATCAATGTCTTGGCGTCGCCGCCGGCGAGTTCGAAGAACACCAGATAGGTCGGGGCGTTGTCGAGGAATGACGACAGGATGCCGGTGAGCCAGAAATAGGCGGCGTTGTTCGGCGTGCCGTCGGCATGGCTGACAAGGGCAACCAGCGCTGCAAACGGCCCCTGCGCGCCCGCCTGCAGCATCGCCATCACAGGCACGATGCAGATGAAGATGCCGGCAAACAGCAGTGACACTTCCTGGATCGGACCCCAGGTGAAATCATTGGCCTTGCGATATTCGGGGCTGGTCAGCCACAGCGAGGCAAAGGTGACCGCCACGAAAATCGCGTCGCGCAGCAGATCCTGCAGTGCGAGTGGCGTGCCGAGTACGGTGAACGTGATGCCGGGCTTCCAATTGGCACTCATCAGGATCGCGCCGATGATCACGACCAGCAGCAGCAGGTTGATTTTGCCATGCAGATGCAAGGGTGAATCCGGCGTCGGATCTTTCTTCGGAGGAAAATTGCCTTCGCGGTGATGCAACCAGACATCGAGCACCATGAAGATGGCCAGCACGATGCCAGCCGCGAACAGCGTTTCCGGAAAAATATGCACCGTGGTCCAGAAGAAATCGACGCCCCGCAGGAAACCGAGAAACAGTGGAGGATCGCCGAGCGGCGAGAGCGAGCCGCCGATATTCGAGACGAGGAAGATGAAGAACACCACCACGTGGACGTTAGTGCGACGATCGTCATTGGCGCGGATCAGCGGCCGGATCAGGATCATCGACGCGCCGGTGGTGCCGACAACGCTCGCGATCAGCGTGCCGAAGCCGAGCAGCACCGTATTGGTGAAAACGCTGTCATGCAGGTTGCCCTCGACATAGATGCCGCCGGCCACCGTGAACAGCGCCAGCAGCAGCAGGATGAAGGGCATGTATTCGAGCAGCACGGTGTGGGAGAGCGTGTGCACCACGGTCGTTGCATCAGTCACGAAGAACAGCGGCACGATCACCAACGCGGCCCAGAACGCGGCGAACTTGCCGTAATGGTGCTCCCACAGGTGATGATAGAGCACCGGCCCCGTGGCGATGCACAGCAGGATCCCGGCGAACGGTAATGCCCACAGCAGCGACAGCTTCGTGCCATCGAGGCCGCCCTCGGCTGCATGTGCCATGTCGGGCGCAAGCGTGACAACGAGGGGCAAAGCAGCGAGGGCGAAGAAGCGAAGCAAAACGTGACCTCTCACTGCGTCCTTGCGCGCGTGATGCGCGAACGGAGCCGATGAAGGATCAACCCTTCAGAAATTCCCCGGCCTTGTAAAGCGAGCGAAACGCCACGCCGGCCTTGGCGAAGGTTTCGGCTGCGCCTTCATCGCGGTCGACCATGGTGAAGACCAGCACGACTTCGCCGCCGGCCTCGCGCACGGCTTCGAGCGCCTTCACCGCTGAGCCGCCAGTGGTGGTGACGTCCTCGACGATGACGATGCGCTTGCCTTCCAGCGTCTCGCCCTTGGCGAGGCCTTCCACAGCGAGGCGCGCGCCATGTTCCTTCGGCTTCTTGCGAACGAAGAAGGCCGCGATCGGATGGTTCTTCAGCCAGGAGAGCTGCGCCAGCGCGCCGGCCAGCGGCACGGCGCCCATCTCAAGCCCGCCAACATAATCGAGAGTGTCGTCGCGCAGCGCGTCGTAGGTCAGCTCGGCCAGCAGGGCCGCGCCTTCCGGGTGGCACATCGTGGGTTTCAGGTTGAAATAGAAATTGCTCTTGCGGCCCGAAGCCAGCGTGATCTCGCCGTAACCGAACGAGCGGTCGCGGATGATCTCGAACAGGCGGGCGCGGGCGGCTGATTTGGTCAAAATGAATGTCTCTGTGCTGAACCGGGCGCAATCTATCGGCGCTTTACGGCACATTCCAGACCGGGACGGGCGTCGTCAACACTCTCCGGGCCGTTTTACCGCCCATCGCGACGATGCTACAGACCTGCCAACAAGATCGGGCAAGACCGGAAGAGGAATCGCATGACCATCGAGCTGCACACCTGGAATACGCCAAACGGCCGCAAGATCTCCGTCGCGCTGGAGGAAATGGGCCTGCCTTACAAGGTCTTCCCGGTGCACATCGGCAAGGGCGAGCAGATGAAGCCCGAATTCCTGAAAATCAGCCCCAACAACAAGATCCCGGCCATCGTTGATCCCGAAGGACCAGATGGCAAGCCGGTCAGCGTGTTCGAATCGGGGGCCATCCTGCTCTATCTCGGCGAAAAGACCGGCAAGTTTCTGCCAAAGTCGCTGGGCGAGCGCATTCCGGTGCTGGAATGGCTGATGTGGCAGATGGGGGGCTTCGGCCCGATGCCCGGCCAGGTGCATCATTTCATCGCGCTGGAGGATGAAACCCAGCGTGTCTATGGGCTCAAGCGCTATTCCGATGAGACCCGCCGGCTCTATGGCGTGCTGGATCGTCGCCTGGCCGACCACGAATTCGTCGCCGGCGCGCTGTCGGTGGCCGATTTCGCCATTCTTGGCTGGGCCTGGCGCCACGAGCGCCACAAGGTGTCATTCGCCGATTTCCCGAATGTCGGCCGCTGGTACGACACGCTGATGGCGCGGCCCGGCGTGAAGCGGGGCATGGACGCGAAGCTGGATTGAGGTTGGCTCCCTCTCCCCGCTCTTTGCGGGGAGACGGGTGGGGTGAGGGGCGGGGCACTGACGTCACAACGTGCGTGCTACTCGCGTATTACTCAACGCGTGGTTCGACTTTCCGATCCGATAGACTGTTAGTGAGGCAGGCCCGGTGCCTTGCCCCTCACCCGCGCGCAAAGGTGCGCGCGACCTCTCCCCGCAAAGAGCGGGGCGAGGTTAGGAAGATCACGCCTTCCGCGTTTCCAGCGCCATCCGCACGGCGAGGCCGGCGAGCACCGTGCCCATCAGCCAGCGCTGCAACTTGAGCCAGGTCGGTCGCTCGCCGAGAAACAGGGCGATCGACCCGGCACCGAGCGCTATCAGTCCGTTGACGCCAACGCTGATGATCGTCTGTGTCGATCCGAGCACCAGCGACTGCGTCAGCACGCTGCCGGCCGTGGGATCGATGAATTGCGGCAGCAGCGCCAGATACAGCATGGCGATCTTCGGATTGAGCAGATTGGTGACGAAGCCCATGACGAACAATTTGCGTGGGCTGTCGATCGCCAGCTTCCTGACCTGAAACGGTGAGCGCCCGTTCGGCTTCAGTGCCTGCCATGCCAGCCACAGCAGATAGGCCGCGCCGGCGAGCCTCAGCGCGTCATAGGCGTAGGGGACCGCGAACAGCAGCGCGGTGATGCCGAAGGCTGCGCACAGCATGTAGAAGATGAAGCCCAGCGCCACGCCGCCGAGCGACACCATGCCGGCTGCCGGCCCCTGCGTGATCGAACGCGAGATCAAGTAGATCATGTTCGGCCCCGGCGTCAGCACCATGCCGAGCGAGACGAGGGCAAAACCGAGCAAGGATGTGAGATGGGGCATGGGACCGATCGCAGGCTGGGGATGGTCGTTGTGTAGCCCATGCGATGGCGCTCAACCATTTCAGATTAAGCAACCCAGATAGTCGTTTCGATCTGTGATGCTATTCTTGATGGTAAAATGAGTACGCCTACCATCCCGCTCTAAGCCGCAGCTACCGACGGATTTACGGGAGCGATCTTTTCAAGCTCCTTACCGATTTCCCGTTCGGCGATCCTTACATCATAGGCATTCTGCAAGTTGAGCCACAATTGAGCAGACGTCCCGAGTGCCTTGCCCAGTCGAAGTGCGGTGTCGGCGGTTACGCCGGCTTCCTCGTTCGCAAGGCGCTCGATGCGGGTTCGAGGGACGCCACAGATCTTCGCCAGTCCGCCAGCCGACATTTCCAGGGGAATAAGGAACTCCTCGCGGAGTACTTCACCCGGATGCATAGGCGGAAGCTTCTTTATCATCTTCATCTCCTTCTACCCCGGTCAGTGATAATCGACGAATTCGACATTCGTCGGGCCTTCCGCTGTCCAGACGAAGCAGATTCGAAACTGATCATTGACCCGGATCGAATGTTGGCCAATCCGATCAGCTTTCAAGGCTTCGAGCCGATTGCCCGGCGGCGACCGCAGATCGCCTAGGGATATGGCCGCGTCCAGATAATTCAATTTACGTCGCGTCACTACGAGAAGGTGGGCGGGGAAGCCCTTGATAGCTTCGCCGTCAAAAACCGCCCGCGTCATGGCATCTTTGAAGCTCTTGATCACGGACGCGAGTGTATCATATTTCGATACATCTCGCTATAGTTTTGTATCGAAAAGAGATACAAATTACAGGTGGGCTGCTAATGCGCCTCTTCCCAGTTATTCGCCGCGCGTGCGTCGACCTGCAGCGGCACCGACAGCAGCACTGCCGGGAATGGCGCGTCCTGCATGGTGTGCTGCACGACCGGCAGCGTCGCCGCCACTTCGTCGTCGGGGACCTCGAAGATCAGTTCGTCATGCACCTGCAGCAGCATCTTGGCTGACAGCTTCTTCTCCTCCAGCGCATCTTCCATCCGCGTCATGGCGCGACGGATGATGTCGGCGGCGGTGCCCTGCAGGCGCGCATTGATCGCAGCGCGTTCGTTGAAGGCGCGGATCGAGGCGTTCGAAGCCTTGATGTCCGGGTAGTGGCATTTGCGCCCGAACAGGGTCTGCACATAACCGTGTTCGCGGCAGAAATCGCGCGTCTGGTCCATATAGGCGCGGATGCCCGGGAAGCGCTCGAAGTATTTCTTGATATAGGCGCCGGCTTCCTCGCGGGGGATGCCGAGCTGGTTGGCGAGACCGAAGGCCGAAATGCCGTAGATGATGCCGAAATTGATCGCCTTGGCGCGGCGGCGGATTTCGGCCGGCATGTCCTTCACCGGCACGCCGAACATTTCCGACGCCGTCATGGCGTGAATGTCGAGCCCGTCCTGGAAGGCCTGTTTCAGCACAGGGATATCGGCGATCTCCGCGAGCAGCCGCAATTCGATCTGCGAATAGTCGGCCGACACCAGTTTGTGGCCGGGCGCGGCGATGAAGGCGCGCCTGATTTTACGGCCGTCCTCGGTACGAACAGGAATATTCTGCAGGTTCGGTTCGTTGGACGAGAGGCGTCCCGTCGTCGTCGCAGCCAGCGCGTAAGTGGTGTGAACGCGGTGGGTCTGCGGATGCACGTAGTTGGGCAGCGCATCGGTATAGGTCGAGCGCAATTTCGAAACCTGCCGCCAGTCGAGAATCTTGCGCGGGAATTCGTGGCCCTGTTCGGCGAGGTCATCGAGCACTTGTGCCGAGGTCGACCAGGCGCCGGTCTTGGTCTTGCTGCCGCCCGGCAGGCCCATCTTGCCGAACAGGATGTCGCCGAGCTGCTTGGGGCTGCCGATATTGACTTCTTCGCCGGCAATCTCGCGGATTTCGGCTTCGATGCGCGCTGCGGTCTGCGCGAAGTCGGCCGAGAGTTTCGACAGTACCTGACGGTCGATGGAAATGCCGCGGCGTTCCATGCGGGCGAGCACGGAGATCAGCGGTCGTTCCAGTGTCTCATAGACGGTGGTCATGTGCTCGGCCGCAAGCCGCGGCTTCAGTACATTCCACAGTCGCAGCAGCACGTCGGCGTCTTCGGCGGCGTAAGTCGTGGCGCGGTCGATCTTGACCTGCTCGAAGGTCAGCTTGCCCTTGCCCGAGCCGATGATTTCGCCATAGGTCAGCATGGCATGGCCGAGCCAGATCTCGGCGAGCGCATCGAGCCCATGGGCATTGCGCCCGGCGTCGAGCGCGTAGGACATGAGCTGCACGTCGTCGGCGTTGCGCAGGGTAATGCCGTGCTGCGCCAGCAGTACTGCGGTGAACTTGATGTTGAAGCCGATCTTCAGCAGGCCGGCGGATTCCAGAACGGGTTTCAACGCTTCGAGCGCGTCGGCTGCCTTGATCTGGTCGGGCTCGAGGTCCGCGGCGAACAGGCCAGTGCCATCGCCGGATTGGCGATGTGCGAGCGGCACATAGCAGGCGTCATTCGGGCCGAGCGACAGCGCGATGCCGACCATATCGGCCTGCATCGGATCGATCGACGACGCCTTGCATTCGAATGCGACGTGACCGGTGTCAAGGATGCGTGCGATCCACGCACGGAGGTCGGCGAGCGTGCGTACGGACCGGTAGTCGTCGCGCTTCACCGGCAGCTTGCGCGCGGCTTCGGCGCGGGCCTTGGCCAGCGAGATAGGGGTGAGGGCAGGGCGATTGGCGTGAACGGCACTATCAACGTGCGCGCTACTGCTCGACGGACTTGAGACATTCCCTCCCCCCCGCGCGGAGCGAAGCTCCGCTAGGCGGGGGAGGGTTAGGGAGGGGGGTGAGCCAAACAGGTCGCTCTCGCCTGTGGACCCCCCACCCCGGCCCTCCCCCGCAAGGAGGGAGGGAGCAGAAGCGCCGCCGCTGATCCCTGCCGCATCCACATCCGCCGGATCGATCTCGGCATATTCGGCAACACGCCGCGTCAGTGTCGAGAATTCCATCGCCTTGAGGAACGCGATCAGCTTGCGCGCGTCGGGCTCGTGCACGGCGAGGTCATCCAGCGGCACGTCGAGCGCGACCTTGTCATCGAGCAGCACCAGTTGCCGCGAGATGCGGGCCTTTTCGGCGTGCTCGATCAGCGACTCACGGCGCTTCGGCTGCTTGATCTCGCCGGCGCGGTTCAGCAGCGTTTCAAGATCGCCATACTCGGTGATCAGTTGCGCAGCGGTCTTGATGCCGATGCCGGGGACGCCGGGCACGTTGTCGACGCTGTCGCCGGCCAGCGCCTGCACTTCGACGACCTTGTTCGGCGGCACACCGAATTTCTCGATCACCTCGGCAATGCCGAGGCGGCGATCCTTCATGGTGTCGTACATGGTGACCTGTTCGGTCACGAGCTGCATCAGATCCTTGTCCGACGACACGATGGTGGCGGTGGCGCCGCGTTCACCGGCCTCGCGGACATAGGTCGCGATCAGGTCATCGGCTTCGAACCCACCTTGCTCGATGCTCGGCAGGTCGAAGGCGCGGACGGCGTCGCGGATCAGCGCGAATTGCGGGATCAGGTCGTCCGGCGCCGGTGGCCGGTGCGCCTTGTATTCGGGATACAGCTTGTTGCGGAAGGTCACTTCGGACTTGTCGAAGATGATCGCCAGATGCGTCGGCCGGTTGTCCGGCGGCATGTCGCGGATCAGCTTCCACAGCATGTTGCAGAAGCCCAGCACCGCATTGACCTGCAGCCCGTCGGACTTGCGGTTCAGCGGCGGCAGTGCGTGATAGGCGCGAAAAATATAGGACGAGCCATCGACCAGAAAGACATGGTCGCCCTTCGCGAGGGCCTTGACGGTGGCGGGCTTGGCGGCGGCTGTTTCTGAGGTTTTCGGCATGGCCGCAACTTAAGGATTTTCGCCGGAAATGACAGTCTGTCAGCCCGCCATCCCGCCGGTTTTTGTGATGTCGCCCGGCTTGCGCCGCGCCCTGTTCCATGTGCCCTTGCGCCGGTCATTGCCAATCGAAGGACCATTCATGCCCGAGCTCGCCGAACTGATGGACAAGATGAAGGGCGTGGAGGCCGAGATCGAGGCCGAGCTGACCCGCCGGCGGGAAGAGCTGCGCTTCCGTTTCGAGCGGCGCAGGATTGTATTCGAGCAGGACATCGAGAAGCTGCAGCGCGCCATCAAGGTGGGCGCGTCGAAATACCTCTTCAGCGCCAATCCGCTGATCGTGTTGTCCGCTCCGGTGATCTATTCGCTGATCATCCCCTTCGTACTGATCGATTTCTGGGTGATGGCCTATCAGGCAATCTGCTTTCCGATCTATGGCATCCCCAAGGTGCGGCGGCGCGACTATCTGGTGTTCGACCGGCATCATCTCGCCTATCTCAACATCATCGAGAAGGTGAATTGCGCCTATTGCTCATACTGTAACGGCGTGGCTGCCTTTGTGCGCGAAGTTGCCGCCCGCACCGAAGTCTATTGGTGCCCGATCAAGCATGCGCGCCGCGTGCTCGGCCCGCATCCGCATTATGTCGGCTTCGCGGATTTCGGCGATGCGGAAGGTTTCCGCGCCAAGATTGAGGGCATGAAGGACGGCGTGAAGCTCGATGACGGAAGGTCGCCGACGGCGGTGTAAGTTCTACTCCGCCGCCTGCAGGGTCGCGCTTTTCTTCTTCGGTGCGATCCAGAGCGCTGCCGGCCGCTCGAACAGGAAGTTCGCACGGACCAACAGCGCGAGCCTCCAGATCACCAGCGCACCGATGACGCCACAGAGCGTCACCAGCAGCGAGATGGTGCCGATGTCGAACGGGCTGAACTTCAGCAACAGCGCGCGGGATGTCGCCATAGGCAGGAAGAAGGCGAGATAGATCACGATGGAATACTCGCCGAAGAAGCGGATGAAGCCGAGCCACTGCATCTTCGCCAGCAGCGTGCCCATCACGATGATCGCGACCGCGCCGGCGAAGCCGAGCATCAGCGAGATCACGGGCCATTCGCTGCAGCCGTCGTAAACAAGGGCGGCGTTGACCAGCGCCCAGGCCACAAGGCCGATCAGTGCCATCACTGGTTTGGCCCGTGCGCGATCGGACAGCGCGAAGACCTGCGTGGCGAACAGATAGCCGGAATAGAAATAGACGAAGCGCGCGCAGAATTCGTCGATCATCGTCCAGCCGGTGGTGACATGCGTCATCTCCAGCGCCGCGGCGATGCCCCAGATCAGCAGCGGCGGCACGCGCCGCGCCAGCTTGGTGACGATGAAGAACACCGGCAGCATATAGATGAACCACAGCGTACCGAACGGCTCGATGTAGGAGATTAGATAAAGATTGGCGACATGGGCCCAGCCATGTTCGGCGGCAAAGCCGGGCGCCTTGAAGCCGAACTGGATGGTCACCCACAGCACGTAGAAATACAGGAAGTGGACGACCTTGCGGTCGAGATAGGTCCGCCAGTCGCGGTCGATGACACGGGCGAGAAAGAGCCCCGAGATCAGGAAGAAATCCGGCATCCGGAACGGTTTGGCAAAGGCCACCAGCAGATGCATGTAGCCGGTCTGGCCGGCGGCCAGTTCGACGCCCAGCACCGAATGCATCATCACCACCATGATGATGCAGATGCCCTTGGCGTAATCGACCCAATCGATTCGTTCTGTGCCTGACAGCGCCGCGCGATCGGCGACGGCGAATGTGCCGCTGGTGGTCATCGGTATCCCCTGTTCGGCGCTTCTTTTGGCCGGATCATGAGACGAGATCGGTTTCAATTGCCTTTCTCTGGACCTCAAATATGCCCCGCAAATGGTCGCGGCAGTGCGAGTTTGGTGGGGTGGTTAACGCAGGTTAAGGAATGTGGGATGGTCCGCCGCCCCGCTGCCGCGTATGACAGCCCGGACCATTGCAGAGCCTGATTTGACCCGAACTTTCGATACATCCCTGCCGATCGATGCTGTGCTTGATGAGCTGTCAGGCGCGCTGGAAGCCGGCAACGCCGCGGTGCTGGTGGCGCCGCCGGGCGCCGGCAAGACCACGCGCGTGCCACTGGCTTTGCTCGATGCGCCGTGGCTGAAGGGCAAAAAGATCATCATGCTGGAGCCGCGGCGCATCGCGGCCCGCGCCAGCGCCGAGCGGATGGCGAAGACGCTGGGCGAACGCGTCGGCGAGACGGTCGGCTATCGCGTCCGCTTCGACTCAAAGATCTCGCGCAATACCCGGATCGAAGTGGTCACCGAAGGCATTTTCTCGCGGCAGATCCTCGATGATCCCGAGTTGAAGAATATTGGCGCTGTATTGTTCGACGAGTTTCACGAGCGCTCGCTCGATGCCGATATGGGACTCGCGCTGGCGCGCGATGTGCAAACCGGATTGCGCGAAGACCTGCGTATCCTGGTGATGTCGGCAACCATCGATGGCGCGCGCATCGCGAAATTGCTCGGCGACGCGCCGGTCATCGCCAGCGAGGGCCGCGCCTATCCGGTGGAGACGCGCTATCTCGGCCGCAAACCCGATATCCAGCTCGAGCGGCAGATGGCTGACGCCATCGCGACGGCCTTGCGCGCCGATCCCGGCTCGGTGCTGGCCTTCCTGCCGGGTGCTGCGGAAATCCGCCGCACGCAGAGTTTTCTCGCCGAGCGAGTGCAGGACGCATCCATCGAGATCGTGCCGCTGTTCGGTGCACTCGATGCCGGCGTGCAGGACCGTGCCATCCAGCCTGCGCCCAAGGGGCAGCGGAAGGTGGTGCTGGCGACCTCGATTGCCGAGACCTCGCTGACCATCGAAGGCGTGCGGATCGTGGTCGATTCCGGCGTCGCGCGCGTGCCGCGCTATGAGCCGGATATCGGGCTGACGCGGCTGGAGACCGTGCGCGCCTCGCGCGCCGCGGTCGACCAGCGCCGCGGCCGCGCCGGGCGCACCGAACCCGGCATCTGCTATCGCCTGTGGGACGAGCCGCAGACCGCCTCATTGCCCGCCTACACGCAGCCGGAAATTCTCAGCGCCGATCTGTCCACGCTGGTGCTCGATCTCGCGCAATGGGGCGTCAGCGACCCCGCGCAGCTGACTTTCCTCGATCCGCCGCCCGCGCCTGCGCTGAAGGAAGCACGCGGCCTGCTCGGCGAACTCGGCGCGCTCGATGGCGATGGCCGTATCACCGAGGAAGGTCACGCGCTGCGCGCGCTGGCCCTGCCGCCGCGGCTCGCACGCATGATCGTGGATTCGGCGCGCTTCGGCTATGGCGAGGAGGCTGCCGAGATCGCTGCCATTCTCACCGAGCGCGGGCTTGGCGGTGATAGTGTGGATCTCGATGTCAGACTCGATCTATTCCGCCGCGACCGCTCGCAGCGCGCCGGTAGCGCCCGGCAACTCGCGGAGCGCTGGGCGGGACAGGTTGAAGGCAACACGAAAGCGGCTGCTGCTCCCTCCCCCCTTGCGGGGAAGGGCCGGGGAGGGGGGTCCACAAGTGAGGTCGGAGCGTTGGGCACCCCCATCCCCGACCCTTCCCCGCAAGGGGGAAGGGGGGGCGACCGCCGCAGCCCAGCCTCGGATACGCTGACCACCGGCACCATGCTCGCTTTCGCTTTCCCGGACCGTGTGGCCAAGAATCGCGGCAATGGCAGTTTCGTGCTGGCCAATGGTCGCGGGGCGTCGATCGAACAAAGCGCCGCGCTTGCGCGGGCGCCTTACATCGCCGTAGCCGAACTCACCGGCACCGCTGCCAATGGTCGCATCCTGCTGGCGGCGCCGATCGCGCAGGCCGATATCGAAACGCGCTTTGCCGATCAGATCGCAAACACCGACGAGGTCAGTTTCGATCGTGCATCGATGTCGCTGCGCGGGCGTCGCAAGCGTGTGCTGCATGCGATCACGTTGTCGGAAGCGCCGTTCACGCTGAAACCGTCGGAAGACACCGCGCGCGTTTTCGCCGACGGTCTGGTTGCCGCGGGCATCGACCGCTTGCCATGGTCGAAGCCGCTGCAGCAGTGGCGTGGGCGCGTGATGTTCCTGCGTGCGTCGGAAGGCGACGCGTGGCCCGATCTGTCCGACACTGCGCTCGCCTCGGCGCGCGAGACGTGGCTGATGCCGGCGCTGTTCGACAAAATCTCCTTGAAGGATTTTTCGGCCGGAGATCTGTCCGATGCCGTGATGGGCCTGCTGCCCTGGGATCTGCGCACGCGGCTCGACAAGGAAGCGCCGACGCATTTCGAGGCGCCAACGGGGACCGTGCTCGCGATCGATTACGAAGCCGAGCAGGGGCCGACCATTGCCGTGCGTCTGCAGGAACTGTTCGGGCTGAACACCCATCCGTCAGTCGCGAAAGGCAAGGTGCCGCTGGTGCTGGAATTGCTGTCGCCGGCGCAGCGGCCGGTGCAGGTGACGCGCGATCTGCCGGGCTTCTGGCGCGGCAGCTACCTCGATGTGCGCTCCGACCTGCGCGGCCGCTATCCGCGCCATCCCTGGCCGGAAGATCCCGCCAATGCGCTGCCCACGCGCCGCGTGAAGCCGCGCGGGACGTAATCATCAGGCAAAGTGCTGCCCATTAACGCTTCGCTCATCCTTTTCGCGAAAATAGCAGTCTGTAAGACCGTCCTGAACGGACGGTGGTGAACCCGTGTGATGAACTCGCGGTTCCCCTGATTGCGTTCAGTGAGGTTGCGTATGCGTAGTATCATGTTCTTCGCGGCGATCCTGATCGGTCTGGGCACCGTGATGGCGCAGATGGCCGACAAGATGACGGCGACGACGCCGGCCATGGCGAAGGCGGCATCACTCACAACCACAACAGAAGGCAATGCAAAGGCCGGTATCCGCAGCCTGTCGATTGCGCGCGATGCGCGCGGTCACTTCCAGACTGAGGGTAGTATCGAGGGCCAGCGCATCGGCTTCATGGTCGATACTGGCGCGTCCGTCATCGCATTGAATGAAAAGTCGGCGGCACGATTTGGTCTGCGTCCGTCGCGTGCCGATTATAACGCCACGGTGACAACGGCGAACGGAACGCTGAAGGCTGCGCGCGCGCGAATCGCTGTCGTGCAGGTCGGTGAGCTGACCGTGCGTGATGTCGATGCGATGGTGCTGCCCGATGAGGCACTGTCCGAGAATCTGCTCGGCCTGTCGTTTCTCTCGAAGTTGAAACGCTTCGAATATGCAAATGGCCGGATGGTACTCGAACAGTAGTACCTCATATCCCCACGCATTCACGCCGCAGCCCAATTCTAAACAAACTCGCATCCTTGAATACCCATGCGTCTTCCCACAGGCGTGCGCAAAGGCTAAGCCTGCGCAAGATTGATCCCAATTGATGCGAGGTTCTCCGATGTTTCCGAAGCCGAAGCCCTTGCTCGTGCCGAATACCTACGCTTACGAATCCGAGCCGATGGTAAAGGCGACGGGTTTTCGCGAATATGACGCGCGCTGGCTGTTCGGCAAGGAAATCAACCTGATGGGCATTCAGGCGCTGGGCATGGGGCTGGGTGCGCTGATTGCCGAACTTGGCCAGAAGCAGGAAATCGTCACCGGACACGATTTCCGCGGTTACTCCGCCTCGATCAAATATGCGCTGATGACGGGCCTGATGGCCGCCGGCTGCAAGGTCCATGACATCGGCCTCGCGGTAACGCCGATGGCCTATTTCGCGCAGTTCGATCTCGATGTGCCCTGTGTCGCCATGGTGACGGCCTCGCATAATGACAATGGCTGGACTGGCGTGAAGATGGGCGCCAGCAAGCCGCTGACCTTTGGCCCGGACGAGATGACTCGGCTGAAGGAAATCGTGCTCAATGCCGAGTTCAAGAACAAGGCCGGCGGCTCCTATCAATTCCACGAGAATTATCCGGCGCGCTATATCGCCGATCTCACCAATCGCCCGAAGCTGAAGCGCAAGCTGAAGGTCGTCGTGGCCTGCGGTAATGGCACCGCCGGTGCTTTCGCACCACAAGTGATGGAAGCGATCGGCTGCGAGGTGATTCCGCTGGATACCGAGCTCGATCACACATTTCCAAAATACAATCCGAATCCGGAAGACATGGAGATGCTGCACGCGATCCGCGATGCGGTGCTCGAACACAAGGCCGATGTCGGTCTCGGTTTTGACGGTGACGGCGATCGCTGCGGCGTTGTCGACAACGCCGGCGAGGAAATCTTCGCCGACAAGGTCGGCGTGATGCTCGCGCGTGACATGTCGGCGGTTCATAAGGACGCGACCTTCGTGGTCGACGTAAAGTCGACCGGCCTGTTCGTGACGGACCCGGTGCTGCAGAAGCAGAATGCCAAGACGACCTATTGGAAGACCGGCCACTCCTACATGAAGCGCCGCACCAATGAGCTGAAGGCGCTTGCGGGCTTCGAGAAGTCCGGCCACTTCTTCTTCAATGCGCCGGTGGGGCGCGGCTATGACGATGGCCTCGTCTCGGCGATTGCGATCTGCGAAATGATGGACCGCGCGCCGGGCAAGACCATGGCTGATCTCAAGGAGGCGCTGCCGAAGACCTGGTCGTCGCCGACCATGTCGCCGCATTGTGCCGACGAGACCAAATATGGCGTCGTCGCTGCGGTGGTGAAGCATTTCGAGGATGCGCAGAAGAAGGGCGACAAGGTCGCAGGACAATCGATCCGCGATCTCGTCACCGTCAACGGCGTGCGTGTCACCTGCGAGGACGGCAGCTGGGGCCTGGTGCGCGCATCATCGAACAAGCCGGAGCTGGTGGTCGTTGTCGAAAGCCCGATCTCCGAAGCGCGGATGCACGACATGTTCGAGGCCATGAATGTGGTCCTGCGGACGCATCCGGAAGTCGGTGCTTATAATCAGACGATTTAGCACTCTTCCTCGCGTGACAGCGCGTCCGATCTTCCCGTTGCGCGCGGACCTCTCCCCACGTCATGGCCGGGCTTGACCCGGCCATCCATCTTCCGTTCGCGCTTGCTCGTAAAGATGGATGCCCGGGTCAGGCCCGGGCATGACAGCGTTCCAGGTTGATGGTCGACGTGTAACGATTGACTCATCGCGCCCGCATCATCTCCGACATCTCCCTTGCCGCTTGTGTCACATAGCGCTCCTTGTGGCGCAGCTGGATGAAGCGCCGCGTCGGCAGCGAGGCCTTGATGGCTATGAGATCGCCGCTGCCGATCAAGGCGGCGGCAACCAGGCGCGAGATGATGCTCGCACCAGCGCCGGCCACGACGGCCGCGCAGACGGCTTCGTTCGACGGCAGCTCCATGGCAACGCGAATATGGTCGGGCGCGATTCCTGATTGGTCCAGCACCGATTGCGCGATGGCGCGCGTGCCGGAGCCGGCTTCACGCAGCACCCAGCCTGTCTCGGCGAACTGACCCGGCACGACAGTGTGTAGCTTCGCCCATGGATGCGATCGACCGACCACCAGCACAAGTTCGTCGTCGCCCACGGGCTGGGTCGCGAGCGCCGGATCGTCAACCGCGCCTTCAACGATGCCGAGATCGACTTCGCCATCGCGCACCCAGTCGGCCACCTGTTCGGTATTTCCGATGCGGAGGCTGAGGTCGATGCCGGGGAAGCGCTGGCGATAGCGCGCCATGACAGGCGGCAGAAAGTAGTTGCCGACGGTCTGGCTCGCGGCCAGCGCAAGGGAGCCGCGCGTCATGCCGGCCATATCGGTGAGCACGGTCGTCGCGGCGGCGGCGCGGGCCAGCACGGCCCGGGCTTCGATCAGAAAGGCGCGGCCAATCTCGGTCAACTCGATGCGGCGGCCGACACGGTGAAACAGCTGCGTCGCATAGCGCGTTTCCAGCGCCGCAATGGCGGCGCTGGTGGCGGATTGGGTGAGATGCAGACTCTCGGCAGCCCGCGTCATGTGCTCGTGTTCGGCGACGGCGACGAAGATCCGGAGCTGTTCGAGCGTCATGTGATCTCCGTCATAGCGTTTTCGAGCGAAGTGGATGCCGGTTCGCTGAGGAAAACGCATCAAAAAACTAAGTAGTCAGCTTCACCAGCATGAGGCTGAAGCTGGCAATGAACAGGAAGGCCGCGGCGCCGAGCAGCAGGGGGCGCAGGCCCTTGGCGCGGAGCTTCCGGATATTGGTTTCCAGTCCCATGGCGGCAAGTGCCATCGTGAGCAGGAAGGTCGTGACAGGGACGATCAGGCTTATCACCGCATGCGGAATGGCGACCAGGCTGTTGAGCACGACTACCGCGACGAAGCCGAAGGCAAACCAGGGCAGTAGCACGTTCGCGTTGCCGGCTCCGGCGCCGAATGTCCGAGCGCGGCGGGCGGCCAGCGCACCGAGTGCAATCACCACCGGCGCCAGCATCATCACGCGCGCGAGTTTCGCTACGGTGCCGAATTCGCCGGCCTCGCGGCTCTGCTGGAAGGCGGCCGCAACCACCTGCGCGATCTCGTGGATCGATGCGCCAGCCCAAAGCCCGAAATGATGCGGGTCGAGCTGCAGCACGCTACCGAGTAGCGGATAGACGAACATGGCGATCGAGCCAAAGATGGTGACGCAGGCGACCGCGTAGGCGACATCCTCATCGGACGCGCGGGTCACGGTGTTGGTGGCGATCACGGCGGAGGCGCCGCAGATCGATGTGCCTGCAGCGATCAGTTCGACCAGTCTGCGGTCGATGCCCATGGTGCGGCCGAGCCAGGTGGTGAAGACGAAGGTCGCAATGAGCGTCGCTGCGATCACCGCAAAGCCGGCGGCGCCAACCTCCAGCAACTGCGCCGCGGTGAGCTGCAGGCCGAGCAGGATGATGGCGAAGCGCAGGATGCTGCGCATGGAGAAGGTGATGCCGGCTTTGGCTGCGGCCGACGTGCCGGATGTGTTCTGGATCGCGATACCGATGCCGATGGCCAGGATCATCGGACTGGCGAAGCCGACATAGGGGATTTCACGCAAGGCGAATGCGGCGCCGCCGATTGCGCCGGTGAGCGCCAATCCGGGGAGAAGCGGGAGGCTGCGTGCAACAAGTGGGCTGGTGCGGTTGGCATCTTGGGCAAGAACGGTCATGGGCCAAACTCCGGTTTGGCCACATCCTCATGCCATTCGATCAATAAATCTAATTGATCGTTATTGTTGATTCAATCATATTTTACGATTGATCTGTCCCGTCGTCCCGGCGAAAGCCGGGACCCATAGCCCAGGTCGGCGTGGTTGCAACGATAAGGCCACCGCTGCAGGAGCTTTGCCCGTTCCCCAGCGTCTATGGGTTCCGGCTTTCGCCGGGACGACGTGGGTACTCACCCAGCCGGCATGGGCGGCACCGGCAGGGCCGTGACCGACTTGATCTTCTCCATGGCGAAGCGCGAGGTGACGTTCTTCAGGGCCACGGCACTGATCAGCTTTTTGTAGAAGATGTCGTAGCTCTGCATGTCGGCCACGACCACGCGCAGCATGTAGTCGACGTCGCCGGCCATCCGGTAGAATTCCATGACTTCGGGCATGGCGCTGACGGCATCGGCGAATTTCTTCAGCCAGGCGTCGGAATGGTCGCCGCTCTCCACCGAGACAAACACCGAGATACCCAGGCCGATCTTGTTTTGATCGACCAGCGCCACCCGGCGGAGGATCACGCCATCGGCCTCGAGGCGCTGGATGCGCTTCCAGCACGGTGTCGACGAAAGCCCCACGCGGTCACCGATCTCGGCCACCGACAGCGAGGCGTCTTCCTGCAGGACCGTCAGGATTTTGCGATCGATCGCATCGAGGCGGCGGGTGGATTCAAGGGGCTGGTCGGCGACATCGGTCATTGGAAGAACTTTGTTCTAATTATGGGGTCGCTTAACCTCATATATAGAACATTCTTCCAAGGCAAGCCCTGTCCTGCCTCAGTTAGGGGCACCGACCCTGGATTCTCTCAAAAGCTGTTCGACTTCAGCACGTTGCGGGCAGGCGAAAGCGCCGCCATAGCGGGTGCATTTCAGCGCTGCGGCGGCGGACGCGAAGCGCAGGGCCTCCGGTACCGACTTGCCGCCCGCGAATTCCAGCGCGAAGGCGCCATGGAAAATGTCGCCGGCGCCGAGGGTGTCCACGGTGTGAACGGGGAAGGCCGGGGTTTCCTTCGGATGTCCCTGCTCGTCGAGCCACAGGGTGCCCTTGGGGCCGCGGGTGACGGCAAGGAAGGACGAGGTCAGCGTCGCCATCTTCTGCAGCGCCTTGAGATTGTCGGTGATGCCGGCGGTCGATTGCAGCGCATCGTCCGAAAAGATCAGGTGTGACGAGGCGGTCAGCAGGCCCTCGCGCTGCGACAGCGTGCTGTCGATGTCGACGACGACGGGAATGCCGCGATGGCGTGCCTCGATGCAAAGCTCGGTGGCAAAGCCCGCGCAGCGGCTCTCGACCAGAATGGCGCTGCAGTCCTTCAGTAGCAGGTCGTGGTCGGGCAGCTTCACTTTCCAGAGTTCGGGATCGCGGAAGGTGACGATGGTGCGCTCGCCCGAAGGGTCGATCATGACCGCCGAGATCGGTGTCACCAGACCCGGCATGTGCACCAGATGCGCGGAGTCGATGCCTTCCTTGGCAAGATCGTCGAACAGAAACTGGTCGGCGGTCTCGTTCTTGTCACCCATCGGCCCGGTCATCGACGCCCGGCCACCCAGCCGGCTGACGCCGATGGCGGCGTTGAGCGCATTGCCGCCGATGATCTGGGCGAACCGTTGGGAAGGGAATTTCTGGCCGCGCCCGGGTACGGATTCGACGGCAAAGGTCAGGTCGCGAACCGGCAGGCCGATGCACAATACGTGGACAGGCTTGGCACTCATGAGAAATTCCCTGTGTAGTCAGGCTTGGTCGGGGTGCAGCCAGCGACCGAGCAGATGATGCGCGATGGCAAATGGATGCGGTCCCGCGAGCCCGTCGGGGTGCTCGCGTTTCCACATCAGCATCGCCTCGTCACGGTCAAACCACCGGGCGTCCTCAAGTTCCATTTTGTCGACGGTAATCTCGTCGCTGATGGCGCGCGCCGAACAGCCGATCATCAGCGATGACGGGTAGGGCCAGGGCTGCGTCATGTAATAGGTGACGTCGGTGCAGCGGATGCCGGATTCCTCGAAGATCTCGCGCTTCACCGCGTCCTCGATGGTCTCGGCCGCTTCGACGAAGCCGGCGAGGCAAGAATACATGCCCGGCGCAAACTGCTTCTGGCGGCCGAGCAGACACTTGTCGCCCTTCTCCACCAGCATGATGACGACCGGGTCGGTGCGCGGGAAGTGCTCGGTCTTGCAACTCGGGCAAACGCGCTTCCAGCCGCCTTCGGCCATTGAGGACTTGGCGCCGCAATTGGCGCAAAACCCGTGGCGCTGATGCCAGGAGACGAGCGACTTGGCCTGTGCAACCGCCGAGAGTTGTTCCGGCGGCACCATGCCCTGCATGGCCATGCCGCGGAGTTCGCTGACAACGACATCGTCGCGGGTCAGCAGCTTTTCGACGGCGGGTGCGCTGATGCCCATGCCGAATACGGCATCGCCATCACGCAGGCCGAGAAAGACGGTGCCGGGATTGGCGCCGAATTTCAGCGCCTCGTCGATGGTCAGCAGCGCGCGCTGGGCATCGCCATCCTTCTTCATGACCAGCGAGTCGCGGTAGATCACATAAGCGCGCGAGGAGCTTTTGCCCTCCAGCGCGAACAGTTTCTCGTCGCTGAAGCGCAGATGCGCGGCGCGATCGAGCGTGTTGGAGACGAAAGCCGGATGGCCGAGCGGAAACATGGTGCTTGTCATGATGGTTAACCGAGCCAGATCTTGCGGCGGAGTTCTGAGATGAAGCGCTGCACTTCGGCGGCGTCATGGGCGAGTGGCGGCATCACGCCCCAGATCGGCCGCGGCCAGGCGGCATCGGTCTTGCGGCGGGCGATGATGTGGACGTGCAACTGCGGCACCATGTTGCCGAGCGCTGCGACATTGAGTTTGTCGCATTTGGTGATCTCTTTGAGCGCGCGGCCGACGCGGTTGATCTCGGTCATCAACTGGCCCTGCGCGACTTCGTCGAGATCGATGATCTCGGTCGTGTCGGCGCGGCGTGGCACCAGCATCAGCCAGGGATAATGTGCGTCCTTGACGACCAGCACGCGGCTCAGGGGCAGATCGCCGATGTCGATGGTGTCTTGTTGCAGCTGCTCGTGCAGCGACCAGGAGGAGGGAGCGGCCATTCTGACTCTCGATTAAGGCGCACAGCGTCGCAGGAAGCGGCTGCGCAGACAACTCCCGTCATGGCCGGTTTTGCGCGTCTGGACCACGTTTTCTTGCGACTTTCCTGCGCAAAACTTGCGGCGGACTTGCGACACGCGCCGCGCTTGCTTTCCGACCATTTTGGCCCCAAATAAGCACCGGGAGATTGGCGGTGGACGAGCCACTCGCCAATCGGGTCAGGTCCGGAAGGAAGCAGCCCTAACGAGATCCGGATCGGGTCGCTCGTCAGTCTCCTACTGTTTTATCGAGCAAATTCAGCGTCCTGCTTGTGGTCGTTGGCTCGGTGGGCGCCTTGTTCGATGAGTGAGGCAGCATCGAAGGCCGGAACCTGTGTCCCGTTCCGCCTATGATGCGCCAGATGTTCCGCAAGCCGGCTTTACGAGACAACACATTGCGGATTCCTCGATGACCGACGCTGGCACGTCCCCTCCCGATGATCACCAGAGCGGTTTCGATATGGGCGCTGCCCCGGCGCCTGCTGCTACCACGCCCTATCGCGTGCTCGCGCGTAAATACCGCCCCGGCAGTTTCGACGATCTGATCGGCCAGGAAGCGCTGGTCCGCACCGTTTCCAATGCGTTCGAGACCGGCCGCATTCCGCAGGCGTGGATCCTTACCGGTGTCCGCGGTGTCGGAAAGACCACGACGGCGCGTATTCTCGCGCGCGCATTGAATTATGAAATGGCCGATGGCTCGGTCAAAGGCCCGACCATCCACATGCCGACGCCCGGCATCCATTGCCAGGCGATCATGGAAAGCCGGCATATCGACATTCTCGAAATGGATGCCGCGAGCCACACCGGCGTCGACGATGTCCGCCAGATCAATGACAGCGTGCGCTATGCGCCCTCCAGCGCGCGCTACAAGGTCTACATCATCGACGAAGTCCACATGCTGTCGACCGCCGCCTTCAACGCGTTCCTGAAGACGCTGGAAGAGCCGCCGGAACACGCCAAGTTCGTGTTCGCCACCACTGAAATCCGCAAGGTGCCGGTGACGGTGCTGTCGCGCTGCCAGCGCTTCGATCTGCGCCGCGTCGATGCCGACGTGCTGATGTCGCATCTGTCGAACATCGCCGGCAAGGAGAATGTCGAAGTCGAGCCGGAAGCGCTGGGCATCATCGCGCGCGCTGCCGAAGGTTCGGTGCGCGATTCACTGTCGCTGTTCGATCAGGCCATCGCGCACGCCGCGGGCACCGTGCGTGCCGATGCGGTCCGGCAGATGCTCGGCCTCGCCGATCGTACGCGGGTGATCGACCTGTTCGATTCGCTGGCGCGTGGCGACATCGCCAGCGCATTTAAGGAATTTCGCGAACAATACGACGTCGGCGCCGATCCGATCGTGGTGCTGAGCGATCTCGCCGAATTCGTCAATTTCGTCACCCGCGTGAAGATCGTGCCGGCGACCGCCGATAATGTCGCGTTCGGCGAGACCGAACGGCTGCGTGCGCGCGATTTCGCCTCGAAGCTCTCCATGCGCGTGCTGTCGCGGATGTGGCAGATGCTGCTCAAGGGCATCACCGAAGTGCAGGGCGCGACGCGTCCCGCCGCCGCCGCCGAGATGGTGCTGGTGCGTATCGCTTACGTCGCCGATCTGCCGACCCCGGACGAAGCGATTCGGATGCTCGACCAGAATGGCGGGGCGTCGCCGATGATCCCAACGAATGGTGGAGGCCGTGCCGCGCCATCATCCGCTCCGTCGGCATCCTTGCCGTCAGCGCAGATGCCCTCCGCCATGCCGACGATGTCAGCGGGCGTATCGCGCGGTCCGACCATGCAGCGCGGCGGTGCAGAACCATCGCCGCGGCCGCAAGTCGGCATGGCAGACGCGCCGCCCGCAGCGGTGCTGAAGATTTCCACGTTCCCTGAACTCGTCGCACTGGCCGGCGAGAAACGCGACCTGATGGTGCGCGGCGCGCTCGAAGCCGATGTGCGCCTGATCAGGATCGAGGACGGGCGGCTTGAGCTTGCGATGGAGCGTACGGCGTCGCGCACGTTGATCAACGATCTGTCGCGGAAGCTCGAACAGTGGACCGGCCGGCGTTGGGCCGTGATCGTGTCCAACGAGCAGGGACAGCCGACGTTGCGCGATCAGGAGCTCGAGCAGAAGAACGAGCGCCAGCGTGCGGCGGAAGCCGATCCGCGGGTCAAGGAAGTGCTGGCACGGTTTCCCCGCGCGAAAGTCGAGGTTCGTGTCATCGCCCCCGAGCCGCCGGAATTTAACGGCAGCGACAGCGACCTGATCAGCGATGATGCGACCGACGGCCTCAACGACGACGATTAATCGAACTGCGAAGGAAAACTCATGTTTTTGGAGAAAGTATATGGCTGATTTTCTCGGCATGATGAAACAGGCAGCGCAGCTGCAATCGAAGATGAAGGCGATGCAGGACGAGCTCGACCATGTCGAGGTCGAAGGTATTTCCGGTGGTGGCCTCGTGTCGGTGCGGATGACCGCGAAGACCGAAGTGAAGGCCGTGAAGATCGATCCGTCGCTGGTGAAAGCCGATGAGGTCGAGATACTGGAAGACCTGCTGGTCACCGCGCTGGGCGATGCGCGCCGCAAGGCGGAAGCTGCGATGCAAGAGAAGATGCAGGCGCTGACCGGCGGCCTCGGTCTGCCGCCGGGGATGGGCCTCGGCTAGTGAGGCTACTCACCGTGCTTCTGCGAGAGTGCTCTCGTCGATCCGCGTTTGACGCCGACGAATACCAGAATCGCAAATCCCGCTAGCAGTGAAACAAATCGAATCCAGTCGTCGAGATAGGACCAGTAACTCCAGTATCCCCATCCGACGCTTAGAATACCGCCAAGGATCAAACCTGTGCCGATGGCCTGGAAGGAAAGATAGGCGCCGATGAAAATGGCGGCGACTCCGAGCGGAGTCGATACGATGGCCAGAACGCGAGAAAATTGTCTGGCCGCTTCGGCGAATGCGTCCTGCCGCTGTCTCTGCTGTTCGGCATATTCTTTCCGCTCATCTGCCGTGGCGCCGGCTGGCGGAGCTGGTCTTAGCGTAACGAATGCTTGGTATTTTGGCGCTGGATGAAACGTAGCCACGCCGTAGTGAATGAGAAGTGGAAGAATGATAGCTATACCAAACCCGATCGCAATTTGACGCGCCAGCATCATAGCTCCCGCTCTGCTTTGCTTCTGATCAAGGCACCACTATGGGTGATACTTTTCGCCGATACAATCCTTACCTGGTGAGATGGCTATATGGCTGGCACTGCCGGACCTGAAATCGAAAGGCTGATTCAGCTGCTGGCGCGGCTGCCCGGGCTTGGCCCGCGCTCGGCCCGGCGTGCTGCGTTGCATCTGATCAAGAAGCGCGAGGCGCTGATGACGCCGCTGGCCGGCGCGCTGCAGGTGGCGATTGACCGCATCCAGGTCTGCAAGGTCTGCAGCAATATCGATACGCAGAATCCCTGCACGATCTGCACGGACCGGCGCCGCGATCCCTCGACCATCGTGGTGGTCGCCGATGTCGCGGACTTGTGGGCGCTGGAACGCGCACATGCGACGACGGGAAAATATCACGTGCTCGGCGCGACTTTGTCACCGCTCGACGGCGTCGGCCCGCAGGATCTGACCATCGACGCACTGGTGTCACGTGCGCATGATTCAGAGGTGAGCGAAATCATCCTGGCGCTGAATGCGACGGTTGATGGGCAAACGACAGCCCATTACATCACCGACCTGCTGCAGGAAGCCAATGTGAAGGTGACGCGGCTGGCCCATGGCGTGCCGGTTGGTGGTGAACTCGATTATCTCGACGAAGGCACGCTGTCGGCAGCAATGCGACAGCGGACGCTGTTTTAAGACTGGAAGAGCATTGATGACACGATACGACTTGAAGGCTTTGCCGACCTGGGCCGCTGCGATTTGTGTGGCCGGCCTGTTTGCGACGGCTGCCAGCGGCGCGACCGAAACGCCGGCTCCGCCAGCGACGCCGGTGGCACCGAAGACCATGAAGATCGGCGATGTGCTGACCGGGCAGCTCAATGCCATGCGCAGCCGCGACGCCAAGGGCAAGCGCACCAACGTGTATCAACTGGTCAGCGAGCCGCGCCGCCTGCCGGCCCCCGCCGGTCTGTGCAACCTCGAGACCGGCCCCGAGACCTTCGAGATCGTCGTTGCCAATGACGCTCAGGCTACGCAGCTGAAGAAGCTGGTCGGCAAGGAAGTGGCGCTCAAGGTTGCTGAAGTCACCTGCGCCGAACAGGCCGGGCAGATGAGCGAAGCGCTGGTGACGAAATGGAGCGTGGTGACGAAGCCGAACTGAGTTCGCTTCGGCTAAACCCGCACCGGCCCCAGCATTTCGAAATGTTTGCGGCGCTGCAGCCAGATCAGCAGGATCAGGCTCGGCACCGCGACGACCACGCTGATGGCGAAGAACATCGGCCATCCCGTCGCCTGCGCGACGTAACCTGCACCTGCCGACAGATAGGTCCGCCCCACTGCGGCGAGCGCCGTCAGCAGCGCATATTGCGTGGCGGTATGCAGCGGATTTCTGCAGAGCGCGGAGAGATAGGCGACGAAGATCACCGTGCCGATGGCACTTGTGAAGTTCTCGACCGAGATCGCGAGCGCCAGCGCCCATTGATTGACGCCGACGATGGCGAGCCACGAGAAGGCCAGATTGGATACCGCCTGCAGTACAGCGCCGATCCACAGGCTCGCCGCCAGCGAATAGCGCCGCGCCACGAAGCCGCCAGCGAAGCCGCCGATCAATGTGGCGGCAAGGCCGACGCCTTTGACGATGGCGGCATAGTCATTGCGGGTGAAGCCGAGGTCGATCACGAACGGCGCCGTCATGGTACCGGAAAACGCGTCTGTGAATTTGAACAGCACGACAAAGGCCAGCGCGGCCCAGGCATCCTTGCGGGTGAGAAATTCGGAGAACGCGCCGATCGCTGCCTGCAGCACGCGGTTGAAGGCGCTCTCGCCGCGTGTGGCCGCTTCGGCCTGCGCGGATTGCTCGGGCTCGGTGGCGGCCAGCGCCGTGACCGTGCCGATCAGCACCATCGCAGCCATCGCCACATAGCCCCACATCCACGCGGTGGAGCGCGCGATGCCGGTGCTTTCGAAGGCGCTGACCAGAAACAGCACACCGGCGGTGGAGATCAGCATGCCGATGCGATAGGCCGCGACGTAAGACGCCATGCCGGCGGCCTGTTCGCTCTCCGGCAGGCTTTCGACACGGAACGCATCGACGACGATGTCCTGCGTCGATGACATCGCGGCGACCAGCAGCGCACCAAGGGCGACAAACAGCGGCGAGCGCGCGGGGTCGGTCAGCGCCAGCAGCAGGATCGCACAGATCAGCAGCAGCTGTGAAAATACCAGCCAGCCACGGCGGCGGCCGAATCGCCGTGTGAAGAAGGGCACATGCAGCGCATCGACCAGCGGCGCCCAGAGGAATTTCAGCGTGTAGGGCGTGCCGACGAGGGCGAACAACCCGATGGTACCAAGATCGACGCCGGATTCGCGCATCCACACCAGCAGCGTCGAGCCGGACAGCGCGAGCGGCAGGCCCGACGATAGACCAAGCAGCAGCACGATCAGCACGCGCGGCTGCGTGTATACCGCCATGCTCTCACGCCAGGAGGCACGGGGCTTCAGGGCGGCGAGGGCGGCTTCGGACGAGTCAGGCGCGCTGGTCATGGGGAAGGGTTAGCAGATTCGGGAGGAAGCGGCCTGTGGCCTATTCCCCCGCCTGAATCTTGCGCGGTAGCGGCGCGAACATGTCGGGGGCCGCGGTCCTGGCGACCGCAGGGGCGACCTCGGTCGCTGGCTCGCTCTTGCTGAAATCCAGTTCCTCGATGCGGCCGGCGCGCTTCTCGATCTTGTCGGCGGAGATCAAAATCTGGCGGACGTCTTCATTGGCCTGCCCGAAATGTGTCTGCAGCTTCATCACGCGATCACGCAGGCGGGTGAGGTCGTCGCCCAGATTCAGTACCTCGGTGCGGATCTGATCGGCGGCATCGCGCATGCGCGCGTCCTTGAGGATCTGCTGCATCACCTGGATCGCTAGCATCAGCAGCGACGGCGACACCAGCACGACGCGGGCGCGATAGGCCTTCTGAATGATGTCGTCGAAGCCGTCATGGATTTCCGCATAAACGGATTCCGACGGCACGAACATCAGCGCGGTATCCTGCGTCTCGCCGGCGACGAGATATTTCTCCGCAATATCGGTGACGTGTTTCATCACGTCGGCGCGCAGCCGCTGCGCTGCGTATTTCTTCTCGTCGTCGCTGCGCGCGTCATGCAGCGCGGTAACGGCCTCCAGCGGGAATTTCGCGTCGATGCACAGCGGGCGCTGGTCCGGCAGGAAGATCACGCAATCCGGCCGTTTGCCGGACGACAACGTGTGCTGGAACGCATAAGCGCCGCTCGGCATGCCGTCCTTGACGATGCTTTCCATCCGCGCCTGACCGAAGGCGCCGCGTGACTGCTTGTTGGCGAGCACGTCGCGGAGCGTCGTCACCTGTGAGGTAAGGTCGGTGAGGTTCTTGTGGGCGTTGTCGATGATACCCAGGCGCTCATGCAGCGCGCTCAGGCTTTCCATGGTGTTGCGCGTGGTCTGTTCCATGGATTGGCCGACGCGATGGGTCACGGAATCCAGCCGCTCGGACACCGCGCGTGCCATATCGGCCTGACGGCCCGCCAAGGCCTGGCCCATGGCGTCGACGCGGCCGGTGGCCTCGTTCTGTGCCTTCAGCACCTCGCTGAGGCGTTCTTCCAGTTCGTCGGCGCGGATCGCCTGGGCCATGGCCATGGCGGCGCCGCGGCTACCGGAGCGAGCGATGACAATGGCGATGATGAGCAGCAAGGCCAGTGCCAGAGCGCCGAAGCCCATCAATGCCACGCCGGCGGTGACCGGCATGTCGCCGATCATGAAAAGGATTTCGTTCATCCCATCCTTGTAGCCGATTCGGGCAGTGACGCGAACGAAGAGGGAACATTTATAGTTAATAGATGATGAGCTTTCCTGGTTAGCCCATCCTTAAGAAACGTGGTTAGCGAAGCCTTAACCGGCATGGTTAACCTTGCCTTAATCTTCATGGTTAGCGGGGAGTTAACGCCCTTCAAAGTCCAGCTTTTCCAGCGGATTGACCCGGACCGGCGCGCAGATTAAATCGCCCGACATGGCCATTCGTGAAATCATTATCCTGCCGGACAAACAGTTGCGGCTGATCTCCAAACCTGTCGAGAAGGTGACGTCGGAGGTGCGCAAGCTCGCCGACGACATGTTCGAGACGATGTATGACGCACCCGGGATCGGGCTGGCGGCGATCCAGATTGCGGTTCCGCTGCGGCTGATCACCATGGACATCGCCAAGAAGGACGATGAGGAGGACGGCAAGAAGCCGCGTGTCTTCATCAATCCGGAGGTCATCTCGGCCTCGGAAGAGCTCTCGGTCTATGAAGAGGGCTGCCTGTCGATTCCCGAATATTACGAGGAAGTGGAACGCCCGGCGACAGTGCGGATCCGTTACATGGACCTCGACGGCAAGACCATTGAGGAAGATGCCGACGGGTTGTTCGCGACCTGCATCCAGCATGAGATCGATCATCTCAACGGCGTGTTGTTCGTCGATTACCTCTCCAAGCTGAAGCGCGACCGCGTGCTGAAGAAGTTCACCAAGCTCGCCAAGCGCGCGGAGTAGGTTTCTCCGCCCGACGCTACAACAGATCGGCTCCGACCTATGTCGCTTCGTTTGATCTTCATGGGCACGCCGGATTTCGCGGTGCCGACGCTGCTCGAACTCGTGGCTCATGGCCATGAGATCGTCGCCGTCTACACCCGTGAGGCAAAGCCGGCCGGCCGTGGCATGAAGCTGCAGCCGACGCCGGTGGCGCGCGAGGCTGAACGGCTCGGCATTCCCGTCTTCACACCGAAGACGCTGCGGACGCCGGAGGCGGAAGTCGAGTTCCGGTCGCATGAGGCCGAGGCTGCGGTCGTCGTCGCCTACGGCATGATCCTGCCGCAGAACATTCTCGATGTGCCGCCCCTAGGTTGCTTCAACCTGCACGGCTCGCTACTGCCGCGCTGGCGCGGTGCCGCGCCGATCAATCGTGCCATCATGGAAGGCGATGCCGAGAGCGGCGTCATGGTGATGAAGATGGATGTCGGCCTCGACACCGGCGATGTCGCTATGGCCGAGCGCCTGGCGATCACCGATGTGATGACGGCGCTCGACCTGCATGATGCGCTGGCGCCGCTTGGTGCCGACCTGATGGTGCGGGCAATGGGCGCTTTGGAGCGCGGCCGGTTGAGCCTGACGCCGCAGAGCGAGGTCGGCGTCATTTACGCGGCCAAGATCGACAAGGCCGAAGCCAAGATCGACTGGTCGAAGCCGGCGCGCGACGTGCTGCGGCATTGTCATGGCTTGTCGCCGTTTCCCGGCGCGTGGTGCGAAGTGCCGATCGAAGGCGAAGCGGTGCGCGTGAAGGTCTTGCGCTGTGAACTCGCCAAGGGATCTGGCACGCCCGGCGATGTCATCGACGATCAGCTGACCGTAGCTTGCGGCGACGGCGCGATCCGCATCATCGACCTGCAGCGCGCCGGCAAGCAGCCGATGAAGGCCAATGAGTTTCTGCGTGGCACGCCGATGAAGCCGCCCGTGCGCCTTTCATGAGCATGATCTTGTCCGAAAACCGGTGGCCACTTTTCGGGATCATGCTCTGATGCCGCGCTACAAGATGATCATCGAGTATGACGGTGCGCCATTCTCCGGCTGGCAGGTGCAGGCCAACGCGACGCTGACCGTACAGGGCGCGCTGGAGCGTGCCGCCGAGGCCATTTGCGGCGAGCCGATCCGCGTCCATGGCGCCGGTCGCACCGATGCCGGCGTCCATGCGCTCGGCCAGGTCGCCCATTGCGATGTGCCGAAAGTGCTGGTGCCCGGTCGTTTCCGCGACGGCATGAATGCCCATCTGCGGCCGCATCCGGTCGGTGTGCTGTCGGCCGATATCGTGCCGGATGATTTCGAGGCGCGGTTCTCGGCCACCCGGCGCCACTATGTCTATCGCATCACCAATCGCCGCGCGAACCTCGCCGTCGATGCCGGCCGTGTCTGGCGCATACCGCGTCCACTCGATGTCGCTGCCATGAGCGAGGCCGCGAAGCACTTGCTCGGCCGACACGACTTCACGACTTTCCGTGATACCGAATGCCAGGCCAAGTCGCCGATCCGCACGCTCGATCAGCTCGATGTGGTGCAGAACGGCGAGGCGATCACCATCACGACCTCCGCACGCTCGTTCCTGCACAGCCAGGTGCGCTCGATGGTTGGCTCACTGGTGTGGGTCGGCAACGGCCGCTGGACGCCGGACGACCTGGCTGCGGCGCTGGCCGCGAAGGACCGCAGCGCCTGCGGCATCGTGGCGCCGCCGGATGGGCTGTATCTGGTAAAGGTCGACTACTAGACCTTCACGCCCTTCATCGCGTCCCAGAACAGATCCTGTCCATTCGCGACATTCGCCGTCCAATGCTCATGCGCAAAGTCATTGGCGTCGTCAGTGATGAACTTGAAGGCGCGCCAGCGGATGCCGTGGCGCAGGCAGACCTGCGCGATGGCAAACAGTTCCATATCGACGATGTCGACATTGTTCGCCACCAGCCAAGGATCGGTGGAGGTGACGAAACTGTCACCACTGCCGCAGATCACGCCGCGCTGGCCCGAGACCAGGCGGTCGAGATCGGGCGCAAAGGGCGTGCGGCCGCGCGGTGCCAACGGTTCAGCATTCATGTCGCGCTGGATCACGTCGCTGACCTCGACGAGGCCGTTGAGTTTGGTGTTCAGCTTGCCGGCGGTGCCGTAGTTCACGACGAGCTTGGGCTGCATGGCCTGCACCGCCTGAAGCGTTGCGATCGTAGTGTTGATCTTGCCGACGCCGGTGAAAATCACCTCGATCTCGGCAGGCGCGCGCGATTTGTCGAGCTCGCTTTCGAGCGCGGTGAGGACGAGAATCTTGCCGTTCATGCGAAATACCGATCCAGCACGCCACGATAGATTTGGGTGAGCTTCTCCAGGTCGGACACCTTCGTGTGTTCGTCGATCTGGTGCATGGTCTGGCCGACCAGGCCGAATTCGATCACCGGGCAGTAGTTCTTGATGAAGCGCGCGTCGGAGGTTCCGCCACCAGTGTTGAGATCGGGCACGCGGCCGGTGATTTCCTTGATTGCAGCAACGACCGTATCGGTAAACGCACCCGGCTTTGTGACGAAGCTATCCGAATTGCTCGGCTCCCAGATCACATGCGCGCGAATACGGTTGCCGGCTGCAGCTGCGACGCGTGCATCGATCAGGTCGCGCAATGACGCCTGCGTGTGATGGTCGTTGAAGCGAATGTTGAACTTCGCCCGCGCCTGCGCCGGGATCACGTTGGTCGCCTTGTTGCCGACATCCACCGAGGTGAATTCGAGATTGGACGGCTGAAACTGCGCATTGCCCTGATCGAGCGGATCGCTGCTCAGCGCTGTGATCAACGCGGCGATATCCGGTACCGGATTCGATGCGCGATGCGGATAGGCGACATGGCCCTGCACGCCATCGACGACCAGCGTGCCTGATTGCGACCCGCGGCGTCCGATCTTGATCGTGTCGCCCATCTCCTCGACATTCGAGGGCTCGCCGACAATGCAATGATCGAACCGTTCGCCACGCTCGGCCGCCCATTGGAGCAGCTTCACGGTGCCATTGACGGCAATGCCTTCTTCGTCGCCGGTGATCAGGAAGGAGATCGAACCGCCGCCGTCCTTTTGCGGCTTGCCGTCATTCGCCGCCAGATAGTCCAGCACGGCGGCGACTGACGCGGCGATGCCACCCTTCATGTCCACCGCGCCGCGGCCGTAGAGCAGGCCGTTCGTCACGTCGCCGGAGAAAGCGCCATGGGTCCACGCCGCTTCATCACCGGGCGGCACCACGTCGGTATGGCCAGCAAAACAGATATGCGGCGCGGAAGTCCCGATACGGGCATAGAGGTTTTCGATGTCGGCGCTGCCTTCCTCGCTGAAGGTGACGCGATGGACTTCGAAGCCGGCCGACGTCAGCAGGCTCTCGAGCACGCCGAGGGCGCCGGCGTCAGCAGGAGTGACTGAGGGGCAGCGGAGAAGATCTTGAGCGATGGAGAGAGCGTCGGTGGACATCAGACCCTTGGTGCAGTGGCAAGCGCGGCAAGCGGATCGGGACCGTATTCGTTCGGCCCGGCGGTGCCGCGCAGGAAGCCCAGTTCGACGATGGCCCAGATGGTGACGGCGAAGCTGGCAATATGAAAGACGAAGCTGGTGCTTGCGCTGCTGGTGCTGCCGATGCCGCTCAGGACGCTGGGGCCGAGCCAGAACACCAGGATCCACCAGCCGCTCTTCTCGCGGTCGTGCAACCGCTTGATGCCGGTGGCGATGCCTGACCATGTGCCGGCGACGATGAGGACGATGGCGGCCAGCCACAGCAGCAGTGCGCCACCGACCATGCTGAACAGGCGATCAGTGTCGAAGCCGCCGAGCCACATCACGGCAGCAGCCACGAAGGCGATCCAGGCCACTATGTAGATCAGGATCGCAAGCCAGTATTTGCCGCGATTGATCCGTCCCTTGAAGCTGAAAAGCAGCGTGGTCCAGTCCATGGCAGCCCCCGGGTCAACGGATCGGTCCGGTCTGCGCGATGCTACGCGCAAACCGTCCCGAACAACAATCAGTCGCGCAGCAGTTCGTTGATGCTGGTCTTGGAGCGGGTGCGCTCGTCGACGCGCTTCACGATCACGGCGCAGGCGGTGGAAGGGCCGATCTGGCCGTTCTTCATCGGCTTGCCGGGCAGGTTGCCGGGCACGAGCACCGCATATTCCGGCACTTCACCGACGAATACTTCCCCGGTCTCGCGGTCGACGATCTTGGTCGATGCGCCCAGGAACACGCCCATGGCCAGCACCGCGCCCTTGCGCACGATCACGCCTTCAGCGACTTCGGAGCGGGCGCCGATGAAGCAGTCGTCCTCGATAATGACCGGGCCGGCCTGCAGCGGCTCCAGCACGCCGCCGATGCCGACGCCGCCGGAAATGTGCACGCGCTTGCCGATCTGGGCGCAGGAGCCGACCGTCGACCAGGTGTCGACCATGGAGCTCTCATCGACATAGGCGCCGAGATTGACGAAGGACGGCATCAGCACGACGTTCTTGGCGATGAAGGCGGACTTGCGCACGATGGCGCCCGGCACGGCGCGGAACGCCGCGCTGCGGAACTGGTCGTCGCTCCAGCCGTCGAACTTCGAGGGTACCTTGTCCCACCACGGTGCGCCGCCGGGGCCGCCCGAGATCGAGGTCATGTCGTTGAGGCGGAACGACAGCAGCACGGCCTTCTTCAACCACTGATTGACGGTCCACTTGCCATCGTCGGCGCGGACGGCGACGCGCGCCTCGCCCTTGTCGAGCAGGTTCAGCGCCTGATCGACGGCGTCGCGCACTTCGCCCTTGGTCGCAGCGTTGACGTTATCGCGCGCGTCGAAGGCGGCATTGATGGTGGATTCGAGGGCGGTCAGCGACATCGCGATTTCCTTGGGCAGATCGTGGGTAAAGGGTGATTTCTTGAAGCTTTTGTCGGGATTTGGCCGCGGAGAGTCAAGGTCGGCTCTTCCCTCTCCCCCAGCGCAGCGTAGCTGCGCGCAGTGGGAGAGGGTGGATCGAACACGCGAAGCGGGTTCGAGACGGGAGAGGGGTGGCTCAGTATGCGGCACCCCTCTCCCGCCTTCGCTTCGCTCAGGCACCCTCTCCCGCAAGGGGAGAGGGAAAAAGAATCACCGCGCCTTGCTCAGCGCCGTCAGAAACCCCGTCAGATCGTCGGTGACGTGGTCGACATGGTCGTCGTCACGGCCTTCCAGCTCCCAGTCCTCGCGCACCACCGCCTTGGCGCCGTCGGGCACGATCAGCACGGTCGTCATGCCAAGCTTGTGAGGCACCACGAGGTTGCGCGACAGGTCCTCGAACATGGCGGCCTTCGAGGGATCGACGCCGTGCAGGCGCAGGAATTTGTCATAGGTCTGCTGCGCGGGCTTGGGCTCCAGATCGGCGGCGATGATGTCGAAGATCGCTTCGAACTGGTCGGCGAAGCCGAGGCGCTCCAGCACCGCGCCGGCATGGGCGACCGAGCCGTTGGTTAGGATCAGTTTGCGGCCTGGCAGTTGTGCGATGGCGGTGCCCATCACCGGATTGAGCTCCAGCGGTGAATGATCGATCTCGTGGACGAAAGCCAGAAAGTCGTCGGCGCGCACACCGTGCTCGGTCATCATGCCGCGCATGGTGGTGCCGTAGCGCTTGTAATAGTCCTTCTGAACCTTGAAGGCCTCGTCGGGCGAAATCTTGAGAAAATTCGCGACGAAGTCGCGGATCTTGCCATCGACCTGCTGCCACAGGTTCACGTGATGCGGATACAGCGTGTTGTCGAGATCGAACACCCATGTCTCGACATGGTTGAAAGCACGCGGCGATTTGGTCGGCAGGGTCATTGATGGTCTCTGTTGTCCGGTCGTCACGGCGTTGCAAAGCGCAGCGTCTTGCCGCCGCCCGACATGTCGACGATGGCGAAGCCGGCGCTGGTGAGGCCGCGGGTATTGCAGTCATTGTGTTCGCGGATCTCGAATTTGCTCTCGCGCGTGCAGAGCATGCGAACGCCGCCCCAGTTCAGGGGCTTGTCGTTGAGCTTGATGGCGCGGCCGTTGTCGTCGACGGCTTCGGCGAAACTGAGGATCTGGCGGGGCTGGCCAACCACGTCGGGCCGCAGGCATTTGCCGGGCTCGATGCGATACCAGCCGCGGCTGATCACGCCCTTGCCGTCGTCGGTCGCGACTGACGCCATCACCTTGTAGGAGGTGTCGTTGCACCAGGTGAGGCCTGTCGCGGAGGGCGCCTGCACCGCGGCGATCATGGTTTCGAAGAAGTTCGGCGTCGAAACCACATCAGCCGCAAGGCTGCGACTCTTGAGAAATGACGACAGCGCGCTCTGGGTCTTCGGTCCATCGACGCCGTCGATCGGCGCGGCGTCGTAGCCGGCGATCACCAGCAGGCGCTGGATGGCAGCGAGCTTGGCCTGCTCGTCGTCATACTCGCTGTCTTCCGCGAGATAGGCGACCATATTGCCGTCGTCGGTCTGCGTCGGCTTGATCACCGTGAATGGCACTTGCGATTGCCCGGTGCGGCATTGCCGGGCGGCGGCGATGACGAAATTGTCCGGCGCGATGCACAGATTATCGGTGCCGTTCTGCGCAACGGGGGAGGCGCCGTAGATGCTGAGCGCGCGGGCATGCAGCAGGATGCGGTCGGCCGTCAGCGTGCCCTGCACGACGATGCGGCATTGCGCGGGGTCGATGCGAAACCAGCCGCGTGTCGCGGTGGCGCTCTTGTCGTCGATGCCGATGGCGGCTTCGACGACATAGCTCATGCGGTTGCAGAGTTTGAGATCGGCGCGGGCGGCGTTGGTGAAGATGCAAAGTAGTAGCGCAAGGCTAACGAAGAGTGTGCGGCTTAGACCTCTCCCCACGTCATGGCCGGGCTTGACCCGGCCATCCAACTTTCCCGTCACGCGCCGCAAGAAAAGATGGGTGGCCGGGTCAAGCCCGGCCATGACGGAGTTCTGTTGGTCGGCTGTTGCAGCCATCACTTGTGGATCAGCGTGCCCGTGCCCTGATTGGTGAAGAGTTCGAGCAGCACGGCATGGGGGGTCTTGCCATCGATGATGACGACGCCTTCGACACCCTGTTCGAGCGAATAGATGCAGGTCTCGACCTTCGGGATCATGCCGCCGGAAATAGTGCCGTCGGCGATCAGCTTGCGGGCATCCTTGATCGACAGTTCCGGGATCAGCTTCTTCGACTTGTCGAGCACGCCCGGCACGTCGGTGAGCAGAAGCAGGCGCTTGGCCTTCAGCGCGCCTGCGACGGCGCCGGCAAAGGTATCGGCATTGACGTTAAAGGTCTTGCCGTCCTTGCTTGCTGCGAGCGGCGCCAGCACCGGGATCAGCTCATAGCCGATCAGCTGGTTCAGCAGCGTGAGATCGACCTTTTCCGGCTCGCCGACAAAGCCGAGATCGACCACCTTCTCGATGTTCGAATCGGGATCGACCATGGTGCGCGTCGCCTTCGACGCGGTGACCATGTTGCCGTCCTTGCCGCATAGGCCGACGGCCTTGCCGCCGGCTTCGTTGATGTAGCTGACGATCTGTTTGTTGATCGAGCCGGCCAGCACCATCTCGACGATCTCGATGGTGGCGGCATCGGTGATGCGCAATCCGGCGGCGAATTCCGATTTGATGCCGAGACGCTGCAGCATCTGGGCGATCTGCGGGCCGCCGCCATGCACGACCACCGGATTGATAGCGGTCTGCTCCAAGAGGACGATATCGCGGGCAAATGCGCGGGCCGTATCCTCGGCGCCCATGGCGTGCCCGCCATATTTGATGACGATCGTCTCTTCGTCATATTGCTGCATATGGGGCAGCGCCTCCGACAGGATGCGGGCCTGGTCGAGAGCACTGATGATGGGCGCGTCGGTCATGAAGCGGATCTCACGGTGAGCAATCTGCGGCGCGTTCTAGCCGATTGATCGACGCCGCGCAAAGCATCGCTGATCTGTCCAGTAGCCGGCGTCAGGCGCTTCTTGGCCAAGCTGCGGATACCGCCAGCGCCAGCCAGCTCAGGATCAGCAGGGTGCCGCCGGTCGGTGCGGCCATTGTGAACAAGCCGTGACCGACATATTGGCGCAGGGTCAGGTCGCCGGCGAAGAGCGCGGCAGCGATGACGAAGCCGAAGGCGGCTGTCAGGCCGATCTGCAGATGGGCGACGCCGCGCTCGATCAAAGCGACGGCGCCGAGAATGGCGGCCGCATGAAACAGCAGCATCGAAGAGGCCGAGGCCAGTCGCGCCGCGTCCGGCTGGTGCGCCGAAGCGGCGGCGAGAATGACGCCGTCGGCGCCCATCACGCCGGCCAGGATGACAAGAATGCGAAACAGGCTAAAACGGGTCATCAATTGCGCTCGTTCAACAGGCGGACCATTGCAGCCCGCAATTCGGCCATGCCGTCACCGGTGCGCGATGATGTGACCAGCACGTCCGGAAAGGCTGCCGGGTGAGTCCGCAACTCTGTGCGAACCTCTTCGAAGGTCTTTTCGAGTTCGCTCTTCTTCACCTGATCAGCCTTGGTCAGCACGATCTGGTAGCTGACCGCAGAGCGATCGAGGGACTTGAGCACGTCGAGGTCGACATCCTTCAGGCCATGCCGGGAGTCGATCAGGACGTAGACACGGGCGAGGCTCGCGCGGCCCTGGAGGAAATTGTAGATCAGCTTGGTCCAGGACGCGATCTTGACCTTCGGCGCCGAGGCATAGCCGTAGCCGGGCATATCCACGAGTCGGAAGTCGGAGCCATCGGGACCTTCGAAGAAGATCAGCTCCTGGGTGCGGCCCGGCGTATGCGAGGTCCGCGCCAGTGCATTACGGCCAGTGAGCGAATTGATCAGGCTGGATTTGCCGACATTGGAGCGGCCGGCAAAGGCCACTTCCATCCCTGCCATTGGCGGCAGCGTCTCGATCGAGGGCGAGGCCCAGATGAACGTCCATTCGCCTGCAAAAAGCAGGCGGCCCTGTTCGATCAGCTTCGCATCGGTGTCAGTGGTCATGCGAAGTCTTTCCGGCTGCGCGCCCCGGCGTTGCGCCGGGGGCATCAGCCACTTGGTTTGATCAGGTGGTCTTCTTCTTCGCGAAGGTCGACTTCACGTTATCGAACAGCTCGACCTTCACGCCGTTGCGATTCATGATGTAGGCCTGCTGCAGCACCGAGAGGGTGTTGTTCCATGCCCAGTAGATCACGAGACCGGCCGGGAAGCCGGCGAGCATGAAGGTGAAGATCAGCGGCATCCAGTCGAAGATCATCTTCTGCGTCGGATCCGGCGGCGTCGGATTCAACTTCATCTGGAACCACATCGTGATGCCCATGATGATCGGCCAGATGCCGAGCGCGAGGTAGTGACCGAACACCGGAATCGTCGTCGGATCGAAGGGGATCAGGCCGAACAGGTTGAACAGATTGGTCGGATCATGCGCCGAGAGATCCTTGATCCAGCCGAAGAACGGCGCATGGCGCATTTCGATGGTGACGAACAGAACCTTGTAGAGCGAGAAGAACACCGGGATCTGCAACATGACGGGAAGGCAACCGGCGATCGGGTTGATCTTCTCCTTCTTGTAGATCTCCATCATCTCCTGCTGCTGCTTCATTTTGTCGTCAGGGAAGCGCTCCTTGAGCGCCGCCAGCTGCGGCTGCACGGCCTTCATCTTCGCCATCGAGGCGTAGGACTTCGAGGCCAGCGGGAAGAAGATGATCTTCACCAGCACCGTCACCAGCAGAATGGCGATGCCGAAGTTCCCGAACAGGTGGAAGAACCAGTCGAGCGCCAGGAACATCGGCTTGGTGATGAAGTAGAACCAGCCCCAGTCGATCAGAAGGTCGAAGTGGTTGAGGCCGAGCGCCTGATTGTAGCCGCCGAGGCCGACAGCCAGCGGGAAGTTGATGCCGACGGTGGCCGCTTCCTTGGCGCCGGCGAACAGGCGGGCATTGGCCGTGCCGGTGCCGCCGATCGCAATGGTCTGCGCGTCCTGCAGATAATCGGTCTGGTAGGTCCGCTGGGTGCCGGTCAGGTTCGACGAGAAACGGGCCTGCAGCTGCGCATTGGTGTCGGGCAGCAGTGCCGAAGCCCAGTATTTGTCGGTGATGCCGAGCCAGGCATTGGTGACCTTGAAATTCACCGCCTTGGCTTCGTCGATCTTCTTGTAACCGTATTCCTGCAGGCCCTGGTCGCCGAGATAGCCGACGAGGCCTTCATGCAGGATGTAATAGCCTTCGACATGCGGCGTGCCGTGGCGCGAGATCAGCGCGAAGGGATACAGCGTCACCGGCGCGTTGCCGATATTGCTGACGTCATCCTTGACCGAGAACAGGTAGCGGTCGTCGATCGAGATGGTGCGGGTGAAAGTCAGGCCGTCGCCGTTGTTGTACTTGAGCACGACGGGCGTGGTCGGCGTCAGGGAGTTGGAGCCTTCCTGCTGCCACTGGGTGTTCTGGTCGGGAATCTTGGTGTTCGCACCGGCGGCGGCGACCCAGCCGAACTCGGCATAATAAGGCGCGGCAGTGCCGGAGGGGGAGAACAGCACGATCGCCGGCGACTTCGGATCCACGGTGTCGCGGAACTTGGTCAGCGAGATATCGTCGAGGCGCGCGCCCTTCAGCGCGATGCTGCCGGAGATGCGCGGCGTGTCGATCTTGACGCGCTGCGACGCTGCAATGGCGCTATCGCGGCTGACGATCGGAGCGTTGGCCGGCGCCACATTCGTGGGTGCGCCGCCTGCGGCGGTGGAATTCGCGGTCGGCGTCGTGCTGCCGGGCGTGGCGTTTGGCTGTGCGGTCGGGTTGGCGAGCTGGGTCTGCGTCGCGGTCTGTGCGCGCTGCTTCTCCATCTGCGGAATATTGTAAAAATATTGCCAGCCGATCAGCACCAGGCCGGAAAGAATGACGGCAATGATGGTGTTGCGATTATCGATCATCGTTCAGGTCTCGTCATTCAAATGCGGGTGCGGCTCTCGCGGCCAGCTGCGCGCTTGTGGCAGGCTGGAAGCGTCAGGTCACGTCAGTTTTAGAAGATTGCATCTTAGCGGATTGCCGATCGAGGCGGTGCAGCGCCGAGCGGAGGTCGTCGAGCATGGTCGTGAAGTCGCGTTGGAGCGCGACACGACGGCCGACTAGCACATAATCGCTGTGGGGTCGCATGGATAAGACATCGACGCGCTTCACCAGTTCGCGAAGCCTGCGCCGGATCCGGTTCCGCTCGGTGGCGGTTCCGTTCTTTTTGGTCACGGTAAAGCCGACCCGGATCGGGCCGTCGTCGTCACGTCGCCGGGTCTGCATCACAAAGGCAGGGCTGTTCACCCGCGGCCCATTGGCAGCGGCGAGAAAGTCCGCCCGCTGCCGTAACCGGTTCATGATGAACTCTCGGGAGAGATCCGATCAGGCGCTGAGGCGCTTGCGGCCACGTGCGCGGCGCGCAGCCAGAACCTTGCGGCCGCCAACTGTCGCCAAGCGAGCGCGGAAGCCGTGACGGCGCTTGCGCACCAATTTCGAGGGTTGATAAGTCCGCTTCACGGGTCGTTCTCCGCTGACCGGGCAATTCGCCGAGTAATTTGAGGTAAGTCCTAAGATGTTGGCTCAACGAGCCATTTCCGGCCCAAAGACGAGCCGCACCCGATCTAAAACCGGGCCATCGCGGACAGTTGGCGGGCTTATACGGGAGCGTCCTGTTTTCGTCAATGTTGCCCTGTAGCGGTGTTCCGGTCCGTCAAACTCCTGGAACCGCGGGATTAATCCCATTTGTTCGGTGTTTTCAGGTTGTTGGCGGTTGTGAAATTGCTCTATGGCTTAAGCGTGTTCGCTCAGCGGACAAATTTAAGAATTGGTCGCAAACATCATCGTAACAAATCGTCGTTGGACCCGTATCTCTCGATAGTTCAGCGTCAGACCGTGAGATCAGAGGCCAATATTGTGTCTTCGGCCGGCGAAAAGCCCATCGAGCCCGCGTTCAGGCTCGGCCCCATGCGACGGCTGGGGCTGTCGGGCAAGCTGTTGCTGCTCACCATTCCGCTGGTGCTGATTGCCGAAATTCTCATTTATGTGCCCTCGATCGCTAATTTCCGGATCAACCGGCTGAACGACAGGCTGGCCGCGGCCAATACGGCAGCGCTGGTGCTGGACGCCGCGCCGCTCGGCATGGTCCCGGAATCGCTGTCGCGACAAATCCTGAGCAGCATCGGCGCCCGTGCGGTGGCCATCAAGATGGGCCAGCAGCGCCGTCTGCTTGCCAGTGCGGATCTTCCGTCGCAGATCGATCATGACATCGACATGCGGTCGATGACGGTGTGGTCGGCGATCGTCGATGCGTTCGAAGTCATGCTGGAAACCGGCGATCAGACGATGCGCATCATCGGGCCGGCGCCCGGCGGGGCGCAATTCATTGAAGTGGTGGTCGATGAATTGCCGCTGCGGCAGGCGATGTATCGTTTTTCCAGCAATCTGTTGTGGGTGTCGCTGGGATTGGCGATTCTCTCAGCGGGGCTGGTCTATCTGGCGCTGCATTATCTGTTCGTGCGGCCGATGCGGAATTTGACGGCCAATCTCGTCGCTTTCCATGAAAACCCCGAGAGCTCGGCGCGGATCATCGTGCCGAGCCAGCGCGCCGACGAAATCGGAGTGGCGGAGCGCGAATTGTCCGACATGCAGCGCGATCTTGTTTCGATGCTGCATCAGAAGAGTCGTCTTGCTGCGCTCGGCCTTGCGGTCTCGAAGATCAATCATGACCTGCGCAACCTGCTTGCGTCGTCGCAATTGCTGTCGGATCAGCTCGCCAGCGTGCCCGATCCGCGCGTGCAGCGCTTTGCGCCAAAGCTGATGCGCTCGCTGGAGCGCGCCATCGCCTTCTGCCAGTCGACGCTCTCTTATGGCCGCGCGCAGGAAGCTGCCCCCGATCGCAAGATGATTCTCGTCGAGCCGGTGGTCAACGAAGTCCGCGAATCGGCCGGGCTTGCGACCGACGCGTCGATCGGTTGGGTCAACGCCATCGAGCGAGGGCTGATGATTGATGCCGATCCCGACCAGTTGTTTCGCATTTTGCTCAATCTGGTCCGCAATGCGGCCCAGGCACTGGAGGGGCAGCCGCAGAGCGACGTCGCCCCGCAGCAGATCCGCATCACCGGCCGCCGCGAAGGCGCTGTCACCATTCTCGAAGTGTCCGACACCGGCCCTGGCGTCCCGCAGCGGGCGCGCGACCACCTGTTTGAAGCATTTCAGGGCTCGTCCCGCCCCGGCGGTAGCGGGCTGGGCCTCGCGATCGCGGCCGAACTGGTCCGCGCCCATGACGGCGATATTCACCTTGTGGAAGGCACTTTGGGCGCCACCTTCCGGATCAGCCTTCCGGACCGGCCGGTGGAACTGCACAGCATCCGCAACGAACGTGCGCGGGCCTGAGCCGTCTTTTCCGGGTATGTCACGGGAGTGAAATAAGCGGCTCAGGGCGCTTGCCAAGCCGGGTCCGACCCGGTAGCTATGGCCCGCTTTCGCAAACATCGTTTCCGAAACGCATCCGGTGCTGGCGGCTTTAGCCCCACATCGCGGCACGCGCCCGTAGCTCAGCTGGATAGAGCACGTGACTACGAATCACGGGGTCAGAGGTTCGAATCCTTTCGGGCGCGCCAATCAACCTGAAAACGCTTGAAGATCAATAAGTAGCGCAGATACAAACGCTTACTGCCGCGTGGTGGTCACAAGCGGTGGGTCAGTTGTGCGAATATTGATGGGCGTCATTCGAGACAGGCACGGCACGTTTTGTGCGCGGAAGACCGTCCCCGAAAAGCCGAAAGGACTCCAAGCCGCCGTTGCGCGTGTGCTGGAGAACGGCAAAGCAGCCCAGAAGCATCTCAAGAAATCACTAGGCACCAAGGATGCCCGTGAGGCCAACATACGTGCCAAGCCGGTGCTCGCAGAGTTCGACAGGATCATCGCTAAAGCACAGGCCTTGATTGCGGAGAACAGTGCGCCGGTAGTCGCACGCACCAACCTGAACGACACCGAAATCGCGCGGATGTCGGAGTACGTATACTCCAAGGCGCTCGCGTGGGATGAGCGCATCCGGTTCGGCGGGCGAGACGAAATGGAGCGTTTGGAGGCCGAACAGAACCTCAGGGAAGAAGGTGTTCCACGTGAACCTTGGGCGATCCCCTACGAGGACTGGCCGCGCCGGGGCATCCCGCTACAGGTCCTTCGCGAAAGCCATGACGAACTGATCGATACGCAACGTGCCATGCGGGCGGCAGCGGCTGTTGGCGACACCTCTGCTGTGCAAGAACAAATCGACGACGCTTTGCAGGCCTTCGGCATTCGTCTTCAAGAAAATAGCGCGGCGTATACCAAGCTCGCAACAGCGTGCCTGAGTGCGTACCTGAGGGCTCTGGATGCCATTGGAAAGCGTGACGAGGGCATCACCGTTGTGACGCCACAGGTGCCTCACGTAGACCGCTCCGAACTTGCTGAGAGTGACACCCTTAGGCAAGCACTAGACGGATGGAAGCGTCATCGCCCTCGGCCTACGAGGACCGTCTCAGAGTTCACTCGCAGCGTTGAGATGTTCGTTCAGCTTAACGGCAATCTGCCCGTGGTCGCCATTCGCAAGAAGCACGCGCTGAACTACAGAAAGGCTCTGCAGGATGTCCCAAAGCTGCGTAAAGGTGCGTTACTGTTGGCCCCTCTACCTGTTCAGGCTGAGTGGGGGCGTGAACATCCCGACGAACCAAAAATCACTGCAGCCACCATCAATAAGCAATTAGGCGCTGTCCAATCCGTTTGTGTTTGGGCGAACGATAACGGTCTCGTGTCCGATGATGCACAGTGGACAGACCCATTTAGTAAAATGCGATTACCGGAAGACCGCTCAGAGCGTACGTCCTTCGACATCGCAGAGCTACAGATGCTGTTTGATACGTCTGTGTTCACGGATCACGATTACCCTTTAGGGGGACGAGAGGAAGCCAGTTTCTGGTTGCCGTTGCTCGCTCTCTTTTCAGGCGCACGGCAAGCTGAGTTGGGTGGGCTCACTGTAGCGAACGTAAGGGTTGATGCGGCGACCGGAATACAGCTGTTGTATTTTGTGACTGAGAGAGCGCGCGGGAAACGCGTGAAAACGGATTCCTCCGAGCGCGTCGTGCCTCTGCATCCTGAGATTATCCGGCTTGGCTTTTTGACCTACGTGGCATCGAGGCGGAGCGCCGATGGCAACAAGGCTTGGCTGTTTCCCTTGTTGGCACCCGACCGAGGTAGCGCGGGAGTGCCTGCATGGTCAAAATGGTTCGGGCGCTACCTCAGAGCTGCGGGCGTTACCGATCAGGCAAAGGTCTTTCACAGCTTTCGGCATACCGTAAAGGACGCGCTGCGGCGCGGTGAGGCTGACCACGAGGTTCGCGAAGCTCTTATCGGGCACGCAAACGATTCCTCAGTGAGCGGCGGATACGGTGCAAGCTCAATGCTTTCACGGTTCGGTGCAAAGCGATTAGCCGCAGCCATCAAGCGCATTTCGTATCCGGGCCTCGACCTTGCCAAGGTGCGCCCGTTCGTTGCTTCGGACCGCAAGAAGCGCTGAGCGCCTCTCTGTCCGCCTGTTGATTTCAGTAAGCGTTGCGTTGCGTAAAACAATGTCAATCGACCCTGAGGGTCTGCATCACATCACAAGGGGTGAGGGATGAACTACGTGTTGGGACGTATCGGCGTGAAGGCAGCATGGGGCATCATGGACGCTGGGGAAGCCATCGTGCGTTTGGCAGAGAGAATTGAAGCGCTCTCGGCAGGGCCAGGAACGGCCTTATGTGCATTCTCATGGCGCATGATGACGGTAGGAGAGCGCGTGCAGGCATTGGGCGTTGTCGCTGGGACGTGGGTGGAAAGGCAGGCTCAAAAGCTTGGCTGTAATCTGGAGTACCTGATGAGCGATATACTCGCGGAGGCATGATCAGCGAGAAAGGGAGGCCGACGAAGATGGAATGGGAAAGTCTGACGCCAAACGAACAGGCGATGTATCGCGAGCTTTCCAAGAAGATCGATAGTTTGAAGTTCTACGTTTTCATGCTTGGCGTTTTTACGGCGGGCATTCTGTGGAAGCTCTACTAGAAAAAAGGCCGCACCAGAGGCTCCATTTGGAAACCCTTGGTGCGGCTTTCGCTTGTTAGGCGACCTTCAAAAGGTAAGTTTTCGAGCCCCTTCCTTTTCCGGTGTGCGAATAGCTAACGCCGATTTCCGATAGCGCACGGTGAAGATGGCTTGTCGCATCGTTTAGCTGCTCCCGAATACGCTGGATTTTCCTATCGCCTAGTGACAGCGCCCTTTTGATGAATGGAAAAGGCGTGAGGCCGGGCTCTCGTTGCTTCATCAGCGTTAGGAGCGCTGCATTGGCTGAGTTGCTTCGTGGTGCATATACCTTCGGGCCATCCGGCTCATAGTCCCAAGGCGCGACCCGGATACTCGGCATTGCCAGCTTGATGTCATTGAGAATTGCTTCGCCTTGCCACCCCTTCGGAAGAGCAATGAACACATCGCACGGAGGGCAGCGCCCGAGCTGATCTATCACCCTGCGACAGCCAATCCGGTTGATCGCCTGAATAACTGACGTCGAAAGATGACGCTGCATAATGATGTTTACGAGATTAGGTTGCTGTTTGTTTGTGTTGTCGCGCAGCCAATCGGTACCTAGAGGTCCCAAAGTGGCGAACACGCTGTTAATCGCACGACGTTGGTCCATGTAAGGGAGCCCCCAGATCACAGCGACGTCGCAGTCCTTCCAATTGTTCTTGCCGTCCACTGCGCCCCAATTTCCGACCTGAAGTTTGAGCCTGTCAGATGCGAAGGTTTCCGCAAGCGCCGCTGAGTGCTTGTGACAGCAGAGGAACACCGAACGATCAGAATCTAGCTGCTCGGAAAGGTGAGCTGCCAGCCGGGGAAGCCTGAGGTGCTTCGTTTCGTCCATTACGTGCTTACCCAGCCCACTCGCCGTTCGACAGACGTGGAGCGTCACGTTGCTGTAATCGCGCACCCCATCGGGCATAGGCGCGATGTACACGCGGTCACCCAGCAGCTGATAGAGGACGTCGTGGTTCGCAGTGGCGTCTAGGATCACTGCGCCCGGGAGGCTAGGGGGGATCAGGTAGCTCCCGCCGTTGATTGACGCCTGATTGCCACTGCGGAGATAGTAAGCATGAGCGGCGCACATTCTTTCGACGTCCTGTAGTATGTCGTCTACTAGACACGGAGCCTCATCTGCAAAGAGCGGATCGGCGAGAGCCCCTTGCATTGCCTGCCTAAGTTGTCGGACCTCTACTAAGGTTTCCGGGGTCGAACCATCACGCCACAGCTCTTGTGCCGTATGGGCCTCTGATGTGGCCTCACGGTCTCTAAGCCACCGCTCAAGAATTTCTAGGCACCTTAAGGCGTTCGGAAATTGCTGTCGCAGTTCTTGCGGAATGCCACGAAGCACGCTGGATAAGTTCTGAGTTGTGACCTTGTGGCTTTGCACCACGTTCGCAAGGGCCTCATCAATAATGATCAAAAGACGCTCGCCACCTCGCCATTGCGATATTCGATCCCATCTGCTGGTGTCTTCAACACCAAAGCTCTCTGCGGCGTCTTTGAAGGCCGTATGGGTGACCACAAGTATGTCAGCGTTGAAGAGGTTAGCCGGTGTGGCCCGAGCCTTACTGTGGTCGGACACAGCAACCTCGCGGCCTGCTAGTCCATTTACTTCGGCGACAATGGCGTCAGCATCCTCAATAAGACGAGTTACAATGATAATTCCAACAGGCAGCCCGTTAGCCTCTGCGTTTAATTCTGCCTGCATGGAAGCGTAGACACATGTTCCTTGGGTCTTCCCGGAACCTGTAGGCAATGGGAGCACCACGGACGTTGAGGTAGATACACCGAACGCATTAGTTATTGCGGATCGGCTGAAATGTTCAGCCATGGCAATCCAAACAGGGGGCAAGGTAGGCGGTATAGGCATGTTCAATTTACCCGACCAGTGAGTAGTCATCTGACGGGAAAATTCTGGCGGCGGCACAAGCACAAGATTGTGCAGGCCGATGGTACGCTGCATTAAGCGTTATCCTTGGAAGGTCAGAACGTCGCAATGATGCATAGAGATGCATTAGGCGCTCTGAAAATGGTGGTGCCAAAAGGCAGGTGTAGAATGACCCTCTCTGTGTCCACCTATTGATGTTCTTTAGGGGGCTGGGAGGGGCATTTATGGTGGTGTTGATTGACACCCCCGGAGGGCAACTAAGGCCCTCTTAGGGGCTTTGGGGGTCGTTAAAGTTTATAAGCGGGTGGTGTCATCTTCTGTTGTGTCAGTCCGCAGGCTCCTAAGGCCTCCTCAGTCGCCTAGGGAGCCCCGTGGATTCAGTTGGGCCTGCAAGCTGACAAAGGGTGCGCTCGATGTCCAAAGCTCACAGCGGAATCCCTAGGGCTTCCCGTGTCCGCCATCGAGCCCATTGTGTCCCTCTCACAAGGGACCAGCGGTTTTCGCGGGGACGCCCAAGCCGTCTTTGGCTCTTTCGGCTTGCATGGCTCTTGCCATACGTTCCCCACGAGCCCGAGCGCCCATCTTGAAGGCCTGAAAGATATCCCTGATCACTTCCATCCCTTTGGGTGTAAGCGCCACGTGCTTTTGACGCCGATCACCAAGTGGCCCTTGAACAAACTGAACCAAACCAAGGCCTCCCCCGTGAGCCCCCAAGGCCCTTAGGTGCCGGGTTGTGACAGATGGGTTCACGTGTGTCCGAGCGGCGATGTCGGTGCCCGTAAGACCATCTTCAATTGCTATCCGAAGAAAGACCTTTGCGAGGAGCGCTGTCATCGTCGGGTGGAGTTCCGTAAGAACCTCCAGCATGTAGAAAATCCGACTGCAGGCCGTGCGGTCTTGTGGGGATAGTGACGAAGTTCTTGCTGAGCGGTTCACGTGGTCCTCCAACGGCAGTAACGAGCCTCAGTGAAACACGTGGAGCCACAGTTCGACCCAATGCAGCGCAATCGGTCACCATCTTTAACAAGATTGTTGGCGTTTGTGGCGACCCTAGCGAGCCGCGTAGCCGTTCTTGGTGTTGTCACCGTCGAGAGCTGAGATAACAGCCTGACTGACCTCTGCGTGCAACCCCTCGGCAACCGTGAGGATGTCAGGGTAGGTCTGAGCCATCCACGCGCGCCGTTGCTTCGTGAGCGACGATGGGCACACGGAGCAGTCCAAGGACGATGGGTAGGTCGCGTAATGCTCGGGCAACTCGATCCCGAGTTCTGTCACAGCCGATTTCACCTCGGCACGTGTCGCAGTCCAGAGCGGGGCCACTAGGTCCAGCCCGGGGTACTCCAAGGGAGCCGGGGCGTTCTTTGGGTAGTCGCCAGCGCGTTGGCCGTGGATTGCGGCAGTGATCCCATCGGACACCATGGCCTCACAGCCAGGTAGCCAGCGATTGCGCAGGCAGCACAGGGGCCACGGTGCAATGCGAGGGCTCCGCTCTTCGATGTTGATCATCGCTGTAGCGTCGGGGACGTGCTCGATAGGGACCACGGACGCGGGAAGACCTAAGGTGCCGAAGGAAGCTCCGAGGTCCGACGTGATCACGCGGTGATCCCAGCCGTCTAGCTTTCGATCCACGAAAGACACCATGTGCGGGAACTCGGCCCCGGTGCGGACGGTGTAGATGGTGACTGCGTTGCGCCAAGGCTCAGCGAGGTGCAGCAGGAGGCAACTTTCGATGCCACCCGAGAAGAGAAGGGCGACACGGGCATGTTTGGTCATGGCGTGTTGAAGCGCAGCCCGACACGATGCGAGCCAAGGTAAATTGGTCATTGGAGAGTTGTCCGGTGAGGTTGTAAGTCGAAGGTGGGCGAGAGAGCGAGAAGGGCGGATCAAGCCGCCTCACGCTTTACTGCGGAAGCTTTGGTATCCATCGAGGGACGTGCTTCAGCGCCGCTCTCTCTAATCTTCATCGGATTTTGGTGGCTAGTCGGCCTGTGTCGGTACCACTGATACAGCCCAGACCCACACAAGATCATCGGGACGTTGGTAGGTCTTCAGTGTAACATCGTTGACACCCTCGGCCATCGCTGCGTTGAGCGCTTCAGTAGCTTCGGTGAAGTTGGTGTACTCAGTTGTCGTCATTATGTGTCCTTAAGTCTTGATGCAGATGATGGCGCTTAATGCTTCGGGGCGGGTTTCCGCGCCGACGTTAGGTGCCACCGAGATTATGAGATTGTGGGCGTGAGAGCCTTGCCCGTCCGTGCCACCGCTTACCGAGTGAGCGTGGTTGATGTCGGAAGCAAAGATGGTTTCGCCGCCGTTAGCGCCTGCCGGAAACTGACCGCCGCCTGTGGTCGTAGACCCTGCATTGCCGTTCGAGCCATGAGAGTGCGGATTTGCGCGGTCCATGAAGCCGGTAGAGCCGCTGACATTGTGGGCGTGATAACCCGCCGCATCCGTGGTTCCCGACGCCGCGTGGGTATGAGCGCCATTTAAGCTCGCTTCTTTGGTACCAGCGGCAACTCCAGTTCGCCGTGATCGGATGAAGCGCCCCGTGTCGGTCACGTTGGTTAGGGTGAAGGTAGACCCAGCGATGCCCATGTGAGTGGCAAGGCGCGCGAAGTCAGCCGTGTTGTAGGTCGAACCATCGAGTTCGAGATATTCAGCGCCGCCGCTGGGGATCACGCCGCCCTTGCCAAGCTTCGAAGGCTCATAGAGGAACGTGTGAAGCGATCCTACAGGCACTGCTCCGTTGCCATCAAGACGGCCACCACCAATCAAGATGAGGCCTGCGGCTGAGCGGTAGAACCCGAGGGTCTCTTCGTCGGCAAAGGAGTACGCAGGCGCGCCAGAAGCGCCCGAGGGGACGATGAGGCCCCCTGTGCGGGTGATCGGTCCAGTGAGGCCCGGCAAGGTATTTTTCAGGACGGCCTTGATCAGGCGCATGTGGTCGTCAGCGTTGTTCATGCCATCCGAAGAGGCAGGGTTGGACGTAACGAGGTCCGAGATAAAAGTAGCAGTTTCTAAGGGCAATTCAGTTCGTTGTCGTATTTGAGCGCAGACGTGCTGATGTTCACCAAGGCTTTCGCATTGATGTTAGCTGTCGTGCTCAGATGAAAGTTTGTGGTGTTGGGCGAGCGGCGGATTAATCAGCAGCCGTTGCAAGCTGAGGTTCTACCAAAGCTTCCGACACGGACGGCTCTTCGGCAGGTGGTTCGGGCTCGCGGAGGCCTTGGATGTCCAAGGTGTCCTCTAGTGAGTGGTAGCGATTACGAAGGCGATAGGCACGCCTCCATAACCATTTTGGCACGGGCTCATCACGAGCTGCCCTAGGCATCTCAAGGCGATCCGATTGCCGATCACGATAGAGGCGCGCGATGACGTCTACGTCGCTTTGGATTTCCGGTGTGTGGTCAGGGTTATCAGGATCATCCCACGCGTAGCGCTTTGGTGCCGGACGGTTGAATGGGGGCATCTTGAACCCGGGGGCTCGCAGGATCGCGAGGAGAGCCTTTGCGTGAGGGCTCGTGGGGCCGAAGGTCATAGCGAGCTGATAGGAGACCTTGGTCGGACAGGTCCTTCCTGGAGCTAGGTAGATGTCACGCGCACACTCTGCGAGTTCGGCGGGGGTCCATCCGGCTTTGATGAAGCGGCCTAGGCTTAGCCGATGATCAAGGGAGCTGAGATAGCGGCGCACCTCGTTGAAGTCGGGCGGCTGGGTCTTACTAAGTCGTGGGATCATGTTTCCGTTGCTGGTTGATGGTCTGTGGAGGGTGGGAGCTACGAAGTTGCCCCCGCTTCCTCTATAGGTCAGGGTGATTGGCCGGTAAGTATTTGATGCGTCAGCACTTGTTCGTGTGCAGGAACGTTTCGGCTTCCCCTAGAGGTGCGTGGGACTTGCTCGCAACCTATTGAGAAACCACAGGACCATATCGATTTGCAGGGAATCCAGAGCACGCCAGCGCACAGTGCAGTTGTCACGCGGGCGGCGGCTGCGGCTTTACTCCGAACTTTGTGAAGTCAGGTCGCAGATGCGATCCAAAAAGGGTCCCGTGGGTCGATATGGGACCCAACGCGCATGCGGCTACAGCCGAGGCGGCATAGGTTTCCACTGGCCATCCCGGATTGCCAGCATAAGACGAGCGAGTGCAGCCCGCTTCGCGTCTGTGGGCGACGTTGCAATTTGCTCAGCCATGGCCCAGTCGATCAGCAGGCGGCCATCATAGTCCGTTGCAATCATCGGGTCAGGAAGAGGCGACTGAGTAATCTTTTGAGTGCGAACGCTCTTAGCAGAGGTCGCGGTGTCCTGTGCGACAGCGCAACACGGCAATGCCATCGCTAGAGCTAAAGTCACTGCAAGCCGCATCTGCGTTACCCCGTCTGTCGCATTGCGCTAACCGTTGGGTCTCAATCGTACCAATCTTTCCTATCTTCGGGCAAAGCCACTACATACTCGTGCAACTTGCCACGCGCGTAGCCTAGCGAAACTGCAGTCCGCAGTTCTGTCAGCTGGGCCTCAAGAAATTCATTGGCGATCAACAACGCCTTGATGGTGCCGTGTGTATCTCCACCACAAGCCTCGATAGCTCGCGCGCAGGCATCTTCATACGGATCGCTTTCAGGCCGGGCAGCAGGTTGAGACATGGGCGCGTTCCATATTGACGTGTTCTCGAAATGTTCTCATTGTGCGCTCATGGAGTCAAGCCAGCCAAAACGCCGTTTTCCACCGCCATGGCCAGTCAAGAAAATAGACGGAGGCTATGTCGTCACGGATTCGAACGGAGTGGTCTTGGCCACGATCCAGTGCATTGAGGATGCCCACCGACTGAGGTTCAGCCATAAGCATCTAACTGATGACGAGGCCCGGCGGATCGCCAAAGCGATAGGTCGATTGCCTGAGTTCTTGATGCAGCGGCAAGGCTTCTATTCGCGAGATGGTGGTCATAGTCGATGGCGTAAGGATCGGCCTTATCATGTCGCTCTTGAAGACCACTACGTGCGTGCTCACTGGTTTGGTATCGACGCACTGTGCAAGCTGAACAGTATTCCGTTCAACGCTACGGGTGAAAAGATTCAGGATGGGGCCACATGGTGCGTGTACGAGTTCACTTGGCAGATGGACGCAATACAATTTTGGGATCGGTTCAATGGTCGCTGGTTGCGCGGTAGCGAGTTTCACTATCCAGAGCGGCCTAAGGACTTGCTGCCCATGAAGGAATTGAGAGGCTTTCCCGAGTTTGACCCGAAGAAAGCAAGAGGTTGATGGCGGCTACGACGCGCAGTGCAGTCGTGACCGGGTGGCAACCCTAGCTAGTTCTATCAACGCCGTGATGACCGCTATTGAACTCACATCATTGATATCAATTGCTTAGTGAGTATCAGAGTTATCCCCAGAAAACGCGTAGGTGCAATTACAAACACTTATCGGCAATCCAGCGTTCATAGCGCATGAGCGCTGATAGTAGGGCTATTTCCGCTGCTTGAAACGTTGCTGCTCTTCAGCAAACCTCCTTCTTGCAAGGAGGCGTCATGTCGAAACGAAAGGCACACGAAAAACAGCATTGGCTCTTTGGGCTGGCGGCTTGTTTGTGGCCAGTTGCTTTCGCACTTGTAGGACTATTCGGGAGCGTGCCGATCCAAATTGCATCTATGGTGCTCCGGTATGCGCGATAGCTACTTCTCAAAATTCCGAACGGATGAAAGTTCGTGGATGGCACCCCAAGGTTTCCCGAAGCACAGTGCAGTTGTCACCCGGGCGGCGGCTGCGGCTTTACTCCGAACTTTTTGAAGTCGGGTCGCCGATGCGATCCAAAAAGGGTCCCATGGGCCGATATGGGACCCAAACTAAATTGGCATGGCCTAGCTGCCGTGCGACACCAGCCAAAAGGCAATTCCGCCAAGCACAATGGCTACGCCGGTTGCTTCAAGTGCCACCGCGATCACCGCTACGCCACCTATCAGTCCGCCCGTGATTGTCAGCATCGTAGCCCCCTAAGCCCGCTCAAGTACGTTGCTCACCGACTTCGCGTGCCATTGGCCGCCACGAGCCGTTGCGACACCACGAGCGTTGAGAGCTGCTGCGATGTCCCTAAGCGTTGCCGCTCCCGCCTTCTGTGCTTCTCGGATGATAGGGATCACGTTGGCCGCAAACCTATCTGCCTCGCTGCTGACGGCTTCCACGGCACTCTTGCGGGCCACGTGGAGCTTTGGGTTACCCAAGGGGACACCACGGGCCTTAGCGGCAGCAAGGGCTTGCCGGGTGCGTGTTGAGATGAGGGCGCGTTCCTTTTCCGCGAGGGCGGCGTAGAGGTGAAGCACGAAAGGGTCCACGTCGGGGCCAAGCTCTGCGACCAGGAAGGGCACCTTGTGGGCCATAAGGCCGCTCACGAAGTGAACGTCACGGCTCAAACGGTCTAACTTTGCCACCGCCACGTGACACTTGAGCTTCTTAGCGGCAGCTAGGGCGGCTTTGAGCTGCGGGCGACGGTCCAGCGCGTCCGATCCTTTGCCGGTCTCCACCTCGACGAACTCCCGGGCGACCGTGAGGCCTTCGGAGTGCGCGAAGTGAGCAAGCGTTTGCCGCTGAGCCTCAATGCCGAGACCGGAGCGCCCTTGCTGAGATGTCGAGACGCGGACGTAAGTGATGATTGGTCGTTCGGACACAGCCAAAGCCTCCAATGGGCGTTCTGTGTAAAACCTTATCGACCATTTAGGATTGATACAACGCGCGTTTCGGAATCCCTGCGATTCTGTTTTGCATGACTCAGGCTCGGAAAACTACACTTGCTCTCGATGAGTCGAAGACTGGCTTTCGGGACCAGTCCAGTTCAGACATCTGAAGAAGTCTTGAGTAAGTAGGGAAGAATGGAAGAACTATCGGGCTGGACGCGCTCAAGACCAATGAGGGTAGCTTTCCTTGTCGAAGACGGAGAGCACTCATCCATAATCTTGGACGGTATTTTCGCCGATTGCTACAGCCGTTGGGGCGGACGCTTCAGCTTAATCGTGCCATGCGTCGGCGGCGCTATCTCAGAGGCGTACTGGCCGTGGCTAGAACGATTCGGTCCTGACATCGTGTATTCATATGTTCAACTAAGTGAAGCGAAAGTGCTGGACCTGCATGAGCGTTTAGCTCCCAATGCTTATATCTTCCACAACGAAAGAAATGTGGAGAGGACAGATTTGTTCGGCTTCAAGCCGGAGTATGACTTCAGCGCATTGTCATCGCTGTCACTCGTATTCAAGTTGGCTCGCTATGCTCCAGCTGCTCAGACTGGCGCGCCGATTAAGGTGATTGACAGCTGGTTTACTGAACAACCTTCCCAACTTCTAACTGATAACTTCGGCATCTATCATTATAGCACAGGCGGGGGAATGTTTCCTGCTGACGCAGCCGTTGCTGCGAGTTTGATCAGCGTAGTAAGCCCCGAAAATGCGCAGCGCGGTATTCCGCCCGACTTAATTACCTTGCCTGACGAGACCGCTGTCTATGAGGAGTTTGCTGGTCGGAGAGCGAGCGCGTTGTCAGTTATGTCAGCGCAATTTGCGCCCCGGCTTGAGTTTTATGTGCACAGGTGGAACGCTTCTCTAAATGTAGTCATTGGCGATACATTTGATGATCGGCTCTTGTTCTGGAATGCACGCCTGTTGACGCCAGCTTGGCTTGATAGCGAGTTGGGTGCACTACGAGTTACGTCGCGGGCGCTACAGGACCCAGCGTTTCTCACCGCGATTGGCGCAATTCTTAAGCAGCGCAATCGTTTTGGAGGCAATGGTCATGCCAACATTACCATTAGATCGATATCAGCCAGTGCAACCGAACTTGAAGAGGCCGCAAAAGCAATTCGATCGACTAGCCCATGGGGGTATGTCGCGCTGGAAGCAGTCGCTGGTGTAGATGCCATCGTTCCGTCAGTTGAAGCCATTAAGCAGGCCGCCGTCCGTTCCCACACTGACAAGCCTTTCCTGCAAACATCCGAATGGACACAGTTCAGCTGGAGCCCGCCGATAGCTAAACCGCCGACAAATTTGCCCGAGCACCTGCGAGATGTCCCGCCGCAGCAATGGTTTGCGGAGGGCTATTGGTGCGTCGATTTCAGCATGGAGTATGAAGGCGTTGAAGGGCGATATACAGAAAATGTCTGGTCTTTGCCGACACGCTGGCGAATGGCCAAAGCATTCGAGCACACCCATAGTGGCCAAACCGGACCAACCGGATGGCACCCCGGTGGTTGGAGAAGCCAAGGAGGCTTGTATTCAACATACGTCAGTGAAAACCGTAAGATTTCCACGCTGGAGCCGCCGAATGCTTTCTCAGCGATGCAATGGGCACTCGTATCGGACGGCAGTAGAGCGCAGCGCAACATCCACCCGCCAAGTAAAGTTGGCCGAATGGAGCTATCCAACGAAGCGAGATACTTGAGCGGAATACTTGGCTTGTTGGGAGGGCTTGCAGGCGCAAAAAAGCTCTTGCTGCACCCATTTTTGATCGATGTCTTCGCGACCTTTGGGGGCACAACCAATCTACCAGCGAACAAAGGGGTGCCTACAGCCAATCGGCTAAGGAATAGGTTGCAGCTTCAGCCTATATTTAACCTACGCGATGAAAGAGAGCGCGATGTCCTCGCGGCTCTGATTGTTAAAGCCTCATCCGAGCTGAAGAAGCCAATTGACTACATGAGCTACGAGGAGCTCCACACGAGGTGGAAGGTTCATCGGGATGCATATTGGTTCGCGAACCCACGGACTGATGAGCCCGATGATCCTACCGATTGGGAAAAAATCGAACGAAGGACACTCGATGAGACTCTGATTGAGCTGCGACGACGCCAATTGCTGTTTCAGGGTCACCACTGGACCTGTAGACGCTGTCATCACAGGAATTGGCTGGACATGTCGGAGCTGGCCCCAACACTGGAATGCAAGATTTGCAAGGAAGAGGAAGATGCGCCGCTTGATCTGAAATCGCTGTTTCGACCGAGTCAATTTTTGATCGAGAGCCTGCGTGATCACAGCGTTCTATCGCTGCTTTGGGCGTTATCAGCTCTGCAAAGTCGGTCGATGCAATCGTTTCTTTTCGTCGAGCCGACATGGTTTTACTTCGACCGCGATGCTCGGAAGCCTGATGCAGAAGCTGACTTACTAATCCTTTTAGACGGCAAAGCGATACTATGCGAAGTGAAGGCGTCTTGGTCCATTTTGAGGCGGGGTGATATCACTGATCTAGTAGCGTTGGCGAAGCGGTTGCGTCCAGATGTCGCCATCCTGGCTGTCATGGATGAGGGACGAAAGTTAGAACCCGAAATCAATGCTGCAGCCGAAGAGCTTAAAAGTGCGGGTATTGGTTTTGAGTTAGCTACCCTCGACGGTTATCCCTTAGACGACATGCCCTATCTGCATTAAAACAGACTTCATCCTCCGCAGTTGCACACGTGCCGTTGAATAGAAGGTGCGCCTGTTGATCGTCCGGGCTATGTCGTGGCTGCCATCCGAGCTGCTACAGGGTAGCAATCAGACGGCGCGATGTCCTAAGCTAACGCGGTGAGTCGTAAGTCTGAGAGTTTTATGGTCAAGAAGCCTAAACCGTTCGCTTTGGAACAGATTGCTCAGCACGGCTGTGCCGATTTGCTTGAAGTTGTCTTGTTTGCGCCGCAGGGAGCAAACGAACACGATTTTGTTCTCGGAGCAGATGTTAGGTTTGGCACGATGCTACTCTCTTCGGACGATTGGTCGAAATCTGTCGAGGTAGGTTTAGCCCGAGCCACATTGAGTCTCGACTTCTCGGGTTGTGAGATTGATCCGGCTGCGCATCGTCTGGGTGATCAAAAGCCGTCATCTGTCAAAACGCATGTCCAACTCACGCAGGTGAAAAATAAAGAAGCACATGTCGGGGCGAAGACCTCTTTTGGCGCAACCAATCGTGGTGGGATGGTCAAACCTACTGGAGCATTGTCGCTTGGAGCCGGAGCAGCACTTGATAACAAAGTGACGACCAAAGAAACCCAGGTTTCGGATATCAGTGAGCTTCCAGTGGTCTCAATGTCGGGAAATCGTTGGCGATTCTCAGCGGTAGCGCAGGCGTACATGCATTCCCGCTATTCCGGCGATGAAGCACTGTGCAGAATAAAAATCAAAACGTCACCAGTAAGTGTAGAGGGCCGTCTGTCTTTTCAGCCTAAAGACATCTGCATCGTAGACGTAGAAACGCCGCCCGCCTTCCTAGATCGCTTAAGGTCCTCGCCCAACAAGACCGCCATTGCGAAGCTGCTGCTATTGAAGCACCTGCGAGAGATAAACCCCCTAACCGAGAAAGCCGATGCGGGGGTCGTCATAGGGTGTGTGTCCACACTGAGGGGTGAAATCAAAAGTGAGGACTGAAGCTCTTAAGGCATTGTTTGCGCTCTTGGAGGCGGACGAAGATGATTTCGCCGTGTTGCTTGAGCGGTTCGGAATAGATCCTGCGACCGACCTCCAGAACTGTGACCTAACAGGCGTTAATTTTGGCAGGCTCACAGCCGAAACCCTCGATTTAACGGGGTCAGATATCGAGGGAGCTGACCTATCACAAGTAAACTGTAAGCGCATTCTGGGGATAGAAGCTGCGACATCACCGATGGCAAAGCGGCCAGAGCGAACGCTTGACGACGTAATGCTGTCTATTTCGCGATACCAGAATTCAGATTGGGCTCTTAATCAAATCATCGGCGCTCTGGAGGAGACATCCGCGCCCGCGATGGCATTCTATGACAGTGCAGCTGAACAAGATTTGCTGACTAAACGTGTCTGCGCGCATTTTGGTGACTCGTCATACTTGAGAGAAGGGTTCAACGCTCACGCTTCGGGCCTAAGATTTCTGTGGTTCTATTCCAAGGGAAGCAAAGCTCAGTTCAAACTGAATCCAGCATTCCTCGACAAAGTATTTTTTGAAGCGCTGCGCTCAAGCAATACATCCGATGATATTGGAATATACCCGCTTGCGCCCAATCGTTCCGCCGTTGGACGTGTCAAAGCTGGTATCCGTTGGGGTGACTACCAGGAGATGCGTGAGGACTTCGTTCGAAACCTGCGGAAAGAGCTGTCGAAACCCTTGGAGGGAGGATTGGTTACCATTCCGAGCAGCACCATTGTGTTCTCTGGATTTCCGCCAATGTCGAAGCGGCTCTACAGCGAATTACGGGAGAAAATCCACAGTCGCAGTCGGTTTATTTTTCTGTGTTCTTCAACGTTGGAAGCTCAGTACGAGGAAGGCAAAGGAGCGCTGTGGAGACGGCAGGCCGTCCCCGCGTATTCAATAGGCACGCCTAAGGCTGTAGAGGACGACGTTCACCGGCTGCATAAACGGATAGCCGCAGCCTCGGGGGGCAAAATCACACTCTCCACTGTCGCAGTGAATCGAATGGCAAATTGCGTAGGAGAGCCACTAAGTGAACTGAAGAAACAGGCGATGGACGAAGCGCGGATGTGCTGGGTGAATTAGGCGTAAGGGTTAGGGGTGGAGTTTGAAGTCGTTTCGGTTTGCGCGAAAAAGGCCGCATAAGAAAGAACGCGGTTTTACGACGAAGGACGTTGTTACAACGGTGATGTCCGGGGGAGCCTTAGTGTTTTCCGCTTTGTCTCTTTACTTTTCTGTGCTGCGGGAAACCGACGACCTCCGATTGATTGTCTCGAAGTTGCCTGATGTGCAACTTGAAGATCGAGACCACCTGTCAATTAACAACGAGTTTTCTTTGTCGCTTATCAACGGCGGAAACCGACCGGCAGTTATTCTACGGTACACGCTACTCGTTGATCAGGGCATAGATGATGGCTACTGCAGCGACCGTGCAATTTGGTTCCACAGTGATACCGCGCCAATCATAGTGAAGGCGGGAGAAGCCCTGTCAGCGGGCGTGGAGTTAAAAGGGCCTGACGAGGAGAGCACGCAAGTAAAAGCCGCTAAAGGGCGCTGGACCATACCAATCTCCGATCGGTCAGAAGAAGATTTCGCCCACGTGCGCCTTTGTCTGGAGCTTGAAGTTGCTACGCCGTCACTTGCCTACGAGCGCGTGCAGCTTAAAATTTTGCAAGGAACAGGTAGGCTCGACAAAGACACGCCCTTCCTTCTTCTTACAGAAGACCTGTCGCGACCGCACAAAGTTATCCAACACTGGGGTTTTAGTTTCTTGAAGTGAAGGTACGCAATATTGCGTGGCTGCGCTTATCTTGGAAGTGGCCTCTCTTCCGCTTGTGGGTGGTCACAAGAGGTGGTACGCCTCGGTTCGCGGCAGTGATGATTTGCCCTTATTATTCAAGCCTCAGGCGTTTGTGGCGTGCAGTCCTTTCGGGCGCGCCATTTCCGCTTCATTGTGATGCCGCCAATCATCGTGGCCATTGCTGCGCTTTCCGCAGCTTACGGGATCCTTGCCACAACGTCGGGCCGGTTTTTCTCGAGCCAGGCTACGGCCTCGGGCCCATCGACGACGCACTCGAAGGTTTCCCAGGTGGGGTCCTCCAGGGATTCCGGTTGCAGTCGCTTCGCTGCATACTCAACGAGGTCGTGCAAGCGTTCGTATCCTCGTCGGCGCTCAAGGGAGTCTGCAATCGCTGTGCTGGCCCATCCGCGTTGGGCCAAATCGATAATGCTCGGAGCGTTAGCCTCGCTGAACCAGGGTGTGGCATCGAACTCGATGCAGCGAACATTATCAGCGGTATGGCAAGTAGCGTGGATCATTGGGTTCCTCCGTTCGCTGGCTAACAACCTGCGCTAGCATTGCTCTTTAGAGTTTCACATCGCTGCCCGCACGCCTCAGCCTTTGACCAAGTCCCCCAGCAGGTTTGCCGCCACCATCAGTTTGGCGAGCGTCAGGCCGCCTGCCGCAATCTCCTCGACTGCGCGGCGGATGCGCGTCGCCTCGGGATGAGCTGCAAGCCAGGTCTCCGCAGCCTGCTGGCCGGATTGGCCGGTTGCCAGCATATCCGCAGCGAGGCCTCTTTCGGCCAACGCGATCAGATCGACGGCGCGGTCGATGGCGAGGCGTTCGAAACGATCGCTGGCCGGCACGCTGCGCGCGGCAGCGATGATGCGGTCGAGACGGAAATTGGCCTCGACGGCAAAAAACGTCGCGGCAGCATCGACGATGCTGCGGCTGGTGCGCTCGGCGACCGTCACGATGTCCGGCGCCGAGACCAAGGTGTCGAGATCGGCCAGTTCGCCGGCGAGGCCGGACGGGACGCCGGCATCGGTCAGCTCCTGCCGGCGCTTGCCGCGCGCGGCCTGCAAGTCCGGTGGCAGGGCGTTGTCGAGAGAGGCCCTGATCTCGCGGATACCCGGGCCGAAACGCGCGATCACCGCCTCAAGGCCGTCCTTGAAATTAATATTGCGCACGTACCAGACCATGCGGGAAAGCAGAAGGTCCTGGACCGCTTCGTAGAGGGACAACTGCAACTGCCCTTCGATGCAGGCGTCGAGCGTATCGATCGCATCATTTAGCCACTTGAGCCCGTAGGATTCATCCACCGCCACATAGGCCATGACGATGGTGGGGATATCGGCATCGGTTTCGTCGATCAGGCGCACGATACACGCCGGGCCGCCGCGGTTGATGACCGTATTGACGAGGCTGGTCGCGATGATTTCGCGTCGGAGGCGATGGAACTCTACCGCTGTCGGGAACCTGTCCTGAACCTGGCCCGGAAAATACCCGGAGAGCTCACGGGCGAGATAAGGATCGTCCGGCACGCTGGTGCCGAGCAGGTCGTCGTAGAGCGTCAGTTTGGCGTAGGCGAGCAACACGGCAAGCTCAGGCCGCGTCAGGGACTGCCCGCGCCGCGTGCGCTCGGTGATCGCGGCGTCGTCGGGCAGGAATTCGACTGCGCGGCTGAGCAGGCCGCGCTGCTCGAGCGACTGCATCAGGCGAGTGAGGAAGCCGGTCTCGGCCACGCCCTTGCGTTCGGCGAGCGAGAGCGCGAGCGTCTGCAGATAGTTGTTGCGCAGGACGAGCGCACCGACTTCGTCGGTCATCGCGGCAAGCAGGGTGTTACGGTCAGCCGGGCTGAGGCGTCCCTCGCGCTCGGGGCGCGCCAATGCGATCTTGATATTGACCTCGACGTCGGACGTATTCACGCCGGCCGAGTTGTCGATCGCGTCGGTGTTGAGCTTGACGCCCGTCTGCGCCGCTTCGATGCGGCCGCGCTGGGTGACGCCGAGATTGGCGCCTTCGCCAATCACCCTGGCGCGAACGTCGGTCCCGGTGATGCGGATCGGGTCATTGGCGCGGTCGCCGGCCTGATCGTCGCTCTCCACCGACGCCCGGATATAGGTGCCGATGCCGCCAAACCACAGTAGGTCTGCGCGCGCCTTCAGGATCGCCGTCATCACCTCGAAGGGCGTTGCCTGCGGTTTGTCGAGATCGAGCACGGTGCGCACTTCCGGTGCGAGCGGAATCGCCTTGAGGGAGCGCGAGAATACGCCGCCGCCCTGCGAGATCAGCGATTTGTTGTAGTCCTGCCAGCTCGATCGCGGCATGTCGAACAGGCGCTTGCGTTCGGCGTAGCTAATCGCCGGATCGGGGGAGGGATCGATGAAGATGTCGCGGTGATCGAATGCCGCAACGAGTTTCGTCGCCGGCGAGAGTAGCATGCCGTTGCCGAAGACGTCGCCGGACATGTCGCCGACGCCGACCACGGTGAAAGGCATGGTCTGAATGTCGGTGCCGAGCTCGCGGAAGTGGCGTTTGACCGCCTCCCAGGCGCCTCGTGCCGTAATCCCCATCTTCTTGTGGTCGTAGCCCTGGCTGCCGCCGGAGGCGAAGGCGTCGCCGAGCCAATGGTTCTTCTCGGCCGAAATCGCGTTGGCGATGTCGGAGAAGGTGGCGGTGCCCTTGTCGGCGGCGACGACCAGATAAGGATCGTCGCCATCATGCCGCACGGTCGAGTCGGGCGGGAGGAGGTCGTCGCCGTCGAGATTGTCAGTGAGTTCGAGCAGTGAGCGAACGAAAATGCGATAGGCTTCGGTACCTTCCGCGAGCCACGCGTCGCGGCTGGAGAGCGGTGGCAGGCGCTTGGGCACGAAGCCGCCTTTGGCGCCGACCGGCACGATCACGGCGTTCTTGACCTGCTGGGCCTTGACCAGGCCGAGGATCTCGGTACGGAAATCCTGCGGCCGATCGGACCACCGTAGTCCGCCGCGCGCAACCTTGCCGAAGCGCAGGTGAATGCCTTCGACGCGGGGAGAATAGACGAAAATCTCGTAGAGCGGTCGTGGAGCCGGCAGGTCCTCGATTCCGCGCGCGTCGAACTTGAAGGAGATCACCGGACGCGGATGTCCGTCCTCACCGACCTGCCACAAATTAGTGCGGATGGTGGACTGCACCAGATTGGTGAAACGGCGGAGGATGCGGTCTTCGTCGAGCGATGCGACGGATTTGAGCTGCTCCTCAATATCGGCAAGGAGGGCGGTCTCCCGGGCCGAGCGCTCGGAATCAGTAAGGGTGAGGCGTGGATCGAGGCGGGCCTGGAACAGCGCGACGAGGTTGGCGGTGATCGCTGCGTTCTTGCGCAGAGTCTCCCACATATAATCCTGGCTGAACGGCGCGCGGATCTGGTGCAAATAGCGGGACAGCGCCCGGATGGTCGAGACTTCGCGCCAGCCTAGGGCCGTGCGCAGGATCAGCCCGTTATATCCGTCGGATTCGGCTCGATCACCGACCACCGCCATGATCGAGGCTTCGAGCCGATGGCTGAATTCCCGGTTGATCTCGATCGGCTGGCCGTCGCTGGTCTCGATCGTCATGTCGTGCAGCCACACCGGGTCGGGCCTAGCACCGGGCACGATCTGATAGGTACGTTCATCGACCACGCGCAGGCCGTGATTTTCGATCACCGGCACGCGATAGGACAGCGACAGCGGCGCGGCATCCGAGAACACCTTCAGGGCGAAGCGTCTGGGATCGTCCTCGCCCTCGAAGCGATGAACCGAAATCGTCACCGGGCGGGTTGGCGTGAGCCTTTCGATGGTGGTGATATCGGCTATCGCCTGTTCCGCCGTGGAAACCTCGGTATAGCCGCCGGTAAAGGCCTGGGCATAGCGATTGGCGAGCATGCGCGCCCGCATGCCATCGGTAGACGCAGTCAGCGCGGCCTTCAGCTTGTCGGCCCAGGTCGCGGCAATGGCGCTGATCCCGGCTTCCAGCGTGGCGCGCTCGACGGCAGGAGTCTTACCTTCATAGCGTCCGATGATGTAGTGAACGCGCGTCAATGCTCCTTCGGGGAAAGACACGTAGGAGGCCGCCTGCATCCCTTTGTAGATCTGCGACAGGAAGGCACCGACGCGCATGCGCACATCAGTGTCGTATTTGTCGCGCGGAATGAAGACGAGGATGGAGACGAAGCGATCGAATTTGTCGACCCGAGCGAGCGCCCGGACGCGGGGGCGCTCATAGAGGATCAGGATCTCCATGACGAAATTGAAGAGGGTGTCGACGTCGACCTGGAATAGTTCGTCTCGCGGATACTCCTCGAGGATATGCATCAGCGCCTTGCCCGAATGGCTGTTCGGATCGAAGCCGGCGCGCTGGAGCACCCGCGATACCTTGTGGCGAACATAGGGGATCTGTCGTGCCGAGCGCGTATAGGCGCCTGAGGTGAACAGGCCGACGACTCGCAATTCACCCTCGAGCCGGCCGTCGGGCGCATAGAGCTTGATGCCGATATAATCCATCCGGATGCGGCGATGAACGCGGCTACTCACATTGGCCTTGATGACGATGAGTAGGGTCGGCTCGCGCATGAACTCGCGAATTTCCGACGTCATCACCACCATTTCGCTGCCGCGGCGCAGGACCTTTACATCGGGGTCGCGGAGGATGCCGAGGCCCTCAGCGGTCGTGATGTCGTCCGACGCATCGCTGTCGGGCGAGAAGCGATACTCGCGCACGCCGAGAAAGGTGAAATTGTCCGCGCAGAGCCATTGCAGGAACTGGTTGGCCTCGGCGACCTCGTCGATCGGCAGCGGCGGTGGATTGGAAGAGAAAGTCTTGATCGCGTTCTCGACGCGGTCGCGCATGACGCGCCAGTCCGCGACGCTGGCGCGCACGTCGCTTAACGTCCTGGTGAGGCCGTCAATCAGCCTCTCGCGGTCAGCGTCGGCGTCGAGGCGGGTGATGTGGAGGTGAATCAGGCTCTCGCGCACGCCCTTTGCCCCTTCCGGCAGTGCTTCACCGTGGAAGTGCAGGAGCTTGCCTTGGTCATCGCGCTCCACCGCGATGATGGGGTGAGCGACGAGGGTGACTTCGATGCCCTGCTCGGCGAGCTCCGCCATGATGGAATCGAACAGGAAAGGCATATCGTCGTTGAGAATTTCGAGCACGGACATCTCGCGCCCGTCCGGCATTATCGGATTGACGACGCGGATATCGGCACGACCCGCCGTGCGTCGTTGTACATGCTCCCAGGCTTGCTCCGCCAGGAAGGCAAGCGAGGAGGCATCGTAACTGGCGAGGTCCTCGACATTGGTGTAGCCGAACATAAGCTCGGCAAAGGTTCGGGGGGCCTTGCCCGGCTGCACGCTTCCCGCCGCGTCGCGGATCAGAGTTGCCCGGGCCTTGTCGTCACGCCACGCCATAGCGTCCTCCACGTCCCAGCCAACTCACCGCAATTACGGTCGGCCGTTGTTTTTTGGAGTGCATCTCTTCGTGCGCAATCGTTTCCCGACCGCGTTTCAATCCCACGGGTGAAATCTTCGGTCGTGCGGTCTCGACTATATTAGCACCCCGGAGCCGCCGTGGCGCGCGGAGTTGTGACGTGTGTCTTGAGGCCGGAATCGATGCCGACGAGCCTCACGCCATGGGACGTCTTATGAAATCCCAAGCAATTTCAACGATATATGAGTTCGTGATTGTATTCCTAACGGCGCGCCAGACTTTTCCGTTCAAATTAGAACAGCCAGCCGTCGATTGGCTGCTCAATCGCTGCATATGTCGCAAGCGGACCTTTGCCTTGGATTGGGCGACGCGTGCTTGCTTATCGGATTTTCTGCTCGACCTCGTAAGCTGCCTTCAAAAGCGTTTCGACAACTTCCTGCTCGCGTCGTGGGCCGAGCCGTGTTCGGACGGCCGATACGGTGAGGGCCGCCGCCGGATCGCCACCAGCTGTCTTGATCCAGGTCGAAATCGATTTCGTGCCCTGGACCAATCCGACTTCGCGCACGCCATAGCCCCTGCGCCGGGCGTCGGCGATCTCTGACAACACGGTCTGCCGGTTGGTCCGATATCCCGCGAATCGAGGTTCATTCGTCGCAGCGATCCTGCGTGACTCTTGAGCCGGTAACGCGGCCAGGATGGCGATCCCTGCGCTGCTGACGCCGAGCGGCCGCCGCGCGCCGACGGCGATCGAGAGTACCTGGATCGGATATGAGCCAATTCTCCTATCCACGCATAAAGTGTCGTTGCCGGTGCGCACCGTTAGAAACAGTGTATCGCCGACCCGTTGCGACGTTTCGCGCAAAATGTCGTCGGCCGCTGCGAGCAATGGCGAGCGCGATGGCCGAGCGAGTGCCAATTCAGGGACCTGCGTGCCGATTAAGTAGCGGCCCGAGCGCTCGTGGTGCTCGACGAGCCCCTCCTCCATCAGGACATGAATGATCCGGTGTACGGTCGGGCGCGATAGGCGCGTCGCTTGGACGACTTCTTTCAACGGCAATCCGCTCTCACCGCCCGCTGCAAGAACGCGCAGGAGGAAGAGCGCGCGCCGGATCGCCTGTGCGCCTTGTCGCGGCTCCGGGTCGAGCGTTGTCGGCAATCCGGTGTCCATAATGTGGACAATAACCGCACATTGGCATCGACAAGTAAAGCGGTTGAACCAATGGTTCGCCGCAAGAGCGCTGGTCCCAATCGGCGTCGAACATACGGTCTGCGGCGTGAAAGCCGCATCTGGCGGGAGGAAATGATGAAGTCGCTATGGATCGCTGCAGCCATTGCCGCGGCGCTGGTTAATGGCGCGGCGACGACCCAGGAATGGCCCGCGCGCATTGTCAAACTGATCGTGCCCTATCCGGCCGGCGGCAATGTCGATAGCGCGGCGCGCATTGTCGCGGATCGGCTGCAAGAGAAATTGGGCCAGCCCTTCGTGATCGAAAACAAGTCGGGCGCTGGCGGCATGATCGCCGGTGAGGCGCTGGCGAAGGCGCCGAATGATGGCTACACGCTCATGGTCGGCGCCAATGGTCCGGTTCTCTTCGCTCCCGAAATCAACAAGCGCGACGCCTACAACTGGAAGCGCGACTTCCTGCCGATCTCGAGCATCTCGATGACGCCGCTGGTGCTCGAGGTTCATCCTTCCGTGAAGGCTACGTCGTTCGCCGAATTGCTCGAACTCGCGAAGCGCGATCCGGGCAAGCTGACGATGGCCTCTCCGGGGCCGGGCACCACCAATCACCTGCTCAGCGAACTCATGCAGTCCAAGCTCGAGATTCGTTGGGTGACGGCGCATTATCGCGGCAACGCGCCCGCGACCAATGACCTGCTCGGCGGCCAGGTTCAGTTCGCATTCGATCAACTGTCGGTCAGCCTTCAATATATCAAGAGTGGAATGTTGCGCGCCTTGGCGGTCACGAGCCCACATCGACTGAAGACGCTTCCGGACGTGCCCACTTTCGCCGAGCTCGGCTATCCGGATTTTGACGGCCAGACCTTCACAGGGCTGTTTGCTCCGGCGAACACCCCCACTCCGGTCGCCGATAAATTGAACAAAGCGCTGGCTGAGATTCTCAAGGAGCCAGGCGTGGTCGACAAGTTCGAAAAGCTTGGCGCCGAAGCGCTCCCGATGACGCCGGGTGAGTTCAGAGCCTATCTCGATCGCGAGGACGCCAAGTGGATTCCGGTCGTGCGCAAGGCCAACGTAAAGGCGGATTGACGAATGAAGATCGATCCCGCTGAACTTGGCGCCGAAAAGGCTTATCGTCTGCTCACCGGCATCGTCGTCCCGCGACCGATCGCATGGGTGACCAGCCTGTCGCAGGCAGGTACCGTCAACCTTGCGCCGTTCAGTGCTTTCACCTTCGTCTCGCCCAAGCCGCCGATGCTGGCAATCAGCGTCGGCCGCAAATCAGGCGTCTACAAAGACACGGCGCGCAACATCCTGGATCGCGAAGAATACGTCATTCACATCGCGGATTCGCCGTTGATGTCGGCGGTTCACGAAAGCTCCGCGGAACATCCGCCGGAGGTGAGTGAGGTCGAAGTCCTCGGTCTCGAGACGACCCCCAGCGACCATATCGGGGTGCCGCGGCTGACGGCGGCGCCTATTGCGATGGAATGCCGATTTCGGCAATGCCTCGAATTCGGCGATACCCGCAGCCGGTTGATCGTCGGCGAAGTGGTCGCATTTCACATCAAGGATGATCTGCTCGCCAACGGCAAGATTGAAACCGAGAGCCTCGATCCGATCGCCCGCATTGCCGGTCCGCGTTACGCGCGGCTAGGCGAGATCTTCACGTTGAAGTCCGTATTCCAGACATCGAAGTAATTGGAAGAACGCCGCGGGCGCAACTCGAGCAGCCGGTCCGGCACCGCGATCCGGCGGCAATCGATCCAGTGAATTATTCAGGAGCCTTCATGAAACTATGCAGCTATTCGACCGGCGGAAACAGCCGCTACGGCGTGGTGGCCGATGACGGCGTTATCGATCTCAGTGCATTGCTTGGATCGGAGTTTCCCGATCTGCGCAGCTTGATCGCCGGCAACGGGCTGGCGAAGGCGAAACAGGTGAGCGCCGGCCGCAAGCCCGATCATCGACTGTCGGATCTGGTCTTGCTGCCGCCGATCCCGGCGCCGGAGAAGCTCTGGTGCATCGGGGTCAACTATAAGGACCGCAATGCTGAATACAAAGACAGCTCGGATTTGCCGAAATATCCGAGCCTGTTCGTCCGCAACCCGTCGTCGGTGGTCGGCTCCGATCAGCCGATCGAAAAGCCGAAGATCTCCGAGCAGCTCGACTACGAAGGCGAGCTCGTGATCGTCATCGGCAAGGAAGGTCGTCACATTACGCGAGAGAATGCGTGGTCGCACATCTTCGGCATGACTCTCTGCAACGAAGGCTCGGTGCGGGACTGGCTGCACCACGGCAAGTTCAACGTCACCCAGGGCAAGAATTTCGATCGTTCCGGTAGCGTCGGGCCGTGGATCGTCACGGCCGACGAATGCGATCCGCAGGGGACGCACGATATTGTCACGCGGGTGAACGGGGAGGAGCGTCAGAACGACTCGACCGAGCGGCTGATGTTCACCTTCGACTATCTGATTTCCTATCTGTCGATATTCGCCACCTTGAAGCCCGGCGACATGATCGCGACCGGAACGCCGACCGGCGCCGGCGCCCGCTTCACGCCGCCGCGTTGGCTCAAGCCAGGCGATGTCGTCGAGGTCGAGTCCAGGCAGATCGGCATTCTTCGCAACGTCGTCGCAGAGGAGAAATAACGGTGCTTGATCAGACGGTCATCGATGCGCTGGCCCGTCGCCTCGACGAGGCGGAGCGGACCAAGACGCTCATCACCATGTTCACCGCTGACTATCCCGATCTCACCATCGAGGATGCCTATGCGATCCAGCGGACCTGGACGGCGCTGCAGCTCGAACGCGGGCGGGTGATCAAAGGCCACAAGATCGGCCTGACCTCGAAGGCGATGCAGAATGCGGTCAGCATCTCCGAGCCGGATTACGGCGTGCTGTTCGCCGACATGTTCTATCAGGATGCCGGTACCATCCCCTATGAACGATTCTTCGCGCCGCGCGTCGAGGTCGAACTGGCCTTCGTGCTCAAGACCGATCTGCGCGGGCCGGATTGTACGATCTTCGACGTGCTGAACGCGACAGCCTACGTCACACCGGCGCTCGAAATCCTGGAAACGCGCATGCACCGCGTGCATCCGCAAACCAAGAAGCCCCGCACGGTGGTGGACACGATCTCCGACAACGCAGCGAATGCCGCGCTTGTGGTCGGCGGTCGTCCATTCCGTCCGCTGGATGTCGATTTGCGCTGGGTCAGCGCGCTGCTGTTCCGGAATGGCCAGATCGAGGAGACCGGCGTCGCCGCCGGCGTGCTGAACCATCCGGCAAACGGCATCGCGTGGCTCGCCAATCGCCTTGCGCCGCACGACGAATATCTCGCTGCAGGCGAGGTGGTGCTCGCCGGATCCTTCACGCGTCCGATCGAGGTCAGCCGCGGCGATACGATACATGCCGATTACGGGCCGTATGGCTCGGTGTCGTGCCAATTCGTTTGACCGTTATCCGGAGACTGCAGCCATGACATCTTCCAGGCGCCGCCGCAGCGTTCATATTGGCGAGTTCAAGCACGCAAATCCGATCCCCAATGCCTGCCGCATCAACAATCTGTTGATGTCCGGCGTCATCCTCGGCCGCGATCCCAAGACAAGCGAGATGCCGCCCGATCTCGAAAGCCAGTGCGCCAACATGTTCGCGCATATGAAGGCGATCGTGGAAGCCGGGGGCGGCAGCACCGACGACATCATCAAGATGACGGTCTGGTTGAAGGATCGCAGCAATCGTGGGCCGGTCAATGTCGAGTGGCTGAAGATGTTCCCGGACGAACATTCGCGCCCGGCCCGTCACGCGCTCTCCATGGAGATGGAGGGCGGCGCCCTGGTGCAATGCGATTTCACTGCGGTGATCGATTAAAGGAGCAGACAGATGCCCGACTATCTTCCATTTGATCCAAACCCGCGCACGCCATCCCGCAAGCCGCCGCCGAAGAGCATCGACAGCCAGTTCCATGTGCTTGGTCCGGTGGAACGCTATCCCGTCCGGCCCGGCGCGGCCTATCAGATGCCAACGGCGACTTGGGAGGCTGCGCTTCGGGTACACAAGGCGCTTGGTATCGAGCGCGGCATCATCGTGCAGACGACGACATATGGTGCCGATCATTCGGTGGTTCTGGACGGGCTGGCGGCGATGGGGCCGAACTACAAAGCCTGCGCGAATGCGCTGGTTTTCGCCGAACGCGACGATGCGTATCTCGCCAAGCTGAATGACGCCGGCGTCGGCGGGGCGCGGTTCAGCTTTCGCAAGGAACTCGGCGCCGTGCTTTCGGACAGCGACTACGAACGCGCAATCGCACGTATTTCCGAACTCGGCTGGTACGCCAAATTCCAGCCGGAGAAGGACGGCATCGTCGCCAATCTCGACAAGATCGCGTCTCTCAAGGTGCCGGTCCTCATCGATCACATGGGCCGCCCGGATCCAACGCTCGGCAAGAACGATCCGAACTTGCGTGCGGTTCTCGATCTGCTGTCGAAGGGCAATTTCTGGGTGATGCTCTCACTCGGCGAAAAGACATCCAGGAAAGGTCCGCCGTGGGACGATGTCGTTCCCATCGCGCAAGCCTATCTCGAAGCCGCGCCCGATCGCTGCGTCTGGGCAAGCGACTGGCCGCACCCTGTATCGGTCGTCCAGCCGCCGAACGACGCCGACCTGCTTGAATTGCTCTATCGCTACGCGCCGGACGATGCCTTGCTGGAAAAGATACTGGTCACAAATCCGGCAAAGCTGTTTGGCTTCTCCTAATAGATAGTGGGCGGACACCCTGCCGGGAGCGGAGTCCGCTTCCGGCGGATATCCGGGATCGCCCCTTATCCGGGCTGGATTTCATCCGCGTGGGGCTGCTCGACCGATTGTGGAGCCCGAACGTGCGTCCCGGTCGTTTGTTTCGGCCTACGGCTTATCACGGCCCCACGGGAAGAGAGAGACCGGAAAATCGGCCGCATAGCGCCGCCCTTTCGGAGGACGGGGAGGGTCCTGCCGAGGATTCGGGTCTGGTTCCAGCACCTTGCGATAAAGATGCCAGGTGGCGTGACCGAGTAGGGGCAGAACAACCGCGAGACCGACGAATAACGGCAGCGAACCGACCACCAGCAGCGCGGCAACAATCAGGCCCCACGCGGCCATGGTCACAGGATTTTTCATCACGACCCGCAGCGAGGTCTGAACTGCATCTGTCACATTCGCATGTCGGTCGAGCATCAGCGGAAACGCCACGACGCTAACGCACAGGGCCATGATAGCGAACAATAGTCCGACGCCGCAGCCCTGGACGATCAGTTGGTGCCCCTCTGTGGTTGTGAAGATGCGCGACGCGAAATCGGGAATACTGGCCGCAGGGGCATTGCCGAACTTGGAGACGTAAATCGCATTCGCGGTGGTCACCCAGACCACGAACAGAATGAGCAGGAGCGTGCCGAGGCCCAGCATGGCTCCAAAGGACGGCGAGCGCAGCACGCCGAGTGCATGCCACGCCGACGCCTCTTCGCCGCGTTCGCGGCGGCGGCTGAGTTCATAGAGACCGAGGGCTGCAAAAGGACCAATCAACGCAAAACCGGCGGCTAGCGGGAAAAGCAGCGGTAACACCGAATAGCCAAGCGTCATTCTGGCCAGCACAAGCCCGAGAACAGGATAGATGACGCACAGAATAATGGCGTGACTCGGAACCGCCTTGAAGTCCTCCCAGCCCAGCCGCAACGCTTCATGCAGATCGGACAACCCGATCTTGCGAATGACGGGGGCGATGACGCTATCGGAAGCGCCTGGTGCTGTCTGCGAGATCTTGTCAGAATACGGAGTGGCCATGGTCACAATCTCCCGTACGTTCGCACCGGCGAGATCAGGTCATTTTCAAATGACGAGTATTCGCCTTCGTGCGCAGAAATCGCGACTGGTTCTGGAAAACGGCCAAGTTCAACGAAGAGAGCTTTGCCGAGCAAAACCTGTCGCAACCTGTGCAGCAAGTTTAGCGCAATACGGAAGGAATAGCACGCACTGTTCGGTGAATTCTTCGTTTGCAAGGTCTACGTTTCGTCACGTGCGTGATGGCAATTAGAGCATCACTTTGTCTGTCGTGCGGGCGCACGGCGTCGTGCATTGCAGTGCGATATGGGAATCCGGTGCGCGTGCCATTGCTCAACGGTTCGATCATGGTGCTATCGTCTGTCGTGAGGAATGAGCCGGTCTATTGACAATCAAGCCTGCCGGGGAACATCCTGTAGTGGCAAATGCCCGTAGTTCGATGACACCAGCGATCGCAACTTTTCGAATTCGATGTTGCGACCGGTTAGAGGGCAAGGCGGCCAGCATTGTGATGGCGAGCTCGAAATCAGCCATCGATGCAGACGTGAACTGCGCCCTTTTCTAAGTCTTGTCCGCAGCCTCTAGAGGCAAGGATGAACAAGGGATGGCTGTAGCATTCATACTGCTGTTGGTCGCGGTCGCCTCGGTGCTGTTTCACCTCCTTAGCCCATGGTGGTGGACGCCGATCGCATCGAACTGGAGTTACATCGACGACACGATCACCATGACGTTCTGGATCACCGGGGCGGTCTTCTTCGTGATCGTCGCATTCATCGCCTATTGCATCTTCCGTTTTCATCACAAGGAAGGAAGACAAGCGGCCTATGAGCCCGAAAACAAAAGGCTCGAATGGTGGCTCACCATAGGGACCGCGATCGGTGTCGGAGCGATGTTGGCGCCCGGTTTGGTTGTCTGGCATCAGTTCGTGACGGTGCCCTCCGATGCAACAGAGATCGAGGTCATGGGCCAGCAATGGCGCTGGAGCTACCGGCTGCCCGGAAAAGACGGCCGGCTCGGGACGGTCGATGCCCGCAACGTCAGTGCCGAGAATCCACTGGGCTTGAATCCGAACGATCCCAATGGTCAGGACGACGTCGTGGTTGAGAACGACGATTTGCATCTCCCGATCGGGAAGCCGGTCAAGGTATTGCTCCGCTCAATCGACGTTCTGCACGATTTTTATGTGCCTGAGTTCCGGGCGAAGATGGATATGGTGCCGGGCTCGGTCACATACTTCTGGTTTACTCCCACGCGCACAGGAACATTCGAGGTTCTTTGCGCGGAATTGTGCGGCATCGCGCATGCGCAAATGCGGAGCAACGTCATAGTTCAGGAAGATAGCGAATATCATGCATGGCTGGAGAAGCAGCAGACATTCGCAGCGTTATCGGGCCACCGCACCATCACGAAGGCAACTTACAAGACCCGCGGCAAATAGCAGGACCGGCGCGGCGGCGTTGCACGTCGTAACACTTACGATGAGCGACGATCAGAGGATGAATCCAGGAGGACATTTTAATGGTTGATGTCCCGTCTGACGTACTCGCAGGAATCCCGCCGGCCGAAGTGGGTGAGGTCGACCTCTATCACCCGCGAAGCTGGTGGACGCGATATGTCTTCTCGCAAGATGCCAAGGTCATTGCGGTCCAGTATGCGATTACGGCAATGGCCATCGGCATGGTCGCGCTGGTGCTGTCGTGGCTGATGCGGCTGCAGCTCGGCTTCCCCGGAACGTTTTCGTTTATCGATCCGAGCCAGTATCTCCAGTTCATCACCATGCATGGCATGATCATGGTGATCTACCTTCTCACAGCGCTGTTTCTCGGAGGCTTCGGGAATTACCTCATCCCGCTGATGGTCGGTGCTCGCGACATGGTGTTCCCCTACGCGAACATGCTGAGCTACTGGATTTACCTGCTTGCCGTGCTGGTGCTGGTTGCGACCTTCTTTGTACCGGGTGGGCCAACCGGCGCTGGATGGACGCTGTATCCGCCACAGGCCATTCTTTCCGGAAGCCCCGGACAGGAAGCAGGCATCATCATGATGCTGCTGTCGCTGATCTTGTTCATTATCGGCTTCACCATGGGCGGCTTGAATTACGTCGTGACGGTGCTGCAGGGGCGCACGCGCGGAATGACGCTGATGCGGTTGCCTCTGACGGTGTGGGGCATTTTCACAGCGACCGTGATGGCATTGCTTGCATTTCCAGCTTTGTTCGTTGCCTCGGTGATGATGCTGTTCGATCGGCTTCTTGGCACCAGCTTCTTCATGCCAACGCTCGTGGAGATGGGGCAGCTGGGGAAGTACGGCGGTGGCAGTCCGCTGCTGTTCCAGCACCTGTTCTGGTTTTTCGGCCATCCCGAAGTTTATATCGTTGCTTTACCTGCTTTCGGCATTGTCTCTGACCTCATCAGCACTCATGCGCGAAAGAATATTTTCGGTTATCGCATGATGGTGTGGGCGATTGTCGGAATCGGAGCGATGAGTTTCGTGGTGTGGGCGCACCACATGTATGTCAGCGGCATGAATCCGAAGTTCGGATTTTTCTTCGCGACAACGACTCTCATCATCGCGATCCCCACGGCGATCAAGGTTTACAACTGGATCCTGACCCTGTGGCGCGGCGACATTCACCTCACCATTCCGATGCTGTTCGCGCTCGCATTCATCATCACGTTCGTCAATGGCGGCTTGACTGGCCTGTTCCTTGGCAACGTCGTCGTGGACGTTCCGTTGTCCGATACCATGTTCGTGGTTGCCCATTTTCACATGGTCATGGGTGTTGCGCCGATTATGGTCGTGTTTGGCGCGATCTATCACTGGTATCCGAAAGTGACGGGACGGATGCTGAACGAGACGCTGGGTCGCTTCCATTTCTGGGTCACATTCCTTGGAGCATACGCGATCTTCTTCCCCATGCACTATCTCGGGCTGCTGGGTGTGCCGCGCCGCTATCACGACATCGGCGGGACGGCATTCGTCCCGGCGTCGGCCCACGACCTGAATGCATTCATGAGTATAGCAGCGCTTATCGTCGGCTTTGCCCAGCTCGTATTTGTGTTCAACATGATCTGGAGCCTGTTCAAGGGCAAGGAGGCTGGCGGCAATCCGTGGAACGCGACCACGCTCGAGTGGCAAACGCCGCAGACGCCGCCGGCGCATGGCAACTGGGGCAAGGAACTCCCGGTCGTCTATCGCTGGGCTTATGACTATAGCGTTCCCGGCGCTGCACGGGATTTCATCCCCCAGAACGAACCGCCCGCCAGCTTGACGCCGAAGGGAGCGCATCCATGACGGCCATTGTCCTGTTCATGGCTGGAATAGCGGCCATTGCGGGATGGTGGCTCTCGCAGCAACGGCTTGCGGCCAAGCCCTGGCTGGAGGAGGGAGTGGTCGGCGATTTTCCCGGCGGAAGCTCGATGTCGTTGCCGGCGGCGAAAATAGGTTTGGGTGTGTTTCTCGCGGTCGTCGGATCGTTGTTTGCGCTCTTCATCAGCGCTTACTCCATGCGCATGCAATTGATCGACTGGCGGTCGCTGCCCGTGCCCGGGTTGGTGTGGTTCAACACCGGTGTTCTGATCGTGAGCAGTGGCGCCCTGCAATGGGCGCAGGTTTCGGCACATCGCGGCGACAGCGAAAATGTGCTGACCGGCCTGCTTGCGAGCGGCGTTTCCGCCGTTGTTTTCCTGATAGGTCAGTTGCTGGTGTGGCAGCAGCTCAACACCGGGGGCTACTTTCTGGCGGCCAATCCTGCCAACGCCTTCTTCTATCTGATCACCTCGGTCCATGGATTGCACTTGCTCGGCGGTCTCGTGGCTCTGAGCAGAACCATCGTCAAGGCATGGCGCGGTGTTGAAATCTCGCGCCTGCGTTTGAGTGTGGAATTGTGCACGATGTATTGGCACTTCTTGCTCCTGGTCTGGTTGATCCTGCTCGCTCTACTGACAGGCTGGGCGGATGACTTCGTCACCATCTGTCGCCAGTTGCTGACATAGGAAAGGCATCGATGCGATGGCAGAGACTGTGCTGACAAACGCTGAAAGGCGCCGAACGACGGCCACGGGCTGGCAAGGTATTGTCGCCGACTGGTCCTCGGATCAACGGGCATTCAAGAATGTATCGTGGGGAAAGGCCATGATGTGGATCTTTCTCCTCAGCGATACATTCATCTTCGGTTGCTTCCTGCTGTCGTACATGACGGCGCGCATGTCCACGACGGTGCCCTGGCCAAACCCGAGTGAAGTCTTCGCTCTGACGATTGCAGGGCAACACATCCCGCTCATTCTGATTGCCATCATGACCTTCGTGCTGATCAGCAGCAGCGGGACCATGGCTATGGCCGTCAATTTCGGCTACCGCCACGATCGCCGCAAAACGGCAATGCTGATGCTGGTGACCGCTGCGTTCGGTGCGGCATTTGTCGGAATGCAGGCCTTTGAGTGGACCAAGCTGATCATGGAGGGGGTGAGACCCTGGGAAAATCCGTGGGGTGCGGAGCAATTTGGCTCATGCTTTTTCATGATTACAGGCTTCCACGGCACGCACGTCACGATTGGCGTGATCTTCCTGATCATCATTGCGCGAAAGGTTTGGCGCGGAGATTTCGAGACGGAACGTCGGGGATTTTTCACAAGCAGGAAGGGGAACTACGAGATCGTCGAAATCACCGGCTTGTATTGGCATTTCGTCGATTTGGTGTGGGTGTTTATCTTTGCCTTTTTCTATCTTTGGTGAGGGAAAAACATGGCTGAAGTCACGCTACATGCAACAACCCATACACCCCCCGTGGCTCATGCCGAGGGACATCAGCATCCGATCAAGCTTTATCTCGTGGTCTGGGGATGGTTGTTTGTGTTGAGTACATGCTCTTACCTGGTCGATTACTTCAACCTGCAGGGATATCTCAGGTGGTCTCTCATCGTGCTGTTCATGATGTTGAAGGCAGGCTTGATTGTTGCGGTCTTCATGCATATGGCGTGGGAGCGTCTGGCTTTGGCCTATGCCATCCTGCTCCCGCCGTTGCTGTTGTTGGTCTTTGTCGGAATCATGGTGTTTGAGTCGGACTACACGCTGTTGAGCCGGATCATTTTCTTCAAGGCTGGGGCGTAAAGATGAGCGGGGGCCTCGTGTGTAAGGAGGACTTCTATGACCACATATATCATGCTTGCAAACTGGACCGATCAAGGTGTGCAACACGTCAAGGACTCGCCGCGTCGTCTCGACCTGGCGAAGAAAGCTCTCAAGGATATGGATGGAGAGTTCAAATCGTTTTTTCTGACCATGGGTGATTATGACATCGTCGCGATCTACGAAGCGCCTGACGATGCCGTCGCCGCACGATTCAACTTGCAGCTGGGTATGCTGGGAAACATTCGAACGCGCACATTGAAAGCGTTTCCCGAAACGGCTTACCGGGAGATCATCAAGTCGCTGGGCTGATTGCGAACCGGAAGCGCGTCCGCGAGGTGCCACGCGCCGGTCAAATGACATGTCGACAGGGAAGAAGGCCGAGATGGCGCCCGCTGGAGGAAAGTAGGCGGGGACACAATTGCAGTGAAGACGAGGTGGTGCGCAGATGCATTTTACTGTTGGATTTAAGCTGAAGGGCAAGGCGGGCCATGTCGTCGTGGACGCCGAGGACGCGCTTGTCGCCGCTCTGAAAGTCAAGGCCGAGCTCCCGGAAGCGATGACGATGTACGTGCGCCCACAAAACCGGCGCGGCGACGCACGACACCCGTCACATGTGCCTGCCGACGGGGGCGCCGAGGATACTCATTGATGGTAAATTGGGGTGATGAGCAAGCCGGTGCAAGTCATGGTTCGTTCGGGTCATAGCAAACTTAAGCCGAAAGCTTCAGCAGGGGTTGAAGCATAAGAAGGTAGTCACGATGTTCCGCCCGGCCGCGGCGTCATATGGCTGAGCAGATCCATCGGCAGCGGAAAGACCACAGTCGATGATCGCTCGCCTGCAATGTCGTGCAACGCCGCAAAATAGCGAAGCTGCATCGCCTGCGGCTCCTGAGCGAGGATTCGGCCGGCCTCGACGAGCTTCTCGGCGGCTTGCTGCTCGCCTATCGCATTGATCACTTTCGCCCGCCGCAACCGCTCCGCCTCAGCCTGCTTGGCGATGGCACGCACCATGTTTTCATTGAGGTCGATATCCTTGATCTCGATGTTGGTGACCTTGATGCCCCACGCGTCGGTTTGCTGATCGAGGATCTCCTGAATGTCGGCATTGAGTTTGTCCCGCTCTGCGAGCATTTCATCCAGCTCATGCTTGCCGAGCACCGAGCGTAGCGTGGTCTGCGCTAACTGGCTGGTCGCGGCCATGAAGTTTCCGACCTTGATGATCGCACGTTCTGGATCGACGATGCGGAAATAGAGAACAGCATTCACCTTGACGGAAACGTTATCGCGGGAAATGACGTCCTGCGGCGGCACGTCTTGCACCATCACCCTGAGATCGGCCTTCACCATCTGCTGCACGAACGGAATCAGGATGATGAGGCCCGGACCTTTCACGCCGGTGAAGCGTCCGAGCGTGAAGACGATGCCGCGCTCGTATTCCCGCAGGATACGAATGGCGGAGGAGAGAAAGGCGATCACGATGATCGCGAGCAGCGAATAGGCTATGTAATCGAGCATCATCGCACACCTCCTTCGCCGGCGCTGAGTGCCGGCCGGCGACGCACCATCAGCGTCAGATCCGTGATGCTGGCTATCTCGACCGTCTCTCCGGGCTTGAATGTTTCCATGCCGCGGGCTCGCCAGCGCTCACCCTGCGTGAAGACGTGACCTTCGATGTCGTTCCAGTCGAGAACCTCGGCGGGCAGGCCGCGCATGGCCTGCGCGCCGACTCGTGCCGGAGCTTTGCGGGCACGCCGAAGCGAGCCGAGCACAATGAGAAGCAGTGCGATGAACATCGTCGTCACGATGCCGACGAGCGTCCATGACAGCCGGTATCCAGGCGCTTCGATCCTGAACAACATCAACGCGCCAAAGACCAGGGCAATGGCTCCGCCGAGGCCAAGAACCACGGTCGGGTTGAAAGCCTCGATAATCAGAAGTGCGATCCCCAACATCATCAGCCCAAGGCCGACATAGTTGATCGGCAGCAGATTGAAGGCATAGAGGCCCAGCAGCAGACAGATCGTACCGACCACGCCGGGCGCGACGGCGCCAGGAGACATGAATTCAAAAATCAGACCGTAGATGCCAACCAGCAGAAGAATGAAGGCGACGTTGGGGTTGGTGATCACAGACAGAAATTGCGCGATCCATCCGGAATCGATTGTCTCGATCGTCGCATCCTTTGTAGCCAGATGCCGCCTGTCGCCACCGGGAAGTTCCACGACGCGACCATCGATCTGCCTGAGCAGTTCGACCGGGTCGCGCGCAATGAGATCAATGACATTCGCTTGCAACGCAGCACTGGCGGAAAGACTGGCTGCCTCGCGGACGGCTTTCTCGGCCCAATCGGCGTTACGTCCGCGTAACTCGGCCAGGCTGCGGATAAAGGCGACGGCGTCGTTCGTCACCTTCGCCATCATCGCATCCTTCGGCTCCGTTTGCTGGGCGCTGTCTTTCTTGTCCTTGCCGTCTTTGTCAGGGGTGATGCCCGGCAGGCCTGGCACCGGACTGCCGATTTGCACGGGCGTTGCCGCGCCGAGATTGGTGCCTGGCGCCATTGCGGCGATATGCGTTGCATAGAGGAGATAAGTGCCGGCGCTTGCAGCGTGTGCACCGGGCGGAGCAACATAACCCACGACAGGAACGGGCGAGGCCAGCACGTCGGCGATGGTCTCGCGCATGCTGGTGACGAGACCGCCCGGCGTATTCAGGCGCAGAATGACAGCTTCGGCATGTCGTTCGCTTGCCTTGGCGAGAGCATCTTTCACGTAACTGGCGGTTGCCGGTCCGATCGCTCCGTCGATTGCGATCGTCAGCACGAGTTTTCCGCCCCCCTCCGCCGAGACAGACGTGGTGGGGGAGACAGCCAGAGCGACAACCGCAATTGTCACGGCAAGAGTAGCCCGTACGATCTGCACAGCCTGGACTCCCTTATCAAGATAATGTGGGGGGGGCCTGGCAGAATCTCAATACGACTGGGATTGGCGAGCCATCGCTCGTTGTCGAAACGAATGTGAGGGCTGCGCAAGACGAGAAGAATAGTCGATATTATCAGGCGGTCTCAATGACATAAGAAGTTCGCAGTTTCGATCTGAACGGCGGGCCAAATTGCAGCCATTCAGAAAAAAAAACTGCGAAAAAGGCGTGTGCATAATGTTGGGGCCGTATTCGCTGTCCACATGCCGCAGTTTCGATCTACGCCCTCGCTGCGCCTGCGGATAATGGCGTGACCGCGTCGGCACGACCTTCTTCATCGCGGCTCGACGAGCAAAGTTCTGTCATCGAGCTGCTCGACGATCGTGCCGACTGGCCGTATTTCAGTGATGGGCCGAAACGCTCTTGACGCACTCCGACAACAAATCACCTGACGCAGAATGGCTGACGTCGCCCAGACTGACGATACCGACCATCCGTTTACTCTTGTTGATCACCGGTAGCCTGCGGACCCGCAGTTTCTCCATGTGATGCATTGCCTTTGCGAGGTCATCGTCCTCCCGGCAACAATGGATACCTTCCGTCATCACATCCCGCGCCGTCGCGCGGCCGGCGTCGAAGCTGTTCCTCGCGAGCCCTTTGCAGACGATGTCGCGGTCGGTCACCATCCCGATCAGGCGGTCGTCCTCGCCAACCGGAACGCAGCCAATGTCATGGCCCCGCATCAATTTCGCGAGTTCGGTGACAGGGGTGTCGGGGCTGACCCAGTCGACACCTTTGTGCATCACCTCTTTGACTTTCATGACGAACCTCCGTTCCTAGAGTTTAGCTGAATTGATGCAATGCAGTACGTTTCGCCTCCCTCCATATCCTTAACTATACAATCAATTACGTGCGAGGTCGCAGAAGAAAACATCATTCCTGCGCGATCAGGCCGGACAAGCGCGTCCGCTGTTGCAAGCCACCTTCCTGAACAGCGCGCATTCGACGCAAGGCCCGGACCATTCACAGTTGCAAGTGGATTAATGGAACCCAAATAATCCAGGCGTGTCTCATTGGACAGGGAACGGTCCTATCCACTAGTTTGACAGGCGGCGGCGTTGCACACCTCCGGACGAGATCATCGGGAATGAAAGAGAAAAAGGATATCGTAGAAAACTGGTTGCCGCGTTACACCGGCACGCCGCTTGCTGAGTTCGGAGAGTATGTTCTCCTGACCAACTTCGACAACTACGTCGAATGGTTCGCAACGGCGTATGGCAGTTTGGTAAAGGGCGCAGATCGACCGATGCCCAACGCGACTGCCGATGATATCACTCTGATTAACTTCGGCATGGGAAGCCCGAATGCCGCAACCGTGATGGATCTGTTAAGCGCCATCGCGCCGAAAGCCGTATTGTTTCTCGGCAAATGCGGCGGGTTGAAACGCAAAAATCAAATTGGCGATTTGATTCTACCGATTGCGGCCATTCGGGGCGAAGGCACCTCAAATGATTACTTGCCCCCGGAGGTTCCTGCGCTGCCAGCGTTCCAGTTGCAACGCGCGGTGTCGACCACGATCCGCGATCTCGGTCACGACTATTGGACCGGCACCGTGTACACGACCAATCGTCGTGTCTGGGAACATGATGATCGCTTCAGGGATATATTGCGTCGTACGCGGAGCATGGCGATCGATATGGAGACCGCAACAATCTTTGCTGCGGGATTTGCCAATCACATTTCGACTGGCGCGCTGCTTCTCGTGTCCGATCAGCCAATGATTCCCGAGGGCGTGAAGACCGAGGCGTCGGATCAGGAGGTGACCGCGAACTATGTCGAAAGGCATATCAGGATCGGGGTCGAGGCCCTGAAGCTCGTGCGGCGCCGCGGCCGCAGCGTCAAGCATTTGCGTTTCGAAGACGATTTCGATGCAGGGCATGAGACGTAAGATGCAGGGCATGAGACATAAAGAGGCGTCGCACCGCTGCAGCAACAGTCAAGCAGCGGCGCGATCTTCCTATTTGGGACCGCGACGGTCGCCGCGGATTGTCCGACTAATCCTCAGTCATGCGCGCTAAAGCGCCCGTGTTGCGCGTCGGCCATCAGGCGCGCAAACTGCGCGTGACCCATATGAAGCAGCGTCTCGTGATCGCCAGCTTCCAGATAGACCTCCGGCTGCGCCTGGATGCTGTCGTCGACGATGATATCCAGCCCGTAGCATTTACCGACGGCAGGAACTGCACCGTGTGCGCAGTCGCGGAACAGCTGATGGATCTCGGTTTCATCGGCCATGTGGACATTGTCGCCGAGTGATGTCCTCAGGTCCGACAGGCGGAGGTGATGCGATGCGGGCAAGACGGCCAGTATATATTCGCCGTCACGCCGCAACACGATGCCCTTGGCGAGGCGATCGCCCGAGATATGACATGCCTCAGCCGTGCCAGAGGACGTCATGCGGAGTTCGTGCGGGATCACCTCGTATTGGATGTTTTCAGCGGCCAGGTATTTTTGCAGGGTGGGAGCAATGGTCATGGCGTGACCTCCGGGGCAAAATGCAAGCCATCCATCGTAAGGTCTTTGTCTGCAGACTCTCGCCGTGCGATGGGCGGCTGCGGGGTTATAGGCCCAGCATAGGCCTCCCATCCGACAGCTGCAATTCGTTATCGATGACCAACTCTCTCGCGAGATAATCAGAATGCCCGCGCCGTCGATGGTGATTGCGCGAGCGCCGCAATGGTTCTTCCCCCAAACGGGGGGCGCCGTCCATTCGAGTGCATGCGAGGATCGCGTGAGGTATTCAATCGAAATTATATATCTATTTCAAAAGCATAGGAGTTCGCAATTTTATTCTGAATGGCATGCCATTTTCCAGAACGCACAGCATTCACAGACAGGCTGATCGATCACGATGTCGATCATGTGGTGGCGCGCATCTCGCAGCCGCTAATCCCAATTGCTTGGTGTCACCACGGGTCAGCGCCGAAGTAAGTGGGGCGGGCAGCGTGTGCGGCCGGTTGGTTGCGAGGGCATGATCACCGGGCTAGCCTATGGGCAGGACAAGCCCAAAGGTGAGAGCATATGACCCCGCGCGAACGTCTCGACCAATTGCACCCGGAAATGACCGCATGGCGCAGGGATTTCCATGCGCATCCGGAGATTGGTTTCGAGGAGGAGCGCACCAGCGCGCTGGTGGCGGAAAGATTATCGGAGTGGGGTATCGAGGTGCATCGCGGCTTCGGCGGCACCGGTGTGGTGGGCGTGATCCGTGGCCGTCACCAGGCGGCCGGCAGCAACCGGGCTATCGGCTTGCGGGCCGATATGGACGCACTGCCGATGGATGAGGGCGACGGTGTCGAATATCGCTCGCAGAACCCCGGCCGCATGCATGCCTGCGGCCATGATGGCCACACCACCATGCTGCTCGGGGCGGCAAAGTATCTTGCCGAGACGCGCAATTTCGCCGGCACGGTGCATCTGATCTTTCAGCCGGCCGAGGAAGGGCTCGCCGGCGCCAAGGCGATGATGGACGACGGGTTGTTCGAGCGTTTCCCCTGCGATTCCATCTATGCGATCCACAACAGCCCGGACATGCCGCTCGGTACCGTTAAGGCGCTGACCGGCACGGCGCTGGCGGCTATCGATTATTTCAAGGTGACGCTGCGTGGCCGTTCGTCCCATGGCGCGCATCCGCATCAGGGTATCGATACGGTGGCCATGGTTGCGCAGGTGGTGAATGCGCTGAACGCGATTCCGTCGCGCCAGATCGATGCGTTGGAATCCGCCATCATCAGCATCGGCCAGATCCATGGTGGCACCTCGGATATCGTTTTGCCCGAGACAGTGGAATTGCGTGGCTCGGTGCGCACGCTGAAGCCCGAGGTGCGTGTGCGCGTCGAAGAATTGTTCATGCGCGCGGTGACGCTGACCGCACAGGCCTGCGGCGGCACGGCGGAGATCGAATATCGCCACGCCTATCCGGCCACGATCAACACGGCCGACGAAACGGTGCGCGCGGCAGAGGCCGCGGCGGCGGTGCCGGGCGTTACCGAGGTGCTGCGCGAAGGCAATCCAATTCTTGCCGGTGAAGATTTCGCGTTCATGCTCGAACGTAACCGTGGTGCCTATCTGATGTTCGGGCAGCGCGGCGCGGACAAAGGCGGCGTGCCCGTTCACAATCCCGGTTACGATTTCAACGACGATCTCCTGCCGATCGGCGCGAGCTATCTCGCCGGGCTGGTGGAGCAGGAGCTCGCATAGACCGCAATCATCGCGATTTGAGCGGCGTGTCTACGCCGCGCCGCTCTTCGGAATGGTGCGGCCGATGACGCGCAGAAGATCGGCGCGGACCGATTCTATGTGACGTTCGAGAAAGCGGCAGGCGTCGTCGATCTTCTGGCTGCGGCACAGCGCGATGAGTTCGGCGTGTTCTTTCTCGGCGATGCCCATCGCGGTGGTGGTCGAGAGTTGCATGCGCGTGTAGCGATCGCTGGTTTGCAGCAGCGCCATCACGATCGACTGCGTGCGCGGCTGCCGCGCCCGGACATACATCGCCATGTGGAAATCGGCGTTGAGCTGTCCCCATTCGCTGATATTGCCGGCGGCAATCGCCTTCTCGAAGCGGTGCTGGATGTCGTCGAGTGCAGCGAAGTCGTAGTCGACAAAATGTGGCGCGGACTGCGCCAGCATCCGTGGCTCGAGGATGACCCGGAGATCGAACACGTCGTTGATTTCGTCGAGCGAAAGTTCCGAAACGATGGCGCCCTTTTGCGGGACGATCTTCACCAGCCCTTCGGCTTCAAGCTGGAACAGGGCTTCCCGCACCGGGATCCGGCTCACGCCATAGGACTCGCCCAGCGCGTCCTGGCGCAACTGCGCGCCGGCCGGGTGGGTGCCGTCGAGGATTGCCTGCCGGAGTTGATCCGCGATCATGGCCGACAGGGTGCGGTGCTTTAGCGGCGCGCTCATTGATTTATCGAGCCTTTTCTCCGGATTTCGCCCGGATTGATCTCAGATGTCATCCCGTCTTCGCTGCCGCACAAAAACTCCTCAAGGCGCGAATTTGTGCAAATCAGCGTTTGACAGAGAAATTGTATAAATTATACGATCCAAAAATCATATCACAATCGTGACAGGGGGGCCGTTTATGAGTGACCAGACGATATCGACGGCCCCAGCCATCGGGGTCCGCCGGGTCATCATGGCGGCTTCGTCCGGGCTACTGGCCTTCGAACGGCTCGCCCTGATGGGCCTGATGTATCTGCTGACGGCGCTGATCCTGGTGAATGTCGTCACCCGCTATTCGCACTTCCCAATCTACTGGATCGACGAATCGGCGGTGTATTCGGTGGTCTGGCTGACCTTCATCGGCGCCTCCGCGATGACCCGTCTGCGGCTCGACTTTGCGGTCACCATGATGACCGAGCGTCTGTCGGCCAGAAGCCAGCAGATCTTCAAGATTACCGCCACGAGCACGGTGATCGTGTTCGGTGTCGGCCTGATCGTCACCTGCATGCTCTGGATGGATCCAATCGGCCTTGCGCAAGCAGGCTTCGACGCGAAGAAGTTCGCGGGCCAGACCTTCAATTTCCTCTACACCGAACGTACCCAGACGCTGAACTGGCCGACCTGGGTGCTGTATCTGACACTGCCGATCTTCGCGGTGTCGATCACCATCCATGGCATTGCCAATCTGCTCGAGGACCTGGGTCTCGTCACCAAGGTGCCGCCGAAAGGCTTCCAGCTCTCCGAACTCGACGGGGTGAACTGATATGATCACCTTCGCTGCATTCACGGTGATCATGCTGGTTGGCGTCCCGATCGGCCTCTGTCTCTGCCTCGCCGGCTTCGTCTACATCATGGCGTCCGGCAATCCGGTGCTGTTCCAGTCCTATCCGCTGCAGCTGTTCGGCGGTGTCGACAGCTACGGTCTGATCGCGATTCCGCTGTTCATTCTGATCGGTGAGATCATGAATGGTGGCGGCATCACCAAGCGCATCGTCGATATGGCGATGGCCTTTGTCGGCTCGCTCAAGGGTGGACTGGCCTACGTCAACATTCTCGCCAACATGTTCATCTCCTCCATTCTCGGCTCGGCGACCGCGCAGGTCGCCATCATGGCGCAGATCATGGTCCCGGAGATGGAGAAGAAGGGCTACGACAAGACCTTCGCTGCGGGCCTCACGGCCTATGGCGGCATGCTCGGGCCGATCATCCCGCCGTCGGTGATGTTCGTGGTCTACAGCGTGCTGGCGCAGGTGTCGGTCAGCGACATGCTGATCGCCGGCATCATTCCCGGTGTCATCCTCACCGTGATGTTCTGCGTTGTCATCGCGCTGATGGGCTACGTCTACAACTATCCGCGCGCCGACTATCAGACGCCGCGCCAACGCGTCGCAACGATCCTGCGCACGTCTCCGACATTGCTGATTCCCATCGTCATCGTCGGCTCCATCCTCGGCGGTCTGGCGAACGCAACGGAATCGGCTGCCGTCGGCGCTGTCGCCGCTGCTGTTGTCGGTAAATACTGGACCAAGGAATTCGAGTGGTCGCAACTGCCGCAAATGATGCTGCGCTCGGGCATCTATTCGGCGATCGTGCTGTTTCTCGTTGCCGCTGCCGCCGTGTTTTCCTGGGTTCTGATCTTCGGCAAAGTGCCGCAGGAGACCGCAGCCTGGATCCAGACCGTTGCCAAGGATCCGATCAGCTTCATGCTGATCTGCAATGTCATCCTGCTGGTCATCGGCACGGTGATCGACGGCGTGCCCGGCCTGATCATGACCGTGCCGATCCTGCTGCCGGTGGCGACCGAGATCTACCACATCGACCCGCGTCACTTCGGCGTAGTCGTCGTGATCAATCTCGTGCTCGGATTGCTGTCGCCGCCGGTCGGACTCTGTTTCTTCGTCGCCGCCGCCGTCACAGGCGCCAAGCCCGGCAAGATGTTCATGGTGACGCTGCCGTTCTTCTTCATCTCCTGCATCCTGTTGGTGCTGCTCTCGCTCTATCCGTATCTGTCTCTCGCCCTCATCAAGTAAGCCCCATACCCATCAAGGAGCCTCCGTCATGACCATCTCACGTCGTCGCTTCCTCGCCGCATCGGCAGCTGCTTCGGTGTTTGCGCCGTCGCTCGCATTGGCGCAGGCCAAGGAGCTGCGTCTCGGCCTGATCACGCCGAACGGCCATTCCTGGAACAAGGCTGCGCTGAAGCTCGCCGATCAGCTCAAGGAAGAGACCAAGGGCCGTCTCACCATGACGGTGTTTCACTCCGGCCAGCTCGGCAACGAAGCAGCGATGATGCAGCAGTTGCAGACCGGCGCGCTCGATATGGGCTTCATCCAGGCTGCCGAACTCGGTTCGCGCGTGCCGCATATCGCGGCGATCAACGCGCCCTATATCGTGCGCTCCACGCCAGCCGTGGCGAAATTCGTGCGTCATCCGGCGGCAGTCAAACTGTTCGACGTGCTTCCTGCGGAAACCGGCACCATTGGCCTCGGCTGGGGCATCACCGGCATGCGCGCGGTCTTCGCGGTCAAGGATCTCAACACGCTCGCTGACATCAAGGGCATGAAGCTGCGTATCAATCCGACGCCGGTCTATCGCGACTTCTACTCATCGCTCGGCGCCGCACCGACGCCGATTCCGACGCCGCAGGTGTTCGACGCTATGTCGAACGGCCAGGTCGATGGTCTTGAAGCCGATCTGGAATTCTCCTGGAACCAGCGCTTCGACAAGGTGTCGAAGTCGATCCTGCAGATGAATGCCGTCTTCATGCCGATGGCCGCGGTCGTGTCCGGCCGCGTCTGGCAGTCGCTGCCCGCCGCCGACAAGGAGCTGATCACCAAGGCGGTGAAGTCGACGCTCGATGCGCAGATCGACGAATTGGCTGCTGGCGAGCCGGCACTGATCGAGAATTTCAAGGGCACGTCGGTGCCGGTGCGTCAGGTGGCCGTCAAGGATACCGAAGCCGTCATCGCTGAATTCGACAAGATCTGGCTGCCCAAAGCGCCTGTGCTCGCCGAGCTGCGCAAGGTCGGCGCGACGATCTGATCCTCAATTCCACCCCATCGTCCTCATCAACCGGCGCGCTATGCGCGCCGGCATCACACGGAGTTTTGCCATGAGTCCCCGTATTTCCTGGGAAGGTGTCTTCCCGGCAGTCACTACCCAATTCCATGACGATCTGTCGCTCGACATCGACGCCACCGCGAAGGTCATGGACGGCCTGATCCGTGACGGTGTGTCCGGCCTGATCATCTGCGGCTCGGTCGGCGAGAACACCTCGCTGGAGCGCAAGGAAAAGATCGCGATCATGGAAGCGGCCAAGTCGGTCGCGAAGGGCCGCGTGCCCGTGCTCTGCGGTATCGCCGAATTCACCACGGCCTTTGCCGTGGATACCGCCAAGGAAGCCGCGCGCGTCGGCATCGATGGCATCATGGTGATGCCCGCTTTGGTTTATTCGTCCAAGCCCCACGAGACCGCCGCGCACTTCCGTTCGGTCGCCACGGCCACCGATCTGCCAGTCATGCTCTACAACAACCCGCCGATCTACAAGAACGATGTCACCCCCGACATTCTCGCCACGCTGGCCGATGTCGACACGGTTGTCTGCTTCAAGGATTCGTCGGGCGATACACGCCGCTTCATCGACACGCGCAACATGGTCGGTGACCGCTTCGTGCTGTTCGCCGGCCTCGACGACGTGATCGTCGAGAGCGTGGCGATGGGCGCGGTCGGCTGGGTGTCGGGCATGTCCAATGCGTTCCCGCGCGAGGGCGAGACGCTGTTCCGTCTGGCCAAGGCTGGCCGGCTCCAGGAGGCGATGGCGATCTATGAGTGGTTCATGCCGCTGCTGCATCTCGATGCGCGCCCGGATCTCGTCCAGTGCATCAAGCTGTGTGAAAACATCATGGGCCGCGGTACCGCACTGACCCGGCCACCACGTCTGGCGCTGCTGCCGCATGAAAAAGCGGAAGTGGAGGGGATCATGACCAAGGCGCTGCGTCACCGTCCGATGCTGCCGGATGTCGGCCTCAAGGCAGCCTGACGAGTCTTCGCTCTTCAAAACCCATCGGCGCGCCAGTCATGGCGCGCCGATGTCTTATGCGGTGACCTCTTCGCGTAGCTAGAGTCTAATCCGGCGAGGTTGAAGCGAATGGCCATGCTCGTTCACCTCTCCCCGGTGGGGAGAGGTGAACGAGCATGGCGACTCGAGTCCACGCATGCGGATAAGACTCTAAATATCTTCGTCGTCGCGATCGCGTTTCGGCGTGGCGATATCGCCGTCTTCCTCGTCATCGTCAGGCCGCGGCGGTGTGGGGACGGGCTTTTGCTTGTCGTCCTTGGCCGGTTTGTCGTCGCGGGCTCCGCCCACTCGTCCGCTCATCATTTTCCCCGCCTGATTGCTTGCGTTGACCTCATTCTGACCGTGATTGAAGCAGATATTGCTGCGATCCCGCAATTGCCCTGTGCTTTTCCGCATGACCGTGTAAACGGGGGGGCGAATCCTGCCCGATTTCAAATCTGGCGAATCCTGTTCTGGAGTGACGATGAAAAAACCGAAGTTAGAGCTCGACGAACCGCAGGCGCGCAAATTCATTCGCGCCGACAGGGCGCCGACCGAAGGTTATTCACTGGTGGTGGATGGCCATTTCAAATCGCATCACGATACGGTCGAAGCCGCGGAAGAAGCCGGCATGAAGCTGAAGAACCAGTTTCAGATGCTTCAGATCCAGGTCTACGATTCTGCGACCAAGACCCGTACCATGATCGAATGGCCTGCGCCGAGCGCGGCCTGAGATAGATCAGCCCCTGCGAAAGCAGGTCCTGTGACAGTCATGTCCTGCGGCCGCCGCTGCGCTGATCGGCGAGCCATGCTGCCAGGGCCTGTGCTTTTTCCGTCGATTTGCTTGACGATGTCTTGCCCGAAGAGGTCTTGCCCGATTTCGTTGCTGCCTTCTTCTTGGCCGGCGCGGGGGGCGATACCGCTTCGCGGGCAAGGCGCATGGCCTTCAGTCGGGCCATGTTGTCGAGTACCGCTTTGGCCGCGGCGTCGCGTTCGGATTTCGTCGCTTTGTCGTCAGTTGGCATCAGCTCGTTTTCTTTTTTCTGGTAGCTTTCGGTTTGGGTTCGGGCGGGTTGGCCAGTTCTTCGGCTTCCCTGGCAAGACGAAGCGCGCGCAGTTCCTCGGTCCGCTTGCGGATGGCGACATCGGCGGCCGCAATGTCGGCCATCGCCTTCACGCCTTCGGCTTCCTGCGCCGCCTTGCGGGCGAGCCGGATTTCCTTCAGTTCTGCGGGTGTCTTCTGTTCCTGTTCGGTGTCCATCAACGCCTCGGGTTAGGCCACGCGATCGGCGCGCAGCGAACTCTGTGTCATTCTTATCACGTAGATATAGGAAGCGGCACCCCTGCTGCCACCTAACTGACCGCTGCAGTTAATCGCTTTGTGCCGGAAATGCGGCGAATTCGATGCGAATGAGGCCAGGTTGCGTCCGTCAGGCCTTCCTGAGACAATCCGGTGGTAATCCGGACTGCAAGAATCTCCATGATCCGCACACTGTTCAACGATGGCGCCGACAACCTGCGCGGCCGCATCATCGCCATCTACGCCATTCTGATCCCGGCCAACGTGCTGGCCTGGATATGGGCCCTGATCGCCTTCCGCGACCAGCCGGTTCTGCTGGGCACCGCGCTGCTCGCCTACACCTTCGGCCTGCGCCACGCCGTTGACGCCGACCACATTGCGGCCATCGACAACGTCACGCGCAAGCTCATGCAGTCCGGCAAGCGGCCGCTGTCGGTGGGCCTGTTCTTCTCGCTCGGCCATTCCACCGTAGTGGTCGTGGCATCCGTCTTCGTGGCGCTGGCAGTGTCGGCGCTGCAGGACAAATTTGCGAACTTCAAGGAAATTGGCGGCCTGATCGGCACCAGCGTTTCGGCCTTCTTCCTGCTGATCGTGGCAGTGGCCAATATCTTCATTCTCGTATCGGTGTATCGGCTGTTCAAGGCAGTGAAGCGCGGTGAGCGGTTCATCGATGAAGATCTCAATGTTTTGCTTTCGCAGCGCGGCGTCATCGGCCGCATGCTGCGTTCGGTCTTCGCCGTGATCTCGAAGAGCTGGCACATGTATCCGCTTGGCATCCTGTTCGGCCTCGGCTTCGACACCGCGACCGAAATCGCGCTGCTGGGTATCTCCGCCTCGCAAAGCGCCGATGGCATGTCGATGTGGTCGATTCTCGTGTTTCCCGCGCTGTTCACGGCGGGAATGTCACTGGTCGATGCGACGGACTCGGTGCTGATGGTGCGCGCCTATGGCTGGGCTTTCGTGAAGCCGATCCGCAAGCTGTATTACAACATGATCATCACGCTGGTATCGGTGATCGTGGCGCTGGTGATCGGCGGTGTCGAGGCGCTCGGCCTGATCGGCCGCAAGCTCGACCTGTCAGGCAGCTTCTGGGACGGCATCGAGGCGCTGAACGAGAATTTCGGCGCGCTCGGCTATCTCATCATCGCGATCTTCATCCTGAGCTGGATGATCTCGGTGATCGTCTATCGCGTCAAAGGCTATGACGACATCGAGGTTCGGGTTCACGAGGCCTGAGGCGGCGCCGCTACTTGGGCGTCATCTTTTCCAGCGCTGCGCGCTTCCACAGATCCCAGGCCCGGCCATGTATCTGGTCGATCACAGCCAGCGTTTTCTGGCTTTCCTCGCCCAGCAAATAGCTCACTGATCCGCCAAGGGCGAGCGCCTGCGACTGCAACTGCGCATTGACGTTGCTGTAATGGGCGCGGAAAACCGCCATCGGAATGGTAGCGGCGACCACGACGCTGCCATGGCCCCGCATCAGCGCCACGCTGCGGTCGCCGAGCGTACTGGCCAGCGCCTTGCCCAACTGTGCGTTGCTGACGAGCATGTTGCTCATGCCCGCGCTGTCGCGGATCTCGAACACCGGCACGTCGGGAAACAGGAAGGCGCCGAGGTGGAACACCGGCCGCAACGGCGTGCTGCTGACGCTGAAGGGAATGATGCCCGGCGAATGCGTATGGACGACGGCTTTGACATCCGGCCTGGCCTTGTAGATTTCGCCGTGGATGAAGCGTTCGAGAAAGCTGGCGCGTCCCTTCGCGTCGACCGGATTGGAATCGAGGTCGTATTCCATGATGTCGTCGGCCGTGACGAGCGCCGGGGCCACGGAACGCCCCATCAGGTAGCGGTTGGGATCGGTCGGGTGGCGCATGCTGACATGGCCGAATCCGTCGATCACATTGAGATCGGTCAGGACGCGGTTCGCCACCACGAGGTCCTGCATCAACGCTGGGTCGACGGGGCCGGCAGATGTTGGCGCGGGGGTCTGTGCGGAAGCCGGTTGCAGGGAGAACGCAAACACCATTGCCAGCAGCATTGGCGCAGCCGATCGTGTCGACGCCATTATAGTCCTCCCCATTGTCGAGCGGCGGTTGATCCGCCTTGCTCGCTATATCATGCGGCCAACACCGGGCCGCCAGCTTTCTTCCAGGCGTCGATGCCGCCATCGAGATGGGCGGCATTGCCGATGCCGGCATCCTTCGCGGCAGTGACGGCCATGGCCGAGCGTTCGCCGAAGGCGCAGAAGAATACAATGCGGCGCTTGGTGGCATTGGCCACCTCGCGCAGCATGCCGCCGGGCTTCAGGCTGTCCGATATCGACGGGTAGGGCGCATGCAGCGCGCCCGCGAGCACGCCGTGCTTGGCGCGCTCGCCGCTCTCGCGCAGGTCAACCAGCAGGATGGCGGGATCGCCGAGATGGGCAATGGCCTCCCGCGGAGACAGCGCCAGGCCTTGCTTCTTCAGCGCGTCCGGCTTCAGCCCGACCTTCATATTGGCCGGGATCACCACATCCATCAGTTTCGGATTTGGCAGATTAAGTTTGCCCATCAGCTCGATGTAGTCCTCGACGGACTTCACCTGCAGGCGCGGATTGTAGCGCTTCTCTTCGCCGATGGTACTGACGGTGTCGCCCTTGTAGTCGTGCGCCGGGAACACCATCGTCTCGTCGGGCAGCTTGAGCAGCCGGTTGAACAGTGAATCATATTGCGCCCGCGCGCTGCCGTTCTGGAAATCGGTGCGGCCGGTGCCGCGGATCAGCAGCGTGTCGCCGGTGAAGACGCGGTCGCCCATCAGATAGCTGTAGGAGTCATCGGTGTGGCCGGGCGTATACATCACATCGAGCTCGACGCCCTCGATCGTCACCTTGTCGCCGTCGCTGACACGCATGGCGACGACGTCGGCCTTGCTCTGATCGCCCATGATGGTGACGCAATGGGTGCGGTCGCGCAGTTCGGCGAGGCCGGTGACGTGGTCCGCATGGAGATGCGTATCGACCGCCTTCACGAGCTTCAGGTCGAGCTCGCGCAGCAACTGACAGTAGCGATCGACCTTTTCCAGGACGGGATCGAGGATCAGCGCCTCGCCGCCGATGCGGCTGGCAAGCAGGTAGCTATATGTGCCGGACACACTGTCAAACAGCTGACGGAAGATCATGGGCGCACCAATTCTGCGGTCGATCCTTCTTCAGATCGGGTATTCGTCAGAATAATAACCCGATTACTGGTGTTTGGACGATCTCTTTATTCTCTTGTTCGTGAAGGCAACTTCGGGATACTGCCCGCAGCAGTGAGGGCCTGATGGCGGAATATGTGGTCGAGTTCGGTCGGGATGGCCGGCGCGTGGAAGATGATGGCCGGCTCGATGCTGCAGCTTTCCATCGCAACCACGAGGCGATCGGGCGGGTTCTTGCGACTTTCCTGCAGCAGGCTTGCGGCGATGTTGTGGAAGTCGGCAGCGGCACCGGCCAGCATGTCATTCACTTCGCTGGACAAACGCCCGACATCACCTGGTGGCCGAGCGACCTCAACGACGCTCATCTCAAAAGCATAGCCGCCTGGCGCACCCATGCGCAATTGACCAATGTCATGCCGCCGCTGCGGATCGATCTCTCGGATCCCGCATGGTGCCCGGAGATGAAGAACGGTAACGGCCCGGGTGCGCTGCTCGCGGTGTTCTGCGCCAATGTCGTTCACATCGCGCCTTGGCCCGTCGTCGAAGGCCTGATCGCGGGGGCGGCGAAATATCTGCGGCCGGATGGACGCCTCTTTATCTATGGCCCGTTCAAGCGCGGCGGCAAACATACGGCGATGAGTAACGCCGTGTTCGACACCAGCCTGCGCGACGGTAATCCTGAATGGGGCGTGCGCGATGTCGAAGAGCTTGAGCGCGTCGCGCAGGACGTCGGTCTCACGCTGGCCGAGGTCATCGAGATGCCCGCCAACAATCTGATTCTGGTATTTGCCCGCTTGCCCGAATGATCGGCGCATGGTGCGTGCGCACTGGCGTATGTTGATCTGCCGCGGGGCGGTCGTCATAGTCGTGGCGAATGAAGGCCCCGGGACGAACCGGGCCACATCCGGGCGGATTTCCCCATGATCGACGCGGCCACCCCAGAGATTCACGATGACGCACGCGCACGCTCCAACGTGCTGCGGCTGGCGGCGGCGCAGGCGCTTGGTGGCGCCAATTCGGCTGTCATCTTCGCCACCGGCGCCATTGTCGGCGCGACGCTGGCGCCGAGCGTATCGCTCGCGACGGTGCCGATCTCGGTCTATGTCGTCGGCCTCGCCTGCGGAACGTTGCCGGTCGGCATGATCTCCCGCGCCTATGGTCGCCGCGTCGCCTTCATCATCGGCAGTGGCGCCGGCGCAATCTGCGGGCTGCTCGGCGCCATAGCGATCCTGAAAGCATCATTCGCACTGTTCTGCTGCGCGACATTCTTCGGCGGCTTCTACGGCGCGGTCGCACAATCCTATCGCTTCGCCGCGGCCGATGGCGCCAGCCCATCCTATCGCCCGAAAGCCGTCTCCTGGGTGATGGCCGGTGGCGTGTTTGCCGGCGTGCTCGGTCCGCAGCTCGTGCAATGGACCATGGATATCTGGTCGCCCTATCTGTTTGCTGCGAGCTTCGCAGCGCAGGCGGTCGTTGCACTGATCGCGATGGCGCTGCTCTCCACGGTGGATGCGCCGAGGCCAGCGCCCGCGGACATGCATGGTGGCAGGCCGCTGCTGGAGATCGTGCGGCAACCGCGCTTCGTCGCGGCCGCGATCTGCGGCGTGGTGTCCTATTCGATGATGAATCTCGTGATGACCTCGGCGCCGCTGGCGATGAAGCTTTGCGGGCTGACGCTGAGCGATTCCAATTTCGGCCTGCAGTGGCACATCGTGGCGATGTACGGGCCGAGCTTCTTCACGGGATCGCTGATCGCGCGCTTCGGCGCATCGAAGGTCGTGGCCGCAGGTCTGGCGCTGGAGGCGATCGCTGCGGTGATCGGCATCGCCGGCATCAGCGCGATGCATTTCTGGGTCTGCCTCGTCGTGCTCGGCCTTGGCTGGAATTTCGGCTTCATCGGCGCTTCCGCGCTGGTTCTGGAGACCCATCGGCCGCAGGAGCGCAACAAGGTGCAGGCCTTCAACGACTTCCTGGTGTTTGGCCTGATGGCGGTAGGCTCGTTCTCGTCCGGCCAGTTGCTGGCGAATTACGGCTGGTCCACGGTCAATGCTGTGGTTTTCCCGCCGGTCGTTCTCGGTCTGGTGGCGCTGGTCATGGCCGGTTTCGTCAAGCGCCGTGCGATGCAGCAGGCTGCGGCATTTCCCGATCCGGCGATCTAACCAAGGTGCATCACACACTCGCCGGCCGGGCGATCACCATCGCCCAAGCCGGTATTTGTGAACGACACTCCATGAGACGTCCGGACGTCGTCAGACCGATCCTGTGTTTCCAGTGATCGAGGCAGCGACCAGTTTCTGGGTGATGCCTTGTCCGCTCAACAGGCGGACAGCCGGACTTCTTGTTTCGGGAAAGATCGCCAGCAGGGTGTTTGACCCTTTCACCTCAGACCAGCCAAGCTCCTGTGCGTGAACCGCAGCACGCTGAGACACACGCACAAATGCCGCCGTCGGCTGGCCATTCTTGCCGTTCTCGATCATCAGATTTTTCAGTTCCTTATCGAGGTAGCGGATCAGGTCGGCTTTCAATGTGCCGAAATCGGCATTGCAATCCCGCAACACCACCGCGGCATCGGCGTCATCGACCAGTGCAAGTAATAGGTGCTCCAATGTTGCATATTGATGGCCTCTCTGGTCGGCATATTCGATAGCGCGTCGCCGCGTCGCGTGAAGCGTGGACGAAAGCGGCAGCGTCGACAGGTCGAGGAAGGCATCGGCGCATTTCAGCCTCTTCACTGGATCGAGGGTCGCTAACAGCTTCTGCTTTTCGCTGATCGGCAGGACGATATGCGAGGCGATGACGTCGGCAACCCGTCCGGGGTCGAGGGTTCTCTCCAGTGGCGGCCAAATCGGTGGCACGCGCATGTCGTGAGCCGAAACGTAGCTCTCGAACCGTTTGACTGCTCGCTGGATCAGTTCGGGCTCATCAGGAATAGGACCCTCACTCACGCCTGTAACATCGGCTCTATACGAGCCGGTCTCGCCTACGAAACGCTGGATCACGACGCGTTGACGTCCCTGTGCCAGAACCCTGAGCGTGCCGTCATCGAGCCTTTGAATTTCAAGCAGCTGGGCGAGAACGCCAACGTCGTAGATGTCCTCGAAGCCAGGTTCGTCAACAGTTTCGTTCTTTTGTATAGCAAGCACGACCTCTCGCTGCCGCTCGAAGGCATCTTTCAGAGCGAGTATTGTTTTCTCCCGTCCGACAAAAAGCGGGTAGGTCGTTGTCGGGAACGGAACGAGATCTCTCAGCGGAATGGCTGGGTAGCTTGATGTTCCGGCTTGAAGCTTGACGGTCGCCGTTTCTGGCGAAGTTCGACCGACCTGCAGCATCGCCGACAATGTATTCCAGTCAGCGACACCCAATACTCTCGATATCAGTTCCAGGCTTTCGCTGTGACTGATCGTGACGGCTTTGGTGGTGAGGTTTTCGCGCAGGGTCTGCGCCATAGCCTTTGCATCGCGAAAATCGCGCATCTGTTTCGTCCTTTGCGTGAGCGAACCAGGGGGCATCAGGTGGTTGCGTTGCTGACCCGGTCGCTCGGACAAAGGGTGTCGGCAAAGGAAGTGATACGTTCACCGTCCCGTTCAGGGCGCAACCGGCAGGTCGTATCAACCAAGATAAAATTGGCTCAAACGCGTCTAGCTGTCAATGAGTTGCAACTGTCGGCTGCGTTCACGCGACAGTGAGACTTGTATCAGTCGACATCGGCCAACTGGTCCGCGGTCTCGAACGCGTCGCGCGGCCATGAGATCTGCACCACCGCGCCGTGATCCGGAAAGACACGATTGCTGAAGGTCACCCTGGCGCCGGTGCGCTCCAGCAGCGTGCGCGCGATGAACACGCCGAGGCCGAGGCCGCGATGTTCGCCCTCCTCGGCGGGGCGCCGGCGTGACAGATAGGGCTCGCCGATCCGTTTCAGCAGGTCCGGCGGAATGCCCGGGCCATCATCCGAGATCGAGATCACGATACTTTCCGCATTCCACCAGGCGTTCACTTCGACCTGCTCCCGCGCGAAGTCGACCGCATTCTCCAGAATGTTGCCGACGCCGTAGAGGATCGCCGGATTGCGCATGCCGGCCGGTTCGGGCGCGTTGGCGACGGCGATACGTATCTTGATGGCAATGCCAAAGTCGCGATGCGGCGCCACGGCTTCCTCGATCAGCTGCGAGAGCGGCATGCGGTCGAATGGCGCGCCGCTCGAATTCAGCTGCGTGATCTTGGACAGAATCTCGCGGCAGCGCTGCGCTTGTTCACGGACCGTCTTCAGGTCGTCGGCGAGTTCCGGGTTGTTGTGGATGTTCTTCTCGAGCTCGCGGGAGATCAGGAAGATGGTCGAGAGCGGCGTTCCCAGTTCATGCGCGGCAGCGGCGGCGAGGCCGTCGATCTGGGTCAAATGCTGTTCGCGCGTCAGCACCAGTTCGGTGGCGGCGAGCGCGTCCGAAAGCTTGCGGGCTTCCTCGGTGACCTGAAACGCATAGAGGCTGGTCACGCCGATGGCGGTCAGGATCGAGAACCAGACGCCGAGCAGATAGATTTGCGGCAGCACCAGCGGTTCTGCGGAGTCCCACGGTAGCGGCAGATGAAAGAAGGCCAGCACGGTGGCAGAGGCTGCCGCGAGAATGCCGAGCGCGATGGTGAACCGCGTCGGCAATGCCGTCGCCGAGATCAGCACTGGTGCCAGGAACAGGAACGAGAACGGATTTTGCAATCCGCCGGTGCAGTAGAGCAGGCCCGCGAGCTCGATGATATTGAGCGCGAGCAGGGCGGCTGCGAAGAGCGGTTCCAGCCGGTGAACCGGATTGAACAGCGTCTGCAGCACGAGATTGAGGGTCGCCGACAGGCCAATGATCGTCACGCAGGGAATGATGGCGACGTCGTATTCGAGTCCCTGCACCACGACGAAGATCGCCGCCAACTGGCCGAGCGCCGCAAGCCAGCGCAACCGCAGGATCGTGTCGAGGCGAACATGGCGGCGCGGCTGGCGAAAGTCGGAGGCGGAAATATCGGTCATATCAGGACATTAGACGCCCCGGGCGATGACCACAAACCCATGCGGGCTGCGGCCACTTGAAGCGCCCAAGCTTGCCTTCGCGGCCACAATGCCGCATGGAACGGCCGCGATGGCGATTGAAGACACCAAGTCAGGTCATGCGGCGACGGTTGATCGCAGTGCTTCGGCGGCGATCGACGTCGCGCATCTCGTCAAACTCTACAAGACCAACCGCGCCGTGGACGACATCTCGTTCAAGATCGCGCGCGGCAGCGTCACCGGTCTCCTGGGCGGGAACGGCGCTGGCAAGACCACCACCATTGCCATGATCATGGGGCTGACGCTGCCGACCTCGGGAAAGGTCTCGGTGCTCGGCTGCGCGATGCCGGCGCAATCAGCCGAAGTGCTCGGCCGGATGAATTTTGAAAGCCCTTACGTCGACATGCCGATGCGGCTCACGGTCCGGCAAAACCTCACCGTGTTCGGAAAGCTCTATGCCGTGCCGGACCTCAAGGGCCGCATCGCGCAACTGGCCGAAGACCTCGATCTCAAGGATTTTCTCGACCGCGCCAGCGGCAAGCTCTCGGCAGGCCAGAAAACGCGTGTCGCGCTGGCCAAGGCGTTGATCAATGCGCCGGAGCTGTTGCTGCTCGATGAGCCGACTGCCTCGCTCGATCCGGATACCGCGGACTGGATCAGGCAGCATCTTGAGACCTATCGCAGGAGCCAAAACGCGACGATCCTTCTGGCGTCGCACAACATGCTGGAAGTTGAGCGGCTGTGCGACCGCGTCATCATCATGAAGAAGGGCCGCATCGAGGACGATGACAGCCCCGAGCAGATTCTTCTGCGCTATAACCGCACGACGCTGGAAGACGTGTTCCTCGACGTCGCGCGCGGTCGCGACCGGGAGCAGGCGCCATGAGCCTCGTAGAGCGGTCACACGGTATCGCCATGCATCGCGTCAATGCGATGGTGCTGCGCTACTGGTATCTGTTGGTATCGTCGTGGCCGCGCATGCTGGAGCTGGTCTATTGGCCGGCGCTGCAGATCATCACCTGGGGCTTCCTGCAGAATTACATCTCGCAGAATGCCGGGTTCTTCGCCCAGGCCGGCGGCACGCTGATCGGCGCAGTGATCCTGTGGGACATCCTGTTTCGCGGCCAGCTTGGCTTCTCCATCTCCTTCCTCGAGGAAATGTGGGCGCGCAATCTCGGTAACCTGATGATGAGCCCGCTGAAGCCGATCGAGTTTCTGATCTCGCTGATGATCATGAGCCTGATCCGCCTCGCCATCGGCATCATCCCGATGGTGATTCTCGCAATGTTCTTTAAATTCAACCTGTTCGCGCTCGGCCTGCCGCTGATCGCGTTCTTCTGCAACCTGATCTTCACCAGCTGGTCGCTCGGTATCTTCGTGTCTGGTCTGGTGCTGCGCAACGGCCTCGGCGCCGAGAGCATTGTCTGGACGCTGATGTTCGGGCTGATGCCGCTGGCCTGCGTCTACTATCCAGTCTCGGTGCTGCCGGCGTGGTTGCAATATATCGCCTGGGCCTTGCCGCCGACCTATGTATTCGAGGGCATGCGGGCGCTCCTGTTCGATCACACCTTCCGCGCCGATCTGATGTTGACTGCGCTGGCCATCAACGTCGTGCTGTTTATTGTTTCATTCGCGATATTTCTTGGGCTTTTGAACAGCGCCAGGCGCGCCGGAACGCTGATCTCCGGCGGCGAATAAGACCATTTATCAAGGGATAACCGCCGTTTTTACCGCCAATGGCCTGAAAGCCATGCGTGCGGCGCATTGACGCTTTCTTACGCAGACACCAGTATATACTGCAGCGCAAAAGCAGACGCTCAACGAGTGAGGACAGATGCCGATAGGTGAATTTGGCAGGCCGCCAGCCCTGCCGTCCGAGACGAGCCCGGCTCTGACCACCCCGATGTACTGGATGTATGAGATGGCCTACGCGTCGCTCAATCCAGCGCGCGCGATGACAGACGCTACCAGGATGCTGTTTCAGAATCCGCTGAATCCGTTCTCGCAGACCGAGTTCGGCAAGTCGGTGACAGCGGGCTGCGAATTGTTCGAGCGCACCACGCGTCGCTACGGCAAGCCGGAATGGGGCCTGCACGATACCGACGTGAACGGCGTACGCACGCCGATCGAGATTCGCTCGGTGTGGGAAAAGCCGTTCTGCCGTTTGTTGTATTTCGATCGCAAGCATCCGCGTCCGCTGCGCGCACCGCAGCCGCGCGTGTTGATCGTGGCGCCGATGTCCGGTCACTACGCGACATTGCTGCGTGGTACCGTCGAGGCCTTCCTGCCGACCCATGAGGTCTACATCACCGACTGGTCGGATGCGCGTCAGGTCCCTCTGGCCGCGGGCCGCTTCGATCTCGAAGACTACATCGACTATGTGATCGAGATGTTCCACGTGCTTGGCGGCAACGTCCATGTGCTCGCTGTCTGTCAGCCCGCGGTGCCGGTGCTCGCCGCCGTCTCGGTGATGGAAGCCGACAACGATCCCTATGTGCCACTGTCGATGACGCTGATGGGCGGTCCGATCGATACACGCCGCAATCCGACCGCCGTGAACAATCTCGCGGCGGAAAAGGGAATCGACTGGTTCCGCAACAACGTCATTACCAAAGTGCCGTTTCCGCATCCAGGCGTGATGCGCGACGTTTATCCGGGCTTCCTGCAGCTCAGCGGCTTCATCAGCATGAATCGCGACCGCCACATGGAAGCGCACAAGAAGCTGTTCCAGAATCTCGTGAAGGGCGATGGCGACCTCGTCGACAAGCATCGCGAATTCTACGACGAATATCTGGCGGTGATGGACCTGACCGCAGAGTATTACCTGCAGACGGTCGATACCGTGTTCGTCAAACACGCGCTGCCGAAGGGCGAGATGATCCATCGCGGCAAGCCTGTTGATCCCTCGAAGGTCGTCAACGTCGCGCTGATGACCGTCGAAGGCGAGAACGACGACATCTCAGGCCTCGGTCAGACTGAAGCGACGCATATGTTGTGCAGTTCGATCCCCGACGATCGTCGTGTGCATTACGTTCAGAAGGGCGTTGGCCACTACGGCGTGTTCAATGGATCGCGATTCAAATCTGAAATCGTGCCGCGCGTGTCTGACTTCATGCTGAGCGCAGCAAGCGCACGTCATCGCGCCGCTGCTGCGGAGTGATTCAACACGCGCGCATGCGATGACGATGCATCGTCATCGCATGCGCGCTATCAACATCGATGAATCGAAAATAACGTCGTTGAGATGCGCGATTATCGCGCGTGAGTTGCGATGGCGCGCTTTCTAAGCCCTTGAAAACAGGCACGGAAACCGGATTTTTCGCCTATTTCTAGCAGCGGTGCGCGATTCACTCCTAGATTCCGAAATTCAGCGTTCTTTTGAATCGAGATTCCTGTTCCGGCCCCCATCCGGTAGGGGACAAATCGCCTTTTGACCCCGTATATTGGGCAAATGATTTGTTTTTGCGCCGAGCAATTCCCGTGGCGGCGGTTATGGCAGAATCCGGTCGATCTACTGACGACCGGGACTACTGACATGGCCTTCCGCGCACTTCTCTATCGCCGCCCCACCGAACCAGACACGCTTGCCGTCAAACACGGCTCCCAGATCTTCGCCATACGCCTGCGCAGGCACCGCCGTGCCACGCGTTACACGCTGCGCATTCATCCGAGCGAGCGCGAAGCCATTCTGACGATGCCGCCGCGTGGGTCATTGGCCGATGCAAAGGACTTCGCACAGCGTCATGGCGCCTGGATCGCCGCGCGTCTAGGTCGTTTGCCGAAGGCAGCACCATTCGAACACGGCACAACGGTTCCGTTGCGGGGAACTCCGCACAGGATCGTGCACCGTGCGGGGCGGGGGACAGTGTGGACCGAGACCCGCGACAGCGGCGAGAAGATCATCTGCGTCGCCGGCGATGTCGAGCATATCGACCGACGTATCCACGATTTCCTCAAGCGCGAAGCCAGGGCCGATCTCGTCAAGGCATCGAACCGCTACGCGGCGCAGCTGAACGTCAAGGTGAAGCGGATCTCGATCCGCGATCAGTCGAGCCGCTGGGGATCGTGCACCACCGAGGGGTCGCTGTCGTTCTCGTGGCGTCTGATCCTCGCGCCGCCCTTCGTGCTGGATTATCTCGCGGCCCATGAAGTCGGGCATCTCGTCGAGATGAACCACTCGGTGAAGTTCTGGCGCGTGGTCGGGCGCATCTGCCCGGCGACCGAACGTGCCAAGGCCTGGCTCGATACCCATGGCAACGACCTGCATCGCTTCGGCGTGCAGGACTGAGCTTCTGTCCCGGCCGCGATGCTGCGCATCGCGTGTCCGGGACGCTCGCTCACTATCTCCCGAACAACCGCTCCGTCAGCCAGCCATCCAGCCCGCTCGCGGCTTCCGGCCGCACATTTTGCTGCGGCTGCTGGCGCGCGGCGGGGTAGTTGGTTTGCGTCGGTGCCGGCGGCTGCGGGCGAGTGCCGTTATAGACGGGGGCGCTTGGCACGTAGCCGCGTTCCGGTGGCGCTGATGGCGACGGTGCGTTCGATCCGGGCAGCAGGCTCGACAGCGCCTGGCCGATCGGATTGTTGCTGAACGAATTCGACGGCGCCAATCCCGGCACCGGCTGCGGCTGCAGGCCCTGATGCGCCGTCTTCATGAAGCGCGACCAGATCTCCACCGGCAGTCCGCCGCCGGTGGCCTTCTTGGTCGGCGAGTTGTCGTCATTGCCGAGCCAGACGCCGGTGACGAGCTGTGAGGTGTAGCCGATGAACCAGGCGTCGCGGAAATCCTGGCTGGTGCCGGTCTTGCCCGCGGCTTGCCAGCCCGGCAGTTCGGCCTTCTTGGCGCTGCCGGACAAAATCGTCTGCTGCATCATCGTGTTCATGGCAGCCACGGCGCGGCGATCGATCACCTGGCTCGCGGTCTCGGCCGGGCGCGTATAGAGCGTCTTCTTGCCTTCCACCGTACGGATGCGGTTCACCACATGGGGCGACACAGCGAGGCCGCCATTGGCAAAGGGCGCATAGGCGCCGACCAGCTCGGTCATCGAGACTTCCGAGGTGCCGAGCGCGATCGACGCATTGGCCTCTAACTTGGAGGCGATCCCCAGCCGATGCGCGGTGCGCACCACGCTGGCCGGGCCGACCTCGATGCCGAGCCGCACGGCGACCGTGTTCAGCGACATCGCCAGCGCCTGGGTCAGGGTCACCGAGCCGAAATATTCGTGGGTGTAGTTCTCCGGCTTCCAGCCCTTGATGTCGATCGGCGCGTCGGTGCGGATGGTTTCCGGCGTCAGCCCCGCCTCGATGGCGGTGAGATAGACGAACGGCTTGAAGCTCGACCCCGGCTGGCGCTTCGCGGTCACCGCGCGGTTGAACTGGCTCTCGCTATAGTTCCGCCCGCCGACCATGGCGCGCACCGAGCCGTCCGGCGTCATCGCCACCAGCGCGCCCTGCGTGACGTTGAACTTCACGCTCTTGGCCGCCAGCTCGTCGATGATGGCGGCTTCGGCGACGCTTTGCAGCTTGGGATCGATGGTGGTCTCGACAATGATGCTCTCGTCGACCTGGCCGACGAGGTCGTCCAGCACTTCGCCGATCCAGTCGGCGACATAGTTCACCGTGCCGGCGCCGACCGGCTTGACGTTGTATTGCGGCACGCCGGTCGCGCCCTTGGCCTGCGCTGCGGTGATGAATTCGGCGTCCTGCATCGCCGCCAGCACGACCTTGGCGCGCGCCTCGGCGCCTTCCGGATTGCGGTTCGGTGCCAGGCGCGAAGGCGACTTCACGAGCCCCGCCAGCATCGCCGCTTCCGCCACCGTGACGTTCTTGGCCGGCTTGCCGAAATATTTCTGCGCCGCGGCTTCGACGCCGTAAGCGCCGGAGCCGAAATAGACCCGGTTGAGATACAGTTCCAGGATCTCGGCCTTGGAATGCTTGCGCTCCAGCCAGAACGCCAGCTCCACTTCCTGCAGCTTGCGCGCCATGGTGCGCTCCTGCGTCAGGAACAGGTTCTTGGCGAGCTGCTGCGTCAGCGTCGAGCCGCCCTGCGACACGCCGCGATGCATCAGGTTGGTGGCCGCCGCGCGCGCGATGCCGATCGGGTCCACGCCGTAATGCGAATAGAACCGCCGGTCCTCGATGGCGATGAAGGCCTTCGGCAGATAGGGCGGCAGATCCTTCAGCGACACATTGGCGCCGGCCTGTTCGCCGCGCGTCGCCAGCACCGTGCCGTCCATGCCGACGATCTGGATCGTCGGCGGGCGCTTGGGAATTTCCAGCGACTGGATCGGCGGCAGATGCGCGCCGACATAGATCACGACGCCGACAATGGCGATCGCCGCCCACAGGCCGAGCACCGCGCCCCAGTAGAACAGCCGCTTGACGCCGCGGCCTATGCCGCCAGAGCTGCGCGCCTTGCTGGATGTGCGGGATTTGCGCGGCTTGTCGCTGCCGCCACTATTGGACTCGCGCTTCGGCGCCTTTTTTGGCCGGTCGTCACCGCCGCCGGGCACGCGATCCGCCGCGCTGAGGCGCAGATCGGACAGCGCCGCGCCGAGCCCGAAGGTCGGCTCCTTGCGCCCGCTCTTTTTCTTGCCCCACGCCATACGCAAACACCACGCCACCCGATACCGCGGAGCCTAGCGAGCGCGGTTTAAGGCGCGGTTACGCAGAAGTTAACGTAAGGGAAACGCGGTTCCATGGGGAGACCGCTTGAGCCTGCCCATGCGCGGCTTTGCCTACGCTGTTGGGCGGGATGTAGCCGTCGCCACACTCTCGGTGTCATCACCGGGCTTGACCCAGTGATCCATCCGCGAACTAATTCCCGTGCCTTTGCGACAAGTCGGTATGCAATCCTTTCCAACGACCGTCGGATATAGATCGCGTGCGGGGAGCCGAGTTTCTTGAGGTGCTGACGCGTCTCATCGGTGTCGATGAGGCCGCGCGCTGCGCGCGAAGGATCAGCAGCCCTTCGGCATTGGATGAGATATTTCACGGTCAGATAACGAATACAGAGGCGCTGGCGTTCTACGTCTATTCCACCGCCAATGGCTGGCATAGCTATATCAATGAGCAACTTTGGTCCGGGCGTCCTGATCCGGATGTGGTCGCGTTCGCGCAGGTTCTGGATGCCGGGTTGGGCAAGATCGTTCCCATCACAGGAAAACAGGCGACCGTTTATCGAGGTTATCACGCCGCCGACATGGCTGCATTCGAAGCCCACTACGTTCCGGACGGGATCGTAACCTTCCCCGCGTTCACGAGCGCCTCATTCTCCGAGGCCGGCGCCTTTGGAGGAAACGTCCTGTTTATCATTCGGGCCTTAAATGGACGGGCGATCTGGTGGTTGTCGCCCAATTTTCACGAGGAAGAGGCGCTTCTCCCGACCGGCTGTCGATTTCGGGTGATCGACAAGGAATTTCTTTCCGTCGGCAGTGAACCCGTCAAGCTCGTCATCGTTCTTCAAGAGATTGATCAGAGACCCTAGATGACCGATCGAGATCAGACACCACCCGGCAAAACCAGCGTTCCCAGCCTGCATCTGGAAGAGAGCGTGTTGTCAGGTCGTATCACGCAGGCCGAGGCCGACGTGATCAGGTCGTTCTTTGCAAGCAAGCCGGCGCCTAATTGGCCCGCATCGGACTTGCAGCGCCGCATGCAAAGCTCCGGCGGCTGAGCCGCACACCGCTTCACCTGTCAAACAGCCACTTCATTCACTGGGAAAATCTCAGCGCCCACGCGCCGTCCGTATCGCGCCCCTGGCGCAAAGCGGGTGGACCGGTTGTCCCCCTCGCAAATGAGGGGGATGACGCGCCGAAAGGCGCAACTGGGTCGTCTTGCGATGGGAGGACGCCGCCGAACGGCATCGCCACCGCGCATGTGCCTCTCGGCGCATCATCGCGACGTCAGGCGAAGGGACCGTTCGTCGCGGGAGGCACGGGCATCGCGCCCGTCATCCGGCCGGCTTGCGCCCGCCTTCACCCGCACCGCGTCCTGCCGACCAGCGGCAAGGGCTCATCAAGAGCCCGGACGGTGACCCCGACCTCCCGCGCCGTGCGTGTGAGCACGACCACAGGCGCCGCATCCCAACTCCACTTGAGAACGCTCTCGAGAAGCGCCCCTCTGAGCGAGGACGGAGAGGAATATAGTCTATCCAACTTTTGGTGTCAACTTGCTTTAAACTCAACCGACAATCACACTGCGTCTGGTTCATAAGAACACTTAGTCCGAACTCAAGGGTTGGAAATACGATGACAAGTTCGCTTTGCGATAAAATCGGTGCTGATCCCCGTGCACTAATGGAGTTTGAAAGAATTCGATTTGAACTCGTGTGGCGCCATTTCGAATTTCATGCACGCCAGCGCACGACGATGTTTCATTTCTTTGTTATTCTAAGTCCATTCCTGTTCGGCGGTTGCTTTGTTCTATTCAAAGAGCGTGCGCTTGTGGGTAGCATTCCTGCAATTGGCGCCGCCTTGGCAGGCAGCTTATTGGCCATCTTTTTCTTTCTTTTGGACCAGAGAAACAAGCAGCTGTACCGAGTTAGCAAGAATGCACTCGGCTTAATGGAGACGCAATTTCTCTTCGGTAGATTTCGAGCGCTTGAGACCGAGAATGGATATTATCCCGGTGTTATCTCGACGGAGAGTCGGTCCTACGGCGATAACAACCTTCTCAAACACAGTTTGCTAATGGGAGGTGTGTACTGGCTTTCAGCCGCTATGTTTCTTGTTCTTGCTATGTATTTTTCTGCAGTGCGCCAAGGGTGCATAACATTCCTTCTTCCTGCCAACTAGCTTCGTGCGAAAGTGCGTCTGCTCGTAGCAAAGCGACGGCTAAGACGCTGTGGCATTCAGCGTGAATAGTTAGGACTGCAAATGATCCGATACGGGATTCTGTGTTTGATCGCCGTAGCCGCGATAGCTGCTAGCGGTGCTCGTCCAACGCTCCCGCAATCGCGCGTCGGAATGACCGGCACATTGATTACGACGGTGCCAGCGAAAGACGGCCTAATAGTAGCTAGCGATACGCGATCTACAACAATGGGGGCGCGTTGCGACGGGAATTCGAAGTTGGCCGTTGTCCGGGGGATTCCTCTGACGATGGTCGGCGCCAGCGGAACAGCAACTTGGATTGAAGCGCGTGTTCCCCTTTGGCTGGATGATCCTTGTGGCGACCTCGCAAAGAATGGAGTTGTCTTCCTCGACGCAAAGCAGATCGCTGTTTCATATTTGGAAGAACAAAAAAAAGCAGCTGTGGGAAATTGATCTCAAACTATTTGCGTCGGACGTGGTGGGAAAAGTAGTAGCGGCAGCAGCAGTGCGGCCGGAATATGTTCGATCCTTCGCCGGCAAGACAATGTTTCAAATCGTGTTGTGCGCATATGATCCCTCTGAAGCGATAAGCTACGTCAGGGCTGTGCAGTTTGATCTAACGCCCTCCTTCGGAGTTGAGGTTAAGCTCAGTGCAGATTATAGATTTCGGAATATAGATCGCCCCGATTACCCCCACTTTGGCGATACTGCAAATTTTACAAGACATGTAATGCTTGGTGCTGGGAAGCGATACTTGCCGCCGAGCCTTGAGGCGTTTCATTCTATAAAAGAAGTCGCCGATGTTGCGCAGGATCAAGCCGCTGATATCGCGATCAATCTTATAGAGGCTGCGAAATCAGCGTCGGACTTTTCTCCTGATCTGCAATCAATCGGTGGTAGGGTCGAAGCATATTCTTTGAGCCAATCTGGGGTTCAGAAACTAAGGTAGTATCTGCCAGTGGTGCGTGTTGTGTTGGCTCTATGAGGCCGTAGGGTGAATTAATCAGTCTACCTCAAGCAAGCGTGGTCCGGGTGAGCCCTGAACTCTGCAAACACTCCGCATGTCGCTTCATTCACGCGGCCGGCTTTCTTCTCCCTCCCTCAAGCGGCGAAGCCGCGCAGTGGGGAGGGTGGCGCGGTGCGAGCACTTGCGAGCAACGTGACGGGTGGGGTGGTGCAGCAAGCGAGGACGGTGTGGCCAACGCATTCGCTCGCTCACTTCGCAAGAGCCTGACGCAGCAGGAAGCCAAGCTGTGGGTGAAACTCCGCGAACTCAAATCGCTCGGCTTTCACTTTCGCCGGCAGGCGCCGATCCGGCATATCATCGTCGACTTCGTCTCGTTCCGCGATCTGCTGGTGATCGAGGTCGATGGCGGGCAGCATAATTTTGACGAAGCTGCGCGCAAGGATGAAGCGCGGGATGCGTTTCTGCGCGGTGAGGGATTTCGCGTGTTGCGGTTCTGGAATCACGAGGTGGACCGGAATTTGAACGGAGTGATGGAAGCGGTTGCGACCGCATTGGGCACCCCCACCCGACCGGCCTGACGGCCGGCCACCCTCCCCATGCAAGAGCGGGGGAGGGAAGGAAGCGCGCGTCGTTGCGATGGTCTGTGTCGGCCCCACATCATCGCCGCATTCCTTTCACCTCACCGCCACCTCGCCTCCAGACCTTCCGCACACTTCCTCGCTACTCCTTCGCTCCTTCCCAACCGGAAAGGACCAACCATGCGCATTATGACAGCGACCGCCCTCGCGGCAATTCTTTCGCTCGGCACGCCGGGTTTCGTGCTCGCACAGGGAGCGGCGACCCAGGCTGAAAAGGCGCCGGCCAAGTCCGGCGGGCAGACCAGCGCCAAGATCTCCAGCATCCAGGTGGTGGACATCAAGCAATTGCCGGAGGCGGTGAAGGCGCAGGTCGAGGAGGTCGTGTCGAAATCCAGCGCCGAGGACATGCAGGCGCTGCGCGCCTCGATCGACGCCTCGCCGGCGGCCGCCAATGCGCTCAAGGAAAAGGGCATGAGTTCGGCGCAGGTGGTGGCGATCAATATCGCCGACGGCGTGCTGACGATGTTTGCGAAGACGGCGTAGGCGGCGCTCGCTGACGTGGCTTGTGCCATACGTCGCTATACTCTCGGGTGTCATGGCCGGACTTGATCCGGCCATCCATCTTTGCCGTACGCTTTGTTGAAGCTGGATGCCCGGGTCATCTGGCGAAGCCGCGCTTCGCGCTTTGCCCGGGCATGACGTGGTGAGAGTGTTGAGCGCGTCAGCGAAGGTTGAAGCCACGCACAAATGCAAAGCCACGCGCAGGGATACCCGCGCGTGGCTTTGTCGTGTGCAGCCTAACCCGCCGAGTCATCCTCGATGATCGGGCCGAACAGTTCCCAGCGCTCGCCGTTGAAGCGCTGCATCTGCAGCTGCTTGTTGACGCGGTAGTCGGTGGGCGAGGTGGAGAGCCGCATGCCGGGCAGGTGAAGATCGGTCTCGAGCCCGGACAGGCTGGTGGCCTGCTTCATCACATTGGCGCGGGTGAGATCGTCGCCGCAGCGCCTCAAGACCTCCACCATGAGCTGGGCATTGCCGTAACCATAGGTGTTGAAGTTCGAGTTCTTGTCGCCGTCGGGATAATATTTCTCCATGAAGGCCATGTAGCGCTTCATGCCGGCATCTTCCTTCCACTGCGGGTCCAGCGGGTCCTTGCCGTAATTGGTCGAAATGAGGCCCTTGGAATTGTCGAGACCCGCGGGCACCAGCACCGCGCCGACCGACGTCGCATTGATGTCGACGATGTGGATCGGCTTCCAGCCAAGATCAGCCACCTTCTTGATCGCTTGGGCGGCGAATTTCGGCGTCGAGGCGTTGAACAACAGGTCGGCGCCGGAGGATTTCAGCTTGACGATCTGCGAGTCGATGGTCGGGTCCGCGAGTTCGTAGGAGGCCTCCGAGACGATCATCGACGCCGCCTTGTCGCCCAAACCATTCTTCATGCCGGTGAGATAGTCGCGGCCGAGATCGTCGTTCTGCCAGAGGATGGCGATCTTGGCGGTCGGATGGTTCTTCAGGATGTATTTGGCGTAGATCCGGCCCTCGCTCTGGTAGTTGGGATTGTAGCCCATGGTCCAGGGGAAGTTCTTTGGATCGGTGAAGCGCGTGGCGCCGGTGGCGGCGAACAGTTGCGGGACGCTCTTGCTGTTGAGATATTTCTGCACGCCCGCATTGGACGGTGTGCCGATGATCTGGAAGGTCAGCAGGACTTCATCGGACTCGACGAGCTTGCGCACCTGTTCCACGGCCTTGGGCGGCGAATAGGCGTCGTCATACTGGATCAGGTTGATCTTGCGGCCGTTGATGCCGCCCTGCTCGTTGACCATCTTGAAATAAGCGAGCTGGGTTTTCGCGATCGACGAGTAGGCCGAGGCGGGGCCCGAGAACGGCACGGTCTGGCCGATCTTGATTTCGGTATCGGTGGCGCCGGGATCGTATTTCTTCTGCGCCGCTGCTGGATTGATAGTGGCCGATGTGGCCGTGAGCGCAATCGCCACCATCCCAACGAATTTGGTCGACGCGGCGAAACAGTGAAGAAGCGAGGTTCTCATGTCGTTGCCTTCCCTGATGATATGTCACTCGACAGTCGTTCCTATGCGGGCGCCGTCGTTACCGGGGAGTGTGAGGCAAGGATTTGAGGTTGGCAAGGCGAGGAGATGGGCACTTTCCTTAACCTCTCCCCGCTTTGCGGGGAGAGGTCGCCGCGCCTTCGCGGCGGGTGAGGGGCCATGCACACGGGCTGACCCGAGCCCCGTCGATGCGGGTCGGCTAGCCGCTGCGCCGTTCGTGCGAACTGAAGGAATGTGCTTGCGGCAGGCTCAGTGCCTCGCCCCTCATCCCACCCTTCTCCCCGCCTAGCGAAGCTTCGCTTCGCCCGGGAGCGGGGAGAAGGAGCGCAGCGGCGCTCGTGGCGGCTAAGTCACCAACCACATCATCGGCGCCGCCCCCTCACGCACTCCGCACCGACTCCAGGAAGCTTGCCACATCTGCTTTCAGCCGGGCGCTGTCGCCGGACAGCGAGCGGGCGGCCGAGAACACATGCGAGGAAGCCAGACCCGTATCGCTGGCGCCGCGTTTGACGTCGGCGATATTGGCGCTGACATCGGAGGTTCCTTGCGCGGCGCGCTGCACATTGCGGGCGATCTCCGCCGTGGCGGCGCCCTGTTGCTCGACGGCGGCGGCGATGGTCGAGGCGATCTCGGACATCCGGCCGATGGTGCTGCCGATGCCCTTGATGGCCGCCACCGAATTCTTCGTCGCCTGCTGAATGCCTGACACCTGCTGGCCGATCTCGCCGGTGGCGCTCGCGGTCTGTTCGGCCAGCGCCTTGACCTCGGCGGCGACCACGGAGAAGCCACGGCCGGCGGTGCCGGCGCGCGCCGCCTCGATGGTGGCGTTGAGCGCCAGCAGATTGGTCTGCCGCGCAATGGCACTGATGAGCTGGACCACCTCGCCGATCTTGTCGGCCGCGCTCAGCAAGTCGCCGATCTGGCGGTTGGTCGTCTCGGCCTGTGCGACGGCCTCGCCGGCAATCTGCGCCGAGGCCTGTACCTGACGGCCGATCTCGTTGACCGATGACGACATCTGCTCGGTGGCGGAGGCCACCGACTGCACATTGGCGGAGGCTTCATCGGACGCCGCCGCGACCATCTCGGTCAGTTCCTGAGATCGTGTGGCCGTCGAGGTCAGCGTGCCCGCCGCCGTCTCCAGCTCCGCCGAGGCAGACGACACCGTCTCGACGATGCGGCCGACGGCGCTTTCGAAGTCGCCGGCGAGCCTGTTCATGTCGGCCTTGCGCGCTTCCGCGGCGCGGTACTCCTCACGAAGCTGGGCGTCGAGTTCATCCGCCGCCTTCTGCTGCGCGCGCAGCTTGAAAGTCTCGACCGCCTGCGCCATATCGCCGATCTCGTCGGCGCGGCCGAGGCCGGGCAGGACCACGGCGAAATCGCCTGATGCCAGCGTCTGCATCGCCTGCGTCATAGCGGCGATCGCGCGCGCGATGCGCTGGCCGAAATACACCGCGGCGAGGCCGATCAGGATCGTCGCCAGCGCGATGGTCCAGGTCAGGATCTGGCGGGTCTGCGTGGCGCGCACCTCAGCGGCGTTGTATTCGGCCTGGGCCGCGGCCACGAGGCCATCCAGCGCCGGTCGGTTGCGCTGAAACACCATCGCGAAGTCCGCGACTTCGTCATTCAGCGTGGTCTGCGTCACCGAATAGGCCAGGAAACTCTCGCCATAGGCCTTCATCAGCGCGGCGAGCTCATCGCGCACCGCGTCGGGCAGTTCCGCGGCCTTCAGCGCGTCGGAAAAATCGTCGCGCCTTTTGTCGAACTGGTCGCCATATTTTTCCTCGCCGCGCAGCATGAAGTCCTTCTCATGCCGCCGCATCATCAGCATCAGATTGGCCAGGCGGATCTGGTCGAATTGCGCCAGGCGCGTTTCGGCGTCGTGAACCGCAGCACGCAGCCGGCCCTGCAGGCCCAGCGTCTCGTTGAGCCCCAGCGATTTCTGGATCGAGGCGATGTTGTTGAAGCGGGTCTGATAGACATTGAGGCCCGCGCGCAGGGCCGAGCCCTGTTTCAGCGTATCGCCCTCGGGGCGCTTGTCGACGATGGCGTCGATATCAGACAGATTCGCCAGCGCTGTCGTGATGATCTCGCCATGGACAGCGATCAGCTTCTCATCATGCTTGCGCAGAAATTCATTGGCGACCTGTCCGGCTTCCAGATAGTTCGCTGACAGACCCACGACATGCTGGCGCAGCTTGACGGCCTCATCCGATTGGCGCTGCGCGTCCGCTTCATATGCGAGGCCGATGAGGCAGATAGTGCCGGTGAGCACGACAGCCATGATGCCGATCAATGCGATCTGGATGCGCAGACCGAATCTGATGCGCGGAAAATAGCGTCGGATCGCTGGAGCGCGCAGAGAGAACTTGAACAAGAGAACTGATCCTCGTTAATGCCGTGACCGCGTCGCGCGGTGCACCTAACGACGATCTAGATAGCGCAGCTCTGCATCGCTTTTACAAAACGCGCGCAAGATGGTTACGAGAGTCGCGCCGACTCTGACATGCGCATGTCACAATGAATGCAGCATGCGCGATGCAACGCGCGCACGAGATGTCAGCGCGATGATGCGGCAGCGATGGCGATGTTTTTATGAAAAGATGTCGCCGAATTTGGTTGGCTTAGTCAGCAAAAGAATCGCGAGGCGTAACTCTCATTGTCGTCCCGACTTTCACCGGGACGACAATGAATGGGTGAGTTACGTCGCCAGCCACAGCACGATCAGCGCCAGCGCCGCCGGCGCGGCCTGCACATACAGAATGCGCTTGCTCACCGTCGCTGCGCCGTAAGCACCGGCCACGATCACGCACAGCAGGAAGAACGCCTTGATCTGGAATGCGAAGGCTGGCGCGGAATGCAGCAGGCCCCAGATCAGACCGGCGGCGAGGAAGCCGTTATAGAGGCCCTGATTGGCGGCGAGCACCGCGGTGATCTCGGCTTTCTCCGGCGTGTTCCTGAAGGTCTTCAGGCCCTGCGGCTTCTGCCAGAGAAACATTTCCAGCACGAGAAAGTAGATGTGCAGCGCAGCGACCAGCGCGGTCAGAAGATTACCGATGAAGTTCATGATGAGGCCCCATAAAAAAGCTGTCATTCAGGGGCGGGCCGGCGCCGAAGGCGACGGGACCGAACCCGGAATCTCGATGTGTTCATACTATATCGGGATTCCCCACCACTCCCATTGGAGTGGCTGAGGTTCGCCCGCAGCTAACGCTGCGTTCGCCCCGGAATGACGCGTGAACTAGCCCACCGCCGGCTTCGGCAGCGATGCCGGGTCCAGCCACGGACGCGCGGATGACGCGAGGCCGGTGAGGCGACCCTGAATGTAGTCGCAGCCCCAGTCGCGCAGCATCAGGCCGGACTCCTCGTCCTGCACCCATTCGGCGACGGTCTTGATGCCGAGCCGGTGGCACAGATCGATCAGGGTCTGCACGAAGGCGCGGTCGTCGGCGGAATGCGCGATGTTCTGTACGAAGGCGCCGTCGATCTTGACGATGTCGACGCCGAGCTTACGCAGGTTACGGAACGAGGTGTAGCCGGCGCCGAAATCGTCGATGGCGATGCGGCTGCCGAAATTCTTCAGCCGCGTGACGAAGCCGCGGACGTCGTCGAGGTCCTGGATGGCCACGGTCTCGGTGATCTCGACGATCAGCCGCTGCGCGACGCCGGGATGCGCTGCCATCATCGACTCGATGGAGGTCCACCAGTCCGGGTCCATCGTCGTGTCCGGCGAGATGTTCAGCGACAGCTGCACATCCGGCGCGGCGGCGAGTTCGGCAACAACCAGTTCGAGCACGCGGTGATCGACCAGCCGGATCAGTCCCAGCTTCTCGGCGACCGGCACGATATCCGGCGCCAGCAGCAGCTGCCCGTCATCCTGCTTCATGCGCACCAGCGCTTCATAGAAAGCGGGGGTACGGCTGTCGGCATGCATCACGGGTTCGAAGGCCGTGACGATGCGGCGCTCGTTCAGCGCAGTCACGATCTCGTCGGTGACGCGGATATTGACGCGGCGCTGCGCATCGCGCTCCACATTCGGCCGCCACAGGGCAAAGCTGCCGTGGCGGCGGCGCTTGGCGCCGTTCAGGGTTTCCTGCGCGCGGTTGACGGCTTCGTTGACGTTCTGCGCATAGCGGGGAACGCTGACGGCGCCGATGGTGGCGGTCACCGAGACCGGGCCGGACTGGGTTGGAATGACCTCGTCGCGGATGCCGACAAGAAAGCGCTCGGCGGCGATCGTGGCATCGTCAACGGTGCAGTTCTTCAGGATCAGCCCGAACTTGTTGCCGGAGAAGCGGCCCATCACATCGCCGCCGCGCAGCCGCGCGCGAATCCGCCTGGCGATCTCGACGATCACTTCATCCGCGATATCGAAGCCGAAGGCGTCGTTGATCCGCGCCAGATGATCGATGCCGATCAGCATGAAAGCAAAGGACGAACGAAAGCGCGTCGCTTCCTCGATCGCTTCGGCGAGGGACGCCAGAAGATGCGTGCGATTGAGTTCGCCGGTGACGGGATCGTGCTGCGCCAGTTTCAGCAGTTGCTCGTCGCGGGCATGGCGTTCGCTGTCGATGCGGACGACGCCTTCGACGCGTACCGCCTTGCCGTCGGCATCGGCGCGGCAGTTGCCGCTTTCCTCGATCCACAGCACGGCGGCGGTGGTCGTGGCGCGCAATCCGTATTCGATCCGGTAGGTGCCGCCGCCGGAAGCGAGTGCCTTGGCTAGTGCCTCGGTGCGAATGCCGCGCTGCGGCTCAATGAGAGTCGCCAGCTCGGCGCCGCTGGCGATGGTCGCGGGGGAAATGTCGGTGAAGATGGCGGCGGCCTGGTCGGTCCAGGTGATCCGGTCGCTGGCGATGTCCCAGATGAAGGCGGCCTGGCCGAGTGCGGCCAGAATCTCTGCTGCCTGCGGCTCGGAAAAGCCCGCGGCGCTTTGGGAAACAGCGGATGTCAAAGTCGCCTCGTTTTGGGACGTCATCGGGTGATTCGCCCCCCGACAATACGGCTCAGATCGCTACAATCGTTAGTCAAAGTTCCTAAAGACTTAAGAAAGTGTAGCCGGGCAGGCCTTCGCAAACCTGATGAGGCCCCGATCTGAGTTGTGGAGAGCCGCGGCACGACCCTTGCGACGCAGAGGGTGGAGGGGCAACCCTCGTCCCGAATTGAGACGCGAGCACTGTTAACAATGTCGATTTCCGCGACCCGCGCTTACGCCACGACGCCGCATCCGATGCGGCGCGCCGGCGATTTCGTGGTCGAGAAAGATTCGGTCATCGTGGAGGCCGTCGCGCTGACGCGGCTTGAGCCGGTGCAGCATACCAACCCGGTGTCGTCGCGCGTGGCGCGGCCCGATGCATCCTTCATCGCACATCTGATCGCGACCGCCGAGCAGGCGCCGCAAACGCGGGTGCTGCGCCGCGCGGATGTGGCCGATGTCGAGGCGGCCTATCGGGCGGTGGCAAATATGTATGTTGCGGGATCGGCGAGCGGTCGGACGCAGCGAGTGATCTGACTTTTCTTTTCCCTCCCTCCAGCGCAGCGAAGCTGCGCGCAGTGGGGAGGGTCGGCCGAACCCTGATGATGCGTAGCATCGTTAGGGTGAAGGACGGGGTGGGGCAGCCCCACGCTCGACAGCGTATGTTGAAACACCCCGCCCGTCACGTTGCTCGCTATCGCTCGCAACGCGCCACCCATGGCGGACGAATTCGTCCGCCAGACCCCACTGCGCGCAGCTTCGCTGCGCTTGAGGGAGGGATTAAGACAACTTACGTCTTGGGCTTGTCGTCAGGCGAAGCCACGCCACCCGGCTGCAAATCCGGCGACGTGATTTGCGGCGACGTATGCGCCACGACTTCCGGCGGGACCGGGGTCGGTTCAAGTTTCGGCTCGATCCGTTCGATCTTCTCGACCTTCGGCTCCGGACGATCGGTCAACACGGCTTCGGCGACGGACGTCGCGGCCGGAACGTGAGCGGGCGGAGGCGTCGGAGCGACCGGCGCTGGCGCGGGCTCATAACGCGGTGCCGGCTCCGGTGCATAGACCGGTGCGGCGACGCGGCGCGGACGGCGGGCGCGGAGCGAGATGCCGGCGAGGAAATCCACCATCGCCGTCAGGGTGATCAGGAAGAAGGTCGCGTTGCCGAATTTCGGCAGCATCACGAATTCAGTAGCTGCCGCGCCGAACACCAGCAGCGACAGGAAATGGTCGGTGAAATATTTCGGCGCCGGGCGGGCAGCGCGCATCACTTCGAGCCACAGCAGGAGAATGCTGAGCGCAACGAGCAGGTCGTTGAGCGTCACCATCCAGATGTCTTTCGACATCAGCGTGATCGGGAAGAGGGGGATCGGGCCCGACAGCGCGAGGTCGGGCATCAGGAAGGCGATGATGTTGCAGATCGCCACTGGAATCAGCAGCAGCGGGAAACCGATCGACGCCATCGAAGGCCTTCTTTGCAAGCGAGAGAACCAGAACGCATGTCGGCGATGCAGGACATCACCAAGGTGACGACATCACCGAGGTGACGCGAGCGCATCACCGGGACAACGCATTAGCTCCAGAGTTGGAGCGAATTCGGGCGGAAGACCAGTTCAGAATTATTGTCTGAACAGTTTTCTCGACTTGCCCGCTGGCGCTTCGACCCGCTTGACCGGACCTTACGTGGATGATCGAAGGCGGCGCCACCTGACGCGGCGCTGCCCTCCATCCAGTGGTCAGGATTCTTTCTTCACCTTCAGAACCTGACGACCCTTGTACATGCCGGTCTTCAGGTCGAGGTGGTGCGGACGGCGCAGTTCGCCGGAGTCCTTGTCCTCGACATAGGTCGGGGTCTTGAGCGCGTCAGCCGAACGACGCATGCCACGCCGCGACGGCGATGTTTTTCTTCTCGGAACGGCCATAGGAAAAGTCCTTGCAGGTTCTTGGCAGATGGTTTCGATCGGCGCCCGGTGACAGGCGGCCAGCACAGAACGCGCGGGCAAAATCGCTGATAAGGCCGGGCTTATAACGGAATGACGACGCGATGGCTAGGGCGCAGCCGCGGGAATTTTGGCCCAAAGCTCGTCATTCCGGGACAGGACCGGCGGCGGAGCCGACGGGCATGGGCCCGGAATCCCAAAGTGTTTTGAACATATCGGGATTCCGGGTTCGCGTCCGGCCGTGCCGGCCGCGCCCCGGAATGACAGCCTAGTTCCAGCACCGCTGCAACTCCGCCGCCTGCGCCCGCGCCATATAGGTTCCCGCCAGACGCCGCACCCCCGGCCCCGGCGTCCGGGCACTGCGGGTGACCGGATTGGGCAGGATCGCCGCCAGGAGCGCGGCTTCCCGGGCCGACAGGCTCGAGGCTGGCCGATTGAAGGCATATTCGGCGCCGGCCTGGGCGCCAAACTGCCCGGATGGGCCCATTTCGGCGATATTCAGGTAGATTTCCAGGATCCGCTGCTTGGACAGCATCAGATCGACCCACATGGCCAGCGGGATTTCGAGGCCCTTGCGGATCACGCTGCGGCCCGACCACAGGAACAGGTTTTTCGCCACCTGCTGGGTGATGGTGGAACCGCCGCCGGAGACTTCGCCGTCCTGGGCGTCCTCAATGGCATTTTGCAGGGAATCCCAGTCGATGCCGCGATGGCTGCAGAATTTGGCGTCTTCGGACGCGACCACGCTGCGCGGCAGCGCCGGCGACATGGTCTTGAGATCGACCCAGGTCCGCTGCACGGGGGAACCGGTGATCCAGCGCCATGCCATCAGCGCCGAGATCGGCTGGCCGACGGCATAAAGCGGCGTCAGCAGATAGGGCAGCGCGAGGAGCAGGATCCCGATCAGGATGAGGCGGCGGATGAGGCGCAAGAGCGGCGTTCCCGGTCGGAGCTATGCCGCTGATAAAGCGGGCTTTCCCCGCTCTTTTCAAGCCGGTTAAGCTTGCCGCGACCAATCGCGGCGGGACGCCGCAGGCGCAATTGACGTGGCCTTTGCCATAGAGGATTGTCCGGCCAAATTGTTCTGGAGCTATTCTTAATGTCGACCGGTGCTTCCACCAAAGATTTTGCCTCGCGCCTGGACCAGACCGCGGACGATACCGAAGCCGTACTGACCAAAGTGCTCGCCGATGGCGTGCTACCCGATGAAATCGCCCGGCCGAAGCGGCTGATGGATGCGATGCGTTACTCCTCGCTCGGCGGCGGCAAGCGTTTGCGCCCGTTCCTGGTGGTGGAGAGCGCTGCGGTATTCGGTGTGCATCGCGAGCAGGCGCTGCTGGTTGGCGCCGCCCTCGAATGCATCCACTGCTATTCGCTGATTCATGACGACCTGCCGGCGATGGATAACAGCGATCTGCGCCGGGGACGTCCGACCCTGCACAAGGCCACCGACGATGCCACCGCGATCCTCGCCGGCGACGCGCTGCTGACGCTGGCCTTCGACATCGTCACCCGCGACGAGATCCACGAAGACGCCACCGTGCGCCTGCTGCTGACCCGGGCGCTTGCCCGCTGCGCCGGTCTCGGCGGCATGGTCGGCGGCCAGATGCTCGATCTCGCCGGCGAAGGCCGCTTTGGCGACACGGGGCCGGTGGACGTTGCGCGTGTCCAGCAGATGAAGACCGGTGCGCTGCTGCGTTACGGCGTCATCGCCGGCGCGCTGCTCGGCCAGGCCACGCAGAAGGAATACAAGGCGCTCGACGATTACGGCCGCGCGCTCGGCGAAGCCTTCCAGATCGCCGATGATTTGCTCGACGTCGAAGGCGACGCCGCGGCGCTCGGCAAGCCCGCAGGCGCCGATGCCGCGCTGAACAAGACGACGTTCGTCACGCAGCTCGGCGTCGAGGGCGCCAGGAAGCGTGTCGCCGATCTGATCGCGACGGCCGACGCATCGCTGTCGATCTTCGGCGCCAAGGGCGACGTGCTGCGCGCTGCTGCCCGCTTCGTGGCCGAGCGCAAGAACTAAGGAAGACCTGATCATGTCGGAGGCGGGCAAGGATCTCGATGAGCTCCTTGTCCGTTTTCGCAAGATGCCGGCGCCGCTCCGCGTCGTCTATGGGCGACCGCGCACGTTTCTGGCGCTTCTGATCGGCATCGTCGCATTCTTCGTGCTGCCGTCGTCGCTGCGGCTGGTGACGCGTCTGCTGATCGGCTGGGACGTGTTCATCGCGTTCTATCTCATGCTGGTCTACGGCATGATGCTGTCAAGCGGCGGTCAGAAACACATCCGCCGCAACGCCGCCCTGCAGGACGATGGCAGTTTCATCATTCTGCTGGTGGCGGCTCTGGGTGCCTTCGCCAGCATCGCGGCCATTGTGTTCGAACTTGGCGAGGGCCATCGCACGGCCTGGGAGTTGACGCTGGCGATCGTCACCATCGCCTCGTCCTGGGCCGCCGTACACACGACCTTCTCGCTGCATTATGCCCATCAATTCTATCGCGGAGCCAAACCCGGCGGCCTGGCATTTCCGTCTGGCGATGACGACACGAAGGAACAGCCCGACTATTGGGACTTCGTGTATTTCTCCTTTGTCATCGGCATGACCGCGCAGGTCTCCGACGTCGGCATCACCGTGAAGTCGATCCGCCGCACCGCCACGGCCCACGGCATCGTCTCCTTCATCTTCAACACCGCGCTGGTGGCGCTGATGGTCAATATCGCGGCAAGCGCGATTTGAGCTTCGACCTCTCCGCCGTCATTGCGAGGAGCGAAGCGACGCGGCAATCCAGAAGGCCACAAGCGAAGTAAGACTGGATTGCTTTGTCGCAAGGGCTCCTCGCAATGACGATCGCATTGACCTCCCTTGTCATCCGGGCAAATTAGGCACGTAGAGGATGTCGCCCGCGTGGAAGCCAAATTTCAGATTTTCCTGGTTTTGATCGCTGCGCTTGCGGGCACGGCGTGGCTGGCCAAGCGCATCAGCATCGCCCCGGCGATCCTGCTTTTGCTGGCCGGTATTGCACTGGCCTTCGTGCCGGGCATGCCCTCGATCCAACTGCCGCCGGACGTGGTGCTGCTGGGCGTGCTGCCGCCGCTGATCTATTCGGCCTCCGTTGCCATGAGCTGGCGCGAATTCCGCGCCAATCTGCGCATCATCACGCTGCTCGCGGTCGGCTGCGTGATCTTCACCGCGTGCCTCGTCGCAACCGCGACGCACTATCTGATCGGTCTGCCGTGGTCGGTCGGCTTCCTGCTCGGCGCCATCGTCGCCCCGCCGGACGTGGTGGCGCCGCTGGCGATTGCGCGAAAACTCGGCCTGCCACGCCGGATGCTGGTCGTGCTGGAAGGCGAGGGGCTCGCCAATGATGCGACGACGCTGATCCTGTATCGCTTCGCGGTGGTGGCGATCACCACGGGAGCGTTCTCGATGTCAAAGGCGGCGGGCACCTTCGTCGCTATTCTCGCTTGCGAACTCGTCTTCGGTCTGGCCATCGGCTGGCTCAGCCTGCGCATGCGTCACCGCGCGCGCGATCCGCAGGTCGAAATCACGCTGTCGCTGCTGACGCCCTATGTCGCCTATCTGATCCCCGAACATTTCGGTGGCTCCGGTATCATCGCCACCGTCGCCTGCGGTCTCTACATCTCGTGGAACGGCCCGTTGCTGATCTCCGCAGCAACGCGTTTGCAGGGCATCTTCTTCTGGGATTTGGTGATCTATCTGGTCGAGGGCCTACTGTTCCTGCTGACCGGCTTCCAGATGCGGGCGCTGATCGAAAAGTCGAAGGCATTTCCGTTCGCCGACATCATGCTGGCCACGGTGCTCGTCACCGTCGTGATCATCGTGGCACGGTTCGTCTGGGTCTATGCGGCGATTTATGTGCCGCGCTGGCTCAGCGCGGACCTGCGTAAACGCGATCCGGCGCCGAACTGGCAATGGACCTTCGTTATCGCCTTCACCGGCGTGCGTGGTGCGGTGTCGCTGGCCGCAGCGCTGGCGCTGCCATTCACGCTGGTCTCGAACGAAGGCTTTCCGTCGCGCGACCTGATCCTGTTCGTCTCGTTCAACATCATCCTGATCACGCTGGTCGGATTCGGCCTGTGCCTGCCCATCGTGGTGAAGTGGCTCGGCGTGACCAAAATCGGCCGCGAGGAATATATCGCCGAGCACGAGGCTGAACTCGCCACGCGCCGCGAGGCACTGGCGACAGCCCTGGCGCGGCTCGATGCCATGACCGATGATCGCGAACTGTCCGACGAAGTCGTGAAACTGCTTCGCGCGCGCCACGAAAGCCGCTCGAACCAGTTACCGGGCGAGCTCGATCCCGACGTGGATGTCTCGGCGGTGGGCATCGATCTGGTGCGCGAACTCATCAAGGCCGAGCGCAAATTCATCCACGCGCAGCTGCGCGACGGCAAGATCACCGACGAAAGCAGACGGCGGATCGAGCGCGATCTCGATCTGGAAGAGGCGGGGCTGACCAATCGTGAGTTTCGGCGGATTCCGCTTTAGGCAGCTATTAGCCGCACAAACGAAAACGGCCGGGACGATGCCCGGCCGTTTCAGTTCGTATTTATATGGCGCGGCTTATTCCGCCGCTGTCACGATTTCCGGCGCCTTCGCGTTGGCGCCATAACGCTGGTCGATATAGTCGATCACCAGCGCCTTGAAGTCGGCAGCGATGCTCGGGCCGCGCAGGGTGCGGAATTTCTCGCCGTCGACAAACACTGGTGCGGCCGGGCTTTCGCCGGTGCCGGGGAGCGAGATGCCGATATTGGCGTGCTTGGATTCGCCGGGGCCGTTGACGATGCAGCCCATGACCGCAACGTTGAGGTTCTCGACGCCGGGATACTGCGTCTTCCAGCCTGGCATCGAGTCGCGGATGAAATCCTGGATCGAACGCGCCAGTTCCTGGAACGTGGTCGACGTGGTGCGGCCGCAACCCGGGCACGCCGCGACCAGCGGCACGAAGGTGCGGAAACCCATGGTCTGCAGCAATTCCTGCGCAACCTGAACTTCCACCGTGCGGTCGCCGCCGGGCTCCGGCGTCAGCGAAATGCGGATAGTGTCGCCGATGCCCTGCTGCAGCAGGATGCCGAGCGCAGCCGAGGAGGCGACGATGCCCTTCGAGCCCATGCCGGCCTCGGTAAGGCCGAGATGGATCGCATAGTCGGAGCGCGAGGCCAGCGTCTGATACACGGCGATGAGGTCCTGCACCGCCGAAACCTTGGCGGACAGGATCATCTTGTTCTTCGGCATGCCGAGTTCTTCGGCGCGGGCCGCCGACAGCAATGCCGACTGCACCATCGCTTCACGCGTCACCGCGCGGACGTCCTTTGGATTCGCGGACAGCGCGTTCTCGTCCATCAGCTTGGTGAGCAGTTCCTGATCGAGCGAACCCCAGTTCGCGCCGATGCGGACGGCCTTGTTGTTCTTGTTCGCGATCTCGATGATGTCGGCGAATTGCGTGTCACGCTTGCTCTTGAAGCCGACATTGCCAGGATTGATGCGGTACTTGTCGAGCGCCGCGGCGCAGGCCGGGAATTCAGCAAGCAGCTTGTGGCCGATATAGTGGAAGTCGCCGATCAGCGGCGTCGTGATGCCCTGCTTGTCCAGCGCCTCACGGATATGCGGAACGGCGGCTGCGGCCTCGTCGCGGTCGACGGTGATGCGGACCATTTCCGAGCCCGCGCGCGACAGCGCTGCGACCTGGTCGATGGTGCCCTGAATATCGGCGGTGTCGGTGTTGGTCATCGACTGCACGACGATCGGGGCGCCGCCGCCGACAGCGACGTTGCCAACCATGACCTGTGTGGTGAGGTGCCGGGGCGCCGGACCGGCGATATCAGACGGAATTTCAATCTTGTTCATGGGGTCTCGAATATCAGATTTAGATGACATCCAGCAATGCGTTAGTGGCCTAGGCCCTGACCGGTCGGTTAACGAGGACCAGCCCGGCAACGACCAATAACGCAGCGAGGCCGAAGGCGGGGGTCAGATGGTCGCCCATGATGAGATAGCCTGCCGCGACGCCAAACAAAGGGGTGATGAAGGTAAAAGCCGACAATTTGCTGGCGGAATAGGTCTTGATCAGCCCGAACCAGAGCAAAAACGTGAATCCGACCACCCAGAAGGCCTGAAACGAGAGCAGGGACAGCGCCAGTGGACCGGGAACCCGGGTCACGGTCTCGCCCGCCAGCAGCGCCGCCAGGCCCAGAATCGGGACAGACAGCCCGACCTGGTATCCCAATGCCTTTTCAGGCGCGACGTAGAGCAACGGGGTCGTTTTGACCACCAGCGTGGTCGCGGCCCATAGTCCCGCACCGGCGACGATCATCAGATCCCCGATCAGCACATCGGCGGTGACGTCGGGCTGCGGGACGCCGATCGCCACGGCGACACCGGCAAAACTCACCGCGAGTCCGGCCCATTGCACCGGGCGCAGGCGTTCGCCCAGGAACTGATAGGAGCCGAAGGCCACGAAGAACGGCATCGTGTAGAGGAAAACCGCGGCCCGCGAGGCCGTCGTGAATTGCAGGCCGTGAAAGATCAGCACGAATTCGATGCCGAACAGCAGGCCGGCAAACAGGCCCGCTTTCAGCGTGCCGTCGCGTTCGAACAGCTTGACGCCGCGCATGCGCGCAATGGCCAGGATGACCAGCAGCGCGCCGGCCGAGCGCAGCATCGCCTGCGTGTAAGGCGGGATGTCGTGCAGCACCAGCTTGATGGCGATCTGGTTGAAGCCCCAGGTCAGGCACAACATCAGGACAAGGGCGATGGCGCCGGCGGTAAGTGCGCGTCCGCCGGGTGGGCTGATGATGGTTTCTGCAGACATGAAGCCTCGGGCCCGGCTTGTCGCCGTGTTGTTATGGGATCGTCACGCCTGACAGTGCGCGCAGGTTCCGGTGATTTCGACAACAGACAGTTTCGGGACGAAGCCAGTCGTCCGTGCGGCATCGTTCAGGCTCTGCGCAACTTTCGTAGCCGGCACTTCGCCGACCGACCCGCATTGGTCACAGATCAGAAACGCGACCATCGAGGCCGTGCCGTGGTCGTGCGCGCAGGCCAGGAAGGCGTTGCGGCTCTCGATGCGGTGAACGAGGCCGTTCTCCATCAGGAAATCAAGTGCGCGATACACGGTGATGGGTGCCGGACGCGAAGTGGTCTTGGCAAGCTCATCGATGATCTCGTAGGCCCCAAGCGGTCGATGGCTCGCGAGCAGCGCTTCAAGCACCAGCCGGCGGATTGGAGTCAGCTTTTGCGACCGGGCCGCACAGACATGCTCGGCATGATGCATCGCGTCCGCCGTACAGCGGTCGTGATCGTGGCCGGGAGCCGGGAAAGTTGGTTTCGGAACTGCCATACGGAGGTAGCTTAACCCGTTGGGTGTGATTGTGCCCGTCTTTTTGGCGTTGGGCCCCAGTCTTACACTAAATCCAGCGCCGCCAAACGGCGACCGCTCCCTGGAGATGGGGCGCCGACCGGTCGATTGCAAAGGTTGAACGGGCATACCGTGCCGGATCAAGTCGCGCTTCTGCGCAAATCCGATGGCGAGGTGGCATATCGGCGCCGGAATGTCCGGTTGAAATACGACAAATCGTTGAAGCCGGCCTCGTCGGCGATCTTTCCGATCCGCTCATCGGCCCGCAATGGGTTGAGTAACAGTCCATGAGCAAAGGCCAAACGCCGTTCGAGCAAATACTCCGACAGGCTGAGGCCGTGTTCGCGAAACAGCTTGCGGACATAATCCGGCGAGATTTTCTGAGCCGCCGCCAGTGTTTCGGCCGAGAGGTCGTGATTTCCGAGGCTTGCTTCTATGGCTGCCTTGATCGCGTGCAAGCGCAGCATGCGGGTGCTGGAAGGCGGAGACGCCTCGGAGCGGTTCTCCCAACCGTTGATTAGAAATGCGATCAGACTGCACAGATCGGCCACGACATGGTGCTGAAGATGAGTGGGGGCGGACTCGTCGAGGTCGATTGCTTCCTGACAATGCGCCATCAATAGCCGCAACGTCTGAGTCTCCAGGAAGAGAGGTCGCATGAGCCAGGCGCCGAGATTGGGCACCTTGATCGCCAGCACGGCACGGTCGATCTGAACGATCAGATGCTGCGTCTCACGAGATGACGTATGCGAACCGGCGTCCCTGGTTGTCATCAGGACCGCGTGGTCCTGCTCGATGACCTCTTCGCGGCCATGCTGCGATGCGCGAGCGCCACCTTTCAGAACGACTGCAAAGACGACATCGTCGGGCGATGACGCAGTCGCAGCATCCGGCATGCGATCATTCGCCGGAAATCCCGTGCCGATAAAAACAATCGCGCCCGGCAACCTGTGCAAAACAGTATCGATCGAAAACGGGGCGTCCGTCGGAGGAGGGGATTCGACGTTGAATGTCAGGCGTCCGAATTGTAGCTGCGGCGTCAGATTTTCGGAAGTCGCCGCGATCGAGGAATCGGGCGCTTCGGGACCGGGCCTTGAAGTCACGAGGATCAGTCCTGCAAGCATTGAACTATATCTTGGTCGTGCCAGTACGGATCGCGTTCATATTCGTCGTGGTTACTGCGTCTTTGGGCGGTTTCTCTTTTGATAGTTCGCGATGCGTCATGTGGCTTGAACGCAACAAGCAGAACGAATTGCGGTGCCAGTCTCGCCCAGTCCTGCCGCGTCGCGTCCGTTCCAAGTCGCTGATGTCTCATTCAACTACACATCATCGAAGCAGGGCCTTGGGCCTGCCTTTTGATCTGTTGTTGAGGAGACTGATGGTGAAACGTACCGTATTGGCCGCTGCAGGCCTCGCCATCATGGCGTTTTCGTCGACCGCCGGCGCTGCGGATCTGTCGCCCCGCATGTACGCCAAGGCGCCGGTTCTGGTGGACCCCGGCATCAACTGGACCGGATTCTATGCCGGCCTCAACGGTGGCTACAGCTGGGGCAAAGGTGACGCGACCTTCTTGCCGGGCACCGCCTTTGCGTCGCCGGTCAAGCAGGACGTCAATGGCGGCCTCGGCGGCGGCCAGATCGGCTACAATTGGCAGCTCAATCGCACATGGGTCGTCGGTCTCGAAGCCGATATCCAGGGGACTGGTGAACGTGGCAGCGCGAACTCTCCAGTGAGTTCGCTGCGGACCACTTTGCCCGGCGGTGACTTCAATCTGCTCGCACTGACCTCGGCAAACAGCTCATGGAGCTTCCCGTGGTTCGCCACATTCCGCGGCCGGGTCGGCCTGCTGGCAACGCCGGATCTGCTCCTCTACGGTACTGGCGGTCTCGCTGTCGGTGAGGTCAAATATTCCACCCAGACGACTGTAACGGGCCAGATATTCGGACCGGGATCGCAGGGCACAACACCGGCCAGCGCCGCCGTGACGGTTCCCGGCACGCTGCTGTCGGAATCGCAGACTCGTGTCGGCTGGACCCTGGGCGCCGGTCTGGAAAAGAAGTTCGGCACCAACTGGTCGGCCAAGCTCGAATATCTTTATCTCGATCTGGGCTCGGCGACCTATTTCGGGGGAACGGCCAACCAGACCTCGGTCGGCTTCCATGACCACGTCTTCCGCGCCGGCATCAATTACGCCTTCAGCCCGGCTGTCGTGGCCAAATACTGATCCTTTCGATCCTCCTGACGACCTCAAGCCCGGCCTCGTGCCGGGCTTTTTGCTGTGCCGCCTATTCTGGGGAGGTCAGGTAGATCCAGCCATGCGCTAGTCGCGGGGCTGCGTCGTATCGTCCACCGATGCGTTATTCATAAGCTTGCTTATAATAAGCTAAGTTTACGGAGCGCCTTCATGTCCTGTCAGCCTGACACCGGCACCGATTTCCTGTCCGCCTTGTTCGAGACCCAGCGCATGTTGCGGCAGCTGGCCGACAAGGAAGCGCGCCAGTTCGGCATGACCCGCGCCCAATGGGCGGTGCTCGCCAAGGTCGAGCGCAATGAGGGGCAAAAACAGACCGATCTCGCCGACGCCATGGAAATGGCGCCGATCAGCCTGACGCGGCTGATCGACAAGCTCTGCGACAGCGGCCTGATCGAACGCCGCAATGACGACACCGACCGCCGCATCAAGCGCCTCTATCTCACCGAGGCCGCGCGCCCGCTGACGGCAAAGCTGGCGGTGCTGCGCGGTAACCTGATGCAGGTCGCGTTCGACGGCGTGAGCGAGGCCGACATGCACCAGCTGGTCGCGCATCTCGAAAACATCAAAGACAATATCCGCGCTGCGCTGAACCCCGCAGCCACAAAGACCAAGGAACAAGTCTATGGCTGAGCCCGTGCTGAAATTTCCCGACAAGGATGCGCCCGAGGGCGGATCCGATGGCGCCGCGACCACGCAGCGTCAGGGCGCGAAAGGTTTCCTGAAGCGCTATCGGCGAACGTTGCTGCTGGTCGTACTGCCTGCGATCGTTCTTATTGGCGGCGTCGCCTTCTATCTTTCGGGCGGTCGCTATGTCGGCACCGACGATGCCTATGTCGGTGCGCAGAAGGTGCTGATCACGCCGGACATCTCCGGCAAGGTCGACAAGGTCGTCGTGCGCGAAGGCCAGCATGTCAAAGAAGGCGATGTGCTGTTCGAGATTGACCCGGTGCCGTTCCGGCTGGCGCTTGACGATGCCAGGGCCAAGCTGGCGCAGGCAAAGACCACCTATGACAACCTCGTCAGCAATGTGAAGATCTACGGCCAGATGCAGGATCTGGCGCAGCAGGGCGTCGACTTCAAGCAGCGCGACGTCGAACGCAAGTCGACTCTGGTCAAGAGCAACTTCGGCTCGCAGCTCGATCTCGACAATGCGGCGACGGCGGCGGTGACCGCGAAGGCGCAGCTCGAACTCCTGAGGCAGCAGCTTGCGACCTCGATGAACCAGTTGCTCGGCAATCCCGATCTGCCGCTAGCCCAGTTCCCGCCTTACGCGCAGGCGCAGTCGGCGCTCGATCAGGCGCAGCGCAATCTCGACCACACCGTGCTGAAAGCGCCGATCTCCGGTGTCGCGACGCAGGTCGATAACATCCAGCTCGGCCGCTTCGCGATGGCCGGCACGCCTATCCTCACGGTGATCGACGACAACAGGCCATGGGTCGATGCTAATCTGAAGGAATCCGATTTCACTTACATCGCCGTTGGCCAGACCGTGGAGATCGATGTCGATGCGTTCCCGAACCACGCCTTCAAGGGCACCGTCGGTTCGCTGAGCCCTGGTACCGGCGCGCAATTCGCGATCCTGCCGCCGCAGAATGCCACCGGCAACTTCGTCAAGGTGGTGCAGCGCGTGCCGGTGCGGATCTATCTCGACTATAACGATCCGTTCGTGAAACGGCTCAAGGCCGGCATGAGCACTTACACGACCATCGACACCGAACACCATCGTTCGCTGGCGGGCCTGCTCGGCCTGTCATCGGCCAAGGCTGCTCAGGACTGATCCCATGAGCACGTCGGCGCCATCTCCCAGTGCGGTCCCCGGCTTTCGCCGGAACATGGTGACGATCTGCGCCATGACCGCGACTATCATGCAGGCGCTCGACACCACGATTGCGAACGTTGCGTTGCCCTATATGCAGGGCACGCTGTCGGCGTCGCAGGATCAGGTCAACTGGGTGCTGACCTCCTATATCGTGGCAGCGGCGATCATGACTGCGCCGGTCGGCTGGATCGCCAACCGGTTCGGCCGCAAGAAAATCTTCATCGTCTGTTCGGCGGGTTTTACTGTCGCCTCGGTGCTGTGCGGCCTAGCGCAGGACATCAACCAGATGGTCGGCTTTCGCCTGTTGCAGGGCGTGTTCGGCGCGGCACTGGTGCCGCTGTCGCAGGCGGTGATGCTCGACAGCTACGCGCTGCATGAGCGAGCCAAGGCGATGTCGATCTGGGGCATGGGCGTGATGCTCGGCCCGATCATGGGGCCTTCATTGGGCGCCTGGCTGACTGAAACTTATTCCTGGCACTGGGTGTTCTTCGTCAATCTGCCCTTCGGCATCGTCACGGTGTTTGGCCTGCTGGCCTTCATGGACGAGACCAAGACCAATGCAGAACTGAAATTCGACTGGTTTGGCTTCGGCGCGCTGGCTATCGGAATCGGTGCGATGCAGCTCGCGCTCGACCGCGGCGAGCAGCTCGGGTGGTTCGAATCCAACGAAATCGTCATCGAGGCGATCGTCTCGATCATCGGTTTCTATTATTTCTTCGCGCATTCCTTCACGACCTCGAAGCCGTTCATCCAGTTCGCCATCTTCAAGGACAAAAATTTTGTCGGCGGCTGCGTGTTCATGGCCGTCATGGGGCTGGTGCTGTATTCGACCATGGCACTGTCGTCGCCCTATCTGCAGAACGTGATCGGCTATCCGATCCTTACGGCAGGTCTGTTACTGGCGACCCGTGGCTCCGGCACCTTCGTGGCGATGATGCTGGTCGGGCGCATCATGAAATATGTCGAGGCGCGTACACTAATTATGGTGGGAATGGCGCTGATGTCGGTGTCGCTGTTCTTTACGTCGATGTGGACCGACCAGACCGGCGTGCCGGAGATCGTGATCGTCTCGATCGCGCAGGGATTTGGCCTTGGTCTCGTCTTCGTGCCGCTGTCCACGGTGGCGTTCCTGACACTGCCAAATCATCTGCGCACCGACGGCACCTCGATGCTCACGCTGCTGCGTAATGTCGCGAGTTCGATCGGTATTTCCATCGTGATCGCGCAACTGACGTCCAACACCCGCATGGCGCATGCGGTGCTGGTCGAGCACATCACGCCGTTCAACAACGCGCTGCAGATGCCCAATGTGACCGGCGCGATCAACCTCGCCGCCGACAGCGGTCGCGCCATGATGGACGCCATCGTCACGCTGCAGGCAACGATCATCGCCTTCGGGCTGGATTATCAGATGGTGATGCTGGTGACGCTCTGCGCGATTCCAATGGCGCTGATTATCGGCTCGTCCAAGGCGGCCTTGCGTGCCCAGGCGGCGAAGCCGGGTGCGGACGAGCATCCGGCGGTGATGGAATAGTTCCTTTTAACCTCGCGCCGCTCTTTGCGGGGAGAGGTCGCCGCGTCTTCGTGGCGGGTGAGGGGCATAGCACGGCACTAGCCCCATACGTGGCTTCTCGGATCGGAATTTCCTCGGAGAAATGCAAAGATATGGGGGAGGGTGGGACTTGATAGTCCGCGCGCGGCGCGGCTGCGTACCCGGCCCCTCACCCGGAGCCGTCGCTGCGCGCCGGCTCCGACCTCTCCCCGCAAGGCGGGGAGAGGTTAAGGAAGAGCATCACACGTCGAAGAACACCGTCTCGTTGTCACCTTGCAGGTGAATATCAAACCGATACACGCCCGGCGCCGTCTTCTTCGCGATGATCGTCGCACGGCGATCCGCTGGCACGAGATTCATTACCGCGTCGCTTGCGGTTGCGGCTTCATCGTCGAAATAGATACGCGTCATCGACTGCATGGTCATGCCGCGGCCAAACACGGCCATCACGATATGCGGGGCCTGCGGCTTGCCATCATGGCCGGGTACCGCGCCGGGCTTGATGGTGTCGAACGAATACTCGCCGGCGTCGGTGGTGCCGGAGCGACCAAAACCCTTGAAGCTCGAATTCGGAAGTCCGCGGGTGTCCTGAGGATCGGCGAAGCGGCCCTGCGCGTCGGCCTGCCAGATTTCCAGCACGGCGTCGGGCACAACCTTGCCGTCGCCGTCATAGATCACGCCTTCGATGCGGATCTTGTCGCCGGTGACGTCGGGCGTCAGCAGGTTGTTGGTGAAGGCGTCGTTCCAGGCGTATTTGCCGTTCGGCGTCAGGCCATAGGCATAGAACGGACCCACGGTCTGCGACGGGGTAATTCCGGGCATCAGTGATTCTCCGTCGGGGTCGCGTTGCGGCCGCGCAAAACGATGTTGAAGCGATAGGCCAGCGCCCAGCCGGGCTCGGTGACGTCGAGGTCGAAATCCGACACCATACGCAGGCGCGCCTTCTCGTCGGTGACCGAGTTGAAGATCGGGTCGAACGGGAACAGCGGATCGTTCGGGAAATACATCTGCGTCACGAGGCGCGAGACGAAGGAGTGGCCAAACACCGAGAAGTGGATGTGCGCAGGGCGCCAGGCATTGTGGTGATTGCCCCACGGATAGGCGCCAGGCTTGATAGTGACGAACTTGTAGTTGCCCGCGGCGTCGGTGACGGTGCGGCCGGCGCCGGTGAAGTTCGGATCGAGCGGCGCGGGATGCTGGTCCCAGACATGCACATAGCGGCCGCAGGCATTGGCCTGCCACAGTTCGACCAGCGTGTTCGGCACGCCGCGGCCGTCCTCGTCCATCACCGTGCCGTGCACGATGATGCGTTCGCCGAGCGGTTCGCCGGCATGCATGGTGGTAAGGTCATGATCGCCGGGGCGCACGGTCTCGTGGCCATAGACCGGTCCTGTCGTTTCCGACAGCGTGTGCGGCATCAGGATGCGCTGCTTCTGCGGGGCACGCTTGATGGTGCTCTTGTAGCCGGGTGAGAGCCGCGGCGCGTGGGCCGCATTGCTTTCGACGGGATAGATTAGCGTCATGCTGGTTTCCCTCTGGCCGCCGCGGATCCCGCGGCGGCATTCTTGTGGACGTGAGTTTTAGTTCAGCTTCTCGATCGCCATGGCAACGCCCTGGCCGACACCGACGCACATGGTGGCGAGCGCGAGCTTGCCGCCGCGCTTCTCCATGCCGTGCACCGCCGTCATCGCCAGGCGCGCGCCGCTCATGCCGAGCGGATGACCGAGCGCGATCGCGCCGCCGTGTGGGTTCACGAAATCAGCATCTTCCTTGACGCCGAGCTGGCGCAGCACGGCGATGCCCTGCGACGCGAAGGCTTCGTTGAGCTCGATCAGGTCGAAATCGCTGATCTTCAGACCAAGGCGTTCCATCAGCTTCTTGGTCGCGGGTACCGGGCCGATGCCCATGATGCGCGGCGCGACGCCGCCCGAGGCGAGGCCGAGAATGCGGGCGCGGGCCTTGAGGCCGTGCTTCTCGACCGCAGCGCCCGAAGCGAGGATCATGGCGCAGGCGCCGTCATTGACGCCCGAGGCGTTGCCGGCGGTGACCGTGCCGTCCTTGCGCACGATCGGGCGCAGCTTGGCGAGGCCTTCCAGCGTGGTCTCGGGGCGCGGATGCTCGTCCTTGTCGACGGCGATCGGGCCGGCCTTGCCGCCGGGCACCATCACCGGGATGATCTCTTCGGCGAAATAGCCCGAAGCGATCGCCTTGCCGGCGTTCTGCTGCGAGCGGATGGCGAAAGCGTCCTGGTCGGCGCGGGAGATCTGGAAATCCTGCGCGACGTTTTCGCCGGTCTCAGGCATGGCGTCGACGCCGTATTTCTCGCGCATCAAGGGATTGATGAAACGCCAGCCGATGGTGGTGTCAAAGATTTCCGCCGAGCGGGAGAAGGCTTCGGTGGCCTTGCCCTGCACGAATGGCGCGCGGGTCATGGATTCCACGCCGCCGGCAATGGCGAAATCGATTTCACCGGCGCGAATGGCGCGGGCGCCGGCGCCAACGGCATCGAGGCCGGAGGCGCAAAGACGGTTCAGTGTGGCGCCGGGAACGGAATCCGGCAGGCCTGCGAGCAGCGCGGCCATGCGGGCGACGTTGCGGTTGTCTTCACCGGCCTGGTTGGCGCAGCCGAAATAGACTTCCTCGACGGCAGCCCAATCCACACCGGGATTGCGGTCCATCAGGGCTTTAATGGGGGCGGCGGCGAGGTCGTCGGCGCGAACTTTGGCAAGGGAGCCGCCGAAACGGCCGATGGGGGTGCGGACGGCGTCGCAAATGAAGACATCGCTCATCAATTCTCTCCCTGGAGACTGCATCCGCGCTCGATTGCCGGATTTTCGCGGTGGTTTTAAGAACCCCCGCTCACCCGGTCAAATGGCTCCGGCAGATGGCTGCCTTGTCCCCGGGAATTCAAAGAATTCCCTCGGAATTGCGGATATGAAATTCAAGTTGACTTGTCAACTGGGCCGCTCGATGGGGAAAACTGGGATTTGAAACCAGGGCGGGTGGGATCGGCAGGGTAAAATTTGCTAGCGTCCGCCGCCATGACAATCCAGCAAGCCATTACCGCCCCGGAACAGCCAGCCGCCCGCGTGGAAGACACCACGAAGGTGTCGCCGATGATGGAACAGTACCTCGAAATCAAGGCGGCCAATCCTGGCCTCCTGCTGTTCTACCGGATGGGCGATTTCTACGAGATCTTCTTCGAGGACGCCGAGCTCGCCTCGCGTTCGCTCGGCATCGTGCTGACCAAGCGCGGCAAGCATCAGGGCATGGACATTCCGATGTGCGGCGTGCCGGTGGAGCGCTCCGACGACTATTTGCATCGCCTGATCGCGCTCGGCATCCGCGTCGCCGTCTGCGAGCAGATGGAAAATCCCGCCGAAGCCCGCAAGCGCGGCAACAAGAGCGTGGTACGGCGGGATGTCGTGCGCGTGGTCACGCCGGGCACGCTGACCGAAGAAAACCTGCTCGATGCCCGGGCGAACAACTATCTGCTGGCGATCGCGCGCAGCAAGGGCTCAAGCGGTGCGGATCGCATCGGTCTGGCCTGGATCGATATTTCGACTGCCGAATTCATCGTCACCGAATGTGCGACGGGCGAACTCGGCGCGACACTGGCGCGGATCAATCCCAATGAGGTGCTGGTTACGGACGCGCTCTACAGCGATCCTGACCTCAGCCAGTTGCTGCGCGAACTCCCGGCGGTGACGCCGCTGACCCGCGACGTGTTCGATGGCGCCACCGCCGAACGCCGGCTGTGCGATTACTTTGCCGTCGCCACCATGGATGGCCTCAGCGCCATGTCGCGGTTGGAAGCGACCGCGGCCGCCGCCTGCGTCACCTATGTGGAGCGCACCCAGGTCGGCAAACGCGTGCCGCTGTCGCCGCCGACCCGCGAAGCGGTCGGCACCACCATGGCGATCGATCCCGCGACCCGCGCCAATCTCGAACTGACGCGGACGCTATCAGGCGAGCGCAAGGGCTCGCTGCTGGATGCCATCGACTGCACCGTGACGGCCGCGGGCTCGCGGCTGCTGGCGCAGCGTCTTGCCGCGCCGTTGACCGATGAAGTGGCCATCGGTCGCCGGCTCGATGCGGTGACCACATTCGTCGCTGACAGTGGCCTGCGCGACGATCTTCGCGCGGCGCTGAAGACCGCGCCGGACATGTCGCGCGCACTCGCGCGGCTTTCGGTCGGCCGCGGCGGCCCGCGCGATCTCGCTTGCCTGCGCGACGGCGTGCTGGCCGCGGACCAGGTGTTGGCGCGCCTCGGCGCCATCGACAACCTGCCGGCAGATATCACCGCGGCCATGGCCGGGCTGCACCGCCCGTCACGTGAGCTTGCGGCCACCTTCGCCCGCGCGCTCGCCGAAGATCTTCCGCTGTTGAAGCGCGACGGTGGCTTCGTGCGCGAGGGCTTTGAGGCCGCGCTCGACGAGACCCGCAATCTGCGCGACGCCTCGCGCCTGGTAGTCGCCGCGATGCAGGCGCGCTATGCCGACGATACCGGCGTCAAAGGCCTCAAGATCCGCCACAACAACGTGCTCGGCTACTTCGTCGAGGTCACCGCGCAGCATGGCGACAAGCTGATGCAGGCGCCGCTGAACGCGACCTTCATCCATCGCCAGACGTTGGCCGGGCAGGTGCGCTTCACCACGTCCGAGCTCGGCGAGATCGAAGCCAAGATCGCCAATGCCGGCGACCGCGCGCTTGGGTTAGAGCTCGAAATCTTCGAGCGTCTGTCGGGCATGGTCGTCGAGGCCTCAGAAGATCTGCGCGCCGCCGCGCACGCTTTCGCGCTGCTGGATGTGGCGACCGCGTTGGCGAAACTCGCGGTCGACGACAATTATGTCCGCCCCGAAGTCGACAACTCGCTGTTGTTCGCCATCGAGGGCGGCCGGCATCCGGTGGTCGAACAGGCGCTGCGCCGCGACGGCCAGCCGTTCATCGCCAATGCCAGCGATCTGTCGCCCGGGCCGGGGCAGCAGTCCGGCCAGATCTGGTTGATCACCGGTCCGAACATGGCGGGTAAGTCAACCTTCCTGCGCCAGAACGCGCTGATCGCGCTGCTGGCGCAGATCGGCAGTTTCGTGCCGGCATCGCGCGCCCGCATCGGCATCGTCGACAGACTCTTTTCGCGCGTTGGCGCTGCGGATGATCTCGCGCGCGGTCGTTCGACCTTCATGGTCGAAATGGTCGAGACCGCCGTGATCCTCAATCAGGCCACCGAACGCGCGCTGGTAATTCTCGACGAAATCGGCCGCGGCACCGCGACCTTCGACGGATTGTCGATCGCTTGGGCCGCGATCGAGCATCTGCATGAGAGCAATCGCTGCCGCGCGCTGTTCGCGACCCATTATCACGAACTCACCGCGCTCTCGGCGAAACTGCCGCGGCTGTTCAATGCCACGGTGCGGGTCAAGGAATGGCACGGTGACGTCGTGTTCCTGCACGAGGTGCTGCCGGGCTCAGCGGACCGCTCCTATGGCATTCAGGTGGCCAAACTCGCAGGCCTGCCGCCCGCGGTGATCGCGCGCGCGAAGTCGGTGCTGGCCAAGCTCGAAGCGCAGGATCGCGGCCAGAGCGCCAAGGCGCTGATGGATGACCTGCCGCTATTCGCCATCACTGCGCGCGCGCCGGCCGAAGCAGCACCGCCGAGCGAAGCAGAGCTCCTGATGGATGCCGTGAAGGCGCTGCATCCGGATGAGATGTCGCCAAGGGAGGCGCTCGACGCGCTCTATGCGCTGAAGGCGAAACTGCCCAAAGGCTAGACGGCGCGGATTTTCATGCGCCCGTATGCCCACAGGCCGAGATTCCACACCACGCAAGTTGCCAACGCGACGCTTAGCGCGATTGCCGAACCGAAGCGCGGCGCGGTGAGGGGCAGGGTCGCGACGGCGATGCCGAAGCCCATGAGGCCCCAGCCGCCATTGGCCATTACCGCGGCGGTCGGCAGGCCGCCGATGCGCGGATGCAGGATCAGCAACAGGCTGGTGAACACCACGGGATAGAGCGCAAGGATGCCGCTACCGGCCGGGCCGATGGTCGCGGATAGCGTGACGACTGTGCCGACCAACGTGGACACCAGTGCCGCACGTAGCAGTATGTCGTACCAGCGTCGTGTGATGAGCGGCATCCTGGCGTGGCGAAACCGCGCCATGAGCGGCAGGCAGATGCCGAAGGCCACCGCATTGGCAAGGAGACCCCCAAGCAACGACCATTCGAATTGCCGGACCAGTATGGCAAGGCCGAACCACACCAGCATTGCCGTGCCGAGACTGACAACGACGTTATGGCGCCGGGCCAGATAGACGTAAGTCAATCCGAAGAACATTGTCACGGCGTTGATAGGCAGGCTCGTCAGCGCGCCCTGCGCGATGAAGGCGGCATCGTGATCGATGGCGAGAAAGACGTAGGACGGACCTGCAGAGATCGGCAGTGTCGCTACCAATGCGCCGATCACCGGGCCGGATCGTTCGGTAATGATGGAGGCGGTGATCACAAAGGCGGCGGTGATCGCCATGCGCAAAGTGAGCGTCAGGAGGAAGGCAAGTTCGGGGGACATGGCAGCCTGACGAGAGGAGGTGCTTGGCCTCCTCTTCCTTGTGAACAGTCCCGCCTGCTTACACCCTGTTGAGGGACACCGAAACCTTCGGGCCATGCTTGATGGTCTGGTAGACCACGCAATAACGCTCGGTCAGCTTGAGCAGCAGATCGAGCTTGTCCTGCGGTGCGTCGGTATCGACGTCGAAGCGCAGGCGGATTTCGGCGAAGCCGACCGGGGCTTCCTTGTCGACGCCGAGCGTGCCGCGGAAATCGAGATCGCCTTCGGCGGTCACATTCCCGGACTTCAGTGGGATTTCGACGGCGGTGGCCACCGACTTCAGCGTCACGCCGGCGCAGGCCACCAGTGCTTCCAGGAGCATGTCGCCCGAACAGAGTTCGAGGCCGGAGCCACCCGTGGCCGGGTGCAGTCCGGCGGCTGCGATCTGCCGGCCGGTCTCGACCTTGCAGGCGATGCCGTCGCTGTCGATCGAGCCCTTGGCTTTGAGCGTGATGAAGGCAGCCTTGGGATCGGTCTTATAGAGCTCTTTGATGGGGGCCTGGGTGGCGCGAAGCGCGGCGGCGTCCATGATATCTCTCCCTGAGATTTTGTTAGTTGCAGCTTTTATTCGCCTGCGTCGATGTTGTCACCACCACGCGCCGACCGTCTCGGCGGGCGCGCTATCGGGCACGTCACGATCCAGCGATCGATCCAGTGCGGTGAGCACGCGGCGCTTCACAGCGTCGAACAGCGGCGAGGCACGATCGCGCGGACGCGCAAGGCCGACATCGATCTCGGCGAACAGCCGACCCGGCCGCGGCCGCATGACCAGCACGCGGTCTGCCAGCACCAGAGCTTCATCGACATCATGGGTGACAAGGATCAGCGTCGGCCGTGTATCGGCCCAGAGATCGAGCAGATGATCCTGCAGATCGCGGCGCGTGAAGGCGTCGAGCGCCGAGAACGGTTCGTCGAGCAACAGCACCTCCGGCTGCGGCACCAATGCACGGGCAATGGCCACGCGTTGCGCCTGCCCGCCGGATAGTTCGCGCGGCCATGCTTTTGCTTTATCCGACAGGCCGACGCGCGCCAAGGCCTGCGCGACTTTCTCGCGGCGTGCGGCGGCAGGAAGCTCGGACAGGCCAAAGCCGATATTGTCGGCGACACTCAGCCACGGCAGCAGCCGCGGTTCCTGGAAGATGATGCCGATCTTCTCGTGCGGCGCGCTGATATCGATATTGTCGATGCGGATGCTGCCGGTCGAGGCGCGATCGAGCCCGGCCACGGCGCGCAGCAGTGTCGATTTTCCACACCCGGAGCCGCCGATGATGGCGACGATCTCGCCCTGCGGGATTGTCGCCGAGAAGCGCTCCAGCGCATGGACGCCGTTGGGATAGATCTTGCCGACCTTGTCGAGGGCGAGCATCAGGTCTCTCCACCCGGTCGGAACGCGTCCTGCCAGCGCAGCAGTGGTGTGGTGATCAATTCGATCAGCCAGTCGGTGGTCTTGCCGAGCAGCGCGAAGATGGTGATTGCGGCGAGGATCTGCGCGGGCTTGCCCAGTTGCTGGCCGTCGATCAGGAGATAGCCGAGCCCTTCGGAGGCGCCCATGAATTCGGCGGCAACCACGAACATCCAGCCGAGCCCGAGGCCGACGCGCAGCGCGACCACATAGGCGGGCAGAACCGCAGGCAGCAGGATGCGGCGGATCATGGCGGGGCCGGAGAGGCGGAAGGTGCGGCCGACCTCGACGATCTTGCGATCGACCGAGAGGATCGCGCCCATCACGCCGAGATAAACCGGAAAGAACACGCCGACGGCGATCAGCGCGACTTTCGAGGTCTCAAAAATACCGAGCCACAGGATGAACAGCGGCACCCAGGCGATCGACGGGATGGCGCGCAGTGCCTGTACGGTGGGATCGAGCAGGCGCCGTGCGATTCCCCAATAGCCGGAGATAGCGCCGAGCAGCGTGCCGGTGACAACGCCGAGGCCGAAGCCGGCAGCAACGCGCGACAGCGTCGTGGTGATATGGCGCCAGAGTTCGCCGCTTCGGGCGAGCTCCATGATGGTGGCAAAGACGCGCGATGGCGGCGGCACCAATCGGCCATTCGACCAGCCGGACCACACCGCTAGCTCCCATGCCAGCGCGAGTGTCAGCGGCAGTACGACGCCGAGCGCCGGCCGCGCGAAACGCTGCCAGCGCCTGTTGGATGCGGATCGGTCGCGTGTCTCGGGTCGTTCGAGCGCGGGTGTTTCCAGCGTCATTGTCATAGGAGATTGCGTCTCGTCGGTGATTGCAAGCAGCGCCTTGCTGTCTTCCCCTCGCCCCCGGCGCAGCGAAGCTGCGTCAGGTGGGAGAGGGTGGATCGAACACGCGAAGCGGGTTCGAGGCGGGAGAGGGGGCGCTTCGCGGAAGAAAGAGCCCTCTTCCGCCTTCGCTGCGCTCAGGCACCCTCTCCCGCGGCGCGCAGCTTTGCTGCGCTGGGGGAGAGGGGAAGTCAGAGCGTCAGCTCTTCGGCAGCGGCACCTGATCGTCGATCAGTGCATCCACCGTCGCCTTCACATCGACCTTGGCGTCGATCACCCCCGCCTGCTGCAATGCGAGGCCTGCGGCAAGGATCGACTCGCGCTGCGGTGCGCCGATGCGGCTGTGGGTGAGTTCGGTGCGCTCCTTGAGCTGCTTGTCGACCACGGCATCGGGCAGCTTGGTGACGCCGATGAAGGCCTTCTTCAGCTCGGGATAATTCTCCAGCGAATATTTCCGCGCGTCTTCATAGACGGCGAGCACCCGCCGTGCGGCATCCGGATAGTCCTTCAGGAACTGCTCGCGCACATTGAGGATGCCCCAGGTGTTGGCGTCCGGCTTGCGGAAGAACAGTTTGGCGCCGTCCTCGACCTCGGCCTGCGCCATCATCGGATCGAGTCCGGCCCATGCATCGACGTCGCCGCGGATCAGCGCGGCCTTGCCGTCGGCATGCTGCAGCAGAACTGGCGTGATGTCCTTGTCGGTGAGGCCGGCGCCGAGCAAAGCGCGGACCAGGAAGATGTGCGGATCGGTGCCGCGGGTCACCGCGACCCGCTTGCCCTTGAGGTCGGCGACGGAGGCGATCTTGGAGTCCTTGCCGGTGACCAGCGCGGTCCATTCCGGTCGCGAATAGACATAGACCGATTTGATCGGGTTGCCGTTGATCCTGGCGACCAGCGCAGCCGAGCCCGCGGTCGAGCCGAAATCGATGGACCCCGCATTGAGGAATTCGAGCGCCTTGTTGGAGCCGGCCGACTGTACCCAGGTGATCTTCACGCCGTCCTTGGCGAATTCCTTCTCCAGGAGGCCGTTCTGTTTGAGGATGATCGAGACCGGATTGTAGGTCGCCCAGTCGAGCCGGATTTCCTTGAGAGGTTCGGCGGCGAAGGTAGCTCCGGGCAGTAGTGCAGCCGCAGCAATCAGACCGGCGACAGCGCGCCGTGACATCGTGAACATTCTAGTCTCTCCCTGATGGACGATCGAAGCGTGAGATTTGAAGGCGACTTGCGTCCTGCGGGCGTCATGGCACCACGCCAGGGTCGCTCTGTGAGCAAAAACGTGCTTTAATTTCAATTAGTTATGGCGTTTCGTCAACGAGAAGATATGATGCGCCAGAGATACCGCCGCGAGAACGTTGTTGCCCGGATTGCGCAAAAGGCAGCATGGACTAGCTGTGGAGCTACAATCACCGTGACAGCGCTTGCGCCGTCCGATATCCGGGTTGTTCATGGACAGCGTTGCTACACAAGACAGACCGACAACCGAAACCGACTTCGACACGACGCGGATTACCGCCGAAATCGATACGCTTGCAGCGCAGCATCGCGGCAAGAACGATTTGTTTCGCGCCGCGGTCGCCAAGCTGCTGAAGGCGGAACTGCTCAAGGCCAGTGAAGCCGCCGAGGCCGTGTTGCTGAAGGACCGCCACGGCCGACGCTGTGCCGAGCAGCTCTGCCACGTGCAGGATGAAATCATCCGCATACTGTTCGCCGCGGCGACGAAGCATCTGTATCATTCGCCAATCCCGTCTGGTGCCGAACGCATGGCGGTGGTCTCCACCGGCGGCTATGGCCGTGGGTTGATGGCACCGGAATCCGACATCGATCTGTTGTTCATCCTGCCCTACAAGCAGACGGCCTGGGGCGAGCAAGTCGCCGAAGTCATTCTCTATTGCCTGTGGGACATGGGTCTGAAGGTCGGCCACGCCACGCGTTCGGTGGATGAATCGATCCGCCAGGCGCGGGGCGACATGACGATCCGCACCGCGATCCTGGAAACGCGCTTCCTCACCGGCGATCAGGCTCTCTACGACGAACTGGTCACGCGCTTCGACGCCGAGGTGGTGCAGGGCACCGCCGCCGAATTTGTCACTGCCAAGCTCGCCGAACGCGAGGAGCGCCATCGCCGTGGCGGCCAGTCGCGCTATCTGGTCGAGCCCAACGTCAAGGACGGCAAGGGCGGTCTGCGCGATCTGCACACCGTGTTCTGGATCGCGAAATACGTCTATCGGGTGCGCGACAGCAAGGAGCTGGTCGCGCGCGGCGTGTTCGATCCGCAGGAATACCGCACCTTCAAGCGTTGCGAAGACTTCCTGTGGTCGGTCCGCTGCAATATCCACTTCCTGACCAAACGGCCGGAAGAGCGGCTGTCCTTTGACCTGCAGCGCGAGATTGCGGTTCGTCTCGGCTATACCTCGCATCCCGGCATGCAGGACGTCGAGCGCTTCATGAAGCACTACTTCCTGATTGCCAAGGAAGTCGGCGATCTCACCGCGATCCTGTGCGCGAAGCTCGAAGACCAGCAGGCCAAGCCGGCGCCGGCGCTGACGCGCATGATGGCCAAGTTGCGACCCGAGATGCATCGCCGCCGGCTGCCGGACAGCGATGCGTTCATCATCGACAACAACCGTATCAACCTTGCTGCGCCCGACGTGTTCAAGGAAGACCCGATCAATCTGATGCGGTTCTTTCGACTGGCACAGAAGCACAATCTGGCTTTCCATCCCGATGCGATGCGGGCAGCAACGCGGTCGCTCCGGCTGATCACGCCCGAGATCCGCGAGAACGCCGAAGCCAACGCGCTGTTTATGGAGATCCTGACCTCGGACAATGCCGAGATCGTGCTGCGGCGGATGAACGAGACCGGCGTACTCGGTCATTTCATTCGTGCCTTCGGCCGCATCGTGTCGATGATGCAGTTCAACATGTATCATCACTATACGGTGGATGAGCATCTGCTGCGGTGTGTCGGCATCCTTCAGGAGATCGAGCGCGGCGGGAATGACGAGTTCGTTGTCGCCAGCGATCTGATGCGCAAGATCCGCCCGGAACATCGGGCGGTGATCTATATCACGGTGTTGCTGCATGACATCGCCAAGGGGCGTCCGGAGGATCACTCAATCGCCGGCGCCAAGGTGGCGCGGCGGCTGTGCCCGCGGCTCGGATTCAACGCCGCCGACACCGATCTCGTTGCGTGGCTCATCGAAGAGCATCTGACCATGTCCACGGTGGCGCAGTCGCGCGACCTGTCGGATAGCAAGACCATCGAGAATTTCGCGGCCGTGGTGCAGTCGGTCGAGCAGATGAAGCTGCTCACTATCCTCACCACCGCGGACATTCGTGGCGTCGGTCCCGGAGTCTGGAACGGCTGGAAAGCGCAGTTGATCCGCACGTTGTACTACGAAACCGAGCCTGTGCTGACCGGCGGCTTCTCCGAGGTCAATCGCGCACAGCGCATCGCGTCGGCGCAGGCGGAATTCCGCCGTGCCTTCACCGAGTGGCCTGAGCAGGATCTCAACGCCTATATTTTGCGGCACTATCCGGCCTACTGGCTCAAGGTCGAGCTCGACCGCAAGATTCGCCATGCTCGTTTCCTGCGCGCATCGGAAGAGGCCGGGCACAAGCTCGCGATCAATGTCGGGTTCGATGAAGCCCGCGGTGTCACCGAGCTCACGATTCTGGCCGTCGACCATCCATGGTTGCTGTCGATCATCGCCGGCGCATGCGCCGCAGCCGGCGCCAACATCGTCGACGCGCAGATTTACACCACGACCGATGGCCGCGCGCTGGACACCATCGCGATCTCCCGGGAATACGATCGCGATGACGACGAAGGCCGCCGTGCAACACGAATCGGCGACATGATCGAGGACGTGCTCGAAGGCAAGGTGCGGCTGCCAGAAACCGTGGCGAAGCGCGCCTCGACCAAGGGCAAGATCAGGGCTTTTACCGTCGAGCCGGAAGTCATCGTCAACAACCAGTGGTCGGATCGCTATACGGTGATCGAGGTGTCCGGCCTCGACAGGCCGGGCCTCTTGTATCAGCTCACCACGGCGATCTCGAAGCTCAACCTCAACATCGCTTCGGCGCATGTCGCGACCTTCGGCGAGCGCGCGCGAGACGTGTTCTACGTCACCGATTTGCTTGGAGCGCAGATCAATGCCCCGACGCGTCAGGCTGCGATCAAGCGCGCATTGATCCATCTGCTGGCAAACGGCGATATCGCGGAGAAGCCGGCGGCTTAGGACGCCACCACGACACCCTCATGCTGCAGCAGCCAGCGTTTGCGCGCGATGCCGCCGCCATAGCCGGTGAGCGAACCGTTGGCGCCGATCAGGCGGTGGCAGGGTACGACGACACTCAGGGGATTTGCACCATTGGCATGGCCGACCGCGCGCATCGCGGTAGGCACGCCGAGTTGCGCCGCCAGCGTGCCGTAGCTGAGTGTGCTGCCTGCAGGGATTTTTCGCAGTGCCGTCCAGATACGGTTCTGAAACGGCGTGCCGGGGATGTGGCAGGTGATGCCATCGAGTTGGTTGAGGTCGCCGTCGAAATAGCGTGAGAGTGCGTTGCGGATTTCGGATGGTGCCGAGTTCTCGATCAGTCCGACCGCCCCGTAGTAACGACGCAGCAAAGTCAGCAAGCGCTCTTCGTAATCGATCCAGTCGAGTGCGCAGAGTGCGCCGCCGTGGTTCGTCACCAGCAGCGCGATGCCGATCGGAGTGTCGAGCCGGTCGAGAGTGAGTGGGGTGGGTTGCTTCGCCATGGCGATGTTGCGCTCATCAAATGGAAACACCGACCGTAGGTGTAGCTACGGCCGGCGTCATTCCGATTTCCGATAAGTGAGCCGCGAATTATTCCGGCTTCGGCTCGTGCGACATGCGCTCGAGGCGTTCCTGCATTTCCTTCATCTGGCGACGCAGGTCATCCATGGTGTCGGCAGGCTCAGCGGTCGGCTCCGGCGCCTTTTCCGGCTCCGGCGCCGCCGCGCCGCCGCGCGGTGGCACGAACGGCTTGAACATCGCGAAGGTCTGCTGAAACAATTCCATGTTGCGACGAACGGTTTCCTCAAGCGGCGCGAACGGCGTCATGCTGAACGTGTTCGTCATCTGCTTGCGGAATTTCTCCTGCTCGCGCGTCAGGCTGTCGATGGACTGCTCGAGATACTTCGGCACCACCATCTGCATGCTGTCGCCATAGAAGCGGATCAACTGGCGCAGGAAAGTGGTTGGCAGGAGATTCTGGCCAGCCTTGTTTTCCTGTTCGAAGATGATCTGGGCCAGCACAGAGCGGGTGATGTCGTCACCGGTCTTGGCGTCATAGACGAGAAAATCCTCGCCGTCCTTCACCATCGCAGCGAGGTCCTCAAGCGTCACGTAAGTGCTTGTTCCGGTATTATAAAGCCGGCGGTTCGCGTATTTTTTGATTGTCGTGGGTTGATCTGATTTCGCCATGGGGGCTCACACATACGGACCGAGGACAGGGAACCTTACGGCAGCGCGCCATAAGGTTGTCGAACAACGCAATGCAATAAAGTAAGCACTTTCAAAGGGGCTCGGCTACCGTTTTGTGCGTCACGGTTAAAATGGCAGCAGTCTTGTGCTATGCAAAGCGACATCCGTGCCATTTTGCGTGCGTTGCGGCCGTAATTTGGCTTCTGGCCAATTGACAGTCCAACCCTCAGTTAACAGGATAGTTTGCAACGCGGCCCCCGCCATCCTGGCTCTGACCGTCGAAAAAACCTCAACACAGGAGATGTCCATGTCAGACGATGTTGTCATCGTCAGCGCTGCCCGCACACCCGTCGGCAGCTTCAACGGCGCTTTCGCCACTATGCCGGCACATGATCTCGGCGCGATCGCCATCAAGGCGGCGCTTGAGCGCGGCAAGATCGATCCAGCCCGCGTCTCCGAAGTCATCATGGGACAGATCCTCACTGCTGCGCAGGGCCAGAACCCCGCGCGTCAGGCCTCGATTGCTGCCGGCCTGCCGGTGGAAACTTCGGCCTGGGGCGTCAACATGCTGTGCGGCTCCGGCCTGCGCACCGTGGCGCTCGGCTATCAGGCGCTGCTCAATGGTGATTCGGAAATCGTCGTTGCCGGCGGTCAGGAATCCATGAGCATGGCCCCGCATGCGCAATATCTGCGCGGCGGCGTGAAAATGGGACCGGTGGAATTCGTCGACACCATGATCAAGGACGGTCTGTGGGATGCCTTCAACGGCTATCACATGGGTAACACCGCCGAGAACGTGGCAAAGCAGTACCAGATCACGCGCCAGCAGCAGGACGAGTTCGCTGTTGCATCGCAGCAGAAAGCGGAAGCTGCGCAGAAGGCCGGCAAGTTCAAGGACGAGATCGTTCCGGTCACGATCAAGGGCCGCAAGGGCGACACCGTGGTCGACAGCGACGAATATCCGCGCCACGGCGCCACTATCGAAGCCATGGCCAAGCTGCGTCCGGCCTTCGAGAAGGATGGTACCGTCACCGCCGGCTCGGCATCGGGCATCAATGACGGCGCCGCCGCCGTGGTGCTGATGACCGCCAAGCAGGCCGCCAAGGAAGGCCTCAAGCCGCTCGCCCGCATCGTGTCGTGGGGCCAGGCCGGCGTTGATCCGAAGATCATGGGCACTGGCCCGATCCCGGCATCGCGCGCTGCGCTGAAGAAGGCCGGCTGGACCATTAACGATCTCGACCTGATCGAAGCCAATGAAGCTTTTGCTGCGCAGGCTTGCGCCGTGAACAAGGACCTCGGCTGGGATACGTCGAAGGTTAACGTCAACGGTGGCGCGATCGCGATCGGTCATCCGGTGGGTGCATCCGGTGCACGCGTGCTGGTCACGCTGTTGCACGAGATGGAAAAGCGCGACGCGAAGAAAGGCCTCGCCACGCTGTGCATCGGCGGCGGCATGGGCATCGCGATGTGCATTGCACGCGACTAATCCTTACGCGCTGCGTGCTGAAAACATCAGCTCGCGCGTGCACTGCACACACTGCTACAACAAAATGCCCGGCGCTTTGCGTCGGGCATTTTCGCTTGATGGTCCAATTCTGCTTGATGTTCAGCGTATCGCCAGATTAATTCGAAGCTATAACTACAAAAGAGATTGGTGGAGGGATCGATCATGGCGCGCGTTGCATTGGTGACCGGGGGAACACGAGGGATCGGCGCTGCAATCAGCAAGGCTTTGAAGATTGCGGGATACAGCGTCGCGGCAAGCTATGCCGGCAATGATGCCGCCGCCGAGAAATTCAAAAGCGAGACGGGTATCGGCACCTACAAGTGGGATGTCGGTTCGTTCGATGAATGCGCCGCCGGCGTGAAAAAGGTCGAGGCCGATCTGGGACCGGTGGAAGTGCTGGTCAACAATGCCGGCATCACCATGGATGGTGCCTTCCACAAGATGACGCCGGAACAGTGGAACAAGGTGGTCAACACCAATCTCGGTTCGCTGTTCAACATGACCCGTCAGGTCATCGAGGGTATGCGCGAACGCAAGTTCGGCCGTGTCATCAACATTTCATCGATCAACGGGCAGAAGGGCCAATTCGGCCAGGTCAATTATTCCGCCGCCAAGGCCGGCGACATCGGCTTCACCAAGGCACTGGCTCTCGAGAATGCTAAGCTCGGTATCACCGTGAACGTGATCTGCCCTGGCTACATCAACACCGAGATGGTGCAGGCCGTGCCGCTCGCTGTGCTTGAGAAGAGCATTTTGCCGCAGATCCCGGTCAATCGCCTCGGCGAGCCCGAGGAAATTGCGCGCGCCGTGGTGTTCCTGGCCGCAGACGAGTCCGGCTTCTTCACTGGCTCGACCATGACCATCAATGGCGGGCAATATCACGCGTAACGGGCCTCGAAGCTCGGACCTTATCCTGAGGAGCCCGCCCTTGCGGGCGTCTCGAAGGATGTGCGACATGCGCCACCGCCGCGTTTCTGGCCTTCGCCGTACATCGCTTTACGGAGGACGCCGTATGGCCATCGAGCCCGCTGCATGGGCGGATCATCGCGCTCGGTGCCGCCTCCTATGCGACGCCGCTGCTATCGACGGCGTTCCTGATTCTGGCCGGCTTCGCGCAGGCGAGCGCTAATATTCCTGTCGCGGCAGCGTTGATCGCAGGTGGTGGCTTGATCGCAGCGAAGGATATGATTTGGAAGCCGAGCTAGTCGGGCTTCCAGCCCTTCGGGGCCAACTCAAACGTCGCGAAATCGAAACCCGGTGCCACGGTGCAGCCGACCAGTGTCCAGTCGCCAGTGGTGGAGGCAGCCTGCCAAGCATGCGGTGGGACAATGCCTTGCGGCTCTTGTCCAGTGGCGACGTCCGGCCCGAGCGTGATCGTGCGCTGGCCGGCGTCGCTGGCGATTTCCAGCGTGAGCGGAGCGCCCGCATGATAGTGCCAGATCTCGACGGCATCGATGCGATGCCAGTGCGAGCGTTCGCCTGATGCCAGCAGGAAGTAGATCGCCGTAGATGCCGCCCGCCCGCCGGCATCGACGCGACTGTCGCGAAACGTCTCGCGGTAGTGGCCGCCTTCGGGATGCGGCTGTAGGCCGAGCGTCGCGATGATCTCGGCTGCAGTTGGCGTCTTGCCTGTCATCAGGACTTATTCTTGCGTTCGCGGAGTTCGCCGAACACGTCGTCCTCGCTGAATCCCTTGAGGCGGACGGCGGCGGCGATGGCCGGATCGTCGGCGCGCAGAAACACGTTGGTCTTCTTTTCAAGCCCGAGCAGCACCGGGATGGTTGGCTTGCCGACTGCACGGAGCTGAGCGACCTCTTCGGCGCGCTTCTTCAGCGCTTCGTTATTGGCATCGATGCCGAGACAGAACTTGACGTTGGCCGCGGTATATTCGTGACCGCAATAGACACGGTAGTCATCGGGCAGTGTGCGCAGCTTCTTCAGCGATTGCCACATCATCGGATAGGTGCCTTCGAACACCCGGCCGCAGCCGCCGGAAAACAGCGTATCGGCCGAGAACAGCGCCAGCTCGCTGTCGAACACGTAGCAGATATGGTCGAGCGTGTGGCCGGGGGTCTCGAACACCCGTGCGGTGAGCGCGCCGACCTGCACGGTATCGCCTTCGGCGACGCGGACGTCGACTTCAGGAATTGCCGTGCCCTGATCGTGCGGCGCTGTGACCTTGCAGCCATAGGTTTTCTTCAGCTCGGCGATGCCGCCGACATGGTCCGCATGGTGATGCGTCACCAGAATATCCGTGAGCTTCCAGCCCTCGCGCTGCAGCACCTTCATGATCGGGCCGGCCTCCGGCGCGTCGATCGCGGCAGTCTTCAGGCTCTGCGGATCATGGATCAGGTAGCCGAAATTGTCGGACAGGCAGGGGAATACGCGAATTTCAGCAGCCATGATAACTCCGTTGGATCACGTCGTGATGCGCTCGCACCGTGATGCGGCGAATTGATGGGTATGAGGAAGATGCGTGGTGCATGGCGTTCAGCGCGGTGTCACACATTGGCGCGCGGGCTGGCCGGCGATCTGCAGCGTGATGGTGGTCTGGCCCTTGCCGGCAATCTCGACATTGCCCTCACCATAGCGGAAGCCCGAGCCTGATCGCTGGATCGGCATGCGGAGCGTTTCGCCATTGGGATAGAACAGGGTGATCGACTTGCCGCCTGAATTGTAATCGACGGAGATCTTGCTGCCGCCCGGCAATGCGGGGGTGCATGTGTAGTCGACCGTCGCGGGATTGGCATAGGCGCCGAATGGCATCAGTGAAGCCATCACGGCCAGACTCGCGGCCATCGCCGCCGCCCTTGTGATTGTTTGACCTCGGCGTGACAGCATTTTTGTCTCTCCTGCAACGACGTCGCGGCGCTTGTTTCTCCGACTAGGCCGCAGCCGGGCCGGCCTTGTCAATTGGTGCAGCTGGCCGCCCGGGATGGTCTGGATATGTGGCGTTAACGCTGCCCCGGCAATGCGCGATTCGGGGGATCGTGGGCCGCCGCAACGTGTTAGAAAGCCATCATGACCATCGATGTGATCGATCTCCGGGATTTTTATTCGCGCCGCCTTGGCATCGTGGCGCGGCGGTTGATCAATCGCGGTATTCAGGCGCATTGGCCGGATGCCGAAGGCCAGCGTGTGCTCGGTCTGGGGTACCCCACACCGTATCTCGGCCTTTTCCGGGAGAATTCCGAACGGTGCATCGCTTTCATGCCGGCGGCACAGGGCGTGTTGAAATGGCCGACGGCAAAGCCGGCGCTGGCCACGCTGGTCGACGAATTCTCGCTGCCGCTGCCGGATGCCGCTGTCGATCGCATCATCCTGGTGCACGCTCTGGAAATGTCCGACGATCCCGAAGGTTTGCTCCGTGAGGTTTGGCGCGTGCTTGCGCCGTCCGGCCGGTTGATGGCGGTGATTCCGAATCGCCGGGGCGTCTGGACCCGCACCGACTCGACGCCGTTCGGTCACGGCCGACCCTATTCGCGCTCGCAAATCACGCAGTTGCTGCGACAGACCTGGTTTACGCCGACGGCGTGGAGCGAGGCGCTGTTCATGCCGCCGGTCGGAATGGGCTGGTTTCTGCGCTCGGCAATGGCGTGGGAGCGGATCGGCGCGGCGCTGTCGATGCCGTTCGCCGGCGTGCATATCGTCGAAGCCACCAAACAGGTCTATCGGGCGATCCCCGCCAAGCGCGAACGCACGCGGCTGATTCCGGCGCTGCAGCCGGTACTGGTGCCGACCTCCGGGATGCGGCGCGACGATGAGACGGATCATCTTGGCGAGACCGAGCCGCAGTCGCGCTGAGCACTATTTTTCCGCGAGCGGATGCAGGTCGCGGACCAGGCTCTTGAGCCGCTCTTCCACTACATGGGTGTAGATCTGCGTCGTCGAAATATCGGTATGACCGAGCAGCGTCTGCACGATGCGAAGATCGGCGCCGTTATGCAGCAGATGGCTGGCGAAGGCGTGGCGCAGCACGTGCGGCGACACCAGCCGCGGCGCGATGCCGGATGCAGCCGCAAGTTCTTTCAGGTCGCGCGCGAAATGCTGCCGGGTGAGGTGGCCGCTCTCGCCAAAAGACGGAAACAGCCATTTTGAGGCTGCACTCTTTTTTGGTTGAGACTTCTGCAACTCGGTCATCGCGGCGAGATATTCGGCCATCGCCTGTTTGGCAGTTTCGTTGAGCGGCACCAGCCGCTCCTTGTTGCCCTTGCCGCGCACCACGATCATGCGGGCATCGCGCCGCGCTGCGGTGAGCGGTAGCGACACCAGCTCGGAGACGCGAAGCCCGGTGGCGTAAAGTACTTCGAGCAGGCAGTAGAGTCGGGCATCGCGCAACCGCTGCTGCGCCGAAGCCTCCGCGTTTTGCGCCTGCGTGCGCGCCTGCACCAGCATACGGTCGACATCGGCGATCGACAGCACCTTGGGCAGACTGCGGCCACGTTTGGGGCCGGACAGGATGGCGGCGGGGTCATCGGTACGGATTTTTTCGCTGAGCAGAAAGCGAAACAGATGCCGTATGGCGGACAGCCGCCGCGCCACCGTGGTCGATTTGAAGCCGCGCTCGTCCAGGTCTTCGAGATAATCGCGTAGCAACTGGGTGTCGGCACCGGCAATGCTGGATTTCGCCCCGGCAGCAAATTCGGAAAAGTCCTCCAGGTCGCGGCGATAGGCGTCCAGTGTATTGACGCCAGCACCCTGTTCGGCGGCAAGCATGTCGAGGAACAGGCCGGAAAGTTTCGAATCGGAGGCGGGACGGGTGCTCATGGGGCGACCCTAGCGGCTATTTCTTGAGAAATTTGTCCGGCTGGACGGTAACCGTCATGTCCCGTGGCTTCGGATTGACGAAATTGGCCAGCGCGAAGATGACGCCATAGACCACGCCGACGAGCACCGCGACGACCGTCAAAAAGCGGAACAGGCTGGGCATGATCAGGGAACTCGGCGGCAGAATTGGGCGATTCGTTCCGCCGGAGGCGGTCACCTTGTCCGGATACAGACTGCAAGAGGTGCTGGCAACGCTGGCGCTGGGGGTAGTATAGGTGACCGGAATGCGGCAAACCTCTGCGATCCCTTGTCGCTCACTGATTTTGCAGGTGTTTTTTGATGTCCGAGACCATCTTGCCGGCGATTGCCAGCGCACCCCAGGAGGCCGCCATCGTCGCGGCGCTGGGAAAGCGCTCGGTCGTGCTGGTGGGCATGATGGGCGCGGGCAAATCGACCATCGGTCGGCGCATGGCGACGCGGCTGCGGCTGCCCTTCGTTGATGCCGACAACGAGATCGAGGCGGCGGCCGGGATGTCGATCCCGGACATTTTTGAAGTCCACGGCGAACCGCATTTCCGCGACGGTGAGGCGCGGGTGATCGCCCGGCTGCTGGACAGCGGACCGATCCTGCTGGCGACCGGCGGCGGCGCGTTCCTGCGCGAGGACACCCGGCAGCGAATTCGCGACAAGGCGATCTCGCTGTGGCTGAAAGCCGATGCGGACGTGATCCTGCGCCGGGTCCGGCGCCGGGAGAACCGTCCGCTGCTGAAGACTGCTGATCCCGCCGCGACCATTGCGCGGCTGATCGAGGCGCGCCATCCGTTCTACGAGCAGACCGACATCACGATCGACTCGCGCGACGTGCCGCATGAGAAGATCGTTGAGGAAGGCATCATCGCGCTGCATGAGCATCTGTTCCGCCCGCACGCGGCTTCCGCCATTTCCGAACCGACAGGCGATCCCTTGAGTTCTCAACTATGACCGCGCCCTTGAAGCATTCCGATCCGATCATCCCCGACCCTATCGTCGTGGACGTCGCGCTGGCTGAGCGCGCCTATGACATCGTGATCGGCCGTAACGTGCTGCCGTCACTCGGCGCGCGCATTGCGAAGCTACGACCGGGCGTGCGCACGGCCATCGTGACCGACAGGACCGTTGCCAAGCATTGGCTGGCTGCAACGGAAGCCTCGCTGGCGGAAGCCGGCATTCCGACCTCGCATATCATTGTTGAGGAAGGCGAGGGTTCGAAGAGCTATTCGGGTCTTGAGCAGGTCTCCGAGGCCCTGATCGCAGCAAAGATCGAACGCAACGATCTCGTCATCGCGCTCGGTGGCGGCGTGGTTGGCGATCTCGCGGGTTTTGCCGCAGCGATCGTCCGCCGCGGCGTCGATTTCGTGCAGGTGCCGACGTCGCTGCTGGCGCAGGTCGACTCCTCCGTCGGCGGCAAGACCGGAATCAACTCACCGCAGGGCAAGAACCTGCTCGGTGCCTTCCACCAGCCGGTACTCGTGGTGGCCGACACGGCGGTCCTCGATACGCTGTCGCCCCGGCAGTTTCGTTCGGGCTATGCGGAAGTCGCCAAATATGGCGTCCTCGGCGATGTCGCGTTTTTCACATGGCTTGAAGCCAATCATGCCGACATCATGCGCGGCGGTAGTGCTCGTGAACATGCGATCGCCACCTCGTGCCGTGCCAAGGCGGGCGTCGTGTCGCGCGACGAACGCGAGAATGGCGAGCGCGCACTACTCAATCTCGGCCATACCTTCGGCCACGCACTGGAAGCGGTGACGGGTTTCTCCGACCGGCTGTTCCATGGCGAGGGCGTGTCGGTCGGCATGGTGCTGGCTGCGCAATTGTCGGCGCAGCTCGGCATGATCGCCGAGAGCGATGCGACCCGCGTGCAGCATCATCTCGCCGATGTGGGTCTGCCCACGGAGCTACAGGACATCGCCGGCTTCGCCCAGGAAGGCCTCGCGGGCGCTGATACGCTGATGGCGCTGATGGCGCAGGACAAGAAGGTGAAGCGCGGCAAGCTCACCTTTATTTTGCTGGAAGGCGTCGGCCGGGCCGTCATTGCTGGCGATGTCGATCCCGCGACGGTTCGCGCCTTTCTGCATCAGAAACTGACGGGATAGAACTGACCGTGTCCGGTTTGGGAATCACCAAAGTCGGCGCCGTCGCAGGACTTTCATGAATTCGATTACCGTCAATCTGCTGATCGCGATCTTCCTGCTCGCTGCCAACGCGTTTTACGTGGCGGCGGAGTTTGCGCTGGTCAAAAGCCGAGGCTTCCGCGTCAAGAGCATGGTCGAGCAAAACCGCTTCGGCGCGCGCCTGCTGCAGAACATGATGGGCAACATCGAAGCCTATCTGGCCTGCTGCCAGCTCGGCATCACCATGGCATCGCTGGGACTCGGCTGGGTCGGCGAGCCCACCGTGGCCGCACTGCTGAAACCGGTGCTCGATCCGCTCGGCCTGTCGGAATCCGCGCTGCACTTCACATCGTTCCTGACCGGCTTCCTCGTCTTCTCGTCGCTGCATATCGTGATCGGCGAGCAAGTGCCGAAGACGCTGGCGATCCGGCAGCCGGAGCCGGTGTCGCAATGGATCGCCTATCCGCTCTATGCATCCTACATCCTGTTCTATCCGCTGAACTGGCTGCTCAACGCGGCGTCGCGCGGCACGCTGGCGCTGCTTGGCGTGCAGGAAGCATCGCCGCATGAGATCCTCACCGGTGTCGAGATCGAAGGTCTTGTCGGTGAATCCGCCGAACATGGCGGCATCGCGTCAGGCGAGGCTGAGTATATCCAGAACGTGTTTCGCTTCGGCGATCTCGCAGTGTCCGACGTCATGGTCCATCGCACGGCGATGGTTACGTTGAATGCGGACCTGCCGTCCGAAGAGCTGGTGCGTGAAGTGCTGGCCACCGAATACACCCGCATTCCACTCTGGCGTGAGAAGCCGGAAAACATTATCGGCGTGCTCCACGCCAAGGACCTGCTGCGCGCGATCCGTGCCGTGGATGGCGACACCGCGAAGATCGATGTTGCCAGCATCGCGCTGCCGCCGTGGTTCGTTCCGGAAATGCGCCCCCTGTCGGATCAGTTGAAAGCATTTCGTCGCCGCAAGACCCACTTCGCCCTCGTTGTCGATGAATATGGCGAAGTCGAAGGCATGGTGACGCTGGAAGACGTGCTGGAAGAAATCGTCGGCGACATCGCGGATGAACACGACGTGGTCGTGGCCGGCGTGCGCGCGCAGGCCGATGGCTCGGTGGTGGTCGATGGTTCGGTGCCGATCCGCGACCTCAACCGCGCCATGGACTGGCATCTGCCGGATGATGAAGCGACCACGGTGGCCGGCCTCGTGATCCACGAGGCACGTTCCATACCCGAACGCGGGCAGAGCTTCACCTTCTACAACTTCCGCTTCCGCGTGCTGCGCCGTGAGCGCAACCGCATCACCGCGCTGCGCATTGGGCCGGTGCCGACAGAGCCTGAAGTGCCGGAGAAAAAGCCGCGGGCCGGGACGTCGTTCTAGCCCTCGGCCGGTCCGGTTCTTGCTTTTGTTTTACTCCATGAGCTGCCATTCCCATCGAATGGCGCAACTGGAGCGAGCGATGAACAAGTCCTGGCGATTGTCATGCGTATTGGCCGCGGTGTTGATGTCCGGCGCTGCGCAGGCCGACACGAACTGGCCATCGAAGCCGATCAAGGCCGTCAATCCGTTCGGTGCCGGCAGCGCGGGTGACGTGGTCCCGCGGCTCTTTTTCGAAAGACTGAGCACGGAGCTCGGGCAGCCGATCGTGATTGAAAATCGCGTGGGTGCGGGCGGCTCGGTCGGCACGGGCGCGGTCGCGAAGAGCGATCCGGATGGCTACACCTTGCTGTCACAGACCAACGCCATCTCCATCGCTCCGGCGATCTTTCCCAATCTGAATTACGACACCACCAGGGAGCTCTCCTCGGTGGTGATGATTGGCTATGCGGCCAATGTGATGATCGTGCCGAACGAACGGCCATGGAAGAAGGTGCAGGATTTCCTGGCCGCCGCAAAGACCAAGGGCACGGTGATCAATTACGGCTCGGTAGGCGTCGGCAGTGCGGTGCATATCAGCTCGGAGAAATTCCGCGCCGCTGCGGGCTTCGAGGCCACGCATATCCCGTATCGCGGCGGCTCCGAGGTGATCACCGACATTATCGGCGGGCGTATCGATTTCTATTTCTGTCCGCTGGCGACGGCACTCCCGCTGATCCGCGAAGGCCAGGTCCGGGCGCTGGTGGTCTCGACACCGACCCGCGTGCGCGATTTGCCGGAGGTGCCGACACCGATCGACGCGGGTCTCAAGGATGCCGACAGCGCGATCTGGTTCGGCGTCTTCGTGCCGAAGAAAACGCCGCCGGAGATCATCGAGAAACTCTATGCAACCGGCACCAAGGTGCTGAACACGGCCGACATGCAGGCGGCGCTGAAGAAGATCGGCGTCGAGCCGATGCCGATGACGTCGGCCGACATGGATGCGCTACTGGTCAAGGAAATCGCGGCCAACAAGGTACTGCTCAAAAGCGAGGTCGCGGCCAAGTAGGCAGACTGCCGGCCTTGTCAATACGGGTGAGGCCGGCGTTGTCCTTTGTCTGGGCTGGATCACCGCGCGTTCGGGCGTTGTTTTAGACTTCAAACGGTCCGAAACTTGCTTCGTTGTCGCTGATTGGCCCGATCACTGGCCGCCATTCCCGTCGAATGGTATTATTGGAGCAAGTTAATGAATAAGTTTGTGCGGTGGTCGTGTGTTTTTGCCGGTGTGTTGCTGTCGTCTGTCGCAGCGCAGCCCGATACCATCTGGCCGACCCGGCTGATCAAGGCCACCATCCCGTTCGGACCCGGCAGCGCCACGGACGTGGTGCCGCGGATCTTCTTTGAGCGTCTCGGGCCCGAACTCGGTCAGACGATCGTGGTCGAGAACCGGGTCGGTGGCGGCGGCTCGATCCGCACCAACGCGGTCGCGAAGGCCGAGCCGGATGGCTACAGCATCCTGGCGCATTCCTCGGCGCTGGCGATCACGCCGGCGATCTTTCCGAACCTGCCTTATGACACGTCGAAGGACCTGTCGTCGGTCATCATGATTGGCTCCAGCCCGCAAATCATGATCATTCCGAAGGAGCGGCCCTGGAAGACCGTGGACGATTTCCTCAAGGATGCGAAAGCCAAGGGATCGCAGATCAATTTCGGTTCGGTGGGCGTCGGCAGCGCCGTGCATATCAGTGCCGAGAAATTCCGCCTCGCTGCCAATTTCGAAGCGACCCACGTACCGTATCGCGGCGGTCCGGAAGTGATCGCCGATATTCTCGGTGGCCGTATCGACTTCTACTTCTGCCCGGCGGCCACCGCTTTGCCGTTGATTCGTGAGGGACAAGTACGTGCGCTGGTCGTCTCCACGGACAAGCGCAGCAATGAACTGCCCGACGTGCCGTCGATGACCGAAGTCGGTCTTAAGGATGGCGTCAGCGAAAGCTGGATCGGCGTGTTCGTGCCGTCGAAGACACCGCGCGAAATCGTGGACAAGATGCACGATGCCGGCGTCAAGGTTCTGGCCAAGCCGGAAATGCAGGCTGCGCTGAAGAAGATCGGCGTCGAGCCGGTGCCTATGCAGCCGAAAGCGATGGACGACCTCGTGGCGAAGGAAGTTGTTGCGAATATCGAGCTGCTGAAGAACGTGAAGTAACAGGATGATCTGACCTCTCTCCGCAATCGGGAGAGGTCAGATCTATCCGCCGAGATACGCCTCGCGGATTCGCGGATCGTTCGCTAGGACCGAGGCCGAGCCTGATAATGTGATGGAACCTGTCTCAAGCACGAAGGCACGTGCAGCGACTTCCAGTGCCATCGCCGAATTCTGCTCCACCAGCAGCACGCCCAGACCCGTTCGCTTGTTGAGTTCGACGATCTTGTCGAAAACCTGCTCGATCACGATGGGCGCCAAGCCGAGTGACGGCTCATCGAGCATCAGCAGGCTCGGCCGCGACATCAGCGCGCGCCCGATGGCCAGCATCTGTTGCTCGCCGCCGGAGAGCGACCAGCCGCCCTGCTTGATGCGTTCCTTCAGGCGCGGAAACAGTTCGAACACCAGCGCGAGATCATCCTCGACTTCGGCCTTCCTGTAGGCGCGCGATGCGGTGCCGGTGATCAGGTTCTCGCGCACGGTTAGCCCCGGAAAAATCCGGCGTCCTTCCGGGCAGTGGGCGAGGCCGGTGCCGACGATGGTTTCCACAGCCGTGCCGTGAATGTTTTCGCCCTTCCATGAAATCGTGCCCGATGTCGGTCGCAGCAGGCCAGAGATGGTGCTGAGCGTCGTGGTCTTGCCGGCGCCATTGCCGCCGATCAGGGCAACGATCTCGCCCATCTCGACGCTGAAGGAGATTCCCTTCAGCACTTCGATATGACCGTAGGAGACGCGGAGATTGTCGACCTTAAGCATGGCGGTGCCGCCTGCCGAGATAGGCCTCGATCACTAACGGGTTTCGCTGCACGTCGGATGGCGCGCCTTCGGCGATCTTCTTGCCGAAATCGAGGACGGCAACGCGGTCGCTGATCCCCATTACCAGTCGCACATTGTGCTCGACCAGCAACACGGTGATGCCCTTACCCTTCAGCTTCGCGATGGTGTCGAGCAGCGTCATGCTCTCGGTCATGTTCATGCCCGCGGCAGGCTCATCCAGCAAAAGCACGCTGGGTTTTGACGCCAATGCCCGTGCGATTTCCAGCAGGCGCTGCTGCGCATAGGGCAACTGGGTCGGGCGGTCGTCCGCGCGGCCGGCAAGGCCGACGATTTCCAGCGCCTGGCGCGCGGCGCTCTCGATCTCCGTCTCGCGCTGCCGCTGCGTCGTGGTCGACAGCATGATGCTGAACATCGACATCGGCGAGTTGCAGGCGGCGGCGACTTTTACGTTTTCCAGCACTGTGAGATTGGAAAACACCCGGATGTTCTGGAATGTGCGCGCCAGCCCGAGCCGCGCGATGCGATGTGGTCTGAGGCGAAATATCTCCTTGCCGTCAATACGGATCGAACCGGCATCGGCATGCGAGGCGCCTGATAGCGCGTTCAAAAGCGTGGTCTTGCCGGAGCCGTTGGGGCCGATAATGGCCTGCACGATGCCGTGGGGCACATCGAGATCGACGCTGTCGAGCGCGACAAGGCCGCCGAAGCGGCGCGTCACGCCGCGCGCCGTGATGATCGTTTGATCGGTCATCGCGCACCTGCCCAGCGTGGCAGGCGTGAGGCGAGCGAGGCCAGACCGCCGGGCGCCAGCACGATGACGGCAATGACGCCGAGGCCGTAGAGCACGAGGTACCATTGCCCGAGAAACCGCAGCGCCTCCGGCAGGATGGTGAGGCCGACAGCACCGATGATGCAGCCGGGGATCGAGCCCATGCCGCCGACGATCAGCATGGTCATCAGCAGGATGGCCTGGGTGCCGGAGAAACTGTCCGGGCTGATGAAGCGGATCGATGAGGCATAGAGGCAGCCGGCGAGGCCGGCATAGACCGCGCCGATCGTGAAGGCGATCAGCTTGGTGCGCGTGGTGTCCACGCCGCTCTGCTCAGCCGCGATTTCGGAATCCTTGGTGGCGATCATCGCCCGGCCGAGCGACGACTGTCTGATACGGGCGGCGATCGATGCGGCGAGCCCCAGCACCACGATCAGCAGGTAATAATGCTGGATCTGTCCCTGCGGGCCGATACCGAACACGTTAATGCCCGGTATCGCGCGCAGGCCGGATGTGCCGCCGGTTACGGGCTCCCAATGCACGATGATCAGCCGGACAATCTCACCAAAACCGATCGTAGTCATCGCGAGATAATAAGTGCGCAGCCGCAAAGTAGGCAGGCCGAGCACAAGGCTCGCACCCATCACGATGACGACCGACAGAAACGGCGTCGTGATCCAGGGTAGGCCGGCCTTGGTCGCGATGCCCGTCGTATAGGCGCCGAGACCGTAGAATGCGGCCTGACCGAAATTGATCTGGCCGACCCAGCCGGTGGCGAAGTTCAATCCGAGCACGACAATGGCATTGAGGATCGCGATGTTCAGGAGCTGAATGACATAGTTGTCATGGGTCACTGCGGGGATCAGCAGCGCCACCACAGCGCCAAGCGCGAGCGGAAACCAGTGTTTCACTGTCATACCTTCTCGCTGCTCTTCTCGCCGAACAATCCGCGCGGCCAGGCCACGAGCACGGCGATCATCACGATGAAGGCATAGGCATCGCGGAAGTTCGAGGAGATGTAGCGCGCGCCGAAGGTCTCGATCAGGCCGAGAAACAATCCGCCGATCACCGCGCCTGGCAGATTGCCGAAGCCACCGATCACGCTGACGACGAAACCCTTGAGACCTAAGCTGCCACCCATGGTCGGTTCGGCAAGAAAGATCGGCGCAACCAGCAGGCCAGCGATGCCCGACAGGATCGCACCGAAGGCAAAGGCCACCGCGATGGTACGGTTGACGGGAATCCCGACCAGCCGCGCGGTGTGCAGATCCTGCGCAGTCGCCTGCATCAGGATCCCGAAGCGCGTCCTGGTGAGCATCAGATATTGCAGCAGCAGGATCACGGCCAGCGTACAGAAGATGAAGAGCTGATGCATCGAAATAACGACGCCGGCAAAGCGCAGCGGCGGGCCGCGTACCGGCGAGGGCAGCGACACCGGCAGCGGCCCCCAGACGATCAGCGCGATGTTCTCCAGCACGATGCCCATCGCGATGGTGGTGAGGATCACGAGGAATGGTGGCCGCCCGCGCAAGGGGAAATAGACCAGCACCATGAAGACGATGCCGATCAGCGCCATCGCCAGCATGGTGGAGGCCCAGGCCAGCGCCATCGGCAGTTCATGCGTCACCGCGCCCGAAATGCCGATAAAGGCACCGAGCATCAACAACTGTCCCTGCGCGAAATTGACGATCTGAACGGTGTTGAAAATCAGCAGCAGACCGAGCGCCACGAGAGCGTAGATGCTCCCGAGCGCCAGACCGTTGACGACGAGCTGGCCCATGAAGTCTTAGAACCCGCTCTCTTTGATCGGCCCGGTGAATTCGGGGGTCTTGCCCTTGTTGCGGTAGATGCCGAGCGTATGGGTAAGATCGCCATTGGCATCCGCCTGATAGGAGATCAGCATGCCCTTGAAGTCCTTGGTGGCCGCCAGTGCATCGCGGATCGCGGGCTTGTCGCAGCCGACTTTCTCAATGATCGACTTCAGCATGAAGACCGAGTCGTAATAGGAGACGGTGAAGTTGTCGGCCGGCACCTTGTATTTGTCCTGCACGCGCTTTGCCCAATCCAGAATTTTCGGATCGGTCGAGGTTTGGGGGATCATGCCCCCGATCGCGTAGTTGCCGTCGGCTTCGGCTGCGGACAGATTGTTCAGGGTGGTCTGCGCGACAATGCTGGTATTGCCGATGGTGGTCAGCTTGATGCCGAGATCGCCCATCTGCTTCAGCACCAGCGTGATGTCGGAGGGACGACCGAACAGGATCAGGCTGTCGGCGCCCTTGTCCTTGATCTCCAGAAGCTGCGCGCTCATGTCCTTATCGGACGGGGCATAAGAGGCCGTTGCGACCGGCGTGACATTGAGTTTGGCAAGTGCCGCCTGAATGCCCTTCGACGCGCCGAGACCGTAATCGTCGGCAACGACGAGAATGCCAGGCTTGGTCTTCTTCAGCGACTTCACGAGATATTCGGGGATCAGGTCGGCGAGCTGACCGTCATGGGCGTGGGTGCGGAACAGCCACTTCGAGCCCTGCGCGGTTACCTTGGCATTTGTCGCGCCGACGATGAACGGCGTCTCGGACTTGTTGACGCTCTCGGTCTGCGCGAACACATGCGGCGAGATCATCGACGACATGATGACCAGCGGCTTGCTCTCGATGATGCGGTTCATCGCATTCAGCGCGTCGGTTGACGAGGCGCCGGTGTCCTCGGTGGTGAGCGCGATCTTCTTGCCGGCAATGCCGCCGGCCGCATTGATCTCATCGACGGCGAATTCGGCGCCGTTGCGGGCCTGCGTGCCGAGCAACGCGAGGTTGCCCGTCAGCGGAGTGGTCAACCCGAACGGGATCGTCGCGGGGCAGGCAGCCGCGTCGGCCTTGGCAGTGTTGGTGAAACCGATCAGGCACAGCAGCGCGGCGCCTGTCTTCATGGTCCTGGAGAATCCCTGCAACATCGACGTTTCCTGGTTACGTTCAGCTTGCATTCTGTATGCAAACCGGGTGCCAGATCGTCGACATTTCGAGGCGCTGAACACCGGCGGCGATCAAGCCGCTGTGTTCGCGTTACGCTTCGATATCCATGCGCACGAGAATGCGTTCGGCGCTGTCGTTCCAGACATCCATCCTCACGATCTTGCCGTCGCGCACGACGAAGCGATCGACATAGCGATTGCCTTCGAACGGCGTGCCGTCATGCCATTCGCCGTAGAGCGTGCCGGTATTGTAGACGATGGTCTCGCCATTCCCCGGCGACACGTCGGTGCGCTCCATCTTCTTCTTCACCCATTTGTAGCGCATGGCGTTGAACGCGGTGGCATCGCGCGGATGCTTGAACTTGCGACCGCCGGTGAAGGTGATCGCGACGTCGGCCGACATGAAGGTGCCCGCGGTTTCCGGGTCCGGCACCATGGAGGCCACGAGAAACCGCTCGACGAGGTCGGCAGCCTGGGCGGTTTCATTGGTGACGGGCGCAAGCGCGGTGGGGGATTGCGACATCGGGTTTCTCCTGCGGACAGATGCTGGCGCCATCATAGCAAAACCGGTGCCAGAATTGTATTCGGTAGATGCATCAGATCGTATACAATTCTTGTGTGCGGCGACTGATTATTGGGAGTTCTCTGAAGGAAGATTTGAAGATACTAGTGTATTTTCAGATAGTTAATCAGAGATTGAATCGCATGCGCCTTGGCACATGCCTTGCTTGCCCACGCATATGCTTTCGCTACGTCCCGCTCGGTGGCGTGGCCTCTCCAGGAGTCCTCCCATGACCTTCGACCTCATCCTGCGCAACGCGCGCATTGCCGACCGGCCTGATGGCCCGGTGGATATCGGCATTCGCGGCGGGCGGTTCGAGGCCATCGAGATCGGCCTGCCGCGCGGCGTGGCGCCGGATCAGGATGTCGGCGGCCGGCTGCTCGTGCCGGGCTTCGTGGAGACGCATATCCATCTCGACAAATCCTGCCTCCTGGGCCGCTGCAATTGCGCGAAGGGTACGCTCGCGGAGGTGATCAGCGAAGTCTCCCGGGCCAAACGCGACTTCACCGAAGAGGATGTCTATGCACGCGCATCGCAGACGCTGGAGAAAGCGATCAAGCACGGCACCAACCGCATGCGCACCCATGTCGAGGTCGATCCGCGTATCGGGTTGACCAGCTTTCGCGCGCTGAAGAAGTTGAAGCAGGATTACGCCTGGGCGATCGATCTGCAGCTGTGTGTGTTTCCGCAGGAAGGATTGCTCGACGATCCCGGCTGCGAGGATGTGCTGCTGCAGGCGATGCGAGAGGGCGCGGATCTTCTCGGCGGCGTGCCTTACATCGACAAGGACTCGAACGGCCAGATCGCCAGGATCTTCGGCATCGCGCAGGAGTTCGGCGTCGATATCGATTTCCACCTCGATTTCGATCTCGATCCGACGCGGTCCGATTTCGAAGAGGTTTGCCGCATGACGGAGGCCACGGGCTGGGGCGGTCGCGTGGCCATCGGCCATGCCACGAAACTGTCGGCGATGCCGCCGGCAGCCTTCGAGGCGGCTGCGAAACGGCTGGCGGATGCTGGCGTCGCCGTCACCGTATTGCCGGCAACCGACCTGTTCCTCACAGGCCGCGGCAGCGATCATAATGTGCCGCGCGGCGTGACATCGGCGCACAAGCTGCGCGCGCTGGGTGTGAATGCGAATATCTCCACCAACAATGTGCTGAATCCGTTCACGCCGTTCGGGGATGTCTCGCTGATCCGCATGATCAATCTCTACGCCAATGTGATGCAGGTCGGCGCCATGGACGATCTTGCCGGATGTCTCGATCTCGTGACGTCGGCTTCGGCGAAGCTGCTCAACCTGAAGCACTACGGCATCGCCGTCGGCAATTCCGCCGATCTCGTGGTGCTCGATTGCGAGACCAAGGCAGAGGCGGTATGCGAGATTGCGCAGCCGCTGTTCGGTTTCAAGAACGGCATCAGGACCTTCATCAGGCCGGCTGCGAGTCTGCTCAAGCCCCACTGAAGCGGGCGCCCCTTGCTGTACGGAGACTTCGATGCCGATCAATGACACGCTCAATGCCTTTGTGGATCACGGCCACATCGAAGTGCAGACGACGAAGGAAGGGCCTCTCGCTGGTCTCACCTTTGCGCTGAAGGATTTTTTCGATCTTGCCAATGTACCGACCGGCGCCGGCAGCCCGGAATGGCTGGCGACACATCCGGTGCCGACGAAATCAACGCCAGTGGTCGATCGCCTGCTCGATGCCGGCGTGAAACTGGTCGGCAAGACGCATACGGATGAACTGGCCTGGAGCCTCAATGGCGAGAACGCGCATTACGGCACGCCGATCAATCCGGCCGCGCCCGGCCGCATCCCTGGCGGCTCGTCGAGCGGATCGGCCGCTGCGACCGCCGGTGCGCTCGTCGATTTCGCTATCGGCTCCGACACCGGCGGCTCGGTGCGTTTGCCCGCCAGCTATTGCGGTGTCTACGGCATTCGCACCACGCATGGTCGTGTTCCGCTCGATGGCGCGGTGCCGCTGGCACCGAGTTACGACACCGTCGGCTGGTTCGCGCGCACGCCCGAATTGATGGCCGAGGTCGGCAAAGTGCTGCTCGACAAGGCGCGTGCCCCGCGCCGGGTGAAGAAGGTTCTGATCGCAAGCGACCTGTTTGGCGCTGTCGATGAGAAGGTTCGCAACCTGCTGCAGCCGTCGGTCGATCGCATCAAGGCGCTGATTGGCGCGAGCGAGGAGGTAGATGTCGCAAGCGGTGAACTCAACGCCTGGCGCAACACCTTCCGTGTAGTCCAGTCGGAAGAAGCCTGGGCCGCGCAGGGCGAATGGATCAAGGCGACCCAGCCGAAACTCGGCCCCGGCGTGAAGGAACGTTTCGCGGCTGCGGCGGTTTTGGATCCCGCCGAGATCGCCGCCGCACGCGCGATGCGCAAGACCATCGTTGAACGCGTGCTGTCGCTGCTGTCCGCCGATACAGTCATGGTGCTGCCGACCGCACCAGGCATTGCGCCGCTGCGCAACACGCCGGATGCGACGCTCGATGTGTTCCGCGCCCGCGCCATCGAATTGCTCTGTGTGTCCGGCCATGCCGGAACGCCGCAGGTCTCAATGCCTGTCGCCAAGTTCGACGATTGCCCGATCGGGTTGTCGATCATGGGCGCACGGGACTGCGATGAGGATATTTTGCAGTTGGCTGTGGAATTGGGGAAGTAACGCGCCGGCCGTGCGCTCCCTCTCCCCGCTCTGCGCGGGGAGAGGGGTGGGGTGAGGGGCTGGGCACTCACTAAAATAAATCGGATGAGGTGCGGGTCGGACAATCCGATCCGAGAATCAATCATTGAGGAGAGGCGCTGCCATGCCCCTCACCCGACCAACTTCGCTGCGCTTCGCCGGTCGACCTCTCCCCGCAATGCGGGGAGAGGTTAAGTAAGACTACTTCGCCTTCCCCGCGCCCTTCTCGGCCGCGCGGCGCAGTGCCTCTGCAAATGCACCACCGCCACTGCTCTCCTGCTTCGCCGGAGCACGCGATGTCATCTGGCGTTCGTTGAAGCGAGGGCCGCGATCGGCTTGCGGACGGTCGGCCTTGGCGCCGACAGGATCGTCCATGCGCAGCGTCAGCGCGATGCGCTTGCGGGCGACTTCGACTTCCAGCACCTTCACCTTGACGATGTCGCCTGACTTCACGACTTCGCGTGGATCCTTGATGAATGTCTTCGACATCGCCGAGATGTGCACCAGGCCGTCCTGATGCACGCCGATATCGACGAAGGCGCCGAAAGCAGCGACGTTGGTCACTGTGCCTTCGAGCACCATGCCGGGCTTGAGATCGCTCAGTTTCTCGACGCCTTCCATGAACACCGCAGCCTTGAAGGCGGGGCGGGGGTCGCGGCCGGGCTTTTCGAGTTCTTTCAGGATGTCGGTGACGGTCGGCAGGCCGAAGGTGTCATCGACGAAGGTCTTGGGCTGCACCTTGCGCAGGATCTCGGCATTGCCGATCAGCGCCTTGATGTCGCTCTTGGTGGCCTCCAGAATCTTCCTCACCAGCGGATAGGCCTCCGGATGCACGCCGGATTTATCGAGCGGATCCTCGCCGTCATTGATGCGCAGGAAGCCGGCACATTGTTCGAATGCCTTCGGGCCAAGCCGCGGCACTTCCTTCAGCGCCTTGCGTGACTTGAACGGGCCGTTGGCGTCGCGGTGCTGCACGATGCTCTGCGCCAGACCCGTACCGATGCCGGACACGCGTGCCAGCAGCGGCGCGGATGCTGTGTTCACGTCGACACCGACGCCGTTCACGCAGTCTTCCACGACGGCATCGAGCGACCGCGCCAGTTTGCTCTCGCCGAGATCGTGCTGATACTGGCCGACGCCGATCGCCTTCGGATCGATCTTCACCAGTTCGGCCAGCGGATCCTGCAGGCGGCGCGCGATGGAAACCGCGCCGCGCAGCGTGACGTCGAGCTCGGGCAGTTCTTCAGAGGCGAAGGCCGAGGCCGAATAGACCGAGGCGCCGGCTTCCGACACCACGATCTTCGACATCTTGAGGTCCGGCAGCAGCTTGACCAGCTCCATGGCCAGCTTGTCGGTCTCGCGCGAGGCGGTGCCGTTGCCGATGGCGATCAGGTCGACCTTGTGTTGGACGGCGAGCTTGCCGAGCATGGCGAGCGACGCATCCCACTGGCGCTGCGGCTCATGCGGATAAATCGTGGTCGTTGCGACGACCTTGCCTGTCGCGTCGATGATCGCGGTTTTCACACCCGAACGGAAGCCTGGATCGAGGCCCATGGTGACGCGCGCGCCGGCAGGCGCTGCGAGCAGCAGGTCGCGCAGGTTCGACGCGAACACGCGGACGCCTTCTTCTTCCGCCGCAGTCCACAGCCGCATGCGCAGGTCGATGTTGAGATGGACCTGGATCTTGGTGCGCCAGGCCCAGCGCGTGGTTTCGGTCAGCCACTTGTCGCCGGGGCGGCCCTGATCGGAGACGCCGAAGCGGTTCATGATCTTCAGCTCATAGGAGCTTGGTGTGGTAGTTGGCGCAGGCGTGGCCGGTACCGGCTCGGGCTGCATCGCGAGATCGAGGATCTCTTCCTTCTCGCCGCGGAACAACGCCAGGATACGGTGTGATGGGAGCTTGTGCAGCGGCTCGCTGAAGTCGAAATAGTCCTTGAACTTCTCGCCTTCGGTCTTCTTCCCGGTGCGCACGGTCGAGGCCATCAGGCCGTTCGACCACATCTGCTCGCGCAGCGCGCCGATCAGATCGGCATCTTCGGCGAACCGCTCGACGAGGATCGCGCGGGCGCCATCCAGTGCCGCGGCGACATCGGCGACGTTCTTCTCGGCATTGACGAAAGCTTCCGCAACTTTCTTTGGATCGTTCTGCGGCTCCGTCAGCAACAGTTCCGACAGCGGCTCGAGGCCGGCTTCCCTGGCGATCTCGGCCTTGGTGCGGCGCTTCGGCTTGAACGGCAGATAGATGTCTTCGAGACGGCCCTTGGTGTCGGCGGTCATGATCGCCGTTTCGAGCGCGGCATCGAGCTTGCCCTGTTCGCGCACCGATTCCAGAATCACGAGGCGGCGTTCTTCGAGTTCGCGCAGATAGGTCAGGCGCTCTTCCAGCGTGCGCAGTTGCGCGTCATCGAGACCGCCGGTGATTTCCTTGCGGTAGCGCGCCACGAACGGCACCGTCGCGCCGCCGTTGAGCAGCTCTACCGTCGCCGCGACCTGCTGTTCGCGCACGCCAAGTTCGTCTGCGATCTTCTGATTGATGTTTGCCACGCGTAGAGATTCCTTCGAAATTCCGTGGCGGGTCATACCGCCGTCGCAAAACGCTTATGGACCGATGCCGCACGATTCATCAACCCCGGCGGATGCAGTCGATTGTTCTGTGGATCGCGTTGTTTTGCTTCGAAAATTGCAGTGTTCGGTGCGCTTCATGACAGTGCGGCTGTGCAAAAATATAATGCTAGATCGCGGCCTGCGAACTGTGTAGACGGACGTTCCTTTCGGGAGCGGCAATGTCGGTTTGTGGTCTGGATTTTGGAACGTCGAACACGACGCTAGGCACGGTCATCAATGATGTTCCGGTGCTGGCGGCGCTCGAAGACTATCATGTCACAATTCCGAGTGCGATCTTTTACAAGGCCGATACCGGCGCCTTCATTGGCCGCAAGGCGATCGAAGCCTATGTCGAGGGCGCGCCTGGCCGCCTGATGCGCAGCCTCAAATCCGTGCTTGGCACGTCGCTGATCGATGAGACGACGCGCGTCGGCCGCGAACGCGTCAGCTTCCGCAATGTCATCGCCTATTATCTCGGTGCGGTGAAGCGGCGTGCGGAACAGGCCACAGGGCTTGAACTCCGCCAGGTCGTCCATGGCCGTCCCGTCCATTTCGTCGATGACAATCCGGCCGGTGACGCCAAGGCCGAAGCTACGCTGCGCGCGATCGCCAAGGACGTCGGCTTCGAGGACGTGACATTCCAGTTCGAGCCGATTGCCGCGGCGCTGGATTACGAGCGGCAGATCAATTCGGAGGAGATCGCGCTGATCGCCGATATCGGCGGCGGCACGTCGGACTTCTCCATCGTGCGGCTGTCGCCTCAGCGGCATCGCCATGCCGACCGCAAGGACGACATTCTCGCCAATGACGGCGTGCGCATCGGCGGTACCGATTTCGACAGACATCTCAGTCTCGGCGTGATCATGCCGCTGCTCGGCTATCGTTCGGCGATGAAGCGCGCGGGGCTCGATGTGCCGTCGGGCTATTTCCACGATCTGGCGACCTGGTCGAGCATCAACCGGATGTACGATTCCAAGGTCATGAACGAGGTAAAGCAGGTGCGCTATGAGGCGCAGCAGCCGGAGCTGCTGGACCGTCTCGTCCGTGTACTGGACGAACAGCGCGGACATACGCTGGCGATGGAAGTCGAGGGCGCGAAGATTGGCCTGTCTGACAAGCCGAAATCGAGCATCGCGCTGGACTGGATCGAGCCTGGCCTCGCCGCTGGCGTCGCCCGCAAGGAACTGGTCAGCCACACCCAGTTGCTCGCCGATCGGATCACCGCGCGGATCAAGATCTGCCTGACCCAGGCCGGGCTGAAGCCCGAAGCGATCGATGCGGTGTTCCTGACCGGCGGTTCGGTGCAGCTCGCCCATGTCCGCAAGGCGATCACGGCGGCGTTGCCGGCCGCCCGGGCCATCGATGGCGATACGTTCGGGGCTGTCGGCAAGGGCCTGACCGTCGAGGCGGCCCGACGCTACGGGCACGGCTAGATGCCGAGGGCCGGACAAGGCCTGAATGCTTTGTGCCTATGCGTGTCGGTCGCTTGATCCGGCGTCCGGCGCAGCCATATTAAGCCCATGGCGAAGCTCTCGAATCGCGACAGGATTCTCACCGCAGGCCTCGCGGTCGTGCATGCGCGCGGCTATGCGGGCGCGAGCGTCCGCGACATCGTGCATGCCGCCGGCGTGCCGCAGGGCACCTTTACCAATCACTTTACCTCCAAGGAAGAATTTGGCCTCGAGATCATCGATCTCTATTTCGCCAAGGGCCGCGAGTTGATGGCGCAGACGCTGCGCAATGAAGGCCTGTCGCCACTGGCGCGGCTGCGCGCCTATATCGATGCAAATGTGGCCCGGCTGAGCGAAGACCAGATGTGCAATGGCTGCCTGTTCGGCAATTTCACGGCAGAAGCCAGCGACCACAGCGACCTCATTCGCGACCGGCTGCTGACGATCTTCGCCGACGTCCAACAGAGCATCGCCGAATGCCTGACCTCTGCGGTGACAGCCGGCGAGCTGCCGGCCGACTTCAAGTGCGCTGAGGTTGCGGGCTTCATCGTCTCCTCGCTGCAGGGCGCCAACCTGCTGTCGAAGGCCGAACGCAGCCCGGCGCCGATCGAGCGCTTTGCGCAGGTGCTGTTCACGCAGGTATTGCGCTGAGCTGATTACTGCTCTGCACAGACATTGCCGCTCCCCGGCTCTTTCGCTAAACCGTGCGACATGACAGCGCGGCCCGCAGAGGCCGTTGCCGACAACAAACGACCGGGAGTGAACCATGAGCCAGACCGCCGTCGGTGCGCGCGCCACGCGCAGTGCCAAATCCGACATCGAAACCTCGACCATCCGCGCCATTTCGTGGCGGCTGATCCCGTTTCTGGTGCTGGCTTATTTCCTGGCCTATCTCGACCGGGTCAATCTCGGCTTCGCCGCGCTCACCATGAATGCCGAACTGAATTTCTCGCCGACGGTCTTCGCCTGGGGCGCGGGCATCTTCTTCATCGGCTATTTCATTTTTGAAGTTCCCAGCAACATCGCGCTGGAGAAATTCGGCGCCAGCCGCTGGATCGCGCGCATCATGGTGAGCTGGGGCATCATTTCCGCGCTGATGGCGATCGTCAGTGGCCCGTGGAGCTTCTACACGCTGCGCTTTCTGCTCGGTGTCGCCGAGGCCGGCTTCTTCCCCGGCATTATCCTCTATCTCACTTACTGGTTTCCGGCCGAATATCGCGCGCGTTTCCTCGCGGCCTTCGCGATCGCGGTTCCCGTATCCACGGTGATTGGCGCGCCGATCTCCGGCATGCTGCTGGGGCTCGACGGTGTCATGGGCCTGAAGGGCTGGCAGTGGTTGTTCATCATCGAAGGGATTCCTTCGGTCATTCTCGGCGTCGTCACCTGGTTCTACCTCACCGACAAACCTGAAAAGGCCGAATGGCTGACGCCCGACCAGAAGATGTGGCTCCCCAACAAGCTCGAAGGCGAGCGTCTCGCCAAGGAAAGCGCCCATGGCATGACACTGGGGCAGGCGCTGTCGTCGTCGAAGGTGCTGATGCTGAGCGTGATCTATTTCGGCTTTGTCGGCGCGCTCTATGGCATGCAGTTCTGGCTGCCGCAGATCGTGAAGGCGTTCGGCTTCACCAATCTGCAGACCGGTTTCGTCACCGCGATCCCCTATCTGTTCGGCTCCATTGCCATGGTGCTGTGGGCGCAGCATTCCGACAAGACCCGCGAACGCGTCTGGCATGTCGGCCTGCCGCTGCTGCTGACCGCCGTGGCGCTCGCGCTGTCCGGCATCTCCACCAATCCGACTCTGACCATGGTCGCGCTGACGGTCGCTGCGATCGGCGTGTTCTGCACCTTCGCTCTGTTCTGGACGCTGCCGACCGCGTGGCTCAGCGGCACGGCGGCCGCCGGTGCCATCGCGCTGATCAATTCGATCGGCAATCTCGCCGGCTTCGGCGGTCCCTATCTGATCGGCTGGGTCAAGGAGCTGACGGGCAGTACCTCGACCGGGCTTCTGGTGCTGGCGGCGATGCCGCTGGTCGCCGGTATTCTCCTGCTCGTCGGCAATCACGGGACAGCAACGGAGTTCACAACTACCGGCAAACCGGCACGGGTGAAATAAGGCCGGGATGGGGTGCGGCAATCTGCCGAAATTGTGACCACTGACGAATATTGACATTCGTCAGTGGTCACGCCTAAGTTCCCTTCGAACATTCATTCGAAGGACGCTCGTGATGCTCGGCCACACCAAAGTCAGCGCTTTCCGCAAGCCACTCGCCGCCGCGCTCCTGCTGATCCCGGCCCTTGCTCTGGCCGGCTGCGGCAAGAAGACCGAGGCTGAGGCCAAGCCGACCCGCCCCGTGCTGGTCGCGACCGTGCATTACGAGCCGGAATCTCCGCAGCGCAGTTTCGTCGGCACCATCCGCCCGCGGATCGAGACCGATATGGGCTTCCGGGTCACCGGCAAAGTCGCCAAGCGCCTTGTTGAGGTCGGCCAGAACGTCGAGATCGGCCAGCCGCTGGCTACGCTCGACGAGGTCGATCTGAAGCTGCAGGCCGAGCAGGCGGTCGCCGAACTCAACGCATCCACGGGCGTGCTGGCCAATGCCACTGCAGCCGAGGGCCGCGCCACCGAGCTGCGCGCCAAGGGCTGGTCCACCCAGGCACAGCTAGATCAAGCCAAAGCCACGGGCGACGAAGCCCGCGCGCGTCTCAATCGCGCCGAACGCTCTGTCGAACTCACCAAGAACAGCCTCTCTTATGCGACGCTGATCGCCGACACCCGCGGCGTTGTCACCGCGACGCTGATCGATGCCGGTCAGGTCGTCGCCGCAGGGCAAGCCGCCATCCGTGTCGCGCGCTTCGGCGAGAAGGAGGCGGTGGTTTCCATTCCGGAAACGCTGGTTGGCCGCGCCAAGGAAGGCAAAGCCAGCGTGACGCTATGGTCCGAGCCCGGCAAGCAATATGCCGCCAAGCTGCGTGAACTCGCGCCCAATGCCGACACCGCGACCCGCACTTATCTCGCCAAATTCTCGCTGCCCGAGGCCGACGACAAGGTGTCGCTCGGCATGACGGCGACGCTGACGCTCTCCGATCCCGCCACCGAACGCGTTGCGCGCGTGCCGCTTTCGGCACTGTTCAGCCAGGGCAACAATCCTTCGCTCTATGTTGTGAGCGCATCGGGCGACGTCGCCCTGCAGCCCGTCAAGGTGAAGTCCTATGAGAGCAACGATGTCATCATATCAGGTGGCGTCGATGAAGGTGCCAAGATCGTGACGCTCGGGGTGCAGAAACTGGACCCTGCGCTGAAGGTCCACGTCGTCTCCGCATTGTCGTTTTAAGACGCTCGCATTCAAAGGACGAAGCCGATGCATCGCTTCAACCTCTCCGCCTGGGCCGTCGCTCATCCCGCGCTGATCCTGTTTCTGATCATCGCGCTCGGCGTCGGCGGCTTCATCTCTTACGAGAAGCTCGGCCGCGCCGAAGACCCGTCCTTCACGGTGAAGGTGGTCAACGTCACGGCGATCTGGCCGGGCGCGACGGCCAAGGAAATGCAGGAGCAGGTTGCAGATCCCATCGAGAAAAAGATGCAGGAGCTGCCTTACTTCGACAAGGTGCAGACCTATTCGAAGCCGAACTTCACGGCGCTGCAGGTCACGTTCAAAGACAACGCGCCGGCCAAGGACGTGCCGTTCCTGTTCTATCTGCTGCGCAAGAAGCTCGCCGACGTGCAGGGCAGTCTGCCTGCGAATCTGGTCGGGCCGACGGTCAATGACGAGTTCAGCGACGTCGATTCCATTCTCTACATGATGACCGGCGACGGCGCCGACTTCAAACAGTTGAAAGTGGTCGCCGAAGGCCTGCGCCAGCGCCTGTTGAAGGTGAAAGGCGTCACCAAGGTCAATCTCTACGGCACCCAGGACGAGCGCATTTTCGTCGAATTTTCCCACGCCAAGCTGGCGACGCTCGGCATCACGCCGCAGACGCTGTTCGACTCACTTGCCAAGCAGAACGCGATTCAGCCGGCCGGTACGGTGGAAACCTCGTCGCAGCGCGTACCGCTGCGCGTTACCGGTGCGCTCGACGGCGTGAAGACCGTCGCGGAAACGCCGGTGGAGAGCAACGGACGCACGTTCCGCCTCGGTGATATCGCGACGGTGAGCCACGGCTTCGTCGATCCATCGGATTTCAAGGTCCGGCAGAAGGGCCAATACGCGCTCGGCATCGGCGTTGTGACGGCCAACGGCGCCAATATTCTCGAACTCGGCAAGGACGTCGAAAAGGCCAAGAACGAGTTCATGGTCGCAGTCCCGCAGGGCATCAATGTCGAGCAGATTGCCGATCAGCCGCTGGTGGTCGAACACGCCGTTGGCGAATTTACGCACTCATTCATCGAGGCCCTGGGGATCGTGCTGTTCGTCAGCTTCCTTGCGCTCGGCTGGCGCACCGGCATCGTGGTCGCACTGTCGGTGCCGCTGGTGCTCGGTATCGTCTTCATGGTCATGAATGCGATGGGCATGGACCTGCATCGCATCACGCTCGGCGCGTTGATCATCGCGCTCGGCCTCCTGGTCGACGACGCGATCATTGCGGTCGAGATGATGGTGGTGAAAATGGAGCAGGGCTGGGACCGCGTCCGCGCGGCGTCCTTCGCCTGGGAGTCGACGGCGTTTCCGATGCTCACGGGCACGCTGATCACGGCCGTCGGCTTCCTGCCGATCGGCTTCGCCAATTCCGCAGTCGGCGAATATGCCGGTGGCATCTTCTGGGTGGTCGCGATTGCGCTGATCGCCTCATGGTTCGTCGCGGTGATCTTCACGCCCTATATTGGCGTCAAGCTGCTGCCGAACTTTGCTGCCCACGGCAAGGCCAATCACGATCCGCATGCGGTCTATGAGACGCGCATGTATCGCGGGTTGCGCAGCGTCGTGCAGTGGTGCGTCACGCATCGCATCAAGGTGGTAGCCGCCACGGTCGGCATCTTCATTGCCGCCATCGTCGGTTTCGGCCATGTCCAGCAGCAGTTCTTCCCGCTGTCTGAGCGCCCGGAACTGTTCCTGCAGCTGCGCCTGCCGGAAGGCACGGCCTTTGGTGTTACCGAAAAGGCGGTCAAGGACGCCGAGAAGCTGCTCAAGGACGACAAGGACATCGCCACCTATACGGCCTATGTCGGCCGCGGCTCGCCGCGCTTCTGGCTCGGCCTCAATCCGCAGCTCCCGAACGAGGCCTTCGCCGAGATCGTGATTGTGTCCAAGGATGTCGAGGCACGCGAGCGCATCAAGTCCAAAATCGAGAAGGCCGTCGCCGATGGCCAGCTGCCGGAAGCACGCGTGCGCGTCGATCGCTTCAATTTCGGCCCGCCGGTCGGTTTCCCCGTCCAGTTCCGCGTCATCGGGCCGGATACCGCGACCGTGCGCGATATCGCCTACAGAGTGCGCGAAGTGATGCGCGCCAACAAGAATATGGTCGATCCGCAGCTCGACTGGAACGAGCAGACGCCTTCGCTCAGGCTGGTGGTCGACCAGGACCGCGCCCGTGCGCTCGGCCTGACGCCGCAGGAGTTGTCACAATCCCTAGCGATGCTGATCTCCGGCGCGTCGGTTACGACCGTGCGTGACGGTATCGAGAAAGTGGGTGTCGTCGCCCGTGCCGTGCCGTCGGAACGCCTCGATCTCGGCCGTGTGGGCGATCTTACCATCATCTCGCGCAACGGCGTTCCAGTGCCGCTGTCACAGGTGGCGAAGATCGAATACGCCCATGAGGAGCCGATCCTCTGGCGCCGTAACCGCGACATGGCGATCACAGTACGCGGCGACGTTGTCGACGGCGTGCAGCCGCCGGATGTCACCAACCAGATCTGGCCGCAGCTCCAGCAGATCCGCGACAGCCTGCAGCCGGCCTATCGCATCGAGATTGGCGGCGCGGTGGAGGAATCCAGCAAGGGCAATGCCTCGATTGCCGTGCTGTTTCCGCTGATGATGATCATCATGCTGACGCTGCTGATGGTGCAATTGCAGAGCTTCTCGCGCCTGATCCTGGTGTTCCTGACGGCGCCGCTCGGCATCGTCGGTGCCTCTTTGGCGCTGAACGTTGCCAACAAGCCGTTCGGCTTCGTGGCACTGCTCGGCCTGATCGCGCTGGCGGGTATGATCATGCGCAACGCCGTTATTCTGGTGGATCAGATCGAAACCGATGTGCAGCACGGCCTGACCCGCCGCGAAGCCATCGTCGAGGCGACCGTGCGCCGTGCGCGTCCGGTCATCCTGACGGCGCTGGCGGCCATTCTGGCGATGATCCCGCTGTCGCGCTCGGCCTTCTGGGGCCCGATGGCGGTCACCATCATGGGTGGATTGTTTGTGGCGACGTTCTTGACGTTGTTGTATCTCCCGGGTCTCTATGCCCTATGGTTTCGCAAGAGCCTGGATGAACGCGGATCGGGTGAGGATGTCGATCATCACGCACCGCAACATCATGACAAGCAACAGGCCTTTCCGCTTGCTGCCGAATAACTGAAGACTGCATTCCGAGATGACTCTGATTTCTGATCACGTTGAAGCCGATATGCGGGGCCGCATCGTTGTGGTCGCGGAAAAACTGTTTCGTGAAATCGGCTACCAGAAGACCACCGTGGCTGATATCGCCAAGGTGCTCCGGATGAGCCCGGCGAACGTTTATCGCTTCTTCGATTCGAAGAAGTCGATCATCGCGGCCGTGGCGCAGCGATTGATGGGCGAGGTCGAGGAGGCCGCGCAGGTGGTCGCGACGACGCCGAAGCCGGTGCAGCTGCGACTGCGCGAATTGCTGATCTCGATCCATCAGTTGAATTCCGAGCGCTATGTCGGCGATGCCAAGCTGCATGAGATGGTGGCGATCGCCATGGAAGAGAATTGGGACGTCTGCGTCGCCCATATCGAGCGGGTTACCGGTACCATTGGCGGCGTTATTGCCGAGGGCGTCGCAAGCGGAGAGTTCTACGCGCCGGACGTGCCGCTAGCGGCGATGTGCACCTGCACGGCGATGCTGCGCTATTTCCATCCGCAGATGATCGTCGAATGCGCGGAAAAGCCCGGTCCCACCGTGGACCAGATGATCGACTTCGTTCTTGCCGGGTTAGCCCCGCGGGGCTAGACGATCTCTCTGACGTTAATTCAGGGGATCTTCCGCGTGACCGCATTCGATCTGCATTCCTACGAGCCCGTCAACGGCCACGGCCTCAAGCACGATCCCTTCAATGCCATTATCGGTCCGCGTCCGATCGGGTGGGTCTCCTCCCGGGATGCCAATGGCCATGTCAATCTGGCGCCGTACAGCTTCTTCAACGCCTTCAACTACACGCCGCCGCTGATCGGCTTCTCCAGCATCGGCATCAAGGACTCCGCCCGCAACATGCAGGCGACGAAGGAATTCGTCTGGAATTTGGCCACCATGGATCTGGCCAAGCAGATGAACGCGACGGCCGCGAGTGTTGGCCCGGAAGTGGATGAATTCGAGCTTGCCGGTCTGACGCCGGTGCCGAGCAAATTTGTCAATGTGCCACGGGTCGGCGAAGCCCGCGTTGCTTTCGAGTGCAAGGTGACCCAGGTCATCGAGCTCAAGGGCGCCAACGGCGCCTCGGCCAACGCCTTCCTCACCATGGGGGAGGTCGTCGCCATCCATATCGACAAGACCCTGATCGTGGACGGCGTCTACCAGACTGCATTGGCCGGCCCGATCCTGCGCGCCGGTCGCCGCGGCGATTACTTCCACATCAAGCAGGACGCCATGTTCGAGATGGCCCGCCCGGACTGAGCCCGCTAGCAGTCCGGCGCGTGGTCGCGCGACCTCTGGTCACGCGGCGAGAAATCGCCTTTCGGGAACCGTTGCGGTATCCTGTCGTTAATGATGGCTCGATGCTGTCGAATTTCGCTTAAATTTCAATGCGAAAGCTAAGGTGACACCAACGCCGTCCCGCTAAGAGCGTCTGCCTTTGGGCGCCCGCGGTCCGCCCGGACTGCCGGTCGCCTCGATCGAGAGGAAGCCTCCATGAGCCCGTCCAGCCTACGCCGCGATTATCTCACCAAGCCGATCTTTGGCTGGGCCAAGGGCGTGCTACCGAAAATGTCCGATACCGAGCGCGAGGCGCTGGAAGCCGGCGACGTCTGGTGGGATGCGGACCTGTTCACCGGCAACCCGGACTGGGCCAAGCTGCTCGCCGTCAAGCCGGCCGCACTGACGGACGAAGAACAGGCCTTCATGACCGGGCCGGTGGATCGTCTCTGCGAGATGATCGACGACTGGAAGATCAATTGGGAATTGCGCGATCTGCCGCCGGACGTCTGGGAGTTCATCAAGCGCGAAAAGTTCTTCGGCATGATTATCCCGAAGGACTATGGCGGTCTCGGTTTCTCGCCCTATGCCCATTCGGAAGTGGTGCGCAAGATTTCGTCGCGTTCGGTGGTCGCGGCGGTGACCGTGATGGTGCCCAATTCGCTCGGCCCCGGCGAACTGCTGATGAAGTTCGGCACCGACGCGCAGCGCCAGCGCTGGCTGCCGCGCCTCGCCGACGGACGCGACATTCCCTGTTTCGGCCTCACCAGCCCGGAAGCCGGCTCGGACGCGGCGTCGATGATCGACAGCGGCATCATCTGCAAGGGTACGTTCGACGGCCAGGAGGTTCTGGGCCTGCGCCTCAACTGGCACAAGCGCTACATCACGCTCGGCCCGGTCGCGACGCTGATCGGTCTCGCCTTCAAGGCCTATGACCCCGATCACCTCGTGGGCTCACAGGACGAGCTTGGCATCACGGTTGCGCTGATCCCGCATGATCTTCCGGGCGTCGAGATCGGCCAGCGCCATCTACCGTCGATGCAGGTGTTCCAGAACGGCCCGAACTGGGGCCGCGACGTCTTCATCCCGCTCGATTACATCATCGGCGGTCAGGAGCGCCTGGGGCAGGGCTGGAAGATGCTGATGTCGGCGCTCGCCGCCGGCCGTGGCATCTCATTGCCGTCGCTGTCTGCTGCCGGTGCCGCCTATGCCGCGCGCACCACCGGTGCCTATGCCCGCATCCGCGAGCAGTTCAACATTTCGATCAGCAAGTTCGAAGGTATCGAGGAGCCGCTGGCCCGTATCGCCGGCACCGCCTATCTGCTCGACGCTGCACGGCGACTGACCTCGGCGGCGCTCAATCAGGGCCATCATCCCGCAGTCATCTCCGGCATCATGAAGCTGCATGCCACCGAGCGCATGCGCATCGCCATCGACGACGCCATGGACATCCATGGCGGCAAGGCCGTGATCGACGGGCCGCAGAATTATATGGGCAATCTCTATCGCGCGGTGCCGGTGGGCATCACGGTTGAGGGCGCCAACATCCTGACGCGCAATCTCATCGTGTTCGGGCAGGGCGCCATCCGCGCGCATCCTTATTTGCTGCAGGAAATGAACGCGCTTGGCGATCCCGACAAGGCGAAGGGCCTCGATGCCTTCGACACCGCGTTCTGGAAACATATCGGCCACAGCGTCACCACACTGTTCCGCGCCTGGGGCCGCTGCTGGACCGGTGGCGTATTCGCGCCTGCGCCGGATGCCGGCGATGCCACACAGTTCTATCGCCAGCTCTCGCGTTATTCCTCGGCCTTCGCATTGTGCGCCGATATGGCGTTGCTGACGCTGGGCGGAGCGTTGAAGCGCAAGGAAATGCTGTCGGCGCGGTTCGGCGATATTCTCTCCGAGCTTTATCTGCTCTCGGCTGCGCTGAAGCGCTGGGAGGACGAAGGTCGTCAGCAGGAGGACCTGCCGGCGCTTGAATGGTGTATGGCGTCCGGCTTCAAGACCATCGAGAACCGCTTTGCGGAGATTCTGGCCAACCTGCCGAACCGCTTTGTCGCCGGCATCCTCAAATTCATCGTGCAGCCATATGGTGCATCGGTGCTCGGGCCTTCGGATCGCGTGGTGCACCGCTGCGCGCAGATGATCCTGGAGCCGTCGGCGACGCGCGATCGCCTGACGCCGGATCTGTCGCATGTGGATGATGACCGCGGTCTGGCGCGGCTGGAGAAGGCGTTCAAACTGGTGACATCGAGTGACGATATTGCCAAGCGCATCCGCACGGCAAAGCTCAAGAACTGGAAGGATGCAGTGGCACAGGGCGTCATCACTCAGGCCGAGGGCGAAAAGCTCGCCGCTGCGCAGGAAGCCGTCAAGCTGGTGATCGAGGTCGATCACTTCGCGCCGGAAGAGCTGTCGCCCGACTATAAGAAGTCCGATAACGTGCATCAGTTCTTCCAGGAACTTGGTGAGCAGCGGGCAGCAAGCTGATGGCAAGCCTTTCATGACAAGACCAGTCTATATCGTTGACGGCAGCCGCACGCCGTTCATCAAGGCGCGCAGCGGTCCCGGCCCGTTCACCCCTGTCGATCTCGCCGTTCAATGCGGACGCCCGCTGCTGGCACGGCAGCCATTTGCACCAAACGCCTTCGATCAGGTGATCCTCGGCTGCGTCAATGTCATCGCCGACGAGATGAATCCGGCGCGCGTCGCCGCGCTCAGGCTCGGCATGGGCGAGGCGATGGTGGCCTTCACCGTGCAGATCAATTGCGGCTCCGGCATGCAGTCGATCGACACCGGCTATCGCTACATCCGCGAAGGCAATGCCGATTTGATTCTCGCTGGCGGTGCCGAAGCGCTCAGTCACGCGCCGCTGGTCTGGCCACAGAATGGTGTACGCTGGTTCGCCGGGCTTGCCATGGCCAAGGGCGTGCTCGGCAAGGTGGCGGCGATCGCCAAGGCCCGGCCGGCTTATTTCAAGCCGATCATCGGCCTCGAGCGCGGTCTCACCGATCCGATCACCGACCTCAATATGGGCCAGACCGCCGAGAAGGTCGGGCACCTGTTCGGTATCACCCGCGCGCAGGCAGATGCCTATGCCGTCGAAAGCCACACGCGCCTTGCGCATGCGCAGGAACAGGGCTGGCTGAAAGGCGAGGTTGAGACCGCCTTTGATCGCAAGGGCAATTTCTACGACCACGATGACGGCGTCCGCGCGGATTCGTCGGTCGACAAGCTCGCGACGCTGAAGCCGGTATTCGAACGTCCGTGGGGGCAGGTCACCGCCGGCAATTCCTCGCAGATCACCGATGGCGCATCCTGGACCATCCTTGCGTCCGAAGACGCGGTGGCGAAACATGGTCTCACGCCGAAGGCGGTGATCATCGACAGCCAGTGGTCTGCGCTCGATCCGTCGATCATGGGGCTCGGTCCGGTGTTGTCGTCGAACGATCTGTTGAAGCGCAACAACATGACGATTCAGGACATCGAGACCTGGGAGTTGAACGAAGCCTTCGCCACGCAGGTACTCGGCTGCCTCGCCGCCTGGAAAGACGAAAAATTCTGCCGCGAGGTGCTTGGCCTCGATGGCGCCGCCGGCGAGATCGATCGCACCAGGCTCAATGTCGATGGCGGTGCGATCAGCCTCGGCCATCCCGTCGGCACGTCCGGTAACCGCATCGTGCTGCATCTCGTCAATGCAATGAAGCGGCTCGGCACCAAACGGGGAATCGCCACCGAATGTATCGGCGGCGGCCTCGGTGGCGCGATGTTGATCGAGACGGTGTGAGGGCGTCATGGACAGCAAGATCATGGACGTTCTCAAGGATCGCGTGCTCGAACTCGGGCCGGCTCCCGACACATCAGGCGCTTATCGCCACTTCAAGCTGACGCGCGATGCCGATGGCATCGCGTGGCTGTTGTTTGACCGCGCCGATGCGAGCGCCAATACGCTGTCGGCTGTGGTGCTGGAAGAATTCGATCAGGTGTTGAATGCGCTGGAAGCCCAGCGCCCGACCGGCATCGTGGTTCGTTCGGCCAAGAGTTCCGGCTTCATTGCCGGCGCCGACGTCAATGAATTTCGCGGCGCCAGCGACCCATCGGAAGTCGAAACGCAGATCAGCCGCGCTCATGCGGTGATCGACCGCTTCGAGGCGCTGAAGATCCCGACGGTGGCCGTCATTCACGGTTTCTGCCTGGGCGGAGGCCTCGAAGTGGCACTGGCCTGCCAGATGCGTATCGCCATCGATGGTGCGCGCTTCGGTTTCCCGGAAGTCATGCTCGGCCTGCATCCGGGTTTGGGAGGCACCGCGCGCTTCACGCATCTGGTCAATCCGATGCAGGCGATGCCGTTGATGTTGACCGGCAAGACCATCGACGCACGCAAGGCGAAGGCGATCGGTCTTGTCGATGCGGTGACCGAGGAACGCCATGTCCGTAACGCCGTGCGCGATGCGGTGTTCGGAAAGCTCAAGCGCGCCAAGCCGAGCGCGCTGATCCCGATCATGAATTTCTCGCCGGTGCGCGGCATTCTCGCTTCGCGCATGGTGGCCGAGGCCGGCAAGGCGGCGCCGCGCGAACATTATCCTGCGCCCTATGCGCTGATCGAGCTCTGGGAGAAACATGGCGGCGACCGTGCCGCGATGCTCAATGCCGAGAAGGCGTCTTTTGCCCGCTTGATGGTGACGCCGACGGCGCAGAATCTGATCCGTGTGTTCTTCTTGCGCGAGCAGATGAAGAAGCTCGCCGGTGACGGCAACACGATCAAGCATATCCATGTCATCGGCGCCGGCGCCATGGGCGGCGACATCGCGGCGTGGTGCGCGCATCAGGACATCCGCGTCACGCTGGCCGACATGAAGCCCGCGCCGATCGCGGGCGCCATGAAGCGCGCCGCCGATCTCTACAGCAAGATCATCCGCAAGCGCACCGATCAGCGTGATACGCTGGATCGCCTGATCCCCGATATGGACGGCGAGGGCGTACGCAATGCCGACCTCATCATCGAGGCCGTGTCGGAAAAGCTCGAACTGAAGCAGAAGGTCTATGCCGGGATCGAGCCGCGTATGAAGCCGGATGCGATCCTCGCCACCAATACATCGAGCATTCCGCTGCAGGACCTGCGCAGCACGCTCGCTAGGCCGGAGCGATTGCTCGGCCTGCACTTCTTCAACCCGGTGTCGCGCCTGCAACTCGTCGAGGTCGTCAGCCATGACGGCGTCGACGCGGAGATGCTGCGGAAGGCGACCGCCTTTGCCGGCGCCATCGATCGCCTGCCACTGTCGGTGAGAAGTTCGCCGGGTTTCCTCGTCAATCGCGCGCTGACGCCCTACATGCTCGAGGCGATGATGCTGATGGAGGAGAAGGTCGACAAGGAAACCATCGACGCCGCCGCCGAGCAGTTCGGCATGCCAATGGGACCGATCGAGCTGGCCGATCAGGTCGGTCTCGATATCTGCCTCGCGGTGGGCGACATGCTGCGCTCCAAGTTTGGCGACCTGCTGCCGCCGACGCCGGCCTGGCTGCGCGAGAAGGTCAACAAGGGCGAGCTCGGCAAGAAGACCGGCAAGGGCTTCTATACATGGCGTGATGGCAAGGCCGAGAAGAGTTCCAGCGCGGTCGCCACGGCTCGTCCGACGCAGGAAATGATCGACCGCCTGGTGCTGCCGATGTCCAATGTCTGCGTCGCCTGTCTGCGCGAAGGCATCGTCGACAATCCCGATGTGGTCGATGGCGCAATGATCTTCGGCACTGGCTACGCGCCATTCCGCGGCGGCCCGCTGAACTACGCGCGGACGCGTGGAACCGAGAATATCACCGCCACGCTGCGCACGCTGGCGGCCCGGTTCGGCGATCGCTTTGCGCCGGATGCCGGCTGGGAAACCTTTAAATGATGACTCAATTTGCGGCAGGCTTTGCTCATGACTGAATCAAAGACGCAGCCAGTGACGGGGCTGGATGCGGAACCGACCGGCGATCTCACCATCCGCACGGTGGCGATGCCGGCGGATACCAACGCCAATGGCGATATTTTTGGTGGCTGGCTGCTCAGTCAGATGGATTTGGGCGGCGGCATCTTCGCCGCGAAAGTGGCCAAGACGCGCACCGTCACCGTCGCCATCGAGGCGATGACCTTCCGCAAGGCCGTTCATGTCGGTGACGTCGTATCCGTGCATGCGGATCTGGTACGGATGGGCCGCACCTCGCTGACCGTGCATATCGAGGCTTGGGTGCTTCGCCGCAACGAAAGCGCCCCGATCCTGGTGACCGATGGCAATTTCACCTTCGTGTCCATCGACGAGGCCGGCCGCCCGCAACCGATCAAGCGCCCGGACGCGACGATTGCGACCTGAATGCTTCCAGACTGACGGCGGGAACGAAATACCCCGTTCCAAGTTAGTGGCCCGGAATATGCATCGCCTATCGCGTAGGGGGCCGCCATGTCAGATACTTACATCATCGAAGTCTCATCGCAGGCTGCCGGCATCGTCGTTCGCGATCCCGACGGCTACCGGTTCTTCGCCGCGTCTCACCGTTTCAACCCCATGGAAGGCCAGCTGTTTCGCAATGCGCGCGAAGCCGAACGCGCTGCCTTCCAGTTCGCAGCGCAGGGCAACCAGACGACCGTGACGCCTTAAAGGGCAACAATGCCCAACGACACGCGGCGGCGAAATCGCATGCCCGCGCGTCAGCGCTAACGCGTTGACCATCGCCGCCAACACCCGCACCATGGAACCGTTCGCTCCGAGGTGCTGACGTGACTGCTGGCCTGACCCATCGCCAATCCGAAATCCTGAATCATGCCCGTGCCTTCGGACGCGTGATGGTCGACGACCTCGTGCGCCGTTTCGAAGTGTCCGCGCAAACCATCCGCAAGGATCTCAACGATCTCTGCGACCAGCGCCTGCTGACGCGTATCCATGGCGGCGCCATCGTCGCCTCCGGCGTGGAAAACCTCGCTTATGAAGCGCGGCGATTCGTGGCGGCCGAGGAGAAGAAGGCGATTGGCGTTGCTGCCGCGGCGCAGATTCCCAATGGCTCGTCGCTGTTCATCAATATCGGCACCACGACCGAGGAAGTCGCCAGCGCGCTGACCAATCACGAAAATCTGCTGGTCATCACCAACAACCTCAATGTGGCGATGATGCTGTATCGGCATCCGCATATCGAGGTGATCGTGGCCGGCGGCACCGTGCGTCGCTCCGATGGCGCAGTGATCGGCTCGACGGCGATCAAGCTGATCGGCCAGTTCAAGGTCGATTACGCCATCATCGGCGCCTCGGCGATCGACGAGGAGGGCGCGCTCCTCGACTTCGACTATCGCGAGGTGCAGGCCGCGCAGGCCATCATCGCCAATGCCCGCAGCGTCATGCTGGTCTGCGACTCGACCAAGCTGCGGCGTTCGGCGGCGGTCCGCATCGCCCATATCAGCCAGATCCAGACCTTCGTGACCGACGTGCCGCTGCCGCCGTCCTTGCAGGAGATCTGCCGGAGCCGGGGCGTCCAGGTCATCGCCGCCTTGCCGGGCTCCGTCGACGATGCGGACGATCTGGAACCCGAGCCAACCCCGCTTTAGAGCCTGTTCAGACCCCGAAAACGCCAGTTGCTTTCGTTTTAGGTTGTGCTTTAATCGAAAGCGAAAGCAAAATCGCTGAAAGCGAAGATGGCGCGTCCGAAGGAAGGCGCCAGACAATTGGCGCAGGAGGGGAGACGGGGTGGGTCAGATCTACGACCTCGCAATCATTGGTGGTGGTGTGAACGGCTGCGGCATCGCCCGCGACGCCGTCGGCCGCGGCAATTCCGTATTCCTCTGCGAGATGAACGATCTGGCCTCAGGCACCTCGTCCTGGTCGACCAAGCTGATCCATGGCGGCTTGCGCTACCTCGAATATTACGACTTCAAACTGGTGCGCCACGCGCTGCTGGAACGCGAAGTTCTCTGGCAGATCGCGCCGCATATCATCCGTCCTCTGCGTTTCGTGCTGCCGCATCACGCCGGTCTGCGGCCTGCCTGGCTGCTGCGCTTGGGGTTGTTTCTCTACGACTATATCGGTGGCCGTAAACTTCTGCCTCCGACGCGCACGCTCGACCTCACCCGCGATGAGACCGGCAAGCCGCTGGCGCCCGGCCGGTTCAAGCGTGGCTTTGAATATTCCGACTGCTCGGTAGATGATGCGCGCCTTGTCGTGCTCACAGCGCGTGATGCCGCCGACCGGGGCGCTGACATCCGCACGCGCACGCGGGCAACCGAGATTAGGCAGGCCGACGGGATGTGGCAGGTCACGGTGCAGGATACGGCGACGGGCGACCGCTCGACCATCAGTGCGCGCACGCTGGTCAATGCCGGTGGTCCGTGGGTCGAGAATGTTCTGGCGGTCGGTGCCGGCGTCAATGCGAAGGCGAAAGTCCGCCTCGTGCAGGGCTCGCATATCGTGGTGCCGAAACTTTACAACCACGACCGTGCCTACATCTTCCAGAATGCCGATGGTCGTATCGTGTTTGCGATTCCCTATCAGGACGATTTCACCCTGATCGGTACCACCGATATCGATTATGACGGCGATCCCGCCGATGTGAAAATCTCTACCGACGAGATCAATTATCTCTGCAAGTCGGTCAGCGAATATCTGGCGCGGCCAGTGCTGGCCGAAGACGTGGTGTGGACGTATTCCGGCGTGCGCCCGCTCTATGACGACGGCGCCAACGAGGCCAAGGCGGCGACGCGCGATTATGTGTTCGAACTCGATCTGCCCGGAGGCCTGCCGCTGCTGTCGATCTATGGCGGCAAGATCACGACCTATCGCCGCCTTGCCGAAGAAGCCCTGCAGAAACTCGCGCCCTATCTGAAAGGCACAAAGGCCAAGGAAGGCTGGACTGCGGATGCCGCGCTGCCCGGTGGCGATTTCGACGTCTCTGCCGTCGATGCGCTGATCGCAGAACTGTTGCGCGACTATCCGTTCCTGACGCCGGCCCATGCCAACCGGCTGGCGCATGCCTATGGCACGCGCGCCGCGAAGATGCTGGGCACCGCGAAATCGCCGGCCGATCTCGGTCAGGCCTTTGGGGCTACGCTGACCGAGCGCGAAGTGCGCTATCTCATGGCTAATGAATGGGCCGTGCGCGCCGAGGATATCGTGTGGCGCCGTTCGAAGCTCGGCTTGCGCCTCTCGAAGGATGAGATCGCGGTGCTCGATCAGTGGCTGCAGGCCAATCGCGCCCAGCCCGCCAATCCGATGCGTGAAGCGGGAGCGCGATCATGAGCGTCGCACTGGATCACGTCTCGCAGATGGTCGATGGCGTCACGACGATCCGTGACGTGTCGCTGACGCTGGAAAGGGGCACACTGAACGTGCTGCTCGGGCCGACATTGGCCGGCAAGACCTCGATCATGCGGTTGCTGGCCGGGCTCGACAAGCCGACCCAAGGCCGCGTGCTGGTCGATGGCAAAGACGTCACCGGCGTCGATATCCGCAAGCGCTCGGTGGCGATGGTCTATCAGCAGTTCATCAATTACCCCTCGCTGACGGTCTATGAGAATATCGCCTCGCCACTGCGCGTGCAGGGCAAGCCGAAAGCCGAGATCGAAACCCGTGTGCACGAGGCCGCGGCCTTGCTCAAGCTTGAGCCCTATCTGAAGCGTATGCCGCTGCAACTCTCCGGCGGCCAGCAGCAACGCACGGCGATTGCCCGCGCGCTGGTCAAGGGCGCCGATCTCGTGCTGCTCGACGAGCCCCTCGCCAATCTCGATTACAAGCTGCGCGAGGAATTGCGCACCGAATTGCCGAAGATATTCGAGGCCTCCGGCGCGATCTTCGTCTATGCGACGACGGAGCCTTCCGAAGCGCTTTTGTTGGGCGGCAGCACCGTGTGTCTGTGGGAAGGCCAGGTTTTGCAGGTCGGCCAGACCTCTAAAGTCTATCGCCATCCCGAGACTCTCAAGGCCGCCGAAGTGTTCTCCGATCCGCCGCTCAATCTGGTGGCGATCGAGAAGAAGAACGGCAATGTGCACTATGCCGGCGGCGCGACGGCGCCCGCCAGCGGGCTCTACGCCGATCTCGCCGACGGCAGCTATCGCGTTGGCTTCCGCGCGCATCAGCTCGAAGTCGCCAGTGGTCTCGCCGGACGGCATGCATTTCCCGCGGAAGTGACCGTGACTGAAATCACCGGGTCGGAAAGCTTCGTCCATCTGAAGCGCGATGCGTCGAACTGGGTTGCGGTGCTGCAGGGCGTGCATGAATTCCAGCCCGGCCACATGCTCGATGCCGTGCTCGATCCCGCCAATCTGTTTGTCTTCGATGGCAGCGACCGCCTGGTCGCCGCTCCCAACACTGTGCAGGGAGCGTAACATGGCCCGCATCGATCTCGTCGATCTCGCGCAGTCCTACAGCGGCAATGATGCCGATCCGGAATCATTCGCGCTGAAGCCGATCTCCATGACCTGGCGGCAGGGCGGCGCCTATGCGCTGCTCGGCCCGTCCGGCTGCGGCAAGACCACGCTGTTGAACCTGATCTCCGGCATCGTGACGCCGACGCGTGGCCAGATACTGTTCGACGGCAAGGACATCACGCCGCTGTCGACGCAGAAGCGCAACATCGCGCAGGTGTTCCAGTTTCCGGTCATCTACGACACCATGACCGTGGGCGAGAATCTTGCCTTCCCGCTGAAGAATCGCGGCGTCCCGAAGGCGCAGATCGACGCGCGCGTGGCCGAGATCAGCGAGTTGCTCGATCTCACGCCCTATCTGGGCCGCAAGGCGACGCGGCTGACACCCGATGCCAAGCAGAAGATCTCGCTCGGCCGCGGCCTAGTGCGTTCCGACGTTGCTGCGGTGCTGTTCGACGAACCACTGACGGTGATCGATCCCGCACTGAAATGGGAACTACGCTCGAAGCTCAAGGCACTGCACCGCGCGCTGGACCTCACGATGATCTACGTGACCCACGACCAGACCGAGGCGTTGACCTTTGCCGATACGGTGGTGGTGATGCATGACGGGCGTGTCGTACAGTCCGGCACGCCGCAGGAATTGTTCGACAAGCCCGCGCATACATTTGTCGGTTACTTCATCGGATCGCCCGGCATGAATATCGTGCCGGCCGAAGTCAGCGGCCGCGAGGCGCGTATCGGCGGTCACGTCATCGCGCTGCAGCGCAGCTACGACAAGTTGCCAGCAGGCGCCACAATCGAAATCGGCATTCGTCCCGAATTCGTTCATGTTGCAACGCCCGCGCCGGGTCTGCTGCTGGCGCAGGTGGAGCGCGTCGACGATCTCGGTCGCATCAGTTTTGCGCGTGTGCGCATCGGTGGCGTCAAATTCGCAGCGCGCGTACCCCAGGGATTTTCTGTTGCGGGGAGCGATGTCGGGCTGGTGTTCGATCCCGGCCGGGTGCACGTTTACGCTGACAGCCGCCTTGTTGAAGGGGTTGCATGATGGACAAGACCGTCAATCAAAAAGCTTGGTTCCTCGTCCTGCCGGTGTTTCTCATCGTGGCGTTTTCTGCGGTGCTGCCGCTGATGACGGTCGTGAACTATTCGGTGCAGGACACCTTCGGCAACAACCAGTTCTTCTGGAACGGCGTCGGCTGGTTCAAGGAGCTGCTCGATCCCTCCAGCGATCTCGGAGGGCGCTTCTACGCGTCGCTGCTGCGCAATCTGGCCTTCTCTGCGATCATCCTCGCCATCGAAGTGCCGCTCGGCATTCTGGTCGCGCTGTCGATGCCGCGTGACGGCTGGCGCGTCGCAGCCTGCCTCGTGATCCTCGCGCTGCCGCTTTTGATTCCGTGGAACGTGGTCGGCACCATCTGGCAGATTTTCGGCCGTCCCGATATCGGCCTGCTCGGCTATACGCTCAATCACATGGGCATCGACTATAACTATGTGTCGAACGAGTTCGATGCCTGGGCGACCGTCATCGTGATGGATGTCTGGCACTGGACCAGCCTCGTTGCGCTGCTGTGCTACGCAGGCCTGAAGTCGATCCCCGATGCCTATTATCAGGCTGCGCAAATCGACGGCGCTTCGCGGTGGGCAGTTTTCCGAGCTATCCAGCTACCGAAGCTTAATCGCGTGCTGCTGATTGGCGTGCTGTTGCGTTTCATGGATAGTTTCATGATCTATACCGAACCCTTCGTGGTCACCGGCGGCGGCCCCGGAAATTCGACCACCTTCGTCTCGATCGAGCTCGTCAAGATCGCGCTCGGCCAGTTCGATCTCGGCAAGGCCGCGGCGCTATCGCTGGTCTACAACATCATCGTGCTGATCGTGTGCTGGATATTCTACACCGTAATGACCAATGCCGGCGTCGATCATACCAAGCGCGAGGGAGCGGTCTGATGCATACGATCCCCGGACGCCGCATTATCCTGTTGCTGTTCCTGATCTTCCTGCTGTTACCGATCTACTGGCTCGTCAATATGAGCTTCAAGACCAATACCGAGATCGTTTCGACCATGACGCTGTGGCCGCATACGCCGACGCTGGAAAATTACACCCGCATCTTTACCGATGAGAGCTGGTATTCCGGCTACATCAATTCGCTGAAATACGTCATCATCAACACCATCCTGTCGATCTCCTTCGCGCTCCCCGCGGCCTATGCGTTCTCGCGCTATCGCTTCCTCGGCGACAAGCACCTGTTCTTCTGGCTGCTGTCGAACCGGATGGCGCCGCCTGCGGTATTCGCGCTGCCGTTCTTCAATCTCTATTCGGCCATCGGTCTGTTCGACACGCCCTGGGCCGTGGCACTGGCGCATTGCCTGTTCAACGTCCCGCTCGCGGTGTGGATTCTCGAAGGCTTCGTGTCAGGCGTGCCGCGCGAGATCGACGAGACGGCGTTTCTCGATGGATACTCATTTCCGAAGTTCTTCGTGAAGATCCTGGTGCCGCTGATCGCCTCGGGCATAGGTGTCGCCGCCTTCTTCTGCTTCATGTTCTCCTGGGTCGAATTGCTGCTCGCACGCACGCTGACCTCGGTGAATGCCAAGCCGATCTCGGCAGTCATGACGCGCACTGTATCCGCCTCCGGCATGGATTGGGGCCTGCTCGCTGCCGCAGGCGTGCTGACAATCATCCCAGGTGCCCTCGTCATCTGGTTCGTCCGCAATTACATCGCGCGCGGTTTCGCGCTTGGCAGAGTCTAGGAGGTCGCCATGGAAAACATCGCATGGATGGCCTGGACGCCGCCGACCGCGATCTTCTTCACGCTGCTCGCGATCACGCTGGGCACCATGACGTGGCTCGCAGTCGCTTATCCCGAAGCCGAACGCATCGGCATCCTGCGCATTCCGACCACGCGCGGCGACCGGCTGTTTTTGTCATTGATCGCGGCGGCCGTCATCCACCTGTTGTGGATCGGCTTCGTCGGCAGCGATCCGATCGCGACGCTGCCGATCGGGGAAGAAGGTCTTGAGATCTCGAACCTGTGGTTCGCGACATTGATTTCGCTGGTCTCGGCGGTGGCGATCTTTCGCACCGTCTGACCGGCATGGACTGCAGTCTCGGGATGAACCCGGGCCTGAAACAGAAGTGAGGGAGGAAGCTATGAGGCACCTGACGACACAGGCACGTCGCCCGACGCGCCATATTATGATGACCAGCGCCGCCGCGCTGATTACCGCGACCGCACTGCTCACCGCGCCGGCGAAGGCCGATGACGCCACGATTCAGAAGTGGATCGACAGCGAATTCCAGCCATCGACGCTGTCGAAGGCAGACCAACTGAAGGAACTGCAGTGGTACGAGAAGGCTGCGCAGCCGTTCAAAGGCATGGAGATCAATATCGTCTCCGAAACCATCACCACGCACGAGTACGAATCGCGCACGCTGGCCAAGGCATTCTCCGAGATCACGGGCATCAAGCTGAAGCACGACCTGATCCAGGAAGGCGACGTGGTCGAGAAGCTGCAGACCCAGATGCAGTCCGGCAAGAACGTCTATGACGGCTGGATCAACGACTCCGACCTGATCGGCACGCATTTCCGCTACGGCCAGACCATCGCGCTGTCGGACTACATGACCGCAGAAGGCAAGGACGTCACTAGCCCGACGCTCGACGTCAAGGACTTCATCGGAACGTCCTTTACCACCGGGCCGGACAAGAAGATGTATCAACTGCCCGACCAGCAGTTCGCGAACCTTTACTGGTTCCGGTACGACTGGTTCACCAATCCCGACTACAAGGCCAAGTTCAAGGCCAAGTATGGCTACGATCTCGGCGTGCCCGTGAACTGGTCGGCCTATGAAGACATCGCCGAGTTCTTCACCAACGACATCAAGGAGATCAACGGCGTCAAGGTCTATGGCCACATGGACTACGGCAAGAAGGATCCGTCGCTCGGCTGGCGTTTCACCGACGCCTGGCTATCGATGGCCGGCAACGGCGACAAGGGTCTTCCGAACGGTCTGCCCGTCGATGAATGGGGTATCCGCATGGAAGGCTGTCGTCCGGTCGGCTCCTCCGTCGAGCGCGGCGGCGATACCAACGGTCCGGCCGCCGTGTATTCGATCGCGAAATATCTCGACTGGATGAAGAAGTATGCCCCGCCGCAGGCGCAAGGCATGACTTTCTCGGAGTCGGGTCCGGTGCCGGCACAGGGCAATATCGCCCAGCAGATGTTCTGGTACACCGCTTTCACCGCCGACATGGTGAAGCCGGGTCTCGCGGTGATGAATGCCGACGGCACGCCGAAGTGGCGCATGGCCCCGTCGCCGCATGGCTCCTACTGGAAGGAAGGCATGAAGCTCGGCTATCAGGACGTCGGTTCGGGCACGCTGCTCAAGTCGACCCCGGCCGATCGCCGCAAGGCAGCCTGGCTCTATCTGCAGTTCATCACCTCGAAGACGGTGTCGCTGAAGAAGAGCCATGTCGGTCTCACCTTCATCCGTGAGAGCGATATCTGGGACAAGTCGTTCACCGAACGCGCGCCGAAGCTTGGCGGTCTGGTCGAGTTCTATCGCTCGCCGGCCCGCGTGCAGTGGTCGCCGACCGGCAACAACATTCCAGATTATCCGAAGCTGGCGCAGTTGTGGTGGCAGAACATCGGCGATGCGTCGTCCGGTGCGAAGACCCCGCAGCAGGCGATGGACTCGCTGGCCGCGGCGCAGGATTCGGTGCTCGAACGTCTTGAACGCTCCAAGGTTCAGGGCGAATGCGGACCGAAGCTGAACAAGAAGGAAACCGCCGAGTTCTGGTACAACAAGTCGGCGAAGGACGGCAACATCGCGCCCCAGCGCAAGCTGGCGAACGAGAAGCCGAAGGGCGAGACGGTGGACTACGACACGCTGATCAAGTCGTGGCCCGCTACTCCGCCGCAGAAGCGCGCGTCGAACTAAGGCGAGCGATCTGAGCAAACAAAAAGGCCGGGAGCGATCCCGGCCTTTTCTCTTTCTGTCATTCCGGGGCGCGCGCTCTTGCGCGCGAACCCGGAATCCCGACATGGCTGAACACTTCCGTATTCCGGGTTCGTGCCCGCAAAGATGCGTGCGCCAACCCGGAATGGCGGCGTGCTTACTCCGCTGCCTGCTTCGCGCCCAGCACCGGATAATCCGTGTAGCCCTTGGCGCCGCCGCCATAGAACGTGGCCTTGTCGGCATCGTTGAGTGGTGCGCCGGACTTCAGACGTTCGACCAGATCCGGATTCGAGATGAACGGCTTGCCGAAAGCGATCAGGTCGGCTGCGTTCGCTTCGAGAACCTTGTTGGCGAGCGCGAGATCGAAGCCGTTATTGGCGATATACGTTCCGCTGAAACGCTTGCGCAGGCTGGCATAGTCGAATGGCGCGATGTCGCGCGGGCCACCGGTGGCACCCTCGACAACGTGCAGATAGACCAACTTCTCGGCGCTCAGCCCATCGACGATATAGTCGAACAGCTTCTGTGCTTCGCTGTCGGCGACGGCATCGTTGGCCGGGGTCACCGGCGAGATGCGGATGCCGGTCTTGTCGGCGCCGATTTCCCTGGCGACGGCCTTCGAGACTTCCAGCATCAGCTTGGCGCGGTTCTCGAGCGAGCCGCCGTAAGCGTCGGTGCGCTTGTTGGTGCTGTCGCGCGCGAACTGGTCGAGCAGGTAGCCGTTGGCGCCATGAATTTCGACGCCGTCGAAACCGGCCTCGACCGCGTTGGCAGCACCGCGCGCGAAACTGTCGATGATGCCCGGGATTTCACCGAGCTCCAGCGCGCGTGGCTCGGAAACATCAGTGAAAGTGTTGTTGACATAGGTCTTGGTTTTGGCAGGGATCGCGGAAGGCGCCACCGGCGCGCCGCCATTCGGCTGCAGGCTGATATGCGAGATGCGGCCGACGTGCCAGATCTGCATATAGATGTGACCGCCCTTGGCATGCACGGCCTCGGTCACCTTCTTCCAGCCGGCGATCTGCTCCTTGGTATAGATGCCCGGGACGTCCTGATAGCCTTGGCCCTGCTGCGACACCGGCGTGCCTTCGGTCACCAGCAGGCCGGCGCTGGCACGCTGGCTATAGTATTCGATCGCCAGCGGGTTCGGCACGTTGCCCGGCAATGCACGGTTACGCGTCAGCGGGGCCATCACAGTACGGTTGGTGAGGGTGACGGCACCAAGCTTGTAGGGGTCGAAAAGTTTGGAAGTGCTCATGTTGTTTGTCCGGACAATGAGGAATGAGATCGAGTTGGGTATCGCGCTGCGCATTGGCAATGTCGCTGCGCAGCGCGTTGTTCATTCAGGATAAAGCGGCTGCTGTGTTGATGGATTTAGCAATCATGACCTCTTGATCTCGCCGAAGGCGGTCGAATTATCCTACGGTTTGTCGGTGCTTTTTAGCTCGCGCCGAGGAAGTCGCGCTTGCCGATTTCGATGCCGCTATGCCGGAGAATGCCGTGTGCGATGGCGACGTGGAAGTAGAAGTTCGGCAGCGAGAAGCTGCTCAGATACTGCTGGCCCGTCATGGTCGTGGTCTTGCCGCCGCCAATCGGAAACGTGACCTCGCGTGAGTCGGCGCCTTCGAATTGAGCCGGCGTGAAGCCCTTCACATAGTCCATCGCCTTGGCCAGACGCTGCTTCAATTCGCCGAAGGTTTTCTCGGTGTCCGGTACCGACTGAGGTTCGTTCTGGGTGAGCCGGGCGCAACCACGCATCGCCTGGTCGCAGGCGACCTGAACCTGGCGAGAGAGCGGCAGCATGTCGGGATAAAGCCGGGAGCCGAGCAAGGCTTCCGGCTCGATCTTCTTCGCGGTGACGTGGGCCTCAGCCTTGTCGAGAATGGCGGAGAGGCTGGCGAGCATCTGCAGATAGGCAGGCACGGCGGAATCGTAAAATGACATGTGATGCTCTTTTTCGGTCGATTGCGGCTGCGCAGCGGTGACGACCCGGAAAGGGTCAAGAAAGATGCTGCTGCATGGACTTGGGGCGCGGCCAGCCGAATTCAACCGCCCCGGTCTTACAAAAGAGAAGAAATTTCGAGCATGGTGCCGATAAGCGGATACCGTTTCTCGGATCAGACTTAGTGCCCGGATTTCAATGCGGCGAGCAATTCAACCGTCGGCCAGGAGTCCGCGGGCAGCCCGAACTTGACCTGCATGGCCTTGACGGCGGTGCGGCTCTGCTGGCCGAGAATGCCGTCGATCTTGCCGACATTGAAGCCGCGCTTCGCCAGCAGCTGCTGCAGCTCGCGCAACTCAGGATGTGACAGCTGCGCGACAGGGGCGGAGGGCTGCCGCATCTTGGAGGCGCCATTGATGCGGGTGGCGAGATAGGCCGCTGTCGTCGAATAGATCAGCGAGTTGTTCCATTCGGTATAGGCGGCGAAATTCGCGTAAGCGAGGAAAGCGGGACCGTGGCGGCCCATCGGCAGCAGCAGCGAGGCCGGCATGGTGTCGTTGGGCAGCGGCCGTCCGTCGGGATAGCTGACGCCGAATGACGCCCATTTGGCGCGCGGCAGTTGAATGGTGAGATCGGCCTGATCCCACGGGATATTCTCGGTGACGCGCACCTCCTGCAGCCACGGTTCGCCGCGCCGCCATTTCAGGCCGGTGGAGATGTAATGCGCGGTCGAGCCGATCACGTCGGCGGGGCTGCGCAGCAAATTGCGATGGCCATCGCCGTCGTAGTCGACGGCATAATTGAAGTAATGCGTCGGCAGAAACTGCGTCTGGCCGAGTTCGCCGGCCCATGAGCCGATCATCTCCGCCGGCGACAGGTCGCCGCGATCGATGATCTTCAGTGCGGCGATGGTCTCGTCCTGAAACATCTTCGAGCGCCGGCAGTCATAGGCCAGCGACACCAGCGAGCGCAGCGTCTGCAGATTGCCCATCTGCACGCCGAAGTCGCTTTCCAGCGCCCAGAACGCGGCGATCACCGCAGGAGGTACGCCATACTCTTTCTCGGCGCGCGCAAAGGCCGCGGCATTTGCCTTGATCTTCAACTGCCCGTTCTGCATCCGGTAGTCCGCTGCCATGCGTCCGGCAAATTGCGTGAACAATTGCCCGAACACCCGCTGCCCGCGGTCGCGATTGACGATGCCCTGGTCGTAGACGAGGTAAGGCGAGGCCTCCGCCATCGCCCGCTGCGACACGCCGGCGGCGACAGCCTGCTGTTTCAGCCCGGCCAGGAATTGATCGAAGTTCTGGCCGTTATGGCAAGAGGCGGCGCGCTGGGCGGAGGCGGGGGTGATCGAGAATGCGAATGTTGCGAGTAAGCCGACAGTCAAGATGGTTAGGCGCTTCTCGGAAGTCAGAAGTCCAGGCATTCAAATCCCCACAACGTCATGCCCGGGCTTGACCCGGGCATCCATCTTTCGGCCAGCTTACTAACAGTCAAGATGGATGGCCGGGTCAAGCCCGGCCATGACGGAGTTCATATTTCGTCCTCATAGCGGTGACGGCTACGCACAGCCGGCAGTTGAACGTGCGGAAGCGGCGGTGTCGGGCAGGCGTCGCAAGCCTTCTCGCGGGACAATATTGTCGGGAAGCTTGATGTCGTTGGCCAGTCCCATGCACGACAAGATGCGAACGAAGAGGTAGCCTAAGTCAATCTGGCCGCGTTCGACACCCAATTGCGCCGACTCCGGGAAAGCGTGATGATTTCCATGGTACGCTTCGCCGAAGGTCACCAATCCGAAGGCGGGCAGATTAAACCCCTGCACGGCCACGCCGTCCACGCGCCACCCTTGGTGGCCGCGCCGATGCGCGAAATGCCCTATCAGCCAGTGCCCCGTGAGTGAGACCGAGATCCGAACGGCAATGCCCCACACGACCCATGGCCAGTCGCCGAGGACGTAGAACAACACTGCCCATGGCAATTGTTGCGCCATCCAGGTTGCTTCAAGGAAGCGGTAGAAGCGATCTCTCGCGACGCGCGGCTCTATGATGAATTCGGGCGGATGCCGCAACGCCACGATGCAGTGCATCTGCCAGAATGCGTCGACGAAGAAGGACCGCCGATGTGCGTGCAGATCATGACACAATGCCTGCCTCTGCGCCCAGTCGCGAATATCGTGAGCGTAAATCATGCCAAATGGTCCTGCCATGCCGACCAGCACGCCCAGATAGACGAGAGCATGTTCGAGCCACAACGGACACCGGAAGGCGCGATGAATGAGGAGGCGATGCATGCCGACCGAATGACCCGCGCAAATTGTCACCGCGCTCGATATAGCGCAGACGAGCAAAGCGCTCCAACTGAAGTTTGGGGGGCCACAAACGACAGCGACCACTGTCATTGTTGTGGTCCATACAGATTTGCCCGGCACCCATTCGATATGACCCTGGACGGGATCGCTGTGTGACCCGGAAATCATCCGCCCCGTTGATATTGTTTCCATTGTTTATCCTCTCGGAACCGTGAGCGGTCGACAGGCGTCACACTTGCGGTGCGCCCGGTCCTGCAGTAATTAGGTAGTAAGCTAATTATTGATATGGGTATTTAGATGATTAGGCAATGCCCTAAATAAAGCGGGCTAGATCACGGTGGGACTGCCAATTGAACGCGAGTGAAAAAAAGGAAACGTCCGCTGATGTTTGGCTGGGTGGTGCGTCAATCCAGCGTGTTTTCGAAGCGCTGGCGTCTGCGCCGAGGCGTAAAATTCTTGCATATCTGGCTCACACGTCGCTGACGGCAGGCGAGATCGCGGCACGCTTCGACATGGCAAAGCCGTCCATCTCGCAACATCTGAGTGTGCTGGAAAATGCCGGGCTGATCACCAAGCGACGGCAGGGGCAATTTATCCACTATTCATTGGTCGAGAACAATCTCGTCAACACGCTGGATGGTTTTGTTCAGGACGTTTGCCCGGTCCGGCGTCCGATCAAAGGAGAGAGCAAAGCGCTCGCGTCGGGCAAAAAGAAGAAGGTACCGTAGCGTCGCATGCCGTCAGATTCTCGGATCGGTTAAGCCTCACAATTCCCGCGCATTGCTGAACGCAAAGCTCGACACCCGCCGCGTGTTTTCGTCCAGAATCAGACTCCGCGTGATCGGCGGCTCGGCGCGCTGGCTGCAGTTTTCGCGCTCGCACAGGCGGCAGTTGACGCCGATCGGCGTGCCTTCGGTCTTTTCCAGATCGAGGCCCGCCGAATAAGCCAGCTTGCCGGCATGGCGGATCTCGCAGCCGAGGCCGATGGCGAAGCGCGGCTGTGGCTGCGGATGTGGCGCGGCAGGCCGACGCAGCGTCTGCGCGATGGAGAAGTAGCGGCTGCCGTCGGGCAGTTCGATCACTTGGCTCAGCAGGCGGTCCGGCGTGTCGAAGGTCGAGTGCACGTTCCACAATGGGCAGGTGCCGCCGAATTTCGAGAACGGGAAGGTGCCCGACGAAAATCGCTTCGACACGTTGCCGGCGTTGTCGACGCGCAGCATGAAGAACGGCACGCCGCGCGCATTCGGCCGCTGCAGCGTGGTGAGGCGATGACAGATCTGCTCGAAGCCGACATTGAAGCGCTGGCCGAGCACCTGCACGTCATAGCTCAGCGCTTCCGCTGCGCTATGAAAGGCTGCATAGGGCATCAGTGCGGCGGCTGCGAAATAGTTGGCCAACGTGATGCGATAGAGCCGCCGCGTCGTGTCGTCGAGCGGGCCGGCGCGGCCGATGATGCTCTCGAAATTGGACGAACATTCGACGAGGCCGATCTGGAACGCAACCTGAAAGGCGCGGCCGGGCGCATCGACCATTTCCGAGATCAGCAATTGCCGGCGATGCCGGTCGAACCGACGCAGCGTCTCGCGCATCACGTCCACCGGCATGATGCGGGTGACGATCGAATATTTGTCCCGCAGCCGCGTGCTCAGCGCGGCAAACAGATCCTGCGACGGCACGTTGATCTCGTCGCGCAGGCTTTCGGCGGCCGCTTCGAGTTCGGGGAAGTAATTGCGGTTGGCCTCGATCAAATCACGCACGCGCTCGATCGGATTGGCCTCGAATGGCGCGCCTTCATGCCGATCGGCCATCTGCGCAGCCACCATGGTCTCGCCGCGCCGCGCTTCGGTATAGGCCGCATAGAGCCGCTGCAGCGCATGCGTGACGCCGGGGCAGAGTTCGGCGAGGTCGCGCAATTCCTGTTTCGGCAAATCGATCTGGCGAAACAGCGGATCGGAAAAAATCTCGTTCAGCTCTGCGAAGAAGCGATCCTCATCGGCCGTTGCGAGGTCGCGCAGATCGAGGTCGTAAGTCTCGGCAAGTCGCAGCAAAAGTTGCGCGGTGACCGGCCGCTGGTTGCGCTCGATCAGGTTGATATAGCTCGGCGAAATGCCGAGCCCCTCGGCCATCTGGGTCTGCGACAGGCCCTGTTGCTGCCGGATGCGCCGAAAGCGCGGCCCCACGAACAGTTTCTTGCCGGACTCGCCTGCCATCCGCGCCAATTCCTGGTTCCCCGAGTCGCCACTCGGTCGTTAATTGTGACAAAATTGACAAAATGACATTTATTACAAGTCGTGATGTTACATTACATCACCATTCAAATACAAGCCATCTGGCGGTTTTGGCTGATATGGCGTTATCTCCTCACACGGTGAATGCATCGCATGTCACGAATGTCGATTTTAGAGAGATCAGGAGCACGACATGTCACACGGTAGCAATTTCTGGGTCATCGGCGGCGAGTTCGGTTCGATGAACTTCCACAAGCTGGTTGAAGGCTCGGCCCAGGTGCAGGGCCCGTTCAAGACGCGCAAGCAGGCCGAAGAAGCCTGGAAGACCGTGTCGGAAGAGAATCGCCACCGCGCCGGCGTCCGCTTCTCCATCGTCGAAGAGCCGAGCCGCCAGGTCGCTTAAGACCGACGGCTCGCCTGAGGCTGAGATCCCGAGCGGTGTCAGTGCCGCCGGATCGCCTCAAGCCTGTCGCCGATTTGCCTATAAGAAGACGTCCAAGGACATCAGCGGCCTCATCCGGGCAACCGGGTGGGGCCGTTGGTGCGTTCAGCGGCCAAGCCTCTGGAAACAAACGGCCTTTCCGGCACTTATGGTTACTGATAGGTTAGAGCCTGTGGCTGCCGCGCTCAGGCAGCCAAAAAGAGGTCCAGCGTGGCGAGTAACGGGACGAAGCCTGCCGAGGAAGCCAAGCCGCAGCGTCTGCGCGACGCGTTGCGTCAGGCCCGCATCGAGGCGGCCGATCGCACCGGTGTCGTCGTCGAGCTGCGCGATGCCGAAGTGGCGCGGCTGGAGATCCTCAATGAAGCGCTCGATCCGCTGTTCGCCGAGATCCCTGTTGGCATCGAGATGTTCGACCGGGGCATCAGCCAGGGCGACACGCCGCGGCTGTGGATCGACATGGTCGCCCATGTCGCGATGGGGCGTGACAAGCGCATGTATCGATTCGTGCAGGACACCCGCCATGGTCGCGTCGTGCTGGCAGAGGCGCATGACGTTCCGACCATCGTGAAAGCCGTGACCGACTATATCGCGCGCCGCATGATCGAGCGCGAACATGCGCTGGTGACGATGCCGGCTCCGCAAGTGCCAACACCCGTGAAGAGGCCGCGCAGCCGGTTCTGGCCCTTTGTGTTTGGGGTGATCTTCGGTGTGATTGGCTTGTTTGCACTGGCGCTGTTCGTGTCCGTGCGCGGGCATTAAGTTTTCTGTCATTCCGGGGCGAACGCAGCGCTAGCTGCGGGCGAACCCGGAAGCTCCAAGTAATAGGAACAAATCGGGATTCCCCGCCACTCCAATTGGAGTGGCTGAGGTTCGCCCAAGAGCGCGCTCCGGAATGACGACTACTACACCAGCATTGTCCGCGTCAGTTCATGCACCATGTTGCCATCGCCAAAGCCCCGCACCGTGTGCTCGCAGCGCCAGCGCTCGCCGTCGCGCGCGATGGCGAACAGATTGTAGGCCGCCGCTGGCTTGTGCCCGTGCGCGATCGATGATGCCGACGGCACGCCGATAGCGGGGATGCGCCGCTGCGGGCCGTCGAACCACATGGTCGAGTGAATGTGGTCGTGACCATGCAGGATCAGTTCGACGCCATGCCGTTTCAGCACGGCCTGCAGCGCGTCGGAATCCGTCAGCCGCTTCATTTTCTGTGCTGAACGCAGCGGATGATGAATCAGCAGCACGCGAAACAGATGTGCCTCTGCGAGGCCACCAAGCATAAGGTTGAGTGCGTTAAGCTGCGCGTCGCCGAGCGAGCCCGTCGCCATGAACGGCGCAGTCGGGACGCTCGACGACACGCCGATCAGTGCCAGCGGGCCGCGGATACGCAGGAACGGAAAGCGCGTCTCCGCGGTATCGTCGCTGCGCATATAGTCGCCGAACGTTTCGGCAAAGCGCTGCGGCGCCCCGCGGACGTAAGCATCGTGATTGCCGGGGACCAGCGAGACCTTGTCCGGCGTGCCGACGCTTTCGATCCAGCGGCGCGCGCGCGGGAATTCAGCAGCCAGTGCAAGGTTTACGAGATCGCCGGTGACGGCGATATGGTCTGGTTGCTGCGCCTGCATGTCGCTGACGATGACATCCAGCATGTCGCGGCGGTGGATCAGGTGCCGGTTGCGCCGCCAGTTCAGATAGCCGAGCACGCGCTGCCCCAGCAGCTCGCGCCATTGCGGTTCCGGCATCGGCGGAACATGCGGATCGGACAGATGGGCGAGGGTGAAAGCCGTCATCGGAAGCGATCTGCCCCTGCGCGCGTGTGAACAAGCCGGCTCAATGCGCCCTCATGCCTGTGAAATCCCTGCATGTTTTGGCAAGGTGGGGCATATGACGCAAGGACCCACCGTGTCGCCAGCTAGGAATTTGCCGCGATGACCTCACCGACGTTGCGGCAGCGGCTGGAGCCGACCTTGCGCAAATTCGTGCATCTCTATTTTCGCTTCGCCCGCGGCATGACCCTTGGCGTTCGCGCCGTGGTGCTGGACGCTGATAACCGCGTGTTTCTGGTCCGGCACACTTATGTGACCGGCTGGTATCTGCCTGGCGGCGGTGTCGAAGTCGGCCAGACCTTTCGCGAGGCGCTGGATATGGAGCTGCGGGAAGAGGGGCGCATCGAACTCACGGGCGAGCCGGTCCTGCATGGTGTCTTTCTCAACAGTCACGTCTCGATCCGCGATCACGTGGCGGTCTATGTGGTCAGGCAGTTCCGTCAGGACCGGTTGCCCGAGCCCAATCGCGAGATCGCCGAAACCGGCTTCTTCGCCCTCGATGCCCTGCCTCACGACACCACCGAGGGCACCCGGCTGCGGCTTGCCGAGATCTTCGACGGCAAGCCGATCAGCGCCACCTGGCGGGTCTGATTCTCTAGAGCGTTTTCGAGCGAAGTGGGTACCGGTTCGCGTTAAGAAAACGCGCAAAAAGAGAAGAAGCTGGAGCTCCCGTTCCGATTCAATCAGAACGGAAAAGGCGCCAAGCCCGGCAATGGACCGCGCGCCCGCCAGATGCTATCCCGCCTCCCGACATGAATGACCTTTCTTTGACCATTCTGGCGGAAACCGCCAACGACGCCCAGATTATCGAACGGCTGCATGCCCGCACCTTCGGCCCGGGCCGTTATGTGCTGTCAGCCTACCGGCTGCGCGAACATGTCAGCCATCTGCTCGACCTGTCGTTCACGGCACGGATCGGCACGCTGCTAGTCGGGTCAGTCCGGCAGTTGCCGATCTGTGTGGGCGATACGCCGGCGCTGCTGCTCGGCCCGCTGACCGTCGAGCCGCCATTCCGCAGCCGCGGCGTCGGCCGCAAGCTGCTGGACCGCGCCATCGCCGATGCGCGCAAGAAGGGCCACAAGCTCATCGTGCTTGTCGGCGACGAACCCTATTACCGCCGGGTCGGCTTCAAGGCGATTCCGAAGGGCAATGTGACCATGCCGGGTCCGGTCGATCAGAACCGGCTGCTGGTGCTGGAGCTGGTGGAAGGCGCTGCTGCGGGGCTCACCGGCGCTGTCCGGCCGGACTGGGACGCGGCGAAGTAAAAGCCACAAGCTGTCATTCCGGGGCAGGTCGAGCCGCGAAGCGGATCGGCCTGAACCCGGAATCTTGAAGTGATAGAGCCGCATGAGGTTCCGGGTTCGCGCGTCCGGCTTCGCCGAGCGCGCGCCCCGGAACGACGAATGCAAATCAGAACTTCACACTCGCAAATGCCCGCACGTTCAGTCCGGGCTGCAGCACGTTGTCCTTGTTATAAGACACCGCATTACGAATGTTCTCGTTGAGCAGATTGTTGCCGACCACACCAAGTGTCATTTCCTTGGCGCCGTAGATGCGCGGGTCGAGCAGCGTCTTGTAGCTGACTTCGGCCTTCAGGAGATTGTAGCCCGATGTCGGCGTCTCGGCGATGTCAGCGATGTCGTTCTGTGCGAAGGCATGCAGCAGGTTCACGCGGGCGAACCAGTTGGCATCGCGCCAGAACAACCCGCCACCGGCACGCACCGGCGGAATGCGCGGCACATTGGTGCCATCGCTGAAGGTCGCGCGGACGATGTCGGCCTGGGTCTCGATGCCCCATGTACCGCCATAGATCTGCGCAACATCGAGCTGGCTCTGGAATTCGCCGCCGCGGAAGGTGGCGTCACGCTGCGAATAGATCGCCTGGTTCAGTTCGAGGCCAAGCCCCGCCTGGCAGACCCCGTCTCCGCAGGTGTTGCCGGTCAGGCGGCGATAGATGAAGCCGCTATACTGCGTGTAGTAACCGGTGAGCTCGAAGCGGAGCGGACCGGCGGCACGGCGCAGGCCGAGTTCGACTGACTTCGCCGTCTCGATGCCGAGATTCGGATTGCCGATGTCGAAAGTCTCCGTCGCATCGTGGCCGCCGCGCGAGAACAGTTCGGCCGGCTTCGGTGCGCGTTCGGTATATTGCGCGGTGATGCTGGCGGCGAGGCCATACCAGGGAAGATCCTGGATCAGGCCGATGCTGCCGCTCTTCGGCGTGAAAGTCAGATTACGCCCGACCGCCGGACCGATCGCGCCCGGATCCGCGTTGAGATCGAACTCGTTCGGGATCGACGATGGTGTCGTGCCCGACAACTCAACATGTTCGATGCGGCCGGCGATCTGGGCCTTCGTGGTCTCGGTGAACTTGAATTCGTTGAAGCTGTAGCCGGCGACCCGGGTATTCTTGTTCGGATCCCACAGACCATTGAGCGGGCTGCCGATGTCGTCGGGGCTCGGTGCCGTCAGTTCCTGATGGTTGACCTGCAGGCCGAAGGCCGAGGTGATCGTCGCGAAGCGCGCATTGAACGGCATCATCTGCACTTCGAGCCGGCCTTCCTGCTCCTTGTTGGTGAAGGTCTGTCGGACGCCGTCGGTGGTCGGATCGGTGCCATCGGCGAGGCCGATTTCGTTGTGCTTGTAGTTCGTCGCGCCGACCCAGAAGCGGATCGCCTCGATTGCCGCGGTATCCGGACGATACTCGCCTTTGGCCGTGAACTTGGTCTGCTGGCCGGCGATGCGGGTGCCAACCTCGGCGCCTTCGACGCCGGGAATGCGATAGGTCGTGTTGTTCTGCGTGATCGCCGCGCCGATATAACCGCCGGTGAAGAAATACGATCCGCCGACCGACGCGCCAGCCGATTGGTTCGACGAGTTCGGCTGCTTGCCGTTGAAGGCGAGGCCGGGCTCGGCATAAGGATAGCTCGGCACATTATAGTCGCCGGCCTTGCGGCCATAGACGTCGGCATGAACGGCGACATTGCCGCCGCCGGCATCGAGCAGGATTCCGCCGTCGACGCCGCGATCCACCGAACTGAACGAGGTGCGGACTTCGGCATTCATGCAACCCGGTGCCGCGAGACCGGCAGCCGGCGCCTTCACCGGCATGCCGTAGCTCTGGAACGGCGTCGCCACGGCGCAGTTTGGCAGCGCGTCGGGAATGCGATTATTGGATGCGCTGACCACGCCGCCGATCGATTGCGAGCCGTAGCGCAGCGTTGCCGGGCCGCGGATCACCTCGATCTGATTGGCGGCGAACGGGTCCACCGGCACGAAATGATCTTCGCCGAGATCCGAAGCACCATTGCTGCCGATACCGTTCTCGACGATGCCGACGCGATTGACGTCAAGGCCGCGAATGATCGGGCGGCTTGATGCGCCCGGCGCGTAGCCGGAGCCCGTGATGCCGGGCTTGTTGGCCAGAAGGTCGCCGAGCGTCGAAGCACCGGAACGGCGGATCTCGTCGTTAGGCACCACGGTGACAGTGGCAAACTGATCGGTGACGATCGGCAGCTCGCCCTGCTGCGCCTGGACGGGTTCGGCCTCGACGGGCACCGGCGCGGCATTGCGATTCGGCGCGGGGCGCGTGACATGGGTATGCGCGGTGCGCGAAGGCACCGGCTTGCGGCGCACGATCGGGCTCGGCGCGGTGACTTCCACGGCAGGAAGCTGCGTCTGCGCCAGCGCGGATTGCGGGAGGCAGCTCAGTCCCACCACGGCTGATGTGCCGAGCAGGAGGGCGCGCTTGAATTGAATCGACATTGGTTTGTCCTGACTTCACCGGCTGCGCGCTCGGGCGCTTGAGCCGGGACTCGCGGTGATGCGAATCTGACTTCGGTTACGCTGCCTGCGAGGAATTCGCGGCAGCGATCGTCAAAGGTCGTGTCAGGAAACAGGAGGGCCGCGCGGCTGCGACGCGCCGCTGATGGCGTCGAGATGGTCGAATTCGGCCTCGGTGATCCGCTGCAGTAAGGTGGCGGCCTGCGGCAACAGCAGGACCGGCGGCGCGGCGAATAGCGCCGTACCGGCCATCGCCATGACGGCGCAAATGGCGCAGGGGTCAGCGGCCCGATGATGGTGATCGGTTTCGGGAGCGGCCGGTGTCTGCGCAACGTCGCTGGCCGAGAGTGCCAAGGCAGCGTCGAGAGGGGCAGCATGGACCGTCCCGCCGTGAACGTGGCCGAATGACAGAACGAGCTGCACCGCCAGCGCGAATAGCGCCAGCTTTGCCCCATGTCTGATATTCGCGCGAAACCACTTCATGCCGATAGGCCGCCCCGCATCGGCCGGCGGAGAGGTCTGCCAGTACCGATGTTATAATGTAACATCGCGCGGTGGGGGGCCGGGTGTCAACGGCCAGTCATCTCCGGACACAGAAACGCGGCAGGCTGTGGGATTACGGCAACGCTGCAGCCACGGAGTGAGCTGCCGATAGCTAAACGCCGTCATGCCCGGGCTTGTCCCGGCTATCCACGCCTTCTGCACCATCAATGGAGCCCAAGACGTGGATGGCCGGGACAGGCCCGGCCATGATGTATTCTAATTGTCAGCTCAGGGGGCCGCGGGCTACGAAAACCCTACCGGCTCTCTCTTAGCCACGTCGCCGCAAACGCGCCGAGCAGCAGTAGCAATCCGATCAGGCCGGCGAACATCGGCAGCACGCCGACGCCGCGGACCACGCTGGCGTCGCGCATATGCACGCCCATCCAGCCGTCGCCGCGGAACACCGTCGAGGAGCGCACCGGCACGATGCGCGGCACCTCAACGCCGGAGCCTTCATTGATGCGGCGGGCATCGCCGCCGCTGGCCAGTGCCAGTGGCTTCAACATCTCGGTGGTCGAGGTGACCTCGGAGAATTCCTTCGGGTTGATCGGGCCGACATTGATCAGCGCCTTCAGCGTGCCGTCGGTGGCTTGCCACAGGCCAAGCTCATCGGCCGGCGTGGTCGAGCGCCACAGGCCAGGCTCGCCGGCTGACAGCTTCAGTTCGCGCGTCTTACCCGAGGGCGAGGTGACGGTCACGGGTTGCACGGCATCGCCCATGGTCTGCCTGACCACCACGAGATCCTTGCCCTGGCTCTGGAGCTTCAGCGCTTCCTCGTCGAGATCGGGTTGCTTCATCAGCCAGTGCGAGGTCCGTCGCAGCAGGTCGAGGTGCGGGCCGCCGCCTTCATAGCCGCGCGCCCACAGCCAGATGTGATCCGACAGCAGCAGTGCGACGCGGCCTTCGCCGGAGCGCGACAGCAGCAGCAGAGGCTGGCCATCGGCGCCGGTCATCACGGGCGGCGTGGTGGTGTTGCGGGTCTCCACGGTGCGGAAGAAGCGGCTCCATTTCGGCGGCTCGGAATTGGAGCCTTCGAGGCCACGCGTTACCGGGTGACGTTTGCCGATATCGCTGAGATGCGCATAGAACGGTTTTTCGCTGACACCGACAGGTTCGGCGGGCAGCACTGAATCCAGCGGTGTGCGCCAGATCGAGGTGTTCGACGCATAGTCCGGACCGGCCGAGACCAGCACGGCACCGCCGGCGCGGACATAGCGCGCGATGTTGTCGAAGTAGGCGATCGGCAGCACGCCCTGGCGGGCATAGCGATCGAAGATGATCAGCTGGAATTCGTGAATCTTCTGCTGGAACAGTTCGCGGGTCGGAAACGCGATCAGCGACAGTTCGTTGATCGGCGTGCCGTCCTGCTTCTCCGGCGGCCGCAGAATCGTGAAATGCACGAGATCGATCGACGCATCGGACTTCAGCAGGTTGCGCCAGGTGCGCTCGCCCGAATGCGGCTCACCGGACACGAGCAGCACGCGGAGTTTGTCGCGCACGCCGTCGATGGCAACCACAGCGCGGTTGTTCACCAGCGTGAGTTCGTTGTCGAGCGGCGAGGCTTCGATCTCGACGATGTTCGGTCCGGCGTGCTTGATGTCGATATCGACCGACACGGTCTGGCCCGACAGCACCGTGCGCTCGCTCAGCGTATCGCCGTCGCGGCGGATGGCGACGCGGGCACGCTCGCCGGTAACGCCCTGATCGTCGAGCCGGAAGGTGATCTTCTGCGACTGACCGACAATACCAAAGCGAGGCGCGGCGGTGATGGCGATGCGGCGGTCGCGTTCGTCCTTGCGGCCGGTGATCAGCGCATGGACGGGGGCATTGAAGCCGAGGCCGGCGAGGTTAGCCGGGATGTCATGGACACGGCCGTCGGTAATCAGGAACGCACCGGCGACGCGGTCGGTCGGCACGTCGGAGAGCGCGGAGGACAGCGCGCCGAACAGTTTGGTGCCGTCGGTTTCGCCATCAGCCTGTCCGGCTTCGACGACACGGACTTCGAGGCCCTTGACCTGCTTCAGCCGGTCGACGAGTTGCCTCTGTGCTTCCTCGGTTTCCTTGGTGCGCTCGCCGAAATTCTGGCTTGGGCTCTTGTCGATGACGACCGCGGCCACCGAGGACAGCGGCTCGCGCTCCTCGCGCGTGAAGGATGGATTGGCCAGCGCCAGCAGGATCAGCGCAAGTGCTGCGACACGCACGGCGGCGCCGCGCGCGCGGCCAAGCAACAGCAGCGCCGATATCGCCACGATGGCGGCAAGGCCGATCCACAGCACGATGGTCGGGACGAGAGGTGTAAACGCGATGCCGTATTGCATGTCGCGCTCCTATTGTCCGAGACGTTCGATGAGCGCCGGCGCGTGCACCTGATCGGCCTTGTAGTTGCCGGTCAGCGTATACATTACGATGTTGACGCCGGCACGGAACGCGAATTCGCGCTGCCGCGGTTCGCCGGGTGTCAGCGGCAGCATCGGTTGGCCATCGGCCCGCATCGCCCAGGCGCCGGCAAGATCGTTCGAGGTGATGATGATCGGCGACACGCCGTCACCACCACGAGCCGGACGCGAGGCTGCGTCATCGCCATCGTCGCGTGGCAGGGTCTCGACCCAGGTCGGTCCAGAATTGAAGCGGCCGGGGAAGTCGCGCAGCAGATAGAAGGTCTTGGTCAGCACATGCTCGCGCGGCACCGGCTCGAGCTCGGGCACATCCAGCGAGGACAGGATATTGCGCAGTGTCAGCATGCCCGGCGTCTGCGACTCGCCATTCGGGCCGGGCGGGGCTTCGACGGCGTCGCGGGTGTCGAACAGCACCGTGCCACCTTGCTTCATGTAAGCGTCGATGCGGTTGATGGCTTCCTGCGGCGGCTTGGCCGCGCCGGGAATGATCGGCCAGTAGATCAGCGGGAAGAATGACAGTTCGTCGCGAGAAGGATCGACGCCGACGGGCTCGCCGGCTTCCAGCGCGGTGCGCTGCGCGAGAAACAGCGTCAGTCCGGTCATGCCCGACTTCACGATGGAGTCGACGTCGGCATTCCCCGTGACGACGTAAGCGAGACGTGTCTGCGATACGGCCTTGACGGCGAAATCGTCGCTGGCCGGATCGGCGCGTGACGGCGTTGGTGCGCCCATCACACTCGTCAGCGCGAGAACAACGGCGAGTGCGGTAGACACAGCGCGGCGACGGAACATCGCGGCGATGGCGCCCCCCAGCAGCGCGACGATGATCGCGTCGACCAAAAACAGCGCCAGTGCCGTGGAGAGCAGGATGCCGCGAAGGTCGCGCGGTTCAGCATTGGTGTAGCTGGCGCGGTTGGCCTTCAGGCCTGAGAAATCGATCGGGCCAATGCGATCGGCTGATGCCAGTGCATTCACGGCGAGCGGACCATCGGCCGGGCCATAGAAACCCGGCGGGTGATCGAGCGTGGCGCGATCACGATAGTCAGCGGCGAGGGGCTTGGCCGTGGAGGGCGGCGGGGTGAAGGCACCGAAGCCATCGAGGGTGCGCAGCGGCGCGACGGTTTCCGCTCCGGTCTCGCCGGCGACACCTGCGCCGGGCGTGGATGTGTAGCCGGAGATATCGACGACTCTGCGCAGCATTTCGACGAAGGTGCCAGACAAAGGCAGGTCCGACCAGCGCATATCGGCGCTGACATGGAACAGGGTGACGAGGCCCTTGCCGCGACGCTCGCCAGTGACCAGCGGCGTGCCGTCGGCCAGTGAGGCCCAGCTCTTCGAGGCTAGTGCAGCATTAGGCTCGGCAAGCACTTGACGATTGATAGTGATGTCCTTCGGCACAGTCAGACCGGCAAACGGGCCGTCTGCGGAGAACGACGCCATATGCTGCGGCTTCTCCCAGGTCAGGCTGCCGCCGAGGCTGCGGTCGCCGCGGCGCAGTTTCACCGGCACCAGATCGTCGTCGCCTTGAGCCAGACGAGGCCCGGCAAAGCGCACCAGCACGCCGCCCGCATCGATCCAGGCATTAAGACGCTCGCGGATTTCCGGCGACAGCGTGCCGACATCGGCGAGCACGATCATCGGCAGTTTCTGATCGAGGAACTGCGTGATCGCCTGCTGCGGCGCGCCGCGATCGCCGAGGCGCACATCGGCGAACGGCGCCAGCGCGCGCGTGAGATAGAAGGTCGAAGCCAGCAGCGGCTGGGCGGTATCGTTGGTGGCGCCCGAGACAATGCCGATGGCGCGGCGGCGCCAGCGCTTGTCGAGCAGTTGCACGGCGCCGGCAGAGCGTTCGCCGGTGATTTCGAGCCGTGCGATGTCGTTGCGCAGTTCGACCGGCAGATCGAACGAGGCTTCGGTCTCGCGGTCGTTCGGCGTGAACAGGAACTTGGCCTCGCCGACCGGCGAGCCCTTCTGGTCGAGGCCGCGCACAATGCCGCCGTCGGGACCGCCGCTATTGGCGCGCAGCACCTTCACGGTCATTTTCGCTGCGGCATTCTCCGCTGCGACCAGCGCGTGGGCCGGCGTCGCGCCGCCGTCATAGATGGTCAGCGTGCGGTCGCCGATGGTCTTGGCGAGGCCCTGCGTGAAGTCCGTGCCACGGCCGGTATCGATACCATCGGACAGCCAGACGATTTCGCTATCGCCAGTGGCTTTCAAAAAGCGCTCCAGCGCCGGCAGCGTATCGACGCGATCGATGGCATAGGGCTTCGGCGAGAGCTGGCGCAGTGTGACGCGCGCAGTGCCGCCCGGCAGCATGGTAATGTCGCGGTTCGGCTCCGACAGTGGCACGAGGGCAACGCCGCGGCGGTTGCTGTCGGCATTGGCGATCAACTCATCCGCGGCCTTGACGCGTGCATCCCAGCTCGCCGCAGCGCTCCAGCCGTCATCGAGCAGGATGGTCAGTGGCGCACTGCTGCCGGCCGTGCCGGTTTGCGGATTCCAGATCGGGCCGGCGGCAGCGAAGATGATGAGCGCCGCAGCCAGCAGGCGCAGCAGCGTCAGCCACCAAGGCGAGCGTGACGGGGTCTCTTCCTTCGGCGTGATATCGAACAGCAGACGTGTCGGCGGAAACGCGATGCGCTGCGGGCGCGGCGGCATCACGCGCAGCAGCCACCATAGCACCGGAAGGCTGATCAGGCCGAGCAGCAGCAGCGGTTGAGCAAAGGCGAGCGGAAAACCACCGATCATGCTGAACGTCCTGCCTTGACCATGATGCCGCCGCCGGCAGATTTGCTGACCATCATGCCGCCGTGCAGGAACAGCAGCAGTTCAGCCGCAGAGCGGCTGGTGGTGTGTGTCGAGAACAGCCAGCCGAGCTTGGCGGTCTCGGCACGGATTTCCTCGCGATGCGCGGCGACGCGGGCGACGTAATCCTCGGCCCAGGTCTGCGCGCGGCCGGCAGTGATCACATTGCCGCTTTCCGGCTCGACGAATTCGACGCGGCCTGAATAGGGGAAGCTCTCTTCGGCGGGATCGACGACCTGCACCAGCGCGCCATGGGCGCCGGACGACGACAGACCGGCCAGCATCTCCCTGATCTCCGGCATCGGCGACCAGAAGTCGCCGAGCACCACGATTTCCGCCAGCGCCGACGGCACAAACGACGGAGGCAGGCTGGCGCGGTTCGATGTGTCGTGCAGCATCGCCTGCGCCATCTTGTCGATGACGCTGCGGCTGGAGGTCGGATTCATCAGGCCGGGCACGCCGACGCGTTCGCCGCCGGCGACCAGGAGTTCAGCCAGTGCGAAGGTCACGATCAGTGCGCGTTCGAGCTTGCTGTCGCGCGAGCCTTTGGACGCGAAGGCCATCGACAGCGACCGGTCGGGCCACAGCCACACCGTGTGTGCGGCTTCCCATTCCTGCTCGCGGACATACAAATGATCGTCGCGCGCCGAGCGGCGCCAGTCGACATTCTGCGACGGCTCGCCCGAGACGAAGCGGCGATATTGCCAGAAGCTTTCGCCATGGCCGGCGCGACGTCGGCCATGCAGGCCATGGATCACGGTTGCCGCAATGCGCCGCGCTTCCAGCACCAGACGCGGCAAGCTTGCTGCGAGCGAACGGCTTTCGCCATCGGCGCGGCGGACTGCGGTGATCTCCTGCGTGGCGTGATCCGGCGCTGCGGCCATCAACCGATCCGCGTCTTGAGCTGGCGGATCACGTCGGGGACCGTGCGACCTTCGGCCCGTGCCGAGAAGGTCAGCGCCATACGATGCTTCAGGATCGGTTCGGCGAGATCGAGCACGTCGTCGATCGACGGCGCGAGACGGCCATCGAGCAATGCACGCGCACGCACGGCCAGCATCAGCGACTGCGACGCGCGCGGGCCGGGGCCCCAGGCGATCAGCTTCGAGGCATCGCCTGCGTCCGGTCCCGGACGCGCCGAGCGCACGAGCGTCAAGATCGCTTCGACGACGCTGTCGCCGACCGGCAGGCGGCGCACCAGGCGCTGTGCTGTGATCAGCGTGTCGGCAGTCACAGCAGCCTTGGCGATGGTTTCGTCGGCGCCGGTGGTTTCGAACAGAATGCGGCGTTCGGCATCGCGATCGGGATAATCGACGTCGATTTCCATCAGGAAGCGGTCGAGCTGCGCTTCCGGCAGCGGATAGGTGCCTTCCTGTTCCAGCGGGTTCTGCGTTGCCAGCACATGGAACGGTTTCGGCAGGTCATGCCGCGCGCCGGCCACTGTGATGTGCTGTTCTTGCATCGCCTGCAGCAATGCCGACTGCGTGCGCGGCGAGGCGCGATTGATTTCGTCGGCCATCAGAAGCTGCGCGAACACAGGTCCCGAGATGAAGCGGAACGACCGCTTGCCGGCGACGCTCTCGTCCAGCACTTCGGCGCCGAGAATATCCGAGGGCATCAGGTCGGGCGTGAACTGGATGCGCTTGGCGTCGAGGCCGAGCGTGGTGCCCAGCGTTTCCACCAGCTTGGTCTTGGCAAGGCCGGGGACGCCGATCAGCAGCGCGTGGCCGCCGGACAGGATCGTCACCAGCGTATTTTCGACGACACGGTCCTGGCCGAAGATGACAGTGGAAATCGCTTCCTTGGCGGCGCGCATCTGGCCGGCCACCTGTTCCGCGGAGCGGACAATCACGTCTTCGAGTTTCTCGACACTGTCAGCGCCAGCCATCCATTGCTCCTTCGGGTGAACGGCGCCTGAAATACGCCGCCGCATTTGTCGTCACGCCATCTTAGTATTCCATGGACCTGATGCTAAACTTAAGCGAAGGCCATGTATTTGTTGAATTAAACTATCCCCACAATATCGGGATGCGGCTATGAACTGCATCACGTTGTGGCGAGTTTGAATGTGACACCGCACGTTTCAAGACTTGAGGTTCAAGACTTGCACCAAACGTGCCAAATGGCAGTGGTAAAGTCAGGGCAAACAATGGCGAAGCAAGGGCAGATCGCAAATCGGGGGCTGGATGGCCTGACCACTGCGGCGAAGGATGCGGCGGCCAACGGTAAAGCCGGGAAGGGCCTGCCGCCCGTGCATCTGTGGAATCCGCCGTTCTGCGGCGATCTTGACATGCGAATCGCCGGCGACGGTACGTGGTTCTATTTGGGCACGCCGATCGGCCGGCCGGCTTTGGTACGGCTGTTCTCCACCATTCTGAAACGCGAGGACGGCAAGCACTTTCTCGTGACCCCCGTGGAGAAGGTCGGCATCACCGTCGACGATGCCCCTTTTCTCGCCGTCGAGATGCTCAAGGAGCAGAACGCGGGCGGCACGGTGTTGAAGTTTCGCACCAATGTGGACGATTGGGTAGCGTGTGACGGCGAACACCGGCTGCGATTCGAGATGGCCGAGGACGGCGGGCTGACGCCGTATCTGCATGTGCGCGCTGATCTCTGGGCCAAGGTGACGCGGGCGATCTATTACGATCTGGTTGACATGGGCGAGGAGCGGATGGTCGATGGTATCGCGATGTTCGGCATCGTCTCCGCGGGCGCGTTTTTCGCCATGGCCGATGCGGAGCAGGTCAGGGAAGCTACATAAGTGAGCCGATTGAAGTGAGCCGGGCGAATGAGCCGATGCTGAAGACCGACGCGGATGCCGCGGATATCGGTTCAGTTGAGTTTTTCAAGCGGGCGAAGGCACGCCTGAATTTCGATGTGCCCGAGGGGCTCACCGATGCCAGCATCATTCCCGTCACCGGCGATGCCGGCAACGACCGCATGATCCAGATCGTGGCGCAGGAGAGGCCGATCCGTCCGGCCGCGGTCCTGATCGGCATCGTCGAACACGAACAGCCGACGGTGCTGCTGACCCAGCGCTCGGCCCATCTCAACGACCATGCCGGACAGATTTCGTTTCCCGGCGGCAAGATCGATCCGACCGATGCCTCACCGCTCGATGCGGCGCTGCGCGAGGCCGAGGAGGAAATAGGTCTCGATCGCTCCTTCGTCGAGCCGATCGGCTATCTCGATCTCTATGCGACCGGCTTCGGCTTTCGAATCTTGCCGACGCTGGCGCGTGTGAAGCCAGGCTTCAATTTGAAGATCAACGAGAACGAAGTCGAAAGCGCCTTCGAGGTGCCGCTGGCATTCCTGATGGACCCCGCCAATCATCAGCTGCACAGCAAGGAATTCCGCGGCATGGAGCGGTCCTACTACGCGATGCCATTCGCCGAACGTTACATCTGGGGCGCCACCGCAGGCATCCTGCGCGTACTGTATGAACGGATCGTGCTCACATGATCCGTCCGGTTCTGACCGAAGTCGGCATTTTCCTCATCCCGTTTGCGCTCTATGCCATTTTCCTGATCGCGACCAAAAATGGCGTAGCGCTGAAATCGTCATGGCCGATGCCGGTGATGATCAGGCTCGCCATCGCCGCCGCCGTGCTGGTGATCGTGAGCCTCGTGCTGCTGGCGCAGTTTTCCGGCGCGCCGCCGGGATCGACCTATGTCCCGGCGCATATCGAAAACGGCAGGCTCGTTCCCGGGGTCGAAAAATGAGCGTGCGCAAACTGCACGACGCGCCGTGGCTCACGTCAGGACCGTCCGGGCAGGTGCTGGCGCTGCTCAATGGCAATGGCGAGGAAGCCCGCGCGGTCGGCGGCGCTGTGCGCAACGCGCTGATGAAATTGCCAGTGGGCGAAATCGATATCGCCACGACGGCCGTGCCCGATGAAGTGATCCGCCGCGCCAAGGCGGCCCATATCAAGAGCGTACCGACGGGCATTGAGCACGGCACGGTGACGCTGGTGGTCGATGGCGCACCGTTCGAGATCACGACATTGCGCGAAGACGTCGAGACCTTTGGCCGCAAGGCCAAGGTGGCGTTCGGGCGCGACTGGAAGCGCGATGCGGAGCGTCGCGACTTCACGATGAATGGTCTCTCGGCGTCGATCGACGGCGTGGTGCATGATCATGTCGGCGGGCTCTCCGATCTCGATGCCCGGCGCGTGCGCTTCATCGGCGATCCCGACCGGCGCATCGCCGAAGACTATCTGCGCATTCTCAGATTCTTCCGCATTCACGCCGCCTATGGCGCCGGCGCCCCGGATCGCGAAGGCTATCTCGCCAGCATTCGTGGCCGCGATGGACTGGCGGGAATATCGGCCGAACGTATCAGGATGGAGCTGCTGAAGCTGCTGGTGGCCGATGGGGCTTTCAGGGCGGTGGATGCGATGGTCGATGCCGGCCTGATGCTGCGGATCGTGGGCGGTGTCACCTACAAGGGACCGTTCGCCGCAATGATCGCCATCGAGCAGGCGTTGGGGCTAAAACCCGATGCAGTTCTGCGGCTTGGCGCGCTTGGCGTGGCCGTCACCGAAGATGCACGGCGGCTTGCGCAAAAGCTGCGGCTGTCCAATGACGAAACCAAGGCACTGGATTCCATGGGCCATCGCTGGTGGCGGCTGAAGGGCATGGATGAAGCCCACGCCCGGCGTCGGCTCTATCGCTTGGGCGAAACCCGCTATCGCAATCGCATGATGCTCGCCTGGGCGCGCGCCGGGCGCGATGCCGATGCAACGGCGTGGACAGCGCTCATGACCTTGCCCGAGCGCTGGACCCCGCCGGTATTTCCGCTCAGGGCCGCCGACTTCATGGCGCGCGGCATCGGCAAGGGTCCGGCGCTCGGCCATGTGCTGGCGCTGGCGGAAGATGCCTGGCTGGCGCTGGATTTTCCGATGGAGGTCGATGTGTTGACAGTAATCGCCGACCAGACGATTGCGCGGTTCAAGCACGATCATCAGCTCTAAGTCTCGACGGCACCATGAAGCATGTCATTCGCCCCGGTTCTGCCGATATCAGCGATAATGCCGACGTCGTTGTGCCGTGGTGGAGTTTTACCAAGACGCTGATTGCCGCCACGGCACTGACCATGGTGCGTGATGGACAGTTGGCTCTGGATGATGCGTTGCCGGGCGAGTCCTTTACGCTCCGCCAGTTGTTGCAGCATCGCGCCGGTCTGGCCGACTACGGTTCTGTTACCGCCTATCATGCCGCGGTTGCTGCCGGTGAAGATGCGTGGCCGGTGGATCGGCTGCTGCAATCGGTCGCCGCCCTGCATGCCGGAATTGAACCGGGAAGTTTCGCTTATTCGAATGTCGGCTATCTGCTGGTCCGGCAGCATCTTGAACAAATGAGCGGGTTGACGCTCGATGTAGTGATGCGACGCCGATTGTTCGAACCGCTTGGCGTGGTCGGGCCGTGTATCGCCGGTCAGCGCAGCGATCTCGCCGATGTCCGGATGGGAGATGTTCAGTCTTACGATCCGCGCTGGGTCTATCACGGGCTGGCGGTCGGGACATTGCGCGATGCCGCAATGCTGTTGCACCGCTTGATGACGACGGACTTGCTGCCTGTGGGGCTGCGCGACGAGATGTGCCACGGAATCGCAGTGGGTGATCCCGGTACAGGACGTCCGTGGCAACACGCGGCTTACGGTCTTGGCGTCATGGCTGGAACGACAGCCAGTAATTTAAGCGTCGTCGGGCATACCGGCGGAGGTCCGGGCAGTGGCATCGCCGTCTATCATTGTCCCGAACATGCGCAAGCAACCGTCGCGGTCTTCGCGACCGGCGGTACTGCAGGCAATATCGAGGCGGACGCGTTCAAACTCGGTCTGTAAAGGTGAGCAACAAGCTGCCGCCGGACATTTGCGCCCGGCGGCGAACGGCCTGATCAGGCCACCTTGCTCTTGTGCTCTTCTTCGTCGTCGTGTTCTTCAGCTTCATCCTCTTCACTCTCGTCTTCGTCGTCATGCGGGATGACGAGGGCGAGTTCGAGCACGGCACGCGGAAGGGTCTCGCGGAACAAATCGCCTTCCTCGCCCAGCCAGATGCATTCGATGTTGTCGCCGTCAACGTCGGCCACGGTCAGCGGGCAACCGCCCGACTTCAGCATGACGACATCGCCTGATTTCAATTCCATGGTCGGCTCCCGAAATGTGTTTGACGCGCACTGAGTCTAGCTGCGCGTCATGACAGGCCGAACACGGGGATGTTTCTGTCAGCTATTTTTGCTGAAGCAGTTTTGCGAGTTCCGCGCTGAGGCCGACATTCTCCAGCGCAGGCGGCGGGCTGCTGTCGAGACCTTTCGCTGCTGCGGCGATCACGGCACGCGTGCCGGTTTCGACGGAACACAAGACGGGTACCGGCACGTCCGCTTGGATGCGAGACGCAAGGCCGGCGAGCGCCGCGCCGCCAAGGATCACGACCTCGGCCCCGTCGTCCGTGGCACAGGCGGTACAAGCGCTGGCGAGTGCGGCAAGTGCTGCATCGGGATTTCGCGCGATATCGCCACCGGTCGGTGCGATGGTGCGCACCTTGGCGAGCTTGTCGGCCAAGCCAATGCTCCCGACGAACTCCCGGAGCATCGGCCCCCAGAGCGCGCCGCCGGTGACGATGGCGAAACGCCCGCGTCTGGATGCTTCGATGCACGATGCCTCCGCCATGCCGACCACGGGAACGTTTGCAATTTCGCGCAGCGCCAGCAGGCCGGGGTCGCCGAAGCAGGCGAGGTAGACCGCATCGCAGCCGGCGGCATGAGAAGCATAGGCGTCGAGCGCCGCATGGCCTGCGATGGCCGCCGAGGCGCGCGTCGAAATATAGCGGGCGCCGAACCGGCCGGTCACCGGCACAAAGGTTGCTGCATCGCCGGCTATGGCCTCGACATGCCGTTTTACGAGCGTGGTGACGCTCTCGGTGGTGTTGGGATTGATCAACAGAATGCGCACAGGGGGGCTCTCGATGAGTCCGTCCACTATAGGCGCCAGTGCGGGAAATGCACGACGATCATCGAAACGCATGCGGGAGCGTACGTGGCGTGCCGCCTGCGGTGGTCCTAGCTGCCGGCGCCATAATAGGCTTCGCTGCGGACGATCTGGTGGCAGGCGTCGAAATCCATCATCTCGCACGCCCTGGTCGGTCCACTGGGCAGCGGCGCACTCCACCAGACCGTCAGGCGCTGTAACTCATCGTCCCAGGCGATGCTCTCCAGCGTGAGGCGCGGCTCGGTCAGCCCGCCATAGGGCCGCGTGCCAGTAGGTGCGAATGGCGTCGCGTCCCTTTATGGTGGATGATCCCGCCAGCTTCGTTGCCAGCGGGCTGCGCATCTCACCTTCGGGAGCAAAATGATCAACGATCGTATCGATCGCAAGCCGATTCCAGTTTGCAGCCCATTGCTGCGCGAATGCCATCGCGTCCTGCCGCGTCAACATGCGTCCCGTCTCCCTGTCGTGAGCCTTCGATGAGCCCATCTTCCGTGAAGCCTAGCACCGCCCGTAATCAAGTCAATGTTATTGACCTGAAAAAGCTCGACCCGCTCGATGATGCGCTGGCGCTGATGTATTTCGGATGGCGCGGGATGACGCGCGCGGCTGACGAATATCTGGCAACGGTCGGCCTGTCGCGGGTCCACCATCGCATTCTCTATGCCGTGCTGCGCGGCGATGGCATCACGATGTCGGATCTTCTGGCGATCCTGCAGATTTCGAAACAGGCGCTGCATCGCCCAATGAAGCAATTGCTCGATGAAGGCTATGTGGCCGTCAAGCGTGACCCGGCGCGGCATCGTTTCAAAATTCTCGAATTGACGCCCGCCGGCCGCACAGTCGAGCGCATCGCATCCGGCCATGAGCGCAAGATCATGGCCCGCGCCTTCAAGAAGGCGGGGGCAGGCAGTCAGGCCGCATGGTCGGCGGTGATGGCCGAGGCGGCACGCGACTAGCGCAAAGTCTTTTGTCTTAAGGTCAACAGTATTGACTTGATGGACGCGCTCTGCCATCCGGTCCCATAACAGGGACGTTCAGGGACGGTGGAGGCAAACATGGCGAATGAAACCGGCGACGCGAGCAGCGGCCTGGAGCTTGTGCAGCGGGCTTTTGCCGCTGGCGGATTCGCGCGCGGCATCGGCCGCACGCTGGGCATCAAGGGCGAGTCAGCAGAGCAGGGCAAGGTCGTGCTGGTCGGCTCGCCGAACGAGGATCACTACAATCCGCTCGGAACGGTGCATGGCGGTTACGCCGCGACCATGCTGGATGGCGCCATCGCGCTGGCGGTGCAGACCTCGCTGCCAGCAGGGACCGGTTACGCGACGCTCGATCTCAAGGTCACCTACATTCGCGCCATGACGGCTGCATCAGGGTCGATCCGCGCCGAAGGCCGTATCATTCATATGGGGCGCAGGATGGCCGCGACGGAGGGTACGCTGACCGATAAGGATGGCAGGCTTTGCGCGCATGCCACCGCGACCTGCATGATCACGGGGAAAGACTAGAGCATGATCCCGAAAAGTGGATACCGGTTTTCGCCGACGAACGAATTCGTTTGTCGAGAGATCATGCTCCAATAAAGACTCTAGCCCTTCGGCCCGAAATACACGCAGCTCTCATTACAGCTGTCGCGAAACACGCCGACGCGGACGACCGGAGCCTTGTCGGCGACGCGGTCCCAGATGAAGCGCGAGAGATTTTCCAGCGTCGGAATGCCGATCGCTTCGATCTTGTTGAGAAACTTGTGGTCGAGCGTCTTGCGCAGCTCATCGAGGCTGCGGTCGAGCAAGCCGAGATCCATCACCATGCCGGTTACGGGATCCGGTACGCCGCGGATGGTGATTTCGGCGCGGAACGAGTGGCCATGGATTTCCTGGCTCACTTCACCGAGCGTGGTGTGGGACAGCGCATGCGCCGCCTCGAAGCGAAACGATTTGGTCAATTCCCACATAGGAAGTCGTCGTCCTTAGAAGTCGGGTCCTTAGCGGATCCCAAGTGTCTTGTGTGTCTGCACGCTCAGCCGCCATTGCGGGTGGCGCAGGCAGTAATCCACCGCGTCAGCGGTATTGCTGATGGCGTCCGGCCCGTCCATCGGCTGCAATGAGAAACGCTCGAAGGAGAGGCCTTCGAACTTTTCCGGCATCGCTTGCGCCTGCGGATAGACCAGCTTCAATTCGTGTCCGCTGCGCACCACCAGTTCCGCGCCGGCCTTCGGGCTCACGCAGATCCAGTCGACGCCTTCGGGCGGCGCGACGGTGCCGTTGGTCTCGACGCCGATCTCGAAGCCACGCGCATGCAGCGCGTCGATCAGTTCGGCGTCCACCTGCAGCAGCGGCTCGCCGCCGGTCAACACCACATAGCGATTGCCGGATGGTCCCACCCATTGTGCGGCGATGGTGTCGGCGAGCTTGTCGGCGTTGGGGTAACGGCCGCCCAGCGTGCCGTCCATGCCGACGAAGTCGGTGTCGCAGAACTGGCAGGTGGCCTCCGCACGATCCTGTTCCCGGCCGGTCCAGAGATTGCAGCCCGAGAACCGGCAGAATACGGACGCGCGGCCGGCATGGGCGCCTTCGCCCTGCAGCGTCAGGAAAATCTCTTTGACCGCGTAACTCACTGTTTCAGCTTTCTAAAACTGGCGTCCCCGATCGGGGGCGGGCGATATCTCGGTTCCATATGGGGTAAGCGGCGGCTCTTAGCACGGCTGGGCCGTGGATGTCCCGGCCGATCACCGACATGTCAATTGCGATGTCAGGCGCGGGCCGCCAAAGGTCGATGACATCACGTCAAATTGTCGCACTTGGATACCATGCAGCCGTCGCTCGTCACATCCGGCAGTTCTGCCGCCGCCACACGTACGTGCGGGACCTGCACCATGTGCTGCAAGGTCTATCGCGTCGACGACCTCGCCAAGCCGGCGGGTAAGTGGTGCAAGCACTGCGCGATCGCACAGGGCTGTAAGATCTACGACAGCCGACCACAGCAATGCCGCGCCTTCGATTGCGTCTGGATCCAGGACGAGGAAATGCCGGAGTCCTGGAAACCGGAGAATTCCAAGATCGTGTTCTCGGTCTATCCGACGACGGGCTTCATCTATGGCCAGGTCGATCCCGGCACGCCTTTCGCGTGGCAGAAGGAGCCGATCCATTCTGGCCTGATCGCCTGGTCGGAGAAGCTGCTCGCTGAACGTCGCCACCTGCTGATTTTCGTCGGCGGCAATGCCACGCTGATTATGCCCACGGGGCCAGTGCCGATCGGCCCGATGTCGCCGGCGGACGGCTTCATCATCCGCGAAACCTTCACGGCGAAGGGCAAGGACTACATCGCCACGCGTGTGCCGAGCGGGCGGTAGTCAGCCGCGCGTCTGCCGCAGGGCCTCTCCCAATGCCATGGCCACCGTCATCGCCAGATTGATCGACCGCAGGCTCTCACGCATGGGGATCACCAGACGCACATCAGCCGCCGCTGCGACGTCGTCGGGCACCCCTGCGGATTCGCGGCCGAACATCAGGATGTCATTGGCGTCATAGCGATGGTCGAGATAGGGCGTAGCGCCCTTGGTGGTGAACAGCGCGAGCCGATACTTCGCCTCGCGCCGCCAATCCTCGAAATGTCGCCATGAATCGTGCCGGACGATCGACACCTGATCGAGATAGTCCATGCCGGCGCGGCGGAAATGCCGGTCGGAGGTCGGAAAGCCCGCTGGCTCGATGATATGCGCCTCGACATCGAGGCAGGCGCAGAGCCGCAGGATGGTGCCGGTGTTCTGCGGGATGTCGGGCTGGTAGAGGGCGATACGCACGGCGGACTTTCTCCGGCCGCGTTGCGATCGACGCAGCCCTATTCAGGCGATAGCGCCTCACATGCAGCCGGACAAGGCCGGCGGCTCTACTCCGCCGGCGCGAGTCGCGTGTTCGAGCGCTCTTCCGTCGTCTCGCGCACCTTGACGCGCGCGCGGCGCTTGCGCCACCAGATCACCACGCCGGTCACCGACAGCGCTGCTACCACCAGACCCATCGCCGAGATCAGGATACGGCCGGGCAGGCCCAGGATTCGTCCCGAATGCATCGGAAACTGCATCTGCACGAAGATGTCGGCGGCGGTGCCGACCCAGGGCAGCTTGGCGCCGAGCGGACGGCCGTCTTCGCTGTCGTAAAAAAGCGACGGCGGGCCGACGCCTGCGGCGCCGTGATCGTCGCCAGGTTCGAAGAAGAACACCTGATACACGCCGTGTGCCGGGCCGTAGAACAGCGAGCCGATCGGTGTGGTCCAGCCGCGCGCCTTGCCGTCGGCGGTGGCGCGCTCGAGGATCTGGGCCCAGGTCATCTTGGGTTCGATCGGACTATCGAGGTGACGATACTCACGCTGCTCGTAAGGCGTCGGCGTGTAGTCCGAGAACTTCTTCATCAGCGGCGAGAACACCTCGAAATAGAGGTTCAGCGAGAACGCCGTGAACGCGATGATGAACAGCAGGCCCCAGGTCCACAGGCTGAAGGCGCGGTGGATGTCGAAATTGATCCGGTAGGCGCTGCCCGAGGTCTTGATCATCCAGGCCGGCTTCCAGCGCGCCCAGAACCCCTTGCCGAGTTCGCGCGCGACGGCGGGAGCGGCTCCCGCCTTGACGCGTTTGCGCGATGGCAGTGTCAGATAGAATCCGATGAAGCAATCGATGGTCCAGATGATGGCGATGACGCCGAGAATGCGCATGCCCCAGCGGTCGCTGCCCCAGAATTCCGGGATATGCATCGTGTAGTGCAGCTTGTAGAGAAACGAGACGAAATTCTCGCGCGTGACCGGCCACACCGCGCCCCAATAGCGTCGCCCGAGTTCTTCACCGGTGTTGGGATCGAGGAAGATCTGATTGTAATCGAGCGTGTAACGCTTGCTTGTCGTGGGATCGATCCGCGGCAGAACAAAGAACGAGAGCGACTCATTCTTTTCCGGCGTCATGTACATATGGATCACGCGCGCACGCGGATCGCGCTGCTCGATCAGGCCCGCGAGTTCGATCGACGGTTTGGCGGGGCCTGCGGTGGTGACGTCCTTCAGCTTGCTGTTGAGGAGATCGTCAAGCTCGTGATCCCACGAGATAATCGCGCCGGTGACGCCCGAGAAGAACAGGAAGGCCGCGGTGAGGAGTCCAGCCCAGCGATGCAGGCGCCCGAAGATCGATCTCATGGCGTTCCGCCCGTGTTGTTGTCGTCGCGTTTAACTACCGCGGATGCACACCGCCGGTCGAGGGACCGGCGGTGGCGTATTGTCGCGTTTTAGGGCAGTTCTAAACTCACCAGCGATAGGTCAGCTTGGCGACGACCTTGCGCACGTCGGCATAGAAGCAGCCGAATGAGGCATAGCAGGACGCGACATAGCGAGTGTCGGCGAGGTTGGTCACGTTCAGTGCCAGGCGGTAGTTCTCGTAATTATAGGCAACCAGCGCGTCGAGCGCGGTTGCTCCTTCCACTCTGAAGGTGTTGCCTTCGTCGCCCCAGCTCGCGCCGGTATAGCGCACGCCGCCGCCGATCTGGACGCCTTTCAGCGGGCCGCCCTGCAGCGGGTGGTCAGTCCATAGCGCGAAGCGGTTCAGCGAAACCGTGATCGGCGCCTTGTCAACATTCACCGGATCCTTGGTGACGACGGCGTCGGACAGATCATTCGGGATTGTCTGCCCAAACACCGCAAGCCCAGACACATTCGGGAACATTTCCGGTTTTCGCGCGGTCCGATTTTGGGAGTATAATCATGAGCCTCCGCGCCCGGCCTCGGAGGGCAACATCGGGCGCATTGCCGGTTCGCCGAATCGGCGTGCGCGTTGTGCGGCGATCGCTGACCGGAAGCGGTATTCAGGCTGGTCCCAACCTCGGCGCCAAGGCCCGATCTCACGTATGATCAACGGCCTGACGGCCGTTTCGGTGTGGCCACGACGTGCCGAATTATCCGCCGCGCGGAAAGGCGTTGATTCTGTGGTGCATCGCATCTTGCTTCGCCGATCGTAGGCTTGCACTGCCGCACCAAGGGTGCCAATAGAACGATTCTGGACTGCGTGTTCTGCCTGTTAGGCAAGGACTAGTAGGCCTCTGCCGCCGTGGGGAGAATCGCGGGCGTCGGTTTTTTGCTTCAGGTCAACGCAAAGGCGTGACCGGGGGTGTCTAAGCCGGCTGCAGATAAGAAAGGGTTGGGATCGTGACGACAACGTCTTCGGCGGAACACACGCGCCGTGATTTCTTGTTCGTGGCCACTGGGGCAGTGGCTGCAGTGGGCGCCGCAGCCGCCGTCTGGCCGCTGATTTCTCAAATGAATCCAGATGCTTCGACCATCGCGGCGGGTGCGCCGATCGAGGTCGATCTGGCCCCCATCGCCGAGGGGCAGGACATCAAGGTGTTCTGGCGCGGCAAGCCGATCTACATCATGAACCGGACCAAGAAGCAGGTCGAAGAGGCGCGCGCCGTTCCGGTGTCGAGCCTGCCCGATCCGCAGACCGATCAGGCCCGCGTCAAGGAAGGCCACGACCAGTGGTTGGTCGTCATCGGCATCTGCACCCATCTGGGCTGCATCCCGATTGCTCATGAAGGCGCTTACGACGGCTTTTTCTGCCCCTGCCACGGCTCGGTCTACGACACTTCGGGCCGCATCCGTCAGGGTCCGGCGCCGCTCAACCTGCCGATCCCGCCTTACGCCTTCGTCTCTGACACCAAGATCAAGATCGGCTGAGCTGTCGGACCCCATCCGATCTCGCGCCGATAGTGTTTTTCTCTTCTCAGGATCGCATCATGAGCGGACCATCGACCTACCAGCCGACCAATCCCGCTTTGCAGTGGATTGAAAAGCGTCTGCCAATTATCGGCCTCGTCCATTCCTCCTTCGTTGCCTATCCGACACCGCGTAACCTGAACTACTGGTGGACGTTCGGCGGCATCCTCTCCTTTATGCTCGGCGTGCAGATCGTCACCGGCGTGATCCTAGCGATGCATTATACGCCGCATGTGGACATGGCCTTCAATTCGGTCGAGAGCATCGTCCGCGATGTGAATTACGGCTGGCTGTTGCGTTATCTGCACTCCAACGGCGCATCGATGTTCTTCATCGCCGTCTACATCCACATGCTGCGCGGCCTGTATTACGGGTCGTACAAGGCACCGCGCGAAATCCTCTGGATCCTCGGTGTGATCATCTACCTTCTGATGATGGCGACCGGTTTCATGGGCTATGTGCTGCCATGGGGCCAGATGAGCTTCTGGGGCGCCACCGTCATCACCAACCTGTTCTCCGCGATTCCCTATGTGGGCGAGAGCATCGTGACGTTGCTGTGGGGCGGCTATTCGGTCGGCAATCCAACGCTGAATCGCTTCTTCTCGCTGCATTACCTGTTGCCCTTCGTGATCGCCGGCGTCGTCGTGCTGCACGTCTGGGCGCTGCATGTCGCCGGTCAGAACAACCCAGCCGGCGTCGAGCCGAAGACCGAGAAGGACACCGTGCCGTTCACGCCCTACGCGACCATCAAGGATGGTTTCGGCATGGTTTGCTTCATGATCTTCTACGCCTGGTTCGTGTTCTACATCCCGAACTATCTCGGCGATCCCGATAACTACATCATGGCCAATCCGGGCGTGACGCCCGCACACATCGTGCCGGAATGGTACTACCTGCCATTCTACGCCATCCTGCGTTCGATCCCGAGCAAGCTTGGCGGCGTCATCGCGATGTTCTCGGCGATCATCGTGCTAGCCTTCCTGCCCTGGCTCGATACCGCCAAGACCAAGTCGTCGAAGTATCGTCCGCTGGCCAAGCAGTTCTTCTGGATGTTCGTCGTGGTAGCTGTCCTGCTCGGCTGGCTCGGCGGCAAGCCCGCGGAAGGCATCTACATCATCGCCGGCCGTGTCCTGACCTTCTGCTACTTCGCCTACTTCCTGATCGTGCTGCCGATCCTCAGCCGTATCGAGACGCCGCGTGCGCTGCCTAACTCGATCGCCGATGACGTGCTGGCCAAGTACGGAAAGAAAGCTGCGTCCGCGATCATTGCGCTGATTCTCGCGGGTGGCCTGATAGTCGGTGGCACGCAGAACGCCAAGGCTGCCGACGAGCATGGCGGCTCGACGCCGCCGTCGTTGAACTGGTCGTTTGCAGGCCCGTTCGGCAAGTTTGACCGCGGTGCCCTGCAGCGCGGTTACAAGGTCTACAAGGAAGTCTGCGCGACCTGTCACTCCATGAGCCTGCTGCACTTCCGCAACCTCGCTGATGCCGGCGGTCCGGGCTTCTCGGCGGCGCAAGCACTGGCAGTGGCGTCCGACGTGAAGGTGCAGGACGGCCCGAACGATGCCGGCGACATGTTCGAGCGTCCCGGCCGTCTCGCCGATCCGTTCCCGAAGCCTTTCCCGAACGAGAACGCGGCGCGCGCAGCCAATGGCGGCGCCTATCCGCCGGACCTGTCGCTGATGGCCAAGGCGCGCAACTACGATCGCGGTTTTCCGCAGTTCGTGTTCGACTTCTTTACCCAGTTCCAGGAGAAGGGTCCGAACTACATCGACGCCCTGCTGCAGGGCTATGTCGATCCGGCGCCGAAGGATTTCGCGCTGCCGCCGGGCGCGTATTACAACAAGTACTTCCCCGGCCACGCTATCAAGATGCCGAAGCCGATCTCCGACGATCAGGTGACCTATGACGACGGCACCCCGCAGAAGGTCGAGAACTACGCCAAGGACGTTTCGACCTTCCTGATGTGGACCGCAGAACCGCATCTCGAGGCCCGCAAGCGTATCGGCTTGCAGGTGATGGTGTTCCTGATCATCTTCGCGTTTCTGATGTATTTCACGAAGAAGAAGGTCTGGGCGAACGCTCACTGAGCGTCGCAAACATTCTTTCAAAAGGGCCCCCGATGGGGCCCTTTTTCGTTTTCAGCCTGTGCGCGCCCGGACCATGGATTCTCGCGGAACCGTTGACTAAGCTTTCGCGCAAAGGCGGGAGACGCGGGCTCGGTGAGCGTCACGGATATCCACGCTCATCGGGGGGATGGATGGCGGGCGCGGCGATCGACGATATTCTGTTGAACATCAGTCCGGGCGGCCAGATGGCGCTCGGCATCGTGCTGGCGCTGATCATGTATGGCGTCGCGCTCGATCTTCGCGTCGCCGATTTCGTCGATATGTTTCGACGTCCGGCGGCGCCGCTCGCGGGGCTCGCCGCGCAACTGATCCTCCTGCCGGCGGTCACATGGGCGATCACCATGGTGTTAAAGCCGCAGCCCTCCATCGCGCTTGGTATGATGGTGGTGGCGGCCTGTCCCGGCGGCAACATCTCCAATCTCATCACCCATATGGCGCGTGGCAACACCGCGCTGTCGGTGTCGATGACCGGCATCTCCAGCCTGCTCGCGTCCGTCACGACGCCGCTGAACATCCTGTTCTGGGCCGGGCTCAATCCGCAAACCGCCGCCCTGCTGCGCCAGGTGAGCGTCGATCCCGTCTCGTTCATTGGATCGACCGTGCTGCTGCTCGGCGTGCCGATGGTTGCCGGTCTGCTCACGGTGCGTCATCTGCCGGGGCTGGCCGACCGTCTGCGCCGGCCGCTGCAGATCCTGTCTTTCGTGTTCCTGATCGGATTTATTTTGGCCGCGACGATCACCAACTGGCGCTATATCTCGGTGTTCGCGACGGCGGTACTGCCTTTCGTCGTGCTGCATAACGCGATCGCCGTCGCACTTGGCTGGGGCGTCGCGAAGATCCTTGGGCTCAGCGACTACGACACCCGCGCGCTCACCATCGAAGTCAGCATGCATAATTCCGGCCTGGGGCTGGCGCTGATCCTCACGCAATTCGACGGTCTCGGCGGTGCGGCCTTGGTTGCGGCCGGGTGGGGCGTCTGGCATCTGGTCTCCGGCTGGGCGCTGGCGGCCTGGTGGAAACGGCGCGACCCGCATCCGGCACGCATTGAAGGTGCGGCATGAGCGACGCGATGGCGAATAGCGGCGTGCTGATCACCGGCGCGGCAGGCTTCATCGGCAGTGCTTTGCTGCGCGCATTCGCGGCCGGCGGTGACGGGCCGGTGACAGCGCTCGATCTGCGCGAGGTGCCGTTGCAAGAGCGCCTCGACGGCGTTGCCTATGAGCACGGCGAAATCCGCGATCCCACGTTGAAGGAGGTCATCGCCCGCGTGAAGCCGCGCACCGTGGTGCATCTCGCCTCGGTCGTTGCCGTCGGAGGCGACGACCGGCGCGACTATGAGATCGATGTGCTGGGCACGCGCAATGTGCTGGAAGCCTGTCTCGCGGCTGGTGTCGGCCACCTCATCGTCACCTCAAGCGGCGCGGCCTATGGCTATCACGCCGACAATCCCGTCCCGTTGCGCGAGACCGATCCGCTGCGCGGTAACGAGGATTTCCCTTATGCACGCAACAAGCGTGAGGTCGAGGAGATGCTGGCGCGCTGGCGTAACGATCATCCGCAATTGCGGCAGACCGTGTTTCGTCCCTGCACGGTGCTGGGGCCGACCACGAACAACCAGATCACCGCATTGTTCGAACGTTCTGTCGTGACTGGTCTGAGCGGCACCGTAACGCCGTTCTCGCTGATCGCTGATTCCGATGTGGTTGCGGCGCTGGCGCAGGCCGTGCGCACCGGCAAGGGCGGCATCTATAATCTCGCCGGCGATGGTACGCTCAGTCTGCGCGAGATTGCGCAGCTGAATGGCAAGCCGTTCATTCCAATTCCGCCCGCGGTGATGAAGGGCGCGCTGTGGTTGCTGCATGCGCTCGGGCTGACCAAACTGACGCCGCAGAATGTCAAATTCATCCAGTATCGTCCGGTGCTCGACAATACCCGGCTCAAATCCGAATTCGGTTACGCACCGCAGCTCGATGCGCGTGCCGTGTTCGAGCGCTATCGCGACGAGCGCCCGGAGCCGATGTCATGACTTTCCTCGTCATCGGTGCTGGCCCCGCAGGTCTTGCCGCAATCCAGAGCCTGAAGGTCGTTGGCCACGCGGTGGAAGCGGTCGAGCAGAACGCCGATGTCGGCGGGCAGTGGCTGTATGGCGCCGCGCCGAGTGCGGTCTATGCCTCGACGCATCTGATCTCGTCAAAGCGCACCACGGCCTTTGCTGATTTCCCGATGCCCGAGGACTGGCCGGCCTATCCGGGCCATCGTCAGGTGCTGGATTATCTGCAGAGCTATGCCCGGCATTTCGATCTCTATCCGCTGATCCGCTTCAACACCGGTGTGCGCAGCCTGACGCGGCAGGGAAGTGGATGGCACGCTGCTTTCAGCGACGGCACGTCGGCAGACTATGCTGGCGTCATCATCGCCAACGGTCATCTCAGCGATCCCCTGATCCCCAAAACGTCAGGCACCTTTGATGGCCCGGTGATGCATGCCAAGGACTACAAGACCGCCGATATCTTTGCTGGCCAGCGCGTGCTGGTGGTCGGTATGGGCAATACCGGCTGCGACATTGTCGTCGATGCGGTCCATCGCGCGGATAAAGTGTTGTGGAGCGTGCGCGGCGGCAATCATTTCGTGCCGAAGTTTCTCGCCGGAAAACCGGCCGACGAAGGCAATCACAAGCCGAAGCGCTTCATCATTCCGAAGAACCTGCGCTCAAAGCTGCACGAGCCGATCCTGCGCTTCATCGTCGGCGCGCCGGAGCGCTTCGGTCTGCCGAAGCCGCAGCACCGGCTCTATGACCGCACGCCGATCGTCAATTCGCTGGTGCTGCAGCATCTCGGCCAGGGCGATGTCGGTTTGCGCAAGCCGGTCCGCGAATTCAACGGCAAGTTGGTCGTGTTTGCCGATGGCCGCTGCGACGAGGTCGATCTGGTGTTGCTTGCGACCGGCTACCGGATCACGTTTCCGTTCCTCGGCGATCTCCGTGCACTCGATTGGCAGGACGCGATCGGTGCGCCGCGGCTGTTCATGAACGTGTTTCCATCGGAGGATAACGGCCTGTATGTGGCCGGGCTGCTGGAAGGCGCGGGCGTGGGCTGGGAAGGGCGTGCATTGCAGGCCCGCGTGATCGCAGCCTATCTCGCGGCCAAGGCCGCGCGGCCGGATGCGGCAGCAGCGCTGCGGCAGGAGATCACGCAATGGTTCGCGCAACCGCCACGGCGGGACGGCGGCGAACACGGACTGTTTGTCGATTTTCTGACCTACAAGCGAGACCTGCAGCGCGCGCTGGCCCGGTTGAGTTGACAGGTGAGGGGTCTATAAGTTGCCCCGAACCATTCCAGCGGAGGACATCATGGGAACATCGATCAGCTTCAAGCGCCCCGACGGCAAGGAAGCCAAGGGCTATCTCGCCAATGCCCAGGCCGGCAACGCGCCGGGCGTCGTCGTGATCCAGGAATGGTGGGGTCTGCAGGAGCAGATCAAGGGCCTGGCCGATCGTCTTGCGCTGGCCGGCTTCGATGCGCTGGCGCCTGATCTCTATAACGGCGTGGTCGTGCCCTATCACGACACGGACGCTGCCGGCAAAGAAATGAACTCGCTCGATTTCATGGATGCCACCACCCAGACGGTGCGCGGCGCCGCGCAGTATCTGTCGCGCAACGGCGCAAAAGTCGGTCTCACCGGTTTTTGTCTTGGCGGCGCTGTGACCATCATCGGCTCGTGCAAAATCCCTGAACTCAAGGCCGCCGTCGCATTCTACGGCATTCCGCCGGAGCAGGCGGCCAAGCCCGCCGATGTGCAGGTGCCGCTGCAGGGCCACTTCGCCAATCGCGATGACTGGTGCACGCCTGAAGTGGTCGACAATTTCGAGAAGGGCCTGAAGGCCGCCGGCAAGTCCGCCGAGTTCTTCCGCTATGATGCCGACCACGCTTTCGTCAACGAACAGCGCGTCAGCGTACATGACCGCGAAGCCGCCGAACTCGCTTGGGGCCGCGCGACGGCGTTCTTCAAGAAGCATCTGGGATAAACGATTGGCGGCGGCCGCGCCCTCGGCGCGTCCGCTCGCCGGCTTGATGCGTGATCGGTGAGCATGTACTCGGATGCCGATGACAGCCGACTTCACCATTTCCGATCTCCGCAACACGCCCCAATTCTTCGACACCGTCGCCGACCGCATCTGGCAGGCGTGGTGGAAACGCCATGGCGTGCCTGACGCCTATATCGTCGAGCGGCTGCGCGAAAACATGCAGGGGACGGACCTGCCGATCGCGCTGGTGGCCCATCGTGGGCCAGACTTTCTCGGAACGGCGTCGCTGCTGGTGTCCGATCTCGACGAGCGTCCGCAATACACGCCTTGGGTCGCGGCGGTCTGGACCGAGCCCGATGCCCGCAAACAGGGCATCGCCCCGGCGCTCATCGAGCGGGCCTGCCTGGAGGCCTTCTCCCGCGGTCATGCCCGGGTCTATCTCTGCGCTGCCCCGCCCCGTCGGGCCTGGTACGAGAGCATCGGCTGGACCCCGATCGAGGACGGCGTCGGGGCGCTCAAACTGACGGTATTCGTCCGGGAGCGGCCGGAGGCCGTTTAGTCCCTTGACCTTACGGGCCGGCCATGGTGATTTGCCCGCCATGAGCACCCCTGTCCGCAACAGACGTCGTTGGTGGCGCACCTCCTGAAGAGGTGGTCGGTGCGATTTGCTTATTTTCAATCGTCGAAGGCCGCCATCGCAGTGCGACGGCCTTTGCTTGTTTGTTCTGTGTGGCGCCCCCTCCGGCATGTTTCCTAAGAGGACACCATGAACAGGACTGTGTTTTCGCTCCCCGCTGACAGCGCCTACAAGACCCGTGCGGGTCTCTCCGTAGCGCGCCATGTCGATTATTTCACCGGCGGCACCGCGCTGGACGATCTGATCGTCCGGCTCGACCAGCGCCGCGGCGTGGTGCTGTCGTCGGGCACCACGGTGCCCGGCCGCTATGAGAGCTTCGATCTCGGTTTCGCCGATCCGCCGCTGCTGCTGGAAACCACTGGGACGGATTTCACGCTGACGGCGCTGAACAAGCGTGGCCAGGTGTTGATCGCCTTCCTCGCCGATACGCTGCAGGATCCCTGTATCGCGCTCGACGGGCGGACGATGTCGAAGCTCAAGGGCCACATCATCCGCGGCGAGGCGCCGGTCGAGGAAGACCAGCGCACCCGCCGCGCCAGCGTGATGTCGCTGGTGCGCGACATGGTCGCGCAATTGTTCTCCTCAGACGATTCCATGCTCGGGCTCTATGGCGCCTTCGCCTATGACCTCGTGTTCCAGATGGAAGACCTGAAGCAGAAGCGCACGCGCGAGGCCGACCAGCGCGACATCGTGCTGTATCTGCCCGACACGCTGCTGGCCTATGACCGCGCTACAGGCCGCGGCGTGCTGATGTCCTATGACTTCACCTGGAAGGATCGCTCCACCGAGGGCTTGCCGCGCGATACGCCCGACAGCGGCTACAACAAGGCGCCGCGTCAGGGCTTTGCCGATCACGCGCCCGGCGAATATCAGCGCACGGTGGAAAATGCCCGTGCCGCCTTTGCGCGCGGCGATCTGTTCGAGGCGGTGCCAGGTCAGTTGTTCGCCGAGCCCTGCGAACGTTCGCCGGCGGAGGTTTTCCAGCGCCTCTGCGTGATCAATCCGTCACCTTATGGCGCGCTGATGAATCTCGGCGACGGCGAGTTTCTTGTTGCGGCATCGCCTGAGATGTTCGTGCGCTCCGACGGTCGCCGCGTCGAGACCTGTCCGATCTCCGGCACCATCGCGCGCGGTGTGGATGCCATCGGCGATGCCGAGCAGATTCGCCAGCTCCTGAATTCGGAGAAAGACGAATTCGAACTCAACATGTGCACCGATGTCGACCGCAACGACAAGGCGCGCGTCTGCGTTCCCGGCACCATCAAGGTTCTCGCGCGGCGGCAGATCGAGACCTATTCGAAACTGTTCCATACCGTCGATCACGTCGAAGGCATGCTGCGGCCCGGTTTTGATGCGCTCGATGCGTTCCTGACCCACGCATGGGCCGTGACCGTGACCGGTGCGCCGAAACTGTGGGCGATGCAGTTCGTCGAGGACAATGAGCGCTCGTCGCGGCGCTGGTATGCCGGTGCGATCGGCGCGGTGTCGTTCGACGGCGGCATCAATACCGGCATCACCATCCGCACCATCCGCATGAAGGACGGCCTCGCCGAAGTTCGTGTCGGCGCGACGCTGCTGTTCGATTCGGATCCCGTCGCCGAAGAGAAGGAATGCCAGACCAAGGCTGCAGCCCTGTTCCAGGCGCTGCGCGGCGATCCGCCGAAGCGGCTGTCGGCCTTCGCGCCGGATGCAACCGGCTCGGGCAAGAAGGTCTTGTTGATCGATCATGACGACAGTTTCGTGCATATGCTGGCGGATTACTTCCGTCAGGTCGGCGCGACCGTTAGTGTGGTTCGTCATGTCCATGCACAGACCGTCCTGAACCGCGAGAGTTTCGATCTGCTGGTGCTGTCGCCGGGGCCGGGACGTCCCGCCGATTTCGGCATAGGCAAGACACTCGATACCGCGCTGGACAAGAAACTGCCGGTGTTCGGCGTGTGCCTGGGCGTGCAGGCAATCGGCGAATATTTCGGCGGCGTGCTGGGTCAGCTCGCGCAGCCGGCGCATGGTCGGCCATCACGGGTGCAGGTGCGGGGCGGACGGTTGATGAACGGTCTGCCCAATGAAATCGTCATCGGCCGCTATCACTCGCTGTTTGTCGAGCAGGACAGCATGCCCGATGTGCTCACCGTGACGGCCTCGACCGAGGACGGTGTCGCCATGGCCATCGAACACAAGACGCTGCCGGTCGGCGGCGTGCAGTTCCACCCGGAATCGCTGATGTCGCTTGGCGGCGAGGTCGGCTTACGCATCGTCGAAAACGCATTTCGTCTCCGTTCTTCTCCCTCCCCCCTTGCGGGGGAGGGAAGGGGTGGGGGGTAGTCACAAACGACGTCGCCCGCGGACCCCCACCCCAGCCCTCCCCGCAAGGGGAGGGGGCTACGGCGCCAGCTGCAATTTGGTACATTCACTTATCGAACTTGAATCCGAGAAATCACCCTGATGACACCCGAACTCGCGCACGATCTCAAAGCCTCTGTCCGCACCATTGTGGATTATCCGAAGCCGGGCATCCTGTTTCGCGACATCACCACACTACTGGGTGATGCGCGCTCGTTCCGCCGCGCGGTGGATGAGCTGGTGCAGCCCTGGGCGGGCCTGAAGATCGACAAGGTCGCCGGCATGGAAGCGCGCGGCTTCATCATCGGCGGCGCGGTGGCGCATCAGCTCTCGGCCGGCTTCGTGCCGATCCGCAAGAAGGGCAAGCTCCCGCACACGACCGTGCGCATCGCTTACTCTCTTGAATACGGCATCGACGAGATGGAAGTGCATGCCGACGCGATCAAGCCCGGCGAGCGCGTGATCCTGGTCGATGATCTCATCGCCACCGGCGGCACGGCCGAAGGCGCGGTGAAACTGATGCGCCAGATCGGCGCCGAGGTGATGGCGGCCTGTTTCATCATCGACCTGCCGGATCTCGGCGGCGCGGCGAAGCTGCGGGCGATGAATGTGCCGGTGCGGACGTTGATGACGTTCGACGGGCATTGATCTTTCTTAACCTCTCCCCGCTCTGCGCGGGGAGAGGTCGGCGCGCAACGCCGGGTGAGGGGCAGGGCACGACCCTTACATCGACTACGGTCTTTGCGGATCGAAGAGCCCCTCACCCCACCCCTCTCCCCGTAAGGGCGGGGCGAGGGAGCTATCATCGCAGGCTTTGGAGTACGCGTTACGATCCCTGCAGCAAAAGTCCCAGCTCGATCTCCCGAAAGCTGAAATAATTCTTCCTGATCCACTGATGCAGCTCGGTGGATGAATCCTGCTCCGAGCGCAGATAGCCGGTGAAGGAGAAGTTCAGCCGGTCGATATAGGTCTTGAGGAACACCGGCAGCGCCGCGATACGCAGCATGCGGCCCTGCGCCAGCACCACCGGGATTTCGCCGCGCAGCACGTGTTCGTTGTCGATCACATAAAGCGAATTGCGGGTGAACTGCTGCTGCAGCATCTCGTAGCCGCGCAATGAGGCACGGTCGCTGTCGCCCATGAAGAACACGATGGGCGCCACGCCGCGGCGTGCGGCTTCCTTGGCGAAACCGATCTCGCCGGTCATTTTGAAGAATTCGTCGAAGGCGAAATAGCCGAGGTCGATCACCTTGGCGACGTCGTCGTTGATGATGAGCCGGTCCATCAGCGACATCTTGCCGAACGTGTCATTGACGTCGGCGGTCTCGGTCAGCTTCGGCAGGAAATCCAGCAGCGACGGTTCTTTCAGGCTGACATCGAAACCGATGACATCGCCGCGCTGCAGCTTCAGGAATTCGCACAACAAGCGCGCGACAAGGGTCTTGCCGACCATCGGTCGCGTCGAGCAGATGATATAAACGGGCGTGCGTCGCATCGGCGCAATATCAGGCGAATCCGACGCCGCTCCAATCGTTAAATGGACTTACTTCTCGCCAGGGCTGCGGGCGCCGGGCTTGTCGTGGACGATGTCGGTCAGCTTGATGCGGTCGAATTCGCTCCAGACATTGGCCAGCCAGTGCCGGACATAGCCGCGCAGCACGAACGAATAGTTCGCGGTCTCGTCATGCGGTCCCTTGTTGGCGACGAATTTCAGGAACGGCACGCTGGAGACTTCGACCTGCTCATAGGCCATTTCGTTCAGTTTCGGGATGGTGATCTCGGTGGCGCCCTTGATCCGGTGGAAATAGGAATTGTAGGTCGCCTGATCCCATTCGAAGAAGCTGGTGTTGTTGATGAAGTTCTTCACCAGGAAATACTTGGCGCCGTCCATGAAGCCGGCGGTCTCGGCGATCTCGTCCAGGGAGGCGATCGACGGGCCCAGGATGTGAAACACGGCAAAGGTGATCTGGCCGGACTTGGCGGCATCGAGGAAGCCGATATCACGCAGATCGGCCAGCGCCCGCGACAGCAGGCCTGCGCGGACGTCGATCACGGTCACCGAGGGTGATGCGCTGTTGAGCGTATCGAAGATCTTCATCTGGTCAGCCGTGGTCGTCATGTCGACGATCTCGGTAATGTCCGAATGGAACCGCTTCAGCGTGCCACGCGGCGACTCGGTGTCAAAAGCGCGCGTCGGGACGTTATTGGCGCTGAAATAATCCAGAACCGTCCGTGAAACCGTGGTCTTGCCGACCCCACCTTTGTCCGCGCCGACGACAATCACTGCTGGCTTCGCCATGGAATTCCTTTGCCGCTTTCAAATGGAGCATCCGCGCGATGGAGATTCGCGCGCCGGAGAACACTACCCGATGCCTGCTTTGGGCGCGAACATGGCAGAAACAAGGGGGATTTCAATCGTTGAAAGATATGGCCCACGGAAATCATTGGGAAATTCTCAATATTTGGCTGCCGGCGTTGTTTCCCACATTAGAACCTCCCGACCAGACTTGCAGGTCCTGGGGTTGCCGCGCGGCGCTCACCACACCGTGATTAATGCGGTGCACAAAATAGATTGCAGGCTAATCGATAGCATCCTATCTAATTTCCATGCCCCACTCCCAAACGCATATCCAGGCCGAGCTGGGCCTCTTGGTTGCGCGATTGGCACGGGTCTGGCGCCGCAAGGCTGACCAGACCCTGTCGGCGCACGGCCTGTCCGAAGCCACGGCCCATCCGCTGCTGATCCTGTCGCGGCCTGGACGGGAGAATGTGCGTCAGGGCGTGCTCGCCGATGAAATGGGGCTTGAGGGCCCGTCGGTGGTCCGGCTGATCGATCTGCTGGCCGCCGAAGGGCTCGTCGAGCGCCACGAGGATCCGACCGATCGCCGCGCCAAGGTGCTGCATCTGACTCCGCTCGGCGAAGCCAAGGCCGAGGAAATCAGGCGGGTGATGCGCCGGCTGCGCGGTGATCTGATGAAAGGGATCGCGCCGGACGAACTCGCCATCGCTTTCGATGTGCTCGGACGGATAGAGCAATCGGCCAATCGCCTGTATGAGGCCGCCGAGGAGGCGGACGCACTGCCATGACCTCCACTGCTGCCCAGCCGCCGTTTCTCGTCCGCCACGCCGATATCATCTTCTCTGTGAAAACCTTTATCGCGGGCATGATGGCTTTGCTCATCGGCTTTGCGATGGATCTGCCGCGGCCCTATTGGGCGCTCGCCACGGTCTATATCGCCTCGCAGCCGCTGGCCGGAGCCACGCGTTCGAAGGCGCTGTTTCGCGTCATCGGCACTCTGGTCGGCGCCTCCGCAAGCGTCGTGCTGGTGCCGAACCTCGTCAATTCACCCGAGCTGCTCAGCCTCGCTATCGCGCTGTGGGTCGGCCTCTGCCTCTATGTCTCGCTGCTGGACAGGACGCCGCGCGGCTACCTGTTCATGCTCGCGGGCTACACCTGCGCGCTGATCAGCTTTCCCTCGGTCAATGAACCCGCCGCGATCTTCGACACGGCTGTCGCGCGCAGCGAAGAGATCATCGTCGGCATTCTCTGCGCGACATTGGTCTCGACCATCCTGCTGCCGCGCAGCGTCGGTCCGGCGGTTGCAGCACGGGTCGATACCTGGCTCGCCGGCGCGCGCAGACTGACGCAGGACGTGCTGGCTGGTCGCAGCGCCGATCCGGCGACCCGCGACCTGCGCCTCAGGCTTGCTGCCGATGCCGTCGATATCGATACGCTGGCCGATCATCTGGCCTATGACCGGCTCGGCGGACGCGAAACCTCGCGCTGGATGCGCGCGCTGCGCACCCGCATGCTGACATTCCTGCCGTTGCTGTCCTCGATGGGCGACCGCATTGACGCGCTGGGCGGGGATGCGCGGGCGCACCATCCGCAATTGATGGCGCTGGTCGACGACGTCTCCGCCTGGATTGCAGACAACGGCATCGCGCGTGAGCCGGCTGACAGGTTGCGCAGCATGATTGCCGTACAGCAGCCGACCCTGAGCGCGTCGTCGTCGTGGAACGAGATCATGATCGCGAGCCTGTTGCTGCGGATGCGCGAGCTCGTCGATATTTCCGCGGATTGCCGGGTCCTCAATCAGGCGATTGCCGAAGGCGGCCGTCCGCCGGGCGCGAAACTTGCTTTTCAGGCCGAAGCCGGCGTCGCGCCGGTGCGGCATGTCGATCACGGCATGGCGTTGTGGTCTGCAGCTGGCGTGTTCGTCACGATTCTGGTCTGCTGCGCCTTCTGGATCGCCACCGGTTGGACGGATGGCGCGACAGCGCCGACCATGGCGGCTGTCGGCTGCTCGTTCTTCGCCAGCATGGACGATCCGGCGGTAGGGCTGCGCGGCTTTGCCAAATGGACGCTGGCGGCGATGGTCATCATCGCGCTCTATCTGTTCGCGATCCTGCCGGCGATCACCGATATCGAAGTGCTGGTCGCCGCGCTGGCGCCGCCGTTCCTGCTGTTCGGCTATCTGATCGCACGCCCCGCGACCTTCTTCGTCGGCATGCTGCTGGCGGCGAATACCGCAACGCTGATGGCCCTGCAGACGACCTACAATGCTGACTTCGCGAGTTTCGCCAATTCCAGCGTGGCTTTCTTCGTCGGCACCGAGCTGTCCGTCATCTCGATCCAGTTGATCCGCTCGGTCGGTTCCGAATGGAGCGTGAAGCGCTTGATGCACCGCGGCTGGGTTGCCATCGCGCAGGCCGCCGAACAGCGCGGCAATCGTGACCGTGCGGCCTTTGCCGGGCTGATGCTGAATCGGATTGGTCTCCTCGCGCCGCGGCTGACGGCGCTGAAAGATTCCGAACTGCGCATGGTGGATAACCTGCGCGAATTGCGCGTCGGGCTGAATATCGTCGATCTGCGCCGGGCGCGTCATCATCTCTCGTCGCCGACGCTCCATGCGATGGACACGATGTTGGACGAACTGGCCGTGAGCTTCCGCAACTACAAAGGCGGCGCGATGTCGGAGCCGCTGCTGGCGAAAGTCGATCACGCGCTGTCTGAGGCAATGGGTGAGCGCGGGGCAGGGCGCGCGGACGCGCTGATCGGCCTCGTCGGCATTCGCCGCGGTCTGTTTCCGACGGCACCGGCCTATCTGCCCGAATCGGGGCTTCATGCCGGGAGTGTGGCCGCATGAGATATGAAATCGATCTGTTCGGTGTGCTGTTGCCATCGCTGATGCTGTGGCTGGTCATCACTTACGCCATCGGCGCGCTGCTGCGTCCGTTGATCGAGCGCTCGGGCCTCTATCGCTATGTCTGGCACCGCGCGCTGTTCGATCTTGCTCTGTACGTCTGCCTGCTGGGCGGCGTGGTCTATTTATCCTCCGGATTGCTGTCATGAAAAACGCTGTGAGTTTCGTTCGTCGTTTCGCCGTCACCGCGCTGGCCGTCGTCGCCGCGCTCGCGGTGGGGCGCTATCTCTGGGTCTATTACATGGATGCGCCGTGGACACGTGACGGCCGCGTCCGCGCCGACGTGGTCACCGTGGCGCCGGATGTGTCCGGTTTCGTCACCGAGATCTTGGTGCGTGACAATCAGAAGGTGACGCGCGGCGATGTCATCATGCGGATCGACCGCGCGCGCTTCGGGCTGGCGCTGCAGCAGGCCGAGGCGGTCGTGGCCGGTCGCAAGGCCAGCCTTGAGCAGGCCGATTTGGATCTGAAGCGCTACAATGACCTTACCACCGCGGCGGTATCGCAGCAGAAGAAGGAGCAGGTGCTGGCGACGCAACTCCTCGCCAAGGCATCACTGGATCAGGCTGTTGCCGATCAGGCGGTGGCGCAGCTCAATCTCGATCGCAGCGAGGTTCATGCGCCCGTCTCGGGCGTGATCTCCAACATGGACCTGCGCCCGGGCACCTATGTCACGGCCGGCAAGGGCGTGATGGCATTGGTCGATACGGCGAGCCTGCATGTCGATGGCTATTTCGAAGAGACCAAGCTGTCTCGGATTCATGTCGGCGATCCCGTCCATATTCACTTGATGGGCGATGCCGCCAAGCTTACCGGCCATGTCGAGAGCGTCGCCGCCGGCATCGAGGATCGCGACCGCGCGGAAGGCAGCAACCTCCTGGCCAATGTGACGCCGACCTTCAGCTGGGTTCGCCTCGCCCAGCGCGTGCCGGTGCGTATCGCGCTGGATCCGGTGCCGGCCGGCGCGACACTGGTCGCAGGGCGCACGGCCACGGTGGAGATCCTGCCGGGCAACGGGACGACGGTGGCGAAGGCGAATTGAGGATCAAGCGAGCGTGTCCGGCTCCGGCGCAGTATCCAGCAGCATGGCCTCGAACCGTGCGCGGATCTCGCGGGGCGTGGCACCGAAGCGCTTCTTGAAGGTGCGGTTGAAATAAGAGAGGTCGCCGAAGCCGACCTCGAAGGCGATGGTGCTGACGGCGCGATCCCCGCGGTTGCCGTCGCGCAGCATATGGAAGGCGCGCTCGAGCCGACGCTCCAGCAGATAGTCCGAGAATGTCCGGCCTTCGGCCTCGAACAGTTTCTGGAAGTAGCGTGCGGTCACGCCATGCGTCGTCGCCAGCCGTTCCAGTGATAGCGTCGGCTGGCTGAGGCTGGCCTCGATATCGGCCTTAAGCGACAGCAGGCTGATGGTCGGCCGATCCTGGCGCCATGCCGCGCGCCGCGCCGGCGCATCGGCCTCATCGATCATGGTGGCGACGAGGCCGTTCATATAATCGATGGCAAGGCCCGTCAGCGCGGCCGAATTCATCGGCAGCAAGCCGCGCATCACCGCGGCGGCGTAATGGCCGAGCGCGATCAGTCCGCCATTGTCATGGGCGATGTGGCGCAACCCGGTATGGCCGTTGCTGGGGAGTAGCAGGCAGTCGACACGGCTCACATCATTCATGATGAAGGTGGTGGCGCGGCCGGGATCGAGAATGATCGCCTCGCGTGGCATGCATGTCTGGCGCTGGCCATCCTGCTGGACGATCACGACGCCGTCCGAGGGGCGCAGCACAAGAATGTCCTGCAGCGAGTCGACGCCAGTCGTGGCGGTATCGTCGTCGGGCATGGTCCAAAGCGGTGCGGGATCGAAACACGACATCAGTCCGAGATGCGGCTGCATCCGCAGGATCGCCTTCGACTGGAACGGCGCTGCGCGAAACGATCCCAGCGAATTGCGCTGCACGGTCTTCCACGGCAGGCGGCTCTCAAGCGGCTTGCGCAGGGTGTCATCGATATCGTCGGCAACCAGCCAGAGCGGCACGAGCGGACAATCGGGAGCGGCATCGACGCAGGATGAGGACCGCGACTGATGCGCGTTTGCCACAGCATCGAATCCAAACCGCTTCGTTCGCTCCAGTCCGACTATCAATTCACCGAGTCCAAGTCATGCAATGGGCTGTGCCGTATCGCTGTGACGATAGACGGAATGCACAGGCGTAAGAAGAGTAAAGCCGCGGCTGGAATTTACATTGATTCCAAACTACTGCGGCCTCGGTCGAATTGACCGGCTCGGTTTCTCCAGTGCTTCGTCGCCACGAACATACGGAAGATTCCGAGCTCATGCGTTACAGCCAGTTCCTTCTCATCCCCGCCGTCGGGTTCATGTCGTCGCAAGCCGTGGCGCAGCAGAGCGCTGGTGTCACGCTCGACGAGATCACGGTAACGGCCGCGCGTGCCCAGCGCTCGATTTCGGATATTCCGCAGACCGTGCAGGTGATCGACCAAAAGGAAATCGACGAACAGCTCAAGCAGAGTGGCAGCGCATCCGCGCTGCTGGCCAAATTGCTGCCGGGCTTCTCGGTGTCGAACCAGACCATCTCCGGCGCTTCCGAAAGCTATCGCGGCCGCGACCTCCTGGTGCTGATGGACGGCGTGCCGCTGACGACGCCGCTCCGCGACGTCTCGCGCGTCCTGTCGCTGATCGATCTAAATTCCGTCGAGCGCATCGAACTGGTCGCTGGTGCATCGAGCCTCTATGGCGCCGGCGCGACAGGCGGTACGGTGAATTTCGTCACCAAGAAAGCGCAGCCGGGCGGTCCGCGCGTCAGCGTCAACACGGCGCTGCGCACCTTCACCGCAGATCCCGGCGGTTCGCTGGCACCCGAGCTGTCGGCCAGCGTCAGCGGCAAGCACACTAATGGCATCGACTATGTGTTCGTCGGCAGCGGCCGCGGCGCGCAGAAGACCTATGATGGCGCGGGCCGTGAACAGCCATCGGACGCCATGCTCGGCCAGGGAGGCGGCGATCGCCTTGCCAGCGGTAATTTCCTGGGCAAGATCGGTTACGATTTCGATGGCGGCAAGCGCATCGAAGCCTCGATCAGCCAGTTCTATCTCGACCAGACGCCGAAATACCTCACCGACTATTCCGGCGCCTATGCGAAGCCGGATTTCACCAAGCCCTATACCGGGCAGAGCGTGCTCGAAGATTCGCGCTCGTTCCAATTGCGCTATAGCGATACCGACTTCGTGCTCGGCAATCTCAGCGTGGTCGGCTTCTATAACGACATCAAGAAGCGCTTCAACTATTCGGAGTTCTCCTATCCCTATAACTCGCTGGTCTATTATTCCGGCAACCCGCTGAGCCCGACCAGCCCCGCCAACCAGACTACGCTGTATTCCGAACGCGGTGGCGTCAATCTGACGATCGATACGCCGCTCGACCGCATCTGGAACGGCGCCAAGGTGACCTGGGGTACCGACGTCGTCCATGACAAGACATGGCAGACACTGACCGATGGACGCGATGTCTTCACGCCGTTGACCCAGGTGACGACCGCCGGATTTGCATTGGTACAAGTCCCGATCACCGATCGGCTGACCGCGCGCGGCGGCGTTCGCTACGAGCATTTCGATCTCAGCGTCGACGACTTCCTGCGTCCGGCCGCCTATGCCGCGATCTCGCCCGTGACGCGCTTCGTTCTGCCGGCGCTCAATGTTATCGGCGGCCAGTACGAATATGCCTCGCCGACCTACAATCTCGGCGCGACCTTCAAGCTGAACAACAAAATCGATCTGTTCGGTGGTTTCTCACAGGGCTATGCGCTGCCGGATGTCGGCGCCTATACGCGCCGCGCCGGCCTGTCATCCACGGCCTTTGCCTGTCCGGTAGCGACGCCGAACTGCCTGCCGTTGGCGCGCCAGACCATCTCCTTCACCTCGATCGCGCCGGAAGCCCAGATCGTCAATAACTACGAGATCGGCATTCGCGGCGGCGACGGCCCCTACAAGGGCAGCATCACCGGCTTTGTCAGCACCTCCGAGAAGGGCGTGACGTTCGATCCGGTTACCAACCTGATCTCGCAGCAGAAGGAAATGATCTACGGCGTCGAATATATCGGCGAGATGGCGATCAACCGGAGTTTCACGCTGGGTACCACGATCGGCTACAAGGAAGGTCGCTACGACACCAACAAGGACGGTGTGCTCGACTCGTGGCTGCCCAACAACCGGATCGGCAGTCCGGTGCGCGGTCTGATCTTCGGCGACTACCGCTTCGACAACGGCATCAAGCTGCGCGTCGAGGGCGAGGGCTATGCCGCTCGCAATCGCGGCATCAACCTGACCAATACGGTCTATCCCATTGAAGGCGGCTTTACGATGAATGCCGCGCTGAGCGGGCCGGTCTATGGTGGCGAGGCCTATGCTGCGGTCAACAACCTGTTCGACGCGGAATTGCAGAACCCGACCGCAACCTCAGTGCGCAACCTGCCGGTCTATTCCTGGGGCCGCACCGTGACGGTCGGCTATCGCAAGACGTTCTAAGGGCGTGATCCCGAAAAGTGGTCGCCGCTTTTCGGATCAGATCACGCTCAAACAAGACAAACCTTCCAAGGCCACTTCCCAGGGAGTTCTAATTGCCATCATGGTGGATCTGGAGATTGATGGGAGCCTGCTGACGCTACGGTTCCTGCCGCCTTACGCGGAGTCGGACGAGCGCGATTATCTGGCCGCGCTGGCCCGGGTCGGCGAGCATGATGCGCCATTCGAACTTCTGACCGTGTTCGGGGGCGGCGGGAAACTGTCCGTCGCCGGTGAGCGGGAGCAGGCGCTGTGGTTCAAGGCGACGCGCGGCCATATCTCCGCGCGCTGCCGTGCTGTGGCTATTGTACGCCCCGGCGCCAACAAGAAGATGGAAGAGACGTTTCAGAAACTCTGGCCGATGCCGCTCGTGGCACTCGAAGACGAGAGCGCCGCGCGAGCCTTCCTCGCCGGACATCGGGGTATCGCATGAACACCGTCGAGCTTCACGCGGCGGATCCGGTTGCGATTATGGGACGCAAGCGGCTGTTCGTCGTGCTCGGCGGGCTGTATCTCGCTCAGGCGATCCCGTCCTACCTGTTCGCGGCGGCCCTGCCGCCGATTATGCGCGAGGCCGGTGTGTCGCGCAGCGAGATCGGCTATCTCAGTCTCTGGTTCCTGCCGCTGCTGCTGAAGTTTTTCTGGGCCCCCGTCGTCGATCGCATTCGTCCCTTCGCGCGGGCGCATCGTGCCGGCTGGGTGATCGTGACGCAGACGGGCGTGATTATCAGCCTGCTGTGTCTGATCCCGCTCGGCGCAACCAATATCTGGGGCATCATCACGGTCGGCCTGTTCGGTTCACTGCTGATCTCGACCCAGGACATCGCCACTGACGGCTATGCCGCGAAATATCTCGCGCCGGAGGATCGCGCCATCGGCAATGCGATTCAGGGCGGCTCGGTGGCCTTCGGTGTCGTGATCGGTGGCACGCTTGGGCTGGTGCTGTATGCGCAGATCGGCTGGACCGGGATGCTGCTGACCATCGCCGGCTTCTCGCTGATCCCGCTCTTTGCCGCCTTCGCGATGCGCGAGGATGAAGCCGAACAGATCGATCCCGCGAAGCCGCGACCTTCGGTGATGGCCTTCCTGCGTCGCCGCGAGGTGCGCAACATTCTCTGGATCGCGCTGATCTACCGGATGAGCGAAGGCCTCGTGAAGGCGATGGAAGGCAGCTACCTCGTCGATGCCGGCGTGCCGTTGACGCAGATAGGCTATCTCTCGGGTGGTGCCGCGACGACGGCGGGCCTCGCGGGCGCGGCCGGTGCGGCATGGCTGCTGCAGCGTTGGGGCACCGGTTGGACGCTGGGCCTGCTGGGCATTCTCCGCACCATCTGCTTCGCGCTGTTTACGGCGCATGCGCTGGGTGTGATCTCGGGCTTCTGGCCGATTTTCGGTGCGGCCGGCTTCCAGACCCTGATCCGCTATATGGAGATCGTTGCGCTCTACAGCCTGTTCATGGCCGCAGCGTCGAAGGATCAGCCGGGCACCGACTTCACGATTCTCGCCTGCGCCCAGCTGATCATCTATTTCATCGGCTCGATGCTGTCGGGCCGCATCGCCGATCTGTTCGGCTATGGGACGCTGTTCAGCGTCGCCACACTGTTGTCGCTGATCGCGGCGATTGCGACGATGCGCATTCTCGCCGCGCAGACATCCGCTAGTTCGAGGCCGGCGCAGCCTGCGTGAAGCTGCGGTCCACCGCCTTGCTGACATCGACCTGCTTCGACAGAATTCCGTAGCGCGCGGCGCGATCCGAGGCTTCCTGGAATTCCTTCACCACGCCATCGTCGATGGCGATCGGTCGTGTGTCCTGCGCCTTGTAGGCGCGCACCAGCACGTCTTCCGGCAGTTTGGTCAGTTCGGCGGTGTTTTTCGCATAGTCTTCGATATGCTCGCGCGACCAGTTACGCGCCTTGTTCAGCCGTTGCAGGAAGTCCGTGACGGCCTCCCGCTTGGTGGCGATGGCCTGATCGGAGGCGATGATGAAGGTCAGCGTCGGCGTGAGACCGGCACCGTCGGCGACCACGCGTGCGTTATCCTTCAGCACGGCGTAGGAGATGTAGGGCTCCCATACGGCCCAGCCGTCGATCGAACCGGCGAGAAGTGCAATCTTGGCATCGACGGGACCGAGCGGCGCGAAGGTCGCGTCGGTGATCTTGTAGCCGGCTTTCTCCAGCGTGGCGTCGATCAGGAACTGGCCCCAGCCGCCGCGTGTGCCGGCGAGGCGCTTGCCCTTGAGATCGGCGGCCGTCTTGATCGGGGAGTCGTTGCGCACGAGGATCGCCTGCGTATCGGCATTGGCGCGCACGCCGCCGATCGCCTTGATCGACGAGCCGTTGGCATAGACCGTCAGGAAAGCGAGGTCGCCGGTGTGGCCGATATCGAGCGCGCCGGCATTGATGGCTTCGAGGATCGGCGCGGCCGCAGGGAATTCCGACCACTGGATCTTGTAGGGCAGATCCTTGGTCAGTCCAGCTGCTTCCAGCAGCGAACGATTGCCACCTTTCTGATCGCCGACGCGCAACGTGATCTGGTCGGCTGCGAAAGCGGACGTAGCAAGCGCTGCGCTGAAGGCTGTGGCGATGAGCGTTGATAGCAAACGGCGCGAAGTAGAAGAGGCGGTCATGGTCATTTTCTCTGATGCAATGGCGTGCATCAAAGCTACGTTCAGTGCGGTTCCAGTCAATGAAATGGCTGACTGAATATGATCGCGCGGAGGCAACGAATGTAGCGTTGCTGGAAGTGGCGTGGAAGTTTTGCACTCTCTCGAAATCTGCTGTGTTTTGGCCCACTTTCAACCTGGGTGCGCATTCCAGCGCAACTCTGCCGCCTTTCCGCCAGAATTCGCTTCCGCGGGGCATTTGGTGCGCCGCAGAATAGCCACGAGCGTCAGCCGAAATAGGGAATGGATTACTCCGAACAGACAAAAACCCTGGCGCTATTTCGCAATCGGGCCGTTTGGAGCGCGACGGATTTGGAAGTCGCCCGGCATTCGGGCCGGGAGCATTTCAAAGTGGGGTGTGTGCTTCAATTGATTTCGTCGCTGACCGTGGGCGGGTCCGAGCGACTGCTGATCAATTTCGCTGCCAGTTGCACGCCGGGAGAGGACATTCCGCAGGTTTTCGTCGTCATCAACGACTTTTTCCATCCCGACCTCGCTGCCGAGCTCTCCGCGACAGGTCATCCGGTCTACTTCCTCAAGCGTCCACCGGGGAACCGCAATCCACGTGTCATTCTAAGCTTACTCAACATCGTCCGCCGTCACGATATTCGTATCATCCATGCGCATGACAGCGGCGCCAAGCACTTCGCCATGTTAAGTAAATTGTATCGTCCGATGAGTGTCGGCTACACGATTCACAATACCGGCCTCGTCAACGCGTGGGACCGCGTAAAGCTTCGGCTGCATCAGCGGTTCGTCGATTGGAACATCGCGATCTCTGCTGCGGTCGAGCGTGAATGTGAAGCTGTCAAACTGAAGCGCCTGTTCAAGGTGCATAACGGCATCCCGCTCGCGACATTCGATAAGGTGGCGCGGCAACGTCGCTTCGGCTCGCCGCTGCGGCTGATCAACGTGGCCCGCATCTATCCGAAACAGAAGGGCCAGGACATTCTGATCAAGGCGGTCAGTCTCTGCGCGGCACGCGGGCTCGACATTCGCTGCGATTTTGTCGGCAGCCCACCGGAGGGCGACGAGTCGACCCTCCTGAGTTTGAAAGCGCAGGCGATCGCCGAAAATGTCGCCGATCGTATTCGCTTTCTGTGTGGGCGCACCGATGTGTGCCGTCCGCTGGACGAGGCCGATATCTTCGTCCTGCCATCGCGTTTCGAAGGTTTCGGACTGGTGCTGCTCGAAGCCATGGCGGTCGGCCTGCCTGTCATCGCCGCGGATGTCGATGGCCCGGCCGAACTGCTGGTGGATGGCTCGAACGGTATCAAATTCAAGGTCGGATCCGCCGAGGATCTCGCCGACAAGATCGCGGCGCTTGCGGCGCAGCCTGAGCTTGCCGCGAAGATCGCAAGGACGGCGAAGGATTTCGTCACCGAATTCGATATCGCCAATATGCGCGACCAGTATTTCGGCATCTACGGGCAGATGATGAAGGCGAGCTAGCCTGATGTCCTGCGTGGGCGCTTGCCGGTGGCGGCGAGTTTGTCAGCCAGAAATTCCAGCAGCACCTCGACGCGGGCAGGGCGCGGGCCGCCCGGTGGCGTGACGAGGTAGACACCGCTCGATGATTGCGACCAGTCCTGCAACACGGCTTCCAGTGCGCCGCTCGCCAATGCGTCGCCGACGATGAAATCCGGCAGGTCGCTGATCCCCAAGCCGGCGATCAGCGCAGGCAGCAGCGCCTCGCCATTGTTGACGCGGAGCGGCCCGGCCGGCCGAACGCTGGCCTGTTCGCCGGCCGCATTGATGAAGTGCCAGACGCCGGGGGTCGAGAGATAGGTGTAGCCAAAGCATTTGTGGTCGGCGAGGTGCATGGGATGCGTCGGCCGGCCGTATTTCGCGAAGTAGGACGGCGCGGCCACGATGTAGCGACGCACCGGACGCAGCCGCCGCGCGATCAGGGATGAGTCCGGCAGTGCGGCGATACGGATCGCGGCGTCAAAACCTTCGCCGATCAGATCGACGGTCGCGTCGCTGAGGCTGAGGTCGATGGAGACCTCCGGATACAGTGCCAGAAATTCCGGCAGCAGCGGCGCCACTGTATTGGTGCCATAGGTCATCGGCACGGCCAGCCGTACCAGCCCGCGCGGTGTCGCCGACTGCGCCAGTGCCTCGTTCTCGAGCGCTTCGCCGTCCGCCAGCAATTGCGCAGCCTTCACCGCCAGCGTCTTGCCGGAGTCGGTCAGCGCCAGCCGCCGTGAGGTCCGGTTGAACAGTCGTGCGCCCAACCGATCCTCGAGCCGGCCGACCGCCTTGGAGACGGTGGCCTTGGACAGGGTCAGCTCGGCCGCCGCCGCCGCAAAGGACCGCAGCTCGACCACCTTGGCGAAAATCGCCAGCGCCTCGAAGTCGGGAAGTTTGGGCATCTCAAAATCCGAAACGATGAGTTTCCATCATTTCTATTTATGCACCATCTGCGAGGGCATATCCAGGTGCCCACGGGATGCAGATGCATCGACCGTCGGAGACTTTTCTCATGATCGACCTCAGACCTTTCGACAAACTCGGCGGCGCCGACCACGGCTGGCTCAAGGCCAAGCATCACTTCTCGTTCGGCAGCCACTACGACCCCGAGAATATGGGCCATGGCAGCCTGCGCGTCTGGAACGACGACGAGATCGCGCCGAACACCGGTTTCCCGGCTCATCCGCATTCCAACATGGAAATCATCACTTATGTCCGCGAAGGCGCGATCACGCATCAGGACAGTCTGGGCAACACGGGCCGCACCGAGGCCGGCGACGTCCAGGTGATGAGTGCGGGCTCGGGCATCCGGCACTCCGAATACAATCTGGAGGCGTCGACCACGCGGATCTTCCAGATCTGGATCGAGCCTACGCAGACGGGCGGCCAGCCTTGCTGGGGCGCCAAGCCGTTTCCGAAGGCCGATCGCTCCGGCCAGTTCGTCACCATTGCCAGCGGCTTCAAGGACGACGCCGGGGCACTGCCTATCCGGGCTGACGCCCGGGTGCTGGCCACCACGCTGAAGGCCGGTGAGACCGCGCAATATCCGCTGGGTAGCTCGCGCAACGGCTACCTCGTGCCGGCGGCCGGCGCGATCGAGATCAACGGCATTCGCGTCAACGCCCGCGACGGCGTCGCCATCCGCGATGAGGCCAATGTCACGATCAGGGCGCTGGAAGATTCCGAACTCGTTCTGGTGGACGCGGCCTGACGGCGCCCACCGATCATTAACCCGACCTATTCATCCCAATCCAACGGAGACTGACCATGACCAAAGTACTCGTTCTGTATTATTCCGCTTACGGCCACATCGAAGCGATGGCCAATGCCGTCGCTGAAGGTGCACGCGAAGCCGGCGCCACCGTCGACATCAAGCGCGTGCCTGAACTGGTGCCTGCCGAGGTTGCCAAGGCGTCCTACTACAAGATGGACCAGGCTGCCCCGATCGCGACCATCGACGATCTCGCGAATTACGATGCGATCATCGTCGGCACCGGAACCCGCTTCGGCCGCATGTCCTCGCAGATGGCCAACTTCCTCGATCAGGCCGGTGGCCTGTGGATGAAGGGCGCGCTGCATGGCAAGGTCGGCGGCGCCTTCACCGCGACCGCGACCCAGCATGGCGGCCAGGAAACCACGCTGTTCTCGATCATCACCAACCTGCTGCATTTCGGTATGACCATCGTTGGCCTCAACTACGGCTTCCAGGGCCAGATGAAGCTCGACGAAGTCACCGGCGGCTCGCCCTATGGTGCCACCACCCTGACCGGTGGCGACGGCAGCCGCCAGCCTTCGGCCAACGAATTGGCCGGTGCCCGTTATCAGGGCAAGGCGATCGCCGAGACCGCGAAGAAACTTCACGGCTAAGCTGCGTGGCTAACTAAAAAGAGATGGCTGACAAGAGAAAGGCGGCGTTCTGATTGCAGAGCGCCGCCTTATCTATACTGGAACAAACGGATTCGATTTCATTATGCTCGACGTGTATTTCATCTATCAGCTGGCCCGGCGGCCGCTGCACGCGATAGCCCGGAAATGGTTTTGTCGCGGCATCGCGCATGTGACCAGGGGCGAAGTCGTTTGCCCCGAATGCCGCCAACACTGAAACGTTCCTTGATTGTTGGACTGGCAAGGTTGCGTCTGGGGACGTAGACTTCGGCTATGTCCAAGCCAGCCAGCCCGCCCGCGCCAGCCCTCAGTATCCGCATCGACCTCGATCCCGAGGGACGAATCGGACCGGGCAAGATTCAGCTTCTCGAACATATTCACGCCACCGGTTCGATTTCCGCCGCTGGCCGCGCCATGGCGATGTCCTACAAGCGCGCCTGGGATCTGGTGGATGAACTCAACCGGATCTGCGGGCAGCCTGCCGTCGAGCGCCAGACCGGCGGCAAGAATGGGGGCGGGGCGATCCTCACGCCATTCGGCCTGACGCTCATCAAGCGCTATCGTGGCATCGAAAACGCAGCGACCACCGCCGCGCGCAAGGAGCTGCTGGCGCTGAAGGGCGATATCGGCAAGAAGCGCAGATTCTAACCGGTCAAGCCGGCGGTATCACCGTTGTATCCGGATAAATATATCGTGACGGTCACCCCGATCGCGCTTTCGAATGGCTCTATTCTGGAATAGGATTGATCGATCCTTGGTCGCTCGTGGCGCGCCGTGGTCTAAACTGGAACTTCGCAATGTTCGACGCCCAATGCGATCTGGCTGCGCTTGTCTATGACAAGGATCAGGATCCCGACGCAGTGTTGCACACCTTCGCGGCGGATTTGAGCAAGCAGGGCATTCGCGCCGTCGGATTGGTGCAGCTCGGGCATCGCGAATTCGACGTGCCGAAGCTCACTGCAGTGATGCTCCATACCGGTGCGCAGGTGCGCTTGTTTCAGGATCTCGGTCCCGGCGCCAAGGGTTGCAAGCTCGATGTCGGGCAATTGCTCGATGCCGGCACGCAGGTTGCCGATGCCATCGACGAGGGCGCAGATCTCGTCATCATCAACCGGTTCGGCAAGCAGGAGCGCGAGGGCAAGGGGCTCGCTTATCTGATCGAGCGCGCGCTCTCGAGCGATATCCCGGTGGTCATCGCCGTGCCGTCGCATCGCTTTGCCGAATGGATCGCATTTGCCGATGGCATGAGCGTCAAACTGCATTGCGATCGCGAGTCGCTCGACGGCTGGTGGGCGAAAGTCTCTTGCCGCACCGAGGGACTGATACGTCAGGACCATCGCAGCGTTTGCGAAGTGCTGAAGTAGAATTTCTCTTCATAGCCGTAGCAAGCGACCTGTCGCGGCATCACTGCGAGAATATCGCGCGCAATCACGTTTCCATCAACGCGTCGCTATCAATCGTCCGAATATCGCTGCTCTTGCCAGGGATCGCCGCGGTTGTGATAGCCGCGGACTTCCCAGTAGCCCGGCTTGTCGTCGCCAACGAATTCGATGCGCTGTAGCCACTTGGCGCTCTTCCAGAAATACAGATGCGGCACGATCACACGCACGGGGCCGCCATGGTCGCGCTCGATCGGTCTGCCTTGCCACGAATGCGCCAGCAGCGCGTCTTCGGCGGCGAAATCTTCCAGCGACAGATTCGTCGTGTAGCCGTCATGGGATTCCAGCACCACGAAGCGCGCCTCGGGCTTCGGCTGGCAGGCATCCAGCAGCGCACGCGTCGACAGTCCCTCCCACTGGTTGTCGTAACGCGACCAGGTGGTGACGCAATGAATGTCGGAGATGAAGGTCGATTGCGGCTGCGCGGAAAACTGCGTGAAATCCCAGAACAGCGGCGTCTCGACGGCGCCGTAGACATCGAGGCGCCAGCGCTCGCGGGGGATGTCGGGCGTGATGCCCAGATCCAGCACCGGCCAGTCCTGGGTCAGGTGCTGGCCGGGTGGAAGCCGATGTTCTCCGGGGCGCGCAATCTTGCCGGTGAGAAACCGGCCCTCGCGCGCCCAGCGCTGTTTGGTCTGCGTCAGCTTGGATTCCGGCGGGGTGTGGTCCTCGGTCATGCTGACGCTCCTTCTCTAGACTGGGGCCGTCACTCGTGACGATGCATCGCCGACTTGTGCTTGGTGTCGCGCATGGTGGCGTAAATCAGCAGCGACAGGAAGATCATGCCCGACAGATAATAGTAGAACCACTGTTCATGACCGATCTGCTTGAAGTAAAGCGCGATCGCCGGCGCCGTACCGCCGAAGATTGACACCGTCAGCGCATAGGGCACGCCGACGCCCAGGGCGCGGATATTGGTCGGGAATAGTTCGGCCTTCACCACGGCGTTGATCGAGGTATAGCCGGCCACGAACACCCAGGCGCCGCAGATCAGCAGGAACGCTATGAACGGCGACTTGGTGGCCTGCAACGCTGTCAGGATCGGAACGGTCGCCAGCGTGCCGGCAACGCCGAAGAAGATCAGCAGCGGCTTGCGGCCGATGCGGTCGGAGATCGCGCCATAGATCGGCTGCAGCAGGCAGGCGAACACCAGCGTGCCGAAGATCACCGTCGTGGTCTGGTCCGCGGTGAGGCCGACCGAGAGTTTCACGAAGGTCTGCATGTAGGTGGTGAAGGTATAGAACGCTGCGGTACCGCCGGCGGTGAGGCCGACAACCAGCAGCAATTCGCGCGGATAGGCCATCAGCGCGCGCAGCGAACCCATCGGCTTGGCCTGCTTCTTCGCTTCAACGAACTGGTCAGTCTCGTGCATGTCGCGCCGCATCACGGCGGTGAAGACCGCAAGACCCGCGCCGATCACGAACGGAATGCGCCAGCCCCAGTCCTTCAGCTCCTGCTCGGTGAGGAACACCTTCTGCAGCAGCAGCAGAACGATGATCGCGGTTAGTTGGCCGCCGATCAGGGTGACGTACTGGAAGCTCGAATAGAAGCCGCGATGCTTGGGATCGGCAACTTCCGAGAGATAGGTGGCGCTGGCGCCGTATTCGCCGCCGAGGCTGAGGCCTTCGATGATGCGGGCGAGCGCAAGCAGGATCGGTGCCGCGATGCCGATAGTGGCATAGGTCGGCGTGCAGGCAATGATCAGCGAGCCGAAGCACATGCACAGGACCGAGATCGTCAGCGATATACGACGGCCATAGGTGTCGGCGAGATAGCCGAACAGCCAGCCGCCGAGCGGCCGCATCAGGAAGGTGGCGGCAAACAGTACGGCCACATTGAGCTGCTGAACCACGGGGTCGGAGTTGGGGAAGAAGGCCGGCGCGAAATACAGGGCGAAGGCTGTGTAGGCGTAGAAGTCGTACCATTCGACGAGATTGCCCATCGAGCCGATGAAGATCGCCTTGATGCGTTTTTTGGCGTCGTCAAAATGGAGTTTGCCGTCCGCCGGTGGTGCGAATGTATCAGCCACGTAGAGCCCTCGTATTCCGTGAAATGAAATGTCCCGTTGCCACGCGCGGCACGAAAAGCCAATGCCGCGGAATGCATTGCTGCTGGCAGGATCGTGCTGTCAGGCGATGCGTGCATCCCGGCCGCGGCCACGCATGACTAGCCGCGATGTGCGACAATGTGGCTTAGACAAAAGTCTATGTAGGGTAGCGGTACTCCGGGCGGCCCTGCCCAAAGGCATTGTCATGGCCGGCACAAGGCCGGCCATGACAACAGAGTACGAGGGTGGAGTTCCGTTACTTCGCCGGGCGCGGATCGATCGGCGTGGAGTCGCGCAGGCCCAGAATGTCTTCCAGCACGCGTGCGCCGGCGAGCAGCGAGGCTTCGCCGCGCGGCGGGCCGACGACCTGCAATCCGACCGGCAGACCCGTCGATGTGAAGCCGCAGGGCATCGACAGCGCCGGGCAGCAGGTCAGCGTGATCGCATAGACGATGCCCAGCCACTGTACGTAGTTGTCGAATTTGGTGCCGTTGCATTCGGCGAGATAGCGCTGCTCGATCGGGAACGGCGGCGTGATGGTCGCCGGGCACAGCAGCAGGTCGTATGTCTGGAAGAACTCATAGGCCCGCGCAGCCAGCGTGACACGCTGCGCTTCCGCCTTCGCCAGGTCATCAACCGTGAGCTTCAGGCCCTGCTCGATGTTCCAGATTACTTCCGGCTTCAGCTGATCGCGCTTGTCGCGGAGCAGCTGGAGCTTCGAGATCGCGAAGTCATAGGCGCGCAGCACGTGGAAGCATTCGTGGGCTTCGCGCAGGTCGGGATGCGCTTCCTCGACGATGACGCCAGCGTCGGCGAATGCCATCGCTGCCTTGCGGGTGATGGCGACCACTTCGGGATCAACCGGGGTGATGCCGAGATCCGGCGAATAGGCGATCCGCTTCGGCTTGGTGCCGGCGCGCACGGCGGAGCGGAATGAGGTCGGCAGTTTCGGCAGCGAGATCAGATCGGCAGGATGTTCGCCGCTCATGGCGTCGAGCATCAGCGCGAGGTCTTCCACGGTGCGGGCCATCGGGCCCTGCACGCTCACCATCCGGGCGAGCGCCACGGCGGGCGTCGACGCCACACGGCCGACGCTCGGACGTAAGCCGACGATGCCGCAGAAGCTGGCGGGGTTGCGCAGCGAGCCGCCCATGTCGGAGCCATGGGCAATCCACGCGGTGCCGCTGGCAAGTGCTGCCGCGGCACCGCCCGACGAGCCGGCGGCCGACTTCGAGAGGTCCCATGGATTGAGCGTTGCGCCGAACACTTCGTTGAACGTATTGGCACCCGCGCCGAATTCAGGCGTGTTGGACTTCGCATAGATCACGCCGCCGTTTTCTTCGAGGCGTTCGACCAGAACGTTGGACTTGGTTGGCACAACGTCCTTGTAGATCGGCGATCCCTGTGTGGTGCGCACGCCGGCCACCGCGGTGAGATCCTTGATGGGCACCGGCAGGCCGGCGAGGATTCCGCGTTCGCCGAGCGGCTTCTTCATCAGTTCTTTCGCAGCGTCGCGCGCGCGGTCGAAACACAGGATCGGCAGCGCATTGACCTGGCCATCAACTTCCTTGATGCGGGCTTCCAGCGCGTCCAGCAGATCGAGCGGCGTTACCGTCCCGGCATTGAGTTGATCGACCACGGCACAGGCCGTTGCTTTGATGAGATCTTGCTGAGAGGCCACGCACTTCTCCAATTTTGGATGCAGAGCAATTCGTATGCTTGGGATGTCGATCCCGACGTAGCCGTGTAGACCATTTTCTGGATAAATGGGACTCGCAGGCAGTGTCGCCTCACACAATGCAGGGATGCAACCATGAGTAAGCCTTTCGGCGATTCCAACTGGCGCGCGATGTCACGCGAGCAGCTCGATGCCGGTCTGAACAACTCGACCGCCGTTGCGGGCAGCGCCGACATCACCGCCGGATGGGGCCAGCGCTCCGACGCCATGAAGGCGAAGTATCCCGCGCATCTCGACACTGCCTATGGCCCGCGTGAGCGCAACAAGTTCGATTTCATCAAGGCTGCCGAGGGCGGCCCGACACTGCTGCTGATCCACGGTGGCTACTGGCAGATGCGCTCGAAGGACTTCTTCACCTGCTTCGCCGCGGGTCCCATCGCCCATGGTATCAACGTCGCTGCGATTGGTTACACGCTCGCGCCGGATGCGACTCTCGATGAGATCGTGGCCGAGATGCATGCCGGTGTCGATGCGCTGGTTGAGAAGCTGCCGTCGCTGGGCGGCGATCCGAACCGCATCGTGGTGTCCGGCTGGTCCGCCGGCGGTCATCTCACCTCGACGACGCTGTCACATCCGAAGGTGAAGGGCGGCGTCGCCATTTCGGGCATCTACGATCTCGAGCCGATCCGCGCGTCCTATCTGAACGAGAAGCTCAAGCTCGACGAGGCGATGTCGAAGCGCCAGTCGCCGTTGCTGCAGGATGGCGGCCCGAACAAGCCGCTCGCGCTGGTGGTCGGCGGCGGCGAATTGCCGATCCTGCGCCAGCAGACCGCGGACCTCGCGGTGCATCGTGCACAGCATGGCCTGCCGGTGAGCTACGAGGAGATTCCGGGCGCCGATCACTTCTCGATCATGAAAGAACTGGAATCGCCGACGGGGCGGATCACGACGCTGATCAAGGAATTGGTAGCGCGGATTTAAAAGCGACCAACATCTCAAACCGGAAGCGTATTGCGGACGCGGTGCAGCGCTTGTTGCACTGCTTCATCGGCTGTAGCGCGCGCGGTTCATTCGATTGCGACGACGCGAATGGGACGTGTTCCGACCGGGGCGCCGGTTGCGCGGTCGATGGTAACGGGATCGATCTCCGTTCCGGTCTCTGCGTCGAAGAACCGGGTGACGTCGCCCCCGCCGCGATGCTTGCGTCCCCACGCGCCGATCGCAAACAGCACCGGCAGAAAGTCGCGGCCAGCGTCCGTCAGCACATATTCGTCCCGTGGCGGACGCTCGGAATAGCGGCGTTTCTCCAGCAACCCCTCGTCGGTCAGGGCTGAAAGACGCCCCGTCAGCATCGTCGGCGCGATACCGAGGCCTTTGCGGAAATCATCGAAGCGGGTCAGCCCCGCATGGGCGTCGCGCATGATCAGCATGCTCCATGCGTCCCCCACTACCGCGAGGCTCCGGGCAATCAGGCATGGCTGGTCCGAAAGATTCTTCATGTCAGTATCTTTTTAGTAGTGACTTACTATTCTTTCGATAGTAACACCGCCTACAAGGATGTTCCACGATAAAACGAAGGCAGAAGCGATGAGTACAGGAGAGCGCAGCCGCATCGGGCTGATGACAGCACAGGTGCTGCGGCAATGGAGCAAACAATGACGAGTGCTCCTGGCAACGTCGGATCTGCTGTGCGCTACGTTGAGGCGCCCAATCTCTCCATCAACGTCGAAGGGACTGCCTTTGCCTATCGAGACCTGGGCCCCCGGGGCGGCGTGCCGCTCATTCTCCTCAACCATTGGGGAGCGGTGCTGGATAATTTCGACCCGCGGATCGTTGACGGCCTCGCCAGCAAACATCGCGTGATCGCGACTAACTATCGCGGCATCGGTGCGTCGGCCGGCGCGGCACCTGTGACCATCGACGAAATGGCGCGCGACGCGATTGCCCTGATCCGCGCGCTGGGTTTCGAGAAGGTCGATCTGCTCGGCTTTTCCCTCGGCGGATTTGTGGCGCAGGATATCACGCTGAAAGCACCTGACCTCGTGCGAAAGCTCATCCTGACTGGCACCGGTCCTGCGGGCGGCAAAGGTATCGACAAGGTTGGAGCGGTATCCTGGCCGCTCATGATCCAGGCTCTGCTGACGCTGCGCGACCCGAAATTCTATCTGTTTTTCACATCCACGGCGAATGGTCGCCAGGCCGCGAAGGCCTTTCTGAAGCGGCTGAAAGAACGCAAGACGGACAGGGACAAGGGCCCGGCTCCCGGCGCTTTTCTGCGGCAACTCAAGGCAATCAAAGCCTGGGGCCGACAGGCGCCTCAGGATCTCGGCCGTATCAAGATCCCCGTCCTGATCGCGAATGGCGACAACGATATCATGGTCCCGACTGTGAACAGCACCGACTTGGCCGAACGCATCCCCGGAGCGCAACTGGTGATCTACGAAGACGCCGGGCATGGCGGGATATTCCAGTACCACGCCGATTTCGTGCCGAAGGCTCTTTCCTTCCTGAGCGACTGGCGCCGCTGCTAACCTGAAATTGGAGAAAGCCCATGAAGGCATTCGTCGTTGATAAGTACAAAAAGAAGGGCGCTCTGCGCCTGACCAACGTGCCCGAACCGGAATTGCAGGACGATGATGTCCTGGTCGGGATTCACGCCACGGCTGTGAACCTTCTGGATTCCAAGCTCCGGGATGGAGAGTTCAAGCTCATTCTTCCCTATCGTCCACCCTTCGTCCTCGGGCACGACGTCGCCGGAACAGTTGTCAGGACTGGACCCGGTGTCAGGCGCTTCAAGGTGGGCGACGAGGTCTATGCGCGGCCGCGCGATCATCGGGTCGGCACATTCGCCGAATTCATCGCCATCAATGAAGCTGACGTGGCGCTGAAGCCGAAAAACCTCAGCATGACGGAAGCGGCATCCATCCCGCTGGTGGGGCTGACGGCGTGGCAGGCGCTGGTCGAAGTGGGCAAGGTGAAGCCCGGCCAGAAGGTCTTCATTCAGGCCGGCTCCGGTGGTGTCGGGACTTTTGCAATCCAGCTCGCCAAGCATCTCGGCGCTACAGTTGCGACGACAACCAGTGCAAAGAATGCCGAACTGGTCAAAAGTCTCGGGGCGGATGTGGTCATCGACTACAAGACGCAGGACTTCGAGAAGGTCCTGTCGGGCTACGATCTTGTGCTGAATAGTCAGGATCCAAAGACGCTCGATAAATCTCTGGGTGTGCTCAAGCCGGGCGGCCAGCTCATTTCCATTTCCGGTCCGCCCGATCCGGCTTTCGCCAAGGAAGCCGGTCTGAACCTGTTCCTGAAACTGATCATGCGCCTGCTGAGCCGTGGCGTGAGGAAAAAAGCCAAGCGCCTCGGTGTACGCTATTCATTCCTGTTCATGCGCGCACAGGGGCAGCAGTTGAGTGAGATTACGTCCCTGATCGAATCCGGCGTGATCCGACCGGTCGTCGACAAGGTGTTCCCGTTCGAGAAGACCGGGGATGCACTGGCTTATGTCGAGACCGGGCGCGCGAAGGGGAAGGTCGTGGTCGCTGTGCAGTAACGTCTGGCGCTTAATGCGTCCGTGCCAGGCAGAACGCCACGACCTGCTCCAGTGCAGTCTTCATCGGTGACGACGGAAACAGCGCCAGCGCATCGACGGCCATGGCGCCGTAATGCTGGGCGCGGTTGATCGTGTCTTCCAGTGCGCGGTGCTTGGTCATCAGGCCGATGGCGTGATCGAGATCGCCTTCGCCGATCTCGCCGCGCTCCAGCGCCTTGATCCAGAATTCGCGCTCGGCGTCGTTGCCGCGGCGGAAGGCGAGCACCACGGGGAGCGTGATCTTGCCCTCGCGGAAATCGTCGCCGACATTCTTGCCGAGCTTGGCGGCCTTGCCGCCGTAATCGAGCACGTCGTCGATCAGCTGGAAGGCGATGCCGAGATTCATGCCGACCGAACGGCAGGCGGTCTGTTCGGCCTTCGGGCGGTTCGCGATCACCGGGCCGACTTCGCAGGCGGCGGCGAACAGTTCGGCCGTTTTGCCGCGGATGACGGCGAGATATTCGTCTTCGGTGGTGGCGGTGTTCTTGGCGGCGGCGAGCTGCATCACTTCGCCCTCGGCGATGGTGGCGGCTGCCGAGGAAAGAATATCGAGCGCGCGCAGCGAGCCGACCTCGACCATCATGCGGAAGGCCTGGCCGAGCAGGAAGTCGCCGACGAGCACCGAGGCCTCGTTGCCCCACAGCATCCGCGCCGACAGCTTGCCACGGCGCAGTTCGCTCTGGTCGACTACGTCGTCATGCAACAGCGTCGCGGTGTGCATGAATTCGACGGAGGCCGCGAGCTTGATATGGCCATCGCCGGTGTAGCCGGTGAGATTGGCCATCGCGAGCGTCAGCATCGGGCGCAGCCGCTTGCCGCCCGACGAGATCAGGTGGTTGGCGACCTCGGGGATCATGGTGACTTCCGAGCCGGTCCGCGACAGGATCGTCGCATTGACGCGCTCCATGTCAGAGGCGACAAGGCTGACCAACTGGTCGATCGACGCTGTCGCGTGACTCTCGAAGGGAACAATCACCGCCACGCTGGGCTCTCCGAATTACAAGGGCGCTTCGTCGGGCCATGAAAAAGGCAGGCACTGGCAGCGCTTATATTCAAATAGGGCGAATTCACGTTGAAAACAGGTGTCCCCATCTGCTGAATTGCCGTCGACCGATATCGGGCCGCACAATAGAAACTGCGCAGCGGCGCGGCAAGGGCATCGGAACCTTGACTTCCCCATAGATACACACCCGGTTACTGGCAGGGAGCGACCTCCAATTGCGCGAAATCATGCGGACGAACGATGTGGTGCTGGTCTCGGCGGTGGGCGCGCTGCTCGACGGCGCGAATATCCACCATCTGGTGCTGGACCAGAATATGAGCGTGATCGAAGGATCGCTGGGCATCATTCCGCGCCGGATTCTGGTGCATGAGGACGATGACCTGCAGGCGCGCCGCGTGCTGACGGATGCCGGACTGGCCCACGAGCTGCGGCCGCAGGATTGATGTGATGGCTGACGCGATCGTGACCACGGCGGACGGCTTCCTGGGTGGCCAGTTGCGGCTGCGGCAGCCGAAATCCGGCCATCGGGCCGGCCATGACGCGATCCTGCTGGCTGCTGCAACGTCGGCACAAGCCGGTCACAAGGTCGTCGATTTCGGATCGGGCGTGGGGACGGCCGGTCTGGCACTCGCCAAGCGGGTGCCCGGCCTATCCCTGACGCTGGTCGAGATCGATCCGCAACTCGCTGAACTGGCGAGAGAAAACGCCGCAGCGAACGGTGTTGCGACGGCTGTCGTTACGCTCGATATCGCCGCGAGTGCCGATGTTTTCGCTGCCGCAGGCCTGCCGCAAGACAGCGCCGACGTGGTGTTGATGAATCCGCCCTTCAACGACCCTGCGCGCCATCGCGCTTCGCCGAACAAATCGCGCGAGATCGCCCATGTCGCGACGGAGGACACGCTGCAGACATGGATTCACGCCGCGCGCCGGGTGCTCAAATCCGGCGGCGTGCTGACACTGATCTGGCGCGCGGATGGTTTGGCCGATGTGCTGGCCGCGCTGGACCGCGGGTTCGGGAGTGTCGCAATCATGCCGGTGCATGGTGACACGACAGCGCCGGCGATCAGGGTGTTGGTGCGTGCTGTAAAGGGTGGCCGCGCGCCTGCGGCAATTGAGCCGGGCATCTCGCTGCGGGATGAGAATGGTGCGCCTGATCTCCATATCCAGCAGGTGCTGGCAGGGCAGGCGGTTCTGCCATGGTCATCGCTTCCGACATCGCCCTAGGCGATGCCGCAGTCAGTATGGTTTATCGAGGAGCTGTTTCGGAGCGTTTCTGCGGCGCAGACGTGAAATGAATCGCCGTCAGGAGCGTGCCGATGATCAGCATGAGCAGATAGATTTTCATGTCTTCTCCCGCTGCTGCGTAAAGGCCTGTTATGGTTTTCAAACGCTGAAAGCGTCTCTCGGTTCAATGACAGCAGCGTGATAAAAGTTGGTTAATGTTGAGGAAATTTGAATGAGCGAATCCAATATAAAGGCGGCGATCACAAGGCTGCTGCCTGCGCGTTTCCGTCGCGCTTCTGCAGTCGTTCCGGTGGTGCGTCTGTCCGGCACGATCGGCGCCGTCACGCCGCTGCGCCCGGGATTGTCGCTCGCAGGCGTCGCGAGGCTACTGGACAAGGCATTCGCGACAAAGAATGCCAAGGCCGTTGCGCTGGTGATCAATTCGCCGGGCGGCTCGCCAGTGCAGTCGCGGCAGATCTATCTGCGCATTCGCCAGCTCGCGGCGGAGAAGAAACTACCGGTGTTCGTGTTCGTCGAGGACGTCGCCGCATCCGGCGGTTACATGATTGCCTGCGCGGGCGATGAAATTTTTGTCGATCCGTCCTCGATCGTCGGCTCGATCGGCGTGGTCGGCGGCACCTTCGGCTTTCAGGAGCTGATCAAGAAGATCGGCGTCGAGCGCCGCCTCTATACCGCGGGTGAGCACAAGGCGATGCTCGATCCGTTCCTGCCGGAAGATGCCGATGATGTGGCGCGGCTGAAATCGCTTCAGCGCGAAATCCACGCGATCTTCATCAACCTCGTGAAGGAGAGCCGCGGTGCCCGGCTGAAGGGCGCCGAGGATGTGTTGTTCTCCGGGGAATACTGGGCCGGCGAAAAATCCATCGCGCTTGGCCTCAGTGATGCCATCGGCGATCTGCGCTCGGTGCTGCGTGCCCGCTATGGCGACAAGGTGCAGATGCCGGTGATCGCACAGCCATCCGGCATGTTGTCGGGTCTGCTCGGCCGCAAATCGGGAGCGGGCTCGCAGCTTTCGATGGACGGCCTGTCGGGACTGCCGGATCAACTGATCTCAGCGCTGGAGACTCGTGCGCTGTGGTCCAAATACGGCTTTTAGCAGGACGGTATTGCGCGGCATTTGGTGTCGCAAAAGCCAATTGCGGGAAACCGGCGGTTGCGCGAGACTATCGGCAGGGGGCTTGAGATGAACGACAGGAATCGACAGATGCCGCCGCTGGTCGCACTCGCAGGCGCGCTTGGGAGCGCAGCCCTCGTCCGCTGGGCCTATAGAACCGCCAAGCGGATCAATCATGAGTTGGAAGAAGCCCGCCAAGCGCGGGTAGCCGAACGCAGCGGGACCACGGAAGTCCCGACCCTGCGCCGTGATCCCGTCACGGGCGCCTACCGGCCGGGCTAGCCGCCGTAAACTGGGCGCCAAAACATTTGCGCCGGCCTGAGGACGGGGCACGTCCTCAAGACCGGCGACAAAGTTGGGCTTTCAGGCTTGGAGGTCCCTTGGCCCTGGACATTTGGACAACTTAAGACTTGGAGGTCTCCGGCCCGTGCGACTGTCGTCGTTCGGGCCTTTCGATGGGGCAAGTCCCGACGTCCGGGTTCGTTCCCACCGATGCCATCAGGATAGCGCGCGGGGCTTAACGACTGCCCCTGCGTATCAGGCCATCTCCCGGCGCAGTTACCCGCCGGTTACCGCCAAATCCACCCCGCTTGCCTTGATTCCCGAAGGCCGCGCCGATACGGTCCGCGCGCTTTGATCCGCCTTGATCCCCTTGGCGAATCCCCGGAAAAACGGCCCAGAAACCACCATGGACTCCCTGCCTCCGCACATGCGCCCGGAACGCTCGTTCCAGGGCTTCATTCTCGCTCTGCAGCGCTTCTGGGCCGAGCAGGGCTGCGTGATCCTGCAGCCCTATGACATGGAAATGGGCGCCGGCACCTTCCATCCCGCGACCACCTTGCGCGCGCTGGGGCCGAAGCCCTGGAAGGCCGCCTATGTGCAGCCGTCGCGTCGGCCGAAGGACGGCCGCTATGGCGAGAACCCGAACCGGCTGCAGCATTATTATCAGTTCCAGGTGATCATGAAGCCGTCGCCGGCGAATTTGCAGGATCTCTATCTGCAATCGCTGAAAGCCATCGGTATCGACACCGCCTTGCATGACGTGCGCTTCGTCGAGGACGACTGGGAGAGCCCGACGCTGGGCGCCTGGGGCCTTGGCTGGGAATGCTGGTGTGACGGCATGGAAGTCAGCCAGTTCACTTACTTCCAGCAGGTCGCGGGCGTCGAATGCGCGCCGGTCGCCGGCGAGCTCACTTACGGCCTCGAACGTCTCGCAATGTATGTGCAGGGCGTCGACCGCGTCTACGATCTCAACTTCAACGGCCGTGACGGCGCCGACAAGGTGACCTATGGCGACGTCTTTCTGCAGGCCGAGCAGGAATATTCCCGGCACAATTTCGAACATGCCGATACCGCGATGCTGTTCGAACAGTTCAAGATGGCCGAGGCCGCCTGCAAGAAGTATCTCGATGCGGGCTGGAAGGGCGGCAAGCGCGAAGAACATCTGATGGCGCTGCCGGCCTATGACCAGTGCATCAAGGCCAGCCATGTCTTCAATCTGCTCGATGCACGCGGCGTGATCTCGGTCACCGAGCGCCAGAGCTACATCATGCGCGTCCGCGAACTCGCCAAGGCCTGCGGCGAAGCGTGGGTGCATACCGAAGCCGGAAGTGCTGCCTGATGCCTGATCTCCTTCTCGAACTGTTCTCCGAAGAAATTCCCGCCCGCATGCAGGCCAAGGCGGCGGAAGATCTACGCCGCATGGTGACCGATCGTCTGGTGGCCGAAGGCCTCGTCTATGAAGGCGCAAAAGCCTTCGCGACGCCGCGTCGTCTGACGCTGACGGTGCATGGCATTCCCGCACGCCAGTCGGACCTCAAGCAGGAACGCAAGGGACCGCGCGTCGGCGGCGCCGAAGCCGCGATCCAGGGCTTCCTCAAGGCGACCGGCCTCAACTCGCTCGATGAGGCAAAAATCCAGCGCGACCCGAAGGGCGATTTCTACATCGCGCTGACCGAAAAGCCGGGCAAGCCCACGGTCGACGTGCTGGCCGAGATCCTGCCGATCATCATCCGCACCTTCCCGTGGCCGAAGCAGATGCGCTGGGGTGCGGCTTCCGCGAAATCGAGCGCGCTGACCTGGGTGCGCCCGCTGCATTCCATCGTCGCGACCTTCGGCATCGAGACCGAAGAACCGGAAGTGGTGCAGTTCGACCTGAGCGGCGTCAGCGTCGGCCAGACCACCTACGGCCATCGCTTCCTCGCTCCCGACGCGATCCAGGTGCGCCGCTTCGACGACTACGTGGCGAAGCTGCAGTCCGCCAAGGTCGTGCTCGATCCCGAGCGCCGCAAAGAAATCATCCTCGCCGATGCGCGGCAGCTCACGTTCGCGCAGGGCTATGAGCTGGTCGAAGACCCCGCGCTGCTCGACGAAGTCGCCGGCCTGGTCGAATGGCCGGTGGTGCTGATGGGCTCGTTCGACAAGGATTTCCTGTCGATCCCCGACGAGGTGATCCGCGCCACCATTCGCGCCAACCAGAAATGCTTCGTGGTCCGCGATCCCAAGACGCAGAAGCTGACCAACAAGTTCGTCATAACAGCCAATATCGAAGCCAGTGACGGTGGCACCGCGATCATCGCCGGCAACGAGCGCGTCATCCGCGCGCGCCTGTCCGATGCGAAGTTCTTTTACGAGACGGACCTGAAGACGAAGCTGGAATCGCGACTGCCGAAGTTCGAGCAGATTGTGTTTCACGAGAAGCTCGGCACACAGGCCGCGCGTATCGCGCGCATTGAAAAGCTCGCTGCCGAGATCGCCCCGCTGGTCGGCGCCGATGCCACGAAGACCAAGCGCGCGGCGCAACTCGCAAAGACCGATCTGCTCACCGAAGTGGTCGGCGAGTTTCCAGAGTTGCAGGGCCTGATGGGCAAGTATTACGCGCTGGCGCAAGGCGAAGACGCCGCTGTCGCTGCCGCTTCCGAGGATCACTACAAGCCGCAGGGACCGACCGATCGCGTGCCGAGTGATCTTGTCAGTGTCGCCGTGGCGCTGGCCGACAAGCTCGATACGCTGGTGGGTTTCTGGGCGATCGACGAAAAGCCGACGGGATCGAAGGACCCGTTCGCGCTGCGCCGTGCGGCGCTCGGTGTGATCCGTCTGATCATCGAAAACAATCTGCGCCTCAAGCTGAAGTCTGTCGCGTTGTCTCATGCATCGACGATGACCGGCTATGACGAGAGCAAACCGGCCGACCTGCTCGCCTTCTTCGCCGACCGCCTCAAAGGCCAGCTTCGCGATCAGGGCGCCCGTCACGATCTCGTCGACGCGGTGTTCGCGCTCGGCGGTCAGGACGATCTGTTGATGGTCGTTCGTCGCGTCGAAGCGCTCGGCAAGTTTCTCGACAGCGACGATGGCAAGAACCTGTTGGCCGGCACCAAGCGCGCCAACAACATCCTCGCCATCGAAGAGAAGAAGGAGAAGCGCAAGTTCGACGGCGCGCCGGATGCTGCGTTGTTCAAGCTCGATGAAGAAAAGGCACTGGCCAGGGCGATTGCCGAAGTTGGGCTGGAAGCGAGCGCGGCTGTTGCCAAAGAAGACTTTGCCGGCGCGATGACTGCCATGGCCAAGCTGCGCCCGGCAGTGGACGCCTTCTTCGACAGAGTGAAGGTCAATGACGACGACGCGGCGGTCCGCGAAAATCGTCTGAAGCTGCTGAACGAGATCCGCGCGGCAACGCGTGCGGTGGCGGATTTCTCGAAGATCCAGGATTGACGCGGGGCGCACCGTCCTCTCCCCACGTCATGGCCGGGCTTGACCCGGCCATCCATCTTCCTTCGTCATTTGCGGCAAAGGTGGGTGCCCGGGTCAAGCCCGGGCATGACGGAGTTGGTGGGCACGACGGAGCCAGGACGACTCATGTGGCGCCGTTCAGAAATATCCTGACACCTTCCGAAACATTTACCTTCCATTAACCATCCCTTGAAATGGTCCGGTTCCGTAACGGTTTCTTAACCGTCGCTTCCCAGCGCGGACAGGACTGCTCATGACTTCGGTCAATACCGGCCTCAATCCCTATGCCAATTACGGTTCCGCCTATGCGCGAGCCGCCGCCACCGCGCAGCCGTCGCTGGCCAATGCGCTCAACAGCAATGAGAGCGCATCGTCGTCCTCGCCGGACGCGGCGACCAATCTGACGCTGTCGGATGCGGCGCGGGCGAAGCTTGCGAGCTCCGGCTCCGACAAGGACATCGCGACCGTCATCACGGATCTGCGGGCGAAGCTGGCGGCCCAATATGTGGCCGCGAAAGCGATCGGGCCGCTGGATAACAACGGCAAGCTGACGATCGATCTCTCGACACTGGATCGCCGTTCGCTCTACGCCATGGCCACCAACAATGGGGGCACCTTCACCGCCGACGAACAGACGGTCGCCAAAGCTGAACTGGGCAATCGTTTCAACGCAGCGCTGGCGCCTGCCACGGGTACGGCTAAGCTCACCGGCGATTTCAGCGGCATCTACACCGCGGCACTGGATTATCTCGATGCCGCCGGCAGCGAAGAGAAAGCCTCGGCGTCCTGGTCCGCGCAGCGCGAGGCCATGCTGAAGGGCATTCAGGCGACCGAGCAGACACCGACCAAGGCGCCATCAGGCATCGCCAACGATCCGGTCGCAGCCTATCTCGCGCAGCCCGATACAACGACGCCCGTGCAGGACATCGCCACCGTTGCGAAGAGCGTGCGCGCGGCGCTGGATGCGCAGGCCAAGGCGGCGCAGGAGGCGGGCAAGGGCGAACTGGTTTACGACAGCCGCCGCAAGACCGGCCAGCTCGCGGATTTCTCCGCCGTCGACAACCGTTCGCTGTCAGCGATCTCGCTCAATCAGGATGGTCTGTTCTCGAAGGAAGAAAGCTTCGCCGCCAAGCAGGTGCTCGATTCACGCAATCGCACCAGTATTCTCGAAGCGCTGCAGGCGAGCCAGAAGAGCGGCGATCCCAGCCAGTTCAGCCTCGGCATTCTCAATACCTATTCGGCGATGAGTGATGAGGAGCGGACCGCATCCAACTGGACGCCGAGTTTCCGCGATAACGCCGTGGCGAGCTACAAATCGACCAACCACATTCTGTCGCTGCTGAAGAGCGGATAAGCGTCGATACAGGAAGGTGCTGCAATACTCCGTCCTCATCCTGAGGAGCGGCGTCTTCGCCGCGTCTCGAAGGATGGCTGCAAACGCCGGCGCTCACCCATTCATGGTTCGAGACGCGCGAAGTCGCGCTCCTCACCATGAGGCGGAGCTTGTGGCGTCATGCGCAAACAAAAAAGCCCCGCCCGGTGGGGGATGACCGGGGCGGGGCTTCTTCGCCCGGTCGCCATTCGCGGCGCCCGAACGAATCTTTTTTCAACGTGACGTGCTAATCGACGACCTGCACGATGCGGCGCGAGCGCGGCTCCACCAGCACCGTCTGACCATTCACCACCGTGTAGCGATACGGCGTCGTCGCGACCGTCTGCGGCACGTCGTAATACATCACGCCGGCTTCCGGCAGCGTGGTGCCAACCACGATGCGATCGGGCACAGTGAAGGTCGGCACGCGTTCGCGCACCACATATTCACGGAATGCCGGACGCGCCTGCACTGTGATGCCATCCGGATCGTTGTTGTCGACGATCACGCGATCGCCCCCCGATACGCCGACGGTGACGCCCTGAGCCTGCACTGCCAGCGAAGTGCCGAGCGCGCCGACAAGGGCCGCTGCTGCAATAAGTTTGTTTCGCATGATCGTCTCCTTCGTGAACGATGTCCGGCTTGCCGCGCCGGTCTGTGCCATCCAGCCTGGTTTGATTTATTCACCGTCCGCCAATGCATGCCGCCAGCGATCGTTCCGGAATTTTCCACGCGCAATTGCTGGTTTTTGATGCACTGCATGCAGGTATGCGGGAACCCATTGATGGGCAGGGCGTCTTTATGCTGCTAAATCCCCGCGGCGCATCGCGCCCGAATCGATTCCCTCACGGAGATCCTCCATGGTCATCACGGCAGCTCACATCCAGCCGATTGTCGCGCTTATCGCTGGCGTTCTGATTCTGATCATGCCGCGATTTCTGAATCTGGTGGTGGCGATTTATCTGATCTTCATCGGACTGGCCGGGCTCGGTGTCTTCAAGCTGCTCAAAATCGGCTAAATTCTGACACGGCCGTTACCTACAGCGGTACCTCCGGGCTGCTTGCGCCACGTCCCTGAAACGTGGTGTAACGCGGCACATTTCCCTGTCGTTTCCTCTCGCGGATTGATTGAGAACCATGGCCAAAACCGCCTCGAAGTCCAAGAAAGCCCCTGCGAAGTCAAAGCTGTCCAAGGCTGCGCCCAAAGCAGCTTCGGTGGCCCGCAAGGCGCTTAAGAAGCCAGTTGCAAAACCTGCAGCAAAATCCGCGGTGAAGGCCAAAACGGCTGTGAAAGCCAAATCTGCTTTTAAGGCAAAGGCCGCGCCGAAACCGGTTGCAAAGGCTCCCCCATCGAAGAAAGCGGTTGTAGCCAAGACTTCGGCGACCAAGGCAGTCAAGAAGGCCACCAGCAAGCCGGTGACTGACGTCATCAAGGCGGGCAAGTGGGTTTATTCGTTCGGCGGCGGCAAGGCCGAGGGCAAGGCCGGCCTGCGCGACCTGCTCGGCGGCAAGGGCGCGAACCTCGCCGAAATGGCCAATCTGGGCCTGCCGGTGCCTCCCGGCTTCACGATTCCGACCTCGGTCTGCACTTATTTCTACGCGAACGGCAAATCCTATCCGAAGGAATTGCAGTCGCAGGTGGAGAAGGCGCTCGAGGCCGTCGGCAAGATCACCGGCAAGGGCTTCGGCGACGAGAAAAATCCGCTGCTGGTTTCGGTGCGCTCCGGCGCCCGCGCCTCGATGCCGGGCATGATGGACACGGTCCTCAATCTCGGTCTCAACGACACCACGGTGGAAGCGCTGGCCGAACTGTCGGGCGACAAGCGTTTCGCCTATGACAGCTATCGCCGCTTCATCACCATGTATTCCGACGTGGTGCTCGGCTTCGAGCATCATCACTTCGAAGACATTCTCGACACCTACAAGGACAACAAGGGCTACACGCTCGACACCGATCTCGACGGTGACGATTGGGTCAAGCTCGTCGGCCAGTACAAGGAAGCCGTCGCGCGCGAAACGGGGAAGGACTTCCCGCAGGATCCGCACGAGCAGCTCTGGGGCGCCGTCGGCGCCGTGTTCTCATCCTGGATGAATACCCGCGCGGTGACCTATCGCCGCCTGCACGATATCCCGGAGTCGTGGGGCACCGCCGTCAGCGTGCAGGCCATGGTGTTCGGCAATATGGGCGAGACCTCGGCCACCGGCGTTGCGTTCACGCGCAACCCGTCGACCGGCGAGAGCAAGCTATATGGCGAATTCCTGATCAACGCGCAGGGCGAGGACGTGGTGGCGGGCATCCGCACGCCGCAGGACATCACCGAAGACGCGCGGATCGAGAGCGGTTCGGACAAGGCGTCGATGGAAGCGGCGATGCCGGAGGCGTTCAAGGAATTGACGCGCATCTATACCCAGCTTGAGAAGCACTACCGCGACATGCAGGACATGGAGTTCACGATCGAGCAGGGTCGGCTCTGGATGCTGCAGACCCGCAATGGCAAGCGTACTGCTAAGGCGTCGATTCGCATCGCGGTCGAACTCGCCAATGAAGGCGTGATCTCGCAGAAGGACGCCGTATCGCGCATCGATCCGGCCTCGCTGGATCAGCTCCTGCATCCGACCATCGATCCATCAGCTAATCGCGACGTTATCGCCACCGGTCTTCCGGCATCACCGGGCGCCGCCTCGGGCGAGATCGTGTTCTCGTCGGATGAAGCCGCCAAGCTGCAGGCCGATGGCAAGAAGGTCATTCTCGTGCGCGTCGAAACCTCGCCGGAAGACATTCACGGCATGCACGCCGCTGAAGGCATTCTCACCACCCGCGGTGGCATGACCTCGCATGCGGCGGTGGTTGCGCGCGGCATGGGCAAGCCCTGCGTCTCCGGCTGCGGCACTGTCCGCGTCGATTACGGCCGTGGTACCATGAGCATCGGTGGCCGCGTGTTCAAGGCAGGCGACGTCATCACCATCGACGGTTCGGTTGGCCATGTGCTGTCCGGCCGCATGCCGATGATCGAGCCGGAATTGTCGGGCGAATTCGCAACGCTGATGGGCTGGGCCGACAAGGTCCGCAAGCTCAAGGTCCGCGTCAACGGCGACACGCCGGAAGATGCGCGCACGGCGATCAAGTATGGCGCCGAAGGCATCGGCCTTTGTCGTACCGAGCACATGTTCTTCGAAGAGACCCGCATCCGCACCGTGCGCGAGATGATCCTCGCCGAAGACGAGCAGGCCCGCCGCGCCGCGCTTGCCAAGCTGCTGCCGATGCAGCGTGCCGACTTCGTCGAACTGTTCGAGATCATGAAGGGCCTGCCCGTCACGATCCGTCTGCTCGATCCGCCGTTGCACGAATTCCTGCCGCACACCCAGGGCGAGGTCGAGGAAGTGGCCCGTGTCATGAACACCGATCCGCGCAAGCTTGCGGACCGTGCGCGTGATCTCGCCGAGTTCAACCCGATGCTCGGCTTCCGCGGCGTACGCATTGCGATCGCCTATCCGGAAATCGCCGAGATGCAGGCGCGCGCGCTGTTCGAAGCCGCGATCGAAGCGGGCAAGCGCACTGGCGAACAGGTCGGCCTCGAAGTCATGGTGCCGCTGATCGTCACCAAGATGGAGTTCGATCTCATCAAGGCGCGCATCGATGCCACTGCGGTGTCGGTGATGAAGGAGACCGGCGGCAAGCTGAACTATTCGGTCGGTACCATGATCGAACTACCGCGTGCCTGTCTGCTGGCCGGCGAGATCGCCGAGACCGCCGAGTTCTTCTCGTTCGGTACCAACGATCTGACGCAGACCACCTTCGGCATCAGCCGTGACGACGCTGCAAGCTTCCTCGGTACTTATATCGCCAAGGGCATTCTGCCCGTCGATCCGTTCATCACGGTCGACCGCAGCGGCGTCGGCGAACTGGTGAAGATCGGCGTCGCGCGTGGCCGCAAGACTCGCCCCGATATCAAGGTTGGTATCTGCGGCGAGCATGGCGGCGATCCGGCATCGGTAGCCTTCTGCCATGAGATCGGCCTCGATTACGTATCGTGCTCGCCCTATCGCGTGCCGATCGCGCGTCTCGCTGCAGCACAGGCTGCGCTCGGCAAGGAAATCTCCAGCCAGGCGTAAGTGCTTTTCGATTTCATGATCTGAAAAATGGCCGGGAGTTCCCCGGCCATTTTTATTTGCGTGCCTCATGCCGTGTTTGTTCGTGCGTCGGAATGGAACTCGCAAATATTTTCACGCGCGCGCAAATTTCTCTTCATCATCTTTGTCAACGCGATGTTTACTACTTTTGTGGAGGCCCAGTTTACCAAGGCTTTCGAATGATTTTGCGCTGCGCTCGTACAGCTTGCGTGTGACGTCGTTGCATCGCCGATTAACTCCGCGGCAACTTTGATTCCGTACTAACGAAATAGATCGAAATGTACGGATGTGCTGATGAGTGCCGTGCAGGGCGATGCTGGTGTAAGCGTTGCGTGAGCGTATCGATGTTAGTACTGCGTAACCGGCCGAAGGGCGCGCGTGGCGCGTTCTTCGGCTTCGGTCTCTGCGTTTTCGCATTGGCCCCGACAGAATCTGGATATCAGGACATCGCCTCGCTGCTGGCTCGCCAGCCGGGCGTGACCGAACGCTGGCAGAAGCGCGTGTTCGCGCCCGCCGTCTCCTCCATCCAGGTTGCGACATTCTCGTTCGGCCGCCCGATGGGAACGGCCTCGCGCAATCCGACCTTGCAGCTCGCCAGCCTCGACAATTCCGGCATCGACATCACCGGTGCACTGACCCGCAATCCGCTGGCGCAGCCGCCGCGCCGCTATGAAGCCGCCGATTTTCCGAAAGTGGATCGCTCGCTGAAGGGCGATCGCCTGGCCATCCGCGCGCCGGAGACCGTGGCGCCCGATGAGCCGGCCAGACAGGATTCATTCGACGACAACAGATCGGTGATGGGCGCGAAGACCGTCGATGCACTGCCATCCGCGCAGCATGCGCCCCTCGATCCCGAACTCGATGAAGCGCTGCGTGCCCCGCCGCTCGCTCAATACGACGCATCGCAGCCCGTGCAGCCCACAGAGGACGCCAAGACCGATGCAGCGGTGATCCCCGTCGAGCCGGCGCCGGCCAAGGACGGCTTTTCTGTGAAGACCGCGAGCCTGTTTTTCGGAAGCTCGTTGCTCGGCGCATCGGTCGAGACAATGGAACGCTGGCAGCCCGGCGAAGAGCCGACCATCGTAATGCCAGGCACAGCCGTGCCGGGCATAGCTATGCCGGGCTCGACGCTTGATCCTGACATGAAGGCTACAGCGATGGTGCCGAATGCGGCGATCAACCCGACCGACGGCGGTGAAAGCGTTGCCGGCAAAGGCGAGGTCAACAGCGCCAATCAGCGTGCGAAGACGCCGGCCGAACGTATGGGCCTCACCGAGCAGACCCGCGGCAAGCAGGAAAAGTGTCTGACGGAAGCCATCTACTTCGAGGCCCGCGGCGAAGCGGTGCGTGGCCAGATGGCGGTGGCGCAGGTGGTGATGAACCGCGTGTTCTCGGGCTTTTATCCCACCACCGTGTGCGGCGTGGTCTATCAGAACAAGCATCGCCGCCTGGCCTGTCAGTTCACCTTCGCCTGCGACGGCATTCCGGATGTGGTGAAAGAGCCGGATATGTGGGAGCGCGCCCGCAAGATCGCGAAGGCGACGCTGGACGGCCGGATCTGGCTGCCGGAAGTCGCGAAGTCCACGCATTACCATGCCTATTGGGTGCACCCGTCCTGGGTCCGCGAGATGAAGAAGATGTACAAGACCGGCGTGCACTCCTTCTATCGCCCGCGAAATTGGGGTGACGGCAGTGAGGCACCAAGCTGGGGTACGGCGGCGCAGACAGCGGAAATTTCCGCCAAGCTCTCCGAAATCAAGCCGTAAGAACTTTACCTCCGAGCCTATCGAAGAGCGGTGCCATGCCCGGCGCCGCTCTTTACCTTTTGAGCACAGGCTTGTTGCGCACGGACTTCTCCCACGTCATGGCCGGGCTTGACCCGGCCATCCAGTTTTTCGCTCGAAATTAGATGGATGCCCGGGTCAAGCCCGGGCATGACAGCGTTTGTGGCCCCAATTGCATCGCTGCATTGCGAGGACCCAAATCGGCGCCAGGGGTCTTTAGATTTCCATGCGAATGCATTAATCTCCGTTCAGTCCGGGGACGGGCAGCGAGCTGTTTGCTGCGCCCTGCAAGCCGGCTGAATTTTCAATCCGAATTGATCCGGGGAAACGACATGGCGGCAATCGACGGCGCGACGCGCCCGGCATCTGGTTTTGGCTGGCGTACGCCGCTGGTGATCATCATCTGCGGATCGCTGATCGGCATGCTCACCTTCGGGCCGCGCTCGAGTGTCGGCTTCTTCATGCAGCCCTTCAGCCAGGAGTTCGGCTGGGGCCGTGACGTTTTCGCGCTCGCCTTCGCCGTGCAAAACCTGCTCTGGGGCATCGGCCAGCCTTTCGCCGGCGCCGTCGCCGACAAGTTCGGCAGCGTGCGCGTGATCTGCCTCGGCGCCTTCCTCTATGCGGCTGGTTTGCTGATGATGCGCTATTCCTCGACACCGCTTGAGCTGAATATCAGTGCTGGACTGCTGATCGGTTTTGGCCTGTCCGGTTGCTCGTTCAATCTGGTGCTGTCCGCCTTCGGCAAACTGGTGCCGCCGGAATGGCGCGGTATCGCGCTCGGCGCCGGCACCGCCGCAGGCTCGTTCGGCCAGTTCATTTTTGCGCCTTTCACAGTGGCGATGATCGACAACACCGGCTGGCAGGCGACGCTCACCGTGTTCGCGGTGCTGATGTTGCTGGTGATCCCATTGTCGCTCGCCTTGGCGACTCCGACCGCGAGTGCCGCGTCCGCCGACGCGCCGGTGGCGCAGAAGCAGTCGTTCAAGAGCGCACTCACGGAAGCCTTTGGCCATCGCTCCTATGTGCTGCTGGTGCTGGGCTTCTTCACCTGTGGCTTCCAACTCGCTTTCATCACCATGCATCTGCCGGCCTATCTGGTCGATCGCGGCTTGCCCGCGGCTGTGGGCGGCTGGGTGATTGCCATCATCGGCCTGTTCAACATCATCGGCTCGCTGACGGTCGGCTATGTGCAGGGCAAACTGCCGAAGCGCTATATCCTGTCCTTCATCTATTTCACCCGCGCGCTGGCGACGGTGGCCTTCATCATGCTGCCGCTGACCACCACCTCGGCGCTCGTCTTCGGCGCCATCAGCGGGCTTGCCTGGCTCTCTACCGTCCCGCCGACATCGAGTCTCGTGTCGCTGATGTTCGGCACGCGCTGGCTGGCAACGCTCTATGGCTTTGCCTTCTTCAGCCATCAGGTCGGCGGTTTCCTCGGTGCCTGGCTGGGCGGTGTCGTGTTCGACAAGTTCGGCTCCTACACGCCGGTGTGGTGGCTGTCGGTGCTGTTCGGCGTGTTGTCGGCGCTGATCAATCTGCCGATCGTGGAAGAGCCGGTGAAGCGTCCGATTGCACAGCCGGCATGATCTGCATTCTCCGGCGTTGACTCGCTGACCTTCAGCGATAAAAATTGATCTTTGCCGCTCCGATCGGGGCGGCTTCGTTCTCAGGGCGGGGTGAAAATCCCCACCGGCGGTAATTGAGCGCAAGCTCAGGAGCCCGCGAGCGCCTGACGGTTCACGCCGTCAGGGTCAGCAGATCCGGTGCGATGCCGGAGCCGACGGTCATAGTCCGGATGAAAGAGAACGGGTATGCGCAGGGAATCCGCCTAGGCGGATGCTCGGCGTGTGACCGTACGTCCTGATTCTGGTCTCAAACCGCGAGAGCATCCATGAATCAGCCTGTGATGAAATTCAAAGCCTCCTCTTCCCTCAACTCTGCACCAGCGACCGGGCGAATCGCCTTCATCCAGTCGTGCTGGCACAAGGACATCGTCGATCAATGCCGTGTCGGTTTTGTCGCCGAACTTGCACGGCATGGTGTGCCTGACAGTCAGATCGATGTCTTCGAAGTGCCCGGCGCCTTCGAAATTCCGTTGCAGGCGAAATTGCTGGCGCGCACCGGGCGCTATGTCGCGATCGTCGCCACCGGGCTCATCGTGGACGGTGGCATCTATCGCCATGAATTCGTCTCTGAGGCGGTGATCAACGGGTTGATGCGGGTGCAGCTCGACAGCGATGTGCCGGTGATCTCGGCGGTGCTGACGCCGCAGCATTTCCACGAACATGCCGAACACGTCAGGTTCTTCCGCGAGCATTTCGTCGTGAAGGGCACCGAGGCGGCGACGGCCTGTGCAGCGACCATCGCCAATATCGCGGCGACCCGGCAACTGGCCGCCTGATCGCCGCAACACCGCGTTATGCCGTACGGCCGGGCAGGGCTGCAAGGCTCCTGACCGCCTGGTGCGGGTGGCGTTTCCCGCCACGGCACGGCATAATTCGGCAGCAGAAATCACAAGCAAAATTCGGGAGAAGCGTGTTGGGAACGTTCAAGGCTGTCCGCATCGACAAGGCTGACAAAGGCACCACGGTTGCGCTGACGCAGTTCGATGAATCCGAATTGATGGACGGCGACGTCACCGTGCGGGTCGAATGGTCCACGGTGAATTACAAGGACGGCCTCGCCGTCACCGGCAAGGCGCCGGTGGTGCGCCGATTCCCGATGATCGCCGGCATCGACTTTGCCGGCACGGTGGAAGTCTCGTCCAATCCGAACTGGAAGCCCGGCGATAAGGTCATCGGCAATGGCTGGGGCATGGGCGAAACCCATCTCGGCGCCTATGCCGAAAAGACCCGAGTGAAAGGCGACTGGCTGGTGCGGCTGCCGGACGGCATGACCACCCGCGATGCCATGGCGGTCGGCACCGCCGGTTACACCGCGATGCTTAGCGTGCTGGCGCTGGAGAAGCACGGGCTGAAGCCCGCCGATGGCCCAATCGTCGTGACGGGCGCCGCCGGCGGCGTCGGCTCGGTGGCGATCGCCGTGCTGTCGAAGCTCGGTTACCAGGTCATCGCCTCGACCGGCCGGACCTCGGAGGAGGGTTATCTCAAGGGCCTCGGCGCCAGCGAGATCATCGACCGCAACGAACTCTCGGGACCGGCCAAGCCGCTGGCCAAGGAGCGCTGGGCCGGCGGCATCGACAGCGTCGGTTCGACCACCCTGGCGAATCTCCTGTCGATGACGAAGTATCGCGGCGCCATCGCGGCCTGCGGTCTCGCGGCCGGCATGGACCTGCCATCTTCGGTTGCACCCTTCATTTTACGCGGCGTGTGTCTTCTCGGCATCGATTCTGTCATGTGCCCGATCGAGCTGCGACAGCAGGCCTGGGCGAGGTTGGCGACGGATCTGGATCACACAAAACTCGCTGAAATCACTCAGGAAATTTCGCTGGACCAGGTGATCGACGCCGGCGCCAAGGTGCTGGCCGGGCAGGTGCGCGGGCGAATCGTGGTAAAGATCGGCTAACGACGTTCAGACTTTACCAACCAACCTGCTCCATTGTTGCCACGGTTGGTATGGTAAGCAGCGGGTAAAGACATCAGGCGGTCATCCGCGCTCGGTTGTTCGGAGTATCCTATGGTTGCGCGTTATGTGTTGGGAGCGGTGCTTGCCGCCACGGTGGCGACCCCCGCGCTGGCTGGGTCGATGACGGCCGAAGAGGCCCGCAAGTTTGTTGCCGGCAAAGTCTTTGCCTTTACCTGTTTCGACGGCACCCGCGGCGCAGACCGCGTGTTCGACGATGGCGGTGCGGCGGGCGCGGTGCAGTTTTCGGGCTCCGGTCCGGCGCGTAACATGCGCCTGCCGGGCAATACGCTTCAGGTCCGCGGCGAAGCCATCTGCGCCTCGATCAAGGGCATCCCGTTCGAGCCGTGTTTCAATCTCAACAAGAATGACGAACGCAGCTTCCGTGGCTCGGTCTCCGGCATGGGCTTCGCCTATTGCGATTTCCGCCACCAGGGCGGCCGGGGCCAGATGCTGATGGCGCGTTCGCTGTCGGCCCCGCGCTCGCTGCGCGCGCCGTCCACCACCCGTTCGGCCGATGCTTCCGCTGGTGCCGACAATACGGTGACCCGCGTCTCGACCCCGCGCGTCGAGAGCAGCAAGATCGACGCCGTCGGATCGATCAAGTCCGAGCCGGCCAAGGAAATTGCCAAGACGCCGGAGCCTGAAAAGACCGAAGCGCTCGAACTGCGTAAATCCACCAACTAAGCAAGCTAGGCGTGGCGACTCCAGGGGCCCCGTAGCGGCTCCTGCGCGCTGCCTGCAAGCGATTTGCCGTTGCTCCATGGACCGGACCTCGGCGGCAGCGGCGGCGTCTCCGTGCCGTTTGAAACCTCTGCTGCGTCCGTATCGGACGGCAGTGCCATCCGGCCGGGATCGTGTCCTCCGGCGAATTTCACCAGTGCCGCGACCCGCGAATCCACCGACGGATGCGTCGCGAACAGATCGGCAAAACCCTCGCGGGGATTGTCGATGCACATCTCCATCACGGCCGATGTCGCGCCGGGCAGTTCGCCGCGGTTCTCGATCTTGCGCAGCGCCGAGATCATGGCGTCGGGATTCTTGGTCAGCTCCACCGAACCCGCATCGGCCAGTAGTTCGCGCGAGCGCGACAGCGCGAAGCGCACCACCAGCGACAGCGCCCAGGCCAGCGCGATCAGTGCCACAGCGATGATGATGACAATGACTGCACCGCCGCCGGAACCTTTGTTGTTGTCGCTCGAGGACGACGAGCGTGAAGGGCTGCCGCCGAAGCGGAAACCGGAATTGATGAATATCCGGAAGAACAGTTCGGCCGCGAAGCCGACCACGCCGGCGATGATGACGGCGACTACCATCAACTGCACGTCGCCGTTGCGGATATGCGTCAGCTCGTGGCCGAGCACCGCTTCCATCTCGTCATCGTTGAGCGCGCGCAGGAGGCCCGTCGTGACCGTGACAGAATATTGCCTGGGGTTCAGGCCGGTGGCGAAGGCGTTCAGCGCATCAGAGTCCATCACCTTGAGCTTCGGCATCGGAATGCCGCGTGAGATGCAGAGATTCTCAAGGAGATTATAGAGCCGCGGCTGCTCCTGCCGCGTCACGCTTTCGCTACCGGTGATGCTATCGATCATCTTTTGATGACCGAAATAGGCGATGACGATCCACAACACTGCGCCGATAGTGGCGAAGGGAAGCGCCTTGATCAGGTCGCGCGTTGCGGCGTTGATGTAATACGCAACCGAGCCATTGCTGTTGACCACCACCTCGCCGATCAGCGCGCCGGCGAACACCATCACATAGATTAGCAGGAATAATCCTGCGAGCAGCAGCATCGAACGCGTCTTGTTCGAGGCGATATGCGTATAGAGACCATAGGCGGCCATGATGCGCTGCTCGGTTCAGGCCGTGATCAGAACTTGACCTGCGGCACGGCTTCGACCTCCTTGCGGGTCTCGCCGAGATCGAAGAACTCCTTCGGGTGGAAGCCGAAGGTTCCGGCGAACAGAGCCGCGGGCATCTGCTGGATGCCGGTGTTGTATTCGGACACGGCATTGTTGAAGAACCGGCGCGAGGCGGCGATCTTGTTCTCGATGTCCGAGAGCTCGGTCTGCAGCTGCTGGAAGTTCGTATTGGCCTTGAGGTCCGGATAGGCCTCGGACAGCGCGATCAGCCGGCCGAGCGCGCCAGAGAGCTGGTTTTCCGCCGCGCCGACCTGCGCCGGGCCCTGTGCGTTCATCGCCGAATTGCGCGCCTTGATGACGTCGTCGAGGGTGCCGCGCTCATGCGCGGCATAGCCCTTCACGGTTTCGATCAGGTTCGGGATCAGGTCGTGGCGCTGCTTGAGCTGCACATCGATATCGGCAAAGGACTGGTTGACCCGCTGGCTCAGCGCCACCAGCCGGTTGTAGGCGGCAAATGCCAGGACAATCAGGACAACGATGACGCCAAGAACGATCCAGCCGGTCGACATGTAAGAACCCCCAAAGAAACCATCAAACCCAAAGCCTAGCCGATCATGCGGCCGCAGAGCAGGGGCCGCAGGCAGTTGCGGCACGGATTGGTCGCGGCGAGGGTGGAATACGTTCAAGGTGGCGAGGCCTGGCCAATGACCGGCGTTGCCCCCACGCCTTCCTGCTGATGACGAGAAGAAAGTCAGCGCTGCAATCCTAGGGATACTATCCCCGGCATACTTCGTTGCAGTTGTGCATCAGTCTGCGAGAGTCTTGTACGTGACGCCTGCGGGTTAGCGCCGGTGCGCTATCCGTCATCCAGCCGTCATCCGCTAAACCTAATGAAACCCTAACTTTTGAGGCTGGGGATTTCTGATGTTGGAATGGCGTAACGGCGCGAGCCGGCTTGCGATGGGTGTGGTCGTGGCGGCGCTGGTGGCGCCGATGGCGGCGGAAGCGACGACATTCACAGTGCCAGCCGGCACAACCGATACGGCCACGAAGACCTTGGCGGACGGTGAGACCGGCACGGTGGCGGCGGGCGGGACGCTGCGCTCCACCTCCGGCACTGCGAATATCGGCCTGACCGGCACCAGCATCGTCGTCACCAACTCGGGTATCATCGAGAACACCAGCACAGGCCGTGCGATAGATATGACCGGTGGCGGCACCAGCCGGGTCATCACCTTCCTCAACAACATCGGTGCGATTCTGCGGGCCTCGCAGAACGATGCTCTCCGGATCAACACGGCGCTCAGCGCTGGCAGCATTGTCATGATCGACAATGCGGGTCTGATTCAGGCCGGTGGCACCGGATATACTGGCTTGGGACAGGCGCTCGACCTGCGGGCCATTGCGGCGACAGGGGTGTCCTCGACCATCATCAACCGCGCCACTGGCGTGATCGAAGCTCTCACCGACGACGCGATCCGTACCGGCCAAGGCACGATTGTCGAGAACTACGGGATCATCCGCAGCTACGGCACCAACACATCGAGCGGTTCGGCCGATGGCATCGATAATTCGCGGACCGGCGTCGTCGTCAACAATTATGCCGGCGCGCTAATCTCTGGCGCGCGGCACGGCATCACCGCGGACACCGATATTATGGTCGTCAACTATGCCGGCGGCACGATCCTCGGACGCAATGGCTCCGGCGTGGGCTCCGACGGCACCGGTACCGTCACCAACTACGGCCGCATCACCGGCACCTATGCGGGCGTCGGGAATATCTTTACGAACGCCGGAGTTGCGTCGGTCGATGGCGACGGCGATGGCGTCGATCTCGATTTGGCAGGCACTGTTGTCAATTACGGGATCATCGAAGGTACCGGTGCTGGCGGATTCGATAGTGGTGGTCGCGCCAATGCCAGCGAGGGCATCTCGATCGGCGGTGGCACGATCACCAACTTCGGGACAATCAGCGGTGCGAATTACGGCATCGTCGTCAATAATGATTCGGTCGTATCGCGCAGTGGCGTCGACGCTACCACCATCACCAACAATGCCGGCGGCACGATCGTCGGCCTGAACGGTTTCGCGATCCGGCTGGAAAACAAGACCGGTACGGCGATCGACAACGATACGATCGTCAATCGCGGCACGATTATCGGCAATGGCACGATCCCTGATCCCAACGCTGTGGTGTTGCTGAAGAGCGGTGCCGTCGACACCAATTCCGTCGGCACCCTCAACGGCGTCACCTATACCGGCACCGGCTCGGCCCGCTTCATCCGCGGCGATGGCTCCGCGATCCAGATGGGCGAAGGCGCCGACGTGCTGACCAATTACGGCACCATCATCGGCAATACCGGTCGCGCCGTGAACATGGAAGGCGGCAACGACACCGTCAACGTCATGAAGGGCTCACGCATCGTCGGTCTGGTCGATGGCGGGGTCGGCACGGATACGCTGAACTACAACAAGGCGGGCCTCACCGACGCCAAGCGCGCTGCGCTGCAGGCCGGCCAGACCGTGAATATCGGCGGTACACTCTACACCTCGTTCGAGGTGATCACCGGAACGTCGTCTTCGTTCGCGTCCTTTGCCGGCGCGGGTTCGTTGGGCGTCGCCTCGCTGTTCGACAATCTGCCGGCCAGCGCCACCAGCAGTTCGGTGGTCAATCTGCTCGACAGCGTTGCCAGCTCGGCAGATGTCGGCGCGGCGCTGGCGCAGCTCACGCCCGCGGCCTATCAGGGCCTCGGCCGCATGACCATGAATGACGCGTTCCAGACGACCTCGCTGGTCGGCCAGCACCTGACGCAGAACCGCCTCGGCGGCCTCGGCACCGACATGTCCGGTGTGGGTAACGCGCTGGCGATGTTCGACGGCGGCATGTTCGACAAGAATTTCAGTGCGGATCGTGCGCTGGCCGCGGTGACGGCGTTCCCTGGCAGCGCAAGTTCTGCGCTGGCCGATGCCGGCTGGGGCGCCAATGCAGCCGATGCGATGGCCTATGCGCCGGTGACCAAGGCTCTGCCGGGTCTGCGTCCGGTCGCCGTCGCTGCCGAACAGGGCCTGTTCATCACGTCGGGCGCGAGCTTCGCCCGCGAAGGCGCACGAACTGACGCACCGGGCTTCAAGTCGAACACGGTCAACGTGCTCGCCGGCTACGACCGGCGCATCACGGACAGCATCGTCGCCGGCGTGTTCGGTGGCTACGCGCTGACCCGCGGCGATATCGATGATGTCGGCAGCCACACCAAGATCTCGACCGGGACCATCGGCGGCTATGGCACCTACCAGGCGCCCGGCTGGTTCGCGACCGCCATGGGCCTCTATGGCTTCAGCGACTACGACACCACGCGCGTGGCGGTCGGCACGACGAACACCGCGGCGTTCAGCGGCGATCATTATTCGATCCGCGGCACGGTGGGCACCGATCTGCGCGTCAGCGGCTGGGTTGTCACACCAGAGATCGGCCTGCAATATACGCGGGTGATGACCGACGGCTTCGCCGAACGCGGCGGTGCGGCGGCCCTCGTGGTCGGCTCGGACAGTTCGGAATCGCTACGCTCCAGCGTCGGCGCACGCTTCGCCTATGACTACGCGCTGAATGGCGGTGTGCTGACGCCGGAATTGCGGCTGGCCTGGCTGCATGAATTCAGCGACGGCGTGCGCGGCATCAATGCGAGCTTCGCCGATACGACATTGCCGGGCTCGTTCATCACCGCGACCGGCAGCGCGCTGCGCGATCGCGGTGTGATCGGTGCCGGCGTGTCGGGCAAGCTCGCGCCGCTCACGGTGCTGTCGGTGAACTATGATGCGATCGTCGGCAGCAATGACGCCGTCGCGCATCAAGTGATGGGCCGCATCCGGCATTCATTCTGATCTTTCTTCCCCTCTCCCCCAGCGCAGCGAAGCTGCGCGCCGCGGGAGAGGGTGCCTTCGCGGAGCGAAGGCGGGAGAGGGCCTTGCTTATGGCGCCCCCTCTCCCGTCTCGAACCCGCTTCGCGTGTTCGATCCACCCTCTCCCGCCAAACGTCGCTACGCTCCGTTCGGGGGAGAGGGGAAACAAGAAGCACCTTACGGCTTCGCAATATGCCAGGTGCCGTTCAGGAAGCCGTCGCCATTGGTGTCGCCGGCGGCCGTGTCCTTCTTGAAGGTGTAGAGCGGCTTGCCCTTATAGGCCCACATCTTCTTGCCATCGTCGCGCACCACGATGGTCATGTCGGCACTCGGCTTGGCATCGTCCATCGCGAACAGCGGCGGCCAGTTTTCGGCGCAGGGGCCGTTGCACATCGACTTGCCGCCGGCGTCCTTATCGAAGGTATAGAGCGTCATGCCCTTGGCATCGACGAAGGTCTTGCCTTTCGCGGTGTCGGCGGTCTTCAGCATCTGTGCTGAGGCGGCGCTTGAGGCAAGCATGAGAGTCAGAGCCGCGAGGGCGGCGAATGATTTGGTCATTGCAGCGTTACTCCTGATGAATTGCGACGCAGTCGCGTCAGGAGAACAAACGCCATCTGTAGAGAATTATTCCGCGGATGATTCCGATGAATCGAAAACCGCATCGCCCCAGTCGAGCTTGCGGAACTTTGCATACTTCGCCTTGTCGCGGCGTGGTGCGTTTGCGGCGATAACGCCTACATTTGTGCAGAGTTTTGCCGTGATTTCGATCTTTGTCGTTACCGGTTGCGTCAGCACGCGCGACGGCCGCTGCGCGACAGGCGCACGCGACAGCGCGACATAGATAAATTTTTCGTCCTCATAGGGAAGTTCTGCAGATTTGAGTTGTTTATGGACTCGGGAGCGCTGCAGCCGCTGGCTGAAGTGGCACCAGTCGGGCTTCACCAGCGGACATGCATTGTCATGCGGGCAGGGCGCGATCACATGTGCGCCAGCGTTGATAAGCTGCGCACGGGCGTCGAGGATGCGTTGATAGCCTGAGGGTGTGCCGGGCTCAACGATGAGCAGCGTATCATTCGTCTTCGTCCACATCGCCGCGACGAGTTTTGTCCGCGCGGCATCGTTGAGTTCATTGATGACGTAGCTCGCGATGACGAGATCGGCGGATGGGGCATCGGCGATTGTCGCGGCGGCATCGCCGAGCTCGTAACGCAGCGCGGGGATGCGGTGGCTGTCCTCTGCCAGACCAAGCGCAAGCGTGCGCAACGCGGGATTGGCATCGAGCAGTGTGAACGAAGCGAGCGACGCGAAGGCTTCGGCGCAGGCCCATGTCGCCGTTCCCGGCCCGGCGCCGCAATCGAGTAGCGTGGTCGGTGCGAAGTCCGGTCGTGTCTCCTGCAGCGCATTGAGGCTGGCGATCACAGCCGCATAGGTCGCCGGCATCCGTGCCAGCGCATAGGCCAGCGCGTCGGTCTCGTTGCGGATGGTCGTGGAGCCGCCGCCGGAGCGATATGTCTTCGAGATTGCGTCGGATCGCGCTGCTGCGTCGTTGCGCGAGAAGCCGTGCAGGCGCGCGTTGAGAGCGGCGGTGAGTTCGGCGGGGAGATCGGGGGCGGTCATGCTGGACGCGCTTGCTTTCTTCCCCTCTCCCCCGCGAAGCGAAGCTTCGCTAGGCGGGAGAGGGTGGATCGAACGTGCGTAGCACGTTCGAGACGGGAGAGGGGTAACCACAAACTCCGAGCTCTGTACACCCCTCTCCCGCCTTCGCTTCGCTCAGGCACCCTCTCCCGCAAGGGGAGAGGGGAAAGGAAGCTTACGCCACTTCCTGATCGAGGATCTTCACCGCGTTTTCGAGATCCACGGAGACCAGCTGCGACACGCCGCGTTCCGCCATGGTGACGCCGTACAGGCGGTGCATGCGCGCCATCGTGATCGGGTTGTGCGTGATGGTGATGAAGCGCGTTTCGGTCGAGGCGCACATTTCATGCAGCAGGCTGCAGAAGCGCTCCACGTTGTGGTCGTCGAGCGGCGCGTCGACTTCGTCCAGCACGCAGATCGGCGACGGGTTGGTCAGGAACACCGCGAAGATCAGCGCCAGCGCGGTCAGGGCCTGCTCGCCGCCGGACAGCAGCGACAGGGTCTGCGGCTTCTTGCCGGGTGGCTTGGCGACGATTTCGAGACCGGCCTCGAGCGGATCGTCGCTCTCGATCAGCTTCAGCTCGGCTTCGCCGCCGCCGAACAGTTCGACGAACATGCGCTTGAAGTGGCCGTTGACGATGTCGAACGAGGTCATCAGCCGTTCGCGGGCTTCCTTGTTCAGGCTCTGGATGCCGGTGCGCAGCTTCTTGATGGCTTCGACGAGGTCGTCGCGCTCGGTGGCCAAACCATTGTGCGTGCCTTCGACTTCGTTGAGCTCTTCCTCGGCGCGCAGGTTGACGGCACCGAGACGCTCGCGATCGCGGCGCAGCTTTTCCAGGTCGGCTTCGATATCGGCCAGCGGCGGCAGCGTGTCGTCCTGGCGGACTTCGGCCAGCGCCGCGACGCCTTCCGGCTCGACTTCGAGCATGTCGCGGATTTCGCGCTCGATGTCTTCCAGGCGGCGCTTGCCGCTTTCCATGCGCTCTTCGGTGCGGGCGCAGGCTTCGCGGGCGGCGGAGAGCGCTTCCAGCGAGCCGCGGGCGTCGCGGTCGGTCTCGCGCATGGCGTTCTCTGCCGAGGCCAGCGCATTGGCGGCGAGCTGACGGGCCTGTTCGGCGCTCTCGACTTCCGAGATCAGCGCGCGGCGCTTCTGCAGATAGATCGCCGGGGCGTCTTCGAGTTCGGCGCGCTCGCGCGTCACTTCGGCGACGCGCGCGGCGACGGTTTCGATCTGCGATGCGGCGGAGGTCTTGCGGTTGGCCCAGTCGGTGCGCTCGGCGATGATCGCCTGCAGGCGGCGGTCGGCGAGTTCAGCCTCGCGGGCCAGCGCCTGCGATTCGGCGCGGACCTGCGCGGCGCCGCGGCGATGACCTTCGATCTCGCCGCGCACGCTGGCGAGTTGGGCTTCGGCGTCGGAGCTCTCCGGCAGATGTTCCAGCGCGGCATGTGCGCTCTCATGGGCGGCTTCCGCCTCCATGCGATCGTTTGAGAGGCGCGACTGCGCTTCGGTCAGCGTCGCGCGGCGGGCCGCGTGACGGTTGATCTCACGCTCGGCATTGGCATGGCGCTCGCGCGCCTGGTCGATGTCGCGGCGTGCGTTGCGCAGCGCGTCGCGCGATGCGCCTTCGGCCGAGGCCGCAGTCTTCAATGCCTGCTCGGCGCTTTCCAGCGCTTCGCGCTTGGCTGACGCGTCGATCCTGGCGTTTTCCAGATCGGCTTCGATATCGGTCAGGCGGGCGCGTTCGGCGAGACGGCGCGCGGCGCCGGTGGGCGCATGCGCGCCGGCGACGAAACCGTCCCAGCGCCAGACGTCGCCTTCCAGCGACACCAGCCGCTGGCCGGTCTGCAGTTGCGACACGAGCGCTGCGCCCTGATCCTTGGAAACGACGCCGATCTGCTTGAGGCGGCGCTGCAACTCAGCCGGCGCATTGACATGCGAGGCCAGCGACTCGACGCCGGCGGGCAGGACGGGATCGTTGGCGTGATCGCCGGCATTGGTCCAGCGCATCGGCGCCGAGGGATCGACGGGCGCGTCGAGATCGTCGCCGAGCACGGCGCCGAGCGCCTTTTCGTAGCCCTTGGTGACGCTGACGCCGTCGATGATCGGCGGCCACAGGTTCTTGGTTTCGCCGTTCAGGATCTTCGAAATCGTGCGGGCTTCGGTCTCGAGCCGCTGCACCTTCCGGTCGGCGTCATTGAGCGGAGCGCGCGAGGCTTCCAGCGTCTGCCGGGCGGCGATATGGGCGGCTTCGTTGTCGGCCACGCTGCCTTCGGCCTGCAGCAGGATTTCCTGCGAGGTCTCCATCAGGGCTGCAAGCTCATCGAGATCGCCGAAGCCCGATGTCTGCGCCGTCAGCGCCTCGATCTCGGCCTCGACGCTGGCGATTTCCTGGCCCAGACGCGCCAGGCGATCGGCCTGGCTGCGGACGTTGGACTGCAGCTGGTTGCGCTTGGCCGTCATGTCCGCATGCGCGGTGGTGAGTTCGGTGAAGGTGCGCTCGGCGGCGGCCAGCACGGCCTCGGCTTCCGACACGCGATCGTCGACACCGCCACGCAGCTCGACGCGCTGCATGATCTCTTCCTTGAGCATCGCGTCTTCTTCTTCGAGACGGAGCAGCGCGAATTCAGCGTCTTCCGACTGCTTCATCTCGCGCGCGACATCGCTCTCGAACTGCGTCAGGCGACGGTCGAGCTCGGTGGCGCGCTCCTTGGCGCGCTCTTCCTCGCGGTCGAGCAGGTCGCGGGTATTGGTCAGGCGCTGCAGTCCGGCGGCGGCGAAGGCTTCCGCCTCGCGCAGTGCGGGCAGCTCATTGGCACGGATCGCCTGGATGCGGGCGGCTTCGCCCTGTTCGCGGGTGCGTTCGGCGAGATCGAGCACATATTGGCCGTGCAGCGTTGCGGCTTCGGCATTGTCCTGATGCGCCTGCAGCCAGCGCAGATGGAACAGCATGGCCTCGGCCTTGCGCACCTTGCCGGCGACTTCGCGGTAGCGGATCGCCTGGCGGGCCTGCTTCTTCAGGCCTTCCATCTGGCCCGAGAGCTGACCGATCACGTCCTCGACGCGGGTGAGGTTGGTTTCGGCGGCCTTCAGGCGCAGTTCGGCCTCGTGGCGGCGCGCATGCAGACCGGCGACGCCGGCGGCGTCTTCCAGCACGCGGCGGCGCTGCTCGGGCTTGGCCTGGATGATTTCGCCGATCTTGCCCTGGTGGACGAGGGCGGGCGAACGCGCGCCGGTGGCGGCGTCGGCAAACAGGATCTGCACGTCGCGGGCGCGGACGTCGCGGCCGTTGATGCGGTATTGCGACCCGGCTTCGCGCTCGATGCGGCGGGAGATTTCGAGGATTTCGGCGTCATTGACCATGGCCGGCGCGGTGCGATCGGTATTGTCGATCGTCATCACCACTTCGGCGTGGTTGCGCGAGGCGCGGTTGCCGGAGCCGGCGAAGATCACCGCGTCCATGTCGGCGGCGCGCAGCGACTTGTGCGAGGTTTCGCCCATCGCCCAGCGCAGCGCTTCCACCAGATTGGACTTGCCGCAGCCGTTCGGGCCGACAACGCCGGTCAGACCGGGCTCGATCATGAAGTCGGTCGGTTCGACGAACGACTTGAATCCGTGCAGGCGCAGGCGCGTGAGTTTCATGGATACGGTACTCTAGGTTAGCCGAACAGCCCCGAGAATCGCGAATCCCCCAGCACGAACAATAGCATAAATGCAGCTGCCGCGCGGACGGAGACTCGCTGGTCGCGGCTCTCATTGGCCCGGACAATGGCGAGACGAGGGCAGCTGCGCAACCGCGGAACCCCGCTTTTCCCAAGGGTTTTGCGGGGGATAGGTGGGGAGGGCGTGAAAAAGGGCTTGTTTTAAGGGGGGGGGAGGTCCGCGCCCGCTTTGACCGCGTCGCTAAGCGCGATCTATTGGCCCAACTTCATATGGTTAACCGACCACTTATCTCAGCACGTTGCGCCTTGGGTCTATCGGGCTTGCAGGCGTGAAGGGAGTCGATCTGAAGTCTGTTCGTTGCCGTGACGGATGTCTGAATTGATACGAACAACGGACATCGTCAGACTGACCCGGTTGGTCCGTTTTGTGCCAAAAGCGGGAGTCCGCGCGTTGGCCGAATTCGTATTACGGCTGCGCAACAGGTTCGCTGGTCGTCGTTGTGCTGTGCTGGCGCCCAAGCGCGATATCGATCGGGACCGGATCTCGCCCGGCGTTTCGGTCTCTCAATCGCAGGATCATCGCTTCGGCCTTATCGAGCGCCTCGCAAAGCGAGGGCTGGTCCAGGGAGCAGAAACGCGAAGACGCACCATGCATGCGAAGCAAGCGATCAACGCGATCGACGATGGGAATCGCGGCAAGATTTTTCTCAACATTCGCCTCAAGGATCCGCTCCGCAGGCGACTCGAGACGCAGCCGTTCGCGCAAACGTGCCTCAAGCATTTCCAGAGGTGCATCGAGGCGAATGATCAGATCGGCCTTCGGGACGAGTCCAAGCGCTTGCAGAATGGAAGCGTCGCTGGCGTGCTCATTGTATAAGGCAAGGGCGCAGGTCACCTGAACAAAAGCCTGATCGAATATAACGATCTCAGCCGACTCCCTCGACAGTTCCCAATAGCGACATAAACGCAGGACATACTGGCTGAGCCTGACGAACCAGACCACACTTCTTGGCGGGAGTGCCCGTACCAAATTTAACGTCAGGTCGAATTCGCTCTTGCTGGCGATAGGTCGAGCGGCCATTGAAGCGATTTCAATGATTCCGCGGACGATGCGTCGAAAGGCAGGCATGCCTCCCCCTGGATCGGGCGATGACAACTGAGCTCCCGGTCGGTAGCTGAGCACAACATTCGCATGATGGCCGCGCTCGTTGAGCCGCTTGCACAGCGCGTGGGCGAAGGTGGTCTTTCCTGCGGCTGCCGGGCCAAAGAACTCGATGATCATGCTCCCGAACCTCAAGAGGTTGTTGGTGCCTGCACGATTCGCCGAGGGTCCTGCACCTGAGGAAACAGGCGTTCCCGCTTTCGCGCCGCGACAATAAAACTCTCCGCCAATAATCCCGGCACCTTGAGCCTCCGGCACGCCTTTTCGAATGGCTCGATCAGCGCCTCGCAGAGATGTGGAAACAACCGGCCCGGTCGCGGGAGATAGCCGTAATACGTGCTCTCCACGACCTCAAATCCCTCATCCGACAGCAGGCTTGAAAATTGATACAAAGTCAGGGTGTTTCGAGGTCTGCTCGGATATGCCCAGTTCAGGACACGACTGAACGACCCGATGGGTGACGTTGCATTGAGCTGGATATTGCACACCAATACGCCGTCGTTGCGAAGATGCCGATAGATCGCCCGCAATGCGTCGCGCCTAAGCGTGTCTTCTGCATTCAAGAAGAACCGAAATGCGGTGGCAACGTCAAATGTCTGTTCGAGAGGAACCTTGGTGACGTCGACGCATAGCAGCGTCACGTTGTCTGGCACCGAAGCTGCCGAAAGCATCGCTTCTGACACATCGACCCCGACAACCGAGCCGAACAACCGAGCGGCGACCTTCGCAATGCGTCCGGTTCCGCAGGCGAAGTCGAGGCTTGTTCGCTGTGGCCCTCCGAGCCGGCGCAGAATGCTTTCGAGCAAGGGCTGTTCGACGTCCCGCCACAATGCCGCGCAATGGCCTACCTCGAAGGTGCTGACGTAGTCGGCAACGACATCAACCGACTGGTGGCTCGCGCGATAGCTGAGCGTGTCTCCGTTGAGCATAAGGATATGTCCCTCGAGTCCGCCGACGCTAACCTCGATGTCGGGACGACGTCTTCATGCATTCGCACGATGCCGGAACGGAGCGATGATCGCTCGGGAAGGCCAACGAGGCCTGGCCGTTCGGGATGGGGGTCGGTCAAGGCCATATCGGATCGGTCTTAGCCCGGGTAAAACTGGAACCTGTTCTGTCAGGGCCGAACGCATTCGGCGCTTGTCCCGCACCTGAGATGTCTGTTGTGGGTCAATCGCGTCGATTTTGGCAAGTCGACGGCTTGTCCGGTTCGCGGTTAATCTCGGAAGTGCGGGATGTTCGGGTTTGCCGGTTGAAGGCATCGGTTTGGACGTGATTCAAGCGCCCAAACCGGAGCCTCAAATCATGCGCTACGAACTAACCGATTATGAATGGGCGGCAATCAAGCCGTTCCTGCCGAACAAGCCGCGCGGCATTCCGCGTGTGAACGACCGGCGCGTGCTCAACGGGATCTTTTGGGTCCTCCGTTCGGGTGCGCCATGGCGCGACCTGCCAGAGACGTACGGCCCCCGCACCACTTGTTACAATCGCTTCGTTCGGTGGCGGCGGGCTGGCGTCTGGGATCAGATCATGGACGCGCTGGCCGCCGGTCATGACGCGGCGGTGCAGATGATCGATACCTCCATTGTGCGCGTGCACCAGCACGGAGCCTGTATCGCGGACAACAATCAGCAGGATATGGGGCGGTCGCGAGGCGGCCTGACATGCAAGATTCACGCGGTCGTAGACACCAACGGGCTACCAGTCCATCTCGCCCTCACGCCCGGTGAGGCCCACGACAATCGGCTTTGTTCGGTCCTCCTCAGCGCGATGCTCCCACAAACGATGTTACTCGCGGATCGTGGATATGACGCGGATTGGATCAGGGAGCTTGCCCGCCAGCAAGGAGCATGGGCGAACATCCCGCCGAAACGAAATCGCAAAGACCCGATCTGCTTCAGCCCGTACCTGTATCGCGCACGAAACTTGATCGAAAGGTTCTTCAACAAGATCAAGCAATGTCGGCGTGTCGCGACCCGATACGACAAACTTGCGGCCAACTACCTAGCCTTCATCAAGCTCGCATCAATCCGCATTTGGCTCCGCGCTAATGAGTCCGTGCCCTAATTCAACTCGACAGTTATCCGGGCGACCGCCGCGGCCGCATAGCGCTTCCATGAGGGACTGACGACGCCGGCAACTGCCTGCCCCGCGCCACAGCCTGAGCAATCGGTTACTTTCTCGGACAGCGGCAAACTCACTGCGCACCCCTATAAAGAGCATTTTAATTATTGCTCGCAAATACGAGAAGCCACTGATGTGCGGGCGTTTCTTCACGGCGATAAATCCGATTAATTCCGAATTATGCCGAGGCCAACGCGAGAAGTCGCCTATTTGCAGGCACTTCGCGTCTGAGAAAAGATTGAGAAACTCAGAATAAATTCGAATTTCGGTGGTGTCGGGGAGTCCAATCAAAGCATAGGTCAGATTTCTCTAGCATGCATCCTCATGCCAGATACCAACGAGGGAGGAGCAGGAGGAGCAGGAGCAGGAGCAGGAGCAGGAGCAGGAGCAGGGGGGAAGGAAGGGAAGTGTAAGTAGAGGATAGCCTACCAAGAGCGGCAGGCGTGATCCGACTAGTCGACGGGCGGCAGTCCGCGGATCCGAACAGTCATTCAAATGAACGTTGGTGTGGTTTGTAATCCGGCTAAGCTCTGACCTGCAGGTAAATGACAGCTTGTTCCGAGGCGCTGGGCATTCCACCATGATCATCGAGTTATTTGGGCCGCCTGGTGCAGGCAAGACCACACTTCTTCGCGGCCTCTGCCGGGGGCTGGCGCAAGAAGGCATCAACCTGAAGACAGTGAACGGTTATCGCCTGATTGAATATGCGTCGGCCCAGGATGACGGCCCGGAGACGCGCCATCGCATTGGGCGTATTGGCAGAAAGATTGCCACCTCCGGTCCTGTCTTGCTATCGACCCTGCCGAAGGACGGTGTCGCGGCGCGGCTTCTAGCATCAATCCCGCTACGAAGCCGCACATGGTCATGGCGCATGAAGGTCGACATCGCTCTACTGTGCGAATCTTGGCGTAAAGCGCAGGAATCGGAAGGTTACTTCATTTTTGAAGAAGGCCTGATCCAGGCATTGTGTGCGCTGGTTTTGCTGGCGCGAACTCCAAGCATTGACGTGGTTCGTGACTGCCTAGCGTTCCTGCCGCGACCGGACCTGCTTGTCCAGCTCGATGCGCCGCAGGAAACGTTGCGCCGCCGTCTTACGGATCGGCATGCGCACCAGCCGCTCATCGAAGTCCTCCTGTTCGAACTCGGCGTGGACAGGGGCTTGAAGCAGGCCAATATCTCAAGGGAGATCGGCGAGTGCTTGCGCCGGGACGGATGGTCCTTGATACAAGTCAACGGTGCCGACCCCCTCAATTTCGATAAGGTCATCACGCGAGTCCTGGGAGAGCATATCAATGAGACCGCCTTGGGTGACCAAGGCGATAAAAGCCAAACCACTGGATTAGCTGGCAACTATGAACTTGATGGATCTCAACATTTCGCACGGGGGCCTGGTGGCAGCATCTGACGCTCGCTCACGATTTGAATCATTGCGTGGTCGAGCCCCGGTCCGCCCGGAGCGAGGCATGGATACTTTGGGTCGCCTCGACTAGCGCGGTCCCCTGTCTCGGAGAGCCTTGCGTCCGAAACCGTAATGCAGGACGCAACCGATAACGGGTATCTTCCTCCATTTGTGGTGGGAAAGACGGCCGCTGACGAGAAAGAGTTATATGGCGCAATGAAAAATATTGGAGTTATGTCCCGCAGAAAAGATGGCCGCCTGGATATGCCGGATCTATTTCGCGTTGCAGCTAAGCTTCTGAAGAAAGGCGGCACCACGCCTCTCTAACTTATCGCTATCTCTAAGTCGCAGGAGCTTCAATGGTGGAGCTACTGAGCGGAACTACACGTCCCGCGCATATCCATTCGGACGACGCTGCTGCGGTGCGCCGAGCACGGCGATGCAGAGGCCGAGAAATGCCAGGCCGATGATCTCGCAGATGAAATTTTCAAACATGATATGCCCCTCACGCTAATGGGACGAGAATGCGGAGATGGCGCTTAAACGTTCCTTAACGCGCGTTTACACTTGGAATCAGGGTTAATCCGCAAGCGCGTCATCCGTTAAGATCCGGCAGGCGCGTGGCGCGGCTGCCGCCGGGCTGCTATCGCCGGACTGCTGTCGCAGGTCTGCTGTCGCAGGATGTCAGCGGGCGTGAGTCTGTGCGCTGCGCGGCATCGGGATTTTGGCCTTCAGCGCGGCTTCGCCTTCGGGCGTGATGCAATAACGCACCGGCGAGCCGGCCTGGAGCGCGATCCAGGTCTTTTCGACCATCTTGGACAGGGTCTTCGGCCCGGCAGGCATCAAATGCGGCGCAAGCAGGCCCGGCGTATCGCGCAATTTCTGAAGCGCGGTGCGCTCGACATAATGCGGCAGGTGGCTGGCGCGTGTCGGCATGGGGCAAGTCTCATCGGGTTGGACGAGGGGAACTGAACTATTCTTTTGGGTGAACTACATGAACGCATGAGCGCGGTTTCAGTTGCATCCGGTATCGAAAAAACGTCCGCGGGCACTTGACAGTTTTCCTATAAGATTATAATCAAATCTTATCCGGTTCGCGAGGGGCGCTTCATGAGGCGTCTTGAGGTGGGACAGGATGCGGCGCCTGCGGGTGTGGGGTGACGTACCCCGCACACTCGGGAGGCTTGGGGTCACCGTCCGGGCCCACTACGGGGCTCTGCCACTCATGCTGGCTGGACGTGGTATTGGTGAACGGCGCGAAATCGTCGGGATAAGCGGAGTGCGGAGCTCTGCCCTTTACCCGGAAGAACGGTCCCTCAGCTAAAAAGACGTCGCGGTGGCGCGCCCTCAAGGCGTTGCGCGGTTGCAGCTTGCCGGCGTTCCGGTGGAGCGGATCGCGACACACACCACCCTTTGCGCCTGATGGCGCGCCGCCACCCCTCATGTTTCAGGAGGGGGATTGCTCACACCTCGGACGCGCAAGCGCCGCGAGACTACGAGAGCTTGGCTGTTTGAAGCGAAGAATCGGAGAACACGATGGCGCGGCAGCGCGCTAATGCGACGCGCTGGCGGAGAACGCGTTGACGATGACCACGCCGGTCAGGATGAAGCCGATGCCGATGATGGCGGCGAGATCGAGCGCCTGCCGGAATGCAAAATAGCTCACCGCCGAAATCAACACGATGCCGAGCCCGCTCCAGATCGCATAGGCGATGCCGACCGGCATCACCTTCAGCGCGTGGGACAGGAAATAGAGCGACAGGATGTAGCAGACGGCCATGCCGAACGTCGGCCAGAGCTTCGTGAACTGCTGCGACTGCGCCAGCAGCGCCGTGCCGATGGTCTCCAGCACGATGGCGCAGCCGAGGGCGGCGTAGTTGAGGAAGGTCGGGGTCATGAAAGGGCTCGGGCGTTCAGGAATCCCTCCCCGCGCAAAAACGGGGGAGGGACAAGAAGACCTCAGCTCTTCAGCAGCGGGGTGATCTTCTTGGAGAATTCCTCGAACGACTGCTCGCCCTTCAGCATCTCGCCATTGATGAAGAAGGTCGGTGTCGAGTTCACCTTCAGCACTTCATTGGCGTATTTCTGGTCGGCGGCGATCTTGTCGAGCAGCGCCTTGTCCTTCAGGCATTCTTCCACGGCCTGCTGGCTGAGGCCGGCCTGCTTGCCGATGCGGGTCAGGGTCGCGGCGGTATCCTTCATCACCCAGTCGTTCTGCTGCTTGAACAGCATATCGATGACGGCGAAGTACTTGCCCGAATCTTCCTTGGCAATGCAGCGCGCCAGCATCGAGCCGGCGGCGGCCTTGATGTCGAGCGGGAATTCGCGGAACACGAAGCGGATCTTGTTGGTGTCGATGAAGGCTTCCTTGATCTTCGGGAACACCTGCTCGGTGAAGGCCGCGCAATGCGGGCAGGTCATCGAGGCATATTCGGTGACGGTGACGGCAGCATCCTTCGGGCCGAGCGCCATGTCGGGCAGCGATACCGGCTTGGCGACGTCGACGGCGTTCTGCGCGAATGCCTCGGAGATCAGCTGCAGCGGCGACAGGCCGATGGCTGCTGCGGCGCCGGTGAGGGCAAGGGCGGCGGTGAAGTCACGGCGCGTGATGATCAAAGGAATGCTCCAAAGCGGCGGCGGACGCCGGGACAAGGTTCGCTTCGCTAACTTGAAACCACAAATGTGGCAAGCACGCGCCGGTTCCGGGCGAGCTGGAAAGCCTCAACTTCGCTTGATCGAGGCGCCGAGCCGCGCCAGCGCCTCGCGCAAGGCGTCGTCCTCGACCTCGGGCAGCGTTTCCGCAACCTGGGCGATGGCCTTGGCATCCGGCGGCTTCACGGTGCGGCGAGGCTGCGGCCGTGACAGCGGCGCCTGGCGCAGCGCGATCTTGCCGACCGCATTCCAGCCGAAAAAGCGATTCACCCGCTGCAGGATCGCATCCGACGAATGCTGGATCTCCAGCGCCATCGGCCCCTCGACGCGCAGGATAAGCGTCGCCGGCTCCTGCGGCTGGCCTTCCACAGGGCGTGGCCACTGGATCTTCAGCGGCTCCGAGAAATTCGCCACCTGCTGGCCGGCGATCTCGGCCCAGCGCGTCACCAGCTCGCGCGAGGCAAAGCCCTGTTTGGCATAGGCATCGGCAAACACCCCGCCGAGCAGGACGGAGAGCGGTTTCGCCGAGATATAGCCGGGCTTGTTCATGGTCGGGCGTTTTGGATACATGGTCGGCATGAGTCTATCAGCCGCCGCCACCCGACGAAAGAAACCTTCCGCACGGGATAGCGGGGAAAGCGCCGCCGCCAAGCGGCCGGCCCAATTGCTCGCCTGGTATGACAAGCATCGCCGCAGGTTACCGTGGCGGCCATTGCCGGGCGAGGGTATCGATCCCTATCGGGTCTGGCTGTCGGAAATCATGCTGCAGCAGACCACGGTTCAGGCGGTGGGGCCGTATTTCGCCAAGTTCCTGGCGCGCTGGCCCACCGTGAGCGATCTCGGCAGCGCCTCGCAGGACGATGTGCTGCGGATGTGGGCCGGGCTTGGCTATTACTCCCGCGCGCGCAATCTTCACGCCTGCGCCGTCACCGTGCTGCGCGACCATGGCGGGGTCTTTCCGGATACCGAAGACGGTCTGCGCGCGCTGCCGGGCATCGGGCCCTATACGGCATCGGCCATCGCCGCGATTGCCTTCGGCCGGCAATGCATGCCGGTGGACGGCAATATCGAGCGCGTCACTTCGCGGCTCTATGCGGTGGAAGAACCGCTGCCGAAATCCAAGCCTGTCATCGTGGGGCTGGCCGCGACGCTGCTTGGTCCCTCGCGGGCCGGCGACAGCGCCCAGGCGCTGATGGATCTCGGCTCCACCATCTGCACGCCCAAAAAACCCGCCTGCGCGCTGTGCCCCATCAATGACGATTGCGCCGCCAGGACCCGCGGCGATCAGGAGACGTTTCCGCGCAAACTGCCGAAGAAGGCAGGCACTCTGCGCCGCGGCGCGGCGTTCGTGGTCACGCGCGGCAACGAACTCCTGGTGCGCACCCGCCCGGAAAAGGGATTGCTTGGGAATATGACCGAAGTGCCGTCATCGGAATGGCTCGCCGGTCACGACGACAAGGACGCCTTGAAGCAGGCGCCGACCCTGAAAAATTTGACGGCGTGGCATCGCAAAACGGGCGCGGTCACCCATATCTTCACACACTTCCCGCTGGAGCTTGCCGTCTATACGGCGCATGTCCCGCCCCGCACCCGCCCCCCGGAGGGTATGCGGTGGGTCCCGATCGCAACATTGGATGATGAAGCCTTGCCGAATGTCATGCGCAAGGTCATCGCGCATGGACTGGATTGAAGTTTGAATCCAGGCGCTTGAATGCGCGACAGCGCGCGAGCTGCATCAGCCCGCGCTGGAAAGCTGTGACGATCGCGGCATCAATACGATCGGCGGTTTTGCATTTAGGCCCTCAACCTGAAATCCGGCGACGCGCTTGTAATTGGCGGCGATGTCTTCGAGTTCCTGCTGCGACAGCACGTCGGTGACGACGTTGAAGCCCTCAGGCGCGCGCTCCTCGACGATCTGCATGACCTGTTCCGGTCCGTTGCGGCGGTTCAACATCACAAGGTCAGTGGTCGCGGGGCGTCGCTCGGCCTCATAGGCTTCGAGCGCGGCCGGCACTTCACCAAGCGCAAGAATCTCACGCGTCAGTACGCGCGCATCGAGAATGGCCTGCGAAGCGCCATTGGAGCCGATCGGATACATCGGATGCGCGGCGTCTCCCATCAGCGTCACGCGGCCGAAGGTCCAGCGATCAACCGGGTCGCGGTCGACCAGCGGATATTCGTAAGCGTGCGGGCAGTTGCTGATCAGGCTGGGTACATCGAGCCAGTCGAATCTCCAGTCCTTGAACCAGGGCAGGAATTCCTCGAGCCGCGCCGTGCGGTTGTAGTCCTCGCGGCGCCACTCATAGGTTGGCGGCATGTGCCGTTCGGCCACCCAGTTGATGTCGTACTTGCCGTTGGCATCCGGCTCTTGCGAAATCGGGTAGCAGACGAATTTCAGGATCTCGTGGCCGGCCATGATCATGGTGCGGCCGGTCAGGAACGCATCGCCCTTGGTGATACCGCGCCACAGAATGCGGCCGTTCCAGAGCGGCGCGCCTTCCTGCGGATAGAGCTTCTGCCGGATCGCCGAATGGATACCATCGGCGGCAATCAACAACGTGCCGTCATAGCTGCCGGCGGATTTGCCGGTGACCTTGTCGATGAAATCGGCGCGGACGCCGTCCGGCGTTTCGGTCCAGCCGGTCAGATGATGGCTGGTGAGGATGTTCTCGGCGCCGAGGCGTTCGATGGCGGTGTCGAGCAGGATCTGCTGCAGCCTGCCGCGATGGATCGAGAACTGCGGCCATTTGTAGCCGGCCTCGATGCCGCGCGGTTCGCTCCAGATCGGCTTGCCGTGTTTTGAGAAGAAGGCGAGCTCGCGGGTGCGTACGCCGGATGCGTCGAGCTGGTCATGCAGGCCGAGCTCGATCAGCTCGCGCACCGCATGCGGCAGCACATTGATGCCGACACCAAGCGGCCTGAGCGCCGGCACGCTTTCGAACACGCGGCACGGCACGCCGATCTGGTGCAGGCTGAGCGCGAGCGTCAGTCCGCCAATTCCGCCGCCTGCAATGAGAACGGTCATTTTGTTGCCTCCCCCTCGATTTGATCGAGGTCATGGCACGGGAGAGGCGATGGCGGCAACTGGGACGATCGCCACGGAAAAACGCGTCCGGATCGTCCACTGGCGCCGAATTCATGGTGGATGGAACCTTAACGCAAAATTCAGCCGCGTTCCCTAATACCGGTGGCACTACTTTTTGGGTGAATCGGTCACCGGCAGGTCAATGATGTCCAACCAAATTAAGCCGAGCGGCCGCGAGACTTTCTTTCCGGCATCGGAGCTCATCGTATCCAAGACGGATCTCAAGGGTCGCATGACCTATGTGAACCGCCTGTTCTGCAAGATGGCCGGTTATACCGAAGCCGAGTTGCTCGGCCAGCCGCATAGCCTGATCCGTCATCCCGATATGCCGCGCAGCGTCTTCAAGTTGCTCTGGGACACCGTCGAGGAACGCCGCGAGATTTTCGCCTTTGTGAAGAACATGGCGAGCAATGGCGATCACTACTGGGTCTTCGCCCATGTCACGCCGTCCTATGGTCTAGACGGCAAGGTCGTCGGCTATCATTCCAATCGGCGTGTGCCTGCGCCGGATCTCATCAAGAAGACCATCGCGCCGCTCTATGCCGAAGTCTTGGCCATCGAGAAGCGGCACGTGAACGGCAAGGACTCCCTTGCTGCCGGTTACAAGGCTCTTACCGATTTCGTTACATCCCAGAAGGTCAGCTATGACGAACTTATGTTTTCTCTCAAGAGCGCAGCTTAGCACGCTCGTCGTCATCGCCGGCTCTGCGCTTGCTTTGGTGCTTCAGTTCTTCGGCCTCTCGCTCGCTGCCATGGTCTGTCAGGCCGTTGCGATCGCGGCAGCGATCGTCGCGCTTATCCTGATGGGCAAGACGGCACGCCTGATCGAAAAGGCACGGATCGCCTGCCAGCGCATCGCACAGGGCGACTTCGAGGCGCGTATCCTTGAAATCCCGGTGCGCGGTGTGACCGGCGAGCTGCTGCACAGCGTCAATGACATGATCGACGGCTGCGATGCCTTCGTGCGCGAATCCACCGCGGCGATGGCAGCGCTCAACGACAACAAATATTACCGGCGCATCCTGCCGGGCGGATTGCATGGCGGCCTGCTGCACGGCGCGAAAGCGATGAATGCTGCGACAGACAACATCGCCGACCGCATCCGGAATTTCGAGCGCCAGACCAGCCAGCTCGAATCCACCGTGGGCGGCATCGTGTCCGCACTCGACAGCGGTGCGGTCGAGATGAGCAGCACAGCAGGCAATCTGCGGACCGGTGCATCCTCGACATTGACCCGCGTGACGTCGGTGGCGGCGGCATCCGAACAGGCGTCCGCCAACATGCAGTCAGTGGCTTCGGCCACAGCGCGACTGTCGTCCAGTGCCAGCGAAGTCGGCGCCGACGTCAATCGCTCGGCCGCGATTGCCGGCCGCGCCGTCGAACGCGTCGCCGATGCAGCCAGCAACGTCGACGTGCTTCGCGCTGTCGCCGTACGCATCAGCGAAGTCGTGACGTCGATCAACGTGATCGCCAGCCAGACCAATCTGCTGGCGCTGAACGCGACGATCGAAGCGGCACGCGCAGGCGATGCCGGCCGTGGCTTTGCCGTGGTGGCGCATGAAGTGAAGGCGCTGGCGACGCAGACCGCCAACTTTACCGCCGAGATCGAGAAGGAAATCGGCCAGGTTCAGTCGGCGACCGACAAGGTCTCCTCATCGATCACTGAGATCGGCACCGTGATTGCGGAAGTGAACGAGATCACCGGCAAGGTCGCGAGTGCTTCGGAAGCGCAGTCGGCGGCAACGGCCGATATCGCGCGCAATATTGATGAGGCCTTCGCCGTGGTGCGCGAGATTTCGACCAACATCCAGCAGCTGGCAACGACCGCCAAGGACACCGAGCAGCTCGCGACATCGACCATGGTGGCATCGGGCGATCTGTCGTCGCAGTCGGGATTGCTGACCAAGGAAATCCGCAGCTATCTCGGCGACGCCCGGCAAAATCTGGTACGTCAGGCTGCCGCGCGCTGATCGCGTCCGCTCATTTCGATTGATCCGGAATTGGCGCCGTTGCGGCGCCAATTCCTTTGGCGGTGAAGCGCGCGACTGCTAGGCGCTGATATCGGTGAAGAAACCGCTAGCGCTGCCGCCATTCTCGGTCTTCTTGTTCACGGTTTCCTTGATCTTGTCGGCAATCTTCTGCTCGACCTCCCGGCGTTGCTCCGGCGACATGTTGTTCAATTCTTCTTCCGTTACGCCGATGCTCGACAGCAGCGCGTCGCGCATTTTTTCTGCTGGCGTCTTTTTCGCGTAGTCCAGGAATTTCTCTTCCGGCGATTTTGCTATCGCTGTTGCATTGCCGAGGCCGCTCTCGGCCTTGTCGGATGGCTGCAGTCTGGTCGGAAGCTTGAAGGACTGCATGCTGGAGATAATGGAGTTCGACATCTGAATTTCTCTTGCTGTGAGATGTTTGCGACCCACTACGCAAAAATCAGGCCATTAGAAATATTCAGACATCATAAGCATTTGAGTATTTGTGGTTGCTATCAGGCGTTGCCTCCCGGCAAGCTTTGCCGGCAAAATTGACCTAGGCGCACTGTGTCAGGCCGTGCGGCGCTTCGGTGGATCGAGTTCACGGCCGGTTTCCAGCATGATCTTGCGGAGCCAGATCGATCCGGAATCGAATTGCGCGCGTGTCGGCGTGAACATGAACTGTTCGTCGATGCCGGGATCGAATGGCGGCGCAATTGTCGTGAGCGATAGTGGCTGTGCCAATGCGGCAATCAGGCGTCGCGGCACGAAGGCCACGAGATCGGTCCGTGCCGCAACGTGCAGCGCCTCAATGTAGCTCGGCACGACGAGGGCGATCTGCCGCTCCAGTTTCTTGCTGCGCAGCCAGTCGTCGATCAGATCTTTGCTCTGGCCTCGGAGCACCACGGCGATATGGCGGGCTTTGAGAAATCCCTCGGTCGTCTTCAGGCGCGCCGCTGCCGGATGGCCCTTGCGGACGGCAAGGGCGTCGGAATCGACATAGAGCAACTGGCGATGGAAGCCGTTGAAAGCATTGCCGATGCTGATCACCATGTCGAGGCTGCGGGCGAATTCCGCCGTCATGATTGCCGGACCGCGCCATGGCACGACGTTGATCCTCACGCCTGGCGCAATGTTGTCGAGCTTCTTCATCAGCGGCGGCATCAGCAGTTCGACGGCCAGATCCGGCATCATCAGCCGAAAGTGCCGGTCGCTCAGGCTGGCATCGAAGACATCCGGAATGAACAGTCCACGCACCTGTTCGAGCGTCTGGGCGAGTGGACCGCGCATGGCCTGCGCGCGCGGTGTCAGCTCCATACGGGCGCCGACACGCACCAGCAGCGGATCGCCGAGAATGTCGCGCAGCCGGCGCAACGCATGACTGGTCGCCGGCTGCGACAGGCCAATCCGCATCGCGGCGCGGCCGACATTGCTCTCGCGCAGCAATGCATCGAGCGCGACCAGCAGGTTGAGATCGAGCGCTGCCAAATTCATGGGGTGAATATATATCATACAGACTATCGATTGGGAGAATGGGGATTCTTCCACCGATACTGCGTCATCGTTCAAGCGATGGAGCAGAACAATGAGCACGGCAGACAACAAGAAACTTATCCAGCAGGTCTACAGCGATTCAGCCAACCGCAGCGGCACGACTTTCGCCGATCATCTCGCCGATGACGCGTGCTGGATCGTCGTCGGCCAGTATTCCTGGGGACGTACGTTCAAGGGGAAGGATGCGATCCTCAATGGCCTCATGGGGCATTTCAGGTCGCTATTCGCCATTCGACCGCGCACGGTCGCTTCCAACTTCATTGCGGAAGGCAATCTGGTGGTGGTCGAGGCCAAGGGCGACAACGTCACCAAGACCGGCGATCGTTACGACAACGACTACTGCATGGTGTGGCGCGTCGAGAACGGTAAGATCACCATGATCAAAGAATATTGCGACACTGCATTGGTCGAGCGGGTACTGGGGCCGTTTCCCAAAGAAATGGCACGCGTGCCTGCCTGACACAAAAATGCCGGGCGCAGTGTTGCGCCCGGCATTCGTCGGATGGTTCGTGATCAGGCTGCGCTGGTGGCGAGATGCTTGAACATGGCGGCGCGGGCTTCGTCGTCCATCTCGGCCTTGAACTTGAATTGGTCCTTCAACGCGACAGCCTTCACCGCGGCGGGGCGTGCCGAGATCTCGTCATGCAGGCGCTTCACATTGGGGAACTGGGCGAAGCCCTCGTCGCCCAGGATGAAGTTGGTCATCCTCACCCAGCCCCAGACATCCATGTCCACGATCGTGTAGCTGTCGCCGACCATATATTGCCGTCCCGCCAGGCGGTCATTGAGCACGCCGAGATGGCGTTTGGCCTCGAATTGGTAGCGGTTATGCGCGTAATCGATCTTCTCCGGGGCGAAATGCTTGAAGTGCACGGCCTGGCCGAAAAACGGACCGATGCCGGTGGCAACGAACATCAGCCATGACAACAGCTCGCCGCGCTGCGCGGCCGGCGGCAGGAATTTGCCGGTCTTCTCGGCGAGATAGAGCAGGATGGCGTTGCTGTCGAACACCTTGACGCCGTCATCGTCGATCGCCGGCACCTTGCCGTTCGGATTGACCTTGAGGAAGTCCTGATTGAACTGCGCGCCCGTGCGGGTGTCGATGGCGATGGGCTCATAGGGCAGGCCGGCTTCTTCCAGAAACAGCGCAACCTTGGTCGGGTTCGGCGACCCGTTGAAGTAAAACTTCAGCATCTCAAATCTCCCTGGATTTTATACGTCAAAGCGCGAGGCGAGGACCGCGGGCGCGGACCGTCGTCTCGTGCTTTGAATTCAGGAAGAGTGCAAGCGACGTTTTGGTGAAGGCCGGGCGCGTGCGTCCGGCGGGTAGCATGAGCGGGGCGTCTAGACCGCGCCCATCTCGCTACGAATTTCTGCGCGCAGTTCGTCGATCAGGCGCAGGCCCTTCTTGGTCTCGACGTGCCAGAACGTCCAGCCATTGCAGGAGGCCGAACCCTGAGCCATCGCGCCCATGCGATGGATCGAGCCGACCTTGTCGCCGAACATGATGGCACCGTCGGCGCGCACCAGTGCGCCATGACGCTTCTTGAGATCGACCAGCTTGGTGCCGGGCGAGATCATGCCACGCTCGACCAGTTCGGAGAACGCCACGCGGGGCGCGCTGCGGGCGGTCATGAACGGCGCAAGCGTTGCCTCTGGCAGCGGTTCGATCGCAGCGATGCGCGCTTCGGCAGCGGCAGCGTATTCGCGGTCACGCTCGAAGCCGATGTAATTGCGACCGAGGCGCTTGGCGACGGCGCCGGTGGTGCCGGTGCCGTTGAACGGATCGATGACGAGATCGCCGGGTTTCGACGATGACAGCAGCACGCGGGCCAGCAGGCCTTCCGGCTTCTGCGTGGGGTGAACCTTCTTGCCGTCCGAGCCCTTCAGGCGTTCGTCGCCGGTGCAGAGCGGGATCAGCCAGTCGGAACGCGCCTGCACGTCTTCATTGGCGGCCTTGAGGGCTTCGTAATTGAACGTGTAGCCCTTGGCGTTCTCGTCGCGCGCAGCCCAGATCATGGTCTCATGCGCATTGGTGAAACGACGGCCGCGGAAATTCGGCATCGGGTTGGACTTGCGCCACACGATATCGTTCAGGACCCAGAAGCCGAGGTCCTGCATGATCGCGCCGACGCGGAAAATGTTGTGATACGAGCCGATCACCCACAAGGTCGCCGACGGCTTCATGATACGGCGTGCGGCCAGCAGCCACGCGCGCGTGAAGTCGTCATATGCGGCGAACGACGAGAACTTGTCCCAGTCATTATTCACCGCATCGACATGGGATTCATCGGGGCGCTTGAGATCGCCCTTCAGCTGCAGATTGTACGGCGGATCTGCGAACACCAGATCGACCGACGCTGCGGGGAGTTTTGACATCTCTGCGACGCAATCGCCAATGACGATGCGGCTGCTGGGAGAGGTTTCGAAGTGAGAGCGGGGCGCCCTTGCAGACGCCCCGCGACGCGAAACAACCATGACTCAATTACTCTGACTCAGGCGACGCTGTCGGCGACGCGGGACTAAACAACCGACAGCCAGACATTGACCGCGCAAAGTAAAAATCGACTTAATTGATAACGAGTTCGAACTAGGCAAGTTTTGCCGGGCAGGGTAATGCTTAATGCAATGGAAATTTTGCGCCGCAACTGCGTTATGTGTGCGGGATCGTCTGTAACTCGTCTAAAATGCTGCGAATTGAAATGAAGGAATTGCCCCATGCGTTACGATGACTTCCGTCGCAGCGACAATATCGATGACCGTCGTGACGACAGTGGTGGCGGGGGCGGCGGTTTCGGTATTCCCGGTGGCGGCGGCGGTCTCGGCATAGGCACGGTGATCGTGCTTGGCCTCGTTGGCTGGGCGTTCGGTATCGATCCGCGCATCCTGATCGGCGGTGCAGAAATTCTCACGGGCGGGCAGCAGGCACCGACCTATCAGACCGATCGGCGCTCGACGCCGACGAAATCAGGCGCACCCTCTGACGAGATGGGCAGCATGATCTCCGGCGTGCTCGGCGAGATCGACGATCGCTGGGACGAGATCTTCAAGGAGAGCGGGCAGAAATATACCGGGCCGCAGATCGTGCTGTTTCGCAATGCCACCAATGGCGGCCGCTGCGGCAATGCGCAGTCGGCGATGGGGCCGTTCTACTGTCCGCCCGACAAGAAGATCTATCTCGACACCGGCTTCTTCCGTCAGGTCGAAACCAAATTTCGCGGTTGCTCGGGCAATGCCTGCAAATTTACCGCGGCCTATATCATCGCGCATGAAGCGGGCCATCACATCCAGAACCTGCTCGGCATCATTCCGCGCGTGACACGGCTGCAGCAGCAGGCGGGCAGCAAGGCTGAGGCCAATCTGCTGCAGGTTCGCGTCGAACTGCAGGCCGATTGTCTGTCCGGTGTTTGGGTCAATCGCGAATCGAAGAAGCGGCCCGGTTTCCTCGAAGCCGGTGACATCGATGCCGCGTTGCAGACCGCGTCCGCCATCGGCGACGACACGCTGCAACGTCAGGCACAGGGCCGCGTGGTGCCGGATTCTTTCACCCACGGCTCTGCCGAACAGCGCAAGCGCTGGTTCATGACCGGCTATCAGCAGGGCACCGTGCAGGCCTGCAACACATTTGCGACGGATCGGCTGTGATGACATCGACCGATGTGACGAAAGACTTCGTGCCGCTCAACATCGCGGTGTTGACGATTTCCGACACGCGGTCGCTCGATGACGACAAGTCCGGCGCGACACTGGCCGATCGGCTGACATCGGCCGGTCACACGCTGGCGAAGCGCGAGATCGTCACGGACGATGTCGAAGCGATCCGTAAGATCGTGCGCGCATGGATTGCCGATCCCGGCGTCGACGCGATCATCACGACCGGCGGCACGGGGTTCACCGGCCGCGATGTCACGCCGGAAGCCATCGAGCCTTTGTTCGAGAAGCGGATGGATGGTTTCTCGATTGCGTTTCACATGCTGAGCCACGCCAAGATCGGTACCTCGACGATTCAGAGCCGCGCGACAGCTGGCACCGCCGGCGCGACATTTATCTTCTGCCTGCCGGGTTCGCCCGGCGCTTGCCGCGATGGCTGGGACGGCATCCTTGCCGCGCAACTGGATTACCGCACCCGGCCCTGCAATTTCGTGGAGATCATGCCGCGGCTGGATGAGCATCTGCGGCGCCCGAAGGCGAAGGGCGCGTCGGTCTAGATCACGAGCTCCCAGGTCTCTCCGATCAAATCCTGCCCGAAACTGCGATGCGGCTCGGTGGCGACCAGCGCGAAGCCGGCATCCTGATAGATTTTTCGCGCAGCGCCAAGATTGCTCTGGGTCCACAGCGTGATCCTGCGATAGCCGCATTGCCGCGCAAAGGCGATGGATTCCATCACCATGCGTTGGCCGAGCTTTTGTCCGCGCGCCTTGGGATCGATCAGCAAGAGCCGAAACTTGGCGACCTCGTCGGATGCCTTCACGAGAAACAGCGAGCCGACGGGCGCGCCATCCATATCAGCGATCCAGCAGCGTTCGCGCGTGGCATCGCATGATGTGACGAATTCTGCGGCGATGTCGGCTACCAGCGCTTTGAAGGACACGTCGAACCCGTATTCACTCGCATAGAGCTCGCCGTGACTGCGGATGACCCAGTCGATATCGCCGGGCTGGAGATCGCGTAGCACTGCAGGCTGAACGGCATTGGGGGCTTGGGCGGCCATGATCAGGCGACGATGATCCGGCTGCGCAGCAATGTGCGTGAGGAGCGGCCGAGCTGGCGCAGCAGCCGCGCTTCGGAGCGCCGGGCATCGGGTGCGTAGCCGCCGAGGCGGTCGTAATGATCGCGTGCGATCAAGAGGCCCTGATCGGCCTTGGGGCCAGTGATCAGGCGGATCATGTGTTTCAGGCCATCGCCAAATCCGGACTCGTCATAGGGCGAGCGCGCATAGCGGAAAATGCCGGCGCGGGGGCGATTGCTGGTCGAGACACGCTGGATGAATTGTTGGGTCTCCTCAATCCAGCCCGCATCGAGCACGGCGCCGGCATGCAGAAACATTAGCCAGGGCGAACGCGCCTGCTTGGCGCCGGCGGCCATCGCTGCGGCGCGCGATCCTTGCGAGGTCAGGAAGCCACAGCCGGCGACATCGGCAACGCGTTCGATGACGTCTGTGCCGGCGCGATCGACCAGCAGCACTTCGCGGATCACTCCGGCAGCCGCGCCCGGCACCAGCGCTGCCAGTGTGGCAACAGCGGGCTGCTCGACGCCTTCGGTGGGGATGATCACGCTCAGCATGGGTGTCGGATAATACCTCTCAACAACGGGGTGGCCGCGTTATCATTTCGTCATAGTCTATGCGGCGCTGGCGGCTGCTGCAATTTCGGGCGGTTCGACTTTCGGCCGCCCTGCAAGGCGGCGGGAGAATGCACAGTGCCCCGGCCGTGTGCCACTCTATTTATGTTCTTGCTTTGTTCCATGTGTGCGCTATCGTGGCTTCATGAGTCGCCAGATCGCTGCCCTCAAGCACCCGCCGGTCCCGGCGCCCTCCGATAAGCCGGCGGGTGCGCTTTCCCCTTTTCCCGAGATCGCGGTGGCGATCGACAAGCAGCGGCGGCGCGGCCGCGGCGCACAGTCGAACGACAGCGGTCGCTATGAAGCCGAGGCCCGGGTCGCCTTTGATGACGGCTGGCAGAGCCTCGATGAATTGCCGCCGTTCAAGACCACGGTTGCGACCGACACCGCGCGAAAGGTCATCACGCGCAACGAGTCGCCGGATATCGGCTTCGACCGTTCGATCAATCCCTATCGTGGCTGCGAGCATGGCTGCGTCTATTGTTTCGCGCGGCCGACCCACGCTTATCTAGGTCTCTCGCCCGGGCTCGATTTCGAATCCAAACTGTTCGTGAAGCCCGATGCGCCGGCGCTGCTCGAGAAGGAGCTGGCCGCCGCCGAATACGAGCCAAAGATGATCGCGATCGGCACCAATACCGATCCGTATCAGCCGATCGAGCGGGAGCGTCAGGTGATGCGCGGCATTCTCGAAGTGCTGGAGAAGACCGGTCATCCCGTCGGCATCGTCACCAAGTCGGCTTTGGTGACGCGCGATATCGATATCCTGGCGCGGATGGCGAAGCGCAATCTGGTCAAGGTCGCGTTGTCGGTGACGTCACTCGATCCGAAGCTCGCGCGCACCATGGAGCCGCGCGCCTCGACGCCGTCGAAGCGGCTAGAAGCTTTGCGGCAGCTATCCGAGGCTGGCATTCCGACCACGGTGATGGTGGCGCCGGTGATCCCCGCGCTGAACGACAGCGAGATCGAGCGCATTCTTGATGCCGCCGCTCATGCCGGCGTCAAGGAAGCCAGCTACGTTTTGCTGCGGCTGCCGATGGAAGTGCGCGATCTGTTTCGCGAGTGGCTGATCGCGAATTATCCGGACCGCTATCGCCACGTTTTCACGCTGATCCGCGAAATGCGCGGTGGCCGCGATTACGACTCGCAATGGGGCACGCGCATGAAGGGCACGGGGCCGATGGCCTGGATGATCGGTCGCCGCTTCGAGATCGCCTGCACGAAGCTCGGTCTCAACAAACGTCGTTCGAAGCTCACCCTCGATCATTTCGAGAAGCCGGCCGGTGCCGGTCAGCAACTGAATCTGTTCTAACTCCGCAGGTCTCGCAGCGTACGGAGTGGTGGAGAGGGGACGTTGGCAGGAAACCAGAGCCTGCCAACGTCCCTCTTTTCGATCTATAGAGTGAGTACAGGAGTGACACGCATGACGATGACGAAACCACCGGCGCCGATCGCGCGCATGACGGTAATCACGCTGGGCGTCGCGGATATGCGCAGGAGCATTGCGTTCTACGAAGCGCTGGGCTTTACGCGAAAGGCCCGTGCCTCGGGCGATGCCATCGCCTTTTTCGACACCGGCGCCAGCGTCCTCGCGCTGTTTCCGTGGGATCAACTGGCGCAGGATGCGACGTTGCCTGACCATCCAAGGCCACAGGCGTTTCGCGGCAGCACGCTGGCGTGGAATTGTCGCTCGGAGGACGAGGTCGATGCGGTCCTCGCTTTCGCCGTCGATTGCGGCGGATCGCTTCTGAAACCAGCGCGCAAGACCGATTACGGTGGCTATTCCGGCTACTTTGCCGATCCGGATGGCCATGCATGGGACGTGGTTGTGGCTCCGGGCATTGAAGTCGGCGACGACCGACGGGTGCATCTGGACGATTAATGGTCCGGCCTGAATAGCGGGCACGGTCTGGAGTTCCCGGTTGCGCCTGCCGGTCTGCTTCAGCACGATCCCCCAATGATTCGGGATGTGAAGAAGAAAGCGCCGGCCAAGCCGCGCAAGATCGTGGTGGCACCGAGCTTCACGCGCGAGCACGCGCTGTTGAAGCAGGGCATCTGGCCGGTAGCGGGCTGCGATGAGGCCGGGCGAGGTCCTTTGGCGGGTCCGGTCGTGGCTGCGGCGGTCGTTCTGGACCCGAACAACATTCCCAGGGGTCTCGACGATTCCAAGAAACTGACGGAGAGCAAGCGCGAGGCGCTGTTCGAGGAAATTTGCGCTACGGCGTCATTCGGCGTCGCCTATGCATCACCCGCCCGGATCGACCGCGACAATATCCTGCGGGCATCGCTCTGGGCACTGGCCCGCGCGGTCGCGTCGCTCCCGGACGCGCCGAAACATGTGTTTGTCGACGGCCGCGACAAAATCGATACGACGGCCGATTGCGAGGCGGTCATTGGCGGGGACGCGCTGGTGTTGTCCATCGCAGCAGCCTCGATCGTCGCAAAAGTCTCGCGCGATCGGCTGATGTGCCGGCTCGCTGAGGATTGCCCGGGTTACGGCTTCGAGGTGCACAAGGGTTATGGCGTGCCCCAGCATATGGCCGCGCTGAATGAACTGGGGCCCAGCATTCATCATCGCAGCCTGTTCGCGCCGGTGGCGGCGGCTCGTGCGCGGCACCAGGCGGTCGCTCGGGCGGCAGGCCTGATCGAGACCCAGTCTATCCTCGACATCGAGATTTCCGCCTGAGCCCTCAGGCGGTTGCCTCTCCCGGCTCCCCGCCGTATCACCTGAGCAAGCTTCATTCCCTGCTGGCCGGTTCAGACGTTCAATGCGTTTCACCTCCCTGATCGTCGAACTGATCCGCGCCCGGCCACGGCTGGTGTTCTGGATCGTCGTGCTGTGTCAGGCCGCGATCTGGCTGATTGTCCCACTGCTGCTGTATCGCGGGCCGCCGGGCGATCTCGCCACCGTGCTGGCCTATGGCCGGGAATATCAGGTCGGCACCCATATGGGTCCGCCGCTGGCGTTCTGGCTCGCCGACATCGCTTTCCGGGCCGCCGGCAATCACGTCTTCGGTGTCTATCTGCTGGCGCAGATCTGCGCTGTCCTGACCTTCCGTGCGGTCTATCAGCTGGGCAGCGCCATCGTCGGCGGACCGCAGGCGGTGATCGCCGTGCTGCTGACGATGACGGTCACGGCCTTCAGTGCGCCCGGCGTCGAATTCGGCCCGCTGATCCTGGCGCGTCCGCTCTGGGCGATGTTTCTGCTGCATGCCTGGCTGGCGATCGGGCAGGGCCGTCGCAATGCCTGGTTCGCGCTGTCGATCGAGGCCGGCCTGCTGCTGCTGACGACGCCCCATGCGATGTGGCTGCTGCCGCTGCCGCTCGTCTTCGGTCTCGCGACATCGCGCGGTCGGCGTAACCTTGCTTCGTTCGATCCGCTCTATGCGCTGCTGGTGATCGCCGTGCTGACATTGCCGTGGGCGATGTGGGTGATCCGGGCCGGCGCGCCGGTCTTGCCGGTGCTGCCGCAACTTGACGATCTCGCCGGAAAGGCGCGGCAGTGGGGTGTCCTGATCGCCTGGCTCCTTGCGGCCATCGCGGGTGTGATCGTGCTCGCGGTGATGAACTGGGGCCGCATCGTTCCGAAGACCGAGGAAGCTCCGATCATCTTCCGTCCGCCGGTCGATCCGCTGGCGCGGGACTATGTGTTTTTCTTCGCGCTTGTGCCGGGGCTGCTCGGCAGCCTGTTCGCTGCGCTCTACGGCCTTGAGCGCGTGGTCGGCAGTGCCGGTATCGCTCTGGTCATGTCGGGTCTCGCCGTCGTCGTGGCGTCGGGCGACCTGATTGCACTGCGGCGCCAGCGCGTGCTGCGCAAGGTCTGGGCCTTCGCCATCATCGCGCCTGCACTCGCAGCCTTCGCCAGTCTTGTGATTCTGCCTTGGGTCGATGGTCCCGAGGATGTCACAGCGCTTCCCGCGCGCGAGATCGGGCGCTTCTTCGGTGAGAGTTTCGAACGTCGCACCAATCGTCCACTGTCGGCGGTCGCAGGCGATGCGCAACTCGCCGCATTGGTCGGCATGAGTGCGTCACGGCCGCATCTGCTGAACGATGCTGTGCCTTCGCGCACGCCATGGATCACGCCAGCGAAGTTCGCCGAGACCGGCGGCGTCGTCGTGTGGCGCGCAGCGGATACAGTCGGCACGCCGCCTGCAGACATTGCGCAGCGTTTCCCCAACCTCGTGCCGGAAGTCCCGCGCGCCTTTGAGCGTCTGGTGAATGGCCGGCAGCCCTTGCTGCGGATCGGCTGGGCGATCGTGCGGCCAAAGGCGCCCTAGCTGGTCCTGCCCGACGGTGCTTCCAGCGCCTTTGCGATCGCGCGCAGATCCATCCAGGTCATCCGCTTGTAGGACGGCGAGCGCAGCAGATAGGCCGGGTGAAACGTCGCCAGCGCTTTGATCTTGCGCGTCCCGGTGTCGTAGTCGACCCAGCGTCCTCTGGACTTCATGATGCCATCGCGGGTCTGCAGCAGCGTCTGCGTCGAGGGATTACCGAGCGTGACGAGGATGTCCGGATTCACCAGTTCGATCTGACGCTGGATGAATGGCAGGCAGATCTGGGTCTCCTGCGGCGTCGGCGTGCGGTTGCCCGGCGGCCGCCACGGAATCACGTTGGCGATATAGACCTCGGTGCGCTTCAGCCCGATGGCCGACATCATCAGATCAAGCAGTTTGCCGGAGCGACCTACAAAAGGCAGGCCTTCGATGTCCTCGTCGCGGCCGGGTGCCTCGCCGACGAACATGATCCGCGCCTGTGGATTGCCGTCGGCAAACACCAGTTGGGTCGCGGTCGATTTCAGGGCGCAGCCGTCGAATGTATCCAGCATGCCACGCAGCACCTCGAGCGAGGGCGCGGTGCGCGCGGCGTCGCGGGCGGCGGCAATCGCCACGTCCGGGGCGACCTCGACACGGGCGGGTGGGCGTGCAGGGGGCGGCGGCATGCCATTCAGCGGTGGTCGCTTCGGCGCGCTGTCGGACAGCTCCCGGGCAGGCGGCGGGAGGTCGTCCGACAGCCGGTTCACCGGCTCATCCATCAATGCGCAATCGACCCCGGCCTCCAGATAAAAGGCGAGCAGTTGCGCAACGCTGGGGTGGGGTTCAGGCGTCATGGCTGGAGGTCACAGGCATGCCAGCAATCTAGGCCGGATCGACGCCCAGTGAAACGCCCCCTGTGCATTTAGGTGGTTGTTCTTCCGTCAAAAATCGGAAACAACAGCCCTTAGAAGCGTTCTGAACGGGTTGGAAACGGGTCTGAGACGAGATTATGAGCACTGAAGAACTTCCGCCGCGCGAGTCCATGGAATTCGACGTCGTCATCGTCGGTGCCGGGCCCTCCGGTCTGTCGGCCGCGATCCGGCTGAAACAGCTCAATGCGGACCTGTCCATTGTCGTGGTGGAAAAGGGTTCCGAAGTCGGTGCGCACATCTTGTCCGGCGCGGTGATCGATCCCGTCAATCTCGACAAGCTGATCCCGGATTGGCGCGAAGATGCGGACTGCCCGCTCAAGACCCAGGTCAAGGACGACCAGTTCTATTTCATGACCAAGACCGGTGGCTTCAAGCTGCCGAACTTCCTGATGCCGCCGCTGATGAACAATCATCACTGCTACATCACCTCGCTCGGCATGGTGTGCCGCTGGCTGGGCGCCAAGGCGGAAGCGCTTGGCGTCGAAATCTATCCCGGCTTCGCGGCCGCCGAGACGCTGTATGGCGACAATGGCGCCGTGCGCGGCATCGCCACTGGCGACATGGGCGTCGGCCGCGACGGCAAGCCGAAGGATTCGTTCACGCGCGGCATGGAACTGCTCGGCAAATACACGCTGTTCGCCGAAGGCGCGCGTGGCTCGCTGACCAAGCAGATCATCGCCAAATTCGCCCTCGACAAGGATTGCGAGCCCAGCAAGTTCGGTATCGGCATCAAGGAAGTCTGGCAGATCGATCCGGCCAAGCACAAAAAGGGCACGGTAAAGCACTCGTTCGGCTGGCCGCTCGACAACGACATCGGCGGCGGCACGTTCCTGTATCACTACGATGATAACCTCGTCGCGGTCGGCTTCGTGCTGCATCTGAACTACGAAAACCCCTACCTCTACCCGTTCGAGGAGTTCCAGCGCTTCAAGACCCATCCGCTGATCCGCGACACGTTCGAAGGCGGCAAGCGCCTGGCCTACGGTTCGCGTGCGATCACCGAGGGCGGCTACCAGTCGGTGCCGAAGCTGGTATTCCCGGGCGGCGCGCTGGTCGGCTGCGCCGCAGGCTTCGTCAACGTGCCGCGCATCAAGGGTGTTCACAACGCCATGGCGTCAGGCATGCAGGCCGCTGAACACGTCTCCGCCGCGCTGGCTGCAGGCCGCGCCAATGACGAGTTGATGGAATACGAGACCGGCTGGCGGTCGTCCTCGATCGGCAAGGATCTCTATCCGGTCCGTAACGCCAAGCCGCTGTGGTCCAAGTTCGGGACCCTCCTCGGCAACGCGCTCGGTGGCTTCGACATGTGGTGCAACACGTTCGGCTTCTCGCTGTTCGGCACCCAGAAGCATGAAAAGCCGGATCGCAAGGCGCTTAAGCCCGCCAAGCAGTATCAGCCGATCGTCTATCCGAAGCCGGACGGCAAGATCACCTTCGATCGCCTGTCCTCGGTGTTTCTGTCGAACACCAATCACGAGGAAGACCAGCCGATCCATCTCAAGGTTGCCGACATGGCGCTGCAGAAGTCGTCGGAGCACGACGTCTTTGCCGGCCCGTCGAATCGCTATTGCCCGGCAGGCGTCTATGAGTGGGTTGAAGAGTCGAGCGGTGCGCGATTCCAGATCAATGCGCAGAATTGCGTCCACTGCAAAACCTGCGACGTGAAGGATCCGAACGGCAACATCACCTGGGTTCCGCCGGAGGGTGGCGGCGGCCCGAACTACGAGGCGATGTAACCGGTTCACTGATTACGATTGTGTGAGCGGCGGCGCCTGTCGGCGGGCCGCTACACCGGCCGTAGGTCACGATAACGCCACAGTGCGAGCGTTTTCAGGGGCAGTGGCGCAATTCGGCGGCCCAATTGCTGACAGGCTTCAAGGTGCCACTGGTGCGATCGCGCCCCCGATCCTTGCGATTGACCGCCAAACGCGGCATTGTCGGCATGCGCTACGTTGCCGGGTCGGCTGCGCATCCGAGCCTGTCTTGCAGTCCTGCTCGCGTTCTTGCTCGATATCCTGCCCATAAATCCTGGAGCTAGGCGAACCCTATGTTGTCCATCCGTTTCAATCGTTTGACGCTCGCTGCCGCCACGGTCGCCGTCCTCGCGATGCCCGGTCAGCTGCTGGCGCAAACCCCGGATCATACCGGCGATAGCTCCGCCGCCCAGTTTCCCACGTCCCGCGATCTGAAGTCGCTCACCACCGCCGGCAGTTATCTGGCCGCCCGCCATGCCAGCGTCGAGCGCGACGCCACCTCGGCTGCGGCGTTTTACCGCTCCGCTCTGCGCACCGATCCGAAGAACAACGAGCTGCTCGATCGCGCTTTCATCTCCTCGCTCGCTGACGGCGATATCGAAGAGGCCGTCAAGCTCGCCGATCGCATCCTGACCATCGACAAGTCGAACCGCGTCGCCCGTCTCGTTGTGGGTGTGCGCGATCTCAAGCTGAAGAAATACGCTGCCGCGCAGACCAATATCAACCAGTCGGTGCGCGGCCCGATCACCGACCTCGTTGCGACGCTGCTGTCGGCCTGGGCCGGCTACGGCGCCGGTGAGAGCAAGACGGCGATTGCCAATATCGACAAGCTGGCCGGTCCGGAATGGTATCCGATCTTCAAGGATCTGCATGCCGGCCTGATCCTCGATCTTGCCAATAAGCAGAAGGATGCGGGCGCCCGTTTTGAGCGCGCCTACAAGCTCGATGATTCCGCGCTGCGCGTGGTCGACGCCTATGGCCGCTGGACGTCGCGTAACAAGGACGATGCTGCGGCGCTCGGCATCTACGAGACCTTCAACAAGAAGCTCGCCCGTCACCCGCTGGTGCTGGAAGGTATCCGCGAGACCAAGGCCGGCAAGAAGTTGGCACCGCTGGTCGACAGCCCGCAGGCCGGCGCTGCTGAAGCACTTTATGGCATTGGCGCGTCGCTGACCCGCCGCGGCGGCGAAGACCTCGCGCTGGTCTATCTGCAGCTCTCGCTTTATCTCAAGCCGGACCACTCGCTGGCGCTGCTGTCGCTCGCCGATCTCTACGAGTCGGTGAAGAAGCCGCAGATGGCCATCAAGATCTATGAGCGCGTGCCGGCCAATTCGGCTCTGAAGCGCAATGCGCAGATCCAGCAGGCCACCGATCTCGATGCGGCTGATCGCAGCGATGAAGGCATCAAGATTCTCAAGGCTGTTGTCGCCGACGATCCCCGGGATCTCGAAGCCATTATGGCGCTCGGCAATATCGAGCGTGGCCGCAAGAAGTTTGCTGACTGCGGCGAGACCTACACCAAGGGTATCGACGTCATCGCCGCCAACCAGGACAAGCCGAACTGGGTGTATTTCTACTTCCGCGGCATCTGCCTGGAGCGTTCCAAGCAGTGGGCCAAGGCTGAAGTCGACATGCGCAAGGCGCTGGAATTGCAGCCCGAGCAGCCGCATGTGCTGAACTATCTCGGCTATTCCTGGATCGATCAGGGCATCAATCTCGACGATGCCATGAAGATGATCAAGCGCGCCGTCGATCAGCGACCGGACGATGGCTACATCGTCGACTCGCTCGGCTGGGCCTATTACCGCATCGGCAATTTCGACGATGCCGTGAAGCAGCTCGAACGTGCGATCGACCTGAAGCCGGAAGATCCGACCATCAACGACCATCTCGGCGATGCCTACTGGCGCGTGGGCCGCAAGCTGGAAGCCAAATTCCAGTGGCAGCACGCCAAGGATCTGAAGCCGGAAGCTGAAGAGATTCCGAAGATCGAGGCGAAAATGGAAAACGGTCTGTCGGATGAACCTTCGTCCTCGGCTGCATCCAACGACAAGAAAAAAGAAGACGGCAAAGGCGGCTAATTCCATGGTTGGGGGCACGACCGGCTCAACGAGCCCGGTTCTCGAAGAAGATGCGCGCGCCAAGGTCAATCTGACCCTGCGCGTCATCGGCCGTCGGGCTGACGGCTATCATGATCTCGAAAGCGTCGTGGCCTTTGCCGATTGCGCCGACAGATTGACGCTCGATTCGGGGGCTGACCTGTCGCTGACCGCAACTGGTCCGCGCGCGCAGGAATGCGGCGACACCGCCGACAATCTCGTCATCAAGGCCGCGCGCTTGCTCGGTGAGCGCGTCGAAGGCCTGACCTTTGGGCGCTTTGCGCTCGACAAGCACTTGCCTGTTGCCGCCGGCATTGGCGGTGGCTCGGCGGATGCTGCCGCTGCACTGCGCCTCCTGGTGCGCGCCAACAATCTCGAAATGGACGATCCCCGGGTGCTCGAAGTGGCCCGTCTGACCGGCGCGGATGTGCCGGTCTGCGTGCAGTCGCGCGCCTGCGTGATGACGGGCGTGGGCGAAAATCTGCTGCCGCTCAGCCTGCCGCGTTTGCCCTGCGTGATGGTCAATCCGCGCGTGCCGGTGGCGACCAAGGATGTGTTCAAGGAGCTCGGCCTGAAAAACGGCGAGCTGCGCGTCGGCGTCAAAGACGTGTTGAAGCGGGCCACCTGGCCTGACGAAGGCGGCTCGATCGATGCGTGGATCGTCGCTCTGAACGCCGGCACCAATGATCTTGAAGCGCCCGCACTGAAGGTCGAGCCTGTGATCGACACGGTGCTGTCGGCCTTGCGCGATGCTGAAGGCGTTCGGCTGGCCCGGATGTCGGGGTCGGGCGCGACCTGTTTTGCGCTGTTCGGCAACGACACCGACGCGCAGCGCGCGGCCGGTGCCATTCAACTCGCCCACCCGCTGTGGTGGGTGCATGCCGGCGCGCTGAGCTAACGCGCCGATCGCGGCGCTAGCTGCCCCAGCCTGCGCTGTGGCCACCGTCCACCGTATAGATCACGCCGGTCGTATAGCCCGCGCGATCGGACGCCAGAAACGTCATCATGTCGGCGATCTCGCGCGGCTTCGCGGCACGCCCGAGCGGCAGACCCTGCTGCAGCTCCCGGAAGCGGTTCTCGTCGCCCAATTGGGTCTTGGCGCGGGTCTTCATCAGCGTGACGTGACGCTCGGTCTCGACCGGGCCGGGATTGATGCCGACGACGCGGATATTGTCCTTCAGGCTCTTGCCGCCCAGCGCCCGGGTGAACGCCATCAGCGCGGCATTGCCGGCGCTGCCGCAAATGTAATTGGCGTCGAACTTCTCGCCGGCCGCGCCGATGTCGTTGACGATCACGCCATGGCCGCGCGCCTTCATCTGCGCATAGACGAGACGCGTCAGATTGATGAAGCCGAACACTTTGAGATCCCAGGCATGGCGCCAGGTCGGCTCGTCGATCTTGTCGAGCGATCCGCCGGGGATATCGCCGGCATTGTTGACGAGGATGTCGATATCGCCGGCGGCAGCCGCCAGCGCGGCGAGCTCGTCCGGCTTGCGCAGATCGACGCCATGCACGGCGACGTCGATCTGGTGGCTGGATCGCAATCGGTCCGCCAGCGCCTGCATCTGCTCGACATTGCGGGCGGCAAGGCGGAGATCGCAGCCTTCTTCGGCAAACGCTTCCGCGGCCGCCGCGCCGATACCCTTGGATGCGCCCGTGATCAGGACGCGCTTGCCGCGCAAATGAAGATCCATGGAATGCCTCTGGATTGCAGAAGGGAGTGTCTGCGACAGAGTTAGGCCCCTGCGGCAAAACCGGTCAACATTGCAGTGCAGCGTTGATCGCAGGCCGGCTTTGGTCCACATCTGCAGGCAGAATTACTGGCGAAGGAAACCCCACGTGAGCGCACAAAAAGAATATCGGATCGCGGTCATCCCCGGCGACGGCATCGGCAAGGAAGTCATGCCGGAAGGCCTGCGCGTCCTTGAAGCGGCAGCGAAAAAGCATCGTGTGAAGGTGCATTTCGATCATTACGACTTCTCGTCTTACGACTATTACGAGAAGCACGGCCAGATGATGCCGGACGACTGGAAGGCGCAGATCGGCAAGCACGATGCGATCTATTTCGGCGCCGTCGGCCTACCGGCAAAGATTCCGGATCACATTTCGTTGTGGGGCTCGCTGATCAAGTTCCGCCGTGAGTTCGATCAATACGTCAATCTGCGCCCGGTGCGCCTGATGCCCGGCGTGCCCTGTCCACTGGTCGGCCGCAAGCCCGGCGACATCGACTTCTGGGTGGTGCGCGAGAATACCGAAGGTGAATATTCATCCGTCGGCGGTCGCATGTTCCCGGACACCGACCGTGAATTCGTTACCCAGCAGACGGTGATGACCCGCACCGGTGTCGACCGCATCCTGAAGTTCGCGTTCGACCTCGCGCAGTCGCGGCCGAAGAAGCACCTGACCTCGGCGACCAAGTCCAACGGCATCGCGATTACGATGCCCTATTGGGACGAGCGTGTGAAGGCGATGGGCGAGAACTATCCCGACGTGAAGTGGGACCAGTATCACATCGACATTCTCACCGCGAATTTCGTGATGCATCCGGACTGGTTCGACGTCGTGGTTGCATCCAACTTGTTTGGCGACATCCTGTCCGATTTGGGCCCGGCCTGCACCGGCACCATCGGTATCGCGCCATCCGGCAACATCAACCCGACCGGCGATTTCCCGTCGGTGTTCGAGCCGGTGCATGGCTCGGCGCCGGATATTGCAGGGCAGGGCATCGCGAATCCGATCGGCATGATCTGGTCCGGCGCGATGATGCTGGAACATCTCGGCGAGAAGGCTGCTGCGGATTCGATCGTCAAGGCGATCGAACGCACGCTCGGTGAACGCACGCTGCGGACGCGTGACCTTGGCGGTCAGGCCGATACGGGTGCTTGCGGCAAAGCTGTCGCGGAAATGCTGGAGTAATTCTGCTTCTTGCGCATCTACAAAAATGCCCGGCTTTGAGCCGGGCATTTTCATTTTGGGAGTTCGCAGCGCTTAAGCTGCAATCCGCCGGCAATGCTTCCACGCCGCCGCGATCAAATTCACGCTCGCCTCCGGCGTCCGGAACGCCGAATGCGCCGACAGCGTCACGTTCGGCAATGTCGTCAGCACATGGCCTGCCGGCAGCGGCTCGATGTCGAACACGTCGAGGCCGGCATGACGCAAGTGACGGGACCTTAGCGCATCGATCATCGCCGCTTCATCGACGACAGCGCCGCGGGCAGTGTTGACGAGGATCGCGCCCTTCTTCATCTGCGCGATGCGGTCGCGTGTGATCATGCCGCGCGTCTCGTCATTCAGCAGCAGATGGATCGAGACCACGTCGCTGGTCGAGAGCACCGTATCGAGATCGGTGAAGGTCACGCCTGCATGGGTCTTCGGCGAGCGGTTCCACGCCAACACCTTCATGCCCGAGCCGAGCGCAATACGCGCGACTTCCGCAGCGATGCCGCCGAAGCCGATCAGACCAACCGTTTTGCCGGTCAGCTCCATGCCTTCATCGCGCAGCCAGTTGCCGGCCCGCATTTCACGGTCTTGCTGGGCAAGGCCGCGTGCGGCAGCCCACATATGTGCAATGGCGCATTCGGCGACGGCGGTGTCGCCGTAGCCGCGGATCAGATGCACCTCGATCCCGAGTTCGGCGAGCTCCTCGATGTGCATGTAGCTGCGCGCGCCGGTGCCGAGAAACACGACATGCTTCAGGCCGGCGCACTGCTTGGCCACATCGGTTGGAAGATAAGTGTGATCGACGATCGCGATCTCGGCGCCGTCCAGCACCTCAGGCAAATCGGCCGACTTGATGTCCTCATCGCGATTGATCTTTACCGCGATGTCGCCCGGCTGCGTCAGCCGTTCCAGAATCTTTGCCAGTTCTTCGCTGGCATCGACGAATACACCCCGCATCACTATCCCCTGTCTGTCTTCGTTACTTCGATGCGACGCCGGCAAGCGCCAGCACCGTATGCATCAATACATTGGCGCCGGCGGCGCAATCTTCCTGCGTCGAGCTTTCGAGCTCGTTGTGGCTGATGCCATCCTTGCTCGGAATGAACACCATCGCAGTCGGCATGATGTTGTTGAGGTTGCAGGCGTCGTGGCCGGCGCCTGAGGTGATACGGCGATGCGAGTAGCCGAGCGACGTCGCGGCCGTCTCAACCGCATTGACGAAGTCCTTGTTGAAGTGCGTCGGCGGCTTGTGCCAGACCTTGTCGAAGGCGACGTCAACCTTGCGATGCGCGGCGATCTCCTTGATGGCATCGCGCACGCCTTTCTCGATGGCGTCCAGCTTGCCGGCGTCGGCGCTGCGCAGATCCATGGTGAAGGCGATCTCGCCGGGGATCACGTTGCGCGACGGATTTGCGATCACGGCTTCGCCGATAGTGCCGAGCGCGCCGATATTGCCGACGACACGCTCGGTGGCCAGCACGATCTCGGACAGTGTCGCCAGCGCATCCTTGCGCAAGGGCATCGGGGTCGAGCCGGCATGGCTCTCGAAGCCGGTGATCTTGCCGTCGAACCACAGCACGCCCTGGCCGGAATCGACCACGCCGATGGTCTTGCTTTCGGCCTCCAGGATCGGGCCTTGCTCGATATGCAGTTCGACGAAGCCCGAGAATTTCTGCGTGCCGACCGCAACGTCGCCGCGATAGCCAATCTCGTCGAGCGCTTCGCCGACGGTGACACCTGCAATGTCCTTGCGCGACAGAATGTCGTCGGTGGTGAAGTCGCCGACATAGGCGGCGGAGGCCATCATTGCCGGCGCAAAGCGCGAGCCTTCCTCGTTGGTCCAGTTGGCGATGCAGATCGGCATCTCGGTTTCGATGCCGGCATCATTCAGCGTGCGGACGACTTCGAGCGCGCCGAGTACGCCGAGAATGCCGTCGAACTTGCCTCCAGTCGGCTGGGTGTCGAGATGCGAGCCGACGCCGATCGGGGCCTTCGACATGTCGCGGCCCTTACGCAGCGCGAACATCGAGCCGAGGGCATCGACATGCACCTCCAGGCCGGCATCTTCGCACGCCTTGCGGAACCAATTGCGCACCAATTTATCTTCAGGCCCGAGCGTCAAACGCCGCACACCGCCTTTTGGCGTGCCGCCGAATTTCGCCGTCTCGTTGATGGTGTCCCAGAGCCGCGCAGAATCGATTTTGAGGTTGTCGCCAAGCTTGGTCATGCGGTCTGTCCCGAGAAGTTTGTGTTGAAGAGGCCTGCTTTTCAATGACCCGGCGATGCCGGCTCGTCAACCAATGGGCTGTTCTGCGCCAGTTGCGCAGCAATGCCTGCGACGAGTTCGATCGCGGCCGTGTCGGGTGACGCGAGCCAGCTTGCCGAAAATGTCAGCGGCTGGAGCTGCAGGTTGGTATTGAGCAATTGCAGGCGTCCGTCCGCGAGTTCGTTCTCGATGATGGCTGTCGGGATCAGTGCGATGCCTAAGCCGTCGATCGCCATGTGCATCACGGTAGACAGCGACGCGCTGGCGTGCAGCCGGATCGGTGGCAGGTCGGGCCGGTTGAACAGCGAGCGCGCGATCTCGTAGGGCCGGGTCTTGCGCGAGAAGGTGATGATGGGAAATTTCGCGAGGTCATGGATCGAGAGCAGATCATTGCCGAGCCCGAGTGAGGGGCTGGCGAGAAAGCCGACGGGGTAGTCGCACAGCACACGGTTGCGAATGTTGGATGTTGAAAGCGGCCCGAGCACGAAAGCGAGATCGATCTCCTGCGCCTGCAGTCGCGCGTTCAGGTTCGGCGTGATATCGACCTCGATTTCGAGCGACAGGTTCGGATACGAGATGTTGACGTGCTTGATCAGCCGCGTCAGCAAAGTGTGGACGATGGTTTCGGCGACGCCGAGCCGCAGCACGCCGCGCATCGCCGAGCGATCGCCAACCGCCGCCATCATCTCGGAGCGCAGGCCGATCAGCTTTTCGGCATAGACCAGCATCTGCCGTCCGGCCGGCGTCGGGGAGGCGATACGGCGGTCACGCTGCAGGAGCCGCACGCCCATCTCGTGCTCCAGTTGCGCGATACGCTGGGAGATTGCTGGCTGGGTGGTGTTGAGCTTCTGGGCCGCACCGCGGAAGCTGCCGAGATTGACCACCCAGAGAAAAGTCTCCAGCGCCTTGAAGTCCGCCATGGATGCGATCCGGCTTTCGATAAGTAGAATTTATGTATGTTGATTAAAAACAACGATTAGACATTATACTAGCCCTGAGTTTCAGTACGTGTCGAGGCAGAATTAGGCAGGACACCAAGATGGCTATTTCTTCGGCAGCGCAGCAAGGCGATGATCGATACTCGGATTTGCCGAGTGCTGTGGCCCGCCGCGAATATCGCGCCGGCAAATATGGCAGCACCGCCGGCGTCGCGCCCGGATACGTCCAGGGAAATCTGGTCATCTTGCCGGAAGCTCAGGCGAGCGCCTTCCATCGCTTCTGCCAGCTCAATCCGAAGCCGTGCCCGATCATCGGCATGTCGGATGTGGGCAATCCCAGCATTCCCGCGCTCGGTCTCGATCTCGATATCCGGACTGACATTCCGCAATATGTCGTCTGGAAGGATGGCGAGGCGATCGATCGACCTTACGAGGTGGCGAAGTACTGGCGTGACGATCTCGTGTCTTTCGTCATCGGATGCTCGTATTCGTTCGAGGAAGCCATGATGGCCGACGACCTGCCGATCCGTCATATCGAGCAGGATGTGCTGGTGCCGATGTATCGCACCAACATCGCCTGCAAATCCGCAGGCCCGTTCGCCGGGCCGATGGTGGTGTCGATGCGACCGCTGAAGCCGGCTGATGCGATCCGCGCCGTCCAGATCACCTCGCGTTTTCCCGCAGTGCATGGTGCGCCGGTACATCTGGGTCTGCCGCAGTCGATCGGCATCAAGGACATCAACAAGCCTGATTACGGCGATGCGGTGCACATCAACGACGATGAAATCCCGGTGTTCTGGGCATGTGGCGTGACGCCGCAAGCCGTCATTGCTGCAGCGCGCGTGCCGTTTGCCATCACGCATGCACCGGGCGTCATGCTCGTTACTGACCTCAAGAATAAGCATTTGGCTGTTTTATAAGAAGCAGCTTGCCGATCTTTCGGGCTTTACCGTAACCTTGATTAGTTTCATCGATAGCCGCCGGTCACAAAGGACAAAGACATGACGATTTCTCGCCGAAACGTGTTGCTCGGAGGCGCCGCTTCCGCAGCGCTGCTGCCTCTCGCCAAGCCTGCGCGCGCACAGGTCAAGGAAGTTGTGATTGGCGTGATTTATCCGCTATCCGGCGCCAGCGCGCAAATTGGCGTCGACGCGCAGAAGGCTTTCGAAACGGCTGCCGACATCATCAACAAGGATTACGATTTCGCGTTGCCGATGGCGAAGGGTGAAGGCTTCACCGGTCTCGGCGGCGCCAAGGTGCGTCTCGTATTTGCCGACCACCAGGCCGATCCGCAGAAGGGCCGCGCTGAAGCCGAACGCCTCATCACCCAGGAGAAGGTCTCGGCCATTGTCGGCACCTATCAGAGCGCCGTCGCCGTCACTGTCAGCCAGATCTGCGAACGCTACCAGATCCCGTTCCTGTCGGCCGACAACTCGTCGCCAAGCCTGCATCGCCGCGGTTTGAAATATTACTTCCGCGCCGCTCCGCATGACGAAATGTTCTCGACGGCGATGTTCGATTTCTTCGATGCGCTGAAGAAAAAAGGCCAGAAGATCGAGACGCTGGCGCTGTTCCATGAAGACACCATCTTCGGCACGGACTCGGCGAATGCGCAGCTCAAGCTCGCTGCCGACCGCGGTTACAAGATCGTCGCCGACATCAAGTATCGCGCCAATTCGCCGTCACTCACTGCCGAAGTGCAGCAGCTCAAGGCTGCCAATGCCGACGTGCTAATGCCGTCGAGCTACACCACCGATGGCATCCTGCTCATCAAGACCATGGGCGAACTCGGCTACAAGGCCAAGAACATCGTCGCACAGGACGCCGGCTTCTCCGAGAAGGCGCTGTATGACGCCGTCGGTGACAAGATTCCGGGCGTCATCTCGCGCGGTTCTTTCTCACTCGATCTCGCCGCCAAGCGTCCGATGGTCGGCAAGATCAACGACATGTTCAAGGAGAAGTCCGGTAAGGACTTCAACGACTACTCCTCGCGCCAGTTCATGGGCCTGATCGTGATGGCCGACGCCATCAATCGCGCCAAGTCTACCGACGGCGAGAAAATCCGCGAGGCGCTGGTCGCCACCGACATGCCGGGCGAGAGCACGATCATGCCGTGGGCCAAGGTCAAGTTCGACGAGTTGGGCCAGAACAACAACGCTGACCCGGTGCTGCTGCAGTATAATGGTGGCAAGTTCGTCACCATCTTCCCGCCGCAGGCCGCCGTGGCGGATGCGATCTGGCCGATGCCGTAAGGCAGTCTCATACTCGGTGTCGTCCCCGCGAAAGCGGGGACCCATACGCTCCGAAGAATTGGTCTGGACATAGCCTCTCCGCCGTCGCTCATCGTGATGACGGAGGTTATGGATCCCCGCTCCTCCCACGCCTCCGGCGTGCTAGGCGGGGATGACATCTGAGAGTGTTGGCGTCTTATCGCGACGCTCTGACGACTTGAGAAGGGGAAGCCTTTGACCGCCGCGACCATTATCCAGAGCCTTGCCAGCGGATTGCTGATGGGGCTGCTCTACGGCCTGCTCGCGGTCGGCCTCGCGCTGATCTTCGGGTTGATGGACGTCACCAACTTCGCCCATGGCGAATTCCTGATGTTGGCGATGTACCTCACCTTCTTCCTGTTCATGTTCTGGGCGGTCGACCCACTGCTGTCGATCCCGCTGGTGGCGGCCGGCATGTTCGTGTTTGGCGCGGTGATCTATCTCGTGATCATACGCTTCGCGATGCGGGCCAAGGCCAATATCGGCATGGTGCAGATCTTCGCGACCTTCGGCCTCGCCATTCTGATGCGCGGTCTCGCGCAGTTCTTTTTCACTCCGGATTATCGCAGCATCCCGGCCTCGATGCTCGGCGGCAAGACCATCTCGATCTTCGGTGTGTTTCTGCCGGTGGCGCAGCTGGTCGGTGCGCTGATCTCGATCGCCGCCTTCGGCGCACTCTACTTCTTCATGAAGAAGACCGATTTCGGTCGCGCGCTGGAAGCGACCCGTGAGGATGCCGGTGCCGTGGCGCTGGTCGGCATCGATAAGAACAAGGTGTTTGCCCTCGGCTGGGGCCTCGGCTCGGCGCTGATCGGTCTCGCCGGCGGCGTGATGGCGATCTTCTTCTATATCTACCCTGATGTGGGCGCGTCCTTTGCGCTGATCGCTTATGTCACCGTGGCGCTCGGCGGCTTCGGTAGCGTGTTCGGCGCTTTTGCTGGCGGCATCATCGTTGGTCTGGTCGAGGCGACCACCGCGATGATCCTGCCGCCGTCGCTCAAATCGGTCGGCATCTATGCCGTCTATCTCCTCGTTGTCTTTGTCCGGCCGCGCGGCCTGTTCGGATCGATCTGATGGACAGCTTCACCCAACGTCGCCGCCGCGACCTCATCCTCGCCGCCGCGCTTGCGGCCATCGCCGCCTGCGTGCCGCTCTTCGTCAAGGACGTCTATGTCCAGAACATCATGGTGCTAACCCTGATGTATGCGGCGCTGTCGCAGGCCTGGAATATCCTCGGCGGCTATTGCGGTCAGATTTCGCTCGGCCATGCGCTCTATTTCGGCCTCGGCGCCTATACGACGGCGCTGCTGTTCACCAAATTCGGCGTGCTGCCGTGGTTCGGCATGCTCGGCGGTGGCATCATCTCCGCGCTGATCGCGCTCGCCTTGGGCTATCCGACCTTCCGCCTGCGCGGCCATTATTTCGTCATCGCCACCATCGTCATCGCCGAAATTGGCTTCCTGCTGTTCCACAATTGGGACTATGCCGGTGCGGCGCTCGGCATCGACATTCCCGTGCGCGGCGATAGCTGGGCCAAGTTCCAGTTCACGCGCAGCAAGCTGCCGTTCTATTACTTCGCCCTCGTGTTCTGCTGCGTCGCCTGGTTCATCACCTGGTGGCTGGAAGACTCCAAATGGGGCTTCTGGTGGCGCGCGGTGAAGGATAATCCCGATGCGGCCGAAAGCCTCGGCGTCGTGGTGTTCAATTCCAAGATGGGCGCCGCTGCCGTCTCCGCTTTCCTCACCGCGATCGGCGGCGCTTTCTATGCGCAGTTCGTCTCCTATATCGATCCTGAAAGCGTCATGACCTTCCAGTTCTCGCTGCTGATGGCACTGCCGGCGGTGCTGGGCGGTATCGGTACGCTATGGGGACCCGTGCTCGGCGCGGTCATCCTGATCCCGATGACCGAACTGACGCGCTCCTTCATAGGCGGCTCCGGCCGCGGCGTCGATCTCATCCTCTATGGCGCAGTGATCGTCGTGATCTCGCTGGCGCGGCCCGATGGTTTGATCGGCCTGTTCTCGCGACGTCCGGCTTCGAAAGGAGTGCCGCAATGACGACACCTCTTCTCGAAACCCGTGGCGTCTGGCAGCGCTTCGGCGGCCTGATCGCCAATAGCGACGTCTCGATCTCCGTCGGCGCTGGCGAAATCGTCGGCCTGATCGGGCCGAACGGCGCCGGCAAGTCGACACTGTTCAATCTGATCGCTGGCGTGCTGCCGCCGACGCAGGGCACGATCTGGTTCAACGGCGAGAACGTCACGCAGATGCCGGCGGCGGAACGCTGCCAGCGCGGTATCGCGCGCACCTTCCAGGTGGTGAAGAGCTTCGAGACCATGACCGTGATCGACAACGTCATCGTCGGCGCGCTGATCCGCAACGAAAAGATGCGCGATGCGCGGCGCAAGGCACATGAGGTGCTTGAGTTCTGCGGTCTTGCCCCACGCGCCGACAAGCTTGCTAGGGATCTCATTCCGTCGGAGAAGCGCCGCCTCGAAGTGGCGCGTGCGCTGGCCACCGAACCGAAGCTCCTGATGCTCGACGAATGTCTCACCGGCCTGACGCCGCTCGAGGCGCAGTCGGGCGTGGCCCTGGTCCGCAAGGTCCGCGAGACCGGCGTCACCGTGCTGATGGTCGAACACGTCATGGAAATCGTCATGCCGCTGGTCGACCGCGCCATCGTGCTCAATCTCGGCAAGAAGCTCGTCGAGGGCAAACCCGCGGATGTCGTGCGGCATCCTGAAGTCATCAGTGCATATCTCGGGGATCGCCATGCTGTCGGTGCGTGAGGCCACCACTGCCTATCAGGGGCTGGTCGCCATTTCGGACGTCACCATCGACGTCGCCAAGGGCGAGATCGTCGCCGTCTGCGGCTCCAACGGCGCCGGCAAGTCGACGCTGATCAAGACCATCGCCGGCGCCGAGCGCCCGCGTTCGGGCACCGTCACCTTCGATGGCGAGCAGATCAACGGCGTGCCGCAGCATCTCATCACCGCGCGCGGCATCGCCTATGTGCCGGAAAACCGCCGGCTGTTTCCGCGGTTGTCGGTGGAAGACAACCTCCGCCTCGGCAGCTACATGTATCGCGGCAAGCCCGATCGCGACGAGCCGTTGAAGCTGGTGTTCGACCTGTTCCCGCGTTTGTCGGAGCGGCTCGAGCAGCGCGCCGAGACGCTGTCCGGCGGTGAGCAGCAGATGCTGGCCATCAGCCGCGCACTGATGACCCGTCCGCGCCTGTTGATGCTCGACGAGCCGTCGCAGGGCATCATGCCGAAGCTGGTGGACGAGATCTTTCAGGCGGTCATCAAGATCCGCGACGCGGGCATGACCGTGCTGATCGTCGAGCAGCGCATGGCCGAAGTGCTGGAGATCGCCGACCGCGCCTACATCCTGCAGACCGGCCGCGTCCAGATGCAGGGCAAGGCGTCGGAGATCGCGACCAATCCGGATGTGCGCAAGGCGTATCTGGGGCTGTAAGCTGTCGAAGGACGTGGGCGACTAGTGCCCATGCGCGTCATGATCCGGCAGAACCAGCCCGAACGTCGCCACCAGATCCTTCACTTGCGCCGGCGTCAGGTGCCGCGGGTTGAGCCCGCGCAGCAGCAGATAGAGTTTCGCGGTTTCTTCGAGTTCCTCGATGGCGTGGACCGCTGCTTCCAGCGTGTCGCCGGACACCACCGGGCCGTGATTGGCCAGCAGCACCGATGAATATTTGCCGGCGAGGCCCTTAATGGCGTCGGCCACGGCCGGATCGCCCGGCCGATAATACGGCACCAGGGCCGTCGCGCCGCATTTCATCAGGTAATACGGCGTCATCGGTGGCAGCGCGGCGCGCGGATCGATCTCCGGCAGCATCGACACCGCCACCGAATGGGTCGAATGCAGATGCACCACGGCGCGGGCGGCGCTGCGGGTCTCATACAGTGCCGTATGCAGCGGAACCTCTTTGGTCGGCGCATCGCCAGACATGAGGCGGCCGTTGCTGTCGAGGCGCGACAGCCGGGCCGGATCGAGTGAACCCAGTGACGCATTGGTCGGGCTCACAAGCCAGCCGCCATCATCGCAGCGCACACTGATATTGCCGGATGAGCCCGGCGTCAGCCCGCGGTCGAACAGCGAGCGGCCGAGCCGGCAGATCTCTTCACGCAGCTTTGTGTCAGTCACCGGATGTCCTCGGTCTTTTCTCGGCATTTCCTCGTGACGCTTTTTCCCACGCTTTGGCAGGATGGCCAAGCCGTGTTACCGAGAGGCAAGGCCGCCTCAAGCTGGCCATCGAGGACCCCTAGGGAATTGCTGCATGTCACCTGCATCTGAAAAACCAAGTTCTGAGAAACCTCGCGTCGCCGTTATTGGTCTGGGGTCGATGGGCTATGGCATGGCCTTGTCGCTCAAGAAGGCCGGCTTCATGGTGACCGGCTGTGACGTCTCGGCGGATGCGGTGAAGCGCTTCGTGGCCGATGGCGGGCAGGGCGCGGATACCCCCGCCGGCGCTGCGCAGGGCGCGGATATCGTCGTCAGCGTCGTCGTCAATGCCGCGCAGACGGCGACCATCCTGTTCGGGACGGATGGCGTTGCCGAAACGCTGCCGAAAGGCGCGGTATTCGTATCGTCCGCGACGATGGATCCCGATGTCGCCCGCCGCCTTGCCGGGGATCTCGAAGCCACCGGCCGGCATTACCTCGATGCCCCGATCTCCGGCGGTGCACAGCGCGCGGCGCAGGGCGAGCTCACCATTCTCGCCTCCGGCAGCGAGGCTGCCTTTGCCAAGGCGCGGCCGGCGCTCGATGCGATGGCCGCCAAGCTCTACGAACTCGGTGATGCCGCCGGGCAGGGCGCCGCTTTTAAGATGATCAACCAGCTCCTCGCAGGCGTACATATCGCCGCCGCCTCGGAAGCCATCGCGTTTGCCGCCAAGCAGGGTCTCGATATCCGCAAGGTCTACGAGGTGATCACCGCCTCCGCCGGTAACTCCTGGATGTTCGAGAACCGCATGCCGCATGTGCTCGATGGTGATTACACGCCGCGCAGCGCGGTCGATATTTTCGTCAAGGATCTTGGTATCATTCAAGACATGGCGCGTACGGCGAAATTCCCGGTGCCGGTCTCTGCCGCGGCGCTGCAGATGTTCCTGATGACTTCGGCCTCGGGCATGGGCCGCGACGACGATGCGTCGGTGGCGCGGATGTATGCCAAGGTCACCGGTACCAAGCTGCCGGGCGAGCCGAATTAAGAACACGAGGACGATCGATGCCCCGCTTCGCCGCCAATCTCAGCATGATGTTCAACGAACACGCGTTCCTCGATCGCTTCGATGCCGCGGCCAAGGCAGGCTTTACTGCGGTGGAGTTCCTGTTCCCCTACGAGCATCCGCCGGAGGCGATTGCCGAACGGCTGGAGCGCAACGGCTTGAAGCAGGTGCTGTTCAATCTGCCGCCCGGCGACTGGAATGCCGGCGAAAAGGGTTTTGCCGCGCGTCCCGACAAATTCGATGAGCTTAGGCAGAGCATTCACACGGCACTGCCTTATGCTCTGGCCACCAATGTCCGCCGCCTGCACATGATGGCAGGTCTCGCCGATCGTCGCGATCCGAAGGCCGTGGCGGCTTTCCGCAAATCCATTGAATGGGCCGCGAATTTTCTCGGCGAACATGGCGTCGACGTGGTGATTGAGCCCATCAACCCGCGCGACGTGCCCGGCTATTTTCTCAACGACTTCATGTTCGCGCGTGACATCATCGCTGACATGAAGATTCCGAATCTCGGGCTGCAGTTCGATATCTATCACTGCCAGATCATGCACGGTGACGTCACCATGCGGCTGCGCGAGATGCTGCCGTGGATCGGGCATATCCAGATCGCCAGCGTGCCGTCGCGCAACGAGCCGTCCGGCGAGGAACTGAACTATCCGTTCCTGTTCGATGAACTCGACCGGATCGGCTACGACAATTATGTCGGCTGCGAATATCGCCCGGCCGGCGACACGGTCGCAGGACTTGGCTGGTTCAAGCCCTATGCCGGAGTGCAAGCATGACGCTGGCGCTGGGCTGTATCGCTGACGACTATACTGGTGCGTCCGACCTGGCCAACACGCTGACCCGCTGCGGTCTGCGCACGGTGCAGACCATCGGCATTCCTGCTGATGATCTGCAGCTGCCGGAGGTCGATGCCGTTGTCGTGTCGCTGAAAAGCCGCTCGATCGCGGCCAGCAAGGCGGTGGAGAAATCGCGCGCCGCCGAAAAATGGATGCGCAGCCGCGGCGCGGATCATGTGCTGTTCAAGATCTGCTCGACATTCGACTCCACCGATGCCGGCAATATCGGCCCGGTGATGGATGCGTTGCGGATCGATTCCGGTGACAGTATCGTGCTGGTGACGCCGGCATTCCCCGAGACCGGCCGGACGGTCTATCAGGGCAATCTGTTCGTTGGCGCCGTGCCGCTGAACGAGAGCCCGCTGAAGGATCACCCGCTCAATCCGATGCATGACTCCAATCTCGTCCGTGTGCTGGCACGGCAGAGTGTGACCAATATCGGGCTGGTCGATCTCGGGGTTGTAGCCTGCGGCGCCGACGTGGTGCGGACGCATCTCGATGGACTGTCGGAGAATGGTTTTGGCGCGGCGATCATCGACGCCGTGTTTGCCAGCGATCTGGAAACCATCGGTGCGGTCGCCCTGGGTCATCGCGTCTCTGTCGGTGCTTCCGGCATGGGGCTTGGTCTGGCGCGTGCACTGGTCGCGTCCGGGCGCGTCAAGGCGAATGCAGCGACCTCGATCAAGGATACGCCTGTGGGTGGCGCTGCAGCCTGTCTGGCTGGGAGTTGTTCGCAGGCGACGCTGCAGCAGATCGCGCGCGCCGAACAGGTGATGCCGGTGCTGCATCTCGATCCCGAACAGGTGATTGCCGGCGGCGCGGAAGTTCAGCGCGCGCTCGGCTGGGCGAAGGAGCGGTTGGGCAAGGGTCCAGTCCTGATCGCCAGCAGTTCGACGCCGGATCAGGTGACGGCCCTGCAAAAGCGCCATGGCCGCGATGCTGCGGGCCATGCCATCGAGCAGGCGATGGCCGATCTCGCTGAAGGTCTCGTCCGCGCCGGCGTACAACGGCTCGTCGTGGCTGGCGGCGAAACATCCGGCGCTGTCGTGGATCGTTTGGGCATTCCGGGTTTTCTGGTCGGTGCGGAAATCGCCGCCGGTGTGCCGGTGTTGCGCGCAGTCGGCGCGGCGGAACGCCAGATGCTGCTGGCGCTGAAGTCCGGCAATTTCGGTGGACCGGCTTTTTTTGAAGATGCGCTTGGCCTGATGACCTGATGGATGTCGCCCAATCCCGGGGCGACAGGCTGCCCGAATAGGCAGGGCGCTGCTTGCGTCGCGCGCATTACAGATAGTTCATCTTGACCGGCCCATGACACCTTGCATGTCGCGAGCCGCAACCGCGTCTTTTTAAGCCTAAAACTGTGGTGCGGACGCCACGGCGGCTCGGAAACGATTAACAATACCGCTGAAGTGAATTGCCGTGAGGCTTCGCGCGTTAGCTATTTTGTCGCAGGTCGGGTAAATCTGCTGGCGTGGACAGGCGCGGAAACCGCTCGTTCGCAGCCCTTCATGCAAGAGGATTGCCCGTTCATTCATGAACCGAGCCGATAGGCTTATGCCGGCCCGGCTCACTAATCGGATGCGGACGATCTCTCTAAACAGGTGAATTCGATCGTGGGCAGGCGGGCTTCCGCAGTGCCCCTCTCGTCAATGTATCGAGGACTACCCGTTCATGATCTCGTTGGTGCGCATCGCCCTGACCCGGCCTTACACCTTTGTGGTGCTGGCCCTGCTGCTGCTGATTGTCGGGCCGCTGGCCGCGCTTCGCACACCTACCGATATTTTCCCTGACATCCGCATCCCGGTCATCGGCGTGGTCTGGCAGTATACCGGCCTCCCTCCGGATCAAATGTCCGGCCGTATCACCACGCCGTTCCAGCGCGCACTGACCACCACGGTCAATGACATCGAGCATATCACTGCCAATTCCTATGCTGGCTTCGGCATCATCAAGATCTTCTTCCAGCCCAATGTCGACATCCGCACCGCCAATGCGCAGGTCACCGCGATCTCGCAGACGCTGATCAAGCAGTTGCCGCCCGGCGCCACGCCGCCGCTGATCCTGAACTATTCGGCCTCGACGGTGCCGATCATCAACGTCGCATTGTCGGGTGACGGTCTTACCGAACAGAACCTCGCCGATATCGGCATCAACCAGCTTCGTACCCCGCTGGTCACCGTGCCCGGTGCCGCGATTCCGTATCCGTTCGGCGGCAAGCAGCGCCAGATCCAGATCGATCTCAATCCCGGCGCGCTGCAGGCCCGCGGTCTGTCCGGTCAGGACGTCGCCAACGCACTGGCGGCGCAGAACTTGATCACGCCGGTCGGCACGCAGAAGATCGGCGAGTTCGAATACACGATCAACCTCAACAATTCGCCGCTGAAAATCGAAGAACTCGGCCGGTTGCCGATCAAGAGCGTCAACGGCGCCATGGTCTATGTGGATGACGTCGCCACCGTGCGTGACGGCAATCCGCCGCAAACCAATATCGTGCATGTGGATGGCAATCGCTCGGTGCTGATGCAGGTGCTCAAGGCGGGCTCGGTTTCCACGCTCGATATCATCTCCGGCATCAAGCAGAAGGTGATCGACTATCGCGCGGCGCTGCCGGACGCGTTGAAGATCAGCTATATCGGCGACCAATCCGGCTTCGTGCGCGGCGCCATCGAGGGCGTGGCCGTGGAAGGCGTCATCGCGGCCTTGCTGACGTCGGTGATGATCCTGCTGTTCCTCGGCAGTTGGCGTTCCACCGTCATCATCGCGGTGTCGATCCCGCTCGCGGTGCTCGGCGCCATCATTATGCTGTCGATGATCGGCGAAACGCTGAACATCATGACGCTGGGTGGTCTGGCGCTCGCAGTCGGCATCCTCGTCGATGACGCGACGGTGACCATCGAGAACATCAATTACCATCTGGAGCAGGGCAAGGACGTCGAGACCTCGATCATGGACGGTGCGGCGCAGATCGTGACGCCTGCTTTCGTATCGCTTCTCTGTATCTGTATCGTCTTCGTGCCGATGTTCTTCCTCAACGGTATTGCGCGCTTCCTGTTCGTGCCGATGGCCGAAGCGGTGATGTTCGCGATGGTCTGGTCGTTCCTGCTGTCGCGCACGCTGGTGCCGACCATGGCCAAGTATCTGCTGCAGCCGCATGTCCATCATGACGGCGAGAAGCCGCCGACCCGCAATCCGCTGGTGCGCTTCCAGCGTGGCTTCGAGGCCGGTTTCGAGCGTATCCGCGGCAGCTATCACGGCCTGCTGGATATGGCGCTGGCACGTCGCCCGGTCTTTGTGATCGGCTTCCTCGGCGTCGTCGCCGTGTCGTTCCTGCTGGTGCCGTTCCTTGGCCGCAACTTCTTCCCGTCGGTCGACGGCGGCGCGATCCTGATGCATGTCCGTGCCCAGGTCGGTACCCGCATCGAGGAAACCGCTAACCAGTTCGCCGATATCACCAAGGCGGTGCGCAAGATCATTCCGCCGGATCAGATCGAGACCATGACCGACAATATCGGCATGCCCGTCTCCGGCATCAATCTGACCTATAACAACACCGGCGTGATCGGCCCGCAGGATGGCGACTTCCAGATCAAGCTGAAGGAAGGCCACAGACCGACCGAGGAATATGTGCGGCAATTGCGCGAGCAACTGCCGCGGCAGTTCCCCGGCGTGAGCTTTGCCTTCCTGCCTGCGGACATCGTCAGCCAGATCCTGAACTTCGGCGCCCCGGCCCCGATCGACCTGCAGATCCGCGGCGCGAATCTCGCGGCGAATTTCGAATATGCCAACAAGCTGCTCGGCAAGATCCGTCGCATTCCCGGCATTGCCGATGCGCGCATCCAGCAGTCGCCGAACAATCCCGGCTTCAACATCGATGTCGACCGCACCCGTGCGCAGTATGTCGGCCTGACCGAGCGCGATGTCACCAACAGCCTCGTGGTCAACCTCGCAGGTTCATCGCAGGTCGCGCCGACCTATTATCTCAGTCCTGATAACGGCGTGTCCTATTCCATCGTGATGCAGACGCCGCAATACAAACTGGATTCGCTGGGTGCGCTGGAGACGCTGCCGATCACGGCCGTGAATGCCAGCAACAACTCCCCGATGCTCGGCGGCATTGCCAGCATCAATCGCTCGACCTCGAATGCCGTGGTGTCGCAATATGACATCCAGTCGATGGTGCAGATCTATGCCACCACGCAGGGTCGCGATCTCGGCTCCGTGTCCAACGATATCTACAAGGTGCTGGAAGAAACCAAGGCGGATGTGCCGAAGGGCAGCAATGTGGCGCTGCTCGGTCAGGTGCAGACCATGAACAGCGCCTTTGCCGGCCTGTTGTTCGGCCTGCTCGGCGCTATCGTGCTGATCTATCTCTTGATCGTCGTGAACTTCCAGTCCTGGTCCGATCCGTTCGTGATCATCACCGCTCTGCCGGCGGCACTGGCCGGTATCGTCTGGATGCTGTTCACGACGCAGACCACGCTGTCGGTTCCGGCATTGACCGGCGCCATCATGTGTATGGGTGTCGCAACGGCCAACTCGGTGCTGGTGATTTCCTTTGCCCGCGAACGCTACGCGATCCTCGGCGACCCCATCAAGGCCGCGTCCGAAGCCGGTTTCGTCCGCTTCCGCCCGGTATTGATGACGGCCCTGGCCATGATCATCGGCATGGCGCCGATGGCGCTCGGGCTGGGCGAAGGCGGCGAGCAGAATGCGCCACTTGGCCGCGCTGTCATCGGCGGCCTGATTTTTGCTACCATCGCCACGTTGATGTTCGTGCCGGTGGTGTTCAGCATGGTTCACAAGAAACAGCAGCCCGAAAATCAGCCTGCGGCTGACGTGGCTACCTCGGAGACTTTGCATGCCCACTGAGCAGACCCCCCCGGTGTCACGCCGCAAGCTCGGCCTGGTCGGAGTGATTGGCCTGTGCGCCGCCGGTGCCATCGTCGTGACCGGTATCATGGCCCGCGCCAAGACCGAGACCGACCTGAAGGCCTGGACCGACGATCAGGCGATCCCGACGGTCGCTGTGGCTCCGCCGGATGCCCGCGTCCTCAACGCGTCGCTCGATCTGCCCGGCCGGCTCGAAGCCTATTACCGCGCGCCGATTTTTGCCCGCGTCTCGGGCTATCTGAAGAGCTGGAGCGCCGATATCGGTGCACAGGTCAAATCCGGCCAGGTGATCGCCGAGATCGAAGCCCCGGACCTCGATCAGCAGTTGCTGCAGGCCCGTGCCGATCTTGTCAGCCAGCAGTCCAGCGCCAAACTGTCGGAAGCGACGCTGAACCGCCGCAAGACGCTGGTGGCATCGAATTTCGTCTCGGCGCAGGAAATCGACGAACGCACCGCCGATCTGAACAACAAGCGCGCCGCCGTGAATTCCGGTCAGGCCAATGTTGAGCGGCTGGAAGCGCTGGCCGGTTACAAGAAGATCACCGCGCCGTTCGACGGCGTCGTCACCCAGCGCAACACCGACGTCGGCGCGCTGATCTCGGGTGGCACCGGAACCGGCGCCGCGATGTTCGTGGTATCTGATATCAAGAAGCTGCGCGTTTATGTTGACGTGCCGCAGAGCTATGTGCCGGCGATCAGGTTAGGCGCCAAGGCGATCATTAGCGTGCCCGATCATCCGAACAAGACATTCCCGGCCACGGTGGAGGCCTCGTCGCAATCGGTCGATGTGGCGTCGGGCACCACGCGCATGCAGCTTGTGCTCGACAACCCCAACGGCGAATTGCTGCCGGGTGGTTATGCCAATGTGAAGATGAGCCTCGCGCGCGATTCTGCACCGCTGCATGTACCGGCCTCGGCACTGATCTTCAACAAGAGCGGCCTGCGCGTCGCAACCGTTGGACCGGACGACAAGATCCTGTTCAAGACCGTGACCATCGCCAGGGATCTCGGCCGAGACATTGAACTCGCGTCCGGCGTCACCGCCGACGACCGCATCGTTATCGCACCGCCGGATGGCCTCAACGACGGCGACAAGGTCCGTATCACCGGCGGTAGCAATGCTCCGAAGGGCGGCAAGCCGACGGCGGAGACGGAGAAGAAGGAAGTAAAGGGGTAGGGCGTCGACGCCTCGCTATGCCGGGCTCATATGTCTGGCATAGCGCTCCCTGCGTTTGCGATCGTCTAGTGCGTGATGCCCTCGCGATCGAACAGCGCCATCAAGGTGCAGCTCATTGCTGCGATCAGCTTCTCTTCGCCTCGCTCCACCGCAAAGGCCTGGCCCTCACAAACAGTTATGGTTCGGCCGGGCTTGAGCACGTGGGCCCGGAACAGGAAATGTTCGCCGCGGGCCGGGGCCAGAAAATTGGTCTTGAATTCGACGGTTAGCACCGCGGCATCGTCCGGCATCAGCGAGAAGGCGGCATACCCGCAGGCTGTATCCAGCGCTGTCGTGATGATGCCGGCATGAATGAACCCATGCTGTTGCGTATAGGCGGTGTTGTACGGCATTTTGAGTTCGACTTCACCGGCTGCCTGGCGAGCAACTTCAATGCCCAGTGTCGCCATCGCCGTTTGGCGGGCGAAGCTCGCCTGCACACGGGCCTCGAAGTTTGCATCTTTTGGAATGAATTTGGTCATCTCGCTTTACGGCGCCTTTCGCCACTCCAGCACGCCATCACCCGCCGTGCTGATCGCGCCTGAAGATCCCACGGGCGTCTTGTCCGGATCCATCAAAAACGCCAGCGTCGCCTGGTCTTGCACCGGCACACGCGCCAGCGTGCGTTCATTGGCAGCAGTGCGCAGGATCACCACGCCGTGTTCGATCTCGCCACCGCGGCCATAGATCACCGTGAAGCTTTCGACAGTGCCGTTGCCCGAGGCCTCGGTGACATATGTCGGAACGGGCTTGCGGTTGCGGTCGGCGTCAGCCTGCACATTGGTATCTTGCGCGAGCGGCTGTTTCGGCGCGTCCTTCGACACCACCAGTGCGTGGTGCTTGGTGACGAAGCCGCCTTGCGCGTAAAGCAATCCCGTCTTGGTACCGGCGCGAATCTTGCGCACCATCGCGCAGGCGGCATGCGCCATGTAGTCGTTGAGTGGCGCGCCAAAGAACGTCAGACCGCCGGTCACAGTCGGCTGCACGTCACTGCCAAGGCCGAGGGTGCGGCGGGCCATCTTCGGCACGCAGGGGAAGCAGCTATAGAGCTCGATGGCGCCGAAATTCCTGCCGGAGCCTCCGACCAGATCCATCGCGACTTTCAGCACGGCATTCTGCGCGTGGCTTTCGACATACTGATCGCGGTCAAGATAGTCACGCGGCTCTTCGGCCGAGGCACCGCCCCAGATATGCACGATGCGATCCTCGGGCACGCCCGCAGCGCGCGCCTTCGCGAGGCTGGTGACGAGGATCGCCGCCGACTGGTTCACCATTGGATTGGCGACCATCAGCTTGGTATAGGGCCAGGCGATCAGCCGGTTGTCCGGTGTCGGTGTGGTGATCTCGTCGGGCGTATAAGCCTTCTTGATCCACGCCTCCGGATTGGTCGCGGCAACGCCTGCATAACGCGACCACAACTCGCCGGATTCGCGATGCGCCTCCCGCGGCGTCTGGCCCCAATGCGCGGCAGAGGCGGCTTCATAGAACGGATAGACCGTGACCGGTTTGGCCACGCCGAGCTTGGTGGCCATCGGCTTCTGATAGTTGGCGCCGCGCAGCGGCTCCGGCGCATCCTTGGCGAAGGGTGTCCAGGGCAGGTCAACCTTCGCGCGTTCGACTTTGGTCGCGGTGCCCTGCGATTCAGCGCCGGTGATCGCCGCGACCTGCGATTCGCCGCGCGCGATACGCTTGGCTGCTTCATGAATGTAGCGGATCGGGCTTTCGCCGCCGACCGGGCCGTAATAGGCGTGCTTCGGATTGATGCCGAGCTTCTCGCTGAGCTGCTTCTCCGGTGCGGTGTAACGCCAGCTCAGGAAGTTCACGATGTCGAGGGAGTCGATATCCTTGAGAAGTTTTGCGCCTGAATCCTGTTCCGCGCGCTTCAGCGCCTCGATCATCAGTGCGAGCGGCTCAAGCCCCGCAGTGAGCTCTTTCGGATGATCCGAAAATTCGCCGACGCCGACGATGACGGGGATGCGGTCTTCAGGTGGGTTCGACACTACCATTGTTCTTGCTCTTGCCTCTATTCCGAAACCAGCATGGTAAGGTGCTCCGCCGCTTCGGCGAAGTCCTCCTTGAACTCCTGCACAACTGCGCCCGCCGACTTGACGCTGTCAATCAGGCCGACGCCTTGCCCGACGAAATAGCTGACCAGATCCCGTGCCTGTGCATTGCCCGCTGCGGCTGACCGATCGATGGAGGCGAAAGCGTCGCGGCTGATCAGGCTCTGCAGTGGCATCGGCAGTGCGCCGGGACTGTCTTCGCCGCGATCCCAGGCATCGGTCCAGACCGAGCGCAACTGCCGCGCGGGCTTGCCTGTGCGTCCCCTGGAGCGGATTGCATCGCGCGACGAGGCGGCAATCATCTTCTCGCGAAAGATTTCGGAGGTTTCGGATTCCGTGGTCGCGAGCCATACCGAACCGGTCCAGACGCCGGCCGCGCCCATCGCCATACAGCCGGCCATCTGCCGCCCGGTCATGATGCCGCCGGCGGCCAGCACCGGCACCTCGCGCATCGGTTTGATGGCCTTGATCACCTCCGGTACCAGCACCATGGTCGAGACTTCGCCGCAATGGCCGCCGGCCTCGGTGCCCTGCGCCACGAGAATATCGACGCCGGCCGCAACCTGCCGGATCGCATGTTCCTTGGCGCCGACGAGCGCCGCCACCGGGACGTCATGGGCTTTGCCCATCTCGATCATCGCCTTCGGCGGCACGCCGAGTGCATTGGCGATCAGCCGGATCGGATGGTTGAAGGAGACGTCGAGCAGCCGCAGCGCAGTCTCGCCATCGAATGGCTGCGGCTGATCGGAGGAGACTTCGGTGATTTTGAGATCGACGCCGTATTTCTTCAGCAGGCTCCTGGTGAAGTCGCGATGTTCCGGTGTGATGCGGCGCTCGAGCGACTTCCAGGTGACGTCCTTCTCGCCTGCGGTGGAGATGTTTTCGGGGATCAGAACGTCTATGCCATAGGGCTTGCCGTCGACGTGATCGTCGATCCACCTCAGTTCCTGCTCCAGCGTGTCCGGCGAATGCGCGGTGGCGCCGAGCACACCGAAGCCGCCGGCGCGGCTGACGGCGGCGACCACGTCGCGGCAATGGCTGAAAGCGAGTAGCGGAAACTCGATGCCCAGCATCTCGCAGATCGGCGACTTCATCGGCGTGTCTCCCTGAATCTCTTGTGACCCGCTTCATGTGGCGAGTTCGTGATGAACGCTAGCGTATGGGGAAGGGCGATGCCAAGCGGACGAGGGGCATTCCGCCTGGCAAAATACCGGGGCAACGACGCCCGATTTCCTGCTTGCGCTTTCGCGTCATGCGGGAAATGCTGCCCATAACAAGCAAAGCAAAAAATCCGGGAGTGAATGCATGGCCGCTGCTCAGCCGCAACCTGTCTCACATCAGAACGCGCGTATCGATGTCGTGGTCGTCGGCGCCGGGTTCGCGGGGCTTTATTTGTTGTACAAATTGCGTGGCCTCGGTCTTGCCGTGAAGGTGTTCGAACAGGGCGGCGATGTCGGCGGCACCTGGTACTGGAACCGCTATCCCGGCGCGCGCTGCGACGTCGAGAGCATGCAGTATTCGTTCTCGTTCGATGACAAATTGCAGCAGGAATGGGACTGGAGCGAGCGCTATGCGCCGCAACCGGAAATCCTGCGCTATGCCGGCCATGTCGCCGATCGCTACGATCTGCGGAAGGACATCCAGTTCAACACGACGGTCAAATCTGCAGTTTTCGATGAGCGCGCCAATCGATGGACGGTGACGACTTCCGATGGTCAGGCCACCATCGCGCAGCATGTCGTGCTCGCGACGGGTTGCCTGTCGAATGCGCGTACGCCCGAATTCAGGGGCATGAAGGATTTCAAGGGCAAGGTCTATCACACCGGAAACTGGCCGCATGAGCCAGTCGATTTCACCGGCCTGCGCGTTGGCGTCATCGGTACCGGCTCGTCGGCGATCCAGTCGATCCCGCTGATCGCCGAACAGGCGAGCCAGCTCACTGTGTTCCAGCGCACCGCGAATTTCAGCGTGCCGGCGCGCAACGCGCCACTCACCGATGATGAGCGCAAATCGTTTCGCGACAACTATCCGGAGATTCGCCGGCAGGCGCGCGAGGATTTCAAGAACGGCATCGTGCAGCCGATTCCGGATCGCGGCGCGCTCGACGATCCGGAGCATGAAAGGCGTGAGAAGTATCATGCGCGATGGACATCGGGCGGGCTTACCTTCATGGGCGTCTACAATAACCTGGTCCTGGATCAGCGCTCCAACGATACCGCGGCCGATTTTATCCGCGAGAGAATTTCAGAGATCGTCAGCGATCCCGAAACGGCAAGGCTGCTGCAGCCGATCGATCATCCGGTTGGCTCCAAACGTATCTGCGTCGACACAGATTACTATGCGACCTTCAATCGCCCGCATGTGACGCTGGTCGATATAAAGGCCCATCCGATCGAGCAGATTCTGCCGTATGCCTTGCGCACCGGCGGCAAGGATTACGAGGTCGACGCATTGGTGCTCGCCACCGGCTTCGACGCGATGACCGGCTCGGTCGCCAAGATCGACATTCGCGGCCGCGGTGGCCAGACGCTGAATGACAAATGGTCCGAAGGCCCGCGAACCTATCTCGGCTTGATGAGCGCCGGCTTCCCGAACCTCTTTATAGTCACCGGCCCTGGCTCGCCATCTGTACTGTCGAACATGATCGTGTCCATCGAGCAGCATGTCGACTGGATCACCGACTGCGTCGCTTACATGCGTGACCGTGGCGCAGAGGTGATCGAGGCAACGCGTTCCGCGGAGGACAAATGGGTCGCTCATGTCAACGAGGTGGCGGCTGGCACGCTCTATCCGCAGGCTAATTCCTGGTATATGGGCGCGAATATTCCCGGCAAGCCGCAGATATTCATGCCCTATATTGGCGGCGTCGGCGTCTACCGGCAGATTTGCAACGATATCGCCGCGAAGGACTATGAGGGATTCGCGATGACGGTGGGGGCGCGGCCAAAGGAGGCGGTGGCGTCGTAGCAGAAGCACTTTCTTTCCCCTCCCCTCTTGCAGGGGAGGATGGATCGAACACGCGAAGCGGGTTCGAGACGGGAGAGGGGCCCGCGGAGTCCGCGCGTCGCTGCACCCCTCTCCCGCCTTCGCTTCGCTCAGGCACCCTCTCCCGCAAGGGGAGAGGGAAGAAAGCTAAAACGCCGTATACCCGCCATCGATCACGAACGTATCCGCCGTATGATACGATGACGCCTTGCTCATCAGATAGACAGCGATGCCGCCGAAGTCCGACGGTTCGCCGAAACGGCGCAACGGAATGCGCGGCATCACATTGGCGACGAATTTCTCGTTGCCCATGATTCCTGCGGTCATGTCGCTCTTGATCCAGCCCGGCAGGATCGCATTCGCTGTCACGCCCTGACGCGCCAGCTCGACCGCGAGCGCGCGGACCAGCGCATTGATCGCCGCCTTGGTCGCCGCATAGTGCTCGTTGCGCGCGGTGCCGAAGATCGAGGCGAGGCTTGACGTCGCGACCAGACGGCCGAACTTGTCGCCGGCCTCGGCGCGTTCCGTCATATGTCGTGCGGCGACCTGGAAGGCATGGAAGACACCGTCGAGATTGGTGGCGAACATGGTGCGCCACTGCTCTTCGGTGCGGTCGATGAAATTATGCCGGCCGCCGCCACCGATGCCGGCATTGGCGAAGCAGCCGTCGACACGGCCGAATTTTTTGAGCGTGGCATCCATCGCCGCCTTCACCGAGGCGGTGTCGGTGACGTCGCAAACCAGCGTGTCGACCTTGCCGGTACAGTTCGCCATGCTGGCAGCCGCCGCCTTGTTCTTCTCGGCGTTGCGGCCCCAGATCGAGACATTGCAACCGGCGGTGGCCAGCGCCTGCGCGATGCCGAGGCCGATACCGCCATTACCGCCGGTGATGACGGCCACGCGGCCGCTGAGGTCGAATATCTGTGTAGACGTTGCCATGTCAGCGTTTCCATGTTTGGCGCGCGTTATGCCGTGCGTCCGTTGGTGGGCTGGTGTTCCCCGGGAAGCATGGACAAGCGCGTCCGAAAAATCAAATATGCCGCCTGACATACAATCGCATGATCCCGAAAAGTGGATGCCGGTTTTCGGATCAGATCATGCCCAGACAAAGCTTCCACACCGCGGAATAAACACGCGGATCATCTCGCGAGGAAACCATGCAGTTCAAACACGTCACGCTCGATTTCGACGGCAATGTCGCCATCCTGAAGCTCGATCATCAGGAGGTGATGAACGCGGTGTCGGTCGACATGCTCGGCGGCCTCGGCGAGGCGCTGGACGAGATCGATGATCGCAAGGCGGACGTGCGCTGCGTGGTGCTCACCGGTGCCGGCCGTGCCTTCTGCACGGGCGCCAATCTTCAGGGGCGCAACAATCAGCTCACAAAGGCGCGCAGCAACGCCGGCGCCACGCTGGAGACCGCCTTCCATCCGTTCCTGCGCCGGCTGCAGAACCTGCATTGCCCGATCGTCACCGCGGTGAATGGCCCCGCCGCCGGCGCCGGCATGAGCTTCGCGCTGATGGGCGATCTCATTTTGTGCGCGCGCTCGTCCTATTTCCTGCAGGCGTTCCGCCGTATCGGCCTGGTGCCGGATTGCGGCTCGACCTGGATCCTGCCCCGCCTGATCGGCAAGGCGCGTTCGGTCGAACTGTCGTTGCTTGGCGAAAAGCTGCCGGCCGAGAAGGCGCTGGAATGGGGCCTCGTCAACCGCGTCTATGACGATGCGGCGCTGATGGATGAAGCCATGAAGCTCGCCCATGAACTCGCCAACGGCCCGACCATCGCACTGTCGCTGATCCGCAAGCTCTACTGGGAAAGCCCGGAGAATTCCTTCGAGGACCAGATCAATCTCGAGGTCAAATCGCAGCGCGCCGCCGGTGCTTCGCCGGACTTCAAGGAAGGCGTCGCGGCGTTCCTGGAAAAACGTCCGGCCAAGTTCACGGGCCAGTAAGCCTTGAGCACGGCGTCCGTCGCGGAGCTTTTGGCGCGCAGTGCGGCGGCGTGGTGTCCCGGCGCGGCAGGCGTGACATCCGCAGTGCGGCTGTCCGGCGGCGCCAGTCAGGAGACGTGGTCGTTCGACATCATGCATCCCGATGGTGCCATCGGCGCGATCCTGCGCCGCGCACCGTCGGGGTATGGCGCTGCGCCCGGCCGTGCTGCGGGCCTCGATGCGGAAGCGGTACTCATGCAACTCGCGCATGATGCCGGTGTGCCGTCGCCGAAGGTGCTGCATGTTCTCAAACCGGATGACGATCTGGGAACAGGCTTCATCATGCAGCGAGTCGCTGGCGAAACCATCCCGCGCAAAATTTTGCGCGACGATGAATTCGCCGGAGCGCGGCCCAAACTCGCCCGGCAATGCGGCGAGATCCTAGCCGGCATTCACGGGCTGTCCGCTGCAAGCCTGCCGCAACTGCGCCGCATGAATGCCGCAGCAGAAATCGCCGAATTGCAGCGTGAGATCGACGGTTTTGGCTGGCCGCGCCCGGTGTTCCAGCTGGCGCTACGCTGGTTGCGCGGCAACGATCCCGGCCCATCAGAACGCGTCACTTTGGTGCATGGCGATTTCCGCCATGGCAATCTGATAGTCGGGCCCGATGGCGTCCGCGCCGTGCTGGATTGGGAACTGGCCCATCTCGGTGATCCCATGGAGGATCTCGGCTGGATCTGCGTCAATTCCTGGCGCTTCGGTGTCATCGACAAGCCGGTTGGCGGGTTTGGTACTTATGAAGAGTTGTTCGCTGGTTACGAAGCGGCTAGCGGGATCGCTGTCGATGCACAGCGGGTGAAATTCTGGGAAGTGATGGGCACGCTGCGCTGGGGCGTGATGTGCGTTGGCATGATGCAGCGGTTTCGTCTCGGGCCGGATCATTCGATGGAGCGCGCGATGATCGGGCGGCGGTCGTCGGAAACCGAGATTGATCTGCTCAGGCTGTTGGCACCGCGAGGTTAAAGACATGCAGGATGAACCGAGGCCGGACGAACTGGTGAAGGCCGTCGCGGAGTTTCTCCGCAACGACATTGCACCTCAAATCTCGGGCCATGCCGCCTTCAAGCTGCGTGTCGCGATCAACGCGCTTGATCTGGTGACCCGGCAACTGACGCTCGCCGGCGACAGCGACGCCGCCGAGCTGCATGGGCTCACGATGCTGCTCGGCGTGCATGGCACGCTCGACGGGTTGAACCAGGATCTCGCCGACCGTATCGCGCAAGGTGATGTCGATCTCACTACACCCGGTGTGAAGGAGCATCTGTGGCAGACGACACTGGCGAAGCTCGCCGTCGATCAGCCGAACTATGGTTCCTACAAGCGCGAGCTGGAACCGAAGTAAGCGCCGAAGCGCTACTTCCCCTTCCAGTTCGGCTTGCGCTTTTCGGAGAATGCCTTCGGTCCTTCGACGTAATCCTCCGATGCCGCCATCGCCTTCACCGCCGGATATTCGCGCTGCTCGGTGATCGCCTGTTCCAGCGACACCGCCATGCCCTTCTGGATCGCCTGCTTGGAGGCGCGGATGGACATCGGTGAGTTCTGGCAGATGGTCTCGGCCCAGCGCAGCGCGGCGTTCAGAGCTTCGCCCTGCGGCACCACCTCGTTGACGAAGCCAAGCTCATAGCCTTCCTGTGGCTTCACATGGCGCGCGGCGAGGATCATCCCCATGGCGCGCTTCATGCCGATCTGGCGCGGCAGCCGCTGTAGGCCGCCAGCGAGTGCGGCAAGGCCGACGCGTGGCTCGGGTAGTGCGAAGGTCGCATTTTCCGCAGCGATGATGAGGTCGCAGGCCAGCGCAATCTCGAAGCCGCCGCCCATGGCAACGCCGTTCACCGCAGCAATGATCGGTTTGTCGCAATCGAAGCGCGCGGTGAGGCCGGCGAAGCCCGACGTGTTCCAGCCGCGCTTGCCGCCGGCGGCTTGCCACTTCAGATCGTTGCCGGCGCAGAACGCCTTGTCGCCGGCGCCGGTGACGATCGCCACCCACTGTTCGGGATCACTAGCGAAGTCGTTGAATACCTCGTGCAGCTCGTTATGCGCGTCGGTGTGCAGCGCGTTGTAAACTTCCGGGCGTGACAGTGTCACGATGGTGATCGGTCCCTTGCGGGTCACAGTTGAGAATTGCAGAGCCATCGCGGCCTCCCTTTTGTTTTTCGTTAGGCAGAATTTACGCCGCGCGGGCGCGCTTGACTTGATCGGACGATGCCATCTTAATCGCTCGATTAACAAGAGCAACAAAGCTCGGAAAACAATCGGGAGAGTGCCTTGGATTTTTCCCTGCCGGCCGATCTGGTCGCCTATCTCGCCGAACTCGATTCATTCATCCTGCGCGAGATCAAGCCGCTCGAAGAGCGGGATGACAATATCCGCTTCTTCGATCATCGCCGCGAATGGGCGCGCACCGATTTCGACAATGGCGGGCTGCCGCGGCATGAATGGGAGCAGCTGCTGCGTCAGGCGAAGAATCTCGCCGACAATGCCGGCCATTTGCGCTTTGCAATCCCGAAGCGCTATGGCGGCAAGGACGGCAGCAATCTCTGGATGGCCGTGATCCGCGAGCATTTCGCCGCCAAGGGTCTTGGCCTGCACAACGATCTGCAGAACGAACACTCCATTGTCGGCAATCTGCCGCTGGTGACGATGCTGGACCGCTATGGCCGCGACGACCAGAAGGAGATGATCGAGGGCTCGATCACCGGCAAATATCGCATCACCTTCGGCCTCACCGAACCCGAACACGGCTCCGACGCCACGCATATGGAGACGACGGCCGTCGAGGCGACGCGTGATGGCGTCAAGGGCTGGGTCATCAACGGCGAGAAGATGTGGACCACGGGCATGCATGTGGCGACGCATTGCGCGCTGTTCGCGCGCACATCGGGGAATGACGGCGATGCCCGCGGCATCACCTGTTTTCTGGTGCCGGCCAAGGCCGCAGGTGTGAAGATCGAAGAATATATGTGGACCTTCAACATGCCCACGGACCATCCGCGCGTGTCGTTCACCGATGTATTCGTGCCGGATGATGCGCTGTTCGGCGAGATCGGTCGTGGTCTGTCACTGGCGCAGTGCTTCGTGCATGAGAACCGCATCCGCCAAGCCGCGAGTTCGCTCGGCGCCGCTGTCTATTGCATCAATGAGAGCGTGAAATACGCGCGCGAGCGGAAACCGTTCGGCGAGGAACTGGCGCGCAATCAGGGTATCCAGTTTCCGTTGGTCGAACTCGCCACGCAGGCGGAGATGCTGCGCCTTCTGATCCGCAAGACGGCGTGGGAGATGGATCAGCTCACCCAGGCGCAGGTCGAACACACGCTGTCGGACAAGGTGTCGATGTGTAACTACTGGGCCAACCGGCTGTGCTGCGAATCTGCCGACCGTGCGATGCAGGTGCATGGCGGCATGGGCTATTCACGCCACAAGCCGTTCGAGCACATCTATCGCCATCACCGCCGCTACCGTATCACCGAAGGCAGCGAAGAAATCCAGAAACGCAAGGTCGCGGGATTCCTGTTTGGCTATATGGGCGCGGGGAAGCACTAAGTGGTGCGTTAGTCGATGTAACCTGGAATCTCTGCAGGCGAGGCAACCAGATGCCGAGCGCCCGCGGAGGTCAGCTCCTCGCGGCCGCCATAGCCATAGAGCACGCCGATCGCCGGAATGCCGTTATTCGCGGCGCCGATAATGTCGTGCTTGCGGTCGCCGATCATGATCGCACGTGCGGGATCGGTCGAGGTTTCATCAAGCGCGTAGCGCAGCAGATCGCTCTTGTCGACGCGAGTACCGTCGAGCTCCGAGCCGAATACGCGCGTGAAATACTTGCGCAGGCCGAAGTGGTCGACGATACGGTCCGCAAAGACATGCGGCTTGCTGGTGGCGACAAACAGCCGGCGGCCTGTTGCGTGCAACGTATCGAGTGTCGCGATGATGCCATCATAAAGCGTGTTCTCGAACAGGCCGATCGTGCCGAACCGCTCGCGATAGAGTTCGACGCCGCGGTCGGCATCTTTCTCGCCGCCGAGCAGCGCCACGAAGCTGGCGCGCAGCGGTGGGCCGATGCACCAGGTCAGTTCATCCTGTGTCGGGACGGGAAGCCCGAGCTTGCCGAGCGCATACTGGATCGAGCCCGTGATGCCGATCTTGGGATCGGTCAGCGTCCCGTCGAGATCGAAGAAGACAGTGTCGATCGCATGTGGCTTCATCTAGTTCGCATACCTTGCGGTGAGATCGCGCGAGATCCGCGAGCCTTCGTCGATATAGCGGCGGATCGCGATACTGGCGGCAGGCGTGCAGGTCCGGTAGGTCTGCTGGAAGCCGTTATAGCCACGGTTGAAGCCAGCGATCATGCGGGTGCGGCGCTCGCCCGACGGCGTTTCGGCATCGACCAGCGCCTGCATCTCGTTGCGCCACTTGTTGCCTTCGTTATTGCCGCAGATGCCGCGCAAGTAATGCAGCGCGCCGAGAATTTCTGACATCCGCTGCAGGTCATTGTCGAACGGCGCAGCCGCGTCCTGTGCCCGGGCAGAGCCAGCGCAGAACGTCACAATCGTCAGAATGATGAGCAGATGCTTCAATATGAATGGTCCCGGAACCCGGCTGATATGCCTTTTCAAGGCGTCTGAAGCAAGGCAGCGCTGCCGGTGCGGCAAGGAGCTATTTATGGTCCGACCAGATCTTCCGCCATGGCAAGGATCGGACCGAGGCCTTCGGTGGTCTTGAAGGCGCCGAGATCGTCCGGCGCGACCCACTGGAAATCGTCAAGTTCGTCATTTAGCTCGGGCTCGCCAGCCACCCAGCGAGCGGCAAAGGACATGATCAGGTAATGCCCCGCGACCTTGTCGTTGGGCAGCACTTCGCGGAAGCCGGACAGGCCGACAATATCGATGGTCAGCCCGGTTTCCTCCATCACCTCGCGTGCGAGCGCGACGGCGAGGGATTCGCCAAATTCCACGCGTCCGCCGGGGAGCGAATAGAAGCCCTTGCCGGGCGAGCGGGCGCGGCGGACCAGCAGCACCTTGCCGTCGCGGAAGATGGCGGCGCTGGTGGCGAGTTGCGGATGGGCGGGAGGCGTGTCGGTCACGAGGTCATTGCGCCATGATGCTATCGACGTCAGATTCCTGATCGCGGCCGTTGATGATGCCGCCGGCAGTCCCGACCATGGGTTTCACCCAGCCGGCAGCCTGTTCGGCCAGCATGGCGCGGGTCCGGTCCTGCTGCACGGTTCGCATGGCTTCGCCGACAGTCGTCAGGATTTGCGTCATGTTCGCGACCAGCGCATCGAATTCTGCACGGATGGCCGGGCGTGCAGCCTCATAGGATGCGATGGCGAGATCGCGTGCCTTGAAGTTGGATTTGATGAAGTGCTCGGCATAGCTAAGCGGCTGCCATTCCAGGAACAGCTCATAGCAGTCCGGCATGTCCGGGATCAGCTCGAGCAACATGATGGCTTCATTGAAGTGATTGAGATAGTCGGTCGCCAGACCCGTGCGCGGATTAATATTGGCGGCCATCAGCTCGGCAGCTGACGCGACGGGGCCGGCACCGGCACTGGCCAGATCGTGATGGTCATGCTGCGCCGGTTGTATGGCCGTCAGGGTCATATGTCGCACTGTTGGTGTTTTGGGTTAAAACCGCCTGAAGAGGCAGGATTGCGGATCGAGAATGTGCGGGCGGTTTGTCATTACATCAGCGCCGGAAGCGTTACGGCAGGTATTCAGTTATATCGAGCAACCGAATTTTCCTGCGAGGTACAATATTGCGCCGACGCAGCCGGTTCCTGTTGTCATCGTTGAAAACGGATCCCGGCATTTCCGTCTAATGCGATGGGGCCTTTTGCCCTCCTGGGTCAAGGACCCGCGGAAGTTTACGCTTCTGATTAATGCACGCGCCGAGACGGTGCAAGAAAAGCCGGCCTTCAAAAACGCGATTCGCCGCCGCCGCTGTCTGATTCCGGCCGATGGCTATTACGAATGGCAAAACCGCGGTGAACGAAAACAACCGTATTTTATCCACCCACGTGCAGGTGGGCCGATGGGGTTCGCGGGTCTTGCCGAGACCTGGATGGGACCGAACGGCGAAGAAGTCGACACGGTTGCGCTTATCACCGCAGAAGCCAGCACCGGGATGTCGGTACTGCACCATCGCGTGCCGGTGACGATCGCACCCGATCATTTCGGCCAGTGGCTCGATTGCAGTTCGGATAGTGCGTCCGACGTGATGACGATGCTCGCTGCGCCCGCAGACGGCACCTTCGCCTGGCATCCGGTGGCGATGGCCGTCAACAAGGTGGCCAATGACGATGCGCAACTGATCCTGCCGATCTCGGCGGAAGAAGCCGCTGTAGAGCAGGTGAAGCCGACGAGGGCGCCGCGCAGGGTCGTGGTGAGCGAGGACGACGGCCAGGGCTCGTTGTTCTAGCTCACGGCGTCAGCGGCCGCCCGTCGAGCCACTTGGCATAGATCACGCGCTTCTGTTCGCCATAGCCAAGCGACTCGTAGAACGCCCGCACCTTGGTATTATCCGAACGCACCATGAGCTGCATTTTCTCGATGCCGCGCTCGCGCAACCAGTCTTCGGCTGCGCTCATGATGCCGCGGCCGAAATCCTGGCGCTGCTGGTCCGGATCGACCGAGACGTAATAGACCCAGCCGCGATGGCCATCATGGCCGACGAGCACGGAGGCGACGATGGCCTTTCCCTTGCGACCAACCAGGACATCGGCATTGGTGCCGGCGCGCGCCAGCCTGATATCGGCCTCCGGATCGTTCCAGGGCCGCACCAGTCCGCAGCGCAGCCAGAGCTGGATGACCGCCTGAATATCGGTGTCGACGAGCCGGGCAACTTTCAATGTTGCACCGGCAGCAGCACCTTGCCCGGATTGAGGATGTTCAGTGGATCCAGCATCGCCTTCAGGCTGCGCATCAGTTCGATGGCGACGGGATCCTTCACCGAGGGCAGCTCAGCCGCCTTCATCTGGCCGATGCCATGTTCGGCGGAGATCGAGCCGCCCATGCGCAGTACGACGTCGAAGACGACTTCGTTGACGTCGTGCCAGCGCGCCAGGAATTTCTCGCGGCCGTCGCTGTCGCCGAGCGTCTCCTTGGGCTGCGTGACATTGTAGTGGATGTTGCCGTCGCCGAGATGGCCGAACGGCACCGGACGTGCGCCGGGCATCAGCTTCACGACCGCAGCATTGGCTTCGGCGATGAATGCGGGCACGGAAGCGACCGGCACTGAGATATCGTGCTTGATCGATCCGCCTTCCGGCTTCTGCGCCGGCGAGATTTCCTCGCGCAATTTCCAGAACGCCTGACGGTGGGCGATGTTCTCGGCGATCACGGCGTCATCCACGATGCCGTCTTCAAAGCCGCGTTCGAGGATCGCTTCCAGTGTCGCGCGCGCGTCGTCGCGTCCCGACGACAATTCCATCAGTACATACCAGACGTGCTTGCTGGAGAGCGGGTCGCGAATGCCGATACCGTGGCGGACGCTGAAATCCACCGCGATATCGGCGATCAGTTCGAAACTGGTGAGATTGCCGCCGGCCTCAGAGCGGGAGATGCCGAGCAGCTTCAGCGCATCGTCCGGCGACTTCAGGCCGACAAAGGCGGTCTCGACCGCGCGCGGCTTCGGAAACAGCTTCAGCGTTGCGGCGGTAATGATGCCGAGCGAGCCTTCGGCGCCAATGAAGATGTTGCGCAGGTCGTAACCGGTATTGTCCTTCTTCAGCTTCGACAGGCCATTGAGAATGCGGCCATCGGCCAGCACGACTTCGAGGCCGAGTGCCATTTCGCGCGCCACGCCATAGGCCAGGGCGGTCGTACCGCCGGCATTGCTGGAGAGATTGCCGCCGATGGTGCAGCTGCCCTCCGAGCCCAGCGACAACGGAAACAGCCGGTCGGCTTCCGCGGCGCGCTGCTGCGCGACCTGCAGCACGAGGCCGGCTTCCACCGTCATCGTATTGGACGAAGTGTCCAGATCGCGCACCTTGTCCATCCGGCGCATCGACAGCACGACTTCACCGCCATAAGGCGTCTGGCCGCCGACGAGGCCGGTATTGCCACCCTGCGGCACCAGTGCGGTGCGGGTCTCGGTGGCGAGTTTGCAGATCGCGGCGACTTCGGCGGTCGAGCCCGGGCGCAGCACCAGCGGCGAAGTGCCGAAAAACAGGTTGCGATCCTCGGTGACGTATTGATGCACGTCGGCCTGATCGGTGATGGCGTATTTGTCGCCGACGATGGCCCGGAAGCGCGCAATGGTTTCGGGGGAGAGCGTGGGCGGCTTCGGCTGGACGATATTCATAACTATTCCCTTGGATATTTTCTTGGCGCGTTTCTTGGTCTTGCGTTCGAGTTACACGGCGGCGCGGCGCAGCCGGTCATTGATGGCTTCGCCGAGCCCATGGTTAGGCACCGGCATCACCGCGATGCCGCTCGCGCCCGAAGCCATGGCAGCGGCGTCGAGCGCGCGAAGATAGCCGAAAAGATTGGTGGCGGCTTCCCCGAGATCGCCCTGTTCGGACAAATTCAGGACAGCGGCGGCGGCCTCGATGCCGGGCAGCGGGGCCGATCCGAAGGCCAGTAGCGCCTCGCCGGGATTCACCGCCTCGGCCAGCAGCCGCACCCGTGTCCGCGGCGCATAATGCGAGGCCAGCATGCCCGGCGCCAGCGGCTGGTTGGTCTCGCTTGCGGGTTCGTCCGGCGGGCTCGCCAGCGGCTGGCCCAACACCCGTTCGATCGCCTCGCGCGGGAGGCCACCGGGACGGAGCAGCATCGGCGTGTCGAAACAACCGACGATGGTGGATTCAACGCCCACTTCAACCGGCCCGCCATCGAGAATCATGTCGATCCGGCCATCCAGATCGCTTAGCACATGGGCTGCGGTGGTCGGCGAGACATGCCCGGAGATATTGGCCGATGGCGCCACCACGGCACCGCCAAAGGCCTGCAGGAGCGCGTGGGCCACGGGATGCGCCGGCACGCGAATGGCGACCGTATCGAGGCCGGCGGTGGCCAGATCGGCCACCGGGCAGTCCGCCGTCCTGGGTAGCACCAGTGTCAGCGGCCCCGGCCAGAACGCCTCGGCAAGCGCCAGCGCGCGCGCATCGAATTGGGCGATGCCCCGGGCAGCGGCGAGGTCCGCCACATGGGCGATCAGCGGATTGAATGACGGCCGGCCCTTGGCCTCATAGATCCCCGCCACGGCCCGCGGATTGGCCGCATCGGAGCCGAGCCCGTAGACCGTCTCGGTCGGAAACGCCAGCAGCCCGCCGGCGCGCAGGCAGCGCGCCGCCTCCGCGATATGGGCGGCGTCGGCGGGGCTCATCCGGGTCGTCAGGCCTACGGCCATGCAGGGCAGATCCTTGTCTTCAAAATTGGTCAGGCTTCTTTACCGGGGTTCTTGCAGGATGCGAAACCCAAGGCTATAAGCCGCGCTCTTAGTCGGAGTGTGGCTCAGCCCGGTAGAGCACTGCGTTCGGGACGCAGGGGTCGCAGGTTCGAATCCTGCCACTCCGACCATGATTTCAATGACTTGGCGTCCTTTTGCGGCGCCGCCGTCTGTCAAGAATCTCCTGAATTTCATCTGAGTACAACCACCCGGGCGCGCGAGCCACGCTGCGCGCAGCTATCCGCCTTCAAAAACGCGCTTGCGGGCATTCTCGATATGCGACCGCATGGCTTCGCGAGCTCGGGCTTCGTCTCTGGAGGCGATCGCATCGAACACGGCCCGGTGCTCCTCTTGCCCACGCAGAAGTCGGTCGCGCGGCTGGATCAATGAGAGATTTCGATTGAGTGTGATACCCACGCTCACCTGAGACTGGATCGCGGCGAGGGTCGCGGCGAAGAAGCGATTGCCGGTGGCCTCTGCGACTGAGCGGTGGAACGCAATGTCTTCCTCTACGCCCAGCGCGGCATCTGCGATCACTTGATCCAGTGCCGCGATAGCGTCGCGGATCCGGCGCAGACCTTCCGGGTCGTGATCGCGCGCGGCAAGCGCGGCGGCTTCTCCTTCGATGCCGATGCGAAATACGAAACAGCGCTGTATATCGGCAATGCTTCCCACGGGAGCGTAGTTGTAAACGTCTGCCGCGGGACGTCGCATCACGAATGAGCCGGCGCCCTGCCGCGATGCGACGACGCCGTCATCACGCAGCCGCATCAGCGCTTCACGGACGACCGGGCGCGAAACGCCAAGTTGATCTGCCAGGCGTGTCTCGGGAGGAAGCCGCGAATTGACCGGGTAGATTCCGACCGTGATCTGGCTGAGGACATGATCGTAGACGCGGTCGCTGAGCTTTCCCGTCACAGCCGGGCGCTCCGGAATGTCGTCCCGTTTGACCGTTGAGCCCATGTTCACCCCGTCCTTGCTCCGAACATGCTCCAGTCTTTGGCAACATTACATCTTTTTGACAAGTCGGCGCACTGCCGCTGACAATCCGGGATTGCAGCGCTGGCCAAACGGCTTAGGCGCGAGCGGCCGTGAGGGCGACGGTCAAGCGCGGGCGGCGGCGTCTGACAGCCAGGCTTCGATCAGCCGTTGTACGTGAAGGGCGGAGCGCACGCTGTTGGACGGCTCGCGTCGTTGTTCGATTGCATCCAGCATTTCGGTGATCACTCCCCGATGCGGGCCGTGATCGAATGCCATCGGATCGGCACCTCCGCCGCCCGATTGCGCGGTCCCGACCGTCTCTGGCGGGCCTTCGTGGCGATGGATGGCCAACTGGAACGTCTCGAGATAGGCCGAGCCGCGCGTGCCAGCGATTTCGATACGCTCCGGATAGCCGGGCCGCGCAACACTGGTGGCATCGAGCACGCCGATGGCACCGCTTTGGAAACGGACCGCCGCCGCGGTCACGTCTTCAGTATCGATCGTTCGGAGCGGTGAGGTCGATACAAAACCGGCGACATCCTTGTGCGGCCCCACGAAATGCAGAAGCAGATCGAGAGTATGGATGGCCTGCGTGAGCAATACGCCTCCGCCGTCGCGAGCCTTCATGCCGCGGCCTGGTTGACGGAAATAGGCATCGTCGCGCCACCATCGGATCGATGCGCTCGCCGACAGGATATCGCCCAAATCTCCCTGATCCAGCACCGCCTTCAGGCGTAGTGCTGCGGGACGAAAGCGATGTTGCAGGCACACGCCGCACCGCACGCCAGTAGCCTCCGTGACGGCCGCGAGTTCTTCACCCCTGGCAACCGATATCTCGACGGGCTTCTCGACCAGAATGTGCTTCCCTGCTGCGGCTGCAGCCTGCACGGTCGCCAGATGCGTTCCGGGGGGCGTCAGTATCAGGACGAGATCGAGATCGGAGCGCGATAGTAAATCCTTTTGGCTATCGAAAACCGGAACGCCCCACTGCTGTGAGAACGCTGACCGCCGGTCCGCTGACGGCGCAAATCCGCCGACGATTGTAATCCGTCCCTGCGCCTGCAATTCAAGCAACGAAAGAATATGCGGCTTCACCGCCATCCCCAGCCCAATCAGGCCGACTCCAATTGGCATGCGTCTCTCCCGATGGCCGACCTTCTCAAGGCGCCGACTTGTCGGCTCTTAGGGTCGGTTATGAAGTCACAGATTGATATGCGAACGAGCAAGACGGGCAAGGTGCGACATCGCGACATCAGCAAGTCCTGCTCACGATCGGCCGATTGCGATCTCCCAATGCTTGACAGATGTCGCCCAACTCGTCGATGCTGTGTTTACAAATAAATGACAACCGCGCGCGACGCGGGTGCATATGCCAGGGAGGAATCGGAAATGCGGATCTGTCCGAATGCATTATTGCGCCCGTTTGCCGGCGCCGTGGCTGTCCTCGCCGTGACGGCTTTCGTTGGTGAACCTCTGAGGGCCGCCGAGCCGATCGTTCTCTCGATCATCGATACTGGTGGCGATCTCGCATCTACCCAGGTCATCATCGAAAACTACAAGAAGGCCAATCCCGACAAGATCAAGGAGATCAGGATTCAACGCGCGCCGGCGCCGGAGTTGCCGGCCAAGATCAAGGCTCAGCAGGATGCCGGACGACTGGACATCAACCTTGTGCTGACCGGGCAGGACGGTGGCGCGTTTCTCGCGGCCAACAACCAATTGATCAAGATTCCTGACTTCGAGAAACAGTTTCCGCGCGATGAGATGACGCCTGCCGGCAAGGCGCTGTACGACGAGGGCCGCGACTACATGGTGCCGTCGGTGGGCAACGCCGGCGGGCCGGTGTTCGTCTACAATCCCAGCAAGGTCCCCAACCCGCCGAAAACCGCCGAAGAATTGCTGGCCTGGGCGAAGGCAAATCCGGGCCGGCTGATGTATGCGCGGCCGGCGAATAGCGGACCGGGCCGGTCGATCGTGCTGGGCATGGCGCACATTCTGAATGACTCAAAGCCGCTTGATCCCGACAAGGGGTGGGACAAGACCTGGGCCTATCTGAAGGAGCTTGGGCAGTACGTCGAATACTATCCGACGGGCACCGCGATCACATTGAAGGAATTCGCCCAGGGGCAACGCTGGATCATCGCCGGCATCATGGAATGGGACATGAAGCCCCGTGCCCAGAGTGTCATTCCGCCGGACTCAAAGATCACCATCCTTCAGAACACGACCTTCGTGGTCGACGGACATTACTGGTGCATCCCCGCAGGCGTGCCGAAAGAGCAGGTCGACGTCATTCTCGATCTCATGAAGTTCATGCGCCGGCCCGAGCAGCAGGTCCTTTCCTGGCCGGGCTTCATTGGGCCGACGATCACTGCGGCCACCATGGAAAAGGCACCCAAGGAGATCCAGGAACTGGTGAAGGAGTTTTGGCGGCCCGAATACGACGAGGTCGGAACCAAATGGAAAGTATCCCCGCCGCTCGGCGTGAAGGAATTGAGCTACGCGATGGATCGTTGGGACCGGGAAGTGGGCGCAAACCAGGTCAAGAAGTAATCCATTCGATGAGCGTGCGGGTCCGCATGTACGGACCCGCCGGTGGCTTTGTTGCTTCTTATTCAGAAACGGGACGACATGAACGGGCCGGGAGATAGGTTGGACTCGCTGAAGCTTGGAATCACCAAGCGCTATGGCAACAAGACCGTGCTGGACAACCTTGAACTCGATATCCGAAAGGGCGAGTTCGTCACCTTCCTCGGACCGAGTGGATGCGGAAAGTCGACGGCCTTGTCGATCGTCGCTGGCCTGATTGCGGCCACCGAGGGCGAGATCAGGCTCAATGGAGCGCGGGTCGATCATCTGCCGCCCGAGAAGCGCGCGTTCGGAATGGTGTTCCAGAATTACGCGCTGTTTCCTCACATGACGGTCTTCGACAACGTCTCGTTCGGGCTCACCTTGAAGCCATTGTCCAAGGAGGAGATCAAGAAGCGCACCGATGCGATGCTCAAACTGGTGCAGTTGACGGGCTATGAGGAGCGCTATCCCGGTCAACTCTCCGGCGGTCAGCAGCAACGCGTTGCGATTGCGCGGGCCCTCGTGTTGCATCCGCGCCTGATGCTGTTCGACGAGCCGCTATCAAATCTCGATGCCAAGCTGAGGGTCGAGATGCGGGCGGAGATCAAGCAGATTCACGCCGCGCTGGGGTTGACGTCGATCTACGTGACTCACGACCAGGCCGAAGCACTGTCGCTGTCGGACAGGATTGTGTTGTTGCGCAATGGCGTCCTGATGCAGTCGGGTACCCCACAGGAAATTCACGACCGGCCGAAGAATGTCTTCGTGGCGGACTTCATGGGTTTCCGGAATTTCTTCAAGGTCAGGATCGCGTCAGTGTCCAACGGAATCGCCGAAGGTGTCGGCGACGGAATCCGTATTCGGGCACGGGCCGGGGCTGATGTGCGCGTGGATACCGATATGGTGATGGCGATACGCCCGGACGATATCCGGGCGGGCGGTGAGGTGGTTTCCGGTGCCGAAGATGTTAGTGGCCGTGTCGAAGTGGTCGAGTATCTCGGTCGGGAACAGGAAGCCGCCATACGGATCAATGATAACACGCGGGTCTGGTTGCGCACCGCCGAAGCAATACGAACGGCCGATACGATCGGTCTTCAGTTTCCGATCGACAAGGTCGTCTTGCTTCCCGCGGAATAGGTGAGAAAATAATGCGCGCCGTAGCCAACGATGAGAAGAGCGAATTCGACGCGCTGGCATTCTTCTGTTTGCTGCCGTCCTTGCTCTACGTTCTCTGCATGTTCGTCTATCCGTTTCTGTATGGTGTCTATCTCAGCCTTCAGCCGCAAAAGGTTAGCGGCTTCAGCTTTGCGAACTATCTCACCTTCTTCAGCGATCCCTATCAGTATGGTACGATCTGGATCACCTTCAGTCTGGCGATCCCCACCACGATTGTTGTTCTTCTGCTTGCACTCTGGCTGGCTTACGGCATGCGTCGCGGTATTTTCATGGAGCGCACCGTGACCACGATCCTGATCATGCCTATTTCGCTTGGCGTGATCCTGCTGTCGGAAGGTATCTTGGGTTTCTATGGTTCGCAGGGTTGGTTCAATCAGGTCCTTCTCGGATTAGGGCTTATCAAAGAGCCGTTCATTCTGACCCATAACTACGCTGGCGTTATGCTGGCGTTGTTCATGCAGCAGTTTCCGTTCTGCTTCCTGATGCTGCTGGGATACATATCCGGCATCGATCCCAGCCTTGAACGCTCGGCGCGGATGCTTGGTGCGACACCTTCGATTGTCTTCCGGCGCGTGATGCTGCCGCTCATCGCGCCCGGTCTTGCCATCGCATTCGCGCTGGTGTTCGTCATGAGCTTCGCGGTCTTTCCCTCGGCCATCATGCTCGGGCAGCCGGCGGGCACCACGCGCACGATCTCTATTGCGGCCTATCAGAAGGCCTTCGAACAATATGACATGTCGGCTGCGTCCGCGATTGCGGTGGTTATGGGCCTGTGTCAGCTGGCAGCGCTGCTGGTCATCATCCTGTTCCGTCGACGGTTGTCGCCAGCTGCGACGATGGGCGTCGGAAAGAGATAGGGCTGCACAATGCGAACCAGAATGTGGAAGCTCTCGCTCTATCTGTTCATTGTGGGTTTCATCCTCAACATGCTTGGGATCGTGTCGCATGTCGTGGTGAGTTCGTTCGCCAAGCGATGGTTCGGTGGCCTGCTGCCGCCGGCCTATACAACTGACTGGTTCGCTTACGCGTGGAAGAATTTCGATCTGGGGCAGGTGTTGGGTGTCACGCTGCTGATCGTGGTCGTTGTCGTCTTCCTTGCATTGGCCATTGGATTTCCGGCCGCTTACATTCTTGCGCGACGAAATTTTCGATTCAAATCGGTCATTCTGCTGCTGTATTTTTTGCCGCTGGTCATCCCACAGATGACTTACGGGATTCCGCTGGCAACCACTCTCTACCGATACGGGGTCGGCGGATCCGTTGTCGGCGTGATTCTGGCGGTCCTGGTGCCGATGGTCCCGTTGGCCGTCTTCGTGTTGATGCCATTTTTCGAGCAGATCAGCGTCAATCTGGAATGGAGCGGGTCAATGCTTGGCGCAAGCCGGGCCCAGATTTTCAGGCGGATTCTGTTTCCCCTGATGGTACCGGGAATACTGACCGCCGGCGTCCTTGTGCTGGTCAATACAATATCGAATTTCGAGCTCGCATTTCTCCTCGGCGGCGGTGGATCGCAGACGCTTGTCGTCGCGTTATTCTACAACATGTTCGCCGGTGGTGTTCGCCCCGTCTATTCCATCGATGCCATGGCTGTGATCTACATGGTGATGGTCATGACGCTGCTTCTGATCGCATTGCGGTTCGTGCGCCCGACACAGATGGTGTTCAAGCTCGACAAGTAAATTCATATTTGAGGCTGCGCGTGTTTGGGTCCGGGTTGGGTCATGACGCAAGGCGGACAGGGACCACCTGCCGAAGCATGGAGTCGGACCTAGTAACTGGCATCGACTTTTGTCGCGATCTTGAACCTGCCGTTCGGGGCGCGCAGATGTATGGAACGTTGAGCAGTCCGATGACGAGCAGCCGGTTGGGCTCTCGTTGGCATATTGGTTCATGTGCATCAGCTCGGTCCTGCGGGCGCCTGTTTCCAAATTGAATTTCGTGACTTTGCGGATACGTTGTACTTTGCGCTACACCGGCTTGGAACTTAATCCACCAACCGACGGGGTAACGGTGCAGATCATCTTCGCGCCGATCACTTTGACAACTGATGCGCCTGGCCAGACTCCGACTGGTGATCGGAAGCTGCTGTCGATCGTTTCGGCGCTGAGATGGATTCAGCGCTACGTCGGATCTGAAACCCGCGCGTCCCCTCAATGGATTGATGTCGTCAGCAGGCTAACCGCTGCGAGCGAAGATCCGGTCAGCACCGTTGACGCTAGGAATGCACTTCACGATGCAATGGTCGCCTATGGTTGGGCCAAGCGGAGCATTCATTGATTTCGTTCTGGCAAGGGACCGCGCGTGTCAGCCACCGACATAGATATGCCAATATGACGGTTAAGCACCTTGTCTCCACTCATGAACAAACCGGTTCATCCCCTCGCCAGCGATGTTCGACGCCGAGGCGTGATCTCGCGTGGTGGACTCGCCGAATTCCGTCCCCACATATGCAGTGCCAGGTTCCGCGTCCGTGGCGGTTTGGCCTGGTTTGCCGCCGAGAGATAAACGTCCCCACATGACCCCACCCAATGCCCTTCGCGACTTCGTCGATCGCCATCAACGTCTGTTTGTCCTGACCGGCGCCGGCTGCAGCACCAATTCGGGCATTCCCGATTATCGCGACACCGACGGCAACTGGAAACGCACGCAGCCTGTGACCTTTCAGGCCTTCATGGGCGAGGAACTGACGCGGCAACGTTATTGGGCGCGAAGCCTGATCGGCTGGCGTCGGTTTGGCCAGGCGCGGCCGAACGATGCGCATCACGCATTGGCGTGTCTTGAACAGATCGGCAAATGCGAAGTTCTGCTCACGCAAAATGTGGACCGGTTGCATCAGGCCGCTGGCAGCAAGAAGGTCATCGACCTTCACGGCCGGCTCGATCTCGTGCGCTGCATGGGATGTGAACGCCGGATCCAGCGCGATGAATTCCAGCACGAGATGGGTCACCTGAACCCTGGCTGGCTGGAGCTCGACGCGGCCGTTGCGCCCGATGGCGATGCCGATCTGGAGGGCGTCGATTTCGCGTCCTTTGTCGTTCCGGCCTGCGAGATCTGCGGCGGCATCCTCAAACCGGATGTCGTGTTCTTCGGTGAGAACGTGCCGCGCGAATTCGTCGATGCCGCGCTCGGCCACCTGCAGAAGGCCGACGCCATGCTGATCGCCGGTTCGTCTTTGATGGTCTATTCCGGCTTTCGCTTCGTGCAAGCGGCGGTGCGCGCGGAGATTCCGATTGCCGCGGTCAATCTCGGCCGCACGCGCGCCGACGAGTTTCTCAGCTTCAAAGTCGAAGACCGTTGCGAGGACGCGCTCGCATTTCTGCTTCAGCGGGCGGATGCGCCCTAACGGCGCAAGCGTCGGTTCAGGCCGCCAGATCCCACAGTCGCGGACAGCCGCGCAGAACCACGGCGCGGCCCGTGGGTGTCAGCGCCGGATCAGTGTCCGATAGCGCAACCAGTCCCATCGCAACCAGCTGATCGAGAACGTAACGGTTCAGCTTGGCCGGTGGCAGGATCGCGGGGCGAAGCATCCGCAGTGTGTCCCACTGGTTTTCGGTGAGCTGATATTCGGTCTCGGTCGACATGGTGTCCTGCTTGGATGAATCAGTGCATTCAGTGCGCATGGCTTACGGAACCCGCATGACCTTGATGCGACATGGCGGGGGCGAAATCTGGAAATCACCGGATTGTTGGATGACGCCAAAACGCTGCTTTTGCGCAGCTGTCACATGGACGTGCAACAGAACGCGCGAACACATGCGCGAATCACGGCGTGCTCAGACCTAATGAAAAGTAGAACAATGTGCCACCCGCATTGAAAAATATCATGCAGCTGATGCGTACGCGCCTCAGCTGGAGGTGGCTTGGCGCGCTCCTTAGCATAGCAATTGCTACGATTGCGTTTATGGCGCTGTCCAAGGCGCTCAAGGGCGTGGATTTTGCCCACGTGCTGTCTGCCATGCACATGGTACCGCCAGGCAGCATCGCGCTGGCGCTGGCGCTGGTGGCGATCTCCTATGGCAGCCTGACGCTGTATGACTGGCTGGCGCTGCAGATGATCGGGCGGCGGGACATTCCCTTCAGGATTGCAGCGCTGGCCAATTTCACCAGTTATCCCATTTCGCACGGAACCGGCGCCGTGCTGCTGGTGTCATCGGCAGTGCGCTACCGGATCTATGCGCCGCATGGCATCGGCCCTGCCGGCGTCGCGCGCATCTGCTTCCTGACCGGGCTCACCTTCTGGCTCGGCAATCTCACCGCACTGGCGCTCAGCACCTTGCACGAGCCAGGCGCCATCAGCCGGATCGATCAGCTCTCGCCCGAGATCAACCGCTTCATCGCGGTCGCAATTCTCATGGGTATCATCGCCTATGTGGGCTGGACGTGGAACGGCATTCGGACACTCGGTGGTCGCAACTGGTCGGTGCCGGTGCCGAGCGGGCGCAACGTATTCTTCCAGATCGGTATCGGGCTCGTCGATCTCGGAGCGGCGGCGCTGGCGATGTATGTGCTGATCCCCGAGACGATGGATGTTGGCGTCGCGCAGGTGATCGTCGTCTTCATCGCCGCGACGCTGTTGGGATTCGCCAGCCATGCACCCGCGGGCATTGGCGTGTTCGATGCGACGATTCTGGTCGGGCTCGGCGGCGAACATACCGAGCAGCTACTGGCTGTGCTGCTGCTGTTCCGGCTGTTCTATCACCTGATCCCGTTCGTGCTGTCGCTCACGCTGTTCGGTGCTGTGGAAGCCTATCGGAATGTGAACAGGCGCAAGCTCGCCTGAATTACGTCGGCAGCGTCAGCACCGCCGATTGCGCATAGCCGCGGAACGGGCGATTGAAATCGAGATTGGCGTGGTGGCGCTCGGCGAGTGTCTTCAGCACATCGAGAAGCTCGCGGCGTGGCATCACGTCGAACAGCGTCAGCCAGCGCAACAGCAGCTTGCTTGCGATCTTGGGCAGCCGCTCCTGATGGCCGAAATCGACGATGTGTAGTCGCCCACCAGGCTTGAGCTGGGATACGGCGTGGTCGAGCACATCCTGCCAGCCCGGGATCATCGAGAGGCTGTAGGAAATCATGACGTGGTCGAACGACGGAACAGCAAAGATGCGTGCCGGATCGAAATTCGTCGCATCGCCATGGGCGACGCGAACGGTATCCGTGAGCTCGTTGCGTGCAATTGATGCGATGGCCGTGGTCAGCATCTCGGTCGAAATATCGATGCCGTAGAATACCGCTTGTGGATATCTGCGGGCAGCCTGAACCAGATTGCGGCCGGTGCCGCAGCCGACCTCCAGCACTGTCGCGCCCGGCGCGGGTGCCAGTTCGGCGATAAGCTGATCGCGACCGAGCAGATAGTACCGGCGCGTCGCGTCATAGATGAAGCGCTGCCAGCGATACATCCGGTTCATGCGATGCGTGGCTTCGTTCGACCACGCGGGCTGACCGCCGTCTTCGTATTCGGAGACAATCGTCATGGCGCACCTCGTCGCATCCGGATGGGCGATCCATTTCATCGCAACACGACAGCGGTGTGACAGTAGTTTCGTCGCGGGTATCGGCCGAAATTTAGAACGACTGTCGCAAAACCGCAGTCTGCGCTTGATAAAAATTTCAGATTGTCGATTCGAAGGGTCCAAGAAGCCGATGAATACGCATCTGATCGCCGACGCCGTTCGCAATAGCCGTGGTCGCGAGGAAACGACGATCTGGGACAGGCTGTTCGCCTTCTGGTTCCGCCGGCTGGTCTATACCCAGATATGGGAAGATCCCGAAGCCGACATGGCGGCGCTGAAGCTGGCGCCCGGTTCGACGATTGTCACCATCTCCAGCGGCGGCTGCAACGCGCTGTCCTATCTGTCGGCGAAGCCCGAACATGTCTATGCGATCGATCTGAATGAAGCGCATTTGTCGCTGCTCAAGCTCAAGCTTGCCGGCCTGCGCGCACTGCCGAACTATCAGGACTTCTGGAAATTCTTCGGCGAAGGCGCATCCGATACCAATGTAGGCCTCTATCGCGAGCGGCTGCGTCCGCTGCTCGACGTCGAGGCGCGCGGCTATTGGGACGAGCGCGATATCCAGGGCCGCCCGCGCTACGGTTACTTCAGTGACGGCTTCTATCGTCATGGCGCGCTCGGCCGTTTCATCGGCTTCGCGCATACGCTGGCGAAGCTCGCCCGCATCGATCTCAAGGCGTTGTTGCACGAGGACAAGCAGTCCCCGGCGCGCAAGCGTGCGCTGGAACGACTGCACTGGCTGTTCCACTCCCGGCTCGCTCGTATGATGACGAAGACCCCGGCGCTGTTGTTCAGCCTCGGCATCCCGCCGCAGCAGCGCACGCTGCTGGGCGGCAATCAGCCGCTCAACGAAGTGCTGCATCAGCGTCTGCTCGCTCTGATCGACGTGCATCCGAACGCCAACAACTATTTTGCCTGGCAGGCGCTGAGCCGCAGCTATGTCGGCCCCGGCGATAAATGCCTGCCGCTCTATCTGCAGCAGAGCCGTTACGCGGACACCGCCAGCCGCGCCGCTCTGGTCACGCCGGTGCATGCCAATCTGCGCGTGTTCCTGGAGAGCCTTCCAGCCCGCCAGATCGACGCGGTCGTGCTGCTGGATTCGCAGGACTGGATGGCGCCGGATGAAATCCGTGCGCTGTGGGACGCGATCGACCGCGCCGGCAAGGATGGCATCCGGGTGATCTTCCGCACGGCCGGTGCGGAATCACCGCTGGACGATCCGGAACATGCATCGCTGCGCGAGACGTGGCAGCGCGATGAGACGCGTAGTGCCGAAGGTCTGGCTGCGGATCGTTCGGGCATCTATGGCGGATTTCATCTGTACACGCGGAAAGCGTAAGGCAGCATTTCTAACCTCGCCCCGCTCTGCGCGGGGAGAGGTCGACCTGCGAAGCCGGTCGGGTGAGGCGCATGGCACGGCGCTCGTCACAGCGACGAAGCCTGCGGATCGAAAGAGCCCCTCACCCCAGCCCTCTCCCCGCAAGGGCGGGGCGAGGGAGCTCAAGGCCGGTGCGCAGCTCCGTCACACCCCCAGATAAATCTGCTGGATATACTTGTCGCCAGCAATCTCCGCTGACGTTCCCTCACGGATCGTCCGCCCATGTTCCAGCACATAAACGCGATCCGCAATCCGCAGCGTCGATGTCGCGTCCTGCTCGACGATCAGGATCGCGGTGCCGTCTTTCCTGATCTGCTGGATCGAATCGAAGATCAGTCCCTTCAGCCGCGGCGCGATGCCGACGGACGGCTCATCCAAAAGCAATAGCTCCGGCCGGCCCATCAGCGCGCGGCCGATGGCCACCATCTGCTGTTCGCCGCCGGACAATGTGCTGGACTGCTGCCATTGCCGTTCGCGCAGCACCGGGAATAGCGTGAAGACGCGCTCCAGGTCATTCTGGACGTCGGCGTTGTTCTTGCGCAGGTAAGCGCCGAGCTGCAAGTTCTTCAGCACCGACAATTCCGAGAACAGTTTTCGCCCCTCGGGACAGTGGCAGATGCCCTTGGCGACGACGTTATATGGCTCGATCGGGTGCAGCGACGCATCCTTGAAGTTCAGTGTGCCTTGGGATGCGATCGAGCGCGAGATCGCCTTCAGCAGTGTGGTCTTGCCGGCGCCGTTGGGGCCGAGCACGCCGATGAGCTCGCCTTTCTCGACCCTGATCGAGACGGATTCGATGGCCAGCGCCTTGCCATAGCTGACCTTGAGATCGGCGACTTCAAGCAGAGGCATGGGCTTCCTCCGTCTTGCCGATATAGGCTTCGATCACCTTCTCGTTCTTCACGATCTCTTCCGGTGGGCCGACGGCGATGATCTCGCCGAAATTCATCGCGATCACGCGCGATACGAGTGCCATGAACTCGCGCAGCTTGTGTTCGATCAGTAAAATAGTGAGGTTCTCCTCGCGATGCAGCCTGCGGATCAGCTGTGCCAGTTGTTCGATCTCGCTGCTGCCAAGCCCAGCGAAGGGCTCGTCGAGCAGCAACAGGTCCGGCCGGGTCGCCAGCGCGCGGGCGATTTCGAGCCGCCGGAGGTCGCCGTAAGGCAGCGTCTCCACTGGCTCCTTGTCGCGTCCGCCGAGACCGACCTGGGCGAGCAGATAGCTGGCGCGTGCTTCCTTGTCCTTGTCCTCGCTGGCGCGCGGCGACATGCAGGCGACCAGCACGTTCTCCAGCAGGTTCATGCCGACAAAGGGACGCGTGAGCTGGAAGGTGCGCGCCATGCCGCGATTGACCACTTTGTAGGGGGCAAGTTCGCGCACCAATTCGCCGTTGAAGTGAATAGTGCCGGTGGTCGGCTGCATGAAGCCGGTGAGGATGTTGAACAGCGTGGTCTTGCCGGCGCCGTTGGGTCCAAGAATCCCGGTGAACTCGCCCTTCTTCAGCGTAAAACTCGCGTTCTTCACGGCGGTGAGACCTCCGAAGCGCTTGGTCACGCCGTTGACTTCGAGCAGGTCGGTCATCGCAGGCGCTCCGTCAGCCGGCGCCAGAGCGGCGCGATCAGTCCATTGGGCAGGAAGAATAGGATCAGCATCAAAGTCAGCGTGTAGATCCACAGCCGGTATTCGCCGAAGCCGCGCAGCATCTCGGTGAGCAGCGTCAACAGGATTGCGGCCACTGCAGCCCCGTAGATCGAGCCGATACCGCCGACATAGACCATGATGATCACCGTGATCGAGACCACGACCGAGAACAGCGGCGGTGACACCTGCAGCTGGTAATGCGCATAGAGCGCGCCGCCAAGCCCGGCGAAGCCGGCCGAGATCATCAGCGACACGATCTTGTAGAACGTGACATTGATGCCGGCAGCCTGACAGGTCGCCTCGTCGCCGCGGATCGCGCGCAGCAGGAGTCCCCAATGCGATTGCGCCAGCAGCGTCAGCGCGATCACGGTGACCGCGAGAATCGCCAGCACGAACCAGTAGTAATGCAGCGGGTTCTTCATGAGGGGATCGAGGCCGTAGATGCCTTCCTCACCGCCGGTATATTCCCAGAAGATCAGACACAGCCGCTGCAGGATCGCCGAAGCGGACAGCATCGCCAGCGCGAAATAAGGCCCACGCAACCGCAATGTCGGGAAGCCGACCAGCAGGCTGAAGGCGATAGCGATTACGACGCCGAGCGGCAGGCTGATCCACGGATTGGCCGACCAGATCGAGGACAGGAAGCCGGCGGTATAGGCACCGGCGCCGATGAACAGCGAGTGGCCGAAGTTCTCGCGCCCGGTGAGGCCGGACATGAAGTCCCAGCTCGAAGCCCAGATGCCGTAGATCACGCAGACGGTGAGCACGCCGGTGAGATAGTTGCTGGCGGCGAACATGGGCAGCAAAGCGAGAAAGGCGACGACGAGGATGCCGCCTGCGATGTCGATGGGGGCGATGCGTTTCATGTCAGAATGCCGCCCGTCGCCCGAGGAGTCCCGACGGGCGTATCATCAGCGTGACGACGACTGCGACCAGCGACACCAGCTCGGTCCATGATGTTGAAATCAGATAGGCGACGATGGTCTCGGAATAGCCGAGAATCAGCGACGCGATAATGCTGCCGGGGATCGAGCCGAGCCCGCCGACGATGACGATGGCGAAGGCCTTCACCATCGGCAGCAGGCCCATGGTGGGCTGCACCGTGAGGAATGGCGACACCAGCACGCCGGCAAGCGCCGCGGTGCCGGCGGAAATCGCCATCACGATGGAGAAAATGCGGTTGGTCGGGATGCCCATATATTGCGCGGCTTCCGGATCCTGCGATACCGCGAGGATCGCCGCGCCGAGGCGCGTGCGCTGGATGAACAGCCAGAGGCCGAGCAGCACGAGGACACCGGCGACAAGGGCGAGCAGGCGCTGGCCGGAGATATCGACGCCGCCGATCGAGAGCTTGTCAGCCACGAAGGAAGGCACGTTGCGATATTCGGAGCCGAAGGTGATGAACAGCGCCTGTTCGACAGCCAGCGAGACGGCGAGGGTAATCATCAGCACGGCGAGTTGAGACGAGCGCAGCGGACGCACCAGAAAACGTTCCATCACCACGCCGAAGCCCGCGACGATCAATACCGCCAGCGGGGCTGCGATGAAGAGCGGAACGCCGAGCAGCGAGGTGAGGACATAGGCCGCATAGGCGCCGAGTGCGTAGAACGAGCCATGGGCGAGATTGAGGATGCGAGCGACGCCGAAGATCAGGGTGAAACCAACGGCCAGCATCGCATAGATGGCGCTGGAGACCGCGCCGTAGATCAGAATCTGAAGCATGAGAACCCGCTGTTGAAGACCGGACGGCGGAGGGCGAACTTCTTCGGGCTCGCTTCTCCCGTTTTCCGGCCGGCGAGGGATCGCCGGCCGCGCGGTTACGCTGCGGTCAGATGACCGCCATCAACAAATCAGTTGCTCATCCAAGGCGGTGCGATCATCGGGCCGGTAGCGGCTTCCTTCGGCCAGACCACGACGCGGGCGCCGTCCTTCTGCCACTGCACGAACAGCAGGTTCTGCAGTCCCGGGCCGGTCTTCACATCGTGTACTTCGTCGAACACCAGCTTGCCGGCGATGCCGACATGGTCGGTCTTTTCCAGCTCCTTGATGACAGCGTCGGGTTCGATGGAATTGGCGCGCTTCACGGCATCGGCATAGACATAGACCGCGTCATAGGCGCCGATGCCGGTATAGACGGGCGCGGTGCCGAAACGCTTCACGAATTCATCCCAGAATGGAATGGTCTTCGGGGTAAGCGGCGCGCGGATGGCGAACATGCCGACGGTTTCGGCATTGGCCTTGCCGCTGACGCGGGTGAAGAAGTCGGCGTCCTGGCTCTTGACGTCGATGCCGCCGATCGGGATCGGCACCTGCGCGTCATGCCACTGCTTGACGAAGATGTCCGATGAGGCATGCGAGAGCACGACGATCAGATACTGCGCGCCGGAATTCTTCACCTTGGCGAACAGCGGCGAGAAATCAGAAGTCGAAGTGTCGAAGAATTCGGCCAGCGTCACGTCGGTGCCGCCGTCGGTCGCGCCCTTTTTCAGGATCGGAACGAGATCCTGCACCCATTTCGCGTTCTCGCCGACGATGGCGATCTTCTTCAGGCCCATCTCGCCTTTCAGCTTGCCGTTGATGAAGTCGACCAGCGCGCGCGCCTGATGCGCCGCGTTGATGGGGAAGGCGCGGAAGATATATTTGTAGTTCTCATAGTCTGTTTTCACCTTTGCGGTGATGGCCGGGGAGGCCGCGCCGACGCCGATATAGATCGTCTTGGCGTTGGAAATATGCGGCAGCTGGGCCAGTGTGACGCCTGACGTATAGCCGCCGATCAGCACGTTGACCTTGTCATCGGCGGTGAGTTTCTTGATTGCAGCGATGCCCTGTTCGGGATTCTCGGTCTCGTCGGCGACAACCATTTCGAGCTTGCGGCCGAGCAATCCGCCCTTGGCGTTGATCTCTTCGATAGCCAGCTTAGCGGCGTTCTGCGTATCGCGGCCGACCTGCAGCTGGACCGAAGTCGGAATGCCGATCTTGATCGGCGCTTGCTGGGCAGATGCTGGAGCAGTGGAAGCAAGGGCGCCAGCAACAATCATACTCGCAGCCGCAAGCGGCCTCAGAAATGAGTCCATGGTGTCTCTCCCTAGAGGCATCTGGGTCGTTGCCCGATGCTTTTTTGTGTGATCACAGACTGCCAAGTGCGGCGAGAGCAAGTCAAGGAAGATTGCGCGCAGCAACACTGTGTCGCGGATTAAATTGCGAGCATTCACAACGTGTACTTCTGTTGCGTTGCGATGACGCGCAGGCGCAATGTGCCTTGCAGTTGTAGGCGCGCAACCGGCCGTGCGAGGCTTGACGCTGATGGATCATCTCGCGGGATGAACATGGAGAGGCCGGAATGGATGAACAGGGTGCAGGCACCAAGTCAGCCTTTCAAGCCATTCGCGCCATCGACTACACGGTGATCTTCGTCCGCGACATGGACGCGATGCGTCGCTTCTACGAGACGGTGCTCGGCTTTTCGCTGCAGCGCGTGCTGTCGTCCGACTGGATAGAATTTCGCATCGGCGGCAACACGTTAGCTCTGGCCATACCAAGCCGCACCGCGTCGGATCGTCCGGTCCCGGTTGGCAGCGCAGCACTTCAACTCGCCTTCAAGGTTTCCGTTACGGAGGTCGATGCGTGTGCCGAGGAATTGCTGAAGCAAGGCATCAATATCGTGTCACCGCCGACCGATCAGTCCTTTGGACATCGCACGCTGTTCTTTCGCGATCCCGACGGGAATTTGCTGGAGGTGTTCGCTGATATCTAGGCGCTACCGATGCTCTACACGTGATCGGACGCACGCAATCGCAGCATGACGCAGGTCGCGTGATGGGTAACGGCTGCGTGTTTGGGTGGTCAGGATTGTCGGCCAAGGGGTGGGACCGCCGACGCAGGTAATAACGGCGGTCCCGTGCCGTGCATTGAAATTCGGGGTTGGAAAGCGACTTCCGCACCCCACTGCGCGACGCGATCGACGCTATCCCAGCCGGGTTTTGTCGCAACTTAAACCAAATCTTAACCTAACCGATTAGGCTTACCTGGCCGGCTTTTCGAGCATTTTTAGTAAAGGTGGAGAATAATCTACTCCACAGCCCGGGCCAGCAGCGTGATGTCGTTGGCATTGGCGCAATAGTTCTCGTAATTCGCCGCCGCCGTTTTGGCTGCGAGATCGGCGCCGCAGGCCCGTTTGTGTGCGCAACCGGCGCAGGCGTGGCGCATCTCCATCATGTCAGGCGGCCGGATCTTCGCAATGGCGGCCTCGTCAAAACCGAGCGCGCGGAGCATCTGCGGCAATTCCTCCGCACCGTTCACGCCTCTGCGCACGATCGTATCGAGATCGCTTGGCGCAAGGCCAAGCTCATGAGCCATGCGTTTGAACTCGCCGCTGTCGAGCGCACTGAGTTCGTTAAGCTGGCGGCGCTGGATCAACCAGTCGCCAATGCGTTCAATGAGATTACTGACGACGGGATAGGGCTGGACGGATGTCATGGCGGTCTCCGCTGCTGAAAGTGATTGAGCGGAGGGTCGGCGCAGCGGGGCGGAGTCGCATTGCGCTGGATCAATCGGGCAGGCCCGCCATGGACGGTTAGTCTTACCGCCAGAAATGCCTGTGCCACAGGCACTTTCAGAGGAAACTCGGGGCTGGATTCAACGTTATCCGTGCTTAACTTAGAGACATTGTTAGTCCAGAAGCCGGGAACCGGCCTCAGGAGGCGTAAATGAGTTTGAGACATCTGATTGCGGCCTCGGTCAGTATTGCGCTGCTGGCGAGTTTTGGTGCTGCGCAAGCCGACACTTACAAGCCCGGCGATTATCTGCTGCTCGACCTGCAGAAGGCCGTGCTGTCGCCGAAATTACTGGGCCCGCCTGCGTCATTCGAACACGTGCAGATCCAGGCCAAGGCTGATGCGAAGGCGAATGTGAAAGCCGATCCGGCCAAGGCAGCGCCGCGCGTTGCGCGCGCACAGGCCGCGAAGCCGGTGGCGCAGCGCGCTGCTGCGCAGAAGAAGGTTACCCATCGCGGCAATCCGCTGAACGCCAATGCGGCGGACACGCGCGTGCAAGTCTGGCCGTGCCGCACAGGCGGCATCTGCAGCTGGCAGAAATGAAAAAGGCGGTGGATTGCTCCGCCGCCTCCATCTTCAGGCCGAGGCCTGATTGATTACGCCTTGATCTCTTCCACGCCGCACCATTCAGCGATGAATAGCGCCAGTGCCGTCGTCGTCTTCTTCAGCGAGGGCAGGTTGACGCCTTCGTCGAAGCCGTGGACGCCGCGCGAGATGCAGCCGTAGTTCAACGTCGGCACATTGTCGAACAGCGCATAGACACGGCTGTCGAGATAGGCGAGCGAGATTTCCGGCTTCGGCTTCTGGCCGAACACCGCTTCATGCGCGGCAGCGAGCGTGGCTTCTGCGTCCGAACCGGGCTTGAGCTCGTAACCTTCGGCCTGGAAGCCGTTGAAGGTCACGGTCGGCGGGATGTTCGAGAGGAACGGATCCTGATGCGCGAAAGCGGCGACGCAGTCGGTGATCTCTTTCTTAGCGGCTTCGGCCGTCTTGCCGGGCAGCAGCGAGATGCGGAAATCTACCTTGCACCAGGCCGGGACCGATGACGCCCAGTCGCCGCCGGCGATCTTGCCGATGTTCAGGTTGACCGGCTTTTCGATGTTCTTGAAGTGCTCGTGCTGGTCCTTGGTCGCATTCCACTTGGCTTCCAGCTTGCGCAGTTCGCCGATGATCCGATAGGCGCCGTCGATGGCATTGGCGCCGGTGCCCATGCGCTGCACATGCACCGGCACGCCGCGGACTTCGACCTGGAACCAGACCACGCCGATATTGGCGCGGGTGATCGTCTCGTGCGATGGCTCCGACACCACCACGGCATCGGCCTTGTAGCCGCGCAGATGCGTCATCAGCGCGCCGTCACCTGTGGACTCTTCTTCGACGACCGACTGCAGATAGACCGTCGCCGCGGGCTGAAGGCCGAGGCTCTTCAATGCGTCGAGGGCGAAGATGTTGGAGGCGCAGCCGGCTTTCATATCGCCGGCGCCGCGGCCCTGCATCCAGTCGCCCTGGATCACGGGGTCGTAGGGCGGGGTGGCCCACATGTCGAGCGGGCCTTCCGGCACCACGTCCACATGGCCCTGCATGATCAGCGAGCGGCCTTTTTCCTCGCGCGGATAATGCGTGCCGACCACGATCGGCGCGGTCGAGTGCAGGTCGTCCCAGGCGCCGGCGCCGGGATGGTGCCCAAGCGCTGCGCGGTCCATCTCGAAGCGCTCCATCTTGTAGCCGCGCGTTTTCATGGCGCGGAACATGAAGTCCTGCATCGTGTGTTCGTTGCCGCGGGTCGAGACGTGGCGCACCATGTCCTGGGTGAACTTGACCTGGGCGTCGAAGCCCTTGTCGACGGCGGCGATGATCTTGTCGCGGAGTGCGGGATTGAGAGCCATGTTGTTTTTCCTTTTCTTGTGAGTGGGCTCAGGCGGTCAGCGCGCGTTCGAGCTTTTCCATGCCTTCGTCGAGGATTTCGTCCTGGGCGGTCAGCGGCACGAGGACGCGGATGGTGTTGAAATTGACGCCGCAGGACAGCAGGATCAGCCCTTCTTCGGTGGCCTTCTGCGTCACCTTCTTGGTCAGTTCCGCGTCCGGCGTGTCCGAGCCGCGCTCCTTGACGATGTCGAAGGCGATCATGGCGCCGACATTGCGGATCGAGGCGATCGGCACGAGATCGTTACGCTGCTGCATCTTCTTCAGACGCGTGGTGATGCGCTCGCCGATATGGTTGGCGCGCTCCACCAGCTTCTCCTTCTCGAACACATCGAGCACGGCCAGGGCTGCGGCCACGGCCAGCGGATTGCCGGCATAGGTGCCGCCGAGGCCGCCCGGATCGGCGGCGTCCATGATCTTCGCCTTGCCGATTACGCCCGACAGCGGGAAGCCGCCGGCGAGGCTCTTCGCCACGGTGATGAGGTCGGGCTTCACGTCATAATGTTCCATCGCGAACATCTTGCCGGTGCGGCCGTAACCGGTTTGCACCTCGTCGGCGATGAAGACGATTCCGTTCTCGTCACAGATCTTGCGCAGCGCGCGCATCAGTTCCGGTGGCGCCTGGTGGAAGCCGCCTTCGCCCTGGACGGGCTCGATGATGATGGCGGCAACGCGGGCCGGATCGATATCGGCCTTGAACAAGAAGCTGAGATACTTCAGCGATTCCTCAACCGTGACGTCGAGTGGCGCGGCCGGGAACGGTACGTGCCAGACTTCCGGCATGGCTCCGCCGAAACCCTTCTTGTAGGGGAACACCTTCCCGGTCATGGTCATGGTCATATGAGTGCGGCCATGGAAGCCGCCCGTGAAGGCGATCACGCCGGCGCGGCCTGTCGAGGCACGCGCGATCTTGATGGCGTTCTCGGTCGCTTCCGCGCCGGTGGTGAAGAAAGCGGTCTTGGCGGCGCCGTCGATCGGGGCCAGCTTGTTGAGGCGTTCGGCCAGCGTCACATAGGGCTCATACAGCAGCACCTGGAAACAGGTGTGCGTGAAACGCTCCATCTGCTCGCGCACGGCAGCCATGATGGTCGGATGGCAGTGGCCGGTGTTGAGCACGGCGATGCCGCCGGCGAAGTCGACATAACGCTTGCCTTCGACGTCCCAGACTTCGGCATTCAGCGCGCGCTGCGCCGAGATCGGGGTGGAGTGGCCGATGCCGCGGGGAACGGCGGCTTCGCGGCGTGCGAAGATTTCTGCATTGGTCGACATAACGTGTCCTTCGAGTTTGATCGCGTTTCGTATTGTTGGTGGTTTGGTCAGCGCACGGCTTCGAAACCGGCGAGGGTCGAGGTGAGGTTGGCGCTCAGAATGTCGGAGAGATATCCGCCTTCCTGAACGAGCACCGTGGGCAGGCCCATGCGCGCCACGGCTTCGCCGATGCGCTTGAAGCCTGGGGTGGTGACCTTGAGTGCGGCCAGCGGATCGTGCTCGGATGCATCAAGGCCGAGCGCGAGAACAAGGGCGGTCGGCGCGAACGACTTGATGGTCTTCTCGGCAACGGCGAGCGCGTCGATGAAGCCGTCATCGCCGGTTCCGAGCGTAAGCGGGAGATTGAGATTGGTGCCAAGGCCATTGCCTTCGCCCTTCTCATGGGCATAGCCCCAGACGAAGGGGTAATAGCCGACGGGATCGGCATGGATCGACACCGTCAGCACGTCCGGACGCGCATAGAAGATGCCCTGGGTGCCGTTGCCATGATGCACGTCGACATCGAGGATCGCGACGCGCTCATGCTTCGTGCGCAGATGCTCGGCGGCGATGGCCGAATTGTTCATGAAGCAGAAGCCGCCGGCCATGTCGCGATAGGCGTGATGGCCGGGCGGGCGGCAGAGTGCATAGACGGCATCCTCGCCGTCCATCACCATCTGTGCGGCGGTGACAGCGACGTCGGTGGAGGCGCATGCGCCGGCCCAGGTGCCCGGGCCGATCGGCGCTGCGGTATCGGCGGTGTGCCAGCCGAGCTTGCCGGTGATGTGGGTCGGATAGCTGCCCGCCACGCGGTTCGGGTGGATATTGGCGATCATTTCCGGGCCGTAGTCCGGAAGCTTGATCCATTCTTCCCAGGCGCCTTCGAGGAAGCGCAGATATTCCGGCGAGTGCACGCGGGCGCGTGGACCCTGGCCGAATTCGGTCGGCGCGATGATCGTGTGTTTTCCGTCGGCGAGGCCCTTCAGCAGGCGCTCGGCGCGCTCCGGCTGTTCGGTGGTTTTACGGACCTGACCGCGCACAAGGAAGAACTGCGGATCATGGCTCTTGTGCTTGTCGGAATACACTGCCTTCACGGGGCGGCTCCATTCGTTGAGGAGGGAAGTTCGCGGACGAGTTTGCCGACTTCGCGCCAGGCGGCGCCGATGTGATAGTCGATCCGCGCGGTGATGATATCGGGATGGCCTTGTTCGAGCACTTCGAGCAGCGCTTCATGGGTCTGCGCAATACGATGCGGATCGTCATAGAGCCGGCCGATCAGCCCGATCGTCATCCGCAGCTCCGAAGCGAGATCGTCGAACAATCGCAACAGGCGCTTGCTGCCGGCGATTTCGCAGATCATGCGGTGAAATTTGTAGTCTTCCTCGATCTGTCGCGCATGATCGTCGATCGCCGCCGTCTCATGCATGACGTCGATCTGCCGGCGCAGCATGTCGCGATTGGCAGGCGTCATGTTCTTGGAGGCGAGCACGCCGGCATGACATTCGACGCAAATGCGCAGGTCGTAGATCTCGTCGATATCCGTCGCTTCGAGCTTGCGGACGAAGAAGCCGCGGCGCGGATGCGAGACCAGCAGGCCTTGCTGCTCGAGCAACCGTGCAGCTTCACGGACAGGGGCGCGGCTGACGCCGAGTTCGCGGGCGATGCCGGCTTCGACGACTTTGGCGCCGGGCAGCAGCTGCCCCTTGATGATGGCCTGGGTCAGGATGCGTGCGACCTGCCCGACAAGATCGGTGTCGGCGAGGGCGGTCAGACCAACTGGAGGAGTAATCAAACGCATGCGGGGACCCGTTTCTTCCCCTGTACAAGAATTAATCGTCGATTGTCGACAGTTTAATCTTGCGAGCTGCCATGCGATTGTGTTTCCTGCCCGCACCTTAAAAAAAGCCGGGAACCGCGCCTGTGAATATGCATGCAAACATTACGCCGACCCTCGATGCCGCCAAGCAGGTCCGTGTTGACCTCGCCGCGGCCTATCGCCTGATCCATCGCCTCGGCCTCGATGACAGCATTTACACGCATATTTCGGTGCGCGTCCCCGGTACGCAGGACCGCTTCCTGATCAATCCCTATGGCATGCGCTTCGAGGAAGTGACGGCAGGCAACCTCGTCACCGTCGACGTCGACGGTAAAGTTGTCGACGATCCGCTCGGTCTCGGCATCAATCCGGCCGGCTTCACCATTCACAGTGCCGTTCACGCTGCCCGCCACGATGCGCAGTGCGTGCTGCATACACATACCGTTGCCGGCGTCGCCGTGTCGTGCCTGAAGGATGGTCTTCAGCCGCTGAACCAGTGGTCGATGCAGTTCACCGACCGTATCGCCTATCATGACTTCGAAGGCATCGCGCTGGACCTGTCCGAGCGTGAGCGTCTGGTGGCCGATCTCGGTGACAAGATGGTGCTGATCCTGCGCAATCACGGCCTGCTCACCTGCGGCCGCTCGGTTGGCGAGGCCTTCAAGCTGATGTTCAACATGGAGCGCTCCTGCCGCGCGCAGCTCGCGATTCTTTCAACCGGCGCAGAAGTCATTCGCCCGTCCCACGCCATTGCCGCACACACCGCCGGCCAGTATGACCGCGGTTACGACAAGGTGCACGGCACCGAAGGCGGCAAGCCGGACAGCGAGTGGGAGGCCTTCAAGCGCATGCTCGAGCGCACGGACGCCGATTACAAGAATTGATCCGACTTCCGCTACACATCGTCAACTGATCTGGGTTACGTGCCAGCCGGCACTAAGGGGAAAGATATGTTGAAGAAATTTGTATTGGCTTTGGCACTGGCCAGCGTGAGCCCGCTCGTCTTCACGAGCACGATGGCGCTCGCGCAGGAGCCGAAGATGGGCGGCACCATCAATGCGGTGATCCAGCCAGAGCCGCCGGGCCTGATGCTGGCGCTCGTCCAGAACGGCCCGACCCAGATGGTCTCGGGCAACATCTATGAAGGCCTGCTGCGCTACAGCAAGACACTGGAGCCGCAGCCGGGTCTCGCCGAGAGCTGGACCATCAGCCCGGATGCCAAGACCTACACGTTCAAGCTCAAACAGGGTGTGACCTGGCACGACGGCAAGCCGTTCACGGCGGCTGACGTGCTGTTCTCCATCGAGACGCTCAAGATCACTCACGCGCGTGCGCGCAACAACCTCGTGCAGCTCGACAAGGTCGAAGCGCCCGACGATTACACCGTCGTCTTCACGCTGAAGCAGCCCTTTGGCCCCTTCATCGGCATCTTCGAAGTCGGCTCGATGCCGATCATCCCGAAGCACATCTATGAGGGCAGCGACGTCAAGACCAATCCGGCGAACAACACGCCGATCGGTACTGGCCCGTTCATGTTCAAGGAATGGAAGAAGGGCTCGTTCATCCAGCTGGTGAAGAACCCGAACTACCACGTCAAGGGCAAGCCCTATATCGACGGCATTTACTGGCAGATCATTCCGGACGCCGCTGCGCGTTCGGTGGCCTACGAGACCGGCAAGGTCGATGTGCTGCCCGGCGGTTCGATCGAGAACTTCGACGTGCCGCGCGTCAGCAAGCTGCCGAATACCTGCGTCACAGGCGATGGCTGGGAGTTCTTCTCGCCGATGGCCTGGATGTGGCTCAACAACCGCACCCCCGTGCTCGCCAACAAGAAGGTGCGTCAGGCGATCATGTACGCGGTGGATCGCGAATTCGCGCGCGACGTGATCTGGAACGGTCTCGGAAAAGTCGCTACCGGCCCGTCCTCGTCGGCGATCAAGTTCTACACCGACAACGTGCAGAAGTACCCGTACGATCCGGCTAAGGCCAAGGCCTTGCTGAAGGAAGCCGGCTACAAGGGCGAGAAGGTCCGCCTGATGCCGCTGCCTTACGGCGAAACCTGGTCGCGCTGGGGTGAAGCTGTGAAGCAGAACCTCGTCGACGTCGGCATGAATATCGAGACCATCGCCACCGACGTGCCCGGCTCCAACCAGAAGAACAGCGAATGGGATTACGATATCTCGTTCACCTATCTGTATCAGTATGGTGATCCGGCTCTCGGTGTCGGCCGCAACTACGTGACGAGCGCAATCGCCAAGGGCCAGCTCTTCAACAACCTCGAGGGATACTCCAATCCTGAGGTAGACAAGCTGTTCGAAGAAGGCGCTGTCGCGACGCCGGATTCGAAGCGCCAGGAAATCTACGAGAAGGTCCAGAAGATTCTCGTCGAGGATGTGCCTGTCGCCTGGCAGCTTGAACTGCAGTTCCCGACCATCACGAACTGCAAGATCAAGAACCTGATCACGACCGGTATCGGCGTCAATGACGGCTTCCGCGACGCCTGGATCGACAAGTAAGCTTTCAGCCTGATGCCCGTGACGATCCCTGCGATCGTCACGGGTTTTCTTTGTGTACTCTGACCTGAATGCGATGGACCTCTGATGCTGTCATTCGTTGCCCAGAGGATCGTGAAGGGCGTGTTCGTCCTGCTTGCGATCATCGTGATGAACTTCTTCCTGATCCGCCTTGCGCCCGGCGATCCCGCATCGGTGATGGCCGGCGAGGCCGGCGCCAGCGATGCGCAATTTGTCCAGCAGCTGCGCGAAAAGTTCTCACTGGACAAGCCGCTGCCGGAGCAGCTGTTCATTTACGTGAAGGGTGTCGTCACCCTCGATCTCGGTTTCTCGTTCCGCCAGCAGATGCCGGTCGCGAAGCTGATCGCCGAGCGTCTGCCGGCAACGCTGCTGCTGACGCTGACGGCGTTCGGGATATCGCTGTTACTCGGCATCACCTTCGGCACGCTGGCGGCAAGATTTGCGGGGACATGGGCGGACACTGCTATCACTGTCTCGGCGCTGCTGTTCTATGCCACGCCGATCTTCTGGGTCGCGCTGATGTCGATCCTGCTGTTCTCGGTCTATCTCGGCTGGCTGCCGAGCTTCGGCTACGAGACTATCGGCGCGAACTACACCGGGTTTGCGCATGTCAAGGACGTCGCCCTGCATCTGGTGATGCCGGCCATGACCATCGGCCTGTTCTTCATGGCGACCTATACGCGCATGACGCGCGCCTCGATGCTCGAGGTCAAGCGGCTCGATTTCGTCAAGACGGCCCGCGCCAAGGGCCTGCGCGACAGTATCATCCAGCGCCGTCACGTGCTGCGCAACGCGCTGCTGCCGGTGGTCACGCTGGCCGGCGTCCACTCCGGTACGCTGGTTGGGGGCGCCGTGCTCACCGAGACGGTGTTTGCATGGCCCGGCATCGGCCGGTTGCTCTATGAGGCACTCTTGCAACGCGATTATAACCTTCTGCTCGGCGTCTTCGTGGTCTGCTCGGCGATGGTCCTGATCTTCAACCTCGTCACCGACCTCGTTTATCGGCTGGTCGATCCACGCATCGAGTTTGCATCATGAAGAAGTTCTGGAAATTGATGCTGCGCAATCCCGGCGGCCTTATCGGTCTGATCATCATCACGATTGCGATCTTCATCGCGCTGTTCGGGCAGATGATCTTTCCGACCTCGCCCTGGCGGATGGTGCAGCGGCCGTTCCTGCCGCCCTTCACCAATCCCATGGTGACCCTCGGCACCGATGCGCTGGGCCGCGACGTTTTCGCCGGCCTGATCTACGGCGCACGCGTTTCGTTGCTCGTCGGTCTCGTCTCGACCACGGTGGCGCTGACCATTGGTGTGCCGCTCGGCGCCATCGCCGGCTATTTCGGCGGCAAGGTCGATGACGCCCTGATGCGCTTCACCGAGTTCTTCCAGACCATTCCGAGCTTCCCGCTGGCCATTGTGCTGGTGGCGATCCTGCAGCCGTCGATCTATTCCATCGTCGGTTCCATCGCCATCGTCTCGTGGCCGCCGGTGGCGCGTCTGGTGCGCGGCGAGGTGCTGTCGCTGCGTACACGCGAATATGTTCAGGCCGCCATCGTGACCGGCCAGAGCAATACCTGGATCATCTCGCGCGAGATTCTGCCAAACGCACTGTCGCCGGTGATCGTGCTGGCGTCGCTGATGGTGGCCAATGCGATCCTGCTGGAGTCCTCGCTGTCGTTCCTCGGCCTTGGCGATCCCAACCTGATGTCCTGGGGCTATATGGTCGGCGCGGGCCGGACGGTGATCCGTCAGGCCTGGTGGATCACGGTCTTCCCCGGCGTCGCCATCCTGATCTCGGTGCTCGGCATGAACCTGATCGGTGAAGGCCTCAACGACGCGCTCAATCCGCGCCTGGCGAAGGATAGCCGCTGATGACCCAAGTGCTGTCTAAAGCGCCCGCCGTTTCCATCAAGAATCTCAGGATCGCCCTGCCGAAGAGCGCCGAACGCCCTTATGCGGTGGATGGCGTGTCCATCGATCTCATTCCCGGAGAGATTGTCTGCGTCGTCGGCGAATCCGGTTCCGGCAAGTCCATGTGCGCGCATGCGCTGATGGGTCTGCTGCCGGACACCGTGAAGACCGAGACCGGCGAGGTTCTGTTCGAGGGCCAGAATCTCCTGAAGCTCGACGAAAGCGGCTGGCGCGAAGTGCGTGGTCGCGGCATCGCCATGGTGTTCCAGGAGCCGATGACGGCGCTTAATCCGCTGATGCGGATTGGCGAGCAGATGATGGAAATGTTCGAGGCGCATAATCTTTTGACGCCGAAGGAGCGCCGCGCCAAGGCCCTCAGCCTCGCCAAGGAAGTCGGTCTGCCCGATCCCGAGCGCATCATCCGCGCCTATCCGCACCAGCTCTCCGGTGGTCAGCGCCAGCGTGCGATGATCGCCATGGCGCTTGCGCTGGAGCCTTCGGTGCTCGTGGCGGACGAGCCGACCACCGCGCTCGACGTGACGACGCAGGCGCAGATCCTCAAGCTGATCCGCAATCTGCAGCGTAGCCGCAACATGGCCGTGATGTTCATCACCCATGACTTCGGCGTCGTCGCCGATATCGCCGACCGTGTCGTGGTGTTGCGCCATGGCAAGATCGTCGAGGAAGGCTCCATCGACGCCGTCTTCAGGAATCCGCAGCACGATTACACCAAAGCGCTTCTGGCTGCCGTGCCGTCGATGCACCCGCCGGTGCGCGCACCGCTGGATGAAAATGCTCGGGCCGTCGAGGTCATAGGCCTCGACAAGACCTATGTGACCTCGGGCGGCTGGTTCAAGCCGGATCGCCGCGTGCAGGCCGCCAACGAAGTCACGTTCTCGATCATGCAGGGCGAGACCGTCGGTCTGGTCGGCGAGTCCGGTTCGGGCAAGTCGTCAGTGGCGCGTCTGGTGATGCGGCTCATCGAGGCTGACCGCGGCACGGTGCGCATCGGCGACGTCGATCTTACGGCGCTCGAAGGCAGGGCGCTGCGCGCGCAGCGCCACCGCATCCAGATGATTTTTCAGGATCCGTTTGCCTCGCTCAATCCGCGGCGCCGGGTTGGCCAGATCATCACCGATGGCCCGATCGCCCGCGGCACCGATCCGAAACTCGCGATGCAGCGCGCGCGTGATCTGCTCGGGATGGTCGGTCTCGATGCCGGCTCGCTCGACCGTTATCCGCACGAGTTCTCCGGCGGCCAGCGCCAGCGCCTCGGCATCGCCCGCGCGCTCGCGATGGATCCGGAAATCATCGTCGCCGACGAAGCCGTCTCCGCGCTCGACGTCTCGGTGCAGGCGCAGGTGCTGAAGCTGCTCGAAGACCTCAAGGCGCGCCTTGGGCTGTCGATGCTGTTCATCACCCACGATCTGCGCGTCGCCGCGCAGATCTGCGATCGCATCGCCGTGATGCAGCGCGGCGTGATCGTCGAGCTGAAGCCCACGGCGCAACTGTTTGCGTCGCCGGAACATCCCTACACCCGCGAATTGCTCGGTGCCGTCCCCGGCCAGAGTTCGCCATCCCAGGCCGCCTGACCCTTATGCCGACGTCTCCCGTGACTTGCGTTTTCCTGAGCAGGACCATCAACCTGCGCAAATACCTGACCAACGAAATCGCCCGACTCGACGGCAAGGTGAATTTTGTCGATCATCTCGATGGCAGCAATCCCGCCGCAGTCAGCATGGCCGTCGGCTGGCATCCGCATGCGGATGCGTTCGATCACTATCCGAACCTCAAGGCCGCATGTTCGATCGGCGCCGGCGCCGACAGCATCCTGAATTGCCCGAGCCTGCGCGACGGCATCGACGTGGTGCGCGTGGTCGAGCCGGCACAGGCGCAGATGATGTCGGGCTTCGTGATCTGGAACGTGATCTATCACCAGCGCCAGTTCGGGACCTATCTGCAGAACCAGCGCGATCACGTCTGGAAGCGCCTCGGGGGCGGACGCCGCCCGTCCGAGGTTCCGATCGGCATTCTCGGCTATGGCGCCATCGGCGCGCGCGTCGCGTCCGATCTGGCGATGCTCGGCTTTCCCGTCCGGGTCTGGAGCCGCTCGGCCAAGCCGCCGACGCCGGGTGTGACGGGTTTCAATGGCAGTGACGGGCTCGACGCGATGCTCGCCGGCTCCGAGGTGCTGGTGAATCTGCTGCCGCTCACCGAGGAAACCCGCGGCATTCTCAATGCAAACCTGTTTGCGAAGATGCCGCGCGGCAGCTATCTCATTCAGGTCGGCCGCGGCGAGCATTCGGTCGACGAGGATATTCTCGATGCGCTCGCCAGCGGGCAGCTCTCCGGCGCGACCCTCGATGTATTCCACACCGAGCCGCTGACCAAGGACCATCCGTTCTGGTCGCATCCGCAGATCGTGCTGACACCGCATGACGCCTGCGAAGTCACCATGACCGCCATCGGCGACACCATCCTCGCCACGGCCGAGGCGGTGCAGGCGGGTGTGCAGCCGAAGGATTCGGTGGATCGCAGCCGCGGCTACTGAGCTAGCTGTCCACCACCAATCCTGCCACCGCCGCCGACGCCTCCAGCCAGTGCAGGAAGCTGCCGGCCATGCTGCGCGCGACGGCGATGTGAATCGTCGGCGCCTCGTCGACCTTCCACAGCGTCACGCCCATATGCGCGATCTGCGTGACGGCAACGCTGCCGGCGGGAAATGCGGTGGCGCTAAGATCGATGGCGACGCCCTTCGCCAGCACCTCAAGCAGGGCTGGCCCGGACAGTCGTAGCAAGCCCACACCATCAGACTGTTCGACCACGGAGGCGAGGCTGTCGAGCTGCTGCGCGAGACTATCCACGAAACGCGGCGTGCCCGCATCATGCGTCACCAGCCAGCGACCGGGACCGGTGCCGAGAAATGACATGGCATCGCTGCCGGAACCGTGCGGTCCTAGTGGCAGGTTGATATCGAACTGCTCTTTCACGGCAGCAGCGAGCGCGGCACTCTGGCCCTTGCGCGCCATCACGGTGGCGACGGCGATGCCGCGCCGTTCGCGTGCGATGACACCGCGGCCATCGCCCATGGAGCGCAGGTTTGCGAAGGCCGGGATATGGGCGAGATCAAGCACGCAGCCGTGCTCCTTCTGCATCGACAAAGACGGGATCGACGACCTCAAGTTCGAGATCGCCGGAGCGTACGGGGTCCCAGGCGCGGATGATCTCGCCGTGCCGTTCCAGTCCGCACGCCAGCAGGCCAAGGCCGATCCAGTGATTATTGCCCGGGCTGAACGCCGTCGAGGTGATGAAGCCGGCATTGTTGTCCGGCGCAGGCGTCATGCCGCGCGCGAACAGCAATGCGCCATTACGCAAACGCTGGCTGCGATCGACGGGGCGCAGGCCGACCAATGTCGGGCGGTCGGGATCGATCAGCGCTTCACGCGCCGCCATGGTGCGGCCGATATAGTCCTTCTTCACCGACATCATGCGTCCAAGCCCGAGATCGCGCGCCACGGTCTGGCCGTTGAGTTCGGAGCCGGCGACATGGCCCTTTTCGATGCGCATCACCGAGAGCGCCTCGGTGCCATAGGGCGTAACGCCGAGTGCCTTGCCGGCCTGCATCAGCGCGTTGAACAGCGCCTCGCCATAGCCCGCGGGCGCGGCAATCTCATAAGCGAGTTCGCCGGAGAACGAGACGCGGAACAGCCGCAGCGGAATGTTGCCGACGTGAAACTCGGCGCAGGCCAGATACGGGAAGGCTTCGTTGGAGACATCGCAGGCGCCGCCAAGCAGGGCCTGCAGCAGGGCGCGCGACTTCGGCCCCGCGACCGCATATTGCGCCCATTGTTCGGTCACCGAGACCATCTGAACGTCGAGTTCGGGCCACAGCACCTGATGGCAGTATTCCAGATGCTGCATCACCTTGCCGGCATTCACGGTCGTGGTGGTCATCACATAGTGATCGGCGGAGAGACGCCCGGTTGTTCCGTCATCCATCACGAAGCCGTCTTCGCGCAGCATCACGCCATAGCGCACCTTGCCGACGGGCAGCGTCGAGAAGGTGTTGATATAGACGCGGTCGAGGAACGTTCCGACATCCGATCCGCACAGCGCGATCTTGCCGAGGGTCGAGACGTCGCAGATGCCGACGCTGGAACGCACAGCCTTCACCTCGCGGGTGACGCTCTGCAGCCAGTCATTCTCGCCGGGCGCATTGAACCATTGCGCGCGCATCCATTGGCCGGCTTCGACGAAGGTGGCGCCCGCTGCTGCGGAGGCGGCGTGGCTGGCCGTCAACCGCGTCGGTTTGAAATGCTTGCCGCTGTGCAGACCCGCAAAGGCGCCGATGGCGACCGGCACATACGGAGGGCGCGCCCGCGTGGCGCCGGTCTCCGCGATGGTCTTTTTGATTTCGCCGGCGAGGATCGCAAGGCCGTTGACGTTGGACGTCTTGCCCTGATCGGTCGCCATGCCCAAAGTGGTGTAGCGCTTGAGCTGCTCGACCGAGCGGAAGCCCTCCTGCGCAGCGAGGGCAACGTCTGTCGCCGTGACGTCGTTCTGCAGATCCACGAAGGCCTTGCGGCGCGATCCCTTAAACAGCCAGACCGGGTTGTTACCGGAGGCTTCATCGCCGGCGAGGATCGGCTTCTGCGCCTGCAGGCCGAGGCCGACATGTGAGGCCGCCTTCGCGCCGGCCAATGCGCCGTTCTCCAATGCCTGCGTCAGCGTCCATTGCGCCGCTGCGGCTCCCGCGAGTTGCATGCCTGGGGGCAGATCATTGCAGAGGAATGCCGACTTTTCCTCCGACCAGCTCCCCTTGCCACCGAGATGCGTGGCGATGCCGATGCTCGGCGACCAGCCGCCGGAGACGCCGAGCGTGTCGACGGCCACGCTGCGCGTCTGGCCAGCACTGTCGGTGATTGTGATGTTCGTCAGCCGGCGATAACCCGAGGTGTCCGAGACATGCGCACCAAGGAACTGCGGAGCATTGCCGGCGAGCTTGCGGACATCCGGTGCGACCTCCGTCCGTGCATCGACCACGACGGCGATCTCGGCGCCGGCCTTCTGCAATTCGAATGCGCTGCGCCAGCCGTCATCCGACGTCGTGAAGATGGCGATGCGCTGGCCCGGCGTCACGCCAAAGCGATTGGCATAAGTGCGCAAAGCCGAGGCCAGCATGATGCCGGGCCTGTCATTGCCGGGAAACACCAGCGGTCGTTCCTGCGCGCCAGCGGCGAGCACGCACTGCTGCGCGACGATTTTCCACAGCCGCTGGCGTGGCGCGAAGGGTGGCGGCACCGACAGGTGATCGCTGACGCGTTCGATGGCGCCATATTCGCCGTCATAGACGCCGAACACGGCGGTGCGCTTGAGGATGCGGACATTCGGCAGTGTGCCAAGTTCGGCTTCGGCCAGTGCCGCCCATGAGGCCGCTGAGACGCCATCGATCTGCGCGCTGTCGCTGAGCAGGCGGCCGCCAAGCACAAAATCTTCTTCTGCCACGATCACGCGCGCGCCGGCACGGCCCGCGGCGAGCGCTGCGGCAAGGCCCGCCGGGCCGGCGCCAATCACCAGCAGATCGCAGAAAGCGTGCGACCTCTCATAAGTGTCGGGATCGTCGAGACCGCTGAGTGCGCCCAGTCCCGCCGAACGGCGGATTGCCGGCTCGTAGAATTTCTCCCAGAACGCCGCCGGCCACATGAAGGTCTTGTAGTAGAAGCCGGCATTCAGCAGCGGCCCGGCGAGCTGATGCACGGCGCGCAGGTCGAAATTCGGCGACGGCCAGCAATTCTGGCTCGATGCGACGAGGCCATCAAACAGCTCGACGGTGGTGGCCTTGGTGTTCGGCTCGCCGCGCGCGCCCGTGCGCAGCGTCACCAGCGCATTCGGCTCCTCCGGCCCGGCCGAAAAGATGCCGCGCGGGCGATGATATTTGAACGAGCGGCCGACCAGCATTGTGTCATTGGCGAGCAGCGCGGACGCCAGTGTGTCGCCGGCATAGCCGCCATAGGTCTTGCCGTCGAAGGTGAAATTGATCGGCTTCGATCGGTCGATCAGTCCACCGGATGCGAGACGACGCGAGATGCTCATGATGCAGCCTCATCATGGGCCAGCACGGCGTCGATCACCTCATGCGTCGAGACGTTGCGTGTCACCGTCAGCCAGGCATGACAGCCGGCGTCGTGATACCAATATTCCCTGTGCACGCCGACGGGATTGTCGCGCAGATAGACATAATCGAACATCGCATCGGCATTGTCGGGCGCGGGCCGCGTCAGCGTGGCGTCGCCGGAATAGGAAAATTCCGACGCGTCACGGGATCCGCAGTAAGGGCAGGGGATGCGCATGGGGCCTCAATGCAGGTTCGGTTGGGCGCCCTGGCCCTTTTCATCTACGATATGGCCTGAGAGAAACCGGTCCAGCAGCAGGCGATTGGCGGCAGGATGCGGTTCGTCCTTCGCCAGCAGATGCGCGAAGACGAAGCCGGAGCCGGGTGTCGCCTTGAAGCCGCCATAGCACCAGCCGGCATTGAGATAGAGCCCTTTGACGTGGGTGCGGTCGATGATCGGCGAGCCGTCCATCGACATGTCGACGAGGCCGCCCCAGTTGCGCAGCATCCGCGCGCGTCCGATCGCCGGCATCAGGGCCATGCCGCCTTCGCAGACATCCTCGACCACAGGCAGGTTGCCGCGCTGGGCATAGGAGTTGTAACCGTCGATATCGCCGCCGAACACGAGGCCGCCCTTGTCGGACTGGCTGATATAGAAATGCCCGGCGCCGAAGGTGATGACGCCGGGGATGACCGGCTTCAGCCCTTCGGAGACAAAGGCCTGCAGCACGTGGCTCTCGATCGGCAGCCGCATCCCGGCCATCGCCGCGACGCGCGACGACGAGCCGGCAACGGCAAGGCCGATCTTCTTCGCTCTGATCGCGCCGCGCGAGGTCTGCACGCCCACTGCGCGACCATCGACGATGTCGATCCCTGTCACTTCGCAATTCTGGATCACGTCAACGCCGCGATCGCTGGCGCCGCGGGCATAGCCCCAGGCGACGGCATCGTGCCGCACGGTGCCGCCGCGTTTCTGCAGCAGCCCGCCCTGGATCGGAAAGCGCGCCGCATCGAAATTCAGGAACGGATAGAGTTTGCGGACACCCTCGCGATCCAGCAATTCGCTGTCGGCCCCGTTCAGCCGCATCATGTTGCCGCGCCGCGCATAGGCGTCACGCTGGCCGTCGGAATGGTAGAGGTTCAGCACGCCGCGCTGGCTGACCATGGCGTTGTAGTTGAAGTCCTGCTCGAGGCCTTCCCACAATTTCAGCGACAGCTCGTAGAGCGAGATATTCTCGGAGAGCAGATAGTTGGAGCGGATGATGGTGGTGTTGCGGCCGATATTGCCTGACCCGATCCAGCTCTTCTCGAGGACGGCGATATTCCTGAGGCCGTATTCCTTCGCCAAATAATAGGCCGTCGCCAGCCCGTGCCCGCCGCCGCCGACGATGATGATGTCGTACTCGGCCTTGGGCGCCGCGTCGCGCCATTGCGGCGTCCAGCCCTTATGGCCGGTGAGGGTCTGCTTGAGCAGTGACGTCAGCGAATAGCGCATGGAAAATCCGGGTGGCGATCAGGCCCGGAGTGTCGCGTATTTCGGGAAGCGATACCAGTCCATGGGCGACATTCAGAAGCCCATCAGCGACATCGTGAGATGAAGCCGTTTAGCGCGCCAGCCAGAAGCCGCCCACCACCAGGATCATGGCCAGCAGGCTGATGACCCCGAGCACGGCCGCAGTGATGGCCAGCAGGCCGTGGGAGTCGAGCCATCCGCGTAATGCCTTTTCCATGGTGCTGAAACTCTCCCGGTGATTTGAGTTTATCGTTGCAGGCTGGCACCGTATCAAACACTTCAGGCGCCGTCGTCTCGGACGGTTTCGCCATATTGATGAATTGACATGCTTGAGGAAGGGACATGGACAATCTGAATACCCAGGGCATCAAGGTGCCGAAACTCGGCCTCGGCACATTCAAGCTCACGGGCGACGGCTGCGTCGCCGGCGTGGAAAGCGCCATCGGGCTCGGTTATCGGCACATCGACACCGCCGAGATGTATGGCAACGAGGCCGAAGTCGGCGCCGGTATCAAGGCCTCGGGCATTGCCCGCAAGGATCTCCATGTCACCACCAAGGTCTGGCATGAGAATCTCGCGCCCGACGCCATCAAGCGCGCTTTCGACGCCAGCATGAAGAAGCTCGGTCTGGACGTCATCGATCTCTATCTGGTGCACTGGCCCTCGAAGGGCATGAACCTGCCGGCGATCTTCGAGACGCTGCTGAAGCTGAAGGACGAAGGCCGCGTCCGCGCCATCGGCGTGGCGAATTTTCCGGTCAAGCTGATGAAGCAGGCGGTGGAGGAGATCGGCGCGCCGGTCGCCTGCAACCAGGTCGAATATCATGCGCTGCTCGACCAGACGAAGCTCCTGACCTATCTGCGGTCGAAGTCGATCCCGCTGGTGGCCTATTGCCCGCTCGGTCAGGGCCGGCTTGCGGACAACGATGTGATGAAAAAGATCGCCGCCAAGCACGGCGTGTCAGCGGCACAGGTGGCGCTGAAGTGGCTGCTCGATCAGGACGGCGTGGCAGCGATCCCCAAGGCATCGCGCAAGGAGAGCCAGCAGGCCAATCTCGATGCGCTCAAGGTGACGCTGGACGACGACGACCGCAAGGCGATCGCAGCACTGCCGAAGACGCAGCGGCTGGTCAATCCGGGTTTCGCGCCGGATTGGGATTGATCTTTCTTATCCCTCCCCCTTGCGGGGAGGGTGGCCGCGCGCAGCGCGGTCGGGTGGGGGTGCCACAAACTCCAGCCTGAGTGCGGGGCTACCCCCACCCCGGCCTCCACTTCGTCGATGCTTGCGCATCGCCTCGCTCGGCCGACCCTCCCCGCAAGGGGGAGGGAGGCCATCGGCAATGGCGCGCTCCACATTCACCCGTGCGAATGCCCCTTCTTCTTCCCATCCACCTTCTTCCCCGTCGGCATCATCACCACCCGGCCATATTTCACACCGCGCTCCGCAATGATGTGATCGGCAAAATGTTGCACCTCGCTGCCTGAGCCGCGCAGCGCCGTGACTTCCATGCAGTTGTCGCCATCGAGATGGACATGCAGCGTCGCCAGCGAGAGATCGTGGTGATGGTGATAGGTATCGACCAGGCGTCGTGAGAGATCGCGCTGGGCGTGATCATAGACATAGACCAGGGCGGCGACGCATTCGCCGGCCTTGCCCTTCTCCTGTGCGGCCTGCTGCATGCCGGCCCTGGCAAAATCGCGGATCGCTTCGGAGCGGTTCTGATAGCCGTGTTCGGCGATCATCGCATCCAGCTCTTCCATCAGGTCGTCATCGAGCGTGATCGTAATGCGCTGCATCGGTCCTCTCAAATAGTATGACGAATCTTTGACTTTGTCATACTTGGCATGTCAGTGTGTTCCGGTTGAACCCAGCATAGCCCGGCCGACTGACTGATGCATCGCTCTCTCTTTTCATCGGCTGGAATCTTGCTGGCCTCGTCGCTCGCAGCCGTCACGCCGTCACCTGCGCAGCCGGCGACGGTGTTGTCCCCGGTCGAAGTCGAGGCCCCGCCGCGGCATGCAGCCAAGCCGCGTGTGCCGCGCAATGGGACCGAGGCGAGTCGTCCGGCGGCACGCCATGTTGCCGCACCGACGTTGGGGGCCGGCGGCATGAGTGTCACGCCCGGCGCCAGTGCGGCGCAGGCGCCGGTCGCCTCGGCCAGCGAGAAGACTGTCAGCGGCACCGAGGTCAATGCACGGCCTCTGTCGCGTCCGGCCGAGGCTCTGGAGGTGGCGCCGGGTCTGATCATCACCCAGCATTCCGGTGACGGCAAAGCCAACCAGTATTTCCTGCGCGGTGTGAATCTCGATCACGGCACGGATCTCGCGATCTCCATCGACGGCATGCCGGTGAACATGCGCACCCATGGTCACGGCCAGGGCTATGCCGATACCAACTTCCTCATCCCCGAACTGATCAGTTCGGTGAATGTCCGCAAGGGACCGTATTTCGCCGATGAAGGCGACTTCTCATCGGTGGGTGCGATCCATGTCAGCCTGATCGACAGTGTCGCGCGCACCATGGCGTCGATCACATCGGGCAGTTTCGGCTATAACCGCGCCTTCGGCGTGACGTCGGGCAAAGTCGGCGAAGGCACGCTGCTGGTGGCAGCCGAGGCCAATATCTATAACGGCCCGTGGGACAATCCCGACAAGCTCCAGAAGCTCAATGGCGTGATCCGCTACAGCCAGGGTACTGCCGACAATGGTTTGTCGCTGACCGGCATGGCCTATGGCAACAAGTGGAATTCCACCGATCAGGTACCGCTGCGGGCGATTACCTCGGGCGAGATCGGCCGCTATGGCGCGCTCGATCCGAGCGATGGGGGCAATTCGGAGCGTTTTTCGCTGTCCGGCCGTCTCCGGCAAACCGATCTCGACAGCGCAACCAAACTCGATTTCTACGTCATCAAGAGCAAGCTCAATCTGTGGAACAACTTCACGTTCTTTCTCAGCGATCCCGTCAATGGCGACCAGTTTCATCAATATGACGACCGCGTGCTCGGCGGCATCAATGCCTCGCATACATTCAAGTACAATATCGCAGGCTTCCGCAACGAAACCGAGGTCGGCATCCAGAGCCGCTACGACGATATCAATGTCAGCCTCGGCAACACCATCAAGCGGCAATATCTCTCCACCACGCGCAGCGATGGCGTGAAGGAAGGCAGCGTCGGTGTGTTCGTGCAGAACACCACGTTCTGGACTGACTGGCTGCGCACCAATATCGGCTGGCGCGGCGACTATTACGACACCACGGTCAATTCGTTCTTCAATCCCGCCAATTCCGGCAGTGCCACGGCGACCATCGGCAGCCCCAAGGCAGGTCTGGTGATTGGTCCCTTTGCGAAGACCGAGCTGTTCCTCAATGCCGGCGAGGGTTTTCACAGCAACGATGCGCGCGGTGTGACCATCAAGGAATCGCCGAGCGACGGTTCGCCGGTCGATAGCTCGCCGTTCCTGGTGAAGACCAAGGGTGCCGAAATCGGACTGCGTACCAAACTCATTCCAGGGCTGACCAGCTCGATCGCGCTCTTCATGCTGGATTCCGCGTCCGAAATCCTGTTTGTCGGCGACGCTGGCGATACCGAACCGAGCCGCCCCAGCCGCCGCGTAGGCTTCGAATGGACCAATGACTACAAGCCGACCTCATGGCTGAGCTTTGAGGCTGATCTGGCAATGACGCGCGCACGCTTCCGCGGCAGCAACGCCGATCAGGCGGCGGCCTATGCGGAGCTCGACGGCTATCCGGCGTTGCAGATTGGTAATGCACCTGGCAATCTCATTCCAGGTGCGCCCAACATGATTGCCTCCGCGGGCATTCGTCTGGGCGAAGCCACCGGCTGGTTCGGCGCGCTGCGCTATCGCTATTTCGGCTCGCGGCCGCTGACCGAAGACGGCGCCTTCATCTCGCCGGCGACGGGACTGCTGAACGGCCAGGTTGGTTACCGCTTCGATAATGGCTGGCGCATTCAGCTCGACGCCTTCAACATGCTCGACAGCAAGTCCGACCAGATCACCTATGCTTACGGCTCGCTGCTGAAGTCGGATTCGCTATTCGCCATGTGCTTCCCCGGTGGCGGCGGGGCACCGACGGCACCTGCCGCAGTGTGCCAGACCGGCATCATGGATCGCGTGCTGCATCCGGTCGAACCGCTGGCCTTGCGGGTGACGGTGGCCGGCCGGTTCTGATCTCCCGGTTCTGACTTTGCCGCAGCGCAGCTTGCCTATTCGAAAAGGCGGTAGCATCATCCCTCCCAATGAAAAGAGGCAGGGAGGTGTTGATGCTCGCACGGGTTCGTTCCGTTTCGCGCCGTTGGCCGTTCACGCGTGCCAGCGCCGGTTTGAAGGCGCTGCTGGCGATCGTGTCGCTCCCGTTAGCAACAGGGCTCATCATGTCATCGGCCAGTGCCGCCACCTATGTCTATGTCGGCAATGCCGACAGCCAGAACATCAGCGTTCTCGAATTGAAGGCGAATGGCAGTCTCGCTGCGATCGACACCGTGGCGGTGCCGGGGCCGGCAAAGCCCGGCGGCTCGCTGCCGCTGGCCATCAGTCCCGAGAAGCACCGGCTCTATGCCGGTTTGCGCAACGAGCCCTACACGGCGGTGACCTTCGATATCGATGCCAAAACTGGAAAACTGAAACTTGTCGGCCCCGGGCCACTGGCCGATTCCATGGCCTATATCGCCGTCGATCGCACCGGGCGGTTTCTGCTCAGCGCGTCCTATGGCGGCAACAAGGTGACGGTGAACGCGATCGGGCCGAATGGCGTGATCGCGCCGGCACAGCAGGTCGTCGCCACCGAACCGAACGCGCATTGCATCATCGTCGATCCCACCAATCGCTATGTGCTGCATACGAGCCTCGGCGGCGATGTCGTCTATCAGCAGAAATTCGATGCCAAGGCCGGAAAGCTGACGCCGAACGATCCGCCGACCGTGAGCGTGAAGGCGAAAGGTGGCCCGCGCCATCTGGTGTTCTCGCCTGACAAGAAGTTCGTCTATCTGCTCAACGAGCTCGACGCGGCGATCTATGTGTTTCCGTGGGACGCTGCCACCGGCACGCTGAAGAAGGAGACGCAGGTCGCCTCCGCGCTGCCGAAGGGCTTCGACGGCAAGCCATTTGAGGGAAAGCCCTGGGCGGCGGATATCCATCTGACGCCGGACGGCAAGTTTCTCTATGCGTCGGAGCGCACCAGCAACACGATTGCGGCGTTCCGTGTCGACCCCAAGACCGGCGCGCTGACTTCGCTCGGCTCGAGCGCCACCGAGAAACAGCCGCGCGGATTCAATATCGATCCGTCGGGCCGCTATCTGCTGGCGGTCGGGCAATTGTCGAACAGCATGACGGCCTATGCCATCGATAAGGCGACAGGGGCGCTGACCAAGTTGGGCGAAACACCCGTGGGCAAGAATCCGAACTGGGTCGAGATCGTGAATCTGCCGTAGCGGCTATGTTCTGGCGCAGGCCTCTCGCTCCCTCTCCCCGCTCCCGCGCACAGCGAAGCTGTGCTAGGTGGGGTGAGGGGCGTGGCACGTCGATATCGTAGAGTTTTTCTCTCGGGTCGGTGCGATCCGACAGTCGCTTGATCGTTGTGAGTGCGTGCACTACCCCTCACCCGCCGCGAAGACGCGGCGACCTCTCCCCGCGCAGGGCGGGGAGAGGTTAGGCGGCCACTCGATACTTTCCACCAATGACCGGATCGCCGTCTGTCAGCACCATGCCGCGGGCGACGAGATCTTCCAGATGCGCCAGCACGGAATAGCCGGCGGCATTGGTCAGGCGCGGATCGAGGCCGATATAGATCGCGCGCACGATGGTCGGGATATCCGCTTCGCCCTTGCCGAGACGATGCAGGATCGAGGCTTCGCGGGCACGGCGGTGGCGAATGAGAAAGCGCACATAGCGCTGCGCATCTGGAATGTCCGGGCCGTGGCCGGAGAAATACAGGTCCTCATCGCGCGCGGCGAGTTTATCGAGCGAGGCCATGTAGTCGATCATCGAGCCATCGGGCGGCGCGACGATGGAGGTCGACCAGCCCATCACATGATCGGCGACAAAGAGATACTTTTTCTCGCGCCAGGCAAAGGCCATGTGGTTGGCGGTATGGCCCGGCGTGGCCACGCCTTCGAGCGCCCAGCCGTCGCCCTCGATCACGTCGCCATCGGCGACCAGCACGTCCGGCTTGAAGTCCCGGTCGGCGCCTGACTCCGGCGAATGTTTTTCACTCTCGAAGCGGGGCCGCGAGGCGCGGTGCGAACCTTCGGCATAGACCGTGGCTGATGTGGCGGCCTTGAGCGCCGCAGTGTTCGGCGAATGGTCGCTATGGGTGTGGGTGACGAAAATATGCGTCACGGTCTCGCCCTTTACGGCATCGAGCAGCGCCTGCAGATGCGCATCATTGGCCGGGCCCGGATCGATGATCGCGACCTTGCCGATGCCGACGATATAGCTGTTGGTGCCACTGAAGGTGAAAGGCGAGGGGTTATTGCAGAGAACCCGGCGCACGCCCGGGCGGACCTGATCGACGACGCCGGGCTTCAGCGGATAATCGCGATTGAACGGAACGTCGTCGTTGGCGCCGTTATCCTTGTCGCTCATGGTCGGTCCTTCCCAGCATGTTCTTGGCCTGTGATGACTAGCAAGGGGAGCGGGGAAAGCAAACGGCGGCGGGTCGCGGCTGATATGCGCTCAGATATTCGGCGGTGCTCTCCTTTTCCCTCCCCCTTGCGGGGAGGGTGGCCGCGCGAAGCGCGGTCGGGTGGGGGTGCCCCCCACTCCGACGTCACATGGGGCACCCCCACCCCGGCCTATCGGCCGACCCTCCCCGCAAGGGGGAGGGAGTCCATGACCGTCTGAGCAAAACAAAAATGCCCGGCGCGAGGCCGGGCATTTCGAAACGCTGAAAGCGTAACGGTTAGCCGAACGCCTGGATGCCCGTGATGGCGCGGCCGAGGATCAGCGCGTGGACGTCATGCGTGCCCTCATAGGTGTTCACGGTTTCCAGGTTCTGCGCATGGCGCATCACATGGTATTCGGCCTGGATGCCGTTGCCGCCGTGCATGTCGCGCGCCATGCGGGCGATGTCCAGCGACTTGCCGCAATTGTTGCGCTTCACCACCGAGATCATGTCCGGATGGAAATTGCCTTCGTCCATCAGACGGCCGACGCGCAGCGAGCCCTGCAAGCCCAACGAGATTTCGGTCAGCATGTCGGCGAGCTTCTTCTGCACCAGCTGGGTGGCCGCGAGCGGGCGATTGAACTGCTTGCGGTCCAGCGTGTACTGGCGGGCGCGGGCCATACAGTCCTCGGCAGCGCCGAGCACGCCCCAGGAGATGCCGTAGCGGGCGCGGTTGAGACAGCCGAACGGACCCTTGAGGCCGGAGACGTTGGGCAACAGGTTCTCTTCCGGCACGATCACGCCGTCCATGACGATTTCGCCGGTGATCGAGGCGCGCAAGCTGAGCTTGCCGCCGATCTTCGGCGCCGACAGACCCTTCATGCCCTTCTCGAGGATGAAGCCACGGATCTGATTGTCATGCGCGGCGGACTTCGCCCACACCACGAACACGTCGGCGATCGGGGCGTTGGAGATCCACATCTTGGAGCCCGAGAGCTTGTAGCCGTCCGACACCTTCTCGGCGCGCGTCTTCATGCCGCCGGGATCGGAGCCGGCATCGGGCTCGGTGAGGCCGAAGCAGCCGACCCACTCGCCGGTGGCGAGCTTGGGCAGGTACTTCTTGCGCTGGTTCTCGTCGCCGTAAGCGTAGATCGGATACATCACCAGCGACGACTGCACCGAGTTCATCGAACGATAGCCGGAATCGACGCGCTCGATCTCGCGGGCCACGAGGCCGTAGGCGACATAGCTGGCATTGGCGCAGCCATAGTCTTCCGGCAGCGTGATGCCGATCAGGCCGAGCTCGCCCATCTCGTTGAAGATTTCGCGGTCGGTGTGCTCATTGAGATAGGCATCGTTGACGCGCGGCAGCAGCTTGTCCTGGGCGTAAGCGCGCGCGGTGTCGCGGATCATGCGCTCGTCTTCGGTGAGCTGGCTATCGAGCAGGAACGCATCGTCCCACTGGAAACTTGCAGCGGCCGGCTTGTCCTTTGCCTTGGGGGCAACGCTCATCGAAATCCCTTTCACATCATGGCTGAATAATGCGCATTGGCTGCGCGTGTTCTGGTCGCAAGCGCTGTTTCGCTCAACAGGGTGCCGTCTCAGGCGGCACCCGCGCATTGCGTGCTACGGCATTTTAGGTCTTTGAACTATCGCCATCAAGCTGTTCGTTGCAGGCGATCTCGATGCCGAAACCCGACAGGCCCTTGTAGTCATGGGTCGACGAGGTCAGGTGGCGGATCGAGGTGACGCCGAGATCGCGCAGGATCTGTGCACCCACGCCGATTTCACGCCACTGCCGGTTGCGGTCGGCTTCCGCCGATTTCGGTGCATCGAACGGCTCGACGGGCACGCCCGCAGCGCCGTCGCGCAGATAGACCAGCACGCCGCTGCCGTTGTTCCTGAAGCGCTCCAGGATGACATTCATCTTGGCCGGCCCCGTGAACACGTCGCGCACGATGTTCGGCTTGTGGAAGCGCGTCAGAACGTTCTTGCCGTCGCCGACACTGCCGTAAACGAAGGCAACATGGTGGATCGGATCGAACGGCGAGCGATAGGAATAGCCCTGCAGTGGGCCGATCGGGCTGTCTGTGGTGAAGGTCGAGACGCGCTCGATCAGCTTCTCGCGGGCCTGCCGATAGGCGATCATGTCAGCGATCGTGACATGCTTGAGCTTGTGCTTCGCCGCGAAGTCGACGACCTGCTGGCCCTTCATCACCGAGCCATCGTCGTTCATCAATTCGCTGATGACGCCGACGGGGGCGAGATTGGCCAGCTTGCAGAGATCGACGGCGGCTTCGGTATGGCCGGAGCGCATCAGCACGCCGCCCTCGCGGGCGATCAGCGGGAAGATGTGGCCGGGGCGGGCGAAGTCATTGGCGCCGGCATTCGAATTGGCCAGTGCGCGGCAGCACGAGGCGCGCTCATCGGCCGAAATGCCAGTACCGCCATCGGGCTTGTAGTCGATGGAGACGGTAAAGGCGGTGGTGTGGTTGCTATCGTTGTTGACCACCATCGGATCCAGCCGCAACCGGCGCGCATCCTCGGTGGTGATCGGCGCGCAGACGATGCCGGAGGTGTGCCGGATGATGAAGGCCATCTTTTCGGCGGTACAGAACGAGGCGGCGACGATGAGGTCGCCTTCGCCCTCGCGGTCGTCATCATCGGTCACCACGACCATTTCGCCGGCGGCAAAGGCTTGCAGAACGTCTGAAATTGGGTCGGCCATGAATGCACTCTTGCTCTGTGTGAGGTCCATATGGCGCAGAGCGGGGGGCGGTGCAACCCGCGGAAATGGGGGGCGGTATGCGGGTTCGCAGTGCGGAATGGGGGAATTTGACATGAAGCGCCGGCCGCGCGCTCCCTCGCCCCGCCCTTGCGGGGAGAGGGCTGGGGTGAGGGGCTCTTCGATCCGCAAATTTCGTCGCAGTGGTGAGCGCTGTGCTATGCCCCTCACCCGCCGCGAAAGACGCGGCGACCTCTCCCCGCAAAGGGCGGGGAGAGGTGAAGAAAGGACTACGGCAGCACCTCTCGCCGTTCGGCCAGTTGCGCGTCCATTTCGGCGCGTTTGGCGTCCAGCAGGCCCTGATCGGCGGCCTCGATCACCTCATACAGCGCGTGGGCATCGCTGAGCCGGGGCACGGTGACGTAGTCGGCGCCGGCGGCGTAAATATCGTTAACATCGCCGAGCACGTCCGCCGTCGAGATGATCTTGGCGTTCGGGTTGATCGAGCGGACATGGCGGACCAGCTTCTCGTTGTTCGCACCCTTCAGCAGCGAGTCCGGCACGCTGAGGATGATGATCTCGGCATTGCCGACGCCGGCATGGACCAGCGTGTCGACATTGCTGATGTCGCCATAGATCACGTGCTGGCCGCGCCCGACCAAAGTGCGGAAGACGTTGGGATTGAAATCGACGACGCTGATCTGGTCGAGCAGCGACGTGTTCTGGCGTTCGATCTCGGCGAGCAGGGCGGAGGCTGTGCGGAAGAAGCCGAGAATGACGATGCGGCGTGCGTCCCCGTGGCCCTCTGCATGGTCGCTCTCGCCCTGGCGGTGGTCGAGGTCGCGCAGCCCGATACGCTTCATCGGGCCGATCAAGAGGCGCGTGATCTGGTCGCTGCGCATCATTGCGAAGGTGGAGAGTACGGCCAGGATCACGAAGGCGAAGGACGCCGCGCTGGAGGTCTGCGTGGTGATATGGCCGGCGGCAATTCCCGTTTGCAGCACCACCAGCGAGAATTCGCTGATCTGCGCCAGATTGAGCGCCGGCAGCAGGCTGGCGCGCAGCCCCTGCTTCATCAGATACAGCGGCGTGAAGGTCGTGAGCATGCGGCTGATCACGGTGAACAGGGCGATGATCAGGGCGAGGCCGATAGTGGCGCCGTTCGGGATCGGGATCGTCATGCCGACGGCGACGAAGAACAGCGTGATGAAGAAGTCCCGCAGCGTCGTCACCTTGGCGGTGACGTCCAGCGCATAGGGAAAGGTCGATAGCGATACGCCGGCGACCAGCGAGCCCATCTCGCGGGATAGATGCAGCCGCTCGGCAATCTCGCCGATCAGGAAGCACCAGGCCAGCGCGCCCAGCAACACCAGTTCCGGGCGCCGCGCGATCTGGTGGAACAGCGCCGGCAGCACGTAGCGGCTCAGGATCAGCGCGGTGGCGACCAGCACGCCGACGCGGGCAATCGACAAAGCGACAACGCTGACCTGCAGATCGGCGAGGCTCGGCTGCACCGCCAGAAACAGGATCGCAAAAATGTCCTGCAGCACCAGGATGCCGAGCGTGATACGGCCGGGCAGTGTGTCCAGCTCGCGCTTCTCGTAGAGCACCTTGACGATGACCACCGTCGAGGACAATGCGCAGGCGACGCTGAGATACAGCGCATCGAACCCGCCGCCGCCGAGCTTGAGCCCGAGCGCCATGAAGAAGGCCGCGCCGAGTACGCAGCCTGCGATCAACTGGCCGCCCGCGGCGAACAGGATGACCTTGCCGGCGCGGATGATCTTCTTCAGGTCGATCTCGAGCCCGATCATGAACAGCATGAAGATCAGGCCGAGTTCGGAGATCGTGCTGATGGATTCGTCCGACTTGACCAAGCCGATGCCGAATGGCCCAATGATGAAGCCGGCAATCAGATAAGCAAGAATCAACGGCTGCCGGGTGAAATGCGCAATAAGCCCGATGCCCCACGCAAACAGGATGCACAGCGTGATATCGCGGATTAAGTCGTGCATGCCCCTGCCGGAAAAGCCTTACATTTCGGCGGCATTCTAATGGTGCGCCGCGCGAGGGCAAAGGGGTAATATCCGGCATTCGGCGCGCGATACACGCAGGGGGCGGTCCAACGAGGCAGCCTTCATCATAAAAAGCTTCAGGGAGACGACGTTCATGACCACTGCACGGTTCGACTACGCGCCATTGCTGCCTCCGGGCCTGCCCGCGGCTGCGGCAAAATGGACCGGTCTCGCCAAATACAGCTTCGTCGGCGGGAACAACGATATGGACCAGGTACCGGTGGAGGGCCTGACTGCTGCCGCCAATGCCGCCATGCTGCGCGAGGGACGCACGCTGGCAACCTACGGTCTGGCGAGCGGTCCGCAGGGCTATCTGCCGCTGCGCACTTTCATCGTCGGCAAGCTCAAGCGCGACGCAAGCATCGATTGTACGGCCGATGATATCCTGGTTGTCTCCGGCTCGCTGCAGGCGCTCGACCTCGTCAATCACAGCCTGCTGGCCAAGGGCGACACCGTCATCATCGAGCGCGACTGCTATCAAGGCTCCATCAACCGGCTCACCCGTCTCGGCGTCAATATCGTCGGCATCCCTTTGGATGACGACGGCATGCGGATGGACGCGCTGGCCACAGCATTGGAAGATCTGAAGGCGAAGGGCATCCGCCCGAAATACATCTATACGATCCCGACGGTGCAGAACCCCACCGGCACCATCATGCCGGAAAGCCGTCGCTGCGAGCTGCTGGCGCTGTCGGCCAGATATGGCGTCCCCATATTCGAGGACGATTGCTATGCCGATCTGATCTGGAACGGCGAGCGTCCGCCGGCGCTCCACGCGATGGATAAGACCGGCAGCGTGATCCATATCGGCTCGTTCTCCAAGTCGATCGCGCCTGCTCTCCGCGTCGGCTACATCGTCGCGCCCTGGGAAATCATGTCACGCATGCTGGCGCTGAAGATCGATGCCGGCTCTGGCGCATTGGAGCAGATGGTCCTCGCCGAATATTGCGTGCCGCATTTCGCCACCCATGTGCCGAAGGCGACGCGCGGGTTGCGCGCCAAGCTGGAGACGCTGATGGATGCGCTCAACGAGCAGTTCGGCACGGCGGCGGAATTCGACGAACCCAAAGGCGGCATCTTCCTGTGGGTGAAACTGCCCGCCAATGTTGATGCGATGAAGCTCTATCAGGCCGCGCTCAAGGCTGGCGTGTCGATCAATCCCGGCCCGGAATGGTCCGTCGACAAGGCCTATGCCGGCAGCCACATCCGGATCTGTTTTGCCAGCCCCACCCATGACGAAATCCGCGAAGGGATCGCGGTACTCGCTGATGTCTGCCGGCAGGAATTCGGCGTGCCGGAGCGGATTGCGAATGTGGAGAAGCGGGCGAGAGGGTGAGCGGCCAGCGAGCTTGAAGTGGAGCGTGACGACTCGATTCCACGCAGGCGGATCAGCCTTTAGTGCGGAGAGATTGGCGCGGAGCCTACTTCTTCGCGCCTTTCACCGCTGCCTTCGCCGGCGTCGCCGCCTTCTTCGGCACCGGCGCGCTGTCGACGGCGGTGTTGATATCGTCGATCAGCTTGGTGATGCGCGCGGCGTTGCTGCCGAGGTCGCCCTCGAAATAGCGCGACGACGAGCGGATATCGACGCGCGAACCTTCGCCGTCCGGTGTTACCCGGATCGAGACGTCTTCGCGGAAACCCATGATCGGTGTGCGCGCCACGGCCTCGATGCGGCCGATGCGGCGCGGCGGCTGCGGCGGGCGTTCGTCGATGATCGTCCACTTGCGCTTGTCGACCAGCGCGCGTGCTACGTCATAGGCACGCTGCACCGGCACTTCGAGTTCGACCGGTTCGATATCCGGATAGGCGGCGCGCTGCTGTTCGGCGGAATAGAGCCCGGCATAGACGGCGGAGTTGGTATCGTCGCCGGTGCGCAGCCGCGCCAGTGCTTCGAAGCGCGGCGGGTCGATCGGGTCCGTGGTGATGTCGTGGATCGGCGGCAGCTTGCGGTATTGGTACGCAAGGTAGCCGGGATAGGCCAGGATCACCGCGTCGAGCATGAGTGCCAGCAGGATCACGCTCATGCCCCGCGAGCCGTTCTGCCAGATCGCGGCAAAGCCGGCGAGCGCCACCAGGATCGAGAGGCCGGCGAATCCCAACGCGCCGAAGAAGGTCATCAGCGCCGGTTTTACTTCAAGGAACCCGAAGCGGACGATGATGATCGAGGTGAGGGCTGCAATGGCGGCAAAAACCGCGAGGCGCCGCGCCCACAGCGCCAGGCTGGATACTGGCTCCGACTGGTAGGCGGCCGAAAACCTGCGTGCCATGGGGAATTTCTGCCGGATTGAGCTTGCGAAGGCGCTGATAGCGCCGGGTTCCGAATAGGGTGCTTGAGACCATGCCGGGCCGGGAATTTCAAGGCACTTTGGCAGACAGGACTCCTCGTTTAAGAATGGGGCCGCGGCCGTTCAGACTTCTCCCTTGGAATAACGAGAAGAAGCAAGCAAGGCCGCAGGGAGACGCCTGCCATGCTGGTCGAAACCACGGATTATGAGACGCTCGCCCGCAATTTCCGCTGGGATGTGCCGGAGCGATTCAACATCGCGACGGTGGCCTGCGACCGTCATGCCGACGGTAGCGGGCGGCTGGCGCTGATCTATGTGGACGAGGACCGCGGCACGCATCGTTTCTCCTTCGACGAGATGCAGGCATTCTCGCGCAGCTTCGCCAATGTGCTGAAGGTTGATGGCCTGCAGCGCGGCGACCGCATTGCGGTGTTTTTGTCGCAATCGGTGGAATTGCCGGTGGCGCATCTCGCGGCGTTCCGGTCCGGGCTGGTGTCGGTGCCGCTGTTCACGCTGTTCGGCGAGGACGCGTTGGAATTCCGCCTTGCCAATTCTGGGGCCAAGGCCATCGTCACCGACGCGAGTGGCTGGGACAAGTTGTCGAAAATTCGCGAGCGGCTGCCTCATTTACAAGATATCTACGTCACGGACAGTGCACCGCATGCCGGTGCCAAATCGTTCTGGTCGGCGATCGAGGCGGCGTCCGAAGACTTCACCACGGTCGATACGTCCTGCGACGATCCCGCGATCATCATCTACACCTCGGGCACCACGGGAAATCCCAAGGGCGCGCTGCATGCGCATCGCGTGCTGCTCGGCCATCTGCCCAATGTGGAGATGGTGCACGGCTTCTTTCCGAAGCCGGGCGACGTCTACTGGACGCCGGCGGACTGGGCGTGGATCGGCGGGCTGTTCGATGCGCTGTTTCCGGCCTGGTATCACGGCGTGCCGATCGTCGGCTATCGCGCCAGGAAATTCGAGCCAGCGGCAGCGATGCAGTTGATGGCCGACCACAAGATACGCAATGTGTTCCTGCCGCCGACGGCGCTGAAGCTGATGCGGCAGGCAAACGTCAAACATGATGGCGTGAAGCTGCGCAGCATGCTCACTGGCGGCGAGTCGCTCGGTTCGGAATTGCTCGACTGGGTGCGCAATACCTTCGGCATCGACGCGCATGAGATCTACGGCCAGACCGAATGCAATCTCGTGGTTGGCAACAATGCCGATCTGTTTCCGATCAAACCGGGCTCTATGGGCAAGCCGACGCCGGGTTTCGATGTGCGTATCGTCAATGAGCAGGGCGAGGAACTGCCGCGCGGCGAGCATGGCATCGTTGGTATCAGACAGCCCAATCCCTGTACCATGCTCGGCTACTGGCAGAATCCGGAAGGCACCGCGAAGAAATTCGCTGGCGAATTCCTGCTCACCGGCGATCTCGGCATTCAGGATGATGACGGTTACTTCTGGTATGTCTCGCGTGAAGACGATGTCATTACCTCGGCCGGCTATCGCATCGGCCCTTCCGAGATCGAACACACGCTGCTGAAACATCCGGCGGTGGCACTCTCGGCAGTGGTCGGCATTCCCGATCCGATCCGCACCGAAGCGGTGAAAGCCTGGATCGTGCTGCGCCCGGGCTTCGTGCCCAGCGATGCACTGGCGCGCGAGCTGCAGGACTTTGTGAAGTCGCAACTCGCTGCGCATGAATATCCGCGCCACGTGCAGTTCGCGGAGAGCCTGCCGATGACGGCAACGGGCAAGGTGCTGCGGCGAGAGTTGCGGGCGCTGGGGTAGGGCGAGAAGATAGCAGCGGCACTCCGCTAACCTCTCCCCGTCCTTTACGGGGAGAGGTCGCCGCGTCTTCGCGGCGGGTGAGGGGCAGGGCACGCATTCACAACAATCGAGAAACTACCGGATCGCACCGACCCGATAGAAGAAAACTGCTGCATCGACGTGCCCTTGCCCCTCACCCCACCCCTCTCCCCGCAATGCGGGGAGAGGGAGCGCACGGCCGGCGCTTCGCCTCACATCCCCGGCACCTTGATTCCCATCTCCTTCAGCGCCGCCAGCAGCTTCAGTGGCGGCTCCATCTGGATCGCGGGGACCTTGCCGGTTTCCAGCAGACTCTTCAGGCTCGACAGGATCGCCGGCCAGCCTGCGCGTCCGCCGGACAGGACGTCGTCGCTCAACGCGCGGTCATGCGCCTGCGTCATCGTCAGCTTCACCGTCTCGGCCGACGGCATGAGATCATAGGTGACGAGCGTCGAGCCGAGCGCTTCGACAAGTCCGGGCCAGTTCACATCCCATGTGATGGTGAGCTTGCGCGGCGGGTCGTGTTCGATCACCTCGCCCGAAACATGCAGCGATCCATCCGGCGCGAGCACCTTGAACGCGCCGCCGACGTTTCCCTCAAGCTGCACCGCGAAGCCGGAGAAATACTGCCGGCTGAACTCCGCCGAGGTCAGTGCCTGCCACACTTTTTCGGGCGTGGCTGCGATATAGATCGTGTAGACGATCGCAGGTTTGAACTTCGTGATGTCCATGCGCATACCCTCAGGGATTGCTGCGTTGGCCTGACGACAGGGCAGGATTATACTTTGCGGACGTCCGCAATTAAAGTCCGTCGCAAACCAGTAATAATACGTGGGAACAACACCATGTCGCTTCAAGTCTATCTCGCTTTCGTCGTCGCCTGCATTGCGCTGGCGCTGCTCCCCGGCCCGAACGTCACGCTGGTGATCGCCAACGGGCTGCGTTACGGCACGCGTGCGGCGATGATCAGCATTGCCGGCACGCAAGCAGGGCTTGCCGTGGTGATCGGCATCGTCGCGTTGGGGCTTGCGACGCTGATGGCGACCATGGGCTATTGGTTCGACTGGGTGCGCTTCGCGGGCGCTGCTTACCTGGTGTGGCTCGGCATCAAGATGGTCCGCGCGCCGGTCGAGGGCATCGATGCGGATACGCCGCCGGCGCCGCCGCGTGGCGGTTTCTTCCTGCAGGGCATGATGGTGCTGCTCAGCAATCCGAAAGTGCTGGTGTTCTTCGGCGCCTTCATTCCGCAATTCGTCGACATGGAGAAGAACCATATCGTTCAGGTCGCGATCCTCGGCGCGACGTTCATGGTCACGGCGGCGCTGACGGACATGGTTTATGCCGTGGCGGCGGGCCGCGCGCGACAATTCTTCTCAGCGCGGCGCACGCGACTGCTGTCGCGCATCTCCGGCGGCTTCATGATCGGCGGCGGCGTCTGGCTGGCGCTGACGCGAGCCCGCTGAACCTTACGCCGCGTCCGCACGTCCAACGATCTGAGGGCGCCGCCGGCGTTCGCGCCGCAAGGATTCGCCGTGCCTGATATTCCCTGGTTCGTCTATGCGATGTTGCTGGCGCCATTCGCCCTGATCCTGGTCGCTGCCGGCTATAAATATCTGCAGGTCCGCGCTGCCAGCGACTGGCCCTCGACCTTCGGCAAGGTGATTGTCTCGACGTCCGATGTGCGCGACGTCAAGGTGCTCGACGATACGCGGGAAGATCGCAAACGCACCGAAAAGCGCAATTTTGCGAATATCGTCTACGAATACACCGTCAGCGGACAGAAGCTCACCAACAACCGCGTCAGCATCGGGGAGGACCGCGGCAATTTCGAAGTCGCGGAAACTATCGCGCGCTATCCGGTCGGCACCGCGGTGATGGTCTATTACAACCCGCGGCACCCGCGCGACGCGGTGCTCGATCGCGAGATGCCGAAGGGCATTGGCGGCTGCCTGGGCATCGCCGCCGTCATCGTGCTGGCGATCGTGGTCGGCGGCATCTTTGGTGCCGCCCGCATCAACGAGTTTATCGCCGCACATCTTGTCGATCCAAAGGTGTCCCCGATTGTGACGGCGCTTTGCGGATTCGGTTTCCTCGTTGCCTTGTTCGGGTTGGCGCTACACCGGCAGGGGTCTCTGGCCAAGAAGTGGCCGGTGGTGCCCGGCATCGTCAAGTTGGGCGCACCCGAGACTTATGTGAGCCGTGACAGCGACACCGGTCGCAGCGGGCCGGTGATGCAGACCCGGAACGTGCAATACAACTATCATTTCAACCACGTCGCCTATATCGGATCCGCCGGGAGCTTGAGCACGAGCAACCCGAACCCGCCGCCATGGCAGTTGCGGCTGTTCGGGATGGACTACAAAAACGGTGACGCTGTGAAGGTCTTCGTCAATCCGGACAACCCGTCTGACTCGACGCTGAGCCCCGGTGGTCGCGCGGCCTATTTCCTGTGGGCGGTCGCGGCGGGATTTGTGGTGGTGGCTTATTTCATCGCGACGCACGGCTAGGCACCTCATGCCGCGCAGGTGCATTGGCAGCTACGCCGGCGTCAGAGCCTAGAGATGCGATGCGCGCGGCGTGATCAGCGTTGCCTCGATCTCCGTGAAGATGCGCGTGAGCCGCTCCGCCCATTCGGTCTGGCCACTTGGGTCGGTGATCAGATCCTGCCGGATCTCGATGCCGGTGTTCATCAGGCCGCGTTTTTCGCCATGCACGGGGATCGTGTAGTCGGTGGCATCGGAGACCGCATAAGGCTCGTTATCGCCCACCACCAGATCGGCCTCGGCGCGCAGATGATGCAGCAGCAACGGCGGCAGTCTGGTGTCTTGCTGATACAGCGTACCAATGTGCCAGGGGCGGGGAATGCCGGCATAGACAGGCGTGAAACTGTGCAGCGACACCAGCACCGTCGGCTGGCGGCTCGCCAGCCTGGTATCGATCACCTCGCCGATGCGCCGGTGATACGGATCGAAGATCAGCTCGCGCCGGCGCGCTTTGAGTTCCTGCGTGAGGCCGTCATTCCCCGGCACCGTCGTGGCTTCGCTGATCAGTGGAATCGCGCTCACGGCCTCCGGCGGCCGGTTGCAGTCGATGACGAGCCGCGAATAGCGCTGGGCTACCAGATGCGCGTTGAGCGCCTTGGCCATCTGCTCGGCGACGCCGGCGATGCCGACATCCCAGGCGATGTGGCGGACGAGCTCGCTCTCGGGCAGGCCGAGATCGCCCAGCATCTCGGGAATCAGCCGGCCGTAATGATCGCAGGTCAGGAGAAAAGGGGACGTTCCCCGGATATTGAGCTCCAGAACGGGAGGAACCTCCCCGGGCCCGAGACGTAGTGGTGTGTCCTGATCGCTATCCAAGGCTCTGTCCAACGTTTTTTCCCGATATTGCCTAACGATGCGGCATCCCGGCCTGTGATTCCCGGGCCTTCCGTAAAAACTTCTTCCGTATAAATTACACGGGACAAATCACGCATGAACGAACCATTGATGCCCCTGCTCACGATTCATCACAAGACCGAATATCGCTACGCGCATCCCGTCGCATTCGGCGAACACCGGGTCATGTTGCGGCCGCGCGATGGCCACGATCTGCGCATGCTCAACGGCAGACTGGACATTACGCCCGAGCCTGCATCGCTGCGCTGGATCCACGATGTGTTCGGCAATTCGGTAGCCATCGCCACCTTCGACGAGCGCGCGCGAAAGCTCACTTTCGTATCCACCGCGACCATCGAGCATCTGCCGTCGGACGAGTTCGCGCTGACCGCCGACGACAAGGCCTATTTCTATCCGTTCCTCTATGATGCCGAGGAATTGCCCGATCTGCAGGAATTCATCCGCCCGCAATATGGCGATCCCGACGGCGAACTCGCGGCCTGGGCGCGCGGCTTTCTCGATCCGCAGGGCCGCACGCCGACCTTCAACATTCTCTCCGGCATGACGCTCGGCATTCGCAAACAGTTCGCCTATCGCAAGCGCTATGAACACGGTACCCAGCATCCGCTCGATACGCTGCAGACCAAATCCGGCACCTGCCGCGATTTCGCGCTGTTCATGATCGAGGCGCTGCGCCGGCTCGGCATCGCTGCGCGTTTCGTGTCGGGCTATCTGTTCATCCATGGCGACCGCGAGCACAATTATGTCGGCGGCGGTTCGACCCATGCCTGGGTACAGGTCTATCTGCCGGCCGCGGGCTGGATCGAATTCGATCCGACCAATGGCATCATCGGCAGCAAGGATCTCATTCGCGTCGCCGTCGCGCGCGATCCGCGTCAGGCGGTGCCGCTGCACGGCACCTATATGGGCTCGGCGGATGCGTTTCTCGGCATGGATGTGAGTATCAATGTGGTCTCAGCCGGCGACGATGCCGCACTTGCCGAGAAAGTCTAACCGCCGTCATGCCCGATCGCGTTTTCGTCTACGGCACATTGATGCGCGGTTTCGATCATCCAATGTCGAAACTGCTCTCGTCCGGTGCGGATTTTCTCGGCGAGGCCTCGTGCCGTGGCAGGCTCTATATGATCGCGCATTATCCGGGCTTGCTGCATTCCGATGACGCGAATGACATCGTGTTCGGCGAGTTGTTTCGGCTGCGCAAGCCGGATGAATTGATGGTGGCGCTCGACGACTATGAGAGTGTGGGGCCGGGCCATCCGCAGCCGACGCTATATCTGCGTGAACGGATCGCTGTGACGCTCGCCGATGGCAGCGTGGGCGAAGCCTGGACCTATATCTACAACAAGCCGGTCGATGAAACGAAGCGCATCATGTCCGGGCGCTTTCTCGCGCGTTAGGCCGCCTTTTTCCGGCTCGCGACTTCCAGCCCGAATAGTGCCAGCGCCACCAGCGACGCGCCGATGCCGATCAGCGCGATCATCGAGGTGCCGCCCGATGCCACCGCAAATCCGCTGAAGCCCGAACCGATCGCGCCGCCGAAAAAGGCGCAGGCGAGAAACAGCGCGTTGAGCCGGCTGCGGATATGGCCGGCGAGCGCATAGATCGCGCGTTGTCCGGCCACGACATTACCCTGTGTGCCGGCATCGATCAGGATGCCCGCGATCACGAACAGCGTCACCGCCGTCGCGCCGCCGGTGTGGCCGCCGATCCAGGTCAGGACGAAACTCACCAGCACTAGCAGCATCGCGGTGACGGTCACGAGATCGCCGCGGCCGCGATCGGCGAGGCGTCCCGCAAGCGGCGCCACCAATGCGCCGCCGGCGCCCGACAGCAGGAAGGCCGACATGGCGATATGGCCGAACGAAAATGGCGGCTGCTCCAGCACCAGCGGCATCGCCGTCCAGAACAGGCTGAACGAGCCGTAAAGCAGACATTGATAGGCCGAGCGTTGCTGCAGCACCCGCGTGGTCAGCATCAGATCCCACAGCGAGTGGATCAGCGTCGCATAGGTTAACTCATGCTTCGGTTGCCGCCGCGGCAGCGCGATCGTCATCAGCGCGAATACGCCGCACATCAGCACCGCCGACATCATGAACACGGCGCGCCAGCCGAACGAGCCGGCCACCATGGTGGCCAGCGGCCGCGACAGCAGGATGCCGAACAGCAGCCCGCTCATCACGGTGCCGACGATCTGCCCGCGCCGTTGCTCCGGCGCCAGATGCGCCACCACCGGCATGATCATCTGGGTGCCGACGGCGGTGACGCCGAGCAGCAGCGATGAGGCGAGGAAGATCGATGCCGTTGGTGCCGCCGCGGCGATCAGCAGGCTCACGATCAGGCAGCCGAGCGTGATCAGGATCAGCCGCTTGTTCTCGACGAGATCGCCGAGCGGCACCAGGAACAGGAGCCCCAGCACATAGCCGAACAGCACCATGGTGAGCATGACGCCAGCCGACGACAGGTCGAGCCCGAAGCTCTCGCTGATCGGCCCCACCAGCGGCTGCGCGTAATAGACATTGGCGACGGTGACGCCGCAGGCGACGGCAAAGGAAAAAATCAGCCAGCCGCCGGGACCGGAGTCGCGGGCGGGATGTTCGGGCGATGAGGACATGGAGGCTTTCAGGCGGGCGGGGCGGTGGGAGAGATATGGCGCATGTGATGCCATGCCAGAAGTGCGGCGTCTTGAATGGGAGCCATGCAGGTTGGATGTTCGGGCCTCGCCGGGCGGTTGACGTGGCGAATAACCCGCCGTCATTCCGGGGCGTATGCGCGTCAGCGCATGCGACCCCGGAATCCTGAAGTGGCTTGGCGTTGCCGGAGACTCCCATGTCGAGATTCCGGGCTCGGCCCCGCCGCCTTCGGCGCCGGTCCCGCCCTCAGCCGCTCCTGTGGAGTGGCGGGGAATGACGGGGAGAACTATGCCCGTTTCTTGGTCTTCGGCTTGGCCTTCTGCAGCATGTAAGACCGTAGCACCGCATTCATCCGGCCCTGATAGCCGTCGCCGCCGCTTTTGAAGAAGTCGAGCACGTCTTCGTCGATGCGGATGGAGATCGCTCTCTTCCTGGCGGGCATGACGACGACGCCATCCGACCAGTCGATATCGAGAGGCACCGCGTCGGGATCATTGCGAACCGCTTCTTCGATCTGTTCGTCGGTCAGTGCGTCGAGTGCGGCCCAATCGGTCCTGCCTCGAATAGGTTCGTATCTAGAGACGATCGTAATATTTTCTTCGCTCATCTTTTCGCGCGCGGCGCGCGGAGATGATGTGGCAGAATGTGCCGCGGATCGTGCACGCGACGGCGACTTCTCGCCCTTCGAGATAGCCGAAGATTTGGTACCTGATTTCGCCATGACGGTCCGATCTCCGGACGAAAATGTAGCCATCAAAGATTTGTCGAACGTGAGCAAAGTCGATCTTGTGATCGATCAGATTGCTTTCGCGCTTGGGCGGATTCCAGCCGAACTCGGAAATGCCGGCGAACAAATGCGTAAGGCTCTCTGTCATCGCAAAGCCCCCGACTTACGTCAGCAACTATAGGGTGCTGAATTGGGAGTTTGCTACGCAAGAGTTAGCTATCGTCGTATATACGATTGTATATGCGGCTGGTCAAGCCACCTTCACCACCCGCACATCCACCTCGCGCTCCACATAGCTCCACTCTTCCGTCTCGCGCAGGCCGCCAACCAGATCCTCGAAGCTCTGCGCATGTTCCGGCGCATATTCGAACCAGGTGAGGAAATCGAAGGGCTCACCGAGGTCGCGCGAATGATAAAGTTGCCGCGCGATGGCGGGCAGGTATTTGAGGCTGTCGGCAATGTGGCGGGATTTGTCCTCGAAAATCCTTCGCCGTTCGTTCTGGGTCATGTCCCACCACGCCGCGTTCTTCCGGATCGGGATCAGCGCGCCATGGGTTGCCTCTGGTCGGCCGAGGCCGGCCTGTGCCGCAACCAGCGCGATTTTCTCGGTACGCTCGACATAGCGGACGTGGCTGGCGACGCCGGCGAGGCGCCAGGATGTCTGCGAGGGCAGCAGCGGCAGTGAGATGGCGTCGGCATGGGTGATGGATAGCGCCGCAACGGGTTTCAGCGCCTCACCCTTCACGGGTGAGATCGAGATCACCTGCCATGCACCGCTATTGCCGCCGCGGAATGTCGTGAACATGGGGCAAGGAGAGCGTGGAACCCGGCGGAGTTCAAGCTAATTGACACAAGCTTGCCACACCCACGTCATTCCGGGGCGCGAGCGGCGGCAGCCGCGCGCCAACCTCAGCCATTCCAATTGGAATGGCGGGGAATCCCATCATGTTCATCGCCTCTCGCCTGCCGGTGTCCAGACGTGATGAACACATCGGGATTCCGGGTCTGCACTCCGACCGGCTTCGCCAGTCTCCGCGCATCCCGGAATGACGATGGGTGGCTCTAAGTCCCGGCCGCCCTGTGTATAATGGGGCCGAACCGGCGATTTCTGGCCTTTGCCGCCGCGCGCCCTATATGCAGTACACCCCATGCGCTTCACGCCCCAATTCCTCGACGATCTGCGCGCCCGGCTTCCGGTTTCGGAAGTCGTGAGCAAGCGCGTCAAGTTGAAGAAGGCGGGACGGGAGTGGAAGGGGCTGTCGCCGTTCCAGCAGGAGAAGTCGCCGTCGTTTTTCGTCAATGACGAGAAGGGATTTTATCACGACTTCTCGTCAGGCAAGCACGGCGACATCATCAATTTCGTGATGGAGACCGATGGCGCCAGTTTCGTCGAGGCCGTCGAGCGGCTGGCGCAGATGGCGGGCGTCGCGCTGCCGGCGGCGACGCCGGATGCGGCGCGCCATGAGCAGCGCCGCAAGACGCTCTATGACGTGATGGATCTCGCCGCGAAATTCTTCGCGGAGACGCTGGTGGGGCGGGAGGGCGCGCGCGCGCGCGGCTATCTCGCCGATCGCGGCATCACGCCCGCGGTGCAGCTGCAGTTCCGCATGGGCTTTGCATCCGAAGATCGCTTCGCGCTGAAGGAGTATCTCGGCGCTGCCGGCGTGCCGGTGCCCGACATGGTCGAGGCCGGATTGCTGATCGGGGGCGAGGATATCCCGGTGCCCTATGATCGCTTCCGCGATCGCGTGATGTTTCCGATTTCCGACGTGCGCGGACGCATCATCGCCTTTGGTGGCCGTGCGCTGAAGAAGGATGCGCCGGCGAAATATCTGAACTCGCCGGAAACGCCGCTGTTTCACAAGGGCGACAATCTCTACAACCTGCCGATGGCGCGGAAGGCCGCGCATGACGGCGCGTCGCTGGTGGTGGTCGAAGGCTATGTCGACGTCATCGCCATGGTCGGCGTCGGCTTTCCCGGGGCAGTAGCCCCACTCGGCACCGCGCTGACTGAAAACCAGCTTCAACTGCTCTGGAAGATGGCCGACGAGCCGATCCTCTGTTTCGACGGCGACAAGGCCGGCCAGAAGGCAGCATGGCGCGCGGCCGAACTGGCGCTGCCGCATCTCAAGCCCGGCAAGAGTTTGCGCTTTGCGCTGCTGCCCGAAGGTCAGGACCCCGACGACCTCGCGCGTTCCGGCGGCCGCGCGGCGATCGAGGACGTGATGGCGGCGGCAGGCACGCTGTCGGACCTGATCTGGGCGCGCGAGATCGCCGGCGGCAGTTTCGCGACGCCGGAGCGCCGTGCGGCGCTGGAGGCGCGCATCAACGAATTGTCGAACGGCATCCGCGATGATGTCGTGAAGAAATACTACCGCCAGGATATGACCGAGCGGCTGCAGCGCGCCTTCGGCACCGGCCCAAAAAACTACGGCGGTAACTACGGCGGTAACAACGGTGGCCGCGGCGGCTTCCAGCCGGGCGGCGGAGGCGGCGGTTTTGCCCGTTCTCCGCGTCCGTTTACCCCCGGTCCAGCCGGGCGAATCAGTGGCGGCGGGCGGTTTGGGGCCAATGCCGGGCCGCAAACCATCCAGCGCGGGCCCTATCAGGTCGTCAGTCCACAGCTTGCGACGTCGTCGATCATGCGCGGCCAGCGCAGCGCCATTTCCCGGCGCGAAGCGCTGATCGTGCAGTCGCTGATCAACCATCCCTGGCTGCTGCATGACCGGCTGGAGGAGGTGGCGGCGCTGGAACTTGCCCATCCCGAGATGCACCGGCTGCGTGCGGCGATCATCGCGGCCTTTGCCCATGAGCATCATCACGGCGATGAGGCCGAGCAAAGTGAACAAATGCGTTCAGATCTGGTTAAAGCCGGATATTCTGAGCAATTACAACATGTTGAGCAGGCGGTAACGACCCAGGCGGTGTGGGCGGCGCGGCCCGGCGCGGCCCGCGAGGACGTTCTTTCCACCTGGACGCAGCTCGTTGCCTTGCATCGCCAGTGGCACTCATTACTTAGGGAGCTTAAAGACGCGGAGCTTGCTCTGGGCGCAGAAGCGAGCGAAACGAACTACGGCTGGCTGCGCGATGTGAAGGCCCGGTTGGCTGAGGTCGACGGGATCGAGGCGCTGATCGAGGGATTCGGAGAATCCTCGGGGCGGTTCCAGCGCAGTTCGTGATGTCGGCCGAAGGCAACTTTGCTGCGGATGGTGCCCGGGCAAACCGCGAAAAGACTCGCCAAACCCATGGTTTGGCTGCAAAAACAGGGTTAATCCGGGCTTAAGGCTCTCCACGTTAAGGGTCTGGGGCTTAAGTAGTGAAAACCGCGAAGACGACGTCGGGGGTGGCGATGGATATGCGCCGCCCTTTGTGCGTCAAGCGGTGACGATGATTGGATCGGGGCGCGTGCGCCCCCTGGATTGATAGCGGGGCGGTGACGCCCCCGGCGTGAGCGCGTTTCAGGAGCATTGAATGGCCACCAAGGCAAAGACGCTGCAGACCAAGGACAAGGAAAAAGACGACAAGGCAGCTGACACGCCGGAGAAGGACTCCGCAGACGCGCCGTCACCTTTGCTCGACCTGTCCGACGCTGCCGTCAAGAAGATGATCAAGCAGGCCAAGAAGCGCGGCTTCGTGACCTTCGATCAGCTCAACGACGTCTTGCCGTCTGATACCACCTCTCCTGAACAGATCGAAGACATCATGTCGATGCTCTCCGACATGGGCATCAACGTCTCCGAAAACGAAGACAGTGACGGCGAGGAAGAGAGCAAGGACGACGACGACGATACCGACAACGAACTCGTCGAAGTCACCCAGAAGGCCGTCACCGAAGTCAAGAAGTCGGAGCCCGGCGAGCGCACCGACGATCCCGTCCGCATGTATCTGCGCGAGATGGGCACCGTCGAACTGCTGTCGCGCGAAGGCGAAATCGCCATTGCGAAGCGCATCGAGGCCGGCCGCGAGGCGATGATCGCAGGTCTCTGCGAAAGCCCGCTGACTTTCCAGGCCATCATCATCTGGCGCGATGAACTCAACGAAGGAAAGATCTTCCTTCGCGACATCATCGATCTCGAAGCGACCTATGCCGGTCCCGACGCCAAGAACAACATGAACCCGGCGCTGATCGCACCGCCCACCGGCGATGGCGAAGCTGTGGCCGAGGGTGGCGCTGAAGCCGTCGCCGCGCCGCCGGCTGCGCCGCCGTCCGCCACGCCGTTCCGTCCGGCTCCGCCGCGCGGCCAGCCTGCGGCCCAGCCCGCCGGCGAGAGCACGTCGGAAAGCGCTGCCGACGGCGACATGGACGACGACGAGTTCGAAAACCAGATGTCGCTCGCCGCCATCGAGGCCGAGCTGAAGCCGAAGGTCGTGGAGACCTTCGACAAGATCGCCGACTCTTACAAGAAGCTGCGCAAGCTGCAGGAACAGGACATCGCGAACCAGCTCGAGAGCGCCTCGCAGGGCCCCTCGCTGTCGCCGTCGCAGGAGCGCAAGTACAAGAAGCTCAAGGACGAGATCATCGTCGAGGTGAAGTCGCTGCGCCTCAACCAGGCGCGTATCGATTCACTCGTCGAGCAGCTCTACGACATCAACAAGCGCCTCGTGTCGTTCGAAGGCCGCCTGCTGCGTCTCGGCGACAGCCACGGCGTCGCGCGCGAGGACTTCCTGCGCAACTATCAGGGCTCGGAGCTAGATCCGCGCTGGCTCAACCGCGTCTCGAAACTCTCGGCCAAGGGCTGGAAGAACTTCGTCGCCATCGAGAAGGACCGCATCAAGGAACTGCGCGGGGAAATCCAGCAGCTCGCGGCCCTCACGGGCCTCGAGATCGGCGAATTCCGCAAGATCGTGCACGGCGTGCAGAAGGGCGAGCGCGAAGCCCGCCAGGCCAAGAAGGAGATGGTGGAAGCCAACCTCCGTCTCGTGATCTCGATCGCCAAGAAATACACCAATCGCGGCCTGCAGTTCCTGGATCTCATTCAGGAAGGCAATATCGGTCTGATGAAGGCCGTCGATAAATTCGAATATCGCCGCGGCTACAAGTTCTCGACCTATGCGACCTGGTGGATCCGGCAGGCGATCACGCGTTCGATCGCCGACCAGGCCCGCACCATCCGCATTCCCGTGCACATGATCGAGACGATCAACAAGATCGTGCGCACGAGCCGCCAGATGCTCAACGAGATCGGCCGCGAGCCGACCCCGGAAGAGCTCGCCGAAAAGCTCGGCATGCCGCTGGAGAAAGTTCGAAAAGTTCTCAAGATCGCCAAGGAGCCGCTGTCGCTCGAAACCCCGGTGGGTGACGAGGAAGACTCGCATCTCGGCGATTTCATCGAGGACAAGAACGCGATCCTGCCGATCGACGCGGCGATCCAGTCCAACCTGCGCGAAACCACCACGCGCGTGCTGGCCTCGCTCACCCCGCGCGAAGAGCGCGTGCTGCGCATGCGCTTCGGCATCGGCATGAACACCGACCACACGCTGGAAGAAGTCGGCCAGCAGTTCTCGGTGACCCGCGAACGTATCCGCCAGATCGAAGCCAAGGCGCTGCGCAAGCTGAAGCACCCGAGCCGCAGCCGCAAGCTGCGGAGCTTCCTGGATAACTGAGGCCTCTCAGTCGTCATTGCCGGGCAGCGCGAAGCGAGCTTCGCTAGATGACCCGGCAATCCATCTGACTTTGACGATGCCCGGCCTCGCGCCGGGCATTTTCGTTTGGGATGCGTCGAGCCACGCGCACCGGCCGGAGTGCTCCCTCTCCCCCTCTAGCGAAGCATCGCTTCGCGCGACGAAGCGAAGCTTCGCTAGGCGGGAGAGGGCCGGGGAGAGGGGGCGCCACACACGCTGCTCTCGCCGATCTTGACGCCGTCCCATTCCCGCACTTTGATACCACTCATCGTCGCGGGAGCGGGGGCTGCCCATGCCGACCATCGCGCATTTCTACGGCATCCTGATTCAGATGTATTACAACGACCATGAGCCGCCGCATTTCCACGCGCGCTATGGCCGGTCGAGGGCTATCGTCCGTCTCGCCGATGGCGTGGTGATCTCGGGCGAATTGCCTCCGACGGCCGTGCGGATACTGCGGCGCTGGGCTCTGGCGCGAAGCGCCGAATTGCACGATAATTGGCAACGCGCCCGTGCGCATCAGCCGCTTGAGAAGGTCGCTGGACCCGATGACGACACCACAACATGACTGGCCGATGGTCGATGTCCTGCGCCTGCGCGCACTCGATGGTCATCGCCTGTGGCTGCGTTTCTCGGACGGCAACGAAGGCGTTCGCGATTGCGCGGATTTCCTCACCGAGACTGGCCCGATGATCGAGCCGCTGCGCGATCCCGCCTTCTTTCAGCGCGTGTTCGTTGAAGATGGCGCGCCGACATGGCCGAACGGCTTCGATCTCGATCCCATCAATCTCTATATGCAACTGCGCGATGCCGGGGCTCTAACGCGGGTCGCGGCGGAGTAAGGTGGCATAGCGCATCTGCTTGTGAGCGTAGGGCGGGTTAGCGCAGCGTAACCTACCCTTCCAGCACACCGGCCGTCATGCTCCCTCTCTCCCTCTAGCGAAGCATCGCTAGGCGGGAGAGGGTCAGGGAGAGGGGCACCGCACACGACGCGGCCTACGTTGATAACTCCGTCACACCCTTTGATTGCACCCGTTCCCGCGCTAGCGTCACGTATTGCCGTTGCACATTTTCACCCGAGGACATTGCCATGACGTCGCTCGCCCCGATGCTGCTCAGTCAGCGCGTTGCCCAGGTGTGCCTGTTTCTGGTCGGCGCCATCGCCATCTTCGGCGGCGCGCTGCAGATGTATCTGGGCCAGCCCGAGACCGCGCCGCGGCTCGACAACGTGCATCGCTTCATGGGCGGCATCTATCTGATGTCGGGCGTCATGGGCCTGTGGGCGGCATCGACCATTCGCGAGCACAACACGCTGGTCTTCCTGATGGCGGCGACGGTGTTCGTCGGCGGCCTCGGCCGTGTGCTGTCGATCTCGAAAGTCGGCCTACCCGAACCGCATGCGCTGTGGATCACCTATCTGGTGCCGGAGCTGGTGCTCCCGTGGATCATCATCGCGGCGCAGGTGATGACGAACAGGCAGATGGCGGGTGCGGCGGGGTGATATGCTCTCTAGCTTCTTAGCTAGCGGTGAAATGCCGGATTCGCTTTCCGATTTTACTGTAGATATCAAGGTAGCGAACGGCGCGGGCTCGATTAAGATTATGCGAGCTGGGACTGCTCCTGAAGGAGACTACTGGAGATCTCTTTCTAGGATTAGTTGGTACGATATTCTCTACGGTGACAAGCCGATAGGTGTGCCTTTCTTCTTGGAATTAAAGGAGCGCATTCAATCGACTTTCGCTCCGGATTTCCTCCTTATAGACGCTAGGACAGGTATTACTGAGATGGGTGGTATAATTCAAAGTGCCGTTAGTCGTTTGCTGGATGATCCGGAGGGGGCTCAAAGTGACTTAGAAGCGCTTACAACGTATTGCGCAGATCAAGAGGCATATCGAGCGCTCTTAAAGCTTTACAAGGTTCGAAAGGTGGGGATCGATAAGCTGTTAGCTACGGCGAGCCTTATGTGGCAGCTAGCTGGGTCGAAATCCGGTGTTGATGATCTTCATATAGACATCGTAACTCAAGCTTATGCCGAGCAGCAGCGCGCTGTTGATAGTCAAAGGAAATTTGCGGAGTTCGCTGAAGCCGTATGGCGTTCGACAGGAATGAGCGACATTCGGATCGGCCTGTCGATAGTGAATTCCTTTCTTCCAGAAAGAAAGCCTCAAGCGCTTCAGCTATTGATGGACTATGTTAGTTCGGCGAGCACTCCAAGTTACTTGGCTGTCGTTCGGCTCATTGAGCTTCTTGCTGCGAGCCGGGATTTTGCTGCGGCCACATCGATCGTTGATCGCTTCAAGGGGACCTTGAACGCGCCTCAGTTTGATCTTGCTTGGGCAAAGCTTGTACTTGATCAGAAAGATCTAGAAGCTGGGTTTGAGTTGCTAAACGACGTCGCGTTTGCATTTGAAGCTGTACGATTGATGGAGCCGACAGTCGCGTACCGACTCTTAAAGCTTGTGGGGGATGAAGATGCGGCAGATGTTCTGAATGAATCGTTGGAACTGTCGTTGTCTGATGATGATCTCTCTCAAATTCGGAAGATAGGCGAAGTATACCAGGACGAGGGACGGTGGCTCGAATTCGAAAAGAGGTTGCAGGGGCGCTTGAGTGGGAGTGCGATCGCCGAGATCAATGACTTCGTAAAACGGCGCATTCGTAGACCGCGGCCCGCGTTGCTCCGCGCCTAGATCCCTACTTCTTCTTCGCGCCCACGCGTTCGACGCTCTTGATTTCCAGCGCCGGACGGCCGGACTTTTCGGCGATCTCGCGGTCCTGCTCGGCGATGGCGGCCTTGGCCGGCTCATCGCCGTCGAGTCCCCCCAGCAATTCGGAGGGCACGCGGCGGTTGGAGCGCTGCGAGCCGTCTTCATAGAAGACGTTGAAGAAGGCGAATTCGCCTTTGGGATTGGTACCGGGTTTCTTGGCCATGGCGGTTAAGTGGGGGATGGCGCAGGCGAAGTCAAAGCCTTAGCGCGCAAAGCGTGCATGCATCTGTGGGCAAAAGCGGGCAGTGGTTACCGGCGGGACGCGCCGCCCAGCCTGCGACCAAAAGTTCATGATTTGTTCTTGACGATTTCGGAATAAGGACTATTATCCCCTTCGTCCGGCCCCGATGAGAGGGGCGAGCGCGATCGTCACGTTCGCGGGGCTGGATGCGGTGGACGCCGGAGATGCGGCGTTACGCGGTTTGGGGGTGACGTCTGTCTTCGGGCAGGACGGATCTGCGCCAGCACTGCCACTGGCAAGGAGACGGCCGACCTTGGGATGGAAAGAGCCCTGGACAGCGCGACGGACGACCAAATCGAAACGCGTTCGGCTTACTCGCTTGAGGCACCCTGTCCCTCCGCCCTGGGACTGTAATTTTGGTGATGGGATCGTCGCCATGGCGAAGCGCAAGCAACCGAAAAAACACCGCATGCGGAACGTCGGGCACTTGCTCGGCGCCTCCGAAAGTCCTGATGCATTATCCTTGCGGAAGACCGCATCGCATCAGGCCCAAGGGTGCAACGGGCACCTGGCGTTCCGCACGCCCTCTCACAGGAGGGTGGGAATGCAAGAGACGACGGCGCCCCCGCGCCGCAAACAATGGGGGCGATGACGCATGTCTGGCGATATGTCCGCTGCGGATGTCCGGCGCAGGAGCGGGGCGCCGTTGTTCGGACACACCGGTCATGCCACACTCCGGTATCGCCAACCCAGCAGGTTTTTCATGACCAATCGTATCACCGCCATTGCCTTTGCCGCTGTGTCCTTTGCCTCGGTTGCGCTGGCGGCCACATCCTCGCAGGCCGCCAAATGCGGCGGCGATTTTCAGACTTTCATCGCGGCCATGTCGCAGGAGGCGGCCGCCGCCGGCGTGTCGCAGGGCGTGATCTCGCAGGCCTTTGCCGGCGTGACGCAGGACCCCGCGGTGCTGTCGTTCGATCGCCGCCAGCGCGGCACCTTCAACAAGAGTTTCGAGCAATATGTCTCGACCCGCGTCGGCCAGGGCCGCATCTCCATGGGCCTGCAGATGATGCAGCGTCACGCCTCGCTGCTGTCGCGCATCGAGCAACGCTTCGGCGTGCCGCCTGAAATCGTGGTGGCGATCTGGGGCCTCGAGTCGGATTTCGGCAAGGGCGATATCGGCAAGATGCCGGTGATCCGCACGCTCACCACCATGGCGCATGACTGCCGCCGCACCGAGCTGTTCCAGGGCGAACTGATCGCGGCGCTGAAGATCCTGCAGCGCGGCGACCTGCCGCAGCGCGACCTGATCGGGGCCTATGCCGGCGAACTCGGCCAGACGCAATTCCTGCCGTCGAGCTACATCAAATATGGCGTCGATTTCGACGGCAACGGCCATGTGGATCTGCGCCACTCGGTGCCGGACGTGCTGGCCTCGACCGCGAACCTGCTCAAAACCGCAGGCTTCAAGGGCGGCCAGCCTTACGGCGAGGGCACGGCGAATTTCGAGGCGATGCGCGAGTGGAACAGGGCCACGATCTATCGCAAGACCATCGGCTATTTCGCCGATCGCCTCGCGGCCGGCCGATAGGCCACAGGGCGATACGGGGAGGGCGCGCGCGGCGTTAAGCTTTCGTTAGGCCGCGCGGCCGCCGGGCGAACTTGGGGAACCTCGATGGTGAAAGTCGGATTAACTCATTCCCTTTCACTCTTTCAAAACCACACTGGGGATTATCCGCCGCGAGTCAGATTCCGTTAAGGCTCAAAGCTGCATTTTACCACCCGCTGGGAACGAGTGGTGAGAGTGATGGCGGGGAACGACAGCAGCGCGCAGAGGCGCGACGCACAACGCGGCGGTAACAGCCGATGTTGAACGTCGGCACGCTGTTCACGGTGTTCACCGTCAATTTCCTCGCCCTCGGCGTGGTCTGGGCCTATGTGGCGACCAGCTATCCCAACCTGCACGCGGCGCGTTACTGGACCGCAGCCGCGCTCACCGCAGCATTTGGCACCGCCGTCTCGGTGCTGCGCGGCACCGATGTCGATCCGCTGATCCCGATCGTGCTCGGCGGCGGTCTTTTGCTATTTGCCACCAGTCTCGCCACCATCGGCATGAATCAGTTCTATGGCCGCCCGGCCGGATGGCGCCCGCAAGTGGCGATCGTCGGCGCCAGCATGGCCGGACTGCTGCTGTTCACGCTGTGGCACGACAACATGGCGGTGCGCGTGCTGATCTATTCCGGCGGCCAGTCGATCACCGTTGCCATGACCGTGCCGCTGCTGTTGTCGCGCAAGGATGGCGGCGGCAATGCCGGCGCCCGTCTCGCCGGCTGGCTCGCCATCGCGCTTGTCGTGGTGCATGCCGTGCGCTCGGCGGCCGCTCTGACGCAGATCGGCGGCGGCATGACCTTCGCCAATTTCAACAATGTTCAGGCCATGATGGTGCTGGTGCTGGTGTTCCTGGCGATGTCGTGGAATTTCGGATTCCTCCTGATGGCCATCGACCGCCTGCGCGGCGAAGTCGCCGAGCTTGCGCTGGTCGACGATCTCACCGGCGTCGCCAATCGTCGTCATCTGGTACAGCGCCTCACCGAGGAATGCGCGCTCGCGCGCCGCACGCAAAAGCCGTTCGCGCTGCTGGCGATCGATCTCGACGGCTTCAAGGAAATCAATGACGGCCACGGCCATGCCGCCGGCGACGACTGCCTGCGGCATTTCACGCTGATGACCCAGAGCAAACTCCGCCCCGGCGATCTGCTCGCGCGTTCCGGCGGCGACGAGTTCAGCATCATCCTGCCGGCGACGACGCTGCATGAAGCGGCAAACATCGCGCGCCGCATCCTCGAGACCTGCCGCCTCGATGCGGCGGCCTGCGCGCCGGGCGAGATTTCAGTCGCGGCGTCCATCGGCGTTGCGCAGTGGCAGCCGCAGGTCGGGCAGTATCCGGAGCGACTGATCGCGGCTGCGGACCAGGCGCTCTATGCCGCCAAGAACGACGGCAAGAACCGCTTCGCCCTATGCGATCTCGAAGCGCCGTCGATGGTGCCGGCTCTCAACATGGACGAAGCCATCGACCGCGCCCGCAAGCTGGCCTGATCGCCTCAGTTCATCGTCTTGTCGTGGGTGATGTCGATGATCGCGCCGGGCAGGCGGACGGGGCGGCCATGTCCGTCCAGCGTGCAACTGCCGCGCGCGAGGACCCAGCTGATCCGGTCGTTCTTGATCAGCCGACACTCGCACTCAAAGATGCCGCCCGATCGCATCGCGGCCGCGACCGCCGCGCGCACCTGGTCAACGTCATCGGGATGGACCGCCGCGAGATAGGCCATGTTCGGCAGACCGCGCGCGGCCGTTTCGGGATCGACATTGAAGAAGCTGGCAGCTCCGGCATCAAGATAGTTGCGGTCGTTGCTGATGTCCCAGTCCCAGAAACCGGCGATCAGTTCACGGGCGGCGAGCCGGCGCGGCATCGGCATTTCGAACGCGTCGTCCTCGGCCGTGGTCTTGTAGGCCTCTGCTGCCGCGAGCCGCAGGATGTAGGAGAGAAATTCGTGCTTCCGCTCCCGGGCGAAGCTTGCAATATCGAGGCACACGTCACCCAAGGGTCGTCGCATCGTCCATCCCCCCGTCCGTTCCCGGCGGGGGAGAATATAGCGGGTTCCCTGCAATTCAACCGGGGGTTGGAGAGTTTCTGCGCAGCAAATATGGGGATCGCGGTGGACAGCCCGACGAGGCGTGACGCGATGCCGCTTGCAGAGTCTGCGCGTGTCCCCCATGTCATGGCGATGATGAGCACAGGTCAATCAACCACTTACGACGCCAGCCGCCCGCGCAAGGCGGCGTCCGCGCATGGCCCGATCATCGATCAGGATGGTTTTGAGGTTCGGCCCGAGCAACTTCGGCCGGATGCGAAGGGCTTTCGGTTCGACTTCGGAGCGGGCGCCAATCCGTTTGCCAATCTCACGCGCGAACAACGGCTGGCGCGGCTGGATGCGCTGGCGCAACTGCTCGACGTCGCCTTCATCGTGCCGGGCACGAAGATCCGCTACGGCATCGATGGCCTGATCGGCTTGATTCCGATCGTGGGCGACATCATCACCACGGCGATCTCGCTATGGGTGGTGCGAGAGGCGCGGGCGCTCGGTGCGCCATGGCATCTGACGGCGCGCATGCTGGGCAATGTTGCGGTGGACGGTGCTGTCGGCATCGTGCCGTTTGTCGGCGATGCGTTCGACGTGATGTTCCGGGCCAATGTCCGCAACGTCAGAATGCTGCGCAAGTGGCTCGAAAAACAGCCCAGACTCTAGTTCAGAGTCCGGGCTGCGATCGTCTCAATCCGTAAAGCTCAAGCCGCGTCGGCGTCGTCCGTCGCAGGCTCTTCGGCGCGCACGCGGCGCTCGAGCGGGAAGTCCTGGCTCTCATAAAGCGAGCGAATGCCGCTCTGGTCGAAACGGGCTTCCTCGACCTGCAGATACGCGCCGTTCAGCGAGTCAGCCGGCAACTCCTCGATCGCGAACTGGACGGCGGCGGCGGCCGTATCGAAACGACGATAGGCGAAACCGGCACGCTTTTTCTTGCGGATCGCGGCGGGGAAGAGTTCGGCTGCGGTGTTGTAGCTGAAAGCTGCCATGGTCGGGGACCTCATCTGAATACGCAACGAAACGACGCTTCATTCGCAATGCAGCCGATCCGGCGGCGCGCGGAACATCATTTCAGGACAGACCCCAATATAAGCACGTTTTGGCCGATTGCGACACCTGCGATACAGCATGATGAATCGCCGTGCGCAGACGGTATTGCCGTAATAGCTTTGTGATTTAAAGAGCTTAGCGCTCGCTCAAGGCATGGGCAGTGGCGCGCGCGGCCCAATATTTGCCTATTGTCCGGTCACATCCGGCAGCGGCACGATTTTCAGCGGGGTGGTATAGGGCTCGACCCGCAGGGACTCAGTCGACATAAGCCCCACCTGCCGCAAAGGCGCCTGCTCCAGCGCCCCGGCTTCAGCCTTGCGCACGGCGTATTGCCAGGCCGTCAGCGTGCCCTTCTGGACCAAATGCTTGGCGACGCCGCCGGCGTTCTTGGCTTCGAAAGTGGAGAGCTGGTCATCGTTAATGCCGATGATGATCTCGTCCTTGGCCGTGATCACCTTGAACAGCGACACCTTGTCGGTCGCCAGTGCGGGGTGGGACACCAAGCTTTCGAGAATGAGACCCGCAAGGGCAATGCCGAGCAACAAACGGTTTGAACGGGTAGACATCTTGGTACTTTCTTATTCTTCTTCGCAAACGTGCATGCCGCTGAGGCATGTTCAAGTAACAGGCAATGGGCGAAGCGCTTACGGACAAGTATTGGACAGAAATGCCCCGCGAGACTTCGATGAGTCGCACGGGGCATGGAAACAGTTCGATACGGGATACGTATTTATTTAGGCTGAAGTTTCAAGGCCGCAGAGTTGATACAATAGCGCAATCCCGTGGGTCCCGGACCGTCGTCGAACACATGTCCGAGATGACCATTGCACTTAGAGCACAGCACTTCCGTGCGGATCATGCTGTGGGTCACATCGCGTTCTTCGTCGATATGACTTTCTCGTGAAGGCTGCGTGAAGCTCGGCCAGCCGCAGCCGGAATCGAACTTGGCGTCGGACTCGAACAGCGTCTGGCCGCAGCCGGCGCAGACGAAGGTGCCCGGCGTATGATCATGTTCGTATTCGCCGGTGAACGGACGCTCCGTCGCCTTTTCGCGCAGCACCGCATACTGCATCGGGGTCAGTTCGCGGCGCCATTCGGCTTCGCTCTTTTCGACCTTGCCGGGTGTGGTCTTGGTATCGGTCATTCTTTCTCCTTCCCGATTGGCCGTGGCTGCGAGCGCTCAGGTCAATTTGTAACCTTCGACGCGCTCACCAGCGTCGGCTTTTCGATATAGTTCTGGGCAAAGATCTTCTTCAGGTTCTCGACCTTCGGAATATCATTATAGGCAATATAGGGCTGGTTCGGGTGCAGCGTCAGGTAGTCCTGATGATAAGCCTCCGCTGGATAGAAGGCTTCGAGCATGCCAAGCTTGGTGACGATCGGCTTCTTGTAGACCTTCGCGGCGTTGAGCTGGGCGATATAGGCTTCCGCTACTTTCTTCTGCTCCGGCGTCGTCGCGAAAATTTCCGACCGATATTGCGTACCCGAATCCGGGCCCTGGCGATTCAGCTGGGTCGGGTCGTGTGCCACCGAGAAATAGATCTGCAGGATCTTGCCGTAGCTGATTTTCGCCGGGTCGTATTTGATCTCGACCGCTTCGGCGTGTCCGGTCGAACCGGTGCTCACCGCGGTGTAGTTGGCAGAGCTCTTGGAGCCGCCCGCATAACCCGACACGGCGTTGACCACGCCTGCGGTGTGCTGGAAGACGCCCTGCACGCCCCAGAAGCACCCACCCGCGATGACAGCAGTCTGAATGCCGGTCGTAGCCGATGCGTCTGCCGTCGGCGCGGGAATGATGACAGCCTCTTCGGCGGCGAAAGTGGGAGCGACGAGGGCGGTCGAAATCGCCAATGCGCCGGCAAAGGCGCAGAGCGAGAGGCGGCTGAACAGGGAGCGGCGCATAGCAGGTCCTCTTGGATGATCGATGGCCGGATGTCGGCAGTCTAGACCGGAGCCCGTGGTTCGCAATCGGCATTTCCAGTCGGCACATCCGAGATACGGAAGAGGGTGCCGGTTGTTACGCGATACCGCACACGAGTTCGTGAGGATCTGACGAAGGCACGAAAAAGCCGCGGGACGTGAGTCTCGCGGCTTTTGTTTGGAGATGGCGCTGTCCGCCTATGGGCAGGGATAACGATTGCCATCGTTGTTCAGATAAGTGCCTGACGCCGGATCGTAGGAGCGATAGCGCTGCGAGCAATAGGCTGCGTTCTGCTGGGCTGCCGCGTTGGCCTGGCTGGCCGCAATCGCGCCGCCGATGATGGCCCCCGCTGCGAGGCCGCCGACGACGGCGCCAGCGCTGGGTCCGCGGCGATAGTAGCCAGGACCGTAGCCGTAGCGTGGGCCATAACCGTAGCGGCGATAATACTGCACGTTCTCGGTGGCCGACGGTACGGCACTGGCGAGGCTGGGCTGACTAAGTAATGGCGCTGATGTTGCCGGCGCCGAAAACGCCAGTGCACTCGCACCGATCATCGTGGCCATCGTCAGGATTTTTGCGGGATGCATATCGAGCTCCTTATTATGCGTAAGTGGCCCAAACGGTCGGGCGGGCATCTTGTTCCACGAGGCCTAGTGAGCCGAGACGCGTCAGATCAGCGCATGCGATTGAGAGCAAAATACGCGCGCTAAACCACGATGCTCAAGCGCTTCGCGGCGCGGGTGATGCCGGTGTAGAGCCAGCGGGCGCGGCTCTCCTGAAATGCAAAGCTCTCGTCGAACAGAACGACGTCGTCCCATTGTGAGCCCTGGCTCTTGTGCACGGTCAGCACGTAGCCGTAGTCGAATTCGTCGTAAGGCTTGCGCTGTTCCCATGGCAACGTCTCAACACCGCCCGAGAAACAGTCTGCGCGCACAGAGACCTTGGTGACCTTGCCGCCAAAATCCTCATCCGGGGAAATTCGCATGGTGATGATCTGCGACTTCGAGGCGGCGCGCGCCTTCACACGCCACAGACCGCCGTTGAACAGCACCTTCTTGCGGTTGTTGCGCAGGCAGACGAGCTTGTCATTGGCCACCGGCAACAGGTCCTCGATGCCGAGTTTCTGACGCACGCGCATATTGTACGCGCGCCGCGTGTTGTTGCGGCCGACCAGTACCTGATCGGCGGACATCACGCGGTCCGGATCGAGTGCCTTGCGCGACACGATCTCGCTGAGGCCGTATTGCCCAGGCTGCAGCGATCGACCCTCGCGGACATCCATCGACATGCGCACGATCGGATCGTGTTCGGCCTGACGATGCACTTCGGTCAGCATCACGTCGGGCTCGGTCTCGGTGAAGAAGCCACCGCCCTGGATCGGCGGCAACTGCGCGGGATCGCCGAGTACCAGCAGAGGGCAGTCGAATGACAGGAGATCGCGGCCGAGTTCGGCGTCCACCATGGAGCATTCGTCAATGACGATCAGCTTGGCCTTCGAGGCCGGTGCATCGTCCCACAGTTCGAAATTCGGCTGTTCCTCGCCGCTCTCACGGGCGCGATAGATCAGCGAGTGAATCGTGGAGGCGCCGTCGCAGCCCTTGTTGCGCATCACCAGTGCCGCCTTGCCGGTGAAGGCTGCAAATTTCACCTCGCCATCGACATTGTCGGCGACGTGCCGCGCCAGTGTCGTCTTGCCGGTGCCGGCAAAGCCGAACAGCCGGAACACCTGCGGTGTGCCGTTGCGGCCTGGCTTCGCCTTCAGCCAGTCGTCGACGGCTTTCAGCGCGGCATCCTGATGCGGGGTAAATGTGGGCATTGCGTCTCTGGAAAGCGGTGCGCAGCCATTTTGCCGCGACTCAGCGAGGAAAGCTAACCATTCAAGCGTCTGACGCAAGCCGGAGACCCCCAAGTCGTGTGCGCCAACGTGGCCGGTTGCTCATTGTCGTTCCATGACGCAGTTATTAGGCTGCTTGAGCCTAGGGAGCCCATTTTGGAACGCAGACTGCTTCAGATCGCACTGGCGATTGTCGGCCTCGTGGCCATCCTGTTCGGCCTGACCGGCGTGCTGTTCGGCACCAGCCTGTCGGGCGTCAGGCTCGGTGTGACGATGGAAGGCTATGTGCGCTTCATCAAAGGCGTGCTGGTGGCGGTCGGGCTGATCTACTGGTCGGCGATCCCGCAGATCGAAAAGCGCGGCGAACGAATTTCGATCGTGACCTTCATCCTCGTGTTCGGTGCCGCTGCACGTTTGCTGGCGGTGCTCAGTCATGGCTTTCCGACCGTGGGATTGCTGATCAGCCTGATCGGCGAACTCGTGGTCGTGCCGCTGATCTGGCTGTGGCATCGCCATCTGGTCCGACGAGGCGCCTCGGCATGAAGCGGATTGGCACCTGGATCGTCTATGTCATCGGCGCGATTTCAATCGGTTATCTCGCGCTCTACGCCTATGCAATGTTCACCCGGCAGGAGTTGACGCCGGGTGATCCGATCAAGATTTTTCGCAAGCAGGATGCGCCGAGCTATTCGTGATTTTGTCGTCGTTCCGGGGCGTTCGCGCATTCATGCGCGGACGAACCCGGAACCTCGCAGTGGTGAGTCTCATATCGGGATTCCCCCGCCACTCCAAGTGGAGTGGCTGAGGTTCGCGCGCAGCTAACGCTGCGCTCGCCCCGGAATGACAGTGTGCCTACATCGCGCCCATGGCCGCGCGATAGTCGCCGGCGCCTGCTCCGGCCGGTGTGATCGGCAGCCCGCCATCGGCATATTCGTTCAGCTTGTTGCGCAGCGTGCGGATCGAGATGCCAAGAATGTTGGCCGCATGGGTGCGATTGCCGAGGCAATGCTTCAGCGTCTCCAGAATCAGATCGCGCTCGACATCGGCTACGGTGCGGCCGACCAGTGCGCGGGTCACGGTTTCTGCCGCCATGGTGGCGTGGGCGACGGCAGGCGGCGTCTTGGCGAGATCGAGACGATCTCCGTCCGGGGTGAGGATGGCATCCGCGCCGATCTCGTCGCCGTTGGCCATCAGCACCGAACGGTGGATCGTGTTTTCGAGTTCACGGACGTTGCCCTGCCAGCGATTGGCGGTGAGCACGCGCCGTGCTTCGGCGGAGATCGGACGCACCGGCACGCCATTGGCGTCGGCATATTTCTTGGCGAAATGTTGCGCCAGTTCGAGAATATCGGCCGGGCGATCGCGCAACGGCGGGATCTTCAGGTTCACGACGTTCAGACGAAATAGCAGATCCTCGCGAAACGTACCTTCGCGCACGGCGTCGGACAGATTGCGGTTCGACGTCGCGATGATGCGAATGTCCACCGGCACCGGCTTGGTGCCGCCGACACGGTCGATGACGCGCTCCTGAATGGCGCGCAGCAGCTTCGACTGCAGCCGCACGTCCATTTCCGAGATTTCGTCCAACAAGAGCGTACCGCCGGTGGCTTCCTCGAATTTGCCGATACGGCGTGCGATGGCACCGGTGAAGGCGCCCTTCTCGTGGCCGAACAGTTCGGACTCCAGGAGATGCTCGGGGATTGCAGCGCAGTTGATGCTGATGAACGGCTTCTTGGCGCGGTTCGAACGGGTGTGGACGTAGCGCGCTAGCACTTCCTTGCCGGTGCCCGATTCGCCCGTGATCATCACCGACGCATCGGAGCCGGCGATCTGCTGCGCCAGCTTGACCACCTTGCCCATCATTTCGTCGCGATAGATCAAGTCGCGGCTGTCATTGGCAACGGCGGCGAGAACGGCGGCGATCAGTTCCGGATCCGGCGGCAGGGGGATGTATTCTTTGGCGCCGGCATGGATCGCCGCGACCGCGGCGCGGGCATCGGTGGTGATGCCGCAGGCGACGATCGGCACATGGATGTGTTCGGCTTCCAGCCGCATCACGAGGTCGCGGATGTCGAGGGCGACATCGACCAGCAGCAGGTCCGCGCCCTTGCCGCCGCGCAACACGCCCATCGCCTGATCATGGCCTTCGGCATGAACCACGGAGGCGCCGTTATCCATGGCGATCTTGGTGGCGGTGGTAAGCTGACCCTTCAAGGTGCCAACGATGAGAAGCCGCATGGTGATCTCCTGTTATATCCTGGTCGCGCGCCGTTGAGGCGCCGTTTATCCGGTACTAGCCGCGTTCGGCCTTGATGATTTCGGTCATGGTGACACCGAGCTTTTCCTCAACCAGCACGACTTCGCCGCGTGCCACGAGACGGTTGTTCACGTAGATGTCGATCGCTTCGCCAACGCGGCGGTCGAGTTCGAGCACGGTGCCGGGTCCGAGTTTCAGCAATTCGCCCACACCCATCTTGGAGCGGCCAAGCACGGCCGATACCTGAACCGGAACGTCGAAGACCGCTTCGAGATCTGCGGCAATACGCGTGACCTGTTCCTCGTCAGCATAGCCAACGTCCCCCATTGCGCCGGGATCGGTGGCATTGAGATCGGGAAGCGGCACCTGGGGATCGCTCATGTTCTAGTCCTCACAGCCCTGTCAGGCCTGATTGCGCGACGCCATGTAGCGTCCGACGAGTTCGTTGATCTTGGCGTCGATGGCCGCGCGCTCCAGCACGACGCCGCCATCCGCCCATTCGATTTTGCAGTCGCCGTTCTCGATATCCGGCTCGGCAAGGATGACGAGGCGGCCGGCGAAGCCGCTTTGTTTGGCCTGTTTCTCGATGCGCTCGCGTGCTTCGTCGTAGAGCTGGTCGTTGATGCGCACCACGAGATGCGGCGTCGACACCAGATTTTTGAAACAGTCATGGACCAGAGCCATGACCTCGGTGAGCGGCTCGACGGCGATCAATTCATTGCAGAGTTTGCGTGCCACCGAAACCGCGACATCGACAGCTTCGGTTTCCATCTTTTCTTCGATGGTCCCGAAGCGCGACGAGATCGAGGAGATCGCAACACCGATCTGTTCCAGCGCTAATGCGGCGCGACGGTCGCTTTCGGCCTTGGCTTCGCGCTGGGCAGCATCGAAGCCGGCGCGATAGGCCTGGGCTTCGGCGTTGGCGACTTTCTCCGCGATCTCCGCGGGCGTGATCGCCGGCGCACGCGTCTTGTCGGGCGCTGCGAAGTCCATATCGAACAGAAATTTTGCGGGGGCGGCCATCAATACACCAGCTCGTCGTCGGCGCGGTTCTTCGTCAGCACGATTTCGCCCTTGGCCGCGAGATCCTTGGCGAGATTAACGAGCAGCGCCTGTGCCTCGTCGACGTCGCGCAGGCGGACCGGGCCCAGCGCGTCCATATCGTCGGTCAGCATCTTGGCGGCGCGGGATGACATGTTGCCCATGAAGAAGGCGCGGACTTCCTCGTTGGCGCTCTTCAATGCGATGCCCAGCTTGTCCTTGTCGATGCTGCGCATCAGGGTCTGTGCCGAGCCGGCATCCAGCTTGATGAGGTCGTCGAAGGTAAACATCAGCGCCTTGATGCGCTCGGCCGCCTCGCGGTTGTCTTCTTCCAGCGAGGTGATGAATCGCGTTTCGGTCTGGCGGTCGAAGTTATTGAAGATTTCCGCCATGACTTCGTGCGCGTCGCGACGACGGGTTTGCGAGAGGTTCGACATGAACTCGACGCGCAGCGTCTGTTCGACGCGCTCGATGACTTCTTTCTGCACCGCTTCCATCTTGAGCATACGGTTGATGACGTCGAGCGCGAGATCCTCGGGCAGGATGCCGAGGACGCGGGCGGCATGCTCCGGCTTCAACTTTGACAGCACCACGGCGATGGTCTGCGGATATTCATTCTTCAGGTAGTTGGCGAGAACCTCTTCCTGCACGTTCGAGAGCTTTTCCCACATGTTGCGGCCTGCTGGGCCGCGGATTTCTTCCATGATACCGCTGACGCGCTCGGACGGCAGATACTGGGTCAGCAGACGCTCGGTGGCATCGAAAGTCCCCATCAGGGCGCCGGAGGCGGACATCCGTGACACGAATTCGAGCAGCAGATCTTCGACCGTCTCCGGCTCGATGGTGCCGAGCGACGACATGTGAACTGAAAGCTCGCGCACTTCGTCGTCGTCGAGCTGCGCCCAGACCTTGCCGCCATACTGTTCGCCCAGCGCCAGCATCAGGATGGCGGCCCGCTTCGGGCCGCTCAGCGGCTTCGCCGGCGCGCGGCCACCCTGGCGCTGTGCGAGCGATGCTACGACGCTGGCGATGTCGCTGCTGTTGTCGCCAGTGGTTTGCGGAACGGATGCCATTCAGATCACGCCGGTTCCTGCAGCCATGCGCGAACAATGGCTGCGGTTTCGTTGGGGTTACGATCGGCCAGTTCGCCCACGCGATGCACGGATTGCGCGTGGACCTGACCCTGGATGGTGGCGACGTCGATCATGTTGGGGCCGCCGGCGGGAATGACGGTCTGTCCGTCAGCGCTGAGGGCGACACCGTCGGGAAGAACGAGGGCGTTGGCTGCAGGGAGCGCCGGCACAGGCTCGGAGGCGAGGACGCGGCGGACCAGCGGGCGGATGACCATGAACATCACCACGAGGCCGAGCAGCATCATGACCGCGAGTTCGATGACGCGCATCACGTCATCCTTGGTGAACTGCATCATGCTGAGCAGACCTGTCGGCTCCGGTGTCGGAACGACAGTTGGGCCCTCGGCGAATTTCAGGTTGACGACCTCGACCTGATCGCCGCGCTTCTGGTCGAAGCCGATGGCCGAACGTACCAGCGCTGCGATGCGATCGAGTTCTTCCTTGGGGCGTTGGGCGTAGACCTGCTCGCCCTTCTCGTTCTTGCTGTAGCTGCCATCGACCAGTACCGCGACCGAGATGCGATTGACACGGCCCGCTTCGGTAACTTCGGTCTTGGTGATGCGGGAGATTTCGTAATTGTTGGTTTCTTCCGACTTCTTGCTTTGATCCTTCGCCGTCCCCGTGTTGCCGGCCGCCTGATTGCCTGGCAGTTCGTTGTTGACGGTGACCTGGCCATCCCGCTCGCCGACTGCAGAGGATTCTTCGCGGCTCTGGCTGGAGCGCAATACCCGGCCTTCCGGGTCGAATTTGTCGGAGGTCTGCGTGACCTTGTTGTAATCGAAGTCGGCTGTGAGCTGGACCCGGGCCCGGCCTGCGCCCACCACCGAGGAAACGATCGCTTCGACCTGGCTGCGCATCCGCTTCTCGAAGCCGGCGCGGCGCTCGTCACCGGTGGCGCCTTCCATGGTCGCGTCAGCGGCGCCGTCGGCGAGCAGCTGTCCGGCTTCGTCGACGATCGAAACCCGGGCCGGCTTCAGGCCGTTGACGGCCGAGGCGACGACATGGCGGATCGCCCGGACCTGCTGCGGGTCGAGGGCGCCGCGGACGCGGACCACGATCGAGGCCGAAGGCTCGGGTGCTTCGCGGGAGAACAGAGGGCGTTCCGGCAGGACGAGGTGGACGCGGGCAAACTGCACCCGGTCGATCGCCCGGATGGTTCGCGCCAGTTCACCTTCGAGAGCGCGCAAGTGATTGATGTTTTGGACAAAACTTGTTGTTCCGAGAGCGTCCGACTTGTCGAAGATCTCGTAGCCGACGCCGCCACCCTTGGGCAGGCCGCCTTCGGCCAGCTTCATGCGCAGGCGAGTCACCTTGTCCTTCGGCACCATGATGGCGGCACCGTCGTTCTTCAGCTCATAAGGGATAGCCTGACGTTCCAGGTCCTTGATGATCGCCGAGGAGTCCTCGACGCTCAGATCCGTGAACAGGGTGGTCATCTGCGGCGTGGTGACCCGCATGATGACGAAAGCAAAGAAGCCGATGAGCGCGGCCGTCACCGCAACCATCGCCATGAGGCGCGCCGCGCCGAGACCTTTAAGGAAACTTAGAAGACTCTGCACGAACCAGCCCCTGAGATTCGGCCTCAAAGACCGACTGGGCAAATTTTGCCGGGGTATGGTTTCGATATGGTTAACGACGGTTAACGGGTGGCAAAAATACGGCAAAATGGCGAAAGCCGGCTTCCCGCGAGGGAGCCGGTTTTCATCGAATTGGAAATATTAACGATTCGTTTACTGACGATACTGCTGGATGCGGGTGGTCCGCAGTCCTGCCAGACCGTGCTGGTCGATCGAGAACTGCCAGGAGAGGAATTCGTCGACTGTCAGCGTATAACGGCTGCAGGCTTCCTCCAGGGACAGAAGGCCACCGCGGACGGCGGCCACAACTTCGGCTTTGCGGCGGATGACCCACCGTTTGGTTCCGGGCGCGGGCAGATCCGCAATTGTTAACGGACTGCCGTCAGGCCCGATGACGTATTTGACCCTCGGGCGATGGGGTTCTGTCATGGCGTACTCACAAACTCTCAACCACTGAACTCACTTCAACAATCTACGCCCAGCGACTTAAAATTTGCCTAAGCCTACAACTCCAATGCGAATAGAACTGGATTTGGTTCGAAATATCGTCCCGAGGAGATGATGCGGCGCAGCGTCACGTTGTCGGTGTGGTCGGCGTCGTCGGCGTTGTCGTCGGACGCACCACGCGCTTGATTTTGTCGACGGTATAGTTGCTGCCGTTGATCGAGAGCAGAGCGGGGCTCGCTGACAGATCGACGGAATCGACAACGCCCTGGACTTCCGTGGAGATGGCGACATCGCGGCCGTTGTCGTCCTTGCCCGTTGCAGTCAGCGTATAGGCCCCTTCGGGATACTGAACGCCGTCATTGCCTTTGCCATCCCATACGAAAGTGCCGTTGCCCGACTGCAACGTGTACTTTCCGGTGTAGACAACGTTACCAGCTGAATTCGTAATGTTGACGGTGGCTGTAGAGTCCTTGTCGGCGAGCAGATTCCATGTCGCCGACGTCTTGAATTGCGCCGTGCTGCCATCGACGGCGACGTTGTTGCCGACATAGATGAGCGCCTGCGTCGCTTCCGTAGCTTTGCCAAGATCGACCAAGGCTTTCAGCTGATCGTTCGACTTGAGCTGCTGTTCGACGCCCGCGAACTGCACGAGCTGCTGCGTGAACTGGTTGGTATCGAGCGGATCGAGCGGGTTCTGATTCTGCAACTGCGTCGTCAGCAGTGTCAGGAACGTCTGGAAATTATCCGCAATGCCGGTGGTCGTCGTGCCGGAGCTGCTGCTCGAGTTCGATACCGGCGTGGTGCCGGATACGACAGGGCTTGGAGTCGTTGCGTCAACTGCCATGGTTCACTCCTCAGATACTGATGTCGACGCCGCTGCTGGATCCCAGCATGCGGCCGTAACCGCGACCCGCAGCAATCGCAGGCACGGACTCGTCTTCGTGGATCACAAGGCGCTGGGCGTTGCGGCCCGAATTCTCGCCATTGTTCTGTTGCTGGCCTTGCGATTGATCGCGCAGGCTGAATTGTAATCCGCTGTCATTGGTCTTGAAGCCGGCCTGTTCGAGCGCGCGCTGCAGTTGCGGTGCATCCTGGCGCAGCATGGTCAGGGTTTCCGGCTTCTCGACGGTGAGGTGCGAGGTGACGTTGCCATGCTTGTCGACTTCGAGCCGGACATCGATACGGCCGAGTTCGGCAGGGTCGAGCCTGATATCGAAGCTGCTCTTTCCGGATTTGGCATTCTGCGCGATCTCGACGGCGACGCCGTTCAAAGGCACTGGCGCATTGGTCGCGACCGTGGCGGTCAATTGCGGGGTCGCAGCTGCAATCGGCGTCGGTGCGGTCTGCAACGGCTGCTGCTGCAAGCTATTGGTGGTCGGCGCAGTCACATCCGGTAATGCAGCCTGGGCGGTATGTTCGGTGCGACGCTCATGGGCAGCGCCAGCCGCAGGCTTTGCAGCTTCCGGTGCAACGGCGGTCGCGTCAGTTGCTACGCCATCGACGGGTTTGTCGCCCGGCTTGGCATCCTTGCCGACGGTCGGCACTGCGGCCGCGTCGGCTGGCTGCGCGGACGTCGTCTCGGTGGTTTTGGTCTTGTCTTCTGATTTGACCTCGGCCGTCGATGCCGTTGTGGCATCGGCTGCGCTGGTCTTCTTCGCGCCGGCTTTGCCGCCCGCGGGCGTCGCGGATGCGATAAGTGCCGCGAAATTTTCTTCGGCTTCCGGAGGCGTCGTTGCGGGCGCCGCTTCGGCGTCAGCCGTTGCAGCTTCAGTCACTGCCGTCTGGGCTTTCAAAACGGCTGCAGCGATGGCGAGAGGCTGTGCAACGCCGGTGGTTTCGGGCGCTGTCGGAGCTACTGCAACATCGGTCGTGGCCGCAGGCACGGGGATCGCGACGGCGACGGCGGCGACCGCAACGGGCTTCTCGGTTGAGGCCGTTGCATCGACATCGGTCGTTGCGGTCTTGTCGGTATCCTTGGACGAGGCGCCCTTGGTGTCAGTCTTGTCGCCCGTTTTCGCGTCGGCCTTGGAATCGGCCTTCGTGTCGCTCGGGTCGCTCTTCTTCGCCTTGCGGGAGTCCTGCGCGGCATCGGCTGCCTGGGTGTCGCGGTCACGTGCATTGACGGCCGCGTTGTCGGCGCGATCGTCGGACTGCCGTGTGCGGTCATTGCTCGAGGAGCGCGTGTCGTCGCGCCGTGCGGGTGCTGGCAGATCAGGCTGGGCGGCTGCGGCGCGATCGGTCACGACGCTGGCGGCAGTGTTGCTGTCGACCAGCGAGCCGAAGCTGTCGGCGTCCGACCGCTGATCGTCGCGGGACGAATTCGATCGCGCGTTCTGAAACGAGATGTTTGAGATGATATCGGACGTGACGCTAACCACGGGCGGCCTTTCCAGAAGAGTTCTATCCTCCTTTCAGCAAGGACCGGGCCATGTCTCCTTTCATAGAAATATCCATATAAATCAGTGCGTTATTGTTCTGAGAGAAACTCCTTGAGGACTCTCACGGCCGCTTCTTTTCTGCCCGGCGGCAAGAATTGCCGTTTCCGGCGAGGCGCCGTGATTGATTGAGCGCAAGGCGGCCTATATTAAAGTGCCATATCCCAACCATTGTCGGACCGACCTTTAAGTTCCGGGATTTGGCTCCGTTTTCCTGATCGCGACGGTTTGCAGCCAGCGCGGTCGCATCAGTGACCGAAACCATGCTCAACAGTCTCGATCTCGAAGGCCGCCCGGAGGACACCAGGGTCGTGGTCGCCATGTCCGGCGGCGTCGACTCCTCGGCGACGGCTGCGCTGCTGAAGTCGCAGGGCTATGATGTCGTCGGTATTACGCTACAACTCTACGATCACGGCGCCGCCACCCATCGTAAGGGCGCTTGCTGTGCCGGCCGTGACATCCATGATGCCCGCGACGTCGCCGAGCGGATCGGGATCCCGCATTACGTGCTGGATTATGAAAGCCGGTTCCGCGAGTCCGTGATCGACAATTTCGCCGCGAGCTATGCATCCGGCGAAACGCCGGTGCCGTGCATCGAATGCAATCGTTCGGTCAAGTTCCGCGACCTGCTGGCGACCGCGCGCGATCTCGGCGCGCAGGCGCTGGCGACCGGGCATTACGTGGCCTCACGCCGCCTTGCTGACGGCTCGCGTGCCATGGTCTGCGCTGCCGATGCCGATCGCGACCAGAGCTATTTCCTGTTCGCCACCACGCAGGAACAGCTCGATTATCTCCGCTTTCCGCTCGGCGACATGAGCAAGCCGCAGACCCGCGAACTAGCCCGGCAGTTCGATCTGTCGGTCGCCGACAAGCAGGACAGTCAGGACATCTGCTTCGTGCCGTCCGGCCGCTACACCGACGTGATCGAGCGTCTGAAGCCGAATGCGCTTGAACCGGGCGAGATCGTCGATATGGATGGCCATGTCATCGGCCGCCACGACGGCATTATCCATTTCACCATCGGTCAGCGCCGCGGCCTCGGTATTGCAGCGAGCGCGCCGCTCTACGTGATCAAGCTCGACGCCGTCACCCGGCGCGTGGTCGTCGGCACGCGCGAGGCCTTGCGGATGCACCGCATTGTGCTGCGCGACGTCAACTGGATCGGCGGCGGGACGCTCGATCGCGCCGTTGGCAACGGTCTCGAACTGTTCGTCAAGGTGCGCTCGACCCGTGGACCACAGCCGGCCTGGCTGCGTGCTGTGAATGGCGGCTACGAGATCGAACTGGTCGGCGGCGAAGAGGGCGTGTCGCCCGGTCAGGCCTGTGTGTTCTACGACGCGCCGGACGGGCAGGCCCGCGTGCTCGGCGGCGGCTTCATCAAGAGCGCTGCGGCGAAAAGCCCTGTCAGCACATCCCCACGCGATGCTAATGTCCCTGCTGTCGCAGCGATGCGTGTGTAAGAGTTCAGGGTAGGGGCATGGCTGGCGATATCGACCGCGCAGGGGTCGCGAAGGCTTACGGGCGCTGGGCGCCGATTTACGATCTCGTTTTTGGCAAGGTGTTCGATAGCGGTCGGCAATCGACAATCATCGAGGCCGATCGGATCGGCGGCCACATCCTGGATGTCGGTGTCGGCACCGGACTGTCGCTCGTCGATTACGCCCGCACCACGAAGATTTGCGGCGTCGATATTTCCGAGCCGATGCTGCGCAAGGCGCATGAGCGCGTCCGCACCCACAACCTCACCAATGTCGAAACGCTGGCGGTCATGGATGCGAAGAACCTCGCATTCCCCGACAATCATTTCGATGCCGTCGTGGCGCAGTATGTCATCACCGCTGTTCCCGACCCGGAAGCCACGCTCGACGATTTCGTCCGTGTGCTGAAGCCAGGTGGCGAGCTCATTCTGGTCAACCACATCGGCGCTGAAAGCGGTCCGCGCAAGATTTTCGAACTGGCCTTTGCACCCTTGGCGCGTCGCCTTGGCTGGCGACCGGAATTCCCGTGGAAGCGGCTGGTGGATTGGGCCGCGGTGCATGGCGGGATCACGCTGGCCGAGCGCCGGTCGATGCCGCCGATGGGGCATTTTTCGCTGATCCGCTACATTAAATCCTGACTGTTGCAGCGCGGGACCGGAACCTCCGTTCGCGCCCGCGGTTTGCTCCGGATGCAGATCAAACAGTTGCTCGTCATCGCAGGTCTTGTCATCGCCGGTTCCAGCGCTGCACTCGCGCAGGCGCCGCCGACGCCTGCTCCGCCACCCGCTCAGACCGCACCGCCGGCGGCTGAGCGTGCAAATGCCAATTGTGCGCCGACACAAATGACCCCGCAGGGGACGATTGCTCCCAGCGGTACGACGACCGGGCAGAGCTCTGAGCCGTTGGGCGACAAGCTCGCGAAATCGGATGGCGTTTTGTGTCCGCCGAGCAATGTCGATTCCGCGATGCGGGCGCCGGCGCCGAATTCGGACAGCAGCAACACGCCGGTGATTCCGCCGCCCGGCAGTCCCGGTGGCGATCCAAGCGTTAGGCCGAAGTAAATCTTCGCTCAGGCATTAGACGCGCGGGACAGATACTGGCCGCGCGTCACGCGTTTGTGCCGCAAGCCTGATGCCTGCATTGGCCGCACCAAATCCCTGATAGTTGCGGCGCTCCACGATCTCGAAGAAGAAGCGCTCGTCGAAGCTCGGCGTGTAGATCTGGAAGAATTCACCGTCGCCTTCGCGATCATAGAGGATCTGGTTGTCGCGTAGCGCGGACATCAGTTCGGCATCGAGCCCGTATTTGGCTTCCACGTCATCGTAATAATTGTCGGGAATGCGCAGGAATTTGGCGCCGCGTTTGCGCATATCGGCCACAGCAGCAAAGATATTGTCGCACAAGAACGCGATATGTTGCACGCCGGAACCGAAGAACTCCGAGATGAAGCGGTTCGACAGCGTACGCGTTGCCGATGATCCATTCAGGATGACGCGGAGTGATTGATTTGCGCTGATCAGCGCCTGGCTTTGCACGAGGCCGACCGGGTCCGGAATTTCCATCTGCGGCAGGCGCTGCAGGTCGAGAATGCCGGTGTAAAACAGAAGCCACGACAACATCTCGTCATAGGGCATCGATTGCGAAATGTGATCGACGACGGAGAGATGATCTGTACCAGCATCGCTCTTGAGCGGCTCGAAATCTACGTCCCAATTCTTGCTGGCCGCTTCCAGGAAGTAGAGCAGACTGCCACCAACGCCGTGGATCGCCGGAATTTCCAGTTCGCCCGGTCCGACTGGCTGATAGAAAGTCCGCGCCTGCAAAGCTTCCGCGCGCGCCATGGCCTGCTTGGTATTGCCGACGTCCAGTGCGATGGCGCACACGCCGGGGCCATGCGTCACGTAATGCGAATGCGCGAAACCGTCCGGCTCAGAATTGATCACGAGTTCGATAGTGCCCTGCGACCAGCGTTCGACGTCCTTGCTGCGATGGACGCCTGTCTTGCGAAAGCCGAGCTGGCTGAGCAGCGTCGCAAGGTCTGTCGCCTTGGCCTCGTTGACGGCAAACTCGATAAAGCCAACACCGCGGGTGGATGTCTTCGGCTGCAGGGCGTCGGCTGGCGTCTTGGCCAGTTGATCCTGCAGCAGGATCAGTGAGCGCAACCCGTCAGTGGCAGTGCGAACGGCGGAGCCTGCGCGGAACTGGTCGTTGAAAATCTCGAGCGACCACGCGCCGCTATAGCCGGTGGCCTGCACGGCTTCCATGAACTTGGCCACAGGCAGGTCGCCCTGACCGGGGAAGCAGCGGAAATGCCGGCTCCAGGACAGGACATCGAGGCCCAGCTTCGGCGCGTCGGCGAGCTGCACTAGAAAGATCTTGTCGGCCGGGATGGATGCAATGGCGCTGACGGGAAATGCCGGGGCCAGCGCATGGAAGCTATCGAGGATCACGCCGATGGACGGGTGATTGGTGCGGCGCACGATCTCCCAGGCATCGCGATAGTCGTTGACATGAGCGCCCCATGCGAGCGCTTCGAAGCCGACACGCATGCCATGCTTCGCGGCGAGGTCCCCAAGCTCACGAAAATCCGCCGCTGCGCGGTCGATGCCGCCGAGCGAGGCCGGCGAGATGTTGCTGCAGATCAGCATCAGATCCGTCTGCAACTCTTTCATCAGATCGAACTTGCGCGCCGCGCGCGCGAAGTTGCGGCTGCGCTGCGGCTCCGGCATGCCCTCGAAATCGCGGAACGGCTGGAAGGCGCAGATGGTCAGGCCGAGGTCGCGACACATCTGGCCGACGTCGCGCGGACTGCCATTGAAGGACAGAAGATCTGCCTCGAAAATCTCGACCTCGTCAAAGCCGGCGGCAGCAATGGCGCGGAGCTTCTCATCCAGCGCGCCTGACAGCGAGACGGTGGCGATCGAGAGCTTGTTCATGCCGCGGTCTCCGTCATGGCGCCGCCGAGGAACAACTGTCCGATGCGCGGATCGTTGAGCACACGGTCGGCCTTGTCCATCAAGCGGGTCTGGCCGAGTTCGAGCACGATACCGAAATCGGAAATCTCGAGTGCCGAGCGTGCATTCTGCTCGATCATCAGGATCGAGACGCCGTGGTCACGCAGCTCCTTCAGGATGTTGAACGTTTGCAGCACCATCAGCGGCGACAACCCGATGGACGGTTCGTCGATCAGCACCAGTTGCGGATTGAGCAGCAGGCCGCGGGCGATTTCGAGCTGCTTCTGCTCGCCGCCCGACAGGGTGGATGCCTGTTGCTTGGCTTTGGTGCGCAGCACCGGGAATTTGTCGAGCGCGGCCTCGATACGGGCCGGCAGATCAGTGATGTCGCGGCCGGCGGCGACGGCTCCGAGTTCGATATTGTGGCGGACCGTGAGTTCCGGGAAGATGTTGCGGCCCTGCGGGACGTAGCAGATGCCGGCGGTGAGCAGAGCACGCTGGCCGAGCCCCGTGACGTCCTTGCCTTTGAACGTAACCTTGCCTTCGCGCAACTTCAGCAGGCCGAAAATTGCCTTGAAGACGGTGGACTTGCCGGCGCCATTTGGCCCGATCACGGTGGTGATTGACCCAGCCGGCACCGAGAAGGTGGTGCCGTTGAGGATCGTCATCTTGCCGTAGCCGCCGACCAGGTTCTGAACGTCCAGGATTGCATCGCTCATGGCGTATCCTCAATGTCCCAGATAGGCTTCGATCACGGCGGGATTGGCGCGGACTTCGTCAGGCCGTCCCATCGCCAGAACCTTGCCTTCGGCCATCACCATCACGCGCGTGCAGAGCGACATCACGAATTCCATATTGTGCTCGATCACCACAAAGGTGGCGCGCTTCTCCTGATTGATGGCGCGCAGGCGATCCTTGAGATCCGCGAGCATGGTCAGGTTGACGCCGCCGGCCGGTTCGTCGAGCAGCACCAGCCGCGGTCCACCCATGAAGGCCATCGCGGCATCGAGCAGCTTCTGCTGGCCATAAGAGAGGCCGCCTGCAGGTTCGTTGGCGAGATGGTCGAGCTTGAAGAAGCCGATCATCTGGTTTGCCGCCTCAGTGAGACCGGCGTCGGACGGGCCGAGCAGCCGCGACAACATGTTGCCCTGGTGCTCCTGGCCCGCAAGGATCAGGTTCTCGCGCACCGACAATTTTGGAAACACCTGCAGGAGCTGAAATGTGCGGCTGACGCCGAGGCCGTTTAGCTCTGACGGGCGCATACCGGTGACCACCTTGCCGTCGACCTTCACCTCACCGGCGCTCGGGCTGAGCTGGCCGAGGATACAGTTGAACAGTGTGGACTTGCCGCAACCGTTCGGTCCGATCAGGCCGAGAATTTCGCCTTCCTGCACGTCGAAGGAGACGCCATTGACGGCCGCGATGCCGCCAAAGCTCTTGCGGATGTTGGTGACTTCGAGGACCGCGGTCATGGCGTCACCTCCAGCTTGGCCTTCGCGACTGCACGCTGGGCGGAAGCGGCCTTGGTGCGGCGTTCGGAGATGAAGCGATCGAGGATGCCGAGAATCCCGGTCGGCGAGTAGATCAGCAGTCCGATCACCGCGATCGCATAGAGCATCAGGTAATAGCCCTGGGTGAAGCGCAGCCATTCCGGCAGCAGCACGGCAATCATCGCGCCGAGGAACGGTCCGAAGAAGAAACCGGAGCCGCCGACGATCACCATCATCAAGAGATCAAGCGACAGCGACAGGTGGAACGGGACGGGATCGACATATTGCGTCAATGGCGCATAGAGCGTCCCGGCGACGCCGCCGAGTGCGGAGCCGATCGCAAAGGCCATCAGCGTATAGCGCCGCGTGTCGATGCCCAGCGAGAGCGCACGAACGGGATTTTCGCGCAGTGCAATGAAAGCGCGGCCCCAGGGCGAACGGATCAGCCACCAGACGGCCAGCGAGACGAGCGCGAGCGATCCCAGACAGACATAATAGAATGGCAACGGTCGTCGCGTCGGATAGCCGAAGATTTCCGGGCGAGGGATGTTGCTGATGCCGTAGATGCCCTTGGTCAGCCAATCCTCGTTCCGAAACACGAGAAAAGCGAGCGTCGAAAAGGCGAGGGTGACAAAAGCCAGATAGTGGTGCTGTACGCGCAGGGCGGGATAACCGAGGATCCAGCCGATAGCGAAACACAGCACGATGGCGACGCCGAGCGCGCCGATGAGCGGCAGGCCGTTCGATGTCATGATCGCAGCAGTGTATGCGCCGATGCCGACAAAGGCGCCCTGCGCGAGCGAGACCTGTCCGGCATAGCCCAACGTCAGATTGAGCCCCATGGCGGCGATGGTCATCACAGCCCACTGGCTCAGGATGAACAGACCGTAGCGGTTGAAATTCATCGGAACGATGATCAGCGCGGCAATGACAACGATGCCCAAGCCGATCTTGAGGGTCTTCGCCGCGGTCATACGGTGCGCTCCTCAGGCCGGCCAAGCATGCCCTGCGGCCGAAACAGAATGATCGCGATCAGCAGAACCAATGGCACAGCGGCGCGATACTGGGTGGAGACATAGGCGGCCGACAGATTGTCGACGACGCCGATCAGCAAGCCGCCGGCGATGGCGCCGCGGACCTGGTTGAAGCCGCCCACAATGGCGGCGATGAACGCGGCCTGGCCCAGAACCTCGCCATTGGAGAACTTGGCGAGATAGATCGGTGTGATTAGCAGTGAGGCCAGCGCCACGAGAAAGGCATTGATCAGGAATGTCAGCAGGATCATGCGTTCGACGGGCACGCCGATGATGCGCGCGACGGTCGGGTTCTGCGCGGCGGCCTGCATCTGATGACCGATGGAGGTGCGGTTCAGCAGTGTGGTCAGGCCGAGCACGGCAAGGATCGCCAGCACGAGCACGCCGATGCTCTGCAGCGCAACGACGCGGCCGAAAATCGTGATGTCGCCGCCCGGGATGATCGAGGGAAACGGCGAGGCTTCGGCACTCCAGAATTGCTTGGCGGCCTCCTTGATGCCGATGGCCAGTGCCATGGTCGCAATCGCCAGCGGCAGCACGCCATGGCGCAGCATCGGATCGACCAGCAGCATCTTGAAGCCGAGGCCCAGTAGCAGCAGCGACAGCGCGATGCCAATCAGGATCGCCAGCCAGAACGGTGCGCCGGCATGCATCACCGCCAGCATCAGGAAGGCCGGCAGCATGACGAATTCGCCCTGCGCAAAATTGATGGTCTGCGAGGTCTGCCACAGCAGCGTGAAGCCGACTGCGACGATCGCATAGATCGCGCCGGTGGCGAGGCCTGCGATGAGGAGGTCGAGCAAATTGGACATGTGGTTCTCCAAATAGCCGGCGCTTCAACACACCGGCTGTGCGCTCCCTCGTCCCGCCGTTGCGGGGGAGAGGGTCGGGTGAGGGCTGTTGCGAGGGAAGCACTGGCTCCCCCTCACCCGACTTGCACGCGCTTCACGCATTACAGTCGACCTCTCCCCTCAAGCGGGGAGAGGTAAGCAAGGGCAGCCTCAGTTGCCCAGCTTCGGCAGCACTTGCTTGACGACCTGCTTGCCTTCGACGATCTCGACGAGGAAACCCTGGCGATCGATATCGCCATTGGCGTCGAAGGTCGCGTCCATCAGAATGCCCGGCTCCTTGGCGGCGGTGATGGTGAAGCCGTGCAGGGCGTCGGCGAAGCCCTTGGAATCGACCTTGCCCATCTTCTCGGTGGTGGCCTTGATCATGTAGATCGCGAGCCAGCCCTTGAGGCCGTTATGGTCCGGGACGTAGTTGTACTTCTTGACGAACTTGTCACGGAACGCCTTGATCAGCTCAACCGGCGCGTCGGTGGTGAGGCCGACATGGCCGCGGGCACCGTTGGCTGCGTCGCCAGCGAGTTCGACGACCTTCTGTCCGACCAGCGTGGTTTCGCCGACCAGCGGCACGGTGACGCCCTGGCGCTTCAGCTCCTTGAGTATGCGCGCGCTCTCTTCTTCGTTGACGTAAACGAAGACTGCGTCCGGCGCCGCTGCCTTGATCTTGCTGACATCGGCCGCGAAATCGGCCTGGCCGGCTTCGGTTGAGAGATCGGCCGCGACCTTGATATTGTACTTGGCGAATTCCTTGCTGATGGAATCGCGCCCGCCTTTGCCGAAGTCGTTATTGACCCAGACGATGGCGACGGATTTCGCTTTCAGTTCGTCGTTGATGTATTTGGCGACCTTCGGCATCGACGACTGCTGGCCGAACGACGTTCTAAACAGAAACTTGTTGCCGGCTGTGGTGAGTTCGGCGGCCTCGCCGCCCATGATCTGTGCGATGCCGGCTTCCGCGGCGAGCGGCGCGGTGACCTTCACCGAACCGGAATAGCCGGGCCCGAGCAGGACGTAAGGCTCGGCATCGAGTGCCTTCTGAACCTGTGCGCGGGCGACACCGGGGTTCGACTGCGAGTCTGCGTGGGTCACTTCCAGCTTGCGGCCGAGCACGCCGCCCTTGGAGTTGATCTCCTCGATCGCGAGATCGATGCCGTTTTTCCAATTGGTGCCGACGGTGGCGCCGCCACCGGACAATTCGGCAACATTTGCGAGTTTAATAGGCGCTCCGGCCTGCGCGATGGCAGCACCGGTCAATACAGTCGCGAGCAGGGCGCTCGCCAAGAACACTGGCTTCATGGAATCCTCCTGTTGCTAATTGTTGTCTTTATCGATGCGGCCTTATGAGCGGCCGCTTCATTCAAGCTGCGTTTGGTGTCGGGTACCTTTTGACCATGACGGCGTCGAAAGCAATTCCCATTTCGGTCGTGGACGGCGCAAATCCTGTAAACAACTCAAAGGCATCCGCGGCCTGGTAGATCGCCAGATCGCGGCCGGTCATGACCGGCGCGCCCTTGGCCTTGGCGGCGTTGAGCAGCGGCGTCCACAGCGGGGAGTACACCGCATCCGCAACCCACGCTTCCGCATGCAGCAGCGCATCGGGCACAGGGGTGCCGCGGTTGGGCAGCATGCCGATCGGTGTCCCGTTGACGATGCCGACTGCACCGCGGACGGCGTCATCGACGCTGTCCGCCACGCGGATGCTTTGCTTGTTGTGAAGCAGGGAAACGAGATGCCGGGCCTTGGCCGTGTCCGTATCGAAAATCCGGATCTCCGAAACGCCGAGATCAGCCAATGCAAAGGCGATGGCCTTGCCGACGCCGCCGGTGCCGATGACCGCGACCGGGCCGTGGTTGGAATTGGTGACGAGTTGCCTGGCGGCCCTTGCAAAGCCCGTGGTGTCGGTGTTGTGGCCAGTCAGCTTGCCGTCGCGGACCACGACGGTGTTGACGGCGCCGATGGCCTTGGCCCCGGGCGAGAGCTCGTCGAGCAGATCGACCACGGCTTCCTTGTAGGGGAAGGTGACATTGATGCCGGCAAAGCCGAGCCGGCGGACGCCATCCAGAATGCTTTTCAGCTCGTCGCGACCGGCACCGGCGATTTCGATCAGCTGATAGTGGCAGTGGGCGCCCATGGCTTCGGCGGCCCGCTCATGCATCGCCGGCGACGCCGAATGCGCGATCGGCGCACCGAGCAGGCCGGTGAGGAAGCGTTGGCCCGTCGCCGGGGTATGGGGCGTCGAAGAGGTCATGAACGGATGGCCAGTACTGTCAATCATCATCAGAAACGGGACAGAAGATAGCGCGGCAGCGATCTAACACAATTACCCTGTTATACGACAAACATAACATGATGTTATTTTTTACGGACGCGCGAGGCCGGCTTTGCAGCGGCAATTTTGTGAGAGCCGACTGCGCGCATCTCGGTGCGCAGGCAGTCGATGAAATGCTCGATATGCAGTGACAGCGGCGCGCCGCGTTTCACGGCGACGTAAGTATCGAACCGGGTGGGTTCGACGATGCGGATCACCTCGACGCCTGGATAGCCGCCATGGGCCACCGTGAACTGGTCGATGACCGCGATGCCCAATCCTGCCTTCACCAGGGCACAGACCGTGGTGCCAAATCTCGCCCGGATGGTGATGTCGTATTTGAGTTTATTGCGGGCGAAGATCTCCGCCATGATCCGACCGTAGGGATCGTTGGGATCGATGCCGATGAGGGGATACCGGATGATCTCCTTGGCCGACACCTGCTTGCGACCTGCGAGTTCGTGCCCCTCCGGCACGATGCAGAACAATTCGCCGGATGCCAGCGGCATGAAGTCGAGCCCGGGATGTTCGAGCCGATAGCTCATGGCGACGCAGTCGCCGCGACCGAGCAGCAGATAGTCGATCGCCTCCTCAAGCTTGAGAATGTTGATGTCGATCCGCAGGCCGGGATAACGACGCCGCACCTGCTCGATGGCGCGTGGCACCATCACCTGCGAGATACTGGGAACCGACCCGATGCGCAATTCCGACAGTGTTCCGTGGCCGATTTTGGAGATGATCTCGGTGAGATCGTCGACTTTCTTGTAGACACCGTTGATCTGCTCGAAAATATTCTGCGCTTCAGGCGTCGGGAAGTAGCGTCCGTTCTGGCGCTGGAAGAAGCGGATGCCGAGCGACTTCTCGGTGTATTTGACCAGGCGGCTGATGCCGGGCGCGGACACATTCAGGAGTTTGGCCGCGCCGCCAATGGTGCCCGTCACCATGACGGCGCGGATCACTTCAACCTGGCGTAACGTCATCATGCGCAAAAACTCTCGTTATGCTGAACGGCGCGGATGGTGCGCCAGAATGCGCGCTCTTCTGCCCTGGATGGATATGGTGCCGACCGCGTCCTGCGAACCGGGTAGCATCTTCCCCAGAGATTATCAGAACACATCTGAATTGATTCAATTTTTACCGACAGTTCGCAATCGAATTAACGCAAGTTGTAGGAGTGGATTGTAGAAGGGGCGCATTGGTCTATTTTCAGGTCAGCCCACATTCGTCGTTTCCGCCGTTGAGGTCCTATGCGCGTCGCTGTCGTCCACGATTGGCTCTACACGCTGGGCGGTGCCGAGCAGGTGCTGCGCGAGATATTGCAGTGCTATCCGGAAGCGGATGTGTTCACGCTGTTCGATGTGCTGACGCCGGAAGATCGCGCCAAGATTGGCTTCAAGAAGGCGCGTACCAGCTTCCTGCAGAAGATGCCGTTCATCCGCAAACGTCATCGGTCATATTTGCCACTCATGCCGATCGCGATCGAGCAGTTCGATCTGTCGGGCTACGACCTGGTTATTTCCAGCAGTTATGCGGTGGCCAAGGGCGTGATCACCGGCCCGAACCAGCTTCACGTGTCCTATGTGCATTCGCCGATGCGTTATGCATGGGATCTGCAGCACGCTTATCTGAATGAAAGCGGTTACACCGCTGGCATCAAGAGCGCGTTGGCGCGGGCACTGCTGCACCGCATCCGGATCTGGGACGTGCGCACGGCCCATGGGCCAGACGCCATGCTGGCGAACTCCAATTTCGTCGCCAAGCGGATCAAGAAGGTCTATGGCCGCGACGCCAAGGTCATCTATCCGCCGGTGACCATGTCGAAGCTGCCGCCCGATCTGCCCACCGGGGACCACTTCCTCGCGGCAAGTCGTCTGGTGCCCTACAAGAAGATCGAAGCCGTGATCCAGGCCTTTGCCGAACTGCCGGATCAGAAGCTGATCGTCGCAGGCGACGGCCCGGATGCGGAACGGTTGAAGGCAATCGCTAGCCCGAACGTGACATTTGTCGGCTTCGTCAGTGATGAGAAGCTGCGCGAATTGATGGCGACGGCGCGTGCCTTTGTCTTTGCCGCCGAGGAAGACTTCGGGATCATCGTTGTCGAAGCGGAATCCGAGGGGGCGCCGGTTCTGGCGTTCGGCCGCGGCGGCGCGCGCGAGACGGTCTCGGCCTCTCCGGAATTACGCACCGGCATGTTTTTCGATTCCAACGAGCCGAAAGCAATTGCGGAATGCGTCCGTGCCTTCGTGGCGAATGAAAGCTCATTTTCGCGTGCCGACTGCCGGATGCAAGCCGAGAAATTCTCGGCTGAGCGTTTCCGCAACGAACTGATGTCGTTCGTGAACGATCACATGCGGACGTTCAGCGGTGAGCGGCGGCGCAATCGCGATGGCAGTTCACCGGATGCGGCAGGCTTCAAGCGGCGCTGGAGCGATGCCAGGGATTCCGCCCGAAGCGAATAGGCATCTGCCGTTACAATGACGCCCGCGACCCGGGGCCTTTGTAATCCGGAAACCGTGACAGCATGGCGGTCTTCAGGAACTTGAAGTGCGAGATGCTGACAGCAAGGTCGCGCAACCGGCGCTGACCGTTTGAAATTTCGGTCTCGAACAGGTCCAGGTGATCGCTGTCGAGCTTCTCCCGGGTCAGGTACTCATCGTCCCCATTGCCGAAGGTTACAGCCGCGCGCGCCAGCACATCGTCGACGCGCCGGGTGAGGCCGGCCTGTTCGGCTTCGGCATTGCTGAGCGCGCTATCGAGGGCCGAAAGGACATAATCCAGCCGCTCGCGATCAGTTTCGGCATCGCGTTCAGCCGAACGCGCCCTGAACTCACGCTCGCCGACAAGGCTGCGAAGATAGTTCTGGGCACGAGCCCGCAGGAACATCTGGAACATGCCGTATCCGGTCCAAGCGCGCGCAGCGGCATGCCGCGCAATGGCGCAGCTTGGCCGATTATGGTGATCAATCGGTTAAGAAATCGGATGCGTGATCAGGCAGGCTTGCAGAACATCGCGATCGCCAATTCGATCCGCGTGTTGAGCATGCGCCGGTTGAGGCGATAGCTGTTATCCGCCATCAGCCTGAAATGATCATTGGCGAACACCATTCCGAGCAGCATCTCGGACACCTGTTTGATGGGCTGGTCACGGAGCTCGGGGCGGATCGTCACCTGTTTCAGCGCTTCCACCACGTCCTTGGCGCCCAGTTCGAAGATGACCTCGGCGAAGATGCCAGCGATATCCGGGGACAACAGGCGCTCGCTGATGATCAGCCGATGCAGTGCTATTTCGTCGGGTGCCAGCGCGATATCGACGATGTGCTTCAGGGATAACCTTAACCGGTCGATCGGCGTGCCCTTGGTTTCTACGTGACTGAAACGAACCTGCGGCAGGCTGCGCAGCAGCATCGCGCGGAACAGCTCGCTCTTGCTGGCGAACATCTTGTAGAGCGTTTTCTTCGACATGCCGGTGGCGCCAGCGATGTCATCCATGGTGGTCGCCGCGAAGCCCTTCAACGTAAAGGTGGCTTTGGCCACCGTGAGCAGATGCTCGGTGCGTTCGTCGGATGGCGGAGCCGAAGCGGTTGATGCGGCAGGGTTCGCTATAGGCGGACGCGTTGCCTGCGACAAAGTGCCATCGCGATTCTTACTCGCACTTGCTGGTGCAACCATTGGGCATCGATCCCGTTAATGAAGGTCGCCTCACAAACGCTTGAGCAGCGACTTCCCGCGCAGTGTAGCGCTTGACTTCCCGAAAGGAAACTACCAAGTTTCCTGCACGGAAACCGAAGAGTTTCCACATATTTCCAACGGCGACGTCGTCCGCGATTTGCGCGGATGTCGGGCGCCGTTTTGCATTGGTGAACTGATGATGAGCCTTGGATTTGCGCGCCCTTTCGCCTTGGTTGGCCTGCTGGCGCTTGCGGGATGTGGTGAGGCGAAGAAGGAAGCTGCGGCGCCGCAGGCGCCTGAAGTTGGTGTTCTGGTTCTGAAGACACGGGAGGCGCCGGTCTCCACGGTGCTGCCGGGTCGCGTCAACGCCTATCAGGTTTCGGAAGTGCGACCGCAGGTCACCGGAATCCTGCAGAAGCGAAACTTCGTCGAAGGCTCGGAAGTGAAGGCCGGCGATCTTCTTTATGAGATCGACCCGGTTCAATATCAGGCTGCGCTCGAAAGCGCGGAGGCTGCGGTTCTGAAGGCGCAGGCCAATCTCGTGAGCGTGCGGCTCAAGGCCGAGCGCAAGACGCAGCTGCTCAAGACCAATGCCGCCAGTCAGCAGGATGTCGACGATGCCGTCGCCACCTTCAAGCAGGGCGAAGCCGATCTGAAGGCTGCCGAGGCCAATCGCGATACCGCAGCGATCGCGCTTGACCGCACCAAGGTGACTGCCTCGATCTCCGGCCGCATCGGAAAGTCGTCGATCACGCCGGGTGCCCTGGTGACCGCGAGCCAGGCCAGCGCCCTGACCACGATCCAGCAACTCAATCCGATCTATGTGGATCTCGATCAATCGACCTCGGAAATGGAACGCCTGCGCTCGCAACTTCAGAGCGGCCGGTTGAAGCAGCCGGACGGCCACGTCCAGATCGAGCTGTTGCTGGAGAACGGCAAGACCTACGACCAGAAGGGCAAATACAGTTTCACCGATTCCAGCGTCAACGAAAACACCGGTTCCGTCAGCACGCGCGCGATCTTTGCAAATCCGAGCCGCGCGCTGTTGCCGGGCATGTATGTGCGTGCGCGCGTCGTAGCCGGTGTCGATCTCACGGCGATTATGATCCCGCAGCGTGCGGTGTCGCGTAATCCGCTCGGGCAGGCGACCGCCATGTTCGTCGACAAGGACGGCAAGGTCGAGCAGCGCATCATCGAAGTCGCTCAGGCGATCGGCAATAATTGGCTCGTCGAGCGCGGTGTTGCCTCGGGCGATCGCGTGATCATCGACGGATTGCAGAAGGTCAAACCTGGCGCCAATGCCAAGACCGTTGAAGTGACGGTCGATCCCGCCACCGGCCTGACCCTTAATCCCGGCAAGCAGGCTGATGCGGGTGCCGACGCTGCGTCCGCAGCCCGCAAGGAATAATGGTATGTCGCATTTCTTCATCAAGCGGCCGATCTTCGCCTGGGTCCTTGCGATCCTGATCATGTTCGGCGGCCTGCTGGCGATTCTGGGGCTGCCCATCGCCCAGTATCCGCAGATCGCACCGACGGTGATCACGATCTCCGCGACCTATCCGGGCGCCAATGCGCAGACGGCGGAGAATTCGGTGACCAAGGTCATCGAGCAGAACATGACCGGCGTCGACTATCTGCAATATATGTCGTCTTATTCGACCTCGACCGGCACCGTGCAGATCTCGATCACCTTCAGCAACGAGGCCAATCCCGACATCGCTCAGGTGCAGGTGCAGAACAAGCTGCAGCTCGCGATGCCGTTGTTGCCGCAGGTGGTGCAGCAACAGGGCCTGCGCGTGGTGAAGTCGTCGTCGAGCTTCCTGATGGTGCTCGGTTTTGTCTCCGAGAACGGCAGCATGACCGCAAGCGACATCGCCGACTATGTGGCGAGCTCGATCAACGAGCCGATCAGCCGCGTCTCCGGTGTGGGTCAGGTGCAGTTGTTCGGCGCCGAGTATGCGATGCGGATCTGGCTCGATGCCGACAAGCTCGCGAAATACAACCTGATGCCGAGTGATGTCACGGCGGCGATCACGGCCCAGAATACCCAAGTCACCGCCGGCCAGCTCGGCGGTCTCCCAGCGGTGGATGGCCAGCAGCTCAATGCGACGATCACGTCGCAGAGCCGGTTGCAGACCATCGAGCAGTTCAACGACGTCATCCTGCGCACCAGCACGTCCGGCCAGACGGTCCGTATCAAGGACGTTGCCCGGGTCGAGTTGGGGTCCAAGAGCTATGACGCCGTGGCGCGCTACAATGGCAAGCCGGCGGCCGGCATGGGCATCAGTCTGGCGACCGGCGCCAATGCGGTGGCCACATCGGAAGGCGTGAAGGTGCGCATCAATCAGCTCACGGCGAATATGCCGGCGGGGCTGAAGGTGATCTATCCCTATGACACGACGCCATTCGTGAAACTGTCGATCGAGAAGGTCGTGCACACGCTGTTCGAGGCGATCGTGCTGGTCTTCATCGTGATGTTCGTGTTTCTGCAGAGCTGGCGCGCGACCATCATCCCGACCATTGCCGTGCCGGTGGTGCTGCTTGGCACATTCGGTGTGCTGTCGATTGCGGGTTATTCCATCAATACGCTGACCATGTTCGCGATGGTTCTCGCGATCGGCCTTCTCGTCGACGACGCTATCGTCGTGGTGGAGAACGTCGAACGTGTGATGGAGGAAGAAGGGTTGTCGCCGCGCGAGGCGACCGAGAAGTCGATGCATGAGATCACCGGCGCCCTGGTCGGCATCGGCGTCGTGCTGTCGGCCGTGTTCATTCCGATGGCCTTCTTTTCCGGTTCGGTCGGCATCATCTATCGGCAGTTCGCGCTCACCATCGTGTCGGCCATGGTGCTGTCGGTGCTGGTGGCGCTGATCCTGACGCCGGCGCTATGCGCCACGATTCTGAAGAAGCCCGAGAAGGGCCACGGCCAGAAGCGCGGTTTCTTCGGCTGGTTCAACCGCAATTTCGATCGCACGGCCAATGGCTATGAGAAGACCACGGGCGCTGTGGTGCGGCGGCCGGCCGCGGCCTTGATCGCTTTCGTTGCTGTTGTCGCAGGTATGGTTCTTCTGTTCGTGCGTTTGCCGAGCTCGTTCCTTCCCGACGAAGACCAGGGCACGCTCATCTCACTGATTCAGCTGCCGGTTGGCGCCACCGCCGGCCGCACGCTCGATGTGATCAAGCAGGTCGAGCATCAGTTCATGGAGAATGAGAAGGACACTGTGCAGGGCGTGTTCGCGGTGCGTGGCTTCAGCTTCGCCGGGCAGGGTCAGAATGTGGGCCTTGCTTTCGTCAGCCTGAAACCGTTTGCCGAACGTGCTGATCATGCCAAGTCGGCGCAGGCCATTGCCGGGCGTGCAATGGCAGTGTTCTCGAAGATTCGTGACGCGATGGCCTTCACCGTGTTGCCGCCGTCGCTGCCGGGCTTCGGTAATGCCAGCGGCTTCGACTTTTATTTGCAGGACTCCGGCGGCGCCGGCCACGAGGAGCTGCTGAAAACCCGCAATCAACTGCTTGGACAGCTCGCAGGCGACAAACGTATCGCGCAGTCGCGGCCGAACGGACAGGACGATACGCCGCAATTCAATCTCGATATCGATCAGCCGAAAGCCACGGCGCTCGGCATCAACCTGACCGACCTCAACACGACGCTGTCGGCGGCGTGGGGCGGCTCCTATGTCAACGACTTCATCGACCGCGGCCGCGTGAAACAGGTCTATGTCCAGGGCGACGCGCCATTCCGGATGGGCACGACCGATATCGGCAGATGGTATGTGCGCAACAATTCGGGATCGATGGTGCCATTCACGGCTTTCGCGAGCGAGCGCTGGAGCTACGGCTCGCCGCGTCTCGAGCGCTACAACGGCGTGGCGGCGGTGCAAATCCAGGGACAGGCGTCACCTGGCACCAGTTCGGGCACCGCGATGGCTGCGGTCGACGAGCAGGTGAAGAAACTGCCGGCCGGCTATACGCATGAATGGACCGGACTGTCGTTTCAGGAGCGGCTGACCGGCAGCCAGACACTGTATCTCTATGCGATCTCGGTTCTGATCGTGTTCCTCTGCCTCGCTGCCCTCTATGAGAGCTGGTCGATTCCCTTCGCCGTAATGCTGTCCGTGCCGATCGGCATTCTCGGAGCGCTGGCGGCGGCCACGATGTTCGGGCAGGCCAACGACGTCTATTTCCAGGTCGGCCTGCTCACGACGATAGGCTTGTCTGCGAAAAACGCGATTCTGATCGTGGAGTTTGCCATCGAGCAACAAGCGGCGGGCAAGTCGCTGGTCGAGGCGACGCTGCACGCTGCACGGCAGCGTTTGCGCCCGATCCTGATGACTTCACTGGCCTTTGTTCTCGGCGTGCTGCCGCTCGCTATGGCGACTGGCGCAGGTTCGGCCAGCCAGAATGCCATCGGCATCGGCGTCGCGGGCGGTATGGTCACCGCGACGGTGCTCGGCATCTTCTTTGTGCCGGTGCTTTATGTGTTGGTGCAGCGCCTGTTTCCGGGCCGCAAGAAGGACGAGAAGCCTCAGGCGAATGAGCATCCGATTGCATCGCCTGCGGAGTAGTCGCGTCGCTCTCGACCTGAAGAGATGGCCGCCCGCAGCGAGGGGGTGACCATCTCCTCAGCTTATAGCGGTCACTCGGCTTTTCCGGCTATCCTCCCGACAAAATCACAGGGATGGAAAGAAATGCCTCTGTCTTCGGACGACCGCTACCCAATCAACGACCTTAGCGGCAAAGCGAGTACAGCCCGTTTTGCGAAAATAATTCGACCGCGCCTGTCGGTGCCTTTGGTCGCGGCGCCGATGTTTCGCGTGTCGGGTCCGGCTCTCGTTATTGCGGCGTGCAAGGCTGGCGTGATCGGTTCGTTTCCAACAGCCAATTGCCGAACCGACGATGAACTCGATAGCTGGATAGCGCGCATTCTCGGTGCGCTCGGGCCGGACGACGCGCCGTTTTGTCCGAATCTCATCATCCGCCGCGAGAGCTTGCAGGATGATCTTGCCACGGTGATCCGGCATGGCTGCGAGATGGTGATCACCAGCGTCGGACCGCCGGATGCGGTCGTCGGTCCGCTGCATGAGATAGGTTGTATGGTGTTTGCCGATGTCGCTTCGATCCGGCATGCGAAGAAAGCCATTGCGGCCGGTGTCGATGGTCTCGTCTTGCTGACGGCGGGTGCTGGTGGGCAGACCGGCTGGGTCAACGGCTTTTCCTTCGTTCGGGCGGTTCGCTCCTTCTATGAAGGGCCGATCGTGCTGGCCGGCGGCGTGTCGGATGGGCAGGCGGTGTTTGCCGCCGAGGTGCTCGGCTGTGATCTCAGCTATATGGGCACCAAGTTCATTGCCACCGAGGAGAGCATGGCGGTGGACGAGTACAAGCAGATGCTCGTCACGTCCGAACTCGATGATGTTCTGCTGTCGCGGGCTTTCACCGGGCTGGAAACCAACACGCTGGTTCCCTCGATTGTCGCCGCGGGGCTTGATCCGAAAGATTTGCCGACGGACATGACCAGGGAGCGAGCCGATGCGCTCTATGGCCGGCAAGCGACGTCCGGGGTCAAACGATGGCGCGACGTCTGGAGCGCAGGTCACTCTGTCTCAGGTGTTGCTGCAGTCGAGTCCGTAGCGACGCTGGTCGCCCGCACGCGCGATGAATATGAGACTGCGCGTTTAACGACACGTCGTTCACCTGCGGGGCTGACGCGCTAGGAGTGAAGCATCCGCGCCCGACGCAAGGTTTCGGACGGGGGGCATTGCGTTCAGATCTGCACGGCTGGGTTGCGGCGCGATATCGCGTTCGCGGTGGCGACTGCCGGTATCATTATTGCGGTGACGGCTACCACGCTGTCGATTCACACGCTAAACCACACGCCATCCCCGCGCGCCTGGGGGCCGATCTGCTCGGCGCTCGACCGCATCTCTCCCGCCTCATCGCGCGATCCGCGGATGGCGGCTTCGTACCGATAGAGGACCCTCATGCGTGATTTCATGGCCGTTGCCCGTTCCGTTGCCGTCGCCGAGCACGGGATGGCCGCAACCTCGCATCCGTTGGCGACGCTGGCTGCTGTGGAGATGCTGAAGTCGGGCGGCAATGCCATCGATGCGGCGCTGGCGGCGGTCGCCGTGCAATGCGTGGCCGATCCGGCGATGACCGGCATCGGCGGCGACTGTTTTGCCCTTTATTCGCCGAAGGGCGGCGCGCCGATCGCGCTGAACGGCTCCGGCCGTACCCCCGCCAAGATCGATTCCGAGAAATATGCGGCGTCCGGCGCCCGCGACATTCCCGAGACCTGTGTCGAGACCGTCACCGTGCCCGGCGCCATCGATGCCTGGTGCAAGCTCAGCAAGGATCATGGCTCGAAGCCGCTGGCCGATGTGTTTGCCGCCGCCATCGACGCTGCCGAGAATGGCTTCCTTATCACGCCGCGCGTGTCCGCCGACTGGGCCAAATGGCGCCGCAAGCTGGAACTGCATCCCGACGCGACCGCGCAATACCTGCCGGGTGGTCATGCGCCCGCGGTCGGCGACAAGCGCGTCCAGCCGGCGCTCGCTGCCACGCTGCGCCGGGTCGCGCGCGAGGGCCGCAACGGCTTCTACCAGGGCCAGGTAGCTGACGACATCATCACCACACTGCGTGCCATCGGCGGCGCGCACGAGGCCGATGATTTCAATGAGCAGCGCTCCGACTATGTGACGCCGATTTCGGCCAATCATCACGGCTATGACGTCGCCGAATGTCCGCCGAATGGCCAGGGCCTCGCCGCGCTGATGATCCTGCGCGTGCTGGCCGGCTACGACATGGCCAATCTGAGCGAAGCCGACCGCATCCATGTGCTCGCCGAGGCGACCAAGGCGGCCTATCGCACGCGCGATGCCTATTTCTGCGATCCGGCTTACGGGCAGGTCGATGTCGAGCGCTTCCTGTCGGACAAATTCATCGGCGACCTTCGCGCCAAGATCGACATGAAGCAGGCTTCGCCGGAAGAGCACTGGGACTCGGTCATCCACAAGGACACGGTCTATCTGACCGTGGTCGATCGCGATCTCAACGCCGTGTCGCTGATCAATTCGCTGTTCGGTCCGTTCGGCAGCGGCATCTATGCGAAGAAGTCCGGCGTGCTGCTGCACCATCGCGGCTGGAGTTTCCGCGCCAAGCCCGGCCATGTGAATTCGCTTGGCCCGCGCAAGCGCCCGATGCACACGATCATTCCGGGCATGCTGATGAAAGACGGCCGCGCGGTCATGCCGTTCGGCGTGATGGGCGGCCATTATCAGGCCACCGGCCATGCCCAGTTCATATCCGATGTGATCGATCGCAAGATGGACATCCAGGCTGCTGCCGAGGCGCCGCGCTCGTTCGCGACCAATAACCTGCTGCAGCTTGAAAAGACCATCCCGGAAGCGGTGCGCAACGATCTGGCCGCCCGCGGCCATACGCTGCAGATGATGGATACCGGCATCGGCGGCTGCCAGGCCATCCAGATCGATTATCAGCGCGGCGTGCTGCTCGGCGCCTCGGACCACCGCAAGGACGGCCTCGCACTCGGCTTCTGATCGATCAGGACAAGGCGCGATGGCGAGCTTCAGGTCCCGTCGCGCCGTGTCTTGAAAAACGGATCGAAAACTTTCGGCAGATCGTCCGGCGGAATGCCGTCGCCATTGTCGGCCACGACCACGCGCATGTTGCCATCGTCGCGAGACGGCAAGCTCGATCACGCCGGCGCGGCCATCGGGACGCCATGAACTGCTGTATTCAGCGCGAGATTTCGAACAACCTGCGCGAGCGCACCGGGATAAGTGTCGGCCACGATGCCGTCCTTGCATATCACGCGAACCGTATGGCCTCTGCGGTCGAGCAAGGGGGATCCTTGGCGCCGTCAGTGTGGAAACGGCGAACGGGTGCATTGTTGGTCGTTTCTCTGACTCGCAGGTTCGGCGAATATGACGGAGCAAGCGGCGCGGTGTCGGTAACTATCGATTAACTCCATTAGAATTTGAGCCAGTTCGCCGGTGAAACTTTCAGACTTTGGCGGTATCGGGTGCTTCGGGGAGAGGCGACGTGATCAGATTCTGGAAATCAATTTTCGTCGGCGTTCCGGACCATGTCCGGATCGAACTCATTGACATGCTTTTCCAGACGCGTGTGCCGCTCTCGATCGCCGGCTTCACACTGGCCATCGTCTCGTGTCACGTCGCCATTAGTTCTGCAAATCCATGGTTCTACGGGTTGAGTGCAGCCGGAGTGATCGTCACGATCTTCCGCGTGGCCACCGAGGGCGTCTATCATCGCAGTAAAGGTCAACGCAGTTTCACAATCGTCGCGGCCGAGCGATGGGAGCGGCTTTACGCGTGGAGCAGCTACGTCTTTGCAGGATTGATCGGTTTGCTTGGCGCGGCGACTTTCTGGGCGAAGAATCCTGCGCATCAACTCCTCGCAACGGCGCTGGTCTTCGGCTATGCGGCTGGCATCGTCTGCCGGATTTCCGTCCGCCCGGGGATCGCGCTGCCGGCCTTGATGCTGGTTGCCTTGCCGACGGCATTCTCTGCGCTGGCTCGCGCCGACGGCAACCTGGCCTTCTATGCCGTGATCCTGATCGCGTTCCTGCTTGGTAGCTTCGAGACCGTCCGCTTCATCTATCGGCAGAACATCGAGCAGATTTCGCTCAAGCACGAATTTTCGACCCTTGCGCGGCACGATGCGCTCACGGGTCTCGCCAATCGGCTTGGCTTCCAGGAGCGCTTGGCGATCATCGCGGCGCGCGCGCGGGCAACAGGCTGCCTCATCGCCGTTCACAGCATCGATCTCGACCGGTTCAAGGAGGTCAATGACGTGCATGGTCATCCCGTAGGCGACGCGCTGCTGCAGGCCGTTGCGAGCCGGCTCAGCGGAATTTTGCGCGACGGCGATTTCGCGGTGCGCATGGGCGGCGACGAATTCGTCGTGGTGCAATCCGTTGTCGGCAATCGCGAGGAGGCCATGTTGCTGGGCCGCCGCATCATTCGGACGGTCTCGGAGCCGTTCATCATCGATGGTCTCGAGCTCACTGTTGGCGCAAGCGTCGGGATCGCGGTTGGTCGCGACGGCGATGATCCCTCCGATCTCACTCCGGCTGCCGACCGGGCGCTCTATGCATCGAAGGCCAGCGGTCGAAACCGAGTGACGTTTGCCAAGCCCGTCGATGCCGAGACGATGGCGCGTGCGGGCTAGCGGTTCGGCGCAGCGAGCGTAGGCTGACCCGTGCAGGCAAGATTTCCTTCAGATCAAAAAAGCTGACAGTGAATCGATGGCATCAATGGGGAGCGGGTTGACAGGCACTGATTATGTTATGTTATAACATAACAAATAAGATGAGCCCAATGTCCCGCACCCTCAAAAGACTGTTCGATCTCGATGCAAAAACTCCCCGTCACGGTCTTGTCCGGCTTCCTCGGGGCTGGAAAGACAACTTTGCTGAACCATGTGCTGAACAACCGTCACGGCCTGAAAGTGGCGGTGATTGTGAACGACATGAGCGAGGTGAACATCGATGCGGACCTGGTTCGCGATGGCGGTGCCAATCTGTCGCGGACGGATGAGAAGCTGGTCGAAATGACCAATGGCTGCATCTGCTGCACTTTGCGCGACGATCTGCTCAAAGAAGTACGTGCGCTCGCCGAGAGCAGGCGGTTCGATTACCTGCTGATCGAATCCACCGGAATTGCAGAGCCGCTGCCGGTGGCCGCGACCTTCGACTTCCGCGACGAGAACGGCGACAGTCTCTCCGACGTGGCACAGCTCGACACCATGGTGACCGTCGTCGATGCGGTGAACCTGTTGAAGGATTATTCCTCGACCGACTTTCTGCAGGACCGCGGTGAGGCACTCGACGGCGACAAGCGGACGCTGGTCGATCTGCTGGTGGAGCAGATCGAATTCGCTGATGTCGTCGTGCTCAACAAGGTCAATGACGCCACGCTCGAGCAATGCAACAGCGCGCGCAAGATCATCTGCGCGCTCAATCCCGACGCCGATATCATCGAGGCGAGCTTTGCCGATGTGCCGTTCGACCGCGTGCTCGATACCGGACGCTTCGATTTTGAGAAGGCGCAGCAGCATCCGCTCTGGCACAAGGAGCTGTATGGTTTTGCCGACCACGTGCCGGAGACCGAAGAATACGGCGTGACGAATTTCGTCTATCGCGCGCGGCGGCCGTTCGATCCCGTGAAGTTTCAGGCCTTCCTGCGCGAGAGCTGGGCCGGCGTGATCCGCAGCAAAGGCCACTTCTGGCTCGCGACGCGGCCGCAATGGGTCGGCGAACTCAGCCAGGCCGGCGCCATCGTGCGCACCGAAGGCATGGGCTTCTGGTGGGCCAATGTGCCTGCCGATCGCTGGCCGGACGATCCGTATTGGCGGCAGTCGCTGAAGAAGAACTGGAACGAGATCTATGGCGACCGGCGGCAGGAGATCGTGTTCATCGGTTCCGACATGGACGAGAGCGACATCCGCCGCCGGCTTGATGCCTGCCTTGTTCCGGGAAAGCCCGGCATGGATATCGCCGGCTGGGCGAGGCTCGCCGATCCGTTTCCGGCCTGGAAACGGGCCGACGAGGTGGCGTAAGCTTCTTTGACCAATTATAAATTGGCGATGGGCCCGGCGGGTTGCGATCAGCGCTGGCGGCCATAGGGTGCGTCCTCTGGGCACCTGCCCGTATGGACCATATCGGTGGATCGCCAACTCTCGCCAGTCACAACGCCAAGCGAAAACGAGAAGCTGCTCCTGCTGTCGGGAACGCTGATCCTGTCCGCCGGTATTACCCGCTTCGACAAACCTAAACGCGTCAATGCGACGCTGCCGGCCGGCGTGAAGACCGTCGTGCTGCTGAGCGGACGCGTGCAGATCCGGATCGGCGAGGGCACCGCACGGGAGATCTGCGGTCCCGCGGTGCTGGTCATCCGTACCATCAACGGCGCCGAGCGCGATCAGGTCTTCGCCGCCGATGTTCCCGTGCGTTACGTCATCGTGCAGATGAACGAGAACCTCATGGGCGCTGATATGTCGGCGGCGCTGGACCGGTCGTTCACGAGCGGAAACATCTCGCGCGACGATGGTGCATTGCTGATGTCAGGCCCGGCGGGCCACGCGCTGCAGGCCCTGACCAGCCAGATCATGAACTGCCCGATCCGCGGCGCGGAGCGCGAGCTCTATCTCGGCGGCAAGGCGTTGCAGCTTGCGGCATTGGCGATCTCGTCCTGCATCTCTCAGGCGAATTCCGAAGAGGCGCTGCAGCTCTCCTCGAAAGAGATCGAGCGCATCCGTCAGGCGCGTGAATTGCTGATCGCCTCCATGCAGAAGCCGCCGAACCTGGAAGGGCTGGCGCAGCAGGTGGGCCTCAATGTCCGCAAATTCAGCGACGGCTTTCGCCGCGTCTACGGGTCGACGGTGTTCGGCTTTCTGCAGGAATACCGTCTGGAACAGGCTTACAAGCTGATCTCATCCGGCGAGATGAGCGTGTCGGAGGCGGCTTATCACGTCGGCTACGGCGCGGCGCATTTCGCCACCGTCTTCCGCAAGCGCTTCGGCATTTCGCCGAGCAGCCTGCGCTAGATCCCCGCCGTCGCGGCAAAGCGCTGCGACAGTTTATAGGTCTCCTAACCTCCGACAAAAGCGAGAGTCCGGCAAACGAAAGTCCGCGCCTATGTCTCCCTTGTGCTGCGTGCCACTAGAGGAGCGCGCTGGCTCGGGGAATTTGCCCGGCGCAGAAATGACTCTCGGGGATCATCAGACACATGACGACACGTATGCGCTGGGGCAGGCTGCTTCATATTTCACCACTCGCTTTGGCGCTTCCGTTCGTCGATTCCACGTCCGTGCTCGCTCAACAGTCGTCTGGCTCGACGCTGCCGCCGGTGACCATCGAAGGTGGTGCACCGCGCGCGCCGCGCGCCGCGCCGAAGCAGCGCTCGTCGTCCCGAGCTGCGACAACCGCGCGCCGTGCACCCGTCGCTTCGCCGCCGGCTGCCGAGGTGGCGCCGCGCGAGACCGCGCGTGGCCCGGTGCAGGGCATCGTCGCCAGGCGCTCGGCCACCGGCACCAAGACCGATGCGTCGATCCTGGAAACGCCGCAGTCGATCACGGTCGTGACCAAGGATCAGATCGCGCAGCAAGGCGCGCGTTCGGTTGCCGAAGCGCTGCGCTACGAGCCCGGCGTCATCTCCGAAAGCCGCGTCGGCGATCGCTTCGACAACGTCTTCATCCGTGGTTTCGGCGGTTTCGGTGCCAACGCCAACTACCTGCATTTCTGGGACAGCCTGCGCCTGCCACGCGGCGTGTCCTATGCGATGCCGTCGGTCGATCCCTATCTGCTCGAACGTGTCGAGATTCTGCGTGGTCCAGCCTCGGTGTTGTATGGCCAGAACAATCTCGGCGGCATGGTCAACCTGATCAGCAAGAACCCGACCATGACGGCGCAAGGCGAGATCTTCACCCGTTTCGGCGATCATAACCGCATCGAAGGCGGCTTCGACATCAGTGGTCCGCTGACCAAGGACGGCGATCTGCTGTATCGTTTGGTCGGTCTCGGTCGCAAGGCGGACACCGAGGTTAATTACACCACCACCGAACGACAGATGATTGCGCCGACCATCACTTGGCGTCCATCGACCGATACCACGCTGACGGTGCGGGCCAGCTACACCAAGGACCCGTCGAGCTATCAGCCGAACTGGCTGCCGGCCCTCGGCACGCTGCTTCCGAATGCCAACGGCCAGATTCCGAAGAACTTCTTCTCTGGCCATCCCAACGTGAATACGTATTCGCGCGAGCAGACCTCGGTCGGCTACGAGTTCGAACATCACTTCAACGACACCTGGGCTGTTCGCCAGAATTTCCGCTACATGGAAGTGACCAGCGACTTCAAGGCGCTGTCGGTGACTGGCTTCGGCGCGGGTTCGACCTGCGGCGCGGGCACCACGGCGAATCTCTGTCTCGCGCGTTCAACCACCAACTATCTGGAGCAGCTGAAGGCTGCGGCGATCGACACGCAGGCCGAAGCGAAATTCGCGACCGGCTGGCTGGATCACACCGTTCTGATGGGCGTCGATTATCAGAATGTGTCCTCGAATGCCCGGTTCGGCACCGGCACTTCGACCAATATCAATTATCTCAACCCGAATTACGGCACGCTATCCGCGCCGGCGCTGACCAGCCAGACGATCATCGATCGTGAGCAGTCCGGCATCTACCTGCAGGACCAAGTCCGGGTCGGAAAGCTCGCTGTCGTTGCCGGCGTGCGTAACGACTGGGCCAATGCCACGAGCCAGACCAGCACCATCGCGAGCGGTGCCGTCACGAGCCTGATTCGGCCGTCGGACACCGCAACGACATGGCGCGTCGGTACGACCTATCAGTTCGATAATGGCTTCGCGCCCTATGCGAGCTATTCGACGTCGTTCGAGCCGAGCGTGAGCATCGGCACCGATTACACCGGCAAGGCCTTCGTCCCGACTACGGGCGAGCAGTACGAGGTCGGCGTGAAGTATCAGCCGGTGGGTCTCAACGGCTTCTTCATGCTGTCCTATTTCGACATCACGCAGAACAACGTCCTCACGACCGATACGGCGCACACGACGGGCTGCACCGTCTCGGGTGGCTTCTGTCAGGTCCAGCAGGGCGAGGTACGTTCCAAGGGCATCGAGCTTTCGGGCAAAGTGACGCTGCAGCCCGGCCTCGACGTGATCGCCGCCTATTCGCACACCGATATAGACATCACCAGGAGCTCGCAGACGGCGACGATCTACGGCACCTCCACCGTCGTCTCCGTGCAGGGGAAGAAGCCGGTGGGCGCTGCCGCCGATACCGCGTCGCTGTGGATGGATTACACCTTCCAGAGCGGTGCACTCGCAGGCTTCGGCTTTGGCGGTGGGGTACGCTATGTCGGCGCGTCGAATGGCGATGCCGCCAATTCGGCTGCGATGGTCGTCCCGGCCTATACGCTTGGCGATGCGCAGATTCATTATGATCTGGCCGGCATGTCGCCGCAGCTCAGGGGTTGGAAAGTGGCGGTCAACATGACCAACATCTTCGACAAGACCTATGTTTCGGCCTGCGCCTCGTCGAACCAGTGCTTCTACGGCAATGGCCGGACTACCTTGGGCACGATCCGGTATCAGTGGTAAATGAGTTCGGTCCGGCATCGTCCAATGGACGGTGCCGGACCATGCGAGCGAAGAGCCAGCAAAGCGATCCCTGTATGTCGAGTGTAATGCTGCCCGGCGCCAGTGTGCGTGACGTCACCTCGAAGACGGGGCGCGACTACCGCATCTTTGTCTGGCAGCCCACTACGGGCCAACTGCAGGGCAAAATGCCCGTCGTCTATCTGCTTGACGGCAACGGAACCTTTCCCATCGCGGCAGCGGCAACTGCGCTGCAGTCGCGCCGGCCGGAGCGAACGGGTGTGCGGCCCGCGATCATCGTCGGCATCGGCTATCCCACGACGTTGTGGCTTGATGCCGAACGTCGCACCTATGACTACACGCCCCCTGTACCATCCGATGCGCTGCCCCAGCGCCCCGATCAGGGTGGATGGACCAGGACGGGCGGCGCCGATGAATTTCTCGATTTCATCGAGCACGAATTGCAACCGCTGATCGAAGGCGAGTTCGATATCGATCGCGACCAGAGCGCGCTGTTCGGACATTCCTTCGGCGGACTGTTCGCGCTGCATACGTTGTTCACGCGGCCCGACCTGTTTCGCAATTATGCGGCCGCCAGTCCGTCGATCTGGTTCGGCGGCGATCAGTTGCAGCAGGCCAAGGAAAAATTTAAGGCGCGCTTCACGGCTGGTGGCGCGTTGAAGCTGCCGCGGCGCTTGCTCGTCACCGTCGGCAGTCTGGAACAGGCTGAGGCCCAGTCCGCCGATGGCTCGCCCGTCGGCTATGACTCCTGGATTCGCCGCAACAGAATGGTAGAGAATGCCCGCAGCCTCGCGGCGGATCTCGCGACGATGGATCGGGCGGCGCTGGAAGTGACGTTCAAGGAATTCGAGGACGAGAACCACGCATCCGTGTTACCGGCGGCAATCAGCCGGGCGCTGCGGTTCTCTCTGGCATCGGGCACGTGATGGCTTCCATTGATTTTCGATCCGTGACTTCAGCGCTCATCGCGTGCGTCCTGGGCCTGTATCTGGCCATCGCGCCTGCTGCGGCTAACCCCGTCACCATCACTGACATCACCGGCCGTACCGTCACGCTCGCGCAGCCGGCCAAGCGGATAATCCTCGCCGAAGGGCGTCAGATCCTTGGCCTGTCGCTGTTGTACCCGGATCCCGTGAGCTTGATTGCCGGATGGCTCGGCGATTTCCGCCGCAATGACAGCGAGAGCTATGCGCTCTATCGCCAGAAGTTTCCTGCAATCGATGACATTCCCGTGCTCGGCATGGGCAATGACGGCTCGTTCTCGGTCGAGAAGGCGATTGCCATCAAGCCCGACGTCGCCGTGCTCGGGACCAGCTTTGCGCCTGGCGGTCGGGGCAATGACGTCGCGCGGCAATTGGAGGCGGCAGGCATTCCCGTGGTGTTCACGGATTTCTTCGTCAATCCGTTCGACAACACCATTCCCAGCATGCGTGTGCTGGGTCGCGTCAGTGGTCGCGAGCAGCAGGCCGAGGACTACATCGCCTTCTACGAAGCGCATATGAAGCGGATTGCGGAGCGGATGCCGAAGGACACCAAGCGTCCCAGCATCCTGTTCGAGACCCATGCAAACACCAGCGATTGCTGCCACGCGCCCGGTAGCGGCAATATTGGCCGCTTCATTGCCTTTGCCGGTGGCGACAGCATCTCTGCGCCTGTGTCGAAAGGCCCGACGGCGCAGCTCGGCCTCGAATATGTGATCTCGCAAAATCCGGATATCTATGTTGGCACCGGTGGCGCGCATCTGCGCGCCACCGGCGGTCTGGTGGTCGGCCCGGGCTTCGATGCGGACATGATCCAGCAGCGGCTTGCAGCGGTCGTGGCTCGGCCTGGCTTTTCTGAGCTCCGTGCGGTCAAGGGAAAGCGCGTCCACGGCCTGTTCCACAACATCATGTCGACACCCTTGAACCTTCTGGCGACGGAAGCTCTGGCTTGCTGGCTGCATCCACAGGCGATGAAGGATATAGACCCCGATGCGACCATGGCCGAGATCAATGCCAGGTTTCTCGCGGTGCCGATGAAGGGCATTTATTGGGCCGATCTCAAGTGAGCGCCGATTCGCAAGCGATTGCTGAGGCCTATCAGCGCGTCATTCGCAGGCGCGTGGCTTTTCTCATCCTGCTGGCGCTGATCAGCGTCGTGTCCTTCGCGGTCGATCTTGGGACCGGGCCTTCGAGCCTTGGCCTGATGGATGCCGTGCGCGGCGTGCTGAATATCGGCAAGCTGTCCGGCCCGCAAAGCGCGATCCTGTGGGAGGTACGATTGCCGCAGGCATTGCTCGCGATATTGGTCGGCCTCGCGCTGGCCACGGCCGGTGCGGAGATGCAGACGATCCTTGGCAACCCACTCGCCAGCCCATTCACGCTCGGTGTGTCGTCGGCGGCCTCCTTCGGTGCCGCGTTGGCCATCGTGCTCGGCATCGGCATTCCCGGCGTGCCGCAGAACTGGATCATTTCGGCCAATGCCTTCGTGTTCTCCTTCATCGCCGTCATCGTGCTGCAATCGGTGGTGCGGCTGCGCGGCTCAGGCACCGATATCCTCGTATTGTGCGGCATCGCGTTGTTCTTCACTTTCAACGCGCTAGTGGCACTGACGCAATTTCTCGCCAGCCAGCAGGCGCTGCAGCAGCTTGTGTTCTGGATCATGGGCAGCCTCTCCCGCGCGAGCTGGGAGAAGGTGCGGCTGCTGGCGGTGGTCGTGGTCATCGCCTTGCCGTTTGCACAGCGCGCGGCCTGGCCGATGATGGCGTTACGTTTGGGCGAGGATCGTGCCCGCAGCCTCGGGATCAACATCGCGCAATTGCGTTTCATGTCCCTGCTGCGGATCAGCATCCTTACGGCAACGGCCATGGCCTTTGTCGGCACCATCGGCTTCGTTGGATTGGCCGGGCCGCATATCGCGCGGCTGCTGATCGGCGAGGATCACCGCTTCTTCCTGCCGGCCAGCGCATTGACCGGCGCGATCATCATGTCGCTGGCCTCGGTGGCCAGCAAGAGCATCATCCCCGGCGTGCTGATTCCGATCGGCATCGTCACGGCGCTGATCGGCCTGCCGGTGTTCTTCTCGCTGATCTTCAGCCGGCGAGGCACCGTATGAGCGCCTCGGACCTCACCATCCGGTCTCTCTCTGCCGGCTATGGCGCGCGCAAGGTGCTGCGCGATCTATCAATGCCGCCGATACCGGGCGGCAAGATCACCGCGCTGGTCGGACCGAACGGCGCCGGCAAGACGACGCTGCTGCGCGCGGTGGCGGGGCTTGTGCCGGCAAGCGGCGACATTCGCTTTGGGGCTCTGGACATGCTGACCGCATCGGCCAGCGAGCGGTCGCGTGCGATGGCCTTCATGCCACAATTTCTGCCGCAGCGGATGGCGTTGAGCGTACTGGAATCCGTGATCAGCGCATTGCGTGCGTCGCCGCCGCAGATTGAGCGGATGGACGCGGCGGCTTTTCGCGATGTTGCGCTCGAGACGCTCAGTGGTCTCGGGATCGTCGATTTGGCGCTGCAGCCATTCGACAAACTCTCCGGTGGTCAGCGCCAGCTTGCCAGTCTCGCGCAGGCGCTGGTACGCAAGCCGCGGCTGTTGTTGCTGGACGAGCCGACCAGTGCACTCGATCTGCGGCATCAGCTTCAGGTCATGAATATCGTGAAAACCGCCGCGCGCGGCGGAACGGCCGTCATCGCGGTGCTGCATGACCTGCAGGCCGCAGCGCGGTGGGCGGATTCCATCGTGGTGATGAAAAGCGGCGCGCTCTATACGAGCGGCGCGCCAGCTGATGCCATCAGCGCAACCATGCTGTCGGATGTCTATGGTATCGACGGCAGTGTCGAGACCACGTCCTCCGGCGACATTCATATTCACGCCGGGCGGCTGGCCTGAATGAATCAGGCTGCCGTCAGCGGCGCGTGACGCAGCACCTGGAAGCGCGACGTCGCAGATGTCTGGCGGAACAGGCCGATGCGGTCGATCCGCAGCGAGGCGAGATCGAGTGTCGCGAACCGCTGCTGCAGCATCGCCAGCACCGCCGGGCTGCGCTCGGGAGGAAGCCGTCCGGTCAGTGTCATGTGAAAGCGAAAATCGTCGCGCACATAGGGATAGCCGAAACGATCCAGCTGCTCGACCTGCCGCGGCGTCAGGTTCTCCGGTTTGCGACGTGCGCGGTCTTCCGACGTCATCGGTGCGCGGAACACCTCGAATCCCTCAACGCAGGCCTGAGCCAGTGTGGAAAGTTCAGCAGAGGGGGCATCCGGCACCACAGCCGTGAAGCCGCTGATGATACGAACCACAGGCGAGATTTCCGGGATGGCGCGGGGCATTCGCGCGAAGTCATCGAAGGCTGCGATCAGGTCGGCTTCAGTGGCCTGCGGCGTCAGCGAGAACGGCGCCTTCAGCGTGGCGTGAAAGCCGTATTTGCGCGGGTCCTTGATCAGCGCCGGCCAGTCCAGCGCCTGTATGATGAGATCACCGGGAACCAGCACGTCATCGCCGGTGAAGGGATCGTAGCCGAGGATTTCGGCGCCGAAGCGGGAGAGGGCACTGTCGGCGTCGGGGGCGTAATAGATCGCGTAGCGCGGGAATTCAGTCATGGCCGCACCATAAAGCCGCGTTATGCCGCGGCAATAGCTTTACGGGACATGGCACGTGCCGGCTGCAGGCGCGCGGCATCGGTGAGATGCACGAGCTTGCCCTGCACGATCACGGCGACGATGCGCGGCCGCAGCGCGATGCTGTCATCGACCAGCAGAAGATCCGCGCGGCGTCCGTCGGCGATCTCGCCACGGTCCGTGAGCCCTGCGGCCTTGGCTGGTGCGGACGAGATCAGCGCCCAGGCCTGCGGCAGCGACAGGATGCCGTCCTGAACCAGCCGGAATGCGGCCAGCAATTGTGCGGGATAGTAATAGTCCGAGGCCAGCACCGAGCAGAGGCCCTTGGCGATCATGTCCGACGCCTTGGTCCAGCCGGTGTGGCTGCCGCCGCGCACCACATTGGGCGCGCCGAATACGATGAAGTCGCCGGCCGCGGCCGCAGCCTTGGCGGTCTCTTCGTTGATCGGGAATTCGGCGATATTGACGCCGAGCTTGCGGAAATCGTCGCGCATCGCAGGCGAAGCATCATCGTGAGAGAGCGTCGGCACGCCGGCAGCGTTCGCTACCTTGGCCAGCCGCGCGATCGAGGCCGGCACCTCGTCGGTGCGCGACAGCACGCGTTCGACCAGCTGATCGAAGGCCTCGCTGGTGAGGCCAGTGCGTTCGACCATCCGCGCGCGCTTCGCCGGCCTCGAAATGCCGGCGATATCCATGTGATCGTTGAAGGCGAGGAGATCGATGCGGCCGGCCTTCAGCCAGCCCAGGATCTCGTCCTCCGCCTCGAGATTGAACGTCTCTTGCCGCAGATGGAAGCGCGTGTCGGAGGCGAGCTTCGGCCGCAGCGTCTCGATGGCATCCAGCAGCTTGCGGGCGTTCTCCGCGCCGCGCAGGCCCGGCTCCCAGGACCATGTGGCGCCGTGGAACACCGTGGTGATGCCATTGGCGATGGCCTGACGGTCGCTGTCGATCAAGGCGACGTCGACCGGGAAGTCGACGCCTGGGCGCGGCATCAGCTGTCGCTCGAAGGCATCGCCATGCAGGTCGACGATCCCCGGCAGCGCCAGCAGATCGGAGGCATCGAGGCCGAGCGCGCCATGGGGCGCATCCGATCCGATGTCCGCAATCACGCCATCTGCGATCTGCAGTGAGGTCTCGGCGATGTCGCGGCCGAGCAAAGTGCGTCCACCGTCGATGAAAAGTTCAGTCATGTCACTGCCATCTGCTTGGGCGCCTTGACGCCTTTATACTTGCCTAGAAAATCCTCGACCGGGAGCTTGCGGAAATCCGGCAGCCCCTGTCTTAGCATCTCATGGTCCCAATCCCACCAGGCGAGATCCATTAGTCCGTATTCCACAGTTTCCGAAAATCGCCGCCGCACCGGTCGCGCCGGATTGCCGGCGACAATCGTATAGGGGGCGACGTCCTTGGTCACGATGGCGCCGGCGGCAATCACTGCGCCGGTGCCGATCTGCCGACCGGGCAGAACGATCGCGCCGTGGCCCATCCAGACGTCATGGCCGATTGTGACATGATGTTCGCGCCGCCATGTAAAGAAGTCGACGTCGTCGGCCTCGCCGGGGAAATAGGAAGAGGCGCGATAGGTGAAATGCGCCTGCGTCGCCCGATGCATCGGGTGGTTGCCCGGATTGATCCGGATCATCGCCGCGATCGAGCAGAACTTGCCGATGGTCGTGTAGGTGATCTGGCCGTCATTCACGACATATGAATAGTCGTCCATCGTCACTTCTTGCAGGATCGTCCGCGCGCCCACTTCGGTATAAGCGCCGAGCTTGCTGTCGACGAGTTTCGCGCTCGGATCGACCGATGGCGTGAGGGAGAGCTGCTTTCCGGCCATGTGACACCCGTGCGACGGAAGAGGAATCAGGATGTGATGAAGAGAGTGCGCGCTGGGCGCGCGTGGGTCTCTTCGGTCGGTTTCGTGACAGTGTCGTGACGTCAGCATGAATTCGGGCGTGCTTTTCCCGCAAGGAGGATAACCCGTATGCGCAGGGCACATGTCACATCACTGTTAAACGCGGGCGTTACCGGTGGCGATGTCTATTGTCATTGGAGTGCCTCATGCTGGTGGTGGATAGGTTGACGTGCCGTTTCGGCGCCAAGGCCGCCGTCGATAACGCGTCATTCGAGATCAAGCCCGGCGCATTCGTCGGTGTGATCGGTCGTTCAGGCGCGGGCAAGTCGACCATGCTGCGCATGATCAACCGTCTCGCCGAGCCGTCCGATGGGCGCATCACGTTCGATGGCATGGATGTCACCGCGCTCAAGGGCCGCGAGTTGCGCAAGTGGCGCGCGCGCTCCGCCATGATCTTCCAGCAGTTCAATCTCGTCGGCCGTCTCGATGTGCTGACCAATGTGTTGATGGGTCGCCTTGCCGAGATGCCGCAGTGGCGCTCGCTGACCCAGATGTGGCCCGAGGATGATCGCGCACTGGCGATGTCGGCGCTGGAACAGTTCGACATGGCGCAATACGCCTCGCAGCGCGCCGATCAGCTCTCCGGCGGTCAGCAGCAGCGCGTCGCCATCGCCCGCGCATTGGTACAGCAGCCCGACATCATTCTTGCCGATGAGCCGATCGCATCATTGGATCCGCGCAATACCCGCATCGTCATGGATGCGCTGCTGCGCATCAACAAGCACTTCGGCATCACCGTGATGTGCAACCTGCATTCGCTCGATCTGGCGCGGACCTATTGTGATCGCCTGATCGGCATGTCCGCCGGCCGCGTCGTGTTCGACGGCGCGCCCTCCGCGCTCACCGAACATATCGCCCGCGAACTCTACGATCTCGAAGCCGACGAGGTGATGGGATCGGCGCATATGCCGACGCCTGTCCACGTTCCCGAATACGGTGTGGCTGCCGTCGCGTGATTGCAGTGCGTTGAAATTATCGCGGTGCCGTCATCGTAACGATGGCATCGTCGCGATAGACGCGCCTTCTACCAAGAAAAAACGTTTCACCTCAGATCAAAACAGGGACTGTCATGATCAACCGTCGCTCCATTCTGCTCAGCGCCGCGGCGCTGGCTTTCGCCGCCACCTCGGCCTCGGCCCAGGATTACAAGGCCAAGTATCCGGAACTGACCTTCGCCATCATCCCGGCAGAAAACGCGTCGGGCGTCACCGAGCGCTGGGCGCCCTTCGTCGCCTATCTGTCGAAAGAACTCGGCGTGAAGGTCAATTTGCGCATCGCCAATGACTACGCAGCCGTCATCGAAGGCCAGCGCTCCGGCAACATCCACATCGCCAGCTATGGTTCGGCCTCGTTCGCCCGTGCGCGCCTCACCGGCGTGAAGACCGATGCCTTTGCCAACGACATCAACATCGATGGCTCGACGGGCTACTACTCGGTGTTCTTCGTCAAGGCGAACAGCGCTTACAAGACCATCGATAATCTGAAGGGCAAGAACCTCGGTCTGGTCGATCCGAATTCAACCTCCGGCAACAACGTGCCGCGCTTCGAGCTGGACAAGATGGGCATCTCCGATGCCGACACCTATTTCAGCAAGGTCGTGTTCACCGGCAGCCACGAAAATGCGCTGCTGGCGCTGTCGCAGGGCACCGTCGATGTCGCCGCCAACCAGTGGACCAACGACAACGACTCGACGCTGCAGCAGATGCTGACCAAGGGCATGCTGAAGAATGCAGACGGTTCGGCGATGAAGAAGGAAGACTTCCGCATCGTCCACAAGTCCGCTCCGATCATCAACGGCCCCTATGCTTATAACTCCGACCTGCCGGAAGATCTGAAGGTCGCCATCGCCAAGGCTTTCGTCGATGCACCGACCAAGGACAAGGCGGCATTTGATCGCCTGTCGGACGGCCAGAAGAAGGGCTTCCACGCTGCGACCACCAAGGATTGGGACGCGACCATCGACCTGATCAAGTTCGTCGACGCGCTGCGCAAGAAGAAGGCGTCGTAAGTATCTGCAATTGACAGGAGCCGGATCAGCAATGGTCCGGCTCCTTTTCTGTGTGGAACGCTGCGGTCTCTTCCCTCGCCCCGCTTGCGGGGAGAGGGTGGCTTCGCGAAGCGAAGACGGGTGAGGGGAGCCAGCGAGTGAAACACTGGCTCCCCCTCACCCGAAGCCTCGCTAACGCTCGGCTCCGACCTCTCCCCGCTTGCGGGGAGAGGTTATCCTGAGCGCAGCGATCTGACGGTATGTTACTTTCATAGGCACAACCTTTCATGTCCGCCGCCGTTTCCATCCTTCCGGCTCCGCAGCTCGCTGCGCTGAACGATGCCTACCGCAAGGCGGTGGCACGCCGGCGGTTGCGCACGCTGTTCGTCGTGGTGGCCTGTTTTGCAGCGCTGTTCGTCGCGGCGCTCGGTGCCGAGGTTAATCTCAGGACCTTCATCGAGAAGATCGGAAACTTCGGCAGCTACTTCGATCGTATCTTCACGCTCGAGGCTGGCACCCGGGTCTGGACCGACGTCAATGAATGGTTCTGGGGCTGGAAGAAGTGGCTGTCGCTCCTCGGCGAGACCGTGCTGATCAGCTATGTCGGCACACTAATCGGTGCCGTCCTGGCCTTCGGGCTGAATTTTCTCGCGGCCGAGAACACCGCTCCATCCGCGCCGCTGCGCTTTGCTGTCAGGCGTTTCATGGAATTCTGCCGGACCGTGCCGGATATCGTGTTTGCGCTGATCTTCGTCATCGCCTTCGGCCTCGGCCCGATGGCCGGCGTGCTAGCCATCGCGATCCACTGCGTTGGCGCGCTCGGCAAGCTCTATGGCGAGATCGTCGAGAATATCGACATGAAGCCCGTGGAAGGCATCCGCTCGACCGGTGCGGGCTGGGTCGACTGCATGCGCTTTGCGGTGCTGCCGCAGGTCGCGGCGGGCTTTGCCAGCTACACGCTGCTGCGCTTCGAGATCAATGTGCGCGGCGCGTCCGTGATGGGCTTCGTCGGCGCTGGCGGCATCGGTCAGGAACTCGTCGTTGCTGTCAGAAAGTTCTATTATTCCGATGTCAGTGCGATCCTGCTGATGATCATCGTCGCCGTATTCATCATCGACATCGGCACCGGCTGGCTGCGCGGTCGTCTGTTCGGCAAGGAAGCCAGATCATGAGCAGGCAGCCTGACACCAACACCCAGGAGCTGCGCGGGCGCTATCCTGATGTCTTCAACCGCCCGATGGCCTCGCGCGCCGGTGTGCCGGCCATCTTGGTCGCGGCGCTGGCATTGTTTATTTTTGGGCTCAATGAACTCGATTTCTCGCCGGCGCGGATGTGGACCGGCCTGCGCGAACTCGGCTGGATCACCATGATGATGATCCCGCCGAATCCCGGTTCGTCACTGCCTGCCTATCTGCATGCGATGGGCGAGACGCTGTCGATCGCGCTGCTTGGCACGACCCTCGCTGCAGTGTTCGCGCTGCCGGTCAGTCTGCTCGCGGCACGCAACGTCATTCCGTCCGCATGGCTTCGCTTTCCGGTCCGGCGTTTTCTGGATTCGATTCGCGGCGTCGATACGCTGATCTGGGCGCTGGTCTGGATCAATGTGGTCGGTCTCGGCCCGTTCGCCGGCGTGCTGGCGATCGCGATTTCGGATTTCGGCGCCTTTGGCAAATTGTTTTCGGAAGCCATTGAAGCCGCCGACAAGAAGCAGGTCGAAGGCATTCGCGCCTCCGGCGGCAGCGCGATGCACGAGATCCGCTTCGGTCTGATGCCGCAGGTCCTGCCGGTCATCGCTGGGCAGGTGCTGTATTTCATTGAGTCCAATACGCGCTCCGCCACCATCATCGGCATCGTCGGCGCAGGCGGTATCGGTCTCCAGCTCGCGGAGCAGATCCGCGTGCTGGAATGGCAGAAGGTCTCGTTCCTGATCCTGATGATCCTGGTCGCGGTGGCGGCAATCGACTGGATTTCCAGCCGACTGCGCTTTGCCATCATCGGCCGCCGTGCGGTGGCGTAATTACGCCGCCGCTTTGTGGCGTTCCTGTTCGGCCTTGAACAGTTTGAACTCTTCGGTCACCGCGCGCACAATGCTCGGCCGTTCGCGCAGACGCTTGTGGTAGGCCTTGATCGCTGGCCAGTTGTTCAGATCGATCTCCGGCAACACCATCGTCCAGTTTAGCACCGTGACAAGATAGGCGTCGGCGACGCTGAATTTGTCGAGCAGGAAGTTGCGTCCCGCGAGATGGTTTTCCAGATAGGTCAGCCGCGACAATCCGCCTTGTAGTGCATAGGCCTTCATCTCCGGGGGCGCCTTCTTGGCCAGCAGCGGCACGAACAGGCCCTTGTGCAGCTCGGTGCCGATGAAACACAGCCACTGCTGCAGCCGGCTGCGGTCGATGCCCGAACCCGCGGCGATGGGGGAGTGCGGAAACCAGTCGGCGACATGCTGCAGGATCGCAGCATTCTCGGTGAGGATGACGCCATCGTCGGTGCGCAGCGTCGGCACCAGGCCGAGCGGATTCACGTCGCGGAAATCCGAACCGTCGTTGCGTACTTGCTTGTTCAGTGGATCGACCTCGAAGAACCGCGCGTCGGCGCCGGCTTCGGCCTCATACAGCGCGATGCGGGTAGCCATCGAACAGGCCATCGGGGAGAAATACAGATCCATGGAAGCCTCCTTGAGCTGACGGATCGTTGCGGCCGATCCGTTGGTTGATTTTCGTACCGTCTCGCATAATATAAATCGGGTCAAGGAATTTAATGCGAAATGGTACAAAAAAAGAAAAAGCTCGTCGCCGTGGCGAAGCCGGAGGTAGCCACCGAGCCGAAGCGCCGCGGCCGGCCACGCGCCTATGAGCCCGATGTGGCGATCGAGCAGGCGCTGGCGCTGTTTCGCAAAGGCGGTTTTGCGGCGACGTCGCTCGACGATCTCAGCGAAGTGACCGGCATGAACCGGCCGTCGCTCTATGGCGCCTTCGGCGACAAGCGCGCGCTGTATCTCAAGACCTATCAACGCTACCGCGATGACTACACGGTTCCGATGGTCGCCATCTTCAAGGCCGATATCGACATCCGCGAGCGCCTGCGCCGCTTCTTCGATGCCGCGCTCGACATCTATCTCACCGGTGAGGAGCCGCGCGGTTGCTTCACGGTGATGACCGTGGCTTCGGATGCGATTGCCGATCCTGACATCCGTGAGCTCGTCTATCGCGGCTTTGCCGATGTCGACGATGCATTCGGCTGGTGCTTTCGCACCGCAATCAAGCGCGGCGAGATGCCTGACACCGTGGACGTTGCGGCGCTATCGCAGATGGCGTCGGCGACATTGTTTTCGCTGTCGATCCGCGCTCGAGCCGGTGTTCCCCGCACTGAGCTGGATGTGATCGTGAAAGGTGCAATTGCCTTGCTCTGCGGCCCGGCGCGCTAGCCGGTTCCCTCGGCGCGAAATCCGATCGGCTTCACAATAATTTCCGCTAACCTGTCGGCATCGCACGATGCCGACCGTCTTTCATCCAAGGAGATCCCATGCTTTACGCCATTCTCTGCTACCATGATGAAGCCGTTGTCGGCGGCTGGTCGAAGGACGAAGACGACGCTGTGATGGCGAAGCTCGCCGTCGTGCACGCCAAGCTCGCGCAGCAGGGCCGGCTCGGCCCCGTGGCGCGCCTGCTGCCGACCACCGCGGCGACCACGCTGCGCAAGGACGAGCCGCCGGTGGTGCTGGACGGCCCGTTCGCCGAAACGAAGGAGCAGTTGCTCGGTTTCTATGTGGTCGAGGCCGAGAATCTCGATGGCGCGCTGGAGATCGCCGGGGAACTCGGCCGCGCCAATCCCGGCGGCGCCTATGAAATCAGACCGATCGGCGTCTTCCACGGAGCGTTTCAGCCATGACCGATGTCGCCTGGATCGATGCGGCGCTGACTACCGCGCGTCCCCAGGCGCTCGGCGCGCTGCTGCGCTATTTCCGCAATCTCGACACTGCAGAGGAGGCGTTCCAGAACGCCTGCCTGCGCGCGCTGAAGACCTGGCCGCAAAATGGGCCGCCGCGCGATGCCGCGGCGTGGCTGATCATGGTCGGTCGCAACGTCGCTATCGACGATATCCGCCGCGGCGCGAAGCAGCAGCCGTTGCCGGAGGACGACCAAGCGATATCTGATCTGGACGATGCCGAGAGCGAACTGGCCGAGCGTCTCGATGGATCGCATTATCGCGACGATATCCTGCGGCTGCTGTTCATCTGCTGCCATCCGCAGCTCCCGGCGACGCAGCAGATCGCGATCGCGCTGCGCATCGTCTCGGGCCTGACGGTGAAGCAGATCGCCCGTGCGTTCCTCGTCTCGGACGCCGCGATGGAACAGCGCATCACCCGCGCCAAATCTGCCGTTGCCAAGGCCAATGTGCCGTTCGAGACGCCGGGCGCGCCGGAGCGCAGCGAGCGTCTCGCTGCCGTGGCCGCCATGCTCTATCTGATCTTCAACGAGGGCTATTCGGCCTCAGGCGAAAGTATCGATCTGCGCTCACCCTTGTGCGAGGAGGCGATCCGCCTGGGACGGCTGCTGCTCAAGCTGTTTCCGGCCGAGCCAGAAATCATGGGCCTCGCAGCGCTCATGCTGCTGCAATATGCCCGCTCGGCGGCGCGTTTCGATGCCAATGGTGCGCTGGTGCTGCTCGACGATCAGGACCGCACGTTGTGGAACGGCAAGATGATCGCCGAAGGTCTGGCATTGATCGACAAGGCGATGCGCCATCGCCGCACCGGCGCCTATCAGATCCAGGCTGCCATTGCCGCGCTCCATGCCCGCGCGGCGAAACCGGAAGACACCGACTGGGCACAGATCGAGCTGCTTTATGGCTCGCTGGAAATCCTGCAACCATCGCCGGTGATCACGCTCAACCGCTCGGTGGCGGTCTCGAAAGTGCGTGGTCCTGAAGCCGCGCTGGAGATGATCGCGCCATTGGCCGCAAAGCTCTCGAACTATTTCCACTTCTTCGGCGTGCAGGGTGCCTATCTGATGCAGCTCGGCCGCAACGATGAAGCCCGCGAAAGCTTCAACCGCGCCATCGCGCTGGCCAATACCTCGGCGGAGGCGGATCACATCCGGATGCATCTTGATCGGCTGATGCTGGAGAGCAAGCCGCGGCCAAAGGCCGCGAACAAGGTCAAGAATCAGGCGAAGAACAAGGCGGCTACTCCAGAATAATTTTCATGGCGGTGTCGGATTGCGCCGATCTCGCTCGTCCTTGAGACGACACCATCTATTCGAACCACAGGACAACTCTATGCCCATCTCCCGTACCGCGCTCTGGATCGGCCGCATTCTCAGCGGCCTCGTCATTCTCTTTCTGGTGATGGATGGCGGCATCAAGCTCGTGCCGATCAAGGAGGTCACCGAGACCATGCAGCAGCTTGGCTATAGCGGCAGTATGGCGCAGGCGCGGGGCCTTGGCGTCCTCACGCTGCTCTGCGCATTGCTTTACGCGATCCCGCGCACGTCCGTTTTCGGCGCCATTTTGCTCACGGGTCTGCTCGGCGGCGCGATGGCGACGCATCTGCGTATCGACAGCCCGCTGTTCACGCATCTGTTGTTTGGCTTTTACATCGGCGTGATGGCATGGGGTGGGCTGTACCTGCGCGATCCCGCGATGCGCGCGATGATCCCGATCCGAAACCAGGATTTTTAACCGGAGGAGACGACGATGCAGGTCAATCCCTATCTTCACTACAACGGCAATTGCGAAGAGGCGCTCAATTTCTATGTGAAGGCGATCGGCGCCAAGATCGACGTCATTATGCATGTGGAAGGCTCGCCCGCGGCGGAACAGATGCCACCGTCGATGGCCAAGAAGGTGCTGCATGGCCAGATCTCGGTCGATGGCGAGGTCATCATGGCTTCGGACGCGCCGCCGGATTATTTCGAGAAGATGCAGGGCATGTCGGTCTGTCTGCAGATCCAGGATCCTGCAGATGGCGCCAAGGTCTTCGCGGCATTGTCCGAGGGAGGCACCATCAAGATGCCGTTCGGCGCCACGTTCTGGTCAAAGGGATTTGGCATGTGTGTCGATAAATTCGGCGCGCCCTGGATGATCAATTGCGCGATGGAGTGATGTGAGACGCGCGCTTGCCCAACCTCTCCCCTCCCTGCGTGGGGAGAGGTCGCCGCATCTTTGCGGCGGGTGAGGGGCGGGGCACTAAGCTGATCGCAGACACTGCAGACAACGGTCGCGTCTCACAGCGCGATCCAATAGACCATCGTTGTGGATGCGCCATGCCCGGCCCCTCATCCCGACCTTCTCCCCGCGCAGTGCGGGGAGAAGGAGCGCGCGGTCCGCGCGTCACTGCATCGATTCTGAAAGAAAAAGATTTTCTCATGTCCGCCTTTACCCGCAACGCCATCGTGCTCGGCCTGCTCTCTGCCGTCGGCCCCTTTGCCATTGACATGTATCTGCCGGCGCTGCCGGCGATCACCGCCGATCTGCACACCACGACCTCGGCGACGCAGATGACGCTGATTGCGTTCTTCATCGCCTTCGGCCTGTGCCAGATCGCCTATGGCCCGCTATCCGATGTCTATGGCCGCAAGGCGCCGCTTTATGCAGGCCTGACACTGTTTATCGCCGGCTCGATCGGCTGTGCGCTGGCGCCGAGCGTGGCGTGGCTGATCGCGTTCCGCTTCGTCCAGGGCCTCGGCGCCGCCGCCATGGGCGTGATTCCGCGCGCCATCATTCGCGATCTGCACACCGGCGTCGAAGCAACGAAACTGATGGCGCTGGTGATGCTGGTATTCTCGGTGTCGCCGATCCTCGCACCGCTCGGCGGCAGTGCGTTGATCGTGCCGTTCGGCTGGCGCGCGGTGTTCGTTGCCGTGACCATCGCCGCCGTGCTCGCTCTCGTCCTTGTGGCAGCGCTGCTGCCGGAGACGCGCCCTGCGCATGAGCGCATCTCGGGCAGTGTGCGCAATGTGCTCGGCAGCTTCGGCGAGCTGCTGCGCGACTGGCACTTTCTCGGGCTCACCTTCATCGGTGGCCTCGGCATGGCGAGCTTCTTCGCGTTTCTCGCGACGTCGTCCTTCGTCTATATCGGTCACTACGGCCTGACGCCGACGCAATACAGCCTGGCCTTCTCGGTCAACGCGATCGGCTTCATCGGCGCCTCGCAATTCGCGGGTTTCCTCGGTGGCCGCTTCGGCATGGGGCGTGTGGTGATGGCGGCGGTGTCGGCCTATGCGTTTTTCGCAGTCGTGCTGCTGGCGCTCACGCTGGCCGGCTTCACCAGCCTGGCCGTGCTGATTCCGCTGCTGTTCGTCTCCTTCGCCTTCCTTGGTCTCGTGATCCCGTCGACCATGGTGCTGTCGCTGGAGAATCATGGCCCCATCGCCGGCATCGCTTCCGCCTTGGGCGGTACGCTGCAGATGGTCACCGGTGGTCTGATGATCGGCGTGTCCGGACTGTTCTTCGACGGCACCTCGCTGCCGATGGTGGCGACCATCGCCTGCACGGCGTTTGGCGCGCTTGCCGTCAGTATCGCCACGCTGCGTCCGCGCGAACTTTCGCCGCAGCTCGCCGAGTAGGCGAGGCTGCTAGTCTGTCTCCCGTGCAGAGGTGAGGGATGAGGCGGATGTGGTTCAGTCTGACATTTCTGGCGGCAATCGGATCGGGCCTGATGGCCGGACTGTTCTTCGTGTTTTCGGTCACGATCATGAACGCGTTCGGCAAATTGCCGGCGCCATCAGGCATCGCGGCGATGCAGTCGATCAACACCACCATCCTCAATCCCATCTTCATGACAGCCTTCATGGGTACGGCGCTACTCTGCGTCGTGCTGGCGATCTTCGGCGTAGTCCGATGGTCACAGCCTGGCGCGGCCTGGCTGATCGCGGGCGCTGTGCTCTATGTGGTCGGCACGATGCTGGTGACCATGGTGTTCAACGTGCCGCTGAACGACACGCTTGCCGCGGTCTCGCCGGACAGTGCCGAAGGCGCTAGCTTGTGGCGCAACTACCTTGAGGTCTGGACCCGCTGGAACCACGTGCGCACGGTGGCATCCACCGGCGCGCTGGCGTGTTTCATGCTGGCCCTGCGCGCGCAGTAGTACCTCAGAACCGATACGTCGCGGTGCTCAGCAGCGTGCGGCCCATGCCGTAGAAGCAGTCGCCGAACGACAGACAGGTGGCGATGTTGCGGGTGTCGGCAATATTGGTCGCATTGAACTGCAGCCGCCACGGGCCATTGTCCCAGCGCACCATGGCATCGAACAGCGTGTAGTCGGGCGTGCGGAGCACGTCGATGCCGTCCCAGGATTCGCCGATATAGCGCACGCCGGCGCCGACGGTGACGTCAGGCAGGCCGAGCGATGCCAGGCGATATTTTCCCCACAATGATGCTTGCTGCTGCGGCACGCTGGCGACGCGCTTGCCGGCATTGTCGCCGGATTCGATCCGCGCATCCGTATAGGCATAGGCGCCGATCAGGTCGAGATTGGGCGTGACGCTGGTCAGCACTTCCAGTTCGGCGCCCTTGATCCGCACCTGGCCGGTCTGGATCGAGAAGACGCCGGGTCCGGAGGACAGCCGGTTGCGCTCGGTGGTGTCGTAGATAGCCGCATTGATCGCGGTGCCGGCAAACGGATTGTACTTGAAGCCGACCTCGAACTGCTCGCCGCGCACCGGCTTGCAGAACCCGTTTTCGCAGGTGCCGGCGCCGAATACCGGGTTGAACGACTGCGCGTAGGAGAAATACGGTGTCATACCGAACGGCAGCTCATACATCAGTGCGCCGCGGCCTGTGGTGGCCTTGTCGTTCTGGGTCGGCAGTCCTTCGATGCTGTAGTTGACATAGTCCTGCCGCACGCCGAGCAGCGCCAGCCACGGGCCGAGCCGCATCTGGTCCTGCGCGTAGAAGCCGGTCTGGCCCTGTCGGGCCGCGGGATCGTCGGTCAGCGACGCGGAGAAACTACTATAGACCGGCGCATACAGATCGAACGGCCGCGGATCGAGGCCGCTGCCGCTGCGGGTTTTCTCGTGCAGGCCGAGATAGTCGATGCCCACCAGCACCTTGTGCGACACCGCTCCGGTCTGCAGCTTGATTTCGGCATTGCTGTCGGAGGTGAAGGCGTCCTTCGCGGCCTGACGGGCGTAGTAGATCCGCTGTACGGTCCGCCGGCCGGCGTCGAGGAATGGGTTGGTCGGGTTGGAATACAGGTCCGGATACATGATGGCGTAATCGCCGTCGGTGTGGCTGTAGCGGAAGCTCTGCTTGATCTTCAGCACATCGCCGAAGCTCTGCTCGTAGAGGCTGGTGACGCCGCCGGTGGTGATGTTGTAGCGATCGTAATTCGGTTCGCCGGCGAAGCGATTGACGGGGATATAGCCGTTGGGGCCGGGCTTCAGCACGCCCTCGATGGGCAGGAAGGCGCTGAACGAGCTGGACTTGTCCTTCTGGTAATTGCCGAGCACGGTCCAGGAGATGTCGTTGGTCGGCCGCCAGGTCAGCGACGGCGCCAGCAGGATGCGGTCGTTCGGCACGTAATCGACCTGCGAATCGGAATCGCGCAGTACGCCGACGAAGCGGTACAGCCACTCGCCATCCTTGGTCAGCTTGCCGGTGGAGTCCATCTGCAACTGCTTGCGGTCGAAGGAGCCATACTGCACGCCGATCTCGTTACGGGATTCGGCCTGCGGGCGCTTCGACACTTCGTTGAGCACGCCTCCGGTGGACGAGCCGCCATAGAGCACCGACGATGGCCCGCGCAGCACTTCGATGCGCTCCAGCGCGTAGGGATCGCGGCGCCATTCCAGCACCTGGCTGAGCCGCGAGCCCTGCATGCCGTCGAGATAGCGGCTCGGCTCCTGGCCGCGGATCAATGTGTAGTCGCCGCGGGCATCGCCGCCGAACGGATCGGCGGTCACGCCGGGCACATAGCGCAGGGTTTCCTGGACAGACAGGCCGCCCTGGTCGGTGATGCGATCGGCTGTCACCACCGAAATCGACTGCGGAGTCTCGCGGAGTGGCGTGTCGGTCTTGGTGCCGCCCATACCGCGATTGGCGAGATAGCCCTCCACCGGGCCGGTGGCGGTTTCCGCGCGAACACCGGCAGCTGCGGTGGCAGCAGCAACCGGCGCATTGTTGCGCGCCGCGGCCTGGCGTGTTGCACGCGCGCGTGCTGTCGATGGGCGGGTCGCGCGCGCACGCGCGGCCGGTCGAACGGGCTGATCTACCACGACGGCTGGCAATGCGGTGCTGCCTTGCGGCGATTGCGCCTGCGATGGCGTCGTGACCAGCGCCAGCATCGGCAGCGCCGTCCCGACAAGCCATCCCAGATGTGTGGAAGATTTGAATTTCATTTGCCCGCACCCCATTACCAAGTGATGCAGGCGACTTATCACGCAGCGACGCAGCCGAAAGACGTCCGGGGCGTCATACAATTAGTCTGGAATTAGTATCTCTCTAAGGTGGCGGAGGTGCGCGATGGAATCGGCAGTCGCGCAATGCTGAATGTCATCCGGGCGCGACTTTCGCTAGCCGTTGATACCCTCGCGCCGCAGCGTCGGCAGGCCGATGCCCGTGGCGTCGAAACCGCCGTCGACCGCCAGCATCTGGCCGGTGATGTAGCTCGACCGGTCGCTGCACAGGAAGAAGATCGCGTCGGCGAGCTCGTCCTCGCCGCCGTAACGATTCAGCGGAATCGCATCGTGATAATCGGCGCGGATCGCCGGCGTGTGCACGGCCTTGGCCATCGCGGTCTCGACAGGACCGGGCGCCACCGCATTGACTCGGATGCCGAGCAGCGCGAGCTCGACAGCGGACTGCTTGGTGAAGTGAATGATGCCGGCCTTGCTGGTGCCGTAGGCGACGCGCAGCGTGGACGCGCGTAGCGCCGAGATCGAGGCGATGTTGACGATGGCGCCGCCGCCATGCTCGCGCATCAGCGGTGCGGCCGCCTTGGTGCACAGGAACGGGCCGGTGAGGTTCACGGCCATGATGCGTTCCCATTCCTCCAGCGTCGTCTCGAGCAGAGGCTTGAAGTTCGCGATGCCGGCATTGTTGACCAGCGCATCGAGCCGGCCGAAGCGGGCCTGCGTGGCGGCAAAGGCTTTATCGACAGCCGCGGCGTCGGAGACATCCGTATGCAGCGCCAGCGTGTTGTCGGGATCGTTCAGCGCCTTGACGCTGGCGTCGAGCAAATCGCGCTCGATATCCAGCAGTGCGACACGATAGCCTTCGCCAAGAAAGCGTTTGGCGACCGCAAGGCCAATGCCGCGTGCGGCGCCGGTGACGAGTGCAACCTTGCGAATCTGTTCCTTGCCGTCAGCCTTGGTCATGTCCTGCCCTGTCGTCTTGATCGTTGCAGGGCTGTTTAGAGAACGACAACGGCCGGGACAAGCCCGGCCGCTGCGTAATCCTGACGGAAGGTTCGGCGTCAGAACCGGTAGGTCGCGGTTCCCAGCACCGTGCGCCCGAGGCCGTAATAACAGTCGCCGCGGGCGTAGCACGCCGCCACATATCGCTCGTCGGAGATGTTGTTGGCGTTGATCTGCAGCCGGAAGGGGCCGGGATCATAGGCGATCATCATGTCGAACAGCGTATAGTCGGGAATCTTGACGAGATTGCTCTCGTCATAGGATACGCCGATATAACGTACGCCGGCACCGACCGTGACATCGCGCAGGCCGAGCGCCGCCAGGCGATACTTGCCCCACAGCGAAGCCTGGTTCTGGGGCACGCCTTCGACGCTGTTGCCGATATTGTCGCCGCTTTCCACCTTGGCATTGATGTAGGAGTAGCTGCCGATCAGGTCGAAATCGGGCGTGACCTTGCCGATGACTTCCAGCTCGGCGCCGCGGATGCGGACCTGTCCGATCTGGCTCGATTTGGTGATATCGGCGGATGCGGCCAGCCGGTTTCTCTCTACCGTGTCGTAGATCGCAGCGTTGATCGCCAGGACAGAGTTCGGGTTGTACTTGAAGCCCACCTCATAGGTTTCGCCACGCTGGTCCTTGCAGGGACCGTCGGCGCAGGAGCTGCCGCCATACGCCGCGCTGAAGTACACCGGATTGAACGACTGCGCCCACACCACATAGGGATTGAAGCCGAACGCGGTTTCATACATCAGGCTCGCGCGCCCGGTCGTCGCCGACCTGTCGCTGTCCTCCCCGATCCGACGCGTGCTGGCATAATCCTGACGAATGCCGAGTGTGGCGAGCCAGGGACCGAGACGCATCTGGTCCTGCCCGTAAATGCCGGTCTGGCTTTGCCGCGTGTCCGGAGCGGCAATCAAGTCGGGCACGGGCAGGCTGGTATAGACAGGCGCGTAAAGGTCGAACGGCGTCGCGTCGAAACCACCCCCGGCAGACGCGCGCGTCTTGACGTCGCGGTAATCGACGCCGAACAGGAATTTGTGCGACAGCGCGCCGGTCAGCGCCTTCACCTGGATGTTATTGTCCATGGTGAAGTTGTCCTTCGACGCCTCCTGGTTCGACGTGTAGCGGTTCACCGTGCGCTGTGCGGGATCGAGGAACGGGTCCGTCGAGAACACGTTCGCATAGACGCTGCGATAGACGCCTTCGACATGCGCGTAGCGCAGGTTCTGCGTGAACTTCACCGCATCATTGAACTGATGTTCGAAAAGGCTGCTGAGGGCGCCGGTTTCGGTCTGGTAGATATCAGTGTTGGGATCGCCGACGAAACGATCGCGCGAGATATAGCCGCTGGCGCTCGGCACCAGCGTGCCGACGCGTGGCAGGAAACCGTTGGTGGTGCCGGTCTTGTCCTTTTGATAGGTGCCGAGCACGGTCCAGCTCGTATTGGTGGTCGGGCGCCAGGTCAGCGAGGGCGACAGCACGATGCGGTTGTCGGGCACGAAATCGACCTGGGTGCCGCTGTCGCGGAATAGGCCAACGAAGCGATACAGCCACTCGCCGTCCTTGGTCAGCTTGCCGGTCGTGTCCATCTGGACCTGCTTACGGCCGAAATTGTCGAACGACACGCCGACTTCATTTTTGGATTCCGCTTGCGGGCGCTTCGAGATCAGGTTGACGAGGCCTGCGGTCGATGTGTCGCCATACAGCACGGAGGCGGGGCCGCGAAACACCTCGATGCGCTCGAGCATGTAGGGATCGACGCGCCACTCGTTGAACTCGTTGCGGTTGTTGACGCGTGTGCCGTCGAGATAGACGTTCGGGTCCTGGCCGCGGACCTTGAAGTAATCGTTGCGCGAATCGACGCCGCCGGGCTCGGCGAATACGCCGGGCACATAGCGTAGGGTTTCCTGGATGCTGCTGACGCCCTGATCCCTGACGCGGTCGGCGGTGACGACGCTGATCGACTGTGCCGTCTGATTCAAGGGCGTGTCGGTCTTGGTGCCGGTTCCGCTGACCGTGGCGGAATAGCCCTGTACTGGACTCGTGCCGGTTTCAGCGCGGGAGGTGGGGGCTGTTGCTATTGCTGCGGGTGCCGCGGTGCTGCGCGCCGCCGTTCGACGACTTGTAGAGCGCGCCGCCTGCGACCGCTGCGGACGTGCCGGCGTGGCACGCGGTTTGGCCTGCTCGACAACGACGGGCGGGAGCTGGCTCTGCGCCTGCGCCGGAGCTTCGATCGCGAAGGTCATAAGAACTGCGATAGACGCTCCGAAGAGTCGCTGTGAGGTTTGGGAAGTGGCCACGCTTACGCTCCTTAGCTAATTTTCAGCTAAGTCGGTAACGCGCGCGTGAAGCGGTGTGAACGGCAAATGGCCATTTCCACAGGTTGCCAGTTTAGTATCGTTCTACTTTTCGATCTCTGAACATGCCCAAGGCCTGTATGGATGGATTTTGGCTCCTCTGTAGCGAAAATGGGCCAGTAGTTGTCGGGATACGTAGAGCCCATTCGTCCTTGGTTGACGTCATTCGCCAGGCTCATGTAGCGGCGATGTATTTCATCCATCCCGACAGGAGGTTCCCTTGTCCCTCACCCTGCATTTCCATCCGCTGTCGTCCTATTGCTGGAAGGCGCTGGTCGCGCTCTACGAGAACGACACGCCGTTCACGCCGCATATGGTCAATCTCGGCGACGAGACCGAGCGCGCGGCGCTGTTGAAACTGTGGCCGATCGGAAAATTCCCGGTGCTGCAGGACGATGCGCGCGGCGCGATCGTGCCGGAGTCCTCCATCGTCATCGAATACCTCGACCGGCATTTTCCGGACCACACGCGCTTTATCCCCGATGGCGATCTCGGACTGCAGACGCGGTTGCGCGATCGCTTTTACGATCTCTATGTGCACACGCCGACCCAGAAGATCGTCGGCGACAGGCTGGTGCCGGCCGACAAGAAGGATGCGCATGGTGTGGCCATGGCGCGGGCTCAGCTCACCACGTCCTACGGTATGATCGACAGGCAGATGGTGACGAACGCGTGGGCGATGGGCGCAGCGTTCACGCTCGCCGACTGTGCAGCTGCGCCAGCGCTCTACTACGCGAACAAGGTGCATCCGTTCGGAGATGCGCATCGCAACGTCTCGGCCTATCTTGGCCGGCTGCTGGCGCGTCCATCATTCGCGCGGGTGGTGAAGGAGGCGGAGCCGTACGCACATATGTTCCCGCAGGAGTGAGCATCATGAGTGCCGACAAGGCCGGGGTTATCCGAGACCTGTTTGCGGCCTATCTGCGCAACGACCGCAAGGCCGTCGAAGATGCGTTCACGGCCGACTTCACCTTTACGAGCCCGTTCGATGACGGGATCGACAAGGCAACCTATTTCGCCCTCTGCTGGCGTGTCGCCGACTGGATCGCGCAGCATGATCTCGAGCGTATCGCGGTCGATGGCGATGTGGCTTTCGTGACCTATCGTTGCGTGGCGAAGGACGGCAAGAGTTTTCGCAACACCGAAGTCTTCGGCTTCGAGGGTGATCTCATCCGGTCGATCGACGTGTATTTCGGCGCGACGTACAAGGATGGGGTGTTTCAGAAGCAAGCGTCGTAAAGTCGCATGACCTCGGAAATAATGTCGAAAGAGATGTCGGTCTGCCAAAAGCTCATTCGTCATTCTGGCAGAGCTGGGTTGTGGCGGGCAATGAATCCCAGTCCGGTCGATGACGTAAACGGGAGAGACAAATGCGTTTCATGGTGATTGTGCATGCGAACAAGGACACCGAAGCCGGCGTGATGCCGACGACGGAACGGCTGACCGCGATGGGCAAGTTCAATGAGGAGATGTGCAATGCCGGCGTGATGCAGGCCGGCGAGGGGCTGCATCCAACATCGAAAGGCGCGCGGATCACCTTTACCGGCAGTGAGCCGACGGTGAAGCAAGGGCCGTTCGATGTGACGCGCGATCTGATAGCGGGCTTCTGGCTGATCGACGTCGCCTCGAAGGACGAGGCGATCGCGTGGATGAAGCGCGCGCCATTTGCGGCCGGCGACGAGATCGAGATCCGTCAGGTGTTTGCGGCCGAGGATTTCGGCGACGCCCTCACACCCGAATTGCGCGAGAAGGAAGAGCACCTGCGCGCGCAAGCCGCCAAGAAATAAGCCACGAGATCAACGAGGATAGTGACCATGCGATTCATGATGCTGATGATTCCCGGCGGCTATGAGACTGCGGCGCCGGGTACCGTGCCGGAGGATGTCGACCGCGTCGCGTCGATGATGGCCTACAACAAGGCGCTACTGGATGCCGGCGTGCTGATCACTTGCGACGGACTGCACCCGCCATCGATGGGCGCGCGGGTGTCCTTTCCATCCGGCAAGCCGGTGGTGACCGACGGGCCGTTCGCGGAATCCAAGGAAGTGCTCGGCGGCTACTGGATGATCGACGTCGCCTCGCGCGATGAGGCCATCACCTGGGCCAGTCGCTGCCCGGCGACGCCCAACGAAGTGATCGAGATCCGCCAGGTGCAGGAAATGGCTGATTATCCGGAGGACGTGCAGGCCGTCGCCTCGGGATTCGAGGAGATGCAGACCACCGCGAAGCGGCTCGGCTGAGGCAAAATCACTGTGACGGGCATGAAACGGTCGTGTCGAAACACGGCCGCATGCCTGCCGCAGGATTTCCGCATGCGGCGGGCGTTGATTTGTTGAGGGAATTTGCGCCGGTCACACCGTTTTGGTGTGACCTTTTGGCCCGGCTCATGTTAAAGCCATTCACATGAGCTGGCGCAAAGACAGCCGCGGCGAGCGCGGTTATCACCACGGAAATCTGAAAGAGGCCCTGCTGCAGGCGGCGCTGGGGCTGATTGCGGAGAAGGGGCCTGCGGGCTTCACCTTCGCCGATGCCGCGCGCACGGCTGGCGTCAGCGCGGCCGCGCCCTATCGCCATTTCCGCGATCGCGACGACCTCCTCGCCAGCATCGCGCAGCGTGGCTTCGAGCAGTTCGAGCTGGTGCTGACGGCGGCGTGGGACGATGGCCGGCCGAATACGGTCACGGCCTTCGAGCGGATCGGCAAGGCGTATCTCGCTTTCGCCCGCACTGAACCGGCCTTCTATTCGGCGATGTTCGAATCTGGAATCCCCGTAGATTCCAGTCCTGAACTGGCCGCGGCGGGAGAACGTGCCTTCGGTGTGATCCGTGCGGCGGCAGAACGTTTGGCCGCCTTAACGCCGCCCGGTGTGACGCGTCCGCCGGCGATGATGATGGCGCTGCATATCTGGTCGCTGGCGCACGGCGTGGCCTCCCTGTTCGGCCGCGGCGATGCCGCGCGGCGCAAGCTGCCGATGTCGCCGGAAGATCTGCTCGAAGCCGGCGCGCTGATTTATTTGCGCGGACTGGGCTTTCCAACCGACCAAAACGTCCACAAGTCCGACACAACTACAGCGCCCAAATCGGGTCCTTGGGGAACCGCCCCAAAATAATTCGCGGCGCTCCCCTTGCGGTCGTCTTGACAAAATCCGGCCGTGAGCTACGTATGTAAATGTTATTTACATTCACAAGCGGCATGGTGCCGCTGATGGAGAGGAAAATGGCCAACGCTGCAGATTACAATCGATGGGGTCCGCCCGCCGATGATCGGGTGTCCTACCAGATGCGCTCACCATGGCACATCATACTGATCGTGCTCGGTTTTATCGTCTGGTGGCCGGTTGGCCTCGCACTTCTCTTTTTCACACTCGGGAGCAGAAAAATGGGTTGTTGGGATCGTAACGGCCGTTTTGAGAACAAGATGGAGCGGATGCAGTACAAGATGGAGCGCATGCGCAACCGCATGGAGCGCTCAGGCTTCGGATCGGGCTTCGGCTTCGGCCCGCCGACCTCCGGCAACCGCGCCTTCGACGAATATCGCGTCGAAACCCTGCGCCGCCTTGAGGAGGAACAGCACGAATTCAAGAACTTCCTCGATCGCCTGCGTCACGCCAAGGACAAGGAAGAGTTCGACCAGTTCATGGCGCAGCACCGCCCAAAGCCGACTCCGCCATCGGATAACAATCAGCCGCAGGGCTAACAGCCCGGAACTAATTGGCGTCAGGCGTAGCGCCCCCTTCGCCCGATGCCGACATCGCCGCCCGTCTGATCATTCAGGCGGGCGGTTTTGCTTTGTCACGGGCCCTTCACGAACAAGCGAATACCGCTTCATTTCTCGGCCAAAACACGCTTTGGTAACTCCGCATTAACCATGACTGGCGTCTGGTAAAAGCCGCAGAAACGCGTGCAAGCCCTTGTTTTGACATGTTGGCAGGGAATTTAGGGCTCGGCTTCGGACAAGCCCTCCATGCGACACAACAAGAACATTGCACTGGCGTTCCGCGCCGCGCGCGATGCGTGGCCGCGGCACCAGCGATGAGCAAGTCGCTGGCAAATTGAGGATTTTTGCGTTGAGAGGATACCGTTCATGAATCCGGCCGATGTCGCGCAGTCAGCCCTGCCGCTGGCTTCATCCGACGTTTCGCTGATCGCGCTGTTCCTGCAGGCCCACTGGATCGTGAAAGCGGTCATGCTGGGACTGCTGGGCTGTTCGGTGTGGGTCTGGGCGATCGCGATCGACAAGATGTTCCTGTATTCGCGCACACGGCGCGCCATGGACCGGTTCGAGCAGGCGTTCTGGTCCGGCGAGTCCATCGAGGATCTGTACCGCGCGCTGTCCGCCAAACCGACGCAGTCGATGGCGGCGTGTTTCGTCGCGGCGATGCGCGAGTGGAAGCGGTCTTTCGAAAGCCAGGCGCGCTCCTTCACCGGCTTGCAGATGCGCATCGACAAGGTGATGAACGTCTCCATCGCCCGTGAGGTCGAGCGCCTCGAGCGCCGGCTTCTGGTGCTGGCGACGGTCGGTTCGGCCGGTCCTTTCGTCGGCCTGTTCGGCACCGTCTGGGGCATCATGTCGAGCTTCCAGGCGATTGCCGCCTCGAAGAACACGTCGCTCGCCGTGGTCGCACCTGGTATCGCCGAAGCGCTGTTCGCCACGGCCATCGGCCTTATCGCCGCCATCCCGGCGACTATTTTCTACAACAAATTCACGTCAGAAGTGAACAAACAGGCCCAGCGCCTGGAGGGGTTTGCCGACGAGTTTTCAGCGATCCTGTCGCGCCAGATCGACGAGCGCGTCTGATGGGTGACGAATTGAACCTTGAAGTGAGCACCCTCTCATGGGGATGAATGTGGGCTCGGGCGGTGGTGGCGGAAGTCGGCGCGGGCGCCGGCGCGCTGCCGTCATGGCCGAGATCAACGTCACCCCGATGGTCGACGTCATGCTGGTGTTGATGATCATCTTCATGGTGTCGGCGCCGCTGATGACCTCGACCATCGATATCGACCTGCCGATCGCGAGCGGCGGCAAGTCGATATCGCAGAATGCTCCGCCGCTCACCGTGTCGGTGAAGCGCACCGGCGGTGGCTGTAATTCGGCGGTCGAAATGTATGTCGGCGACGCCCTGGTGCCGGTGAGTGAGCTCGACGCCAAGATCAAGGCGATCCGAGCGACGCGTTCGGAGACAGACAACACCGTGTTTCTCCGTGGTGACAAGGACGTCTGTTACACGGACATGATGAAATTGCTCGGCACCGTTCGCTCTGCCGGATTCAAGGCCAATATCGTGATCCTGCCGGAGCAGGGGACGTAAGCTCGTGGAACAGCCGGTTGATCTGGGCAGGAGCAAGATTGGAAATCTGATCGTGAAGGTCGACAAGACACTCATCGCATCGGTAGCCCTGCACGTCATCGTGATAGGGTGGGGACTTCTCACGTTCTCTTCCAAGGCATTGGAAGTGATGCCGGAGGATTCCGTCGGGGTCGACATCAGCGTCGAAAGCCAGTCCATGGTCGGTCAAAAGACCGGCAAGAAGGAAAATCCGAAGCCGAAGGTGGAGAAGGTCGCCGAGGCCAAGCCGCCGGTCGAGGATACCGTCGGCAAGATCGACGACAAGAAGCCGCCGGTGATCACCGAGACGGCGCCGAAGGAACAGCCGAAGACTGACGAGAAAGCGGCGGCCGAAGCAGCGAAGGCAGAGGCTGCGGCAAAAGCCGAGGCTGCAGCGAAAGCCGCGGCCGATGCCAAGGCAAAGGCAGAAGCCAAAGCGGCGGCGGTGGCCGACGCCAAGGCAGAGGCTGAAGCGAAGGCCGAGGCTGACGCCAAGGCGCAAACAGAAGCCAAGGCGAAGGCCGAAGCGCAAGCCAAGGCTAAAGCAGAAGCCAAAGCGAAGGTTGAGGCCAAAGCCAAGGCTGACGCCGACGCGAAAGCCAAGGCCGAAGCACAGGCCAAGGCAGCAGAGGCCAAGAAGGCCGAGCGCGTGTTCGATCAGTCGAAGATCGCGGCGCTGATCGACAAGCGGGATCCAACCCGGAATTCGGTGACGGGGTCCGACCTCAATCCGAACGAGGCTCTGGGTTTGGCGAAAGGCAATGCGAGCAACAACGTCGCCACCTGGGGCGCAATGTTCAAGTCGCAGGTCGAGCGCTGCTGGAAGAAGCCCTATGGCGGCATCGAAGCGCAGATGACCGAGTCGATTTTCAGCGTCAAGCTGAGGCGTGACGGGTCGTTGGAAACGACGCCGGTTGCCATCAGCAATCCATCGACGCCGTATTTCCGCGTCTATCAGGAGAGCGCACTGCGTGCGATCATCGAATGCGCGCCGTATAAACTGCCTACGGCGTTTTTTGACGAGTGGAAGTTTTTCGAACCCGTTTTCACCGAACGACGGTCATGAGCACGTCACTCCTGGTGACGATCACGAATACCGAGCAAAGCCCGCAATAATGACCGACAAGAATGGATTGCCCCCGATGTTGTTTCGCCCAAGCCGCCGACAGATCATCACAGGAATGGCGGCGACCGGTCTGCTGATGGGCACCAGTGCGCGAACCGCCTTCGGGCAGGCGCGCGTGCAGATCACGGAAGGCAATGTCGCGCCGCTGCCCATCGCAATCCCCAATTTCTCCGCTGGCACTGGCGCGGACAATGAGGTGAGCGTCGGCGTCTCGCAGGTCATCACCAACAATCTCAAGCGCAGCGGTCTGTTCGCGCCGATCGATCCGGCCGCCTTCGTCGAGAAGGCGATCAATATCGACGCGCCGCCGAACTTCGTGAACTGGAAGACCGTTAATGCGCAGGCGCTGGTCACTGGCCGCATGACCCGACAGGGCGATGGTCGCCTGAAGGCCGAATTCCGGCTGTGGGACGTCGCCACCGGTCAGCAATTGGCTGGCCAGCAATATTTCACCTCGCCGGAATACTGGCGTCGTATCGCCCACATCATTTCCGACCAGATCTATGAGCGCCTGACCGGCGAGAAAGGCTATTTCGATAGCCGCGTGGTCTTCGTTGACGAAACCGGCTCCAAGGAGCGCCGCGTCAAGCGACTGGCGCTGATGGATCAGGACGGCGCCAATGTGCGTTACCTGACGCGCGGGGCGGATCTGGTGCTGACGCCGCGGTTCTCGCCGTCGACGCAAGAGATCACCTATATGGAATTCGGTCAGGGTGATCCCAAGGTCTATCTCTTCAATATCGAGACAGGCCAGCGCGAGGTCGTCGGCAACTTTCCGGGCATGTCGTTCTCGCCGCGTTTCTCACCCGATGGCCAGCGCGTCATCATGAGCCTGCAGCAGGGCGGCAATTCCAACCTGTTCGTCATGGATCTGCGGTCGAAGTCGACGACGCGCCTGACCGATACGCCGGCGATCGATACCTCGCCGTCATATTCTCCGGATGGCTCGAAGATCTGCTTCGAATCGGATCGCGGCGGTAAGCCGCAGATCTATACGATGGCGGCAACCGGCGGCGGTGCCCAGCGCATCTCGTTCGGCGAAGGCAGCTATTCGACCCCGGTCTGGTCGCCGCGCGGCGACTATATCGCCTTTACCAAGCAGGGCGGCGGGCAGTTCTCGATCGGCATCATGAAGCCGGATGGATCCGGCGAGCGGTTGCTGACGTCGGGCTATCACAACGAAGGTCCGACCTTCGCGCCGAACGGTCGCGTGATCATGTTCTTCCGCGATACGGGCGGGGGCCCGTCCCTGTTTACGGTCGACGTTTCGGGCCGTAACGAACTCAAGGTTCCGACCCCCGGCTTCGCGTCAGATCCGGCGTGGTCGCCATTGCTATCGTAAACAAATGATTGGCGGCGGCGGGCGGATTACCGGCTATTCCCGGCAAACTTTGCCCACCGCACTGAAATCGCGAGCAGATTTGCTGTTTATGCGAATGCGTAAACAGTTCGCTAACGATGTTCCCTCAGAAAGACTTCATCAGGACCCGGTACCAATGTGCGCCTGAACAGGACGCATTTACGCCCGATGCAGCTCGCCGATCACAACCGGACGAATAGCAAATCGATGTCGCCGTCGATCTACACGGCGCTCGTCGATTCATTGTTCGAGAACCCGATTCCGATGCTGGCCGGTGCGGTCTGTGCCGGGACCGGCGCAGTCATGACTGCGGTGAAGACCGGCAATCCTTTGCTGTGGCCATGCGCGGCCCTGATCATCGTTATCGGCGCTTTGCGGGCCCTTCAGCTTAGCCGCTATGAAAAGCGCGAGACCGCGCTGACGCCTGACGAGGCGATCCGCTGGGAATTCAATTACATGGTTGGCGGCTCGCTCTATGCAGCCGCGTTGGGCCTGTGGTGTTGGGTCGTTCTGCTCGGCAGTGATGATCCGGTCGCGCATATGCTTGGTACGGCAGTGACCGTCGCTTATATCGCGGCCGGTGCCGGCCGAACCTATGGCCGTCCGAAGATCGCGCAGCTGCAGGTGCTGCTGGCGTGCGGTCCGATGGCGCTGGCACTGATTATCCACGGTGACTTCTACTATATCGGCTTTGCGTTTCTGAACGTCCTGTTCTTTGTCGGCCTGCGCCGGATCACGCTTCGTCTGCATGACGTCTACGTCAAGGCGCTGCTGGCCACCGAGCGGGTCGGCTCCATCGCCGGCCAGTTCGATACGGCGCTGAACAACATGCCCAACGGCCTGTGCATGTTCGGCGCCGATGGTCGGTTGGCGGTGCTCAACAATCGCTTCACCGCAATGATGGAGATTTCAGAGGATCTCGTGCAGCGCGGCGTGACTGCTCGCGAAGTCGTCTCGCTCTGCGTCAACGCGGGGACAGTGTCATCGGTCAGCGCGATGACCATCATCACCGAGATTGAAAGCTCGAAGGCAGCCGAAATCACGACCCTTGATCATGCCCACGAGAGCGAACGCGCATTGTCGTGGAAGTTTCAGCCGATGGTCGGCGGCGGCACGGTCGTTCTGCTTGAAGACATTACCGAGCGCCGCAATTCCGAAGCGCGTATCAGCCACATGGCGCGTTTCGACGAATTGACGGGGTTGCCGAACCGGGTCAGTTTCCGGAACGAAATCGGCCGCATGCTGAAGAGCTCGGACCAATCCACGCTGTCGGCCCTGCTGTTCGTCGATCTCGATCAGTTCAAGCAGGTCAACGATACGCTTGGTCATCCATGCGGTGATCAGCTGTTGTGCATGGTCGCCGACCGGCTGCGCGAAATGTTGCGCGCGGATGACTTCGTGGCTCGTTTTGGCGGTGACGAATTTGTCGTATTCCAACGTGCCATCAAGACAAATCATGATGCAGCCGATCTGGCGCGTCGCATCGTCGAACGGCTCAGTGAGCGCTACGAGGTCGACAATCATCAGGTCGAGATCGGCGCCAGCGTCGGCATCGCCTTGACGGAACCCGATGTCAGCGCTGACAACCTTTTGAAGAACGCCGATATGGCGTTGTATCGTGCGAAGGCCTCCGGCCGTGGCACCTTCTGCTTCTTCCGCGACGAGATGGCCCAGACGGTCGAGGCGCGCCGCGTGCTCGAACTGGATCTGCGCCAGGCGCTCGCCAATGAAGAATTCGAGATTTACTACCAGCCGCTGGTCAATCTGAAGTCGGGACGCATCTCGACCTGCGAAGCGCTGCTGCGCTGGAATCATCCTGTCCGCGGCACTGTTTCGCCGGTCGATATCATTCCCGTCGCAGAAGACATGGGCCTGATCGTCGATCTTGGCCGCTGGATTTTGCGCAAGGCCTGTATCGAATGCATGAAGTGGCCGGACGCGGTCAGCGTCGCCGTCAACTTCTCGTCGCAGCAGTTTCATCAGCGCGATGTGTTGAGCGAGGTACGCTACGCCCTCGATGTGTCCGGGCTGCCGGCGCGTCGTCTCGAGATCGAGATCACCGAATCGTCGCTGCTGCGTAATACGCAGTGGACCCACGATGCCCTCGCGCAGCTTCACGCGGCAGGTTGCCGGATTTCGCTCGACGATTTCGGTACCGGCTATTCGAGCCTGAGCTATCTGCACAATTTCCCGCTGCAGAAGGTGAAGATCGATCGCTCATTCCTCGAAGGGATCGATACGGACCGTCCGTTGACGCTGCTGCGCGGCGTCGCGCGCCTCAGTGCCGATCTGGGAATGACGGTTGTCGTCGAAGGCATCGAGACCAATGAGCAGCTCGAGCTGATCAGTGCCGACGGCACGATTAGCGAGGCCCAGGGTTATTTGTTCAGCCGCCCGGTGCCTGCGACCCGGATCAGGCAGCTCCTGGACGCGTCCCACGGACGTCGCGTGATCGAGCCCGGCGCCAATGTCGAGGCCACGCGCGCGCCGGCCTGACCAGCCGCGGGCCACACTCTCGAATTTCCATTTCCATTCGTTTCGCGCGCCGAATAGGCCAAAAGGGTTAACCACATTGTGGCAGAACCTTTGACAACTTTTAAGAAAGCTTTAACCTTTCCTTACTCGCGTAGTCATGGCGTTGGTGCGTAGGAGACGGAATGATGGCTTCGGCCGATCAAGCGACTGAAGCTTCGAAGCGCAGCGATATTCTCGACCGGGTTGACTACCGTCTTGCCGAAACCGAAGCTGAGAAAGAGGCGATCTATAGCCTGCGCTATAGAGCCTATCTCCATGAGGGGGCCATCGAGCCTCGGGCGGATCGCCGTCTCGCCGACCGTTTCGATGATTTGCCGAATTCATGGACTTTCGGGATATTCGTTGATGGCGAGCTCGCCAGTTCGCTGCGCGTCAGCGTAGCGACGCCGGACAATCCGGAGACGCCCGCCGTCGATGCATTCGGGGACCTGTTGCGTCCCGAGCTGGACAAAGGGAAGATCATCGTCGACCCGAACCGCTTCGTGGCCGACCCGAACAACCGCACCAAGTTTCCTGAACTGCCCTACATGACGGTTCGGCTGGGCTATGTCGCCTGCGGCTATTTCAAAGCCGATATCGGGACGGCGACCGTGCGCGCCGAGCATCGTGCGTTTTATCGCAAGGTTTTCCTGCAGACGCCGATGTGCGAGCCGCGGCCTTATCCGACGCTGACCAAGCCGCTATGCCTGATGGCGGCCGACTACGCCTCGGTGCGCGAACGTATTTTTATGCGCTACCCGCATTTCCGCTCCAGTCTCTTCGAGCAGCGGGCTCTGTTCGAGCGCAAGAGCGAGCCCCTGGCGCCGGATCTTCATTCATCCGAGTTCCATATCGCTCAGGCCGCGGTGTTGCCCCGCAGTTGAGGGTGGAGGATGGCGACGGTCCCATCGCCGGTCGTTGCTGATTATTCCAGCAGTCCCGCAGCGGGATTCCGCCTAAAACCAGCTGCTTTCTCAGAACCTTCACCGTCGCGCCACATTTGCCAACCATTAACCACGTCGTTGCTTTTTCGCGGCCTGTGGCTTTTGATCGGTTTTGGCAACACCTCATCAAGGTTGACGGAACGTTCGCTTAACCAACGCCCTGTAGACCGAATGACAGTTGGGTAAAGCGTGAGCGTGGAGGCTCCGGGAATGAAGCATCAGATGCGAATCCTCCAGGGATTAAAACTGGCTGCAGTGCTGGCCGTGGCGCTGTCGATGGGCGCCTGCGCCAACAAGAACGGTTTGGGTGCCGATGGCGCGATGGCCAATGCCGCCACGCCGGGCAGCCAGCAGGACTTCGTCGTCAATGTCGGCGATCGCGTGTTCTTCGAGAGCGATCAGACCGAACTGTCGCCGCAGGCGATCGCGACCCTGGACAAGCAGGCGCAGTGGCTGCAGCAGTACAACCGCTACTCCTTCACCATCGAAGGTCATGCGGACGAGCGCGGCACCCGCGAATACAACATTGCGCTCGGCGCCCGCCGTGCCCAGTCGGTTCGCACCTTCCTGGCCTCGCGCGGTATCGATGCCAGCCGGATGCGCACCATCTCCTACGGCAAGGAACGTCCGGTCGCGGTGTGTAACGACATCTCGTGCTGGTCGCAGAACCGCCGTGCGGTTACCGTGCTGAACGCTGGCGCGTAAGCGACGTCTGATATCAAACAAAATGGCGTCTGCCCCCGGGGCAGGCGCCATTTTTGTTTGGGGCAGGCGCCTTTGTCGCTGTCGAAAGTCACATTTTTGGCGTAGTGAAATCCTCATCGTGATGCGCGCCGATGGGGCGCGAAACCGGTCATTTTCAGGCTCAAATGTCATCCAGATCTCATTCGCTCGCCGGCGCTGCACTCGTCTCCATGCTGCTCGTCACGGCTTCGCCGGTTTGGGCGCAGTTGTTTGGTCAACCGGCTCCCCGTCAGCAGGGCTACGGCCAGCAGTCGGGCGACGACGATGCCGACCAGGGCTTGCAGATCGAGCGGTTGCAGAACCAGCTGCGGCAGCTCACCGGCCAGAATGAAGAACTGCAGTTCCGCAATCGGCAGCTTGAGGATCAGCTCCGGCAGTTGCAGGCCGGCGGCGCCCCAGCGGGCGCAGGAGGCCGTCCCAATGTCGCTGCCGCCCCGGTCCAGCAGCCGCCGATGCAGCAGGCTCCCGTGCAGCAGCCGGGCTACAACCAGCAACAGCCGCAGATCGCGGCACCTGCACCAATTGCTCAGGATCCCGCACCGGCTCCTCGCGCTGGCCGTCGCAACGATGCGTTCGATCCCAATGCGAACCCCAATGCGCCGGGCGTGCCGCGCGCGCTGGGTGGCGGGCAGCAGCCGATGCCCGCAAACGCACCGGTCGGTGCACAGGGCGGCCGTGGGGCCGGCGAGCCGCTCCCGCTGGGCAATGCCGCCCCGGGCGGAGCAGCGCCAGCACTGACGACCTTACCGCCGGGCGCGACCCCGAAGGACGAGTTCGATCTCGGCATCGGCTATATGCAGCGTCGTGATTACGCGCTGGCCGAAGAGACCATGCGCAACTTCGCCCAGAAATATCCCGGTGATCCAATGATTGCGGATTCGCAGTATTGGCTCGGCGAAAGCTTCTTCCAGCGTCAGAAATATCGCGATGCCGCCGAGATATTCCTGGGCGTGACCACGAAATACGACACTTCCGCCAAGGCGCCTGATGCGTTGCTGCGGCTTGGCCAGTCGCTGGCCGCGCTGAAGGAGAAGGAAGCGGCCTGTGCCGCCTTCGGTGAAGTGACACGGAAATATCCCCGTGCCTCGGCCGGCGTGAAACAGGGCGTGGACCGCGAGCAAAAACGCGTTAAGTGCTAGGTGATCGACCCGGACAATCAGCCGGGTCGCAACCGGTTCTGACGCGCATGTCCGACGACGACCAGTCGCCGATTTCGGCCCAGATGGCGAAACAGTTATTCGCTGACTGGGCGTCCGCGCCAGGATTAGTCCTTGCCGTGTCCGGCGGTCCTGATTCCGTCGCCCTGATGTGGCTCGCCGCGCGTTGGCGGCATGCGCTCAAACGCGGCCCTGACCTCACCGCCGTGACGGTCGATCATGGTTTGCGCCCCGAAGCGGCCCGCGAGGCGCGCGACGTCAAGCGCCTAGCGACCGCCCTCGGCATTCCTCATCGCACCATGCGCTGGACCGGCGCCAAGCCGAAAACCGGATTGCCCGCTGCGGCTCGCGATGCGCGCTATCTGCTGTTGGCCAAGGCCGCGCGCAGCGTCGGAGCATTCCATGTACTGACTGCCCATACCCGCGACGATCAGGCCGAGACCCTGCTGATGCGGATGGCGCGCGGCAGCGGCATCGCCGGCCTCGCGGGCATGGCGCGGCTGACCGAGCGCGACGGCATCCAGCTCGCGCGTCCCTTTTTACACATCGCGAAAGTGCAACTTGTTGCTACGCTGACCAAAGCGAAAATCGGCTTCGCGACCGATCCCAGTAACTCCAACCCAAGCTACACCCGCCCGCGGCTGCGGGCGCTGATGCCGGCGCTGGCGTCCGAGGGCTTCGATTCGCGAAATCTCGCCCGGCTGGCGACGCGGCTCCGGCGTGCCGACGCCGCGCTGGAACTGATGGTCGACGGGGCAGAGCGTTTTCTGGCACTGCACAGCCCGGGCAGGGTGCCCGAAGCCATCGATGCGGGAGCATTTGCGGGGCTGGCGGAGGAAATTCGCGTCCGGTTGTTGCTGCGGATGATCGATCAGGTCGGGCACGAAGGGCCGGCCGAGCTCGGCAAGGTCGAAACGCTCGTATTCGCCATGGTTCAGGCCGGGCGATCGGGCGGAAAAGGTATTCTGCTGAAGCAGACGCTCGCCGGTGCCATGATCACGCTGACTCAGGACCGCCTGAGAATCGTTCCAGCGCCGCCCAGGCGTCGCCGCGCTGATTGAGTGCAAAGACGTACCTGTTGCCCCACGGTACCTTAACCACCGTGGGAAAACCCTGTCAGCACTGCCATTATTTGAACCGGAAATGCGCGTAGATGCGTTAAATAGTCCATCCCAGTTCCCTTGGCAGCGCCCTCGGTCGCACCTAGATTGTATCCGACCGACCCAGGGTGAACCCTTGTGGCGACTCACAAGGGAATAAGGCCGCGATTTCGCGCGGCGACGAAGGAAGATCGATGAACGCGAACCTGCGCAATTTTGCCCTCTGGGTCATTATCGTTTTGTTGCTGCTGGCGCTGTTCACGCTTTTCCAGAATCCCGGTCAGCGCACCGCCTCGCAGGACATTTCGTTCTCGCAGCTCCTCACCGAAGTTGATCAAAATCACGTCCGTGACGTCGTGATCCAGGGGCCTGAAATTCACGGCACCTTCACCAACGGCTCGAGCTTCCAGACCTATGCGCCAAGCGATCCGACCCTGATCAAGCGTCTGTATGACGCCAAGGTCTCGATCACTGCCAAGGCGCCGGGCGACAACGTGCCGTGGTTCGTGTCGCTGCTCGTGTCATGGCTGCCATTCATCGCGCTGATCGGCGTGTGGATCTTCCTGTCGCGTCAGATGCAGGGCGGCGCCGGCAAGGCGATGGGCTTCGGCAAGTCGCGCGCCAAGATGCTGACGGAAGCGCATGGCCGCGTCACCTTCGAGGACGTCGCCGGCGTCGACGAAGCCAAGCAGGATCTGCAGGAAATTGTCGAATTCCTGCGCGACCCCGGCAAGTATCAGCGCCTCGGCGGACGTATCCCGCGCGGCGTGCTGCTGGTTGGCCCCCCCGGCACCGGTAAGACGCTGATTGCGCGTGCTGTCGCGGGCGAAGCCAATGTGCCGTTCTTCACCATTTCGGGTTCGGACTTCGTCGAAATGTTCGTCGGCGTCGGCGCCAGTCGCGTCCGCGACATGTTCGAGCAGGCCAAGAAGAACGCGCCTTGCATTATCTTCATCGACGAAATCGACGCCGTCGGTCGTCATCGTGGCGCTGGTCTCGGCGGCGGTAATGACGAGCGCGAACAGACTCTCAACCAGTTGCTGGTCGAGATGGACGGCTTCGAAGCCAATGAAGGCGTGATCCTGATCGCCGCTACCAACCGTCCGGATGTGCTGGATCCCGCGCTGCTGCGTCCAGGCCGCTTCGACCGTCAGGTCGTGGTGCCGAATCCGGACGTCGTCGGTCGCGAGCAGATCCTCAAGGTCCATGTCCGCAAGGTGCCACTGGCGCCGGATATCAACCTCAAGACCATCGCACGCGGCACTCCGGGTTTCTCCGGCGCTGACCTGATGAACCTCGTCAACGAAGCTGCCCTGACCGCCGCGCGCCGCAACAAGCGTATGGTGACGCAGAGCGAGTTCGAAGAGGCCAAGGACAAGGTGATGATGGGCGCCGAGCGCAAGTCGCTGGTGATGTCCGAGGAAGAGAAGATGCTGACGGCCTATCACGAAGGCGGTCACGCCATCGTCGGCCTGAACGTCGTCGCCACCGATCCGATCCACAAGGCAACGATCATTCCGCGCGGCCGTGCCCTCGGCATGGTCATGCAGTTGCCTGAGCGCGACAAGATGTCGATGTCGCTGGAGCAGATGACCTCACGTCTCGCGATCATGATGGGCGGCCGTGTCGCTGAAGAACTGATCTTCGGACGCAACAAGGTCACTTCTGGTGCATCGTCGGACATCGAGCAGGCAACGCGTCTGGCTCGCATGATGGTCACGCGTTGGGGCCTGTCGGAAGAACTCGGCACGGTCGCCTATGGCGATAACAATGACGAGGTGTTCCTGGGCATGCAGGTCAATCGCCAGCAGAACGTCTCGGAATCGACCGCGCAGAAGATCGACTCCGAAGTGAAGCGCCTGGTCGCGGAAGGATATGACGAGGCGACCAAAATCCTTACCGAGCGCCGCGAAGATCTGGAAACGCTGGCCAAGGGTCTGCTGGAATTCGAAACCCTGTCGGGCGACGAGATCGGCGACTTGTTGAATGGCAAGAAGCCGAACCGCGAGTCGGTGCTTGAGCCTTCGGGTCCGCGCACCTCGGCCGTGCCGCCCGCCGGCAAGCCGCGCCCGCGTCCGGACGGTGGCCTGGAGCCGCAGCCGCAGGCGTAAAGTCGTCACATGCAAACATGCAAAACGCGGCCGAAAGGCCGCGTTTTTTTGTTATCTGTAGCTCGAATGGAGCGAGGTACGATCCGGGCACTTAAACCTTCCTCAAACTTCCCTCGGCACTGTCGCCCGGCGCCCTTGATGCGCATTGGGGACTCTATGCCAGCGCCGCTCACGATGACTTCGACACCCGAGCGTGGCCCAATTCCGCCGGCGCTGCTGCTCGTCTGCACGATCCTGACGATGCTGCATCTCGCCTTCTTTCCGACCTTCTACGGTCGCGGCTGGATCTATGAAGACGGCCTCGGCTCGCCCACCGATTTCGTCAATGTGTGGTCTGCGGGGCGATTGGTGCTCGATGGTCATCCGGCCTGGGCCTATGACTGGGACATCCAGAAAAAGGTCCAGATCGCCGTCCTCGGTCAGAGCTATCCCGGCAATTTCGCCTGGCATTATCCGCCGCCGTTCCTGTTCATCGCGGCACTGCTCGCGAAGCTGCCTTATGCCGTGGCCTTTGCCGGCTGGGCTGCGGTCAGCTTCGTGCCGTATCTGGCGGCGATGCGTGCGATCGTCGGTCGTCCCTTCGGCCTTTTATTGGCTGCGGCTTTTCCGGTGGTGATGACCAACGGCCTTGTCGGGCAGAACGGATTTCTGACAGCGGCACTGATCGGCGGCATGCTGGTGCTGCTGCCGACGCGGCCGATCCTGTCGGGCATCTGTCTGGGCCTGCTCAGCTACAAGCCGCAATACGGATTTCTGTTTCCGCTGATGCTGATCGCGGCGTCACAATGGAAGGCCTTCGTCAGCGCGGGCATCACGACCGTGCTGCTGGCCGCGGTGTCGTGGCTCGCTTTCGGCACGGAGAGCTGGCAAGCCTTTATCCACTGGATGCCGATGTTCTCGCAGGCCTTCCTCACCGAAGGCCGCGCGCCATGGGGCAAGATGCAGAGCATCTTCGCACTGGTGCGCTATTTCGACGGCAGCGAGCCGCTGGCCTGGACGTTTCAGTGGATCATGATTGGTGCCGTCGTATCGGTGCTGGTCCCGTTGTGGCGCAGCAGTGTGCGCTACGAGCTGAAAGCCGCAGCGCTGGCAGTCGGCGCCTTGCTCACAACGCCCTACCTTTTCCTGTACGATGTGATGGTGCTTGCGATTGCCATCGGCTTCATCGCCCGTATCGGTCTCGCCGAAGGCTTTCGCTGTCATGAACTGCCGGTTCTCGGCCTCGCAGCTGTGCTGCTGATCGCCTATCCGTTCATCGGCGCTCCCACGGGCTTTGGCGCAACGCTGCTGGTGGCAGCGTTGATCGCCATGCGCGCGCGGGAGGCTATTCGCTCCACGCCGAGTTCAGGATGATGCTGCAGAAATTCCCGCGCTTGTAGGTGGGGTCGCGGAGGTCGAGCACGTCAGCCTTGACGTTGCCGAAGGTGGTCTCCGGCTTGTGGATCGTCCCTGCAGCGAACGCATCGATGATCCCGTTCTTGAAGTCATGGCCACGCGGATGACACGTGCACACTTCGTGGCGCTGATGTTCGGTGAAGGCATCGTACTCCAGACCCAAGACGTCCATCTCGACGCCTGCGGTCACCAGCGCCACCACGGGCCGCTTGTGCTTGGGAATGCCCGGTGTCGTGTGAAGCGCGATGGCGTCCCAGACATCGTCGATATCGCGCTCATCGATCCTGTGGCTGCGCAGAAATTCCGCGGCAGCATTTGCGCCATCGACTTCGAAACGTTCATCCTTGCTCGCATAGGACGCCTGCAGGCCCATGTCGTGAAACATCGCGCCAACATAAAGTAACTCGGAATCGACCTTGAGGCCCTTGCGCTGCCCGGCGAGCGCGCCGAACAGGAAAACCCGATTGGAATGATGATACAGAAGATCGCTTTCGGTATCGCGCACCAGCTGATCGATCTGGCGGGCGAGGGCGCTGTCAGGGACTTTGATGCCGGCGATGGTCTTGCTCATGGGATGCTCCTTGCACTGTGCTATGATGCATTCGTTGTCGTCCGGGGGCTGTGTCCTCGCAATCGCGCCGCGCCCTGCAAAGCTGCCATTCGCCCGTGATTTCCTGCCGGCAGGCGACTATCTGTTCCGTAACGCTTGGGTTCACTGCCATCGATGGAATGAAGCATCACCATGAAGACCGTTGCTCTTGCGATCTTTCCGGGCGTCCAGTCGCTGGACGTAGCCGGTCCGCTTGATGTGTTCATGGAGGCCAATAGCTTCGTCGCGCCGGGCGACGGCTACGACATCACACTTGTCGCTGCAGACTGCGCGCCGCTGCGTGCATCGAACGGCCTGAGAATATCCGCCGATCTGGCGTTCAACGATGCAAGGAAGCCCTGGGATCTGGTTCTGGTGGCCGGCGGGCCAGGGCTGCCGACGGCGGAAGCCGACCCGCAGCTTACAGAATGGCTGGCCAATGCGGCGCTCCAGGCGGGGCGTTATGGCTCGGTCTGCACCGGGGCATTCGCGCTCGGCCATGCAGGCTTGCTTGACGACAAGACTGTGACGACGCACTGGCAGAATGCGCCGCTATTGGCGCTGCGTTTCCCCAAGGCGCATGTCGAGTTCGATCGCATCTATAGCCGTGACGGCGCGCTGGTGACGTCGGCCGGCGTCACCGCAGGGATCGATCTCGGTCTCGCACTGGTCCAGGAAGATCATGGCGCGGACGTTGCGCTGGCCGTGGCCAAGCGTCTGGTTGTGGTGGCGCAGCGCCAGGGTGGCCAGTCGCAATTCAGTCCCTATCTGGTGCCGCCGGCCGAGCCGGACTCGCCGATCGCGCGAGTCCATGCCCATGTGATGGCTCATCTGCGCGATGCGCACAGCGTCGATGAACTGGCCGATGTGGCGGGCATGAGCGCGCGCACCTTCGCGCGGGTGTTCAAGCACGAAACAAAGATGACGCCGGCAGATTTTGTCGAGGGCGCCCGGATCGACACGGCGCGTAACCGTCTCGAAGGCAGCGATCTGCCGCTCAAGGTCGTGGCCTATGAATCCGGTTTCACCACCGCCGAACATATGCGTCAGGTCTTCGTGCGACGACTGGGTCTGACGCCCAGCCAGTATCGGGCCAGCTTTCGTGCGGTCTGACCCTGCTCAGGCGAACTGCAAGGAAGAGACCGGATCGCTGGCTGGGAAACTGTCCATCAGCGCTTCGTTCAGCATCACGTCGAGGCGGCGCCGGGCGATCTGCTCCGTCGTCTCGAACGCCGTGAGCGCGCTTGCGGTCTCCACGAAAGCGTTGAACTTGGTTCTCTCAGTGCTCGTTGCAAGGTTCCGCATGGCATCCTCCATCGATTGATGACGATGTTCTGCGCCTCACGGTGCTTTCGGACAACGAATCGCATCGTTCAGAAACCGCCAACGATCCCGCGGTTCCGCCACGCAAGCGGTTGTCCACTGAACCAACAGCCACGCCCAATTTGTTGCGTCCGGCCGCCATGGTCGCTTGACACTTCACCGCGGATCGCACCAAATGTAGATGTCACGGTCCGCCATGTCGCAAGATTTGGTGGCTAAGAGGGAAGTCGGTGAAGACGCTGTTTTGCGTCATATTCCGGCGCTGCCCCCGCAACTGTAAGCGGTGAGTCTGTTTCAATTGAAGTCACTGATGCCGCAAGCGTCGGGAAGGCTGAAACAGACGACGACCTGCGAGCCAGGAGACCTGCCGCGACACCAGAACGTCCATGGGCGGGGTGTCCCAGCGGTCGCTTGCAGGCAATGCCGGCGGATTTCCGCCGTGTATTTTGCAGCGTCCTTTCGGCCCCAGCCCCCATTGCTTGATGCATCACACGGGGTCTTGCCGATGCCTACTTCATCTTCTGTTTTGTCTAACGGACGCGATGCGGCTCATGCGCCGCTGATTCAACTCTCGCCGGAAACGCTCGCTGCGCCTGCGCGCGAACCCTCGATGCAGATCATCCGGCGCAACGGCACGGTGTCGCCGTTCGATGCCGGCAAGATTTCCGTGGCCATGACCAAGGCTTTCCTCGCGGTCGAGGGCCACACGGCAGCGGCGTCGCGCCGCGTCCATGAGGCGGTGGAACAACTGACCGGCGACGTCGTGGCGGCGCTGACGCGCCGCGTCGGTGAAGGCCGCACCTTCCATATCGAGGACGTCCAGGATCAGGTCGAACTGGCGCTGATGCGTAGCGAGCACCACAAGGTGGCGCGCGCTTATGTGCTGTATCGCGAGGAGCGCGCTCGCACCCGCGCCGAAGAGCTGGCCGCGAAGCCCGCGCCGGTTTCCACCGCACCGGTGCTGCATGTCATGCTCGCCAACGGCACCCGCGCCCCGCTCGATTCGGCGCGTCTCGCGCTGATCGTCAACGAGGCCTGCGCCGGCCTTGACGGCGTCGATGCCGCCCCGGTGCTCGAGGAAACCCGTCGCAATCTCTATGACGGCATCACGCTGGATGAGCTGGCGCTGGCCGGCATCATGGCCGCGCGCACGCTGGTGGAGCAGGAGCCGAACTACACCTTTGTCAGCGCCCGCCTTCTGCTTGACAAGCTGCGCACCGAAGTCCTGTCCTTTGTCGGGGGCACGCCGACCCACGCGTCGCAGGCCGACATGACCACGCGCTACGCCGAATATTTCGGCGCCTATATCAAGACCGGCATTCCGGCCGAGCTGCTCGATCCCGAACTCGCGCGCTTCGATCTCAAGCGAATCGCTGCCGCGCTGAAGCCGGAAGGAGACCTTCAGTTCCAGTTCCTGGGATTGCAGACGCTCTATGACCGCTACTTCCTGCATGTGCAGGGCAATCGCATCGAACTGCCGCAGGCCTTCTTCATGCGCGTAGCCATGGGCCTCGCGCTGCGCGAGATCGACCGCGAAGCCCGCGCCATCGAATTCTACAATCTGCTGTCGTCGTTCGACTTCATGGCCTCGACGCCGACGCTGTTCAATTCCGGCACGCAGCGCCCGCAACTGTCGTCCTGCTTCCTCACCACCGTGGCCGACGATCTCGACGGCATCTTCAAGTCGGTGAAGGACAATGCCCTGCTGGCGAAATATTCCGGCGGTCTCGGCAATGACTGGACGCGCGTGCGCGGTCTCGGCGCGCATATCAAGGGCACCAATGGCGAGAGCCAGGGCGTGGTGCCGTTCCTGAAGGTCGCCAACGATACGGCCATCGCCGTCAACCAGGGCGGCAAGCGCAAGGGTGCGGTCTGCGCCTACCTGGAAACCTGGCATATCGACATCGAGGAGTTTCTCGATCTCCGCAAGAACACCGGCGACGACCGCCGTCGCACCCACGACATGAACACGGCCAACTGGGTGCCGGATCTTTTCATGCAGCGCGTCGAAGCCGACGGCGAATGGACGCTGTTCTCGCCGGACGAAACGCCTGAGCTGCACGATCTCTATGGCAAGCCGTTTGCCGAGCGCTATGCGGCCTATGAGGAGAAGGCTGCGCGCGGCGAGATCCGCGTGTTCAAGAAAGTGCGCGCGACCGACCTGTGGCGCCGCATGCTGACCATGGTGTTCGAGACCGGCCATCCCTGGATCACCTTCAAGGATCCCTGCAACCTGCGCTCGCCGCAGCAGCATGCCGGCGTCATCCACTCGTCGAATCTCTGCACGGAAATCACGCTGAATACGTCGGACGACGAAGTCGCGGTCTGCAATCTCGGCTCGGTCAATCTGCTCAACCACATCGGTCAGAACGGTCTTGATCACGCACAGCTCAAACGCACCGTGACCACGGCGATGCGGATGCTCGACAATGTCATCGACATCAATTTCTACACCATCCCGGAAGCGCGCCGCTCGAACCTCAAGCACCGTCCGGTGGGTTTGGGTCTGATGGGCTTCCAGGATGCGCTGCAGGTGCAGAGCATCGCGACGGCGTCCGATGCGGCAGTGAACTTCGCCGACACCAGCATGGAGGCGATTGCCTTCCATTCCATCTCGGCGTCGGTCGATCTCGCCGCCGAGCGCGGCCGCTATCCGTCCTTCGAGGGATCGCTGTGGAGCCGCGGCATCCTGCCAATCGACTCCATCGAGATCCTTGCGGAGGCCCGCGGTGGCGTGCAGATGGATCGCTCGACCACGCTCGACTGGAACGGCCTGCGTGACCGCGTGAAGTCCACCGGCATGCGCAATTCCAACGTGATGGCGATCGCGCCGACGGCGACGATTTCCAACATTTGCGGCGTCGCGCAGTCGATCGAGCCGGCCTATCAGAACCTCTATGTGAAATCGAACATGTCGGGCGATTTCACGGTGGTGAACGCCTTCCTCGTGCGCGATCTGAAAAAGAGGGGCCTGTGGGACGAGGTGATGGTCTCCGACCTCAAATATTTCGACGGCAGCGTCGGATCGATCGATCGCGTGCCCGACGATCTCAAGGCGCTCTATGCGACTTCATTCGAGATCGACAGCGCATGGTTGATCGAGGCGGCGTCGCGCCGGCAGAAGTGGATCGATCAGGCGCAGTCGCTCAATCTCTACATCGCCAATCCATCCGGCAAGAAGCTCGATCAGCTTTACCGTCTGGCCTGGACGCTGGGATTGAAGACGACCTACTACCTGCGCTCGCGCAGCGCGACGCATGTGGAGAAGTCGACGCTGAAGGGCACCGACGGGAAGCTCAACGCGGTGTCGGCGACAGGCGCAGCAGCGAAGACAGCAGGTGCGCCGATCCTCGTTCAGTCCTCCGCCGTCACTGCACCGGATCTGTCCGGAGCGATGGCCTGTTCGATCGACAATCCCGAATGCGAGGCGTGCCAATAAGGCACATCAGTTACTCAATCTCATCCTGAGGAGCGCGTGATCTTCGCGCGCGTCTCGAAGGATGTGTGATGACACACTCATGGTTCGAGACGCCCGCTGCAGAAGCGGGCTCCTCACCATGAGGGCCGACACAGAATTCAAAGGAACTCCTATGCTCGACTGGTCCGACACGTCATCCGCGGCCAAGGCGCCCGCCTTCATCCCCCTCCCGGAAACACCCACCGACGCCACCGGCCTTGGTACCATCGATCGCTCCGGCGGCCGCGTCTCGGTGGACGAGAAGCGGATGATCAACTGCCGCGCCGACGTCAATCAGCTGCTGCCGCTGAAATACAAGTGGGCGTGGGAGAAATATCTCGCCGGCTGCAACAATCACTGGATGCCGACCGAAGTCTCGATGCAGGCTGATATCGCACTGTGGAAGTCGCGCGACGGCCTGACCGAAGACGAGCGCCGTGCGATCAAGCGCAATCTCGGCTTCTTCGCTGCGTCAGAGAGCCTTGTCGCCAATAACATCGTGCTGGCGATCTATCGTCATCTGACCAATCCGGAATGCCGCCAGTATCTGTTGCGGCAGTCCTTCGAGGAAGCCGTGCACACCCACACCTTCCAATACATCGTCGAGAGTCTCGGCCTCGATGAGGGCGAACTGTTCAACATGTATCGCGAGGTGCCGTCGATCACCGAGAAGGCGGCCTGGGCGCTCAAGCACACCCAGCATCTCGACGATCCCGATTTCAAGACCGGCAAGCCTGAGACCGATCAGGCCTTCATGCGCGATCTCGTCGCCTTCTACGTGATCTTCGAGGGCATGTGGTTCTACACGGGTTTCGCGCAGATCCTGTCGCTCGGCCGCCGCAACAAGATGGTCGGGATCGCCGAACAGTATCAGTACATCCTGCGCGATGAATCGATCCATCTGAACTTCGGCATCGACGTCATCAACCAGATCAAGATCGAAAATCCGCATCTCTGGACCAAAGCGTTCCAGGAAGAAATCCGCGACATGATCCGCACGGCGGCCGAGCTCGAGGCGGCCTATGGGCGGGACACCATGCCGCGCGGCTTCCTCGGGCTGAATGCGGCGCTGTGCGAGACCTATATGCACTTCATCGCCAACCGCCGCTGCGCCCAGATCGGCCTCGCGCCGGTGTTCGTTGAGACGGAAAATCCGTTCCCGTGGATGTCGGAAGCCATGGACCTGAAGAAGGAGAAAAACTTCTTCGAGACCCGGGTGATTGAATACCAGAACGGCGGCGCGCTGAACTGGGAGTAGTCTTTGGTCTCATATCCGCCGCTGCATGACGCATATGAATCCGCATCACTTGACCTGATCGCGTGGGACCCGCAGGCATGATTGGCCTGCGGGCGTCACGCGGATCAGTCGATGCATTCCAGCCACATCCCGAAAGCGCCAGCCTATTGGTCGAAGGCCGCTATCGTGCCCGGCATCATTGCCATCGGCCCGATGCTGCCCGGCACGCTGGCTTTCGGCATGGCATTCGGTGCGCTGTGTGCGCAGAAGAACCTCACGCTTGCCGAAGTCGAAGTGATGATGGCGACGGTCTATGGCGGGCTTTCGCAATTTGTTGCGGTGCAGTCGTGGCCTGATGTTTTGACGCCGGGCGCGATCGCGACGCTGGCGCTACTGACGCTCACGGTGAACATCCGCTTCTTCCTGATGAGCGCGACACTACGCCCGTGGTTCGGCACGTTGCCGGCCTGGCAAGCCTACCCGTCGATGCTGCTGGTCACCGATGGCGGCTGGCTCGCCGCGATGCGCTATCGCGATCATGGCGGCGCCGATGCGTCGTTCTATCTCGGCGGCGGCATCGTGCTGTATTTCACCTGGCTGTTTTCGGCCATCCCGGGCTTCCTACTGGCCGAACAACTCACTGACCCGAGAAAGTACGGCGTCGATCTGGTGATGCCGGCCTTCTATGCCGCGATGCTGGTGCCCGCATGGAAGGGCCCCCGCCGTGCCATTCCTTGGGTCGTGTCGGGCGTCGTTGCCCTCGCGGTGCATTGGTTGGTGCCGGGCTGGTGGTTCATCATCGCCGGCGCGCTATCGGGAGCGATCAGTGCCGGGCTCATGGACGAACCCGAACCGCAGCATCCGGCGGGCGTGTCCGTATGACGGAATTTTTGCGCAGCGACGTGATGATCGCCTTCGCGGTCATGACCGCGGTCACAGTGGCCTCGCGCCTCGGTGGCTACTGGCTGATGGGCTACGTCAACGTCACGCCGCGGGTCCGCCGCATGCTCGACGCATTGCCGGGCTCGATCATCGTCGCTGCCGCACTGCCCGTGGCCGTCAATGGCGGGCCGGTGGTGGTTTTCGCGATCCTCGCCGCGATGGCCGTGACCATCATCCGCCGCAACGACTTCATTGCCGTCATCACCGGGATGGCGGTCGCCGCGGCCGCCCGGGCGCTCGGGTTTGGCGGCTAGTCGTTATATCGGCTCCAGCGAGCTTCCTGGATTCGCGAGGCGCCGAAGCCCTGCCGACGTCATCGCTTCGGATCTTCTTGCGTCGCGGTAGTCGTGACCCCTCAAGCTCGACGCTTACGACGTTATTCAGGCAGCGCTTGAATTTAAGTGGGTGTGATCTTCGATCATGCTCAGCAAGAAATGGGAACCGCCGTCCTTGCCGGCGATCGGAAGCCGCTTTACCGAAACAATCCGCACGCCGTTGCCAGGCGTTTCAATTGTGTGGGTGCCGGCCTCAATTTCGCGATTTTCTGCCAGGAGTTGCTTGTCATGACGCTCAATCAATTCAGCGGTCTGTTTGGGGAAGAGATCATGCGCCGTCTTCTCGATGATTTCTGATCGCGGGAGGCCGTAAAGTATCTCTGCGGCCCGATTGACGAAGACATACTTCAGATCGCGCGCTCGCTTGGCGATAATCGCCTCGGGCACGTTTTCGATGACCGTCGCCAGGAATTGCTCGGTCCTTTCGAGTGCCTTCATAATCTGACGCTGGATGGTGATGTCTTGGTGGGTCGCGACCCATCCACCTCCGTCCATCGCCCGTTCTGAAACGCTAATGATCCGCCCATCCGCCAGGTCGATGTCGTGGACGGCTGGTTTTCTCTCGGCGATCCGGGTCAGGATCATGCTCATGTAACCGTCGATGTCGCCCGTAAATAATCCAATCTGGGCCCTGTGCTTCAGGATATCCTTGAGGGAACAGCCGGGGCGTATCACCTCTGGCGGCAAGCGATACATCTTCCTGTACTGATCATTGACAAGAACAATCCCACCGGATCGATCAAGCATGACCAAGCCCTGGGCCATATTGTTGATGGCCGCGTCCAGCTGCCATTTTTTCGTGTGAAACTTGTCTTCCAAACTGTCGCGCGCCTTGGCGACAACCTCGCGCTCGCCTTCGAGTGCGAGGTTTTGCTCTTGAAGTTCTTCGATCTGACCTACCGCGTCCTGAAAGTTCCGAACGGCGCGAGCGAGATGGCCGATCTCGTCCTGGCGGTTGATGTGCGGAATCGCGAGTTTGATCTTCCCGGAAGCGATTCTGTCTGTGGTTTGGGTAATGTCCGACAGTGGACGCACGATAGACTTGAGGATCAATAGCGCAACGAAAGCTGCCATCGCCATTGCCGCGATGCCTAACGCGATGAGATACCACGAGACGAGTTCACCATGCTTGCCAAGCTCCGCAACATCCTTGGCACGACTGGCATAAACCTTTGCGAGAGTTTCGAGGTCTTCGTTCAGCGCAATACGCACGGTGCGGTTGGCATCGTTATCGCCCCATTCGCGACCGGCGGCGGGATCAATCGTCCTGGCTCGGCGAACGAGTTCATCGCGGAAACCGACAAACTGGTCGATGCGTTTCTTGAAAACGGCAAACTGCGCGGCGTCATCGTCGCTCACAATCTGCTCCCACTCCGCGACGACCCGCTCGATTTCTCTGTTTCGCTTGAGAAGGCTATCGCCAAAGGACTTCGCTTTGGCACGATCAGTCGACATATAGATACCGCGGGATTCCATCACCGCGGCATAGATCAAAGCGTTGACCCGCTCGATGTTCAGGGCCGCGCGCGCCGAGATATCCAGCTTCTCGTGATAGGCGTGCTGTCCGCGAGCGGAATAGACCGCAAGGCACACCAGCAGGAGAATCAGCGTCAGGAAAGTCGCAACGAGTACGTAAACCGTTTCCTTAATGCTGAGCTTTCGGACCTCCGCCGATAGATCGCTCCACAGCCCCTTCATGGCATCCCGCTCTTGGTTGACTATCAAATGACCCGGTACCCTGATCCGAAAGGGATAATTTTGCGTTTCAGCAACTTCTGATCGAGTGAGCAGCTGATCGAGAGACCGGTTGGTCGCCAAGTGATGTAAACGCGCCTTCCTCCACGATGCGCCGAAGGGGCCGAAGACCGTGCGCTCGACCGCAGAAGTATGGCCAAGCCCGACCACCTCTGGACCAACGGTCTAGGGTCGAGAGGATGAACCGCACACTCAAGGAGGCCACGTCAGCGCTACCACTATGAGAGCCACCGGCAGCTGGAAGATCGCCTCGCCGCATTCCTTGACGCCTGCAACATCGCCAGGCGCCTTAAGAGCCTACGCGGCCTCACACCCTACGACACTATCTGCAAGATATGGGCGGATGAGCCAGACCGCTTCAGACTCGATCTCCTCCACTTGACCTCGGGACTGGACACCTGGATCTACCCGAAAAGTTGAATCCCGCCATGCGCAAAACACCTTGTCAATGAGTCTGAACTAGTGTTCAGTTCTTATCGCGGGCACCCTCAAGCTCGCTCAAAACCTTGAAGTTACGCGCCTTATTTGTGACAGCCGTCAGGTTGGCCAAGGGGTGCCGGGGATGAGACGCTCATGGTTTACCGACGGACCCATCAAGTCGTGAAGCGGCTTGCGGCGCGGCGCAGCGCCATTCTGGCGGCGGCACGCGAAACCTGTGCCGAAGGTGGCATGGCGGCGGTTCAGATCGCGCCGGTTGCAGTTCGCGCCAATGTCGCGGCGGGCACGGTTTATCGGTATTTCCCGTCCAAGGCCGACCTTATTTCCGAACTCATCGCTGACGTTTCGCGCGATGAACTCGCCGCGATCCGCCGGGCTGCGGATGCTGCGCCGGGACCGTCATCGGCGCTCGCTGCTGCGGTGACCACGGTGGCCGTGCATGTCGTCTCTCACCGCAAATTGTCGTGGGGCATCCTGGCCGAGCCGGTCGAGGTCGATGTGACGGAGTCGCGGCTGGCCAGCCGCCGTGAGATCGCCGGCGAAGTCGAAGCCCGCATTGCGGCCGCTATTCGCGCCGGTCATTTGCCGGCGCAGGACACGGCGCTCGCAGCGGCCGCATTGCTCGGCGCGTTGCATGAAGCGCTGGTCGGGCCAATGGCCCCCGACAATCTCGAAGATCAGGCCAAGCTGCGCGACGCGGTGCAGACCGTCACGCTGCTGGCGCTGCGCGCCGTCGGCGTGATGGATGCCCGCGCCCGCGGCCTCGTAGTGCAGGCCGTGCTGCCGACCAAGATGGCGGCCGGCGCCTAGCGCGTTTTCAAGCGCAGTGGGCACCGGTTCGCATCAAGAAAACGCGCCAAACCAAAAGGCTTCCGCGCTTACGGCTTGATTTTGCCGTCCTTGTCGAATTGCGCAAGGAAGGCCCACAGGTCGTTCACCTCGGATTCTTTCTTGATGCCGGCAAAGGCCATCTTGGTGCCCGGGATCTTGGCCTTAGGGTCCTTGATGTATTCCTTGAACGTCGCTTCATCCCAGGTAATGCCGGAATTCTTGTTGGCGTCCGAATATGAATAGCCCTCGGCGATGCCGGATTTGCGGCCGTTCAACCCGTTGAGTTCCGGACCGACCTTGTTCTTGGCGTTTTCGCCGACGGCGTGGCAGGCGAGGCACTTGTTGAAGGAGGATTTCCCGGCGGCGACGTCCTGTGCAAGTGCGAAGGAGGAGGCGGTCGAGACGGCAAGGACGATCAGGGCGCCGAAAGTGACAGACTTCATGGATGGCTCTTTTTGTTGGTTGGCTTTCCAGCTTAGTTTGTTGCACACGCTCCGAGTAGTCCACAAGTGCGATGGCGGCTGCCGCGCGTTCCGGCACCATGCGACGCGTCATGCTTTGGTAAGCTACCCAAAGCCGCCCGGACGTGGTTGATTCATTGCAAAGCAGCCGAGTGATCGCTGCGATCTTCGGGAGTGAGCGTTCAATGACCATCATGATGCCCGCGGCGGATCAGGCTGTCCTCGCAAGGCGCGAGGCCATTATCGCTGCGTTGCGAAAGCTGGTTCCGGGCGAGGGCGTGATTTCCAGTGCTGCGGAAATGCTGCCCTATGAGTCGGATGGGCTGATGGCCTATCGCCAGCCGCCGATGGTCGTCGTGTTGCCCGATACGACTGAACAAGTCTCAAAAGTTCTGAAATATTGTCACGAGAACGGCATCAAGGTGGTGCCGCGCGGCTCGGGCACGTCGCTGTCCGGTGGCGCGCTGCCGCTGGCCGACGCGGTGCTGCTTGGTCTCGGCAAATTCAAGCGCGTGCGCGAGATCGATTTCGACAACCGCGCCGTGGTCGTCGAGCCCGGCGTGACCAATCTCGCCATCAGCCAGGCGGTGGCGCATGCGGGATTTTACTACGCGCCGGATCCGTCATCGCAGATCGCCTGTTCGATCGGCGGCAATGTCGCGGAGAATTCCGGCGGCGTGCACAGCCTCAAATACGGCATGACCACCAACAATCTGCTCGGCTGCGAGATCGTATTGATGTCGGGCGAAGTCATTCGCGTTGGCGGCAAGACGGCAGAGACGTCGGGCTACGACCTGATGGGGATCATCACCGGCTCGGAAGGTCTGCTGGGTGTCATCACCGAAATCACCGTGCGCATCCTGCAGAAGCCGGAAACCGCGCGCGCGCTGATGATCGGCTTTGCCGAAGTCGAGCACGCCGGCCAATGCGTTGCCGATGTCATCAGCGCCGGAATCATTCCCGGTGGCATGGAGATGATGGACAAGCCCGCCATTCACGCGGCGGAAGCGTTTGTGCATGCCGGCTATCCGCTCGATGTCGAAGCACTGCTGATCATCGAACTCGACGGCCCAGGCGTCGAGGTCGACGAACTGATCAAGCGCGTCGAAAAGATAGCGCTCGGCTGCGGCTCAACCACCTGCCAGATATCGACCTCCGAACAGGAACGCCTGCTGTTCTGGTCTGGCCGCAAGGCAGCCTTCCCTGCAGTTGGGCGCATTTCGCCGGATTATCTCTGCATGGACGGCACCATTCCTCGCGCGGCGCTGCCGCTGGTGCTGCGTCGCATGAAGGAGATGTCTGCCAAATACGGTCTTGGCGTCGCCAACGTGTTTCACGCCGGCGATGGCAATCTGCATCCGCTGATCCTTTACGACGCGAACAAGCCCGGCGAGTTGCAGCTCGCGGAAGATTTCGGCGCAGATATTCTGAGGCTGTGCGTCGAGGTCGGCGGCGTGCTGACCGGCGAGCACGGAGTCGGCATCGAGAAGCGCGACCTGATGCCGGAGATGTTCAGCGAGGTCGATCTCAATCAGCAACAGCGCATCAAATGCGCGTTCGACGCGCAGGGCTTGCTCAATCCCGGCAAGGTGTTTCCGACGTTGCATCGCTGCGCCGAACTCGGCCGCGTACATGTGCATGGTGGCAAGCTGGCGTTTCCCGATCTGCCGCGGTTTTGATGATGAGTATCAAATTTGCTCTGGCGGCTGTGCTCCCTCCCCCCTTGCGGGGGAGGGGCGGGGAGAGGGGTAACCACGAGCGATGGCGCTTGTGGCCACCCCTCTCCCGGCGCTCCGCGCCACCCTCCCCCGCAAGGGGGGAGGGGACGATGAACACGACAAGTTTGCGATAGGTCTTCCGTGGATATTTTGAAAGTCAGAGATGCTCAGGACGTCGAGCAGGCGGTGCGCGCGGCAATTGCAAGCGAGCAGCCGCTGGAAATCATCGGTCATGGCAGCAAGCGTATGGTCGGCCAGCCCATTGCGACCAATGCGGTGCTTGATCTGTCGGCCTTGAATGCGGTGACGTCCTATGAGCCGAACGAATTGATCCTCACCGTACAGGCCGGCGCGCCGATGGCCGACGTGCTGTCGCTGATCGATTCCAAGAATCAGCAGTTTTCGTTCGAGCCGATGAACACGTCACAGCTTCTGGGCACGCCGGATATCGGCACCATCGGAGGCATGATCTCGGCCGGGCTCGCCGGGCCACGGCGCATTCAGGCCGGCGGTGCGCGCGATCATCTGCTCGGCGTGCATGCGGTGTCCGGCTTTGGCGACAGCTACAAGGCCGGCGGCCGGGTGGTGAAGAATGTCACCGGCTACGATGTCTGCAAGCTGCTCGCCGGCGCGTGGGGCACGCTGTCCGTGATGACGGAGGTGACCCTCAAGGTCATGCCGCGGGCGGAGAGCGAGCGCACGCTGGTGCTGCGCGGGCTCGATGATATCGCAGCCAACAAGGCGATGACCGCGGCGTTGGGATCACCCTTCGATGTCTCGGGTGCCGCGCATCTGCCGGGCTCGGCGTTACGCACCACGCAGGGGGCGCTTGGCGAGATCGCGTCGCCCGACCAGTCGGTCACGCTGATCCGCCTCGAAGGCATCACCGCGTCCGCGTCGCAGCGCGCGGTGTCACTGAGCACGACGCTGAAGTCATTCGGCGTGGCCGAGATACTTGAAGACGCTCAGTCCGCGGCACTGTGGGCGGCTGTCCGAGATGTGACGCCATTCGCGGCCAGCGGTCCGCGTGCGATGTGGCCAGTGTGGCGCATCGTGACGCCGCCGGCATCGGGCGGTGCGCTGGGCCAGGCCATCGCCAAGGGCTCGCAGGGCGAGGTCATCTATGACTGGGGCGGCGGGTTGATCTGGGCGGCACTACCGCCATCGGCCGATGCGCAGGCAACGCAGCTCCGCAAGCTGGTCAATGCGGCCGGTGGCCATGCGACGTTGATCCGCGCGCCGGAAGATGTGCGCCGTGCGGTCGATGTGTTTCATCCGCAGCCCAAAGGCATCGCGGCGCTCGGCGAGCGCGTGCGCAACAGTTTCGATCCGAAGACCATTCTCAATCGCGGCCGGATGTCGCGTGGCCTTGGTACTTGAAAGACTTGCGACATGAAAACCGAATTCACCCCGACCCAACTGGCCGATCCGGATATTGCCGAGGCCGACAAGATCCTGCGCAAATGCGTGCATTGCGGATTCTGCACGGCGACCTGTCCGACCTATGTGCTGCTCGGCGACGAACTGGATAGCCCGCGCGGCCGCATCTACCTGATCAAGGAGATGCTGGAGAAAGATCAGAAGCCGACGCAGGAGGTGGTCAAGCATATCGACCGCTGCCTCTCATGCCTCGCCTGCATGACGACCTGCCCGTCCGGCGTGAACTACATGCATCTGGTCGATCAGGCGCGGGTCAAGATCGAGAAGGACTACAGACGGCCGCTCTCCGAGCGACTGCTGCGTGACGTGCTGGCCTGGGTGCTGCCGCGTCCCGGTCTGTTTCGCCTGAGCATGACCATGGCCCGGCTGGCGCGGCCGCTGGCGGCGCTGCTGCCCTCGACCAGCAAGCAATCCAACCCGAACCTGCTTAGCCGCGTGAAGGCGATGCTGACGATGGCGCCGAAGCAGTTACCTGCCGCCGGTCCATTGGGTGGCAGCGTTTTCCCCGCTATCGGCGCTCGCCGTGGCCGGGTCGCACTCCTGCAGGGCTGCGCCCAGCAGGTGCTGGCGCCACGGATCAACCAGGCCGCCATCAGCCTTTTGACCCGACATGGCGTCGAGGTCGTGCTGGTCCGGGACGAACAGTGCTGCGGTGCGCTGACCCATCATCTCGGCCGCGACGGGGATGCGCTGGCGCGGGCCAAGGCCAATATCGGCGTCTGGCTCGGGGAGGCAGACCGGGGCGGTCTCGATGCCATCCTGGTCACGGCGTCCGGCTGTGGAACCGTCATCAAGGACTATGGCTACATGCTGCGCGAGGATCCGGAGTTTGCCGCGCCGGCCGCCAAGGTCTCTGCGCTGGCGAAGGATATCAGCGAGTATGTCAGCGCCATGGATCTCCCAAAGCCTGACAAACAAAGCGACCTCGTCGTCGCCTATCACTCGGCGTGTTCGCTGCAGCATGGGCAGAAAATCACACAGGCTCCGAAAGAATTGCTTTCCAAGAATGGATTCGTGGTGAAAGATATCCCAGAGAGCCATTTGTGTTGCGGTTCGGCGGGGACGTACAACATTCTCCAGCCTGATATTGCGAGCCGGTTGCGCGATCGAAAGGTCGCCAACATCGCGATGGTCAAGCCGGATATCATCGCTGCCGGCAACATCGGCTGCATGGTTCAGATCGCCGGAGGGACGTCAGTCCCGGTCGTACATACGATTGAGCTACTCGATTGGGCGACAGGCGGTCCCAGGCCAGGATTGAACTGATCTAATTGTGACACCGGCCCCGCGTTAAACTGGCCCCGCGCTGGCGCGGAAGACTTGAAACGCTGGTCCCTTTTGGATCGGCGCCAACAGGAGGACCACGATGGCTAAAGGCAAGAAGTCGAAAAAGGACAAGAAGGACAAGAAAAAGCAGAAGAAGCTTTTGACGGCGGCGAAGCCCGCGAAGAAGTCCTCCAAGAAGTCAGTCAAGAAATCCGCGAAAAAGACGGTGAAAAAAGCGGCCAAGAAGGCTGCGAAGAAATCAGCCAAGAAGACGGTGAAGAAGGCGGCCAAAAAAGCCACCAAGAAGACCGTCAAGAAAGCCGCGAAGAAGTCTGCCAAGAAGGCGCCGAAGAAAGCTCCCGCTAAAAAGACGGTGAAGAAGGCCGCGCCGAAAAAGGCCGCCAAGAAAGCGTCACCGAAAAAAGCTGCGCCGAAGAAGGCTGCCAAGAAGGCGGTGAAGGTTCCTTCCGCGCTCCTGACCAGCACGGCGCCCGCGCCGGCCGTGGTCGAGGCGTCTGTGCCGGTTGCGATGCCGCCGAAGCCGCCGCGCAAGCCGCGGGCCCCCAAGCCGAAGCCGGTCGAACCGCCAATCGCCGAGACACCGAGCTGGGCGACGCCGGAGCCTGATCCGTCACCGGTCGAAGGACACTCGTCCGGCGGGACCACGCCAATCGAGTCGCCCGGCTATACGGCGCCCGATCACGACGAGTCCAAGTAGTCGGATCAAGGCTGACCATCGGTTCTGATCGGCCGACTGATATCTGAGGAAACCGCAACGCTCGTCGTTGCGGTTTTTTCTATGGGAACGCTCGGTGCGGGCGTGCTCGATTCCTCCGTGTCGCATCAAATCTGCAGGGGCGATTCGAGTAATCGTCGTCCCGGAGGCTGTGGGTGGTCAGGTATTCACCGCTTTCGGGACGGTAATTAACAATTCCCAGCCAGTGATAATTCCCCGTGGTGGTATTTTTGGACTGGAATCCCTCCAAAAACGTTGTGCTTTTGCAACACCGCGCCACAACCTCTCACGGAAACGTCAGAACGCCTATTTAGGCGGCACTTGCTCGTTTTTTTTCCTTCACCGCTCCGCTTTTGCGCCCCAGAGTTGCGTCCAGTCGATGAATTTCGCGGTCCCGCCGTCTTTCAGACACGGAACTGCCTCTGGTTTCAAAAGTGATGGGGAATGTCATGAAGAAGATTGTTGTCGCCTCTGCTGCGGTGCTCGCCATGGGGATGAGCTCGGCTTCCGCAGCCGATCTGGGCGCGAAGATGTACAAGAAGGCGCCGCCGATCGTGGCTGCCTACGATCCTTGGGACATCGCTTTCGGCGCTGCGGTCATGAGCAACTACGTGTTCCGTGGTGTCACGCAGTCGAACGGCAACAAGGGTTCGGTCGCCGCTTACTTCGAGCCGCGCTACAACATCACCAAGGACGTTCAGCTGTACGCCGGCGTGTCGGGTGAGAGCATCGCCTTCCCGAACCGCGCTTCGATGGAGCTCGACGGCTACTTCGGTATCCGCCCGACCTGGGGCGCAGCAGCGTTCGACTTCGGCTTCTTCTATTACGGCTATCCGGGCGGCCAGTGCTTCAACACCCCAGCCTTCTGCGGTGGCGATATCAACGCCGTCGCACTGCCGAACGGCAGCGTCGCGAAGAAGAACGCCAGCTTCTACGAAGGCTATGCCAAGCTCAACTACACCTTTAACGACTACTTCTCGCTGGGCGGCAACGCGTTCTACTCGCCGAACTTCCTGAACACCGGCGCAGAAGGCACCTATGCTTCGATTACCGGTAAGGTGATCGCGCCGTCGACCTGGTTCGGTTCGACCGGCATCGGCTCCTACGTCTCGGGTGAGTTCGGTCGCCAGTGGCTGGGCACCTCGGATGCCTTCTACGGCACCGTAGCCTTCCCGAATGGCATCAAGTACGCCGACTATAACACCTGGAACATCGGCATCGGCTTCACCTACAAGGTCTTCACGCTGGACCTGCGCTACTCGGACACCAACCTGTCCAAGGGTGATTGCAACGCCTTCACGTCGGACTTCACGGCTCCTGCCGCCGGCACCAACTTCACCGCGATCAACCCGTCGGGCGCTGGCTCGAGCTGGTGCGGTGCCACCGGCATCGTCAAGCTGTCGGCTGACCTGACCGCGATGACCAACCTGAAGTAAGCATTTCGACTGAGATCGAAGGGGCGGCAGAGCGATCTGCCGCCCCTTTTCTTTTGGGATAGGGCTTCCATGACCCGGGACTGGTTGCGGCGCGCAGCGAAGACGATCCGTCGCAACAATCATCGCAATGCGCTGGCTGGTACCGTTGCCGGGCTGGGGGCAGGGATTGCCATCGGTGTGATGGAGTTCTTCTCGGCCGTTGCGCATTATCCGCTGGTCATCATTCCTTTTGCGACCTCGATCGTCCTCGTGATCGGCTCTCCGGAAGCCGAGCCGGCGCAGCCACGGGCGTTGGTCGGCGGACACATCGTCGCGACGCTGGTAGGGCTCGCGGTGCTCAAGCTGACCGGCCCCCATGCCTGGGCCGCCGCCATGGCGGTCGGCCTCGCTGTGTTGGCGATGTATGTCACCGGTACATTCCACCCGCCTGCCGGGATCAATCCGTTGCTTGTCGTGTCTCACGCACTACCGTGGACGTTCCTGCTCGCTCCGGTGCTGGTCGGCGCGCTGCTGCTCGCGAGCTTCACGTTTGTCTGGCATCGCTATGCGGCAGGCCGCGACTGGCCGCGGCACTGGCTTTAGCGGGGCGTGTCACGCCTCAGGCGGTTTCCGTCCTGGCCTTTGCATCTCCCAGCGCGAAGTGATCGCCGGACCGCGTTAGCGACACCTTGCGCTGATGCAAGTCATCGAGCGTGGTGCGGTGGCCGATCGAAACGATGGTCGTGCCAGGCAGCTTGTCTTCCAGCAGCCGGTACAAAGCCGCTTCCGATGGTTCGTCGAGCGATGCGGTAGCCTCGTCAAGGAAGAGATATTGCGGCTTTTGCAGCAGCGCGCGGGCGACGCCGAGACGCTGTTGTTCACCGAGTGACAGCATGCGATTCCAGTGGCCATCTTCGTCAAGCCGGGTCGCCAGCGCAGGCAGACCCACGGATCTGACGGCATCGGCGACCTCCTGTGGGCTGAACGCGTCGGTTTCGGCAGGATAGGCCACTGCATCCTGCAGCGTGCCGACCGGGAAGTACGGCCGCTGCGGCAGCATCATGATCGCCGCATTCGCGGGGATCGAGATCTTGCCCTTGCCGAATGGCCAGATGCCGGCGATGGCGCGAAACAGCGTGGATTTTCCGGAGCCCGATGGGCCCGTAAACAGCGTGCGTTCCCCGCGGCGGAAGCTGAAGCCCGGCGTCTGCACCATGGGACCGCCATTGGGGAGGGTGAGCGTCAGATCGCTCAGCGCGATGTCACTGGTGCCGGTCTCAGTGGCGTGAACGATATCGGCCTTGGTCGTCAGCGCCTGTACGTTGGCAATGGCTGTCTCGAAGCCATCAAGGCGCATCACGCCGGACTGCCATTCCGCCAGTGTGCGATAGGCGGTGACAAAGAATGAAAGCGCACCCTGCACGGTGCCGAACGCATCCGCGGTCTGCATCACGGCGCCGAGCTGGACCTTCTCCGCAAAATAGGCTGGCGCGACCAGAACATAGGGCAGGATGATCGCGATCTGCTGATAGCTGACCGTGAAGGATGTCAGCTTCTTGGTGCGGCGCATGATGTCGATCCAGTTGCCGACGACCAGCGCGAAGCGGGTCGAGAGTCGCTGCCGCTCGACCGGTTCGCCGCGCAACAGAGCGATCTGCTCGGCATTTTCGCGCGCACGCACCAGATTGAAGCGGAAGTCCGCTTCATAGCGCTGCTGCTGGAAATTCAGTGCCATCAATGGCGCGCCGATATAGTGCGTCAGCGCGGTGCCGATCACGGCATAGACGAGCGCGCCCCAGACGAGATAGCCGGGGATCGGGATATCCTGACCGAACACATGCAGCGGCGCCGCGTCGGACAGGCCCCACAGGATGATCACGAAGGAGACCAACGTAACGACCGAACTCAGCAGGCCGATGCCGATGTCGAGCGTCTTCTCCACGAACAGCTTCACGTCTTCGGCGATGCGCTGATCCGGGTTGTCGGCAGCGTCGCCCTGCAGCTGCATGCGATAGTGGTTGGCGTCGGCGAGCCAGTTGCCGAGATAGCGCTCGGTCATCCAGCGCCGCCAGCGGATCTGGAGCCACTGGTTGAGGTAGAGCTGATAGACCTTGAGTGCGATGTTGATCGCCGCAAGCACGCTGAAGTAAGCGAGCTGATAGGTGAAGACGTCGAGGTTTCTGTCCTGCAGTGCGTTGTAGAAGGTGTTGTTCCAGCGATTGAACAACACGCTGAGACCGACCACCGCCAGTTCGATCGCGATCACCGCCGTGAGGAGGCCGAGTCCCGCCCATTTGTCCTCGGAACGAAAATAAGGAACCGCGATCCGCCAGACGGTCGCGAGCGTGGAGCGGATGTTATTCACAGATCGTCTCCGGGAGGAGGGCCCTAAGCCCTTAAGATCAGAAATGAATTCCAGCGTTTAGACTAAAGTAGCTGGTTTGATGGCCTGCGGCACCTTGTCGCGAAACTGTGATTCACCCTAGCATGACCAAAAGCGAGGCATGGGGGCCTCGCATTTGCGTAGCCATGGGCGCTATCGGCTTTGGCCGATCGTGGACGCCCTCGCAAGTGAACAATCAGCAACTTGCCGATCGATAACGATCGAGCCGCTGCAATAATATAAAGGGGGCGAACGGCCATGTGGAATCAGGTCTACAATCCATTCAATAGCTCCACGATCTCGACGGTTGTGGCCGCGATACCGGTGGTCGTCCTGCTGGTGCTGATCGCCACCAACAAGGTCAAGGCGCATATCGCAGCGATCATTGCGCTGGTGCTCGCCAATCTTGTGGCGATCTATGCATTCACGATGCCCGCTAATATGTCGCTTCGCGCATCGGCGCTCGGCGTCGTGACCGGTTTCTTCCCGATCGGCTGGATCGTCCTCAATGTCATCTTCATGTATCGCCTCACGGTCGATAGCGGCCGCTTCGAGGTGTTGCAGCGCGCGATTGGCGGCGTCACCAATGACCGCCGTCTGCAGATTCTGCTGATCGCGTTTTCGTTCGGCGCATTCTTCGAGGGCGCGTCGGGCTTCGGTACGCCGGTGGCCGTCACCGGCGCCGTGCTGATCGGTCTCGGCTTCTCGCCGCTGGCTGCGTCCGGCCTGTCGCTGATCGCGAACACCGCGCCCGTCGCCTATGGCGCACTCGGCACGCCGATCCAGGGCCTCGCCACCGTCACCGGCTTCGATCCCTTCGTGCTCGGCGCAATGGTCGGTCGCCAGCTGCCGGTCTTCTCCATGATCGTTCCATTCTGGGTGGTCTGGGCCTTCGCCGGCTGGAAGGGCATGAAGGAAGTCTGGCCTGCCATCCTCGTTACCGCGCTCTCCTTCGCGATCCCGCAATTCGTGATCTCGAACTTCATCAATCCGTGGATCGTCGACATCGGCGCCTCGCTGATCTCGATGGGCGCGCTGATCCTGTTCCTGAAGGTCTGGCAGCCCAAGACGATCTGGACCTCGGCTGCGCTGCGCGTGCATGACGACTCGGCGTCGACTGTGCCGCCAGTGAAGCCGATGAGCACCGAGAAGCTGACCTCGGCTCAGGTCTGGAGCGCGCTGACCCCGTGGATCATCCTCTGCGTCATCCTGCTGGTCTGGGGCACCAACTGGTTCAAGGGGATCGTCAACCCGATCTTCTCCTGGAATTTTCCAGTGCCTGAGCTGCACAACATGATCAACAAGGTACCGCCGGTGGCCGCCAAGCCGACGCCGGAAGGCGCGGTGTTCGCGTTCACTTACGTTTCCTATACCGGCAGCGGCATGTTGCTGGCTGCGATCATCTCCGGCTTCATCATGGGCTTCTCGCCTGCGAAGATGATTGTGGAATATGGCCGCACCATCAAGATCTGCACCTACTCGCTGATCACCATCTCGGCGATGCTGGCCATCGGCACGCTCACACGTCTGTCGGGTGTCGACGCGACGCTCGGTCTGGCCTTCGCTGCCACCGGCGTGCTGTACCCGTTCTTCGGCACATTGCTTGGCTGGCTCGGTGTGGCGCTCACCGGTTCGGACACGGCGTCGAATGTGCTGTTTGGTAACCTGCAGAAGATCACGTCCGAACAGCTCGGTCTGTCGCCGATTCTGATGAGCGCGGCGAATTCGTCCGGCGGCGTGATGGGCAAGATGATCGATGCGCAATCGATCGTTGTGGCCTCCACCGCAACCAACTGGTTCGGGCATGAAGGCACCATCCTGCGCTTCGTGTTCTGGCACTCGATCGTGCTGGCCTGCATGGTCGGCCTGTTCGTGATGCTGCAGGCCTATGTCTATCCATTCACGCTGATGGTCTTGGCGCCGTAGAGCGCACGCAAGGAATCAATGACGAATCCCCGCGGCTGCAAAGCCGTGGGGATTTTTCATTTCGGTGCCACATTGTCTCCGTTCGGTTCTGGTCAACCGGTGCCGCCGCGCGTAGAACCGCGCCCATTGTCGCCACCCACGATCACGCCGAGAATTCATATGACTGCCATGACCACTTTGCTGCGAGCCGCCTTTGCAAGTGCTGCGTTTCTGATTGTCGTCCCTGCGCATGCCGCCGACGAATTTCCATTCGGCATGGAAATGACTCTGGATGCGCAACGTCAGCCCGGCTCGAAGCGGATTCCCAATCTGGAAATCGGCGAGGCCGGCGAGACGCGGGTGGAGTTGTGGTGCAGGGGCGGAAAGGGCCAGTTCTCGGTCGCCGGCAACACGGTCGTCTTCGTGGCTGGCGCAATGGACAATCGCAGCTGTTCAGATGCGCAGGTAGCGATGGACGATCAGTTGCTTGCGGATCTCGGCGCGGCCACCAACTGGCAACGGCGGGGTGACAGTGTGACGTTCGTCGGTCCGAAGTCACTGCGGTTTCGGCTGAATACGAACTGATAGCTTAAGCTGCGAAGGCGCTCCACTTCCCCTCTCCCCCGCGGAGCGTAGCTCCGCCAGGCGGGAGAGGGTGACTTCGCGAAGCGAAGGCGGGAGAGGGGTAGCAGCGAAGCGCGGTGCCTGTGGCACCCTCTCCCGTCTCGAACGCACTTCGTGCGTTCGATCCACCCTCTCCCACGGCGCGCAGCTTCGCTGCGCTGGGGGAGAGGGGAAGTAGCGGCGCTCACTTCCAGTTCGAATTATCTGCGTCCCAACGCTGTGCCTTGAACTCCGTCGCGACAGCTGCAACCGCGCCGTTGTCGTCGCGCGGATCGCTTTCTTCATCGGCCGTCGGCGAATCCGCGAGAGCCAGCTTCGCGCCCGAGTTCTCATCGGCAGTGGTGACTGACGGCGTGCTGACCCACAGGATCAGCTTATCCGTCGTACCGGGCTTGTCGGGAGCGATGATCGCGCTGACCTCGACCGTCTCGGTCAATTCGAGCGCGGGCAGAACCTGACTCGGGCGCTTGAAGGTCAGCTTGAGCTTTCCGGTCTCGTCATCCCATGACGTGGCGGCAGGTTTGCCCGACATGGTCTTGGCGAGCACATTCGCCAGCGTGGTCGCAACCTTGTCGCGATTGATCTTGTCGCCATCGCGCCAGTCGGCGGCTGCAAAGCGCACGGTACGATCCATGTCGATAGCGCCCGTGGTCCAGCCGACATTGACGACGCCGGGATAGGTCTTGGTTTTGGCGACGAAAGCCGCGGCGCGTTCCGGATCGATGGCGAGGCTGATGACCTGCTCGCCGGCGCGAAGTGCATCGCAGGACACGGTCAGACTGTTCAACGCGACTTCGACATTCTGCCCGCGCAGCGTGCGGACGAAATCGAGTGCGGCTTCGAGCTTGATCTTCACCGCGATGGCTTCTGGCGAGACTTCGGTGAAATCCTTCGGCGCGGGCGCGATATTGTCGTCGGTGGACTGGTTGTCCTGGAATTCCTTTTCGCTCTGGTCGGAATTGTCCGAAGACGTCACGTTGTTGTTGGTCTGGCCGACCGAGATCTGTCCCTTGAATTCGAACGTGTCGCCGGTCGGCCGGCGGTTCAGCTTGATGGTCACCGGCAGCTTGTCGACCTGGGTCTGCGTTGCGCCGGTCAGCGCCGAACCACTGACTGAGAGATTGGCGACGAAGCGATCCTTGCGGTCGCTGCCCTTCTCGGCGGGATAGCAGACATCAAGCGTCGCGGCCGTGACGGCCTTGCCCTGCCGCGTCTCCCGCAGGATGACGTCGGCATTGCCGTTCATGACGCCGTCGATCGAGGTGAAATAGCGCGTCTCGGGGCCGTTTACCTGGTTCTTCGGGGCTGCCTTCATCTGCGCCGAAGCGAGATTGATGGTTGCAACTGAGGTAGTGGCTGCAAGGCCGAGCAGGCAATAACGAAGCGCGCGCATCTCAAAATATCCCTGGACGTTCCTCGGGTGACGACTGATTCCACCCGTGAGCTTAAAGCGCGATTGAATCAGAACCGCGACCGGTGCGAAAGGCCGGAAGGCGGAGCGGTATTGGCCAAACGGCAAAAAAGAAGGCCGCCCGGAGGCGGCCTTCGATCACAATGCAGTTGAGCGTGAAAGCAGGGCTTAGAAGCCCATGCCTCCCATTCCGCCCATGCCACCCATACCGCCGCCGCCACCCGGCATCGCCGGTGCAGCTTCCTTCGGCAGTTCGGCGACCATGGCTTCGGTGGTGACCAGCAGGCCGGCAACCGAGGCTGCGTCCTGCAGTGCAGTACGCACCACCTTGGCCGGATCGATGATGCCCTTGGCGACCATGTCGACATAGGTTTCGGTCTGCGCGTCGAAGCCGAAGGTCTCGGACTTCTCGTCCAGGATCTTGCCGACCACGATCGAACCTTCAACGCCGGCGTTTTCGGCAATCTGGCGGATCGGAGCTTCCAGCGCCTTCAGCACGATGTTGATACCGGCCTGCACATCGGCGTTCTCATTGGTGAGACGGCCGACGGCCTTCTTGGCGCGCAGAAGCGCAGTACCGCCACCGGGGACGATGCCTTCCTGAACGGCCGCACGGGTCGCGTTCAGCGCGTCATCCACGCGATCCTTCTTTTCCTTCACTTCGACTTCGGTCGCGCCGCCGACGCGGATGACGGCAACGCCGCCAGCCAGCTTGGCCAGACGCTCCTGCAGCTTCTCACGGTCGTAGTCCGAGGTGGTTTCCTCGATCTGCGCCTTGATCTGATTGACGCGGGCTTCGATCGCCGGCTTCTTGCCAGCGCCGTTGACGACGGTGGTGTTTTCCTTGTCGATCACGACCTTCTTGGCGCGACCGAGCATGGCAAGCGTGACGCTTTCCAGCTTCATGCCGAGATCTTCCGAGACGAGCTGACCGCCGGTCAGGATCGCAAGGTCTTCCAGCATCGCCTTGCGGCGATCGCCGAAGCCCGGAGCCTTGACCGCAGCAACCTTGAGGCCACCGCGCAGGCGGTTGACGACGAGGGTGGCGAGGGCTTCGCCTTCGACATCTTCAGCAATGATCAGCAGCGGCTTGCCCGACTGCACCACGGCTTCGAGCACCGGCAGCATGGCCTGCAGGCTGGAGATCTTCTTCTCGACGAGCAGGACGTACACGTCCTCGAGCTCGGCGGTCATCTTCTCGGCATTGGTGACGAAGTAGGGCGACAGGTAGCCGCGATCGAACTTCATGCCCTCGACGATGTCGACTTCGGTCTCGAGCGACTTGTTCTCTTCAACCGTGATGACGCCTTCGTTGCCGACCTTCTGCATTGCCTGGGCGATCATCTTGCCGATGGCAGCGTCGCCGTTGGCGGAGATGGTGCCGACCTGAGCGACTTCAGCCGAAGACGCAACCGGCTTGGCGCGCTTGGTGATGTCCTTGATGACGGCGGCGACGGCGATATCGATGCCGCGCTTGAGGTCCATCGGGTTCATGCCGGCGGCAACCGACTTGGCGCCTTCACGGACGATGGCCTGGGCCAGTACGGTGGCGGTGGTGGTACCGTCGCCTGCGGTGTCGTTGGTCTTCGAGGCGACTTCGCGCAGCATCTGCGCGCCCATGTTCTCGAACTTGTCCTCGAGCTCGATCTCCTTGGCGACGGTGACGCCGTCCTTGGTGATGCGCGGAGCGCCGAACGACTTCTCGATCACGACATTGCGGCCCTTCGGACCGAGCGTGACCTTGACGGCGTTGGCGAGAATGTCGACGCCGCGCAGCATGCGATCGCGCGCGTCTCCGGAGAATTTAACGTCTTTGGCTGCCATGTGATGGTGCTCCTGAATTCTTGAAAGGTGAAACTTAAAACGCTGTCATGGCCGGGCTTGACCCGGTGATGACAGCGTTTGTGCCAGGCGGCGTCGCTTAGGCGATCACGCCCATGATGTCCGACTCCTTCATGATGAGGAGTTCTTCGCCGTCGAGTTTGATCTCGGTGCCCGACCACTTGCCGAACAGAACCTTGTCGCCGACCTTGATGTCGATCGGGATCAGCTTGCCGGATTCGTCGCGGCCGCCAGGGCCCACGCCGACGACTTCGCCTTCAGACGGCTTTTCCTTGGCGCTGTCCGGGATGATGATGCCGCCCTTGGTCTTCTCGTCGGCGACGATGCGCTTGACGACGACGCGGTCGTGCAGCGGGCGGAATTTGGTCTTGGCCATGGGAGTGTCCCTTTAGGGTTTGCGATTTCGTTGCCATCTCGGAGGCGGGCGGGAATCCAGCCGGAACGCTCGGGGCGGCCGGCTCATTCCCTTAGCAATCGCGCTCCGGGAGTGCTAATTGAGCGTCCGGGAAATATGGCCAGACGCTTTTTGAGTCAAGCGAGGCCTTAAGGCCTTGGTGAGGCCAATATAGGATGATCTGGAAACCATAATGGAGAGTCGGCGTAATTCTGCCGACCTCATTGCGCCGTCAGGTGTTTTGCGCTTGGCTGCCGGGATGGGCAGCCGGGGAATTTGCTCTAGGGGATAATATGATCAGGTCACGCTACGCCCGCACGGTTGCCCATCTGGCGATCGTTTCAACTTTGGCGCTGTCATTGGGCGGGTGCGGCACGTCTGGTGGATTGGGCGGGTTCAGCTTTGGGAACTCGCAGCCGACACCGCCGCCGGAGCCCCCGCCGGCGCCGGAACTGCCAGCCTCGATCCGCTCGGAAGAACTCGTCGGCCGCTGGGGTCTGGCGTCCTATATGAACCCCAATGATCGCGTTCGCACCGAGAACGCCGCGCGCGGCCAGTGCAAGCAGCCCTATATCATCGGCCAGGGCGCCACCGGCGGCGTCATCATGCACCTCGCCGACGAGGCGACGCCGCAGGAACTGCGCCTGAAGGGCAGCCCGAGCGGCAAGAACTATATCGGCCCGCCCGGTCCCGCCGGTGGCGAGAAGGATCGCGAGATCGTCTCCTTTGACGGCCGGATTCTCGTCACGCGCTTCATCGACAAGGACGCTGCGGTCCGCTACGGCAACATGGTCTATGTCCGCTGCGCGCCCAAGGCATGACCTGAGGCGTAAGGCGGGTCCCACCATCCTGCTGACAACGTGAGATCATGCACCGATTGCGCGACCTCGTTTTCGGACCGGGCCGCGCGGTCCTCGTGCTGGCATTCACCCAGATCCTGACCTGGGGCATCCTGATCTATCCACCGGTGCTGACCATGCCGCATGTTACGGCGGCACATGGCTGGTCGCTGGCCTTCGGCATGGCGGGCTTTTCGCTGGGGCTGATCGTATCGGGACTGCTGTCGCCGGTGGTTGGTGGATTGATCGACCGTCACGGCGGCAATGTCGTCATGGCATCGGGCGCATTGGCCGGTGCCTTGGGTCTCGCTCTATTTTCAGTAGCCGATCATCCCGCGACCTATCTGGCTTGCTGGTTGTTGCTCGGCGCTGCAATGTCTGCGTCGCTCTACGATCCCGCCTTCGCCACGCTGACGCGTATCTTCGGTGCCTCGGCGCGGCGGCAGATCACCTTCGTGACCTTTGCAGGCGGCTTCGCCTCGACGGTCGGCTGGCCGGCGACCCATCTTCTGCTTGAGGCTGTCGGCTGGCGCGGGACGTATCTGACCTTCGCAGCGATCTTCGCCTTTGTCGTTGCGCCGCTTCATGCTTTTGCATTGCCGCGCCACGTCGCCGTTGCGCCTCTGCCCGTGGTGGACGCCGTTGTCGTCCCCCAGCAGGCAACTCTGCGCCCGGAAGGCTGGCCGTTCATCCTGCTGGCGGCGGCGTTCTCGCTTTACAGCTTCATTCTGTCGGGCGTGACGTCGAACCTGCTGGCGCTGCTGGAGCGCGGCGGGCTCAGTGCTGCAACGGCGGTGACGATCGGTGCGATGTTCGGCCCGGCGCAGGTGGCATCGCGGTTGGCAGACTTCATGCTGGCGGGGCGCACCCATCCGCTGTGGATCGCGCGCGGGGCGGTGGTGCTGGTGGTGTCGGCCTTCGCGATGCTGGCATTGGCCGGGATTTCATTTCCGCTCGCGGCGCTGTTCGCGGTTGCTTTCGGCGCCGCCAATGGCGTCATGACCATCGCGCGCGGCGCGCTGCCGCTGCTGATGTTCGGTCCGGTCGGGTATGGCCGCGTCATCGGCCGCATCGCGCGGCCTGCCTTGTTCGTGCAGGCCTTTGCACCGTTCGTGGTGGCATCCGCGGTCGAGACGCTGTCGGACCGCACTGTACTGCTGCTCGGGACGGCGGGAGCGTTGATCGTACTGGTCTGCTTCGTGATGATAAAAACGCCGGGCGTTGCGGCCCGGCGTTAAGTCGTTTCTAATCTTGCGCGCAGGTTCCGGCGTTAGCCGAACAGCGCGTCGATATCGTCCTGCGAAGCGTGGCCGACGTCGCCGTCCAGCTTCGGGCCGTTGAGCAGCTTGTCGTCTTCGCTGCGCTCATCGACCTTGGCCGGCGCATGCGCCTTGATCTCATCGACGCCACCCCAGATGTCCATCATCGCGGTGATGCGGTTTTCGATGAACTTCATCGTGGTCATCACCTTGCTGATACGCTGGCCGGTGAGGTCCTGGAAGTTACAGGCTTCGAAGATCGCGACGACGTTATCGCCGATCTCTTCCAGCATCTGCTTCTGCTGATCGGGTGAGGTCACCTTGCCGAGCGCTGTCGATGCATTATCGATGGCTTCGGCTGCGGCGAGAATCTGCTGCGTGGCTTCTTCGGTGCCGCCGACGACGGCGCCGAGTTCACCGTTGACCTTCGCCATTTCGTCGCCTTCGAAGCTCTTGCCGTGAAGAACTGCGATTTCCATTTTGGTGCGGGTAATGGCGTCGTGGATCAGATCGAGTTCGATCTTGAGCTTTTCGCACTGCTCGATCTGAGCGCGATAGGTTGCCAGCAGCGCCTGTGCTTCCGCGACCTGCTGATCGGCGGCGGCGCCGACCTGATCTGTCACGGCGTTGCGGGCCGGCGCTCCCATCTGCGCGCGGATCGCGCGGAGCTCAGCCATGATTTCGCGATGCATTGGCATCGGCTCGCTGCTGCCCACCACTTCATTGGGCATAGGTGCAGTACCGAAAACTTCTTCAATGCGAAATCGCTTGCGACGAACAGACATCAGGTCCCCCAACGTTCAATCAATCCCCCGTTCGTATACCCATGAGTTTAACGTGAAGTTCACGCGGGAACATCGCACCTATAGTCGAAATTTCTGCGAGAGAACTGTTAGTTAACCATAGGGCTTTCGCGTTCATTCAAAATAAACGCTACCAAATAGAACTGCGCCGTTTGACGACGTGGTGAATCCAAACGGCGATTGTGTTTACCAAACCGAGGCGATTTTAACCTTAAGTCGGAGTGTGCAAAGCGCTTCTCAGGTGAGAACGCGCACGACGAAACAGTACAGAGTACGTCGATGTTCAGAAAGTTCTCTCTCACGCTTCTTGCCAGCGCATCTTTCATCGCAGCTGGATCGCATCAGACGCTTGCGGTGGAAGCCGCGGCGCAATTCGCCGAGCCTCCGGTGGTCTATGCGCAGCAGCCGCAGCGCCCGATGCAGCGCACGGCCTATGCCGAACGCTCGCGCATGGGCGGCGGCTTCATCGAGTTTCTGTTCAGCGATGGTCCGGCGCAGCAGGGCCAGCGTTATCAGCAACAGCCGGACTACTCTTACGAGCAGCGCCGCTCGCTGCTGCCGCCGATGGATCCGCAACAGCGCGTCTATCAGCAGGAGGAGACGGCAGATGCCGCGCGTCCGGCGCTCGATCCCAGATATCAGCCGCAGATGGTGGAATATCAGGGCAGCGAAAGCGCCGGCACCATCGTCGTCGATACGCCGAACAAATTTCTGTTCCTGGTACAGGGTGGCGGCAAGGCGATGCGCTATGGCATCGGTGTCGGCCGGCCGGGCTTTACCTGGTCCGGCGTAAAGACGATCACGGCGAAGAAGGAATGGCCGTCGTGGACGCCACCGAAGGAAATGCTGGCGCGTCGTCCTGATCTGCCGCGTTACATGGAAGGCGGTCCGGAAAATCCGCTCGGCGCCCGCGCAATGTATCTCGGTTCGACCCTGTACCGCATTCACGGCTCCAACGAACCATGGACGATCGGCACCAACGTTTCCTCAGGCTGCATCCGCATGCGCAACGAGGACGTCATCGATCTCTATGGCCGCGTCGGCGTTGGCGCCCGGGTCGTCGTGATCTAATTGATCTCCCGTCACATGAAAACGGCCGCTCGTGAGAGCGGCCGTTTTTGTGTTGCTGGTCTAAACGATCAGGCCAAATCGCTGTCGTCGGAATCCATGTCCATGGCGTCGTAATCGCCGTCGTCCTGGTCTTGATCCTGGTCCTGATCGGCATCGGCCTGCGCCTGATCGAAGGATCCGGCGCGGGAGCCGCTGGACGAGCCGATATCATTGACGCCGGCCTGATTGCCGAGGTTGCCGCCGGACGAATCCGAACCGGAGCTCCACGGGCTCTTGCTCTCGCTGGCATTGGCGGCGTCGCCAAAACCTTGCTGATGGCTGCCGCCCATCATCGAACGGATGCTGCCGAGCAGAAGCGAGCCGCCGACCACGCCGGCTGCGGCTGCCGCTGCGGTGCCCAGAAACGAACCGCCGCCACCAGCCTGAGGTTGCTGCTGGCCGAACTGTCCCGGCGCCTGACCTTGGCCATAGCCGCCCTGACCATAGCCACCCTGTGGCTGGGGCTGGCCGATGACCTGCCCGGTGTTCCAGGCAGGACGGCTCGGCTCGGGCGGGCGAACGCTCGGCACGGAGCCGCGCGGCTGGTTCGGGTTCTGACCCTGACCGAACAGGGCGTCCCGCATCGAATCGAGGAAACCGCCCTGAGCGGCCTGTTCGGGGGCGCCGTTGCCTTCTAGTTGCTGGATGCGCTCATGGGCGCGCTTCAGCGCTTCGTCCTGCAGCAATACGGTCTGCACCAGCGCGTAGACCGCATTGGGTGCGCGGCGCTGGCCCTGCGCAATGGCGTCGAGCGCGTCCGGATCGCGTGGCGCGCCTTCGACCTTGCTGAGCCGGTCAAAGAGATCGTCAACCAGTTGGCGTTCTTGCGGTGTCATGGCGTCCTCTGTCTTCAAAGCGCGCTTGCTTTGCGCGCTGGAGATGTAGTGACGCTTTGTGTCGCAATAAGTGCCGCCCGGATTAAATTTAGTTATGCGACAAAACGACCGGCAGGCATTGTCGTGCTTCCTCTTGTCATGCTTCCAGCGCGTAGCGCGCCAGATTGGCCTTCAGCATGTCGAGAATCTGATCCCGTGCCGGATCGCGGGTCCCTCTGACCCAGGCTGCGGCGAGTGGCAGTCGGTTCATAGCCGACATGCCCAGTGGCACATAGCGAACGCCGCGCGCGGGCATGCGGGACGTCCAGCGCGGCACGATCGCTAGTCCGATCTCGGCGGCAACGAGATTGACGATGGTCTGCTTCTCATCGGCGATCTGAACAACATTGGCCTGCAGTCCATCTTCCGCAAACAGCTTCATCGTCAGGTCGTGACTATGCGGCCGCGACCGTCGCTCCGGCACGATCAGAGGCTCGTCGGCGATATCGGTGATCGTCAGATGCGTGCGCGAGGCCAGCGGATGGCGTTCGGAGACGGCGACGACCGCCGTCTCGTGAAACAGAAACATGAACTCCAGCCGCTTGTCGGCACTCTCGGGCGGCCGGACGAAAGCGAGATCGAGCCGGCCCGACAGCAGGCGCGGCAGCAGCCGGATCGTCTTGTCCTCATCCAGCTTGATGGCAACCTCAGGGACGCGCTCGCGAAGATCGTGAAGCAGCGCCGGCAGAAGCCCGGCGGCGGCGCTGTCGATTGCGCCGACCCGGATCGTGGCTGCACGGGCCCGCACGCGTGCGCGGAAGGACGACGCGATCTGATCCGCGCGGGCGAGCAGGTCGCGCGCCTGTTTCAGAAACTCGGCGCCGTCATCGGTCAGGGCGACGCTGCGCGTCGTGCGCGTCAGCAGGCGTGTGCCGAGATCGTCCTCGAGGAGGCGGATGTAGCGGCCGAGTGCCGACGGCATCATCTCCAGCCGCTGCGCCGCGCGGCCGAAATGCAGTTCGTCCGCCGCCGTCACGAAACAGCGCAACTGGTGCAGATCCATCAAGCCCTCCCGATGGCGCCCTTCCTTCGGCCGCCTCAGGAGTTATTATATCATTTATTTATATAAACAATCGCGATTGAGCCGGGCGTAGCTCGCCTGCAGGGTGGGAGAGCCAGTTCAACCCAGCAGAGACCTCACCATGCGCGAATATTCCATCGCGGCCATCCCGGCCGACGGGATCGGCCCCGAAGTCATCGCCGCAGGCACTCGCGTGCTCGAAGCGCTGCAGAAGCGCGTCGGCGACGTCACCTTCAATGTCGAGACCTTCGACTGGGGTTCGGCCTATTACCGCAAGCACGGCGTCATGATGCCGGCCGACGGCCTACCCAAACTCAAGAAATTCGATGCCATCTATTTCGGCGCCGTCGGCGCGCCTGATGTCCCCGACCACATCACGCTGTGGGGCCTGCGGCTGCCGATCTGCCAGGGCTTCGACCAATACGCCAATGTGCGCCCGACCAAGATCCTGCCCGGCATCACCTCGCCACTGCGCGGTGTCGAAACCGGCGATCTCGACTGGGTGATCGTGCGCGAAAATTCCGAAGGCGAATATGCCGGCTGCGGCGGCCGCGTGCATCGCGGGCTGCCGGAGGAAGTCGGCACCGAAGTGTCGGTGTTCACCCGGGTCGGCGTGATCAGGATCATGCGCTATGCGTTCAAGCTCGCGCAGTCACGTCCGCGCAAGCTGCTCACCGTGGTCACCAAGTCCAACGCGCAGCGCCACGGCATGGTGATGTGGGACGAGATCGCCGACGAAGTGTCGAAGGACTTCCCTGACGTCACCTGGGACAAGATGCTGGTCGACGCCATGACCGTGCGCATGACGCTGAAGCCGCAGAGCCTCGACACCATCGTGGCGACGAACCTTCACGCCGACATTCTCTCCGACCTCGCCGGTGCATTGGCCGGCAGTCTCGGCGTTGCGCCGACGGCGAATATCGATCCCGAGCGCCGATTCCCGTCGATGTTCGAACCGATCCACGGCTCGGCCTTCGACATCACCGGCAAGGGCATCGCCAATCCTGTCGCCAGCTTCTGGACTGCGGCACAGATGCTCGATCATCTTGGCGAACCGGATGCCTCGGCGCGGTTGATGCGTGCGGTGGAGAAGGTCTGCGAAGCAGGCATCATCACACCGGATGTCGGCGGCAAGGCCACGACGAAAGAAGTGACTGACGCCGTGGTGGATGCGATCCATAGTTCGAACGTCTGACGCGATTTCCGAACGCCCCGGCCTCACCGGGGCGTTCGCCTTCAATAAATCAAAACAATATTCAGGGAGGATCTCATGAAAACCACAGCTATACTTGCGTTTGCGATTACGCTGGCAAGCTCCGCTGCCTTCGCACAGGGCTATCCCAACAGGCCGATCACCATGCTCGTGCCGTTCGCGGCCGGTGGCGCCACCGACACCGTTGCGCGCGTCACCGCTGCGACAATGTCGAAGATCCTCGGCCAGACCATCATCATCGAAAACGCCACAGGCGCCGGCGGCACCATCGCGGCGGCCCGCGCGGCCCGTGCCGAGCCGGACGGCTACACGATCCTGATCCATCACATCGGCATTTCCACGGCTGCGACGCTGTATCGCAAACTGCCTTACGACACCAAGACCGCCTTCGCGCCGATCGGCCTCGTCACCAATGCGCCGATGACCATCATCTCCAGGCCGAACCTGCCGCCGAACACGCTCGCCGAGCTGATCACCTATATCAAGGCCAACGGCGACAAGATGACCTTCGGTAATGCCGGCCTCGGCGCAGCCTCGCAGCTCTGCGGCCTGATGTTCATGAATGCCATCGACAAGCAGATCCTGTCAGTACCCTACAAGGGCAACGGCCCGGTGATGAACGACCTGATCGCCGGCCAGATCGATCTCACTTGTGATCAGACGACTAACACCACCGGTCCGATCGCGGCCAAGCTGGTGAAGAGCTACGCCATCACCACCAAGACACGCCTGTCGTCGATGCCGGATCTCCCCACGGCCGATGAGGCTGGTCTGAAAGGCTTCGAAGCCGGCGCCTGGCACGGCATCTACGCCCCGAAGGGGACGCCGGATGACGTCGTGCAGAAACTCGCCAAGACGCTGCAGGATTCGTTGCGCGATCCCGAGCTGATCAAACGCTTCAACGACATCAACACCGATCCGGTGCCACAGGATCAGGCGACGCCGCAGGCATTGAAGAAGCAGCTCGACAGCGAGGTCGATCGCTGGGCGCCGATTATCAAGGCGAGTGGACAGTTTGCGGACTAACGCGTCAGCGTGACGTTGCTCGACGTCAGCAGCTGCGCGAAGGCATCGCTTGCCAGATACTGATATTCGCGCTCGCGCTGATCGGTGAACGGATCGAGGTCGATCAGGATCTCATCGACATGACCCGGGTGGCACATCACGAGTCCGCCATCCGGAAGGTCGTTGAGGAAACCGGTCATGAGCGTGCCGAAGTCGGCATGCTTCGTGAAATCGTAGGCGCCGGCGAATCCCGGATTGAACGTCACGTCGGCGCGTGTCGCACGTCGGCGGAACGTGGCGCTGAGCGTGTCGAGCAACAGCGCCTTCGGATTATCGAGGCGTTGGCCTAACGGCAGCACGCGGCCGGATTGGCGGACCCAGGCCTTTGGCGCATTTTTCTTCATTGCGGCGAGGAGCGCATCGCGCACCTGCGGGAAGGTCTGCACATGCTGGTGCCCGTCGACATAGTCGGGGGCGCGCCCGAACAGGGCCACAAACTTCGCGATCTGCGTAGTCAGCTCGGTTTCGATCGCCTCGCGATCGAGTTTTCGCAACAGGCTGAAGCGCAGCATCTTGCCAAGCGGCAGGAACAGCTCGTCGAGCAGCGGCCGGTAGTGCATCGTCAGCGGATGAAACGGGGCGGTCAGTGTCGCGTGTAGCCCGATCTCGCAGTTCGGATTGTTGGCGACGGCGTCCTGCAACGCACTCACGTCATCGCGCGAAATCGCAGGACCGACCACCATCACGGATGTGGCGTTGAGGCGACCAAGCGCAATGAGTTCGCGGATGCCCTGATTGACGCCGGGGCTGATGCCGTAATCGTCGGCGCAGAGTGTGATGCGGCGCAGGGCTGCGCCGGTCATTCGGCAGCGGTCCGGTCGGTGGTTTGCGCCACGCTATCGGGGGTGTTGCGCTTCACGCTGTGCTCGGCGACGAAATAGATCGGCCGCGCCTTCAGCTCAGACAGGATCTTGCCGATATATTCGCCGAGCACGCCGATCATGATCAGCTGCACGCCGCCGAGGGTCATCAGGCCGACGACCAGCGATGGATAGCCCGGTACCGACTTGCCGGAGACCCATGTCTCCCACAGGATCGACAGACCGAACAGGAACGCGCCGAAGGCGAGCAGCAGACCGAGCAGGCTGGCGAAACGCAGCGGAGCTACCGAGAACGAGGTCAGGCCCTCGATCGACAGGCCGATCAACTGCTTCGGATTGAACGATGTCACGCCATGTTCGCGCGCCGCCGGTTCATAGTCGACGCGGAGCTGGCGGAAGCCGATCCAGGTGGCCAGTCCCTTGAAGAAGCGATTGCGCTCCGGCAACTGGCGCAGCGCCGCCGCGGCGCGCGGTGACAGCAAACGGAAGTCGCCGGCATCTTCCGGGATCTTCTGCCGCGCGCCCCAGTTGATCAGCGCATAGAAGCCGCGGACGGCCTGGCGGCGCAGGAAGGATTCGTTGTCGCGATGGGCTTTGGCGGTATAGACGACGTCATAGCCTTCGACGATCCAGTGGCGCACCAGCTGTTCGACCAGTGACGGCGGATGCTGACCGTCGCCATCCATGAACAGCACGGCGCCCTTGGTGACGTGATCGAGCCCCGCCATCAGCGCGGCTTCCTTGCCGAAATTTCGCGACAGCGACACGACCTGAACGTCAAGCGACGTGGCCTGCAGGCTGCGCGCAACCGCCAGCGTGCCATCGGCGCTGCCGTCATCGACATAGACGACTTCGCAGGCGAGGCCGTGGCGTTCTTTCAGTGTAGTCGCAAGCGTCACCAGCCGCTCATGAAACAGAGCAAGGCCGGGCGCCTCGTTGTAAACAGGCACAACGATCGACAGGCCTTGTGCCGCGGCGGTCGCGGCATCGGTCGACAGGCTCGATACGTCGCTGCCCAGCATCATCGATCAGATTCCGATATCCAAAATATGCTCATGAATCATATGGTAATCAGCCAGTGCGTCCGCCAGCAAGGCGAAACGCCGCGCTGCGCATTACTGCCGCAGGAAGGCCTCAAGTTTGGCGAACAGCGGATTCTCGCGATCCATCACATAGTCGAGCGAGGCGACCGAGACGGTGTCGGCGCCGTTGGCACGCAGGAAGCTGCTCAGCGCGTAAAGCTGCGCCGGCGGGCAGTGCAGCGTGATCATGCCCGACGAGGTCGGGCCGCCGAACGGCGATACTACGCCGAAGCGGTTGTGGGCCTCGGTGAGGAGCGCCTGATTGCAGCCGGCGAAGCGGGTGCGCACTTCCTTGTATTTGCTGGCGCGGGCGCGCGCGGCAATGTGGTCGAGAATGATGCGCGCAGTTTCCAGGGACTGCGCCGACCAGTCGGCGGCGCGCGAGGCGACGAGATTGGCCTGGCTGCGCAGGATGACGCCGTCATCGAGTACCTTGAGGCCGTTGGCGACGAGGGTTGCGCCGGTGGTGGTGATGTCGACGATCAGCTCGGCCGTGCCGGTGGCCGGTGCGCCTTCGGTGGCGCCGGCGCTTTCGACGATGCGATAGTCGACCACGCCGTGAGACGCGAAGAAGTTGCGTGTCAGGTTGATATACTTCGTGGCGACGCGCATGCGGCGATTGTGCTGCGCGCGGAAGCCGGTGGTGACGTCATCGAGATCGGCCATGGTGCGGACGTCGATCCAGGCCTGCGGCACCGCGACGACCACATTGGCGCTGCCGAAGCCCAGGCCATCGATCAAAGCGACCTTCTTGTCGGCGTCGGGGATGCTTTCGCGCAAAAGATCTTCGCCGGTGATGCCGAGATGCACGGCGCCGCGCGCCAGGTTCGAGGCGATCTCGCTGGCCGAGAGATAGGCGATTTCGACATTGTCGAAGCCGGCAATGGTGCCGCGGTAATCGCGCACGCCGCCCGGCTTCGCCAGCGTCAGACCGGCGCGGGTGAAGAAGGCTTCGGCGTTTTCCTGCAGCCGGCCCTTGGAGGGAACGGCAAGGACGAATGGTGCGGTCATGACGCGCTCCCGGAAACCAGCGCCGAGGACGCGTTGTGAGTGAGGGCTTCGATCCAGATCGAGAAACCGACCGCAGGGATCGGCGTCGCGGAGCCGAGCTGCGTCAGCAGTCCGTCATAACGGCCGCCGGCTACCAGCGGCTCGGTGCCATTGCCCTTGCGGTGCAGTTCGAATTCGAAGCCGGTGTAGTAGTCGACGCCGCGGCCGAATGACGTCGAGAAACGCGTCTTGGTGGTATCGATACCGCGCGCCGCCATGAAGCCGATGCGGCTTTCAAATTCGTCGATCGCGGCCGTGATGTTGAGCTTGGCATCGGAGGCGAGCTTGCGCAGTTGCTGCAGGGCATCGTCGGGATCGCCTGAGATTGCGAGGAAGCGCTTGATAAGCACCAGCGCATCGCGCGGCAGTGCGCCGCCTTTCAGCGTCGACTGTTCGAGGAAGCGATCGGCGATTTCTGCCACCGAACGGCCGCCGACATTGGTGGCACCGGCGATCGACATCAGGTCGGTGACAAGCGCCAGCGCCGCCTTGCGGTCGGAGCCCGCGAGGGCGGCGAGCACGCCTTCATATTCGTTGCGCACCGGCGACTCGGCGAGCGTGAGCCGGTCGAGGTCGTGGGTCAGGCTGATCTTGCGGTTGAAATCCTTCATTAGCCGGCGCTTCCACACCGGATAGAGGTCGAGCGCCTCGATCAGCGCCGCGAACAGCGCGACGTCGCCGGTGCGGATTTCGATATCGCTGAGGCCGAAGGCGGCCGTTGCCTCGAGGCCGAGCGCCAGCATCTCGGCATCGGCGGCGGCGCGATCCTGGCGGCCGAAGGATTCGATGCCGGCTTGCTGGAATTCGCTGGGCGTGCCCTGCCGATAGCGGAACACCGGGCCGAGATAGCTGAAGCCCGCAGGCTGGCCGGCCTGCGGTGAGGCGAGATAATCGCGCGCTACCGGGATGGTCAGATCGGGCCGCAGGCAAAGCTCTTCACCCGACGCGTCTGTCGTCAAATACAGGCTCTTGCGAATGTCTTCGCCGGACATGTCGAGGAACGGATCGGCCGGCTGCAGGATCGCCGGCTCGGCATGGGCGTAGCCGGCCTCGGCAAACGACAACAGCAGCGCATCCGCCCAGGCGGCGGATCCGGTCGCGCGAGGGGCGGCGGGTTTGGTCATCTCGAAGTCCAGCAATCTCAACAGAGTGGTCGTTGGCGCAGCCCATAGCATGGCGGTTGCGACGTTTCGACCACCATCGCCCGGCGGCCTTAATGTCGGGTCATGGCGGCGCCTTATTTGCCTACTTGGTTACCATTCCAGTCACCAAGCCCCGTTTGCACCAGCGCCAGCGCTGCCACGGCGGCGGTATCGGCGCGCATGATCCGGGGTCCCAGCGCCAGCCGCAGGATATTGGCCTGTTTCAGCAGAAGGGCTCGCTCTTCCTCGGCAAAACCGCCTTCCGGGCCGATCAGCACATCGATTCCGGCGGAGGCGGCAGTGCGGGCACCGGTCAGCGCCGCCGTGGGATCTGCCACTTCCGCGGCCTCGTCGCAGAAGATCAGCAGCCGTTTGGCATCCCGCTGGTCGAGATATTTGGGCAGGTTCAGCGGCTCGGCGACGCTGGCCACGCTCAGAATTCCGCATTGTTCGGCCGCCTCGACCACATTGGCGCGCATCCGCTCGGTATTCACCCGGCTGGCCTGGGTAAAGCGCGTCATCACCGGCTGCAACGCCGCCGCGCCCATTTCGATGGCCTTCTGGACCATGTAGTCGAGCCGGGCGTGTTTCAGCGGTGCGAACACGTAGGTGACGTCGGGCAGGTGGTCCTGCGGCCGGGTCTGGGTTAGCAGCGTCAGACGGTCTGCCCGCTTGCCGCCGGAAATGGCGGCCTGCCATTCGCCGTCCTTGCCGTTGAACACCAGCACCGAGGCGCCGGAGCCTAGCCGCAACACATTGCCGAGGTAATTGCTCTGGTTGCGGTCGAGCGAAATGGTTGCGTCGGCTGCAAAAGGCGCATCGACAAACAGGCGGGGACTGCGGAAATCGGTTTGCGGCATCGTTCATGTTCCATTCAGAGGGCGAGCTTTAGCCCAACTGCGACGAATTATCATGCGGGAACGCGGGTTTGCGCCGTGCTGCCGCCCGAATCCGCGTGCTGTTGGTGGGTTGTTAAGGCTTGGCAGGAATCGTAGAAAGTCCTGAATCAGGATGGGCTTCGCCCCCGATCGATCGGGGCACTGAGCTGCCGGAGGAATATCTGTGATCATCCGTCGTTTGATTGTGCCGTTGTCGATGGCCGTGTTCGCCATGCAGGCTATCGAAGTTCATGCCCAGGGCGCGTTTCCCGCGCCGCTGCCGGGCAATAGCTCGGCTGCGCCTGCGAGTTCGTCGCCGTTCCCGCCAGTGAACGGCGCGCCTGCCAGCGCATCGCCATTTCCGCCGGTCAATGGTGCAGCGGCTGCGCCCAGTGCGTTTCCCTCCAATGGCGCTGCGCCGATCGGTGGTGGCGGCTTTGGCGCTCCTCAGCAGCAGCAGGCGGGCCCGCCCGGCGGCGAAGATTGCATGAAGGGCTTTCTGCCCCTGCGTCAGGACGCCGAAAAGAAGGGCGCTGCCATCAAGGCTGCGAGCGAGCGTCGCGCGCCTCCGGACGAGGCCTGCAAGCTGATCACCTCTTTCTCGCAGACCGAAGTCAAGATGATCAAATACATCGAGGCGAATGCGCAGAAGTGCGGCATTCCGCCCAATGTCGGCGAACAGATGAAGACCGGCCACAAGAACACCGAAGGCATGCGGCAGAAGGTCTGCAGCGTCGCGCAGCAGCAACGGGGTGGCGGTGGTGGCGGCCCGGTGGCAGCGCCGCGTCTGAGCGACGTGCTGGGCTCCTCGGCATCGCTGCCGGAAGCGAATAATGCGCGCAAGAGCGGCGGCACCACGTTCGATACGCTGAACGGCAACGTGCTCACCCGATGATCGGGTGGCAGATCATTCTGCTCCAATGAGCGACGCGGCCGCCCGCGTTGCGGATGCGACCGGCAACTGGGTCGATCGCTCGGCGCCGTTGTGGTCGCGGCCCTATCTGCGGCTGTCGCGCTTTGACCGTCCGATCGGCTCATGGTTGCTGCTGATGCCGTGCTGGTGGTCGGCGGCGCTCGCCTCCGGCATGGCGCATGATATCCATCAATTGCCCAAGATGATCGCGCTGTTCTTCATCGGCGCCTTCGTGATGCGCGGCGCCGGCTGCACCTGGAACGACATCACCGATCGCGACCTCGACGCAAAGGTCGAGCGCACACGCTCGCGGCCGATCCCGGCCGGGCAGGTCACGGCGAAACAAGCTTTTGCATTTCTGGTGCTGCAGGCCCTGATCGGTCTCGTGGTGCTGCTGCAGTTCAACACTTTCTCCATCGCCACCGGCATCGCCTCGCTTGGCATCGTTGCCGCCTATCCCTTCATGAAGCGCATCACCTACTGGCCGCAGAGCGTGCTGGGTCTTGCTTTCTCATGGGGCGCGCTGATGGGCTTCGCCGTGGTGTTCGGTGGCATCGATGCGACGGCGCTGCTGCTTTATGCCGGGTCGATCTGCTGGGTGATCGCCTACGATACGCTCTACGCCCATCAGGACACCGAGGACGACGCGCTGATCGGCGTGAAGTCGACCGCGCTGTTGTTTGGGGAACGCACGCAGGCCGCGCTGGCGCTGTTCTACGGGCTTGCCGTGTTGCTGATCGGAGCGGCGCTGCTGTTGGCCGGTGTGCGCTGGCCGGCATGGCTCGGCCTCGCGGCGTTCGCCCTGCATCTGGTCTGGCAGGTCGCGCGCACCGATATCAGCGATTCCGCATTATGCCTGCGGCTGTTCAAGTCCAACCGCGATGCCGGACTGCTGCTGTTTGCAGGATTGCTTGTGGATGCCATCATGCGGGCGGCGTAATCGCGCCTTCCTAAGCACTGGTGGACCACAGAGATGGACGTCGCGCAGCTCAAGACACTCATCCACGTGGCCGAGCTGGGTAGCCTGAGCAAGGCCGCCGATCGCCTTCGCATCGCGCAGCCGGCTTTGAGCCGGCAGATCAGATTGCTGGAAAAAGAGCTGGGGGCCGTGCTGTTCGAACGACATGGTCGCGGCACGGTCATCACCGAGATCGGCCGTGACGTTCTTAACCACGCCACCCGCGTGATGACCGAGCTTGATGCCATCCGCAATGTCACCTCCGAGGAGAGTGCATCGTTCAAGGGCCTCGTCTCCATCGGCACCACGCCGACCGTGGCCGAGATCGTCACCGTTCCCCTGGTCAAGAAGATCAGGGAGGTGCATCCACAACTCTCGATCCGGCTGTCATCGGCCTTCACGGGGCATTTGCTCGACTGGCTGCAGCGCGGCGAACTGGAGCTCGCTGTGTCCTACGATCCGCAGCCGCTGCGTTCGCTTCGTATTGTGCCGGTCATGATGGAGAACCTGTTGTTCGTCGGCGCCGGCGGCAAGGGATTGCGGATGGACCGTCCCGTTCCGTTCGCGGCGCTGGCTCATGAAGAACTGGTTTTGCCCAGCCTGCGCCATGGCCTGCGCGGGATCATGGAGGAATGCGCGCGGCAGGCTGGCATTCAACTGCGCGGCAGCGTCGAGGCGGACTCCTTCGGCGCGATGATCGATCTGGTGCGCAACGGTGTAGGCTCAACGGCTTTGCCGCTCGCGCCGATCCATGCGCTGGTCGAGAGCGGCGTGCTCTGTGCGGCGCCGCTGGTCAATCCTACGCCGGCGCGCAAGCTGGTGCTGGCCTATCCGGCAGACCGTTCGGTCAGCGCGGCGGCACGCTTCGTCGGCGATACATTCACGGAGATCGCGGCCGATCTCGTGGCCCGGAATATCTGGGTTGGCCACATGATCGATCCCGGGAAAACGTAGCTGCGTCGCACCATTCGCGCGCTGTCGCGTGCTGCAACGCCAGAGATCAAATCTCGGCATATCTCTTCGAGCAAATCGGTATGCGTCGGGCTGTCTGCTTTGGGCTAAGCGTGAGTCAGCGCTATGCTGCAGCAACGGAGACTGGAATGTCAGATGCAGGGCCCACGCCCGGTTCACAGGTGGATTGGCGGCACGATGTGTTCCGCATCCTGAAGGAGGCCGACGTCAAGCACATGGTCTATGTGCCCGATGCCGGCCATTCCACGGCCATCCGTCTCGCCGACGAGGACAATGCGATCAATTCCGTGGTGCTGACCACCGAGGAAGAAGGCATCGGCTATCTCGCGGGCGCCTGGCTCGGCGGCGAGCGCGGCGCGCTGCTGATGCAGTCGAGCGGCGTCGGCAACTGCATCAATACGCTGGCGCTGCAGGCTTGCACGCGCTTTCCTCTGCTGATGGTCGTGACCATGCGCGGCGACTGGGCCGAGTTCAATGCGTGGCAGAACCCGATGGGGCAGGCGACGGAGAAAGCGCTCAACCTGATGGGCGTGCTGACCTGGCGCGCCGATGAGCCGCAGGACGTAGCGCCGCTGTTGCATGGCGCCGCATCGATGGCATTCAATGGCGATGCAGCCTGTGCATTGCTCCTGGGGCAGCGTTTGATCGGAGAGAAGCAGTGGGTCAAGTAAACGCAACCGGCGCGCTCGATCGCCGCGAGGTCGTGCAGAAGCTGCTGGCCGGCCGCAAGGATCTGCTTGTTGTGACCGGCCTCGGCTCACCATCCTACGACGTGATGGCCGCCGGTGATCACGACAATAATTACTATCTCTGGGCGGCCATGGGCAGCGCCGCCATGGTAGGGCTCGGGCTCGCGACGGCGAAGCCTGATCATTCGGTGCTGGTCATCACCGGAGATGGCGAGATGCTGATGGGTATGGGCGGACTCGCCACCATCGCCACGCGCAAGCCGACCAATCTCACCATCGCGATTCTCGATAATGGGCATTTCGGCGAAACCGGCATGCAGGTCAGCCATGCCGGGCTCGGCGTCAATCTCGATCGCGTGGCGCAGGCCTGCGGCTTCGGCTGGACGCGCGAGATTCGCGACATGGCCGGCGTGGACGATCTTCGCACTCGCCTGTCGTCGCGCGATGGCGTCAAACTCGCGACCATCAAGGTGAAAGCCGAGAATCCTCCGCGCGTGCTGCCGCCGCGTGATGGTGTCTATGTGAAGAACCGATTCCGCGCAGCGCTCGGACACGCGCCACTCTGAACCAACGGAAGGGCGCCCATCGAAGGAGATGCGGCGCCCTTCTGACGATCGCTGGAAGACCCAATGCTGGAAAACCAGTGTGGGAAACAAAAACATCATCAAGGGTAGGGAAACAATGGCGAGCAAGATCACACGCCGCACGTTCTGCCGCTCGGCAGCCGTTGCGGCGTCCAGCATGATGATTCCGGGTACCCATGCCTGGGCGCAGGCGGAGTTGCCAAAAGGTCCGATCACGCTGGTCGTGCCTTTCGCCGCCGGCGGGGCCACCGACATCGTCAGTCGGCATGTCGCCAAGAAGGTCTCCGATCAGCTCGGGCAGACCATCCTCATTGAAAATGTCGGCGGCGCAGGCGGTGTGGTCGGTGCCACGCGGGTCGCGCGCGCCAAGCCCGATGGGCTGACGCTGTTGATGGGCACGATCTCCACCCACACGATCAATCCGCTGATGGCGAAGGTGCCGCCTTACGATCCGGTCAAGGATTTCACCGCGATTTCGATGCTGGTGACGGTGCCCAATGTGTTGATGGTGTCCAAGCAGGTGCAAGCGACCACCGTCAAGGAACTCATCGCGCTGCTCAAGGCCGATCCGACCAAATACAGCTATGGATCGTCCGGTGTGGGCACGCCGCCGAATCTGTCGGGAGAACTGTTCAAGGTGCAGGCGGGCGTGAAGATGGAGCACGTGCCCTATCGTGGTGGTGCGCCGGCCATGAACGACCTGATGGGCGGACAGATCCCGGTTTTGTTCGACGTGCTGAGCGGCGCGGCACCGTTCATCAAGGCGGGCTCGATCCGCACACTGGCCGTCACCACCAAAAAGCGTTCGCCGTCCTTCCCGGATATTCCGACAATCGCCGAGTCTGGCCTGCCTGATTACGAGACCTACACGTGGAACGCGGTGTTTGGCCCGCCCGGCATGGCGCCGGCGCTTGCAGAACGGTTGAGTTCGGAGTTCCGCAAGGCCGTTGCCGATCCGGACGTGGCGAAGCAGTTGCGCGAGCTGAGCGGCGATCCGGTTGGCTCGACCGGCGCCGAGCTTGAGGCGCAGGTCAAGGCCGAAGCTGTGAAGTGGGGCCCGATCATTCAGGCCGCAGGTCTCAAGTCGGAATAAACAGTCGAAAGGATCGCCTCTTGCCTCTTACGGATAGCGAACGCGCCGCGTTTCTGCAGGCGCTGGCGGCGATCATCGGCGACAAATATGTACGAACCGGCGCGGATGCCGAACCGTATCAGCAGGACTGGCGCGCGCGCTATCGCGGCGTGGCCGTGGCCGTTGCCTTGCCGGCAAGTACGGACGAGGTGTCGGCGGTGGTTCGCCTGTGCGGTGAGCGTGGCATCGCCATCGTGCCGCAGGCCGGCAATACCGGCTTGACGGGTGGTGCCATCGTTCCGGACGGCGTGGCGGCGCTGATCGTCAATGTTTCGCGGCTCAATCGCGTGCGCAATGTCGATCCGCTCAACAATGCGGTGACGCTGGAAGCCGGCTGCATTCTGGCGGATGTGCGTGCGCTGGCTGACCAGCACGACCGGCAATTTCCCGTGCTGCTCGGCAGCGTCGGCAGTTGCGAGATCGGCGGGCTGATCTCCACCAATGCCGGCGGCACCGGCGTGCTGCGCTATGGCAACATGCGCGAGCAGGTGCTTGGCCTTGAAGTTGTTCTGGCCGACGGGCGGATTTGGCGCGGGCTGAAGGCATTGCGCAAGGACAATACCGGCTACGATCTGAAGCAGCTCTTCATCGGCGCCGAGGGAACGCTGGGCATCGTCACCGCCGCTGTGCTGAAACTGTATCCAAAGCTCATGGTGTCAGCGACGGCGATGGTGTCGATGGGGCAGGTCGGCCAGGCGGTTGCGCTATTGCAGTATCTGCAGCGCACCACGGGCGGTCGTGTCGAGGCCTTTGAATTGATGTCGCAGAGCCAATTGCAGATCGTGCTGCGCCATGGCTCCGGGAGCGGCAGTCCGATGACGGGTGAAGCGCCATGGTATGTGCTGCTCGAACTGGCGGACAGCGCCGCGGACTGGAATGCCGTGGAAAGCCTCGAGACCGCACTGGCAGCAGCGATGGAGGACGGGCTCATCGGCGATGCGGTGATCGCAACCGATCAGGCCAAGGCCGACCGGATCTGGAATTTGCGACACACGATTTCCGAATCCAACAAGCGCGAGGGCTTTACGGTGTCGAACGATACGTCGGTGCCGATTTCGGCGCTGCCGGAATTCATCGACCGCGTCACGCGTCGGCTGCAGCGCGAGCTGCCGAATGCGCAGGTCGCGCATTGCGGGCATGTCGGTGATGGTAATGTCCATGTGATCGTCGTGTTTCCCTACGACATCGGCGATGCGCAGGTGCGCGAGGCTGCGGCGCACGAGGCCAACACCATCGTGCATCAGGAAAGCGTTGCCTGTGGCGGCAGTATCAGCGCGGAGCATGGCATCGGCCGCATGCATATCGATCGGCTTCCGCTCTATACGTCGGAGGTCGAGCTCGATCTGATGCGGCGTGTGAAGCTCGCGCTCGATCCCGACCGGATGATGAATCCGGTCAAGGTGTTGCGGTTGCCGGGAGAGTAAGACGGCAGGTGATCCTGCCTGTCTCCTTAGTGCCGCGCGATGATCTCGCGCTCGCCCTTGTACATGCCGGCTTCGCCGAGCAATGCGCCCGGACGACGGCGCACCAGGAATTTCGGGCGGCGCTCCCGAATCGCATTGCGGCGACGGCGGCGCTGCGATGGTTCGTAGATCTTCTCTTCGGGCAGTTGCGGAAGCGCGAAGATCTCGCTCCACATCTGCCAGGCCATGTCGATTTCTTCGCGATCCGAGCTGACCAGCAGCGGGACTGACAGTGACGGATCGCGATGCGCGAGCATCAGCATCTTGCCGTCGTCGAGACCGCGCAGGGTGACGCCGAGAAAATCGCTGACGCGCACATTGATCGCCATGCGCATGCCGCCGACGGCACGGTGCAGGACGACCCGGGTACGATGCAGTTCGATATGGCGGATCGCTCCGTCGGCGCGGGTATCATGCGCCTCGAAACGAACCGGAAGTGAATGGGGATCGAGCCGCAATGCGCTGCTCGATCCCGGGGCATGGGCCCCACCTGTCGCTGTTTGATGCCTCACGGCCTTTTATCTCCCCGCCGGAATTATGTTCCCGGTCGATGGGGAGACCTTGCCAGAGCCGGTTCGGAATCGGCTTAAAAAGGCTGGTTAATCGAATCCGACTGCCCTTCATGATTGACAGAAGCTTGGCAGGCATGATTGACGAACCGTTGCGAGAGCCCTGAAATTCTTTCCTTTTCGGCGCGGCAAATGCTTGAAGTCCCTGCGAAATAAGCACATCTCTAACGGCGGTCATCGCCGCTTCGGACCTGTTGAAATCGTCTCTCAATGTTGGGATTTTGTTCGTGAACTCTTCACCAAACGCATCGTCGTCTGTCTCCACGAAATCCGACAATTCCGATCTGCTCGATCAGTCCGTACTCTCCACGCTGGCGCAGCGTCTCGTCGAGGCTGCCAGGAAGGCCGGTGCGGATGCCGCGGATGCGGTCGCGGTGCGCGGGGTGTCGCATGGCGTCGAAGTGCGTGACGGCAAGGTCGAAGCCTCCGAGCGTTCGGAGGGTGACGATATGGGCTTGCGCGTATTCGTCGGTCGCCGTCAGGCGGTGATCTCCACCAATGACATGTCCGGCGACAATGTCGCGCAACTGGCCGAACGTGCTGTCGCGATGGCGCGCGTCGCACCCGATGATCAATATGTCGGCCTTGCGGACCCAGCGCTGCTTGCGCGCGACTTTGCAAATCTCGATCTGCTCGATCCCGTCGTGCCGTCGGTGAGCGAACTCGAACGACGCGCTGTCGAAGCTGAAGAAGCCGCGCTCGCGGTGAAGGGCGTGACCAAGTCCGGCGGTGCATCGGCCTCGACCGGCATCGGCGGCATGGTGCTCGTCACCTCGACCGGTTTCCACGGCTCCTATCTGCGCTCCAGCCAGGGCGTCTCGATGACTGCCATCGTCGGCGACGGTACCAATATGGAGCGCGACTACGCCTTCACCTCGGCGCTGCATGCATCCGATCTGGAGTCGCCGGCCAGCGTCGGCAAGCTCGCGGGCGAGCGTACGGTGGCGCGGGCCAACCCGCGCAAGGTGCCGACCTGCAAGGTGCCGGTGGTGTACGACCCGCGCGTCTCGAACTCGCTGGTCGGTCACGTCATCGGTGCCGCCAATGGCGCGTCCGTCGCGCGCAAGACCACGTTCCTCAAGGGCAGTCTCGGCAAGCAGCTGTTCAGCAGCAATATCCGCATCATCGACGATCCCCTGCGCGTGCGCGGCCTGCGCTCGCAGTCCTTCGATGCCGAAGGCGTTGCGACGAAGCAGCAGGCCATTATCGATGGCGGCGTGCTCACGACCTGGCTGCTGGATTGCGCGACCGCGCGCGAACTCGGCATGACCACGACAGGCCACGCGCATCGTGGCGTGTCGTCGTCACCATCGCCCGGCGCATATAACCTGCACATGGAAGCGGGCGACGTGAGCCCCGAAGACCTGATCGCCGATATCAAGGAAGGCTTTTACGTCACCGATCTGATCGGCTCGGGCGTCAATGGCGTGACCGGCGACTACAGCCGCGGCGCCGGCGGATTCTGGATCGAGAACGGCAAGCTCACTTACGCCGTCAGCGAGATCACCATTGCGGGTCATCTTTTCGAGATCTTCAAGTCGATGACGCCTGCGAACGACCTCACTTTCAAATACGGCGTCAACGCGCCGACCGTGCGCGTCGAGGGACTGACGATTGCCGGACGCTGATCTCGACACGGACAAACGGCTCGCGCACGATGTTGCCCTGATGGCGGACACCGTGCGGGCGGCCGGCGAGCTCGGCCTCGCAATGTTCGGTACAGAACTCAAGAAATGGACCAAGGGCGAATCCTCTCCCGTCTCCGAAGCGGATATCGCCGTCAACGATCTGATCGAGAAGCGGCTTCGTGCCGCGACGCCTGATTACGGCTGGCTCTCGGAGGAGAGCGCCGATGACGAATCCCGCCTCGGCAAGCGCCTGACCTGGATCATTGATCCGATCGACGGCACCCGCAGCTATCTCGCCGGTCGCGAGGATTGGTGTGTCTGTGTCGCGCTGGTCGAGGACGCCCGGCCGGTGATGGCTGCGGTATTTGCACCATCCACAGATGAATTTTTCCTGGCGATCCACGGGCAGGGCACCACCTGCAACGGCGTTCCGGTTCGGGCCACGACCGGTTCCGCAATGGACTTTTCGCGCGTGGCGGGTCCGAAACCGCTGGTCGAGCGGATGGTCCATCCCCGGCAGGATATCACCCTTTATCCGCGAATCGGCTCACTGGCGCTGCGATTGTGCTGGATCGCCAATGGCCGGCTGGATGCAGCCTTTGCCGGGGGGCAGAGCCGGGACTGGGATCTGGCGGCCGCAGATTTGATCGTGCACGAAGCGAATGGTAGGATGACCGAGCTTTCGGGCGATCCCATCCTCTATAATCGCCGGGAAGTCACGCACGGGTTGCTGGTGGCAGCGGGGGCCGATCGCCATGCTTACATCGTCGAGCAATTCCAGAACCGCCGGGTTTAACCGGCTGCACCACTATCTTTGACTTATCGGATCGCAGCCGGTCGCTGCAGGAACAGGATTCATGTCGGACACACCACAGCAACTGCTTCATCTGGTCATCGGGGGCGAGCTGACCAACCTGAAAGAGACGACGTTCAAGGATCTCAGCCAGGTTGAAGTCGTCGGCGTCTATCCGAATTACGCGACGGCATTTGTCGCCTGGAAGGCCAAGGCGCAGCAGACCGTCGACAACGCGCACATGCGCTACTTCATCGTCCATCTCCATCGGCTGCTCGATCCGGGTCAAGACGCGAAGCCGACCGCTTGAAACGACTGCTCCGAAACACGCTGCGCAGCAGCTGGGTTCAGCGCGCCGCGGGGTTTCTCGCGGCCGAATTTTTGCGTCTGGTCTGGAAGACCAACACCTTCACCTTCGATCCCGTCGATGTCTATGACATTGTCGAGCCGCAGATGCCGGTCATCCTGGCGTTCTGGCATGGCCAGCACTTCATGACGCCATTCATCCGGCAGAAGGACTATCGCGGCGCGGTGCTGATCTCGAAGCATCGCGACGGCGAGTTCAACGCGCTGGCTGCCGAGCGCCTTGGCATCGCCACCGTCCGCGGCTCCGGCGATCATGGTGGCGCGTTTCACCGTAAGGGCGGCGTCGGTGCGTTCAAGGAGATGGTGCGGGTGCTGGAGCGCGGTATCAACATGGCGCTGACCGCCGACGTGCCGAAGCGCTCGCGTGTCGCCGGCATGGGCATCATCATGCTGGCACGCGAAAGCGGCCGGCCGATCATGCCGTTTGCCATGGCCACCAGCCGCTACGTCCAGCTCAACAACTGGGACCGCACCACGATCAATCTGCCTTTCGGGCGCGGCGTGCTGGTCGGTGGCGAGCCGATCAATGTTCCGGCCGACGCGGACGGCACAATGATGGAGGCATTGCGCCTGCAGCTCGAGGCCACGCTGAACGAGGCCACGCAGCGTGCCTATGACACGGTAGGTCGGCCGGAAGGTGCGGGTCGTGCCTAACGCGCTGCCGATCACGCTGCGCGCCTATCGCAGATTGTCGGCGGCGCTGACGCCGCTTGCGCCCGTCCTGATCAGGCAACGGTTGAAGAAGAACAAGGAAGATCCCGCGCGCCTCGACGAGCGTCGCGGCATCTCGCAGATCGAGCGCCCCGCCGGGCCGCTGGTCTGGATCCACGGCGCCAGCGTCGGCGAAGTGCTGGCGGCGGCAGCGCTGATCGAGCGGCTGCGCGCGCTGGGTATGCGCATCCTGCTGACGTCAGGAACGGTGACCTCGGCCGAGATCATCACCAAGCGCTTTCCGACCGATATCATCCATCAATACATTCCCTATGATTCACCGCGCTTCGTGGCGCGCTTCCTCGATCACTGGAAGCCGAGCCTGGCGCTGTTCATCGAGAGCGATCTCTGGCCGAATCTGATCATCTCCGCCGCCAAACGTCGGCTGCCGATGGTGCTGATCAATGCGCGCATGTCGCAGCGCTCGTTCCCGCGCTGGCAGAAATTCTCGGCGACCATCGGTGCCTTGCTCGGCCGTTTTGAGATTTGCCTGGCGCAGTCCGAAACCGACGCCGAGCGCTTCAGCGCATTGGGGTCGCGCAGCGTCGTCGTCACCGGCAATCTGAAGCTCGACGTGCCGGCGCCGCCCGGTGACGCCATGAAACTGGACAAGCTCATGGCGGTGACGCGCGGTCGCCCCATCATCGTCGCATCGTCGACGCATCCCGGCGAAGAGGAAATCATCATCGAGACTCACAAGACGCTGACCAGCTTCTTCCCGAATTTGCTGACGGTCATCGTGCCGCGCCACGCCCATCGCGGCGCCGATATTGCGCAGATGATCACGGTGGCAGGTTCGCAGGTCGCCTTGCGCTCGCGCGAGGAATTGCCGCATGCAGGCACCGATATTTACGTGGCCGACACCATGGGCGAACTCGGCCTGTTCTATCGGCTGTCGCCGGTGGTGTTCATGGGCGGTTCGCTGGTGCCCCATGGCGGGCAGAATCCGATTGAAGCCGTGAAGCTCGGTGCGTCCGTGGTGCATGGTCCGCACGTCTTCAATTTCACCGACGTCTATGAGGCGCTGGATGGCGCCGGCGGCGCGAAGCTCGCCGACTCCTCGGAGCAAATGGTGAAACAGCTCGGCCAGATGCTCGGCAACGAGGCGGCACGCGATGCCGCGATCGAGGCCGGGCATCGCGTGGTTGAACGGCTTGGCGGTGCGCTCGACCGCACCCTGCATGCGCTGGAGCCTTATTTGATGCAGCTCCGGCTCGAAGCGGGAGCGTATGATGCGTGAGCCGGCGTTCTGGCGGCCGCCATCGACATGGCTGTCGCGTCTGCTGATGCCGCTTGGCGCCATCTATGGCGAAGTCGCCGGTAGCCGCATGGCGCGCAAGGGCGTGGATGTCGGCATTCCCGTTCTTTGCGTCGGCAATTATCACGTCGGCGGTGCCGGCAAGACACCGACGACATTGGCGCTGGTGCAGGTGCTGCGCGATCTCGGCGAGACGCCTGTTGTGCTGAGCCGCGGTTATGGCGGCAAGTTGCGCGGCCCGGTGAGAGTCGATCCGTCCAGGCACGTGGCGGCAGATGTTGGCGACGAACCGCTGATGATGGCACGACAGGTGCCGGTGGTGATCTCCGGGGATCGCGTCGCAGGCGCCGCGCTGGCGCGCTCGACGGGGGCCAGCGTCATCGTGATGGATGACGGTTTCCAGAATCCGGCCATCGCCAAGGACGCGTCGTTCATTGTGATCGACAGCAATCGCGGTCTCGGCAACGGCCGTGTGCTGCCAGCGGGACCGTTGCGCGCGCCGCTCGATCTGCAGATCGCGCATACCGATGCGTTGGTCGTGATTGGTGATGGTGTTGCAGCGACGGGCGTGGCGGCGCTGGTGGCGGGCAAGGGTGGTCCGGTGTTGACGGCGCGCCTCGTGCCAGACGAGACGTCAGTGGCGGCTCTGCGCGGCAAGCGCGTGCTGGCCTTTGCGGGAATCGGCGATCCCCAACGCTTCTTCCGGACCTTGTGTCATGCAGGTGTGGACGTGGTTGTGGAGAAAGCCTTCGCCGATCACCACCCGTATGCGCCCGGTGAGATCGACGCGCTATCCCTGCAAGCGAAGCGTGATGGCCTGACGCTGGTGACGACCGAAAAGGATGTCGTCAAGCTCAGCAGCATGCCGGCCGCGGCGGAGATCGTACCATTCGCCGTCACGCTGGTCTTCGAGGACAAGACGGCGCTGCAGGCTTTCGTGATCGAGAAGCTCAATCAGGCAAGAGTGAAGACGCTCAGAACGTAAGGTGGGCAAAGCGAAGCGTGCTCACCCTACGGAACGACCGATACGAGCTTACTTCTGCGTCTTCACCGCGTCCGGATAATGCCGCGTCAGCACCGCATTCGGCACCGCATAGGCTTCCTGCCGATCGACGCTCCAGTATTTCAGTTCATCCAGCGGAATGCGCTCGCCTGTGATGGCGCAAGTCACATAGGTGCCGGGCGACACCACGCGGAAATCGCCGTCGAGATATTGCAACTGGGCTTCGCCGTGGCCCGAAGGGCCAAATTTGTTCAGCACGGCTGGTCTCCTGGATCGTCACTAAGTCGTCTTGCCGGATCGGTCGCCGGCCCTGAATGTCGTCTCGTCGTAGCATAAATAGGGCCGCGGCGTCGCCCAATAAAGGCGGCCCGCGCAACCCTAGAACAGGCTGCCCTGATCGATTTTCGTCGCCTTTTTCGGCGCGGCCGGCGACGCAGGCTTTGCTTCACGCGCAGCGGCCGGGCGGTCGCCATCGGCGGTCACGCCGACGCGGCCATCGGCGAATTCGATGCTCAGGCGGGCGCCCGCTCCGATATTTGCGGCGGTATGCAGCGCCGCGCCTTGCTCGTCGCGCACCAGCGCAAAACCGCGGGCGAGCACGCTGCGATAGGAGAGCGCACCGAGCAACTGACTCGACGCCTGTACGCGCGCCTGCTGGCGCTGCACCAGTGTCGTCAATGCACGGCGCGCGCGCTCAGTGAGGCGCAGAGCGCGCTCCCGATCGCGCGTGATGGCATTGCGCTGCGCCTGCGCATTGGCGAGCTTGGAGGCCTTCAATCGTGCTTCAAGGCCAGTGAAGCGATCGCGGCGCTGCCGAAGCAGTGCACGCGCGGAGAGGCTCAAGCGTTCGCCCGATACCGTCAGTCGCTGTGTGGCATGGGCGATCTGCGCGCGCAGTACGCGCAGCGTCAGCCCGGCACTGGCCTGAGCGAAGCGGCGATGATGCGCATGCGTATTGGCCTTCAACGCACGCGGCAGCGATGCGGTTGCGCCATCGAGACGCTGGCGCGGAATGGCGAGCAATTCGCTGAGATCCGGCAAGGCACGCGCTGCGGCGCGCAGCTCGTTGCGGCGGGATTCCTGCCCGCGCTGCCAGCACAGCATCATGCGGCGCTCGAACCCGGATATCTCCACCATCAGTTCGGCGCGCACGGGCACCGCCATTTCGGCAGCGGCCGTCGGCGTCGGCGCGCGCTTGTCGGCGGCGAAATCGATCAGCGTGATATCGGTCTCGTGGCCCACGGCCGAGATCAGCGGGATCATGCTCTCGGCCGCGGCGCGCACCACGATCTCTTCGTTGAACGACCACAGGTCTTCCAGCGAGCCGCCGCCGCGCGCGACGATCAGCAGATCCGGCCGCGGAATTGCGCCGCCCACCGGCAGCGCGTTGAAGCCATGGATCGCGGCCGCGACCTGTTCGGCCGAGCCTTCGCCCTGAACTTTCACCGGCCATACCAGCACGCGGCGCGGGAACCGGTCTTCCAGCCGATGAAGAATGTCGCGAATGACCGCGCCCGTCGGCGACGTCACGACGCCGATCACCTCCGGCAGCCATGGCAGCAACTGCTTGCGCGCTTCGTCGAACAGGCCTTCCGCGCCAAGCTTGCGCTTGCGCTCTTCCATCAGCGCCATCAGCGCGCCGACGCCGGCAGGTTCGATGGCCTCGATGACGATCTGGTATTTCGACGAGCCGGGATAGGTGGTCAGCTTGCCGGTGGCGATGACTTCGAGGCCTTCCTGCGGCTTGAAGCGCATCCGGCCATGGACGCCCTTCCAGATCACCGCCTCGATCTTGGCGCTCTCGTCCTTGAGCGAAAAATAGCAGTGGCCGGAGGAATGCGGCCCACGAAAACCGGAGATCTCGCCGCGCACCCGCACGTTCCCGTAAGTGTCTTCCACCGTCCGTTTCAGGGCTGAGGACAGCTCGGAGACGGTGAATTCGGGGGAATTGGTGAGGGGGGCGGCGGCTTTGGGCATCGAATCTCGGCTTTCAGGATCGTCGCAAAGTAGGGATGTCGGTCGCAAAACGCCAATCAGATATAGATCTGCAGATAGCTCTGTTATACAGAGTAGTCTGTATTCAGGGAATGGCGGATATTATGGCGTGGATATTGACCTTCGCGGTTCGTGGCATCGTTTGGCTCCTTGCTGCGGTGGGCCTGGTGGCCCTGGTGCTGGCCGGCATGATTGCGGTGCCGGTTTCCCGGCCCAAGGCACTGGCCTCCATTGCGGACACGGCGCGCAGTGCCTATCGCGGGGACGTGCCGCCACTGCAGTATTTCCAGGCGAGAGACGGCTCGAATCTGGCCTACCGGCGCTACACGCCATCCGGCCCATCCGTGAACCGTGCAGCACTGCTCATTCATGGTTCGTCGGGATCGAGCATAGCGGTGCACGCTCTCGCGAAAGCGCTTGCCGCGCGGGGCGTCGAAAGCATCGCTCCCGACATGCGCGGCCATGGCGCGTCGGGGACCCGCGGCGATATCGCCTATCTGGGCCAGCTCGACGATGATCTCGCAGATCTCGTCGGCCATTTGCGCGGGCAGGGGCTGGCGTCGCCACTGACGCTCGCGGGGCATTCGTCGGGCGGCGGGTTTGCACTGCGCGTAGCAGGGTCCGTCAATCAGGGGCTTTTCGCACGCACCGTTCTGCTGTCACCTTATCTCGGTCTGAAGTCGCCATCCACACGCGAGAACGCAGGCGGATGGGCCAGTCCGAGTGTGCCGCGCATCATCGCGCTCAGTGTGCTGCAGTCGTTCGGGGTGACATGCTGTTCGCAGCTCCCGGTGGTCGCCTTTGCCGTGCAACCTGGGTCGACACGCATTCTGACGTCCGAATATTCGTTTCGGCTGCTGCAGAATTTCGGCACGCATCGCGACTATCGCCTGGATCTCGATCCGGCGAACGGGCCCATATCGGTCATCGCCGGGCGCAATGACGAGCTGATGTTCGCCGACAAATATCGCGAGGCGATGCAGTCGAAAGCCAATATCGATGTGCGCGTCCTCGACGACGCAAATCACATGGACGTCGTCAGCACGGCGAGTTTCGTCGCCGTCGTCGCCGATGATCTCGCAACGAGGTGACACCGTGATCAACAGCCAGGAAGCCAGTGCTGCGTTGATGGAGATCGAGAGCCTCAGTCGGCTAGTCCGGCAGTCGGTGTTCTATCGGCACGCCAGCACGATGCTCATTCTATGGGGCGTTGCGACTTTTATCGGATATCTGCTCTCGTTCTTCGCGCCTGCTGCGGCCCCCGTCATCTGGGCGGTCGTCATTGTCGCGGGTGTCATCTGCGCGATCATCATCGGTGCCCTCAACAAGAAGCGCGAAGGCGTCAGCACCTTCGATGCCCGCGCAACGGCAGCGTTTATCGCGTTCGTGGCTTTCGGCTGTCTGTGGAGCATCGTTTTCGGGAACATGGCGCCGCGGCAGATCGCAGCGTTCTGGACGACTTACTTCATGTTGCCTTACGTGATGACAGGGTTCTGGTTCGGCCGCGTCTTTGTCGTGATCGGCATGAGCGTGATCGCGCTGACGTTGCTCGGTTACTTCCTGGCCGGACCGTGGTTCACGCTCTGGATGGCTGTCGTCAATGGCGGCGGCCTGTTGCTCGGCGGCCTCTGGATGCGGCGCAGCTGACATGGCAGAGCTCGATGACATCATCCATCAGCCTCTGCGGCTCAAGATCATGGCAGCGCTGAACGCTCTGCATCCGACACAGGGGCTGGATTTCCCGCGATTGAAGAAACTGACCGGCGCCACCGATGGCAATCTCGGCGCTCATATCGAGACACTGGCGAAAGCCGGTTATGTCAGCGTCGAAAAGGCCTTTGTCGGCAAGAAGCCGCAGACAACGGTGACGGCCACCGCCGCCGGGCGTGGCGCCTTCGCGCGGCACGTCGCCACCTTGCGTGAGATCATCGCGACTGCGGAAGGCAAGTAGAGCAAAGCCTGGGAGATTGTCATGGATATCGCGTGGCGCATTCTGGCCAACACGCCGATCTGGGTGTTCGCGTTGCTCGCACTGCTGATCTGGCTCGGAAGTCTGTCGCTCCGGCCACGAAAGACACAGCTGCGCCGTTTGCTGATCGTTCCGATGGTGTTTCTCCTGATGGGGCTGTCGCGGCTGATCTTTGCCGGCGGCCAAATGCATCTGATCGGGGCATGGCTGGCAGCGGCGATCGTGATGGCGGCCGTCGCTCTGTGGATCGGTCCCGGCGAGATGACGGTCGATCGCCAGGACGGCACCATTCAGCGCCCCGGAAGCTGGCTGCCCCTGATCCGCAACCTGTCGGTCTTTCTGCTGCAATATGCCGTGGCGGTCGCAACCGCGATGAAGCTGGGTTCGGGTGCTGTCGTTCCGCTGATCGGCCAATTAGTGTCGGGGGCGTGCGCTGGCTATTTCCTTGGCTGGACGGTGGGTTTGATCCGCCGCTATCGCGCGGAAACACATGTCGCCGTCGCTTGACGGGTTGGCCGCCTGGCCAGTTGATTACTCAGACCACTGATTGCTGTCCCGACGCGCCGTGCTAAACGGTGGGCGTGTTTGATTGCAATTGGTCTGGCTGGTTATGAACATTCTCCTCATCGGTTCCGGTGGTCGCGAACACGCGCTGGCGTGGAAACTGGCCGCGTCTCCGCTGCTAACCAAGCTCTGGTGTGCGCCCGGCAATGCCGGCATCGCCAAAGAGGCGGAATGTATCGCGCTGGATGTTGCCGACCATGCCGCTGTGATTGATTTCTGCAAGGTGAACAAGGTCGATTTCGTCGTGGTTGGCCCTGAGGCGCCGCTGGCAGCAGGGATCGTCGACGATCTGGCTGCTGCCGGTATCAAGTCGTTCGGGCCGAGCAAGGCCGCCGCCCGGCTCGAAGGCTCCAAGGGCTTCACCAAGGATCTCTGCAAGGCCAACAACATTCCGACCGCGGCCTATGAGCGCTTCAGCGATGCGGACGCCGCCAAGGCCTATATCCGCGCGCAGGGTGCGCCGATCGTGATCAAGGCCGATGGTCTTGCCGCCGGCAAGGGCGTGGTCGTCGCGATGACGCTGAAGGAAGCGGAAGACGCCATCGACATGATGCTGGGCGGCGGCTTCGGCGCAGCCGGAGCAGAAGCCGTGGTCGAGGAATTCATGACCGGCGAGGAAGCCTCGTTTTTCGTGCTGTGCGACGGCGAGCATGCACTGCCGCTGGTCGCGGCACAGGATCACAAGCGCGCCTTCGATGGCGACAAGGGGCCCAACACCGGCGGCATGGGCGCCTATTCGCCGGCACCGGTTTTCACCGATGCGATCCGCGATCGCACGATGAAGGAGATCATCGCTCCGACGCTGCGCGCCATGAGCGCGATGGGCAATCCCTACAAGGGCGTGTTGTTCGCCGGCCTGATGATCACGGACGAAGGTCCGAAACTGATCGAATACAATGCGCGCTTCGGCGATCCCGAGACCCAGGTGCTGATGGTCCGGCTGATGTCGGATCTGCTGCCGGCCCTGATCGCCTCCTGCGACGGGCAGCTCAAGAATTTCGACCTGCGCTGGTTCCCTGATCCCGCACTCACCGTGGTCATGGCCGCCAAGGGCTATCCCGGCGACTATGAAAAGGGCACCCGGATTGCCGGCCTCGACCGCGCCGAGAAGATCGAGGGCGTCGAGGTCTTTCACGCCGGCACCAAGGCGTCCGGCGACTGGATTCTCGCCAATGGCGGACGCGTCCTCAACGTGACGGCCTCCGCCAAGACCGTCGCTGAGGCCCAGCGCCGCGCCTATGAGGCCATCGGCCTGATCAACTGGCCGGAAGGTTTCTGCCGCCGCGATATCGGCTGGCAGGCGGTGGCGCGGGAGCGCAAAGGACGGTAACTTGCCACTTTAAGGCGTAGTTCCTTGGGAGGGGTGCCGTGGCGCGTATTGATGATGAGCTCAGCCAAATAGGGGCCAAGCTAAGGAGCCGCGAAGACGTATCTTCAGTAACCACGCGAACGTTTCTGGCCTGGGCTGGCGCGCAGCGACGTAGCTATTGGAATGTTTTCTACATTCGGCAGGCTCTGAAGAGAGCTGCCTTGCGGACCGAACCCGATTTCCAATCGGCTTATATCGACTCCGATATCCGATTTGTTTTGGATGAAGATAAGAAGTTAGAAGATGAAGGCGGAGTTACAGTAACCGTTCCGGCGGCAATCGCCGTGGCTGAAGTGAATGGTCCAGTTATATCCGCGATCCCGGCGGATCCGACCTATCGAATAAGTAAGCTTGAAGCAGCTAATAAACCTTTAGTTAGTATTTCTCCGGATGCCACCGTTCAACAAGCGGTGACGATGATGATGACTAATGATTACTCGCAGCTCCCAGTAATGACAGGGCCGCGCGATGTGAAAGGTATAGTCAATTGGAGCTCCATCGGGGCGCGAATGATCCTCGGAAAATGCGGCGACCATGTCCGTGACGTGATGGAGGTACATCAAGAAATTCGCGCTGATGCTTCTATGTTTCAAGCGATTTCGATAGTTGGTCAGTTTGGATATGTGCTGGTTCGCAATGCGCAAAATGTTGTCACAGGCATAGTGACTGCAAGTGACCTAAACTTGCAGTTCCAACAATTGGCCGAACCGTTTTTGCTATTAGGAGAAATTGAAAACCACATAAGAGCAATTCTCGATGGGAAATTTTCCCCCTTAGAACTTGAGACTATGAGGGACCCTTCGGATGAAAATCGAAAGGTCGAGGCCGTCTCGGACCTCACTTTTGGGGAGTATCTTCGGATACTTGAGAGCCAAGAGCATTGGTCGAAGGTTGATATACCGCTCGACCGGAAAACGTTTTGTGAGAAGCTGGATCGGGTTCGAAATATTCGTAACGACGTCATGCATTTTGACCCGGATGGTGTTCCTGTGGCTGATCTCAACCACTTGCGAGGCATCGCGCATTTTTTGCAACAGTTGCAGGTCATTAATTCCTATCGCAAGTAGCAAGTAGACTGCCTTCGATCTTGTTTGAAAATCAGCCGCGATATCGGCTGGCAGGCGGTGGCGCGGGAGCGCAAGGGCAAGTAAAGGTATCCAGGGGTTCCTCTTGGGGAACCGAAGGTTGTGGAACGCGTTGATGGGGCTGTGAGGTACCCATGGCGCACTATTACTTCGACCTCAAGAACGGCACGACGCAGCGCGACCACGCTGGTCGGGAACTGCGCAATGACGCCGAAGCGATTGCACAGGCTTATGTGATCGCCGACGAAGTCAGCACGCGATCGGCGATGCATCAGGACCATGAGCGCCACATTTGCGTCATCCACGAAGACGGGCACGAAGTAACCCGTGTTCCCGTCGATATAGCTGTCAGCAAAGCCTCAGCGCCGCGCTCTAAAAAACTCTCGTAACAGCGCGGCGGATTGGGTTTCGCCCACGGACGGATAGACCTCCGGCGCGTGGTGGCAGGTAGGCGAAGCGAAGAAGCGCACGCCGGAATCGACCCCGCCGCCCTTGGGATCGGCTGCACCGTAATACAGCCGCCGGATCCGGGCGAAGGAGATCGCGCCCGCGCACATGGTGCAGGGCTCAAGGGTCACATACAGGTCGCAGTCAACCAGCCGCTCGCTGCCGAGCCTGGCGGCGGCCTCCCGGATCGCCAGGACCTCGGCATGGGCGGTCGGGTCGCGGTCCCGGAGGGTGCGGTTGCCGGCCGTGGCGATCACCTCGTTATTCCCCACGATGACGCAGCCGATGGGGACTTCGCCGGCATTTCCGGCGTTTTCGGCCGCTTTCAGCGCCAGATCCATGAAAGAAGGTGCGGTCAACGGCTCGTTTCCTGCGCAAAACTCTGCTACGGAGTTGCATTCAGCAAAAGTGGATACTGGTTTTGCGTGAGAATGCGCCCCAATGAGCGCGCATTTTCGGCCCGCGAACCCTGTCCGCACCGCTCAACCCAATTCAGCTTCCGCTGCAGTGAGACCCTTCATGCCCCGCGACAACGACAAAAACAACGGCCCCTCGCGCGGCCGGCCCCCCGGTGGCAAAGGCGGAGCCGGCAAGGGCCGCTCCGGTGCCGCACGTGGACCCGACAAGAAATTCGCCAAGCGCGACGGCACATATGCCCCGAAGCCGGCGGATGCTGGCGGCGAGAAGCGCTCCTTCAGTGGCAAGCCTTCGGGCGGCAAGCCGTTCGGCGCCAAGCCTTTTGGATCGAAGCCTTACGCCGGCAAGCGCGACGATGACCGCGCGCCGCGCCGTGACTATGGCGATGCGCCGCGTCCGGCCCGCTTCAACCGCGACGACCGTCCGGCACGCAGCGGTGGCGGTGACCGCCCCGATCACGGCCCCCGCAAGGATTTCGGTGACCGCGAGAAGCGGCCTTATGCGCCGCGCGCCGGTGGCGGCGACAAACGTCCCTACAGCCCGCGCGGAGATGCACCGCGTGGCGACCGCGGCGACGCGCGTCCGGCCGGCCGTTTCTCCGACAAGAAGTTCGGCGACAAGAAGCCCTATGCATCGCGCGATGGTGGCGGTGAGAAACGCCCCTATACGCCGCGCGGCGAAGGGTTTCGCGGCGGCGATGGTGACCGTCCGCGTCCGCGCTTTGATCGCCCGCAAGGCGATCGCAACGATCGCCCACAGCGTGATCGCAACGATCGTCCGCAAGGCGATCGTCCGTTCAGCCCGCGCCCCTCGCGTGACGGTGATCGTCCACGCGGCGACCGGCCCTTCAGCGCCGAGAAGAAGTTCGGCGGCGACAAGAAATTCTCCCGCGGTGCGCCGGATCGCGGCGGCCCGCGCAAGAGCTTTGGCGATCGTCCCGATCGCGGTGATCGTGGGCGTGATTTCGAGCGCGGCCCTGATCGCAGCGAGCAGAAACCTTGGCAGAAGCGCGAAGGCGGTTCGGATGATCGCGGCAGCCGCAGCGCGCGTCCGCCGCGCGATGGCGCGCGCAATTTCGATCGGCCGAAATTCGACAGGCCAAAATTCGACAAGCCGCGCTTTGATCGTCCGCGTGACGACCGGCCGGAGCGTGGCGACAGCGAGCGTCCGCGTTTCTCGCGTCCGCGTGAAGATCGTCCGAGCTTCGATCGTCCGCGCGAGCCGCGTGGCCGCACCGACTGGCAGGAGCATGGCCGGAGCGAGCGTCGTGACGGTGATGATCGTCCGCGTCGTGAGAACGAGGACGAGAGCAGGATTTTCGCCAAGCGTCCTGCATTCGGCGGTCGCGGTGAATATCGCGAGCTCGATCCCGAGCAGCGCCGCCCGGCGCGAGTCCCTGCGGCCAAGAAGGCCGGCGAGCGTATCGCCAAGGTCGTGTCGCGCGCGGGCCTGTGCTCGCGCCGCGATGCCGAGGAATGGGTCACGCAGGGCCGCGTCGCGGTCAACGGCCGCGTGATCAATTCACCCGCGCTGGACGTCAGCACCAACGATGTCATCACCGTCGACGGCAAGCCGTTGCCGGCGCCGGAGCGCACGCGCCTGTTCCTGTATCACAAGCCGCGCGGCCTGATGACGACCCATGCCGATCCCGAGGGGCGGCCGACGGTGTTCGATCATCTGCCCGAAGGCCTGCCGCGCCTGATTTCGATTGGCCGGCTCGATTTCAATACCGAAGGCCTGTTGCTGCTGACCAATGACGGCGGCCTCGCGCGGACGCTGGAACTGCCGGAGACCGGCTGGCTGCGGCGCTATCGCGTGCGTGCGCATGGCGAAGTCACCCAGGCGCAGCTCAACGAGCTCAAGAATGGCGTCGAGGTCGACGGCGTCAAATATGGCTCGATCGATGCGACACTGGAGCGCGACAAGAGCGCCAATGTCTGGATCGTGTTCGCGATCCGTGAAGGCAAGAACCGCGAAGTGCGTAACGTGCTGGCGCATCTTGGCCTCGAAGTGAACCGCTTGATCCGCATCTCCTACGGTCCGTTCCAGCTCGGCGAAATCGAGGAAGGCGAGGTTGACGAGGTGAAGACCCGCGTGCTGCGCGAGCAGCTCGGCGAGAAGATCGCGGAAGCCTCCGGCGCCGATTTCGGTCGCCAGCTGCCGAGCAAGGGCGATGTGTCGCTCGATCCGGTGATCGTGAAGAAGCCGGTGCTGAAGCGCTCGACGGTGGAAGACCGCAAGGGCCGTCGTATTCTGGTGCAGCGCGCCGGCTCAGAAGAGTCGCGTGCCCGCAATGAAGACGCGGCCACCTTCGGCGGTCCACCGAAGAAGCCGAAGCGCGGCTATCACGGCAAGCGCGATCTGAAGCCGCGGGACGCGTAAGCATGCGTGTCGTCGGTGGCCGGCTGAAGGGCCGCAACATTGCGTCGCCCACGACGCAGGCGATCCGGCCCACGGCGGATCGACTGCGCGAGGCACTGTTCAACATCCTGATCCACGCCTACGAGAGTCCGATCGCGGACGCGCGCGTGCTCGATCTGTTTGCCGGCACCGGTGCCCTCGGCATCGAGGCCGTGTCGCGCGGCGCCAAGTTCACGCTGTTCGTCGACAACGGGTCCGAGGCACGCGCGCTGCTCCGCAACAATGTCGAGGCGCTCGGTCTCGGCGGCGTGACCAAAGTGTATCGCCGCGATGCCGCCGATCTCGGCCCCGCCCATCCGGTCGAGCCGTTCTCGCTGGTGTTCCTCGATCCGCCCTATCGCATGAAGCTTGCCGAAAAGGCGCTGGCCTCGTTGCGCGATGGCGGCTGGCTGACGCCGGGCGCTTTGCTGGTGGTGGAAGAGGCGAAGGATGCGGCATTTGCGGCGCCCGACGGGTTCGAAGAACTCGAGCGCCGCGCCTATGACGATACCGAGTTTACGTTTCTGCGATCTGTGTAAGAAGACGTCAAAAGGAGCCGCCGATGTCTGCGATCGAATACACTTGGGATCACGTCCATATCCGCACGCCGGACACTGAAGCGACCGCGCAGTGGTTTGCCGACATGCTCGGCGCCGAGATCCTGCGCGCGCCTGGCCGCATCGACATCAGGCTCGGCGGCGGCATGATCTTCCTCGCCCCGGTGACGCCGGAGATGGGCGTCAACCCGCCGCCGGTGACGCCGTATCAGGGCCTCGACCATTTCGGCCTGAAGGTGAAGGACATCGATGCGGTGGCCGCGTCGCTGAAGGCGAAGGGCGTGGAGTTCACCAAGGATCCGCATACGCTCAAGCCCGGCCTGCGCATCTGCTTCATCCGCGCGCCGCAGGGCGTGTCGATCGAGCTCCTGGAACGCGATCCGAAATATACGTGAGCACTTCTTATCCCTCCCCCGAGCGTAGCGAGCGGGGAGGGTGGCGCGTTTGAGAGCGCAGCGAACAAACGTGACGGGTGGGGCTGCCACGGGCGACAGCGTTTGTGGAGACACCCCCACCCGACCGGCCTTCGGCCGGCCACCCTCCCCGCGCAAGAGCGGGGGAGGGACAAGCAAGCTCACCGTCGCCCGAACAGCTTCTCGATATCGCTGAGCTTCAGCTCGACATAAGTCGGCCGGCCGTGATTGCACTGGCCGGAATTCGGCGTGTCTTCCATCTCGCGCAGCAGCGCGTTCATTTCCTCGGGCCGCAGCCGTCGGCCTGAGCGCACCGAGCCGTGGCAGGCCATGGTCGCCGCCACATGCAGCAGGCGGCGCTCCAGCGGCAGCGCTTCGTCCCATTCGGCCATGTGTTCGGCAAGATCGCGCAGCAGCGACGCGGCATTGGTCTTGCCGAGCAGCGACGGCGTCTCGCGCACGGCAATGGCGCCGGGACCGAAACTGTCAATGGCGAGGCCGTAGCCAGCGAGTTCCTCGGCGCGATCGAACAGTTTCTCCACGATGGCCTCGTCGAGTTCGACGATCTCGGGGATCAGCAGGATCTGTCGCTGCACGCCATTGGCAGCCAGCGATGCCTTCAGCCGCTCATAGACGATGCGCTCATGGGCGGCATGCTGGTCGACCACGATCATGCCGTCGCGGGTCTGTGCGATGATGTAATTCTCATGCACCTGTGCGCGCGCGGCACCGAGCGGCCGGTCGACCAGATCGGTCTGCGGTGCGTCCTCGAAACGCACATCGGCGGATGGCGTGCCGACATCGAAGGCCGCCTGGCCGGGCTCGGCGAGCGCGGCCGAACCATCGAATGCCGGCATGGCGCCGACCGGAAAAGCAGGCGATCGCTTCCAGTCCCAATTGGCATTCGGGCGCGGCGCGAAATTGGGTGCGAAGTTGGGGCGGAACGAGTCCAGTACGGCACCGTCGCTATTGGCGGCGGTGCGACGTCCTTCGCGCGCCAGGCCTTCCTTCAGCGCATGCACGATCAGCCCGCGCACCAGCCCGGCATTACGGAAGCGCACTTCGGTCTTGGCCGGATGCACATTGGCATCGACCTCCTGCGGATCGAGTGTGACGAACAGCGCGACGATCGGGTGGCGGTCGCGGGGCAGATAATCGGAATAGGCCGCGCGTACCGCACCGATGATCAGCTTGTCGCGGACCGGGCGGCCATTGACGAACAGATACTGTCCAAGCGCATTGGCACGGGTCAGCGATGGCGCCGCGGCAAAACCTTCGACCACCACGCCTTCGCGCTCGCTGCGCACTTCGATGGCGCTGAGACGAAACTCAGGCCCGAGAATATCGCCGAGCCGCGTCAACTGTCCGGCCGGACCGGGCAGGGCCGCCGCCCATGTCACGGGCGTGCGTTCTTCGCCGGCCATGGTGAAGGCGATTTCCGGTCGCGCCATGGCTAGGCGGCGCACCACTTCGCGGATCGCTTCGGCTTCGGTGCGGTCGGTCTTGAGAAATTTCAGCCGGGCAGGGGTCGCGTAGAACAGATCGCTGACCTCGACGCGGGTGCCCTGCGACAGTGCGGCGGGCGCGATCGGCGATTTCTCGCCGCCATCGACGGTGCGCGACCAGGCATGCGGCTCCGAGGCGTGGCGCGTGGTGATGCTCAGCCGCGCCACTGACCCGATGGAGGGCAGCGCCTCACCGCGAAACCCGAGCGTGCGGATCTGCAGCAGGTCCTCGTCATCGAGCTTCGAGGTGGCGTGGCGGTCTACGGCGAGGGTGAGATCGGCGTGGGTCATGCCACCGCCGTCATCGGTGATGGCGATCTTCCGCCGTCCGCCGCCATCGGTGAATATCTCAACCCTGGAGGCGCCGGCATCGATGGCATTCTCCACCAGTTCCTTCACCACGCTGGCCGGCCGCTCCACCACCTCGCCGGCGGCGATGCGGTTGACAATGGTTTCTGGGAGCTGGCGAACGGGCATGGATCTCGGGGCGTGATGACGGGTCGGGGATATGTAGGGAACCTCAAGCGCCATTCTATGGCCCCGGGCGCCTGATGTCCCCGCCGCAACCCGCTTTTCCCCGGTTCTAGCTTTTTGTTTTGACGCGTTTTCTTGACGCGAACCGGTATCCACTTCGCTCGAAAACGCTTTAAGCGAATCGGCCGCCCTTCTGGATCACCTCGATCTTGTAGCCGTCGGGGTCGGTGGCGAAGAAAAACTGCGCCAGCGTGCGGCCCTCATGCTTGAAATCGCGCAGCGGACCGGGCGCGAGATGTTCGCGCTCGAAGCGGGCATGTTCGGCAGCCACATCGTCCACGACGACGGCGAGATGGCCGTAACCGTCACCCAGCACATAGGGCTCGGTACGGTCGAAATTCACCGTCAGTTCGAGTTCGAAGGGCGAGGAGGGATGGCGCAGATAGATCAGCGCAAAGTCGGGAAATGCGATGCGCTCGGCAATCTCGAGACCGAAGGCGCGCTTGTAGAAGTCCAATGACCGCGCTTCGTCGAGCACGCGGATCATGGAATGAACGGGTTTGGCCATCGGGAAATTCCTGGAAAAAGTGGTCTGGCTTGTTGTGTGGGGCTCCGCTCAGTCGTCGAAACGCCCGCCGCGGCCGGCCTTGACGTCGCTGCGGCGCTTCTTGCCGTCGAGGCGGCGCATCTTCGAGCCCAGCGTCGGTTTGGTGGCCCGCCGCGGCGCCTGCCGGAAGGCGGCTTCCTTCATCAGTTCGACCAGCCGCTCGATGGCATCGGCCTTGTTGCGCTCCTGGGTGCGGAAACGCTGGGCGTGGATCACGATCACGCCGTCCTTGGTCATGCGCTGGCCGGCGAGGGTGCGCAGCCGGATCGCGGTGTCCTCGGGCAGCGTCAGCTTCGTCGTATCGAAGCGCAACTGTGCGGCGGTCGAGACCTTGTTGACGTTCTGCCCGCCGGGTCCGGACGCGCGTACGAAGACGATATCGATATCGTCTTCGGCGATGGCTATGGAGCGCGTGATCCGGAGCATGATCCTCCGTAGCACATCCGCCATACGTCCGGGCAAGCCTGCGCGTCGAAATGCGCCGTCAGGACCGCCGTGACCCGCTGCGTTCGACCAGCTTCACCATGACCTGCAGCGCATGGTTCGTCGGCGTCGGAATGCCGTGCTCGAGGCCCTTGCGGACAATGAAGCCGTTGAGGAAGTCGATCTCCGACGGCTTGCCGCGGGCGAGATCCTGCGATGTGGAGGACTGCTGAAGCGGCATGCTGGCGGCGAGGGCGAGCGTCTTATCCAAAAGGTCGGGCGGCAGCGACACGCCGCAGGCGCGCGCCACCGCCAGGCACTCGGTAACGGCATTGGTGACGATATCAGGTACGCCCTGGACCTTGAACATCTCGCCATAGGCGATGCCAGCCACGGCCGATAATGCATTATAGGCGCAGTTGTTGATGAGCTTGGACCACTGTACCGCGTCGATATTGTCGGCGACGGCGGTCGGCACGCTGGCGTCGCACAGCAGCTTCGCCAGCGCTTCGCTCTCGGACGAGGCGCCGATGATCAACTCGCCGCGGCCATTGTGCTTCACATGACCGGCGGCCGGCATCTCGGAGGCCACATAGACGGCTGCAGCGATCACCGGCTGGCTGAGGATGGCGCGCAGGCGCTGCGGGTTGTCGACGCCGTTCTGTAGGCTCAGCACGATGGAATTGGCCTTGAGCACAGGTTTGAGCGCGGCCGCTGAACTGTCCGTATCGCCGGACTTCACGGCGAACAGAACGAGGTCTGGCGGTGCGAGATCGGCGATCTGCGTCACTGCCTTCGCCGGAATGAAACCGTCGAACTCGGCGCTCTCGAACCGAAGGCCGCGTGCATTGATGGCATCGACATGGGTCTGGCGTCCGACCAATGTCACGTCATGGCCGGCGCGCAGCAGCTTGGCGCCGTAGTAGCAGCCAACCGCGCCGGCACCGATGACTGCGATCCGCACGTCGGCGCCTCAGTTTGCCTTAGGTGCCGGGGCCACCGGCGCTGCGGCTGCCTGCGGCGCGCGGCCGACGACGACGGTCAGCAGGCCATCCGCCCACAGCTTCTTGGCTGCAGCCTTGGCCTGATCCAGCGTCACCGCATCGACCACGGCATTGCGCTTCTCGATGTAATCGATCGGCAGCTTGTCGAGCTGGTATTGCAGCAGCGCGCCGGCGAGTTTCGACGACGTGTCGAGCGCCAGCATCTGCGAACCCTTGAGATAGGACTTCGCCTCGTCCAGCTCGCGCTGGGTCGGACCCTGCTCGGCCATGCGTTTCACTTCGCTGGTCACGGTATCGACCGTCTCGGTGGCGCGGTCGGCGCGAGTCGCGGTGCTGCCGATATAGATGCCGGAATGCTGCATCCACAGCAGCGAGCCACTGACGGAATAGACCAGGCCGCGCTTCTCGCGCACTTCGTGATACAGCCGCGACGACAGCGTGCCGCCGCCGAGGATGTGATTGACGATATAGGCAGCCATGAAGTTCGGGTCGTCGCGTTTGACGCCCGGGCTGCCGAAGGTAATGACCGTCTGCGGTACGTCCAGCGTCACGGATTCCTTCTGCGGCGGCTTGGCCGCTGTGACTTCCGGGATCGGCGTCAGTGTCGCTTTGGCGGGCAGGCTACCGAAGGTCTTGTCCAGCAATGTCGCGAGCGTCTCGGAATCGACATCGCCGACCACGGCAATCTTCAGCGTGTCCTTCGCGACGATGCGTTGCTTGTAGGCCTTGATGTCGTCGACATTGATGGTCGGCACGTCGGTCAGGCTGCCGTTGGACGGTCGGCTGTAGGGATGGTCGCCGAATGCCACCTGCAGAAACTTGCGCGTCGCCAGTGAATTCGGGTTCGAGGTTTCGCGGCGCAGGCCGGACATGATCTGCGCGCGGATGCGCTCGACATCGGGAGCGTCGAAGCGTGGCGACGTCAAAGCGAGGCGGGCGAGGTCGAACGCCTCGTCACGATGCTCTTTCAGCATGCGCAGCGAGCCACGCAGGTAATCGCGCTGGGCGTTGAAGTTGAGCTCGATGGCGCGGCGTTCCATGCGATCGCGGAAGGTCGTGGAATCGAGATCGCCCGCGCCTTCGTCCATCAGGCTGGCCACCATGTTGGCAGTGCCGGATTTATCCTTCGGATCCTGTGCCGCACCGCCACCGAACGCATATTCCATTGCGATCAGGGGAACGGTTGCATCCTGCACGAACCAGGCTTCGATGCCGCCTGGCGTCACGAGCCGCTGCACCTTGGCTGCCGCGAAAGATGGCGTTACCGTCAGGGTGACAAGTGAGAAGGCGGTGGCGACGGCAATGCCGAGGCGGCCGGCGTTGAAGATGATGCTCACGACCGCTTCTCCTCGCGCTTCGGCGCAGATGTATCCTTGATCAGATAGCCGGTGACCGAGCGCTTCTTGTCGAGCCAGGTTTGTGCGGCTGCGCGCACCTGCTCAGCAGTGACCGCCTTGATGCGGTCGGGCCAGCTACGAATGTCCTCGACGCTGAGGCCCGTGGTGAGTGCCGCGCCGTACCAGCGCGCCAGCGAGGCCTGGCTGTCCTGCGCATAGGTGGCTTCGGCGACGAGCTGCGTCTTGACGCGTTCCAGGTCGGCAGCCGGCACCGGGTTGGTTGCAAGGTCGGCGATCACCGTGTCGATGGTCTTTTCGATATCGGCAAATTCGGCACCCGGCTTCGGCGAGGCTGAAATCATGAACTGTGCGCTGTCGAGCGCCGTGCCCTGGTAGCTGGCACCGGCATTGATCGCGAGCTGTTTGTCGATGACGAGGGCGCGGTAGAGATATGAGTTCGCGCCGCCGCCGATCAACTGGCCGAGCACATCGAGCGCCTGGCTCTCGCCGGCCGCAGCGGTGGTTGCCGACGGCACCAGATAATAGCGGCGCAGGCTTGTCTGTTCGACACGCGGATCGGCCAGCGTCACCGTGCGCGGCGCGGCGGGCGTCGGCTCCTGTGGGCGCATGCGACGTTCGGGGATCGCCGGCTGTGCCGGGACCACGCCATAGGTGCGCTCCACCATCGGGCGAATCTCCTGCGGGTCGACATCGCCGGCGATGATCAGCGTCGCATTGTTGGGGGCGTAGAAGCGCTTGTAGAAGGCGAGCGCATCCTCGCGGTCGAGCTTCTCGATCTCCTGGTGCCAGCCAATGATCGGGCGGCCATAGGGATGGTTGAGATAGAGCGCGGCCATGATCTGCTCCGACAGCCGGGCATCCGGGCTGTTGGCGACGCGCATGTTGTATTCCTCCAGCACGACGTCGCGCTCGGGCAGCACGTTCTCGTCCTTCAGCACCAGGCCGGTCATGCGATCGGCCTCGAATTCCATCATCTTGCCGAGCTGATCCTTGCTGATGCGCTGGTAATAGCCGGTATAGTCGGTCGAGGTGAAAGCGTTCTCCTCGCCGCCGACGCGCTGCACGGTCTGCGAGAATTCACCGACCGGATGTTTCGCGGTACCCTTGAACATCAGATGTTCGAGGAAATGCGCGAGGCCGGATTTGCCAGGCGTCTCGTCGGCGGAGCCGACCTTGTACCAGATCATCTGCGTCACGACGGGCGTGCGGTGATCCTCGATCACCACGACCTGCATGCCGTTATCGAGCTTGAACGTGGTTGGCGGCTTTGCCGTCACCGTCTGTGCGCGGGCGCCCGATATGGTGAGGGCGGGAGCCAGCAGCAAAGCGACGACTGCGACGGATCGTACGGCAAGTCGGAATGAAGAGGTCATGGCGGGGCTAGGAGCTCCAAAGCATGGGGAAAGGCGTGACCAAGCCATCGCGCGGGACACATCCGCGCGTGCAGGCTGATCGCAGTGAAAGGACGTCTTTGGAATGGCAGCGCAAAGGGAGCGCTGCGATCAGAACTTACCCGTCATCGGGTTCAGGTTGTAATCGTTCTTCATGGTTTCCTTCGGCCCGGTGCCATAGGCATAACCTGAGGCAGGCGTCTGGTAACCGGCAGGCGGCTGGGTCAGCGACTCGCGTGTCGGCTCGCCCTTGAACTCGGCGGTCTCACCCTTGTTGCTGCCGAACATGTTCTTGAACAGGCCACCCTCATAGCCGAGCTGCTTCGGGCTCAGCACGATGTTCTTGTTCGGATCGCCTGGTGAGGAATTGTCCACGGCGGACGAGGCGCCACGTGCGCGCTTCGGCGCCATCTCGCGCGGGGTTAACGGACGCGCGGCTTCCAGGACTTCTTCGGGGCGTCCGGTCTTGGACGCAGCGGCAGCCGCACGGCGTTGCTGCACGTCCGGATCTTTCGGCCAGTTTGCAACGGGAGCAGGGCCCCTAGCATCCGGCGGCGGCAGGTCGATCCGCGGCGGGACCACCAGCGGCGAGCGCTCGCGGTAGTCGATGCCGGTGTTTTCCATGTTGGTGCCACCGAGGCCAGTCATGATCTGCTTGATCACTTTCTGTTCGACGGTGGAGTCATCGTCATCGTCATCGGCCGCGCGTACAGCGCCTGCCGACATCACGAGACCAACGCTAAGGGCAACGGCGGTGAGGCGCAGGGCGCGCATCCAGGCGCCCGATGAAGTGTGCAGAGCCCAACCGGTTTCGGTCTCGCGCATCGTGTTCATCCTGTTCAAATATCTGGCGGATCGGCAAGAATCCGAAGAATCCTGGTGCGGTTCCGCTGGTATCGCCCTTGGCCTTGCGTATCGGCTGGGATCAGGGCGCTTTTGCGGCGGGTACCGTGAAGAAAGAGTCATACAGCAGGGCCGCTACACCGGCAACAATGGCGACATCGGCAAGGTTAAACACGTACCAGTTGTAGGTCTTGCCGGCGATTTCGACATGTAGGAGGGCGAAATCGACCACCGCGCCATAGACGAACCGGTCGATGGCATTGCCGATCGCGCCCCCGATGATCAGTCCCAGCCCGATCGTGGCCAGTCTGGTCTCCGATTTCGCCATCCAGATGGCCAGCGCCACCACCGCGATGGCTTTGATAGCCACCAGCACGACCTGACCGGTGGGGCCGGAATCGGAAAACCAGCCGTAGCTGATGCCGGTATTCCAGGCCAGGACGAGATCGAAGAACGGCGTGATCCTGACCAGGCCGCGATGGCCGAGATCGAAGGCATAGAGCAGCCACAGCTTCGTCGCCTGATCGAGGATCAGGATGACGATGGCTGCGATCAGCCCGGAGCGGACGGCTGGTTTCAAACAGCCACTCCCAGCGCCTTCCACTCCCGCAGCGCCTGCGCATCGCGCGGGGTGACATCGGGATAGTCCTTGTCTTCGCCCACCGTCGGCAGGATCTTCCACGACCGCGCACATTTGGTGCCGACGGCCTTTTCCACGACCACGGCGACGCCGGGCACGTCGTTCAGCGCGAAGGCGCTTGCGGGCGCTTCGGCATTGGTCAGCATCGCATTCGAGGTGATGCAGATTTCGGCCAGATCGACGTCAGCCAGTATGGCAAAGATCGCGGGGTCTGTGACATGGATCAGCGGTGAGGCCTCCAGCGACGAGCCGATATTCTTGGCAGCGCGCTCGACTTCCAGCGCGCCGGTGACGACGCGGCGGACATTGCGGATGGTGTCCCACTTCACGGCGAGCGCCTCGTTACGCCATGCCGGCAGCGTCTTCTGGAACGTTTCGAGATGCACCGACACGGAGCTGCTGCCATAGCGCGACAGCCATGCTTCTTCGGCGGTGAAGCTCAGAATGGGTGCGAACCAGGTCACGATCGAACGGAACAGGTAATCGATCACGGTCAGCGACGCCTTGCGTGTCACCGACGACGGCGCGTCGCAATACAGCGTGTCCTTGCGGATGTCGAAGTAGAAGGCCGACAATTCGGTGTTCATGAAGGCGGCGAGCGTGGCCACCACCGTCTTGTAGTCGAAATCGGCATAGGCTTGTCGCACCACCGCATCGACTTCCGAGAGACGATGCAGCATCAAGCGCTCGAGCTCCGGCATATCGTCGGCCCTGACGCGCTCCTCGTCGTGGAAATGCGCGAGGCTGCCGAGCATCCAGCGCACGCTGTTGCGCAGCTTGCGATAGGTCTCGATGGTGTTCTTGATGATCTCCGCGCCGATGCGCTGGTCGTCGGCATAATCGGTGGCGCAGACCCACAGGCGCAGGATGTCGGCGCCGGAGTCCTTGATGATCTTCTGCGGCTCGATGGTGTTGCCGATCGATTTCGACATCTTGCGACCGTTTTCGTCGAGCGTGAAGCCGTGGGTCAGCACGACGTCGAACGGTGCGCGGCCGCGGGTGCCGCTGCTCTCCAGCAGCGACGACTGGAACCAGCCGCGGTGCTGGTCGGAGCCTTCCAGATACATGACGGTGTCCGCGCCGCCCTGGGCCTTGCGCTTGATGCCGGCAAGGCCGGGGAAGTGCACGGGGTCTTCGAGCACGAAGGCGTGTGTGGAGCCTGAGTCGAACCAGACGTCGCAGATGTCGTCGACCTTCTTCCACTCCTCATTGGCAAGCGAGCCGAGGAAATGCTCGCGCGCGCCTTCGGCATACCAGGCGTCGGCGCCTTCCTTCTCGAAGGCGTCGGAAATGCGCTTGTTGACGGCCTCGTCCTGCAGGATCTCGGCGGAGCCGTCGCCTTTCTCGCGCACGAACACCGCGATCGGTACGCCCCAGGCGCGCTGGCGCGAGATCACCCAGTCGGGCTTGGTGTTGATCATGCCGTTGATGCGGTTCTGGCCGGTGGCCGGCACCCATTGCGTGACCTTGATGGCTTCGAGGGCACGGTGACGCAGCGTGTCGCCGGGCTTCGCCTTGCCGTCGTCCGCCATAGCTCCCGGCTTGCCGGGAGCGTTCACTTCCAAAATGTCCTTGTCCATCGCGATGAACCACTGCGGCGTGTTGCGATAGATGACCGGCTTCTTGGAGCGCCAGGAATGCGGGTACTGATGCTTCAGGCGCGCACGCGCCACCAGCATGCCGCGCTCGACCAGCGCCTTGATGACGGCCTCGTTGGCGTCGCCCTTCTCGCCCTTGTCGTTGATTACGCGCGTGCCGGCGAAGCCCGGCGCCTGGTCGGTCAGCGCGCCGTTCTCATCGACGGTGTAGGGGATCGTGGTAGCGATGCCACGCTCGGTGAGCTGGCGGCCATTCGACGTCCAGATATCGAAGTCGTCGCGGCCGTGGCTTGGCGCGGTATGCACGAAGCCGGTGCCGGTATCGTCGGTGACGTGATCGCCGTCGAGCAGTGGCACGATGAAGTCATAGCCGCCGGCGAGACCCTTGAGCGGATGACGGCATTCGAGATCCTCGAGGATGTCTGAGGACAGCTCGCTGCTCTTCTTCCAGGACGTCACGCGCGCCTGCTTGAACACGCTCTCGGCCAGCGCATCGGCGAGGATCAGGAGATCGCCGGTCTTCAGCCAGTTGTCCTCCGGCGCCTCGGTCACTTCATAGAGGCCATAGGCGATCTTGCTGGAGAACGAGATGGCGCGGTTGGCCGGCAGCGTCCATGGCGTGGTGGTCCAGATCACCACCGCGGCCTTGGCGAGCCGGCCGAATTCGGCGGCGACCGGGAATTTCACCCACACCGCATCCGACGTGTAGTCCTCATATTCGACTTCGGCTTCGGCCAGCGCGGTCTTTTCCACCACGCTCCACATCACCGGCTTGGAGCCGCGATACAGCGTGCCATTGGCGGCGAACTTCATCAGCTCGCGCGCGATCTGCGCTTCGGCGAAATAGTCCATGGTGGCGTAGCGGCCGGCCCAGTCGCCGATGATGCCGAGTCGCTTGAATTCCTCGCGCTGGATGTCGAGCCACTTGTTGGCATAGGCGCGGCATTCCTGGCGGAACGCGATCATCGCCGCGCCGTCCTTGAAGTTCGGCTTGGTCTTGCCCTTGGAGCGGTAGTTCTCCTCCTCGATCTTCCATTCGATCGGCAGGCCGTGGCAATCCCAGCCCGGCACGTAGTTGCTGTCGAAGCCCAGCATCTGCTGGCTCTTGGTCACCACGTCCTTGAGGATCTTGTTGAGCGCATGCCCGATATGGATGTTGCCGTTGGCATAGGGCGGGCCGTCATGCAGCACGAATTTCGGCTTGCCCTTGGCGGTCTCGCGGAGCTTGCCGTAGAGGTCGATCTCGTTCCACCGCGCCAGCATTTTCGGCTCGCTGGTCGGCAGGCCGGCGCGCATCGGAAATTCGGTCTGCGGCAAATAGAGGGTCTTGGAATAGTCGTGGGTGTCAGATTTGGCGGGCTTGTCGGACATAATGGCTCTGGCTTGCTCGAATGGCGCTGAAACGCGTGAAAACGCGATGAAACTGGACGGTCCCGGTCTTGCGCCGAGCGAAGCTCAGGCGGAAGCCGGGCCGATAATGCTTATGATGGGGCGCCGTGCAGACATCCGGCACTCAATAGCAGCCGGGGAGACGATCGCAAAGGGTCGGATTAGCCCCGTTTGCCAATCACCCGGGCCGGATTGCCTGCCACGGTGGCGCCGTCCGGGACGTCCCGGGTCACGACACTGCCGGCCCCGATCACGGCGCCGTCACCGATGGTGACACCGGGCACGATAATAGCCCCGCCGCCGATCCAGACATCGGCGCCGATTTTGACCGGCCGGCCGAATTCCAGTCCGCTGCGGCGGGTCTCGGCGTCGCGGGGATGGTCGGCGGCGTAGATCTGCACGGCCGGGCCGATTTGCGTCCGGTCGCCGATGGAGACCGCGACGATATCCAGGATCACGCAATTGAAATTCAGGAAAACGTTGTCGCCGAGATGGATGTTATAGCCGTAGTCGCAGAAGAACGGCGGTCGGATCACGCAGTCGGCGCCGACTCTACCGAAATGCTCGGCGAGCAGTGTCCGTCGTTCGGCGACAGGCCGGTCCAGCTGCGCGTTGTATTTCGCGAGCCAGGCCTTGTTGGCCTTCTCGTCAGCGACCAGTTCGGGGCTGCCGGGGCGATAGAGTTCGCCGGCGAGCATTTTCTGCTTTTCGGTCCTGGTCAGTCGATGTCTCCCAGTTTCGGAAACGCATCCGGCGCAGCCGCCAGCGCGGCCCGCGCTTTGGCGCTGTCGTCGTCCATCTGGCGGATCAGGGGTTCGATGCCCTCGAATTTCAGTTCATCGCGGATGAAGGCAATGAAGGCGACGTCCAGTGCCTGGCCGTAAAGGTCGCCCTTGAAGTCGAACAGGAAGACTTCGAGCAAAGGCGCGCCGTTATCGAACGTCGGGCGCCGGCCAAAGGATGCAACGCCGTCGAAGCGCTCGTTTCCGCGGCCGACCCGCACGGCGTAGATGCCGTGCTTGAGGCCGCAATTGTTATTCAGGCGGATATTGGCGGTGGGATAGCCAAGGTCGCGGCCGAGCTTCTTGCCATGGATCACTTCGCCGGTGATGAACCACGGCCCGTTCAGCATCTCCGTGGCCTCGGTCACCTGGCCCTCAGCCAAGGCCATGCGGATGGCCGTCGAAGACACCGGGCGCTCATCGATATCGACATGCGGCTGGATGTCGACTTCGATGCCGAGGCGTGGCGCTTCGTTGGCCAGCAGGCTGGGCGAACCGACGCGGCCTTTGCCGAAATGAAAGTCGTAGCCCACGGCGATGCCGCTGATGCCGAGACGCTCAATGAGATCGTGGTGAATGAAGTCTTGCGCCGTGGTACTGGCGCGTCCCTTGTCGAAGGTCATGACGACGGCGCCGGCGAGGCCGGTTCCTGCCAGCAGGCGCAGCTTGGCGGCTTCGTCAGAGAGCCGGAACTGCGGCGTGTTCGGGCTGAAGAAACTGCGCGGATGCGGCTCGAAGGTCACCGCCAAAGCGCTTGTTTTATGCAGTTCCGCCATGCGTAACGCAGCACCGATGACGGCGCGGTGGCCGAGATGGACGCCGTCGAAATTACCCATTGCCACGACGCATCCACGCGGGATGGCATTGGCAGGCGTTGTGTCGCGGATCACGCTGAAAGCAGTCGTCATGATTGGATTCGTTGGTGGTTTTGGCGGGTGAGGGACCGTGGCGCGCCCACCACGTCGAAGTCAAGCGAAGGTAAAATCGGCTTTCTTCTCGAATTTGACGAATTTCGCGCCATGGGGCGGTTAACTGGAAATTTAACCCACCCTGCTAATTCTTGCCCCAAGCCGCGGACAGCAATACTCGCCAATCCCGGTTGGAACGGTTTGCCTGACGGCAAATATCATTTTTTGCATTTGCGTATCGTGCCTCAGGGGGAATGAAGATGGCGGTTGATTTGTCGATGACGGTGCTGGTGGTGGACGATTACAACACCATGATCCGCATCATTCGCAATCTTCTGAAGCAGCTTGGTTTCGAACACATCGACGATGCCAGCGATGGCTCGGCGGCGCTGGAAAAGATGCGCACCAAGAAGTATGGCCTGGTGATTTCCGACTGGAATATGGAGCCGATGACGGGCTACGACCTGCTCAAGGAAGTCCGTGCCGATCCCAACCTGTCGCAGACACCTTTCATCATGATCACGGCAGAATCCAAGACCGAGAACGTGATTGCCGCCAAGAAGGCCGGCGTGAACAATTACATCGTCAAGCCGTTCAACGCGGCGACGCTGAAGACCAAGATCGAAGCCGTGTTCCCGGACACCGTGCCGGCGTAAGCCGACGAACTTCTTTCGTCAGAGCTTTTGAGTTTCGCAATGCCCGGCCTCGTGCCGGGCATTTTTCGTTTCGGCTCGTCCCTGTCATTTCGGGTTCGCGTCCGGCAAGTGCCGGCCGCGCCCCGGAATGACAGCGTGGGCGGCCCAAACATTTTTTCCTATCCTCCGTTGACAACATCTTCATAAGGTTTATATTCCCCTTCGTCCTGCCCCACCGAGAGGGGCGATCGCGATCGTCACGTTCGCGGGGTGGGATGCGGTGGACGCCGGAGATGCGGCGTCACGCGGTTCATGGGTGACGGCTGTCTTCGGGCAGGCCGGATCGTCTGTGGTCAGGATACCACTGGGACAGGCGGCACGGTTTGCCTTCGGGTGGCAAAAACCTGCAGATCACGCGACGGACGACCAGGTCAAAACGCGTTCGGCTTACTCGCTTGAGGCACCCTGTCCCTTCGCCTTGGGACTGTAATTTTGGTGATCGGATCGTTCGCCATGGCGAAGCGCAAGCAACCGAAAAAACACC
>NZ_LVYV01000013.1 GCF_001618955.1 Tardiphaga robiniae
ACTGTTCGATCAGACAAAACAGGCGAGATGCCCATGCCGGGTTACGGCCGATCGGGCCTGGAATCTAACGGGCTATCTCCGCCTGCCGTCACTATGCGCGTGACAGATCGACAGATACAGGAATCTCGATGTGTTCATCACTTCGGGATTCCGGGTCTGAACTCCAGCCGGCTTCGCCGTCCTCCGTTCATCCCGGAATGACGAGTGAGGAAACGCAGCCTCAAAAAAACACCAGATCCTGCGCCTTGCCGCCGCGCAGCACCGTCGCGTATTCGATCGCGGCAAACAGTCCACCCGCCACATAGATCTTGCGCGGCACGGCGCGCGCCAGTTGCTGGCTGAGGCGCACCGCGTCTTCCATGGCATTGGCCACATGAATGCGCGCCGCCGGATGAGCCTTGCGCGCCGCGGCGCCGACCACGCGCGCATCTGCGCCCTTGTGATAGGCACGGGTACAGACGATCGTATCGAAATTGGGCGCGAGGTGTTTGGCGATATCGTCGACATTCTTGTCGCCGGACACGCCGAGCACGAGCAACCAATTGTCATCGCCATGGATGGCGCGAAGGCTCTTCAGGGCCTGTGCCACGCCATCAGGCGTATGGCCGACATCGATGACGGTGAGGGGATCGCGCTGAACGATCTCGAGCCGTCCCGGCCACTTCGTATCGCGCAGGCCGGTCCGAACAGCATGATCGATGGCACTGGTGGTCGCATCCGGATGCATGCGCTGCATCCAGAGAATGAACAGTGCAGCCGCTATGGCGGCGTTGTTGAGCTGGAATTCGCCGGCCAGCATGAGTTCGAGCGCGCGCAGATCGAATGCGCCCAGCCGGCAGTTGAAGGCCTGCGCCTTGGCCGAGGCAAAGACGTTGCTGATCGTGATCTCGGCGCCGACATGCAGGCCGGTGACGTTGCGGTTGCGATTGTACTCGGCGAGATTGCTGCGCATGGGCAGGCAGTTCTCGCCATAGACGACCGTGCCGCCCGAGATGCACGCATCGCTCTTGTCACAAGCGATCAGCTCCAGCGAGTTGCCGAGCAAGTTAACGTGTTCGAGATCGACCGAGGTGACGCAGGTGATGTCGGCGCCCACCAGCCGCACCGGATCGTAGCGTCCGCCGATGCCCGCCTCGAACACGGCGAATTCGCATTCGGTCTCCTGGAAATACAGACAGGCCAGCGCGAATTGTGCTTCGAAGGCGCCAAAGACCTCATCCAGCGTGTGCTGCTTGAGATCGGCGATGGCGGTAGCGACTCGCAGCACCAGCGCTTCGAGCAACTCGTCATCGACCGGGACGCCGTCGATCTGGAAGCGCTCGTTGAAGCGGTAGAGATGCGGCGAGGTGAACAGCCCGGTCCGCAGGCCGAAGGCGCGTCCGATGCTGGCGCAGAATGCCGCCGTGCTGCCTTTGCCGTTCGAGCCGGTAACGACCACGGAATGTTTGCGCAGCCTGATACGATCGATGGACAGCGCATCGAGCAGCTGGGACAGCCGCGCGAGGCAGAGGCCATCGCCATATTTGGGCAGGTTAAACATCGAGCAGGCCGATCGCCGTGAATGTATGCCGCCAGATGCGCAGGATAAGATCCTCGCGGCCGCTATCTTCGAGAAAGCGGATCGAGGGATTGGCATTGACCTCGATCACGCGCAAGGCCGCAGCATCTCCGTCGATATCCGTAAACAGGTCGACCGCGCCAGCGCGCAGGCCGAGCGCCTTGGCGGCCTGCAGCGCCATCGCAAAGGCAACAGTTTCGTTGCCCGGCGCCGCAAAGCTCATGCTGCCGCCTGCGCTGCGATTCATCCGGCCGGGAATCGCACGTCGCTCGCCATATGGCAGCACGCGATCGAGCGTGGTGTCATCGAGACCTGTGGTGGCCGACGAAATCCCGTGGCGGTCCAGCGCGGACGTCTCCGCGGCGATCAATTGCCTGAGCGTTGACTTGCCGGTGCCCGTCACAAAGGGCGCCGTCTTCTGTGCGCAATACACGACCTCGTCGTCGAGGATGAACACGCGATATTCCTGGCCGGTATAGATGCGCTGCATCAGGATCGCGTCGTAATACTGCGCAACCTGCCTGAGATAGGCCATCAGCGCATCGCCGCCTGCGACAATCTCCGCAAAGTCGCCGCGCGATCCCATGAGCGGTTTGATGAAGGCCCGGTCGCCGAGTTCGGCGAAATGCCAGACGGCGTCGGCATGTTCGTGGCCGGGCGGGCGATGGGCGCGATAGCGCTCGTGCAGGAAGAAGTATTTCCCGCCCAGGGTCGGGACGCCGGCGCGCTCCATCAGCACGTTGGCGAAATACTTGTCGTTCGCCAGCGTCGCAGCCGTGGCGTTGTTCTGCGGAAAGAACGAGCCGCGTCCGGCGCCGAAGGATGCGCTCCTGCCATTGCGGCCGACAGTGAAGATCAGACCCGTTCCGCCATCGATGTCGGCGAAATCCAGCCCGAACTGGCGGCAAGCGTATTCGGCATAGATCGACTGGTCGGGATAAAATGGGGGCCTTCCGGCCCGGATGTCGCGAAGGGATGTCATCAAGGACCAGGCCGACAATTGAACGAAAAGCCGCCTGCGACGACTTTAACGGGGTGGCCGGAAACTACCGGATCGGGATCGGGCGATCCAGCCGGATACCATTAACGGTGTCCGGCAAGAAATTGAACGAAACCTCCCATATCGGGTAATTTAATGTCGCGGCCAGATGGGCTGTTGCTGCATGGGTAACCTGCTTTGGAAATTAATCGACCGCCTCCCTCAGTCCGCAATTGCACTTCATGGCTACTTTGACTAATTGTCATTCGCAGCTGCGAGAACCAAAATTAGCCAATAGCCGCAATGGTTTCTCGGCATCATGACGCGGCAAACAATGGACTTGTTCTAAAAAAGCCCGCACTGGAAAATCAAATCTCATGAGCGCCTTTCACAGAGAGAAAGTTCTTTCTGTCCAGCATTGGACCGATACACTTTTCAGCTTCAAAGCCACCCGCGACACCTCATTCCGGTTCCAGAACGGCCAGTTCGCCATGATCGGCCTGGAAGTCGATGGCAAGCCGCTGCTGCGCGCCTATTCGATGGCCAGCGCGAACCACGAGGAAGAGCTGGAATTCTTCAGCATCAAGGTGCCGGATGGCCCGCTGACCTCGCGCCTGCAGAAGATCAAGGAAGGCGACACCATCTTGGTTGGCCGCAAGGCCGTCGGCACGCTGATCACCGACAATCTTTTGCCCGGCAAGCGCCTGCTGATGCTCTCCACCGGCACCGGCCTCGCGCCGTTCGCCAGCCTGATCAAGGACCCGGACGTCTATGAGCGCTACGAGCATGTGGTGCTCGTGCATGGCTGCCGTCAGGTTTCCGAACTCGCTTATGGCGAGCGCCTGGTCGCCAAGCTGGCCGAGGACGAGCTGTTCGGCGAGCTGATGAAGGACAAGTTCACCTATTACCCGACGGTCACGCGCGAGCCGTTCCGCAACCGCGGCCGGATCACGGACCTGATCGCATCGTCGCAGCTGTTCAACGATATCGGCCAGGGCCCGCTGTCGATCGAGACCGACCGCATCATGCTGTGCGGCAGCCCCCACATGCTCGAAGACCTCAAGGTCATGTTCGAAGAGCGCGATTTCATCGAGGGCAGCGGCTCGAAGCCGGGCCACTTCGTGATCGAGAAGGCGTTCGTCGAGCGCTAAGGCAGCCCGACACCATCAAAATTCACTGCACTGCAAAACCCGCGCTCCGGCGCGGGTTTTGTCGTCTGGGGCCCTCGCTTTTTGCAACAATTCGTTGAGCGTAGCGCGCTAGATTGAGCACTCTGGTGCAATGCTCTCCGGCAACGCGTTTGTGATGTTTGCGTCATCGGGTCTGTGTAACGCTAGCGCCATTCATGTCAGGCAGGATCTATATGGAAACGTTGATGCTCCCCCTTTCGCCGCGCTTCATCGTTTTGACGATCTGCGGCGTTGCCACCTTGCTGCTGGTCGGCATCGGCATTCACGATCCCAAGGTCATCCCTCTCGTTGTCATCCCGGTCATCGTCTTCGGCGGCCTGACCGTGCTTGGCATTCACGACGTGCTGCAGAAGGACCATGCGGTTCTGCGCAACTATCCGATCTCGGCGCATATCCGCTTCCTGCTCGAAGAAATCCGTCCGGAGATGCGGCAGTATTTCTTCGAGAGCGAAAAGGATGGCATGCCGTTCAGCCGCGACACGCGTGCGGTGGTCTACCAGCGCGCGAAGATGGTGCTCGACAAGCGTCCCTTCGGTACCCAGAAGAACGTCTACGAAGAGGGCTACGAGTGGATGCATCATTCGGTCGCGCCGCGGCCGCATGCGGTTGAGCAATTCCGCATCACCATCGGCGGCCCGGATTGCCTCAAGCCGTATTCGGCCTCGGTACTGAACATCTCGGCCATGAGCTTTGGTGCACTCAGCCCCAATGCGATCCGGGCGCTAAATGCCGGCGCCAAGCGTGGCAACTTCGCCCATGACACAGGCGAGGGTGGCGTCAGCCCGTATCACCAGGAAATGGACGGCGACCTGATCTGGGAGATCGGCTCCGGCTATTTTGGTTGCCGCACACACGATGGCAACTTCGATCCCGACGCCTTCGCGAAGCTTGCCGTCAACGATCAGATCAAGATGGTCGAGCTCAAGATCAGCCAGGGCGCAAAGCCCGGCCACGGCGGCGTGTTGCCTGCGGCGAAAGTGTCGGAAGAAATCTCGCGCATTCGCGGGGTCGCCATGGGCGAGGACTGCATTTCGCCGGCCTATCACAAGGCGTTTTCAACGCCGATCGAGATGATCGAGTTCATCGACAAGATGCGTCGGCTGTCCGGCGGCAAGCCCGCCGGCTTCAAGCTGTGCATCGGCCATCCCTGGGAATTCCTCGCGATCTGCAAGGCGATGCTGCAGACCGGCATCTATCCAGATTTCATCGTGATCGATGGCAATGAAGGCGGCACGGGCGCGGCGCCGCTGGAATTCATGGACCATCTGGGCATGCCGATGCGCGAGGGCGTCAACTTCGTGCACAATGCGCTGATCGGCATCGGCGCGCGTGACCGCATCAAGATTGGCGCCTCCGGCAAGATCGCGACAGCCTTCGATATCGCCCGCGTCATGGCGCTGGGCGCCGACTGGTGCAATTCGGCGCGCGGCTTCATGTTCGCACTGGGCTGCATCCAGTCACTGAGCTGCCACACCGATCGTTGCCCGACCGGTGTCACGACGCAGGATCCCACGCGCAATCGCGCGCTCGCCGTGCCACAGAAGACCGATCGCGTTTACAACTATCACGAGGCGACGTTGCATGCGCTGGCTGAGCTGATTGCAGCAGCCGGGCTCGATCATCCGCAGGATATTCGCCCGATCCATTTCTCGCATCGCGCCTCCAGTACCGACGTCCTGTCCTTCACGCGGATGTATCCGGCGCTGCGCCACAACGAGTTGGTCGATGGCACTGGCGACAAGCGCTTTCGCGATGCATGGGAGATGGCGCAAGCGGGTTCGTTCCTGCCAGCGGCTCTGGAACGTTCGGCCTAGATATCGTAGCCCGGATGAGCGCAGCGATATCCGGGACCGTGCGTGTGGCGATCCCGGATATCGCTGCGCTCATCCGGGCTACAAACGGCGCAGGATGTGTTGTCAGAACTCGCCGTGCAATCGGCCTGAGAAGATCGAGACCGGCCCGCGATCCTTGTTGTAGGCAGGGTTCACAATCAGCTGGTAGTCGGCCGTGAGGGTGAAGTTCTTGTCGATGGCATAGGCGTAATAGGTTTCGAGAATGCGCTCGGTGCCGTAATTCAGCCGTCCGTCGCCGATCAGCAATCCGTTGCCGCCGGCGGCGAGGAAGTCGCGATGCGCAGCGGACAGGCCGTTGATCGCGCCGCCCAGGCCGATCGTGTCATTGGCGCGGCCCCAATGGCTACCCTTGATCGATACGCCAGCAGAGACGCTGCGGTCGATATCGGTGAAGGACAGGATCTCGTTCTGGCCATCGTTCCAGCTGACGCGCCCGAAGATGCCAACGTCAGTGGCAACCTGCTGCTCACCGTTGACGTAGAAGCCGTATTTGTCGCTGGCGCGGCGGATCGAGGACATCACGTCGTTGATATCCAGCGTGGGATCATTGGCCTCGATCGCTAGGGCGCCGCGATAGCTGCCGGTATTGCCGCGATTGATGAAGGCACCGACGCGCAGCTTGCCGGGCTGGTCGAAGATCTGGTGACGCTCCTCGAATTCGACGACCGCGCCGCCAGTCTTGAACGTCAGGACGTCGTTGTTAGGCTGCGCCGGCACTTGAAACAGGCCGGCTCGGATCGCCCAGTCCTTGCGATTCAGTTCAACGATGGCGCCGCGGGTGAAGCCCGGCAGATCGGCTGGAAAGTCGTAAGCGGCCGATGACCACATCGCCCAGTTCATGAAATCGGCGCGCGGATCCTTGGCGTAGGAATTGCCATCGAAGAAATCACCCACCGCGAACCGCCCGACCGTGAGCGTAATGCGGTCGATGTCTCGCTTGCCCACGAGCTGATTGGCTGCGTCCGGGACGTCTTCCTGCTCGCCGCCGAGGCCAAGCGTCTGGCGGAAGTAATAGCGCTGCATGCGAAAGCGCGGAAACGGCGCGCCCCCCTTTTGCGCCTCGCCATTGGGGAAGCCAGCGAGGCCGAGTGTGGAGTTGAGGCCGAAGCCCTGCGCCAGCTCGGGATTGAGATAGAGCTCACCGCCCTGCCACAGTCGCCAGCCGAGGAACGCCGTCGTCGTAAAGGTCTCGCGCCCTTGGCCGCCGCCGGGAAGGCTGTTGGTGCCTTCATAGGGCGAGCGAATCCGCGGATAGGCGGATGCGATGAAGGTGGTCTGGGCGTGGACATTCCAGTCTGTCGATTCCGGCAGCAGAGTCTTGCCGGCGATGGGTGCTGACGGCGACCATGGCGGCGTGTCCCACAGCCGATAATTCAAGCCGACTTTGACGGTGTGAATATTCGGATCAACGCTCACATTCGGCAGCCCGGCATTGCCGAGGTCATAGGTCTGCCGCATCAAATCGAGATAGGCGTATTCGGCCTTCGCAGTCCAGTTGCCGCCAACGGCAAATTCGACGCCCGCGCCGGCGGTCCAGCCGAAATGATCGCGGGTTGTCGATGACAAGAGATCGCCGTCGGCATCATTGAGATTGAGCTTGGTGCGTCCCCACGCCACGCCACCGGTGACGTAAGGCATCAACGCGCCGAACGCGTAGCCGATGCGACCGCGCGCGGTCGCAAAATAATCGAAGGTGGTGTGGAACGGCACAGGCGTCAGCCGCGCGGGGTCCACCGCGCTGATGAATGTGGCGTCGGCCTCGATGCCCAAAACGACATTGTTGTTGAACTGTCTGTTGTAGCCGACCTGGTAGCCGCCGATCAGGCCGGTCGGCGAAGGCGGCAGGAGAACGCCCTGCGCTGGCAGCGCGTTGGTGCCGGGACCAAAGGTGCCGCCGCCATAGCCGATGTGACCACCGAGATAAAACCCGGTCCAGTCGTAAACCAGGCGGGGCGCTTTCAGCGCCATGCCGGGCGAGATATCGGCTGCGATCGCAGAGCCATCGAACGCCAGTGCGCCCAGCGCAAAACCGGCCAAAACGCGCTTCACGACAATGCTCGCGGTCGGTCGGGGTACTTCATGCGGCCGTCATTTCTCGCTTTAGGTCCTTGCCGATCACGCAACGAACCGTTTGATATTCCATAAAAATAGCCGATTCGACCATGCCTGCAGGGTGTCGAAGACACCTTTGAGACAAGCCGAGCCAAATGGGCAACCACCATTCGTTAATCACTATTGCGACTAATTCGCAATAGCAAGAGGTGACTGGAGGGCATGTTTCAAGTGGCAGCTGATCATGACGATTGGATAACGGTGGCTGGCCGACGCGCCTCAGGCAGGCGGCTCAGCGATCGCAAAAGAAGACCCGCTCGGGGGGACAACCGAGCGGGTCTGGTGCGACACGGGGTGGATGAGGCGCCCGTGTCGGACGCAAATCCACTTCAGTCGATCAAGGGATTAGTAGTTGCAGGTCCGGACGCGGCCGACATAGTTGCCGTAGCCGTCATACTGGCGGACCCAGCCGCAGCGATATCCGTAGCCGTAGTAGCCGTTGTTGGCGGCAATGGCGCTACCGACGACGGCAGCGCCGACAACACCGGCAGCGATGCCGAAGCCGATGCCCGGGCCCTTGGCCTGAGCCTGCTGGGACGATGCCATGGTGCCGGCAGCCGTGAGAGCAACGAGAGCGAAAGCAGCAATCTTGGACTTGATCGACATGGGATAACTCCATCCTGTTGAAGTGCAGCCATCGTGGCCTGCATGCCAATCAGTCGGAGCCCAAACGGATCAGGTTCGAGACCCGGTCGAACTATTTGGTTTCAGGATTGTGTCGTCATCCGCGCGGAATATGTCGTCGCGCGAATCGCGCAATCCGCGGTTAACCACACCTCACACGCCGGCATCCGGTTCGCGATCAAACGCTGTCACGTCGAAGCGATGCATGTCCGCGAGTAATTCGCAGAACGCTTTTGCGCCGTGTGCCAGCAGTTTCTCACCCTTGTCGGCTGATGCTTGCGTGGCGTCGCCGATCGCGCCGCTGGGATGGAGGTCTTCGGCCTGCCACGCGAATGGCGCGGGTCGACTCGCCGACAGCCAGCGATAGGTCTTCTCCATCGCGATCGCTGACGACGCGAAGTTTGCGATCTTGTCGTTGCGCACGTGCTGCGGATAGCGCGCCAGCATGATCGATGTTTCCACGGCGCCGCCATGAATCCCGTGACGCAATTCTTCGTCGGTGAACAGGCCATCCGGCGCGCCGAACCGATTCCATCCGCTGGTGGCGACCAGCATGCCGTATTCGGCGCGCAAGTCCTGCGCCGCGAGCGTCATCGCTGCGCTGTTGCCGCCGTGACTGGTCACGATCACGAGTTTCTGAACACCAGCGCGCGCGACGCTTTCGCCGATCGCGGTCCAGGTCTGCAATGCGATCTCGGTCGGCAGGGTCAACGTACCGGGGAAGGCGAGGTGCTCGGTTGAAATGCCTACAGGTTGAAGCGGCAGAAACGTCGCCGGAATATCGGCAGGCAGCAGGCGTTGGACCTCTGCAAGATAAGCCTCCGCAATCATGACGTCAGTGCCGAGGGGCAGATGTGGTCCGTGCTGCTCGGTCGCGGCGAGCGGCAGCACTGCAATCCAGGAGGCCGGATCGCTCTGGGCGATGTCGGGCCAGTGAATGGCAGTCCAGTCGCGGGGCGGCATGTTGGCAGTCATCAAGGTGCGTTTCTTTGGTCAATTTTGCAGGGTAGTCTGGCAGCAGATTGCTTCCTATCATGGGCCATAACGGTCGACGGAGTCCAATATGAGCCCGATATCCCTGCTGCGCGCGTTAACCATTGGCGCACTGGCCGTGATGGCCGCGCGGTCGCCCGCTACAGCGGAAACCAGGCTCGACAAGGTCAGTTTCGGAACGAACTGGGTGGCCGAGGCCGAACACGGCGGCTTCTTCCAGGCGGTTGCGGACGGCACCTACAAGAATTACGGCCTCGACGTCACCATCGTGCCGGGCGGCCCGAATGTGAACAACCGCATCCTGTTGATTTCGGGCAAGCTCGACTTCTTCATGAGCGCGAACACGCTGCAATCCTTCGATGCCGTCGCCAATAATGTGCCGGTGGTCGCTGTTGCCGCGATCTTCCAGAAGGACCCGCAGGTCTTCCTGGCGCATCCGAATCCCAAGGTGACCAAGCTCGAAGATCTCAAGCCGATGACGCTGCTGATATCGAAGGAAGGCGTCGCCGGCTATTTCCAATGGATGCGATCCGAGCTTGGCTTCAGCGCGTCCAAGGTCAAGCCTTACACCTATAATGCGCAGCCTTTCATCGTCGACAAGAATAGCGCGATGCAGGGCTATGTCACATCCGAGCCGTTCGTCGTCGAGAAGCAGGCCAATTTCAAGCCAACCGTGATGCTGCTCGCGGATTACGGTTTCGATGGCTATTCGACATTGATCGAAACGCGCCGCGAATGGGTCGACAAGAAGCCGGACCTTGTCCAGCGTTTCGTCGATGCCTCGATGATTGGCTGGTACAATTATCTCTATGGCGACAACAAAGCCGCCAATGAGATCATCAAGAAACTCAACCCGGAAATGACCGATGACCTGCTGGCCTATTCCATCGCCAAGATGAAGGAATACGGCATCGTCGACTCAGGTGACACGCTGAAAGACGGTATCGGCGCAATGAGCGAAGCGCGTGTTGCCAGCTTCTTCGACAAGATGTCACGCGCAGGCGTGGTCAAGCGCGACATCGACTATCGCAAGGCCTATACGCTGCAATTCATCAACAAGGGTGTCGGTCTCGATCTCCGGCCGAAGAAGTAGCCCGGCAGATGGTCGAACCTGCCTTGTCGTCGAGCGATACCCCCACCGCCGTGCGCCTGCGCGGTGTCACGAAGGTCTATGACAACGGCACCGTGGCGTTAGGACCTCTTGATCTCGATATCCGCAAGGGCGAGTTCGTCTCGCTGTTGGGCTCGTCCGGCTGCGGCAAATCTACTGCATTACGTCTGATCGCCGGCCTGATCGCGCCGTCAGCGGGCACTTTAGATGTCGCTGCGCAGAGCAGCGGTCACGCCATCGGTTTCGTGTTCCAGGAGCCGACGCTGATGCCGTGGAGCACAATCCGGGAGAATGTACGGCTGCCCTTGAAGCTGGCGCATATGCCGGATGCTCAATCGAGCGCGCGCGTGAACGAGGTGCTGGCACAGGTCGGTCTCACGGAATTTGCTGGAGCCTATCCGCGCGAATTATCGGGTGGCATGAAGATGCGGGCGTCGCTGGCCCGCGCGCTGGTGACCGAGCCGGATATCCTGCTGATGGACGAGCCGTTTGCGGCGCTCGACGAGATCACGCGCTTCCGGCTCAACAACGACTTGCTGGCGTTATGGCGCGAACTCGGCAAGACGGTCATCTTCGTCACCCATTCGGTGTTCGAGTCGGTTTATCTGTCGCAGCGCGTTGTGGTGATGACCTCGCGGCCAGGTCGCGTCAGCGCCGAATGCCGTATCGTATCTGCTGAACCGCGCGACGACGCGTTTCGCACCTCGATGGCCTATGCCGGCTATTGCCGCGATGTCTCGCAAGCACTGATCGCGGCCAGTGACGAGATGGCCAATGCCGCAAAGGCGCGGGCATGAAAGGTCTGGAGCCACTGCCCGCAGTCGATCGCGGTTCGGTCGTGCCGGGCAGCGATATGCAATGGCAGCGCATCGTCTGGCCGGTGGTCGTGTTCGTCGCTGGAATCGTTTTGTGGGATCTTGTCGTCCGGATCGGCGAAATCCCGCCCTATCTGTTGCCCGGTCCCGTGCTCGTCTTTCAGACACTGATCGCCGACTGGTCGGTCCTGTCTGAATCGCTCGGCGTGACATTGCTGACAGCGCTGGAGGGCTTCATCGCCGCGGCCGTCGGCGGCATCGCGCTGGCGCTGTTGTTCAACCAGTCCAAATGGCTGGAATATTCCCTGCTGCCCTATGCTATCGTGCTGCAGGTGACGCCCGTCATCGCCATCGCGCCGCTGATGCTGATCTATCTGCCGCAGCAGACTGCCGTCGTCGTCTGCGCCTGGATCGTGGCGTTCTTCCCGGTGCTGGCCAATACGACGCTGGGCCTCAATTCGGTGGATCGCAATCTGGCCGGGTTGTTCCAGCTCTATCGCGCATCGCGTTGGCAGGCGCTGCGCTATCTGAAGCTTCCGGCGGCACTGCCGTTCATACTTGGCGGATTGCGCATTGCCGGCGGATTGTCGCTGATCGGCGCGGTGGCGGCGGAAATCGCCGCAGGTGCGGCGGGCGCAGGTTCAGGCCTCGCCTACCGCATTTCGGAATCCAGCTATCGCCTCAATATTCCCCGAATGTTCGCCGCGTTATTGTTGCTGTCCGTTGCGGGGATTGTGATTTATATGCTGCTCGCGCTGGTATCCCACGGGTTGTTGCGGCGCTGGCATGAGAGTGCACTGCGAAAGGAAAAATAATGGGGACGGGAATATCTTCGGACAAAATCGACCTGCTGATCTATGGACCGACGAAGCCGCTGATCAATAATGGTTTCTCGGATCAGTTCGTATTGCATAAGTATGAAACCCAGCACGATCTCGAACGGTTGCCGGCGGGTGTCGCCGAGAAAATCCGTGGCATCGCCGTGACCGGCCTGGTGCCGACCAATAGCGCGGTGCTGGCGAAATATCCTAAGGTCGAGATCATCTCCAGCTTCGGCGTCGGCTACGATCACATCGACGCTAAATATGCCGCCGAAAATGATATCCTCGTCACCAACACGCCGGACGTGCTGACCGAGGAAGTTGCGGATACGGCGCTCGGCCTGTTTATCGCCACTGCCCGCGAATTCATCAAGGCGGACAAATATGTCCGTTCGGGCCTGTGGCTGACACAGCCTTATCCGCTCACAGTCGGCTCGCTGCGCGACCGCAAGGTCGGCATGGTCGGCATGGGCCGCATCGGTCAAGCGATTGCGCGCCGTCTCGACGCCTCGCTGGTGCCGGTGGTCTATCACTCGCGCAACCCCGCTGCCGGCGTCTCGCACAAACACTATCCTAACCTGATCGAGATGGCGAAGGCGGTGGATACGCTGATCGTCATTACGCCGGGCGGACCGTCGACGGCCAACCTGGTCAATGCGGAAGTCATGCAGGCGCTCGGTCCGCGTGGCATCATCATCAATATCGCGCGTGGCTCGGTGATCGACGAGCCGGCGCTGATTGCGGCGCTCAAGTCGGGCACCATTCTGGCCGCGGGCCTCGATGTGTTCGCACAGGAGCCGAAGGTGCCGGACGAGCTGAAGTCCATGCAGAACGTCGTGCTGCTGCCGCATGTCGGCTCGGCGTCGGTGGTGACGCGCAACGCGATGGATCAGCTGGTGGTCGACAACCTCAAGCTCTGGTTCGCCGGCAAGGCGCCGACGACGCCGATTGCGGAAACACCGATAAAGGGACGCTGATCGTGAGACTCGCGTCGGGGCGTCGTCGATATTTTGCGCTGGCAGTTGCCGGTGCGATGCTCGTCGGCGCGCCGGCGCGAGCTCAGGATGCTGCCACCCTTCGGAAAAACATGATCGGGCAGTGGGAGCTCTCCACCACCGAACGCAGCAAGACCTGTGTGGTGACGCTGAAGAATGACACGTCACCACAGGGGCTGAAGCTCGAACTCGAACCGGATTGCGCGAAGGCGCTGCCCTTCACCAAGGATATCACAGCCTGGAACATCAAGGGGCTCGATATCGTCCGGCTGCAGAATCCGACGGGCGAAGCGGTGATCGATTTCACCGAAGTCGAGAGCGGCATCTTTGAAGGCATTCGTACCGGCGAGGGCGTCTATATCCTGCAGAACCTGGCGGCCGCCCGCTCGCTGACCAAGTCGATGGACCAGATGATTGGCGACTGGTCGATGGTGCGCGGCAGCGGCCGCATGGTCTGCGGTCTGACGCTGACCAATACCGAGACGACCCAGGATAATTTCGCCGTGTTCCTGAAGCCGCGCTGCGACCCCCTGGTGGCGAATTTCAATCCCAAGCAGTGGCGCCTCGAACGCGGCGAATTGCTGATGATGTCGGCCTCAGGCGAGATCTGGCATTTTGAAGCCGACGACAACGCGCAGTGGCGCCGTGTGCCGGATAGTGCTGACCCACTCATCCTGCTGCGGCAGTAAATTGGTCGCTCCGATAAAAGACGGCGTAGCTACCGCGGCTGGGGCAATTTCCGCGCGTGGATATTGTCAGCGGATCGCTGCCGGCCAGGCGTAAGACTGTTCTTCCCGAAACTCGGTGGAGCGACGGTAGAAGACTATTCTGATATTGCACTGCGTGATCGGGCTGTCCGCCAAATTCGCCGAGTTCGAAATCTCAGTCGGGTTCGAACCTATTTTCGTTGTGAGTTACCAAGATGGAATGGTTCAAATCCGATTGGAGGGTGAGATGAAATTTTTCGCCTTGGCTTTTTCGTGCCTTTTATTCTTCTCAATGCCTGCCAACGCAAATGACGCAGACACCTTTAATGCAATGGCCGCATTGGCGAACAAGGGAGACGCAGAAGCGCAATATCATGTGGGCATGATGTACAATAATGGCATCGGCACACAACAGGATCGTACGCAGGCCTTTGAGTGGTTTCAAAAATCAGCTGCGTCGAACGACCCGTTGGGAGCCTATAAGCTTGGTTGTTACTATGACGGGCAAGGCGCAGGCATCGTGGAGTCAGACTCGGATCAAGCTTTAAAGTATAAGCTTGTTTCTGCCGAAGCAGGCTACGCGCTTGCGCAGCACGATGTCGCCAATCTGTATGACAAGCGGGGAAATTCAGAAGAAGCGCTCAAGTGGTGGAAGAGGGCGGGCGATCAGGGATATCCCGGTGCTCTCTTTGGTTTATCCCGTTTGTATTCTGCCGGAAAAGGAGCGCCAAAGGATCTATCTTTGTCGTATGCGTATTTCAAACTCTCGAAGCTGGCGCCCGCGAAAAATGTGAATGAGATGGCTGCACTGTTGTCCGAACACGAACTCAAGAACGCAGAAAAACTGGTGTCCGAATGGAAGCCGCGGACAACTGCTTTAACACTCAAGGCAAAGAGCGGTATTCGAGCAGCAGAAGAATACGTCAAAGCCTTCAAAAACTAAGCGTTCTGATTTGCCTTAGATCAGCTTCAGCCCCTTCAAACTCGAATGGCCGTGTTTACCGACGATGATGTGATCATGCACCGCGATGCCGAGCGGGGCGGCAACATCGATCACGGCCTTGGTCATCTGTACATCGGCCTGCGAAGGTGTCGGATCGCCGGACGGGTGATTGTGCACCATGATGATGGCCGTCGCGGATAGTTCGAGGGCACGCTTCACCACCTCGCGCGGATAGACCGGTGTGTGATCGACAGTGCCGACCTGTTGCACCTCGTCCGAGATCAACTGGTTGCGCTTGTCGAGGAACAGGATGCGGAACTGCTCCTTGTCGGCGAAGGCCATGGCCGTGCGGCAATAGTCGATCACTGTGGCCCATGACGACAATGCGGTGCGCTGTTTCAATTGCCCCTTGGCGACGCGGCTGGTGGCAGCGGCGATCAGCTTGATCTCGGTGATGGCGGCTTCACCGAGCCCGCCGACTTCGCGCAGTCGGGTGTCCGGGGCATGCACGGTTTCGGCAAAGGAGCCGAACTTGGTGATCAGCGATTTTGCCAGCGGCTTCACATCCCGACGCGGCAACGCACGGAACAGCACCATTTCCAGCAATTCGTAGTCGCTCAGCGCATCGGCGCCGACACTGCGAAAGCGCTCCCGCAGTCGCTCCCGATGGCCATGATAATGCGGCGCTTCGGCAAGACCCGGCGGCGCAGTCGGATCGATGGGGCTGACGGGCATGTGGCGCAAACGCTCGCATGGACATTATCCGCGAGCATGCCGTGCCCGGCTGCATTTGCAACCAGAAAGTGTTCGTTGCCGTGTGACGATTTGAAGTTTAAGCGGCGGGCGTCGGTGGCTGTTCGTTATGCCGCTTGGATAGTGTGAAAATCTCAACGCCAGTCGCCGTCACGCCGACGGTGTGCTCGAACTGTGCCGATAGCGAGCGGTCGCGGGTCACGGCGGTCCAGCCGTCGGACAGAACCTTCACATGCGGCTTGCCGAGATTGATCATCGGCTCGATGGTGAAGAACATGCCAGGGCGCAAGGTCACGCCTTCGCCGGGGCGGCCGACATGGATGATGTTCGGCTCATCATGGAACATGCGGCCGAGGCCATGGCCGCAGAAGTCGCGCACCACGCTCATCTGCTGCGGTTCGACGAAACTCTGGATCGCATGGCCGATGTCGCCGGTGGTATTACCAGGCTTGACCACGGCGATGCCGCGCATCAGCGATTCATAGGTGACCTCGACCAGTCGCTCCGCCTTGCGGGCGAGTTCGCCGACGCCATACATACGGCTGGAATCGCCATACCAGCCCTCGACGATGAAGGTGACGTCGACATTGACGATGTCGCCTTCCTTCAGCGCGCGGTCGCCGGGCATACCGTGGCAGACCACGTGATTGATCGACGTGCAGGTCGAATAGCGATAGCCGCGATACATCAGCGTGGCCGGAAAGGCGCCATGGCTGAAGGCGAATTCCCGCACGAAGTCGTCGATCGCCGAAGTCAGCACACCTGGCTTTACCAGATCGGTCAGCTCGTCCAGGCACAACGACACCAGCGCGCCGGCCTTGCGCATGCCGGCAAAAGCGGCGGGACCATGTAGCTTGATCTGGCCGGTTTTGCGCTGGGAGGTTTCGGAGGCTTCGACGTAGCTCATCAGGTGATCTTGCCAGGCAGGATGCGACGGGAATGTGCGATTTGAGGCCCCAATTTAATGGCTGGGGCGGTCAGCGCAAGCCAAAGCAGCCCCTCCAGGACCTCATCGCTCGGTCCCCACGCCAGCCATATTCATGGCTGAATCGGCACTCGGCCGGCCAGAACGATGCTGCCGTGGTCGATCCGGCAGGTATAGGCGATGGCTTCGACGCCTGCGGCGCAGGCCTTGTCGAAGGCGCGGCCATAGGCCGGGTCGATATCCCGCGCCAGCGCGAAAGCTGTCGAGGAGCCGATCTGGACCACGAACAGCATCACGGCCCGGGCGCTTGCGGCGACCATGGCGGCCAATTCGTCGAGATGGCGGGCGCCACGCGCGGTGACTGAATCCGGGAACTCGGCCAATCCCGGCTGGCGCATCATGTGGACGTTCTTGACCTCGACATAGCAGGGCGGCCGTGACGGGTGTTCCAGCAGGAAATCCACCCGCGATGCCGCACCATATTTCACCTCGCGGCGGATGGTGTCGTAGCCGGCGAGTTCGGGGATCGCGTTGGCGGCCAGCGCCTCGGCGACGATGGCATTGGGGTGCATTGTATTGACGCCGACCAGTTCCGGGCCATTGCCGAAATCGGCTTCGATCAGCTCCCATGAAAAAGGCAGCTTGCGGGTCTTGCTCGGCGACTTCGACAGCCAGACCCGCGCGCCCGGCGCCTGCAGGCCGAGCATCGCGCCGGGATTGGCGACATGGGCGGTGATCATGCTGCCATCGGCGAGCTCGACATCGGCAAGGAAGCGCTTGTAGCGCCGCAGCAGCGTCGCTGGAACCAGATCGGCCTGTAGCTTCATCGGAACTATTCCGGACCGGATGCGACTTCGACGATCGTTTCGACCGGCAGTGCACCGCCACGGATCTTCAGCTCGCGGACCGGATAGGGCACGCGGATGCCCTCACGCTTGAAGGCATCCCACAGTCCCAGCATCACCTCGCTCTTCACGGCATCCATGCCATCGGGCGAGTCGATCCAGAAGGTCAGTGAGAATTTCATGCCGGCTTCGGCGAATTCAGTGAGGATGCAGTTCGGCGTCTTGGCCGTATTGGCCCGTGGCGATGCCGTTGCGACGTCGATAGCCAGCTTGCAGACGACGCGCGGATCCGCATCGTAATTGGCGCTGAAATTGACCTTCACCAGCGTGTCCTTGTCCGTATAGGTCCAGTTCACCACCTTCTGGGTAATGAGGTCCTCGTTGGGGATCAGGAACTCGCGGCCGTCGCCCGCGGCGACGGAGATGTAGCGCGTATTCATCGCGCTGATGCGGCCGGAGCTGTCACCGATGGTGACGAGGTCGCCGGGCTTCACCGATTTGTCCGCCAGCAGGATTACGCCGCTGATGAAATTGGCGACGATTTTCTGCAGGCCGAAACCGATACCGACACCGACTGCGCCGGAGAACACTGCGAGCGCCGAGAGGTTGATGCCGACCGCACCCATGACGAGAGCGACGGCGAACACCATCAAGAGCAGGCGCACGAGCTTGATCAGCAGGACCTGGATCGAGGGTGTGAGGTCATGGGACTGCCTGATCCGGCCTTCCAGAAAATTGCTGGCAACGTTCGACAGCCACAGCGCCACCGCGAGCAAGACGCCGAGCTTGATCAGCAGCAGCGGCGTCAGCCGGAGGCCGCCGAGATCAATCCCGTTCGCATCCAGCATGGTGATGGTCGGCTGCAACTGGCCGACGATGCTGAGGGCCGCCACGAGCCAGGCCGAGATCGATACCAGCCGGACCAGGAATTCGTTACGGATCACGCTGGTGACAAGCCGGATCACCAGCCAGGCGAGTGCAAGCTTTGCAGCCACCGACAGCAAATAGCTGCGGCTCGGCCATGTCACGCTCAGCATGATCACGCGGTCGAGGGTCATCAGGATCGCAAAGGCCGCGGTGGCTGCGCTGCCGACGAGAATGCGCATGAACATGCGCAGTGGCGCCGGCCAGCCCATCGCCAGCGAGGTGATATCGACCCGCGAGCGGATTGCGGCCCCGATGGCGAAGGCAATGCCACCACCGGCCATCATCAGTCCGAGCTGCAGATAGAACCACGGCGAGGTTACCTCGGCGCCGAACGATCGTGCGGTTGCCAGCACGAATTCGTGGGTGTCGGTCAGGTCAAGCATCGCGCGGCTCTCGTTGTCGTGAATGTATCGTGTGGTGTGGAATTATCGCTGGACGGTGCATTTGATTCGGATGGGCAGAGATTCACACAAGCACCACGTTGGCGCCATCGAGCGGAGCTTCCGCCTTGAGCAATTCCCGAGAAATATACCTGCAAATAGGTATCACGCAGAAAACGTTTGGCGTCTCGGGATGACGACGATAAGCATGGATTTACAAGTATTTCCGGCCTCGGAGCCTCATGGCGTCACTTGATTCCGTCAGCATTGCCATCCTTCTCGGCGCAGTTCTGGTCATGGCCGGCATCCTGTCCAGCCTGCTTGCGCTTCGCTTCGGCGCGCCCTTGCTGCTGTTCTTCCTGTTTATCGGCATGGTGGCCGGCGAAGCGGGCCCCGGCGGACTGCGGTTTGACGATGTCCATACAACCTACGTGGTCGGCTCGGTTGCACTCGCGCTGATCCTGTTCGACGGTGGCTTGAAGACACGATTTCAGGCCATTCGCGCGGTGCTGGCCCCGTCGATGGTGCTGGCCACGATTGGCGTGTTGTTGACGGCGTTGATCACGGCGCCGGTCGCCAAATATGCCCTCGACCTGAACTGGACCCAGGCGCTGCTGACCGGCGCGGTGGTGGCTTCCACCGACGCGGCGGCTGTTTTTCTGCTGGTCCACGCGCAAGGCCTGCGCCTCAGGCCGAGGGTTGGCGCGACGCTTGAAGTTGAGTCTGGAACGAACGATCCGTTCGCGGTCTTTCTGACCCTGACGCTGGTCAAGCTTCTGTCGCTGGGGGACGCCTCCGCCGGTCATGTGGCAATGGAGTTTATTCAGGAAGCCGTGCTGGGCACCCTGATCGGCGTCGTCGGTGGCCGACTGGTTGTCCTGGCCATGAATCGCGTGGCGCTGCCGCAGGGGCTGCATGCGCCCTTCGTCTGCACCGCGGCTTTGGTGATCTTCGGGCTGGCTCAGATCGCTCACGCCTCGGGCTTTCTGGCGGTCTATCTTGCCGGCATCATCATCGGCAATCGTCCGACGCGGGCGCACAATTCCGTGGTGACGTTCCTCGACGCTGCGACGTGGCTGGCGCAGATCGTGATGTTCGTCATGCTCGGTCTTCTGGTGTCGCCGGAGCGGCTGGTGGGCAGCATCATTCCGGCGGTCGGTGTTGCCCTGGTTCTGATGTTCGTGGCGCGCCCGGTCGCGGTCTTCCTGTGTTTGCAGCCCTTCCGCTTCAACTGGCGCGAAAAGATGTTCGTTTCGTGGGTCGGCCTGCGCGGTGCCGTCGCAATCTTCCTCGCCTCGATTCCGATGCTGGTCGGTCTGCCCAAGGCGTCGCTGTATTTCGACGTTGCTTTCGTGGTCGTGATCATCTCGCTGTTGTTTCAGGGATGGACGCTGGCTTTTGCCGCCCGGAAGCTGCATGTCGCTCTGCCGCGCACCGACAGGGGGCCGCGCCGTATCGAACTCGATCTGCCAGGTCAGCTCGAACAGCAACTGGTCGGCTATGCCGTGCGCCCGAAGAGCCTCTACCTGAAACGCAACCTCATTCCGTCGTGGTCGAAGCCGACGCTGGTCATTCGCGATGAGCGCATCCTGACGCCGGCGGAGGCCGAGCCTGTTACGGCTGGCGATTACATCTATCTGCTGGCGCCGCCGGAAAAGGCCGAGGCGCTGGATCGCTTCTTTGTCGACATGCCGCCGAGTACAGCGCCGGATCCGCATCTGCTCGGCGACTTCATGGTGTCGGGTGAAATCACTCTCGGCGACCTCGCGGCGATTTACGGTATCGCTGTCGATCCAGCCCAGGCATCGCTGACGCTGGCCGATTATTTCGACATCCACCTCGATCATGCACCGACTGTTGGTGCCGCCTTGCCGATCGACAGCATCGATCTCGTCGCGCGCAGCCTCGGCGGCGGGCGTGTCAATGTGGTTGGTCTGCGTTTGCCCGAAGATGAAGATCCCGCGCCGCCGAAGCTGACACGCAGGCAAGCCCTCAAGGGGAAACTGAAGCGAGGCTGGACCACGCTGTCCGGCGCCTGATTAGCTCAGGCTGCCGGGATGATACGCGGGAGGATCTCGGTGCCACCGAAGGCCGCGACACGGCCACGCTTCAGCATCACGACCTGCGTCGCCAGTTGCCGCATTTCGTCGGCATCGTGACTGACGAAGACCATCGGCACATCGCCTGCATCGCGCAGCCGCTTGAGGTAGGGCAGGATCTCCGCCTTCCGCTCCTCGTCGAGCGCCCCCATCGGTTCGTCGAGCAGCAGCAGCCGCGGTTGCGATAGCAGCGCACGTCCCAGCGCTACGCGCTGGCGTTCACCGCCCGAGAGGCCGCCGGGACGACGATCGAGCAGATGTCCGATATCAAGCATCTCCGTAATGCGCGTTTCCTCAGCGGGATCGCGTGTCAGGCGGTTCATTCGGCGACCGTAATCGAGATTCTGCGCGACGCTCAGATGCGGAAACAGTCGCGCGTCCTGAAACACGTAGCCGATGCGGCGACGATGCGGCGGGACGTGGATGCGCGCGCTGCCGTCATAGAGCACGTCACTATCCACAGCGATGATGCCGCGATCCGGCTGCACAAGACCCGCGATCATGCTGACCAGCGAGGTCTTGCCCGCACCTGAGGAGCCGAACAGGCCGGTGACGCGGCCTTCGCTGGTGAAGGCGACGTCGACTGAAAATTCACCGAGTTGTTTGAACACATCCACGCGCAACACGATCAGTTTCCGTGCAGCCGTTGCGTCGCGCGGCGCGCGAACCATTCCGAAGCGATAAGCGCCAGTACGGCGATGCCGATGGAGATCATCACCAGACGTGAGGCTGCCGCGTCACCGTCGGGCGTCTGGATCAACGAGTAGATTGCGGAGGAAATCGTCTGGGTCTCGCCGGGAATGTTTGAGACGAAAGTAATGGTGGCGCCGAATTCGCCGATGGCCTTGGCGAAGCCGAGCACCATGCCGGCCAGGACGCCGGGCAGCGCCAGCGGCAAGGTCACGGTCGCAAACACCTTCCAGGGCGATGCGCCGAGCGTGCTCGACGCCTGTTCGAGCCGCCGGTCAACCGCTTCAATCGAGAGCCGGATCGGCCGCACCAGTAGAGGGAACGACATCACGCCGCATGCGAGCGCGGCACCCGTCCAGCGAAAGGCGAAGACGATGCCGAGATGTTCGGCGAGCCAGGCGCCGAGAAGGCCGCGTTTGCCGAGCAGCAGCAGCAGCAGATAGCCCGTGACGACGGGCGGCAGCACCAGCGGCAGATAGATTATGGCGTCGATGATCGGCTTACCCCAGAAGTCACGCCGCGCGAGCAGCCAGGCGACGCCGATTCCAATCGGCGTCGAGATCAATGTCGCGATCACGGCGACCCTGACTGAAAGCAGGATCGCCGTCCATTCTTCAGGGGAGATGTCGGACACGTGTCAGGACGTCGGCTTGACCAGGAACGTGAAGCCGTACTTCTCGAGAACCGTCTTTGCGGCCGATGACCTCAGGAAGGCCAGATAGTCGGCAGCTTCGGTTTTCGCGGTGGTGGTCGCCGCGACCGGATAGATGATCGCCGGGTGCGAGTCCGATGGGAAGGTGCCGATGACCTTCACGCCCGGATCGATCTTGGCATCGGTCGCATAGACGATGCCAAGCGGAGCTTCACCGCGCGACACCAGCGTCAGCGCAGCGCGTACGCTCTCGGCCATGGCGAATTTCGACTCGGCAGCGGTCCAGCTGCCGAGCTTCTCAAGCGCGGCCTTTGCGTATTTGCCGACCGGGACCGACTTCACATCGCCGGTGGCGATCTTGCCGTCGCCGGCGAGCTTGGCGAGATCGAAGCCTTGACCGATGGTGACGTTGTCGAGCTTGGCGTCCTTGGCGGCGATCAGCACGATGCTGTTGCCGAGCAGGTCGGTGCGCGTCGCCGTGTTGATGTTCTTTTTGCCGATGGCGTAGTCCATCCAGTCGGTGTCGGCCGAGACAAAAATGTCGGCCGGCGCGCCTTGTTCGATCTGCTTGGCGAGCGCCGAGCTTGCAGCATAGCTGGCGGTGATCTTCACGCCGGTCTTGGCAGTGTAGGCGGCATCGAGCTCGTCGAGGGCGTTCTTCATCGACGCTGCGGCGAACACGGTGAGGGCTTTGTCCTGCGCATGGGCAGGCGTGAAGGTCGATCCGAGCAGGATCGAGAACGCAGCGAAAAGTCCGGCAAAACGGTTCATGTGGCGCTCCATGCGTGAGCGCAGCGCAAAGTGCGCGCAACTCAGGCGTTGGTTGGGTGGGACATGCGACAGGCGGAAGCGCCGTTCCGGCAATCCCGAGGACTTACGGTCCGCAGGGATATCGCTAGGGAATAATATCAGGCTGGCCAAGGGGGTAAAGGCCCTTGGGCGCGGAGGCCTCTAAGGCTGCCGTCACTCGGACGGCAGCACGGCCAAGCTGATGGTGTTTTCAGTCACGCCGCTGACCTGGATCACGAACGGACCTGCCGCGAGGTCGTACTTCATGGTCTTGCGGATGCCGGCGCAGTCGGTCGCGCCGCTGAATTCCATCGGTTTCAGGATCTCACCATCCTGCACCAGGTCAACCCAGCCGTAGCTCGACAGGCTGACGGTGTAGGTGCCGGCCTTGGGCGCCTTCTGGAAGCGCGTAAAGCCTGCAAATGTGCCGTCTTTCGGCTTTCGCTCTGGCGATGTCGGCAGCTTCGCCTCAGCGGGTGTCTTCAGATCGAGGGTCGCTGCAGCGGGAATTGCGAGGTCGGCGCCAGAGGCAATCTTGAGGCGATCTTGCGCTGTCAGTGCGGCGCGCTCCTTGTCGATCGGCCATTTGAACTTGTCACAGCCGCTGGGCTCGGCCGCCCATGCGGGCGCCGAACCAAGCAGCGTGAGCGCGACAATCAGACGCGCAACCATGATCAATCCACCGCGATCATGACGTCGGAGGCCTTCACCACGACGATGCATTTGCCGCCGGCCTTGAGCGCCAGATCGTCTACGGCTTCGTTGGTGATCGACGACGTCACGATCTGGCCGCCGCCGATGTCGACGCGGACATGGGAGGTGGTCGCGCCCTTCGTGACTTCGAGGACAGTACCCTTGATCTGGTTGCGTGCACTGATGCGCATGTTGGATCTCGTCGATTGGGCCGGGCAGCTGACAGCCGCGGCTGATATGGGAGGAGTTCGGGAGATGCTCCCGTGTCGATCGTCGGCTTACGGCACAACGATGGCGTGTTCTAACCCGGTTTCACGACAATGCGATAGCCAGTCGGCCGATCACGGTGCCGTCAGAACCTGCCGGCACGCAGCCGGCATTTCTGCGAGCGTCATCGGAGGCTTCGGCTTGGGCGGAATCGGCGGCGGCTTCGGGTGCAGCACGGCATCGCTGAACCAGTAAGCGAGATCGCCGGCGCTGCAGCCTTCGGACTCAACCGGCGGCGGCTGGGCTTCGCATTCGGTGCTGCCCACCGGGCATTTGATGCGGACGTGGAAGTGATAGTCGTGGCCGTACATCGGCCGCACCTTCGACAGCCAGCTCCGGTCGCCCTTGGCCTCGCGGCACAGCGCCTTCTTGATGGCGGCGTTGACGAAGATGCGTTCTACGCTGGGCTCCAGCGCCGCGGCGCGGATCACCGGCAGATGGGTCGGCGTCCAGGTGGTCGGATCGATGTCGAGCCGGTCGTGCCGCACCATCATCACCGCTGACATCTCCTCACGCTCGTTGCGCGAGAGTTGGCGGTTCGGCATCGGCGTCAGCCAGATATCGGCATCAAGCCCGACCTGATGGCTGGCATGGCCTGTGATCATCGGCCCGCCGCGGGGCTGAGACATGTCGCCGACCAGGATGCCTGGCCAGCCCGCATTCTTGCTGGCCTTGACCGATAGCCGCTCCAGCAGCTCGACCAGTTGCGGATGCGCCCAGTTGCGATTGCGCGATAGCCGCATCACCTGCCAGGTCGGCCCGTTGATCGGCAGCGCTTCGGCGCCTGCGATGCAGCCCTTGGCGTAGAAGCCGACCACGCGCACCGACGATTTCGTCGGCAGCACCTTGCGGCCAAACAGTTCCTTGGCGCCGATGGCCGGGTCGTTCGGATTGGCCAGCGGCGGCAGCGGTTTCAGATCGACGCTGCCTTTGGTTTGCGCCAACGCCAGCGACGTTGAAGCGATGACGGCCGGCAGGGATATGAGGCTGAGAATCAGGCGAAGGCTCATGCTGCGACTATAGCTGAAGCTGTCGACGAGGTGAGTGACCTGCGGTACGCATGATTTTAACGTGCGGGTAACCACGTCTGACGCTGGCGCTTTTTTTTGCGTCTGGGTTTGCCGGTCCTCCCGTTGCCACCGGCTCAGTCGTTTTATCAGCGTTTCGAGCCGCTTGCGTCTCTCACTTGGCGGGGATGATCGCGCGTGACCCGCTGATATCTAGAGATGGGCAATCATACGCCGACAGCTTTTGCCTGTTGTGAAGGCACTGGATGTGTACAGGCACGCAGTGCAGACGGTAATCGTTGCTGCCGAACGGGCATTGATACCGTTTTTTCAGACACTTCTTGCACAGATTGTCATACGCGCGTTGCGAGTGGATCATTGATGCCGAAGTTCCGGCCCGAAGCGAAAAAGAAAGTGAAAGCCGGACTAGCGTCTCGGATCACCCGGCCGAGCCGGGCGATTGCGGCTGCTCCGAAATTGGCGCCAAAGAAGGGTCTCGTCAGCGGTCCCATCCGCGAGATCGTGCGACAGCGTGCCCAAGCCGAGGCGGCGATCGCGGAAGCCCGCAAATCCCATGAGCGTCTGCGTGAGGCGATCGACATCCTGCCGCAAGGCATCGTGTTTCTCGATTCCGACGGGCGCTACATCCTCTGGAACAAAAAGTACGCGGAAATCTACAATCGCAGCTCGGATCAGTTCGTGCCGGGTGCGCGTCTGCAGGACACGATTCGCGTCGGTGTCGAGCGCGGCGATTATCCTGAAGCCATCGGGCGCGAGGACGAATGGATATCGGAGCGCGTCGCCAAGCTGTTCCATCCCGGCGAGCGCCACGAGCAGGTTCTGGCCGATGGCCGCGTTATCCTGATCGAAGAGCGGCTCACTGAAGATGGCGGCGTCGTCGGTCTGCGTGTCGACATCACCGAGCTGAAGCAGCGCGAGGCGTCGTTCCGCCTGCTGTTCGAGAGCAATCCGGTGCCGATGATCGTCTGTGCGCTTGATGACGAACGCATCCTCAGCGTCAACGACGCTGCAATCGAACATTACGGTTACACGCGTCCGGAATTCGAGAAGCTCACCATCCGCCAGTTGCAGGCCTTCGACGCCGCCCCGCCCTGGGTCGGCGATCATGCCAATGACGAGCAGGCCGCACGGACCTGGAAACACGTCAAGGCCGACGGCTCGCTGATCGATCTGGCGATCTATTCGCGGCACCTTGTTTACAACGAGGAGCCAGCCGTGATGCTGGCGCTGATGGATATCACGGAGCGCAAGCGTGCCGAGATGCGGCTGGCTTTCATGTCGCATCATGATGGTCTCACCGGCCTGCCGAATCGCAACCTGCTGCGTCAGCGTCTCGACGAGGTCCTCGCACATACGCGGCGCACCGGCGAGAAGGTTGCGGTGCTGTTTCTCGGCCTCGACAACTTCAAGGGCGTCAACGATACGCTCGGCCACGGTATCGGCGACAAGCTGCTGCGCGGCGTGGCGCGGCGGTTGCGGTCGTCGTTGCGCGAGGAAGACGCACTGGCGCGACTGAACTCCGACGAATTCGCCATCATCCAGACCGGCATCAACCGTCCCGAGGATGTCGTGTTGCTGGCGCGCCGGCTGCTCGACGCGGTCGGTGAGACCTATCTGCTCGACGGTCATTCGGTGGTCATCGGCGCCAGCATCGGCATCGCGATGGCGCCGAGCGACGGCGACGAATCCGAGCGGTTGCTCAAGAACGCCGATATGGCACTGTCGCGGGCCAAGAACGACTCGCGCGGCACCTTCAGCTTCTTCGAGTCCGGCATGGATGCCCGCGCGCAGGCGCGCCGCAAGATCGAAATCGATCTGCGCTCCGCCATTCAGGACGATCAGCTCCGGCCATTCTACCAGCCGCTGATCGATCTCAAGACCGGCCGCATCACCGGCTGCGAGGCGCTGGTGCGCTGGCCGCATGCGGAGCGCGGCATGATTTCGCCGGCGGATTTCATCCCCGTTGCGGAAGACACCGGCCTGATTAATGCGCTCGGCACGCAGATCCTGCGCCGCGCCTGCAACGAGGCTGCGCGCTGGCCCGATGAAGTGCGCGTCGCAGTCAATCTGTCGCCGCTGCAGTTCCGCGTTGGCAATCTGCTCTCGGTGGTGATGGATGCGCTGAAGCATTCCGGATTGCCGCCACGGCGGCTTGAACTGGAGATCACCGAGACGCTGCTACTGGAAAAGAGCAATCAGGTGCTGGCGACCCTGCACGCGCTGCGCGCACTCGGCGTGCGCATATCGATGGACGATTTTGGCACCGGCTATTCGTCGCTGAGCTATCTCAGGAGCTTTCCGTTCGACAAGATCAAGATCGATCAGTCCTTCGTGCGCGATCTCGGCTCCAATCGCGATGCGCAGGCGATCGTGCGTTCGATCATCAGCCTCGGCATGGGCCTCGGTGTCACCATCACCGCCGAAGGCGTCGAGACCGAATCCGAACTCGCCTGCCTGCGCAGCGAAGGCTGCCATGAAGGGCAGGGCTTCCTGTTCAGCCGCGCGCGACCGAACGAGGAGATCATCGAGCTGCTGCGCGCTCAGGCGATTGCTGCGCCGGACGCGGAACTGTCCGTCCGCGCGCAGGTCGCATAAGGCACGCGCCGATCTCCGCTTCGGCGAGGGCGCGGACGACCCTTCATCCCGTTTCCCATTGCGAGAATGGAGCGCCGGGAGGCGCCAGGGGCTTGCGAGACCCCTTGAGGCTGGCCTTGCGAGGGCCGGCCCGCACGTCAGCACCGGCGGGATTGCGAGTCCCGCAGGGAAGACGCACGCGTTACGACATCGGTGGGGGTGCGAAGCCCGCCGAGCGAACGCTGCGCCTCCCGGCGCTCCACCAGCAGCTGCCCGGATGACCGGGTCACCGCTGCAGTCTGATCGATGCTGTGTGTCATGAGCACGCAGCAACCGATCAGGCTTCAGCGACAATACACCGATCTAGGATTAAAGTCAATTATGCCAAGGGGCCCTGCAGCAGAGCGATCCAAGTCGCCGGCCTTTAGGCCACGCGAATGCCCCTTCGCGGCGTAAAGCGGACCTTAATCCGCAGCCGGCGTGAAAGGTGGCTGTAGTCTCATTCAGGATTGGGCAACGTGTGGCGCCGTGTAGTCATCGAGCAGTTTCGCGAACTGTTTGGCAAGCACGCTGAGTTCACCGAGATTAGGCTTCAGCAGGCCCACTTCGTAGAAAACTGACGGCGAAAAGGGCCGGATGACCAGCGCGCTGGTATCGCCGATCCGTCTCAGCGTGTCGGAAATGCTGAGGGCATCCACCAGGCAGATGCCGGCACCCGCGATGACGAGATTGAGTGCAATGGCAAAGAACTCGCATTCGATGGCGGGGTGAAACGGCGTATTGCTGGCCTCGAAGGCGCGCGAAATTGCCGCGTAAGACGTTCGGCTCCCCGAGGTAATGATGAGGTCGCTCCCCTCGAGCAGGTCGGGGGTGAGTGTTTCATGGGCAGTCAGTGCGTGGGTCGCGGGCAACACACATTGCAACGCGAAGCGGTAGCGCTTCAGCACCGTGTTCGTCCGGTCGAACGGCGGTTCGGCAATGCCGACGTCGAAGGCCCGCGATGACACCAGACTGCGGACATTGTCCGAGCTGCGGGTGAGCAATCTGATTTTGGTGTCGGGGCGGTCCCGTCGGAAGCGGCTGATGATTTCCGGGAGCCAGACGATGCCGGGGCCAGGGCTGCTCGCGACCGTCAGGACGCCGCGCTGGCCGGCGGAGATGCCCGCAGCCGCATCCTCCAATTCGGCAAATCCTGCAAGGGCATGAAGGGCTTCTTGGTGCAGCAGTTGGGCTTCGACTGTTGGCACGATGTGTCGGCTTTCGCGCCGAAACAGCACGAAGCCGACATTCTGCTCCAGGCGCTTAAGCGCTGCGCTGACGGCCGGCTGCGAGACGCCGAGCGTGCGCGCGGCCTCGGTGACTGACCGATGCTGCATGACCGCGTTGAAAATCTCGATAAGCCTCAAATCCATAATCTTTACCTATACATTATTTGCTGAAATTGACGGTAAAAATAACGATAAAGGCGTCGCGGCGCGTAAAATTCCTATTTGGCATCAGATTTGCTTATGTATTGGCGTCATTGTTTGGAGTGCCGCCGACATGAATGAAATCAGTTCGCCAATTGCAGGGGCCGAGCCGTTGCTGGTTGCCGAGGCGGTAGTGAAGCAATTCGGTGCCAACACCGTCTTGCGCGGCGTGGACCTGGCCTTGGGCTCGGGAGAATCGACCTGCATCATCGGGCCCAGCGGCTCGGGCAAGACGACGCTGTTGCGCTGCATGGCATTGCTGGAGGCTCCTTCCGACGGACGCATCCTGATGGATGGCATGACGGTGGCGCAAGCGGAGCCGTCATCCAGCGTGCGCGCCTCCGCCAAGAAGGTGCGGCCTGAAATCGGGATGGTGTTCCAGCAGTTCAATCTGTGGCCGCATATGACGGTGCTGCAGAACATCATCGAGGCGCCGATGCGGGTGCGCGGCCTTGGCCGTGACGAGGCCATCGCCATCGCGGAAGCTCTACTGGAAAAAGTCGGCCTGGCAGCGAAGCGCGATAGCTATCCGGCCCGGTTGTCCGGTGGACAGCAACAGCGCGTCGCGATCGCCCGGGCGCTGGCCATGCAGCCCAAGATTCTACTGTTCGATGAGCCGACCTCCGCGCTCGATCCGGAACTGCGCCGCGAAGTGCTGCAGGTGATGCGCACGCTGGCGCTCGAAGGCATGACGATGCTGGTCGTCACGCATGAAATGGGCTTTGCGCGCCGTGTCGCTAGCCGTGTCGTCTTCATGGACGAAGGCGTCATCGTCGAGCAGGGAAATCCATCGCTTTTCTTCGAGAACCCGACCACTGAACGAGCCAGGCGTTTCCTGACGCATTTTGAGGATTGATGACCATGAAAAAGCTTCTGACACTTGTCGCTGCATTGGCTGTCACGTCGTTGACGGCCTATCAGGCCGGCGCCCAGCAACTGCAGTCGCATCTCTACGAGATCACCAAGAGCGGCAAGCTCAGGGTCTGCATCTGGCCGAATTACTATGCGATCTCGCTGCGCAATCCCGATACCGGCAAGCTCGAAGGCATCGATATCGACCTGTCGGAAGAACTCGCCAAGGATCTCGGCGCCAAGCTTGAATATGTCGAGACCTCGTTCAGTACCTTCATCGCCGATCTGCAGGCCAACAAATGCGACCTCGGCATGTTCGGCGTCGGCGCGACAATGAAACGCGCCCAGGCCGTCGCCTTCACCCAGCCCTATCTGATCAGCGGCGTTTATGTCGTGGCCTACAAGGACGGCAAGGTGAAGACCTGGGCCGATCTCGACAAGCCCGGCGTCAATATCGCGGTGCCGCTCGGCAGCTATATCGAGCCGTTCATGCGCGGCTATCTGAAGAACGCCAAGCTGGTCGCCATCGCGCCGCCGAACACCACGCAGGCCGAGTTGATGGCGCATCGCGTCGATGCCATCGCCACCGATTACCCGGCCTCCACGAAGATGAATGCCCAGTTCGACTGGTCGATGACCCTGGCGCCGCCGGAGCCGCTGTCTGTCACGCCCTATGCCTATGTGATGAACCAGGGCGACCAGATCTGGCTGAACTACATGAATCTGTTCGTCCAGAACATCAAGCTCGATGGACGGCTGAAGGCCGCCGCCGAGAAGAACAAGCTCGGCCCGATCGTCGCGCCATAAGGCCATCCAATGCAGAGCTACAGCTTTCGCTGGGACGTCATCCCGAGGAATTTTGGTTTTCTCGCCGACGGCATCGAGATGACCCTTTTCCTGTCGGTTGTCACGCTGATTGTGGCAACCGTGCTCGGGCTGGTGATCGCACTCATGCAGATGTCGCGGTTTCGCATTGCGCGGATCGCGGCTCTGACCGTGGGTGAGATCATCCGCAACACACCCATCCTGGTGCAATTGCTCTGGGTCTATTACGTGCTGCCGATCGTGTTCAACATCCAGATCGACGCGTTGTCTGCGTCGATCCTCGGCCTTTCGCTGTATTCTGCAGTGTTCATCTCCGAGGTCTTCCGGGCCGGTATCGCGACCGTTCCTGTCGGCCATCGCGAGGCTGCGCAGGTTCTCGGTCTCACGCCGCTGCAAAGCTTCGTGCGAATCGTCGGGCCACAGGCCATTCGCAGCGTGCTGCCGCCGCTGGCGGCAAACTTCGTGCAGCTCATCAAGTATTCCTCGCTGGCTTCCGTGATCTCGGTCAGTGAAGTGACGCGGCGCGGCATGGAGCTGTCGTCATCGACCTTCCGTCCGCTGGAGATCTTCACCTTCATCGGGCTGATCTATTTCGTGATCTGCTGGCCGCTGACCCATTCGATCCGCATCTGGGAGGCGCGCCTTGCCAAACGTTGATACGGCGCGCCAGGAAGTGGCGCGCGACCGGGTCGATCAGGTGATTGATCTGGCGCTGCCGCTGATTGCCACGCCGTCGCCGAATCCCGATGGCGATACGCGCGCGGTCGCAGCGCTCGCCGCCGACCTCATCAAGGCGCATGTGCCCGGCGTGGAGATCGAACTCCATCCCGGCTCGGCCGACATCGTCAATGTGGTCGCCCGCATCCGCGGCGCCGGTCCCGGCCGGCGTATCGTGTTCAACGGCCATCTCGACACCTATCCGGTCGGCACGCCGGCGCAGTGGTCGGTCAATCCGGCCGGCGAGGCGCGGGACGGCCGCCTCTATGGCCGCGGCGCCGCCGATATGAAAGGAGGCATCGCCGCATCCATCGCCGCCATGGCGGCACTCGCCGAGCAGCGTGCGCACTGGAACGGCGAAGCCGTGCTGACGCTGGCCGGCGACGAAGAGTCCATGGGTTCGCTCGGGACCAAGCTGCTGCTCGATCAGGTCCCGCACGCAACAGGCGACGCAACGATCATCGGCGACGCCGGATCGCCGATGGTGGCGCGCTTCGGCGAGAAGGGCTTCATCTGGATCGAGATATCAGTCGAGGGCAAGGCGGCGCACGGCGCACATGTGCATCTCGGAGCGAATGCGCTGGATCGCTTGCGCGTCGCGCTGGATCGGGTCAGCGCGCTGCGTGACCTGCCGGTTAACATGCCCGATCAGGTCCGTTACGCGATCACCGGTGCGAAGGCGATCTCGGAGCCGCTATGTGGCGCCGGTGAAGCCGACGTGCTGTCGGCGGTGACCGTCAATATCGGCATCGTGTCGGGTGGTACGTCGCCCAACCTGGTGCCGTCCACCGCGCATGCGGCGATCGATATTCGCCTGCCGGTAGGCGTCACGGCCGAGGCCGTTCTCGCCAGGCTGAGACACGGGCTCGATCTCCCCGGCGTCACCTGGCGCGTCTTGCGCTGCTTCGAGCCGAACTACACCAGCCCCGACGACGAGCTCATTCGTCGCTGCGCGGTAGCCGCGCGCGATGTCATGGGAACAGCGCCCGCGGTGAACATGCGCGTCGGTGGCTCGGATTCGCGCTGGTTCCGGATGGCGGGCATCCCCACGGTGGTCTATGGCCCGACGCCCTACAATATGGGCGCGCCCGACGAATATGCCGAGATATCCGAACTGGGCATCGTCTCGCGCGTTCACGCGCTGACGGCCTTTGATTTTCTCACGAAACAAGCGAGCAGCAGATGAGTGACGCGGCACAGTTCGTCGGTCCGGAGACTTTCATGGGCTTGCCCGCGGGCCTGCCGCAGCCAGGATGCCGCGCGGCGATTCTTGGCGTGCCGTTCGATTGCGGCACGCATCCGTTCCGGGTCGGTGCGCGGCAGGGGCCACTGGAAGTGCGCCGCGAGTCGCGGCTCATTCGCCGCTATCATCCTTCGCTCGCCGATGTCGACGTGTTGTCGCTGCTCGGCGCGGTCGATGCCGGCGACGTCGCGCTGGTGCCCGGTCGCATCGACGACGCGTTCGTGCGGATCGAGGCGGCTGCCGCGCGCATTGTCAAGACCGGCGCGGTACCCATCGGCATCGGCGGCGATGGCTCGGTCTCGCTGCCGCTGATGCGGGCCGCAGCGCGAAAGCACAAGGGTCTGGTCGCGCTGCATATCGACAGCCATACCGACGCCTATCCCTATACGCCGGACGATCGCTACAACGCAGCGACACAGTTCACCAATGCGGCGCAGGAAGGCCTGGTGGATGCCTCGTCGTCCTGGCACATCGGCGTTCGCGGCTTCACCTATTGCTCGGGCGTGCTGGAACACACGCGCGGGCTCGGCTTTCGCGTCATCACCATCGAGGACCTGTTGCGACGCGGCTTCGCGCAGACTGTTGCGGAATTCAGCGACACGGTCGCCGGCCGGCCAGTCTATCTGTGCTGGGACATGGACGTGTTCGATCCCTCCGTAGCCCCGGGCGTCTGCACGCCGGCGTGGGGCGGTCTCACGGCCCGCGAAGGAATCGAACTGTTGCGCAGCCTGTCAGGCCTGAACATTGTCGCGATGGACTTCAACACGGTCAGTCCGCCACAGGACGTCAACGGGATGGCCGCGCAACTGTGCTCCCATATGATCATGGAAGCGCTCGTACTGCTGGCGGCCAATCTGGGGCTCTTGCCCGATTGAAACTTCGCCCCCCACAAGCTGCTATCGCCCAGGAAGGCGAACGATCCATGGCCGCCGTGGCACTAGGGCGCCCGAAAGCCGGGCCGCTGCTGCCACCGAACAGGCTTCAGCGGCAATACACCGATCTAGGACTAAAGTCTGAGCATGGCCCGGATCGTCCCGTATGCGGAAGATTCCCTAGTTGGAAATCTTCGCTTTCGAGCGCTTCACGATGTTTTCCATCCGCGCAGAATCCTTGGCGATAACCGCTCCGAACTGATCGGGCTTGTCCGCAATCACCGTCAAACCAAGGCCTTCCAGGCGAGCCGAAACAGTTGAATCTCGTAACGCCTCCACGATCGATGTGTTGAGCTTCTCGATCACGTCCTTGGGGGTCGCCGATGGAGCGACAAAACCGTACCAGTTGCCTGCGAGGAGATCGGGATAGCCTGCCTGCGGTGACGTCGGCACATTGGGCAACTGCTTGCTTGCTTCAGGCGCGGTCACGACGATGGGCCTTAATGCTCCACTTTGCACCTGCTGGACCGTATTCGACAGGTTGTCGCACATCATGGACACCTGACCGCCGATGACATCCTGAAGTGCCGGAGCTGCGCCTTGATACGGGATGTGGACGGCATCGACGCCTTCGAGCACCTTCAGCGTCTCGCCGCACAGATGGCTCGTGCTGCCGATGCCGGCTGACGCAAATGTCAGCTTGCCCGGCTCGGCCTTGGCCAGCGCTACCAGTTCTTTCAGCGAGTTTGCCTTGACCGATGGATTGACGACCAGGATGTTCGGCGTCGAAGCACCATTGGTGATCGGCGCGAAATCCTTTTCGGGATTATAGGCGGGCTTTTCATAGATCCATTGATTGATGGCCATCATGCCGGTCGTCGCGAGCAGAATCGTATAGCCATCCGCCGGCGAAGCGGCGACGCGAGCCGCCCCGATCGAGCCGTTGGCGCCGCCACGGTTCTCGATGATCACGGTGACGCCGAGCGACTTCGACATCAGCGGAGCCACCAGTCGTGGAATCGCGTCCGCCGTGCTTCCAGCCGGATAAGGGACCACGATTGTGATCATTTTTTCCGGAAAGCCGGCCGCTGCCGCGCCGGGCACGCCCAAGGCGACAGGTGCTACCAGCGCCGCCAAAAGAAACGTCGTCCACTTCATCCGTAAATCCTTGCTTGGCATTCTGAAACTCCTGCATGACATCTTGGGAACCATGGTGTTGGCTCCTCCAGGCTTACTGGCGCTTCCACTGCCGCGGTTCTTATCCAGCCGAGTGACCGGTTGCCGTCGACATCGTCTCAGAGAGAGTTGCTGATCACCCCGGGTGGTGCTCAGCGACATGCAACGCACCGGCCCGCTCGAGCGAGTCGAGCATCGCGATCCGGCGCAAAAGCTGTCGTCCCTTTTCCGAATCGGCGGCTGCTGCGCGAATGTCGTCGCGGAAACGCGCGCGATCGGCTTCGTCTTTCGCTTCGAGGTTTTTCTTGTTGCGGATGGTGTCGCCCTGAATGGCCTGCATCGTGACCGTGCGGCGCTGCAGGTCGTAATCGGCGAGAATGCTTTCATCGGCCGTACCGTTGATGACCGGACCCAGCTTCGCCGTCAGGTTCAATGCATCATGAATGCCGCCATTCATGCCCATGCCGCCGAGCGGATTGTTGATATGGGCGGCGTCACCGGCCAGAAACGTGCGGCCTTTCTGGAAATTCGCGGCGACGCGCTGGTGCACACGATAGAGCGTCGTGTGGAGGATGGGGGCGTCCAGTTCTGCGGGAACGATCCGCCGGATCGACGCCGTCACATAGGCTTCGGACAGTGCTTCCTCATCTGATGTTTCCGCGGCCACCGGCATCATTACGCGCCATGCGCCGAGGATACGCAGAAGGAAGTACCAGCGTTCGGGATCGGCGACATAGCTGACCGACGAGACGCCCGGCCGAAGCGCGGTGAAATCGACCGGTGTCGTCATCACCAGGAAGCGCTCGGGCCAAGTGAAGCCCTCGAATTCCATGTCCTGGCTGCGGCGAACGATGCTGTTCGCGCCATCGGCGCCGATCAGCCACGCGCATTCATGCGTCGTGTCGTGGCCATTGGCCGTGACCACCACCTTGACGGTATCGCTGGTCTGTTCGACCGATTTGACCTCGCTGCCGAACGCGATCGAGAACAATGGATTGCCCGACAGGGCGTCGAGAATGATGCGCGTGAGCTTGAACTGTTCGGCCTGCAGGCGGAACGGGTGCCGCACCAGATCGGAGATCGCCGCGAAATCGAATGTGCCGAGCACACCGTCCTCGGACGAGCTGTACTGGACCGTCGGTGCCTTCAGTCCCTGTGCAATCAGCGTGTTGGCGAAACCGAGATCGTCGAGCATGTCCAATGTGGGCGGATGGAACGTCGATGCGCGCGACTCGCTGCTCAGCGCGTCGTTCTTCTCGAGCACCAGAACTGGAATGTTCTGTCGCACCAGATCTGCGGCAGCCACCATGCCGACCGGCCCCGCACCAGCGATGATGACGGGAAGCTTCGCATTACTCATTCTATCAAGACCTCTTGCGGGATTTCAGGGAGCATTGGCTCCGATCGGCAGCCGCTCGAAAGAGGCTGCCGTCATCGTCTCTGTGGCTCTCAGGCGGGATCGTAGTAGTGCATTTCGAGAAGCAGGCAGCCGCCCTCGGATTTGAACGGACCATGCCACGCGCCTGGCGGTCTGACGGCGTAGGTGTAGCCGGCGAACGGCGTGCCGCCTTGCCCGTTCTCGTCGTTGCCAACGATCAGGTCGCCGGAGACGAGAAAGACTTCTTCCCAGTGGTCGTGAACGATCTGCTGTGTGGTGAAGAGACCCGGAGGGAACTTCAGCAATCGCGTCCGGCTGCCGCGTTTGTTCGCGGTATCGAGCGATCCGGACAGAATTTTCTCCAGCGCGCCCGACGCGGGATCGTAGCCCTCGGGCAATTGCCAGCCGCTCTCCATGTCGAGCGTGTGGAATTCGTCATGCAATTTGTTGACGGCCACTGATGTGCTCCTTGAAGTTGATGACCGAAGCACCTGTGCGGGGCACCGCGCTGCAGTCTGCATGTCTTGAGACCGTTGCCGGGGCGCGACCCAAAGGTCGCTATCCACCATGACTTTTGTCATCCGCCGGCAGATTGTTGCCTTGTGCTTAGGCGTGCAAACAATTTAATCTGCGGACATCTTGCGTTTTTGGAATGAACTATGCGCCGCAGAATACCGAGCCTCGGCGCGCTGATGGCGTTCAGCGCGGCTGCCAAGCACCTCAGCGTCACGCGCGCCGCCAGCGAACTCGCGCTGACCGAAAGCGCGGTGTCGCGACAGATTACGCAGCTGGAGACGCAGCTCGGCGTGAAACTGTTTCATCGGATCAAGAAACGCATCACGTTGACGCGAGCAGGCGCGGCCTACAGTACCCGCGTGGCACAGACGATCGAGCGGATCGAGCGCGATGCGCTCGAGATCATGGGTTACGAGGCCGACGGCATGGTTCTGGACGTTGCGGCGCTGCCCACCGTCGGCGCCCAATGGCTCATTCCGCGCCTGCCGGATTTCTATGCGCGTCATCCCGGCGTCGCCATCAATGTGAGTGCGCGCAACACGCGCTTCTTCTTCAGCGAGACCGCGCTCGATGGTGCCCTCTACTTCGGCCAGCCGGACTGGCCCGGCACGCAGGCAGACCATCTGTTCGACGAAGTTCTTCTGCCGGTCGGATCGCCGACGCTGATCGGCAGGCGCGGCGAATTGCCGCCGAGCGAGGTCGCCGAGCTGCGGCTTCTGCATCTGGTCACACGCCCCGATGCATGGCGTCGCTGGTTCGATGCTGCGGAGCTTGGTGGCACGAATGTGATCCGCGGGCCGCGCTTCGATATCCAGTCCACTTTGATAAGCGCGGCAAGCTCCGGTCTTGGCGTCGCCCTGCTTCCCGAATTCCTGATCTCCGATCAACTCAGGTCGGGCAAATTGAAGGTGTTGTCGAGCCTGACGCTGAAAAGCGTCGGCTCGTACTATTTCGCCTGTCCGGAGGAGAAAGCCGGGAATCCTCTGTTACAGGCATTCCGTGCATGGTTGCTGTCGCAAGCAAAAGCGTCAGCGCAGCCGGGTTCTTCGCCAGGAGCTTTGCCAAAAGAGACAGGTCGTCCCGCGGACCGACGTAGCGATCATTGAGAGCCCAGTAACAAGGCCTCCGATCTGAACCGGCGACGTCTACGGGCAGCACGCGTTCTTGGACGATACCGGCGCGCAGCATGCACTGGTTTTGTTCTGCGCCTCCAGCCAGCGGTCGCGTGGCTTGCAACTCGCCGGACGTGGGGCAAGCGCCACCGTGAGATTGTCACCCTCCAAGCGCAGTGTATCCGCGCAGTGTAGTTGCATCGGCGCGACGCCATCGCTCACTTCGAAGGTCAGCCGCGCATTGGCATCGAGGGCGACATGGTCGGAGACTTTTCGGATGATGGCCGCGAACTTTCCGGCGGTCATATGGGTCCGGTCGCCTTCGACGATGTCCCACAACTGCACGAAGATCTCCGCCCACGCTTCGGGATTGCCGCCGCAATCAAGCGCGGAAAAGGCGCCCGCCTTGACTTCGGTGACGTGATAGCCCGGCCGAATGCTGTGACCGCCATAGGCGAACACCAAAGGCAATGCCGGTGCCGCGTCGCAGGCGGCGAGGAGTGCCCCGATGCTGATGTCGTCGGTGGTGATCTGTGGCGAAGGCGGAATTTCCGGCTTGGCAAGGTCCAGCATCGATGTTACTCCATGATTTGATACTTTTAGGATTATTGAAATATGGAAGAACGTCAAGCCCTGTCAGCTTTCGCAGCGCTGTCCCAGGAGACACGGCTTCGCATCGTGCGGCTGCTCGTGCAGGCCGGTCCCGCCGGGATGCCGGCCGGCGCCGTCGCGGAGGCTGCAGGCGTGTCGGCCTCGAATGTGTCCTTCCATCTGAAGGAATTGACCCAAGCCGGCCTTGCCAGCGCGAAGCGGGAGGCCCGTTCGATCGTCTACACGGCCGATTACGACGCGCTGTCGGGCCTCATCCAGTTCCTGATGCGGGATTGCTGCGCGGGCCATCCGGACATCTGTATGCCGGCCACGGCGTCCGCATGCACGTCGGATGGCAAGGAGCTGTCACGTGCCTGATAGCGTCGACGTCATCATCTATCACAACCCGGATTGCGGCACCTCGCGCAACACGCTGGCGATGATCCGCAATGCCGGCATCGAGCCGCATATCATCGAGTATCTGAAGACACCGCCGTCGCGGGGCATGCTGGTTCAATTGCTCGCGCGCGCCGGCATGTCGGTGCGCGAGGTCCTGCGTGAGAAGGGAACGCCCTATGCCGAGCTGGGCCTCTCCGACACCAGCCTGACCGACGCGCAGTTGCTCGACGCCATTGAAGCCCATCCGGTTCTGATGAACCGCCCGATCGTGGTCTCGGCGCTGGGCGTAAGACTCTGCCGGCCATCCGAAGCGGTCCTGGATATCATACCCACTCCGCAGCTTGGAGCGTTCTCGAAAGAGGATGGCGACCGGGTCGTGGATGCGAGCGGCCAGCGGATCGCAGGACAACGTCATGACCAGTGAGGCCATCGGCAGGCCGGTTTCTGCTCCGGTCATGGGTTTGTTCGAACGCTATCTCACGATCTGGGTCGGTCTCTGCATTGTCGTCGGCATTCTGCTGGGCCGATGGATGCCGGCCGCTTTCCATGCGCTCGGCGCGGCGGAGATTGCACAGGTCAATCTGCCGGTGGCTGTTCTCGTCTGGCTGATGATCATTCCCATGCTGCTCAAGGTGGACCTCGGAGCGCTCGGTCACGTTGGCGCACACTGGCGCGGCATTGCCGCGACCGTCGGAATCAACTGGCTGGTGAAGCCGTTCTCGATGGCGCTGCTCGCCTGGCTGTTCATCGGCCATCTGTTCAGGCCGTATCTGCCCGCGGACCAGATCGATAGCTATACGGCCGGTCTGATTCTGCTTGCCGCTGCGCCCTGCACGGCCATGGTCTTCGTCTGGTCGAATCTGGTGGACGGCGAGCCGAACTTCACGCTTGGACAGGTCGCGCTCAACGACACCATCATGGTGGTCGCCTTCGCTCCGATCGTCGGCCTTCTGCTCGGACTATCATCCATCATCGTGCCTTGGGGCACGTTGCTGTTGTCCGTCCTGCTCTACATCATCGTGCCCGTGGCAATCGCGCAGCTCTGGCGGCGCGCATTGCTGGCGAGGGGAGGCGAGGCGGCGCTATCGCAAGCGCTGTCGCTGCTCGGTCCAGTATCACTCGTCGCGCTCCTGCTGACCCTGGTGCTGTTGTTCGGCCTGCAGGGCGAGCAGATTACACGGCAGCCGATGGTCATTGCGCTGCTTGCCGTCCCGATCCTGATCCAGGTCTATTTCAATGCCGGTCTCGCCTACTGGCTCAACCGGCGCCTCGGTGTCGCCTGGTGCGTGGCCGGTCCTTCCGCGCTTATTGGTGCATCGAACTTCTTCGAGCTGGCAGTCGCCGCGGCCATCGCGCTGTTCGGCTTTCAATCGGGCGCCGCACTGGCAACGGTCGTCGGCGTTCTGATCGAGGTGCCGGTGATGCTCTCCGTGGTTCACATCGTGAAGGCGACGCGGGACTGGTACGAGCGGGGAGCTGTGAACTGAGGTGGCAGTCGTTCGTTGGCAAGTCGTATCCGCGCTCGGTACGACGCAGACACTGGCATGGGCTTCCAGCTACTATGTTCCGGCCGTATTCGCGGATCCCATTTGCGAAGACCTGCATCTGTCCAGGACGTGGTTCTTCGCCATGTTCTCCGTGGCGCTGCTGGTGTCGGGTTTGCTCGGCCCGCTCGCCGGCCGCATGATCGACCGCAGCGGTGGCCGGGACGTGCTTGTCGCCACCAATCTGATGTTTGCGGCGGGGCTGGCCTTGCTTGCGGTTGCAACGGGGCCGATCACGCTGGCCCTGGCCTGGCTGGTCATCGGCGCCGGCATGGGTTTCGGCCTGTATGAGGCTGCGTTTGCGACGGTTGCGGGATTGTGGGGACGACAGGCCCGAAGTGCGATCACCGGCATCACCCTGTTCGCCGGTTTTGCGAGCACCATCGGCTGGCCGCTCAGTGCCGCGATGATCGATGCCTTCGGCTGGCGCGGCGCCTGCTTCGCATGGGCCGCGTTGCACATCGTCATCGGTCTGCCGCTCAACCGCTTTCTCGTTCCGAAGGCGCCGCCGCATGCGCATCTGGATGAGCCTGCCGTCCCCACATCAGGCATTCCATGGGCGATGATCGTTCTGGCGGGCGTCTTCGGTGCGACCTGGTTTGTCACCACCGCCTTTGCCGCGCACATGCCGCGCCTGCTGGAAGCGCTCGGGGCCACCCCGGCGCAGGCCGTGCTCGCCGGGGCTTTGATGGGGCCTGCGCAAGTCGCAGCCCGGATCGGGGAATTCGGTCTGCTACGACATGCGTCGGCCATGATATCCGCACGCCTGGCCGCGGGCCTGCATCCCGTCGGCGCCGGATTGCTGATCCTGTTCGGAGCGCCCGTCGCGCTTCCATTCGCTCTTCTGCACGGTGCCGGCAATGGCCTGTTCACGATCGCGCGCGGAACGCTTCCGCTGGCTATGTTTGGCGCCGTCGGATACGGCATGCGAACCGGCTGGCTGGCCGCGCCGGCGCGCATCCTGCAGGGTGCAGCGCCGCTGCTGTTCGGCCTTGTGCTGGATCACGGTGGCCCGCGCGTCGCGCTGGCGATCACAGGCGGGCTGACGTCGCTCGCGTTCCTGGCGCTGTTTTGGTTAAGGACGCCGGCGGCGAAGCCGGCAACGAGTGCCATCGTCTGAATGCGATGAAAACTAACGTGTCGCCCAGCCAGGCGTGCAATTGCGCGCCAGGCCGGGTGACGGCCGTTGTTGCTGATGCGAAAGACCCTCAGTCCTTCTTCACATACTGGCAGCCGCCGTCCTTCATCGGTCGGAACACCTGATCGCCGGGGACCTCCGCGAGGACCTTGTAGTAATCCCACGGCGCCTTGGATTCTTCCGGCTTCTTGACCTCGAGCAGGAACATGCTGTGCACCATGCGGCCGTCCTCGCGGAGATAGCCGTTATCGGTGAAGGCGTCGCGCACCGGCATCTCGCGCATCTTCGCCAGCACCGGCTTGGTGGCGCGGGTACCTGCGGCCTGCACGGATTTGAGATAATGCAGCGTCGCGCTGTAGGTCGCGGCCTGGTTCATGGTCGGCATGCGCTTCATCTTGTCGAAGAACTTCTTGCCGAAGGCGCGGGTGCGATCGTTGAGATCCCAGTAATAGGCCTCGGTGATGATCAGCCCCTGCGCCATCTTCAGGCCGAGCGAGTGGATGTCGGAGATGAACATCACGATGCCCGCGAGCTTCTGGCCGCCGGCGACGATTCCGAATTCCGACGCCTGCTTGATGGTGTTGATGGTATCGCCGCCGCCATTGGCCATGCCGATGATCTTGGCCTTGGACGATTGCGCCTGTAGCAGGAAGGACGAGAAGTCCGCCGTGTTGAGCGGATGCTTGGAGCTGCCGACCACCTTGCCGCCCGCGGCGCGCACCACGTCGCCGGTGTCACGTTCGATGGAATGGCCGAACAGATAGTCCGCTGTGATGAAGTACCAGGAGTCGCCGCCCTGCTTGACGATGGCGCTGCCGACCGTGTGAGCGTTGCCATAGGTGTCGTAGGTCCAGTGCGCGGTATAGGGCGAGCACGACTTGCCGGTGATGTCCGACGACGCGGCGTCGGTGACGATCATGATCTTCTCGAACTGCTTCGACATCTCCATGCCGGCCAGCGCAGTGGCCGATGTCGGCATGTCGATGATCATGTCGACATTCTCGGCCTCATACCATTTGCGCGAGATAGTGGCGGCGACGTCGGCCTTGTTCAGCGCATCTGCGGTGACCAGTTCGATCGGCTTGTCGAACATCTTGCCGCCGAATTCCTCGATGGCGATCTTCGCTGCCTCGACATTGCCCTGGCCGCCGATATCGGCATAGACCGAGGCGAAGTCGGCGAGCACGCCGATCTTGAGCGGAAGCGTATTGGCCTGCTGGGCCAGTGCGGAAGCGCCGAAAAGCAGCGAAACAGCAAACGTCGTAGCCGCAACCGTGCGGTGCGCGATCATTCAATCCTCCCCAAATTTCATACGCGCCGTTTTCGGCGTCGTAGCGGCAGCATGAGGGGCGAAGGGCGGGGAGGCAAGAGCGGTGGTGAGGGATGTTTGGTCGCAGAAATCTGCTGCGTTGCGCCGGACGGAAAATTGGATTGGCGGAATCCGTTCATTCGTGGTGCTATTCGTTCCCCGGGCGACAGCCAGCCGTCGCCGCGCTCATCCAGCCTGAGATGATCTCGTTGAAGGCCTGCGCTTGCGGAGATGATAGGTCAGCGCCAGTCCAACGCAGTGACTCAGGGCTTGCTCCGGCACGGGATCATCGACGTGCAGCAAGATGCTGCGGTTGCCTTCGAAGCTCAGCTCCGTTGGATACAATTCACGAAAGGTCGCAACCAGATTGGTCTGGCAGTGAAAGAACAGCGCGTACTGCGCTGTGGCCCCCATGCGATCAAGCCGGATGGTGCTGCCGCTTTTCGTCTCGCTTGTCAGATAGCTGGGCTGATTCCACTTGAGGGTCTCCTGCAGCGGACCGACGCCCTCGATGCCCGCGGCGGTCCCGAAGATCAGTTGCCGGAGGGCCATGAGCCGCGCCTTGACGGGCGGCGGGTAACGGTCGAATGCCGCTTTGACGGCCGGATCGGAAAAACCGGAGGAGTGTTGCTGGGCCGCTTTGCTCAACTTCCGCATCGCTGCCACGTGGTGCCCCTCCTGTCAGAGCCGCAAGCGATATGCCCTCAGCTATCCACCTTCAGCGCCGCGATAAAAGCTTCCTGCGGGATGTCGACCTTGCCGAACTGCCGCATCTTCTTCTTGCCTTCCTTCTGCTTCTCCAGAAGTTTGCGCTTGCGGCTGATATCGCCGCCATAGCACTTCGCGGTGACGTCCTTGCGCAGCGCGCGGACAGTTTCGCGGGCAATCACCTTGCCGCCGATCGCCGCCTGGATCGGAATGACGAACATGTGCGGCGGGATTAGTTCCTTCATCTTCTCGACCATGGCGCGGCCACGGCCTTCGGCGCGGGTGCGATGGACCAGCATCGACAGCGCATCGACCGGCTCGGCATTGACCAGGATCTGCATCTTGACGAGATCGGCGGCCTTATAGTCGGTCAGATGATAGTCGAACGAGGCGTAGCCCTTCGAGATCGACTTCAGGCGATCGTAGAAATCGAACACCACTTCGTTGAGCGGCAGCTCGTATTTCACCATCGCGCGCGCGCCGACATAGGTCAGCTCTTTCTGATTGCCGCGGCGTTCCTGGCAGAGCTTCAGCACGCTGCCGAGATACTCGTCGGGTGTCAGGATCGTGGCTTCGATCCACGGCTCTTGGATTTCGGCGATCTTCACCACATCCGGCATGTCGATCGGATTATGAATCTCGATCTCCTCGCCGTCGGTGAGGTGCATCTTGTAGATCACGCTTGGCGCGGTCGCGATCAGGTTGAGGTCGAATTCGCGGCTCAGACGTTCCTGGATGATTTCCAGATGCAGCAAGCCGAGGAAGCCGCAACGGAAGCCGAAGCCGAGTGCAGCCGAGGTTTCCATTTCGAACGAGAAGCTCGCGTCGTTCAGCCGCAGCTTGCCCATGGCGGCGCGCAGCGTTTCGAAGTCGTCGGCATCAACCGGGAACAACCCGCAGAACACCACCGGCACTGCGGGCTTGAAGCCCGGCAGCATCTCGGTGACCGGCTTGCGGTCGTCGGTGATGGTGTCGCCGACGCGGGTGTCCGCGACTTCCTTGATGGCGGCCGTAATGAAGCCGATCTCGCCGGGGCCGAGTTCATCGACATTGACCATCTTCGGCGTGAAGTATCCGACGCGCTCGACATCATAGGCGGCATTGGTGCCCATCATGCGGACGCGCTGGCCCTTCTTCATGACGCCGTCGACGACGCGGATGAGGACGACGACGCCGAGATAGACGTCGTACCAGCTGTCGACCAGCAGCGCCTTCAGCGTGGCGTCGCGGTCGCCTTTCGGCGGGGGCAGCCGGTGCACGATGGCTTCCAGCACGTCGGGCACGCCAAGACCTGTTTTCGCCGAGATCATGACCGCTTCGGATGCGTCGATGCCGATCACGTCCTCGATCTGCTTCTTGACCTGATCGGGTTCGGCGGCGGGCAGATCGATCTTGTTGAGGATCGGCACGATTTCGAGATTGGCGTCGAGCGCGTGATAGACATTGGCGAGCGTCTGGGCTTCCACGCCCTGCGAGGCGTCGACCACCAGCAGCGCGCCTTCGCATGCCGCCAGCGAGCGCGAGACCTCATAGGCGAAGTCGACGTGGCCGGGCGTGTCCATCAGGTTGAAGATGTAATCCTTGCCGTCCTTGGCCTTGTAATGCAGGCGAACGGTCTGCGCCTTGATGGTGATGCCGCGCTCGCGCTCGATATCCATGGAATCAAGCACCTGCTCCTTCATCTCGCGCGCCTGCAACCCGCCGGTGATCTGGATCAGGCGGTCGGCCAGTGTCGATTTGCCGTGGTCGATATGGGCAACGATGGAGAAGTTGCGGATGTTCGAAATCGGGGAGGTTGTCATGCGCGCGGGATAGCATTCAGGCCCTGATGCAGCAACCTTAATGCGGGTTTTCGCCCGGATTCCGGCCCTGTTTCCGTCACGGCATCCTGATTTTACTCCGGCCCGAAACGCGCTAGGCAGGGCCCCATGAGTACAATCGCTTCCTCCGCCCCTGCCAAGCGCCGGGGTATTCTCTCAATCGGTCGCCGCGGCGCCGCCCGGCTCGTCGCCTGGGCCTGTGATCCGCATTTGAGCACCGTCCTGGTGGTAGGGTTCACGATCGCCCATGTGGTGCTGTGGACCGCCATCCTGACGCAGGTGAAGGCCGCGCAGGACATCCATTTCGACGTCTCCGAGGGCTATGCCTGGGGGCAGAAGTTCCTGTGGGGCTATGGCAAGCATCCGCCGCTGTCGGGCTGGATCTCAGGCGTCTGGTTTAAATTTTTTCCGCCGGTGGACTGGGCGACCTATCTGCTCGCCATGGTCGTCGTTGGCATCGGCATGATCCTTTGTTGGGCGATCGCGTTGCGCGTGGTCGATCGGCGCCGCGCCTTTTTCGTGCTGCTGATGGTCGCGATCTATCCGATCTTCAATTTCAAGGGCTTCAAATACAATCCGGACCTGCTGCAGCTGGTGACTTTGCCGCTGGTGGTGCTGGCCTATTTGCACGCATTCGAGAAGCGTTCGATCCGCTCGGGCTTCCTGCTTGGCCTCGCCGCTGCGCTGGCGCTGATGACCAAATACTGGGTGGTGACGATGATCGGCGCCATCGGTCTGGCCGCGCTGATCCATCCGCAGCGGATGCTGTTCCTGCGCTCGCCGGCCCCGTGGATTGCCATCGCGACGATGGTGGCGGCGATGATTCCGCATCTCGACTGGGTGCGGCAGGTGGAATACGCGCCGTTTCGTTACGCCGGCGATACCTACAAGATCTCGTCGCGCTGGGAGAGCCTGCAATTGGCGTGGGGCTATGTCGGCCACAACGTCGCGCTGCTGCTGTTGCCGCTGGGTCTGGCCGCTGCGGTGCTGGCCTGGGGCCCACGCTGGTGGGCGTCGGTGGCGCGCGATCCCCGCGCATTCGTCAAGCGGCCGTGGTCACTGACGACCAATCCCGGTGTCCGCAGGGATCAGGCCCTGAATATCTGGCTGATCCAGGCCATCGTCGCCATCGGCCCGCCGATCGGTGCGTTGTTGTTCGACGTCTACATCAAGACCGATTGGGGTATCTCGCTGTTCTTCCTGGTGCCGCTGGCGGTCATTGCGATCCCGGCGCTGAAGATGCCGCGGGTCGCGCTGGTACGGCTCGCCGCGATCTGGCTGGTACTGTCGCTGGTCACGCTCGCCGCGGCACCGCAGATCGCTATTGCGTCACTGCCGCGCGATGCCAATGGCAATTTCGCCCATATCTCCTATTCGCAGCTTGCGCGTGAGCTCACCGAGGTCTGGCACAAGCGCTTCCACACGCGCTGGAGCGAGGTCGTGGGCTTCGTCGATGTCGCCGAGCAGATGACGTTCTACAGTCCGGATCATCCGCTGCCGCTGACGCCCTATGAACCATGGCCGTCAGGTGTGACGTCGATGGAGGAAGCGAAGCGCAACGGCTTCATCGGAATCTGCCTGGTCGGTGACTGGAAATTCGACCGCTGCGAAGCGTGGATGAAGGACAATCTGCCGAATGCCGAACGCATCGTGATGTCGACGCGACGCTTCTTCAAGGGCAATATCGGCACGACCACGCGGTGGAATGTCTATGTGATGGCGCCTGGCGCGATGAAATAGCCGTTCGCTGACGAAGCAGCTTTCGGCGAACCGCTACTCTTCACCGAACTTGTTGGTCACGAGCTCGGTGATCGCATCCAGCGCCGCTTGTGCCTCGACGCCTTTGGCAGTGACCATGATGCTGGTCCCGGGGCCGGCGGACAGCATCATCAGGCCCATGATGGATGTGCCGCCAACGGTCTCGCCGTTGCGTGTCACCGTGACGTCGGCATTGAAGCGTTCGACCATCTGCACGAATTTGGCAGAGGCGCGCGCATGAAGGCCACGCTTGTTGGTAATCGGAATCTCGCGGGAGACGCCGCTGGACACCGTCGTATCGTCTGGGCTGCCGCTCATTTGCCGGCGAGAACGCGGCTGGCGATGGTGACGTATTTGCGGCCGGCTTCCTGTGCCATGGCGATCGCATCGGGCAGCGTGCGCTCTTCGCGCACCTTTGCGAGCTTCACCAGCATGGGCAGATTGATACCGGCGAGAACCTCGACCTTCGGCCGGCTCATGCAGGAGATCGCCAGATTCGATGGCGTGCCGCCGAACATATCAGTGAGGATGGCAACGCCATCGCCACTGTCGACGCGATTCACCGCTTCGATAATGTCGCTTCGACACAAATCGGAATCGTCTTCGGCGCCGATCGTCACGGCTTCAATTTGTTTTTGCGGACCCATTACGTGCTCAAGCGCCGCCTTAAACTCGTCGGCAAGGCGCCCATGGGTCACAAGTACTAGACCAATCATCGGAAACTCCTCGTGGGTGCTTTTGGTGCACCGCACGAAAGGGCCACTTTGACCATCCAGAGCCCCTATGCAAGAGGGCTCTTCGCGAATCTCCCTTAAATTGCACGGATGCGGCGGGAAGTAGCGCGGGTCTATTCGGTGGCGATAGTGGGACTAATATGGTTACCAATTCCCTTCGAGCAATCGTCCAAAGGTCGCACTGCGGCTAAACCATCGATTGTCGTAAGTACAGCTACGACCAATGGTAGTGGTGAAAAGCCCGCACTCACCGGGATTCGGGGCAATTCGACGCCCTCCAGTGTGGTTTTGAGCGCTTCCGGCTCTGGCAGGCGCGCGGCGTCGGTGGCGTCGAGATCGACCACCAGCCCGACAATGGCACCGGTGGCGCAGTCCAGTCGCCGGATTCCGAGCCCCCTGATCTCAAGCAGCCCGACCAGTTCGGGCGCCGGCCGTACCCACAGTTTTCCGTCCCTGACATCCAGATGCACCCGGTCGTCGCCGACCAGCATGGCCTCCGGAACCTGCCCACTCTGACCGGCGAGGATCAGGTCGAATACCAGCCGCGATTTTCCGGAGCCGGACGGCCCCCTGATCAGGACGGCGCGGTCATCGACCAGTACGGCGGAGGCATGGATGCTTTTGCCATCCGCGCTCATGTGGCCGGTAACCGTACCACGAAGCGTGCACCCAGCACCGGGATCTCGCCGTCGGCGTTGGCCGGTCCGATGCGGTTCTCTGCCCAGATCGTACCGCTATGGGCCTCGACGATCTGCTTGGAGATCGACAGGCCGAGGCCAGAATTCTGGCCAAAGCCCTGATGCGGGCGGTCGGTGTAAAAGCGCTCGAAGATCCGTTCGAGTGCATCCAGTCCGATGCCGGGGCCGTCGTCATCGACGACGATCTCGATCTTGCCTTTCAGGCGACGGCAGACGATCCGCACCTTGCCGCCCGGCGTCGAGAATGACTGAGCATTGGTGACGAGATTAGTGATGACCTGACCGAGGCGGGAGTCGTGGCCGGGCACCGAAAACGCGTCGGTGGCAGCGCCTTCGAAGCGGACTTCAACGCCGACGTCATGACCGAGCTTGGTTTCGTTGGCGACCGAGGTCAGCGTAGTCAGCAACCGTCGGACATCGACGGGCGCCGTGTCGTTGCGCTGCAGCTCGGCGTCGAGACGGCTGGCGTCGGAAATATCCGAGATCAATCGGTCAAGCCGCCGCACGTCGTGCTCGATGACGGCGAGCAGACGGCCGCGGCTGTTATCGTTCTTCGCCAGCGGCAGTGTTTCCACGGCGGAGCGCAGCGATGTCAGCGGATTTTTCAGCTCGTGCGAGACATCGGCCGCGAACATCTCGATCGCCTCGATGCGATTATAGAGTGCATCGGTCATGTCGCGCAGCGCGCCGGAGAGATGGCCGATCTCGTCGCGGCGGCGCGTAAAATCCGGGATCTCGACACGGGTGCGGATACGGCGGCGAACACGCTCCGCGCTGTCGGCCAGCCGTCGCACCGGACCTGCGATGGTCGATGCCAGCAGCAGTGACAGCACGATCATCACCACGGCCGCGACGGCAAAGACTTTCAGAATTGCCAGACGTTCGGCAGTCACCATCTGGTCGATGTCGTCGCCCTGGGTCGACAGCATCAGCGAACCATGCACGGCGCGGAAGCGCTGCACGGGTACGGCGACCGAAACGATGACTTCGCCCCGTTCGTTGATGCGCACCATGCTGCTCTTCAGGCCGTCGAGCGACTGCTGCACTTCCTGATAGCCGTTGCCGTTTTCCGGACCGAGTTCGCGATAGAGCGGAAGGTCGCCGCGATTGAGCCAGGTTCGGACCGCGATCATCGTGCGTTCGGCAAAGCCAGGCTTTTCGGTGGTCGGCGGCGGCAGTTCGAAGCGCAACACATCACCGCGGCCATAAAGGCTGCGGCTGTCGAGGATGAGCACGCCGTCGCGGTCGTAAATGCGTGCGCGCGTCTTGGTCGGCGAAATCAGCCGCCGCAGCACCGGCGCAACGCGTTCGGGATTGATCGGGAAATCGAGGCCGGAGAGTTCGTCCGGCACGCCATAGGTTTCGCCGGGCTTGAGATCGAGCAAACGGTCGGGGTCGATCGTGATCGTATTGGTTTCGACGGTGGCCGAAGCGGCAATGGCGCTTGCGATGATTTCGGCCTGCACCAGCAGGCTCTGCGCGCGGGCGTCGATCAGGCCGGCGCGAAATTGCGAGAGGTAGAGAATGCTGGCGACGAGGGCGCAGAGGCCAGCGAGGTTGAGCGAAACGATGCGACGCGTCAGGCTCGAGAAAGTCAGCGCAACGAAGAACTGCCGGGCGCGGCGCAGCCAGTCGAGCGGGCGCTGCCAGCCGCGACGGGTGCGATCGGCATCGCCGCCTGCCGCATGCGGCGACGTGCCGTCGGCGTCCAGGCTTTCATCAGGCTGCGTACGATCCAGCAATGCCAAAACTGCCCGGTTGTTGTCGATATCTGCGATGCGCCATGCCGTGCTCATTGTTGCGTGGGCGGATGCGCATTCTAGCGCAGCACGGCTGAGCCGTCAGGCCCCAACCGTGCCGCGGGAACCCTCTACAGATCAGGTTTCCTTGAAGCGATAACCGACGCCATACAGCGTCTCGATCATCTCGAAGTCGTCGTCGACGACCTTGAACTTCTTGCGCAGTCGCTTGATGTGGCTGTCGATGGTGCGATCGTCGACATAGACCTGATCGTCATAGGCGGCATCCATCAGCGCGTTGCGGCTCTTCACCACACCGGGGCGCGTCGCCAGCGCCTGCAGGATCAGGAACTCAGTGACGGTCAACGTGACCGGCTCGTTCTTCCAGGTGCAGGTGTGACGTTCCGGATCCATCCGCAGCAAACCGCGATCGAGCGCCTTGGCGTCGGTCTCCTTCGGAGCGGCAGTCGGGTCCTTCGGCGCGGCGCGGCGCAGCACGGCCTTGACGCGCTCGACCAGCAGACGCTGCGAAAACGGTTTGCGGATGAAATCGTCGGCGCCCATTTTCAGGCCGAACAGCTCGTCGATCTCCTCGTCCTTCGACGTCAGGAAGATCACGGGCAGATCGGACTTCTGGCGCAGACGGCGCAGTGTCTCCATGCCGTCCATGCGGGGCATCTTGATATCGAGGATTGCGAGGTCCGGCTGGCTCGTGCGGAAGCCATCGAGTGCGGAAGCACCATCCGTATAGGTCATGATGCGGTAGCCCTCGGCTTCCAGCGCGATCGATACGGATGTGAGAATGTTACGGTCGTCGTCGACCAGTGCGATAGTTGGCATGAGCCTGCTTTCCGAAGCGGGATGGGCTATCCGGCAGAATTCAACAATCCGCCGTATGAGGTGGCCTTAAGAACACAGTCAACAAACAAGTCCTGCAACGAGCAATGCAAGCTGGGCTGAAGTGTGGCCGAGTTCCCTGAACGCTTGAATGACGCGTGGGTTCCATAGATGTATAGACCTCCCGCCAAAGAAGAAGAAGCTACTTTTTGCAATGAAATACGGGATTTAACGATGCAGCCGACCCCTGATTTCGACCCCTCGCGCGTCATCCGGTCGCTGTTGCGGCGTAGTCGGCAGGGGGCGCTGGCCACCCTGGCCGTCGGTTCCGGAGATCCTTATTGTGCGCTGGCCAATATCGCCAGCCACCCGGACGGGTCGCCGATTCTCCTGATTTCCCGGCTGGCGCTCCATACCCGCAATATCCTGGCGGATGCCCGCGTCTCGCTGATGCTGGACGAGCGGGCTCCGGGTGACCCCCTGGAGGGCTCGCGCATCATGCTCGGGGGTATCGCGCAGGAGGCCAGCGACTGCGAAAAATCGCTGCTGCGCCGGCGCTATCTGAGTGCCCATCCATCCGCGCAAGTCTTTGTAGACTTTAAGGATTTCTCGTTCTTCAGGGTCGTGCCGAAAAGCGCCCATCTGGTGGCTGGCTTTGGCCGCATTAACGACCTGAAGCCGGAGCAATTCCTGACCGATCTCACTGATGCCGAAGGGATGCTGGAGGCAGAGGAGGGCGCTGTTGCTCATATGAACGCCGACCATCTCGATGCGCTCAATCTCTATGCAACGAAGCTTCTGCGCGTGGAGGCGGGCGACTGGCGCTGCACCGGATGCGACCCGGATGGCATGGACCTGCAGAACGGCGCGACGGTGCTCCGGCTGGACTTTCCGCGGCGGATTGTCACTCCGGGTGCATTGCGGCAAGTCCTGAAGGAACTCGCAGAGCAGGCCCGCGCTTTGAATAATTGAGCGGTATCAAGTGCCGTGCTGGAATAAACCAAATATATGGACGGCAGCTTGGCATTTCACATCTTCGTCACTATTAGATCGCCGGGTTACGGCCTCGGTGGTTATAATGACGGCTACCGCTGCTGACGTGCGATTGAAGACAGTTGCACAGGTCGGATATGCGGACTCAAGGAGGAATATTCCGTGCAAGAGACGGGCGTACGCAACGGTGCCTATGGCGCCGACAAATTCGGACTGAAAAATCTCAAAGCGGTGAACTGGAATCTCGGCGCGCCGCAGCTTTACGAGTATTCGCTGCGCAATGGCGAAGCCGAATTGTCGTCCGATGGCGCGCTCTGCGCTGACACGGGTGAGTTCACCGGCCGCAGCCCGAAGGACAAGTTCACCGTCAAGGATGCTTCCACCGAACAGATGTGGTGGGCTGGCAATCAGTCGATCACGCCGGAGCAGTTCGAAGCGCTCTATATCGATTTCAAGAAGCACGCCGAAGGCATGACCCTGTTCGCGCAGGACCTTTGCGGCGGCGCCGATCCGAGTTTCCAGATCAAGACCCGCGTGTTCACCGAACTCGCATGGCACTCCCTGTTCATCCGCACGCTGCTGATCCGCCCGGAAGCATCGGCGTTGAAGGACTTCGTGCCTGAACTCACCATCATCGACCTGCCGAGCTTCAAGGCCGATCCCAAACGTCACGGCTGCCGCTCCGAGAACGTCGTGGCCATCGATTTCGCCCGCAAGATCGTCCTGATCGGCGGGTCTTATTACGCCGGCGAGATGAAGAAGTCGGTCTTCACCACGCTGAACTACTATCTGCCTGCCAAGGGCGTGTTGCCGATGCACTGCTCGGCCAATGTCGGCCCCGACGGCGACAGTGCGATCTTCTTCGGCCTGTCCGGCACCGGCAAGACCACGCTCTCGGCCGATCCGAAGCGCACGCTGATCGGCGACGACGAGCATGGCTGGGGCAAGGACGGTATCTTCAATTTCGAAGGCGGCTGCTACGCCAAGACCATCAAGCTTTCCGAGGAAGCCGAGCCCGCGATCTATGCGGCATCGAAGCGCTTCGGTGCGGTGCTGGAAAACGTCGTGCTCGACGCCAATACCCGCCTGCCGGATTTCGACGATGGTTCGAAGACCGAGAACACCCGCTCGGCCTATCCGCTCGACTTCATCCCGAACGCTTCGCGCACCGGCCGCGCGCCGCAGCCGAAGAACGTCGTGATGCTCGCCGCCGACGCGTTCGGCGTACTGCCGCCGATCGCCAAGCTGACCCCGGCGCAGGCGATGTATCACTTCCTGTCCGGCTACACCGCTAAGGTCGCCGGCACCGAGCGCGGCCTCGGCAATGATCCCGAGCCGGAATTCTCGACCTGCTTCGGCTCGCCGTTCCTGCCGCTCGATCCGTCGGTTTACGGCAACATGCTGCGCGACCTGATCGCCAAGCACAATGTCGACTGCTGGCTGGTCAATACCGGCTGGACCGGTGGCAAGTATGGGGTCGGTTCGCGCATGCCGATCAAGGTGACCCGCGCGCTGCTGACCGCCGCGCTGAACGGCTCGCTCCGCAATGTGGAATTCCGCACCGACAAGTATTTCGGTTTCGCAGTCCCGACCGCGCTGGATGGCGTGCCGTCGGAAATCCTCAATCCGGTGAACACCTGGAAGGACAAGGCCGAGTTCGATGCCACCGCGCGCAAGCTGGTTGGCATGTTCCAGAAGAACTTCGCCAAGTTCGAAGCGCAGGTCGACGCGGATGTCCGCGCCGCGGCGCCGGATGTGAAGCTGGCAGCTGAGTAATTCGCTGCTTCAAGATTGAATGCGAAAGGGCGGCCGTAAGGCCGCCCTTTTTGTTTGGTCACCGCGCTCTGTTGTCATCGGCCCGCCTGACCGGGGCGATCCAGCACACACGAATGTCAGTGGCATGCCACACAGGCTTCTGCATGGATGCAGCGTCGATCCAGCGGTGAATATCGCCTCTCGCTCGAATACTGGGTCGCCCGGTCAAGCCGGGCGACGACACATAGTGAACTGAGAGCCCACTTCAGGAAGGCCCACCTATGAAGAACATGATGCTCACCTGGCCATTCTGGGCGCTGCTGTCCGCGGCCTTTGCGGCGCTCACGGCGATCTTCGCCAAGGTCGGCATCGAGAACGTCAATTCCGATTTTGCCACTTTCATCCGCACCATCGTTATCCTGCTGGCCGCGGGCATGATGGTCTATGTCACCGGCAACTGGCAGTCGCCGTCCAATGTATCAGCGAAGACGTGGGTGTTTCTGGTGCTGTCTGGTTTCGCGACCGGAGCATCGTGGATCTGCTATTTCCGTGCGCTCAAGCTTGGCAATGCCGCGCAGGTGGCGCCGATCGACAAGCTCAGTGTGGTGTTCGTGGCGGTGTTTGCCGTGTTGTTTCTCGGCGAGAAATTGTCGCTGCCGAACTGGCTCGGCGTCATCCTGATCGCTTGCGGCGCGGTGCTCGTCGCGTATCGCGCGTGAGCGCCGCCGCGCTCACGTCGCCTTTCGCGCCTGCAGACTCGTTGTGCTCGGCAGATCGCCCGCAACCGGCACGCCCCAGATATCGTCGGCATATTCGCGGATAGTACGGTCCGACGAGAACCATCCCATCCGGGCGGTGTTGAGAATCGCGGCGCGGCTCCAGGCTGAGCCGGCCCTCCACCGCGTGTCGATGCCGCGTTGGGCTTCGTAATAGGAGTCGAAGTCGGCCGAGACCACATAGTGATCGAGGTGGCGCAGCGCGTGGCCGACCGACGCGTAACGGCCGGGATCATCCGGCGAGAACGCGCCGGTCTCGATAGCCTGGATCGCGCGGCCGAGATTGGGCGACTTGTTGATCACGTCGGAGGCATCCAGGCCCTTGGCGCGACGCTCAACCACTTCGGCAGCGGTCATACCGAAGATCGCGATGTTCTCCGGGCCGACATTGTCGCGGATTTCGATATTGGCGCCGTCCAGCGTGCCGATGGTCAGCGCGCCGTTCAGCGAGAGCTTCATGTTGCCGGTGCCGGAGGCTTCCATGCCTGCGGTCGAGATCTGCTCGGAGAGATCAGCCGCGGGAATGATGACTTCCGCGAGGCTGACATTGTAGTCCGGCAGGAATGCGACCTTCAGCTTGCTGCCGATGGTGGTGTCGTTGTTGACGGTCTCGGCGACGTCATTGATCAGGCGAATAATCAGCTTGGCATAGCGATAGCTCGCTGCCGCCTTGCCGGCGAAAATCTTGACGCGCGGCACCCAGTCCTTGCCCGGCTCGTCCTTGATCGCCTGATACAGCGCGACTGTTTCAACGAGGTTGAGCAGCTGTCGCTTGTATTCGTGGATGCGCTTGATCTGCACGTCGAACAGCGCCGACGGATCGGCCTGTACGCCGAGCTTCTCTCCGATCACGCGGGCCAATGCGAGCTTGTTGTGATGTTTGACCTTGCGGAATTCCTGCTGGAACGCGGCGTCGCCGGCAAAGGCCTCGAGCTTGATGAGGCGCGTGGGATCGTCGAGCACGGCTTCGCCGCAGGTGGCGCGCAACAGGTCGGTGAGCTTCGGATTGGCTAGCATCAGCCAGCGGCGGAAAGTAATGCCGTTGGTCTTGTTGGTGATGCGACCGGGATAGAGCTGGTTGAGATCGTGGAACACGGTCTCTTTCATCAGCTCCGAATGCATCGCCGAGACGCCGTTGATGCGGTGCGAGCCGATGAAAGCGAGATTGCCCATGCGGACGCGGCGGCCTGACGTCTCGTCGATGATCGAGACCGAGGCGCGATAGGCGGTGTCGCCGGGGCGCGTCGCATCAGCGCGGTCGAGATGCGCTTCATTGATGCGGTAGATGATTTCGAGATGCCGTGGCAGCAGACGCTGGAACAGTTCGACCGGCCAGGTCTCCAGTGCTTCGGGCAGCAGCGTGTGGTTGGTGTAGGACAAGGTCGCGTTGGTGATCTGCCACGCGGCATCCCAGCGCATATTGTGCTGATCGACCAGGATGCGCATCAGCTCGGCGATGGCCAGGCTCGGATGCGTGTCGTTCATCTGCACTGCGGCCTTGTTGGCGAGGCCACGCAGATTGCCGTCGGAATGGAGGTGACGCTTCACCAGATCCTGCAGCGACGCCGAGACGAAGAAGTATTCCTGCCGCAAACGCAATTCGCGGCCGGCAGCACTCTCATCGTTCGGATAGAGGAATTTGCAGATGGCTTCGGCGCGCGCCTGCTCGGCGCTGGCGCTGACATAGTCGCCGGTGTTGAAGACGTCGAGCCGCAGCGGATCCGGCGCGCGCGCCGACCACAGCCGCAGCGCATTCACATGCTGGCCGCGCCAGCCGACGATGGGGGTGTCATAGGCAACAGCCTCCACGGTCTCGCCGGGATGCCAGATCACCTGCTTGCGGCCCTTGCCGTCATCGACGGTCTCGATGCTGCCGCCGAAATAGACGTTATACGTGACTTCCCGCCGCGGTAGTTCCCACGGATTGCCAAAGCCGAGCCACTCGTCGGGATATTCCTGCTGCACGCCGTGCGAGATGACCTGACGGAACAGGCCGAAGTCGTAGCGGATGCCATAGCCGAAAGCGGGAATGCCGAGCGTTGCCATGCTCTCCATGAAGCAGGCAGCGAGGCGGCCGAGGCCGCCATTGCCGAGCGCGGCATCCGGCTCGCATTTGCGGAGTTCGTCGAGGCCAACACCAAGATCGCCGAGCGCGGCTTCGAACAGCGGCAGCAGGCCCATATTGTTCAGCGCGTCGGTGAACAGGCGGCCGATCAGGAATTCCAGCGAGAGGTAATAGACCCGCTTGCGGCCGGCATCATAGCTCTCCTTGTCCGAGGTCAGCCAGCGATGCACCATGCGGTCGCGCAGCGTCAGGGCGGCAGCCTTGTACCAGTCGTGCTTGGTGGCGAAGGCGGCTTCCTTGCCGATTGCCAGCCGCAGCTTGACGAGAATGGCGCTCTTGATGTCGGCAAGCGCCAGTTCATCGACAGGCGTGTTCTCCGGCTGGAATTTCGCTGGGACTGATTGATCTGACAAACCGGCCATCCTGAGCTGTGTCACTGACCAAAATCATACGCGCATTTGACTGCTGCCGGAACCCGTAGAGGTGGCGAGGTTTTGCAATGGAACTGCCCGGGAATTGGGCAAAATTTGTTGTCGTCCCGGCGGACGCCGGGACCCATACCCACTGTTGTCAAAGTATCGCGGACAAGTCGCTCCAATCTAAATTATTCCGTTCGATTAATTCGGTCTTCTACTCCCGCTTCCAGTTTTTGAGCTGCTTTTCACGGGCGATTGCTTCAACGATCGAGCTGAATTCCTCGACATGGACGAGCCGCATGACCTTGTATCTCTTTACGAATTCAGACCCGCGGCCGCAGCGGTGCAATTCGAGTCGGGTACGGATGTCATTGGTGACGCCGATATAGAGCGTGCCGTGGTGGCCGCTGGCGAGGATGTAGACGAAATACGTGCGGGATTGACGCATGGCTGCCCCCCGAACACTGACACGGTGTTTACGGGTCCGCTGAGTTCTCAAACGAAGTGCAACACCAGACTAGGGTGTTGCGATGGACCGAACCTACGCCCAGCTGTCGCTGGATGACCGCTACAGGATTGCCCAGCTTTACGCCGAAGGGCGCTCGATCCG
>NZ_LVYV01000014.1 GCF_001618955.1 Tardiphaga robiniae
CATCGCCGTTGCCCGAAAGCTCCTCATCACCGCCAACGCGCTCGTCAAAGCCAACAAACACTATGACGGAGAGACCCAGCCTCATTGACACACAAGACAGTCGCCGGGTTCGCATTGCAGCGGCTTTGCCGCTTTCATGCGCCTCCGGAATGACGAGTGTGGATCGAGATTCCCCGCCACTCCAAGTGGAGTGGCTGAGGTTCGCGCTCTGCCGGCTTCGCCGGCGACGCCCGCCCTCAGGCAAACCAATTGGTTTGCCGGGGAATGACAGTCAATCAAGGCTTCTTAAGCCGGAACAGCGTCCATCATGCACCCCGCCACTGCCGTTTCCAGTTCCTTCATCAATTAACGGCACATTTGCCATGTCGGGCGCCGGCACCGCTGCGTATCTGCTTTTGTCGGCTTGTATCGTCCCGGAGTACAGGATGTCGTTTCAGTCGAAGCGCGCGCGGATGCGTGCGGTGTTTGTGGCCCGTGCTCTGGCGGCAGGGACCATGCTGTTGCCGGCGGGCGGTCTTGCGGCCCCTGCGGACGATCCGATCGCGGTCAGCGTCGATCAGGCCAAGCTCGTCAAATTTCCTGAGAAGATCGCCACCATTGTGGTCGGCAACCCGCTGATTGCAGATGTGACGCTGCAGCCCGGCGGCATGGTCGTGGTGACCGGCAAGGGCTATGGCGCCACCAATGTGATCGCAATGGATCGTACGGGCGCTGTCCTGATGGATCGGCTGGTTCAGGTCGAAGGTCCGACCGACAAACTCGTCACCGTCTATCGTGGTGTCGATCGCGAGACTTACACCTGTACGCCGGAATGTCAGCGACGCGTGAGGCTGGGTGACGGTGAGACCTTCTTCAGAGCCGCGATCGGGCAGGCCGGGACTCTCAGTACTCAGGCCATAACGGCAGGAAATGCCGCCAGGCTCAACAACTGATCTGTGATCTCGTAAACGCGCAAACGGCGCCGCATCCCATGCGGTGTCGTTCGGCGGAGACATGGTCAACAGCGGGTTAACGCATCGAGCCGTCTTGTCTCGATCCGGCGAAACACTTCAACAATCTGTTTCCGATACATCTCGGCGGTAGTTATTTCCCTCTCGCTGAGGCATTGCAGATGCTGCTACCGTTGATTTCGATGGCGACGCTCGCCAAGCGGCTCCGCCGCTTCGGTCGCAACAGCAGCGGCTCGGCCGCGGTCGAATTCGCATTCATCGCGCCGATCTTCTTCGCGCTGATCTTCGCAATCATGGAAACCGCCATGGTGTTCTTCGCCGGCCAGGTGCTGGAGACCGCCGTACAGGATGGCTCCCGGCTGTTCTATACGAGCCAGGCACCGAGCCAGGCGGACTTCAATGCCGTCATCTGCGCGCGCGTTTCCGTACTGATGGATTGCGCCAAGATCGGCACCGACGTGCGTTCCTACAATCCGGGCACGGGGATCGTCATTGCGGATCCGATCGACAGCAGCGGAAATTATGCGGGCACCACGCTCACCTGGCAGCCGCCGACGAACACAAACCAGACCGTCGTGAGCCGCGGGTTTTATCAATGGCCGCTCTACGTGACCGGCCTAGGCTACAACATCGCTAATATCGGTCGTGGAACGACGAGCAGCAAGCGCCTGCTGGCCGCGACAGCGGCTACCGGGCCGCAGTGATGGCAGGGATCGGGACAATGCGTGTGCGTATGGCTGCACTGGCAGCCGGGCGACGGGCCTTGCTGTTGCGAGACGACACGAGAGGCGTATCCGCGGTCGAGTTTGCGCTGATCGTTCCGCTGATGTTCCTGATGTTCTTCGGCATGCTGGACGTTACCAACTATTTTGCCATCGATCGCAAGCTCAGCCAGATCTCGCAGGGCATGGCCGACCTGGCGTCGCGTTACACGACACTGGCGGAAACCGATGTCTCGAATTTCTTCATCATCGCCGGTGCGATGCTGACGCCTTATGACAAGACGCAGCTCAAGGCGTCGATCAGTCAGGTGTATATCGATCCGTCGACCAAGATCGCCAAGGTGGTGTGGGCGCGCGGCGATTTTCCCACCGGGAAAGTGAATGGCACTGTTGTGGTCAGGAAAGTGAATGACATCGTATCGGTTCCCACCAATCTGATCGTCAAGGATGCCAACGGGAACTATCTGGCGAACCAGTATCTGATCCTCGGCGAGGTCAACTACAACTACGTGCCGACGATCGGCTGGGTCGTGCCGAAGGGCGGGCTCACGCTGCCCGCTGCGATGTTTATGCGTCCTAGGCAAACGTCATGCGTCGTGATGGTGACGAGCTGCACGCCGTAATTTGCGATCATGAGCTGCGTATTTGTAGTTGCAGCCAACTATCGTTGATCCACTTTTCCGGATCATGCTTCAGCAAAAAGGCCGCGCTCAAGAGCGCGGCCTTTTCGTATTCAGTCAATCAGTTCGCAAGCAGCAAGCTTGCGAATGATCGTTTAGCCTGCGGCGCGGAGATTGTCGGCCGACGACTTGCCGGAACGACGGTCAGCAACGATTTCGTAGCTGATCTTCTGGCCTTCACGCAGGGTGCCGAGACCGGCACGCTCAACGGCGCTGATGTGAACGAACACGTCGTTGCCACCATCGTCCGGCTGAATGAAGCCGAAGCCCTTGGTCGCGTTAAACCACTTCACTGTTCCCATGCTCATGGGGGTAGTCCCTTCTCAAAGATATAGTGTAGCCCACGAAACAGATGTGGGCTGGTGACATCGAATTTTTGGAAGGGTCGTCAGTCTAGACCGGCTGCACCGGGGGATAGATAATGTCGTCCGGCCGAAAATCGATTAACTCATATTAGGGGAAGCGTCCCCTCAAAACAATCCTGACGCGCACGATTTTTTGATTGCGCACGAACGGTCAGGAACGCTTACCCATCCGCGCACCACGAGTGATCCAATGCGCGGATGGGTTGTCGTTGCGATTTAAACTGTCGACAGTTTAAACGCTGGATGCGCTTAGCGGCGACGGAACTGACCGCGCGGCGGTGCACCACGCGGAGGACCGCCGGGACGCTCGTCCTTGTGGCGGAAAATCAGACGACCCTTTTCGAGATCGTAGGGCGACATTTCGATGGTCACGCGATCACCGGCCAGCGTCTTGATGCGGTTCTTCTTCATCTTGCCGGCGGTGTAGGCGACGATTTCGTGTCCTGCGTCCAATTGCACGCGATAGCGTGCATCGGGGAGGATTTCGGTCACCAGTCCTTCGAACTGGATCAGCTCTTCTTTGGCCATTGTTAGCTCCAGATCGATCGGCTGTTAGCGTGGCCGCTGGGTGCGGTTCGGGGTTGTATTCGGTCGGCTTTCGCGGTGCAGGAAGGCAACGCCCTGCATCCCTTCTTTAGTCGCAGTTCCAGCCTGGTTGGCCGGACGTGAGGTCGGCTCATGGCGAGCGTTCTCGTGTCTTGCATTCTCGTGTCTCGCATTCTCGTTCCGACCATGATCGCGGTTCGGTTGCGATGCGCCACCGTTGCCGCCATGCGGACGACGACGATTGCGCGCGTTCTTGCCGGGCGCTCCGTCATTGCTGCGTGGTGCGTGCGGGGCGGAGCGACCGTTGCGCTGACCGCCACGGTTCTGGGAAGGCGACGGCCCCACGTCGTTGCGGCCTGGGGTGCGGCGGTCTTCCTTCGGAAGCGAAATGCGGATCAGCTTTTCAATATCGCGCAGATACGCCATTTCCTCGCCCGCGCAAAGCGAGATTGCGATGCCTTCGCGTCCGGCACGGGCCGTACGGCCGATTCGGTGGACATAGGTTTCCGGGATATTCGGCAGGTCGAAGTTCACCACGTGGGTGATGCCGTCGACGTCGATGCCGCGGGCGGCGATGTCGGTGGCCACCAGGGTGCGGATTTCACCGGTGCGGAACTGGGCCAGCGTGCGCTCGCGGTGGTTCTGCGACTTGTTGCCGTGGATCGCGGCGGCGGCGATGCCGGCGCGCTCGAGCCCCTTCACGACCTTGTCGGCGCCGTGCTTGGTGCGGGTGAACACCAGTGCGCGGTCAACCGTCTCGGTCTTGAGGATCTGGGCGAGGATCGTCGGCTTGGCGGAGTGATCGACCAGCATGATCCGCTGGCTGATGCGCTCCACGGTGGAGGCAACCGGGGTCACCGCGACGCGGGCCGGATCCTTGAGCATTGCTTCGGCAAGATCGGCGATATCCTTCGGCATGGTGGCCGAGAAGAACAGCGTCTGGCGCTTGATCGGGAGCTTGGCGACGACTTTGCGGATGTCGTTGATGAAGCCCATGTCGAGCATGCGGTCGGCTTCGTCGAGCACCAGGAACTCAACCATGTTGAGCTTCAAGCCGTTGCTCTGCACGAGGTCGAGCAGGCGGCCCGGGGTGGCGACGAGGACGTCGACGCCCTGCATCAGCGAGCGGACCTGACGGCCCATCGGCACGCCGCCGATGGCCAGCGCCGATGCGAGGTGCATATGGCGCCCATAGGCGTTGAACGAGTCGAGGATCTGGCCGGAGAGTTCGCGGGTCGGGCTCAGCACCAGCACGCGGCAGGTCTTGGGCTGCGGCTTGATGCGGTTCTCGAGCAGGCGGTGAAGGATGGGAAGCGCGAAGGAAGCGGTCTTGCCGGTGCCGGTCTGGGCGATGCCGATCACATCCTTGCCGGTGATGGCAATCGGGATGGTCTGGGCCTGGATCGGGGTCGGGGTGGTGTAGTTTTCTTCTTTAAGCGCACGGGTGATGGGATCGGCGAGGCCGAATTCCTGAAAGGTGGTCAAAAGATTAATCTTTCCAAAGTGAAAGCAGGCGCCCGGCCATGATTCAAAGACCATGGGGCCAGGGAGCGCGCGAGTGTGTCTGGGACACCCGCGTGTTTGGGGCGTCAGTTCTGGTTAGCTGAAGGGGCAAGCCAGAAACCGTCGAACTGCCCTGAGGAGATCAGAGTAAAGACGGGATCAGAACACGCGGCTCGCAAGGACCTGATGATTCTCTAGGTCGTTCAATTGATATGGAACAGCAAGGCGGCGGATTCAAGGTCAATCGGCGTGAGGGTTAAAACCAGCGACAAAATACCGCTGCATGAAATTTAGACATGAGGCAATTTTTGGTGATTATTTAAGCTGTTTGCCGTGTGCATGATCAATTTTTCTGCACAAGAAATAAACAGGAAAGTCTCAGCACTTTCCGAAAATCAGAAACACGCGAACAATCCCAATCACTTAACGTGTGTTCGAGGGCTGGCACACTTCTTGCGATCTCCTTAACGCGCCGGCCGTGGGGCCGTTCCGCATTGATTTCGTCTGCGTCAGGGAGAGACCGCACATGATTACTAATTTGACTCACGCAATAGCCAAGCCGATCTCGCGTCGCAGCCTGATGGCCGCGGCAACGGGTCTGGCTCTGGGCCTGTCGGCATTTTCGCCGGCCAAAGCCGCAGACGACACCATCAAGGTCGGCGTTCTGCATTCGCTGTCGGGCACCATGGCGATCTCCGAGACCACGCTGAAGGACACCGTGCTGTTCATGATCGATCAGCAGAACAAGAAGGGCGGCGTGAACGGCAAGAAGCTCGAAGCCGTGGTGGTCGATCCCGCATCGAACTGGCCGCTGTTCGCCGAAAAGGCGCGCGAGCTGATCACCAAGGACAAGGTCGCCGTCGTGTTCGGCTGCTGGACCTCGGTGTCGCGCAAGTCGGTTCTTCCGGTGTTCAAGGAACTGAACAACATCCTGTTCTATCCCGTGCAGTACGAGGGCGAAGAGTCCGAGCGTAACGTGTTCTACACCGGTGCTGCTCCGAACCAGCAGGCGATCCCGGCTGTCGATTATCTGATGAAGGACGAGAAGGTGAAGCGCTGGGTGCTGGCCGGCACCGACTACGTCTATCCGCGCACCACGAACAAGATTCTCGAGGCCTACTTGAAGTCGAAGGGCGTCAAGCAGGAAGACATCATGATCAACTACACGCCGTTTGGTCATAGTGACTGGCAGACGATCGTCGCCGACATCAAGAAGTTCGGCTCGGCCGGCAAGAAGACCGCCGTGGTCTCGACCATCAATGGCGACGCCAACGTTCCGTTCTACAAGGAGCTCGGCAACCAGGGCATCAAGGCGACCGACATTCCGGTGGTTGCGTTCTCGGTGGGTGAAGAAGAACTCGCCGGCATCGACACCAAGCCGTTGCTCGGCCATCTCGCGGCCTGGAACTACTTCCAGTCGATCAAGAATCCTGAGAACGAGAAGTTCATCAAGGAATGGCAGGCCTTCACCAAGAATCCGAAGCGCGTGACCAACGACCCGATGGAAGCCACCGTGATCGGCTTCAACATGTGGGTGAAGGCGGTCGAGAAGGCCAAGTCGATCGAAGCCGACAAGGTTATCGACGCACTGCCCGGCATCGAAGCCAAGAACCTGACCGGCGGTACCTCGAAGATGCTGCCGAACCACCACATCACCAAGCCGGTGTTCATTGGCGAGATCAAGGCCAATGGCCAGTTCGACGTGGTCTGGAAGACCCCGGCGCTGGTGGCAGGCGATGCATGGTCGAAGGAGCTCGACGGCTCCAAGGACCTGATCGGCGACTGGGTCGGCAAGAAGTGCGGCAACTTCAACACCAAGACCAACAAGTGCGGCGGTCAGGGTTCCTGATCTCGCGCTGAGGTTCTGTGTTCTCCATCATTGCGGGCATTTTCCGCCCGCAATGATGATCCTCCCGAGACTCTTCTGACACGAGACTCCCAAAACTGGAGAAGGCGGTGAATCCGTCGCCTTCTCTTTTTTCTTCGGCCGGGGTTTTCCAGTGACTGATCTCCTTTATCGTTTCCGCGCGATCGCGCTCGCATTTCTGCTGATCGTCGCGACCGCCATTCCGGCCTTTGCGGGTCCTTTCGAGGATGCCGTCGCCAAATTCGCCAATGATGATTTCTCTGACAGCGACGAGGCCGTGGGCATCATCGCAACCTCGGGCAATCCGCAGGCTTTCGCTGTGATCACCGCGCTGCAGGAAGGCCGGCTCTCCGCCGATCCCGACAGCAAGAAGGTTTATCTCACCGGCACCGACGGCAAGGTCACCGATGCTGCGACCGGTGAAGCCGTCGCCGAAGTGCCGGCCAGCGCCGCCGCGGTGCGCCTCAACAATCGTCTTCGCCGCAACATCGAATCCGCACTGGGCGGGCTCACGCTGATGTCGCCGGATCCCGCCAAGCGCATCGCCTCGGCGCAGTCGGTGTTCAAGAGCCACGAAACCGCGATGCTGCCGGTCATCGAGGCTGCGCTGGAAAAGGAAACCAACAAATCCGCCAAACAGGCCTTCACCGAGGCCCGTGCTGCGATCCTGCTCTACAAGGAAGATGCGACCGAGGCCGAGAAGATCGAATCCATTGCGATCATCAAGGGGCGCGGCGATCAGGACGCGCTGGCGCTGCTCACCAGCCTGCCGGCCGATCAGACCGTCGGTGTCGCGCGCAGCGCGGCCAGCGCCGTCACGGCGATCAACAGCCGGCAGACGCTGTGGTCGATCGGCCAGAACGCCTGGTATGGCCTCTCGCTGGGCTCCGTGCTTCTGCTCGCCGCCATCGGCCTCGCCATCACCTTCGGCGTGATGGGCGTCATCAACATGGCGCATGGCGAGATGGTGATGATCGGCGCCTATGTCACCTTCGTGGTGCAGGACGTGATCCGCACCAGCTATCCTGGCCTGTTCGATTATTCGCTGCTGATGGCGGTCCCGCTGGCCTTTATCGTCGCCGGTCTCCTCGGCATCGTCATCGAGCGCACCATCATCCGCTTCCTCTATGGCCGCCCGCTGGAAACCCTGCTGGCGACCTGGGGCCTGTCGCTGGTGCTGCAACAGGCAGTGCGCACCATGTTCGGCCCGACCAATCGTGAGGTCGGCAATCCCTCATGGATGTCCGGCGCATTCGAGCTGGGTCAGCTCACGATCACATACAACCGGCTCTGGATCCTGTGCTTCACGCTTGCCGTGTTCGCGATCCTGCTGGCGATGCTGCGCTATACCAGCATCGGACTCGAGATGCGCGCCGTCACCCAGAACCGTCGCATGGCAGCCTCCATGGGCATCGCGACCTCGCGTGTCGATGCGCTGACCTTCGGCCTCGGCTCTGGCATCGCAGGCATTGCCGGGGTGGCGCTGTCGCAGATCGACAACGTCTCGCCCAATCTGGGCCAGAGCTACATTATCGACAGTTTCATGGTCGTGGTGTTCGGCGGCGTCGGCAATCTGTGGGGCACGCTGGTCGGCGCGTTCTCGCTCGGGATCGCCAACAAGTTCCTCGAGCCGGTCGCAGGCGCCGTGCTTGGCAAGATCGCCATCCTGGTGCTGATCATTCTGTTCATCCAGAAACGGCCGCGCGGTCTGTTCGCGCTCAAGGGTAGGGCGATCGAAGCATGACGCCGCATTTCCTCACCCGCACGCTGGACCGCAGCGCGACCGTCTTCCTGCTGATCGTTGCCGCCGTCGGCATCCTCATTCCGCTGTCGAACCTGTTGCTGCCGGCGGACTCGCCGCTGCAGGTGCCGACCTATCTGATGGCGCTGTTCGGCAAATATGTCTGCTACGCCATCCTCGCGCTCTCCATCGACCTGATCTGGGGCTATTGCGGCATTCTCTCGCTCGGTCACGGCGCCTTCTTCGCGCTCGGCGGCTATGCCATGGGCATGTATCTGATGCGCCAGATCGGCTCGCGCGGCGTCTATGGCAACCCGATCCTGCCGGACTTCATGGTGTTCCTGAACTACAAGGCGCTGCCGTGGTACTGGTATGGCTTCGACATGTTCTGGTTCGCCGCGGCCATGGTGCTGATCGCGCCGGGTATCCTGGCTTTCGTGTTCGGCTGGCTCACTTTCCGCTCGCGCGTGTCTGGCGTGTATCTGTCGATCATCACGCAGGCGATGACCTATGCGCTGCTGCTGGCCTTCTTCCGCAACGATTTCGGCTTCGGCGGCAATAACGGCCTGACCGATTTCAAGGACATCCTCGGATTCAACGTGCAGGCCGACGGCACGCGTGCGGCGCTGTTCGCGCTGAGCTGTCTGGCGCTGATCATCGGCTTCCTCGTCTGCCGTGCCATCGTGACCTCGAAGCTCGGCAAAGTGCTGATCGCCATACGTGACGCGGAATCCCGCACGAGATTCTTGGGCTACCGTGTCGAATCCTACAAGCTGTTCGTGTTCACGCTGTCGGCCTGCATGGCCGGCGTTGCGGGTGCGCTCTATGTGCCGCAGGTCGGCATCATCAATCCCGGTGAATTCGCCCCGGCCAACTCGATTGAAGCAGTCATCTGGGTCGCAGTCGGCGGACGGGGCACGCTGGTCGGCGCGGCGCTTGGCGCGGTGGTCGTCAATTACGCCAAGACAGTGTTCACATCCGGCGCTCTTGCTCCCTACTGGCTGTTCATGCTCGGCGCGCTGTTCATTCTGGTGACGCTGCTGCTGCCCAAGGGCATCATCGGCACCTTCAACGCCTGGATGGAAGGGCGCAAGGCACGCAACACGGCCAATGCCGATAGCGCGGCGGCGGAAGATGGCGTCACCAAACCTCATCTGGCGGAGAAGGCGTGATGACCGTGACTGAAACGCCAGCCCCGGCAACGCCGGTGTCCCATGCGCCCGCTATCATTGATCCAGTGGTCGCAGCACGCGAAGCGGAAGCCCGGCAGAAGCGCATCACCTCCGCACAGCTCTATCTCGACGGCGTTCATGTCTCGTTCGATGGCTTCCATGCCATCAACAACCTGTCGATGGTGCTCGCTCCCGGCGAGATGCGCGCCATCATCGGCCCTAACGGCGCCGGCAAGACCACGATGATGGACATCATCACCGGCAAAACCAAGCCGGACGAGGGCGACGTCTATTTCGACGGCATTCACGACCTGACGCTGCTGGACGAGACCAAGATCGCCGAGCTCGGCATCGGCCGCAAATTCCAGAAGCCGACGGTGTTCGAGAGCCAGACCATCTACGACAATCTGCTGCTGGCGCTGAATGTCGATCACTCCGTGCGCGGCACGCTGTTCTGGCGCGGCAGCCGCGCCGAGGCCGAGGGCATCGACAAGGTGCTGGAGACCATTCGCCTCACGGACTCGCGCGATCGGCTCGCCGGAAATCTCTCGCATGGCCAGAAGCAGTGGCTCGAAATCGGCATGTTGCTGGCGCAGGATCCGAAGCTGCTGCTGGTGGATGAGCCGGTGGCGGGCATGACCGATGTGGAAACACATCAGACCGCCGAGCTGCTGAAGGCGATCAACCGCGACAACAAGACTGTCATGGTGGTCGAGCACGACATGACCTTCGTGCGCGAACTCGGCGTCAAGGTGACCTGTCTGCACGAAGGCACGGTACTGGCCGAAGGCACCATCGATCAGGTGTCGACCAATGACCGCGTGGTCGAAGTGTATCTGGGGCGATAGAGCATGCTCAAAGTCGATAATATCAGCCTCTATTACGGTGCAGCCCAGGCGCTGCGCGGCGTCACCGTTTCGGCGGAGCCCGGCAAGGTCACCTGCGTGCTCGGTCGCAACGGTGTCGGCAAGACCTCGCTGCTGCGTGCCATGGTCGGCCAGCAGGCGATCTCGTCAGGCTCCATTACCTTCGACGGTCAGGATATCTCGACGCTGAAGCCGTTCGAGCGGGCGCGGCGCGGCATTTCTTTCGTACCGCAGGGCCGCGAGATCTTTCCGCTGCTCACAGTGGAAGAAAACCTCAAGACCGGCTACGCGCCGCTGAAGCGCGCCGACCGCAATATTCCCGACGATGTGTTCTCGCTGTTTCCGGTGCTGAATTCGATGCTGGGGCGGCGCGGCGGCGATCTCTCCGGCGGCCAGCAGCAGCAGCTCGCCATCGGCCGTGCGCTGGTGATGCGACCGAAACTTCTGCTGCTGGATGAGCCGACCGAAGGCATCCAGCCCTCGATCATCAAGGATATCGGCCGCGCGATTTCCTATCTGCGCTCGCTCGGCAATATCGCTATCGTCCTCGTGGAGCAGTATCTCGACTTTGCCTGCGAACTCGGCGACAACTTCGCCGTGATGGATCGCGGCGCGGTGAAATACACCTGCGACCGCTCGACGCTCGATCCCGCCGAGATCAGCCGCCAGATGGCGCTGTAACGCGGGCTCAAAGCCGGAGAGTGCATGCAGGCTGACAACACCACGCTGTCGTCATCGACGATCTTTGCCGCTAACCGTGCCCGCGGCGCGGTGGCGTTCGACGTGCATCTGGTGGAGGGCAAGACGCGCCGCCGCCAGCTGCATGAATCCGGCTCGCTGCGTGTGCGCTTCCCGTCCCCTGAAGACGACGGCCTCTCGGCGATGTTCGTCAACACCGCCGGTGGTGCGGCCGGCGGCGATCGTTTCGATATCGACATCGCGGCCGGCGAAGGCACCAGCCTGACTGTGACGACCGCCGCCGCCGAGAAGGTCTATCGCTCCCATGGTCCCGCGGCCGAGATCAACATTGCGTTGAAAGCCGAGGCCGGCGCGCATCTGTCCTGGCTGCCGCAGGAAACCATCCTGTTCGATCAGGCCCGCACCATCAGGCGCATCGATATCAATCTGGCCGATCGCGCGACGCTTTTGCTTTGCGAGATCGTCGTGTTCGGTCGTGCGGCCATGGGCGAGGTGATGCAGACGGGATCTTTCGTCGACCGTTGGCGCCTGCGTCGTGGTGGCAGGCTGGTGTTCGCGGAAAACGTGCGGCTGGATGGCGATATCGCCGCGAAACTGGCCAGGCCCGCCATCGGCAACGGCGCGGTGGCTATCGGCACGGCGCTGATTGTGCCCGGCGATGAAGCACTCATCGAGCGGCTACGCGAAGCCACGGATGGCTCTCGCGGCGAAGTTGGTATCTCCTGCTGGAACGGCTTTGCAATGGCCCGCTTCTGTGCACAAGATGCGGCCAAGCTGCGTGCCGACATGATGGCCGTGCTTGGACGATCAGGCGCGATGCTGCCGCGCATGTGGCTCAACTAAACCTATCAGAGTGTTCGCATGAATCTCTCCCCCCGCGAAAAAGACAAGCTCCTGATCTCGATGGCCGCCATCGTGGCGCGTCGCCGGCTGGAGCGCGGCGTCAAGCTCAACCATCCCGAGGCCATCGCCATCATTTCCGATTTCATCGTCGAGGGCGCGCGCGACGGCCGCACCGTTGCCGAGCTAATGAAATCCGGCGCCGAGGTCATCACCCGCGCGCAATGCATGGACGGCATCGCCGAGATGATCCACGACATTCAGGTGGAAGCGACGTTCCCGGATGGAACGAAGCTCGTCACGGTGCATGAGCCGATCCGCTAGTTCAAACTCCGTCATGCCCGGGCTTGTCCCGGGCATCCATCTTCAGCGCTCTAAGGCGTGGATGGCCGGGTCAAGCCCGGCCATGACACCGAGAAAATCGAGAGGTCACATGATCCCCGGCGAACTATTCATCCAGGACGGCGAGATCGAACTCAATGCCGGGCGCAAGACCGTGACGCTGACGGTGGCGAATTCCGGCGACCGGCCGATCCAGGTCGGCTCGCACTATCATTTCTTCGAGACCAACCCGGCGCTGAAATTCGACCGCAAGAAAGCCCGAGGCATGCGCCTCGACATCGCCGCAGGCACTGCGGTCCGCTTCGAGCCCGGCCAGACCCGCGACGTGCAACTGGTCGAACTCGCCGGCAAACGCATGGTTTACGGCTTCCGCGGCGACGTGATGGGGAAGCTGTAAGATGTCGACCTATGTCGGGGGCTGTCAGTGCGGCAAGGTCCGCTACGAGATGACCGGTGAAATCGCCGAAGTGATCGCCTGCAATTGCTCGCGCTGCGGCAAGCTGGGCACGCTTTTGACTTTCGTTCCGGCGCAGAATTTCAAGTTGCTGTCGGGTGAAGATGCGACGATCGAATTTCTGTTCAACAAGAATGTCATTCACCATCGTTTTTGTGCGACCTGCGGTGTCGAATCCTTCGCAAACGGCAAGGCTCCGAACGGTAGCGAGATGGTTGCAGTCAATGTGCGATGCATCGACGGCATCGATCTCGACGGCCTTCAAGTGAAACAGTTCGACGGCAAGAAATACTGAAAGATCAGCCGATGCCCGTGAAAATCAAACGCTCCGTCTATGCCGACATGTTCGGCCCGACCACTGGCGATCGCGTGCGGCTGGCCGACACCGATCTGATCATCGAGGTGGAGAAGGACTTCACCATCTATGGCGAGGAGGTGAAGTTCGGCGGCGGCAAGGTGATCCGCGACGGCATGGGGCAGTCGCAGGCGACACGCGCGCAGGGCGCGGTCGATACCGTCATCACCAACGTGCTGATCGTCGATCACTGGGGCATCGTGAAGGCCGACGTGGCGCTCAAAGGCGGCATGGTCCACGCCATCGGCAAGGCCGGCAATCCCGATATCCAGCCGGGCGTGACGATCAATGTCGGTCCCGGCACCGACGTCATCGCGGGCGAGGGCAAGATCCTCACCGCCGGCGGTTTCGACAGCCATATCCATTTCATCTGCCCGCAGCAGATCGAGCACGCGCTGATGTCAGGTGTCACCTCGATGTTAGGGGGCGGCACCGGCCCGTCGCACGGCACCTTCGCGACGACCTGTACGCCCGGTCCGTGGCACATCGCGCGGATGATCCAGTCCTTCGATGCGTTCCCGGTCAATCTCGGCATTTCCGGCAAGGGCAATGCCTCGAAGCCCGCGCCGCTGGTGGAAATGATCAATGCCGGTGCCTGTGCGCTGAAGCTGCACGAGGACTGGGGCACTACGCCTGCAGCGATCGACAACTGCCTCAGCGTCGCGGATGACTACGATGTGCAGGTGATGCTGCACTCGGACACGCTGAACGAGTCCGGCTTCGTCGAGGACACCATCAAGGCCTTCAAGGGCCGTACCATCCACGCCTTCCACACCGAAGGTGCCGGCGGTGGCCATGCGCCCGATATCATCAAGGTCGCGGGCCTCAAGAACGTGCTGCCGTCATCGACCAATCCGACACGGCCATTCACGCGCAACACCATCGATGAGCATCTGGACATGCTGATGGTGTGTCACCATCTCGATCCGTCGATTGCGGAAGATCTTGCCTTTGCCGAAAGCCGCATCCGCAAGGAGACGATCGCCGCCGAAGACATCCTGCACGATCTCGGCGCGCTCTCGATGATGTCGTCGGACAGTCAGGCCATGGGCCGGCTCGGCGAAGTGATCATCCGGACCTGGCAGACCGCCGACAAGATGAAGAAGCAGCGCGGCTCGCTGAAGGAGGACAAGGGCAACAACGACAATTTTCGCGTCAAGCGCTACATCGCGAAGTACACGATCAACCCCGCCATCGCCCATGGCGTCTCGAAGCTGATCGGCTCGGTAGAGAAGGGCAAGATGGCGGATCTGGTGCTGTGGTCGCCGGCGTTCTTCGGCGTCAAGCCGGATCTCGTCATCAAGGGCGGCTCCATCGTCGCGGCGCCGATGGGCGATCCCAACGCGTCCATTCCCACGCCGCAGCCCGTACACTACCAGCCGATGTTCGGCGCCTTCGGCCGCGCGCTGACGCAGTCGTCGGTGGTGTTCACGTCGGGGGCGGCGGTGGCCGGCGGTCTCGCCAAGAAGCTCGGCATCCAGAAGTCGCTCTATGCGGTGGAAAATGTCCGCGATGGCATTTCGAAGAAGAGCATGATCCACAACGGCGCGACGCCGAAGATCGAGGTGGATTCGGAGACCTATGAGGTGAGGGCGGATGGCGAGCTTTTGACCTGCGAGCCGGCGGAAGTGCTGCCGATGGCGCAGAGGTACTTTATGTATTGAGGTGCTCGGTGGCTCTCCCTCCCTCCAGCGCAGCGAAGCTGCGCGCAGTGGGGAGGGTCGGCCGTTAGGCCGGGGTGGGGTGCTTCAACAAGCGCGATGTTTCGTGTTGCTCCCCACCCGTCACGTTGTTCGCTTCGCTCGCAACGCGCCACCCTCCCCACTGCGCAGCTGCGCTGCTTGGGGGAGGGAGAAGAAAGAGCCCTTCAATCTCGCACCATAACCCCCTAATGTCCGTCCCGGCATTCTTAGCCACAACAACAAACCGGGAGGACTCCCCTTGATCTACGTCGTTGCCACTTTGTCCGTGAAACCCGAAGCCCGCGCCGAACTGATCGAAGCTGCCAAGGCTTGCATCGCCGAGACCCGCAAGGAAGCGGGTAATATCGCCTATGATCTGCACGAGAGCGTCACCGATCCGACCCGCATGGTGTTCGTCGAGCAGTGGGAGAATGCCGAGGCACTGGTGCCGCACCGGACGCAGGAACATATGAAGACTTTCGGCCGCGTCGCGGTGAAATGCTTCAGCGCGCCTCCGAAGATCGAAATCATCACCCCGGCTGACGTCGTGGTGCGTTAAACCAAACGAGAGAGTTCATGATCCGCGCGACTGAGGTCAAAGGCCAATACAACTGGACAGAGGCGGCGGCAGATACCGTCGTTCTCGATTTCGACGATCGTCATCGTCGCCGCATGGCGATGACGGGGACGCGCGGACTGGAATTCCTGCTCGATCTCGAAAACGCCGTCGCCCTGCGGGGCGGCGACGCCCTGGTGCTGGAAGACGGGCGTCTCGTTGAGGTGGTTGCAGCTCCCGAGCCGCTGATCGAAATCCGTGGTACCGATCCCGGCCATCTGGTGCGGCTCGCCTGGCATCTCGGCAACCGCCATCTGCCGACGCAGATCATGGCCAAGGGGCTGCGCATCCGCAGCGACCATGTGATCGAGGAAATGGTCAAGGGTCTGGGCGCGCGCGTGATCGAGATCGAGGCGCCGTTCGATCCCGAAGGCGGCGCCTATGCCGCAGCGCATGAGCCGGCCGGACATGGGCATCACGGTCATCATGATCATGCTCATCACGATCACGGACACAGTTACGACGATCATGGGCACGACCACCATGGCCACAGTCATGACGCGCACGGTCATGCCGGTCATAGCCATGACCAGCATGTCCATGACGAGCATTGCGGTCACGATCACGATCATCACCATGATCACGACAGCACGCACGACCACCATCGTCACTCTCATGCTCATGACCACAAATAGACCGGCGGACAATAGTTCGCTGAACGACTCTCCCGCCTTGTCTGCCGACGAAGGCGCTGCGCTGTACCGGCTGATGACCTGGCTGTCGCCAGCTTTTCCTGTCGGCGCGTTTTCCTATTCCAGCGGTATCGAATGGGCGGTGGAAGCAGGCGACATCGCCGATGCTGCCAGCCTGCAGGACTGGTTGTCGGCGATGCTGTCCGATGGCGCAGGGTTTTGCGATGGCGTGTTTCTCGCTCATGTGCACCGCGCGGCATCTGATGGCGACGACAAGGCATTGCGCGAGGTTGCCGAACTCGCCAGCGCCTTCGTGCCATCAAGGGAACGTCAGCTGGAGACCACGACGCAAGGCAAGGCCTTCGTCGAGATCGCGCGCAATGCCTGGTCGCATGAGGGTATGGAGCAGCTGATCGCGATATGCGACAGCCCGATTGTCTATCCCGTTGCCGTCGGACTTGTGAGTGCCGCTCATGGTGTGCCGCTGTCGGCGACGATGCATGGTTTCTTCCACGCTGTGGTCTCGAACTGGATTTCCGCTGGCGCGCGGCTGGTGCCGCTCGGCCAGACCGACAGCCAGCGCGTACTTGCAGCGCTGGAGCCCGTCGTCGTGAGCACAGGCCATCGCGCCATGGCGGCATCCCTCGACGATCTTGGCGGCGCGACATTCCGCTCTGACATCGCCAGCATGCGTCACGAGACGCAGTATACGCGGCTGTTCAGGTCATGATTTGCAACAACACCCTTAACCCGGAGAGCATTTGACATGTCCAGTTTTCACGGTCCGCTCCGCGTCGGCATTGGCGGTCCCGTCGGCTCCGGCAAGACCGCGCTGATGGACCTGCTGTGCAAGACCATGCGCGAGCGCTACGACATTGCGGCGATCACCAATGACATCTACACGAAGTGGGACGCCGAATATCTGGTGCGCTCGGGCTCGCTGACAGCGGATCGCATTGCTGGTGTCGAAACCGGCGGCTGTCCGCATACGGCGATCCGCGAGGACGCCTCGATGAACCTCGCCGCCGTTGCCGACATGCGCGTCAAGTTTCCCGATCTCGACATGGTGCTAATCGAATCCGGCGGCGACAACCTCGCGGCGACCTTCTCGCCGGAACTGGCCGATATCACCATCTACGTGATCGACGTTGCGGCTGGCGACAAGATCCCCTCCAAGGGGGGGCCGGGCATCACGCGCTCGGACCTGCTGGTGATCAACAAGATCGATCTGGCGCCCTATGTCGGGGCTTCGCTTGAGAAGATGGACGTCGACGCCAAACGGATGCGCGGGGTCAGGCCCTTCGTGATGACCAATATGAAGACGCAGGAAGGTCTCGACCGGATTATCTCATTCATTGAGAGCAAGGGCGGCCTTAAGGCCAAGGCAGTCGCCTGAGACCTGTGAATAAGGCCTCTGCCGCAATCTCACGAGCGGGCTTCGACTTGAGGCGTTCATATTGGGTTGGTTATAACGACGGGCTGGTCGATGCCCATCGGCCAATGTGTCGTGTGATATTGCGTTAAGCCTGTTTTTCAAGATTTGTCCGGTCCGGAAATAATTTCCATCGGGCTGGAACCAAATTGTTCCGGCATGATTGGCATACTCCTGAGCCGCTGACCCGGCAGCAACGTCTCCTATTTCCCGAGTATCCGTGTGGTCCGGCTTGGCTTCATCATCGCATTACTGGCACTGGTCGGAGCTCTGCTCTCCGGCCTAGCGGCCTATCGCGTGCATGACCAGGAGCTGGCGATCGAGAATATCGCGCTGGGCCGGGCCGTGGATATCCATGCCAGCCTGGTGCAGGAGCGTTTGACCGAGCGCGAATTGCTGGCCCGCGTCGCAGCCGGGCTGTTTCGTGCGCCGACGGTCATGAAGGCCAACATGCTGCAGCCGTTGCGGGCCTCGATCTACGCCTTCAAGACCGATTTCGCGATTGCCGCCTGGATCGCTCGCCTGCAGCCGAACGAATTGGCGGCCGCCAGCGCGGAGCTGGCCAGTGCCGGCTACCGCAATCCTACGATCCGCAGCTACAACGACGATCGCCTGGATGCCAGGGCGCTCGGGCAGCCGCTCGACGTGCTGATGGATGTGGAGCCGCGCAATTCCGTCACCGAAGGCTTTGCCGGTCGCGCCCTGAATTTCTCTCCCGTCACAGGGCCAACGCTGGTGCGCGCCGTGAACGAGGGCAAGCCGGTCGCCTCCAGCCCCACGCCGCTGCAGCAGCCCGATGGACCGCTGGGATTGGTACTGGTGACGCCAGTTGTGCCCGAAGGCGATCCCGCGCCGGCCGGCTTCGTGTCGTTCTCCTATGAACTCGGGCCGTTGATGCTGGCCAATGACGAGATGTCATTGTTCTCCGTAGCGCTGAAAGATCCGCGCGTCGCTGATGGCGAAATCGTTGCCGACGACGACGGCAGGGTAACGGCGCGCCCCCTGGTGGCGAATGGTCCTGCGCTGGCAGTCCTGCGCACGGTTTCGTTCGGTGGGCGTGACTGGTCGCTGGGCTATTATCCGAAGATCAATACCGAGCTGCGCGCGCAGCGTATCGCGATCATCGTCGGCGGGGTTGGCCTCGCGCTGACGGCCATCGTCTGCGGGCTGTTCGGCTATGTCTCCTACGCCAATCTGCGGCTGCGGCGCGAGGTCGAGACCCGCATCGGCTTCGAACGTCGCCTGACCGCCGTCATCGACGAGCTCAATCACCGCGTGAAGAACATCCTGGCGGTGATCCAGTCCATCGTGACGCGCACGCTGCGTCACGGCTCCGACGTGGACAGCGCGCGCGATCTCCTGATCGGGCGTATTCACGCGATGTCGAATGTCGTGTCGCTGCTGAGCGAGAGCCAGTGGCAGGGCGTGCAGCTTAAGGGTCTGTTCGAGGCGCGTGCGATCCCGCATGCCGACCGTATCGCACTGGAAGGTCCGGACATCATTGTCAGCGCGCGCGCCGCGCAGAGCCTGTCGCTGCTGTTCTTTGAACTGGCCTCGCATTCCGACGAGGGCCTGTCGCTGGTGGGCAAACATCCGCATATCGTTGCGCATTGGGAGATTACGGGCAGCGAGCCGGATGGGCTGTTCAATTTCCGCTGGGAAGAGTTCAACACCAGCGAAGCAACGCGGCGCCCGGACAGCGATTTCGGTCTGGTGCTGCTCGATCGCGTGGCGCCGGAAGCGCTGGGTGGTACGGCGAAGCGCTACTTCACCGATGTGTCCTACGTCTATGAACTGACGGCACCCGTCGAAACGGTGATCGACATGACCGAGCGCGACCGGACAGAAGCGCTGGCGAAGCCGATCAGATAATCGATCCCCTCTGCCAATCGAAGCGATGTCCCTCATCTGGCTTGCGGAGAGAGGAGAGTGCGCCACGCGGTGTCGGAACAATGTTTTTTATCGGAGCATGATCTCTCGACAAACGATCTCGTTTGTCGGCTAAAACCGGCATCCACTTTTCGGGATCATGCTCTAGCTTCCATTCACCCAACAAAAAAGCCGGCGTTTCCGCCGGCTTTCGTATTCGTTGTATCCGCTGCGCCCGTTAGTGCGCAGCTTCCAGAGCGGCAGCTTCCGCCTTGGCGATGGTGCCCTTGACCGCGGTCTGCACCTTTTCAAAGGCGCGGACTTCGATCTGACGGACACGCTCGCGCGAGACGCCGAACTCCGAGGCGAGATCTTCCAGCGTCATCGGTTCATCGGCGAGGCGACGAGCCTCGAAGATGCGCCGTTCGCGCGGGTTGAGGACACCGATGGCGCCGTTCAGCGCCTGACGGCGATGATCGAACTCCTCGTGCTCCGCCATGATGGTTTCCTGATTGGGCGAGTTATCGACCAGCCAGTCCTGCCATTCGCCGGCTTCGCCGTCGTCACGGATCGGTGCGTTGAGCGACGCGTCGCCACCGAGGCGGCGGTTCATGTCGATCACGTCCTGTTCCGTCACGCCGAGACGCGTGGCGATGATCTTGACCTGGTCGGGGCGCAAATCGCCTTCGTCCAGGGCGGAAATCTTGCTCTTCGCCTTGCGCAGGTTGAAGAACAGCTTCTTCTGGTTCGCGGTGGTGCCCATCTTCACGAGCGACCACGAACGCAGGATGTACTCTTGAATCGACGCCTTGATCCACCACATGGCGTAGGTGGCCAGGCGGAAGCCTTTCTCCGGCTCGAAGCGTTTCACAGCCTGCATCAGACCGACGTTGCCTTCCGAGACAACTTCGGAGATCGGCAGACCGTAGCCGCGATAGCCCATGGCAATCTTGGCGACGAGACGCAGATGGCTGGTCACAAGGTGATGTGCCGCGTCGCGATCGTCGTGCTCGCGCCAACGCTTGGCAAACATATATTCCTGCTGAGGTTCCAGCATCGGAAACTTGCGGATCTCGGCGAGGTAATGCGACAGGCCGGATTCTCCATTGAGAACCGGAAGGGTAGCTGTACGGGCCATTATGATGCCCTCCAGTGGTTCAGGCCCCCGATAGCGGCGGGCGAGGCAGCGAGCGCTTTGTTAAAGCCGCCCTGGCTGCGATGTTCCGCGTCTCATTTGACGCAAGTGCAACATACACCCTACTACAAGCGTATTGAAAGTGAATTCCCTGTCACGTTCCTGTGTCGCCCATATAAGCGTTTGGAAAAGCTTACTTTTTTGTATGCATCTGCGTCATTCTGGCACGGCCATATGGGCCCGTAAAACCGCCAGATCGTGAGGAAGCTCGCTGGTCCACTCCAGAATCTCGCCTGTGCGAGGGTGCTCGAGCGCCAGCAAATAGGCGTGAAGCGCCTGCCGGTCGAGCGCTTCCAGCGCGGCGCGGCTCTTCACGCCCAGCGACGACGCCTTGGTCTTGAAATGCGAGCCATAGACCGAATCCCCCATCAGCGGATGCTGGATATGGGCGAGATGCACGCGGATCTGGTGGGTCCGGCCGGTCTCGAGCTGGCAGGCCAGCAGGGTGGCGATCGGCTTGCCGTGGCGATCCGGGAATTCCTGCAGCACTTCCCAATGGGTGACGGCATCGCGGCCGCCTTCGCGGACCGCCATTTTCTCGCGGGCGTGCGGATGCCGGTCGATCGGCGCTTCCACCGTGCCGCGCGGCCGGTTCGGAATGCCCCAGGCAAAGGCCATATAGCCGCGCCGCATCTCGTTGGTGCGGCCGTGATCGGCGAATTGCGCCGTCAGCGACGCATGGGCGGCGTCGTTCTTGGCGACCACCATCAGGCCGGTGGTGTCCTTGTCCAGCCGGTGCACGATGCCCGGCCGCTTGACGCCGCCGATCCCCGACAAAGACGCGCCGCAATGGGCGATCAGCGCATTCACCAGCGTGCCGGTCTCATGGCCGGCGGCGGGATGCACGACGAGGCCCTTCGGCTTGTTGATGACGATGATGTCCTCGTCCTCGAACACGATATCGAGGGCGATATCCTCGCCTTCGGGCTCCGGCGCGACGGCGGGCGGGACGTCGATTGTGATCGTATCGCCGGCAGCGACATGATAAGCGGGGTCGCGCACGGGGGTGGGGTCTTGCGAAGACCGGGTGATCGTCACCTGGCCGGCGAGGATCAGCGCCTTCAGCCGGGAGCGCGACAAAGCCGGACTGCGCACGGCGAGCACGCGATCGAGCCGGGTCGAGCCTTCGTCGCCCTGCACCGTGACATCCAGCCGTTGATCGTTCATTCCGTAAAGCCTTACCTGACAGAAGCGTGTTGCTTCGAGAGCCGTGAATTAAGAGACGAGTGTCTGCATGACCCAGCCCGCCGCCGATAGCGCGCCCGAACCGACCCTTGAACAGGCCGCCATGATCGCGCGCGTCCGCCGCATGATGCTGATCGCGGGCCTGACCACCGCCTTGGGCGTCGGCGCGCTGCTCGTCGTGATCGGCTACCGCCTTTTCCGCACGGATGGAAGCACTGTCACGTCCACGACGACCGCGACCCTGCCGAAAGGCGCCAAAATCCTCTCCACGGGGGTAGCCGGCGACCGGATCGTGCTGACGCTGGACGTCGGCGGCAGCACCGAAATCCGCACTTTCGACGCCAAGAGCCTGAAACCCGTGGGCACGCTGAAATTCGCCAGCGAGCCCTAGATTTCGCCTGAGACCACTAGGTTCGCTTGGGGACCATAACCATGATGGGGGCAGGGGCCGCCAGCATCTTGCAGCCGCCGCCATTCCCGGCTATCCCCTCCCGCGCACGCTCCGTTCGTCTAACGGTTAGGACATGGCCCTCTCAAGGCTAAAATAAGGGTTCGATTCCCTTACGGAGCGCCACGCCTTTCGCGGAAAACCCTTATAAACAAGACGTTTTCGCAATTCCATTGACACTGCAAGCCCTTGTTGCGACGGTTTCGTCCTACATAGCGTCCTACATGGGTGCAGGGTGAGTGAGTATCTGACGAAGCGGAACGGGGTCTGGCACTATCAGCGGCGCGTGCCGGAGGAATATGCTGCCTTCGACACGCGGGTGCCCGTCAGGCTGACGACCGGCATTAAGGTCGTGGACGACAAGCGCGGACGCAAGGCGATTGAGATTGCCGAGAGGCTTAACCTCGACACCGAAGCGTACTGGTGCATGTGCGCTGGCGGCAACGCGGAGCAGGCGAAGCTCGATTACAACGCGGCCGTAAAACGGTCCCTGATCCTCGACCTTCCATATTTGCCGGCGGCCGCGATCGCCAAGGAACCGCCCGCCGATCTCATTCGCCGGATCGATGCCCTGGCTGTCGGCGATCGCGCCCATGATCCCGACACACGCGCAGCGGTGCTCGGCGCGATCGCGGCGCCGACCGTGAAGCTCTCCGCGCTTTATGAGGAATTCGATCTGGCGACGGCGACGGAGCGCCTCGGCTATTCGCCGCGGCAGCTGACGAAGTTCAAGGCGGCAAAAAAGCGGGCTATCGAAATCCTCATCGAGGTCGCCGGCGACGGCACGGTGAACGATCTGACGCGCGAGAAGATGCTGAAGCTGCGCGACCACTGGTCGAAGCGCGTGAAGGATCAGGGCATCCAGGTGCGGACCGCCAACAAGAACATCAGTCACATCACGCGGATGGTGCGCGAGGTGAGCATGCGGCACAATCTCGACAAAGAAGTCATCGTCGCCGGCCTGCGGCTGCGCGGCGGCAAGGATGGCAGCCGCAGTCCCTATCCGATTCCATTCATCACCGGCGTGATCCTGCGGCCCGGCGCGCTCGATGACCTCAACGACCAGGCGCGGGCCGTGGTTCGCATCATGGTCAATACCGGCATGCGGCCGGTCGAGATCATCAACCTCACTCCCGGCTTCATTCTGCTCGATGCGGAGATCCCGCATGTGCGGGTGAAGCCGTTCGGCCGCGTGCTGAAATCGCAGGCATCGGAGCGCGACGTGCCACTGGTCGGCATCTCGCTGGATGCGATGCGCGAATTCCCCAGCGGCTTCGCGCAATATGCCGACAACGGCGATACGCTATCCGCAACGGTGAACAAGTATTTCGAAGAGAACGGCATGCGGCTGTCGAAGATGCATACGCTCTATTCGCTGCGCCACAGCCTGAAGGACCGGCTGCGCAATGTCGAATGTCCGGACGAGCTCACCGACGAGCTGATGGGCCACTCCAGCGGCAAGCCAAAATACGGTGACGGCCACGGGCTAAAGCTGAAACTGAAATATCTCCAAATGATCGCGTTGTCGCCGGCCGATCTCAATGCCGTTCGAATGGTCGGTTAGCATTCTTTCAGAGGAGAAATGCGTGTCCTTCAGCGGCGTACAGAAGCTCCGATGACCGGCCAAGGTCGGTTACGTATTCGGCCATGCTCTCCAATAGTCGCCCTAATTTAAGTCCGGGACGAGGGTCCGCCGTGGGCGGGGCATCCCCCAGAAATGTAGCCGGCAGTAACCATTGGCAATTATACCGATTGATCCCCGCGTGCATTTCGAGCAGAACGCAATGCAGGGGAGAATCGAATGGTGTTTTTGGAAGATCTGGAAGAGTTGCAGGAGCAGTGTCCGCCAGCCAAAGCCGTGAGCACTTCAATTGAAGGCGCCTATCGGGTGGTGTTCACAATGCCGCCCTCGATCAAGGATTTTTGGTCCCCAGTAAGCTTGGCAAAAAGCGCTATGGTGAAGTCACCGAGTGCAGGTGGCGATCATGTTCAATGTTTCTGACCCGAGACAGGGCCCTCAACATTGCCGGAAAGCTTCCAAAATCCCGCGAGGCGAAGCCCTACTTAGCGCTAGTCAACATATCGCCAAACGACGGAATGGCGCTGATCAATGAGAAAACCGCACATATCGATGTGTGGCTTTCCGAGCAATTTTCAATCGACGACGCGGTTATAGAGACTGAGGAAGCACCGACATGACCAAACCCGGTCGCAGCGGCGCCCACTACATTCGAACGCTCGTCTACATGGACGAGCCGCAACTCATCCTTCTGAAACGGAACAGGGCGAATGTCATCGCGCTTGCGATTCCGTCTTCTGAGGGCAAGGCCGAATTCCTAGCAGTGACGGTTTCGAAAAAGGACTATGAAGCCTACATCGATGGCTTAGTCGATCTGCGATACCTCTACACTTATCCAATCAATCGGACAGTTTTCACCTTTGACCTCATGGAGTTGAAAGGCGGAAAGGTGATGATGACTCCGTGGGAAGAGCAGATCCCCGACAACTACCTTCCATCGCCCAGATTCTTCTCCAGCAATCACACCGAACTCGAAGAGAACAACGTGGCTGACCCACACGTTGAGAAGTTAGTGGTGGATGGTGACTGGGACATGCCTGATTTCGGCGACTTCTATAGCCGATACTCGAATGTGTACTACCTGCTATCAGCAAGCCACGCCTTTTCGGACGACGAAGTCGATCTTGAAAAAAAGAAGGAAATCAAAAAGGCATTTGGTGACATCCCCTTCCGGGGAGGAAGCAGCTACGTTCATTTTTATAAAGCGCTTCCGGGAAGCATTCCGCGCGCCGAGCGACTGCGTATGGATAAAATAGTGTATCAGTCGCCTGGATACGTATCTGTGCACGGCGACGCCGACGCGTTCAGCGAAACCGAGGCTCTCATTCGAGCCTTTCTTGGTGATCGAGCCGCGATCAAGCAGATCTACGACAAATTCCATGAGTTTCTATCGAAAAATCGTTTTCTCGCAATGCCGGCAGATCAGTTCCTCCCCACTGACGCTGCAGCCGCATACATTAAGAACACAACCAACTCGCTCGTGGAAAAACTGCACGTGCCAAACGCAGCGATACTTAAATCACTCGTGAACAATAATGAGCTCGCTTTCGCGAAGATAATATTGTCGCTCTATCGTCGTCTGGACGAGGCGTCGCGGTTCTTCGCACAGGGCCGAGTGAATTTCGCAAGCAGCGAATCCTAGCTGCCGGAGGCGACTAATTGGAAACTAGGCGCTACACGACGGCTCGCTTATCTGAGTGACAATCGCGGTCGCAGTTCGTTTGCGCGAAAGTATTGTCACGCTCGCTTACGCTTTACGGCAGCGCTCGTCGCGCGAGGCTTCGGCTTGTCGCCGAGCACAACAAACTCAACCTTGCCGCGCTTGATCCGCGACTTTAGCATGTCATTGATGCGCGTCTGCCAGCCCGGGCCCGTCGCTCGTAGTGCCGTGACGACGTCGTCGTCGAGCCGGAGCTTCACCGGCACCTTGGGATTTTCCACGCGCGGGCGGCCGGGCTTGTTCTTGAATTGGGCAAGAATATCCGGCGGCAGTTCTTCGGCCGGGCGGGAGGCGGCGAAGTCGGCTGCGGTCCATTCCGGGTTGTCGTCGAGGGCGGCTGGTGCTGTTTTCTTTTTAGCGGACATTTCGTTTCATCTCCTTTGCATGGGCCCGGCGCAGGCTGATGGGACGCACCTTGCCGTCACGAACGGTGAAGGCCAGGAAGTAAGGCTGTTCGTCGATGTAGCCCCATGCACGATAGCGCGTTTCACCGTACTCAAAACGGTCATCAACGACGAAGCGAGCGATTTCCATGTCGGTCGCACGTGCCAGCGAAATGCCGTGGTTGGCGATGTTGATGGCATTTTTCGCTTCGTCGTATAGCTTGCTCATGACATAAACGTACACCCAAAAAATGGGTGCGTCAATCGTTGATGGGTGTACAAAAATCGAGTCGACAAGGGAGCTGCCGGCATGCTCCGCCTTCTCTCCGATCAGTCTCACGGCTAACCGACAGGTGCGGCGTTCTTGCACAACAACTAAATCTCAATAGACGTATTTTCGCACTTATATACTTGACAAATGTGACATGAAACCTAAAGATTCTACCCGACAGGGCAGCGCTGACGAAATAGAAATTACCCCTCAGATGGTTGAGGCTGGTATTCCTGCGCTTATGCAGTCGGGGCGCGTCTCGGAAGATCTGCCTGATTGGGTAGCTCGTTCAATAGTCGAAGACATTCTTCGGGATGCGTTGCGCTTGGCCCGCCGTTGACGAATTCGGTTGCGTCCATCAATAGGCGTGCAAGTTCGCGATATCGTTCAGTGGCGAGTTTTAGCCTATCCACGGTTATAGCTGTCTCGGCCGCCTTTTCAGGGGCCAGCTTTCCTGAAATTAGGATGGTTTGCTTAAATGTTGGTGCTTCAGGGCGCGCATCAAACGTCTGCTCACCATGCGCCAGGTGGTTTCTAAAGCTGCTGTATTTACCGGCCTTTGTGGTAGCAGCTTTTATGAAGCGTAATGAACATTCGCATAGGCGAAACGAATGCTTGATAGCAGCCTCTAAAAGATCTGTTCGCGCTTGGAAGACGCGGGGCGAAAAGAACATTGCGCGCGCCATTTCGTATGGCAGCCCGGTTGTATCTTGGAACCAATAGCTAAGTCGCTCTTCGATGAGAGCCCACTGGGCCATTGCTTGTCCGTAGGCTAGATGAAACTCTCTCTGAGAATCTACCCACTCGGTGTGATGGAAAGATTCTTTTCCAAGGATAGGCGGCATGGCAAAGTCCTCGAATGAAATCGAAAAAACGAAAGCGCTTATGGGCGCGCTCGTGCGCATGAAGCCGAAGCCGCACGAGGACATGAAGGTCGGAAAGAAGAAGGTCGGAAAGAAGTCTGCGGCTAAGAAGAAGCCCAGCAAATAGGCCGGGCTTCTACGAAGGAATTGACCCAATGAAAACACGTTACTTCAAAGGGTATTTAGTTCTTCTTGTCGCAAGATTTTTGGGCGTTCCGATTGAATTGCGTCAGACGCGTTTCAAAAAAGGAATAAGTTGATCGATGTCGTGATCAACAGCCGCGCCGATCAATCTTGCAGTTTTAAATTCGGTCATGCCAAGTAATACGATGTCTACCGACGGCCGTATCGCCGCTTTCGCTTTGGCGGCAATCGTGTCTGCGCTCTCACTCGATTCAAATACTATGAATGAAGTGGGCTCTACCCACCACATTGTACTGATATCGTTGATTGCCGCGTAGAGGTCGTCACGGCGTTCTTGTGAGTTTCCGCTATCGTGAATGCGGAACGTTATCCAGTAGGTTGACATGCGTAGTCCCTTCTAAAATGAGGGACGGCTCTTGACCTTTCGTGCAGAATCCCAATGATGGGAGCACTCACTACACTGCAGCTCATGACCCGTCCCTCGGGTTAATGAGCTATCCGAGGAGGCCGGTTGGCGCCGGTTGTTCTCCGCGAATCGCTCGACTCCTAGTCTGCCATGGAACTGGCGCTGGGAGTCGAGACGGTTCTTTATTTGTCCCGTTTATGAACAGACTTACGCCAAGCGCGAAAGCGCTTAACTGCCTGTTTTTTGTGGGTGATTTTAGTGAGCCGGCCGGTACGTCAGGCGCTTGCCCTCGATACCCTTGAGAGCCTTCGCCGTCCGTTCCCCATCGGTAACACCAAGGCCGGATCGGTTGTTGTAGCGGAACTGGAATTCCGTCAGGTAACGCTGCAAGTGCTGTTCGCCGCAGAACGTGTAGGTGCCGCGCATACCGCGCTTGAACACGCCAAAGAAGTTTTCGACGTTGTTGGTGGTGAAGCCGAGCTTGTTCACATACTCGCGGCCGGTGTGGTTCATCGTCTGATGATCGCCGTAGGCTTTGCCGGTGTAGGTGTAGAGCGCGCTCTCGTCAGTCACGAGCGTAGCCTTGCGAATGACGTTGGTGAAAAGGATATCGCGGACCTTATCGGCAGTGACGCCCTTCTGAACGTGGAAGGTGCGAACGGTGCCGGTGTTCTCGTCAACGAGCGCAACGATGCTGGCCTTGTGCGAATGGCCCTTCTTGTAGCCCTTGGCGCGCTTGGACGTATTGAGGTGATAAGTTTCGTCAGCCTGAACGTTGCCGCCATTCTCGCCCATGGGAGCGGGCTTGCTGTCGATCATGGCTTCGCGCAGGCGATGCATCATGAACCATGCGGTTTTGTAGGTGACGCCAAGTGCACGATGGATCTCATGGGCAGAAACGCCGTTCTTGCCTGAGTTCATCATGTGCGCAGCCATCCACCACTTGGTGAGAGGCACCTTGGAGCGTTCGAACACAGTGCCTACGGTCACGGTGAATTGGCCTTTGCAGTCGTTGCAGTAGTACAGGCCGGGACGATGGGACTTCTTGGTGCCGCCCATCTTGGCGAGCTTGTCGGGATCGGAGCTACCGCAGTGAGGGCAAATCGCACCATCGGGCCAGCGCACAGCCTCAAGGGCTTCGCGGGCCTTGTCCTCGTCCTGAAACATGGGGTCTTGGAAAACTGCGGTCATGGGTTGCTCCAATGACTAAGGTTTTAGGGAGTCAATCCACATTTGTCAAGTATATAAGTGCGCGTATTTTCCCAGTAAGACTATAAGCCTCATACTTCCGCCGCATTTCGTTCCGATTATGTTCCTAGCGAGCATGGAGGCGGAGATGAATAGAGATATGGGGGAATTGCTGGACCACGTGCCGCTGCTGGTGAAGGCATATGGGCGCTGGCCAAGCTACGTCTATCTGCTGCTTTTTACTCCATTGAGCCGGGGATTACTCGGGGCAATGGCTACAATCGCCGCCTTAGTCGTCTACCATCAGTTGCGGTGATGGGAGCGCCGGCTGATGGATAAGGTGCGAGAGATTCTGCTGTTTTTTGCAGCTACAATGGCTGTATTCGCGCTTATATGTGCCCTGTACCAAGCCATGAACGACAGGGTTAGCGCCGCTGCGCTTTTGAGCACCATCTTCCTTGTATGCGTGCTGGTCGTTTACCTGCCCAAGCTAGAGATTCTAGAGGCTTGGGGCGTCAAGGCACACCTCGTCCGCACCCTCAACGAAGCCGACGAGATTTTGGCTAAGCTCCGACGGCTAGCAGTGATCAACGCAAAATCGACCTATGAGACAGTGGGGATCGGTCAAAGGTGGGACGGACAGAGCGCAGTCGAAAACCAGGCGCGCTTAGACGAGATCAACGCGCAGCTTATCGACTTCGGTGTGGCCGAGGTCGAGCGACGAGAGCTGGCCAAGACATATGTCCGGCTCATGGGGTTTGACCTCTACATGCATTATGTCCAGACCCTCGACCGTTATTTCAATTTCAAGGCAAACGCCCTGCGCATGCAAGGCGATCGCGAGAAGAACGAAGCCATGAAGGCTGAGGCGGCGGGTTATGATGAGGTGAAGGCAAATTGGAAGCCCAAGTATAATTTATTCTCTCAGCTAGCGACTTACTCACTTGAAGAGGAATTGACGCTCGCAACCCCCACAAAGCAGCTCAGCGAAAACGACAGGAAGGCTGTCGAAGCCTTCAAGAACCAGATCGTGAGGCTGTTCAAAGATACCGAGACAAAGGCTGGTCTCACTAAGGAAGCGGCGTCGTATCTCGACACGTACAAGGGCACGGGCGGGCAGGACAAGCGCATCATTGAGTTGTTCGGCTTCAACCCGAGTGAGGTGAGGTAAAGTAAGGTGCATACGCCGGGAACGGGTTAGATTTCCACGCGTACCAATGCGTTGCTGTCGCAACGAGAAACCGGCAAAACCGCTGCGTCCATCATCCCCGTTATGGCCGGTTGTCACCCGGCGTATGCCTTATACAATCCCGCCAAAACGGAATCGTTTCCGGCCCTCAGATCAAATAGGCCCCGGCGAACCGGGGCCACAGAGATTAGACCCAAGGGGTGCCGTAGTATTCGTTGAGTGAGCGGGCCCGCTTGGTGTCTGCCCAGTCCCAATCATTCTCGTTGGCGTATTTTGGCGCGCCTTCGAGCTGATCCTTCGTTACGTTGGTGACATAACCTCCAAGATTGGTGTCGTATTTCAGCGTCTGCCACGGAAGCGGGTAGTGCTCATCGCCCATGCCAAGGAAGCCGCCGAAGCTCAGTACGGCATAAGCGACCTTGCCACCGACTTTGTCGATCATCACACTTTCAATGGAGCCGATTTTTTCGCTGTCGGGACCATAGACGGCGGTGCCTTCCACCTTCTCGCTGCTGATCAGATTGCCCGTTTCGTTTGCCATGATGGCTCTCCCTTGTTTGAGTGACGGTAAAACAGGAGAATCTGTCATTCGTTCCGGAGCTGTGTTGCTGTGTAGCGACCGGATTTGTCACATTAAAAAGAGCGCCCGCAGCGGCTCTGTGCCGTGCGGCTTTCCCATGATTGGCGCTGGTTCGTTGTGATGCAGGGTCCATGCGGGTCCTAGGGCGTGTACTCATAAAACCGCCCGCCATCTCCGCTTCACCGCTGGAAGCGGACAGCGGCGCACCACACCGGCATATCGGCTAAGTGCCGATTGCTGACTTCGCGGGCTCGGTCGCAGACTTGTCTATCGACAACGGCTCCGGCTAGATTGCAGCGCTAGCTGTGGAGAAAATGAGGGACGTGGATGTTTGAGGTCCGCGAAGACGATCTTTCCGGCGAAGCGACGTTGCGCTTGCTTGCACTTCACCTCTCCGGGATGCACGCCAACTCACCACCTGACAGCGTCTATGCCCTCGATCTGTCGGGATTGAAGGCACCGGGCGTCACGGTCTGGACCGTCTGGGAGGGTGCCGAAGTGGTCGGAATCGGCGCGCTGAAGGAATTGGGCAATGGCAGCGGCGAGGTGAAGTCCATGAGAACCCATCCCGATCACCTCCGCCGGCGCGTGGCCGCGCTGCTACTAGACCAGATCGTGGCAGAGGCCAAGGCGCTTGGCTTGACCCGTCTGAGCCTCGAAACCGGAAGCGGCCCGGCGTTCGAACCCGCGTTGACGCTCTATCGGAAGCATGGCTTCGTGGACGGGGAGGCATTCTCCGACTACCAGCCGAGCGCCTTCAACCAATTCCTTCACCTACAACTCTCTGCTTAGCCCAAGTCGCAGATCGGCCCAGCCGCGAACATAAAATCGCTCCAAGATTGAAGTCCCGCGCGGTCATGTCTGAAGTGAGTCAAAAACCGACCTCGGCGGGACAATCAAGGGGGCTGTTTTACTCCTAAAAGCGGACATCCCGAATTTTATGAGTACACTCCCTAGCATCGCCGTCCCATTCGCTTTGCGAGCCATCCTCTACAGCCAACAAGATCGTTTGTTTCGCCAGGACCGTGCACTAAGTCATTGCCCGCGTTTGTCAGCGTTTTGACCGTCCATCCCTCCCGCCCGAAGAGATCGTTGTTTTTCCCGTAGCAATTTCTAGAGTTGAATCCTTCCGACAAACATTTTTGCAGTTCGCGTATGGTCAGCTTAATCGCCGCACAGGCGGCAGCTGCGTAAGGTTGGCCGCCAGTCTCGGCGACGCAGGCTATGGCGATCCTTTGCTCCGGATTCAGATTGGCTCCCAATATCTTTGTGCCGGCACAGGTTGCAAACCCTGTCGCGCTTCCGCCTGACTCGGCTGCGCATGCTACCGCCGCTCTCTGCTCGGGATTGAGGCGCGATCCAATTAGCTGCGATCCCGCACACGTTGCAAACTCACTCGAGCTGTCCGAGTCTGCCGCACAAGTGAGGACCGCTCGTTGCTCAGTTGATAAGCGAGAGACACCGTAAGCGCTCATGCAACTGACGAAGGCATTCGATCGTCCTTCCGCGTCGTAAGCGCATTTCAGTAAGGCGCGCTGATCCTGACTGACGTGCCTGCCAAGTAACTTTGGACCGGCACATTCCGCGAGGCCTTGCGCAGTCGTTCCCGAACTCTCGGCGCAATCAACAAGGACGCGTTGATCCGGATTTAGGACGACTTTTCCGCCACTGCATTGAAGGAATGCATCAATCCGAGTGCTGGATTGCCGGGCACAATCGACGGCTAAGCTGGCTGAGGAGGACCTTTCGGGCCTCTCTTCACTTTGAAACCGAGGCTGGACTGCTTGTTGGCGCCCGTAAGGATTTACGGGCGATTCTTCAGGGAGTGGTGGCGGGGCGGCGAACGTCGGGTAAGGCAACACCGGCGGCGCGGGACGTACGTTCGGCGCTTGGACAGGGCCGGGATAAGGCAATATTTGTGGGGCTGGGATCATCTGCGAGGGGCAAAGTCCAAAGTACCCGTTCGGATACTGTAGTACCCATCGCTGGCCGTTGAAAAAACATTGTCCCTGGGCATGTGCGTCAGTAACGCTGAGATAGAACGAGAATACTGCCAAGATCGCCGCAAACTTGATCATGCCGCCGCTCCCTTTGCCGATCTCCAAACTGCATAGGTAGTGTCAAGCCCCTATGCTGGCTGCCGCCGGCAAGGTTATCAAGATCAATCTCATAGTCTGCCCTCGCTGATGCGCGATACTGCGCTATGGACGCGCTTCGGCGAGACGCTGGTTGCGCAACTCAACATTCCGCCGCGCGCGGGCGACGACGTCATCTTTGCGGCGGATCAATTCCAGCTCGTTTTCGAGCCGCTCCAGAATTGGCGCGTAGACCGCGCCGTCCTCCACGATGCAGAACGACACGGTGTCGATGGCCTTGAGCAGCCATTCCTCCGTGAACTCGCCCGGCACCGTGCGTGTCATCTCAGGCGGCTTTCGTCCTGGGCGCGCATGCCTCCGCTCCGAACCATGATCGGTCCAATGCACATTGAGCGTAGGTTTAGCAGCAAGAAAGAGCCTTGGAGCTCAGGTATGATTGCATGGTGCTGTGGCGTACAAATAGGACGAAGGATCGCTCTATTTCGCGATATCGGAATGACCGGCGGTAAGCGCGGTAGTAGCGTTTGGAGCAGAGGGGGCATTGCAAAGACGCGGGCCTGTCGGCGAAGCGCAGTCCGCGCTCCTAAGAAGGGGGCGCATGGCGTTTGTCCTTGCTTCACAATGTCTGGGGCCGCGCGCACCGGCCGAAGGCTTTGGCGACATTACGTCCAGGATGTGAGCGTTGGCAGATCTTCTGGCAGTCATCACGCTGTCATGCACGGCTCGTCGTGCGATGTGAGGAGCGACGCCCTCAACGCGGGTGCGCAATATCTTGATGCGAACAAGCTTGCCGTAAAGGTGCAGCTCCAGAAAGCAGGCGTACGATTTGTACGCTACTCGATACGACCTTGCAGAATTAGCTGCCGAATCGAAAACAAAAGACGGTTCGCGACCGGCTCTGCCGGTCGGGCTCTCGTGAACCGAGCCGCAAGGCGTCTCGGCCTTCGGCTTCGATCCCTTCGCGCAATACCGTGTCGCTCGCCGGAGGCACTCGGTCCCGGGTCCCGCCAAGCGGCGGCGCTATGCTGACCCTCCTGCGGGTGCCTTCTTAACCGGTCTCGCGACTGCCGACTGGCCTTCGCTTCACTGCGGCCCAGACGCCCTTTTTCTGTTTGGGAGCTAAGGGCTCCGCCCTCGCGCGGGCAAGGGTGCAGTCCCGGAAGATCCGGGACCGGCCGGGCCGGTCTCCCCGACCTTCCGCGCGGACGTCAAGACCGGACCGCTACCAACCATCGGAATCCGCTTGTGCAGGCCGGGTGATCCCCCTCCGCCCCGCTCGCCCTTGCCCTTGCTACCCCGGTCTCGCCGACGGGCAGGGCTGCAGCGCAGCGCTGCGCCCCAAACCCGAAGGAGAACGACCATGTCTGCTAAGAACGTTGAAATCGTCACGCAGAGCGGGACGGAGATTTTCATTCCACTCAACAAGCTCAAGAAGTCTCCGAACAATGCCCGCAAGACGCCGCACAGTGAGGCGTCGATTGAGGCCTATGCGGCCAGCATCGCCGCGAAAGGCATCCTGCAAAATCTTGTCGTCGAGCCGGAATTGGACGCAGACGGTGCGGCAACAGGGTTCTATTTCGTCACCATCGGCGAAGGCCGCAGGCTGGCGCAGCTTCTGCGCGTCAAGCGCAAGGAGATCAAAAAGACCGAACCGATTCGCTGCGTCATCGACACCGCGAATGACGCTTTCGAAATCAGCCTCGATGAGAACGTCACGCGCGAGAACATGCATCCCGCCGATCAGTTCGAGGCGTTCAAGAAGCTGGCGGAGGAGCGCGGGTTCGGCGCGGAAGAAATCGCCGCTCGGTTCGGCGTCACGCCGCATGTGGTGCGGCAGCGCCTTCGATTGGGGGCGGTGTCGCCCAAGCTGATGCAAATCTATCGCGACGGTGATCTCGCGCTTGACCAGTTGATGGCCTTCGCGATCACCGAAGACCATGCCCGGCAGGAAGCGGCCTTTGAGCGGCTATCCTATAACCGCGATGCCAGCACGATCCGCCGCCTGCTCACCGAAACCCATGTTGCCGCCACCGATCGTCGCGCGATCTTTGTCGGCGCAGAAGCTTATACCGAGGTGGGTGGCACGATCCTTCGCGACCTATTCACCGAGGATCGTGGCGGCTATTTTGAGGACGTGGCGCTTCTCGACCTCCTTGTGATGGCGAAGCTCGGACGTGCAGCGACCGCTGTGCAAGAGGCTGAGGGGTGGAAGTGGACGCAAGTCCATCTCGACTATCCCCACAGTCACGGGCTGCGCCGGACCTATCCGCAGCCGGTGGACCTGTCGGCGGAAGATCAAGCCGCCTTGGATGCCGCACAGGCTGAGTTCAACAGCCTGACGGAGCAGTATGAGAGTGCCGAGGAATTGCCCGACGATGTCGATGCGCGTTTCGGCGAGCTTGAAGCCGAGATCGAGCGGCTTGAGGCGAAGCGTCAGGCCTATGACGCCGCCGATATCCCGCGTTGCGGAGCCTTCGTAATCCTCAATCATGATGGGACGTTGCGTGTTGAACGCGGTTTCATGCGGGCCGAAGACGAGAAACCGGAGCCGGAAACGCATGATGCGAGCGGCGAAGGCGAGGGCGGTGACGCCGCCTATGACGGTGGAGCTAGTTCGAACGGTGACCCCGGAGATGACGACTTGGATAGGGAGGATGAGGACACCGACGATCACAAGCCGCTCTCGGACATCCTGATCCGCGATCTCACCGCACATCGGACCCTCGGGCTTCGCCTCGCTTTGAGCGAACAGCCAGAGGTCGCCATCGTTGCCGTGACCCATGCGCTCGCTGCACAAATTTTCTATCGCGGCGCGGACGCCCCCGTTCTCGATATCCGTCCGGTCAGTACAATGCTGGCCTCCCATGCGGATGGTATCGAGGACACTAAAGCGGGCAAGGTGTGGTCAGATCAGCATGCTCGTTGGGCGGCGCAGATGCCGCGCGACGTATCCGACCTGTGGAGTTTCGTCGTGGAGCTTGACCATGACGGCCGCATGGCGCTGTTCGCGCATTGCGTCGCGCTCACGGCCAATGCGGTGAGACTGCCATCGGAGCGCAGGCCTCGTGCTGTGGCAACAGCGGATAGGTTGGCGGAGGCCGTGTCGCTCGACATGGCCGCGCATTGGGCCCCGACCGTACAGACCTATCTGGGTCGCGTCACCAAGACGCATATTCTTGCCGCCGTGCGGGAAGCGGTCAGCAATGAGGCCGCTGACCGGATCGCGGATATGAAGAAGCAGGACATGGCGGAAGCTGCCGAGCAGTCCTTGGTCGGTACTGGCTGGCTGCCTGTGCTGATGCGGACACCGCGAGCCACGCAAGAGCCTGCCGAACCACCGCAGGAGGATGCCACCACCGAGGCGAGCCCTGACGCGTACTCCGTCGCCGCCGAATAAACGGCGTGGCCGAGACCGCTCACGCGGTCCCGGCCTGTCACCGTGCGACTGTCGAAAATTTTTGGCCGCGCGCCATCGGGCGCGCGGCCAGTCTCACGATATTCACGCCCCCGACTTGGGGCATTCTAGAAAGCGAAGCATTTTTCAAACTGAAGCCAGCGGGGAAGGGGGCGTTATGGTCGGCGCCAATGAACCCGCTCGAAGGACGGCATGTCGCCGCTAATCATGCCTTGGCGCGACTGCGATATTAACTGCGGCTGAGCGACCGGTTCTCTTCTGAAGAGCTTCCAGCGTCGCCTTCGTTCGATTTTCGTCTTCTGTCCCGTTATCCCGCTCTGGCTCGGGCCCTGGCTCAGATGAGCAATCAAATTGATCGAGACATGACGGGCGATTTCTTTCGCTGCTCTTCATTTAGACGCTCTCCACGGGAGGTGATTCCCAAGAATAAACGCGCCAGTTGTAACGCCGTTCCGTCAAACCTGCCGCTGTGAAAATCGAATTAAGCCACTAAGGGTAAAACAGGTCAGTACCCCTGACCGGGTACTGGCCGAAGTTCTGTTGGGTGAAGCCACGTTGGGAGTTTTCACCGTGACCGAAGCTGCACACGCGCTGCTTGCCGACCCGTACGAAGCTGCCTGCGACCACGCCATAGCGACCTGCAACGGCGACATGCGGGCTCGCGGTCTACTGACAGACAAAAGCCCCGACAGCCTGTGATGGCGGCTGTCGGGACTTTTGCGTTCAGGGTTTAGGAGCTATCCGCTCCCGTGGTGCCAACGGCTGCCACGTGGTCTTAAACTTGCGCGAGGTAAGCCCCGGTGAGCGAAGCCAGTGGGCTTTCATGCTAACCGAAGGTCAAGGTCTGCGTGGTCCGTGGTCGCCCTGTAACGCGGGTCTTGGCTTCTGATGCGGGTGGTCACCCACGGACCTAACGAGGGCAAACGCTCGAAGTCTGACCGGGTCTCGCTCCCCGTCCGCCGCCTTCTTTAGTATCCGCAGAGCCATCTCAGATTTGAGAGTTTCATATTTGGAACCTTCCGGCAAAGCTCCCCAAGCTTCGTCAAGAACCTCTCTGAGTAGATGCAAGGTTTTAGTATCATAGGTGGCCATGGCAGCACCTCCAGAGTTGTGAGCTACAACCAAACTTTGATACCCATGCCTGTCAATTGGTTCACGACATCGTGGACAATGAAGCTCGCACCTTTTCTAATCAAAGTCCGGGGGTTTAACATTGTCGGCAGTCTTACTGGCGCGCCGCTGACTGATAGTTCTTTGCGCTCCGCCTAGACGCGTATCATGATACGCAATTCCGGCAATTTACTGTTGGCTTCTCTTTCCGAGTGTGATGCCGCTGCTATCCGACTACACTTGAAGTCCGTCCATCTGGATCACCAGACGGTTTTGTACGAAGCCGGCACTAAGGTCACGGACATCTACTTTCCGATAGGGGCGATTGTCTCACTTGTGGTGTGTATTTCCCTCTGGAGAAATCATTGAAGCCGCGATGGTCAGTTGCAATCTGGCGGTAAGCCATGCGGTGCATTCGTGCTGATGGTGGCAGGCGGCAAGCCGGGCGATCCTGAAACGGCGGAGACTACGACCTTGACGGCGTGTTTGCGTGGCTGCGGGAGATACCTGATCAGATCAGTCGCACCGTAACGGCCCGAGCGCAGTGATCTTTAAAGCGTCTTGGCCGCGCAGCAACTGGTATCAGTTAGATACAGCGACCGGAACTCCGCCCGGAAAGAATTTAAAGTCACCATGTTTTTCAAGGATCGCCACGCGATATGACAAACTCGCGGCCAACTACCTTGCCTTCATCAAGCTCGCAGCCATTCGGATTTGGCTATCGCCCGTTATATTCGCCAGCGGGCCGCAGTTACCTGCGAGGAGCTGCCGCCGGGGGTGAAGGACTTCATCGAGCGTTACGCCGAACGGGATTGCAAATTGATAATCAGGCCGGCGTGACAGTGTCTTTCTAGATTTGCCTCGGCTGGCCGAAGGGTTCCGGTATCGGAGCGCTCGCGCCTAACGGGCTCCGGGGCAAAACAATCGTCGAGGTAGCCGACGCGCTCGGGATATCCTACAAGACGGCGACGAATACTACGTCCAACTGAAGGACAAACTGGGCGCACGGAACCACTCAGATCTTATCCGCATCGCTGCCGTCACCGCACAAAATATTGCTGAGCAAACGCGTCTCTCGGATCCAACCGTGAATGCAGCGATCGAACTACTGCGCAAGATCGGTATTCTGAAGGAAATCACGGGAAAACGTCGAGACCGAGTATATGCGTATGACGCGTATCTCAACATCCTGAGGGACAAGCCGGAGCCGAAACCAGATCATCGCGAAGACGACGAAAACAAAGTAGTCCCGCATGTTTGAACAGGCCATCGTTTCACATCAGTAAAATTCGCTGCCGAACTGCGACCACGCCTCGCAGGCGCGGTCCGCAGCATCCCTGAAGCAAATAAGTACCGAGTCTTCCGAAAGGGGCGCGTCGTCAATCAGATGATTTGCTGCCGGCGCTCTTCCCAAATCTATAATTCAGGACTTCAGCACGGCCCATTTGCCGATGGAGGGGGAGGTCCTGATGCCAATCTACGGCTACGACCGCATAAGCACCTGCGGGCAAGAATTTGACATACAGTATCTGCTACTGACCGCAGAGCAGTGAAAGGACGCGGGGCCCATGAACGACTCGTGCACCACAGCAATTGCAGTTCGAATCGGGCGCCGCTCAGATGCAGCCGTGAGGCAATCTGTTACTACCGTATATGCCTCGCCCGCACTTATTCTATTGGAACGGCTAAACGGCTAATCAATGTAGCAATTTCGCTAAGGTTCTTGCGTCCCTGTGCTCCATCAGCATTGCAAGTTTCTGAACACACTCGTCGTCGCTGAAAACCGGCACCGAGGTGCCAACCGCGGGTTCGAACTTTGGTGACAAGACAATTGCTGACCTGACACTGGTGGATACCTCGCTGAGGTTGATTCGCCTGCTGATCATACTGACGAGAGGAACAATCAGTGGTTAACGTGTCTTGTTGCCCGACTCATGCTGCGTGATAGCGCCTTAATTCCGACCCGTTCCATTCAGAATTCGTTCAACGCCATTGAATTTATATGTAACGCTGGACCCAAAGATTTGGCGGGATGGTCATGACATCGATCTCGAAGTTCGCTGCTTTTCTGTTGGCACTCATGCTGGTCGGTGGAAGCTCATCGAACGCCGCGCCGTCTGAACGACGCATCGCTCTGGTGATTGGCAATGCGAACTATCAGGCAGGTGCCCTGCCGACCCCCGCGAACGATGCCGGCTTGATTGCACAAACACTTCAAGCTGCCGGCTTCGACGTCACCGGGGCACGAGATCTGGATCAGGATTCGCTGCGTCGGACGTTCCGGGAGTTCCTGGACAAGGCATCGTCCTCTGGACCGGAGACTGTCACCTTCATCTATCTTGGCGGGTATGGACTGCAACTTGAAGGCGAGAACTATTTCGTGCCGGTCGATGCCAAGATCGCTCGCGACGTCAATATATCGGCGGAAGCGCTCCGGTTATCCGACTATATGGCGCCGCTTGCCGCGTTGAAATTGAAGGCAAGCATGGTGGTGCTCGATATCGCGCGAGCCAATCCCTTCGCCAAAACCGGCGCGCCGCTGACCGGCGGACTGGCGCTCGTCGAGCCCGAACAAGGCATGTTTATCGCCTTCAATTCAGCACCGGGTACGGTAGCCCCCGCTGAGGCCGGACCCTATTCGGCATATGCCCAGGCGCTTGCCGAAATGATGCGTGAAGGTGGATTGCGGGTGGAAGACCTCTTCAGCCGCATTCGGCTCCGCGTCAACGAAACAACCAAGGGCGCGGAAGTCCCGTGGAACGCGTCGAAGTTAGAGGCGCCGTTCTATTTCTTCGACCGCGCACCCGACGCACCTCCGCCTGCGATTTCGCGCGAGCAAACCTCCGCGATCCGCTCAAGACCGCTTCGCGATTTCAGCTCGCAGGAAGCATACCTGGCCGCGGTGGACCGTGACACGCTGGAGGATTACGAGGCCTTCCTCGCTGCCTATCCCGATGATCCGATGGCGCGGCGGGTTCGCGCGATCGTCGCGGCGCGCCGCGAGGCGATCACCTGGCGCCGAACGCGGGGTGTCAACACGCCACCCGCCTACTGGTCCTATCTTCGCCGATACCCGCGGGGCGCGCACGCGGATGATGCCCGTCGCCGGCTTGCCTATCTTTCAGCATCCTTTGAACCGCCGCCGCAGTTTTCGGTCATCACATATGACGTGCCGCCGCCACCGCCAGAGGAAGTAATCTACGTTGAGCGCCCGGTGTTGATGTTCGACGATCCCGATTTCGGATTTGCTCCGCCGCCTCCGCCGCCGATCATCTTCCTGCCGCCGCGTCCGGTCTATTTTGTCGATCTGCCGCCACCACCGCCGCCGATCTATGCGTTCATTCTTCCGGTCCCGGATTATTCGCCCGTTCCCGTATGGGTGCGGCCACCTGAGTATGTGGCACCTCCGCCGAGCAACATCATCTACAACAACATTCACAACACCGTCGTCGTCAACAACACGACGAATGTGGTGACGATCACCAATCCCAGCGGGCAGGCCCAAACCCTTGCGCCTGCGCCCGCTGCTCCCGTGCAAGGCGTGGCACAGGCGCCGGTGCCCTCGTCACGAGTGGACGGCCTCATCGCTGCTGGGGTTGCGGGTGCAGGAGCTGCTGCGCTTCTGGCGCCTTCGTTGCCGCCTTCGGTCGCGACCAAGGCTGCGCTCGCGCCCAACCCTCCACCCGTACAGGCGCCCAAACCTGCTGTTTCAGCGCAGCCGGCGCCGTCTCAGGCGCAGTCCACGCCAGCAACAGGGCCAACGCCGCTGCCAGGCGCCGTCGGCCCCGACGGCAAGCCAGTTCCCGGTGCACTGTCGCCGGCTGGTACAAAGTCCGCACCAGCAACAACAGGTCCGGCTCCGACGTCACCTACAAATGTCGCGCCCGGTGCGCCCCCGTTGACCGCTGTAAAACCGGGGACGCCGCCGGCCTCGGCAGCGCCTTTGACTCCAAATGCAATCAACAAGCCGCCGGGACAGACCCTACCGGGAGCGAACGGTCAGCCGCTTCCGCCTGTCCCCGGCTCAGCTCCCGGTGCATCACCAGCTTCCGGTGCGAAATCTTCGCCGGCTGCGACACCAGTGCCAGTAGCTCCGAGTGCGAACAAGCCGGGATCGGCGCTACCAGGAACCGACGGTCAGCCGCATCCCCCTGTCACATCTCCGAAGGCTTCTCCGCCCATCGGCGCAAAATCGTCCCAAACTCCTGGGCCTGCACCCGCGGTGCCCGCAGCTCCGAATTCGGCGACGAAGCCGGGTGCTACGCCGCCTGCTGCACGTCCGGCACCACCGCCGCCGCCTGCTGCGCGTCCGGCACCCCCGCCGCCACCTGCTGCGCGTCCGGCACCCCCGCCGCCACCTGCTGCGCGTCCGGCACCGCCGCCGCCGCCTGTTGCGCGTCCGGCACCGCCGCCACCACCTGCTGCACGTCCGGCACCGCCGCCGCCGCCTGCTGCGCGTCCGGCACCCCCGCCGCCGCCCGCTGCGCGTCCGGCACCGCCGCCACCACCTGCTGCGCGTCCGGCACCGCCGCCGCCGCCTGCTGCGCGTCCGGCACCACCGCCGCCGCCTGCTGCGCGTCCGGCACCGCCACCACCACCTGCTGCACGTCCGGCACCGCCTACTGCCAAATGTGTGCTTCCAAACGGTCAGCCTTGCCCCCCGCCGAGGTAAGGAAAGGAAAAACCGCGGGATGTTTGTGTTGAACGCAAACTCGCCAACGTCCGCGTTGGGTCAATCGCGTTCGCGCTGCGCTATAGCCAAGTCCACCATGTGCGCCGAAAGCGGAACTGAAGGCGACGGGCTGTTGCGGGTTAAGGGAACGGCCCCTGGACGTACTTCAAGGTCCAAAACTGGAGCCTCAGAACGTCCGTCGTCATGGAATGATCACCGACCTCGATCCGGTCCACGGTTGCCTGAATGTGAGGATGTCGCGCCGACGATATTCTCCCGCATAGCACAGCCGAACCGTTCAATAAGCTTCGGGTCGATGTTGACGCGATCACGCACAGATGCGACCTATGCGAGCGGTGGTGCTCGCAAGGGCTAACCAAGGGAATGCGGTGCGTCTGCCTGGCAGACAATTCCGTGGCTGCCCCCGCAACTGTAGGCGGATAGCCGAGGACCATAAATGCCACTGGGGATGCAGATGCTCCCTGGGAAGGTGGTCCAAGGCGACGATCCGCGAGCCAGGAAACCTGCTGCCGGTCATGGTCATGCGCGAACGCGTCGGGCGGGGTGCCTCGACGCAACAGGGCTGGGTGCATCTGTCGCCGAGGGCGAGGGGAGGATGGACCGGCAACCGCGCTGACGGGTCGTTGTTTTGCCGTCGAGCAGGTCCGTATCAATTCAGGCAGTGGTGGTCATCCGGCGTCACGTGTCGCGTGCGCTTCGAGAGTGGCTGCACGTTCTGCATTGGATCGGCTCGGGACGATAACGTTGAAACGCCGTGTATGTGCTGTTGCATCGGAGTACCGAGCTATGAAGAAGATACTTATTATCGGCATCGGAGCTGGAGATCCCGATTACGTCACCATGCAGGCCGTGGATGCCCTGAACCGGACCGACGTCTTCTTCATCATGGACAAGGGACCGAGCAAGACGAAGCTGATCGAGCTTCGTAAGGAAATCTGCCGGCGTTATATCAAAGGCAACAACCATCGCTTCGTTGACGCGACCAGCCCGGAATGGGCGCGCGATGCGGAGGATTATCTTTCAACCGTGGATGGCCTCAATCGAGACAAGCAAGCTCTGTTCGAACGCCTGATCTCACAGGAGATGTCGGACGGCGAATGCGGCGCATTTCTGGTATGGGGTGACCCGACACTCTATGACAGCACGATTCGGATCGTCGAGATGATTGCCGGCAGCGGTCGTTACGAACTTGAATATGAGGTCATTCCCGGCATCAGCAGTGTCCAGGCGCTCGCTGCAAAGCACAAAACAACGCTCAACCGCATCGGGCAATCCATCGAAATCACTACGGGACGGAAGATGGCGGAAGGCTTCCCTGAAGGCGCCGATAGCGTCGTCGTCATGCTCGATGGCGGAGATACCTACAAGCAGTTCGCCGATCAGAATGTCGATATCTACTGGGGCGCCTATATCGGCATGCCCGACGAAATCCTGATATCGGGCAAGCTGAAAGATGTCGTCGATGATATCGAACGGATCAGGACAGAGGCGCGCCGCGCCAATGGGTGGATCATGGACAGCTATCTGATGCGAAGGGGCGGTGGTGCCAAGATCTGACGGGCGGATCCGGGTGGGGCAGGGACACGTGACGTGAATCGTTTGGCAACGATAGAAGCGAAGGGCTGGTGCCCCGGTGTCTTGCGGCCGATGCTGAGCGGCGACGGACTGATCGTCCGCGTTCGCCCGCAATCGGCGACGCTTGGCCTCGACCAACTGGCTGCGCTCGCCGACGCCGCAGGGCGTTTCGGCAACGGCCACATTGATTTGACGCGGCGGGCCAATCTGCAGATTCGCGGTGTCAGCGAGGAGACGCTGCCGCAACTGCACGAGGTGATCGCCCGGTTTGGCCTGCTCGACGATAATCCGGACGGTGAGGCCGTGCGCAATGTGATGGTCAATCCTCTCGCGGGTATCGATCCCGCCGAAGTCTTTGACGTCAGAAGTATCGGTGGAGAGCTTGCGCGGCTACTCGCGACCGAGACGTCGCTTTGGGCATTGCCGACCAAGTTTGGCTTCATCGTCGACAGCGGTGGAGTTTTGGGTCTTGCGGAACAGCGTGGCGATATTCGTCTTGCCGCGATTGCAGATGGTCAAGGTGCTGCGATTGCGATTGGCCTCGAAACGCGGATCGGGATGGAATGGCTTGGTTCAATCGTGCGCGGTGCGGCAGCGGCCGTCGCCGTCGAAATCGGCCTTGCCTTCATCGCCGTGGCGTCGCGTGAACAGCGACAGCGGATGCGCGACCTTTCCGACGAAGGCCTTGCGTCTGTTCGATCCGCGATCATGCCGCGGCTCGATGCGCTTCGCGAGCAGCCGCGCGATGCCGACGCGCCGTTGATGAAACGTACTGGCTTGATAGAGCTGGGCGCCGGCCGGTTCGCGGTGGGAATCGCAGCACCCTTTGGACGCGTCGAAGCCGGTCAAATCCGGATGCTCGTTGATGCGATGGCGGCCGATGGCGTCAAGGAGGTCAGGCTCTCGCCCTGGCGCACGCTCTATGCCGAGGTCTCTGACGAGCAGTCCGGGCAAAGCATTCTCGCGGCTGCGGCAAGCGTTGGCCTGGTCGTTGACTCGGCCGATCCCCTGCTTCAGATCGAAGCCTGCCCGGGGACGCCCGGCTGTCAGTCGACCTCCCTCGATACGCGTGGCGACGCACGCTGGCTGGCGCGACTGCTGCCGCGGTTTGGTTTCACCGAGACCGTTCATGTCTCCGGCTGTGCCAAGGGGTGCGCCAAATCGGGGACGAGCGATCTCGTGCTGATTGGTGCCGAGTGTCGTTACGGCCTCGTGCGCAATGGTACGGCCCAGGATACGCCTGTGCGCCATTTTCTCTTTTCCGATCTTGCCGCCAGTCCGGGTGAGATCTTCGATACGGACCGAGGCAGCATGCATGACTGAAACGCACTCCTATATTAGGGATGGCGCCGAGATTTACCGCAATTCGTTTGCGATCATCCGCACCGAGGCCAATCTGTCCCGCTTCAAGCAGAACGAAGAGAAGGTAGCCGTCAGAATCATCCATGCCTGCGGCATGGTCGATATCGTGGACGAACTTTTTATGTCTCCGACATTTGCGGCGAGCGCATCCGAAGCATTGCTGCGTGGTGCGCCCATTCTTTGCGATGCGAAGATGGTTGCTAACGGCGTCACGCGCAGCAGGTTGCCGCGCGACAACAGCGTCGTCTGCACTCTTGATGATCCGACTGTCGGGCAACTCGCCATCGAAACGGGCAACACACGCTCGGCGGCGGCGCTGGAGCTCTGGCGCCCACATCTTGAGGGATCTGTTGTCGTGATCGGAAATGCGCCGACCGCGCTGTTTCGGCTGCTCGACATGCTTGACGCAGGCGCGCCGCGTCCTGCCGCCATCATCGGCGTTCCCGTCGGTTTTGTCGGAGCCGCCGAGTCCAAACAAGCGCTTGCGGAGCAGACGCGCGTTCCATTCCTGATTGTCCGTGGTCGCAGGGGCGGTAGCGCCATGGCTGCGGCGGCGGTCAATGCGTTGGCGAGTGAACGCGAATGACAAGTTTTGACGTGATCGGTGGTAACGCGCGTGGCGGAACGCTCTATGGCATCGGGGTCGGGCCTGGCGATATCAACTATCTGACGCTGCGGGCTGCAGCTCTTGTGCGGGATGTCGATGTGATCGCCTTTTTTGCCAAGCGCGGCCTTCAGGGCAATTCGCGTGGCATCGTCGACCCCTTGATCGAAAAGGGACGTCCGGAGTTGCGGCTGGAATATCCCGTTACTAACGAGATACCGCCGGAAGATCCTTCCTATCAGGAGCAGATCAGCCGCTTCTATGAGGAAAGCGTCGAGACGCTGTCGGGGCTGCTCCGGCAAGGCAAGTCGGTAGGGTTGCTGGCTGAGGGCGATCCGTTCTTCTATGGCTCGTTCATGCACATCTGGCGGCGTCTCGAAGCCAGCTTCCCGATTGAGGTCGTGCCTGGAGTCACAGGCATGTCGGCTTGCTGGACGCGCGCAAATGCGCCGATCACCTGGGGCAATGACGTTCTCTCGGTACTCCCCGGAACCCTGGATGAAGATCAGTTGAGGCGTCGTCTCACTGAAACGGATGCTGCAGTGATCATGAAGGTCGGCAAGAACCTGGCAAAGATCCGCCGCGCCGTTGATGCGGCGGGTTTGCTTGCGCGCGCCATTTATGTGGAGCGAGGCTCCATGCCCGGTGAGCGGATCATGCCGTTGTCCGAATGCCCCGACGGCGATGGACCTTACTTTTCGATGGTGTTGATTCCGGGTCAGGGGAGACGGCTGTGAGCGGCTCGGTTTTTATTGTGGGTCTTGGACCCGGATCCATAGATCTCCTGACGCCGGCGGCGAGCAGGGCGCTTCAGGCCGCGACGGACCTCGTTGGCTATGGACCTTATATCGATCGAATCCCGGAAACTCTCTTCAGCCAGTGCCGTCATGCGTCCGGCAATCGCGTCGAGATCGACCGGGCACAGCACGCGCTCACACTCGCGGCCGAAGGTAGAAAGGTCGCAGTCGTTTCGGGCGGCGATCCCGGCGTGTTCGCAATGGCGGCTGCGGTGTTCGAGGCGATCGAGGCCGGCAATCCCGCTTGGCGCGATCTCGATATTCGTGTCGAGCCGGGGATTACAGCCATGCTCGCCGCAGCAGCCGAGGTCGGCGCACCCCTTGGGGCGGACTTCTGCGCAATCTCTCTGTCGGACAATCTGAAGTCATGGGACACCATCGAGCGACGCCTGCGGGCCGCGGCTGAAGGTGACTTTGTCATCTCGCTTTACAATCCCGCGTCGCGGGCGCGGCCCCATCAGCTTGGTCAGGCATTCGAACTCTTGCGCACCATCAAGTCGCCCGAGACCGTTGTGCTCTTCGTCAGAAAAGCCGGGACTCCGGAAGCAGGCGTCATCGTATCAACCCTGGCAGAGGTCGATTCGGCTCTCGCCGATATGCGCACGCTTGTCATCATCGGAGCCGAAGCCACGCGGTTGATTCCCCGAACGGGATTGCGGCCATGGATCTATACGCCACGCGCGGAGCAAGAGGGTGCGCGATGAACACGCTGTTGTTCGAGCCACGCCACGACAGCTTCAGCATTCTGCACGGCGTATCCGGACGGCTTATGCGGACGCGCAATCATCACGACCGGAATGCCAAGCGCGCGCGTTGCGTCGATCTTGGCATAAGTCGCAGCTCCGCCGGAGTTCTTGGAAACGAGAACATCTATTGTCTCGCGCTCAAGGAGTTCGGTTTCGGCCGTTATGTCGAAGGGACCTCGGCTGAACAAGAATTGGATATTGGGCGGCAGCGCGACATCGTCGGGCGGATCGATGGTGCGTGCGATGTAGTGATGATGAGGTCGCGTTGCGAAGGCGCCAAGCTCCTGCCGGCCCATGCTCAGGAAAACACGACGCGGCTCAGGCCCCAGCGCGTCAGCGGCGGCTTCGGCGCTCGCGACGCTCAGCCAGTTATCGTCCGGTCGAGGCTGCCAGGCGGGGCGCAGGATCGAGGCGAGTGGAACTGCAAGCCGCGTGCACGCGGCCACCGCGTTGGACGAGATCTGATCGGCATAGGGATGCGTCGCATCAACGACTGCGTCGATTTTTTCCCGCTGCAGCCATGTGGCAAGACCGTCGGCGCCGCCGAAGCCGCCGACGCGTGTTTGAACAGGCTGGGCTTTGGGCTTCGCGGTGCGCCCGGCAAGCGAGAGTGTCGTCTCAAAGCGCGGGTCGTCCGCAAGCAGACGCGTCAGGTCAGAGGCCTCCGTGGTACCTCCGAGGATCAGAACGCGTATCAAGGCCATCTCCATGTCTGCTGAGCCCGCAACCTGCACGGAGCTGCGCTGGCTGTCCATCATCGGCATCGGTGAAGATGGTATCGACGGGCTGTCTTCTGTTGCCAAGCACTTGATCAGCTCGGCGGAACTGGTTGTAGGCGGCGCGCGCCATCTGGAACTGGCCGGCGATCTTGTGCTTGGGCAGCGTCTGATCTGGCCAAGTCCCATGAGCGACGCATTCGCCGAGATCAAGCAGCACCGGGGGCGCGCCGTCGCGGTTCTGGCGAGCGGCGATCCCTTTCATTTCGGCGTTGGCAAGCAACTCGCGGCATTTGTCCCAGCCGAGGAATTCATTTGCCTGCCGCAACCGTCCGCTTTCAGTCTCGCCGCTGCACGGATGGGATGGTCGCTGCAGGACGTTGCGCTGGTCACGCTGCATGGTCGTGCGCTGCACGGCATTATCAGGCACCTGCAACCCGGCGCGCGCATCCTCGCGCTGTCTTGGGACGGCACAACGCCAGCCAAGCTCGCCGAGCTTCTCAACGCGCATCGCATGGGCCAATCGCGGGTCACGGTGCTCGAGGCGATGGGGGGCCCTCGCGAGCTGATACGTCACGCGACGGCATCGACTTGCGACATCGCAGACATTGCCGCGCTCAATACGATCGCGATCGAGGTGATAGCGGAACCGAATGCTGCGATCATCTCTTTCGCACCGGGCCGGGATGACGGGTTATTCGAGCATGACGGCCAACTGACGAAGCGCGAGATTCGCGCGGTGACGCTGTCGTCGCTGGAGCCACGACATGGCGAACTGCTCTGGGATATCGGGCTCGGTGCGGGATCTGTCGCGATCGAGTGGTTGCTGCGGCATCCCTCCTTGAGTGCAATCGGCGTTGAGGCGCATCAGAATCGGGCAGACCGGGCCGCGCGGAATGCCGCAGCGCTCGGTGCGCCGGATCTCAAGATCGTGCAAGGCCGTGCGCCGGAGGCGCTGGCAGGGCTTGCCAGACCGGATGCCGTGTTTGTCGGTGGCGGCATGGTGGATGATGGCGTCTTCGAAGCTGTCTGGTCAGCGCTGAAGCCTGGCGGGCGCCTCGTGGCCAATGCGGTATCGCTGGAGACGGAAGCCCGGCTCGCCGACTATTTCGGCCGCTTCGGCGGCGATCTCGTGCGGCTCCAAATCGCGCGAGTCGATAAAATCGGGACCATGTCCGGCTGGCGTCCAGCCATGCCGGTGACGCAATGGCGGGTGAGGAAGCCATGATCGTTGCGGGCATCGGATGCAGGCGCGGCGCGCCGTCCGACGATATCGTTAGTTTGATTTTCGCGGCGCTCTCGAATTTCGGTATTGCGCATGAGGACCTCATAGCGATCGCGACGGAAACATTGAAAGCCGAGGAGCAGGGGTTGGCGAATGCAGCCCGGTTTCTCTCGGTGCCGCTGGTCCTATGTCCGCTGTCAGATCTGGGGCGCGTCACCGATCGGATCATCACGCATTCATTACGCGTTCAGGCGATCAAGGGCGTTCCGTCGATTGCGGAAGCATCTGCGCTTGTGGCAGCGGGGCACAATGCCCGGCTGCTCGGGGCGCGCATCGTGGCCAACAACATAACCTGCGCGATCGCAATTGGTGAGGGATCATGACTGTTCATTTCATCGGAGCCGGACCCGGCGCACCCGATCTGATCACGATCCGCGGACGCGATCTGATCGCTGCCTCTCCGGTCTGCCTCTATGCTGGTTCGTTGGTACCGAAAGCTCTGCTCGGCCATTGCCCGGCTGGCGCGCGCATCATCAATACGGCGCCGATGTCACTCGACGAGATCATCGCGGAGATCGTGCAAGCCACCGATGCAGGTCAGGATGTCGCGCGGCTACATTCCGGCGATCTATCGATCTGGAGCGCGCTTGGCGAACAGTTGCGGCGTCTCGATGCGCTCAATATCCCGTACACCGTCACGCCGGGCGTGCCGGCTTTCGCCGCAGCCTCTGCAGCGCTGGCACGGGAATTGACACTACCCGAGGTCGCGCAGTCGGTCGTCCTGACCCGAACCTCAGGACGGGCTACGTCGATGCCCGAAACGGAAGATTTGGCTGCATTCGCGGCGACGCGTGCCACGCTCGCTATTCATCTGTCCATTCACGTGCTTGAGACAACAGTTGCGACCTTGATCCCCACTTATGGCGAAGCGTGTCCGGTTGCGGTGGTGTTTCGCGCAAGCTGGCCTGACGAACAGATCATCCGCGCCACACTCGGCACCATCGCCGCTGAAGTTCAGAAGACCAGCATCGATCGTACTGCGCTTATTCTCGTGGGCGAGGTGTTGGCCGCGCGGGAGTTTCGTGAAAGTGCGCTTTACGACAGCGCCTATCAGCGGCGGTTCCGGGGGCGAGAGTCGTGATGGACGCTCAGCTTCTCGCCGATACCCTTCCTAAGTTCCCGGACTTCCCACCCGGCGAAGTATGGCTTGCAGGTGCAGGCCCGGGCGATCCCGGGCTTTTGACACTGCATACGCTCCACGCACTGCAGACGGCAGATGACATTGTTCACGATGCGCTGGTTGATCCGCGGATCCTGAAGCTTGCGGGCAATCAGGCGAAACTGATCTTTGCGGGAAAGCGTGGCGGCAGACCTTCATCCGAGCAGGGCGACATCAATGAGCTTCTGATCGAACGCGCCAGGATGCAGCATCGCGTTCTGCGGCTGAAAGGCGGCGATCCCTTTGTATTCGGGCGTGGTGGAGAAGAAGCCTTGGCACTGACGCGGGCCGGTGTTCGATTCAGAATCATACCGGGCATTACGTCGGGACTTGCGGCTGCAGCCCTCGCCGGCATTCCCGCGACGATGCGGGACATCAACCATGCGGTTATCCTGATGGCGGGCAGCCGATCGGCGGATCGGGCATCGATAGCCGAGTGGGAGAGGCTGGCGAGTGTCGGACAGCCGATCATCGTTTACATGCCCATGTCGAATTTGCCTGAGATCATGAGCGCCTTCGAACGTGGCGGCATGGGGCGTGATACACCGGCCGTTATCATCAGCTCGGCATCGACGTCGGATGAGCAAATTGTTGAAACGAGTCTTAGCAAAGCTGCGGCGGACGCCGAGCGGCAGGGAATCTGTGCGCCTGCAATCGTGATTGTCGGTGCGATTGCCGGGATGAGGCAGAAGCTTCTGTCCAATATGGCTTGTGAATGATGATCGTCGACTTGCTGCCATACGGGCAGGGTTCCTTGGGCAGTTGTTGCGGGATGCTCTTCAAGCATCGCTCGCCTTCATTTATTCACGGTTCGTTCGATTTGCCAGCTTGTCTTTCACGCTCGACCACCCGAGGTGGAAAACCGGAAGAACGCCGTTAGACCATTGATGTCGGTCTTATGTGGGGACAACAGATGTCTCGAGGTTCGTTCCAGATATCTGGAGCACCGGCCCTGAGGGCAAAGATCAGATCGTTCTCGCTAGCGCCGCTTCCACGCTAGTGTTTTGCGCTGCTGATGTCCACTACGTTCACGCGCATCGGCTGCATGCTTCGCAACGCAAAGAATAGGCGCTCAGCCTAGGCCGCGGTCAATTGAGGAAGCGCCCCTTAGCGTCGACCGTAGGGACTCATTAAATTCGCATAACTTACATTTTGGAATATTATCCTGGAATCTTGATCGTGTTGACAGGGATCAATCCACCTCTGTAAGAAAACGACACGGTAATGGATTCTGCCGGGCCATCGTGGCCGAACCGCTTCCGAGAGAAGCTGATGACTCCTACTCAACTCGCCCTCTGGGGCGGAGGAGTAGAGTCGTGAGTCCGCCCCACTACATTTGCGATAGTCACTATCCGGCCGGCCAAGCCGCTTTGTCAGCGGTCGGCACGCCATGATGTCTGCTGCTGCTGGCTTCTTGCGTCTCGAACAGATCCGCAGCCTGTTCAAATGGGTCGGTATCGTCGTTCCCATGGCGGCCGTGGTGGGGTCGCTGTGCGCCCTGTTCCTGTGGGGCCTGGACCGGGCCACCCAGGCGCGCTTCAACTATCCCTGGCTGATCTACGGCATGCCCGTGGCCGGCTTCCTGATGGTGCTGGCCTATCAGCACTTCGGCCGATCCGCCGAAGGTGGCAACAACTTGATTGTTGAACAGATCCACGAGCCCGGCGGCGGCGTGCCGCTGAGGATGGCGCCGTTCATCCTCGTTACGACCATTCTCACGCATCTGGTCGGCGGTTCGGCTGGCCGTGAAGGCACGGCCGTGCAACTCGGCGGCAGCATCGCCAGCGCTTTTGCAAAGGCCTTCAAACTCTCCCCTGCTGACATCCGCATTCTGCTGATGGCCGGCATCGCTGCCGGATTCGGAGCGGTGTTTGGCACACCGATCGCCGGGGCGATTTTCGCCCTTGAGGTGCTGACCATCGGGCGGATGCAATATGAAGCCCTGCTGCCCTGCCTGATGGCCGCGATTGCAGGCGACTGGAGCTGCCACGCCTGGGGCATCGAGCATACGCACTACTCAATCGGCTACCTGGCCAACGCCGGCGAAACGACCGGCTTTCACCTTGACGCACTGCTGTTGCTCAAAGTCGGCATTGCCGGCGCCGCGTTCGGCTTGGCTGCGCGCTTCTTCAGTGAGTTCTCGCACCTGGTGACGGGCGCGTTCAAGATGGTCTGCCCCTACGCACCGCTGCGGCCGGTCATCGCCAGCGCCATTCTCATCGGGCTGGTCTACGCGCTGGGCACCCGTGAGTATCTTGGCCTGGGCGTCTGGTCGGCAAACCCTGCTGACGCGACCATTGCCGGCTTTTTTCATCCTGGTCACGTCGATCAGTGGAGCTGGCTTTGGAAAACCATCTTCACGGTTGTTACGCTGAGCAGCGGCTTTAAAGGCGGCGAAGTCACGCCGCTGTTCTTCATCGGCGCCGCGCTGGGTAACGCGCTCGCGTCGCTGCTGGGTGCACCCTCCGATCTGTTCGCAGGACTTGGTTTCGTGGCCCTGTTCGCGGGCGCCACGAACACACCGCTTGCCTGCATGATCATGGGCATTGAGCTGTTTGGGTCGCTTCACGCGGTCTACATCGCCGTCGCCTGTTTCGTGGCCTACCTCTGCAGCGGCCATTCCAGCATCTACATGTCGCAGCGGCTGGGCACGCCCAAGTCCGCTGTCACCCACATCCCTCCTGACATGTCGGTCCGCCAGGTCCGCGATCTCAACGCGCAGGCCTTCGGCGACTTTGTCGGCCGGGTGCGCATGCGTTCCTCAACCTCCCCCCTCCCAGCAAAGAAAGTCAGTCTCATGGCTCGCCACACGCTCGCACTCAAAGAAATCGGCATGGTCCGCATTTGCGTGAAGCCACGGGAAAAGGCCGTCGACGTCGGCAACCGGCTTTTTGGCGGCCGCCCGCTGTATCGCGAGCTGGTGATGCAGGCCAAGGCCGCCGGCATCATGCATGCGACCGCGCATCATACCCATTTCGGCTACTGCAACAGCGGCAAGCTTGAAGACGAGGGGTTCGAGATCTCCAACCCCGACTTGACGATGTGCGTCGAACTCATCACTCCGCGTGAAGAACTGGAGCACTTCTGCCGCACGCATGGCGACCTGCTGAAGCGCAAAGTCATCATCTACAAGCACATCGAGCACTGGGATCTCGTCGGTGAAGACGTCACGGTGCACGACGCGCTGAAAGCACGGGCATGAAAGACCTGTCGCTTTCATGGATATTCTGGGCGCTGCTCTCGGCAGCGTTCGCGGCGCTGACAGCCATCTTTGCGAAGATTGGTATTGAGAACGTCAACTCGGACTTCGCCACGTTCATCCGCACGATCGTCATCCTCATGGCCGCGGGCCTCATCGTCTATGCAACTGGCAACTGGCAGCAGCCCTCCAGTGTGTCCGCCAAGACCTGGGCGTTCCTGGTGCTGTCAGGTCTTGCGACCGGTGCCTCGTGGATTTGCTACTTCCGCGCCTTAAAGCTGGGAGACGCCGCGCGGGTCGCGCCGATCGACAAGCTGAGCGTGGTGTTTGTCTCCGTTTTAGCGGTGCTCTTCCTGGGTGAGCGGCTCGCGCTGCCAAACTGGCTCGGCGTGATCCTGATTGCCTGCGGCGCCGTACTCGTCGCCTACCGGGCCTAGGGGGACACCATGAATGCCAGAAAGCACCGGCTGCGGGTTTTTATAGCAATGGTGGCAAGTGACACCTTCGCAATCTGCTTGCTCGCTGTGGTGCTTGCGACGACGATTCTCGCATTCGGCCTGGGCGCCGATGCGCATCTCATCATCACCATCCTGGTCTTGGGCATCGCCACGGCCTTCGCTGAGACCACCATCCGCGCGCGCAACAACAAAAGGGACCCCAAGTGAAGAGCCAAGCATTACTGTGGCTGAAGCGGTTTGGCCAAGCGGTCGGTATCGTCTCCGCCCTCGCAGGCGGATGGGCAGGATATCTCCGGCTGAGCGGCAACTTTCATCCCATCGAAGAAGGGGTCATCTACCGCTCGGGCCAGCTGAGCGGGCTGCAGTTCGCGGACCGCATTGAAGACAATGGCATCCGCTCCATCATCAACCTGCGCGGTGATAATACCGGGCAGCCCTGGTACGACGCGGAAATGAAAGCCAGCCGCGCCGCAGGCGTGCGGCACGTTGATTTTCCGCTGTCGGCGGGCAGGGAACTGACCGACGACCAGGTCAGGCAGCTGACGGCGATGCTACAGGACCTGCCGCGGCCGATTCTGGTTCACTGCGAGGCTGGCGCCGATCGCAGCGGCGTGGTGTCAGCCCTCTACAAGCTGCTGGTGGCCAAGCGGCCGGCCGAGGAGGCCGCTGGGCAACTGTCGTTCCGCTACGGCCATTTTCCCTGGCTGGCGAGCCGCACGGCCGCCATGGACCGCACCTTCGCGCGGGTGATGTTGCAGCTTACTGCGGCAGCCCCCTGATCATGGCGCGCATCGGCAACGCCCGCACCATCGCAGATATTGAATACGTCATCGAGCCGCCAAGCCTGGGCAGCGACGTCACCGCCTGGCTGGCGCACGGGGTGAGCTGCTCGCGCGACCGGCACCGGTTCTGTGGCCAGGCGTATTCGTTTTCGCTGGAGATCCTCGAACTGCGTTGTGCAGCCCAGCCGCGGCAGCGCTGGCACGTCGTCATTGTCAGCGAACGCTGGCAGTTCCGCGACGCCAAAGCCGAGCCGCGCGGCAGCAAGTCACTGCGGGTCATTCAGGGTAAAGCCGCCGATGTCCTGTCGTGGATGCGGCGGTGCCGTGAACGGAAGTTGGCCAGTAAGACTGGTAACCTCACGCTGCTAACCGGCGACTTCAATTCGGCTTCGCCGCATGACCCTGAACCGGAAGGTTTCGATACTCTCGCTACGCACCATCGGGTCCGTTATTTGGCGGATGACCTTCAGACTGCGGATCGCAGCGTTCTGGCGCACCTTGATGCGGCGGGATGGATAGATCTGGGGCACGCACTCGACCCTGCGAAGACGCCCACAGTGCCTACGGCTGGCTTTGTAGGCACGGAGTTTGCCACCATGCGCTGCGACTACCTGTTGGCCTCCCGTGCCCTCGCGGCCCGGGCTGTCTCCTACCAAGTGATACGTACATCCGCGACCGACATGGCATCGGATCACTACCCGGTCGTCGCAAGCTTTGAGGTGCCACAGTGAACACTTCCTCCAGACGATCGGCCCCATGGTTCAACCGCACCGTCGCTGGCGCCGGCTTGACCAGCGCGCTCGGCGATTTTTGCTACGAGACGACAACGGTCATCCTACCCGGCTTTCTTGCGGTGTTAGGCCTGCCGGCAGCAGCGCTCGGCCTCATTGAGGGCATCGCGGATGCAGTCGCCAGTTTTACCAAAATGTTCTCCGGCTTCATTGCCGACAAGCTCGGGCACCGCAAACTGCTGGTGCTCATCGGATACGGCCTCACGCCAGTGGGACAGGTGTGCCTGGCATTGGCGTTGGGTTGGCCCCTTCTCCTGCTGGGACGCATCGTCTCCTGGTTCGGCAAGGGTCTGCGCGGTCCGCTGCGCGATGCCATCGTGCTGCAGGCGGTCAGCCCTGAAACGCGCGGGCGTGCCTTCGGATTTCACCGGGCGGCTGACACCGTTGGCGGCGTCCTCGGCCCGCTGCTCGGGGTAGCGCTCCTTGGGTGGGCACAATCCTTGCCTGGCGCCGACGCGGCGGGACCGTTTCGATGGGTTCTATGGCTATCGGTCATTCCGGGGGCCTTGGCTGTTTTAGCGTTTCTGACACTGGTCCGGGACCCGGCGCACTCGCCCAACCCCAAGCTCAAGTTCCTCAGCACACTGCGTGGCCTGCCGGCGCGCTTTAAACGCTACCTCGCTGCCGTTGGCATCTTCGGCATCGGCGACTTCTCACACAGCCTGCTGATTCTGGCGGCGACACAGCTGCTGACCGCTTCGATGGGCGTGGTGCATGCGGCGCAGGTCGCAGGTCTGCTCTACGTCTGGCGCAACGTGGTGCAGGTTGCCGCATCATATCCGGTTGGCGTCCTCGCCGATCGGGTGGGACATCTGCCGGTGCTGGTTGCAGGCTATGTGCTGGGCGCGCTGACCGCGCTGCTCACTGCCGCCGCCTTCTGGTTCGCTGTGGACAGCGTACCTTTGCTCGCTGCGGTCTTCTTCGTCGCTGGACTGTATGTCGCCGTCCAAGAGGCGCTGGAATCCACGGTCACCGCTGAAATGGTCACGGAGGACCGACTGGCAATATGCATTGGTGCACTTGGCACCGTCAACGGTTCTGCGAAGTTTGTATCTAGCGCGGCCGTTGGCGTGTTGTGGACAGCCGCGTCTCCTGTGGTGAGCTTTGGTACGGCCGCGCTGTTTATGTTCCTTGGGACGTTCGCACTTATCGGAGCCCGCAGAACTACAAGTTAGCCACAGTGCGGAGCCGGGGCCGCGTAGCCTCGCCGCTGCTTAAGATGACACTGCCGGTCGCGGGCAGCTTCCGCCTCCTGAACCGTGGCATAGGGGGTGCCGCGGGTGGTGCCGCCGCGACCGATGCGCCCCCATTCCCGAATGACCGCCCATTCGCCGATTTCTGATCTTCGCTGCAGCAGCACTGGCCGAAGTCGCAGGCTGCTTCTCCTTCTGGGCTCCGTCTGGATAAGTCACCCTGGTGGCTCGCACCCGGCCTCGTAGCGCTAGGACGGATCGACATTCATTGGCTCCAGATCATCGCTGCCGCGAGGTGGATAAAGCCGGCGAAGTGAGAAGTTCGTCGGTCATAGCGTGTGGCGAAGCGCCGGAAGTGCTTGAGACGACAGAAGCAGCGCTCGATCCGATTGCGCTGCTTGTAGGCGTTGGCGTCGT
>NZ_LVYV01000015.1 GCF_001618955.1 Tardiphaga robiniae
GGACGACCAGGTCAAAACGCGTTCGGCTTACTCGCTTGAGGCACCCTGTCCCTTCGCCTTGGGACTGTAATTTTGGTGATCGGATCGTTCGCCATGGCGAAGCGCAAGCAACCGAAAAAACACCGCAGGCGGAACGCTGGGCAATCGCTCGGCGCCTCCGAAAGCCCTGATGCACTCAATTGCGGAAGACCGCATCAGCATCAGGCCCAAGGGTGCAACGGGCACCCGGCGTTCCGCACGCCCTCTCACAAGGGGGCGGGAATGCAAGCGACGACGGCGCCCCCGCGCCGCAAACAATGGGGGCGATGACGCATGTCTGATGGGCAGTGGCTGTTTGAAATTTACATAGGTGATGGCGCCCAAGCGCCAAAGGAATCCCTCCCCCTAGCGTAGCGCAGTGGGGAGGGTCGGCCAAACGAGACGATGCGTAGCATCGACGAAGTGGAGGCCGGGGTGGGGTGTCTCCGCGAACTCGACGCGTGCGGCACCACCCCCACCCGACCGGCCTATCGGCCGGCCACCCTCCCCACGCAAACGCGGGGGAGGGATAAGGACCGCCCCTACTGCACGCTCAATGCAACGAAGCGCAGCTCGCCTTCGGCATTCGACACCAGCAGCAGGACCGACTTCTTGCCGTCCTTCTTCAAGGCATCGACGCGCTTCTTGACGTCGGCGGCATTGGTGACCGCTTCCTGCGCGACCTCGACGATGACGTCGCCGGCAGTCAGGCGCTTCTCGGCGGCGTCAGAGCCGGCATCGACGCCGGTTACGATGACACCCTTCACGCTGTCCTTGATCTTGTACTTGGTGCGCAGGTCCTTGCTGAGGCCGGTGAGGTCGAGGCCCAGCGCCTTCTGCGTCGCCGGCTTCTCGGCTTCCGGCGTGGCCTTGATCGAGGCCTGCACCGGCTTGTCATCCTCGAGACGTCCGAGGGTGACCTGCTTGGTCTCTTCCTTGCCCTTGCGAATGATCAGCACATTGACCGCCTTTCCGACGGCGGTGCCGGCAACGATGCGCGACAGGTCCTTCGGCTCCTTGACGTCGCGGCCATCGAACTTGATCACCACGTCGCCGGGCTCGAGACCGGCAGGCTTGGCCGGTCCCTTGTCGTCGACGCCAGCGATCAGCGCACCGCGGGCGGGCTTGATGTTCAGGCTCTCGGCGATCTCGTCGGTGACCGGCTGGATCCGCACGCCGAGCCAGCCGCGGCGGACTTCCTTGTATTCGCGGAGCTGCTCGATGACGCCGACCACAGTCTTCGACGGCACGGCGAAGCCGAGTCCGATGGAGCCGCCGGTGGGCGAGATGATCAGCGTGTTCACGCCAACCACTTCGCCCTCGAGGTTGAACAGCGGACCGCCCGAATTACCGCGATTGATCGAGGCGTCGGTCTGGATGTAGCTGTCATAGGGGCTGTTGTTGCTGATCTCGCGGTTACGCGCCGAGACAATGCCCGCAGTAACGCTGCCGCCGAGCGAGAACGGATTGCCGATGGCGATTACCCATTCGCCGAGGCGCAGCTTTTCACTGTCGCCGAACTTCACGGCAACCACCGGCTTCACCGGGGTGAACTTCAGCACGGCCAGATCGGTCTTCTTGTCGACGCCGACCAGCTCCGCCTTGATCTTGGTACCGTCATTCATGATGACGGTGATCTCGTCGGCACCATCGATGACATGGTTGTTCGTGACCACGACACCCGAGGTGTCGATGATGAAACCGGAGCCCAGCGAATTGGTCTTGCGCGGCTGCAGGCCGCCATTCTTGTCGCCGCCAGGGCGCCCGCCCCGGTTCTTGAAGAAGTCGTCGAAGAACTCCTCGAACGGCGAGCCTGGCGGCAGTTGCGGCATTGCCCCGCGGCCACCGCCCTCCCCCTTGTCGCTGTTCTTCGCCTCGACAGTCGAGGTGGTCGAGATATTGACCACGGAATCGATCACCTTCTCGGCAACGTCGGCGATGCCATCCGGTCCGCGGGCCGAGGCCGGCGCGGAAAATGTGGCGACCGCGGCGCCAAAACAAAGCGCCGTCAGCAGCGGACGCAGGCCGCTATACGATGCGCGGCGCGAAACGGAGCTCAGAGAGGGATGAGCGATGGACATGTCGGAAACGTCTCCAAAAGAGAGTCGGCAAATTTGACTGAGAGTGCGCCCGAACGGCGACATCGCGCAAGCCTTCGCGCGGGCCATCCGGCTGGCCCATCTGGGACGTGGATTGCGGCGGAATGCGGACGCAGGGGTGCACGATCGCGTTGATCGGGAAGAGCTTTTTCGGACGCCCGGAGAGATTACGAGCCGCCGCTAGCGCCGGATCGCCCAGATCAGGATCAGGCCGCCGACGGCCGAGACCAGACCGGCAATGCGCAGGATGTTGTCAGGGCTTTGCAGCGCGCTCTTCATCGCGCGGCGCATCCATCCGGGAAATGCCAGGAACAGGATGCCTTCGAATACGAACAGGATTCCGATGCCGATGAGGAAGTCGGCAAACGCTATGGACCTCATCCGACTTCAACTCCCGAACCTTCGCACCCTGGCCGCAGTTTCTTGGCAGTTTTCTTGGCGCTTTTCTGAAAACAAATGAGGCGCACCACGATGGCGCGCCTCATCCTTAGATCAGAGTGGCAGCGAACGCAAAACAGGTATCCGCGTAAGCTTAATTGACGACGCCGTTACTGCGGCTTTGCCGCGGGGGGCTTTCCCGACGGATTGGCGAAGAAGCGGAAGAACTCCGAATCCGGCCGCAGCAGGAAGCGGGTATCGTTGCTCTTCAATCCGTTCTCGTAAGCCGTCATCGAGCGATAGAACGCGAAGAACTCCGGATCCTGGCCGTAAGATTCGGCGAACAGACGGTTGCGCTCGCCGTCACCGGCACCGCGCGTCTGTTCAGCCGTCGAGTTCGCATCGGCGATAATGACTGTTGCTTCACGATCGGCCTTGGAGCGAATCTCCTGCGCCTTCTGGCCACCGCCCGCGCGGAATTCAGCAGCTTCCCGCTGACGCTCGGTCTGCATCCGCTGATACACCGCCTGGCTGTTCGCCTCCGGCAGATCGGCGCGGCGGATACGAACATCGACGACGGAGATGCCGTAACCATCGGCTTCCTTGTCGAGCTGATCGCGGATCTTGTTCATCAGGCCTTCACGGTCGTCGCGAACGATCTGGATGAAGGTGACCTCGCCGAGCACACGGCGCATGGCCGCGTTGAGCAGCGTGGTCAACTGGATGTTCGCCGCCTGGATCGACCCGATGCTCTGGTAGAAGCGCAACGCGTTCTTGATCTTGTAGCGGGCGAAGGCATCGACCACCAGACGACGCTGGTCGTTGGCGATGATTTCCTGAGCCGGGTTTTCCAGATCGAGGATACGCTTGTCGATCGAGATAACACTGTCGATGAACGGAATCTTGAAGTTCAGACCCGGTTCGGTGACCACGCGGACGGGCTCGCCGAGTCGCACCACGAGGGCCTGTTCAGTCTGGCGCACCGTATAGATCGAGCCAAAGCCCACGATGACCAGCACCAGCACTACAATCAGTGCAACGATACCTGAGATGCCGGTTTTCATCGGGTGCTCCCGCTCTGCTGAGGCTGACCAGATGGCGCCGGAGGCTGACGCCGCGGCGTCAGTTCATTCAAGGGAAGATAAGGCACGACGCCTTGCGAAGCACCCGCGCCCTGGCCGCTGTCATAGACCAGCTTCTCGGCACCGCCGAGGATCCGCTCCATGGTTTCGAGATAGATACGCTGACGGGTTACGTCAGGCGCCTTCTTGTACTCGTCATAGACTTTCAGGAAGCGCGCGCTCTGGCCCTTGGCTTCGGCGATCGCCTGTTCGCGATAGCCTTCGGCGACCTGCAGGATCTGCGCAGCGCGACCGCGCGCATCGGGCACGACACGGTTGGTGTAGGTCTGGGCTTCGTTCTGCAGACGCTGGGCGTCGGCCTGTGCCGCCTGCACGTCACGGAACGCATCGATCACCTGGGCAGGCGGATCGACCTTCTGCAACTGGACCTGCTGGATCAGGACGCCGGCGCTATAGCCGTCGAGCGTCTTCTGCATCAGTTCCTGCACCTGGGTTTCGGTGGTGGTGCGTGCGCCGGTGAGGATCGGCTGAATGTTGGCGCGGCCAACGACTTCACGCATCACGCTCTCGGCCACCGCTTTCACGGTGCCTTCGGGGTTCTGGATGTTGAACAGGAAGTTGCCGACACCGTCGGGCTTGATGCGCCACAACACGGTGAAGTCGACATCGACGATGTTTTCGTCGCCGGTGAGCATCAGGCTTTCTTCCGGCACATCGCGGATGCTGCGGCCGCGGCGACCGGTGTCTTCCATGATCGACATGCCGACCGACAGCGTCGATACGCGCAGCGCCTTCGGCAACAGCACGGTCTCGATCGGATATGGCAGATGATAGTTCAGGCCGGGCTGCACGGTACGCACATGCTTGCCAAACCGAAGGACGACACCGAGCTCTTCGGACTGCACGCGGAAGAAACCGGACAGACCCCAGATCACGAGCGCCACGACGAGCACCAGCGCGATGCCCATGCCGCTGACGAAGCCGCCGGGCAACATCGACTGCAAGCGGTCCTGCCCCTTGCGCAGCAAATCCTCAAGATCAGGCGGCTTCGGTCCGGACGATTGCGGACCAGAACCCCAAGGTCCCTTCGGACCAGAGCCCCATGGGCCTCCGCCTTGATTCTTCCACGGCATTCAACACTCTCCTCTGCGCGGCCGGACATACCGGTCTCGCCACGTCTGCGTGGCTTTATAGGGGACGACCCCAGCTCTTACAACGCGGGGTTCTTGATCGCTGGAGCTATGCCCGAGGCCGCGAAAGTCAATGTTAACGGGCGGAAAACGCAGTTAACGAGGCGCTCTCCGGCAATATGTCACATAGGAGAAATCGACGCTGTCCTCGCCCGCCGCGGCATTCCTGACGCGTGCCACTTCTTCCCACACAGTGAGATCGACTGGCGGCATAAAGGTATCGCCGGTTGGCTGCGCGTGAACTTCGGTGACTTCGAGGCGGTCGGCGATCCCCATCCATTGGGCATAGATCTCGGCGCCGCCGATCACGGCAATCTCAGTGACCAAACGCCGCAGCGCATCGCCAGTCGCCACCGCGCGTGCATCGGCCAGCGACGTGGTGACTACGGCTCCCGCGGCCTGATAGCCCGCATTGCGTGTGATGACGATATTGGTGCGTCCCGGCAGCGGTTTGAGCAATGACTCGAACGTCTTCCGGCCCATCACAATCGGCTTGCCCATCGTCAGCGCCTTGAGGCGCTGCATGTCCGACTTCAGCCGCCATGGAATAGCACTGCCCTGCCCGATCACGCCGTTCTCGGCGACGGCATAGACGAGCACGATCTGAGGGACAGCCGTCGTTGAGCTCACACCGCAACCTCGGCCTTGATATGCGGATGCGGATCGTAGCCTTCGAGGGTGAAGTCCTCGTAGCGGAACGCGAAAATGTCCTTCACGTTCGGATTGATCTTCATCACCGGCAGCGCGCGTGTCGGCCGCGTCAGTTGCAGCCGCGCCTGTTCCAGATGGTTGGAATAGAGATGCGCGTCGCCGAGCGTATGGATGAAATCGCCGGCCTTCAGGCCCGTCACCTGCGCGATCATCATCGTCAGCAGCGCGTAAGACGCAATATTGAAAGGCACGCCCAGAAAGACATCCGCAGAGCGCTGATAGAGCTGGCAGGACAGCTTGCCGTTGGCGACGTAGAACTGGAACAGGCAATGGCACGGCGGCAGCGCCATCTTGTCGATCTCGGCGGGATTCCACGCCGTCACGATCAGCCGGCGCGAGTTCGGATTGCGCTTGATCATGTCAATCACATTGGCGATCTGGTCGATGCTGCGTCCGTCGGGCGCCGGCCATGAGCGCCACTGCGATCCATAGACCGGACCGAGATCGCCATTGGCGTCCGCCCATTCATCCCAGATCGAGACGCCGTGGTCCTTGAGATATTTGATATTGGTATCGCCTGCCAAAAACCACAACAGCTCGTGGATGATCGCCTTGAGCGACAACTTCTTGGTGGTCAGGACGGGGAAGCCATCGCCGAGCTTGAAGCGCATCTGATGGCCGAACACCGACAGCGTGCCTGTGCCGGTGCGGTCGTGCTTCTCGGCACCGTCGCTCAGGATTCGCTCTAGCAGGTCGTGATACTGGTTCATGGTCGGTCTTGCGGGCTCGTGAGCGGGCGAACTTATCGCCTCGGCCGATGGTCGGACACGCCGATTCCCGGATTATACCCGGAAAAGTGTGTCCCTGCCCGGCAAACGACAAGGGCCGGATCCCCTGGGGATCCAGCCCTTGAAATCAACCGGTTAGCCGGTTCCCGATCACATCGCCGGCTTCAATACCGCCGACCACTTGGCAACCTCGCTCTTCACCAGCTCACCGAGCGCAGCCTGGGTCCGGGCTTCCGGCTTCGGAATGTCCGAGCCGAGATCGAGCAGACGCTTCTTGACGTTCTCGTCGTCCAGCGCCTTGGCGGCGGCGGCGTTCAGCTTGGCAGTGATCGCCGCAGGCGTGCCCTTGGGCGCGAAGATCGCGTTCCAGGCAGAGGCCTGATACTTCGGCAGACCGGCTTCGGTGGTGGTCGGGACGTCTGGCAGCGACGGGTTACGATCGGGCGTCGCGATCGCATACGCCTTGATGGTGCCGCCCTTGATCTGCGGAACGGCATTGACGATCTGGTCGCACATATAGTCGACCTGACCACCGACCAGCGCGTTCATCGCCGGACCAGTGCCATTGAACGGCACACCGGTCGGCTTGATATCCAGAACCGAGCTCAGCAATTCGCAGGACGAATACGACACAGAACCGACGCCGGCATGGGCCATGTTCAACTTGTCGCTGTTGGCCTTCACATAGGTGACGAATTCCTTGAGATCCTTCGGCGCGAAATCCTTCCTCGCCAGGATCAGAATTGGCGTGCCGGCCAGCAGCGCGACGGGCTCGAAATCCTTCTCAGGGTGATAAGCGAGCTTCGGATAGAGCGGCACGGCCGCAGCATGGGTGCCCATGTGGCCGGTGATGATGGTGTAACCATCATTGGCCGCACGCGCCGCACGCGTCGCGCCGGTCGTGCCACCAGCGCCGACGACGTTCTCGATGATGATCTGCTGGCCGAGCGTCTTCGACATATCGGCAGCGACGATGCGCGCGATGACGTCGGTGGGGCCACCGGCCGCGAACGGCACGATCATGGTGATGTTGCGCGTCGGGTATTCCTGCGCCTGAACAGTGGTTGCCAGTGCGCCGAAGCCGGCGACGGCCGCCAGGCCACTGATCGCAACTCTGCGATTGAACAGCTTCATTTGGTTTCCTCCGAAAATGTTTTTGCCGCGAAAATAACGACAGTCGCGGGACTGAATACAAGCCACGGCCCGAAGTCTATTCGACTTCGGGCCGTGGCGTAACGACGCAGACGCGTGGAGAGATTCGTCAGCTCTCAGATTCGACGAAGACTTCGTCGCGTTTCTTTCGCAGTGCGGGAAGCAGAGCGAGGACCAGCAGGAACGCCGAGATTGCCATCAGGCTGGCCGACAACGGACGGGTGAAAAATACCGTCGCGTCGCCACGCGAGATCAACAGCGCACGACGCAGGTTCTCTTCCATCAGCGGCCCGAGCACCATGCCGAGCAGCAATGGAGCCGGTTCGAAGTCGTGCTTAATCAGCCAGTAGCCGAGCAAACCGAACACGCCTGCGAGCACCACGTCCATCGGCGCGTTGTTCACCGAATAGATACCGATGCTGCAGAACACCACGATCGACGGGAACATGAGCCGATACGGCACGCGCAGCAGTCGGACCCAGATGCCGACCAGCGGCAGGTTGATCACGAGCAGCATCAGGTTGCCGATCCACATCGAGGCGATCATACCCCAGACCAGTTCGGGCTGCTTCTGCATGACCTGCGGACCGGGCACGATGCCATGAATGGTCATCGCGCCGACCATCAGCGCCATCACCGCATTGGGCGGAATGCCGAGCGTCAGCAGCGGAATGAACGATGTCTGCGCTGCAGCATTGTTCGCGCTTTCCGGTGCGGCAACGCCTTCGATGGCACCACGGCCAAACCGCTGCGGATGCTTGGACAGCTTTTTCTCAAGCGTATAAGCGGCGAAGGACGCGATAACCGCGCCGCCACCCGGCAGAATGCCGAGAATGGAGCCGAGCACCGTGCCGCGCAGAATTGCCGGCGCGGAGTCCTTCAAGTCCTTCTTGGTCGGCATCAGGCCCGTGACCTTCTGCTGCACCAGGTCGCGATCTTCTTCGCCACCGGCATCCAGATTGCGGATGATTTCAGCAAAGCCGAACAGGCCCATAGCGACCGTGGCAAAGCCCAGACCGTCGGCGAGTTCGGGAATGTTGAACGACATACGCGATGCGCCGGTCTCGATGTCGGAGCCGACCATGGACAGCAGCAGACCGAACACGATCATCGCGATCGCCTTCAGCACCGAGCCCTTCGCGAGCACGACAGCGAAGATCAGGCCGAGCACCATCAGCGAGAAGTATTCGGCCGGGCCGAAGGCCAGAGCGAGCTTGGTGAGCGGCGCGCCGAGCACGGCGATCAGCACTGTTGCAACGCAACCTGCGAAGAACGAACCGATCGCAGCAATGGCAAGCGCCGGACCTGCGCGGCCCTGCTTGGCCATCTGGAAACCGTCGAGCGCAGTGACAACGGAACCGGCTTCACCGGGAATATTAACGAGGATCGACGTAGTCGAACCACCGTACTGCGCGCCGTAATAGATGCCGGCGAGCATAATCAGCGCGCCGACCGGCGGCAGACCGAAAGTGATCGGCAGCAGCATGGCCACCGTGGCAATAGTGCCGATGCCCGGCAATACGCCAACCAGCGTACCAACCAGTGCGCCGATCAGACACAGCAGGATGTTGATCGGAATCGGAATCGACAATCCGCCCAAGAAAGGCGGCGCCCATTGCACGAACTGGAAAACGGTCGAGAAGCCAAGACCGAGATTTGAAAACAGATCACCCATAGCGCCCTCGCCCTCAGCGGATCAGAAACGTCGGCCACATCTGCAGCGGCAGACCAAGCGCGTACGGAAATAGCAAAGCGCAGAACGCCGTGAGGCAAGCGCCGACGATGATCGTTTCCTTCCACTGCGTCTCGGCCGTGCCGAGCGCAGCGATCAGGAACGATGCCATTGCAGAGAAGACCATGCCCATCGGACGAATGCAGAGCGCGAAGCACAGAATCGCCAGCGATACGAACAGCGGTCCGCGCCAAGCATAGACGGCGAGCCTTGGACCTTCCGTGAGCACACCGACGACCGTTACCGCTGCGCCGAGGGCCAGCAACAGAATACCGAACATCCGTGGCGCAGTGCCTGCGCCGAAGGAGAAGCCATGCATGCCCTGAAGATCACTGGAAGCCCACAGCGCGAAGGCTGCGATGGCCATCAATGCGATGCCGCCGATAAAGTCCTGAGGGCCTTTGACCCAGCTCGGTAAGATGGATTTCTCCGGCGCATGGCTCGGCGCATCACTCATTGGTACGTTCCCCTGTCACGAGCTTGTAGCCCAAACATCATCGTTCGGAGACCGCCCAACGGCTCCGTGGTCAAGCTTGCTAGCGATTTTCGTCAGAGAACGCCAGCGAAACCAATAAGGCCTCCGGCAACTAACAACCATAGCGGGTTAAGCCGCGTGGCAAACGCCAAAACGGCGGCACTCCCCGTTACCAGAAACGCCGCCCAGGTGGTGTCGGAAGCGAACAGCAGAACCAGCCCGCTGGCGCTCATGAGACCTATTGATAGGGGCACCAGCGCTGCCTGCACGATTCCCGGCCATTGGGCGTGGCTCGACCGCGCAAGCAATTGGCTGACAAAATAAGCAAACACGGCCGTCGGCCCACACATGGCCAGCGTTGCAACCATCGCGCCGAGGATGCCGGCGACCTGATAGCCGATCAACGTTACAATGAGAACGTTCGGCCCCGGCGACAGCTGCGAGATCGCAAACACATCCGCGAACTGCTTGTCGGACATCCAATGGTTGACATCGACCGCGAGCCGATGAATTTCGGGAATGGCCGAATTGGCGCCGCCCACGGCAAAAAGCGACATCAGCCCGAACGACCAGGCCAGCGTGACAAGCGATCCGGAGTTCGTGTCGCTCATGCGGCCGCCCGCCGTCGCATCAACATGGTCAGGCCGATGCTGACGGGAATCGACACCAGAAGAACGGCCGGCAATGGCCATCGCATCACGCCAACTGCGACGAAAACGGCGACCAGCAGCGCCAGGCTGACCGGCTCACGCTTCTTCAGAAGCGGCAGCATCATTCGGAAAATCACAGCGAACAACAGTCCGACCGCAGCGCAAGATACGCCGGCTAGTGTGCGCCGCAGCGCGTCGATATCCCCAAAGCGTGCATACAGGATCGCCAGAATGGTCACGATGACCACGGGCGGCCCCAGCAATCCCGCAAAGGCTGCAATGGCGCCAGGCACACCGCGAAACCGCGATCCGAATACAACCGACAGATTGACGATATTCGGCCCCGGCAAGAAATGGCAAAGTGCGAAAGTCTCATTGAATTCCTCGGGCGTCATCCAGCCGTGCTGCTCGACGATCGCCCGGCGCGCCCAGACCAGAACGCCTCCGAAACCGGCCAGGGACATCTTTGCAAAGGCAAGGAATAGCGTCAGCAGTCCCGGCGGCGAGGCCGACGCGAGTTCCGCAACTGGGGCGTCAGCCTGTGGTGAACTTGGACGCATGGTCCAGACCTAGGGCCATCCGCCCATCGGGCCAATCGATTTTTGCCTGTTTTCACGCCAATCGGCGGTTGAAATGACCGCCCGGCTGTATCGCGTCCAATTTGCGTCATATATAGAGGGCGCCAGCTTTTCCGGCTGCTGACCTCGGGTCAAGACCGGGATAGAATAGATAGAACAGTATGTGACGCGAGTCGGCCTCCGGCCTCGCCTTCACTCCATATATGGCCATGACCAAGACAAGCGACGGGACCGACCGATGGCAACCGATCATATTCGATACGATGTGCTGGCGCGCGACGCCCTCCGTGGCGTTCTGCGCCGCGTGCTGATCGACGCTGCCGAACATGGCCTGCCGGGCGAGCATCACTTCTTCATCACCTTCGTTTCAACGGCCGACGGCGTCAAACTGTCGCCGCGCCTGCTGGCCCAGTATCCAGAGGAAATGACGGTGATCCTGCAGCATCAGTTCTGGGATCTCGTGGTCACCGAAGATCGCTTCGAGGTCGGCCTGTCCTTTAACGGCATCCCCGAGCGCCTCGTCGTGCCGTTCAACGCCATCAAGAGCTTCTACGACCCCTCGGTGCAGTTCGGCCTTCAGTTCGAAACCGAAACCGCTGTAGAGACCCCGGCTGCCGGTGCGACATCCGCAGCCACTGCGGCATCTGCTCTCGCCGCCCCTCCAGCTCCGCCCGCGCCTGCTTTAGAGGAAGAACCGCCAAAATCGGGCGAAGGTGCAGAAGTCGTTCGTTTAGACCGCTTCCGGAAAAAATAATCGCAAGACGTTGTAAGGTGTCGGGGCCGCGTTCACGCGGCCCCATTCTTATGCGCCGCACCCGCCAGAAGTCTCTGCAGGGAGCGCGGCATCGCAAGGACCGTACCCATGGCCAAATCCTCGAAGACCTCCGCCACCACCCGCACCGAAACCGACAGCTTCGGTCCGATCGAGGTCGCAGCGGATCGTTATTGGGGAGCGCAAACGGAACGGTCGCGACAGAATTTCAAGATCGGTCACGATCGCATGCCGATGCCGATCATTCGCGCGCTCGGCATCGTCAAGCTGGCAGCGGCCGAAACCAATCGCGAACTCAAACTTCTCGAGCCCAAGCTTGCAAAAGCCATTGTGAGCGCAGCACGCGAAGTCATCGACGGGAAGCTGGATGATCACTTCCCACTGGTCGTCTGGCAAACCGGCTCCGGCACGCAGACCAACATGAATCTCAACGAGGTCATTGCCAATCGTGCGAATGAGCTTCTTGGCGGTGAACGCGGCGCCAAGAAGCCCGTGCATCCCAATGACCATGTCAACATGAGTCAATCGTCCAACGATTCGTTTCCGACTGCGATGCACATTGCGGCAACGCAGGGTATTGTTGAGTACCTCATCCCCGCACTAAGCGAACTACATGCTGCGTTGCGCAAGAAGGAAAAAGCCTTCGCAAAGATCGTGAAGATCGGACGCACGCATACACAAGACGCGACGCCGCTCACGCTCGGGCAGGAGTTTTCAGGCTACGCCGCACAGATCGACAGCGGCATCAAACGCTTGCGAAGCGTAGTGAAGGATCTCTACCCGCTCGCCCAAGGTGGAACTGCAGTCGGGACCGGCCTCAACTCCAAGCCTCGTTTTGCGAAGTTGTTCGCGAAGCACGCAGCAACAATTACCAAGCTCCCTTTCATCACTGCACCGAACAAATTCGAAGCACTCGCATCAAACGACGCCTATGTGTTTGCACACGGAGCGATCAACTCGGTTGCAACTAGTCTATTTAAGATTGCAAATGATATCCGGCTGCTCGGATCTGGCCCGCGTTCCGGGCTTGGCGAATTGATCCTTCCGGAGAACGAGCCTGGCTCATCGATCATGCCCGGGAAGGTAAATCCGACACAATGTGAAGCAATGACAATGGTATGCTGTCAGGTATTCGGTAACCACACGGCAATTACGGTGGCCGGCAGTCAGGGGCACTTCGAGCTCAATGTCTACAAGCCGGTGATGGCCCATTGCATGATGCAGTCCATCCAATTGATGGCGGACGTTGCGCGATCCTTCACAGAGCACTGCATCGACGGAATTCGCGCCGATGAAAAACGAATTCATGAGTTGATGGAACGATCACTGATGCTCGTGACTGCACTCGCACCGAAAATCGGTTACGATAACGCGGCGAAAGTAGCTAAGGTTGCTCATGCAAACGGAACGACATTGAAGGAGGAAGCGCTGCGGCTCGGTTTTGTTAGTGCAGCAGAGTTCGATCTTCTTGTTCAGCCGGCCAAAATGATACATCCTGGGTAAGCAAGAATATTTGCTCACAGCTTGTTGAGAATAACTCCAGAAGGAAATAGTTATAATTCATATCTGCTAAATGGTTAGAATGGTCGCATATCAGACGCGTTTTTCCTTGTGATGCAACAGAAGGTGATCTGGTTACGCTTCGTAGATGACTTCATTTTTCTGCGGAGCTTGTTTGGAACTACGGAGAATATTTTAGGATGGATACCGAAACCGAATTCACCCTCGTCTCGTACAACTACCGGATGGTGAAGACGTTTCCCACCCCATCATTTTTTAAAGACAGGAGCGATCATGGGTGACCTGATCAATCTCAATCGCTTCAAGAAGCGCACTGCACGAGAGGAATCGGCAAAACAGGCCGATATAAATCGTGCGCGCTTCGGACGAACTAAGTCAGAACGAACATTGCAGGAGCAGCGCACAGTCCGTGCGAACAACGTGCTGGATCAGCATCACATCGATGGCGAGGACGCATCATGAAATCGCCCGTAGTTAAGAGATCGATCGTTGTTGCGGGTCACAAGACCAGCGTGAGTCTCGAAGAGGCGTTCTGGAACGGCATGAAGGAGATTTCGAATCTTCGCGACATGACGCTTTCTGAGCTGGTTGGTGAGATCGACACAAACCGTCAACAGGGCAATTTGTCGTCCGCGATTCGGCTGTTCGTGCTCGATTACTTCCGTACACGTGCCGTTCCGCAACAGCGGATGCCGGAGCACAATCTCTCGGCGTAAACACAGCCGACCTTCAGCGAATCGCTTCGCCGTCGGTCGTGTTTGCTGAGTCATCGTCAGAACGTCGGCCGCGCTGAACTCGCGGTCGGCGGTGTCAGCACAAGTGGAGGTGCGGGCCTCGGCCTTGGTGCGCGCGCAGCACCGGGTGCCGGACGAATTTCAATGGGTGCAGGCAGCGGCGCAACCTGCTGACTTGCAACAGGCGGCGTCGCAGGACGAGGCGTAGCAGCCTTCGGTGCCGGACGGCGCGGATCGCGACCGGGAAGAAGCACATCGGAGGGCGCAGAGGCCGTCGGTGGATCACTCGCGGGCGCCTGCGTGTCGACGGGCAGCGAGGCGGACGGCGGAGGAACGGCAACGGGCACAGCCGTCGGTGGCAACTCACCGCGTTCAAGCGAATCAAGCCGGCGCGTCTCGCGATCGATTGCGCGCACTGCGAGCCAGGATGATAACGCCGCCACATCAAGCGTGCGATCGAGCTTATCAGGCGTTCCCGCCGCGAAGATCTGAACTTCCGGTCGAACGCTCGACGTCCCCGCGCTCGTGCCGGTCAATGTCGCGCGCGTATCCACCTGGTCGGCAACGATATCGTAACCTCCGGACACAATCGCACGCCCTCCTTCGCCATCGAGCGTCGTCGCACCAACGCGCAGGCGGCTATCCTTGATACTGAACGGAACCTGCACCGAAGTTAGGGACAATGCACCGCCGGTGATCGCGGTATCGACGATCTGACGCAACTTGGCGTCATTCGTGGCCTGCCCGGAATCGCTGGCGCGAATGGCAATGTCGAACGCACGTGGGTCGAGGCCATTGATGCGCGCCCCGTCGATCGTCAGCAATCCACTGCCGGACAATGCGCCTTCCAGAGCCGAAGCACTGCGCCCCTGACTGGCCAGCGTCATCCGCAGCGATGTCTTGCCCGCGGGCATTGCCAGTGAGCGATAGCGCAAGGCGGCTCCGTCTACGCCAGAGAATTGCACGCGAGCCCCAAGTGCATATCCGGTGATCGATGGCTTGAGATCGACATTAGCCGTGATCTCGCCGCCACCGACAGACCCTTTGATCGTATCGATCGTCAGGGCCTGGCCATCACTCTTCACAGTGCCACTGACGGGGCGCAATTCAATGCCGCCGGGCAATGTCCCGCGCAGCGCCTGAAAGGCCAACTGCCCGCGCCATCCCTGCAGCACACCATGCCCGAGCGGATCCGTGGCGTCGCGACCTCTCATGCCTATAGCAAAGCCGAAGGCCGGCCCGAGTTCGATCGCATCCATGCCGATCTGACCATCGATGGCTTTCTCGGCACCAAGCGTCAGCGCAATACGGCCGCGCACGCGTGAACCAGCCAACGTGCTGTCGATATCTTCCAACGTAACTTTGTCGCCGTTCAATGTGAGCCGCGATGACAGGCTGACATTCTGCGCGACCGCATCAGACGGCTTGAGAGCGACCAGCGGCGCCAGATTGGCGCGACGTATCGCAAGCGTGAGCGATGCTTTCGGTGATCCCGCCCAAGGCTCCGCACTGCCCTGAACATCGGCATCGACATCCGTGCCAGACAGTTTTGCCGTGACGCGCAGCGGCGCGCGCCATTGCCCTTTTGCCGATCCTTCGAAATTCACAATGGCGTCACTTGCGGCGATCGCATTACTCAAACCCAACAATGCGAGAAGTTGCCCGCCCTGCCCGGCCAATTTGGACTCGAGTGCCACATCGCTGCGCGACAGCTCATTGAGGTCGACGCCGCGCATCGCCGCTATGGGAGGAGATGCGGTCAACGTCGTCGTCCCCTTCACTTGCGGTGCATCGATATCGAACACGGCGCGCGCATTTGTCCGATCGGCGCGTTGTTGATCCTTTGCCAGATCGAGCGACAGTTTGACGCGAACCGCGCCGGGCGTCGCGGTCATGGCGCTGAGCCGCGACGCAACAGACGGCGCCAGCGGCGCGAGCATGTTGCTGATCAGACTCATCGATACGGATGTGGCGTTGAGTGTCAGTCCGCCCGTGGCCTCCATGCGATCGAACGAAGCGCGGCCGTCGAGCATCAGGCCGGTGGCTTCACCGACTTTGAAGCGATCGACCGAGATCATCTTTGGAGTGTAGGCCAGTTGCACCACGAACGGGCGCATCTCCTGCCCGGCTGATACAGCACGGCCGATATCGAGTGACACTTGCCCTCCATCGGGCCACTCGGCCTGCGGCTCGCCAAGCGATCGGATCAAAGCTACCGCTGCGTCGAGATCGAGCCGGTCGGCCTTCAGGTCGGCATCGAAGCGGGAGCCGCCAGCGGCCGAGGGATACGAATATGCAGCACGACCTTCGACCGTTCCACCGTCGATCTCCGCCTTGAGTGCCTCGATGGCCAGGCGATTGGACATCGAAGTAATATTGCCGCGAATGCGTAGCGGCTTCTGATTGCGCAAGCCAATGTCTGTTCGGCCCTTGAGCCACGCAGCAAGCGTATCCGGATCGGACGACTCGACCGCGATGGCCCCCTTGAAGCCATCCGATGCACCTGGCTGTGCTGCGCCGCCGCTCAACGTGACGCGGGTCGCGCCTGGCGCACGAAACTCGAGACGATCGACCGTCCATGTTGCTGCATCGCTACGCAGGTCAGCGCCGATATTCTGCACAGGCTTTCCGCCGAGCATGATCTGCTCCACGCCAATCTCGATCTGCGTCGCCAAGGGCGCCATCGGCATGTTCAACAACAGTCTGCGCAACGCCGGGAATGGCGTCACCGCATCGTTGGTCGCATTATCTCTGGAAAGCAGGCGGTCGGCATCGAGCTGCTTGGCCGACAGCACCGCATGCAGCAGTGGCGATGTGCCAAAGCGCATGTCAGCAAGACCAGCGAACCTGAAAGCGGTCTCTTCCGCGCCATAGCTGGCTTCAAGCGCTTCCATATGCGCAGCGGCCGGATCGGCCTTGACCTTGGCGAAGACGCGCCACGGCGTTGGCAGTTGATCGCCCACGCCATTCGCCTTCAGGCCGGCCGGGCTTGCGAGAGTCAGTGCGCCGTCGAAGCGTGGCGTGCGATTGTCGAAGTTGAGCACGCCATCGAGATCGACGGACAAGGGCTTCTCGCCGGGGTCGACAGTGAAACGAACGCGCGTGCCGTTGCCGTCACCGGTCGGCCCGGAGGACAAACGGAACGGATAACGAGCGCCCGACAACAGGAAATTGCCATCACCGCGCATGGCGCCGGCCGCCAATGAGCGAACATCGCCGCTGAAGGCGACGTCGTAGAGTTCGAGCGTGCTCTTGCTCGCAGCATCATGGAGTGCGGCACGACCGGTGACGTTCAACCGGTCTATCGCCAGCGCGCCAAGATTGAATGACCCTGTGGAAGCCGGAAGTTCGATACGCCCCTGCGCATTGAGGCCGAGATCGACCGCAGCGCCGCCGATGGTGAGTTCTGTCGCGCGCCATTCGCCGCGCATCAACGAACTCAGGCTGAATTCCACATCGAGATTGTCTGCACGGATCCTGCCGAGATCGTTGGGACTGCCCACCGTGATCGACTGCAGCCGCAGCGACGGCGCCGGCAGCAGCCGCGCCTCCAGCCCGCCGCTGACGCGAACGGGCGCACCGACCACGCGCGTGGCTTCAGTCTCGAATTGCGGGCGGAACTGATTCCAGTCGACGAAATAGGGCCCGACCAGAGCAGCAACCAGCGCCAGGATAAATGCAATTGCCAGGCCGAGCAGTGTCGTCTGCACTGAATCTCCCCTCAAGCGTTCCGGCAGAATGTCCGCCTGCCTGCCAAGCAAAGTGCTTTGCAGCACGTCACCCGGCAATACGCCTTACAGACGTTGCACGGCCACGCAGAAATACGCGGGAACGCATCTATTTATAGAACCAACTGTGGCGAAGTCACAGCACGCAATACATGGCCAGATCAGCCATCCCTCGCCATCCGCTTGCGGCAAATCGCCCGGCTTCGATCAAGTCGAAGCACCCTGCTCCAGCGGTTTCGCGGCGCCATGGGCGCGGTGCAAACGTCCGGCCACCGCCCTCACCTTGCCCGGCGACGCCATCCAGACCGCGAAGGTCGCGAGGAAGCTGACTGCGATTCCAAGCGCAAATGCAGGCGTATAGGTACCAAAGTGGTCGTGCAGGACACCCGTCACCAAGGGACCGGCGGCGCCGCCGGCCAGCGCCGCCAGCATGAGCGTGCCGAAAATGCTGCCGAAATGCTCGCCTTGAAAAATCTCGGAAACCACGGCGCCCATAATGGACGTCACGCCATAGCCCAGCAGGCCCTGCGAGATCACCATGACATAGACGAGCGCCAGGCTCGGTACGGACTCCAGCGCAATCAGGGACGCAAAGCAGATTGCGAAACCGACACCGCTGACGGTCCAGATCCATTCGCGGCCGATGCGATCGGACAGATGACCCAGAAATATCTGGCCGGGCACACCGAACAGACTGACCATACCAAGCGCCCAGGCGGCGACACCCGGCGTGAAGCCGATGTCGAGCAGATACTTGGTTTGATGGACCTGGACGGCATACCAAGCATACAGCCCACCGAACAGGCCGAGCGCGAGCCACCAGAACCGCGCCGTTCGTATGGCGCGTGCCAGCGTCCAGTCGATACTGGCCCAAACCGGGTCAACCACATTGGATACATGTTTCGCCGACGAGGTCGGCGCCTGATCGCCGTCTGGCAGCAGTCCCATATCCTGCGGGCGTTTGCGCAGCAGCAAATTGATCGGCACGAGCACGACCAGCACCACGAGCCCGACGGCTGTGCAGGCGGTGCGCCAACCGGTCTGCTCGATCATCACCTGCACCCAGGGAAGCACCGTCACCGATCCGATGCCGACGCCTGCGAATGCGAGGCCGACCGCGAGGCCGCGCTTGCGGCTGAACCAGTTCGGCAGAAACAGCGATTGTCCGGAATAGCCGAGGCAGACGCTGCCTGCGCCGACCAGAACGCCGATGGTCATGTACAAATGCCACGGTTGCGTCGTCAGCGGCGCCAGCAACAGGCCAGCAGCCATCAGCACGGTGCCAAGTTCCATGACGACTCGCGGGCCGCCGCGGTCCATCAGCCTGCCCATCAGCGGGCTCATGATCGCGGAAATCAGGAAGCCGAATGAAAAGGCACCGGCGGTGACGCCACGGTCCCAGCCGAACTCCTGGAGAATTGGCGGGAAGAACAGCGAGAACGATGTCCGCGCATTGACCCCGATGGCCATGGAAACGAACGTGACGGCGACGATGACCCAACCATAGAAAAACGGTAGCCGCATCGGATGATGCCTTTTTTATTGGACGCATTCTGCGTCAAAGCTTTTTGATCGCACCTTCCGTAACCGAAAAGCGCAATCCATGCTGGTATATAATTATATCTACAACTTTAAACTTTTTAAGAATAGTTAAGCATTATCGCTGCTGCCGAGTTTTCCCGCCCGCATTCGGCCTGACCGGATGCGGCAACCTGGCGTCACGCCTGCGGCAGGATCTTCCCCGGATTGAAGATATTGTCGGGATCGAGCGCCTTCTTGAGCGCCCGCATGGCGTCGAGCGCCTCACTGCCCAGTTCGGCCTGCATATACTTTTGCTTGCCTTGCCCGATGCCATGTTCACCCGTGCAGGTGCCCCCCATCGCCTGCGCCCGTTGAGCGAGGCGGTGCATGAAGTCCTCCGCGCGGGCGACCTCATTGGCATCGTTGCGATCGCAGACCATCGAGCAATGAAAGTTGCCATCGCCGACGTGGCCGACGATGGGCGCCAACAGGCCGAGCCGCGCGAGATCCTCTTCCGTCGCAGCGACACATTCCGCGAGTTTGGAAATCGGCACGCAGACGTCGGTGGCCGCGACATCGGAGCCCGGCCGCATGCTCTTCACCGACCAGTAGGCATCGTGACGGGCCTGCCAGAGCTTGGTGCGATCCTCCGGCTTCGTCGTCCAGGAGAAATCACCGCCGCCACATTCCAGTGCGATCTCGTGAAAATTTCGCGACTGCTCGGCCACTTCGGCCTCGCTGCCATGAAATTCCAACAGCAGCAGCGGCGTTTCCGGCAGCGTCAGCTTGGAATAGGCATTACAGGCACGCACCTGCGCCTCATTCAGCAGCTCGATCCGAGCAACGGGAATGCCGGTCTGAATCGCAAGAATCGTCGCCTGACAAGCGCCCGCAACCGTGGCGAACGAACATGATGCGGCAGCCATGTTTTCGGGAATGCCACGCAGCTTGATGGTCAGCTCGCTAATGATACCCAGTGTGCCCTCGGCGCCGACAAACAGATGCGTCAGGTCGTAGCCAGCCGAAGACTTCTTCGCGCGGGTGCCGGTCTTGATGATCTCACCATCGGCGCGCACGACCTTGAGCGCGAGCACGTTGTCGCGCATCGTCCCGTAACGCACTGCGTTGGTGCCGGAGGCACGGGTCGAGGCCATGCCGCCAAGCGACGCATCGGCACCGGGATCGATCGGGAAAAACAGGCCTTGATCGCGCAGGTTTTCATTGAGCGCCTTGCGGGTGACGCCGGGCTGGATCACGCAGTCGAGGTCTTCGCTGTGTACTTCCAGAATCTGGTTCATGTCGCGCATGTCGATGCAAATGCCGCCTGCCGGCGCATTGACCTGACCTTCCAGCGACGTGCCGGTGCCGAATGCGATCACCGGAACTTTGTTCGCTGCACAAATCCGGACCACGTCCTGGATATCCGCGGTTTCCTGCGCGAACACGACGCCATCCGGCGGCTGGTTGGCAAGCCATGTCGTGGTATGGCCATGCTGCTCGCGAACCGCCTGCGACGTCACCAGCCGATTGCCAAAACGCGCCGTCAGCGCTTCAAGCGCCGTGGCCAGGGCCTTCGGCTCCGGTCGTTTCAAATTGTTCGCAATGCTAGCCACAGCAGTCCCTCCGACGCGGCGGGACCGTGGCAAAGGTTGTATAACGGGTCAAGAGACGTGAGAGCGGAACAGGAATTACCGATGATTGAGCCAACCGACGATCTGCTGCAACCCGTCCCTTTCCGGGCGCATGTCATGCAGATCGAACCGCAATGGATCGACTATAATGGCCATCTCAACATGGCCTATTACAACGTGCTGTTCGACCGGGCGATCGACGACCTTTGGCTCAAGATCGGGATCGGTCCCGAATATATGAGGGCGCGCAACAACTCGACCTTCACGGCCGAATGCCATGTTCGCTATGTCAGGGAAATCCATCTCGGTGATCCCGCGCAGGTGTCGATCCTGGTTGTCGCTGCGGACGACAAGCGCATTCACACCTTCAAGGAGTTGCGCCACGCCACCGAGGGATGGCTGTCGGCGACGTCGGAAAACATGACGCTCCACATGGACATGACGGCCCGGAAGGTTGCGCCGTTTCCGCCTGATATCAGCGCCCGCGTGCAGGCGCTGGCCAATGCGCACCGATCCGTAGATCGCCCCGAGGGCATCGGCCGATCGATCGGGATGCCCTCAAAGAAGTAACCGTCAGACCCGGGTTCGGCCGCGGACGAGGCCCACAACAGCAGAGATCAGGAACAGGATGATGGCGATGAAGAAGATCGCCTTGGCGATTTCGATGGAGGCGCCGGCGATACCACCGAAGCCGAGAACGCCAGCAATGAGAGCAATGACGAGGAAGGTAACGACCCAGCTGAACATGGCACAAACCTCAGTTTTTGGTTTTTGACGCGGCATTCGCCGTCGCGCTTGATGCTGAAACAAGCCGGAGCGAAAACGAAAGTTCCCGACCCACGTACCAGCCAACATCACTGAAACGAGAGCGCTCCTGCGTGCCAACGGGCGTCAGAGGAGCCCCATGCGGGGATAAGTCTGTCGCCAGAAGCCTCTAGCTCCTATATGCCCTCCTATCCTGCTAAGAAGGCTCCCCTTTAAGGCCCCGCGGTGCCAACGTGGGCGAAATACGATTCGCATGAGTGACGCACGCAAAATGCCCGCCAACGATCTCCCTGCCTACCAACCGGCGGCGGGCGGCATTGGCGCGCGTGCGCGCGCTGCTGCGGCGCCAGCGGCACAGTATCTGAGCGGGCTCAATCCGGAGCAGCGCGACGCCGTCGAGACGCTCGACGGCCCTGTCCTCGTGCTCGCGGGTGCCGGCACCGGCAAGACCAAGGTTTTGACCTCGCGGATTGCCCACATCCTGAGTATGGGCCGTGCGCGACCCGGCGAAATCCTGTCGGTGACCTTCACCAACAAGGCCGCGCGCGAGATGAAGCACCGGCTCGGCATCATGCTCGGCCAAGCGGTTGAAGGCATGCCGTGGCTCGGCACCTTCCACTCGATCGGTGGCCGCATCCTGCGCACCCATGCCGAACTGGTGCAGTTGAAATCCAACTTCACGGTGCTCGACACCGATGACCAGATCCGGCTTCTCAAGCAGCTCCTGCAGGCCGACAATATCGACGACAAGCGCTGGCCGGCGCGAATGTTGGCCAATCTGATCGACGGCTGGAAGAACCGCGGCTTGACGCCATCGCAGGTACCGTCAGGCGAAGCCGCCGTGTTCGGCAATGGCAAAGGCGGCAAGCTCTATGCCGCCTATCAGGATCGGTTGAAGACACTCAACGCCGCGGATTTCGGCGACCTCCTGCTGGAATGTATCCGGCTGTTCCGTGAGCATCCGGATGTGCTGAAGCAGTATCAGCAACGCTTCAAATATATTCTGGTCGACGAATATCAGGACACCAATGTCGCACAGTACCTGTGGCTGCGGCTGCTGTCGCAGGCGCCGGGGCAGCGTGTGCTGCCGGAAGCGGACGCGCCATCGGCAGACAGCAAACCGACCGCACCGCTCAAGAACATCTGCTGCGTCGGCGATGACGATCAGTCGATTTACGGCTGGCGCGGCGCCGAAGTCGACAACATCCTTCGCTTCGAACATGATTTTCCCGGCGCCAAGGTCGTTCGGCTGGAGCGCAACTATCGCTCGACCGGCCACATCCTCGCCGCCGCATCGCATCTGATTGCGCATAACGAAGGCCGCCTCGGCAAGACGCTGCGCACGGAGGACGTCGACGGCGAGAAGGTCACCGTCACCGGCTCATGGGATTCCGAGGAAGAAGCGCGCGCTATCGGCGAAGAGATCGAACAGTTGCAGCGCGAGGGCAACAAGCTCAACGACATCGCCATTTTGGTGCGCGCGTCGTTCCAGATGCGCGAGTTTGAAGACCGCTTCGTTACGCTCGGCCTGCCCTATCGGGTCATCGGCGGCCCGCGCTTCTACGAGCGCGCCGAAATCCGTGACGCACTGGCCTATCTTCGGGTGATCAACTCACCCGCCGACGATCTCGCTTTCGAGCGTATCGTCAATGTGCCCAAGCGCGGCCTCGGCGATGCCACCGTGCAGATGCTGCACGATCATGCCCGCCGGCGTCGCATTCCGCTCTCTGAGGCTGCCCGTCAGGTCGTCGAGACCGACGAGATGAAGCCGAAAGCGCGCGGCAGTCTCCGCGACCTGATGATGAGCTTTGAGCGCTGGCGCACGCAAAGCGAAGTGATGCCGCATACCGAGCTTGCCGAAGTCGTGCTCGACGAAAGCGGCTACACCGATATGTGGCAGAAGGATCGCTCCGCCGACGCTGCAGGCCGCCTTGAGAACCTCAAGGAACTCGTGCGCTCGATGGAAGAATTCGAGAACCTGCAGGGCTTCCTCGAACACATCTCGCTGGTGATGGACCGCGAAGGCGGCGCCGATGAGGATGCCGTGTCTGTGATGACACTGCATTCCGCCAAGGGCCTTGAGTTCGACAACGTCTTTCTCCCGGGCTGGGAAGAAGGCCTGTTCCCGCATCAGCGCGCGCTCGACGATCAGGGACGCGCCGGGCTCGAGGAAGAACGCCGTCTCGCCCATGTCGGCATCACCCGCGCACGCCGCCGCGCGAAACTCTATTTTGCCACTAACCGGCGCATTCACGGCACCTGGAACACGACGATGCCGTCGCGCTTCCTCGATGAATTGCCGGCGGCCAATGTCGAGATCACGGAATCAAAGGGCGGTTCAGGCTGGGGCGGCGCAGGCGGCTACGGCGCATCGCGCTTCGACAATGTGGAGTCCTTCGGCTCGAGCTACTCAACACCAGGCTGGCAGCGTGCGCAGGCCAATCGTTCGCGCGGCGGGGGACAGGGCGGCAGCGGCTTCAGCGAAGGCCAGTCGCCCTTCGGCGGCTCCTCTTCATCGCGGAACAAGCGCCCGATGACCATCGAAGGCGAGTTGATCGCGAAGTCCACCGGCACAGAGTCCGACTTCACGCTGCAGGACCGCGTCTTCCATCAGAAATTCGGCTACGGCAATGTGACCAAGATCGACGGCAATAAGCTCACCATCGTGTTCGAGAAGGCCGGTGAGAAGAAGGTCGTTGATAGTTTCGTGGAACGCGTCTGACAATGCCGACCTATATCGCGCTCATCCAGAAAGATGCCAGCGGCACCTTCAACGTCTCGTTTCCCGATCTTCCCGGCGTCGTCACCGCCGGTGACACGCTCGATGAAGCCATCGCGGAAGCCGAGGAGACGCTCGAATATGCTGCCGAGGACTGGCGCAATCCGGACGGCTCGACAGGCCTTCCGACGCCGCGCACTATCGAGCAATTGACCAGCGACCCCACATTTTCCGATGCAGCCGACGGTGGCACCATTGTCGAGATCGACTACGAAGCCGCAGAACAGCCTTAAAATCGCCTATTCCGCGATTGCGCTTGCGCATCTTCATTCCTATGTACGCACCCCGCGCCCGACAAAGCCGTTTCGGCTGCGCGGTTCGTGCATCCCGGTATGACCGTCCGGTCCTCTACCTTCCCCTTTTCGAACGATCATATCGCCGATGTCTCCCATCATTTCCGTTTCCAATCTGACCAAGAGCTATGCCTCGGGCTTTACGGCCTTGAAGGGTATCGACCTCGACATCAACCGCGGCGAGATCTTCGCGCTGCTGGGGCCGAACGGCGCCGGCAAGACGACGATGATCAGCATCATCTGCGGCATCGCCAATGCTACCTCCGGCAAGGTCACGGTCGATGGCCACGACATCGCCCGGGACTATCGCGCCGCGCGGTCGCTGATCGGGCTGGTGCCGCAGGAACTGCACACCGACGCCTTCGAATCGGTTTGGGCCACGGTCAGTTTCAGCCGCGGCCTGTTCGGCAAGCCGAAGAACCCGGCGCTGATCGAGAAAATCCTGAAAGACCTCTCGCTGTGGGACAAGAAGGATAACAAAATCATCACGCTATCCGGCGGCATGAAGCGCCGCGTGATGATCGCCAAGGCGCTGTCGCACGAACCGCAGATCCTGTTTCTCGATGAGCCTACCGCCGGCGTCGACGTCGAACTGCGCAAGGGCATGTGGGAAGTCGTCCGCACGCTGCGCGCTGCCGGCGTCACAGTCATCCTCACCACGCATTACATTGAAGAAGCCGAGGAGATGGCCGACCGCATCGGCGTCATCAACAAGGGCGAGATCATCCTGATCGAGGAAAAGACCAAGCTGATGGAGCAGCTCGGCAAGAAGCAGCTCAAGCTGTATCTGCAAGGCAAGGTCACGGAGATTCCAGCCAGCCTGGCTCACTACAACCTCGAACTGGCAGCGGACGGCCATCAGTTGATCTACAGCTACGACACCAAGAGCGAGCGCACCGGGATCACCAGCCTGCTCGGCGATCTCCGCGAATCCGGCATCCGCTTCTCCGATCTCGACACCACGCAGAGCTCGCTCGAAGACATCTTCGTCAGCCTGGTGAGGAAGTAACATGAACTTCAGAGCTGTCCGCGCCATCTATCTGTTCGAAATGGCGCGCACCTGGCGCACTGTGCTGCAGAGCATCGTTTCGCCGGTGATTTCCACCTCGCTGTATTTCGTGGTGTTTGGCGCAGCCATTGGCTCGCGCATCACCTCCATCGAGGGCGTCAGCTACGGCACCTTTATCGTGCCCGGTCTAGTGATGTTGTCGGTACTCACGCAGAGCATTTCCAACGCCTCGTTCGGCATCTACTTCCCCAAGTTCACCGGTACGATCTATGAGCTGCTCTCGGCGCCGGTGTCCTATGTGGAAGTCGTGCTCGGCTATGTCGGTGCTGCTGCGACCAAGTCGATCCTGCTGGGCCTGATCATTCTGGCCACCGCCGGACTGTTCGTGCCGCTGCACATCCTGCATCCGTGGTGGATGCTGACCTTCCTGGTGCTGACAGCGGTGACATTCAGCCTGTTCGGCTTCATCATCGGCATCTGGGCTGACGGTTTCGAGAAACTGCAGGCGATCCCGCTGCTGGTGGTGACGCCGCTAACCTTCCTGGGCGGTAGCTTCTACTCCGTCAGCATGCTGCCGTCGGGTTGGCGGACTGTCACGCTGCTCAATCCGGTCGTGTATCTGATCAGCGGCTTCCGCTGGAGCTTCTACGAAATCTCCGACGTCAGCGTCGGCTGGAGCATCGGCGTCACCTGCATGTTCCTGGTGATCTGCATGTTCGTCGTCTGGTGGATTTTCAAGACCGGCTACAAACTGAAAAACTGAAATCGCTGATAACAAAAACGGCCCGGTGCGAACCGGGCCGTTTTCATTTCAAATCGATGTCTGCTTAGCGATAGCAGCGGAATTTGCCATTGCGGTTGTAATAGCCGCGGCACTGGGTCCTTCGGCCTTCGGGAATCCCCAGCACGCCCTTGACGCCGCCCACGGCCGCGCCGACGCCAAGGCCAACTGCGCCACCGACCACACCGCCGACCGGTCCGGCGGCGCGATTGCCGTCACGGTAACCTTGGTTGGCACCCTGCTCACCACCCCGGAATACGCCCTGCGCCTGCGCAAAATGCGGCATGGCGACCAGAGCAAGCACGCCCGCGGCGAATGCCAGGCGGGTCTTCATCGACGAACTGATCGGCAACACAGCGGTCTTAACGGTCATCTGGAGCTTCCCTCTGAGCGACGAGAATTCGCCGCTTGCGATTGTGGGAGGGCAACGCGCGACCTAGGAACCGGTTCCATCTGCCTCCATGAGAAGCTTCCTATCGCGCATCCTCGGGTCGGGCCGAGCCCTCTTTCGGCCCGGTCGCCGCCTTGGTGCCGCCTAGCCCAACATTAAGGATGCACGAAACTGTCACTGGCACCCGGGCCGCCCCATATGCATATTGGAGGCGGGACGGTAGGCGGTACAACAGGTTACGGCCCGGAGGCCAAGGTAAGATGCGTTCGTTTTATATGACCCTTGCAGGTCTCGCTGTTTTCGCCGCCACCAGCACTGCGCAGGCCAAGATTGCCATTACCGTCGACAAGGACGCCCAGCAGCTGACCGTCGTTCAGGACGGCGTCGAGAAATATCGCTGGCCGGTCTCGTCAGGTATTCCGTCCTACGAAACCCCGAATGGTAGCTTCCAGACATTCCGCATGGAGGAGGATCACTTCTCCAAGGAATTCGACGACGCGCCAATGCCCCATGCCATCTTCTTCACCAAAAAGGGCCATGCCATCCACGGCACCGATTCCGTGAGCCGCCTGGGCTCGCCGGCGTCCCATGGCTGCGTGCGACTGTCGCGCGAGAACGCCGCGACATTGTTTGCCATGGTCAAGGCCGACGGGGTACTCAACACCACCGTCACGCTGACGGGCTCCTCACAGGTCGCCCTCGCCCGCAATCCGCGCCCGGCGAAGCCATCTGCCGTCGCCCGCCGCGACATCGCACCCGCCACACCGTCCTATGACGCCGCCGGCAATCCCATGGATCTCACGCCGCAGGCCGTGGCACCGAACCGCCGCGTCGCACGTCAGGTCCAGCCGGCGGATGACGATCGTTACATCTATCCGGCCGATGGCAATGACGGTCAGCGTTATCCGGCCCCTCCCGGCTATCGCCGCATGACCGAAGCCGAGACCCAGCAGTATTACGCCAATCGCGGCTATTACAGCCGGCAATACCCGCCGCAGGCCTACGCGCCGCGGCCGTATCAGCCGCGCGGCTTCTTCGGGGACAACTGAGCGAAGATGTGTGACGCGTTTTCCTGACGCGAACCGGCGTCCACTTCGCTTGAAAACGCTTCAGTTATCCCCGTCCCGTAGCCGGCGCCACACGGCGCCGAGCACGTTGGAATAATCGTCGGTCCAAACCCGCTGATCGTCGTTCGCCTCGGTCAGGGCCCATTGCGATGACGTCGCGATGGAGCCGACATCGGCGGCGTCATGGGCCGAGATGACCACGTTGGTCGAGAAGATATATTCGTTGTCGCGGCCGGAATCCTCCGAATACACCCAGCTCTTCATGTCATTGGCATCGGCGATGCCGACCACGACGCTGGCGAGTTCAAGATGCCGATTCGACACATGCATGACGACGGCGCCCTGCGGGGCGAGCTTTTCTTTGTAGATCTCCATCGCCTCCTCGGTCGCCAGATGGATCGGGATCGCGTCCGACGAATAGGCATCGACGATGATGAGATCGTAGACGCCGTCAGGCTCTTTCGCGAAAGTGAGCCGCGCATCGCCGATCACCGGCTTGACGTCGGGTTCGCACTTCTGGATGTAGCTGAAATATTTCGGATCCTTGGCGGTATCGACCATCGACTGGTCGATCTCGAAAAACTTCCAATCCTCGCCGGGCGCCGACGCACAGGTCAGCGACCCCGAACCGAGGCCGATCACCGCCACACGAAGCGGTGCCCCCTTGCGGGCGCGCACCGCCGTGATCGCCTGCCCGATTCCACCGTCCTTGTAATAATAGGAGATCGGCTCCGGACGTCCGGTCACCGGCGTACCATCGTCGTTGAGATACTTTTCGGCGCCGTGAATGGTCGTGCCGTGCATCAGCACGTGATACTGACCGTTCGGCGTCACCACGATCTTGTGCACGCCGAAGAAACTACGCACGGTTTCTACCCGGCCATCGTCCGCCGGGTAGAAACGGATCAGCGCCAGCGCGAGGACAGTGATGGCCACGAGCTTGAGCCGATCGGCGCGCAGCAGGATCGCTGCGACTATGCCGACAACGGCAACGGTGCTGACCACATAGACGCGCTGGGCTTCGATCCATGTAAACAGCTTGCCAGTCGTATAGCTCGGTGCAATCAGCGCCACCGCGGCGATGACCAGTGCGATCCAGTACCAGCGCGCCCAGCCGGAATAGCGCTCCGGCAATGACGGCCTGCACAGCACGGCAAATGCGATCAGGATCGGGTATTCCGCGATCCATGAAAATGTGAATGGCGCGATCAGGCCAGCAAACAGACCACCGACCATGCCGCCGAATGAGAGTGCGACGTAGTAGCCCGTGAGATACCGGGCAGCCGGACGCTGCCGGGCCAATTCACCATGGCACGCCATGGCAATAATGAAGAAGCACAACAGATGACCACCGAGGGTCAGCAGCAGATTCTGTTCGCCGCCAACTGCGAGCAGGACAACCACGCCGGCAATCGCGAGAGGCTGCAACATCAAGACCCATGAGTGCGGCAGCAGCGGGCGCGACTGGAACACCAGCACCCAGGTCAGCAGATAAAGCGACAGCGGCAGCACCCAGAGCAGCGGCGCCGCAGCGACGTCTGTCGAGATATGCGCGGTAACCGCGATCAGCAGGCCGGATGGGACAGCCGCGAGGAAGATCCAGCGTGCACGCAGCGCCCAGCTCGGCGCCGGCGCGTCAATGGCATCAGCCCCCGGTTCAATGACCGCAATCGGCGGCGACTTCAGTAGCAAGACGCCGCAGCCAGCGATCAGCAGGATCAGTAGCCCATAGCCGGACGTCCAGATCAGATTCTGCGTACGCAGCGAAAACATCGGCTCCAGCAGCACCGGATAGGTCAGCAGCGCAAGAAAGCTTCCGATATTCGACGACGCATAGAGGAAATACGGATCGTGACCATTGGGATGGCCGGTGCGCACGAACCATGCCTGCAGCAGCGGATTGTTCGCAGCGAGCGCAAAGAACGGCAGACCGATCGACACCGCGAACAGGCCGAGCAGCCAGAACGCATAGCCACTCTCCGGCGGCGTGCCCCAGCCCGATGCGATGGACAGCGGCAGCGTCAGCAGCGCAACGATCAGCAGCAGGAGATGAACGACGATCGGCACCAGTCGGCTGCGCAATTGCATCAGGTAGTGGGCATAGGCGTAGCCGCCGAGCAGCAGCGACTGGAAGAACACCATCGCCACCGACCACACCGCCGGTGACCCGCCGAGCCGCGGCAGCACCATCTTGGTGAACAGGGGCTGCACCGAGAATAACAGGAGCGCGCTGGTGAAGATCGCCGCGGTGTAAACCACCAGAAGGAGCCGATTGCGGGAAGCCGAATTTGGGGCGGCGACGGGCTGCGACGAACTCATGAAGGCTCCAGCATATTGCACGGCAGAAAGGCGAGAATCCGGCCGGTAACCGGCGGGCGGGAATGGAGCATATGGCACCGTTTCGGGCAATGTGCGCTAACTATGGAACCACAATCGTGATGGGCGGCCTTGTGCCGCGCGCGCACCTCTTCGATAAAGAGGGCCCTATTTTCTTATGACGCGTTTTCTTCATGCAACCCGGTCGCCACTTCGCGGGAAAACGCTCTAGCAGGCCTTGTTGAAGCAGACATGTCAGACACCGACGTTTTGATCATCGGCGCCGGCCATAACGGCCTCACTTGCGCGGCCTATCTCGCCATGAGCGGATTGCGCGTGAAGGTGGTCGAACGACGTTCCGTGGTCGGCGGTGCCGCGGTGACGCAGGAGTTTCATCCCGGCTTCCGCAATTCGGTCGCGGCCTACACTGTCAGCCTGCTCAACCCGCAGATCGCCTCTGATCTGAAGCTCGCCGAAAACGGCCTGCGGATCGTCGAGCGTAAGGCGCAGAATTTCATTCCCGCACCGGACGGCAGCTATCTCCTCACCGGCGAAGGTCGCACGCAACAGTCGGTTGCCAAGCTCAACGCGCGCGATGCCGAGCGGATCGGCACGTTCTCGCATGAGCTCGAAGTCATCGCCGACGTGCTCAGGGACTTCGTGCTGCGTTCACCGCCGAACGTCGTGCAAGGTTTCGGTGTCGGCGCGATCAGCGAAGCCATCAATGCGCTCGGCACCGCGAAGATTCTCAACGCACTGACCATCGAACAGCAGCGCGTATTGCTCGATCTGTTTACCTGCTCCGCCGGCGAGATGCTGGACGATGTGTTCGAGCATGATCTGGTGAAGGCATTGTTCGGCTTCGATGCCGTGGTCGGCAACTATGCGAGCCCCTATGCCGCCGGTTCGGCCTATGTGATGCTGCATCACGCCTTCGGCGAAGTGAACGGCAAGAAGGGCGTCTGGGGTCACGCCATCGGCGGCATGGGCGCGATCACGCAGGCCATGGCCGCCGCGGCACGTTCGCACGGCGTGCAGATCGAACTCGACAACGGCGTGCGCGAAGTGCTCGTGGAGAACGACAGGGTCGTCGGCGTCATCCTCGACAATGGCGAGAGTATCCGCGCGAAATATGTCGCCTCCAACGTCAATCCGAAGCTGCTCTATACACAGCTGATGCCGGCGGATGCGCTGCCCAAGCCGTTCCTCGATCGCATCCGCAATTGGCGCAACGGCTCCGGCACGTTCCGCATGAATGTCGCGCTGAACGCGCTGCCCTCATTCACCGCGCTGCCCGGCAATGGCGATCATCTCTCGGCCGGCATTATCATCGCGCCAAGTCTCGCCTACATGGATCGCGCCTGGCTCGATGCGAAGCAGCACGGCTGGAGCCGCCAGCCGATTGTCGAAGTACTGATCCCCTCCACTCTTGATGACAGCCTCAGCCTACCAGGCCAGCACGTCGCCAGTCTCTTTTGCCAGCATGTTGCACCGACACTCCCGAACGGCGCATCCTGGGATGACCATCGTAACGAGGTCGCGGACCTGATGATCAAGACGGTGGACGACTACGCGCCCGGCTTTGCCGCCAGTGTGATCGGCCGGCAGGCGCTGTCACCGCTCGATCTGGAGCGCGACTTCGGCCTGCTCGGCGGCGACATCTTCCATGGCGCGCTCTCGCTGAACCAGCTGTTCTCGGCCCGCCCGATGCTCGGCCATGCCGATTATCGCGGGCCGCTGAAGGGGCTCTATCACTGCGGCTCCGGTGCACATCCCGGCGGCGGCGTGACGGGCGCGCCTGGCCACAATGCGGCCAGGGCGATCCTCAGGGACCACCGGGCGCTGTTCGGCTGAGGACATCCTGTGGATAAGCCTGTGCATAGACAGTGGATGGGTCCTGAACAAGCCTGTGCGGAAGCTCGGGAGTATAACGGTATAATCAGCTTATAACCCTGTGCATCGCCACTGTATCGCCCCTGTATCCCCGCCGGTATAAACCCTGTACCAAGCGCGCCTAAGCTGTGCAGACCCTGTTCACGACGCCACCCGGACCCGCGATGACCACGCCCCAAGGAACCAGCCGCGCCACCTTCGCCGTCGGCGACGAATTCAGCGCCAAGCGCATCGTCGATCTCCTCACCGAGAGTTTCGAGGAAGGCCAGGCCGCGATTGCTGCTTTCGAGAGCCCCGAGGGCCGCTGGGACGTCACCGTGCATTTCGCCGATCCGCCGGACGAAGCCTCGATCCGCGAGCTCGTCAGCCTTGCCTCGGATGACACCGTGGCGGCGAGCATCGTGTTCGACAGCATCGAGGCCAAGGACTGGGTCAAGGAGAGCCTCAAGGGTCTGGTGCCAGTGCGCGCCGGCCGCTTCATCGTCCATGGCCAGCATGACCGGGACCAAGTACGGCCCAATCAACTCGGGATCGAGATCGAAGCCGCACTCGCTTTCGGCACCGGCCATCACGGCACCACGCGCGGCTGCCTCATCTATCTCGATTATGTGTTGCGCGCGAAGGCACCGAAACGGATGCTCGATCTGGGTACCGGCACAGGCGTGCTGGCCATCGCTGCAGCCAAGGCCACGAAACGGCGCGTGCTGGCGACCGATATCGATCCGATGTCTGTGAAGGTGGCGCGCGAGAATATGCGGCTCAACGGCGTCGGTAATCTCGTCGATACCGTTTGCGCAACGGGCTTCTCGTCGCCGGCCTTCGGCGATCGCGCACCGTTCGATCTGATCCTCGCAAACATCCTCGCCAATCCACTGCGCGCGATGTCGACCGACATGGCACGACACCTCACGCGCAATGGAATGGTGATCTTGTCCGGGCTGTTGCCGCATCAGGCGATGAGCGTGATCGCCGCGTATCGCGCCCGCGGGCTTGTGCTCCGCAAGCATCAGATCATCGAAGGCTGGAGCAGCCTGTTGATGCAACGCGCAGGCTGACACGCCTTTCGCCATTTTCCGAACTCCGGAATAACGACGGGCGATCTGGCTAAAGCTGCCGGCTGATTTTGCTACTTCGGGGGCGGTACGTCGCGGCGACGAAGCGTTGCATTTTCCAGCCGCTCGACGCGCGTCACGCGGGCTTCGACGAAACGGCCCAGAATCTGGATGATACCGCTGCGTTGATTTGGCTGACTGGGCGGAGTTTGGGTGGACTGCACCTGGGTAGGCTGGGAATGGCCAAGCGTGGCGGGTGGCGAAATTTTCTCGAACGTAAAAGCAGGCATTGTGTATCCCCTCTTCGTTGAGTTGAGACACTCTGAATGGCCAAGCATCGCACCGACAACACAAGCCGGGGGACGTTGTTCCATCCGGTTGAACACAACCATCAGATTTCAAGCATAACTTGTGCCAAATCTGCGCAACCCTGCCCCTCGATTGCAGGCCTGACAGCGCACCCATAGGATGATCCCGCGATGTTCGAAGCCCATTTCCAGACGTTCGAAGAGCCCGAAAGCGGCGTGGCGCTGACTGCGCGGCTGGCCGCATTTCGCGAGGAATTGCTGCGCCGGAAACTGACAGGCTTCGTGATTCCCCGCGCCGATCAGCAGCAGAACGAATATGTGCCGCCCTCCGACGAGCGGCTGGCCTGGCTCACCGGCTTCACCGGATCGGCCGGCATGGCCGTGGTGCTACTGCAGGAAGCCGCTGTCTTCGTCGACGGCCGCTATACGCTGCAGGCCGCCAAACAAGTTGATGTGAATGCGTGGAGCATCCAGTCGCTGGTCGAGCCGCCGCCGGAGACCTGGCTCGCCGACCACCTCAAGCCCGAAGATCGCCTCGGATTTGATCCATGGCTGCACACTTCTGCGGCAGCCGAGAGGCTGGCAGCGGCCTGCGCCAAGGCCGGCGCCGAACTGGTGGCGGTCGACAGCAATCCGCTCGATTCGGTGTGGGCCGAGCGTCCGGCGCCGCCGCTCGGCGCGGTATCGATTCACCCGCTCAACTATGCCGGCGTTTCCGAGGCCGACAAGCTCGCCCAGATCCGCGGCGAGATGGAGCGGCTTCGTGTCGATGCGCTGGTGCTGTCGGATTCCCATGCGGTCGCCTGGACCTTCAACATCCGCGGCGCGGATGTCTCCCATACGCCGCTGCCGCTGTCCTATGCGCTGGTACCGAAACACGGCCGCCCGCAGATCTTCATCGACCACCGCAAGCTCTCCAACAGCACGCGCAACCATCTTGAAGTCTCGGCCGATGTGCAGGAGCCGGATGCGCTGACGTCGGCGCTCGCAAACCTCGCCGCCTCGGGTGCTTCGATTGCGCTCGACAATGCCACCGCCGCCGATGCGCTGAGCCGGTTGATCACGGCTGCCGGCGGCAAGCCCGTGCGCGGTGCCGATCCCGTTGCGCTGCTGAAGGCCGTGAAGAATCCCGTCGAGATCAAGGGCACACAGACCGCGCATCGCCGCGATGCTGTGGCACTGGCGCGCTTTCTCGCCTGGATCGACCGCGAGGCGCCGAAGGGCAAGCTCACCGAGATCGACACCGTCGAGGCGCTGGAGACATTCCGCCGCCAGACCGGCGCGCTGAAGGATGTCTCGTTTCCGACCATCGCCGGCACCGGCCCGAACGGCGCCATCGTGCATTACCGCGTCACCCGCAAGACCAATCGCCGTATCGCGCTCGGCGATCTCCTGCTGATCGATTCCGGCGCGCAATATGAGGACGGCACCACCGACGTCACCCGCACCATCGCCATCGGCGAGCCGACCGACGAAATGCGCGATCGTTTTACGCGCGTGCTGCGCGGCCATATCGCCATTGCCCGCGCGGCGTTTCCCGATGGCACGACGGGCGCGCAGCTCGATACGCTGGCACGCCAGTTCCTCTGGCATGCCGGCCTCGATTTCGCCCATGGCACCGGCCACGGCGTTGGCAGCTATCTGTCGGTGCATGAAGGCCCGGCGCGGATCTCCAAGCTCGGCACTACGCCGCTCAAGCGTGGCATGATCCTCTCCAATGAGCCCGGCTACTACAAGACCGACGCCTTCGGCATTCGCATCGAGAATCTCGAACTGGTTGTCGAAGCCCATATCGAGGGCGCCGAACAGCCGATGAATGAATTCGAAACGCTGACGCTGGCGCCGATCGACCGCCGGCTGATCAATACGCATCGCATCAGCAAGCGCGAGCTGAAATGGATCAACGACTATCACGCCCGCGTTCGCCGCGAGGTGATGCCGCTGCTCGACGATGAAGCGACGCGCGTCTGGCTCGAAGCGGCGACCGAGCCGCTGACGCAGCCGCAATAGCGAGAGAACAGCCACCACGTGAATTACAGCCCGCCCATTCCCAAAGTCGACGTCGTCGACCTCTCCAAATCGCGGGTGATGCTGCTGTTGCTGGTGGTGATGACCGGCATCGCGCCGATCTCGCTCTATATGCTGGTGCCGGCGCTGCCCGAACTCGCCCGCACTTTCGACGCCGACATCTCGATCGCGCAGATGACCGTGTCGCTCTACATGGTCGGCCTCGCTTTCTCGCAGCTCATCATGGGACCGCTGTCCGACAAGTTCGGCCGAAGGCCTGTGCTGCTTGCCGGTCTCGGCCTGATGGTGATCGCCGGCATCGGCAGCAGCTTTGCGCTCACATTGCCGCAACTCATCGCCGCGCGGTTCTTTCAGGCGCTCGGCGGCGCCACGGGCATGGTGATGAGCCGCGCCATCATCAGGGATCTTTATCCGCGCGAGCGCGTCGGCGCGATGATCAGCCTCGTCATCGCCGTGATGATGATCGCGCAGATGCTGAGCCCGCTGGCCGGCGGTTTGCTCGAGACCGGCTTCGGCTGGCGCGCGATCTTCTATGTAGTCACCGCGTCTTCGCTGGTCGTGACGCTCGCGATCGCATTTTTTCTACCCGAGACGAGACGGCGAGCCGCCAGTGACGTGAGTGGCGGCGGCTTCATCGCCGACTCCCGCGTCCTGCTGCGCAGCCGCACGTTTATCGGCTATCTCCTCTGTTACGTCGTGGCCTCCTGGATCATCTTCACGTTCGCCGGCGGCGGCCCTTATGTGGTGGTCACGCAGATGGGCCGTACCTCGGCCGAATATGGCGCATGGTTCGCGACATCGGGTCTGGCCTATCTCGTCGGCAATCTGTGTTGCGTGCGCTTCGCTCCGCGCCGGACCATCGAACAACTGATCTGGTTCGGCCTCGCGCTGCAATTCGGCGGTGCCATGCTCAACGTGGTCTGGGGTCTCACCGGGCTGAACCAGAATCCGGCCTGGCTGTTCCTCACCCATATGATCGTGATGTTCGGCAATGCCTTCGTGATGTCGAACGGCGCTGCCGGTGCGCTCAGCATTCGGCCGCAGGCCGCGGGCACGGCATCCGGCATGATGGGCTTCCTGCAGATGGGATTGGGCTCGCTGTGTTCGCAATTCGGCGCCTGGCTCGGCGGCCATTTCGCAACGCCGGTGCCGCTCAATATCGCACTCGTCGTGCTGTCCTGCGGCTGCGCAGCCGCGATGATCTTTCTGGTCCCCCGCCGCAAGGTGGTCGTGACGGAAGAGATGATCGAGAAGGCCGAAGGTGAGGAGACGGGATTGTTGTGATCGCGTAGGATGGGTAGAGCGTCTTCGCGAAACCCATCGCTTTCCTGGCTTGCAATTGATGGGTTTCGCTTCGGCGCAAACGCGCCTGCGCTCTACCCATCCTACACATCACTCTCTCGTTCGTCATGGCCGGACTTGTTCCGGCCATCCACGTCTTCTTTTGTGGCCAAGGCGTGGATACCCGGCATGCGCCGGGCATGACGGCGTTTGGTTTTGGCGTTCGCGCGTCACGCTAGTTCAGATTCAACTGTCAAACAGCCACTGCTCTTCAGACATGCGTCATCGCCCCCATTGTTTGCGGCGCGGGGGCGCCGTCGTCCTTTGCATTCCCACCCTCTTGTGAGAGGGCGTGCGGAACGCCGGGTGCCCGTTGCACCCTTGGGCCTGATGCGAATGCGGTCTTCCGCAATCTGGAGTGCATCAGGACTTTCGGAGGCGTCAGGCAAATGCCCGACGTTCCGCCTGCGGTGTTTTTTCGGTTGCTTGCGCTTCGCCATGGCGACGATCCGATCACCAAAATTACAGTCCCAAGGCGGAGGGACAGGGTGCCTCAAGCGAGTAAGCCGGACACGTTTTGACTTGGTCGTCCGTCACACCGTCCAGGATTCTTTCCATCCCAAGGTCGGCCGTCTCCTTGCCAGTGGCAGTGCTGGCGCAGATCCGTCCTGCCCGAAGACAGACGTCATCCATGAACCGCGTGACGCCGCATCTCCGGCGTCCACCGCATCCCACCCCGCGAACGTGACGATCGCGATCGCCCCTCTCGGTGGGGCAGGACAGAGGGGAATATAAACCTGACGAGGATGGTGTCAATGAGGAATAGGAAAAAATGTTTAGGGGCTTTGCGCCCGCCCACCACTCGTCATTCCGGGGCGGCTGCGCGCCTTCGCGCAGGCGAACCCGGAATCTCGACATGTTCAGCAAAACACTTCGGGATTCCGGGTTCGCATTGCAGCGGCTCCGCCGCTTTCATGCGCCCCGGAATGACGAGTGTGGATCGAGGTTCGTGCTCTGCCGGCTTTGCCGGCGGCGCACGCCCCGGAATGACCGTGCGGGTCTTTACCCCCCGATCAGCGCCAGCCACTCGTCTTCCGTCAATACCGCCACGCCGAGGTCGCGTGCCTTGGTGAGTTTCGAACCGGCGTCCTCACCCGCGACGACATAGTCCGTCTTCTTCGACACCGAGCCTGCCACCTTGGCACCGAGACGCTCGGCACCCGCCTTCGCTTCATCACGCGTGAACTTGGTCAGTGAGCCCGTGAACACCACGGTCTTGCCGGCCACCGGCGTATCGGTCTTGGCCTGCGCGACATCGAGCACCTCGATCTCGCTCAGCAATTCATCGAGCGCCTTCACATTACGTTTCTCGGCAAAGAACTCGACGACCGCGTCGGCGACGATTTCACCGACGCCGTCGATGGCGTTGAGATCGGCATAGGCTTCAGACGTGTTCTCCTCGCTGCCCTGCCCCGCAGCCGCCGCCAGCATCGCTTCGCGGAACGCGGTGAATGATCCATAGTGCCGTGCCAACAGCTTGGCATTGCCTTCGCCGATGTGGCGGATGCCGAGCGCGAAGATCAGGCGATTGAGCTCGATCTTGCGGCGGTCATCGATGGCGGCAAACAGGTTGCGCACCGAGGTCTCGCCATAGCCTTCGCGGTCACGCAGTTTCTTGGTGTTGCGCTCGTCGCGTTTGGCCAGCGTGAAGATATCGACGGGGTGCATGATGATGCCCTCGTCGTAGAATTCCTGGATCTGCTTGTCGCCGAGCCCATCGATGTCGAAGGCGAGGCGCGAGACGAAATGCTTGAGCTTCTCGACCGCCTGCGCCGGGCAGACCAGCGCGCCGGTGCAGCGCGTGACGACTTCGTCATTCTCGCGGATCGCATGACTGCCGCAGACCGGACACTTGGTGGGAAATTCATACGGCTTTGCGCTCTTCGGGCGCTTGTCGAGGGCGACATTGACGACCTGCGGGATGACGTCGCCGGCGCGCTGCACGATGACCGTGTCGCCTTCGCGGATATCGACGCCGTCGCGCAGCGGCTGGCCGTCATTGCCGATGCCCGCGATATAGTCGGCATTATGCAGCGTCGCATTCGACACTACGACGCCGCCGACCGTAATCGGCGTCAGCCGCGCCACCGGCGTCAGCGCGCCGGTGCGGCCGACCTGGATGTCGATCTTCTCCAGCACCGTGGTCGCCTGCTCGGCCGCGAATTTATGCGCGATCGCCCAGCGCGGCGCGCGGCCGGCAAAACCCAATCGCGCCTGCCAGTCGATGCGGTCGACCTTGTAGACGACGCCGTCGATGTCATAACCGAGCTTGGCCCTGATCTCGCCGATGCGGCGATAGAAGGCCAGCGCGTCATCAACGCTCTTGCACGAGGTGATCTCGGGATTGACGGTGAAACCGACCTTGCCCAGCCACGCGATCATCGCGTGCTGGGTGGGCTCCGCCATCGGATAGTCCGACATCTCGCCCCAGGCATAGGCGAAGAATTTCAATGGACGTGACGCAGTGATCGCCACGTCCTTCTGGCGCAATGAGCCCGCTGCCGAGTTGCGCGGATTTGCGAACACAGTGTCGCCGGCCTCTTCCTGCTTCTTGTTGAGCGCGAGGAAGTCGCTCTTGAGCATGTAGACCTCGCCGCGCAGCTCGCAGGCGGCAGGGATGTGCTTGCCTTTCAGCGTCGTTGGAATGTCCTTGATGGTGCGAACATTGGCGGTGACGTCCTCGCCCGTAAAACCGTCGCCCCGCGTGGCGGCGCGGATCAACTCACCGTTCTCGTAGCGCAGCGACAGCGACAGACCGTCGATCTTCGGCTCGGCGACGATGGCCGGGATTTCATCGAGCTTGAGGAAGCGCTGGATGCGCTCCACGAATTCGGTCACTTCCTCATCGCTGAACGCATTGCCCAGCGACAGCATCGGCACCACATGCTGCACCTTGGTGAAGCCGCGCGCGGGCGCTGCGCCGACCGTCTGTGTCGGCGACGCGCCGGTGACGAGATCGGGAAACTTCGCCTCGATCGCCTCGACCCGGCGACGCAGCGCGTCGTAGTCCGCATCCGACACCGTCGGTGCGTCGTCCTGATAGTAGCGCTTGTTGTGCGCTTCCATCTCCAGCGACAGCCGCATCAGCTCGATCTTCGCTTTGGGCTTCGTGAGCGTGGAGATGTCGGGGGGATTTTTTGCGGGTTTTGCCATACGCGGTCACCGATGTTCGTCATGGCCGGGCTTGTCCCGGCCATCCACGCCTTGAAGCGCTGTTGTAAAGACGTGGATGCCCGGCACAAGGCCGGGCATGACGGAGTACAATGGTGAAACAAGGTGCACGTCGCGGTTCCGGGTTCGCTCGCAAGCGCGAGCACCCCGGAATGACAGTTCAAATCAGGCCGCGCCCTTGAGCAACCGCTCCGCTGCGGCCCGCGCTTCGGCGGTGATCTCCGCACCCGCGAGCATCCGCGCGATTTCCTCGCGGCGGTGATCCTCGGCCAGCGTGTTGACGCGCGTCGCGACGCGCTTGCCCTTGTCGAGGGCGTCCTTGGAGATCAGCAGATGCTGGTCGGCCCTCGCGGCGACCTGCGGCGCATGGGTGACGGCCATCACCTGGACCTTGCCGGCGAGCCGCGCCAGGCGTGCGCCGATGGCGTCGGCGACGGCACCGCCGACCCCCGTGTCGATTTCGTCGAACACCAGAGTCGGTGCCGAGCCCTTGTCCGACAGCACCACCTTGAGCGCCAGCAGGAAGCGCGAGAGTTCGCCGCCGGAGGCGACCTTCATCATTGGGCCCGGGCGGGTGCCGGGATTGGTCTGAACCCAGAATTCGACGCGGTCGATGCCGTGTGGCCCCGGCGCCTGCGCATCGCTATCGACCTGGGTGATGAACTTGGCGCGTTCCAGCTTCAGCGGCCCGAGTTCGGCGATCACGGCCTTGTTGAGCTTCTCGGCGGACTTGATGCGCGCGGCCGAAAGCTTGGTCGCCGCAGCGCTGTACTTCTTGTCGGCCTCCGACGCCGCGCTCTCCAGCCCCTTGAGCTGGCCGGCGCCGGCATCGATGGTGGCGACATCGGCAAAATATTTTGCGGCCAGCGCGGCGAGCCCGTCGACCGGTGTCGAATATTTCCGCGCGGCGCCGCGCAGCGCGAACAGCCGTTCCTCGATGCGCTCGAGTTCCGTAGGATCGAAATCGGCGGCGATGAGCGCGGCGGCAAGATGCTGGTCGGCCTCCTCCAGCGCGTTGATGGCGACGTCGATCGCTTTCACCGCGGGCTCGACCAGCGACGGCGATGAACCGGCGCGGCGCTCCAGCCGGCGCACGGCGGCGGCCAGCGACGAGATCGGCGAATGATGGCCGGACACGGCCTCCTGCGCCTCGCGCAAATCGGCCGCTATCTTCTCGCCGTGCATCATGCCGGTGCGGCGCTCCGCAAGCTTGCTCTCCTCGCCGTCCTTCGGATTGAGCTTCTTCAGCTCATCCGCGGCGTGGCGCAGATAATCGGCATCGCGGGCGGCGCGCTCCATATTGGCGCGATGGCTTTCAAGGGCCGCATAAGCGGACTTGCGGGCGTCCCAGAGCGTCTCCAGCGCGGTAACGTCCTTCTCCAGTCCGGCAAAGGCATCAAGCAGCCGGCGATGCGTGGCGGCGTCCACCAGGGCGCGCTCGTCGTGCTGGCCGTGGATCTCGACCAAAGCGGCGCCGACCGCCTTCATGGTCTGCACGGAGATCGCCTGATCGTTGATGAAGGCACGGGTGCGGCCGTCGGCGAGCTGCACGCGGCGCAGAATCATCTCGCCGGAATCGTCGTCGAAGCCGTTGTCCTTGAGAATCGCCAGCGCCGGATGGCCCTTGGCCAGGTCGAACACGGCCGTCACCTGGCCCTGCTCGACGCCGTGGCGCACGAGCCCGGCATCGCCGCGGCCGCCAAGGGCCAGCGCAAACGCATCGAGAAGAATGGATTTGCCGGCGCCGGTTTCACCGGTCAGCACTGCAAGACCGCGGGAAAACTCGATATCGAGCCGTTCGATCAGGACGATGTCACGGATCGACAGACGGGCCAGCATGGGAGGTCAGTTCCTAACCGAGGCCAAATCTCTTGAAGGCCTTGCTCAGGTAAGACCCCTTGTTCTCGCTCGGCTCGAGACCGCCGGACTTTACAAGATTGTAGGCGTCTTTGTACCACTTGCTGTCAGGAAAGTTGTGGCCAAGCACGGCGGCAGCGGTCTGCGCCTCGCCGACCACGCCGATCGCCATATACGCCTCTGTCAGGCGCATCAGCGCCTCCTCGACGTGACGCGTGGTCTGGTACTGCGTCACGACGGTCTTGAAGCGGTTGATGGCGCCGGTGTAGTTGCGCTTGTCGAGATTGTAGCGGCCGATTTCCATTTCCTTGCCGGCAATCTGGTCGCGTGCGCCTTCCAGCTTCTTCTTGGCCGAGGTCGCATATTCCGAGGTCGGATATTTGCGGACCACTTCCTCGAGCGCCGCCATCGCCTTTTCGGTGCGGCCCTGGTCGCGCGAGATGTCCGGGATCTGGTCGTAATGCGAGGCGGCGATCAGATACTGCGCATAGGCCGCATCCGGGCTACCGGGATGCAGGGTGACATAGCGCGTCGCCGAACCGATGCAGGTGTCGTAATCGGCGGATTCATAGGCAGCATAGGCCGACATCAGCAGCGACTTGCGCGCCCATTCCGAATACGGATGCTGACGATCGACTTCCTCGAATTTCTTCGCGGCGGCCTTCGGATCCTTGTTCTGGTTCATGAGGTACAAGCCCTCATTATAGAGCTTGTCGGCGGGCTCCTCGACGAAGGTGTCGTCCTTGGTGCCGAACTTGTCCCAGATCGCGCCGGTGCCGCAGCCGCTCAGCGGCACGGCCAGCACGATGAGGCCCGACGCCAACCGCACATGGCGGCCGAAGCGGGTGAGCAGGGAATCACGGGATTCGAGCGTAATGCGCTGTGCCGACATATATCTGAGACCTGACGCCTTCATGCGGTGTCTGCGCGGTACGCGCACAATCACGGACCAACCGGATACGCGCCCGCAGCTTCGCTTGACCGCGTGCTCTATCTACCCGAATGACATCCGTTAACCAACCGGATACGGAGCCATTTCGCCCGGATTAAGGCGAAGGATGTGGAGATACAGGCGGTTATGGTTACCGGGGATGTCCCGGCAACAAATGACATTCGCTCCAGCAATAACGGCAAACACCTGAACTCTCGCCAAACGGGTGTTGATGATCTATTTTACCTCTGGGAGAACATCCACAGGCACCTGTTCCCATGAGTGGTCAAAAACGAAACCATCAAGCTGATCGCGAATTGGTGCAATGCCGCATCGGTAACGCTGGGCGGCACGGGTGTCGTGGTTCCTATCCTGTCGCGATATTTTCACTTCGGACCCCAGGTGCAAAACGCTGATGGATTGTGGGGCCTCATTCTCCTTTGCGGAGCGCTTTGCGTCGGCTTACATTTGCTCGGACAGCTAGTCTTGGGAGGGCTTGATGAACAGCCTTGAAATTCTACCCTACGCGGCTCCCGTGTTATTCGCGGCCGCCGTTTCTGTAACGGCTTGGCTGAGCTATCGACGGATCACCCACAAATATCCGACCATCACGGCAGAACAGCCGCGCAACTATAAACCACCGAAGCTCAACGATTCGAAGCGACCGGCTTAAGACGACGGATGCTCAGAATATCGGGATGAGGTACGCTCCAACGCTCGGCGTCAGGAGCTGACAATCTTCAGCAGTCGATCTCAGGAAACGTCCGGGCCGAAAGCCGGGGCGATCATGCCGCCAAGCATGCCCGAGGTGACATCGGCGCTGGCGCGGCCGCGGCGGACGGGGACGGCATCGGCTTCGACGATCTTCCAGGCCGAACGATCGGCCATCAGGGCGCAGAGCACGGCATTGTTGAGCTTGTGGCCGCCGCGCACCGAGCGGTAGGCGCCGAGGATCGGCAGACCGGCCAGCGCGAGGTCGCCGACGGCGTCCAGCACCTTGTGGCGGGCGCATTCATCGCTGTAGCGCAGGCCTTCGGTGTTGAGCAGCTTGTCATCGTCGAACACGACGGAATTCTCGAAGGACGCGCCGAGCGCGAAACCGGCGCTCCAGAGGCGGGCCACGTCGTTCATGCAACCGAAGGTGCGTGCACGGGCGATATCGCGGCGGAAGGATTCGGGATTGAGATCGAGCACGTAGCTCTGGCGGCCAATCACCGGATTGGCGAAGCTGATTTCGACTTCAGCGCGGAAGCCCGCAGCGTGAGGGCGGATTTCGCCGAACGAGTCACCGATGGCAACCTGCACCGGTTTGAGAACCTGAATGAAGCGGCGACGGGCGCCCTGCTCCACAACGCCGGCCTGATCGATGGCGGCGACGAAGGCGGCTGCGGAGCCGTCCATGATCGGCACTTCCGGTCCATCGACTTCGATGGTGGCGTTGTCGATGCCCATGCCGCGCAGCGCAGCAAGAACATGTTCGGCGGTGGAAACGATTGGGCCTTCACGATCGCCGAGCACGGTGGCAAACTCGGTGGCGATAACGGATTTGGCGTCGGCCTGGATTTCGCGATCGACACCTTCAAGACCGGTGCGAACAAAAATATAACCTGCATCGACGGGCGCAGGTCCAAGCGTGAGACTGACAGGCTTTCCGGAATGGACGCCGACACCGGTAACGGTGGCTTGCGATCCAAGCGTTGTCTGTCGGCTGAAAGTCATAAGGTACCCACCCAAGTAGCCTCTCGTCATGAGAGGGACTCTCTCTCAGTCGAACCTTGCGGCCTCCTGAGTCCCCGAGTCGCAGTCACATTAACCCCTGCCACAAAGTGCGCCAACTCACGCTTTTTTACCGATTGTTACCCCACCTTTGCCGCAATCAGGCCAGGGGTTAACCAAAATTTCTGCCGGTTCCACGTCCGTTTCGAGCCTTGGCAGAGCGTGACGGTAAAGATTAATGACTTACTATCAATAGGTTAAGAAATCCTGCCGCTTTTGGGCACCCGTCGCAAACGAAAGCCCCGGCTGATCCAGCCGGGGCTTCTGTCGTCGTCACGATTGTAACAAATGTCAGCTTGTCTGGCGGCGCAGGAAGGCCGGGATATCCAGATGATCGTCGCCCTGTGGCGCCGGCGCAACAGGCGCAGGGCGACCATGCGAATCGAGACCCTGGGGTGCCGGACGACGGGCGTATTCGGACACCGGCGGCTCGTTGCCCATCTGCTGGGCGACGCTGCGCTGTGGCTTACGCTCGGGCAGCGGCGGCATCGGAGCCATCGGCGGGGCCGACGGACGACCGGAGACCGGCGCTTCCGTTTCCTCGTCGCGGCGACCGAGACCGACATTGGCCAGACGCTGCAGCAGCGACAGGCGAGCCTTCTGCGGTTCCTCTTCCGATTCGCCACGTGCCTGACGGATCTCATTCTGGGCCGGCATCGGCAGTTCTTCGAATTTCGGCATCCGCGGAGCGCGCAGCGGAGCACGTTCGGCCGATGGCGGAATGAACTGTTCGGGGATCGGCGCTTCGACAGGGGCTTCCTGGCGCGGCGCTTCCGGGAACAGCGAGGGCTTCTGCGCGATCGGACGTACCATCACGTCGCCATACTGCTGCGGCGCAGCGGCTTCCGGAGCCACGGCAGCGGCGATGGCGGCGAGCGCGGCACGCTCATGGCTGGTGGCCGGGGCGCGGGGTGCGGCAGCGGGCGCCGGAGCGCCGGCAGACTTGGCGGCCGCTGCGGCAGCGAGACGCTGGTTGTCCGCGCGGAGACGCGCGGTCAGATCGGCCAGGCGGGCATCCGGAGCACCGTTGCCAGCAGGAGCAGCAACGGCCGAGGTCACGGTGGTGACCGGAGCCGAGGAATTGCGGGCCAGCATGGCCTGCTCGATGCCGGTGGCGACGACCGACACGCGGATCACGCCGTCGAGGCTCTCGTCGAAGGTGGCGCCGACAATGATGTTGGCGTCGGCATCGACTTCTTCGCGAATACGGGTCGCGGCTTCGTCGACTTCGAACAGGGTCAGGTCCTTGCCGCCGGTGATCGAGATCAGCAGGCCGCGGGCACCCTTCATCGAGCTATCGTCGATCAGCGGGTTGGCGATCGCAGCTTCCGCCGCGGTCAGCGCGCGCTTCTCACCGGTGGCTTCGCCGGTGCCCATCATCGCCTTGCCCATCTCCTTCATGACTGCGCGCACGTCGGCGAAGTCGAGGTTGATGAGGCCTTCCTTGACCATCAGGTCGGTGATGCAGGCAACGCCCGAATAGAGAACCTGGTCGGCCATCGCGAAAGCGTCGGCGAAGGTGGTCTTCTCGTTGGCGACCCGGAACAGATTCTGGTTCGGGATGATCAGCAGCGTGTCGACCACCTTGTGGAGCTCGGCAATGCCGGCTTCGGCGGTGCGCATGCGGCGCTGGCCTTCGAAGTGGAACGGCTTGGTGATCACGCCGACGGTGAGAATGCCCATGTCGCGCGCGGTCTTGGCGATAACCGGCGCTGCACCGGTGCCGGTGCCGCCGCCCATGCCGGCGGTGACGAACACCATGTTGGCGCCGGTCAGGTGATCACGGATTTCGTCGATAACTTCCTGCGCGGCGGCAGCGCCGACGTCGGGCTGCGAACCGGCACCGAGGCCCTGGGTGACCTGCGTGCCCATCTGCACGATGCGCTGGGCCTTCGACATGGTCAGCGCCTGTGCATCCGTGTTGGCGACGACGAAATCGACGCCCTGCAGACCGGCGGTGATCATGTTGTTGACGGCGTTGCCGCCAGCGCCACCGACACCGAACACGGTAATGCGGGGCTTCAGCTCGCTGATATCAGGAACGTTGAGATTGATGGTCATGAGGTTGCCTCTCGATTACGCGCGCGTTGTGTGGTCATGCCATGGGCCGGTGGCCGATGGCGTCGGAGATGGAAAAAACACTGGCCGGAAAAATTTCATCAGAAGCCCTCTCGAAGCCATCGTCCGACCTTTCCGAAATAACCGTCACTGGTCCCTGTCTTGAGCTGCCGCGTATGCCGCGGTTCGACATGTTCAAGATGAGCGAATTGCGGATAGACCAGCAGGCCCGACGGCACCGCGAACGAAGCACTCTTGGCTTCATTGGGCAGCCGGCCGAAGCCGAGTGGTCGTGCAATGCGAACGGACCGTCCGAGAATCTGGCTGCCGAGTTCGGCAAGGCCCGTGAGCTGCGACGCGCCGCCTGACAGCACCACGCGTGCGCGCGGTTCTGCAGCGAAGGGCGAATCCGCCAACCGGTCCCTGACCATTTCAAAAATCTCCTCGGCACGCTGACGCACGATGTTCGCGATCGTGGCGCGGGATACGACCTGCGGAAAATCGCGATCGTTATCACCAGCCGTCGGCACGTTCATGAGTTCGCGCGCATCGGAGCCACCCGTCAGCACCGTGCCATATAACGTCTTGATTCGCTCGGCATCCGCGATGCAAGCACCGAGTCCGCGCGCAAGATCCATGGTGATGTGTTGCCCGCCGACCGCAAATCCCGAGGCGTGCACGAAGCGTCCGCCGGAATAGGTCGCGATCGTTGTCGTACCTGCACCCATCTCGACGACGGCAGCACCGAGATCGGTCTCGTCGTCGGTGAGAACAGAGAGACCTGCGACATAAGGCGCCGCAGCCATGGCTTCGACATTGAGATGGCAGCGCTCGACGACCAGCATCAGGTTACGTGCGACCGTCGCATCGGCGGTGACGACATTCATATCAACGCCGAACTGCGAGGCGACCATGCCCTTGGGATCGCGAATGCCCTTCACGCCATCGAGCGAATAGCCGACCGGCAATGCATGGAGCACCGTGCGGCCCGGCGGCGTCGCGTGGCGCATGCCGGTCGAGGTGACGCGTGCGATGTCGGAGGCCGTGACGGCGCCGCCCTTGATATCGGCTGACGCTTCAATCAGTTGGCCCTGCAGGCGACCGGCCGACACCGACAGCAGCACGGATTCGACCCGAACCTTGGCCATGCGTTCGGCCAGCGCCACCGCCTGACGGACGGCCTGCTCGGCCTCGCCCATATCGACGATCGCGCCGGACTTGACGCCGCGCGACTGGATCTGGCTGTAGCCGATCAGCTCGACCGCATGGCTGCGACCGCGCAGGGCTTCGTTTGGCGCGGATGGCCGCAGACGCGCGATCATGCACGCGATCTTGCTGGTGCCGACGTCCAGCGACGCCACCAGCGCGGTGCGGTTGGCCGCCATCTGACGCGTTTTCGGCGCCTGGTTGCGATCGAGACCGGTCATGCCGCGCCAGCCTTCTTCTTGGACTTGTCTTGTGCCTTGAACAGATCTTCGCGCGCCTTCGCAGCATCTTCCGACAGCCGCACGGTCAGCCGATCCGACAGCCGCATGTCGATGGCGACGATGTCGCGCGAGAACAGGCGGTCTTCCTTGTCGAGCTTGCTGAGCATGGCCAGCGCGTTACCGACGTCGTTTTCCGGGAGGCGAATGTCGAGGCCATCTTTCAGGCGCAGATTCCAGCGGCGCTCGCCGACGAAGATCGCGGCCTTGGTGACCGAGCGGACCTGCGGATAGCGATCGAGTAGTGCCAGGAAATCCCTGGCGCCACTGTCGGCGCCCTTGCCCACCACCAGCGGCAGCGACATGAAGCGGCGCGACACGTAGTTTTCGAGAACGGCACCGTCATCGGCGATCACCGAGAGACGACCGTCCTCCTGCCACAGCGCAAAGGCCGTGCGCTCGGTGACATCGATCTGCAGACGGTTCGGATACAGCTTCAGCACATTGGCGTCGGCAATCCACGGATTGGCCTTGAGCTTGTCGCGAACAGCCGCGGCATCGAGGAAGAACAGCGAGGAGCGACCATTGACGCCGCCGATGGCCAGGATCTCGTCCTGGGTCAGCTGCTTGCGGCCGTTGAGAATGACGGAAGCAATGCGGAAGCCGGCAGCATTGGCCGCAGCGTTACGCGTATCGCTGAAAGCTTCGACCATTTCGTCGACGTGATTGCCCTTGACCACGCCAAGCGCGAGGCTGCCCGTCAGCATCAGCACGGTGGCCGCAATGCCGACGCGGCGCGGCGCGTAACGCTCGAGCGTCGCAATGAAGCGGTTGGAGCTCTGTTCGCGGACGGCAGGCTTGGCGGCACGAAATCGGGCCCAGAAGCGGGCGAGCGGGCTCAGCTGCTCACGCAGCAGAATGCCTGCCCCAAGGGCAGCCATTTTAAGATCAGCTTGGGGCCTCAAGGGTCGCACCGACCGAGAGAGGCGTCCTCCACCATCCATACCACGAGCTCGTCACAGGTTACGTCCGCATTGGCGCGGGACTTGAGGCGCGAGTGACGTCTCGGTCATGCCGGAATGGATTCAAGCCTTTGAAAAAGGCCGGTTTTCCATCGATACGCGTCGTCACGGAATCCCCGCAAAGTTCACGCCTCGGCAGCCAAGCGCTACACGCGCCGCCAGCGTTAACCTTCGGGCTTCCTGGTAAACAAAGTGTAAAGGGGATGGGCGCAGAGCGCGATTTGATGCGGCTGTGGAAGACTTTAGCCAAGGTGTGGCTGACCTGCCCGAGGGAACTGCGGCGGCTTCGTGGCCGGCATCGCCGGGTTGCCGGAATTAACGGGGGTGATCGGGTGTTGCGACGGCCAGCGATTAAACTCCGTCATGCCCGGCCTCGTGCCGGGCATCCACGCCTTGGCGGAAAGCAAAGACGTGGATGGCCGGGACAAGCCCGGCCATGACGGAGTGAGATAACTGGATGGCTAGCCGCCTGCCCGCTTCACCGCCAGATCGATCTGCCCGTTCAGGAAATCGACGAAACTGATCCCCTGCGCGTTCAACGCCTTGGGATAGAGCGAGGCTTTGGTCAGACCCGGGAGCGTGTTGGTCTCCAGATAGACTGGGCCTTTGGCCGACACGATGAAGTCCGACCGCGAATAGCCGCGGCACGACATCGCGCGGTGCGCCTTCACCGCGAAATCCATGATCGCCGCTGAAACCTCCGGCGTGAAACGCCCGGGGCAGATCTCCTGCGTCGATTTGGCGAGATATTTCGCCTCGTAGTCGAAACCGCCATCGGCCGGGATGATCTCGATCGGCGGCAATGCGATCAGCGAGCCATCGGCCTGCTCCAGCACGGCGCAGGTCGCCTCAACGCCAGCGACGAACGGCTCAATCACATAGTCCTCGGTCTTGGCCGCATTGCGCACGGCGACGAGATCCTGTTTCGCATTGACGAACATCAGGCCGTAGCTCGATCCATCACGCGCGGGCTTGGCGATCAGCTTGCCGTATTCGGCGAGCGCCGCTTCCATGTCGCTCAATGCGACACCCGCCGCGATGGGCACGCCTGCGATGGCTGCGAAGCGCTTTGCGCCGACCTTGTCGAAAGACAGATTGGATGACGCTGAGCCGGAACCTGTGAACGGGATGCCGCGCATCTCGCACATCACCTGCAGCTCGCCATTCTCCGCAGCGCCGCCATGCATGCCGAGCACCAGCACACGGTTCTCGGCTTGGGCCTTGTCGAGCGCCTGCGTCAGCACGCCGATGCTGCTGCCGCCGGGCTTGAACGGATCCTCGAACGGACGATCATGCGAGAGCAGCGCCGTGCCCGACGTCTCGTAGACGCGGTCATCGGCATCCCAGAACCAGAGATCCGCATCGGGCAACGCGCTGTGCAGGGCCTGTGCGGAGGCCACCGACACCAGACGCTCCTTGTTCAGGCCACCAAACATGATGGTGATCCGCTGAGGTCTCGCCTGCTCCGTCATCGTGTCGTCTCCGAACCCATCCGCGAATCGCGCCTTTGCCGACAAGGCAATAGCATCACGCTAGCCGAGTCATATAATGCCTTGTCGGAGGCGGTTTTGCGAGCCCGCCCCGCGGTGACATGGAAGCGACCTGATGATCAGAGCCTGGCTCGAACTCTCTACCTTCGGCATCTTCGCGACGCTGGGCACCATCTATTACGGAGTCGCACTGATCCTCGTGGGGCTGAGCTCCAGCCGGCTGCTGTCGATGCGGCTGAGGTCCATCCACGGCATCGTTGCGCCTTTCTTTTCCTCGGTGGCCATCCTGTTCGGCCTGCTCACGGGCTTCCTTGCCAGCGACGTCGGCGACCGCAACCGCCAGGCCGTCCGCGCCGTTCAGATCGAAGCCGGCGAGTTGCGCAACATCCATACGCTGAGCGTGGCATCAGTCTCCGACATGTCCAACATACGCGCCGCGCTGAAGGCCTATGTGACATCGGAAGTGACGGAGGAATGGCCAGCAATGCTTCTCGGCCTGAAGTCGCCGCGCACCGATGTGGCCTATGACAGCCTGCTGCGCGAAATCAGCGATCCCGCCATCACGCGCGACGCCAGCAACACGGTGCATGGGGCGCTGATGGGCGCCTCGATCCGCGCCGGGACCGCGCGCAATGACCGGCTCAGCCTGTCGACCGACCACACCAACGATCTGAAATGGACGTCGGTCCTGCTGCTCGGGCTGATCACGCAACTGGCGCTGGCGCTGGTGCATCTGGAACGTCCGCGGGCCATGCTCGCGGCACTCACGGTGTTCGCCAGCGGCGCCATCGTCGCTCTCGGCATTATCGCGCTGCAGGAGCATCCGTTCGATGGCGCCTTCCGCGTCGCCCCTGCGCCGCTGGAAAATCTGCTGAGCATCAGCGAGGCCGGGCCGGCGTCGGCACTACCGCCACCGCCGAAATAGCAGCCAAAGCGTTTCCGAGCGAAGTGGTGCCGGTTCGCGTTAAGGAAACGCGTCAGACATATCGTGTTACGGCGCGACGCCGATCCGCTTGATTTCCCAGTGCAGGTCGATGCCCGACTGCGCCAGCACGCGCGCGCGCACTGTCTCGCCGAGCGTTTCGATATCGGTGGCCGTGGCATCGCCGGTGTTGATCAGGAAATTGCAGTGCATTTCCGACACCTGCGCGCCGCCGACACGCAAACCGCGGCAGCCCGCAGCATCGACTAGCTTCCACGCGCTGTGCCCTGGCGGATTCTTAAAGGTGGAGCCACCGGTCTTTTCGCGGATCGGCTGCGCGGTTTCGCGATGCGCCTGCACTTCTTCCATCCGCGCGCGGATCGCGGCGGAATCGGTGATCGTTCCGCGGAATCTCGCCGAGGTGAAGATGATCGACGGATCGACGCCAGAATTGCGATAGACGAACGCCATGCCGGCATTGTCGTAGACGTGTTTCGTGCCGTCACGGCCAATGCCGGTGGCTTCGATCAGTACATCCTTGGTCTCGTCGCCATTGGCGCCGGCATTCATCCGCAGCGCGCCGCCGATGGAGCCGGGAATGCCGAAATAGAATTCCAGCCCGCCGACATCCGCCGCTGCTGCCGTCTCCGCCACGCGCTTATCGAGCGCAGCCGTGCCGGCGCTGACAATGTCGCCATCGGCTGACGTTGCGCCGAAGCCGCGCGGGCTCAGGCGAATTACGACGCCGTTGAGCCCGCCATCGCGCACGATGAGATTGGAGCCGACGCCGACGACGGTGACGGGAATGTCGCTGGGCAGCTTCGACAGGAAGTAAGCGAGATCGTCTTCATCGGCTGGCGTGAACAACACCTGCGCCGGACCGCCCACACGAAACCATGTCAGCGGCGCGAGGGATTCGTTTGCAAGCAGACGCCCGCGCAAATCGGGCATCGCGGATTTTAGTGAGGGGGTGATGTCGGGGAAGGTCATGTTTCAAGTCTGCGCAGGACGACGTGTAGTGTCCCCTCTCCCCCGCGCGAAGCGAAGCTTCGCTGGGCGGGAGAGGGTGGCGCGTAGCGCCGGGAGAGGGGGGCACCAAGAGCACCGGCGTATGTGGCGCCCCCTCTCCCCAACCCTCTCCCACCTAGCGCAGCTTCGCTGCGCCTGGGGGAGAGGGAGCGCCGCGGCGCGTGTAGAGAGAGAAGCGCGTGACATCAACTACCCCAGCGCCTTCAATTCACCGGGCAATGCATAAGCCCACTGCGTGATGTTGCCGGCGCCGAGACACACGACCGTATCACCTGATTTCGCAACACCCGCGACAAGACCCGCAAGCGCCGCCGATTCCTGCAGCGGGATCACCTCGCGATGGCCGTGGGCGCGCAGGCCGAGCACGAAATTGTCGCGGTCGATGCCCTCGATGGGCGCTTCGCCGGCGGGATAGACGTCGGCGACGATCACGGTGTCGGCGTCGTTGAAGCAGGTGCAGAATTCCTCGAACAGCGACTGCAGGCGCGTGTAGCGATGCGGCTGCACCACGGCGATCACCTTGCCCGCAGTGCTTTCACGCGCGGCGCGCAGCACGGCGGAAATCTCCACGGGGTGATGACCGTAATCGTCGATGATGGTGACGCCGTTCCACTCGCCGGTCTTGGTGAAGCGGCGCTTGACGCCGCCGAAGCCCGCGATGGCCTTGCGGATCGCCTCATCGGACATGCCGAGTTCATGCGCCACGGCAATCGCAGCCGTGGCATTGAGTGCGTTGTGACGACCCGGCATCGGCAGCAGCAGATTGTCGATCTCATGCGCGGTGCCGGCCTTGCGATCGCGGAACGCGACCTTGAAGCTTGAGCCACCATTGGCGGGCTTTAGATCGACCAGCCGCGCATCGGCCTGCGGGTTCTGTCCGTAAGTGATGATGCGGCGATCCTCGATCTTGCCGACGATGCTCTGCACCACGGGGTGATCGATGCACATGACAGCGAAGCCGTAGAAAGGCACGTTCTCGACGAAGTGGCGGAACGCGTCCTGCACGGCGTCGAAAGTCTTAAAGTGATCGAGATGTTCGGGATCGACATTGGTGACGATGGCCACGTCGGCCGGCAACTTCAGGAAGGTGCCGTCGCTTTCGTCGGCTTCCACCACCATCCACTCGCCGGCGCCGAGGCGCGCATTGGTGCCATAGGCATTGATGATGCCGCCATTGATGACGGTTGGGTCAAGTTCGCCAGCATCGAGCAATGCGGCAACCATCGACGTCGTCGTGGTCTTGCCATGGGTGCCGGCGATGGCGACACAGGACTTGAGGCGCATCAATTCGGCGAGCATCTCGGCGCGGCGCACCACGGGAATGCGCTGGGCGCGCGCGGCCATCAGTTCCGGATTGTCGCGCTTGATCGCGGTGGAGACGACGAGCACGTCGGCGCCGGACACGTTATCGGCCTTGTGGCCAACATGGATGGTGATGCCTTTTTCTCTGAGACGATTGACGTTGGCGCTCTCGGAGGCGTCGGAGCCCTGCACGGTGTAGCCGAGATTGCACAGCACCTCGGCGATGCCGCTCATGCCGATGCCGCCGATACCGACAAAGTGAATGGGTCCGATTTCGCGCGGCAGTCTCATGGGGCGTCTCTATGTTCCATCATGCCCGGGCAGCGCGAAGCGAGCTTCGCTGGACGTCCGGGCATCCAAGGCTTATCTAACAGATGACTCCTTCAAACAGACGTGGATGGCCGGGACAAGCCCGGCCATGACGAAAAAGACGGAAATTTGGCTTGCGGATCAGACGAATCCGCCACCTTCGCTGCTGCTGTACCCTACTCCGCCGGCGCGGGAACCGGCACCCGCGCTCTGTCGAGACGGATTGCGCAAAGCGCCACACCGAGCGCCGCCAGCGGCGCCAATGCAGCGACCCACGGCACCGAGGCGAGCCCGCCATGATCGATCACCGCACCGCCAAGCCAGGCGCCGATGGCGTTGCCGAGATTGAACGCCGCGATGTTGAAGCTCGAGGCGAGGCTCTGGCCAGCGCCATGGGCCTTTTCCAGCACCCACATCTGCAACGGCGGCACGGTGGCGAAGCCCACGGCGCCGAGCAGCGCCACGAATGCCACCACGGCGATCTGACTGTGAACGGCGAAGGTCATCAGGAACAGCACCACCGCCAGCGCAGCGAGGCTGCCCAGCACCGTCGGCAGCAGCCAGCGGTCGGCGAGCCGTCCGCCGACCAGATTGCCGACCACCAGCCCGCCACCGAACACCAGCAGGATCGGCGACACCGCGTTCTCCGAAAAGCCGGCCAGCCGGGTCAGGATCGGCGCGATGTAGGTGAACAGCGCGAACACACCAATCCAGCTCAGCACCGTAGTGAGCAGGCCAAGCAGCACCTGCGGACGCGCAAGCACCGCCAGATCCTGCTTCAGGTTCGACGGTGCGGGCTTTTCCTTATCTTGCGGCACGAACAGCGCGATGATTGCGAAGGCGGCGACGCCAACGGCGGTCACAGAGAAGAAGGTCGCGCGCCAGCCAAACCCCTGCCCCAGCCAGGTACCGAATGGCACGCCGAGAATATTCGCCACGGTCAGACCGGTGAACATGATGGCGATGGCCGACGCCTTTTTATCCGGCGCCACAAGCGTGGTCGCCACCACCGAGCCGACGCCGAAGAACGTGCCATGCGCGAAAGCCGTGAGCACGCGTGCCGCCATCAGGCTCCAGTAATCCGGCGCCAGGGCGCAAGCGAGATTGCCCAGGGTGAAGATGCCCATCAGCACCAGCAGCACGGTTTTGCGCGGCCAGCGGGCGGTGGCGATGGTCATGATCGGCGCGCCGAGCACGACACCCAGCGCATAGCCTGAGATCAGCAGACCCGCGGCCGGGATCGACACGCCGAGGTCGCCGCCGACCTCGATCAGGAGACCCATGATGACGAATTCGGTGACGCCAATTCCGAAGGCGCCGGCGGTAAGCGCGTAGAGTGCGAGAGGCATGATCCTATCCCGTGCGTGAAACGGGCCAGATGCCCGACAACGGGAGATGTGGACCTCCTGACATTGATGAGATAGACGTGACATAGGAACAATATTTGTGAATTGAATTCACTCAATAGATTGAAGCCAGATGTCACGACTGGACGTCAACCGCTCCGGCGAGATGGAAGTGTTCACCCGGGTGGTCGAGCTCGGCGGTTTCTCGACCGCCGCCCGTGCCTTCCGAATGACCCCCTCTGCCGTGAGCAAACTGGTGGCGCGGCTGGAAGCACGGCTCGGCGTGCGGCTCATCAACCGCTCGACGCGCAAGCTTCAGCTCACGCCGGAAGGCAGTGCTTTCTACGAGCGCGCCTTACGCATTCTCGACGAGATGAGCGCGGCAGAACGCGAAGCCGCCATTGGCGCAACACCGAGCGGCCTGCTGCGCGTCAACACCAGCGTGCCGTTCGGCCTGCGGCTCCTGCTGCCGCTGTTGCCGGATTTCGCGAAGCGCTATCCCGATATCAAGGTCGAGGTCGTTCTGACGGATCTCGTCGTCGATCTCCTGGAAGAGCGCGCCGATGTCGCCATTCGCGTCGGTTTGATGCGCGAGTCGCGCCTGCTGGCGCGCAAGCTCGGCGAGAGCCGGATGGTCGTGGTCGCTTCGCCGGACTATCTCAAAGAGCGCGGCACACCAAAGACGCCGGACGATCTCGCGCATCACAATCTGTTGCGCTTCGGCTTCGCCAAGTGGGAGAACGGCTGGCCGTTCAAAATCGGCGGCGAGACAGTCGCCGTCATGCCGTCAGGCAATGCCCTCGTCAGCGACGGCGAAGCGATGCAGCACCTCGCCGTGGCCGGCATGGGCGTCGCGCGGCTCGCTCGCTTTCATGTCGAAGCCGACATCGCAGCCGGACGTCTTGTGCCGGTGCTCGAAGCGTTCAATCCCGGCGACATCGAGCCGATCCACGCGGTGTTTGTCGGCCATGGCGGACAGTTGCCAGCGCGCGTGCGGGCGTTTCTGGATTATCTGGTGGAGACCGTGAGGCTGTAATTGCCCCGGTGTCCTCCCCGCCTAGCGCGTCGTAGGCGCGCGCGGGGCGGGGACCCATAACCACGGCAAGTGTAGTTGAAACAGCAGAGCCGTGACGACAGCGCTACAGCTATATCGCCAGCGTGTATGGGTCCGCTGAGTTCTCAAACGAAGTGCAACACCAGACTAGGGTGTTGCGATGGACCGAACCTACGCCCAGCTGTCGCTGGATGACCGCTACAGGATTGCCCAGCTTTACGCCGAAGGGCGCTCGATCCG
>NZ_LVYV01000016.1 GCF_001618955.1 Tardiphaga robiniae
GAGCGCCCTTCGGCGTAAAGCTGGGCAATCCTGTAGCGGTCATCCAGCGACAGCTGGGCGTAGGTTCGGTCCATCGCAACACCCTAGTCTGGTGTTGCACTTCGTTTGAGAACTCAGCGGATCCATACACGCCGAGAGCATAGTTGAAATGCTGTAGCGACGGCTCTGCCGTTTCAAACACAGTGATCGTGACTATGGGTCCCCGCTTTCGCGGGGACGACAATTGAGAAGGTGAGCTCCATCACGTCAAACGAAAACGGCCGGTGAAATAATCACCGGCCGTTCGAACTCTCAGATATAGCGCAGCGCGATCACACCGCGGCGCTGATCCACTGCTGCAGCTTCGCCTTCGGCGCCGCACCGACCTGGCGCGAGGCCATTTCGCCGCCCTTGAAGATCATCAGCGTCGGAATCGACATCACGCCATACTTGGAGGCGGTCTTCGGATTCTCGTCAACATTGAGCTTTAGGATGGTGACCTTCTCGCCCATTGCAGCAGAGATCTCATCGAGTGCCGGCGCGATCATGCGGCACGGACCGCACCATTCGGCCCAGAAGTCGATCACGACCGGCCCGGTCGCCTTGAGCACTTCTGCTTCGAAATCGGCGTCTGTCACCTTGCCAACGGCCATTGTCGTATCCTCGTCCTGTTCAATGAAGGGCGCGCTGGAAGATTCGCGCGCTGGAATGATGCATCCAACCTATGAACGCCCCCTTGCCGGGTCAAGGTTGGTCACAGTGAGATGATAGCGGCCAGCTCCGCGTCCAGCGCAGCACCGGAAATCTCCATCATTTCAAGCGTTTCCGTCCAGAGCAGGGCGGCCCGGGTCGGCCGATCTGGGTATAACTTGGCGAGCACGCCGCGATACAGCGCCAGCTGCCGAATATAGGCCTTGGGCGCCTCGATCAGCTTGCGCGGCGGGTTGTGGTTGGTCTTGTAGTCGACGATCCGGATCTCGGTCTTGGTCAGAACCAGCCGGTCGATCTGGCCCGACACCAGCACGGGTGACCCATCCTTGCGCGTCAGTCGTCCGGCCACAGCCACCTCGGCACGACTGCCCGGAGCAAACAGCTCGGTAAGGCGTTGATCGCCGATCAACGACAACACCTGCGTGGCTAGGGCCTCGCGTTCCACCCCGGTCCAGTCAGCCGCATTGCGTGACAGGAAATTCAGCGCGGTCTCGCGCCGTTTCTCGGCGGCAATGTCGGGCAGCGATTGCAGCAGCCGGTGCACGAGGTTCCCACGCTGTAGTGCCAGTTGGCGCAGCCGTTCGGATTCGCCCGAGCGCTGGCCGCGCCCGTCGTCATCGTCGTCGGCATCCGATGGACGCAGCAGGCTTTCGCGGCGCGGCTGGTCGCCGACCTTGTCGCGCAGCCACGCCGGCAGCACGATCGGTGCAGCCGCAGCGACAGGCGTTGCAGTGCCCGGCGCGGGTACGACGTCTTCCACCCGCGTATAGCGTTTCACCACGCCGTCCGGTGGCGGCACCTGCTGCATATGAAGGCCCGAGTTCTCGAGGCCTTTCTGAATCAGATCGTACCAGGACAGCGGCCGCACCTCGTTGCGATTGCCGGGCATGCAGCCGCCGACGATCAGGCGATCGGCCGCGCGCGTCATCGCCACATAAAGCAGCCGGCGATATTCGTCCTCGGTATCGCGGATCATGTCAGCGCGTGCAGCTGCGACCGCCGGTGGATCGTCGGCCTTCTTGCCGGCCCAGACCACGACGCCCGGTGCGTTCGGCGCGGCATTGCCTTGCGGGAGGTGGATCAGGTTGAGCCGCTGCGAATCCGCTGGCGACGATGTGGTATCGACCAGGAACACGACCGGCGCTTCGAGACCCTTGGCGCCGTGCACGGTCATCACGCGAACCTCGTCGCGCGTGATTTCCATGTCGCGCTTCACTTCCGTGTCGGCCGCACGCAGCCAGGCGACGAAGCCTTGCAGCGAGGCCGGCGCCTTGCGCTCATAGCCGAGCGCAAGTTCGAGAAATTCGTCGAGCGCATCATTGGCCTCATGGCCGAGCCGGCGCAGGATGCGCGCGCGGCCGTGATCACCGCCAAGCAGCCAGGCGTAGAACGCGAAAGGCGTCTCGCTGGCAAAGCGCTTCTCGCAGGCAATGAGCCGCTTCAGCGCGCCGGCGAGCTTGTCGTCGCCTGCGGCTTTCTCGACGAGCGCGTTGCGCAGCGAGCCCGTGCGCTCCCAGGCCAGTTTGAACAAATCATCGTCGTCGAGTCCGAACAGCGGGCTCTTCAACACCGTCGCGAGCGCGAGATCGTCCTGTGGCAGCAATAGCGCGTCGGCCAGATTCATCAGGTCGATGATGGCGATATGTTCGGTGAGTTTCAACCGGTCGGCGCCGGCAACGGGAATGCCGGCATGTTTCAATGCCTGGATGATGGCGTCGAACGCCTTGCCGCGGCGGCGCACCAGCACCAGCATGTCGCCATAGCGCAATGCGCGGCGTTTTCCGATCGGACCTGTTTCGGTCTTCGCCGCGATCAGATCCTTGATCTCGGCCTGAACACGGCGCGCGAGCTTCACTTCCGGGCTGGTCTCGGAACTCCTATCGAATGGCGCCTGCCAGCCTTCGATACTCGGTCGGTCGTCGGGCTGCTCCAGCTCCCACAGATCAATCAGGCTGGGGCCGGCATCGTCCAGCGTTTCATGAATCGGATAGCCGTTTTCGACAGCGTGGATGCTGCGAAAGATCGCTTCGTCGCGAAACACGTGATCCACGGATTGCAGAATCGCCGACCCCGACCGGAATGAATGGCTGAATGCGACGGGATCGAACTTCATCCCGGCATCCTTGAACCGGCTCTGCAATGCCTTTCGGCGCAGGTCGAATTCGCGCGGCGCCGCGCCCTGGAACGAGAAGATCGATTGTTTCTCGTCGCCGACCGCGAAGATGGTGCGCTTGAGGCCGTCGCGCGCGCCTTCGCCGGAGGTGAATTCCGAAATCAGATGGGTGATGATGTCCCATTGCCGCGGGCTGGTGTCCTGCGCCTCGTCGATCAGCACATGATCGACGCCGCGGTCGAGCTTGAAATGCACCCAGCTCGACGACACCCGATCGAGCATCTCCAGCGTCCGCGCGATCAGGTCGTCATAGTCCAGCAACCCGCGCTCGTTCTTTTCGCGGCGATAATTCTCCGCGACCTGGCTGGCGATCACCAGCAGCGACTGGGTGCGTTCGCGCATGGCGACGGCGCGGCGGCGTTCGAGCAGCGGGATCACGCGGTCGCCCTCGCGCTGCAGGGCGGCGAGCAGATCAGGCCGGCTGTCGGCGATCTTCTTGGTGGCCAGCGATTTCCGGAGCGATTGGTCCTTGGTCAGAAACAGTTCGAGATATTTCTCGACCTGCTCGGCGCCCGACAATGCCAAAGCCTCACGCAGCCGCGCGGCCTGATCGTTATCGGTCTTGCTGCCGGTTGCGAAGATGTCGGCAGCGGGTATCCAGCGCTCGCGCGGCAGATGCGGCCCGTCGATGATCTCCAGCTCGACGCTTTCACGGCTGTCGCCGGGCGCAACGCCGAGCGTCGCAGAGAGCTGCGCCATCGCGGCGTCGGTCGAGCCGGCGCGCGCGATCCAGGCTAGGAACTGATCGCGGGAAAGGCTCGCCTCGCGCACCACGTCGCGGAACGTCACGTCCGCCGCCGATGTCATGGCCGTTGTCAGCGCGCGGCCTTCGGCACTGTCGGGTGCGGCGGCTGCTTGCAACAACACCTGCAGGCTGGCGCGCTCCATCATTTCGTTCTGGTCGCGGTCGTCGAGCACGCTGAACCGCGCCGGCACATTGGCCTCGAACGGAAACTGTTGCAGCAGCCGCGTGCACAGCGCGTGGATGGTCTGGACTTTCAGGCCGCCAGGCGTCTCCAGCGCACTGGCGAACAATTCGCGCGCGCGCTCGCGCACTTTGCGGCTGGGAACAGCGCCGGCATTTTTGATCTCAGCATCAAGCGCAGCGTCGTCAAGCGTGACCCAGTGACCGAGCCGTGTGAACACGCGTTCCGCCATGTTCGCCGCCGCGGCCTTGGTGAAGGTCACGCAGAGAATTTTCTCTGGTGCCACATCGTTGAGCAACAGCCGGATTACGCGATTGACCAGCACATAGGTCTTGCCGGAGCCGGCATTTGCCGAGACGAACACCGAGGACGCGGGATCGGACGCCAGCTGCTGCTTGGCGCTCGCCGCAGGCGGGATGTTGCGCGGGCCGCTCATGAATCGCCTCCGCCGCCAGCGCCACCATTGGCTGACCACTCCTTGATCCGCGCCAGATCGTCATAACTGCCATAGCGGTTCGACCACATGGACAGGCTGAGCGACGTATAGGCCGTGGCCTCGTCCTCGAAGCTGCGGATCAGCGCTTCCAGCTTGGCGCGCGCTTCGATGGCGGCATCATTGGGATCCTGCGGTTCATCCTTGCGCTCGATCTTCAGTTCGAGCAGTCGCTCTTCGCCGGGCGGATTGTTGCCACTGAGCCGGACGTAGACGAGTTCGCTCACGGACGAGCCCGCGGCAATGCCGGCAAATCCGCCTTCGCGCAGGATCGCGGCTTCGAGCGTAAGTTGGGGCGACAGGCCCATGCGGACCTGCTTGCCGGTCGGCGGCTGCCCGGTCTTGTAGTCGAGCAGCGCAAAGGTGCGGTCGCTGCGATGCTCGATGCGGTCGGCGCGGGCTGAGAGATGGAAGGTGCGACCGTGATCGAGCGGGATCTTGATCTCGCCGCGCACTTCCGCGTCGATGCTGGCGACATTGATGCGGCGGTCGATTTCCCAGGCCGCAAACCACGACGCGATGCGCAGAAAACGCGGCCACCACAATGCGCGCGCCTCAGGGCGCGCCATCAGGGGTGCAAAATGTTGATCGCCGATCCTGCGCAGCTCACGCGCGGGATCGTCCGGCAGCACCTTGCTGTATTCCATCGTGAAGTCGCCAAGCGACGCATGGATCGCCGATCCCCGGTCAGCTGCTGACAGCGGCATGTCGACGGGATCGAGCGGCGCCAGACCCAGAATATATTTGGCGTAGATCGTATAGGGATCGCGCAGCCAGTCCTCGATGGCGGTGACCGACAGCCTGAGCGGGCGTGCGGCGCGTGGTGGCCGCGGCTCCGGTTGGGCGATCGGCGTGACGGTCTCGGGTTTATCGAGCTCTTCGGCATAGCGAACATAATGCTCGCCCGCGGCCAGCGCGGCCTCCCAGCGGGTCTCGCCGGCAACGGCTTCGAGCCGGTGCAGAAAGCGCGACGCGACGGCCGGCGCGCCGCCAACTTTCGCGGCGTGACTGAGGATCACATCTTCAGTGCCGAGCAACTGCACGAAGTCATGCGCGGTAAGACCAATGCGGCGCTCCGGCAGATCGAGCCCGAGCTGATGCCGCATCGGGCGGCTCAGCCACGGATCGATGCGCGGTGAGGGCGGCCAGATGCCTTCGACGAGACCGCCGAGAATCACGCGGTCCGATTGCGTCAGCCGCGCTTCGAGCTGGCCATAGATGCGCAAGCTGGCATTGGCGACTTCGGGCCGGCGCACGATGCGGTCAGCGAAGGCGGTCTGAAACACATCGGGATAATCGCGGAGCTGCATCATCAGCCCGCTGGGGCGCAGCCGCTCCTCATCGCTGCTCTCGGTCGCGACAGTCTCCATGACGACGAGATCGTCGAATGCCTTGGTCAGCGCCGTGCCCTCGCGCCCGACAAGTGCGACATCGTTGCTTCTGTCGTCGCGCGACAACAATTTGATCGCCTCGCGATGCCGCAAGGCGACTTCCGCGAAATCGATCGGCCTGATGGGGTGGATGCCTTCCAGCGGCGCCAGCGCGGCGCGCAATCCCTCGATCAGTTCTTCCGCGCGGTCAAGCCGGTCGTCGTTCAGTTTTGCGCGCGGTTCGGCGCCATGCAGCATCGACGCTTCGCGGCGGCGCAGCTTGCCGAGTTCATCGCGGAAGCGCGCGAAGTCCTGCGCGAGTCCCGCGGTGCCGGGCGTCGGCCGCGTGCCGCGCAGCAGCGCGAGTTCGAGCGTCTCGATGGCATCTGTCCAGGCGTTCGGCGCGGCGCCAAGACGAAACAGCGGATGTTTCAGCAGCGCCAGCAATGTTGCCGGCTCAAGCTGCTCCGCTGCGGCCTCCGCGATGAGGCGCACGAAGATGCCGGCCGAGGTCTCCGTCAGCGCGTCGCCGCCTGAGTCGTCGAAGCTCAGATTCCAGCGTCCGAGCGCGGCCATCACCCGGCGTGCCAGTGCGCGGTCGGGCGTCACCAGCGCAGCGGATTTCTTGAGTTCATGGGCCTCGCGCATCGCAATCGCGATGGCCAGCGCTTCCATTTCCGGATTGGCGGCGGCGATCACGGCGAGCTTCTGCATGCCGGCCGCGATCTTTTGCTCCACGGCCGGCTGCGCCAGTCGCGTATGCCATTGTGCCGTGGCATTGGACGGCCGCATCGCCTCCGACGCCAGCAATTCGCGCCCTTGAGGTGACGGTGTGCCGAGGGTCATCACGTCGCGACGCGTGATGCCAAAACGTTCGAGCAGCGCATGCAGCGCGAATTGCGGATGATTCGATGCGGACGACTCTGTGCGGCCGAATGCATCCTTGCTGCCGCCGATGAGATTCCATGCGGTGTCGTCGAGATCGGTATCGAGTCCCGGCAAGACGACGGCGCCTTGCGGCAGCTTTGCGACTTCGCGCAGAAATTTCGCCGTCGTCGGCATCGAGCCGGTCGAGCCGGCCGCAATGATCGGTCCACCCTTGTGCGCCTTCAGGCGCGCCGCTTCCGCGTCGATCAAGAGATCGCGGCGGATGGCTGGTTCGATCGCATCATGCGCAGCGAGGATGCCTGGCCAGACGTCCTTGGCGATGCTGAGAAACTGCAGCGTGAGTTGCCAATATTGATCGAGTGCATCGGGCACCAGCCCGTCCAGCGTGCTCCAGTCGACCTTGCGCGTCGCCATGTCGTCCATCAATCGCGCGAGATCGTCGGCGAGTGCGAGCGTCGAGGCCGGGCCGCCGACCACGAGAGGCGTCTGCGTGGGATCGTCCGGCGCGAGTTGTTTCGCCCAGGCGGCGATCAATTGCGCCAGCAGCAGACGGCGCTGCAACCCGTCGAGTGCTGCGGGAGCATCCAGCCTTTCAAGAGCCTCGGGCGATGCCGCCTGCGCAAAGGCCAGTTCCTCCTCATCGACATCGCCGAGCGGCACGATACGCGGCAGCAGCACGGCGTCGGTGCCGAGCACGTCGAGAAAGATCTCCTGCGCCATGCGGCCGGCGCGTCGGGTCGGCAGATACAGGGTGACTTCGGCCAGTTTTTCCGGCGCCTTGCGCGCGGAAAATCCCTCGACGAGATCACCGTCGACGAGCGCGGTGATCAGCGTGCGCAGAAACGGCGCCGAGGATGGAATATTGAAGACGCGCATGAACACCCTGATTCGTGATCAGGGTGCATCATGGCATGGCTGGAAGGGCGGCGGGAGTCGCAGGAAACTCAGGCGACGCTGGCGAGGAACGCGTCTTCGGCGGCACGCACGGCATCGGGCGTGCCGACATGCATCCAGACGCCCTCCATGCGCAGGCCGAACAGGCGCTCCTGTTCATTGGCCTTGTCGAACAGTTCGGTCAGCGAGAATTCACCAGATGGAGCATCCTTGAACAAAGCGGGCGATAGGATCGCGACGCCGGCATAGACGAACGGCACGACCTGATTTTCTTTACGGCGACGCAGCGCACCATCGGTGAGCATCGCGTAGTCACCGCATCCGGCATAGCCGATGCTGTTGGCGGTCGGTGCCATCAGGAGCAGGATGTCCATGCGGGCGGGATCGAAGGCCTCCGCAAGACGCGCGAGATTCGGCTGCACGCCGTCAATCCACATCGTGTCGGCATTGAGATGATAGAACGGCTCGTTACCGAGCAGCGGGAGCGCCTTCACCACAGCACCGCCGGTGCCGAGCACCTGATCGCGCTCATCGGAAATGGTGATCTTCGGTTTGGTGCGCATCGCGACATGATCGATGATCTGGTCGGGCAGGTAATGCACATTGACGACGGCTTCGGTCACGCCGGCAGCGGCGAGCTTGTCGAGCACGTGATCCAGCAGCGGCTGTCCTGCGACAGGGACCAGCGGCTTCGGCAGATTGTCGGTGAGCGGTCGCATGCGCAGGCCTAGGCCGGCGGCGAGAACCATTGCTTTGGTGGGCTTTACGGACATGGTGACATTGGCCTTGGTAGAAGAATGGGCCTTGATGGAATCGTTCTTGAATTTTTGAGCTGAAATAATGGTAGCACGGCGGCGTGTCGCATGCATGAACCTATCGAGCCATAATCGGCCGAGATGACGCGGATGCGACAATAGCACCCGTCTGCACAGTCACGTTTCTGCCTCCTGTGTCTCGGAACGTTTCGTCTTTTTCTTTTTGTCGTTCGGTTTGAGAAAGTTCACACCAATCTGGTCGCCATTGACCCAGCCGAGTTCGCAGCGACGATAGGCAAGTCCGGTTGACGAGAGCAGAAGGAAGAATTCTTTCAGGTTCAGTCCTTCGACAGAACCATCGACGGTGAGTTTGGCGCCGGTCTCGGAAATATCTTCCATGATGCAGGAGCGACGCCAGGTGCCGTCGATGCCCATCATGTGCGCAGGAAAGCCGCGCTCGAAAACGACCCGATCTCCGGCACGCCGCTCCGTCATGACACGTCCCTTGTCCAGTACGCCAAGCCCCGCACGTGCAGGGCTCAAGCGCAGGATAGAGTGTGTGCGACTAATAAGTGGTTAAGGAAGTGTTAGAACGTTTTCGCGTGAGGTGGATACCGGTTCGCGTCGAGAAAACGCGTCAATACAAAAGGCTCTAGGCTCGCGGCGGTGGCACATGCGCCGCATACCACTGCTGGAACGGCGCCAGCGTCGGATGCGCCAGCGAGCGGTTGAGATAGGTCCAAATCCGCGGCTGGTGCTTGAGATAATGCGGCTTGCCGTCGCGGCGGTTGAGCCGCGCAAATGTACCAAGCAGTCGTGTGTTCCGCTGTGCCGACATGATCGCATAGAGTTCGGCAAAAGCCGCGGCATCGAAAGCGGGATCGGCTGCGCGCCGCGCCTTGATGTAGCGCGTCAGCATGGTCAGCTCCAACTGCTCAGGCACATCGATACGCGCATCCTGCAGCAGCGAGACGAGATCATAGGCGGCGGGGCCGAGGACCGTGTCTTGAAAGTCGATTACGCCGACCTTGTTGATGCCCTCGCGGGTGTCGAGCCAGATGATATTCGGCGAATGGAAGTCGCGCAGTACCCAGGTCTTCGGTGCCGCAGCAGGCTTCGCCAGCAGCTCGCGCCACATCGTGACAAATTCAGTGCGGGCGTCGTCTGCGAGCGGCGCGTCGCGGTCCGGCAGATACCATTCCGGCATCAGGCCGATCTCGACCAGCAATGCGTCGGTGTCGAAGACGGGAATGGCATAGTCGACATGCGGCAACAGCGGCAGCGTCTCCGGCAGCGTCTTGCCGTGCAGCATTGCGAGCATATCGGTTGCGGTCTGATAGCGCTCGGCGATCGGCGCCGGCGGCTCACCTTCGGTCACCGGCGCCGTGCCGAAATCCTCGGTAATCAGGAAACCCGCATCGAGGTCGGCGTGATGAATCGCCGGCGCGGAGATCCCCTGCGCGCGCAAACCGTTTGCAATGGCGACGAAGGGTTTGACGTCTTCGGCCAGATGCACTGCCGCGCTATAGGACTTGCCGTCATAGACCGGCGCACCATCCGGCCGCTTCGGCGCATTCATCAGGATGAAGACGTCATCACCGCGGATCAGCCGCGCATAGGAGCGCGTCGACGCATCGCCGGCCATGCGCTGGCGCGTGGCGTCGAGATAGCGCGCTTCTTCGAGAAATTCACGCAGTGCTTTCAGGCGCAGAACGATCGATGCGGCCTTGCCGTGACCGGTGATCTCCGCGGCACGCGCCACGGAGCCCAGTGCCGGACGATGGCTGAGCGCAATATCGATGCGATCTGGCGGCAGCGTACCATCGGCGCGCTCCGGCCATTCGATCAGCGCGACCACGTCGTCCGGCAACGGCGATAGGCCGATCTCCTCGAGTTCGCTCGCGTCGTTGATACGATAGAGATCGGCATGGATGAGAGGATACGACGGCAGGTCATAGTTCTGCGCCAGCGTGAAGGTCGGGCTCGGCACTTCGAGTTCAGAATCGCTGGCGAGATAGCGAATCATCGCGCGTGCCGCGGCCGTCTTGCCGGCGCCGAGATCGCCCGAGAGCGTGATGACATCGCCGGGGCCGATCAGCAGAGCGAGGTCGGCCATCAATTGCGCAGTGGCCGCCTCATTTGCGAGCGCCAGCGAAAATGTGCAGGACTCGTTTATGATGGGGTCGGTCATTCGGCGGCGTTGCGATGCGCGGTCTGGTCGATGGGGAAGTCGCAGCTGACGGTGGTGCCCTTGCCGACCGCGGAATCGACGCGGACCTTGCCGCCATGCAGCTCGACGAAGGAGCGCACCAGCGACAGGCCAAGTCCTGCGCCGCGGTGGCGCGAGCCATTGGCGTGGCTCTCGAACCAGTCGAATACCTTGTCCTTTACCTCGGGCGGAATGCCGGGGCCGCGATCGGTGACGGTGAAGGTGATGGTGTGTTCGGATCGTCGCGCGGTCAGCGTGATTGCGGCATCATGCGGCGAGAAGCCGACGGCATTGGCGAGCAGATTATACAGCACCTGCACGACACGGCTTTCGTCGCCGGTAAAGCTGCCGATGGCGGGATCGACATCGATCTGCAGCGCAATGCGGTCGCGCACCAATCGGTCCTGAATGCCTTCGGCCGCCGCAGCGATGGTCTTGCGGATATCGATCGGGCCGAGATTTAGCGTCATCGCGCCGGCATCGATGGTGGCGAGATCCAGGATATTATTGATGATCGCCAGCAGCGCACCGGTCGAGGTGGTGATGTAGTCGAGATATTCGGCCTGCTTCGGCATCAGCGGGCCAGTCACGGGATCGCTGAGCAGATGCGCGAAGCCGATGATCGTGGTCAGCGGCGAGCGCAGCTCGTAGGAGACGTGGTGGACGAAGTCGACCTTCATCTGGTCGGCGGTCTCCAGCGCCTCGTTGCGCTCGCGCAGCGCGCGCTCGACATTCTCGGCGTCGGAGATGTCCTGGAAGGTGAGCATGGTCGCGCCGTCAGGCAGCGGCATGGTCATGCAGGCCAGCACGCTGCCGTCCTTGCGCTCGAGCTTGAGCGGAACAGACTTGCGATTGTCGATCCCGGTAATGGCGCTGCGGATCGCCTGCCATGTCGGAGTGTCGTCGAACAACGGCCGGCACCAGGTCTCGACCATTTCGATATGCGGACGCTGTTCCAGCGCTTCGTCCGACAGCTTCCACATCTTGGCGAAAGCCGGATTGAACAGTTGCGCGCGACCGTTGCTGCCAAACACGGCGACGGCTTCGGCAAGATTGTCGAGCGTTTCGCGCTGAACGCGGATCAGGCCATCGAAGCGCCGCGCCAGTTCAAGGCTCTCGGTCACATCGTCGAACAGATACGTGACGCCGCCTTCGGGATTCGGCGTGGTGACGATCGAGAGCGCGCGGCCATCCGGCAGATACCAGACATCCTTATGGGCTTCGACGGCACGATAGGCTTCGTGCAGCTTGGCCTTCCAGGCGCGGAAGTCGGGCTGCTCCGGCAGTTTTCGCGCAGCACGGAGACGGTCGAGCACACTGGAATCGTCGGGATTGCCGTCGAGGAAGGTGCGGTCGAGATCCCACAGCCGGCGATAGGAGTCGTTGTAGAAGGCGAGGCGGCGCTGGCCGTCGAATACGGCGACGCCCGACGACAGCTGATCGAGCGTGCGGCGATGCGCCTCGGCCATCCGCACCAAGGCGGCTGATAGCGCGGCGGCTTCGCTGGCATCGATGGCCATGCCGGCGCTGCCACTGGCGACTTTCGCCGCATGGACGTCGAAGATGCGCCGTTCGCCGGAGATCACGATCGGCACGCGCGCGGCAAAGGGCTGGTTGTCGTTCAGCGCCCGCGCCAGATTGCTGCGGTCGTCGCTGTCCAGAAGTTCCAGATTGCGACCGACCGCATCGCCCGTATCAGTCGCTTCAGTCGCACGCGCATAGGCCGCATTGACGAAGCTCAATCGGCCATCGGCCTGTTTGGCCCAGATCGGCCATGGCGCGGCATTGGCGAAGCCGCGAAGAATCTCGGCTTCTTCCGCAAGTTCCTTGTGACGCAGCGAGACTTCGGCGAGCTCGCGGCGCAAACCGCTCAATTCGCGAATCCGGACAATGGCCTGACCGCCGATGGCGCGGCCCATCGCCTCGATGGCGCGGCCACTGGAGGTCGTCAGATTGAGCAGGAAACCTTCGCCGGCATCGAGCAGTGCGTCGACGGCATGATCCATCCGCAGCGCGGGTTCCGGCGGCAGCCATGTTCCGAACGCGAGAATGCGCTGCGGCTGATGCTGCTGCGGGTCGTGCGACATCATCAATGCGGTGTCGCCGGAGATATCGGGGCGGGTTTCGCCCGCAGCCCAGGCGATCAGCACCTGCGGTTCGGTGAACAGCAAGGCGCGAAAGCGGTCGGATTCAACCTGCAGCGTATGCAGCTCGGCGCGCAGCTTCGCCTCGGTCTTGGCGGAGCGAATGCGGTTGTGCATCAGCAGGATGGCGGAGACGACCGAGAAGCCAAGCACCGCTGTGGCTGTCGTCAGCGCAGCGATTTCCTGGCGATCGAGATCGAGCAGATTGGCGAGCGTCTGGGTAATGAAGGGTTCGTCGGCGGCCGACGCCGAGGAGGTGGCCAGAAGTGCAGACGCACTGATGCCGACAAGCCCGTCGCGCACTATGAAAGTGCACGACAGCAAGGTCCGACGCATCGCCGCGATCACGCCTGACATCATTCGCCCCAAACCGCACGTCTTCCCGACCAGCCCCTCCCGATCGCGAATCGTTCGACAATATCCGCTTCGGGAGTCGCCGGGTAAGAGTCCAGACCGTGAACGCAGAGTCCCCGGTTAAAAAATGCAGGCGCATTTGATTTAAATGCTGCGCGATGTGACGAAATACGCGCTAGCGGCCGGTGGATCCGAAGCCGCCGCTGCCGCGTTCGGTTTCGCTCAGCGCCGCGGCCAGCACGAGTTCCGCATGCGTGACCGGCGCGATCACCATTTGGGCGATTCGCTCGCCGCGTTTGATCGTGAAATCCGCGAGGCCGTGATTGATCAGCAGCACGCCGATCTCGCCGCGGTAATCGGCGTCGATGGTGCCTGGTGAATTCAGCACGGTGATGCCGTGCTTGGCGGCAAGGCCGGAGCGTGGGCGCACCTGCGCCTCATAGCCCGGCGGCAGCGCGATGGTCAGCGCGGTCGGCACCAGCGCATATTTGCCGCGGGCGAGAATCATCGGTTGGTCTTCGGGAACCGCGGCGAGCAGATCGAGGCCGGCAGCATGCGCGGTCTGATAGGCCGGTAGCGCGAGGCCAGCGCCATGCGGGAGCTGCTGGACGTCGACCTGAACGGGGATGGCAGCGCTCATGATTGGTCTTTCGTGGATTGCGTCACGGTGTCGGCGATTCGCGCGACCAGGGTCGTCGCGACCTGTTCCTTGCTCATCGGCGCCCACGAATCAACGGCGATATCCGCGCTGTCCGTGCTGCGCGTCAGCAGATGCACGGTATTGTCGTCGCCGCCCATGATGCCGGTCGCGGGCGATACGTCATTGGCGACGATCCAGTCGCAGCCCTTGCGCGCGATCTTGGCTTTGGCGTTGTCGATCAGGTGTTCGGTCTCGGCGGCGAAACCGATCACCAGCGGTGGCCGATGCTCGGATAGTTTCGAGATCGTCGCGAGGATGTCGGGATTCTCCGTGAGCTGCAGCGGCGGCATGGCGTTGCCGGCCGTCTTCTTCAGCTTCTGCGCGCCCTCATTGACCACGCGCCAGTCGGCCACGGCCGCCGCGAAGATCGCGATGTCCACTGGCAGTGCGGCTTGAACCGCGGCGAGCATGTCGCGCGCGGATTCGACATGCGTCATCGACACGCCCGGCACCTCGTCGAGATCGACAGGGCCGGAGACGAGAATGACCTCGGCGCCGGCAGCCCGTGCCGCGGCGGCAATCGCATAGCCTTGCTTGCCCGACGAGCGATTGGCGATGTAGCGCACGGGATCGATGGGCTCATGGGTCGGGCCTGCGGTGATCAGCACGCGCTTGCCGGCCAGCGGCTGCGCGCGCGGCGGACGCAGGAAGGTGTGAGCCGCAATCGCAATCTCGGTCGGCTCGGCCATGCGACCGACACCGGCTTCGTTGCGTTCGGCCATCTCGCCGGCATTAGGCCCGATCATCCGCACGCCGTCACGCTGCAATTGCCCGACATTGCGGCGCGTCGCGGCGTTATTCCACATCAGCGGATTCATCGCCGGCGCGACCAGGATCGGTTTGTCGGCGGCCAGGAGAATCGCAGAGGCCAGATCATCGGCATGGCCATTGGCCATCTTCGCCATCAGGTCGGCGGTTGCCGGCGCGACGACGATCAGATCGCATTCCCGCGCGAGACGAATATGCCCGGCATCGAATTCGCTCTGCGGGTCGAACAGGTCGGTATAGGCACGCTCGTTGGACAGCGCGCTGGCGGCCAGCGGGGTGACGAATTGTTGCGCGGCCCGGGTGAGCACCACGCGGACGTGGATGCCGCGCTCTTTCAGCCGGCGGATCAGGTCGAGCGCTTTATAGGCCGCGATTCCGCCGCCGATGATCAGCGTGACGCGGAGCTGATCGCCGATGTTTTTCAATGGCTTGCGTGAGTTTTCGGGGTCTGGCGCGTCTTGCGGAAATCTTGCGTCAGTCTTGAGGCCGTCTTGCGACGCCTCGCGCAAAATCACCCGCACCTCGTCCTCGACCGATCGGCCGTTGCGAGCCGCACGCAGTCGCAATTCATCGCGGATCGCGTCGTCGAGTTTGCGGATAGTCAGGCTGGCCATGATAATCTCACGCTCGTTATGACAGCAATGCTAGCACAAAATGCCAGCATTGCAATCACTCTAGCGGATCGACAGCAGGAGCCCAAGGAATGACAACGCGATCACCCAGACGCCAACCGTGCGCCAGCGGAGCTGCTTCGCCCGTGCCCGCGCGATGGCGGCGATGGTTGCGTCGTCGAGCCTGACGCCATCCCGGGTCATGGTCTCCAACTGTTCCAGCACTGTCAGCGCCCGCGTTGCCAGGGCCGGCAGGCTGCCGGCCACCTTGCCGAGTTCGCCGGCGCCGGCGAGGGCGCCGTGAATCTTGCCGAGTGGTCCGAGATTGCGTTCGATCCATTCGCGAACGACGGGATCGGCGACCTTCCAGATGTCGAGCTTCGGATCGAAGCTTCGCGCGACGCCTTCGACGACGACCATGGTCTTCTGCAGCAGGATCAATTCCGGCCGCGTGCGCATATCAAAGAGACCGGTGACCTCGAGCAGCAGCGTCAGCAGCTTGGCCATCGAAATTTCTTCGGCGGTGCGATTGTGAATCGGCTCGCCGATGGCGCGGATCGCTTGCGCAAAATTTTCGACCGAGTGATGGCCGGGCACATAGCCGGCCTCGAAATGCACTTCGGCGACGCGGCGATAGTTGCGGGTGATGAAGCCCAGCAAAATTTCTGCGAGGAAGCGGCGCTCCTTCAGACCGAGTCGGCCCATGATGCCGAAGTCGACCGCGACGAGGCGGCCGTCAGGATCGAGGAACAGATTGCCCGGATGCATATCGGCATGGAAGAAGCCGTCGCGCAGCGCGTGGCGCAGGAAGCTCTGGATCACCTTGCGGCCAAGGTCCGGCAGATCGACGTTGGAGTCTTCCAGGCCCTTGTGATCGTTCAGCGCGATGCCGTCGATCCACTCCATCGTCAGCACATTGTGCGAGGTGCGATCCCAGTCCACTTCCGGGACGCGGAAGTCCGGATCGTTGCGGGTGTTCTCCGCCATCTCGGACAGTGCTGCGGCTTCGAGACGAAGATCCATCTCCATCGCCACCGAGCGCGACATGGTATTGATGATCTCGATCAGCCGAAGGCGCCGCGCTTCGGAAAAATGCTCTTCAGCCTTATGGGCGACGTAAGCGAAATCGCCGAGGTCGCGGCGGAATTGCGCGGCGACATTCGGGCGCAGCACTTTCACGGCGTAGGTCTTGCGGACACCGTCCTTGTCGATCTCGGCGCGATGCACCTGCGCGATCGAGGCCGCGGCGACCGGCGGGCTGAAGCTCGCATAGAGCTGCGCCACAGGGCGTTCCAGTGAAGCGGCGACGACGCCTTCGGCTTCGGTCAGGGAGAACGGCGGCAGCCGGTCCTGCAGGCTTTCGAGATCGCGCGCCATGGCAACGCCGACCACGTCGGGCCGCGTCGCGAGAAACTGTCCCAGCTTGAGATAGGCCGGGCCGAGCCGGGTCAGTGCGCGTGACAGCCGCGCGCCGGATTTTGCGCCGGGCCGTTCGATCAGCCGCGCCATGCGCAGCGCGAGCTGTCCCGGCGGCGGCACCAGCGAGGGATCGACGACGCCGAACACGCCTTCGCGCGCAAACACGAAGCCGGCGCGGGCCAGCCGCGCCATATGATTGAGTGCAGAGATCACAAACGCCAGCCCGAATGCAGCGCGACGATGCCGCCCGAGAGGAGTTCATACTTCACGCGGGAGAAGCCGGCCTCGCGGATCATGTCGGCGAAAATCGGCGGCTTCGGAAACTTGCGGATCGATTCCACGAGATACTGATAGGATTCGGAATCACCGGTGACGGCCTTGCCGAGTGGCGGGATCACCTTGAACGAAAACAGGTCATAGATCTTGTCGAGGCCGGGCACGTCGACGGTCGAGAATTCGAGACAGAGAAAACGGCTGCCCGGCTTCAGCACGCGGTAAGCTTCACTGAGCGCGCGGTCGATGCGCGGCACGTTGCGGATGCCGAAGGCGATCGTATAGGCGTCATAGCTCTTGTCGGCGAACGGCAACTCTTCTGCATTGCCCTCGACGAAGGAGACCTGATGTTCGAGATGGTGGGTAATGGCGCGCTCGCGGCCGACATCGAGCATGCCGGTGTTGATGTCGCAGACCGTCGCCGAGAAACCGAGGCCCGACGCCTTGGCGGCGCGGAAGGAAATGTCACCGGTGCCGCCGGCAACATCCAGCAGGGCGAAGGGCGCATCCGAACGCGGCGGGTTGAGCTGATTGATCATCACGTCCTTCCAGACGCGATGCATGCCGCCGGACATCAGATCGTTCATCAGGTCGTAGCGCCGGGCCACGCTGTGGAACACATCGTTCACCAGCGTCTGCTTGTCGCCCACCGGGACGTCCCTGAAGCCGAAATGGGTGGTTTCGCCCGGCTGATCCATCGTTTTCATCTCAAAAGCCTCATCGCGGCGGACCATAGCGCGCCTGCGGCAATGGGGCTATCACGTCAGCCTCATTAGTGTCCAAAATCCGAAGTTCGCCGTCATTGCCGCACCCTCAAGCGAACTTCGGATTTTACAAGGACACTAAAAATATATCAGCTGGGTGTGGTTTTGGTTCAGAAGTTCTCTGGTTGAGTTAACGGCAAGCTCTGCAGAGAACTTCTGAACAACCACACCGCGTGAATGACGTGAATCATGCCTGAATTACCCGAAGTCGAGACCGTCCGCCGCGGCCTGCAGCCGGCCATGGAGGGGTCGAAGATCACCCGTCTGGAGCTGCGGCGAAAAGACCTGCGGTTTCCGTTTCAGCCGGATTTTGCCGGCAGGTTGCAGGGCCGGACCGTCGCCAGCCTTGGCCGCCGCGCCAAATATCTGCTGGCGGATCTGGATTCCGGCGATGTGCTGCTGATGCATCTGGGCATGTCCGGTTCATTCCGGGTGGTGTCCGATGCGCCTGATGAAGAAAATGTGATGCCGGGTGCCTTCCATCATCCGCGCAGCGACGAGCGGGCACACGATCACGTCGTCTTCCACATGTCGTCGGGCCCGTCGGTGATCTACAACGATCCCCGCCGTTTTGGCTTCATGAAGATCTTTGCGCGCAGCGAGATCGAGAACGAGCCGTTCCTGAAGGACATCGGCCCCGAGCCGCTGGGCAACGCCTTCGATGCGGCCATGCTGGCCGGCGCCACCGCAGGCAAGAAGACCAGCCTCAAGGCCGCGCTGCTCGATCAACGCGTCGTCGCCGGTCTCGGCAATATCTATGTCTGCGAGGCGCTGTTTCGCTCGCATCTGTCACCGCGGCGGCTGGCCGCGACACTGGCGACCAAGAAGGGCGAGCCGACCGATCATTCCAAACGGCTGGTCACGGCAATCCATGAGGTGCTGAACCAGGCGATCAAGGCCGGCGGCTCGTCGCTGCGCGATCACCGCCAGACCGATGGCGAGCTGGGTTACTTCCAGCATTCGTTTCAGGTCTATGACCGCGAAGGCGAGCCGTGCCAGACCGATGGCTGTTCGGGCATTGTGAAGCGCTTCGTGCAGAACGGGCGATCGACGTTCTGGTGCCCGAAGTGTCAGAGGTGACACCGAGTCGGCCCGATCTTGCCGGTGCGTGGTCACTGAATATCGACAGTCACATATCTTTCAATGCGGCGGCTGCGGCCTCTGCCACCCCCTTGCGCGATGTCATCAAGGGTTGAATGCGCTGCCCAAAGTCTTCAACGCCCTGAACGAAGTCGTCGAAGGTGAGCAATACGCCTTCGGTGCCTGGCACGGTGGCGACGTCGTCGAGCATGCGGGCGACGTTGGCGAATGAGCCGACGAAGGTCCCCATGTTGATATTGACCGCTGAGGTCGGGTCCGCCATCTGGCGGATATTGGTGTCCTTGCCGGACTTCGTGTCGACGGCACCCTGTACGCCCAGCCAGGCGACGGCTTCGTGATCGACGCCGGCTTTGTAGTGCTCCCATTTTGCAAACGCGGCTTCGTCGGTCTCCGCTGCGATCACCATGAACAGCACATAGGTCGTCACGTGGCGGCCCGTGTCCCGTGTGGCCTCGATCAGACGTTCGGCAGCCGGTGCGAAATCTGTCGGGGTGTTGACGCCTTTGCCGAAACAGAAATTATAGTCGGCATATTGTGCGGAGAAGGCCATCCCGGCGCCGCTCTGGCCGGCGCAGATGATCTTCATGTCGGCCTGCGGCCGCGGGCTGACGCGGCAGTCCTCCATCTGGAAAAATTCACCCTTGCGATCGGATGCGCCGGTCTGCCAGAGCTCGCGCAGGATTTCGACATATTCCGACAGATATTCGTAGCGGCGTGCGAAATAGTCATCGCCCGGCCAAAGCCCCATCTGCGAATATTCGGGACGTTGCCAGCCGGTGATGAGATTGAGGCCGAAGCGGCCATGTGAAATCGAATCGATGGTCACAGCCATGCGCGCGGCAATCGCGGGAGGCATCACGAGCGTCGCTGCCGTGGCGAACAATTTTATTCGCTTGGTCACTGCGGCCAACCCGGCCATCAAGGTGAAGGATTCCAGATTGTGATCCCAGAATTCGGTTTTCCCGCCGAAGCCACGCAATTTGATCATCGAGAGCACAAAATCGAGCCCGTAATGTTCGGCCTTGAGCGTCACCTCCTTGTTGAGGTCGAAAGTTGGCATGTATTGCGGGGCATTTTCAGAGAGCAACCAGCCATTGTTCCCGATTGGAATGAATACGCCGACCTTCATCTCGCTCTCCTCTGTAACAGGGTGACGTCTCGGGACGTCGCGAACTGTTCTGCTTGCGATAAACCAAGCAACAACCGTGCCGATGCGTGCGCATCGCGCCGATCCCACCGTGAAGGCAACGTGGTTGCGCGCCCGGCATTTCCGGCCATGATCTGCCGCCAACACCGTATTGAGGACTCCCCATGACCGATGCATCGTCTCCCTCCATCCGCTTCAACGACGGCGCGTCCTATGAGCGCATGATGGGCGTGTGGAGCCGCAGCGCCGGCGAGGTCTTTCTGGATTGGGTAGCGCCGCTGCCGGGGCTCGCATGGGTTGATGTCGGCTGCGGCAATGGTGCGTTCACGCAGCTCATCGCCGAGCGGCATGCGCCGTCGGTGATTGACGGCATCGATCCCTCCGAGCCGCAGCTCGCTTATGCGCGAACGCGGCCGGGCGCGGCGCTGGCCGCGTTTCATCAGGGCGATGCGATGGCGCTGCCGTTTTCCGACAAATCCTTCGATGTGGCCGTGATGGCGCTTGTGATCTTCTTCGTGCCGGAGCCATCGAAGGGCGTGGCGGAGATGGTGCGCGTCGTATCGCCCGGGGGCACGGTGGCCGCCTATGCCTGGGATATGGATGGCGGCGGCTTTCCGCTGCAGCCGATCCTCGGTGAACTCAGGACTATGGGCCAGGTGCCGTCGCTGCCGCCGGGCGTGGACGCGTCACGCCTCGACGTGATGCAGTCGTTGTGGACCTCTGCCGGCCTGGTGGACGTCGAAACCCGCGTGATCGATGTCACCAGGGAGTTCACCGATTTCGACGACTTCTGGTCGGCCTCGTCCGCTGGGCCATCGGTAAAGGCAGCTCTGACGGTGATGACACCGGAGGAGATCGCGCAGCTCAAATCGCGTGTCCGGGCGGGACTTGCGGAGGATCCAACGGGCCGTATCACCTGCAGTGCCCGGGCCAATGCCATCAAGGGGCGGGTGCCCGGCTGAGGCAGAGCATCCTCCGTTAGATCGCCGGGATTTTGCCGGTAATATTTCTTCAACTTGAAAGGGTATATAAGTAGCGCAATAACCAAGGCGGGCGCAAATGCTGGCGTGGTTGGATTTTCTATGGTGGTGGAAATGTACCGTAGAGGATGAACGTGTGTCTGTCGAAAAATTCCTCAAGCAACGCGCCGTCAATGTTGTCGTCAGCGGGCAATATACGCTGTCGAACTGGCTGGATGCCGAAGGCAATCCGCGCAGCTTTGCCTGCCGGACCAGCCGCGTCTCGCCGTTCCGGATGATCGTCGACGTGCCGGTCGTCGGTCGTATCGGCGATCGCATCACGCCCTATTTCAGCGACTTCGGTCAGCTCGAAGGTCGCATCAGCGACACCATCTCCGGTAGCTTCCTGCTCGAACTCAACATGACGCCGCCGATGCGTCAGAAGCTCTCGGACAAGCTGACCTGGCTGGAGAAATTCCAGAAAGACCCCACGGTGCGCGAAGAGCGCAAGCAGGCGCGCCTCATTCCCGCGAGCCCGCATTCCATGCTGACCTTCGCTGACGGCAGCATGAAAAGCTGCTTCGTCGTCGACATGTCGGTGTCCGGTGCTGCAGTCTCCGCCGATGTGCAGCCGGAGGTCGGAACGCCGCTCGCCGTCGGCGCCTGCGTCGGCCGCGTGGTGCGCCATCTCCAGGGCGGTTTCGCAGTGAAATTCATCGAGCAGCAGAACCGCGAACAGCTTGAACGCCGGATCATCCGCGCACCGGCGGCACCGCCGCCGCGCGCGACGCCGTTCGCGGCGCAGATGGATTCGATGTACGAGGAAGTGGATTAGAGAAGCGTTGGCGCGCTCCGGATCCCGATAGCTACTTCCGTACGCAGATCACGCGGACCATCGCCGCTCTGGCATCGGTCGAGGCGCCGTTTGCGTTCACGCCATTTGCTTTCACAAAATTCTGCACGAGCTCCGTGGGCACCAGCGCCGCCTGTGGTGTCGCGTTCGGCGGACCGGCCACAAGCAATGGTTTCAATTGCGCAAGGCCTGCGAATTTGCCGTCGCTGTCGATGGCGGCTGCGCCGGAAAAGCCGAGACCCGGCGCGGGCGACAGCGCCAGTTCTGTGCCGGTGCCGACCGGCGTGGTGGCTGCCTTCACGCTGGTGATCGCTGCGCCGCCGCCCTGGTTCTGCGGATCGGCAATGCCCACGAGATCGAGATTCGGCTTCGCAGCGCCTGTGCCGAGCGACAGCGGCTTCAGCTCGCGCGCGCCATAGATGCGCAGCAGTGCGAGATCGCGCACCTTGTCCTCGGCGAGCTTGTCGGCATTGCCATAGCCGGCCACGACGATGGACATGCAGCCATCGACCACCTGGCGGTCGGTGACGATGGCGCCGTCATCGCTCACGACGATCCCCGACGCATATTCGACCTTCTTGCGTGGCGGCGGGCCCATCGCCTGCGCACCCGCGGGGAAAGCGTTGAAGGCCGATGACATCGCGATCACCACAGGCTCCATCGTGCCTTCGGTGGCCTGATCGTAGAAAATCGAGAGGATGCGGACCTCAGAGTCCTTGAACTGGCCGCGAATGTAGAACTTCTTCTGGTTCTGCAACCCGGACAACACAAAGAAATCCGGCTTCACCACCTGATAGTCGATCTTGCGTCCGGGCTCCTTGCGTTCGGTCTCGGCAAGCTTTGCAGTGGACGGTGCGTCTTCCTTGCGGCGCGCCAGCGTGATCTGGATCGTGCCGGTGGAGGACGACCACTTGCTCCCGTTCGCATCGGAGGCCTGCTGCGGCACCAGCTTGCCGGGAATGCCGAGCCGTGCGCCGGTCACCATGTCGGTGACCATTTTCCAGCCGACATTGTCCTGAAGTTTTTTCGCCGCGGCGCGCAGCAGATCGCGCTCCTGCGGGTTCAGCACACCCGTTTGTTTCGCGCCATTGTCCTTCTGGAACGTCTTGATCGCATTGACCATGCGATCCGAGACCTCGCCGGTGATGGCGCCGTTATATTGCCCGGTCCACGCCAGATCCGACTGGATACCGAGCCGTTCGGCCTGCGCCATGGCATTGGCGGTGTCGGCGGGGGTCTGCAGCGCCGGGCGGATCGGCGTCGTGGTGACCGGCTTGGGTTTCACACCCTGCACCGCGGGAGGTGTTGCCTGGACCTGGGCGTGCGCCGCCGAGGCTGCCACGATCATCAATGTTGCTGAAAGCATCGATCTCATGACATGTCCGGTCTTGAAGCTGGTGATTGATTTCGGTGGAATTAAACACATCTCGTGGGTCGGTGACAGCGCGGGAAGGGTTCACGACAATGCCGGATGAGGATGTCACGATACGATGCTGAATGCCGACGAGCTCGAGCGCTATGCGCGCCATATCGTGTTGCGCGAGGTCGGCGGTCCCGGCCAGGCCGCGCTGCAGGGCGCGAAAGTGCTGGTGATCGGCGCCGGCGGGCTTGGTGCACCGGCACTGATGTATCTCGCGGCCGCGGGCATCGGCACGCTCGGTGTGGTCGATGACGACACGGTGTCGCTGTCAAACCTGCAGCGGCAGGTCATTCACGCAACGCCGGATATCGGCGCGTTGAAGACCGACAGCGCCGCCGCAAAGATCCATGCGCTCAACCCGCATGTCAGATTTGTCGGCCATGCCGTCAGGTTCAATGCGGCGAATGCGATGGCGCTGTTGTCGGGTTACGATCTCGTGCTCGACGGCTCCGACAATTTCACCACGCGCTATCTGTTATCGGACGCCTGCTATCTCGCGAAAAAAACTCTGATCTCCGCGGCGCTCGGCACTTTCGATGCGTCGCTGACCACGATCCGTGCGCATGAGACCAATGCCGCGGGCGCATTGAACCCGACCTATCGCTGTCTGTTTCCCGAAGCGCCGCCGCCGGGCACAGTGCCGAGCTGTCAGGAAGCCGGCGTGATGGGTGCGCTGGCCGGCATGGTTGGCTCGATGATGGCGCTGGAAGCGATCCGCGAGATCGTTGGCTTCGGCGAGGGGCTGGTCGGGCGACTGCTGATGATCGACGCCCGCAACATGCGCTTCGAGACGCTGCGTTACGGGCGCGATCCGGCGAATCCGCTGAACGGGGATGCGCCGAGCATCAGGGATCTGAGCGCGTATTTGTGAGACGATGCGGCTTGTCTCCGTCGTCGTCCCCGCCTGCGCGGGGACGACATGCGGAGAGTTCGGTGCGCTTGCCTCAGGCGCGCTTCTTCTCGCTGTCCATATGCGCCAGGTGCTCGTCCGGATAACGGCCACCAGCCGCAGCGTCTGCTGGAATCGCCTCCGCTAGCGCCCTGAGATGTGCGGGCGTGAGTTTCACATCCAGTGCACCCAGCGCTTCCGTCAGCCGATCCCGTCGGCGGGCACCGACCACGGGCAGGATGTCCTGGCCCTGTGCGGCGACCCAGGCGATCGCGACCTGCGCGACCGAGGCGCCGATGTCGTTGGCGATGGTGCGGATTTTTTCAACCAGAGCCAGATTCTGATCGATATTCGCGGCGCTGAAGCGCGGGCTGTGGCTGCGATAGTCCTTCGCGTTCATGCCGTTCTTGGTGAAGTGGCCGCCGATCAGGCCGCGCGAGAGTACGCCGTAGGCCGTGATGCCGATGCCGAGTTCCCGGCAGGTCGGCAGGATGTTATCCTCGATGCCCCGCGAGATCAGCGAATATTCGATCTGCAGGTCGGTGATGGGATGCACCTTGTGGGCACGGCGGATGGTCTCGGAGCCGACTTCGGACAGGCCGATATGTTTGACGTAGCCGGCCTTGATCAGGTCGGCGATGGCGCCGACGGTGTCCTCGATCGGCACATTGGGGTCGAGCCGCGCGGGGCGGTAGATGTCGATGACCTCGACGCCGAGCCGAACCAGCGAATAGGCCACGAAATTCTTGATTGCTATCGGGCGGTTGTCGAAGCCCATGAAGGCACCGGCGGGATCGCGCATACCGCCGAATTTGACCGAAAGCTGCAGGTTGTCGCGGTTGCGGCCGCGCAAGGCTTCGGCGATCAGGAGCTCGTTATGGCCCATGGCGTAGAAGTCGCCGGTGTCGATCAGGGTGACGCCGGCCTCCAGCGCGGCGTGGATGGTGGCAATGCTTTCGCCTCGGTCGGCCGGGCCGTAGACATCCGACATGCCCATGCAGCCGAGGCCGAGCGCGCCCACTGTGGGGCCAGTCTTTCCGAGTTGAAGGTGTTTCATGGTGGTTCTCCCAGAAGGCGGCCGGACCGATCCTTTGCCGCTGCCGCCCCGATATGAGCCCGCTCCATTGATCCGATAAGCTGGACAATCCCGAAAGGCTTGTTCACTCTGTCGAACAATGAGCGATCTCGACCTGCGCGATCTCGCGGCCTTTCTGGCGGTGGCCCGGACCCGGAATTTCCGGCGGGCTGCGGTGGAGACCCATGTCTCGGTGTCCAGCCTGAGCCAGCGGCTGCGCGACATGGAAGAGCGGCTCGGTGTTCGGTTGCTGCATCGCACAACGCGCAGTGTGGCACTCACCGAGGCTGGAGAATTGCTGCAACGCAAAATAGCTCCAGCCATGGGCGATGTTCATGCTGCGCTGCAGCAAGTTCGCGATTTCGGTGATGTGCCGTCTGGCCGCCTCAGGATCAACGGTCCAGCACCAGCCATCGATATCGTCGTGGCGCCGATGGTTACGCCATTTTTGCAGCAATATCCGCAGGTTGAGCTTGAGATCGTTGCCGAGACGTCATTGATCGACATCGTCGCCAAGGGGTTCGACGCCGGCATTCGCTATGGCGAGGATCTGGCGCAGGACATGATCGCAGTCTCGCTGGGGCCGCCGCAGCGCTTCGTGATGGTAGCTTCTTCGCAATATATTGCGCAGCATGGGCGACCTGTTGCACCGCAGCAATTGCTGCAGCATTGCTGCATCAGAACCCGTTTCGACAACGGTTCGATTCCGGAATGGGAATTCGAAAAGGACGGCCAGGTAGTCCGGATCCCGCCGCGGGGGCCGCTGCTGGCGAGCTATTCCCGGCTCGGGCTGGAAGCGGCCCGGGACGGACTTGGCTTTTATGCGGTGTTTGAGGGCTATGTCCGGGACGACCTCGCGACCGGCACTCTGGTCAGCGTGCTGGAGGACTGGTTGCCGCCATTCCCGGGCCCGTTTTTGTATTATCCGAGCCGCCGGCAACCGCCGCCGGCCTTGGCGGCGTTCGTGAGTTTTGTGGCGGAGTGGCGCAAACGGGAGCGCCGGGCAGCGGCCCCCGAGAACCCCAGCGGATCAGAGCGGCAGGGGGATCGCTGAGGCGGTCTCGCGGGTCTGCCAGAAGGTCAGCACACGCTGCGCCGTGGCGGGCACCAGACGCTCGAAATTCTGCCGGGCTTCCTCGACATCGGCGGCGGCAGGCGAACGGCCGGGGCCGAGACGCAGCGTCATCAGGGCGCGGACGGTGGCCCAGGAAATCCCGATCGATTTGCCGAGGATCAGCATCGGATCGTCGCGGTCGCCCTTGAGGAGCTGGTCGATGGTCCCGATCCGCACGCCCGACAGAGCGGCGAGGGCGGCGGCGGTTTCCTCATATTGATGGGCGCGGGCAAAGCGCAACAAAGCGCCTTCGTCCAGCTCGTCGGCCTGGTGGAGCTTGCGAATGGCACGCTGCGCGGTGGCGAAGTCGCGGGTGACGGCGAGATGCGTCGGCGCGCCGGTGATGTCCTGCATCGCACGGTTGATCGCGTTGCGCAGTTCTGGCGCGGCGGCGTCGAACAGCCGGCGGCGAACCACCTCGACCGACTGCGCCAACAGGTGTTTGAGCTGTTCCGGCGCGAGATCGTCGCGCTGCCCGACCGTGACGGCGAGCGCGCCATCATCGCTGGCGCGGCGAATGAGGCCGGTATAGCCAAGTTGCGAGAAAGCGGCACCGGCATTGCCGGCGACCCGGCGGATCACGTCGCGGTCGCCACGGCGGACGATCACATCGGTAATGCGCGGGGTCAGTGTCGAGCGATCGGAGATCGCCAGCAGATGCGACTGGCCCTGGGCCTTGGCGATATCGACCAGTGTTGGTTCGTCGATCAAAGGAGAGCGGCGCAGCAGCGGCCCGGCGATCAGGATTTCGTCATCGCGGACGAGCAGGGCCACCAGTTGCGGCGGTGCGTTGACGAGATCGGACAGCCGTTCGGCCAGCGCGCTGCGTGCCTCGACCTCGGTTTGTGGAACCAGACTCGTCAGAACGCCGTCGAACAGATCGACATGGGCCGGCTGAAAACGGGATGCGCCCCGCAGGAAAAGCTCGGAAATCTTACGCACGGCCTCGCCGCGGCGCTTGGGATCGCCATCTCTGACGATGTTATCCAGCCCCGGAATGAGCGATTTCGCCTCAGCCATCAAAAAATACTCAACACCACCATACGGAAAGGCTGGGGCACCCTAGATGGGGTTGATGAAGGAACGGTTAGCCGCAGGATTAGGCTACCGCGGGTTGCAGAAATATTGCGAGACAGCCACTGCGGCCTTGCCGGGGTGCCGGAAAACGGCTATATCGCCCCCAACTTATTAGGTTCTCATACGATCACGTTTGAGAGTGGGCCCCTCGGGACCCGCTCTTTTTTATTACCTGAATGGACCTTGGCCGATAATTCCGGCGAGGCTCGTCCGGGTCCAAGGAAGGGCCGAAAGCCCGACGCGACACGACCCTATCTGCAGGCGGCACGCGAATTCAGACATCTTCCAACCGGAATACTTCGATCCTGGACATGACCGACCAAAACCCAGAAACCGTTGATACCGAGCTGCTTTCCGAGCCGCGCCTGGTGATCGAGCCGGGTGCTGCGGCGCGGGTATCGGCAGTCGCCACGCCCGTGCTTGAAAACCTCGGTTACCGGCTGGTGCGGATCAAGATTTCCGGCGAGCTCGGCTGCACCGTGCAGATCATGGCGGAGCGGCCGGATGGCACCATGCTGGTCGAGGACTGCGAGGCGATCTCACACGCGCTGTCGCCGGTGATGGACGTCGCCGATCCGATCCAGCGCGCCTATCGCCTCGAAATTTCTTCGCCCGGCATCGATCGTCCGCTGGTCCGGCGCTCCGATTTCGAGCGCTATCATGGCTATCTGGTTAAGATCGAGATGGCTGTCGCCGTCGGCGGCCGCAAACGCTTCCGTGGCCTGCTCGGCGCTATCGAAGGCGATGTCGTGCTGATCGACCGCGAAGGCGCCCGCGACGGCGAGGACCCCATCACGCGGTTGCCGCTGGAAGACATCTCCAATGCCAGTCTGGTCCTGACCGACGAACTGATCGCCGAGTCCATGCGCCGCGGCAAGCACGCCGAGATCGATCTCAAGCGGGAGCTCGGTCTGGCGCCGCCGGCGGCGCCGCATGCCAAGCGCAGCGATCCCAAGAAGAGCTTTGCGCCGAAGCCGAAACTCAAGGTCGCGAAAGCTGCCAAGAAGCCTTTGCCGAAGAATACCAAAGAACATCGTCTGGCCGCCGACCGTGCGCGCCGAGGCGAAATCGATCCCATCGAAGGAGAATGAGCTATGGCCGCTGTCAGCGCCAATAAACTCGAACTGCTGCAGATCGCCGACGCCGTCGCGCGCGAAAAATCGATCGACCGCAACATCGTCATCCAGGCGATGGAAGAGGCGATCGCGAAAGCGGCCCGCGCGCGTTACGGTTCCGAGACCGATGTGCATGCCGAGATTCATCCCAAGACCGGCCAGCTCTCTCTGACCCGCCACATGCTGGTGGTAGAGGACGTCGAGAATTCGTCTTTCCAGACCTCGTTGTTTGACGCGCAGCGCGCCAATCCGGGTGCGCAGATCGGCGACACCATCGCCGACACGCTGCCGCCGCTGGAATACGGCCGTATCGCCGCGCAGTCCGCCAAGCAGGTCATCGTGCAGAAGGTGCGCGAAGCCGAGCGTGACCGGCAGTACCAGGAATTCAAGGATCGCATCGGCGAGATCGTCAACGGCATCGTCAAGCGCGTCGAATACGGTTCGGTGATCGTCGATCTTGGCCGCAGCGAAGCCATCGTGCGTCGCGACGAGATGCTGCCGCGCGAAGTGTTCCGCAACGGCGACCGCGTTCGCGCCTATGTGTTCGACGTGCGCCGCGAGACCCGCGGTCCGCAGATCTTCCTGTCGCGCACCCATCCGCAGTTCATGGCCAAGTTGTTTGCGCAGGAAGTGCCTGAAATCTATGACGGTATCGTCGAGATCAAGGCCGTGGCCCGCGATCCCGGTTCGCGTGCGAAAATTGGCGTGATCTCGCGCGACTCGTCGGTGGATCCGGTCGGCGCTTGCGTCGGTATGCGTGGTTCCCGCGTGCAGGCCGTGGTCAACGAGCTGCAGGGCGAGAAGATCGACATCATTCCATGGTCGCCGGATATCGCCACTTTCGTGGTGAACGCGCTGGCGCCGGCGGAAGTCTCGAAAGTCGTGATCGATGAAGATCGTGAGCGCATCGAGGTTGTCGTTCCGGACACGAATAACCAGCTATCCCTTGCGATCGGCCGTCGCGGCCAGAATGTGCGCCTGGCTTCGCAGCTGACCGGCTGGGATATCGACATCCTGACCGAGCAGGAAGAATCCGAACGTCGCCAGGCCGATTTCGAAAATTCCACGCGCGTCTTCATGGAAGCGCTGAACGTCGACGAAGTCGTCGGTCAGCTGCTCGCGTCGGAAGGTTTCACCTCGGTGGAAGAACTTTCGATGGTCGATGCCAAGGAACTGTCGGGCATCGAGGGCTTCGACGACGAAACAGCGGCCGAATTGCAGAGCCGTGCACGTGAATACCTCGAGCAGCTCGAAGCTGAACTCGAAGGCAAACGTAAGGAACTGGGTGTGGAAGACGCTTTGAAGGACGTTCCGGGCGTGACCCTCAAGATGATGGTCAAGTTCGGCGAAAACGACATCAAGACCGTCGAGGATCTTGCCGGCTGCGCCACTGACGATCTGGTGGGCTGGACCGAACGCAAGGAAGGCTCCGAGCCGACCAAGCACCCGGGCATTCTCGATGCCAGCGAAATTTCGCGTGAGGACGCCGAGCATCTGATCATGCAGGCCCGCGTCGTAGCCGGCTGGATCACCCAGGCCGATCTCGACAAGGGTGCGCCGCTCGACGCCACCGAAGAAGCGTAAGGATAATGCCACGCGCATGCTCGCCATTGCTGACCAAGCAGATCTGGATAACGGCCCCCGGAGCACCAAGCCCGGGACCGAGCGGATGTGCGCGGTCACGCGGAGCGTGCGCCCGATCGATGAACTGATCCGGTTCGTCGTCGCGCCCACGGGCGAGGCGATCCCGGACCTGAAGCGCAAGCTTCCCGGCCGCGGCCTCTGGGTCACGGCCTCCCGCAAGGCGGTGGCCGAGGCGACCAAGCGCAATCTTTTTGCCAAGGGTTTCAAGAAAGCCGTCAAAGCGTCGCCGACACTGGCCGACGACACCGACAAGCTCATGGTGCGCGGCGTCATCGAGGCGCTGGCCATGACCGCCAAGGCCGGTCAGGTGGTTTCCGGCTTCACCAAAGTCGAGGATGCCCTGCGTCGTGGAACGGTCGGTGTTCTGCTCCACGCCTCCAACGGCGCCCCCGACGGAATCCGCAAACTGGACGGCATCGCCCGGCAACGCGTGGAATTTGACGTGGAATCCGGCGACGACGCGGCGAAACTGCCGATCTTTACTGTTTTGAGCTCCGATGAATTGGATTTGGCATTGGGGCGGTCAAATGTGATACATGCTGCCGTGCTTACGGGCCCGGCGGGCAAAACGTTCCTGTCGCGCAGCCAGACTCTGGTCCAATACCGGCTGGCTGACGACGACATCAACGCAAGCGCCAAAGCTTCGCTGACAACTGCTGCGCCGGAGACGGAGCCGCTGACGCCAACGATCTCGCTGATCGAAACTTCGACGACTGTGCGACCGCGCACAACGCAACAAGATTAGGACTGCTGAATGGTTGATACGAAAACGCCTGGTGACAAGACTCTGAGCGTTCCCAGCAAGACCTTGACGCTCAAGCCGCGCGTCGAGCAGGGCACTGTGCGCCAGAGCTTCAGCCATGGCCGCACCAAGCAGGTGGTGGTCGAGAAGCGCGGCAAGCGCCGTATGCCCGGCGATGCGCCCGCGGCTGCGCCTGTCGCCGCGCCAGCAACTGCTGCTCCCGCACCTGTCGAGACTGCTGCACCAGCTCCCGTTGCTGCTGCGCCGGCTGCTCCCGCTGCAACTGCTGCGCCCGCGGCGCCGGTTGCGCGCGCTGCTGCGCCTGCACCGGCCGCACCGGCTTCCCGCACTGCTGCACCTTCTCCCGCAGGACGCAGCTCCGCTCCGCCTCCCGCAGCGCCGCCGTCGCGCGCGCCGCAGCGCCCGCAGCCTCCGGCCCGTTCGGGTTCGGGCGTCGTGCTCCGCACTCTGACCGAAGAAGAGCGCAATGCCCGCGCCAGCGCGCTGGCCGATGCCCGCGTGCGCGAGCAGGAAGAGCGCCGCCTCGCCGAGATCGAGGCTGCCCGCCGCAACACCAAGGAATTCAAGGAACAGGAAGAGCGTGAAGCCGCCGAAGCCCGTCGCAAGGCCGAGGAAGAGCGTCACCGCCAGGAAGAAGAAACCAAGCGCCGCGCCGAAGTCGAGGCCAAGCGCCGTCAGGCTGAAGCCGATGCGAAGGCAGCCAAGCCGGCCACGACGACGGCCCGTCCCGGCGCCACCTCAACTACGCCTGCGCGTGCGCCCGGCGTCGCTGCCGACGGCACCGACGAGGATGAAGGTCCACGCGTCATTCGCCGTGGTCCCGGTGGCGCTGCGCGCCCCGTGATCGCGCCGAAGCCCACTGCCAAGCCCGGTCCGCAGAAGGAGCGCGGCCGTCTCACCGTCGTCACCGCGCTGTCGGCCGGCGACGTCCGCGAGCGTTCGATTGCCTCGTTCCGCCGCCGCACCCAGCGTCTGAAGGGTCATCAGTCGAACGAGCCGAAGGAAAAGCTGGTTCGTGAAGTCACGATCCCGGAAGCGATCACGATTCAGGAACTCGCCAACCGTATGGCCGAGCGCGCCGTGGATGTTATCCGTCTGCTCATGAAGCAGGGCGCGATCCACAAGATCAACGACGTCATCGACGCCGACACCGCGCAGCTGGTGGCCGAAGAAATGGGCCACACCGTCAAGCGCGTTGCCGAGTCGGACGTTGAAGAAGGTTTGTTCGACGTCGTCGACAATTCCACCGATACCGAACCGCGTTCGCCGGTCGTGACCGTCATGGGCCACGTCGACCACGGCAAGACCTCGCTGCTCGACGCGCTGCGCCATGCCAATGTGGTGGCCGGCGAAGCCGGCGGCATTACCCAGCATATCGGCGCCTATCAGGTGACCTCGCCCGAAAGCGGCAAGAAGATCACCTTCATCGATACGCCGGGCCACGCCGCGTTCACCGCGATGCGCGCCCGCGGCGCCAAGGTCACGGATATCGTCATCCTGGTGGTGGCGGCCGATGACGGCGTCATGCCGCAGACCATCGAAGCCATCAACCACGCCAAGGCGGCGGGTGTGCCGATGATCGTGGCGATCAACAAGATCGACAAGCCCGATGCCAAGGCGGAGCGCGTGCGCACCGAACTGCTGCAGCATGACGTGCAGGTCGAATCCTTCGGCGGCGACGTGGTCGACGTCGAAGTGTCGGCGAAGAACAAGACCAACCTCGACAAGCTCTTGGAAATGATCGCGCTGCAGGCCGATATTCTCGACCTGAAGACCAATTCGGAACGTCCGGCGGAAGGTACCGTGATCGAAGCCAAGCTCGATCGTGGTCGTGGTCCGGTGGCGACCGTGCTGGTTCAGCGCGGTACCCTGAAGGTCGGCGACATCATCGTGGCCGGTGCCGAAATGGGCCGTGTCCGCGCGCTGATCTCCGATCAGGGCGAGACGCTGACCGCAGCAGGTCCGTCGGTGCCGGTCGAAGTGCTCGGTTTCAACGGTCCGCCGGAAGCCGGCGATCGTATGGCCGTGGTCGAGAACGAAGCCCGCGCCCGTGAAATCACCGGCTACCGTGCGCATCAGAAGCGTGAGAAGTCCGCGGCCTCCACCAACGGCATGCGCGGCTCGCTCGAGCAGATGATGAGCCAGCTCAAGACGACGGGTCGCAAGGACTTCCCGCTGATCATCAAGGCCGACGTGCAGGGCTCGCTCGAAGCGATCCTTGGTTCGCTGGAAAAACTGGGCACTGACGAAGTCACGGCGCGGATCCTGCATGCAGGCGTCGGCGGCATTTCGGAATCGGACGTCACGCTGGCGGAAGGCTTCAACGCCGCCATCATCGGCTTCTCGGTTCGTGCCAACAAGGAAGCTGCCGCGGCTGCCAAGCGCAACGGCATCGAAATCCGCTACTACAACATCATCTACGATCTCGTGGATGACGTGAAGAAAGCCATGTCCGGTCTGCTCGCGCCCACACTGCGCGAAACCATGCTGGGCAATGCGCAGATCCTCGAAGTGTTCAACATCTCGAAGGTCGGCAAGGTTGCGGGTTGCCGCGTCACCGACGGAACCGTGGAACGCGGCGCCAATGTGCGTCTGATCCGCGACAACGTCGTGGTGCACGAAGGCAAGCTGTCGACACTGAAGCGCTTCAAGGACGAAGTGAAGGAAGTGGCGTCAGGCCAGGAATGCGGCATGGCGTTCGAGAACTACGGCGATATGCGCGCCGGCGACGTGATCGAGTGTTACCGCGTAGAGACCATCCAGCGCTCCCTGTAAGTCCAAATCTTACAGAGAGACCGGATTTAACGAGATGTCATGCCCGGCCTGCGCGAAGCTAGCTTCGCTAGATGGCCGGGCATCCACGTCTTTGAATTTCAGTCGTTGAAAACGTGAATGGCCGGAACAATTCCGGCCATGACGTATGTTGTTTTCGTAGGGAAACCGATGCCCAAGCATCACCAGAAGTCCGCGGCGCCGGGCGGCTCGCAGCGTCAATTGCGCGTTGGCGAGCTGATGCGCCACGCGATTGCCGATATCCTGTCCCAGGGTGGGGTCCACGATCCCGTTCTGCAGACCACCATCATCACCGTGCCCGAGGTGAAGATGTCGCCCGATCTCAAGCTCGCCACCGTCTATGTGATGCCGCTCGGCGGCCAGAACACCGAACCGGTGCTGAAGGCGCTCGCGGCGAACAAGAGCTTCCTGCGAACCGAGGTCGCGTATCGCGTGAACCTCAAATACGCCCCCGATCTTCGCTTCCGCATCGATGAGCGCTTCGACGAAGCCGAGCGCATCGACAAACTCCTGCGCACGCCTGCCGTTGCGCGCGACCTCAAACCAGACTCGGACGAAAACGAATGACTGTGACGACCCCAGCCGCCGCCCTCGATTCACGCCTCGATGAAGCGGGCAATGGCGAGTCCACCCTGTCTCCGGCCGTGCAGCACGGCGACCACGGTCAGCAAGGTGACCGCGGCGGCAATGACCAGCGTCAGCATCAGCATCAGGGTCATCGCGGCAACAACGATCCCCGCCATCAGGGCGGCAAGCAGCGTCAGCAGGGCCAGGTCCGGCGCGACAAGCGCGACGTCCATGGCTGGGTGATCCTCGACAAGCCGATCGGCATGACCTCGACCCAGGCGGTCGCGATCGCCAAGCGCCTGTTCCAGGCCAAGCGCGCCGGCCATGCCGGTACCCTCGATCCGCTGGCGTCCGGCGGTCTGCCGATCGCGCTCGGCGAAGCCACCAAGACGGTTCCGTTCGTGATGGACGGCCGCAAGCGCTATCGTTTTACAGTCGCCTGGGGCGAGGAGCGCGATACCGACGACACCGAGGGCCGTGCGACCTTCACCAGCCCGAATAGGCCAACGGCCGACCAGATCCGGGCGCTGCTGCCGCAATTTACCGGCAATATTGAACAGACCCCGCCGCAATACTCGGCGATCAAGATTCAGGGCGAGCGCGCCTATGATCTTGCCCGCGACGGCGAGGTGGTGCCGCTGGTTCCCCGACCGGTCGTGATTCACGAATTAGTCCTGACAGAACAGCCAGATAGCGACCACGCCGTGTTCGAGGCCGAGTGCGGCAAGGGCACTTATGTGCGCGCGCTGGCCCGCGATATCGGCCGTTTGCTCGGCTGCTACGGCCATATCAGTGCGCTCAGGCGTACCCTGGTCGGACCTTTCGCCGAAGCCGACATGATTCCGCTGGAACAGTTGGAGGCTTTGTGCGATAGAGCCGCGTCTGGCGAGGGTAGCCTCGCCGACGCGCTACTGCCCGTTGAGACCGCGCTGGACGACATCCCGGCACTGGCCGTCACACGGGCGGATGCGGCAAGGCTCCATCGGGGCCAGGCCGTTTTGTTGCGCGGACGGGATGCGCCCGATTGTAGCGGCACAGTTTATGTCACGGTGGCAGGGCGATTATTGGCCCTCGCTGAAGTTGGCAATGGCGAACTCATCCCCAAGCGCGTGTTTAACCTGACCGGACTGACCGCCAGTTCGGCCCGCAAAGAAAGTAACTGACGATGTCGATTACCGCAGAACGCAAAGCGGAAGTCATCAAGACCAATGCCAACAAGACCGGCGACACTGGTTCGCCGGAAGTTCAGGTTGCGATTCTCTCCGAGCGCATTGCCAACCTGACCGGACACTTCAAGACCCACACCAAGGACAACCATTCCCGTCGTGGTCTTTTGAAGCTCGTCTCGACGCGTCGTTCGCTGCTTGACTACATCAAGCGCAAGGACGAGGCGCGCTACAAAGCGCTGCTCGAGAAGCACAACATTCGCCGCTAAGCGAAATCACGCGCGCAAAAACCCTTTGCGCGCGTTTTTTGTAGCGGAAGCCATGTGCGGCTTTCGCGATAACGTTCAGAAGCAATCCGGCAACTGGACGATGACGGGCAAGGTGCCCGTCGCGCGGCGCGATCCTCCAAAGATCCCCGCGACCATCGGAAGGATGGACGCCATTCAGAATACCAGAGCCATGGCAGGATCGCCGGACGCTGATTTCGCGACATCGCGAACAGCTTCTTGCCGTCTTGCGCATGGCTTTTGTGTTTTGGACTTCAGTGTTTTTGGCCGTCACGTCCTCCGTGAACCCATGAAAGAAACCTAAGATGTTTAATGTTCACTCCGTCGAGATCGATTGGGGCGGTCGTCCGCTCAAGCTGGAAACCGGCAAGGTTGCCCGTCAGGCTGACGGCGCCGTCATCGCGACCTATGGCGAGACCGTCGTTATCGCCACCGTCGTCGCCGCGAAGACTGCCAAGGATGGCATCGACTTCCTGCCGCTGACCGTCGACTACATCGAGAAGACCTATGCAGCCGGCCGCATTCCCGGCGGCTACTTCAAGCGCGAAGGTCGTCCGACCGAGAAGGAGACGCTGGTCTCCCGCCTGATCGATCGTCCGATCCGCCCGCTGTTCGTCGATGGCTGGCGCAACGAAACCCAGATCGTCGTTACCGTGCTGTCGCACGACATGGAGAACGATCCGGACATTCTCGCGCTGGTCGCCACCTCGGCTGCGCTGACGATTTCCGGCGCCCCGTTCCAGGGTCCGATCGGTGCAGCCCGCGTCGGCTTCATCAACGATGAATACGTCCTCAACCCGACCCTCGACGAGATGGCCGACACCAATCTCGACCTCGTCGTCGCCGGCACCGGCGATGCCGTGCTGATGGTGGAATCGGAAGCCAAGGAGCTCAACGAAGACGTGATGCTCGGCGCCGTGATGTTCGGTCACCGCCACTTCCAGCCGGTCATCAAGGCGATTATCGAACTCGCCGAGAAGGCCGCCAAGGAGCCGCGCGAGGTCAAGACCATCGATGACAGCGAAATCGAGAAGGAAATGCTCGGTCTCGTCGAAGCCGAACTGCGTGCTGCTTACGCGATCCCTGTGAAGCAGGACCGCTACGCTGCCGTCGGCGCCGTCAAGGCGAAGGCGATGGCGCACTACTTCCCGGAAGGTCAGGAGCCGAAATACGACAAGCTCCGCATCGCCGGCGTTTTCAAGGAACTGGAATCGAAGATCGTTCGCTGGAACATCCTCGACACCAAGAAGCGCATCGACGGCCGCGACCTGACGACGGTTCGTCCGATCGTCGCCGAAGTCGGCGTGCTGCCGCGCGCCCACGGTTCGGCGCTGTTCACCCGCGGTGAAACCCAGGCGCTGGTCGTGACCACGCTCGGCACCGGTGAAGACGAGCAGTATATCGACTCGCTGTCGGGAACGTACAAAGAGACGTTCCTGCTGCACTACAACTTCCCTCCCTACTCGGTCGGCGAGACCGGTCGTATGGGCGGCACCAAGCGTCGCGAAATCGGCCACGGCAAGCTCGCCTGGCGCGCGATCCATCCGGTTCTGCCGGGTCACCACGAGTTCCCGTACACCGTGCGCGTGGTGTCGGAAATCACCGAGTCCAACGGTTCGTCGTCGATGGCGTCGGTCTGCGGTGCTTCGCTGGCACTGATGGATGCGGGCGTTCCGATGAAGCGTCCGACGGCGGGTATCGCCATGGGCCTGATCCTCGAAGGCGCCCGATACGCGGTTCTGTCGGACATCCTGGGTGATGAAGATCACCTCGGCGACATGGACTTCAAGGTGGCTGGTACCGATACCGGCATCACCTCGCTGCAGATGGACATCAAGATCGCCGGTATCACCGAAGAGATCATGAAGGTCGCTCTGGGTCAGGCCAAGGAAGGCCGCATTCACATTCTCGGTGAGATGTCGAAGGCGCTCAACAACGCCCGTGCCGAGCTCGGCGAATACGCGCCGCGCATCGAGACCTTCAAGATCGCCACCGACAAGATTCGTGAAGTGATCGGCACCGGCGGCAAGGTGATCCGCGAGATCGTCGAAAAGACCGGCGCCAAGGTCAACATCGAAGACGACGGCACCGTGAAGGTGGCTTCGAGCGATGGTGAGTCGATCAAGGCTGCGATCAAGTGGATCAAGTCGATCGCTTCGGATCCGGAGCTCAACGCGATCTATGAAGGCACCGTGGTCAAGGTCATGGAGTTCGGTGCGTTCGTGAACTTCTTCGGCGCCAAGGACGGTCTGGTTCACATCAGCCAGCTAGCCGGCGGTCGCGTCCAGAAGACCTCCGACGTCGTCAAGGAAGGCGACAAGGTCAAGGTCAAGCTGCTCGGCTTCGACGATCGCGGCAAGACGCGTTTGTCGATGAAGGCTGTCGATCAGGAGACCGGCGAAGACCTCGAAGCCAAGCAGAAGGCCGCCGAAGGCGCGACTGCAGCGGAGTAATTTTCGCGACATAGTGAATGCGAAAGGGCGGCCGAGAGGCCGCCCTTTTTGTTTGTGATTGTTCTGCGAGGCCCGTGGGGTCTCTCCACAGACGCTGCCGTCCGTGGCACCCCCACCCGACTGGCCTGACGGCCAGCCACCCTCCCCACAAGGGGAGGGAGAAGACGAGCCGCGGGTAAGGCGCCTCACCATGCGGCGCACAGAGATGTGATGCCAAACTACGAAGCCTTCCTTTGTAGTTTTCCTTCGTATCCTGTAGTCCGAAGTCATGATGGACCATCGTGACAACCCCGAAGATGCCCAGGCATTGGCATTGGCGACCGAGATTCGCGACCTGATCGGTCAGGTAAAGCGCAAATTGCGCGAAAAGGCCGGCATCGGCGACCTGACGATGTCCCAGGTGTCGGTGCTGAGTCGGCTGGATCGCGACGGCCCGGCGACGGTGACCCACCTCGCTCGCGCTGAGGGCGTGCGGCCGCAATCCATGGGCGCCACGGTGGTGGCGCTGGAGACGTCCGGGCTGGTCAGCGGCACTCCCGATCCGAATGACGGACGCCAGACCATCTGGGCGCTCACCCCTGCCTGTAAGGAATGGATCCGTGTCGGCCGCGCCGCCCGCGAGGACTGGCTGTTCCACGCTATCCAGAAAACCCTGACCGCCGCCGAGCAGGATCAGCTTGCCGGCAGCATCGGGTTGCTCAAGCGCATCGTCGACGCCTGATCGCGCCACCGAATTCAAAGGACAGCCCCATGCCCCTCACCACGCTCGATCTGAACACGGCACTTGTTGTCGTCGATCTGCAGCAAGGCATCGTCGCGCTGCCGACGGTGCATCCGATCGGGGACGTCCTGAAGCAGACCCGTTTGCTGCTCGATGCGTTTCGCGTCCGCGAATTGCCGGTCGTGCTCGTCAACGTGGCCGGCGGTGCGCCGGGCCGCACCGAACAGCTGCGCCGATCGGTGCCGCTTGCCGAGGGCTGGACCGATCTCATCCCCGAACTCGATCAGCAATCCTGCGATATCACCGTGACCAAGAACAGCTGGGGCGCGTTCGCCACGACCGATCTCCAACAGCAACTGGAGTCGCGCGGTGTCGCGCAAGTCGTCATCGCTGGCGTTGCGACGGGGACCGGTGTCGAAGCTACTGCGCGGCAGGCCTATGAAGCGGGCTTCAACGTCACGCTCGCGATCGATGCGATGACGGATATGCGCGCCGAAGCGCATGATTACAGCATCGCCAAGGTGTTCCCGCGACTCGGTGAGACCGGCACCACGCAGGATATCATCAACCTGCTCGACAAACGGAGCGTGTGACATGCTTTGGCTTCATTATCTCGCCTGGTTCTTCGGCGGCGCTTTCCTCATCAATGTGATCCCGCATCTCGTCAGCGGCGTGTCCGGTCGGCCGTTTCAAAGTCCGTTCGCGAACCCGCCGGGCAAGGGATTGTCATCATCGACGGTCAATGTGATCTGGGGCTTCGTCAACCTGGTGATCGGCTATCTCCTCCTCGTCCGCGTTGGTGATTTCGATCTGCATTCCACGATCGATGTCACCGCTTTCGGTCTTGGCGCTCTGCTGATGGCGATCTTTACAGCGCGGCTGTTCGGGCGCCTTCACGGCGGCAACACGCCGCTTGGCTCATGAGCGCATCCGCCACCGGCACTTTCCGCTCGCTGCGCGGCTTCAACTATCGCGTCTGGGCAGGTGGCGCGCTGGTGTCGAATATCGGCTCGTGGATGCAGCGCACCACGCAGGACTGGGTGGTGCTCACGCAGCTCACCGACAACAACGCCACCGCGGTTGGCATCATGATGGCGCTGCAGTTCGGGCCGATGCTTCTGATGCTGCCGTTCACGGGTTATGCCGCCGATCATCTGGATCGCCGCAAATTGCTGATCGCGACACAGGTGGCAATGGGAGTGCTGGCGCTCGGGCTGGGTCTACTCCTCATCAGCGGTCACGTGCAGCTCTGGCATGTCTATGTGTTCGCGCTTCTGCTCGGCTGTGTTGCGGCCTTCGATTTTCCGGCCCGGCAGACCTTCGTCTCCGAACTGGTCATCGAGGCCGATCTGTCGAATGCCGTCGCGCTCAACTCTACCTCGTTCAATGCGGCGCGGATGATCGGTCCAGCGGTTGCTGGCCTCCTGATTGCCCATGTCGGCTCCGGCTGGGTGTTCATTCTCAATGCGGTCTCGTTCATGGCGGTGCTTGGCTCCCTCATGCTGCTGCGCGCCGATGAGATGTATCCGACGCAGCGTGCCGCAGGTGGCCGCGGCAGTCTGGTCGAAGGCTTTCGCTATGTCTGGAAACGGCCGGACCTGAAAGCCATCCTGCTGATGCTGTTCCTGATCGGCACCTTCGGTTTGAACTTTCCGATTTTCATCTCGACCATGTCGGTCACGGTCTTTCATGCCGGCGCCGGCCAGTATGGCGTCCTGACATCGATCATGGCGGTCGGGTCGGTGATCGGTTCGCTGCTGGCGGCGCGGCGCGGCAGGCCGCGCCTCAGTCTCCTGATCATCGGGACCGCTGTGTTCGGATCAGGCTTCGCCCTCGCCGCCGCCATGCCGAATTACTGGTTGTTCGGTGTTGCGCTGATCGTGATCGGTATTGCAGCTCAAACCGTGACCACCTCGACAAGCAGCCTGGTGCAGCTCTCGACCGAGCCGGTCATGCGCGGTCGCGTGATGGCGATCCTGCTGGCGATTGCACTCGGTGGTACGCCGATCGGTGCGCCGATCGTCGGTTGGGCCGCTGATCGATTCGGTCCGCGCTGGGCGCTCGCCATCGGCGCGATCTCGGGAATGGCTGCGGCCCTGGTCGGCTTGCATTATCTCCTGAAGCACCGCGACGGCCAACGCAGCGTCCGGCCCGGCGGATCATGATTCGCCCCATGTGAGACGGTATCTCAGACCTGTGATGTGCTATGTCCCGCTGCGTCACAATGCCCGCACACGAAACTGCCAGAGATGCGGTGCGTATTTGCCAGACGCAGCCGTCCATATTCAAGGGAGAAGCCCCATGTCATCGATGTCCCGACGCCATCTCATGCTCGCTGCGACCGGCATCGCTGCCGCGGCCATCGCTCCGCGCACCGTGTTTGCCCAGGCCGCGGCGCCTGCAGCCGGCAATGCGCCATTCATCCTGCCGCCGCTGACCTATCCGGTCGCGGCGTTCGAGCCGCATATCGATGCCAAGACGATGGAGATCCATCACGACAGGCATCACGCCGCCTATGTCGCCAACATGAACAATTTCGCCAAGGATACGCCGGTGATCGGCGAGAAGCCGCTGGTCGAGGTGCTCGGCAATCTCGGCAGCGTGCCTGACGCAATCCGCACCGGTGTGCGCAATAATCTCGGCGGCCATGCCAACCACACCATGTTCTGGCAGATCATGGGCCCGAATGGTGGCAAGCCCGAAGGCGATGTGCTCGCTGCGATCGATCGCGACCTCGGCGGCCTCGAGAAATTCCAGACCGACTTCAACGCCGCCGGTGGCCGTCAGTTCGGCTCTGGCTGGGTGTTCGTGATCGTCGACAAGGACGGCAAGCTGTCGATCGAGACGCGTCCGAATCAGGACAATCCGATCATGGACGGTAAACGCGCGCTGATGGGCAACGACGTCTGGGAGCATGCTTATTATCTGACCTACCAGAACCGCCGCCCGGACTATCTCAAGGCATGGTGGAATACGGTCAACTGGACAAAGGTCGGCGAGCGCTACGCGGCAGCCAAGGCCGGCACGCTGGCGGTGTGATAGTCCCGCCAAACTCAGTCCTCATGGTGAGGAGCGCGCCTTTTGGCGCGCGTCTCGAACCATGAGGAGCGCTGGGCACATCCTTCGAGACGCGGTCGAAGACGACCGCTCCTCAGGATGAGGGCGGTGTTTGTGGCGGGTGACTCAGGTCAGAACGAAAAACGCCGCGCGACTATCTACTTCCTCAGATCGCCTTCGTCCGCCGCACTCTCCGCGAGCGTGGCCGGCTCGATGCTGTAGCGCTTGATCAGCGGCATCTGCGCCACCGCGAAGGCCATGGTCAGCGGGATCACGCCGAATGCCTTGAACGTGACCCAGAAATCCGTGCTCTGGGTGCGCCAGATCGCTTCGTTGAGAAGCGCCATGGCAAAAAAGAACAGCGCCCAGCGCAAGGTCAGCGCGCGCCAGCCTTCGTGTGTGAGATTGAACATCTGGTCGAACATGATGGCGATGAAGGAGCGGCCGAACAACAGGCCGCCGCCGAGGATCGCTGCGAACAGGCCATAGATGATGGTCGGCTTGACCTTGATGAAGGTCTCGTCATGCAGCACCAGCGTCAGCGTGCCGAACACCAGCACGATAACGGCGGTGACAAGCGCCATGATCGGCACATGCTTGACCACGACGTAAGACGCGATCATCGCCGCGACGATCGCCACCATGAAAGCGCCTGTCGCGACGAACAGGTTGAACTTCGCATTGGCGACAAAGAACACGATCAGCGGGCCGAGCTCGGTGGCAAGCTTGAATAGCGGGTGCGGCTGCTTCTTGTCGATCACGTCAGTCATGTCAGCTTTCAATTCCTGCAATCGCCTGCGCGAAATCCCTGGCGGTGAATGGCGCGAGATCGTCGATGCCTTCGCCGACGCCGATGAAATGCACCGGTAGTTTGTATTTTTCTGAAAGAGCCACGAGGATGCCCCCGCGCGCGGTGCCGTCGAGCTTGGTCATCACGAGGCCCGTGACGCCAGCCGTACGATGAAACGCTTCGACTTGCGACAGCGCGTTTTGTCCCACCGTGGCATCGAGTACGAGCAGCACCGCATGTGGCGCCGTTGCATCAACCTTCTTGATGACGCGCACGACCTTCTCGAGCTCGACCATCAGTTCGGTCTTGTTCTGCAGCCGGCCGGCGGTGTCGATCAGCAGGACGTCGCGATTGTCGTCGCGCGCCGCGGTGACGGCGGTGAAGGCGAGGCTCGCCGAATCCGAACCCTGCGCGCCGGCGATGACCGGCACCTTGTTGCGCTCGCCCCAGACCTTGAGCTGCTCGATGGCCGCGGCGCGAAACGTATCGCCGGCGGCGAGCATCACCTTGCGGCCTTCGGCGGAGAAGGTGGACGCCAGCTTGCCGATGGTGGTGGTCTTGCCGGAGCCGTTGACGCCGACCACGAGGATCACGAACGGCTTGTGGGTTGTGTCGATCACCAGCGGCTTCGCGACCGCCGAGAGCACCTTCTCGACCTCCGTGGCTACGACGGTTTTGACCTCGTCGGCGGAGATCGCCTTGTCGTAGCGGCCATGGCCGACGGCAGCGGAAATCCGCGCCGCCACTTCGGTACCCAGATCGGCGCGCAGCAGCACGTCCTCGATGTCCTCGAGCATGGCGCGGTCGAGCTTGCGCTTGGTCACGAGGTCGGCGACCGCGGTGCCAAGGGCGCTTGAGGTGCGCTTCAGCCCGCCGGAGAGCCGTCGCCACCAGCTCAGTTTTGGCGTTTCGGGAGTGTCGCTCATGTCGGGGGTGTGTTAGCCGTTTCGCGCCATGATTCAAAGTATGACCAGTGAAAGTGACGAAGACGTAAGCTTGGAGGCCGAGCCCCGGCTGGAACCCCGCACCGATGCGGTGGAGCTGACCGAGGCCGAGATTCTGGCGCGGGTGCTGCACCGTGACGGCCTGATGCTGGTGATCGACAAGCCGGCTGGCCTGCCGGTGCATCGCGGCCCCAAGGGTGGCGCCAATCTGGAAACCTCGTTCGAATTCCTGCGCTATGGCCTGCCGCGCGCCCCTGTTCTGGCACATCGGCTCGACAGGGACACGTCGGGCTGCCTGGTGCTCGGCCGGCACCGCAAGGCCACGGCGTCGCTGGGCCTGCTGTTCAAGCACAGCCGTATCCGCAAGACCTATTGGGCCGTGGTCGAGGGCGGCCCTGCCGAGGAGTCGGGCGTGATCGACATGCCGCTCGGGCGGCTGAATGCCGACCGGGGCTGGTGGATGAAGCCGGATCCCGAGGGTCTCAAGGCCGTCTCGAATTTCACCGTGCTCGGCCGCGGTGGCGACATGAGCTGGCTGGCGCTGGAGCCGGTGACAGGTCGGACGCATCAACTGCGCGTGCATTGCGCGTCATCAGGCTTCCCGATCGTCGGCGACAATATCTACGGCAGCGGGCCAAGATTCGGTGAGCCGACGCTGCATCTGCATGCCCGCGAGATCGTGATTCCGATCTCGCGCAACAAGGACCCAATCCGCGTCGTCGCGCCGGCCCCGCCGCATCTGCATGAGCGGCTCAAAGCGTGCGGCTGGAACGGGGAATGACGCACCGGAATAGCGCTGCATCAGCGGCGCTTTGATGAGCTAAGCTCACGCGGCAGCACCGTCCTGAACTGTCACCGTGCCATCGGGGTTTAACGTGACGGTGAGTGCACACACGTTCGGTTCGAAAACCAATGGCACGACGACCGCCAGCTTGGACGGATCGAAGATTTCGCCCTGCACGACATCAGTGAGCGTCATCCAGTATCTCGCCGTCGACGTGAAGGTGAATGTCATGTTCGGCGCGGCCTGCATCACCTCGGTTGCTGATCCGGCCATGCCAATGCCGACGCTTGCCGTATCCATCGGGATTGTCCCGTCGCATGTGATCATCAGGGAGTCGCTTCGCCCCTGCCGCTGGTCAATGAAGCCAAAGGCCCCGCTGCCATAGGTCAATGTCACAAGGCTGCTGGCCTGCAATGTCGCCGGCAAGAGCTCTACCGCAGTGAATGTGATGCCCGGCGCGAGCGTGCCGCTCTCCATCCAGACGAAGTCATAGGTCGGCTGCCAGGAAAAGATCAGCTCCGTCCTGGGGCCGACCCGCATGACGAACCAGGCAGGGACAAGCCCGGAAGGCGGGCTCTGGCTGGATTGAAAGCAGACGAATGTCTGTGTTGAAGCGCTATTGTTGAAAAATTTCAACTCGTAAGCCGGCCCGCCGCCGGGCGTGGCGGGCACCGTTGTCGCGCCTGGTTCGCCATTCGTGTTGCCTGCGAAATTGACCCTGATGACTGACGGCATGTCTCACCTCCATCGCGCATCGTCGCGAGGCGCGTCGGATCAGCGTACAACAACCAATGGTTGAGTAAAAGAACATGCCCAAGCAAAAGAGGGAATGCCGGTGCCGATGGCGGGTAGGTCGGGAAGGGTTCGGGCGGCCTGACGCGGAAGGTCTGCTTCAGGCGACCGAAGCAAACAGCTTCGGATCGAACGTGCCTTCATACTCAAACGCGGCCGGACCCGTCATCAGCACGTGGTCGTCGCTCTCGCGCCATTCGATGGTGAGTTCTCCGCCGGGCAGTGTCATATGCACCGTGCGGTTGGTCCGGCGGAGACGGGCGGCGGCCACCGCCGTTGCACAGGCGGCCGATCCGCAGGCCTTGGTGAGGCCGGCGCCGCGCTCCCAGGTACGCATCACGATGTGATCGCGACCGACGATATGCGCCAGCGTGATATTGGCGCGGTCCGGGAAAATGGGGTGGTTTTCCAGCAGCGGCCCGAACTTCTCGAGGTCATAGGCCTGGATGTCCTCGACCCAGAAGATCGCATGCGGATTGCCCATGCTCACTACTGACGGCGTGTGCAGGATCGGCGCATCGATCGGGCCGATCTGCAGCTCGATGCCGCGGGTGTCACGGAATTCCTCGGCCAGCGGGATGTCCTGCCAGCCGAACTTCGGTGTGCCCATGTCCACCGTGTAAAGGTCAGGCGCCGGTCCCTGCCAGCAATTGATCAGGCCGGCCTTGGTCTCGAATGTGAGCGCCGTCTTGTCGCCACCGGCAAAAGTCTGCCGCGCTACGCAACGCATGCCGTTGCCGCAGGCGCCGGCTTCGGAGCCGTCATTGTTGTAGATCGAGACGAAGGCGTCGGTGCCGGCCAGCCGGGGCTTCTGCAGCACCATCAACTGGTCATAGGGCACGCCTTCGGGAGTGGCCACGGCGCGGGCGTCGGCAGGCGTGATACCGGATGCGGTATCGCGCAGGTCGATCACGACGATCTCGTTGCCGATGCCGTTCATCTTGGCGAAGGAATGGTTGGCCAGTGCGCTCATGTCGTGTCCCGTTATCCCTGCCTTATATGGCTAGGCCGCTCCGATTGACCAGTGCGGCTATTCTGTGTCGGTTGTTTTGAATGGCCCTCCGCAATTTGGGGAGGGGACGAAAGCCGCGGCTGCGTGTTACCATGGTGCCGTATCGCGCATGTTGCCGGACGCTGCGCCGCAGGATGTCACAGGAGACCCTTCGAATGACCCGTTCTCGCCTGTCCCGCCTCGCCACTGCGGCGCTGATCCCGGCAGCCGCGCTGACGCTGAACGCCGCGGCCTGGGCGCAATCTCCACCCGCCACGCCGCCAGCGGCAAGCACCCCGGCCACCCCGTCCGCGCCGGCGACACCAGCTCCGGCGGCAACGGTTCCTACCACTCCCGCTCCCGCCACATCGGAGACGCCGGCCCCCGCCGCGCCGGCAACGCCGCCCGCCGCGGCGCAGGCCCCTGCAACGCCACCCGCGCCTCAGGTCCAGGTTGCCGATCCGTTCGGCGAGGAAATCACGCTGTCGCCGAAGCAGATGGTGACGTTCGTCGGCAAGGCGAACTGGGACACGGCCTTCGATACGCTGATGGATGCGTTCAAGCAGATCACGACCGTGCTCGACAAACAGGGCGTCAAATCATCCGGCAACCCGATGATCGTCTATACGACCACCGACGACACCGGCTTTACCTTCCTCGCGGAAATCCCGGTCGATCAGGAGGTGAAGAACCTGCCGAAGGCGATGAAGATGGGCCTGTCGCCGGATGGTAAGGCGCTCAAGTTCGTCCATCGCGGCTCCTACGACAATATGGACAACACCTATGAGGCGATCACCAATCACCTCGATGACAAGAAGTTAGAGGCGAAAGACACGTTCATCGAGGAATACATGACCGATCCCTTGAAGACGGCGGAAGACAAGCTGGTCATCAATGTCTATGTGCCGCTGAAGTAGTCGAGCCGTAGCTCGGTCATAGCCTCTGGTCATAAAGAAGCCTTGGACGGTCGCGAGAGAATGGGCATGACAAATCATTTCGCTCTCGCTTCGCTGGCCATTGCGCTCATCGCCACTCCTGCGCTCGCGCAGGTCAATCCGCCGCCGACGATTTCCGTCTCCGGCGAAGGCACCGTGTCGGTGCCGCCGGATCTTGCTGTCGTCGATGGCGGCGTGACAACCGACGCCAAGACCGCACGCGAGGCTGCTGAGGCCAACAATGCCGCGATGGCCAAGGTGCTGGCGGCCCTGAAGAGTGCTGGCATTGCCGAGAAGGACATGCAGACGTCGCGGCTGTCGCTGTTTCCGCAATATGCGCAGCAGACCCGTCCCAATCCCAATCCTGGCCCCAACGTTATCTCGGGCTATCGCGCCAGTAACCGCGTCACCATCCGCGTACGCGACGTGACCAAGGTGGCCGGCACGATCGACGCGCTAGTGTCGTCGGGTGCCAATGAGGTCGGCGGCATCAATTTCATGGTGACCAAGGCGTCGCAACTTCTCGACGATGCGCGCAGCGACGCGATTGCGGATGCGCGGCGCAAGGCGGAGATTTACGCCAAGGCTGCCGGCGTTAAGCTCGGCGCGCCGATCAGTATCTCCGAGGACTCCGGCAGCGCTCCGGCGCCGATGATGCTGCGCAAGATGGGCGCCGACGTGGCATCGGCTCCGGTGGCGCAAGGCGAGGAAGTGCTGCGCGTGAATGTCAGCGTGAGCTGGGAGATCAAGCCGGCGCAGTGATAGCAGTGTGACACCCTCCGCATGTCGTCCCCCCGAAGGCGGGGACCCATACACGCTGGAGAATTGCTGCGCGCTGTGGCCAGTGTTTTCTTGAAGCCACGCGTTCGGAGGCTATGGGTCCGCTGAGTTCTCAAACGAAGTGCAACACCAGACTAGGGTGTTGCGATGGACCGAACCTACGCCCAGCTGTCGCTGGATGACCGCTACAGGATTGCCCAGCTTTACGCCGAAGGGCGCTCGATCCG
>NZ_LVYV01000017.1 GCF_001618955.1 Tardiphaga robiniae
CGCCACCGCGGGCGATGATTGCCGGCGGTCGGCCCTGCGTTCGCGCCGCGCTGTACATGGCAGCTCTCGTTGCCTGCCGCCATCATCCGCAGATGAAACAGGCCTATCAGGCCCTGCGGTTGCAGGGAAAGCCTGCCAAGGTCGCACTCATCGCCGTTGCCCGAAAGCTCCTCATCACCGCCAACGCGCTCGTCAAAGCCAACAAACACTATGACGGAGAGACCCAGCCTCATTGACACACAAGACAGTCGCCGGGTTCGCACTTCAGCGGCTTTGCCGCTTTCGTGCGCCCCGGAATGACGGCGTGAAAACCTCACCCGTTCTTCGCAAACAACTCCCGCCCGATCAGCATCCGCCTGATCTCGCTGGTGCCGGCGCCGATTTCGTAGAGTTTGGCGTCCCGCAGCAGGCGGCCGGTGGGATAGTCGTTGATATAGCCATTGCCGCCGAGGAGCTGGATCGCGTCGAGCGCGCATTGCGTGGCGCGTTCCGACGCGTAGAGGATGGCGCCGGCGGCATCCTCGCGGGTGGTCTCGCCGCGATCACAGGCTTTCGCCACCGCATAGACATAAGCGCGGGCAGAACTCAGCGCGACATACATGTCGGCGATCTTGCCCTGCACGAGCTGGAAGTTGCCGATCGGTTCGCCGAACTGCTTGCGCTCGTGCACATAAGGCTGCGCGACATCAAGACAGGCCTGCATAATGCCGAGCGGCCCCGCCGCCAGCACCGCGCGCTCATAATCGAGGCCGGACATCAGGACATTGACGCCGCGACCGACCTCCGCGAGCACATTCTCCTCGGGCACCTCGCAATCCTCGAAGACGAGTTCGCAGGTATCCGAGCCGCGCATGCCCAGCTTGTCGAGCTTCTGCGCCGTCGAGAAACCCTTCATCCCCTTTTCGATGATGAAGGCGGTGATGCCGCGCGGGCCGGCCGCCGGATCGGTCTTGGCATAGACCACCAGCGTCTGTGCCACCGGACCGTTGGTGATCCACATCTTGTTGCCATTGAGAACGTAGCGATCGCCCTTCTTGTCGGCGCGGGTCTTCATCGACACCACGTCCGAGCCGGAACCCGGCTCGGACATCGCCAGCGATCCCACATGTTCGCCGGAGATCAGCTTCGGCAGATATTTGCGCTTCTGCGCCTCGTTACCATTGCGACGCAACTGATTGACGCAGAGGTTCGAATGCGCGCCATAGGACAGGCCCACCGACGCCGAAGCGCGCGAAATCTCTTCCACCGCGATGACGTGTTCGAGATAGCCGAGCCCGGCACCGCCAAACTCTTCCTCCACCGTGATACCGTGCAGGCCGAGCGCGCCGATCTTGGGCCAGAGATCGAGCGGAAACTGATTGGTCTTGTCGATGGCTTCGGCGCGCGGCGCGATCTCGTTCTGGGAGAAGTCACGCACCGTCTCGCGAATCGCGTCCGCAGTCTCGCCGAGATCGAAATTGAACATCCGTTGAGCGTTCGAAATCACAGGGTCGCCTCCGGTCAGAACGGCGCGCAAGCGCGCCGATTTTGTTGATTGAAATCACCATGTCACGGGCCGAACGGGCTGAGAAGAGGCATAAAGTGGTCCTTGCTCTTGGCCGCGCAACGGGTTGTAATTCATCCAAATAAGCCCTCCGGGACCCAACCACGGAAGGCATGCCAGGGAGAGAACCGATGCTCGATCGCGTCCAGGATTCCGACAGCAACGAATCCGCCCAAGCCGCCGCTCACGCCCAAGCTTACGGGATGCCGCTCGATGAGTTCGATCCCGGCAACCCCGAACTGTTCCGCACCGATACGTTCTGGCCCTATTTCGAACGGCTGCGCCGCGAGGATCCCGTCCACTACTGCAAGGACAGCATGTTCGGACCGTATTGGTCGGTGACCAAGTACAACGACATCATGCAGGTCGAGACCAATCACGCCACCTACTCCTCCGCTGCGGCTTTCGGCGGCATCACCATCCGCGATGCCGGTGTGCAGTTCCGCCGGCCGATGTTCATTGCGACAGATCCACCGCATCACAGCGCCCAGCGTAAGACGGTGGCGCCGATGTTTGCGCCTCACCACATGGACGAGCTCTCCAGCCTGATCCGCAGCCGCACTGCCGAGGTGCTGGACTCCCTGCCCCGCAACGAGACCTTCGACTGGGTCGACCGCGTGTCGATCGAATTGACCACACAGATGCTGGCAACCCTGTTCGACTTTCCCTGGGAGGAGCGCCGCAAGCTCACCCACTGGTCGGATGTCGCCACCATGTTGCCACCCACGCCCGAGGCCGAGCTGGAGCGGCAGAGAGAACTGCGGGAATGCGGCGAGTATTTCGGCCGGTTGTTTCAGGAGCGACTCAATGCGCCGCCGAAGAGCGACCTGATATCGATGATGGCGCATAGCGAGGCCACGCGGCATCTCGATCCGGAGAGTTTTCTCGGCAACATCATTCTGCTGATCGTCGGCGGCAACGACACCACGCGCAATTCGATGTCTGGCGGTGTCTACGCACTCAATCAATTCCCCGGCGAATATGACAAGCTGCGCGCCAATCCCGCGCTGATCGAGAGCATGGTCCCGGAGATCATCCGCTGGCAGACGCCGCTGGCACATATGCGGCGCACGGCGTTGCAGGATGCCGAGCTCGGCGGCAAGCAGATCAGGAAGGGTGACAAGGTCGTGATGTGGTATGTCTCGGGCAATCGCGATGACGAGGTCATCGAAAACCCGAACGAATTCATCATCGATCGCGTTCGTCCCAATCGCCATCTGTCATTCGGCTTCGGTATCCACCGTTGCGTCGGCCTCAGACTTGCCGAACTTCAATTGAAGATTGTGTGGGAAGAGATCATGAAGCGCTTCGAGCGGATCGAGGTCGTCGGCGAGCCCCGCCGCGTCTTTTCGAGCTTCGTGAAGGGCTATGAAACACTGCCTGTGCGGATCCCTGGCTGAACCAGCGACCACAACAGCTCAGGATCGATTTTGGAGAGCAGACGCCATGAATATCCAGACCAGGATCAATCCTGACAAAGCCGAGATCCAGCGCATCGCACGCGATCTCGCCTATTCGATGCCGCTGAAGGACTTCCATCCCGGCGCGCCGAAACTGTTCGCTACCGACACGCTATGGCCGTTCTTCGAACGGCTGCGCGCGGAAGAGCCGGTGCATTACTGCACCAGCGCGCCGATCGAGCCATACTGGTCGGTGACCAAGTACAACGACATCATGAAGGTCGATACCAGCCACGGCATCTTCTCGTCGGATTCCAAGCTCGGCGGCATCGGCATTCGTGACGAGCCGGAAGGCTATAGCTGGCCGAGCTTCATCTCGATGGACGAGCCGAAACACACGCCGCAGCGCAAGACCGTGACGCCGATGTTCACGCCCGATCATCTCGACGAACTGGCCAAACTGATCCGCACGCGCACATGCAAGGTGCTGGACGGCCTGCCGCGCGGCAAGACCTTCGACTGGGTCGACCGCGTCTCGATCGAACTCACGACCCAAATGCTGGCGACGCTGTTCGACTTCCCGTGGGAGGAACGCCGCAAGCTGACACGTTGGTCCGACGTTGCCACGGCGCTGCCAAAAAGCGGCGTCGTCTCCAGTCCGGAAGAGCGTCGCGAGGTAATGGACGAGTGCTTCGCCTATTTCCAGAACCTCTGGAACGAGCGAGTAAATTCCGAACCACGGAATGACCTCGTCTCGATGATGGCGCATAGCGACGCGACGCGCTTCATGGATCCGGACAACCTGATGGGCAACATGATCCTGCTCATCGTCGGCGGCAACGACACCACCCGCAACACCATGACGGGCTCGGTGCTGGCGCTGAACGAGAACCCCGACCAGTATCAGAAGTTGCGCGACAATCCGTCGCTCATCGAGACCATGGTCCCCGAAGTGATCCGCTGGCAGACGCCGCTGGCGCATATGCGCCGCACGGCGCTCCAGGATACCGAACTGGGTGGCAAGACCATCAGGAAAGGCGACCGCGTGGTTATGTGGTACGTCTCCGGAAACCGCGACGACGAGGTCATCGAGCGCCCGAACGAGTTCATCATCGACCGTGCGCGGCCGAAGATTCACCTGTCATTCGGTTTTGGCATACACCGCTGCGTGGGCATGCGCCTGGCGGAGTTGCAATTGAGGATCGTTTGGGAGGAGATACTGAAACGGTTCGAGAACATCGAAGTTGTGGGGGAACCCAAGCGCGTGTATTCGAGCTTCGTTAAAGGCTACGAGACCCTCCCGGTGAGGATTTCGTAATGCCGGTCAGGATTCATAATTTTCCCCTCAAGAAGAGAAGCTCAATTCCTTGACGAAACACCATCCCGCGGAACAGGACGAATTCCACGATATCCGCGATGCCGTTGCCAAACTGTGCGCACAGTTCCCCGGTGAATACTGGCGCAAGCTCGACCGCGAGATGGCCTATCCGAAGGCTTTCGTCGATGCACTGACGGAAGCCGGCTATCTGTCGGTGCTGATCCCCGAGGAATATGGCGGCTCCGGCCTCAAGCTGTCGGCCGCAGCGGCGATCCTCGAAGAGATCCAGCGCGCCGGTTGCAACGGCGGCGGCTGCCACGCGCAGATGTATACGATGGGCACGGTGCTGCGTCATGGCAATGACGAGCAGAAGGCCAAGTGGCTGCCGAAGATCGCCAGTGGCGAAGTTCGCCTGCAGGCCTTCGGCGTCACCGAGCCGACCTCGGGCACGGACACGTCCTCGCTGAAGACGGTGGCGAAGAAGGACGACAACGGCGACTACATCGTCAACGGCCAGAAGATCTGGACCAGCCGCGCCGAATATTCCGACCTGATGGTGCTGCTCGCGCGCACCACGCCGAAGGAACAGGCGGCGAAGCGCACCGACGGGCTGTCGGTGTTTCTGGTGGACATGAAGGAGGCCAAACAGAACGGCCTCGAGATCCGCCCGATCCGCACCATGATGAACCACGCCACCACCGAAGTGTTCTTCACCGACATGAAGGTGCCGAAGGAAAACCTGATCGGCGAAGAGGGCAAGGGCTTCCGCTACATCCTCTCCGGCATGAATGCCGAGCGCATCCTGATCGCGAGCGAATGCGTCGGCGATGCCAAGTGGTTCATCGCCAAGGCGAGCGCCTATGCCAAGGAGCGTCAGGTGTTCGGCCGCCCGATCGGCCAGAACCAGGGTATTCAATTCCCCATCGCCAAGGCCTATGCGAATATGCGCGCGGCCGAGCTGATGGTGAAGGAAGCGCTGCGCAAATATGAAGCCGGCATGGAATGCGGCGCCGAGGCCAATATGGCCAAAATGCTCGCCGCCGATGCGTCGTTCGAGGCGGCCAATGCCTGTATCCAGACCCATGGCGGTTTTGGATTTGCCGAGGAATACGACGTCGAACGCAAATTCCGCGAGACGCGTCTGTATCAGGTGGCGCCGATCTCGACCAACCTGATCCTGTCCTTCGTGGCCGAGCACGTGCTCGGCATGCCGCGCTCGTATTGAGATAGACACATGCTGCCGCTCAAGGGACTGACCGTCATCGCCGTTGAACAGGCGGTGGCTGCACCATTCTGCAGTTCGCGGCTCGCGGATGCCGGCGCGCATGTCATCAAGATCGAGCGCCCCGAAGGCGACTTTGCCCGTGGCTATGACGCCGCGGCCAAAGGCCAGAGCAGCTATTTCGTCTGGCTCAACCGCGGCAAGGATTCCGTGGTGGTCGATCTCGCCACGCCGGACGGCCGCAAGGCCATGGAAGAGCTGATCGCCACCGCCGACGTGCTGATCCAGAACCTCAAGCCCGGCTCGATGGACAAGCTCGGCTTCACGCGCGAGCGTTTGCGAAAGGATTATCCGCGGCTGATCTGCGCCACCATCACCGGCTATGGCGACACCGGTCCCTATGCCCATCGCAAGGCCTATGACCTCTTGATCCAGGCCGAGAGCGGGCTCGCCTCGATCACCGGCGGCCCCGAAGGCCCGTCGCGTGTCGGCGTCTCCATCGTCGATGTCGCCACCGGGGCTGCCGCGCATGCGGCGATCCTGGAAGCGCTGATCGGGCGTTCGGTGACCGGCGAAGGCGCCGATATCCGCATCTCCATGTTCGACGTGATGGCCGACTGGCTCACTGTGCCGCTGCTCAACTCCGAGGCCGGCAACGAGCCGAAGCGCATGGGCTTGGCACATCCCTCGATCGCGCCCTATGGCGTGTTTCGCTCCAAGGATGGCAAGGACATCCTGATCTCGATCCAGAGCGAGCGTGAGTGGAAGGTCCTCTGCGCCAAGGTGCTCGGCGATGCCGCGCTGGCCAGTGACCCACGTCTGGTCAACGGCGTCGAGCGCGTGCGCAACCGCGCCTTCACCGACCAGACTGTCAGCGACATCTTCGGATCGCTCAGCCGCGACGAACTCCTGAAGCGCCTGACCGACGCCGACATCGCCTTCGCCGAAGTGAACACGATGGCGGATCTCACCAACCATCCGCATCTGCGCCGCATCACCGTCAACACGCCGAATGGCGAAGTGTCGTATCCGGCACCGGCCGCGATCTGGGTCGATGCGCCGCGCAGCTACGGCGCGGTGCCCGGCATCGGCGAAGTGCAGATGTAATTTTCAAGATCAGACGGAGGTCATCATGACCGAGACGCTCGACATCGATCATCTCAAGCAGTGGATCGGTCGCACCATTGAGGCCTCCGACGTCGTGACTGCGCAGCTCGTGAAGGGCCTGCGCGCGACGCTCTTTCTCGACATCGGTACGCCGAAGCCCGGCGACGCCGCGCCCTTCACCACGCAGTGGTGCCTGGCGCAACCGGTGGCGGCGATGGACAAGCTTGGCACGGATGGTCATCCGGCGCGCGGCGGTTTCCTGCCGCCCGTGCCGCTGCCGCGCCGCATGTGGGCCGGCGGCGAGTGCCAGTTTCTCGACACCATTCGCGTCGACGATGAGGTCACGCGCTCGTCGAAGATCCTCGACGTCAATCTGAAGACCGGCTCCACCGGCGCGCTGTGCTTCGTCAATGTCGAGCACCTGATCACCACCAAGCGCGGCCTCGCCATCCGCGAGCGCCAGGACATCGTCTACAGAGACATGCCGACCAGCATGGCGCCGCCGGCGCCCGCGCCGAAGGAGATACCGGCCGCCAAGCATCAGGAGACCCATTACGCCGATCCTGTGCTGCTGTTCCGCTACTCGGCGCTGACCTTCAACGGTCACCGCATCCATTACGACCGCGACTATGTCACCAAGGTCGAATTCTATCCGGGCCTCGTGTTTCATGGGCCGCTGCAGGCAGCCTTGCTGGTGGAGTTCGCCGCCAAGCTCAAGGGTGGCAAGGCGCCCGCGAAGTTCAGCTATCGCGGCGTGTCGCCGCTGTTCGATGGCGCGGATTTCACGGTGAATGCGAATGAGACGGCCGACGGGCTCGAGGTCTGGACGGCGAACGACAAGGGCGCGCCGACCATGAAGGCGACCGCGAGCTGGTAGCCGAAGGAGCGCGCTGATCTTACCTCTCCCCGCTCTGCGCGGGGAGAGGTCGCCGCGTCTTCGCGGCGGGTGAGGGGCAGCGCGCTGTAAGAGCCCAACTCACTCCGCTTTCGGATCGCTCAATTCTTCGACCCGAGCATCCTGCGAATTTCGCAGGCTCGGTGCCTCGCCCCTCACCCCACCCCTCTCCCCGCGCAACAGCGGGGAGAGGGAGCGACGGCGCGCCTCCGCTCCATCGAGGCGGTTTCACCCCCCTCCCCGATTGACTCCCCACCCCCTCCTGCTGTTGATGAGTCAACAACACACGGCAGACCACTGCCCGATCCCGTGAGGAAACGACCTTGGCCCGCGACAGCAAGACAACCGCCGCCCGTACTCCCGTGACCGTCAAGGACGCCACGCTGAATCTGCTGCGCGGCTTCGGGATCACCAAAGTCTTCGGCAATCCCGGCTCCACCGAACTGCCGTTCCTGTCCGACTGGCCGGACGACATCGACTACGTACTCGGGCTGCAGGAAGCCTCCGTCATCGGCATGGCGGACGGCTATGCGCAGGCGACGCGCAATGCCGCCTTCGTCAATCTTCATTCCGCTGCCGGCGTCGGCAATGCGCTCGGCAACATCTATACCGCGCATCGCAACCAGACGCCGATGGTGATCACCGCCGGCCAGCAGGCGCGAAGTATTTTGCCGCTGCAGGCGTTTCTCTATGCCGAGCGCGCCTCGGAATTTCCGCGGCCCTATGTGAAGTACAGCGTCGAGCCCGCGCGCGCCGAGGACGTGCCCGCCGCCATCGCCCGCGCCTATTACGTCGCGATGCAGCCGCCTTGCGGACCGACTTTCGTGTCGGTGCCGATCGACGACTGGACGCATCAGGCCCAACCTCTCGAGGCGCGCCATGTCAGTCGCGAGCTCGGGCCAGATCCGCAAGCGATGCAGGAACTTGTCGCCGCACTCGGCACAAGCAAGAACCCGGCGCTCATCGTTGGCCCCGGTATCGACCGCGCAAACGCCGTCGATCTCATGGTCAGCGTTGCTGAGAAAACGAAGGCCGCCGTCTGGGTCAGTCCGTTCTCGGCGCGCTGCAGTTTCCCGGAACTTCATCCGCAATTCGCGGGCTTCCTGCATGCGTCGCCGGCGCAGCTCTCCGACGCGCTGCGCGAACACGATCTCGTCGTTGTCATCGGCGCGCCGGTGTTCACCTTCCATGTGGAAGGCCATGCCGCGATCTTCGACGGCGATACCACCATCTTCCAGATCACCGATGATGCGGACTCCGCCGCCGTCGCGCCGATCGGCACCAGCATTATTGCCACCATGAAGCCGGCCCTCAAGCTGCTGCTCGATCTGCTGCCAGACACAAAACGAAACGTCGCCAAGGGCCGCATCCTGCCGCCGCCGCCCGCGGGTGCTGACCCGATCCCGATAGATTATCTGCTGCACACGCTGTCGCGGGCCATGCCTGCTGATGCGATGCTGGTGGAAGAAGCGCCCTCGCATCGCCCGGCGATGCAGAAGTATCTTCCGATGCGCGGCGCGAACAGTTTCTACACCATGTCGTCAGGTGGCCTCGGCCATTCACTGCCGGCATCTGTCGGTATGGCATTGGGCTATCCGGATCGCCGCACCGTGTGCCTGATCGGCGACGGCTCGGCGATGTATTCGATCCAGGCGCTATGGACCGCCGCGCAGCGCAAATTGCCTTTAACCATAGTGGTTATCAACAATTCCGGTTACGGTGCGATGCGCTCCTTCAGCCAGGTGATGCAGGTGCGTAATGTTCCCGGGCTGGATCTGCCCGGTCTGGATTTCGTCAAATTGGCGGAAGGCATGGGCGCGCATGCCATCCGCGTCGAGAAATCATCGGAACTTGCAGGCGCCTTCGCGCAGTCTCTGCAACATCCGGGCGTCAGCCTTGTCGAAGTCATCGTCGACTCGGCCGTTCCCGTGCTTTATGGACAGAAGCATTGATATGACAGGATCATAGCGGAAGGGCCGGCATGACCAAGCAGCCGAACGACAACGCCAAGAAATCGCACAGCTCCCACTGGGGTGCCTTTTCCGGACAGTGGGTCGACGGCAAGCTGGTCATCACACCGCATCCGATCGATCCCGATCCGAATCCGATCATCCAGAATTTTCCTGAAGCGCTCCGCCACAAGGCGCGCATCGCCAAGCCGATGGTGCGTCGTGGCTGGCTCGAGAACGGCCCCGGCCCGGACGATCGTCGCGGCCGTGACGCATTCGTCGAGATGGAATGGGACGAGGTCCTCGACCTGCTCGCCGGTGAGCTGAAGCGCGTCAAGGACGCCTACAGCGCCAAGGCGATCTATGGCGGCTCCTATGGCTGGTCGAGCGCGGGACGCTTCCATCACGCGCAGAGTCAGATCCATCGTTTTCTGAATGTCGCCCTCGGCGGCTATGTGCGCTCGGTCAACAGCTACTCGGCCGGCGCATCGACGGTTCTCATTCCGCACATCCTCGGCAATTACGAAGACATGACCCGCCGCAATATCGGCTGGGATGAAATCGTCGAGCACACCGATATCATTCTCGCCTTCGGCGGCATGAACACCAAGAATTCGCGCGTCGCCGGCGGCGGCATCAGCAAGCACACCGAACATCGCGACATGATCGCACTGAGCAAGCGCGGCGGCGAACTGGTGCTGATCTCGCCACTGAAGAGCGATCTGCCGGATGAAGTGAACCAGGACTGGGTCGCCGCACGGCCCGGCACCGATGTGGCGCTGATGCTCGGCATCGCGCACACCGCCGTGATGGACGGCACACATGATCGCGCGTTCCTCGCCAGCCATACGCACGGCTGGAACACCTTCGAGGACTATCTGATGGGCCGCAGCGACGGCCAGCCCAAGGACGCCGCCTGGGCCGCCGCGATCACCGGACTGACAGCCGACGCTATCCTCAAGCTGGCGCGTCGCCTGCCCGGCAAGCGCGCGCTGTTCGTGGTCGCCCATTCGCTGCAGCGTGCGAAGCATGGCGAACAGCCGGTCTGGATGGCCTCGGTGCTATCAGCGATGTTCGGACAATCGGGCCTGCCCGGCGGCGGCTTCGGCTATGCGCTCGGCGCCATCGCCAATTACGGACGCCACCAGAATGCCGTGCCGATCGCCGGCCTGCCGCAGGGCAAGAACGGCGTCAGCGAATTCATTCCGGTGGCGCGCGTCAGCGACATGCTGCTCAATCCCGGCGCACCGTTCGAATATAACGGCGCGCACATGACCTATCCGGATATCAAGCTGGTCTATTGGGCCGGCGGCAATCCGTTCCATCACCATCAGGATCTCAATCGCCTGCGCAAGGCCTTTGCGCAGGTCGACACGCTGGTGGTGCACGACCTCGCCTGGACCGCATCGGCGCGTCATGCGGACTTCGTGCTCCCCTGCACCATGTCGCTGGAGCGCGAGGATATCGGCAGCTCGCAGACCGATCCGATGATGGTGGCGATGCATCAGATGGCCGAGCCGTTTGGCGACGCGCGCGACGACTACGCGATCTTCACCGGCCTCTCCGAACGCCTCGGCGCCGCCGATGCTTTCACCGAAGGCCGCACGCCGCGTGAATGGCTGAAGCATCTCTATCAGCCGACGTACGATGGGCTCAAAGCCAAGGGCATCGATGCACCCGACTTCGACGCCTTCTGGGCGGCCGGCGAAGTGATGCTGCCGCAACTGCCGCTGGATGGCGGCACGCTGCGCGCCTTCCGCGAAGATCCCGAGGGCACGCCGCTGCCGACCACCAGCGGCAAGATCGAGATCACTTCCGACACCATCGCCAGCTTCGGTTACGACGACTGCCCCGGCCATCCCGTCTGGCTCACGCCCGAGGACGTGGTCGACGCGGCGAATCCGCTGCAGCTCGTCGCCAACCAGCCGGCGTCGCGACTGCACAGCCAGCTCGATTTCGGCGGGCATAGTTCGGCCGAGAAGCGCCGCGGCCGCGAGGTCGCACGCATGCACCCGATCGACGCCGATGCACGCGGCATCAAGGACGGCGATATCATCAGGCTGTTCAATCAACGCGGCGCCTGCCTCGCTTCCGTCGTCGTCACCGAGGACGTCATGGCCGGCGTCGTCCAGTTGCCGACCGGCGCCTATTACGATCCCGAGGATCCGAACGAGGAAAAGCCGCTCTGCGTGCACGGCAATCCGAATGTGCTGACAAGGGACACCGGCACCTCGCGCCTCGCGCAGGGCTGCACCGGCCAGCTCACGGTGGTGAATGTCGAAAAATTCACCGGCAACCTGCCACCGATCCAGGCCTATGACCCACCGGTCCCGGTGATCTGGCCGCGGCCGCCGAAGCTCGAAGCAGCGGAGTAGTTTCTTCAGCAACTGAACCTGTAACGCGCAGACGCCCGTGGTCTCCCTCCCCCTTGCGGGGAGGGTCGGCCGATAGGCCGGGGTGGGGGTGCCCCACGCGCCGACCTACCGTGGGGCACCCCCACCCGACCGGCCTGACGGCCGGCCACCCTCCCCGCAAGGGGGAGGGAAAAAGCAGCGGCGCTCGCAAGTGCCACCCTAACTACACTTCTTACTTCCCAAACGTCTCCCGCATCTTCGCCTGGATCTTCGCCATGCCGCCGATCCAGCGATCATAGTTCTCGGTCTTCTTGCGCATGTAATCGATCACCTGCTTGTGCGGCAGGATCAGGAAGGTCTCCGCCTCGATCCCCGCCAGCGCATCCTGCGCGACCTGCTCCGGCGACAGATTGCCGTCATTGGATTGCGGGCCCTTCGGAATGTTTTTCAGCATGTTGGTATCGACACCCTGCGGGCACAGGATCGAGACCTTGATGTTATCGGCCCGGTGCGAGATCGCGAGATTTTCGGCGAAGCCAACCGCGGCATGTTTGGTGGTCGAATAAGCCGGGCTGCCGACTTGCGACAGCAGACCGGCCGCCGAGATCGTGTTGAGGAAGTAGCCGCCGCCCCGCGCCTTGTAGAGCGGGATCAAATGCCGTGCCGCATAGACATGGGCCATCACATGAATCGCCCAGCTCCGCGCCCATGGTTCATCCGACGTGCCGCCGGCATTCGGGCTCATGGGATCGAAGCCGCCGCCGATGCCGGCGTTGGAGCAGAACAAAGCGATCGGCCCGTAATGCCGTTCGGTCAGTTCGATCACATGCTGAATGTCTTTTTCCTTGCCGACATCGCATCGGAATGCGGCGCCGCCGATGGACTCTGCAACGGCTGTCGCGCGCTCACCGTCGAGATCGACGACGACGACTTTCGCTGCACCCGCTTGATGAAATGTCTCGCATAGCGCCTGGCCAATGCCATTGGCGCCACCGGTCACGACGACGACCTTGCCGGTCACCTGCATGAAGGGTCACTCCCTGTGTTTTTTTGTAGCCCGGATGAGCGCAGCGATATCCGGGGATGTCGAGATTGGTGAGACGCCGGCCCCGCATGTCGCTGCGCTCATACGGGCTACAACTACGTGCTCAGCACCATGTCGAGCACGGCCGTATAGTGGCATGCGGCGCCGAGTAGGACAAATGCGTGCCAGATGGCGTTCTGGAAACGCAGCCGCTGCCAGGCGTGGAATACGACGCCCAGCGTATACAGCGTGCCGCCGGCAGCGACGAACCACATGGTGAGCGGCGGCAGCGGCGTGAACACGGCGTCATAGGCCATCAGGCCGCTCCAGCCCATGGCGAGATAGAGCACCACGGCGAGCCGATCGAAACGGCCGGGATAAACCAGCTTGATGACGATGCCGGTGATGGCGACGCTCCACACCCCAGCTAGCAGCGAGATCGCGAGCCGCGCGTTGGCGATCTGCGCGAAGAACGGCGTGTAGGTCGCGGCGATCAGCAGATAGATCGCGGAGTGATCAAAACGGCGCAGGAACCACTTTCGCGGCGACACCGGCCACATGTTATAGATCGCCGACAGCACCAGCATCGCCAGCAGGCCCACGGAATAGACCGAGACGGTCACGACCTCATAGGCCGTCGCGAACACCGCGGCGAGCACGATGAGGACGGTGGCGGCGATCAGGCCGGAGAACACGCCGAGACCGTGAACGATGCCGTCGGCGATCAGTTCGGCACGGTCGTAATTCCAGCGGATCGCGCCGGCCACCATGTGAGCGGAATTGGTGGTCAGTTCTTTGAATCGGAAAACGGTCATGGTGGCGTCAACCTGGCCGGTGCGATGCGGTGAGCTTGCCCCGTAAGCCCGCCTGTGACTACCCCTGAAGTCAGCGATAAATCATAGGCCGGAGATCGTCAACGAAAGCCGAACGACGGAGTGACGACGCTTTCGTGACGAACTTGATTTCAGCCAGACAATCGCCATTTTTAGAGGCAGACCAACACCCGCGCACCATTCACCATGATGAGCTTTCCCGCACGATGCCCAGCCTATCCGAACTCGTCGAAGAAGCACGGCTGTCCGCGCGCGCATTGCTCGATTATGGCGATGGTCTGTTCAATCCCACGGTGCGGCTTGGGGTCACAGGCCTGTCGCGCGCCGGCAAGACGGTCTTCATTACTGCACTCGTGCATGGCCTGACGCGCGGCGGACGCTTTCCGGTGTTCGAGTCACTCGCCACCGGACGCATCGCCAAGGCGCGCCTTGCGCCGCAGCCCGACGATGCCGTTCCCAGGTTCGCCTATGAAGAGCATCTGCGCACGCTGATCGACGACCGGAGCTGGCCGAACTCCACCACCGATATCAGCGAGCTGCGTCTGGTCATCGACTATCAGCGCGCGAGCGGCGCCGACCGCAAGCTCACGCTCGACATCGTCGACTATCCCGGCGAATGGCTGCTGGACCTGCCGCTGTTGGGCAAGAGCTACGAGGAATGGTCGGCGGAGAGCCTTGCGCTGTCGCGACAGGGACCGCGCGCGACACTGGCCGCGGCGTTTCACGCGCATCTCGCCACGCTCGATCCCAATGCGCCGGAAAACGAGCAGGCGACGCTGATCGCAGCGAGGCTCTTCACCGATTATCTGCGCGCCTGCCGCGACGAACGCTTTGCCATGAGCCTGCTGCCACCGGGCCGGTTCCTGATGCCGGGCAATCTTGCGGGCTCGCCGGCGCTCACCTTTGCGCCGCTCGACGTCGCCAGCGATGGCAGCGCACCGGATGGTTCGCTGTGGGCGATGATGAAGCGACGCTATGAGGCCTATAAGGATGTGGTCGTTCGCCCGTTCTTTCGCGATCACTTCTCCAGGCTGGATCGGCAAATCGTATTGGTCGATGCGCTCTCTGCCTTCAACGCGGGACCCGAAGCACTGCACGATCTCGAAGCCGCCCTCGCCGGCATTCTCGATTGTTTCCGCATCGGCCGCAGCACGATCTTGAGCACGCTGTTCCGCCCGCGCGTCGATCGCATCCTGTTTGCGGCGACCAAGGCCGATCATCTGCATCACCTCAGCCATGACCGGCTGGAGGATGTGCTCAGGCGCACCGTGACCAAGGCGGTGTCGCGTTCGGAGTTGGCCGGTGCATCCGTCGACGTGGTCGCCATCGCCGCCGTGCGCGCCACCAAGGAAGCGCTGGTGCAGCGCGGTCGCGACAAGCTGCCGTCGATCCTGGGCACGCCGGCCGCGGGCGAGGTGGCCAATGGCGAGACATTCGACGGCGAGACCGAAGTCGCGACCTTTCCCGGCGATCTGCCAACCGACCTCGACGGACTGTTCGAGGGCGGCTCCTTCAGGGGGCTCTCGACAGATGCCGCCGACAAGACCGACTATCGCTTCCTGCGCTTCCGCCCGCCGCTGCTGACGCGCGGCGGCGGCGAGGAGCCGGCTCTGCCTCACATCCGCCTCGACCGCGCGCTCCAGTTCCTGATCGGAGACAGGCTGCAATGACCGACCGTACGCGCCGCCCGGCCACGTTCCGGCTCGACGATCCCCACGTCACCGTCATGGACGCCGACGAGGACGCCGGCCGCCTCGCCCGCGGCACCATCCGCATCACGCCCGAAGCCGATCCGATGGCGATGCCCGTCGTCATCGACGAGCCGCTACGACCCGCACGATCGGGTTTCCGCTGGGGCACGCTGTTCTGGACCGGGCTCGGCGGCCTCGTGCTGCTCGGCACGGGTCTCGGCGTCACGCAACTGGTCCGCGACCTGTTCGCCATCAATGACGGCCTCGGCTTTCTCGGCCTCGGCTTCGCCGCGCTGGTCAGCATCGCGCTGATCGCCATCATCGCACGCGAAGCGCTGAGCCTGATGCGGCTCGCCACTATCGAGAAGCTGCATGCCCGCGCGCTAGCCGTGATCGCCAGCGACGATCATGCCGAAAGCCGCGCGGTGCTCGCCGATCTGCTGAAACTCGCACATACCAATCCGCGCCTCGCCCGCGCCCGCACTGCCCTGCAGGGCCATGCCGACGATATCATCGACGGCGCCGATCTCATTCGCGTGGCCGAACGTGAATTGATGAGCCCGCTCGACATCGAAGCGCGTCGCCTCGTCTCGGTCGCCGCGCAACGCGTCTCGGTGGTGACCGCCGTCAGCCCGCGCGCGGTGGTCGATGTCCTGTTCGTTGCTGCGGCTGCGATCCGGCTGGTCCGCCAACTTGCAAAACTCTATGGCGGCCGGCCGGGGACGCTCGGGATGATCACGCTGATGCGTCATGCCATCAGCCATCTCGCCATCACCGGCGGCATGGCCGCCAGCGACAGCATGATCCAGCAGGTGCTCGGCCATGGCATCGCCGCGAAACTCTCGCAGCGGCTGGGCGAAGGCGTACTCAATGGCCTGCTCACTGCCCGCCTGGGTCTCGCCGCCATCGATGTGACGCGGCCATTGCCATTCACGGCGCTGCCACGCCCGCAGCTTGGCGATCTCGCGAAGGATCTGCTGCGCAAGCGGGACGGGGAAGAGAATACGTAATCCGCACTACTTCTAAACTGCGGCTACGCAGTCGACCTCGACGTCGAACGGGCCATGCCATCCTGCAACGATGAAAAAGCCGCGCGCCGGCGGGTCGGCCGAGAAGTAACGCGCATAAACCCGATTGATGGTTTCGAACTGATCGGCCCCGGTGCAATAGACATTGCACTTGATCACCCTGTCGATCGATGAACCCGCAGCCGTAAGGCACAGCGCCATCTGATCGAGGACGATCTCGATCTGCCGCTCCAGCGGAAAGCGCCTGATCTCCCCGGTCTCGGGATCATAGGGCGGCAGTTGCGAGACATAGACGAGATCGCCATAGCGCACGGCCGGCGCGACAGGAACCTTCCGTGCCTCGAAATAGGATGAGAACGGTTCGACGCGGATGAATTGCGCTTCCATGTATTGTCTCCCGGTGCAGCTAGTTCCCGGCACAGGATCGCACGGGCGGCAGCTCCGGATGGGCCAATTGGTTCGGCGCCGGCCGAACCGACGGGAGTGGCGGATTATCCGGCGAGCCGCTACGCTGGGATATGGTCGCCTCCGCAAACATGGTCGAAGTCGCAGCGCTGGTTGGCGATACTGCGCGCGCGACCATGCTTGCGGCACTTATGGGAGGTCAGGCGCTCACGGCAACCGAGCTGGCGTTTCAGGCGCGGATATCCCGCCCCACCGCGAGCGAACATTTGGCTCAGCTGCTCAACGCGCGATTGATATCGGTAACACCGAGCGGGCGGTTTCGTTACTATCAAATCACATCGCCGCTCGTGGCCCAGATGCTGGAAAGCATGATCGCCGTCGCGGCCCTGGAAATGCCACCGAGGCATCGACCGCGTTCTGCGCGCGATGAAGCGTTGTGCCTTGCGCGCAGTTGCTACGATCATATGGCCGGACGGTTGGGCGTTGCGGTCGCGGACGCGCTGATCGCACGAGATTACATGCATTTGAGTGCAGATGGCGGAGCCCTTACCGATGCAGGCCACCGCTTCCTCTGCGACTTCGGAGCCAACCTTGAAACCGACCGCCGCAGCAAGCGCATCTTCTGCCGGGCTTGTCTGGACTGGAGCGAGCGGCGCTATCATGTGGGTGGATTGGTCGGCGCCGAGCTTCAACGGCGGTTTCTGGAACTCGGATGGGTTGCGCGAACGGGCGCGACTCGCGCCTTTAAAGTAACGGATGCCGGCAAGGTTGAATTGAAAGACATATTTGGTGTCGATCTGGACGTCGCATGCACCAATCGCGGCCTACTTCCGCCTCGTCAGCCGGGAGAGAGTAGTCAGCGCGCTGCAAGCTGAATGCGTGACGACACAGACATCCCCGCCAGCGCCGGCCATCGATAGAACGGCGTATCAGGCTTCGGCGTCAGGTCCGGCGTCCAGCCCGTGAGCTTGTCGATCGCATAGTGCTTCATGGCCGTACCGCGCCAGATGGTATCGACTTCGGCAACTGGCGTGAGCACCGCACTCGTCGTCGCCAGCAGCCGGCGCTGGTTGTCCGCGGTCTGCGCGATGTAGAGTCCAGTGTGCCCCTTAATTCTGTCCATGCCGGGATCGCGGAAGCCGATAAATCTGGCGCGCTCATTGACCTGCACCACCGGGACCTTGTCCTTCAGATGCCAGCGCAGCATCGCATAGGTGCGGTAATCGGTCGTCGCGATCCAGGTGGCGCCGGAGGTCTTCATCTCCGCCAATGCGCGGTCGGCCAGCACCTGATAGCCGCCCTCGCCGCCGAGCGGATCGTTCTTGCCGATCAGATTCCACGGCGCGGCCACGCTATAGAGGAAGACCAGGACTACCAGCGGAATGCCGGTGGCGATGGCGGCGATGCTCCAGCCATAGGAGGCACGCACCATGCGCGGCGACCAGCCGTCGGCCGGCAGTTTCGTCAGGTTGATCGCCGCCGCAGCGATGCCGGCGGGCCACAGGAACATCGGCCAGGTATCGCCGACACGCAGGGTCAGCGACTTCCATGCAAAGAAAAAGAACGGCACCAATACGCAGGTGGCGAGCAGGATCGCGACGGCTTCGTGGCGGCGATAGCCACGCCATGCCGTGACGACAACCGCGGAGAGGATCACCGGCATCAGGATGACGCCGACCTGACCGAACTGCAGGCCGAGAAAATCGCCGAGCGTGCGCAGCGACACCTCGTTGTTCGTGGTGGCGCGGATGAACTGGAACCTGAACGACGCCCAGTCGTGGCCGGCATTCCAGATCAGAACCGGCGACGAGATCGCCAGTGCGATCAGCACGGCCAGCCATGGATACGGGCTGCGCAGCCAGCGCCCACGCCATTCCGGCACCAGCATGAAAGCGAGAATGCCCGGCACGAACATCACCACGGTGAGTTTGGATAGCAATGCGAAGCCGCCAAAGGCGCCGGCGGCGAGCCACCAGCGTCCGTCATGGCTTTCGGCAAGCCGCACCAGTGACCACAGCATCGCCATCGCGAACGGGATCAGCGCGACATCCGGCGCGACCTTGGCCATCAGCAGCCCGTAATACAGCGCCGCTTCCGACATCAGCACCGCCAGCAGCACCGCGCGCAGATCCTGCGTGACGCGGCGAACGATGTCGGCGAGCAGCAATTGCGTCACCGCCATCGCCACGATACCGGCGAAACGCGCGCCGAAATTCGTGTCGCCGAAGATCAGCGTGCCCGCACGGATAAACCAGGAGATCATCGGCGGATGATCGAGGAACGACAGCACGTTTTCCTTCGACCAGGTCCAGTAATAGGCCTCGTCGGTGCGCAGATCGAACAGCCCGGCATAGACCAGCCGCATCGCAGTCAGCGCCACAAGCAATGCACCGATCACCCAAAAGGCGCGGCGAGAGACATTCCGATCGAGGTAAGGGTCGGGAAAAGACGTCATCGCCGAGCTTTTCGGCGGACTTCGCCATGCTGTCAACTTGTTGACTTTACTGCTGGATAAGGTCTGTCCGGGGGCCGCTCCGGATGGCATCGGAGCGCGTCTCGCCGTAGGGTTTCGCCATGGACGCGACGTTCAAGACAGTCGGCAAGCCGCCCGGGGCCACCCCCGCCACCGCGTGGTGGCGCAGTGTCGGCCTGCGCCAGATCCGCCTGGCCTGCGGGCTGGTCCTGTTTGCCTATCTGCTCAGCCATTTCCTCAACCACGCACTTGGCAATATCTCGCTCGACGCGTTGCAGGCCGGCGTTATCATCCATGCCGGCTTCTGGCAGTCCTTCCCGGTCGCCGAGATCTTTTATTCGGCCGTCACGATCCATGGCGCACTCGGCATCTGGGCGCTGTACGAGCGCCGGCAATTTCGCTGGCGGGCCATCGAGCCACTGCAACTCGTGCTCGGACTCAGCATCCCGGCACTCATCGTCGCCCATGTTGTCGCCGTCAGGCTCGGCCAGAACCTGTTCGATATCGACCGCAGCTACCCGCAGGTGTTCTATGGCTGGATTACATCTCCGCTCAGAACGTGGTCGATGTATCTCGTGGTGCTCGTCTCCTGGCTGCACGGCTGCATCGGGCTGTATTTCTGGCTGCGGCTGAAAGTTTATTTCAAGCGCGTCGCGCCCTACCTGCTCGCAGCAGCGGTTCTAATTCCGACACTGGCGCTGCTCGGCATCTTTCAGGGCAAGCGCGAGGTCGAGGCAAAGCTGGCATCGCCGCAATGGCAGGCCGCAAATCTCAACGAGACACGGCTCGGCACCGAGCCGCAACAACAGACCCTGGGCGATCTCACAGATCAGCTCCTGATCGGCTATGCCGCGCTGCTCGCCCTTGTGCTGGCGGCACGCGGCATCCGGCAGGTGGTGGAGCAGCGCGCAGGAATGATCAATCTCGCCTATGGCGATGGCCGCAAAATTCGCGTCCCCACGGGACTTAGTGTCCTCGAAGCCAGTCTGCGCCATCGCGTTCCGCATGCCAGCGTCTGCGGCGGACGCGCGCGCTGTTCGACCTGCCGCATTCGTATCACCAGCGACATCGGCAACCTGCCAGCACCGTCAGCACGCGAAGCCTTTATTCTGAGCCGCATTGGCACCGGTGCCGATCCCGCGGTTCGCCTTGCCTGCCAGTTGCGGCCGACAACTGATGTGGCCTTCGTGCAATTGTTCGCACCACAGGTGACCAGCGCGAATGCGCATGCATCGCAGCCGGCGCGGATCGGCCAGGAGCGTTATCTCGTCTGCATGTTCGTCGACATGCGCGGCTCGACCATGCTCGCCGAGAAGCGGCTGCCTTACGACACCGTATTCATCGTCAATCGCTTTCTCGACGCCGTCTCGCAAGCTGTGATCGCAAGCGGCGGCCAGCCCAACCAGTTCATCGGCGACGGCGAGCTGGCGCTGTTCGGCCTCGCCTGCGATCCGCAGACTGCGTGTCGTCAGGCCCTGCAGGCTGCACGGCTCATTGCCGAGAATATCGACGCACTTAATCTCGCCCTCGCCCACGACTTGCCGCAGCCGCTGCGTTTCGGCATCGGCATTCATGGCGGCGAAGTCATCGTCGGCGATATCGGCTATCGCGATCACATGGTGTTCACCGCACTCGGCGATGCGGTCAATGTCGCTGCGCGCCTGCAGGACATGACCAAGAGCCTCGCCTGCGAAGTCATCATCTCCGAAGAAGTCTGCACCACTGCAGGCCTCGCGGGTGACGCGCTGCCACAACAGGACGTCGCGATCCGCGGTCGCGCCGCGCCGATGAATGTACGCACGATCACAGACGCCAAGGTACTTTCATCTCTCGTTACCAGCGACATGGTTTCCGCGCTTTAACGCTGTTCCTGCAGGGCGCACACGCTTTACCCGCCTGAACAAGTATTCAGAAAATTCCTACAGAATTTCTTCGAACCCGCTCCGAAATCGATGCGACGAATTTGCGATGGATCGAACGGACAGATCCCGCAACCAGCGCTCCGCGCATCACTGAAGGAGAATGACCATGTTTCGCAAACTCGCACTCGCATTCGTTGCTGCAGCTTCCCTCGGCGCGATGGCGCTGACGCCGTCCACAGCATCGGCCCATGGCTGGGGCTGGCATGGCCATCACCACCACTTCCATGGCGGCGGCTTCTACGGTCCCACTTTCGGCGTCGGCTATGTCGGTGGCGGCGGTGGATGCTATGTGAGCCGCCGCGTGATGACGCCCTACGGCCTGCGCTGGCGTACGGTTAACGTCTGCTACTAATCCTCGCATGAGAGCTGCGAACCCCGGCCGCGTCGGCCGGGGTTTTGCATTGCAGCGATATCACCTGCGTGCAGGCGACAACGCATGGTCGTATCGCGACCGAGCCTGGCACTCTGCTTTTGCGACCTTCCGCCGCGTCGGAAACATCCTGAATAGCGACCTGAATAGCGACGAATCCCGGCAAATTGGACAGATAACGGTCGGTTTGGACGATTTCTGCACGCCGTTTGAGCTATCAAGCTTGGCAATCCGCGGGTAACGTGCGCATGTCGGATATGCCGGTTTGCGGGGACCGGGTGTTCGTTATCGATTTTGATCCCGCGGAGACGACGTGATGACTAAAGGCACTGTGAAGTGGTTCAACCCGACGAAGGGTTACGGATTCATCCAGCCGGCGAATGGCGGCAAGGACGTGTTCGTTCATATTTCGGCAGTTGAGAAGGCTGGCCTTTCGACACTGAACGAAGGACAGACCGTTGAATTCGAGGAAGTTGCCAACCGCGGCAAGACCTCGGCTGAGAACCTCAAGGTCTGATACATCTGGTTTGATACCAGTGTGATCCGGCTACTTCCCCGAAGTTTTCCAGATCACGCCTCAACAATGTAGAGCGCATTCGGCACGAGCGGTTTCCTCCAAAGGGGCACTTCTCCTGCAACGCAATCAGTTTCACGCAGGATTGCGCTAATTCGATCCGCGGTGTGCGCTCTAGCCTAACTCCCAAAACCCGAGCTGGGATCTTTCGAAGGTCCGCTCCTTAGAGCTGCTAGTTGACGTGACGCACGCCTCAGCGACACGACGGCGCTCCATTCCCGCTTCAGTTTTCCTTGACCCACTGATCGGCCGGCTTGACGTCCGGCAGCTGCGCATAGCCGCGCGTCCACATATCGACGACCCATTCGGTGCCCGTCGCGCGGTCCAGCAGCACGGCGGTATTGTGCGGCGTCTGCAGCACCAGCGCATTGCCGCGATAGCGCGGATTGCCCACCGTGTGATGCTTGAGCAAACCCCAGTCCTGGATGATCAGAAGCAGGCTGGTGACGTTGCGCGTCGTGTCCCAGCAATCGAAATTATGCTTGTCGTCGAAATAGCGGAAATCCGCATTGGCGATCCGCTTGTCGGTGCCGAGCACCGGGCCGACGCGGCGGTCCCACCACACGACCGCCTTCTGCACGGCAGCGCGCTCCGCCGCGGCCGACGCCTTGCCTGCGGCGAGAAGCTTGGTGAGCGCGGCCCTGTCGGCAGACGTGAAATCGAAGGCGTGGCGACGCCGGCAGACGAAGCCGTAGCAGATGGTCATGGAACCGGCGGATGGCGGGTAGATCGACACCGACGTGTAGAGATCGCTGACCTCGCGGGACATTTCGATCGCGCGGGCATGCGACATCGAGAACAGGCCGGTCACTGCGATGACACTTGCCGCCATCAGAATACGAAAATCGGCGACACGAAGATTGAAGTAGCCTGCCCGCATGATTTGCTCCGAGAGAAACGCGCGGAAACCTAACGCAGGGTCTCCACGCTGCCAAGACAACGGCAAGACAACGGCAGCGTTATCCCTGCTCGCTATCCCACCGGCAGCGGTGCGTCGCGCTTCACTTCTTCCATGACGGCATAGGTGCGGCTCTCGCGCACGCCGGGCAGCGCCAGCAGGCTTTCGCCGAGAAAACGGCGATAGGCGCTCATGTCGGCAACGCGCGCCTTCACCAGATAATCGAAACCGCCGGCCACCATGTGGCACTCCAGCACCTCGGGCGCGAGCCGCACGGCCCGGGCGAAGCGTTCGAACACGTCGGGCGTGGTCTTGTCGAGCAACACCTCGACGAACACCAGCAGGCCAAGGCCGAGCATCTGCGGATTGAGCCGCGCGCCATAGCCTTCGATGTAACCGTCGCGCTGCAGCCGCTTCAACCGCTCGCCGATCGAGGTCGGGGACAGGCCGACCTTCTCGGCCAGCTCGACATTGGCGATTCGGCCGTCAGCCTGCAGGACGGCGAGGATTTTACGGTCGATTTTGTCGATGTCACTCATATCAGGTGTATAGCACGGTCATTTCCGGATTATCTAAGGTAAAGTTGCGATATCTCCTATCGAATTACGGATGGACCGGGATTAGGGTTGCAGAATGTCCGAGGAAACGCCCATGCCGCCCGATTTCATGCCTCCCTTCACGGCTCCCTATGCACCGGATGATGGGGCCATCGCCGCCGGGCTTCTGGCCGACGCGGCCATGACGTCCGCCCAGGACGCGCAGATCGACGCATCGGCCACTCGCCTGATCGACGCGATCCGCGCCAAAGACGACCGCTTCGGCGGTGTCGAGGACATGCTGCGGGAATATGCGCTCTCCACCAAAGAAGGCCTTGCGCTGATGGTGCTGGCGGAGGCGCTGCTGCGGGTGCCGGACGCACGCACCGCCGATGCCTTCATCGAGGACAAGCTCGGTCAGGGCGACTTCATTCATCACGAGACCAGATCCAGCGCCTTCCTGGTCAACGCCTCGGCTTGGGCGCTCGGCATCTCGCAGCGCGCGATCCAGCCTGGCGAGACGCCGACGGGGACGCTGGGCCGGCTGGCGAAGCGGATCGGCCTGCCTGCGGTGCGCACCGCGACGCGGCAGGCGATGCGGCTGATGGGCAGCCATTTCGTGCTCGGCGAAACCATCGATGCGGCGCTGGCCCGCGCCCGCGCGCCGTCCGAGCGCCCGGCACGCTACTCCTTCGACATGTTGGGCGAAGGCGCCCGCACTGCCGACGACGCGCAGCGCTATTTCGACTCCTATGCCTCGGCCATCTCGGCCATCGGCCACGCCGCGGACAACAGGCCGCTGCCCGACCGGCCGGGTATCTCGGTCAAACTCTCGGCATTGCATCCGCGCTATGAGGCGGTGAGCCATCAGCGCGTGATGCGCGAACTGGTGCCGCGCCTGATCGCGCTGGCGCAGCAGGCAAAGGCCTATGACCTCAATTTCACCGTCGATGCCGAAGAAGCCGACCGGCTCGAACTCTCGCTCGACGTGATCGATGCGGCCTTTGCCGATCCGTCGCTGGCGGGATGGGACGGTTTCGGGCTTGCTATCCAGGCCTATCAGAAGCGCTGCGCGGATGTGATCGACCACATCGACGCGCTGGCGCGCAAACTCGATCGCAAGATGATGGTGCGCCTTGTGAAGGGCGCCTATTGGGACACCGAGATCAAGCGCGCGCAGGAACGCGGGCTCGACGGCTATCCGGTGTTCACACGCAAGGCGATGACCGATCTCAACTACATCGCCTGCGCACAGAAGCTGCTGGCTTTGCGGCCACGCATTTTTCCGCAATTCGCCACGCACAATGCGCTCACCGTCGCGACCATCCTCGAACTGGCCGGCACGAGCGGCGGCTATGAGTTCCAGCGCCTGCATGGCATGGGCGACGCGCTCTATGAGCAACTCGGCAAGGATCATCCCGCGATCCGCTGGCGTACTTATGCGCCGGTCGGCAGCCATCGCGATCTACTGGCCTATCTGGTGCGGCGCCTGCTGGAGAACGGCGCAAACTCATCCTTCGTGGCGATCGCCGCGGATGACGCTGTGCCGGTCACGACGCTGCTGCAGCGACCGGCCGCGATCATCGGCTCTCCCGATCGCGCGCGACACGCGAAGATTCCGCTGCCAGCCGATCTCTATCGACCGGAGCGCACCAATTCACGCGGCATCGAATTTGGCGAACGCGCTGCGTTGATCAAATTGCTGGCCGAGATTGCGGCCAGCAAGCCAGACATGCACAAAATCGTTGATGCCAATGCCGAGCAGGCAAATGCTGCAGTGACAGCAGCATGCACAGGCTTTGCATCGTGGAGCCGCACGCCGGCCGAAGACCGCGCGGCGATCCTCGACAACGCCGCGGGCCTTCTGGAACAGCGCCGCGCGTCCTTCATCGCATTGCTGCAACAGGAAGGTGGCAAGACGCTAGATGACGCGCTGTCGGAAGTCCGCGAAGCCATCGACTTCTGCCGCTATTACGCCGCGCAGGGCCGCAAGCAATTCGGCACTGGCCAGACAATGCTCGGGCCAACCGGTGAGAGCAATGTGCTAAGCATGCGCGGCCGTGGCGTCTTCGTCGCCATCTCGCCATGGAATTTTCCGCTGGCGATCTTTCTCGGCCAGGTGAGCACCGCGCTGATGGCGGGGAATGCGGTCATTGCCAAGCCTGCCGAACAGACACCGCGCATCGCGGCACAGGCTGTACGCCTGCTTCATGAAGCCGGTGTGCCCACGTCAGCACTGCATCTGATCCAGGGTGACGGCCGCATCGGTGCCGCGCTGGTGGAGCATCCCGCCATCGCCGGTGTGGTGTTCACCGGCTCGACAGAGGTGGCGCGATCCATCAACCGCGCCCTCGCCGGAAAGGACGGCCCGATCGTCCCCCTGATCGCCGAGACTGGCGGCATCAATGCGATGATCGTCGATGCTACCGCCCTTCCGGAGCAGGTCGCCGACGATGTGGTGATGTCAGCATTCCGGTCGGCCGGCCAGCGCTGCTCGGCATTGCGGCTGCTGCTGGTGCAGGACGATGTCGCAGACCGCATGATCGAGATGATTGTCGGCGCGGCCGAGGAACTCAAGCTGGGCGATCCCTCGGACCCTGCCACCCATATCGGCCCGGTGATCGACGCCGAGGCAAAGCAAAAGCTGGATACGCATATTGCGCGCATGACGACCGAAGCACGCGTGCACTTTGCGGGCACGGCACCTGCAGGCAACTTCGTCGCGCCGCATATCTTCGAACTCGCGAGCGCACGGCAACTCACCGAGGAAGTGTTCGGTCCGATCCTGCATGTGGCGCGCTACCGCGCTGCCGACTTCGACAAGGTGTTGCAGGACATTGCCGACACCGGCTACGGGCTCACGCTCGGCGTGCATTCGCGGATCGACGATATGGTTGAGCGCGTGATCGCGCGCCTGCCGGTCGGGAATGTCTATGTGAACCGCAACATGATCGGCGCCGTGGTGGGCGTGCAGCCCTTCGGCGGCTTCGGACTCTCCGGCACCGGACCAAAGGCCGGCGGCCCGCATTACCTCGCCCGCTTCGCCACCGAACAGACGGTGACGATCAACACGGCTGCCGCGGGTGGCAATGCAGCATTGATGACGGGCAACGACTAGCAGCGCTGCTTCCCGTTTCAGGCCGTTGCGTCACCCATCGAAGATGGGTCAAATGCGTCACCGGATTCCAGATGGAATTAAATTCCGGCAGACGGCAAGAACAACACACAGAACAAAAGCGACGGGAGTGACGTATGGAAGACGGTCTGTTCAAAGGGCTGAAGGTGCTGGACTGCGCGAGTTTCATCGCCGCGCCCGCCGCAGCCACAGTGCTGTCCGACTTCGGCGCCGATGTCATCAAGATCGAGCCGCCCGGTGCCGGCGACCCCTATCGCAATCTGCCCAACCTGCCCGGTTATCCCAAGAGCGAGCACAACTATGCGTGGATGATGGAGAGCCGCAACAAGAAGAGTCTCGCGCTCGATCTGGCCAAGCCGGAAGGCCAAGCGGTGCTCTACAAATTGATCGCCGAGGCGGACGTCTTCATCACCAATTTCCCGCCGCCGGTGCGCAAGCGCCTGAAGATTGCCTATGAGGATATCGCGCCACTGAACGAGCGGCTGATCTATGCCTGCTTCACCGGTTACGGCGACAAGGGCGCGGAAGCTGACAAACCAGGTTTCGACTCCACCGCTTGGTGGGCACGCTCCGGCATGATGGATCTGGTTCGCGCCGATGAGGACACCACGCCCGCGCGGTCGATTGCCGGCATGGGCGACCATCCCTGCGCCATGGCGCTTTATGGCGCCATCGTCACCGCGCTCTACAAGCGCGAGAGGACCGGCAAAGGCTGCCAGGTAAAATCCAACCTGATGGCCAATGGCGTGTGGTCGTCGAGCGTGATGGCGCAAGCCAAACTTGTCGGCGCCAAATTCGAGAAGCGCCGCTCGCGCGAGGAAGCGCTCAATGCCGTCACCAATCACTACAGGTGCCGCGACGGTCGCTGGATCATGCTGTCGCTGCTTGCCGAAGAGCGACAATGGCCGGCTTTCACCAAATGCCTCGGCCGCGAGGACCTGCGCGACGATCCGCGCTTCGCAACCAAACCCGATCGCCATGCGCGCTCGGTCGAACTGATCAAGATCCTCGACGAGGTGTTCGCGACCCGCGACCTCGCCGACTGGCGCGAGCGGCTTGACGGCAACGGCCTCGTCTTCGGCTTCGTCGGCATCCTCGACGATATTCCGAACGATCAGCAGATGAAGGACAACGATGTGCTGATCCCGTTCGAGGGAACCGACATCCTCACCATCAACAGCCCGATCTGGATCGGCGGCGAGACCAAGCGCAAGCCGCATCTGCCGCCATCCATCGGCCAGCACAGCGACGAGATCCTGCGCGCCGCTGGTTTCGACGATGCCGAGATTGCGCGGTTGCGCGCCACCGGCGCGGTAGCATAGTCACGCAAATAGCGGACTACGCAGCTCGCGCAAAAGAGTTTCAATGTTGCGATGCGGCCCGTGATCACGAAGTGGTCACGGGCCAATCTGAAACCGCCTCCCTCAAAACGCGTAGCTGGTCTCGTTGGCGCAACAGGCACTCGCCATGTCGCGCGGCCACGAGATCACAACGTCTGCGGATTCCCCGCCGGCGACGCCACAATCAATCGGGAGACGACCATGTCCAAGAAGCGCATTGCATTGCTGTCATTTGCCGCCTTCAGCACGCTGATGATTTCGGCGAGCTTCCTCGAGCCTGCTGCTGCCAAGATGAAGGGCGAGAACACCGTCATGGTTGGTGGCGCCGCCATGTATCCGTCGAAGAACATCGTCGAGAACGCCGTGAATTCGAAGGATCACACAACGCTGGTCGCCGCCGTGAAGGCCGCCGGCCTCGTCGATACGCTCGCCAGCCCCGGTCCGTTCACCGTGTTCGCACCAACCAATGCGGCATTCGGCAAACTGCCGAAGGGCACGGTCAACACGCTGGTGCAGCCCGAGAACAAGATGACCCTCACCAAGATCCTCACCTATCATGTGGTGCCCGGACGGCTCTCGGCGGCCGACCTAACCGATGGCAAGAAGCTGACGACTGTTGAAGGCGAACAGCTCACTGTAAAGCGCTCGGGCGGCAAGGTCATGATCGTCGATGCCAAGGGTGGCGCCTCCACCGTGACGATCCCGAACGTCAACCAGTCGAACGGCGTGATCCACGTCGTGAACACCGTGCTGATGCCGGGCTGATCACCTTTCTCCTCTCAGCGACGAGACGGCGCATTCCCAAAGCCTCGGCTGTTGGGGATGCGCCTTTTTATCACCGGGCCAGCAGCCATCCGAAGAAGCCGAGCCCGAGCAGAACCGCCACACCGATCGCCCAGACGCTGACGCGGATGCTGCTTGTCGTCTGCTGCTTGCTCTCGTTCTCGGCGATCGCGATGTCGCGTTCCTTGATCTCTTTGTCGGTCTCGTTCATCGCATCCTCATTTCATTTCACGAAACACATGCCGATCGCAGACGACGCATCCGCGCCAACCTGCTGACAGGCGAGACCTTCGGCACAGGTCCAGGACGCGAAACTCTTGTCCGCGACGCCCTTCTGCTTCGGTCGATAACATGTCGCGCCCCAGCCATCGAGGAGAGGCGATCCCGCGAGTTCATTGTTCCCGCGCGTCTGCGGCCGGTCCGAGAAACCGCGTGAAAAGTCTGGCGCCTTTCCATCGCGCATCGCGATGACGATATCGCGACGACGGGGCTGGTCACCGATGAAATGCGGCGATGCCGGCACCGTCCCCTGCGACTGGTCCGCGAGCGTGTCCGCGCCGGGAAAATGGAAACCACCGATGCCGCGGATCTGGTGGCAACCACCGCAGGTGATGTCGTTCAGCCGCCGCGCGAAGCCAGCCAGCGAACGGATATTCTCCAAGGCGCCGCCCTGCGCCACTGCCCGCTCCAGCGCGGCGACGACGTCACGCTCGCTGAACACGCCCTTCCCCTTAGCATCCGTTGCCATCAGCCCGAACTCCGGCTGCAGGGCCGACGGTGCAAAGCCGACCGGTGTCGACGACAGCGACGAGGTCGCGAGGAATTTCTCGGGGATCAACACCATGCCGCGATCGAAGGCCCGCAGATTGTTCGGTGCGAGCAGCCAGTCACGAAATGCGCGACCGAGCGCCGCGTCAACCAGCAACCGGTCGCGGTCGATCTGGTTCTCCATGGGAGCCTCGCGAAACTGCTTCGCGGTGGCATCGAAGCGAAACACCTTCTGCAAATAGTCGGTGCGGAATTCCTGCGTATCGGACTTCGGCCGATGCGCGATCTGCAGATTGGTCTCGATGCGGTCGATATGCGCGGCTGTGATTGTCGCAAGCGGGCCATCCGGTTTCAGCAAGCGATCCGCGCGTGCTGCGCCAGTCTCGGTGAACGACGCTGAGTTAAGCCAGCGCCCGGCGAGATCCGCGCATGTCACCGATGCATCGTTTGGGTCCTTCGCATGAAGCACAAGATTAAGCGTCATGGGCAGACGCGGCGGTGTTGTGCCGGCGGCCGTGCGCGTGAGGCGATAGATCAGCCTGATTTCACCGCAGGTATCCGGCGCGACATAGGCCCGGTCCATACGATTGACGATCCCGGCCAGCACGAAGCGCGCATCGGGCGATGTCAGCATCGCCTGGTCGAACTGTTGCACGTCGTGGGCGGGGCCGACGCCGATGCTCGCGCGCGGCTCATGCTTTTGATGATCGGCGAGATAGCGCGCAAAGGCATCGTCCAGTGCCGCGCGGATTTGTGTCATCGCAGGCAGAGCAAATAGCGCGTCATTGGAGATCGGCGTCGTCCGCGCGGGATCGAGCAGTTGCGCGAGGCCGAATCCGCGTGTCTCAAGTGCCCGCAATGCCCCGGGATCGGTGACGGCAAGACCATTGCCCTCATCCGCCCGCGCGACGGGAGCCACGAGGCAGAGCAGCACGGCGATGAAGCTCAAGCGAAGTCGCACGGCGCAATCCCAGACGTCACGTCGGGAGGCTAGCCCAAAACAAAGGCCGCTGCACCAGCAGCGGCCTGAACGCTTTCATCGCAGAAAGAGCGGATCAGCGGGCGACGATCAGGCCCTTGGAGGTGACCACCGTCCAGCGGCCGTCCTGCTTGCGGATCGCATCGATACGGCCGAGGCCCGGAACCGGATCGCCGGCATAGACTTCGAAGATTCCGGCACGGCCCTCGATAGTGGCGCCGCCGCCGGCGATGTCGATGATGCGCCAGCCGTCGACCATGGGCAGGCGCGCAACTTCGGGCTTCGGCGCCGGAGTCGGCACCGGGGCGTTGATCGAACCGGTCACTTCCTTGGCCGGCGCCGAGGCAACCGGTGCAGGGGTCGGCGCGGGCGCAGCAGCAGGCGGCGTGGTGCGCAGCTTTTCGACGATCTCGCTCAGCTTGGCGAGTTTCGCGGCCGGTTCGGCCTGGCCCTTCTCAAGCTTGTCGAGACGCTCGGCGGACTTCGCGCGCGCCGCAATGGACTGCTTGGCGTTGCGGTCGACCTCGGCCTTGAGCGCCGAGAGTTCGCCGTCGAGACGGGCGATATGGTCTTCCAGTGCCTGGTTGGTCGACCTGGTGTCGTCGGCGGCAAACAGCTTGCCGAGGCCCGACATCGCGACCGAACCGCCAACTGCGCCGACGGTGATGCCCAGCGCGATCATCGCCGCGATCGCCATCATCCGGCTGCGGCCAGCCTTTTCTGCGGACTCAATCTTCGGCTCGGCATTGACGAAGTCTTCCCAGGAGTGCTCCCGCGACGCATGCTCGCGGGATGCGCCGTCACGCGGGCCGCTGTCGCGAGAGGGAGCCATGATGGTGATCCGGCCGGGCGCTCCGAGCTTCGGCGCTTCCCTCTTTGGCATCTGGGCGGGGCGCTCGTTGCCCTGCTCCGGTGCGAGCTTCGGCGAATCCACGTGAATGTCAGCATCGTGGGAACCGGCCGCCGCCGCGGCGCCGGTGTCGACGTGATCGCCGCTGACGTCTGGGGTGGAATCGGCCTTGTGCTCGCTCACGATCAAATTCTCCGGAATAGATGAACACTTTGGTAACTTTCATTGCTTGCCAAATCCTTACCGCCCGCCGTGCTTACGAAAATTTCACCTCTTGTCCGGCGGAGGAACCGTTGCTTGACGCGCACCCGCCCGGCCCGCACAACAGCTGCCAACAAGACAATCGGGGAAATGCCATGAAGCTCTACGATTCCATCGGGCCGAATCCACGCGTGGTGCGCATGTTCTTGGCCGAGAAGGGTATCAGCCTCCCCGTCCAGACCGTCGATCTTGCTGCCGGTGAGAACCGCGAGCCTGCGCATCTGGCGCGCAATCCGCATGGCCAGATGCCGACGCTCGAACTCAATGATGGCGCCTATGTTTCGGAGACGGTGGCGATCTGCGAATATGTCGAGGAAACACGTCCAACGCCGGCGCTGATCGGCACCACGCCAGAGCAGCGCGCGGAGGCCCGGATGTGGCGCCAGCGCGTCGATCTCAACATCTGCCAGCACATCGCCAATGGCTATCGCTTCGCCGAGGGGTTGAAGCGCTTCGAGACGCGCATCGTCTGCGTGCCGGAAGGCGCCCCGGGCCTGAAGACAATCGCCATCGACCGGCTGCGCTGGCTCGACGGACAGATGGGCGGCAAGACCTTCATCTGCGGCGAGCGGTTCACGATGGCCGACATCGTGTTGTTCTGCTGGCTCGATTTTGCCGACAAGGTGAAGCAGCCGTGGGATCGCGGGAACGCAAATGTCGCGGCGTGGTTCGAGCGGGTGAATACGCGCGAGTCGACGAAAGCGTAACGGCTACAGCACCACCGGCGCATCCGGCAGTTCGTTCACCGAGCCGGCATCGCGCGGAAAATGCGTTGCCAGATGCCGCGTCACCGCGTCGATGCCCTTGATCACGCCTTGCTCGAAATGCCCGGCGCGAAACTCCGCTTCCATCATCTGGCAGATCGCTTCCCAGCCGGGTTTCCCGACGCGGGCATCGATGCCGCGGTCGACCACGATCTCGACATCGCGATCGGCGAGCAGCAGATAGATCAGCACGCCGTTGTTATGCGCGGTGTCCCAGACACGCAGTTGCGCGAACACATCGATGGCGCGTTCGCGCGCCAACTGATTGCGGAACAGTGGGGCGCCGTCCAGCGCGCCTTCGACGACAAAGCGGATTTGGCCGGCATGGCTGGCCTCGGAAGCCTTGATGGCCTGCTCGATCGCCGCCAGCGATTGCGGCGGGAACGCCTTGCGGACCCGCGAGCGATTGCCGAGCAGATGGTTACCGATGCGTTTCAGGCTCATCACCAACTCCCCGAAGCGCCGCCGCCACCGAAACTGCCACCGCCTCCACTGAAGCCGCCGCTGCTCGATGAACTCCCTGATGACCAGGAACCGCCGCCGCCACCGATATAGCCACCGCCACGACGTCCACCACCTCCGCCGCCCGACATGAGGGCCTCGCTGATCAGCGTAAAGAAAAACGCGACCACGCCGAGAATGCCGCCGAACAGCAGGCTGCCGGCGACAAGCCAGACCACCGTGGTGACGAGCCCACCGGTCGCCAGCGAGCCGAACAGCCGGCCGAAAATATTGCGCAGGATGCTGCCGAAGATCAGCACGCCGAACAGCAGGAACGGCGCATATTCCATGATCTGATCGAGGGCATTCGAATTGCCCTTCCATTCGTCCGGCGCCGGCAGCGGCTCGCCGTCGATCACCTTGATGATCTGGTTGACGCCGGCTGTGACGCCACCCGCGAAATCGCCGGTCTTGAAGCGCGGCGTGATGATCTCGTCCATGATCCGTTTCGTGGTCACGTCGGTCAGTGCGCCTTCGAGGCCGTAGCCGACTTCGATGCGGAGCTTGCGATCGTCCTTGGCGACCAGCAGGATCGCGCCGTCATCGACTTTCTTGCGGCCAATCTTCCAGGCTTCGGCAACGCGGATGGAGTATTGCTCAATGGCTTCCGGCGCCGTGGTGGGCACGATCAGCACCACGATCTGGCTGCCCTTGCGCGACTCGAAATCACGCAGCGTGCTGTCGAGCGACGCCCGGTCGGACTCGCTCAACGTCATGGTCTGATCGATCACGCGCCCCGTCAGAGCCGGCACGGCCACATCGGCCAGAGCAACGGCGCTCCAGCACAGCAGCAATGCGAGCAGACAGGCTTTAATCGCCTTCATCGGATCGGCCTGATCGGCACCGGCCTATTTCGCAGGCGCCGGCGTCGGGTTGAAGTCGACCTTCGGCGCGGTCGAAATCTCACTCTCATTGGCGACAGAGAAATTCGCCTTCTCCTTGTAGCCGAACATCATGGCGGTGAGATTGTTCGGGAAGGTGCGCACACCGACGTTATAATCCTGCACCGACTTGATGTAGCGGTTGCGCGCCACGGTGATGCGGTTCTCGGTGCCTTCGAGCTGCGACATCAGATCCTTGAACAGCGCGTCCGACTTGAGCTGCGGATAGTTCTCGGTAACCACGAGCAAGCGCGACAGCGCGCTGGAGAGTTCGCCTTGCGCGGCCTGGAATTTCTGCAGCGCGGCAGGATCGTTGACCACATCAGGCGTCGCCTGCACCGAGCCGACCTTGGCGCGTGCATTTGTGACGCCCAGAAGAACGTCCTTCTCCTGCTGCGCGAAGCCCTTCACGGAATTCACGAGATTCGGCACGAGGTCCGCGCGGCGCTGATACTGGTTGACTACTTCAGACCAGGCCGACTTGACCTGCTCATCATTGGTCTGGATCGCGTTGTAACCGCAATTGGTCAGGCTGAGGGTCGCCAGTGCTGCCAGCACGGTCCAAAACTTGCGCATGAAATTCTCCTGTGACGCGGCTCAAATGGCTCGACCGCTTCTAGCACAGGCAAACGACGAAAGCCGCCACAAGTTCATCGCGAATGCTGCAATGCCCATACGGGTTTATGTTTGCATGCCCGGCATTCATTGTTAGCGTTGCCACAACCATCGGCCCACAGAAGCCGAGGACATTCGGGGAGGTTTCCATGACGGACGTGCTCAACGCGTTTCCGACGGTCGGGGCGCAGACCTTGCGGGCGCTGGCGCGCTATCCGGATCGCATCGCTTTCAGCTGGCCCGGCGGCTCGATCACCTATCGCGGCACCACGGACCTGATCGCGCGGCTGCAGAATGTGTTTATGAACCTCGGCGCACAGCCCGGCACGAAGGTGGCGCTGCTCACCGCCAATCGCGCCGACACCTGGTGCGCCGGCGTCGCCGCGCAACTGTCGCGTTTCGCAATCTCCTGGCTGCACCCGCTGGGCTCGATGCAGGATCAGATCGACCAGATCGAGGACGCCGAAGCAACGATCCTGATCATCGATGCCGACAACTTCCTGCAGCGGGGCGGCGAGCTCGCCTCGCGCGCGCAGGGCCTGCAACACGTATTCACGCTGGGCCGTGCGGACTACGGCATCGATCTGCTGAAAGTCATCGGCTCAGGCGGCAGCGCCACTGCGCGGGACTTTGCACATGTCGATGATATCGCCGTACTGAACTACACCGGCGGCACCACCGGCAAATCCAAGGGCGCGCTACGCCGCCATCGCGAAGTGTCGGGTTTTGCCAGCGCCATTCTGTCCGACTTCGAGATCCCGGACACGCCGAGCTATCTCACGGTGGCGCCGATCAGCCATGTCGCCGGCACCAAGGTGCTGCCGACGCTGATGCGCGGTGGCACCGTGCATATGCTGAAGGGCTTCGATCCCGAAGCGGTGCTGAAGACCATCGAACGCGAACGCATCAATTTCACGCTGTTCGTGCCGACCATGATCTATGTGTTGCTCGACAACCCGACGCTGTCAAAGACCGATCTATCGTCGCTCGATCTGGTGCTTTACGGCGCATCGCCGATGTCGCCGAGCCGGCTGGTGGAAGGCATCGAGCGGATCGGTCCAGTGTTCTCGCAACTTTATGGACAGACCGAATGCTATCCAGTGTCGGTGCTGCGCAAGACGGATCATGATCCGAAGAAGCCCGAGCTGTTTTTGTCCTGCGGTTTTCCGATCGCGGTCTGCGATGTGCGTATTCTTGATGATGACGATCAGGAGGTCTCGCCCGGCGAGGCCGGCGAGATCTGCGTGCGCGCGCCGCATGTGATGAAGGAATACTGGAAACGTCCGGAGCAGACGGCGGAAACGCTCAAGAACGGCTGGCTGCATACTGGCGACATCGCCCGCGCCGACGAGCGGGGCTACATGTTCATCCTCGACCGCAAGAAGGACATGATCGTCTCCGGCGGATTCAACATCTTCCCGCGCGAGATCGAGGACGTGTTGACCACTCATGCCGATGTCGCCATGTGCGCCGTGGTCGGCATTCCCGACGACAAATGGGGCGAGGCCGTCACCGCCATCGTGGTCGCGCGTGGCGGCGCGAAGCCGGACGCCAACGAACTGATCAATCTGGTGAAGACACGCAAGGGGTCGGCCCATGCGCCGAAACACATCAAGTTCGTCAGTGAACTCCCGATGACCGGCGTCGGTAAAATCGACAAGAAGGCGCTGCGCGCAAGCTTCTGGGTCGGACGCGAGCGGATGGTGGGGTAAGGGCCACCAAACACGTCATTCCGGGGCAGACCGAGCGCGCAGCGATCGGGTGAACCCGGAACGACATGCTTGAAGTGGCGTCGGCCCCGCCCTGAGGCAAACCAATCGGTTTGCCTCAGAATGACAGTGGAGGGTCACCACCTAGTGACTTGCATGATGATAGTTACTCGCCTATCTTCCCGCCATGGAGCGCAAGAGTTTCGAAAAACTGGAATGCCCGGTTGCCCGCAGCCTTGAGCGCGTCGGCGAATGGTGGAGCATTCTGATCATGCGCGATGCCATCTACGGCATGACGCGGTTCGACCAGTTCCAGAAGAACCTCAACATCGCGCCGAACATGCTGACCCGTCGGCTGGCAGTCCTGGTCGAGGCCGGACTGCTGGAGAGGCGGCAATATTGCGAAAAGCCGCCGCGCTACGAATATATCGTGACCCCGCGCGGCCGGGATTTCCGCTCCGTGCTGTGGTCGCTGCAAAGCTGGGGCAACCGGCACTTCGCGCCTGAAGGCGAGAGCGTTGTTCTGATCGACAAGGAGACCGGCGAGACCGCCGATCCGATCCTGGTCGACCGCCGTACCGGCAAACCAATCACCGAAGCCACCCACGCCAATGCGCCCGGCCCTGCCGCCAGCGCACGCGTGCAACGGCGGCTCAGCAAACCGCGCCCGCAGAAGGACGGATCACTATGAAACTCGAAACGCCGCAAGCCATCGTGGCCGCAGCAGCTGCCCCCGTTCCGGAGATGAACCCGCGGACACGCATGCTGCTGCAGGCGCCAATCGCCTCCACGCTGGTCAAGCTGGCCTGGCCCAATCTGCTGGTGATGCTCGCGCAGGCTTCCACCGGCCTGATCGAGACCTGGTGGGTGTCGCATCTCGGTACCGACGCGCTGACCGGCATGGCCGTGGTGTTTCCCGGCTTCATGATGATGCAGATGCTGTCGGCTGGTGCCATGGGCGGCGGCATTTCCTCGGCGATCGCCCGCGCGCTCGGCGCAAGGCGCACCGACGATGCCGAGGCGCTGGTGATGCACGCGACCCTTATCAATATCCTGCTCGGCCTCATCGGCTCGGCGATCTTCCTGATCTGGGGCCGTGCGATTTACACGGCGATGGGCGTCAGCGGCGGCGCGCTGGACGCAGCCATGCAATATTCCAACGTGGTATTCGGCGGCAGCGTCCTGGTCTGGCTGATGAACGGCTTTGCCAGCATCATCCGCGGCACCGGCAATATGCTGGTGCCCTCGCTGTCGATCTGTATCGGCGTCGTGCTGCTGATCCCGCTGTCGCCGCTGCTGATCTTCGGCTGGGGTCCGATCCCCGCACTCGGCATCGCCGGCGGTGGCTGGGCCGTGGTGCTGTCGACCTTCACCGTCGGCGCGGTGCTCGCCGGCTACATTCTCTCCGGCCGCTGCATCGTGCATTTCAAGCTGGCCCGCCTGCGCTGGGATCTCTCAGCCGACATCCTGCGCGTCGGCGCCATCGCCGCGGTCATCTCGCTGCAGACGAGCTTCACCGTACTGCTCACCACCGCGCTGGTTGGCGGCTTCGCCGGCGGCGACGCCGTGGCGGGCTTTGGCACCGGCGTCCGGCTGGAATATCTGATGGTGCCGCTGGCCTTCGGCTTCGGCGGACCTCTGGTGGCCCTGGTGGGCACCAATATCGGCGCCGGGCAGGAGCAGCGCGCACTGCGGGCGGCGCTGATCGGCGGCGGCATGGTGTTCGTGATCACCGAAACCGTCGGCCTGGCGGCCGCGATCTGGCCGGCCGCCTGGCTCGGCCTGTTCGGGTCGGATCCGCAGATGATCGAGACCGGAAGCGCCTATCTACGCATCGTCGGTCCGGCCTATGGCTTCTTCGGCCTCGGCCTGTCGCTGTATTTCGCGTCGCAGGGCGCCGGCAAGATGCTCTATCCGCTGCTGGCCGGCGTGCTGCGCCTCCTGATCTCCATCGGCGGCGGCTGGCTGGCGCTGCGGCTGACGGGATCGCTGACCTGGCTGTTCGCCTGCCTGACCTTCGCGCTGGTCGTCTACGGCACTATCATCGTCACGGCGGTGGCGTCCGGGACCTGGTTCAAGACCAACCGGTCTGACGGCGATGTAATCACCTGACAGCGATGTGATCGCCTGACAGCGATGTGATCAGCCGAAAGCGGATTTTCCGCTGGGAATAAAGATGTGCATATGCCTCATGCAGTTACACGCCTGTAGGGGCAAAGCGAACTATCCTAGATAGCGCGGATCGGCGGCCAGTTCGGCCGCACCCAGGAATCCCCAGCTATGGCAGACGGTATCGCGGCACAGGCTCCCCAGCCGACGGAAGGGCTGACGCCGAGCCAGCAGCGTTGGGCGCGGCTTGCCATCTTTACCGCCCTTGCCATGGCCTCGCTCGATACCGCCATTGCCAATATCGCGCTGCCCTCCATCGCCAGCGACCTGCATGCCACGCCAGCGGATGTAATCTGGGTGGTCAATGTGTACCAGATCGCCATGGTCGCCACGCTGCTGCCGTTCGGCGCGCTGGGCGAGATTGTCGGCCATCAGCGCATCTATCTCGGTGGGCTGATCCTGTTCACGATCGCGTCCGTCGCCTGCGCATTCGCGTGGTCGCTGGACACTTTACTGTTCGCGCGGGTGCTGCAGGGCCTCGGCGCCGCCGGCGCCATGAGCGTCAATGCCGCGCTGGTCCGCGTGGTTTACCCCCCAAGCCATTTCGGCCGCGGGCTCGGTCATAACGCCCTCGTCGTCGCGACGGCCTTCACCCTCGGCCCCACCATCGCCTCGGGCATCCTGTCGGTTGCAACCTGGCCCTGGCTATTCGCGATCAACCTCCCCTTCGGCCTCGCCGCCATTGTCATCAGCCTCAAGACCCTGCCAAAGACCACGCGCGCCACCCATCGTTTCGATTTCTTTGGCGCTTTGCTTACCTCGCTCTGCCTCGGCCTGCTGATCCTCGGCATCGACAGCGCCGCGCATCACACGGCGCCGTCCATCGTCGTCGCCGAACTGGTTGCCGGCCTGTTGTTCGGCTGGCTGCTGCTCCGCCGGCAGGCCGATCACCCTGCGCCCATGCTGCCGATCGACCTGTTCCGCCGCCCGCTATTCGCGCTGTCGGCGGCAACGGCGGTGTGCTCGTTCTCCGTCCAGGGCCTCGCCTTTGTGTCGCTGCCGTTCTATTTCGAAGAAGTTCTGCATCGTTCGGCAGTCGAGACCGGCTTTTTTCTGACGCCCTGGCCGCTGGTCGTCGGCATCATGGCGCCGATCGCCGGCCGGTTGTCAGACCACTATCCCGCCGGGCTTCTTGGCGGTATCGGCATGGCCTTGCTGGGCACCGGCATGGTGCTGCTGGCCACTCTGCCGCCCGACCCGAGCGTCGCCAATATCGTCTGGCGGATGGTGATCTGCGGCGCCGGCTTCGGCTTCTTCCAGGCGCCGAACATGAAGGCGATCATGTCGAGCGCGCCGGCCGGCCGCAGCGGCGGCGCTAGCGGTATCGTCGCCACCGCCCGGCTGACCGGCCAGAGCATGGGCGCGGCACTCGCCGCCTTCTGCTTCGGCCTGTTCGGCCATGGCGGCGCGACCTGGGCGCTGGCGCTCGGCGCCGGCTTTGCCGCGCTCGGCTGCATCATGAGCTTCCTGCGGCTGATCGTCCCGTCGTCACCCGGTCACTGATTCAGAGATAATTTTGCGAACTCACATTTCTCTTTTGCAATGCCGTATTAAGTGATGTGATATACTGCAGTGCAGAGACAAATATTTTGCGGCGCAAGTAACAAAACTGAGTTCCATTGCCCTTCGGTTCCGTAAGTACCCAAAGACGCTGGACCAGTTTCGTATCCTTGTAGTCGCGGCGGGCACGAGGGCGTTTCTTGAGGGTACTGTTCGTCACTCCAGAGATTGACGACTTCATCCGGGTGGGCGGCCTCGCAGCCGTGTCCGCCGCCCTCCCTAGAGCTTTGCGTATCTGGACCGACGTTCGCATCATCCTTCCCGGCTACCGCGACGTCGTCACGCAGTTTCCTGACATCGAGATCGTCGGCGAATGCCCGGCGCTGGCGGAAATGCCTGCCTGCTCGGTCGGCCTTGCCGCGACCAAGGACGGGCTACCGATCTATATCCTGCTCTGCCCGCAGCTCTATGACCGTCCCGGCAATCCCTATGGCGACGCCTGCGGCCGCGACTGGCCGGACAATGACATCCGCTTCGCGCGCTTCGCCTCCGCTGCTGCGTTGCTCGCCTCGGGCAAGCTCGACAAGAACTGGTCGGCCGATCTGGTCCACGCCAATGACTGGCAGGCGGCCTTGGTGCCGGCCTATCTCGCCTGGAGCGGCGTCAAGATCCCGACCATCCTGACGATCCACAATCTCGCTTATCAGGGCCTGTTTCCGAAGTCTTCGCTGCGCCGGATCGGTGCGCCGGCGGAGTCGTTCCATATCGACGGGCTGGAATTCTACGACAAGCTGTCCTTCCTCAAGGGCGGGCTGATCTACTCGTCGCACCTCACCACGGTGAGTGAGACCTATGCGCGCGAGATCACCACACCCGAACTCGGCTGCGGGCTGGAAGGCCTGCTGACCAAGCGCTCGAACGAGTCGCGTCTGACAGGCATTCTCAACGGCATTGATGAGAGCTGGGACCCGCGCGTCTGCGCGGAGCTCATGAGACCGTTCGGCGCGGGCGACTGGGAAGCCAAACGCGCCAATGCCGACGGGGTACGCCAACAATTTGGGCTCGCACTCTCCCGCGGGCCCATTTTTGGTTTGGTCGCCCGCCTCGTGCATCAGAAGGGTGTCGACCTCGTATTGTCAGCGGCCGACGCCATCGTGTCCGCCGGCGGACAGATCGTCGTCACCGGCCGCGGCGAGACCGAACTGGAGAATGCGCTGATGGACGCGCATCGCCGTCGCCCCGACGCCATCGGCGTGGCCATCGGCTTCAACGACCGCGAGGCCCGTCGCATCTTCGCCGGTAGCGACTTCACGCTGATGCCGTCACGCTTCGAGCCGTGCGGCCTGAGCCAGATGTATGCGCAGCGCTTCGGCTCGCTCCCCATCGGTCACCAGACCGGCGGCCTTGCCGAGACCATCGTCGATGGCGAGACCGGCTTCCTGTTTACGCAGCCATCCACCGAGTCATTTCTGGGCGGGATCCTGCGGGCGTTTGCGACCTACGGATCGAAGGACCGTCTGAACTCGATGCGCCGCAGCGCTATGTCGAAGTCGTTCAGCTGGAATATTTCTGCGGCCAGCTACAGCGCGCTGTATCGCAAGACGATCGTCGCCGGGGCGTGATCGGGCTGTTTCATCCCATCTTCCGCATCCTCCCCGTCGTCCCGGCGAAAGCCGGGACCCATAAACGCTGGAGACTTGGTGAAGATGCGGTCGTAGTGACCGAGCCGTTTAAATCACGCTGACCGTGGTTATGGGTCCGCTGAGTTCTCAAACGAAGTGCAACACCAGACTAGGGTGTTGCGATGGACCGAACCTACGCCCAGCTGTCGCTGGATGACCGCTACAGGATTGCCCAGCTTTACGCCGAAGGGCGCTCGATCCG
>NZ_LVYV01000018.1 GCF_001618955.1 Tardiphaga robiniae
ATCTTCAACCACTGCGCCTCGTTCAATTCGTAGCGCTTCGTCGCCATCACATGCTCCGTCCAAATCACGGAACCCTATGAATCAGCGATTAGACCTCTTGGGAATCCTCAATGTCGATTGGCCCTAGGCCTTCGCCAGTTCGAGGAAATGCCGCCCGGCCTTGTCCTCGGTCTCGACGATCCAGACGTCGGGATCGAACGAGATTTCCTTCTGCAAACGCTCTTCGATCTTGCGTTCCTCAACGGGCTGCGGCGGTGACGGCGCGAAGACGCGATCGACAGGGCGGCTCTCGTCATAGGCGCTTTGCGGCGCCGGCGTATAAAGCATCGCGGTGCCATCCAGCAGCGCAACCTTCACGAATACGGCGCCCGCTTCCTCTGCACCACGACGGCGCACGGCGCCGAACACGCCTTCGGTCTGGCAGCGGCGCAGATATGCGGCCACCCATATTGCTGATTTCAATCGTGACATCGCTTGATTATTCCAGAGAGAGCGAAAACGCGAGGTGACCCAGTTACCGGGGGCGAAGCCTGAAATGCTTCATTGACGCGACGCTACTTTATAGTATTATGACTATAACGCGCAACGTCGCCTGGCATCAATATCAGAATGTCACCCACCGACACACCCTTGGAATTCGTAGGGTCGTCGAAAGACGATCTTTCAGAATTTCCGGTGTCTGTGAAGCTATGCGTTGGCTTTGCCTTGCGTGCAGCCCAAAAAGGCAAAAAGCACCCCGACGCGAAGCCTTTGAAAGGCTTCCACGGCGCGGGCGTTGTCGAGATCGTCTCTGATTTTGATGGGAATACGTTTCGGGCGGTCTACACGGTCAAACTGAAGGGCATGGTCTACGTTCTCCACGCATTTCAAAAGAAATCGAAAACCGGAATCCGGACGCCCAAATCCGAGATTGACCTGATCAAATCCCGTCTGAGAGACGCGCAGACGCTTTACCAACATGCCATGGAGGGCAGCAATGAAAAAACCGACAAGCACAAAGAGCAGCGGCAACGTGTTCGCCGACCTCGGCCTGCCAAACGCTGACGAGCATCTGATCAAGGCCGAGATCGTTCTCGGCATTGCCGCACGCATCAAAAGCAAAGGGCTAACTCAGGCACAGGCGTCCAAGCTGATTGGCCTTGCCCAGCCTGACGTCTCCAAGCTGCTGCGCGGACAGTTCGGCGGCTACTCTTATGAGCGCTTGTTTGGTTTTCTGGTTGCCCTCGGCGAGCGCGTGAAAATCGAGGTGTCGGACGCAAAGACGAAGAAGCAGGCGCGCGTCGAACTCGAAATGTCGTGAACTGCCTTAGTGGGCCAGCCGCAGGGCTGGCGCTAGTCGATCGCGCGGCCGGTGACGGTGGCGAGTTCGCGCACCATGCGGTCGGACACTTGCCCGGTCACCGGCAGCTTGCGCTCGCGCTCGAAGCGTTGGATCGCGGCCGCTGTGTCCGAGCCGACATTGCCGGTCGGCTTCAGCTGACCATAACCGTATTCCGTCAGCGCGCGCTGAACAGCGGCGACGCGGCGCGTATTGGTGATGAGATCGCCGAGCGGATCAGTGCGGGTTGCATTCGGGATCGCTGCCGGCGGGCGTGCTACGGCGCCCGTGGTCGCCGGTGAGGCCGGTGATGCCGGCGCTTTCAGGAGATTGCCGACCGGATCGGCTGCGCGCTGTTCGACGGGCTTGGCAGCGAGTGATGGCTTCGGCTCATTGGCGCTGTTGACCGGCTTGGAATCCAGCATGCGGGAATCGAGCTTGGTGTCCGACGAAGCAGCATCCAGCGGACGCGGCTTGGGCAGCGGATTGGCGACCTGTGCCGGCGCCGGAAACGCAACGACGGTGCTGGAACCGAACATCGGCGACGGATGATGGCCCTTCTGCAGGAAAATAGCATTGGCGATGATGGCGCTGACCGCGGCGAATGCGATCAACCCGGCGACCATGTCCTTCGGGCTGTGCAGCAGCACGCGCAACACGATGCCGCGCTCCGCGGGCTCATCGACGATGGCGACGGCGCGGCCGCGTTTGGACTTGGTCGCTTTGGAACTGGCTTTAGGCACTCTTCTTCACCTGATGGGCTTGGTCGGACGGCGCGGTGCGCGCCGCGGGATTCAAGATCGCGATATTGCTGACGTGTTCAGCCTGCGGCGTGAACTCCAGCGGCAGCGCGATTGTGATGGTGGTGCCTTCGTCGATCCGGCTCTGCACCTGCATCTCGCCACCATGCATGCCGACAAGGCTCTTCACAATGGACAGGCCGAGGCCGGTGCCCTCATGGCGCCGCTGATAGGTCTTGCCGGCCTGGAAGAACGGATCGCCGATGCGTGCGAGATCATCCGATGCAATGCCGACGCCGGTATCGCTGACGCGCAGCATCAAGCGTGATCCTTCGACGCCCGCTGCCACGGTGACGCTGCCGCCGCGCTCGGTGAACTTGATGGCATTGGATACGAGGTTGAGCAGTATCTGGCGGAATGCGCGCGGATCGCCGTTGACCTCCGGCAGATCCTTCGGCGCATCGGTGATGAGATCGATACCGTTCTCGCGCGCCTTCAGCGCCAGCAGATTGCAGCAATTGATCAGCGCCGGACGCGGCGCGAAGGGCTCCGGCGAAATCTCGAAGTTACCGGATTCCAGCTTCGACATGTCGAGGATGCCGTTGACCACTGACAGCAGGTGCTGGCCGGAATCGTTGATGAGCTGGGCATATTCCTTGCGCTTGGTCGCATCGAGCATCATCAGCTCTTCCTGCACCAGCATATCCGAGAAGCCGATAATGGCATTCAGCGGCGTGCGCAGTTCGTGGCTCATAGTGGCGAGGAAGCGTGTCTTCGACGCATCGGCGCGCTCGGCCTCGATGCGGGCCTGCGCCAATGCCTCTTCCTGCAGCTTGCGGTCGGTGACATCACGCAGCACGGCCACAACTTCTGCATCGGCATTGGCTGATGACGACGTATCAACGTCTTGCTCCATTGGGCGGCAACGCATTTCAACCCAGATGAATTCGGCGCCAGACGGGCGCATGCGATCATTGCCGCGCACGACATCGCGGCGCAGACGGAATTCGACGCTGCGGGCTTCGCCGCCGCGCGCGGCGTCAGACAAAGCCGTGAGATAGGCCGGGCGATCCGCGACATGGACGCGGTCGAACAGGCCATGGCCCAGCAGTCGCTGTGCCGGGGCGCCGATCAGCGCTGCCGCCGCCGGCGAGATGAACTGCACGGCGCCATTATTACGGTGACGCGAGATCACGTCGCTCATATTGCGCGCCAGCAGGCGATAACGGTCTTCCTCGACGTAAAGCAGCGAGACGCTGGTGCGCGCCAGCGACTCCGCGCCGAAGGCCAGACCGGCTGCATAGATGGTGGCGGACGCAATGCCGAAGGCCATGAAGGCGCCATGGCCGGCGACACCGGCTTCGGATACAGGCAACCAATCGAGGCTGGTCAGCACGATGAGAATGCTTACGCAGGACAGCGCCAGCGCCGATGCAAAGGCGACGATACGGCGCGAAGCCGAGAGTGCCGCCTCGATCGGTACCACCACAAGCCAGATCGCCGCGAACGAATTGATGCCACCGGTGGAGATCGCCATCATCATCACGAGGCCGGCAAGTGCGATAGACGACAGTACCTGTGCACTTTCATAGCGACCGGTGCGCGACAGAAAATATGAAACGAGGATCGGCGCCATCAACCAGGCGAAGGCCGCAACCTCGATCGCGTTCGGCGCGCCGCGCAGCGCGAGATAGACAGGAAAAGCCGCAAAGGCCGCAAGGCTGCCGAGCAGACGCGGCGCCATGAATGCGCGATGACGCGCGCTCGTCAGCGCATCGTAGCGCACTGAAGGGTGCAGCATGGCATCAAGGCAGTCGCGAATGATGGTCGATACTGTCACTGCTCTCGCTTCGGCTTGATCGTCAAATTCAGACGCGCCGAAACGCCTCCTTTTATCGTTGCGCCAACGTGTCAGAGCGACATTAAGCGAACACTAAAGTGACCGCCGCGATCGCCATGCCTAACGCACAAGTGCTGATTTAAGAGGAGTTTTCGCGTTTTCATTCGGCAACGATGGTGAACGAGACGTTTCAATCACCGCGTCCATATGGTTTCGAAAGTGTGCATCCCCAACATCGTGTCGGAAAACGCACGCACGGGCCATCAATGGAAAATTTACGCCAAACCGAATGAAGTGAATTTTCGTTGATTTAACCGCATCGCAAATACTTGCAGTTTATCGACGGCTGCTAACTTCGATCCCAATTGCGACAAATCGCAACGGTTCGAAGAGACTAACGGGGTTCGCGATGTTCTTCCTGCTTCGCATGGCATTCTGGCTCGGGCTCGTGCTCGTGCTGCTGCCGAGGGACAAGACGCCGGAATCGGATAAGCTGCCGCAGATAGGCGCTTCCGATGCGGTATCGGCTGCGACTGCGGCGATGTCCGACATGGCACAATTCTGCAAGCGCCAGCCGGCAACCTGCGAAGTTGGCGGCCATGCGGCCACCGTGATCGGCGAACGCGCCAAGGACGGCGCGAAGAAAATCTACCAGATCATCACCGAGAAGAAGCCCGATACCACCGGCTCGATCGGTGGCGAAGGCGAAGATCAAGGCGCGGTCGCCATGGCCCGGCCCGACACGCTCACCCAGGACGACCTCGCCGCCGAATGGCAGCCACCCACCGTTGCTCCCTAAACGGCTGATTGCGGCGGATAATTACCGCAAACGGCGGTCGCTTTCGGCGCTGTTCGTCCCTATATAGGGCCTGACATTGCTTGCAGGCTCCGATGACCACGATTGACGATATCCGCGATAATTTCGAGCTACTCGAGGACTGGGACGACCGCTACAGGTACGTCATCGAACTCGGGCGCAGCCTCACGCCGATGCCGGATGAGGAACACTCCTCCGCCAACAAGGTCAACGGCTGCGCGAGCCAAGTCTGGCTGTCGCGCCAGGTCGCCCGCGACCACGGCACGCCGGTGCTCAGCTATCTCGGCGACAGCGACGCGCATATCGTTCGCGGGCTGATCGCGATCCTGCTGACGCTGTATTCGGGCCGCAAGGCCGAGGATATTCTGGCCACCGACGCCATCAAGGTGTTCGACGAGCTCGGCTTCAAGGAACACCTCACGCCGCAGCGCTCCAACGGGCTGCGCGCCATGGTCGAGCGTATCCGCCGGGACGCCACCGAGACCCTGGCAGATGCGAACCAAGGCGTGACCCCATAGGCTCGAGCGGCTGCGGGCGATGCACCAACGCCCGCCAGGGATTCACTGATTGGAGCGCATCTGAGGCACGTTTACCGGGCTTCAGCCCCAAGCGCGCCCGACCGAGCCCTCGCCTGCAGCCGGGACACCGCCTCGGCCAAAGGAACGTCGGCCTGTGAGCCGTCGCGCTCGCGCAGGCTCACCCGGCCGTCCCTCATCTCGCGCCCGCCTACGATCGCCATCACCGGCACCGCCATGTCATGCGCCGCCACGATGCGCCGTGAGAGGGTATCGGCGCCGTCATAGGCAATGGCCCTAATCCCCGCATCCTCGAACGCCGCCACGACGTCAGCGCCGTATCCGGCCTGGCCTTTCGAGATCGGCGCAACCGCGACCTGATCCGGCGACAACCAGAAAGGAAGCACGCCGCCGTGATGCTCGAGCAGGATCGCGATCATGCGGCCAAGCGATCCGAAGATGGCATGGTGGATCATCAGGGGCCTTGCGCGGCTGCCGTCGGCGGCGACATAGGACGCGTCGAGCCGCTGCGGGAGAACGCTGTCGAGCTGCACCGTGCCACACTGCCAGGATCGTCCCAGCCGGTCGCGCAACGCGAATTCCAGCTTCGGTCCGTAGAACGCGCCTTCGCCCGGATTGATTTGAGGCGCGAGGCCGCATTGCCGCGCGGCATCGCCGAGCTTCGCCTCCGACCAGTCCCAGGTCGCATCGTCGCCAGCGCGCACCGGTGGCCGCGTCGCCAGCGCCACTTCGTAGTCGGGAAAACCAAGATCGCGATACACCTCGCCCAGCAAAGCGATGAAGCGCGCGACTTCGTCCTCCACGTCCTGCTCGCGGCAGAACACATGCGCATCGTCCTGCTCGAAGGCGTGCGTTCGCATGATGCCGTGGAGCGAACCGGACGGCTCATTGCGGTGGCAAGCGCCAAACTCGGCATAGCGGATTGGAAGCTCTCGCCACGAGCGCAGACCCTTGTTGAAGATCTGCACGTGGCAAGGGCATGACATGGGTTTCAGAGCCATCGCTTGTTCGCCGTCGTCGACCCGGAACATGTGCTCGCGGAATTTGTCCCAGTGGCCGCTGCGGCTCCAGAACTCCTTTGGCAGCAACTGTGGCGTTTGGACCTCGGCATAGCCGGCCTGGCGCATCTTGCGCCGGAGATAATCCTCCAGCACCCGGTAGATCGCGTAGCCGCGCGGATGCCAGAACACCATGCCCGGCGCATCGTCCTGCAGGTGCCAGAGTTTGAGTCTTACGCCGAGATTTCTGTGGTCGAGATCGTCCATGGCTATGTTCCTTTGATGGGAAAAAGCGCGGACGGGGTCATCAAAAACAGAAAAGGCCCCGTCCGTCGCCGGCGGGGCCTTTTCTGGGTGAAGTACGCTTGTCTCTAGCGCGCGCGACCAGAAGGCGATCCGCCGTGAGCGGTCGCCGTGGTGGTCAATGCAGCTGATCGAAGCTTGTTCATGCGCTGTATATGGCGGCAAAACGCGCAGGCGTCAACGAAAGCTGCTTGGCGTCGTGGAATCGATGATGCGCGGGCCTATGAGCGCAGCCACCGACCTGGCCGTCGTCAAGCTCGCATCGCCCGCATCTGGCTGCGCGCTATCGGCTCCACAGCCTAGCTCTCGAACGCCGCATCCTCTGCGAGCCAGGTGCGCACTTTCGATGCTTGCCCCCTGACCTCACTGGCGAAGCCGTAATGCCGCGCGAGGCGATCCAGCGCGAGTTGCAACACGACCTTGGCGGAACGCGCCGGCCAGTTGCGTTCACGCTCGACGTCTTCGAGGCCGCGCAGAAAACAACACACATCCATCAGAACCCCTGAAAACTCGGGCCCGCAGGCATCCAGCGCCTGACTGACGCGCTGGCGCGATGTCATCATGATATCCGTCATCTCGCCGGGATTGCTGCCGGCCCCGCGTGGCCGGCCGCCGGTCGGCGCGGCCCAGTTCGCCGTCATGCACGGCGCCATGTTGCCGCGCGTGAAATCGGCGCGCAGCTTTTCGCCGGCGATGAACTGATGCGGGCTGATCATGCTGCGGCCATCGCGGCCCTTGCGCCGGGCCAGCCAGCCGAGCGGGCTTTCACTGTCATTGACGAGAACGCTGGCGACGCCGTCTTCGGTGATGATCTGCCGCGTTTCCAGCGACAGATGCTGCGCGCGATGGTGATCGACGTGATCGGGATGCCTGGTGGTGCTGCGGGACGTTTTCATCGGGGGTGACTCCATTTAGGATAATAAGCTCACATCCCGAATGGCCCGGCAAGCAGAATTTTAGACTTTATTCCCTTTTAGGTTTTTATTCAATAGAACCAGCAGCTTCGGCCAATCACTCAAAACCGCGGCATCGTGAAAATGAAGCGGGTTTCCTGCGGCGATGATGTGACCGTCAGTTCACCGGCGTGAGCGCGCGCGATCTGCGAGGCGATGTACAGACCGAGGCCGAGGCCCTGCCGGTTCGCCCGATCGGCACCGCGGGTGAAGGGATGAAACAGCCGCTCCATCGCCTCCGGCGGGATCGGTTCACCGGCATTGGCCACCGAAAGTTCGAAGGCGTCACCACGTGTCTCCGCCCGGACCGAGATCGGCTGGTCCGGCGCGCCGTAGGTCAGCGCATTGCCGAGCAGGTTCGACAGCAGCTGGGCAATCCGCTGCCGGTCGCAGCTCACGGGCAGATCCAGATTGAAGCTGGCGTCGATCACGCGGTTCGGTGCGCTCGATTGCAGTTCGGCCACCACCTGCTCCAGCACCGGCTGCAACGGCACATCGGCATTGCGCTCCAGCGACAGCCCGCCGCCGAGGCGTCCGCGCGCGAGATCGAGCACGTTGTCGATCAGTCCGGACATCCGCGCCACGCTGGCTTTGACAAGACCGACGATGTTGCGCGCCTTGTCGTCCAGCGGCGTCTTCAAAAGCATGCTGGCGCCGGCATCGATCGACGCCAGGGGATTGCGCAGGTCGTGGCCGAGTACGGCGATGAACTCTTCGCGCAATTCCGAACTCTGCCGCTCGCCGAGCAGGCTCGCCTCGCTGCTTTCAATCCGTTGGAGGGCTTCGATCTGGAAGGCGATCAATTCGGCGAAAAGGCGAAACATGCCGACAGTTTCCGGCGTATCGACACGCGCCGGGCGTGGATCGATCGCGCACAGCGTCCCGAAGATCGTGCCGTCGGCATATCTGATCGGGATCGAAATGTAGCTCTGGAAGCCGTACATCGCGGGCGTGTGGTGATTGCGATAGATCTCGTCCTCGGCGACGTGATCGATCACCACGGCTTCGTTACGCTGACGGATCTCGTGGCAGATGGTGGTTTCGAGCTTCAACTCGCCGCCGGGCTTCAGGCCAAACGCGATCTCATCGCGCATCGCGCAGCAGACCCAGCGCTCATCTGTGACGCGCGCGATGGCGGCAAAGCCCATGCCCGTGGTGCGGCAGATCACTTCGAGAATGCGCGGCACCGCATCGATGCGCTGAATGGCCTCAATGTCGGCCTGCAAGTCTCCCGTCATATCTGCCAAGTCCACGTATCGCCGCTTGATATTGTCACACACCAATAGCGGGAGGCCCGAGATGAGTCCCGCATCCAGACGTAGAACTTTCTTCGTCTCCGATTTGTTCTATATTGGTTCCTGCGGATGGAACCTGACTTTATTGCTTAGCTTTACTTGTGCGGATTACTTGCCCAGATCCTGTTCCGGCCACCTGTTCAGGTCACTTGCGCCGGCGGCGCTGCTGGCCCAGCCCCATTTTCTTGGCGAGCTGCGAACGGGCCACCGCATAGTTCGGCGCGACCATCGGATAGTCGGCCGGCAGGCCCCACTTCTCGCGATACTGTTCCGGTGTCATCGCGTACTGCGTGCGCAGATGGCGCTTCAACGACTTGAAACGTTTGCCGTCCTCCAGACAGATCAGATATTCGGCAGTCATCGATTTCTTGACAGACACCGCCGGTTTGGCCGGCTCCGCCGCGACCTCCGGCCGGCCGTTCGAAACCCGCACCAAGGCAGCGTGAACCTGACCGATCAGCGCCGGCAGTTCGGACGCCGGTGTTGGATTGTGACCGACATAGGCTGACACGATCGTCGCCGTGAGATCGATGAAGCTCTTGCCGGCGATGTCGTTCATGGTCCGTCGTCTTTCAAGGATTCGAGCCGCACTTTACTTGACAATCATGCGGGCATTACAGCCACAAGGGCAATAACAACGTATAGCGCGCCGGTTTCATTCTGCGTGCAAGATTAGTCGAGATCAGCTGAAAGTGACCGCCAACGGCAACGGGCTGAGCGGCATCAGCCCCTGTTGTCGAGATGCTCACGCAACTCGTCGATCGAGGCGAAGCGCATCATGCCTTCGGGCATCTGCGCCTCGATGGAGCCGTCGGAATACAGCGAATAGGCCATGCCATCGACGACCCCCGATTTGAGCACGGTGACGTCCGGTGCCTGCGGCGGCTCTTCAGCCGGCGTCGGCGGAACGTAGCGATCCGGAATCAGCGCGGCATCCGGCAGCTTGTCGCTTGGCGAGGACGACGTGCGGGCGGCGCGGCGGATCGCGTCGGAGCGCGACCGATCCGGCTGCGGCCAGGCATCCTCGAAACTCTTCGGCTGCTCGGCGGGTGCTTCCGGCGTTGGCATGGCCGCCTCGAATGCGGCAGCTGCCTCGGCCCTCTCCCGCTCCCGGCGCGACGACTGGAACAGCAGATTGCGACGCTTCGGCTCCTCAGGCACCGGTGCCTCGGCGGCAGCGGACGCAAGCCGCTCACGGTCGCGCAGCACTTCGTCCTGCCACGGGGGAACACCTGGCTCCGGAACGGCAGGTCGCGCGGCCAGCTGGTCGCGGCTGAACAGCGGGGCCGGGGCGGGCGCGTCATCCGCCTCCTCTGCGTCCTCCCGCGGAACCGGCGGCAACTTCAGTTCCCGGCGCGGCAGCCGGGGCGACGGAACCGGTTCATCGATCTCGCCCTGCGGCCCAAACTTCTTCAGCTCGCCGACGGCGAGCGCCATGCTGACCATGATCAGGCCGGTGCAGGCGCCGACCGTTCCAGTCAGGATCAGGGTATTGCCGAAGCCGAATTCCTTGACCGGAATGCCGAAGCCGATCGCGGCAAGGCCCGCCAGAATGACCCCGATCCCGGCAATCAGCAGCAATTTCATAGTCTTCGAACTCCTCGACGGACCACTCGCGAGTCTCGCCATGGGTGCCACGATAGCGTCATATTGCGTGCACCGCCAAACGGCATTTTGCATTCATCCCTTGTACATCCGACTGGTGGTAGATTTTGGGAGAGTTTTCTTCCACCGGAGACAACAGGTTTGGGAAGCCCACGCCGCTCTATCCCTAAACGGTAAAGCTTTTACCTTGTCCTGTTTGTTGCAACGCATTAAGAAATTTCAGCCACAATTCTCAATTACTTCAAAAGAGAAGTGCGCTATATCGATGCCGGGGAAACGAGGCTCAAAGAGCGCTAAAGCCGAGCCATTGGGGACACCGGGTTATCCATCGCCATGTCATCGATTACGACTGCGGCCATCGACACGCCAGTAAGGCGCTCGGTGGAACGGACGTGTGACGACCTCGCCATTCTGGCGCTTGTCGTTGTCAGTATCGTCGCAAGCTTCACGTTCCGGGACTATGGTCTCGGATGGGACGACTATACCCACGCTGAATATGCAGATCTTCTATTGAAGATGTACGGGTCGGGCTTCACCGACACCGGCGCGTTGTCGTTTGCAAATCTCTACATGTATGGCGGCGGCTTCGATATGGCCGCGGCGCTGCTGCACAAGATCATCCCGCTGGAGCTGTTCGAGACGCGACGCCTGCTCGGCGCGATCGTCGGCGTCATCGGCCTCGGCGTCACCTGGCGTCTCGGCCGTCGGGTCGCCGGCCCCGTGGGCGGCCTCGCCACGCTGCTGCTGCTGGCGCTGTGCCCGACCTTCTACGGCCATATGTTCATGAACCCGAAGGATGCGCCTTTCGCCGTGGCGATGGTCATCCTGATGCTCGGGCTGGTGCGCCTTGCGCAGGAATATCCGAACCCGTCGCCGCGCACGGTCCTGATCCTCGGCCTCGGTGCCGGCTGCGCGATCGGCTGTCGCATTCTCGCCGGCCTCACACTGATCTACGCAGTGATCGGTTTCATGCCGCTGTGGATCGAGGATGTCCGCACCAATGGCGTGCGCGAGAGCATGCACCGCTTGCTGCATGTGCTCTACGTGCTGCTGCCGGGCATCGCTTTCGGCTATCTGATCATGGGCCTGATCTGGCCGTGGTCGATTCTCGAGCCCGCCAATCCGCTGCGCGCACTGGGCTACTTCTCTCACTTCTTCGAGAAACCGTGGAAGGAGATGTTCGACGGCGCGATGATCTCGGTGCCGGACATGCCGTGGTCCTATCTGCCGACGCTGTTCGCGCTGCAGCTTCCGGAAGTGCTGCTCAGCCTCACCTTCGGCGGCATCGTGCTGACCATCATGTCGCTATCACGCGACACCGTGCCGGCGCGTCGCAAGACCATCCTGTTGATGCTGACCTTTGCCGCCACACTGCCGCTGGTGATCGCCATGGTGAAGCGCCCGGCGCTGTATAACGGCATCCGGCATTTCATCTTCGTGCTCCCGCCGATGGCTGTGCTCGGCGGCGCGGCTTTCGCGGCGCTGATGGATTGGCTGCGCGTCAATCATCGCGGCGCGCAGGCAGCTGCCGTCGCCGTGTTCTCCTTCGGCCTGATGTTGCCGACAGCCGAGATGATCCGGCTGCATCCGTATCAGTACACCCACTTCAACTACATCGCCGGCACCGTTCGCCAGGCCGATGCGCTGTACATGCTGGACTATTGGGGCCTTGCGCTGAAGCAGGCCTCCGATGCGCTGCGCGAGCAGATCGTCGAGCGCCAGGAAAGCCCGCCGGTCGGCCGCAAGTGGAAGGTCGCCGTGTGCGGCCCGCAGCGTCCGGCACAGGTCGCGCTCGGTCCCGACTTCACCATCGGCTGGGACAGCCAGTCCGCCGACTTTGCGATGACGCTCGGCGAGTTCTACTGCAAGGGCCTCACCGCCCCCGTGATTGCCGAGATCAAGCGCGACGACGTCGTCTTCGCCAAGGTCTACGACATCCGCGGCAGCAGCATTTCCAGCCTGCTCGCGATCCCCGCGCCTTAGGCGCCGGGATCGCCAATCGATCACGCGCGCTCTCGGGTCTGAATTCAACTAGCCTGACGGCGGGATTCCACCTCCGATGCGTTGATGTGGCTGAGACGTTCTTGTCCTCTCGCAAGGACCGGACGTAGAAGTGATTCAAACAGGAGACACAGGCAGCATGTCGGGCGACACAAAGGTTCGGGTTGGCCAGTGCCACTGCGGCGCAGTGCGTTTCGAGGCGACGCTCAGCGACGGCTTCAATTCGATCCGCCGCTGCACCTGTTCTTACTGCCGGATGCGGGGCGCCGTCGTTGTCATGGCGGAAATGGGTGGGATCAAGATCCTGCAGGGTGAGGATGCGCTAACGACCTACCGCTTCCATACCGGATCGGCGCAGCACTTCTTCTGTTCTCGCTGCGGAATCTACACTCATCATCAACGACGATCTGACCAGAACCTGTATGCCGTGAACGTGGCTTGCCTGGACGGGCTAAGCCCGTTCGATTTCTCTGAGGTGCCTGTCATGGACGGCATCAATCATACGAACGACACCGGCAAGCCAACGCGTCAAGCAGGCACCCTCCGCTTCATCCCGACTGACTGACTATCGCTGTCCGCCGACGACCGCTTGGCGATGATCTCGCCTATTGATTCGGTTCAGACCTACCGCGCCGCCTGAAACCTGATGTCGCCGTTGTTCAGAAAGCACGTCTTGCTGAACAGGCCGAGATCGACAGGATTCGGCAACCGCACATCCTCCAGATCGGGACATGGCTTCACGGCCGGATCGTAGGACCGGTGGATCTGCGAAATGAAGACGAAGATCAGCCCGCGTTCCCTCGCGAATGACTGCAGTGCGCGCACCTGCACCATCAAGGCCGGGTTCTCGCGTTTCTGATCGAGCAGTTGCAGATAGTCGATCACCACTAGCGTGCCGCGCGGCGCGTCCGCCAGTTTCCGGGCGATGTAATCGGCGCTGATGTCGTCGGAATTGTCGAATTCGAACAGAGTATCGAAACGCGCCGGCTCCACGCCGATGGCACTGAAACGATCCAGCACTTCTTTTTCACTGTATTCCAGCGAGAAGAACACGCTGCGATGGCCGGATTGCATCGCCTCCACGGCGAGCTTCAGGCTCATCAGCGTCTTGCCATGGCCCGGGCGCGCGCCGACCAACACGAGATCGCCGGGAGACAGTTGTTCGAACAGTTTCGCGGCAGGTGTCACCGAAGACATTCGCGCCACGAGCAGGCTCCAGGCAGCAAAGCCTTCTCGCACGGCGATCCGGTCGAGTGCCTCATGCAGCGGAATGTTATCGGCGCGGGAGAGAAGCCTGGCCTTGCGCTTCAATTGATAGACAGGCGCAGAAAGACGCATCGTGAGAACCTCCTGGTGCGAGCGTTGTCACAACCCCTCCTTATGCTTGATGCTCGAACAGTTGGTTCGGTGATCAGAGAGCCCGGTATGATCGATACTTTCCCGCTGGAGGGGGGAGGCGTGGGCCGCGCCAGAATCAGAGTGTAGCGCAAACCCCTCCCCGGCGAAATTGCCGATCCCCAATCGTCCGCCATCAATTCTCCCTCTTCGCCCGCGAATGACACGCCATGATGATCAATCGACGAACATTGCTGGCGGCTGCGCCGGCGCTCATGGCCTGGCCGGCCTTTGCCAAGGAAGCTGCAAAGGACGCACCGGCGGCGTTGCAAGCTTATGAACGCGACACCGGCGGGCGGATCGGCGTCTATGCCGAGAACCTGAAGACGGGCGCAAAGATCGCGTGGCGCGCCAATGAGCGCTTCGTGATGTGCAGCACATTCAAGGCCTCGCTCGCCGCCTGCGTTCTCGCCCGCATCGACCGCGGCGAGGACAAGCCCGATCAGATGATTTCCTACGCCGCGGCAGACCTGCTCGACTACGCGCCGGTCGCGCGCGACAATCTTGCCAAGGGCGCGCTCTCGGTCGCCGACATGTGCAAGGCCATCGTCGAGCTCAGCGACAACACCTGCGCCAACATGCTGCTGGCGCGTGTCGGCGGTCCGGCCGCCCTCACCGCCTTCTGGAACAGGACCGGCGACAGCGTCTCGCGCCTCGATCACAACGAGCCGTTATTGAACCGTTCGCGGCCCGGCAATCCGCAGGACACGACGACGCCCGCCGCGATGGCCGGCAACGTCAAGCGCTTCGTCACCGGCGACGTGCTGACATCAGCCTCGCGTAACCAACTCACCGACTGGATGGTGAACTGCAAGACCGGCGACAAGCGCCTGCGCGCCGGGCTACCGAAGACATGGAAGATCGGCGACAAGACCGGCAATAACGGCAAGGACGCCGCCGGCGACATCGCCGTGACCTGGCCGAAGCCGGACCAGCCCGTCGTCATCGCCGCCTATACGCAAGGCGGCGCGCCGACGGCCCCGCAATTCGAGACGGTGTTCAAGGCGATTGGGGAGATGGTCGGGCAGCGACTGGGATAGGCTGCGTCGTCGGCACAACATCCGGCTTCCGGCGCGACATCGTTCCGATAAGAATCCCGCCAAGGATCATGGCCATCGCGGCGATCAGCGACAGCTCGATCGCTTCGCCCAGCACCAGCGCGGAAATCGCGACGCCCATCACCGGCGTTGCCAGCAGGCCGAGCGACGTGATGGTCGCCGGCAGGCTGCGGTTGATGATCACCATCGCCCAGTGCGCCAGCGCCGTGCCGAAAATCCCGCCGAACAGCAGTGCTCCGACGAGTTCGCGCGTCCATGCGATATCAGGGACACCTTCGCGGATCAGCGTCAGAGTCGTCAGCAGTATGCTTGCGAGCAGCGCCTGCCAGAACACGAGTTGAAACGGCTCGGAGATCCAGCGGTGGCCGCGCACATAGACGATGTTCGCCGCCCAGCACAAAGCCGCGAGCAACAGCAGCCCGCTGCCGATCAGCGCATTGCCGTTGCTCCAGTCGAATGCCGACGGGTTGAACATGACAGCGATGCCGGCAAGCCCGAGCACGATGCCCGCGAGACGTTCTCGCGGAACGGGTTCGCGCAGCAGCAGCCACGCGGCGGGCGCGACCCAGAGCGGCGTGGTGTAGCCAAGCACGATGGAGCGCCCGACCGGCACGAATTGCAGGCCGAAGGCGACCAGCACCGAGAATGCGCCCATATGCAGCACCGCGACACTGACGATTACAGGCATGTCGCCGCGCCGCGGCACGATGAATTGCCGGCGCGCGAGCGTAATGGCTGCCAGAGCGAGCGTGGCAATCACGGCTCGTATTGCTACCGACCACAGCGGCGAAATGTGCTGCACCAGAAATTTCGTCAGCGTCCAGTTCAGCCCCCACATGGTCACGACGACGGCAAACAACAGCAGCGCCGTGCGGCGCGACAGGGGATGTTCAGACATGGCTTCATCTCACGGATTCGGTGCATGGCGCACTCGACAGACCGGGAACACTAGGTTTTACTGGCCCCAATCAAAGATCCATTCCAGTAAAAATGACTGAACCAGTTTGATGGGCGACATTCTCGCGGGGCTGATCGATATCGAGCGCGGGTCCGCGAGCGGCGAGACGTTGACGCGGCAGCTCTACGATCGGCTTCGCACGGCGATCCTGAGCGGCGCGCTGCCGCCGGGCCATCGCCTGCCGTCGAGCCGCGAATGCGCGCAGCAGCTCGGCCTCGCGCGCAACACGGTCTCCACCGTCATCGATCAACTGGCCATGGAGGGCTATCTCGACGTCGCGCAGGGACGACGTCCCACGGTCGCTGCCGCCGAGCGCAAGGCGTTGCTCACCGGGCGCAACATCGCCGGCAAGACGCCGAAGCCGCTCGGCCTGTCGCGCTGGGCCGAGCGCGTGCGGAAGTCGGACTGGCCGTTCGTCCACAAGGGGCCACCGCAGCCATTGGCCACGGTGCTCGCCGATAGCCGGCTGTTTCCCCATGACATCTGGGCGCGCTGCCTGCGCCGCGCGGCACGGCGCGCGCCGACCGGCGATCCCGCCATCAATCGCGCATCGCTGCGCACCGCCCTGCTCCGCCATCTCGCTGAGCATCGCGGCGTCAGGGCCGAGGCGCGGCAGATCATCATCATGCCGTCGGCGCAGGCCGCGCTCGAACTCATTGCCCGCGTGCTGCTCGATGCCGGCGATCTCGCCTGGGTCGAAAGCCCCGGCTATGGCGGCGCCCGCGCGGCGCTGGATGCCGCCGGCGCCAGTGTGCGCGGCATTGCGTTGGACCGCGGCGGCCTCGCCTTCAAGGGCCGCCGCGATCATCCGCGTCTGATCTTCGTCACGCCGTCGCATCAGCATCCGACCGGACGGTTGATGCCGGTGAGCCGCCGACAACAGCTGCTCGGTTTTGCGAATGACATCGGCGCCGCGATCGTCGAGGACGACTACGACAGCGAATTCCACTATGACGGCCGCCCTGTCGCCGCTCTGCAGGGCCTCGATGACAATGGCCGCGTGTTCTATGTCGGCACCTTCTCGAAATCGATGTTTTCGGACGTGCGCAGCGGCTACGCCATCGTGCCACCGGACCTCGCTGATCTGTTCGAAAAGGCCCAGCGCCACGGCAGCCATATCGTGCCGGCGCCGGTGCAGGACGCGCTGGCCGAGTTCATCGACGACGGCCACTTCGCAGCGCATATCCGCAAGATGACGCGCGTCTATCGCGGCAGGCGCGATCATCTGCTGCAGGCGCTGCGCGCTCATGCCGGCGATCACCTGACGATCGAGCCACCGGCCGGCGGCATGCAGCTTCTCGCTTATCTGGACCCGGAGCGCGACGATCGTGCCATTTCGGCGCGGCTGGCCGAGTTCGGCGTGACGGCCCGGGCGCTCTCCATACATTTCATCCCACCGGCCAGCGCCCCGGGATTGTTCCTGGGTTTTGCCGCCTGGAACGAGCAGGAGATCGACAAGGCTGCCGCCATCATCGGGCAGGTCCTGCGCGACACCGCCACGCCGCGCGGCCGCTCCAGCAAAGTGTCGAAGCGGCCAAAGAGCTGACGCTGTCCTATGCAGCCGCCAGCTTCTTCTCGACGGCCAGCGCCGCCGGCAGCGGTCGCCACAGCACCGTCATTTCCTGAATGAGGCCGGCATCGTTCAAGCGCCAATAATCGACGCCGTCGAGTTGTTCGCTGCCGACGGTGATGCCGAAAAATGCCGAGACATGTTCGGGCCCTTGCAGGACTTCGCGGAAGTCGAAGCTGTCAACGACACCCAGCAGCGCCGTGACCACCGGCCGGATTGCTGCCTTGCCCGTGAATGGCTCGGCAGCGAGCGGCGTCTTCAGCACGATGTCGTCGGCCATGTGGCTGAGCATGGCTTCAAGGTTCTTGCTCTGCATCGCTGCAGTGAAGGCGTGGATATGCGTGAGATTCATAGTCGCGGTCCTTCTAATTGTACGATAAGCGACGAGCGCGCCGCTCACTCCGCCGCTGTCGGCACGATGATGCCAAGCTTCGTCGCGATGCGTTGTGCGGTGGCCTCGCGTTGCGCGGTCATACCGGCCACGGCCTTTCGTGCCTGCTGCAATACGGCGGCCGGCGCCGTTTCCGGCGTGCCGCTGTTGAACGGCGGCTCCGGCGCATATTCCATATAGAGCTGGATGCCCTTGGCCACGTCGTCGCCGCGCAATTCCGCAGCCAGACGCAAGGCGCCGTCGATGCCGGAGGTGACGCCGGCGGCAAAGATCCAGTCGCCGTCAATCACCACGCGTTCATTGACCGGCGTTGCGCCGAAATAGCGCAGCAGATGAAACGACGCCCAATGCGTCGTCGCGCGGCGTCCCATGAGCAATCCGGCTGCGCCGCAGATCAGCGCGCCGGTGCAGACCGAGAAGACACGCGCATGTCCGGCCTGTGCGCGGAGCCAGTCGAGCACGACCGTATCCTCCATCAGCGCCTCCTGACCGAAACCGCCGGGGACATGCAGCACATCGAGTTGCGGGGCATCGGCAATCGCTGCATCGGGCGTGATACGCAGCCCCCTGTGGTCGCGCACGGGATCGGCGGTCTTGCCATAGATGCGATAGGTCGTGTTCGGAATGCGGGACAGGACTTCGAACGGGCCGGTGAGATCGATCTGGTCGAGCCCCTCGAACAGCAACGAGCCGATCTGGAGATGCTGGTCTGGCGGGATCATCGGTTCCTCCGAATATTTGTGAATGGACAAGGTGACCCTAGCCCGGCACACTCTGGCGGAAATGCCAAAGAACCCTCGTTCTCCGCCAAATACCGGTTCGACGATCCCGCGCGCCATCGACGTCCTGGCGTTCCCGATGGTGCAATTGCTCGACGTGTCCGGCCCGCTGCAGGTGTTCGCCACGGTCAATGAGATCATGCAGCGCAAGGGACAACCTGCGCCCTATAGGCTGCGCGTGATCGCGCGCGGCGGCCATAGTGTGACCGCCTCTGCCGGACTTGGCCTCGCCGTGAGCGATCTGCCGCGCCAGGCCGAACCGATCGACACGCTGTTGATTGCCGGCGGTCCCGGCGTCCATGCCGCCGCTTCCGATCCCGCTATGGTCGCCTGGGTGCGTAAGCGCGCGGCCAAGGCGCGGCGCACCGCCTCGGTCTGCACCGGCGCGTTCCTGCTTGCGTCAACCGGCGTGCTCGACGGCCGTCGTGCCGCCACCCACTGGTCCTGGTGTTCCGAACTCGCGCAGCGCTTTCCCGACGTGCATGTGGAATCCGATCCGATCTTCGTGCGCGACGGCGCGTTCTGGACGTCCGCCGGAGTCACCGCCGGGATCGATCTCGCGCTGGCGCTGGTCGAGGAAGACTTGGGACGCAGCGTCGCGCTGATGGTGGCGCGTCATCTCGTCGTGTTCCTCAAGCGTCCGGGCGGCCAGTCGCAATTCAGCGCGGCCTTGTCGCTGCAGACCGCAGACGACAAATTCGGCGCGCTGCATGACTGGATCGGCAAACATCTCGCCGATGACATTTCGCTGCCGATGCTTGCCGAACAGGCCGGCATGAGCGAACGCAGCTTCAGCCGGCATTATGCGGAAGCCACCGGCATCACCCCCGCCCGTGCGGTCGAGCAATTGCGCATCGAAGCCGCGCGGCGGCTGCTCTCGGAAACGAAACTACCGGTTAAACGCATTTCGCAACGCTGCGGCTTCGGTTCCGAAGAAACCATGCGGCGCAGCTTCCTGCGACTGCTTTCTGCTACGCCGCAGGACTATCGCGCGCGTTTCAGTTCCTGAATGTCGCGATCGGGCCTTCTGCCGCCCGGAAAGCATGTCTGCCGCGCAAACCGTCCGGCTTGCTGCCGCAACAGGGCGGGATTAGGCTCGCAACAGCCAAACGCCAAAACACTGCCAGTCAATCCGGGAGCACTCAACATGTCACCAGCCGAAGCCCGCCTCAAGGAAGTGCCATCGCATATGAGCGAGGGCGAATGGGCCCAGCGCGTCAATCTCGCCGCGGCCTACCGTCTCGTTGCGCTCTACGGCTGGGACGATCTGATCGACACCCACATCTCCGCCCGCGTACCCGGCCCCGACCATCATTTCCTGATCAATCCGTACGGTCTGATCTTCGAGGAAATCACGGCATCGTCGCTGGTCAAGGTCGATCTCGACGGCAACCAGCTCTCCGAAAGCGAATACAGCATCAACCCGGCCGGCTTCACCATCCATTCGGCAATCCACGAAGTCCGCGAAGACGCCGGCTGCGTGATGCATCTGCATACGCCGGACGGCACCGCCGTGGCCTCCTGCATGGAAGGCCTGCAGCCCCTGAACCAGACCGCACAGCTCGTGATCCCCGAACTCGCCTATCACGACTATGAAGGCGTCGCGCTCGATCACGACGAGCGCCCACGCCTGCAGAAGGATCTTGGCACCAAGAACGCCATGCTGCTGCGCAATCACGGCACGCTGACCGTCGGCCGCTCGGTCGCCTCGGCCTTCGAGCGTATGTATTATCTGGAACGCGCCTGCACCATGCAGGTGCGCACCCGTATGCTCGGCCCGACCGCCTATCCGGTCGACCAGATCGTGATCGACAAGAACGCCGAACTGGTCTCAAATCCCGAGAGGTCGGAGCTGCGCTCCACCAAGCTGGTCTGGCCGCCGATGCTGCGCAAGCTCGACCGCCGCGATCCGTCTTACAAGACCTGAGATTTGGTGCTATAGAGAGGTTACATACCTCTACACAGTGATTCAAAACGCCGTCCAATTCCGGACGGCGTTTTTTTGTTTGGTGCATGCTGTCATTCCGGGGCGGGTGCGGCGCCAGCCGCACGCGAACCTCAGCCATTCCACTTGGAATGGCGGGGAATCCCGACATGAGAGTTTCCGATAGAGCCAGGCCACATCGGGATTCCGGGTTCAGCCCCGTCGCCTGCGGCGTCGGTTCTGCCCCGGAATGACGAGCCTGGAATCACGGTCGCATGAACGCAAAGTCCGTATCGGGATCGCAATTGTCGGCAACGAAATGCAGCTCCGACTGCACGTCAGTCGCGCTCCTGGTTTCGAGATATTTCGAGACCACGAGATTCACCAGGGAGCGGCAGACGCTGTCCTGATCGACCCCGGCGGCCTGTGCTGCGGCCATGGCAGCGGAGAAATGAGTATTGGCGATTTCGGATGCGGACATGGCGTTCTCCCTTTTTTGTCTTTCGATCAGGAAAGCCGGACGCAAGCCTTGATGTGGGTCAACGCAGCGACCACCACCGTCATTCCGGGGCGCGAACCTCAGCCACTCCAATTGGAGTGGCTGAGGTTCTGGATGCGATGAACATTCCGGGATTCCGGGCTCAGTCCCGTCGCCTTCGGCGCCGGTCCTGCCCCGGAATGACGTTCCTTACTTCTTCACATCCGCCAGCGCCGCGATGATCCGCGCCCACGACCGGATGCCCTTATGGAAGCTCTTGAGGTCGTACTTCTCGTTCGGCGAATGGATGTTGTCGTCATCGAGGCCGAAGCCGATCAGGAGCGAGTCCAGACCGAGCGTGCGCTTGAAATCGGCGACGATCGGGATCGATGCGCCGGAACCGATCAGCAGCGCTTGCTTGCCCCATTCGTCGGTCAGCGCATCGCGCGCAGCCGCGAGCGGCTTCATGTTCCAGTCGAGCGCGATGGCTGGCGCATTGGAATGATCGAGAAATTCGGCAGTGCAATCGCCCGGCAGTTGCGACGTGACGAATTTGCGGAACGCGTCGCGGATCTTGCCGGGGTCCTGGCCCTCGACGATGCGGAACGAGACTTTCGCCGAGGCATGTGAGGCGATCACCGTCTTGGAGCCCTCGCCCGTGTAGCCACCGACGATGCCGTTGATGTCACAGGTCGGACGCGACGTGATCTGCTCGATCAGTTCGCGGCCCTTCTCGCCGGCTGGAATCGAGAGACCGATCGGCTTGAGGAAGCTCTCCGCGGTGAGACCGAGGCCTTTCCACTGCGCCAGAATATCGGCCGGCAAATCCTTCACGCCATCATAGAAGCCGGGAATGGTGATGCGGCCATTGTCATCATGCAACTTGCCGAGAATATTGGTGAGCACGCGGATTGGATTGCGCGCACCGCCGCCATAGATGCCGGAATGCAGGTCGCGATTGGCCGCGGTGATCTTCACCTCTTCATAGACGAGCCCGCGCAGCGACGTGGTGATCGCCGGGGTCGACGGATCCCACATGCCGGTGTCGCAGACCACCGCGAAATCGGCGGCGAGATCTTTCTTGTTGGCTTCGAGGAACGGCACGAAATTCTTCGAGCCGATCTCCTCCTCACCCTCGATGCAGATGGTGAGATCGATCGGCAGCGAGCCCGTGACATTCACCCAGGCGCGGCAGGCTTCCACGAAGGTCGAGAGCTGGCCCTTGTCGTCCTGCGCACCGCGCGCAACGATGATGTCGCGGCCATCGGCATGCTTGGTGACGACCGGCTCAAACGGCGGACGATGCCACAGGTTCAGCGGATCGACCGGCTGAACGTCGTAATGACCATAGAACAGAACATGCGGCCGCTTGCCGGTGTTGCCCTTGGCGGTGGCGACGATGGCGGGATGGCCCGCGGTCGGCCGTACCTCGGCGTTGAAGCCCAGGCCCTCGATCTCGCCGGCCAGGTGCTTTGCCGCCGCCTTGCAGTCCTCGGCGAAAGCAGGATCGGCGGAAATCGACTTGATCCGCAACAGTGCGAACAACCGCTCCAGAGCCTTGTCGAAATCGGCATCGACGCGATCGAGAACGGATGCAAGCTGCGTATTGGACATGAGCGAATTTCCTTAAGCGTGATGGTCCGGAACTTCGGTGGAATCTAGCAGCACCGGCGGATGGTGCATATGCCAGATCAGGCCGCCTGCCAGCAGCGCGGTCGCCAGCAGATTATTGCCCCAGGCCTGCAGCATGGCCGGGAATACCGGGATCGACAGCGCCATCAGCACACCAATGATGCCAAGCAGCCACCATGTCCCGGTCCGTACATTCGGCCTGGGATCATCGGCGGCGCGATGCATCAACACCGTAAGCGGCAGGAACAGCCACATGAAGTAATATTGCCGCGCCAGCGGCGATGCCACCGTCATCAGGCAGAACAGGATGCCGAGTTCTTCGGCACGTGAGCGCGGCGTGAGTTTCGATCGCGGCAAAAGCGACCAGATGAAGCCGAGGCCGATCAGACCGGAGACTGCGAGCACGATCAGGTTCGCGGTTTTATAGCTGACATCGATCACGTTCATCGTGGCCGACCCACGCTTGCGATCGTCCTGGAAATAATCGATCGGGCGCACCAGGCGATGCGTCATCGCGATGATCGACTGGTTGACCCAGGACCAGTTCTGTTCGTCGCGCTGGCCGAAGCCTTTCTCGGAGCTGGAGCCAACCATTTCGGTGTACCAGGTCTTCACCTCGGCAGCATTGCGCTCGAAGCCGCGAAACGGCGCTGGCACGACATAGAGCAACAGCAGCGTGCAGATGATCATGCTCGCCGAGGCCGCCCAGTGCCGCCGCCAGATCAGATAGGGCAGCACCGCCAGCGGGAACACCTTGATAGCGGTTGCCAGCGCGAACATGCTGCCGCCGAGCCACGGCCGATCCTTCTGCATCCACCAGAAGCCGAGCAGCATCATCGCCAGCAGTACCAGATTGGGCTGGCCGAGATCGTACATGTCGAACACGAAGGTGATGGTCGCAAAGCCCGGCAGCGCCGCAAGCCACGCCGCCGGAATCTTCTTCGAGCCGGTCATGGCATTGGACAGCTGGCTGGTGATCGCCCAGGCCGCCGAATTCAGGATCGAGAGCAAGAGATAAAGCGGGACCTTGCCGAACCAGCTCGGGAGCGCCAGCAGGATCGCGGACAGCGGCGGATAGATGAAGTCCAGCGCCCCATTGGTCTTCGCCTCATAGAGCGGCGCACCGTGCAGCACCTGCCGCCCGGCCCAGAACCACAGCGCGTAATCCTTGGTCTTGCCGTGACCGAAGATTTCCGGGACGAGCACATCCGCCGTCAGCAGGACGCAGGTCAGAAGAAACAGTACGTCCAGCGGCTGCCGCAAGGACGGCCACCGCAAAACCGGCATTTCGCCGTCACTTTTCGTCACTTCGCAGTCCCGCTTCAAAGACCCGCCGGCACGGCGCGGTTCAGACCGCGGTGGGTAGCAGATGGCGCCGGGACCTGCAAAGCCGCGGGCTGGCACATAATGGATAGTCCGGACGCAGTTTACCGCTTCAAAATCCCGCCAAGCGTCCCGCGCACGATCTCGCGGCCGATCGAGCTTCCCAGCGAGCCACCGATCTGCTTGCCGACATTGGCGACGATGCCGCCGACGACCTTGTTGGTCACGCTGCGGGTGACGCTGCGCGCAATCACCTGGCCGGTGGAGAGCCGGTTGCGGCCGGTATTGGTGCCGAAGATGGTGCCGACGATGGCACCGAGCTGGCCCAGGAATCCGCCGCCACCGCCGCCCGCCGCGTCGCCAGCCTCGGCGGGCGTCGCCGCCGTGCCGGCGATGCGCTTCTGCAGCGTCTCGTAGGCGGATTCGGAATCGATCGCGGTGTCGTATTTGCCCTTCACCGGGCTCGCAGCGAGGATCGCCTTGCGCTCCTCCGGCGTGATCGGCCCGATACGTGCGGTCGGCGGACGCACCATGATGCGTTCGACCATCGCGGGCGTGCCGTTACCTTCCAGAAACGAGACCAGCGCCTCGCCCTTGCCGAGTTCGGTAATAGCCGTGACCGTATCGAGTTTCGGATTGGCACGGAAGGTCTGTGCTGCCGCCTGCACCGCCTTCTGATCGCGTGGCGTGAAAGCGCGCAAGGCGTGCTGAACGCGATTGCCAAGCTGGGCGAGTACGCGATCGGGCACATCGATCGGGTTCTGGGTGACGAAATAGACGCCGACACCCTTGGAGCGGATCAGGCGCACCACCTGTTCGATCTTGTCGAGCAGCGCCTTCGGCGCATCGTTGAACAAGAGATGCGCTTCGTCGAAGAAGAACACCAGTTTGGGCTTCGGCAGGTCGCCGACTTCGGGCAATTCCTCAAACAATTCCGACAGCAGCCACAGCAGGAAGGTTGCGTAGAGCCGCGGGCTCGACATCAGCTTGTCGGCGACGAGGATATTGACCATGCCGCGGCCGTCGCGGTCGGTTTTCAGAAAATCTTTCAGTTCCAGCGCCGGCTCGCCGAAGAATTTATCGGCACCTTGGTTCTCAAGCACGAGCAATTGACGCTGGATGGTGCCGATTGTCGCCTTGGTGACGTTTCCGAAGCTCAAAGCCGACTTGCGGACATCGGCAAGCGGATCGACTTCATCTTTCTTGGCGGTCATTGGCACGATGGCGTCGAGCAGCGCGCGCAGATCCTTCATGTCGAGCAGCGTCAGGCCGTTCTCGTCGGCGACGCGGAAGGCGACGTTGAGCACGCCTTCCTGCACATCGTTGAGATCGAGCAGCCGTGCCAGCAATAGTGGCCCCATCTCCGAAATGGTCGCGCGCACCGGATGGCCCTGCTCGCCGAACACGTCCCAGAACACGGTCGAGAACTGATCGGGCTGGAACGTCAGCGCCATCTCCTTGGCGCGCTGCAAAATGAAGTCCTTGCCCTCGCCGACTTCGGAGATACCCGAGAGGTCGCCCTTGATGTCCGCAGCGAAGACCGGCACGCCGGCACGTGCAAAGCCCTCCGCCATCACCTGCAGCGATACGGTTTTACCCGTTCCCGTCGCGCCCGTGACGAGACCGTGGCGATTGCCGAGGGCCAACGTCAGCCATGCCGGTTGGTCGCCCTTGCCGATGAAGATCTTGCCGTCGGTATCGCCTGACTTCAGTTCGGTGGTCGCCATCGGATCGCCTCTGTCGCGCGCATCAAGAAAAAGATTTCAAAAAAATTTGCGGCTCACCATGATCTTACCGCATCTTGGCGAGCGATTGAAACGCAAAGCGTTCCTGCCACACCTGAAACCCGTCCGTCGTTCCCACGGACGAAACACAAGCCGTATCTTTTTGCTGTTTCCAAAGTACGGCGCTGTCGCATCTGCGAACAATTGACCAAAATTTCACGTTTGCTCTTGCATTGGTGCAACACTCGATGCGCGATCACACTGAATCGCACGTCGGGCGAGTTGGCGCGCTTGTAATTCGAAACACAGCGGCTCAAGATCACTTTTCAACATAAGGGCATCGGCACTCAACCGATGTGAGGCGGGGCATCATGGACGAATTGATCAAAGCGCTGACCGCAAAGGTCGGCATCGACGAAGCTGTGGCTGAAAAGGCTGTCGGCATTATCTTGGGGTTCCTGCGCAAGGAAGCACCGGCCGCGCCGGTCAATGCGCTCATCGAAAAAATTCCGGGTGCGGATGCAGCCATCGCATCGTCAGAGGGCGGTGGTGGATTGAGCAGCCTGATGGGCGGCGGCATCATGGCCCTGGGCAGCAAGCTGATGGGTCTTGGCCTCGGCATGGGCGAGATCCAGAGCGTCGCGCGCGAACTGTTCAAGTTCGGCCGCGAGAAGATCGGCGCGGATGCCATGGACGAGATCGTTGCCGGCACACCTGGCCTGAGCCAGTTCTCCTGACCGTCTGTTACGTCAGCAGCCGCGCGTAAGCGTCCAGCATCTTCATACGTCCGATCTTCATACGTCTGAGTACCATGACATATCCCATCTCAAAGATTGACGGTTTGACGGCCTTCGCCGCGACCAAACTGAAAAAGGCAGGCATCCGCACCATGGAAGGGCTGCTGGACGCCGCTCACTCCGCGAAGTGCCGCAAGGAACTCGCTGCCAAGACCGGGTTCAGCGAACAGCAACTGCTCGAATGGGCGAACCTCGCCGACTACCTGCGCATCCCCGGCATGGGCAAGGCCAAGGCCGAACTGCTCCGCGCCTCCGGCGTCAACACGGTACGCGAATTGACCCACCGCAATCCCGCCCGCCTGGCTCAGGCGATGCGCGACGCCAACGACAAGCGCAAGCTGGTCCGGGTGATGCCCTCGGAGAAGTCCGTCGGCGACCTGATCGAGAAGGCCCGCCAGCTGCCGCTGAAGATTTCGTATTGAGACAACCCATTCTGTCAGCGAAGGCGCGACAGCGCTCCCTCTCCCCGCGCTTTGCGGGGAGAGGGGTGGGGTGAGGGGCGAGGCACACGATCAACCTCTGCAAAGATCTCTCGGATCGATAAGGCGTTTATTCAAACCGACCCGTGGGTGCGGCCTCTGTTCTTTCTATCGCGCACGGACCCTCACCCGCCGCGAAGACGCGGCGACCTCTCCCCGCCTAGCGAAGCTTCGCTTCGCACGGGGGCGGGGAGAGGTTAGGCATCCTCCATCTTGACTCCCTCCCCCCGACCGCGCAAAGCGACCTCATGATCGCGCGTCCGACCACGTCTGCTCCGACGGCCCACCCGGTGCTGGCCGCGCTGCTGGCATCGCCGGTGCCTGCCGTGATGGGCATCCTCAACGTCACCCCGGATTCCTTCTCCGATGGCGGCCAGTTCGATGCGCCGGACCGCGCGCTGGCACAGGCCCGGCGCATGATCGCCGAGGGCGCGGGGATCATCGACATCGGCGCCGAGTCCACGCGCCCCTATGGATCCCGGCCGGTCACTGCCGATGAAGAATGGGCGCGGCTCGTGCCGGTGCTGGCTGACGTCGTCGCGCTCGGCACGCCGGTATCGATCGACAGCATGAAGGCGTCCGTCGTCGCGAAAGCGCTCGCCGCCGGCGTCGCCATCGCCAATGACATCTGGGGCCTGCAGCGCGATCCCGACATGGCACGCGTCATCGCCGAGCACAGCGCGCCTGTCGTCGTCATGCATAACCGTGACACCGTCGATGGCAGCATCGATATCGTCGCCGACATGAAAAGCTTCTTCGCGCACTCGCTGGAGATCGCCGCCAGGGCCGGCATCCCTGCGGGCCACATCGTACTCGACCCCGGCATCGGCTTCGGCAAGACGCCTGAGCAGAGCATGATTGCGCTGGCGCGGTTCGACGCGCTGACCAGCTTCGGCCTGCCGGTGCTGATCGCCGCCTCGCGCAAGAAATTCATATCGACCGTCGTACCGTCGGAGCCACAGCAGCGCATTGGCGGATCGCTCGCCGCGCATTTGCTCGCGGTGCGGCACGGCGCCAAAATCGTCCGCGCCCATGACGTCGCGGAAACCGTTCAGGCCCTGCGCGTCACCGCAGCCGTCGAGGAACTAAGATGACCGACATGATCTTCATCAAGGGCGTATCTGTGCATGCGCATCACGGCGTGCTCGATTACGAAGGCGTCGTCGGGCAGCGCTTCGTCATCGATCTCGAACTCGACGCCGATATCGACCTTGCCTCGCGCAGCGACCGCCTTGCCGATACCGTGTCCTATGCCAATGTCGTCGCCACCGCGATCGCCGCTTTCAAGGACACCAATTACAAGCTGCTGGAGCGCGCCGCTGGTGCGGTAGCCGATGCGGTGCTCGCGGATTTCCCGCGCATCAGCTCCGTCAAGGTCACCGTGCACAAGCCGCATGCGCCGATCGCCGCGATCTTCGACGATGTCGGCGTGGTGCTGCGCAGATCTCGGGCGTAGCCGATGGCCAGCGTCCTCATCGCGCTCGGCGGCAATGTCGGCGATGTCCGCATGACCTTCCGCAAGGCGATCGGCAATATCTGCGGCATGACGCAGGCCGCGCTGATCGAACGCTCGGCAGACTACAGCACGCCGCCGGTGGGCGATGTGCCGCAGGACCACTTCGTCAATGCGGCAATCGAAATCGAGACCGATCTCGATCCGCACGCGCTGTTGTTCACGCTGCACAAGATCGAACACAAATTCGGTCGCAACCGCGTCGCCGAGGGGCACTGGGGTCCGCGTCCGCTCGATCTCGACATGATTGCCTATGACGACGTCGTCATCGCCAAGCCGGAACTGCACCTGCCGCATCCCCGCGCCACCGAACGTGCCTTCGTCCTGGTGCCGCTGGCCGAGATCGCCCCGGACCGGGTGATATCAGGCAAGACCGTGAGCGAGCATCTGAAAGCCCTCTCAACCGACGGCATCGAGCGGCTGCCGGATCTGGATTGAGCGCCGGCCCATCCTAACCTCTCCCCGCTCTGTGCGGGGAGAGGTCGCCGCGCCTTCGCGGCGGGTGAGGGGCAACACGCTACGCCATCCGCGATCAGGCATCCCTCGGATCCCACTGGAGCGATCCGAGATTCCGCGATTGGGTCGACCTGCAAACCCCGCCCCTCACCCGTCTTCGCTGCGCGAAGCCACCCTCTCCCCGCAAATGCGGGGCGAGGGAAGCAAGACCGCCCGCTTCCAACCAATCTGGTTCTGTTCCCACGCGCCAATTCCGCGCAGGCCCATGTCGTAACGGGCATTGGCAACCCCTTCGTATCATGGCATTTTCCGGCCAATCACGAAGCAAGACCGCATAAACAATGCTGGGAGTGAAGTTCTGACCATGTCGACTGCGACTGACGACCTGCGGCTGGCCGCCGATTTTGCGCCTGCGAGTTACGATGACTGGCGCAAGCTCGTCGATGGCGTGCTGAAAGGCGCGCCGTTCGAGAAGCTGATCAGCAAGACCTATGACGGCGTCAAGATCCAGCCGATCTATCCGCGCGCCCGGGATGCGGCGCCGATCGCCGGCCGCCCGGCCGCGGCGCCATGGCAGATCATGCAGCGGATCGACCACCCTGATGCCGCAAAATCGAACAAGCAGGCGCTGCACGATCTGGAGAACGGCGCCACTGGTCTCACGCTGGTGTTCGAAGGCGCCAATGGCGCGCGCGGCTTCGGCCTCGTCGCCTCGCCCGAAACCATCGAGACGCTGTTCGACGGCATCTATCTCGACGCCGGCATCGGCATCGAACTCCATGCCGGCCCGCAGTCGCGCATGGCCGTGACGCATCTGGCCGATTACATCAAGACGAAGGGCATCGATCCCGCCACATGCGACATCCGCTTTGGCCTCGATCCCATCGGCGCCACCGCAGTATGGGGCACCAGCGCCTATAACTGGTGGGAGATGGCGCCCGCCGTCACCGACATCATCAAGAAGCTCGCCGCGCAAGGCTTCAAGGGCCCGTTCGCCGTTGCCGACGGCCGCATCATTCACGATGCCGGCGGCTCCGAAGTGCAGGAACTGTCTTACGTCCTGGCGGTGATGGTGTCCTATCTACGCGCGATGGAAGACCACAATATTCCGCTCGAGACAGCCCGCGGCATGGTCTATGCGCGTCTCGCGGCGGATGCCGACCAGTTTCTCACCATGGCGAAATTCCGCGCGCTGCGCCTGCTGTGGGCGCGCATCGAGGAAAGCTGCGGCCTCGCGCCGAAGCCGCTGTGCATCGCTGCCGATACCGCGTGGCGCATGCTCACGCAGCGCGACCCGTATGTGAACATGCTGCGCGCCACCATGGCGACATTCGCTGCCGGTCTCGGCGGTGCCAACTCCATCTGCGTGCTGCCGCATACGCTGGCGCTCGGCCTGCCCGATGGCTTTGCGCGCCGCGCCGCGCGCAATACTCAACTGGTGCTGCTGGAAGAGTCCAATCTCGCCAAGGTGTCCGACCCCGCCGCCGGCGCCGGCGGCATCGAGACGCTGACGCGCGAACTGTGCGACGCCGCATGGGCCCAGTTCCAGGACATCGAGAAAGCCGGCGGCGCCTTCCCGGCGCTGGGCAACAATGTGATCCAGCCGAAGGTCGCCGCCACCCGCGCTGCACGTCAGGCCAGCGTCGCCAAGCGCCGCGAAGTGCTCACCGGCGCCAGCGAATTCCCGAACCTGCATGAGGCCCGCGCCAGTGTGCTGAAGGTGAAGCCGATCCCCGGCAAGCCCTATGGCAAAGACAAGATCAAGTTCAACCCGCTGGAACCGATCCGGCTGGCCTCCCCCTTCGAGGCGCTGCGCGACAAATCGGATCACCTGCTGGCGCGCAAGGGTGCCCGTCCGAAGGTCTTCCTGGCCAATCTCGGCACGCCCGCCGATTTCACGGCCCGCGCGACCTTCGCCAAGAGCTTCTTTGAGACCGGCGGCATCGAAGCCCTCGACAGCGACGGTTTCTCCGATCCGGCCGAACTCACCAAGGCCTGGAAGGCCTCCGGCGCCGCGCTGGTATGTATCTGCTCGTCCGACAAGCTCTATGCCGGTCAGGCCGCGCCCGCAGCAAAAGCGCTTCAGGCCGCCGGCGCGAAGCATATCTATCTGGCAGGCCGCCCCGGCGACCTCGAGGCGCCCTTGCGCGACGCAGGCGTTAGGGATTTTATCATTGCCGGCGGCGATGCGCTGGCGATGCTGGTGCAGGCTTGGGGCTTGATGGAGTAAGCCATGACGGCAACGGCGAGCAAACCCGCGCTGACCGGCGGCTGCCAATGCGGCGCGATCCGCTTTGCGCTGTCGGCTGCGCCGACCCGGGTCAGCATCTGCCATTGCCGCATGTGCCAGAAGGCCACCGGCGCGCCATTCGCCTCGCTTGCCGATATCCCGAACGAGAACTTTGCTTGGACCCGCGGCAAGCCGGCCGCGTTCAAGTCATCGTCCATTGCGGAGCGCGACTTCTGCGCCAAATGCGGCACACCGCTGAGCTACCGCGCCATCGGCGGTCCCAAGATCGAGATCATGACCGGCGCCTTCGACCGGCCGGACCGCGTGGTGCCGACGCAGCAATTCGGCACGGAGTCACGCCTGGGCTGGGTCGGCAACGTGTCGAACCTGCCGAGCAAGACGACAATGCAGAATTACGGCGCGGAAAAATGCGCGGAAGTGTTCAGCTATCAGCATCCGGATCATGATTGAGACATGAGAGCGACACATGCGCTTCGGAATCAATCTTCGCGGAGATCTGGCGAAACTCGACGATACCGAGATTGCAGAGCGTTACGAAAGGCTGGTCTCCGAGAAAGAGAAGAGACTTCAGAAACTGCCAAAATTTGCCAAACAAACGCTGTTTCGTTGGATTTTTGGACTGTTTCTCGGCCGAGGGCCGCTGCACGCACCAATTTTTTACAAAACTCAAATGTTCGTCGGCAGAATTTTGGGTGCGCTCAGTCAAGCATGGATCGATGACGATGCAGCCAATGGTTACTACTCGGAATGCGAGCTCAAGGATGTCCAGGATGAGATCGAGCGCCGCATTCGACAACGGAAGTCGGCAGTCGGGACCCTATGAGCGTGGCTACAATCACAGGTGCAGAGCGGATGATGCAGTTGATATTCGACCTGCTGATGTGGCCGATCGAGAAGATATTCTACCGCGCCGTATCTAAAGACCGACAGAGCGACCCCGATTACAAAAAGAACGTTCAGAGACTCATCGAACGCAATCGAGAATTCGAGAAACGACCATGACCAAGATTCCGAATTTCGCCGAGATCGATTTCGCCACCCGCGCCGCGGGCGCGCCGTCGCAGGGCGAACCATGGCTGACGCCCGAAGGCATCCTGGTGAAGCCGGGCTATGGCGAAGATGACGTCAAGGGCATCGACTTCCTCGACACCTATCCGGGCATCGCGCCGTTCCTGCGCGGCCCCTACCCGACCATGTATGTCAACCAGCCCTGGACGATCCGGCAATATGCCGGGTTCTCCACCGCGGAAGATTCCAACGCATTTTACCGGCGCAATCTCGCCGCCGGCCAGAAGGGTCTCTCGGTCGCGTTCGATCTCGCCACCCATCGTGGCTATGACTCGGATCATCCGCGCGTGTCGGGCGACGTCGGCATGGCCGGCGTGGCGATCGACTCGATCTATGACATGCGCACGCTGTTCGCCGGCATCCCGCTCGACCAGATGAGCGTGTCGATGACCATGAACGGCGCGGTGCTGCCGATCCTCGCGCTCTATGTCGCCGCCGCCGAAGAACAGGGCGTGCCGCCGGAGAAGCTCACTGGAACCATTCAGAATGACATTCTGAAAGAGTTCATGGTGCGCAACACCTATATCTACCCGCCGACGCCCTCGATGCGGATCATCTCGGACATCTTCGCCTACACCTCGCAAAAGATGCCGAAGTACAATTCGATTTCGATCTCCGGCTATCACATGCAGGAAGCCGGCGCGACGCAGGATCTTGAGCTGGCCTATACGCTGGCCGACGGCGTCGAATATCTGCGCGCAGGTCTCGCCGCAGGCATCGATGTCGATCGCTTCGCACCGCGGCTGTCGTTCTTCTGGGCGATCGGCATGAACTTCTTCATGGAAGTCGCCAAGATGCGCGCCGCGCGCATCTTGTGGGCCAAGCTGCTCACACAGTTCAATCCGAAGGATCCGAAGTCGCTGTCGCTGCGCACCCATTGCCAGACCTCGGGCTGGTCGCTGACCGCGCAGGACGTCTACAACAACGTGATGCGCACCACCATCGAGGCGATGGCGGCGACGCAGGGCCACACCCAGTCGCTGCACACCAATGCGCTCGACGAGGCGCTGGCGCTGCCGACCGACTTCTCCGCGCGTATCGCCCGCAACACGCAGCTATTCTTGCAGCAGGAAACCGGCACCAACCGCATCATCGATCCATGGGGCGGCTCCTATTACGTCGAACGCCTCACCCACGATCTCGCCACCAAGGCCTGGGCGCATATCCAGGAAGTGGAAGAGCTCGGCGGCATGGCCAAGGCCATCGAGGCCGGCGTCCCCAAGCTGCGCATCGAGGAAGCCTCGGCCAAGACCCAGGCGCGTATCGATGCCGGCCGCCAGGCGGTGATCGGCGTCAACAAGTTCAAGCCGGAGAATGAAGAAGCGCTCGACGTGCTCAAGGTGGAAAACTCCACCGTGCGCCGGCTGCAGATCGACAAGCTCAAACGCCTGCGTGGCGAGCGCAGCCAGGCCGACGTCGATGCCGCGCTGGCGGCGCTTACGCGCAGCGCCAAGGACGGCAACGGCAACCTGCTGGCGCTGGCGATCGATGCCGCACGCGCCAAGGCCACCGTCGGCGAAATTTCCGATGCGATGGAGAAAGTGTTCGGCCGTCACCGCGCCGAGATCAAATCCATCACCGGTGTCTACAAGCGCGAGGCGTCCACCATGAACGACAAAGTCCAGAAGGTTCAGGCGCTGATCGACGCCTTCGAGGACGCCGAGGGTCGCCGCCCGCGCATCCTCGTCGCGAAAATCGGCCAGGACGGCCACGACCGCGGCCAGAAGGTGATCGCCTCGGCCTTCGCGGATGTCGGCTTCGACGTCGATATCGGGCCGCTATTCGCCACCGCCGATGAGGCCGCGCGGCAGGCCGTCGAAAACGACGTGCATATCCTCGGCCTCTCCTCGCTGGCCGCCGCCCACCTCACCGCGGTGCCGGAGCTGAAGGCTGCGCTCAAGAAACAGGGCCGCGAGGACATCATGATCATCATCGGCGGCGTCGTCCCGCCGCAGGACTACGACGAACTCTACAAGGCCGGTGCGGAGGCGATCTTCCCGCCCGGTACGGTGATCTCGGAGGCCGCAGAGGAGTTGATCCACAAGCTGAATGCACGGCTGGGACACAGCGAGGCAGCGGAGTAAGGGTGTTGAAGACGTTTGCGCTGGTCGCCCTCACCTGTCTCCTATTCGGTGAGGCGGCCCTCGCCGCCGAGCCCATACCCGACATCCAGCTCAAGGCCAAATATACCGAGGTCGCCGTCTTCTTCGATGCCGCAATCAAGTCCGATGCGCCGCTGCTGAAATATCTCACATCCGCAAGCAATGGCTGGGCTGCGAAGACGCTCAAGGAATTGGTCGAGCAGCGCAAGGAGATGAACGATCTCCCTGCCGACATCCGCAACCGGCCATGGGAATCCGAGCGGACCTATACGCAGAGCTCGCTGGTCGCGGGTCGCTATGTCAGCATCATTCGCGCGGACTACAACTACACCGGCGGCGCGCATCCCAATCGTGCCAACGACACGCTGCTGTGGGACAGGCAGGCCGGCAAGATGATCAGCATTCGCCCGTTCTTCACCGAGCTCGCCGATGGTGGCCCGGCGATGACGGCGATCCGCGATGCGGTCGTCGCCGATCTGAAACTCGAGAAGAAAAAACGCGACAACGACAATCCCGACATGAGCCTCGTCGACGCGCTGGAACCGAAGCTGCTCAAGATCGGGCCGGTATCGCTGGCGCCATCGACATCGGCCGGCAAGAGCTCCGGCCTCAGCTTCCATTACGGCCCCTATGCGGTCGGGTCCTATGCCGAAGGCGACTACGACGCCTTCGTGCCATGGGAGAAATTCAAGCCATACCTGTCGGCCGAGGGCAGCGCGATCTTCGGCGGCCAGCGGCCGAAGGACGACGACAAGGGGCCGCAGTGACGAAAGCCCCCATCGACATCGACGCGCTCGCCAAAGACCTCCGCGCCGGCAGCCGCGCAGCGCTGGCGCGCGGGATCACGCTGGTCGAGAGCCGCCGCGCCGATCATCAGGCCGCCGCGCGCGAACTGGTGCAGGCACTGCTGCCGCATACCGGCGAGGCGTTTCGCGTCGGGATCACCGGCTCGCCCGGCGTCGGCAAATCGACCACCATCGATGTGCTCGGCATGTATCTGATCGAGCGCGGCCACAAGGTCGCGGTGCTGGCCGTCGATCCATCCTCGGCGCGCACCGGCGGCTCGATCCTCGGCGACAAGACGCGGATGAACGATCTGTCCGCCCATCCGAACGCCTTCATTCGTCCCTCGCCGTCCTCCGGCACGCTCGGCGGCGTCGCAGCGAAAACGCGCGAGGCCATGTTACTGTGTGAAGCCGCCGGCTTCGACGTGGTGCTGGTGGAGACCGTCGGCATCGGCCAGTCGGAAACGGCGGTCTGCGACATGACCGATTTCTTCCTCGCGCTGATGCTGCCCGGCGGCGGCGACGAATTGCAGGGCATCAAGAAAGGCCTGATCGAACTCGCCGACATGATCGCCATCAACAAGGCCGACGGCGACAATCTCAAACGCGCCAATATCACCGCTGGGGATTATCGCGGCGCGCTGCATATCCTCGCGCCGCGCTCGGAGCACTGGCATCCGCCGGTCGTGACCTATTCGGCGCTGACCAAGACGGGTATCGCCGACCTCTGGAACAAGGTCGTCGCGCATCGCACCGCCATGAATGCCTCCGGCGATTTCGCCGGCCGCCGCCGCGAGCAGCAGGTGAAATGGATGTGGACCATGCTGGAGGATCGTTTGAAGGCGCGGCTGCGCAGCGATCCCGCGATCCGCAGCAAGGTCAAGCAGGTCGAACGCGACGTCGCCGACGGCACGATGACGCCTGCCGTCGCGGCGGAGGCGATCGCGGATCTGCTGAAGTAGCGCGCCCTAACCTCTCCCCGCTTGCGGGGAGAGGTCGGCTGGCGGAGCGCAGCGAAGCCAGACGGGTGAGGGGGACTATCCACTCGCTCCGAGTTCGTGGAGAGTCCCCCTCACCCGCCTTCCACATGCTTCGCATGTTACAGGCGACCTCTCCCCGCAAGCGGGGAGAGGTTAGCGCGCCGTCGCGATCATGGAGGCGAATGTTGAACCATCCCGGTACATCTCCCCGCATCCTCATCACGGGCTTTGGCCCTTTCCCCGGCGCGCCGGTGAACCCGACACAGGCGCTGGTGCGAAAGCTCGCAACGCTGCGCCGCCCCGCTTTCGCTGATACCCCCCGCATCCCGCATATTTTCGACGTCACCTACGCCACCGTCGATCGCGAATTGCCCGAACTGATCGCACGCCATCACCCGGATGCCCTGCTGATGTTCGGCCTCGCCGCGCGCACGCCCTATATCCGGGTCGAGACGCGCGCACGCAACGCGGTGTCGATGCTGTGGCCCGATGCCGGCCACACAACGGTGCGCCGCGCCAGCATCGTTCCCGGCGCCGACGCGCAGATGTTCGGCCCGCACACGGCGCGTCTGTTCCGGGCTGCCCTCGCCAGCGGCGCCGATGTGCGCTCCTCACGCGATGCCGGCCGCTATCTCTGCAATTATCTGTCCTGGCGCAGCATCGAGGCCACCCGCGTGCACGGCGGCCCTCGCCTCGCCGCGTTCGTCCATGTGCCGCTGCTGGCACAAGACACCGCCTCGCGTCGCATGACCTCCGACGAACTCACCGATACCGGTGAAGCGATCCTGCTGGAAATGATCCGCATGACCCGGGTCACGCTGCGTGACGCAGCCCGGAGTTCCAGGGTTTAAGACCGTTGAGACGACGCCCCCGCGCTATTTTCTGAACATTAATTCACAAAATGGGGAAATCCGCCGGTTTCCGCGACGCAGCCATGCCGAAAGTTAACTTGTGCATCGCAGCATGAACACCCTAATGGCGGGAATGCTTTCAGGAACCGCTTTGTGACCGACATCAACGCCGACGCCCCCCTGGCGGTGTCATCGACCCATAGCCCCATGAAATTTGGCGAATTCGTCGTCGTGATCGCCTCGATCATGGCGCTGAATCCGATGGCTATGGACATCATGCTGCCGGCGCTGCCTCATCTCGGCGCAGCTTTCAAAATCGCCGATGCAAACCGGCTGCAAACGGTGCTGTCGGTGTTCCTGCTCGGCTTTGGCGTCGCGCAATTCGCCATCGGTCCGCTGTCGGACCGGTTCGGCCGCCGCCCCATCCTGCTCGGCGGCATGGCTGTCTATTGTGTTGCCAGCCTGCTGGCCGTGATCGCCCCCAGTTTCGAACTGCTTCTGCTGGCGCGCCTGCTGCAAGGCCTCGGCACCGCTGCGACGCGCGTGATCGCCGTGACGATCGTGCGCGACTGCTATGCCGGCCGCCGCATGGCCGGTGTCGTGTCGCTCGCGATGATGGTGTTCATCGCCGTGCCGGTGATTGCACCATCTTTCGGTCAGGCTGTGATGCTGCTCACCGAATGGCGCGGCATCTTCGTGGTGCTGATGCTCTATGGCGTGCTGGCGCTGATCTGGAGCGCCGTGCGCATGCCGGAAACGCTCGCCGTTGCAGACCGCAGGTCGATCGCAATCCGCGACGTCCTCCTGGCCTATCGGCAGACCATCACCAACCGGCAGACGCTGGGCTATGCGCTCGCCGCCGGCGGATTGCAGGGCTCGCTGTTTGCCTTCGTGTTCACCTCGCAGCAGGTCTTCACCGAAATCTATCATCTCGGCCATTATTTCCCGCTCGCCTTCGCAGCGATTGCGCTGGGCGTCGCCATTGCCGGTTTTACGAATGCGCGTTTCGTCAATCGCCTTGGCATGCGCGTGATCTCGCATGGCGCGCTGCTTGGCTATGTCGCGGTGGGTGGCACGATGCTGCTGGCGGCCAGCAACGGCATGCTGCCACTGCCGCTGTTCATGGCGCTATCGGCGCTGATGATGTTTTCCTTTGGCTTGATGTTCGCCAATTTCACAGCGCTGGCAATGGAGCCGCAAGGCCACATCGCCGGCACTGCATCGTCGCTCTATGGCACGCTGACCACGCTGCTCGGCATCGGGATCGGCTATGTTATCGGGCAGCACTATGACGGCACGCTGCTGCCGTTTGCGACCGGCCTCTTCCTCTGCACGCTCGCCGCGCTGGCGGTGATCCTCGTGGTGGAAAAGGGCCGCCTGTTCAAGTCTCACAAGATGGTGAGCTGAACGCTTTCGCGGCGTAGCCGAATGGCCGTCGCGCAATTTTGAAATGTCTGGGAATACGTCGGGGCGAACCCGGCGCCGCCATGAACGTTATCAATTTTTACCGGAGCAATCCGATGCCCTACGCACTGTTCTGTGACGACGCGAAACTGAGCAAATCCTATCCGACCGAAGCCGACGTGTGGAAACTTGCCGCCGAGAGCGGCCTCGTCACCGATGTCGAAGCCAAGGATTCCAAGCCGGCGCCGCGCCGCGTGCTCGACAATGATTACGAGATCCGCCCGTGCCAGGCGGAGCCCGGCGAATGCCCGGAAAAGAACGAACGCGACGCCCAGGCCGAGAAGGATTTCCAGCTCGCGCTGACGGGATGATAGCGCGCGGGGCTACTTCCATACGCATGTCATTCCCCGACACACGCTCGTCATTCCCCGGCACGCCAATTGGTGTGCCTGAGGGCAGGACGGACCGCGAAGCGGGCCGGACTGAGTTTGGAATCCCGATCCAAGCTCGTCATTCCGGGGCGCGGTCTCAGCAAAGCTGAGAGCGCGAGCCCGGAATCTCGAAGTGTTTTGCTGAACATGCCGGGATTCCCCGCCACTCCAAGTGGAGTGGCTGAGGTTCGCGTCCGGCAAGTGCCGGCCGCGACCCGGAATGACAGTTTGGGGCGGCAAGACAGCGCCCGAACATTTTTTCCTATCTTCTCGTTGACAACATCCCTATCAGGTTTATATTCCCCTTCGTCCTGCCCCACCGAGAGGGGCGATCGCGATCGTCACGTTCGCGGGGTGGGATGCGGTGGACGCCGGAGATGCGGCGTCACGGGAGATGTGGGTGAGGGCTGTCTTCGGGCAG
>NZ_LVYV01000019.1 GCF_001618955.1 Tardiphaga robiniae
CCCCTTGCGGAAGACCGCATCGGCATCAGGCCCAAGGGTGCATCGGGCACCCGGCGTTCCGCACGCCCTCTCACAAGGGGGCGGGAAGGAATGTTCATAGCTCGGACGCGAAAGCGCCGCGAGAATGCGAAGACGTGGCTGTTTGAAAATTCGAACGGAAGAGAATATAACGCGCGGCGTCTTAACGCTCGTCACTCAGCGGTGGCTTGAACGTCAGCGGTGCTTCTGCCGCACGCTGCCGCGCACGATCGACGGCCTGTGCAAAATCCGCCGCATCGAACCATGGCTCATCGCGCATCAAGGCATCCAGATCCTCGTTCCAGATCTGCGATACCTCGATATCGAACTTCATGTTGTACTTCTGGCTGACAGCCTGAATTCCATAGCCGGTGACGGCCCATTGTTTGCCGAGCCAAAACACATCCCGATGCAGCACCACGTCTACGCCCAATCTCGTCCGGTATCGTACAGAGACGAAAAGAACCCCAACCTGATGAGGGTGAGGCTCTACTGAACCGGTCTAGTCCATCAAATTTTAGCAACATCGTCCAGCGTCGAGAACAACGCCGATCTAGATGCGACCATTCTCGTTCGGCGGCTGTGGATGCTGCGCCTTCTGCGCCCGTTCCGCATCGGCCTTATTGGCCTCGTGGCGTCCGATCACGCACCCCGCAACGACGCCGACCTTGCCATGTCCCGCATAGTGGCCGGCGATTCCGCCAATGATCGCGCCTTTGATACAGCCTTTCGCCTCGGCCGCAACCGATGAAAACGCGAGACCCGCAACCGCAGTGCAAAGCAGCAATTTCTTCATGATAACTCTCCCGCGTGATCGACCTCGTATAAGTCGCCGCTCCGCATTTCGTTCCATCAGTTGAAATATCGCCGACTCACACTCGCATCCGATTCGTGCCATAGATGTCGCAAATCGCGTCCAGGGATGAAATCACCATGCCAGCACCCAAACCGCCTGCTTTCGAAACGCTGAGTCTGCATGCCGGCCAGCATCCGGACGCGATCACCGGCGCGCGGGCAGTGCCGATCTACCAGACCACATCCTATGTGTTCCAGGACTCGGATCACGCTGCTGCGCTGTTCAATCTCGAACGCGCCGGCCACATCTATACGCGCATCTCGAATCCAACGACGGCGGTGCTGGAAGAGCGCCTCGCCGCACTTGAGAACGGCGTCGGCGCCGTGTGCACCGCGTCAGGCATGGCGGCACTGCATCTCGCCATAGCGACATTGCTCAATGCCGGCGATCACATTGTGGCGTCGTCCTCGCTCTATGGCGGCACCATCAACTTGCTGGCGCACACGCTGCCCCGCTTCGGCATTACCACGACATTCGTCAAGCCGCGCGACCTCGACGCTTTCAAATCTGCGATCAAGCCCAACACCAGACTGATCATCGGCGAGACCATCGGCAATCCCGGCCTCGAAGTGCTCGACATACCCGCCGTCGCCGAGATCGCGCATGCCGCGAAGATCCCGCTGCTGATCGACAACACCTTCGCGACGCCATTCCTGTCGCGGCCGATCGAGCTTGGCGCCGATATCGTGATGAACTCGGCTACCAAATGGATCGGCGGCCACGGCATCGCCATCGGCGGCGTCATCGTCGATGGTGGCCGCTTCGACTGGCACGCCTCCGGCAAATTCCCGCAGCTGACCGAACCCTATGCCGGTTATCACGGCATTGTCTTCGACGAGCAGTTCGGCAATGCCGCCTTCATCATGCGCGCCCGCACCGAAGGCCTGCGCGATTTCGGCGCGTGTCTCTCGCCGACCAATGCGTTCCAGCTGCTGCAAGGCGTCGAGACACTGGGCATTCGCATGGAGCGCCATGTGGCCAATACGCATGCGGTGCTCGCAGCGCTCACGGCCAACAAGGCGGTCGACTGGGTGCTACATCCGTCGCTGGAGAATCATCCGGACTATGCGCTGGCAAAACGCCTGCTGCCGCGCGGCGCCGGCTCCATCGTCTCCTTCGGCATCAAGGGTGGCCGCAATGCCGGGCGCAAATTCATCGAGGCGCTGAAGCTGACCAGCCATCTCGCCAATGTCGGCGATGCCAAGACGCTGGTCATTCATCCCGGAAGCACCACGCATCAGCAGATGGACGCCGAGCAGCTCAAGGCCGCCGGCATCGGCGAGGAGCTGATCCGCCTCTCCGTCGGCATCGAAGCCGCCGATGACATCATCGATGACCTCGCGCAGGCGCTGCGCATTTCGCAGAAGGGCTGAGCGATGCAACTCACCGTCAACGGTCACGAGACCTATATCGCGAATGGCGGCCGCACATTTGATGCGGCGCTCCCGGTCGTCGTGATGATCCATGGCGCCGGCTTCGATCACTCGACCTGGGCACTGCATACGCGCTGGTTCGCACATCATGGCTTTGCGGTGCTGGCACCGGATCTGCCCGGCCACGGTCGCTCAAAGGGTGAAGCACTCACCACCATCGCCGATCTCGCCGACTGGACCGCGGCAGTGATCGACGCTGCGGGCGCAAAGAGCGCGCGGCTGATCGGCCATTCCATGGGTTCACTGATCGCGCTGGAAACCGCAGCACGCCATCCCGACAAAGTCACCCGCCTCGATCTGATGGGCGCGGCAGGAACGATGACCGTCGGTCCGGATCTGCTCAAGGACGCCGAAGCCAATCAGCATTCCGCCATCGACATGGTGTCGATCTGGGGGCTCGGCTTTCGCGCCGAACTCGGCGGCAGCCTCGCGCCGGGGTTGTGGATGCATAGCGGTGCCCAGCGCGTGCTCGAAGCCACAAAGCCGGGCGTGCTGTTCGCCGATCTCAACGCCTGCAATACATACCAGAATGCGCTGACTGCTGCGGCCCAGCTTGAAATCCCTGTCACGCTCATCCTCGGCGAGCGGGACATGATGACTCCCGCCAAGGCCGGCAAGGCTCTCGCGGCCGCATTGAAAAACGCCCGCACGGTGATTCTGCCCGGCACAGGCCACATGATGATGGTCGAACGTCCCGACGACGTGCTCGCAGCGCTACAGGTGGAGCAATAAATCTAGAACTCTTCGATCGCTGTTGCACCGCGCTGCGCGCTGTGCTTCCTGTCCTCCTAGTTATCGGTGCCTCTGCAAGGAGGTGAAACGGGAATGCGGTGCGGGGAGATATCCCTTATGCCGCGGCTGCCCCCGCAACTGTAAGCGGCCATTCCGGGTCCACAAAGCCACTGAATTTGCATCGCAGATTCGGGAAGGCGGACCGGGAGACCACCGCGAGCCAGGAGACCGGCCGGTAACGAGTTTCACACTCGTTCGACGGTGGGTCGACGGAAGGGGTTAAATGACTATCCGGAATTTGGCCGCAGGCACTGCGGCCGTTGTTGTTCTGTCTTGCTCCCACAGTGCTGCGCATGCGCAGTCCGGTGCCGAGCAGCTCTCCGAAATCGTGGTGACGGCGGACAGAGCACCCGAACAACTCAATCGCACTGGCAGTTCGATCAGCGTGGTGTCGGGCGAGACCATTGCGACCAGCAATCCCGGCTCGCTGGTCGATGCGCTGCGCACCGTGCCCGGTCTCGACATTACCGAAACCGGCGGCCCTGGCGGCACCACCAATGTCCGCCTGCGCGGCGGCAATACCGGCCAAACGCTGGTGATGATCGACGGCATCCGCGTCAACGATCCCACGGCTGCATCAGGCGATTTCGAATTCGCCATGTTCACGCCTTCGGCCATGGAACGCATCGAAGTCTTGAAGGGGCCGCAGAGCGCGCTCTATGGATCCGACGCCATGGGCGGCGTGATCAATATCATTACCAAGAAGGGCTCCGGCCCCGCACAGGTCAATGTGCGCACCGAAACCGGCAGCTACGGCACTGTCACGACGCAGGGATCGCTGACCGGATCCGACGGTCCGTGGTCTTATGCCTTCACCGGCGGCGGTCAGCACAGCAACGGCTTCTCGCGCTTCGGCTATCGCATCCCTCAGTTTGAAGCGCTATACCCCAATCTCGAACGCGATGGCTTTGATCGCGTCGGCGGATCGGCTAGGATCGGCTACGATGCCGGCGAAGGCATCCGGCTGGAATCCGGCTTCGTGTCATCCTTCACCCGAGCCGCCTATGACGGCACTTTCAGTCCGACGTCGAGAGCTGTGCAGCTTCCCGACACGCCTTCAAATGTCACGCGCCTGCTTCAAACCGTTTACGGCCGCGCCTCACTGGATTCCTTCGGCGGCATTCTCACGCATAATGTCACCGTGTCGAACACGCATACCGAGCGTTCGAACTACGACGTAACCTATCGCACCAACATGCTGCCGCAGAACACCACGGCCAATATTCTCGACTACAATGGTGACAGCCTCGGCGCAGAATATCAGGCAAACCTGAAGCTCGGCGCATTTGGCTCGCTGATCTACGGCGCCAAGACGCAGAGCGAGACAGCCAAGACCTACACGACCGCCATCCTGCCGATACCGGCCGCTATCACACCCGCGCTGGCGAAACGCCAAGATACCAATTCGGTCTTCGCGCTGTGGTCGGTCCCCGTAGGCGAACGTCTCAACATCACATTGGGCAGCCGCGTGGACGACGTCGTGGATGTCGGGCGCTTCGAGACATGGCGTGCCACGGCCGCCTATACGATTGCAGAAACCGGCACCAAGTTCCACGCCAGCGCAGGTACCGGCGCCAAGGCACCGACACTGTTCCAGCTGTATTCAACGGCAAACGGCACGCCGACGCTCAGCCCGGAGCAAAGCTTCGGCTACGACGCCGGCGTCGATCAGAGCCTTTTCAACGGCCGCGTGGTGGTCTCGCTGACGGGCTTCTCGAACGACTACAGCAATCTGATCAACTTCGTGACGCCGACGGGAAGCCCCGGTTCGTGTCCCGTTGCCCAAACCACAGGCTGCTACATCAACGTCGCAAAGGCAGAGACCAACGGCATCGAAGTTGGCGCCAATGTGGACGTTATTCCGGGCCTGATGAAGTTCAACGCGGCCTACACCTACCTGCACGCGCAAGATCTCGGCAATGATACAGTGCTGGCACGGCGGCCGAAGAACTTCGCCCGCTTCGCACTCACGATCACGCCGACCGACAAGTGGATGATCGAGCCGCGCGTTACCACGGTGTCGAAGCGCTTCAGCAGCGCCAATCAGGTCGGTCAGGTGGATGCCTATACCCGCGTCGATCTCTATACCGAATACAAGATCGATGCGAACTGGAAGGTCTTCGCCCGCGGCGAGAACATCCTGAATGAACATTACCAGGAAGTGCTGAACTTCGGCACCACGGGACCTGCGGTTTACGCAGGCTTCAACGCCACATGGTGAGCATAGCGCCAGCAGCACGGCGCCGGGCGATCGCCACACTGGCGCTCGTCGGTCTCGTGACGTTGCTGGCACTGGGCTCGCTCGGCACGGGACCTGTCAAACTATCGCCGCTGACGGTGCTCGATGCATTGTTCGGCGGCGGCAGCGACGTGCAGCAGATCATCGTGCGCGAAATCCGTCTGCCACGCGCGATCCTCGCGCTGGCCATCGGCGCGATCCTCGGCCTGTCCGGTGCCGCGCTGCAGGGCTTGCTGCGCAACCCCCTCGCCTCGCCATCCCTGTTCGGCGCACCGCAATCGGCCGCCTTCGGCGCGGTGCTGATGATCTCGCTCGGCTGGGCCGATGTGCGCTCATGGGCCTTACCGGTTGCTGGCATCACGATGGCATTCCTGTCGGTGTTCGTGCTGCTTGGTATCGCCGGCCGCAATGCCGGTCTGCTGCTACTGATCCTCGCGGGGCTTGCGATCTCAAGTCTCGCAGGTGCCGCGACGGCGCTGGTGATGAACCTGTCGCCCAATCCCTTCGCCGCACTTGAGATCGCGTTCTGGCTGCTCGGCTCGCTGGAAGACCGCAGCTTCCGCCACGTCACGCTGGCGCTGCCGTTCATTGTCGCCGGCGCAATCATCCTGATGAGCCAGCGTTCGGCCTTCCGTGCACTGAGCCTCGGCGAAGAGACCGCGCAGAGCCTCGGCGTCAATGTCAGCCGGCTGCGCCTGCTGGTGATCCTCGGCGTCGCGCTCGGCGTTGGCGGCGCTGTCGCTGTCACAGGCACGATCGGCTTCATCGGCCTCATTGCACCGCATCTGATGCGCCCGATCATCGGTCATGATCCTGCACGACTGCTGATTCCGAGCGCGCTGACCGGCTCCGCGCTGTTGCTCGCCGCAGATATTGCCGTGCGCCTGATCCCGTCGACCACCGACATCAAGGTCGGCGTGCTGACCTCGATCATCGGCGTGCCGTTCTTCCTCTATCTCATCATGCGCGAGCGGCGCGCTCTGGGCGGAGGCGTCGCATGAGCGATCAGGCGCTGCTGACCGCGAGCAATCTGAGCGTCACGCTCTCCGGGCGCGAGGTGCTGCACGATGTCTCGCTCTCGCTGAGCGCCCGGCATCTCGTCGCCCTGGTTGGCCCGAACGGCGCCGGCAAGACGACGCTGCTGCGCGCATTGGCAGGATTGCAGTCGTCCACCGGCGCGATCCATGTCGCCGGCGATACACTGGCGTCCTTGCCGCTACGCGAGCGCGCAAAGCGCTTCGGCTATCTGCCGCAAGGCCATGTCGTACACTGGCCCCTCGACGTGAAGGACGTCGTCGCCCTCGGCCGCTATCCGCATGGCGCGACCGATCCGGCGCGACTGACATCGTCAGACAAGGCTGCCGTCGAGCGTGCCATGCAGGCCACCGACATCGTCGCCTTTGCCGATCGCCGCGTCACCGAACTTTCGGGCGGCGAGCGCAGCCGTGTCGCACTGGCGCGTGTCCTTGCGGTCGAGGCGCCGATCGTGCTGGCGGATGAGCCGACCGCATCGCTCGATCCACGCTACCAGATCGACGTCATGAAAAATCTGCGCGATGTCGCTAACAGCGGCGTGCTGGTGATCGTGGTGACCCACGATCTCGGCCTCGCCGCGCGCTTTGCCGATACGGTACTGGTGATGTCCGAAGGACGTCTCGCGGCCCAAGGTTCGCCGCAACAGGCGCTGTCCGATGACATCGTCGCCAATGTGTTCCGCATCAGCGCCTATCGCGCCGAACACCGGAACGAAACGATCATCCTGCCCTGGGCGGGAGTCTGAGCGATGTGGCGGCTATTTCGCCAGCGCAGAAGCAAGCCGGCTCAGCGCGACAGCGTCGGGCGGCAGGCCGAACCGCAGCAGCTCATGGCTCCAGTCGAAGCGGCGACACCAGATCTGCTGCCGGGCCAATGCGGCATGCCATTTCAAGGCGTCGACATGTCGCGCCAGCCTGAACAGCGGCGTGCCGCCGACAATCTCGAAACCGGCATCGGCCAATACGTTGTCGAGCTTGATGCCCTGTGCGACCAGCGCGACGCGAGTCTGCGTAGCCCAGCGCTCGTCGCGCAAAGCGGCCGCGCCGATGACCTGCGCCGGTCCGGAACAGGCCCATGGACCGATGGCAGTCGCGATACGCTGCGCGATCAGCGGCGCCGCGAGCGCGAAGCCGAGACGCAGACCCGCGAGGCCGTAGAACTTACCAAACGAGCGCAGGATCACCACCGGCAGTGTCGCGCACAGATCGACAGCGCTGATCGCGGGATCGACATCGGCGAAGGCCTCATCGATCACCAGCCAGCCGCCGCGCCGTTGCAGGATCGCCGCAACATCAGCGAGCTCGTCGCGCATGGCGACACGCCCGTCGGGATTGTTGGGATTGACGATCACCACATGCTTGGCGTGGTCCGGCAGCGCACTGAGGCTGCCGATCACGCCAACCTCATGTCCGCCGGCACGCCAAGCCGCGACATGCTCGTTATAGGTCGGCCCGACGATGGCAACGGCGCCAGGCGCGGCGAGATGCGGCAGCCACTGGATCAGCGCCTGCGTACCGGCAGCGGCAACGACATCGACGTTATCGGGCACGTGGTAAGCGCTGCGCGCGGCGGACAGCAACGACTGTTCGTCAGCGCGCGTCGGCAAGCGTTCCCAAAGATAGCTCGGCAGGTTGGCAGGAATGGGCCACGGCCATGGATTGATCCCGGTCGAGAGATCGAGCCATTGGTCCGGCGCGCCGCCGAATTCCGCCATCGCCTGCGTGAGATCGCCACCATGTTTCATGCCTGTGTCATGCCATCATATCGGGCGAAGCGCGAGAGGCTTTGGCCGCTCGCGGCTGCGACGCTCGCGCTGCTCGCATGGGCGCCGCTGCAGGCCAGTGCTGCGGAGCAGCCACGCATCGCCTCGATCAATCTCTGTACCGATCAACTGCTCGTCACCCTCGCCGATCCCGAGCAGATTTTGGGCCTCAGCCCCTATGCGCGCGATCCGTTCCGCTCATGGGACAAGGACAAGGCAACGGCGTTCCGCCTGCTGTCCGGCGAGGCCGAGGACGTGCTGGCGCTGAAGCCGGATGTCGTTGTCGCCGGCCGCTTCACCAAGCGCGCGACCCGCGAACTCCTGAAGGACAAGGGACTGAAGGTCACCGAATTCGATCCTGCCCGCTCGCTCGACGACGTCAAGAAACAGCTCCGCCAGATGGGCGCGCTGGTCAAGCATCCGGAGCGTGCTGAAGCCGAAATAGCGAAACTCGATAGTGCTATCGCGCAGGCCCATGCCGCCGTACAGCGCAAGCCGTTGCGGGTGCTGGCGGTGTCGCGGCGCGGCTGGGTGTCCGGCGGCGAGAATCTCACGACGTCGCTGCTCTCGGCCGTCGGCCTGCGCAATGCCGGCGGCGAACTCGGCCTCAAGGCTGGCGGCTTCGCCTCGCTGGAGGCAATCGTCACGCTGAGGCCCGATCTGCTGCTGGTCACCGACAGTACCGATTTCGCCGAAGACGAAGGCCGCGCCTTCCTGCTGCATCCCGCACTGGAGAAATTCTATCCGGCGTCGAAGCGACTGGTGCTGCCCGAGCGCCTCACCGCCTGCGGCGGTCCGACCATGGTGGAGGCACTCGACCGATTGGCTGCCGAAATCAGCCGCGTGGCGCCCTGATGCTGGTGCATGGCGACGCGCTCCTGCTGGTGGTCGCGGCGCTGCTGCTCGATGCCGTGATCGGCGATCCCGACTGGCTGTGGCGCCGCGCACCGCATCCCGTGGTCTGGATCGGCAACGGCATCGGCCGGCTGGAACGCCGGCTCAACCCCGAGAGCTGGTCGCGTCGGCAGCGTAAGCTGGCTGGTGTGATCACCGTCATCGTGCTGGTCAGTTTCGCAATGCTTGTCGGCGGCGTGCTCGCCGATCTCCTCAACGACAACTGGATCGGCTTTGCAATCGAAGCCCTGATTGCCTCGACACTGATTGCGCAACGCAGCCTGTATCAGCATGTGGCCCGCGTGCGTCGCGCTTTCACCGAGGGTGGATTGCCGGCGGCGCGACAGGCCGTCGCGATGATCGTTGGGCGCGATCCTGAACGACTCGACGAAGCCGGCGTGGCGCGCGCGGCGATCGAGTCCACTGCCGAGAATTTCTCCGACGGCATCGTGGCGCCGGTGTTCTGGCTGGCGCTGCTGGGATTGCCTGGCCTGATCGCCTACAAGGCCATCAATACTGCGGACTCCATGATCGGTCATCGCAGCACGCTCTATATCGATTTTGGCTGGGCGGCTGCGCGGCTCGACGATCTTGTAAACTTGATCCCGGCACGGCTATCAGGATTGCTCGTCGCGATCGTTGCCCCGATCGTGCGCGGATCGATCGTCGCATCATTGAGGATCATGATGCGCGACGCCTCCAGGCATCGCTCGCCCAATGCCGGCTGGCCCGAAAGCGCCATGGCCGGTGCACTGGGGATCGCAATAGCTGGACCACGCGTCTACGCCGAGGGCGCTGTCAACGATCCCTATCTCAATGCCGAAGGCCGAGCGGCAGCGCTCGACGACATCGGCCGGGCACTTCGCGTGTTCGTCACAGCTTGCGTCTTGCAGGCTGCAATCTATGCCGCGCTGGCGCTGCTGCTCTGACGGCTGCGAGCAATCTCGATCAGCCGATCGATATCGAGATGTTTTTCGCAGTGATCGGCCAGCGCATCGAGCGCGGCTTCGATCTGCGCATCGTAGGCCAGCGAGGATGCAATGCCGAGATTGGCCAGCCATGCCTTGCGGAACGCATCGCCGGTGAACAGGCCATGCACGTAAGTGCCCTGCACGCGTCCATCGACTGAAGCGGCACCATCGGGGTGCCCATCGATCATCAGCAGTGGCCGTGCGCAGTCGCCACCTTCGCTGCGGCCGAGATGGATCTCATAGCCTTCGATCGCGGCACCCGTCGCACAATGCGTGCCGAATACCAGTGTGGTGGATTTATCCGCGCTCATCAGCGTCGCGATATCAAGGAGCCCAAGGCCATCGACGGTACCCGGCGAGCCATCAACACCATCTGGGTCAGCAATCGTGCTGCCTAGCATCTGATAGCCGCCGCAAAGGCCGAGCACATGTCCACCACGGCGGACATGTGCCTTGATGTCGATATCCCAGCCCTGCGCACGCAGGAAAGCGAGATCGCCGATGGTGGACTTGCTGCCTGGCAGAATGACCACATCGGCATTGCCCGGAATGGCTTCGCCAGGGCGCACGAAGACGAGCTTCACACCTGGCTCCATACCGAGCGGATCGAGATCGTCGAAATTGGCGATCCGCGCTAGCACGGGTACCGCAATGATACGCGTCGATGACGAGGCGTGGGTGCGATCGAGATCGACGGCGTCTTCGGCCGGCAGGAACGCCGCCTGCGGCAGCCATGGCAACACGCCAATGGATGGCCAGCCGGTCAGCCGCGTGATTGCCGTGAGGCCGTTGTCGAACAGGCTGGGATCGCCACGAAACTTGTTGACGATGAAGCCGTGGATGCGCCCGCGCTCCTCGGGCTCCAGTACGAGATGCGTGCCGGCCACGCTCGCAATGACGCCGCCACGATCGATATCGCCGGCGAGCACGACGGGAATATTGGCTGCAGTTGCAAAACCCATATTGGCGATGTCGCCGGCGCGCAGATTGATCTCAGCAGGGCTGCCGGCGCCTTCGACGAGAACGATGTCCGCCTGATCGGCGAGCAGCGAAAAGCTTTCAAGCACCGCGGGTAGGAGTGTAGCTTTCTTCTCCAGATAGTTCTTCGCCCGCAGCGTGCCCCAGCGCTTGCCCTGCACGATCACCTGCGCACCAGTATCGGTCTCCGGCTTCAGCAATACCGGATTCATGTGCACACTCGGCGGCAGCTTGGCGGCGCGCGCCTGCACCGCTTGCGCGCGGCCGATCTCGCCGCCATCGACCGCGACAGCCGCATTGTTCGACATGTTCTGTGGCTTGAACGGTGCCACCTTCAAGCCACGCCGCACCAATGCCCGCGCGAGGCCAGCGACGATCGTCGACTTGCCGGCATTGGAGCCGGTCGCCTGGATCATCAGCGCGGGCGTGATGAGGTTCATGCTGCGCTCCAGCCTCTCAGCATGTCATCCCCGCGAAAGCGGGGATCCATAAACACATCAGAGATAAGTGATCGTTGCAGCCACTGCTCTGCCGTTTCCATTGCTTCGACAGAGGCTATGCATCCCCGCTTTCGCGGGGATGACAGACGGAGAAATTGGTCGCGCCTCCCCGTCAAAACTCGATGCCCTTCTGACCCTTGATACCAGCCCGGAACGGATGCTTGATCAGCGTCATCTCGGTGACCAGATCGGCCATCTCGATCAGCTCGGGCTTGGCGTTCCGGCCGGTAATGACCACGTGCTTGTCGGCCGGCTTCTCGTCGCGCAGGAAGGTCAGCACCTCGTTGAGATCGAGATAGTCATAGCGCAGCACGATATTGAGTTCGTCGAGCAGCACCAGACGATGGCGGTCATCGCGGATCATTTCCTTGGCGCGCTCCCAGCCAGCGGTCGCGGCAGCAATGTCGCGTTCACGATCCTGGGTGATCCAGGTGAAGCCCTCGCCCATAATGTGCAGCGTGACGAGATCCGGGAAGGTCTTCAGCAGACGCGCTTCGCCGGTGTCCCATTCCGGCGACTTGGTGAACTGCACGATGCCGACCGGATAGCCGTGTCCGATATGGCGGAACACCATGCCCAGCGCCGCCGAGGTCTTGCCCTTGCCGGTGCCGGTATGGACGATCAAGAGGCCTTTCTCACCGACCTTTGTCGCCATGATCTTGTCCTTGGCGGCCTTGTGCTTGGCGGCCTTGATCTTGTGGCGGGCATTTTCTTCATCGTCGTGGGCGAGTTCGGTCATGCGATTTCCTTTGCGATCTCTTTGTGTGCCTGCGGCAGAAGTTCGGCGATCAGATCGGCAGCGCGGTTGGAACGCGGCTTCCACAGATCCCGGCGAATAGCTTCGGCAAAGCGCGCCGCCGTCTCGCGCAGCGCCGCGGGGTTGGCAGATGCCATAAAGCTGCGAACCTCGTCATTTTCCAAATAGGAGGCGAACAGCTGATCGAAATGGTGATTGGCGACCGCATTGGTGGAGGCCGCGAAACCGAACAGATAATCAACCGTGGCCGCGATCTCGAACGCGCCTTTGTAGCCGTGGCGCATGACGCCGGCGATCCATTTCGGATTGGCGCCGCGGCCGCGCACCACGCGCGAGATCTCATGCGCCAGCGGCCGCGCGATCGGCGCTTCGGGACGCGAGGTGTCGATATGGGCGATGCGCGGCGCCGAGCCACGCAGCGTCTGCACCGTCGCTGCGAGGCCGCCGATGAACTGGTAATAGTCGTCGGAATCCAGAATGTCGTGCTCGCGATTGTCCTGCGCTTGCGCAACGAGATCGATGCCTTTCAGCCGTTCGGCAAATTCGCCTCGCGCGTCCTCGCCATCGGTTCCACTGCCATAGGCATAGCCGCCCCAATCGAGATAGACCTCGGAAATGTCGGCACGATTGCTCCAGCCGCCTTCATCCATCAGCGCCTGCAGTCCTGCGCCATAAGCGCCGGGCTTGGAACCGAACACGCGGCGCGTTGCCTGCCGCCGCGCAATCTCGCAGGTCATGCCGCCGGCTTCGAGCGTACGGGCACGCGCGCGGACATTGGCGGCGATGGGATTGGCCTCATCGGGCTCATCGAGTTCGGCAACGGCGCTCACAGCAGAGCCGATGATATCCATCTGGGTCGGGAACGCATCGCGGAACAGGCCGGAGACACGGAAAGTCACATCGACGCGCGGGCGCTTCAGCTCGGACAGCGGCGTAATAGCAAAGCCGGTGACACGGCCGGAGGTTTCCTCCCATAACGGGCGCGCGCCGATCAGCGCCAGCGCCTGCGCCACATCGTCACCGCCGGTGCGCATATTGGCGGTGCCCCAGGCCGACAGCGCAATCGCGCGCGGCCATTCGCCGGCCTCCTGCCAATAGGATTCGACGAGCCGTTCTGCCGTAAGTTGTCCGATGCGCCATGCGGATGGCGTTGGCACCGCGCGGACATCGACCGCGAAGAAGTTACGCCCGGTGGGCAACACATCGGGGCGTCCACGTGTTGGCGCGCCAGATGGACCAGGCCGCACGAACTGGCCGTCGAGGCCCTTGAGAAATGCGGCCGTCTCCGCGCCACCGCAGGCATCGATGGCGGGTCGTAGTTTCGCATTGATCCAGTGAAGTACATCGGTGACGCGCGTCCAAGCGGGATCGCAGGACAGCTTGCCGGAGACCAGTTGCAGCGCCAGCCCTTCGATCCGTTCGACGGTATCACCTGTGGTGCGCCACACTGCATCGCTGACATCGACAAGAACACCGGGGCGCGGGCCGAGATAGTCATCGGCCATATCGCGGGTTAGCGGATCGAACGCGCCAAGACCGAGATCGGCAGCCAGTGCGCGATGCAGTGACGCATCCTGCGGCTTGATGTCGGAGCGCGGCAGGCGCGCGATGGACACCAGGAGATCATTGCGCTGCGCGTCCTCGGGCACGCGGCCAAAGATGTGCAGTCCGTCGCGAATCTGCATCTCCTTAAGATCGCAGAGATGGGCGTCGAGCGCGCGCAGCGCCTCGCCGGTCGGTGTGTCGCGGGTTACATTGACGTCGGCATCGATCTGCTGCGCGCGGGCGAGCGACAGAATGTCCTCGGCGATGACGGCAGCGCGCTTGGGATCGAGATCGGTCGCCATAGCATATTCGTCGACCAGGTTCTCCAGCCGCGCCAGATCGTCATGCAGTTCGGCTCGTGTCATCGGCGGTGTCAGGTGATCGATGATCACGGCCGCGGCACGGCGCTTGGCCTGAATGCCCTCGCCGGGATCGTTGACGATAAACGGATAGAGATGCGGCAGCGGACCGAGTACGGCATCCGGCAGGCAATCGGCCGACAGGCCTGCGCTTTTCCCCGGCAGCCATTCGAGATTGCCGTGCTTGCCGAGATGCACCACTGCATGGGTATCAAAGTCGCGGCGCAGCCAGAGATAAAAGGCGAGATAGTGATGCGGCGGCACCAGATCGGGATCGTGATAGGTGCTCTTGGGATCGATATTGTAACCGCGTGCCGGCTGCACACCGACGGTGATATTGCCGAAGCGATGCAAGCCGAGACGGAAGGCGCCGTCGACGACATGCGGATCGTTCTCGGCTTTGCCCCAGCGTGCCTCGATCGCGGTCTGTACATTGGTCGAGAGTGTCGCAAAAGCCGTGTGATAGTCGGCCAGCGACCATGTCACGCCACCGCTTCGCTCCGCGCGATCAGCGAGCGCATTGGTCGGCCCTTGCTGCAACAGCTGCATCATCGCGGCTGTCGTATCGGGCGTATCACCCGTGACGTATCCGGCCTCAGCCATAGCGGCGATCACATCGATCAGGCTCTGCGGCGTATCGAGACCAACGCCGTTAGCGAGACGGCCATCGCGGTTGGGATAATTCGCAAGGATCAGTGCGACGCGACGTTCGCTCGCTGACGAACGACGCAAGCGGACCCAGGCACGCGCCAGATCAGCGGTCGCATCGACGCGATCCTGCACCGGCTGCAGCGTCGTCGGCGCGAAGCCGCCGTCGCTGGTGCCGCGTTCCTTGAAGGCGATGGCATTGGCGAAGATGCGCCCATCGACTTCCGGCAGCACCACATGCATCGCCAGATCGCGCGGCGTCAGGCCACGAGTCGATGCTTCCCAGCTGGCGCGTGAAATTCCGGCCTGGGCGACCTGCAGGATCGGGCAGCCTGACGCCGACAGCACGCCGGCATCGTCATGCGCGGTCGCGGTAGCGAAGGCCGTCGCGTTGATGATGATATCGGGCGGGTAAGCCGCGAGCGCGGCGCGCAGGAATGCGGCCGAGCGCTCATCCTTCAGGCTGGTGACGTAGAGGCAGACCGCGTTGAGGCCGCGCGCGTCGAGCGACAGATGCAATGCATCGATTGCCGCAGTATCGCCGCCGGCCACCAGCGCGCGGTAGAAGATCACAATCGCATTCGGCCGGCTATCTCCCGCGGGTTCACCCGGCCAGAAGCCGGCCGAAGGCATCGGCCGCGCAACAGGCGGCTCCTCGCCGTGACCGATCAGATGCGCGGCATAGCGCAGTGCCAGCTGCGCGTTGTCGACGCCGCCCTCGCTGCAATAGCGCCACAACGCATGGGTTTCGTCGCTGCTGACCGTGCCGCGGGCGGCCAGTTCGGCATTCCAGTCCATCTCGCCGGGCAGGCAGGCGAACTTGCTACCGCGGCTCAGCGCGTCGCTGCGCAGGCTCTCGACGCCATGGGGCCAATAGCTGATGCCGCCGAGCATGCGCAGCACCACGATCTTTGCCTTGGCCAGCGTGCGCTCGACATAGAGATCGACCGACGCAGGATGACCGAGCGCCAGCATGTTAGTGAACCGCACGCTGGGGAAATCACCCGGCAGTGTCGCATGCGCCGCATTGAACGCCGCCAGATCACTGTCAGCCGCCGACAGCACGACGATATCGGCAGTGTCCTGCCCGAGATCGCGGGCGACGTCGCCGTCGTCAATACTGCCGGAGGTATCGAGCTTCAGATGCATGCGGGTGAACCTGCGTTACCCGGCGAGTGCCCTTCGCACGGCGTCGCCGTCGAATCCCTTGAGGCCGATGACCACCAGATGCTCGGCCTGCGTCACGTCCGGCCGGGCGAAGGCGAGTTCAACGCGGGCGCCGACGGCCTGCACGACGATCGGAGCGGATTTATCGGCGATGCGGGCATGGCCCTTCACACGGAGGACACCGTCGAGGCCGAGCGCGTCGCTGATGCGTGCGCGCATCGCGTCGATGCTCGCAGCAGCGGTGGGTTTGACGACGATGCTGTCGAAGTCGTCATGGTCGTGTTCTTCCTCTTCACCGTGATGACCAACGCGGGCGGCCATGTCGTCTTCGGCGGCGGCGTTGAGCCCAATCAGCACCGACGGTGCGAGATCACCCCTGGAGCGCACAATGCTGACACCCGGACGCAGCACGGCCTTCAGCTTGGCTTCGATCTCGGCGAGCTTCTCTGGAGCGACGAGATCGCTTTTCGACAGCACCACGAGGTCGGCACAGGCAAGCTGATCCTCGAACACTTCCTCGATCGGGTCGTCGTGTTCGATGCCCTCGTCCCTGGCGCGCTGTTCGGCGACCGCATCCTCATCTAGCGTGACACGGCCCTCGGACAGTGCCAGCGCATCGACGACGGTGACGACGCCATCGACGGTGGCGCGGGTCTTCACCGCCGGCCAGGCGAAGGCCTTCAGCAGCGGCTGCGGCAGTGCTAGGCCTGAGGTCTCGATGACGATGGCATCGAGCGGACGCTCGCGCGACAGCAGCTTATCCATCGTCGGCACGAAGTCGTCGGCGACGGTGCAGCAGATGCAGCCATTGGTAAGCTCGACAATATCGCCGGGCGCGCAGGCTTTCGCCGCGCATTCCTCGACGAGACCGCCATCGAAGCCGGCATCGCCGAATTCATTGACGATCACGGCGATGCGGCGGCCATCGGCCTGTGTCAGCAGCGAGCGCAGCAGCGTGGTCTTGCCGGCGCCGAGAAATCCGGTGAGGACGGTAACGGGAACGCGGGACATTCAATTCTCCTGGGAACGCTTGAGCCAGAGCGGAAGCCCGGCAGCGATGAAAGCAACATTCGGCACGGCGGCCGCGATGATCTGGTTGAGGCGGCCCTGCGCATCGCGAAACGCGCGTCCGAGTGGCGTCTCCGGCACAAGGCCGAGGCCGACTTCGTTGGACACGAACACGATTGGATAGCGCGAGACATCGAGGAAGCGCACGAGGCGCTTCGCTTCAATCTCTGGATCGCGCTCGGCGAACATCAGGTTCGACAGCCACAGTGTCAGGCAATCCACCAGCACGACACGCCCGACCGTGGCCTCGCGCGTCAGGGCATCGACCAGTGTCAGCGGCTCTTCCACGGTGATCCAGCCTTCGCCGCGCTGCCTGCGATGCTGCGCGACGCGGACGTGCATTTCGTCGTCGCCGGCCGTTGCGGTGGCCAGATAGATTTTCGTCAGGCCGATGCCATCGACCAGCCTCTCGGCGAAAGTCGACTTGCCGGACCGCGCACCGCCCAGCACCAGCGTTGTGGAGGCCGCGGTCATTTCGGAGCACGCCCGTCTTCAGGCGACCAACGTAACGGCGGCACGCGCGCGACCATGCCCTTGCGTAACACCTCGGCGCGTTCACGCCATGGCACGAGGCCGTAGTCGGCCCGTTGATAAGACTCTACGAAGGAGATCAGCGCCGCGCTGCCACTGTCGGTCTGCAGATCACCGAACAGGAATGTATAGCCATCGGGGCTCGTCACCGCGACCGTCGCCGGCCGCTTGCAAACGCTGAGGCACTGCACCGGACGCACCATCACCGCGGCATCGCCGTCGCCAAGTGCGGCCTTCACGGCATCGAGCATGTCTGGCCCGACGATCGTGCCGGTATCGGCGGACTTACAGCTGATGCAAACGCTCACGATAACGGGACCAGCCGGCACAGGGCGCAGCGGTTCGATCGGAATCTGCTCGCCAGAGATATCAGCGTTGTCGTGATCCATCACATGCTCAGTTCACGCCCACTTGAGGCCACGAGCTTTGTTGGATCGCGCCGACAGCATGGCCGTCGGTTCGCTCCCGTCCGGTGCACCCCGCCCCGACGACGCCTCCAAAGCACAGTTCGTGATGGCAGGTCTCCTGGCTTGCGAGTCAAAGCCTGTTGCCGCCTTCCCAAGAATTCTGAAGAATTCCCAGTGGCACCGGCGCGGGCTCGTCGCTTACAGTTGCGGGGGCAGCGCCGGCCTCAAACCGGCTTCCCTATTCACCTTCCACGCGGAAGGACCATCGCAAAAGACGCTATCTGCCGGGTGCGCCGGGGTCAACCGCGCCAACGGACTGTCGCCCGGACCTGTTGACCTTGCAGGTCGTCTTGCGTCAGTTAGGCCGCGAAAAGGAACCCTATGTCCGCCCATTCCCAGCCCTTGTGGCAGCCGCCCGCCATTGCGCCTGTTGACCCGCAGATCGCGGCAGGCATCCGTGCCGTCATCGACGGCAAGGCCAAGCCGCCAGGGTCGCTGGGACGAATCGAGGATCTGGCGCTGCAACTCGGCATGATCCGGCATCCCGGCGAGCCGCGCGGTGACAATGCGGTGCTGCTGGTGTTCGCCGGAGATCACGGACTCGTGGCCGAAGGCGTGTCGCAATATCCATCGGCGGTTACGGTTGCGATGGTGATGACCTATCTCGCCGGTCGCGCTACGGCCAATGCATTTGCCACGGCCAACGACATCGACGTCCGCGTGATCGACATCGGCGTCGCTGCGGAACTGCCTGTCCATCCGAAGCTGATCGACGCCAAGGTCCGCATGGGTACAGCTAACGCTGCGCGCGAACCCGCGATGACGGCAGAGCAAGCGGCGGACGCACTATCGCGCGGCTACCGGATCGCCGTCGGCGAGATCAAGGCCGGCGCCGACATCATCGCGCTCGGCGAGATGGGAATTGGCAATACGGCTTCCTCGGCATTGGTGGTTCATCGGCTCGCACCGGCGCCACTGGATGATTGTATCGGCGTGGGCGCCGGGCAGGATGACGCCGGCATGGCGCGCAAGCGCGCGACGATCACGAAGGCGGCGGCGCGCAGTGATGCAACTGCGCCGCTGGATGTGCTTGCCGAATTCGGCGGGCTCGAGATTGCCGGCATGGCCGGCGCGATCCTCGGCGCAGCATCACAACGGCGCCCGGTGATCATCGACGGCTTCATCTCCAGCGCCGCGGCATTGCTCGCCATTCGTCTGTGCCCGGCTGCACGCGACTACTGCGTGTTCGCGCATCGCTCGGCCGAGCGCGGACACGACATCGTGCTCCACGCGCTCGATGCCAAGCCGCTACTCGATCTCGGCTTGCGACTCGGTGAAGGCACCGGCGCGCTGCTGGCCGTACCGCTGGTCCGCGCCGCCGCGCGCATGCTGACCGACGTCGCCAGTCTCGACGATGTTCTGGCCGGAAAGATCTAGATGAGGCTGGATCCACATCTGCTGAATGCGATCCGTTTTCTGACGGTGCTGCCGGTGCCAGCATCTGCCGACGCAACACAGCCTGACTGGCTTGCACGTGCGATGAAGTATTTTCCAGTGGTTGGCGCCGGCATTGGCGCCGCATCTGCAATTGTATTTCTCGTCGCCGGCGAATTCTGGTCACCGCTGATTGCCGCGCTGCTGGCGATCACGACAAGCATTGCCCTTACCAGCGCACTGCATGAAGACGGCCTTGCCGATACGGCCGACAGTTTCGGCGGCGGCTGGACCATCGAGAAGCGCCTTGCCATCATGAAGGACAGCCGCATCGGCACTTATGGTGCGCTGGCACTTGGCCTTGGCACGGCACTTCGTATCGCGGCGCTGGCAACATTACCTGTGTGGGCCGGCGCGGCAGCGCTCCTTGCCGTTCATGCCGCAGCGCGCGCCATGCCGGCCTTCGTGATGAACCGCCTGCCCTATAGTGGCGACACCAATACGATGAAGGTCTCCTACGCCGACGCACCGGTGCGGCCCGACGAATTGATCTTTGCGCTCATCGTCGTCGCACTCGCATCGATCCCGCTCGCGCTTGTCTCGGTGGCCTCGCTTGTTGCGGGTCTTCTGCTCGGCGCAGCCCTTGCAGCCCTACTCACGCTCTGGTCGCGCCGTCTGGTCGGCGGTTACACCGGCGATGTGCTCGGTGCCGTCGAGCAACTATTCGAGATCGGATTTCTACTCGGCGTCTCGGCCCTGATCAAATAGGCCAGTTCAACGGCAGTTGATAGGGTTCGCCCTCAAACGCATCCGCGCCGCGGCCGATGCGTGCGATCGCTTCGACCATGCGGCCTTCGCGGCGTAATTGTTTATCGGCGAGCTGCACCATCAATCTGTTCGGAGTCACATAGGGCGAACGTTTGCGTAACTCATCTGCAATCGCGGTCTCATAGCCGGGATTGCGATCGCAGGCGATTGCGTAAGCCGCAGCGCTGGAACGGCTGATACCGGCCCAACAGTGAATGAGCATCGGCCGCTCTGCAATGCTGCCACGGCCGAACTCAAGAATGGCATCCACAACTTCGGCATCGGGCACGATCAGGTCCGGCGTCACTTCGACGATATCGTGAAAGGTCAGCTCCACATGACGCTCACGCGCCAACCCGCTCCAGTCGCGCTCGCTCGCTGCGGGCGACAGAAGTGTCAGCAAATCGAAGGACGGCAGCGAATCTGCCACAGCAACAAGGCCACCGAGTGAACTCACATAGATCATTCGAACACCCTGCTCGCTGTTGCCATATCCTTCCTCTCACCTGCGGCGAATGGACCTTCTTCAACCTCATGCCGCTGCGATGTCGCTGATGCAAGGTCGGTTTCTTAATACCACCCCCGACCTTTTCGCACCGCAGCATCGTAAACAGAAGAAAATGCACCAATCAGAACAATTGGTTACTCGCTCGAACTTTAGACAACCGAGGCAGGCCAATCTTAAAGAAGTTGCGATAGGTATCTAACTCACCGGTGCAGAGTCCAGGACGGTACGATGCTGAACTACTTCGAAATGGCGGCATCACAAATCGGGACGATCTTCCGGGTGCCGCGCGAGAACCCCGAACTGGTAGAGGCGAAACTCGCTGCCTTCACCCGTCAGGTGCCGATGATGTATGCGCTGGTGGTCGTCAACACGACGGCACTTGCAATTACCTTTTATGGTACTGCGCCACATCTGCTTACCGTCTATCTCCCTGCTGCATTCGATGCAATCTGTGTAATCCGGATACTGAGCTGGTTGAGAGCGCGGAACACCACGCTGTCACTCAACCAGGCCGTAGAGAAGCTCACCGGCTCGATCATCTTTGCAGGCATTCTCGGCGTCGCGTTCACTGCCTGGAGCCTCAGCCTGTTTCCCTATGGCGACGCCTATAGCAAAAGCCACGTTGCGTTCTTTATGGCCGTTACATCGATCGGCTGCGGCTTCTGCCTCATGCATCTGCGCGCGGCAGCGCTGATCGTGATGGCGCTGGTTGTCGTGCCCTTCGCGTTCTTTTTCGGCTCCAGCGACAATGTCGTTTTTGTCTCCATCGCCTTCAACTTCATCGTGGTCATCGGGGCCGTTCTCTTCATGCTGCTCGGCAATTACTCCGATTTCGAGAAGCGGGTGAACTCGGAGAAGGCGCTGCGTATCAAGCAGGCTGAACTGCAGGTGCTGAGCGACAAGAATTTCCGGAATTCGAATATCGACAGCCTCACCGGTCTCCCCAATCGCCGGAACTTCTTTGCCGAGCTTGAGCGCGGCATTGTCAACGCTGAGCATAGTAGCGGCGGCCTGCTGCTCGGTATCCTGGATCTTGATGGCTTCAAGCCGATCAACGACATCCACGGGCACCACACGGGTGATCGCTTGCTGGTCGAAGTCGCAGACAGACTGCGCGCACATCTCGCCCCTCACGTGTTTCTGGGCAGACTGGGCGGCGACGAATTCGTCATGTTCAGCGACCATTTTCTCGATCCGGATGCAATTGTTGAAGCGGAAGAGAGCATCGAGAACCTGTTCGACATCCCATTCGAGATTGATGACATTACAGTAAGCATCAGCTGCTCGATCGGATATGCGGAATTTCCGGACACAGCCAGGACCGCGCAGGATTTGTTCGAGCGCGCCGATTACGCACTGTTCTTTGCCAAGCAGCACGAGCGTGGCAAGGCCGTCCGGTTTTCTGCAGAACACGAAGCCGATATCCGCGAGGCCTCCTCTGTGAGTCGGGCCCTGGCCAGTGCCGACCTCGAACGGGAATTGTGGATCGCCTACCAGCCGATTATCGACGCAGAAACACGACAGCCCGCGAGCTTCGAAGCCCTGGCGCGCTGGAAGAGCCCAGAGCTCGGCAATGTTCCGCCGATGAGCTTCATTGTCGCCGCCGAGCGCTCAGGCATGATCGGCCAGTTGACACCGTTGCTGCTGCGCAAGGCCCTTGAAGGTGCAGCGACATGGCCGGAGCATGTCCGGATTTCGTTCAACCTCTCTGCGGTTGACGTCGCCTCTCCCCTGTCGATCCTCAAGATCATTGCTGTTGTCCAGCAAAGCAAGGTGAAGGCCAGCCGCATCGACTTCGAGATTACCGAGACGGCCGTGATGGGCAATCTCGCGCAAGCGACCGAAGCGCTGAATGCCCTGAAGGCTCTGGGCGCCCGCATCTCGCTGGACGATTTCGGCACCGGCTATTCGAGCCTGAGCTGCATCCGCGAATTGCCGCTGGATAAGGTCAAGATCGATCGCAGCTTCATCAGCAAGATCGAGACGGATTCTGCCGCGCGCCTGATCCTGCGTACCATGCTTGGACTGTGCAACGGCCTCGGTCACGACTGCATCGTCGAAGGCGTCGAGAACAGCGAACAGGTCGACTTCCTGCGCAAGGAGCACTGCCGCTTCATGCAGGGCTACTTCTTCGCCAAGCCCATGGGCATCGAGCAGGTCGGGGATTATCTCGACTCCGCTCAATTCAGCATGCTGGCCGAACGCACTGCCGGCTAGTCGTTCTGTCCGTCGAGTAGCCGCACCGCCTCGAACAACGTCGCCGCACCGACGGCCAGTTGCTCGGGCTCCGACCATTCTTCCGGGCAATGGCTCTTGCCGTCCTTTGACGGAATGAACAGCATCGCGCTGCGGCCGATATGCGACATGAAAGCAGCATCGTGACCGGCCCCCGACGCGAGCCGCGTCGTGGAATAGCCGAGCTTGGCGGCGCTACGCCCGAGAACATCGAGCAGATGATCGTCGCAAGGTGCGGGAGGATTCTGCGAGATCAACGCGAAACGCGCGCGTTCGACCTTGGCGCGGCTGGCAATGGCGAGGCTCTCGCGATCGAGCAGTGCCACGAATTCATCGACCAGTGCGGCCTTCTCGGCGCGGATATCGAGGATCATGCGCGCGCCGCCGGGGACGACATTGGCGGCGTTCGGACTGATCTCGAGGATCCCCGTGGTGGCCACGAAATGCCCCTGCTTGCGCGCAGCAAAAACGCTGGCTTGCTGCGCGACCAGCAGCATGAGTTCGGCGGCGGGAAGGCTCGCATCCCTGCGATATTCCATCAGCGTCGAGCCGGCATGATCGGCGGCGCCCTTCAGCACGATCTCGACGCGGGTGATGCCGGCGATCCCGGTGACGAGACCGAGATCGAGCTTCTTGCTTTCCAGCACGACGCCCTGCTCGATATGCAATTCGAGATAGCCGACGAATTCCGGTTTCTGCATCGCGGCGATGGCCGCGGGATCGCCGCCGACGCGCTTGATGGCATCGGCCAGCGTTTCACCTGCTGCATTGGTGTAAGTCAGCATCCTGGCGTCAAGTTCGCCAACCATGGCGCGGCTGCCGACGCATGACAGGCCGTATTCGCTGGGTTCTTCGGCGAGAAAATCCACGATCTCGATCGGATGTCGAGGCGCGTAACCAGAGGCCTGCAGCCCACGCACAGCCTCCAGCGCCGTGAGGATGCCGGAAATGCCATCGAAGCGGCCGCCGGATGGCACCGTGTCGGAATGCGAGCCGAGCATGATCGGCGGCAGGCCCGAAACGCTACCCCCCAGCCGTGCGATCATGTTGGCGCCGGCATCCATGCGCACCGTCATGCCAGCGGCAATGAATTGCTCGCGCAGCCAGGCGCGCCCATCGAGGAAGCGCTGCGAGAACGATCGCCGCGTCCACGGCTTGTCGGGATCGGTGATGGCGGCCAGCGCCATATGGTCGTCCCAGAGGCGGTTCTGATCGATTGGCGGTCTGGTATCGGTCGGCATGATCGGCATGAGGCTCATGAGTTGGCGGCACTGGCGCCGGCGCGGTTATTGTTGAACACTTTGGCCATCGTGAAGCAAGACGATGGACATCGAGAAGCAAGAAACGATCAGGGAGAAAATCGTGAGCAGCAAGACCAGGATCGCATGGGTGACCGGCGGCGGCACCGGAATCGGCAAAGCGGGTGCGCAGGCGCTGCTGGCGGACGGCTGGACGGTGGTCATTTCCGGCCGCCGGGCCGATGTCCTGAAGGGCGTCGCCGATGAACTCGACGCCGGTGGCAAGCCGGTCGAGGCGATGGCGCTGGATGTCAGCAATGCCGACGACGTCACCAAGGTCGCTCAGGCCATCCTCGCCAAACATGGCCGTATCGACCTCCTGGTGAACAGCGCCGGCGTCAACCTGCCGAAGCGGAGCTGGGAAGACGTCACCCAGGACGGCTGGGACCAGATCGTCGACATCAATCTCAATGGCGTGATGTATTGCATGCGCGCGGTGCTGCCGGCGATGCGCGCGCAGAAGGACGGCTGCATCATCAATGTCGCCTCATGGGCGGGGCGCATTGTCTCCAAGATGACGGGACCAGCCTACACCGCCACCAAACATGCGGTGCTGGCGCTGACCCATTCCTTCAACATGGACGAATGCGTCAACGGCTTGCGCGCCTGCTGTCTCTCGCCCGGCGAAGTCGCCACTGACATCATGAAGAACCGTCCGGTGCCGCCGAGTGACGAGGTGATGGCGCGGATGCTGCAGCCGGACGATCTCGGCAAGACCATCGCCTTCATTGCCAGCATGCCGCCGCATGTCTGTATCAATGAGGTGCTGATCAGCCCGACCTGGAATCGCAGTTTTCTGGCGATGTGAGCGAGCCAGACCCAGCCAGCACGGAGCATTTCGCGCTGGCTGCCTCTCCTTTTTCAAAGCCTGATCTTCACGGCGTGATGGCGACCTTCAGCACGCCATCGCGCTGGTGCGAGAACAGATCGTAGGCTTTTTCGATATCGTCCAGTTTGTAGTGATGCGTGACCAGCGACGTCAGGTCGACGCGGCCGGAGGCGACGACGTTCATCAGCCGTCGCATCCGCTCCTTGCCACCAGGGCACAGGCTGGTGACAATCGTGTTGTCGCCGAGGCCCGCCGAAAAGGCGCTCAAGGGAATCTGCAGATCCGTCGAATAGACGCCAAGGCTGCTCAGGGTGCCGCCCGGCCGCAGCGCGCGCAGTGCCGATTCGAAGGTGCCTTGCGTACCGAGCGCTTCGATGGCCACATCGACGCCGCGGCCGTCGGTCAGGTCCATGATCTGCTTGACCGGATCGCCCTTCTTGAAGTCGACGACCATATCTGCGCCGAGCCGTTTGGCGACCTCGATACGCGCGGGCACCGTATCGACACCGATGATCGTGGTCGCGCCCATCAGCTTCGCGCCGGCGATGGCGCAGAGTCCGATCGGCCCCAGAGCGAACACCACCACCGTGTCGCCGATCCTGATGCCGCCGCGCTCGGCGCCGGCAAATCCCGTCGACATGATGTCCGGACACATCAGCACCTGCTCATCCGTCAACGCGTCGGGCACCGGACTGAGATTGACCATGGCATCGGGTACCAGCACGTACTCGGCCTGCGCGCCATCGATCGTATTGCCGAACCGCCAGCCGCCGGCGGCCTTGAAGCCGTGCTTCGTTCCAGCTCCATCCTGCGATGAGCAGCCACAGAGACATGCGTAACTGTGGCCGCTCGGTGTAATGGCGCCGGCAATGACGCGCTGGCCCTCGCGATAGCCGGTGACGGCACTCCCGAGCTTCTCAATGATACCAACCGGCTCGTGTCCGATGGTCAGCCCTTTCGCGACCGGATATTCACCCTTGAGGATATGCACATCGGTGCCGCAGATCGTGGTGGTCGTGATGCGCATCAACGCATCGAGCGGGCCGACGTCGGGGATCGGCTTGTCATCCAGAACGATACGATCCGGTTCGACAAATATCGCAGCCTTCATTTTCGGCATGATCCTGCTCCTGCTTGCGACGGTGCGTCGATCGACGCGATGAGCCAATCATCTGCGCATTTTGCCGTGACAGGATTGAGGTGGATCAAGTGGCGATGCCTTTTGAATGTCTCTGAAGTGGCGGACACACAGCCGCGCTTCTGCGTTGCTCTTGGTTCAATTTGTCAAACAGCCACTGCGCTTCAGACATGCGTCATCGCCCCCATTGTTTGCGGCGCGGGGGCGCCGTCGTCGCTTGCATTCCCGCCCCCTTGTGAGAGGGCGTGCGGAACGCCGGGTGCCCGTTGCACCCTTGGGCCTGATGCGATGCGGTCTTCCGCAAGGA
>NZ_LVYV01000020.1 GCF_001618955.1 Tardiphaga robiniae
GCCATGGCGAACGATCCGATCACCAAAATTACAGTCCCAAGGCGAAGGGACAGGGTGCCTCAAGCGAGTAAGCCGAACGCGTTTTGACCTGGTCGTCCGTCACTTGATCTGCAGGGTCTTGCCATCCGAAGGCGAACCGTGCCGCCTGTCCCAGTGGTATCCTGACCACAGACGATCCGGCCTGCCCGAAGACAGCCCTCACCCACATCTCCCGTGACGCCGCATCTCCGGCGTCCACCGCATCCCACCCCGCGAACGTGACGATCGCGATCGCCCCTCTCGGTGGGGCAGGACGGAGGGGAATATAAACCTGATGGGGATGCTGTCAATGGAAGATAGGAAAATATGTTTGATGCTGCTTGTCGCCCCAGACTGTCATTCCGGGGCGCGTGCGCGCCTTCGCGCACGCGAACCCGGAATCCCGACCTGTTTTGTGCTGAACATGTCGGGATTCCGGGTTCGCACTACAGCGGCTCCGCCGCTTTCGTGCGCCCCGGAATGACAAGCTTAGATCGGGATTCCCCGCCACTCCAAGTGAAGTGGCTGAGGTTCGCACTGCAGCGGCTTTGCTGGCGACGTGCGCCCTCAGGCACACCAATTGGTGTGCCTGAGGAATGACGAGGTGGACTACACCCCGATATTGTCGATCAGCCGCGTCTTGCCGATCCTTGCGGCCACCAGCAGTCGCACCGGGCCGTCTTTCATCGAGGTCATTGGCGCCAGTGACTCCGCATGGCGCGCTTCGAAGTAGTCGAGTGCGAAGCCCGCCGCGGTGATCATCGCGGCGCCGCCCGCCATGGCGGTCTCGAAACTATCGCCCGCCTTCAGGCGCTTCGCGGTTTCCTTCATCGCGCGATACAGCACCGGCGCCGTGGCGCGGTCTTCCGGCGAGAGATAGACGTTGCGCGACGACATCGCGAGACCGTCGCGTTCGCGCACCGTGGTTGCACCGGTCACCTTGACGCCGAGATCGAGATCCCGCGCCATGCGCGTCACGACCTTGAGCTGCTGGTAGTCCTTCTCGCCGAAGAACGCCATGTCCGGTCGCACCTGCGTGAACAGCTTGCCGACGACTGTCGCGACGCCGCCGAAGAAATGCGGGCGGAAGCGATCTTCGAGATCTGCGGTGGCCGGGCCTCCGGTCGTGATCTTCGTTGCGAAGCCTTCCGGATACATGACCTTGGCGTCGGGATTCCAGATCAGGTCGACGCCGGCTTCGGTGAGTTTGGCGACGTCGCTCTTCCAGGTCCGCGGATAGGAGCCAAAGTCCTCGGTCGGGGCGAACTGCGTTGGATTGACGAAAATCGACACCACGACCTTGCTAGTGCGGCGCTGGGCGAGGCGCACCAGCGAGACATGACCGTCGTGCAGTGCGCCCATGGTCGGCACCAGGCCAATGGTCGCCTTGCGTGCTCGCAGGCCTTCGAGCGCCTTGCGAAGGGCAGGCAGGGTGCGGGCGACGATCGGGGTGCGGGGCATTGCGGCTCGTTCTTGTTGTTGGCTGCGGCGGGTGAGGGCGTGCGCGCCCTGCTTATCAAAGCTCGCGGGATCACCCAAGCCTCACGATACCGGGCTGGCGGGTGTCCTGATGCCGCAACCGGCCGCCGGGATTCATGATTAAGCGCGGCTGATCGCCCGCAGAGCAGGATGCCCCTGTATTTAGCTTGACCCTTGCCACGCCTCGCGATTTGAAGATGATCGAAGGATCGCGCGATGTTAATGCAAACCACCCAAGGTCAGTCCGGCACGGCGCATGTGATCGTGCTCGGCAATGAGAAGGGCGGGTCGGGCAAATCGACCACTGCGCTTCATATTGCCGTGGCGCTGCTGAAAGCCGGTCAGCGCGTCGCCACCATCGATCTCGACAGCCGTCAGCAGAGCTTCACGCGCTATATCGCCAACCGCGCAGCTTGGGCGCAGAGCGCCGGACTTGCGCTGGAAGTGCCGACCCATAGCTGCGTCAAGCTCGGCGAGACGATGCAGATCGCCGACAACGAAGCCTTCGAACTCGATCAGTTCATGACCGCGGTGAGCGCGGTGGAGCGTACCCACCATTTCATCGTCATCGACACGCCTGGTAGCGATACCTATCTGATGCGGTTGGCGCATTCGATGGCCGATACGCTGGTGACGCCGATCAATGACAGCTTTCTCGACTTCGACGTGCTCGGCGCCGTCGATGCCGCAAGCTACAAGGTGACCGGCGAGAGCCACTATTCGAAGATGGCGCGTGAGGCGCGGCGCAAGCGCCGCCAGCACGATGGCTCGACCACCGACTGGATCGTGGTGCGCAACCGGCTCTCGATGCTCGGCTCGCACAACAAGATGCTGGTCGCCGGCGTCCTCGATCAACTCTCGCTGCAGCTCGGTTTTCGCGCCATCGACGGTCTCGCCGAGCGCGTGATGTATCGTGAGTTCTTCCCGCGTGGCCTGACGGCGCTCGACGATCTCAACGAAGCCACGCTCGGGCGTCGCCCGAGCATGGGCCATGTCACGGCGCGCGAGGAAGTCATCGAACTGCTGCGCAAGTTGAAGCTGCCGCTCGATGAGCGTGGCCGTCGCCGAGCCGCCAACCGTGCCGAGTGGTTTGCCCAGGTCGACAAGCCGCTGGACGTTCACGACATCCTTGGCAACTGAGTCGCGTTCACTGTGTAGAGCCAGCGCTGCCCGTTCGGCAGGCTATGAACGATCCCGCACTCAACTTCGCCGCGATAGCACAGGTATCATTTTCTTTTACCAGGGAACGAGTCACCCGTTCGACAGTTGATTTGTCGTTGAAAACAGGGCGTTTTTGAAATTCCGATCCCTTGCGAAACTTGTTCAAAATCGCTCAATTCGACCATGGCTTTCTTTAGCAACTGCACAAGAAACGGGTGCGGCGCACAATAACATGGCTCGGAATTCACAATATTTAGCCTTTCTGTCACCGGGCTGTGACATATATGCTGTTGAAGCAGCCGCTTGAGGGTCATCCGACCCCATAAGTGCTGTAGCCGGCTGAGACTTATCTCTAGCTGGCCGATCAGGGACGAACATGAAACGCGGACTTCTCATTCTGCTTTCGGTTTGCGTGCTGACCACCGCCGCGTATTTCACCGCGTCGAAGTGGGCCATTCGGCATGAAACGCTGACGTTCTTCGACGCGTCGCGTAATCGTCCTGTGCAGGTCGACATTGCCGTTCGCCGCGATAAGGAAATGCAGGCCAATGCCGGCATGCTCACTCTGCCGGTCGCGGTCCTCAATCACGGTAACACCGTCAAGTTCACCGAATACTCGTTCCTCGCGAACGTGTTTGCGGCGCGTGGCTATATGGCCGTCAGCATCCAGCACGATCTCGATACCGACGCTCCGCTCGTGACCAAGGTCGGCGAGCTCTATGTCGGCCGTCTGCCGGTCTATGAGCGTGGCGTTCAGAACATCAAATACGCGGTGAAAGAGCTGAAGAAGATTCAGCCGAACTCCGACTACGATCATCTGACGCTGGTTGGCCATTCCAACGGCGGCGATATCTCGATGTTCTACGCCAAGGAATTCCCGGATGACGTCAAGAAGGTCGTGACGCTGGATAACCTGCGCGTGCCGTTCATGACTGACGGCAAGTTCAAGATCCTGTCGTTCCGTTCGCATGACTCGGTGTTCAAGCCGGATCCTGGTGTCGTGCCGGATGACGAGATCTGCGAGAAGGCCGGTATCACGGTCGTCAACACCGGCGCGCAGCACACCGACATGAGCGATCGCGGTCCGGAAACCTTGAAGACCAGGATTCAGGGGCTGCTCGACAAGTTCCTTGACGACGACAGCAAGCTGTCGCCGGTCACCGGCAAGCCGAAGATCATCGAGCAGCCCGCTCACCAGAGCAATGCGCAGGATCCTGGCAAGACTGACCCGAACAAGATCGCGCAGTATACGCCGAGCGTGAACTGATCTGAATCCGGTCGCATGATGCGACCGGATTTGCTATAATTCGGCAATGTCCAAGCTTCTTGAAGAGACCATTGCGAAGGTGAGGACGCTGTCTGCTTCCGAACAGGATGCGGCGGCATTTGCGTTGATCGACTACCTCGACCACCGGCAAGAGATGCAGCTGACAGATGAACAGCTCGCCGAAGTCCGGAGACGTCTTGCGGATCCTCACCGCGTGCTTGTGTCTTATGAAGAAGCGCGTAAGCGCTTCGGCCTCCCAATTTAGGCGCAGGCTCGATGAAGATTGTCTTCGATGAGAAGGCGATCTCTGATCTGGAAAATATCCGTCAATGGATCGCGCGTGAAAGCCCTTGGATGGCAACCAGGGTTATCGAAGAGCTGTTCAGCAATATCTGGAGTTTGTCTGTGTTTCTGCACGGGGGAGACGGGGCTTGGAGCCAGGGACGCGCGAACTCGTCGTGACGGGACTGCCATATATCGTAGTCTACAAAATATATGACGATGTAAGCCAACTGGTTGTAGCTGCGGTTTTTCATACGTCTCAGGGGCGGAGTGAGGCCGAGGATTGAAAGCAGGTGTGCTTCTTCGACGCCATTGACCGCGCCGCCTGTGCCCGCCACATGAAGTTTGCAGCAAGCGCGAGTTCAAATGGCCAGCGATCCCACCATTCCCACATCAAAGACCGATACGCTGACCCAACCGTCGGCATCGGCCGACATCGCAGCATTTGTAGCGAAGGCGAAAGCCATGGCGCCGCATGCAGCGGGCGGGCGCGGGCGGCTGGTGTTTGCACTCGATGCCACCATGAGCCGGCAGCCGACCTGGGATATGGCCTGCACGCTGCAGGCCGACATGTTTCGCGAGGCGGCGTCGATCGGCAGTCTCGATATCCGTCTCGTCTATTTCCGTGGTCTCAGCGAGTGCCGCGCGACCGGCTGGATTTCGGACACCGCACAACTGGCGCGGCTGATGGGCAAGATCGCTTGCCAGGGCGGTCAGACACAGATCGGCAAGGTGCTGTCGGAGACGCGGCGCGAGGCGGTGGCCTCCGGCGTACGCGCGCTGGTGTTCGTGGGCGACGCCATGGAGGAGTCCGTTGACGAGCTCTGTGCACGAGCCGGCGAGCTCGGCCTGCTGAAAGTACCGGTCTTCATGTTCCAGGAAGGGCAAGACCCCGCAGCCGAACAGGCGTTTCGCGAGATTGCCCGGCTGACCGGTGGCGCCTGGTGCCGGTTCGATCCGGGAGCCGCTGCGCAGCTCCGCGAATTGCTGCGCGCGGTAGCCGCCTATGCCGCTGGCGGACGTGAGGCGCTGACGCGGCTGGCGTCGTCGGCGCCGGGTGCGGCAAAGCTGCTCGGCCAGATGCGATAAACGGTCTGCAAAACCGTTTCGCGGATCGCGGCAACCGACTATCTATCCCTCATGCCTACTTTGATCGCCGGCGCGCTCGCCGTCTTCGTGCTCTATATGCTGCTGCAGATGTTCCGCTCGGCCAACCCGGCGCTGCTGGCGCGCGGCATCAAGCTGGTCGGTGGTGTGCTGGCGCTGGCCGTAGCGGCCTTCACCGGGATCAAGGGCGAACTGGCGGTGGCGATCCCGCTCGGGATCTTCGGCGCGGGTCTCTTGGGCTGGGCGCCGTTCGGCACCGCGGGCTTCAGCAATATCGGCGGCATGTTCGGAGGCGGGACCAAATCGTCCGGCCAGACCTCGCAGGTCCGCTCGGCGTTTCTCGACATGACCCTCGATCATGACAGCGGCCAGCTCAGCGGACGGATCGTGGCTGGCCCCTATGCCGGGCAGTCGCTCGATGCATTCGACCTGCCGCAACTGGCGGCGATGATGGCCGGCTTCGACGCGGAGAGCGTGGCGCTACTTGAAAGTTATCTTGACCGCCGGTTTCCCGCCTGGCGTCAGAACGCGCAGGGCGATACGGCAGGGCGGCACGACCGCGCGGCGTCGAGCAGTAAAATGACGGAAGAGGAGGCTTATCAGATCCTTGGCGTGAAGCCGGGTGCGACCCGCGACGAGATCAGCCGCGCGCACCGATCCCTCATGAAGAAACTGCATCCCGACCAGGGGGGCTCGACGTACCTGGCGGCCCGAGTCAACGAGGCCAAGGACACTCTGCTTCGCACGCATCGCAGCTAACTCCAGCACGCTTTTACGCTACAACTGCGAGCAGCTTCCGTTTCTCTGAGAACGCCCCATCGCCCGCCGTTGTCCGGCATGGTCGATCAATCCCCGTCTGTATTTTGTACTGGCTAAGTCTTGACGAGAAGTTGTCACCACGGGGATTTATGGTGACCAAAAGCAAAATGGCCGGGACAATGTCCCGGCCATTTGCGTATCCGACGGTATCAATCGATCAGTTCTTGATGGTGATGCAGGAGATCTCGGAACGCTTCAGCGTCTTGCAGACGGCTTCGGCTTTTTCGCGGTCGAGGCCGGCGAAGCGGGCGCGGTAGAGTTTCCTGTCGCCCTTGCCGACGACGGCTTCAGTGAACGGGTCGGCCTTGCCGAGCAGGCCGCGGGCCTGTTCACGCGCGGCGTCGAGGCGGATCCGTGCCTCGCTCTCGCTCTCCAGTGCACCGACCTGGATGATCCAGCCGGTGTGGATCGCGGCGGGTTTGATGGCGCCGCCCTGTTGTACCGTCTGCGGAGCGGGAGCCTGAGGGGCTGGCACGTTACGCGGGGCAGGGTCGGCATAGGCCATCTGGGTGCCGCCCTGAGCGCTTCCCTGGGCCGGCAAGACGCCGAGAAGTCCATTGCCGGTCCCGAAGCCTGCCGGCTGGCGCGGCATCTCCGAGCGGGCATAGAGCGAATTGGTGGTCTCGGGCGAGCGGGCGGTGGTTTCTGGGCGCGCCGTGATGGCATTGGTGGCGGCGGGAGGGGCGGGCTGCTCGCCGCCGGCGGAGGCCAGCTTGTACTGGCCGGACTTGACCTGAACGGTACGGACCCGAACCGGCTTCATCGGCTCTGACGAGCCTGGAATGGTCGAGATGGGCTCGGACTGGATGACGCCGCTGTTGAGCGGGCCGGGCTCGGGCTTGCGGGCCTGCGGCATCGGCGCTGCCGGAGGCAGCGCTGCGGTGGCGGCGGCGAAGACGGACGGGCGCGCCGCTGGCGCAGCGGGACGAGCCGGGAGCTCGGAGACGGGTTCAGCGACGACCGGCGTTGCAGCAGCCACCTGGATGGCGCCGTTGACCTGTTTGGTATCGGTGGGACGCGCCTGGGCCTCGGCTTCGGCGACTTCGGTCGCAGCTTCGGACGGATTGCGCTCGGTGATCGCGGCCACGGTGCGGCGGGTGGCACCCTTGTCCAGGTTCTCGGCAAGCAGGTTGCGCATGGCCGCGTCACGGGCGCCGCCGCTGCGGCCGCCAAGCACGACGCCGACCAGATGGCGGTTGCCGCGCTTCATCGACGAGACGAGGTTGAAGCCGGAGGCGCGGGTGTAACCGGTCTTGATGCCGTCGACGCCTTCGACTGACCCGATCAGGCGGTTGTGGTTGCGGATGTTGCGGCCGCGATAATTGAAGGAGGCGGTGGCAAAGTAGCGGTAGTAACGCGGGAAGCGATCCTGGATGGCGCGGCCGAGTACCGACTGGTCGCGCGCGGTGGTCACCTGCGCATCATCAGGGAGGCCGGAGGCATTGCGATACACCGTGCGGCTCATGCCGAGCGCGCGGGCCTTCTTGGTCATCAGCTTGGCGAAATCGTCTTCGTCGCCGGCAATGGCTTCGGCGATGACAACGGCGGCGTCGTTGGCGGAGCGGGTCACCAAGGCCTTGATGGCGTCCTCGACGCGCAGCGTCTGACCAGGGCGCAGGCCCAGTTTGGTCGGAGCCTGCACGGAGGCGTGCTGCGAGACGTCCATTTCGCTGTCCAGCGTGAGCTTGCCGGATTCCAGCTTCTCGAACAGCATGTACAGCGTCATGATCTTGGTCAGCGACGCCGGATGACGCGAACCGTCGGGATTGTTGGACGAGAGAACCGCACCGGAATTGCCATCGACTATGATCGACGAGAAAGCGGGATTGTAGCTCGAGACGCGCGCGACGTGGCTTCGCGATTTATGTCGGCGGCGGGCATCCGCGCTGTCAGTCGTAAAGATGACCGCGATGCTGAGAGTTGCCAGCCCAAGAGCGCACACCCGCAAGGTGCGCGACGAAGCAAACGTTGTGCGAAGCATGGACTTCCCCGTCAGATCAGTCTCATTCCCCGGATCGTGAGGCTAAATTATGCCCAACAACCGGGGATGTGTCTCAGTTTTAAGCGTCAGCCTGAGCGGTTCTCTCGGCGGGATGGCAGAAGCATACGCGGCCATTCTGGCTAAGAGTATGTACTCATGCAGTTTTTGGGCTTTTGGACCCCAACGCACCAATGCAAGAAATCAGGGTAGGTCCGGCGAGTTTCCAAAAGGTTAAGCAACCCTTGCCAACCACCCCTGCATTTATCGCCAATGGTAAAAATTGTGCATCGCACAGGATTCTTGACGTCATTGTGCACCGCACGATAGATGGGCAGGTCAGATCAGACCGGGGCCCACCCGGCCGCGGCTGACCCGTTCAATCCGGGAAAGGATTTGCAGTGATCAAGGTCGAAGACATCCAGCAGTACGGCAAGGAGCAGTTCGAGAGTGCTGTCGCATCGGCAGCCACGCTTCAGAACGGTGCACAGGCTATCGCTGTCGCGGTTGGCGACTACACCAAGAAGTCGTTCGAGGACGGCAACGCCTTCGTGACCAAACTGTCCGGCGTGCAGTCGCTCGACAAGGTGCTCGAAGTGCAGACCGAATACGCCAAGTCGGCCTATGAATCCTTCGTCGCTGAATCGCACAAGATCAGCGAACTTTATGTCGATCTCGCCAAGCAGGCCTACAAGCCGTTCGAAGGCTTCGTCGCCAAGATGACCCCAGCGCGCTAAGCGATACGGTTCTCAAATCAAAACGCCCGGCCTGATGGCCGGGCGTTTTTGTTTGTGGTGCGCTCGGTCTTACTTGGAGACGCGGAGCTTGTTCAACGAGTTGCCAATCGCTGTGAATGCGGTGGCGATGCCGCTGGCGGTGCTGGTCGGATAGAAGTTGCCGCTGTCGGCGCAGTACTTGAGCACGGCCGATTCAGGATCTCCGTCGGTGTTGACCTGGATGGTATAGATCACGGTCTTTCGCTTGCCATCGACAAGCTCGGCCTTGATGTTGTCGCACAGAATTTGTTGGCGAGTGTCGATCGCTGGCGTCCAAGTGGTACCATCGCCATACATCCGGCTGCCGGTGTTCAGGCCGTCCGACAGCAGAATGATGGCATCCGTATATTTGTAATTCGAGTCCTTGGCAGGTGTGGGGAAGGGGTCTCCGGTCTGCAGCATCTGCCAGGCCCAGGCCATCCCGATCAGCTGATTGGTGCCGCCCGATGCATCGAGGTCACCGATCATTGTCTTGATGGTCTGGACGTTGCTGGAGCCATACGCTGTGGTCATGGGCAGAATCTGCGGCGGACAGCTTTGGGTGCCTTGCTGCACGTAGAACATTGCCGGGAAATATGTCGATGTACCAGACGGTGCGTCCTTGGTCGTGTCATAGGACTCGTTACGGTCCTCGACGCAGCCCTTCCAGGAGTTCTTGTTCGTTGACGTAGTCCAGGTACGGCCGTTGGCCGTACACCTTTCCTTGGACATCGAGAAGTTGTTGTTGTCGCAGTTGCCGAGCTGGTCCCATCGAAGCCAGCTGGCGTTCTTGTTGGCAACGCCGACATTGACCATCTGCGCGAATGGTATGACAGAGATGTAGACGTCTTCGGTCATACGCGCGTTGGCACTTAGCGTGTCGATCAAACTCTTGGCGGCCGTCTTCATGGCCGCCAATTTGCCATCGTCATTCATCGACCCGGTGACGTCGAGCGCCATGGCAACGCGCATGCGCGTCGAGCCCCAGGTCGTGGTCGAGCCGCTGCTGATCCCCATCTGCGGGAAGCCGACCATCTTCATGAAATCGGTTGCGACGGCACCGGAGCCGTTGACCGTGACCGTGGAGCCGTCCTTGGTGTTGGTCGTGTAGCTCGCCGTCACCGTGATCTGGCCGGCATTCGTATTCGTGTACAGCGCTTTGAAATAGGCGGTCGCCTTCGAGGTGACGTCGGCTGCCGACAGGGTCGGGTTCGCGGACAGGTCTTTCGAGACCATCAGGGCTGCGGAGTCCAGCGCCGCCTGCATCGCAGAGCGGGCAGCGTTGACACGGGAGTAGTCGACGGCGGCGCCCACGAAGCCGAGCAGGGGCACCAGAGCGACGGCGAAGGTTATCGCGATATTGCCGCCGTCGTTGCGTGCAAATCGGGATACGGTGCTCTTCGCCTGGCTCAAAATCGATTGAATAAACATCGTGACCGCCAATGGTGGGTTCCTGGCAGTCATTTCGGGGCTGGCGGCTAAACAGGTGGTAAAGGTGTCCTCAGAAAATCGGTAAAAGGCCGACTATTGGTATGCCGCGGCGCCAGCGTCCGGTATCATCGTGAACGACGTTTAAAGAGTCGGTTTGCTGATCCGGTCAAATCGAGCACGATCGGTTAACCCTGACCGGGCCGAGGGGCGACCGGGCCGGTACGTGGTGGGCCATTCAGTGTGCTTGCGAGATCGACTGCAGGAACCCATATTGGCTGCGTCGGTCCTACAACGGACAGCGTCGCGCCCATGCGGCGACCCGGGGCGCCTCCTTGCCCGAGGCGTCCGGCAGCACGTCGTGGCTGGGGACGCGGTCAATTCGGGGCTGGCCAATATCCGCTAGGGACTTTTATACAGGCGCTATGTTCCAGAAACCTTCGAAATTCATGCCTGACGGCATCCTGATGCCTGTGGCCGGCGCCCCCGACGATCGCCGCCGGCAGCCGCGTGGCATGGCAGAGGACGACAACCGGTCCAATGCGCCCGGTGGGCCGGCCACCTCGGTCATCACCAAGGTCAAACCCAAGACCAAGCGTCCCAACCTGTATCGCGTGCTGATCCTCAACGACGATTACACGCCGATGGAATTCGTCGTCCATGTGCTGGAAAAGTTCTTCCAGAAGGACGCCGAGGCGGCGACGCAGATCATGCTCCATGTTCATCATCACGGGATCGGGGAATGTGGCGTTTTCACCTATGAGATCGCCGAAACCAAAGTGACGCAGGTGATGGATTTTGCGCGTAAGCACCAGCACCCTTTGCAATGCGTGATGGAAAAGAAGTAGCCTCGCGTGAATTCCCGGAAACTGGGAACGGGTCTTGCATTGAACTGATGTGAGTCGAACGCGGTCGTTCGGCTGCGTCAACAGCGCATGTGACAATGCGCTGGAATGAACAGACGTGCTCTGCGGACACGTCACAACAAGCAGCGGGAACCAGCCTTTCACCACGATCAGACATCACTATATGTGAGAAAGGTTCTTGTTGCCTGACCCGGCAACGACGATCATGATGGTGGGGGCCAACGAGGACGCGGAATGCCAACTTTTTCTCAAAGCCTTGAACAATCGCTGCATCGGGCGCTCTCGATCGCGAACGAGCGACATCACCAGTATGCGACGCTGGAACATCTCCTGCTGTCGCTGGTGGATGATAGCGACGCCGCGGCGGTGATGCGGGCGTGCAGCGTCGATCTCGACAAGCTGCGCGGAAGCCTTGTCAATTATCTCGAAACCGAATTCGAAAACCTGGTGACGGATGGCGCAGACGATGCCAAGCCGACCGCCGGTTTCCAGCGCGTGATTCAGCGCGCCGTCATTCACGTGCAGTCGTCGGGTCGCGAAGAAGTGACCGGCGCCAATGTGCTGATCGCGATCTTCGCCGAGCGCGAAAGCCATGCCGCGTATTTCCTGCAGGAGCAGGACATGACGCGTTATGACGCAGTGAATTACATCAGCCACGGCATTGCCAAGCGGCCGGGCGTTTCCGAGGCGCGGCCGGTGCGTGGCGTCGATGAAGAGACCGAGACCAAGAACGGCGACGACGCCAAGAAGAAGGGCGAGGCGCTCGACACCTATTGCGTCAACCTCAACAAGAAGGCGCGTGACGGCAAGATCGATCCGGTGATCGGGCGTACGGCCGAGATCAACCGTGCGATCCAGGTCCTGTGCCGTCGGCAGAAGAACAATCCGCTGTTCGTCGGCGAAGCCGGCGTTGGCAAGACGGCGATCGCCGAAGGTTTGGCCAAGCGCATCGTGGACAGCGACGTGCCGGAAGTGCTGTCGGCGGCCACCGTGTTCTCGCTGGACATGGGCACGCTGCTGGCCGGCACGCGCTATCGCGGTGACTTCGAGGAGCGCCTGAAGCAGGTGCTCAAGGAACTCGAAGCGCATCCGAATGCGATCCTGTTCATCGACGAAATCCACACGGTGATCGGCGCCGGCGCCACCTCGGGCGGCGCGATGGATGCCTCGAATCTGCTCAAGCCCGCTCTGGCTTCGGGCGCGATCCGCTGCATGGGCTCGACCACCTACAAGGAATATCGCCAGCACTTCGAGAAGGACCGCGCTTTGGTGCGCCGGTTCCAGAAGATCGACGTCAACGAACCGACTGTGGAAGACGCGATCTCGATCCTGAAGGGCCTCAAGCCGTATTTTGAGGACTATCACAAGCTGAAATACACCAATGAGGCCATCGAGGCCGCGGTGCAGCTGTCGTCGCGTTACATCCACGACCGCAAGCTGCCGGACAAGGCGATCGACGTGATCGACGAGTCGGGTGCGGCGCAGATGTTGGTGGCCGAGAGCAAGCGCAAGAAGACCATCGGTATCAAGGAAATCGAGACCACGATCGCGACCATGGCGCGGATCCCGCCCAAGAGCGTGTCGAAGGACGATGCCGAGGTGTTGCGGCATCTTGAGTCGACTTTGAAGCGCGTGGTGTTCGGGCAGGACAAGGCGATCGAAGCCTTGGCGGCATCAATCAAGCTGGCGCGTGCTGGCTTGCGCGAGCCAGAGAAGCCGATTGGCAGCTACCTGTTCTCGGGCCCGACCGGCGTCGGCAAGACCGAAGTGGCGAAGCAGCTGGCGTCGTCGCTGGGTGTCGAGCTCATTCGGTTCGACATGTCCGAATATATGGAGCGGCACACCGTGTCGCGCCTGATCGGCGCGCCTCCCGGCTATGTCGGCTTCGACCAGGGTGGTCTGCTCACCGACGGCGTGGACCAGCATCCGCATTGCGTGGTGCTGCTCGACGAAATCGAGAAGGCGCATCCTGATCTGTACAATGTGCTGCTGCAGGTGATGGATCACGGCCGGCTGACCGACCACAACGGCAAGCAGGTGTCGTTCCGTAACGTCATCCTGATCATGACGACCAATGCCGGTGCCGCCGACATGGCACGTGCGGCCTTCGGCTTTACCCGCGGCAAGCGGGAAGGCGAGGACCAGGAGGCGATCAACCGGCAGTTCGCGCCGGAATTCCGCAACCGCCTCGATGCGGTCGTGTCCTTCGCACATCTGAATTCGGATGTGATCGGCATGGTGGTGGAGAAGTTCGTGCTGCAGCTGGAAGCCCAGCTCGCAGATCGCGACGTCACCATCGAACTGTCCGACCCCGCCAAGGCCTGGCTGATCCAGCACGGCTATGACGAGCAGATGGGTGCGCGACCGATGGGCCGCGTGATCCAGGAGCACATCAAGAAGCCGCTGGCCGACGAGCTGCTGTTTGGCAAGCTCAAGAATGGCGGCCATGTCCGCGTCGTTCTGAAGAAGGACGAGGCGGTGCTTGGTGTTGAGCAGGAGAGCATCGGCTTCGAATTCGTCGACGGTCCCGTGACGCCGAAGCCGGAGAAGCTGCCGGCGAAGCGCGGCGCAGCGAAGAAACCGAAGTCGGGCAAGGGCTCGGGTTCGGCTAAGGGGCCGCTGGAGAAGGCGTAAGCCACCGGGCGATTGAACAAATGAAAACGGCCGGTGAGCGATAACCGGCCGTTTTTGCTTTGGGCTACTGGATCGTGCCGAGCTTTACTGCCCCAGCAGTTTCTGAATCTGCTTTTGCAATTCGCGCTTTTTCTTCTCGCTCTTGCGCAGGCGCTCTTCGATGTCGGAGCTTTCCTTGCTCTCCACCGGCGGATCGGTGAAGGCGACGCCGACGATGTTGTCGCGCCACCAGACGATCCTGGCGAGGAACGAACGACCCTTTCGCGCGATGTTGAGCGTCAGCTCATCCTTCGGCAGCCGCGCGCCGCTTCCAAATTCGATGCGGGCGCCGTCTTCGGAAATGTCGCGCACGACACATTCCTTGGCCTTCTGGTCCTTGGACGCGACGGCACCGTAGATCACCTTGTCCCTGACGTTCTTGCGCCGCTCGTCCATGTCCTGAGGTCCCCTGAGGTTACAGGCGGGGACTGTACGCAGTTCCATCCGCCGGGGAAGGCTCTCGCGCGGATTGAGCGGATTTAACGTAAACCAAAGTTAAGGGCGATCGCCGAAAGACGGGGTGATTATCCCCGCAGGGTGGTTCAGGCCGCTGTCTCGCGCAATCCGCGGGCAATGTCCTTCTGCTTGTCGAATTCGGCCCGCCGGCGCGCCAGTTCCTCGGCGCTGAGCAGGGCGACATTGTTGTAGTCGCGCTTCCAGACCGCGTCCCTTGCCCAGCGCTGCGGCGACTGCAGGGTGGTCTGAGGACCGACGGCGGATTCCAGCAGGCGCAGGGCCAGTTCCAGGGTTTGCGCCTGTGAGGCCTTGTCGCGCGGCTTGCCGGCGGAATTGCCGAGGGGGAAGTCGCTGAACAGAAAACGGGGCACGGCAGCGTGTTCGACGATGTCCTTGGCGCAGCCCGTTACCACGGTGGCAATGCCATTGGCCTCTAGTTCGCGGGCGACGAGGCTGATGGTCTGGTGACAGACCGGACAGTTTGGCACCAGCACCGCGACATCGACACCATCGGCCTTGGCGCGCTTGACGATCTCCGGCGCGTCGGTCTCAAGGGTCACGCGATGGCTGCGATTGGTCGGCGCGCCATAGAAGCGCGGCGCGACACTGCCGATGCGGCCCGATGCCGCGAGTTCACGCAGCGCGGGCAGGGGAAACCAGGTGCCACTGTCGTCCGCCCTCGTGTGCACGCGATCATAGGCGATGTGCGAGATGCGAAGATCATGATCAACCGACGTATCGCCGTCATAGACCTCATAGAACTTGGCGCCGCCGTTATAAAGCGCACCTGGACCCTGATCGCCCTTGGCGGGATCGAAGGGCGCGGCGGTGGTGACGATGGCCACGCGCGACTGCGCCAGCGGTTTCTTGAGCGGCTGGAACGGCGCGTCGATGTGATGGGCCCAGCGATAGGGAACGTCATAGCCGATCGCCTGATAATAGGCGCGGGTGCGGGCCATATACTGGATCGGAACATCGTCGTCGCAGGCAAAGCCGGATGTGTCGTCGCGCGCGTCGGCCATTGTTTGCACTCCCGCTTTTGCCGTCTTTCATTCATAGCTAGCTGCTGGGGTCTCGCTGTCAAGGCGCGGGGAATCCGCGCGGGATCAGGCATGGCGTTCGGAAGCATCATCGGCCGGATAATTTGCCTCGGGGCGCTATTGCTTGCGCCGGTCGCGGGCGTGCGCGCCGAAGAGCTCCCGATCAGCGAATTGCCGAAGCCCGGCGCGGACCGGATGTTGCCGATGGCGGCGCCGTCGAAGCCAAATCTGGCACGTGACAGTGACGCACGCGAGTCGATGTGTCTGATGATCGAGTCCGCGGCGCGGGCCAACGATCTGCCGCTGGAATTCTTTGCCCGCGTGATCTGGCAGGAGAGCCGGTTTCAGCCCGATGCCGTGGGTCCCGTGACGCGCAACGGCCAGCGCGCGCAGGGCATCGCGCAATTTATGCCGGGCACGGCCAATGAGCGGCGTCTGCTCGATCCGTTCGATCCGGTGCAGGCGCTGCCGAAATCGGCGGAGTTTCTCAGCGAGCTGCGCAACCAGTTCGGCAATCTCGGCCTCGCAGCTGCGGCCTATAATGCAGGACCGCGCCGCGTGCAGGACTGGCTCGACGGTAAGGGATACATGCCCGGCGAGACTCGCAACTACGTCTCCGCGATCACCGGCGCGACGGTCGAGGACTGGCAGGCCACCGGGCGTAACGGCAAGATGCCGCCGCGTGCCGCGACGTCGAGCTGCCGTGAATTGATGGCGCTGCTGCAGCGCGCGCCCAATCCCTTCGTTACGCAACTGGAAGCGCGCGTGAAGCTCGGCGAAAACAGGCCGTGGGGTGTGCAACTGGCGGCAGGCTTCAATCGTGATCGTGCGTTGATGTCCTATGCGCGCGTGATGTTGCGCTTGCGCACGGTGGTCGGCGAACGCGATCCCAACCTGCTGAGTTCGCTGTTCCGAAGCCGCGGCACGCGAACCTTCTATCAGGTCCGGATCGGGACCGACACACGTGACGAGGCCAACGATCTCTGCGGCAAGATCCGCCGTGCCGGGCAAGGCTGCCTCGTGCTGCGCAACGGCAGAGCGTGACTGCGGCCACCCTATGCATTGACGCCTCTTGACGCCGACGGCTTTCGGCAGCCTATGACAGGCCGGATCAACCAATAAGAAACAAACACACGTGTCGCTTCCTGCACTGGATTCACCGAGATGGCAGGGCAGTGCGGCGGCCTTTCTTTACGGCATGCGGTCGATCACCACGACCATCCTGACGCTGGTCTTGTTCGCAACCTATATCGGCATCGGCGCGCTGGCCCATGACACGCATTTCAGCCTGTTCTGGGCATTGGCCAGCACGCTCTTCGTCTGGGCCGGTCCCGCACAGATTATTCTTCTCGTCGCGCTCGGCTCCGGCGCCACGGTCATTCAGGCGGCGCTCGCGGTGACCGTGAGCGCGATCCGTCTGTTTCCGATGGTGGTGTCGGTGCTGCCGATGCTGCGCATGCCGGAGACCAAAAAGCGGCAACTGATCCTGCCATCGCATTTCATCGCAGTGACGCTGTGGGTGGAATGCTTCCGATTGATGCCGCTGGTCCCACGCGAGCGACGCATCGCCTTCGTCAACGGTCTCGGCCTCGGACTCGTCTTGTCGTCGCTGACCGCGACGTTCATCGGCTATCATCTCGCAGCCAATCTGCCGCCGCTGTTCGGCGCGGCGATCCTGTTGCTGACGCCGCTGGCGTTTTTGCTGTCGACGGCGCGCAACTGCAAGCAACTCGCCGATGTCGTGGCGCTCGTGCTCGGTCTCGCGCTGTTTCCTGTCGTGTCGCTGTTCAACACCGGCGTCGACATCCTGATATCAGGCGTTTCGGCCGGGACCATCGCCTATGGCCTGCATCGCTGGAGGCGGCGGTGAGCGACTTCATCGGCGACTGGCACGCGCTCCTTGTGCTGCTGCTGGCGGGTTTCCTCCCCAATGAGGTCTGGCGCATGCTTGGCCTGTGGCTCGGCGGCGGCGTCGACGAAGAGTCCGAGATATTGGTCTGGGTGAGGGCGGTGGCCACCGCGATCCTCGCCGGCGTCATCGCGCAAATTCTTGTCGTGCCGCCCGGCGCGCTGGCGAGTATTCCACCGCCGTTGCGCTATGGCGCGGTGGCTGTCGGCCTCGTCGTCTTCGTCGCTTTCCGGCGCTCGATCTTTCTCGGCGTCGCATGCGGGGAGCTGGTGATGGTCACCGGCAAATACATCCTCGGTTGATAGACGACAGCGTCAGGCTGCATCGGCCTTGTATGACTGCGTGAACGCGATAGTCTCCGCTCAACTTGAAAATAAGGGGTTGGGAGACGATATGAGATTGCGCGCAAGTTCTGTCTTGATAACCGGCATCGTCATCGCTGTGCTGGGTTTTGCCGCGCCGCTCGCCCGTGCGGCGGAATATCCGACGCGCACGATCAAGCTCGTGGTGCCCTATGCAGCCGGCGGGCCGACCGACGTGCTCGCGCGTCTCGTGGCGGATTATCTCGGCCGCGACCTCAAGCAAACGACGATCGTCGAGAACAAGCCAGGCGCGCAGGGCGCCATCGCCGCCGAAATGGTGACGCGTGCAGAGCCCGATGGCTACACGCTGTTTGTCACGGCCGCGTCCATCATGGTGCTCAATCCGCTGCTCTACAAAAAGCTGTCCTACGATCCGCAGAAAGATCTGCGGATGCTGACGGTGGTCACCGATCTGCCTGTGGTGATGGAAGTGCATCCGTCCGTACCGGCCAAGACGGTGAAGGAATTCGTGGCCTACGCGAAGGCCAATCCCGGCAAGCTGAATTTCGGATCGGCCGGCACCGGCGGCACGATTCATCTGGCGGGCGAGATGTTCAAGCAGATTGCCGGCGTTGAGATGACCCATGTGCCCTACAAGGGCGCGGGACCAGCGCTGACCGATCTTCTCTCCGGCAATATCCAGGTGATGTTCGATACGCTCTCCACGGCGCTGCCGCCCGTGAAGGCCGGGTTGCTGCGCCCGCTTGGCGTCAGTTCGAAGGAGCGCAGCCCGGATCTGCCTGATGTGCCCACCGTCATCGAGAGCGGATATCCCGATTATCACGTCGGTGTCTGGTTCGGTCTGGCGGGATCGTCGAAACTGCCGGACGATGTCGTGAAGACCGTGATGGCCAGTATGGATCGCGCCCTGAACGACAATGCGTTCCGCGCCTCGCTGGAAAAGATCGGCTTCCCCGTACTGCGGCCGAAGACGGTCAAGGAGATCAACGAATTCGTTGACGAAGACCGGGCACGGTGGTCGAAGGTGATCAAGGCGCAGAACATCTCGCTGGATTGATCAGAATGGTGACCAATGGTTCGTGAAAGTGAAATCCGCGCCGGCGAACTCGCCGTCGATGCACCGAAGCCGAACCATGCAGGTCTGGTCTATATCGGGCGCATCCGCACGCCTTGGACGTCGCGGCTGGAAACGCCGCGACAGGGCCGCCATGACGGCCCGGTGTGTCGGCTCGAGATCTTCGAGCCATGGGTGGCGGGGCTGAAGGATCTCGACCTCTACAAGCATCTCGAAGTGATCTACTGGCTGCATCTGTCGCGTCGCGACCTCGTGCTGCAGAGCCCCAAGAACGACGGCAATGCGCGCGGCATCTTCTCGCTGCGCACGCCGGTGCGGCCAAACCCGCTCGGCACATCCATGGTGAAGCTGGTGGGGATTGAGGGATCGACCGTGCTGGTGCGCGGGCTCGATTGTCTCGACGAGACGCCGCTGCTGGATGTGAAGCCCGACCGCTGCGAGTTCACGCCGCTGGCGCCGCCGCAGCCGGGGGACTTTCAGACGGAGTAGGGCTTAACCTCTCCCCGCTCTTTGCGGGGAGAGGTCGATATGCGCGCTTCGCGCGCGTTTCGGGTGAGGGGCCTTGCACGGCCGCGCCACAGTCTAATTCTCTCGGGTCGGTTATCGTAGAGGGCGCGGGCTATCCGATAGATCGCAATCTTGGTTGATCGTGTGCCTTGCCCCTCACCCCACCCCTCTCCCCGCGCAGAGCGGGGAGAGGGAGCGCACGGCCGGTGCGTAGCCTACAGTGCCGCGATCAGTTTCGTCGCGTTGTCTTCCAGCACCTTCGGGTCTTCCTTGCGCGATGCCGGCGGCAGCAGGCCGACATTGTCGTGGCGTGGCATCACATGCATGTGCAGGTGAAACACCACCTGGCCGCCGGCGGCTTCCGAATATTGCGCGACGGTCATGCCGTCGGCCTTGAAGGCCTGTTTGCAGGCGGCGGCGATCTTGTGGGCGGCGCGGATCACATGGGCGTAATCGTCCGGCGTGATGTCGAAGATATTGCGCGCGGGTGCCTTGGGGATCACCAGCGTATGGCCGGGGGAGCGCGGCATGATGTCGAGGAACGCCAGCACGTGGTCGTTCTCATAGACCTTGTAGCAGGGGAATTCGCCGCGCAGGATCTTGGCGAAGATGTTGTTCGGGTCGTACGCGGTCATGGAATCCTCCGGGAAATTTCGGCGCAAATTTTGGCGACTGTCGCCGCCAGAGGGGAGCCGGTCAAGACGGCTTAATCCTGCTCGTCGCCCTTCCTGAACGGGCCGGCTTCGGTCAATTCGCGGACGGCCTCCGCGACATATTCGCGCTCGCGCTTGAGATATTCGCCGACCGCCTGACGCAGTCCGCGATCGGCGATGTAATGCGCCGAATAGGTAGTTTGCGGCAGATAGCCCCGTGCAATCTTGTGTTCGCCCTGGGCGCCGGCCTCGACGGTCTTCAACCCGCGGCGGATCGCGAAGTCGATGGCCTGATAGTAGCAGACCTCGAAATGCAGGAACGGGTGATGCTCGATGGCGCCCCAGTGGCGGCCGAACAGCGTATCTGAGCCAATGAAATTGATGGCGCCGGCGATCCACTTGCCGTCGCGTCTGGCCATGATCAGCGCGACATTGTTGCTCATGTTCTCGGCGATCAGCGCATAAAACTCGCGTGTCAGATAGGGGCGTCCCCATTTGCGCGAGCCGGTCTCCATGTAGAAGGCGAAGAACGCGTCCCATGCATCTTCGGTGATGTCGCTGCCGGTGAGGGGGTGGATGGTGATGCCATTGGCCAGCGCATCGCGGCGCTCGCGTTTGATCGCCTTGCGATGGCGCGAATTCAGCGTTGCCAGGAAATCGTCGAAGGTGGCGTAGCCGTCATTGCGGAAATGAAACTGCTGGTCGGTGCGCTGCAGGAAGCCGCGCGCGGCGAGAAATTGCCATTCGCTCTCGCGCGCGAAGGTGACATGGACAGATGACGCATCGGTGGCCTCACACAGACCGACGAGGCCGCCGGCCAGCGCCGCGCCGACGCGTTCCACATCGACGCCGTCGCGGATCAGCAGGCGCGGACCGGTGGCGGGCGTGAACGGAACCGAGGCCTGCAGCTTCGGGTAATATTGCCCGCCGGCGCGCTCATAGGCATCGGCCCAGCCGCGGTCGAACACGTATTCGCCCTGCGAGTGCGATTTCAGATAGCAGGGCACGACACCGACGATGCGGCCCTCGCTTTTGGCGATCAGATGGCGCGGACCCCAGCCGGTGCGCGCGCAGGCCGAATTGGATTTCTCGACGGCCGTGAAAAAGGCGTGGGACACGAACGGGTTGTAATTGGCTTTTGAGGCGCAACCGTTGGCCGCCGGGGCCAGCGTATCGAGGCTCTCGATGCCACCGAGATCGGCATGGCCAGTGGCACAGGCATCCCAATCCGTGGCCGGGATCTGGCTGATGGACGCCACTGCTTCGAGCGTAATTTCCGATGACGTCATCAATCACTTGAACCGGTCATGTGCGATCAACCGTCGCGGCGACCGCTCCTAAGATTGTGCATCGCGCCGGACACTTCAAGTCCCGGCGGCAACGCCCTCAGTTTACGGCACGAAGCCCTCGAAGGTCATCTGGTCGGCATAGCGGGCGGTGATGGCGCGCTGTTCCGGCGTCCGCACGGTCCAGGTCAGCAGCGCGCAGCCGAACAGGTTGCGGGCGATCCAGGGCGCCGGGGCCGGCAGTTCCTTGACCCAATAGGAGACAAAATGCGGCCGGGTACGGAAGGCGTGGCGGAGATGGCGCATGCCGTCACGCTGGGCCTGTGTCAGCGCCAGCCACTCGCCGTCGTCATAGGTGCGCTGGGCGGTGATGCCGCGCGGGATCCCGCGAGCGATCTCGCGCATCGCAAGAACCTGATCGGGATCGAACGACATCCAGGCAACCGGCCCGCGATAGGTTTTCAGAATCTCGGCGACGCGGGCAACCAGTTTGCGATCACCATCGAAGTGGCTCTTGATCTCGATCACGAGCCCGACGCGGCCATCGATCAGAGCGAGCAGATCGCCGAGCGACATCATGCGCTCGGGCGTGTCCTTGAAATTGATCCGCTTGAGTTCGGTGGAGGTCTTCGCGAGCAGGGGGCCGGAGCCCTCGGTCAGGCGGCCGAGTTCATCGTCATGGTGCACCATCGCCTCGCCATCGGCGGTGAGTTGCACATCGGTCTCGATGCTGAAATTGCCTGATATGGCGGCGTGCATGGCGCCGGGCATGTTCTCGATAATGCCGCGGGCAGGGTCGTGCAGGCCACGATGCGCGACCGGCCGGGCGATGAGCCAGTCAGGTGCGCGCATCGGGATTGTCCTTGAATGCGTCCTGGATCAGACGACTTCGAACACGGCATCGACCTCAACCGCGCAATCGGCGGGCAGCGAGGCGACGCCGACAGCGGCGCGGGAATGACGGCCCTTGTCGCCGAAGGCGGCGACCATCAGGTCCGATGCGCCATTGATGATTTTCGGTGCGTCGATGAAATCCGGCGTGGAATTGACGAAGCCGCCGAGGCGGACGACGCGCGCAACCTTGTCGAGATCACCGAGCGCAGCCTTGACCTGGGCCAGGATGTTGATCGCGCAGCCGCGGGCCGCGTTGACGCCCTGTTCGAGGGTGACGCCGGCACCGAGCTTGCCCTTGGCGATCAGCTGGCCGTCTGCGCCCATGCAGATCTGGCCGGAGATGAACAGCAGATTGCCCGTGCGGACGAAGCCTACATAGTTCGCCACCGGGCTCACCGGCTCGTGAAGCTTGACCCCCAAATCCGCAAGTTTCTGCTCGACCGTTCCTGCCATCGTGATTCCCCAAATGATTGATGAAGTGCCCGAACAATGATCCCCAAAGGGTTCAGGCACCGTTTGTTTCACCCATACAGCACTCCCACGCAAGTGATGATCCGGCGATACCGGAGCGCCCCCTCGTCACAGTGCGGGTTTAGCGAGATTTGCTGCAGAATATGGCATTTCCGCAGTGCGAATCCGGCGCGGCCGTAGTTGCGACGCAATAAGGCGCTCTCTATTGTTGTAGTTCCAGAATCCAGGGAAAACCCATGCGCCGCATTTCCTCCGTTTCGCGCCTCCAGGCCGCTTCGCTGGCACTGACCATGGCGACCTTCGTGGCGCCGGTGTCGGCATTCGCGGCTCCGCCCGCTGCGGGCACGCCGTTCGTCGCGCATCAGGCGCTGTATGAGTTGAAGCTGTTGAAGTCGCGGGGCAATGCCAGTGTTAACAGCGCCAGCGGCCGCATCCTCTATAACTTTACCGGCAGCGCCTGCGAAGGCTACACGTCGGATTTCCGTCAGGTTTCGGAGCTGAACAGCGGCGAGGACAAGACCACGCTGAGCGATCTGCGCTCCACCAGCTGGGAAGCTGGCGACGGCAAGAGTTATCGGTTCAAGATCGACACCCGCATGAATGATGGCGATGCCAGCGCCGTCGACGGCATGGCGGAGCGCGAGGGCGATCACGTCACCGTCAAGCTGAAGCAGCCGGTGGCGAAGACCTTCACGCTGGAGGGTTCCACCGTATTTCCGACCGAGCAGATCCACCGCATCATCGCGGCCGCACGCGAAGGCAAGTCGGTGCTGGAACTGAATGTCTATGACGGGTCGGATACGGGCGAGAAAGTCTACAGCACGCTCACGGTGATCGGGCAGGCGATCACCGGGGATCGCAAGGTCAACGAGCCCGATCCCTCGACCGGCGATGACGGCATGAAGAAGCTGACGCGCTGGCCGGTCACCGTCAGCTATTACGACAAGTCAGCCAAATCCTCCGACGGCGGTGAGCAGACGCCGGTCTATGCGATGTCGTTTGAACTCTATGAGAACGGCGTCTCGCGATCGCTGATGCTGGACTACAATGACTTCGTCATCGGCGGGGCCATGAGCAAGTTCAATGTGAAGGACAGCAAGCCTTGTAAGTGAGGGAGCTGGTGAGGAGGAGCTGTCAGCTCCGTCCTCTCAACTGTCATCCCCGCGAAGGCGGGGAGGTGGATTCCCACTCGAAGTGCAACAGCTGTCGAGCAAAGAGCTCAGCGGGGGTGTGCCAGTCAAGGCACTTTCGGGGTGTGCTGTTGTAAGCCAGAACGGC
>NZ_LVYV01000021.1 GCF_001618955.1 Tardiphaga robiniae
GGACGACCAGGTCAAAACGCGTTCGGCTTACTCGCTTGAGGCACCCTGTCCCTTCGCCTTGGGACTGTAATTTTGGTGATCGGATCGTTCGCCATGGCGAAGCGCAAGCAACCGAAAAAACACCGCAGGCGGAACGTCGGGCACTTGCCTGACGCCTCCGAAAGTCCTGATGCACTCACTTGCGGAAGACCGCATTCGCATCAGGCCCAAGGGTGCAACGGGCACCCGGCGTTCCGCACGCCCTCTCACAGGGGCAGGAATGCAAAAGACGACGGCGCCCCCGCGCCGCAAACAATGGGGGTGATGACGCATGTCTGAAGAGCAGTGGCTGTTTGACATTTACATCAGCGATGGCGCACTGGCGCCAGAAGTCTCCCTCCGTCAAGCATTGCGTAGCAATGCGCAGTGGGGGCCGGCGGACGAATTCGTCCGCCGTAGTCGGCCGAGCAAGGCGATGCCAAGCATCGACGAAGTGGAGGCCGGGGTGGGGTGCCTCCGCAAGCACTGAGCCAGTGGAAGCACCCCACCCGTCTGGCCTTCAGCCAGCCACCCTCCCCACCGCGCGCGGCTGCGCCGCGCAAGGGGGAGGGACAAGAAAGCGCCGCTACACTATCTCCCTACACCTTCACCATTCGCTTGCCCCGGTTCTCACCGGCCAGCAAACCGATCAGCGCCTGCGGCGTGTTCTCCAGCCCGTCGATGACATCTTCCTGCACCTTGAGCTTGCCGGCGGCGACCCAGGACTGCAGATCGGCCAAAGCCTTTTCGCGCTGGTTCATATAGTCCATCACGATGAAGCCCTGCATGATCAGGCGTTTCACCACGATGAGACCGGGCACGCCGCGGGGGCCGGTCGCCGAGGGCGCGCCGTCATATTGCGAGATGGCGCCGCAGCAGGCGATGCGGCCGTTGAGATTCATTTGTGCGAGACAGGCCTCGAGGATGTCGCCGCCGACATTGTCGAAATAGACGTCGATGCCACCCGGCGCAGCCGCCTTCAGCGCCTTGAACACCGCGCCGTCCTTGTAGTCCACCGCGGCATCGAAGCCGAGTTCCCCAGTCAGCCAGTCGCATTTGTCCTTGCCGCCGGCGATGCCGATCACACGGCAGCCCTTGATCTTGGCGATCTGGCCGACGATGGATCCGACCGAGCCTGCCGCCGCCGAGACGACGACGGTCTCGCCTGCCTTGGGCTTGCCGACGTCGAGCAGGCCGAAATAGGCTGTGAGCCCGGCGATGCCATAGACGCTGAGCAGATGCGTCATCGGTTCCATTGATGGCATCTTGTTGAGATGCTTGGCCGGCACCGCCGCGTAATTCTGCCAGCCGGTGTCGCCGAACACGATGTCACCCGGCTTCAGCGCAGGCGACTTCGACGACACGACTTCGGCAATGCCGCCGCCCGCCATCACCGTATTGGCCTCGACAGCCGCGCGATAGGTCGCGCCGTGCATCCATGCGCGATTGGCGGCATCGAGCGAGATGTAACGCACGCGGAGCAGCGCTTCGCCATCTTTCGGCTCGGGAATCTGGCCCTCTGATAGTTTGAAATGCTCGGGCCCCAATTTTCCTGTGGGCTTTTCGACGAGTAGCACCTGATGATTGACGGTGTCGGTCATGGCCGTTGTCTCCCTGTTGGTTTTCTCTGTCGAAACTTGTTGCAACTGTCGCGCATAAAACAATCAGGTTGCACAGTTTTTGTAGTTGGTGCCGACGCTAAGCGGCAGTGCGCCATCTCACAATGGCTATTTGCTACCCGATGATACCAAATCCGACGAACGCTGTTGCGCGCTCTGATCAATATGACAGACTGTCGCAGTTGGGAATGTGTAACGGGGGTCGGTATGACGAACAGGTTTACGCAATACATTCTGATCGCGATGGCGCTGGGCATCGTGATGGGCTCGCTGGTTTTCAACTATTTGCCCGATAGCCGTGTCGAGATCGCGGCCGACGTCAATCTGATCGCCATGTTATTCCTGCGCCTGATCAAGATGATCATCGCGCCCCTGGTCTTCGCCACGCTGGTCGGCGGCATCGCCCATATGGGCTCGGGCTCCAAGCTCGGCCGCATCTTCGCCAAGACCATGGGTTGGTTCGTCAGCGCCTCCTTCATCTCGCTGCTGCTCGGCCTCGTGATGGTCAACCTGTTGCAGCCGGGCGCAAATTTCCCGGGAACGCTGCCGGCCGCGGGCCAGTCGACGGGCCTGCCAGTGTCGGCCTTCTCGATCGAGAAATTCCTCACCCATTTGATCCCGACCTCCATCGCGGACGCGATGGCACAGAACGAGATCCTGCAGATCGTCATCTTTGCCGTGTTCTTCGCAGTTGCGATGGGCGCCATGCCGGAACGCTCCAAGCCTATGCTGCAGCTGATCGATGACCTCGGCCACATCATGCTGAAGGTTACCGGCTATGTGATGCTGTTCGCGCCGCTCGCGGTGTGGGCGGCGATCATGGCGACCGTGTCGAAGAACGGCCTCGGCGTGTTGTGGAAGCTGATCGTCTTCATGGGCGGCTTCTATCTGTCGCTGGCGATTCTGTGGGGTATCCTCGTGGTGGTCGGCTTCATCGTCATCGGCCCGCGCTACAGCCATCTGCTGCGGCTGATCCGCGAACCCTTGATGATCGCCTTCTCCACGGCGAGTTCGGAAGCCGCATATCCGAAGACGCTGGAAGGCCTCAACCGCTTCGGCGCCTCGTCGCGCATTTCTAGCTTCGTCCTGCCGCTGGGCTATTCGTTCAATCTCGATGGCACGATGATGTACTGCACCTTCGCCAGTATCTTTATCGCGCAGACCTATCACATCGAGATGTCGCTCGGCACGCAGCTCGCAATGCTGGCAACGCTGATGATCACCTCGAAGGGCGTCGCCGGCGTACCGCGCGCGTCCTTGGTGGTGATCGCGTCCACGTTGAGCCAGTTCAACATTCCGGAAGCCGGCCTGTTGATGATCATGGGTATCGACACCTTCCTCGACATGGGCCGCAGCGCTACCAATGTGATCGGCAACTCGCTGGCTACGGCGGTGGTCGCGAAATGGGAAGGCGAACTCGCGCCCGAACATGAGCTGGGTCCCGACGATGTGGTGCCTGGCGACATGATTCCCGGAGAAATCCCCGCCCTCGGACATGGTTGAGGTGCGTGATGCGCTACTATCTGACCGGTTCGATCACCGGGCTTCTGGCAGCTTTGCTGCTGGCGACGACTGCGCAGGCGCAAGCGCCTGCGGAAGGGCTTAGCCCGACGCTGGCGGCGATCAAGAAGGCGCATATGGTCAAGCTCGGCTACCGCGAGAGCTCGCCGCCATTCTCGTTCCTCGATCAGGCGGGCCGGCCGATCGGCTACAGTCTCGAACTCTGCGAGGCCATCGTCGAGGATATCGGCATCGAGGTCGACGATCCCCAGCTCAAGATCGAATATGTAAAAGTGACGTCGGACGATCGCATTCCCGCGGTGGTCGACGGCAAGATCGATCTCGAATGCGGCTCGACCACGGCCAATGCCGAACGGCGCAAGCAGGTTGCGTTCTCGCCGCTGATGTTTGTCGCCGGCACCAAGCTGATGGTGCCGAAAACCACGGCGGGTACTGCACCGACTGACTTCAAGGGCAAGACCATTGTCGTTACCAAAGGCACCACCAATGAACAGGCGATGCATGCTGTCGACAAGAAGTTCAATCTCGGCCTCAACATCGTGGTCTCGCCCGATCATGAGCAGAGCTACCAGATGCTGGTCGACGGCAAGGCCGATGCCTTCGCGACCGACGATATCCTGCTGTCGGGCCTGATCGCGCGGCACAAGTCGCAGGACAAGTTCCGCGTGGTCGGCGATTACCTGTCCTATGATCCCTACGGCATCATGTTTCGTAAGGGTGAGCCGCAGCTTGCGGCTGTCGTCGAGCGTGCGTTTCGACGGCTCGGCTCCAACCGTGATCTGATCCCGCTCTATAACAAATGGTTCGTCGCCCGCCTGCCGACCGGCGAGCGCATGGGCGTTTCGATCTCGCCGCAGCTGGAAGAGAGCTTCAAGGTGCTGGACGACAGCGCTGGTGGGACGAATTGACCGCGTAGCGGTCATTCCGGGGCGCGCTCTTGCGCGAACCCGGCGACTGTCTTGTGTGTCAATGAGGCTGGGTCTCTCCGTCATAGTGTTTGTTGGCTTTGACGAGCGCGTTGGCGGTGATGAGGAGCTTTCGGGCAACGGCGATGAGTGCGACCTTGG
>NZ_LVYV01000022.1 GCF_001618955.1 Tardiphaga robiniae
TCCGCACCGAACATCGCGTCGGATGCCGCAACCTATGCAGCGCAGCAGGCGGCTGCGGCGGCGCGGCAGACACAGGGTTCGCTGGCGCGTGCAGCGCGCGCCATGCAGGATATGCGGGCCGTGCAGGCGGCGGCGCGGGCTGCGGCGGCCGCGCAACAGACATCTATGACGGCGCCGGTCGCGGTGCCAAACGGCATCGGCGCCGGTGGCTTGTTGCCGAATAATCCCGCGACTTGGTCAGGTGCCAATGCGCCGACCCAAGGCCTCGATGGAGCCGGGCAGACCCAGGTCAATATCCGGCAGACCACGCAGCAGGCGATCCTGAACTGGACAAACTTCAATGTCGGCGCACGCACCACGCTGACGTTCGACCAGCAGGGCAACGGCAGCTGGGTTGCGCTCAACCGCGTCGATGCATCAACCGGCCCAAGCCAGATTCTCGGCAATATCAAGGCCGACGGCCAAGTTTATGTGATCAACCAGAGCGGCATCATTTTCGGCGGCAACAGCCAGATCAATGTCGGGTCGCTGATCGCATCGACGGCGGGCATCACGGATAGCCAGTTCCGCAGCAACGGCATCTATGCGACCCAGACCGGCGGAGCCTATCTGCCGAGCTTCACCGCGGCCGGCGGCAAGGTGGTGGTCGAGGCGGGGGCGTCGATTAATACGGCAGCGCCGTCTTCGGTGACCTCCGGCGGCGGCTACGTGCTGATGATCGGCAGCGAAGTGGTCAATGCCGGGGCCATCGCGACGCCGAAGGGGCAGACCATTCTGGCGGCGGGCGACGACTTCATCCTGCGTCGCGGCTATGGCACCGACGCCAACCAGTTCTCGACCACCAATGGCAGCGAGATCGCGCCGGTGATCCAGGGCGGCAGTTCCGCGGGCAAAGTGACCAATACCGGCGTCGTGCTGTCGCAGCAGGGCGATATCACTTTGGCCGGCCGTTCCGTCACGCAAGACGGCGTGCTGCTCTCCACCACCTCGGTCCATCAGCGCGGCACCATCCATCTGCTGAATGCCGCCAGCGACACCGGCGGCAGCGTGACGATGACGGGCAAGAGCCTCAGCTGGATCCTGCCGGAACTGGAATCGAAGGACACTGCGCTCAATGCGCAGCGTGATGCGCTGATCGCCGCGTCGGGGCTGAACCCGCTGGCCCTCGCACAGTTCAACAATCTGTCGCTGCTGACGGATCGCCGCGACCAGTCGCGCGTCGAAATCGTCACCGGGGGGCTGGTCAACGTCCAGAGCGGCTCGCTCACCGTGGCGCAGGGCGGTCAGGTCGCGGTCAGCGCCGGCACGCGTGTCTTCGCCGAGACCGGCTCGCTCATCGATGTCTCGGGCGTGCAGGGCGCCGTGCGGCCGATGTCGGCCAACCAGGTGCAGGTCAATGTCCAGGGCAATGAACTCAGGGATTCGCCTGTCAATCGTGACAGCGGTGCGCTGATCAACAAGAATGTCTGGATCGATATCCGCGATCTTACTTTTGTGCCCGCGGGCACCGGCGGCTATGCCGGCGAGCGCTACTACACCAAGGGCGGACTGCTTGAAGTCGGCGGCTATCTCGCCAACAGCCCGCACAGCATCGGCGAGTGGGCGGCACTGGGCGGCACTATCACGCTGGCGGCGCCGGAAGTCGTCGCGCAGCAGGGCGC
>NZ_LVYV01000023.1 GCF_001618955.1 Tardiphaga robiniae
GCTCACCGAGATGATCGCCATGGAGAAGACCCGGCTCAAGCAGACCGACGAGCCGCTGCTGCTCGCCAGCCATCGTGCCGCCATCGCGGGCCTCACCGAGCAATGCCGGCAGATCGAGGCGGAGCTGCGCGCCGCATCGCCGACGATGCCCGGTTGGCAACGAATTTCGGAATCCTGACCTCGATCCCGGGGATCGGCGAGCGCATTGCCACCATCCTGATGACCGATCTGTCCGAGATCGGCAGCATCGACCGCAGGGCCATTGCAAGCCTTGCAGGGCTGGCGCCGCATGTCAGCCAGTCCGGCAATGCGCCACCGCGGGCGATGATTGCCGGCGGTCGGCCCTGCGTTCGCGCCGCGCTGTACATGGCAGCTCTCGTTGCCTGCCGCCATCATCCGCAGATGAAACAGGCCTATCAGGCCCTGCGGTTGCAGGGAAAGCCTGCCAAGGTCGCACTCATCGCCGTTGCCCGAAAGCTCCTCATCACCGCCAACGCGCTCGTCAAAGCCAACAAACACTATGACGGAGAGACCCAGCCTCATTGACACACAAGACAGTCGCCGGGTTCGCGTGCGCGAAGATGCGCCCGCGCCCCGGAATGACGAGTTTGGGGCAACGCAGCAGGACAGCGCCGCGCCGAGCTACACCGCCGCCGCGTCCTCATGCCCGAAATAAGCCCGCTCCAGTCGCTGCGGCAGGTTCGCTTCCGACGTGGTCGCTTCCAGCACGATGCGCCCCTGCGACAGCGCATAGACGCGGTTGGCAGCAGCCAGCGCTTTCTCCACCAATTGCTCCACCAGCAGCACCGCAGTGCCTTGCTTCTGCAGTTGCGCGATCACCGTCAGCACGCGATCGACCAGCACCGGCGAGAGGCCCGCAGAAGGCTCGTCCAGCATCAGCAGCCGCGGGCGCCGCACGAGGCCCTGTGCCACCACCAGCATCTGTTGTTGTCCGCCCGAGAGTGACGCTCCGCGCTCATGGCGTTTCTGCGCGATCTCCGGAAAGAACGACAGCGCCTCGTCGACGCGCGCGTGGCGCTCGCCGCGCGGCAGGTCGTAGGCCGCGAGCAGCAGGTTTTCCGTCACGGTCTGCTGCGTGAACACACGGTGGCCCTCGATCACATGGACGAGCCCGGCACGCGCCGCCTCGCGCGGCGTGCCGTTGCTGATGTCGCGGCCGTCGAAGCGAACGCTCGCGGCATTGACCGGCAACAGGCCGGAGATCGCGCGCAGCAACGTGGATTTGCCGGCGCCGTTGGGGCCGAGCAAAGTGACCACTTCGCCGGCGGCGATATGCAGGTCGATGCCATGGAGCACGCGGATCTTGCCGTAGCCGGATTCCAGCGCGGTGACCCTGAGCAGCGGTTCAGCCTCCGAGGTAAGCACTGACAACCTCCTTGTGAACGCGGATTTCGGCCGGCGTGCCGGCGGCGAGGATCTTGCCGAGGTTCAACACAGTGACCTGATCGCAGATGTCGAAGATCAGGTCGGCGTGATGTTCCACCAGCAGCACGCCGGTGCCGCGGCGGCTGATCGCCTTGATCAGCGCGCCGAGCCGCGTGATCTCGTCGCTGGAGAGGCCTGCGGCAGGTTCGTCCAGCAGCAGGAAGTCCGGCTGCAACATTAGCGCGCGGGCGATCTCGATAAAACGCAATTCGCTGTGCTGCAGGCGATCGGCGCGGACATCCGCCAGCGCCTCCAGCCCGACGACGCCGAGCATGGCGCGCGCCTGTGCGGTGAGCTTGCGTTCGTCGCGATGATGCCGCGGCAGCGACAGCAGCGCCTCGGCAAATGTCGCTTCGCCCTCGATGGTGCCGCCGACCATCACATTCTCAAGCACCGAGGCTTCGCCGATCACGCGGGGCGTCTGGAAGGTGCGGGCGATGCCTTTGCCGGCGCGCAGTTCCGGCATGCCGGGCGGCAGCGCGTCATCGCCGAGCGTGATGGTGCCGCCCTTGGCGGCGTAATAGCCGGAGATCACATTCAGCGTCGTGGTCTTACCGGATCCGTTGGGCCCGATCAGGCCGTGGATCTGGCCGGGTTTCACGTCGAGATCGAGGCCGTCGATGGCACGGACATTGCCGAAGGTGAGGACGACTTCGCGCAGGGTGAGCGTCTTGGTAGTTGCCGTCTTGCGCAACACCTCGGAGAGTCCCGCGATGCGCGGCACGATGGCGCGGTTGCTGGCGAGCGGGCGGCGGCTCTTGAAGTCCAGCAGCGCCGCGATGCCGCCGGGCATCACCAGCACGATCAGCAACAGCAGCACCGCATAGAGGAAGGTCGACCACGCGGCCAGAGGTGCCGCGATCTCCGGCAGGATGGTGAGAATGATGGTGCCGAGCATCGGGCCCAAGATCGAGCCGCGGCCGCCGATCAGGATGGCGATGAAGAACAACACTGAGAGATCGAAGGTGAAGGCGTCCGGCGTGATGTAGGTCTGCAGGCTGGCGAACAGCCCGCCGGCAAAGGCCGCCATGGCGCCGGCGAGCAGGAAGATCGACACCAGCAGCTTCGGCTTGGAAATGCCGGTGGCTTCCGCGGCGACATCCGCGTCGCGGATCGCAATCAGCGCGCGGCCGAACCGGCTATAGGCGATATTGGCGCTGAGCCAGGTCGCCACCGCTGCAAAGCCGATGCACAGATAATAGAACCCCCATGGAGTATTGAACGGTGCCGAGAATTCCGGCCCGACGATGCCTATGCCGCCGCCGGTGACGCTCTGCCAGGCCAGTGCGATCTGCGTCACGATGGTGGCGAAGCCGAGCGTGGTCATGGCGAAATAGAAGGTACGCAGCCGCATCGCGGGCAGGCCGACAATGACGCCGAACACCGCGCCGACGCAGCTTGCTATGATCAGCGCGCCGTAGATCGGGACGGGCGGCAGCACATTGCCGGCTGCGAGCACGCTGGTCGTGTAGGCACCCAGCGTCAGCAGCGCCACATAGCCGATGGCGAGATGGCCGGCAAAGCCGACGACGAGATTGAGCCCGGCCACCAGCACCCAGTAGATCGCGGCACGCGTGCCGATCAGTGCCCAGTAATCATTGCTGACGAAAGGCAGGATCATCGCCAGCACGAACACGCCGAGAAACGGCAGCAGTGCCGGCAATACGGAGTGTCTGGTCGTGGTCTCGCGCGATGTCGGGATATCGGCGATTGCGGTCATCACACCCTCCGCGCCGTTGCAGAGCCGAACAGGCCCGAGGGCGCTGCCAGCAACACGATGATGAAGATCGCGAACACCGCGACCGACGAGAAGATGCCGCCGACCAGGAAATTCGCAGCCTGCTGGAACAGCCCGAGCGCCAGCCCGCCGATCAGCGCGCCGCGATTGTTGCCGAGGCCGCCAAGCGCCACCGGCACGAAGCCGTAGAAATTCAGCAGTGCGCCATTGGCGAAGAAGGCCAGCATCAGTTCGCCGCCGGCGAAGCCCGCCACGCCGCCGATCACGCCGGCGAGGGCATAGCTCGCCACGCGCAGGTTACGCTCGGGCAGGCCGAGCGCGCGCGCGGCGAAATTGTCCTCGGCAATCGCCATGAAGGCGTGGCCGACCAATGTGCGGCGATAGAGATATTCGAGGCCGAGTATGGTGAGGCCGCAGGCCACCACCGGCAGCCAGAATTTCTCGTCCCACACGCCGGTGCCGAGGCCGACGATACGCGGGAACGGCTGCGGCTCGGTACCCCATTTGATTGCGGTGACCTGCTGGATCATCAGCGCCAGCGCGAGTGTCGACAGCACGTAAAGATGCTGCTCGAGGCTTTTGAGCACCGGCCGCACCGCGACGAATTCGGTGATGACGCCGATGATGGCGCAGGCGATCAAAGTGAGGGCGAAGCCGACCAGCGTCGGCATCCCCATTTTGAGCATGAACAGCGAGCCGAACACCCCGCCGAGCATCGCGAGCTGTCCGGCGGTGAAGCTCATCACCCGCGAGGTCGAGAACATCGTATTGTAGGTGATTCCGACGAGCGCATAGATCGCGCCCGCCGCGAGGCCTGAAGCTATGATCGAGCCGAGCATGTGTGTCGTCCTCGCGCCGGCTTATGAGTAGCCGGGGGCGAGGGCGAAGGTGCCGTTCTTGGCGGAACGCGCTTCCGACATCACGATCTCGTCGGTCGGATAGCCGTTGTGCTGTGTGGGTGAAAACGAATAGTTGCCGAAATAGCCGGGATATTTGGTCAGCGAGTTCCAGTATTTGACGATGCCCTCGCTGTCGGTCGATCCGCTGGCCTCGACGGCCTTGGCGATCAGTTCGACCGCGTCGATACCGCCGGCGATCCACCACAGCAGCGTGTCGTTGAGCGGCACCTTGGCCTTGTTCAGGCGATCGACGAGATCCTGACTCTTCGGCGGCAGTTTTCCGGCTGAATCGTAACTGCAGCTCTTGTAGCCGATGGCGTAGACCTTCTCCCAGTTGGCGGGTTTCTCGACCAGGCCGGCGAGTTCGCCGGACGCCAGCGACGGATGGCCGACAAAGGGAACGTCCCAGTTCATCGACGCGCGGGTGTTGAACATGCGCGCTTCCATGCCGGTGGAAACGCTCCATACCACGATGACCTGCGCAGCGGCATTCTTGGCGCGCAGCATGTCCGGCGTCATGTCGGGCTGGGTCGCGTCGATATTGGCGCTGTAGACCACATCGGCGCCGTCTTTCTTGAAGGCCTCGACGGAGGCTTTCACGGCGGTGACGCCGTAGCCCGTGGTGTCGCCGATCACAGCGATCTTGCTGACTTTCAGTACTTTGAGACAATAGTTGCGCACCGCATCGTCCCACTGGCCGTTGGATGGCGCGATCCGAAACGCGGCGGGGAATTTCGCGGGGTCGATCAGCGTGTCGACGACGCAGGGATGCAGATCGGGCATCTTGGCGCGCGCCATCAGTGGCGTGGTGGCCAGTGCTTCGCCGGAATTCACCGGCCCCCAGATCGCATGGACCTTGGCCTGGCTGATCAGTTCCTGGGTGGCGTTGACAGCCTTGGTCGGATCGCCCTGCGTATCCCGCGTGATGATCTCGATCTTGCGGCCTTTGACGCCGCCAGCGGCATTGATGGCTTCCGTGGCAAATGTGACGCCGCGGTTGAAGCCGACGGTCGGCGCCGAACTCGGTCCGGTCATGGCCGCGAGCCAGCCGATCTTGATCGGTTCGGACGATTGCGCAATGGCGGGACGTGCGAGTGGAAAACTTGCTGCGCCGAGTGCGCCGGCGCCGCCCAACAGAATACCACGACGAGAAATGCTCATCTTGACTTCCTCCCTGTGTTTTCCCTTTGCGGTGCCTGTCATTGATGCAGGCATCCGTTTCGTCCGCCCGGTCACTGCCGGATTATGTATGTGTGTGATGTCGTTGGTTGGTCAGATACTCCGGATCGTCATGACATGCGTCGATGTCGCGCGGTGGCAGAGCGCGATGCGCAGATCCATCTCCATCGCCTCAGGCTGACCTGTCGCGGTGGCTTTGGCAATCGGCTTGTGATCTTTGACGATGGCAGGGGCGTTGCCAAGGGCCTGGCCGTTGCACGTCGCACGGTGCTGCTCTGCAGTCCTGCTTGTCTGTTGCAACGCAACGATATGTGGCCGTCGTCAGGTTGCGCTGAAGCCGCCATCTGCTGATAGCACATGGCCGACGATGTAGCCGGCATCGTCGGATGCGAGCCACACCACGGCTTCGGCGACTTCGTGCGGTTGGCCCATACGCCGGATCGGCAGGCCTGCTGCGACGGCCGACATGTCGGCGATCCCCGAGGCCAGCATCATGTCGGTGACGACGCGGCCCGGTGCCACTGCGTTGATGCGGATGCCGCGCGGCCCGCATTCCATCGCCGCCGAGCGCATCAGTGAGATCACCGCCGCTTTCGATGCGGAATACAGCGCAAGGCCGGGATTGGGATTGCGGATGCCGCTCACCGAAGCATTGATGACGATGCGGCCGCCGCCATTCAGTTCCATGGCCTGGATCTGATGCTTCAGGCCGAGAAACACCGAGCGGACATTGGCATCGAACACGGTGTCATAGACCGCGCTGGTCTGCTGCTCGACCGGCGCGCGCCGTTCCTGATAACCGGCATTGTTGAAGGCCACATCGAGCCGCCCAAAACGGGACATCACAGCCTGCACCAGGCTGGCGACCTCGGCCTCCTCGGTCACATCGGTGCGCACGAACAGCGTCTTGGTGCCGAACCGGCCGCAGTCGTCGGCGGCAGCCTGTCCCTCGGCCTCGCGACGGCCTGCGATCACCACCGCAGCTGCGCCTTCCTGCGCCATCAGCAGCGCAGCCGCCCGCCCGATGCCGGTGCCGCCGCCGGTCACGAGGCAGATGTGTCCGGCCATGCGGTCGCGGGGGCGGAACTGGGCAGCGCTGGTTGTCATAATCATTCCTTGCACGGATCGTGCTAACACGGTCGTTATTCGTCGCCAGCAATATAGTTGTATCATGCAACTATCGTCAAGGAGCCTGCGATTGTCTGATATTGACGCCGATTTGATTGATCACATCCGCGCCGCGTCGCGTCTGATGGTGCGCGAGCTCGGTTTCATGCAGGCAACGGTTGCAGCGACCGACTATCCGCCATCGGCGGTGCATACGCTGCTGGAGATCGGCGCGCGCGAGGCGATGACCGCGGTCGAATTATCCGCGTTTCTTGGGCTGGAGAAATCCAGCGTCAGCCGGATGATCCGCAAGCTGATCGACGCCGGCGAGCTGAAGGAAGCCGCCAGTGCCGGCGACGGCCGCGTCAAGCGGCTGCTGCTCACGGCCAAGGGGCGTCGCACCCGCGAGGCGATCGAGGCCTATGGGCAACGGCAGGTCACCAATGCCTTGCAGCGACTGGCTCCGGCCCAGCGTCAGAAGGTGGCCGAAGGTCTCGCACTTTATGCCGAGGCACTGGAAGCGCATCGGCTGGCAGATGCACAGACGCCGGACCGGACATTGGCCAGGCGGTCTTGAACCGCTACAGTCGAATCCGGCACACTCGACCGGCTTGACTGGTTCGCATCGTGCAAAAGTAAGTTGTGCCAAAGCAAAAAGAAACAGGGATGGAATTATGCCGGGCCACAAGAAGACCCCCGATCAACTCCGCAGCGCACGCTGGTTCGCGCCGGACGACCTGCGTGCCTTCGGCCATCGCTCGCGCGCGATGCAGCAGGGCTATGCGCCGGTGGAGTGGCAGGGGCGCCCGGTCATTGCGATCCTCAACACCTGGTCGGAAGCGCAGCCGTGCCACATGCATTTCAAGACCCGCGTCGATGACGTCAAACGCGGCATCCTGATGGCTGGCGGCTTCCCGATGGAGTTGCCGGCGCTTTCGCTGTCGGAGAGCTTTCTGAAGCCGACTACCATGCTCTATCGCAACATGCTGGCGATGGATGCCGAGGAATTGTTGCGCGGCCATCCCGTCGATGGCGTGGTGCTGATGGGCGGCTGCGACAAGACCACACCGGGGCTTCTGCTCGGCGCCACCAGCGCGGGCTATCCCGCGATCTATCTGCCCGCAGGCCCAATGCTGCGCGGTAACTGGAAGGGCAAGACGCTGGGCTCCGGCTCCGATGCCTGGAAATACTGGGACGAGCGCCGCGCCGGCAAAATCTCCGACAAGGAATGGGTCGAGGTCGAAGGCGGCATCGCCCGCAGCTACGGCACCTGCATGACCATGGGCACGGCGTCGACCATGACGGCGATCGCGGAATCCATCGGCATGACGCTGCCCGGTGCCTCGTCGATCCCCGCCGCGGACGCCGGCCACATCCGCATGGCCAGTGAATGCGGTCGCCGCATCGTGGAGATGGTGTGGGAAGATCTGACGCCGCAGAAGATCCAGACGCGCAAGGCCTTCGAGAACGCCATCACCGTGGCGATGGCGATGGGCTGTTCGACCAATGCGATCATCCATCTGATCGCGCAGGCGCGCCGCGCCGGGCAGGATATCGGCCTCGACGATTTCGAGATCGCCAGCCGCAAGGTGCCCGTGATCGCGAATGTGCGCCCGTCCGGCGACACCTATCTGATGGAGGACTTCTTCTATGCCGGCGGTCTGCCGGGACTGATGAGCCGCATCAAGGAACATCTGCATCTCGATGTGATGACGGTCACCGGCAAGACGCTCGGCGAGAACATCGCCGGCGCCGAAGTCTATAATGACGACGTCATCCGAACCGTCAAAGATCCCATCTACGCCGAGGGCGCGCTCGCGGTGCTGAAGGGCAACCTCGCGCCCGATGGCTGCGTCATCAAGCCGTCAGCCTGCGAGCCGCGCTTCCTCAAGCATACCGGCCCGGCGATGGTATTCGACGACTATCCCAGCATGAAGAAGGCGATCGATGACGAGAGCCTCGATGTCACGGCCGATCACGTACTGATCCTGCGCAATGCGGGTCCGCAGGGCGGGCCGGGCATGCCGGAATGGGGCATGCTGCCGATCCCGAAAAAGCTGGTGAAGCAGGGCGTACGCGACATGGTCCGCCTGTCGGATGCGCGCATGAGCGGCACCAGCTACGGCGCCTGCATCCTGCATGTTGCGCCGGAATCCTTCATCGGCGGTCCGCTGGCGCTGGTCGAGAATGGCGACATGATCACTCTCGATGTCGATGCGCGCACCATCAATCTCGACATCTCCGATGCGGAGATGGAGAAGCGCCGCGCCGCCTGGAAAGCCCCGGAGCGCAATTACGAACGCGGCTATGGCTGGATGTTCACCAAACATATCCAGCAGGCCAATGAAGGCTGCGACTTCGACTTCCTGCGCACCGACTTCGGCGCGCCGGTCAAAGAACCTGTGATTTATTGAGTGAGTGATCCCATGACCAAGCTCAGCGACGCGACCCGCGCCAAACTCAAGACCATCTCGACCGCCACGGTGGCCACCGCGCTCTACAAGCGCGGCTTCCGCAATCAGTGCATCCAGGATGTCCATCCGCTCGGCCCGGACCAGCCGACACTGGTGGGCGAGGCCTTCACGCTGCGCTACATGCCGGCGCGCGAGGATCTCAACAAGCTCGATGTGTTCAGGGACCGTTCGCATCCCCAGCGCAAGGCGGTCGAGGATTGCCCGCCCGGTGCCGTGCTCGTGATGGACAGCCGCAAGGATGCGCGTGCGGCCTCCGCCGGCGCGATCCTGATCAACCGACTGGCGCAGCGCGGCGTTGCCGGTGTGATCACCGATGGCGGCTTCCGCGATTCTGCGGAGATCGCCAAACTCCGCTTCCCCGCCTATCACCATCGTCCGAGCGCCCCGACCAACCTGACGCTGCATCAGGCCATCGAGATCAACGGCCCGATCGGCTGCGGCGATGCGCCGGTGTTTCCAGGTGATGTGATCCTTGGCGACAGCGACGGCGTCATCGTCATCCCTGCGCATCTTGCCGACGAGATCGCCAATGAAGCCTTCGAGATGACGGCCTTCGAGGATTTTGTCACCGAGCAGGTCCAGAAGGGGAAGGGCATCTTCGGGCTCTATCCGGCGACCGATGAGCAGACGCTGGTGGATTTCGCAGCGTGGCGGAAAGAGAAGGGGCGGTAGGGCGCGATCACGGCGTGCATCGCGTCAGGATGGAACCAGAGGCGGTTCTTGGCTTTGTCTTGGAGAGATGCGCCGGTGCGCATCATCCATCACTCAGCCGGAAAGAGACGCTATGCGCAGCCTCATCGTCGCGATCGGACTGTCGCTGCTGGCGCAGGGCGCAGCCCTCGCCAAGGATTCCGACAAGCCGTCCAGGGCTTTCAATGCCGAGACGATCAACGCCGCCAATTTCACCGGCAAGCTGCCGCCCGACGAGAAGCTCAGCCCGCTGGCGGTGAAGCTACAGGTGCTGCTCGACCGCGCGCATTTCTCGCCGGGCGAGATCGACGGGATGTTTGGCGACAATGTGGAGAAGGCACTGCTGGCTTTCGCGGAAGCCAACAGCCTGCCGTCCGGCAAGGCGCTGACGCCGGAGATCTGGGCGAAGCTGCAGGCGGGATCATCGGACCCGGTCATGACCGACTATGTGCTGACCGAGAAGGACGTGAAGGGCCCATTCCTCGACAAGCTTCCGGTCAAGATGGAAGAGATGAAATCGCTGAAGAAGCTGGACTACACCAGCGCCCGCGAAGCCCTCGCCGAACGCTTCCATATGAGCCAGGATCTGCTCGAGACGCTCAATCCCAAAGCGAAGTTCGACAAGGCTGGCGACACCATCACCATCGTCAAGCTCTCGGATCGCAAGCCCGACAGGGTCAGCCGCCTTGAGGTCGACAAGGTCCGGCAGACCGTGAAGGCCTTCGCCAAGGACGGCGCGTTGCTCGCCTTCTATCCTGCCAGCGTCGGCAGCGAGGAGAAGCCGACGCCATCGGGTGCACTGAAAGTGACGTCGGTTCACACCAACCCGGTCTATCGTTACGATCCGAAATACAAGTTCAAGGGCGTGGAATCGTCGAAGCCCTTCACCATCAATGGCGGCCCCAACAATCCCGTCGGTGCCATGTGGATCGGCCTGTCGGAGAAGAGTTATGGCATCCACGGCACGTCGGATCCCTCCCGCGTCAGCAAGAGCGATTCCCATGGCTGCGTGCGTCTCACCAACTGGGACGTGGAACGCCTCGGTGCGTCCGTGAAGAAGGGCGTGGAGGTCAGTTTCGTCGACGGCAAGCAGGCGGCGAAGTAGTGCGCGCGGTATTGCGCGTCCTCCTCGTCATTCCGGGGCGTGGGCGGCGCCAGCCGCGCGCGAACCCGGAATCCCGGAGTGTTTTCCGCTGAACATGCTGGGATTCCGGGTTCGCGATACGCCGCCTTCGGCGTCTCCTGCGCCCCGGAATGACAGTGTGGGGGACCCGAACATTTTTTCCTATCTCCCGTTGACAACATCCCCGTCTGGTTTATATTCCCATTCGTCCTGCCCCACCGAGAGGGGCGATCGCGATCGTCACGTTCGCGGGGTGGGATGCGGTGGACGCCGGAGATGCGGCGTTACGCGGTTTGGGGGTGACGTCTGTCTTCGGGCAGGACGGATCTGCGCCAGCACTGCCACTGGCAAGGAGACGGCCGAGTTTGGGATGGAAAGACTCTCTGGACAGTGTGACGGACGACCAAGTCAAAACGTGTCCGGCCTATTCGCTTGAGGCTCCCTTCCCATCGCCTTGGGACTTTAATTCGCGATCGGAGCGTTCGTCGAGGCAAAGTGCAAGCAACCGAAAAAAACACCGCAGGCGGAACGCTGGGCAATCGCTCGTGCTTCCGAAAGTCCTGATGGATTATCCTTGCGGAAGACCGCATTCGCATCAGGCCCAAGGGTGCAACGGGCACCTGGCGTTCCGCACGCCCTCTCACAGGGGGCGGGAATGCAACAGACGACGGCGCCCCCGCGCCGCAAACAATGGGGGTGATGACGCATGTCTGAAGAGCAGTGGCTGTTTGAAATTCACATCCGACGATCTGTGCGTGCTGTTATCCGCGATACGCCCGCACCCGCTTCACCATCTGCTCCACATGGGCGATTGGCGTTTCCGGCTGGATGCCGTGGCCGAGATTGAAGATGAAGCGTCCGCTGGCATAATTCGCCAGTACGTCATCGACTGCGCGATCGAGCGCAGCGCCGCCGGCGATCAGCACCAGCGGATCGAGATTGCCCTGCACGGCGACGTGGCTCTGCACTCGCTCGCGCACGAAGGACGGCTCGGCGGCCCAGTCGATACTCACGGCATCGACACCGGTGGCGCCGACATAACTTGGCAACAGGGCGCCCGCGCCGCGGGGGAAGCCGATGATCTTTACATTCGGAACCTTCGCGCGCACGCCAGCGATGATGCGCTTGGTCGGCTCCACCGACCAGCGCTGGAATTCCGCCGCAGGCAGTATGCCGGCCCAGGTATCGAAGATCTGCAGCACATCGGCGCCGGCCTTCAACTGATGGAGCAGATAGGTGATCGAGTTCTCGACGATGGTGTCGATGATTTTTGCGAAGGCCTCCGGATGCCGATAGGCCATCATCCGCGCCGGCGCCTGATCCGGCGTGCCCTTGCCGGCGACCATGTAAGTCGCAACGGTCCATGGCGCGCCGCAGAAACCGATGAGCGTAATCTTCGGATCGAGCTGCGCGCGCACGCGGCGCAGCGCTTCGAACACCGGTTCGAGCTTGGTGAAGTCTGCCTCGGGCGAGAGTGTCTCGACCTTTTCCGGCGTGTCCAATGGATCGAGCCGCGGACCTTCGCCGACTTCGAAGCGGACCGAGCGGCGGAGCGCATAGGGGATCACCAGAATATCCGAGAAGATGATCGCGGCATCGAAGCCGAAACGCCGGATTGGCTGTAGCGTCACTTCGGTGGCGAAATCCGGATTGAAGCACAGATCGAGGAAACCACCGGCCTGCGCGCGGACCTCGCGATATTCGGGCAGATAGCGTCCGGCCTGTCGCATCATCCAGAGCGGCGGCACCGCCTGGCGCTGGCCGGCGAGGACATCGAGGAACGGCTTGCGGGGCGCGGACTGGGTCAAATGCTTGGGTTCCGGAAACTGGTGCCGAAAGGCATGATTTTGCCGCCTCTGATACACCGCCGCTGCGCTCTTGGCGAGGCGCGGCAATTTCGCAAAAGCGGGTGATCGCCTCACGCTTTTGACGCATCTCAAGGTGCCATCGCGCCGCAAGCGGCATATAGACTGTACGAACATCATGAGCGAAAAGACCATGAACATCATGACCCCGATCGTCAGTCCAGAAATCGAACAGAACCGCACCTGCGCCAAGGTCTGGTTCGAATCCCTCCGTGACCGCATCTGCGCTGAGATCGAGGCGCTGGAGCGCGAGGCGCCGCAGGCGCTGTTTCCGGGCGTACCGGCCACGTTCACCTACAAGCCCTGGACCCGCGCGACGGGCACCGGTGGCGGCGTCGGCGGCTTCCTCTCGGGCGGTCGCCTGTTCGAGAAGATCGGCATCCACACCTCAAGCGCGAACGGCAAGCTGTCGCCGGAGATGGCGCGGCAACTGCCGGGCGGCGGATCGCAGCTCGATTACGTGTCCAGCAGCATCAGCCTGATCATGCATCCGCGCAGTCCGCGCGTGCCGACCGTGCATATGAACACGCGGTTCCTGTCGACGGCGGTGGGCTGGTTCGGCGGCGGCGCGGATCTGACGCCGATGCTGCCCGAGCAGCGCAAGGTCGACGCGCCGGATACGATCACGTTTCACGACGCGATGCGCGGCGCCTGCGATGCGCATGACCCCGCTTATTACAAGAAGTTCAAGGCCTGGGCCGACGACTACTTCTTTCTGCCGCATCGCGGCGTGGCGCGCGGCGTCGGCGGCATCTTCTACGATCAGCTCAACACGGGTGATTTCGAGAAGGACTTTGCCTTCACACGTGATGTCGGCTCGGCCTTCCTCGATGTCTATCCGCGCATCGTGCGGGCGCGGATGCAGGAAGCCTGGACCGAGGAAGAGCGTGCGCAGCAGCTCGAAACGCGCGGCCTCTATGTCGAGTTCAATCTGCTCTACGACAAGGGCACAATGTTCGGCCTGCAGACCGGCGGCAACGTCGAGAACATTCTGAGCTCGATGCCGCCGCTGGTCAGCTGGAAGTAAGGTCGATCAGGCTGCGCTCGGCGCCTGTTCGATCGCACCCTGCACGGCCCAGGACAGATCGGTGTTGAGCTGGAAAGCTACCGAACCTTCGTCGATGATCGCCTGCGGATTCTTGGCGAGCTTGCCGGCCTCGTCGAGCGCGTTGCGATAGTCCGACTTGAGCACCGCCAGATCGGCATAGGCCGGGAAGTCGTAGAACGACAATTCCTCCGGCGCGAGGCCGGGCTTCTTGGCGAGCAGGCGCTTGAGAATCTGGCCGCCGGAGAGATCGCCGAGATAGCGCGTATAGGCGTGGGCAATCAGCAATTCGCCGTCGCCCTTGGCGGCATCCGCGATCCGCTTGGCATAGGCTTCGCCGGCGGGCAGCATCGGCACAGCCGAGAAGTCGCCATCGCACAGCACATTGAGATCGGCTTGCATGGCCGATGCGCGATCGAGCCGATATCGGGCGAGTGCGGCGAGCACCGGCGTGTCGCGATGGCTCTCGAGCCCAGCTTCCAGCGCCTGATAGGCCGCCAGCAGATTTCGTTGCAGCAGGACATAGCCCTTGCGGCTGACGTCGCCGCGCAACATGTCCTTGATGATGCCGGAGCGCTCAGCTTCGGTGTGAAGCACCTTGGTGCCGAGATAAAGGGCGGTCACGACGCTGACGGGCGCAGTGCTATCTGCCGAGGCAGCAGGCATTGAATTCTCCGATGACTGATAAAGGGATGTGTTGGCGCTCGGGCTGACGACATCATATCACCCTCAGTGGATGCCACAAGGTGAGGCCAGGCCTGTCGCTACAGCGCGCGGCTGCGGGACTTGCGGCGTACCGGCGCAGATTTTCCGGTTTCCGTCGCAGGCAGGAACTGCGCGCCCTGTGCGGCGAGGAATGCGCGCATCGCCTGTGCCGGTGGCAGCAACACCTTGTCCTTGCGGTTGAGCACGAACCATTGCCGGATGATCGGCAGGCCGATCACATCCAGCATCACCAGTCGCCGCTGCTCCAGTTCGGTGGCCACCGTATGAGCGGAGATGAAGGCGATGCCGAGCCCGGCCATCACGGCCTGTTTGATGGTCTCATTGCTGTCCATCTCCATGCCGATCGTGGCACGCAAGCCTGCGCTCTCGAACAGTTGCTCCATCAATCCGCGCGTGCCCGAGCCGGGCTCGCGTGTCAAGAAAGTCTCGCTTGCGAGATCGCTCATGGAGAGGCGCGCCTTGCCCGCGAGGCGATGGTCGCTTCGCGCGATGATCACATGCGGATGATCGCCGATCAGGTTCACATCCATGTCGATCCCGGCCGGCGGTCGACCCATGATCGCGATATCGAGATCGTAGCCGCGCAGACCTGCGATGGTCTCCTCGCGATTGCCGACCGTCAGCAAGATCTCGATCTTGGGATGGAGCTTCGCGAAGGCCGAAATTGCGAAGGGCACGAAGTATTTCGCGGTACTGACGGCGCCGATGGAGATGCGCCCGCCGGTCTTGCCGGCCATCATGTCCAGCGATGTCGCACAGGCCGCCATCGCCGCTTCGATCCGTTCCGACAGCGCCAGCACCTCGCGGCCCGCATCGGTCAGAATCATCCCGTCGCCAGTGCGCTGGATCAGCGGCAGGCCGGCGAGGCCTTGCAGGTTGCGCAGTTGCAGGGTGACAGCCGGCTGTGTCAGGCGCAGCTTCAAAGCTGCCGCCGTAATGCTGCCGCTGGCGGCGACGGCGGCCAGTGCACGCAGCTGGCGGATCGAAATGTCGCGGAAGCGCTTCGTCATATAAGGAAAACTTTCGCCGCCTAATTTTTACGAAAGTTCCTTTATTTGGCCTGGCCGGTCAATATCTGTGGGCAAAATGGGCTATTTCTGTCATTCCCGGGCCTTCCGGACGCGGCCATGTGCCAGAAGGAGCCCAGTATTTTGCGGAGAGTGCGATGACCGACCACATGCCCCTGTCCCGATATACGGCTGACTATGCCGGACAGGATCCGCTGCGGCTGGCCGTGGCTGCTGCGGTCGATGCCTTCGCCAGGGCCTCCATCGAGATCTCCGACCTGATCGGCTGCGGCGCGCTGGCCGGAATTACCGGCGAGGCGCAGGGTGCGCAGAATGCCGACGGCGACGTGCAGAAGGATCTCGATGTCCGCGCCGACGAGATCGTTCGCGCCGCGTTGAAGTCCGTGTCCTGGGCCGCATTGGCCTCCGAGGAAGCCGAGACGGCAGATATCCGCGACGGGGGGCTGCTGGACATTGCCTATGACCCGCTCGACGGATCGTCCAATATCGAAACCAACATGACGGTGGGTACGATCTTCTCGATCATGCCATCAGCGAAGGGTGCGACGCCGTTCATGCAGAAGGGCAGCGCGCAGATCGCTGCCGGCTTCGTCGTCTATGGTCCGCAGACCTCGCTGGTTCTCACGCTCGGCGATGGTGTCGATATCTTCACGCTCGATCGCGCCGCGGGGAGCTACAAGCGAATTCGAACGCGTGTGCAGATCCCGGCCGAGTGTGCGGAATATGCGATCAACGCGTCCAACCATCGTCACTGGGAAGCGCCAGTGCGTGATTTTGTCGAAGAGTGCCTCGCCGGTGTCGATGGCCCGCGCGGCAAGAACTTCAACATGCGCTGGATCGCAGCCCTGGTCGCCGAGGCCTATCGCATCCTGATCCGGGGCGGCGTATTTCTCTATCCGTCCGATGCGCGCAAGGGCTATGCCGATGGCCGGCTGCGTCTCGTTTATGAAGCGCATCCCATGGCCTTCATCGTCGAGCAGGCCGGCGGCGGTGCGACCACGGGCCGTGCTCGCATTCTCGATCTCGTGCCGACGGCGATCCATCAGCGCGTGCCGCTGATTATGGGCTCGATCAGCAAGGTGAAGCGTATCGAGGCCATGCATCTTGATGCCAGCGCGGGACAAGCGCAGGCCGCGGCAGAATAAAGCAAAGCGCAGCCGAACAAAGAATGTGCCTACGACACATCCTGTTTTGACTCATTCAAAACATGACAGGCTTGAGGCCTTCTAAGACCAGCCGGCCCGAAACGGGTTGAGCATGACGTGACCGCGGCCTAGACAATCGCAGGGGTCGCAAAGGATACGCGCATGCTTCCGCAGCAGGTCAAGGTCTCCGATATCACCGACGAGAATTCGGCGCAGACCTATCTCAACCAGGCCATCATGACGACGTTCTGCCGCGTGCTCGATAGTTCGCGTCTGGCGCCCGATGTGGTGATGCGGCTTCTGGCAACGGCGATCGGCTCGACCTATCGCGAAGTTGCTGCTGCCCATCAGGACGGCCAGTGCCCCTGCGGATGGCGCCCGGTCCCGGATGCCGATATCGAGGCCCTGCGAGCGTCGCTCGAAGATGCGGCTGCGCCGAAGATGGCCGATGATCTGCACAGCATGGTGATCGCCGGACGGGCGTAACCGCCGGTCGATCTGCCCTGAAATAAGGCTCCATCTGCGCGAAATGGGCCACTGCGGATCACCGCAGATGGCAATTTTGCGTCTGTTCCGCTCTCCCGATCACGTGATTGGGCCAGCGCGATCGACATATGGCAATTCCTTTAGACCTAAACTACTTTGGCCCGATCCTTGAATGTCGAGGAGATCGCGATCGGTGCAAAGTGACCTCATGACATCCTCATCCGCTGCAGTTCTCGACCACACCCCGGCCAGCTCGACCGTCTGGCGCGAAGTCGCACGCGCGATCGCCGATATCGGCGCCAAGCGCTGCTTCGGCCTGGTCGGCGGCGCAAATTTCAAGGTGACGCTCGGCCTCACCGAGTTCGGCGTCGAATTCGTTGCTGCGCGTCACGAAGGTGGCGCGGTGAGCATGGCCGATGTGGCTGCGCGTCTGACGCGCGACCTGACTATTGTCAGCGTGACGGCGGGGCCAGGTCTCACCAATGCGATCACCGGCATCGGCGAGGCCGCCAAGAGCGACACGCCGCTGCTTGTGCTCGCGGGTGATGTGGTGCTCGGCGACAAGCAGTCGGCGTTTGCGTTTAATCAATCCGAACTCGTTCACGCGGTTGGCGGCGAATGGCGGCAGATCGCCGATGCGCAGAGCGCTTACGCCGACACCTGGAAGGCCGCGTCGTTGGCGCTGCGCGAGCGCAAGCCCGTCGTGCTCAGCCTGCCGATCAATGTGCAGGAAATGCCGGTGACGGCAACGATGGGCAAGAAGCATTTGCCGATCATGCCGCGTATCACGGTCAATCCTGCGAAGCTGGAAGAACTTGTTGCAACGATCCGGACATCGAAACGTCCGCTGATCCTCGCGGGGCATGGTGCGGTCGTGGCCGATGCGCAGCCGTTACTGGTTCAACTGGCCGACAAACTCGGCGCGTTGCTGGCGACGTCGTTGCAGGCGCATGGGATGTTTTCCGGTCATCCATGGAATCTGGGTGTGGCCGGTGGCTTCTCGTCGAAGGCGACGGCCGAGCTGATCGCGCAGAGCGACATGATCCTCGCCTTCGGCATGTCGCTGAACATGTGGACCACGAAGAAGGGCAAGCTGATCTCGGACTATGCCCAGCTCGTGCAGATCGATGTCGAGAAGGGGCGCATCGGCATGCATCGCCCGGTCGATCTCGAACTCGAAGGCGATGCCTCCGCTGTGGCCACTGCCGTGTTGCAGGCGTTTGATAAGACGCCGCCCAGCGAGGCCGGCTGGCGTACGCCAGAGGTTGCCGCGGTGATGACTGCCAGGGGCAACCATAATCTGGCCTATGACGACACCAGCACTGCCGACCACATCGATCCGCGCACGCTGAGCAAGGCGATGGACGATATCCTGCCGAAGGATCGTACTGTCGTGGTCGACGGCGGACATTTCGTCGGTTGGGTGACGCGCTATATTTCCGCGCCCGACCACAAAGGCTGGTGCATTCCCATCGCGTTCCAGTCCATCGGCCTTGGCCTTGCCGGTGCGATCGGTGCCGCAGTGACGCAGCCCGAGCGGCTGACTGTGCTGGCGGTCGGCGACGGCGGCTTCCTGATGTCGATCGCGGAACTTGAAACCGCCGTCCGGCTGAAGAAGCGTATCTGCATCTTCATCTATAACGACAGCGCCTATAGTGCCGAGGTGCATCACTTCGGGCCGGAAGGCTACGATGCCGGCATGGCGCAATTTCCGGTGACTGATTTTGCCGCCATCGCGCGCGGATATGGCGCCGATGGCGTTGTCGTGCGGACGCTCGCCGATCTCGATGCCGTGAAGAATTGGGTCGCTGATGGTGCGCAGGGCGTCTTCATCGTGGACGGCCGGATCAATCCAAAGCTGATCGCGGATTGGTATAGCGAGATGTTCAGCGGAGCGAACTTGTAGTTGGCCTTCTAACCTCTCCCCGCAAGCGGGGAGAGGTTATGCTGCGGTTTGGTTCATTGCCTCAATATTCCCCAACCACTCTTTCGCAATGGTCAGGTCCGCCTGCGACAGCTGATGGCCAACCGGCAGCGTACGATGTTGTACATCGCCGCCTGCCTTCGTCAGCATTACAGCCAGCCGCTGCGAATTGCTCGGCGGGATGATCGGATCAGACTGGCCCGACACGATCAGCACCGGCTTGCCGGCGAGATCTGCCACCGGCGCGTCACGCAGCGGCACCATCGCCCGCAACAATATGCCACCGGCCAGCGCTTCGGGACGCAACAGCATCATTGCCGCGGCGATATTGGCGCCGTTGGAATAGCCGAGCGCGATCGGTGCTTTGAGCCCGTAGCGCTTGCGGGCTTCGGTGACGAAGTCCCCGAGCTCGTTGGCGCGACGCCGTACGTCGTCCTCATCGAACACGCCCTCGGCAAGCCGGCGAAAGAAGCGCGGCATGCCGTGTTCCAGCACCTGACCGCGCGGCGACAGCAGTGCCGCACCCGGCGCAATCGCCTCGCCGAGTGGCAGCAGATCGCTTTCATCGCCGCCGGTGCCATGCAGCAGCAGGAGCGGCGTTGCCTCGCGCCGGTTGCCCGGCACGAAGCGATGGATGTGGGACAGGTCGTTGCTCATGACGCCACCTTCTCCGTGTCGAGCGATGGCAGCACGCGCTCGATCTCGCCGCGATGCTTTTCGAGAAACGCGGGCAGTTTCAGATGCTCGCCGAGGGATTCGACGGGCTCGTCCACGGCGAAGCCGGGGATGTCGGTGGCGATCTCGAACAGCACGCCGCCGGGTTCCCGGAAATAGACCGAACGGAAGTAGTTGCGGTCCTTCTGCTCTGTCGGCTGCTGGCCGTGAGTCTTCACCAGCTTGTTGGCCATCACCTGCTGATCGGCATCATCGATGGCGCGGAAGGCGACGTGATGCACCGAACCGCGGCCCTGACGACCCGGCAGGAAACCACCGGCTTCGTAGATGTCGACGATGCCGCCTTCCACGCTGTCGGCACTCAGACGAATGATCGAAGCTTCACGCGCCGTCTCCTTGAAGCCGAACACGTCGGTCAGGATCGCGCTGGTCTTCTCGGCCTTCTCCAGCAGAAGCGTCACGCCATGGAAACCGCGGATCGCGTGCTCTGCCGGAACGTCGCCATTGCTCCAGCCGGGCTCGTTCTCCGCGCCTTTGATACCGACCAGCGCGAGGCTCATGCCGTCCGGATCGGTGAACGGCAGCACCGCTTCGCCGAAGCGCTTTTCGAGCGCCTCATGCGCGATGCCCTTCTCGATGAAGCGATGCGTCCAGTAGCCGAGCGAACGGGCGGGGACCCGGAACGAGGTCTGCTGGGTCTGGCCCACGCCGCGGCGGCCGGGGGCCGCATGCTCCCACGGGAAGAAGGTCAGGATGGTGCCCGGCTTGCCGGTCTCGTCGCCGTAATAGAAGTGATAGGTGCCCGGATCGTCGAAATTGACGGTCTTCTTGACGAAGCGCATGCCCAGCGCGTGGGTGTAAAAGTCGAAGTTCCGCAAGGCGTTACCGGCGATTGCGGTCACATGGTGGATGCCTGACATGGTCTGTCTCCTGGTTAGGAAGCGTCTCGTCTTCCGTTGCCGGGATAATTGGGTCATCCCCGTTCAAAGACAATCTGGCCATTTGTGACATAACTGTCTATGTTTTGGGGACAGTCAGGAATGCCCATGGACAAGCTCAACAGCCTGCGCGCCTTCGTCAAAGTCGTCGAACTCGGCAGCTTCTCCGAAGCAGGGCGGCAGCTGCGGCTGTCGCGCTCGGCAATCTCGAAATATGTCGGCGAGCTCGAACAGGATCTCGGCGTTCAATTGCTCAATCGCACCACGCGTCATGCCAGCGCGACCGAGAATGGCCAGGCCTATTTCGAGCGCGCGCTGACCATCCTCGCCGATCTCGATGCCGCCGATCAGGCGGTGGCGCAGGCGCAATCGACACCGCGCGGATTGCTGCGCGTCAATGCGCCGATGTCGTTCGGCACGCTGCAGCTCGGGCCTGCCATTGCCGATTTCATGGCGCAGTGTCCGGAGCTGCAGATCCAGCTTGTGCTGTCGGACGATCAGGTCGATCCGATGCAGGGCGGTTTCGACGTGACGCTTCGCATCGCCGATCTGGAGTCATCGAGCCTGATCGCGCGAAAGATCGTCGCCATCGATCGCGCGATTTGCGCATCGCCGGACTATCTCAAGCAACATGGCACACCTAAGCTGCCGGAGGATCTGCGCAGTCACGCGCTGCTCACCTACGGCTTCCTGCTCACGGGCAATCAGTGGAAGCTGACCGGCAAGGATGGTGACGATCACTGGATCCAGCCGAGCTGGACGCTTTGCGTCAATAATGCGGAAGTGCTGCGCGATGCCGCGATCAAGGGCAGGGGCGTCGCGCTGCTGCCGACCTTCATTGCCGGCGATGCGCTGCGTGCGGGATCGCTGCGCAGCGTGCTCAACGCCTACAAGGCGCCGCCGCTGACGCTCTATGCGATCTATCCGCCGACCCGGCATCTTGCCGTGAAGGTGCGGCTGTTCATCGACTTTCTGGTGGCGCGGTTTGCTGGCGTGCCGGAGTGGGACAGGAAGCTCTAGCGCCAGATCGCGCGCATCCGCGAATTGATGTCCATGCGGACGCCCTGCGCCGCTGTACGCGCTGGATCGGCGGCGGGTGCTTGCGGCCAGGTCGTGCGTTCGAACAGGCCGAGCAGCGCTTCGGGAATAAAGCGGGTGCGTGACGCATAGACATGGCGGTCGCCTTGCGCATGCTGGCCATGGGTGAAGAAGCGCTGCGGCACCATCAGATGCAGATCATCCTTGGCGCGCGTCATCGCCACATAGAGCAGCCGACGTTCTTCCTCGATCTCCGCGGATGTCCCGGTGCCCAGGTCCGACGGCATGCAGCCATCGACCACATTCAGCACATAGACCGATTTCCATTCCTGTCCCTTGGCGGAATGGATGGTCGAGAGGATCAGATAATCCTCGTCGAGCAGCGGCACACCGGACTGATCGCTGGTCGCGTCCGGCGGATCGAGCGTGAGTTCGGTGAGAAAACGCTCGCGCGACGGATAGCCAGACGCGATCGCCTCGAGCTGGATCAGATCGGCGCGGCGCGTCAGCGAATCCTCATGAATGCGATCGAGATGCGGCTCATACCAGCGTCGCGCCAGTTCCAGCTCGGCGGGCCAGCCGGCGTGGCTCGATTTGATTTGACTGATGACCTCGACAAAGCTCCGCCAGTCCGTAGCTGCGCGCGGTGGCGCCGGGGCATGGGTGAGGGCATCGATCGGGTCGGGCGCTGCGATCATGTGATCCAGCGCGCGCTGTGCGGACGCGGGGCCGACGCCAGGCAGCAATTGCATCAGCCGGAAACCGGCAACGCGGTCGCGCGGGTTCTCAACGAAACGCAGCAGCGCCAGCATGTCCTTGACATGCGCGGCATCGAGAAATTTCAGGCCGCCGAATTTGACGAATGGAATGTTCCGCCGCGTCAGCTCCACTTCGAGTGATCCGCTGTGCGACGACGTCCGGAACAGCACGGCCTGTTCCTTCAGCTTCATGCCGCCTTCGCGATTGTCGAGCACGCGCGCGACGATGGCGCGGGCCTGATCGGTCTCGTCCCGGATGGTGACGAGCTGCGGCTTGGCGGAGGAGACGCGATCGGTCCAGAGATTCTTCGTAAAGCGTTCACGCGCGAGATCGATCACGCCATTGGCTGCTGCGAGGATCGGCTGCGTTGAGCGATAGTTGCGATCGAGCGTGATGATCTGTGCCGGCGGGCTGAACTGCCTGGGAAAGTCGAGAATGTTGCGCACGGTGGCAGCGCGAAACGAATAGATCGACTGTGCGTCGTCGCCGACCACGGTAAGCCCATGGCCATGCGGCTTCAGAGCCGTCAGGATCGCCGATTGCAGCCGGTTGGTGTCCTGATATTCGTCGACCAGCACGTGATCGAAGCGACCGCCGATGTCATCGGCGAGCAGTGGCTCGCTCGCCATCTGCGCCCAGTACAGAAGCAGGTCGTCGTAGTCGAGCACGTTCTGCCTCTGCTTGGCCTCGACATAGCCGGCAAACAGGTCGCGCAGTTCCGCTGACCATGCCGCGCACCATGGATAAGAGGCGCCGAGCACCTGATCGAGTTCGGTCTCGGAATTGACGCATCGGGAATAGATCGCGTGGCATGTGCCCTTGGTCGGGAAACGTGTCTCGGTCCTGGAGAAGCCAAGCTCGTGCCGGACCAGGTTCATTAGGTCGGCGGAATCCTCACGATCGTGAATGGTGAAAGCGGGATCGAGTCCGATTTGTTCGGCATAGTCGCGCAGCAGCCGCGCGCCGATGCCGTGAAAGGTGCCGGCCCAAGCCAGTGCGTCGGTCATCACGCTGGCATTGTCACCCATCACCTTGCGGGCGATCCGCTCGACACGACGGCTCATCTCGCTGGCAGCACGCCGCGAGAAGGTCATCAGCAGGATGCGGCGCGGATCGGCGCCATTGACGATCAGATGTGCGACGCGATGGGCAAGGGTGTTGGTCTTGCCGGAACCGGCGCCGGCGATGACCAGTAGCGGAGCGGATGTGGTGCTGTTCCCAAGCGGGAACACGCCGTGCTCCACGGCGCGGCGCTGTTCCGGATTCAAGGCGTCGAGATAGGAGGCTTGGGCGAGCACGGGATGTGTGTATCCGAGGTGAGGAATCACGCTCGCTGATTCCCGCTTTGTTCGCAATGGAAGAGCGGCGCGCCGAAGCGCGCCGCTGGAAGAATTACGCCGCCCGCACTTCGCGCAGGAACACATCGACCTGCGTGCGCAGGTCTTCGCCGTTGCGCGACAGGTCGCCGGCCGATTCCACTACGCGCGATGCGGCCAGGCCGGTCTCGCGGGCGGCATCGTTGACGCCAGCAATGTTCTGCGAGACCTCACCGGTGCCGCGGGCGGCTTCGGCGACGTTGCGGGCGATTTCGAGCGTGGCTGCGCCCTGTTCCTCGACCGCGGCGGCGATGGCGCTTGCGATCTCGCTGACGCGGCCGATGGTCGAGGTGATGTTCTGGATCGAATCCACCGAGAGCTTGGTGGCGCCCTGGATCGCGCTGACCTGGGCCGAGATTTCGTCTGTTGCCTTCGACGTCTGGGTGGCCAGCGCCTTCACTTCAGAGGCGACCACCGCGAAGCCGCGGCCGGCTTCACCCGCGCGGGCTGCTTCGATGGTGGCATTGAGCGCGAGCAGATTGGTTTGTGCCGCGATCTCGCTGATCAGCTTGACGACGTCGCCGATCTTCTGCGCGGCCTCCGCAAGGCTCTGCACTTCATTGTTGGTGACGTTGGCCTGTGACACCGCATCGCCGGCGACGCGCGCAGATTCGTTGACCTGCTGAGCGATCTCGCTGATCGAGGCATTGAGCTCTTCGATGGCGGCAGCAACAGCCTGTGCGCTCTGCGTGGCTTCTTCGGAGGCTGCCGCGACAGCTGCGGTCTGCCGGGTGGATTCTTCGGCGGTGGCGGCCATCGATTGCGCGGTGTTGCGCAATTCGCCGGCAGCCGAGCCGACGGCGGTGACCACGGTACCGACGCCGCTCTCGAAACGCGAGGCGAGCGCGTTCATGGTGTCGCGGCGATCGTGTTGGGCGCGCTCGCGCTGCTCTTCCTGAGTGGCGCGCAGCTGTTCGGTTTCAATCAGGCCGGTCTTGAAGATCTCGACAGCGCCGGCCATCGAGCCGATCTCGTCCTTGCGGCCTGCACCCGGCACGGCAATCGTGTGGTTGCCGCCGGCGATCGTGCGCATGGCGGTCTCGAGCGAACGGATGGGCTTTGCCATGGAGCGGCCCATCCAGGTGGCGATGGTGCCCGCGAGCAGCAGTACGCAGGCCGAAATGATGCCGAGCCAGTTGAGCGACGAGCGCATCAGGCTTTGATATCCGCTGGTGTCGCGGGTGATCTCGAACACGGCGATGTTATCGCCGGAAAAGCTCTTGATCGCGCCGAAGGTGGTGGCGACAGGCTTGTTGTCGAGCTCGCCATACTGGGTCACGATCTCGCCGGCCAGCGCGCGACGCAGCGTCTCGACGCTTGGCGCAGTGGCTTTCAACGTGGAAGCCAGCGTTTTACCGGCCTGGCCGTCGATCTGGTGGATGCCGACATCGACACCGAAGCGCGACTTCATGGTTTCGACGAAGGTTTTGCCGAACGGTGCGCCGACATCCACGGTGCCGAGAATGGTGTCACCGTCCATCGCTGGAGCCACGCCGAAGACGTTGAGTGCATCACGGCCGGGCTCGATGCCGCCGACCGCCTTCTTGCTGGTCATCGCTTGCACCACCATCTTGCGGCGCTCGGAGACGTTGTCTCCGAAGGTGCCGGGATTATGAATACGAGCGAAGCTGATGGCTGGCGGTGTTTGAATCGTAATCAGTTCGAGGCCGCGCGGCTTGATGCGCTGATGAACTTCCTTCAGATGCGCGAGCGCATTGGCGCGATCCTGCGTCTTGATGGCGTCCTTGATGGGCTGCGATGAAGCGATCGACTCGGCAACCGCAAGGAGCGTGCGCGTTTCGGCATTCAGCGCTGCCGTCAGATTGGCGTAGTCGTCACGGGCTTCGCGTGTAAGGGCGGTGTCGATGATCGCCTGTTGCTGCCACATGCTGAACGCCGCGAGCGCGCCACACGATCCGGCAGCAACGAGCGTGATGGCGACAATCATACGTGCTGAAATAGAATTGAGTGCTTGCATCGATATGCCCCTTGGACCGCGGCAAGCAATTTTGCTGCGGCACTGAAATTCCGCGTAAAAATAGGGAATCCGAGTGAAGGAGCTCTTAATTACCTCTGATATGTAGGTATCCCGGTATCATGATCCCATTATGCCGCAGCAGATTTGGCTTTAGGCGATGCCCGCATCGGTCGATCGAATGTGCAACGATACTAGTGGAGCCGAGACGAGCCATTCCCCGGCGCAAGGCACCGGTCCACGTGCGAGAGAAGAACCGCTGATTTGAGGGGCTTTTGGAGGCGGCAGACGGCGCCGAGCTTGGTGGACATCGCGAGAAGATCGGGCGCAGACACGCCTGCCGGTGAGGCCGCGTGACCTGACATGACGATGATCGGGATCTCCGGGCGGCACTGATGCGCCAGCTTCATCGTCTCCAGCCCGTCCATCCCCGGCATGAGGATATCGATGATGAGTAGATCAAAATCCGTATTGCAGAAGACGTGGCGCGCGCGCGGGCCGTCACTCGCGCAGGTGACGCGGTGGCCTTCGCGCTCAAGCATCAATTTGGTGAAGATCTGAACGACCTTGTCATCGTCGACGATCAGGATGCTTGCCATCTGCCGGTCCCCCGGATGCCGTCGCGCCAGTGCGGAGCATGGTTGTCTGGTTACGCACGCATCGCTACATGCCACGTTGCAAATGTGGCTTCTCGTTCAACGCTGCATCGAGCAGCGACCTGTGGACCTGAATATGTCCGTCATAGCTGACGAAGCCGAGCTTGCGAAACTTGTTCATGAAGAAGCTGACGCGCGACCGCGTGGTGCCGATCATCTCCGCCAGCATTTCCTGACTGATGTCGATATCGATGGGATGGCTGACACCTCCCTCGCCATAGTGAGCGAGGATCAGCAACAGGCGCGCGAGGCGCTTCTCGCTTGAATTGAACAATTGATCGATCAGATCTTCTTCGATCCGGTTGTTGCGCGACAGAAGATAGGCGACGAAGAACCCTGCGAAAGCCGGCTCGTCGCGCAGATGGGTGAGCATCACCGACTTGTTGATGGTAACGATCGTGCAGTCTTCCATCGCTGTCGTTGTGACGGTGCGCAGTGGATGACCATTCAGGCAACCCTCACCGAGGAATTGTCCGGGTTCGAGCAGGCCAACGACGGCTTCCTTGCCTTGTTCGGACAGGACCGTGAGCTTGATACGTCCGTTCAGGATGTAGCAAACAGAATCTGCCGTCTCACCCTGACAGAAAATGTTCTGGTTCTTCTTGTAGTCGGTCGTAACCTTTCCGATGCCGGGACAGGTCAGAAAATACGGTGCATCGAACTCGGCTGGAGCAGGGACCTTCAAGGCAGCTCGCCGTGTCATCACGAATCTCCGGACATCGATCTTTGTCAGATTAGTGTAAATCTATTCAGGGTTGTATTGTTCCCGTCCCGTCTGGCTAAATTGCTGACTTATGAGATCAGAAGCGCACATGCGCGCGTGCAGGGATCGATGGGGCCATCAATCGCAATGCACACATGGATACCACCAAGCGCGTGAGGCGGCGTAGTTACGTCGTCGGATTCACCGCCCTGAAACAACTTCCATCCATGTTGCTACGCAACTTAACACGCAGATCGTCTGGTCATGATCACCACACACGCTGCTCTCGAATTGCGAGGGTTAACGAAACGTTTCGATCGGCCTGCCGTCGATGGACTCGATCTCACGGTGCGTGCTGGCGAGTTCTATGCGCTGCTGGGTGCCAACGGGGCCGGCAAGACGACGACATTGCGCATGGTCGCGGGATTGCTGCGTCCCGATGCAGGATCGGTGTCCATACTTGGTATCGACGCGCTCGCCGATCCCGTTGCGGCAAAGCAGATCATGGCCTGGGTCTCCGACGAGCCGATGATCTATGACAAGCTGACGCCGCTCGAATATCTCGAATTCGTTGCCGGTCTATGGGGCTGCGATGCTGAAACGGCAGAGCGCACGTCGCATGGGCTGTTGGCATCGCTAGGTCTTGGTCCACATCTGCATGAGCGATGCGAAGGCTTCTCCAAGGGTATGCGCCAGAAGGTGGCGCTGGCAGGCGCGCTGGTGCATGAGCCCCGGCTGATCATTCTCGACGAACCTTTGACCGGGCTCGATGCCGTATCGGCGCGTCACGTCAAGGGCCTGCTGCAGGATCGGGTGCGCTCCGGCTGCACGGTGATCATGACCACGCATATTCTCGAAGTTGCCGAGCGCATGGCCGACCGGATCGGCGTGATCGCCGCAGGCAGGCTGATCGCCGAAGGTACGCTTGCCGAATTGCGCCAGCAGAACGGACAGGGCGACACCAGCCTCGAAGACATGTTCGTGGCACTGGTGGACGGCGCACCGGTCGCCGCATGACGCCATCCGCCAGCGTGATGTGGTTTGCCGGCCATGAAGTCAGGCTAGCATGGCGAGAGATGCTGGGCATGCTCACGGCGGGCCGTCGCTGGCGTCCGCGCAGCGTTTCGCTTCTGCTGATTGTCTTCGTGATCTTCCTGCATTTGCCGGCCTATGCGGTGGTGGGCCGTTTCGCAGATGTGCAGACGCCGCTCGATCAATCGACGGCGATTGTCATCACTGCAAGTATCTTCCTCGCCTGGGCGCTCGTTCTGTCGCAGGCGATCGAGTCCGTCACCCGCGTGTTCTACGCGCGCGCCGATCTCGATCTCATCATGTCGTCGCCGGCGCCGCCCACCAACCTGTTCTCCGTCCGCATCGCGGCTATCGCATTGACGGTGACCCTGATGGCGATGCTGCTGGCGACGCCTTTCGTCAATGTGCTGGTGATCGGCGGCGGTGCGCGCTGGTTCTCTGCCTATGCCGTCGTCATCGCGATCGGCCTTTCCGCATCGGCGTGCGCCATCGCCATCACCGTCGGACTGTTTCAGCTCTGCGGTCCTGCGAAGACACGACTGGTCGCGCAGATTATTTCAGCTGTGACGGGCGCAGGCTTTGTCATCGCATTGCAGGTCGCGGCGATTCTCTCTTACGGCACGCTGTCGCGTTTCGCCGTGCTGACCTCCGATGCCGCAGCCGCCTTCGCGCCGGCAGCGGATAGCGTGGTGTGGTGGCCCGCGCGCGCGATGCTCGGCGATGTCGCGGCACTGGTGTCACTGCTGGCAGCCGGGTTGATTCTGCTGGGAAGCGCCATGGCGATCTTCTCGCCGCGATTCAGCAACTACGTGGCCAGTGCCGCACCATTGGCGCAAGTTCGACGCAAGAAAGTCGCAAGACCGTTCCGACCGGGATCTCGACGTAAGGCCTTACGGCGCAAGGAGTTTATCCTGTTGTGGCGCGATCCGTGGCTGGTCTCGCAAACCCTGATGCAGCTGCTGTATCTGTTACCGCCAGCCCTGATGCTGTGGCGCAGTTTCGGCGAGGGGGCAGGCGCGTTCATCGTGCTGGCGCCGGTCATTGTGATGGCCGCCGGTCAGCTCGCCGGCGGCCTGGCCTGGCTGACGATCTCCGGCGAGGACGCCGCGGATCTGGTCACGACCGCGCCGCTGCCCGCAAATGCGATCATCACGGCCAAGGTCGAAGTCGTGCTGGTGATCATCGCTGCCGTGTTCACGCCGATGATCGCGGGTCTTGCGCTCGTCTCGCTGCGGCTGGCTGCGGTGACCGCATTGGCAACAGTCGTGGCGGCAGTATCAGCAACAGCCATCCAGCTCTGGTTCCGGGTGCAGGCACGGCGCAGTCAGTTCCGGCGACGTCAGACGTCATCGCGCATCGCGACCTTCGCCGAAGCCTTCTCGTCGATCGGCTGGGCTGCGACCGCGGCACTGGCACTGGTGTTGCCAATTGCCTCTGTAATCTCGGGCGCCTTGACGGCAGGCTTGATGGCGCTGACGTGGAAGATCAGTCCGGTCAGGACCTGAAACGACAAAGCCACCCTCGGACACGGCTGGCTTCGCAACTACCAACTGTCTCGAAACGACGATCAGGCCACCATCGACATCGGTGCGACGGCCGGGGTGGCTTCGCTAAAAACCTCGTCGGTGACCACCGTAAAACGCACCAGCGGCGTCGGGCCGAAATTGGTGGAGATCGCGACATCCGCGGCATCGCGGCCGCGGGCCATCACGATGCGCCCGATGCGCGGATGATTGTGACGCGCATCGAATGTGTACCACTTGTTTCCGAGATAGACTTCGAACCAGGCGCTGAAATCCATCGGTGCGGGATCGGTGGGCACGCCGATATCACCGAGATAGCCGGTGCAATAGCGTGCCGGAATGTTCATGCAGCGGCACAGCGTGACGGCGAGATGCGCGAAGTCGCGGCAGACGCCGATACGCTCTTCATGGCCTTCGAAGGCCGTGCGATCGTTGCGGGCATGGTGATAGCCGAACTCGATGCGCTGATGCGCGTAATCGACAATGGCCTGGACGCGTGCCGCGCCGTCTTCGATATGGCCGAACAGCGACCAGGCCAGATCGGACAGTTTCTGGGTGTCGCAATAGCGGCTGCCCAAGAGGAAGGTCATTACATCATCGGGGAGTTCGCTCACCGGCTGCAATAGCCCGGACGGGGGAGCCGCATCCGGCAGCCCGCTATCTGAAATCAGAAAGTCATTCTTGATCTCGATCAATCCCGGCGGCGCGACGATCCGCGTGCAGGTATTGCCGAACATGTCGAGATAGTCGTGCGCCTGCACGTCGTGGGAAAACTGGATGCGGTGCGGGCTCTGCAAATCCTTCGCGCGCGAAGGATGGATGCTGAGCATCAGGATCATGGGTGTTTCCTGCAAACACTGAAAAGCGATGTCATAGCCCGCGCGAATCTGCACTTTTAGGTCTCCACTAGCTCGGCAATTCAGGAATTTATCGTTGCCAGACAAGTGTAGTCACCGGACATCGTTCCGAGGTTCAGTGACAGGAATATGCAGAAAATGTGGGCAGCGAGGCCGCACCAGCCCCGCTGCGCCATAAGCTATTTCTTCAGGGACAACAGCAGCAGCGAGCGGGCAGTCACCTGATACATATGGCCGAACGGGAAATCCTCGCCACCCTTCGTATCGGGAATGTTGGTATCCACCAGAAGTTCCCAGGCCTGTCCGCCAAACGCCTCGGGCATCGTGAAATCGACCAGTCCTTCGAAGCCGTTCAGGATCATCAGCATGGTCTGATCCTCCGCCGGCTTGTGAATGCCGGTCTTCTGCGCACGGCCGTCCAGCAGCATGCCGAAGCATTTCATGTTGCCGTCTTTCCAATGTGCGTCTTCCATCGGGCCGCCATTGGCGTTGATCCATGTCACGTCGCGAACATCGAGGTCGGGGTCGTGCTCGCCGGTCAGGAAGCGGCTGCGACGCAGGACCGAGCAGCCGCCGAGCAGTTTGATGAGCCGCTTGGTGAAAGCGAGCAGGTCCTTGCCCTCGGTCGTCAGGCTCCAGTCGAACCAGGAAATCTCGCTGTCCTGGCAATAGGCGTTGTTGTTGCCGTTCTGCGTGCGGCCGAATTCGTCGCCGCCGAGCAGCATCGGCGTGCCCTGCGAGAACAGCAGCGTCGCCAGCATATTGCGCTTCTGCCGCTCGCGCAGGGCGACGATGGCCTTGTCGTCAGTAGGGCCCTCGATGCCGCAATTCCATGCGGCGTTGTTGGAGGAGCCGTCTTTGTTGTTCTCGCCGTTGGCCTCATTGTGTTTCTCGTTGTAGCTCGCCCAGTCGTTTAGCGTGAAGCCATCGTGGGCGGTGACGAAATTGATGCTGGCCCAGGCGCGGCGGCCCTGATGGTTGAACATGTCGCCGGATGCGACGAGCCGCGGCGCCAAGGCCGAGACCGGGGCTTTGCCGCGCCAGAAGTTACGCGCGGTATCGCGGAACTTGTCGTTCCATTCCGCCCAGCCGGGCGGAAAGCCGCCGACCTGATAGCCGCCGGGGCCGATGTCCCAGGGTTCGGCGATCAGCTTCACTGTCGTCAGCAGCGGATCCTGATCGACGGCTTTCAGGAAACCGCTCTGTTCGGTGAAGCCGTAGATCTCGCGTGCGAGAATGGTGCCGAGATCGAAACGGAAGCCGTCGATATGCATCTCCCGCACCCAGTAGCGCAGACTGTCCGCCACCATCTGGATGACGCGGGCATTGGACAGGTTGACTGTGTTTCCGGTGCCGGTGTCGTTGATGTAATAGCGCGGCTTGTCCGGCATCAGCCGGTAATAGCTGGCATTGTCGATGCCCTTGAAGGACAGGGTCGGGCCGAGTTCGTTGCCTTCGGCCGTGTGGTTATAGACCACGTCGAGGATCACCTCGAGCCCGCCGGCATGGAGCCGCGCCACCATCTCCTTGAACTCGCGCAGCGAGTTCGGCACGTCCGATGCGTAGCGCGGATCGGGTGCGAAAAAGCCGATGGAATTGTAGCCCCAGTAATTCACCAGCTTCTTGTTCAGCAGATAGTCGTCATTGATGAAAGTATGGATCGGAAGCAGCTCGACCGAGGTGATGCCGAGCCCGCAGAGATAATCCACCACCGGCTTGCTGCCGAAACCGGCATAGGTGCCGCGCAGTTTTTCCGGCACGTCGGGATGCAGCTTGGTGAAGCCCTTGACGTGGGTCTCGTAGATGATGGTCTGGTCCCACGGCACGGGCTGCCGACCGGCTTCACCGGCCCAGTCGAAATCGGGATCGACGATCACGCATTTCGGCATGAAGGGCGCCGAGTCGCGTTCGTCGAAGGTGGTGTCGTCGCCGGTTTCCATCTTGTAGCCGAACACGGCCGGATTCCACTCGAGCTGACCGGCATGGGCGCGGGCATAGGGATCGAGCAGCAGCTTGTTCGGGTTGAAGCGATGTCCCTTCTCGGGCTCATACGGGCCGTGGACGCGGTAGCCATAGAAAGTGCCGGGGCCGACGTCGGGGAGATAGCCGTGAAACACCTCGTCGGTATATTCCGGCAGCTCGATTCGTGTTTCCTTGTCACCGTCGAACAGGCAGACCTCAACCTTGGTGGCATTGGCCGAGAACAAAGCGAAGTTGGTGCCCTTTCCGTCCCAATGCGCGCCAAAGGGATAGGGAAGACCTTCTTCGACCACTCTGTTCGTCACGATTGCCCCACTGTCTGGTGATGAAATGCGCGGTATAACTGCGCCGCCGCATTTCCGTTGCAATGCAATCAGGTGGTTTCGGAATATATCTTGGCCTGCGAAGGTCGCCAGCCCGGAGTTCTGCCGAATGACTGACGTCTCCCATCACAAACGCATTGCATTGCTGGGCGCACCAGTCGAAGTCGGGGCCTCGCAGCGCGGGACCTTGATGGGGCCGGCAGCGATGCGGACGGCTGGCCTCGGGCCACTCTTGGAAGATCTTGGCTTTGTGGTGGAAGACCACGGCGATCTCACGCCGCCGGCTGTGCCTCTATCGACCGATACGCCGCCGGAGAATGCCAGGCATTACCGCGTGATCCAGAACTGGATTCAGGCGCTGAGTGCGCGGGCCTATACGCTGGCACAATCAGGGGCACTGCCGATCTTCATGGGCGGCGACCACAGCCTGTCCATGGGATCGGTCAACGGTGTCGCGCGCCACTGGCATGAACAGGGGCGCGAATTGTTCGTGCTGTGGCTCGATGCGCATGCCGATTACAACACGCCGCATACGACCATCACCGGCAACATGCATGGCATGTCCGCGGCCTTTCTGTGCGGCGAGTCTGGTCTCGACGGCCTGCTCGGTGCGGAGCCTCGGGCCTCGATCAAGCCTGACAATCTCGATCTGTTCGGCATCCGCTCCATCGACAAGCTCGAGAAAGAGCTGGTGCACGCGCGCAAGGTGGCCATTGCAGACATGCGGCAGATCGACGAGTTCGGTGTCGGCGTTCTGATCCGCCGTGTCATCGAGCGGGTCAAGGCGCGCAATGGCGTGTTGCATGTGTCCTTCGATGTGGACTTCCTCGATCCTGCGGCAGCGCCCGGCGTTGGCACCATGGTGCCCGGCGGCGCGACTTATCGCGAGGCGCATCTGATCATGGAGCTGCTGCACGATTCCGGCCTGATGTGCTCGCTGGATGTGGTCGAGCTCAATCCTTTTCTGGATGAGCGTGGACGGACGGCGCGGGTGATGGTCGAACTGGTCGGCAGCCTGTTCGGGCAGCAGATCACCGATCGGCCGACGCCCAGTAACGCAATTATACCGCCGGCCGGTGCATAAGAGCGGCGACCCACCCTCGGGATTCCGGGTTCGGCCCCGTCGCCCGCGGCAACGGTCCCGCCCCGGAATGACGAGGGTGGGGGACGTCCACGCTCGATTGGTTCCCCAAATTTAGCCTATTCCTCATAATCGCTTCGTCATATATCCGGAACTAACCCTGCAGCGCGGGATTGCTACCTCATGGTTCACACACGAGGAGCACGTCATGATTAAGCATCTTGCCATCATCGCCGTTGCTGCGGCGGGCATCAGCAGCGCAATTCCAGCCAAGGCCCAGGAGATCGGCGTGGGCGTCGGTCCGGGCGGCGTGACAGTCGGCACCGTCGGCCGCGATCGCTATCGGGATGACTACGACCGTGGGTATTACCGTGACCGTCGCGACCGCAACGAGACTGTGATCATCAAGCGCAGCCGCGATCGTGATCGTGGCTATTACGATGGCGGTGTCGAACGTCGAACTGTCATCGAACGCTACTAACATCGCGTCGAACGAGAGGCGGTCCTTCCTCGGAAGGGCCGCTTTTTCGTGCGTGATGGAAGCCCAAGTACCTTGATAGAAAGAAGTACCTTGATGGAAGACGAGCACCTTGAGTGATAGGACCATGACTACTGCAGCAACGGTTTGGTGGCAGGCCGGCACCATCTATCAGATCTATCCGCGGTCGTTTCAGGACTCCAATGGGGACGGCATCGGCGATCTCGCGGGGATCGTCGGCCGGCTTCCTTATCTGCGGCAACTCGGCGTCGACGCGATCTGGCTGTCGCCGATCTTCCCGTCCCCGATGGCCGACTTCGGCTATGACATTTCCGATTATATCGGGATCGACCCAATCTTTGGCACGTCGGCGGATTTCGACGCCCTGGTGGCGGCCGCCCACGGTCATGGCCTGAAGATCATCCTCGATCTGGTGCCGAACCATACGTCGGACCAGCATCCGTGGTTTATCGAGAGCCGGTCATCATCGGACAATCCGAAACGCGACTGGTATATCTGGCGCGATCCGAAGCCGGACGGCAGCGCGCCGACCAACTGGATGTCGGAATTCGGCGGCAGCGCCTGGCAGTATGACGAGGCCACAGGGCAATATTACTATCACGCCTTTCTCGATAAGCAGCCTGACCTGAACTGGCGCAATCCTGCCGTCCGTGATGCGATCCATGAGGTGATGCGATTCTGGATGCGGCGCGGCGTCGATGGCTTTCGTGTCGATGTGATCTGGCATCTCATCAAGGACGAGGAGTTTCGCGACAACCCGACAAACCCGAATTTCACAGCCGGGCGCCCGCCGCACGAGGCCTTCCTGGCGCTCTATTCGACCGATCGTCCGGAGACACTGGACGTTGTCTCCGAAATGCGCCGCGTCGTCGATGAATTCGACGATCGCGTGCTGATCGGTGAGGTCTATCTCCCGGTCGACCGGCTGGTCGCCTATTACGGCAAGGACCTGTCGGGCGCGCATCTGCCGTTCAATTTTGCGCTGCTCTCGGCGCCGTGGAATGCCTTTTCTATCCGCGAATTGATCGCGCGCTACGAGGCGGCGCTGCCGCTCGGCGCCTGGCCGAACTGGGTGCTCGGCAATCACGACCGGCCGCGCGTCGCCAGCCGGGTCGGGACAGCGCAGGCGCGCGTCGCCGCGATGTTGCTGCTGACGCTGCGCGGTACGCCGACGCTGTACTATGGCGACGAGATCGGCATGAAGCAGGTGCCGATTGCGCCGGATCAGGTGCAGGACCCGCTCGAGAAGAACGTCCCCGGCATCGGCGTCGGCCGCGACGGATGCCGCACGCCGATGCAGTGGGGCGGCACCGAACATGCGGGCTTCACCACGGGCGAACCATGGCTGCCGCTGGACACGGACTATCTGCATCAGAATGCGGCTGCTCTCGCCACCGATCCGCATTCGATCCTCAGCCTCTATGTGAAGCTGATCGATTTGCGCAAGCGGATGCCTGAACTAGTGTTCGGCGGCTATGAGCCTGTGGACGCCGCGGGCGATGTGCTGGCCTATCGGCGCGTTTATGACGGGCAGATGGTGCTGATCGCCCTCAACCTCAGCGGTGAACCTGCGTCATTGCATGTGGAGGCCGGTGAAATCCTGCTGGCGACCGGGCTGGATCGTTATGGCGAGAACGTTTCCGGTCAGTTGGACTTACGCGGCAATGAGGGCGTGCTTGTTAAGCTGCGCCCGCAATGACGTGACGAGGTTGGGCCGCTGTCAGGCGGGGTGAGCGTCGGTATCATCGTCGATATCGCTTCGCCGCAGCAGATAATCCAGTCCGCCGACGCGGTACCAGCGATAGGCATAGGCTTCCAGCATTAAATGATGCTTGCCCTTGGCGTCGGCGTGGCTGTGGTCTTCCGCCAAAAGGTTGATTAGGTGCTCACCTTGCTGGCTGTCGATTCCAACTGCGAATGTCACTTCGCATGGCTTCTCGTCGAGATTATGCACGAACAGCACCGAGTTGTTGCGCCAGTCATAGCGGATCGCCAGTACCGCGGGATTGCGCGTGGCGATGATGGCAAAGTCGCCCCAGCCGATCTCCGGTACTTCCTTGCGCATCCGGATCATGCGCTCGGTCCAGTTCAGCATCGAATTGGGATCGCGGCGCTGCTTGGCGACATTGACGTGATCGTATCCGTAGGGGCCCTTGTCGATCACCGGGTTCTTTGACGTGTCGCTCTTGGTGAAACCGGCATGCGGTTCGGTCGACCATTGCATTGGCGTTCGCGCGCAATTGCGTTCCGGCAACGACAGATCATCACCCATGGCGATCTCGTCGCCATAGCGCAGCACAGGCGTGCCCGGCAGCGTGTACATCAAGCTGTAAGCAAGCTCGATCCGGCGGCGATCGCCGCCGAGCATCGGCGCCAGCCGACGCCGGATGCCGCGATCATAGAGCTGCATGTCCTTGTCCGGGCCGAACTTGGCAAACACGATCTTGCGTTGCTCTTCGGTCAGACGTCCGAGATCGAGTTCGTCGTGATTGCGGAGAAACAGGCCCCATTGTGCCGTTGCCGGCCGCGGCTTGGTCACCTTCATGGCGGCCGCCAATGGGCGTACATCGCCGGAGGCCAGCGCATAGAACAGATTCTGGTTGACGTGAAAATTGAACATCATCTGCATGCGGTCGCCATCGTCGCCGAAATATTCCATGTCGGTTTCCGGCAGCACATTGGCTTCGGCGAGAATGATCGCGTCACCCTTGCGCCATTGCAGGAATTCGCGGAAGGCGCGCAGCATGTCGTACTGTTCGGTCGGCTTGTTGACCTTCGGTCCCTTGGTGGCGATCACGAACGGCACCGCGTCCATCCGAAAGCCCGAGACGCCGAGCTGCAGCCAGAAGCCCATGATCTTGAGGATCTCGGCCTGCACATAGGGATTGGACGTGTTGAGGTCGGGTTGGAAATCATAGAAGCGGTGGAAGAACCAGGACTTTGAAATCTTGTCGTGGGTCCAGGTCGATTTCTGCACGCCGGGAAACACCATGCCCTTGTTGGCGTTGGCCGGCTTCTTGTCCGACCACACATACCAGTCGCGATAGTGCGAGTCCTTGGCGCTGCGCGCATCCTTGAACCAGGCATGCTGGTCCGAGGTGTGATTGACGACGAGATCGATGATCACGCGGATGCCGCGCTGGTGGCAGCCATGGGTGAATTCGACGAAGTCACCGAGCGTGCCGTAGCGCCGATCGACGCCGTAATAATCCGAGATATCGTATCCATCGTCCTTACCGGGCGATGGCTGGAACGGCATCAGCCAGATCGCGGTAATGCCAAGGCCATGAATGTAGTCGAGCCGCCGCGTGAGGCCCTTGAAGTCCCCGCAGCCATCGCCGTCGGCGTCCATGAAACTGCCCACGGACAGGCAATAGAAGACGGCGTTCTTGTACCAGAGGTCGTCGATCATGATGGGCACCGGTATGCGGGACGGTGCGGTTCAAGTCGCGGCGTAAGCGAGGGTTCCCGTTCCTTTCTTTCCCTCTCCCGTTGTGGGAGCGGTCGAGACGGGAGAGGGGAAGAAAGAAAAAGGCGCCGCCGATTGCTCGGCGGCGCCTTTTAATGATTGTCGTCGGTTAGACGCGAGCGCGCTTAATCCATGCCGATCGTGGTCAGGTCCTGGAACCAGTGCTGGGCCTGCACGAACTTCTTCACCTTCGGCGACAACGCATGCGGGTTGGTGTCGTGAACGACCCAGACCAGCACCGCATCGTCGACGATCTGCGCATGGGCTTCGGCGAGCAACTCGTCCTGCTTCTTGGGGTCGAAGGTGTTCTTGGCTTCGTCGATCAGCGCGTCGACCTTCGGGTTCTTGTAGCCGCCCCAGTTCACGCCGACCGGAGCGATCTGGCCGGAGTGGAAGAAGCGGACGATGGCGTAAAGAGGATCCGAGGTGACGTAAGCGATGTTGTTGGACGTGATGCCCTTCATGCTGTCGTCGGCCGCGCCCTTGCGCCATGCGGTGTAGAGAACTTCGAGCTCGACGACCTTGAACTCGACCTCGACGCCGATTTCCTTGAAGCTCTGCTGCAGGAATTCGTTGATCGGCAGCGACAGCATCTGGCCGGTGCCGCCATTGGCGATGATGAAGGTCGCCTTCAGCGGCTTGTCCGGGCCGTAGCCCGCTTCCTTCACTAGCTTCTTGGCTTCGGCAAGATCATACTTGATCTTGAAAGTCGGCTTGCCGAACCATGGGCTCGACGGATCGACCTGGCCAATGGCGGGCTTGGCGAGGCCGTTCATCAGGGCGACGACAGCATCGCGATCAATGGCGAGGTTGAGTGCCTTGCGCAGGCGGACGTCGGTCCAGGGCGAACCCGGCAGCACGCTGAGATGATAATTCCAGACATGCGGCGTGACGTTGTCGACGATCTTCATGCCGGCGCCCTTGAGCTGCGGCACAGCATCGGGGGCGGGGGTCTCGATCAGATCGACCTGTCCGGCGAGCAATGCATTGGTGCGAGTGAGGGCTTCCGGCATCGGGACGAGCACGAGCTTGTCGGCTTTGGGAATGCGCTTCTTGTCCCAGTAATCCGGATTCTTGCTGAGTTCGGCGAGTTCGCGCGGCACCAGCTTGGTCAGCTTGAACGGGCCGGTGCCCGATGGCTGTGACGCGAACTTGTCCCAGTCCTTGCCGACCTTCTCATACTGCGCCGGGCTGGAGACCAGGAACCAGAGCATCTGATAAGGGAAGAAGGAGTCGACGTTCTTGGTGGTGATCTCGACGGTGCCGTCGTCGATCTTGGCGTAGCTCGCGACCGAGGGCAGGCGGGTCTTGACCTGCGCGCTCTGGCGCTTGTCGAATTGCGGCGCCTTCTCGTTCAGCACCTTGTCGAGATTCCAGATCACCGCATCGGCGTTGAAGTCGCTGCCATCATGAAATTTCACGCCCTTGCGCAAGGTGAAGCGCCACTTGGTCTTGTCGGTGTCGTCGACTTTCCATTCGGTGGCGAGGCCGGGAATGAGTTTGCCCGGACGATCGGCGACATCCATTTCCCAGGCGACGAGCGGATCGTAGATCGTGTAGCCGGTGAACTGGTAGCCGCCGGCGCCGCGATCGGGCTGACCCGTGGTCAGCGGCACGTCCGCCATCGAGATGCCATAGCGCACGACCGTTTCGGCTTGCGCCGGCGCGGCTGCGCTTATGACGGCGGCGATGGCCGCAACAAATAACGAGCTTCGAACGCGCATAAACCAGACTCCGTATGGTGGGATATTGTCCGCCAGATACCTGCAATCCTGATGCCAGATTGGGCATATCGAACGGTTGGTGTGTGCTGGTGTGCTGCAGTGCCGCAGTTTGAGTCATTGCGGTGCAAGGTTGCAGGCCTTGGCACAAGCGTTGCATAAGAATTAGCCAGTTTAGAACAAGCCAACACTGGCGGAAGCCAACGTGTCATCCAAAGCCAAGAGGGACTGATTACGATGCGTATCGAAAAGCCGACAAAGAGCCGTCTCGCGACAGCAATCACCTTGCTGACGCTCGCCACGGCCCTGACCTTGCCACAGGTGGCGCGCGCCGAAACGGTGCTGCGCATCGGCATGACCGCTGCCGATATTCCGCGCACGCTCGGCCAGCCCGATCAGGGCTTCGAAGGCAATCGTTTCACTGGCAACACGATGTATGACGGCCTGACCGGCTGGGATCTGTCGTCGGCGACCAAAGCGAGCGTTGTCATTCCCGCGCTCGCCACCGAGTGGGCAGTGGACGACGCTGACAAGAAGAAATGGACCTTCAAACTGCGTCCCGGCGTCACTTTCCACGACGGTTCGGCCTTCAATGCGGATGCCGTGGTCTGGAATGTGGACAAGGTGCTCAAACAAGATGCAGTCCAGTTCGATGCCAGCCAGGTCGGTGTGACCGCCTCGCGCATGCCGACCCTGGTGTCGGCGAAGAAGATCGACGACATGACCGTCGAACTGACCACGAAGGAGCCGGACTCCTTCCTGCCGATCAATCTCACCAACCTCTTTATGGCGAGCCCCACCAAGTGGCAGGCGCTGTTCGACAAGGCCGAAGGCGCCGATGCCAAGGCCAAGTCGCAGGCTGCATGGGCGGCCTTCGCGCGCGAAGCCTCCGGCACCGGCCCGTGGAAGATGTCGAAGTTCACGCCGCGCGAGCGTCTCGAACTGGTGAAGAACGACGCCTACTGGAACAAGGACCGCGTTCCGAAGACCGACAAGATGGTGTTGCTGCCAATGCCGGAAGCCAATGCCCGTACTGCGGCACTGCTGTCCGGTCAGGTCGACTGGGTCGAGGCACCGGCGCCTGACGCCGTCAAGGAAATCACCGCACGCGGCTTCAAGATCGAGAAGAACGAGCAGCCTCATGTCTGGCCGTGGCAGTTCTCGCGCGTCGAAGGCTCGCCGTGGAACGATATCCGCGTCCGCAAGGCTGCCAATCTCTGCATCGATCGCGAAGGTCTGAAGGACGGTCTGCTCGCCGGCCTGATGGTGCCGGCGACCGGCACCTTCGAGCCCGGCCACCCCTGGCGCGGCAAGCCGACTTTCGAGATCAAGTATGATCTGAAGGCCGCGCAAGCGTTGATGAAGGAAGCCGGTTACGGTCCCACCAAGAAGCTCGAAGTGAAGACGCAGACCTCGGCGTCCGGCTCCGGTCAGATGCTGCCGCTGCCGATGAACGAATATCTGCAGCAGGCGCTGGCGGAGTGCTACTTCGACGTCAAGCTCGACGTCATCGAATGGAATACGCTGTTCACCAACTGGCGCCGCGGCGTCAAGGATCCCTCGGCGAATGGCTCCAACTCCACCAACGTCACCTATGCGGCGATGGATCCGTTCTTCGCGCTGGTGCGCTTCCTGCAGTCGTCGATGGCGCCGCCGGTCTCGAACAACTGGGGCTTCATCAACAATCCGAAGTTCGATGAACTCGTGACCAAGGCACGCACCACCTTCGATGCGACGGCACGTGATGCGGCTCTGGCCGAGCTTCACGCGGCTTCGGTCGACGACGCAGCCTTCCTCTACGTGGCCCATGACGTCGGCCCGCGTGCGCTGAGCCCGAAGATCAAGGGCTTCGTGCAGCCGAAGAGCTGGTTCGTCGACTTCTCGCCGGTGTCGATCACGCCGTAAGCAACAAGTGAATATCGGCCGCACATTGTGCAGCCGATATTCACACGAACCTCTCCACGTCATGGCCGGGCTTGACCCGGCCATCCACGCCTTCTTCGCTGCAAAGACGTGGATGCCCGGGTCAAGCCCGGGCATGACGAACGAGGGGGCAGAGTTTCTGAACCGAAGGTGATCAGTGTTCGTCTACATCGCGCGACGCGTCGTCTATGTGATTCCTATCGTCCTAAGCGTGGCGCTGGTGTGTTTCCTGCTGGTGCACATCACGCCCGGCGATCCTCTCGTTGCCATTCTTCCCGCTGACGCATCGCAGGAGCTGGCGCAGCAACTGCGCGTCGCTTACGGCTTCGATCGTCCGCTGCCGGTGCAGTTCGGCCTGTGGCTGTGGCGCGCGCTACACGGCGATCTCGGCGCGTCGATCGCCACCGGACGTCCCGTTCTGGCTGAAGTGTTGAAGGCGGTCGGTAACACCGTGACGCTGGCCATCGCGGCGGCCGCCATCGGTTTCACGCTCGGTTTGTTCTTCGGCCTGATCGCCGGCTACTTCCGTGATACCTGGGTCGACAAGGTTGCGACCTCGATCGCCATCGCCGGCGTCTCCGTGCCGCATTACTGGCTCGGCATGGTGCTGGTCATCATTTTCTCGGTACAGCTCAACTGGCTGCCTGCGGTCGGCGCTGGGCCGGGCGGTTCTGGCTCGTGGGCCTGGGACTGGGAACACATCAAATATCTCGTGCTGCCGGCGATTACGACCTCGGTCATTCCGATGGGCATCGTGACCCGCACGGTACGTGCGCTCACCGGCGATATCCTGTCGCAGGATTTCGTCGAAGCGCTGCGCGCCAAAGGCCTGCAGGAAACCAAGGTGTTTCGTCACGTCATCAAGAATGCGGCGCCGACGGCGCTGGCGGTGATGGGCCTGCAGCTCGGCTATATGCTCGGCGGTTCGATCCTGATCGAAACCGTGTTCTCGTGGCCCGGCTCGGGGCTTCTTTTGAACTCCGCGATCTTCCAGCGCGACCTGCCGCTGCTGCAGGGCACGATCCTGGTGCTGGCGCTGTTCTTCGTGTTCCTCAATCTTCTGGTCGATATCGCGCAGGCGTCGATCGATCCGCGCATCAAGCGGAGCTGACCATGCTGGATATCCTCTCATGACCACGATGACCGACACCGCATTGCAGGCGGCGCCTGCCACCAAGGCCCGCGGCTATTGGGCCACGGTCGGCCGCCGCATCGTGCGCGACAAGGTCAGCATGGCCTGCGCGTTCATTCTGCTGCTGATCTTCCTGGCGGCGATCTTTGCGCCCTATCTGCATCTCGCAGATCCCTATCAGGGCTCGATGATCCGCCGTTTGCGTTTCATCGGCACACCCAATTATCCGCTCGGCACCGACGAACTCGGCCGCGATATGCTGGCGCGCCTGATCTATGGCGGGCGACTGTCGCTGCTGATCGGCATCCTGCCGGTGATCCTTGCCTTCTTCATCGGGACGGGGCTTGGCGTTGTGGCCGGCTATGTCGGCGGGAAGCTCAATACCGCAATCATGCGTACCGTCGACGTGTTCTACGCGTTCCCGTCGGTATTGCTGGCCATTGCGATTTCCGGCGCGCTGGGTGCAGGCATTCTGAACTCGATTGTGTCGTTGACGATCGTCTTCGTGCCGCAGATCACGCGCGTCGCCGAGAGCGTCACGACCGGCGTGCGCAACATGGACTATGTGGAAGCCGCGCGTGCCTCCGGCGCGAACGCCTTCACCATCATGCGGGTGCACATGCTCGGCAACGTGCTGGGCTCCATCTTCGTCTACGCGACAGGGCTGATCTCGGTGTCGATGATCCTCGCCGCCGGTCTGTCGTTTCTCGGCCTCGGCACCAAGCCGCCGGAGCCGGAATGGGGCCTGATGCTGAACACGCTGCGTACCGCGATCTATGTCAATCCGTGGGTGGCAGCACTCCCTGGTGCGATGATCTTCGCGGTGTCGATCTGTTTCAATCTGCTGAGCGACGGCATGCGCAGTGCCATGGATATCCGGAACTGATGGCATGAGTGATATTGTAGAAGAAATCGACAAGTTGGAGCCGCTGGAAGACATCGGCGGTGTTGCACAGCCGCTGTTGCAGGTGATCAGCCTGACCAAGCACTTCCCGGTGCGCGGCGGATTGTTCGCGCCGAGCAAGACCGTACGCGCCGTGGACGATGTGTCCTTCGCCATCGCCAAGGGCGAAACCGTCGGCATCGTTGGCGAGTCCGGCTGCGGCAAGTCGACGACGGCGCGGCTGCTGATGCATCTGATGCCGCGCAACTCGGGCGACATCATCTATGATGGCCGCACTGTCGGGCGCGAACTCTCGTTGCGCGAGCTGCGCCGCGGCATGCAGATGGTGTTTCAGGACAGCTATGCCTCGCTCAATCCGCGCCTGACCATCGAGGAATCGATCGCCTTTGGGCCGAAGGTCCACGGCATGGCAGACAAAGCCGCACGGCTGCTGGCACGTGAGCTGCTCGGCAAGGTCGGCTTGCGGCCTGAAACCTTTGCCAATCGCTATCCGCATGAAGTCTCCGGCGGCCAGCGTCAGCGCGTCAACATCGCGCGTGCGCTGGCGCTATCGCCGCGTCTCGTCATTCTCGACGAGGCGGTCTCGGCGCTCGACAAGTCGGTCGAGGCGCAGGTGCTCAACCTGCTGGTCGATCTCAAGCGCGAATTCGGCCTGACCTATCTGTTCATCAGCCACGATCTCAACGTGGTGCGTTACATCTCCGACCGCGTGCTGGTGATGTATCTCGGCGAGGTCGTTGAACTCGGCCCGGTGGACGAGGTCTGGGACGGGCCGGCGCATCCCTATACGCGCGCATTGCTCGCCGCGATGCCGTCATCCGATCCCGACAAGCGCACGGAAACGCCGCCGATCACCGGTGATCCGCCGAATCCGATCGATCCACCGTCCGGTTGTCGCTTCCACACACGCTGCCCGTTCGCGGAAGCGATGTGCGGCGAGGCGACGCCGAAACTGACTGAAATCACGGTGACTGGCCATCAGGCTGCCTGTTACATGGCGATCCCGGGTTCGGGACACAGCAAAGCACCTGCCGCAGGAGTGCACTGACATGACCAAACCGACTGCCAGGCAGATCAAGGCGCTGACCGAAGTCAGCGGCCTTCCCGCATCCGACGAGGTTGCCGAGCGCATCGCCAATTCGATTGGTCCTGCTTTTGAAGGCTTCGCTGCCGTAGCGGGCACCTTGCCGTTCGATCTCGAGCCCGCAACCTTCCTCGCTGTTCAGAATACGAAGGTTGCCAAATGAGCGTCACCGAACCCGCATTGCTGTCGCTGACGGAAGTCGCCGACGCTATCGCCACGAAGAAGATTTCGTCGCGCGACGCCACGCAGTCGTGCCTCGATCGCGCCGTGAAATCGCAGCCGAGTCTCAACGCCTATATGTCGATCGAGGCCGATGCAGCGCTGACGGCGGCGGACGCGGCCGATGCCGCGCTCGCCAAGGGGCAGAGCCGTGGCGTGCTGCATGGCGTACCGCTGGCGCACAAGGACATGTATTACGACGAAGGGCACGTCGTGACCTGCGGCTCGCATATTCGCCGCAACTGGGTTGCGACTACCACGGCGACATCGCTGCAGCGCCTGAAAGACGCTGGTACCGTGCGGCTCGGTTCGCTGCAGATGGTCGAATTCGCCTACGGTCCGCTCGGTCATAACGTGCATTACGGCGCCGTGCATAACCCGTGGCATGTCGATCACGTCACCGGCGGGTCATCGTCGGGTTCTGGCTCCGCTGTGGCGGCGCGTCTCACATTTGCGGCGCTGGGCTCCGACACCGGCGGATCGATCCGGCTGCCGGCGCATTTCTGCGGCGTCTCCGGTTTGAAAACGACCGTCGGTCTGGTCAGTCGCGCCGGCGCGATGCCGTTGTCGCAATCGCTTGATACGGTCGGCCCGCTGGCGCGTACCGTGGAAGATTGCGCGCTCGTGACCGGCCTGATGGCCGGCGCCGATCCGCTCGATCCGACCACAAGCATGCGCCCTGTGCCGGACTACATGGCGGCGACGCGTGCGTCTGCCAAAGGCATGACCGTCGGCATTCCCAAGGCGTTCTATGTCGACGATCTCGACGCCGACACGGCTGCCATTCTGCAGAATACCATTGCGACGCTAAAGGATGAAGGCATCAAGATCGTTGAAGTCGATCTGCCCAATCAGGGCCAGCTCACGGCGGCGTGCCAGTTCGTACTCGCGACGGAAGCCGCGGCGATGCACAAGCGCTGGATGATCGAGCGCCCGCAGGATTACGGTGCGCAGGTGCTGATGCGGCTGCAAAACGGCCTCGCCATCACCGGCGTGTCCTATATCGAGGCGCTGCGCTGGCGTGGTCCGGCGCTGGCGGCCTATCTCGCCGCCGTGACCGGCACTGATGCCGTGCTCGCTCCGGTCTCGCCCGGGGCAGCTCCGACCATTGCCGAGACCGATGTCGGCAACAGCTCGGGCGCCGAAGCGATGATCCAGCGGCTGACGCGCTTTACGCGTCCGATCAACTATCTCGGTCTGCCCGGTCTCTCGATCCCGGCCGGCTTCACCAAGGCGAAGCTCCCGGTGGGCATGCAACTGATCGGTCGGCCGTTCGATGAATCGACGCTGCTGACCGTCGGTGCCGCATTCCAGCGCGCCACGGACTTCCACAAGCAGTGTCCGGAGTTGGCATGAGTAATCTCGTCGAGGTTCGCAATCTCAACGTCCGGTTCGGCGGCGAACGCACCGTCTATGCGGTGAACGATCTCAATCTCACGCTCGGCGAGGGCGAAGTGCTCGGTCTCCTCGGCGAGTCCGGGTCGGGCAAGAGCGTCACCTTGCGTGCACTGATGCGATTGCTGCCGAAGAAGCGCACGCAGATCAACGGCACGGTGAACGTGCTCGGCAAGGATGTGTTGGTGCTCGACGATGACGAACTCTCGGCATTTCGCGGCCAGACAGTGTCGATGATCTTCCAGGAGCCGGCGCTGGCGCTGGACCCCGTCTATACGATCGGCCAGCAGATTGCCGAAAGCGTGATGCGTCACGAGGGCAAGAGTCAGGCCGAGGGCGTGAAGCGCGCGCTCGAAATGCTCGAGGTCGTACGCATTCCCTCCGCCAAGCGTCGCCTCGATGCCTATCCGCACGAGATGTCCGGTGGCATGCGGCAGCGCGCGATGATCGCGCTGGCCTTGGCGTGCAAGCCGAAGATCCTGCTCGCGGACGAGCCGACCACCGCGCTCGATGCCACCGTGCAGATCCAGATCCTGTTGCTGCTGCGCGAGCTGCAGCGCGAGTTCGGCATGTCGATCATCTTCGTCACGCACGATATTGGCGTTGCCATCGAGATCTGCGATCGCGTCGCCGTGATGTATGCCGGCCAGATCGTCGAACAGGGCACGCTGAGCCAGATCGTCCGCTCGGCCGTGCATCCCTATCCGCAGGGGCTGTTGGCTTCCACCGTGCACGGCGCCAAGCGCGGGGCACGGCTGGAGACCATTCCCGGTACGCCGCCGTCGCTCGACAAGCCGCCGGTGAATTGCTCCTTCGCGCCGCGCTGCAAATTCGCCCAGCCGCGTTGCGTCGAGGCGCCGCCGCCGAATGTCGAACTCGCCGACAATCGTGTGGTGCGGTGTATTTTGGCGGAGCAGGCGGCAGTGCCGGCCTGACGCCGTCCTACCCCGCCAAATTCTTCAGCAGGAACGTCAGCGCCGTCTGCGCGAAACTGTGCATGTTGCCCGACCGGTCGTTGCTGCCGGTCTCCAGCGTCATGACTTCGTTTCGCGGGCCGGCGACTGCCATGCAGCTATGGCCGGCGGCATCGCCATAGCGATTGCCGGAGGGGCCGGTTGCGCCAGTTTCCGACAAGCCCCAGTCACAGCCGAGGCGGGTGCGGATCTGAGTCGCCAGCAGTTGTGCGTAGGGCTCTGAAGATGAGCGCATGCCCGGTATCCTAAACGCGTCATCGGAAATATCCATCAATACGCGCCTAGCATCGCGCGTATAGATCACGCCGCCGCCGATGAAATAGGCGGAGGCGCCGGGCACTGCGAGCAGCGCGGCGGAGATCAAGCCGCCGGTCGAGGATTCAGCTATGCCGATGGTTTGCTTGCGTGCGATCAGCTCAATGGCGATCTTCTCGGCGAGGGGGATGAGATCTCTCATGACTTCTTCCCCCAAGGTTTTGACCAAGGCCTGATCCACGGCTTCTTCGCCAGTGATCCATAGACAGCGCGAATAAAATTCTTGCTGGCCGTTTCGTTCGGGGCCCATTTGGCGTCGAGATCGGCAAATGGCTTGGCCGCCAGGACCTCATCCTCGGTCTTGCCGTCCTTGATCAGTTTGGCCATGCGATCGCGCGCCGTCACCAGCATGGTGCGATAGTCGACCAGCGCAGCCTTGTTCGCGAGCGGCCCGTGGCCGGGAACGATCTTGGTGTTGTCGTTCGTCAGTTTCAGATAGGCGTCGGTCGCTGCGATCATCCCCTTGATATTGCCGCCGTTGAGGACGTCGATGTTGGGATAGCGGCCATTGGTTAATGTATCACCGGTCGCAATGACATTGGCGCTCTTGAAGTAGACATAGGTGTCGCCATCGGTATGCGCGTTGTCGGGATGGCGCAGTTCGGCGATGCGGCCGCGCAGGCTGAGCTTGAGCTGATGTGTGTAAGTGTTAGTCGGCAGCGCCGCCTTCGGCGCAGGTGGATTCTGTGCGCCGGTCAGGAAATTCGTGGTGCCTTTTTTCAGGCGGGTTCTGACCTTGACGTTGGCGACGATGGTCGCGCCTTCGTTGGCAAAGGCCTCGTTGCCGCCAGTATGGTCGCCGTGGAAATGCGTGTTGACGAGATACTTGACCGGCTGCGGCGTCACCGCGGCGATGGCCGCCTTGATCTTGTCGTGCAGCGGCGCGAATTGGCTGTCGACGAGGATGGCGCCCGATTTGGCCGTGGCCAGCGTCATGTTGCCGCCCTGGCCTTCGAGCATGTAGACGCCGTCACCGAGGTCGGTGGTCTTGATCTCGACCTTTGAGAAGTCGGGCGGTGGCGGTGCTGCCGGCGGTGTGGACGCCTGCTGTGCGAGCGCAGGCGCCAGCGCCAGAAGGGTGAAAACCGCGGCCAGTGTCGTCCGATTCATCGCAAGCTCCATTCCGAAACAGGCCAGACTTCTAGCATGTTTCGGATCGCGATCTGCTCGCGAACACGTGATGTCGACAATGCCGATCAGCGGCCAGAACGGTCACGTTCCGGCGGGACCTGGGAGAGCAGCCAGTCGCGAAAGGCCTTCAGTTTCCGCGAATCCGACGACGCTTCGGGAGACACCAGATAGAACCCGGCATCGGCGGGCATGCGCATGTCGAAGGGCACCACCAGCCGGCCCTTGGCGAGATCGCCCTCCACATAGGTGGTGCGGCCGATCGCGACGCCGAGGCCGTCGATCGCTGCCTGCAGGGTCATGAAGATCATGTCGAAGGTCAGGCCGGGCTGTTTCGAAATATCGGCCGGCAATCCGGCGGCGGTGAGCCAGAGCCGCCAATCATCGTCATAGCCGCCGCTCGAATGCAGCAGCGTATAGTCCGCGAGATCCTGCGGCTTCAGCAGCGCCTTCTTTCCGGTGCGGAGCGCCGGGCTGCACACCGGAAACAGATCATCCGCCGTCAGCCAGTCGGCGCGGAGGCCAGGCCATTGGCCGCGGCCGTAGCGGATCGCCGCATCGACATCGCCGCCCTTGAAATCGACCATGCTGGTCGACGTCGTGATACGCACATCGATATCGGGATGGGCTTTTTGGAACATCGAGATGCGCGGCAGGAGCCATTTCGACGCCATCGATGCCAGAGTGCTCACGGTCAGTACGTGGTCGTTGTCTCGTCGCTTGAGCCGGTCTGTGGCAAGACGCAGATCGTTGAAAGCCGCGCGCACGCCCGGCAGATAGTCGTGTCCTTGCGGGGTGAGCGCGAGCGCGCGGTTCTGCCGAATAAACAGTTTGAGACCAAGCTCTTCTTCCAGCCGCTTGATCTGATGGCTGATCGCCGTCTGCGTGACGTTCAACTCGCTCGCCGCATTGGTGAAGCTCAGATGGCGTGCGGCGGCTTCGAAGGCGCGCAGCCCGTTGAGTGACGGCAACCGGGTGCTCATCCACGCTCTCCCTGGCGATTCAACCCCACTTCCTATCCATGAGTTTGTCTCATGTGACGCGGTGCACAATGTCGTTTGTGCAATGTGAGAATGAAGCCGATATTTCCTCCATAAACTTAGCTTCAGGAGAGCAAAATGTCTACTTGCACCCGTGAATCGATGACAAATCATCATGCTCCGCTCAGCTTGGCGGCCATCGCCGAGACGTTCGACGTCTGGCGCGAGCGCGCCCATCAACGCCGCGAACTGGTGCATTGGAGCGAGCGTGACATCCACGATGCCGGCCTTTCGGTGGGGGACGTGATGGCTGAAGCCAGCAAGCCGTTCTGGCGTGCATAGGACGATCCGATCGTTCGGGAGCAACTGTCATGCAACATCTCAACCTCGATGACCTCGGTCAGTATTCCGATGTGGTGTTGTCACGCAGCGGCGCTGCGGTGACGGTTCGATTCGTTGAACTTGCCGATGCGGACGCACTCCAGGCCTATTTCCGTGGCCTGTCGGTCCGGTCGCGCTACAATCGCCTGATGGGCGCCGCCAGCGAATTGCCGGCGGCGCAGCTCGACAAGTTCATTCATGTCGGCGAGGCCGACAGCTTCTCTGTCGTCGCGACGGTCTCGCGCGATGGCTCAGAGACCATTGTCGGCGAAGCCCGCTACGCATTCGATGAAGCGACGTCCCGTTTCGAACTGGGCCTGTCCGTGGCCGATTCCATGCAAGGGCAGGGCATCGGCGTGGCACTCATGTCCAATTTGGAATGCCGTGCTGCGGCGCTCGGAGCCGACCAGCTCTTCGGAGATACATTGCGCTCAAACGAGGCAATGCTCGCACTGGCCCGCAAGGCCGGCTTCACATTCGCGCCGACGCCAGGCGATTGGAAGCAGGTGCGCTTCGTAAAGCAGATCGATACGGTGCCAACCGCAAACCCATGTGCGGTCTGGCGCCTCGCAGCGCAATCCCTGCAGCCGATACTTGCCTAAGCGCGGCAACACTCGCCACGTTCAGGCAAGGTATGATGCGACGAAGCAATTCAATCCCTCTCTAGCTCAGGATTGCTTCGTCGCATCTGCGTGTCCTGAAGACGGCGCCTATGCCGTCCCTTTCGCGAAGTCTGTCGATGTGGCCACGTCGCGCCACGCAGCCAGTTCCTTTTCGACAAAAGCATGCTTGCTCTCAATCCGCGCAACCGTGTCGCTGCCGAGCGGCAGACGGACCGGAGGAGTCTTGGCAGCCGCAAGCTGCATGAAGGCCTTCGCCAGCTTGCTGGGATCGCCGGGCTGCGCATGATTGACGTCGGCGGCGTGACCGCGGGTCTTGCCCACCGTGGCGTGATAGTCGCCGATCTCCAACGCGGTACGCACCAGCGAGTTGTCATCCAGGAAATCCGTGCGGAAGAAGCCGGGTTCGACCACGGTCACATGGATGCCGAGTGGCGCGACTTCGGCGGCCAGTGCTTCACTGATGCCTTCGACCGCGAACTTGGTCGAGCCATAGACGCCCCAGCCCGGAAAGCCTGCATATCCGCCGACGGATGACACGTTCATGATGTGACCCGAGCCCTGCCGGCGCATATGCGGCAGTACCGCGCGGGTGACGCCGAGCAGGCCGAACACGTTGGTGGCATAGAGGCGTTCGACTTCCTTGGCGCTGGCTTCCTCGATCGCGCCGAGCAGGCCATAACCGGCATTGTTGACCAGCACATCGATGCGGCCGAATTTCTTTACAGCCTGACCTGCGGCCTCATGGGCCTCGGTCTCGCTGGTGACATCGAGCCGCGTCGCCAGCAGGCGCTCATGGGTGCCGAGACGTGCGGTGACAGCATTGGGATCGCGGGCCGTTGCAACGACGGCATCGCCCTGGGCCAAAGCTTCCGCCGCAATGAGGGCGCCGAAACCGCGGGACGCTCCTGTGATGAACCAGACACGCATGATGGTCTCCCTTTCGTAATGGCCCCGCGTCAGTGCCGGGCTGATGGGAGGAAACTAGCGGCTCGCCAGAACTGAAATAATCCTCTATTTGTTCCATGTGTTCATGAGCTGGATTCAACAATGAGCCTGATCGGCCCGGCCGACTTCGTGACCTTTCTGGCGATTGCCCGGCATCGCAGCTTTCGCAATGCCGCCGTCGAACTTGGCGTATCTGCTTCGGCATTGAGCCATGCCTTGCGTGGCATCGAGGAGCGGCTGGATATCCGGCTGGTCAATCGCACCACCCGCAGTGTCGCGCTGACGGAAGCGGGAGAGCGGCTGTTCGCACGGGTCAGTCCGGCGTTTCAGGACATCAATGATGCGCTGGAGGACCTCAATCATTTTCGCGGCAAGCCGGCGGGGACGTTGCGCTTCAACGCCGCCCGGCAATCGGCACAGCTCGTGCTGCTGCCGATCGTCACGCGATTCCTGAAAGCCTATCCGGAGATCAATGTCGAGATTGCCGTGAATGACGGTCTTGTCGACATGGTCTCTGCCGGCTTCGACGCTGGCATTCGCTTCGGCGAAACCGTCGCAGCGGACATGATCGCGGTGCCGATCGGCCCGCGGCAGCGATCGGCCGTCGTTGCGTCACCCGGCTTCCTCAAGCAGCACAAGCCACCGCAGACGCCGCACGAGCTGAAAGACCTGCCATGTATCCGCTATCGATTCTGGGGCGGTGCGCTCTATCGTTGGGAATTCGAGCGCGGCGGCATTGAGGTCGAGATCGACGTCGCGGGTGTGCTCACCTTGAACGATCAGGACCTGATGGTGGACGCCGCGCTGGACGGAGCCGGACTGGCTTACGTGTTCGAAGGGCAGGTCGAGGAGTTGATCGCCAAGCGAAAGCTTGTTCGAGTCCTCGCCGACTGGTGTCCGGCCTATCCCGGCTTCTTCATGTATTATCCCAGCCGCCGACAACTGCCGGCGGCATTGCGGGCCTTCGTCGATTTTGCCAGGACGCCGGCTTTGGCGAAGCTGAAGGCCTGATGCGCTTCAGTTGCCCGTGAAGTTTGGCTTGCGCTTCTCGATGAAGGCTTGCACCGCCTCGCGATGATCCGCCGTCATGGTGGTGCGGATCAACCGCTCGGCCTCATGATCCCGCGCCGTCGCAAAATCGAAGGCGAGTGCTTCGTCGAGATTGTCCTTCATGTAGCGCAGCGCCAGCGTCGGCCCCTGCGCCAAGCCGCGCGCCAGTGCGAAAGCCTCGTCCTGCAGCCTGTCGTCGGGCACCACGCGGTTGAACAATCCGATGGCTTCGGCGCGGCTTGCCTCGACTTTTTCGGCAGTGAACATCAGCTCGCGTGCGCGGGCTGTGCCGACAAGACGCGTTAACAGCCAGGCGATGCCGTAATCGCCGCTGAGACCGACGCGCAGATAACCTGTCGAGACGAAAGCCGATTGCGCGGCGATGCGGATATCGCAGGCCATGGCAATGGCGAGGCCCGCACCCGCAGCGGGGCCGGGCAGGGCGGCAATGGTCGGCTTGCGCACGGCAACGAGGGCACCGGTCAGCAGGCGCTGACGCTCCTGCAGATCGGCGACACGCTCGTCGAACGACATCTCCAGCACCGCCTGCTTGCGATGCGCACCCATGCCCTTCACATCTCCGCCGGAGCAGAAGGCCGTGCCGGCGCCGGTAATCAGGAGCGCGCCGACATCGGGATTTTCGCCGCAGGTGCGGATCATTGTGCGCAATGCGGGCGTGAGATGGTCCGACAGCGAGTTGCGCGCTTCCGGCCGGTTCAGGGTGATGACGGCAACGCGCTCGCGGATCTCGCACAGCAGCTCACTGGTGCCGGTGTCGATGACCTTTACGGCTTCGCTCATGTGTCTCGCCCTGTTTCGCGTCAGAATTTCTCGACCCATGGACGGATTTCAAGCTCCGAACTCCATGCGCTGCGGGGCTGCTGTAGCACGTTCCAGTAATTCATGGCGATGGCATCGGGGTCGAGCATCGAGTCCGGCCTGTCCGCTGGCTCAACGCGGACTGAACTGCGAATACCGCCATCGATGACAAAGTGGGCGATGTGAATGCCCTGTGGCGCAAACTCGCGGGCCAGCGACTGTGCCATGCCGCGCAGCGCGAACTTCCCCATTGCGAAGGGTGCAGACTGCGCGAATCCCTTGATGCTCGCCGAGGCACCAGTGAACAGGATGGCACCGTGCTTGTTGGGCAACATGCGCTGCAATGCCTGTTGCGCGACCAGAAATCCGCCGAAGGCGCTAACAGCGATGGATTGTGCAACATCGGGAGGTGCGAGCTCGATGAAAGGCCCGCGGGCGCGCTGGCTGGCGTTGTAGACGACGATATCGGGTGCGCCGATCTGGCGTTCGACATCTGCAAACAGTTTGGCGACATCTCCGGCCTGGGTCGCGTCGCAGGCAAAAGCCTTGGCGCCGGTCTCCTGGCACAGCGCATCCAGCTTGCCGGGATTGCGGGCGGCGAGTGCGACGCGGATGCCCTGTTTGGACAGCAGCCTCGCCAGCGATGCGCTGATGCCCTCACCGACGCCGACGATCAAAGCGGTTTCGTAATGCGGAATTTCCATGGATCAAATCTCCGGCTGGGGCACTTTATTCGCTGGCGCGGCAGGCGCATGATGAAGATGGAAACGCAACTGCCAAACACAAGAGGCCGTCATGAACGCCCACGCCCAGATTGCCGCCAATCTGATCGCACCCGATACGTCCGGCATGAATTTCTACCGGGCCGATCCGGCGCTGACCGATCTGCTGCGTATTCATCTGCCGGAGGATTTGTTCAACCATATCGAACCGCATCTCGATCGGCTGGGCGGTCTTGTCGGTGGCCCGCTCGATGAAGCCGGGCGGATGGCCGACAAGCATGGACCAGTGCTGCATCAGCGCGACAAGTTCGGCCAGGACGTGCAGTGGGTGGAATATCACCCGGCCTATCGCGAGCTTGAGAACGCAGCTTTCGGCGAGTTTGGCATTCACGCGCTGTCGCACCGCAAGGGGATCATGGGCTGGCCCTCGACCTATCCGGTGACAGCCAAGCACGCCTTTACATTCCTGTTCAATCAGGCCGAGTTCGGCATGGGGTGTCCAATCAATGTCACCGATGGCGCTGCGAAACTGCTGTCGAATTACGGTGACGATGCGCTCAAGGCGAAATATCTCGACGGGCTGACGCAGACCGACATGAGCAAGCTGACCCAGGGTGGTCAGTTCATGACCGAGAAGGAAGGCGGCTCCGACGTCGGCAAGCTGACGACATCGGCCGTGCAGGAGGGCGATCACTGGCGGCTGCATGGCGAGAAGTGGTTCTGCTCCAATGCCGATGCGAAAGTCGTGATGCTGCTGGCGCGGCCGGAAGGCGCGGTCGGCGGCACCAAGGGTGTCGGCCTGTTCCTGATGCCGCGGACGCTCGACGACGGTACGCCCAATCACTACCGGATCGTACGCTTGAAGGACAAGCTCGGCACCCGGTCGATGGCATCAGGTGAGATCAAGCTTGAGGGCGCCATTGCATATGCCGTTGGCAAGCTCGATCGCGGCTTCGTGCAGATGGCCGAGATGGTGAATTCGTCGCGCCTGTCGAATGGCGTGAAGTCGACCTCGCTGATGCGCCGCGCCTGTCACGATGCGATGGCAGTCGCGCGCGGCCGTGTCGTGTTCGGCCAGCGCATCATCGACATGCCGCTGGCGCGGCGGCAATTGATGAAGATCATGGTGGCGACCGAGCAGGCGTTGTCGATGAGCTTCCTCACGGCGGATGCGCTGGACCGTGCCGAAGCTGGCAGTCAGGATGCTGCAGCGCTGCTGCGGATCCTGACGCCGACGCTGAAATTCCGTGCCACCCGTGACGCGCGCAAGGTCTGCGGCGATGCGATGGAGATGCGCGGCGGTGTCGGTTACATCGAGGAATTCGCCACCGCGCGGCTGCTGCGCGATGCCCATCTCGGCTCGATCTGGGAGGGCACCGGCAATATCGTTGCGCTCGATGCGCTGACGCGTGCGGTGGGCCGGCACGGTGCCGAGGCTGCGCTTGCTGCCGACTTGCATGCGCGGCTGGACGATTCTCCGAGCGTACCGCAGGCATGGCGCAATCGGCTGCGCGGCCTCGCCGACCGTGCCATCGGCTTCGCGCGTGAGGTCGCCGCGCGGTCGGATAACGAAGGTGATGCCCGTCGTGCAACCAGCTCGCTGTATCATGTGGCCAGCGCCATCGCGATGACATGGGAAGCGCACCGTATCCACGCACGACGCGGCGATGCGCGGCGCCTGCTTTTGTCGCGCCTCGTCATCGATCATCGCCTGATGGCGCCAGATCCGTTTGCGCTGGTGGAAAGCGAAACCCAGAAGCAGATCGTCGCGCATCTACTGGGCGAGCACGATGTCGGCATGGCGGAGGCCGGCCGGCTGGTTCTGGCATGAACGAGGTTGGCTTCGGCGGCGCGTGCCGCCGAAGCCATTTTACCTAGTCGGCAAGTGCCAGTCTGATCGCTTGCTCGACCGGCGAATACGCTTTGTCATCGCGGTCAAGCACGAGATCGCCGCGTGGCAACAGCGGTGGTTGTGCCATGAAGCGCGGCTCCGCTCCGCGATGCGGCTGTGCCGCATGGACCAGAAATGGGTGGCACAGATAGACTGTGCCAGCCTCTCCCAAAGCTAGTACTTCCGGCCGATGCGCGCTATCGGCAAAGCCGTCGGCGGCAAGTTCACCGAGCGACAGGCCGGCGTTACCGTGCGGAGCAAGTTGCCGTGCGATATCCAGATGCGATCCTGCACGAATTCGCGTCGGCGCATCGTCGGCGCCGACATCCGAGAACAGGAACAGCATCAGCAGCGCGCGTCCCTTCGAGACGATGTTGGCGCGCCACGACATGAAGTCCGGGTTCTCGTGACCGAATGACACATCGATGTGCCAGCCGGCATCGCCGGGATCCTCAGGCGAAGGGAACCGCACCGGGAAGGTGCCGAGACTTCCACGTGGCAGCCAGCGGCCCGTTCCGACCAGTTCATCGAAGGCGCGATGCAGCATCGGCGTATTTGCTGCCGCTGCGAAGGGCGGCTGCGAATAATCGTCGAGCCGGATCACCGGTTTCGTCCATGTGTTGCTGTCACTCGGATCGCAACCGGTGTCACGCCACAGGAGGGGGCGGCCGGCCTCTGCGAGGTCGCGCGAGAACGCGTGATCGATCCTGACGAAACCGTCATGGACGAATTGCGTCAGCTGCGCGTCGCTGAGGGCGCGCGTAGAGATATTGTTGTCAGGCATGTCAGAAGACTTTCAATGATCAGGCAAACCGGATGCGCTCCCTGCCAAGCAGGCACGCATCATGGAATTCGGTTTGAGCGCATGGCGTTCAAATCCGCGGGGCCACGGGCCCGGCTCAGATTTGGAAGAACGCCGTAATGATCGTCATCTTCATACCTGGAAATTTAATACTGCCATCCCCGTCGGTCAACCCGATTAGGCATTTGCAGTTTTCAGGAACGCGAGCAGCAAACGGCTGACCTCTTCCGGCTGCTCCTGCTGCACCCAATGGCCAGCGCCGTCGATCAGATGGACCGCGCGCATATCCGTGCAGGCGGTCTTCTGCATCGCCTCGATAGCGCGCGGCCGCTGATAGATGCCCCAGTCTTGCTTGCCCGAGATGAAGCATGAGGGCACATCGATGGTGCGCCCGGCAAAGGTCTCGTAGTCGGCGTTGAACGCGCCTGTCGTGTTGCAGCGGTACCACTGCAATCCGCCCTGGAAACCCGTGCGGGCATACTCGCCGGCATAGAAGGCCAGTTCGTTGTCTGGCAGCCATTCGCATGACGCGATCTGTTCCGGCGTCGGCATCTCTGCGGCGACGGTCTCGGCCATGGTCTGGTCGCGGTCCATCACATAATAGGTTGGCAGTTTCGCAAGTTCGTTCGCCGTCCATCCCTGCAGGGGATACGGCGTATTGCCTGGCCAGTCCGCGCTCTTGTGATGATAATAGGCGCGCAGGAAATCATGCACGCCCTGCGGCGCATGTTGCATATGAGCGTTGGCATCGCGTGTGGCGTAGTACCACTGATAGTGGATGCGCGGCCGCGGCAGTGCGGCGAGGTCCTGATGGACGAGGTCGCGATGCACGGGATCTTCCGTCTTTGGCGGAGCCGGCTGATCGGCGGTACCGAATGGCAGCGGCGGAGGCCCGGCGAAGGGCGCGCTCATCAGCACGATGGATTTGAAGACATCCGGCCGCACCAGCGCGCACCAGGCCGCAACCGAGCTGCCGTAGTCATGTCCGACCACCGCATCGACATGGCGATAGCCGAAGGCTGCGACCAGCCCGACCGCATCACGCACGAGGTTGAGCAGATTGAAGGGACGCAGATCGCCATCATAATCGGCGCTCCATCCGGTAGTGCGGCCATAGCCGCGCTGATCGGGCGCAATGACGTGATAGCCGGCCGCGGCCAGCTGCGGCATCACCTTGCGCCAGCTAAAGGCCAGTTCGGGGAAGCCGTGCACGAGGAGGACGCAGGGCCGGCCCTTGGTTTCGAAGCCGGCCTCCAGCACATGAACGCGCAAACCGTTGACGTCCTCGACAAAGCGCGAGCGAATTCCAGCCGGCAGAATGTTGGGGTCGATGGGTGTCACGTCGCCTCCATGCTGCACTTGTGCGGCAGCGTGAGTGCACTCCAGCGCAAGCACCGTGAAAAGACAACTAGCGTTTGAAGCGGGCCACCAATTCGATATGGGGCGTATGCCGGAATTGGTCCACGGGTGTGACGCTGTCGAGCTTGTAGCCGCCATCGATCAGGATTTTTGCATCGCGTGCGAAGGTCTGGACGTTGCACGACACGGCGACGACGACGGGAATCTTGCTTGCCGCGAGCCGTTCGACTTGTGCCTGCGCGCCCTGGCGCGGCGGATCGAACACGACAGCGTCGAAGTCGCGCAATTCCTGCGGCACCAGTGGACGGCGAAACAGGTCGCGCATCTCCGCCTTGATTGGTTTCAGGCCCTTGGTGTCCTTGATGGCCTGCTGCAGCGATGTGATCGCGCCACTGTCGCTGTCGAGCGCGGTGACCTTGGATTTGGTTGCAAGCCGGAGCGCGAAGGGGCCGATGCCGCAGAAAAGATCAGCGATGTTTTTCGCGCCTTTGCAGAGCTGGAGCACAAGCGCCGCCAATGTCTCTTCACCGGCCGCGGTGGCCTGCAGGAATGAGCCTGGCGGTAACGTGACCTGTGCGCTGCCCATCGTCACGACCGGCGGCACGCGCATCAGCACGAGTTCGCCATGGCGTGTCAGCCGCGCGAGTTTGTGCGCTTCAGCGATGCGCGACAGCGCCGTGATGATCGCGGTCGGCAATGGCCCGGTGCCGCGGACGTCGATATCTAGTCCGTTACTGGCCGCTGTCACCTGAATGTCCAGCGGCTTGCTGACCGGCTTCAACACCTCGGCCAGCGCGCGCGCTGCATCGAGCGCGCCATCCAGTGCAGGATCCAGGATCGGGCACGCGTCGATGGCGATGATCGCGTGGCTCGCCGATGCCGCGAAGCCGACACGCAGTCCGCCATCGCTGCCACGCCGGGCATGCAGCGTCACGCGGCGGCGGCCGGCACCATGAGCATCGACGATCGGATCGACCGGGCAGGTGATCTTCGCCTGCGCCAGCGTGTCGATCACGATCTGGCGCTTCCAGGTCTGATAGGGATCGGGCTGCCAGTGCTGGATGGCGCAGCCGCCACAGCGCGTGAAGTAGGTGCAGAACGGATCAATTCGTTCCGGGCTGCCGGTGTCGATCTGCAGCAGTCGTCGACGCTCCGGATGCTCGTCGTCGCGTTCCGTGTCGACGACCTCATGCGCCAGCGTGTAGGGCACGAACAGCGACGCGCCGTCTGCAAAGCTGACGCCGTCGCCGCGTTGGCCGACATGATCGATGGTCAGGCGTTCAGCCACGCCGGGCACCCATGAAGAATTCGATATTGCCGTCACCGCCGGTAATCGACGACGGGAAGACCTCGATATCGGTGCAGCCGAGCGTCCTGGCAAAATCCGTGATGTCGTCGCAGATGGCCTGATGCACGGCGGCGTTCTTGATGATGCCGCGCTTGGATTGCTTCCGGTCGGCTTCGAATTGCGGCTTGATCAGCGCCAGCAGACTCATCGGCGCCGCAGCGAGTGACAGGGCGACAGGCAGCACGGCCTTCAGCGAAATGAAGCTGACATCGATCACGACCACATCCGGGCGGGCCGGCAGACGCTTGTTCTCATAGCTGCGGATATCCGTCTCTTCCATGGAGATGATTTTCGGATGGCCATGCAGTGATGGATGGAGCTGGCTGTGCCCGACATCGATGGAGAAGACCATGCTGGCGCCGTTGGCGAGCAGCACTTCTGTAAAACCGCCGGTGGAAGCGCCGACGTCGAGGCAGACGTGGTCCTCGATCTCGATCGGATATAGCTCGAGCGCACCTGCGAGCTTGACGCCGCCGCGTGAGACCCAGGGATGCGCCGGTTCAGCCTCGATCGCGGCGTCGAGAGGCAACGGCTCGGACACTTTGGCGACCGCTTTGCCGTTGGCCTTCACAAGCCCTGCTTCGATGGCGGCTTGCGCACGTGCGCGGCTTTCGAAAATGCCGCGTTCGACGAGAAGCGTATCGGCGCGTTTGCGCGGCGCAGTTGCAATGTTCTGAGTTTTTGTCATGGTCAGTACGATGCAGCAAGTTTCAAACAGGCTTCGAAGCTCGTCAGATCCTGCCAGAGATCTTGGGGTGCTTCGCGGGGGAAGATCATGGGCGCGCCATAGAGATCGAGCGCGTGGATCATCATCAGATTGTCGGCGAGGCCGAAATTCTCAACGGTGAGCCCATCCGCATCCACCAGATGTCCGTCCCGATCGGTGACCTCGGTCATGCGGCGGACGCGGTCGAGATAAAGCGCAGGGTCGTTGCAATAGCCGAAGCAGAGCTTGCCGTGGCCCGCCATATAGCCGAGCTCGAACACCGTACCAGCGTCGGCGCTGGGACCGCGGAACGGCGTGAGATTAGCGATGATGATGTCGCAATGATTCATCATCGCTTCGTTGCCGTGGAAAATCTGGCGCGAGGCGTCGCCGGCATTGATGTCGATGGCGTTATCGAGCGGGAAGAAACCGCGGGCGCCGTGGCGCTTGCAGAGCGCGACCTTCTGCCGGCCGATCTCGGTGGCATTGGGCAGGAACACGTCGGGGCCTGCGAGATAGATATTCATGAAGTCCCCGTCGTCATGGTGAGCTGCGCCGACATTGACGAGCCAATTCAGACGAGAACGAGGCAATCCGGCTGTTCCCGCCGAATTGCCTCGTCGTATTCTCTTCGCAATTGCAAACGCGATGTCGCGTTCAACGACAGATCAAGCGAGCTTGACCGTCTCGGCCTTGAAATCTTTGCCGAGGGTCTCGAACACCTTCTTGACGATGCCCTTGGAGTCCAGACCCGCCTGGGCATACATCGCCGCCGGCGTGTCGTGGTCCTGGAACATGTCGGGCAGCACCAGCGAGCGCATGCGCAGACCGCCGTCGAGCATGCCGTTGTCGGAGAGCAGCTGCATCACATGCGAGCCGAATCCGCCAATCGAACCTTCTTCGACGGTCAGAAGGATCTCGTGATCGCGGGCGAGCTTCATGATCATGTCGGTGTCGAGCGGCTTCATGAAGCGCGCGTCGGCAATCGTGGTCGACAGGCCGTGGGCGGCGAGTTCGTCGGCGGCCTTCTCACACTCGGCAAGGCGCGTGCCGAACGACAGAAGAGCAACCTTGCTGCCTTCGCGGACGATACGGCCCTTGCCGATTTCCAGGGGAATGCCGACTTCCGGCATCTCGACGCCGCGGCCTTCGCCGCGGGGATAACGCAGGGCGCTCGGTGAATCGTTGATGGCGACCTGGGTTGCGACCATGTGCACCAGTTCGGCCTCGTCGGAGGCGGCCATGATGACCATGTTCGGCAGACAGCCGAGATAGGCATTGTCGAATGAGCCCGCATGGGTCGCACCATCCGCACCGACCAGTCCGGCGCGATCGATGGCGAAACGCACGGGCAGGTTCTGGATCGCCACGTCGTGGACGATCTGGTCGTAGCCGCGCTGCAGGAAGGTCGAGTAGATCGCGCAGAACGGCTTGTAGCCTTCGGTCGCAAGACCGGCGGCAAAGGTCACTGCGTGCTGCTCCGCGATGCCGACGTCGAAGGTGCGGTTCGGGAACGCCTTGTTGAAGATGTCGACGCCTGTACCCGACGGCATGGCCGCGGTGATGGCGACGATCTTGTCGTCCTTCTCGGCTTCCTTGACGAGGCTCTGGCCGAACACGTTCTGATAGGCTGGGGCGTTGGGCTTGGACTTCGACTGGGTGCCGGTGGCGACGTCGAATTTGACGACCGCATGATATTTGTCAGCGGCGGCTTCGGCCGGACCGTAGCCCTTGCCCTTCTGGGTCACGACGTGAAGCAGGATCGGGCCGGTCTCCATGTCGCGGACGTTCTGCAGCACGGGCAGCAGGTGATCGAGGTTATGACCGTCGATCGGGCCGACATAATAGAAGCCGAGTTCTTCGAACAGCGTGCCGCCGTTGACCATGAAGCCGCGCGAATATTCTTCGACGCGCTCGGCACGGTCGGCGATCAGCTTCGGCAGATGCTTGCCGAGCTGCTTGGCGGCATCGCGCAGCGAGCGGTAGGTCTTGCCCGAATACATGCGCGACAGATAGGCCGACATGGCGCCGACCGGCGGCGCGATCGACATGTCATTGTCGTTGAGGATGACGATGAGGCGGGAATTCATCGCGCCGGCGTTGTTCATGGCTTCATAAGCCATGCCGGCCGACATCGAACCGTCACCGATCACGGCGATAACGTTGTTCTTGCCGCCGGAGAGGTCGCGGGCAACCGCCATGCCGAGGCCGGCGGAGATCGAGGTCGAGGAATGTGCGGCGCCGAACGGATCGTATTCGCTCTCGCTGCGCTTGGTGAAGCCGGACAGGCCACCGGCGGTGCGGAGCGTACGGATGCGGTCGCGGCGACCGGTGAGGATCTTGTGCGGATAGGCCTGATGGCCGACGTCCCAGATGATGCGGTCGCGCGGCGTATCGAAGACGTAGTGGAGGGCGGTGGTCAGTTCGACAACGCCGAGACCGGCGCCGAAGTGGCCGCCGGTGACGGACACCGCATCGATGGTCTCCTGACGAAGCTCGTCGGCAACCTGACGAACCCGCTCGATCTTCAGCTTCCGGAGATCTGCCGGAGTCTTGATGGTATCGAGCAGCGGTGTCTTACTAAAATCGGTCACGGCACTATTCCAATTTTACATGTCCGGGACTGCGTCTGGCATCGGAGCCGTCGCGTTTCCGCGCGCCCACCGGACAACCGCAGCCTCCAGAACCGGGAAGCCTGTTTCGAGGCCTTATAATGGGCTTCGATTTTTCAGTGTGATATCTAACATGCTTGGCGGCGACTTCATCTGATCATTTTTGCCAGATGAATGAAGCGCTTATCTACGTTAACGGCCGGCGTTTCAGCCTGCTCGTCAGCGCATAGTCCTAGTCCCTTTACACCAAAGCGATGGCCAAAGCCAACCGCCGTGCCTGCGGGGGTGGCAGCACAATGGCGCTATGGACATTCGCGCGGTGTGCCTAGCCGATGCGCCGGGCGACCGGTTCCGTCTCATGGGAACCCGTGTGGGTGGGGCTCTTGGCGCCCAAATCGAGCTTTTTCCATGCGTTTTCGCGGGTGGTGGGGGGGCCATCGACCAACGCCAAAGTTGTAGCCGGCTGACTGACACGCCCCCTGAGAGGCACAGGTCCGCAAACGATCATGAAGAAATCGTAGGCATGCGGCCGCTCATTGGCCATGACGAACTGGAAGTGCACCCGGAAGAACTTCCAGCGGAACCGGTTGTAATGTTCCGGGCGGATGATTTCGCGGAACCGGACGGGGACGATGGTTGGATTCCGCCGGGCCGGGCCAGCGTCGATCCCGTGACCGGCGATTGGATCGAACGGGAAGAAGTTCATGACGTCCTTGCGGGATTGGCAGTCGATCCAGTCGATGGAAGGCTCCACGGCCAGCAGCCGCAAATTGTCGCGAAAGCCTTGCGCGACTCTATGGAAGCCGACGATCGGCATATTGCCGCCGAGCGTCAGCAGCACGACACGAGGGCCGTGGCTGCCGAGTTCCGGATCGAGCTTCAGCGCACGGGCGAGGATTTCGGAGCCAAGGAACGACCCGGAGCTGTGACCGACCAGCACGATTTCCTGCGCTTTGGTAGACTTGGCGACCTGGACCAGATGCTGCGCGAAGCGGTCGATCCGGGCGTCCCAGTCCGGCCGGTTGCCGTGGGAAAACTGCCAGGTGAAGATCGTGTCGGCCATCAGATAGAGCAGATAGGTGTGCTTTTCGGTGTATTTCAGCAACGTGCCGAGCACGGCCACAAACACCGCCACAGCGCCGCAGCCCACCAGAAATCCGTGTATTCCAAGCGCCTGCAGCCCTAACACGAACAGCCAGGCGATGCCCGCCGACCAGATCGCTCCGTTGAGCAGCAGGACGTGGGGCCAGCTGATGAAGGTGGCGAAGCGCCAATGCGCCTTCCAGAACCGGCCCATCGTGCCGGAGAAGACGAGGCCCCAATAGATGGCGATGGCGTGGATGAGCGTGCGCCAGATCGGCACGGCCAGATCGCGCTGGATCATATCTTCCCAGCGCAGGAAGTCGTAATCGGTCGTGGTCTGCCAGCCGTCGCCGGAGGTTTCGATGCGCCAGGAGGCCGATTCATGCGCGAATTCGCCGTCCGTATGGCCCTTCGGCCGGCTGACCGAGGTCGTCAGACCATAAAGGCGGCCGAACTTGCGCAGTTCGGTCCGAAACATGCGGTAATACTGCGAGAGTCCCCGCGGATCGTATCCCTGCACATAGATGACATGACGGTGCTGGACGCGCACGCTGGTTCCCCGGACTGACGGCGGACTATAAACAGGCCGCGCCATGCGCCAAGCGCTAATTCGGCCGCGGGGTGGTGCGAGGTCTCAGCCCGCGCGATTTCCTACTGGACGTCCAGCGGTTCGGTGCCGATCGCTTTGCCGTTCGAATCCGTGGTGATTTTGTCCACGCGCGCTTCGGCCTGACGCAGCAATTCGTCGCAGCGCCGTTTCAGCGCCTCGCCACGCTCATAGATGGCGACCGACTCTTCCAGCGGCACCTTGCCGTCTTCGAGGCGCTTCACGATCGATTCCAGTTCTTCGATCGCGGTCTCAAACGTCAGCTTCTTGACGTCAGCATGGGTGTTCTCGGCCATTCGGTTTCCCGTGTGCGCATTTTGGAAGGACGGAGTCAAAGATATGTTTGAGGGCGTATTGTGGCGGGTACGTTTTGCGACCTGCGCCCCTTTCAGCGCGATGCCCCCATCAGCGCAGAAACATGGGCTGCGGCCGATTCTTTCAAGCCCTGCAGATCATAACCACCCTCGAGTACCGAGACAATGCGGCCACCGGCGGTGCTGTCGGCGAGATCCATCAGCTTGCGCGTCACCCAGCCGAAATCCTCGGCGTCCAGATTGAGCGACGCGAGCGGATCGCGGCGATGCGCATCGAAGCCTGCGGAGATGATCAGCAGTTCCGGTGCGAATTTCTGCAATTGCGGGAGGATGAGATTGTCGAAGGCAGAGCGAAATTTTGCACTGCCGTCGCCGTCATGCAGCGGTGCATTGACGACCGTGTCGTGCTCACCGCGCTCCTGGGATGCGCCGGTGCCGGGAAACAGAGGCATCTGATGTGTCGAGCAATACATCACCGTAGGGTCGGCCCAGAAAATGTCCTGCGTGCCATTGCCATGGTGGACGTCGAAATCCACGACGGCCGCACGGGTAATGCCGTAGGTGCGCTGCGCATACCGCGCTGCAATCGCGGCCTGATCGAAAAAGCAGAAGCCCATCGGTTTGTTGTGCTCGGCGTGATGGCCGGGCGGGCGCGTCGCGACAAAGGCATTGCTGTGCTCGCCTTTCATGACTGCGTCGGTCGCCGCGATTGCGCCGCCGACGCCGCGCATCACGGCTTCCCAGGTGCCGGGGGACATCGACGTGTCGCCGTCGAGATAGACGAGGCCGCTACTCGGCGCAACGTGGCGCAATTCGTCGATGTAGTGATTGTCATGGCACAGGCTGACCACTTCGAGATCGCCCTTCGGCGCTTCGCTCCGCACCAGCGCGTTGAAACGGTCTTCGCTGAGTGCCTGCGCCACCGCGCGCATACGGTCGGGGCGTTCGGGATGACCGGGCGGGGTGAGGTGATCGAGCGAGGCCGGATGGCTCAGGAGAAGTGTCGTCATGCAAATGGTCCGCAAGCGTGGGGTGCGCTGGTATGATGGGACGATAACCTAGCTGGTCGGGTCAGGTTCCGATAGAGGGACATCGCCGGTGCAGTTCTCGCGCACGACCGATTCACGGCGATTCATCGATGCGGCGCGACTGCGCAGAATTGAAACGCGCATGAAGCGTCGGCGGCTATCAATAGGGACAACAGCATTCTTCAGAGATGGTACACGTATCAATGCCGTCCGAATTCTGCAGCTGCGCGCGCATATGTGCAGGCGACGGTTGAAAGTGGAGGCCGTTGAATTTCATGACGATCATGGACGGATCGGCAAGTGCATGTTGAATATGGCGGCGCTCTTTCTTTCCCTCCCTCAAGCGGCGGAGCCGCGCCGTGGGGAGGGTGGATCGACCGCATCAGCGGTCGAGACGGGTGGGGTGTTGCAATAGGCGACGCTCTCACGTGGGGCACCCCACCCCGGCCTCCACTTCAGCGACGCTGCGCATCGCCTCGTTCGGCCGACCCTCCCCACTGCGCGGCTTCGCCGCTTGAGGGAGGGATATCGCGAACGCCTGCGCGTCTCAGCGTCTTCAACCGTCAAACAGCCACTGCTCTTCAGACATGCGTCATCGCCCCCATTGTTTGCGGCGCGGGGGCGCCGTCGTCTCTTGCATTCCTAGCCCCTTGTGAGAGGGCGTGCGGAACGCCAGGTGCCCGTTGCACCCTTGGGCCTGATGCCGACGCGGTCTTCCGCAAGAGTAATGCATCAGGACTTTCGGAGGCGCCGAGCGATTGCCCGACGTTCCGCATACGGTGTTTTTTCGGTTGCTTGCGCTTCGCCATGGCGAACGATCCGATCACCAAAATTACAGTCCCAAGGCGAAGGGACAGGGTGCCTCAAGCGAGTAAGCCGAACGCGTTTTGACTTGGTCGTCCGTCGCGTGATCTGCAGGTTTCTTCCACCCGAAGGCAAACCGTGCCGCCTGTCCCAGTGGTATCCTGACCACAGACGATCCGGCCTGCCCGAAGACAGCCGTCACCCATGAACCGCGTAACGCCGCATCTTCGGCGTCCACCGCATCCCACCCCGCGAACGTGACGATCGCGATCGCCCCTCTCGGTGGGTCAGGACAAAGAGGAATATAAACCTGATGGGGATGTTGTCAACGAGAGATAGGAAAAAATGTTCGGGCGCTGTCTTGCCGCCCCAAACTGTCATTCCGGGGCGCGGCCGGCACTTGCCGGACGCGAACCTCAGCCACTCCACTTGGAGTGGCAGGGAATCCCGACCTGTTCAGTGCAGAACACTTCGAGATTCCGGGCTCATGCCGGCCCGCTGCGCGGTCCGTCCCGCCCCGGAATGACGAGCCATGATGATTCCGGAATGACAGCTTAGGGCAGACAGTCGTTCCGCTAATCCACCCGCGCAATCCGCCCCAGCGGCATCGGCGACACCGGGCTGTTGGCCTTCATGTAAGCGTTCAGCGCATCGACATCATAGACGCCGACCAGCGGCTGCTGGCCCTCTTTCAATACCGTGAAGCCATCGCCGCCGACGGCCAGAAAGCCGTTCACGGTGACGCGATAGTTGGCCGTGAGATCGATCACCTTGCCATCCAGCATCATGCGCCCGGGTGGAACGCGCTGGCCGGCGGCTGCGCTGTTATCCCAGGCGTAGCTGAAGCCTTTCGAGACCTGCAGGATGCGCGGCCGGCTCGGGGTGTTCCATTGCTGCTCGAGCATCGCCTTGATCTGCGCACCTGTGAGCGTCAGCGTCACCAGCTGGTTGCGGAACGGCTGTGCTGCGAAAACGTCGCCATAGGTCACGCTGCCGTCAGCGGACCTCACGATGTCGGCGCGGATGCCGCCGGGATTGGTGAAGGCGATCACGGCGGCGCCGAGATTGCCGGCCGATGTCGCAGCGAGATGTGCGTCGGCGATGATATCGCCAAGTGGGCTTTCGCCGGTCGTCATGTCGGGCATGCGCGACAGCGTTGCGGTGACCGATCCGGCGGGGCGACGGGCAATCGGCGCGGCTACCTTGTCATAGGCGGCGAGCAAGGCGGTCTGCGCGGGATCGGCGGGATAGGTCGCCGTGCGCACGATGACATTGTCGGCCTTGGCGCTGATGACATCGCGCGTTGTACGGTCGAGCTTGAGGTCGATGGTGGTGACCAGCGTGCCATATTTGTCGCCCGAGGTGACGAGCCGTCCGTCGATCTGGCACGTATAGGCGCGGTGGGTGTGACCACTGACCACGACATCGACCGCCTTATCGAACTTCTTCACAATATCGACGATTGGTCCGGAAATGCCCGGGCATTCATTGTAGTCGCCGGTGGGGAAGCCACCTTCATGGATCAGCACCACGATGGCCTCGACGCCTTTGGCCTTCAGTTCGGGCACCAGTGCGTTGACGGTGTCTGCCTCGTCCCTGAATTCGAGACCGGCAATGCCGGGCGGCGCGACGAGGCCGGGCGTACCTTTCAGCGTCAGCCCGATGAAGGCGACGGGAATGCCGTCGAATGTCTTGATCTGATAGGACGGCAGCAGCGGTTTGCCGGTCTTGGTATCGATGGTCGAGGCGGCGAGATAGTTGAACGTCGCGCCAGCAAACGGATGCGGGCCCTGACAGCCGTCGACGGGATGGCAGCCGCCGGTCTGCATGCGTAGCAGCTCCTCGCGGCCTTCATCGAATTCGTGATTGCCGACCGAGGCGATCTCAAGGCCCATCATCGACAGTGCTTCGATGGTCGGTTCGTCATGAAACAGCGCGGAGAGAAACGGGCTGGCGCCGATCAGGTCGCCGGCGGCCACGAACACGCTGTTCGTCTTGTCGGCGCGGAGCTGCTTCACCAGCGTCGCCATATGCTCGGCACCGCCGGCGGGCACGGTGATCTTCTTCGTCCTGTCGGCGGGATCGTCGATGGTGATGCCGCCGGGGGCAGGGCGCAGATTGCCGTGGAAGTCGTTGATGGCGAGGACGGTGACGTCGACCGAAGGGGGGGATTGAGCGTAAACACTCGTTGAGCCCAGTAAGCAGGCTGCGATCATTGCACGTGCGGCTGTCCTAACCTCTCCCCGCCCTTTGCGGGGAGAGGTCGACGGGCGAAGCGCAGCGAAGCCGGTCGGGTGAGGGGCAGGGCACGATGTCAGCAATTCCGGAAGATCCCTCGGGTCGGATGTCCGCAACTTTCGCTGCGATAAGTAGTCATTCATGCCGTTGTCGTTTGACGTGACAGCGACACGATAGCTCACAATTGCGTTGACGACAGTGCCATGCCCCTCACCCGACCTTCATGCGCTGCGCGCCTGAACGTCGACCTCTCCCCGCCTAGCGAAGCTGCGCTTCGCACGGGAACGGGGAGAGGTTAAGAAAGCGCAGAATCATCACCCCTTCTTGCGCGCGAAGAACGCCTTGAAAGCCGCAATCGCCTCCTGCGACTTCATGCGTTCGCCGAACAGATGGCTTTCCTGATCGATGCGCCGCGTGAGATCCTCGGGCGGGAGTTTCAGCAGCCGGCGCGAGATCGCCACGGCTTCGGCGGGCAGGGCGCAGATTTCGCGGGCGACCTTGCGCGCCTCGACTTCGGTATGGCCGGGCGCAACGACTTCATTGACGAAGCCGGCGGCCTTGCCGTCCTCCGCATCCATGGCGCGGCCCATCACCAGCGCCGCGAAGGCGCGCTGATGGCCCATGGTGCGCGGAAACAGCAGGCTGGATGCGCCTTCCGGCACCAGGCCGAGATGGATGAAGGGCGTCTTGAAGGTTGCCGTGGTCGAGGCCAGCACATAATCGCAGTGAAACAGCATCGTGGTGCCGATGCCGATGGCGATGCCGTCGACAGCCGCGATGATCGGCTTGGTATTTTGGGCCAGCGAATAGAGAAACTTGATGGCATTGGAGGAACGGAATTCGGGGGCTTTCGGTTCGGTGCCGTCTTTCAGAAAATCCTGCAGGTCATTGCCCGCGGTGAAGGCGCCGGAGCCGCCGGTGATGATCATGCAGCGGATATCGGGATTGTTCTGCGCGGTGTCGATCGCATCCGACATGGCGCGATACATGTCCTGCGTCAGCGCGTTCTTCTTTTCCGGCCGGCGCAGCGTGATCACGCGCGTGGCCTCTTCGTCGGTCACGATCAGATGTTCGGTCATGTCAATTCCCTGGCATAGCCCATAGCGCCCCGCAAAAAGCGCGGTTGGCGCGTTTCCTCCGCCGGATATTACATCAATCCGCTGCGGCCGATATGGTGGGCGATGGCTTATGCCAGCAAAACGGCATCGGCCGACATCACGGATTCACTGGAGTCCATCACGGTGCGCTCAAGAGAACCCGCCTGCACCGCAACATTCTCGGCGAAGAACCGCGCCACCGTGACATAACGCGTCGCATCGCTGCCGCCGTCGATGTCGCGCGCTGCAAGCGCCTCGTTGGCCAGCATGCAGCCGCCGAGCGCGGAGCCGAACAGCCGCAGATAGGGCGTGGCGCCGGACAGTGCGTCGTTCGGCGCCGAGGCCAGCTTCTCCAGCAGCCACTTGCTCGAACGCTCCAGCGAGCCGAGTGCGTCGCGGAGTTTTGCGCCGGTGGTGCCGAAGGCGGGATCGTTGGATGCCTCGACGCGCGACACGATGCCGCCAAGTTCGTCAAGCAGCGCCCACACGGCTTCGCCGCCTGATGCCGCGAGTTTTCGCGTGACGAGATCGATCGACTGGATACCGTTGGTGCCTTCATAGATCGCCGTGATGCGCGCATCGCGGTAGTGCTGCGCCGCGCCGGTCTCCTCGATAAAGCCCATACCGCCATGGATCTGCACACCCAATGACGTCACTTCATTGCCGATATCGGTCGAGAAGGCCTTGGCGATCGGCGTCAGCAATGCGCCGCGCGCGGCCGCTTCGGTGCGCACCTTGGCGTCGGGCGAACGCGCGGAGATATCGAGCGCCACGGCGGTGGCGTAGCAGATCGTGCGCGCAGCCGCGGTCATGACGCGCATTTGCATCAGCATGCGCTTGACGTCGGGATGCACGATGATCGGATCCATGCCGGCCGTCTTGCTGCCGATGCCGCGGCCCTGCTTGCGTTCCTGCGCGAAGGCCAGTGCCTGCTGATAGGCGCGGTCGGCGATGCCGACGCCTTCAAGGCCGACGCCGAGCCGGGCCTGGTTCATCATCGTGAACATGCACAGCATGCCGCGGTTCTCTTCGCCGATCAGGTAGCCGATCGCGCCGCCCTTGTCGCCCATGGTCATGGTGCAGGTGGGGGAGGCGTGCATGCCGAGCTTGTGCTCGACGCCGGAGGCATGGATGTCGTTACGCTCGCCGAGCGAGCCATCGGCATTGACCAGAAATTTCGGAATCAGGAACAGCGAGATGCCCTTGGTGCCAGCGGGTGCATCGGGCAATCGCGCAAGCACGAAATGCACGATGTTGTCGGTCATGTCGTGATCGCCATAGGTGATGAAGATCTTGGTGCCGGAGATGCGATAGCTGCCATCGGCCTGGCGCTCGGCGCGCGAGCGCAGCGCGCCGACATCGGAGCCGGCCTGCGGCTCGGTGAGCTGCATGGTGCCGGTCCATTCGCCGGTGACCAGCTTCTCCAGATAGATCTTTTTCAGCTCGTCGCTGCCATGGGCATCGAGTGCTTCGATGGCGGAGAGTGTCAGTAGCGGGCAGAGGCCGAAAGCGATGTTCGACGCGCTCCAGATCTCGGTGCAGGCGGCATTGATCGCCAGCGGCAGGCCCTGGCCGCCGAAGGCCTCGGGGCCGGAGACGCCGTTCCAGCCGGCGGCGGTCCAGCGCGCGTAGGCATCGGGCCAGCCGGGGGCGGTGGTGACCTTGTTGTCGGCAAGCTTGATACCGTTCTTGTCGCCTACGGTATTGAGCGGCGCCAACACGTCACTGGCAAAGCGGCCGGCTTCTTCGAGCACGGCAGCGGTCATGTCGGCGTCGAAATCGCCGTAATGGCCGGCTTTCAGGGCCGCCTGCAGGCCGGCGCCATGATTCAGGGCCAGCAGCATGTCGTTGATCGGTGCTCGGTAGGTCATGGCATCTCGCTCCCAGAAATTCTTTGGGTACACTTTTCAGCTTTCCGCCGTCTTCCCACGAAACGGGCGGCCCCTCAACACGCCAAAGGGCGCATCCGGGGCCCGCTGTGGCTGGGGTGGGAAGCTTCGAACCTTCGTATGAGGAAGCGAAATCCGCCAACTTCTCCAGCATTATCAATGGCTATCCTGAAGGTGACTTGTGCGATACGAGACATTCATGTTGACGCGGATCAAAGGCTGGGCACGACACATCAAGACGGACACGCATGCCGTCTATCTCGCCGCGCGCGATCCGCGGGTGCCATGGTTTGCGAAAGTTCTCGCTATCGCTGTCGCCGCCTATGCGCTGTCGCCGATCGATCTCATTCCGGACTTCGTCCCGATCCTCGGCTATCTCGACGACCTGATCATCGTGCCGCTGGGTATCTGGCTCGTGGTGGCGCTGGTCCCGGGCGAGGTGATGGCCGAGTACCGGATCAAGGCGCGGGAGGCTGCAGAACGCCCGACCAGCAGGTCGGGCATGATCGCCATCATCGTATTGTGGCTCGCTAGCGCACTCCTGATCGGGTGGCTCGGCTATCGCTACTGGATGCGGACCTGATCGCCCACACCCGTCAGAACCTGACTTTCACACCCGCATAGAAGGCACGCGGCCGCGCCGGGCTGACCGAACGTGCGTCTGTGAACTGAGCGCCGCCATTGGCAAAATTCGGCACCGAGTCGGTCTCGAAGAACGTCCCGTATGTCGAATAGCGTCGGTCGAGGATGTTGTCGACGCGGGCGAAGACCTGCACGGATTTGTCGATCTGATACGACGCGTGGGCATTGAACACGGTATAGGCTTCAAGTTTCGGCGCCTGGTTGGAATCGTCGCCGACGAAATACTGGCTGCTGACGAACAGCGCATCAGCCCCGACCTTGAAGGCATCAGTCAGCGCATAATCGAACCCGGCCTTGACGCGGTGACGCGGGATCGCCGGGATCTGGTTGCCAGGCAGGATCTGGACGTTGCCGTCGTCATCCTTGAACGGGCTGTTCGATCCGATCGCGAGCGGATCGAGGAAGCGCGCATCGACGAAGGCATAGCTGGCGTAGAGCTGCAGGGTCGGCGCGCGCAGTGTGATTTCTGCCTCGATGCCCTGCCGGCGCGTCGAGCCGACGTTCTGGAAATAGCCGTAGCCTTGCAGCACCGGGCTCGGGATCGCGAGAATGTCATCGGTGTTGGTGGCGCGGAAGGCGCCGAGCTTCCAGCCCAGCGTGCCGACATTCAGCTCTTTGGTGCCACGCAGGCCAGCTTCTATCGTATGCGAAACCACCTGCTTGAGCGGCGGGTCGGAAATCAGGAAGGCACCGACGATGCAGGGATTGGCGGGGTCGGCACAGCCGAGTTCCAGCGGGGTCGGCGCGCGGTTTGCTTCCGAATAGCCGGCATAGGCGGTCAGTTCGGGCGTGATCTTGTAGGTACCGCCGATGATCGGATTGAAACGGTTGAAAGTGTGGTCACCGTTGAGCGCGGTGCCGATCTGATCCTCGAGCACGATCTGCGCCGTGTTGAAGCGACCGCCGCCGGTGATCGAAAATGCATTGGTCACATCGAACGTATCGAGCGCGTAAATGCCGCCATAGCGATTGGTGGTACGCAACGACACCGGGCCGATCGCGATCGGATCGCCGGACTGACCGAGGGAAATCCCGCTGCCGGTGACGACGTAATCCGGGCCGATCGTGCCGAGTTCGGCGCTGGCCGTGAAGTGACTGGCGCTGGACGAATAGCTGGCGCCCACGACAAAGCGGTTGTTATGGCCGAACAGCTGATCGGTATTGGTCGCCTGCAGGGAGCCGCCCACCGTGGTCGAGCGCGTCGAGGTACGATCATTCTCGCCAAGAACGGCGCCGGGCGCGAAGGGATTGGCAATTTGCGCGCCGTTGAGGCCGTTGGCCGGCGTGTCGTCATTGCCGAAGCACAAGAGGGTCGGATCTTCGCAGGGCTGGGTGCCGGTCGGATTGCCATCCTGGGTCTTGTTCCGGAAGAATCTCAGATGCGCCGCCGCCTCCACCGTCCAGGTCGGCGTCGCCTCGACCTTTCCAGTGAAATTGAGATAGCCGACCCGGTTATTCGAGGTTTGCGGCGTCGTATAGGTGGCGCCATAATTCTGCTGCAGCAGTTCGACCGGAACGGTCGCCGAGGCGCCAAACTTGTTGTTGGCGACGCCCATATTGAGGTGAAGCTCGCTGCTATCGCTGCGATAGCCAACATCGCCATAGAAGCGTCGGACGTCCGATGTCGCGAAGTTGCGGAAGCCCTTGTCATGCAGGCCTTCGAGCGCGCCATAGACGGCGAAGCCCTCGACCTGCTTGCCCCATTGCGCCGACCCCTGGATGCGGCCGAACGAGCCGCCCATCGTGCTGAGCTCGGCTCCCTGATAGTTGAAACCGTCCTTCATCTGGATGTTGACCGCGCCGCCCAGCGCGTTGAGGCCGAAAGCGGGATTATTGGTGACCACGCTGACCGAGCGGATCGCCGCGGTCGGGATCAGGTCCCAATTGACGGTGTCGCCGAATGCCTCGTTGATACGCACGCCATTCTGATAGACCGCGAGCCCCTGCGGCGTACCAGCCACCGGCGACGCCACGAAGCCGCGAAATTGCAGATCGGGCTGGAAGGGATTGCCCGCGACTTCGTTGATCAGAATGCCGGGCACTTGCTGCTGCAGCGCATCAGTGACGTTCAGGGAATTGGCACGTTCGATCGCGCGGGCATCGACATAATTGATACTCGCCGTGACCTTGTCGACGTCGATGCCGGAACGCGACGTCGGCGTGGTCGGATAGACGTAGACCGTACGCGGCCGCTCGGCGACCCGCTGGGTGGCCTGACGCCGGGGGCCGCGTTTGCTGGCGGTGGCAGGGGCGGACACCACCACCGGAGGCAGCACCTGCGGCTCTCCAGGCGGACTTTGTGCAAAAACCGTTTCGGAAACCGGTAGAAGACCCGTCGACAGCGAAGCTACGACCAGCACTCTTACGCGCATCTGTTTCACCCCATTCCGCGTCGGCGCTCTGATGGCACCGTTCGGTAGCGTGATACTAGCGAGTATGAGAGGCTGCGCTATCTGCAAATGTCGAAATCCGTCTCAGTTATTTTCCCGATAAAGTCGGGACAAATTCCCGATCGCGCGTAACAGGCGCATTTGGCAGCGGCTCCGTCACGGGAATGATGGCCTCGACAGTCACACCGTCCACATCAGATCTGACCGTGAGCGTCCCGCCCAGGGCCCAGACCCGCTCTCTCATGCCGACCAGACCAAAGCCGCCATTGCGATCAGGATCGAGGCCGCGGCCATTGTCACGCACGCGGACCAGTACATTGTCATATTCAGGCTTCGTCGCCGTTCCCATCACCGGTTCGATCACCACGCTCACGGCAGAGGCTTGCGCGTGGCGGAACACATTGGTGAGTGCCTCCTGAACGACACGATAGGCGGTGAGCTCGGCGACCTCACCAAGGGGAGCAAGCGTCGGCGATATCAGGCTCTCGATCATGACCTCGGGATGGGATTCGCGCCAGAGACGCAGCAAGACCGCAACGGCACCGGACAAGCCGAGATCCGTCAGCCCGACCGGTCGCAATCGCTCAAGAATGCGGCGATTGAACTGCTGCAGGACATCGACCTGCGCCAGAATGGCAGTGCCATGCTTCGACAAGGCACCTGTGCCCGACGGATCGTGATCGGCGAGACGCATCACCGCGCCTGCATGAGCGCGCAGGGCGAACAGATACGGCCCGAACTCATCATGCAGTTCGCGTGCGATATCCTTGCGCTCGATATCCTGCAGCGAGACGGCCCGTTGGGCCAGACGCCGCCGGTCCTCGAGCACATCGCCCAATGTCGCAGCGAGATGATTGAGCCGAATGCAGAGGGCGGCGAGTTCCGGTGCTCCCGTCGGGGCGACGCGTGCCTGATAGTTCCCCGCTTCGATATCGACCATGGCCTGCGACAATGCATCGAGCGGCGCCAGCGCCCGCCTGACGACCAGGCTCGTGACGACGAACAGCACCATTGCAACGATCAGACTGAGTGTCAGCTGGGTGACGATGCCATCCCATATCTCCCGCATCTCGTCATCGGGATGCGAGGTGATCAGCAGCGTCAGCTGTTTCCCGCCAATCGTCACCGACACCGACTCCGATATCCTCTCGGGATGGATCAATGACACGAACCACGATGGTGGAGAACCTGCACCTTCGCCTCGATCCTGACCGTCACTCTTCGGGGACGGCATGTTCCCATCGCTTTGCCTGACAATACTGACATGTCGCAATCGATTCAGATCGGCGACAATTTTATCAAGCCGCGCATTCGGATCCTGCGCTTCGCTCAGGCCGGTTCCGATACTTTCGATGACTTCGCGTGTCAGCCGGATAACGCTCTGGTCTTCGGCCTGGACGCGCGGGCCAGCTTCCAGCGCGAGCCGCGCGACATTGGCGACCAGGCCAAGAGCGAGCACGAGCGCTACCAGGAGATTGATCCGCGCGCGCAGCGAAAGATTCTGCCACATGACCATGCTTTCACTCGCATCTCGCCTGCATGCCGCGACTATGAACTTGACAGCGAAATTCGACGGCGATCATATCGGATCGAGGCGACCTTCGATTGTCAATCATGTCACTCCAAAGGCGCGGGGCTGATGCAGCGCAGCAATCGAGGAGCAGGTCGAGACCTGCTGACAGAGTTTCTTGCCGACAGAGTTTACGGGGTTAACCCATGCGTGTTCTGATCGTCGATGATCACCCCATCGTCACATCGGGCTGCCGCGCTGTGTTCGCGGACGATCCGGAGATCGAACTGCTGGAAGCGTCCGATGCAGCCAGTGGGGAGCAGGTTTTCCTGACCGGAGATCCCGATATCTGCATCATCGACATCAATCTGCCGACGGTTTCCGGATACGAACTGGCGCGGCGCATCCTGCTGCGCGACGACACGATGCGCATCATCATGTTCAGCATGAATGACGACCCGATCTTCGCGGCCCGTGCGATCGAGAGTGGCGCCAAGGGCTATGTCTCCAAGACCGGCGACCCACACGATCTCCTGGAGGCAGTCTATGAGGTTGCGCGCGGCGGCGTGTATCTCCCACCGGCAATGGCGCGAAGCCTCGCTTTTGCCGGTCCTGCGCTGACGCAAAGCCCGCTGTCGAAGCTGAATTCGCGCGAGATGGAGATCCTGCGACTGCTCGGTGCCGGCAAGAGCCTCGCCGAGATTGCATGGATGGTTCACGCCTCCTACAAGACGGTCGCCAATACATCGTCACTCATGCGGCAAAAGCTCGGCGTCCGCAGCTCGGTCGAACTGGTGCGCTTCGCCATCGAGCGTGGCATCGCCTGACCGGGCGTCCCTGACCAGACATCACCCGTTTCGGCGATGTCGCATCGCTGCCGCACCCAACCTGTAAAGTCATGACCATGCAGACAGTTTCGCTCAACCGATCATATGGCGGCACACAGGGTGTCTACAAACACGCCAGTCGCGCGACCGGAACTGACATGACGTTCTCGGTCTATGTGCCGCCGCATCAGGACGGCGTCAGGCTGCCCGTGGTCTGGTATCTCTCGGGCCTCACCTGCACCCACGCCAATGTCACCGAAAAAGGCGACTTTCGCGCCGCATGTGCCGAATTGGGGCTGATCTTCATTGCGCCGGACACCAGCCCGCGCGGCGCCGATGTTCCCGGTGACGCCAACAATGCCTATGACTTCGGGCTGGGCGCCGGCTTTTATGTCGATGCCACCCAGGAGCCGTATGCGCGCAACTATCGCATGTGGAGTTATGTGACCGAGGAGCTGCCGCAGCTCGTGGCCGATCAATTCCCGATCGATAGCAATCGTCAGTCGATTCTCGGCCATTCCATGGGCGGGCATGGCGCGCTGACCATTGCGCTGCGTCATCCCGATCGCTACCGCGCGGCCAGCGCTTTCGCTCCGATCGTGGCGCCGTCGCAGGTGCCGTGGGGGATCAAGGCGCTGCGCGGCTATCTCGGCGACGACAAAGCGGCGTGGCGAAAGCACGATGCGGTTGCCCTGATCGAGGACGGCGCGCGATTCCCCGAATTACTGGTTGATCAGGGCGACGCCGACAATTTTCTGGCCGAACAATTGCGGCCTGAACTGCTGCAGAGCGCTTGTACAAAGGCCGGCATTCCGCTGACGCTACGCCACCAGCCCGGCTACGATCACAGCTACTATTTCATCTCGACCTTCATGGCCGATCATCTGCGCTGGCACGCGGCGCGGCTCAAAGGGTGAGTTGCGGCTCGCACTACTGCGGCTGCGGGGCACCGTAATTCGGTGCGAGCAGGCGGTTGCGCACCAGATAGCTCGTCGCGCGCGACCAGCTTTCATCGGTATTGCCGCGCAGGTCAGCGCTCATTGTGGCGACCAGCCGCCCGGTGTGAACATTTCGCAGGGTGATGTTCATATTGAGGATCAGGTTCGAGACCTTCTGTACGAGCCCCGTAATGACGAGGTCGGCACCGATCTGCTGCGCGAGCTGTACGTCACAGCCGCCGCATGCCTGCAAGTTCCGGCCTTGCGCCGCAACATTGAGGGATGACATGTCCAGCAGCTCGAAACGGCCGGACTGCTTCATCTCCTCGCGAAGCTGGTCGGCAGCATGGAGCAGTCTTGCCTGCTCGTCGCTGCGGCGTCCCTTCACCTCGCCTTCGAGGCTCGTATCCACCCATTCGAAATTGAACACCGCCACTTTGGGCGCTGCGGCCTGAGCCGTCGCTGTCATCATCAGTAACAGCACGGTGATCGATAGGGCTCTCATCGCGGACCTCGCATCATTAAAATGCAACGCGTCGGCAGAATCCGAGGTTGCAAGCTACGATAATTGGTTCATGTTTCAAGCACGAGACCCTTCACCGGCGCCAAGCCGGGAAGGAGTAGCCGGAGGGAACATGATACGGTGGTTGATCGGCGCGATCAGTCTCTGCGCCGTGACGTCGTCTGCGCTGGCGGCCGAACCGCTGATGATTAGCATCGGTTATCTCGGTCAGGCCGGCATCAAGGCAACTCTTTCGCTGGTCGAATTACCGTCCGAGAACGATGGCATCGCCGGCGCGCGGCTCGCCATCGAGGACAACAACACCACGGGCAGGTTCCTGAAGCAGCAGTTCGGGCTGGAAGAGGTCCGTGTGAAGGGGGGCGACGATGTCGCCGGAGCCGCGCGCAATCTCGCTGGCCGCAATACCTTCATCATTGCCGACCTGCCACCCGATGCATTGCTGCAGGCGGCCGACGCGGTGCGTGATCGCGGCGGCATCCTGTTCAATGTGGGGGCCGCGGACGATCGGCTGCGCGAAGCCGACTGCCGTGCCAATGTGATCCATATTGCGCCGACGCGATCGATGCTGGCGGATGCACTGGCGCAGTATCTGGTGTGGAAGCAGTGGAAACGCTGGCTGCTCGTGGTCGGCTCGCATGACGACGATCGGCTTGAAGCCGACGCCTATCGCCGGGCCGCCGCCCGGTTCGGCGCAAAGATCGTGCAGGAACGTGTCTTCGAGGATACTGGCGGCGCACGGCGTACCGATAGCGGCGTCACACTGATCCAGCGCCAGATCCCGGTCTTCACACAACAGGCTCCGGCCTATGATGTCATGATCGCCGCCGACGAGAGCGAGGTCTTCGCCTCCTATTTGCCGTATCGCACCTGGGATCCGCGGCCGGTCGCGGGATCGGCGGGTCTGGTGCCGACCAGTTGGCATGCTGCACAGGATCAATGGGGCGCCGTGCAGATCCAGAACCGCTTCACCAAACTGAATGCGCGCCGCATGACAGCCCGCGACATGCAGGCCTGGCTCGCGACCCGCATGATCGGCGAAGCCGCGTCCCGCACGAATTCGGGCGATGGCAAAGCCATTCTGGCGTTTCTGAAGTCGCCCGATTTCTCCATCGCGGGCTTCAAGGGTCAGCGGCTCACGATCCGCGACTGGAACCTGCAGCTACGCCAGCCGATCCTGCTGGTCGACGGGCGCATGGTGGTTTCGGTCTCGCCGCAGGACGGCTTCCTGCATCAGGTCTCGGAGCTCGACACGCTCGGTATAGATCGTCCGGAAAGCAAATGCAGGCTGCAATGATGATGAACAGATCGAAGATGCTGTGTCGTGTCTGGCTGTGTGGAGCGGCGACGTGGCTTGTAACAGCAGCGCCTGCATCGGCCTTTCTCGCTTATGTGTCGAACGAGAAGAGCAACACGGTTTCGGTGATCGACACTGATAGCTGGACCGTCACCGCGACCATCAAGGTCGGTCAGCGTCCGCGCGGTATCGAACTGACGCGCGATGGCAAATCGGTACTTGTCGCGGTCGGCGACGACGACACCATTCAGATCATCGACGTTGCCAGTCAGAAGGTGGTCGACTCGCTGCCATCCGGTCCCGACCCCGAGCTTTTCACCCAGGATGCCGCCGGCAAGATTCTCTATGTCGCCAATGAGAACGACAACACGGTGACCGTGATCGATCTCGAAAAACGCGTGCGCATTGGCGACGTGCAGGTCGGTGTCGAGCCCGAAGGCATGGCGATCAGCCCCGATGGTAAGATCCTGATCAACACGTCCGAAACTACCAATATGGCGCATTTCATCGACACCGCGACGCGCGAGATCGTGGCCAATGTCCTGGTCGACGCGCGCCCGCGCTTCGCCGAATTCAAGCGCGACGGTTCGGAACTGTGGGTGTCGTCCGAGATCGGCGGCACCGTGTCCGTAATCGATCCCGCCAAGCGGGTCGTGACCGACAAGATCGAGTTCAATATTCCCGGTCTGCGGCGCGAAGCCATTCAGCCGGTCGGCATCGGCATGACCCGGGATGCCAAAACCGCCTTCATCGCGCTCGGCCCCGCCAACCGGATCGCGATCGTCGATGCGGCGACCCATAAAGTGATCAAGTATCTTCTGGTGGGCCAGCGGGTCTGGCACATGGCGTTTACTCCCGACGAGAAATATCTGCTGGTCACCAACGGCGTCTCCAACGATGTCTCGGTCATCGACGTCGCGGCGCAGAAAGTCATCAAGACCATTCAGGTCGGCGAATTGCCCTGGGGCGTCGCGATGGCACGGCCATGACCACAATCGACACATCGCGCCCTGAACAGCTCGCGCACGACGCGCCGGAGCCAATTGACGCGCCGGCGATCACACCCGCTCTGTCGGTCGCAGGCATCAGCCATTGCTATGGTCGTCGGCAGGCGCTCTCGGACGTCTCCTTCAATGTCGCGCCGGCGAGTTTCACGGCTCTGCTCGGCCTCAATGGCGCGGGCAAGAGTACGCTGATTGCGCTGATCACCCGGCTGTTCGGCATTCAAACCGGACGGATCAGCGTATTCGGCCACGACATCAGCGATGCGCCGAGCGATGCCTTGCGGCTGCTTGGCGTGGTGTTTCAGCCACGTACGCTCGATCTCGATCTGTCTGTCATGCAGAACCTGCTCTATCATGCCGCGCTGCAGGGCATCGCGCGGCGCGAGGCCCGGCTGCGCGGCGAAGAGGTGATTGCACGCATCGGTCTTGCCGACCGGGTGAACAGCCGGGTGCGCGATCTCTCCGGCGGACAGATGCGACGTCTCGAGATCGCCCGCGCACTGCTGCACCGGCCGCGGCTGCTGTTGCTGGATGAAGCGACCGTTGGCCTCGATGTGCAGGCGCGCGCCGATATTCTTGCGCATGTTCGAATGCTGGTCGCGGAACAAGGCATCGGCGTGCTGTGGGCAACACATCTGTTTGACGAGATCACCGCCAGCGACGATCTCGTCGTGTTGCATCACGGCCATGTGCTTGCACGCGGTTCCGTGACGCAGATTCTGAAAGAAACCGGCGCGCCCAATTTCGACATGGCTTTCCGGGGCATGACCGAGGCGGCCGACCGGCGCGGGAGGTCATCGTGAGTACGACATTCCTCACGGATGAACATCGCAAGCTGGGTTTCGGCAACTATGTCACCTGCCTCAACGGCATCCTGTGGCGGGAGGCGTTGCGCTTCCTGCATCAGCGCGAACGTTTCGTTTCGGCGCTGGTGCGTCCGCTGGTCTGGCTGTTTATTTTCGCCGCCGGCTTTCGGCAGGTGCTGGGTATCTCGATCATCCCGCCTTACGAGACCTATATTCTCTATGAGGTCTATATCGCGCCCGGTCTGATCGCGATGATCCAACTGTTCAATGGCATGCAGTCCTCGTTGTCGATGGTCTATGACCGCGAGATGGGGAATATGCGGACGCTTCTGGTCAGCCCGCTGCCGCGCTGGTTCCTGTTGATATGCAAATTGCTGGCCGGGACCGTCGTCTCCCTGCTGCAGGTCTATGCGTTTCTCCTGATCGCGTGGTTCTGGGACATCGCTCCGCCGCTCATTGGCTATCTCACTGTTCTGCCGGCACTGATCCTGTCCGGATTGATGCTGGGATCGCTGGGCATGCTGATCTCGTCGCGCATCAAGCAACTGGAGAATTTTGCGGGGGTCATGAACTTCGTGATCTTCCCGATGTTCTTTGCGTCGTCCGCGCTCTATCCTTTGTGGCGCGTGCAGGAGGGCAGCCCGATGCTCTATTATCTCTGCCTGTTCAATCCCTTCACCCATGCGGTCGAACTGATCCGCTTCGCGCTCTATGACAAGGTCAATTGGGTCTCCCTTGCCGTTGTCGCAGGCTGTACCGCCGTCTTCACGATCGGTGCAATCATTGCTTACGATCCCGGCCGCGGCTTCGCCCGCCGGGCACCAGCCGGGGGTGAGACATGAACGGATCGATCGGCATCATCACAGCACTCTTGTTGATCTGGTCGGGCACTGCGCAGGCCGCCGATCCGCGTTATCCCGACTGGCCGTGCATTCAGGCCAAGGTGCCGGAAATCTCCCTGGCTGCCGTCTGGGCCGGACCGTCGATCGACGATGTCTCCAGCGCCTGGAAGGACGACGCCCAGGTCAGCGCGCTTGTAGAACGTCTGGCGACACGGCGCGTACCTGTTGAGGAAGCACAGAAGGCGATCACGGACTTTCTCTCGCAATCGCCGGACAAGGCCAGGGCAGGAAAACTGATCTTCGCCGGGCTGTTCGACAGCTTGAACGCGCAGCGCGCGACGGTGCTGGCCGGTCTCGAACGCGTCACGCGCAAGCAGCGCGAAGCGGCCGATCGGGTCCGCGCCGACACGGCCATGCTGCAGACACTGCAGAACGCGTCGCCACCCGATCAGGCGAAGATCGACGAACTCAATAACAAGCTGCTATGGGAAGCCCGCATCTTCGACGACCGGCGCCGCGTCGTCACCTTCGTCTGCGAGGTGCCGACGCTGATCGACCAGCGTCTGTTCGCGCTCAGCCGCACCATCCAGCAGGAGATGGAATAATATCGCGTGCAGGGCGTGTGCTCATATGTCCAGCAAGCTTCAAAAGCCTGCGGCGACGATGGCGTGCAGCAGCTTCGCGTTGCTATAGCCAATATCTTCGCGCGTTAATCCCATGCGCAAGATCACCAATTTGCGCGAGGGAATGATCGCGATCACCTGACGGAGGTGACCCTGCAACATAAACGTGTCGGCGGGGAGATCGAATCCTTGGCCCCGGGCCAACCAAAGCTGTCCACGACCATAGACGGGGCCTTGGCCCTCATCGGACGCTGGCACAGGTGAGCGCATATAGTCGACAAAGCCCGCCGGCAAAAGCTGTTGGCCGTTCCATTTCCCGCCCAATCGCAAAAACTCGCCGAAGCGCGCCCAATCGTGCGCGTTGGCGTAGAGGAAGCCTTCGCCGAGAAACGTGCCGGCCTCATCGGCTTCGATAACGGCGCTATTCATGCCCAAAGGGTTGAACAGCCGCTCGCGCGGATAAGACAGAGCCCCCTCGCCAATCGCGTTCTGCCACAGTCGCGTCAGCAGGACGGACTCGCCGGACGAATAGTGGAATTTGGTTCCCGGTGAGGCGACGAGCCTTCGATCCCTCGCGAAAGCCGCCGCATCCCGCACGAGATACTCCATGCGCCCCGGGTCGGTGACAATTCCTCGGTCTTCGTTCCATTCCAATCCGCCGGACATGGCCATCAGATCAGCGACCGAGATCTCCGCACGCAAGTCCCCTGCCCATTGCAGAAACAACTTCTTCTGATCGAGCGAAAGTGTGCCGTCCTTGATGGCCATGCCAACCAGAGCGGCCGTGACGCTCTTGGTCATCGACCAACCCAGCAAGGGCGTCGACGCGGTGAAGCCCTGGCCATAGGTTTCGGCGACGATGCGCCCGTCGTGAACGACAACGATGGCGCGCATGCCCGGTCCCTGCAGAACCGGATCGTTCAGCGCCGCCTGCAAACGTGCATTGTCGGATAATTGCGCCTTCTCGCCGGCCGGCCAAAGCGCGTTGGCCTCTGTCGTAGGTGAGGGTTGCAGCGCGGCAGGATGGTCCCAAGATTCGCCATTCGAGACGTTGGTGCAGCCCCGTCCCTCGACATATTGGGCGTGACGTTTGGCGAAAAGACCGAAAAGACTGGAGTCGACGCTGTGGTCGATGGCGCTGACGTCGATTTTCATGAGGCGGAAGATCGGATGTCCGAGGGCCAGCAGGTCGGTGCGCAAGATCGCATCCGCTTCGCGTTTGGCCATGAATACGTTCGAGCAGATGGTCTTCGCCGCAGCAGCGGAGGCGAGCTGTAGTTCGTCTTGATGGGCGATGACGATCCAACCGCCGAGCCCCAGTATCGCCAAGGCCAAAACACCGACGACGAAACCGAAAAGCCTGAGCGCCCAATGCATGATTGCCTATCTCAGCCAAGGGGATTCTTTTTACCATGGCGCGGAAGATGGTTCTGAGCACGGCCTAATTCGCCGGCGGCCGCGGTTCAGGTTGCGCATCCGCCAGCGGTAGATCCTCCAGCTCCCAACCATCGCTGCCTTCCGGATACCAAACGATGTTGCTGTAGCCGTAGGACAGCGCACGCTTTGCGGCATTCCAGGACATCCAGCAATTAGCCTGACAATAAATCACCAGAAGCGCAGCACGGTTGCCGGCCGATGCGCGCGCGAGACCCTCCTGCAGATAGGCCTCGGTCTCGGCGGCCAGCCTACCGTAGCCGGTGTCGGGCAGCCACAGGCTGCCTGGAATGTTGTGCCGCGGCTTGTCGCGCCAGACTGTTTCCGGCGGCAGATTGGCCGGCTTCGGCGGACGCGGCATGACATCAATGAAAGTGCCACGTTTGTCGCGCCAGATCGCCTCCGCGTCTTTCGTCGTGATGACGCGTCCGCCTTTCAGCGTTGCCGGCACCGGCGCGCGATAGTTGTCGGTGCGATAGTCATCGGACTCGGGGACGATATCCTGGGCCCGGGCCGTCGTGACCATCACTAATGCCATCGTGAGAAGGATGGCGTAACGCATGGTCACGGCGACTTGGCTGCCGCCTCCGGCCCGATCGGACGATTGTTCTCATCGAGAATGGGAACGCCGAAATCGAGCAGGACCTTGTTGATGGCCGGCTGGTTTTCCTGAATCAGCCGGTTGAGCTGCCGCTTCCAATTCTGATCCGCGGAGCGCACGCCCATGCCGATGCGATAGACGAGGCGGGGGCCCGTGGTTTCCTTGACCAGCGGCGTGACATGAAGCGGAGGATTAGCGTTCTTGGCGTAGAAGCCCGCCATGGGCCCCCACAGAATCGCAGCGTCGATATCGCCGGATGTGAGGTCCTTGATCATGGCCAGTGCCGATGAATCAATGCGGGTATCGATCACCAACGGATAGGGCTTCGCATTCACCATCAGGCCGTTGACCGCCATATTGGTGGCCGGCGGCGTCCCTGCCACGATGCCGATATGCTTGCTCTTCAACCTGGCGTCATCCAGCGTCGTGACGTCATCGAGACCGGCGCCGGTCTTCGACACCAGGGCATAGGCCGTCCGGTAATACGGATTGGTGCCCTGGACGAGGTCGTCGCCCTGCGGGAAGCCCATGATGACATCGCAACGATGCGCGCCGAGAGTCATGCGAACGAAGCCCGTCGCCTGCGGGAAATAGACGTAATCGAGCTTCTTCTGCAGTTTGGCTGCGAACAGCTCGGCGAGCTTGTTCTCCAACCCCTCGCCCTTCTCATTCGAGAACGGCATGTTACGCGGATCGGCGCAAACACGCAGCGACTGCGGATCGACCAGCTCGATCGAGAGATCGTCGGTCGCAGCAGTCTGGCCAAGCGCGGTGCATATGCCCTCAAGCAACAGCGCACTCGCAAAGAGCGACGTGAGTAGCGCGCGACGTGTTCCGGATCGTTCCGCTCGGTGCTGCATGCGCTACCTGCCGTTCACATTTGATGGGTGACACGACAAAAACCTAGGCCTCTCGTTTTAAGCGTGCAAGATGCAATGGGGCGCTTCCGATGTTGCGCCGCACTTTCCGGGTGATTGCAGAATCGCTGCTTGCCCCGGAGTGATATGGAGATGCAAATGACATCTCGCTTTGCGATGCATGTAGCGCTCATCATGCTGGCAATGCTCGCATCTGCTCGCGCGCAACAACAGACTTTGGCGATCAGTGAAATCGCGCCGGGCGTCTTCATGCATCAGGGGCGCATCGCCTTGATGTCGTCGGACAATGACGGCGCCATCGCCAATATCGGCTTCGTGATCGGCGATCGGGCGGTTGCCGTGATCGACACCGGGGGCAGCGTGCGGGAAGGGCGACAATTGCTGGCTTCCATTCGCGCGCATACAGACAAGCCCATTCGTTACGTCATCAACACCCATGGTCACCCCGATCATATGTTCGGCAACGCCGCCTTCGTCGCTGACGGAACCGAGTTCGTCGGCCATATGAGGCTGCCGCAGGCATTGGCCGTACGCGGGCAGTATTATCTCGACGCATTCAGGCGCAGCATGGGCGACGCACTGATCGATGACGTCCGTATCGTACCGCCAACCCGGCTCGTCGATGGAGAACTCGTCCTCGATCTTGGCGGGCGCACACTTGTCGTGAAGGCGTGGCCTACCGCCCATAGCGATAGTGATGTCACGGTATTCGACGCGGTGACGAAGACGTTGTTCGCTGGAGATCTGGTCTTTCTCCGCCATATTCCGGTGCTCGATGGCAGCATCCAGGCGTGGCTCAAGCTGCTGGACGATCTCGCAGCGCTGCCGGCCGAACGCGTCGTTCCCGGCCATGGTCCAGTGAGCATTTGGCCGCAAGCCCTCGCCGCTGAACGCCGGTATCTCGAAACACTCGCGTCCGGTATCCGGAAGGACGTCATCGATGGCAAACCGATCGCGGTAGCCACGAAACACGCGGCAGAAGCCGAACGCGGCAAATGGGAGCTTTTTGACGACTATAACGTCCGCAACGCAACTGCAGCATACTCACAATTTGAATGGGAATGACCGCCGGTTGGGTTAGTATCAAGCGCGTCGCTTCTTCCCTTGCGAGGGCCGTGCCATGCCGGAATTTGCAATCCGCAGCGTCTGTGCCGCCATCCTGCTGAGCGCCGTACTCAGTCCGCATTCTGTGTCCGCGGCCGGTCCGGAGCCTTACGATCCATGGCCGGGGCTGGTGCAGGATATTTTCGACAGCCGACCGATGGAAGACGGCAGCAACCTGATCGCACTCGAGATGCCGACGCGCGCGGAGGATGCTGCCATCGTGCCGGTGACGTTGCGCCTCAAGCCGACATTTGACGCGCGCCCGCGGGTGGTGACGATCACGCTGGTGATCGACCAGAACCCGGCGCCCATGGCCGCGAAATTCAAGCTCGGGGCCGACGCAAACGTCTCGGAGATTTCCACCCGTGTTCGAATCAACAATTACACCAACGTCCATGCCGTCGCGGAGACCAGTGACGGCAAACTCCATGTGGTGCAAACCTATGTGAAGGCATCCGGTGGCTGCTCTGCGCCTGCGGCGAAGAATGCCGAAGAGGCCAAGGGCCGGTTGGGCCAGATGCGCTATAGGGAGTTTGCTGGAGCGCAAAACGAGGAAAAAAGCGGTACGCGCGAGGCGCAGGTCATGATCGGCCACCCCAATAATTCCGGCCTGCAGATGGATCAGGTCTCGCAACTCTATATTCCGGCCCTCTATGTCGATCGGCTTCAGCTATGGCAGGACAACAGCCCGGTCCTGTCGGTGGAGGGCGGCATCTCGATCTCCGAAGACCCGAATATTCGATTCACTTACGTCTCAAATGGCGCAAAGACGTTCCGCGCCGAGGCCAAGGACACCGATGGGCATCAATTCAGGCATGAGTGGAAGGTCGACGGTTCCGGCATGTAATGCAGCGCATCGTGCAACTGGCAGACTAACCGCTAGAAGCAGCGCACTTCAGCCTCGGCCTGGGCGCGCCTGACGTCATTGATGGCGCTGGTGGCCTGTTCCGAGGTTCGGAACTGGGCGCTCAGATTGCCGCGCACCTGCGACATGCTCAGCGCCGTTTCCGCCGTGATGTAGCGGGTATAGGGCACCAGCGACGCCACGACATCGATCGAGCATGAGCATTGTTCGATCGATTGTCGGGTCTCGCCATTCGCTTTCATGCAGCCAAACACATATTCGGCGCGGGCGGAGGTTGGATAGTCGTTGACCTCCGCCGCCCTTGCCGACCCCGACAAAACGGTAACGGCCGCAAACGCGACGAGATATCCTGTCATTCGATCGGGTCCCACGAGAGCCTCGCAAAGCTGGCGAAGACGACTGGCAAACTATACTAAGAAAACGAAACGGCTCAATAAGCCGAACAGATATGGAGAGGACATGTCACGCGCATCTCTATCGATGGCTGTCATACTGCTGCTCATCGCAGGCCATACTCATGCCCAGGGCAAAGCCGGCAAGGGCATCCGGCTCTGGAACCTGACGACATCGACCATGACCGGGTTCCAGCTATCCCCGGCTGGAAAGCAGCAATGGAGCGCCAATCTGACATTGGCGGACAAGGATAAGGAAGTCGATCACGACGAGCGGCTGCGCATCACGGGGATAGAGCCCGGCAGTTACGACGCCAAGGTCAGCTATTCCGAGGCGCGCCAGTGCGTGGTCAGGAATATCGAGATCAAGGCCGATGCGGTATTCTCGATTGCGGACAAGGACCTGCAGGACTGCAACAAGTAACGATCATGCCTTGTCATGGCTATGCGGATATTCGCAGCGCCACTTCACCGCGGTCCATTTCGGGTGTTCGCCGATCCACTGGGCGATGTAGGGCGGCGCTGCCATGGCGCATTGATGCAGCGAGAAGTCTGCCGTGAACGACAGGTTCCGCTCTTCGCAGGTGTTCGGCGACATTACCGCGCAGACTGTCAGGACCAGATTGATCATATTCATGTCGGCATCCCAGATCGTTCACCGGACGATAACATCTGAAATACGCGCCCGTCAGCGCGAAGTTTCGGCGATTTCCAGGCTAAAAATTGATCCCGTAAACCAGACGGGCCTGGTGACGTTCGAAATTGACCAGATCCAGCGTCGATCCCGGCACCTCGGAGCGGCCCCACACTTGCGTGCTCCAGCTTGCAGTCAGCCGTGATCGGTCCGAAAGCTGGACATAGGCGGTTGGCCCGACGAACAGCGCCTGACCGGCCAGTTCGCCAAGGCCGATCCCTTCATATCGGCGCATATAGCGCGCTTCGCCGCCGAGAAGGATGCCGGGGCGCACCTGCATCATGACGCCGAGCGCCGCTCCGATGCTCGCCTCGCGTTCCCGCGTTCCGGTATCGACATAGCGCGTCCATTCCGGCTGATAGATCAGATTGAGTGCCGCAACAGCGACGTCAGGGACGATTTCTCGATCGAAGGCCAGCGTCAGCCCTGTGCCGTAGCTCCTGATCCGCGCTGCGCTCGTTTCGTCGATCCCGTTGAACTGCGTCTCGATCGCGAGCGTCATGCCGACGGGGGTCGTCTCGCGATCAAGAAATCTGTAGCGAAAATCCAGCGATGCCCCCTGCCAGGCGAGCGTGCGCTGATCGGCGAGCCCGGGAACACCAACGATCCGATGGGCTGCGAAACTGCTCCCGATCTCGATGCGAATGTCCTTGGCGGGAACGAACTCCAGTTCGAATTCCTGCTCGCCCGCGCGATAGCGACCGCTGGATTTCCCGAACCGCCCGGTCGTCTCGTTCTGGAATTCCCGCTCGCCCACCCGGCCGATGTCGCTGCCGATCATGAATCCGAAAATATGCTCGGTATCGATGTCACCGGCCTGTGCGCGCGGCACGGCCAGCATGCAGAATGCAAGAACCGCCGCGTAGACTATCCTGACGCCGCGCTGCACCTGCATCCAATCCTGTCATCGAAGAGAGACGTATATAGAGATAATGCACCGCGCGAGCCTAGCCGAAATTGGCTCAGCCGCGAAGACGTCCTGCGATTGACTTGAACATCGCACCAGGATCGGTTGCTATACGCACGCGGGGCGCGCCGTTAGTGCCAATAGTCAGGGAAGGATACGTCCATGGCGAGACTCCTGGTCCTCTACAAAACACCGAAGAATCCCGAAGCCTTCGACAAATATTATCGATCCGTACATATCCCGCTGGCGAAGAAGGTTCCGGGGCTGAAACACTATGGCGTCAGCACAGGGGCCGTCACAACGCCGACGGGAGACAGCGACATTCATCTGGTCGCCGCGCTGGATTTCGAAACGGTTGCGGCGCTCAAGCTGGGCCTCGCCTCGCCGGAGGGGCAGGCTGCAGCAGGCGACCTCGCGAATTTTGCGGATGGCGGCGTAGATCTCCTGATTTTCGATACGAAGGACGCCTGACAGCGGCAACGCGCGTTCAGCGGCCTCTGCCCGGCTCACAAACCGTAGTCTGCGAGCCGGGAGAGATCGATCAAGACGATCAATCTGTCACTTACGGGCCGCGCAGGCGTACATGTTGATTTCCATGCCGACCTGCACTTCCACGATCTTCGGAGTTTTCCAACTCATCTTGGTCTCCTCAGAGTTTGCGCGATGATTGCGCCGTCCGACGATAAGCAGTGAGGCGACGTCTTTCAACTTAACTCCTCAGGTTGCAGCGCGAAATGTGCACGTGCAACCGAAGTGAAACTACACTTCCTCGGCGAGAGCGGGGCGCTGATGGCCGTGATGCGCTTTGTGAATCGCGGATGGAGCCACGCCAAAATATTTCCGGAACACGCGACTGAAGTGCGAGGAACTTGAGAAGCCCCAGGAAAACGCGACGTCCGTGATCGTCTTTCCGTTCTGCGCTTCCAGTTCCTGCCGGCAATTCTGCAGCCGCGCCTGCCAGATATAGTCGCTGACAGTTATCCCTCGGTCGCTGAACAGCATATGCAGATAACGTTTGGTGCAATGCAGTGCGGTCGAAATCTGATCGATGCTGAGCTCGGGGTCACGCAAATGTTCCCGAATGAAACCCTGCGCACGGACATACATGGCTTCCGGCCCGACACGATCAAGCGTCATGTCGACTTCTCGCAGCGGCAACAGCAACAGATCAATCAGTGAATCCGCGACACCGATGGCACTGTTTGGCGATAGTCTGGCGGCTTCGCTGAAGGCGGCCTGTACAAATTCGTGCGCAATGCGCCCGGTACCGGCGCGGGCCGACAGCTTACAGGCGGTCAGATTTCCCGCACCGAGGCCGCGCTCATGTAGCAACTCCTTGGGCACGATCACGACGTCATGGCGTGTAAAGGCCGGGCTGACGATGGTATGTGGACACGACACGTCATAGACGAGGCAATCCCCGGGCCCGATATCGATCCGACGACTGTCCTGTTCGAAATGCGAGACGCCATAAGTTTGAAACACAATCTTCACGTATGGATGGTCGCTTTGCCTAATTCGCGGGGCAGCGTGGCCAATTCGGTGTTGACTCGCCTCGATCTGACACAATTTCAGCCGCGAAACCGATGTGCAGTTGATCAGCCCATCGAATGTGGATGCTTCCAGCGGATCGATGTCAAATCGCCCGCACAGATCGGTCAGGGCATCTGACCAAACCTGGATCTGCCTCGTCGGCGTCAATCCGGATGTGCTGAGAGAACTAAGCGTATCGGACATGAACAGTTCACCGATGAAAGACCGTCACGCAACAATTGGTCACGAGACGAAACTATACTTACAGAACGAAGCACATATCGAACGAAGCGCATATGGAATAATGTGCGATACAATATGTAAAGGCACGGCCCGCAGCTCGTGAATCGTGGTCGGAGTAACTGGATTCTCCTTGTTAATCCTCTAACTCGATACCAGCCCCGTCAAGTGAAACATCACCCTTGGCGCGGTGCGGCGATCCGTGTGCAGTGCGAAAGGCGCTGGCTTTCCAGATCCCGTTCAGATCTCTCGTTCCCGCACGAGAAAATTATCTTGCACAGGTTCTCTGTCGAGCAAGCCTGCTTCGCTCTTGGGCAAGTATGCAGCAGCGGATCTTGCTACTCATAGATACCAAAATGAAGCTGGGCCGCTTGACGAGACCCGGCATTATGTCTGGGAGGACATCACGATGCGTAAGGTGCTGCTTGCGACCTGTCTTGGCACAATGGCGGCCTCTGCCGCAGGCGTTGCCATCGCCAATGATGAACTGACCAAGATGTCGGCAAACCCGAAAGACTGGGTGATGCCGGCAGGCGACTACGCCAATACGCGCTATTCGAAGCTGAACCAGATCACGGCGGCTAATGTCGGCAAGCTGCAGGTGGCGTGGACCTTCTCTACCGGTGTTCTGCGCGGCCACGAAGGCGGCCCGCTGATCATCGGCAACATGATGTATGTACATACGCCGTTCCCGAACAAGGTCTACGCAATGGACCTGTCGCAGGAGAACAAGATCGTCTGGAAGTATGAACCGAAGCAGGATCCGAACGTCATTCCGGTGATGTGCTGCGACACTGTCAATCGCGGCGTTGCCTATGCCGATGGCAAGATCTTCCTGCACCAGGCCGATACCACGCTGGTCGCGCTCGACGCCAAGACCGGCAAGGAAGTTTGGACCGTCAAGAACGGCGACCCTGGCAAGGGTGCAACGGGCACGTCGTCCCCGCTCGTGGTCAAGGACAAGGTCCTGATCGGCATCTCGGGCGGCGAATTCGGCGTTCAATGCCACATGACCGCCTATGACCTGAAGACAGGCAAGCTGGCATGGCGAGCCTTCTCAGAAGGACCGGACGACCAGATCATGGTCGATCCGGAAAAGACCATGGCGCTGGGCAAGCCGGTCGGCAAGGATTCCAGCCTGAAGACTTGGCAGGGCGATCAGTGGAAAATCGGCGGCGGCTGCACCTGGGGCTGGACCTCCTACGATCCGGAACTGAATCTCGTCTATTACGGCTCGGGCAATCCCTCGACCTGGAATCCGAAGCAACGGCCGGGCGACAACAAGTGGTCGATGACCGTCTTTGCGCGCGATGCCGACACAGGCATGGCCAAGTGGGTCTATCAGATGACGCCGCATGACGAATGGGACTATGACGGCGTCAACGAAATGATCCTTAGTGATCAGCAGATGAACGGCCAAAATCGTAAGCTGCTGACGCATTTCGATCGTAACGGTCTCGCTTACACCATGGACCGTGTCACCGGTGAATTGCTGGTTGCCGAAAAATACGATCCGAAGGTGAACTGGACCACCGGTGTCGACATGAATAAGTCGTCGCCGACCTATGGCCGCCCGAAAGTGGTCGATCAGTACTCGACCGAGAAGCAAGGTGAAGACGTCAACACCAAGGGCGTCTGTCCGGCGGCACTCGGCACCAAGGATCAGCAACCCGCGGCCTATTCGCCGGATACCCAGCTGTTCTATGTGCCGACCAACCATGTCTGCATGGACTATGAGCCGTTCAAGGTGAACTACACCGCCGGCCAGCCTTATGTGGGTGCAACGCTGTCGATGTACCCGCCTCCGGGCGAAACCCATATGGGCAACTTCATTGCCTGGGACAACAAGACCGGCAAGATCGTCTGGTCGAACAAGGAACAGTTCTCGGTCTGGTCGGGAGCGCTCGCCACCGCCGGCGGCGTGGTGTTCTACGGGACGCTGGAAGGCTACCTGAAGGCGGTCGACGCCAAGACGGGTAAGGAACTCTACAAGTTCAAGACTCCGTCCGGCATCATCGGCAACGTCACCACCTACGAAAACAATGGCCGGCAGTATATCGCCGTCCTGTCAGGCGTCGGCGGTTGGGCCGGCATCGGTCTCGCAGCGGGTCTGACGGATCCGACTGCCGGTCTCGGTGCCGTCGGTGGTTACGCAGCCCTGACCAACTATACCGCACTCGGCGGCGCGCTGACGGTCTTTGCACTCCCACAGTGAACTGACGCATCAGTCACCGGCGCATGGCTTCGTCCATGCGCCGGTCTTTTCTGAAATCGCATGCCGAGGACAAGCTATTGCGTCACATCTGGTCTGTCATTGCCACGATCGTTGTCGTGGCCTCTGGGAATACAAGCTTCGCCGAGAGTGCCGGCGATCCGAAAGCCGTCAAATCCGAAGACGGCAAGTATCTGGACAAGGAGGGCAATCCGACCTTCAACGTTGCCGCCGATGGCACCATCGACTGGTACACATATTCGGGTTACCGGCGCTATCACTCGGAATGTCACGTTTGTCATGGCCCCGATGGGATGGGATCGACCTACGCGCCGGCGCTGAAGGACTCGCTGAAAACGATGAGCTATGGCGACTTCCTCGGCGTTGTCGCCAGCGGTCGCAAGAATGTCAGCACGTCGCAGGAAAGCGTCATGCCGGCCTTTGGCGATAATACCAATGTCGCCTGCTACATGGACGATCTCTACGTCTATCTGCGAGCGCGCGCCAATGATGCAGTCGGCCGCGTCCGCCCGGGCAAGCGCGAGGAAAAGCCCGCAGCCTATACCGAAGCCGAGAGCGCCTGCATGGGGAAACCGAACTGATGCGGATCACGAGCGAGCCGCTGACCTGCAATCCCGGATGACGCAGGCTCGGACGACACAGGGCCAGATGACGCAAGATCAAATGACCGAGGGAGTTGAGAATGAAGACCCGCGCCGCAGTCGCCTTCGAAGCAAAGAAGCCGCTTGAGATCGTCGACGTTGATCTCGAGGGGCCGAAGGCCGGCGAAGTTCTGGTCGAGATCAAGGCGACCGGCATTTGCCACACCGATGCCTATACGCTCGATGGTTTCGACAGCGAAGGCATATTTCCTTCCATCCTCGGCCATGAAGGGGCCGGCATCGTGCGGGAGGTCGGTCCCGGTGTCACTTCAGTCAAGCCGGGCGATCATGTCATCCCGCTCTACACGCCGGAATGCCGGCAATGCAAAAGCTGCCTGAGCCAGAAGACCAATCTCTGCACGGCGATCCGCGCCACCCAAGGCAAGGGCGTGATGCCGGACGGGACCTCGCGCTTCAGCTATCAGGGCAAGCCGATCTACCACTACATGGGCTGCTCGACTTTTTCGAACTTCACGGTGCTGCCGGAGATCGCGGTGGCGAAGATCCGCGACGATGCGCCGTTTGACAAGAGCTGCTATATCGGCTGCGGCGTCACCACGGGTGTCGGCGCCGTGGTCAATACGGCGAAGGTCACGCCGGGCTCCAATGTCGTCGTATTCGGCCTCGGCGGCATCGGCCTCAACGTCATTCAGGGCGCACGGATGGTCGGAGCCGACAAGATCGTCGGCGTCGACATCAATGACGACAAGGAAGAATGGGGCCGCCGCTTCGGCATGACCCATTTCGTCAATCCGAAGAAGGTCGATGGCGACATTGTTCAGCATCTGGTGGGGCTGACCGATGGCGGCGCCGATTACACCTTCGACTGCACCGGCAATACTACGGTTATGCGTCAGGCGCTCGAAGCCTGCCACCGCGGCTGGGGTGTCTCCGTTGTCATTGGCGTCGCGGAGTCCGGAAAAGAGATCGCGACCCGGCCATTTCAGCTCGTCACAGGTCGCGTCTGGAAAGGCACAGCCTTCGGCGGCGCGCGCGGTCGTACCGACGTGCCCAAGATCGTCGACTGGTACATGAACGGAAAGATCGAGATCGATCCGATGATTACGCATGTGCTCAAGCTGGAAGAGATCAACAGGGGATTCGATCTGATGCACGAAGGAAAATCGATCCGATCGGTCGTCGTGTTCTGAATGCAAGCTGCAACACCAGAGTGCCAATGCAACAATGCTTCACACAAGTGACGCATCATACCAGGAGGATAGACTGATGACTGTTCATATCCACCCGTCCGTTGACGGCGGTATCAAACAAGGTTCAGGCCATTTTGCCGGCGGAACGCTGGTCTGCAAATGCAGCGACAAACCGGTCAAGGTCGGCGTCAAGGGCGACGTCGCTCATAATCACGCCTGCGGCTGCACCAAGTGCTGGAAGCCGAGCGGCGCGACGTTCTCTGTCGTCGCGGTGGTTCCGCGCGAAAACGTCACCGTACTGCAAAACGGCGACAAGCTGCGCATCGTCGATCAGGCCGCAACCATTCAGCGCCATGCTTGCACCGGATGCGGCACCCACATGTTCGGCCGCATCGAGAACAAGGGACATGCGTTCTATGGCCTCGACTTCATTCATCCCGAATTGTTCGAAGAATCCGGCTCGGCCGCACCGGGCTTTGCCGCCTTCGTCTCGTCGGTGATTGAATCCGGCGTGAAGCCGAGCGACATGACCGCCATACGGTCGCGCCTCAAGGAACTGGGACTCGAGCCTTATGATTGCCTTTCGCCTGCGCTGATGGATGTCCTCGCCAATCACGTGGCAACGGCCAAAGCGGCCTGAGTCAACACGGCATATGAGCATCCGCCGGTGGCGACATGTCGCCACCGGCGTTGCTATTAGTAGATTTGCTCCGGCATGGGGCTTCGACTTGGTGGGTCACCCCGTATAATCGCGCTTCGGCCTCGCTGCGATCGGCCCGCTGCTTTGTGCGACAATACTCACAGCATTGACTGCACGAAGAAGGATAGCCCGTAAGGGCTCGCCCCTTCGCTTTCACTGGGCACAGTGTGCGGACGTCCCACCGATCATGCCACGTGACACGCTGCAGAACCCGCCTTCGAGGTCGCAATTGGCGAGATCGCGTTGGCCACTTCGTCTCAGCCGAAGCGACCGCGGGTACGGAGGCGGTTCGCAGGAACCTCTTCGGAAAGGCAGCGACCTCATGGGAGGTACCCATGCACTGAGCCGCTCGTACAATCCCGTCAGGATCTGTTCGACGGCCCACGGCTTATTGTTGTCGTGCGAGGACATCTTGCGACGGTTCGGCTGTAACGAAGGTCATCCCTCACCAACTCTGCCAACTGGCCTGCAGAATGTCAGGATTGAGCGACAGCAAGGTCCCTACCTCGCGATTAAATTGACGCCACGATTGTCCAACAAGGTCGCCGGTATATGAGCTTCAGGCTCAAAGAGTGAGCATTTGTCGAACGCTTCGGCTTCCTAATTGAGCAAAAAAACGCGTTTCGGCAAATCCAAAGAACAGCGGCGGTTTTTCCTAATTTACCCGAAGATGAGGCACGGCTAGCTTTCGTTCAGAGCGGCAGAGAAGAGGTTTGACTTAGTGCATGGAAGCCTGGTCCCGATGGCATCGACATCATCCTCTGCGAGCGATGCAGTAAAGCTGCATGCTCAGGGTATCTGCAAATTTTACGATGCCACGGCAGCGCTGAATCCGATCGAACTTAAAATCTTCACCGGCGAACTGCTCACACTTCTTGGACCGTCGGGCTCCGGCAAGACGACGCTACTGCAGCTCATCTCGGGCCTTGTTAAGCCGAGCAGCGGTCGGCTGATCATCGACGGCCGCGATCAGACCGATCTAGAGCCCTATAAGCGCGATATCGGCGTCGTGTTTCAGAACTACTCGCTCTTCCCGCATCTGACGGTGCAGGAGAACATCGCATTTCCGCTGCAGATGCGCGGGCAATCGGACCGGGCGTCCGCAACGCAGGTTGCCGGTGCGCTCGACATGGTCGGGCTTGAAAAGTTCGGCAAGCGCTTTCCGCACGAATTGTCAGGCGGCCAGCAGCAGCGCGTCGCGCTGGCTCGATGCCTTGTCTATAAGCCGTCGCTGATCTTGATGGATGAATCGCTCTCGGCGCTCGACCGCAAGCTCCGCGAGGCCATGCAAGTCGAGATCAAGCGGATCCATCGGGAGACTGGCTCGACGATCGTTTTCGTGACTCACGATCAGGAGGAGGCGCTCGCGCTGTCCGATCGCATCTGTCTGATGAATGATGGCGCGATCGAGCAGCTCGGAACGCCGCTCGAACTGTATGACAAGCCGAAGAGTATTTTCGCGGCGACATTCATCGGGACGTCGAATGTCATCAGTGGCGAAATGGTAAATGCGACGCAGATCCGGTCGGACATCAGCGACGGGCTGATCGATATCGGAGGCACGCCCAAGAATGCGACTCCCGGTCGAGCCTGCAGCGTTGCGATCCGGCCCGAATATGTCCGCATCGGTGACAGCGGGACGGGCCTTCTGGACGGCACGATCATCGAGCAGATTTATGCCGGCTCCGAGACGCGCATGATGGTCGAGCTGCCGCATGGCTCGGTCTTCACGGTCCGTGTTCCCGGCGGGGCACAGCGCGGTCGGTTGGGCGAGCGCGTCTCGTTAGTGTGGGATTCCCAGCATATTCGCATCCTCGAGAGCTAGCCTACCAGGACGCCGCCCATCTTTTCATCCGAGTCGATCATCAAGGAACACCTCATGAAGCGCACCACGTTGAACCGACGCACGCTCATTAAGGCCACCGTCCTCGGAGGTAGCGCGCTGGCGATGCCGTCAATCCTGACAAAGTCAGGATTTGCGGCCGAGTCTCTCACCGTCGCGGATGTCGGAGGCGCGGCCGGCGACGCGATTCGTGTGGCCTTCTGTGAGCCGTTCAAGAAGGAAACCGGCGTTCAGGTCGTCAATGTCGCGCATGACCCGGATCCCGTCACGCAGTTCAAGCTGATGGTCGATACGAAGACCTATCTCTGGGACGCCTGCATGATGATCCCGGATTACATCTTCCGCCTTCAGGAGGGAAAGAACTATATCGCACCGCTTGATCTGAAGGACGAAACCGGAGACATGGTCCCAGGCATGCTGACCGAGAACTGGCTCGGCTTCTCCGTGTTCGGCATTCTCATGGCCTACAATACCGAGAAGTTCGGCGACAACGGTCCGAAGAGCTGGCCCGATTTCTTCAACTCCGAAAAATTCGTCGGCCGGCGTGGCTTCTATCGCGCGGGCTGGGGCTCGCTGGAAATGGCGTTGCTGGCAGATGGCGTCGCGCCTGACAAGCTCTACCCGATCGACGTCGATCGCGCGTTCAGGTCGCTCGAGAAGATTAAGAAGAACGTGTCGGTCTGGTGGACCAGCGGCGCGCATAATACCCAGATACTGCAGAGCGGGGAGGTCGACATGGCCGATACCTGGTCGGCGCGCGTGTATAGTGCGATCCAGGGCGGCGCGAAGCTCACACCCGTCTGGCAGGGACTGTATTCGGTGGATGGCTGGGCCATGCCGATCAATGGCCCCAAACAGTCGCTGGCCAAGGAATTCATCCGCTTCTGCATGCGTCCGGACCGGCAAGCCGCCTATTCGAATCTGGTGGCGAATGGCCCGACCAACAAAAAGGCGTTCGACTCGATCGCGCCGGAGCGCGCGAAGATTCTTGCGACCAATCCGGCGAACTTCGCCGGTCTCGTGCCCCTGGATCCGCGCTGGTGGTCGCAATCCAATAGGCAGATGGTCAAGAAGCGCATGGACGAATGGCTGCTCACCTGAGCCGAGCTCGCCGCAACGTCCAACCTCGCTAGTGTGAATTCGAACTGGTACTGACGATGACATCAAAAAAGCAGATCGTTCTATCGGCGCTTGTCCATCCGCATGGGATCTACAAGGGCGCCTGGCGGCATCCAGACGCCGAGGCCGATCGCGTCAATGATGTCGAATACTACAAGAAGGTCGCGCAACTCTGCGAGCGTGGTTTGCTCGACCTCTTTTTTATCGCCGATACACCTGCGGCGCGCACCGACAATCTCGACATCTGGACACGATCGCCGCTGTTCCAGAACGTGATGGAGCCAGTGACACTGCTTGCAGCGCTGGCCGGCGCGACGTCACGGATCGGCCTCGGGGCGACGGTCTCGACCAGCTTCTTCGAACCCTACAATATCGCTCGGCAGTTCGCGTCGCTCGATCACATCACAGGCGGACGCGCCGCCTGGAACGTGGTGACGTCGGCCAATGACTATGCGGCCCGCAATTTCGGCCTCGACCGGTTACCGCCGCATGGCGAGCGCTATGCTAAAGCGCGCGAATGCCTCGAACTCGTGAAGTCCTATTGGGACACCTGGGATCAGGATGCGTTTGTCTTCGACAAGGAGAAGGCGATCTATTTCGATCCCAAGAAGTTTCACACCGTCGATCACAAGGGCGCATATTTCACGGTGCATGGCGGCCTCAATATCGCGCGACCGCCGCAGGGGCATCCTGTGATCATCCAGGCTGGCGCATCGGAGAGCGGCAAGGAGCTCGCCGCGCAGACCGCCGAAATCGTATTCGGGACAGGCGCCGAGCCTGAGGCTGCCAAGGCGTTCTACAGCGATCTCAAGGGCCGGATGCCGAAATTCGGCCGAGATGAATCGCAGCTCTTCATTCTGTCCGGATTGAGCACGGTGATTGGCCGGACCCGCGAAGAAGCGAAGGAAAAATTTGAATATCTGCAGTCGCTGGTTCCGGTCGAAGTGAAGGTCATGGCGCTCAGCAACGATCTGGAGGTCAATCTGCTCGATCTGCCGCTGGACGAGCCGGTGCCCGTCGATCGCATTCCGGCCTCGTCCAATCTGCACCAGGCCTATTTCAATCAGATCGCGGACATGATCCGCGGCCAGAAGCTCACGCTGCGCGAGATGGCCAATAAATATACCAGGGGATCGAAGGCCATGTGCGCCACGGCCAACGAAGTAGCTGACTTCATGGAGAGCTGGATCGAGCAGCGCTGCTGCGATGGCTTCATGCTGTCGCCTGCAGTTGTTCCGGGCTCGCTGAAGGAGTTCATTGATGAGGTCGTGCCGGTCCTTCAGGAGCGCGGCATCTACAAGACGGCTTACAAGGGGAAGACTCTGAGAGAGAATCTCGGGCTCTATCCCGTCGCCAACAAGAATTCGCTGTAGCAGACAGCGATCGGGGGGGACGTGACGTCGTTAGACCTATCTTCAGCAGTCCTTCCGGTGAAGGGGAAGCCGAGCTTTCGTTTCGGACCTATTTGGCTCGCCTTGCCAGGCGTGGCATTCCTGCTGATCTTCTTCCTGTGGCCAACGCTGCACATACTCGTGTCGGCCATATGGGGAGGCGACAGCGGCTTCTCGTTGAAGGCGCTGCTGGCGGTCTTCACATCGCCGTCCTACAGCCGCGTGATGACGACCACGTTCACCGTCGCCATCCAGGTGACGGCGCTTTGCGTGCTGATCAGCTATCCGTTGGCCTACTGGCTAAGCCGGCATTCGGCGAGGCGCCAGCGATTGATGATGATGCTGATCCTGCTGCCATTCTGGACCAGCGCTCTGGTCAAGAACTTTGCGTGGCTCGTCTTGTTCGGCCGGAACAGCAGTTTTGCGCAGCTCATCATGTCGATGGGCGGAGCCGGCGATCGGCTGCTGTTCAACAAGACGGTCGTGCTGTTCGGCATCGTACACACGCTGGTGCCGCTTTGCGTTATCGCAATGATGCCGACGCTGAACCAAGTCAACAAATCGCTGCTCTCGGCTGCGACGACGCTGGGCGCGAGTCCGACGCAGGCATTCTGGCAGATCTTTCTTCCGCTTTCGATGCGCGGTGTAGCGACCGCCGGCCTGATGATTTTCATCACGTCGCTCGGCTTTTTCATCACCCCGTCGCTGCTCGGCAGCCCGCGCGAGACGATGGTGGGGCAGCTGATCATCGAGCAGATTAACGAATTGCAGAATCTTCAGCAAGGGAGCGCGTTCGGTGTGATCCTGCTCGCCGGAGCGATCATCGCAGTGGTGCTGTTTGACCGCGTATTCGGTCTTTCGGGCATGGCGGGCGGCAGTGGGCAATCGCAGCCGGACAGCCCTGTCCGTCGCTTTGGCCTCTGGCTCGCCGGCCGCATCGGCGACATCTTCGACCCGGTGGCGCGCAGCTATCGTAATACGTTTCGTGGACTGCCGGGATCCCGCCTGCTGGGATTGTACAGTGTGCTCGTGATCGCCATCCTGCTCGTCCCCGTGATTGCGATCATCCCGATGGCGTTTACGAGCGGGAGCTTCCTTGCCTTTCCGCCGCCTGGCTTTAGTCTTCGCTGGTTCGACACTTATTTCGCGTCGCCGATCTGGATGGCTGCCACCGCCCGGTCGTTCGGAATCGGCGTGGCTTGCGCGGCGCTGACGATCGTGGTGGCGGGGACCGTTGCCTTTGCGGTTGTCCGCTCGGGAAGCAGACTGGCGGGCGCCATCTTTATCTTCTTCATGTCGCCGATGATCGTGCCGCATCTCGTCATCTCGATAGGCCTGTTCTACCTGTTCGCGCAGATGTCGCTGATCGCGACGGATGTCGGCCTCGTGCTCGGCCACAGCGTGATCGCGACGCCCGTCGTCTTCATCATCGTCCTGTCGACCCTGCGTGGGCATGACTGGCGGCTGGATGACGCGGCGCTCACGCTCGGGGCCTCACCTCACAAAGCATTTTTCAGGATCACTCTGCCACTGATCAGCGGTGGCATCGTTGGGGGGCTGATCACGGCATTCCTCATCTCCTTCGAGGAGTTGACGATCGCGCTCTTCATTGGCGGTGGTCTGATCACGACGCTCCCCAAACAGCTTTGGAGCGACATCTTCCTCCAGATCACCCCGACCTTGGCAGCTGCGTCAGTTGTCGTGCTGGGCGTTGTGACGGTGCTGTTCCTGCTGATGGAGGTCATCAGCTATTGGCGAAAGCCGGCTTGACCGCGCCCATCGGGACAGGTGTATAAAAAGCGAGCATCGGATCGCGGAAGCCCGGATGCGAGCGTCCGGGCTTGCTTGGAAAACACTCGCATCGACATGGCGGCCCGTAACGCCGACGGCAAGATCGCGGGTCCGCAATGCGTTTTACGTTGAGACAGCTGGAGTATTTCGTGGCTGCCGGGGAGACGGGCAGCATTACGCTGGCGTCCGAACGCATCAGCATATCGCAGCCGTCGATCTCGACCGCCATCTCACACCTTGAGAAAGAGCTGGGCGTCCAACTGTTCGTCCGGCATCACGCGCTCGGTCTGTCGCTGACGCCGGCCGGGCGGAGTCTGCTCCGGGAAGCGAAGAACGTGCTCAATCAGGCCGAGCAACTCTATTCGGTCGCCTCCGATGTCGACGGGCAGGTTCGTGGCCAGATCACGGTTGGCTGTCTGGTGACACTGGCGCCGATGGTCATGCCGGAACTGGCGCATTCGTTCACCACCGCATTTCCGGATACCCAGATCAGGCATATCGAGCTCAACCAGGAGCAACTTCTCGAAGGGCTGCGCTGTGCCGAGATCGATGTCGTCATCACTTACGACCTGCAGTTGCCATCGGGGATCGCATTCACGCCGCTGGCCCAGCTGCCAGTGCATGTCGTGGTCAGCGAAAACCACAGATTTGCAGCCAGATCGGCCGTATCGCTTGCCGAGCTCATCGACGAGCCGTTGCTGCTGCTGGATCTCCCGCTAAGCCGCGAATATTTCCTCGCTTTATTCATGGGCGAGGGGTTCGAGCCGCGCATCGGCGGACGTTCAGCATATCAGGATGTCATTCGCACGATGGTTGCGAATGGCTATGGCTATACGCTGGCCAATGTGAGGCCGAGGTCCGATACGGCGCTCGACGGCAGGAAGGTCGTTCGGGTGAAGCTCGTCGGTGAATACCGCCCGATGGTGATCGGCGTCGCGACACTGGCGCAACTGACCAAGTCGCGCCTGATCGAAACGTTTCAGGCGCATTGCCAGGCGCTGATTTCCGAGGACTACATACCCGGTATGGTGGCCCCCGGCGTCGATCATCCGGTATCCGGAAAGAAGTGAGCAGGGCGCGCCGGTTTGCGCCGACCCTGCCTGGTTCAGGATCAATGCTGCCGACTATGCAGGCATGCCTCGGAAAAGTGGAAGGCGCCCTTCGCGAAAGCGAATTAGGCCGAAACCGGCAGGTTCAGTAAGCTCAATCACAAGTCCAGCGTATCCGCCGAGCAGCGTTCGAACCGCATCATTCAGATGTGACGACGAACGTCCGGTCTTCGGTGCGTGCCGTTGGGTCGCGTCTTCACAGCGTCGATCAACTTTGGCGCGTCGAAGCCAGAGCCTCGACAGACGATCGTCGCAGCCCGCGGCGGTGCGCAGCATATGTTTCGCAAATCGGAGACAGTCATTGACCACCGAACCGAATGATTCCAACGAACGCCAGCTGAGAATTGACCTCGCGGCTGCCTTCCGCCTGTTTGCAAGGCTGGGCATGCACGAGGCCGTCGCCAATCATTTCAGCGCGGCGGTGTCGAGCGATGGTCGCAAATTCCTGATGAATCCGAAGTGGCGACACTTCTCGCGGATCAAGGCCAGCGATCTCGTGTTGTTCGATCTCGATGCAGATGGCTCGTTCGGAGGTCAGGCATCCGTAGATCCGACCGCGTGGTCGATCCACAGCCAGATGCACAGCCTGCTTCCGCAGGCGCGCGTCGTGCTGCATCTGCATCCGCCCTTCGTCACGACCATTGCCACTCTGGCCAATCCTGACATCAAACCGATTGACCAGAACACGGCGCGCTATTTCAATCGTGTCGCTTTGGATGCCGCATATTCCGGAATGGCCGACAGCGAACAGGAGGGCGCGCGTCTGGCAAAGCTGCTAGGCAACCGCTCGCGCCTGATGATGGGAAATCATGGCGTGATGATTGCTGCGAGAACGGTCGGCGAGGCGTTTGACGACATGTACACCATCGAGCGTGCGTGCCAGACCCTGGTGCAGGCCTATGCCACCGGTCAGCCATTGAACGTGCTGCCCGACGATATCGCCGAACGCACCGCGCACGACTGGGAAGGTCTCACCGATTTTTCCGAAGCGCACTTCGCCGAAATGAAAAAGCTGCTCGATGCGGAAGACCCGTCCTACGCGCATTGAGTGTTCGTCGTCATGCGTCGATCGGCGCGCGGATCTTTCACATCGGCCGAGCCTAAGCACTGGGAAGCCAAATGATAATGTTCGCGTGCTGGTGCGTTGCTTCAACATCGATGCGGGGATGATCCGGCCGTGGAGCGTTTCGGACGGTCAGAAGTGGATACAGGGATGTCGATCGAGCGCGTAGACACGATTGTGGTGGGCGGAGGCCAGGCTGGTCTCGCCATGAGCGAACATCTGGGCATGGCGGGCGTGCCGCATTTGGTGCTCGAACGACATCGGATTGCCGACCGCTGGCGGACCGCCAGATGGGATTCGCTGGTAGCCAACGGCCCCGCATGGCACGATCGCTTTCCGGGGATGGAATTTCCCGGTGCGCATCCCGACTCGTTTCCCGGCAAGGAAAGCGTCGCGGATTATTTCGTGTCCTATGCCGAAATGATCGCTGCGCCAGTACGCTGCGGCGTCGATGTGACATCGGTCGAACGAATGGCCGGTCAGCCGGGGTTCATGGTCAGGACCTCCGCGGGCAATTTCGAAGCGATGAACGTGGTCGCGGCGACCGGGCCGTTTCAGGTGCCCGTCATTCCGCAGATCGTTCCGCAACGCGCAGGAATCATCCAGCTGCATTCCAACGACTATCGCAATCCCGGCCAGTTGCCGGAAGGCGCCGTCCTGGTCGTTGGCGCAGGCTCGTCCGGCGGCCAGATTGCCGACGAATTGCTGCGTGCGGGCAGGCGCGTCCATCTGTCGGTCGGGCCGCACGAACGTCCGCCGCGGGCCTATCGCGGCCGCGACTTCTGCTGGTGGCTCGGCGTGCTCGGAAAATGGGACCTGGAAACGAAGCAGCCGGGCACCGAGCACGTCACGATTGCGGTGAGCGGCGCGCGTGGCGGCCAAACCGTCGATTTCCGGCGACTGGCGGCCGAAGGCATGCATCTCGTCGGTTCGACGGTAACGTATGATCAGGGCAAGGTGCTGTTCGCGAACGACCTCGCCGACAACATCGCCCTGGGCGATGCATCCTACAGAAGCTTGCTGGACGAGGCCGATGCCTATATCGCGCGGTTCGGGCTTGACTTGCCGCCTGAACCGGACGCGCGCATCGTCAGGCCCGATCCCAACTGTGTGACCGATCCGGTGCGCGAACTGGATCTTGCAGCAACCGGCATCACATCGATTGTCTGGGCCACGGGTTTTGCCACCGACTATAGCTGGCTGAAAGTCGATGCATTCGACACGATGGGCAAGCCGAGGCACCAGCGCGGCGTGTCTTCCGAACCCGGGATCTATTTTCTGGGACTTCCCTGGCAGTCGCGCCGGGGGTCTGCATTCATCTGGGGCGTCTGGCATGATGCGAAGCATCTGGCGGACCGCATCTCCACACAGCGGCGCTACACCGATTACGATACGTCGGCGCGACGCGCGGTCAGGCATGCAAGCTAGTCCGTACTGGCAGGTTCCGGAGCAGGTTCGTCCCAGTGTCGACAGGGCTCGCGGTTCAGGCCCTGGCGGGGCCAGAATGGCTCATGGAGATCGTCGGTACGGCAGTGATTCCGGAATAGGCGAGGAGCCGGGCGCCGTCCACGCGCGCTTCTCGACATGATCGATTAGCGAGTAGTCCGGTCACGGCACGCATTTGTCTTACGCGCTGACGACCAACGTCAGCTTGCGTTGCAACCGGATGCCGGGGCCGATCGCGGGGCGATGGGCACGGCAGACCGATAGGCGCGGTTCGCGTAGATCAGAGGCGATCCTTCTGTGGCGAGCGCAACGTCCTGGACTTCGCCGAAGAAAACGTAGTGGGTACCGATCTTCTTCCACGAGGACAGGGTGCAGCTGAAGGCGACCAGTCCATCGACGACACGGGGAGAGCCATTGACGTCGGGAACCCATGTCGCGCACGAGAATTTGTCGCCGTCTCCGGTGGTCCATCGCTTCGCAAAACAGTCCGAAATGCCGGATTGATCGTCCCGCAGCAGGTTGACGCAGAACACGCCATTCACCTTGATCGCCTGGGCGGTCGCACTGGTCTCGTTGATGCAGACGAGCAAGGTCGGCTGCGGCGTGTCGGCCGAGACGGACGACATTGCCGATACCGTCGCGCCCTGGCGGCCAGCTGTGCCATCCGTCGTTACGATACTGACAGTGCAGGCCGCAGTGCTCATGCCGGCCAAGAACTGATCGCGCAGTGCCATGGTCATGGACCTCTAAGGAGCTGACCGCTCGGAGCGAGCGGTATCCCTTCACGAGCACCCTTGAGCGGGCTCGCCGCCGATCCGCGGATGCGTATCTTGCTCTCCAGCTTTGCCCAACCCATGACTGCGATAAATTATCGGTTTTGAGAACGATGCTTCTGATTTTCAAAAGTGCCAAGTTGCGCGGCAGCCAAAGGGCGTTTTTGCCGGTGCATTTCTCATCGTGAATTGCAGAAGCCAATGCAACCACACAGTGGTCGCTGGTCGTTTTTGTGCGCGCGAGTGCCACCGATCATCTTTACATCTGACCTATCGATGTACACGGCGGAGCCGATGGCTCGACGCCGCTTCTGGCGCGCAGCCGACATTCGGCAAATAAGATCTGTTTGGTAAGAGCCCTGCCGTCGCCCATTAATGTGGCAGCTCTGCCTAAACCGTGGGAGCGGACGATCCAAATTATTGTACGTCCCGGGACAAGCTTTCTGCGCGCAGGGGGGCATAGGCTTCTTCGAGGTTAGGAACATGGTTAGGCCATGACAACGTCGAAGGAGCGATCGAATGGTCAAGTTGCATTTTGCTGACATCCGTAGGCTTTGGCCTGAAACGGGCGCGATGATTGGATGGCGCGCGGCGGCAGTGGGCGCGCTATTGGCGGTTGGTACCTTTGTTCCGATGTCCGCGCAGGCTGCCGTGCCGGTGGCTTGCGCCGAGTTGCAGGCGAAATATCCGGACTGGAAAGGCAAGACACTCGTCAACGCCATTAATCCGCATACACCGGGCTATGAATCGATCGATCCCAAGGATCCCAACAAATATATCGGTTTCGATATCGATCTCGGTGAGCAGATCGGCGAATGCCTTGGCTTCAAGCTGACCTACAAGGCTGTGACCTTCGCGGCCTTGCTGACCACGCTGGCATCGGGCCAGGCCGACATCGTGATTTCCGACATCTATGCCACCGAGGAGCGCGCCAAGGCGGCCGACTTCATCACCTATTCCAAGGTGTTCGACGGCGTGCTGGTCGCCAAGGGTAATCCCAAGAAGATCACCGGTATCAACACCTCGCTGTGCGGCACGGCTGCGGCGGAAAACACCGGCTATGTCGAAGTGCCGCTGATTCAGGCGTTGGGGCCGGAATGCAAGAAGGAAGGCAAGGCGGAGCCGACCATCCAGCTCTATGACAACAATGCCAACTGCATCCAGGCGATCCTTGCCGGCCGCGCTGATACCTATATCAACGACGTCAACACCGTCGACAACGCGGTGAAGGCCTATCCGGACAAGCTCGAGAAGGCGGTTGCGGTGACGATCCCCTATCAGGTCGGCATCGCCGTGCCGAAGGACAAGTCCAAGTTCCGCGATGCGGTGAAGGCCGCACTCACCGAGATCTACAAGTCCGGTGATCAGCTCGCACTGCTGAAGAAGTGGAAACTCGATCCGGAAAACCTGATGGAGCCCGGCCTGCTAACGGTGAAGTAACGCCCCCGCCCGCAAGCAAGGATCACTCTTACGTAAGGGCTTTCTGCCTCCATGGAGCTGTTCCTCCACTATCTCAGCATGCCGTATATGATCGAGGGCATCCAGGCGACCTTGCAGGTCACCGCCCTCGGTCTGTGCGGCGGGCTGATCCTCGGCCTGATCCTGGCATGGATGCAACTCAGCAGGTTCAAGCCGCTGGCATCCTTCGCCCGGGTCTATGCCGTGATCTTTCGCGGCACCCCGCTGATCCTGCAGATGGTGTTTGCCTATAACGCCCTGCCGCAGATCGGCATCAAGCTTCCCGCCATTCTCGCCGCCGGTCTGGCGCTGGCTTGCAACGAAGCGCCGTTCATCGCCGAGATGCTGCGCTCCGGCGTACTGGGTGTCGATCGCGGTCAGGTGGTGGCCGGCCAGGCGCTCGGCATGACCCCGGGCGTCCTGATGCGCCGGATCATCGCGCCGCAGGCGATCCGGTCGATGATCCCCGCTTTCGGCAACGAAGCGGTCAGCGCGCTGAAGAACTCGTCGCTGGCCTCCGTCATCGCCGTGCAGGAGCTGACGCTGCGCTCGACCCAGCTGGCGTCCTCGACCTTCGATTTCTTCTCGATCTTCTTCGCGTCGGGTCTGATCTATCTGCTGCTCACAGCGGCGATCGCCGGCATCCAACTGCTTCTGGAATGGAAGTTCGACCTCGATCGCACGACCAGGCAGAACCAGTTCATGCGCTTCATGCCGTGGTATCGCGCGCCTGGCAGCGACGATCCGCTGGCGCCGCAGGTCGACATGCCGCCGGAAATCCTGCCCGACGGCGGCATTGCGGAATTACCGCCGCCGCGGATGCGGCCAGAACGCGGCGATCCCATCAAACGCGCCGAGATGCTGGCGCGCAACAATGTCGCCGTCGAGGTCTCCGATCTCCGCAAGAGCTACGACAGGAACGTGGTGCTTGACGGCGTCGACATCACAGTCAGGATCGGTGAAGTGATCGCGCTGCTCGGACCAAGTGGCTCCGGCAAGAGCACGCTGCTCCGCTGTATCAACAATCTCGAACTGTGGAACGGCGGCGCTATCAAGGTCGCCGGCCGCCAGCTCGGCTTCAACGCGCATGGCAAGCCGCTGTCGCCGCGTTTGCTCGCGAATGCCCGCGCCGAGGTCGGCGTTGGCATGGTGTTCCAGCAGTTCAACCTGTTCGGCCACCTCACGGCCAAGGAGAACATCGCTGGCCCGCTGCGCTGGGTGCACGGCGTGGCGCGCGCCGATGCCGAGCGCCGTGCCGATGAACTCCTGGCGCGCGTCGGTCTCAGCCACCGCGCCGATGCGCTGCCGCGGCATCTGTCCGGCGGCCAGCAACAGCGCGTTGCCATCGCCCGGGCCATCGCGCCCAATCCAAGCGTGCTGTTGCTGGACGAGCCGACTTCAGCGCTCGATCCCGAACTGGTCAATGAAGTGCTCGAAGTGATCCGCAGGCTCGCCGTCGAGGACGGTCTGACCATGATCATCTCGACGCATCAGCTCCGCTTTGCCAGCGAAGTGGCCGACCGTGTGGTGCTGCTCGCCGGAGGCGCGATCATCGAGGAAGGCCCAGCCAGTGAAGTCCTGACCAATCCGCGCAATCCCGTCGCGCAGCGTTTCCTCAATGCGATGGAGGCGGAAGTCTCGTGATCGTTACGCGTCGCAAGTTTGTTCAATGTCTATGAGGGCCTCAGCATGAAGCATCATCTTCTTCCGGTGTCGCCGAAGACCGTTCACTGGGGCTATTTCAGCAAAGTGGTCACGCCCGCGCTGACGCTGAAGTCGGGCGACCGTGCTACCATCGAAACGCTGACGCATCATGCCAATGACGATTACGAGCGCATGATCGAAGGCGATCCCGGCGCCGAGAGCGTGTTCAAATGGACCCGCGAGCACAAGGCCGTCGTCCGCCGCGGCTCTGGCCCGACGGAAGGTCCGTTCATCCGCGGCTCAGGCGAAGGCGTCGGCGTGCATCTGCTCACCGGGCCGGTGGCGATCGAAGGCGCGGAGCCGGGCGATGTACTGGAAGTGCGTATTCTTGACGTGCGCCCGCGGCCGGCCTGCAAGGCCTGTTATGCCGGCAAGTGCTTCGGCTCCAACGTCGCCGCGAATTGGGGCTTCCACTATCACGACCTGATCGAGGAACCGAAGCCGCGCGAGGTCGTGACGATCTTCGAGCTCGATACATCGGGCGAGCCGTTTGCCAAGGCAGTCTATAATTATGTCTGGATGCCGCAGACCGATCCCGATGGCATCCTGCATCCGACCATCGATTATCCCGGCGTGTGCGTCGATCACGCGACCATCAGGAAACGCGAAAACATTCTTCCCAACGTCAGGGTGCCGGCACGGCTGCATTTCGGCACCATGGGCCTCGCGCCATCCGAGGAGGATTTCGTGTCGTCGATCCCGCCGAGCTACACCGGCGGCAATATCGACGACTGGCGGGTCGGCAAGGGCGCCAAGATGTTCTATCCCGTGGCGGTGCCCGGCGCGTTCTTCTCGGTCGGCGATCCTCATGCCGCGCAGGGCGACAGCGAGCTCGGCGGCACGGCCATCGAGACCTCGCTGACCGGCGATTTCGAGTTCATCCTGCACAAGCATCGCGACCTCGGCGGTACGCCCCTCGAAGGCCTGACGCATCCGATGCTGGAAACCGCCGATGCCTGGTCGGTCTACGGCTTCACCTTCCCGAATTATCTCGCCGAACTCGGCGCCAATGCGCAGCTCGACGTCGCCAATCATTCCAGCCTCGATCGGGCTATGCGCGATGCGTTCCGCAAGCTCAGGCGTTTCCTGATGACGGTGCACAAGATGAGTGAAGATGAGGCGATCTCGCTGATGTCGGTCGGTGCGGATTTCGGGGTGACGCAAGTGGTCGATGCCAATTGGGGCGTCCATGGCACAATCCGCAAGAACGTCTTCCGCTGCGACTAAGCGGATGAAATTGCACTGAATTCGGCTATGAGGATGGTGGCGCGGTGATTGGGGAGGTTGCAGGGCAGGGCGCTGCGTCCTTCGGGATGGCACGGAGGTTGCTTCGCTTCGGCTATGAAGGTCGATGCATGAGCCTCCGTCCGTTCACCAGTGAATCCTACTCTGAAGACGACCGCCCCGAAGCATGGCGCGACGTCCTGAGTTCGATTGGCCTGCAGCCGACGGCTGCGACGACCACGCATCACGGCCACGCCACCGCAGTTCGTCGCACCTTCGAAGGTATTGCACTGGCCAAATTATCTGCCGGCGCACAGGCGATCTCGCCGCTGTCGGATCTGGCCAGCGACCATCCCCTGGTGTTGCTGCCGCTAGAGGACGGTGTCGGCCTGAAGACAGTCGCCGGACATCAGATCGTCGCCGTCGGGCATCTGCTGTTGCTGCCGCGCAAAGGGGACTGGAGCGTCGCATTCCAGCGCGACATGCGCGCGGTGGTGCTCTCGGTGACGTCCGATCCGCTGCACAGCCGCCGCGCCAGTGCACCTGCCATCGCCGATGTCCAGATCGTAGGCCCCGGCGGCTTCGGCGATGTGTTCGCGCGTATGATGGAACAGGCAGCCCGCAACCTCGAAACATTGTCCGATGCCGAATGGTTGGCGATCGCACAAAGTCTTGCCGATCTGTTGCCGACCTTTACACGCCAATTGGCCGAGCCGACGGCTGATCTCAACAGCGGCACGGCGACCAAGGCTGCGACCTTGCATCGGCTGTGCCAGACCATCGAGCGACGCCTCGACGATGCGGATCTGACGCCGGCCAAGGTGGCGCAGGCCGAGGGCATCTCCGAACGTTATCTGCAGAAACTGTTCGAAGGCACCGGCAGCAGCTTTACGCATTACCTGCGCGAACGCCGGCTGCAGCGCACCTGGGCCGATCTGTCGAATCCGTCCGAGGCGCATCACTCGATTTCCGAGATTGCCTTTCGTGCTGGCTTCAATGACTCCGCGCATTTCAGTCGCACGTTCCGTCACCGCTTCGGCCTGTCGCCGCGCGAATTCCGCCAGAATGAAGCTGAGCGCTTGACGGCGTCGGCGATGGCGGCGGGACAACGCGGCTGGCCGCAGGAAGCGCTGGCGCAGTTGCGCAGCCAGCACGGGCCGTCGACCGCGGGGAAGATTGCGAAGCCGGAGCCGGCCGAGACGATCACGCACGGCATCGCGGATGCTTCGAAGAATCAGCGGCACCATCATCTCGCCGCCGATGCATCTCGCGTGCACTGGGGCTATTTCAGCCGCTCGTTGCCGCCGCAGATCGAGATCAATTCCGGCGACACGATCACCATCGAAACACTGACGCAGCACGCATCCGACGATCCCGAGCGGATGATCAAGGGCGATATCGGCGCTGAGAGCGTGTTCCGCTGGACGCGCGATCAGAAGAATGTCGATCGCCGCGGGGCCGGTCCGATGGACGCCTCGATCTATGGCCGCGGTGCGGGCGAGGGCTTTGGCGTTCACATTTGCACCGGGCCGGTGGCGATCAGGGACGCGCAGCCCGGCGACGTGCTTGAAATCCGCATCCTCGACATCGTGCCGCGCGCCAGTCGAAATCCGGATTTCGACGGTCAGGTTTTCGGCAGTAGCGTCGCGGCGTGGTGGGGCTATCACTACAAGGAATTTCTCGCCGAGCAGAATGCGCGCGAGGCGGTGACGATCTACGAAATTCTCGATCACGACGACGTGCCGTATGCGCGCGCGCTCTATTCGTATCGCTGGGAGCCGCAGACCGATCCGTTCGGCACCGTGCACAATACCTACGACTATCCTGGCATTCCGATTACGCCGGCCTCGGTGCGGCGTCGGCATGACGTGCTCGACGGCATTCGCATTCCGCTGCGCCCGCATTTCGGTGTCATTGCCGTAGCGCCGCGCGAGGCCGATCTCGTCGATTCAGTGCCGCCAGCCTATTTTGGCGGTAATCTCGACAATTGGCGGCTCGGCAAGGGATCGACGGTCTATCTACCGGTGTCGGTGCCCGGCGCATTGCTGTCGGTCGGCGATCCCCATGCCGCGCAGGGCGACGGCGAACTCGGCGGCACGGCGATCGAATGTTCGATGACCGGAACCTTCGAGGTGATCTTGCACAAGAAGGGCAATCTCGCCGGCCAGGCGTTCGCCGATCTCACTTATCCGCTGATCGAGACCGAGAGTGACTGGGTGTTGATGGGCTTCAGCCATCCGAACTATCTCGCTGAATTCGGCGCCAAGGGGCAGAGCGAGGTCTACGCGACCTCGTCGCTCGATCTCGCGATGAAGGACGCCTTTCGCAAGATGCGGCGTTTCCTGATGAACATCAAAGGTCTCACCGAAGACGAAGCGATCGCGTTGATGTCAGTCGCGGTCGACTTTGGCGTGACGCAGGTCGTCGATGGCAATTGGGGCGTCCATGCCATTCTGAGCAAGCGGGTGTTCGACCACACGTCAAAATCATAAGGTCCAGGAGACGCGCTGTTGCAATTTCACATGATCTCCGGCGGGCCGAAGCCGGTCGCGCCGTTCAGCCATGCTGTGGAGACCGATGGCTTCGTGTTCGTCACCGGGCAGATGCCAGACACGCCGGCAATGCCGGGCGTGCTGCCCGATGGCATCGTGGCACAGACCGAAGCGGTGATGGAAAATCTGCGCGTGGTGCTCAAGGGGCTCGAGCTGGGCTTCGAGCACATCACCATGACCCGGATCTATCTCACCGAGTTCAAGCGCGACTACGTGGCGATGAACGAAACCTATCGCAGCTATTTTCCGCCGGATCGCCTGCCGGCGCGGACCTGTGTCGGCGTCACGGGCCTCGCTTATGACGCTCTGATCGAAATCGACCTGGTTTGTCGACGGCCCACATAATGGTCGGTGCAAAGAGATGGAAAACCTAGTTCGCCTTTTCGATCAGGCTTTCCAGCAGGCGCTTCAGGTCGGCCGTTGCCTTGTTGCCGTAGTTCTCGGCGATATGGGCTTCCTGGCTCAGCGCCAGCGAGTTCAGCCGCTGGGTCAGTGTCTTGCCGCGGTCGGAAATGAACATCACCACCTTGCGGCGGTCGTCGGGGTCCTGCACCCGGTAGACCAGCGCATCAGACACCATGCGATCGACCATCTTGGTAAGGGTCGGATGATTCAGCAGAACCGCATCGGCGAGGTCGCCCATGGAGTGGCCCTTGCCGTCGGACAGCACTTTCAGAATGCGCCACTGCTCGACCGGCACGCCTTCCTTCTTGAAGCGCGCATCGAGCTGGCGATTAATCTCCCGGTTCGCCTGCGCCAGCAGATAAGCGAGGTGTTCGGTGATGGGCGTGCTCGGCGTTCTGGCCACGGTTGGGAAACTTTGCTGGAAGAGGTGATGAATATTAGGCGACTTTGCCTGATCCATATGCACGGGAATTGTTGAATATTCAATATTTTCCTCTACGATATTTTCTTTCGCACGATTTTACTGTCGATAAATTGATGCCGCACCGCCGCTGACAACGTCGAAAGGAGAGCGACATGCTCTCATCACTGCAGATTGCAACGACCGGTGCGCTGCCGATGCCGGCGCCTTGGTTGCTGAAGGGCTTTCAGGACAGCGGGGGAGGCCGTGACGCGATTGCACGTCCCGATCTGTTTCCGCGGCGTCGCAATCGCGAAAAGCTGCGCGTCGTCAATTTTATCGGCTTGTCCGGCCCGGCCGGGATCTGGGGCCTGGCGGGCACCAATAGCATGATGCTCGCGGCTTCGGAGATCAATCGGCGCGGCGGCATTCTTGGGCGCGAGATCGAGCCGGTGTTTCATGACGCCGGCGGCGATATCGATGGCGTTGTCCGCACGGCAGCCGACATGATCGCGGCTGGTGATGTCGATGTCATCATGGGCTCGCATATCAGCGCGGTCCGCGTCGCGCTGCGCAAGGTGATTGCCGGGCGCGTGCCCTATATCTACACGCCTGTCTATGAAGGCGGAGAACGCACGCCTGGCGTGATGGCGATCGGCGAGACGCCGCGCGATCAGTCACGCCCGGCCATCGAATGGCTGGCGAGTGAAAAGAAAGCGGCGCGCTGGTATCTGATCGGCAGCGATTACGTTTGGCCGTGGCTGGCCCACAAGGCCACCAAGACATACATCGCCGGCGCCGGAGGGCGCGTGGTCGGTGAGGAATTCGTTGCGCTTGGCGAGCAGAATCACGATGCCCAGATCGCCCGTATCCGGGCCGCCAAGCCGGACGTCGTGGTCATCTCGCTGATCGGCACCGACAGCATCGTGTTTAACCGTGCCTTCGCTGAACATGGTCTCTCGTCGAAGGTTCTCCGACTGGCGGGGGCCATGGATGAAACGCTGCTGCTCGGCATGGGCGCGGATAGCTCCGAGGGGCTCTATTGTGCATCGGGCTATTTCGTCGACCGTGCGTCGGCGGCGAATGATGCATTCCGTGCGCAATATGAAGCATCGTTCGGACGCTGTGCGCCTGTGCCGGGATCGGTCGCGCAGTCGAACTACGAGGGGCTTCGGTTTCTCGAATCCGTGGCGACCAAGGCGGGCTCATTCGACGTCCGGCCGATGCTGAACGCGGCGTCCAGCGTGGCCTATCACGGCGCCCGCGGTGAGATCAGCATGCGCGGCGGGCGGGCGAAAATGCCGATCTATCTTGCCGAAGCAGACGGTCTGGATTTCAGGCTCATCCGGACATTCTAGGTCAGTCGCAGATGACCCGATCGGGACGATCCCGAAAAATAATACTTGAAAAGGAAAATATTTCTCTTTCTAATGATGCGCGAAAGGCGACACCGTCGTCGCCTTGACGGCGTGGGCATCCCGAAGAAATGCCGCGCCGGTTGCATCGTGGATATCAGGAGAAATCATCGTGGCCGTTTCACTTCCCACTCCCGATCAACTCCTCGCCGTCGCCGACCAGTGCGGCCTCGCGCTGTCCGATGAGGACGTCACCTCGTTCCGGGCGCTGATGCAGGGATCGGTCGATGCCTACAACGTCGTGGCGGCGATGCCCGACGAAGTGCCCGAGGTGAAATATCCGCGTACGCCTGGCTATCGGCCCGCGCCGGAAGAGAACACGCGCAACGCCTGGTATCGCAAGTCGGTGGTGAAGGGTGCGCCCAGCGGCAAGCTCAAGGGCAAGACCGTCGCGCTGAAGGACAACATCATGCTGGCCGGCGTGCCGATGATGAACGGCTCCTCCACGCTGGAAGGCTATGTGCCGGATTTCGACGCCACCATCGTCACGCGCATGCTGGACGCGGGCGCCGAGATCATGGGCAAGGTGCATTGCGAATCCTTCTGCATGTCCGGCGGCAGCCACACCAATTCGACGGGCAACGTGCATAACCCGCACAAGATGGGCTATTCCGCCGGCGGGTCGTCGTCCGGCAGTGCCGTTGTCGTGGCGCTTGGCGAAGTCGACATGGCAATCGGCGGCGATCAGGGTGGCTCGATCCGCATGCCGTCGTCCTTCTCGGGCACCTATGGCATGAAGCCGACCTGGGGTCTGGTGCCTTATACAGGCATTATGCCGATCGAGATATTCGTCGATCACACCGGCCCGATGACATCCAACGTCGCCGACAATGCGCTGCTGCTGGAAGTGCTTGCCGGCGATGACGGCTATGATCCGCGGATCAAGTCGCCGGAAGTGCCGGAATACACCAAGGCACTTGGCGTCGGCGTCAAGGGCATGAAGATCGCCATCGTCAAGGAAGGCTTCGAGCAGCTCGGCGCCGAGGACGCGGTCAATCGCAGCGTTCGCGAAGCCGCCAAGCGTTTCGCCGATCTCGGCGCGACCGTGGAGACGATCTCGATCCCGATGCATCTCACCGCGGCGGCGGTCTGGACCCCAATCGGCACCGAAGGCATGACCCAGACCATGATGGTGGGCGACGGCTATGGCCTCAGCCGGTCCGATCTCTATTCGACCTCGCTGATGGACGCCCATCGTGGCTGGCGCGGGCAGGCGGACTCGCTGTCCGAAACCACCAAGCTGCTGCTGCTGTTCGGCACCTATATCAACAATAATTTCGGCCCTCGTTTTTACGGCAAGGCACTGAACATCTCGCGTCGCGTCACGGCTGCCTATGACAAGGCGCTGGCGAGCTATGATCTGTTGCTGATGCCGACCACGCCGATGAAGGCAACGCCGCTGCCGGCGCCCGGCGCGCCGCGTGAAGAAGTCGTCGGCCGCGCCTTCGAAATGATCTCCAACACCTCGCCCTTCGACATTTCGCATCATCCGGCGATGTCGATCCCCTGCGGCATGGTTGATGGTCTGCCCGTCGGACTGATGCTGGTTGGCAAGCATTTCGACGAGATGACCATCTATCGCGCCGCGCACGCCTTCGAGCAGTGCGGCGACTGGAAGTCGATGTGAGGCATCCATGCAGAAGCGAGGATCGGTGATCACGCATGGATAATCTGATCATGGCGGTCTTCGAGATCGCCAGTTTCGGGGCGATCGTCGTGCTGGTCGTGCTGGGGCTGGGGATCATCGCCAGCATGATGGGCATCTTCAATTTCGCGCAGGGCGAGTTCGTTCTACTCGGGGCCTATGTCACCTACATTGTTCACACCGCGGGTTTGCCGGTGTGGCTCGGTATGATTGCGGCGCCATTTGTCGTCGGCGCGTTAGGCTTCGTGCTGGAACGCCTCATCGTCCGGCGATTCTATGCCGCGCCGATCGTCGCCATGCTCGGCACCTATGCGCTTGGGTTGATCATCCGCGAGATCGTGCGTGGCCTGATCGGCGGGCTGTATCTCTCGGTACCGGAGCCGGTCGGCGGTTCGGTGACCATCGGCGGCATGCATTTCTCAACCTGGCGTCTGGTGATCATCGTGATCACCGCGCTGGTGATGGCAGGGAGCTATCTGCTTCTGGCGCGCACCGCGTTCGGCCTGCGCATCCGCGCTTCGCTGGAGAACCCGGCGCTGGCGCGGGCCTCCGGCATTTCGACCAACGCAATCTATGGCGCAACCTTCGCCTTTGGTGCCGCGCTCGCAGGTCTGGCTGGCGCGCTGATCGTGCCGGTGTTCACGCTGTTCGCCGATCTCGGCATCCGCTTTCTGATTCAGGGCTTCGTCGCTGTCATGGTCGGTGGCATCGGCTCCTTTGCCGGCCCGGTCGCTGGCGCAGGCCTGATCGGCACGCTGAGTGCGGCGCTGCCCTGGGTCATCTCGCCCGTTATCGCCGATGTCGCCGTATTCGTGCTCGCCATCATCTTCATCAAATTCCGGCCGCAGGGCCTTGTTGCAGGAAAAGGGGTTTAGTCCGATGTCACGTGACGCCAACAATCTCAGCCGCCGCCGCTTTCTCGGCAACTTCGCCTTTGCTTCGACGGCCATCGCCACCGGTGTCGGCAGCTGGGTCATCCCCGCAGGCTGGGCCAACGCGGCAGCCGGACCGATCAAGGTCGGTGTCGGTACCGATCTGACCGGGCCGATGGGCTATGCCGGCAATGCTGACGCCAATGTGGCCAGGATGGTGATCAAGGACATCAACGATGCCGGCGGTCTGCTTGGCCGGCCGCTGGAACTGTATATCGAGGACACTGCGTCCAATGAATCCGTCGCGGTCGGCAATGTGCGTAAGCTGATCCAGCGCGAGAAGGTCGATCTGGTCATCGGCGGTATCACCTCGTCGATGCGTAACGCCATCAAGGACGTCATCGTCTCCCGCGGGAAGACGCTCTATATCTATCCGCAACTCTATGAAGGCAAGGAATGCACGCCCTATCTGTTCTGCACCGGGCCGACCCCGGCGCAGCAATGCGATGAATTCATTCCCTGGCTGATCAAGAATGGCGGCAAGAAATTTGCGCTGCCCAGTGCCAATTACGTCTGGCCGCATACGTTAAACGTCTATGCGCGCAAGGTGATCGAGGCCAATGGCGGCGAGGTCGTGTTCGAGGAGTACTATCCGCTCGACCAGATCGATTTTTCGTCGACAGTGAACCGCATCATTTCGAACAAGGTCGATGTCGTCTTCAACACCGTCATTCCGCCAGGTGTCGGGCCGTTCTTCAAGCAGCTCTCCGAAGCGGGCTTCCTCAAGAATGGCGGGCGGCTCGCCTGCGTCTACTATGACGAGAACACGCTGAGCATCAATCAGCCGGCCGAGATCGAGGGCCTCGCGAGCTGCCTCGATTACTTCAAGGCGCTGACGCCGGAAGATCCGTTCAGCGCCAAACTCCAGGCTGCCTACGAAAAACAGTTTCCGGGCAATTTCCTGTTCGCGGCTGGCAGCGCCGCGACCGGCACCTATCGCGGCCTGAAACTGTGGGAGGCGGCCGTCAAGGAAGCCGGCAGTGTCGATCGTGATGCAGTTGCCAAGGCGCTAGACCATGCCAAGATCGCCGAAGGCCCGGGCGGCCCGGCCGAGATGGTCCCCGGTCAGCGGCACTGCAAGATGAAGATGTATACGGCGGTGGCCAAGGGCGGCAAATATGAGGTCGTCGCGCGCAGCGCCGGTCTCGTCGATCCCAAGGAATGCTGAGCCGATAGTTCTAACCTCACGGGAGTGACCGATATCACTCCCGCTTCTCTTTCTCTCATGCCGGCGACCTGATGACCGAGACGACGCCACTCTCTGCCGTATCTCTGACGCGAGGCATCAGCGCATCGCGCCAATGGCGCGTGCTGCCGATGATCGAGATCGCAGTGCTGGTCATCGGCCTGCTGCTGCCGCTGGTGCTGCAGGACTATCTCACCGTCTATGCCACGCGCGTGCTGATCCTCTGCCTGTTCGCGCTGTCATTCGACCTGGTCTGGGGCCATGCCGGCATCATGAGTTTCGGCCAGGCCGTGTTCTTCGGCTCTGCCGGGTATGGCGTGGCGCTGCTGGCGCGCGATCTCGGCATTACCTCGATGCTGCTGGTGTTGCCTGCGGGAGTGCTGATCGGCTTCGCCTTCGCCCTGCTGCTCGGCGGCTTTCTGCTGCTTGGTCGCCATCCCGCCAGCGTGATTTTCGTGGCCCTGGGCACGCTGACCGGCTCCTATGCCTGCGATCGCCTGGCGCGGGGGTGGTATTATCTCGGCGGCCAGAACGGCATTCCCTCGATTCCGCCGATGACAATCGGCAGCTATGAGCTCACAGAGGGACCTGCCTATTACTACACGGCCATCGGCTTTCTGATCGTGGTCTATCTGCTCTGTCGTTTCCTGATGCGCTCGCAATTCGGCCTCGCGCTGGCCGGCCTGCGCGAGAACGAACAGCGCATCGCCTTCTTTGGCTACAAGGTGCAGCACCTCAAGGCGATCATCTTCTCGCTCAGTGGCGCCATCGCCGGGCTCGCCGGCAGCCTCTATGCGTTCCACGAAGGCTTCGTCTGGCCCAACATGCTGGGCGTCGTGATTTCCACCCAGGTGGTGCTCTATGTGCTGTTCGGCGGCTCCGGCACACTGATAGGCGCCGTGATCGGCACGGTCGTCATTGAGGCCGTCAGCTTCTGGCTGTCGAACAGCTATCAGGACATCTGGCCGATCATTCTTGGCGTATTGCTGCTGCTGGTCATCCTGTTCCGGCCCGCAGGACTGGTCAGCCTGTTGTTGTCAGAGCGCGAGCGCGTCGGCAGCTTCGGCCGTCCGGGGAAGCGATAGTCATGGCGCTTCTGGAAGCAAGAGGCCTCATCAAGATATTCGGCAAGCTCACGGCGCTGAACGGCGCGGACCTGACCATCGCCCACAATGAGTTTCACGGACTGATAGGTCCCAATGGTTCCGGCAAGAGCACGCTGATGAAATGTATCGCCGGTGCAGAGACGCCGACGCAAGGCACGGTTACATTTGCTGGTCGCGATATCACGCAGGCTTCGCCGGCGGAGCGCGCCCGTGCCGGTATGAGCCTGAAATTCCAGATCACCAGCGTGCTGCCGGCGCTGACGCTGTACGACAACATCCTGCTGGCACTGCAGGCGCAGACGTCGCTGCTCAATCTGGCGCTGTCGCGCACCCGCGGCGTGCTGCATGACAAGGTAATGGCGATGCTGGAGCAGTTCCGCCTCGTCGATCGCGCCCACGAGCCGGCATCCGCTCTGTCGCACGGGCAGCAGCAATGGCTTGAGATCGCCATGGCGCTGGCGCCCGAGCCGAAGCTCCTGCTGCTCGATGAGCCGACCGGCGGCATGAGCCTGGAAGAGCGCCGCGTCACCGGCGAATTGTTGCAGCCGATCAAGGCGCGCTGTTCGCTCGTCATCGTCGAGCACGATCTCGATTTCATCCGCGATATCTGCGACCGCCTCACGGTGCTGGATCAGGGCCAGATCCTGCAGACCGGCTCGGTGCAGCATGTGCAGTCGTGCCCCAGGGTCCAGGAGGTCTATCTCCGCCGTGCCTGACGATAAATTCCTCGATATCCAGTCGCTGGATGCCGGTTACGGCCGCAGCCAGGTGCTGTTCGGCGTTACGCTCAGCGTGCCGTGGCGCGGCGGCGTGGCCATTCTCGGCCGCAACGGCGCCGGCAAAACTACGTTGATGAAGGCTATTGTCGGCGAGTTGCCGGTGCTCGGCGGTGCGGTGAGCCTCGATGGCCGCGATGTCGGCAAACTGCCGACCGAGCAGCGTATCCGTCGCGGCGTCGGCTATGTCCCGCAGGAACATTCGGTGTTCGCGAAACTGTCGGTGCGGGACAATCTCGCCGTCGGCGCGCTGACCAATCGCGACAGCGGGGCAGTCAACCGCGTGCTGGAGATTTTCCCCAAGCTCGGCCAGCGGCTCGACCAGTTTGCCGGCACGCTGTCCGGCGGTGAGCGCAAGATGCTGGCGATCGGACGCGCCATGCTGTCCGACCCCAAAATCTTGCTGCTGGATGAGCCGACTGAGGGCGTCTGGATCGGTGTCATCGAGGAAATTACCGAGCGCCTGATCCTGCTGGCGAAGGACATTGCCGTCGTCATCGTCGAACAGCATCTCGATCTCGCGCTTCGCGTCGCGAGCCGCGCTTACGTGCTGGATCGCGGCCGGGTAGCGCTGACAGGTTCGGCCGGCGAGATTCGCGACGATCCAAGATTATTGCAGTATTTGGCGCCTTAGAGCCAAGCGAGATCGTTGGCACCTACCTCTTTGCAGCTCTCGCTTCAGGGTGAATTATGTCCGCTTTTGGCCCAAAGCGGACGCTTCTGATCCGGAAGTCCGGCCTTACTGAGTGTTCGAGGTCGCCTTTCGGAATGCCGGATTCCAGGCGGCGCATTTATTCAGAGGTTTAAAGTGACATCATAAATTCCGTGATCTTCTGTGTCGGCCATGACTTCGAAACCCAGCTCTCTACACATTTGAAGCATGATCGTGTTTTCGCGCATGATTTGGCCAACGATCTGTTTAAGCCCTTCGGAGCGGGAATACTCAATAATCAACTGCATCAAAGCCCAACCGAGCCCTCTGCCTTTGAGGTCCGATTGAAGGAGGATGGCATATTCACCGGAAACGCCGTCGTCTTTACGATGCATCCTGACGACGCCAAGTGGCTCCTGGCTCGCCTCATCGAATGCGATGAATGCCATGGCCTTAGCGTAATCAATCTGCGTCAAGCTTACGAGAAACGGGTGGGAGAATTCTTTGATGGCACCAAAGAAGCGAAGCCTGCGATCCTCTTTATTAACGTGGGAGAGAAGCGTCAGAACCGAAGGTTCATCCGCCGCCGTGATCGGCCGCGTAAAAATTCTCCAGTCAGAATTGAGAACGAGATGTCGCTCCCATTCGACCGGGTAAGGACGAGTTGATCCACCGACCGCGTTCATGTGTGGCTCGTGGCTTGATCCTGCATTAAATGCCGCCCTGTAGCTTGGCAGAGAGCATCCTCAAAATACCTTCGTAAGTGGTAACCATCTTCTTATGCCGATCGATTGTCTCGGCCGTTATGTCCTGCCAGTCGCCACCGGTGGCGCGCTTGCCGATTTGCAATTCGCCAGCTTTCATAGGCGACATGTGCTCGTGGCATTCGTCCAGAGCTTCCCTGATGCCATGTGCGCATGTTTCAAGATTTATCATGGGTGCCTCGTGGCTATTATATGGTGCAGGCGGGTAACAAAGCCTATTGAATGTTTCTATGTCGTTTGAAGCAGATGGCGGATTTCCTAGGCCGAATCGGAGCCGCACTCCGCCAAGTTCCTCACGCAATGACGCGCGATTACTAACTCCTCGTTCGTCGGAATGATCCTTATTTCAATACTGCTATCCCTAGTGCTGATGCACGCGGATCCCGCTTTGTTTGCGTCTGCATCGAGGGCGAGACCTAACCAGCTCAACTGCTCGCAAACGCGCCGTCGAATTTCCTGTGCGTGCTCGCCAATCCCACCGGTGAAGATCAGGCAATCCAGACCATGGAGACTGTTGACCATCATCGCCGATTGTCTGGCGATAGAATCCACGAACAGATCGATGGCTTCGGAGGCATACGGGCTTTCACTTGCGAGCAGTGCTCGTATGTCGCCTGATAGTCCCGACACTCCAAGCAGCCCGGAGTCTCGATAGAGCAGGTCTTCGAGGTCGGTTGCCGACATTCCACGCTGTTGTTGCAGATAGAGGAGCACGCCGGGATCAATGGCGCCGCAGCGGGTCGCCATCACCAAGCCGTCGAGCGGCGTGAAACCCATTGTGGTGTCGATACTGGCGCCATCGCGCATGGCGCATAGACTGGCGCCGCTGCCCAGATGTGCGACAACGCATCGTTTCTCGCCGGCAGATGGTGAGAGTTCCTGGAGTCGTCCGGCAATGAACTCGAACGACAGTCCATGAAATCCGTAACGGCGGATGCCGGTGTCATGAATCTGGCGTGGAATGGCAAAGCGGGTGGCGGAGGCGGGAAGTGAGTGGTGGAACGCCGTGTCGAAGCAGGCAACCTGGGGCAGTTCCGGCCGTTCGGTCATGATCGCACGTATCGGCGATAGACAGCGTGGCTGATGCAGTGGCGCCATCAGTGTCAGCTTTTCAAGCTCATTGACTATCGATCCCGTCAATCGGACCGGCGTTGCGAAGGCCAATCCGCCATGCACCACGCGATGACCAACTGCAATCAGATCGTCACTGGCAAGATAGCCATCGACCCAGTTCAACGCATCGAGCAGCAGCTCTTCTCCGTGGCGGTCTGCGACCTTGCGATGCCGATCATAGAGAATGGCTCCATCGGTCTCCTTGATCGTCAGGCGCGGTTCGACCTCGTGTTCGTCCAGACTCCCTCGGCAGAGCAATCTCGGCTCCCCATCCGATGCGATATCGAATAGCGCAAGCTTGATGCTTGAAGAGCCGGAGTTCACGACAAGGACGGCATCTGGCATTGTTTGTCCTCAGTCGACGGTGTGCTTGGTGAAGCGGTCTGGCCAGCTCCAATCGCGAATCTGCGGCATGTCTTCGCCATGGGCGCGCACATAAGTTGTGTGCTCAAGCAGCTTGTCGCGAAACTGCTGCTTGATCGCCGCCGCTGTGATGCCGAGGCCAGGAACGCGTTCGATGACGTCGATGGCGAGATGGAAGCGGTCGAGCCGGTTCAGCACCACCATGTCGAACGGCGTGGTCGTCGTCCCTTCCTCCTCGAAGCCATGTACATGCATGCCGGCATGGTTGGCGCGGCTGTAGGTCAGGCGGTGGATCAGGTTGGGATAACCGTGAAAGGCGAAGATCACCGGCTTGTCCCGGGTGAACATGCCATCAAAGTCGCGGTCATCCAGTCCGTGCGGGTGCTGCGTCTTGGGTTGCAGCGTCATCAAATCTACGATGTTGACGACGCGGATCTTCAAGCCGGGTACGGCTTGCCGCAGTAAGTCCACTGCGGCCATGGTTTCCAAGGTAGGCACGTCGCCACAACAGGCCATTACGACATCCGGTTCGCTGCCTGTGTCTTCGGTGCCAGCCCATGGCCAGATACCGATTCCGGCATCGCAATGGGTCGCAGCATTGTCCATGCTCAGCCATTGCGGCGACGGCTGCTTGCCGGCAACGATGACGTTGATGCGGTCGTAAGTACGCAGCACGTGATCGGTGATCCAGAGCAGAGTGTTGGCGTCCGGCGGAAAGTAGATCCGGACGATATCGGCCTTCTTGTTGGCGACCAGATCGACAAAGCCCGGATCCTGGTGACTGAAGCCATTATGGTCCTGGCGCCAGACATGGGATGTGAGGAGATAGTTCAGGGAGGCAACGGGACGTCTCCAGGGCAGCGTCCGGGATACTTTCAACCACTTTGCGTGCTGATTGAACATCGAGTCGACGATATGGATAAAGGCCTCATAGCAGGACATCAGCCCGTGGCGGCCGGTCAGCAGATAGCCTTCCAGCCAGCCCTGACATAGATGCTCGCTAAGCACTTCCATCACGCGGCCGTCCTGGGCGAGATGGACATCGTAAGGTTCGATGCCCTCCATCCAGACGCGCTCAGTCACGTCGAATACCGCGTCTAGCCGGTTCGACGCCGTCTCGTCGGGACCCATGATGCGAAAATTGCGCGCCTCGGCGTTTAGCTTGATGACGTCGCGCAGGAACTGCCCCATCACGCGCGTTGCTTCGCCTTCGGTCCCGCCGGGATGGGGAACATCGATGGCGTAGTCGCGGAAGTCAGGCAGCTTCAGCTCGTGCTTCAGCAAACCGCCGTTGGCGTGAGGATTCGCTCCCATGCGCCGGCGACCCTGCGGCGCCAGAGCCTGCAACTCAGGTAGCAACCCACCGGCATTGTCGAACAGATCGTCGATTCGGTAGCTGCGCATCCATTCTTCGAGCAGACTGAGATGTTCGGGATTGCCGCGCGGGTTGACAATCGGCACCTGGTGAGCGCGCCAGAAACCTTCGACCTTCAAGCCGTCGACTTCCTTGGGGCCCGTCCAGCCCTTTGGACTGCGCATGACGATCATGGGCCATTTCGGCCGATCCACCGTTGCGCGACCGTCACGAGCGGAAGCCTGGATCGCACGAATCCTGTCGATCGCGCGCTCAAGCGTGTGTGCCATCAGCGGGTGCATCATGGCGGGATCGCTGCCCTCGACGAACATCGGCTCATGACCGTAGCCATGAAACAGATGGCGTATTTCGTCGTCGCTCATCCGCCCCATCACAGTGGGATTGGCAATTTTGTAACCGTTGAGATGAAGAATGGGCAGTACCGCGCCGTCATGCTTCGGGCTCAAGAACTTGTTGGAGTGCCATGACGCGGCGAGGGGGCCTGTCTCCGCTTCGCCGTCTCCGACGACACAGGTGACGATCAGGTCGGGATTGTCGAAGGCCGCGCCGTAGGCGTGCACCAGCGCATAGCCGAGTTCGCCGCCCTCATGGATGGAACCGGGAGTTTCCGGAGCCGCATGACTTGGAATGCCTCCCGGAAACGAGAACTGTCGAAACAGTTTCTGCAGTCCGTCTTCGTCCTGGGTAATGTCCGGATAGACCTCGCTATAGGTGCCTTCCAGATATGTATTTGCGACCATCCCCGGGCCGCCATGGCCGGGGCCGCAGATATAGATCATGTCGAGGTCGTGGGCTTTAATAACGCGATTCAGATGCGCGTAGATGAAGTTTAGCCCAGGTGTGGTTCCCCAATGGCCGAGCAGGCGGGGCTTGATGTGGTCCTTGCGCAACGGCTCGCGCAGTAGGGCGTTGTCGAGCAGATATATTTGACCCACCGACAGGTAATTTGCGGCGCGCCAATAGCGATCAATCAATTGCACCTCGTCGGTGCTGAGGAAAGCTTCTCCATAACGTGGCATATGCTGCACCTTGATCCAGTCGCTACACGGCGGCAAATATCAGCCGCCAGCATTTGCATCGCTTTGTCGTAAATGTCAGCGGCTTGCGGGTGCGTCGCCGCGCAATGTACCGATCTTGAAGTGCTTCTTGGCGTAAGCGACGATTTGGCCATCGGTCGGATGGTCAGCGGCCTCGACGCCGACAATGCGGCTGCCGATATGCGTGTGCTCTCGCAGATAGGTCGCCAGTTCGGTTTTCGCCTGCGCCGGACCAATGATCAGAATCTCACCAGCATCACTCACCGCGTCCGCCGCGTCTTTCATCAGTCCCTTGTCTTCGTGGACATGACCGCTTCCGATTTCGTTGGCCTTGTGATGAATGTGGCGTGTCTCGAATGTTGGATGGAGATCGAGTTGATCTGTCCCGGTGAGGCCGACATGGAATATCTTCGCTTCGCGATGATCGATCCAAACGATCGCATGAAAATGATGCATCTTGTTTCCTTGTTTGCGATTTGCTCTCGCGTCTAACTTGCTCTTGCAGCGGTGTTATCCTCTGCAGAAGCGAGGTACATGCTTGCTGTTGCGAATGTCGTCGCAGAACAGTACGGCAAACGGCGAGTGGCCGTTTGACATACGTCAAACAGCTGTCACGTCAGAAACGATCTAATTGAAAAGACCACGAACACGCGTGTTGATCGAGTTCACGTCATCCAAACCGCCAGAGCGGCGTAAGTTCCGAAAATAAGTTATAGGTCGACGATAAACGGAGTTTCGTTCCGGCGATCAGGCAGAAGGAACTTCGTTGTATGATTTGAGGGCGATCCGTGTCACCCAACATGTGGCCTCCACTTCAACCCGCGTGTCGTCCTGCTGACGACGCTCGATGGCGCCTCCACTGGCCTATTTTGGCATAAGCGCAGGAGATCGTCGTGATAAATGCACCTTTGCTGATAGCCAGCGCCAACGGCGATGCGCTCGAATTGCGCCCTACAGGAAGCTGGACCGTCGTCAATGCGGCGACTCTGGAGCAACTATCTGCCAGCATAGCGCCTCAGCTCGCGCGGGCCCGGTCGGTAACCGTGAACATGTCCGGCGTCCGCGAGCTCGACACGTTGGGCGCTTGGCTTATCGAGCGAATATCGCGACATTTGGCCGGCGGCGGACAACGTGCGCACATTGTTGGTGCTGCAGATGACTATATCGATCTGATCGAAGAATTGAGACAGGTCAATCGACGACGTAATCCGGGTCCCACCGAGCGTAAGTCCATCGCCGACAGATTGGAAATGCTGGGTCGGGCGGCGCTGGCGGCAATTCTGGATCTGTCGGTTTTCCTTCAAATGCTCGGCGCGATTTGTCTGGCCGCTGTCGGTGTGTTTCGCCGTCCGAGATCATTTCGGCTGACATCACTGGTTTACCAGATCTATCGCGTCGGCTGGCAGGCGCTTCCGATCGTGGTGCTGATTACATTTCTGATCGGCGCCATTATCGCGCAGCAAGGCATCTTCCACTTCCGTAAGTTCGGCGCGGAGGCTTATGTGGTCGATATGGTCGGGATCCTGGTGTTGCGTGAACTGGGAGTTCTGATCGTTGCAATCATGGTCGCCGGAAGATCCGGGAGCGCCTACACCGCTGAACTGGGCTCCATGAAGATGCGCGAGGAGATTGATGCTCTATCGACGATGGGTCTTGATCCCGTCGATGTACTGATCCTGCCTCGCGTCGTCGCACTGATCATTGCATTGCCGATCCTGGCCTTCGTTGGGGCGGTGGCGGCGCTTTACGGGGGAGGCCTCGTCGCCTGGTTTTATGGGGGGATGTCGCCGGTAACATTCATAGCCCGGCTACATGAGGCAATCTCGGTGACGCATTTCGAAGTGGGTATCATCAAGGCGCCATTCATGGCGCTGGTGATCGGGATCGTCGCGTGCAGCGAAGGGCTTCGCGTAAAAGGGAGCGCTGAATCCCTAGGCAAACAAACAACGACATCTGTCGTGAAATCGATCTTTCTCGTCATCGTTCTCGACGGACTATTCGCCGTATTCTTCGCATCGATAGGAATGTAGCGATGCAGGAGACAGATACGCATGTTGCCATCCATGTTGAGGACCTGGTTGTCGGTTTCGGCCGCCATATCGTCATCGATCATCTGTCACTCGATGTTCGGCGCGGCGAAATCCTGGGGCTTGTAGGTGCCTCCGGTGGCGGGAAATCAGTGCTGATGCGGACCGTGATTGGTTTGATCGAGCGGCAAAGCGGAAAGATCGAGGTCATGGGGAGCGATATCGGTCTGACGCCCGGGCGCCGGACAAGGGATGCCGCTGCAAAATGGGGAGTGCTGTTTCAGCAGGGAGCACTGTTCTCGTCACTCACGGCATTGCAGAACGTCGAGTTTCCGCTTCGCGAGAATGCAACGCTCTCGGACGAACTCATGACTGAGATTGCGAATGCCAAGCTTGAAATGGTGGGTCTCGCGCCCGAAGACGGTGTCAAGTTTCCGTCGGAGCTTTCTGGCGGCATGACAAAGCGAGTCGCGCTTGCACGCGCATTGGCGCTGGATCCAGCCATCGTCTTTCTCGATGAACCGACTTCCGGCCTCGATCCTATCGCAGCTGGCGATTTCGATACGCTGATCAAGACGTTGCAGAAGACGTTGGGGCTCACGGTCTTCATGGTCACGCACGATCTCGCCAGTCTGAACACCGTTTGTGATCGCGTGGCCGCCCTGGCTGATGGAAAAATCGTCACGATCGGACCGATGAGCGAGCTGCTTCGATCCGAGCATCCATGGGTTAAGGCTTATTTCCATGGCAAGCGCTCCCTCATGCTCCAACCAAAGGCGATTTGATATGGAAACGCGCGCTCCTTTCGTCATCGTCGGTGCATTCGTTCTCGCAGCTATCGCTGCAGTGTTCGGCTTTATATTCTGGCTGCATAGCACCGGAAATTCAGGTCCGCGGACTGCCTATCAGATTCAGTTCGACGGCTCTGTGCCGGGTCTGCTGGTGGGCGCCGCGGTGCTCTTTAACGGCATTCGCGTGGGCGAGGTGACGCGTCTCGATTTGGCGGAGGATAGTCCCAGTCGCGTCAATGCAAGCATCTCGGTCGTGAACACCACTCCCGTTCGCAGTGACACAAAGGTGGGATTGGACTTCCAGGGACTGACGGGGGTGCCGGTAATCGCATTGGAGGGAGGTAAATTACTGACGAATTCCGCTCCCGTGACGATGCTGGTAGCCGAACCCGGCGCTGGCCGCAGTATGACACAAGCGGCACGCGAGGCCCTTGGGCGGGTCGACGGCGTTCTGGCGGACAATGCCGCGCCGCTCAAAAGCACGATCGCCAATCTTCAAGTGTTCTCAGAAGGACTCGCTCGCAACACCGGAAAGCTCGACGGAATTGTCAGCGGTCTGGAGCGAATGACGGGCGGCGGCGCTTCTCCGGTATCTAAGGCGACCTATAATCTTCGCGCTGCTGTTGATTTCCCGGCACCAACCAAAATACTTAAGGGGCAGTTCGCGATACCCGAGCCAACAGCTGTCGTCCTTTTGCAGACGCAACGCTTCTTGTTTTCGCAGCCCAAAAACACGGCGGGATTCCCCGATGCGCAGTGGGCAGACAGCATTCCCAAGCTCGTCCAGGCGAAGATCTTGGAGAGTTTCGAAAACTACGACGCAACACATGCACCCACGCGGCCGATGGACGGCGTTCAGCCCGATTATCAGCTTTTGATCGATGTCAGACGATTTGACGTTGGGCCTGATGAAACGCCTGCGGCAGAAATTGAGTTGTCTACAAAGATTCTGGATAAGGATGGAAAGGTCATCGCTTCACGGATATTTCGCCAGAGCCAGAGGATTGAACAGCTGGATGCACCAGGAACCGTTCGGGCTTTCGACTCTGCTTTCTCAAACCTTGCCAAAGAGCTCGTCTCTTGGACTATCCAGAGTTTCTGACTTTGCAATCAGCAATGGTTGGCTTGGCGCTGTTCGGGGGCGTCGTCGAACACGCCCGCATACAAACCCAGGCGCATTTTCAGGCGACGATGGCGGCCGAGACGGGAGATGTCATGGAGCAGTTGCGCGCTGCCGCGCGGTGGCTGCTGACCGTCAATCTCGACCCGACCCTGATCGCCTTCAAGCGGATTGCGTTCAGCGAAGCCCTCGTTGTTGGACAGTCGGTCGATAGCAGGACCGATGATCCGACCATGGACCGGCTGTTTGCTCTCCGCAAGGAGGCGCAGGACACCGGCATACTCGCCGACGGAGATACTCCCTTCCTGGCCACGCATCTGCTGGACTGCGTCGCGATATGCTCGATCGCATGACCTATGCATCGACGTGCGCTCAGAATGCCAATTCTGAGAAGGCTTGGAATATATTCCTCAGTGGCGCCCGCAAAGTGCCTAGTGACACCGATGTCAGCTATTGGCGCAAAGCGGACATTCATTCGTAAACCCGAGTCCCTTGCGGAGGGTGTGTCATTGGTGCAGGCCGTGGTTGCAGATCACTGACACGCCCGATGCCTCCAGGCTCCGGATCTTTTCAACGGATTTGTGGCAGAGGTCAGCATTCCGCGTAAGCTCGGCCATTCGGGCTGTAGGGTGCAATGTGGACGTCCAGCCTTCCGTGCTGCTACTTGTTCGGTCGCATTCATCTCGATCGTTTGTCCGGGCCCCATTTCGCATGCAGAATTCCACTGGCCAGAGGAGACGGATGTCGCTGGCGGGCATCCGTCTCGACCGGGCTTCGTCAGTGGCATTGCCCCAGCAAATCGCGGCGCAGATGCGCGACGGGATTCTGCATGGGACGCTGCCGGCGGGCACCCAGTTTCTCGGTTCGCGGGAGATTGCGCGCGAGCTCGGTTGCTCGCGCATGGTGGTGCTGAGTGCCTGGGACATCCTCTACGCCGAAGGCTATCTGGAATCGATGCCGCGCGGCGGTGTCTCGGTCGCCGCAGTCAGCCGCAACGCGGCATCGCCGGCGGGCGTGTCTGCGGATACCTCTCGCATCGCCGGTCCCATCTCTCAGCGCTGGCAGTCGCTGATTGGCTTCACCTACGAGACCAATTGGGCGTCGGATTTCAGCCCCGGTGCGCCCGATATCTCGACCTTTCCGTTCGGCGACTGGGCTCGGTTGCTGCGCCAGACGTCGCTGCAACCCGACAAGGAGGAATGCCTCGATTTGTCCCCCGCCGGGCTTCCTGAGCTTCGGCGCGAGATCGCGGATTTCCTCGGCGCGGTACGTGGTCTCGTCTGCACGCCTGAGCAGATCGTCGTTACCTCGGGCACTTCCAGCGCGCTCGACCTGTGCAGCCGCATGATCCTCGATCATGGCGACGAAGTCTGGGTGGAGGAACCGGGCTTCGTGGAGGCGCAGTGGTCGCTGACGGCGGCGGGTGGTAAATTGGTGCCGATACCGGTGGACGACAAGGGGCTGTGCGTCACCGAGGGCATTCGCCGCGCGCCGAATGCGAAGCTGATCGTGGTGACGCCGTCGCATCAATATCCGCTCGGTGTCAGCATGGGGCTGGAGCGGCGGCTGGAATTGCTTGACTGGGCCAATCGCAACGACGTCTGGATTGTCGAGGACGACTACAATTCCGAGTTCCGGCATCAGGACAGTATGATCGCGTCGCTGAAATCTCTCGACCGCGAGCAGCGCGTGATCTATCTCGGCACCTTCTCCAAGATCATGATGCCGAGCTTGCGCTTGGGCTACATCGTCGCGCCGGAGCGTTTCGTCGAGATCTTCACGAAGGGCCGCGCGCGCATCGACGTGCACAGTTCCGGCATCGGTCAGCGCGCCCTCGCCGAATTCATGCGCGAGGGTCATCTGCTGCGCCATCTCCGCCGCATGCGAAAAGTTTATGCGGAGCGGCAGCAGGCCCTGATGGATGCGATCCGTCAGTATTTGCCTGATGATCTCACCGTCGCTCCCTGTGCAACCGGTCTTCATCTCGTCGCTCTGTTCACCGAGCGCCTGAAAGCGCGGATGAGCGATGTGGAGGCGGCACGGCTGTTGAAGCAAGGGGGTCTCCACGTGCAGCCGCTATCGCAGAATCATCTGGAGGCGCCGATTTATGCCGGCCTCGTATTGGGCTATGGTCGCCTCAAGCCCACCGATGCGACGCGTCTGATCGCGAAAATGGCGCAGATTCTCGGTGTGGAACCGTCTGCGGCAAAAAAATAATTCGATCCGCTATATGCGTTTCCCGGCAATGGCCGCGCGCCCGCGAATTGGTCAATCGTCGGCGGGTGACTCCCTTGCCGCCGCGCAGGCGCGATCTCGTCGAACCATCGATGGCGCGATAACGGCCGCACATCCTGCATCTGAATGGAGCGGCGCGCCGATGGGATCGTTGCTGCATTCGCGTGCAGGACTTGCACTGTAACCAAGCACCTTGGCACCTCGCTCGCGCGTTACCCTAATGTCCGGCAATCTGGCCTAGTCGTTTCCGGCGAGTCTGGCTCTATCCGGACGCGCGCGATGCGCCAAGATTTTGCAGAACGAGGTTCGACAGGGGACGGTGGCAGATGATGGCTGATCGCGGGCGTTTGTTGAGATTGACGGGCAGCGTGCTGCTGATGGCGCTCACGCCAGCGGCGGCACAGGCGCAGACGCGTGCGGAGACGCTGCGTCAGGTGACCGGTAACAATATCCCCACGCTGGACCCGACCACGCCGGGGGCGACGCGCGAGGCCTTTGGCGTCTCGACCAGCATCTATGACCGCCTTGTGGCCTTCGACCGCAAGCGCGACGAAAATGGCGTTTGGGTATTCGACCGCAGCAAGATCCGCGGCGAACTGGCCGAGAGCTATGAGGTCAGCCCGGACGGGCTGAAGATCACCTTCAAGCTGCGCGATACCAAGTGGCACGATGGCACGCCCGTCACTGCAGAAGACGTGAAATGGTCGCTCGATCGTGCCGTCACGGCCAAATCCATTGCCGCAGGGCAAATGGGCACGGGATCGCTGACCAAGGCCGAGCAGTTCGCAATTGTCGACGATCGCACGATCACCGTAACACTACCCAAAGCGGATCGTCTGGCGCTGGCCAATCTCGCCACGCCGCTCGCGCCGATCTTCAACAGCAAGCTCGCGAAGCAGCATGCGACTGCCGAGGATCCCTGGGCGCAGGAATGGCTGAAGACCAATACCGCCGGTTCGGGCGCCTATACGGTCGAGATGTTCAAGCCGGGCGAACAGTTGGTCCTGAAGCGCAACGAGAACTGGAAGAGCGGCCGTGACGGCAAGCTGCCTTACTTCAAGCGCGTCATCGAACAGACCATCGGCGATCCCGCTACGCGAGCCAATCTGATCGAGAAGGGCGATGCCGACATCGCCATCGATCTGCAGGCCAGCGACGTACCGTCGCTGCAGCAGCGCGGCAAGGTCAAGGTGGAGTCGTCACCGCAGACCAACGGCTTCACCATGATTGCCTTCAACACGCAAATGGCGCCGTTCGACAATCTCAAGGTCCGTCAGGCCATCGCCATGGCGCTGCCCTATAACGACATGTTCAGCGCAGCAATCTTCAAGCGTGGCTCTCCGCTGTTCGGTGCATCGTGGACGTCGCCGCCGAATGCCGACTTCCCGCAGCCGATGCCGGCGAAGACCGATATGGCCAAGGCCAAGCAGCTTCTGGCTGAAGCCGGTTTCGAGAAGGGCTTCAAGACCACTTTCAGCATCAATGTCGGCTCCGCCGCTGTCACCGAGCCGATGGCGGCGCTGCTGAAGGAGGCGCTGGCGAAGCTCAACATTGAGGTCGATGTGCAGAAGCTGCCGGACTCGCAGATGTCGACGCAGATCACCGAGAAGAAGCTGCCGTTCTTCACCGAAGGTTCCACCGCCTGGCTGCCGACCACCGATTATTTCTTCCGCAATTTCTTCGCCGGTAACCAGCGCTGGAATTACAGCTCCTGGAATGACGAGCTGGTGGTGAAACTGGCCAATCAGGCTCGGTTCGAGCAGGATCAGGCCAGGTATGACGAGATGGGCAAGCAGATGATCGCGGAATACGTCAAGGAAGTTCCGTTGGTGCTCTTGTGGCAGGCCAATCAGGACGCCGTGATGATCCCGCAACTTGATGGCTACACCTACTGGTTTCACCGCCAGGTCGACTTCCGCGATCTCGCCCGCAAGTAAGCGAAGACGAACGACCCGGCGATGTAGCCCTTGTGCTGCATCGCCGGCCCTGAACGAAAGCGGGACCAACGCGCGTGACGAATATCTGGGAAATCGGAACCGACATCGGTGGCACCTTCACCGATATCATCGCCATCCGGCGCGACACGTCAGAGACGCGGATCGCCAAGGTGCCGTCGCGCCCCCATGCGCCGGTGCAGGCGATGCTGGAAGCGATCGAGGCCGTGGGTCTGCGCAAGAGCGACGTGAAGCGCTTCATTCACGGCACCACCCGGATCACCAATGCGATCGTCGAGGAACGCCTGCCCAGGATCGCCCTGATCGCGACGAAGGGGTTCGAGGACGTTCTTGAGATTGCGCGCTATCGTCGCCGCGATCTCTATCGCCTGGATATCGCGCCAAAGGCCAAGGCGCTGGTGCCGCGTGAATTGTGTTTCGCGCTCGATGAGCGCCTCGATCACGAGGGCCAGGTGCTGAAGCCACTGGCCGAAGCCGAAATCAAGCGCCTGATCGCTTGGCTGAAGGAGACCGGCGTGGAAAGCGTCGCCGTCTCGCTGCTGCATGCCTATGCCAATCCCGTCCATGAGCAGATGCTGGCCGAGCGGTTGAAGGACATCGTGCCGCATGTCTCGCTGTCGCACGAGATCAATCCCGAAGCGCGCGAATATGAGCGCACGTCATCGACGGCGTTCAATGCAGCGGCGATGCCGATTGCGGTGGAATATCTGAGCGAGCTTGAAGAACGTCTGCCCATCGGTCCGGGCCTGCAGGTGTTTCACTCCGCCGGCGCGATGATCCCAATTTCAGCCGTCAAGCGACGCCCGCTGGTGATGGCGATGTCCGGCCCGGCCGCCGGCGTCGCGGCCTCGGTCAGCATCGCGCGCCAGCTCAAGAAATCCCGCGTGCTCACTTTCGATATGGGCGGCACGACGACCGACGTCTGTCTGATCGTCGATGGCCAGGCGGAGATGGCCGACGGCAAGATGCTTGGCGATCGCCCGCTACGTCAGCCGATGCTGGCGGTGCATTCCATCGGCGCCGGCGGTGGCTCCATCGTGCGCGCCGGTGCAGGCGGTCTGAGCGTCGGGCCGGAAAGTGCCGGCTCCGAGCCGGGCCCAGCCTGCTATGGCCGTGGCGGCACCAGGCCGACCATCACGGATGCCAATGCGCTGCTCGGCTATCTCAACCCCGAAACCAAGCTCGGCGACCGCATCGGCATCGATGTCGATGCCGCAGCCCGTGTCATCGAGCCGATCGCGCAGGGCCTCGGGCTCAGCCTTACCGAGACTGCGCTCGGCATCATCCGCGTGGCGAATGCCACCATGGCGCGGGCACTGCGCCGCGTGACAGTGGACCGCGGCATCGATGGCCGCGACTGCACGCTGCTGGCGTTTGGCGGCGGCGGCCCGATGCATGCGGCGGGCCTCGCCGAGCTCTACGGGATCACAGAGATCGTGGTGCCCGCTGCGTCCAGCGCCTTCTCCGCGCTGGGATGTCTGACCGCCGATTTCAGCTTCTTGCAGCAGCAGACTCTGCGCGTTGCGCTGGATAGCATCGATCCGGCCAAGGTCACGCAGCGTATCGAAGCGCTGGTCGAGCAGACCCTCGTGCCTCTGCTCGCCAATGCGATCCCGCGCGCGTCGATCCAGATCGAACTGGTCGCGCTGATGCGCTATGCCGCGCAGGCCGATGCGATCCCGGTGCCGTTCACGATGCCGCTCGATGCTGAAAAATTGCGGCAGGACTTTCTCATCAAGCATCGCGAGTTGTTCGGCTACGCGACCAACGAAAGCTGCGTGATCGAATCCGTACGCGCGCAGGCGCGGCAGCCCTCGACCACCGAAGTCAGTCGCCCGTCAACAGTGTTGCGCGCGGTGGTGGCCCCCAAGCGCCGCTGCTCATTCGATGGCGCTCTGGATGTGATGACCGATGTGATCGATCGCAGCGCCATGACCTCCGTCGTGACCGGTCCAGCGATCATCGAAGACGCGTGGTCCACCGTAGTCCTCCCGCCGCAATGGCAGGCGACGCCGGACAGCAACGGCAATCTCTATCTCGCGAAGGTGCTGTCATGAAGCTCGACCCGTTTGCCGTCGAAGTGATCCGCCATGGCCTGTCGGCCGCAGCGGAAGAGATGAGCCTGGTGATGACACGCTCGGCGCGCTCACCGCTGCTGCGCGAGGCCGGCGATCTGTCTTCGGCGATCACCGATGCGCAAGGCGAACTGATCGGGCAGGGCCGTGACATCCCCGTTCATCTCGGCGCCATGGCCTATACGATCCGCGAATTGCTGAAGGTCGTGCCGGCTGCGACGCTGAGCGAAAGCGATGTGCTGATCTACAATCTCGGCGCGCTCGGCGGCAATCACCTCAACGACGTCAAGGTCGTCCGTCCGGTGTTCTTCGAGGGTGATATCGTTGCCTTCGCCGTCAGCCTCGCGCATTGGCCCGATATCGGTGGCACATGGCCGGGGAGCTATCTTGCCAAGGCCATCGACACATTTCAAGAAGCACTGCGGATTCCGCCGATCAAAGTCGCCACCGCGGCGGGTGTCAGCGATGCCATCGTCCAGTTCCTCAAGGTGAATGTCCGCGATCCGGAATCCTGCGAGGGCGATCTGCTTGGCCAGATTGCTTGCACACTGGCCGGCGAAAAGCGCATCGTCGAATTGTGCAAGCAGCACGGCAAGGCAATGTTCGTGGCGGCGCTGTCGCGGCTGCACGATCTCTCCGAAGCCGAGATGCGCGAAGCCATTCTCGGGCTACCTGACGGCGTCTATGAAGGCGAGGATTTCCTCGATGACGGCGGCTCCAATGACGAGCCGGCGCGTATCCATGTCAAGATCACCATCAAGGGCGACGAGGCGACCTTCGATCTGTCCGGCAGTTGTGACCGGGTCTCGAATTTCTGCAACACGACGTCCTTCATCGCGAAATCCGCGGTGGCCTATAGCGCGCGCATCATGAGCGGGCGCGATATGCAGCAGAATGGTGGCGCGCTACGTCCGCTCACTATCATCACTCGGCCGGGCTCGATCTTTGAACCCGGTCACACCGCGCCGGTGGCGGCCGGTAATCACGAGACGTCGCTGCGCATCGTCGATGCGATCTTCCTGGCGATGCAGCACGTGATTTCGGAGCGGCTGTCGTCGGGCGGTGCCACCACGTCCGGCATGCTCTCTTTCGCCGAGCCGCGGCAGGATGGCTCCTGGAAGATGCTGTACGAGGTCCATGCCGGCGGCGAAGGCGCGCGGCACAACCGCGCCGGCTGCGCCGCGACCCGCGTGCACCTGGCCAACACCTCCAACACGCCGGCCGAGGCCATCGAGGCCAACTACAATATCCGGGTCGAGCAGCAGGCGATCCGCTGGGGCTCCGGCGGGGCAGGCGCCTATCCGGGCGGCGACGGTGTCGTGCGGAGCTACCGGATCCTTGCCCCCAGCATGCATCTGACCAGTTGTGTCGAGCGCAAGATTATTCCCCCGTTTGGTCTGAAGGGCGGCGCACCCGGCAAGACCGCACGCCTCACGCTCACGCGCGGCGGCGAGGTGATCGATGTCGAGGGCAAGTCGAACCTCGTGCTGCAACGGGACGATGTCATCACCATCGAGATGTGCGGCGGCGGCGGCTATGGCCACGCGTGATGCACCTCCGCAAGGACAAAAAGGATATTCGATGAGCAGACTTTTGCGGACGGGCCTCAATGCCGGCGATAGCGCGCCCCTGACCGTGGTTGGCGGCGAAGGCGTCTATTTCCACCTGCAGGATGGGCGTCGCCTGATCGACGGCAGTAACACCGGTGGCGGGCTCGGTCATCGCCACCCGAAAATGGTGGAAGCCATTCGCGCGGCGGCGGATACGCCGGTCGTCAACGAAGGCTGGACCTGGATCGGCCGCGAGAAAGCCGCCGATGATCTGATCAGCACCGCCTTCGCGGGCGAGGAGGACTGGGTCGGCGGCGTGCGCTTCTGCATCAGCGGCTCTGAGGCCAATGACATGGCACTGTCGCTCTGTCAGGCTCTGTCGCAGAAGACGGCATTGGCGACGCGCGAGCGCGCCTATCACGGCCTCGTCGGTCTGTCGCGCAGCATGACTGTGCAGCCGCACTGGCATGGTGGGCTCGCCGTGCAGGCCGGCGGTTCGCGTCTGCCGGCCCCGATGGCGCCGGTGAAGATCCTGCCTGCACCTGACGGGGCGATTTATGGCGCGCCGCTTAGCAACCAGCCGGTTAAAGACGTGCTCGCCGATGCTGGTACTGTTCTGGCGGACACTGCGGCGACCATCATCGACTACACGCAGGGCGGCAACTATTACGACGGCGACTATCAGGACGAAGTCGCTGATCACGCCGCGAAGGCGAATTCGATCTGGATCGCCGACGAAGTCGTCACCGGCGCCGGCCGCTCCGGCCGCTGGTTCGCGTTCCAGGGTGCCAAGAGCCGTCCGGATATCGTCACCATGGGCAAGTCGCTCGGCGGCGGCGCTGCGGCGGTCGCGGCCGTGATCGTGTCCAAGAAAATCGTCGAGCAGCTCAAGGGATCGAGCTGGCAGAACTACGGTACGCTGCGTGGCCATCCGATCAGCATGGCCGCCATCAGTGCCTATCTCAATGTGGTGACAGAAGAGGACATTCTGGCGCGCGTGCGCGCCATGGAAGCGTTCTTCACGAAACGTCTACTCGAAATCGCGCGTAACCATCCGAGCGTCAGCCGCGTTGCAGGCCAGGGCCTGCACTGGACCGTCGAACTGCACGGGCCCGACTGGCGTTCATGGGCTGCCGACACCATGGAAAATCCGATCGCCTCTCGTGTCGCCGCGCGGGCGATGGAAGCCGGTGCCGTGATCGGCACCAGCGGCGAGCAGACCTCGCTGTTCCTGGCGCCGCCGCTGATCATCAGCGAGCAGGATGCCGAGCGGTTGCTCGCAGCGCTCGACCACGGACTCGAACTTGCCGACCAGGAACATGCGCGTTCCGGCGGCCTCAACTGACACACGACAACAGAGACTTGAAGATGCAAGACGAACAGGACATCCGCGCCGTCATCGCCGGCTATTTCGATGCGCTGCATCACGGTGATGTCGCCGGTTTCCGTCGGGTGTTGCACCCGCAGGTGCGGCTGTCCTCAGCAACCGATGGCACGCTCGTCAATCTCGATCTCGAAACCTATATGGGCATGGTCGCGTCGCGGCCATCATCGGCGTCGCGGGGCGACCCGCGCGAGGACGAAATCGTGAGCGTGTCGGTGGCATCGCCGACAACGGCCCATGCCCGCGTCAAGGACATGTATCTGCCGAAGCGCTTCGTCAACGAACTCTCCTTCATCAAGATCGATGGCCGCTGGCAGATCATCGCCAAGGTCTGGCACTTCTTCGCCTGATTATTGCTGAAATGTACCTGTCAGGAGGCTTGCCGTGAGTGCCATCTCTCCGTTCTGGCCGCCCGGCGAACCGCACACTCTGCCGCTGCCGGAAGGCGTCCTCTACGACGCGCTGGTACGCGCGGCGACAGCACGGCCGGATCATCCGGCCACGCTTTTCTATGGCGGTGTTGTCACCTATGCGGAATTGTTGCGGCAGGTCGATGCGCTCGCCGGCTATCTGCAGAACATCTGCGGCGTGAAACGCGGCGACCGCGTCATGGTCGCGTTGCAGAATTCGCCGCAATATGTGATCGCGTATTACGCAGTCGTGCGGGCCGACGCCGTGATTGTGCCGATCAACCCGATGAACAAGACCGCCGAACTCGACTATATCGCGTCCGACAGCGGCGCGAGTGTGGCGATCATCGGCAGCGATCTCGTCGATGTTTTTGCACCGCTGCTTGGCAACACCATCAACAGCATCATCGTCGCGCACTATCGAGACTATGTGCCCGAGACATCGCCTTGCACGCTGCCAGCCTGCGTGACGCAAAACGGATCGTGCCCCACGGCGCCGGGTTGGCGCGCCTGGGACTATGTCATCGCGCGCAACGAGACGCCGTCGCCGATGACCGCGACGCCAGCCGATCTCTGCCTGTTCCCTTACACATCCGGCACGACAGGCAAGCCGAAGGCCTGCATGCATCTGCACTCGAGCGTGCTGTTCACGGCGGTGTTGCAAGCGCGCTGGTACCGGCTCGGTGGCGACGACGTGCTGACTGGCGTGCAGCCGTTTTTTCATGTGGCGGGCATGCAGGGCTCGATGAATGCGGCGATCTCGGTCGGCGCGACGCTGATGCTGATGGCGCGCTGGGATAAGGACCTGATCCCTGATCTGTTCGAGGCCCATGGCGTTACCTTCTGGAACGCGGCGCCGACCATGATCGTCGATGTACTCTCCAGCCCGACATTTCGCGAAGAATGTTTTGCAAAGCTCAAGGTCGTCACCGGAGGTGGCGCGGCGATGCCGGTGGCGGTGGCCGAGCGGTTGAAGACCCGCTTTAGCCTCGAATTCGTCGAAGGCTACGGCATGACCGAGACCATGTCGCCGACCCACATCAATCCGATGGAAGCGCCAAGGCGCCAGTGCCTCGGCATCGCCGTGCACCAGACCGACGCGCGGATCATCGATCCCGACACGCTGGCCGAGCTTGGCAATGACGAGATCGGCGAGATCGTCGTCAACGGCCCGCAGGTGCTCCAGAACTACTGGAACAAGCCCGAAGCGAACGAGACCTCCTTCGTCACGCTCGACGGCAAGCGCTTTCTACGCACCGGCGATCTCGGCTATCGCGACCGCGACGGCTATTTCTTTGCTGTCGATCGGCTGAAGCGGATGATCAATGTCAGTGGCTTCAAGGTGTGGCCGGCGGAAGTCGAGTCCATCATGTATGGCCATCCCGCCATCAAGGAGTGCTGCATCATCTCGACGCCGGACAGCTATCGCGGCGAGTCGGTGAAGGCGCTGGTGGTCCTGCATGATGCGGCCAAAGCGTCGATAACGGCAGACGACATCATCGGCTGGTCGCGCGGCGCCATGGCCAATTACAAGACGCCGCGCTCGGTGGTGCTGGTCGACAGTCTGCCGCGCTCGGAAAGCAATAAGATCAGCTGGCGGTCGCTGCAGGAAGCGGAGTGGATATGACGACAGCGACCTCGCCAGCGGCCGAGCTTGGTCCCGAAGGACAGTTCTGGGCCCATCTGCGCGCCGGCAGACTGATGATCCAGCGTTCGCGCTCGACCGGCGAATATGTGTTCTATCCGCGCCTGATCGCGCCGCACAGCGGAGCCGACGATCTCGAATTCGTCGAGGTCGGCGGCTTCGGCACGGTCTATTCGACCACCATTATGCGGCGGCCCGCGAAGCATGGCGGCGACCACAATGCTTGTGTCGTCGATCTCGACGAAGGCGTCCGCATGCTTAGCCGCGTCATCGAGTGCGCTCCGGAAGAGGTTCATATCGGCATGCGCGTGCAGGCGGTGATCGCACTGGTCGATTTCGGCGCCTATGCCAATAGCGAACAGCCCATCGTGCTGTTTCGTCCCGTGGGAGCCGCGCCATGACCGCATCCTCGTTGCGTGGCAAGAGCACCATCGTCGGTATCGGCACCTACGGCCTCGGCCGTGCGCCCGGTCTATCCTCGATGGATCTCATGGCGGGCGCCACTGCACGCGCGGTCGCCGATGCGGGTCTGCAGTTGAAAGACATCGACGGTATTTGCGGTGGCACGCTGTATCACATGTTCCCGACGCTCTCGATGGGTGAGTATCTCGGCATCCGCCCGAAATGGGCCTGCTCCGACATGACCGGCGGCTCGTCCTTCCTGTCGCATCTCCTGCAGGCGACCATGGCCATCGAGGCAGGGCTCTGCACCACGGTGCTGATCGCCTATGGCTCCAACCTCAAACAGGCCGGCACCTTCGGCATCCACGAACTGCCGACCTTCGAGAAAGTCTACGGCCTGATGTCGCCGCTGCCCGGCTACGCGATGTGCGCCGCGCGGCACATGTATGAATATGGCACCACGCGCGCGCAGATGGCGGAAGTTGCCGTGGCCGCGCGGCAATGGGCGCAGCTGCATCCCGATGCGACGATGAAGGCACCGCTGACCATCGACGACGTGCTCGCATCGCCACTGGTGGCCGATCCGCTCTCGCGGCTGGATTGCTGCCTGATGAGTGATGGTGGTGCGGCGGTCATCGTCACCAGTCCCGATCGTGCGAAAGCGCTGAAGCACAAGCCGGTCTATTTCCTCGGCGGCGCCGGCGCGAGCTGGAGCCGCGAGGTCTCGCAGATCCCGGATTTCTGTACGACGCCGACGGCTGAATGCGCGCCGCGCGCGTTCGAGATGGCGGGCATCACCACGACTGATGTAGATGTGTTGCAGCTCTACGACGCCTTCACCATCAATGTCATCATGTTCCTGGAAGATATGAGATTCTGCAAGAAAGGCGAGGGCGGCGCGTTTGTCTCCGGTGGTCGGATCGCGCCGGGTGGTGCTCTGCCGGTCAATACCAATGGCGGTGGATTGTCGTTTGCGCATCCAGGCATGTATGGGCTGTTCACGCTGATCGAAGCGACGGAGCAATTACGCGGCAATGCCGGCGCACGGCAGATCGCGGATGCCGAGATCGCGATCGCTCATGGCAATGGTTGCACCTTCTCGCATGAATTCACGGCCGTGCTTGGCGGCGCCAACACGCTGTAATGACAGATCTGTTGATGTCCATATTGTCCTAGGGATAACCGCTTGCGTTGGATTTCCGCTCACAAAGCGAGCGGGCAGGTTTGTCGTGAGCAAAAATATGTTCGCTGACGAGACAGTACCAATGGTACGAGGCGGATTTCGTCTAAAATTCATAGACGAGTAGTAACATCCGAGCATGCGGATACAGTATTCTGTATTTCGTTACCTTTGAAAAGTTCCACCAGATATCCGGTGGGGTTTGTCCATCAACCATGATTGCGCATCGTTGCTTACGGTTCAATTCCGAAGTCTGGAATGAAATTTGCAGCCGATTCGATGGTTGAGTTGAGTATCAGGAGGTAAAGATGGCGATGTTACACCGGCCTTGGACTGCCGACGAAATTGCAATGCTCCACCACTTGGCGGGAACCCTACCGCCGGAAGAAATAGCGAAGGAAATTGGGCGTACCCGAGCTGCCACCACAATCAAAGCCCACGAGCTACACCTGTCCCTAAGACGACCAAGCGCTGAGCGCCCAGGCAAGAGTTGGACGAAGAGCTCGGTTCTCGGCTAAGTCGTTAAACGCAGACCGCCATAAAGCTGGCATCGTGACATTGATCGACCGTTGGGCAATGCGTGACGCCCTCGGGTGAGTTATCGGTGCCACTTTGAGGATGGCCATAAAGGCGCAGCAGCCGGTCCTGAAGCGGCGCGATGAGGCGTGTAACTTGTCGTCTCAGCCAATCGTCGCGTCACTATGCTGTCGCACATCGATCGACTTATCGTCGCCGTCTACCTTGGAACGTTAATACGCATTCGTGCCGCAATACATTGACGGCCGCGCGAGTTTCCGATTTTGATCTAGAGCAGGCTCGTTTTATCCAAATCGCGAGATCCCGGGGCGCGCACGTCCGGCCCTGCCCAGCGGAACGCCTAAAGAACTGGCTCGTCGTTTGACGGCGGCCAGGGTGCGGTCCAGGTCTTGCGCGATCTCGAGATTGGATCGGCCCGCTATAGCCAGTTTCCTCAATCTCTGATCTTCCTCAACCGACCAAGCATTGTTCGATGGAACTGTCACGTTGACCCCTTGCTCGCGAAAGGCATTTACAATGAGTGGAAGCCCGTTGGAGAACTCGGATCGCTGATCATTGGACTCATGCAGAGGGTTCGACGGATATCATGACGATCCCATCAACATTGATAAGGAATACCATAGTCGGCTCATTAGACTCGGGAGCACGAAGATGTGCGTGCTCAAAGGCAGCGATCTCGCGTGGAGAGGCAGGGCGATATGCGAGACGGGAATGGGGGTAACAAATAGGCTCGCCATTGGTAGCCATCGACTCGAGATCTGTTCTAAGCAGATCATCGACGCAAATAGCACCGGCGACATCCGCATCGGGCGCGTCGAATACAAGCGTCGGTCTGCCGTCAATCTCAAGAACAAATACTTGAGCCGCTGTCATTCGAAGACGTGCCTCGTAACAAGAACTAGAAACTAAAAATCCAACAATGGAAAAATAGAATGAACCGCGTTGTTCTCTCTGGGCCGTGCCGCGGATTGATAAGTCAGTCGTTTTCGGTCAATCCAGGAATAGTCCGTGAAGGATAAGTCAGAATTCAACGCTCCGGTAAAGCTCCATCACTCGCTCTCGTCGATATGTTGATTTGATCCAGTCGGCGGCGCAGTTCCCCAAATCATGTCGATGGTTCTCGCAATCGAGGTGTCTCTCAATAATATCTGCCACATATTGTGGATCCATCGATGATAGGTGAGCAGCCGTTATTCCGTCGCAAGAGTAATCGCGTATTCCACCTACGGCATTTGCGATAACGGGCAAGCCTACCATCATAGCTTCGGCGACGACGATGCAGAATCCTTCCTCGTCACTCATATGGATAAAGAGATCATGATCCGCGGCATCGGCGTACCACTTATGTTTGAATCCAGCGAATTCGACCTGTTGGCCAATGCCGAGCTCGTTCGCCAATTGTTGAAACGCAGCTTTCATGGGTCCTTCGCCGTAAATGGTCAGAACGAGCGGGCGACCACGGTCGGCCAGAATTCGAATTGCCTTGAGCAGGAGATCGACGCGCTTTCGACTGACCAGGCGACCGGCGGTTACGATCCGCGCTGGGCCAGAGAGTTCGTAACAGCTCTTCAACGGGGCTTCATCGCTGGCAAGGAACAGCGGGACGACTTTCTCCTCACGTTGCCGCGGCTTGAAGTAAACGCGCGTTGCATTCAATGTCGTGGTGCAATCTGCCCAAACGCTGTCGACTCGACCGGAAGTCAGTCGTAGAAGCTTACTATATAGCGCGACGGCCGGTCCGCGCTCCAGTTCGGCAATGTGCTCGAAGGCGATGCACTTGACCTTGGGAAATGCATATAGGACGAGCCTGCCGATAATGTTCGCCTGTTTAAGCGACAAAATAACTGAATCTGGACGGAAGGTGGCGATGGTCCGGAACAGCAGATACATTCCAATAACGCAGCCGCGGATCGTCAGCTTTGGCGAAGCGCTGGCTTCGATAATGCGGTCTTCGCCCGCTAAAGCCCCGACTTCACGCCTGAGCTCGGCGGAACCTCTGTGCAGAATGATGACCCGGAAGTCGTAACCCTCGAAAAGGCCGTTCTCCAGCAGGCTGCGCAGCCCGATCTCGGCACCACCTCGCGTGAGGCCATTGATGAAGTAGATAACGCGGCGTTGCCCGGTCATGATCGGCTCGCGCGTGACAGCGTCAACTTTACGGCTCTCATGGCCGATTCACCGCCTAGATAGTGTAATGCGAGAGTCAGCCAGGCTCGCAGATTCAACGGGTTGAAATAGATCGCCGACGTCAGAAGATTCACGGCGTTCTCGCTGCGGCCGTCCAGCGCCTCCAGATTTCCGAGCTTTCGCGCTCGTTCGGATAGCCGCCTAGCTGCGTAACGAAGCAGACGTGGATCCTGAGCGGCGATATGAAGCGCCACGTAGGCGTGATGCTTCATCAGCTGGTTGCGTTTGGAGGTCACGGCCGATTCGTGAAGTCGCTTGTCGATCAGAGGGATCTTTACCGCTGCAACGCGACCTAGCCTTGTTGCACGGAAGAAAAATTCAGTGTCCTCGAACACTTCCAGCGTCGCGTCGAAGCCGCCAAGCTTGTCCCATAATGATCGCCGCATCAGCACCGTGGACGGGACGATGGGAGGGTCGTCCATGAAATACGCCAGGCTCTGATCGGACTGAAGGGTAAGATCAACGAGCGGGGCCACTTCGGGCGGCTTGCGATTGTCCGACCAGAATAATGAGAATGCAGTATAGACGAGCGCGGTCTCCGGCATGGCCTCAAAGACGGTAAGCTGCCGTTCGAGCTTGTCCGCTCGCCAGAGATCGTCCGCATCCAGGAAGGCGATATAGTCGCTGTCGGTGACGGCGACGCCGCGATTGCGGTTGAGCGACACGCCGCGTGTGCCCTGAATCTTGTCTGTGGCGACCGGCAAGATCGATATGCGGGGATCGCGCGCGGGGAGCTCCTGCAGGATCGCCTGGGTCTCCGCATCCGACCCGTCGTCGCAGATAACGATGTGGTCGATCAGGTCAGCGCGACTTTGCGCGAGCACGCTGGCAATGGCTGCATGCAGAAAAGGCCCCTCGTCAAAGCAGGTAACGATAACGGAAACACTCATACGATTACTCACTACTAGGTTCCAACCGGCTTTTCTGCGTCAGGTGCCGTCCATGCATATCGCCACCAGCTCAAGTGGCCCGGTTCTCCATGATATACCGATGCTGTTTTCGGGGCTCGATCGCATGCTGCGCGCGAGCGACCGCGACGCATTGCTCCGCGTAAGTTCGCGCGCGCATGACAATATTGGGCAGCAAGTCCGGCATCAGAGTAATCAAAACGATGATCACGAACATCTCGGTGCCGGACCCTTCATACCACATGTAGGTCAGCACCGGGATGAACATAATGAACAGAATCCGGATGTAGGCATAGTCGCCGAAGCGACGCCGCATCCAGATCGCATCGCGAATGCTCAGGATCATCGAACGGCCGAGCGCAGCAAGTACGATGCCAGTACCGAGAATTCCGTTCTCGGCCAGCATGCGCAGAAATTCATTATGCACGGCTGCCCGCAAATACGGCGGATAGTTTGCGAAATATGTCCGTGCGAAATTGCCGGTTGCATCAGTACCTGCGCCCAGGAACGGGTTCTGGGAGAACATCGCCCACGCGACTTCGGTGCCAAGCCTGCGAGCGGTATCGCTAATGGAGGAAGGTAAGCCGCCCTCTATCGCGTACCAGATCTCATTCCGGTCCTGCTCGACAAATATACTGCCGACACGCTGCGATATCTGTCCGTCGGTCAGAATGTCTGCAAAAGCCATGGCCAGGGCGCCCGCAGCGGCAGCCAGAACGAGAGCGCCCAGGTTCCGAACATTGAGAAATACCGCGAGTGTGACGGCCAGAAATGGCACCAGCGCCTTTCGCTCGGCCGACATCAGGATCAAGACAAAAAGCAGACCCCAGATCGAGAGCCAGAAGCGGTTGGTCGGCAGCGCCCCGATCACAAGGCCGATCGCGATGCACATCGGGAGAAACAGAAAGGCCGATTTTGGATCGCCCAGTTGCTTCCACACAATGATATGGCCATGTGAGACATGCCAAATGACGTTGAATGCAATTGTCGCGGCCAGAAGCCCGAGAAGCAGCTGGTAATGCCAACGTCGCAGGCCGGACGTGTCGATATTGCAGATGAGAATTCCGAGAGAGATAAGAATCGCGATCTGCAAAAATCGCTTGCTAATGTAAACTAGTTCACCAGTCCAGAGTGCCGGAACCGTCGAAACCAGATAAAACATGAGGAGAAGGAGCATGCCTGCACTGATTCTGATATGACGCGGATGCGTCGTGCATAGATACAGTGCAATAAGACCCAAGGTGACAATGTCGATGGGCTTTAGCGTGCCAACCGGAGTTCGTAACTCCAGCCCCATGAAAAGTGCGCCGAGCGAACAGACGATGCCGGCCGCGACGATGCTTCGCGGTGTAACCTCAAATCGGCTTCTGAAGGAGCTATTGTACAATGGCTCGCGCTCGCATGATGGCAGTTTGGTAGATCGTCTCTAGAGACACGCCCATACTGGCAGTCGACCACTTTTCCAGATCAATGGATTTTGCATTTGAACTCATACTGGCAAGAAGAAACGGGTCGTCGAGCAGGCTGCGGACGGAGGTCAGCATTGAATCAAAGTCTCCCTGCTTGCAGATCACGCCGTTATACTCCGACTTCACAATCACCTCGATGCCCGGCAGGTCGAAAGTAACGGCAGGTTTTCCGCTGGCACAGTATTGAACGACGGCCCGCGGCAGGCCCTCTCTGCCGGAGCAATAGATGCACAGATCTGCCGTCTCCAGAAACGCGGGCGCGTCCGAGACATAACCGCACACATCAATGATCTCCTGTAGCCCGAGATTAGACACATGCTCCTTCAATGAGTCTTCGAGCGCGCCTGTACCAGCCAGCACGAATGTCGTGTCGCCAAACTGTGCCCTTCGCTCGCTGATGCCGTCGATCAGCTCGCGATGAGCCTTCCGCCGTTCGTAATTGGCGAGATAGACAACTCGTCGGCGCGGACGGCTCGTCGGAGTGTCGATACGCACGTGCTCCAGCTGCCGGCTCCGGAAGGCATCAATGTCCATGCCGCTGGGCACGATATAGTGCAAATCGGGGGTGCCGACGCCATGCGCGAGCGCTAGCTCCATCATGCCGGGGCTCACATCGACGAAAGCGTGGGTGCATGATGCGGTGACCCGCTCTAGAGCAACATAGACCTGACGCTGCAACCAGCCGACATTGATGAAAGCGAGGATATGAATTCCGTGAACGACGGCGAGACTCGGGATGTTCATTGCCGCCATGCGCCCGATGACGCCGGCCTTGCTGGTGTGCGTATGTACGACGTCCGGCCGGAGCCACCACAGCAGGCGCCGGATCGTACGCATGGCGCGCAGATCGCGCATCGGGCTGATGCTTCTGGTCAAGGACTTGACCTGAATGGCTTTCACCGCCGGATGCAACCGAGCAATCATCTTCGGATCGAAGTCGTGTCCATAGATGATTGTGACGGGATGCCCCAGTTGAGCAAAATGGTTGCAGCTGAGGACTGTATTTTCATCAGCTCCTCCTGCAACGAGGCGAGTGATGATGTGAAGAATATGATGCGGATTCGTATTGTACATGTCGATTTCTCCGGAAGAGAAACGCAAATTGGCGAACGGTCCGGGGAACGCTAAACGACGTCCCCGTAGATCAGTAAACATCGCGAATTTTCATAACCGAGTAGATAGTTCGAAAGATAATCTTGATATCGAGAGTCAGACTCCAATTTTCGATGTACCAGAGATCCTGCTCTACGCGCTTGGCCATAAGGTCTGTGGTGGCCGTCTCGCCGCGATAGCCGGTGACTTGCGCCCATCCCGTAATGCCCGGCGGCATCCGGTAGCGAAGCGCATAGTTATCGAGCAGATTGCTATAGGTCTTGTCATGCGCAACGGCATGCGGACGAGGTCCGACGATCGACATTTCGCCGCGAAGAACATTGATCAGCTGAGGTAGCTCGTCGATGCTCGTCGATCTGAGCCAGCTACCAATTCGGGTAATGCGTGCATCGCCGCGCGATGCCTGCTGGACAACGTTGCCGTCATCTGCAGTGGTCATCGAGCGGAACTTGAGGATCCGGAATACACGGCCGTTAAAGCCGGTGCGCCTTTGTGCGAAGAACACGGGTCCCGGGCTATCCAGGCGGATTAATACCGCGATCATCAGCATCATCGGCCACAGAGCGAGTAGACCAGCCCCGGCGAAAGCAATATCAATCAGGCGCTTTATGGTCTGTTCGAACGTTGAGCACGGTCGGCGCTGCAGCTCGACAGCAACGCCGGCCCCGATATCGACCAATGGCCGTTGCAGAAGGAAATATAGCTCGCTATGCGGGATGAATTTCACGGAAACCGGGATGCGACGCAGTTGATGCATCAGGTTTGTAAGCTGCGTCGAATTCATGGCGCCAGCACAAATGACGATCTCGTTGAGTTTTCCGTCGCGGTTAAGATCGAGGAGGTCGTCGCGGGCGATCGCGCTGTCCCGGCCCAAGGTGCCCGCAAGATCATTGGCGGGATAAGATCGAACAATCTCATACCCATGCTGTGACAGAGAGTGAATGATGTCATTGGTTTTCGACAGTGGCGCGTGCGGGTCGGAATCCTGGATTAGGGCGATCCGCTTGCGCTTGAGGCCGCCGTGGCGAAGCGCATTCGTTAGAAGACGTCCTGCGGCATATCTTACGATCCCGAGCGCTACGGCACCGGTGACGAAGTAAAGAACGAGAGCGCCTCGCGAGAATTGATCACCGATCTTTAGCAAGAACGCCGCCAAAGAGCCGAAGAGAAAGACGCCTACCCAGTTCGTCAGTATCTTGGTCAGTGTGGTTCCGTTTCGCAGCAGTGATGACGGGCGATATATCCCCCGTGCATGTGCCGAGGCGAGATATAAAGCACCGAGTATGAAGCTCGCGCCGAGCGGAGCGCGTAATTCGCTGAAAACTGGGAGCTGGGCGTGCGAATAGAAGTATGCGTATGTCAGTACGGAGATACAGCCGGTTAGAATAATGGCGCAGGCGTCGCTTATTGCCAGCGCGTAACCCCACGCTTCATACGATAACGGAATTCGATGGCTGGGCTTGAACAGAAGCTGTGGCCCGTGGAACTCTGATACCGATGCCATAGTTGCTACCGACGCGTTGCATTGAAAAAGATAGAAAGTCGAACCGGCATGGAAGCCCCGCATGGGGACCGTCGCTTTGTATCGTTCTGCAGTCGAGGTCGTTGAGCGTAATTCTTGATAGTCAGAAATTGTTAGTTCAGAAGAAAATATCCTGGCCCTATTCAGGGTTGCGAAGGCGCTTAACGTCAAGATTAAAAGTTTAGCGGTGTTTGCTTTCAAAATCGTAGGTTCGTCGTCGTGATATGACCTGTAGCGAAGAACTTATGGATGCTCTGCGAGGTTTCGCGGCAGTCGCCGCCGAAGAAGTGGACTTTGCGAGTGTTCAACAGGCAGCGTCCTGAATTCCATTATTAATCGTCGGGGAAGCAGGATATGAAGTATTGCGCAATCCTCTGTGCAGCAGTGTGCGTGCTCTGGCGTTGTTATTAGTTGGCATAACGTATGCTTGTTTTTGAGCGGCTGCTGGGAGTCGGAGTACTCGATTATGTGGTTGCGGCATAAGCAGGACGATCGCCAATCCCTTGTTGTTATGCTCACGTGTCAGTTCGTGGAGATCATGGGCGGCGCAGAGAAGCAGTGCTTGAGCCTGTCCCGGGCGCTAGAAGGTCGTGGAGAGAATGTCATCGTCTTGTCGAGCCGCGTACCCGGCGTCGCTCTTGACGATGGTGCTATCGGTATCCGAGTGATCCGCTTTTGGTGTCCGTCGCCGCCGCAGCTCGCCGGTCGCCATTTGTTGTCGTCATTGCTCTGGGCAGTTCAGGCGCTGTTCTGGCTGTGCTGGCATCGCCAACACATCAAAGTTGTTCACGCGCACCAGCTCCGGATCAACGCCTATGTCGCCGCGGTCGCAAGCAAGTTCCTGAAGCTTCCATCGGTCCTGAAGTTGGGCGTTGGCGGAGAAGAGAACGATCTCGTGGTGATAGGACGGAGGAAATATCTGTTCGGGAAGGCCGGTGTCGATTTTGTGGTTAGGCACGCGAGTCGGTTCATTGCGATCAGTAAGCAGATCGAAGACGATCTGAAGGCGCATGGCGTATCTCCGTTTGCAATCGCGTCGATTCCGAACGGTGTCGATCTCACTCGCTTCGCAGCGTGCATTGAGGAGACGCAGGAAGCGCGGGCCGCTAGCGTTAAAGATGCGGCAGTGTTCTGCTTTGTGGGGCGGTTGTCTCCCGAGAAGAATGTGTTGTCGATGATTGCGGGCCTCCAGTCTGTACCGGCGCCGAAGAGGACAATGGTGATGCTGGCCGGGGAAGGGCCTTTACGGGGCGCGATCGAAGCCAGACTGCAAAGTGCGCGAAATCCGCTAGATATACGGCTGCTCGGTGCCATTACGGACGTTAGCGGACTTCTTCACCGCTCGCACTTTCTGCTGCTTCTCTCAAGTTCTGAAGGCCTATCTAACGCGCTGCTAGAGGCGCTCGCGGCTGGCGTCGTGCCAATTATTACGGATATGAGCGGTGCACGCGACGTGATTCCGTTCGAGAATTATCCGCTGTTTTCGGTGAGCGGTAGCGAAGTCGACATTGCGGTCGCCGTTCGCAGGGCCCACGCACTCGACCCAGCGATCTGGCTGGAGTGGTCGCGGCGGTTGTCCCAGCACGCGAAGAAAAAGTTCGACCTTGAATCGGTCGCGACGCGCTATGTTGAACTCTACCGTGCCTTGTCCGAGCCAGGCGCTTCTGTCGGACTAAGAACCGCTCGCGAGACATCTCAGGTCAATCAAACCTAGTGATCTTTCAACCCTCAGAAAAGGGGATGTGACCGTGCTGGCTAACCTCACCGAGATCGCCCATTTGCTCAGGCGTCCTGAATGTCTGGAGACGCCGTTGTTCTTGAAGGAAGCTATTGGTACTAGTGGCGGCGAAGCGATAACGGAAGACGCCGTCCGCCGCATTCATGGGCAGCCGATACTAATTGATTTCAACACCAGCGTGGCGCGCCCGGAGGACTTCAGCGAGGGATTTCGCCCGCTTCTGGACAGGAAGCGACATTCCCTTTTCAGACGGCTCGCGAAAAGTCTCTATGTGTCTACGGCGACAAGCGCACGGAACTACAAGCGGGTAGCGGCGGAGATCAAGGCGCGTGTCGCCAAGCCGGTTGTGCTGGTGATTGGTGGCGGAACCAGGGGAGAGGGGGCGGACGCGCTTTATAGTGATGCTGAATTACGTGTCGTCTCGTTCGACATCTATCCGAGCGAGAATACGCTCTTCATCGCCGACGCGCACTCGATCCCATTGATGTCGGGCTGTGTCGATCTGGTTTGCATTCAGGCCGTGCTGGAGCATGTCGTGGATCCTGTCCGAGTGGTCTCCGAGATCGTTCGCGTACTGAAGCCGGGCGGGTTCGTCTATGCGGAAACACCGTTCCTGCAGCATGTTCACGAGGGTGCCTATGATTTCTGGCGTTTCAGCGAAAGTGGTCATCGGCTGCTCTTCCGCGAGTTCGAGGCAATCGATCGTGGTACTCTCGGTGGACCCGGTCTTTCGCTCTACTGGGCCGTTCGTCAATTCTGGAGGGCGGTCACGCGATCAAAGACGCTAGGAAATTTGCTGGCAGCTCCAGGACTGGCCTTCGTCATGCTGGATCGCTTCATCCCCGAGCAGCGGCGGATCGACGGTGCAAATGGCTCATTCTTCTTCGGCGTTAAATTTTCGGGGAATGTCCGGCCGCAACTGCATCCAGCGGATATCTATCTGGGCTAGCGAGGTGGCGTCGTGAACCGTAACACAGTTGATACTGGAGGGACGTTTCGCTGATGGACGCGCGTGGGGAATCCTCCGGCGACAGCCTCACACGAAGGCTCGGTACCGGCGTTGGCTGGCTGATGATCGGGCGCCTCGGGTTGGCACTCTCCGGGCTTGCGTCGTCAGTGGTACTAGCACGACTGATGTCACCGCGTGAATTCGGCATGATGGCTGCGATCACGGTCGTTCTGTTTCTCGGCAATGCTCTGACCGAGGGCGGCTTTGTCTCTCCCATCATTCAAAGGACAAAGGTCGATGCTGATCTCAGAAATGCAGTTTTCAGTCTGTCTGCAATATTTGGCCTCGTGCTCGGAGCTTTGGCAGCCGCTGCGTCGCCGTGGGTGGCCGGGTTTTTCAGGATAGAAGGACTCGAATGGCCGCTGTTAGCTGCGGTCGTCATCATTCCAATCAAAGCGATGGCGGCGCCTGCCATCGGGTTGCTGATGCGTGATCATCGCTATCGGGAGGTCACGGTTGCCGCGCTGTTATCGAACATATTCGCCTACTCCATCGTAGCCATCTTGCTTGCCGCTCTGGGATTCGGGATTTGGGCTTTGGTGATCCCGAGCATTCTCGCCGCGTTGACCGAGCTAGTCCTGGTTGGTCGTGCAGCCGGTCCGCCTCGAAAATTCGTATGGCGGATCACAGATCGGAATTTCATCAGCGACTGGCGCGCTTCCGTCTCCAGTGGGCTTTTGAACTGGGGTGCGCTTTCGAGTCCGAATGTCATCGTCGGGCGACTGTTCGGCGCGGATGGACTGGGGCTTTACTCACGTGCCGGTAGTCTATTCTCCATGGCAACGCAACTATTCTCCACGACGGTTGAGCGGGTCATGTTCTCGGGTTTGTCGGGAGTTCAGGACGATGGCGAGCGTGTAACGTTGCTCTTTCGGCGCATGCTGTCCGTGTTGCTGCCTATCTACGTCACTATCGGCGTCGGGCTCGCCATCCATGCCGAGCCGATCATTCGTATCCTGTTCGGTTCTCAATGGTTGGCTGCGATCCCCGTGACCAGTGTGTTGTTCCTGGCATTTTCAGGCCGCGCCAGCTACAAAATCTCGGAGTCACTAGCGCTCAGCAAAGGGCGTTTCAACGGCGTTGCCTTTCGTCAATTGCTCTATCTTGTCCTTGTGAGCGTTGGCTTGCTGGTCGGATCTCCGCACGGCCTAGTCGGAGTCGCGAGCGGCTTCACTGCTGCAATCTGGATATTCTACGTGGTGAGTGTTCTCCAGGCTCGACGTCTTGTTAATCTCAGCTGGGCAAGCATCGCCTTCGTGCACGTGCGCGCCGTTGGGATCGCTGGCGTTGGCGCATTCGCCGACATCGCGGTGATCTGGTCCTTCTCACGGTTTGGCTGGCTTCTGTCGCATGGTGCGGGGGCAATGGCGCTAATCATCGTTCTTGCGGTGACGATGTCGCTGTTGCCGGATCGGATCATCGGCGAGGATCTGGTTTGGGCGCGGCGCAGAATATTCTCACTGATCAAGATCCGGACGGGCAGGCCGGTGGTTGGCTTGCCCGTTGTGTCGGTCGACTGAGGCTGACTGACAGCCCAGGCGCCTACATGTTTGCCATCTAGCTGACGGCGCGAAGCAAAGACTTGGGCCGCGAAGGCTTGTGACCGACGCTGTTGTAAATGAAGCCGTGGCGTTCGATCTCGGCCGCTCGGTAGACATTCCGGAGGTCGACCAGAATAGGCAGATGCATCAGCTCGCGAAGCCGTGGGAAGTCCAGTGCACGATAAGCATCCCACTCCGTCACTAAAACCAGGGCGGACGCATTATCGGCGCAAGTGTAGGCATCCGGATAGAACGTCACTCCGCTGATAACCCCTTGGGCCTGCGCCATTCCTATTGGATCTGTAACATTGACCGTCGCGCCGGCGTCGAGCAACGCCTGAACGATCGCGATGGATGGAGCGTCGCGCATGTCGTCGGTATTGGGTTTGAAGGTCAGTCCCAGCAATCCGATCGTCTTGCCTTTAACGGAGCCGCCACAGGCGGCAATGACCTTACGAGCCATGGCGCGCTTTCGCTGGTCGTTTACGGCAGCGGCCGTTTCCACGATACGTAACGCTCCACCATAGTCTTGCGCCGTCTTGACAAGCGCCGCCGTATCTTTCGGAAAGCATGACCCACCATAGCCTGGGCCGGCGTGCAGGAATTTCTGACCGATCCGGTTGTCCAGCCCCATACCGCGCGCGACATCCTGGACATTGGCATCGGCTAGCTCGCAAAGGTCTGCGATCTCGTTGATGAACGTGATCTTGACGGCCAGGAAGGCGTTAGATGCGTATTTGATAAGCTCGGAAGTTCGCCGCTCCGTGAAGAAGATTGGCGACTGGTTGAGGAACAGTGGGCGATAGACTTCGCTCATTACATCCCGCGCACGCTCTTCCTCGGTACCGATGACAATACGATCCGGCCGCTTGAAGTCGCCGATCGCAGCACCTTCACGCAAGAATTCCGGATTTGAAACAACCGAGAACTGCAGATCAGGCCGCGCCGACCTGATGATGCTCTCGACTTCATCACCGGTTCCAACCGGTACCGTCGACTTGAGAACGATGATTGTATAGCCTTCGACGGTTCCCGCTATATCGCGCGCTGCCTGGTAGACATAACTCAGATCCGCATGGCCGTCGCCCCGTCGCGATGGCGTGCCGACGGCGATGAAGATGACGGATGCGCCTTTGACAGCAGCCTTGAGATTTGTGGTGAATCGCAATCGATCAGCGGAAATATTCCGGGTGACGAGGTCGTCCAGTCCGGGTTCAAAGATCGGAATGGTACCAATCTTGAGGTTCTCGACCTTGGTGGAGTCCGTATCCACGCAAGTCACAGAGTGGCCAAAGTCTGCAAAACAGGCTGCCGAAACCAGTCCGACATAGCCAGCACCTACTACCGTAATATCCATCGTTCAAACCTCTTTTACTCGAGAAAACGAAAGTCCGGCAATTGCACATATACCAGGCAACGCATGAGCGGCACCTCATATCCAGATATGCAGAATCCCTGCCAATTCGCGGGACCGGTGGACGGTATGACCCAGCTTGAGGAGGTCACGTGCAACGTGAAAGCCGATGAAGCCGGCTGTGCCCGTGACAAGAAAACGCATTGTTGGCTTCCTTTCGGGATAAGCGGGGCGGCCCGCGTTAGACCCCGGGCAACATCGTCCTCATAATTCCGTCGGCGGCCCGGAGCGCCAGCTGGATGATGGTGAAAGTGGGATTGGCGCTCCCAGCAGTTGGAAATGTCGATGCACTGGCGATCCAGATGTTGGGGATGGCATGGCATTGTAGATCTGCATTGACCACGGACTCCGCTGGTATCGTGCCCATGCGCGTCGTACCTGACGGATGAGAGGTGTCGACGGATTCCGAGAGCGACAAGGTTCCCTCTAAAACACCCGGATTCCAGATTACCGGGCACAGGGGCTCAATTCCCGCACGAATCCAGAAATTGCTCAGGCATTGCACTGTGTGCAGAAACGTCCGGAGCTCGGTCTCACCGGGTGCCCATTCCAATTTTGGAAGCGGAACGCCGAACCTGTCACGTTTCTGGGATAGTGTGATTTGATTGTCGTAGACGGGGATTTGCTCAATCCGGACATCCAGACGCAGTTCAGCGGCGGGCGGCAGAAATGTCTGCTGTGTCAATGCGCGCCATAGGCCGAGGTTTGTCAGCAGATCGCGGTCGACCAAGAGATAGAGGAGTTTGCGCAGCGAATGCTGGAGCTCGCGCCGCTGGAAATCACGAACGAGTGCTCTCAGCCGATCCAGAGGTGTGCCGTCGGAGATGTGTAACCGGACTTCGGCATAGGCGCTGGCGACAGCGTTCGCATCCTGAGCCTGATCGCTGAGCTGGAAGTAGAGCTTCCGACGGGTGCTTCCCCAATAATCATAGCCGAACAGGCGGGTCACCCGGTCATCGTCGGTCGGCAGAAGCCGGCCAACTTCGAGCCGGATATGATCTTGAAAATAGTGGCCCAACGCGTTGCATCTCTCGAACGCGCGATTTTGCGACTGCTGATCTAGAATCAGAAGAAGCCGCGTCGTCTCGATCGTGCCCGCCGAGATGAGGAACTGATCCGCGTTGACTGTGAGTTTGCGACCGCTGAGGGAGCGGGCTTCGACTGACGTTAGCCGGCCCGTTGCTGGATCGACCCCCAGACCGCAGACTGTTGCTCCAAGATAAAGCTGAAGTGCGGAGCTGCGTGTGATCTGCCGTTGCAGCCGCTGACCAATATTGCGGCGCCGAAAATTTGGCCATTTCGGTAGCCGGATGTGAATGTCCGGGTCGCATCGTGGAATGACAGAGTTAGGATCTATCCCATCAAGGACGTCTCCCTCGAACGCACTATTGTCCAGGCCAAATAGTTCTTCAATTTCTGGTGTATAGATGTCGAGCTCATGAATCGGGAACGGCCAGCCGTCCAGCGACAGGTGTGGACGCGGGCCAGTGTCGTGCGGCGTTAGAGGAAGAAGGCGCCCACCCCATCGACGTGATGTACCTCCGAGACCGCGAAGCCGCCCCGTCATGGCGCCAGCATATGACGTCGATGAAGTGTCTGCGCGATTCAATTCGTCGATGTCGGGTTCGAGCGTCTGATAGCCGCTTTCAAGCAGGACAACCGAATAGCCCTGTTTTGCGAGACGTAGTGATGCGACGAGACCGGCAAAGCCAGCTCCAATGACGCATATCTGCGTGAACTTCGCCTCGTCATTCTCTTCAACGCGGAGGTCTCGAATAGACATTCGCTCATCCGCAGTCGGTCGCACGGCTCAAGCGCGATGCGATGGATTAAGGAGAATGGAAGGATCGCCCCGGGGATAGCGTTGCAAGAAGAATGCCGCGTGGCTTCGGCGGGAGCCAGGCAGCGTCGTCGGTAACGGTCTCGCATCAATTAATATTGTTCTCGATCGACGTTCGAAAGCGGCCCCACGTCGACACCACGAAATCGCAGCGCTGACATCTCACTTCCTGATCTTCCCGGAGAAGCTTGGGAATTCGGATGGACGGGCTCCCGCACGCAGCGCAGTGGAATTCGCGCCAACCCGACGAACGAGATTCCTTCTCCCAGCTACGGTCCGGCATACGCACCTCTCAAGCTCGAGACGAACTACTCATGCAATAGTGAGGCCAGCTCTGGCATGTCGATTGCTTGACGCCGGATGTAATGCGTCATGGGCTTCATGCCCTGGGCCGGCGACCGATTTCGACGGAGCAAAGGACCTATGGCTTATTCCGCAGCTCGTCCGACGCCAGAAGTCATTGATGCGCAGAAGTCGCAGCAGGAGACGCATGCTGCAATGCTGGAATCAGCATCGGGTGATGCGTTCAAAGGTATCTGCATCTTCCTTATCATCTTTGGACATAACAAAAGCCTGGAATATGCGAGCCCGGAGTTTCGGGCATTTCTGTATTTGTTTCACGTTGCGATGTTCTTGTACTTGCCGTTCCTGAGGCCTTGGCAGACGTGGGGGCAGGCAAAACCATTCGACCTGATCGTCCGTTACGGCTGGCCTTGTGTGGTGTTCACACTCGTCTACTCACTTATCTTTGTGAAATTCTCCGGTCGCACATTGATCGAAGTACCCATGCTGGTCGCCGAAGCCGTGCTTGCCATGAGTGCGCGCGGCTTCGATCACGCGACGGGCCTTCAACTGCTCTGGTTCTTGCCAGCGCTGATCGGTGTTCGCCTTGTGATGATTGTTGTGGCACCGCTCGCGGGCGCGCAATTATGGCCTGTTCTGGCCGTCGCGGCTTTGGTCCACAGTCTGGTAGGTCTGTTGCCGGAGAGTCTGAAATACGTCACGCCATTCGGGTGGCCGATTGCGGCGTTGCTGCTGTTTCCGGGAATGGTAATTGCGTTCCTCGATCTTGGGCGACGCCGAATGCCGGCGTGGATGCTCATCGGTCTTGGCGCGATTGCATTGACGCTCATGCTCGCGACTGGGCTGATCAATCGTGGTCATCCACTCAATGTCGGAATGATCTTTGTGCCGTCAATCGCAACGCCGTTGAAGTTGATTGCGCTCGACCTCATCCAGATATGGGCCTTTGTCACTCTCTTGGCCGTCAGCCGATTGTTGCCGGTGCAGAGGTTGTTTGGTGGGCTTGGCAGGATGTCCTTCGAGCTCTTTGTGCTTCACCAGCCGATCTATATCGGGATCCGCGCGATCTCGCCGGCGGTGCTGGTCACCAGTTGGGGGCCTTGGGCGACAGGCGCTGTGACGCTCGCTTTGACGATTGTGATCGCCGCGGGTGTTGCTGTTGCCATTCGCAGCGTGCCGCCAGTGCACAGGCTCCTGTTTCCGGCCGGCGTGGGCTCCTTCGGTCGCTTGTGGAATCCGCGCCTGCAGCAGTGAGAAGCCTGGCCTGCCGAGCCGGCGAAACGGGCAAGTTGAAAGTAAACGGGGCAGATTGAGGCAATCATGCAGGCCGAGACGAGTTCTTCAAAAGACGGAAGCGCTGTCAACGAGGTGGTTTACGCCGCAGCCCATTATATCAAGCCGGGAGGCTCATTCGTCCTGCTTGGCCTCGCTTTTGTCCTGACGCTTGTGATGCTTGCCCATAACGGCATTTTCGGCGTTGTCGAGACGTTCTCGGACGAGCATGACCATTTCAAGCGGTCAATGATGTTCGCCAGCATTGTCCGCGGGAATGCAAATCTCGAGACGATCGGCACGTTTTACGCGGGGGGAATCTGGCCGCCGCTCTATCCGATGCTGATGGGTAGCATCCATGCAATAACGAATTGCGGCGTGGGAGTTCTTCGGGGCATTAATGTATTGTTGGCCTATGGCGGCTTTGCATTCCTGATCGCCGCGATAGCGCAGCCATGGGGCCGCTATATCGGTATCGCCGTTGTCGCCCTGTTCGTCATCGGAACACATTATTACTTTCAAATTCGTCCTGAAAGTCTGGTGCTCCTGCTACTCGGTGCCGCGATATTTCTGATCGTGAAGTATCGTCTGTTCTCCGTTGGCACGCAGGGGCAGCCGAGCCGATATGTGCTTTGCGGGGCATTGTTCGCGATGGCTTGTCTGACACACGCATTCGTCGCGGTGCTGGCCATTTATCTTGTGATGCTCGCTCTGCTCGCGATCCGGTATCGGTTCCATTTCGTGGTGGCATTTGCCGTGATCGCCGGGCCCTACGTTGCAGCGCAGGTGATGATCCATAACGGCGTCGTGCTGTTCGCGACCACGGCCGAGGAAAATCTCGCACGAAACAATAATGTGTTCCTTCGGGATCATGAGCGGCCGCAGGCGGATGAGCTGCTCTTCGCGGAAATGGAGCGGAGGTATAAAGCGGGTGACAAGGTGACATACCCGCGCCCCATGTTGTTGCCCCAGGGAAGATACGAGCAGTGGCTCCATGACGAAAACAAGCGCCGCATATTCAAGGAAATGGCCATGGAGGAGGTCCGCGCCGATCCGGCGGGCGTAGCGATCCGGGCGATGCAGCGCGCTACCGGCCTGATTGGCGGAGAGGGCTGTGTCCCGGGCCAACGTTATGGCTGCAATGTCAGCCCAAAAATCGACCTGATGGCATTCTGCGGCCTCGAACTACTTGCACTTATCGGTTTGGCTTATGCGGCGCAAAGTGAACGACTGCGAGCGTCCTCATTCTCATTTGTAATCGCATGCGTCGCATTGCTCGCTCCCATGATTGTCACCCAAGCGGTCGAGCGCCAGTTCGTCATTGTGCTGGTATTGGCATCGTTCGGTGGATTGGCTCGCCTCAAATCGCCGCGAACATAGGCACCACGCGCGACGCGGGCGCGGTCCGCAGTGCGAGTGGTGCGCTATAGGACATCGCGTGCTTCCGAAGGAAAACCTGCGGAAGGCTGATTTTACTGAAAAGTAAGTCTCGGTTCCGCCCAACTAAACGTGGAAGTGTAGTTTCTGGAGATGTCGCAAATGAAGGCGTTTCCTGCATATAATATGTACTTGCCGAAAATTGTACGCGTTCGATAGCCTACCCGAAGTGGAATTTTCCTTTAGGAGGATCCATTGCGTTTCGCAGCTTTAGACGGCTGGCGTGGTATAGCAGCCATCGGGGTTGCAGTTTTCCATCTCAGTGTTCTCGGTCATTTTTTTGATATTCCCTTTGTTCGAAAAGCGGATGTATTCGTCGATTTCTTCTTTGTCCTGAGCGGTTTTGTTCTTACTCACGCTTATGGCAACCGCCTTTCGAACAAGGACGAGTTTTTTCGTTTCGCTATTCGTCGCTTCGGCCGGCTGTGGCCGCTGCACATTGTCACTACGCTTGTTCTGCTCGCAAGCGAGGTCCTGAAGTATGCGACGATGAAGTTTGCTGGCCTCGGTGCGGGCGCGCCTGCATTTGCCGGGCGAACGAGCGTGGAGGCGCTCATCTATAATGTATTCCTGCTGCATGGCCTTGGCTTCTTTCCGGACTTCACCTGGAATCTGCCGAGTTGGAGCATCAGCACTGAATTCTACGTCTATGCAGCATTCGCAAGTATTTGCGTGGTGTTCGGACGGCCGTCGGTGGCGATTGCGGGCGTAGCCGCTGCGCTGGCTGCCGCCGTCTTCTACATGTTGATCGGTCAGCATACCGGGCCGCCGCCGCTCTATACCGCTGTTCCGAGATGCATGTGCGAATTCTTCGTCGGCGTTTTCGTCTACCGGCTCTTCCGCATGACGCCGCCATTGGGGATGCGTGCAGCTTCGTGGTTCGAGATCCCGATCGTTATCGCGATGGTCGTGCTGGTTTCGATGTCATCCCGCAGCCAGCTAGCCCTCGTGAGCCCAATTCTCTTTGGAGCGGTGGTCTTTGTCTTCGCGGGCGGGGGTGGGATTTTATCGCGCGGGCTCAAGTGGGCGCCGCTTCAGAGTATGGGAGAGATTTCGTATTCGATTTACCTGGTTCATTTTGTTGTTCTGACCATCTTCAACGCGCTGACGCGGGCGCTGGAGCAAAAATTGCATATGCCGCTGCGCGCGCAGTTCGTTCATGACGGAGCGCCGTTCGATGTTCTCACGGTGGGTGGTCCCTGGTTTCTGGATCTCGTAGCGGTTGGCTATCTCGTCATCGTGATCTTCGTGTCGCGTCATACGTACAATCTAGTTGAAGTCCCGGCTCGGGATTTTTTCAACAATCTGGCCGCAAACATGTTTCCGGTCGCACCTGCGGGGAGTGCAGAGAAGCCGATTCCGTGTGGCCTGCGGGACGCGCTCTGAAGTTCCAGCTGGCGACACGGGGGCCCTCGACGGGCTAGCGCAACGCGAGACGAGATGCAGACGAGTTGATGTGAGACGACCTGTAATAATGTGAAGCGAGCTGGAGTAAGGCGTATGGGCTTAGCAGAAGCATCGTTGTCCGGTATGTCGGTTCCGCTCATCGTCGATGTTGATGGAACGCTCCTGAAGACCGATTTGCTCGTCGAGACATTTCTTGCGCTGCTCTCACGCAAGCCATGGAGAGCGCTGCTGGCGCTGGCAGAGCTGCGGAAAGGCAGGGCTGCCTTCAAGGCACGGCTGGCGAGCGAGGCCGAGATCGATATCTCGCTGATGCCCTTGCGGGAAGAGGTCATCACGTTCCTTCGCGGTGAGAAAGCCCGAGGGCGGAAGATCTATCTCGCGTCTGCGGCCGACGCGCAGCTCGTGTCCGCACTGTCCGATTACCTTGGCCTGTTCGATGGTGTGCTTGGATCGGACGGCAAGATCAACCTGTCTGGTGCGGCCAAGGCGGATGCCTTGTGCGAGCGATTTGGTAAGGCTCAGTTCGATTATGTTGGCGACAGCCGGGCGGACCTTAAGGTCTGGAGCACCTGCAACGTTGCAATCGTCGCCGGTGGGCGCGGCGCCTGGCGCGCCGGAATCTCGGGCGGCCAGCCAGGCGTAGTGGAGATTGTTGGGTCCCGGCCAGGCCTTCGCGACTACATCTCGGCGCTGCGCCCGCACCAATGGCTGAAGAATGCGCTCGTGTTTGTTCCCGCTATCGCCGGACACGTCTTGATGACGACCTGGTTCGGGTCGATTCTTGCCTTCATCAGTTTCTGCCTGTGCGCGTCCGCAGTCTACATTCTCAACGATCTGCTCGATCTGCGAGCCGACCGGCAGCACCCGCGCAAGCGCAATCGTCCGTTCGCATCAGGGCGCGTTCCCATCATCCATGGGGCGGTGATGGCGCCGAGCCTGTTGCTTGCGGCGTTCTCCCTCACATTGTTCCTGCCGAAGGTCTTTGCGGTCGTCTTGGCCGGCTATTTGGTTTTGACAACGCTTTATTCCTTTTGGCTCAAGCGCAAGGTGTTGGTGGACGTCATCGCGCTTGCGTGCCTGTATGCCGCGAGGGTGATCGGCGGATCGGTGGCCACCGGCGTGCTGATCTCGCAGTGGTTGGAAGCGTTCTCCATCTTCCTGTTCCTCAGCCTCGCCCTCGTGAAGCGTTCCGGTGAACTAGTCGATCGCGTTAAAAGTGGACGTGGTGATCCGGGCGGACGGGGGTATAGGCTCGACGATTTGCCGGTGATCGAGTCCATGGCCGCTGCCAGCGGCTATTTGTCGGCGCTGGTGATGGCGCTCTACCTGAACAGCGAGGCTGTCGTAAACCTCTATAACAAGCCGCATCGACTGCTGCTGATCTGCGTGGCGTTGCTGTTCTGGACGAGCCGGATGTTGCTCAAGGCTCATCGCGGACAGATGGATGATGATCCCATCGTCTTCGCTGCGCGGGACCGGGTCAGTCTGGGCGTAGGAGCGGTATGCCTCGGCGTCGTGTATATCAGCCTATGAAGTCATCGGCTCGCAGCCTGATCGCGACTTATGTCGTCTTTTGCGTCATAGCAATGGCGACCAACCTCGGGACGCAGAACGCATTAAACTGGCTGTTGGTAAAGCAGGGAGTCGCGGACCAGTTTCGACTGCTTGTCGTGCTCGCCGGCGGTACACTGGCGGGCCTTCTGATCAAATACGTGCTGGACAAGCGCTATATCTTCGAAGACCGCAGCCACGATCTCAATTCTCATGCGCGCAAGTTCTCGATGTATACGGCGATGGGACTGGTGACGACCGCCATCTTCTGGATATTTGAATCCGTGGCGTTCTTCATCGTGCCGACGACCACGGGATTGATGGTCGGCGGGGTGATCGGGCTCACTATCGGCTATGTCATCAAATACTACCTCGATCGGCGATTTGTCTTTGAGGCGGCGGCATGATGCTTTCAGGATGGGGACGATATCCTGTGCTGTCATGCACAGCCCGGAAGGTGCGCGGCGAAGCTGATGTCATAAAGTTGATGGCTTCAACAACAAGCCTGATCGCCCGCGGAGCGGGCCGCGCCTATGGCGACGCGGCACTGAATTCGCAGATGACGCTGCTGATGGAGGGCAGCGATCGCATTCTTTTTTTCGACGAAGAGACGGGGCGTCTGACATGCGAGGCGGGAGTACTTCTCGCCGACATCCTGAACGTCTTCGTACCGCAGGGCTGGTTTCCGCCTGTTACGCCGGGCACGCAATATGTGACTGTGGGAGGCATGATCGCCTCGGACGTCCATGGAAAGAATCATCATGGCGCGGGCAGTTTTGGTGAGTATGTCGAGTCCCTTGACCTCGCGGTCAGCGATGGACGAACGTTGCGTTGTGCGGATGATGAGAATACTGACCTATTCAATGCCACGATCGGCGGCATGGGGCTGACCGGCGTCATCCTGCGCGCGACCTTCCGCATGCTGCGCATTGAGACGGACCTGATTGTTCAGGAAACTATTCGGGCAAACAACCTGAGAGAAGCTTTCGACGTGCTAGAGAGCTCACTCTCAGCAACTTATTCGGTCGCATGGATCGATAGCTTGGCGCAGGGTGACAAGCTTGGCCGCTCGGTTGTGTTCACGGGAGAGCATCTAGCAGCAGCGGAATTGCCGAAGGATCGGGCATCTGTGCCATTTTCCGCCAAGCTTCCAAACGGGCGAAAAGTACCATTCGACTTTCCCGGGATGACTCTGAACAAATTTAGCGTATCAGCCTTCAATGCACTCTATGTCGGATCGCGCAGATTCGGGCGCTCGTTGATCAATTTCCAGCCTTACTTCTATCCTCTCGATAGTATCGCGGAATGGAACCGGATCTACGGGCGCGCGGGCTTCGTTCAGTATCAGGTGGCATTTCCGCGCGAGAGCAGTTTCGAAGGGATAAGCGCGATCCTTCGGACTGCCTCTGACTACGGACTGGGGTCATTTCTCTCCGTGTTGAAGCTCTGTGGCAGACAGCGGAATAGTCCACTTTCGTTTCCACGAGAGGGCTACACGCTGACTCTCGATTATCCCATTAGAGCAAGAACTTTCAGCATGCTCCTCGAACTTGATCGCATCGTTGATGATCACGAGGGGCGGATCTATCTGGCGAAGGATGCCAGGATGGGAGCCCGCATGCTGGAGCGTGGATATCCGCGGATCGCTGAATTTGCCGCTGTACGGCAACGGTTCGATCCAGATCGCAAAATGCGTTCCTTACTCTCTGACCGACTGGGCATCTAATGATGATCGCTTCGCCTGTTTTGATCGTGGGTGCCGCGTCCGACATCGGACGCGCGATTGCGGCGGAGTATGCCAAGGCGGGCGCTTCGCTCATTCTCGCCGCGCGAAATGTCAGCAGGCTAGAGCCCGACGTGAAGGATCTGTTCTATCGATATAAGGCGGACGCGCAGCTCATGGAGCTTGATATTCTTGACGAGGGGCAGCGCGAAGCACTGCTTGGAAAATTAACGGAGGTTCCCGGTACCGTCATTTCCGTTGCCGGCGTTCTTGGCGACGAAGTGGCCGCATGGAGCAGTGTCGCTGCTGCTAACCATATCATGCAAGTAAATTATGTTGCTCCGTCCCTATTGCTCGGGGCCTTGGCCAATCTCATGGCGGAGCGGCCAGGCGCGTGCATCATTGGAATTAGCTCGGTCGCGGGAGACCGGGGACGCAAGAAGAATTATACATATGGTTCCGCCAAGGCAGGTTTCACTGCGTTTTTGTCCGGTCTGCGTAATCGCTTCGGATCGAGCGGACTTCATGTGCTTACGGTCAAACCTGGATTTGTCGCCACCCGAATGACCGAGGGTATGGCACTTCCACCGTTTCTCACAGCGAGTCCGCAGCAGGTTGCCAGTTCCATCATCAGTGCCCACCGCAAGAAGAAGGACGTACTCTACGTGCTGGGTGTCTGGCGAGGGATCATGTTCATTATCCGGGCGATCCCGGAACGTATGTTTAAATCCATGGATATCTAAGAAGGATCGAGGGTGGAGATGTCTGAGTGAGGTCGTGACCGATATCTGGCACCGTCCTTGCTTAGTATTTGGTTCGACTCAGAAGATTTCGATTCCAACTGCCTTTCTATGCTTTCTACGACGCGCAGTATTGTGAAGTAGTGTCAGAGTAAGGGAGCATGCCGTGCTCGAATTGCATCGAAATTCGTTTCGTGTTGACCAAGAGATCAATCAGGCGCCGCCTTTTGGCGATCGAAGTCTGAGCCTGTCCGGCTTCCTGGCAATATTCCGCCGAAACCGCTGGTTGGTGATAGGCTGCCTCGTCCTCGCCTGGGGCATTGGTGGGACCGTCTATATGACGTCCCCAAAGCTATACACGTCGAAGGCGCGCATGATGCTGGATGCGACGAGGTCAAAGTTCCTGTCTTCGCAGCAAGCCAGCGCGCCCGACGGGGTTCTGGATGCCATGACCGTCGAGAGCCAGGTCGAGGTGGTGCGATCGGAAGGCGTTGCCATTGCTGTCGCCAAGAAATTAGATCTTGCCAACGATCCTGACTTTACTTCGCCGGGCGGGTCTCCAGTGGCGACTGTTATCCGGTTTGTTGTCGGCCTCTTCACGGAATCGTCCGATCCCAGCGAAAGCCGGGTTTCGCGTGCTGCGGTCGATAATCTGCTTGAGAATCTGACAGTCACTCGGGTTGGATTGACCTACGTCATCGAGATCAGCTTTCGTGCCCGCGATCCCAAGAAGGCTGCCATCATCGCCAATGCGTTTTCGGATGCATATATCGCAGGTCAACTGGAAGCAAAGTATAGCGAGGCGAAGAGAGCGGCCGACTGGTTGCGTGAACGAATTGCAGAGCTTCGGCAGGAGTCATTCGTTGCTGAAAGCGCCGTGCAGGATTTCAAATCGCAGAACAATATCGTCGACACCAAGCAGGGCCTCATTAGTGAACAGCAACTTGGCGAACTGAACACGCAATTCGTGCTCGTCCAAGGGCAGGTCGCGGAAGCCAAAGCACGACTGGATCGTGTGAACGTGGTCATGACCGAAGGTGTTACCAACGCCGCGGTCGCAGATACGTTGAAAAGTGAAGTTATCAACCGAATGCGCCAACAATATCTCGATATGCAGCAGCAAGAAGCACAATTGTCGAGAAAGTACGGACGCGAACACGGAGCCGCCGTCAACCTGCGAAACGTGATGACTGGCCTTGAGCGGTCGATGGCCGACGAAGTAAGCCGCGTTGCCGAGGCGAACAAAAGCGACTACCAAATTGCCCTGCTACGTCAGCAAGCGATCACTGCAAACGTAAATACCTTGATCAAAGGGGAAGCGCTGACGCGCAAGGCGCAGGTGACCCTACGCCAACTTGAAAGCACAGCGCTGAGCTATCGTGCGATTTTTGACTCGTTCCTCCAAAAGTATGTGCAGTCGAATCAGCAAACCTCGGTTCCTTCCACGGAAGCGCGCGTTATCACGATTGCGACGCCGCCAGAAAAGAAGAGCAATCCAAAGGGCGGCATCATTCTTGGTATCGCAAGTGCGCTTGGCTTGATGGCCGGTGCGGCGGCTGCGTTTGGACGCGAGGCACTCGATCGGACGTTCCGTTCGATTGAAAGTGTTGAGTCGACGTTGCGCGTTTCTTGTTTCGGAGCTTTGCCATTCGTAGCGGGGAGGAAGTTGCGCAGGTCGGGACCGAAGATACTAGGTTTGGGACAACCTAAGATCGATGCCCCGGCCCGTGACCTCGACCCAGGCGAGTCGATCGCGCGCTATGTTATCAATGATCCCTTCTCGCGCTTTGCTGAAACTCTTCGCACGATCAGGGTCGCTGCTGATCATGCCGGGTTGATCGGGAAGTCGAAGGTTATCGGCGTTGTTTCAGCGATGCCTGAAGAGGGTGCAACCACGATTGCTGCTAATCTCGCTCATTTGGTGGCGCATGCAGGCAATCATGTGTTGCTGATAGACGGCGGTCTGAGGGATGCTGGCCTGACGCGTGCGCTGGCTCCAACGGCGGCAACCGGACTACTGGATGCGATCGGACGTCCTGAAGATACCGATGAATTCTTCTGGCAGGATGCTGAAACGGGATTAAAATTCCTGCCAGCGATAACGCAGGAAAGGCCAATCCACACGGCGGAGAAACTCTCGTCGCTCGGGATGGATTTGTTGCTGAAGAAGGCCAAGGAGAACTTCGACTATATCATCATCGATTTGCCGCCGCTGACCAAAGCGGTCGATGCTAGGGCCATTAGCCCTCTGATCGAAAAGTTCGTCTTCGTTGTGGAGTGGAGAAAGACCTCCTACGACGAAGTCATTGGCGCCCTGTCTACGGCGCCAATGGTCTACGAAAAGATGCTCGGTGTTGTGCTCAATAAAGCGGCATCCTGAGAGTATCTTTTGAGATCATCGCATGAACTGAGCGTATTCGATTGCCCGCGAATCCGCGGTGCGCTGCTGCTCGTCGAAACCTTTCACCTCTGCGCTCAGGATTCCTAATAATATCAGTGCGTTATTTTGACTATCCTGCGCATAAGCATTCGTTAATCGTCTTTGGTCATCATCGATTAACCAATGTTGCCTGAAATCCTCCATTCCCAATAAAAAAGCACTGGTAGTTCAAAGGGGTTGGACGAGTCTGACCTGCCTTGGTACGGCATCTGCAGGCTATTGTTCAGAAATGCGTTTGCGTTCTTGCCAATAAGGCTGCCCTTTTGATGAATAAGTCCACGCCAGCCAATCCTAAGGGCGGTTTACGGATCACGCCTTCCTCGAATTGCGCGCGGCCTCGGCCTGTGTTGGCAGGGCTGGCATTTGTTTCTGTGCTCTTGGGAGGCTGTGCGGGCGGGGTGCTTCCGTCCAGCGGTCCTCCATCGGCTAGGGTCTTCAAGGAGTCGGTCGACACCGTAGGTAACCCCAATTCGACCGTCGGCTATGTGGTAGTTAACCTCCGCCCCGAGGTGGTTACGCATTTGAACTCTGAGGATGGCGGGCGCCTCTTCAGCAACATGAGGGGACGTGCGAAGACAAGTGTTGCGCTTGGAATCGGCGATGTAGTCAGCATCACAATTTATGAGGCGCAGCGCGGCGGCTTGTTCACGTCGACCGAGGGCAATGCCGCGCCTGGCAATGCCGTGGAGCTGCCACGTCAGCAGGTCGATCTGGCCGGAAACATCACCGTGCCTTATGCTGGCGCCATCAAGGCTGCGGGCCGGTCGCCGCAGGATGTGCAGCTTGAGATCAAGAGTAAGCTAAGCGGCCGTGCGATTGATCCTCAGGTCCTTGTTTCGGTCGCGGATCGAATCTCCAACAGCATCAGCGTTCTTGGCGAGGTGAATACGCCTGCTCGTATTCCGATCGAACCTGGTGGCATCCAGCTGCTGCCAGCGCTTGCCCGAGCGGGCGGCACAAAGGCGCCGGCGTTTGAAAGCATCATCTCGATTCAAAGAGATGGGAAGATCGACAGCGCGTTGCTCGTTGCTGTGAACGAGCGCCCGGATAACAATATTCAGCTTCGTCCTGGTGACGTCGTGACAGTTACGCGTCGTCCGCGCTACTTCTTGGCTTTCGGTGCTACCGGCCAGACAACGACTCTGGGTCCGCTGGATCGTCGCTTCCCATTCGATTCTTATCGTATGTCTCTCGGAGATGCTCTCGCCAAGGCGGGCGGTCTTCAGGATGACCGTGCACAGGCGGCAGCCGTATTTCTTTATCGATTTGAGTCGCGCCAAGCGCTTGAGCGCATGGGCGTAGACGTCAGCCTGCATCCCGGCCCGCTTGTCCCGACAGTGTATCGGGCAGACCTCGAAGATCCGTCCGGTTACTTTCTTATCTCAGATTTCATCATGCGTGATCGGGATATGATCTACGTCTCGAACGCGCCCTCTGTTGATTTCCTGAAGTTTATCACTCTTATCCGATCGGTCCCGCAGACCGTGTCCGACTACAGGGTGGCTGCGGAAGCTCGCTTCTGATTCCTTGAAATGGCGTGAGATGCGTTCGCTTATGCGTTAAAACACAGGTATCTACCGCGATTGCTAACAGGATTTTGCATCGCGGTATCGAATCTTCTGGACACCATCTGTGGTTCCGCTAGTTCGATAGTTGCCTTGCGAAATTTCACTTGGGACGCGTTCTATATGTTCCGCTAGCCGCGGCGAGAGCTGATATGAGCGTCATTATCATGCTGATGACAATCAATGGACTTGCCGGTTTTGCACTTGGTTTGCTTGGACGGGCCCGTATCGCAATCTTTGCGCTGCTCGGCTCCATGCTTTTCTCAGCAGTTGTACTCTTCGCCAACGTTGAAAGTCAGATTATCTGGAAGACGATTGTCTGCATGTTCATTGGACAGGCTGCGTTTCTTCTGGCGTCCACGTTAGTCTTTTTTTGGAGCATTAGGAGCCGTTTCTCCGAAACTCCCCCAGCGCAAGATGTGGCCATCAAGGAAACCAAGCGATGGGAGAAGAAGCCTGCCAGCAAGGTGCATTAGTTGTTAAAGACCGGTGGCGGACATGGAAGCTGGTTTTTGTTCAAGTGTTCGGTCAAGGCGGTCCTGTGGGGAATCGATTCTTTGGACAAGGGGTTTGTACGCGCGAGCAATACAGGCACTGCGTGCATTTTAATTTAGGCTGCATTTGACGCGCAGCACGTGAAATGGCGAAGGTTGGATTTGTACCAACGATTTTGAGTACTCGCCTTACGCGCTATCGGGCTGCCCCAGCCCCCGTCGCCGACTGGACCGCACGGCCATGGTGAAGTGAATTTCGCTAAATTATCGGAGTAGCAATCGTTAGCGGAAACACTACCAAGCCCGGCAGGCAGTGCGCAGCGGGAAATCCCAAAATCGGCCCATTTCCCCTGCAGACCGGCGCTAAGCCCACTCCGGTCCGGCCGCTCACCGAAGATCGAACCAAGTCCCCGCACACAGTCTCTCGAAAACGGGCATTTCTGTCGTATTAGCCGGAGACTTTCGGGTATTGGACAGCTTATGGGGCCGATTTCGCCAACCAGGGACTTTCTCGCTCACAAGAAACGCCGCCAAATACGTGCCTTTCTCGACATATTAATCCAATCGGCCGTTTGGCCGGACTGCCTGGCTGGGGCGGGAGGATTCGAACCTCCGCATGGGGGAATCAAAATCCCCTGCCTTACCACTTGGCGACGCCCCAAAGGCCAAGGCGATCAAAGGGCGGGCTGGGCCCGCGGATTGCTTTGGCTCCGCCGGTCTATAGAGAGAGCTCCGCAATTTCAACCACCTACCAGCGGTGTTCCCCGCTTCCGGATGCGACGGACTTTTGTGCAATTGCGGGTGTCGGCTTCTGCCGGTGCGCGTGAGCCCCTGACGCCCTGAATTTTCCGATTTTCGCGGTCGCATATTGGGTGATAGGGCCTGTGAGCTGGCCCTCGGCACGTTCCCGAAGCCTGTCCGCAGGCGCGGGCTCTCGCCTAACGCGCCAGAGAATGCTCGGAACGACCGTTCTAGAGTTGTATATGCGGGATGTGCTTGAGCGAGACCTCGTCGATGGCCTCGCCATACCCCGCATCCGCGTAGCGGATGACGCCGAGGCCCGTGTCGTTGTCGAGGCTCATGGCGAGTCGTTCTGCCGCGGCGGCCGTGCCGTCGGCGATCAGGGTGACCCCGGCGCTGGTCATATAGCCGGCATAACCTCCGCCGCCGGAGTGAACGGCGACGAGATCGGCCTGGGATGAACACAGCGCCATCGCGTCGAGCAGCGGCCAGTCGGCGATGGCATCTGAACCGTCGCGCATGTTCTCGGTCATGATGTTCGGATGCGCCATGCCGGCGGCGTCGAGATGATCGCGGGAGAAGGCGACCGGTCCCTTGAGCGTGCCATCGGCGACGAGTTCGTTCACGCCCAGCGCCAGTTCGCTGCGCTCGCCATGACCGAGCCAGGCAATGCGCGCCGGCAAGCCTTCGAAAGGCACGTATTGGCGCGCGAGCTTGATCCAGTTCGAGACGATCTGATTGTCGCCGAACAGGCGCAGCACGAGATCGTCGATGGCAGCGATATCCTTGGGGTCGCCCGACAGCGCCATCCAGCGGAACGGACCGATGGCGCGCGCAAATAGCGGGCGCAGATAGGCTTCCGTGAAAATGGGGATATCGAAGGCGTTGGCGAGGCCGCCTTCTCTGGCGTGGGTCCGAATGAGGTTGCCATTGTCGAACACCTCCGCGCCGCGCGACTGGAATGTCAGCATGGCGCGCACATGATCGACAATCGACGCGCGGCTCTCCTCCATCAACTGTTCGGGCGCCGTCTTACGCATGGCACGCGCCTCGTCGAGCGATCGGGTCCGAGGTACATAGCCGAACACCAGATCGTGGGCTGCGGTCTGGTCGGTCACCACATCGGGAACGATGCCGCGCCGGGCGATCTCCGGATAAATGTCGGCGGCATTGCCGACGAGACCGACCGACAGAGCGCGGCGTTCGGATTTGGCTGCCTCGATCATCGTGAGTGCCGTGTCGAGATCCGGCGCGATTACTTCGAGATAACCGATCTCCTTGCGCTTACGCGCGCGCTCCGGATCGATGTCGATGGTGAGGATCGCCGCACCGGCCATGCGCCCGGCGAGCGGCTGTGAGCCGCCCATGCCGCCGAGCCCGGCGGTGAGGATGAAGCGCCCGGCGAGGGTGCCGCCGAAGCGACGTTCGGCGATACGCATGAAGATCTCGTAGGTGCCCTGAATGACGCCCTGCGAGCCGATATACTGCCAGGCGCCGGCCGTGAGTCCGCCCCAGCAGATCAGGCCCTTGCGTTCGAGTTCGTAGAAGATCTCGGCCTTGGCCCATTGCCCGACAATGTTGCAATTCGCCATGATGACCAGCGGCGCCTTGGCGTGGGTGCGCAGCAGGCCGACCGGCTTGCCGGACTGAATGACCAGGGTTTGGTCTTCCTCCATGGTCGTCAGCGCCTGCACGATCGCCTTGTGTGCTGGCCAGTTACGGGCCGCGCGCCCCAGCGCCGCATAGACGACGAGGTTCGACGGATCCTCACCGACCGCGAGCACGTTTTCCAGAAGCCGCAACAGACCCTCTTGCCGCCAACCCTTGGCACGCAGCTTTGGGCCGCCAGGAATCGGAAAATCGGGGTGCCGTGGATTCGCTGATGTCATGACGGACTCCTGTCGTGTCTCAGGCCAGTGCGTAGCGTGCGATCTCGATGCCCATGGCGCGCTCGACGGAGGGATAGACCGCCGGATCCTTGACGCTGGAGGCAAGCGGAATGATCGTCTTCGGCACATGGAACAGATGCACGTTCATGCCGACTTCGAGATGGCCGACGCTCATCGGCTCGGCCTCGTCGGACAGTGTGGCGATGATGTCCGGGAAGGTCGCGAGACGATTGCCCGATGCATCGACGATTGCCATGTATTCGTTCATCACATGCAGCGTGATGGCGCGGTCGCCTTCGCCGATGGTCAGGGTGCCGATGTCGAAGGCTTCCGGTGTGTAGACCACATTCTTTGCGGTGATCTTGCCGCTGCCGAGGATGGAGCCGCCGGTGTCCTTGCAGATCGCGTCGATCACGGCAGTCGGTCCTTTGGACTCGGCGGCGAGGATGGCTTCGCCGAGGCGCAGCGCCAGCGAGATGCCGCCGAGAGCAGCGTTGTCGCGCACATAGGATGCGCGGACCGGGTTGCGGCAGGAGGCAATGAAACCGCCGGACATGTCGCCGGCCGTACGCAGGATCGGCGACACCTTCGCGGTAGCGCCGCGCACGGTGAGTTCGATGTAGCGGTTCTCGGCGCGGTTGCCGCCGGCGGCTGTCTGGATCATCGGTTCGGGCGAGCCGGCAAGGCCGATCGATCCCATGTCGCCGGTCGGATGCGCGCGCATGTCGCCGACGGCATCGACCACCTTGGTGCCGAGCAGTGCCGATGGTAGCCACGCATTCATGGTGGACGACTTGCCATTCTGGCCGATGATGAGGCCTTTCAGCGGTTCACCCAGCGCGTCCTGCAGCAGTTGTACCGCACGAACGTAATCCTTGCCCTGCATCTCCCAAGCGGTGGTCGACGCCGGCGCGCCGATCGCGGCTGCAGTGGCCACCCAGTCGTCGTCGTCGAGTTCGTCGATCGACACGAGTTCGGGCTTGCCGACGAGAATCGCGGCGCGGCCGAGCATACGCCCGTGATCCGCCCAGCCGCCGCCACCGGCAGCATAGACACCGCCGCCGCGCACGGCGGCTTCAATATCGCGTTCGGTCAGAATACGTCCCATCGGAATGTCTCCTCGGCAGATGTTCTTGTGTTCGATACGTGGTCGGTGATCGGAACGGCGGGCGTTACGCCACCGGCGGTCGCTCCGGGAGAAGCAGCGGCGGCCGCACGAATTGTCCGCTGCCGGGCTCGGCGAGAACCTTGCTGCCGTCGAAGGCAAGCTGGCCGCGCACGTAGGTCGCAGCCACGGTCCACGGCAGCGTGATGCCATTATAGGGCGACCAGCCGACCACGTTGTTGCCGCTCGCCGCGCCGTCATAGACGACGGGCCTCTCGACCAGCACGGTGATGTCGGCGTCGAGGCCGGGCGCTAGCGTGCCCTTGCGATCGTCGATGCGGAAGTGCCGCGCCGGATTGAACGACATCAGCTTCGCGGCGTGGGTCAGCGGCAGCTTGCGTTCGACGAGACCCTTTACCAGCAGCGGCACCATAGCTTCGAGGCCGGGGACGCCGGACGCGTTGGCGAGCATGTCCGGATTGACCTTGCGGTCCTCCGACCAGCTGACGTGATCGGTCGAGACCAGCGAGACGCGTCCGGCTGCAAGCTCTGCCCAGAGCGCCTCGACATCGGCACGCGGGCGCACCGGCGGATTGATCTTGGCCTTGCCGCCGAGTCGGGAGACATCGTTCTCCTCGTCGAGCACGAGATAGTGGATACAGCATTCCACGGTGGCGTGATGACCTTCGGAGCGATACCACGCAGCAATGTCATAACCACGTGCGACAGAACAATGCACCACATGGGCGGGACAACCGGTCTCGGCGCCGGTCTCATAGATCTGCAGCATCGCCAGGATTTCGGCGAGCGGCGGGCGCGACATCGCATGGGCGCGCCAGTCGGTGACGCCCTTGGCCTTCACCTTGGCGACGGCGTCGCGGATGAATTCGTCGTCCTCGTTGTGGACGCCGGCGGCGAGGCCGGTCGGCGCAATAGCGGTGAAACAATCGGCGAGCAGCGGCGCGGGGATGCGCGGAAAGCGCTTCGGGTCGGTGCCGAAGGTGGAGAACTTGAAGGCGGCGACACCGGCCTTGGCCTGTTCGGCGATGCGTACCGGACCTTCTTCGGGGTCGATGGTGCCATAGAGCGCGAAATCCACGCGCGCCTGTTTGCTCGCATGGGCAATCTTGCGCTCGACTGCAGCAGCCGAGCAGACCAGATCGCCTTCGTCATAGGGCATGTCGACGATGGTGGTCACGCCGCCGGCTGCAGCGGAGCGCGTCGACCAGACGAAGTCTTCCTGATTACGCTGCGACAGCGAGTGGACCTGTGCGTCTATGGCGCCAGGCAGGATCATCCCGGAACTGAAATCCTGCCGCTCGCGCGCGGCAGGCGGCGTGCCTTCGCCGACGGCAGCCACGCGCCCGTCGCGGACCGCGACCCAGCCGTTCTCGATGATGCTGTCGTGACCGATCACCTTGCCGGTGAGAACCAGATCGAAATCCATGTGCAACTCCACATTCGCCGCCGGCGAGCCGGCTTGTCGTGATGGCCCTGCTGGACCGTATGTCCTAGAGCCTGTGCTCCAGCCGCGCGATCAGCCGCACGATTGGTAACAGCAAGAGCAGATAGATGATGGCCGCGAGGATCAGCGGCGACGAGTTGTAAGTGAGCGAGCGCGCGAGATTGGCGGAATGCAGCAGCTCCGGCACCGAGATGACGCTGGCCAGCGTCGTGAGCTTCACCAGCTCGACCGTATTGGACAACAGATCCGGCAAAACGTTGCGGATAGCCTGTGGCAGCGTCACGTAAAGCAATGTCTGTGTGGCGGAGAGACCGGTCGACCGCGCGGCCTCGCGCTGGCCCTTCGGCACGCTAACCATGCCGGCGCGATAGATCTCGCCGTAGTAACTTGCCGAATTGATCAGGAAGGCGACGGCCACTGCTACCAGCGCGGGCACGCGCAGTCCAATGAAGGGCAAGCCTGCATAGACGAAGACCAGCAGCACCAGCGGCGGGAAGGCGCGGAAGAAATCGACGGCGGCGATCGCCGGCCAACGTAGCAAGCGATAGGGACTGGTGGTGAGCAACATCACGAGGATGCCGCTGACGAGGCCGATCGGGATCAGGAACGAGCACAGCAGAAGCGTCTGCAGCAAGCCCTGCAGCAGGAACGGCGCAACCTTCGCCATGACGTCGAGATTGAGGAATTCTTGGCCGAACTGCTCCATCAGTGCTCACCCCACCGATAGTTGCGTTCGAGCGTGCGGGAGGCGATCACGAGCGGGATGAACACCAACACATAGAGCAGGGCGCCCATGGTGAGCGGCGTCGCATTGGCGGACATCGACAGCGCGGAATTGGCGCGGCCAAGGATCTCGTTGACGCCGATGGCGCTGCCGAGCGCGAGGTTCTTGGTGATGGAGATGGCGCGATTGGTCAGCGGCGGAATGCCAAGGCGAACGGCCTGCGGCAGGATCACGTAACGCAAGGTTTGCGCGAAAGTCAGGCCGGTGGAACGTGCGGCCAGCCATTGGCCCTTGGGTACCGAGGTGATGCCGGCCCAGAAGATCTCCTCCGCGAATGCGGCGAGCACGGCACTAAGCGACATCCAGAGCACGATCAGGCTGGGCAGCACGATGCCGATATTGGGAAATCCGAAGAACAGGACCAGGATGATCGCCAATGGCGGCAGCGAGCGGAAGATATCGACGAACACGATGATGAAGAAGTTGACAGGCTTCCCGCCGATCGCCCGGAGCGCCGCGAGGCCGAAGCCGGCGCTGATACCGGTGATGACCACCGCGAGGCCGGCAAGGATGGTAATGCCGGCGCCCTGCAGGATCTCCCAGCCGTACTTCATCGCGATATCCGCATTGAAGAAGGTGAAGACGAAGCGGTCCCAGTTGCTCATCGCGTCGGCGGCGGTCATGACCTAGTGCCTGATCTGCGCGAGGAAACGTCTGGTGCGCTCTTCCTGGGGTCGCAGGAAAATGTTTTCGGCACTGCCATGCTCGATGACGAGACCGCCATCGAGGAACACGACCTTGTCGGCGGCTTCGCGGGCGAAATTCATCTCATGGCTGGCGATCACCATGGTGATGCCGCGGTCGCGCAGGTCCTTGACGACGGCGAGCACGCTGCCGACGAGTTCCGGATCCAGCGCCGAGGTCGGCTCGTCCATCAGGATGATCTTGGGATTGAGCGCGAGCGAACGCGCAATGCCGATGCGTTGCTGCTGGCCACCGGAGAGTTGCGCGGGATAGGACGCGGCCTTGTCGGGCAGACCCACCAGCGCCAGCATCTCCGCGGCACGGGCATTGGCGTCGGCGGTGCTCATGCCGACGACCTTGCGCAGGGCCAGCGTGATGTTCTTCTGCACGGTGAGGTGCGGATAGAGATTGAAGCTCTGGAACACCATGCCGATCTGTCGCCGTGCGGCATTGATATCGGTACGCGGCGACAGCAGGTCGACATTGTCCATGATGATGGAGCCGCCATCCGGCTCCTCCAGACGATTGCAACAGCGCAGCAAGGTACTCTTGCCCGAGCCGGATGGGCCGATCAGAAACACCAGCTTGCCCGGCTCGACCAAAAGATCGACGCTCTTCAGGACTTCGGTGGTGCCGAAGCTCTTCCGGACGCCGCGGGCTTCGAGCAGATAGCGGGGCACGGGCGCTGCTGCTGCCGAACTCATGAACAGGTCGGCTTCTGCTCGGTCGCGTCATAGCCGGCAACGCCCGGTGCGCCATAGCCGGGATAGATGGTGGTGGTCGCCGAACCGGCCTCGGGCTCGACACCGAACCACTTCACGTAGAGTTTCTTCAGCGTGCCGTCCTGCTTCATGCAGACGAGTGCGTCTTCGAGCTTATTGCGCAATTCGGTATTGCCGTTGCGCAGCGGCATGCTCCAGACGAGGCCCGTCTTGTAGAGAAAGGCATTCTTCAGCCGCGGATTGTTTTTCACGATCCAGGCGACGACGGTTGCGGCCGAGATGTTGGCGTCGGCACGGCCGGCGAGCACGGCCTGCGCCGCGTCGGTGCTGGTGGCGAAGGATTCCGACTTCCAGCCATATTTGGCGGCGTTGTCGTTGACCCATTTCTCGTAGATCGCGCCTTTCTGCACGGCGATGGTCTTGCCGGAGAGATCTTCGAGCTTGGTGATATCAGGCGCCGAGGCCAGCGTCATGAAGCGATAATCGGCGTCGACGAAGCCTTCCATGAATAACAACTGCTGCGCGCGCTCGGGCGTGACAGTGACCACAGCGGCGAGGAAGTCGTAGGTGCCGGCCTGAAGCGCCGGAAGGAGACCGGCGAATTGCGCGCCTTCCACCGTGATCGGGCGTTTGATGCGCTTCGACATCTCATCGACGACGTCGATATTGAAGCCTTCGAGGCCGCCCGACAGTTTGGGCATGGCATGCGGCGCGAAGGTCGAGTCGATCGCGGACTTCAGCGGTTCCTGAGTCTGAGCGAATGCGGGACTGGCAAGGGCCAGAAGCCCGGCGGCAAGGATCATTGCTTTCATCGAACACCTCCATTGGTGCGGCCAGGCCAAGCCGGCATCTGGCTCCGCGGTCCCTGTTATGAAGGCTAACGCAATTGCGCATCGGGGGGATATCCCATTTGATGGACATCCTATACGCTCTCGCTGCAGCGCGGAAAAATCGACTACAGACCCGGATGACTATGGAATGGACATTGCGACCTTGGTGATGACAGCCGTGGTGCTCCGTTGCGGCAATGTGCGTGAGGCCGCGCGTCAACTCGGACGCGCACCCAGTACGCTCTCGGCAGCGGTGAAACGGTTCGAACGATCCATTGCAGCGCCCCTGCTGAACCGCGCAGGCGCAGCCAGCTTTCTCACGCTCGAGGCGCGGCGCATGCTGAACGACATCGAGGCGGCATCTGATATCGCACGCGCGGTGATTGCGCCGCGTCTGGCCGCGGATGCTGCGCTTGCCTTTTGCGCCTCACGCGACATCAGCCTCACGGCCCTGCAACGCGTCGCGCTGGTGGCCGAGACCGGCAGTGTACGCCGTGCCGCACGCATCATTCGTCTCGGTCAGCCGCAGCTCGCGCGGCAGATTGCGCGGGTGGAAGATGAGCTCGGCCGCGTGCTGTTCGATCGATCGCGGGTCGGCGTCACGCCGACGACTGCTTGCCAGCTGCTTATCGCATCGCTCGGCGAACTTGAAAAAACCATGCAACGACTGTCACGGCGTGCGCGTGAGCGTTTTCGTTCGACCAATGCCACCATCAGGCTCGGGGCGGTGATGCCGCTCGGCCATGAAAGCAATGTCGCGCGGCTGCTGGCCTTTCTCGTCGCAGCCTGGCAGCGGGATCGGCCGACGCAGCCGCTGTTTGTTACCAATGGTACGGCAGAGGATCTGCTCACCGGCCTGAAGGACAAGCGCTGCGACGTCGCGCTGATCGATAGCGACACGATCCCCGCCGATGTCTCGTCCCGCGCGCTGGTGCGATCGAAACTTGTGGTCGTCGGCGCGCGCGAGGTGCTGGGCGACCAACCCGATGTCATGCGGGTGCTTCGCCAGCAACCGCTTGCGCTACCCAGCCGACGCACTGGCCTCGGGCAGGCCGCGCACAGACTGCTCGCGCAATTGCTGCCTCAGGCAGAGATCGATGCGTTGGCCATCACGGAAATCGACTCGATCCCGATCATCGCCAACCTGATGCTGGATTTCGGCTTCGTATCAGTACTCCCCGAAAGCGCGCTCGTCTCGTTCGATGCGCGCCTCGTGGCGCTGCCGGTTGATCCCGGACTTGAGCTTATCCTGTCGCTGGTCTGGGTGCAGACCGAAGGTGCACGGCGCGGCGCCCGCTCCATTCTTGCTGCCTTGCGCAACTATGCGCCGGCAACGCCAGCAGCCGCCATGATGGTCAACAGCGATTGATTTGAATGAGCGTGGCTACCCGCTGTCGATAATTATGAATTATAATTCTTGATCTTTTCCAATTTCGTGCATTATGATGCAGAGATGTGAGCGCGGGTGGAGGGCAATGCTCCCACCTGGCGTCAATCTGCATTGTTAGGCCGGATCAACCGGTCATCAATTATTCCGAGGGGAGACGAGCCGATGACCACCAAGGGGTTTCTGCGTCCGGTGACGCGGCGCGCCATGCTGTCCGGGACCGCCGGTGCAGCAACATTCATTGCGACGTCGCCGCTTCATAGCCCGGCCATCGCGCAGAACGCGCCATTGAAGGTGGGGATGATGCTTCCCTACACCGGGACCTATGCGAAGCTTGGCCAGTTCATCGATGACGGCTTCCGTCTTTATGTCGAACAGAAGGGCGGCAAGCTCGGCGGGCGCGACATTGCGTTCGTGCAGGTGGACGATGAATCAAAGCCGGAAGCCGCCACCGACAACATGAACCGGCTGGTCGGCCGCGAGAAGGCTGACGTCGTTGTTGGCACCGTTCATTCCGGCGTGGCCATGGCCATGGTCAAGGTCGCGCGCGACACCAAGACACTGCTGATCATTCCGAATGCCGGCGCCAATGATGCGACTGGTCCTGCTTGCGCGCCGAACATCTTCCGCACGTCGTTCTCGAACTGGCAGAGTACCTACCCGATGGGCAAGGTGATGGCCGATGCCGGTATCAAGAACGTGGTCACGATCACATGGCGTTATACGGCCGGTGCCGAGATGATCGGCGCCTTCGCTGAAAACTTCACCAAGAACGGCGGCAAGATTGTCGCGGACCTGACAGTGCCATTTCCGGAGGTAGAATTTCAGGCGCTGATCACGCAGATCGCGCAGCTGAAGCCCGATGCCGTGTTCAGCTTCTTTGCAGGCGGTGGCGCAGTGAAGTTCGTCAAGGACTATGCGGCGGCGGGCCTGAACAAGACCATTCCGCTTTATGGCGCAGGCTTTCTGACCGACGGCACCATCGAAGCGCAGGGCGAAGCCGCCAAGGGCATAAGAACGACGCTGCATTACGCGGACAATCTCGATAATCCCGCCAATCTTGCCTTCCTCAAAGCGTTCAAGGCCAAGACGGGCAAGGACGGCGATATCTACGCCGTACAGGGCTACGATGGCGCGGCGCTGCTGGATATCGGGCTGACGGCCGTCGGCGGCGACTTCAATGCGCGCGACAAGATGATCGCGGCGATGGGGGCTGCGAAGATCAACAGTCCGCGCGGACCGCTGTCCTTCAACAAGGCGCATAACCCGATCCAGAACATCTACCTGCGCGAGGTCCGCAACGGGCGTAACGAGATGATCTCGATCGCCCAGGCTGATGTCGACGATCCCGCGCGGGGCTGCAAGATGACCTGAAGCATCGTTGCGCGGTCTGTCGATGGAGATCGAATCGTCGAATCCTGTTGCGCGCAATACCGTCCGTGAGGGAGGTGTCGCTGCGCAGCGAGGTATGGCCTCATGCTTGATTGCGCCGGCGACTGAAGGTGGCCCGCCGTGGTTGGATTGATCTGATGGACCTCATCACACTAGGCGTTCAGTTGCTGAATGCGGTTCAGTATGGCGCAGTCCTGTTCCTTGTCGCGAGCGGGCTGACCCTGGTGTTCGGCATCCTGGGGGTCATCAATCTCGCCCATGGCGCGTTCTATATGCTCGGCGCCTATCTGGCTTACTGGATCACGTTGATGACCGGCAGTTTTGTTGTCGCCCTGCTTGGCGGCGTGCTGGTTGCCTTCATCGCCGGTATTCTGCTTGAGACCGTCTTCGTTCGTCTTCTCTATGGCCGCGATCATCTGGCACAGGTGCTGCTCAGCTTCGGTCTCATTCTGGTCATCGACGAAATCAGGCAGTTGCTGTTCGGCAAGGACGTGCATGCGGTCGCCCCGCCGGCGTGGTTGTCGGGGTCGATCCAGCTGACCGACAACCTGTCCTATCCGGTTTACCGGCTGGCGATCTGTGTATTCTGCCTGATGGCGGCACTCGTCATCTTCTTCGTGATCGCGCGCACCAAGATCGGCATGATCGTGCGGGCGGGTTCGGAAAACCGCGAGATGGCGCGTGTACTTGGCATCAAGTTCGACCGGGTCAATCGCTACGTCTTCGCCGCCGGCATCGCGCTGGCGGCGCTCGGCGGCATCCTGATCGCGCCGATCTCGACAGTGTTTCCCGGCATGGGCGATGGCATGCTGATCCTGTCTTTTGTCGTGGTCGTGCTCGGCGGCATCGGTTCGGTCGCTGGCGCAGCCGTCGGCGCACTGCTGATCGGCCTCACGGATACGTTCGGAAAGGTGTTCTTTCCCAGTGTGTCCAGCATTCTGATCTATGTGGTGATGGCAGCCGTGTTGCTGTGGCGGCCCAGCGGAATTCTCGGACGCCAGGATGCTTGATATGAGCATGCCCAATCTGCGGGTCCGATTGTTCGGCATCGCCTGTCTGGTTATGGCGATTGCGCTGCCATTCTGTGTATCGACCTATTACACGCAATTCCTTGCTAAGGCGCTCATCATGGGCATGCTGGCCATGTCACTGAATCTCGTGGTCGGCCATGGCGGTCTGGTGAGCCTGTGTCATGCGGCCTTTTTCGGCCTCGCCGGCTACGTGCTTGCGCTGTTGTCGCCTCGTTATGATGCGGCGTCGCTGTTAACGACGCTTCCGATTGCGATCCTGTGCTCCGGCACCGCAGCCTTGCTGATTGGCGCGCTGGTGCTGCGCACCCGCGGCGTCTATTTCATCATGGTGACGCTTGCCTTCGGCGAGATGCTATTCTTCTTCTTTCACGATACCAAATTCGCGGGTGGATCGGATGGCATCTCCGTCAACATCCGGCCCGAGATCGCCATTGCCGGCCGTCAATTGCTCGATCTCGACAAGCCCATGACTTTCTACTTTGTCGTGCTGGGCTTCCTGGTGGGCGTGATCGCTCTGCTCACAATGGTGGTCCGCTCACCTTTCGGACGGGCGCTGGCGGCAGCCCGGGACAATGAGCGCCGGGCGCGGTCGCTCGGCTTTCCGATCTTCCGCCTCCGCCTGACGGCGTTCACCCTGTCCGGCGCGCTGGCGGGCGTTGCCGGTTATCTGGCCGCGGCCCAGTTCGGCTTCGTCGCGCCGCAGATGCTGGGATGGCACCAGTCGGCGACAATCCTGGTCATGGTGCTGATCGGTGGCCTGCGCTCGGTCACCGGGCCGCTGGTCGGTGCGCTGGTTCTGATCGGCATGGAAGAAGTGCTGAAGGCGCATCTCGACAACTGGAAGCTTGTCGAAGGCCTGATCATCATCGGCATCGTTATCCTGCTGCCCAATGGCGTCCGGCAGATCTGGTCGATGGTGTTTGGCGCGTCGCCGCAACGCGCGGCTGAGATCAAGCCTGCAGCCGCGGAAGCCCGTCATGCATGACATTGCGCTGCGTGCCGCTGGATTGCAGAAGCGTTTCGGGGGCCTGCTGGCCGTCTCCGATGTGTCGATCGACATCCGCGTTGGCGAGATCCATGCGGTGATCGGCCCGAACGGTGCCGGAAAATCCACACTGATCAATCTGCTGGCCGGCGAACTTCTGCCAACCTCGGGTGAGGTCCTGCTGAATGGCGCGGATATTACGTCGTTATCGCCGGACCGCCGCGCGCGTGCTGGCCTCGGCCGCGCCTATCAGAAGACGACGTTGTTTGCGCAGTTCAGCGTGCATGAGAATGTGCGTCTTGCGGCGCAGGCCCGTTCAACCGCGCCGCTCCGGATGTTTGGCGGCACGCGGTGCGACCGGCCATATCTCCAGTTGGTCACCGATGCGATCGACCGGGTCGGGTTGTCCGCACGGTCGCAGATCGTTGCCGATAAACTCAGTCACGGCGAACAGCGTCAGCTCGAAATCGCGATGGTGCTGGCGACCAATCCGCAGGTCATTCTGCTCGACGAGCCACTGGCCGGCATGGGACCGTCGGAAGCGCGGGGCATCATCGGATTGATCGCGTCGCTGAAGGCCGACCGTGCGTTGCTTGTGGTGGAGCACGACATGGATGCGGTGTTCGAGCTTGCAGACCGCTTGACGGTAATGCAGGACGGCCGTGTCGTCGCCACAGGTTCGCCGCAGGACGTGCGCGTGGATCCCGGCGTGCGCGCCGCCTATCTCGGGGCTGATGGAGGCATCGCGTAATGGCCTTGCTCGAGGTGGAAAAGCTCGATGCGTTTTACGGCGTCAGCCAGATTCTGCACGGCATCGATCTAACCTTCGCGCCGGGCGAGCAGGTCGCGCTGATCGGCCGCAACGGCATGGGCAAGACCACGCTGCTGCGTTCGCTGATGGGATTGATGCCGCTTTGTCGCGGCAGTTTGCGCTTCCACGGCCATGATATCCGCAATGCAGCGCCTGAAACGATCGCGCGGTCCGGAATGGCGCTGGTGCCCGAAGGCAGGGGCATTTTCGGCTCGCTGTCGGTGACCGAAAATCTGGTGATGGCTGCGCGACCAGGCAATCATGGTCGTCAATCCTGGACCCTGCCGAAAATCTTCGAGCTGTTTCCGCGTCTGCATGAACGCCGCAACAATGGAGGGCATCAACTATCGGGAGGTGAGCAGCAGATGCTGACCATCGGTCGCGCGCTGATGACCAATCCCGATATGATCATGATCGATGAGGCCACGGAAGGTTTGGCGCCGCTGGTGGCGCAGTCGATCTGGCAGACGCTGGCGATCGTTCGGAGCGAGGGCATCGCGACCATCGTCGTCGACAAGGATTTCCGGAGTCTGGCAAAAGTCGCCGACCGAATGGTAATCCTGTCGAAGGGCTGCGTGGTGTTCGACGGAAAGCCGGCGGCATTGGCTGCGCAGCCGGACGTGCTGGAGCGCCATCTCGGCGTTTGAGCGATCAGGCCACGACGACGGTCAACGCATCGTCATTGGCCGCAATAATATTGTCGGAAAGCGGCTCCGGCCATTGCACCACCAGACGGCCGAACAGATCGTTGAGTTCTTCCCGTTCAATGGCGTCGTAAAAACAGGGCGTCGTTGCGCGCGCGATGAAGCTGTGCAGCAGGTGCGCGGCGTCGTAGTCATAGACGATGTCGCCGGGAACGCTTCCCGGCTTGCGCAGCAGGAAGGTTCGCAGGCTTGTCAGGCGTGCCTGCCCGCCGTCTGTTGCGGCAAAGGAGAGCACGGCTGTCCGATGCGCAATGCGTGGGCCGTCCTGCATCCGGTCATACATCGGCAGCGCATTGGCGCTGATAACATCGGTGAGATCGCGGAAATCGTTTGAGACGTCTTCGGAATGCAGGGTGTTGCGGATCGCCATGACACCGACGGGATCGAAGCCGCGTGCTTGCAGAAGCTCGCCCAGTGTCACGACGCAGCGCTTCTCAGCCCGAAAGCCTGGGCATTGGTGTTCAACACGCGCGACACCGCGCCGACCAGTTGCGCGGCAGCCTTGTCCTTGCTGAGGCCGGCCGTATCGACAATGGCGGATGCACGGGAATAGAGCGGTTCGCGGCTCAGCAGGATCGTGCGCAATTCCTGCATGGCGGAGCGGTCGTCGGCCATCGGGCGCAAGTCACCCTGGCGGCGGACGCGTGCCATATGTTCTTCGGGCTTGGCCTTGAGCCAGATCGTGTAGAACGATGACAGCACGCGATCGAAGGTCACGGGTTCCGAGACAATGCCGCCGCCGGTCGCAAGGACGATGGGCTCCTTGCGCCCCAGCAGGCCGTTCAGCGCGGCCTGTTCCATACGGCGAAAGCCCTCCTGTCCATAGAGCGCGATGATCTCGGCGACCGATAGTCCGTTGTGCTGCTCGATCTCCTTGTTGAGTTCGACGAAGCTCCAGCCGATCTTGTCCGCCAGCAATTTCCCGAGCGTCGATTTTCCGGCGCCGCGCAGCCCGATCAGGGCGATGCCGCTGAATGACATATAATTCTGGAACGGACCGTGTCCGCGTCCGGCGAGAACATCCTTGGCCTGGGCGATCTGGTTCGGTGTCGCGTTGCGAACGAGGTCGCGAATGACCGGCCAGTCCGTCGTGGGTTCGTCCGCCGGAATCAGATCTTCGAGATGGGCACCCATGGCGCCGGACACCCGGCGCAGCAGCACGATAGACACGTTGCCCTTGCCGCTTTCCAATTGCGCGATGTAGCGCTCCGAAATCCCGGACACTTTTGCCAGCACCTTTCGCGACATGCCGCGCAGGCCGCGCATGGTGCGGACACGCTGGCCGAGCTGTTCAAGAAAGGCGGTTTCGGGATCGGCCTGGTCGGTCATGGGGCGTGCGTGCTCGCAGAGGATTTCAGGAAAGATAATTCCGGATGCGATTGACAGCAACCGGAGTTGGTGACTTTATATGAATTATAATTCAAAAAAGACGATAGGGAGAGCACCGTGAACAACGGTTGTGGAATCGCCCAAGGTGCAAACGCATCATGAGTGGGCCGTCCAATTCTTACAATGCGGTGACCTGGCTTCTCGACCGCAACATCGATGAGGGCCGTGGCAGCAAGCTCGCCTTCACCGATACCGTGACCGAACTGACCTATGGCGACCTGCAGACAAAAAGCTGCCAACTGGCCAATTTGCTGAAGCGGCTCGGCGTCCGGCGAGAAGAACGCGTCGCGATGATCATGCTCGACACGGTCGACTTTCCGGTGGCGTTCCTCGGCGCGATCCGGGCCGGCATCGTCCCGGTGCCGCTCAACACTCTGCTGACCTCGGAGCAATACGCCTATGTGCTGGCCGATTGCCGGGCGCGCGTGTTGTTCATTTCCGCGACGCTTTTGCCGGCAGTTGACGACATGCTTGGTCGTTTGCCGGATCTTGAGCATGTGATTGTGGTCGGTGGCGCTGGCAATGGCCGCAAGTGTCTGGCCGATGAAGTCAGGGATGAGAGCACAAGCTTCACGACGGTCGCGACCCATGCGGACGAGCCGGCCTTCTGGTTGTATTCATCCGGATCCACCGGCATGCCGAAAGGCGTTCGCCATCTGCATGCCAGTCTGGAAGCAACGGCGACCACCTATGGCAAGCAGGTTCTCGGCATCCGCGAGGACGATGTCGGACTGTCTGCGGCCAAATTGTTCTTCGCCTACGGTCTCGGCAACGCCATGACATTTCCCATGTCGGTTGGCGCCACGACGGTGCTCAATCCGGAGCGACCCACGCCGGCCACCATATTCGGCCTGATGCGCCGATATCAGCCGAGCATCTTTTTCGGGGTGCCGACATTGTTCGCGGCGATGCTGAACGATGAGGGGTTCAAAACGGAAGTTCGCCTCCCGCGCCTGCGCATTTGTACCTCGGCCGGCGAGGCGCTTCCGGAGCCGGTGGGGAATGGCTGGAAGAGCCGCTTCGGCGTCGATATTCTCGATGGCGTTGGCTCAACCGAGCTGCTGCATATCTTTCTGTCGAATGCTCCCGGCGATATCAAATACGGCACGTCCGGTCGGCCGGTGCCAGGCTATCGTGTGCGGCTCGTCGATGATGCGGGCCTCGATATCGCTGATGGAGAAATCGGCGAGTTGCTCGTCGATGCGCCGTCCGCCGGCGAGGGATACTGGAATCAACGCAGCAAGAGTCGGCGCACCTTTGAAGGTCATTGGACGCGTACCGGCGACAAATATGTCCGCGATGCCGACGGGCGCTATACGTTCTGCGGACGTGCCGATGACATGTTCAAGGTGTCCGGCATCTGGGTCTCCCCGTTCGAGGTCGAGAGCGCGCTGATCGCACATCCCGCCGTATCCGAAGCGGCGGTCGTGCCGGAGGCCGACGCCGAGGGGCTGTTGAAGCCGAAGGCCTTCGTGGTGCTGAAACCGAATGCCGTGCTTGAGGGCCTGCGCGAATCCTTGAAGGATCACGTCAAGCAACGGATCGGTCCGTGGAAATATCCACGCTGGATCGAGGTTGTCGATTCCCTTCCCAAAACAGCCACCGGAAAAATCCAGCGCTACAAATTGCGCGATGGAGCGGCGGTCTGAAACCGAGAGATGGATGACAAGATGAGCGCATTGCAATCCGCAGGACGGCTGACCATCGGTGCGTCCGAACTCGAGTACCGCATGATCGGTCCGCAACCCGACGCGGCGCCGACCATCGTGCTGCTGCATGAAGGGCTGGGCTCGGTCGCGCTGTGGGGCGACTTCCCGGACAAGCTTCAGGCAGCGACCGGGGCCGGCGTCTTCGTCTATTCGCGCGCCGGATATGGCGCGTCGACCCCGGTCGCGCTGCCGCGGCCGCTGGACTACATGCATATCGAAGCACTTGAGGTGCTGCCGCAGTTGCTCGATGTCATCGGCTTTCGCCGCGGCTTGCTGGTCGGTCATTCCGATGGCGGATCCATCGCCGCAATCTATGCCGGCGGCATTCAGGATCATCGCATCCGCGGCGTCTCGATGATCGCGCCGCATTTCGTCGTTGAGGATATTTCCGTCACGTCGATCGCCGAAATCAAAACGAGTTACGAGCAGGACGACCTGAAAGCGAAGCTCGCGCGCTGGCATGATGACGTCGACAACGCGTTCTATGGCTGGAACGGCGCATGGCTCGACCCGCAGTTCCGCGACTGGGATATTTCCGACTATCTCGCTTACGTGCGCGTGCCCGTGCAGATTTTGCAGGGCGCCGACGATCAGTACGGCACCATGAGGCAGATCGAGATCGCCGAGGTCGAATGCTATTGCCCGGTGGATGTCGAGATCATTCCCGGCGCTGCGCATTCGCCCCATCGTGAAGCCCCCGAGGCAACCTTGCGTGCCGTGGCGGATTTCGCCAATCGCCTGCTGCATTTTCACGGCGAGGGCGAATTACGCGCTGCGTAAGCGGGTACGATCGTGACTGTCACTCCTTCTCTCGCGATGCCGCGCTGGCCATATCGGCTCGGCAAGCAGGTGAAGGCTGATCACGACACGCTCGCGCTGGCCAAGGCACTGGTCCCGATGCGCTATGCAGGCTTCGTCCCGGCGGGTGATCCGGCGTTGCGCTATGGGCTCGCGCTCAACGATGCCGGCTTCTTCTGGGAGGCTCACGAAATTCTCGAGGCTGTCTGGAAGGTCGCGCCGCAAAGAGGGCGCGACCGGATTCTGCTTCGCGCCTGTATTCAGGTTGCCAATGCCAATCTGAAACTCAGGCTGCAGCGGCCGCGCGCGGCATATCGATTGCTGCAGGAAGCACTGTCCGAACTCGATGAACTCGCCATGCGTCCGCTGGCGGGTGTTGCCGGAAGTTTTTCCGAGCACTTTCCGGTCGCAGTGCTGGCGTCTGTGATCGCCCATCAACTGGCAATCGATGAGGCCGAGCGCGGTCTGATTAATATCGTCCGGATATGAAAGAAAATGCATGTTTCCGTTCGATTCTTCTAGACGGCTCCAATATCATGAATTATTGTGCATATAAGCAAGGCGCACGGTGCATAAATCAAGACTGTCAAAGGGTGGAGCATGGCCGCAGAGCAACGCGTTCTCTCGAACGGCGCCAAATTTATCGACTTCCAGACCGATCCGTCGCGCTACCGCCACTGGAAGCTCAGTGTCGATAACGACGTGGCAACGCTGACCATGGATGTCGATGAGAATGGCGGTCTGTTCGAGGGCTATCAGCTCAAACTGAATTCCTACGATCTTGGCGTCGATATCGAACTGGCGGATGCCGTGCAGCGGCTGCGCTTTGAATATCCCGAGGTCAAGGTCGTGCTGCTGCGCTCCGGCAAGAACCGCGTGTTCTGCGCTGGCGCCAATATCCGCATGCTGGCCGGCGCTACTCACGCCCACAAGGTCAATTTTTGCAAATTCACCAACGAGACTCGCAACGGCTTTGAAGACTCGAGCGAAAATTCCGGCCAGCGCTTCATTTCAGTGATCAACGGTACCGCTGCGGGTGGTGGCTATGAACTGGCGCTGGCCACCGATCACATTATCATGGCGGACGATGGCTCGGCGGCGGTGGCGCTGCCGGAAGTGCCGTTGCTGGCGGTGCTGCCGGGCACTGGCGGTCTGACGCGTGTGGTCGACAAGCGCAAGGTGCGCCGCGATCACGCAGATTACTTCTGCACGATCGAGGAAGGCATCAAAGGCAAGCGCGCGGTGGCGTGGCGGCTGGTCGATGACATCATCCCGAACAGCAAGCTTGAAGCCAAGGTCGCGGAACGGGCCAAAGAGTTTCTGGCGACGTCGAAACGTAGTGGCGCCGGCGATGGTCTCAAGTTGGCATCGCTGAATCGCAGATTCGACGACAGCGGCATCCGCTACGATATGGTCAATGTCGATATCAATCGCGCAGAACGAATTGCTACCATCTCGATCAAAGCGCCCGAGGGCTCAGCACCGTCAGATATCGATGGAATGATCGCGCAGGGGGACAGTTTCTGGCCGCTGCAGGTGGCGCGCGAGCTGGACGATGCCATCCTGCATCTGCGGATCAATGAACTTGAGACCGCCATGCTGGTGTTCAAGTCGCATGGCGACGGCGCCAATGTGCTGACCCATGATGTCTTCCTCGAAACGCACAAGGTGCATTGGCTGATCAACGAGATCCGGCAATACTGGAAGCGGGTGCTGAAGCGTATCGACGTGACGTCGCGCACGCTGGTGACACTGGTCGAGCCGGGCTCGTGCTTTGTCGGCACGCTGGCCGAACTCGTCTTCGCTGCGGACCGCTCCTACATGCTGGTCGGCCAAAAGCAGGGCGACAACCGCGCGCCGCCGGCCATTGTACTGAGCGCGATGAATTTCGGGCCTTACCCGATGAGCCACGGGCTGACGCGGCTACAGTCGCGCTTCCAGGCCGATCCGGAGGATGTAACCCGCGCGAAAGCGAGGATTGGTGAGCCGCTCGATGCGGAAACCGCCGAGCAGCTCGGGCTCGTCACCTTCGCGCTCGATGATATCGACTGGGATGACGAGGTGCGTGTGTTCTTCGAAGAACGCTGCAGCTTCTCACCCGATAGCCTCACAGGCATGGAAGCCAATCTGCGCTTTGTCGGGCCGGAGACGATGGAATCGAAAATCTTCTCGCGGCTGACGGCCTGGCAGAACTGGATCTTCCAGCGGCCCAATGCAGTTGGCGAGAACGGCGCGCTTGGACGTTACGGTACCGGCCAGAAGGCGCAGTTCGACATGACGCGCGTGTAGCGTCCGCAACTGGAACAGCGCGGCCATGTGTCACTCTTTGGATAAATGCAAGTCGGTGGCTTGCCCAATTCGAACGATCAGAAATACAGCGGGAGACCCCAGTCATGAACATCATGAATGTCGACTACAGCACCAAGATTCCGAACAACGTCAATCTGGCCGAGGATCGCCAGGTGCTCAAGGCGCTGGAGGGATGGCATCCCGGCTATCTCGATTGGTGGAACGACATGGGGCCTGAAGGTTTTCAGGAATCCCTCGTCTATTTGCGCACCGCGATATCGGTCGATCCCAAAGGATGGGCCAAGTTCGACTATGTGAAGATGCCTGAATATCGCTGGGGCGTGTTGCTGGCGCCGCAGGACACCGAGCGCAAGGTGAATTTCGGGCGACATATGGGTGAACCCGCCTGGCAGGAAGTCCCCGGCGAATATCGCGCGATGCTCCGCCGTCTCGTTGTGATCCAGGGCGATACCGAACCGGCCTCGGTCGAGCAGCAGCGTCATCTCGGCCAGACCGCGCCGTCGCTCTACGATTTGCGCAACCTGTTCCAGGTCAATGTGGAGGAGGGCCGCCATCTCTGGGCGATGGTCTATCTGCTGCAGAAATATTTTGGCCGGGACGGCCGCGAGGAGGCCGACGATCTTCTCCGTCGCCGCTCGGGGGATGCCGATGCGCCGCGCATGCTCGGTGCGTTCAACGAGGCCACGCCGGACTGGTTGTCCTTCTTCATGTTTACCTTCTTCACCGACCGCGATGGCAAGATGCAGTTGGAGAGTCTCGCCCAATCCGGCTTCGACCCGCTGTCGCGGACCTGCCGCTTCATGCTGACGGAGGAGGCGCATCATATGTTCGTCGGCGAGACCGGCGTCGGCCGCGTGCTGCAGCGAACCTGCGAAGCGATGAAGGCGGCGGGGATCGAGGATCCAAACGCCATCGAGAAAATCCGTGCGCTCGGCGTGATCGATCTGCCGACCATGCAGAAGAAAATTAACCTGCATTATTCGCTATCGCTCGATCTGTTCGGCTCGGAAGTCTCGACCAATGCTGCGAATTTCTACAATTCCGGGCTAAAGGGAAGATTCCAGGAGACCAAGATCGAGGACGATCACCAGCTCACCAATGACATCTATCAAGTGCTGAAATTCGTCGATGGCGAGATCAAGCTGGTCGATGAGCCGGCGCTGACCGCGCTCAACATGCGCCTGCGCGACGATTACACCGCGGATTGTGCCAAGGGCGTCGAGCGCTGGAACAAGATCATCGAGAAGGCCGGCGTCAATTTCCGCTTCGATCTGCCTCACACCGCGTTCCATCGCCAGATCGGCGAATTCCGTGATGTGAACGCCTCGCCGAAGGGGATCATCATGAGCGATGCCGCCTGGGCGAAAGCTAGGAACGACTATCTGCCGTCCGTTGACGACGGTGATTTCATCGCATCGCTGATGACGCCGGTCAGCGAGCCCGGCAAGTTTGCCAGCTGGATATCGGCGCCGAAGGTCGGCATCGATAACAAGCCGGGTGACTTCGAATACGTAAAGATTGCGGCCTGAAACGAGCACACGCGGCGGAAGGATTTCCAGCTTCCGCCGCTGTCAGTCTTCGATGGCACGCGTGGGATTTGCCATGAACGCCCCTTTCAAACAGCACCTGATCGATCCGGAAATTTGCATCAGGTGCAACACCTGCGAGGAGAGCTGCCCGGTCGATGCGGTGACGCATGACGACAACAATTATGTTGTCAACGCGGAGATCTGCAATTACTGCATGGATTGCATTTCGCCGTGTCCGACCGGCGCAATCGACAACTGGCGCGTCGTCGCGGCACCGTATTCGCTCGACGAGCAATTCTCCTGGAATGATCTGCCGGCGCAGGAGGAGGTCGCGGACAATGGCGCTGGCGCGAGCGCCATCGAAGCACTGGAAGATGAAATCGGTGCGTTGCTCGAAGAAGCGCGTAAGGGGCTGGGCGGCAAGCCCGTCGCGCCGCCGTCATCGAGCAAGGCGTCGGTCAACCTTTACAACCGCAGCAAGCCTGCGCTGGCCACGGTAACCGGCAATTTCCGGCTCACCCACGCGACGGCCGACTCCGACGTGCGCCACATCATCCTGGATTTCGGCGAGCAGCCGTTTCCCATCCTCGAAGGCCAGAGCATCGGCATCGTCGTGCCGGGCCTGGGCGCGGACCGCAAGCCGCATCAGGTGCGGCTCTATTCGATCGCGAGCTCGCGCGATGGCGAGAAGCCGAACACCAACAATCTCGCGCTGACCGTGAAACGTGAGCCCGGTGGGCTGTGTTCGAATTACCTGTGCGATCTGCCGCGTGGCGCAAAGGTCGAAGTCACCGGGCCGTTCGGTGCCACCTTCCTGCTGCCAAACGATCCTTCCGCGAATGTGCTGATGGTCTGCACCGGCACAGGCTCTGCGCCCTTCCGCGGCTTCACGGAGCGCCGTCGTCGTGCGATGCCCGACGCGCCGGGGCGACTGTTGCTATTCTTTGGCGCGCGCCGCCCCGAGGAGCTTCCTTATTTCGGCCCGCTGCAGAAAGTCCCGGATGCGTTGCTGGGCAAACATTTCTGTTATTCGCGCGTCCCCGGCGAACCACGGGTCTATGTGCAGGATCGAATCCGGAGCGAGGCTGCCGCGATCACGTCCCTCCTGCAGAACGGGCATACCCACGTCTATATCTGTGGATTGAAAGGCATGGAGAGCGGCGTCGAAGAGGCGTTCGCGGATATCTGCCGCGCGGCGTCGATGGATTGGTCGGATCTGAAAGCGGCGATGCGCGGCGGTGGAAGATATCACGTCGAGACTTACTGATCGATGTTGCATCCGATCCGAGCCGGCAACAACCGGTTCGATTGAACAGCCCGAATAAGAACAAAGACGGGTACGTTATGGGGGAGAGAAGCGATGGTTCTGGACCGCGACAATGCGGCTGGCTCAGGCAGTCCATTTTTTCTGGCGCCGTCGGTTGACGCAGAACAGCGATCCGACGGTACGATCCTTCTTCGATCCGACACAGCGCTGCGTCCCTATGCGCGTTGTGCCGGGGACTGGCTCGAACATTGGGCAGAACAGGCACCGGAGCGGACCTTTCTGGCGGAGCGGTCCAGTCCGGATTTGCCTTGGGTGACGCTGAGTTATGCGGAGACGCTTCGGCGGGTGCGCGGCGCGGGTAGCTGGATTCTTGCACAGGAGATGAGTGCGCAGCGGCCGCTCGCGGTACTATCGGACAACGGCATCGAGCATGCGGTTCTGGCCCTGGCAGCGATGCATGTCGGTGTGCCCGTCGCTGCGATTTCCCCGGCATATGCGCTGATGTCGAAGGATTTCGAAAAGCTGCGTGGCGCGATTCAGCTTCTAGATCCCGGTGCTATCTACGTCTCGAACTTGCATCAGTTCGGTCAGGCCCTCGCTGCGATAGCTCCATTTCATACCGCTGCAGTCATCGGCGGTGGCGCGACCGCCGGGGCGGGATGGTCATATGCTGATGTGGTCACAACGCCGGTGAGCGCGGCGATCTATCATGCCTTCGCAGCGGTCGATGCCGATACGATCGCCAAATTCCTGTTCACGTCGGGATCGACGGGTGCGCCGAAGGCGGTCATCAATACCCAACGCATGCTGACCTCGAGCCAGCAGGCCAAGGCACAGACCTGGCCGTTTCTCGAAGCCCCGCAGAGCGAACTCGTCCTTCTCGATTGGCTGCCCTGGAGCCATACCTTCGGCGGAAATCACAATTTCAATATGGTGCTGCGCAACGGCGGAACGCTGTACATCGACAGCGGCAAGCCCGCGCCCGGATTGTTCGCGACGTCGATCGCCAATCTGCGCAGCGTCATGCCGACGGTCTATTTCAACGTGCCGCGTGGCTTCGACATGCTTATTGCAGCCCTGCGGAAGGACGACGGGTTGCGAGATCGCTTCTTCAGCGAGGTGAAGTTCGTCTTCTATGCCGGTGCGGCTCTGCCGCAGAGCACATGGTCGGCGCTGGAGACACTTTCCATCGAGACAATCGGGCGTCCGTTGCCGATGGTCTCCGCCTGGGGATCGACGGAAACATCGCCGCTTGCGACCGATTGTCATTTTCAGGCGCCGAGATCAGGCAATATCGGCGTGCCGATTCCCGGTACGGAGCTAAAGCTCGTGCCATCGGACGGCAAGTTCGAGGTGCGGGTGCGCGGGCCCAATGTGACGCCGGGCTACTGGAAGGCGCCGGACCTCACCGCGAAAGCTTTTGATGGGGACGGCTTCTATCTGATCGGCGATGCCGTTGCGTTTGCAGACCCGACCCATCCGGAGCAGGGTTTGTTGTTCGACGGACGCATCGCCGAGGATTTCAAGCTGACATCGGGCACATGGGTCAACGTCGGAACGCTGCGCGTGGCAGGAATCTCCGCATTGGCGCCGCTGGTTCAGGATATTGTCGTGGCCGGCCATGGCGGCGAGGATGTGCGCTTCCTTCTTGTTCCCAACCTGGCTGCCTGCCGCGCGGTGTCCGGCCTGCCGGAGTCAGCGAGCATCGATGTCGTGCTTGGCTGCGAAAATGTGCGTTCGTTCATAGGGGAAGGGCTCGCAAGACTGAAGGCGGCAGGCGGAGGGTCTTCCACCTATGCAATTTGCGCGCTTTTGCTGGCAGAGCCGCTATCTGTCGATGGCGGCGAGATTACTGACAAGGGCTACGTCAATCAGCGCGCGGTTCTTGCGCGCCGTGCAGCCGACGTCGAAGATCTGAACAGAGGGGTCTCAGGTCGCCTGATAATCTGCGCGAGTGTCGAGCAATACGCCCGTCAAGCCTAGGACGTTCAGAATCCGAACGATGCTTCGAGATTAAAAAAATATCGCGTGATGGAAGGCATCAGGTCGAGCGGTCACACACAAGACTCTGCCTATGCGATCAACTGTCACATGCCGTGTCATGTCGTCGTCACACGCCAGCGCGGGCGCCGTGGTCAAATATGGCGCTCTTCCCCAGAGCACATGGACCGGCGCGAGGGCATTCGCGCGCTCCACGAGGTCGCCTTTCCCTCCAGGAGGCGACCTCGTTTGTTTCTGATGAACGGCTCATGCGGAGTGTTCGCGGAACGTGTCCGATCCGCATGCGTGTTAAGTTGCACTAAGTTCTACTCTTGGTGCAGACCGAACTCCGGCATTTTTCTCACACAGTGAGATTTCACGCGACGCACACGGCGACTCCGGGCGCTGCACGTCGTTGCATCATTCTGATCTGTCAGGACCCAACGAAGAAACGTTGATGCGACGGAACGGAAAATTTGAAATCCTATTCCGCCGATCGCTCGAACTATGAAGTTTCTTCTCAGGCAAACTGAGTATGATGACTGCGATCCGCAATCGGATTGCGCGGCACCGATGCTATCGTTCCGTCAAGCACATCGACTGGACAGAGCGAGCAATAGTAATGCGGACGATTGGTTTGATTGGTGGAATGAGCTGGGAAAGTACTGCTGTTTACTATCGCCGGCTGAATGAGCAAGTCCGCGCCGAACTCGGTGGGCTCCACTCCGCGGATATACTGATGCGCTCGATCAACTTCGACGCGATTGTCAGCTTGCAGAAACAAGGGCGTTGGGACGAGGCCTGTCAGGTTCTCGCTGACATCGCACGCGATCTGGAAGGAGGCGGTGCTGGTTGCATTCTGATCTGCACGAATACAATGCACAAGCTTGCCGACGAAGTGCAGCAAGCAGTGTCGATTCCGCTTCTTCACATTGCCGACGTTACCGGCGCTGCCGTGAAGGCTGCAGGGCTGCAGCGGCCGCTACTTCTGGCAACGCGCTACACGATGGAACAGGACTTCTATGTGACGCGATTGCGCGAGGGGTTCGGGCTAGATCCCGTTATTCCCGCTGAGGCCGATCGTGTGTTCATTCACGACATCATCTTCGATGAACTATGCCAGGGCGTTGTTCGTGAGGATTCGCGCCGTCTCTATCTCGATGCGATTGCACGAGGAAAAGAGCGTGGCGCTGACGGCGTAATTCTTGGTTGTACCGAGATCTGTCTCCTGGTCGGCCCCGAGCACATCGATCTTCCGGTCTTCGATTCAACGATGCTGCATGCAGATGCGGCGTTGGCTTTTTCAATGTCGAAAGAAGAGCCGCGACCACGTGCTGCATGACGCCATCGTGATTAATGTTCGGGCTGGCACCAATCTTGCTGAGCTCACCAACTTGGACGGAGATGAGGTTTCTGTATGAGTGATATGCGTGCTGTTCAACGGAAGATCTCGCCTGTTCTCGATCACGTCGTCATCAACGTGATGGGCCAGCTTGATGAGGCTGCTGCACAATATGTTCGCCTCGGCTTCCAGTTGACGGAGCGCGGTCACCATACGCTCGGCTCCAGCAACAATCTTGCGATCTTCGGCACGAACTATCTTGAATTGCTCGGCTATCTGCCGGGGCGTGAAACGATGCGTGCAGATCTCTGGACACATCCTTCGGGATTGAGCGGTCTGGTTTTCAAGTCGGTCGATGCCGATCGGGTCTATGCGACGTTGAAGGACAATGCCGTTCCCGTCATGGAGCCAATGAGCTTTGCGCGGCCGGTCGAATTGCCGGGCGGCGCCCAAGACGCGCGTTTCAAGGTCATCCGCGTGGCGGGCGACGAAGTGCAGAACGGCCGCACGTTCTTCTGCCATCATGATACGCCGGAACTGGTGTGGCGCCCCGAATGGCAGACGCATGCCAATGGCGCCACTGAAATCGTCGAATTTGTCATCGCCTCGCAGCAGCCGGCGCGAACTGCAGCGCTCTATGAACGCATGTTCGACGCACCGCTCCTGACGCCGACGGATGGCGGCTTTTCGTTCAGCGCCGGCGCAGCGACGATCTTCGTACTCGATCCTGCAGCCGTGGCCGATCGCTACGTCGGGGCCGCGCTGGTCAGCCCGGATGGCACTGACCGCATGGTCGCGCTGGTGTTCAAGGTCGCGTCGCTCGACACGCCGCGCGCCGTATTCGATGCGGCCGGCGTTTCCTTCAAGCCCTATGCTGACGGCATCATCGTGTCGCATGCCGACGCAGCTAATGTCGCTCTGGGGTTCACGGCGTGATGGTAGCGCTCCCCAATGATTTCACCCGGAGTTTTGCGCTCGACTATGACGGCGCGCGCGTGAAGTTTCGCAACGCTGCGAATGACGTCGGCGCTGCGTTGACCACCTACACCCATCCGGCGCTGAAGGGCCCGAATGGCCAGGATCTGTGCATCGATGTGGAGCGGCTCGGCGATCCGCGCGCAGCTTCGCAACTGGTGATCCTCAGCGGTACCCACGGCCTCGAAGGCCTCAGCGGTTCGGCGGCGCAGATCGGTTGGATGCAGAGCAATTTTGCACGCGCCCTTCCGCGCGGTGTGTCGATTCTCTTCGTTCACGCGATCAATCCCTACGGCTTTGCCTGGGGGACGCGAGCTACAGAGAACAATGTCGATCTCAATCGCAACTTCATCGATTTCGCCGCTCCCCGTCCGGCCAATCCGGGCTATGCGAAGCTATATCCGCACCTGCTTCCGGAGGACTGGACGCCGGCAGCCTTGCAGATCTACGCCGACGCCGTGGAAGCCTTCAAGGACGCGCATGGCGATGACGGTCTGTTCGACACGCTGGCGCGCGGGCAGTACGACTTCCCGGAAGGTTCCAATTATGGCGGCTCCGGGCGCGAGTGGTCCAATCTGACTCTGGAGACCATCGTTGCCGATCATCTCGGTGCGGCAGAGCGCATCGGCTTCATCGATTGGCATACAGGCATCGGTGATTTCGGCGAGTCCTTCTTTCTGTGCTTCAACCCTGAAGGTGGCGCGCTTCATGCGGAAGCCGTGCGCTGGTGGGGGCGCGACCGCATCGTCGGCCAGAAGCCGAACAATTTTGCGCGGCCCAATTATCAGGGACTCGTGTTTCACGGCATGACCAGGTTCCTCGGCGCGCGACCGATGGTCGGCGCTGTGATCGAATTTGGCACGCGAGGTACCAAGGTTCGCCGCGCCCTGCAGCTCGATCTCTGGCTGAAGTTCAAGGCCGAGAAAGACAGCGAGCGCGTTCGCATGCTGCGCGCAGACCTGCACGATTGCTTCGTGCCCGTGTCGTCGCACTGGCGTGAAGAGACCACAGAACAAGCCATTTCCATCACTCAACAGGCGGTGGAGGGGCTAGCAAGCTGGTCCCTCTCTGCCGCAGCCTGAACCAACGGAGCGAGATAGATCATGCGAGCAGTTGTCCTTCACGAACACGGCGATAACGATAAGCTGCAATTCACGGCGGATTATCCGACGCCGAAGGCCGGCGAGGGCGACGTTGTCATCCGCGTGCGGGCATCGTCGATCAATTATCACGACGTTTTCACCCGCCGCGGTATGCCCGGCATCAAGGTGCCTCTGCCTGTCATCATTGGCCTCGACGTGGTCGGTGAGATCGCCGAACTTGGCGCGGGCGTTACTGGCTGGAATATCGGCGACCGCGTATTGATCGATCCCGTCAACCGCGTCGAAGGCGGCCTGATGGGCGAGACCCAGGACGGCGGCCTCGCCGAATTCTGCCGCGCCAAGGCGCATCAGCTCGTCAAGATTCCGGAAGGCGTCAGCTTTGAGCAGGCGGCCGCGCTGCCGGTCGCCTATGGCACCGCAATTCGCATGATGAATACCATCGGCCAGATCAAGGCCGGCGAGAAGGTTCTGATTCTTGGCGCCAGCGGCGGCGTTGGCGTCTGCTGTGTTCAGCTCGCCAAGCTGGCCGGCGCTTATGTGATCGCCTGTGCCGGCAGCGAGGAGAAGGGCAAGCGGCTCACGGAGCTCGGCGCGGACGAGATCATCCTCTACACGCAGTCCGACTTCATGAAGACGATCTATGAGCGCCACGGCAAGCCGCATCGCCGTCGCTTCGTCGAAGGTGGGGGTGTCGATGTCGTCGTCAATTTCACCGGCGGTGATACCTGGGTCAAATCGCTGCGTTGCCTGAAGCTCGGCGGCCGCATTCTGACCTGTGGCGCGACTGCCGGCTACTCGCCTACTGAAGATCTTCGCTTCATTTGGACCTTCGAACTGGAGATCAAGGGCTCCAACGGCTGGGAACGTGACGATATCACAAAACTGTTCGATCTCGTCGCCGCCAAGAAGCTGCAGGTACTGATCGACAAGACCTATCCGCTGGAAGAAGCGAAGGAAGCTGTGCGCGTCATTGAGGATCGTGCGGTATTCGGCAAAGTCGTGGTGACGCCGTGAGCAAGCCCGACGTCAAGACGCTGACGGCCCCTGAGATTCAGCAAATGCTGGACGTGTCGCCGTTCAATCTGTTCCTCGGTCTTGAGGTGATCAAGGCCGATCCGGAAACGCAGGAAGTGACGATGCGGTCGCCGATGCGGCCGGAATTCGAGCGCAGGCCGGGCTCAAAGCAATGGCATGGCGGCGTCATTGCCTCGGTCATCGACACCGTCGGCGATTTCGCCGTCGGCATGATGGTCGGGCGCGGCCTTCCGACCGTGAACTTCCGAGTCGATTACCTGAAGCCGGCTGTCGATACCGCCTTGATCGCCGTGTCGCGGGTGCGCCGTGCCGGCAAGAGCGTCGGTGTCGCTGACGTCGATGTGTTTGACGAAAAGGGGGCGCTGCTCGCCATCGGCCGCGGCACCTATTCGACGCTTTAAGCAAAATAATAGCAGTAACGCGCGACGGGGCCGTTTCCTGTTTGCAACAAAGGAAGAACGATGAGCGGTTTTAGCAGACGTGATTTTTTGATGACGACAGCCGGTGCTGCTTTGGCCTCCGGCTTCGTTGGTTCTTCCAGCGCTGCAACGGGTACGCCGAAACGCGGTGGCACGCTGGTTGGCACCTGGGGCGGTTTCGAGCCTCAGTCGTTGTTCGTACCTGCAGGCGGCGGATCGAGTCCCTATTTCACCTCAACCAAGGTGTTCGAGCGTCTGCTTCGGCTGACGGTGGATCTCAAATTCGAGCCCGTCCTTGCCCTCGATATCAAGCCGGCCGAAGATTTTCGCAGCTATACGATCAAGCTCCGTCCGAACGTCACCTGGCATGATGGCAAGCCGCTGACTGCTGAGGATCTCGTCTTCAACGCGATGGAGTATTGGAAGCCGATTTCTGCGGGCGTCACGCTTGACGCGCTTGAGGGGGCGGAGGCGGTCGATCCGCTGACGGTCGTGCTCAAGTTCAAGGTGCCAGTGCCGGAGTTCTTCCTCAAATCGGTGCTGGCCGGCAAAGCAGGCCTTGTGATCCCGAAGCATATCTATGCCGGAAGCAATATCATCACCAATCCGGTCAACAACACGCCAATCGGTACCGGTCCATTCAAGGTCAAGGAGTGGGTGCGCGGCAGCCACGTTGAATTCGCCCGGCATGATGGCTACTGGAATGCAGGCCTGCCGTATGTCGACAAGCTGGTGATCCGCTGGTGGCGCGATCCTGCGTCGCGCTCGGCCGCGTTCGAGGCTGGGCAACTCGATATCGGAACCTTCAATCCGATTCCGGCGCCAGACATCGCGCGCTTGACCGGCACCAAGAAATTTGTCGCTGAGACCAAGGGCTATTCGAACTCAGCGTGGATCACGAGCGTCGAGTTCAATCAGCGTCGCGAGATCTTCAAGAAGCGCGAGGTGCGTCAGGCCTTGCTGCATGCGATCGACCGCAGCTTCATCTCCGACACGATCTTCTTCGGCCGCGCGCATCCGTCGATCGGCGCGATCCCGTCATCGAACTCCATCTTTTTCACCAAGGACGTTCAGGATTACCCGTTTGACGTCAAGAAGGCGGCGAAGCTGCTCGACGCCGCCGGCTATCCGGTGAAATCCGGCTCCCGCTTCAAGATGAGCCTCGTCTCGGCGGGTTGGTTCGAAGAGAACGTCAAGATCGGCCAGTATCTGAAACAGGCCTTTGAGGACGTCGACATCACCGTGGAACTGGCGATCCCTGATCGTGCGACCTCGCTAAAGCGTATCTACAGCGACTATGAATATGACGTTGCTGTCTCCAATAATTCCGGAAGCATCGAGCTGATCCCGGCGACGACGCAATATTACACCACCGACGGCATCGTGAAGGGCGCCGCATTCCGCAATGCCACGGGCTATTCCAACCCAAAGATGGATGAAATCGTCGGCAAGATGGCCATCGAAACCGACGAAAAGAAGCGCGTGTCCTTGGTACACGAGTTCGACAAGCTCGCAGCCATCGATGCGCCTATCCTGCCCATGGTCGATCTCGAACCGGTGACGATTGCGCGCGCTGACGTTCGCAATCACTCACTGACCGCGGACTTCATGGGCGAAAGCTGGGCTGAGGTCTGGCTGGATCGCTGAGTGCGGAGATAAACGTGCGTCGCATCATTATCCGCAGGCTCGTGCAAATCATTCCGCTGATCTTCGCGGTCATCGTGATGAATTTTGTGCTGATTCATCTGGCTCCTGGCAGTCTGTTCGACGTGATGACGTCCGAGCAGCAGATTACGGACCCGGCGATGCTGGACCAGCTGCGCCACACATATGGTGTGGATCAACCGGTGACGGTGCAGCTGGCCAAGTATATCTGGTCGGTGATGCGGCTCGATCTCGGCTACTCGTACCGGCAGAACGCCCCGGTGTTTGATGTGATCATGCAGCAACTTCCGGCGACGCTGATCCTGATGCTGGCGGCAATCGGAATTGCCTTGCTCGTCGGCGTCACGGCCGGTGTGATGGCATCGATCAAGGTCAATACGATCTGGGACAACCTGATCTCGCTCGGTGCGGTATTCTTCTTCGCTGCACCGAGCTTCTGGCTCGGCATCATGATGACGGTGATGTTTGCGGTTAAACTCGGCTGGTTTCCGGTGGGCGGCATGCGCACCATTGGTGTGGACGAGAGCGCCATCGGCGCTGTGCTGGACGTCATGCACCATCTCGTCCTCCCCGCAACGGCGCTAGGGCTGTTCTACGCAGCGACCTTCGCGCGGGTGATGCGGGCCTCAATGTTGGAGGTGGCCCGGTTGGATTTCGTACGAACGGCGCGTGCCAAAGGCCTGTCGGGCGGTCGGGTGGTCCTGGCGCATGTGATGCGCAACGCTATGTTGCCGATCGTCACGCTGCTCGGATTGCAGCTTGGCACCATGCTCGGCGGCAGCGTCGTCATCGAGGCCGTGTTTAGCTGGCCCGGCATCGGCAGCCTGCTGTTCGACAGCGTGATGAGTCGCAATTTTCCCATGGTGCTCGGTGTGCTCATCCTCGGTTCGTTGCTGGTCGCTGTCTGCAACGCGACCGTCGATCTGCTGTATCTGCGGCTCGATCCCCGGATCAAGGCGAGGTAGTCCATGATCGCTCTTTTCATCGATTTCGCCCGGCGCTTTGCCCGCAACCGTGCGGCGTTGGTCGGGCTGTTCCTCGTGCTTGTCGTAATTGGCGTCGCCATCGCAGCCCCATGGTGGTTTCCACGCAATCCGTTGCGCATTGTCGGGCGTCCCGAGATCTGGCCGTTCGTGTCACCGCGCTATCCGCTTGGGACTGACTCGCTCGGGCGCGACATCGCGGCGATGACAGCCTACGGCGCGCGCACGACTCTCCTGATCGGCCTCTGCGCGAGTCTCACCGCCACCATCATCGGCATCACCGTTGGCGCCACTGCGGCCTATGTCGGCGGCTGGGTCGACGAGCTGTTGATGCGGCTGACCGAATTGTTCCAGACCATCCCGAACCTGATCTTCGTGCTGACCATCGTGTCGATCCTCGGGCAAAAGATCGAATATGTCACCATCGCCGTGGGAGTCGTGACCTGGACGCCGATCGCGCGGCTGACGCGTGCCGAGTTCATGTCGCTGCGTGACCGCGAATTTGTGCAGGCCTGCCGCGCCATGGGGATGGGCAGTCTGCGGATCATGTTCGGCGAGATACTACCGAATGCATTGCCGCCGGTGATCGTGCTGTCGTCGCTGGTCATTGCCGGAGCCGTTCTGTTCGAGTCAGCCGTAGCTTTCCTCGGGCTCGGCGATCCCAATGTCACCAGTTGGGGCCAGTTGATCGGGGACGGCCGAACGCTCATTCGCTCGTCCTGGTACATCTGTGCGGTGCCGGGTCTCGCGATCATGCTCACTGTGCTGGCGCTCAACCTTGTGGGCGATGGCCTCAACGATGCGCTCAACCCAAAACTGCGGGATCGCTGAGATGATCATGGGAAGCACAGCCGGTCCAACGCCAATCCTCTCCATTGAGAACCTGCAGGTGTCGTTGTTCACGCGCCGCGGCGTCTTGCCTGCGGTCGATGGCTTGTCGTTGACAGTCTCGGCCGGCGAGACGCTGGCCATCGTCGGTGAATCCGGCTGTGGTAAGTCGCTGACGGCGCTGGCGATCATGCGGTTGTTGCCGAACCCGCCGGCAAAGATCGTCGGTGGCGCTGTCCGCTTCATGGGGCGTGATCTCGCTGCCCTGTCCGAGCGCGAGATGCAGCGGGTTCGCGGCAAGGACATCTCGATGATCTTCCAGGATCCGATGACGTCGCTGAACCCTGTCGTGGCGGTCGGGGATCAGCTGATTGAGGCAATCAGGCGCCACAATGAAGTGTCGCGTCACGAGGCGAGAGACCGCGCGGTCGAGTTGCTGCGGCGGGTGCGCATCCCGGATGCGGAACGCCGCCTCAACGATTATCCGCACCAGATGTCCGGCGGCATGAGCCAGCGCGTCATGATCGCCATGGCGATTGCTTGTGGGCCGAAGCTCCTGATCGCCGACGAACCGACCACGGCGCTCGACGTCACCATTCAGGCGCAAATCATCGAACTGATGAAGGAGCTGCAGTCCAGCTCCGACATGGGTCTCATCATCATCACCCATGATCTCGGCGTGGTTGCCGAAGTCGCTGACCGGGTGGCCGTGATGTATGCCGGCCGCAAGGTCGAGGAAGCGCCGGTGGAGGCATTGTTCGAGCGGCCGCTGCATCGCTACACGCGGGGGCTGCTGGGGGCGACGCCGTCGGCACAGCGCCGCCGGGGCAGCCGCTTGGTCGAAATCACGGGCAACGTGCCGGCACTGTCCGATTTGCCGCAAGGCTGTGCCTTCCAGAACCGTTGTCCCGATGTATTCGATCGCTGCCGTGCCGAGCGACCACAGCTGGCGTCGTTGCTGCCGCACCGTTCCGCCGCCTGTTTTGCTGCCGAGAAGGAGTTATCGCGCGATGCCGCTGCTATCGGTGCTTAGTCTCTGTGTCCAATACCAGAGCGCACAGGGTGTCGTGCGGGCGGTCGACGATGTGAGTTTCGACCTCGAACCCGGAGAGACTGTAGGGCTGGTCGGGGAATCCGGCTGCGGCAAGTCCACGCTCGGCAAGGCGATCATGCGTCTGGTGCCGACGTCCGACGGACGCGTCTTCCTCGATGGTGACGATGTTACGCGGATGCAGGCCGGCGCGTTGAAGGCCTCGCGGAAGTCGATGCAGATGATCTTCCAGGATCCCTATGGATCGCTCAATCCACGCCACGACGTCGGCACCATCGTCGGGCAACCGCTCAGCGTCGCCGGCTGGTTGCGCCGTGATATCAAGGATCGTGTCGTTGAGCTGATGGGACAGGTAGGCCTGCCGGCCGACGCGATGCGGCGCTATCCGCATGAGTTCTCTGGCGGCCAGCGCCAGCGTCTCGGCATTGCGCGTGCACTTGCGCTCAAGCCCAAGGTCATCATCTGCGACGAGCCGGTATCTGCGCTGGACGTTTCGGTGCGCGCGCAGGTCATCAATCTGCTTGAGGACCTGCAGCAGGCAACGGGCGTGTCGTATCTGTTCATCTCGCACGATCTGTCGGTCGTCGAGCATATTTCGGACCGGCTGATCGTGATGTATCTCGGTCGTATCGTCGAAACAGGCCGCAGCGAGGACGTCTGGGATAGACCGGCGCATCCTTATACGGAGGCCTTGCTCGCCGCCGCGCCGATCGCCGATCCGCGCACTGCACGGAGCCGCGCCCGCAGCGTGCTGCAGGGTGAGTTGCCAAGCCCGCTCAATCCGCCGCCAGGCTGCAGCTTCAGTACGCGCTGCCCCTACGCTCAAGCGCTTTGCCGCGAGGAGCGACCGATGCTGCGTGACGTCGTCGGTGGCCGCAAGGTGGCTTGTCATTACGATCTGCTTGAACAACCCGCGGCGCTGCCGCGGGTTGCGCGGGTGGCCAATTGAGTTCTCAGAAGTGGAGCATTGCCAATGCGGTGGAATAATCTCGGCGACCTGATCGATCGCAGCGGTGACCTCGATCGGGAGGCGGTCATCGATCTGATCGATCCCGCGCATCCCAGGCGCTACACGCACCGTCAGATCGACGAGATGGCAAACGGGGTCGCCAAGTATCTCGTCGATAACGGTTACAAGCGCGGCACACATATCGCAATTCTGTCGCTTAACCGCGCCGAATACATCATGTGCTATTTCGGCATTATGCGCGCCGGATGCATCGCTGTTCCGGTCAATATCAAGGCTGCGCGCGATACGGTCGATTTTGTGATGGATGACGCGAAGATCGCGCTGGCCTTTGTCGACAATGCCAACCGGCCGATGGTGCGCGACGGCATTCCAGTCATCAATTTCGACGACAACGGCCCAAGCGGTTTTGCTGCGACCATCCGGCCCGCCATATTCAACGCCGTCGAGACTACGCAGGAAGAGATAGGGCAGATGCTCTACACCTCTGGCTCCACCGGCCGCCCCAAAGGCGTACCGCTATCGCATTACGGCCAGCTCTGGGCGATCTCGACACGTACCAGCGGCGCGCTCAACCAGGATGATCGCTACATCATCGCGCAGCCGCTGTTTCACATGAATGGCCTGTTCGCCATCAAGACCATCTTCGCCCAGAACGCGTCGGTCGTAATACTGCCGTCGTTCGAGACCCGCAGTTATATCGAGGCCATCGCCAAGTACAAGGTGACCGCCGCCACGGCGGTTCCCACCATGTGGGCCCGTGTCGTCAAGGAAACGGAACTGCTGGCGAAGAATGATATCACCTCGGTTCGTCGCCTGATGCTTGGATCGGCGCCGATGACCATGGGTCTGTGGGACAGGATCAAGCAGGCGCTGCCCAACGTCGTGATGACGATGGGCTATGGTACCACGGAAGCGGGGCCGGCTGTGTTCGGTCCGCATCCCGACAAGGTTCCGACGCCGCCGTTGGGGTTGGGATATCCGATCCATCTGGAAGATGTCCGGCTCGTCAACGGAACCGAGAATGAAGGCGTGTTGTTGATGCGGAATCCAGCAGTGCTGGATCACTATCACAATCTGCCGCAGCAGACCGCCAAGGTGCTGACCGATGGTTGGTATTACAGTGGCGATGTGATGCGCCGCGATGCCAGCGGCTTCTATTTCTTCGTAGGCCGTGCCGACGACATGTTTGTCTGCTCCGGCGAGAATATCTATCCGGGCGAAGTCGAGAAGCTGTTGGAACGTCACCCACAGGTCCAGCAAGCCGCGGTGGTGCCGTTGCCCGACGAAGAGCGTAGTCAGGTGCCGGTCGCCTTTATCGTCACCCGCGAGCAGCCCACGCCGAGCTTCGATGATATCCGTCAGTTCGCCATCGCCAATGGTCCGGCATATCAGCACCCGCGGCGGGTTGAGTTCGTCCACGAACTGCCTTGGGCGGGCACCAACAAGATCGATCGCAAGGCGCTGATCGATCGGGCGCGCAGCCTGGAAGCCAGTCACGGCTGGTCCGCATGAGCGGGCTGGCGGGGAAAATCGCGCTGGTTACTGGCGCAAGTCGGGGGATCGGTCAGGCTATCGCACGTCGCTTGGCGAAGGATGGCGCAACCGTCGCGATCCATTACAACGCCTCGGTCGATGCGGCGAATGAGACTGTGGCGGCCATCGCCGCTGCGGGGGGCAATGCCTTTGCCATCAAGGCCGATCTCTCGGAACGCAGTGGAGCAACTTCCCTGGCCGCTGATCTATGTGCCGAACTGACCAAGCGTTATGGCAGCCCTGCATTCGATATTCTCGTCAACAACGCCGGTCTCGGAAAACGCGCGACCATCGAGGATATTTCTGAGGACGACTTCGACCTTCTGCTGCAGACCAATCTGAAATCGCCGTTCTTTCTGATCAAGGCGTTGATGTCGCATCTGCGCAATGGCGGCCGTATCATCAACATCTCGTCGATGGGGACGCGTTCGGCCTATCCGACCATGGCCGCCTACGCGCCGGCCAAAGCGGGTCTGGAAGCGCTGAGCCGCTTGCTGGCCGTTCATCTCGGCGGTCGACAGATCACAGTGAATTCCGTGATGCCCGGTGCGACGGCGACGGACATGAACATCGTCGCGCGCGATCCGGTGGCCAGCCGCGCAGTGGCTGAGACAATCGCGCTCGGCCGGGTCGGGCAACCCGACGATATCGCCAGGGTCGTCGCCTTTCTCGCGTCGGACGAAGCGGGCTGGGTCACTGGCCAGCAGATCGATGCCAGCGGTGGCCAGCGACTGTAAGAGGCCACGCGGTCAATCAACGAGCCGATATCACGACACACGGTGGCGAATTCATCTTAGCGCTGCGTCAGCGAAGGCGTCGCTTTTGACGCCAGCCTGCTGCTTGAATGCGCAGCGATGATAATTGTTTATGCTCGCGAACTCCCAAATCTCGCAATAGCATTGCGTCACGATGGCAATGAACGGCAGAAATATTCTGCGTGCACCCTTCATCGGAGGCCAACATGCTCGACGAGCTCGACCGCAAAATTCTCGCGGCACTCCAGGTAGACAGTAGCCTTTCCATGCAGGACCTCGCCGATCGCGTAGGTCTGAGTTCCACGCCGTGTTGGCGTCGCATCCAGAAGCTCGAAAGCTCTGGCTACATCAAGCGACGCGTTGCACTTCTCGATGCAGACAAGCTGAATTTGGGTGTCAGCGTTTTCATCGCCGTGCGAACGAACCAGCATAACGCGGAGTGGGTTCAGCGTTTCCGGAAGATCGTCGTCAGCTTCCCCGAGGTGGTTGATTTCTATCGCCTGAGCGGTGACGTGGACTATCTGATCCGGGCTGTGGTCTCGGATATCCGGGCCTACGACGATCTTTATCAGCGGCTGATCGCGAAGATTGATCTGCATGATGTGTCGTCAATGTTCACGATGGAGCAGATCAAGTCGACGACCGAATTGCCGCTCATGAATGCTTTGGTGAAGCAGGGCAGGAGCGATATATCTTCGACGGCGCACTCCCTGTCACATTGAGATGCCGCGGTTGGATAGATCGTGGCAGTTACCGAAGCCTTCAATATGAGCTGAGTGTCGGGGGAGCCAACCCTTGCGTCGATATCGTGCGAAATACTCGTATGATTTTTGATGGCTCCGACGTTATCGCGTGGAGTGTATTCGTTCGCGTGGACGGACAGCACTGTTCTACGATTTCTCCGAGAGCGGCACGTCCGGCCGATCACATGCTGCGGGGCGATTGACCGGTTCGTCGATCTGGATCGGCGATGCCGTCGCATTTGGCGGCCTTCTACGGTTCGACGGGGGTCGGCAGAGGCATTATGTGCGCCAAACGAAAAACCCGCCGGTTAGGGCGGGATTCAGCGGTCATCTCGATTTTGGTCCATCATTCAAAGTCACAAGCGTACCGCCCCCGCGAAGGGGGCTGTTTCAAGTTCGTTTGAGTCCGGTGATACGGCTGCTTATGCCGGGCGACTGGAACGGGTAGGGAACAGAGCCCCGGATATTCCCGTATTGAACCGCGATTCGCGTTCTGTTCAGCCGCGAGATGCCTGATTGTCAGGCGCCTCGGTCGGGAGAACTTATTGATTTAACGGGGGAAATGGTGCTGCCAGACAGGATTGAACTGTCGACCTCTCCATTACCAATGGAGTGCTCTACCACTGAGCTACGGCAGCATGCTGGGTACAGGAATCAGCCTCAAGGGCGCCTACCAAGCGGGGCGATCCTTGCCACAAGGTCACGGGCGGCGCAAGCGCGGGTGGCACTTCGAATGCATCATTATAACAGGGGTGTGGTCGGCCTGTTGCGGTTGCAGCCGCCTTGCGCTTCGCTATTGGCGAGTCGATCCGGTTCCCCATGGCCCGCCAACCGCCGGCAGAGCCTTCATTGGCCGGATCATCACCTCGAGAAGTCGATATCTCGCGTGATCCGTTGAAGGCGGTTATGTATGGATCACAGGATCCAATCTGGCGCATCTGTGCACGCCATTCGATCGACCATAACTGCCCATGACCGATACGCCGAGCAAACCCGCCAAGGAAAGTGCAACTGCCCGTCAGGACAGGCTGCGCCAGGCGCTGCGTGAAAATCTCAAGCGCCGGAAGGTGCAAATGCGCGGGCGCGCCAGTCAGGCCGGCGATGTCGTCGCAGTCGAGGCGTCATCGGATGCCGATAAGATACAGGACTTCTGTTCAAGACCCGTCGATCCCGATCGGGATTGATGGCGCCTGTCCACCGCGTCAGCATGCGAGTTTAAATGTCATCAGAATCTCAGGCATCATCCAGCGCCGAACTGCCGGTCTACGCGCCGCGGGCGGCGCTGCCGCGTCACGATCAGACTTTTCCCGTGCTGACGGCGGCGGAGATCGAGCGGATGCGCCGCTTCGGTGAGATCCGGCATTACAAGGATGGCGATTGCCTGTTCGAGACCGGCAAGCTTGGTCCCGGCATGTTCGTGGTGCTATCCGGACATGTGACGATCACCCAGCGTGACGGTTTCGGCCGCATCACGCCGGTGGCCGATCAGTGCACCGGACAGTTCGTCGCCGAGATCGCGCAGCTGTCGGGCCGCGTCGCGCTGGTTGACGGTCATGCTGAAGGCGATGTCGAAACGCTGCTGATTCCGCCGGAACGGCTGCGCGCGCTGCTGATCGCGGAAGCGGATCTGGGCGAGCGCATCATGCGTGCGCTGATCCTGCGTCGGGTGAACCTCCTGCAGGGCAGCGCTGGCGGTCCGGCTTTCATCGGCGCAGCCAATTCCAGCGATGTCATTCGCCTGCAGGGCTTTCTCAGCCGCAACGGATATCCGCATCATCTGCTCGATCCGGCAACGGACAAGGACGCCGCCGATCTGATCGCGCGCTATACGCCGTCGCCGGAGGATCTGCCGCTGGTGGTGGTGGCTGACGGCACGGTGCTGCGCAATCCGTCATTCTCCGAACTCGCCCGCGCGATGGGCATGATCAGCCATATCGCCAAGGGCAAGACCTATGACGTTGCCATCGTCGGCAGCGGACCTGCGGGCCTGTCCACCGCGGTGTATGGCGCGTCCGAAGGTCTGTCGATTGCGGTGTGCGATGCCAAGTCGTTCGGCGGGCAGGCCGGTGCCAGCGCGCGGATCGAGAACTATCTCGGCTTTCCCACCGGCATCTCCGGCATGGCGCTCACGGCGCGTGCCTTCAACCAGGCGCAGAAATTCGGCGCCGATATCATGATTCCGGCCGCTGTGAAGTCGTTGGACTGCTCACGCAAGGACGGCTTGTTCGCGCTGGAGTTAGACGATGGCGATGTCATGCGTGCCAAGGCCATCGTGGTGGCATCGGGCGCGCGCTATCGACGGCCGGATATCGAGCGGCTCGCCGATTTCGAAGGTCGCGGCGTCTGGTACTGGGCATCTCCGATCGAGGCCCGGCTCTGCAGGGAGCAGGAAATCTACCTGGTCGGCGGTGGCAATTCGGCAGGTCAGGCGGCGGTGTTTCTCGCGAGCCAGGCCAACAAGGTGCATATGGTGATCCGCGGCGGGGGCCTCGGCGCCAGCATGTCGCGCTATCTGATCGAGCGCATCGAGGCGACACCGAATATCGAGCTGGTCTTCAACACCGAAGTCGTGGCGCTGGAGGGGACGCAGGAGGCGGGGCTCGAACGGATCTGCACCCGTAGTCGGCTGTCCGGCGAGGAGTCCTGCGCTGACATCCGCAATCTGTTCCTGTTCGTCGGCGCCGATCCCGCCACCCAATGGCTGGCGGATTGCGGCGTCACCCTCGATCGTCATGGCTTCATCATCACCGGCATTCCCGCCAATGGCCGCAGCGTGCAGGCGCTGGAGACGTCGGTGTCCGGTGTCTTTGCGGTCGGTGATGTGCGCTCGGGTTCGGTGAAGCGTGTCGGTGGCGCGATCGGCGAGGGCGCCCAAGTGGTGGCGGCGCTGCATGGTTTTCTCGGCGATGCGGCCACACCGACCCTTTGAGCTCATAACCGGAGATCATCATGCCCAAAGGCTGCACGCATATTTCCGGCATTCGCGATGTGACGCCCAGCGCACTCGGTTGCGAGGAATGCCTGAAGACGGGCAGCATATGGCTACACTTGCGGATCTGCCGGACCTGCGGCCATGTCGGCTGTTGCGACGATTCCCCGAACAAGCACGCGACCAAGCATTTCCACGCCACGAAGCATCCGATCATCGAAGGCTACGATCCGCCCGAAGGTTGGGGTTGGTGCTATGTCGACGAAGTCATGTTCGATTTGTCGGATCGAAAGACTCCGCACAACGGGCCGATTCCACGCTACTACTAATCGCGTGAGTGCCATCCGGCCTCGTCGGGCTGCCGCTCGCGCATGACGCCGCGAACGCGGTGGCGTGTTTCAACGCCTGCATGGGCAGCGTCAACGAACGTAAAGCCATCATATCAGGACGCGGCGGCGAAAAATCAAACTTGAATGATGAGTATCAGCCAAAAACAGTTGGCGAGTTTCCGCAGTACACTGTAGCTTTTGAAAAGTTCTAAAGCGGGGGGCATCATGGTTTTGGGAATGAGCTTGGCAACGTTCACGTTGCTTCATGTGGTGATCAGCCTGATCGGCATCGTCGCGGGCCTGGTCGCAATGGTCGGGTTGCTGAAGTCAAAGCCGCTGCCCGGCTGGACCGGTCTGTTTCTGCTGACGACGATCCTGACCAGCGTGACCGGCTTCTTCTTCCCGGTCGAAAAACTGTTGCCGTCGCATGTCATCGGCATCATTTCGCTGGTGCTGCTGGCGGTCGCCTGTCTGGCACTGTACGGCCAGAAGCTGGCGGGGCCATGGCGCTGGATTTATGTGCTGACTGCGATGATCTCGCTTTATCTCAATGTGTTCGTGCTGGTGATCCAGAGCTTCCTGAAGGTCCCGCCGCTTCATGCGCTGGCACCGAGCGTGCCGCCGAGTGAGCCGCCTTTTGCGATCGTTCAGGGCATCGTGCTGGTGTTCTTCGTCGTCACTACCTTCCTTGCGATCAGGAAGTTTCGCCCGATGCCCGGCGGCTTCGCCTGATCGCCAGGCGGCGATCTCCCGCCGATAGCCGCTAGACTTTGTCTTTTCGGACGGGCGATTCCCCGAGGATCGCCCGTATCTCGCCGAAGGTGCGCTTCACAAGCGCCTCGGGTCTTTCGCCTGCGTCCTGCGCCAGCCAGATCTCGCCGCCGATTCGCATCGCGCCCGTCGTGATCATGGAGACCAGCCGCGCCTGTAATTGGCCGGATTTGTCTTTGGCGCGGTTGCCGAGCGCGGCAGCGATGGCGCGCTCCATCTTCTCGTATTTCACGTGGTCGCGCGCGCGCAGCGCGGGATTGCCGTGCTTCAATCGCGCAATGGCGATCGCCTCGGAGCTCTCGAGCTGCTGTGCCATCGAGAGCAAAGCATTTTCCGCGGCCAGCAGCATCGGCTCGTCCGCGGGCCTTGCGGTGATCGCGGCCACAAGGAAATCCGTGCTGGCATCCTGCCACGCCAGAACGAGGTCTTCCTTCGACGCGAAATAATGGAAAAAGCTGCGGCGCGAGATCTCTGCGGCGGCCGCAATGTCGTCCAGCGTCGTTTCCTCGAAACCGCGCTTGAGAAACAACTCCATCGCGACCTTGGTGAGCCGCTCTCGCGTCTGCTGGCGCTTCTTTTCGCGCAGACCGGTCGGCGGCACAGCAGGTGCCGCAACCGATTCCGCGTCTGTTTTCCTCGGCTTAGCCGGCATCCTGGCGGTCACAACAATCCTCGATCTGCACCTATTGCAAGTTTGCACTGAGTGCACATTTATGTCCGGCGGCCGCGCCGCGCAACGATTCTCGATCCTGGGGAGATATAAGCATGACGGACTGGAGCATCGACCATATTCCGCCCATGACCGGCAAACTGGCCGTGGTGACCGGAGCGACAGGCGGCCTCGGCTTCGAGACGGCATTGGCGCTTGCGGGAGCCGGCGCCGAAGTGGTGCTGACCGGCCGTAGCGACGCCAAGGGGAGCGCTGCGATCGAGCGCATCTGCGAGCGGCATCCCGATGCGATCATCAGCTATGAGCACCTCGATCTCGCCAGCCTGGACTCCGTCGCTACTTTCGCGCGCCGTTTCGATGCGATGTATGCGTCGCTCGATCTCCTGATTAACAATGCCGGCGTAATGTCGCTGCCCGCGCGCCAGACCACTGCTGACGGCTTCGAGATGCAACTCGGTACCAACTATCTCGGTCACTACGCGCTCACGGCGCGCTTGCTCCCGGTACTTCGCCGCAACAAGGCGCCACGGGTCGTCAATCTCAGCAGTCTTGCGCATCGTTCGGGCATCATCGATTTCGACGATCTTCAGGGAGCGACGTTCTACAAGCCCTGGAAAGCCTATGAGCAGTCGAAGCTGGCGATGCTCGTCTTCGCGATCGAACTGCAGCGGCGCAGCGATGCCGCGGGCTGGTGTCTGATGAGCAATGCCGCGCATCCCGGTTATGCCCTGACCGATCTCATTCCGAACGGTCCCGGCAGCGGTGGCCTCATGGGGCTCGGAGGCCGGTTGCTGCGTCCGCTGAGCCATTCAGCCGCCGCCGGTGCCTTGCCGACATTGTTTGCAGCCACCTCACCCGATGCGAAGCCGGCTGGCTATTACGGCCCGAACGGCTTCTACGAATTGAAGGGGCCGCCGGCTCCCGCGAAGATCATGCCGCGGGCGCAGGATGCCACCGTTGCCGCGCGGCTGTGGGAGGTCTCCGCTGCGCTCACCGGCACGTCGTTCGATCAGGTCGCGATTGCCGCCTGATTGCGCCGCTCGATCGACTGTCAGTCATCCAAAGGAAGTCTCATGAAAGTCATTTTGTTCGGTGCGACCGGCATGGTTGGGCAAGGCGCGCTCCGCGAGTGCCTGCTCGATCCCAATGTCGAGAGCGTGCTCGTGGTCGGCCGCAGCTCCACCGGGCAACGCGATGCCAAACTGCGTGAGATCAAGCATACCGATCTTTTCGACCTGTCGGCCATCGCGCCTGATCTGACGGGCTATGACGCCTGCCTGTTTTGCCTCGGGGTTTCTTCGCTGGGCATGAGCGAGCCAGACTATCGCCGGGTCACCTACGACATCACCCTCGCGGTGGCGAATACGCTGGTGGGGCTCAATCCTGCGATGACCTTCGTTTACGTCACCGGCCAGAGCACCGACAGCAGCGAGCAGGGCAACGTGATGTGGGCGCGGATCAAGGGCAAGACCGAGAACGATCTGCTCAAGCTGCCGTTCAAGGCCGCCTACATGTTCCGCCCCGGCGGCATCCAGCCGTTGCACGGCGTTCGCTCGAAGACGGCGTGGTATCAGGCGATCTACACTGCGACCGCGCCGTTATGGACGCTCCTGGTCCGGATCGCGCCGAAATACGTCACGACGACCGAAAAACTCGGCCGTGCCATGATCCGGGTGGTTCGCAACGGTTATTCCAAGCCCATTCTGGAGACGCCTGATATCAACATGGTCGGTGCGTAAACGGGCCGATTCGGCCCTTTTACAGATTTGCTGCCGGCCTCATCGAAAAACCGCAAATTTCGACGCTTTTGCTTTAAAGAGGCCATCCGCCCTATAGTCAGGGCACAGCAATCAGCGGGAAACGGTATGGATCGCATTCGCATCGTCGGCGGCAGCAAACTCAATGGCACGATCCCGATTTCGGGCGCCAAGAACGCGGCGCTGCCATTGATGATCGCCGGTCTGCTGACCGACGAGACGCTGATTCTCGACAATGTGCCGCGTCTGGCCGACGTCGCGCAGTTGCAGCGTATTCTCGGCAATCACGGCGTGGACATCATGTCGGCCGGCAAGCGTCCGGGCGATCATGAATATCAGGGCCAGACCCTGCACATCTCCGCCGCCAATATCATCGACACCACTGCGCCCTATGAGCTGGTCTCGAAGATGCGCGCCTCCTTCTGGGTGATCGCGCCGCTGCTGGCGCGCATGCACGAGGCTAAAGTGTCGCTGCCCGGTGGCTGCGCCATCGGCACCCGTCCGGTGGATCTGTTGATCATGGCGCTGGAGAAACTCGGCGCCGAGCTGACCATCGACGGCGGCTACGTGATCGCCAAAGCCCCCGGCGGCCTCAAGGGCGCCGAGATCGATTTTGCCAAGGTCACCGTCTCCGGCACCCATGTGGCGCTGATGGCTGCGACGCTGGCCAAGGGCACGACCATCATCAACAACGCGGCGTGCGAGCCGGAAATCGTCGACGTCGCCGACTGCCTGAACAAGATGGGCGCGCGCATCTCCGGCGCCGGCACCACGACGATCACGATCGAGGGCGTGGCCAAGCTGAATGGCACGCGCCACACCGTGCTGCCGGATCGTATCGAGACTGGCACCTATGCCATGGCCGTGGCCATGACCGGCGGCGATGTGCAACTCTCAGGCGCTCGGCCGGAATTGTTGCAGGCGGCGCTCGACGTGCTGGTCGAAGCAGGAGCAACGGTGACGCCGAACAATGACGGCATTCGCATCTCGCGCAATGGCGCCGGCATCAAGCCTGTGAACGTGTCGACAGCGCCGTTCCCGGGTTTTCCGACAGATCTTCAGGCGCAGTTGATGGCGCTGATGACCACGGCGAAGGGGTCGTCGCATATCACCGAAACGATATTCGAAAACCGCTTCATGCATGTGCAGGAGCTGGCACGCTTCGGCGCGCGGATTCACCTCGACGGTGAAACCGCGACCATCGACGGCACGGCCAAGCTGCGCGGCGCGCCCGTGATGGCGACCGATCTGCGTGCCTCGGTCTCTCTGGTGATCGCTGGCCTCGCCGCGGAAGGCGAGACCATGGTCAACCGCATCTATCATCTCGATCGCGGCTTCGAGCGGCTCGAGGAAAAGCTGTCCGCCTGCGGCGCCACCATCGAGCGCATCAGCGGATAGGGTTCTCTCAAAGGGGTCGTCGTGACGGGTCAACGCAAGCTGATTGCACTGGATGCCGACGACCTCGCGGTGATTTCTGCGCATGTGCAGGATGCGGCCGTTAATGTCGGCGACATTATCTGGCGGCAGAGCGAGAAGCGACTGGTGGTCGGCATGAGCCGGCTCGACTGGGACCAGGCAATTTCAGGCGAGGTGACGCCGCGCCGGCTGGTCTCGGCACTGCGGTTCGACCGCGTGCTGGCTTGCAAGTCCCGCGATATCGATCTCGACAGGCCCGACATCGCGCTGGAACTGCTCGGCATCGAATTCCATGCCGCCGAGCCTCCTGGCGGCAGTGTCGTCCTGATCTTCGCCGGCGGGGGCGCGCTCCGGCTGGACGTCGAGTGCCTGGAATGCGAACTGGCCGACTTGGGTCCCGACGATCTCACCGGCGCATCCGGGGCCGGCACCGAGGCCTCCGGCCTGGACGCCTGATCCGCTATTCATCCTTTCCATTGCAGCACAGGGTTGACGGCCCTTTGCCGCCGCGCCATTGAGCAGGGGGCCTTGGCCGGCAAGGCCCCGCCGGAACACCAGCATGCCAATTCGTATCGATACCGCCAGCGCCGATTTCACCCAGCGCTTCAATGCCTTCCTGACCATGAAGCGTGAAGTCGCGGCCGATATCGAGGTCGCCACTCGCGCCATCGTCGACGACGTCGCCGCCCGCGGCGACGCAGCGCTGCTGGAGGCCACCCGCAAGTTCGACCGGCTGGACCTCAAGGCCTCCGGCCTGCGCGTGACCCCGGCCGAAGTCTATGCCGCCGTTGCTGCCTGCGACGCAGAGACCGTTGAGGCCCTGACATTCGCCCGCGACCGCATCGAGCTGTTCCACAAGCGCCAGCTCCCCAGGGATGATCGCTTCACCGATGCGCTGGGCGTCGAGCTCGGCTGGCGCTGGAGCGCCATCGAGGCTGTTGGCCTCTATGTGCCCGGTGGGACTGCTGCCTATCCGTCGTCGGTCTTGATGAATGCCGTGCCGGCCAAAGTCGCCGGCGTGGAGCGCGTGGTGATGGTGGTGCCGTCGCCGGACGGCAAGCTCAATCCGCTGGTGCTGGCCGCTGCAAAGCTCGGTGGCGTCTCCGAAATCTACCGCGTAGGCGGCGCACAGGCCGTGGCCGCGCTCGCTTACGGTACCGACACCATTGCGCCGGTGGCCAAGATCGTGGGCCCCGGCAATGCCTATGTGGCCGCCGCCAAGCGCCAGGTGTTCGGCAAGGTCGGCATCGATATGATCGCAGGTCCCTCCGAGGTGTTAGTGATCGCCGACGATAGCGCCAATGCCGACTGGATTGCCGCCGATCTGCTGGCGCAGGCCGAGCACGACGCCAATGCGCAGTCGATCCTGATCACCGACAGCGAGCGCCTTGCGGACGATGTTATCCTTGCCGTCGAGGCCCAGCTAACCACACTGCCGCGCGCCGAGATCGCGCGTGCGTCGTGGGAGAATTTCGGCGCGGTCATTCTGGTCGAGAAGCTCGATGACGCCGTGCCGCTCGCCAACGCCATTGCCGCCGAGCATCTCGAAATCATGACGGCCGATCCTGAGGCGTTCTCGCTCAAGATACGCAATGCCGGCGCCATCTTCCTGGGTGGCCATACGCCGGAAGCGATCGGCGATTATGTCGGCGGCTCCAACCACGTGCTGCCGACGGCGCGTTCGGCGCGGTTCTCGTCGGGCCTCGGCGTGCTTGACTTCATGAAGCGAACATCGATCCTGAAGTGCGGGCCGGATCAGCTGCGGGCGCTGGGACCGGCTGCGATGACGCTGGGCAAGGCCGAAGGCCTCGATGCCCACGCACGTTCGGTCGGATTGCGCCTCAATTTGCGATGAGTAGTGCCCCTCCACCAGAGGATGACAGCAACAACCGCATCGTGGCGGTGACGCTCGATGAGGAATCGATCGGCCGTTCCGGGCCGGATATCGAGCATGAGCGCGCGATCGCGATCTACGATCTGATCGAGCAGAATCTGTTCGCGCCGGAAGGCGCGCACGTCGGCCCGTTTACGCTGCATATAGGCATCACCGGCAGCCGGCTGATGTTCGACATCCGCCGCGAGGACGGTACGCCCGTGGTCGCGCACCTTCTGTCGCTCGGGCCGTTCCGCCGCATCGTGAAGGACTACTTCATGATCTGCGACAGCTACTATCAGGCGATTCGCACCGCTACGCCCGACAAGATCGAGGCCATCGACATGGGCCGCCGCGGCATCCATGACGAAGGCTCGCGGACGCTGCAGGAACGATTGGCCGGCAAGGTGCGCGTCGATTTCGAAACGTCGCGGCGGCTGTTTACGTTGATCTCCGTCCTCCATTGGAAGGGCTAGCCGCTGATGGCCGCGCCGCCACGCGCGCGCACGCCTCAGGCGGTGTTGTTTGCCTGTGGCCAGAACAGCGTGCGTTCGCCGATGGCCGCCAGCCTCCTGCAGCAGATGTTCCCGCAGGCGCTGTATGTGAAATCCGCCGGGGTGAAGAAGGGAGAGCTCGATCCCTTCGCAGTGGCCGTGATGGCCGAACTCGGCCAGGACATCTCCAGACACAAGCCCATGACCTTCGAAGAACTCGAAGACTGGGAAGGGCTCAATTTCGATCTCATCATCACGTTGTCGCCGGAGGCGCATCACAAGGCGCTGGATCTGACACGCACTGATGCCGCCGAGGTCGAATACTGGCCGACGGTGGATCCCACGGGAACCGAAGGTAACCGCGACCAGAAACTGGCGGCCTATCGCGAGGTCTGCGATGGGCTTTTGCTGCGGATCCGCAAGCGTTTCGCCAAAGGCGGTGCAGCCAGCGGATGAATGCTACAGCACACTAGTCATTCCGGGTTCGAGATCGCCTTATGGCCCTCTCGCCCCGGAATGACGAGCCTAGTTCCGGTTGTCGAACCATCCCCCTTCCGATAGGTTCCGCGCGCATTTCCAGGATCGATCACATCGCCATGCTCGGCCGCCCCAAATTCGTTCTCGCCTCCGGTTCGCCCCGTCGCCTCAGCCTACTCAATCAGGCCGGGATCGAACCCGATGCGCTGCGTCCCGCCGATGTCGACGAGACCCCGAAGCGGGGCGAACTGCCGCGCGCCTGCGCCAATCGCCTGGCCCGCGCCAAGGCGGAAGCGGCGCTGAAATCAGTCCAGCTCGACGACGAACTCCGCGGCGCGTTCATTCTCGCAGCCGATACCGTGGTGGCCGTCGGTCGTCGCATCCTGCCCAAGGCAGAACTGGTCGATGAGGCCTCGCAGTGTCTGCGGCTGCTGTCGGGCCGCAACCACCGTGTCTACACAGCAGTCTGCATCGTCACCCCCAAGGAAAGCTTCCGGCAGCGGCTGATCGAGACCAAGGTGCGCTTCAAGCGCCTTAACGAAGAAGACATCAGCACCTATATCGGCTCCGGCGAGTGGCGCGGCAAAGCCGGTGGCTACGCTGTGCAGGGCATTGCCGGCTCCTTCGTGGTCAAGATGGTCGGCTCCTACACCAATATCGTCGGCCTGCCGCTCTACGAGACCGTCTCGCTGCTGGGTGGCGAAGGCTTCCCGATCCGTTTCGGCTGGTTGAATGCAAGCTAAGGTGTCCAAATCCGGCGAAAAGCCGTGCCCGATCTGCGGCAAGCCCGTGGTGGAGGCCTCCAAACCGTTCTGTTCCGAGCGCTGTCGCGACGTCGATCTCAACCGCTGGCTGTCGGGCTCCTATGCGATTCCCGGCAAACCGACGGATGATGAGGACGCCGAATAGGCTCGACGGGCATTTGCGCTGCCCAAGCCAGTCCGAAGCGGCCATTTCCCATTGTTTTGACGGCAAAATCTTCGTTCACAGAAATGCCATCGGGCGGGTGGACAGGGCCGATTTGCCTGACTATAAACCGGCGCTCCCTGGACCTGATCCGGGGCGGCGCCCAGGTAGCTCAGTTGGTAGAGCATGCGACTGAAAATCGCAGTGTCGGTGGTTCGATCCCGCCCCTGGGCACCACTGTTATCCTGCCCGCAACATGATGCGAAGCAACGAGTGCTAACTTTCGCTTAATGGCGTAAGCCGCGCATGGACGTGGTAATTGCCGGCTATTCCGACTCGTCGAGCGACTGAGTATTTCGAGGATAGCGGGATCCTGATCTTTGTGCCGGGCTGCGCGCGCACGGAGGATCTCATTCTACCAATCAAAATGCAGGGGCGGGCGGATTGGTGATCGCGCTGGAATGTTTTACGGATGTCCCATGTCGCAGCATCCGCTCTTTCGCATTATCAGCCGATTCAAGCGCGAACCCTCACGCACCGGCTCACTGATCATTACCTTCTATGGCGACGCGATCTTGCCGCGTGGCGGATCGGTGTGGCTCGGCACATTGCTGGCATTTCTGGAGATGCTGGAGATCGACGGGGGCGTGGTGCGCACAGCGATGTCCCGTCTCGCCGCCGACGGCTGGCTCGATCGCGAGAAGGTTGGCCGCAAGAGCTTTTACAAGCTGGGTCCAAGCGGGCAGGAGCGCTTCGCGTCAGCCGTAGCGCATGTCTACAATCCGCAGCCCTCCGAGTGGCAGGGGCTTCTTGAATTGCTCCTGATCTCTAATGGCGGGGATCGCGAGGTGTCGCGCGCCGCATTGACCGAGGCGGGGTTCGGCAATCCGATGCCGGGCGTCTGGGTCGCGCCATCCGGCACCGCCGTGCCATCGGCAGCGGCCGGTGCGATCCGGCTGGAAGTATCGGCCGATAACGAAATGGGGCGACGCTTGATTGGGGAGTCCTGGCTGCTGCCGCGGATCGCCGACTCTTATCGGGATTTTCTGAAGACCTTCGCACCGCTCGAGGCGTGGATCGCCGGCGCGGACGCACTGCCGCCGGCAGATGCGATGCTGGCGCGCGTCCTGCTGATTCATCAGTACCGCCGTGTCCTGCTGCGCGACCCATTGCTGCCACCGGCGCTGCTGCCGGCGGATTGGCCCGCTGCAGAGGCTCGTGCGCTGTGCGGACGGATCTACCGGGCCTTGCTCTCAGCCGCCGAGCAGTGGCTCGACCAACATGGTGCAAGCGCTGACGGACCGTTACCTGTACCCGGCATGGAACTCGCACGCAGGTTCTCGGGCCAATAGCCATTATGTTACAAAAATATCTTGATATTCTATTTTTCCGTTATATGTTGTGGGAAACATACGGGAGGACGAGGCATGTATACGCAGGCCCTGAATGCGCCGCAGGCCGACGACCGGCATCTGGAAGACGCTGACAAATCCGCTCGTTTCGAGGCCCGCGTCGCCAATGAGGAGCGCATCGAGCCCAATGACTGGATGCCTGCCGCCTATCGCAAGACATTGACGCGGCAGATTTCCCAGCATGCGCATTCCGAAATCGTCGGCATGCTGCCGGAAGGCAATTGGATCACGCGTGCGCCGACCCTGCGTCGCAAGGCGGCGCTGCTGGCCAAGGTGCAGGACGAGTGCGGGCACGGCCTCTATCTCTACGCGGCCGCGGAAACGCTCGGCACCTCGCGCGAGGAACTCGTCGATCAGATGCTGAGCGGCAAGGCGAAGTATTCGTCCATCTTCAACTATCCGACGCTGACCTGGGCTGATATCGGCGCGATCGGATGGCTCGTGGACGGTGCCGCCATCATGAACCAGATTCCGCTGTGCCGATGTTCCTACGGCCCCTATGCGCGCGCGATGATCCGCGTCTGCAAGGAAGAGTCGTTTCATCAGCGCCAAGGTTACGAGATCATGGTCACGCTGTCGCACGGCACGCCCGAACAGAAGGCGATGGCGCAGAGTGCGCTGGATCGCTGGTGGTGGCAGTGCCTGATGATGTTTGGCCCGCCGGATGGCGAGAGCCAGCACAGCGATCAGTCGACTCGCTGGAAGATCAAGCGTTTTTCCAATGACGAGCTGCGTCAGAAATTCGTCGACGCCACCGTTCCCCAGTCCGACTATCTCGGCCTCAAGATCCCGGATGCGGATCTGAAGTGGAACGCAACGACAGGCCACTGGGACTACGGCGCCATCGACTGGCAGGAATTCCAGGACGTGTTGGCCGGCAATGGCCCCTGCAATCGCGATCGTCTCGCCGCGCGCCGCAAGGCACATGACGATGGCGCATGGGTCCGCGAGGCCGCCACGGCCTATGCAGAGAAACAGCGGGCACGCCGCGCTGCTGTCGCAGCTTGAACGGACAGGAGCTGATCATGAGCACGCCAAACATCCAGCTTTGGGAAGTCTTCATCCGCAGCCGCAACGGGCTTGCACACAAGCATGTCGGATCGCTGCACGCCGCGGATGCTGCGCTGGCGATGCAGGCGGCGCGCGATATCTACACGCGCCGCGGCGAGGGGCTGTCGATCTGGATCGTCCCGTCGGACACCATCGTCGCCTCGGATCCCGCCGAAAAGGACATGATGTTCGATCCGGCACTGTCCAAGATCTATCGGCATCCGACATTCTACGATGTGCCGGACGAAGTCGGCCATATGTGAGCAAGCGCACGCGCTGCTTCTTTCGCGCACGCGCCATGCTCTTACAGCAACAGAATTCTTGCCAGCAGGATCACAGGCCATGGCTGCAGCTTCGATTTCGGTAACTGAGAGCTCCCTGGTGCTCTATGCGTTGCGTCGTGCAGACGACGCGCTGATCCTGGGGCACCGGTTGTCGGAATGGTGCGGCCATGCGCCGATGATGGAAGAGGATATGGCGCTCGCCAATATGGGCCTCGACCTGATTGGCCAGGCGCGTGAGCTGTATAGCTACGCGGCCAAGGTCGAAGACAACGGCAATGACGAGGATCGCTACGCCTATCTGCGCGACGTCCGTCAGTATCGCAATCTCCTGCTGGTCGAGCAGCCGAATGGCGATTTCGCGCGCACCATCGTCCGGCAGTTCTTCTACTCGGCCTTCGCCGATGCCTACTGGCGCGCCATGATGGGTTCCGAAGATGCCACTCTGGCTGCGATCGCCGCGAAATCCGAGAAAGAGAGTGCCTATCATATCAGGCATTCGTCCGAATGGGTGATCCGCCTCGGCGACGGCACGCCCGAGAGCCACCGCCGTGCGCAAGATGCAGTTGACGATCTCTGGGCATTCACCGGCGAGCTATTCCATACCGATGACAGCGATGCCGGATTGATCGCCGATCGGCTTGTCATCGATCCCGAAAGCCTCCGTGCCGGCTGGACCGACACAGTGACCGGGATTTTGCGGACGGCGACGCTGGCGTGCCCCGGGAAAAGCTGGATGCAGAAGGGCGGGCGATCGGGAAACCATAGCGAGCATCTCGGTCATCTTCTCAGCGAGTTGCAGTCGCTACAGCGCTCGTTCCCGGGCGCAACGTGGTAGTCGCCGATACCAATGACAGTGCGTTGCGCGCGCGCGCATGGGCTGCGGCCGCCGAAGTGGTCGATCCGGAAATTCCGGTCCTGACCATCGCGGATCTTGGCGTGCTGCGCGACGTATCCATTGTGGACGGACAGGTCGAAGTCGCGATTACGCCGACTTATTCAGGATGCCCGGCGATGAACATGATCGCGCTGGAAATTGAACTGGCTCTGACGCGCGAAGGAATCCGCAATTCGAGGGTCAAGACGGTGTTGTCGCCAGCCTGGACGACGGACTGGATGAGCGATGACGGCCGCCGCAAGCTGAAGGACTACGGCGTGGCGCCGCCGCAATCCGGCGGCGGCCGTCGTGCATTGTTCGGCGAGCAGCAGGTGGCCTGCCCGCAATGCGGGTCGAGCGAAACCGAGGTGCTGTCCGAATTCGGCTCGACGTCATGCAAGGCGCTGTGGCGCTGCACAGCGTGCCGCGAGCCATTCGATTATTTCAAGTGTCATTAGGACGAGCGGCCGATGTCCCAAATTCCCAAATTCCATCGCCTCGCGGTTGATGATTTGCGCCGTGAGACCTCCGATGCGGTGTCGATGACATTCGCCATTCCCGAAGATCTCGAACAGGATTACGCGTTTGCGCCGGGCCAGTATCTGACGTTGCGGACTATGATGGATGGCGAGGAGGTGCGCCGGTCCTATTCGATCTGCTCCAGCCCTGATGATCGCGAACTGCGCATCGCCGTGAAGAAGGTCGATGGCGGCGCCTTTTCGAACTGGGCGCTCGAGCAGCTCAAATCGGGGGACGAACTCGACGTCATGACTCCGACCGGTCGCTTCGGCATCGCGCATGCGCCGGAGCAGGCGCGCATCCATGTCGGCTTCGCCGCCGGATCCGGCATCACACCGATCATGTCGATCATTCGCGGCATTCTCGCGCGTGAGCCACAGAGCCGCTTCTTTCTCTTCTACGGCAACCGGACGGCCTCCGGCATTCTGTTTCTTCAAGCACTGGAGGAATTGAAAGACCGGTTCATGGGTCGTCTGTCCGTGTTCCACGTCCTATCTCAGGAAGAACAGGACCTGCCGATCCTTTACGGCCGGCTCGATCGCGACAAAGTCTCCATTTTGCTGCGCGCGATGGTGCCGGCTCAGGCGGTCGATCACGTATTCATCTGCGGACCGGTGGCCATGAGCGAGGAAATCGCGGCGACCTGCGCCGAACTCGGCATCGCCGCCGAACATGTTCACGTCGAGCGTTTTGTCTCAGGTCTTGGCGGCAAGCCGCGGCCCAAGCCTGTCGTGGCGCCTGAGACACCGCCCAAGGCGGTCGCGGCGCTCATCGTGGACGGCAAGCGCAAGGACGTGCCGATCGTCGAGGGGGAATCCATCCTCGATGCGGCGCTTCGCGCGGGCATGGATCTACCCTATGCCTGCAGGGGCGGTATGTGCAGCACTTGCCGTGCCAAGGTCGTTGAAGGCGACACGCAGATGGATGTCAATTATTCGCTGGAGCCGTGGGAGCTGGAGGCGGGCTTCGTGCTCACCTGTCAGGCACATCCGGTGTCTGCGCGCATCACCGTCGACTATGATCAGGTCTGATTACTTGCTGTCGCGCATGATCGCATAGGCGGTCTGGGCCAGCGCGACTGGTTTTGCGTCGCTTGCGGTTTCGATCGTTACGCTGCCGAACGCCATGGTGCGCCCGAGCCTGACTACACGTGCCTGAGCCAGCAGATCGGAACGCATGGCCGGTTTGAGGAAGTGGATAGTCTGATCCACTGTGGTCATCGGCAGATATTCGCCCGCTGCCGAAGATATAGCGAACACCATGGCGGTGTCGGCCAGAGACATCAGCGCCTGTCCGCAAACCACGCCGTTATCGCGGCAGAGCCTGTCCGAGAACTTCATGCGCAAGATAGCGCCGTCACCGCCGATGCTTTCGATTGAGAGGTCGAGGTCCTGCACCCATGGGGCAAAAACGGTCTGCAGCAGATGAGTGGCAGTGGAGGCGTCGAAGGTCGTCATCACGGAGCATCCTGCATTCGGTGTGAAGAAATCATCCAAGCGTTACGGGCAATGACGTGAAGCCGCGGAATCGTGCGCGCCGGGCGCGTTTTGCGGGGCCCGCGGCTGCGAAATTCGGGAAGCGGGCCATGAAGCGTCCGATGGCGATGCGGCCTTCCATGCGGGCAAGATTGAGACCCGCGCAGACATGGGCGCCCGAAGCGAAAGCCAGATGACGGTTCGGCGAGCGGCTGATGTCGAGTTGATCGGGCGCAGCAAATTGCGCGGGGTCGCGGTTCGCGGCGCCGATGCACAGCGTGATCAGCGTGCCCTTTGGAAGTGCGATGCCTCCGATCTCGGTCTCGACTGCGGCGCTGCGGTTGCCGAGCTGATTGGAGCTTTCGAATCGCAGGAATTCCTCGATCGTGGGGCGGATCAGCGCCGGCTCGTCGATCAGACGCTGCTTCTGCTCTGGAAAGCGCAACAGTAGTTCGAGGCCGTTGCCGATCAGATTGGTCGTGGTCTCATGGCCGGCATTCAGGATAAAAATACAGTTCTGCAGCAATTCACTTTCACCGAGCCGTTCGCCGCCAGCGGTTTCGCCGGCGATGAGACGTGTCAGGACGTCGTGTTCGGCATTGCCCGGCCGCGCTCGCCGGTTTGCGACAAGGCGGCGTAGATAGTCGAGAAATTCGGCGACGGCGGTTTCGCCGCGTGACTGCACCTCCGCCGACAGCGTTGGTTCAAGGGCGCCGAGAATGGCAAGCGACCAGCCGCGCAGTGGGCCGCGTTCGTCATGGGGGACGCCAAGCAGGTTGCCGATCACCTCGATGGGGATCGCCGAGGCGAAGTCCTCGATCAGGTCGGCATGGCCGCGGGCCGCCATGTCGTCGAGCAGGCGATCGACCAAAGCGACCAGCCGTGGTTCGGTTTCAGCAATCGCGCGGGGGCTGAGGGCGCCGGCAATCAGGTGGCGCACACGCGTATGCAGCGGCGGATCGTTGAACACGAGGCTGGTGGTGTGATGTTCGAACAGCAGCGAGCCCACGCCGTATTTAGGTGCGAACTCCATCTTCTTGTCGGAACTGAAGCGGGTCGTGTCCTTGTAGATGGCCTCGAGATCGCTGTGCCGTGTCAGGAACAACGAACCATCCGGCATCCTGTGCAACGGGTCGTGCGCCTGCAGCGCGCGATAGGTTGGATAGGGGTTATCATAGAAGGCGTCGGGCAACGCCTGCAACGAAAAGTCGCGGATGAGCTCCGCATCACCGATCGCCGTCGTGCTGGCCATGAGATGCATCTCTACCGATCATCGACGCCATGACAGGCTCAGGCCAGAATCTCGCTGATCTGAACCGTAGCCTGAGTATCGGTGAAATTCGGGATGTCGGCGAAGATCTCACGGCCATGCGCCTTGCCAGCAGCCTTGAAATTGTCGAGCGAGCCGAAGGTCAGCAGCGCCATCATCTGGAAGTCCGGCGCGCTGCCGTCGGGCTTGCTGACGCCCTTGACGACCTGGGCGTTGCTGAGCCCGTGCGGTGTCCAGCGCTCCTTTACCAGGGGCATATGCTTGCTCAGATAATAATCGAGGTCGAATTTCGTCTCGGCTCCGGCGGGGTACATCACTGTGACGAGGATCATGGTGGTTTCCTGAATGAGTTGCGGATGTAACGGCTGGCAGAGAAGAGCCGCTGCCGGATAGAACGTTCAGGGCCGCACGGCGTTCATGGTGAGAAGTTCATAGGTTGCGGCAGTTTCGCCGGTCGCCGTGGTGATCTCGACGTCCCAGCGGACCTCGCCATACTGCTTGTTGCGCGGCGATTTCTCCTTCGCGGTCAACCGGACCTTGATCGCTTCGCCGGGTTGTACCGGCTTGACGAAGCGCAGCGAGTCCAGACCGTAATTGGCGAGCACCGGACCGGGATCGGGGTCCACGAACAGCCCTGCGGCGAAGGACAGCAGCAGATAGCCATGGGCGACGCGGCCAGGAAAGAACGGATGTTCCTTGGTCGCTTCCTCGTCCATATGGGCGTAGAAGGTGTCGCCGGTAAAATGGGCGAAGTGTTTGACGTCCTCGAGTGTGATCGTGCGTTCCTTCGACATGAAGGTCTGCCCGATATCGAGATCCTCGAAGTGATAGCGAAACGGATGTCGTTCCTTTTCGACGATCGCTGCGCCCTTGGACCAGCTTCCGGTGATCCCGGTGAGCATGGCAGGCGATCCCTGCAAAGCGGTGCGCTGCATGTAGTGCTGCAGGCTGCGGATGCCGCCGAGTTCCTCGCCGCCGCCGGCGCGGCCGGGGCCGCCATGGACCATCTGCGGCATGGGTGAGCCGTGGCCTGTCTGTTCCTTGGCACAATCGCGATCGATCATCACCAGGCGCCCGTGGAAGCTGCCGATGCCGAATACGAGATCGGATGCGATCTTCGTATCATGCGTATAGACTGACGCGACCAGGCTGCCGCCACCGCGGTTGGCGAGCGTGACCGCGTCATCCAGCGCGTCGTAGCCCATCACGGTACAGACCGGGCCAAATGCTTCGATCGCATGCACGCTGACGGCACTGGCGGGATTCGCGCAATGCAACAGCAAAGGCGGTACGAAAGCGCCGCGCGCGGCGTCCGCGCCCTCGACAGAGAAACGGTCGGGATCGCCGCTCACCAGTTCGGCCTCGCTGCGCAACTTCGCCACATGGGCGAGGACGTCGCGCCGTTGGTCCAGTCCCACCAGCGGGCCCATGCGCACGCTTTCCAGTTCGGGATTGCCGATGGTGATTTTGGCGAGCCGTTCGCGCAGCGCTGCGATGACGGCATCGACATGGGCGGCTGGTGCGATGGCGCGGCGGATCGCGGTGCATTTCTGTCCCGCCTTCACCGTCATCTCCTTCGCCACCTCCTTGATGAACAGGTCGAATTCCGGCGTGCCCGGCGCCGCGTCCGGCGCCAAAATTGCGGCGTTGAGCGAATCCCGCTCAGCCACGAAACGAACCGCCTCCCGGGCAATAACCGGATGCCGCTGCAGCTTTTCCGAGGTCTGGGCTGAGCCGGTGAAGGACACTACATCCTGGCAGGTGAGGTGATCGAACAAGTCGCCGGTCGAGCCGACGACAAACTGGAATGCGCCTGCGGGCAGAATACCGGACTCGGCGATCATGCGCGCCAGCGCGTGGGCTACATAGGATGTGACGGTCGCAGGCTTGGTGACGACCGGAACGCCGGCCAGCAATGCGGGGGCGAGCTTCTCCAGCATGCCCCAGCAAGGGAAATTGAACGCATTGATATGCACGGCGACGCCGTGCAGCGGCGTCACGATATGCTGGCCAGCGAAGCTGCCGGTTTTCGACAGCGATTCCACGCCGCCATCGAGCAGAAATTTCGCATTTGGCAGTTCGCGGCGGCCTTTGCCGGCATAGACGAACAAGGTGCCGATGCCGCCGTCGACATCGATCATGTTATCGATGCGGGTCGCGCCGGTCTGGAATGACAGCTTGTAGAGCTGCTCCTTGCGCTCGGTCAGATATTGGCCGAGTTTCTTCAGCATGTCCGCGCGCTGGTGGAAGGTCAGTCGTCGCAGATGCGCGCCGCCAGTGCCGCGGGCATAGTCCAGCGTCTTGCGCATATCGATTCCGCCACTGGTCGCTTGCGCGACCACGTCGCCGGACACTGCGCTGGCGATCTCGATCAGGTCGCGCCCAGGGGCCGCCCATTGTCCGCAAACGAAGCTTTCGAGTTTCATGAGATCGCCCTTCTTTGTGAGTGGCCCGAATTGGTAGGTAGCGTTACTTCCGCCGCGCGGCAGCACGTTTGGGGACCGGCGCGGGCTGCGCCAGCAGGTCGCGCGTGCCGTCGACGATCAGCCGCGTGACCAGGTCGGCATAATCCGCGCGGGTGAATGGGCCCTGGCTCCTGAACCAGAGGTAGTGCCAGTTGACCATTCCGAACAGCGACATGGTCACCGGCTTGAGCATTGTTGTACCCGCTAGCTGTGGGGCGATCGCGGATACGGCGCTGGAGAAGATGCGCACGAGTTCGCGCTCCATGTTTTTCAACGTGGACTGGCGTTCGTCGGACAGGAACCGCATGCTGCTGATCTGGACGCTATGCTGCGCGTCGGCGTCGCGATAGGCCTCGAGCAGCGCCGCCACCAGGTCGCGTAATCGTGCGTCAGGTGCCAGATCGGGCTGGTCGGCAGCCTCGACGACTTGCAGCAGGTCTTCGAGATGGACGCGGATGACGTCGAACAGAAGCTCATCCTTGTCCTTGTAGTAATGATAGAGATTTGCCTTCGACACCCCGCATGCGGCGGCAATCTTGTTCATGGATGCACGGTCATAGCCGTATTCGGAGAACAGCTCCGCCGAGCGATCGAGGATCGCGCGGCGCTTGTCGTCGTAGTTATTGGCGCGGGGACGGGCCATGCTGAAGCGGATTCCTTGGTATCTAGCTCTGCGGCCGGCGGTCAAGGATGCGTCGGGCCTTGCCGGCCGAACGTTCGATGCCGTCGGGGTCGCGGATGATGACGCGCGATGTGATGCCGATGGTGTCCTTGATCGCCTGCTCCAGCCGGTTTGCGGCGGCCTGGCGAAGTTCGGAGTCAGAGAATTCGGGACGAGCCTCGACGTGAATCTCCATCTCGTCCATGCGACCGCTACGCGTCAACACGATCTGGTAGTGCATCGACAATCCAGGGATGGTCTGCAGCTTTTCCTCGATCTGGGTGGGAAACACATTGACGCCGCGCAGGATGATCATGTCGTCGGTTCGGCCCGTGACTTTCTCCATGCGTCGCATGGCGCGCGCCGTGCCGGGCAGCAGGCGGGTGAGGTCGCGCGTCCGGTAACGGATGATCGGCATTGCCTCCTTGGTCAGCGATGTGAACACCAACTCGCCTTGCTCGCCGTCTGGCAGCACCTTCCCGGTGTGCGGATCGATCACCTCCGGATAGAAATGATCCTCCCAGATATGCAGCCCGTCCTTGGTCTCCACGCACTCGCTGGCGACGCCCGGGCCCATCACCTCCGACAGGCCGTAGATGTCGACCGCATGGAGATCGAAGGCTTCCTCGATCTCCTCGCGCATCGCATTGGTCCACGGCTCAGCACCAAAGATGCCGATTCGCAACGATGACTTGCGCGGATCCAGGCCCTGCTTCCGGAATTCATCGAGGATCGCCAACATGTAGGATGGCGTAACCATGATGATGTCCGGCTTGAAGTCGGTGATAAGCTGCACCTGACGTTCGGTCATGCCGCCGGAGATCGGGATCACCGTGCAGCCGAGACGTTCCGCGCCGTAATGCGCGCCAAGACCGCCGGTGAACAGGCCGTAGCCATAGGCGTTGTGCAGTTTCATGCCGGCGCGTCCGCCCGCGGCGCGGATCGAGCGCGCGACCACATCGCTCCAGGTGTCGATGTCGCGCTTGGTGTATCCGACGACGGTGGGCTTGCCGGTGGTGCCCGACGAGGCATGGATGCGTGCGACCTGCTGTTCGGGTACGGCAAACATGCCGAACGGATAGTTGTCGCGCAGATCGGCCTTGGTGGTGAACGGAAATTTCGCGAGATCGTCGAGGCTCTTGAGGTCGCTCGGATGAATGTCGGCGGCGTCGAACTTGCTGCGGTAATGCGGCACGTTGTCATACGCATGGCGCAGTGACCATGAGAGTTGCTTCAGCTGCCAGGTCCGCAGGTCTGCGGTAGCGGCGACTTCATAGCGGTCCAGTTCGGTCGGCTCGGGTCTGAGCTGGTCCAGCTTGCGCAACGGCATTTGAAACATGGAAGCCTCCCGGATCGGTTTTTTATTGAGCTAGGGTGGAATTTGGCGGCAGCAACTCGCCCGAGATGGTGCGTGAGTGGCCGCGGAATTCGGCAACGACCACATTCTTGCTGTCACGCACCGTGACGTCGTAGATGCCGCCACGCCCGGCCTTTGAGCGTTCGATGGCGTGGGCGGTGAGCGTCTCGCCGGCAGCAACAGCGCGGATGAATGTCACGGCGCATTGTTGCGCGACGGCGCGCTGATTGTAGCTATTGCAAGCGAATGCGAAAGCCGAGTCGGCGAGGGTAAAGATGAAGCCGCCGTGGCAGATGTCGTGACCATTGGTCATGTCCGGCCGCACCGTCATGGCGAGTACCGCTTCGCCGGGCGCGATCCGCCGGATCGACATGCCCAGTGCCTTGCTGGCACGATCATCGTGCCACATCGTGTCGGCACAGGCTTGGGCCATGGTCTGTGCAGCGGTCTCGGCTGCTGCCTCACGCGACTCCATCACTGCCTCCCGACAAAGCGCGGTGCGCGCTTTTCCATGAAGGCGGTGACGCCTTCGAGATAGTCCGGCGTGCGACCGGCCTGTCCCTGCAGATCGCATTCGAGGTCAAGCTGCTGGTCAAGACTGTTGATCTCAGAGGCGTCGAGCGCCTGTTTCATCAGCGCAAGTCCTGCCGTGGGTTGGGTCGCAAAATGCGTGGCGAGACGATGCGCCTCGGTCATCAGGTCGGCGTCATCGACCGATTTCCAGATCATGCCCCAGGCTTCCGCCTGGTCCGCGGGAACGGGTTCGGCGAGTAGTGCGAGCGCCCGGGCCCGCGCGGTGCCCACCAGTCTCGGCAGGATCCACGTGCCGCCAGCATCCGGGACGAGGCCGAGCTTGGCGAAGGCCTGGATGAATTTCGCGGAGCGCGCGGCGATCACGATGTCGCAGGCAAAGGCTACATTGGCGCCCGCGCCGGCCGCGACGCCGTTGACGGCACAGATCACCGGCATCGGTAGGCTGCGCAATTTGCGAACCAGCGGATTGTAGTAGGTCGCAATGGTGACCGAGAGATCCGGCGTTTCACCTGGCGTGAAAACGCCGTCGGAGAGATCCTGTCCGGCGCAGAAGCCGCGGCCGGCGCCGGTCAAGAGCATGGCACGGCAGGATGTGTCGGCTTCCGCAGCTACCAGGGCCGCCATCAATTCGGCATGCATTGCTGCGCTGAACGAGTTCAACCGGTCGGGCCTGTTGAGCGTGAGAACGCGATAGCCTTCACGGATTTCGGTCGTGACGAGACTCGTATCCACCGCTTCCTCCCTATTGTTGCTTCGTCGTTATTTTTCGGCTCTGCGCCGTTGTGAAGCAGACGTTACTATTGACCAACCGTCCGGTCAATTATAAAAGTCGACCCGGGATTTGGTGCCATCGCGCGCGGGTTTGGCCGCTAGGATGCACGCAAAGCGCCGGGCACGCTCAAAAATGGGCGGCCATCACAAGGGAGGAAACGAGATGACGTGCCACTCGCATTTCAAGAGCCTTGCTATTGCCGCAGCCATCGCGCTGCCGCTGTCGGGACTGTCCATCTACAGTCCGGCGCTCGCACAGCAGACCGTCAAGATCGGATCGGTGCTGTCGGTCACAGGCCCTGCGTCGTTTCTCGGCGAGCCCGAAGACAAAACGCTGCGCATGTATGTCGACAAGATCAATGCTGCTGGCGGCGTGGCCGGCAAGAAGATCGAACTTGTGATCTATGATGACGGCGGCGACGCCAACAAGGCGCGCACATTCGCCACCCGTTTGATCGAGGACGACAAGGTGGTCGCGATGGTCGGAGGTTCCACCACGGGCACCACCATGGCGATGGTACCGGTGTTCGAAGAGGCGCAGGTCCCGTTCATCTCGCTGGCGGGCGCGATCGAAGTGGTCGATCCTGTGCGCAAATTCATTTTCAAGACGCCGCACACGGACAAAATGGCGTGTGAGAAGATCTTCGAAAATCTCAAGCAACGCAATTTTACCAAGATAGCGATGATTTCCGGCACTGATGGCTTCGGCGCTTCGATGCGGGCCCAGTGCGTCAAGGTCGCCCCGACCTATGGCGTGCAAATCATCGCCGAGGAGACCTACGGCCCGCGCGACAGCGACATGACGGCGCAGCTCACCAAGATCAAGGGCGTTGCCGGGGTGCAGGCCGTGGTCAATCCCGGTTTCGGACAAGGGCCCGCGATCGTGACGCGCAACTATGCGCAGCTCGGCATGTCGGCGACCCCGCTGTATCAGAGCCATGGCGTGGCATCGAAGAGCTTCATTGAACTTGCCGGCCCTGCGGCGGAAGGCGTCCGACTCCCAGCGGCGGCATTGCTGGTCGGCGACAAGCTGCCGGACGGCGACCCGCAGAAGAAGGTCGTCGTCGACTACAAGCAGACATTCGAGGCGACCGCCAAGCAACCGGTCTCAACCTTTGGCGGTCATGCATATGACGGGTTGTACATCATGGTTGAGGCGATGAAGCGCGCCAATTCCACCGACGCCAAGAAAGTGCGCGATGAAATCGAGAAGACAAAGGGCTTTGTCGGCACCGGTGGCATCGTGACTATGTCTCCGACTGACCATCTCGGCCTCGATCTATCCGCCTTCCGCATGCTGGAAGTGAAGGGCGGCGACTGGACCTTGTTGCCACCCGGTACCTGACGTCGCAACCGGCGATCTCCGCGACACGCATGGTCGTGCGCGGGTATCGACCGCTCTCGCTCCACGCAGAACAGATTGTACTGGCAATGAAAGGCCGTTGGCACGCATGCCGGAGTTTTTTCAATTTCTGGTCTCGGGCCTGACGATCGGCGCGGTCTACGCCCTGGTCGCGCTTGGCTTTACCCTGGTCTACAATGCCTCCGACGTGGTGAACTTCGCCCAAGGCGAGTTCGTCATGCTGGGCGGAATGGTCACGGTGTTCGTTCATGCGGCCGGTGTGCCGCTGCCGCTTGCGGCGCTGGTTGCGGTCATCGTGTCGGTCGTCCTTGGCCTGTCGCTGTACTGGCTCGCAATCGCGCCGGCCCGCGGTGCGTCGGCTGTGTCGCTGATCATCATCACCATCGGTGCGTCGATCCTGCTGCGCGGTGCGGCGCAGATCGTTTTCGACAAGCAGTTTCACAAGCTGCCGGCATTCTCCGGTGATACGCCGGTGCAGATGCTGGGCGCCGCAGTTCAGCCGCAGAGCTTCTGGGTGATTGGCGGCACGGCCGTGATGGTCCTGCTGCTCTACGTCTTTCTTGAACGAACCCTGCTCGGCAAGGCTGTGCTCGCCACATCGGCCAATCGGTTCGCCGCACGGCTTGTCGGCATCAACACCACGACCATCATGGCGCTGGCTTTCGGCGGCTCGGCCGCCATCGGTGGTGTTGCCGGCATCCTGATCACGCCGATTACCCTGACGAGCTACGATGTCGGCACGTTGCTGGCGCTGAAGGGCTTTGCCGCGGCCATGCTCGGTGGCATGGGCAATCCGCTCGGTGCCGTTGCCGGCGGGTTGCTGCTCGGGTTGCTCGAAGCGTTCGGCGCCGGTTACATCAGCTCGACCTACAAGGACGCGTTTGCCTTCATCGTGATCCTCGCAGTGCTGTTTGCCGCGCCACAGGGGCTGTTCGGCCGCCGCACCATCGAGAGGGTCTGAGCGATGCTTGCAGCCCTGCGCCACCGCTATGGAATTCTGCTCGTGCTGGCGATCGTCATCGCCGTCCTGCCGCTGGCATTTCCGTCGAGCTATTATTTCCGGGTCGCGTCATTGGTCTGGGTCTCTGCCTTCGCGGCGATCGGCCTGAATATCCTGATGGGCAAGGCCGGGCAGGTCAGTCTCGGCCATGCCGGTTTTTTCGGGATCGGCGCCTATGCCGTAGCGATCGGCCCGACGCATCTTGGCGTGCCGTCGCTGGTGGCGCTGCTGCTCGGCTGCCTGCTATCGGCACTGCTGGCCTTCCTTGTCGGCCGCCCGATCCTTCGCCTGAAGGGGCACTACCTCGCTATCGCAACGCTCGGCTTCGGCGTGTTGGTGGCGCTGGTAATTACCACAGAAAGCCGCTGGACCGGTGGTCCAGACGGCATGTCGGTGATGAAACTCACGCTGTTCGGCTGGCGTGCCAGCGGATCCGATACCTGGTACTGGATCACAGGCGGACTGCTGCTCGCCGGCACGTGGATCGCGCTCAATCTCGATGAGACGCCGACCGGACGCGCGTTTCGGGCGCTGCACGACAGCGAGATCGCTGCAAGGGTGACTGGCATCAACGTCAATCGCTTCAAGCTGCAGGCCTTCGTCATCGCGGCGGTCTACGCCTCACTGGCAGGCTCCGCGCTCGCGTTGATGAACGGATTTGTCAATCCGGATCAGGCCGGCTTCCTGCATTCCATCGAACTAGTGACCATGGTTGTCCTTGGCGGTCTCGGCTCGGTGCTGGGTAGCATCGTCGGGGCGGCCGTGTTGATCATGCTGCCGCAGGTGCTCACCGTGTTCCAGGAATACGAGAACCTGTTGCTCGGTGCCATCATCATCGTGTCGATGATCTTTATGCGCGAGGGCATCGTGCCCATGCTGTCGAAGTTCATGATGGGGCGCCGCGCATGACCATTCTCAAGGTCGACGACATCGGCATCTCGTTCGGTGGGCTCAAAGCTATCGACGGCGTCGGCTTCTCGGTCGAGGCCGGCCAGATATTCTCGATCATCGGGCCGAATGGTGCCGGCAAGACCACATTGTTCAACGTGATCTCCGGCATCTACGAAGCGAGCGAAGGCCGTATCGAACTGGCGGGGCAGGATGTCACCCGTTTCGCACCTGATGTACTGGCGGCTCGGGGGCTGTCGCGTACCTTCCAGAATCTGCAGATCTTCCAACGTATGACCGCGATCGAGAACGTCATGGTCGGCCGCCATCTGCAGGAAAAGTGCAACCTGTTCGCGGATCTGTTCCGGCTGCCTTCGGTGACACGCCAGAACAAGGAGACTCGCGCGGCTGCGCTTGCTTTCCTGGATGAGGTCGGCTTGCGGGATCACGCGGATACGCCGGCTGGAGCGCTATCCTACGGGGCCTGCAAGCGCCTTGAGATCGCACGCGCGCTGGCTGCCGAGCCGCGTGTGTTGTTGCTCGACGAGCCGGCGGCAGGCTGCAATTCAGTGGAGACCGAGGAGATCGACCGGCTAATCTGTCGGGTGGCCGCGAAGGGCATCGCCGTGGTGCTGGTCGAGCATGACATGAAGTTGGTGATGAAGATCTCTGATCGAATCCTGGCGTTGGAGCGGGGGCGGCCGCTCATCGAGGGCAGTCCAGGCGAGGTGCGCGCCAACCCAGCCGTGCTTGAAGCCTATCTCGGCAAACATGGCGCACGGGAGGCTGCCCGTGCTTGAGATCTCCAATCTGCGCAGTCGCTATGGACGTATCGAAGTCCTTAAGGGCATCAGTCTCGACGTGCAGACCGGCGAAGTTGTTGCGCTGATCGGTTCGAACGGCGCAGGAAAGACGACGCTGCTGCACGCGCTATCCGGAGTTCAGCCGATCAGCGACGGCCAGGTGACGTTTCTTGGTGAACGCATCGACGGCTTGCCTGCCCATCGCCGCGTGGCGCGCGGCATTCTCCAGTCGCCAGAGGGGCGGCAGATATTCGGCCCGCTCACCGTGGAGGATAACCTGCGGCTCGGCGCCTATTTGCGGCGCGACAAGGACATCGCCGAAGATCGCGACAGGATCTTCGGCATGTTTCCAATTCTGGCCGAGAAGCGAAATCAAATAGCAGGGGGCTTGTCGGGCGGGCAGCAGCAGATGCTGGCCATCGGCCGTGCTTTGATGGGCAAACCGAAGCTGTTGCTGCTAGATGAACCTTCGCTCGGTCTGTCACCCCTGCTTGTTGATCAGATCTTAGCGGCCATTGTTTCGTTACGTGCCCTTGGCATGACCGTATTGCTTGTTGAGCAGAATGCCATGGCAGCGCTTGAAATCGCTGACCGCGGTTATGTGATTGAAACCGGCCATATTGTCCATGCCGGACCCGCATCGCAATTGCTGTCAGATCCCAAAGTAAAAGCGGCTTATCTCGGCTTGGAATAATGTAGGTATGGCCGCTTGTGGCGCAAAGCTGTCATTCGATCCCTTTGCGATTCCATGAGGGGATGCGCATATGACCCGCATTCCGCCGACCTAGTACGCGAGATGACGCCGCGTCTGACAGCACCGCTGTCAATTCTCGTCCTCAACGAGCTGTTGTGAGCCATCCAACGATGCAGCAACGTGTGCTTGCGAGAAGCAAGCGCCAGCGGACAGGGCCTGGTCCTTTATGACGCAAAGCGAAGGATGCGCTCGGCCATTCTCACATTGGCGAGATCGAGCATCCGGCCGTCCAGTGTCACGGCGCTATGCCCGTCCCGTTCGGCGGCGCGCATCGCTTCGATGATCGTCAGTTTCCTTTTTTGTGCGTGCTTGGCGCTGTGGCCAATGCCTGTTCGAGATGCAGGCGCATTTTGGCGGAGGCTTGGCTGAAATCTTCTGTTGCAATCGCCTCGATGATTGAGACGTGCTCTCGGCACCAGTCCTGGACGCGACGACTATTCGTATAGCTGCCGAATTCCAAAAGCCGTCTCAATCGATTCTGGTGTTGGACCGCCTGAACGAAGAAGGCGTTGCCGCTGAATTCAGCGCACATTTCGTGAAACGCTGCATCCGTCTCGAACAGTTGCGCACTGCTAACGGAAGCGATGTCAGGATGCGAGATGAGATACAAATGTTGTAAGCGTATTCGTTCGATGGCGGCGAGATCCGGTTTGAATGTCGGTAGCAGGAAGCAGGCCGGCTCGAGCGTGAGCCGAAATTCGTAGCTGCCTCGCAACGAGACGAGGGAATCGAAGGTCGGAAGGAAGGTCCATCCGTGTCCCTTATTCTTCGCGATCAAACCGTCCTCGGCAAGTCGCGACAGGGTGCGCGTCAGCGCCACACGGTCGACGTCGTAGCGACGCGCGATTTCGCTCTGGGTCATGGAATTCGGAACGGCGTTATCCAGACGATCACGCACCAGCCGCTGGTAGAGTTTCTCGTCTGCCGTCGAAGGAACCTCGATCTCAATGCGATGCAATGAGTCGAACGGCTTGCGCAGGAAATATCCGTGGTTCTTCCGCGTATCGACGATGCCACGCTCGGCAAGAAGGTTCAGCGCGGAGCGAATTGGCGTTCGCGAAACGCCGACAAGATCCGCGAGCTGCTGCTCACGCAGATGATGGCCCGGCTCCAGCTTGGCGTCGCGGATGACGTCCAGAAGCTGATTGGCCAGGTGGAAACTGCTCTGACGGGAGGAAAGCGCCATTTTTCAGCGGAGGTTTCGATGGTTCATAGTTAAAGTACGATACGTTTCATTCAATACAATATGACCTTCGCGTGTTCCAAGCAAAATATGGGTGATAAAAGCTTAGGCAAGAGTTGCCTGCCGATGAGGCTTGACGAAGCTGGGGGCATTGATTGTACGTTGTGCATCAATAAAACAATCAAAGCACAGGTGCCACCATGCCACGCTTGCGCATTGTCTGCGAAATATTGTTGCTCTGCTTGGTCGGCCCGGCTTTGCTTTCCAGACAGGTCATGGCCGCCGACCTCTCTGCCGCTACTCTCGTGGAAAAAGCAGCACTGACCTACGGCGTCGCCGCCACCTTCGCGCCGTTCGAATATCAGAAGGACGGCAAGCTGACGGGCTTCGACATCGATATGATCGGTGCGTTGAGCAAAAAGCTTGGAGCCGAGGCGAAGCCCATGAACATGGAGTTCAAGGGCCTGATCCCCGCGCTTCAGGGCGCGCGCATCGATCTCATCAATTCCGCCATGTATATCAATGAGCAGCGCGCCGCTCAGGTCGAGTTCATTCCCTATCTGAAGATCGGCACCCTGGTCGTCGTGCAGACAGCCAATCCCGCGAAGATCACGGGGCGCGACAATTCCCTGTGCGGCAAGACGATCGCTGTCACGCTCGGTGGCATACAGGAGAGCTACGCGCGGCAGGATGACAAGCGATGCCGCGATGGCGGGCTCGCAGGCGTCACCGTGATGACGCTGCCCACCGCGCAGGATTCCGCGTTGACGTTGCGACAGGGGCGCGCCGATGCGCTGTTTAATGCCACACCGGGCGCCGTCGAACTGATGGACAAGGTGCCGGGCGTTTATGCCATGGTCGGGGCTGAGTTCGAGGCGAACACTCAGATCGGCCTCGCGGTACGCAAGGGCGACACGGCGATGAAAGCGGCGGTCGAGGCCGCGCTCAAGGAAATCGTCGCCGACGGTACTTACAAGGCGCTGATCGAAACCTGGAAGTTTCCTCCCTCCGTGTCGCTGCTCAACTGAGAGGGCCTTGCCGTGTCAATCGAGCTCGTCCTGCATTATCTGGTGTCATCGAGCTTCATTCACGGCGCGGGGATGACCCTGCTGCTGACGGTGACCTCGCTGTTCTTCGGCGTCATGATCGGTCTCGTGCTCGCGCTGATTCAGGAGAGCCGGACGCGCACGGGGCAGGTCGTGACGTTCTTTTACCTGTGGCTGTTTCGCGGCACGCCGGTGCTGTTCCAGGTCATCTTTATCTACAACGTGCTGCCGTCGTTCGGCATCAAGCTGTCGGCATTCGTGTGTGCCGTGCTGGCGCTGTCCTTGAATGAGGGCGCGTACATGGCGGAAATCTTGCGGTCGGGTCTGCAGGCAGTGAAGAAGGGCCAGCGTACGGCCGGCCTCGCGCTCGGCATGACCGGCAGCCAGATGATGCGCTATGTCGTCGTTCCGCAGGCGGCACGAATCGTCTTGCCGCCGATCGGCAACCAGATGATCGGCATGCTGAAGCTCAGCGCGCTGGTCTCGGTGATCGCCGTCGAAGAATTGTTACTGGTCGCGAACCAGACCGCGAGCGCCGACTTCCGCTACTTCGAGGCACTAACCGCGGCCGGCATCTACTATCTCGCGATGACGACGGCCTTCATGGGCCTGCAGATACTGATCGAGACGGCGCTCGATCCCAAGAAGCGTCAGCGCATGCGGCGGGTCCCGCTGACCGAGCGCATGCTCGGGACATCGAAATCGTTCGCTGTTCGATAGGCGCAGGGAATGGTCGTGGAGCATTTTCTCGAGATCGTCGGCATCAACAAGAGCTTCGGATCTGTGCAGGTCCTGAAGACTTGCAGCATGACGGTTGCAGCGAAGGAGACCGTTGTCGTCATCGGTCCGTCCGGTTCCGGAAAGTCGACGCTGCTGCGTTCGATCAACCTGCTGGAGCCGGTCGACAGCGGCGATATTTTCTTCGCCGGTGAGAATATCACGCGCGAACGCAAGAAGGCGCATCTGCTGCGTCAGCAGATCGGCATGGTGTTCCAGAATTTCGAGCTGTTCGCTCACCTTTCTGCGGTCGAAAATGTGATGCTTGCGCCAATGAAGATCCTTGGCGTCAGCTCTGCCGATGCTCACGACATTGCCGTTGATCTGTTGCGGAAAGTCCAGATTCCGGAAAAAGCGGATGCCTTCCCCGACGAGTTGTCGGGTGGTCAGCAGCAGCGTGTCGCCATCGCCCGCGCGCTCGCCATGCGTCCCAAGTTGATGCTCTACGATGAGCCGACATCCGCACTCGATCCCGAAATGATCCGCGAAGTTCTCGACGTCATGGCCGAGCTGAGCGCGGAGGGCATGACGAGCATCGTTGTGACTCATGAGATGGGGTTCGCGCGCCGCGCCGCCGACAGGATCGTCTTCATGGAGCAGGGCGAGATCATCGAAAGCGCGTCGAGCGATCAGTTCTTCGGCGGGACGGTCAATGATCGGGCGCGTCGGTTCCTCGATCAGATCCTTCACTGAGCACATGTCCGGAGTCCGTTGAATGCCCTTGTCCCCCGATGCCGCCCGCATGAAGCGCGAACTGGCGAGCCTCGTCGCGATCGACACGCAAAACCCTCCCGGCAACGAAGCGCGCGCCGCGCAATTTCTGCGCGGTCTGCTGACGACCGAGGGATTTGAAGTCGCGTTGCAGGAGTACAAGCCGGCGCGGATCAACGTCATCGCGCGGCTTGAGAACGGCGCCGGCCCGGTTTTTGCCTTCAACACCCATATGGACGTCGTACCGGTGGGCGATGGCTGGTCGTCCGACCCCTTTGCCCTGAAGGAGGCGGATGGGCGGCTCTACGGTCGCGGCGCGTGCGACTGCAAGGGCCCGCTTGCGGCGATGCTGGAGGCCATGCGCATGCTCGCTGCGGATCGCGCGGCATGGTCGGGCACGCTGCTCGGCATCTTCGTTGCCGACGAGGAAATCGCGAGCGAAGGCGCCAAGTTCTATGCCGCCAGCGCGCCGAAGATCGACGCTGCCGTTATCGGCGAGCCCACCTCCAATGCAACCTTCACCGCGCACAAGGGAAGTCTGCGTCCCCTGGTGCGGGTGCACGGCGTGTCGGCGCACTCCGGTACGCCGCATCTCGGGGAGAACGCGATCTACCGTGCCGGTGAACTTCTCGGTCTTGTTGCTGAACATCACGAAGGCGTCGTGCGTCATCGCACCCATCCGCTCGTGGGAGCGGCAAGCCTGACGGTGACCCGCATGAATGGCGGTCATGCGGATAATGTGCTGCCCGGCGCTTGCGATCTTCTGCTTGATCGCCGGATGGTGCCGGGCGAGGACGAAGAGGCGGTCAAGCGTGAAATCGGCGACTTACTCGCGCTCGCCCGTGAACGCTTTGGCGTGCGTGCCGAGATCATCGGTTACAACGCAACGACCGGCGGTGCGACGGAGACAGCCCTGGACACTCCGATCGTGCAAGCGAGCCTCGCCGCAAGCCGGGCCCATGGTGCAGCCAAGTCGGGTCCCTTCGGTTTCCAGGGTGGCTGCGATCTCGTGCATTTCCGCAGCATCGGCGCGCAGGGAACAGTGATCGGCCCGGGTGATCTCGCCGTTGCCCACAAGCCCGATGAGTTCGTGCCGGTGGATGAGTTCGTCGCCGCCAGCTTGATCTATCGCGATGTGGCGAAAGCCATGTTGCAGAACGGAGCTTGAGCTGGTGCGTGTCTCGCTGCACTCGACTGATCTGCATTATAGCGGTGGCCTCGTGCTACACACGGCGTCGTCCGGCAGCATTCCGTATCTGAAAGAAATTTATCTGCGGCTCGACGATGGCGAGACGATCGGTGTCGGCGAGATCCGGGTCAACATCGCCTACCTCAACGGTTTCACCGAAGGCACCGTGGTGGAATGTGCCGCTGCAGCCATCGGCGCCGTGGACTGGACGCAGGATCCGGCCGACTTGATTGCCACCATGGCGGATTGGGGGAAGCCCCTGATCACTCCGGTGCGCGCGCTGATCGACTGTGCGCTGCATGACCTTGTTGCACGTCGCGAACACCTGACTGTGGCCGCCTGGCTCGGCGCCTCCTCGCAGAAGGTGGTCCACGAGACCAACCAGACATTGTTCTGGTCGCCGTTCGACGAATTCCTTGCGCAGGCACAATCCTATGTCGATCGCGGCTTCACGGATCTCAAGGTTCGGGTCGCCGCCGCCGATTTCGCCGAAGATCTGCGCCGGATCGCGATGCTGCGTGAGCGTTTCGGCGCGCGGGTCAAGATTGCCGCGGACGCCAACGGGCGTTGGTCGGCGACGGAAGCGCTCGAGAAACTCGACGCGCTGGCCGTTTACGATCTCGCTTATGTCGAGCAGCCCGTTCCACCCGGAGACTGGGCGGTCGTCGATTTGCTTGCCGATCGAAGTCCGTTGCCGGTGATGCTCGACGAAAGCGTCGCCACGCCGGATGATATCGCGCGGATCTGCACTTATGGCGGTCGGGTTTTTGCGCACCTCAAACTGGTAAAGCTCGGTGGCATTGCGCCGACCGTGGCTGCGGCGCGGCGGCTGTCAGATGCGGGCATTCCTTTCATGATTGGCCAGATGAACGAAGGCGGTGCGGCGACCGCTGCAGCACTTCACGTGGCCTGCGCGACGTTGCCTACTTTTGCTGAGCTCTATGGCGCCGACGGACTCATCAATGATCCCGTCTCGGGCGTCTCGTACACGGCAGGAACCGTGTACGCGGACCATGCATTTGGCCTCGGTGTCACCTTCGATACTGCAGCCACCCACCTCATCGGAGATCGCAATTATGGATAACAACGGCATTCGGCAGGGCTCGGAATCAGCTTTCCCGAAAGCGGAATACGACCAGCGGATTGCGCGCGCGCGCAAACTTCTGGCTGCGGCCGGCATCGACGTCATAGTCGTGACGGGGCCCGAGAATATCTTCTATCTCACCGGGCAGCAGACGCCGGGCTACTACACTTTCCAGGCGTTGGTGTTGCCGGTGGAGGGCGAACCCGCATTCGTCGTCCGGCAGCTCGAATATTTCAACTTCACCGCAAACACCTTCATCGCGAACGCGGAAATCTATCAGGACGGCGATCAGCCGGTGAACTTCCTGGTGAACGTCATCAAGGCGCGCGGCTGGGCGTCGAAGCGCCTTGCCATCGACAAGCGCGGCTGGTTCCTTCCGATCGCCACCTATGAAGCGCTGCAGGACAGGCTCGGTGCATTCCACGACGGCGCCGGGATCATTGAACAGCTCCGGATCGTGAAGTCGGTGGCCGAGATCGAGAAAATCGCGACTGCTGCCTCTTATGTCGAAGCCGGCATGCGTGCCGGGCTTGCTGCGGTGAAAGCGGGCGCGAGCGAGAATGATTTTGTCTCGGCCATGGTGGGGGCGGCGATCTCAGCGGGGTCCGAATATGTCGGCATGGAGCCACTGGTCTCCGCTGGCCGGCGCTCCGGGGTGCCGCACGGCACCTGGCGCCGCGGCAGACTGGGGATGAACGAGCCTGTCTTCCTCGAAATGGCCAGCAGCCACGATCGCTATCACGCCGCCTTGATGCGCTGCGCCTGGGTCGGCGCGATGCCGCAAGTGGCGGTCGATATGGAGAAGACCTGTCAGGAGGGGCTTCAGGCGGCGCTCGCGGCGATCCGTCCCGGTGCGCCATGCGAGGCGCCGCATATCGCCTGCCAGCAAGTGATCGACCGGGCCGGCTATACCGAGAACTTCAAGAAGCGCGCGGGCTACAGCATTGGCATCGCTTTCGCGCCCGATTGGGGCGAGGGCGGCATCCTCAGCCTCTATACGGGCGTTACCACCGAGTTGCGGCCGGGAATGGCGTTCCACATCCCGGTAGCGCTGCGCGTCTTCGGTCAGTTCACAGTCGGCGTCAGCGAGACGGTGGTGGTCACCGAAACCGGCTGCCGTGCGCTCAGCGTGATCGATCGTCCGATCCTGCGCATCCCCGGCTGACACCACAACAATTCAACATTCGGAAGGACAGGAATTATGAAAGATATCACTGAGTGTCATGCGCGGTTGCGCGGACTGTTCAACATCACCGTCACGCCATTCAAGGCTGATGGTGCGTTCGACTATGTGGGCTTGGCGCGGAATATCGAGCGGGTCATCAGCCTCGGCTTCGACGGCATTCTGATCGGCGGCACCTATGGCGAGTTTCCGGCCATGTCCGCCGAGGAGCGGGCCGATCTGTTCCGGCGGGTGATGGACATCGTCGGCGACCGGGTTCCGGTCATGCTGTGCAGCGCCGGCTCCGATGTCCGTGTCGTCCGTGAACTGACGGCGCTTGCCGGCGACCTTGGCGGCCTGCCGATGGTGACGCCACCCTTCGTTTCGGAGGTCACGGATGCGCAGATCGTGGCGTTCTTCCGCGACATGGTCCCGCTCTCGCGAACCGGCGTGCTGGTCTACAACGCACCCGGCATCGGTATTACCCTGTCGCCATCGACGCTGGAGCAACTCGCCGAGATTCCCGGCGTCGTCGGCGTGAAGCAGGGGGATCTGTCTCCTACAGCGATCGATCAGATTGCCAATCGGATCGGCGGCCGTATCCGTTTGTTCTGCGCTTCTGATCTCGCTTTCCTTGGTCCGATGATGTGCGGCTTCGACGGTATCAGCTCGACCAACAGCTGCGCGCTGCCGGAGCTCATTCTGGCCGCCTATCGAACGCTCGAAGCCGGCGATGCAGCGGTGGCACGCGATCTGCATCGGCTTTGGTATCCCTTCCGGGCTCTGGCACGAGAATTCGGGCAACCACAGACGACCAAGGCTGCCATGAACCTGCGTGGTTTCGATGGTGGCTCGGTTCGTCCGCCGCTGCGGGATCTTGAGATTGCGAACATCACGGCGGTTGCCAAGGTGTTGCGCGAACTGGCCGCCGATCGGCGTTCGGGATTCAGCGCTGACCTTGCCGCCTGACCAGAATACACGCGCGGCAAGAACATGATGCGTGACGACACCATCGCAAACATCACACAGAGGAGCAGTCAATTGAATCGCAGGCAGTTGCTTAAGAGTGGTGGGTCCGTTCTGTCCTTCGCTGCCATGTCGGGTCTGGCCCGACCTGTCCTTGCTCAAACGAGTCCGGAGATTGTCATCGGGGTCTTATTCCCGATGTCCGGCGCGAACGCGCAGATCGGTATTGATGCGCGCCACGCGATGGAAACGGCGGCAGATATCGTCAACAATTCCTACGATCTCGATTTGCCGATGGCAAAGAATGCCGGTCTCGCCGGGCTGGATAACGCCAAGATCAAGCTGATCTTCGCCGACCATCAGTCCGATCCCCAGAAGGGGCGGGCGGAGGCCGAACGCCTGATTACTCAGGATAAAGTGTGCGCTCTGATCGGGTGTTATCTGTCGTCGGTTTCCTCCACCGTCAGCGCCATCGCCGAACGCTATGGCTTGCCGTTCCTGTGCGCCGACTCCTCATCGCCAAGTCTGGCGCGTCGCGGCCTCAAATTTTTCTTCCGCCCGGCTGCGCAGGATGAAATGTTTTCGGCCGCGATGTTCGATTTTCTCGATGCTCAGAAGGCGAAGGGCAAGAAGGTCGAAACCGTCGGCCTGCTTTTCGAGGACACGATCTTCGGTACTGATTCGTCAAATACCCAGCGCAAGCTGGCCGCGGAGCGCGGCTACAAGCTCGTCGTCGACCTCAAGTACAAAGCTAATTCACCATCGCTCACCGCCGAAGTGCAGCAGCTTAAATCTGCAGATCCGGATGTGCTGCTGCCCTCGAGCTACACCACCGATGCAATCCTCTTGATGAGGACGATGGGCGAACTTGGCTACAAGCCCAAGAATATCGTGGCCCAGGCGAGCGGCTTTTCTGACAAGGCGTTTCTCGACGCGATGGGAAGCAAGGTGGCCGGCCTCATCTCGCGTGCGAGCTTCTCGCTGGACATGGCACAGAAGCGACCGAGTGTCCTGAAAGTCAATGATATGTACAAAGCGCGCTCCAACCGTGACCTGAACGATAGTACTTCGCGTGAACTGATGGGGCTGCTCGTTCTCGCCGACGCGATCAACCGTGCCAAATCGACCGACGGCGAGAAGATTCGGGAGGCGCTCGCGGCGACAGATATCCCGGGTGAGCGCACCATCATGCCGTGGAAACGCGTCAAGTTCGGCGCTGACGGGCAGAACGCCGATGCCGATCCGGTGCTGGTTCAGTATGTCGGTGGAACGTTCGTCACGATCTTTCCCACGGCAGTGGCGATGGCCGAGCCGGTGTGGCCGATGAACGTCTGATGATATAGTACGAGGAGGCATCGGCGTTGGTCGATGCCTCCTATTTGTCGATTGTCCTCGGTTTCATGCTCCCTCGAAACTGTCGTCTTTCGCATGCCACCGGGATTCCCGAGAATGTCTGGCTGATGTCGTGCCGTCATGAGCCCCGCTTAATGAAATAGGGAGGTACCAATGCCATCCGTCGATCTGAATTCCGATCTCGGCGAAGGTTTTGGCACTTATCGCTGTGGCGACGACGAGGCCATGCTTTCGATCGTCACGTCAGCCAATGTGGCATGCGGCCTTCATGCCGGCGATCCCGAGATCATGGCGCGGACCTTCGCCATCGCGCGCGAGCGCGGCGTCGCTGTCGGCGCCCATCCCGGATTTCCTGATCTCTGGGGCTTTGGTCGCCGCCGTCTGCCGTTCTCGACAGGCGAGATCGAGCGGCTTGTCGCCTACCAGATCGGTGCCGCCGCGGCACTCGCCGCCTATGCCGGTCATCGCATCACTTACGTGAAGACCCACGGTGCTCTCGGCAATATTGCCTGCGAGGAGCGCGATATCGCTGATGCGGTGGTCCGAGCGGTACGCGCGGTCGACCCCGGCCTTGCTTTGCTGGCGGTAGCGCTCACCGAACTGGTCGCTGCGGGCGATGCTGCAGGTCTTGACGTTTATCAGGAAATCTACGCCGACCGCGGCTACACCGAAACGGGGCAGTTGATCTCGCGCAGCCTGCCGGGCGCGATGATCGAGGACGCCGAGCAAGCGGCCGCGCGGGTGCTCGAGATGGTTGAGACGGGCACGGTCATTACCGCACGCGGGAAGCGTCTGCCAACGCCGATCCGCTCAATCTGCGTCCATGGCGATTCCGTTCACGCTGTTGCAACCGCGCGTCATCTTCGGGAGCGACTGGAGTACGCTGGCGTGACCCTGAAGCCTTTCGGATCAAATTCGAAATGACGCAGAGAACCGAGTCGGATTGCGCCGCGCCGTCCGCAAGCGCATCGCGATGGATGAGAGTGGTTTGCTGGCGCAATAGCGATAGAGGATTAGCGATCATTGGGCCCATTAGTTTAGTGACCGCTCCTCGCGCAAAGCGGTCGTTGAGGCGCGTTTAGATCTAGCTAGCTCCACTGGCTGGAGTTGGTCCAAATTTTCTCCTGATGGAGCTGACCGATCGAAATTGCTGTGCCTTCACGCGTGATGAGGCGCCGTACCCTTTATGCCGGGCCGCTTCTGGTTGGACGCGATTTGATGTCGTTTATCATCGCGATGCCGTCACGGCGGTCGATCAGGCAGGGACCGCAATTTCTAGTCCGTAGGGTCTCAAGCCCTGTTGTTCAACACGGCCTTATCAAAATTCGCTCGAAGTATGCAGCGAGTTGAGCGTGGCCGTTCAACGGAAGAACGTTGGCGATATATTGATCGGGACGAACAACGACCATGCAGCCCTGGTCGCGGTCAATGCCTCGCATCGTGAAGATATCGCGATCATCGCTGCTGTCTGCGCAGAAGATCTTCTCGTAATCCCGCAATCGATAGCGTCCTTTGCTTGGCAGCAGAAGGTGCGGCATGGCCTCGATGGCGAGGTTGCCGTGGCGTTGCTGGAAGACGACCCGCACATCGATGACGGAATCGATGTCGTCATCTGTCGGCGTGTATCGTCTCAGAGGAGACGCCTCGGCACTGGCGAGGAACTCGCAAAGGGCGCAAATGGCTGAGTCGGGCATCGCCGAATCCTCAAATCCGGCGAATGCAAAGATGCGCCAGCGCCCATCCGCTTTGATGGTGTGCCCAAGATGAATCGGCTTCGCGTCCGCGACACGGATCACCGGCGCGGAATGAAAGCGCATCCCGATCGTCAGTCCCGCGGCCAGGTGTTGATAAGTGGGTTCGGCGGTGAGAAGCGAGGGGCGGTAATGTGCGGCGGTTCCCGCGGTGTAACGCCCGTGCTGCACGAAATATCTTTGCGTCTCGGCGGGATCGAATTGCTTGGATTCGGGGTATGGTTTCGCATCTGTTCTTGAAGCCGAACTGATGACCTGCGCCCATTCACGATCGAAGTCGATCAATTCCTTCGCGATTTCGTGGCGCTCCGCGGAATAGGAGTGCAGAAGTGCGGGCGCGGATCGCTTGCGCAACACCGAAGCCAGCTTCCAGCCGAGATTGAAGCCATCCTGCATGGAGACGTTCATGCCTTGACCCGCTTTTGGGCTGTGGGTGTGACAGGCGTCGCCGGCGATGAACACGCGGGGCAGGCACGTGCTGTCTCCATCAGGCACATCGTCGAACTTGTCGCACAGGCGTTGGCCGATTTCGTAGACCGACCACCAGGGGACTTCCTTCACGTCCAACGTGTACGGCTTGAATATCCGCTGCGCCGCCGCGATGAGGTCGTCGGATGTGATTTTGCGGTCCGACACGCGTTCGCCGTGGTGAAGTTTGTCCATCTCGATATACAAGCGAAACAGATAGCCGCCTTCTCTCGGGATGATCAGCATGCTGCCGTGTTGGTCGGACTGGATCAGCGATTTGAAGCGGACGTCCGGAAAGTCGGTGACGGCCAGAAGATCCATGACGCCCCAGGCGTGATTTGCCGAGTCGCCGTGCAGAGTGCGTCCGATCGATCTACGCACGGTGCTGCGCGCTCCGTCGCAGCCGACCAGATAACGCGCCTTGATCGTCTCGGTCTTCCGTTCCTGATTGGGCATTAGCCACTCGAGGCGGGCTGTCACCGGATACTGCGGTGTCGTGTCTTTGGAGGCCGTACCGTCGACCGCAAGATCGATCAGGCGCCGGTTGTAGAACGGCCTCAATCCCGTTGGGGAATTGCTCATAACGTCCAGGTAGAAATCATGAACGCGCGCCTGGTTCAGCACCACATGCGGAAATTCCGACAAACCGTCCTCGGTATCTTGCACGCGCCCGCTTCGGATTATATTCTCCGGCTGCGCCTCATCGGGCTTCCAGAACATCGTCTCGTTGATCCAGCAGGCTTCCTTCAATACGCGCTCGCTGAATTCAAATGCCTCGAACATTTCCATCGTGCGGCAAGCGATTCCATCTGCCTGGCCTCGCAGCAGGGGTCCAGGCTTTTGTTCGACGATACAGGTCTTGATGTCCGCGAATTTGGATAATTGGGCTGCCAGCGTCAATCCGGCCGGACCGCATCCAATGATCAAAACGTCGACCTCGGCAGGAACAGTGCCAGAACTTCCTGCAGCGTCATGACGCTGCGCCCGATCAGAGATATGCGGATCACCGGGCTCAAAGCCGTTGAGATGAAACTGCATGGAACCTACCTGCGGGTCAGTATCGGGCACTCGGAGCCATCGCGAGCAGCTCGGGAAGTCTCTTCATGGGGTGGCGGGATGCGGGGGAGGGTGGACGGCGGTGGCGGAGAGCGATTTTTGGCATCGTGCCAAACCGAGGTGCCCCGCTCTTACCCTGGCCTCGCCAATCAGGCTGCCTTCCGATCGGAAAACAGTGCTCCTATGATAGTGGAGCAGCGGACCTACGCCACCAATGCCGAGCGCTCACGCCATCATACTGAGGACAAACAGCGGTTCGTTGTGTCGGTGGTTGCGTGTGATTCCCTCCCTGGGCACCATTGAGCTTTTAAGCCCTTGTTTTAAAGGCAAATCAGCAAGATCAAAGACTTAGCGCTACCCGTTCGGTACACACGGGTGGTACACATGATCCTTGCAATGAGTCGATAGCGCGGAAAGCCTGCAGCAGGTGTACGGCTGGCTGCTGTTGCATCCGGTCACGCTCGACGGGCTCGATGGCGGCACCCGGCGGGACGACGCTTTGACTGCCGACGATGTTCTGGCCCGTGTCCAGCCGCTGATCGCCGACACATTATGACGCGAAGCGAAGGATGCGCTCGGCCATTCTCACATTGGCGAGATCGATCATCCGGCCGTCCAGTGTCACGGCGCCATGCCCGTCCCGTTCGGCGGCGCGCATCGCTTCGATGACACGTTGCGCCGAGGCGATGTCGCTGGCGGACGGGACGAATGAGGACCGCGTTGGCTCGATCTGGTCGGGATGGATCAGCTGCTTGCCGTCATAGCCCATGCTTGCCGCCTTGACCGCAGAGCCGAGCGTGCCTTGGTTGTCCCGGAATGCGCCAAAAGGCCCGTCGATCGCCCTCAGCTGGAAGGCGCGCGCCGCGATCAGAATCCGCATCATCGGATAGGCGAAGAGGTCGAGCGCTGTTTCCCGGTGCTCCTCCGCGGCGGAAGCGACGTGCCTGTAGTCGCGCGGGGACAATCCGATCTCGTCGCTGCGCGCGCCGATCGAGGCGCTGAAATCGCCGACACCGAAATGCAGCGCGGCGACCGTCGCATGCGCAGCGGCGAGGGCATCGACATTGACCACGCCGAGCGCCGTTTCGATCAGGAGGTCGAGCTCCAGCGGATGGTCCCGGCCGCCGCGATGCTGCGATAGCCGCTCGCCGATGCCGATCACATCGACCACGCGTTCCGCTTTCGGTAGCAAGACGGCGTCCAGTCTTGCGAGGCCGGACAGTTTTTCGACTTCCTCCGCGATGGACGGGCTGTCGATCGCATTGATGCGAACCGTGACGGTCTTCTGCCCCCAGTCCAGCCGCGTGATGGCATCGATCGCCGTCCGCAAGGCGGCGTTCTTTTCGCCGACGGGGACAGCGTCTTCGAGATCGAGAAACACGGCGTCCGCCGTAGATCCCGCGGCGCGCTCGACCATGCGTTCGCGATGCGCCGGTACGGCAAGATAGGTACGCGTCAGTCGAGGGGCGGTCATGGGCGGGCTCGTTCTCGGAGTTCGGAGAGGATCGCGTCGGTGTGCTGCCCGACCGCGGGGACCGGACCCATCTGCGGCGTCAGGCCGGGGATCGTGATGGCCGGGAGATAGCTGGTGACAGCGCCATTCGGCGTACCGACATTGACGACGCGATGACGGCTATGCAGTTGCGGGTGATCGATAAATTCCTCGACGCTGTTGAGGCGCGCATTGGCGATCGAGGCCTCCTCTAACTGGGCCAGCAACTGGTCGCTGGTGGTGCCGGCAATGCGGCTTTCGATCAGACGTTCGAGCTCATCGCGGTTGGTCATGCGATCCGGATTGGTCACGAATCGCGGATCGCTGGCGAGATCGGCATCGCCGAGTACATTCGTACAGAGCGACAGCCATTCGCGTTCATTCTGGATTCCGAAGAACACGGTCTTGCCGTCGCCGGCGCGAAATGGACCGTAGGGCGCGATCGTGGCGTGGCGCATGCCGGTCCGTTTCAGCGGCTTTCCGGCGCCCGCTGTATAGAGCGAGGGATAGCTCATCCATTCGGTCATCGCATCGAACAGCGATACCTCGAAGGCGGTGCCGCGCCCGGTGCGTTCGCGCGCATAGAGCGCCATCAGAACGCCGTTCAGCACATACATGCCGGTGGCGATATCCGCGATGGCGATGGCGCCCTTGGCGGGATGGTCTTCCGAACCGTTGATCGAGAGCAGGCCGGTCTCGCATTGCACCAGCAGGTCATAGGCCTTCTTGTCACTATACGGCCCGCCCGATCCGTAGCCGGAGATGTCGCAGGCGATCAGGCGGGGAAAGCGCTCAACCAGCGCCTTGGCATCCAGCCCGAGCCGCTGCGCCGCTCCCGGCGCCAGGTTCTGCAGAAAGACGTCGGCGCCGGCGAGCAGGCTTTCCAGCGCGTCGCGGTCCTGCGGCTGCTTAATGTCGAGCGCCAGGCTTTCCTTCGACCGGTTGGTCCAGACAAACTGGCTCGACATGCCGTTCAGGACGAAGTCGTAATCCCTGCAGAAATCGCCGCGTCCCGGCCGCTCGATCTTGATAACGCGGGCGCCCCAATCCGCCAGATGTCGGCTGGCCAAGGGCGCAGCAATCGCCTGTTCGAGCGATACCACGGTGACGCCCGACAGGGGCAAGGCGCGCATTTCTTGGTCCATCTGCTGTCCCGACAGTTTTGCTCCGCGCACTCTTAACCGCGTCGGTGCACACAGGGGCATACTGGTTTGCCATCGCAGGTATAGGCTGAACCAATAGCGAGTCAGTCAGTGGCCTTGTCCCAGATCGCCGCATGTTCGCGCGCCAGCGTGCGGATGGTCTCCTCCGCGGCCAGTGCGGCCGCGGTCTGCGGAATGCCGGTGGGCAAGCAGAGTCCCACGGTGCGATTGATTGCGGGGTTCACCAGCCGTCTCGACAGGATGGGTGTTTCCGCGACCCGGGCGACCCCGGAGGAGTTGATCGTCGCGGCGGTGCCGTTGCGCACGAGTTTCATCATAACCGGCAGGGAGTCGATGTCGGACATCACATTCAGTGGCACGCCGGCTTCCGAGAACGCTTGCTCGACGAGAAGGCGCAGCCCGTTGGTTCTGTCCGGAAGGACCATCGGGACATCGGCCAGGGATGCGAGATCGCAGGTCGTCGCTTCGGGATCGCCTATACCGGGGGCGCCGAATACGGACAATTGTTCGGTAAACAGCGGCCTGACGGTCATGCCCGGTGCGTCGGAGCCGCGAAACAGAATGGCCATGTCAAGGCGGCCATTGGCCAGCAACTCGTTGAGATAGCCGCTGAAACTCTCGAAGAGCTGGAGCTTCACGCCGGGATGGTCGTGCCGCAGGCGCTCCACCAGCGGCACGGCGAGCACCGAAGCGATGCTGGTGGGAAGGCCGACGGCCACGGGTCCGACGGCGCCGCTGCCCTCGTCAGCAATGTCGGCCGCGAGCTCTTGCATCTGTCGCAACACGATGCGGGCATGACGATACAGTTTGGCGCCCGCATCGGTCGGCTTCACGCCCGTCGCGCTACGCAGCAGAAGCGGCACGCCCAGGTCGTGCTCCATCGCGGCGATCTGCTGGCTCAGCGAGGGCTGCGACACCGCGAGCAGCACCGCAGCCTTCGACAGGCTGCCCATGTCGACCACGTTGACGAAATAGCGAAGCTGTCTCAGTTCCAAGGCATCGATCCAGTGAAGATGCGGGCAAGTTGGTTTCCTTACACCGAACCGCACTTCGCTGGCCATTGCCGACGGCGGCGATGCGGCCGGTGTCCGATCTTATACCCCTCAGAGCAACAGCCTATGGGACGGGCCCCGGCGAGTATGCCAGAAGGACAACAAAGGCGCGCCAAGCGCCCATCGGCAAATATCAAGGGGGGCTCCACGTGCGCTGTCTGTTTATTGCACTGCTTTGGATCGCAGCTTCGCTCACGTCGGCGCGGGCGGACAACTATCCGGACCGCCCGATCACGCTGGTCGTGCCCTATGCGGCCGGTGGCACCACGGACGTGCTGGCTCGCATTCTCGCCAAGGCGCTCGCCGCCGAACTCAAACAGACAGTGATCGTCGAGAATGTCGGCGGCGCCGGCGGCACGATTGGCACCCAGCGCGTGGTTCGGGCCAAACCCGATGGCTACACGCTCAATTTCGGCAATATGGGCTCTATGGCGGCGATCGTGCCACTGTACCCGAATCTGGGCTTCGATCCGCGCAAGGACCTGACCGGCATCGGCGTGTTTGCGAATGTCCCGATGATGCTTTCGGTCAGCAAAAAGAGCGGCATCGAGAATCTGAGCCAATTGGTCGAGCGCCTCAAGGTGCCGAACAACCGCATCACCTTCGGGCAATCCGGGGCGGGTTCGACCGCGCAGCTCGCCGCAGCGATGTTGCTCTATCTGACGCAGACCAACGCGATGCTGGTGCCCTATCGGGGCTCGGGGCCTGCCATCCAGGATTTGATCGCTGGCAATATCGATGCGGTGATCGACCAAACCGTCACTATGATTCCGGCGCATCAGAACGGGCTGGTGCGGGCCATCGGCGTCACCGGGCCGCAGCGACTGGTGCAGGCGCCCGACGTGCCGACCTTCGTCGAAAGCAATCTGCCGAAATTCGATCTGCAGGTGTGGAATGCGCTGGCGGCCCCTGCCGGCACGCCGCCCGAAGTGATCGCCAGATTGGAAGCGGCGCTCGCCAAGTCGCTCGAAAATGAAGACGTCAAGGCGCGCTTCGCCGAACTGGCGGCGCAGGCGCCATCTGCGCAAGGCCGCACGGCCCTGCAGCAACTCATCAACTCGGAGGTCGACCGCTGGTCGATCATCGTGAAGGAAGCGAAGCTCGAACCCTGACACGCGCGAGATGACTTTATCTCTCGCGAGATCGCAGCATGGCTAGGCGGGATCGATGACTATCTCGAGGTTAAGTGTCTTTGCATGGGCGGATCTGATTGGCGCCGCTGAGCCCAAATGCGCGCCCGCGAGCACCTTAACGTCACGCTTAGGCACTAAGTTATTTTGAGTTGGACAGGCCGCTTGTGGCGCAGAGCGGATATCAAAAACGTCGAACCGGAGTATTCGCGTTACGCTTCACTAGCAGATTAGGCGAGCTCAGTTGGTCTTGAGGTTGTAGAGCTTGCGCAGTCTTTCTTGCGTGCCGTCAATCGCGCGGACTGTATTGAGCTCTGCGGTGAGCCTCAATTGCACGTCGGCCGCTCGGTGAAGTGAGAGAATGCCCCAGTTCGTCTCAAAGCGAGGGTCTGCGATCTCGTCAATGATCACGGCCGTGACGTCTTCGCACCCGTAGCAACTGCGGATTTGCAGCAATGCCGCATGTTCGAGGTCGTGTCTGGAGAGTAGCGACTTCGCCATAGTGGGTATCCCTTGCGTAATCGCTTGAGCCAATTCGAAGACGAGATTTTGCCTTTGCATTGCAGAAACGGCAAGTATGGCAGGCGACTCTTAAATCATCACCAGCTTGATCTCACCGTCGTTGGCTGCAACCAGTTCCATCTGCTCGCGTGCCATTTTCTCGATCAGTGGCCTGTTGGCGTGGAAGTACCTTTTGGCCTGATCTTTGGTTGGAAACTTGGTCGTCAGGGTACACGCAATCCGGCGGTTGCCGTGTCTTATGTCGAACGCCACGCGCTGAAAGTCATCAGGCGCCTGAACCTGTGTCGAAATAGCAATCATGTTTGGATCCATAAAGCTCGACGAAAGCCCGAACTCCAGGAACATTACGACGTCTATGTGTTCAATGTATGTGGATGAGGGTGGCAAACAGCCTGAAGACGATCTCGCTCCCGCTGCGGTTCGGTTATCCTAGGATAGATTGGTATAGAGCCAGGTAGCGATCTGCCATTCTATCGACGGTAAAGTGCTCGGAAACGGCTGCCCGGCAGGCGCGTCTATCCAGTTCACCAATACGCTCAACGGCTTGAACGGCTTCGAGGGCGCTATTGACCAGGAAACCTGTCACGCCATCTGTGATCAATTCAGGCATCGATCCGCGGTTGCGCGCGATCACGGGTGTTCCGCAGGCAAGCGCCTCAACGACTGATAGTCCGAATGGTTCGTCGAAATTGATCAGGTGAAGCAATGCCCGTGCGGATCCCAGAACGCGTGTCCGCTGCAAACCTCCGACCGGACCGAGATAAGTCGTCGACTGCCCTAGTGCTGGTGCCACATGGCGTCGATAGTACTCCGAATCTTGAACAATACCGGCCATGATGAGATGGCGGCCCGCCGCTTTGGCCGTTGCTATCGCTTCCGCAGCCCCTTTATCGGGATGAATGCGACCGAAGAATAGAAGGTCATCGCTGCCACGCGGATCGAAGGGAAATTCGTCAATCGGAATGCCGTGATATATCGTCGCCGCATAGCGAAGGTCGGGGTGGCGATTGGCGTCGCTGATTGCGACGTAATGGACACGATCCTCGTATTCCTTGAAAACCGGAACAATACGGGCCGATGAAAAGCCGTGAATGGTTGTGACGATTGGCGTGTCGACAAGGCGAGAGAAGCCCAGCGGTACAAAATCTGCCTGATTGTGGATGATGTCGAATTCGCCGGCCCGCTCAAAGACATTTGCAACATGCAGGAGTTCCCACGCCTTGGCGTCGAGCGACGAGTCCTCGGAGTATGGCGCCGGGACGACACCGGCGAGATTTCCCGACGTCAAACTGTCCTTCGTGGCGAACAGTGTGACGTCAACGCCCCGCACGAGCAGCGCCTCCGTAAGCAAGCTCGTCACGAGTTCCCACGGGCCGTAGTGCCGGGGAGGAGTTCGCCAGGATATGGGTGCTAACATCGCGACGCGCATCGTGTTTAGCCTCGCAGGATGGATGGCGGACAATCTAGCCACGTCAATCCGGGCACGGCGATGTATGGCCGAGGGGGTGGTTGAAAGGCCCGCTGTAAATTGGATTGACGCGACGACTCAGGAGCGCATGGTGAATGTCACCGATGACTGGTTCGATAGTGTCATCACCGCTGCAGAATGAGAGGCGCTCCGCCCGTCATCTGTCAAGAGCATGCGCGCCGACCGCTGCAGAACGGCGCGCGGCGCTTTTAGATAAACAGGCAGGAAGCGACCTTTTGTAAATGCTGTTTCGAAAGTGAGGCTCGACATGGTGGCTATGTATCGCCAACCAAACCTGGAAGTCATCGTCACTCCACATCCCCTGCTTTTCTGGGAATGGCAGGTGCAGGACAATGGTGATCTGTTCAACAGTGGCTTTAGCAGCACGCGATGGAAGGCACGTTACGATGGAAACGCGGCGCTTTTCGAGGTCCTGGCAGCCGGATTTTACTCTGAGCCTCTGTTTGACTGATTGTTAAAAGTGCCGCAACGCGTTCTTGCCAGAGACCCATATCCTAGTGTGTTACTGCGCTAGCGCGGTTCTTCAATGGGCGCCCAGTGCGTGGGGGCAATCCGGGTGACGTTGACGCATCCTGCTTCAGCCAGGGTAATGATCCAGTCGCCATCGTTCCACCATGCGCGGCAGGCGGTTCGCATCTTTTCCGCCTCCGATTCCATGGCATGATCCGAATTGTCATCGTATCCGCCAGCCAGGAATATTGGCGTTCCGTCTTTCGGTGCGGTGTCTATAGATTGCCAATTCAACGGTTCATGCCTTTCAGTGGTGGGCGAAATAAAAGTGATGTTTGCCTGAAGCGATGACGACATGCCGCGCTCACATTTTACGTTGATTTTGCGACAACGTGGGGTGGACGTCGGTGTTTGAAGGCTGAGATGCAGAGAATTCCTTTTTCGGCTTCGTCGGCAAGAAGCATAAGCAGCCGGTATACCTCGGGACTGCTTTGGGCGGCTGCCAAATGTCTGTACCGGGCGGCACGCGTAGTGTTCATGTAAATGCCGTCGTCAAATGCTGCGTGTCTGCCAGCCTGATGGCGGTCATGTGGTCGTCCGAGTGACTGGCTGCGAAGCGATAATAGCATCGAGTGCTGCTCTACCGAGTTGTCGCGCTTCATCTTCGTAAAGCGGTGATGGCATGTCGCCCATCGTATCCCAGGTCTCTCTGATTGCCCTCGTCGCAACCTCGACCGCTGCATCATATTCGGACTGCTCGTTACATCTGGCGTGCTGCGGCTTGCGTTGAAAGTAATCCACGGTACTGAATTCCGGCTCCGACATTGAGAAACCCTCTCAAGTTGAGATCGCGTAAGCTTTTCTTCCGTTAAGCTGAGGGCTTGGCGTCAAGCAGATTGTCGCGCGTTCTGGCTGGAGCGCTCTAGTCTCGGCGAATAACGACAGCACCAATAACAAGAAGAGCTAAAAAGACCGGCAGTAGTATTGCGGGCACAAGGCAATCCCGGAATCGATCTTCCGATACTCTGACATGATCGCCCCCTTGTTGAGGCGGGAGCGGGGCTCTCGGTCATCGCTAAAAGCCGAAGTCCTCACGGCGATGATTGAATCTTAGGCGTTCCGGTCGGAAATTACGAATGGAAGATATTATTTTGGAAGCACGAATTGTGTCGCTGCCAAAGCGCAGATCGTGAGTTAGTAGCTGGATTACTGGATAGGTCTTCACACTTCCGGAGTCTGTAGCCGATGCTTCTTCGCATCTGCGATTAGTTGCAGTTGTCCGGCTTTTCGCATGGCAAGCGTTCGTTCGTCTCCGTGAGGGAGTTGAGCAGCTGCCGCAAGCGCGATCATCGCGGCTTGCTCAGCTTCAAGGTGAGAAGCTTTCACCGTCCGGACCTGTGTTGCTTGCGATTCCAAAGTATATTCGCAGGTGGACATGGTACTCCCGAAACATTGGGCGGGAGCGCGACCGAACTCTCTGTCACCGGTGAATGCCTAAGGACGGGCGATGATGCGGTGCAGTAGATTCCCTTTATGTTCGGGAGTCGACCTAATTCGAAGGTTCTGATTTGTCGCCGGAATCGCTGAGGTCAATCCACCGGATTGCCTGTGCCTTGGATGGCTGCTTCAGGAAAATAGGGGATGCCTACCGGTACATGCGACTGCGATATGGCGGGATTGAAGAAAGTCGGATGTCGTCGTGCGGGTCTGCGTCCGGCTCTAGGCCGAGCGGCGCAGACGATATTTTCTGTCGACGACAGGTGGCGTTGCAATGAGCTTTACAGTCCACTTTGCTGCCGATGCATCCATCACGACAGATCTCACCGATCCCGTGACTGTCTGACCGTTCAGCTGAAGTGCGCGCGGCAGCCCGTGATATTGAGCCAGACGAGCTCGTCTGGCCTCGACGAGGTCCGTGATTTCGATGACCTGCATCTGCGACTCCAGAGTTGGCGCGGTACGCTCGACAAGACCCGCGCTACAGGACGGGTAGCATCGTATGGTTAATGAAATGCGTCAGATCGTCTTCAGCAGTTCCGATGCTGAAGGCAAGTCAGCGGGCGGGATTGCCATCCAGACTTTGGGACCCCGTATGAGCGCTCGCGGCCCTTCATTGTCGCAGATGAGCCACTCGGTTTCGTCCCAAATGACAAGGCACGGAAATGCCTGAGGCAGTTTGTCCTTGTTTCCGCGTATCCATGTTCCACCCGCAACGATGATCCTTTCATCGTCCTTCGGTGCGGTGCTGATTGGTTGCCACCCGTCGCCCATTTGATCGCCCCTTTGTCTGCGTCTCAGTGCGACTCAAACGCGAGGCCGCAACGTCCAGTTAAAGCGTGCAGACCTTGGCTGCCACATGAAACTTGCTCCCGATTGGCAGGCAGTTAGGCGATTACGGAAGGGCTGTGCATCAAGTCGCATAGTGTCGCGACGAATTTGATTGACCGTCACGGGCATAGGCGCATGGTTCCACCATGGCCTTCAATTTCACCTCCGACGTCAAATCCAAGCAAAAAGATTGCTGGCTAATTCTGAACTTCAGCGGAGAGGAGATTTCCCTGTCGTTCGACGATGCAATCGAGCTTAAGATCCAAATCAATCACGTCCTGGAAACGGGAACTCCCAACGAACGGAAGATCGTGAGCGAAGCTGACAGCTGGTCGGCGCTGTGTGTGCCAAATGCGGGCGGTTTCGGGGTTGCCTTTGTCCTGTCGGCGACGTCGACGATAAAACTATGGCTGGATGCCAGGCAGGCCGAGCGCTTTTCTGCAGAGCTTCAGACGTTTATCGATCTGGTTGGGAGTCGGAGTTGAAGGGCTTCTGGCATGGCTATGTCGAACTGATATTGGCCGGCGTGACGTACGAAGCCAGTTACGACATCCTGGATGGCATGGTTCAATTGACCATTGGCCAGTTGATCGTGGTCGCAGAACCGCTGCCGGGTGCGACGTATGAGGAAAGTGCGCTCTACGCTTTGGAACAGTTCGCGACCGGAAAAATCGTCGCGCGGGGCTAGAGCCGCTCCCCGGGTGCTGGGTCAGCTCGCTGCCACTTCGCCTGCTTTTGTCGTCTCATAGGCAATGTCTGTCTTGTTCATGACGAGGGGTGATAGCCACCCGAGATCGACAAGGCGCTGGTATTTGCTGCGATCGATATTGCCAGCCGTATATTTTGCGCCGCCGTGCAGGACGATCTCACGGATCAGTTCCAGGTCTTCATGTGTCATGATTGCTCCATCTGGCATGATCGCCGATGCGCGTCGGAGCGCCCCGGAAGGGGATTGAACATTTGATTGAATTTGACGGTTCTCGATCGCTGCGAGCGCAGTAGCGCGGTCGAACGCATAGATCATGCGCCGGGCGCCAGTGGCCTCAGATGCCGCAGCTATGCTGACGATGCGCTCTGTTCGACTATTTCTTTCGGGGCTTTTCCGCCTCGGGGTGCATCAGGCCCTTCATGGTCGGGGCTGCTGCGATCGTCTTGGCCTTGTCCTTCTTGGGCTTCTTTACTTCGCGATTGTTCCGTTGTTCGCCTTTGGCCATGGTTTCGTCCTCCGCCCGCACTGGGCTTCAGTGACATTAGCACGTCGGTTGGGTTTCCCGGAGATTATGTTGCCTAAAGCCGCTGTCGCATCACGGCAGTGCGGACGGATGACCGCCACCCGTCGTCCAGGCAGCAGACAGCCGCATCAATTCAGGAGATGGAAGTTTGCTTGATTGACTCCTCCCTGAATTCAGGGTTGCTATCGTTCAGAGACAACCGGGAGAACTGAAGTGACCACTGGCGTAGTAAAATGGTTCAATGCGACGAAGGGCTTCGGCTTTATCCAGCCGGACGATGGCAGCAAAGACGTCTTTGTTCACATCTCGGCCGTCGAGAAGGCGGGGCTGAGCACTTTGAATGAAGGGGCCAAGGTCAGCTTCGAGGAAGTGGCCAACCGTGGCAAGACGTCGGCAGAAAACCTGCGGGTTGGCTGATCGGGCCTTTTTTGCCTGGCGCCGCAAGTCTGGTGGCGCCCGGCTGTCGCCCAAATGACCACATAACTGGTAGCCCGTCGGACTTGTCCCGGCGGGCGTTTCGCGATGATTTCAGCGGCCGGTTGGTGTCGCGTCGGCTTTCGCGAATGATGGTCAGGAAAGCTCGTTGGGGCTAAGTAAATTCAGGCGGCCGTGCAGCTATCCATATCGTTGTGCATGATTGTCTGGCTGGCGCGACTATCCCATTTGACCGTGACGCTGCTCCAGTCCTTGGCGATGACGGTGCCAAAGTCATCTTTATCGTTCTTCCAAAAGACTGTCGTTCCAAGAACGAGCGCCCTTGATTTTTCGCCGGTCATTATGCGTCTCCCAAGAGTTCTATCTGCCGTCTGGTAGGTGCCGGTCACGGATGAGCTGGGTATGCTGAGAAGCCGCGTCCGATTGCCTCTACGGTAAAGCTAAGTCAGCTCTTATTTGTCCATCGCTGCGAGCAGGCTTCTTATATCGATCGTCGCGATGTTCGAGTAACTGTCCGAAATCGCATATGGGAAGATAATTTGATCGCCATGCCGCATTGCGCCGCATGTATAGACGACGTTCGGCACATATCCTTCGCGCTCGGACGGCGCAGGTCGAAGTAGCGGTTCGTCCAGGCGCCCCAGCACCTTCGTCGGGTCGTTTTTGTCGAGCAGTGCTGCTCCTATCGAATATTTGCGGACCGGGCCGACACCGTGTGTCAGCAATAGCCAGCCCTCATCTAATTCGATAGGTGAGCCGCAGTTGCCAATTTGAACGAACTCCCAAGGGGCGGCAGGCTTCAGGATCGGCGTGCCGCCATCCCATGTATAAAGATCATCCGAATAGATCAGGTAGAGGTTTTCATTGTCTTGCCGCGCGATCATCGCGAACCGCCCGTCGATCTTCCGGGGGAAAAGTGCCATGCCCTTGTTGTGTGACGCGTTACCTCGCATGGCCGAAAGACGAAACGAGACGAAGTCGGATGTTTCGATGATCTCGGAGCGGATCGCCCTGCCGTTATAGGCTGTGTATGTGGCGTAATAGACCGTTCGCTCCGAATGCTCGAATTTCACGAAGCGCGCATCCTCGATGCCGTTCGATTGCGACTCCGTAATCGGAAAAATGACCCGCTCGCTGATATCCTCGCTGCTGCGGAACGTGACGGCGACATCCTCGCCGCCAGGCCCGGACCCGAGGCGTTGCACTGTTGGATTTGATGCGAGGCGTGCGGTCGGATCGATGCTGACGGTCCCGTCGTTGTCCACAAGGCCTGTGCGAAATGTCAGGGATGAGACGTGGCCTTCTCCGACGGCGCGCAGGCTGAGGATGAAGCGCAGGGCGCCGGCTGCCGTTCCCGATTGATCGGGGTGCGGCACGATGCTCGGATTGAAGAGTGCTGACGCTTCAAACGAGTATTCGCTCAGGAAATAAGCGCCGATCAATTGACGCTGAATCGTCGTGAACTGGCTATGGTCATGGAACGCATCTTCCATTTCGTCGGCGCGGGCCTCGAACGTCTGAAGCAAATTCCGGTGGCGACCCATAAAATTTTCGAGCACGTCGGCCAACTGGTGTTCTGCCTGCTCAGGATGGAGCGCAAGGATCCGGTCGACAATATGATTGGCGCGCGTTTTCTCGGTCGGATTGAGATCGCGTGGATCAGTCGCAGGTCTGAACGGTCGTACGATAACTCGGGACGCATCGGGCCGGAGATAGAGCGCCTGGCGATTCAGTATGGGAGATGAGGGCAAAAGGAATCTCGATTGTCTGCTGAAAGGGGGAGCTCAACGTTATCAGGCCACGCGGGTCGCGGACTTCGACTGATCTTCGGCGATACGCGCCATGTGCCGAATTTCGGATAGGCCGAGCAGGTAGGATACGACCGACTCGCCCCCGCGGTTTTCATTCGCGCGGTCCGGATGCAGTCCGTCACGGCAGCTTCCTGTCTCAAGATCGACGAGCGGGATAGAAAGGTCATTGCTGCCGAGGAACCACGCGAAGACCCGGGCGGCTTCGCTCTTCCATTCGATATTTTGGTCAGCGCGCCACGCCGCAAGGCTGGCCGCGATGGTGGCAGCAGCCTCGACAGGCTGTTGGTCGAAGCTGCGCGGCTGGCGTCGGATGTCGTGAAATCCCTCCGTGCCCACCGGCCTGAACTGCCCGCTGGCCGAGGTCTGCTGCGTCAGCAGCCAGCGCAGGCTTCTCAGCCCGGCATTGAGATAGTCCGGGCGTTTCATCGCAGTGCCGGTGAGAATCAAAGCCTGGCAGAGTCTGGCATTGTCATAGGAAAGTCCGTCTTCGAACCACACCCAATCGCTCGTCTCGACTTTCTCAAGAAGCGAGACGAGCCTGTCGGCCAGAACCGTCCGGATTGCATTGGCACGGCTATTGTCGGTGACGGTCGTGCAATACGCATCGAGTCCCAGCAATACGAACGCCCAGGCACGGGGCGAGAGGAAGTCGCCGACCTTTGGTAAGGCCTCGGCAAAGAGTGCTGCGGCCCAGGTCCGCCGAGAGGGGTTCGCATCCGAAAGAGCGCAAACGCCCAGCGCCCAAAGCGTGCGCCCATGACTGTCTTCCGATCCGCTTTCTTCCAGCCAGCTGCGATCGAAAGCCATGAAATTTCGAAACCGGTGCGTCTCGGGATTCCACGCATGCTGGACGAAAGCTGCAAAGCGGGAGGTCAGGACCTCCGACAGACGCAGTTCCCCTGGAGTGTTCAACGCGCATGCCAGCAGTAGCGCGCGGGCATTGTCGTCGATGCAATAGCCATGCAAGCGATCCGGAACACAGTGGACCGCATGCTGCAACAGCCCGGTGTCGTCGCACATCGACAAGAAGTGACCAATGCGCATCTCGGGAGGTGCGCGACTATCTCGCAGGAGCGTACTCGTATCCGACTTTGCAATGGTCTTGAGCCTGTGGCGGCGACCCGCGTTCTCGAAAACGGACATGTACCGATCGGCCGTCCGTTCCCAGGTCATGGACCGGCTGCTGGCATAGGCGCGCTTGCGCATCGCCTGGCGCAGTGGCGCATTGATCAGAAGCTTTTCGATCTCGGTGCCGATCGCATTCGCATCCGCGAACGGGACGATGATGCCGCGGCCATCGGCAAGCAATTCGCGGGCATGCCAATAGGGAGTCGATACCACGGCCTTTCCCAAGCCAAAACTATAGGCAAGGGTGCCTGACGTCATCTGAGATTCGTTCAGATAAGGCGTGACATAGACATCGCACATTGAGATGAAATCGAGCAAGGTCTCCTGGTCGACGAAACGATCAAGGAAGACAACGTGATCCGCGACGCCAGCTTCGCGGGCCCTTGCAATGAGGGATTCGCGATAGGTCTCACCTTCGTCATGTACCAGATTTGGATGGGTTGCGCCCAATACGACATAGACCGCACCCGGACAGGTGCTCAGGATGGACGGCATCGCATCGATCATGAATTCGATGCCCTTATTGGGTGAAAGCAGGCCGAACGTCAGAATGACAGACCTGCCGGCAAAACCGAGCCTCGCCTTTGCATCGTCGGGCTCCACAAAAGCGAATTCCGGAATTCCATGTGGAATGATCTCGATCTTCTCTTCGGCGACCTGATAGATGGTCCGAAGCAGTTCCCGACCTTTCTCCGCCATCACCACCACTTTCGACGACATCTCGACAACGCGTGTGAAGACATCTTTTTGTGCGGCGGTGGGCTCTGCAAGAACCGTATGAAGTGTTGTCACGATCGGCATCTTGAGCAGCGAGAGAAGCTGGATGATATCGCTCCCTGCTTCGCCGCCGAAGATACCGAATTCATGTTGAAGCGACACCACGTCGAAATGGCCGCTGTTCAGGAATTCCGCTGCACGTATGTAGTCGTTGATCAGCCCGTCATTGATCTGAATGCCAACGGTGGCTGGATAGTCATAGAAATGACCGTGATCGGTCATCGCCACGATAACGGTTTTGGAGTCTGCGCGGGCGGCTGCTACTGCGCTCTGCAGATCGGTAGTGAACGTGGCGATCCCACATCGGCGTGGAAGTGAATTGCCAATGAATGCAATGCGGCTGAACACCGTCAATCTGCTGCCTCGCGATTTCAATGTTGAAAGGGCAATCGCTCAAAATTGGCAATGCTGCGCCAGCCGCGGCATATCGGACAATTTCGTGACAAAAGCAGCGCGCGCTCGGCAGGGACCATCAGGGTCATCAATGCGCGCAAGCGCAGGGTGCGCTCTTTCTTCGCGAATAGCCATTAGTATCTTCGAGGGCTGGGAGGTGGAACAAGTCGGTGGGAGGTCAGCGAGAGAACGGTGATAATAAATCGGTCTTTCAGTGCCGGTCGTGGTAACGCTCGGGCTCACACAGCGGGAGTACGATATGGCCAAGGGAAATCGCGAAACCAAGAAACCGAAGAAGGTGCCGGTCAAGACGATCGCTGCTGCAGAGAGCCTCAAAGGCGGCGGTCCCAAGATCATGCCGGCGCTGGGCGCGGTCAGAAAGAAGTAGTGTAGATTCTGTCGTGCTAGTGCGGGACTTTCCAGCAGTTATCAAACTGCGCGCCTGCTGACGCAGTGATGATGCGTCAGAGTCATGACATCGCAAGCTCACAGATCGAGGAAAATATGTCGATCAAGACGGCTATTCGAGATGCGTACGGTACACCGGCGATGTTCGCCGGCTCCAAGACAGGGCAGGAAGATGCACCGTTTGTTTTCATCAATGTTGGCGGCGAGGAGCGCCGGATGAGATCTGCCGAGTGGGAGGCGCTGCCGCCATGGCTAGGGGAACGCCCGGCCTGGGCAGGCAAAGGCTGACATTCGAGGTCTTTCCTCGCCTGCTGGAACATAAATCCTTACGGCGACTTGTCGGGCGTGAATAACCTCAACCAAAGAATGCGAGGCCCCTGCATCAGCGGGGGCTTTTTATTGGAGAAACCTCATGGCCAAAAAGCCCAAGCTGCTCGCCGACCTTTTCCACGACACCCTCAAGGATGTGTATTTCGCCGAGAAGAAGATCTTCGCAACCCTGCCGAAGATGGCGAAGGCCGCTCACGACAAGGGTCTGAAAGCGGCCTTCCTGAAACATCAGAAGGAAACCGCAGGTCAGATCAAGCGCCTTGAGAGCGTGTTCAAGATTGCCGGCAAGAAGCCCGTCGCCAAGACCTGTGCGGCCATCATGGGCATCACGAAGGAGGGTACCGAGATCATGACCGAGTACAAGGGCATGCCCGCGCTCGATGCCGGCCTCCTGGCAGTCGCTCAGGCGGTGGAGCATTACGAGATGTCTCGCTACGGCACGCTTCGTACATGGGCGCAAGAACTGGGTATGTCGGATGCGGCCTCGTTGCTCGACGCGACTCTGAAGGAAGAGAAAGCTACGGACGCTGCGCTGACCAGTCTGGCAAAGTCGGTCGTCAACGTCGAAGCTGAAGCCCAGATGTGACACAGATGCCCGGTTGCTTCGGCGGCCGGGATCTGCCGGTGTTTGAGAAAGTCTGGAACATTTGGCGCTGGCGAGCTTTACATTGGACAACCGCCGCACCGCGCGTCGGATACAGATGGCCTCTGCCATCACAAAGGCCAGCCATGAACATCCAGGCCGTCGATCGCGCCCTCGACATTTACGGGGCGCTCTCAGGTCATTCCGAGTCGCCCGGGGTTCGGCAAAAGCTTTCCATGCACCTCGACGAACTGGCGGTCAGCGGCGAGAAAGATCACCACCGTTTGACGGTGCACGGTCTGACATTCCTTCGCGAGTACGACCGACAGCGCAACAGCTAGCTTGTCTCAAAAGCCGCGGTGACTATAGCCGCTATCGTCGCGATGATGATCGCGGCGATATTCATAGAGCTTAACATGCGCCATGCGGACACTCTGCGTGATCAGCAGTCGGTCAGACCAATACAGAAGACGCGCCCAGGACTTAAACGGTCTGCAGAAGCTGCGGGTCCAGCCAAGCTGACGTCTGTGTACTAATTCATCGGAAGAATGCGGGCATTCAGTGCGCGTCAGTGGCTTGTTCGAGTCTTGAGCATCGACCGCTAGCCTAGCATTTGGGTGTCGCCGCAGATCGAAATAGCCTGGCCCGAGATCGTGCGTCCGCGTGGGCTGGCCAGGAACAGGATCTGGTCGGCGATCTGTTCCGGTGTGACGTAGTCCTTGATTGACGTATAGGAGAACGCCGTTTTCTCCATCTCCGCAAAGGAAATGCCGCGCTGCTGCGCCTTGGCTTCGAGCACGCGGCGCTGGCGATCGCCGGCGACGAGGCCGGGCAGGATCGCGTTGACGCGGATGTTGTCGGGGCCGAGCTCGATGGAGAGCGATTTCGTGAAGCCGATGACGCCCCATTTCGCTGCAGCATAGGGCGAGCGCATAGCGAAGCCCACGCGGCCTGCCGCCGAGGACAGGTTGACGATGGAGCCGTTGCTGCTCTGGCGCAGCAGCGGTACGGCGAGGCGCGTGCAGTTGAACTGGCCGGTCAGGCAGATGTTCAGGCAACGGTCCCAGTCATCGGGATGCATCTCCTCGACCTTGGCGGTCGGGCCTGCAATACCGGCATTGTTGACGAGGACATCGAGGCCGCCGAGTTTGGCCACACCCTCATCGAACACATTCTGAACTGAAGCACGGTTGGCAACGTCGCAATGGGTCTGCGTGATCGCTGGATCGCTTTTCGCGAGCGCGGCAAGGGCGTCCTGATCCACATCGCAGACATGAACCTTGGCGCCTTCACCGGCAAAGGCGCGGGCGATGGCGAGACCTATGCCATTGGCGCCGGCAGTAACGAGGACGCGCAAACCCTTGATGTTGAGATCCATGATGGCTCCGGAGACTCTGTGAGATCTAGGCGGAGAGGCCGCCGCGCGAGAGGATGAAGTTGGCTGCGCTGGTGATGTCGGCGGCGATCGCCGTCTTGGCGGCGTCTGTATCGCCAGTCTCGATGGCCTTGCGGGCATCGGCGTGAAAGCGGATCGCTTCGCCCTTGGCTAGACGATCGGGATTGCCGCGCAGATCGAGATTGATGACGGGGCCGGCCTTCAGCCAGAGCGCACGGATGATCTCGACCAGGATCGGCGATTGCGCGGCCTCGTAGACGGCGAAATGAAACGTCTTGTTGAGTTCGACCGCGCGCGGCAAATCGGGCGCCCTCACTTCGCTTTCTGCGCGCATGGCCGCTTCTGCGATAGCGATGGAAGCGAGATTGCTGTCGCCACGTAGTCGCGCTGCCTCTGCTGCGGCATGACCCTCGATAGCGATCCGCACCTTGGTGAGGTCGCGAAACTGCGTCGCCGACATCACGGGCACGCGCACCGCGCGGTTGGCGGCGACTTCCAGTGCCTTGTCGGCGACGAGGCGCGATACCGCCTCGCGCACCGGCATGATGGAGACGCCGAGTACCTCGGCCGCCGTGCGCAGCGACAGCTTTTCTCCCGGTGCGAGTCTGCCCGAGATGAGCAGATCCGCCAGTTGCGCGTAAGCACGCTCCCCCAGCGTCTGGCGGTCGAGCGGCTCCACAAGGCTCAGCGCAGTCGGCAGGTTCAACGCGGCCTCCGGGTATCGTCGCGAAATTGCAGGGAGGGACTCGACAAAGTCCCCGTCTTTTGCAACTCTAACTGTGATCACAGATCACGGCAAGCGAACAAAGCCCTCTCAACAGAAGAGTGCGGCGCCTGCCGGAGGGGAAACAGCCGCGCCTCGCGGCCGTATCAGGGAGACGAATCTGATGTCGAACACCAATCAATTCACGCGCCGCAGTCTGCTGAAGACTGCGGGCGGTCTCGCACTTGCTTCCGGCCTCTCTGCACCATCGGTCCTGAGCGCGCAGACCTCCGACGTCATCCGCATCGGCCATCTCACGCCGCGTACCGGCTTTCTCGGCCCGCTCGGCGAATATGGCGTGATGGCCATCGACCTCGCTGTTGAAGAGATCAATGCCGCCGGCGGCATGATGGGGCGCAAGGTCGAACTGCTCAAGGAGGACTCGATCAATCCTCAGACGGCCTCGACCAAGGCGGAGCGCATGATCGAGCGCGACAAGGTCGCCTGTATCATCGGAGAGATTTCGTCGGCATCGTGCCTGACCATCGCGCAGGTCGCCACGCGCAACAAGACGCTGTTCATCAACACCGGCGGCAATTCCGATGCGCTACGCGGCAAGGACTGCCAGCGCTACATGTTCCACGTCGAGTCGCAGAACTCGATGTATGTAAAGACGGTCGGCCGCTCGTTCCTGCGCGATGGTCTCGTGAAGGGCAAGAAGTGGTATTCGCTCACGGCGGACTACGCTTTCGGGCATGACCTGTTGAGCGTGTCGAAGCGCTTCATGCAGGCCAATGGCGGTAATTTCGCTGGCGACGACCTGGTGCCCACCGACGCCACGGACTTTTCTGCCTATCTCCTCAAGATTCGCGAGGCCAAGCCTGATCTCGTGGTGATCAATCTTGCCGGCAACCAGATCACCAACTTCCTCAAGCAATATGCCGAATTCGGTCTGACTTTCCCGGTCGGCGGTTTCGGCTTCGACACCGCTCTGGCCTGGGCTGCAGGCAAGGGCAATTTCGTCGGCACCTGGCCTGTGGTCTGGCATCATCTGCTGGATACGCCCGGCAGCAAGGCCTTCGTCGCGGCCTTCACCAAGAAGTACAACAAGCCGCCGGAGAACCAGGCCTGGGGCGACTACATCGCCACCAAGATCGTGGCGCAGAGCATCAACGAGTTGAAATCGGCTGAGTCGCCGAAGATCATCGAGCATCTCGAGAAGGGCGCGAAGTTCGATCTGTTGAAGACACGTCCCGGCTACTTCCGCGCATCGGATCATCAGCTGATGCACGAAATGTATGCGGTGACGGCGCTGCCTGCTGACAAGATCAAGAACCAGTGGGACATCTTCTCATCGAGCCCGGCCGTCCCGGGGCCGGATGAACCGCTCGAAGTGATTGCGTCCACCGCGGAAGAGAACGTCTGCAAATTCCCGAGCTAGCAACAATGTCGGCGTTTCGCCTTCGGGCGAGACGCCGACATTCTGCTCGCGAAGTTGCTTTCGTCTCGTCCTTCCGACCCCTGTCAGATGCGCATCAGCGCGCGACTGCGGAGCCCATATCATGTCCGCCATGTTGCTCACCCAGCAGATCCTCAACGGACTGCTTGATGGTGTCTATTATCTTCTGATTGCGCTCGGCCTGTCGCTGATCTTTTCGCTCGGCGGCATCGTGAATCTCGCGCATGGCGCGTTCTATGCGATCGGCGCCTATCTTACCCTCGTCATTTCGCCCTATCTCGGCTTCGGTGGCGCATTCGTCGTGGCCCCCGTTGTCGTTGCGCTGCTCGGTGTTGTCATCGAGCGGACGTTGTTCCGGCGCTTCTATCGGTCCGATCCCATTCTCTCGCTGCTGCTGACTTTCGGGCTCGCGATGGTCGCCGAGCAGGCCTTGCGTATGATCTTCGGCGCGCCGCCTTTGTCGTATTCGATCCCGCCAGCGCTGCGCGGTCAGGTCGCGATCGGAAGCTTCATCTATTCGTTCTATCGCGTGGTGCTGCTCGGCATCGCCGTGGCCTGTGTGGTCGGGCTCTGGGTGCTGCTGCAGAAGACCTCATTCGGCCGTGTGGTCCGGGCCGGCGTTCAGAATCCTGACATGGTCGGAGCGCTCGGCATCTCGCTACAACCTTACATGTCGGTGGTGGCTGCGCTGGGTATTGGTCTAGCGGGACTCGCGGGCGTGTTGCTGGCGCCGATCTATTCGATCCATCCGGCGATGGGACAGGAGATCATCACGCCCGCCTTCGTGGTGGTCGTGATCGGTGGCCTCGGCTCGTTCTGGGGCGTGGTGATCGCTGCGCTGCTGGTCGGATTGGTCAAGGGCGTCATGGTCGGCATCGGCTATTCGGCGGCGTCCACGGCGGCGATCTATTTGTTGATGCTTCTGGTGCTGCTGTTCCGGCCGCGCGGCTTGTTCGGCGAACGTATCATGCGGTTCGAGTAAGGCGATGCCAATGTTGAATCGTCTTCCCGTTCCATTGCTGATCGCGGGCGTCGGCTTGCTCATCCTGCCGCCGATCTTGCTGGCGCTCGGATTGACCGTGACGTCGGCGACGGAGATCGTCGTCTTTGCACTGGCCTGCATGGCCCTGAATATCCTGGTGGGGCACACCGGTCTCGTCTCGTTCGGTCATGGCGCCTGGTTCGGCCTTGCGGCCTATGCTGCAGCGCTGATCCAGCGCAACTGGATGCCGAATTCATTCGTCGGGCCGACGCTGCTTGCGCTTGTCGTGGTGGCCATCACGGCGGCTGCCTTCGGCTACCTGATCCTGCGCCGCCGCGGCGTGTATTTCTCGCTGCTGACGCTGGCGCTCGCGGCCATGCTCTACAGCGTCTCGTTCCGCTGGACCGACGTCACCGGTGGCGAGAACGGCCTTGGCGGCATCACCCGGCCGGCACTGCTTGGCTTCGACCTCGATGCAGGTACGACTTATTATTGGTTCGTGGCGCTGATCGCGTTTCTCGTGCTGATCCTGCTGTGGCGCTTCCACAATTCCACGGTCGGTTCGGTGCTGGTGGCGATCCGCGAGAACGAACAGCGCGCGCGCTTCCTCGGCTATCCCACCAATCGCTACAAGCTCGCCGCCTTCGTGCTGTCGGCTACCATCACCGGGCTGGCCGGCATTCTGCTGCTCTACAAGAACCGTATGACGTCGGCGGATCCCATTTCGGTGGCGTTCTCTGGCGAGCTTCTGGCCATGGTCGTGATCGGCGGCATGCGCAGTTTCCTCGGGCCGGCGCTCGGTGCGCTGTTTTTCATTCTTTTTCGTGAGTTTCTCGGCATCTATTCCGAGAACTGGTTGTTCTGGTTCGGTCTCGTTTTCGTTGGCTTCATCATCTTCTCGCCTACCGGCCTAATCGGTATGGGCGAGCGGCTGATCGCGCCATTCCGCAAGAAAGTGGAAGAAGACGCGGCAATGTCGGCGCGGCGCATCGAAGTGCTACCACTGCCGGAGTTTTTGCGACCGAAGTCGTCAGTCGACGGAGCGGTACTCGCTGCCAGCCATATCGTGAAAAGTTTCGGTGGCATCAAGGCCGTGCAGGGCGTCGATATCGCCATCGCCGATCGCACGCTGCATGCGCTGATCGGCCCGAACGGTGCCGGCAAGACCACGGCGTTCAATTTGCTGTCGGGTATGTACAAGCCGGATCAGGGAAGCGTGTCGCTGATGGGCATGCCTATCGCCGGCCATACACCAGAAGATATTGCAAGCGCCGGCATTGGGCGTTCGTTCCAGATCACCAACCTGTTTCCTGCGCTCAGTGTTGGCGAAAATATCCGCCTCGCGGTGCAAGCCCGGCATCCGCGGCGCTTCGATCCCGTGACCAACGCGCTATCGATTAGCGCAATCAACGCGGAGACCGATGCGGTGATCCGCTATCTCGGCCTCGCTGGAATCGAGAAGGCAGAGGCAGGCATGCTGTCTTACGGCGGCCAACGCCTGCTCGACATGGGCGTCGCGCTGGCTACAGCGCCGCGCGTCCTGTTGCTTGACGAACCGCTTGCAGGCCTCGCTGCTGCCGAACGTGAACGTATCGGTGCGATCATCAAGCGCATCTCGACCGATTTGCCGGTTCTGCTGGTCGAGCATGACATCGATCGGGTGTTCCAGCTGGCCGACCACGTCACCGTCATGAATGAGGGACGCGTATTGCTGGATGGCTCCGTCGAAGAGGCGCGCTCCAGCCCGAAGGTGCAGGAGGTCTATATCGGGTCGGGCACAACGGCTGTGGCTGCGCGTCCGCGCGAGACCGCAGCGGGGGCGAAGCCGCTGCTGACGGTGAAGAATGTTGATACGTTCTATGGCAAGAGCCATATTCTCAACGACGTCAATTTCACCCTGCACGAGAACGAGATCATCGCACTGCTCGGGCGCAATGGTGCGGGTAAGTCGACCTTGCTCAAGTCGTTGATCGGGATCGCGCCGGCATCGAATGGCTCTATTCAACTGGCAGGCAGCGAGTTGATCGGCCTGTCGTCTGCGGAAGCCGCGCGACTCGGCATCGGTTACGTACCGCAGGGACGCGCCTTGTTCGCAGGCATGACCGTCGAGCAGAATCTCGAACTTGGTGGTCTCAAGCGGCAGACTGGCAATGGCGTGCATTGGACCCGCGAGCGCATCTACGACTATTTCCCGCGCATTCGTGAGCGTCTCGACAGCCCCGCCGATTATCTGTCAGGCGGCGAGCAACAGATGGTGGCCGTGGCGCGTGCACTGTCGGGTGACGTCCGCGTCTTGTTGCTGGATGAGCCGTTCGAAGGATTGGCGCCCGCGGTCGTGGAGCAGTTGTTTGAAACCTTTGACCGGCTCCGCAAGGAAATTGCCATCATCATCGTCGACCATAATCTCGATCTGGCATTGGCTTTGTCCGATTCGACGGTGGCGCTGGAACGGGGCAAGGTAATTCATCAGGGACCGTCGAAGGCCCTGCGTGACGATCTCGATCTGCGCCGCAAGGTGCTGTGGCTGTGAGAACAGAAATGACAACAAACAATCGGCATGTTGCGATCGTAGGAGTTGGCTTGATTGGGCGGGCCTGGGCAACGATCTTCGCCCGCGCAGGTTGGACCGTGCGATTGACCGATCCGCATCGCCCGACATTGGACGCTGCGCCTCAGCTTATTCGCGATGAGCTGCATGCGCTGGCCCGCCATGGGCTTGCCAATGACCCCGACGGGGCTGCCGGACGCATCTCGATTGCAGGGAGCTTGGCCGATGCTGTGAAGGACGTTGCCTTCGTGCAGGAGAACGGCCCCGAAAATGTCGATCAGAAGATCGCCATCTTCGCCGAACTCGACCGTCTCGCGCCTCCGGATGCACTGCTCGCGTCATCCACCTCGGCCATCGTCGCCTCTCGCTTCACGGAAACGCTTCCGGGGCGCGCGCGATGTCTTGTCGGTCATCCCGTCAATCCGCCACATCTGGTGCCGCTGGTCGAACTATGCGGCGCACCCTGGACCTCGCAGGAGACCATCGACCGCGCGCGTGAGATCTATCGCGAGATTGGGCAGGTACCGGTCACCGTCAACCGCGAGATCAACGGTTTTATCCTCAATCGGCTGCAGGGCGCTTTGCTCGCCGAGGCGTTTCGTCTTGTCGGCGAAGGTTATGTCTCTGCGGAGGATCTCGACCACACCGTGAAGGACGGCCTTGGCCTGCGCTGGTCGTTCCTCGGCCCGCTGGAAACCATCGAGCTCAATGCGCCTGGCGGCATCCCCGATTACTGCGCGCGCTATACCGGCTTCTACAAGGAGCTGGCTGCCGCATCGGCAGGGCCCGAGGTCTATCAGAGCCCGAATGTCGATCGGGTAATAGCGGCCTGGCCGCATCAGCCGTCGCCCGACCGGATTGCCGCGCTGACGCAGCAACGCAACGAACGCCTCGCTGCGCTGGCGGCCCACAAGGCTGCGCAGGGCAGCAAATCTTGAACCGCACGATCTCTCAACAGCAAGACGGAGACTGACATGAGCCGCAAAGTCATTATCACCTGTGCCGTGACGGGTGCGATCCATACGCCCTCGATGTCCAAGGCATTACCGGTCACACCGCAGGAAATTGCCGACGCTGCAGTCGACGCGGCGGAAGCGGGTGCCGCTATCGTGCATCTGCACGCACGCAACCCGAAGACCGGGCAACCCGATCAAAGCCCCGAAGCTTTTGCGCCATTTCTGAAGATCATCAAGCAGCGCACTAATGCGGTGATCAATCTGACCACCGGCGGTGCGCCCACCATGACGGTGGATGAACGCGTACGGCCCGCCGCGGTCTACAAGCCGGAAGTCGCCTCGCTCAACATGGGCTCAATGAATTTTGGCTTCTTCGGCATGCTCAACCGCTTCAAAAAGTTCGAACATGACTGGGAATTGAAGCACCTGCAGAACAAGGACATCGTGTTCCGCAACACGTTTCAGGACATCGAATATGTGCTGAAGACGCTGGCCGAGACCGGCACGCGCTTCGAGTTCGAATGCTACGACACGGCGCATCTCTATAACTTGGCCTACTTCCTCGAACAGGGGCTGGTAAAGCCGCCGCTGTTCATCCAGACGGTGTTCGGCCTGCAGGGCGGCACCGGGGCGCACCCCGAGGATGTGCTGCACATGAAGCGAACGGCAGATCGGCTGTTCGGCGACAAGTATGTCTGGTCGGTGCTTGGCGCCGGTCGCAATCAACTGCCGATCGCGGCGATGGCTGCGGCGATGGGAGGCAATATCCGTGTCGGTCTGGAAGACTCGCTGTGGGCGGCGCCAGGTCGCATGGCCTCCTCGAATGCCGAGCAAGTCACCCTCGCGCGCAAGATCGTCGAAGGCCTCGGGCTTGAAATTGCAACCCCGGATGAAGCGCGCGAGATGCTTGATCTGAAGGGTGGGGACAAGCTGGAGGTTTAAGCTATCCCTGGAGGAGGCAGACAGTGCAGGAGATGTCCGCCTCCTCTGCTTTGGGGGAACCCGTTGGCGAATGCCGCTCTGGCATGAAGTCGACGTGGTGGGCTACCGCTCTTGGCGCAAAGCGGATATTTGGCGCGCTGGACGTCGCGCAGATCGCATACTTTATCGTTCATGAATTTGGCGTTTCTCAACCAAATTTCTCCGTATGGTTCTGTTCACTATCCGCTTTAGGGAAGTAGGGAGCCGCATAAGAGATGCTGCGCCATGTTCGAAGATCAACTTCGACAAGGAGGCGTCAATGGCCCTTATCATTATGCCGTTTTTGGTGACCGCAGCGGCTGTTAGTATGTTTGTCCTGGCGACTGAGCGCACCGATGACAAACAGTGCAGTTAGGCGCGGGGCTGGTCAGATTTAGAAACTTCCGGTTGATTGGAGAGCAGCAGAACAGCTTCTGAGATCAACAAGGCTACATCGCTTAGATCCAGGCGTTGGGCCCGGCCTCGCATGATGTGCAGATCGTTTTTCAACAGAATAAGTTGAGCGCGGCGAGAAACATCAGGCATCTTGGGTTCCCTAGCGTGGGAACCGCCCAGCTTCATTATATGGAATGTGGAATAGCGCCGAATTACTGCAGATGAATGTTCAATGCATCCCATATGACGTCAGACCTGTCATGCAACTCGCTCCGGTCTGATCGTTCGCTTGTTATCGTTTGGGCGTAGCCGCTTCTGGATTGGGCCGAATTGATTAGGAAGCTCGGGGTTCTTTTGCCGATATGCGAGTCCGCCCTTGGTTCAAAGCGGGGGGCAAACCAGAATCAGGTTGGCTCAATTAATCAGATACAACGCTGGCTTATCGCGAGATCCTTGGTGGCTGTGTCGAGCGGCGCACGACGAGCAGGGGCGCTGTGACGACATAAGGCGCATCGCCGCGGACGCCTTCGATCAGGTCGAGCAGGAGTTGGCCGGTCTGTTCACCCATCTCGCGGTGGCTGATGCGGATCGTGGATAGCGGGGGATCCACCAGATCCACCAGCGGCATGTCGTTGTGACCGATCACTGACAGATCTTCCGGACATCGCCGGCCCGTTTCGCGCAACGCTTCATAGATGCCGAGCGCGAGGAGATCGTTGGCTGCGACGATGGCGGTGGCCTCAGGCTGTCGTGCGAGCAGTCTGAGTGCGGCGGCGCGTCCTGCCTCGCGCGTGAATGCTTCAGCTTCTTCGATATCATTGTCGGCCGGCGTGAAACCCGCTTCGTGCATTGCCTCCACGAAACCGCGGCGGCGGAGTGATCCGGTCGATAGCATTTGCGGGCCGGCGAGGTGGAGGATGTGGCGATGCCCAAGTTCGAGAAGATGCGCAACCGCGAGCCGCATGCCGGCCACATCGTCCGAGACCACCGAAGGCACACGCGCCTCAGCTTCCGCGCGATTGACAAGCACGACAGGGACTTTCCAACTCAGACAACGCTCGATCGAATTATCCTTGAGCGCGACATTCGCCAGCACGAGGCCGTCCACGCGGCGCGCCACGAGCCGTTGAACGATGTCGTCGGCGCCCGTCCGTTGCGGTTGCGGGTCGGCGACGATCAACGCGTAGCCGCGCGCCGATAGCACGTCTTCGAGACCGCCGATGATCGGCGAGAAGACCGGGTTCGCGATGTCCGGGACGATGATGCCGACCATGTTCGAACGGCCGCTGCGCAGACTCGCGGCCACCGTGTCCGGGCGGTAACCCAGCCGCTCCGCTGCTTCCAGAATCCGGCGCACGACTGGCTCGCCTATCCGTCCGCGGCGGGCAGGGTCGAGCGCGCGCGAAACGGTGGATGGGTGCACCCCCACTTCGCGCGCAACGTCTTTGATTGTCGTCATCCCTGCCACGTTCTCCAAGCTATCTGTTGCAGTTGACTTGCGCAATCGATTGCATTAATCGTGCAATCGATTGCGCAGCGTGGACAGCCAAAAAATCGCAATGTGAGGGAGTGTCGATGATCATTACGCGTCAGGAGGACGTGACCGACGTTGTGCTTGCCGCGATGAGCGCTGCACCCAATGAGCGGCTGCGCACGGTCATGACCGCCTTCGTTCGTCATCTGCACGAATTTGCCCGCGAGGTCCGGCTGACCGAGGCGGAATTCGAGTTTGCCATCGATTTCCTGAACCGCATCGGCCAGGCGACCAACGACAGCCATAACGAGGGCGTGTTGTTCAGCGATGCAGTCGGGCTCTCGACGTTGGTTTGCCTGTTGAACAACGGCCAGGACGGTGCGAGCGAAACCGCCGCAGCGTTACTCGGGCCGTTCTGGCGGGCGAACGCTCCGCGCGTGGAGAATGGTGCCTCGATCTTGCGTTCGCCGACGCCCGGTGCACCGCTGTTCGTCGATTGCCGCATCACCGACGCGCTGGGAGCGCCGCTCTCGGGTGTCAGCGTTGATGTCTGGCAGGCGTCGCCATCGGGAATGTACGAAAACCAGGACGCCGGTCAGGCTGACATGAATTTGCGCGGCGTGTTTGAGACGGATGCGAACGGCCGCTTCGCCTTCCGCTCGGTCAAGCCTGCTGGCTATCCGGTGCCGACCCATGGTCCGACCGGGGAGATGCTGGCCGCGCAGCGTCGGCATCCGTTCCGGCCGGCGCATCTGCATGTGCTTGCCTTCAAGCCAGGCTTCAAGACGCTGATCACGCAGATATTTGTCGATGACGACGAGCATCTGGAGAGCGACGTCGTATTCGGCGTGACGCGCGCGCTGATCGGCGATTTCCGCAAGGGCGAAGGAGCGCCGCCCGCGCCGGACGTCGCTGGCGAATGGTTCAGCCTCAACTACACTTTCGTGATGGAGCCCGGCGAAGCCGTGCTTCCACAACCTCCCATCAAGTGAGCTGTCGATGTCCGATATTCTTGCGAACAAGGTAACCGTGGTGATCGGCGGTTCGGGCGGCATCGGCGCCGCGGCCGCGCAAGCCTTGGCCGCCGAAGGCGCCCGTGTCGTCGTGACCTGGCGCTCCGGCGAGACAGCCGCCAACGCGTTGCTGGCCGGCCTTCCGGGCGAGGGCCATCTCGCCAGACGCGCGGTGGTTGAAGATAGCGCAACGCTGACGGCGCTTGCCGGCGAGGTGGAGCGAGCGTTCGGTCGCTGCGATATTCTCGTCAACACCGCGGGCTACACGAAGCCGATCCCGATCGGCGATCTCGATGCGCTGACCGACGAGTTTATCGACGACATGTTCAAGGTGAACTGGCGCGGCCAGTTCGCGGCCATCCGTGCTTTTGCGCCGCTGCTCAAGGCGAGCGGCGACGGGCTCATCGTCAACGTCTCCTCGATTGCGGGGCTGAATGGCGTCGGCTCCAATCTGGCTTATGCGGCGATCAAGGCGGGTATCGACACCATGACCAAGTCGCTTGCGCTGGCGCTGGCGCCGGCCGTGCGGGTGATGGCGGTTTCGCCGGGCGTGGTGGCCACCGACTTTGTGCCGGGCCGCGACGCGGCCGCGCTCGAAAAGGTCGCGGGGACCATCCCGCTCAAGCGTGTTGCGACGGCCGAGGATGTCGGCCGTGCGATCGCGGCCTGCGCCACCCACCTGACCTATTCCACCGGCTCGCTGATCGTCGTCGACGGCGGCCGGGCGTTGTAAGGAGAGATTGATGCGCCCGATGCTCGACAAGATCGTTATCACTTGCGCCGTCACCGGCAATCTGACGCGGCCGGACCAGACCCCGCATCTGCCGATCACGCCGGAAGAAATCGCCGACGCCTGCCTCGGTGCCGCAGAAGCCGGCGCGGCAGTTGCGCATATCCATGTGCGCGAGCCCGGCACCGGCGCACCGTCGATGAAGCTCGAATATTATCAGGACGTCGTCGGACGCATTCGCGCGCGCAATCGCAACCTGATCCTGAACATCACCACCGGTCCCGGCGGTCGCTTCGTACCTTCGCAGGACGATCCCAAGGTCGCCGCCGCTGGCACCACGCTGATGAACCCGGAAGAACGCGTCGCCCATATCACGGCGCTGAAGCCCGATATCTGCACGCTCGATCTCAACACCATGAATTCCGGCGGGCAGGTGGTGATCAACACGCCCGGCAATGTGCGCCGCATGGCGAAGGTCATCCGCGAGGCCGGCGTGAAACCCGAGATCGAACTGTTCGATTCCGGCGATATCGCACTTCTGCACGATCTCCTCGCCGATGGTACGCTCAGCGGCCCGGCGCTCACCTCCTTCGTGATGGGGGTGAAATACGGCTTCCAGCCGTCGCCGGAAACGGTGCTGTATGCACGCGGTCTGCTGCCGAGGGATGCGCATTTCACGGCCATCGGCATCGGCCGCTCCACATTTCCCATGGTGGCGCAATCGGTGCTCGCCGGCGGTCATGCCCGCACCGGTCTGGAAGATGCGGTGATGCTCGGCCGCGGCGTACTGGCGCCGTCGAACGCCGTGATGGTGGACAAGGCACGCCGCATCATTGAGGAACTCGGCGCGCAGATCGCGACGCCTGCTGAAGCACGCGCACTGTTCGATTTGCCGGGCGCCGCATAACACAGCATTCGAGGACTGAAATGACTGCAGCCGCCAAGACTTCCTCCAGCGTCACCGCAAACTGCCTGCGGGTCGCCGTCAAGGCTGATCGCATCGAGAATGTGGCGCTCGGCATCGAGCAACGCACACTCGCCTGCGCGAGGCCAGGCGATGCGCTGGTCGAGATAAAGGCCGCCGCGATCAATCCGTCGGACGCCAAGGCGACGCTCGGTCTGATGCCGCATGCCGTATTTCCGCGTACGCCTGGTCGTGACTTCGCCGGCGTCGTGATCGACGGGCCGGCCGACCTGATCGGCAAGGAAGTGTTCGGCTCGTCCGGCCAACTCGGGATCGGCCGCGACGGCACCCATGCCACGCATCTGGTGGTCGAAGCGTCTGCGCTGGTCGAGAAGCCGGCAAACATCAGCCTCGCGGAGGCGGCTGGCATCGGTGTGCCCTTTGTCACCGCGCAGGAAGGCTTTCGTCGCAGCGGCATGCCGAAACCCGGCGAGACGGTGTTGATTCTTGGCCTCAACGGCAAGGTCGGTCAGGCGGCGACGCAGATCGCGTCATGGCAGGGCGCCCGCGTGATCGGCGTCGTCCGCAAGGACGAGCTATATGCTGGCCATGCCCATGGCGAGGTGACCGTCATCGATTCCAGCCGCAATGACGTCGCTGCGACGGTGCGCGAACTCACCGGCGGCAAGGGCGCGGACCTCGTCTACAATACCGTCGGCGAGCCCTATTACGACGCCGGCACGAAATCGCTCGCGCATCTCGGCCGCCAGATCTTCATTGCCTCCACCAAGGCCACCGTGCCGTTCGACATCTTCGCCTTCTATCGCGGCAAGCACACCTTCTTCGGTGTCGACTCGCTGTCGCTGTCATCGCCGGAAGCCGGCGAGATCCTGCGTGAATTGGTGCCGGGTTTCGCCAGCGGCGCGTTGAAGCCGTTTCCGATCGAGCCGGACGCGATCTACCCGCTGCAGCGCGCTGCAGAGGCTTATGTCGCCGTGCTCGGCTCCTCGCGCGACCGTCTCGTTTTTCAGCCGAACGGGTGAAGCCATGCATGTCGTCCGCCTGAACGATGCCCCGCGCTACGAAGCCCCTGGCCACAATGACATGCGGATGTTCCGCTTGCAGGGCCGCGACGCCGGGCCGGGCGATGTGATGTGGCTCGGCATGAGCCAGATTCTGCCGGGCGGCGGCCTCACGCCCTCGGCCTCGCCGGAGGAGAAGTTCTATGTCGTCCTCGAAGGCGAGGTGACCTTCGAGACGCCGGATGGCATCGCCACCCTGGGCACCTGGGATTCCTGCCGCATCGCGCCCAACGAGACGCGCGCCTTGCGCAACGAGACGAAACGACCGGCGGTGGTGTTGCTTGCAATGCCGCTGCCCAACACCGCCAGAGGCTGAAAGCCCGGCACTTGGTTTTCTCAGGGAGAAAAAGATGGATCGCCGACAATTCATGATCGGCTCCGGCCTCGCCGCGACTGCGGCACTGATGGGCAGCGGAGCCATTGCGCAGACTTATCCGAACCAGCTCGTGCGTATTATCGTGCCGTTTTCGGGTGGCAGCCTCACCGACATCCTTGCCCGTTCGGTGGCCGAGAAGCTTGCTGCGAAGTGGAAGCAGCAGGTCATCGTCGAGAACAGGCCCGGCATCGCCGGTGTCAGCAGTGTCGCCAAAGGCCCGACCGATGGCTCGCAGATCATGCTGACCTCGAACGGGCATAGCGTGATCGGCGTGGTCAACAAGAACCTCAACTTCGATCCGATCAAGGATTTCGCTGCGATCAGCCGTGTCGGATCGACGCCGTCCATCCTGATCGTGCCGCCGGATGCGCCGTTCAAGACGCTGGCCGAATTGATCGCCGCGGCAAAGGCCAAGCCGGATTCGCTGAGCTACAGCTCTGCCGGCGTCGGTAGTTCCACCGGTATCGCCGCCGAACTGTTCAGGCATCTCACGCAGACCAAGATGGTGCTGATCCCGCATCGCGGACTGCCGGAATCCCAGATCAGCATCATGCGCGGCGACACCTCGGTTGCCTTCACTTTCTTCGGCGTCGGTGGCGACCTGATCCAGTCGGGAAAGTTGCGCGCACTGGCAGTCACCGGCAAGAGCCGCATGGCGCAACTGCCTGATGTGCCGACCTTCGCCGAGGCAGGGCTCCCCGAATTCACCTACGATAGCTGGTTCGGCATGCTCGCCGCCGCGGCAGTGCCGAAACCCATCGTCAGCCAGATCGCGCGCGATCTCGCCGAGGCGCTCAGCGATCCGGCCCTGATCAAGCAGTTCGCCGCGCAGGGCGCCGACATCGCCAGCTCGACGCCGGAAGCGTTCGAGGCCGAGTTGCGCAGCGATGCGGAGCGTTATGGCAAGCTCGTCGCGATGTCGACGGACGGAGCGGCCAAGTAAGAAGGCGGGCCTGCAGCACGCGACGCGTCTGCAGGCCCGTTGGCGTTACTTCACGATATACGCGTCGGGCGTCGGGCAGGTGCGTCAAACGCTCACGCGGCTGCTGCGGAAGTCTCCGATTTCGGTCGAGCACCCAGATTCGGCGCCGCCCTTCGATGCCAGCGCTGCAGAGTGCGTCAAGTTTCGCTTAGCTTTCCCGGTGCCGTATTCTGACTTCTCTTTTGGCCGCGTCAGAAAAATCTGACGAACGTGTCTTGGTCGGCAGCTTGATCGCGGCGACAGAATCCCGCGCGAGCAGAACCGGCTTCAGCACGATCCGATCGTTTTGAACCGGCGTTCCCTTAATCATCGCAATAAGGATGTGAGACGCCTGCGTTCCCAGCTCCGCAGTTGGCGTACTGATGGTCGTCAGTGCCGGTGCTATCGCATCCATGAACAGCATGTCGTTCATGCCGACCAGCGAGATGCTGCCGGGACATGAAATGCCCCTGTTTCTCAGGTGCCGAAGGCAGCCTACGGCCAGCATGTCGTTGCCGGCCACAATCGCTGTAATATTGGGATTCTCCGCCAGCAAACGCTCGCAAGCGAACTCGCCTTCCTCGACCGTAAAGGCCTCACCGAAGACGGCAGTGGGCGTAACTCCGTCTTGAGCCAAGACTTTGCAAGCGCGCCGAAAGCCGCGATAGCGGTGGTAACCCGTCGACACATTTTGCGGGCCGCCGACATGAGCAATTTGCCTGTGCCCACACTCGGCGAGATGATGAACCGCCAGTTCCATTGCCTTCGCGTCGTCGACCCGGACGCTCGGAATGAATTCGCTTTCAGGATCGCGAAACACCGCGACGACTGGAATATTCGCCTCGACGCAGGCTGCGATGCCGGGATCGTTTCGCTCGAAGGTCGCGACGATCAGCCCCTCGACGCCTTGCTGGATGAAACGATCGATCAGCGCGGCCTGCCTGAGCGGATGGTTGTCGGTATTGCCGACGATGGTGACGTATCCAATCTCGGCGAACCGGTCCTCAATCGCCCGCACTATGGGGGGATGGACGGGGTCACCAAGGTTCGAAACAATAACGCCGACGGTGCGAGATCGCTGGGTCCGAAGCGCCGATGCCATGGCGTTGGCCCGATATCCCAGCTTCTTCGCGCAAGCTTCGACGCGCTCGATCATTTCTGGGGAGATCAGGTGGCGCTTCTCGGGATTGAGCCCGCGCGACACCGTTGACCAATGGACGCCAGCACACTTCGCGACATCAATGATTGTCTTACGCGACGACCGCTCCTGAAGCGCGGGTGACGTCTTCTTGGTGTTCTTGGTTTTTTTGGGCATCGCCATCCAGCCTGCTCGCGCGCGTCGTCGTATCCGCTAACGATCACGTGAGAATGCCTCATCTTGCACAAATTGACAAACGTGTGCAGAGTTTCTTGACAAACGTGTGCACGGGAATGATGGTAGCGAAAATCCGCTGCATGCCTTGGTGCAATGCAGCGCAAACGCGCTAACGGCGTCGACGATCAGGGATGGAAATGGTGGAGAGCTTCGTCTATCAGGCGGCGCCCATGCGAGTCGTCTTCGGCTCGGGACGGCTGGCAGATCTGGCCGCCGAGCTCGACCGACTCGGCATTAAGCGCGCGCTCGTTCTGACGACAGTCCAACAGAAATCTCACGGTGAGCAGATTGCCGCGCTGATCGGTAACCGCGCGGCTGGTGTCCATGCGGGCGCGGTGATGCATACGCCGGTTGATGTGACCGAAGTTGCGATGCAGCAGGTCATGGCCCTGCAGGCCGACGGGATCGTCGCGGTGGGCGGTGGTTCGACCATCGGGCTCGGCAAGGCGATCGCGCTGCGGACCGACCTGCCGCAGATCGTCGTACCGACCAGCTATGCCGGGTCCGAGATGACGCCGATCCTGGGTGAGACCCGCGAGGGACTGAAAACCACGCAATCGAGCCCGAAGATACTCCCCGAAACAGTCATCTACGACGTCGACCTGACGCGTACATTGCCGCCTGCGTTTGCGGTGACGTCGGGCATCAATGCAATCGCTCACGCTGTCGAAGCGCTCTATGCCCGTGATGCCAATCCGGTCGTGTCGTTGATGGCGGAAGAGGGCATCCGCCTGTTCGCCGGCGCGCTGCCGAAGCTTGCGGCTGGCGAGGACGATGCGGCGGCACGCGACGACGCACTGCGCGGTGCGTGGCTGTGCGGCGCCTGTCTCGGCGCTGTCGGCATGGGACTTCACCACAAGCTCTGCCATACGCTGGGCGGCACGTTCAATCTGCCGCATGCTGAAACCCACACGGTGATCCTGCCGCATGCGATGGCCTATAATGCTCCCGCAGTGCCGGTCGCGGCGGCTCGCGTCGCGCGCGCACTTGGCGCCGGACAGGCCGCGCAGGGACTGTTCGATCTCACGCAGGGCCTCGGCGCCAAAGTCGCGCTGCGCGATCTGGGAATGCCGAAGGACGGCATCGAACGCGCCGCCGACCTGGCCGTCAGCAATGCCTATTGGAATCCGCGGCCTCTGGAACGCGATGCCATCCGCGATCTGATCGCGCGGGCCTGGGCGGGCGATCCTCCGGTCATTGCGGAGGCGTTGCGATGACGGCGATGCGTACGCTCATCAAATCCGCCACCATCCTGACCATGGACGACACGATCGGCGACCTCGCGCAGGCTGACCTGCTTGTTGATGGCGATCGCATCGTGGACATCCGGCCAGGCCTAGATGCCGCTGATGCAGAGATCGTTGATGGTCGTGGCCGCATCGTCATTCCCGGCCTCGTCAACGCGCATATGCATACGTGGCAGACAGCCTTGCGCGGCTTCTCCGCGAACTGGACGCTGCCTGAATATTTCCGCCGCATGCATGCGGGACTGGCCACGGTCTTCCGTCCCGAGGATATCCATATCGGCACGCTGATGGGCGCGCTGAACCAGATCAATTGCGGCACCACCACGCTGGTTGACTGGTGTCACAACAATCCAACGCCTGCGCACAGTGATAGCGCCGTCGCGGCTCTGAAAGAGAGCGGCATCCGTGCCGCGTTCTTCCACGGCTCGCCGAAACCGGAGGCGGCGCCGGGGCAGCCACACTTCTCCGAGGTTCCGCATCCGCGCCATGAGGTCGAGCTCTTTCTGGCAGGCGCACTGTCCAACCGCAGCGACCGCGTCACGCTCGGGCTTGCGATTCTTGGCCCACATTATTCGACCATGGATGTTGCCATCCATGATTTCGAACTGGCGCGTGAGTTCGATCTGATTGCCTCGATGCATCAGGGCGGAGGCCCTGCCAAGACGCCGGGTGGCTGGGCGAGACTGATTGCAGCTGGTCTGGTCGGTCCCGGCATCAACATCGTGCACGGCAACGATCTTCCGGATGATCTGCTGCGTCAGCTTGTCGATCTCGGCGTGTCGTTCTCGGTCACGCCGGAAAATGAAATGAATCAGGGCCACGGCTACCCGATTACCGGGCGGCTATTGAAGCTGGGATCGCGGCCATCGCTCGGGGTCGATCTGGAATCCGTGCTGCCCGGCGACATGTTCAACGTTGGCCGCATCGCACTGTCGATGCAGCGCGCGCTGGACAATGCCGAGAGCCGGCAGGCCACGGGCGCCATTCCAGCGGCGACGACAATCACGACACGCGAGGCTTTGCGCTGGATCACCATCGAGGGCGCCCGCATGCTCGGGCTTGAAAGCAGCATCGGCTCGCTCACACCGGGCAAGAAGGCGGATCTGGTCGTCATCAACGCCACGGACCTTAACCTCTGGCCGGTCCATGACCCGGTTTCTACGGTCCTGATGCAGTCCAGCATCACCAATATCGAGGCGGTCATGATCGACGGCATCTGGCGCAAGCGAGGCGGACGCCTGCTGGCGGAGAACCTCGACCACAAAAAGAATGAACTCGAGCGATCAGGCATGCGCATCGTCTCCGAGATCGAACGTCAGGAGAAAGCGGCATGACAACCCCGTCGAGAGATCAAGCACAGGCCGTAGCCTGGATCGGTGTTGGCAAGATGGGCTTGCCTATCGCCGGCCGTATGGTGGACGCCGGTATTAGTGTCGCCGGTTACGACCCGGGCCAGCAGCGCATGGTGTTGGCACAGCAGCTTGGGCTTCAGACGGCCAACTCGGCCGCGGACGCCGCTGCAAACCACTCTATTATCTTTACCTCGCTGCCTGACGATGCTGCGCTGCGCTCCTTGGTGCTTGGGTCTGATGGTCTGCTGAACAAGCTGCCACGCGGCACGATCCTGATCGAAACCAGCACAGTAAGCGCCGAAATATCGGCTGAAGTCGGCGTCGCGGCGGAGGCAACGGGTGTCGCCTATCTGCGCGCGCCGGTGTCCGGCAATGCAGCGATTGCGCATACCGGCGCGCTGACCTGCTTCGTGTCGGGGCCGCGCGACGCGTTCGATGCGGTGCAGTCGCTGCTGGCGACGTTCACGCGCGCGCAAACCTATCTCGGCGTGGCTGAAGAGGCGCGATTTGCCAAGCTCGCGGTCAACCTGATGATCGCGGTGTCCGCGGGAATGATGGCCGAAAGCCTCGCGCTGGCTCGCAAGGGCGGAATCTCCTGGCAGGATATCCTCAAGGTCCTGGACGACAGCGCGGTCGCCTCGCCGATGGTCAAGTACAAGACGCCGCCACTGGCCACGCGCAACTTCGAGTCCACTTTCTCGTGCCGGCAGATGGCCAAGGATCTCGATCTAATCATCGGCGCTGGTCATCACGTCGGCGTGCCGCTGCAACTCGCAGCGCAGGTGCGAGAAATCTACGGATCCCTCGTTGCACAGGGAGATGGCGAATCCGACTTCATCGCCACCGTGCGCCACGTCGAGCGACTGTCGGGTCTCGGCGAGCCGAAGCTTGGGTGAGGAGGGGCCATGCGGAATTTCAACGAGAACACCATTACCGACGCCGTACTGGATCGCATCACGGATGCCGGCCAGCCGCGGATCAGGCAGATCAGCGAGGCGCTGGTACGCCATCTGTATGCCTTCGTCCGGGAGGTTCGGCCAACCCAGAGGGAATGGGAGCAGGGCATCGAATTCCTGACGCGCACCGGTCACATGTGCGACGATAAGCGCCAGGAGTTCATCCTGCTTTCGGATACGCTCGGGGTGTCGATGCTGGTCGATGCTATCAATCATGGTGCCGAGGATGGCGTGACGGACACGACCGTGCTCGGGCCGTTCTTCGTCCAGTCGGCCCCGGAGAAGAAGCTTGGCGAAGACATCTCCGGTGGCATGGAGGGCAACCCGATGATCGTGACAGGCTCGGTCTCGACACCGGACGGCAAGCCGATTGCAAATGCCACGATCGATGTCTGGCACTCCGACGACGACGGGTATTACGATGTTCAGCAGCTCGACAAGATCGGCGATCTTGCGATGCGCGCGCGGTTTCATGCCGATGCCGAGGGCCGTTTCCGGTTCTGGTCGATCAAGCCGGCGGCCTATCCGATCCCGCATGACGGACCGGTCGGCGATATGCTCACGGCTCAGGGGCGTCATCCGTGGCGGCCTGCCCATGTTCACTTCATGATCTCGGCGCCTGGTTTCGAGCAACTGGTGACGCATGTGTTCGTCGCGGGCGACAAGTATCTCGACTCCGACGTCGTCTTCGGTGTCAAAGATACGCTCATTCGCGAATTCGTCCGGAAGGATGCCGGCGAAGCTCCCGACGGGCGTATGCAGAACACGCCTTACTATCATTTGAATTACGATTTCGGTTTGAAGCCAGACGCCAATAAGGCGCATGCTGTCTAGCTAACAATGCGCATTAAGGGCCGCAGAGCCTGAGCGCTGATATGGAAGGGGAGGATGCTATGGGAGCGCCAGTGAGCGCCGAGACGGCCGTGGTCCGTCTGAACGAGATCATTGGAGCGCGCGCGACGATTGCGCGCGGCGTGCTCGATGATCACGGTCGCAGCGAGGCCTATCACGCCAGCCGTCCGCCGGACGTCGTGGCGTTTCCGGAAACCACGCAGCAAGTCGCTGAGATCGTGAAGCTTTGCGGCGAACTCGGCATGCCGGTCGTTCCGTTCGGCGCGGGCACCTCGCTCGAAGGCAATGCGGCGTCGGTAGCTGGCGGCGTCTGTATCGATTTTGCGCGGATGAACCGCGTGCTCCGGGTGCATGACAGGGACCTCGATGTCGTCGTGCAGCCTGGCATCACCCGCAAGCAACTCAACGCGCATCTGCGCGACACCGGATTGTTCTTTCCGATCGATCCCGGCGCCGATGCGTCGATCGGCGGCATGACCTCGACGCGCGCGTCCGGGACCATGGCCGTCCGCTACGGCACCATGAAGGACAACGTGCTCGCGCTCGAAGTCGTGCTGCCGGACGGGCGTGTGATCCGCACCAGCCAGCGCGCCCGCAAGTCGTCAGCCGGCTACGATCTCACGCGGCTGTTCGTCGGTTCCGAGGGCACCCTCGGCGTAATCACTGAAATTACCCTGAAACTGCATCCATGGCCGCAGGCGATCTCGTCCGCGGTCTGCAGTTTCGGACGGCTCGATCAGGCGATCGATGCCGCGATTGAAGTGATCCAGTCGGGTATCCCGGTCGCGCGGATGGAATTGCTGGATGAAGTCATGATGCGCGGCATCAATGGTTATTCCAAACTTGGCTATCGCGAGGCGCCGACGCTGTTCTTCGAATTCCACGGTACCGAGGCGAGCGTCGCGGAGCAGGCCGAACTGGCGGAGGCGATCGCCGCCGAACATGAGGGCCAGGGCTTCCAATGGGCGCGTGCGGCGGAAGAGCGGACGAAGCTGTGGCATGCCCGCGACAACACGCTCTATGCGGGTCTCAGCCTGAAGCCGGGTGCCAAGGCCATGATCACGGATGTCTGCGTGCCGATCTCAAGGCTGACGGAATGTCTCACCGAGACGCGTCGCGACATCGATGCCAACGGACTGATAGCGCCTGTGGTGGGCCATGTCGGCGACGGGAATTTCCATCTGCTGATCCTGATTGATCAGGACAATCCCGACGAAGTCGCACGCGCCAAAGCGCTGCATGCGCGGTTGGTGGCGCGGGCGATCGCGATGGAGGGTACCTGTACCGGCGAGCACGGCATCGGCACCGGCAAGATCGGATTCCTCCAGGACGAACTCGGCGACGCCGTCGATATCATGCGTGGCATCAAGGCGTCGATCGATCCGAAAGGAATAATGAACCCCGGCAAGATCTTCTTGCCCAATGCACCGGTGCTGGCATGACGCAGCTCGCGCAGTCCAAGGCCGCCGTGTCGATCGTTCAGGCGGCACCGCCGCTGTTCGAACTGCGCGGCATCTCCAAGGAATTCCCGGGAGTGAAGGCACTCGACGATGTATCGTTCTCGGTCTGGCCAGGCGAGGTGCATATGCTGCTCGGCGAGAACGGAGCAGGCAAATCGAGCCTGATGAAAGTGCTGTGCGGGGCCTATCGCGCCGATAGCGGCTCGTTCCACTACAACGGCGAGAAGGTCGAGATCACGTCGCCAGCCGATGCGCAGAAGCTCGGCATCGCCGTCATCTTCCAGGAATTCTCGCTCGTCCCCTATCTCGACATCGCGCAGAACATCTTCCTTGGACGCGAGCCGGCAGGACGTGTTCCCGGCACGATCGATCGCAAGAAAATTCTGGCTGATGCCAGGCATGTGCTGGATTCGATCGGATTCGATATAGACCCGACGATCCGGATCGAGAAGCTGGGCGTCGCCCAGCAGCAGATGGTGGAGATTGCGAAGGCCATCAGCCAGAACGCGCGAATTCTCGTGATGGATGAGCCGACGGCGGCGCTGTCCGATCGCGAGACGGAATTGCTGTTCGCGCTGATCGCGCGGCTCAAGGCGGACGGTGTCGCCATCATCTACATCTCGCACCGCATGGCGGAGGTGTTCTCGCTCGGTGACCGCATCACGGTGCTGCGCGATGGGCGCCGTATCGATGAGGTGCAACCCGGTGCTGTGTCGTCGGACGATCTGGTCCGGATGATGGTCGGTCGCAGCGTCGATATGAGCTATCCACGGACCTTCGCCCAGACCCCCGGCAAGGTCATGCTCGAGGTAAAGGGCCTTTCCTCCTCTTCGGGCATTGCGGGCATCGACCTGGTGGTGCGGCAAGGCGAGATTGTCGGGCTGTGCGGGCTGGTCGGCTCGGGGCGCACCGAAGTGGTGCGGGCCATTTTCGGAGCCGACAAGGCGACCGCGGGACAGATCCTGTTCGACGGCCAGGAGAAATCCGGCGGTCCGGACGAAGCGGCCAGACTGGGGCTCGCGCTGATTCCGGAAAGCCGCAAGGCCGAAGGTCTGGCTCTGATCCGCTCCGTCGGAGACAACCTGATCGTTTCCGCGCTACGCAAGATCTTTCCGCGTGGCTTCTTCGATCAGGGGAAATCCAGGCAGGTTGCCTATGATCTGATCCGGCAGTTGAGGATCGTAACCCCATCGGACAAGCAGGCCGTGGGTCTTCTGTCCGGCGGCAACCAGCAGAAAGTCGTCATCGGCAAATGGCTGGCGGCCGGCGCCAAACTGTTCATCTTCGACGAACCGACACGGGGCATCGACGTCGGAGCCAAAGCCGAGATCTTCGCGCTCATCGACCGACTGGTCGCGGATGGTGCCGCTGCGCTGATGATCTCGTCGGAGCAGGCAGAAATCTGCCACGTCTGCGATCGCGCCTATGTCATGTGCGACGGGCGCATCGCGGGTGAACTGGCTCGTCACGAACTGAGTGAGGAAAACATCGTGAAGTTGGGGATGCATCATGCGTGAACAAGCGATGGTACTAAACACCAATCCGCTTCAGCGGATTCCCGGCGTTGCCGTCATGCTGGTGCTGCTGTGTGTCGTCTTCAGCCTGATGACGCCAGGCTTTCTGACGGTGCCGAATATTTCCAACGTGCTCGTCCAATCGACGATCCTGCTGATGTTGGCGCTGCCGATGACGCTGATCATCATGACCGAAGGTCTCGACCTGTCGATGGGCGCGGTGTTGACGCTAACCTCGCTGATCGTCGCCATCGTCGCTTTGGCCACTGGCTCGCTGCTGCTCGGTCTGCTTGCGGCAATGGCCGTTGGAATCTTGTTTGGGACGGTCAACGGCTGGCTGGTGGCCGTTGTCGGTATTCCGCCCTTTGTCGCAACGCTCGGAACGCTTGGCATGGCGCAGGGACTCTCGCTGATCGTCAGCGATGGCCAGAGCGTCGTCGGCATGCCGGCGGCCGTTCGCGGCGTCTATTCCGGGACGCTCGGCGGCGTTCCGCTTCCGATCGTACTGGCGCTTGGAAGCTACCTTGTCTTCCACGGATTGCTCTACCACACGCGTTTCGGGACTTACATTTTCGCGCTCGGCGGCAACCGTGAAGCGCTGAAATTCGCCGGCATCTCGGCCCGACGCTTGCTGATCCTCGTCTACGCGCTCGGCGGCGCCATGGTCGGCCTGGCCGGTCTCCTGATGACCGCGCGAATGAATTCGGGGCATCCGACTGCTGGCCTTGGTCTTGAGTTCGATGCCATCGCCGCGGTTGCCGTCGGCGGCACGTCGTTCGAACGCGGCAATGGCTGGCTGCTCGGTACCTTGCTTGGCGTGGTCACCGTAGGCGTGTTGCGAAACGGATTGAACCTGCTGGCGCTGCCGTCTTCGATCCAGGTGGCCAGCGTCGGCTTGCTGGTGATTGCAGCCTTGTTCGTCGATGGATTGCGGAGCCGATCATGACCGATATCTCAAAGCCGATCGCAAGCGGCAGAATGTTGCTCTCCGACGAGATGATCCAGGTGTTCTATCGCCTGCTCGCCGCGTTTCTGATCTGTGCGGCGCTGACCATCCTGACCAACTCGTTCTTCAGTCTCGGCAACATCCTCAACGTCCTGCGTCAGGCGAGTCTGCTGTTCTTCATTGCGTCGGGCCTGACGCTGGTGGTGCTGACAGGTGGCCTCGACCTTTCGATTGGTGCCAATGTCGCGATCTCAGCCTGCGTTGCCGGAACGGTGATCCACCAGACGGGCTCGCCGACCTTGGGGGTACTGACCGGCATCGGCGTTGGTGGCGCGGTGGGGATGCTGAACGGCGTGATGGTCACGGCGCTTCGAATCCCATCTTTCATTGCGACCTACGGGATGCTGTGGGTGCTGCACGGCATCACTTACTGGTACATGGGCGGAGAGACCATGCATGGTTTCCCGGCTGGCTTTCGTCAGATCGGCAGTGGCTATTTTCTCGGTCTTCCGATCCCGGTCTATCTGTTGCTGGTCTTCCTCGCCATCGGAACTATTTTCGCGCAGCGCACCACGTGGGGACAGGAAATCTATGCCATCGGCGCCAACCCGGTCGCCGCGCGATTGTCGGGCATTCCCGTCGCTCGCCGGCTTCTGCTGGTCTACACAGTGTCGGGCGCGATGGCCGGGCTCGCGTCGATCATCTTTCTTGCGCGACTAAACTCCGCCGAAGCCGATATCGGAGAAAGCCTGACACTGCCGGCGATCGCCGCGGTTCTGATCGGGGGCACCTCGCTGTTCGGTGGCCTTGGAACGGTGTTCGGCACGTTCGTCGGCGCACTTATTCTGACCCTTGTCCTCAATGGCATGAACCTGTTGTCGGTCAACGCGAGTTGGCAACCATTGGTGACCGGCGTCATCGTCATTCTGGCAGTATGGCTGGATATGAAAACACGGCGCCGTGCGGCGTAAGTGTTCGATCTCAAAAACAAAACGGAGGGAACGACTATGAAGAAAGCCTATGGCGCGCTTGCTGCACTGTTTCTGACGACATCACTCTCATCCCACGCGTTCGCTGACGGCGAGACGATCGCGGTGTTTACGAAAAACCAGACCAATCCGTACTTCCAGACAGTACGAGTCGGTTCTGATGTAGCGGCCAAGGCGATGAAGGCAAAGACGCTGCATTATATCCCGACAAAGCCGGACAGCATTCCGGAGCAGCTCAGCCAGATTGAGGACGTGGTGGTGAAGAAGCCGTCGGCGATTGTCTTCATCCCGGTCGACTACAAGGCGATGGTCCCTGGCGTCGAAAAGATCAATGACGCAAAGATCCCGGTTGTGAACGTGACGGATCGTTCCGCTGGCGGCAAGTTTGTCGCCTTTGTCGGCGCCGACGATTACAGCCTCGGTCTCGAGACCGGGCGCTATCTGCTGAAGACGCTCGGCGGCAAGGGCAACTTTGTAATCATTGAGGGCGTCAAAGGATCCTTGACGAACATCGACCGCGTCCGCGGCTTCAACGACGCCTTGAAGGAAAACCCGGGGGCCAAGCTGCTTGCGTCGCAGCCCGGCAACTATCAACGGCTGCAGGCGCTTCAGGTCATGGAGAATCTCATGCAGTCGAATACTCAGATCGACGGTGTGTTGGCTGCCAACGATGCGATGGCGATCGGTGCGATCGAGGCGCTCGATGGTGCCAATCGCAAGGCCCAGGTCATTGGCGTCAATGGCACCAAGGAGGCGATCGACGCGATCAAGGCCGGGAAGTTGCTGGCGAGCGGCGACTACAATGGATTCATGCAGGGATGCCTCGGCATGATGATCGCCATTCGTTCGCTGCGCAACGAGCCGGTGATCACTGAGATCGTTCTCAAGCCAACGGTGATCGGTAAGGAGAACTATCAACCCTACGACGTGCCGCTGGAATCGCGGACCTGTCCGAGCTGGGACGAGGCTGCGAAGCTCGGCACCAAATAATCTGTTGCCATCAGGACGGTCGCCGCGGAACGGCGGCCGTCTTCTGCTTTTCGGGAGCTACGCATGCTGTTTGCCATCCATGCCGTCGATCATGCCGGGGCGCTCGATAAGCGCTTGTCTCACTACGAGGCTCACAAGGCCTTTTTGTCCGACACCTCGGCCTATGACGTGACGATCGTCATGTCCGGTCCGCTGACAGCCGATGACGGCCAGACCATGATTGGCAGTCTGTTTCTCGTCGAGGCCGCCGACCGCGCCGCGGTCGAGAAATTTCATCATGCCGATCCGTTCTTTGCCGCCGGCATCTGGCAGACGGTCACGATCACCGGCTTCCTGCGCCGACAGGGATAAGCGCAATGGAGGCCGGCGCCTCGCCTGTCGGTGAGGCAGCCGTTCGACATTTGAACACCGACAACGAAATCAGCCTGAGGTCTGACAAGACCCCAGGCTGATTTGCGATGAGCTGAACCGTAACGATTAGCCGAACTGGTTCATCGTGTTGTGCGCGCCGCCCGCCTTCAGGGCTGCCTCACCGGCGAAGTATTCCTTGTGCTCGTCGCCGATGTCCGAACCAGCCATGTTCTGATGCTTCGCGCAGGCGATGCCTTGACGGATTTCCGCGCGCTGGACGTTCTTGACGTAGCCCAGCATGCCCTGTTCGCCAAAATACTCCTTGGCGAGGTTGTCGGTCGACAGCGCAGCCGTGTGATAGGTCGGCAGCGTGATCAGGTGATGGAAGATGCCGGCACGCTTGGCCGAATCCGCCTGGAATGTCCGGATGAGCTCGTCGGCTTCGACCGCCAGCGGCGTGCTGTCGTACTCCACCTTCATCAGTTCGGCGCGGTTGTACTTGCTGACATCCTTGCCGGCTTCCTTCATCGCGTCATAGACCTGCCAACGGAAGTTGAGCGTCCAGTTGAACGACGGCGAGTTGTTGTAGGCCAGCTTCGCATTCGGGATCACCTCACGAACGCGATCGACCATCTTGGCGATCTGCTCGATGTTCGGCTTCTCGGTTTCGATCCACAAAAGGTCGGCGCCGTTCTGCAACGAGGTGATGCAGTCGAGCACGCAGCGGTCCTGACCCGTGCCTTCGCGGAACTGGTACAGGTTGCTGGCCAAACGCTTCGGGCGCATCAGCTTGCCATTACGCGTAATGACGACGTCGCCGTTGCCGATCTTTGAAGCATCGATTTCCTCGCAATCCAGGAAGCTGTTGTACTGATCGCCGAGGTCACCGGGCTTGTGGCTGACAGCGATCTGCTGCGTCAGGCCGGCACCGAGCGAGTCGGTGCGGGTGACGATGATGCCGTCTTCGACACCCATTTCGAGGAAGGCGTGGCGGCAGGCGCGGATCTTCGCGAGGAAGACTTCGTGCGGCACGGTGACCTTGCCGTCCTGATGACCGCACTGCTTCTCGTCCGAGACCTGGTTTTCGATCTGCAGCGCACAGGCGCCGGCTTCGATCATCTTCTTGGCGAGCAGATAGGTCGCTTCCGCATTGCCGAAGCCGGCATCGATATCGGCGATGACGGGAACAACATGGGTCTGGAAGTTGTCGATCTTGTTGATCAGCTCTTCTTCCTTCGCCTTGTCGCCGGCCTTGCGGGCCGCGTCGAGGCTGCGGAAGATGTCGTTGAGCTCGCGCGAGTCCGCCTGACGCAGGAAGGTGTAGAGCTCTTCGATTAGCGCGGGCACTGAGGTCTTCTCATGCATCGACTGATCCGGCAGCGGGCCGAATTCGGAGCGCAGTGCCGCGATCATCCAGCCCGAGAGGTACAGGTAGGTGCGATCGGTGGTGCCGAAATGCTTCTTGACCGAGATCAGCTTCTGCTGCGCGATAAAGCCATGCCAGCAGCCGAGCGACTGTGTGTACTTGGTGGTGTCCGCATCATAGGCGGCCATGTCGGCACGCATCAGCGACGCGGTGTAGCGTGCGACGTCGAGGCCGGTCTTGAAGCGGTTCTGCAGGCGCATGCGTGCGACGGCCTCGGCGGTGACGCCGTTCCAGGTGTCCTTGGTCTTGAGCAGCGCCGACGCCGCCTCGACTTCGCTCCGATAGGAGCCGGTGCCGAGGATGGTCTGGTTGCTGATCCCGCGCGGCTGGAAGTTCATGGTCTTGATCCCTTTGGCTGACGAAAAACCTGTCCTTGGTTGTAAGCGCGGGATTGTCAGCCGCTAGACGGAACGCGGATAACTTGTCATACTTTACAAATACGGCGTGTAATTCTGTAAGATAATTACAAGGTATTGGAGGGCGCAATGGCCACCTCGGCTGGTCGTTCGGTGTTCATGGGCCCCCGATTACGGCGGCTTCGGCGCGATTTGGGCCTGACTCAGGCCGATATGGCGGCTGATCTCGAGATTTCCGCGCCTTACGTCGCGCTGCTGGAGCGCAACCAACGGCCGATGACGGCCGACATGCTGCTCCGGCTGGCGCGCACCTACACGATCGATCTCGCCGATCTCGCCGGCGACGGCGGTGCCGACAATACGGCGCGGATGCAGTCGATCCTGAAAGAGCCGATGTTCTCGGACATCGATATTCCCGCGCTCGAAATCAGTGATCTCGCGGTCAGCTATCCCGGCATGGCCGAGGCTTTTCTGCGCCTCTACACGGCCTATCGCGAGGAGCAGCTCGCGCTGGCGGATCGGCGCGCACCGGCGCTCACCGGTGGCGCGTCGTCTTCGGATAGCGAGGGCTATGATGCCAACGATCCCGTGGCCGAGGTCAGGCGGTTTCTGGCAGCTCGCCGCAACAATTTCGCTGTGATCGACGACGTGGCCGAACGTCTTGTGCAGGCGACGTCGGGGCCGAGCGGTTTCGTCGAGCGTCTCAAGACCCGACACAAGCTACAAGTGCGCTATCTGCCGCCGGACGTCATGCTCGGCTCTGTGCGACGACTGGATCTGCATAGGAAACAATTGCTACTTGAGGACTCGCTCGACACCGCCAGTCTTAATTTCCAGCTGGCGCAGCAGCTCGTTTATCTCGAAATGGAAAACGAGATCGGTACGGCGCTCGAAGATGGCCAGTTCACCACCAAGAGTGCAGAGCTGCTGGCACGCCGCGCACTTGCAGGTTACGCCGCTGCTGCGCTGATCATGCCCTATGCGGCTTTCGCGCGCGCCGCGGAAACGCGTCGTTACGATCTAGAAGCGCTGGCGCGTCAATTCGGTGCCAGCTTCGAACAGACCGCGCATCGTATCACGACGCTGCAGCGGCCGGGCGCCGAAAAGGTTCCGTTCTTTTTGATTCGCGTCGATCCCGCCGGCAATATTTCGAAGCTGCTCGACGGTGCAGGCTTTCCATTTGCGAAACACGGCGGCGCATGTCCGTTGTGGTCGGTGCACGACGTTTTCAAAACGCCGCGCCAGATCGTCACGCAGTGGCTGGAATTGCCGGACGGTCAGCGCTTCTTTTCGATTGCCCGCACCGTTACCGCCGGCGGTGGTGGTTACGGCGCGCAACGCGTCGAGCGCGCTATCGCGATCGGTTGTGCAGCCGAACATGCGGGGCAGTTGATCTATACGCGCGATGCATCGGCGCCGCGTGCGGAAGCACCCACACCGATCGGCGTTGCATGCCGCGTCTGTCATCGTCCGCGCTGCGCGGCTCGCTCGGCGCTTCCGATCGGCCGCGAGCTGCTGCCGGATGATTTCAGGACGCTGAACGTTCCGTTTGGCTTCTCCGCGGACTGAAGCGGCGTCAGGCCTGCTCTGCCGGGACTTCCTCGGCATTGGGATCGCCCGGCGCCGTGGCCCAGGCCAGTTCAACGAGCGTCACGATGCGCCGACCGGCGCCATCGAGCTGACAGACGATGAGGCCTTGCTCCTCGATATAGTTCAGCAGGCGCTGTGCGCGGCGTAGCGAATGCGAGCCGTAGGCGCGGGCGATCGCGGCATTGCTCGGACAGGGCCAGCCTTCCTTGGCGGCGCGGGCGATCATCATGAAGACACCCTGCATATCCTCCGGCAGAATCGAGGCGCGGACCGAGACGTCTTGCCAGCCGTCATCGTTGGTCATGTCGGAGCCGAGCCCGGCGCGGGCGCGTATCAGCATGCGGCGGAAGTCGTCAAGGTCCGGCACGGCGGCACCGAGACCCTCGATGCGGCAGCGGACCACGAATTCCTGATAGAGCACGCCGACCACCCGGAAGCCTGCATCGGGCTCCGCCATCAGGGCGTGCAACACGCGGTCGACGCGCATGCGCCGCTCCGCCAGTTCCTCGGCGCTGATCGGCGTCTCCGCCACGTCCGGCCGAATTTCCAGCGCTGCGGACTTCGCCGCCATGAGCTGGCCAAGCAGATCCGGCGATGACGGTGCGCGGCGCTGCGGCCGGACCGGCTCCGGCGGGGGCGCTGCGAGAATCGTGGCGCGGACGTCGTCGAGTGTCGCTTCCGGCAGCGGCATCAGGCGTGGGGTCGCATTGCGCGGACTTGTTTCGGTGACACCGATGCGCAGGCCCAGCGGACGACGGGAGAGGGCGGGACCCAGCGCCATGAACTGGCCGCGCTCGAGGTCGCGGAAGGATTCGGCCTGCCGTCGCTCCATGCCGAGAAGATCGGCGGCGCGTGCCATATCGATATCCAGGAAGGTGCGACCCATCAGGAAATTCGACGCTTCCGCCGCGACGTTCTTGGCGAGCTTCGCCAGTCGCTGTGTCGCGATGACGCCGGCAAGGCCGCGTTTGCGGCCGCGGCACATCAGGTTGGTCATGGCGCCGAGCGATAGCTTGCGGGCTTCGTCGGACACCTCGCCGGCAACGGCCGGGGCGAACAGCTGTGCCTCGTCCACCACCACGAGCATCGGATACCAATGGTCGCGAGGCGCGTCGAACAGCCCGCCCAGAAAGGCGGCGGCGCGGCGCATTTGATTCTCGGCATCCAGCCCTTCGAGATTGAGCACTGTGGAGACGCGGTGCATGCGCGCGCGCTCGCCGGCGACCTGCAACCCGCGTTCGGTATGCGCCTCGGCATCGATCACCAGATGACCGAATCGCTCGGCCAGCGAGACGAAATCGCCTTCAGGGTCGATGATGGTTTGTTGCACCCATGGGGCGCTCTGTTCGAGCAGCCGGCGCAGCAGATGCGATTTTCCGGAACCCGAATTGCCCTGTACGAGCAGACGCGTCGCCAGCAGTTCCTCAAGGTCCAGAGCCGCCGGGGCGCCTGACGTCGTATGCCCCATCTCGATCGCAACGGTCATGTCTCGACTCAGGTCTCCTTGTAGAGAGGGCTTACCAACCTGGTCACAGCGCGTCGAGCGGCGCACGGCTATCATCCCGTGTTCCGCGCAACTCTCACCAAGTAAATCGCGACAGCGAATCGGCGATGTTCTGCACACGGCGGTGCCCGGTTTTGCCAATGGCAATCTCAGGCGGTTTCCTTGCATGATCGCATTGTGTTCGACCCGCGGTGATAGAGCGTCAGCAAACAGAAAATCCCGCGTGACGTAACTGTGACGTCCGCAAGGCAGGGACATCGCTGGAATCTTCGGGCGCTGCAGTCACCAAACATTTGATTTGGAATTCTTCCAGTTTCAGGGGAGGGTTGCTGCAACGGCGATATGCGCCACGACCCGGGGAAATGCGATGGCAAGCCTCACGATCAATGGACGAACCTACGAGATCGATGCAGAACCGGACACGCCATTGCTATGGGCGATCCGCGAAAATGCCGGGCTGACAGGGACAAAATACGGATGTGGCGTCGCCCAATGCGGCGCCTGCACCGTTCATGTCGATGGCCAGCAGGTCCGTTCCTGCAGCATGGCGCTTAGTGAGGCGATCGGAAAGCAGATCACGACGATCGAGGGCCTTGCGTCCGAGGGGGGCGTGCACAAGGTGCAGCAGGCCTGGATCGATCATGATGTGCCGCAATGTGGTTACTGCCAGAGCGGCATGATCATGGCAGTTGCAGCGCTGCTGGAGACAGTGCCGCAGCCGACCGATGAGGATATTGACCTCGCTATCACCAATATCTGCCGTTGCGGCACGTTCCAGCAGGTCCGTGAAGCGATTCACGCCGCTGCAAGCGCTTGAGGAAGATGGTCATGGGTCATGCTCCGCAACTCAATCGCCGTTCGTTTGTCCTGGGAACTGCTGCTATCGGCAGTGGCCTCGCGCTCGGTATTCCCTTTGGCGGGCCGACCGCAGTCTATGCGGCCGATGGTACGCCTGAGGTCAATGCCTGGGTGGTGATCCGGCCGGATGAGACCGTTGTCGTGCGTATCGCGCGGTCCGAGATGGGGCAGGGAACGCTCACGGGTCTGGCGCAATTGGTCGCAGAAGAACTCGAATGCGACTGGTCCAGGGTGACGACGGAATATCCCACGCCCGGGCAAAGTGTCGCACGCAAGCGCGTCTGGGGGGACTTTTCCACCGGCGGCAGCCGCGGTGTTCGCACCTCGCATGATTACGTCCGCAAAGGTGGCGCGGCTGCGCGCCTGATGCTGATCCAGGCTGCTGCCAATGAGTGGGCCGCGCCCGTGTCGGAATGCGCCACGAGCAAGGGCGTTATCACCCACGTCCCGTCGGGGCGCACCATCACTTACGGCAAGGTCGCGGAAGCGGCTGCTAAGCTGCAGCCGCCGGCCGACGTCAAGCTGAAGGATCCCAAAGACTGGATCATCGCCGGCAAGCCGCTGAAGCGGCTCGATACGGTCGAGAAGACCAACGGCAAGATGATCTACGGCGCCGATATCAAGCTGCCGGGAATGCTCAATGCCGCGATCAAGGATTGCCCGGTGTTCGGCGGCACGCTGAAGAGCTTCGACGACAGCAAGATCCTTGGCATGAAAGGTGTCAAGAAGGTCGTGCGCGTCGGCGAGAGTGCCGTGGCTGTGGTCGCCGATACGTGGTGGCACGCCAAGTCGGCGCTGGAGGCGATGCCGGTCGTCTGGGACGATGGCAAGAACGCCAGCGTGTCCAGCGAGTCCATCGGCAAGTGGCTGCAGGAAGGCCTGGACGCTGCGCAGCCCGCTTTTGTCGGCAACAAGGCTGGCGATGTCAAAGCAGCGTTTGCGGGTGCTGCGAAGACGGTGGAAGCGGTCTACGCCTATCCCTATCAGAACCACGCCACCATGGAGCCGATGAACGCGACGGTGCTCTATACGGCGGAGAAGTGCGAGGTCTGGACCGGGACGCAGAACGGTGAAGCCGTGTTTGCGGCCGCAGTCGAAGCGTCAGGCCTGCCGAGCGACAAATGCGAGGTCTACAAGATCATGCCGGGCGGCGGCTTCGGTCGGCGCGGCATGACCGATTACGTCCGTCAGGCGGTGGCCATCGCCAAGCAGATGCCCGGTACGCCGATCAAGCTGATGTGGTCGCGCGAAGAAGACATGCTGCACGGCCGTTATCACCCCATTACGCAAAGCAAGCTGGTCGGCGCCTTCGATGCCGATAACAATCTGATCGGTTTGCACATGCGGATCTCAGGCCAGTCGATCCTGGCCAGTGTGCGTCCCGAGGGTATGCAGAACGGGATGGATCCCGTCACTTTCCAGGGTCTGAATGCCAGCGGTGAGGCAGCGATCGGTTACACCGTTCCGAATTTGCTGATCGACCATTCCATGCGCAATCCGCACGTACCGCCGGGTTTCTGGCGCGGCGTCAACGTCAACCAGAATGCGATCTATCTTGAGAGCTTCATGGATGAGCTCGCGCATTCGGTCGGTCAGGATCCGCTCGAATTCCGCCGCAAGCTGATGACCAAGCATCCGAAGCATCTCGCGGTGCTCAATGCGGTTGCGGAGAGGATCGGCTGGACGACACCGGCACCGCAAGGCGTGTTCCGCGGCATCTGCCAGCATATGGGCTTCGGCAGCTATGTCGCGGCCGCGACGGAAATTTCGGTGACGGGTGGCAACAAGATCAAGATCCATCGCATCGTTGCCGCCACCGATCCCGGTTACGCGGTGAATCCCTGGCAGATCGATCGCCAGATCGCCGGCTCGTTCGTCTACGGCCTCTCAGCGCTGTTCTATGGCGAGTGCACCGTGAAGGGTGGTCGCATTGAGCAGGAGAATTTCGACACCTATCAGTCGATGACCATGAAAGAGATGCCGAAGGTCGAGTCGATCCTGATGCCATCAGGCGGCTTCTGGGGCGGTGTCGGTGAACCGACGATCTGCGTTGCGGCGCCGGCCGTGCTGAATGCCTATTTTGCTGCGACCGGCAAGCGCATCCGTTCCGTGCCGCTGAAGAATCACGACATCATCTTTGCGTAACCGACGCGTCGCCATGCTTGCTGCCCATCACTGGATTTCGCTCATGAAGACGTTGCGTACCTCACTTGCGATCGGGCTGATCGTCGCCTCGGCGGCGCCGGTCCGGGCGGCATCGGCGCCGCCGCCGCCTGGCGCGGCGTCGTGCTCCGGCTGCCATGCGGCGACATCGCAGGCCATCCCGAACATTTATGGGCGCGATGCCGATGCGACGCGATCGACACTGCTGGCCTTCCGAAATGGATCGATGCCGGCCACGGTGATGACGCGGATCGCCAAGGGCTTCTCCGAAGACGAAATCGGGTCGATTGCGGCCTGGCTGGCAACGCAGAAATAGCATGACCCAAAAAAATCATACCTCACGACGGGAGTTTCTTCGCGCTGCCGCAGCGGCGACGGCATCCCTTGCGCTGGCATCGCCAAGCCTGGCGCAATCGCCCGCGCGCGTCGTCGTGATCGGCGGCGGCTTCGGCGGCGCCAGTTGCGCCCGCGCGCTTCGGCAGCTCGATCCGTCGCTGGATGTCACGCTGGTGACGGCCGATCGCCAATATGTCGCGTGCCCGTTCAGCAATGAGGTCATTGCCGGCGACCGCGCCATCGAAGCCCAGCAATTCACTTACGAGAAAATCGCGGCCGGCGGCATCAAACTCGTCACGCAAATGGCGCAGACGATCGACCCGCAAGCGCGCACGATCGGTCTCGCCGATGGATCGACGTTGCGCTACGACCGGCTGGTTCTGTCGCCCGGAATTGATCTGCGCTTCGACGCGCTGCCGGGCTATGACGAGGCTGCAGCGTCGCGCATGCCACATGCCTGGAAGGCGGGCGAGCAGACGCTGCTGCTGCGGCGCCAGTTGGAGGCGATGGACGATGGCGGCGTGGTTGCGATCGTCGTTCCCGCCAACCCCTTTAGGTGTCCGCCGGGCCCGTATGAGCGCGCGAGCCTGATTGCGCACTACCTCAAGACTCGCAAGCCGCGGTCGAAGCTGATCATTCTCGACTCGAAAGACGCGTTCTCGAAGCAGCGGCTGTTTCAGGCTGCATGGCAGGAGCTGTATCCGGGATTGATCGAATGGGTCGCGTTGTCGCAGGGCGGCAAGGTTACGTCGGTCGATCCGGCGAGCAATACGCTGGTGACCGATTTCGCGACGCATCAGGTTCAGGTCGCCAATGTCATTCCGCCGCAGCGCGCCGGACGCATCGCGGAGATTGCCGGCGTCACCGATAAATCCGGCTGGTGTCCGATCAATCCCGTCAGCCTTGAGTCCACGCAAGTGCCGAATATCCATGTGATCGGCGATGCCTGCATTGCCGGCGCGATGCCCAAATCCGCGTTCTCGGCGAATGCGCAGGCGAAGACCTGTGCAAGCGCAATCGTGGCGTTGCTGGCTGGTGCCGCGCCGACGCCTCCGAAGCTGATCAACACCTGTTACAGTCTGGTTGCGCCCGATTACGGCATTTCCATCGCGGGCGTCTACCAGCCCCGCAACGGCCTGTTTGCGGATATCGAAGGTGCGGGCGGTACGAGTCCGCTGGATGCGCCACGTGATGTCCGGGCCCGCGAAGCGATCTATGCACGGTCCTGGTTCGAGACGATCGGAGCAGAGGTCTTTGGTTAGTCGCCGCCGCGCATCGACGCTGTTGTCGGCGGGCGTGGCGACGCTACTGCTGACTGTTCCGGTCCGTGCGAGTGAACTTGTCCCTTATGCGGTGGTTGGCGATGCGATTCCGCTGCCCTTGGCGGGCGCGGTCGGCGACGCGTCGGCGGGCAGGGCGATCGTCGTCAACCGGATCTATACGTGTCTGCTCTGTCACAGCGGTCCATTTACCGAACAGAGATTCCAGGGCGATCTTGCGCCGAGCCTTGCCGGCACCGGCAGCCGCTGGTCGGCAGGCCAGTTGCGGCTGCGGCTGGTGGATGCCTCCCGCCTCAATGCCGCGACGATCATGCCATCCTATTATCGTGCAGATGGGTTACAGCGTGTCGGGGACGCATGGCTTGGCAAGCCGATCCTGTCGGCGCAACAAATCGAGGACGTCGTCGCTTACCTGACAACGCTGCAGAACCCATCATGACGAAGCAATCCATGGCTGAGCCCGATCGAACGACGCGTCGCCAGTTCCTGGCGACAGCCGGCGGCGCAGCGCTCGGCGCGGTGTCCCTCGTGCATGTCGGCCCGGCGCGTGCGACGCCGGACACCATGAAAGCGGCCATCCGCGATATCGTCAACGGCGCGGCTGTGCGCCCTGGCAAGGTGAAGCTCGACGTCCCGCCGCTGGTCGAGAACGGCAACACGGTGCCGCTCACCGTCACGGTGACGAGCCCGATGAGTGATGCGGATCACGTGGTCAGTATCCACATCTTCAATGAGAAGAATCCGCAGCCCAATGTCGGCAACTTCTATATCTCGCCGCGCGCAGGCCGCGCGCAGATATCGACGCGCATCCGGCTCGCCGATACGCAGACACTGACGGCCATCGCGAAACTCTCCGATGGTTCGTTCTGGTCGGCGACCGCAGATGTCGTCGTCACGCTCGCGGCATGTACCGAGGAGGCAACCTGATGGCGTCCGCGCTGATCAACGTTCCGTCTACGGCCAGGCGTGGCGACATCATCGAGATCAAGACGCTGATGTCGCACATCATGGAGACCGGCTTTCGCCATACCGTGACCGGCGAGGTCATCCCGCGCAACATCATCACCAATTTCATCTGCCGCTATAATGGCGACGAGGTCTTTCGGGCTGATCTGTTTCCCGCGTTCTCCGCCAATCCCTTCATCTCCTTCTTTACGATCGCCACCGAGAGCGGAAAATTCGAATTCCAGTGGATAGGCGACAATGGATTTCAGGAAACCGCGTCGGCCAGCATCACGGTCACATGAATCGACTGCGAAATATCAGCCTGTCGTTGCTGGCAGTCATTGCCTTCACGTCGCGCATCGAGGCGGCGGAGATCGCGCCGGGCGAACGACGCTCCGGTGCCAGTTTCATGTCCGTCGAAACCCAGGCGATGCAGAATGACGCCACGGTTAATCCCGGCATGTTGTGGGTGCTGGATGGCGAGGCGCTGTGGACCCGGAAGCCCGTCGCCGGCCGTGCTTGCGCGGATTGTCACGGTGATGCCAGCAGCATGCGCGGCGTCGCCGTGCGGTACCCGGCATTCGACGACAAGCTCAACCGCCCGGTCGATCTCGAACAGCGCGTCAATCTCTGCCGTGTCGATCATCAGCAATTGCCGCCGCTCGCCGATGAAAGCCGCGATCTGCTGGCGCTGACCGCATTGATCGGCCGGCAATCCCAGGGGATGCCGATCGAGACGGGCGCCGATTCACGTCTGCAGGCGTTCATCGACAAAGGCCGCGATGCCTTCATGCGGCGTCAGGGTCAGTTGAATCTCGCATGCACGAACTGCCATGATGACAACTGGGACAAGCGATTGGCGGGCTCGGCGATCACGCAGGCCCATCCGACCGGCTATCCCGTCTATCGCTTGGAGTGGCAGGGGCTCGGCTCTCTGAAGCGACGGCTGCGCAACTGCATGATCGGCGTGCGCGCTCAACCCTACAGCGCCGACGCACCTGAGATGGTCGAGCTTGAACTCTATCTGATGTCGCGCGCACGGGGCATGGCAAGCGAAACTCCCGCTGTCAGGCCGTGACGTATCGAATTTCCGTGAGAGTGCCCGCGGGCTCCAGGTCAGGTCGGTTCCTTCGGTATCTCGAACACCAGACACGTCGTGGTGGCATGGGCGATGAGCCGGCCCTTGGAATCCGTGATGCGCGCTTCGGCGGTGGCGGCGCGGCGGCCGACATTCAGCGTCTTGCCTTCGGTGCGCACGGCGCCAGAATCCTTGCTCATGCCGCGGATGAAGCTGATCTTGAATTCCAGCGTGGTGTAGCCGGTGCCGACAGGCAACATAGTGTGCACGGCCAGGCCCATCGCCGAATCCAGCAGGATCGCCGCGTAGCCGCCATGCACCGAGCCGATCGGATTGTAGTGGCGGAAACCGGGGACGCTATGAAACACGACAACACCGGGTTCTGCGGTCGAGTCGAACGGCTCGACATTCTCCATGATCGGCGGTTGCGGCAACTCGCCGGCGAAGATCTTGCGCACGAAATCGAGCCCGGGCATTGAGGCCATCAGGCTGGTGGGGACGACGTCATAGCGGGGCGTGGGGGCGTCGGTCATGGATCATTCCCGGCAATTGTAATGACGAGCATCATACAAAAGGTGGCGCCGTGTGTCATCTCTTCTACGTTCAAAACGAAAATGGCCGGGGTGATCCCGGCCATGACGTCTTAATTCCGCTGGTTGAAATGAAAGCTACGACGCCTTCTTCGCCCGCATCAGATCCGCGAACCGCTTGAACAAATAATGCGAGTCGCGCGGGCCGGGCGAGGCCTCGGGATGGTACTGCACCGAGAACACCGGCTTGCCGTCGAGCTGGATGCCGCAATTGGATCCATCGAACAGCGAGATATGGGTTTGCGTCGCGCCCTTGGGCAGCGTCGCCTCGTCCACCGCGAAGCCGTGGTTCATCGAGGTGATTTCCACCTTGCCGGTGGTCTCGTCCTTGACCGGATGATTGGCGCCGTGATGGCCCTGATGCATCTTCTTGGTCTTGGCGCCCACTGCAAGGCCGAGCATCTGGTGACCGAGGCAGATGCCAAATGTGGGCACGCCGGAATCGATCACCTGCTTGATGACAGGCACGGCATATTTGCCGGTCTCGGCGGGATCGCCGGGACCATTCGACAGGAACACACCGTCCGGCTTCAGCGCCATGATCTCTTCAGCCGAGGTCGTGGCCGGAACGACGGTGACCTTGCAGCCTTCGCCGGCCAGCAGGCGCAGGATGTTGCGCTTGATGCCGTAATCGATGGCGACGACGTTGAATTCAGGATTGATCTGGCGGCCGAAGCCCTTTTCCCACTCCCAGGGAGTCTCGTCCCAGGTGAAGCGCTGGGCAGATGTTACCATCGGCACCAGGTCCATGCCTTCGAGCCCGGGCCATTCGCGTGCTTCTTCCTTCAGGCCGTGCAGGTCGAATTGGCCGTCCTTCGCGTGCACAAGCACCGCATTGGGCATGCCCTTGTTGCGGATCAGCGCGGTCAAGGCGCGGGTGTCGATGCCGGAAATGCCGATGATGCCACGAGCCTTCAGCCAGGCGTCGAGATGCCGGGAAGAGCGGTAATTCGACGGGTCGGAGATCGCCGAGCGCAGGATCACGCCGCGGGCGCCTGGCGTCGCCGCCATGTTCACCGTCTCGATATCCTCGTCGTTGGTGCCGACATTGCCGATATGCGGGAAGGTGAAGGTGATGAGCTGTCCGGCATAGGATGGATCGGTGAGGATTTCCTCATAACCGGTCATCGCCGTGTTGAAGCAGACTTCGCCCACGGCCTGGCCTTCCGCACCGAGGCCGAAGCCTTCCAGCACGGTGCCGTCGGCGAGCACGAGGAGCGCGGTCGGTTTGTGGTCCGGCCAGGCTGAAGATGTTTCTGAGGGGGTCATGAGGGGACTACATAGTCCGCGCATCCGCTGCCGTCAAAGCCGGAACGGCCGGATTCGCACGTCAGCCATGGCCTGCAGGGTTAGCAATCGGCGCTTTGGCCGATGGACGGGCCCCGAACAGAGCTTCGTGAAGGAATAATATCTTGTCTGGCAAAATTGTGGTGTTCCGGTGTCCGGCGAAACCTGCACGCCGATAGCGCGTAATTTGCAGAATGAGATGTAAAATCAACTAATTATAATTACGGATGCTTGCCGGAACTCACTTTCGCCGGTAGCAAGCTACGACTTCGCCGTATTTCCGGATATTTCAGTGCAATTGGACTATTTCGCCAAGATGGCCGCGCGCTCGGCCGTCGCGCCAGCGCGATGGCGCAGGCCTTTTCTGACCTTCCTCGATGGGATCGAGAAGGGCTGGACGATTCCTGTGCTGATCGTCGGCTTCGCGGGAATCTGGTTGCTGTTTCTGGTGATCGCCTATCAGAGCGGCGATCTGCATGCGGATGCGCTGGAAACCTGGACCCTTGGGCGCCAATTCGCATGGGGGAATCCCAAACATCCGCCCTTGATGGGCTGGGTTGCGCGGCTGTGGACGCTGGTTTTCCCGCTGACCGACTGGTCGTTCCAGTTGCTGTCGATGACCAATGCCGCGGTGTCGCTCTGGGCTGTCGATCTGATTGCACGCCGTTTCGTGCGCGGCGATTCGCGAGCCGTCATATTGCTGCTGCTGATGCTGCTTCCGGCCTATCAGTTCCACGCCCAGCGCTTCAACGCGAACACGGTGCTGCTCGCGATCTGGCCGCTGGCGACCTACTGCTTCCTGCGCTCCTATGAAACGCGGGCCGTCGGCTGGGCCGCTGCCGCCGGTGTCCTGGCCGCGCTGGCAATGCTCGGCAAATATTACTCGATCTTCCTGATCGGCAGCTTCGCGCTGGCAGCGATCGTGCATCCGCAGCGGGCGGTCTATTTCAGGTCCTGGGCACCGTGGGTCTCGACACTTGTCGGGCTCATTGCCCTTGGGCCGCACATCCATTGGCTCGTGAAGACCGGTGCTGCGCCGTTCACTTATGCCATGCAGGTTCACGGCGGCATCGACTTCGGTCAGTCACTCATCGAAGCCAGCATGTTTTTGCTCGGTCTCGCGGCGACGCTGGCGCTGCCGGCCATTGTCTGGGTTTTATCGGCCGAGCTGCGCCTGAAGTACTTTTCGGCCGATTTCCGTGCGATGGGTCCAGGGTTGCTGCTGCTGTTCTGGGTGTTCATCGGCACGGTGCTGCTGCCCGTCGTGACTACCGTCACGCTTGGCACCGACATGCCTTCGCTATGGGCGCTCCAGGGCTTGTTCCTGCCGGCTGTTTTGATCGTTTGCGGCGCCCGCTTCACGCTCGAACGTCTGTATGTGGTCAATATGGTGGTGTTCGTCGCCGGCATCGCCATCATCGCAGCCGTTGTGGCTGCTCCGATCCATGCGATTTATCGCAACAGCATCAATCCTAATGAGCGGACTTACTACCGGCTGGCCGCTCAAGAGCTGACCGATCGGTGGCGCCAGATGGCAGGCCGGCCGATGCCACGGATCAGTGGCGACGACGGGCTGGCATTCGCGACGGCCTTTTACAGCCTTGACCATCCCGTCTACAGCCGCCCGTTCCGGTATCAATACAGTTGGGGCATGCCGCGCGCGACGACGCTGCAGAAGGGCTGGGCTGCGATGTGTTTTGCGACAGATAGCGATTGCCTGATGTGGATGGGCAAGGTCGCGATGCTCGAGCCACGGCACGTCAGGTTTGATTTCGAGGTTCAGCCCCGGCTATGGGGCCAGGCCGGTATTCCGGCCACCATATCGGCGTTGATGGTTCTGCCATACGCCGCTGGAGCCACCGCGCCCGGGCCGTTGTCCGCAAGCGTGGAGGATTTCAGCTCCAGCCATCGGCAGTAGGTTTGGGCAGTAGGTTCGGGCAATAGCTCCGGGCGGCGTCCCCGAGAATTGGCGGGCGCAGTTGTGCATACCCCTTAAAACGCTTAGATCGGGGCCAACCGAGTTCCGGCGCTGCGATTGGCCGCCGCAAGAGGAGACGCAGATGCTGCGCGATGACATCAACAACGCCGTCAAGGACGCTATGCGAGCCAAGGACGAGCGCAAGCTTTCGACGCTTCGGATGGTCAATTCGACCATCAAGAATGCCGATATCGAAGCGCGTGGCCAGAGCAAGCCGCCGCTGTCGGATGCCGACCTGCTGAGCCTGCTGCAGAAGATGATCAAGCAGCGCCAGGAATCCGTCGAGCTCTATGACAAGGGCGGCCGCGCCGAACTCGCGACCCAGGAGCGCGAGGAGATCGCGATCATCTCCGCCTATCTGCCGCAGCAGATGTCGGAGGACGAAGCGAAATCTGCCGTCACTGCCGAGATCGCCGAGCTTGGCGCGAGCGGCATGAAGGACATGGGCAAGGTGATTGCTGCGCTGAAAGCGAAATATGCCGGCCAGATGGACTTCGGCAAGGCCAGCGGTCTGGTCAAGGCCGCGCTCAACGGCTGAGGTTTTCGTAGTCCACAAATTCAAAACCTCTCCTCGCACTGCGAGGAGAGGTTTTTTCTTTTTAAGCCGCTGCTGTCGGCAGGCTATACGTCTTGAACTGATCGCGCAGCGCGGTCTTCAGGATCTTGCCGGTGGCCGTGTGCGGGATCGCATCGACGAACACCACATCATCCGGCATCCACCACTTGGCGATCTTGCCATCCATGTATTTCAGGATGTCCTCGCGCGTGGTGGTTTGATCCTGCTTGAGCTGCACGATGAGCAGCGGGCGCTCGTCCCACTTCGGATGATAGACGCCGATGACGGCGGCTTCCGCCACCTGCGGATGACCGACGGCAAGGTTCTCCAGATCGATCGACGAGATCCATTCGCCGCCGGACTTGATGACGTCCTTGGAGCGGTCGGTGATCCGCATATAGCCATGCGCGTCGATGGTCGCGACGTCGCCGGTGTCGAAATAGCCTTCCTCGTCGAGGATCTCGTCCTCGACGCGGAAATAGGCGCGCGACACTGACGGACCGCGCACCTTGAGACGGCCGAAGGTCTTGCCGTCCCAGGGCAGGCTCTTGCCGCTGTCGTCGGTGATCTTCATCTCGACGCCGAATGGCGGATAGCCCTGGGTCTGCAGGATATCCAGCCGCTCGTCGCCTTCGAGCTGGTCGAAGGGCGGTTTCAACGCGGCCAGCGTGCCTATCGGGCTCATTTCGGTCATGCCCCAGGCATGACGTGCACCGATGCCCATGTCGACGAAGGCCTTGATCATCGAGCGCGGCATCGCCGAGCCGCCGCACACCACCATGCGCAGGTCAGGCAGTTTCAGATTGTTCTGCGACATGTAGTTGAGCAGCATCAGCCACACCGTCGGCACGCCCGCGGTATGCGTCACCTTTTCGGTCGAGAGCAATTCGTAGATCGAGGCGCCGTCCATCTTGGCGCCCGGCAGTACGAGCTTGGTGCCCATCGACGGCGCGGAAAACGCGATGCCCCAGCTGTTGGCATGGAACAGCGGGACTACCGGCAGCATGGTGTCGGCGGCATTGGCACCGAGCGAGTCACCGGTATTGGCCATCAGCGCATGCATCACGTTGGAGCGGTGAGAATACAGCACGCCCTTCGGATCGCCCGTGGTTCCCGATGTGTAGCACATCGCCGCTGCGGTGTTCTCGTCGAACTCCTTCCATTTGAAGTTGCCGTCGACTTCCGCGATCCAGTCCTCATAGGCCACGGCGTTTTTCAGCGTGGTCTGCGGCATGTGCGCCTTGTCGGTGTAGACGATGTAGCGCTCGACTGATGGTAACTGGTCGGCAAGCTTTTCAAGGATCGGGATGAAGGTGAGGTCGGTCATCACGATACGATCTTGCGCATGGTTGATGATCCACGCGATCTGATCCGGGAATAGACGTGGATTGACGGTGTGGCAGATGGCGCCGATGCCCATGATGCCGTACCACGTTTCGAGGTGCCGCCACGTGTTCCACGCGATGGTGGCGACGCGGTCGCCCATCTTGATGCCCTCGCGGTCGAGACGCTGTGCGACCTTCAGGGCACGGGTACGAATTTCGGCGTAATTGGTACGGTGGATGGGACCTTCGACTGATCTGGTCACGACCTCGCGCTCGCCGTGGACTTGGGCCGCATGATCGATGATCCGATGACACAGCAAAGGCCAGTCTTGCATCAAGCCACGCATTTGATCGTTCCTCCGTCTTGTGATTGGCGTGCCGGCTCCCCGATCGTTGCCGGGGAACTTCGACCGTGTTCTTGCTTTAGGTCTTGGCATGAAGTTTAGCGCGGGGAAAGCGGCCCGGAAATGGACTTTTGGCCTATCCGGCTGCGACCAAAGGACAATTGGCGCGGTTCTGGCGTTGCTGCTGGTTGCCGCGCCGGCGCAGGCCTATCTGACGACATCGCGTGTGCCGCTGCCAAAGCCCCGCCCGGCAGAAGCGCCCGCGATAGAAGCGCCCGCGATCGAGCCGGCGCAAAAGCCCGGCGAGGAGCCTGCGAAATCGGAGCAACCCGCTGAGCCCGAGAAGCCTGCCGCCGAAGCGCGTCCGCCGGAGCCGCCGCCGCCTTCAGCCTGCCGCCTGGCGCTCACCGATGCCATCGCCGTTGCGCCGAGTATTCCCGACATCAAGGGGCCGGGCGCCTGCGGCGGACCCGACATGGTGCGGCTGGAAGCGGTCGTGCTGCCGGACAAGACGCGCGTGCCGCTGAAGCCTGCGGGAACGATGCGCTGCGCCATGGCAACGGCGGTGGCCGAATGGATCCGCGCCGACATGGCACCGCTCGCGACCAACCTCGGCACCAAGCTCCTCGAACTTGATAATTTCGACTCCTTCGATTGCCGCGGTCGCAACCGTGTCGTCGGTGCAAAACTGTCAGAGCATGGCCGCGCCAATGCGCTGGATGTGCGCGGGCTGAAACTTGCCAATGGCCGCTCGATCGCGCTCACCGAGCGAAACACGCCGCGCGAGCAGCGCGAGGCGGTGCTGCATTCGGTCTGTACGCGGTTTACTACTGTGCTGGGTCCGGGCTCCGACGGCTATCACGAGGATCATATCCATCTCGATATCGCCGAGCGGCGCGGAAACTACCGCATCTGCCAATGGGACGTCTGGGACGAGTGGCCGCGCATCGCACCGCTGATGCCGGCCGTGCGCCCGGACGAAGCACCGCCGCGCGAAGTGGCCGAAGGTAAGCCGGGAGAGAAAAAGACGGAGGAGGCGAAACCCGCTGAGCCTGCGGCGGCTCAACCCGCTGCGACGGAGCCCGAACTGGAAGCTGCCGAAGCCGAGCCCGCGCCGGAACAGCCCAAGCCGAAACCGAAGCCCAAGCCGAAGAAACGCCGGACACAGCCGACATCGCCGTTCAGCTTTTTGCGGTGACGCCGAGGCCGTCTGTTCGCGGTCAAGCGCGAGCGGTGGCGCCTTCTTTTCCCTCCCCCTTGCGGGGAGGGTGGCCGGCCCAATTTTTTTCTTATTGGGCCGGTCGGGTGGGGGGCCACAGGCGACGGCGTTTGTGGAAGCACCCCACCCCGGCCTCCACTTCGTTGATGCTACGCATCGCCTCGTTCGGCCGACCCTCCCCGCTGCGCGGCTTCGCCGCTTGAGGGAGGGAGGCCACCCACGCTTGAGCTTTCGCTCAAAACAAAAAAAAAGCGCCGGATCAACCGGCGCTTTTTCTAATCTCATAAAATCTCGGCTCAGTATGGCGTTCCGCCGCCGCCCTGCAAAGCGAGCTTCGAATTATACGGCGAGTCGCCGGCCTTCGGCTCGAGCACGACGACCACAGCGCCGGGCTTGACGCGGCTATAGAGGTCGATGACGTCTTCGTTGGTCATGCGGATGCAGCCCGACGAGATCGAGGCGCCGATATATTCCGGCTGGTTGGTGCCGTGGATACGGAACAATGTGTCCTTGTTGCCCTGATAGAGATAGAGGGCGCGGGCACCGAGCGGATTGTCGACGCCGCCGGGCACCTGGGCCGGCAGGCCTTCGATGCGGGCGTGAATGTCCTTGGTCGGGGTCCACTTCGGCCATTCGGCCATGTTGCCGACGCGCGCGACGCCCGAGAAGGCCAGCGCTTCTTCGCCGACGGTCACGCCATAGCGGATAGCCTTGCCGCCGTCCTGGACGAAATAGAGATAGTGGTTGTCGGAATCGACCACGATCGAGCCCGGCGCTTCCTTGCGGTGGAAGTCGACGATGGCGCGGCGGAACGGCTCGGCCACGGCCACCTTCGCGTAACGCGCCTTGGCGAGCTGCGCCTTGTCATTCGGCTTGAGGCTGGCTTCCGGGGCGGCCTGGAATTGCGTGGCGGTCTGCATGCAGCCCGACAGCATCAGGCCGGCGGCGACAATCAGTCCAAGCTTAATCTTGAGCGGCGACATGTCATTGTTCCAATTGCGTGGGGTCCGAATTCAGACAGGCTGGTGCAAGGAAACACACCCAAAATAGCCTGCGAACGCCACGATTCCGTTAAAGCCACTATCGCTGAAATCCGCTGCAATTCCAGCGGTTAGATGCGCTGCGCATCATGCAGCGCACAGCCTGTGTCATATTTGCCGCAGAATTTCCGATGCTCCGGGTAAATCCTGTGCAGAAGCGCAGCGCCTCGCGAATCCGTGATGCGCGCGTGACAATTTTGTCAGATCGAGACCCATAGAACGCGTGATCTCGCGGGAAAAATTCCAGACGTTCGCGTGGGGTTGGCGCGCCGCACAAAGGCTGTCATGACGGCTGCATCCGCGTCGGTCATGGTCAGTTGCCCCGGCCGATTCGGTCCGGATCGTCCCCATTGCTGTTCCCTGCCTTATTAATGTCCCGGAGTTGCCATGCTCGCTGTCTTCACCCCTGCCGACCACGCCTTGAGAAAATCCGAGCCGACCGATCTCGAGGCGTTGCCGGACAATGCGGTGTGGATCGACATGGTGAAGCCGTCGCCGGCCGAGGACAAGGCGGTGGAGAAACTGGCGGGGGTCGAGATCCCGACCCGCGAAGACATGCAGGAGATCGAGATCTCCAGCCGTCTCTATATCGAGAACGGCGCCCGCTACATGACCGCCAGCTTGATGTGTGGTTCCGACACCGAGTCGCCGCGGATCACGGCGGTAACTTTCATCCTCACCCGGCAACGGCTGGTGACGGTGCGCTACGACACACCGCGTCCGTTCGCGTCCGTCGAACTGAAGCTTGGCCGCAACGCGCCCGCCGGCGCCAATGGTGAAACCATTCTGCTCGAACTGCTCGACGCGGTGATCGATCGCTGCGCCGACATTCTCGAACGCGTCGGCGCCGACGTCGATCAGGTCAGCCACGACATCTTCGAGCCGGATGAGTCGCTGCGCACCGGCCATGCCAAGCGCTATTCGGAAATCCTGATCACCATTGGCCGCAAGGGCGACCTGACCTCGAAGGTCCGTGAAAGCCTCGTCTCGATCGGCCGTGTCGTCACTTTCGTCAGCGCCGAGGCGGAAGGCGTGAAATGGTCGAAGGACATGCGCGCGCAGCTCAAGACCATGCAGCGCGACGTGGTGTCCCTGACCGATCACGCGTCCTATCTGTCGAACAAGATCACCTTCACGCTCGATGCCATGCTCGGCGTCGTCAATCTCGAACAGAACAACATCATCAAGCTGTTCTCGGTCATGGCCGTCGTCCTGATGCCGCCGACCCTGATCGCCTCGGTCTATGGCATGAACTTCAAGCTCATGCCGGAGCTGGAATGGACCCACGGCTATTCGATGGCGCTCATCATGATGCTGTTCGCCGCGGTGCTGCCTTACATGTTCTTCAAGTGGAAGAAGTGGTTGTAGGGGCGTAGGGCGTTATTCATTACCGCACATTCCCTCTCTCGTCATTCCGGGGCGCACGACAGCGGCGAAGCCGCTAAAGTGCGACCCCGGAATCCCGACATGGAGTCTCCGATCGTGCCAAACATTTCGGGATTCCGGGTTCGCGATATGCCGCCTGCGGCGTCTCCTCGCGCCCCGGAATGATGACTGTGGGGCGGGCACGAAAGCTCTCAAACATTTTTTCCTGTCGCTCTTGATAATATCCCTATTAGGATTATGATCCGAATATCCGGTTCGCGAGGGGCGCTTCATGAGGCGTCTTGAAGTGGGACAGGATGCGGCGCCTGCGGGTGTGGGGTGACGTACCCTGCGCACTCGGGAGGCCTTGGGTAGCCGTCCGGGCCCACTACGGGGCTCTGCCGCTTGCGGCTGGACGGGTGCGGCGAAGGCGGGCGAAAGCCTGCTGCCGGATGACGGGCGCGATGCCCGTGCCCAGTACCCGGAAGCACGGCCCCGGGGACAGAAAAGCCGCGGTGGCGCGCCTGATGGCGTTACGCGGTTGCGGCTTGCCGGCGTTCCGGCGGAGCGGATCGCGAAAATTACCACCATTTCGCGTCGTCAGGCGCGCCGCCACCCCTCATGTTTCAGGAGGGGACACCGCTTAGACAACCCCGAGCATGCGCTCGCGGGATCACAAAGGCGCGGGTGTCTGAATCTTTTTCCAACTATCAAAACGCATTCATGATGCGTGTTCGAAAAGCCCAATGATCATAGGCTTCGCGCGATTCCCGCCACAATTTATCCGGTAAAATTCGAGCGTTCCGCTGAACGGTTGCGCTAATGGTTGCTGTCATAACGCTGTCAGAAGCGATGAGGACAGCAATGGTTGACAAAACAGAAACATCGGGACGGAACGTCGTCGATCTCAGGTCCTATCAACAGGCGCGCATGGCCGGCAAAGCTCAGGCAATCTCTGCGCGAACCTGCCGGCATTGCGGCGCCGGGTTGATGGATGGCGAATCCGAAGACGATTGTTCCAGCGCCGGGATCAGCGCGGCTGCGCCGATGCCGCGGAAGTTTTACGCGGACTAGGAAGACCCGCGTGTCTTGGGGAGCGCCAGAATGGCGCGGTCCTCAGCATGACCATGTCCCACCTGACATCGCTGATCAGACGTGCTGGCCGCCATTGATGTGGATCTCGGCGCCATTCACGTATGAACTCGTTTCCGTACACAGCACATAGATGATCTTGGCGACTTCGTCGGGCGTGCCGAGCCGATGCAGCGGGATCTGCTGATCGACGATGGTCTGCGTGCCCGGCGACAGGATCGAGGTGTCGATCTCACCCGGCGCAATGGCATTGACGCGGATGCCGAGGCGGCCGAAATCCGACGCCATTTCGCGGGTCAGCGACGCCAGCGCCGCTTTCGATGTGGCATAGGCCGCGCCGGCAAACGGATGCACGCGCGAGCCGGCGATCGAGGTGACGTTCACCACCGAGCCTTTGGCTGCCTTCAACTGTTCGATCAGCCCACGGGCCATCATGATCGGCGCGAAGAAGTTGACGTTGAAGACGTGGCTCCAGGTCGCGACGTCGGTATCGATCGAGCCCATGCGCGCGCCGCCTTCGGCCTTCGGCGAGATGGCGGCATTGTTCACCAGCGCATGCAGCGCGCCGCCGTTCAGCCGTTCCTTGATGTCGTCGATGGCGCGGACGGTGTCGTCATGGTCGGAGAGGTCGACCTGGATGTGATCTTCGGGGCCTGCATCCCATGGGCAGACTTCCGGAAACGGATGCCGCGAACAGGTCAGCACACGCCAGCCGGCGCTTGAAAAGCGCATCACAGTGGCATGACCGATGCCGCGGCTTGCGCCGGTGAGCAGCATTGTGCGCTTGGGCGCATTCGATCCCGGGTGGTTCACGTGTTTGGCTCTCGTCTCGTTGTCGGCGCTCACGGATACAGTCTCACCTTGGTCCAGGACGTATCTGGTGCCGCGGTGTCGCGGCGGAATTCGATGCGGTCGTGCAGGCGGAACGGCCGGTCGTGCCAGAACTCAAAACGAACAGGCGTGATGCGCCATCCGCTCCAGCCTGGCGGCCGCGGAACGCTGCCGATCAAGTGCTTGGCGCCTTCCTTGGCGATGGCTTGTTCGAAGGCAAAGCGGCTTTCCAGCGGCTGCGACTGCTTGCTCGCCCAGGCGCCGATCTGGGCCTGTTTCGGGCGGGTCGCGAAATACTCGTCGGCCTCGGCTTCGGTCACGCGGGTGACGGGACCGCGAATGCGGACCTGGCGGCGCAGCGACTTCCAGTGAAACAGCAAGGCGGCCTTGGGATTGGCGGCGAGCTCCTGGCCCTTCTGGCTGGCAATGTGGCTGTAGAACACGAAACCGTCGGTGTCATAGCCCTTCATCAGCACCATGCGGACGTCGGGCAGGCCGTCGGCGTCGACGGTGGCCAGCGCCATCGCGTTCGGATCGTTGGGTTCTGAGGCCTTTGCCTCGGTAAACCACTCGGAAAACAGCGCAAATGGTTCCGCAGCGGCCGTAAAATCACCTGACGTTAACGGAGTTGAGTCTTTGATGGGGGAGGTCGTGTCGGTCATGTCCGGAGTTCCGCTTGCGTTGGCCTGCTGTCGAGAGCTTGCTGCTGCCCCTGCATAGGCAAGACCTATATAGGGTACGGCTGCGCATTGGCCTATCGGCCATCTGCCCGCTCGGCGCGGCTTTGACAGCAATTCTTATCGGCAGCACCCTTGGTGGTTGCAGCATGGGCCGAAACGAGTCCGCGCTGGCCAAGATGGAGGGCGGTGACGTCACCGGCTCGATTTCGCCGGCATCGGTCCAGGCCACCAATTACGAGCCCACGGAAGCCGATCTTGTCCTGACGCGTACGGCGGCCTCCGATGTCCTTACCAAGGGCAGCAAGGATTCCAGCCAGCCGTGGGAAAACCCGTCGACCGGCGCGCGCGGATCGGTGACGCCTCTGTCCAGTGCCTATGTCGCGGAAGGTCGCACCTGCAGGGATTTTCTGGCCAGCTATGTCAACGGCACCAACGAAAGCTGGATGCAAGGTGCAGCCTGTAAGGGTGACCGCGGCAGCTGGGACGTGCATACGCTGAAGCCGTGGAAACGGAGCTAGTTTTCGCTGGCCGGCCGCTTGCGGCCCAGTTGCAAAAATGACACGAAGTCACCAGATGAAGAAGCAGGCGGGTTTCGGCCTGCAAATCCAACATGCGGGCCGGTGGCCCGCCTTTTAGTTACCTGAAGGAGAGACGACGGATGCGCGACCCCTATGAGGTCTTGGGGGTGCAGCGGGGCGCCAGCGCTGCGGCGATCAAGAGTGCCTATCGCAAGCTCGCCAAGAAGCATCATCCCGACAACAACAAGGATGATCCGAAGGCCGCCGAGCGGTTTTCGGAAGTGAATTCGGCTAACGAAATCGTCGGCGACGAAGAAAAGCGCAAGCAATTCGACCGCGGCGAGATCGATGCCGAGGGCAAGGTGCGTTTCCAGGGTTTTCCCGGCGGCGGCGGCGGCGGCCGTGCCGGCGCGTCGCAGCGCGGCTTCGAGCATGCCTTTCGCGGCGGTCCCGGCGCGCAGCAGGGCTTTCCCGGCGGTGCCGCCGGCGGCGGTTTCGAGGACATCCTCAACAGCATGTTCGGCGGCGCCAGCCCGCGCGGCGCGCGGCCGGGCGCGCAAGGTTTTGAATTCGAGAGCGGCGGCTATGCCGGCGGGATGCCCGATCTGGATCTGAACGTCGCCATGACGGTGACGCTGGAAGAGTCTGTGAAGGGCGCGGAGAAGCGCGTACGCCTGCCATCCGGCAAGGAATTGAACGTCAAGGTGCCGGCCGGCGTCACCTCGGGCCAGCAGATCCGGCTCCGCGGGCAGGGCGAAAGCGCTGCCGGTCATCGTCCCGGCGATTTGATGATCACCGTCACCATCGCCCCCCATTCCTTCTTCAAGGTGGATGGCAACGACCTGCGCGTCGATCTGCCGATCACGCTCTACGAAGCCGTGCTGGGGGCCAAGGTGCGCGCGCCGACACTCACCGGCGCCGTGGAGCTTTCAATTCCGAAGAACACGTCGAGCGGACGGGTGTTTCGCCTGAAGGGCAAGGGCCTGCCGCTGGCCGGGGGCGCAGCGGGCGATCTCTACTTCACCACCAGGATCATGTTGCCGGACGGCAACGACGCCGATCTGGAAAAGCTGATGGAGAAATGGCGCGACGGGCACCCGTATCATCCGCGGAATGAGTTGGGGTGAGGCTAGACGGAGCGGTGCGGCACTGGCCGCACCGCTCTCGAATAATCTGCTGCTAACCTTGCGGGCAGATCAATTCGATCAACGTTTGATTGTGTCGATGCTGTCGCACTATAAAAACGTGCATGGCCATCACCTATCCAACCGCCAGACAGGTTTTTCACTCCGTGTGGTACGGCGCGCGTCTAGTCTTTCGCCAAGCGCCGCATTTGGTCCTGATCGCGTTTTCGATCTGCATGCTGATCGATCTCTGCAGGCTCGCAGTTGGATCCGACGACATCAGCAGTAAAGCGTTTCGCGTCCTGCTTGACGGCATATCCATGATCCTGCTGGTGCCCTTCTATGTCGGCGCATATCGTCTGATCATTCTTGACGAGCAGCCCGCGCACTATCTCGCGTATTTTTGCGATCGATTCCGCCGCTATTTCAAATGGGCAGGCGTGTTCTGGGTACCGACGCTGGTCGGCGAGATTATGCCTGAGTCCGGTTTGATGAGTATTCTCTTGCCGATCGGTTTGGCGATTATCGTCATCATTGTGTCGGTCCGCCTGTTGTTGTTGTTTCCTGCTTTGGCCGCGGGCCTGGTCAACGTGACGGCTACAGATGCATGGCACGACAGTCGAGGACGGATCTGGCTGATCGTTCGGACCATGCTGGCAATCGTCATTCCCTTTACGGCGGCGCTGGCGGTGTGGATTGCTTGCATCATGATGTTGGGCCTGGTCGGAAGCACGGCCGATCTTCCATTCTGGAAAGCGATGTTGCGGGCCGTTACGGACAGCACGATAGGAATTATCGCAACCGTTGTGATGATCGCGAATACGGCACTGTTATTCGATGTGATCGGTGACCGCGTGAAACGCGAAAGTCCTGTCTCGCCTGAGGCAATGCCGAACGCCTGACAGCCCGGATTCTGCTTCGCTCCATCCGGGCTACAGAGTGCAGCTATCCCCCCACCTTCTCCGTCTGGTCATAGATCTGGCGCGCGACCTGGTTGAGCCGGTCCTTGTCGGTCGGGCCTGACACGACATAGCCGACGCCCTTGTCGGCCCAGAACATGGCGCCGTCCTTGTCCTGCGCGGCATAGCGCATCTGGGTGGGGTCGGCTTTCGCGGCACGCGATGTGTAGAGCGTGTAGCGCTCGCCCGACGGACTCTCATACATGAAGAAGGCCGCAGGCGCTTCAGGGCCGGGCAGCAATCGTCCGCCGACCAGCTTCAATCCGGCCGCCTCGAGTTCCGGTGCCTTGATCTCGTAACCCACGCGCTTCGATAGCCACTGCTGCAGATGTGCACGTTCATTGCCTGCGACTTCGACGGGATGGCGCACTTCGACCACATAGAGCCGATGCGCACCGAGCGCATCCACCGTGAAATTCCGGAATGTCGACGGAGCGGCCGCTGCGCCGTGTGCGACCCAGCCCGCGCTACCACCTGCAACGAAGGCGACAAGCGTTGCTGCGACGGCGCCGTAGATCCAGCGCCGCGGCTGCTGAACCAATCGCTCGATCTCCAGCCGCTTTGGCACTGTCTCGTCGGCGATCGCATCGTAGCGGGCATGCAGCAACTCGGCCATCGCGCGCCATGATGCGACGCGCTCGGCATCGTCAGGATGTGTCGCGAGCCATGCCTCGACATCGGCGCGGCGCTCGGCCGGCAATTCATTGTCGACGAAGGCGTGCAATTCGTCTTCGGTCACGGGAATGTTCGGTCCGGTCATTATCATCTTCCCTTTAAATCATTTGACCGCGCGCAGCGCCGGGCGCTCGCCGTCGAGATAGGCTTTGACATGGGCGCGGGCGCGGGCGAGGCGCGACATCACGGTGCCGATCGGCACGCCCTGGATGTCGGCGACTTCGCGGTAGCTCAGGCCTTCGAGCATCACGAGCAGCAGCACCGAGCGCTGTTCTTCGACGAGGGCGGCGAGGGCGCGCGAGATGTCGCGCCCTTCGGCTTCGGTGCCGCTGGCGTCCGGATTGTTGTCGAACAGTTCGGTAAAGATCGGTTTGCGCGCCAGCGAGCGACGGCGGTTGCGGTTCAGATTGGTCAGGATTGTGTAAAGCCAGCTTCTGAGGTCGCCGCCAATGAACAGTTTCTCGGAGCGCAGCGCGCGCACCAGCGTGTCCTGCACCAGATCGTCGGCAATGTCGGTGTCACGCGCCAGCGCCCGCGCATAGCGGCGCAGCGCCGGAATCATGCTCTCAACGCTTTCGCGAAAGGCGCTCATGGGGCTCGTGCCATCCGTTGCAATCCTGACGGTATCTTGGGCGGTCCGCAATTGCGCCGCATCTATCATAACACCTTGGCGGACCGTCTATTCCGGCGTTAAGCCCGGACGGTAAACAGCGGCATAACCGGGCTTTTGGGCTGTACCGAACGCAAGTGCTGGTGTACCCCCAAGGCCAGATCGGTATGGACTGCCAAGGCTGTCAGCCAAGCAAAACAGGATACGACATGAGCGAAGTTTCAGGCCTGATGAAGGGCAAGCGCGGCGTTATTCTCGGCGTCGCCAACAACCGTTCCATTGCCTGGGGCATCGCCAAGGCGTGTCAGGCGCAGGGCGCGGACATCGCGCTGACCTATCAGGGCGATGCGCTGAAGAAGCGTGTCGAGCCGCTGGCCGCCGAGCTCGGCGCCGAGCTGCTGGGCCATTGCGACGTCACCGACGCAGCCACCATCGATGCGGTGTTCGACCGGGTGAAGGAGAAATGGGGCAAGATCGATTTTGTCGTCCACGCCATCGCCTTCTCGGACAAAGACGAGCTCGAAGGTCGCTATGTCGACACATCGGCCGAGAATTTCAGCAAGAGCATGCTGATCTCCTGCTACTCGCTGACGGCCATCGCACAGCGCGCCGAGAAGCTCATGACCGAGGGCGGCTCTATCGTTACGCTGACCTATTACGGCGCCGAGAAGTGGATGCCGAACTACAATGTGATGGGTGTCGCCAAGGCTGCGCTGGAAGCCAGCGTGCGCTATCTGGCGGCTGACCTGGGCGTGAAGGGTATCCGCGTCAATGCGATCTCTGCCGGCCCGATCAAGACGCTGGCCTTCGCAGGGATAGCCGACTCCCGCTATCTGTTGAAATACAACGAGGTCAACGCGCCGCTGCGCAAGAACGTCTCCATCGACGAAGTTGGCCAGAGCGCGGTGTATTTCCTGTCCGATATGTCCACCGGCGTCACCGGCGAAGTGCATCACGTCGATGCCGGCTATCACGTGCTCGGCACCAAGGTGCCGGATGCGCCGGACATCAGCATGGGCAGCAAGGACTGATTGCTGACGTCCATGCCGAAGCCAACCATCTATTATATTCGCCACGGCCAGACCGAATGGAACGCCGCCGGTCGCTTTCAGGGCTCGAAGGACATTCCGCTCAACGATCTCGGTCGGGAGCAGGCGGCACATGCCGGCACCGTGCTGAAGGATATTCTGGCACGGGACGGGCGCACCAGCGGCGATGTCGCGTTCGTCTCCAGTCCGCTCGGCCGCGCGCGCAACACCATGGAACTGGTGCGCGGCAAGCTCGATCTTCCCCATGACGACTACGGCCTCGACGATCGTCTGCGTGAGATCGGCTTCGGCCACTGGGAAGGATTCACGCTGGCCGAGCAGGAAGCTGCGCATCCCGACATCTTTGCGGCGCGTCTTCTGGACAAATGGAGCCTGCCGGCGCCGGGCGGCGAAAGCTATGGTGAAGTGCAGCTCCGCATGCGCGCATGGGTTGACGGCCTCACGGGCGATACCGTCGCGGTGGCGCATGGCGGCACGGCGCGGGCGCTGATGGTGGCGCTGGGCCTTGAGACGCCGGACGGTGTCAGTGAGCTGCCGATCCAGCAGGGCGCGGTCTACGTGTTCAACGCTGACGGGATGGACAAGTTTAGTTAAGCATTTCGGCCGGCCGGGCGATTTGACCCCCCGGACGGCCCGCGTTACGACATCTGCTCAAGCAGCGAGCGCACCATGTCTCATAACACCTTCGGTCACATGTTCCGCGTCACGACCTTCGGCGAGAGCCACGGGGTGGCGATCGGCTGCGTGGTCGATGGCTGTCCGCCGCTGATCCCGCTGGATGTCACCGAGATCCAGGCCGATCTCGATCGCCGTCGTCCCGGCCAGTCGCGCTTTACCACGCAGCGGCAGGAAGCTGACGCGGTCAAAATCCTGTCCGGGGTCATGGTGCATCCGGAAACGGGTGTGCAGGTCACGACGGGGACGCCGATCGCGCTCCTGATCGAGAATACCGACCAGCGCTCGAAGGACTATTCGGACATCAAGGACAAGTTTCGGCCGGGCCATGCCGACTTCACCTATGAGGCCAAATACGGGTTGCGCGATTATCGCGGCGGCGGTCGCTCGTCGGCCCGCGAGACCGCGACGCGCGTGGCCGCTGGCGCCATTGCGCGCAAGATCGTGCCTGGCATGACGGTGCGTGCAGCGCTGGTGCAGATGGGCCCGCACAAGATCGACCGCGGCAACTGGGACTGGGACGAGGTTGCGCGCAATCCATTCTTCTGCCCGGACAAGGACAAGGCCGCCTTTTTCGAAAGCTATCTCGATGGTATCCGGAAATCCGGCTCGTCGATCGGTGCGGTGATCGAAGTGGTCGCCGACGGCGTGCCCGCAGGTTTGGGCGCGCCCATTTACGCCAAGCTCGATGGCGATCTGGCAGCGGCGCTGATGAGCATCAATGCGGTGAAGGGCGTTGAGATCGGTGACGGTTTTGGCGCGGCGGAGTTGTCCGGTGAGGACAATGCCGACGAGATGCGCATGACCAATCACGGCCCGTCATTTCTCTCAAACCATGCCGGGGGCATTCTCGGCGGCATTTCCACGGGCCAGCCGGTCGTGGCACGTTTTGCCGTGAAGCCGACCTCGTCGATCCTGTCGCCGCGCAAGACCGTCGATCGCAATGGCGCCGACACTGACATCCTGACCAAGGGTCGCCACGATCCCTGCGTCGGCATCCGTGCCGTGCCGGTGGCCGAAGCCATGGCCGCTTGTGTGCTCGCCGATCATTTCATTCGGCATCGCGGGCAGGTCGGCTAGAGTAAGTGACTGACCGAAGCCCGCGTTCGCGCGAGTTTGAAAGTGCCAGCCGTGTTACCCGACAAGCTCAGAGAGATCATCGACTGGCTCAGTGACGGTGCGCGATCCGCGCCGACGCCATCGCGCATGATGGCGGAATGTTGCGAGCGGCTTGTCGCTGCAGGGCTGCCGCTGTACCGCGTGGGCATCTTCATCCGCACCCTGCACCCGGAAATCTTCGGCCGCAATTTCATCTGGCGTCCGGAGACCGGGGTAGTCCTCAGCTCGGTTGATTTCGACATTCAGGAGGCGCCTGAATTCCTCAGCAGTCCGCTTGCGCTGGTCTTCCGGGAAGGTGTCGAGGTCCGCAGCCGACTTCATGAGCCATCAACCACACCCTTTCCTTTTTTCGACGATATGCGCGCCGAAGGCGTTACCGACTACATCGCGATCCCGCTCACCTTCGTCGATAACATGCTCCACGCATCAAGCTGGACCACGAAGCAGCCCGGCGGTTTCACCGAGGAGCAGCTTGCTGCCTTGAAAACGGTGCTGCCGACATTGGCGCGGTTGATCGAGGTCATCGGCATACGACGGGTCACGGTGACACTGCTCGATACCTATGTGGGCAATCGCGCCGGCGGACGTATTCTCGGTGGTCAGATCCGACGCGGCCATACCGAGACCATGCGCGCAGCGATCTGGTTGTCGGATCTGCGCGGCTTTACGGCGCTGTCGGACCGATTGCCGCCGGAAAGCGTAGTCGAGATTCTCAACCGCTATTTCGATTGTCAGGTGCCTGCGATCCTCAAGCATGGCGGCGAAGTGCTCAAATTCATGGGCGATGGTCTGCTGGCCGTGTTTCCCATCGCCGAGGATGATGCGGATCGTTCGACGGTTTGCGGCCATGCGCTGGAGGCTACGCGTGAAGCTAGCGCTGCCGTTGAAGCGCTGCGCTGGTCGGATGCGGCAGGTGCTGAAGAGCGCTTTCGCTTCGGTCTGGCACTGCATGTCGGCAAGGTACTTTACGGCAATATCGGCGGCGGCAACCGGCTCGATTTCACCTGTATCGGCCCGGCGGTGAATCTCGCTGCACGTCTGGAGAAGATCGCCGGCAAACTGCATCGAACTGTGGTCGCATCCGCGACCTTCGCCGACGCAACGACGACGGACTGGACCGATCTCGGCGAATTTCCCATCGCGGGCTTCGCGAAGGCGGAGCGTGTCTATGGGCTGGCCGACGAAGGTGCCACACCCGAGAGCTGAGCTCTATTCTTCCGGCTCGATCGTGAACAGCAGCGGATAACCCTTGGCACGGCCGGCATCGGTGGCGCGGGTTGCCTTGGTCTCGGCCACATCGTGGGTGAACACGGCGACAACGCAGACGCCGCGCTGATGCGCGGTCATCATCACCTTGGCGGCCTGATCTTCGGACATGCGGAATTCCGCCTTCAGCACCCGCACGACAAACTCGCGCGGCGTGAAGTCGTCATTGACGAGGATGACCTTGTACAGTTTAGGCCGCTCGACCTTCGGCTTGGTCTTGGCGCTCGGCTTGATGACGGTTTCGGGCATGGCAACTCACGCGGGCGGAGCACACGGCCTTCAATATAATGGCACCACCAGTGGCTGTCGATCAGCCAAGCCATCCGTTCAGGCGCTGCATCCCTGACTTGATTGTGAACATGCCTGCAGGTTCCTGCTTTGCGGCTCGTCATTTGCATGTCACCATTCGATTCTCAACGGGAGGGCCGCTATGCGCTGGTGTGTCTCGATTGGAGCGGTACTCGTCGCGGGAGCGATGGCCGGCGGCGACGTCGTGAGCATGGCTGCGACAGGCCCGAAAGCGCAGTTTGCCCAGAGCAAGCAGGACCCCGTGGTCGATGTCGAACTGGTGCTGGCGGTCGACGTCTCCTATTCGATGGATATGGACGAGCTGGCGATCCAGCGCGAAGGCTATGCCCAGGCCATCGTCTCCAAGGAATTCCTTACCGCGCTCAAGAGTGGCCCGACAGGCAAGATTGCGGTCACCTATTTCGAATGGGCGGCATCGTCGGACCAGAAGCTGATCATTCCCTGGCGTGTCATCGATGGCCCTGAATCCGCCGACGCGGTGGCATCCGAAATCATGAAGACGCCGATCCGCCGGGCATCGCGGACCTCGATCTCGGGAGCGATCTACTACGCCATGCCGCTGTTCGATGAAAATGCGCTGCACGGCCTGCGCCGCGTCATCGATATTTCGGGCGATGGGCCGAACAACAATGGAGGACCGGTGACGGTCGCGCGCGACGAGGCAGTCGCGAAAGGCATCGTCATCAACGGCCTGCCGATCATGGCCAAGGAACTGTCCTACTCGACCATGGATATCGAAAATCTCGATCTCTATTACGAGGACTGCGTGATCGGCGGCCCGGGCGCGTTCGTGGTGCCGATCAAGGAGCGCGACAAGTTCAAGGAAGCAATCCGCACCAAGCTGGTGTTGGAAGTTGCAGGATTGATGCCCGAGCCGCGCGCGATTCCTGTCGCCAACACGACCAGGGAGCCGCGCGTCAACTGCCTGATCGGCGAAAAGATCTGGCAGGATCGCTGGGGGCGGTGAGATTGTTTCTTGAATGCAAAGCGCCGGCAGCGCACTCCCTCGCCCCGCTCTTGCGGGGAGAGGTTAAGACGCTATGAGCTGACTTGCGCAATGGCGTGAAAGAACGTGCCGGTGACATGGCCGCGCCGTCCGCCGCGTTCTGCCATGGGGTCGCCTTGCGCGTTGCGGAGATCGACCAGCGGGTCGTCGCTGCCCGGATCAATCAGTGACGCATAGTGAAATTCGTGGCCGCGGATGAGCGATCCCTTTGGTCCGATAGGACTGTCGGATAGCAATCGCGCCTCGCGATAGCCGAGATGCAGGCGGCGCCTGTGGAAACTCGTCGTGTGTCCTAGCAGCCCCGTCATCGGATGCCGGTTGCCGTCGGCATCCTCCAGGCCTTCACCGAGCACCATATAGCCGCCGCACTCGCCATGGACCGAACGTGTCTGTGCGAAGCGCACCAGCCCGTCGCGGAATTTTTGCGCCGAGGCAAGCGTCGCCTCGTGAAGTTCGGGATAGCCGCCGGGCAGCCAGCAGCTATCGCAATTATCCGGCGGTGTTTCATTGGCCAGCGGTGAGAAACAGACGATTTCTGCGCCGGCATTACGCCAGCCGTGGATCAGATGCGGATAGATGAAGGTGAATGCCGCGTCGGCAGCCAACGCAACGCGCTGGCCGGGCGGCGGCAAGGCCGGCGCGGCATTGCGTGTTGGCTGCCGCTCGACGGGCGCGGCCAGCGCGATGATGGCATCGAGATCGAGATGCTTTTCCGCCATGTCGGCGAGAACGCCCATCCGCGTGGCAAGGTCGCCGTGTTCGCCGGCCTGGATGAGGCCGAGATGGCGCTCCGGCAGCGCCAGCGCGGCATCCCGCGGAATGGCACCGACGACGGGGATGCCGAGTGGCGCGATGGCATCCGTGATGAGGCGGCGATGTCGGTCGCTGCCGACGCGGTTCAGGATCACACCGGCGACGCGGACGTCAGGATGATGACCGGCAAAGCCGCGCACCATAGCGGCGGCTGATTGCGATTGCGCGGTCACGTCGAGCACCAGCAGCACCGGCAACTTGAACCGCGCGGCGATGCTGGCACTGCTGCCGTCGCGGTCGGCGACGCCGGGCACGCCGTCGAACAGGCCCATGACGCCTTCGACCACCAGCAGATCGGCGGCAGTTGTGGCATCGGCCATGAGTGCATGCAGCAGCGCCGGAGGCATCGTCCAGCTGTCGAGATTGATGCAAGGCGCGCCGGTGGCGACCGCGTGAAAGGCGGGATCGATGTAATCAGGCCCCGCCTTGGCCGCGCGCAGCGTGATGCCGCGCCGCGCCAGCGCGGCGAGCAGGCCGAGCGTGACGGTCGTCTTGCCCGCACCGGATCGGGCTGCGGAGACCAGCAGGCCGGCGGTCATGAGGAAACCTGGCTGAGGCTTTTCTCGATCATCGTGATGCGATGTGTCATCGCTTCCGAGATCGATGCAACCAACTGTTCGGGGAAATCTCGAGGCAAGTCATTAATCGCTTGCTCTGCCTTCGTCATCGTGTTTGCGACGATATCCTCGAAAGTGGAGCGCACGAGACTGGCACCGATGCCCGCCATCGCAGCGGATTGGACGAAGTGCCGCGGCATGACCTCCTCGACCCTGTAGTGACGGCTCTTGCCGATCGACATCGCCAGCTTGAAGTTTTTCCTCTGGACCTGCCCATTGTCGAGGCTCGGCTGTGCGCTCAGCACGTCATAGAGCGGGGTCATGCGGAAGCGTCCACCTGGATTGAGGAAGATGCTGAAATTCTTGGCATGGCCGTCGGTGGCGCCGATCAGCCAGAACACGATGATGGTGCGCAGGAAATGCGAAAGGTCTGCTTCGACGGTGTCGCTGCCCTTGAGCAGGCCGAAGATCTCCGTCGTACCGGGGCCGCCGTCGGACTGATATTTTCGCGTCGAGGGTATGGACAGCGATTGCAGGCAGTCCTCCTGAGGCAGGCGCAGCAGGCGCTTGTCGCGCGTCCAGAGCCGGTCGAAGCGTTCGACCACCAGCGTTCGCCGCCCGCCGAAATCGGCGATTTCCGTATGGGCTGACGGGATGCCGAGCGCTGACAAAAGTCTAAGGCAGAAATACTCGTTCTCGACACTGTCCGAGAGATTGACGCCGTTCGGGAGCCGGCCGATCTGCGGTTTCAGGATATGGGTGGTCGCCGTCGTGCCAATCGGTTTGTACCATCGGCCGTCTCGCTTCAGCAGCGCCGTCTTCTCCTGGGCTCCGGCGATAGAAATACGGAAGTCCTTATCCTCGCCGAGCCCGAGCGGGGCAGAAACGAGGTTGTTCAGGATGTCTGCGATATCGCCAGCATCGACAGGATGGCCGTCCACTTTGCCGGCCGGGTCGGGTGTGTGTTCGTCCGGAAGAAATTGCAACGCGCCGACGCAGTCGTGGCCGAGGGCGGCGAGCATGCTGTAGGTGTCGGTGCCTTCGGCGCCGACACGTTCGGCGACGCGCTTGCGGATTGCGTCGCCGTCCGGCAGCAGATTGTCGAAGACATTGAGGACCGCCGCGCCGACATACTGATCTTCGCGCAGTGGAAGGGATAGCGAGATGGGAAAGGTCGAATCCCAATCCAACCAGTCGCGCGCATAGCGGAAGTTGACGGCACCACTTGCCTCGCGCCGGAGCGCACCGACGAGCCTGCCGTTGACGAACACGTTCAGCGGAACGTGCTTCGGCGAACGCGCCATCAGAAAATGCTTTCGATGTCGGCGGCCTCGGTGGTCGTACGAGATCGCACAACCAGTTCGAGATTGAGCGCGGCGAGAGCCGCCATCAGCGTATTGAGTTGGACGGCGGGTTCGCCGGCTTCCAGACGGGAAACCGTTCCCTGCCGCAGATGCAGCTTCTGGCCGAGTTCCGTTTGTGTAAGGTCAGCTTGCTTTCTCGCCCGCCGCAAAATGGCGCCGAGCTGTTTTTCGTTGCGTGCGATCTGGTCCATGGAAAATCTCCCATGAAGTTTATACGCGGTCGCGTATAAAAATACAATATACGCGATCGCGTATATTTCAATTTTATACGTAAATGCGTATAAAAAAGCTATATACGCGATCGCGTATAAGCCGCCTCACACTGTCGCTCTTTCTTTCTTCGGCCAGTACTTGTCCCGCAGATGTCGCTTCACCAGCTTGCCGGTGGGCGTGCGTGGCAGTTCAGCTTCGAAGTCAATGCTCTTGGGGCATTTGATCGGCGACAAATGCTTGCGGCAGAACACCATCAATTCGGCCTCCAGCGCCTTGCCGGCGCGGCTCATGTCGTGCGGCTGCACCACGGCCTTGACCTCTTCGCCCATTTCTTCATTCGGTACGCCGAACACCGCAACGTCGGCGATGTCCGGATGGGTGATCAGGACGTCCTCGGTCTCCTGCGGGTAGATGTTCACGCCGCCGGAAATGATCATGTAGGACTTGCGGTCGGTGAGGTAGAGGAAGCCCTCGTCGTCGAGGTAGCCGACATCGCCGAGGGTGGACCAGCCGCGCGCGTTATAGGCGCGCTTCGTCTTCTCGGGGTCGTTGTGGTAGCTGAACTGCGGCGTATCGGCGAAATACACCGTGCCGATTTCGCCGGTCGGCGCTTCCTGGTCCTCTTCATTGACGATCTTGACGCTGCCGACCACGGCCTTGCCGACGGTGCCGCGATGCGACAGCCACTGCTGCGAGTTCGACACGGTGACGCCGTTGCCTTCGGAGCCGGCGTAATATTCGATCAGGATCGGTCCCCACCAGTCGATCATGCGCGCCTTGACGTCGACGGGGCAGGGGGCTGCGGCATGGATCGCGCCGTTCAATGAAGAGACGTCGTATTTCAAACGGACTTCATCAGGCAGCTTCAGCATGCGGACAAACATGGTTGGCACAAGCTGCGACTGGGTGATCTTGTGCTTTTCGACAAGCTTGAGGAATTCCTCGGCGTCGAAATGCTCCATGATCACCGACGTGCCGCCGAGCGTGATCGCCATCATGTTAAAACGTAACGGAGCCGCGTGATACAGCGGCGCCGGCGACAGATAGATCGAGTCCGATGTCATGCCGCACATGTTCGCGCAGAGCAGCTTCAGGAACGGATTCGGCACGTCGATAGGATTGTGCTCCGAGGCGCGCTTGATGCCCTTGGGGCGGCCCGTCGTGCCCGACGAATACAGCATGTCATAGCCGGCGATCTCGTCGGCAATCGGCGTAGCGGGCTGCGCGGCGAGGGCGGTATTCCAGTCGCGGAAACCGGTGCGCGAACCGTCGACGATATAGAACATCGGCTCGGCCGCGTTGGTGATCAGCGGCGCGACCACGTCGGCGCATTTCTCGGAGGTGATGACGACGCGGGCGCCGCAGTCTTTCACGATATAGGCGATCTCGTCCTGTGTGAGGTAGCGGCTGATCGCTGTGTAATACAGCCCGGCGCGCTGGGCAGCCCAGCAGATCTCCATGAAATCGAGCCGGTTCTCCATCAACAGCGCGACGTGATCACCGGCCTTCATGCCCAGCGATCGAAACAGCTGTGCGCCGCGGTTGGAACGTTCGTCGAGTTCGCGATAGGTGAGCGCCTGGCCGGAGCCGGCCATGCGGTAGGCAATCTTGTCGGGATTGGTCTTCGCGTGAATCGACGGATGCGTCATGGAGAATTCCTTGGTGTTTCCTCGAAGATCGGCGGATTTTTCCGCTCGTGGTGTGGTTTAGTTTTCTTACTTCCCCTCTCCCCTTGTGGGAGAGGGTGCCTGAGCGAAGCGAAGGCGGGAGAGGGGTATGGCCAGTCGCGGGCCCTCTCCCGTCTCGAGCCCGCTTCGCGTGTTCGATCCACCCTCTCCCACGTCGCGCTGCTACGCAGCGCTAGGGGAGAGGGGAAGAAAATTACAACCGCTCCACGATCGTCACATTGGCCATGCCGCCGCCTTCGCACATGGTCTGCAGTCCGTAGCGCTTCTTGTTCTGCTGCAGCGCGTGCACCAGCGTAGTCATCAGCTTGGTGCCAGAGCCGCCGAGCGGATGGCCCAGCGCGATGGCGCCGCCATTGACGTTGAGGCGCTTCGGATCGGCGCCGGTGGCTTTCAGCCAGGCCGTTGGAATCGAGGCAAAAGCTTCGTTGACTTCGAACAGGTCGATGTCGTCGATCTTCATCCCGGCCTTTTCGAGCGCGCGCTTGGTGGCGGGCAGGGGCGCTTCCAGCATGATCACGGGATCGCCGCCCATCATGGTCATGTGGTGGATGCGCGCCAGCGGCTTGATGCCGAGTTGCTTGAGGCCCTTCTCGTTGACAACCATCACGCCCGACGCGCCGTCGCAAATCTGGCTGGCGGACGCGGCGGTGAGCTTGCCGTTCTCGGCGATCAGCTTGACGCCGCGGATGCCGTCGAGCGTCGCATCGAAACGGATGCCTTCGTCGATGTGATGCGTGTCCGTGGTGCCATCGGCGCGGGTGATCTGCAGCGGGATGATTTCGTCCTTGAACCGGCCGGCCTCGGTCGCCGCAATAGCGCGCTGGTGGCTCTCGAAGGCGTATGTGTCGAGGTCATCCTTCGACAGTCCGTATTTCTCGGCGACCATTTCGGCGCCGGTGAACTGGCTGAACTGGATGTTGGGATAGCGCGCTTCCATGCCGGGGCTCTTGTAATGGCCCATGCCGGCCTTGGAGGCGAGGATGCTCGGCGAGCCCATCGGCACGCGGGTCATGCTCTCGACGCCGGCGGCGATCACGATGTCCATGGAGCCGGCCATCACAGCCTGGGCGGCAAAATGCAGCGCCTGCTGGGAGGAACCGCACTGGCGGTCGATCGAGGTACCCGGCACGCTTTCCGGCAACTTGGAGGCCAGCACTGCGTTGCGCGCGACGTTCACAGCCTGCTCGCCGCCCTGGCCGACGCAGCCCATGATGACATCCTCAACCGACGCGGGATCGGCGCCGGTGCGTTCAACCAGGGTGTTCAAAACCGAGGCTGCGAGATCGGCGGGATGCCAGCCGGCGAGTCGTCCGCCCTTGCGGCCACCTGCGGTCCGTGCGGCGGCGACGATATAGGCCTCGGCCATGCGTGATCTCCCTTTTTTGCCTTGTTTGGCGGCGTTTTTCGTGGCGTTGAACGCACGGGATTTAAGTGTCCGCGGAGAGTTTAGTCAATCGGTCAATTAACTCTTGAGTGCGGCCGATTGTTCGTATTATCTGCGCTCCGAATGGCACCGACTTTGAACCCCAGCACCTCCCTGAAAACCGCCGCTGCTCGTAATCCGACGGCCGACAAGCTGTTGCTCGCGGCGAGCGAACTGATGATTGCCAGCAACTCCATCGAGGTGTCGCTGAGCGAGATTGCGCAGCAGTCGGGGGTCAATGCGGCGCTGGTGAAATATCATTTCGGCAACAAGGACGGGCTGCTGCTGGCGCTGCTTGCGCGCGACGCCGCCACCGAGATGACCAATCTGGAATATCTGCTGGCGCAGCCGATCTCGGCCACCGCAAAACTGCGGCTGCACATCGCCGGTATCATCAAGGCCTATTACCAGTTCCCCTACATGAACCGGCTGATCCACTACTTGCTGCATGAAAGCAGCAACGAGGCGGCCGACGAAGTGTCGAAGTTCTTTGTGGGGCCGCTGCTCGGCTTCCATCGCCGACTGCTGGCAGAAGGGCTCGACTCCGGCGAATTTCGCAAGGTCGATCCGGTGCTGTTCTACACCAGCCTGATCGGCGCCTGCGACAACCTGTTCTTCAGCCGTCATGCGATGTCGCGCGCCATCGGCGTCGGCCCGGTGACCGATGAAGTCTGCCGCGACTACGTCGCCCATATGGAAGCGATGCTGCTCGGCGGGATCCTCACAAACAAGAAGGCCGCAAAGGCCTGACATCACGAGCTCAGAAGAAACGGCCCAAGGAAAACTGTCAAGAAAATTTAAAAACGTCGGGAAACGCCCAAGGAACTAAATTCAAGAATCAAAAAACAAGAAACGCCCAAGGATCAGTTTCAAGAACAACAACCAAGAAAACGCCCAAGGACCACTTCTTCTTTTTCTTCTTCGTCGCGACTCAAAAATTCAAGAAACGATCAGAAACGCCCAAGGAAAGGCTCTATCCATGCAGTTGAAAGACGTAGCCGTATTCATCACTGGCGGTGGTTCGGGCCTCGGTGCCGCGACCGCACGCGCGATGGCTGCCAAGGGCGCCAAGGTCGCCGTGTTCGATCGCGCGGCGGAGAATGCCGAGAAGGTCGCTGCCGAAGTGAAGGGCGTGGCCACCGTCGGCGACGTCACCAGCGAAAATGACGTCAAGGCGGCGCTCGCCAAGGCAGCCGCTGCGCATGGCACCGCGCGCGTGCTGATGAACTGCGCCGGTATCGGCGGTTCGCAGCGCATCGTCGGCAAGCAGGGCGTTTATCCGCTCGAGAAGTTCACCAATGTCATCATGGTGAACCTGATCGGCACCTTCAATTGCCTGCGTTTGTTCGCCGAGCAGCTCGCCGCCGCCGAACCGATCGGCGAGGAGCGCGGCGTCATCATCAACACCGCCAGCGTTGCGGCCTATGAAGGCCAGATCGGCCAGATCGCCTACTCCGCCTCGAAGGGGGGCGTTGTCGGCCTCACGCTGCCGGCCGCCCGCGATCTCGCCTCCAGCAAGATCCGCGTCAACACCATCGCCCCGGGCCTGTTCCTGACGCCGCTGCTGATGGGCCTCAATGAGGAAGCCCGCGCCAGCCTCGGCGCCCAGGTCCCGCATCCGGCCCGCCTCGGCGACGCCTCGGAATACGGCAACCTCGCGGTCCACATAGTCGAGAACCCGATGCTGAACGGCGAGACCATCCGTCTCGACGGCGCCATCCGCATGGCTCCGCGGTAGTAGTTTTCCTTCTCCTCTCCCCCAGCGCGGCGTAGCCGCGCGCCGCGGGAGAGGGTGGATGCGCGCGCAGGCGCGCAGACGGGAGAGGGGTAGCCACAGACTCCTTAGTCTGCGGCTACCCCTCTCCCGAGCGAGTTTGTTTCTACTGCCAGTGCTGCCCTCTCCCGCCTAGCGAAGCTTCGCTTCGCACTGGAGAGAGGGCGCAATAACGAGCGCTAAAGGTGCCGTAACGGGAGTAACACGTGACCTCACCGCTGCTGATCGAACACGACGATGGCGTGGACCGGGTGACGCTGAATCGTCCGGACAGTCTCAACGCGCTCGATCCTGCTCTGATCGACGCACTGAACGACTATTTCGAAAGCCTGCAGCGCAATCGCAAGACGCGCGTCGTTGTCCTCAGAGGCGCCGGTGCCAATTTCTGCGCCGGGCTGGACCTCAAACATGCGATGGCTGCGCGCTCCGGCCAGAACGCGCCGCGCACCGTCACCGAGTCGCTGGATTCCCAGCGCCGCATCGCCGATATCGTGATGCTGATGCGCCGCTGCCCGCAGCCGATCATTGCGCTGGTGCAGGGCGCGGCTGCCGGCGGCGGTTTCGCGCTGGCGCTGGCCGCTGACATCCGTATTGCCGCAAAGTCGGCGCGGATGAACTGCGCCTTCATCAAGCTCGGCCTCGGCGGCTGCGATATCGGCTCAAGCTATTTCCTGCCGCGTCTCGTCGGCGTGTCCGTTGCGTCAGAATTGATCCTCACCGGCCGCTTCATTCACGCCGATCGTGCGCTTGCCGTTGGGCTGGTGTCCGAAGTGGTCGATGACGGCCAGCTCGAGGCCGCCGCCGCGCCCTATGTCGAGGCGATGATGACGGCGTCGCCGGTTGGGCTTCGGCTGTCCAAGGAATGTATCAATATGTCCGTCGATGCCGGCTCCATCGAAGCCGTCATCGCCATGGAGGATCGCAATCAGGTGCTGTGCAGCCGCTCGGAGGACTTCGAGGAAGGCATCCGCGCATTCATCGAGAAACGAAAGCCGTTTTACATCACACGTTAAAGCGTGATCTCACGCAACGAATACAAGGTCCGACAAACGAGACCATGGTTCGACAAGAACGGTTTTGGGAGAAACCACATGAACGCCCAGGCTGCCGCGGTGCTGACAAAGCCCGCCTTCCGCAAGATCCACTGGATGGAGCGCGACATCGATGTCGAGCGCCGCACGGATGGCGTGATTGTCATGAAGTCGCGCGTGCCGTTGATGGCTTATGAGACCCATCTTCCGGCCTCGCTGGCGAAATGGGCGAAGGAACGTCCTGATCACACCTGGCTGGCGCAGCGCGCCGGTGCGGACCGTCAGTGGCGCAATCTCAGCTACGCCGAGGCCAAGCGCACGGTGGATTCGCTGACCCAGGCGTTGCTCGACATGGAGCTGGAGGTGGATCGCCCTATCGCAATTCTCTCGGGCAATTCCATCGAACACGCGCTGATGACCCAGGCTGCGATGCAGGCGCGCCATCCGGCAGCACCCGTGTCGCCGGCCTATTCGCTGATGAGCCAGGACCACGCCAAGCTGAAATATCTGTTCGACCTCATCAAGCCCGCCGTGGTGATGGTGCAGGACGGCCCGAGCTTCCAGAAGGCGCTCGATGCGCTGGATCTCAACGGCATCAAGATCGTGCATGTGGCGCGCGCGCCGGCAGGCATTGCAAGCATCGCTTATGCGGACATGGCCGCCACCAAGGTGACGCCTGCGGTCGATGCATCCATTGCGCAGATCACGCCCGACACCGTCGGCAAGCTGCTGTTCACATCCGGCTCGACGGGCATGCCGAAAGCCGTGATCAACACCCAGCGCATGATGACCGCCAATGCCGCCCAGATGATGCAGACGCGCCCGCGCGATGCGCATGCGCAGCCGCCGGTCTATCTCGACTGGATGCCGTGGAACCACACAATGGGTGGCAACGCGCTGTTTCACCCGCTGCTGATCGAGGGCGGCACGCTCTATATCGATGACGGCCGACCGATGCCCGGGATGATCGACGAGACGCTGCGCAATCTGCGCGAGATTTCGCCGACCTATTACGCCAATGTCCCCGCAGGCTATGCCGCCATCGCCAGCGCGATGGAGAAGGACGATGCGCTGGCGCGCTCGTTCTTCAAGAACCTGAACCTGATGGCCTATGGCGGTGCACGTCTCCCCGACGATCTCTATGACCGTATGCAGGCATTGGCTGTGCGCGCCACCGGCGAGCGCATCGTGTTCTATACCGGCTGGGGCTGCACCGAGACGTCGCCGACCTCGACCGGCACCTATTGGGACACAGAGCGCGTCGGCCTGATCGGCCTGCCGTTTCCCGGCGTCGAATTGAAGATGGTGCCGGTGGATTCGAAATACGAATTGCGGCTGCGCGGCGTCAATGTAATGCCGGGCTACTATCGCCAGCCGGACCTCACCAAAGCGGCCTTCGACGAGGAAGGCTTCTACAAGATCGGCGACGCTGGCATTTTCGTCGACGACAACGACCCTGTGCAGGGCCTGATTTTTTCCGGTCGCGTGGTCGAAGACTTCAAGCTGACCACCGGCACCTTCGTGCATGTCGGCTCGTTGCGCACCGATGTGATCGCCGAGGCGACGCCGGTGGTGCAGGATGCGCTGATCACGGGACAGGATCGTCCTTACATCGGCGTGCTGGCCTGGCCCAATCTGCCGGCCTGCCGCATCATGATCGGCGAGCCCGAAGCTGATTTCGCCGATGTGGTGAAACATCCTGCTGTGCTCGCCAGCCTCAAGAACGGCCTGCAGGCCCACAACGCCTCCTGCGAAGGCGCCAGCAGCCGGCGCATTGCGCGCGCGATGTTCATGGTCGAGCCGGCGTCGATCGACGGCAACGAACTCACCGACAAGGGCTACATCAACCAGCGCGCTGGCCTCGAACGCCGCGCGGCATTGGTCAGCCAGCTTTACGCCGAGCACCCTGGCGAAGACGTCATCATCCTCAACTAGACTTTCATCGATCAGAACAGAGTACACCGCCATGAACTTCGATTTCTCCGACGACCAGAAGCAGCTCCGCGATGAAGCCCGGCGTTTTCTCACCGAGAAGTGCCCGCCGAAAGCCGTGCGCGCCGTGATCGACGGCAAGGCGCCCTATGATCGCGAGCTCTGGAAGGGCCTCGCGGATATGGGCTTCCTTGGCGTCGCCATTCCGGAAGCGTTCGGCGGTTCGGGCGCCGGCCATCTCGAACTCTGCGTAATCGCCGAGGAAATGGGCCGCGCGCTGGCGCCGGTGCCGTTCTCCTCGACGGTTTATCTCGCCGCCGAAGCGCTGCTGCTGGCCGGCTCCGATGCGCAGAAGCAGAAGTGGTTGCCGGCGATCGCACAAGGCAATGCCATTGGCACGTTGGCGCTGTTCGAAGGCTCCGGCAATCCGTCGCCGAAGGCGATCAAGCTCGCCGCCGCGAATGGTGTGCTCAATGGCACCAAGAAGCCGGTCGCCGACGGTGCGATTGCTGACTTCGCCATCGTCGCCGCGCGCACGGGCTCGACCGGTCGCGACAGCGATATCGCGCTGTTTCTGGTTGATCTCACCAGCGAGGGCGTCGAGGCCAAGGCGCTGACCTCCATCGATCCGTCGCGCAATCAGGCCGAAATCTCGTTCAAGAACGTCAAGGCCGAGCCGCTCGGCGCAGCCAATGAAGGCTGGAGCATCCTCTCCCAGGTGCTCGACCGCGCCGCGGTGCTGATCGGCTTCGAGCAGGTCGGCGGTTCCGACCGTGCGCTGGAAATGGGCCGCGACTACGCGCTCGACCGCATCGCCTTCGGTCGTCAGATCGGTTCGTTCCAGGCGGTCAAGCACATGCTCGCCGACATGTATGTCTCGGCGACGCTGGCACGCTCCAATTGTTACTACGGCGCTTGGGCGCTCTCGACCAACGCGTCGGAACTGCCGGAAGCCGCCGCTGCAGCACGCATCAGTGCGACGCAGGCATTCCAGCATTGTTCGAAGAACAACATCCAGGTTCATGGCGGCATGGGCTTCACCTGGGAGTTCGACTGCCACCTCTACTACCGCCGCTCCAACGCGGTGGCTGTCGGGCTCGGCTCACTGTCTTATTGGGAAGATCAGTTGATCGAGCGCATGCGCCAGAAGAATGCGGCGTAAGGATCAATCGAGATGAATTTCGATGACACCCCGCAGGAGGCCGCGTTTCGCGCCGAGGCGAAAGCCTGGATCGCGGCCCATGCGCCCAAGCAATACGAAGACGAGCTGAAGAAGGCCGCGCTCGGCCGCATCCAGCTCAAGAGCGCGAATATCCTTGAAGTCGCAAAAGCCTGGCAGAAGAAGAAGGCCGATGCCGGCTGGGCCGTACCGCATTGGCCGAAGGACTATGGCGGTCGAGGCGCCTCGCCCATCGAGCGCGTGATCTGGCAGCAGGAAGAGGGCGTGTTTGGCAAGCTCGGCACGCTGTTCATCATCGGCCACGGCATGTGCGGCCCGACCATGATGGCCTATGCCGCCGAGGAGCATAAACGGCAGTATCTGCCGCCGCTGGCCTCCGGCGAGAAGATCTGGTGCCAGTTGTTTTCCGAACCTGCAGGGGGATCCGACGTTGCCGGTCTGCGCACCCGTGCGGAGAAGGACGGCGATGACTGGTTGATCAACGGCCAGAAGATCTGGACCTCAGGTGCGCATTACTCGGATTACGGCATCCTGATCACCCGCACCGACCCGACTGTGCCCAAACACAAGGGTCTCACCATGTTCTTCCTGGACATGAAGAGCCCAGGCGTCGAGGTGAAGCCGATCAAGCAGGCCAACGGTCAGGCCGAATTCAACGAAGTCTATTTCACCGACGTCCGCATCCCGGACTCGCAGCGGCTAGGCGCCGTCGGCGATGGCTGGAACGTGTCGCTGACCACGCTGATGAACGAGCGCATGGCGATCGGCGCCAATGTTGCCACGGGATTCCCGGAACTGTTCGAATTCTGCAGCAGTCTGATGCTGGACGATGGTCCCGCCATCGACGACCCCGCCGTGCGCTCCAAGCTTGCCAACTGGGCGGTGCGTGCCTCGGGCCTGCGTTACACGGCATTCCGTTCGATCTCCGCACTGTCGCGCGGCGAACGGCCGGGCCCGGAAAACTCCATCGGCAAACTCGTCGCCGGCGCCATGTTGCAAGATGTCGCGACCTATGCGCTCGATCTGCAGGGGGCGGCCGGCGTGCTGAACGGGCCGGAGGATGCGGAGGTCGCCGGCAAATTCCAGGCGATGCTGCTGCGGTCGCCCGCGACGCGCGTCGAGGGCGGCACCGACGAGATTCTGCGCAACATCATCGCGGAACGTGTGCTCGGCCTGCCGGGCGACATCCGCGTCGACAAGGACGTGCCATTCAACAAGATCCCGACCAAGGGACGATAACTGGCGACCAGGGTGACTTGCTGCCCTGGTCGCAGTTTTTCTTTTTCGTAGAGGACGACTGCCATGAATTTCGATGACACGCCGCAGGAAGCCGAATTCCGCGCGATTGCGCGCAAGTGGATCGATGCGAACGCGCCGAAGGAGCTGGAGGCCGAGCTGACCAAGCGCGCCAGCGAGAAGCGCGATGCGATGCTCGATGTCGCCAAGGCGTGGCAGAAGAAGAAGGCCGATGCCGGCTGGGCCTGTCTGCATTGGCCGAAGGAATATGGCGGCCGTGGGTCGTCGCCGATCGAGCGCGTGATCTGGCAGCAGGAAGAGGGTGTCTATGACAAGCTCGCGCGGCCCTTCGCCATCGGGCAGGGCATGTGCGGTCCCACCGTGATGGCCTATGCGTCCGAAGACCAGAAGCGCAAATACCTGCCGCCGCTGGCGTCGGGCGAGAAGGTCTGGTGTCAGCTGTTCTCTGAACCCGCCGGTGGTTCCGACGTCGCCGGCTTGCGTACCCGCGCGGAGAAGGATGGTGACGACTGGATCGTCAACGGCCAGAAGATCTGGACCTCCGGCGCGCATTATTCCGACTACGGCATTCTCATTACCCGCACCGACCCGAATGTGCCCAAGCACAAGGGGCTCACCATGTTCTTCCTGGACATGAAGAGCGAAGGCGTCGAGGTGAAGCCGATCAAGCAGGCCAATGGCATGCAGGAATTCAACGAGGTGTTCTTCACCAATGTCCGGATTCCCGACGCGCAGCGGCTCGGTGCCGTCGGTGACGGCTGGAACGTGTCGCTGACCACGCTGATGAACGAGCGCATGTCGATCGGCTCACGCGTCGCCACGGGTTTCCCGGAACTGTTCGAATTCTGCAGCAACCTGATGCTCGAAGACGGTCTCGCCATCGACGATCCCAATGTGCGCTCAAAGCTGGCAAGCTGGGCCGTGAAGAACTCCGGCCTGAAATACACTAGCTATCGCTCGATCTCGGCGCTGTCGAAGGGCGAGCGTCCGGGTCCGGAAAACTCCATCGGCAAGCTGGTCTCCGGCATGATGATGCAGGACATCGCGATGTTCGCTGCCGACCTGCAGGGCGCTTCCGGCGCGCTGGTCGGTGCCGATGCGGAAGCAGCCGGCGAATTTCAGGCGACGATTCTCGGCTCGCCCTCCATGCGTATCGCCGGCGGCACCGACGAGATCCTGCACAACATCATCGCCGAGCGTGTGCTCGGTCTGCCCGGTGATATCCGCGTCGACAAGGACGTGCCGTTCAACAAGGTCCCGACCAAGGGACGGTAAGGTTAACTATGACTGCTCCCATCGACACGCTCGAAGATCTTCTGGCGTCACGCTACTCCTGCCGCGCCTACAAAACCAAGCAGGTGCCGCGCGATATCATCGATCGCATTCTCAATGCTGCGCAAAAGACCGCTTCATGGTGCAACAGCCAGCCGTGGCAGGTGACCATCACCTCGGGCAACGCGACCATGAAATTCCGCGACGTTCTGTATCCGGTTGCGGCCGCGAGCACGCCGAGCACCGGAGACTTTGAGTTTCCGCGCGAATATCGCGGCGTCTATCTGGATCGCCGCCGCGAAAGCGGCTTCCAGCTCTACAACACGCTAGGCATCGCGCGCGGCGATAAGGCGGCCTATGCCGAACAGGCGTTGCAGAACTTCAATTTCTTCGGCGCGCCGCATGTGGCGATCATCACCTCGGACGAGGCACTCGGCGTCTATGGCGCGGTGGACTGTGGTGGCTATGTGAACAATTTTATGCTGGCTGCGCAGGCGCTCGGCCTCGCGACCGTGCCGCAGGCGGCGCTGGCGTTTCACTCGGCCGTGGTGCGCCAGCATTTCGGCATGAGCGACGATCGCCGCGTCGTTTGCGGTATCTCGTTCGGCTATCCGGACCGCGAGCACAAGGTCAACAGCTACCGAACCAACCGCGCGCAGTTGGACGACGTGGCGACGTTTGTGGAGTGACTCTGCTCACTTCCCCTCTCCCCCAGCGCAGCGAAGCTGCGCGTCGTGGGAGAGGGTGGATCGAACGCGAAGCGTTCGAGACGGGAGAGGGGGCAGCGGAGATTGCGGCTCCCCCTCTCCCGCCTTCGCTTCGCTCAGGCACCCTCTCCCGCAAGGGGAGAGAGGAAGAAAAGTGCCACAGGCTTAGCGTTTAAAACCGCGGTGCCCGTTTCTCCGCGAACGCCTTCGTCCCTTCCTTGATCTCATCGCCCCGCATGCTGTCCCGCGCGCGCTGATCGGCGGCAGCCTCGTCCAGTTCACCGCGGGCGAATTCGTTGATCGCCTGCTTCATGCCGCGCATGGCGATCGGGGCGTTACCGGCCAGAACCATGGCGAGCTTGTCGACTTCCTCGTCCAGCGCCTCGGCCGGCACCATGGCGGTGAGGTAGCCGATCCGCAGCAGTTCGCTGGCTTCCAGCTTCTGTGCGGTGAGAAACAATCGCTTGGCGTTGTCGACGCCGAGCCGGCTCACATAGCGTTTGATACCGCCCTTGTAATAATGAAGGCCGAGCCGGGCGGCCGGCATGAACATCTCGCAGGTGTCGACGCCGACCCGGAAGTCACAGGCCAGTGCCAGGTCGGTCGAACCGCCATAGACGCCACCATTCAGCCGGCAGATGGTCGGCAGCGCCAGGTCCTCCAGCCGGTTTGCCACGGCCTCAAAGGCCGACCCGGACGAACCTTCGGCCACGGGCTTGGGCGCGCTGGCAGCCCGTTCGGAGATCGCATTGAGATCGAAGCCGGCGCTGAAAGCGCGGCCGGTGCCGGTGAGCACCAGCACCCGGATGGCGCGATTGGCCTCTACGCGATCGAACAGTTGTACCAAGGTGTCCAGGTCGAGCTGGGACAGCCGGTTCAGCTTCTGGGGGCGGTTCAGGCGGATGGTGGCGCGGGGGCCGTCGATGCTCAGAATGGGGGGCGAGGCCTGGTCAGATGCGGTTTCCGTCGTTTCCGACATGTTGTTCTTCTCCATAGCGTTTTCGAGCGAAGTGGATGCCCGGTTCGCGTTCAGAAAACGCGTCAAATCTAAAGGCGCGCGCCTTGGGTGCGGGCACAGCGTGACCGTGCCCGCACCCGGATGGGACGTCAATCTGAGCACCAGACCGTGATTTCGAGCGGTTACAAGACGGGCTATTTTAACCGGATGGGCTATATTGCACACGCAAAGGCCCGGTCATCCGTCCTTCATGTTGACGGGTGACGTTGCGGCCGTTCCTGGAAACCCGGTTTGCTCCCATGGATATGTCCTATCTTCATCACGCCGGCAGTGCCTTTGCCACCATCTTCGTGGTGGCGACCTGCACGATGCGCACGATGATCCCGCTGCGGGTGTTCGGCATCATGGCCAATGTCCTGCTGATCGCGATCTCGATCCCGACCCACAACTATCCGACCATGGCACTGCATGCGGTACTGCTGCCACTCAACATCTACCGCCTGCGCCAGATGCTGCAATTGGTCCAAGATGTGAAAAAGTCGGTGAATTCGGACCTGTCGATGGAATGGCTGAAGCCGTTCATGACCAAGCGTCCCTGCAAGGCAGGCGAGATCCTGTTCTACAAGGACGAGAAGGCCGAGGACATGTTCTACATCGTGTCCGGCCGCTATCGTCTTGTTGAGTCGGGCATCGAGCTGCCGGTCGGCGCCATCGTTGGCGAGCTTGGCATGCTGTCGCCGACGAATGAACGCACCCAGACGCTGGAATGTATCGAGCCCGGCATGGTGCTCAGCGTCAGCTACAGCCAGGTCGAAGAGCTGTACGTGCAGAATCCGGAATTCGGTTTCTTTTTCCTGCGTCTCGCCAGCGCGCGATTGTTCGAGAATATCGACAAGCTGGAAGCGCGTCTGATGAAGCAGGACGCGCCCGCATTGCCCATGGCGCCGCAGCACGCATAAGCATCAGGACGTCCCGTGGCAGGTTTCATCAACGTCATCCGCTCCACGCTCGCCGAGCTGGCGAACAGGAGCGAACCTGCAGCGCCGGTTTTGCCGGTGGGGCTGCCGGCTGCGGTGCGTCCTGTGGCGGAAGATGGCGTGGCCCTGTTGATCAACTATCAGAGCGCAGTCTACGCGCAGCTCTACAGCGACCGGCTGCGTCGCTTCGTCGGACGGCGCAACGTCAGCGACGAGTTGTTCAGCGAGATTGCGCGGCTGCTCGCGATGCGTATGAGTTATCACGACCCGATCCGCATTGCGCAGCTTAAACTGCAGGAGCCCGTGATATCCGGCCGGCCGCCGGTGGTCGACAAGCGGCGTTTTCGCCTCGACGAGTTGGTGTCGGCATTGCCGGAGATCGTCGGCGATCCCCTGATGTGGGCGCTCGAGCGCATCTATTGTGCGCATCGCACGGTGCCGATCCGTTTCAGCAAGGCGAGCATCTGGGGCATCAAGCGCCTTGAGTTCGAATCCTGGCTGCGACGTTGGCGCCTGTTGTCGACGCGTTATGAAACCGAGCGCGTCTGGGTCGAACGCTGGCTGCACATGATTGATCGGGCACTGACCAAGCAGCCGGACGCGGCAATGGCCATCGTGCAGACGGCGACCATGATCGAAGGTTACGGCACGGGCTATCGGCAGGGCATGGCCGCCTGGCATCAGATCATCGATGGGCTGGCCAAGCCGGCTTTCGATGGGACGCTGGTTATCACCGATCTGGCGGACGCGATCACGCGTGCCCGTGCGGTGCCGCGCGACCCGAAGGGTGACCAATTACGCAAGGCGATCGGCGAACTCCGGGCGCATGCCGTCCTGAACTAGCGAGAAAGTGGAGCGTGCGCAGTGTTTTCCCGTCCAGGCTGGCTCTGCAGGAAGCGGTGGGTTTTCGGTTCCGCGGCGTGCATTCCCGGTTTCGGAGTGTCATAAATAGGGCGAGTGATCGGGCCGGCTAAGCGGGCCAGCCTGTCGTGACCGGTGAGAGGGACGTCAGCTTGTTGTTTCCTGCAATGTCGTCGTCGATTGCTCTGGGCGGGCTCGTCGGGTGGATGCTCGTCCTCACCGTCAAGCACGTGATCGCTGATTTCCTGCTGCAAAACGCCTGGATGGCGATAGGCAAGGATCAACGGACCGGATGGGCGCTGCCGCTGCTGGCGCATTGCGCGATCCATGGCGTCCTGACGACGCTGTTCATTGCGGTCGTGCAGCCGAAGCTCTGGTTCCTGGGACTGGTCGACTTCGCGATCCACATCACCATCGATCGGCTCAAGGGCATCTGCGTATCGCATTTCGGTGTGACGCAGGGCCATCGCTGGTTCTGGTGGCTGATCGGCATCGATCAGGCGCTGCATCACCTGACCGACTTCTTCCTGGCCATCTTCATCGTCGCCAACAGCTGATGCGCGTTTGAACGCATCGAGTTCCAATGTGGCGGTAGCAGGGCACGGCTGCCACATTTCAGACTGTTACTCAAGAGTCGCACGCGGCCATTAAGGCTGTTGGTTAACCCTGCGTTAGGAAATTCAACCGCATCCTCATTAACGAGGAGAAACCCCATGCGGTCCAGCCGTCAAGCTTTTGAGAACGATTTTTGCCCCGTCGAGGAAGATCTGCTCGGTGCAATGTATCGTGCAAATGAAAATGGCCTGCCCCATCTCGTGGCCAGCGTTTCATCCGATGTCCGCGCGATGCTGGCTCTGTTCTGCTATCGCCGCAGTCATCTTCACGCTTTGGCAATCTCGATCGCATCGAGCTGCAGCGAGCGTGAGCTGATCGAATTCGGTGGCCGCGTGGGTTCCACGCTCTACGCGCTGTCACACGACACCGCCGTGGCGCGTCCTTCGGTGTCGGCCTATCACAACCGCAAGGCGATCACGCTGTCGACCAAGCCGCTCTCGACGCTGGCGCCGATGGATGATGATCTCGACGACGAGCTGGATGACAAGGAATTCGCTCACGCCGTCACGGCGTAAGCTGACATCAACTACTCTGCGGCTGCCAGAATTGGCAGCCCGTGCCGGCGCCGCGCCATGGCGCATTCGGGATCGCCGGGCATGCAGGTCCGGCACACGTCCGGTCTGACGGCGTAAATCCCGCAGGCAGTGGCCTCTCCAACCTTTCCGTTCAACGCGCTGCAACGGTCTCCGTCGCAACGCATTCCCGATTCACGATCGTTGACATATTTGGCCGGGATCAGATCGAGATCGGCATCGTCCTCGATGGTGAAGCGCGGCCAGTTGCTGGAATACGAACAGCACGCACCACAGGCCTGGCACGGGCTGGCTTCGCTGATCGTGGCTGCGTTGCTTGTCATGCCGCGGTTTATCGCGATCGGGCGGGTTTCGCCAGCCGTGCAGATGCGTGCTTGGTTGTTTCAGGTATCCTGTGGCCGCTCCCAGCTCAGCGTCTTGCGCCATTTGCTGCGCAGCGTTTCGCGTCGCTCCGGATACTTCTCATCGAGAAAATGCGCCTCGATCGCGCGGTCGGTTCGGAAACTGCGGAAATCCTTGCGAAGCTCGCACCACGCCGCCAGCAGCCGCACGGCTTCCAGATAACCCACCGCGATAGGCCAGACGATGCGCTCGCTGTTGCGGCCGGCTTCGTCCCGGTAAAGCAGCCGGACCTTCTTGCCCGCATGAATATGCGCCCGCATCTGCACCATATCCATACTGTCGGCGGCACCGTGGAAATCCGGCCGCGCGCGGCTCGCGGGTTCCAGCACGAAGGGGCGCAAGCGCTCGGGCACGGTGTCCGCGATCTTCGCGATGAGATCCTGCGCCGCCTTGGCCAATGCCGGATCGGCGTGGCCCATCACCCATTGCGCGCCAAGCACGGCGGCTTCGATCTCGTCGGGTGTCAGCATCAGCGGCGGCATGTCGAAACCGCGTTCGAGGATATAGCCCATGCCGGCTTCGCCGCGGATCGGGACGCGTTGTGCCATCAGCGTCGCGATGTCGCGATAGATCGTGCGCTTGGACGTTTCCAGTTCGGCGGCAATGGCATCCGCCGTCAGCGGCTTCCGCGTGCGCCGGAGTACCTGAATGATCTGAAACAGGCGGTCTGCGCGTCTCATCGTCGTCTCTCTGTCCGTGTTGGTCCGCTGTCGATGCTGACAGCATGTTGGCAGCAGGGGGCAGTCATACAGGACCCAGGTTCAAACGAACGAAGGATTCTGCAATGACCGCTTTCGATAGCCTCGAGGCATTTTCGCATGGTGACCGGCTCTGGCGCATCCGGGCATGGCTCCTGGAACGCGCCATTCTCGTCCTGTCAGGCGACCTCCGCTGGGCGCTGATCGGGCTCGGCTGGCGCATGGTTTCCACCGCGGCGGTCCAGACGCGTGTCTGGGTCGCCGGCGCGACCCGGCGTGACCACTGCTGACACCACGGTGGCAGCAGCGACTGCCTAGTCTCTTGTCCTTATCACTTGGAGAAACCACATGATCGTCCTTCACGGCGCAGGCGCGGGCTTCGGCCTGCCGGAAATCAGCCCTTTCGTTACCAAGACGGAAGTCCAGCTCAAGATGGCCGGCTTGCCCTATCAGAAGCAACCGGCACGGCCGCAGGATTCGCCGAAGGGGCAGATGCCCTATATCGACGACGGGGCTGAGTGCATTGCCGACTCCACCTTTATCCGCGCCTATATCGAACGCAAATATGACGTGGATTTCGATAAGGGTCTCGATCTCGCCCAGCGCGCTCAGGCCTGGGCGATCGAGCGGATGATCGAGCATCATCTCTACTGGTCGCTGGTCGGCGTTCGCTGGGTCGATGCCGATAATTTCGCCAAGGGACCGTCGCATTTCTTCGACGGCATTCCCGAAGCGCAGCGCGACGAGATTCGTGCATTCGCGCGCAAATCCGTCATTCAGAACCATCTGGCGAACGGCCTTGGCCGGCATCCTGCCGATGAGGCGCTGCAACTAGCGGATCGTTCGCTGATGGCGCTATCGGTGCTGCTGGCCGGAAAGTCTCACCTGATGAGCAACCACCCGGCCGGTGTCGATGCAACCGCATTCGGCGTTCTGGCCGGGATCATGTCGCCATTGTTTCCGTCACCCCTGCAGCGTCAGTTGCACCGCTACGGCAACCTCGTCACCTACGTGGATCGCATGATGGCAGAGTATTATCCCGAACACGTCTGGCAGTGCAGCGTCGCTGCCTGACGCTGCGTCGCCTTCAATGCGGCGACGCTGCACCCTTCAGCGTCGCCAGTTCTGCTTCCAGCTCGACGATCCGTGCTTCGCGGACTGCCAGTGCTGCGGCGACATCGGCCGCATCGAACTTCTGCGGGATATGCTGCGGACAATTGGTGTCCCATGCGGCAATCGTGAATAGGATGACCTGTTCGGGCTTCGCCCGATAACCTTGCGGCATCAGCGATCGCATTAAGGCAGGGTCGTCCTCAACCACCCGTGCGGTGCCCCAGAGCTTGACCCGGCGACGATGCGCGAAATCCATGATGAAGATGTTCGCCTTGGGATTCTCGGCGAGATTGCCCTGGGTGATGTATTGCCGATTACCGCTATAGTCGGCGAAGGCCAGCGTGTGCTTGTCGAGCACCTTTACAAAGCCGGCCGGCCCGCCGCGATGCTGGATGTAAGGCTGCCCGTCCGCGCTGGCGGTGGCAAAGAAAATGCTATTGGTGTCGGCCAGACGCGCCGCAAGATCGTCATCGACCTCGGTGCGCCAGCCGCCACTCTCCTCGACGCGCGCATAAGCGGAGCGCGATCCCTTCCGCGCCTGGATCGCCTTGACCGTGGGCGTGAAGGCGATGTCGCTGGAAGAGGTGTGGAGGTCTGACATGGCTTACTCCCTGATTGGAGCCGCGAACCGGAATGCGCTCTCCGTAACCAATAAAGTGGCTCCTTCCCCTCGCAAGAACAATCATTGGAATTGACACTTCATTATTGCGAGATATGAAATTATCCGATGGATCGTATCGAAGCCATGACCGTCTTCGTCGCCGTGGCGGATCTGCAGGGGTTTGCGCCTGCGGCCCGCAAGCTCGGACTCTCCGCCTCGGCGGTCACCCGAATGGTGGCCGCCCTGGAAGAGCGACTCGGCGCGCGCCTGCTGCAGCGGACCACGCGCTCGGTGATGCTGACCGATGTCGGCGCGCGCTATCTGCAACGAGCGCGCCAGATTCTCGCGGATATCGAGGAAGCCGAGGGCTCCGCACAGGCCGAACGCGCGCGGCCGAGCGGGCGTCTGGTCGTCTCCGCACCGGTTGGCTTCGGACGCCTGCATGTTACGCCGCTGATCTCGGCCTATCTGCAGCGCTATCCCGATGTCTCGGGTGAATTGCGGCTGACCGATCGCATGGTCAGTCTGGTCGAGGACGGAATCGATGTTGCCGTCCGGATCGGCCATCTCCCCGATTCCAGCCTGGTGGCGCGTCACGTTGGCAGCATGCCGCGCATCGTTGTGGCGTCGCCGGATTATCTGACGCGGCGCGGCCAGCCGAGGACGCCGGAGGACATCGCGAAGCACGATACGATCCAGTTCGGTGTCATTGCGTCAGCGCCGGAATGGCGCTTCGTGCAGGATGGCGACGACATTCGCGTCACACATACGCCGCGCTTCACCACCGACGTCGCCGATGCCGCCATCTGGCATGCCGAACATGGTGGTGGCCTGACCCGCGTGCTGGCCTATCAGGCGGCCGATGGACTGGCAGCCGGACGGCTGAAGCGTGTGCTCACCAAGTTCGAACCGCCGGCGGTGCCGATCCACATCGTCTATCCGACGTCGCGGCTGCTGTCGGCTAAAGTGCGCGTCTTCATCGACCTCGCCGCCGAAACCTGCCAGTGGGATTTCAGCAAGCGATAGCTTTCGCTACACTTTTGGTGGGGCCACGCTGAACGTGCCATTCGCTCGGGCGCAAGGCTCGCCATCCGCTGATATCAGCGCCTGCGCAAAGCAGAGACGTTTGCCGGTCTTGATCACCTCGGTGTCGATCTGCAGCCATTGCCCGATCTGTGCCGAGCCGAGAAAATCGGCGGAGAGATTGACGGTGAGCAGCCGTGCGCCGCCGCCGAGCACATGGCCGCAGCTCAGGCCCATCGCATTATCGGCGAGCGCCGTGATCAGCCCGCCATGCGCCATGCCGCGCGAATTGGTATGCGCTTCGGCAATGCGGAGGCCGAGGATGACATTAGTCTCCGTCACCTTTGAATAGATCGGTTCCCACGGTGCGGTGAGGGGGCTCTTGCGATAGTGCGGCGCGAAGCCGTCGGGGATCGTGGTGTCGGTCATGGCGCACTCAAACCCGAAATGCGGGGTGAAGGACAGACCAACAAAGTTTGAAACGAGGGTGATACGACGTTTAAAACAGGCGTGATCGCGGCAATAGCTATAACGCTGTCATTGCCGGGCTTGACCCGGCAATCCATCTTTGAGCCACCGCGCTTGCGGCAAAGATGGATACGCGGGTCAAGCCCGCGTATGACGCCTGAGTGTAGGGCGGGTGACGAGGCGTCGTCTTAGTAAGGCAGTCCCACATAATTTTCCGCCAGCGACGCCGTTGCGACGTCCGAATGCACGACGTAGTCGAGCTCGGCCTGCTGCAGCTTGGTGCCGAAACCGTCATTGTCGGGGAAGCGATGCATCATCGATGTCATCCACCAAGAAAAGCGCACGGCCTTCCACACGCGCTTCAGCGCGATGGCCGAATAGAAGTCGAGACCGCTCGAGGATTTCTCATCGTAGAATTCGCGCAGCGCCATCGACAGGTAATGGACGTCGGAGGCGGCGAGGTTGAGACCCTTTGCGCCGGTCGGCGGCACGATGTGGGCGGCGTCGCCGGCGAGAAACAGCCTGCCGAAGCGCATCGGTTCCGCGACAAAACTACGCAGCGGCGCGATGCTCTTCTCCAGCGATGGGCCGGTGATGAGGCTTTCGGCGGCCTCCGTGTCGAGGCGACGGCGCAACTCGTCCCAGAACATGTCGTCGGTCCAGTTCTCGACTTTTTCGTCGAGGGAGCACTGGACGTAATATCGGCTGCGCGTCATCGAGCGCATCGAGCACAGCGCGAAGCCGCGTTGGTGATTGGTGTAGATCAGCTCATGCGACACCGGCGGCGTATCCGAGAGCAGGCCGAGCCAGCCGAACGGATAGACGCGCTCGAAGGTCTGTATGGCGGAGGCCGGAACGCTCTGGCGCGACACGCCGTGGAACCCGTCGCAGCCGGCGATGAAATCGCAGGAGATCTCGTGGCTTACGCCGTCCTTGACGTAGCGGACGCGGGGGCTTGTGCCGTCGAAATCATGCAGGCTGACATTGTCGGCGTCATAGACCGTGGTCAGGCCGGCCTTGTCGCGGGCGTCCATCAGGTCGCGGGTGACTTCGGTCTGGCCATAGACGGTGACGACCTTGCCGCCGGAGGCTTTCTTCAGGTCGAGGCGATGGCGAATTCCGCCGAACAGAAGTTCGATCCCGTCGTGGATCAGGCCTTCGTGATGCAGGCGCTCGGTAATCCCCAGCTTTTCCAGCAGGCCAACGGTGCCCTGTTCGAGCACACCGGCGCGGATCCGCGCCAGCACATAGTCGCGATTCTTGCGCTCGAGAATAACATTATCGATCCCATAGGCATGCAATAGTTGCCCAAGCAACATTCCAGCCGGACCAGCTCCAATGATTGCTACTTTTGTTCGCAACGCTTGCTCCCGCGGTTGATATAGGCTCTGTCGTCCGACTGAGTTGACAAGTCAAGCGGGGTCGCGACACTGGCTCCGCAACGCGTGCGGTCGCACCGCTTGCAAGGATGATTATAACATATAACAATATCCGCAAAGGGCCATTCAAGGTCCGGTGAACACGTTCGAGAGAACACGTCCAAACGGACGTAGAGGGAGAGACGATGAGGAAAGCAATTCTCGCATTGCTGGCGGCTGGCTGCATCATGCCAGTGCTCACGCCCGCGCAGGCGCAAGACAAAACCGTCAATATGAAAGTGTCACTGTGGGTGCCACCGGCGCATCCGCTGGTGCCGGCCACGCAGGCCTGGGCCGCCGATATCGAGAAGGCCTCGGGCGGCAGCATCAAGATGTCGGTATTCCCCTCCGAGCAGCTCGGCAAGGCATTCGACCATTACGACATGGCGCGCGACGGCATCGCCGACATCACTTACGTGAATCCCGGCTATCAGCCCGGCCGTTTCCCGATCGCTGCCGCGGGGCAAATTCCGTTCGTGTTCTCGGAAGGCAAGAAGGGGACGCAGGCATTTAACGAGTGGTACCAGAAATACGCCAAGACCGAGATGAAGGATACGAAACTCTGCTTCGCCTTCATCCACGCGCCCGGCACGCTGCATGGCAAGAAGAAGATCGTGCTGCCGTCGGACCTCAATGGCGTGAAGGTCCGCCCGGCGCAAAGTACCATCGGTGAAATGGTCAAGCTGTTCGGCGGCACCAATGTGCAGGCCTCGGCGCCGGAATCGCGCGATGCGATCGAACGCGGCGTGGCCGACGAGATCGCGTTCCCGTGGGGATCGATCTTCCTGTTCGGCATCGATAAGGTGGTGAAGTATCACATCGATGCGCCGCTCTATTCGACGGTGTTCACCTACAATATCAACCTCGCCAAATACAACTCCATGTCGGACGGGCAGAAGAAGATCATCGACGATCACTGCACCCCGGAATGGGCCGCCAAGGTCACCGACCCTTGGGTGGACTACGAGGCTGCCGGCGTTGCCAAGATGAAAGCGCTGCCGGATCACGAGGTCTATCCGCTGACCCCGGAGCAACTTGCTGCCTGGAAGAAGGGAGTCGAGCCGTTGCACACCGCCTGGTCCGCCGCGGTCAAGAAGGCTGGCGGCGATGCGGATGCGATCGATGCAGAACTCAAGGCGTCGCTGAAGAAGCACAGCGCGGGGTTGTGAGAGTAGCACCGTCGTTCCGGGGCGCGCGCGTGCAACGCGCGTGAACCCGGAACCTCGAGGTGTTCAACCATACCGGGATTCCGGGTTCGCGCGGGCGTCGCCCGCACGCCCCGGAATGACGAGTTTGTTGCAAGACGAGTTCCGTTCTCCCATGAAATCATATCCCCCATGACCACCACGCCAGAAATCTCCCAATCCGGCGCCCTCGGTATTTCCCCGGAGCCTCCGCGCAGGAACGTGATGGATCGCTTCATCGATTCCATCGAGTGGATCGCCGCGTTCTTCGTCGGTATCGTCGCGTTGAACACCTTCATCGCGGTGTTCATGCGCAAGTTCTTCGCGGTGACGATCCCGGATTACTACAATGTCGGTCAGTTCATGCTCGGCGTGCTGATCTTCTGGGGCATCGCCGCGACCAGCTATCGCGGCTCGCACATTACCGTGGATCTGGTATGGGCCAATGCCACGCCGAAATACCAGCGCTGGATCGACGTGTTCGCAACACTGGTGCTTCTGTTCGTCGTAACGGTGCAGACCTACACGCTGTTCGACAAGGTCACGGATACCTATCGCAGCAATCTTGTCACCATGGATCTCCAGCTGCCGGTCTGGCCGTTCTTCCTGTTGTCCTGGATCGGCGACGGCGCCGCCGTGCTGCTGATCGCCATCCGTACCTACCGGCTGATCTTCCATCCCGAAGAGATGCACGAACCCGAAATCAAGACGGCAGAGTAAGTCGCATGGATCTCAGTAACGAAGCGGTTGCCGTCATCGGCTTTGTCAGCCTGTTCGTGCTGATGTTGCTGCGAGTGCCGGTTGGCATGGCGATGGGCCTGGTGGGCATCACGGGATTTGGCTATCTCACGGGCTTCGCGCCGGCGCTGAAACTGGTCGGCCAGACTACCATGCGGACGGTGACGGACTATTCCTTTGGCGTGATCCCGATGTTCCTCCTGATGGGCGCCTTCGTCTCGGTGTCCGGCATCAGCCGCGAGCTGTTTCGCGCGGCCAACACCTTTGTCGGCCACTGGAAGGGTGGCCTCGGCATCGCCACTATTGCGGCCTGCGGCGGCTTTGCCGCGATCTCCGGCTCGTCGGTAGCGACGGCCGCGACATTCTCCGCCGTTGCCTATCCGGAAATGCGGCGTTTCAATTATCCGCAGAGCTTCGCCACCGGCGTCATCGCCGTGGGCGGTACGCTCGGTGCGATGCTGCCGCCGTCCACAGTGTTGGCGGTTTACGGCATCATTACCCAGCAGGACATCGGCAAATTGTTCATCGCCGGCATCGTGCCGGGCCTGCTCGCCATCGTGATGCACATGATAACCATTGCGATCATCGGCGTGGTCAAGCCGGGCTTCTTACCGGCTGGCCCGAAAGCCTCGTGGCGCGAGCGCGCCGCGGCGATCCGCGATGTTTGGTCGCCATTGTTGCTGTTCGTCTTCGTGATTGGCGGCCTTTATGGTGGCTTCTTCATCCCGACCGAAGCCGGTGCGGTCGGCGCGGTCGGTGCGTTCATCATCGGCGTACTGCGCGGCAAGCTGAACAAGGACGGCATCCTGCAGTCACTACTACAAGCGACGCGGACCGCGGCTGCCGTGTTCACCGTGCTCATCGGTGCGCTGTGCTTTGGCTATTTTCTCACCATTACCCAGACCCCGCAGCACGTCACCGAGTTCCTCACCGGTCTCGGCATCGGCCCCTACGGCGTGCTGGCGCTGATCCTCCTGATGTATCTGGTGCTGGGCTGCCTGATGGATGCCATGGCCATGGTGATCCTCACGGTGCCGATCGTGTTTCCGGTGATCATGGCGCTTGGTTTCGATCCGATCTGGTTCGGCATCGTCATCGTCATGACCGTCGAGCTCGGCCTGATTCACCCGCCGGTCGGCATGAACGTCTTCGTCATCAAGAGTGTGATCAAGGACGTCAGCATGTCGACGATATTCAAAGGCGTGCTGCCATTCGTGTTTACGGACCTGATCCGGCTTGTGCTGCTGATCCTGTTCCCGCTGATTGCCACCTGGCTGCCGATGCGGATGATTGGGTGATGTCATGATCACACCGCCGCTTGCGACGAAATATGTCTTCAGCCTGTCGATCAAGGTCGGGGCACCGATCGTGGCCGGCGATCTCGGATATGGCATCCGTCGCGTCATCCCGGTCCTTGGCGGCACCGTGCAGGGTGAGGGCATCAAGGGTACGATCCATCCGGGCGGCGCCGATTTCCAGGTCATCCGTCCGGACGGCTTTACCGAGCTTGAAGCAAAATACACGTTCGAACTCGATGACGGCGCTGTTGTCTATATCGAGAATATCGGCGTCCGCTTCGGGCCGAAGGAACCGCTCGACTGCATTGCGCGCGGCGAGGCCGTCGATCCCGCTTTGATCTATTTCCGCTCGGTGCCGAAATTCGAGACCGGGCATCCGAAGTATCGCTGGCTGATGCAGAACCTGTTCATCGGCGTCGGCGCGCGGCATCCGGATCGGGTCGAATTGGCCGTGCACCAGATATTGTAGCGTCGCAGCGCAGCAAGATCCCGGACTACTCGTCGCATTTTAAACGATGTGACAAGGCGATAACTGCCGGCGACTTCCTGACGCGTTCGTTTCGCTTACTTTGGCCAGCTTCGTATTGTTAACTCGACTCGACCGGAAAAATCCGGCGATCATCGGGAGGATACAATATGCTGAAAGCTTGCGTGCTTGGGTGTTCGATGTCTCTGTTGGCCGTCATGTCGTCTGCATCAGCGCAGGACTGGACCAAATCGAAATGGGGCCCGAATGACGAAATCGGCGCCGCCAACTATATGAAGCCGGAACTGGTGAAGTCTGCTGCGCAACTGGTGAAGACCGGCAAGACCTATGCACTCGGCATTCCGGTGGGCGCGGATACGCCGGCCTATCCGCCCCGCGGTTTCAAGATCACCGTTGTACAGCCCGGTCAGGCCGGCAATCCCGGGCTCGGTCCCAATCATGCGACCTACAACGACGACATGCTCAACGGCTGGGTCGGCGTCGGCAGCCAGATGGATGGGCTCGGCCATCTCGGCGTCAATCACGTCTACTATAACGGCAACAAAATTGCTGACTTCGGTGATCCCACTGGCCTTAAGAAGCTCGGCATCGACAAGGTGCCACCGCTGGTCACCCGTGGCGTGCTGCTGGACATGGCGGCCTACTACAAGACCGACGTGGTCAAGGAAGGCACGGCTTTCAACGTCAAGGAAATCGAGGAGGTCGCCAAGGCGCAGGGCATCGAGATCAGGCAAGGCGACGTCGTGCTGTTCCACACCGGATGGCTCAGCCTGCTCGGCAAGGACGATAAACGCTACAATGCCGGCGAGCCCGGCCTTGGCGCCGAGGGCGCCAAATATCTGACCAGCAAAGGTGTCGTCGCGGTCGGCGCCGATACCTGGGGCGTCGAGGTGTTGCCGTTCGAAACCGGCAATGTGTTTGAAATCCACCAGATACTGTTGGCGATGAACGGGACCTACATCCTCGAAAACATGGACACATCCGAACTGGCCAAGGACAAAGGCTACGAGTTCCTGTTCGTGCTCGGTCAGCCCCGCTTCAAGGGCGGTGTGCAGAGCATGATCAACCCGGTGGCGATCCGCTAGCCATCGTGGGAGAGGCGATCCGGTCTGTTCTGCGGGGCAGGCGAGACCGGATCGCTGTTGTGCACCGGAATACCCGACTTTTTGTAGGACGAAATCAGCCCCTATTGCACCGCAAGATTGACTCATTCGGAGTTCGTTATAAGATATAATTATTCTAGCCAGGACCTAATCGCGCTCATGAACCAAACCGTCGCCGCTGCCGCCGCCATGCTCCAGATTGAAACCCAGGGTCGCGTGCTGATCGTGGGCCTGAACCGTCCCGCCAAGCGCAACGCGCTGAACGATGGACTGATCCTGGACATCGAGCGTTGCTTCGCGTCGCTGCCGGAAGACATCGGCGCGGTGGTGGTGCATGGCATCGGCGGGCATTTTTCCGCGGGTCTCGATCTGTCCGAACTCACCGAGCGCGACGCGACGGCCGGCCTCATGCATTCGCGGATGTGGCACCGGGTGTTCGATATCATCCAGCATTGCCGCGTCCCGGTGATCGCCGCACTGCAGGGTGCCGTGATCGGCGGCGGGCTTGAACTGGCTTGCTCCACACATATCCGCGTTGCCGATCCCTCGGTCTATTACGCGCTGCCGGAAGGCAGCCGCGGCATCTTCGTCGGTGGCGGCGGGTCGATGCGTCTGCCGCGCCTGATCGGTGTGCATCGGATGGCCGATATGATGCTCACCGGCCGCGTCTACAAGGCGGAGGAGGGCATGTCGCTCGGCTTCGCGCAGTATCTGACGGAAGCCGGCGGGGCCTTGCCCAAGGCCATCGAGCTTGCCGAGCGTGTCGCGCAGAACGCACCGTTGACAAATTTTGCCGTGCTGCAGGCCTTGCCGCTGATCGCCGAAGCCAGTCCGCAGACGGGCCTGATGCTCGAAGCGCTGATGGCCTCGGTGGCGCAGAGCGATCAGGAGGCGAAAAATCGCATCAGGGATTTTCTGGAGCGCAAGGCCGGCAAGGTGAAGCCCGGCTAATCCAGCAAGACGACAACGAACAAAAATAAAAGCAACAATCGGGACGAATACACAGGGCGGAAACAATGTCTGCAAGTGCCGACAAAATCGATCAGACAAAGCGAACGATAACCGCGCATCCGCTGCGGCCGATTTCCTATGGCGATCCCGCGGTCACCATCGAACGCCACGACGACGGCACCATCTATCTGCGCCCGACCAATACGATCGGTGACTATCCGGAACGCGTCACCGATTATCTGCATCACTGGGCCAGGGAGACGCCGGATCGCGTCTTCATGGCCGAGCGCGCGGAAGGCGGCGGCTGGCGCGAGGTCACTTACGCGCAGATGCTGGATGCCGCGCGCCACATCGCCTCGGCGCTGTTATCGCGTGGGCTGTCCGCCGACAGGCCCATCGTCATTCTCTCGGGCAATTCCATCGATCACGCGCTGATCGCTTTCGGTGCGCTCTATGCCGGCATTCCCTATGCGCCGGTGTCGCCGGCTTATTCGCTGGTGTCGAAGGACTACGGCAAGCTCGGCTATCTCATGAAACTACTGACTCCGGGGCTGGTCTTCGTCGATGACGCCAATGCGTTCACGAACGCCATTCACTTCAATGTACTGGCCGACACCGAAGTCGTCGTTTCCACTGGCGCTCTGCCGGACCGGTCGGTGACCAAACTCTCCGATCTGCTCGTGACGCCGGAGGCCGCCAATCTCGACGCTGCGAACGCTGCCATCGGTCCTGACACCATCGCGAAGTTTTTGCTGACCTCAGGCTCCACCGGCAATCCGAAGGCTGTGATCAACACCCAGCGCATGATGTGCGCCAACCAGATCATGCTGCGCGATACGCTGGCCTTCCTCAAGGACGAGCCGCCGGTGATCATCGATTGGTTGCCATGGAATCACACCTTCGGCGGCAATCACAATATCGGGCTGACGCTGTTCAATGGCGGCTCGATGTATCTCGACGACGGCAAGCCGACGCCCGCGGGCATCGAACAGACAATTCGTAATCTCCGCGAGATCTCGCCGACGGTCTATTTCAACGTCCCCAAGGGCTATGAATCGCTGCTGCCCTATCTGCGCAAAGATGCAGAGCTGCGTGAAAAATTCTTCGCCCGCTTGCATGCGATGTTCTTCAGCGGCGCGGCGCTGTCCGCCTATGTTTGGGACAGCCTCGATGAGCTCTCGGTTCAGACCACCGGCGTGCGCGTGCCGATGCTGACGGGTCTCGGCGCGACCGAGACCTCACCCTTCTTCATGTGCGTCAATCCCGTGACCAGCCGTTCCGGCCATGTCGGCCTTCCGGTGCCGGGCAACGAGGCCAAGCTGGTGCCGAACAACGGCAAGATGGAAGTACGCGCCAAGGGGCCGAACATCACGCCCGGCTATTGGCGCGAGCCGGAGTTGACGGCGAAAGCGTTCGACGAGGAAGGCTATTACATCTTCGGCGATGCGCTGAAGGCCGTCGATCCCAATGATCTTTCCGCTGGTTTCGATTTCGACGGCCGCATCTCCGAGGATTTCAAGCTTGGCAGCGGCACCTGGGTCAGCGTCGGCCCGCTGCGTGCACGCTTCGTCGGCACCTGTGCGCCGCTCGTGCGCGACGTGGTGATCGCGGGTATCAACCGCGATGAACTTGCAGCGCTCGTGATCCTCGATCTCGATGGCTGTCGCATGATCAATCCCGACCTGCCGGCTGGCGATCTTGCCGCGGCGGCTAATGATCCGATCATCCGCGACGCGTTCTGTGAGCGCCTCACGCGCTTCATGGCCGGCGCCACCGGCTCCTCGACGCGCATCGCCAAGGCGGTGCTGCTCGACATGCCGCTGTCCATCGATCGCGGCGAGGTCACGGACAAGGGCTCAGTCAATCAACGCGCGGTGCTGGAGCATCGCGCCAAGTTGATCGACGATATTTATGGAAATCCGGAAGCCGTGAAGGTGATTGCGATTTGATTGAAAGCCACCAACGAGCGGCAGAGAAATCGAAACACGGGAGGATATCATGCAACTGAAGAACCAGGCCGCCATCGTCACCGGCGGCGCATCCGGCCTCGGCGCGGCAACGGCCCGCAGGCTCGCTGCGCAAGGCGCAAAGGTCGCGCTGCTCGATCTCAACACAACGCTTGCCGACACCGTTGCAAAGGAGATCGGCGGCATCGCCATTTCCTGCGACGTGTCCGACGCCGCCTCTGCTGAAGCCGCGGTCGTCGCCGCCGCCAAGGCGCACGGCCCGGCGCGTGTGCTGGTGAACTGCGCCGGCATCGGCGTCGCCAAGCGCGTGATTGGCCGCGATGGTCCGATGGCGCTCGGCGATTTCGACAAGGTGATCCGCGTCAACCTTATTGGCTCCTTCAACATGATCCGCCTGGCAACGGACCCGATGTCCAAGCTGGAGCCGCTGGAAACCGGCGAGCGCGGCGTTGTGATCTCGACGGCCTCGGTGGCGGCCTATGACGGCCAGATCGGCCAGTCCGCCTATTCGGCGTCCAAGGGCGGGATTGTCGGCATGACGCTGCCCATCGCCCGCGAAATGGCGCAGTTCGGCATTCGCGTGCTGACCATCGCGCCGGGCCTGTTCATGACGCCGCTTTTGGCCGGCCTGCCGCAGGAGGCGCAGGACAGTCTCGCCGCGGCGATCCCGTTCCCGCGCCGGCTCGGCCATGCCGACGAATTCGCGTCTCTCGCACTGCACATGATCGATAATCCGTATCTGAACGGCGAGGTGGTCCGGCTCGACGCCTCGCTGCGCATGGCGCCACGTTAAGCCTGCGGCAAAGCATCAGTGCGCCGGCCCTTTACCGGTAAGGGCGCACTGACCTAAAGAAGGGGCTGATCAACCAGCCGAACTTTGATTTAGCTGAGAACATAAAAAATAACCTGGAGGGAGAGACCCATGACCAAGCATCACTTGGCGATCGCGGCCGTTGCCGCCTCGCTGGCACTGGCCGGCCCGGCCATTGCCCAGACCCCCGACATCACCATCGGCATCACAACGTCAACCACCGGCCCCGCCGCGGCGCTGGGCATTCCCGAGCGCAACGCACTCGAATTCGTGCCCAAGGAAATCGGCGGCGTTCCGCTGAAGGTTATCGTGCTCGACGACGGCGGCGATCCGACCGTCGCGACCACGAACGCTCGCCGCTTCGTCACTGAATCCAAGGCCGACATCATCATGGGATCGGCCACGACGCCGCCGACCATCGCGGTCTCGACCGTCGCCAACGAAGCCGGCATTCCGCATTTCGGTCTCGCGCCGTTCCCGATCACGCCGGAGCGCGCCAAGTGGTCGGTCGGCATGCCACAGCCGGTGCCGATCGTCGGCAAGGTGATGTATGATCACATGAAGTCGAAAGGCATCAAGACCATCGGCTATATCGGTTACTCCGACTCCTACGGCGATCTCTGGTTCAACGATGTGAAGAACCAGACCGGTCCGATGGACATGAAGGTCGTCGCCGAGGAGCGTTTCGCGCGCCCGGACACTTCCGTCACCGGTCAGGTGCTGAAGCTGATCGCCGCCAATCCTGACGCGATCCTGATCGGCGCCTCCGGCACTGCCGCGGCGCTGCCGCAGACCGAGCTGCGCGACAAGGGCTACAAGGGCCTGATCTACCAGACCCATGGTGCTGCCAGCATGGACTTCATCCGCATTGCCGGCAAAGCCGCCGAGGGCGTGCTGATGGCGTCGGGCCCGGTGATGTATCCGGAAGGTCAGGCCGATACGGCCCTGACCAAGAAGCCCGGTCTGGCGCTGAACGCAGCCTATGAGGCCAAATACGGCCCCAACAGCCGCAGCCAGTTCGCCGGCCACTCCTATGACGCCTTCGAAGTGCTGAAGCGGGTGATCCCGGTGGCGCTCAAGACTGCTAAGCCGGGTACCCCCGAGTTCCGCGAAGCTATCCGCCAGGCGCTGATGACCGAGAAGGAAATCGCGGCCTCCCAGGGCGTCTACAACTTCACGGAAAAGGATCGGTATGGCCTCGATGAGCGTTCGCGCATCCTGCTGACGGTGAAAGACGGCAAATACGTTCTCGCCCAGTAATGCAGATCTGACGGAGGGCAGGGGCGCCAAGCGCCTTTGCTTCGCCGGCATTTTTCGATAACAAGGCCGGCCCTCGCCAGAGGGTCGGCTTTTTGCTGTGCGCGAGCCTTCGCGCGGCCACAACCAGCGCCACGTCTGCCGGCATCGCTGCCGCTTTCGGCGCTCTCCGCTTCCACACGAGAAAGATTCGATATGTCCAAGCTTCATCTGGCGATTGCGGCCATTGCCGTCTCGCTGGCCATTGCGACCCCCGCTGAAACCCAGACTGCCGACATCGCCATCGGCATCAGCCTGTCGACCACCGGCCCTGCCGCGGCGCTGGGCGTGCCCGAGCGCAATGCACTTGAATTCGTGCCCAAAGACATCGGCGGCGTGCCGCTGAAGCTGATCGTGCTCGATGACGGCGGCGATCCCTCCGTCGCGACCACCAATGCGCGCCGCTTCGTGTCGGAATCCAAGGCCGACATCATGGTTGGCTCGTCGATCGTACCGTCCTCGGTCGCCATGTCGGCGGTCGCCAACGAAGCCGGCGTGCCGCATTTCAGCCTGTCGCCGATGCCGTTCACGCCGGCGCGTGTGAAGTGGTCGGTGGATATGCCGCAACCGGTCGAGATTGTCGGCAAGGTCATGTACGACCACATGAAGGCCCATGGCGTGAAGACCATCGGCTATGTCGGTTACTCAGACAGCTATGGCGACCTGTGGTTCAACGACCTCAAGGCCCAGACCAGTGCGATGGGCATGTCCATCGTCGATGATGAGCGCTTCGCGCGTCCTGATACGTCGATCACCGGCCAGGCGCTGAAGCTGATTGCAGCCAATCCCGATGCGATCCTTATTGGCGCGGCCGGCACCGGTGCCGGCATGCCGCAGTCCGAATTGCGCGACCGCGGCTACAAGGGCCTGATCTACCAGACCCACGGCGCCGCCTCGAACGACTTCATCCGCATCGCCGGCAAGTCTGCCGAAGGCGTGCTGATGGCTGCGGGCCCGGTGATGTATCCGGAAGGCCAGCCCGATACGGCGCTGACCAAGAAGCCCGGTCTCGAACTCAACGCAGTCTATGAAGCTAAATACGGCGCCCACAGCCGCAGCCAGTTCGCCGGTCACGCCTATGACGTGTTCGAAGTGCTCAAGCGCGTCGTGCCCGTCGCGCTGAAGACCGCCAAGCCTGGCACCCCGGAATTCCGCGAAGCCATCCGCCAAGCGCTGATGAGCGAGAAGGAAATCGCCGCGACACAGGGCGTTTACAACTACACCGAACAGGACCGCAACGGCGTCGACGATCGCTCGCGGATTTTGCTGACTGTGAAGGACGGGAAGTACGTTCCGGCGAAGTAAGGCGGAACACAGCTCAAACAAAAGCCGGCTGTCGCGAGACAGCCGGCTTTTTCATATGATCGAGATCAGATTGCGCTCGCGCCTTCGTGCTGAAAGCCAAGATAGCTGGCCACGACGCGCTGGTTGCTGGCGATATCGCTGGCGACGCCATCGAGGATGAATTCGCCGAGCTCCATCACATAGGCACGATCCGCGATCTTCAGCGCGGCCTGCGCATTCTGCTCGACCAGCAGCACCGAGACGCCGGCCGCCCTGAGCTCACTGACGATGCGGAAGATGTCGGCGACGATGATCGGGGCGAGGCCGAGGCTCGGCTCGTCGAGCATCAAGAGCTTTGGCGCGCCCATCAGAGCACGGCCCATGGCCAGCATCTGCTGTTCGCCGCCCGACAATGTGCCGGCCAGTTGCTTGCGGCGTTCCTTGAGGCGCGGGAACAGGGTGTAGACGTGCTCGAAAGATCGCGCGGCAGTCGCCTTGTCGATACGGAAGGCGCCGAGCAGCAGGTTGTCTTCCACATTCATCGTGGCGAACAATTCGCGATGTTCGGGCACGAGGCTGAGGCCGGCAGCGACGCGGTCTTCGATGTCGATCTTGGAGACGTCCTGTCCGGCGAATGTCACGCCACCCTTCAGCGGCAGGATGCCCATCACCGCATTGAGCAGAGTGGTCTTGCCGGCGCCGTTGGCGCCAATGATCGTGACGATCTCGTCGGCGCGAACCTCGAGATTGACCGCACGGACCGCCTCGACCTTGCCATAGGCGACATGCGCATCGGTGACTTGCAGCAACGCGCTCATGCGACCGCTCCCAGATAGGCCTTGATGACGTCGGGATTGGTCTTGATGTCAGCCGGTGTGCCCTCGGCGATTTTGGTGCCGAAATCGAGCACCACGATGCGGTTGGCGAGATTCATGACGAAGCCCATGTCGTGTTCGACCAGCAGCACCGACATGCCGCCATCGCGCAGCTGCCGCAGCAGCGATGCCAGTTGCTGCTTCTCCATGTGGCGGAGGCCGGCCGCGGGCTCGTCGAGCAGCAGTAGCATCGGATCGACGCAGAGTGCGCGGGCGATCTCGACGATGCGTTGCTGGCCGAGCGACAAGGATCCTGCGAGCTGGTTCATCTGGTCGCCGAGACCGACACGTTCGATCTGCTTGGCAGCTTCCGCGAGCAGCTTCGCTTCGTCGGCGCGGTCAAGCCTCAGCATGCTGGCGATGGCGCCCGAACGTCCGCGCAGATGCGCGCCGAGGGCGACGTTTTCCAGCACGGTCATATCGGGCACCAGCTTCACATGCTGGAAGGTACGGGCAATGCCGAGCTTGACGATCTCCTGCGGCGGCGCGCCGGACACACTCTTGCCGAGTACCGCGACCTTGCCGGCGGTCGCGGCCAGTACGCCGGTGATGAGGTTGAAGGTCGTACTCTTGCCGGCGCCGTTGGGGCCGATCAAAGCGACGATCTCGCGCGCCTGCACGTTGAACGACACGTCGTTGACGGCGACGACGCCGCCAAACTGCTTGCGTGCCTTGTCGACCTGCAGCAATACGCCGGTATCCGGACGATGGTCGTTGCGGGCGGGCAGTGCATCGGCCGGTGCGGGGCGCTTGCGGCTGTCGCCAGACGGCAGCCACGCGGTCAGCCACGGCCACATGCCAGTCGGCGCGAGTTGCAGCAGCGTGACGAGCAGGATGCCGAACACGATGGTTTCGAGCTGGCCACCGCCGCCGCCGAAGATCAGCGGCAGATAGCTCTGCAGGACTTCCTTGAGGATCACAACCACGGCTGCACCGAGCACGCCGCCCCAGACATAGCCTGCGCCGCCGACCACCGCGATGAACAGATATTCGATACCGAGATGCGGTCCGAACGGCGTCGGATTCGCAGCGCGCTGGAAATGCGCATAGAGCCAGCCGGACAGGCCGGCGAGAACTGCTGCGTAGATGAAGACCAGGAGCTTTGCGCGTGCCGTCTGCACGCCGAAGGCTTCGGCGGCAATATGGCCGCGGCGTAGCGCGCGGATGGCGCGGCCGGTCCGCGAGTCCAAAAGATTCATGGACAGCAGCGCGCAGATGATGACCGCGATCCAGATCGGGAAGTAGATCGAGCCGGGATCCAGCATCTTCCAGTTGCCGATCGACAGCGGCGGGATGCCCGAGATGCCGTCGTTACGGCCGAGGAATTCCAGCTTGCTGAACAGATAGAACAGGCTGATGCCCCAAGCAATGGTGCCGAGCGGCAGGTAATGCCCGGACAGGCGCATGGTGATGATGCCGAGCAACACCGCGGCGAGGCCTGAGACGATCAGCGACATTGGCAGCGTCAGCCACGGCGACATCCCGTAAGCCGTGGTGAGATAGGCCGTGGTGTAGGCGCCGAAACCGCAGAACGCCGCTTGGCCGAATGAGGTCAGGCCGCCGACGCCGGTGAGCAGCACGAGGCCCATGGCGACAAGCGCGGCGAGGCCGATATTGTCGAGCAGCACGATCCAGAATGGCGGCACGCCCGGCACGAACGGGATTGTGGCCATCACCAGCGCGAAGACGAGAATGGGAAGGATACGCGACGTCATGGTGCTCAATCCTTCTCTTCTTCGACTGCAGGTGCGGCGAGCGAACGCAGCACCAGAACCGGAAGGATCAGCGTGAAGACGATGACTTCCTTGTAGTTGCTTGCATAGAACGATGAGAACGCCTCGACGCAGCCGACCAGAATCGCGGCGGCGGCCGTGAGCGGATAGCTGACGAGGCCGCCGATGATGGCGGCGATGAAGCCCTTCAGGCCGATCAGGAAGCCGGTGTCGTAATAGAGGGTGGTGATCGGCACGATCAGGATGCCCGAGATGGCGCCGATGACCGAGGCCAGCAGGAACGCGATCTGGCCGGAGAGCGACGTGCGGATGCCGACGAGACGGGCACCGAGGCGGTTGACGGCGGTGGCGCGCAGCGCCTTGCCATAGAGCGTGTAGCCGAAGAACAGCCACAACCCGACGATTAGTGCGATGGTGATGCCATAGACGGCGATGCTCTGGCCGGTGAAGCGCAGCGCGCCGATGGTGATGGCGTCAGACGAGATCGCAGGTCCCCGCTGGCCCTCGGCACCGAAGAAGACGAGGCCAAAACCCTGTAGCGCGAGATGGCAGCCCACCGAGGCGATCAGCAGCACCAGAACCGAGGTGTGGGCGATCGGCTGGAACGCGATGCGGTAGAGATAGAGTCCGATCGCGGCGACGATCAGCAGAGACAGCGCGATGTTGAGGGCGATATTCCCCGGTCGTCCACCCAGCGCCCACATCACGCCCCAGATCGCCAGCGGGAACACGATATTGACCGCAATCGAGCGCAGTACGCGCCTGGCATCGAGCGCCTTGCGGAAGGTGAAGAGATCGAAGGCAAAGGCCACGACGCCCATGGCGACGGCGAGCTTGATGGTGCCCGGCATCTGGCCGGCCGAGAGGCTGGCATAGGTCAGCGCACCAAAGGTGATGAATTCGCCCTGGGGGATCAGGATGATGCGCGTCACCGCAAAGACCAGCACCAGGGCCAGCCCGAGCAGCGCATAGATCGCGCCATTGGTGATGCCGTCCTGCAAAAGGAACAGCAAAATCGTCGTATTCAAAGCCGCGCGCTCCCCCACACTGTCTGGCGCGCCGGATACCACAGGCGCGGGACGATCAACAATGGCGGTTGAAACCCGCCGTCTATTTGATATACTTCATAACGATTATTGAACATAATCTCAAGGCCTGTCGCACGTCGACCGGGTGTTTCATTCAAGCCGCCGGTATCGCGGAAAGCGAGCGATGACTGTTTCAAAGATGACGTCTCAGGATCAAGCCAAGCAGGTCGCGCCCGTCGGGTTCGACGAGGAGGGCGGTGCGCTGCAGCTCGGCGAACTGTCAGAGCTGCTGGGCTATTCGCTGAAACGCGCGCAGTTGAAGGTGTTCGAGGACTTTCTGCGCTGCATGGCGCCGCTGCAGCTGACGCCGGCGCAGTTCTCGGTCCTGCTACTGCTGGACAAGAACCCCGGCCGCAACCAGACTGAAATCGCCAATACGCTCGGCATTCTCCGTCCAAATTTCGTTTCGCTGCTTGACGCGCTGGAGAGCCGCGACTTGCTGACGCGGATGCGCTCGCCGAGCGATCGCCGCTCCCATGTGCTGATGCTCACCGACAAAGGCCGGGCCACGCTGGCGCGCGCGAAGAAGCTGGTGGCCACGCGGCACGAGGCCCGGCTGATCGAGGTGCTGGGGCCGGCTGAGCACAAAGCGCTGCTCGGGATGATGGCGAAGATCGCTCGGGAGTTCTAATTGTCATTCCGGGGCGCGATCTCGGCGCAGCCAAGAGCGCGAGCCCGGAATCCCAATATGTGAATCTCATTTCGAGATTCCGGGTTCGCGACCGCCAAGTCGCGCTCGCGCCCCGGAATGACGAGATAGTCTCAATCCACCAAAATCACCCTGATATCATTCACATTGGTCAGCGTCGGCCCGGTCTGCAGCAGATCGCCTGTCGCGGTGAAGAACGTCGTCGCGTCGTTATTCGCCAGCGTTGCCTTCGCATCGAGCTTCTGCGTACGCATGGCCTCGAACGTACGTGCATCGATGATCGCACCGGCGGGATCGCTGGCGCTGCCGGCGCCGCCATCGGCGCCGTCGGTGTCACCGGCCAATGCGACGATGCCTGTCGTGTCCTTGAACGCCTCGACCAGCGCCAGCGCGTATTCCTGGTTCGGGCCGCCGCGGCCGTTGCCCGTGACGGTCACCGTGAGTTCGCCGCCGGAGAGGATCGCGAGTTTCTTGCCGTCGGCCTGCGCTTTCAATGCGAGCTTCGCATGAGCGGCGGCAACCTCGCGGGCTTCGCCTTCGAGATCGGCGCTGAGATCGATGATCTCATAGCCAGCATCTTTCGCCACCTTGATCGCGGCATCGAGTGACTCGCGCGGACGTGCGATCAGCTCAAAATTCGCACGTGCGAATGCGACGTCGTTCGGCTTCACGCTTTCGTTCACCCTGTCACTGAGCGCCGCGCGCACGGCTTCGTCGATGGTGAGGTTGAACTTCGCGATGATCGCACGGGCATCGGCCAATGTGGTCGTATCCGGCACCGTCGGTCCCGATGCGATCACGGCGGGATCGTCATGCGGCACGTCGGAAATCGCCAGCGTCACGATCTCGGCCTTCTGCCCGGCGCGGGCAAGGCGGCCGCCCTTGATGCGGGAAAGATGCTTGCGCACGGTGTTGATCTCGCCGATTACCGCACCGGAGCGCAGCAGCGCGCGGTTGAGTTGCTGTTTCTGCTGGAAGGTGATGCCCGCCACCGGCGCGGTCCAGTTGGCTGAGCCGCCGCCGGAAATCAGCACCAGCAGCAGGTCGTCGGCAGTGGCTTCCGCTGCAAGCCTGAGGCTGTCGTCGGCACCCTTGAGGCCCGCTTCATCGGGCACGGGATGGCCGGCCTCGACCACACGGATGCGCCGTGTCGGCACGCCATGGCCATGGCGCGTGGTGGCGATGCCGGTGAGGCGCGCGGGATCTAGTTTCAGCGTGTCGAGATAGTGCTTTTCCGCGGCGGCAGCCATGGCGGCGGCGCCCTTGCCGGCGGCGAGGCAGATGATGCGGCCCTTCGGCGGCGCCGGCAGGTGGACGCTGAGGATGACATCGGGATGGGCCGCAGCAACTGCGGCATCGAAAATTGCGCGGAGCAGGGGGCGTTTATCGGTCATGCCCGGGGTTATGCCGCTCTACGACCTGAACGGCAAGATGCCTTGCCTGCGCTCTGAAATGTGGCGGGCAAAGAAAAAAGCCCTTCGCAACGTGCGAAGGGCTTTACCGTTTCATAGTGGGCAGAGATTAGCCCCCGCTGCCGCCTGTGCCGAGCTCGCCGGTGAGTACGTCGCCGAACAGTTTCCAGTTCTCGCCTTCGAAGCGCATCAGCTGCATCTGCTCGATCGGCGAGAAGTCGGTGGGCGAGGTGTTGACCTTGACGCCAGGCAGCAGCGTCGACTGCTGGACATCCTTGAGGTTCGCCGCCTGCTTCATCACATTGGCGCGGGTGAGGTCGTCACCGCACTGCTTGAGCAGGATCGCCATGGTCTCGGCGATATTGTAGCCGGACATCAGCGACGAATCCGAGGGGTTGCCGTCCGGCACGTATTTGGCGAGGAATTCGCGATAGGCCTTGATGCCCGGATCATCCTTCCACTGCGGGTCGGTGGCGTCCTTGGAGTAATGCGCGGAGAGCAAGCCCTGCGCATTCTCGAAGCCTGCGGGACGCAGTACCTGGCCGATGGAGACGCTGACGCCCGGCACGATCATGGTCGGCTTCCAGCCGAGTTCGGCGATCTTCTTGATGGTCTGTGCGGCAAACTTCGGCGTCGCGAAGATGATGACAACGTCGGGATTGACCGACTTCATCTTGACGATGTGGGAATCCACGGTCGGCTCGGTGAGCTCATAGCTCTCCTCGATGACGATGGACGAGGCCTTGTCGCCGAGGCCGTCCTTGACGCCCTTCAGGTAGTCCTTGCCGAAGTCGTCATTCTGGTAGAGCACGCCGATCTTGGCGCCGGCCTTTTCCTTCAGCAGGTACTTGGCGTAGATGCGGCCTTCGCTCTGGTAGCTGGGCAGCCAGCCCATGGTCCAGGGGAAGTTCTTCGGGTCGGCCCATTTGGTTGCGCCGGTGGCGAGGAACAGCTGCGGCACCTTCTTGGCGTTGAGATATTTCTGGATCGCCGTATTGGACGGTGTGCCGAGCGCCGAAAACATCAAGAGCACTTCGTCAGACTCGACCAGTTTGCGGGTCTGCTCAACAGCCTTCGGCGGCGAATAGGCGTCGTCATAGCTGATGTAGTTGATCTTGCGGCCGTTGATGCCGCCCTGATCGTTGATCATCTTGAAATAGCCTGCCTGCGCCTTGCCGACGGCGCCATAGGCCGAAGCCGGTCCGCTATAGGGCACGATATTGCCGAGCTTGATTTCGGTGTCGCTGGCGCCGGTGTCGTATTTCTTCTGGGCAAGGACGTGGGTCGAGGAAATGGCGAGCAACATGGTGGCGGCCGAGAGCGACAATAGCCGCGCGGACGTGGCAGACATTTGAGTTCCTTCCCTTGCTTGCAAGGCGAGATTTTCTTGTTCTGCAGGTTCTTTTGCTCCTGCGAGATAGTCATACCGCGATTGCACAATGGCTCAAATGGAAAGCGACCAAAACGCAATAAGGCCCGCGCTGTTTTTGACGCGGGCCTCAGTATTTTCCGTTATGTGGAATGAAGGCGATCAGCCACCCACATCGGCGCTAATGACCTCGCCGAACAACTCCCATTTATCGCCTTTGAAACGCATCAGTTGAAGCTGGCTGATCGGCGCAAAGTCGGTCGAAGATGTGTTGATCTTGATGCCGGGCAGCAGCACCTCGGTTCGGAAGTCCTTCAGGCTAGCCGCCTGCTTCATGACGTTTTCGCGGGTCAGGTTGTCACCGCACTTCTTGAGAACCTCGACCAGCGTCTGGGCGACCCCGTAACCGGTGACGATCAATCCATCGAGCTTGTTGCCTTCCGGAAAATCCTTGTCAAGGAAGGCGAGAAATTCCTTCATGCCGGGGTCGTTGCTCCACTGGGTGTCCGCGACGTCCTTCAGATACGCAGCGGAAATAATGTCCTGCGAGTTTTCGAAGCCGGCCGGCTTCATCACGCTGCCGATCGAGTTGGACACGTTGTTGAGGAAGTGCATCGGTTTCCAGCCAATCTCGGCGGCCTTCTTGATAGCCTGCGCCGCAAATTTCGGCGTCGTGATGTTGACGAACACGTCGGCGTTCAACGACTTCAGCTTGACGATGTGATTGTCGATGGTCGGTTCGGAGGTCTCGTAGCTCTCCTCCACCACGATCATTGAAGCGGCCTTTGCGCCAAGGCCGTCCTTCAGACCTTTGAGGTAGTCCTTGCCGTAGTCATCGTTCTGGTAAAGGACGGCAATCTTGGCGCCGGGCTTTTCCTTCAAAAGATATTTCGCATAGATCTGCGTCTCGCTCTGGTAGTTGGGCTGCCAGCCCATGGTCCAAGGGAAGTCTTTCGGGTCGTTCCACTTCGTGGCGCCGGTGGCCACGAACAGTTGCGGCACCTTCTTGCTGTTCATGTATTTCTGGATCGCCGAGTTCGGCGGTGTGCCGAGCGAGTTGAACACCAGCAGAACTTCGTCCGATTCCACCAGCTTGCGCGCCTGCTCGACGGTCTTTGGCGGCGAATAGGCATCGTCATAACTGATGAAGTTGATCTTGCGACCGTTGATGCCGCCAGCGGCATTGATCTTCTTGAAGTAGGCTTCCTCGGTTTTTCCGATCACGCCATATGCGGAGGCGGGTCCGCTGTAGGGCATGATGTTGCCGATCTTGATTTCGGTATCTGAGGCGCCGGTGTCATATTTTTTCTGGGCGAGCGCCCCGGTGGCGGACGCGGCGAGCAAAGCCAAGCCAGCCAAATAGGCGGCTGAAAACGCGGCCAAACGCAAGTGCATTGCGGGCATTTCTGATCTCCCTGATCAATTGTGATGTGTCACGTTTCTTGACGTGGAGCTCTGCGGCTCCTGAGAACATTCAACACCCACCTGCATGTCGCAGCAAGAAAAAGCCCCCGCGACGATGTCGCGGGGGCGGTATAATTCGTGTTCGCTGATGCAGCAGAACTGCTGCCGCAACTGAGCTATTGCGTCGCGACGTCGGCGCTGAAGATCTCGCCGAAGCGCTCCCACTTGTCGCCCTTGAAGCGCTGCATCTGCAATTGCGAGATCGGCGCGAAATCGGTGGGCGAGGTATTGATGGTGATGCCCGGCAGCAGCGTGTCGGGGGTAAAGTCCTTCAGGCTGGCGGCCTGCTTCATGACATTCGTCCGGGTCAGGTCGTCGCCGCACATCTGCAGCACCTTGACCAGCGTCTGCGCAGCACCATAGCCATAGACTGTGCTCGAATCCGCCTTGTTGGCGTCCGGCATGTATTTGTCGAGGAACGCGTTCCACTTCTTCATGCCGGGATCGTCCTTCCACTGCGAGTCGGTACCGTCCTTGGTGTAGGAGGCCGACAGCACGCCCTGTGCATTGTCGAAGCCGGCGGGCTGCATCACCGCTCCCACGGAAACGCTGACATTGGCGAGGATCTGCAGCGGCTTCCAGCCGAGTTCGGCGGTTTTCTTGATGGTCTGTGCCGCAAATTTCGGCGTGGTGAAAATCATCAGCACATCTGGGTTGGCGGCTTTGAGCTTTACCACATGGGTGTCGATGGTCGGTTCGGCGATCTCGTAGCTATCCTCGATGGTGATCATCGACGACGCCTTGGCGCCGAGACCGTCCTTGAAGCCCTTCAGATAATCCTTGCCGAAGTCGTCATTCTGGTAGAGCACGCCGATTTTCGCGTTCGGCTTCTCCTTCAGAAGATACTTCGCATAGATCTGCGCCTCGCTCTGATAGGAGGGCTGCCAGCCGATCGTCCACGGGAAGTTCTTCGGATCGTTCCACTTGGTGGCGCCGGTGGCGACGAAGAGCTGCGGCACCTTCTTGCCGTTCAGATATTTCTGGATCGCGGTGTTCGAGGGCGTGCCGAGTGGATTGAACACCACCAGCACCTCGTCGGATTCGACCAGCCTTCGCACCTGCTCCACGGCTTTCGGCGGCGAATAGGCGTCGTCGTAACTGATGAAGTTAATCTTGCGTCCGTTGATGCCACCCTGTGCGTTGATCATGTTGAAATAGGCGGTCTCGGTCTTGCCGATCGTTCCATAGGCAGATGCGGGGCCGCTATAGGGAATGATGTTGCCGATCTTTATTTCGGTGTCGGTGGCGCCGGTGTCGTATTTCTTCTGCGCGAGCGCGCCGCTGGCCGTCATGACAACTAACGCCAGTGCAGCGGGTAGCGCTGCCAGGCGCATGGATCGTACGAGCATCATGGATCTCCGTGATCGTTTCTTCCCAAGTTTTTTCGAAGTTCTGCGACTCCTGCCGGTATTGAATACCTCTGGAGTGCGAGCCACAAGAATAAGCCCCTGCGACCAAATCGCAGGGGCTCCGTTGTTTTAGTGGTGCAGTGCAAAGTGCTGCGATACTAGTCCGGCGAAGTCGTGTCGGCATTGATCACGTCGCCGAACAGCTCCCACTTGTCGCCCTTGAAGCGCATCATCCGCAACTGCGCGATCGGCGCATAGTCGGTGGCCGAGGTGGAGATGGTGATGCCCGGCAGCAGCGTGTCTGGCGCGAAGTCCTTCAGGCTTGCCGCCTGCTTCATGACATTTTCGCGGGACAGGTTGTCGCCGCACATCTCCAGCACCTTCACCAGCGTCTGCGCGGCGCCATAACCGTAGACGAGGCTGTTGTCGGTGCGATCGGCGCCCGGCATGTATTTGTCGATGAAGGCCGACCATTTCTTCATGCCCGCATCGTCTTTCCATTGCGAATCCGCGCCGTCCTTGCGGTAGTCGGCGGACAGGACGCCCTCTGCATTGGCAAAGCCTGCCGGCTGCATCACTGCTCCGACGGAAACGCTGACATTGGTCACGAGCTGCAGCGGCTTCCAGCCGAGTTCACCGATCTTCTTGATGCCTTGGGCCGCGAATTTCGGCGTTACGAAATGGACGACGACATCAGGATTGAGCGACTTCACCTTCACGATGTGGGAATCGATGGTCGGCTCGGAAATCTCATAGCTCTCTTCCGTAACGAGCATCGTGGCGGCCTTGGCGCCCAGCGCTTCCTTGAACGCCTTCTGGTAGTCCTTGCCGAAATCGTCGTTCTGATAGATCACTGCGACCTTGGCGTTCGGCTTCTCCTTCATCAGGTATTTTGCGTAGATTTGTGCTTCGACCGCGTAGCTCGGCTGCCAGCCCATCGTCCACGGGAAGTGCTTCGGATCGTTCCACTTGCTGGCGCCGGTGGCGACGAAGAGTTGCGGCACCTTCTTGGCATTCATGTATTTCTGGAACGCGGTATTTGACGGCGTGCCGAGCGAATTGAAGATGAACAGTGCCTCGTCGCTTTCGACCAGCTTGCGGGCCTGTTCGACCGCCTTCGGCGGCGAATAGGCGTCATCGTAGCTGATGAAATTGATCTTGCGGCCGTTGATGCCGCCCTGGTCATTGATCATTTTGAAATAGGCGGTTTCAGTCTTGCCGATCAGTCCGTAGGATGAGGCAGGGCCGCTATACGGCATAATGTTGCCGATCGTGATTTCGGTGTCAGTGGCGCCGGTGTCGTATTTCTTCTGGGCCAGCGCGCTGCCGCTGGTCGCGACGCTGAGGGCCGCGGCAACCGACAAAGCCAGTGCGCGCGATCGGATCGAAGGCATTTCAGAACTCCCTGATTTTTATTCGTCTTGTTTTGCGGGCCTTTGCGGCTCCGGCCGGATTGAACACCGTTCACGTGTATGCGGCAACAAAAAGCCCCTCGCGATGACGCCGCGAAGGGCTGCTTTATTGGGCAATGGATATGCCGTCCCCCGGTATAATTCAGCGGTTGATCTCGCCCGAGATCACAGGGCCAAATAACTCCCATTTGTCGCCCTTGAAGCGCATCATCTGCAACTGTTCGATCGGGTAGAAATCAGTCGCGGACGTGTTGAGCTTGACGCCCGGCAGCATCGTGTCCGGCGCAAAGTCCTTCAGGCTGGCGGCTTGCTTCATCACATTGGCACGGGTGAGATCGTCCCCTGCCTGCTTCAGCACCTGGACCATGGTCTGCGCTGCGCCATAGCCGTAGACTACAGAGATGTCGTTGCGGCGGGCATCCGGCGCGTATTTGGCCAGGAACGCATAGAAGCGCTGCATGCCGGGGTCATTGTCCCATTGCGGATCCGAGCCGTCCTTGGCGTAATAGGCCGACAGGATGCCCTGCGAGATCTCCTGTCCCGCCGGTTTCAGCACCGAACTGATCGATGCGCTGGCATAGCCCTGGATGTAGAGCGGCTTCCAGCCGAGTTCAGCCACCTTGCGAATGCTCTGTACCGCGGACTTCGGTGTGGTGACGCTGATGAACGTATCGGCGCCAGAGGCTTTCAGATTGATGACGTGGCTATCGATGGTCGGCTCGGTGACCTCATAGCTCTCGGCGGCGACCAGCATCGCCGATGCCTTGTCGCCGAGCCCGTCCTTCAAACCCTTCAGCACATCCTTGCCGAGGTCGTCGTTCTGATAAAGCACCGCGATCTTCGCGTCGGGCTTTTCGTTCAGCAGATATTTCGCATAGATGCGGCCCTCGCTCTCATAGGGCGGTTGCCACGCCATGGTCCACGGGAAAGCCTTGTGATTGCCGAAATAGGTCGCACCGGCGGCGACGAACAGTTGCGGCACTTTTTTGATGTTGAGATACTTCTGGATCGCCGCGTTGGACGGTGTGCCCAGCGGATTAAACACCACGAGGACCTCGTCTGATTCCACAAGCTTGCGCGCTTGCTCGACGGCCTTGGACGGGTTGTAGGCGTCGTCATAGCTGATGAAACTGATCTTGCGGCCATTGATGCCGCCCTGATCGTTGATCATCCGGAAATAGGCGGCCTCGATGATGCCCGCGATGCCATAGGCCGAAGCCGGCCCGCTATAGGGCATGATGTTGCCGATCTTGATCTCGTTGTCGGATGCGCCGGGATCGTATTGCTTCTGCGCGAGAGCATGACCTGCGCAGGCGAGGCTTAGCGCGGCGGCAAGCGAGATGGTTCGTGGTCGAAAGGCAGGCATTCCGGGTTGGTCCTCGTACAGCAGTCGCGAGGCGTTAATGGCATGTGCATCAACAAAAATCCCCCGCGACGTGAGCGCGAGGGGCACTTTCTGTGTGGCGGAAAGATGGTGGCGGTTCCTTCGCCCCGATGCGGAAGAAGTCGGCGCGCTGCTGATACATTCATATTCACTCGCACAAAAAAAGCGGCCACCGAAGTGACCGCTTATCTTGCCTCAATTGTCGGATCGACCTAACCGCCCGATCCGCCGATCACTGCCCGGACGGTATCGTCCGGGCCGAAGTCTTCCGCGCCATCCACATAGAGCAGGGCGCTGAGCTTCGACCGCGCGCGATTGACGCGGCTCTTGATGGTGCCGACGGCGCAGCCGCAGATCGTGGCCGCGTCCTCATAGGAGAAGCCCGATGCGCCGACGAGAATAAGCGCTTCGCGCTGATCCTGCGGAAGCTTCTCGAGCGCCGCGCGAAACTCCTCAAATTCCAGATGGGCGTTTTGCGCCGGCTGGGTCTTCAGAGTCTTGGCATAGCTGCCATCCGCATCCTCCACCTCACGCCGCCGTTTGCGATAGTCCGACCGGAACAGGTTGCGCAGAATGGTGAACAACCACGCAGGCAGATTCGAGCCGACCTGGAAGGAGTCGATATTGGCGAGAGCGCGCAACAGCGTTTCCTGTACGAGGTCATCGGCCCGGTCGCCGTTGCCGGAGAGCGAGATCGCGAAGGCGCGCAGGCTAGGCACCGACGCCAGAATGTCGTCGCGGAGTGAGTCTGTGAGAGGCATTATTCCCCTCCTTCATTTTTGCCAGGATCGCCAGCGATCTGGGCTTGAGCCTCAGCCCCGTCCAGCTTGCGGATCAGCTCCGCAAATCGGTCCGGCACGCCCTGTCGCACGACATCGTCGTACATGGCGCGCAACTGATGTCCGATCCGTGACTGGATTTCGGCGTTTAATCCGCCCTTTGGCTTCACATCTTTCATGACCCGTTCCACATTCCCCAGAAGATACGCCCCCTGGAATTTGAGAAATTTTCTTGATTTTTGAAGCCTTTGCGGCGTCTGTTCGCGATCTTAATGCGGAGCACGGCGGAAAGTTCCGACCTGGTGGAACTTTTGTCCGACTGGGACGTAGACACGCACATTGAAGGAACCGGTTGTATTCCGGTACCCCTTTGACTTTGATTTAGAACAGGATGGAGTGGGGATGTCCCGATCACAGCTCGTAGCTGAACACTTGCCGCTGTTGCGGCGCTATGCCCGCGCCCTCACAGGTAACCAGGCCTCAGGCGATGCCTATGTAGGCGCCATGCTGGAAGCGTTGCTGCAGGACCAGTCGCTGCTCGACGAGCAACACGGCGCCCGCGCCGGCTTGTTTCGTCTGTTCACCCAGATTTGGAACTCTGTCGCCTTGAATGACAATCCGGACGTCGCGCCGCTGCAGGCGGCGTCCGAGAAGCGCATTTCCAACATTACCCCGCTGCCAAGACAGGCCTTCCTGTTGCTATCGCTCGAAGGCTTCTCTGAAGAGGAAGTCGCCTTCGTACTCGACGCTGATGTGGCGGAAGTGCGTACGCTGGCCGACACGGCCGGCCGAGAAATGGCCGCCGAGATCGCTACCGACGTTCTCATCATCGAGGACGAGACCTTTATTGCGATGGATCTCGAAAGCCTCGTAAAGAATCTTGGTCATAACGTCATCGGCGTTGCCCGCACCCATGCGGATGCGGTGGCGCTCGCGAAGAACAAGAAGCCCGGCCTGATCCTCGCCGATATCCAGCTCGCCGATGGCAGCTCGGGTCTCGATGCGGTGAACGAGTTGCTGCGCATCTTCGAAGTGCCGGTAGTCTTCATCACCGCCTATCCGGAGCGTTTCCTGACTGGCGAACGTCCAGAGCCGGCATTCCTGATCTCGAAGCCGTTCCAGCCCGCGATGGTCTCGGCCGTCGCCAGCCAGGCGCTGTTCTTCCAGCGCAACTCAAAGAACAAGACGGCCAAGGCGTCCTGATTTCACTTTTATCGATTACGATTGCAGCGGCCGGGCCACGTCCGGCCGCTTTTGTTTGGACTATGCGGCGCGGCGGATGATAACTGCCCAATAACTCCGCTGTCCTTGCGCAAACTATCAGCGAGCGGCGGGAGGGGGCCGGCACTATTGTGTTGAAGCAGCGATCAATGCCGATATCATCCCCCGATAGGCGGCATATTGCCACGTCCCGCAGGGCTGTGGCCGGGCTGCGTGACCCTTCTGGTCGAACCGGTGCGCATGAACTCAACTGCCGACGCTGAACCTCACATCTATCAATCCAACGTGACGCGTCCCATCGCGGTCGATGTCAGTAAGGTATCGCTCACCTTCGATACGGCCGACGGCAAGGTCGAAGCCCTATCCAATGTCGATCTGCAAATCGGCGGCGGGGAGTTCGTCTCCTTCATCGGTCCCTCCGGCTGCGGCAAGACCACGCTGCTGCGTGTGATCGCGGACCTGCAGCAACCAAGCTCCGGCAGCGTCACTGTCAATGGCATGAGCGCCGAGCAGGCGCGGCTCGGGCGCAATTACGGCTATGTGTTTCAGGCGCCGGCGCTGTTTCCCTGGCGCAGCATCGAGGCCAATCTCAAGCTGCCGCTGGAGCTGATGGGCTTTTCGCCGACCGAACAAAAGCAGCGCGCCGCGCGCTACCTCGACCTCGTCAATCTCACCGGCTTCGAACGCAAGTTTCCCTGGCAGCTCTCCGGCGGCATGCAGCAGCGGGTTTCCATCGCGCGGGCGTTGTCGTTCGATCCCGAATTGCTGCTGATGGACGAGCCGTTCGGAGCACTGGACGAGATCGTCAGGGATCATCTCAACGAACAGTTGCTGCAATTGTGGGCCAAGACCCGCAAGACCGTGCTGTTCGTGACGCATTCGATTCCTGAAGCGGTGTTTCTCTCGAGCAGGATCGTGGTGATGTCACCGCGGCCGGGGCGCATCACCGATATTATCGACTACAATTTCCCGCGCGAGCGCACGCTGGAAATTCGCGAGACACCGGAATTCATGGCCATCGCGCAGCGCGTGCGCACGGGCCTGCGCGCCGGGCACTCCTATGACGAGTAGTACGGTGGATACGATGCCGGTCGCGCGCAAGGCACGGCGCACGCATCCGCTGGTCAAGCGCAGCGCGCCGGTGGTGACCATTGTCGCGGTGTTGATCATCATCTGGTACATCGGCGCCGTATTGATGAACCTGTCGCTGGTGCGCGGCGGTTTCGAGCGCGAGGAAGCGCCTTACACGACGATGGAATTGCTGGAAGGCACCATGAGCGCGGAGCGGCCGCTGCTGCCGGCGCCGCATCAGGTGGTCGGTGCTTTCATCGACGGCGTGTTCGGCTATGCGCCGACGGCGCCGCGTAGCCTCGTCTATCATTCCATGGTGACGCTGTCGGCGACGCTGCTCGGCTTCGCGCTCGGTGCGCTGCTCGGCATCGTGCTGGCGCTTGCCATCGTGCACAGCCGCGTGCTGGAGCGCAGCCTGATGCCGTGGATCATCTGCTCGCAGATGGTGCCCATATTGGCGCTGGCGCCGATCTTCATTGTGGTGCTCGGTGCCGTCGGCCTACAAGGCCTGCTGCCGAAATCGATCATCTCGGCCTATTTGAGTTTCTTCCCAATCACGATAGGCATGGTGAAGGGCTTTACCTCGCCCGATCCGATGCAGATGGATCTGATGCGGACATGGTCGGCGACGCCGCGGCAGGTGCTGTCGAAACTGCGCTGGCCCTCGGCGGTGCCGTATCTCTTTGCCAGCCTCAAGGTCGCCATCACCATTTCGCTGATCGGCGCCATCGTCGCGGAATTGCCGACCGGCGCGGAAGCCGGCATCGGCGCACGCTTGCTGGCCGGCTCCTATTACGGCCAGACGATCCAGATCTGGTCCGCGCTGGTGGCCGCCGCCGTGCTGGCGTCCGGCCTGATAGCGATTGTGAACTATGCCGAACGCAAGGTCGCGCAGCGGATGGGCGCGCGGTCATGAACCGGCGCCAGATCCGCCTCGGTTTCATCATGTCGGCGGTGTTCGTGCTGATCACACTGATGCTCCCACTGCCGCTCTCGGGCGTGCCTGTCGCGGCATTGATGGCGCGGCCGCCGACATTCCTGCTCACCGGCGTGATCGTCCTGGTGTTCGGCTTTGCCGCCGGCTTTCGCGGCCTCCCCGCCATCGTGATCGGGCTCATCGGCGCGGGCATCACCGCCGACATGACGCTGATGCTGCTCCGCGATCCCCTGATTGCCGGCGATGCCGCATCGGGCTTCTGGATGATGGTCGTCGGCGTCTGGCTGGCATCTTGGATCTGCGTCGTCGCGCTGGCCGGGCTGAAACCGCGCAACAGCGCATTTCGGAAGATCATCGATCTTGCCATCCCGCTGCTGTTCGGTGCGGCCGTGTTCTATCTCTGGGAGGTTGTGGTGCGCGGCGCCGGCGTGCCGCCGGTGCTGCTGCCGTCGCCGAGCGCGGCCGCTGCGAAATTCATGGCGTCGCTGCCGATATTGGGCGCAGATTTCGTGCAGACCTTCATCCGCGGCGTGCTGATCGGCTACGCCATCGGCTGCGGCGCCGGTTTGCTGGTCGCGATCCTCGCACATCGCTTCGAATTTCTCGGCCGCGGCCTGCTGCCGCTTGGTAATTTCTTCTCGGCGCTGCCGTTAGTCGGCGTCGCGCCCATCATGGTGATGTGGTTCGGCTTCGACTGGCCGTCGAAGGCTGCCGTGGTGGCGCTGGTGACGTTCTTCCCGATGCTGGTAAATGCGCTGGCCGGCCTGCAAGCCGCCGGCGACATCGAACGTGACCTGATGCGCTCCTACGGCGCGAGCTATGCCCAGACTCTGATCAAGTTGTATCTTCCCGCTGCTCTACCTTTCATCTTCAATGCACTGAAGATCAATGCCACACTGGCCCTGATCGGGGCGATCGTCGCGGAATTCTTCGGCACGCCGACGCAAGGCATAGGTTTTCGTATTTCGACGGAAGCCGGGCGCATGGCGCTGGACATGGTGTGGGCGGAGATCGCGCTCGCCGCGATTGCGGGAATGGCATTTTATGGACTTGTTGCGCTGGCCGAGCGCGCGACCACGTTTTGGCATCCATCCATACGAGCCTAAATCGGCAGGCTCGCGAATTCCGGAGTTGGGCATGAAGAAGATCATGGCACTTGGCGCGGCGATGACCCTGTCGCTCGGCTCTGCGCAGGCAGCGGACAAGGTCACCGTCCAGTTGAAGTGGGTCGCGCAGGCCCAGTTCGCCGGCTACTTCGTGGCCAAGGAGAAGGGCTTCTACAAGGAGGCCGGGCTTGACGTGACCATCAAGCCGGGCGGTCCCGACGTCGCCCCGCCGCAGGTGATCGCTGGCGGCGGTGCCGATGTGGTGGTGGATTGGATGCCCTCGGCGCTGGCTTCGCGCGAGAAGGGCGTGCCGCTGGTCAATATCTCGCAGACCTTCAAGAAGTCCGGACTCGAACTCACCTGCCGCGCCGAAACCGGCATCAAGAAGCCGACTGATCTGAAGGGCAAGGTTACCGGCGTCTGGTACGGGGGCAACGAATATCCGTTCCTCTCCTGGATGTCGAAGCTGGGCTACAAGACCGATGGCTCGCCGGCGGGCGTGAAGATCATCAAGCAGGGCTTCAATGTCGATCCGCTGCTGCAGAAGCAGGCCGATTGCGTGTCGACCATGGCCTATAACGAATACTGGCAGGTGATCGACGGCGGCTACAAGCCAAGCCAGCTCACCGTGTTTAAATATGAGGACGAAGGCGTCGCCACATTAGAGGACGGCCTTTGGGTGCTCGACAAGAACCTCAAGGATCCCGTCTTCGTCGCCAAGATGGCGAAGTTCGTGAAGGCGTCGATGAAGGGCTGGGACTATGCCAAGGCCAATCCCGACGAAGCGGTGAAGATCATCCTGGCTGGCGACTCCACGGGCGCCAAGACTGCTAAGGACCAGAAGCGCATGATGACCGAGGTCAGTAAGTTGCTCGGCGATGCCAATGGCAAGCTCGACGTCAAGGACTATGATCGCACCGTTGCAACGCTGATGTCTGGCGGTTCGGATCCCGTGATTACCAAGAAGCCGGAAGGTGCCTACAGCTTCGCAGTCTATGACGCGATGAAGTAATCACGGGTATCAGCGGCGCGCGAATAACGGCTGCGCGCCGATTGACTTGGCGAGGTGATCGCCAAAGGCCTCACTGATCGGCGGCAGCGTGCGGCCGGCTTTCTTGATGATGGTGATGGCCCGCGAGAAATCCGCGACGTCGATCTGCCGCGAGCGCAGGTCTGGCTCAGCGCCGATCTCGCGTGCGGAGCCTGGCAGGATGGTGATGCCCAGGCCGGCGCGGACCATGGCGATGGCCGTCATCATATAGGTCGCCTCGCAGGTCGGCTGCGCGATGTGTCCCGCGGTCAGGAAGGCGCTGTCGACGACCGCCCGGACGCTGGTCGCGGGATCCATCAGCACCAGCGGATATTTCATCAGATCGTCGATGGTGACCTTGCGGATGCCGCCAATCGGGTGCTTCGCCGGAAACACCACATGCATGCGGTCGCGCACTTCGAGCAGTACTTCCACGTCGTGGCCGGTAACGCTGCCGCCCATGATGCCGAGATCGACCTCTTCCGAGCGGACGAGATCGAGGACGCGGTTGGCAATCACGTCCTTCAGGACGAAGGACGTGCCGGGCTGTATTTCACGAAACGACTTGATGGCTTCAGGCAAGGCGCCTGCCGCGACCGAGGGGAGCGCCGCGATCCGGACGACGCCCCGGCGCTTGGCCGCGATGTCGCGGGTGTCCACGACCACGGCATCGAGATCGCGGATCATGCGCTGAAACACCGGCAGCAGTTCGCGGCCGACCCGCGTCAGTTCGACGGAGCGGGTGTTGCGATCGAACAGTTTCACCTCGAGGGTTTCTTCGAGGCGCCTGATCTGAACCGTCAGCGTCGGCTGCGCCAGATGCAGCAACTCCGCGGCGCGGGTAAAGCTGCCGGCCTGGGCGACGACAACGAATGACCTCATCTGCCGGAGATTTATATCCATAGGGAATTTCTATCAATGAGATTGAATTAATTCAATTGAATAGAGGAAGGCTTGCGGCTTCAATCTGCCGAAGCGACATGTCCGCGATCGCCTGCTCAGGTCGGGCCATATCCAACAAAACAGATCGGGAGATGACACGCAGCGATCGTGCCTTTCGCACATTCATCGCTCGCAGGTCTGATCCAGGGAGAATTGTTCGTGCGCACCATCAGGATCGGATCAGGTGCCGGTTATTCGGGTGACCGGATCGAACCGGCGATCGAACTCGCCGAAAGCGGCAACCTCGATTATCTCGTTTTCGAGTGTCTCGCCGAACGCACCATCGCGCTGGCCCAGCAGGACCGGTTGAAGGACCCGCAGGGCGGCTTCGATCCGCTGCTCGCCGACCGCATGAAGGCGGTGCTCCCAATCTGCAGAAAGAATGGCGTCAAGGTCATCACCAATATGGGCGCAGCGAATCCCGTCGCCGCAGCGCAGGCAACGCGTGACATCGCCAAGGCGCTTGGTCTGACCGGATTGAAAGTCGCGGCAGTGACTGGCGACGATGTGCTGGACCAGGCGCGAAACTCCGACGTCGCGCTGGACGAAGGAGGCTCCGTCAAGGCGCTCGGCAATCGCGTGATCTCGGCCAATGCCTACACCGGCGCAGCGCCCATCGCCGAAGCGCTGGCTGGTGGCGCAGATGTTGTGATTACCGGTCGCGCGGCCGATCCGGCGCTGTTTCTCGGACCGCTGGTGCATGAATTTGGCTGGGCGATGGATGACTGGGACCTGCTCGGCAAGGGCACCATGGTCGGCCATCTCTTGGAATGCGCAGGCCAGATCACCGGCGGCTATTTCGCCGATCCCGGCGTGAAGGATGTGCAGGGCCTCGCGCGGCTCGGCTTTCCCATCGGCGAGGTGCGTGAGGACGGCGATCTCGTTGTCACCAAGGTCGCAGGCTCGGGCGGCCAGATCACGCGCGCGACGGTGACCGAGCAGTTGCTCTACGAAATTCACGATCCGGTGCGCTACTTCCAGCCAGATGTGGTCGCTGACTTTTCGCAGGTGCGCGTCGAGGAAGTCGGCCCCGACCGCATCCATGTTACCGGTGGCACCGGCACGGCCAAGACGGGTCTGCTGAAGACATCAGTGGGCTATCTCGACAGCTATATCGGCGAGGGCGAGATTTCCTATGCTGGTGTCAATGCCGTCGCGCGCGGGCGTCTTGCGCTCGACATCGTGCGCGAGCGCCTCACGCTCACCGGCGTGAAGATGACGGAGAGCCGCTTCGATCTGATCGGCGTCAATGCGCTGCATGGTGACGCCCTGGCCGAAGGCCGCGATCCCTATGAAGTCCGCATCCGTGTCGCGGGGCGTACAGACTCGCTCGCGGAAGCGGTGAAGATCGGCAACGAGGTCGAAACGCTTTACACCAACGGGCCTGCCGGTGGCGGCGGGGCCTGGAAATCGGCGCGCGAAATCGTCGGGGTTGCCTCGGCCCTGTTGCCGGAGAGTGTCGTAGCTCCTCGCGTCACATTCATGGAGGCGTGACCATGAAACTCCATGAGATCGCGCATTCACGCAGCGGCGACAAGGGCGACACGTCCAACATTTCCGTCATCGCTCTCGATATGGGTGACTTCGCGTTTCTGGCCGAGCATGTGACTGCCGATTGCGTCGCGCAGCATTTCAGCAAGACCATCACGGGCGCCGTCACACGTTATGAATTGCCGACGCTCGGCGCGCTGAACTTCGTGCTGACGGGCGCGCTCGGCGGCGGTGTCGTGCGATCGCTCGCGCTGGATACGCACGGCAAATCATTGAGCTCTGCGCTGCTTGAATTCGAGCTGCCGGACAACGGAGCGTCATCCGGCTCACCATGATCTTCGTCACAATAGGACGACGATACTTTCATACCAAAAAACCAAAAACGGGAGGACTATTGATGAAGCGACGTACATTCCTGGCTGGCCTCGGTGCAACCGGTGTCAGCAGTGCCATTTTCTCACCGGCGATCGTTCGTGCCGCTGCGGATACTCCACTGAAGTTTGGTGTGCTGTCCGACATGACGGGTCTGTTCGCTGACAATGGCGGGCAGGGCTCGGTAGCGGCAGCGCAGCTCGCGATCGAGGAATGCGGCGGCAAGGTGCTCGGCAAGGCGATAGAGCTGATCCAGGCCGACCATCTCAACAAGCCCGATGTCGGCGGCAATATTGCGCGCCAGTGGTATGATCAGGAAGGCGTCGACGTCATTCTCGACGTGCCGGTGTCGTCTGTTTGCATCGCCGTGCAGACCTTCGCCAAGGACCGCAACAAGATGTTTATCACGTCCGCCGGCGGTTCGGCGGATCTCAGCGGCAAGTTCTGTTCGCCGAACTTCATTCAGTGGACCTACAATACTTACGCGCTGGCCAATGTCGCCGGCAAGGCGATGCTTCAGCGCGGTGGCGACACATGGTTCTTCGTTGTTGCGGACTATGCCTTTGGCCAGGCGCTTGAGCGTGACGTGACGGAAGTTGCCGTGAAGGGCGGCGGCAAGGCGCTTGGCCGTGCGCCGCATCCGATCAACACAGCGGATTTCTCCTCGCAGCTTCTGACGGCCAAGTCGTCGGGCGCCAAGGTCATCGCCATCGCCAATGCCGGCAGCGACACGCAGAACGCCATCAAGCAGGCAGAAGAGTTCGGTTTGATGGGCGGCGATCAGAAGATGATTGCGCTCTTGATCGACGTGAATGACATCCGAAGCGTCGGATTGAAGAGTGCGCAAGGCCTGCTGGTGACGTCCGGCTTCTACTGGAACATGGACGACCGCACGCGTGCATTCTCCAAGCGCTATGCTGCCAAGATGGGTAAGCCACCGAGCATGATGCAGGCCGGTGTCTATTCCTCGACGTTGAACTACATCAAGTCGGTGGAGGCCGCGAATACCAAGGATCCTGCCGCCGTGGTCAAGGATCTGCAGGGGCGTACCTTTGACGATGCCTTCCTGCGCAACGGCAAGCTGCGTCCGGACAATCTGATGGTCCACGACATGTATCTCGCTGAAGTCAAGAAGCCTTCCGAGGTCACCGATAGCTATGACGTGTTCAGGATCCTCGCCACGGTGAAGGGCGAAGACGCGTTCTCGCCGCTCTCGGCGAGTGCATGCCCAATGGTGATGAGCAAGAAGTAGGTCGAGCAGATAACTCTATGAACTGTGCGTCGCGGGCAGGGAAATACCTTTGCCCGCGATTCCTTCGAAGGGTGAGAGAGCCTTACCTATCCCGCAAAGAATGCGGGGTGCAGCTGGCATCACCACAGCTCCACCCCGCGTCGCCGGTCAATTGGGGCAGGGGACGACCGGCTTCCGGGAAGACGCGCGAGGGTGAAAAGCGTTCCCGCGGGCGTCAAATTATTTAACACACGGTTAAGTGATCGCCGTTCTTGAACCTAGAGCCTTGACGCACGTTCCTATTATGAGCGCCACGCAACGACGCGGCGCAGGGCAGGCGAGGCTCACATGTCAAAGGTATCCAGCTTGGTCTTGGGAATGGTCGCCGGAGCGACCATGTTCGGCGCCATTCAGTATGCTTCCGGCAATGATCTGCGGGGCACGCTGACCGAGTCAGACAAGGCTGCGTCCAGCGGTGTCAACCGGGCCGCCAAGGGTGACCGAGCATCACTAATTACCGCACCGAATGATCAGAGCCAGACTCTCTCGTTCCGCGTTCAGGGCCTGTCGGATACGTCCGTCCTTCTGCGGATGGGCGTTGCGCCCGTGGTGGCTCCAACCAAGAATGAAGCCGTCAATATCCGGCCTCTCCCCATGAATGCCAAACCGCAGCGTGCGGCGGTGGGCTGCGAACCGCCAGTGAGTGTGCTCAGCGAGATGGCAAAGATGCTGCAGCCGGGTCGTTGCGTGACCTGATCTTCACGCTGACAATTTCAATCAATCGTCGGCGACCTCATCGGGGTCGCCGGTTTCGTTCGTGTCATCATCTGTCGCAGCGCTGCTGCGATTGGCCATATAGCCGAGTGCGACGCCGGCCAGCGCTAGCAGCGGAATAACCTTCTTGAGGCCGAGCGTGCGCGCGATCTGGATGCCGGTCGCCACCAGCATCGGATCGATCAGCGGCGCATTCGCAGCAGCTCTGGCCGCTGCGCGCGCCGCGGCTGCTGCGCGCTCGCGGGCCTGCTTTTGCTTGGTCGCATAGACCTGAGCGAAGATCGCCGCGATGACCAAAAAGATGCCGGCGATGGTGAGGCAGGCCTCAATGACGCCGTAGCGCTGCATCACCGCGATGAAAGCCGCAACACACAGGAAGCACAGCGCCACGAAACCAGCAAAGCCCGCCAGTGCCATGAGCGATGTCATGCGCAGGCTGTTGCCTGTGCTGTTCTTCAGATCGTCGATGATACCCTTCAGCATGGAAGCCCCCGAACCCGAACTCTAAAATACAAAGAAAACTGACGGCACCCTCGGGCACCGCCAGTCATCACATCTCAATTCTGCGCATGTGCTCAGCGGCGCCAGGCCATCCCGATCAGCACGCCGAGGCCAAGCGCCAGGCCGACTGCAGCCAATGGGCGCTGGGTAATGCTGTCTTCCAGCGTTTCCTCCAGTGAATAGGCTGCGTCATGCGCAGCATCATAGGCCGCGCTGCCGCGCTCCCGCATGTCGGACATCATGTCTTCGGCGTCGGAACGGGCTTGCTTGACGCCGCGGCGGGCTTGTTTAGTAGCTTGGCCGGTAAAAGCATTAAGCGCGTCGGTGATCTGTTCGGTCAGGGCTGCAACATCGTTTTTCACGGCGGTGAGATCCTTCTGAAGGCGGCTATAGGTTGCTTTGTCGGTCAGTTTCTTGAGTTCATCCAGGCCATCGATATCCGCCATGCGAAGCTCTCCTGATACTGAAAATCCAATGCAGAAACGCCCGGTTAGACTGTAGGTTCCATCAGTAGAGCCGGATTAATCCGGCGGCAACTGCGGCGAATTGATCGGCATCAAATGCTCTTTCAGGATCAGCCCGACGATCAGGATCGGCGCCGCCAGGAAGCCGCCCATCGGGCCCCAGAGCCAGGTCCAGAACGCCAGCCCGATGAACACCGCCAGCGCGTTGAGTTGCAATTTGCGTCCAATGATCGTGGGCGTGATGAAGTGGCCTTCCATGAAGGTGAGGCCGACGAACAGCAGCGGCGCGATCATGCCTGCGGCAATCGTCTCCGACGAAATGATGCCGACCGCGACCAGGATGACGAACATGGCGACGGGGCCGATGATCGGGAAGAAGTTGAGCGTGGCTGCCAGCGCGCCGAGGCCGGCCGGGTTGGGCATGCCGGTGGCCGCGCAGATCACGCCGGTGGCAATGCCGACTCCGAAATTGATCATGGTGACCATCAGCAGATATTCGCCAAGGCTGGTCTCTATGGCATTGAGAATGCGCAGCGTCCGCAGTCGCCATTCGTGATCGGCGAAGTTCATCACCAGCGCGCGGCGCAGATCTTTCCAGCTTGCGATGAACAGCACCAGCGTGGCGAAGAATAGCAGGAATTCGGTGAAGGTTGGCGACAGGAATTCGACGGTTGGCTGCACCCAGTCGATCTTGGGCAATTCGAACTTTGTTGTCGCAAGCGTTTCGGCGCTGCCGAACATGCTCTGTATCTGGTGCCAGAGCGCCAGCGGTCGGTCGAAGACATGCAGCTTGTTCTTGAGCAGCGAACCTAGTTCGGGGAGGCGCGTCGTCCATTCCATCAGCGGGGATGAAATAAGCCCCACGATGAAGGCGAGTCCGGCGCAGACCAAGATAACGATCAGGACTGCCGAGATGGATCGCGGAATGCGGCGCTTTTCGAGAAAGCTCGCTGCGGGCGACAACATGGTGCCAATGATGAAGGCTGTCACGATTGGCAGGAAGAATGCCTTGGCGACGTAGAGCACCGCAACCACGGTGATCACCAGCAGCGACATCAACGCAAAGGCGACAACCTCGGCACGGCGGATCACCGGCGGCTGCTCGATCTTGCTCTCGGGCACCGGCGTGCCTGCAGGCTTTTCGGGGAGAGCGCGGACTTCACTCATGAGCTGTCCCGACATGCCGCCATTTGTTCGCGCAGATCGCGTTCGCGCGTCCGATCGCTGACATGCGATCGGGCACAACACGACCATACCGCAAAAGTTCCGTCGCGATTTCGTGATGGTTCCTTGGTTGACAAATCATTCGGTGAACGCTCGCGGGGAGGGAACCCCGAGGCTTCGGCGCAGTTGGTTGCGGTCATCACGACGATGACGCGTCGCCAAACGGGGCAGTCACATGTCACAGGCATCATCTGGAAACCGCAAGCTTTCGCTGTGTCTCACAAGCGCGCTCGTTGTTGCAGCCGCTCTGATCGTTGCTCCGCCGTTTATCTCCAGTGCATCGGCGCAGGTGATGAACTATGCACCGGCTGCGCAAAGCGCGTTTCCACCGGACGACGATGTGATGGCTGCACCGCGGGTGCGGGAGAACATGGATGTCGCTCTCCCGGAGCGCCTGCGCCGCGCTGAAGTCAGCTATATGACCCGCGAAGCGCCGGGCACAGTGATCATCGATACTGGCAATACCCAGCTTTATTATGTGCTCGGCAACAACCGCGCGATTCGCTACGGCGTCGGTGTTGGCCGCGAAGGATTCACCTGGTCCGGAACGCAGACTGTCACGCGCAAGGCGGAATGGCCGGATTGGCATCCGCCGCAGGAAATGATTGCGCGCCAGCCCTATCTGCCGCGCTTCATGGCTGGCGGCCCCGGCAACCCGCTCGGTGCCCGCGCGATGTATCTCGGCTCCAGCGCTTATCGCATCCATGGCACCAATGATCCGTCAACCATCGGCAAGTTCGTGTCGTCGGGTTGTATCCGCCTGACCAATGAAGATGTGCAGGACCTTTTCAGTCGCGTCAGCGTTGGGACCAGGGTTGTGGTGCTGCCGAAGTCGGTTGCCCCACACTATGAGGCGCGCACGGCTCCGGCGCCGCGCAGCGTCACATCGATCTCGGTTCGTCCTGCCGGCGTGCAGCAGGCTCCGGGCCGTCAGGCGATGAACCTTTCCGCGTCGTCGCTCTACTGAGAGTCGATCATTCTGTTTTGATGCCGCGTTGGAGGCCCCATGACCCGATTTCCAGGACAACGGATGGCCCTCGGCGCGGTGGCGGCGATTGTCATACTCGGTGCCGCCCCAGCGCAGGCGCAGGATTTCTTCTCGGCATTGTTCGGCGGGATAGCGCGTGGTCGTGGCCCGGATATCTCGCTGCCTTTCGTCAATGAAGGTCCGCCGGTGCAGGAGCTGCGCCCTCGTGCAGCAAGCGGCGGGCGTCAGGCTTTTTGTGTGCGCACGTGCGATGGACGTTACTTCCCGATATCAGCCACCGACAGTCAGAGCCGTGCGGCGTCGTGCAATAATTTCTGTCCGGCGAGCGATACCAAGGTTGTTTACGGCAGCAGTATCGACACGGCTGCGACCGAGAGCGGCAAGCCCTATTCCGAGCTGCCGAATGCATTCAAGTACCGCACCGAACTGGTGGCCGGTTGCACCTGTAACGGTAAGGACCAGATCGGTCTGGCGCCGGTGAAACTCGAGAACGATCCAACACTGCGCAAGGGTGATATCGTCGCCGGTGCCGATGGGCTGATGGTCACTGGCCGCGGCGCTGACAAGCGCGGCGCGTCGCTGCAGATGTCGCCAGTCTCGCCATCGGTGCAGGCGAAGTATGAGCGCATGCCGGTCGTGGCGCGGGAATAATCCGCGCCAAGTCATCGATTGCGCTTAAGCCGCGCGGATCTTGCCGAGGAAGTCCGTCACTTGAGTGCCGAGTTGGCGTGTCTGCGTCGCCAGCGTCTCTGATGCCACCTTCACATCCTCAGCGGCTGCACCTGCTGCGTCGGCATCGGCGCTGACGCCGCTGATGTTATCCGACACGTTGCGGGTGCCATCGGCCGCCTGCTGGGTGCTGCGGGTGATTTCCTGCGTCGCCGCGCCCTGTTCTTCGACCGCGGCCGCAATCGCGGTGGCGACTTCATTCACTTCGCCGATAATGCCGCCGATCGACTTGATGGCTTCGATGGCCTCATTGGCGACCTTCTGGATATCCGCGATCTGTTCGGAAATATCCTCGGTCGCCTTGGCCGTCTGGCTGGCCAGCGACTTCACTTCGGACGCAACGACCGCAAAGCCACGGCCGGCTTCGCCGGCGCGCGCTGCTTCGATGGTGGCATTGAGTGCCAGCAGATTGGTTTGCGAGGCGATGTCGTTGATGAGGCCGACGACTTCGCCGATCCGGTTCGCTGTCTGGGCGAGGCCCTGAACGGTATTGTCGGTCTGCTGTGCCTGGCTGACGGCGCGGCTGGCGATGCCGGCCGCATGCGATGCCTGGCGGCTGATGTCGTTTATCGAGGCACTCAGCTCCTCGGCCGCGGCGGCGACATTTTGCACATTCACTGAGGCTTCGCCGGAGGCGCGCGCAGCATCCTGCACGCGGGCATTGGTCTGGCTGGACACAGCGGCCATGCCGTCAGATGTCGTATTCATCTGGTCCGAGGCGCTGCCAAGGGCGCCCAGCGTGTCGCGCATCTGGATCTCGAACATGCCGATATACTGTTCGACGGCCTGCTGGCGCTGGCTGGCATTGGCATTGCGATGGCGTTCCTGCGCCTCGATCTCGGCTTTTTCCATCGCCTGCTTCTTGAAGGTCTCCAGCGCACCGGCCAGCCCGCCGATTTCATCCTGGCGATCGGCATAGCCGGCATCGACGGTGAGATCGCCACCCGCCACTTTCAGCATCGCGTCGCGGATGGTGAGCAGCGGCGTGGTGACACGGCGCGTGATGGTGACTATGGCGCCCACGGCCAGCAGGATTGCGGTACCCAGCAGCACCAGTTGCAAAATCAGCGAGCGTTGCGCGACGGACCATTGCGCGATGCTGTGGTTCTTGGCCTCGTCAAGTGCACGTTCCGCCACGACCACGGCCGTGCTCATCTTGTCGACGGTGAGCGGTGTCCAGGCCGTCGCCGGCATTTCGGGTTTCTCGCCGGTTGCGACAGCCTGAATCAGACGGTCGCGCAGCGCCAGATATTGTGGGTCGAAATAGGACGCCTTCGCTGCAGCGAGGGCCGAGACAAGACCCTGTGGCAATTCAGTACCCGACGATGCGATGTCCAGGGCATTCCATCCGGTCTCGATGCCGCCCGTCAGCTTCACATAGCTCCGCTGCAGCTCCGGCGAGATCTTGTTGACCGCGAGTGCGTTAGACACGATGACGGAGGCGTCACCCGATGTGTTGCGCATCAGCCAGGCCATCTGCTTGATCGACAGCAACTGATCGATCGCTGGATCGTTGTGGGTTACGGCGGCCGTGAGAGCGGAGGAGACTTTTTCGAGCATGGCCAGAACGGAATCGACATTGTCCTGGAATTCCTTGGCAAGGCCCGCACGGCGCGACGCCTTCGGCTTGCTCATCTGGTCCCAGGATTCGGTCTGCAACGCGATCAATGCCTGCATCAGCCGGTTAAACTCGGGCACCAGCGTCGCCTTGCCGGGGAAGTCGGCGGTGACCAGCAATTCTCCTGCCGCTTTCATTGCCGGCATTTCGGCGCCGCGGATACGGCGTAGATAGGCCTCAGTATCGGGCTGAATCACGATATCGGCGTTCAACGTGCGGAACGTCGTGGACCGGTCAGTACGCAGATTATGCATTGCCTTGAATACATGACCGGATGCCTCGGCGATCGTCGACATGCGTCCGGCGACGTTGAGGCGTCCATATGATTCCCACGCGCTGAGAACGAGGAATGTGACGACACAGACCGCCATGATGGCGATCACGGACTTGAGCAATGCGGAAACGGTCAATCGATGAAGCACAATGAATCCCCCCAAAAAATATTTCGGTATTTAAGGCTGCAATTGGTAAATATTCACGTTCATGCTCGTTCTGATAAAGTAATTTATAATATCGCCACTTAAGGTAGAAGATTGTCGTGCCCGGCGACGCTTCAACGAAAAAGCCCCGACGATGCCGGGGCTTTTTATACTGTCAGCGCTCGATGACGTGACTGATGAGGCGCTGCCTAGGCAGCCCGTATCTTGCCGAGGAAGTCCGTTACCTGTGCGCCAAGCTGGCGCGTCTGCGTGGCCAGCGTTTCCGAGGCTACCTTCACATCCTGCGCGGCAGCGCCAGCTGCGTCCGCATCGGCGCTGACGCCGGCGATGTTGTCCGACACATTGCGGGTACCATCGGCAGCCTGCTGCGTGCTCCGGGTGATCTCTTGTGTCGCGGCGCCCTGTTCTTCGACGGCCGCAGCGATGGCAGTTGCTACTTCATTGACTTCGCCGATGATGCCGCCGATCGATTTGATCGCCTCGATCGCCTCATTGGCGACCTTCTGGATATCTGCGATCTGCTCGGAAATATCGTCGGTTGCCTTGGCGGTCTGGCTGGCCAGCGACTTCACTTCCGATGCGACGACCGCAAAGCCACGTCCGGCCTCGCCAGCGCGCGCGGCTTCGATAGTGGCGTTGAGCGCCAGCAGGTTGGTCTGCGAGGCGATATCGTTGATCAACCCGACCACCTCGCCGATCCGGTTGGCGGTCTTGGCGAGGCCTTGGACGGTGCCGTCGGTTTCCTGCGCCTGATTGACGGCGCGACTGGCGATACCCGCGGCATGCGCAGCCTGCCGGCTGATGTCGTTGATCGACGAGCTCAGCTGTTCGGCGGCGGAGGCGACATTCTGCACGTTCAGGGAGGCTTCGCCCGAGGCTTTTGCTGCGACCTGCACGCGGGCATTGGTCTGGCTGGATACGACCGCCATGCCATCCGATGTGCTGTTCATCTGATCGGACGCGCTGCCGAGCGCGTTGAGCGCATCGCGCATCTGGACCTCGAAGGTCCCGATGTGCTGTTCGATGGCCTGCTGCCGCTGGGTCGCGTCGGCGTTGCGGTTGCGCTCCTGTTGTTCGATCTGTGCTTTCTCCTTGGCTTGTTGCTTGAAGGTCTCCAGAGCGCCGGCGAGCGCGCCGATTTCGTCCTTCCGTTCGGAATAGCCGGCATCGACGACGAGATCGCCTGCGGCGACTTTCAGCATCGCATCGCGAATGGTGTGCAGCGGGGTAATGACGCGGCGGGTGACGGCAACCATGCTGCCGAACGCCACGCCGAGCGCGGCAGCGAGCAGCGCCAGTTGCAGGATCAACGCGTGCTGCGCGGCAGTCCACTGCGTCAAGGTGTGGCTTTTTGCTTCATTTAGCGCTCGTTCGGCGACTGTAACCGCACTGGCCATGCGATCAACGGTGATTGGAGTCCATTCGCTCGCGGTGATTTCGGGTTTTTCGCCGCTCACCAGCGCATTCATGACACGGTCACGAAGAGCCATATACTGCGGGTCGAAATAAGCCACCTTCGCAGCAGCCATGGTTGCAGCCAGGTTGGGCGGCAGCTGCATTCCAGACGCAGACAATTCCAGCGCATTCCAGGCGGCGTCGATGCCGCCAACAAACTTGGTGTAGGCGAGCTTATTCTCAGGTGTGGCGCGCCCGACAGCAAGGCCGTTCGCGACGAGGAGGGATCCTTCGCCGGCGGTGTTGCGCAACAGCCAAGCTGCCTGTTTGATCGACAGTAATTGATCGATCATGGGATCGTTGTGGTTCACCGCGGCGGCGAGCTGGGCCGACACTTTCTCCAGTGTTTCAAGCAGCGCCTGCGTGGTCTCCATATACTCCTTGCCGAGGGCTGCACGGCGCGACGCCTTCGGCTTGCTCATCGCGTCCCAGGATTCGGTTTGCAGAGCGGTCAGCTTGTTGACCAGCTGGACCAGCGTCGGGTGCAGCGTCTTTTGATCGGCGAATTCGATGGTGGCAATGAGGTCAGCCGCTGCTCGCATCGCTGGCATCTCGGAATCGCGAATGGAGCGGAGATATTTTTCTCCGTCCGGCTGAATGACTGTCTCGTTGTTCAGGTTCCGGTTCGTCGATGCACGGTCGGTGCGCAGATTATGCATCGCCTTGAAGGCATTCGCGGAGGCGTCCGCAATTCCCGAAATGCGGCTGGCTGAACGTAGCCGCCCGTAGGAGTCCCAGGCTGTCGTTGCCAGAACGGCGACCACACAGAGCGCCATGACCACGATGACAGATTGAAGCAATGCGGAAACGGTCAATCGATTGAACATCGTGAATCCCCCAAATATTTGATTTAGTAAGGCTTCAAATGGTAAATATTTCCGATTGCACCCGTATCGTGAAGCAGGCTTGAATACGGCTACTTTAGGTAGTTGGTGCGTAAGCGTTCTTAAGGCACGGCAAAGGACGAGGCCCGGCGATTGACCGGAGCTTTTTCATCTGCCGTTCTCCGCGCGGTTTCGGGCGCCCTGCTCAGGGTCCGGATTTTACGGGACCATCGATGACCTGAGAGCCCAGCTTGGGTGCCTGGTTCGGTGAGGTAAATACTTACTTCTGCCTTCGGGGGGCACGGAATTCTTCCAAAATACATCTCTTCGTACCGGCTCCGCCGGGTTCTTTTGTTCCGATCCGGGAACCCAATGCTCTCGCCCACGTTGGATTATTGTTGAGCAGCTGTGGCGATGGCCGGGGCTGCTATTCATTTCCATTGAGTCTGGGGGGATACGCACATGCTCGTCGGCGTCTTGATCACTTTTCTCGTCGTTATTCTCATTCTGTACTTGATCAATCTGTTGCCGATCGACGGCCGCGCGAAGCAGATTTGCCGCGTCGTCGTGATCATTCTCGGTGTGATCTCGCTGCTGAAATACATCGCGGTTTTCTAGCGAGATGAACTAACAAAAAAGCCCCGGCGGTTTGCCGGGGCTTTTTTTGCTTGCAGCCGATGCGATCGACATTGTCTCATTCGTCATGGCCGGGCCTGTCCCGGCCATGACGACAGAGACAGAGAGTGTGTCAAGCCAGCGCCTTCGCCTCGCGGCGGCGCGCGGTGAGGATGTACTCAGTGTAGCCGTTCGGCTGTGTGCGTCCCTCGAAGATCAGATCGCAGGCAGCCTTGAAGGCGACGCCGTCGAACGAGGGCGCCATGTTCTGATACAGCGCGTCGCCCTTGTTCTGCCCGTCCACGACCACGGCCATGCGCTTCAGCGATTCCATCACCTGATCCCTGGTAATGACGCCCTGATGCAGCCAGTTGGCGAGATGTTGCGCGGAGATGCGCAGCGTGGCGCGGTCTTCCATCAGGCCGACGCCGTGAATGTCCGGCACCTTGGAGCAGCCGACGCCCTGGTCGATCCAGCGCACGACATAGCCGAGGATGCCCTGGCAGTTGTTGTCGATCTCCTGCTTCACATCGTCCGGCGCCCAGTTCGACTGCGATACTGGAATGGTGAGGATGTCGGTGAGCTTGCCGCGCGGGCCGCCCTTGGCGAGATCCTTCTGGCGCGTGGCGACATCGATCTGATGATAGTGCAAAGCGTGCAGCGTCGCGGCGGTCGGCGAGGGCACCCATGCGGTGGTGGCGCCGGCCTGCGGATGGCCGAGCTTCTGCGTGAGCATGTCCGCCATCTTGTCGGGCGCGGCCCACATGCCCTTGCCGATCTGGGCATGGCCCGGCAACCCGTCGATCAAGCCGACATCGACGTTCCACTCTTCATAGGCCTTGATCCACGGCGTCGCCTTCATGTCGTTCTTGCGGATCATCGGACCCGCTTCCATCGACGTGTGGATTTCGTCGCCGGTGCGGTCGAGGAAGCCCGTGTTGATGAACATGATGCGCTTCGATGCATTCTGGATGCAGGCCTTGAGGTTCACCGTGGTGCGGCGTTCCTCATCCATGATACCGATCTTCATGGTGTTCTCAGGCAGCGACAGCAGCTTTTCGACGCGCGCGAAGATCTCGCAAGTCAGCGCCACTTCGTCGGGACCGTGCATCTTCGGCTTCACGATATAGACCGAGCCGGTACGGCTGTTGCGGATCGGACCCTTGCTCTTGAGATCGTGGATTGCGATCAGGCCGGCAACGGCGGCATCGAGCAGGCCTTCCGGAATTTCCTCGCCGGCGCTGTCGAGCACCGCATCCGTAAACATGTGATGGCCGACATTGCGCATCAGCATCAGGCTGCGGCCATGCAGCGTCAGGCTCTGGCCGTCGATGGTCTTGTAGACGCGGTCTTCGTTGAGCGCACGCTTCAGCGTCTTGCCGCCCTTTTCGAAATCGGCCGACAGCGTGCCGTTCATGAGGCCGAGCGTATTGCGATACACCAGCACCTTGTCGTCGGCGTCCACGGTGGCGACGCTGTCTTCCATGTCGAGAATGGTCGAGACGGCCGACTCCATGATCATGTCGGCAACACCAGCGGAGTCGTCCTTGCCAATGGTGTTGGTTCGATCGATCTTCACTTCGATATGCAGGCCGTTATTGACCAGCAGGATCGAGGTCGGGGTGGCGAGCTCGCCGAGATAGCCAGCGAGCTGGGATTCGTTCTTCAGCGCGGTGAGGTTGCCGCTCTTGAGCTTGGCCGAGAGCTGGCCCGCAATGATGCTGTAGGCCGTGACATCGGTGTGGCTGCCGGTGGCGAGCGGCGCGGCCTGATCGAGGAAGGCTTTTGCCTTGGCGATGACTTTGTCGCCGCGCGCCTTGTTGTAGCCCTTGCCGCCCTCGGACGGATCGTGCGGGATCGCATCGGTGCCGTAGAAGGCATCGTAGAGGCTGCCCCAGCGCGCATTTGCGGCATTCAGCGCGTAGCGCGCATTGGTCAGCGGCACCACGAGCTGCGGGCCGCAGATCTGGCCGATCTCGATATCGATATTGGCAGTCTCGACCTGCTTGGTCGCGGGCTCCGGGAGGAGGTAGCCGATTTCCTTGAGGAACGCCGTATAGGCGTTCATGTCGAAGGCGCCCTTGTTGGCCAGATGCCAGGCATCGATCTTGGCCTGCAGCGTATCGCGCACCTTGAGCAGTTCGCGGTTCTTCGGGCCCAGGTCCTTGATGAGAGCGGCGACGCCGGCCCAGAACGCATCCGGCTGGATGCCGGTCCCGGGGGCGGCTTCCTTGGCGATGAAGTCGAACAGGACGGGGGCGATCTGCAGTCCGTGGGCGTCGATGCGTTTCATGGTGTCTTTCTCGCGAGAAGCGGCAATTCTGCTCTAATTTCAGGGAGTATAAGCATAAACGGCGCCAAACCGGGGCGCCCATGGGACCTTTTAACGCCAAACGCTACCCGGTGAGAAGTCCCCTAAAGGGATCAGTGGCCGGGCGGCCGAGCCGGGGCCTGCGCGTGATCTGGCGAGATCCGCTCCAGCACCACCTTGATCACGATGGTGAGCAGTGCCACGGCCGTCAGCACCGTCGCCGCGGCGAAGGCGCCTGCGACATTGTAGTCCTGATACAGAAGTTCGATCTGCAACGGCAACGTCGTGGTCTGGCCGCGGATGTTGCCGGAGACGACGGAGACGGCACCAAATTCGCCCATCACGCGGGCATTGCACAGGATCGCGCCATAGAGCACGGCCCAGCGCACGTTCGGCAGCGTGACCCGCATGAAGGTCGCAAAGCCGGAAGCGCCGAGTGTGACGGCGGCCTCTTCCTCATCCGTGCCCTGCACCTGCATGAGCGGGATCAACTCACGCGCCACGAAGGGCGCGGTCACGAACATGCTGGCGAGCACGATCGCCGGCAGTGCGAACATCACCTTGATGCCCATGGCTTCGATCAGCGGGCCGAACAAGCCCTGCGAGCCATAGACGAAGATATAGGCGACGCCGGCGACGATCGGCGAGATCGAGTAGGGCAGCTCGATCAGCGAGATCAGTAGCGTGCGGCCTGGGAAGACGAACTTGGTCACCGTCCACGCCGCGGCGAGGCCGAACACGATGTTGATCGGCACAGCGATCAGCGCAGTGGTCACTGTCAACAGAATGGCATGCTGCGTGCCGGGCTCGGTGAGGCTGTTGAAAAACGTGCCGATGCCCTGCGACAGCGCTGAACTGAAGATCAAAGCCAGCGGTGCGATCAGGAACAGCAATGTGAGGATCGCGACGATGCCAAGTACCACGCGGCGCGTCACCGGGCCGGCACCGACGGGCGTCACCATCCATTCGGTATGGGCGCGTTCTGACGTCGGGCGCGGCATCACACGTCTCCCCGGCCGAGATAACGCAGGTTCCAGGCCTGCACCGCGTTGGTGACAATCAGCATGGCGAAAGCCATCGCCAGCATCACCACGGCAATCGCGGCGGCAGCCTGGTAGTTGTATTCCTCGAGCCGAATATAGGTCAGCAGGGCAACGATCTCGGTCTTCATCGGCTGGTTGCCGGCGATGAAAATTACCGCGCCGAACTCGCCGAGGCTGCGCGCGAAGGACAGCGAGCAGCCGGCGAGGAACGCCGGAAAGATCGCCGGGAAGATTACGCGCCAGAGAATCTGCAGATCATTGGCGCCGAGCGAGCGGCCGGCTTCTTCGACATCGGAGCCGAGGTCTTCGATCACGGGCTGCACCGTGCGCACCACGAAGGGAATGCTGGTAAAGGCCATCGCGATGGCGATGCCGAGCGGTGCGTAGGCGACCTGGATGCCAAGTGCATCGAGCGGTACGCCGAACCAGCCTTTCTTGGAAAACAGCGCCGTCAGCGCGAGGCCGGCCACGGCGGTCGGCAGCGCGAAGGGCACGTCGACCAGCGCGTCGAGAATGCGCTTGCCGGGAAATTGATAGCGCGCCAGCACCCAGGCGAGCAGCAGGCCGTAGATGGCGTTGAATGCGGTGGCCGCCAGCGCCATCGTCACAGTGACGCGGATGGCCGACAGTGTGCGCGGCGACGACAGGATGCCCCACAATTGCGCAAGCCCGACGTCCGAGGCTTTCAGGATCAGAGCGCAGAGCGGCAACAGCACGATTGCTCCGAGATAAAAGAGCGTAATGCCGAGCGAGAGCCCGAAACCTGGAATGACGCTACGTCGCAAGGGAAGGTCCGTGTGTGAAGCCGTTGGGGCTTCTCTTAGACGATTTGCGCGGAAAGGAAACGCCGGCCTCTCGCTCCCTCGCCCCGCTTTTGTGGGGAGAGGGCGGGGGAGGGGGCTCTTGCGATCCGCAGTCACCGAGCTTTCGGCTCATGCGGTGTGCCGCCCCTCACCCGCCCGTCGTCGCTGCGCTTCGCCGGGCGACTTCTCCCCGCAAAAGGGCGGGGAGAGGTTAAGTCACTTCCCGCCGAACAGCGTGTCCAGCTTTGCGCCGGGATTGAGATGTTCGGCATTCAGCTTGTCCCAGCCGCCGAATTCGTCCTCGACGCGGTACAGCTTCACTTCCGGGAACTTGTCCTTGTATTTTGCCATCACGGTCTTGTCGGTGACGCGGTTATAGCCCTTGGCTTCGATGTCCTGGCCTTCCGGCGAATACAGGAATTCGAGATAGGCGGTCGCGAGTGCCTTCGTGCCGTGCTTGTCGGCATATTTGTCGACGACGGTCACCGGGAATTCGGCGAGTACGCTGGTCGGTGGCACCACCACTTCATACTTGTCCTTGCCCGCAAGGTCGCGGATCGACGAGGTCTCGGCCTCGAAGGTGATTAGCACATCGCCGGTACCGCGCTCGACGAAGGTCGTCGTCGCCGCGCGGCCGCCGGTGTCAAACACCGGGACATTGGCGAACAGCTTCTTGATGAAGTCATCAGCCTTGTCGGCGCCATACTTGTTCTTCGCGAAGGCATAGGCGGCCAGATAGGTGTAGCGCGCATTGCCTGAGGTCTTCGGATTCGGGAAGATCACCTGCACGCCGGGCTTCACCAGATCGTCCCAGTCCTTGATGCCTTTCGGATTGCCCGCACGCACGAGGAAGGCCGGCAGCGAGTAATAGGGCGAGGAATTGTTCGGTAACCGCTTGGCCCAGTCGGCCGGGATCAGTTTGCCGCGGTCATACAGCACCTGCACGTCGGTGACCTGATTGAAGGTGACGACGTCCGCTTCCAGACCCTCAAGGATCGAACGCGCCTGACGCGACGAGCCGTTATGCGACTGGTTGATGGTGACGTCCTGCCCGGTTTTGGCCTTCCATTGCTTGGCAAAAGCAACGTTGATCTCGGCATAGAGCTCGCGCGAGATGTCGTAGGAGACATTGAGCAGCGTGTTCGGCGTCTGCGCCTGGGCGGGTGCAGTCGCGAGAATGCCGAGTCCGGCGGCGAGAGCGATAATGAAACGGTTCACGTGAAGTCCCCTGTGAGTGAGAGCGATCGGATGGCCGGGAGCGGCGGCTGCGGCGTTTTGCCCGGCAAACGGTCCGGAATTTGCTGCGCAAAGGGGGCGGGCACGGGTGCGGTTTCGCGCAACTCCTGCATCGGCCGACCGTTATTGAGAAGAAGCATCTACGACGCTTGGTGTTTGAGGACAAAAATTCTATAGTTAGAACGCCTCGAAGAAGATAAAATCTTCTCTTTGCGCCTCGTTATTGAGAGATATATAGAATATAATTCCAGTCAACCCCCGAATTTCGGGGCAGCGGAGTATGTATGCGGTTTCTGCCTATCTTCCTCGATTTGCAGACCGGGCCGATCGTTCTTGTCGGCCAGGGCGAACTCGTGCGCGCCAAGCTGAGGCTGCTGCTGGCAGCCGGTGCGCGGATTCGCTGGTACGCGACGGACGGCAATCGTGACACGTCCGGGCTCGATGCCGAGGGCGTGGCGCGCATTGAATATGTCGAGGGCGATCCGGTGATCGCCGATCTCTCGGGGATCACCGCCGTGCTCTGCGCCGGCGCCGGTGAACTCGGCCACGCGGTGGCTGCACGCGCCAAAGCGAGCGGTGTGCCCGTCAATGTGATGGATGAACTCGCGCACTCCACTTTCATCTTTCCGGCCATCGTCGATCGCGGCGATGTGGTCGTCGCCGTCGGAACCGGCGGTGCGTCGCCGGTGGTGGCGCGGCGTGTGCGCGAAAAGATCGAGGCGATGCTGCCTGCGCGGATCGGCGATCTCGCCGGCTTCATCGGGCGCTGGCGCAAACCGATCAACGACAAGATTGCCGAGGCTCCGTTGCGTCGCAGGTTCTGGGAGCGCATCGTCGATGGTCCGATCGGCGCGCTGGTGCTGGCGGGGCGCGGTACCGAGGCCGAGAAAGCGCTGACGGAAATCGCCGATCTCTCGATCTATGCTGGTGCAGCGCAGGCCGGCGTTGTCGAAGGTCACGTCACGCTGGTGGGAGCAGGGCCGGGCGATCCGGATCTCCTGACCATCAAGGCGTTGCGCGCGCTGCAGGACGCCGACGTTGTATTTTACGACGAACTGGTGTCACCCGAAGTGCTCGACCGCATCCGCCGGGATGCATCGCGTATTCCGGTGGGGCGCCGGGTCGGCAAGCCTGGCATCGGTCAGGATGCGATCCACAAATTGCTGATCGAAGCCGCGAAAGCTGGACAACGCGCCGTGCGCTTGAAGGGCGGTGATCCTTTCATCTTCGGGCGCGGTGGCGAGGAGATCGAAGCGCTGCGCGAAGCGGGTGTTGCTTACTCCGTTATTCCCGGCATCACAGCAGGCCTTGGCGCTGCGGCTATGTTCGAGGCGCCGCTGACCTATCGCCGGGAAGCGCTGCGCATCACCTTCCTGACGGCGCACAAGGAAAAGGATGCCGACAAGGTCGACTGGTCGACTCTCACCGACGACAAGATGACCGTCGTTGTTTATATGGGTATGACCGCCGCCCCGGCGATCCGCACGGGGCTTCTCGCTGCAGGCCGTTCGCCGCAGACACCTGTTGGCGTATTCGCGCGCGTCACGCGGTCCGACGCGCAGGCGGCCGTCGGCATTCTCGAAGACCTTCCGACGCTGGTCGGCCAGATTCAGGGCGGTCCGGCGGTTCTCATCATTGGTGATGTCGTGGCGCATTCCGCGCCGTGGCGGGCCACTCAGATCAACAAGCTCGTTTCAGATTTATTGGTGGCTGCCGAATGACATCTCCGCTGCAACAGAAAATCAAGATCACCGGCCCGTCGGTGGTGACTGCCAACCGCACCTGGGACGGCGTGGTGATTTATCGCGATGCCCATAAAGGCTGGACCACCGACCTCGCGCAGGCTGCCATCGTGCGCACTGCCGATGATGCGCGTGCGCTGCTTGCTGAATCCACAGCCGATGACGTTGGCGCCATCGGTCCCTATATCGCGCCGGTCGCCGTGAACGATAACGGCACCGTCGAGCCGGGCAACCTCCGTGAACAGATTCGCCGCAAGGGCGTCACCATCGACCTTCCGGCTTCGGCTTAAGGCACCTGAATTATGTATGCTTATGATGAAATCGATCGCACGCTGATCAACGAGCGTGTCTCGGAATTCCGCGATCAGGTGAAGCGCCGCCTCGCAGGTGAACTCACCGAAGACGAGTTCAAGATGCTGCGGTTGATGAACGGCGTCTATCTTCAGCTTCACGCCTATATGTTCCGCGTCGCCATTCCCTATGGCACGCTGTCATCGCCGCAACTGCGCAAGATGGCGCATGTGGCGCGACGCTATGATCGCGGCTATGGCCACTTCACCACGCGGCAGAACATCCAGTTCAATTGGATCAAGCTCGCCGATCTGCCGGATGCGCTGGAAGATCTCGCTTCGGTCGGCATCCATGCGATGCAGACCTCGGGCAATTGCACGCGCAATGTCACCACCGATCAATGGGCAGGTGTCGCACCGGGCGAGGTCGAGGATCCACGGATCTGGGCGGAATTGCTGCGGCAGTATTCGACCATGCATCCGGAATTCTCGTTCCTGCCGCGCAAGTTCAAGATTGCGATCACTGCGTCGGCCCATGATCGCGCGGCGATCAAGGTGCATGACATCGGCCTGCGAATTCACAAGAACGAGGCCGGCGAGACTGGCTTTGAAGTGTTGGTCGGCGGTGGCCTCGGTCGCACGCCATTCATCGGCAAGGTGATCAAGCCGTTCGTTCACGGCCGCGATATTCTGAGCTACGTCGAGGCCATCCTGCGCGTCTACAATCAGTATGGCCGCCGCGACAATATCTACAAGGCGCGCATCAAGATTCTGGTTCATGAGCTGGGCATCGAGAAATTCGCCGCTGAAGTTGAGGATGAGTGGCTGGCGACGCGCGACAGTGCGCTGACGCTGGACAACGAGGTTGTCGAGGATATCCGCTCGCGCTTCACCTATCCGCACTATCAGAAGCTCTCCGACACGCCGGACGAGTTAACGGCCGCGTCGGCCGATCCGCATTTTGCGCGCTGGCTTAAGAACTCAGTCGCGCCGCATCAGCGGACCGGCTACGCCATCGTGACATTGTCGTTGAAGCCGGTGGGCGGCCCACCCGGCGATGCCACGGCTGAACAGATGGATGCAGTCGCCGATCTTGCCGACAAATATTCGTTCGGCGAAATCCGCGTGGGCCATGAGCAAAATCTGGCGCTGCCGAATGTGGCCAGGCGCGATCTGCCCGCACTGTGGCGGCAGCTCGACAAGCTCGGTCTCGCAACGCCGAACGTCAATCTGGTTACCGACATCATCGCATGCCCTGGCCTCGACTACTGCTCGCTGGCTAATACGCGTTCGATCCCGATCGCGCAGGAACTGACGCGGCGTTTCGCCAATAACGATCTCGCGGAGCTGATCGGTCGGCTGCATATCAACATCTCCGGCTGCATCAATGCCTGCGGCCATCACCATGTCGGCCATATCGGCATTCTTGGCGTCGAGAAGAATGGCGAGGAATTCTTCCAGATCACAATCGGCGGCCGTGCCGACGAGCATGCCGTGGTCGGCACCCTGATCGGACCGGCAGTGCCTTTTGCCGAGGTTGCTGACGTCATTGAGGATATCGTTGAAGCCTATCTGGCACTGCGTGCTCGGCCGGATGAATTGTTTGTCCAGACTGTCGAACGCCTCGGTGTCGAGCCGTTCAAGGAGCGCGTTTATGCCACTCGTTAAGCAAGGCAAGATGGTTGCCGACGGCTATATTCACGTGGCCGACGATGCAGAGATTCCGGTCGACGGGGCGGCGTTGATTTCGGCCGCGCGTTTTCTCGCCGACCCGGAGGTGCTGTTGAAGCGCAGCAGCCCGACCGGCGTGATCTGGCCGAACAACCGCGATCCGGAAGAGCTGGTGCCTTATCTCGACAAGCTCGCGGTGGTCGCGCTGGTGTTCCCGTCGTTTCGCGATGGCCGTGCCTACAGCCAGGCGCGCTTGCTGCGTGAGCGCTACAAATACAAGGGCGAATTACGGGCAACCGGCCAGGTGTTGCGCGATCAGTTCGTCATCATGCTGCGCGCCGGTTTCGATTCATTCGAGGTGAAGAAGGATGCCGATGCGGAAGCCTTCGCGGCCACAGTGAAGCGTTACACGGTGTTCTATCAGCCCACCGGCGATGGCCGCATCACGGCGCTGCATCAGCGCATGCAGTTGCGTCATGCGGAGAACGCGCGCTAATTCGCCGCATGTCGACGGCTTTCGCAGCGTTGGTTGATGACAAATGACCAGCGCGCGATACGGTCTCCATACGAAGGCATATTCATAGCACATTGCTGCCGTCATGCCGCCAACATTGGAATCTGGTTTCGTTGACTTAGCGGTGCTTCTTCAAGATTTTGCCCCCACCTCATGACGATCGTGTTGTGAGGTTGGATGGAGATCAAAATGGTCCGTCGTATTCTTCCCGTCATTGCGGGTCTCTTAATTGCAACATCGGCGCACGCGGCAGACATTTCGCTGCTCAACGTGTCGTATGACCCGACGCGCGAGCTGTATGTCGATTTCAACAAATCGTTCGCTGCTGCGTATCAGAAGGAAACCGGCAAGAGCGTCGAAATCAAGCAGTCGCATGGCGGCTCGGGGGCGCAGGCGCGCTCTGTGATCGACGGTCTGCAAGCCGATGTGGTCACCCTCGCGCTCGCTTATGACATCGACGCAATCGCCAATAGGGGCCTGCTGGCCAAGGACTGGCAGAAGCGCCTGGCGCAGAATTCGTCGCCCTATACGTCGACCATCGTGTTCCTCGTGCGCAAGGGTAACCCCAAGGCCATCAAGGACTGGGACGATCTGACCAAGAGCGGCGTCAGCGTCATCACGCCGAATCCGAAGACTTCTGGCGGCGCGCGCTGGAACTATCTCGGCGCCTGGGGCTATGCTCTGAAGAAATATGGATCGCAGGACAAGGCCAAGGAATTCGTCGGTAACATCTTCAAGAACGTTCCGGTTCTCGACACCGGCGCGCGTGGCTCGACCATCACCTTCGTCCAGCGCGGTGTCGGCGATGTCTTGCTGGCCTGGGAAAATGAGGCCTATCTGGCAATCCAGGAATTCGGCAAGGACAAGTTCGAGATCGTCGCGCCGTCGCTTTCAATTCTCGCCGAGCCGCCGGTCGCCGTCGTTGATACCGTCACTGACAAGAAGGGCACCAAAGTCGCTGCGGAGGCCTATCTGAAATACTGGTACACCAAGGAAGGTCAGGAGATCGCCGCGCGCAATTTCTACCGTCCGCGTGATGCCGATATTGCCAAGAAGTACGAGGCTTCCTTCGCCAAGGTTGATCTGTTTACGATCGACGACGTGTTCGGAGGCTGGACCAAGGCGCAGAGCGAGCACTTTACCGACGGCGGCGTGTTCGACAAGATCTACAAGAACTGATCGTTCGCAGCGAAACATCCAGACCGGTACGCCAGTCTGGGGCTTTTACCAAAGCAAGGGGACATTGTGAGCGCGGCACCTAAACGAAGTGCGTTGCCGGGGTTCGGCCTGAGCATGGGCCTGACCCTGACATGGCTGTCGCTTTTGATTCTGATCCCTTTGGCCGGGTTGTTCGTCAAGACAGCCGATCTCAGTCTCTCGCAATTCATCGATACCGTCACCAGCAACCGCACACTACACGCGCTCAGGATTTCGTTCGGATTGGCCTTCGCGGCTGCGCTGGTCAATCTGGTCGCTGGCCTGATTATCGTCTGGGCCCTGGTGCGCTACCGGTTTCCCGGTCGCCGGCTGTTCGATGCCATTGTCGATATTCCGTTCGCCCTTCCCACTGCAGTGGCAGGCATCGCGCTGACGACGTTGTTCGCGCAGAACGGATGGCTCGGCGCGCCGCTTGCGTCACTCGGCATCAAGGTGGCGTTTACGCCGCTCGGCATTTTCCTGGCAATGGTCTTCATTGGTATTCCGTTCGTGGTGCGGACGGTGCAACCGGTCCTGATCGATCTCGATGTCGAGATCGAAGAGGCTGCCGTCTGTCTCGGTGCGTCGCGCTGGCAGACCATCACCCGCGTGATCATTCCCAGCCTCACGCCCGCCATTCTCACCGGCTTCGCGCTGGCTTTCGCCCGCGCGGTCGGCGAATATGGCTCCGTCATCTTCATCGCCGGCAATCTTCCGAATGTGTCGGAGATAGCGCCGCTCTTGATCGTCATCCGGCTGTCGGAATTCCGCTATGCCGATGCGACGGCGATCGCGGTGGTGATGCTGGTCGTCTCGTTCCTGATCATCTTCCTCCTCAATCGGCTGCAGCGCTGGGCGCAGACCCGTGCGCTGGCCGTGAGTTGACCTGACATGACCATTACAATTATCAATTCGCCAGTCACCGTGGAGCGCGCCCAGTCAGTGGCACGACATGATCCGCATACCGAACCATGGCTCGTGCGCGGGATCATTATCGGCGTTGCGGTGACGTTCCTGACTGTCTTCGTCGTGTTGCCGCTGATTTTGGTGTTCTCGGAGGCCTTGTCCAAGGGCGTGGGCTTCTATCTGTCGGCTTTGGCAGATTCCGAGGCACTCGCAGCCATCTGGCTGACGCTTATCACGGCGGTGATCTCGGTCAGCCTCAATCTGGTGTTTGGCGTTGCCGCCGCCTGGGCGGTGGCCAAATTCGAATTCAGGGGCAAAACCTTGCTGGTCACCCTGATCGATCTGCCGTTCTCGGTCAGCCCCGTTATCTCCGGTCTGGTATTCGTGCTGCTGTTTGGTGCGCAGGGTTTCTTTGGGCCATGGCTGATGTCGCATGGCATCAACATTCTGTTTGCCGTACCGGCGATTGTGCTGGCGACAACCTTCGTCACCTTCCCGTTCGTCGCCCGGGAATTGATCCCGCTGATGCAGGAGCAGGGGTCGCAGGAGGAAGAGGCGGCGATCTCGCTGGGGGCGAGCGGCTGGCGCACCTTTGTCGTGGTGACGTTGCCCAATATCAAATGGGGCCTGCTTTACGGCGTACTGCTGTGTAATGCGCGCGCCATGGGTGAGTTTGGCGCGGTTTCGGTGGTGTCGGGCCACATTCGCGGCGAGACCAACACCATGCCGCTGCTGGTGGAAATCCTGTATAATGAATATCAACTGGTGGCGTCGTTCGCGATCGCGTCTCTGCTGGCTCTGCTGGCGCTCGTGACGCTGATCGCAAAGACCATCCTCGAAGGCCAGATCGAAGAAGGACAGCTGCCCCGTGACGATTGAAGTTCGGAATATCGTAAAGCAGTACGGTGCCTTCAAGGCGCTGGATAATGTCGACCTCAGGGTTGCTGATGGCGAGTTGCTCGCGCTGCTCGGACCGTCCGGTTCCGGCAAGACGTCGTTGCTGCGAATTATCGCAGGGCTCGACTGGCCGGATTCTGGCGAAGTCTCATTCGACGGCGAAAACGCGCTGGTGCGGGGCGCTGGCGAGCGCCACGTCGGTTTCGTGTTCCAACACTATGCGTTGTTCCGCCATATGAGCGTGTTCGAGAATGTGGCCTTCGGCCTGCGCGTGCAGCCGCGCGCCGTGCGCAAGAGCGAAGCGCAGATCCGCGCGCGGGTGAAGGAGCTTCTCGATCTCGTGCAGCTCGACTGGCTCGCCAATCGCTATCCCAGCCAGCTCTCGGGCGGCCAGCGGCAGCGTATTGCGCTGGCGCGTGCGCTCGCCATCGAGCCGCGCATTCTGCTGCTCGACGAGCCGTTCGGTGCGCTCGATGCCAAGGTCCGCAAGGAGTTGCGGCAGTGGCTGCGCACGTTGCACGAGGAAATCCACGTCACCTCGATCTTCGTCACGCATGACCAGGAGGAGGCGCTCGAAGTCGCCAACCGCGTCGTGGTGATGGACAAGGGCAAAATCGAACAGATCGGCACGCCTGGCGACGTTTACGATAACCCGGCGACGGCTTTCGTGCACTCATTCATAGGTGAATCGATCGTGCTCCCGGTCGATATAAGCGACGGCCAGGTGAAGCTCGGCCATCGCCCGCTCAACATCGATGCGGGCGGTGCGATCGGCCCGTCGAAACTGTTTGTTCGTCGTCATGACATGCAGATTGGTCCCGTAGGCGAGGGGGCCCTCGATGGCACTGTGCGCCGCGTCCGCACCTTCGGCCCGATCCAGCGTGCCGACATCGCATTGTCCGGCGATGACACGTTGGTGGAGATCGATGCCCCGCGCGACCGTCCGCTCACCACCGGCGATGCAATCAGCCTGCAGCCGCGGCGCTACCGGATTTTCGCCGCGCAGGAGTGACGGGCGCTGTCTAAAAAATCCGCACGTTCACCTTTCAGCCACGGTTGGTGTGCAACAACGGCCCCTTGATTTGGGGGATTGCCGATGAAGCGGGTGGCTCTGGCCAGTCTGGGATTTCTGTTGCTGGCAGGGTGCGCGGGAACGGTCGATACCGTGCCGGACCAACCCACCATGTATCTCAGCATGGCCAATGGAGGCGCCAAGCTCGATCCGGTGGCCGCAGCCTCGATGATCTCGCTGTATCGGCAGAACAACAGCCTCGGCCCGGTAGTGGTCGATCCCGCATTGATGGCGCTGGCGGAAGACCAGTCCACGGCCATGGCCAAACGGAACAAGCTCGATCACGACGTCAAGGCGCCGCTGGCCAAGCGGCTGAATGCTGGCGGCTACCCGGCAACGCTCGCGGTCGAGAACGTCTCGGCGGGCTACCACACCATGGCAGAAGCCTTTTCCGGCTGGCGGGACTCGCCGCCGCACCGGGCCAATATGCTGAAGTCCGGTGTCACAAAACTGGGCATTGCCGCGACCTATGCTCCCAACACCAAATACAAGGTGTTCTGGACCATGATCCTGGCGTCGACGGATTCCAAATAAGCCTTCCCAGATAGCCGAAGCGTGATGGTGCCCTGCACCATCTGTGATTGACGCCGCGACAAGGGAGCGCCACGGTAAGGTTCCCGTCGCCGATAATCGAGTGGTCCCATGGATATGTCCGATCAGCCTCAGTCCAGCGCTACCAGCAAACCCGCCGAGGCAAAGCGTGTTCTGGTGCTGCAAGGGGGCGGCGCGCTTGGCTCCTATCAGGCCGGCGCCTATGAGGCGCTGTGTCATCACGATTTCGAGCCGGAATGGGTGGCAGGCATCTCCATCGGTGCCATTAACGCGGCGATCATCGCGGGCAACGAGCGCGACAAGCGGATTGGCAAGCTCAAGGAATTCTGGGAGATGGCGGCATCGCCGGTCCCCTGGAGCCCGATGCTGACGGATGATCGCGCGCGCTCTTATTTCTACGAGGCAGGCGCCGCTGTCATTGCCACATTCGGTGTGCCAGGCTTTTTCGTGCCGCGGATTCCGCCAGCACCGCTGTGGCCGCCCGGCAGTCCGCAGTCGCAGAGCTTTTACGACACCGCGCCGCTGAAAGCGACGCTGGAACGGCTGGTCGACTTTGATCGTCTCAACGATTGCAAGACCCGGCTGAGCGTCGGCGCCGTGAGCGTGACCACCGGCAACTTCACTTATTTCGACAACACGCTCTTCAAGAAAGATCGCAAAAGGATCGAGCCTGAGCACATCATGGCCTCCGGCGCGTTGCCGCCGGGCTTTCCATCGATCGTGATCGATGGCGAGCATTTCTGGGATGGCGGCATCGCCTCGAACACGCCGCTGGATTTCGTGCTGGATGACGTCACCAGCGATCTGTTGATCTTCCAGGTCGATCTGTTCAGTGCGCGCGGGCCATTGCCGCAATCGATCCTGGAAGCGCAGGAGCGTGAAAAGGACATCCGCTTCTCCAGCCGTACCCGCATGAATACCGACAAGAACAAGAAGATCCACAACATCCGCAAGGCGCTGCGCGATCTGATCGGCAAATTGCCGGAGGACCTGAAGCAGGACCCCGGAGTGGCGCTGTTGTCGGAAGCCGCCAAGGAAAACACCGTTACGGTGGTGCATTTGATCTATACGAGCAAGAATTACGAGTCGTCGTCGAAGGACTACAATTTCTCGCGTATCGGCATGGTCGAACACTGGGGCGCCGGCGAGCGCGATGTGTTCCTCTCGATGCGCCACAAGGACTGGTTCGAGCGGCCGCAATCCGATGAATCGATGGTGACCCATGCGCTCACCGCCGACGATTACAATGACCTCCCGCAGCATTTGACGTCCAACAGGAGCAAGTAATGGCTAATCTCACAGGCAAGACCGCCGTCGTCACCGGTTCGACCAGCGGCATCGGCCTCGCTTATGCGCGCGCTTTCGCAAGCGCTGGCGCCAATATCGTCATCAACGGCATGGGCGTGCCTGCTGACATCGAGAAGGAACGCGCGGCGATCGAGAGCGATTTCAAGGTGAAGGCGATCCATTCCCCAGCCGACATGACCAAGCCGGCTGAAATTGCCGAAATGATCGCGCTCGGCGAGAAGACCTATGGATCGGTCGATATTCTTGTCAACAATGCGGGCATCCAGTTTGTGTCGCCGATCGAGGAATTCCCGATCGAGAAGTGGGATGCGATCATCGCCATCAATCTCTCCTCGGCCTTCCACGGCATCCGCGCCGCCGTGCCCGGCATGAAGAAGCGCGGCTGGGGTCGCATCATCAACACCGCCTCGGCGCATTCGCTGGTCGCCTCGCCATTCAAGTCGGCCTATGTCTCTGCCAAGCACGGCATCGCCGGCCTGACCAAGACTGTGGCGCTGGAAGTCGCCACCCACAAGATCACCTGCAACTGCATCTCGCCCGGCTATGTCTGGACACCGCTGGTGGAAAAGCAGATCCCCGACACCATGAAGGCGCGGGGCCTCACCAAGGAGCAGGTCATTCATGACGTGTTGCTGGCAGCACAGCCGACCAAGGAATTCGTGACCTCGGAGCAGGTCGCGGCCTTGGCGCTGTTCCTGTGCGGTGACGATGCGGCGCAGATCACTGGAACAAACCTGTCGATCGATGGCGGCTGGACCGCGGAGTAGTTTCTTGTCCCTCCCTCAAGCGCGGCAAACCGCGCGCAGGGGGAGGGTGGCGCGTTTGAGAGCGCAGCGAACAAACGAGACGGGTGGGGTGCTGCAGCATGCACAAGGCGTGTGTGGTCCCCCCCACCCCGGCCTTCGGCCGACCCTCCCCACAAGGGGGGGATGCCATGAGCGCCGGCGCATCGAGAAAAAGCTATTTGCGCTTTCCGAAGGCGAGCACGTGCAGCCCAAGCCGCTGCCGCACAATCCAGAACAGCAGAATCGTCTCGAATGTGAGCGCGATCGACGTTGCTGCGGCGGCGCCATGGCCACCGAATTTCGGCACGAGCACGAGACACAGCACCAGGTTCATGACGAAAGCCGACGCGTAGGCCACGGCGCAAATATGCTGGTGGCCGAGCATGTTGAGCAGCCGCTCTACCGGACCGATTGCGGCCCGCACCACGAGGCCGATGGCTGCGATGAACATGATGTCGTAACCGCCAGTGAATTGCGGACCGAACAGCCATAGTAGCGGCTTGCCCAGAGCGAGCAGGATCAGCGTAGCTGCGAGCGAGGGCCAGAACGTCCATTTGATCGCGTGGGTGACATAAGCGGCAAGACGATCCTTGTCGCCGGCCGTATGATATTCAGTGAAGCGATGCGCCGTTGTCGCCGACATCGCGTAATGAATGAACGACACCAGCGCCAAGGTTTTTACGACGGCGAAATACACACCGACTTCGTCGGATGAGACGAATTGCTGCAGCACCAGCACGTCGGTGTAGGACAGCAGCAGATAGAAGCTCTCAACCAGCAGGATCGGCAGCGAGACCGCGAGCCAGCCACGATAGTCATAGGCCTTTGGGCCAGGCTCGATATGGGTGTGAAGCCGGCGGTTGAGCACGATCATCTGGCCGATCATTGCGACCCAGACGGCCGCGACGCTGGCTAGCATTGCGATAGTCGCACCAAGCTTAAAGCCCAGTGCGAAGGCGCCGGCGGTGAAGCCGATGATGAGCGCCTGGCGGATGATAAATTGCGGCATCAGGCCGAGGCGCATCCAGTCATGCGAGCGCGCGATACCATCCTGTGTGTTGGCAACGACGAAGGCCGGCAGTGTCAGGCAGCCGAGATAGAGCGGCACGACGGTCTCGGCGTCGATCCAGGGCGAGATGAGTTTGACGAGGCCGGCGAGCAGCAGCGAGACGATCAGAGAGACGATGCCGGTCATCCAGCGGCTGCCTGAGAGAAAGCCGCGCAGCCGTGCGTGGTCGCCGCTGGCGCGATATTCCGGGATGATCTTCTGGGCTGAAGCGGCGATGCCGAAATCCATCATAGAGCCGAGCAGCAGTACCCAGGTCCAGACATAGACATAGATGCCGTAATCCGACGTGCCCATCCAGCGTGCCAGCAGGATCTGCGAAAAGTAAGCAAGGCCGGCCGAGATGACGCGGATGAGGAAGATGGTGCCGGCGAGGCGGCGTGTAAGCGAGGCTTCGCCTGTGCCGGTGAACAGCGCGCGCAGCCTGGCCTTGAGGCCGGTGGGCTCGGTTGCGGGTGCGGAGTTTGCGTCCATCACGGCCACGACAAGGTCCTCAGCCGCAGGCGCGCGGCGGTGGTCTGGCGTAGCAAGCAGTCGTTAACATCCGGTTGGACGGAGATATGCGGTTGCACGCAACAGGCTAAACGCGAGTGGTATCAGGGCAGGTTGACGTTGAACTCATACGCCCGGTCGCTGCCGACCAGCGTCAGTTTCAGCGCGGCGCCGTCGGTCGTGGCGCCGGGCGGCACGCCATCGAGTTCGAAGCTGAAGCGCTTCACGCCCGGCGGGCTCTTGGCCTCGAGTTTGGGGATTGGCAGCGCCCATTCCGGCGTCGGGCCCTCGACGAACAGGTTGGGTTCGCTGCCTTCGGGCGCAACGACATCGACGAACACATTCTTGCCCTCGCGCTTGAGGTCGCGCACCGTCAGCGGATTGGTGTCGCCCATGGTTGCCGGCTTAGGCACCGTATCGAGCGCTGCGGTCAGCGCGCCGTCCTCAGTGCTGGCCACGCTGGTAAAAGCGAGTTCGGCATTGGCGTCGACCGGAATGCATAGCTTGTCGCAGACCGCGTAATTGATCGCCGCACGGAGAATCACCGGCTTGCTGGGGTCCTTGGCGATCACCCGCATCGGCAGCACCACCTGTTTCACATAGCCCAGCGACAGGCCACCAGCCCCATCCTCAAATTTTTTCGGCGCCGGCCACAGGATGGTGACGGTATCCAGGTTCTCCGATTTGGAGAAATCGAAGCGTGGCGGCACGCCGGAATCACCGGGATTCCGCCAGTAGGTGTGCCAGCCGGGCTGCAGCTGGATCGCGATACCCCCCAGCATCACAGGACCGCTACGCGAGCCTGCCACAAGCCTGATCTGCGAATGACTGTCTATCTGCCAAGGTGAGGTGTCCTCCGCCTGCGCGCTGCAGGTGAGGAGCAGGCCCGCGGCGCAGACAGCGACAATGTGATGCGGAACAGATGCGGTCATCGGGCGTCCTTACAGGGTGGGCCTGTCATAAAGCCAAACCTGTCTTAAGCTATTGAACTGCTTGTGATCCGGTTTTCGTATGCGTTGCGGAAGGCTGATTGACAGAACCCAGACCCAATATCAGGATAAGCAATGAAATGAGAGCGGTTTGCTGATGGAACCCACTCGCAAGCGCCCCCGGAAAAGCCGCGCGAAATCCAGCGCCGGCGACACAGGCAACTACCTCGACGGGCAGTTGCTGATCGCCATGCCTGTGATGGAAGACGAGCGCTTCGCCCGTTCGGTGATTTACGTCTGTGCGCATTCGTCGGAAGGTGCCATGGGCATCATCGTCAATCGGCCTGCAGGGAGCATCGATTTTCCCGAATTGCTGGTTCAACTGGACATCATTGAAAAGTCCGACAGCATCAAGCTCCCGGAAAGCGCCGAAAGCATGAAAGTGCTGAAGGGTGGCCCGGTCGAGACCGGCCGCGGCTTCGTGCTGCATTCCAGCGATTTCTTCATCAAGGACGCGACGCTGCCGATCGACGATGGCGTCTGCCTCACGGCGACCGTGGATATCCTGCGCGCCATCGCCAATGGTGGTGGACCCAAGCACGCGATTCTCGCGCTGGGCTATGCCGGCTGGGCGCCGGGCCAGCTGGAGGACGAAATCCAGGGCAACGGCTGGCTGCATTGCGCGGCTGATGAGGATCTCATCTTCGGCGGCGATGTCGAGGAGAAGTATCTTCGCGCGCTGCAGAAGATCGGGATCGCCCCGGGGATGTTGTCGGCCGAGGCCGGGCACGCCTGACGTCAGGAGCCGGTGGGGCGCAACGGACACGCGATGTTGGCGGAGCCCAGTTGGGCACCTTCGATCTCCACGCAGGGCTGCGACGCATCGATCATCAGATCATAGGTAGCCAGTGCTTCTGTACGGAACGGCTGGCCTTTGATGTGCATCTCCCACACGCCGCCGGGCAACGGCTCCTTCAAGCCCGCTCGGATGCGATTATCGTATTTGCCGGCAGGCAGGATCGGCAAAGCGAGATCGGTAATTGTGTAAAAGCGGGATCCAGCAGGCAGGAGTGGTGCGACGAAAGCCAGCGGCTTGTCGAGCAACAGATAGGTCGCGGGCCGCGAAAGCCGCGATGAAATCATTGGCGCGTATGGATTTGACCATGGTCGTCGCCACCAGTCGGTTGGCTGCGACCATGCAGCGATGATCGCTGCAATGATGAAGATCGAGCGGCTTGCGTGTTGGCCGACAGGATACGTGGGGGTGGTCGAGCGGAATGCCGTGACGATGCGTACCAGCAACAACACGATCAGTGGCCCGGTCAGCAATTCCAGTGCGACGGCATAGCGCTGGATCGAGAACAAAGTCAGCCAGACCGCATAAGACGTGACAAAGAAGATCAGGAGCTGCAAGTCGCGCCGCGAAAAAATAGCGCGTGTATGCTTCATTTGAGCAATGAAGGCGATCGGAAGCAGCACGCATAGCATCGCAAAGCGTGCGTCGCGAAACGGCAGCTCCGAGCTGCGGAAATTTCCGACGAGCCAATGAAACGGATAGGCTAGGCCATCCAGAATTCCCTTCGGAATGAACTGGCGATCGAGCACCGTAATCTCTCGCATCTCCGGCGAGGGAAACAGGCTATTCAGCAGCGGAAAGAACGGATTGCCGAATTCACGCCACAGCATCACGCTCCAGACGCCGCCCGTCATGATCGTGCCGATCGCGCCGCCGATGGCGAGGCAGGTCACGGCCACCAGAGGGCGTGCCGCAGCAAGTGCGGCGCCCGCCAGGCCAATTGCGAAGACGATGTTGGTGAGTTTGAAGCCGAGCGCGAGGCCGACCAAAAATCCTGCGACGACGTAACGTATTGGTCGCGGCTCATCGGCCGCCAGCATCAGCGCCAGCCCGGCGATAATCGGGATCGCAGTGAGAATGTCGGAAAAACTGGTGCCGACTTCCGAAAGCGTCATCGGCCCCAGCGCAGCCAGCAGCAACGCAGCGACAACCGTCATCGCGTTGGCTGCGTGCCCGAGCACGATCCGTGACAGCCAATAGACCAGCGCGAGGTTGAGCCCATGCACCGCGCCCATGGTCATCCCGGCAATAGCCGGCGGCAGCGCGTGACGGAGATAGTACCAGGGGAAGTAGATGATCGGGTTGAAGTGGGTCTGGAAGCCCGGTGGGATTACATCGTGATCGTAGCGGCCATTGAGCAACGCCCAGACGTTGTATTCGTGATAATTCTGCCAATCCCAATTGGCATCCTCGCCAGCCCATCCGGCATAGACCGCGCCGATCGCCATCGCGCCCGCCACAACTAAAAACGGCCGAAACCGGTCATGGGGACGTGGGGCCGCAGCCGCGGCATCCGCCAGAAATGGCAGTTCATGGGTGGAAATTGACGTCACGATGAGCGATGCAACCACAAATGAATATGGTGTTTGCCTATCAAGTGAATCTTGCCGAATTGCTAAATGCGAATCGCGCAATCTCTCCTTGCGGAGGGCAAGAGGTCGCAGGTACGCAGGTATGGTTTACGAGTGGTATCCGGCTCGAGTCAGCTCGCCGCTTCGAGCCGCTCTTCCGTTAGCATGCGCATCGCCGCATCTGCATCCATCGGCTCGCCAAAGGCAAAGCCCTGGGCGTATTCGCAGCCGAGCTGATACATCTCCACCGCATCCGAATCTGTCTCGACGCCTTCGGCGACGACGTCCATGCCGAGATCGTGCGCCATCGCGATGATGGATTTGAGGATCACCGGGCGGGTGCCGCGCGAGGTGGTGCGGACGAAGGACTGGTCGATCTTTAGCGTGTCGAACGGGAAGCGCTGCAGATAGGATAGCGACGAGTGGCCGGTGCCGAAATCGTCGAGCGAAAGACCCGTGCCGAGTTCGCGGATCCGGTGCAGCATCTGCGCTGCATGTTCCGGATTTTCCATCACCAGCGATTCCGTGAGTTCGAGCTTCAGCGTGCCGCGAGCGACTGACGAGCGTGACAGCACGGTGCGGATGTCATGCAGGAGGTCGTGGCGCAGCAGCTGCCGCGAGGAGACGTTGACGCTGGCGAAGATCGGTTCGCGCGAGCGCATCGCGCGCTGCCAGATCGCGAGTTGGCGTGCGGTCTGATCCATGACGAACATGCCGAGATCGATGATCAGGCCGATCTCCTCGGCGATCGCGATGAATTCCGACGGCGACATTCGGCCGAGCTTGGGATGATCCCAGCGCGCCAGTGCTTCGAAGCCGGCGATGGAGCGATCTTCCAGCCGAACGATGGGCTGGTACAAAATGGTGATTTCCTGACGCTCGATGGCGCGGCGCAGTTCGGATTCCAGCGTCAGGCGGTCGGTCTTGCGGGCGCGCATGGCCGGTTTGTAGACGTCGATGCGGTCACCGCCGATGCGTTTGGAGTGATACATCGCAAGCTCGGCGTCCTTGATGAGCTCGTCGGTGAGGGGCATCGCGGGGTCAGAGAGCGCGAGGCCGATCGATGCGGTCAGGAAGATCTCGCGGTCGTTGAAGGCAATCGGTGCGCGGATGGTCTTGCGGATGGTTTCGGCGAAAGCAGTGATCTTGGCTGCGTCCTGCTCGGACATCAGGATCAGGCCGAACTGGTCGCCGGCGAGGCGGGCCAGCGTGTCCTGCGGCTTCAGGATGCGGGTGAGACGACGGGCCAGCGTCAGCAGGATCGAGTCGCCGACGGCAATACCGACGGAATCGTTGACCTGTTTGAAGCGGTCGAGATCGATCACCATGATGGTCGGCCGCATGGTCGGCACAGTCTTGGAGAAATTCGCGACGGCGTTGAGGCGGTCAATGAACAGCTTGCGGTTCGGCAGACCGGTGAGATTGTCGTGCACCGAGTCGTGCAGCATGCGCTCTTCGGCATTCTTCATCTCGGTGACGTCGGTGAGTGTGCCGACCACGCGTGACACTTCGCCGTCGGAGCCAACCACCGGGCGTGCTTTCAGCGCGAACCACATGAAGTGACCGTCGGGGGTGCGCAGGCGGAAGTCCTGCACGAGGCGGCCGCGACGCTGGTCGAGCACGCTGTCGAGGGCGGCCCGGAAGCGATCCTGATCGAGCGGGTGGAGCACTTCCAGCCAGCTTGCGGCAGGGCCTTCCAGCGTGCCGCGCTTGAGACCGAGGAGCGCCTCGGTCTCAGGGCTGGTGAACACCTTGTCGGCCGAGACGTCCCAGTCCCAGATCAGATCGCCGGAGCCGGTCAGCGCCAGCGCGCGGCGCTCGACGTCCGACACGATGCCATTGGTTGCGCCGCCGCCCGCGAAGGCGTGCTGCATGACCGTGAAGCCGATCAGCATCACGATCAGCACGAGGCCGCCGAGCAGCGCCGGGCCGACGATGTCATTGGTGACACTGCCGGCGACGGTCATCCCTGCGGCAACAACCCACACTACGAGCAGGAACCAGGTCGGGATCAGCAACACCGCGCGGTCGAAGCCATGGGTGGATAGATAGACGATCAGCGCGAAGCCGGCGAAGGCGATTAGCACCAGCGAGATGCGCGCGATGCCCGAGGCGACTGCAGGATCGAACAGCGCCAGACCGACGAGAGAACCGAGGAAAGCCAGCCAGCCCAGCGTGATGTGCGAGTAGCGCACGTGCCATCGACTGAGATTGAGATAGGCGAAGAGAAACACCAGCAGCGTCGCCGCCAGTATCGCTTCCCCCGAGGCGCGCCAGACGCGCTCGGCGCCCTGGGACATGTCGAGCACCTTGCCCCAGAAGCCGAAGTCGACGCCGATATAGACCAGCACGGCCCAGGCCAGGGCCGCGGCGGCCGGGAACATGATGCTGCCCTTCACGACGAACAGGATCGTCAGCACCAGCGCCAAGAGGCCCGAGATGCCGATGACGATGCCTTGGTACAGCGTGAAGGAGTTGACCTTGTCCTTGTAGGCTTCCGGCTCCCACAGATAGAGCTGGGGCAGCTTGTTGGTGCGCAGTTCGGCGACGAAGGTGATAACGGCACCGGGATCGAGGGTGACGCGGAAGATATCTGCGGTGGCGCTATCCTGACGTTCCGGGCGATCCCCGGTTGACGGCGTGATCGTCGCAATGCGCGAGAGGCCAAGATCGGGCCACAAGAGGCCAGACGACACGATGCGATAATGCGGTGCGACGATCAAACGATCGAGCTGGTCGTCGGTGTTGTTGGCGAGCGCGAACACCACCCAGTTCTGACCGGCTTCGCGGCCACGCACCTCGATGCGGCGAACGATGCCGTCGGTGCCGGGTGCGGTGGAGACCTGGATGCGATCGGTGTCGCTATGCTGATATTCAAGGATGCCGGTGAGATCGATCGCGGGCGCGTCACCGCGGACGCTGACAGCGTCAACAGCCTGTGCCGGTGCTGCGGCAACAACAATCATCAGGCCGAGCGCGAGCGGCGCGAGCCACCTGATCAAACGCAATCTCATTCTCCACGATCAACAAAACATCGACCCTGCGTCACGCAGAAGCAGGGCCATTTCCCGACGCGCGATAAATGACATGAAAGCGAGATAAATCAAAGGGTTTCCGGCTGTTCTCCAGCCCTAAACGACCAACACAATTTTGCCAATATGTGCGCTGGTTTCCATGCGTTTGTGCGCGTCTGCAGCCTTTTCCAGCGGGAAAGTGCTGTCCATCAGGGGTTTAACCTTGCCGGCCTTGAGCAGCGGCAGGACATTGGCCTCGATCGCCCTGACCATGGCGGCCTTGTCGGCATTGGTGCGGGGCCGCAGAGTCGAGCCGGTATAGTGCAGCCGCTTCACCATGATCTTGGCAGCGTTGATGGTGGCTTTCGGGCCGTTCAGCACCGCAATCTGCACAATGCGCCCATCGACGGCGGCGGCATCGAAGTTTTTCTCCACATAATCCGCGCCCACCATATCGAGGATCAGCTCGACGCCGGTCTTGGTGATTTCCTTGACGCGTTCAACGAAATCCTCGGTCTTGTAGTTGATGGCGTGATCGGCGCCCAGCTTGAGGCAGGCATCGACCTTGTCCTGCGAGCCGACGGTGACGATCACTTTGGAACCCAGCGCCTTGGCGAGCTGGATCGCCATGGTGCCGATGCCGGAAGAGCCGCCATGGATCAGCAGGGTCTCGCCGGGCTGCAATCCGCCGCGTTCGAATACATTGTGCCAGACGGTCATCAGTGTTTCGGCGGTGGCGCCGGCCTCGGTCATCGAGAAGCTTTCGGGGACCGTCATCGCCTGGGCGTCCTGGGCGATGCAATATTGCGCGTAGCCGCCGCCGGCGACCAGCGACATCACCTTGTCACCGAGCTTGTGTTTGGTGGCGCCTTCGCCGAGGGCGACGACTTCACCTGAGATTTCGAGGCCGGGCAGATCGCTGGCGCCGGGCGGCGGCGGATAGGCGCCAGAGCGCTGTGCGACGTCCGGACGGTTCACACCGGCGGCTGCGACCTTCACCAGGATTTCGCCGGGACCCGGCTTCGGAACGGGGCGCGTTTCGGGAATCAGCACCTCGGGGCCGCCCGGTTTGCTGATACCAACGACGGTCATTTGCGCGGGCAGCTTTTCCATGATTTGTCCTTGCGGCGTACGGGATGTCGACTGGCGATCTGATTAAACAGCCGGATCAATGCTGGCAACATCCGGTGCATATTCGAATTTGAGAGGGGGAGGTCCCCAAATGGCGATCGACGACGACGACAAACCGAAAAAGAAGGTCAGCCACGAGATCGGGCAGGACCTCTCGCTGCTATCGGTCGAAGAACTCGCCGACCGGATCGCTTTGCTGAATGGCGAGATCACCCGGCTGCAATCGAGCATGACTTTGAAGCGCGCGACGCGCGATGCGGCGGATCGTTTTTTCAAGTCGTGACGGGCTATTGAACGGCGCTTTCCTGCCTCTCTGCCGTCATTGCGAGGTCAAGGAAAGCTGCCTGCAGCTTTCCTCTTAGCGAAGCAACGTGGCAACCCAGAAGCCATACGCGAAGAAAAACTGGACTGCTTCGCTCCGCTCGCAACGACGGACGAGAGGCCTGTGCAATACCGCCGACGCTTCCTCAGTCACGATCCCGACATTGTCTCATTCCGATACAGCTTGCGAGGCGTCGCATGGCAAACGGATCGTGAAGAAAGCCCGCGCATTTACGCGCAATTAAGCTTTCTCGCATATTACTTAAATTGTCCTTGTTTGGACACCGAGTGGCTCCTGTCCACTCTGTTTGACGCCTCCCTGTTATCAACTTTAAAGCCGCCGGAAACGGCGGCTCTTTTTTGGTATGTATGTCTCCATTCGGGGTGTCCGCGATCATTCAATCGCGTTGGAAACCATAAATACTTCTTTAATTTTACGCCGCTGGACTCTCACGCACGCACGCGTAATGATTTGTTCATCATAAGCCCGCCGTTCAGAGCTGGCTGCGAAACCTGCGTGAGGCGTTAACTATGTCGGATCGTTTGCACAGCGAACCCGCTCTCGTTCAGTTCAGCGAGCGGCTGACCAATTCCGCTGCCTTCGGCGCCTTGTTTCGCGAGGGGATGGATCTGGTCGAAGAGACCGCGGCCTATCTCGATGGCGTCGGCCGTAGCGAGGCCAAGGCACTGGATCGCTCCGTCAGCCTGACTTACGCCACCGAAAGCATGCGCCTCACCACCCGCCTCATGCAGCTTGCCTCATGGCTGCTGCTGCACCGTGCGGTGAAGGAAGGCGAGATGACGCTGACCCAGGCCAATCGTGAAAAGACCAAGGTCAAGCTCAGCGCCGCCGATCCGAGTCCGGAAGAAATGCTGCTCAAGCTGCCCGAGCAGCTGCAGATACTGATTGCGCGTTCGATGGTGCTGCAGACCAAGGTTCGTCGCCTCGACGTCTCGATCCACGCCGCGACCACCACGCATGCCCCGATCGGCAATCCGCTGGTGCCGCAGCTCAATCGCCTGAAGGCCGCGTTCGAACGCTGATCTCCCGTCCCTCGCATTCCTGAACGCTGTTCCTCGCTCGCCGCTCATGCGCTAAACATGAGCTTGGCGCAGCGGGGGCATTTGCGATGGCAGGCGATATCAGGGCATTGACCGGGGTGCGCGGCGTCGCAGCTGCTGTCATCGTCGTGTATCATTTCGGTGACGTGCAGCTCGCAACCGGTGGCACCGGCTCATTCTTCCGCATTCCCTACGGCTATCTGCTGGTCGACCTGTTTTTCATGCTGTCAGGCTATGTGATGGCGCTGACCTATCGCGACGCGTTCCTGCATCTCACTGGCAAGGCGTTTGCGCATTTCATGCTGAAGCGGGTCGCGCGGTTGTATCCGGCCTATTTCATCATCGGGCTGTTCTATGTGGCCAAGATCGCGGCTGGTCTGTCCGGTGAAAGGCTGGAGATGTATTCAGCCTGGGACTGGACCGGCAACCTGTTGATGATGACCGGCTGGGGTCTCTACATTTTCCCGATCATCGGCGTGGCCTGGGCGGCGAGCGCCGAGATGGGCTCCTATCTGCTGCTGCCGATCCTGATGGCCTTTACCCAGCGCTGGAGCAAATGGATTGCGGGATTTGCGGTGATCGCGGCGCTGCTCGGCATCTATGCGGTTAGCGTCAGTGGCCGCGGGTCGGGCGGACCGCTCGATGTGGTCAACGGCAATTCGCTTTATCCGCTGCTGCGCGCGGTGGCGGGCTTCACGCTGGGCCTTGCGATCTTCCGCCTTAGTGGCCTCGTCGATCGCCTGTCGGCAACCGTGCAGGATGGTCTGGTCGTCGCGCTTCCGCTCGCCATCATCGCCGTCGGTTTGGCCGATGCGAGCGATCGCTTGATGTATCTGCTGTACATCCCGCTGGTCGCGGTGCTCTCGCGTGATGGCCGGATGGCGCAACTGCTGTTCGGCAACGCGCTGGTCTACCGGCTCGGCATCATCTCGTACTCGATCTATCTGATCCATCCGCTGTTCGTCAGTTTCGCTATCAGGACCTGGCGGCATTTAGGCCAGACTGAGGTTGTCTATATCGCTGCATCGCTGGTCTGTTTCGCCATCATCTGGGCGCTGGCGGAAGTGAGCTATCGCTTCGTCGAAATGCCCGGCCGCAACTGGATCACGCAGCGCTTTATCCCGCGGAGAAGCGACGTCCCGGCGAAGGCGTAGGCATCGGGGCTATCAAGTCGGTAGTGCGGCGCGATGCCGCAGACGGCCGCGATCCATTCTTTCAGATATTACTGCCACGCTGCCCGGAAATGTGAGCGATGACGCTGCAGGTACAGCGTCATTTATCGCAAAGCCTTGCCTGAATGGGGTTTCTCGCCAGAGAGCTACACTTCGGATGCCGGGCCAATGCGAGTTTGGAGGAGGCGTCGCGCCAGCTATCTTCGCATTGTTGCGGTGACTCCATGTCGCACGGGAGCAATCGCAACGATGTGGCATTGAAGCGCGGCCACACCGAAATTCCGCGCCGATCCAAGTAGGAATCTGATGTCTTTGTCTCCTCGCCTGTTCGGTCTCATTGGTGTGTTGGCTTGTCCGGCGGTTGCGGCCGCGGCTGATCCGGTGGTGATGCTGCCATCCGTGCCGTTCGTGCCGTCGGCCTCCGGCGGCTGGACCGTGACCGTCGGGATCGGCGGAGAGATGCAGCCGTCCTATGAAGGTGCGGGGAGCTCCAAGCTTGGGCCGAAGCCGATCATCTCCATACGCCGGGCGGGCACGCCGGCGCGTTTCAAGAGTATGCGGGACAATGCGAGTTTCGCCCTGATCGATGTCGGTGGCTTTCGCGCCGGTCCGGTCGGGGCTTACAAAACCTCCCGCAAGGCCAGCGATCACAGTGAGCTGCGTGGCTTGAAGGACGTCGACTTCGCCGTCGAGCTAGGTGGTTTCGCTGAATACTACGCTTTCGACTGGCTGCGCCTTCGCTCTGAACTGCGCCGCGGTTTCGGCGGTCATGAGGGCATCGTCGCGGATTTCTCTGCGGACGTGATCGTACCGATCAACGAGCGGATGACCTTTGCGGCCGGCCCGCGCTATACCGCGACCAACGCAAAGTATACATCGGCCTACTTCAGCGTAAGCAATGTCGAGGCACTGGCCTCGGGCCTGCCGGTCTACGACGCCAAGGGCGGTTCGAGCTCGGTCGGTGCCGGTGCGCAGCTGCGCTACAAGCTCGATCCGCAGTGGGAAGTACGCGGCTATGTCGAATACGACAAGCTGCTTGGCAGCATCGCTGACAGTCCGCTGGTGAAATTCCGGGGATCCACCAATCAGGTGACCTACGGCGTCGGCGTGGCCTATTCGTTCGACGTCGGCGTGCGCTAGCACGACGTGCGATAGCACGGCGCGCGCCTGCACAGCGTGGGCAAATACCGCGCTTGCTGGCTCGCGCTTCTAGCGATCCCCGAGCAGATAGTACGACAGCATCGTATCCAGCTCCTGTTCCAGCTCGCCATTGGCGAAGGCATCCGGACGGAATGCGATCGCCGCATCGAGCGCCGAGCCGACCATTCTCGGAATAAAGAAGCTGCCGGCCTCGCGATTGAAGCCAGGGCGCAGCTCGTCGGCATGGCTGTCGAACATGCCGCGCAACAGGCCTTGCCGCTGCGGGAAGCGATCAAATGGCCACTGAGCAGGGGGCCGGCCCGAGGCAGTCTCCATCAAGACTTTCAGCAGCGGCAGGACGCGTGCGTGCTGGCTGATTGCAGTGTTCAGGCCGGAACGGACAAACCCGCGCAGATCCAGCCCTTCGAATTCTGAAATGGTCTGCCAGATATTTTCGGACATTTGCGCCTCCGTCCGGCCATGGAGGGCCCCGAACAGCGCGTCTCGATTCGGAAAATACTGATAGAGCGAGCCGATGCTGACGCCGGCGCGCTCCGCGATCCGGTTGGTGGTGGCGCGGTCGTATCCTTCATCGACCAGGACGAGAGCGGCGGCGTCCAGGATGACGCCCACGGTCGCAACGGAGCGCGCCTGACGCGGCTTCTTGCGGTGGTGCCCCGTATTGGTCGGCATGCTCTTGTTGCGCCCCCGCGCAAGGTGATGTGGCGCATCTTATTGGGAGGGCAACCGAGGCGGTTTTAAGGTACCGCCATGGCGATGGCGGGCCGGCAACGAAAAACGCCCCTGCAGGCTGCAGAGGCGTTTCGAAAGGCAGTCGGACAAGCCGGAAGGGCCGATCTTCTTTAGGAAGATCAGTCTTCCTTCTTGAGGAAGCCCGAGAACTTCTTCTGGAAGCGTGACACGCGGCCACCGCGGTCGAGAAGCTGGGTGGTGCCGCCGGTCCAGGCCGGATGCGACCGCGGATCGATGTCGAGGTTCAGCTTGTCGCCTTCCTTGCCCCAGGTGGAGCGGGTCTGATACTCGCTACCATCGGTCATAACGACCGTAATGTTATGATAATCCGGGTGAATTTCGGCTTTCATGACGGTTCCTTCGGCGCGCCGGCGCCTGAATCTCTGTGATTTCAATGGCGGATTTGGCCGCTCTATATCGCAGGAACGGGCAGGAGACAAGGACTGCCGCGACGGATCATGGCCCCTCGTGCGGTTGCCCCCGGGCAATTTGCCCTGCCGGGAATTGACCTAGGTCATTTGCCTCGGGGCCCGCTCCGGCCTATCTCAGGGCAACGACAAGAACGGTTATAAATCATGAGTGCAGTCGAACGGCTTGAGATCCCCCGCGCGGCCAAGCCGACGCTTCCGCAGCCCGATCCCGTGCTTCCGGAGCCGTCGCTGGCGGATACCGTTGTGGAGTCCCCGGCACCACCCAGCCGAGCCAAATTGCGGCCGCTCCTGGCGTTGGCGCCCTATGTGGCGCGGTATCGCGGCCGGGCCCTGCTGGCGCTGGTGTCGCTGACCGTTGCGGCTGTGACCACGCTCGTCGTGCCTGTGGCGGCACGGCGGATGATCGACTTCGGCTTCAGCCCCGAAGGCATCGCGATGATCAACAACTATTTCAGCGTCATGATCGCTGTGGTGGTCGTGCTCGCGCTGGCCAGTGCGGCCCGCTACTACCTCGTCATGACCATCGGCGAGCGCATCGTCGCCGATCTGCGCCGCGACGTGTTCCAGCATCTCACCGCCCTGTCGCCGTCTTTCTTCGATACGTCGCGCTCCGGCGAACTGGTGTCGCGGCTCACGGCCGATACTACGCAGATCAAGTCAGCGGTCGGCGCGTCCGTATCCATCGCGCTGCGCAACCTCGTGCTGTTTCTCGGCGCGGCAGCCATGATGGTCGTTTCTAGCCCCAAGCTCTCCGGCTTCGTGCTCGCGGCGATTCCGCTGATTGTGATCCCGCTGGTGGCCTTCGGGCGCTGGGTGCGGCGCCTGTCGCGCAACGCGCAGGATACGCTGGCGGAAGCCTCGGCCTATGCCGGCGAACTCGTTGGCTCGATCCGTACGGTGCAGGCCTATACCAACGAGCAGCTGGCGAACGCGCGCTTCGGCAAGGAGGTCGAGCAGGCCTATGACGCTGCGCGCGGCTCCACGCGCGCGCGCGCCGTGCTGACTGCGATTATCATCTTCATCGTGTTCTCCAGTGTCGTCGGCATTCTCTGGGTCGGCTCGCACGATGTTCTGACGGGCTCGTTGACGCCCGGCCGTCTCGGACAGTTCGTGCTCTATGCGGCCTTCGCGGCCTCCAGCCTCGGCCAGCTCAGCGAAGTCTGGGGCGAGATTTCGGCGGCGTCGGGCGCGGCGGAACGACTGTTCGAAATCCTCAACGTCAAATCCGCCGTGGTGGCCCCGGCAGCGCCGCGGGCCTTGCCGCAGCCCGCACGCGGCGACGTCGTGTTCGACAACGTCTCCTTTGCCTATCCGACCCGGCCGGACATCCTGTCGGCCGCTGGCGTGTCGCTGTCGGTGAAGGCTGGCGAAAAGGTCGCCATCGTCGGCCCGTCCGGTGCCGGCAAGAGCACGCTGTTTCATTTGCTGCTGCGCTTTTACGATCCCAAGGGCGGCGCCATCTCGGTCGATGGCGTACCGATCCGCAACGCCGATCCGCGCGAGCTGCGCAAGCGCATCGCATTGGTGCCGCAAGACTCCGTCGTGTTCGCGGCAACGGCCCGGGAGAACATCCGCTTCGGTCGTCCCGATGCGACGGACGCTGAAGTCGAGCACGCCGCATCGCTAGCGCATGCCACGGAATTCATCCGCCGCCTGCCTGATGGATTCGAGGCGCAGTTGGGCGAACGGGGCGTCACGCTCTCCGGCGGCCAGCGTCAGCGCATCGCCATCGCACGCGCCATCCTGCGCGATGCACCGCTGCTGCTGCTCGATGAAGCAACGTCTGCACTCGATGCCGAATCCGAGACGCTGGTGCAGACCGCACTGGAAGAGCTGATGAAACACCGCACCACGCTGGTGATCGCCCATCGCCTCGCCACCGTGCTGTCCTGCGATCGCATCCTCGTCATGGATCATGGCCGCATCGTCGAGCAGGGCACGCATGCCTCGTTGGTCGCGGCGAACGGGCTTTATGCACGACTGGCGCGGCTGCAGTTCGGGGTGTGAGTATCGACGATAGGAGGCTTGCTACGGCTTCCATTCCATCAGGTCGACGGCACGGCCTGACGTGTTCACTTCATCGCCCGTTTTGACGAAGCCGTTACGCATATAGAATTTGATTGCGCGGATATTGTCGGCATTGACCTTCAGCCTCACGCCGGTGGGCGATAGGCGTTTGGTTTCATCGACCAGCGTGCGGCTGACATCGGATCCCCATTGAGCGGGGCTGACCACTAACTGATCGAGATAACCCCTGCCGTCGATGGTGACGAAGCCGACCAGCGCGCCGTCCTGCTCCGCAACCACGATTTGCGCTACGGGTACCAGTTCGGTGCGCCATCGGTTGCGCCACCAGTCTACGCGGGCGTCGAAATTGATCGACGGATAGGCCTGCCGCCATGTCTCCAGCCACAAGGTGATGGACGCGTCTTCATCGCTCTCGCGATAGGGACGCAACTTGAATGCCTCAGACATGCCCTCAGCGCTCGGTGAGCTTGAGTTCGATGCGGCGGTTGCGCTTGTACGCTTCTTCGGTCTGGGCCGTATCCAGCGGCTGATTTTCGGCGAAGCCGGCGGCGACGAGGCGTTGTGCGGGGACGCCGAGCGAGATCAGATACTGCACCACTGAGATAGCTCGTGCTGACGACAGTTCCCAGTTCGACTTGAACAGCGGGCTGTTGAGGATCGGCCGCGAGTCGGTGTGGCCATCGACGCGCATCACCCAGGCGATTTCCGACGGGATCTGCTTGTCGAGTTCGGTGAGTGCACTGGCGACCTTGTCGAGTTCGGCGCGGCCTTCCGGTAACAATAGTGCCTGACCGGCGTCGAAGAATACTTCCGACTGGAATACGAAGCGGTCGCCGACCACACGAATGTCAGGGCGGTTGCCGAGAATGGCGCGCAGGCGTCCGAAGAATTCGGAGCGATAGCGCGACAGCTCCTGAACGCGCTGCGCGAGTGCGACGTTGAGGCGCTGGCCAAGATCGACGATGCGGCCCTGCGATTCCTTGTCTCGTTTCTCGGACGCTTCCAGTGCTTCTTCGAGTGCCGCGAGCTGGCGGCGCAGCGCGGAGATCTGCTGGTTCAGCACCTCGACCTGCGCCAGCGCGCGGGCTGAGAGCTGCTTTTCGGAATCCAGCGCTTTGTTGAGCTCGGTGTTGCGGCCTGCGGCATCGGAGCCTGCACCGGCAAGGCCGTCATACAGGCCCTTGATCCGGTCGCGCTCCGATTCCGCGGCGGACAGCCCGGCGCGCATCTGAGATAGCTGTTCGTCGAGATTGAGCTTGCCGAGCTTCTCCAGCGACAGCAGATCGTTCAGCTGTGCCAGCTTGGCGGTGAGCTGTTCCAGCGCCTTGTCCTTGCCGGTGACTTCCTGCGACAGATAGAATTGCACGACGAGGAAGATCGACAGCAGGAAGACGATTGCGAGCACCAGCGTCGACAGCGCATCGACGAAGCCCGGCCAGTAGTTGAATTCGGAAGAGCCGCGGCGATTGCGTGCCAATGCCATGGATCAGTTCTTCTCAGGTTGGCGAGCGATGTGTTCCAGCAGCTTCTTGATCTCGCGGCTTTGCTCGCCCTGGCCGTCGGCCCATTCGCGGATCATCTCCTGCTCGCTGCGCATATGCGCCACAAGGCTCTGGATCGCATCGGCGAGATTGGCCATGGCGGTCGTGGTGCCACGATTGTTGTTGCCGTCCTCGATGGAGCGACGCAGGCGCTCGATGGCATCCTGCAACTCGGCCGGGGTGCCAGATGAGATAACGGGGGCTGTTTCGCCGGAGTATTCCTTCACGGTGGAAGCGAGCCAGTCTTCCAGATCCGTATAAAACCGGTTCTGCGCCTGGCTGGATTGCAGGTCGAGGAAGCCGAGGATCAGTGAGCCGGCGAGGCCGAACAGCGATGACGAGAACGAGATCCCCATGCCGGCGAGCGGCGCGGCGAGGCCTTCCTTCAGCGTGTCGAACAGCGAGCCGGCATCGCCACCGACCTTGAGGCCTTCGATCACCTTGCCGACGGAGCCAACGGTCTCGATCAGGCCCCAGAAGGTACCGAGCAGTCCGAGAAACACCAAGAGGCCGGTCATATAGCGCGAGATGTCGCGGGATTCGTCGAGGCGCGTCGCGATCGAATCGAGCAGATGCCGCATGGTCTGCTGCGAGATGGTCATACGGCCGGTACGCTCGCCGCCGAGGATCGCAGCCATCGGCGCCAGCAGGGTCGGGCGTCGGTCCAGCGCTAGGCCAGGATCGGAAATCCGAAAGCTGTTGACCCAGGAGACTTCCGGATAGAGCCGGATGACCTGCCTGAACGACAGGATAATGCCGATCGCCAATACCGCGCCGATTAGCGCGTTGAGCCCGGGATTGGCAAAGAAAGCGAGAACGATCTGCTTGTAGAGCACGGTCATGATCAGACCGCAGAGCACCAAAAACACCAGCATTCGGACCAGGAAGATCCGGGGCGATGAGAGCTTGGTCAGTTCGATCTCCATCGCGGAGCGGGAGGAGGAGCCAGGCGCCATGTGCTGATCATCTGCATGCGAGGAAAAGGTTCGACGCGCAATATGGCACAGCCCCGCGACAAAAAAAGATCGGATACTGCCGGAATCAGCGATGTCACCGGGAACTTCCAGTTGAAACCCGGTTTGATCTGGCGCGTATTCGTAAAAAACCTTTTTGTTGAGCCGTTTACGGGCTCCTGCATGGCGCTTCTATAGTTGCAAGCGCTGGTGACAATTGCGGTCTCGCTCTCGGTTCTGACGTCACTTGCCTGAGTGGTGCAACAGCGCTCCGGCAACTCCGGTTTGGTCGATACGATCTGGACCTCTCGCTCGGCGTTGTCGGCGCATGCAATGCGCTATGGCCAGTGCCGGGGGGCGTAGCTGAATATCTGGCAATGGCTCTTCCCGACGCTGATCGAGATGTTCGAGCACATGATGAACCTCGCGGGTTGATGACATGCGTGCGGTCATGGCTGGCACCGGACGGCCGCTTCTTCATGCACATCTTCACTGGCGGCGTGATGCCCAGCCATCATCTCATTCGGCAATATGCAGACACATTCGCGATGGAGAAGGAGGGCGCTGGAGCGGTACGCATTACGCGCGCACGGCGAATGACCGGCTCGACAATTTCGATTCTCACCGCGACGAGATCGAACGCATCCTGCGTCCGGTCTATAGATGCAACACCGCATATGGATGCGGCGCTGGTGCTGATTCCTTCTGCGACCGCAGGCTTGTCTGTCTATGCGGATGGAAGCCAATGGGGGCGTGAGCCACTATCGAATGGCCGCCGTTAACTAAACGTGTGCCGGTTCCATCCGATTCACGTTCGCGTGAGGCTCGAAAGCCTTTGTGAGTTCAATATGATAGGCCGTGTGGCAATGCGCCGCCTCGATATGTATTGCGCCGCAGCACCGCGGTTTTTATTCTAAGCTATCAAAGAAGTTCGATAAATCCGGCTACGCGCATGAAGACCACAGAGGTCCGGCGTATCCGTTGATGCATATTCGAATGCGCAACTTGGGATAACAAATTAAATGTCGATGTTGAACGCACGCTCTGCAGGCTTCGTGCTTCTGCTGGCGGGACTCGCACCCGTGCTCGCAGGATGCAAAGAACCCAAGGACGCGGTGGCGTCAGCGCCGCCGCAGGTGAGCGAGCCTGAAGTCAGCATCATTTCCGTCACGCAACAGCGACGTGCGCTGGTTCGCGAATTGCCCGGACGTATCGCGCCGACGCGCGTTGCCGATGTGCGGTCGCGTGTGTCGGGCATTATCATCGAACGCGCGTTTCATCAGGGTACCGAGGTGAAGGCGGGTGACACGCTGTATCGCATCGATCCGAAGCCGTTCGAGGTGGAATTGCAGTCCGCAAAGGCGTCGCTTCACAAGGCGGAAGCTGCCTATGACCTCGCGTCGATGCAGGCCAAGCGCGTGTCGGGTCTTGCACTGCAAAAAGCAGTCTCCGAAGCCGAAGCCGAGAAAGCAGTCGGTGCGCAGCGTCAGGCTGAAGCCGAAATTGCATCCAAGAAAGCCGACGTCGCGCGTGCGCGCCTCAATCTGGACTATGCAACTATCCGCGCGCCGATCGACGGCATTGTCGGAGCCGCTCTGGTGACCGAAGGTGCGCTGCTTGCGCAGAACGACAACACGAATCTCGCCACCATTCAGCAGCTCGATCCGATCTATGCCGATTTCACGCAGTCGGTGTCCGAACTGAATAACTTGCGCCGCTCTTTCGAGACCGGCGATCTCGAGCGGATCGCGCCTGGCGCGGCCAAGGTGAGACTGATGCTTGACGACGGCACGCTCTATTCGCTGCCGGGCAAGCTGCTGTTCTCCGAAGCCAAGGTCGACACCTTCACGGGTCAGGTAACGCTGCGCGGCGAATTTCCGAACCCGAAGCGTGAGCTGTTACCGGGCATGTATGTCCGTGTGCAGATCGAGCAGGGCATCGACACCGACGCCATTGCCGTTCCGCAGCAGGCAGTGCAGCGTAATGGCGGTGGCGGCGCCGAAGTTTTCGTCGTCAAGGATGACGGTCATGTTGCGGTCCAGATGGTACGAACGGGTGCCGTGCAGGACGGTCAGTGGTTCGTGACCGAAGGCCTGAAGGGCGGCGAGCGCGTCGTGGTCGAGGGCTTCCAGAAATTCGCTGCAGGCGACAAGGTCAAGGCGACCGTCTGGACTGATGCGAATGCCACTGCGGGCCTTCCGCCCGAGGGGCAGAAAACCACTCAAGCGCGTCCCTGAGTAAATCGACATGGCTAGTTTTTTCATCGACAGGCCGATTTTTGCCTGGGTCGTCGCGCTTTTCATTTGTCTTTTCGGCGCCATCGCGATTCCGCAGTTGCCGATTGCGCAGTATCCGATCATCGCGCCGCCATCGATTTCGATCTCGACCAGCTATCCCGGTGCGTCTCCGGAGAATCTCTACAACAGCGTGACGCGGCTGATTGAAGAGGAGCTCAACGGCGCTGCGGGCATCCTGAACTTCGAATCGACCAGCGACTCGCTGGGTGCCGTCGAAATCATCGCGAACTTCCAGCCCGGCACCGATACCAGTCAGGCGTCAGTCGAAGTGCAGAACCGCCTGAAGCGCGTGGAAGCGCGTCTGCCGCGTGCCGTGATTCAGCAGGGTATCCTGGTCGAGGAAGCCTCTGCCGCGGTGCTGAACATCATCACGCTGCGCTCCACCGATAACAGCCTGGATGAAGTCGGCCTCGGCGACTTCATGATCCGCAACATCCTTGGCGAAATTCGTCGTATCCCCGGCGTCGGCCGTGCCTCGCTGTATTCCACCGAGCGCTCGCTGCGTGTCTGGGTCGATCCCGCCAAGCTGGTTGGCTACAATCTGACCTCCGACGACGTAAACAAGGCCATCACCGCGCAGAACGCCCAGGTCGCCTCCGGCAGCGTCGGCGCCGAGCCGTCGACAGCGACCACCAAGACGTCGTCACTGGTGCTCGTCAAAGGCCAGCTCTCCACGCCGGAAGAATTCGGCGCCATTGTGCTACGCGCCAATTCCGATGGCTCGACCGTGCGGTTGCGCGACGTCGCCCGTATCGAGATCGGCGGCCTCAGCTACCAATTCACCACGCGCCTGAACGGCCAGCCGACGGCCGGCCTGTCGGTGTTGATGTCCCCGAAGGGCAACGCGCTGGCGACGGCGTCCGCAATTGAAGCCAAGATGAAGGAGCTGTCGAACTTCTTCCCTGCTAACATCGCTTACGACATTCCGTACAACGTCACGCCGGTGGTCAAAGCATCGATCATGAAGGTGGTGACGACGCTGATCGAGGCGGTTGTCCTCGTCTTCATCGTGATGTTCATCTTCCTGCAGAATTTCCGCTACACGCTGATCCCGACCATCGTCGTGCCCATCGCGCTGCTCGGCACCTGCACGATGCTGTTGTTGGCCGGCTATTCGATCAACATGCTGACCATGTTCGGCATGGTGCTGGCCGTCGGCATCCTGGTCGACGATGCCATCGTCGTGGTCGAGAACGTCGAGCGCATCATGAGCGAGGAGGGGCTTCCGCCGAAGGAAGCCACCAAGAAGGCGATGGGCCAGATCTCCGGCGCCATCATCGGTGTCACACTGGTGATGATCGGCGTGTTCGTGCCGATGGCGTTCTTCCCCGGCTCAGTGGGCATCATCTATCGCCAGTTCTCTGTCACCATGGTTGCCTCGATCGCGTTCTCCGCGCTGCTGGCGCTGTCGCTGACGCCGGCGCTTTGCGCAACCTTCCTGAAGCCGATCAAGGAAGGACACGGCCATGCCAAGAAGGGCGTGTTCGGCTGGTTCAATCGCAAGCTCGACGCCACCCGCGATGGCTATTCAAGGACAGTGGGCTGGTCGATCCAACGCACCGGACGCTTGCTGATCGTCTATGTCGCGCTGCTGGTGGGACTGACCTGGGGCTTCATGCGGATGCCCGGCGGCTTTCTGCCGATTGACGATCAGGGCTTCATCACCACTGACGTGCAGACGCCGTCGGACTCCTCGTTCGCCCGCACTGAAAGTGCCATCGAAAAGGTCGAGGAATATCTGAAGAAGCGTTCCGGCATCGAGAGTGTCGTGTTCCTCACCGGCTTCAGCTTCCTCGGGCAGGGCATGAACACCGCGCAGGCCTTTATCACCCTGAAGGACTGGGCTGAACGCCCACCCGGCGATTCCGCCGCGGCGCTAGTCAACGATATCAATCGGGAATTGTCGTCGATCCGCGACGCCAAGATCTCCGCTTTGCAGCCGCCGCCGATCGATAACCTCGGCAACTCTTCAGGCTTCAGCTTCCGCCTCCAGGACCGCGGCCAGAAGGGGTTCGTCGCGCTTAATGCTGCATCCGACAAGCTGATCGCGGACGCCAATGCCAGCCCGGTGTTGCAGAAGGTGTTCGTCGAAGGTTTGCCACCGGCGCCGTTGGTCAATCTGATGATCGACCGTGAAAAGGCCGGCGCCTTCGGCGTCACCTTCGAGGACATCAACAGCACGATCTCGACCAATCTCGGCTCGAACTACATCAACGACTTCCCGAACCGCGGCCGCATGCAGCGCGTCGTGGTGCAGTCCGAGGCCGCCAACCGGATGAACGCGGCCGACATCCTGAACTACAATGTCAAGAATAGCCGCGGACAGCTGGTGCCGTTCTCGTCCTTTGCCACGGTGGAATGGGCGAAGGGGCCGACCCAGATCGCCGGCTTCAACTTCTATCCGGCGGTGCGAATCTCCGGCGAGGCCCGGCCCGGTTTCACCTCGGGCGACGCCATCAAGGAGATGGAGCGTCTGGCTGGCCTGTTGCCGCGCGGTTTCGGCTTCGAGTGGACCGGCCAGTCGCTGCAGGAGAAGCTATCGGGCTCGCAGGCGCCGTTCCTGCTCGCGCTGTCGGCGCTAGTGGTGTTCCTGGTGCTCGCAGCGCTTTATGAGAGCTGGACGATCCCGGTGGCCGTGCTGATGACGGTGCCGCTCGGCATCGTCGGCGCCGTGCTGGCGGCGAATTTGCGCGGCCTGCCGAACGACGTGTACTTCACGGTGGGTCTGATTACGATCATCGGTCTTGCGGCCAAGAATGCTATTCTGATTATCGAATTCGCCAAGGACCTGCGCGCGCAAGGCAAGTCGCTGGTGGATGCCACGATGGAAGCCTGCTTCCTGCGCTTCCGCCCGATTGTGATGACCGGTCTCGCCTTTATCTGCGGTGTGTTGCCGATGGTCGTCGCATCGGGCGCCGGCGGTGCCAGCCAGCAGGCGCTTGGGACGTCGGTTACCGGCGGCATGATCGCGGTGGTGATCCTGGCGCTGCTGATGGTGCCAGTGTTCTTCGTGTCGGTGCAGCGGCTGTTCTCGCCGGACAAGGCGCCGAAGACGGAAGAGACGAAGTCAGGCGAAGAGCCCGCGGTTTCGCCCTCGCATTCTTAAAGAGTCGAGGGCGACCTACACTCGTCATTCCGGGGCGCAGGACAGCGGCGAAGCCGCTGGCAGGCGAACCCGGAATCCCGATGTGTTCAGTCATGTCGAGATTCCGGGTTCGCGCGCGCAAGGTGCGCCCGCGCCCCGGAATGACAGCGCTGTTGTTTACTTCGTCAGCGGCCGCAGGATCTTCGTCAGCGCGCCGTGGACGAATTCGTTGCCGGCAACGACGTTGCCGGTCGTCAGCACATCACCGCCATTGATATCGCCAACAGTACCGCCGGCTTCCTTGATCAGGATCAGGCCGGCAGCGATGTCCCAAGGCTGCAGGTTGCGCTCCCAATAGCCATCGAGGCGACCGGCTGCGACGAAGGCCAGATCGAGCGAGGCCGCGCCGAAGCGGCGCAGGCCGGCAACCTTCGGCTGCAACGCGGCCATTTCGTTGCGTGACAATTCGAAGTCGCCGCGGCCGATATGCGGCAGGCCGCAGGCGATCACGCATTCGTTGAGCTGCTTGCGGCCGGCGACGCGCAGGCGGGTGTCGTTGAGGAACGCGCCCGAGCCCTTCTCTGCCATATAGAGTTCGTCATTGGCCGGATTGTAGATCAGGCCGGCAATCACCTGACCTTCGCGCGCCAGACCGATCGAGACTGCGAATTGCGGGATGCCGTGCAGGAAGTTGGTGGTGCCATCGAGCGGATCGACGATCCAGGTGTGGCTCTTGTCGGTGCCGTCGCGGTTGCCACCTTCCTCGCCGAGGAAGCCATAGCCCGGGCGAGCCTTGTTGAGGTCCGTATAGAGCATCTCCTCGGCCCGCTTGTCGGCGAGGCTGACGAAATTGGCGGGGCCCTTCATCGAGACCTGCAGGTTCTCGATCTCGCCGAGATCGCGTTTCAGGCTGCGGCCGGCGCGGCGCGCGGCTTTCACCATCACGTTCATAAGGGCTGAATTGATCATGCGTTCGTCTCACGACGACCTGACGGCAGGTCTGATTGGGGTTGCTGAGGCGATGGGTGCCCTGCGAGCGGCATCTCGTCAAGGCAAGATCGCTACAGGGGTCATTTCTGGGTCGTGCCCAGCCACTTCTTGGCGGCTTCCTGGGCCTTGGTCTTTTCCTCGGGGGTGGCCTGGGCCAGAAGCTCGTCGAGCATCAGGTCCCCCTTTCCGGCGGTTTTGGCGACGATGTGCCATTTCAGACCTTCCAGCCGGTCGTCTGTATTGGTGCGGAGCGCCAGCACCCGGGCGAGGCGGTTCTGGGCGATCGGGCTGTTCTGTTTGGAGGCCTTACGAAGCAGGGCGATGGCCGCAGCCTCGTTCTTGGGAGTTCCCGTGCCGTTATAGAGCGCAATGGCATATTCGACCTCGGCGTCGACATTGTCGGCCAGTGACGCCGCCTGGAGCAGGCGGACCGCCTTGTCGATGCTTTTCTCGACGCCAGTGCCTTCCTTGTAGAACGTCGCCAGCGCGTATTGCGCTTCGGGGTTACCGGCATCGGCGGCGACGCGGAGCAGTTCGGCCGAGCGCTTAACGTCCTGTGGCAGCGTCTGCCCGTCGAGATAGAGCAGCGCCAGATTGTAGGCGGCCTTGGGATTGCCGAGCTTGGCGGAGGATGCCAGCAGCTTCACGGCCTCATCGCGTTTGCCGACATTGCCGCGATCCGACAGTCGCAGCATCGCCAGCGCGAACATGGCCTCGCGGTCGCCGCGTTCCGACGCGCGCTGATACCATTCTGCAGCTTTCGCATAGTCGCGTTTGACCCCCAATGCATTGGCGTAGAGTTCGCCAAGCATGGTCATCGCCTTCGGGTCGTTGTTCTCCTGCGCGCGCTTGTTGGCGAGGTCGAAAGCGGTCTTGTACTGCCCACGTTGATAGGCGCCATAGACCAGATCGGCATTGGGGTCGGTCGGTGCGGCTTCTGCAGGTTGCGCGGGTTTTTCAGCAGGCGGCGCAGGAGCTTTCTTCGCTGCTGTCGGCGCTTTCGCCGGTGCCGGCGCCTTTTTTGGCGCTGCCTTGCTTGCAGCCGGTGGCGGCGTCTGCACGCCCGGCGGCGTCAGGGAAATCTGCGCGGGCGCGCAGGCTGCCCAGGCAACGCAGCCGGCAATCACAGTGAGGGAACGCAGAATTTTCATTCCGGCGTTATTCCTGTTCGACTTTGGACTGCCCCGAGACGAGCGCCGCGTATCCCTGCTGGATCGCCTTCTCTGCGTCCATCAAGGCAGCAGCAGCACCGCGCGCGTCGTTCCAGATGACGTCGCCGACCAGCACGAAGTCGGCGCCAGCGGCTGCGAACTCCTTGGCCTCGTCGAGCGTAGCGGCGAAGCCCACGCAAGGCGGTTCGAACAATTCGGCCCACCACTGCAGGCGCTCAGCAATCGCATCTGTCGATGGGCGCTGGCCCTTGGTGTCGGGTTCGCCGAACAACACGTAGTCGGCACCGGCTTCGCCTGCAGCCATCGCGTTATGGCGTGTCGACAGTCCACCGCAGCCTGCAATGCGATCGGGCTTCAGCGAGGGCAGTGCATCCTGCAAGGGAGCAAGACCGGGCAGATGCGCGCCATCGGCGCCGCCGCGTGCGACGAGCTCGACGTTGCCTTCGACCAGCATGGCGGCGCCGCTGATCTGGATGACAGGCGCCAGCGTCTTGATACGGGTGATCATGGTGCGCTGGTCGGTCGTCGCCAGTCGCACCAGGACGGCAGCGACATCTGCTTTCTCAAGAAGAGCAGGCAGGTTCGCGACCAGCGACGACGGATCGTCCACGACAGGCGTCGCGAGATAGAGACGCGGCATCGGCGGCGGCGGGACGGGTTTGGAAGCCAAGATTATAGCGCCTTCTGTTCTTGATCAGTCGTCCACTCGCCCTTGCTGGCGAGTGAATTCATGTGTGCACGATGGGTGAAGGCCTGCTGACCGGCGGGCACATTGTTGGCTTTGCCGGACCATGCCTTTTGCGGCGCGGCCTGAAGCGCGCGGCCATAAGAGAACGTGAGCGGCCACGGCAGGCCGCCGATCCTGTTCACGGCGTCGAGATGCGCGGTTGCATCCTCATCGGATTGGCCGCCGGAGAGGAATGCGATGCCGGGCACCGATGCAGGCACGCAGTTCTTCAGCATGCGCACGGTCTTCTCGGCCACTTCGGCCACACCAGCCTGCGTCTTCGACTTCTTGCCAGAGACGGCCATGTTCGGCTTCAGGATCATGCCTTCCAGCGCGACGCGTTGGACCCGCAATTCCTGGAACGTCTTGTTGAGTACGCGCTGCGTCACCTCAACGCAGCGGTCGATGTCGTGATCGCCGTCCATCAGCACTTCGGGCTCGACGATCGGAACGATCTGTGCGGCCTGGCATAGCGCGGCATAGCGGGCGAGCGCGTGCGCGTTGACGGAGATTGCGGTCATCGAGGGAATACCGGCACCGATATCGATCACGGCCCGCCACTTTGCGAACCGCGCGCCGCGTGCGTAATATTTGGCAAGACGTTCGGCGAGCTTGTCGAGGCCTGCTGTGACCAGCTCACCGGGACAGTTCGGCAGTGCCTGCGTACCCTCATCGACCTTGATGCCGGGAATGGCGCCGGCTTCCTCGATCAGCCGCACCAGCGGCGTGCCATCCTTGGCGTTTTGCCAGATTGTCTCGTCGTAGAGGATCACGCCGGAAATGTAGCTGCTCATCGCCTCGCGCGAGCGGAACAGCATTTCACGATAATCGCGGCGGTTGTCCTCGGTGGATTCCACGCCGATCGCATCGAAGCGCTTCTTGATCGTGCCGCCGGACTCATCCGCGGCAAGCAAGCCCTTGCCCGGCGCGGTCATGGCGCGGGCGATTTTGTTGAGTTCGGCGAGATTCATGGGCATGTCCTGAGCGGGCGAGTCCTGCAGGCCAATCTAGACCGTTCTCGGGCAAAATCCGAGCATCTGGCCGGCCAATAGGCTCGTCCGCGTCCGATTCCGGCAAAAATTCAGCCTGCCATAGGCTGTATGGCAGGCTGAATGGCAGTCAATTGGCAGTTTGGGCTCAGGCGATCTTCGCGTTCAGCTCGCCCGATGCGTAACGCTTGGCCATTTCGGCCGTGGTCAGCACCTTTTTGATCTTGCTGGCCTGGCCGGCGGTATTGAATTCCTGCAGGCGCTGCTTGCACAACTTCACCATCGCTTCCATCGCCGGCTTCAGATATTTGCGCGGGTCGAATTCGCTGGGGTTCTCACTCAGCACCTTGCGGATCTGGCCGGTCATGGCCATGCGGTTGTCGGTGTCGATGTTGATCTTGCGGACGCCATGCTTGATGCCGCGCTGGATTTCCGACACCGGGACGCCCCAGGTCGGCTTCATCTGGCCGCCGAACTTGTTGATGATGTCCTGCAGGTCCTGCGGGACCGAGGACGAGCCGTGCATCACCAGATGGGTGTTCGGCAGCTTGCGGTGGATTTCCTCGATCACGTTCATCGCGAGGATATCGCCGTCGGGCTTACGGGTGAACTTGTAGGCGCCGTGCGAGGTGCCCATCGCGATTGCCAGCGCGTCGACCTGCGTCTCCTTGACGAATTTCACAGCCTCGTCGGGATTGGTCAGCAACTGGTCATGGCTGAGCTGGCCTTCGGCGCCATGGCCGTCCTCGGCTTCGCCCATGCCGCTTTCCAGCGAGCCGAGCACGCCGAGTTCGCCTTCCACCGAGATGCCGCCGAGATGGGCCATGTCAGCCACCGTCTTGGTGACACCGACATTGTAGTCCCAGTCCGCCGCCGTCTTGCCGTCAGCCTTCAGCGAGCCGTCCATCATCACCGAGGTGAAGCCGGCCTGGATCGCCGTCATGCAAGTCTCTGGGCCGTTGCCGTGGTCGAGATGCACGCAGACGGGGATATGCGGATAGATTTCTGTGACGGCGTCCATCATGTGCTTGAGCATGATGTCGTTGGCATAGGAGCGCGCACCGCGGGAGGCCTGGATGATTACCGGCGCATCGACACCCGATGCAGCCTCCATGATGGCCAGCGCCTGTTCCATATTGTTGATGTTGAAGGCCGGTACGCCGTAATCGTGTTCTGCCGCATGATCGAGCAGTTGACGCAACGTAATACGGGCCATGCGGGAGCTCCTTGTAAAAATGGGACAGGCGCGAACGCCGCGCCGAGGGACGTATCGCTCTTAGCGCGAGGAGACGGCGAATCCAAGACGCGATCAGTCGCGCATACAGCCAGCGTTAATCACCACCGTGGCCCGGCGTTCCAACTAATGGAATTCCCGGTAACTAATGTTCCCGAGCTTCGAGTGCCGCGAAGTGCTCTTCCACTTCAGTCACGCGCTCGTCGAAATCGCCAGCAGTCGCACGCATCATCACGAGCATGCCGGCAGCGTCCCGACGCTGCTTACGGCTTATTTCTTCCAGCCGATCAAGACGCTGTTCAACCGAGCTACGAAACGACGAAACATCATCGCGGATCGCGATGAGGATGTCCGTCGTGATGTTGATCGGTTCGTCTGCCATGGCAGGAACATATCATAAACATTGCGACGCCAACAATTATTGCGTGCAAAAATTTACAGATGCTACTTCTTTAACACTTCCACACCCGGCAGCGGCTTGCCTTCCATCCATTCGAGGAAGGCGCCACCAGCCGTCGAGATATAGGAGAAGTCATCGGCGACGCCGGCGTGATTGAGCGCAGCCACCGTGTCGCCGCCGCCGGCTACTGAAATCAGTTTCTTCGCCTTGGTGCGCGCCGCTGCGTGTTTGGCGCCGGCAACCGTGCCGCGGTCGAACGGTGTCATTTCAAATGCGCCGACCGGGCCATTCCAGACCAGCGTGGCGGCATCGTCGATCGCCGCATTGATGCGTTCGATCGACTGTGGACCGACGTCGAGGATCATACCCTCATCGGGGATCGCATCGAGGCCGTAGGCGTGAGACGGTGTGTTGGCGGCGAAGTGGAATGCGACGATGGCGTCCACCGGCAGGATGATGGCGCAGCCGGAGGCTTCGGCCTTGTCGATGATCCGCAGTGCGGTGGCCGCCAGGTCCTTTTCGCACAGAGACTTGCCGACCTTGACGCCTTGCGCATGCAGGAAGGTATTGGCCATGCCGCCGCCGATCACAAGCGCATCGACCTTGGTGACGAGATTTTCGAGCAGGTCGATCTTGGAGGACACCTTGGCGCCGCCGACGATGGCGATCACGGGCTTGGTCGGCGCGTCCAGCGCCTTGCCGAGGGCGTCCAACTCGGCCTGCATGGTGCGGCCGGCATAAGCGGGCAGCTTGTGGCCGAGACCTTCGGTGGAGGCGTGCGCGCGATGTGCGGCCGAGAAGGCGTCGTTGACCCAGATGTCGCCGAGCTTCGCGAGTTCGGTGACAAAGGTGGGATCGTTCTTCTCTTCAGCAGGATGGAAACGTGTGTTCTCCAAGCAGAGGATGTCGCCGTCCTTCATGGCGCCAACGGCCTTGGCCGCGACGTCGCCGACGCAGTCATCGGCAAAGGCGACCGGCTTCTTGATCACATCGGCAAGTGCCGCAGCAACGGGCTTCAGTGAGTTCTTGTCGTCGCGGCCCTTGGGGCGGCCGAAATGCGCGAGCAGGATGACCTTGCCGCCCTTGTCGGAAATTTCGGTGATGGTTGGCGCGATGCGTTCAAGCCGAGTTGCGTCGGTAACCTTGCCACCATCCATGGGCACGTTGAGATCGACGCGCACGAGAACGCGTTTGCCCTTCACATCGACGTCGTCGAGGGTACGGAAAGAATTGGTCATGATGTTGTGTCCCAAACGCAGGTCAGCGCACAGCGGCGCGCCGCGAAGCGGGGACCGCTATAGTCGTTGGTTCCCGGACGCACGCGTGGCGTTGCGCCCGGGATAACGGTCGTGTCTTAGAGCAGCTTGCCCATCGCAACGGCGGTATCGGCCATGCGGTTGGAGAAGCCCCACTCGTTGTCGTACCAGGAGAGTACGCGCACCAGCGTGCCGTTCTGCACCTTGGTCTGGTCGAAGGCGAAGGTCGACGAATGCGGATCGTGATTGAAGTCGATCGACACGTTCGGGTGCGAAGTGGTGCCGAGCACGCCCTTCAGCTCGCCGGCCGCAGCCTTCTTGATCGCTTCGTTGATCTCTTCCTTGGTGGTGCTCCTCTTGGCGATGATCTTGAGATCGACCACGGAGACGTTCGGGGTCGGCACGCGGATCGAAACGCCGTCGAGCTTGCCGGCCAATTCGGGCATCACAAGGCCGATGGCCTTCGCGGCGCCGGTCGAGGTCGGAATCATCGACATCGCAGCGGCGCGGCCGCGATAGAGATCGCTGTGCAGCGTGTCCAGCGTCGGCTGGTCGCCGGTGTAAGCATGGATCGTGGTCATGAAGCCGGTTTCGATACCGACGGTCTCGTTCAGCACCTTGGCGACAGGCGCCAGGCAGTTGGTGGTGCACGAACCGTTGGAAACGACCAGATGCTCCTTGGTCAGGGTCTTGTGGTTGACGCCGTAGACGATCGTGGCATCAGCACCATCGGACGGAGCCGAAACCAGCACGCGCTTGGCGCCTGCGGTCAGATGCGACGTCGCCTTCGCCTTGGCGCTGAAGATGCCGGTGCATTCGAGCGCGATATCGATGCCGAGATCCTTCCACGGCAGCGTGTTCGGATCGCGCACCGCAGTGACCTTGATCTTGTTGCCGTTGCCGAGCTGGATGCTGTCGCCGTCCACAGTGACTTCACCGGGGAAGCGGCCATGCACGGAGTCGAAGCGCAGCAGATGGGCGTTGGTTTCAACCGGGCCCAGATCGTTGATGGCGACGACTTCGATGTCGGTGCGCTTGGACTCGTAGATCGCCCGCAGGACGTTGCGGCCGATGCGGCCAAAACCGTTGATCGAAACCCGGACTGCCATTCAACTTCTCCCTTTTATTAGGCTCAAACCTCGCGTGAGGGCCTTCATATAGTGTCGTGTGACGGGCGTTTCATGCCCTGAATGGAACGCTGGTGCAATGTGTCAAATTTACCAGCGTTCCGATAGAGTTAAGCCGCGTTGTGCTTGCTGGTTGCAGCCTCGACCACGGCTTCGGCGGTGATGCCGAACAGCTTGTAAAGCTCCTTCGCCGGCGCGCTCGAGCCGAAGCCCTTCATGCCGATGAAGGTGCCGTCGTGTCCGATCACGGCATCCCAGCCGAACCGGACCGCGGCTTCGACGGCGATCTTGATCGGCGCGTCGCCAATGATTGCCTTCTGGCGCTCTTCAGGCTGCTCTAGCAGCAGTTCGAGCGAGGGGACCGATACGACCCGCGTCGCGATGCCCTTGTCGGCCAGTTGCTTCTGCGCTGCGACGGCGATCTCGACTTCCGAACCCGAGGCGAAGATCGACACGGCGGCTTTGCCCTTGGCCGCGATCAACTCATAGCCGCCAGCGGCGCAGAGATTGTCGTCGTGATGGGTGGTGCGCACCGGCGTCAGATTCTGGCGCGACAGGGCCAGCATGGTTGGGCCGTTGGTCTTCTCCATGGCGAGCTGCCAGCATTCGGCGGTCTCGACTGTATCCGCGGGGCGGAACACGCGCATGTTCGGCATCGCGCGCATCGCCGCCAGATGCTCCACAGGCTGGTGGGTCGGGCCGTCTTCGCCGAGGCCGATCGAGTCATGGGTCATGATGTAGATGACCGGGATCTGCGCCAGCGCCGAGATGCGCATCGCCGGGCGTGCATAGTCGGTGAAGCACATGAAGGTCGCGCCCGCCGGGATGAATCCGCCATGCAGCGCGATGCCGTTCATGGCGGCGGCCATGCCCATTTCGCGGATGCCGTAGTGAATGTAGCGGCCCTTGAAGTCGCCGGGCTTCACCTCAATGGCACTCTTGGTGCGGGTGTTGTTCGACGGCGTCAGGTCGGCGGAGCCGATCACCATCTCCGGTACGACCTGCACCAGCGCTTCCAGTGCGAGTTCGCTCGCCTTGCGGGTCGCGACGGTCTGCGGTTCGTCGACCAGCTTCTTCTTGAGTTGACGGATCGCATCTTCCATGGCGGCCGGCCGAACGTGATCGTTACGGCGAGTGAATTCGGCGCGTTTGTCGTCCGGCAGCGCCTCGAAACGCTTGGTCCAGTCAGCATGCGCCGATGCGCCCTGTTTGCCGACATTGCGCCATGCGGTCAGCACGTCATCCGGCACTTCGAACGGGCCGTAATCCCATCCCAGCGCCTTCTTGGCGCCAGCGAGTTCTTCCGCGCCAAGCGGTTCGCCATGCGCCTTCGAGGTGCCGGCCTTCTTCGGCGCGCCGAAGCCGATAGTGGTCTTGCAGGCGATCATCGATGGACGGTCGGAGGCTTGCGCACGCTTGATGGATGCAGCGATGGCACTCTGATCGTGGCCATCGACATGCTCGGAATTCCAGCCATGGGCCTTGAAGCGCGCAACCTGGTCGACACTATCGGCGAGCGTCAACGGACCGTCGATCGAAATGCCGTTGTCGTCATAGAGGAAGATCAGCTTCGAGAGCTTGAGATGACCGGCAAGTGCCATCGCTTCATGGCTGACGCCTTCCATGAGGTCGCCATCGGAGCACAGCACGTAAGTGTAGTGATCGACCACGTCGCCATATTCGGCGGCCAGCATGCGCTCGGCGAGCGCGAAGCCGACCGACGTGGCGATGCCCTGTCCGAGCGGACCGGTGGTGGTCTCGACGCCTGAGGTATGGAAATTCTCAGGGTGCCCGGGGGTCTTCGAATGCAGCTGGCGGAAGTTCTTCAGCTGGTCGAGCGTCATCTCCTTGTTGCCCGTCAGATAGAGCAGGGCATAGAGCAACATCGAGCCGTGGCCGGCCGAGAGGATGAAGCGATCGCGATCGGGCCACTTCGGATCGGCTGCATCGAATTTGAGGAACTGCGTGAACAGCACGGTGGCGACGTCGGCGGCGCCCATCGGCAGCCCAGGGTGACCGGATTTGGCCTTTTCCACGCCATCCATGGCGAGGGCACGAATCGCGTTGGCCATTTTCGAGTGATCAACCTGCGCCATGTCGTTTTCCGTCTAAATTGAAGGGATTGGAATATTTTGCGTCCGCGAGAGGGGCGGTCTGCAGCGAGATGTTGGGATCGCTTAGGAGAAACTGGTGGATAGCATCTGGGTTCCTGGGAGTCCAAGGTCTCCCGGACAGTTCTGGTCTGTGGATATCTACCGGCGGTTTTTGTCGGCTTTGCGGTGCATAGCTTTTAAGCGGCGTTGCGTCCGGCTCGCTTGCAACCTAAGTTTCAGGGCCTAAAGGCTTGCGGAGCCGTGGTTTTTGAGCTCCGGTCGCATCACACCCAAGGTCCCGCGTAACCCAGTATGATCGAACGCCCCGCCCATCTCACAGCCTCCGATCCCGCCAATGGCGGTGCGGCCGAGATCGACGCTGCCACGCGGCGGTTGATGGCGGCGCTGGATGCTCTGGAAAGTGCGGTCGAGCGCCGCCGTGAGGCGGACCGTGACGAGGATGAGCTGGCCACCCGCATTCAGGCGCTTGGCGCCGACCGATCCCGGCTGGCGGATGAGCTCGATGGCACGCTGGTGAAATCGCGCCGGCTGGAGCGTGCCAACCGCGACATCGCCGACAAGCTCGACACCGCCATCGGCACCATCCGCGCAGTGCTGGCCGCGGATAATGCGCATGAGTAAAGCGAGATGAGCCACGTCAACGTTACGATCAATGGCCGGCAATATCGCATGGCCTGCGAGGAGGGGCAGGAGACCCGCCTGCTGCGGCTGGCGGAAAGTCTTGAATCCCGCGTCGAAAACCTGCGTGGCAAATTCGGTGAGATCGGCGATGCGCGGCTGACGGTGATGGCGGCGCTGACCATTGCCGACGAACTGGTCGATGCCAATCAGCAGATCCGTGCCCTGCAGGAAGAACTCGCCGCATTGCGCGATGTGCGCGTTGTCGCCGCGGATCGCGCACGGGCAACGCAGACGGCGGTTGCCGCGGCCCTGAATGCTGCGGCCGAGCGGATCGAGAAGACCACCCAGGTGCTCAACCGCACCATCGGCGGCGGCGTTGCTATTGGATAACGCAGGCTTTGATGCCAAGCGGGCACTGGCGCATCCGTCTCATAACCCCTACATTGCTCAGGCGAGGCTGCGTCGCGCGTCAGGAGCCATATATCCCCGGGGCCTTATCGATCCTTCAGGGAACTGTCCCTGACCAGGTCCGTGGACCTGGTCACATGGTGCCCACCTACTTTCGTAGGTGCTCCGGGATCGAGTGCTTCAACGGCCATCGTGGCTTCGCACTTTTACTTACTTTCTTGCTTGATGGCTGCGGCCCTTTGCGTGGCGTTTGCCGCGCATTTTAACCTCGCTGGCCAAAGATGATCGCGAAGACGGTCCTGCGCTTCCGTAGGCTCTGCGGACAGCATATCGTGCGGCATGTCCGACACGCCGCCCACTCCGACAAAGATTGAGCTCCGCATCGCCGCGTTGGCACGCCGCACGGCGCTGAGCGAGGCTGAACGGTCGGCAGCCGCACAAGCCATCGCCGCACGTGGGCTGCCTTTCCCTGTCAGGGCCGATAGCATCGTCGCCGGCTATTCTCCTATTCGCAGCGAAATCGATCCGATCCCGTTGATGCAGCATCTTGCCGTACAGGGGGCGCGACTGGCACTCCCGGTGATCATCGCTCGTGATGAACCCCTGATGTTCCGGATCTGGAGCCCGAGCGATGCGCTGGTGCGCGGCTCGCTTGGCATTCCGGAACCAGCACCGGAAGCGCCGCCACTGATCCCCGATATCCTGCTGGTACCACTCGCGACATTCGACCGCGCCGGCCACCGCATTGGCTATGGCGCGGGGCATTACGACCGCACCTTCGCGCAACTGCACGCCATCAAGCCATTTATCTCCGTTGGTTTGGCCTTCGATACCCAGGAAATCGAGGCCATTCCCATGCAACCGCACGACGTGGCGCTGGATTATGTGTTAACCGAGACCCGGACGATCGATTTTCGGAGCATCTGACTTGCGTATTCTCTTCATCGGCGACGTGGTCGGCAAAACCGGCCGCGTGGTGATCCTCGAAAAACTGCCGGGCCTGATCCGCGACTGGAAGCTCGATCTTGTCATCATCAATGGCGAGAACGCCGCCGGCGGCTTCGGTATCACCGAGACGATCTACAATGATCTTGTCGACGCCGGCGCCGATGCGGTGACGATCGGCAATCACGCCTGGAATCAGAAAGAGGCGCTGGTGTTCATCGAACGCGCGCCGCGTCTGATCCGTCCGTTGAATTTCCCGCGCCACACGCCGGGCCGCGGCGCCGCGCTGATCGACGCCAAGAACGGTGCGCGTGCGCTGGTGATAAATGCCATGGGCCGCGTCTTCATGGAGCCGCTCAACGATCCGTTCAGCGCTGTCGGCAAGGAGATCGATGCCTGTCCGCTGGTGGAAGCCGCGGACGCCATCGTGGTGGATTTCCACGGCGAAGCCTCGAGCGAAAAGCAGGGCATGGGTTACTTCTGCGATGGCCGCGTGAGCCTCGTCGTCGGCACGCATACGCATGTGCCGACCGCCGATCATCAAATCCTGTCCGGTGGCACAGCTTACATGACCGATGCCGGCATGACCGGCGACTATGATTCCGTGATTGGCATGCAGAAGGAAGAGCCTGTCAGGCGCTTCACGACCGGCATTCCGTCCGGTCGTTTCGAACCTGCCTTCGGCCCGGCGACCTTGTCGGGCGTTGCGGTTGAAACCGATGACAAAACCGGCCTTGCCTCGCGCATCGCGCCGGTGCGGCTCGGTGGCCGACTGTCGCAGGCCGTGCCCGAGTTCTGGCTGAACTAGTTCAGCCTACTGCTCTGTCTGCTTGCGCAAATCTGCGACGTCGCTTGCCGTGATCTGCGATCCCTTGCTGCCGAAGCGTGCGGTCACGTAATTCGCGACAGCCGCGATCTCCGTATCTGAATGGCTTTTGCCGAAAGCTGGCATCGAGAGCGCGCCTTGCGGCGTATGCCGCTTGGTGCCGGAGATCACGATCTGCGCCACGTTCGTCGCGCCAGGATCGTTAACGGCCCACGCGCCGGTCAGCGTGGCCATGGGCGAGAGTGCGCTCTCGCCTGTCCAGCCATGGCAGCTCACGCAGGCGCCCTGAAAGACCGTCTTGCCAAGCGCGTTCGCTGTCATGCCGTCCCTGTGCGAGGGCGGTGCGGGTGGCGCGAGTTTCGCGGGCAGATCAGGCGAGGGCATCGCCGGCACTGTGCGCAGGAATGCGACCATCGCCTTGATATCCGTCGGCGCCATCTTGCTGAAACTGTGGTCCACCGCTTCGCCCATCGGCCCCGAAGCGGTGCCGTGACCTTTGGCATGTCCGATCGACAGATAGGAAACGACATCGTCGTCGCTCCAGCCGCCAAGGCCTGTCGTCTTGTCCGAGGTGATATTGAAGGCCCGCCATCCGGCGGTCAGGGCGCCAGCGAACTTCTTGCGGTTGTCGAGCGCAAAGCCGAGATTGCGCGGCGTGTGGCATTCGCCGCAATGCGCCAACGCCTCGACGAGATAGGCGCCCCTGTTCCATTCCGGGCTTTGTGACGTGTCGGGTTCGAAGCGCGTATCAGGATTGAACAATGCCGACCAGAACGTCATTGCCCAGCGTTGGTTGAATGGAAAGGCCAGCGTATTCTCAGGCGGTGCGGCGCGCACCGGTGCGAGGCTGAACAGATAGGCCTTGACCGCGAGCGTGTCCGCATCGGTCATGTAGGTGTAGGACGTATAGGGCATCGCCGGATAGAGCCGGGCGCCGTCGTGGCGCTTGCCGCTTCGAACGGCGTCGAGAAACTGCTGATCGGTGTAGTTGCCAATGCCTGTCTCTTTGTCCGGCGTGATGTTGGTCGAGTAAAGTGTGCCGAACGGCAGTTTGAACGCGAAGCCGCCGGCATATTCTTTTCCGCCGGGTGCAGTGTGGCAGACCATGCAATCCGCCGCACGCGCGAGATATTCACCGCGCTCGATCGGGCTGGCGTTGGTCATGTTGGCGGGAACGCCGGTGGGATTGGGGCCCTTGTAGTCGGCCAGCGCCACCTTCGGGCCGCCCGAGAAGGCCATCGGTCCGGGGCCGCGCACATAGAGCGTAGCGCCGGCGGCACCGACAACACCGATAAGGATGACGCTGCCGAGAATGCGACGTGCGGCGGGCGTCATGACTTCTTCCTTTCGGCTATCGCATCGCGGTCGATCGGCATCCTCCGCAGCGCAACGCCAGTCGCGGCATAAATCGCATTGCGTAGTGCCGGCGGTCCGCCGATCACGCCGCACTCGCCGATACCGCCGGGCGCCTCGCCGCTCTTGATGAGGTGGACATTGATTTTCGGCATCTGGTCGATCCGAAGCATGCGGTAGTCGTGGAAATTGGACTGCTGCACGCGTCCCTTTTCGATGGTGATGTCGCCATAGAGCGCGGCGGTGAGGCCGAATACGATGCCGCCTTCGATCTGCGCCATGATGGTGTCAGGATTGACGGCGATGCCGGTGTCGACCGCCACGTTGACCTGACGCAGACGAATTTCTCCCTGCGAATCGATCTCCGCTTCGACCACAGTCGCGATCGACGTATCGAAGGTGGGCTGGATGCTCACGCCGCGTCCGACGCGCGCTGGCAGCGGCTGACCCCAGTTGGCCTTCTCTGCCGCGAGATTGAGGGCCGCCAGCATCCGCGGCGCCTTGCCGAGCAATTCACGCCGGAACACGACGGGATCCTTGCCGGCCTTGCGAGCGAGCTCATCCATGAAGCTCTCGATCGCGAACACGTTGTTGTTCGGGCCGACGCCGCGCCAGAAGCCGGTCGGCACCGCCGGCGGTTCGACACGGACATATTCACACTGGAAATGCGGGAAGTCGTAGGGCTGGTCCGCAGCACTATCGATGGCGTCGATGTCGATGCCCTTCTGGAACGCAGGCGGCAGCCAGCGCGCGATCACGGCCGAGCCTGCGATCTTGTACTTGAAGCCGACCACTTTGCCGTTGGACAGTGTCGCCGAAATATTGTCGCGATAGACGGGGCGATAAATGTCGTGCTGGATGTCCTCTTCGCGGGTCCACACCACCTTGACCGGTCCATTGACCTGTTTGGCGATGCGCACCGCCGCCACGACCATGTCGGGCTCAAGCCTGCGGCCGAAGCCGCCGCCAATCATGTGCTGATTTACTGTGACCTTGTCGATCGGCAGGCCAGCGGCCTTGGCAGCCTCGGATTGCACCCGCGACATGATCTGCGTGCCCGTCCAGACCTCGCAGGAATCCCCCTTGAAGTGCACCGTGCAATTCAAGGGCTCCATGGTCGCGTGCGCAAGGAACGGCATCTCGTAGGACGCGTCGATCCGTTCGCCGGTGGCGAGACCCTTGGCGATGTCGCCGACCGATTTGGCGATCACGCCGTCCGTCTCGCTGGCCGCGCGCAAATGCGCCCAGATGTCCTTCGAACTGATCTTGGCGTTGGGACCTTCATCCCAAGTGATATCGAGCGCTTCGAGCCCGGACCTGGCGGCCCACATGTGATCGCCGACCACGGCCACGAGGTCGTCGAGCACGACGATCTGCCGCACGCCCGGAATTTTCTTCGCCGCGCGGTCATCGACCTTGGCGAGTTTGCCGCCGAACACCGGGCATTGTGCCAGCGTCGCGAATGTCATGCCCGGCACCATCGCGTCGATACCGTAGATCGTCTTGCCGTTGACCTTGTCCGGTGTATCGAAGCGCTTCAGCGGCTTGCCGATCACCGAGAAGTCTTTCGGGTCCTTGAGCGCGACGTCCTTCGGCGGCGTGAGTTTGCCGGCGGCGTCGCACAACTCGCCATAGGACAGTTTGCGCCCGCTGGCCGCATGCATCACTTGCCCGTTCGACGCCGTGCAGTTCGCAGGTTCGACCTGCCACTGTTCAGCTGCGGCTTGCACCAGCATCGCACGCGCGGTTGCACCGGCATTGCGCAGCGGTTTCCAGAATGCGCGCACCGAAGTCGATCCGCCGGTCGCCTGGATGATGAAAATTGGATTTCCGTAGAGTTTGTCGCTGGGCGGCGCATGTTGCAGCGTGATCTGCGCATAGTCCGCGTCGAGCTCTTCGGCGAGGATCATGGCGATGGCGGTGTAGATGCCTTGCCCCATCTCGACTTGCGGCATCACCAGTGTCGTCTTGCCGGTAGTGTCGATGCGGATGAAGGCGTTGGGGGCGAATTTGCCCTCCGTCGTATCGGGAGGCTGTGTCGGCTCATTGGCCGCGCGTACCGGAAGCTGGAAGGCGAACATAAAGCCGCCCACAAAGGCGCCAGCGAGCAGATTGCGCCGTGACAGGCCAGAAGGCTTGTTTGCAGGACTGGCCGCAACAAGCATGTTGTCTGCAAGTTTCATGGCCGACTCCTAGGTTTGCCGTTCGGAGGCAGCATGTTTGATGGCTTCACGCACCCGGACATAGGTGCCGCAGCGACAGATATTTCCGGCCATGGCGGCATCGATGTCAGAATCGTCGGGGGTCGGCGTAGAAGCGAGGAGCGCCGCCGCCGACATGATCTGCCCGGACTGGCAGTAACCGCATTGAATGACTTCGAGATCGAGCCAGGCTTTCTGCACCTTGGCGCCAACCGGTGTGGTGCCGACGCCTTCGATCGTTGTGATGGCGCGCCCGCTCACCGCACTAACCGGCAGCAGACAGGAGCGCACGGCCTTGCCGTCGACATGCACGGTGCATGCCCCGCATAGCGCGACGCCGCAGCCGAATTTCGTACCGGTCATGCCGAGAATGTCGCGCAGCACCCAGAGCAGAGGCATGTCGTCTGGTGCGTCGAAGGACTTCTGCTCGCCGTTGATAGTAAGATTTGTCGCCATGGAGCCTCCAATCGACCGGCAGCCAATTCAACAGGGGTGTCCAATAACGTCCCGTCGGAAGACCGATTGGAATTAGTATAATCTTACAGCCGTCATTTCAACAGAAGGAAATATCCCAACTGCGTGATGCAAGTGCGCGCAATTGTTGCGATGAGCAACTATCAATTCAATTGCCGGCAATAGCGCAACTATCACGGGCTCCCAATAGTGCGTACATACGTTTTACTCAAAACTGAGATGCTTTGTTCAAGCACCGCGTCGTCAGGGCGGCAGGCAGCGCACAAAGTGCGCTGCCTGCCGCCGATGTCCTCAATATTTCTCCGGCACATACATCTCGGCTGGCACCGGGGTACGATGATAGTCGGGATTGCGCACGCGTGCCGGTAGGACCACGGGCGGATGCTCGACCTCTTGATAGGGGATCTGCTCCAGCAGATGCGCGATGCAGTTCAGGCGCGCCTTCTTCTTGTCGACGGCCTGCACCACATGCCACGGGGCTTCCGGAATATGCGTATGCTCGAGCATCGCTTCCTTTGCCTTGGTGTATTGCTCCCAGCGGGTGCGCGCCTCGACATCCATCGGGCTGAGCTTCCACTGCTTGAGCGGATCGGCGATGCGCATCGAGAAGCGCAGGTGCTGCGCTTCATCGGTGATCGAGAACCAGTATTTGACCAGGATGATGCCCGAGCGCACCAGCATGCGTTCGAATTCCGGCACCGAGCGGAAGAATTCCTCCACGTCATTGTCGGTGCAGAAACCCATCACGCGCTCGACGCCGGCGCGGTTGTACCAGCTTCGATCGAACAGCACGATCTCGCCGCCGGCGGGGAGGTGCGAGACGTAACGCTGGAAGTACCACTGGGTGCGCTCGCGCTCGTTCGGTGCGGGGAGTGCGGCAACGCGGCAGACGCGCGGATTGAGCCGCTGGGTGATGCGCTTGATGACGCCGCCCTTGCCGGCGGAATCGCGGCCTTCGAAGATCACAACGACCTTGAGCTTGTTGTGCTGGACCCAGCTCTGCAGCTTCACCAGTTCGCGCTGCAGGCGGAACAGCTCCTTGAAATAGTGGCGCCGCTCGATGGTCTCCGCGGGGCTGTGGCCGGACATTTCGTTTGTCAGGGCGTCGAGACGATCGTCGTCGATCTCGAGCTCGAGTTCTTCATCGAAGCTGTCCAGCATTTCTGCGCGAATGCGGTCGTGGATTGCTCGAGCGTCGTCGAGGGAATGTTCGGTCATGGCAGCTCCGCTGGTATCGAATGGGTCCACGGTTATGGACCAATGCAAATGTCAGCGGTGTGACACTGCCCCCCAACTTCGCGGCGGGGGAATGGCCCCAATGGGCCTCGCCACCGCTGTGTCCATGCAGGACGGGGTACCGCAAGCCGAATTCAACTACGCGTGATTGGCGCTACCTTGAGGGCCAGGCGTGCGCATCTGAGGTCGCGGGGCTCATTGACGAAGGAAAAATGTGATGAATAAATTCATTCTGTTGGGCGTCGCTTTACTGATCGCCGGCACTGCGAACTGGACCGCACAGGCCAAAGACGGGCATAGCACTGCCAGCAAGCATCGACGGATCATGTCCTCCCACGCGCGGTATGAGGGAAGCGCCCCCGTAATGGTCTATCGCGGATTTGGTGCCGGCCCCGGTTCATATAGATACAGCGCGCCATATGGATATGGCGGCGGTTCATACGGCGGATCTGACGATGCAGAAGGCCGAACAAGCGGCGGCTAGGAGGGGTCTTGGCAGTTTTGGCTGTTACCCACTCACAGACGGAATATGCGGCGCTGCACCAGCTCTCAGGTAGCAGCGCCGTGTGCAAACCCAAATCATAATTTGTACGCCGTGCGGAACCCGCCCCAATGACGTCCCTGTATGCGCACGGGCACGTCGATCTCGCGCATCATCACGGTCTGGCCGTTGCCCATGTCGCGGGCATAGCTCTGAATCAGGTAGGAACGGGTGTTGCGACCGGCGGCCAATCCAGCCGGATCGTTGAAGATGCGGCGGTTGCGGCAGTTGGCCGTGTTCCAGGCGACATCGCCCGGGCGCTGCGGCTTCGAATAGATGCTATTGTGCACCGGCAGATAGCCGTTGCGGTCGATCATGGCGCAGAACGCCATGCGGCTGTCCTTGGCGAGAAATGCATCCTGGAATTCGGGCAGTGCGCGGTCGGCCCAGCCGAGAATCTTTGTCCGGTACTGTACCGGATTGGAGCCGGGGATCTCGACGTAGTTGTCGTCGAACATGTCGTCGATGCTGATAGCGCCGGATGCAATACCGTCGGCAAAGATCTTGTTGAGCACGGCGCCGGCGTCAATGGCGCGGGTGACGAATTCGGTGTTCTCGTCATGGATCGCCCAAAGCCGGTCTTCGATCCGGCTGATGAGAGCCCCGTCGGGCGCGACGAACAGTGCCTGTGCGCCGGCGGGAGAATGTTCGGCAATGCGCAGGCGGCAGGGGCCGACCTCGCTGAGTTCAGCAGCAACGATGTCGTGCAACGGAAGCCGGTTCGCGTCCGGCCCCCCGATGAGAATGCCATCCATCGAGATTTCATAGACCGGCGCGCTGATCTGGCGGCCGCGGGCCTGAAGATCGACGTTGAGGTGACATGGCAGCTTTTCGCGTCGTCGCTCGTCTTCGCGCTCGCTCTGTTTGAGCAGTACCGCGCAACGCGACTTCAGCCGCGAGGCAAACATCGTCACGGCCTGGCCAGCCTGCGCGACATGCTCGCCATGGGCAGCCGCTTCCTTTGCAGCGCTATCGATTTCCGCGGCGCTGTCGCCGACCGAGACGATGAACTGCGAGGCGGTGGCAGCGTTATGCGACATCTCGCTGGTCGTTGCGTTCTGCTCGGCAACTGCGCCATTCACATTGGCAAACACCGGGCGGATCGCGTCGATGGCGATGGAGATGCGATGCACCGCATCGACCGAACTCGCTGCGTCGCGCTGCAGTGTGTCGATCTTCTTCCTGATCTCTTCGGTCGCGCTCTGCGTCTGCACCGCCAGCGCCTTGACCTCGGTGGCGACGACCGAGAAGCCGCGGCCTGCGGCGCCTGCGCGTGCCGCCTCGATGGTCGCGTTCAGCGCCAGCATCGTTGTCTGCCGGGCGATCTGCGCGATCAACTCCAGCACATTGCTGATCGCGGCCGAGGAATCGCGCAGCCGGTCCACATTGGCGCTGGCCTCATGCGCGGCGGCGCCGGCCTCGTCCGCAAGCCGGCTGGCATCGCGCACCTGGGCGCCGATGCCTTCGGCCGAATGAGTGAATTTATCGGCGGCCTGCGCAAAGGTTGTGGCAGTGGATTGCGCGGCGCTGCTGCGGTCGGCCAGCACATCGGTGCGGGCGCGGATGGCGGAGAGGGTGGTGGCGGTCGATTCGGCGCCGCCGGCGACAGACGTCGCGGCACGCTCGAGCTGGCGGATAAGCGCGCCCAGCTCGAGTTCCAGCAACTCCAGAATGTCGCGGGCGGAATCGTTGTCGGAAGCCGCGGGGGCCTCGATTGGCGCCGCTTTGTCGGGCGCAAGTACCGGCACAACCAGATCGGGCTGCTTCCTGCGGAACAGTCCAAATGCCATATTCAAATCTCGCGGATTACAATCTATGCGGGTATCCTTGCACCTGAGTGTGAAGTGAGGGTTAAGGATCGCAGTGGCGGCGATTTTGGCCTGCGAGATTTCGACGCATACTTTTGATTTTGCTGGGCTCTCGGCCTATAACCCCGCGCCGCAGCCCTTAAGACCCCAGACGATTCAAGAGAGACCGCATGGCCGGACATTCCCAATTCAAGAACATCATGCACCGCAAGGGCCGGCAGGATGCCCAGAAGTCCAAGCTGTTCAGCAAGCTGGCGCGCGAAATCACCGTCGCTGCCAAGATGGGGACGCCCGACCCGTCGATGAATGCCCGGCTGCGCTCCGCCGTGATCGCCGCCCGGCAGGAGAACATGCCGCGTGACAACATCGAGCGCGCCATCAAGAAGGCGATCGGTAGCGACGGCGAGAACTACGATGAAATCCGCTACGAGGGCTACGGCCCCGGCGGCGTCGCCGTCATCGTCGAGGCGCTGACCGACAACCGCAATCGCGCCGCCTCCGACATCCGTTCTTACTTCACCAAATCCGGCGGCAATTTGGGCGAAACCGGCTCAGTTTCCTTCATGTTCGACCATGTCGGCGTGATCGAATATGACGCCGACAAGGCCTCTGCCGACGACATGCTGGAAGCTGCCATCGAGGCCGGTGCGGATGATGTGGTGTCGGGCGAGGGCGGCCACGAGGTCTACGCGTCGCAGGAGACGTTCCGCGAGGTTGCCAAGGGACTGGAAGGCAAGTTCGGCGAAGCCCGCAAGGCCGCGGTGATCTGGAAGCCGCAGAACACGCTCTCGGTCGATGACGAGACCGGCGAGAAGCTGATCAAGCTGATGGACCTGTTGAACGAGCATGACGACGTGCAGAACGTCTATGCCAATTTCGAAGTGTCCGATGCGCTGATGGCCAAGATGGGCGGCTGAACAGGGGCTCAGCTTCCCTCTCTTTCCTTTGGGACGGCTCCGCGTTTCTATTTCGTTCCCTGCCGTCCGGCGTTATCCCTGTGGGATGACACATCCTCCGATTCGCCCTCCTGTCCGTATCATCGGCATCGATCCGGGCCTGCGCCGCACCGGCTGGGGCGTGATCGAGATCGACGGCAACCGGCTGACCTATATCGGCTGCGGTTCGGTGGAACCGCCGGACAATCTGCCGCTGGCGAGCCGGCTGCTCGGCATTCATGAAGGGCTCGCCAAGGTGCTCGGCGACTTCCAGCCGGCCGAAGCTGCGGTCGAACAGACCTTCGTCAACAAGGACGGCGTTGCCACGCTGAAGCTCGGCCAGGCGCGCGGTATCGCCATGATGACGCCGGCGATGTTTGGCATTGCCGTCGCCGAATACGCGCCCAATCAGGTGAAGAAGACCGTGGTCGGCGCGGGCCACGCCGACAAGAACCAGATCCAGGTGATGCTGAAGATCCTGCTGCCGAAGGCTGAGCCGAAATCCGCCGATGCGGCCGACGCGCTGGCCATCGCCATCACCCATGCGCATCACCGTCAGAGCACGGCACTGCGCCTCAAGGTCGTCGGCGCGTGATCGGCAAGCTCAAAGGCCTGATCGACAGCTATGGCGAGGACTATGTGATCCTCGACGTACAGGGCGTGGGCTATCAGGTGCATTGTTCCGCTCGCACGCTGCAGGCACTGCCGCAGGCGGGTGAAGCTGCGGTGCTCGCCATCGAAACATATGTCCGCGAAGACCATATCAAGCTGTTCGGATTCCGCAGCGATATGGAGCGCGAATGGTTTCGCCTGCTGCAGACTGTGCAGGGCGTTGGTGCCAAGGTCGCGCTCGCCGTGCTTAGCACGCTGCCGCCGGCCGACCTCGCCAATGCCATCGCGCTGCGCGACAAGACGGCCGTGGCGCGCACGCCGGGCGTCGGTCCTAAAGTGGCCGAGCGCATCGTCAGCGAATTGAAGGACAAGGCGCCGGCCTTTGCGTCCGTTGATCCGGTGGTCGCGCAACTCGCCGGCGCGATGGACGATAACCGCGCACCAGGCGCCGTCAGGGATGCGATCTCCGCGCTGGTCAATCTCGGTTATGGCCAGCCGCAGGCGGCGGCCGCCGTCGCAGCCGCGTCGCGCAGCGCAGGTGAAAGTGCGGAAACGGCGCAACTCATCAAGCTCGGGCTGAAGGAACTGGCGAAGTGAGCCTTGCCAGAATCGCCCGTGTGATCGGCATTGTCGCGATCTTCGGTATTGTCGGTTCGCTATCCGTGGCTGCACTTGTGTCGTTGCTTGTGGTCGGTCTGGGTGCGTCGATCCTGCAATTGATCTTCTCTGTGGCCGATCTCGATGGTTTCAGATCGCTTGTCTCGATTGCACTGTGGCTGCTGGCATTCGTTGCGGCATTGGCGGCGCTGCTGCCGTCGCTCGGTGCCGGCGTCGTCTTTGCGCTGTCGGCCGTCTATGCCGGGCAAAACGCGATCTGGATGGCGTGGCTCGCCGCGGCCGTCGGCATTGCCGGCTTCATCGGGTTTGGGATGTTCGTTCAGCCCTCGGAATCCTCAGCAGTGATTTTGCCCGGCGTTCGATCGCTCACGCAGGCGCTGTCACTGTCCGCATTGCTCGCGGGCATTGCCGTGATCCCAGCCAGCCTGTGCTGGTGGTTCGCGCGGCCGTTGCACCGTGGTAACGTCGCATCATGAATACGCCACCCGATCGCATGGTTACACCTGAGCGCCGCTCTGACGATGTCGGCGACACCACGCTGCGCCCGCAGTCGCTGTCCGATTTCGTCGGCCAGGCACAGGCGCGCGCCAATCTGCAAATCTTTATCGATGCCGCCCGCAAGCGCGGCGAGGCGCTGGATCACACATTGTTTGTGGGGCCGCCCGGCCTCGGCAAGACCACGCTGGCGCAGATCGTGGCGCGTGAACTCGGTGTCGGCTTTCGCGCGACATCGGGGCCGGTGATCGCCAAGGCCGGCGATCTCGCCGCACTGCTCACCAATCTCGAAGAGCGCGATGTGCTGTTCATCGACGAGATCCACCGTCTCAGCCCTGCAGTAGAGGAAGTGCTCTATCCGGCGATGGAGGATTTCCAGCTTGATCTCATCATCGGCGAAGGCCCTGCGGCACGCTCGGTGAAAATCGAATTGTCGAAATTCACGCTGGTCGGCGCGACCACCCGTGCGGGCCTGCTCACCAATCCGCTGCGCGATCGTTTCGGCATTCCGCTGCGGCTGAATTTCTACACGGTCGACGAGCTCGAAAAGATCGTCACCCGCGGCGCCCGCGTGCTGGACATCGGCATGACCCCTGAAGGCTCTAACGAGATTGCGCGCCGCGCCCGCGGCACGCCGCGCATCGCCGGGCGTCTCTTGCGGCGTGTGCGCGACTTCGCCTCCGCTGCGGATGCATCGGCCGTCGACCGCAAGATCGCCGACCACGCGCTGTCCGCACTGGAAGTTGACAGTGCGGGTCTCGATGCGATGGATCGCCGTTATCTCACCACCATCGCCATGAACTATGCTGGTGGCCCGGTCGGTGTCGAAACCATGGCCGCCGCGCTGTCCGAGCCGCGTGATGCCATTGAGGACATCATCGAACCTTATCTGATCCAGTGCGGCTATCTGCAGCGCACGCCGCGCGGGCGCTTGCTGACGTCGCATGCATTCAAGCATCTCGGTCTGAGCGAGCCGAAGCGCGACGCGAGCCAGATCGGGCTATTCGGATCGAGCGAGGAGGAGTAGCGCGATGAGCGAAAAGATTATCGGCGTGGTAGCCGCGCTGATCCGTGACGATAGCGGGCGCATGCTGGTGGTGCGAAAGCGTGGCACCGAGGCCTTCATGCAGCCGGGTGGCAAGCGCGATGTCGGCGAGGACGATCTGGCCGCGCTGGAGCGCGAGATCAGCGAAGAGTTGGGATGCCGAATGGTGCCGGGCTCGGCGCAGGCGCTCGGCCAGTTCAACAGCGTTGCCGCGAATGAGCCGGGATGGCGGGTGCAGGCCAGTGTTTATGCGGTGAAGGTGGATGGAGCGATCGCGCCCCAGGCCGAGATCGCCGAAGCGATTTGGATCAATCCAACTGCGCCTGAGGCTATTGTCCTGGCTCCATTGACGCGTGATCATGTGCTGCCACTCGCAGCTCACGGCTTTTCGTTATGACGGGTTCTACGACCTTCCATCTCGACGGCGCCATCGCCGACGGCCTGCATCGCATGCAGGTGCGGGTTTATTACGAGGACGCCGATTTGGCGGGAAGCTTGTAATTGCCTTTCGGGGACAGACTTTAACGCGCCCGATTCTAAAGACCGGACTATTGCAAATCTTTCGCTTGGCTTCGGTAATCCTCAGATAGCAGGCTTGCCCAATATTGGCGGCCGCTAGGCCTGAACCGTCGATGCGGCGATCTCGTTCAGTACTTCGGTCAATCGGTCTACGGCCCAATCCACCTGTGACTCGTCGATAATCAAGGGGGGCGCAAAGCGTATCGTGTTCCGGTGAGTATCTTTGGTCAGCACTCCCGCCTGAAGCAAGCGGCTGATCACCGTACCGGCACTAACCATGTTGCGGTGTAACTCGACCCCCGCAAACAAACCGCGACCGCGCACCTCGCGGATGATCGGATTTTTGATCGCAGAGAGCCGATCGAGGAGATGCGCGCCGACGGTCGCGGCACGTTCAATCAATCGCTCGTCGATCAGTGTGTCGAGGGCGGCTAATCCAACCGCTGATGCAATCGGGTTGCCTCCGAACGTGCTGCCGTGGTCACCGGGAGTGAAAACCTGCATGACCTCGCGACGGGCGAGGAAAAGCGAAACCGGCAACATCCCGCCACCGAGCGCCTTGCCGAGCATCAGACCGTCGGGTGTTACCCCTTCATGCTGACACGCGAGCAGACGTCCGGTGCGTCCCAGACCGCTCTGGATCTCGTCGCACAGCAGCAGCACGTTGTTCGCCTTGCAAATGCGTGCGGCCTCAGCGAGATATCCAGGGGGCGGCACGTTGATCCCGCCTTCGCCTTGAATTGGTTCGACCAGAAAGGCTGCGGTGTCAGGGGTAACGGCCGCGGCGAGTGCCGACGCATCGCCGAACGGCACGCGCGTGAAGCCGGGCGGGAACGGCCCGAAGCCGTCGCGATATTGGGTTTGCGAAGAAAAGCCAATGATCGAGATGGTACGGCCGTGGAAATTTCCCTCCGCGGTAATGATTTCGGCCCGGTCAGTCGGCACACCCTTGACCTTGTAGGCCCATTTACGTGCCGCCTTGAGCGCCGTCTCGACGGCTTCCGCGCCGCTGTTCATCGGCAACGCGGCGTCCATGCCGGTAAGTGCACAAGCCTTCACGAGAAAAGGCCCCAACTGATCACTGAAATAAGCGCGCGAGATCGTATCCAGGCGCTGTGCCTGTTCTGTCAGCGCCTTGACGAGGCGCGGATGGCAATGGCCGAAGCTTGCCGCCGAATATGCGCCCATCATGTCGATGTAGCGTCTGCCAGCCTCGTCCCACACGTAGACTCCAGCCCCGCGGACGATCGTGACCGGCAATGGTGCATAGTTTCCTGCACCAAAACGGGATTCAAGACCGGCGAAATCAGTCATGACAAGCGCTCCTGCCGCGTTCCTCCCCCGCGCCGGCTCGGCATGCCAGCCCGACCGTTGGTGAGGGCGCACAACCACAACTGCATCGTGAGATCACCGCTCATGGCGCGCGCTCTCCCGATTGGGCGCGCGTAAGGCGATGCGCGCCTCAGTTCTGATGTAGGAAGGCCGACGCAAAAAAAACAGGTGCGAGGGCTCACGACAGGCACCGCCACCTTTTTCGTTCTGCTATAATTCGTTCATGACGATCGGGATTACCGGGCCCGAACGGAAGACGCCAGGGCGAAGCGCCGTGGTCGGGGTGATTGTGACTGCCATCTTCTCCGGAATTTGCCTGATCCTTCTCGGGATTGTCGGCGAGTTCCTGGTCGACTGGATGTGGTTCTCCGCGGTCGGCTATTCGCAGGTTTTTTGGACATCGATCGGCGCCAAAGCCGCAGTCTTTTCCGTCGTCTTTGCGGCAACTGCCGTCATCGTGTGGGCGAACGCCCGGCTGGCACTTTTTCTTGCCCGACGGCGGCGAGGCCGGCTTCCCGTCGGCTTCGACTGGAAACTCGCGGCCACTGCAGTGCCGCCCGATCCATTCGAATTCATACGCGATCGGTTGCCATGGCGCCTCGCCATCGCTGGCGGCGCCGGACTCCTCGCTCTGCTTGTCGCATGGGGGGAGGTCGGCAACTGGAACATCATTCTGCAGTTCCTCTATCAGGTGCCATATGGCGCGAACGATCCGCTGTATGACAAGGATATTGGATTCTATCTGTTTTCTCTGCCCGCCTATATCGCCATCAGGAATTGGGCAGTGCTAACGCTGTTCATGAGCGCGCTTTTCGCCGCAGTGATCTATTGGATGCATGGTCAGATCGAATACCAGGTCCAGCGGTGGTCGATATCACCAACAGTGGTTGCTCACGGCTCGGCGCTGCTCGGCTTGCTCTTTGCGGTGAAGGCATGGTCCTACGGGCTCGACCGCTATTTGCTGCTCTACGGAGACAATGGCGTAGTGGTTGGCGCGAGCTACACCGATGTCCACGTGCAACTGCCCGTTCTCCGGTTGCTGATCGGGCTTTCGATCGTCGCGGCATGCGCTGCGTGGACGAACCTGTGGGCGCGCACCTACCGCCTCCCCACAGCCGCGATGTTGCTCGTCTTCGGCGGCGCTTTCCTGCTGTCCGGCGTGATCCCGACATTGTTTCAGCGCTTCTACGTGAAACCGAACGAACTGGAACTGGAGCGGCCCTACATCGAACGCAGCATCCGCCTGACCAGGGAAGCCTATAATCTCGACCGGATCGCCGCCAAGCCCTTTCCTGCCGAACAGGACCTTACCTTCGGGACACTCGAGGCCAACAAGGCGACCATCGAGAACATCAGATTGTGGGACGGGCAGCCGCTGGCGGATACCTACGCCCAGCTGCAGGAGATACGCACCTATTACAAATTAAGCGACCTGGATGTCGACCGCTACTGGCTTCGCGGCACCTACCAGAGCGTGATGCTGTCGGCACGCGAGCTCAGATCCTCACTGCTGCCGCCGAACGCCCAGACGTGGGTCAACCTCCACCTGCTGTTCACCCACGGCAATGGAGCGGTGATGAGCCCGGTAATGCACAAGAGCGCTGAAGGGCTCCCACTGCTTTACCTGCGGGATATTCCTCCCGTTGCGGATGGCGGCCCCGAAATCCGCGAACCGCGCATTTATTATGGACAAGAGGAGAGCAACTACGTTTTCGTCAGGACTACCACGCCGGAATTCGACTATCCGAAGGGGAGTGAAAACGTATACGCGGCCTACGACGGTGCCGGTGGCATACCGCTGACGGGGATGGTGCGGAAAATCATCTTCGCTCACCACTTCAACGATATGAACCTGCTGCTCTCCAGCTATATCACCGACGACAGCCGGATTATGATCCGGCGCAATATCGGGGAACGGCTACGCATGATCGCCCCATTCCTCAGTCTCGACCACGATCCCTATCTGGTCGTTAGCGAGGGGCGGATGTTCTGGATCCAGGACGCCTATACAACCAGCGACTATTTTCCCTCAGCTCAGCCTGCGCCCGGCCGCAATCTGAACTACATCCGTAATTCCGTGAAGGCCGTCGTCGATGCCTATAACGGCAGTGTCGACTTTTATCTGATGGACCAGGCGGACCCGATCGTGGCCACCTACCAGCGAATCTTTCCGGGGCTATTCAAGCCGCTTGCGGCAATGCCGTCCGATCTGCAAAAGCACATTCGCTATCCCGAGGACCTCTTCCTGATTCAGGCGCAGCTTTACCAGACCTATCACATGGCATCTGCCGACGTTTTCTATAACCGAGAGGATCTTTGGCAGTTTCCGCGCCAGCCGGCCGGCGACGGCGTCGCGCCGATGGTCCCTTACTACATCGTGATGCGGCTGCCCGGAGAAACCCAGGCCGAATTCTTTATCATGATCCCCATGGTGCCAAGCCGACGCGACAACATGATCGCGTGGCTGGCAGCGCGCTGCGACGCTCCCGACTATGGAAAATTGATCGTCTACGAATTTCCCAAGGAGAAGCTCGTCTACGGACCGTTCCAGATCGAGGCGCGCATTCATCAGAACACGGAGATCTCCCAGCAAATATCGTTGTGGAACCAGATGGGTTCACGGGTGATCCGCGGAAACCTGCTGGTGATCCCGATCGAGAATTCGATCCTGTACGTGTCGCCGCTGTACCTGCGCGCAGTCCACGGACACTTGCCGGAGCTCAAGCGCGTGATCGCCGCCTACGGCGAGCATGTCGTCATGAAAGAGACGCTTGCCGAGGCCTTGTCCGCGCTTTTCATCGAAACTAACGCGTCGCCGGCATCGCTGAGTGCTGCAACGGAAATGTCACGTGCGAACCCTGCGGAAAACAGGGCGCAGGAGGCGCTTGATCGCTATAACGAGGCAGTGAAGCTGTTGAGGTCTGGGGATTGGGCAGGCTTCGGCCTGCAGATCGACGCGATGCGCGGTCTTTTGGAGAAAATGAGCCGGGAATCAGCCGGACACTGACCAACGCTGGCTAATTGTCATTCGACAAAGAGAAATTCTCTCGTGATCTCAAATGCCCAAAAAGCTGAGAAATATCAGAATGGCTTTTGAACGCATTGGGAATCCGAAGACTTCCAAGCTGAATACTATAAACTCCGAAGATTGCTTCGCGGTTCAAGCCGCTGTCTGGAAAAGCAATTTGAGATGGTGGATGGTTGCGCGTCCCCGCAACCAAGATTCCAGGTGCATCCCAAGCAAGGTTCAAGCCCAAAGCGATTGGTGCTTGCTGGGGAAGGTGCCTCTGTGCAAGACGGTTACTCTCTGAAGTGTGATTGATAAGAGGAATCTCCCTGTGACAGCCTCTCTTGATGGCGAAATTCGCGACGGTCGTCATCATATGCGGGTTCGCGTCTATTTCGAAGATACTGACTCCGGCCAGATTGTTTATCACGCGAATTTTCTGCGCTTCATGGAACGCGGCAGAACGAACTATTTGCGTTTACTCGGAACAAGTCAGCAAGAGCTGCTGAAAGAAGCGCGAGAAGATGCGCCCGGCTTTGCCTTCGTTGTTCGTTCGATGAAAATTGATTTTCTAAAACCTGCAGTCCTGGACGATCTGCTTGACGTCATCACGGTTCCACAAGAGGTGAGGGGCGCCTCGATCATGCTAAGTCAGGAAGTGCGCCGCGGCGATGAGTTGCTGCTTGAGGCCAAGGTCAAGGTGGCCTTCGTGTCCGGCGGCCGCGCCAAGCCGATTCCGAAGGCACTGCGGATCGCCATGAAGGCCGATCAGATTTAGCGATCGCCCCATAGGTGAAATGGCATCGACTCCGCATGCGGCAAGGCTACAATCCCGGCATATCGCAAAGCCGAGGGTCCCATGTCGCGTCCACCGTTCCCGCCCTTCACCCGAGAAACTGCCGCCCAGAAGGCCCGCATGGCCGAAGATGGCTGGAATTCGCGCGATCCGGTGAAAGTATCGCTCGCCTATACCGAGGACAGCGTCTGGCGTAATCGCGGCGAGTTCTTTCAGGGGCGCCCGGCAATCGTCGAATTCCTCACCCGCAAATGGGCGAAGGAGCACGAATATCGGCTGATCAAGGATCTGTGGGCGTTCGACGGCAATCACATTGCCGTGCGCTTTCAATATGAATGGCACGATGACGCCGGCAACTGGCATCGCTCCTATGGCAACGAGCAGTGGGAATTTGATGAGGCCGGCCTGATGCGACGCCGCGAGGCCAGCATCAATGACATTGCGATTGCCGAAAAGGACCGCCGCTTCCTGTGGCCGGCGCCGGGGCCGCGTCCAGCGGATGTACCGGGTCTCGGCACCGATCCGTTCTAATCCCATCTGAGAGGATCACGTCCGACAGGATCTCATCCGGCAGGATCAGAGAGAACCGCTATCGACCACGAACTCCACGCGCTCGGCGACGAAGCGCGAATGCGTAGCGCTCAGTGGCGTGCCGTCGGCATCCACATCGATGGAATCGACAATCAAGATCGGACGCCCGAGTGCAACGCCAAGCCTTGTCGCATCGGTCGCGTCGATGATCCCCGCAGTGACCTTGGTCGAAGCGCGGCGATAGTCCTTGATGCCGTAATGCGCCAGCGCCTTGGTCATCGAGCGCACACGCTCATAGACCTTGCCGAAATCGGGAAAGCGTTCGGCCGACAGCCAGTTGGTGCCGACACAGATCGGCGTCTTGTCAGCGAGGCGCAGCGCCTCGATGCGGATCAGCGGAGCGCCGGCTTTGAGGCCAAGCTGCCTGGCGAGATCGCGTGTTGCCACATCATCCCAGGCTCCGATCAATTGCGCCTGTGGCTCGCGGCCGCCGGCACCGGCAATTTCCGAGAAGCGCGTGCGTGACCGCAGAGGATATGCCAGCTTTGGCGATTCCACATAGGTGCCGCTGCCGCGCTCGGCGCGCACCAGGCCGCGTTCGGCCAGGGTTGCGAGGGCGCGGCGCACGGTGTGGCGATTGACGCGGTAGATGTCAGCCAGTTCGGTCTCGCCGGGCAGCTTTTCGCCAGCGCCATAGCGACCATCGGCAATGCCGCGCTCGATGCCGTCGGCGACGTGCCGCCACAATGCAACGCCTGTTGGCTTGTCCTGAATGGTCACAAAATCGGTCCCGGAATGATGTCGACCACGCATTAGCGAAAAATCGTGCCGCTGTCACGAAACGGTCATTGCCTCCGCCTATAAAGTTGTCTAGTAAATCATACAACTTGTTGAGCGACGGTGACATGACTTCATCCTCCCTGAACCACCAGCAGGCCCGGCGCCGTGAGGCGATGGGGGTGCTTGGGCACTCCGCCACGGCGGATATCGCCGGATATCTCGATGCTGTGGCTGTTCCCGCCCATGAACATCTGCGTCAGCCGGAAAACGGCCTGGTGATGTTGCGCGGCCGGATCGGCGGCGATGGCGCGCCATTCAATCTGGGCGAAGCGACCGTGTCGCGTGCCGCTGTACGGTTGGCATCAGGCGAGGTTGGCTTCGGCTACACGCTGGGCCGGGATGGTGCGAAGGCGCACCTGATCGCGCTCTGCGATGCACTCATCCAGACCAGTGAATTTTCAGATGCTGTCGAGACCAAGGTGCTCACGCCGCTGCGCGCGCGCGTCGTCGCCGATAGCAAGCGCAAGGCCGCAGAGACCGCGGCAACCAAAGTCGATTTCTACACGCTCGTGCGCGGGGAGGGCTGATCATGACGACAGTTGCGGAAATGCCGGCCGGTTTCGCGGACAAGGTGCTTGCAGCGCAATCGACCTTCCGTTCGGTGATGGATGCGATGGCGCGTCCGGGTACCGTGCAGCGCATTCAGGCTGTTTCGGGCGTTCCCGCGCCAATGATGCGCGGCGCGGCGGCCATCGCGCTGACGCTGTTCGATCAGGACACGCCGGTCTGGCTCGATAGCAAGTTGGCGGCGACGATGGATGTTGCCAAGTGGATCAAGTTTCATACCAGCGCGCCTGTGATTGCCGATCCGGCGGTATGTACCTTTGCCGTAGTGGCAGATCCCGCCGCGCTACCGTCCTTCGAGCACTTTGCATTCGGCTCCGGCGAATATCCGGATCGCTCCACCACGATCATTCTGCAGGTGGCGAGCCTGACTGAAGGCCCTGCCTATGAGCTGCGCGGTCCAGGCATCGACGGCGCCACCATCCTGCGTGCGGCGATTGGCGTGCCGGATCTGCTGGATCGCCTCGCGCTGAATGCCTCGCTGTTTCCCCGAGGCATCGATCTCGTGCTGGTGTCCGGCGAATCCATCGTCGCGCTGCCGCGCACCACGCGTCTTGTCGCGAAGGAGGGCTGAGCATGTATGTCGCCGTCAAGGGTGGCGAACGCGCCATCGAGAATGCGCATCGTCTGCTGGCTCATGAGCGCCGAGGTGATCGCGATGTGCCGGAAGTGTCGCTGGCGCAGATTTCCAATCAGCTCGGCCTAGCGGTCGATCGCGTAATGACCGAAGGCTCGCTCTATGATCGCGAGCTCGCTGCGCTGGCCATCAAGCAGGCGCGCGGCGACATGATCGAGGCGATCTTCCTGCTGCGCGCCTTTCGCGCGACGTTGCCGCGGTTCGGATCGAGTGAGCCCATTGATACGTCGCAAATGCAAGTGCGGCGTCGCGTGTCCTCGACCTTCAAGGATATGCCAGGCGGCCAGGTGCTCGGCCCGACCTTCGACTACACGCATCGTCTTCTTGATCCCGAGCTGACCGGCGAATCCTCGCCCGAGCAGCCGGCCATGACCGACGCAGAGCCGGGCGTGATGCCGCGCGTGACTGATATCCTCGGCCGCGACGGCCTGATTGAAACGTCGCCCATCGAAGATCCCGAAAAGCCGGTCGGCGATCTCACCCGCGATGCGCTGAGCTTCCCGGCAGACCGCGATCTGCGCCTTCAGAATCTTGCGCGGGCCGATGAAGGGTTTCTTCTGTCGCTCGGCTATTCCTCGCAGCGCGGCTATGGCCGCAACCATCCTTTCGCCGGCGAAATCCGTCTTGGCGAGGTCGAGGTCGAATTCATGGCCGAGGATGTCGGTTTCGCGGTGCCGCTGGGGTCGATCACGCTGACCGAGTGTCAGATGGTCAACCAGTTCAAGGGCAGCGATACGGAAGCGCCGTGCTTCACCCGCGGATATGGCCTCGCTTTCGGTCAGTCTGAGCGCAAAGTAATGTCGATGGCGCTGGTCGATCGCACGCTGCGTGCACGCGAGCTTGGCGAGGACATCAAGGCGCCGGCGCAGGACGAGGAATTCGTCATGTCGCATTCCGACAATGTGCAGGCGACCGGCTTCGTCGAGCATCTGAAGCTGCCGCATTATGTCGACTTCCAGTCCGAACTCGGCCTGCTCCGCAAGCTGCGCAAGGAATTCGCCGACGCCAACGAGACGCCAGTTGCTCTTCAGGAGGCCGCGGAATGAACGCGCCGACATATAACTTCGCTTATCTGGACGAGCAGACCAAGCGGATGATCCGCCGCGCCATTCTCAAGGCGATCGCGATCCCCGGCTATCAGGTGCCGTTCGCCAGCCGGGAAATGCCGATGCCCTACGGCTGGGGCACCGGCGGCGTGCAGGTGACGGCGGCGATCCTCGGACCCATCGACAAGCTCAAGGTGATCGACCAGGGCTCCGACGACACCACCAACGCGATCTCGATCCGCAAGTTCTTCGAGAAGACCGCAGGCGTGGCCGTGACCACGAGCACGGGTGATGCGACGGTCATTCAGACCCGGCATCGCATTCCCGAAGCGACGCTGCAGGCGCATCAGGTGCTGGTCTATCAGGTGCCGATCCCGGAGCCGCTGCGCTTCCTCGAGCCACGCGAGACAGAGACGCGGCGTATGCATGCGCTCGCCGAATACGGCTTGATGCATGTAAAGCTCTATGAGGACATCGCGCGCTTCGGCCATATCGCCACGTCCTATGCCTATCCGGTGAAGGTCAATGCGCGTTACGTGATGGACCCGTCGCCGACGCCGAAATTCGACAATCCGAAGATGGACAACTGCGCGGCGCTGCAGCTATTTGGCGCCGGCCGCGAGAAGCGCATCTATGCGATCCCGCCCTACACATCGGTGGTGTCGCTGGATTTCGAGGACCATCCGTTCGAGCCCTACAAGCACAAGGCCTGCTGCGCGCTGTGCAACGCCGAGGATAGCTATCTCGACGAAATCGTAACCGACAACAAGGGCAGCCGGATGTTCGTCTGCTCCGACACCGATTATTGCGAAACGCGGCAATCACAGGGACACCGCGGCAGCGAGAATGCTGCGCCCTATGCGGAGAGCGCAAATGCTTGATGTGACAGCGAATTCAGGTCACCGCGCCGCGCCCGTGCCTGCCAGCGACGAGCCGTTGCTTGTTGCGGCAAACCTGGGGAAATCTTATGGCCGTCTTGCGGCATGCCGCGACGTGTCGTTCGAACTCTATTCCGGCGAAGTTCTGGCCATCGTCGGCGAGTCCGGCTCCGGCAAATCGACGCTGCTGCAGATTCTCTCAGGCCAATTGGCGTCGACCACTGGCAGCGTCGCCTACCGGATGCGCGATGGCGTAACGCGCGATCTCGCCACCATGGGCGAGGCTGAGCGGCGCTTCCTGTTCCGCACTGACTGGGGCTTCGTGCATCAGGACCCGGCGATGGGGCTGCGCATGGCGGTTTCCGCCGGCGCCAATGTCGGTGAGCGACTGATGGCCGTTGGCCATAACCATTATGGCAAGATCCGCGACACTGCGTCGTCCTGGCTCGAGCGCGTCGAGATTTCGCCCGAGCGTATCGACGATGCGCCGCGGACCTATTCCGGCGGTATGCGGCAGCGGCTGCAGATCGCGCGCAATCTCGTCACCGAACCGCGTCTCGTGTTCATGGACGAACCGACCGGCGGTCTCGACGTATCGGTGCAGGCGCGTTTGCTGGACATGATGCGCACGCTGGTCTCGGAGCTTGGTCTGTCGGCCATCGTCGTGACCCATGATCTCGCGGTGGCGCGGTTGCTGTCACATCGCGTGATGGTTATGCAGGGCGGACGCGTGATCGAAACTGGTCTCACGGATCAGGTGCTCGACGATCCCAGAGAGCCCTATACGCAACTGCTTGTTTCCTCGATTTTGCCGGCGTGAGGGCAACATGATTCCGATGATCGATATCCGCAACGCCGAAAAGACCTTCGTGATGCATCTGCAGGACGGCATTCGCCTGCCTGTTGTGCGCAATGTCTCCTTTCACGTTGCGCCGGGCGAATGCGTGGTGCTGTCCGGCCCCTCGGGGGCGGGCAAGTCGTCGATCCTGAAGATGATCTTCGGCAATTATCGTTGCGACGGCGGCACCATCGGAGTGCGCCACAACGGTGATGTCATCGATATCGCCACCGCCGAGCCGCGCGAGATTCTGGGTGTGCGCCGCGACACCATCGGCTATGTCAGCCAGTTCCTGCGCGCAGTGCCGCGTGTGGCCGCGATCGATGTCGTGGCCGAGCCGCTGCTCGTTGCTGCCGTAACGCGCGAGGAGGCGCGTGCGCGTGCGGGGGCGTTGCTTAAACGTCTCAACATTCCCGAGCGGCTGTGGAAGCTGCCGCCATCGACCTTCTCCGGCGGCGAGCAGCAACGCGTGAATATCGCCCGTGGCTTTATCTCCGATCTGCCGATCCTGTTGCTGGACGAACCGACTGCATCGCTTGATGCAGCCAACCGCGCCGTGGTGGTCGAGCTGGTTGCAGAGAAAAAACGTGCGGGTGTTGCCATGGTCGCCATTGTGCATGACGACGAAGTGCGGCACTTGATCGCCGACCGGCTGGTGGACGTCGCATCCTTCGCCGCTGCTGCTGCCTGAGAAAGAGAACCATGATCGCATCATCGACCGAAACCGTCATCGGCAACGCCAGGATCGTTCTTGCCGACCGCGTCATCGACAAGGGCTGGATCGCCTTTGTTGACGGTCGCATTGCCGAATTCGGTGAGGGAGATGCGCCGCGCGGCAGCGACGACATGCGCGGCGATCTGATCATGCCCGGCCTGGTCGAATTGCACACCGACCATCTCGAAGCGCATTTCATGCCGCGGCCGAAGGTGTTCTGGGATCCCATCCCCGCGGTCGTCTCCTATGACGGCCAGCTTGCTACCTCCGGCATCACCACAGTGCTGGACTCGGTACGGGTCGGCTGCGAGGACTCAAGCCAGGGGATCGACAGCTATGCCGGCCTGCTGGTGGATTCCATTGCCTCTGCCGGCGAAGCCAGTCTCCTGCGGGTCGATCACTTCCTGCATCTGCGCTGCGAGATTCCGATGCCGACCGTGGTCGAGGAAGCGAAGGCGCTCTTGGAGAAGCCGAACGTCCGGCTGATGTCGCTGATGGACCACACGCCAGGCCAGCGCCAGTTCCGCGACGAGGAGAAGCTACGCACTTACTATCGCGGCAAGGGTGGCAAGAGCGATGCCGAGCTCGATGTGATGTTCGCGCAACGCCTGGCCTGTCAGCAGCAATATGCGGCCGGCAATATGCGCGCGATCGTGGCGCTGGCCCATGGGCGAAACATTCCGCTGGCGAGCCATGACGACACCACGGAAGACAACGTGACCGAAGCCGTTGGAGACAAGGTCTCGGTGGCCGAATTCCCGACCACGCTGGAAGCGGCCCAAGGCCTGCACAAGGCCGGCATCGGCATCCTGATGGGCGCGCCGAATGTCGTCCGCAACGGATCGCATTCCGGCAATATCGCGGCGATCGATCTCGCCCGCGAAGGCATGCTGGATATCCTGTCGTCGGACTATGTGCCGTCGAGCCTTCTGATGGGCGCGTTGCAGCTCTCGAGCAAGGTGCCATCCATCGATCTGGCGAGCGCGATCCGCACGGTGACCAAGCGGCCCGCGGAAGCCGTCGGGCTCACGGACCGCGGCGAGATCGCGGTCGGCAAGCGCGCCGATGTGATCCGCGTACATGTGGCGCATGAGGTACCGGTGGTGCGCAATGTCTGGCGCGAAGGACATCGGGTGGCATGACCGACACCGCGGCGATATCCGAAGCGCAGGCAGGCCGGATCGGCCCCGGCCGGTTGGTGCTGGTGGTCGGCCCGTCGGGTGCCGGCAAGGATACGCTGATCGGTCTGGCGCAGGCCGCCTGCGCGGATGACAACAAGGTGGTGTTCGCGCGCCGCGTGGTGACGCGCGCGGCATCAGAATTCGAGAACAACGAACAGGTCACGCCGGAGGCTTTCTGGCGGGCACAGGCGCGCGGCGACTTCGCCATCGACTGGGAGGCGCATGGCCTCTGCTATGCGCTGCCGCGCTCCATCGACGATGAACTCCGCGCCGGCCGCAGCGTCGTCGCCAATATTTCGCGGACGGTGATCCCGGCGTTGCGCGCCGCCTATGACAATGTTGTCGTGGTGTCGATCACGGCGCCATCAGAGGTTCTGGCGGCACGGCTGGCGGCACGTGGCCGCTCTAGCGATGGACCGATCGGCGACCGGCTGCGCCGCAGCGTCGATGGCGCGAGGCCCGACGTGACGATCAATAATGTCGGTGCGGCGGAAGAGCACGCCGGCGATCTGATCCGGATCATCAGAGGCCAATAGTCAGGCGAACGGGAGAGCGATTATGTCAGTCATAGGAACGATCGAACAGCTCGAACAGATCTACGGTCGTTTCGATGACATTGGCGAAGCCTCCACCGCCAAGGTCGCGGACTGCGTGACGGCGCAATATCGCCGGCTGATCGAAGTGTCGCCTTTCGCGGCGCTGGCGACCACCGGCCCAGAGGGGCTGGATTGCTCGCCGCGCGGCGACCTGCCGGGCTTCGTCCGCATCCATGATGAGAAGACCCTGATGATGCCCGACCGTCGCGGCAACAACCGCGTCGACAGCCTGCGCAACATCGTGCGTGATCCGCGGATCGCGCTGCTGTTCCTGATCCCGGGCTCGGGCACGACGCTGCGCATCAACGGAGAGGCGCATCTGTCGGCGGATCCCGCATTGCTTGAATCCTTTGCGGTGACAGAGAAGGCTCCCCGCACGGTTATCGTGATGACGGTCGGGGAGATCTATTTCCAATGCGCCCGCGCCATCGTGCGGTCCGATCTCTGGAACCCTGATAAACGCGTCGATCCGAAGACCCTGCCGACGCCCGGCGAGATCCTGGCGGAGATGAGCGAGCGCCGGGTCGGCGGTCCGGAATACGATCGGCAATGGCCGGAAAGGGCGCGCCAGACCATGTGGTGACGGGGCGAATCTGGGGGTGATTTTTGCAGTGCGTTTCTGTCGCCTGCCGCGACTCCGTAGGCCCCTTGTTTCAAGTATTTTGCGCTTGCGAGGGTCCTGAAACCCTGCCGTACAAGTCGAATCGGGGTTTGATGGTCAAAAAACATCATTTTTCCCGGCAAAATCTGTGAAAATTTCATTGAGAACGGGTTTTTTCCCGTAATTCCTCATAGTGTCTGTCTCACCGAATCACGGCAAACCAAAAGGTGCAAAATGGCAGACCAAATGACGAAGTCGCAGCTCATCGAGAAAATCGCTGAGACCACTGAGCTCTCGAAGAAGGACGTCAAGGGCGTTATCGAGACCATGGCGACCCTCGGCTATAAAGAGCTGAAGAAGAGCGGCGTGTTCCTCGTTCCCGGCTTCGCCAAGTTCGTCGTCATAAAGAAGCCCGCCACCAAGGCACGCAAGGGCACCAACCCCTTCACCGGCGAAGCCATGACCTTCAAGGCCAAGCCGGCCCGCAAGATCGTGCGCGCCCGCCCGGTCAAGGCTGCGAAGGACGCGGTCTAAGCGGACCCTCGGCGCGGTCGCCCATGAGGTGACCGCAGCCGACTTGAATTGAGAACGGCGCGGCATTCCCTTGGGATGCCGCGCCGTTTTCGTTTGGGGGAGTGCCTGACCTCTCCCCGCTTGCGGGGAGAGGTCGACTGCAACGCGCGAAGCGCGTGGAAGTCGGGTGAGGGGCTCTCCATTCGCCTGCGCCTGCGGAGGCTCCCCCTCATCCGTCGTCGCTTCGCGACGCCACCTTCTCCCCGCAGGCGGGGAGAAGGCAGTCAGCGCGGCTCTACTCGTTCAGCCGCTTCTTGTAGGCGACGGGGTCCATGTCCCGGATATCGACGCTGAGGCTCTTGGTCTGCGGCAGCAGTTCGGCCATCGCTGCTCGCAGGGCTTCGCTGACAACAACCTTCTGCTCGGGCGTGCGGCCTTCGCATCGATACGGTGACATGGCAGAAGCCGTCGCGTTCCCTGGCAAGCAGATAGTCCACATAGGCCATCGTGCGGACCTTGATGTCCCCCGCCTGCATCACGCCGGTGGCGGCTGCTGCATCATGCAGGGCCTGCATCAGGCTGGTGGCGTCGAACAGGCTGCCATGGCCCTCGGTGGAGTGTTCGATGACGAGATGCGGCATGGGCTGTCCAGTTGGATTAAAGAAGCAGCGGCTTTACCGAGTCGGCGGCATCGCGCAGCAGCGGCAGGAAGCGGTCGATCATTTCCCCGGTCGAGACCCGGTCGACATGGGCGCCCATATTGATGGCGGCGACGATCGCGCCATCGTAGCGCCGCACGGGCACCGAGATCGAGCGGAAGCCCGGCTCGGCCTCGCGGTCGACCAGCGAATAGCCTTTCTCGCGGTCGGTGATGATAGTCGCCTTCAGCAATTCCTTGTCGACAACCGTGAAGGGCGTCATTGCCACGAGATCCATCGCATCCAGCGTCGCGGTGAGGTCGTCGTTGGAAAATTTCCCGAGCATGGCGCGGCCGACCGACGAACAGAACGCCGGTAGCCGGTAGCCGAGATCGATGCCGGCGGAGAATACGCGTGCCGGGCTGGCGCGGGCGACGAAGATCACCTCATGGCCCTCGAGCACCGCGAGCGAGGAAATCTCCTGCGCATCGCTGGAGATGCTGTCGAGCACCGGCTGCAGGATGGTGACGACCTGATTGGACGTCATATAGGAGCCGGCCAGCGCGAGGACGCGCGGCGAGAGCGCGAACAGCTTGCCGTCGCTGGTCACATAGCCCTTGCGTTCCAGCGTGAACAGGATGCGTCGGGCGGTGGCACGCGGCAGGTCGGCGGCCTTGGCGACGTCGCTCAGCGTCATCGGGCGCGAATGCGCGCCGAACAGTTCGAGCACCCGCAAGCCGCGATCGAGGCTCTCGATGAAGTCGGTATTGCCGCGTTCGTCGTCGGGGCGCTTGATTTTGGGCATGAGCCGCTGGTCCGACCTATTTGCCTGCTTCGAATTTTTTCAGATCGAATGACAGATCGGCGGCCTGTTCTGGTGTCGGCGACAACGACGCGGTGATCAGGCGACGTGCGATCATCTGGTCGCCCGGCCGGTTGATACTGTCGACGGCGGTGAGCTTGCCGTCGCGATAATAAAACACCGAGAACTTGCCATCATCCATCGAACCGCGGATCACCGCGCTGTCGGTTGGCGCAGAGAGGCCGACGATCTGCAGCTTGGCGTCATATTGATCCGACCAGAAACGCGGCACCGCGTCATAGGCTTCCGGCCTGCCGGCGATCATCGCGCCCACAGCCTTGCCCTGATCGGTGGCGTTCTGCACGGCTTCCAGCCTGACGCGGCGGCCGGCGAAGCCGTTGTGGTGATTGCTGACGTCGCCGGCGGCATAGATGTTCGGCGCGCTGGTCAGGCCATGTTCGTCGACATCGATGCCATTGGTGCAGGTGATATCCGCCTGCGCGGCCAACTCGTCATTGGCGATGCCGCCAATGCCGGCGACGATCAGGTCGGCGCGCACCCGCAGGCCGCTGGAGCAGACGACCTCATGCACGGCGCTGTTGCCTTCGATGGCAACGACGGATTCGTTGAAGCGGATGTCGAGACCATGGGAGCGATGGCTATCCAGAAGGAATTGCGAGATCAGCGGCGATACCGCGCGCTCCAACAGGCGCGACTGCGCCTCGATCAGCGTCACCTTCTTGCCGGCCTTGGCAGCAGTCGATGCTACTTCGAGGCCGATGAAGCCGCCGCCGACGATGACGACATCGTTGGCTGCTTCGAGCCGGGGCTTGAGATGCAGCGCGTCATCGAGTGTGCGCAGATAGACGATGCCGTCGCGCTCATGGCCGGGCACGCTGAGCCGTCGCGCCCGTGAGCCGGTGGCGATGACAAGCTGATCGAAGGGCAGGCTGTCGCCGCCGTCCAGTGCGATCCGGCCAGCCGCGTGATCGAGCCCGATGGCGCGATGGCCCAGCACCAGTTCGATGCCCTGGGTCTTGAAATAGTCCTCGCCGCGGAGGAAAAGGCTGTTGTGCACGACGTCGCCAGACAGAAATGCTTTGGACAGTGGCGGTCGCTGATAGGGCAGATGGATTTCGTCGGCGACGATGCGGATCGGCGCCTGATAGCCTTTCTCACGCGCACTGATGCCTGCCTGCACGCCGGCATAGGACGCGCCCACGATCACCAGACCCGTCATGCTTGTCCTCCGAACGTCGTTTCCACGCGAGATTTGTTCATTGAGGGAACATACGTTCGGAATAATTGATGGGCAAGCGGAAGGCCAAATGCCCACCATTGCCGACGTTACGAGCATCGGCGCTTCAAAATTGGGCTTGCACACGATTTAGTTTGGATCCAATCTATCAATATTCGAACTAATGTTCGCTTATTGAACATTATTGGGGGCAGTTCTGATGAAGTTCACGTCCTTGTGGATTGCCGGAATACTCGTCGCTGCGGCGCTGCCGGCAGCCGCGCAGCAACGCAACGTCAACGATCCCGATCTCGTGCTGGTGGGCGGAAAAGTCCTGACCATGGACAGCGGCTCGACCGTGGCCGAGGCGGTAGCGGTTCGCGACGGCAAGATTCTCGCGGTCGGCAGCACCGCCTCCGTCAGACCGCTCGCCGGCGCGCAGACGCGGGTCATTGATCTCGCCGGCAAGACTGTCGTTCCCGGGCTTATCGATACCCATGCCCATTTCGGCGCGGCCGGCCTGGGCGCCTATGTCGTCAACCTCAGCCCGGCCAAGAACGTGGCTGAGGCCTTGCAGTTGCTGAAGGCCTTCGTTGCGAAGAAGCAGGCCGGCGAGTGGATCACCACCGGTGGCTGGCATCCGCCATCGCAACTCGCGGAGAAGCGCTACCTGACCCGGCAGGAAATCGACAGCGTGACGCCGAACAACCCGGTATATCTGCGCACGGTCGGGCATTTCGCCATGGCCAACAGCCTTGCCTTGCAGAAGGCCGGAATCGACAAGACGACGCCCGATCCGTCGGGCGGATCGTTCGAGCGCGATGCTGCGGGCGAACTGACCGGCGTGCTGGTCGAGACCGCGATCCCGCTGGTCGAAAATCGCGTGCCACCGTTCACCGAGGCCGAGCAGATCAACCAGTACAAGGTCGCCGAGGCCGCGCTGAACAGCTTTGGCATCACCAGCGTGGTCGAAGGCGCCACCAGCGCGCGCGACACGCGCACGCTGCAGAAGATCGCGCTGTCGAAGGAAGCGACCTTGCGCGTCGGACTGATGTACCGCCCCGAGCCGCCGGCCGAACTTTCCGCATGGGAAGCGATTATGAACGGCAGCGGCGCGACGTCAGGTTTCGGCGACGACTGGCTGAAGTTCGGCGGCATCAAGATCTTCTACGACGGCGGCATGACGTTGAAGACGGCGATGATGCGCGATGTCTATCCGGACTCGCATGACGATTATCACGGCATCGCCCAGCAGACGCCGGAGCGGTTGAAGCAACTGGTGTCGATCTGCAACAAGTATGACTGGCGCGTTGGCGTTCATGTCGTCGGCGACCTCGGCGTCGATCAGGTGCTGGACGCCTTCGAGGCCGCGGACAAGGAAAAGTCGATCAAGGATCGCCGCTTTATTCTGATCCATGCCAGCCTGATCAGGCCGGAGCAGATGGAGCGCGCGCACCGTCTCGGCGTGAGGGTCGATTTCCAGAACGTGTTCATGTGGGACAAGGCCGCGACCGTGGAACGCTTTCTCGGCAAAGCGGTGGCGGACCGCGCCGTTCCGACCAAATCGTTGATCGACAAGATGGGCCTAGACAATCTCGGCGCCGGCACCGACTTCCCGGTCAATCCGATCAACCCGTTCCTCAACATGTACATCATGGTGACGCGGAAAGACCCGAATGGCCACGTCTACGGCGCGGCCGAAGCGATCGGCCGAGAGCAGGCGCTGAGGCTCTATACAAGCGCCGCATCCCGATACATGTTCGACGAAGCGCGGAAGGGCACGCTGGAGGCCGGCAAGCTGGCGGACCTCGTCGTTCTTTCCGCCGACTTCATGAGCGTTCCTGAAGACCAGATCAAGAATATCACGGCCGATATGACATTGGTTGGCGGTAAAGTCGTATTTCAACGTTGAGCCGTACCACCGGTCGAGTTCGAAGAGGAATCTTCCCATGATGAGCCAAGAGCAGAACGACCTGATCACCCGTATCGGGCCCAAGGCGCCCGCGGGCAAGCTGATGCGCCAATACTGGCAGCCGGCGGCGCTGGTCGATGAGCTCGAAGGGGATCGTCCGATCCGTCCGGTCAAATTGCTCGGCGAAGATTTTGTCCTGTTCCGCGACGAGCAGGGCCGTTATGGCCTGCTGGATCGCGACTGTCCGCATCGCGGTGCTGATCTGGCCTTCGGTCGCCTTGAAGGCGGCGGCGTGCGCTGCGCGTTTCACGGCTGGCTGTTCGACGTCGAGGGCAAGTGCCTGGAGACACCGGCCGAGCCGAAGACCTCGAAGCTTTGCGCCGGCATCAAGCAGCGCGCTTATCCGGTGGTCGAGAAGGGCGGCATTCTCTGGGCTTATCTTGGCGAGGGCGAGCCGCCGGCATTCCCGGAGATCGACTGTTTCGCCGCACCCGGTCAGTACACCTTCGCCTTCAAGGGGCTGTTTGAATGTAACTGGCTGCAGGCGCTGGAGGTCGGTATCGATCCCGCCCATGCCTCGTTCCTGCATCGCTTCTTTGAGGACGAAGACGTCAAGGCGTCCTACGGCAAGCAGTTCCGCGGCGCATCCGCTGGCACCGAGCTGCCGATGACCAAGATCCTGCGCGAGTATGATCGCCCGATCATCAATGTCGAATCGACCGAATACGGTCTGCGTCTGATTGCGTTGCGCGAGCTCGACGACGAGCGCACCCATGTCCGCGTCACCAACCAGCTATTCCCGCACGGCTTCGTCATTCCCATGAGCACGGAAATGACGATCACCCAGTGGCACGTGCCGGTCGATGACGAGAACTGCTATTGGTATGCGATCTTCACCAGCTACACGACACCGGTCGACAAGAAGAAGATGACCGACCAGCGGCTCGAACTCTACGAGCTGCCGAACTACACCTCGCGCAAGAACAAGACCAACGACTACGGCTTCAATCCGCACGAGCAGAAGCACGAGACCTATACCGGCATGGGCGCCGACATCAACGTCCACGACCAGTGGGCGGTGGAATCCATGGGCAAGATCCAGGATCGTACCCGTGAGCATCTTGGCTCCAGCGACAAGGCGATCATCGCCTATCGCAAGCTGCTGCGTGCGGAGATCGAGAAGGTTGCCGGCGGCCAGAGGCCGATGATGTCTCTCGATGCGGACACCGCGCGCAGCATTCAGGGCCCGGGCACCATGGACGGCATCGGGCCGACCAAGGGCTGGGAAACCTATTGGATGGAAGTCGACGTCGCCCGCCGTCGTGGTGCGCCATGGATGGCGGCGGCTCCGGCCGACCAGACCGAGCCGGGGTCCAATGTCATCCACCTGCCGGCGGCAGAGTGAAGATCGATCAGAACAGCCGCGGGAGAGTGCGTTGAGTTTCGTTGAACGTCACGGTTTGTGGTCCGCGGAGCAGAAAGAAGCAGCCGTCCGGCTGCGCAGCATGGTCGAAGAGCACAAGCTCGAAGTGGTCCGGCTGTCGTTTCCGGATCAGCACGGCATCCTGCGCGGCAAGACGCTGATCGCCAGCGAGGCGTTGCGCTGTCTCGAAAGCGGCTGCTCGATCACCACGACGATGTTCGCCAAGGACACGTCGCACAAGACGGTGTTTCCGGTGTTCACCGCCGGCGGCGGCTTCGGCATTCCCGAGATGCAGGGCGCGGCCGACGTCTTGATGATCCCGGATCCGACGACGTTCCGTGTGTTGCCATGGGCGCCGGAGACAGGCTGGGTTCTGTGCGACGTGCATTTCGCCGACGGACGTCCGGTGCCGTTCGCGACGCGCAACCTCTACAAGAAGGTGCTCGGCGATCTCGGCGCGCGTGGCTACGATTTCGTTGCCGGTCTTGAAGTCGAATTTCATATTTTCAACGTCGAGAACAACCGCATGAAGCCGGAGGATGCCGGCCAGCCCGGCACGCCGCCGGATGTCAGCCTGCTCTCGCACGGCTACAACTATCTCACCGAGCAGCGCTACGACCAGATGGAGCCGGTGCTGGAAATCATCCGGCGCGACGTGCTGGCGCTCGGTCTACCGCTGCGGTCGGTCGAAGTCGAATACGGCCCGAGCCAATGCGAATTCACTTTCGCGCCGACCATCGGCCTCACGCCCGCCGACAGCATGGTGCTGTTTCGCAGCGCCGTGAAGCAGATCGCGCATCGCCACGGCTATCACGCGACCTTCATGTGCCGGCCGAAGATTCCGAATGTCGTGTCATCGGGCTGGCATCTGCACCAGTCGATCGTATCGCGTACGACCGGCGCGAACGCGTTCATGCCGACCGAGGGCACGCAGCCGCTGTCATCGTTCGGGCAGGGCTATCTCGCGGGGCTTCTTACGCATGCGCGCGCGGCGACCGTATTCACGACGCCGACTATCAACGGCTACAAGCGTTATCGCTCCTATTCTCTGGCGCCGGACCGTGCGATCTGGGGCCGCGATAATCGTGGCGCGATGTTGCGCGTGCTCGGCGGTGCTGGCGATTCCGCGACGCGTATCGAAAATCGCGTCGGCGAGCCCGCCGCCAATCCCTATCTCTATATGTCGTCGCAGATCCTCTCGGGTCTCGACGGCGTTGATCGCAAGCTCGATCCAGGGCCATCAGCCGATACGCCTTACGAGACCAATGCCGATCTGCTGCCGAAGTCGCTGCGTGAGGCGACCTTTGCGCTCAAGGAAGATCCGTTCTTCCGCGAGAAGATGGGCGCGATGATGGTCGACTATTATACGCACATCAAGAATGCTGAGATCGATCGCTTCCAGGCGGAAGTCTCCGACTGGGAGCAGCGCGAATATTTCGAGATGTTCTGACGCTGCAATCTGTCGCGTCTTGTTGAAATCAAACGCGCCCCAGTTCGGCACGTTTATTGAATACAGGTTTGCCGAATAGCTTTCCAACTTTTGTAACGGGGACTACTGCAATGAATAAAGGCGCTCAATCGATCCTGGCTCTGGCCATTCTCGGCCTGATGACCGGTACTGCATCCGCCGACGTCATCAAGGTTGGTGTCATCGGCACGTTTTCGGGGCCGTATGCGCTGTTCGGCAAGAACTTCAAGATGGGCATCGATGCCTGGGTTGCGCAGAATGGCAACAAAGTAGGCAATCACACGGTCGAGTTTGTTTACAAGGACGAAGAAGGCCCGAACCCCGCGAAGTCGAAGGCGCTGGCGCAGGAGCTGCTGGTCAAGGACAAGGTGCAGTATCTCGCCGGCATCTATTTCACGCCGAACGCGCTGGCGGTTGCGCCGCTGCTCGAAGAATCCAAGACGCCGCTGATCGTGATGAATGCGGCGACCTCGGCCATCGTTGAGAAGAGCCCCTATATCGTCCGCACCTCCTTCACCATGTGGCAGAACACGGTGCCCGCGGCAAAGGTCGCGTTCAAGAATGGCGCCAAGAAAGTTGCAATTGCGGTCAGCGATTACGGTCCGGGCATCGATGCCGAAGCGGCGTTCAAGAAGACCTTTGAAGGCGAGGGCGGCGCCGTTGTTGAGGCAGTCCGCATTCCGCTCGCCACCACCGACTTCAGCCCGATCATGCAGCGTATCAAGGACTCCGGCGCTGACACGATTTTCACCTTCCTGCCATCGGGTCCGCCGACCCTTGGTTTCGTGAAGGCCTATCTCGACAACGGTCTCAAGGCCGGCGGCGTCAAGCTGATGTCGACGGGCGACGTGGTGACCGAGCCGGATCTGCCGAATATCGGCGATCCCGGCATCGGCATCCTGTCGACCTATCACTATTCGGTGTCGCATGACTCGAAGGAAAATGCCGCGTTCCTCGCGGAGCTCAAGAAGGGCGGCGCCAGCCTGGACGAGGTCACCATGACCTCGGTCGCGGCTTATGACGGTGCACGCCTGATCTACAAGATGATCGAGGCCACCGACGGCAAGCGCGATCCGGCCAAGGCGGTAGACGCGGTGAAGGACATGAAGTGGATCTCGCCGCGTGGTCCGGTATCGATCGATCCCGCCACCCGCCACATCCGTCAGAACGTCTATGTGCGCAGCGTGGCGAAGGTGGACGGCAAGCTGATCAACAAGGAAGAGCAGACCTTTGCCGATCAGCCCGATTGGGCGCTCAGCACGAAGTAGGCAATGCCGGGGATTCCGCCTCGTTGCGGAATCCCCCTCTTTCTGCGACATCGTCGCGCGAGATGAGATTTCCTTCGACATGACCAGCCGCGCGCGCTCGCTTCGATTGACCAACGCCCGCATCTATCGTTCTGCCTGGGATGAAACCCCCGCGGACAGCATCGTCGTCAGCGATGGCAAGGTGGTCTGGATTGGTGCAGCAGATGTTGCGCCATCCGCCGACGAGACGATCGATCTCGCGGGCGCCACCGTCATTCCCGGCCTCACCGACGCGCATATTCATCTGTTCGCTATCGCCCATGCGCGACTGCAGGTGCCGGTCACGCCGCGCGATGCGCCCACGATATCCGATGTGCTTGATTTGCTGGTTGCGCGTGCGCGCGCCATTCCATGTGATAAATGGGTCTACGGCGCGGGCCTCGATGAGAACGGACTGGCGGAGCATCGGCTGCCGACACGGGCCGAGATCGACGTCGTCATTCCCGATCATCCGGTGCTGATCCGCCGCTTCTGCGGTCATGTCGCCGTCGTCAACAGTGCCGCGCTGCGACTGCTGGACATCGACGATGCCACTGCCGATCCGGAAGGTGGCACGTTCGGGCGCTCCGAGGATGGCCGACTGGACGGCAGTGCCAAAGAAAGCGCAGCCGAACTGATATTCCGTGCGGCGCCGCCGATGGATCGCAATGAGCTCACCACGGCTCTGCGCGCGACAATTGCCGACAGCGCCAGGTTCGGTCTTATTGCTGCTGTAGAAGCTGCGGTCGGATTCACCGTCGGCTTCGATGATGAATTCGCGATCTGGAACGAGATCCGCGCGAATGGCGATGTGCTGCCAATGCGGCTCGGCTTCATGAACCAGCTCGACCCGGCTGAAGCGGCGGCGCGTGGGTTGGCGCCGACGCAAAACGTCGACTGGCAGTCGATGACGCTGAAATATTTCGCTGATGGCATCGTCGGCGCGCGAACTTCGGCGGTGAGCGAGGATTTCTTCGATACGCCGTCCCGCGGCATGTTCATGCGCGATGAAACCGAACTGCAGCGCGTGATCGCCGACGCGCATGCGGACGGCTGGCAGGTCGCCGTTCATTGTACCGGCGATCGCGGTATCGACTGCATCATCGAAGCCTATGAGAAGGCGCAGGCAGCGTATCCCCGCGCCGATGCCCGGCATCGCATCGAACATTACTTCGTGCCGCCCGCCGGTGGACTGGCACGGATGAAGGCATTGGGCGCGCTCGTCGTCACCCAGCCAAGTTTCCTCACCCGGATGCGGCGCTCGATTGCCGGCGCTTTCGGTCCGCGCGCCGATCGTTGCTATCCCGGCCGCTCGGTGATCGACGCGGGTGTCACTTACATCGCCAGCTCTGATGCGCCGACCGGGTCGTGGTCTCCGTGGGATGGCATTGCCGATGCGGTGAGCCGCGCCTCGGACAGCGGCGGTGCGCCGATCGGGCAGGGTGAAGCCATCAGCGTCCGCGAAGCCATTCACAGCTATACGGTCGGTGGCGCCATCGCGATGAAGCAGGAAGACTGGCGCGGCACGCTGATGCCGGGCATGGCGGCCGATCTGATCGCCCTTGATCGCGATCCGTTCGCCGCCGAGTGCTTCCCTTTGAAGGAGACGCAGGTGTTGCTCACCATGGTGCGTGGCGCCGTCGTCCATGACGCCATGCCGCAGTTTCCGGAATGGCGCTCGGCCGCTGCTTCGGCATAGGATCAATCATGCGCACCATCTTCAGCATCATGACCGACGCCGTTGCCTACGGGATGGTGCTGTTCATCATTTCTATCGGCCTGTCCATCATGATGGGGCTGATGCGCGTGGTGAACCTCGCACATGGCGCTTTCGCCATGATTGGCGGCTATCTGGCCTCCTATGCGATCCGCGACCTGCATGTGCATTACAGCGTCGCGATCCTGATGGCAGTGATCGGTACCATCATCGTTTCGATCCCGTTCGAGATTCTGCTGTATCGCCGGATCTACCGGAAGTCCGATCCGCTGATTCAGGTGCTGATGACCATTGGCATCACGTTCTTCATCATCGGCATCGTCAATTTCATCTTCGGCCCGTCGCTGAAATCGATTCCGTTGCCACAGACACTCAGTGGTCCGCTCGATATCGGTTTCCGCATGCTGCCGACTCATCGCATCTTTGTCATCGCCTGCGGCGTGGTTACGGCGCTGGCGCTGTGGCTTCTGATCGAGAAGACGGAGTTCGGAATCAAGCTACGCGCCTCGGTCGATCATAGTGGTATGGCGGACGCCTTGGGCATCCGCACCGAAATCATCTACGCAGTGACCTTCGCGCTGGCGATCGGGCTCGGCGCATTCGGTGGCGTGGTCGGCGCGGAGATCCTGCCGATCGAACCGTTCTATGCACTGCGCTATATGGTGACGTTCCTCGTCGTGGTCTCCGTCGGGGGGGCGGGTTCGATCCTTGGTGCGCTGTCGGCGTCGCTCTTGCTCGGCCTCGCCGACACCACCGGCAAATATCTCGCGCCGGAGTTCGGCGACTTCTTCTTCTATCTGTCGGTGATCGTCATCGTGTTCCTGTTTCCGCATGGCCTGTTCGGCAGGTCGCACGCATGAGCGAGATCGTCGTGACCCACGTTCCGCACAAGCGCAGCATTCCCTTCGGTCAGGAGGCGGTAGGTGCGCTGAGTATCATCGCGCTTGGTGCCATCGGCTACTTTCTGTATCCGGACGATCTGGCGTTCCTGACGCGGCTGATCGGCATCGCATTCCTGGTGCTGTCGCTCGATTTGGTCACCGGTTATTGCGGCGTCGCTACCCTCGGCCATGCCGCGCAATTCGGCGTCGGCGCCTATGCCGCCGGCATTGCTTGCGTGCGCGGCATTACAGATCCCGTCGCGTTGCTGGCGGTCGGCGTGTTTGCGGGCACGATCATGGGGCTGATCTCCGGCGCGCTGATCACGCGGTTTCGCGGGCTGCCGCAGCTGGTGCTGTCGATTGCCGTGGGGCAATTGGTCGCCGCACTTGCCAACAAGCTGTCGTGGCTGACCGGCGGCAGCGACGGCCTGTCCGGTATCACACCGGGCAAGGTGTTCGGCATCTTCAATTTCGACATGTACAGCCGCACGGCATTTTTGTTCTCGCTGGGCGTGCTGGTCATTGTCTTCGTGCTGCTGCAGCGTTTCGTGCGCTCGCCATTCGGCCTCATGTGCCGCGGCATCAAGGATGACGATCTGCGCGCCAGGATGATCGGTGTCTCGATCTATCCGCGCCTTGTCGTGATGTATGGCGTCGCTGGTGCCGTTGCCGGGATCGGTGGAGCGCTGACGGCGATCAGCACCGGCGTCGTCGGTCTCGACAGCGTCAGCTTCGAACGATCAGCCGAAGTTCTGGTGATGCTGGTGCTTGGCGGTGCAGGGCATCTGTGGGGCGCTCTGGCCGGCACGGTGATCTTCATGATCTTCGAGCATATCGTGGCCGCCGCCAATCCGTTCCACTGGATGACGCTGGTCGGCCTGCTGCTGATCCTGATTGTGGTGTTCGCGCCGCGCGGGCTGATCGAACCAGTGCTGTCGCTGGCCTCCCGCTTCAAGCGCAAGGGAGAGGCGGCATGACCAATCTCCTCGAAGCCCGCGGCGTGTCGTGCTCGTTCGGCGGGCTGCATGTGACGCGCGACGTCAATTTCAAATTGACTGCCGGCGACCGCGTCGCGCTGATCGGCCCGAACGGCGCTGGCAAGACCACGCTGGTCAATCTGATCACCGGCGACATCGCGCCGAGCGAAGGCCAGTTCTTCATGGGCGGTGACGAGATCACGGGTCTCAGCATTCCCGATCGCGTGCGTCGCGGCCTGGTGCGCACGTTCCAGACCACGCGGCTGTTTGCCAATCTCACCGTCGCCGACAATGTCGCGCTGGCGATCATGCAGCGCAAGCGCATCACGCGGCGTTTTTTCTCGTCATCGACGGAGCTGCCGGAAGTCCGTGCGGAGTGGAGTGAGATCCTTAGCCATCTTGGCCTCGCCAAGCTCGCCTATCGCAAGGTGGTCGAGCTCGCCTACGGCCAGCAGCGCCTGATCGAGCTTGCCATCGGCCTCGCGCTGCATCCGAAGGTGCTCCTGCTCGACGAGCCCGCCGCCGGCGTGCCGCATGACGAGGCGCCCAAAATCCTTGAGGCGATCAATCGGCTGCCATCGGATATCGCCGTGTTGATGATCGAGCACGACATGGATCTGGTGTTCAAGTTTGCCAGGCGCGTACTGGTGCTGGCGGCCGGACGGTTGATCTTCGAGGGATCGCCCGATGAGGTCACCGCCGATCACGAAGTGCGCCGCGCGTATTTGGGGAGCTATGCCGATGCCCGCCGCGCCACTTGATATCCAGAACCTGAGCGCGGGCTACGGCCCAACGCGGATCATCGAGGGCATTTCGTTCTCGGTGAAAGCAGGTGATCGTCTCGCCGTGCTCGGCCGTAACGGTATGGGCAAGACCACGCTGCTGGCGACGCTGATGGGCCTGACGACGCGCCATGCCGGCGAGATCAGGATCGCTGACCAGGATGTCACGGCCAGGCGCACCTCGGCGCGCGCCGATCTCGGTATCGGCTATGTGCCGCAGACCCGCGACATTTTCGCCTCGCTGACGGTGGAGGAGAATCTGCGTACCGGGCTGAAGGGGCGGCCGGCGTCGGCGCTCGATGAAGCCTATGCGATGTTCCCGCGGCTACGCGAACGCCGCGGCAATTACGGCAAGCAGCTGTCAGGCGGTGAGCAGCAGATGCTGTCGATGGCCCGAACACTGCTGGGCAAGCCCTCGATCCTGTTGCTCGATGAGCCGCTGGAAGGTCTGGCGCCCGTCATATGCGACGAGCTGATGGCATTGCTGGCGAAGCTGGCCGCCACCAGTGAAGTCACCATCATTCTGGTCGAGCAGCAGATCGAGCGCGCACTGGATTTCGCGAGCAGCGTCATGGTGATGGAGCGGGGCCGTACCAGCTGGACTGGCACGCCGGATGTGCTGATCGCCGACCGCGCGCTGGTCGATCGGCTGGTCGGTGTCGGCATTCACTAGATTCCGGAATTGGCGCGCCGGCTGGCGCGTCAGGCCCGAAAGATCGTGATCCCCAATACCAGCAGCACGATGCAGATCGCCAGGAAGATATAGAAAAGCACGCGTGCGACATCCGCCGTGGCAGCGGAAATGCCGGTGAAGCCGAACAGGCCGGCGGCGACGGAAATCAGAAAGAAGATCAGCGCCCATTTCAGAAGGCTCATCGGGGAACTCCGGTTGCAGCGGTTCCGGAACGCCCCGCTGCGAGATTTGGTTCCGGCTCGCAACCAAAGCAGCTCGCTAATGCGGCACCGGTCCGGGGGAATGCGTAACAGCCTACTAATTAGGCAGCGCAAAGGTATTGGTTAGCATTTTAAACCCGCCCTTAACCAAAACATCCCTAATGAATGGATAGTAGGCCTGCTCCCCGCAGTGGATTTGTGGTTCGGGGGACGAAGGGTTCAGTATGCGTGTCGCGGTCGGTCATGGGTGGTTGCGCTGGGTGAGCACCGTTACGGCGCAGGGATGTGCGGTGCCGGCGCCCCGTAGTAAAGTCTGACGCGCATGTTCACCAAACGCGCCATCGTTACGAATACGGAAGCCGCCGATGGCACTGCGGGCGAGAGCCCGCTGCTCAGGGTTTGGCGCAATCGCAGCCTGTTCGGCGCTGTGTTTCTTGGCGTGATGATCCTGACGGTCATTGCGCTGGTCGTGCTGCCCGTGCGCTATCTCGCCACAGGTTCGGTGATCGTCGCCGAACAAGAGCCCAGCAATAGCAACGCCTCGGCCGCCTGGGCGCAGAAGATCGGTGACCCCGCCGACGTCGAAAGCCAGCTCTTGATCGCGCGCTCGCCGCGGGTGATGCGGCTCGCCATGCAGCAGCCGGGCGTCACAGAAGCCGCCATTGAAGAGTGTCAGAGCAGGAGCAGTAGCTCGACCTGCGAAAAGATGCGGACCGATACGGCGGCGCTGATCGACTATGTGTCGGGAAATTTTGCGATCGGTGCTGTCGGACGTTCGCGCGTCATCAATATTTCCTACACCTCGTCGATCCCCGAAGTCGCGCAGAAGATGGCGAATTCGTTGACCAACGCGTTTCTCGACGAGCAGCGGACATCGGGTGCCAGCAGCCGCGAGGTCGCCGCGTCCTATCTCTGGAAGGAAGCCAAGCAGCTGGATGCAGAGTTGCGCGATGCCGATGCCAAGATCCAGGCATTTCGTCGCAACAAGGGCCTGATGCGCGGATCGCTGGCGCCGATCAGCTCGGAGCGGCTGAGCAGCATCAGCCAGCAGCTGTCGACCGCCGAGACCGCGCGTGCCGATGCGCTCGCCCGCTTGCAGGAGATCAAGGCCAATCAGGCGCGCGCTGTCGATTCCCCTTCAGTGCTGTCGAACCGCTCGATCGCCGATCTCAAGCAGCAGCTCACGGTCGTCACCGCGCAGCTCGCCAGCCAGGCCAATGTACTCGGGCCACGGCACCCGTCGCTGCGTGCGCTGGAGCAGGAGCAGTCCGCGATCAAGGAGCGCATGGCCACGGAAGTGGCGAGCATTGCAGCGAGCGCGCAGAAGGCGTTCGACGCCAATGATTCCCTCGTGAACGCGCTCAGAAAGCAGATGGATGCCGTGAAGGCTGAAGTAGGCTCGGCGACATCGGACGAGGCCTCGATCGAGAGCATGGTGCGCAGCACCGAGATCAAGCGCCAGCAATATGCCGATCTCTACAAGCGCGCCAGCGAACTTGAAACCGAGCGGCGCGTGCTGATTGGCAATACACGGCTGGTCAGCCTTGCCGAACTGCCGACCAAGCCGTTTTTTCCGAAGAAAATTCCGTTCCTGGCCGCTGGCGGCACGCTCGGCCTGCTGCTCGCATTCGTCGCAGCCTTCTTCGGCGACCGGGTCAATCTTGCGGGTCTGTCCCGGCTGCGGACTGCAACTATTCGCCCGGTGCGCGCAGCCGCGCCTGCCGCCGAAGCTGCACCAGTCGCAGTCGCTGCACCAGTCGCTCCGGCGCCCGTCCAGACGACTGCACCCGTGGCGCCGCGTTCTGGACCGCCGCCGACGGCATTGTCATCGGAGTTGGCCGTCGTCACCGGCGCCCCCATTCTGGCACGATTGCCGACCGTCAAGCGCGATCCATCGGAATCGCCGATCGGTGCGATCCTCACGGCGCAGTCCGGCGCCTCGCTGGCGCGTGCGCTGCCGCTCGCGCTGCAGGATCGGCACTATCAGGATGCGCTCCGCGATCTGGCGACGGGCCTGCTCGCGTCGAACGACGCCAGGACACGCCGCAAGATTCTGGTCGCGTCGCCGACGACGGCCGAGGGCAAAACGTTTCTGACCCTGACTCTGGCGCAATATCTCGCAACGGCTGGCCGCAGCGTGCTGGTGATCGAATGCGATTTCGGCGCGCCGAAGTTCGAGACCGCGCTCGGATTGCGCAGTAACCTCGGCCTGCAGGGGATCTTGCGCGGAGACATCACGGCGCGCGAAGCGGTGGTCCGCACCGCGACTCCTAATCTCGACGTCATTCCTGCCGGGCCGTTCTCGGCATCCGCCGAATTGCTGATGCGCAAACCGCTCGGTGATCTCCTGCTCTGGAGCCAGATCTACGACGTTGTCCTGATCGACGCGCCATCGCCGGGCATCCAGACCGATCTGGGCGTGCTGGCCAGGCAGGTCGATGGCGTGCTGCTCTGTATGCGTTCCGGCCGCTCGTCGATCGGGCAGGCAGTGGCCACATCCAGCGCGATCCGTGTCGCTGGCGGCAGCGTCTTCGGCATTGCCGTCACCATGATGCCGGATGCCAATACGCCGCGCGGCACAGACCGGGTTTCGAATGATGCCTATGCCGGAGCGACGTGATGCCCGCTCCGCGCGTTCTGTTCGTCTGCCATACGGGCTCGATCTCCGGCGCTGAGCTCGTTCTGATCGATCTCGTTCAGCCATGGGTGGGCGAGTCGGCCTTCCTGTTCGAGGATGGTCCGCTGCAGCAGGCGCTCACAGCCAAGGGCCTGAAGGTGCGCGTGTCGCGCTGGGGCGAGGGGCTCACGGATGTCAGGCGCGACAGCTCGATCCTGAAAGCCTTTCCGCTGATTGGTCGGCTCGGGGCCATCATTGCCGAATTGACGCGCGAGGCGCGCCGTCATGACGTCATCTATGCGAATTCGCAGAAGGCCTTTGTGTTATCGGCCGTGGCCGCCACGCTGGCGCGGCGTCCGCTGATCTGGCACCTGCACGATATCATCAGCAGTGAGCATTTCGGAGCTACACAGCGCCGCGTGCAAGTGGCGCTGGCGAATTATTGCACGGCGAAGGTGGTCGTTCCTTCGCAAGCCGCTGCAGATGCCTTCATTGCCCAAGGCGGCCGCAAGGAGCTGGTCGCGATCGTGCCCAACGGCCTTGATGTGCCGCCGGACGTAAGCACGCCGCTCGAGATCAGGCGCGAGTTGAAATTGCCCGAAGGACCGCTCGTCGGAGTCTTCAGCCGCCTCGCGGCCTGGAAGGGGCAGCATATCGTGTTGCAGGCTCTCGCAAAGACGCCGGGCGTCAGCTGTATTATTGCAGGAGCTGCGCTGTTTGGCGAAGAGCCTTATGCCGAGAAGCTCAACCGGATGGTGGCGGATCTCGGTCTTGGCGATCGCGTGCATTTCCTCGGCCAGCGCGGCGACGTGCCGAGGCTGATGCGCGCCGTCGATGCGATGATCCATCCCTCGATCGATCCCGAGCCCTTCGGTCGCACGCTGGTCGAAGCCATGCTCGCCGATGTGCCTGTGATTGCGACGGATGCCGGTGCGGCGTCCGATATTCTCGAGGCCGGCAAGGCGGGGACGCTGGTGCCGCCCGGAGATGCCGATGCGCTGGCCGCCGCTATTACCAAGGTCATGTTAAGGCCGCCTGAACTGGCGGGCCAGTTGCAATATGCCGAAGCGCGGGCGCGCTCGCATTACAGCGTCGATCAGATGCTGCAGACGGTCTCGGGCCTGATCGGGCGAGCGGCTGCCGGAGCTCCCGTGTGACCGCGTATCGCTGCTCAATTCTTGGTTTGAAAGCCTGGACGGTCCCTGATCGGACCGCAGCGGTGCGCTTATGAGCGGCGCCCGGCATTCGACGCGCAAGTTTACGGCGATTCTCATCAGCGGTGCGCTGACCAGCAAGCTGCTGGGCTTCGGCCGCGAGATATTGATGGCGCAAGTGCTTGGCGCTTCGCTGGTCGCCGACGGCTTTCGTGGTGCAATCACGGCGGTGATGCTGCCGCTGGCCTTCCTGCAGAACGAAACTGTTCCCGCCGTGATGATCCCGATGCATCGGGATGCATTGAAGGACGGCAACGGACCTCAACGCCTTGGCGCCATGACGGTGGCGATCACCGGCATCGCCGTGATCCTGATGGTAGGGCTGCAGGCGCTCGGCGAGCGGGCCGTGGATGCGCTGGTCGGTGGCTTTTCGGCGGAGGGGCGTAGCCTCACTCTCGACTTCATTCGAATCATGGCGCTGGGCATGCCGGCTTCGGCGATGATCAATGTGCTGGCCGCGGGGGAAATCGCGCTCGGTCGGACGCGCCTGACGAATATCCGCGCCAGCATCCTGAACATCGCCGTGCTCATGGGCATCGCACTGGTCGCTGTGTCCGGCAACTTCCATACGCTGGCCTGGTCGTTCTCGATTGCCTTCAACGCGCTCGGCGCCTGGGGCCTCTACACGATGTGGCGCGAGGGGGTGCTCAGCTTCAAGGGCCTGTCGCTGTCATCGGTGCTGGCGTCAGGCCGCGAATTCTTCCGTCGGCTGCGACCGCTGCTCGCGCTACCGGTCGCCGAACAGGCCAATGTCTGGATCGAACGCCTGCTGGCATCGCGGGTCGGGACCGGTGCGGTGGCCTCGCTGGATTATGCGCGGACATTGACCGAAAGCGCGTTGCTGCTGATCAGTCAGCCGGTCGGGCTGGCGGTGTTGTCCAGCCACCCGCCGAAGGATGTCGGCGCGCAGATCGAAGCGATTGCGCGACCTATTCTCGCACTGGCGGTGCCGGCGTCGGTCTTTCTCGCGATGTTCGCGCCGGAGATCGTGCGGCTGGTTTTTCTGCGCGGCGCCTTCAACGAGCAGGCGCTATTCCTGACCAGTCAGGCCTTGCGTGGCATTGCACTTGGCCTATGGGCCGCGACGCTTGGCTGGATCCTGATCCGCATTCTCAATGGCGCAGGCCGGAACTTTGCGGCCGCTGCCATCATCGTCAGTGCCTATCTGGTTAATATCGTAGTTAACCTTCTCACCTCATACCTGCCCACGGCGCATGAATGGGGCACCTTGTTGCTTGGACTGGGTGAAGCCGCCCGTGGTATCGTTCTCCTGGCTGGCGTCATGATCGTCCTGGGGTCCCGGCGCAAGCTGCTCTACCTGATGTTTCTCGCGTGTTTCCCGGCAGCGCTGATGGCACTCCTCAGCTGGCAAATTCATGAGGTTCTGACGGGTCCGTGGCAGCGGCTTTTCGCCGGTGGCTTTGCCTATCTGGTCTGCCTTGCGCTGTCTGTCGCGATGCTGATGCCGGGCGTTTACATTGCGGCATTTGCGCGCGTCCGGGGTCGCTTGTGATTTTGATATGCATTTTTGTATTAGAGAGTGCCTTGATCGTCTGAGGACTTTTCGATGAAGCACCTGTTATCCAGCGCCGCCCGACGCATGGCGTCGTCCGAAGCGCTGGTCCGCCCGATCAGCATGGCTGCCGATATGTTCATGGGCACGCGTGGCTGCCTGATGACCTTTCATCGCGGCGCTTCAGCCAGGACCTGGGAAAAGCTGCCCAACCGCGACTTCTATCTCGATACGAATTTTCTCGATCAGTTCCTGTCGCATCTGAAGCAACGCGGCTGGGATGTCGTGACGATGGAAGAAGCGATCCAGCGCTCGAAGGCTGGAAAGTCCAACGATCGCTTCGTCAACTTCTCCGTCGACGATTGCTATCGCGATACCTATGAGGAAATTGTCCCGCTGTTTCGCCGCCGCCACGTGCCGGTGACACTGTTCGTCACGACGGGCATTCCTGACGGTACGCTTCCGCTGTGGGCGGCAGGTCTGGAAGATACCTTGCTCAACAACGACCGGGTCATTCTCGAGGATGGTGCGATTGACGTGCCGACATCTGACGCCAAGCGTGCGGCATTCTATTGTATTGCAGACCGTTGGGATGGTCCGCAGGCGTCAGCCTCTTACAAGAAATTTTGCGAGCTCAATGGTGTCGACATCGACGCGATGCACTGGAAGCACGCGATCACCTGGGAGATGCTCGAAGAGTTGCGCGACGATCCGCTGGTGGAGATCGGTGGCCACACCGTGACACATGCCCGCATTTCGTCGCTGTCACCCGATGGCGCACGCTTCGAACTCAAGGGCAGTCGCGACCGGTTGGTCGAGCGCCTTGGCATCCCCGCCAGGCATTTCGCATTTCCCTATGGACGCTCAGGCGATTGCGGTCCACGCGATTTCGCGATCGCGCGCGATGCCGGTTATGCGAGTGCAGCGACGACCCGCAAGGGCCTCGTGCGCAACGGCCAGGATGCCTATAACCTGCCACGCTGCACGATCAACGGTTCGGATCGCAGTCTCGCGACCATGGAGCTCCATCTGTCTGGCCTGACGGGTGTGGCCGCGAGGATGACGGGGCGTGTCTAGCAGTCGTCGTCTCAAGGTTCTCTCGATTGCACATTCCGCCGTCAGCCGCGACGCGGGGCGTCTGCGATACTACCCACTCGTCGGGCGCGATGACGTCGATATGCATCTCGTCGTCCCGGCTACCTGGTATCAGTTCGGCCGTACGATTATTGCAGATCCGTCCGATGATCCCGGTATGACCGTGCATGTGATGCCGATCCGCCTGCCGCGCGCCGGCCCGATGAGCTGGTATCTGCACTTTTATCCGGGCTTGCGGCGTCTCATCCGTGAGGTCGATCCGGATGTGATCCATCTCTGGGAAGAGCCGTGGAGCGTCGTCGCGATGCAGGCGCGCATCCTTAAGGGGCGCGCCGCGATGGTCCTGGAAGTCGATCAGAACATCCTGAAGCGCTTGCCACCGCCGTTCGAGTTCATCCGCAAGGACGTGCTGCGGAACACCGATCATATTCTCTCGCGCAGTCCGGAGGCGACAGCAGTCGTCCGCGCGCGCGGTTATGCGGGGCCAGCGTCGCCGATTGGCTACGGCGTCGATCTCGCGACCTTTAACCAAACTGGCGAACGCCAGGCGCCGATTGCGCCCGGGCAGGGACTACGCATCGGCTATGTCGGGCGTCTCGTCGAGGAGAAGGGTCTCGATGATGCGCTCGATGCCATGAAGCGCGCCACGGCACATGTGACATTGGCGATCATGGGCGAAGGCCCGCATGAGCCTGCGCTAAAGCTGCGGGTCAACGAACTGGGCCTGACCGATCGTGTCACGTTCCAGGGCTGGGGCAAACCGGCCGATGTCGCGTCGTTCCTGAGCGGTCTCGATGCAATGATCTTGCTGACACGCACCACCAGCGCCGTGCGTGAGCAGTTCGGCCGGGTGATCGTCGAGTCGCAGGCTTGCGGCGTGCCGGTGATCGGTTCGACGGGCGGCGCTATTCCCGATGTTGTCGGCAAGGGCGGCTGGACTATTCCCGAGCGCGATCCGGATGCGCTGGCGACACTGCTGGATCGGCTTGCTGCCGACCCGCAGCAGTTGCTGGACCGCGGCGTGGCCGCGCGCGACAACGTGCTGACGCGTTTCACTTACGAGGTGGTGGCGAATGCGCTGGTGTCGGCCTGCCAGCAGGCCGCCGATGCAAAGCGGGTGGGGTGACCGGCCGCTCCCTTGAAGCAGGCGCTTGTGATCAGGCACCGACCGCCATGGCGCCCGGCGCAAATTCGTTCTTCGACGCCTGCACCTGCTCCAAAAGCTCGATATAGCGCGAACCGACATAGTCCCAGCCGTAATTCAATGCCGTGGCATGCGCGCCTTCGCACAGCCGGGCCAGTGTCACCGGATCGGAGAAGGCCATCGCGATCTTCTCGGCGATGTCTGCGCCGTCCGTCTTGATCTGATAACCGTTCACGCCGTCGACAAGGTAATCCTCGATACCGCCGGCTGGTGTTGCGAAAACCGGCGTCGAGCAGGCCATGGCTTCCATGCAGACCAGCGAGAAAGTTTCATAGGCAGTCGGCAGTACAAAGGCGTCGGCCGCAGCATAGAAGGCCGGCATATCGGTGCGGGATCCCGCGAAGACCAGCCGATCGGCGGAGGTTGTCGCCAGTTTGCGATAGGGCGCGGGATTATCCGAGCCCACCACAAGCATCCAGACATCGGGGCCAAGGCGTTCGAGTGCGCCGATGGCATGCGCCAGGCCCTTCCGGCGGAATTCATGGCCGGCGAACAGCAGCAGCTTTGCGTTCGCCGGGATGCCGAATTCTTCACGGATATTGAGGCCGGCGGCGGTGTCGCGGGTAAAGCGGTTAAGATCGATGCCATTGGGGATCACGCGGATGCGCGATGCCGGCACCTTGTAGATCTCCTGTAGCTCGGTTGCGACGCGCGGCGAGACCGCGACATACATGCGATAGCGCAGGCCGCCGATCATCCAGCGATCACGCACGGCCACCCACAGATGCATCGGATTGAGCATCCAAGACCAGGCGCCGGCGTTGCGCTTTTCGGCGAGGCTCTGCGCGTTGACAGCATGCACGACCAGCACGTCACCTATCAGGCTGTCACCGTGACTGATGATGACGGCCTTGGGATGATGATAGGCGGCGCGCGTCGCCAGTAATGTGAAGGTGGGAACGACAAAAGCGCGACCAAGATAGCGCAGGATGCCGCGCGTCTTGATGCGCGAAAGCCAGGCACCGACGCGCTCGATGCGCGTACCTGGCGTTGCCTTTTCACCGACGGCGCTGGCGAGAACTGTGTTGGCGATTTTGGCGCGACTGAATGCGCATGCGAGTTCGCTGGCCACGCTCTCAACGCCGCCGACTGAACTCAACTCCTGGACGATCTGGACGATCTCGATGGTCATGGGCCGACACTATGAAAACGGGTGAACGCCAATACCGTAGGTGCGCTGATAAGTCGCAATTTCATCAATATCCTGCTTTCGCAGGCTTTTGTCACCAGCACAACGTCTAAGATTTGACCTTCGCGATAAGGCATATCGGCGGAAACACTCGGACACAGTCGAGTGAATGCAGCCTCGTTGCGCCAAGTAGTATTCCGCTCCACCTGGAGTCGGTAATTGGCGCGATTCTACGTTGACGACGTCTCGTCGGGCAGTTTTTACCAGCGCTTCGGGCCTAATGGTGAACGGCGTCTTGAAGCGACATCTGAAACAGAGCGCGGAAATGGATGTTGTGGCCCCGATTCAATATCGAGTCATGCTTAACGCGCGCTGTTTCAAATTGATCACGCAGGTTTCAAAGAGACACAGCACTGATCGAGCGTGGGACAGTTACGGCCAGGCCGCATAGGACGGACCATGCTGGCTTGGATCGAGCCGCGCGCGACGCCGATAGGCGCCGGGTGATGCGTTTTGATACTTGCGGAAAAAGCGGTTGAAATAGCCGGGATCACGAAAGCCGAGGCCGTAACCGATCTGCTCGACTGGCAGATCGAGCTGCCGCAACCGCATGCAGGCTTCGTGGATCAGGCGCTGATGCACGATGGCGCGCGGGCTGTAACCCTTCTCGCGCTTGCAATGCGCATGGAGCTTGTCGTCGGTGACGCCGAGCGCGGCCGCATAGCGGGCGATAGGCCAGCCGTCGCGATAATGCAGTTCGACCATCTGCAGGAAATTGCCGACGAGGCGGGGGCCGTCGCCGCGCTGTGCAGCATTGTCGGAGGCTTCCTCCGAAATCACCGATCGCCAGATGTGGAGGCACAGCAACAACACATGCGTCGATGTCATCGTCGCGCTGCCGCGGCCCGGCGTATTTAATTCACGCACCAGCGTGCTGCAGGATTCCGTGATGGCCGCAAAAGTCGTCGCGAGTTGCGCGCCTTCGCGCAGGACCAGCCGGTCGATGGTTCGCCGCAGATGCAGCGCCTCGGCACTGCCGGCGACGGTGCGGGTGAGGACATCGTCCGACACTGAAATCAGATAGCCTTGCGCGCCGGCTTCGACCTCCAACGTGCCTTCGTGATCGCCGGGAAGCCACAACAGGCCGGGGGACTGAATGGCAACCGTGGTGCCGCGCATCGTGGCGGTGCCGCGCCGGGTTTCGATCACCAGCAGATGCGAGCGCCTGGCAACCGACTGCCGGATGATCCAGCTGCGCGGCGCCAGTCCGGGTGCGAATCTTTCCGCATGCAATGCCGGAAGCGGCTTCTCCGCGAAGCCGGTGGGACCAGAAACGATGTGTGCGGTCTCAAGCACTGGGACAATCCGTCGCGTGAAATAACTCGCCTACACGGATCAATACAATCTTTCCCCGGATGCGTCCAATTCCCAGCCCCAAACGCTGGACTAGTCTCCGGCCATCGAACGCCACAAGGCGTCGGTGAAAAGAATTCGGGGAGGATAACATGGTGTCAGCAGTCAAGCGCCTTGCGGCGGGACTACTCGCAGTGGTCGGTGCGGCGTCCGTCGGGTGGGACGGTGCAGCGGAGGCCCAGACGTCGGTCAAGATCGGTTATGCCATCTCGCGCACCGGCCCCGCCGCCGGCGGCGCCGCGGTGACGACGATTCCAAACTACGAGCTGTGGGTCAAAGAGGTGAACGCCGGCGGCGGGCTCAAGCTCGGCGACAAGCGCGTCCCAATCGAGGTCGTCCAGTATGACGACCGGTCGAGCGCAGAAGAAGCCGCCAAGGCGCTGGAGCGGTTGATCACCCAGGACAAGGTCGATTTTATCCTGCCGCCCTGGGGTACTGGCCTGAATCTCGCGGTCGGCCCTATCCTCAACAAGGCCGGCTATCCGCATATTGCATCGACGGCCGTGACCGACCGTGCGCCAGAACTGGCGAAGCGCTGGCCCAACAGTTTCTGGCTGCTCGGCACCAGCGCCGATGCTGCCAAGACGCTGGTCGAGCTGCTGGTGAAGCTGCGCACCGAAGGCAAGATCGGCGATACCGTGGCAATGGCCAGCATCGCCGACGGCTTCGGCATCGATCTCTCTGGTGCCGCCAGGCCAGCTCTTACAGCCGCCAAGTTCAAGCTCGCCTATGACAAGACCTATCCGGTCGGCACGCAGGATCTCAGCCCGATCATCAACGAGGTGAAGGCGCTGAACCCCGACGTGTTCATCGCCTTCAGCTATCCGCCGGACACGATCGCGATCACTGAACAGTCACGCATCTCCGGTTTCAATCCGAAGATCTTCTACACCGGTGTCGGCACTGCATTCCCGCTGTTCAAGCAGAAATTCGGCGCCAACGCGGAAGGCGTGATGGGCATCGGCGGCTGGAACGGCGACAGCCCGGCCATCAAGGACTATCTGGCGCGCCACAAGGCGTCGGCAGCAAACGGTGCAGAGCCGGATCGCTGGGCCAGTGCGGTCACCTATGCCGGCCTGCAGATGCTGCAGCAGGCGATCGAACGCGTCGGCAAGGTCGATCGGGCCGCCGTCATCAACGACCTGCAGAGCGGCACGTTCGATACCGTGATCGGCAAGGTGAAGCTCGAGAACAACATGCCGACCAAATACTGGTGGGTCGGGCAGTGGCAGGACGGCGAGTTCTATGGCGTTGGCCCGTCGGGTAACGAGGGCGCGCGTGCGCCGGTCGTCCCGAAGCCGGCCTGGAAGGCGCAGTGATCGCGTCCCTCCCGTATCTGGTCTGACAGAATGACAAACGCGGTTCTCACCGGCCTCGTGCTGGGCGGCATGTATGCGCTGATCGCCATGGGGCTGACCCTGCAATATGGCGTGGCGCGGATCATGAACCTGTCCTATGGCGAGTTCCTGATCGGCGCGGCCTTTGCGTCCTATTGGCTGTTCACCGGCTGGGCACTCAATCCGCTCGCAGGACTGGCGTTTGTCATTCCGGTCAGTTTCGGCATCAGCTATCTCTTGTATCGCGTGTTGCTCACGCCGCTGGTGCGCCGCGCGCGCACCCGCGACGCCCTTGAGGTCGACAGCATTCTAGCCACCTTCGGCATGATGTTCATCGTGCAAGGCATCATGCTGACCATGTTTGGCGGCGCCTATTTCAGCTACTCGTTCCTCGCGGTGCCGGTGACGATCGTCGGCGAGGTGCTGGCGCTGAATCGCCTGATTGCATTCGGCCTCGCGGTCGTGGTCGGCCTTGCGCTCTATCTGACGCTGACCCGCACACGGATCGGGACGTCCATCCGGGCAGTGGCTGTTGATCCCATCGCGGCGCAACTCGTTGCCATCGATGTCACCAGGACATCGGCGCTGGCCTTTGCGCTCGGCGGCGCGCTGGTGGCGTCCGCCGGCGTGCTGATCAGCATGTTCCTGACCTTCAGCGCCACCTCCGGCGTGGTGTTCACCATGAAGGCGCTGATCGTGGTCGTGATGGGTGGCGTCGGCAATTTGCTGGGCTGTCTCGTCGCCGGGCTGGCGCTGGGATTGAGCGAAGCGCTGGTGGCGACCTTCATTGATCCCGGCCTGACGCTGGCTGTTAACTTCGCGCTGTTCCTCGGCGTGCTGCTGGTGAAGCCGGCCGGCATTTTCGGGAGGGCGCAGCGATGAGCAGTACCCAAATAACCACCGGTGCGATCTGTCTCGCAGCCGTGGTTGCGCTCGCATTCGCCCCGATGATTGTCGATGCCTATCACCTCGCGCTCGCGATCAGTCTCTTGCAATTCACGGTGCTGGCGACGGCATGGGGCATGTTCTCTGGCCCGACGCGCTATGTGTCGCTGGCGACCACAGCCTTCTTCGGTGTCGGCGCATACACCGTCGCCGTTCTGGGCGAGCAATTGCCGTGGTCGCTGGTGCTGCTGATCGCGGCTGCGATCGGCGCGGTCATGGCCGTCATCGTCGGCCTGTCGACGCTGCGGCTGAGCGGCGTGCATTTCGTCATCTTCACCTTTGGCCTCGCTGAACTCGTGCGCCAGATCGTCGTCTGGTACGAGGTCAACATGACGCGTGTGCTCGGCCGTTATGTCTTTGTCGATATCACCCAGAACGACATCTACTGGCAGTTGCTCACGCTCGCCGTCATCGTGTTCGGTACCGGCTGGCTGATCGCCCGCTCGCGCTTCGGCTTCGCACTGCGCATCATCGGCGAAGACGAGACTGTGGCGCGGCATTGCGGCATCAACGTCACCATCGCCAAGGTCGCGCTGTTCACTATCACGGCCACCTTCATGACGCTGGTCGGCGCGATCATGGCGCCGCGCTTCACCTATATCGAGCCATCGATCGCCTTCAACGCCACCATCTCTTTCGAAGTGGTAATCATGGCACTGCTCGGCGGCGCGCATCGGTTATGGGGGCCAGCGCTCGGCGCCATTCCGCTGACGCTGCTGTTCGACTTTCTGTCCGCGCGCTTTCCCAGCACATCGACGCTCATTATGGGCGTGGTGTTTCTGCTCATCGTCTACGCGCTGCCGTCAGGTGTGGTCGGCCTCTGGGAGAAGTTGAAAGCCTGGCGACCCACGGCCTCGAAGATGCGGGGAGCGCAGGCATGACCGCCAGTGCAATGCCGGTGCTCCGCATCGAAGGTCTGACCCGTGCCTTTGGCGGTCTCATCGCGGTCAACGGCATTGACCTCACGGTTCATGCTGGCGAGATCGTCGGGCTGCTTGGCCCCAACGGCTCCGGCAAGACCACGGCGCTCAACCTGATATCCGGCGTGCTGTCGCCGAATGCCGGCGTAATTGCCTTCGCCGGCCACGATATCGCGGGCTGGCCGACCCATCGCATCGCGCGACTCGGTCTCGCGCGCACGTTCCAACTGGTGCGCGTGCTCGACGGCATGACCTGCGGGCAGAATGTGGAGGCCGGGCTGGCCTTTCATCATGCGCCGCTTGCACGCGACGCGATGGCGGCCGCTGCGGCCGGCCTGCTCGCGCGGGTCGGTCTCGCCGGATTTGGTGGACGGCCCGCATCGGAGCTCACTTATATCGACCGCAAGCGACTCGAACTGGCACGCGCGCTGGCGCTGCAGCCGCGCCTGCTGCTGCTCGACGAATGGCTCGCCGGTCTGAACCCGTCCGAGTTGCTGATCGGGATCGAGCTGATCCGATCGCTCAAACAGGAGGGGCTGTCGATCCTGCTGGTCGAGCACGTGATGGATGCGATCCGTTCGCTCTGCGATCGTTGCGTGGTGATGAGCAGTGGCCGCAAGATTGCAGAAGGGCCTGTAGCTGCTGTGCTGAGCGACCCCGCGGTGATCGAAGCCTATCTGGGAGTCCCGGCGGATGCTTGAGGTCTCCAACATCAGCGTCACCTATGGCCAGCATCACGCGCTGAGTGATGCGGCGCTCCATGTCGAGCGCGGCGAGATCATTGTCATTCTCGGCGCCAATGGCGCCGGCAAGTCATCGTTGCTCAAAGCCATTGCCGGTTTGCTGCCGTCACCAGCCAAGATCGTCAAACTCGCCGGTCGTGATCTGTCCCGTTTGCCGCCTCATGAGATCGTGGAAGCCGGGCTCGCGCTGGTGCCGGAAGGCCGCGGCGTGTTCGGCGAATTGACTGTGGCCGAAAACCTGTTGCTCGGCGCTAATCCGAAACGCGCACGGGCCGTTGAGGCCGAACAGCGTGCCAAGGTGATGACGCTGTTTCCTCGGCTCGGCGAACGCTTGGCACAGACCGTGCGTACCATGAGCGGCGGCGAGCAGCAGATGGTGGCAATCGGCCGCGCGCTAATGTCGAACCCGGAAATTCTTCTGCTCGACGAGCCATCGCTCGGCCTGTCGCCACTGCTGGTGCGCGAATTGTTCGCCGCCTTGCGCAAGGTGCGTGAGACCGGCGTCGGCCTGCTGCTGGTCGAGCAGAATGCCCGCGAGAGTCTGGCTATCGCCGATCGCGGCTATCTGATCGAGAACGGCAAGATCACCGGCAGCGGCACCGCGGCAGCCCTTCAATCCGACGACGCCGTGCGCCGCGCCTATCTCGGCGGTCTCGCCAGCGGCGCGGCCTGAGCGTTCCAAGAAGCATTCAACGGAGGATATCGCCATGAACCAGATCAATCTGCTGCTCGAGAACCAGGATGTGCAGGCCATCGACGGCGCGACATTCGATCGCCTCAACCCGATGACCGGCGACATCGCGTCGCGCGCCGCTGCCGCGCAGATCGCCGATGCCAAGCGCGCTGCCGATGCAGCCGCCGCTGCCTTCCCTGCGTGGTCGGCGACCGGCCCGGGTGCGCGCCGCGCCGTCCTGCTGAAGGCCGCAGATATTCTCGCCAGCAAGGCGCCCGACTTCATCGCACTGATGGCATCTGAAACCGGCGCCACTGCCGGCTGGGCCGGCTTCAATGTTCATCTCGCCTCCAACATGCTGCGTGAGGCGGCGGCGATGACGACGCAGATTTCCGGCGAGGTGATCCCGTCGGACAAGCCCGGCTGCATCTCGATGGCGATCCGCCAGCCCGCGGGCGTGGTGCTCAGCATCGCGCCGTGGAATGCGCCGGTCATCCTTGGCGTACGTGCGGTCGCGCTGCCGCTGGCCTGCGGCAATACGGTAATCCTGAAGGCATCGGAAATCTGCCCAGGCACACATCGGTTGATCGGCGAGTGCCTGCGCGAGGCCGGTCTACCGCCGGGCGTACTTAATGTGATCACCAACGCGCCGGAAGATGCGCCCGCGCTGATCGATGCACTGATCTCGCATCCCGCCGTGCGCCGGATCAACTTTACCGGTTCGACCCGCGTCGGCCGGATCATCGCAGAGACCGCCGCCAAATATCTTAAGCCGGTGCTGCTCGAACTCGGCGGCAAGGCGCCGCTGGTGGTGCTCGACGATGCGGATCTTGATGCAGCAGTGGCGGCCGCGGCCTTTGGAGCATTCATGAACCAGGGGCAGATCTGCATGTCTACCGAACGCCTTGTGGTCGATCAGAGGGTCGCTGATGGTTTCGTGGCCAAGCTCGCCGCCAAGGCCGGCAGTCTTGTCGCTGGCGATCCGCGCAAGGGCGATACGCCGCTCGGTTCACTGATTGGCAAGGATGCTGCGGATCGCATGCAGGCGCTGATCAAGGACGCTGTGGGTAAGGGCGCCCGCGTTGTAGCGGGCGGCAGCGTCGAGGGCACGCTGATGTCTGCGACAGTGCTTGATCACGTTACCTCGACGATGCGGATCTACAATGAGGAGTCATTCGGGCCGATCGTGAGTGTCGTGCGCGTCGATGGCGTGGACGAAGCCGTGCGCGTTGCCAACGATACCGAATACGGACTATCGGCAGCGGTGTTCGGCCGCGATATCGCCCGCGCGCTGGATATCGCCAAGCGGATCGAGTCTGGAATCTGTCACATTAACGGCGCGACCGTGCATGACGAGGCGCAGATGCCGTTCGGCGGGGTGAAGGCGTCGGGCTACGGTCGGTTCGGCGGCAAGGCCGGCATTGCCGAATTCACTGAACTGCGCTGGATCACCATCGAGACCGGCCCGCAGCACTATCCGATCTGATCGTGTCCGTTACATGCGGCCGTTAGAGGCTGACGGCCGCATAAGCTTTGCTGATATCCGTGGCCGCATGCTGCAGATGTTCACGCAGCTTGATCTGACTGGCTTTCGGCGTGCGGAATGCCGGTGTCACGAAAGAGATCGCGGCGATCACGCCATTGGAATCGCGGATGGGAACGGAGACGGCATAGACATGCGGTGTGATTTCCGCGCGCGACTCCGACCATCCCTGCTCGCGGATCATGGCGAGTTCGCGTACCAGCAGCCTGCGATGTGGTGCGAAGCCGGGATCGCGCCGAACGGCGTCGTCGAGGATTGTCTCGCATTCAGCTTCGGGCATATGCGCGAGCAGCATTTTCGGTCCGGCGCCGCGGTGCAACGGCAAGGCCGTTCCGACCTCGAAGGTCAGGCGAATGCGTGACGACGATTCGGCGCGCTCGATACATACGGCGCGATCGGCCGAGCGGCGCAGCAGGATGATGGTTTCTCCGACCTCCTGAGAAACGCGCTTCATGAAGGGGCGAGCAATGGAGGCGAGATCGGTGCCGGCTCGGGCCGCCTGAGCCAGGCCGATGACGCGTGGCGCGAGCACGAACGAGCCGCGGCCGTCTTCGTCGATGAGGTCGGCTTCGCGCAAGATGCCAATGTACCGATAGGTCGACGACAGTGGCACCCCGATCTGTTCAGACAGGCTTTCTGCGGAATGCCGCGGGCGATCGGTGGAGAAGGCCAGCAAGGCGCGAAGTATCTTTCGCGAACTGCCATCCGCAGCAGCAGGACGGTCCGTCTGGTCGACGCGTTTCGACGCAGTTGCGGCTCTCTTGATGGCCAACGGAACCTCCATTCGGTAATGCTTGCCAATGGAAACGGCAGCATGTGGATATCATTTGCGCACCAACAAATATTGCCGTGCGCGTGCCTTCTTATAAGATAAGATAGTGTTCTCAGCAATTGAGAAGTAGCAAATCAGCCGATGAAGCTTCCGCCGCTGGACTATATTTGCCCTGCTACGCTGACCGAGGCGATTGCCGCGCTCGCGGCTTATGGCGGCAATGCCAAGGTGATCGCGGGTGGGCAGAGTCTGGTGCCGATGCTCGCATTCCGGCTGGCGGCACCAAGTGTGCTGGTCGATATCGGGCGGCTGCCAGATCTCAAAAACATCAGTATTTCCGCTGACGGCATCGACTTTGGCGCCCTCGTGACCTGGCGGGATATCGAGCGCGATGCGCGGCTCGCACAGGCGCATCCGCTACTGGCGGCGGCCATCGCCCATGTCGCGCATTACCAGATCCGTAACCGCGGTACCGTCGGTGGCAGTATGGCCCATGCCGATCCGGCCGCCGAAATGCCGGGTATTGCGGTGACCTGCGACGCGATGCTGACGATCGTCGGACCGACCGGGACACGCATCGTGCGCGCAAACGAGTTCATCACTGGCGGCCTCAGCACGGTTCTGGGGGCCGACGAAATCTTGACCAGCATACGCTTGCCGCTCTGGAAGAAGGCGCGGCGCTGGGCCTTCGAGGAATTCGCACGCCGCCGCGGAGATTTTGCGCTGGCGGGTGTTGCCGCATTCTACGACATCGACGCGCAGGGCCTGGCGTATAATGCGCATATCGGGCTGATCGGCGTTGCCGATCGTCCGATGCGGCTGCCCGGTGTCGAGGCCATCCTCGATGGCCGCCGGATCGATGCCGACGTGATTTTACAGGCCGCGGCTGTGGCGCGGGACGCGGTCGATCCCGCCGATGATATCCACGCGGAAGCCGCCTATCGGCGCGATCTTCTCGGCGTGTTGCTGGAGCGGGCGCTGGCGCGTGCGGCCGACATTGTCTTGCCGGAGGCTGCATGATATCGGCGCGCGCCCTCCGTTTGACCGTCAACGGCACGCAAACGACCGTCACGGTCGAACCTCGCACCACGCTGGCGGATGCGCTGCGCAACGAACTCCGCCTGACCGGGACACATCTTGGCTGCGAGCACGGCGTCTGCGGTGCCTGCACGGTGATCGTCGATGGCGCCGCTATGCGCGGCTGCCTGATGCTGGCGGCACAGGCGGAAGGACGCGAGGTGACGACCGTCGAGGGTCTTGGCAGCGCCGCGCATCTCAGTGCGTTGCAGCTTGCGTTCCGCAAGCATCACGCTTTGCAGTGTGGCTTCTGCACGGCCGGTATTCTCACGACGGCGCATGCATTGCTGACCGACGAGCCGCATGCGGGCGAGGACCGCATCCGCGAGGTGATTTCTGGAAACCTATGTCGCTGCACCGGTTATCTGCCGATCATCGCGGCGATCATGGAAGCCCGCATTGCCTATAGCGACGTGCAATGCGAGGCGGCGCAATGAGCGATGTCGCCAAACTCCTGGTCGGCAGCGCGGTCGAGCGCATGGAGGATGCGCGCTTCCTGTCGGGATCCGGCTATTTCGCTGATGATCTTGCCGTCGAGGGGATGCTGCATGCGGCGATCCTGCGCAGCCCCATCGCCCATGCACGGATCGCGTCTATCGACGCATCGGCTGCGCTGGCTATGCCGGGCATTCACGCCGTGATCACGGCTCACGACATCGGCGACACCATCCCCATCATCCCGCTTCGCCTGGCGCCGCTGCCCGAATTCGAGCCATTCCGCCAGCCCGTCATCGCGCGCGACAAGGTGCGTTATGTCGGTGAGCCAATCGCTATCGTCGTCGCTGACAGCCGCGCTTTGGCCGAGGATGCGCTGGAGACGATCGGCATCGAATTTGATGCGCTGTCCGCAGTCACTGAACGCGGCGCAAGTGAGACCCCGCTATTCGACTTCGCCAAAGATAACGTTGCGCTGCGCTACGATGCCGGGTTTGGCGATGCCGATGCGGCCTTCGCGTCGGCGCACTATGTGCGCACCGAGCGCTTCAGCGTGCAACGCCACACGGCGCTGCCCATGGAGACGCGGGGCATGCTTGCCGAATGGAATTCATTGGCGGGTCGACTCGTCGTCACAGGCGCGACAAAGGTCACGTTCTATAACCGCCGTGCGCTGGCGCAGATGCTGGGCCTTCGCGAGGATGATATCGATCTGATCGAGATCGATGTCGGCGGCGGCTTCGGCGTGCGCGGCGAATTCTATCCCGAGGATTTCCTGATCCCCTTTGCGGCCCGCAAACTGGCACGTCCGGTCAAATGGATCGAGGATCGCCGCGAGCATCTGATGGCGATCAATCATTCGCGCGATGTCGCCTGCGAATTGTCACTCGCCTGCCGCAGCGACGGAATGATACTGGGTCTGCGCGGCCGGGTATTCGCCGATATGGGCGCCTATATCCGCACCAATGGCGGCGTCGTGCCGGCCAAGGCGGCGCAGTTTCTGCCCGGCCCTTACCGCATTCCCCATGTCAGCGTGTCGGTCGAAGCCTTCATGACCAACAAGACGCCGGTCGGCACCTATCGCGGGCCGGGCCGCTTCGAGGCAAATTTCTTTCGCGAGCGGTTGATCGACATGGCCGCGATCGATCTCGGCATCGACATCGCCGAATTCCGGCGCAAGAACCTGATCACCGAACAGGAATTGCCTTATCCGATCGATGGGCTCGTACCCTATGAAGGGCCGACATCCTATGACACGGGTGACTATGTCGAGGTGTTCGAGCGTGCCTTGAAGGAGATCGGCTGGTTTGAGAAGAGTCATCTGCAAGGCAAATTGATCGATGGCGTACGTCATGGCATCGGGCTCGGCTGTTTCGTCGAAAGCGGCGGCGCCGGCCCGAAGGAGAACGCCGCGCTTACCCTCGAAAAGGACGGGTCGCTGACGGTGGCCGTCGGCTCATCCGTGCTGGGGCAGGGTCTGGAGACGGTGCTCGGCCAGATCGCGTCGGATACGCTGTCGATCCCGTTCGATCGCATCCGTGTACTTCATGGCTCGACCACGCTGCTCGATGAGGGCTTTGGCACCTATCATTCGCGTGCGGTGGTGATGGGCGGTTCGGCCGTGCTCGATGCCGCCACCCGGCTCCGCGAGAAGATCCTGCAGCAGGCGTCCAATCACCTGGGCAGGCCGAACAGCGAATTGAAGATCGTGAATGCAAACGTCATCGCCGATAACGGCGCGTCGGTGTCGTTTGCGGCGCTCGCAGCCGGGCACGACTTGCAGGCAGACGGCACATTCTCCAACGATGTGCGCACCTATAGCTACGGCACCCATGCGGCGCATGTCACCGTCGATCCACGTACGGGCGCGGTGAAAGTTCTCGATTACATCGCAGTCGAAGATGTTGGTCGCGCCATCAATCCGGCCATCGTGCACGGGCAGGCGATTGGTGCCATCGTGCAGGGACTGGGTGGCGTTTTCCTCGATCATCTGATCTATGACGAGCAAGGACAGCTTTTGAACGCCTCTCTGGCCGATTATCTGGTGCCGACCGCGAGCGACTTCCCTGTGCTGCGCGCGGTGACGCTGGAGCTGCGGCCGTCGCCGAGCAATCCGCTCGGTGCCAAGGGCGCGGGCGAGGGCGGTATCGTTGCTGTGGCCGCAGCGACGGCCAATGCGGTGGCGGCAGCGCTGGCGCCGCTCAATGTCGAGATTCATCACTTGCCGCTGACGCCGCCGCGTCTGTGGCGCCTCATCAAGAATGCGCGCGAGCGCACGACCAATGCCGCATAGGGACTGATTGTGCCGATCGATATCCATGCCCATTATGTGCCGCCGCAGCTGCTGTCCGCGATCGATGGCCGCGGCGCCTATTGCGGCGTGAGGCTGCTACCATCAGGGAATGGCAAGCCGCCGGCCCTCGGCTTCGATTATGGTTTCAGGGTTCGGCCGTTCTTCCCGCAACTGGTTGAGCCGGTTGAACAACGCCGTGCCAGCCTCGACCGCCAGGGTCTCGACCGGCAACTGGTCGCCACATGGCCTGATATCTACGGCTACGGTCTGGCGAAAGATGCCTGTGCGCATTGGCATCGGATGCTCAACGATACGCTCGGCGAGTGGTGCCACACCAACAGCGACCGCTTTTCCTTTGTCGCATCGGTGCCGCTGGTCGATGCTGCCGATGCCGCGGCTGAACTCGATCGCGCCGTTGGCCTTGGCGCTGTTGCGGTCATGGTCCCGGCCAATGTTGAAGGCGTCAATATCGGCGAGAAGCCTCTCGATCCGTTTTGGGCCAAGGCGGAAGCCTTGGGACTGCCGGTCATCCTTCATCCCGTGCTGGTGGATGCTGCGCCGCGTACCGCGAAATTCGCGCTGACGCAGATCGCCCAATACACGTTCGATACCACGCTCGGCATCGGCTCGATCATCTTCTCGGGTGTGCTCGATCGCTTCCCGGCGCTCTCGATCGTCCTCAGCCATGGCGGCGGCACATTTCCTTATCTGCTGGGCCGCTTCGATGTGATGCATGCGCGGATGGATCGCGCGGGACAGGGCGATGTCGCGCAATGCGACCCGTCGGTCTACGCCTCGCGCATCGGCTATGACAGCATCGTTCATGCGCCAAAAGCGTTGCGTTTTCTCGCCGATACCGTGGGCATTGAACGTGTAGCGCTCGGTACTGACGAATCCTTCCCGCCGGCGGATCGCGATCCCCTCGCCAGCGTCAAGGCTGCGGGCTTTTCCGCTGCCGATATCGAACTGATTACTGAAACCAATCCGAGGCGTCTGTTTCCACGTTTGCCCTGAGCTGCGGCGCGTTCTGCTGTATCACTTTCATGCGAAAAAAGAGGACAGATCATGCTGAAACGTCTGCTTGTTGCCGTCGGTGTTGCGATGTCGATGCTGGGTCTTGCGAACGCCCAGGAGATGAAGACGGTCAAGGTCGGGACGACCAATCTGTCATCGGATATCGGTCTGTTCCTCGCCGAGAAGCGCGGCTACTTCAAGGAAGAGGGTGTCAAGGTCGAACTGATCCCGTTCGATTCCGGCGCCAAGATGGTGGCCCCGCTCGGCGCGGGCGATCTCGACGCGTCGGCAGGCGCAGCCTCCGCCGGGCTCTATAATGCCGTCAATCGCGGTCTCAAGCTGAAGATGGTGGCGGACAAGGGCACCAATATCGCGGGCTATAGCTACAAGGCGCTGATGGTGCGCAAGGATCTGATCGAGTCAGGCGCATTTAAGTCGCTTGCCGATCTCAAGGGCAAGAAGGTCGCGATCATTGCCAACGGCGCGGCCGATGAATCCGTCATCAATCAGGCGCTGAAGAAGGCCGGGCTCAAGGACGAGGATATCGAAAAGGTCTTCCTTCCGTTCCCGCAGCATCTCACGGCCTTCGCCAACAAGGCGATCGACGCGGCGATTTCGGCGGAGCCGGGCGTGACGGCGATGGTGCGCAACAATGTCGCTGTGCGCTTTACCGGCCTCGACGATTTTTATCCGGTGCAGCAGACGGCCATGCTGCTGATCAACGGCAAGTTCGCCGAGGACCGCAAGACCGTCACGGCCTTCCTCAAGGCCTATTTGCGCGGGGTGCGCGCCTATGCTGCGACGCTGAAGGACGGCAAGATCGCGGGGCCCGGCGCCGAGGACATGATCAAGGACATTGCCGAGATGACAGGCATCAAGGACATGGCGCTGCTGCATCAGATCGTACCGGTGTTCATCGATCCCGACGGCCAGATCAATCTGCCCAGCGTTGAAACCGATCTCGCTTACTTCAAGTCGCGCGGGCTGGTCACCAGCGACATCGAGGCAGCCAAGGTCGTCGACATGTCCTATGTCGATGCACTGAAGCCGGTTCTGGGACCATTTGCACGACCCAAGTGAGACGGTGAAGAGAAGCGTGGCTATGACGGTGCCGACGACCACAGCAGAACTCCCGGGGGGCGGACAAGCGTCGGCACCGAAGATCAGTCTGCGCGACGTCACCAAGCGGCACGATACGCAGTTGGCGCTGGACCGGATCACGCTCGATATCCCGGTCAGCACCTTCTTCGTGGTGGTTGGCCCGAGCGGCTGCGGCAAGACGACTCTGCTGCGCATGCTTGCCGGGCTGGATGCGCCATCGGAGGGCCGGATCGATATCGCCAATTCGCAACCCGGCCATCCGCAGAATTCCATGGTGTTCCAGGGGGACTCGTTGTTTCCCTGGATGACCGTATGGGACAACGCCGCCTACGGCCTGACGATGCGCAAGGTCCCGAAAGCGCGCATCGATGAGGTGGTCGGGCATTATCTGAACAAGACCGGCATGTATGGCGCGCGCACGCTTTATCCGCATCAGCTCTCCGGCGGCATGCGCCAGCGCGTCTCCATCGCGCGCGCCTTTGCCAACGATCCCGATATCCTGCTGATGGACGAGCCGTTCTCGGCGCTCGACGAACAGAACAAGACGCTGCTGCATGAGGAGTTGCTGCGGATCTGGGAAGAGACGCGCAAGACCGTGGTCTTCATTACCCACAGTGTCGATGAAGCCGTGACGCTCGGTGATCGCATCATGGTCATGACAGCGGGGCCGGGGCGCATCAAGACCATCGTGCCGGTGAATCTACCGCGACCGCGCAAAGTCGTCGAACTCCGGCACACGCCGGCTTACGGCGAACTGGTCTACGACATCTGGGCGCAGCTCCGCGAAGAGGTCGATCGCGCGCGCAGCCGCGAGCCGGGGAGCAAGGCATGAGCGCGGGCCAGACTCGCTCGCTGTGGAGTGACCGTACCATCAGCGTCCTGTCGCCGCTGGTGCTGTTGGGCCTGTGGGAAATCTGCGCTCGCACCGGCATCGTTGATGTCAGGTTCTTTCCGGCGCCCTCTAACATCATTGGGCATCTGTTCGAGCTCGCTTCCTCCGGCGCGCTGTGGCGTCATGTGGGAGCCAGCCTGTATCGCCTCGCTGCTGGTTTCGTCGTCGGCTGCGTGCCGGCCATCGTGATCGGACTTGCTATTGGGCTCTATCGCCCGGTGCGAGCCGCCTTCGATCCGCTGATTTCGGCGACCTATCCAATTCCGAAGAGCTCCCTGCTGCCGCTGATCCTCTTGATCTTCGGTCTCGGTGAAAGTTCGAAGATCGCGATGGTCGCGATCGGCGTGTTCTATCCGGTGGTCATCAACACGGCGGCCGGCGTGCGCCAGATTGCGCCGATCTTCCTCGACGTCGGCCGCAATTTCGGCGCCAGCCGCTTCAACATGTTTCGCACCGTGGCGCTTCCCGGCGCATTGCCGCTGATCATGACCGGCATCAAGCTCGGCGCCGGCATGGGGCTGGTGCTGATCGCCATCGCAGAGATGGTCGGCGCCAAGCAGGGGCTCGGCTACATGATCTGGAATGCGTGGGAGCTGTTCGACGTCCAGACCATGTATGTCGGCCTGTTTGTCATCGCGATCATCGGCTTTGTGATGAATGCCGGCTTCGACGCGCTGGAGCGCGCCATCGTGCCGTGGCGGAAGGGCTAGGGTGTCTTCAACTGCTCGCTCACGGCCAGCAACTGCCGCCGAATATTGGATGCCGCGGTCACTTCCCAGAACGCGCCGCGCGTCGCCGGGCCGATGGCATAGAAGCCGGGCTGAACACGACCGGCGCTGTCGCGCAGCTCGCAGGTTGGGGCGACATCGAGGCCGAGGCCGTTGAAGCCGGTCCGCGCTTGCCCGGTTGCGAGCAGCGACTTGATGAGCGGATCGCCCAGGCGATCATAACGCTCTTCCGGGCCGGTACAGTTCAGAATCCAGTTGGTGGCGAGGTTGATCGTCTCGCCGTGTCCGCGCTTGCGGATGGTCACGTCATGTCCCGACAGTGTCGCAACTGCACTGGTGATGCGACCCGCGATCACATCGAGCTGCTTGTCTCGCTGCAACTGCTCCAGCAGTTCGGCGACGTCGGGTGCCAACCGATGCCGGTGCACCATCCAGATCGCGCGCAGATGCCGCGCGAAGCGGGCACGTTCGGCCTCAGAGGCGTTCCTGTAGAGTTCACCAATGGACAATCGAAACGTGTCGACCATCGTCTGCCATGGAATGCCCGCGGCAACCTTGCGGCGGGTGTCCCTGAGCAACGCCGCCAGAAGCCCACGCGCGGTGGGTACCGGGAATGAGTTCATCGGATCTGGATCGGTCTGCGCCGGCACGTCGATCAGCGGCAGCAATCCGCGCCGCGAGACCATCGTGATGGGCGCGCGCATGCCGCGATGGACGAGATCGATCACCATATCGACCGCGGTGGCGCCGGTGCCGATGACCAGCACGCGATCGTCCTTGTCGATCGGATCGAGCGCGCCCGGCGCCCAGACATTGGTAATCGAGCGCGGCGATGCCTCGATGCCGGGAAATGGCGACGGCGGCTGGTTGCCGAGGCAGAGGAACACCAGATCGGCGTCGATGGTCGCGCCCGATGCCGTCGCAACGCGATAGTCATGGTCTTGCCGCGTGATGCTTAGCGCCGCATCCTGCCGCGGAGTCACGCGGCCTGTGCCAGTCAGTTCATTGAACTTCGTGGAGATGTAGTCGCCATAGACCCGGCGAGGCACGAAGGAGGTTGAATAGTCCGGCCAGTCCGCCTGGCCCGTCTCCGTCAACCATTCGACGAAGCCGTTATCTTCGGCGCCGAGTCCGCCCATCTTTGAGGCTGGGACGTTGATGCGGTGCCACTTGGCTTTCGCGGAATAGGCAAGCCCGCGCCCGAAGGCGCCATCGCGATCCAGCACGGTGATCGGCCCGATCTGCGGCAGCCTGGCCAGAATGATGCCGGCGAATGCGCCGGCCACGCCGCCGCCGATCACGGCGACGCGCAGGGATGTGGGAGGGGCTGATGTCATGCTGTCGCGTGATGTGAGGAAAGGATGTCGAAGATATCAGCTCGGCGGCGCGTAGGCAGCCGGATCGACCGAAGCCGGGCGGCCATCGAGCGCGAGTCGACCGATACGCGCCGGTGTCTCCGCGATGACCTTGCCACGGCGCACGACCGCGAGCCGCGTCGCCTTCAGCCGGATCGCCTCGATGGGGTCCTGCGCCTGCAGCAGAATGAGGTCGCCGTTGCATCCGACATCGAGGCCATAGCCCTCGAGCCCCATGATCTTTGCGGGATTTGTCGTGACGGTGTCGAAACAGAATCGCATCGCGTCGCGGCTGGTCATCTGCCCGACATGCAGGCCCATATGTGCGACTTCGAGCATATCCGCCGAGCCCAGCGAATACCACGGGTCCATGCAGCAGTCCTGGCCGAAGGCCACATTGATGCCGTAGGGCCGCATCTCCGGCACGCGGGTCTGGCCGCGGCGCTTCGGATAGCTGTCGTGGCGGCCCTGCAGCACGATATTGATCAGCGGATTGGCGATCGCAGCGACGCCGGCTTCGGCGATCAGCGGCAGCAGCTTCGAGACATAGTAGTTGTCCATCGAATGCATCGAGGTTAGGTGCGAGCCGGCGACTCGGCCTTGCAGTCCGAGACGCTGGGTCTCATAGGCGAGGGTCTCGATATGGCGCGACAGCGGATCGTCGCTTTCGTCGCAATGCATGTCGACGCGCAGTCCGCGCGCAGCGGCGATCTCGCAGAGTGCCTTCACCGATGCGGCGCCATCGGCCATGGTGCGCTCGAAATGCGGAATGCCGCCGACGATGCTGACCCCCTTGTCGAGCGCGCGGGTGAGATTTTGCGCAGCCGTCGGCGAGCGGAAATAGCCGTCCTGCGGGAACGCCACCAGTTCGAGATCGAGATAGGGCGCGACCTGTTTCTTGACGTCGAGCAGCGCATCGACAGCCAGCAGCCGGTCGTCGCAGATATCCACATGGGTACGCACCGCGAGCAGGCCCTGCGCCACCGCGAGATCGCAATAGCGCAACGCACGTTCGACCAGTGCTTCATAAGTGAGGTGTGGCTTCAACTCGCCCCACAGCGCGATGCCCTCGAGCAGGGTGCCGGAGACATTCAGACGCGGCAGGCCGAGCGATAGCGTTGCATCCATATGAAAGTGGATGTCGACGAAGGGCGGCGAGACCAGATGCCCGGCGGCATCGATCACACGTCCGACCTCTCCCGCCAGATTGGGCTGCACCGCGACGATACGGCCCCCTTCGATGGCGATATCCTGGCCCGTGCGGCCGTCGGGAAGCGTGGCGTTGCGAATGAGGAGGTCGAACGGCATGAAACCCTTGCTGCTGCAGGTGTGATCGCTGAATTATCGGCGTTGCGCTGCAGCAATGCAAGACGGTCCCACGCGGGCGGCATCCGCCGGTCCGCGCGGACCGATTTGACCTGTATCAGTGAAACGATTGTTGTGCGGCGCGGAGCAGATCGATCGGGCTCCATGGCTTGGCCATGAACAGTGTGCCGTCGGGCAGTCGACGCACGCGAGGCGCACCCGAAGTCACGATCACATGCATATCGGGGAATCGTTGCTTGGCGAGATAAGCGAGCTCGATGCCGTCCATCATGCCCGCGAGTTCCACGTCGGTGAAGACCATCGCAACATTGTCGCCGGATTCCTCCAGCACCAGCACGGCCGCCTCCGCGCTTTCGCATTCGATGACGTTCATCTCGCTCTCTTCGAGGAGCAGGCTGACCAATGTGCGTTGCGCTTCGTCGTTCTCGACCACCAGTGCTGTGGACCTGTGTGCATACCCCATGGGGAACCTCCGTGGTTTGTTGCGACACGAGGGCAATGCATCAGTTCATAGGGAGTTCAGATAAAAGTGAGTTCCCGTGAGCAACAATGTTGCTGTTACGCATGCATGCCTAAGCATGATCATGCGCTCTGAAAGGATGCAGTCAACCCGTGATGGAAGTTGAATTCGCAATCTGTTGCATCATCTGCGGCAGCAGATACGGCGCGCCATCGTCGGTGCGGGCGACGACGACGTCGATATCGAACACGCGACGGATCACATCGCTGGTGATGGTCTCCGCAGGCGTTCCTTCCGCTGCAACGGCGCCGTTGCGCATCACGATGATGCGATCCGCAAACCGAACTGCGAGATTGAGATCGTGCAGCACTGCGATGACGGCCGTGCCGTTACGCGCGCGTTGCCGTGAAATTTCCACCAGCTCGATCTGGTGCCGCAGGTCGAGAGATGATGTCGGCTCGTCGAGTAGCAGGATGCCAGGACCATGCACAGCTTCGCCGCAGGCGAGTTGTACGAGGATGCGCGCGAAATGCGCGCGCTGTTGCTCGCCTCCTGACAGCGTTGGCAATTCGCGATGACGGAAGTCGCCAAGGCCCACTTCATCGATGGCGGCATTGACGAGCGATTGCGCAGAAGCCAGCGGCAGGTTGCCCCGACCCATCTGCACGACTTCCTCGACCGTGAATGGAAAGCTCACACTGACATGTTGCGACAGCATCGCGCGCCGCATCGCCAGTTCGGCGGGCGACCAGGCGTGGAGGTCGCGGCCTTTCAGTGTGATGGCGCCGCGCGACGCACGCAGATCGGCCGACAGCAGGCGCAGCAGCGTCGATTTCCCGGCGCCGTTGGGACCGACGATGGCGACCATCTCGCCACTGGTGACAGTGAGATCGACATGATTGAGCAGCGTGGCCTGGCCGATGGTTAGCGAGATGCCGGATGCTGTGAGGACGGGTGTGTCGGCCATTGACGTCACAGCCCCACCAGCCCGCGCTGACGCAGCAGGATCAGCAGGAAAATAGGTGCACCCACGGCGGCAGTCAGGATACCGATGGGCATCTCGGCCGGCGCCACGATGGTGCGGGCGAGCGTGTCGGCGCCGACCAGGAGGCTGGCACCGAGACCGACGGATGCCGGTAGCAGCAGCCGATGGCCCGGGCCGATCATCAGCCTAAGCAGATGCGGCACCACAATGCCGATAAAGCCGATCACGCCACAGACGGAAACCGCAGCGCCGGTCATGACGGAGACCAGTACGATGCAGATGCGCTTGAGGCGCTCCACATCGACGCCGGAATGGAAGGCCTCGGACTCACCGAGGATCAGCACGTCGAGGCCGCGGCTGGTGAACAGCATCCCGACCAGGCCCAGCGCCAGCATAGGCGCAATCGTTGCCGCCTTGCTCCACGTGGCGCCGCTGAGCGAGCCGAGCAGCCAGAACGTGATGTCGCGCAATTGCCGGTCGTCGGCGATGAACACAAGGAGGCCGATGCCCGCATTGGCGATCGCGGCGATGGCAATGCCGGCGAGCAGGAATAGCGCGATGGAGGTGCGTCCGCTGCGGCTGGAAATTCGATAAAGAATGATGGTCGTCAGCAGCGAGCCGACGAAGGCGGCTAGCGGCAGCAGGAATGGCTGCAGAAAACTCACATAATGCGCAAAGCGGCTGTCGCTGATGACGATGGCGCCGGCTGCCGCAAATGCGCCGCCGCTGGAAACACCCACCAGCGCCGGATCGGCGAGGGGATTGCGAAACAGGCCCTGCATGATCGCGCCGGCGGCGCCCAGCATGCCGCCGATCATGGCGGCGATGGCAATGCGCGGAATCCGGATCGACCACAGGATCAGTTGATCGCGCGCGGCAAATAGATTGCCGGGATCGGCGGCCGCAAGGCCAAGTGCTGCGGGCAGGCGGGACAGTGGGATTCCGGCGGCGCCAACCGTGGCAGCAAGCAGCACCGTCAGCAGGAGTGCTGCGAACAGACCGCACAGGACGACGATGGTTGCAGGGCCGCGCACCCGGCCCTTCGTTCTGACAAATGCAGTCAACTTGGCGTCGGCGGCAGTCATATTATTGACGACAGTTGACGGCGAGCGAGGCGGGCTTGAACGAGGCTGCGTCAGCGGTCAGTGCCGGATCGAGCTTCACGGCAAGGTCGCGCGCGGCGGCCGCCGTGCGTGGGCCGAAGCCGAGCAGATAGAGGCCGTCCATGGCGACCAGATTCCTGGTCTTCGCGGCCGGCGTCAGCGCGAATGCCGGGCTGGCAAACACGGTGTCGGCCTGCAGCGTATCCTTGCCGCGCTCCATCGAGAGCACGGTATCCGGCTTGGCTGCGGCGATGGCTTCATCGCTCATGATCTTGTAGCCGTCGAAACTGTCCGCGACATTGACGCCGCCGGCCAGCTTGATGATTTCATTGGCTGCCGTCTTCTGGCCTGCGACCATGGTGCGGCCATCGAGGAAGGACATCACGAACATCACCCGTGGCGGGGTCTTCACCTTGGCGCGCAATTCACGCAGCGCGGCAAGATCGCCGGCCACGGCATTGGCGAGACATTCGCCGTGTGCCTCGACGCCCGCGACCTTGGCGACCAACCGGATCTTCTCCACCATGCCCGCTTCGGTGAATGTATCCGGCACCATGATGAGCGGAATCTTGGCGGCGTCGATGACGTCGATGGTTTCCTTCGGGCCGGAGCCCGCAATCGCCAATACCAGTTGCGGATTCAGCCCCAGTACGCCTTCCGCAGAGAGCTGGCGCATGTAACCGACATTGGGTTTGTCGGCCATGGCCTTCGGTGGATACAGGCTGGTCGTATCGACGGCGACGATGCGATCGTCAGCGCCGAGCGCATAAAGAATTTCGGTCACCGCGCCGCCGATTGAGACGATGCGGGTCGGATGACCGATTGTGACGTCGCGCCCGCGTGCGTCGCGCACGACGGCGTCTTCGGCTGAGGCCGCGGCGGAGAATGCCAGCGTGCTGGCAAGCGCTACACATTGCAGGGCATGCGCGATACGATGACGTCGAACAGGGAAGCCGGCGGTCATTTGGTGAGGATCAGCTTGTTCTGGAACGTCAGGCGCAGGCGATAAGTCTCGTCGCCATGCGTAATCAGCAACTCACGCTGATCCGCGAACAGCTCCTTGCTGTCCATCCGGTCGCCATTTATGACCACATTGCGTCCGGCTGAGGATTTGGCGTGAGCGGCAGCGCTGCCGTCGTGAGAACCCGTATCCATAGCGCCGATCTATCCCATCCGTAAAAGTCTCTGTCATCGTTATAGGTTTTGTCGCACCTCATCGCCAAGCACTGCAGTCTATAATCAGTATAAACAGGGCGGGGATTGCTTGACCCCCCCGTTAATGAACCGTAATCGAAAATGGCAACTTGGTGGCAGGGGTCCCCGAGTCGCATTCGAAAGCCAGCAAGCTCCCTGCCTCGCGCAGCGCCAGCCAGCCACGATCCGTTGAAATATGTGTTTGGGGATTAGGCTATGGCTCTTGGGGGCATGACTACGCGCGCCTTGTTGTTGGGTGTGTCGATCGTATCAATGGGGGCGTTGGTCTCCGAGACCGCCTTGGCACAGGCCGCCGCGCAGGCAGGCGACGTGCAGCCGCAGAAGCCGAAACCCGCCAAGAAGAAGCGCGTTGCTGCCAAGCCGGCGGCCGTGCCGGCGCAGGTCGCTAACGCCAATGCGCAGGCCAGCCGCACCGGGCAGTCACTCGATGAAATCACGGTGACGGCTTCGAAGACTCAGGAGCGCGCCATCGATGCGCTCGCCCCGGTCAGCGTTGTGACGCAGGAACAGATCCAGTTGCAGCAGCCGAGCCGGCTGAGCCAGCTTTTCTACAATGTTCCTGGTGTCTGGATGCAGGATCGCGGCGATGATCCGTCCACCGCGATCAATATTCGCGGCTTGCAGGACTTCGGCCGTGTCGCCGTTGTGGTCGACGGCGCGCGCCAGAACTACCAGCGCTCCGGTCACAATGCGAATGGATCGTTCTTCCTTGAGCCCGAACTGATCGGCGGCATCGATATCACCCGCGGCCCGACCGCGAATATCTACGGTTCTGGCGCCATCGGCGGCGTGGCCTCGTTCCGCACCAAGGATATCAATGACGTCCTGCGGCCCGGTGAGCGCTGGGGCGTCGATATGAGCGGCTCCTACGGCTCCAACAATGCCCGTGGCATGGGTTCGGTGTTCGGCGGCGTGCGTGTCGATCCGACGGTCGACGTGTTCGGCGGTGCAGTCTACCGGACTCAAGGCAACTACAAGGATGGTGCCGGTACCGAGATCGGCAACACTGGAAATGATATTGCCGCGGGCTTGATGAAGCTGACGGTCCGTCCTGCTGATGGCCACGAGATCAAGTTCGGCGGTATCTTCCAAGACTATCAGTACAGCATCGGTCAGATGAACCGTGGCGGGACCACCACGGCGGCGCCAGCGGCGGCCATCGCTGGTTCGTCGGTCTATGGGTCTACAGCCAAGACCTATACCGGTACGGTGACCTGGAAGTACTCCAAGCCGGATGACATGTTGTTCGACTGGAACGCCACGCTGTACGGCAATCGCACCGACAACGATCAGGTCAAGACCTACAACAATCGCATCACCGCGGGTTCTGGCACCTGTACGCTGGCCAATCCTGGCAACAATATTTCGGGTTGCGTCGGTGATCGCCGCGGTTACCTGCTGGATACGATCGGCGTGGACGTCAACAACACGTCGCGTTTCGATTTCGGCGGATGGCGCAATGCCGTCACCTACGGTTTCGACGTCTTCAACGACAAGGTCTCGACCTTCGATTCCCGCGGCAACTCCAACATCACCACACCGAGCGGCGACCGGACGGTGGGCGGCGGTTTCGTCCAGTTGAAGAACAACTACTCGACCTGGCTCGAAGTCATCAGCGCGCTGCGTTACGATCACTACGAACTGAATTCGTCGGGCACAGGGGTCGCCGGAACGACTTCGTCGAGCGGTGATCGCCTCTCGCCGAAGATCACCGTCGGCGTTACGCCCGTTGCTGGTTTCACGCCTTATGTGAGCTATGCCGAGGGCTATCGCGCGCCGTCGATCACAGAGACGCTGATCGCCGGTGGTCACGCCACCGGTGGCGGTCCGACGCTGTTCAACTGTCCCGATGGTACCTCAGGTCTGTTCTGCTTCCGGCCGAACCCGAACCTGCGTGCTGAAGTCGGCAAGAACAAGGAAGTCGGCGTCAATCTGAAGTACAACGGTATCTTCACAGCCGGCGATAGCTTCCGCGCCAAGTTCAACTTCTTCCGCAACGATGTCGACGACTATATCGATCTGGTCGCTTCGACCCCGGTCGCTTCGCCGCTGACCTTTATGGGTTTCCCGATTCCGGGCCTGTTCAGCCAGTTCTACCAGTACCAGAACATCGCGTCGGCAAGGATCGAGGGCTTCGAAGCCGAAACATCGTATGATGCAGGCGACTGGTTCCTGGGTGTCGGTGCTACGCTTCAGCGCGGCAAGAACACCCAGACCAATGTTGGTCTGGCGACAATCCAGCCGCGCAAGGTCACGACCACCGGTGGCGTCCGCTTGCTGGACCGCAAGCTGGTCATCTCGGCTCAATGGGCCTCAGTCGGCGCCAATACCGACATCCCGGTCGGCTACGTGCCATCGACCGCCTACGATCTGGTCAATCTGTACGTGGCCTATCAGCCCACGCCGGATATCACCCTCAACTTCGGCGTCGACAACATCCTGAACCAGTACTATCGCCCCTACGCGATTCCAGGCGCGGGTGCGGACGGCACCACCCAGAACGATGTGCTCTGGACTGCCCCTGGTCCGGGCATCGTTTACAAGGGTGGCCTGAAGGTCCATTTCGGCGGCGCATAACCGTCTGCGACCTAAACACCTTCAAGAGAAATCGCGCTCATGTCCGGGCGCGATTTCGTTTATGATAGGCTACGAGCACACAAGAGAAGGAATACTCCATGTTCATCGCCATGAACCGCTTTCAGGTCAAAACCGGATCCGAAGCCGCTTTCGAGAATATCTGGGCGACCCGCGAATCCTATCTCTCGGAATTGCCGGGCTTCATCGAGTTCAGCCTGCTGAAGGGGCCGGTGGCCGAGGATCACACGCTGTATTCGTCGCATACGGTCTGGGCCAGCAAGGCGGATTTCGAGGGCTGGACCAAGTCCGAGCAGTTCCGCAAGGCGCATGCCCGCGCCGACAATAAGTCGGAAGGCGCCAGCCTCTATCTCGGTCACCCCAAGTTCGAGGGTTTCGAGGTAATCCAGTCCGAGCGCCGCAAGAGCGCTGCGGCCTGATTGCAGGCACTGCGTCTCACATCAATGATCGATCACGGAGCCATTTCATGCTGAATACGGATCTCGCCGCGCTGAAGACCTATATGGCGGAGAATCCCGGCGCCGTGATCGAGACCGTTGCGCGCGAGCGCAACGTCACGGCGCGCGCCGTGCTGGAAGCGCTGCCCGAGGGGATGGTGAGGATCGGCGGCGGCGCCGATACCTTTGTCTCCGCGATGACGGATATCGCCGAGTGGGGCGAGGTGACGCTGATCGTTCACACCGAGGACGGCATCTTCGAGACCACAGCGCCGCTGTCGCCGGGCGCCATTGGCCACGGCTACTACAATCTGACACAGCCGAAGGGGCTGCATGGCCATCTGCGTCACGAGCGCTGCGGCGGCGTGGCTTTCGTCGAGCGGCCGTTCATGGGCAAGTCGTCGGCCTTCGTCGCATTTCTCAATGTCGATGGCGGCGTGATGTTCAAGGTCTTCGTCGGTCGTGACGAGACCCGCGCGCTGAAGCAGGACCAGCTCGAACGTTTCCGCGCTTTGGCTGGAAGGCTCGCTGCTTAAGGCGTCTAGCCTTCCTCGTTGTCCTTCATCTGCGCCACCAACATTTCGGCAACCAGTCGTGTTGAGGGCGATGCCATGCGTGCGGCGGACTGCACCAGCGTCACCTGTGTTGACTCCAGTCTGCGGTCCCGCGGCGGGATCGCGACGAGTGTACCGGCATTGATCGCCGCCGTCGCCGAGACCATCGGCAGGAACGTCGCAAGATCGGTGCGGGCAGCCACGGTCTGGGTGAAGGCCAGCGAGTTGGTCTCGCTGCACATTTCCAGCCGCACATTGGCCTGTGCGCAGGATTTGTCGAGTTCCTGACGAATGCCGAATGATGGGTCCGGAAGGATCACGCGCAACCCTGCGAGATCCTTCATCCCGTATGAGTTCTGGCCGGCCAGCGGGTGCGTGGGCGCGACGATCAGGCAGACCGGTTGCCGCATGCGTCCGAGTTCGATCAGATCGCGGCGCGGTGCGCGGCCGAAGATCAGGCCGAGATCGACCTCGTTCTGGCTGACCATCTCGACCACATCGCGAGCGCCCACGGCGGTGACAGATAGTGCGATCCCCGGATATTGCTGCGACAGGTCGACGAAAGAGTTGGGCAGGAAGCTCGACAGCATGCCTTCGACGGTGGCGATCTTCACCTGGCCGCGGCGCAGCGATGCGAATTCCTCGACCTGGCTGCGCAGCCCGTCGAGTTGGCTGCGGTTCTCGACTGCATAGCGATAGAGCACGTGGCCGGCATCGGTCAGGTTCATGCCGCGCGCGCCGCGCTCGAACAGCTTGACCGCAAGCTCTTCCTCCAGCCCCTGCACCTGGCGGCTGATGGCGGAGGGGGCGATGCGGAGCGCTGCGGCGGCCTGTTTGATCGATCCGGACTCGGTAACGACGCGAAAATAGCGAATGGCGGTGGATTCGATCATCGTTGGTCCTTCGCGACTGGCTGCCCAGCGCGATGGCAGGACCTGACTAGCGTTCTGATTTTCAGACCTCTCACATCGAAATTCAATGCTTTTATTCGAAATCTGGATTTGCAAAGCTTTTGATCAGGTCACGGTCCCGTCATCGATGGAGAATTTGGATGTTTCATCCCCGGCTTGCTGTCTCGGCTTTTTCCGCATCCCTCCTGCTGGCTGCGGCTGGCCTGGGAGCGACATCCTCGGTGGCCTCGGCCCAGGACGTCATTCGCTTCGGCGCGCCGCTGCCGATCACCGGGCCGCTGGCGCCGGAAGCCGTGAAACAGCAGCAGGGCTATGACCTCTGGGCCGAACAGGCCAACAAGGCCGGCGGCATCGATGTCGGCGGCAAGAAGTACAAGGTCGAGATCGTCTATTCGGACTACCAGTCCAACACGCCGCGCTCGGTGCAGACCACCGAACAGATGATCACCCAGGACAAGGTGAACTTCATGTTCGGCCCGTTCGGTTCGGGCGCCGCCAAGGCCGCCAGCACGATCGCCGAGAAGTACAAAGTTCCGATGCTGGCCGCGACGGCGTCGTCGTCGCAGGTCTACGACCAGAACTACAAATATCTGTTCGGCACCTTCACGCCCAACGACACGCTGACCACGCCGCTGACGCAGCTGGTCAAGGCCAAGGCCGCCGACGTCAAGAAGATCGCGATCCTCGCGCGTAACGATCTGTTCCCGCTGGCCATCGCGCAGGAGATGGAGAAGTCCGCCAAGGCCAACGGTCTCGAAGTCGTTTACTTCGAGAAATACGCCATCAACACGCTCGATCACTCCGCAACCCTGTCGCAGATCAAGTCGCTGAATCCGCAATGGGTGTTCGTCACCGGCTACACCAACGATCTCCTGCTGATCCGCAAGCAGATGGTCGATCAACAGATGAAGGCTGGCGTCGTGACCATGATCGCCGGTCCAGCCTATCAGGAATTCATCGAATCCGCCGGGCAGAGCGCCGAGAACATCTCCAGCGCCTCGTGGTGGCATCCGGCCGAACAGTACAACGGCAAGGACATTTTCGGCACGACCGCCAACTTCGTGAAGCTGTTCAAGGACAAGTACAAGCTCGAGCCGGACTACGCCCATGCGTCGGCTGCCGTCTGTGGCGCGCTGTTCCAGATGGCCATCGAAAAGGCCGGCTCGCTGGATCGTGACAAGGTGCGTGACGAACTCGCCAAGATGGACGTTGTCACCTTCTGGGGTCCGGTGAAGTTTGGCGCCAACGGCCAGATCAACTCGCTCGAACCGCCGGTCTTCCAGATCCAGGCCGGCAAGCCGGTGGTGCTGTTCCCGGATGCGATCAAGCAGGGCGAATTCAAGCTCGGTGTGAACTGAGCGACGGCCGAGACCGGCGAGGAATCGACATGCTGGCCATCCAGGTCCTGATCAATGCACTCGTGCTCGGGTGTCTCTATGCCTGTATCGCGATCGGTTTCTCGCTGGTCTGGGGCGTGCTCAACGTCATCAACCTGATCCACGGCTCATTCATTGTGCTCGGCGCCTATCTCGCCTGGGGCGCCTATAACTCGCTCGGCCTGTCGCCGTGGTATGCGCTGCTGATCGCCGCGCCGGCCTTCTTCGTGTTCGGCTATCTGCTGCAGCGGCTGCTGCTCAATCGCGTCATCACCGCTCCGGTGCTGGTGACGCTGACGCTGACCTTCGGGCTCGATCTGATCCTGAACAACGCGATGATCTATTACTTCAAGGCCGATTACCGGAAGCTGATCCTCAATCCGCCCACGGGTTCGATCTCGATCTTCGACGTCGTCGTCCCCGTCGATCGCCTGATTGCAACCGCATCGGCATTGGCGCTGACCTTTCTGCTCTATCTGCTGCTGCGTCGCTCGAAAGTCGGTCGCGCCATCGTTGCGGTCCGGCTCGACCGAGATGCCGCGGTGCTAATGGGCGTCGACGTCAAATCGATCTACGCCATCGCCTTCGGCCTCGGTGCTGCATTGGCCGGCTGCGCCGGTGTGCTGATGGCGCTGATCTTCCCGATCTCGCCGCTGACCTCGTCAGCCTATCTCGGCAAGGCCTTCGTGGTCTGCGTGCTCGGTGGCCTCGGCAGCGTGTCCGGCGCGCTGGCAGGCGGCATCTTGCTGGCTTTGGTCGAAGGCGTCGGCTCGGTCTATCTCGGCCCGGCCCATGCGGTGACGCTGTCTTTCGTCCTGCTCATCATCTTCCTTGTCGTCAGGCCGCAGGGCCTGCTCGGCCGAAAGGGTTTTGAATGACCCGGACCAATATCGCACTTCTCGTCCTGATTACCTGCGTGGCTGCACTGCCGCTGTTCGGCGATGCCTATGCGCTGCGGCTGGGCACTATGGCCTGCATGTATGCGATCTTCGCGCTGTCATGGAACATCGTCGGTGGCTTCGCCGGTTACCCATCTTTCGCGACGGCGGCCTTCTTCGGGCTCGGTGCCTACACCACCGGCATTCTCATGAACAAGGGCGTGCCGCTGACACTGTCGCTGCTGGGTTCGCTGGTATTGTGCCTGTTGCTTGCTGCAGCTCTCGGCGCGGTGCTGCTTCGCCTCCGCGGGCATTACTTCGCCATCGCCAGCCTCTCGCTGGTCGAAGTGTTCCGAGAACTCGTCAACAACGCCACCGATCTCACCGGCGGTGGCATGGGCCTGAACATTCCGCTGGTGTCCGGCTCCAGTGTTCTTTCCGACGCGACGTTCTTCTTTTACGCGATGTGGGGATTGCTGCTGATCACGGCGCTCGTCGTCATCGCGGTGTCGATGTCGAAGCTCGGTTTCGGCCTCAACTGCATCCGGCAGAACGAGACCGCCTCGAACATGGTCGGTCTCAATTCCACGCTCTATAAGGCCATCGCCTTTGGCCTGTCCGCCTGTTTCGTCGGCGCCGCCGGCGGGCTCTATGCGGCCTGGGTGCATTACATCGATCCGTCCGATGTGTTCGACATCTTGTATTCGGTGAAGCCGATCGTGATGGCGCTGATGGGCGGCCTTGGCTCGCCGCTCGGCGTGGTCTGCGGCGCCTTCGTCTATCTCGGCCTCGAGGAAGTGGTCTGGCGCAATTACATCCAGATCCATTCGGGCGTGCTGGGCGTGCTCATCATCCTGCTGCTGCTGTTCCTGCCGCATGGGTTGGTCTCGCTCCATGCCGGCAAGATCTGGCGCGGGTTGACCGGACGAAAGGCAAAGCATGTCTAAACCCGGTCACGAAATCCTGCATCTTAGCAACGTCTCGCGCCACTTCAGCGGCTTGAAGGCGCTAAGCGACGTGTCGTTGTCGGTGAACAAGGGCGAGGTGGTCGGTCTGATCGGTCCGAATGGTGCGGGCAAGACCACGCTGGTCAACACCATCTGCGGTGTCACGCCGGCATCGTCGGGCGTCGTCACCTTCGATGGCCGCGACATCACGCGGATCAAGACCTATCAGTCCGCGCGGCTCGGGCTGTCGCGTACCTTCCAGATCGTGCAGCCTTTTGCGGAGTTTTCGGCGCTCGACAATGTCGCTGCTGCTGCCTTGTTCTCGCAGCCGGGCGAGAGCCTGAAATCGGCGCGCGAGGCCGCTCGCGTGCATCTCGCGTTCGTTGGTCTGGATGCGCAGGCCAACCAGTCCGCAGCGACGCTAACACTGGCCATGCGCAAGCGGCTCGAACTGGCCAAGGCGCTGGCGATGAAGCCGAAGCTGCTGTTCCTCGACGAGGTCAATGCCGGCCTCAACAGCGCCGAGGTCGAGCGCGCCACCAAGCTGATCCATCAACTCGCCGCCGACGGCATCACCATCGTGATGATCGAACATCTGATGAAGGTCGTGCTGAATGTCTGCACCCGTATCGCAGTGCTGCATAACGGCAAGCTGATCGCCGACGGTGCGCCGCGCGACATCATCAAGGATCCCGCCGTCGTCGATGCCTATCTGGGCCAGCAATATGCACAACGGAACGCCGCCCGTGGCTGATCATTCGATGCTCGAACTGAATGGGATCTGCGCCGGCTACGGCGAAATCCAGGTGTTGTGGGGCATCGACATGGCGGTGCGCTCCGGCGAGATCACCGCACTGATCGGCTCGAACGGCGCCGGCAAGACCACTTTGATGCGCGCGCTGTCCGGACTAATCCCGCTGACATCAGGCAAATATGTCTCCGAAGGCGTCGATCTGTCGAAGGCCTCGGCCGCGCAGATGCTCGCCCATGGCATCGTCCATGTGCCGGAAGGCCGCCGGCTGTTCGGCGCCATGAGCATCGAGGACAATCTGCTGATGGGCGCCTATTCGCGCAGCGTCAGCCGCTCCGAGCTCAATCGTGATCTCGATCGCGTTTACACGACCTTTCCGAAGCTGCGTGAGCGCCGCAACCAGGCCGCGGCTACGCTCTCCGGCGGCGAGCAGCAGATGTGCGCCATCGGTCGCGGGCTGATGAGCGCGCCGCGCCTCCTGATGATCGACGAACTGTCGCTCGGTCTGTCGCCGCTTCTGGTGGAGCAACTGGTCGCGGCGCTACGCCAGTTGAACTCCGAAGGCATGTCGATCCTGCTGGTGGAGCAGGACGTCACCACGGCGCTCGATCTCTGCCATCACGCCTACATCATGGATATGGGCCGCATCGTGCGCACCGGGCAGGGCGCCGAGCTGCTGGCCGATCCCATCATTCGCGACGCCTATCTCGGCGTCCTCGAAGACTGACTTTGATTTCATCGCAAGAGGTAACCATGATCGAGACCGTCGAAGCCCCCAACAGCGGCTACCGTTACATGCCGGGCGTGTTCCAGTATTCCTGCGGCGTTGGCGCGCTGCCCGGCTTCGCGCTGGAGCGGGTGCGTTTCTCCAAAGTGGTGCCGCTGAAGGAGGGCTTCGCCAAGGTCGCCGAGATCATCAAGGCCGCCGGCCGGCCGCTGACCGCCTTCGCGGCCTGCGAGCTGCGCTCGCCGGCGCCGTTCACCGAGCAGGGCTTCATCGACTTCAACGAGATCTACATCAAGACCCTCGAAGAGTGGGGCATCATGAAGGACCGCGTGAATCCGATCGCGCGCAGCAATGTGTGTCCGAAGATCGATCCGCCGTCGGAGCCGGGCTTCCATGCCTTCTCCTTCACGACCGTCGCGCCGAATGCGCCTGCGTCCTTCGTCATAGCCGGCAGCGGCGAGGCCGCAGAAGGCATGGGCGACTATCGCGACAACACCGTGCGTCTCGGCGACATCAGCCCGTCCGGCATGCTTGAAAAAGCCAAGTATGTGCTCGGCGAAATGGAGCGCCGCATGAGTGCCTTCTCGGGCGACTGGAGCCAAACGACGGGCGCGCAGCTCTACACCGTGCGCGACGTCTATGCGCTGCTCGAAAGTGAGCTTGGTCGCCGCGGCGTGTTCCGCAACGGCCTGACCTGGCACTTCAACCGCCCGCCGGTCATCGATCTCGAATACGAGATGGATTGCCGCCGCGTGCATGTCGAGCGCGTGGTGGAGGTTTGAGCTAGAAGGCCCGACCGTTCATCTGTCGTCCCGGCGAAAGCCGGGAGGTGGATTCCCACTCGAAGTGCAACAGCTGTCGAGCAAAGAGCTCAGCGGGGGTGTGCCAGTCAAGGCACTTTCGGGGTGTGCTGTTGTAAGCCAGAACAGCATCAGCAAGATCCTGGGGCGTGAGCGTGGCCAGATCGGTCTTGCGCGGGATCCTGCGACGCATGCGGCCGATGGCATTCTCGACGCCACCTTTCTGCCAGGGGGCGTAGGGATCGCAGAAGAACG
>NZ_LVYV01000024.1 GCF_001618955.1 Tardiphaga robiniae
GCATCAGCAAGATCCTGGGGCGTGAGCGTGGCCAGATCGGTCTTGCGCGGGATCCTGCGACGCATGCGGCCGATGGCATTCTCGACGCCACCTTTCTGCCAGGGGGCGTAGGGATCGCAGAAGAACGTCTGGATACCGAGCGCATGGAGGTCTGTGTGGCGGGCGAACTCGGTGCCGTTGTCGAAAGTGATGCTCTGTCGCAGTTCGGGCGGCAGCGGTGCCAGCAGTCGGGTGATGGTTTGCGCAACCGGACGGGCGGCCTTGCCGGGCAGACGCACGGCGATCATCAGACGGGATGATCGCTCATGCAATGTGAGGATGGCCTGGCCGTAGCGCGCGAACATCATCAGATCGCCCTCCCAATGGCCGGCGGTGGCGCGGTCCAGGGCTTCTTTTGGTCGGTCGGCGATCGGCACCCGGCCCTCGATATGCAACGCTGACGACCCGCCCTTGCGACCGCGGAAGCCGCGCTTGCTCTTGCCGCGCGGCAGATATCGTCGCCAGCTGTAATCCTTGGTGCGCGCGATCTGGGCGTGGATGAAACGGTAGATACTCTCCGGCGAGATCACCTTGCGGCCATGCTGTAAGGCGAGCACCCCGCAGACCTGTTCCGGGGACCAGCCGCACCGAAGTCCTTCCAGAACTTCGGTGCGGAGCCCGGCATCGCGGTCCAACCGGGCGCCCTTCCAGCGCCGCGCCGTCGTCTGGCCCTGCGCGTAAGCGGGTTTGTAGCCGACCTGCACGCCGGCATTGCGCTTCAGCTCCCGGGAGACAGTCGATGGCGCGCGATCCAGAGCTGCCGCGATTTGCCGGATCGAGCGCCCTTCGGCGTAAAGCTGGGCAATCCTGTAGCGGTCATCCAGCGACAGCTGGGCGTAGGTTCGGTCCATCGCAACACCCTAGTCTGGTGTTGCACTTCGTTTGAGAACTCAGCGGA
>NZ_LVYV01000025.1 GCF_001618955.1 Tardiphaga robiniae
GCCAATCGACATTGAGGATTCCCAAGAGGTCTAATCGCTGATTCATAGGGTTCCGTGATTTGGACGGAGCATGTGATGGCGACGAAGCGCTACGAATTGAACGAGGCGCAGTGGTTGAAGATTTCGCCGCTGCTGCCGGGCAAAGCGGGCGATGCAGGTCGCACAGCGGCCAATAACCGGCTGTTCGTGAACGGCTGTTTGTGGGTTCTGCGCTCAGGTGCGCATTGGTGCGACCTGCCGGAACGCTACGGCAAGTGGAAAACGGTGCACCGCCGGTTCAGCCGCTGGTGCCATGCGGGCGTCTGGGAACGCGTGTTCACAGCCCTGACGGCCGATCGCGACAATGAGTATCTGATGATCGACAGTACGATTGTTCGCGCTCACCAGCAGGCCGCGAGCGGAAAAGGGGGGCCAAAGATCAGGCGCTGGGGCGTTCCCGAGGTGGACTGACCACGAAGATCCACATGCTGGCCGATGCGCTTGGTCGCCCGCTCCGCTTCATCGTCACAGCCGGACAGGTTGGCGACGTCACCCAGGCGCCTGCCTTGCTTCAGGGCCAGATCGGCGAAGCCGTGCTCGCCGACAAGGCCTATGACAGCAACGCCCTACGCGCGATCATCGCCGATATGGGCGCAACAGCGGTCATCCCATCCAACCGAACCCGCAACATCATCATCCCGCACGACGCCAACGCCTACAAGCAGCGCAATCGGATCGAGCGCTGCTTCTGTCGTCTCAAGCACTTCCGGCGCTTCGCCACACGCTATGACCGACGAACTTCTCACTTCGCCGGCTTTATCCACCTCGC
>NZ_LVYV01000026.1 GCF_001618955.1 Tardiphaga robiniae
GAGATTCCTGTATCTGTCGATCTGTCACGCGCATAGTGACGGCAGGCGGAGATAGCCCGTTAGATTCCAGGCCCGATCGGCCGTAACCCGGCATGGGCATCTCGCCTGTTTTGTCTGATCGAACAGTCGCAAGGGCGCCGGATCGTGGTCGCCCGCATACAGGTCTGATCCCATGACAGCTCAAGCGCTTGCAGTCGCAGCCGGCATCGATGTCGACCAGCGTTTTCTCGATATCGGCCTTGCCCCCTCGGGCAAGACCTTCCGTGTTCCCAATGCGCCGACCGGCATTGCAACCATCGTTGCACGCCTGGCGCAGGATGGCGTCAGACGTGTCGTGCTCGAGGCGATCGGCCCCTATGCGCAGCGATTGGTGCTTGCGCTTGCCGCCGCAGGCTTCGAGGTCGGTATCGTCAATCCACGGCGGATCAAGGCGTTTCGCGATGCCGAGGGCCGCCGCGCCAAGACTGACGGACTGGACGCACGGCTGATTGCACGGTTTGCTCTCGCCATGACCGATGCGATCCGCCCGCTGCCATCTGCCGATCAGCTTGCTCTCAAGGCCCTCTCGACGCGCCGCCGTCAGCTCACCGAGATGATCGCCATGGAGAAGACCCGGCTCAAGCAGACCGACGAGCCGCTGCTGCTCGCCAGCCATCGTGCCGCCATCGCGGGCCTCACCGAGCAATGCCGGCAGATCGAGGCGGAGCTG
>NZ_LVYV01000027.1 GCF_001618955.1 Tardiphaga robiniae
AATTTCGCGGACGTCGTGCCCACCGCACAGACCGCCGGCAAAGTCTACGACTACCTCGACACCCTCCGCGGCGTCGAGGTCTTCCTCAATATCATGCCGGCAGCCCGCCTGGAGGCCCCCCGGATGGGCAATGCCGAAATGCGCGCGACCAAGGCCTACCAAGCGCTCATCTTCGACCAACTGCCCGACTCCAACCCCCTTCTGCTCACCGCCAACCGCGTCACCGTTTACTGCTCCGTGTTTCTCGACCCGGAGCCCGACGGGCCGACTCTCGTCGCGGTTCCGCCCGGCACCGGCCCCGGCACTGTCAACGACGCGTTCTTCCGCTTCGTCATCGACATGGGCGCGCCCGGTCCGGACCAGGGCAAGGGCGGCAAGTACCTCATCGTCCCGGCGGACTACAAGGGCGACCTCCCGAAGGATAAGAGCGAGGGCGGCGACTACTATGTGGCGCGCTCTCCGTCTCATGTGAACTGGCTGATCCTTCGCGGCTTCCTCGTCGACGGCAAGCCGGACGCAGCGTCAAAGCTGTTCCGCGAGGGACTCAAGGTCGACCCGCTCGCCAAGAAGAGCAATCCGCCGAAGATGGAGTTCCTCGACGGCTCGAAGGTCGCCTTCAACACGGTCCACGCAAACACTTTCGAGTTCTACAAGGAGCTCGACCACGTCATCCAGAAGGAACCGATCGACCTGTTCG
>NZ_LVYV01000028.1 GCF_001618955.1 Tardiphaga robiniae
ATTCCCTTCAAGCCCCCGGCTCGGTTTGCGGCGGTTGACGGGGGGAACCAGCGCCGCCCCGTGGGGCAAAGGGCGGATGCTGGAATTTTCAAAGCCGTTCCACAGCGGGAAAGAGTGGCGGCTTATGCTTTCGATCTAAAGAAGCGACAGCTGAACGCCCCTTCCTAGCGGCGGCACGAAGACATCGCTGCGCAATTGCCGGCGCGTCAGATTGAGGCCGAGCCGCTTGGCCGCAAGCTCGAATCGACGGCCGATCTGCCAGGCGTAAGGTCCGCTGCCCTTCATTCGTTTACCGAACTCGGCATCGTAATCCTTGCCGCAGCGCATGGAGCGGATGAGCGACATGACGTGCCGGTAGCGGTCCGGGTAGTTTCTGAGAAGCCAGTCACGAAACAGGGGGCTCACCTCCAGCGGAAGCCGGAGGAGTACGTAGCTCGCATCCGACGCGCCCGCCGACTTCGCCGAATCGAGCACGCGCTCGATCTCGTGATCGTTCAGCGCCGGAATGATCGGCGCGACCAGTACTCCAGCGGGAATGCCGGCCTCGGAAATTGCGCGTAGCGCCTCCAGCCGCTTGGTGGGCGTCGACGCCCGCGGTTCCATGCTGCGCGCCAGTTTCCGGTCGAGCGTGGTCACCGAAATGCCGACCCGGGCCAGAGATCGGACACGCGGCGTGTAGGGCAAGAGT
>NZ_LVYV01000029.1 GCF_001618955.1 Tardiphaga robiniae
TAGCGGCTCTTCGCGCGGTTGGCCGACTCCGCCCTTTCTTTCGCGTCCTGCAGCGCCGCGTCGGTCTTCTTGTGGGCGGCGATCTCCTTCAGGAGAGCCGTGTTCTGCCGGGAGGATTCCTCTTCCGCAACGACCCGGCTGTCATGGGCAAGCACGTAGAACCAGGACACGACGCCGGCAAGGATGGCAAAGACGAAGAAGACGATGGCGATGGTCCGCTCGACGACCTCGGCGGTCTCGGGAGAGGCGGCCGTCGTCTGGTGGGCGATCATCGCCAGGATGACGCCGATGCCGGTGATCGAGATCACCGCCGAAATCGCGTAACGGCCGAGCCTTGTCGCGAGCTTTGCGACGACCGTTTCGGGCAGCACCGCCTTGGCCACGGTCGCGACCGGCGTGTTCAGCCGCGCCTTCGGCTTGCACATGTCGTGGCAGCGGCTGTCGAGCGAACAGCAGAGCGAGCAGATCGGCGCCGCATAGGCCGGGCACCAGGCCATGTCCTCGGGCTCGAACGGATGCTCGCAGATCGAGCAGGTGATCTCGCTTTCGGCGAGCCAGCTCTTGCGCGGCTTGCGGGCGAGATAGAATTTCCCTTCCGTCCACCAGGCGATCAGC
>NZ_LVYV01000030.1 GCF_001618955.1 Tardiphaga robiniae
GCAGAGACCGCACTCGTCTTACCGACAGCGGGTTTGGACGTTGCCTTGGACGTCGACGTGGCCCGCGCGGTTCGCCGGACGATCCTCACCAATCTCCTCTGGCGTTCCGCTCCAATCTCGTCGGTTGCCGCCGCAGTGCTATTTCCGCAGCCGATCCTCCCGGCGGCCAACGGCAGCCCCAGGCATTCCATCAGGGGCCACCGCCGAACACGTCTGCAGTGAAGGCGGAATACCAGCCCACGGCGTGAAGGGCGGTGCGGCGGCGGACCTCAGCGCTCTCGCCCACCTTGCTGATGAACATTTTCACGGTTTTTATCCTTCCGCCCTCGGGTGCGAAGGTAAGGGCATTGGTGAAAGCGTCGTCGGGCGCTAGAAACGTGTAGCACGAGTTGAACAGGTGCGGCGGAAACTGAGGCGAACCCGTGAGGGAAGCCGCAATGCCAAAAGCGCATGCTTTGGCCTGGCTGTTGGCAGAAAAGGCAGACTTCGGCATGTCGCCGCCGATAATTGAGTCGCCTACGACATGGCTGCCGGGCTGCAACGTCGACTCGAACGTCACTGGATCGACCGGGCACCAGCCGGATGCGTCCGTAAGACCTGCCTTCTCGCCGAT
>NZ_LVYV01000031.1 GCF_001618955.1 Tardiphaga robiniae
GCTAGGTGAGAATTCTCACGCGCGGCGGCTACGACTGGACCGACAGGCTCCCGTCGATTGCTGACGACGCGCGACGGCTCGCCGTGCAGACGGCCATAATCGACGGAGAGGCTGTCGTGCTCGATGAAAAGCATGCTCCAGCGAGCCTTGGGCCGTCTGCCGTCTATCCTCGAAGCGGGCGCCATCGTCTGCTATGCCTTCGACCTGCTCTATCTCAACGACGCGACGTTCGCCGGCTGCCGCTGCGGGAGCGCCGGAGACTGCTGCAACCGATCATCGCCAGACAGGAAGCGGCTGTTGGGTGTTCTGAGGAAGGCGATGCGGGGGCGAAGATTTCCCCCGTGCCGCGTGCGCGCACTGCCTCGAAGGCATGATCGCCAAGCATGTCGAGAAGGCCCATCGTTCCGGCCGGGGCGGGTGGTGGCGAAAGAACGCCTGCAAAAGTCGAAATAGCTTTGTGGTGATCGGCTTCGAGCCGTCGACTGTCGGTCGGCTTGTGCTCGCCGCCGGAAGGGCGGAGCTCTGGTTTATGTCGGCGGCTGATTACCGGCTGGTCGAACCAACTGTCGCG
>NZ_LVYV01000032.1 GCF_001618955.1 Tardiphaga robiniae
GCGAGTACTCATGTGTTGCATGTTGTATGAGAATCCGACCGCGACACCCGCGGGCGACACGACCCTGACCCCGCGTTCCCTAAACGACGCTCTTCCCATCTGTCGCCGTCGACCAGCGCGGACGGGGCCCGAGGGAACCCAAGGGTCTGGCGTTAGGGCGCGAGCACCGCCCCTTCCACGCCCTCCTGCGCGTCCACCGCCAGCATCCGGTGCCCATCGCGAACCGGCAGCCAGGGGGTTCCGGCGGAAAAGCCGGCATTCGACAGTTCTCTTTCCCAGACCATCGGCGTCCGGCACCCGTCACGTCCGGCGAAGGCTGGCCAGAAGCGGATGCCGTATGGGTCGCGCAATTCTTCGAAGGCAAGCTCCGCCTCCGGCAGACCGAGCTCCCCTCCCTGATAAAGGCAGATGGTGCCCCGCAGGCTGGCAAGCAGCGAAATCGCAAGCTTCGCCACGGGCTCCCGGTCGGCCTCACGCAGCGCGAATCGGGTGACAGGACGCACGACGTCGTGATTGGAAAAGGGCCAAGAGACCCAGGAGTACGGCACGCACGGACGGAAAGTCTCGAGG
>NZ_LVYV01000033.1 GCF_001618955.1 Tardiphaga robiniae
CACGCGTGCGAGATGGGCCTGGAGGGAATTGTCTCGAAACGCAAAGACGCGCCCTACCGGTCGGGTCGGCAGGAAATCTGGACAAAGACGAAGTGCACGAAGCGCGACGCCTTTCCGATCGTGGCCTTCGTCGAAAAACTCGGCGCGCAGCCGCGCAGGATTGCCTCGCTTTATCTCGGACGCTGGGAGGGCGATCGCCTGGTTTATGCCGGCAAGGCCCAAACCGGCTACACCTTAACGGCGGCCCGCGAGGTGCGGGAGCGGCTCAATCCCCTGATCATCGGCAAGAACCCCCTCTCCCATCCCATCAATAAGCCCAAGGCGACCTGGGTCGAGCCGCAGGTCTACGCTGAGATCGACTATGGCGGGGTGACGGATGACGGCTTGCTGCGGGAGCCGGTGTTCAAAGGCTTGCAGGATGTGTCGCGGGCTGCAGGAAAGCCGGGACCGTCTACTGCACCTGACTCGGTCCGAGTCCCGCGAACAAACATATTGCAGTTGCTGCCCGACGCCATTGCGCCCTCGAAGGAGGAGCTTGCAAACTACTGGACTTGCC
>NZ_LVYV01000034.1 GCF_001618955.1 Tardiphaga robiniae
CAGTGGCAGTGCTGGCGCAGATCCGTCCTGCCCGAAGACAGACGTCACCCATGAACCGCGTAACGCCGCATCTCCGGCGTCCACCGCATCCAGCCCCGCGAACGTGACGATCGCGCTCGCCCCTCTCATCGGGCCGGACGGAAGAGATAATAATCCTGATAGGGATATTGTCAACGAAAAATAGGAAAAAAGGTTTTGGCGCTGTCGCCGCCTCCAGCTCGTCATTCCGGGGCGTGGCCGGCGTAAGCCGGACGCGACCCCGGAATCCCAGCATGTTCAGCAAAACACCTCAAGATTCCGGGTTCGCACTACGCGGCTGCGCCGCTTCGTGCGCCCCGGAATGACGAGCAAGGAGGCCCCGGAATGACAGTGTTGGAGAGGGAACGCAGTCTACAGGCAACGCCGCCGAAAACTGCGGCTTGCTTCTTTCGCCCTCTGCTGCAATCTGGATGGATCACTGTCAGTCACTCCAATTACGAGATTCCACGGATGAGCCAGCTCAAAGTCCATGTCGGCGACTTCACCTTCGACGCGAAATTCGAGGAGAAGGACGCCCCCAAGACCGTCGCCGCCTTCAAGAAGGCGATGCCGTTTGTCAGCCAGGCGATCCATGTGCGCTGGAGCGGCGAGGGCGTCTGGATGCCGCTTGGCGATCTCGATTTCGGCGTGCCCTATGAGAACCACACCAGCTTTCCGGCGCCGGGCCACATCATCCTGTATCCGGGCGGCATCAGCGAGACCGAGATCCTGCTGGCCTATAGCGGCGTGCATTTCGCCAGCAAGATGGGTCAGCTCGCCGGTAACCATTTCATTACGCTGACCTCGAATCTCGAAAATCTGAAAGAGATGGGCAAGACCGTGCTCTGGAAGGGTGCGCAACCCGTCCGTTTCGAGATGGTCTGATGACATCAGGCGATTATCCCCAAGGTCTTTATCCAAGAGACCTCCGTGGCTACGGCCGCACGCCGCCCGATCCGAAATGGCCGGATGGCGCCCGCGTGGCGGTGCAGTTCGTCGTCAATTTCGAAGAGGGCGGCGAGAACAACATTCTGCATGGCGATCGCGCCTCGGAAGCGTTTCTCTCGGATGTGCTGGGTGCGCAGCCCTGGCCGGGCCAGCGCCATGCCAATATCGAATCCATGTTCGAATATGGCTCGCGCGCCGGCTTCTGGCGGCTGTGGCGGATGTTCACCGAACGCAACATGCCGACCACGGTGTTCGGCGTCGCGACAGCGCTGCAACGCAATCCCGAAATCGTCGCCGCCATGCAGGAGGCGAAGTGGGATATCGCCAGCCACAGTCTGAAGTGGATCGAGCACAAGGATATGTCGGAGCCCGAGGAGCGCTTCGAGATCGCCGAGGCGATCCGCGTGCATACCGAGGCGACCGGCGCGCGCCCGACCGGCTGGTACACCGGCCGCAGTTCGATCAACACCATTCGCCTGCTGATGGAAGCCGGTGGCTTCAAGTATCTGTGCGATAGCTATGCCGACGATCTGCCGTACTGGATCAAGGGACCCAGCGAACCGCAGCTCATCATTCCCTATACGCTCGATGCCAATGACATGCGTTTCGTCAATCCGCAGGGTTTTGGTGGCGGCGACGAGTTCTTCACTTACCTGAAGGATTCGTTCGATGTGCTGTATGCCGAAGGCGCGACGTCGCCGAAGATGATGACCGTGGGCCTGCATTGCCGCGTCGTCGGTCGTCCCGGTCGTGCGGCGTCGCTGATGCGGTTCCTCGATTACATCGCGAGCCACGAGCGCGTCTGGGTGCCGACGCGTCTTGATATCGCTGAGCACTGGCACGCCAATCTGAAACATCTCGCCGCCGACGCCCGTGCCATCGGGTAGACCAGGATTGGGATAGCGCTTGCCATGACCGAAAAGACGCTCCACGAACTCAACAGCTGCAGCAAAGTGGATTTCGTCGCAGCGCTGGCGAATATCTTCGAGTATTCGCCGTGGATCGCGGAGAAGGCTGCGGACAACCGGCCTTTCGCGGGCGTGAAGCAGTTGTTTGCGGCGATGCGCAAGGTGGTCGAGGAGGCGGCTGCAGGCCAGCGGCTGGCGCTGATCAAGGCGCATCCGGACCTTGCCGATAAAACGCAACGGGGCGATCTCCTGACGGCAGAATCCAATGCCGAGCAGAACAGCGCCGGGCTCGACCGGCTCTCGGAAGCCGAATATGCCGCCTTCGATCGCGTCAACAATGCCTATCGTGCCAAGTTCGGCTTCCCCTATATCGTCTGCGTTCGCCGCCACACCAAGGATTCCATCCTGGCGGATTTCGAGAAGCGGTTGCCCAACGACCCGGCCGCCGAGGTCACCGCATCGGTTGCCGAAATCTGCAAGATCGCGGCATTGCGCACCGATCTGCTGGTCAACGGGCCGGATCGCCTACAGGTGCATGGCCGGCTCTCGACCCATGTGCTCGATACCCATAGCGGTCGGCCTGCAGCGGGGATTTCGGTCGAACTGGTCGAATTGTCGAAGCTCAGCGTCAGCCGCGTGATTGCGCGCACGCTGACAAATCACGACGGCCGCACCGATGTGCCGCTGATCGCCGGCAGGCCGGTGCCGATCGGAGGCTATGAACTGACTTTCAAGGTTGGGAGCTATTTTGCGGAGCGGGGCGTGCCGATGTCCGATCCGCCGTTCCTCGACGAGATCCCGTTGCGCTTTTCCGTCTATGAGCCCGAAGGCCATCTCCACGTGCCGCTGCTGGTAACGCCGTGGAGCTATGGGACCTATCGAGGGAGCTGAGATTTCCTTCCCCCCGCTTGCGGGGAGAAGGTGGCGTCGCGAAGCGACGACGGATGAGGGGGAGCCAGCGAGTAAAACACTGGCTCCCCCTCACCCGACTTCCACGCGCTTCGCGCGTTCCAGTCGACCTCTCCCCGCAAGCGGGGAGAGGATAAGAAAAAAGACGTCAACCGGGAGAGACACCATGCGCCACATCATTCGTTCGCTGCTCGTGCTCGGCTGCGCCGTCGCCTCGACGCCCAGCGCCTTGGCCTCCGAAGTCCATGTGATGATCTCCGGCGGCTTCACGGCGGCCTACAAGGAACTGGTGCCGCAATTCGAGAAGGCGACGGGCAATACGGTCGTCACGGCCTATGGGCCGTCGATGGGGGAGACGCCGCAGGCGATCCCAATGCGGCTCGCGCGGGGCGAGCCGGCCGATGTGCTGATCATGGTGGGCTACGCGTTGGGTGATCTCGTCAGCAAGGGCAAGGTGATCGCCGACAGCCGCGTCGATCTCGCGGATTCGCCCATTGGCGTTGTCGTGAAGGAGGGCGCGCCGAAGCCGGACCTGTCCTCTGCGGATACGCTGAAGGTTGCGCTGTTGAAGACCAGGACCGTGGCTTATTCGGACAGCGCCAGCGGTGTGTATGTCAGCAAGGAGATGTTCGAGAAGCTCGGCATTGCCGACGCCATGAAGGACAAGGCGCGCAAGATCCCGGCGACGCCGGTCGGCGAGATCGTCGCCAGGGGCGAGGCCGAGATCGGCTTTCAGCAGATCAGCGAATTGAAACCGGTCAAGGGCATCGAGATCGTCGGCCCGTTGCCGGCGGAGCTGCAGAAGATCACCGTGTTCTCTGCAGGGCTCGCGAGCAATGCGCCGCAGCCCGAGGCGGGCAAGGCGCTGATCGCGTTTCTGTCCTCGAAGCAGGCCGCGCCTGTGATCGTGGCGAGCGGGCTCGAGCCGAAGGTGAAGTAGGGCAGGTAAACGGCTTACTTAACCTCTCCCCGCTCTGCGCGGGGAGAGGTCGCCGCGTCTTCGCGGCGGGTGAGGGGCGAGGCCCCCGCCTACCACGGCGATGGACTTTGCGGTTCGCAAGCGCCCCTCACCCCAGCCCTCTCGCCGCAACTGCGGGGCGAGGGAGCGAGAGGCCGGCGTGTCGTAACTAATGCGTCGCAGCCGCAGCCACGCCCGCCGCTTCGGCTTTTGCGGTCTCGGCACTGCTGACGCCATTGAAGAACGCGTTGAGGATCACGGCCACCAGCGCGCAAAGCAGGATGCCCGACTCCAGCAGCGGATGCAGGTCATGCGGCAGCGCCTTGAAGAAGTTCGGTGACACCAGCGGGATCATGCCGAAGCCGACGGAGATGGCGACCACGAACAGGTTGCGCTGGTTGGTCTTGAAATCGACCGCGGTGAGGATGCGGGCACCGGTCGCAGCGACCATGCCGAACATCACAAGGCCGGCGCCGCCGAGCACGACCTGCGGCACGGATTCCACCAGCGCGGCCATCTTCGGCAGCAGGCCGAGCACCAGCATGATGCCGCCGCCGGCAATGGTCACCCAGCGGGAGCGCACGCCGGTGATCCCGACAAGGCCGACATTCTGCGAGAACGACGTGTAGGGGAAGGTATTGAAGATACCGCCAAGGAACGTGCCGACACCGTCGGCGCGCAGGCCCTTGGTCAGTGCGTCCCTGTCGACTTTCCTGTCGGTCATCTCGCCGAGTGCCAGGAACATACCGAGGGATTCGATCATGACCACGATCATCACGATGCACATGGTGACGATCGGGACGAGATGGAATTGCGGCATGCCGAAATGGAACGGCAGTACGATGTCGACCCAGCCGGCGGTGCCGACCTTGTCGAAATGCATCACGCCCAGCACGCTGGCAAGGACGGCGCCGGCGATGATTCCGAGCAGCACCGAGACATTGGACAGAAAGCCGGTACCCCATTTGATCAGAGCGAGGATCACGACCAGCACGAACAGCGCGATGCCGAGCCCCTGCAACTGGCCGTAAGCCGGATTGGGGAATGTGTGCGGAACGCCATCGATGACCTTGGTGAACATGGGTAGTCCGCCACCAGCCCAGTTGATACCAACGCGCATCAGGGAGATGCCGATCACCATGATGATGGTGCCGGTGACCACAGGCGGAAACAGCGGCAGCAGCCGGCTGATGAAAGGCGCGATAATGATGCCGAAGATTCCGGCAGCGATGACCGAACCATAGATGCCGAGCAGGCCGATATCCGGGGCGGCGGCCATCGACAGCATCGGGCCGACCGAGGCGAAGGTGACGCCCATCATGACAGGCAAGCGGATGCCGACACCGGGAAAGCCGATACACTGGACCAGGGTCGCAAGGCCGCAAGCGAACAGGTCGGCGGAGATCAGGAAGGCGACGTCCTGAGGTGGCAGCTTCAGGGCGCGGCCGATAATGAGCGGCACCGCCACGGCGCCGGCATACATCACCAGCACATGCTGCAGACCCAGCGCGAGGAGGCGCGGGGTCGGGAGGACCTCGTCGACGGGATGGACGCTCGTTGTCATTGATCTAGCCCCTTGCTTAGGTGATGAAATGTCGTGGCAATATGATCGACAGATACAAGCCTCGTGCCAGACGCCGCTGAAAGCCGTTTCGCCCCGGTGGTGTGGTGACCGGTGGCACGAAGGTTGCTCGATACTAAGCATTGCTGAAATATATTGCCCGGCGACTGGGGTTCCCTGGTCGCCAACACAGACTGGAGGTCGCGCGTGCCGCTCATCAAGAACAGATATGGAAAAGGCCGTGTCCGGATCATGCGGATCCATCGCGACGGCGACAAGCAGGACGTCAGCCAGCTCAGCATCAAGGCGATGCTGGAAGGCGATTTCGGCCGGGCCTATACCGACGCGGACAACTCCACCTCGACATCCACGGACACCATCAAGAACATCGTCAATGTGGTGGCGCGCGAAAACACCGCGCTCTCGACGGAGGAGTTCTGTCAGGTGCTGGCGAAGCGCTATCTCGACCTGTATCCGCAGGCCCGTTCCGTCAGCATCACGGCGCATGAGACCAAGTGGGCGCGACTGGCCGTCGATGGCGAACTACACCCGCACGCATTCCTGCTCGACAGCAACGGCAAGCCGACCGTCGAGATCCATGCCACGCGCGACGGCATGACCATGAGCTCCGGTCTCGATAACTTCACCTTCATGAAGTCGACGCAGTCCGGCTGGGAGAACTACTACACGGACAAATATTCCACGATCCAGCCGACCAATGACCGCATCTGCGCGACATCGATGGTGGCGTCGTGGACATGGTCCGGCAAGCCCGCCAGCTATCCCGCGACCAATGCGAAGATCCTCGATATCCTGCTGAAGGAATTCGCGACCACCTATAGTCCGAGCGTACAGAACAGCCTGTACCGCATGGGCGAGAAGGTGCTGGCCGCCGTGCCAGAAATTTCCGAGATCAGCATGGCCTGCCCGAACATCCACTACATCCCCATGAATCTCTCGGCCTTTGGTCTCGATAACAACAACGACGTGTTCCTGCCGACGGACGAGCCGCACGGGCAGATCGAATGCACGGTGGGGCGGGGGTAGTTTTGCTTAACCTCTCCCCGCTCTGCGCGGGGAGAGGTCGCCGCGTCTTCGCGGCGGGTGAGGGGCCGCGGACGCAGCTAACCACATCGATAGCCAATCGGGTCGTTCAGTTGCGGTGATACCGATCCGATGGAATGAGTTTGCTTCGGGCGCCGTGCCATGCCCCTCACCCGACCGGCTTCGCTGCGCTTCGCCGGGCGACCTCTCCCCGCAAAGGGCGGGGAGAGGTTAGGAACAGCACGCTGCTACGACTTCCCGAACCTCTTCTGCAATTCCGGAAAAATCCGGTCCGGCTTGAACGGCACCTGTGTAAACCGGATGCCGGTGGCGTCGAACAGTGCGTTGCCCAAGGCGGCCGCAACGGGATTATACGGGCTTTCGCTCATCGACTTCGCACCCAATGGGCCGATCGCATCATAGGTATCGGCGAAATACACGTCAGTCCGCGGCACGTCCGCGAACGACGGCAAATGATAGTCGCGGAATTTCGGATTGACGACGCGGCCGCGTTCGTCGATCACCATCTCCTCATAGAGCGTCGCCCCGAGCGATTGCGCGACGCCGCCTTCGATCTGGCCGCGGAGCTGCATCGGATTGGCGACGGCGCCAGCGTCCGCAGCCTGCACGCTCTTGAGAACCCTGATCGCACCGGTACCCTTGTTCACCGCCACGCGAAATCCCTGGACGTTGAAGGCGACCGAACGCGGGGTGCCACCCGACGTTCCGGTGGCGCTGCGTGCGTTGCTGTCCGCCTGCATCGCCGCCACCAGCTTTTGCGCCGCGTCATGGGTGGCTTTGCCAGCGACGAATGTGCCGGCGCTGCCATAGGCGCCGGTGTCGTGGCCGCCGTTCCTCGTATCGGACTGGCGCAGATGAATCTGCTCCACAGTGCAGCCAAGCGTCGTGGCGGCGATCTGCCGGTGCACCGTCGCGGTGCCATTGCCGAATTCGGCGGTGCCGACCGTGAGATCGTAACCGCCGTCGTCGCGTTTGGTGATGACGACTTCGGCGATGTGGCCCTGCGGCGGCACGGTGTCGATCATGGTGAGCGCGATGCCGTCGCCGATCAGCCAGTTGTCATCGAGATCGTGCTTCGTCTTCACCTGCATCGCGCGCTCGACCAGATCGAGGCACTGGTCGAGGCCGTAACTGCCGATTGTCACGTCGTCATAATGCGTGCCGGCTGGCGACAGCATGGGATCGCCGGGCTTGATGACGTTGTGCCGGCGGAAATCATACGGGCTGATGCCGAGCTGCGCGGCGAGATTGTCGATGGCGGCTTCCACCGCGAACAGCGTCTGCGGCAGGCCGTAGCCGCGAAACGCACCGGCCGGCACCGTGTTGGTATAGGCGACGACAGCATCGACCTTCTTGTTGGTGCAGTTATAGACGCCGAGCGATTCGCCGCAGGCGTGAAACAGCACCGGGCCCGCATGATTGCCATAGGCGCCAGTGTTGGAAAGCACGTCGAGCTGCAATGCGGTGAGCTTGCCGTGCTTGTCGGCGCCGGCCTTGACCGTGACGCGCATCGGATGACGCGTCGATGTGGCGATGAATTGCTCCTCGCGGGTCAGTTCCCATTTCACCGGGCGGCCGGTCTTGAGCGCGGCCAGCGCGAGAATGTCTTCGACGAACATCTCCTGCTTGCCGCCGAAGCCGCCGCCGACGCGTTCGCAGAACACGCGGACCTTGTCGGAGGGAAGGCCATAGAGCTGCGCAAGTGCACGCCGCGTCAGGAACGGCGTCTGCGTGCTGGAGCGCACGTTCAACACGCCGTCTGCATCGAGCCACGCCATGCCGCCATGGGTCTCGAGATGGCCGTGCTGCACGCGTTGCGTGGTGAATGTGCCCTCATAGGTGGCGGCCGACGCCGCCAGTGCCGCCGCGACATCGCCGAATTCGCCGTGTGTTTCGGCGATGACGTTGCGTGCCGCATCGCTGACGCGATGTGTAGGCGTCTTGTCGGGGTGAATGATCGGTGCGCCGGGCGCGATGGCGGCAGCGGGATCGAATACCGCGGGCAGGATGTCATAGACGACGTCGATGCGGCGGCAAGCTTCCTCGGCTATCGCTTCGCTTTCCGCGACCACGGCTACAACCTTCTGGCCGATGAAGCGCGCGACATCGTCGAGCACCCGCGTATCCTCGGGATCCATTGCATCGATCTCGTGGCGCGCGGTCGAGAACAGCGTGGCCGGAGTATCCGCATGGGTCAAGACCGCATGAACACCCGGCATGGCGCGCGCTACGGACGTGTCGATGGAGACGACACGCGCATGCGGATGTGGTGAGCGCAGCATCTTGAGATGCAGCAAGCGGTCCATGGTGACGTCAAATGTGTAGCGCGCCTTGCCCGTCACCACCTGGGGACCAGCGGGGGCGGGCAGGTTGCGGCCGAAGGCGGTGCCGGGCTCGGCGTCTTCCACATTGGACTTGCCATCGAGTGCGTCTTCGATCGCGCGATAGCCCGTGCAGCGACACAGATTGCCTTTCAACGCCGCTCCGAGATCGGCACGCTGTGCCTGATTGAGCGACGCGCAGGTCACAATCATGCCGGATGTGCAGAAGCCGCACTGGAATCCCTGTGCGTCCAGGAACGCCTGCTGCATCGGATGGATGCCGCCGTCGGACGCGAGACCTTCGATGGTGGTGACGGCATGACCTTCGGCGCGAAATGCCGGGATGATGCAGCTATGCACCGGCTCGCCATCGAGCAGCACGGTGCAGGCGCCGCAGTCGCCGGCATCGCAGCCTTTCTTGACGCCGAAATGGCCGAGCTCGCGCAGGAAGGTGCGCAGACATTGGCCGGCTTGCGGTTGCTGCGAAAAGCTGTGGCCGTTGATCTCGAAACTCATGGCCTGATGCTCCGCAGCTCGGCGCGGATTTCTTCCGCGAGCCGCAGCGTCATCTGCTTGCGCCAGGCCGGTTTGCCGTGAACGTCGTCGTGATAGAGGTTGTCCGGAACCCGGTCGAGGATTGCTTCTTCGAGCGTATCGGCATCGGGAAGTGCCGGAAGCACGATGCGGACAGGATGCTTCGTCGATGCCGTGATCGTCAGCCGCAAGCCATCCTCATCAAGGCTTCCTATCAGCAGCGCAGCAGATCGCCCGACCGGCGTCAGCGAGATCTGCCGAAACGCCGAGCGTCGTTTGAAGGCTGCAAGCGGAATGGCGATGCTGCGCAGGAGATCGCCTGAGTGCAGCACATTGCTTTGATTGCCGGTGACGAAGTCCACGACATCGATCGTGTCTACGCTGCCATCCGCCTTCCAGATCGTGCAGCGGCCATCGAGCGCTGCGGTGAGGGCGATCATCGGGCCGGCGGGCAGCGACATGCAGAGATTGCCACCGACCGTTGCGGTCTTCCAGATCTTGAAGGAAGCGAGAAAGGCGCGGCAACATTGATTGATAAGCGGCGACGCGATCCAGTCGGGCGGGCAGGGCAGCGCGTCGAGCTGTGCGACCGTGCATGTCGCGGCGATCTGCAATTCGCTGTCGGTGATGGTGAGGGCCGGCCATTTGAGATCGGTGAGGTCGATCAGCCGCGTCAGGTGGGTCTGCGGTTCGGAAAAAAGCCAGGTGCCCCCGGCGAGCCATGCATCCCCGGCACTCCATGTCGGTAGCTGTTCCCGCGTCTGCGGGCGGGCGACGGACGTGACCGTATTCAAATCCATAGGGCGGTTATGCTTTCACTCGGCAATGACCCCTTGAAGTATCATCGTGAACCTTGCAAGACCGACGCCAAGTCGAGGGTAAGCCTAGACCGATCTTGAGCAGATCGAAGTATTCGCGGCTGGTCCCTGAATTGCAAGGTCGGGTCCATGACCGAAGGAGATGAGCCATGACAGAAACGCAGGCCACCTGGATCAAAGATCCGCTCGGTATTTTTGCCGAGGGGGCCGAGCGCGGTGTTATCATCAAGGGCGGCCGGATCGTCGAACTGGTGCCGGCCGGCGGCCAGCCGGCGACAGCGGATTTGGCGGTCTACGATGCTGGCGCCCATGTGGTGCTGCCGGGACTGATCAATACGCATCATCACTTCTATCAGACGCTGACCCGCGCATTGCCGGCGGCGCTGGATCGCGAGCTGTTTCCCTGGCTGCAGGCCCTCTACCCGGTCTGGGCGCGGTTGACGCCGGAAAATCTCCATCTCGGCGTCAGCGTGGCGATGTCGGAATTGCTGCTGTCGGGCTGCACCACGACTACCGATCACCACTATGTGTTTCCTGTCGGGCTCGAGCAGTCCGTCGATATCGAAGTGGCGGTCGCGCAACGCCTCGGCATGCGCGTGCTGCTGACGCGGGGATCGATGAACCGCTCGCAGCGCGACGGCGGCCTGCCGCCGGATAGCGTGGTGCAGGACGAGGATACGATCCTCGCCGATAGTGAACGTGTGGTGGCTAAATTCCATCAGCGCGGGGCGGATGCCATGGTGCAGATCGCACTGGCGCCGTGCTCGCCGTTTTCGGTAACGACGTCGCTGATGGCGTCGACCGCGGCGCTGGCGGACAAGCTCGATGTCCGCCTGCATACGCATCTCGGCGAGACCGAGGACGAGAACCGCTATTGCGAGGAGATCTATGGCTGCCGTCCCCTCGACTATCTCGAACAGACCGGCTGGCTGAACAGGCGCACATGGCTGGCGCATGGCATTCATTTCAATGGGGCGGAGATGCTGCGGCTGGGCAAGGCCGGGACCACCATCAGCCATTGCTCCTGCAGCAACCAGCTTCTGGCCTCCGGTTGCTGTCCGGTCTGCGAGATGGAAGACGCGGGCGTCGGTATCGGCCTCGGCGTCGACGGCTCGGCATCGAATGACGGATCGAATCTGATGCAGGAAGTGCGCGCGGCATTTCTGCTGCAGCGGGCGCGTTACGGCGTCGGGCGTGTGAGCCACAAGGATGCGTTACGCTGGGCGACGAAGGGCTCGGCGGCCTGTGTCGGCCGTCCGGAGCTCGGCGAGATCGCGGTCGGCAAGATGGCGGATCTCGCGCTGTTCAAGCTCGACGAGCTGCGCTTCTCCGGCCATGGCGATCCCCTGGCGGCACTCGTGCTGTGCGGTGCGCATCGCGCGGACCGGGTGATGGTCGGCGGTGCGTGGCGCGTGATCGACGGTGCGATCCCGGGGCTGGATGTCGGTGATCTGATACGCCGGCACAGTGCAGCGGCGAAGGCGATGCAGGCGGGGTAGTGCTTACTTTCTTCCCCTCTCCTCCAGCGAAGCGAAGCTTCGCGCAGTGGGAGAGGTTGGATCGAACATGCAAAGCATGTTCGAGACGGGAGAGGGGGCGCCACAAGCGCCGGAGTTTGCGGCTCCCCCTCTCCCGCCTTCGCTTCGCCATAGCCGATGCCTTGCATCGGCGTCTCTTTTCCAACAACGGCGGCCGGAGGCCGCCTACGCACCCTCTCCCGCCAAGCGAAGCTTCGCTTCGCCTGGGGGAGAGGGGACGACAGCGTCCGCCTTACTTCCCCGGAATCTTGTCGTCGATGCCCTTCACATAGAAGTTCATGCCGAGCACCTGGCCGGGATCGAGCGCGTCGCCGCCCTTGCATTCCACTTCCTTGCCGTCCTGTCCCATGATCGGGCATTTGAACGGCTTCAGCGTGCCGGCGATGATCGCGGCCTCGGTGTCCATCGCCATCTTCTTCACGTCATCCGGCATGTTGGTATAGGGCGCCATCACCACCATCTTTTCTTTCAGGCCCGCCCAGGTGTCTTCCGACTTCCAGGTGCCATCGAGCGCCGCCTTGACGCGTTCGACGTAGTATGGACCCCAGTTATTGGTCACCGCGGTGAGCTGCGTCTTCGGGCCGAACTTGATCATGTCGGAGTCCTGGCCGAAGGCGAGCGCGCCGCGCTCGGAGGCGACCTGCATCGCGGCCGGCGAGTCCGTGTGCTGCATGATCACGTCGGCGCCCTGATCGAGCAGCGCCTTGGCTGCGTCGGCTTCCTTGCCGGGATCGAACCAGGTGTTGACCCAGATGATCTTGATCTTGATGTCCGGATTGATCTTCTGCGCGGCCACCATCGTGGCATTGATGCCGGAGATGACTTCCGGGATCGGGAACGAGCCGATGTAACCGAGCACGCCCTTCTTCGACATCTTGGCGGCGATCAGGCCCTGGATGTAACGGCCTTCGAAGAAGCGGCCGGAATAGCTCGACATGTTCTTGTCGCGCTTGAAGCCGGTGGCGTGTTCGAACATCACCTTGGGATGGCGCTTGGCGACCTTCAGCGTCGGATCCATATAGCCGAACGACGTGGTGAAGATGAGCTGATTGCCGGCACGCGCGAGCTGCTCGATGGAGCGCTCGGAATCCGGACCCTCACTGACATTTTCGAGATAGGTGGTCTCGATCTTGTCGCCGAACTCCTTGACGATCATCTGGCGGCCGACTTCGTGCTGATAGGTCCAGCCGAAATCGCCGACCGGGCCGATATAGACGAAGCCGACTTTCAGCTTGTCGGCGGCGACGGCTGCACCCAATCCGAGGCCGGTGGCCAGCAGTAGGGCGGCGGCTGCAAGTGCTTTCCTGTTCATACGCGTCTCCTGTTTGCGAGATAGTCTTGCGAGAATGTCTTTAGCGGTCGGGCACGAATACCGTGCCCAATGCGGCCGGCGCCGTGGAGCCGCCGCTGCGGGTGCGCGAGATCAGCACCAGCACGACGACGGTTGCGAGATAGGGCAATGCCGACATCAGTTGCGAGGGCACGCCGACGCCCCAACCCTGCGCGTGCAGTTGCAAGATCGAGACCGCGCCGAACAGATAGGCGCCGATCACGAGTCGCCCCGGCAGCCATGAGGCGAACACCACCAGCGCCAGCGCGATCCAGCCGCGGCCGGCGGTCATGCCGGGCACGAAGAACGGCGTATAGGCCAGCGGCAGATAGGCGCCGGCGAGACCCGCGCAGCCGCCGCCGAACATCACGGCGAGGGTCCGTATCTTCAGCACGGGATAGCCGAGCGCATGGGCGGAGACGTGATTGTCACCGATGGCGCGGAGGACCAGCCCCGCCCGGGTGCGATAGAGGAACCAGGACATGCCGATGATCAGCGCGAGCGAGACATAGACGAAGGCGTCTTCGCCGAACAGGATCTTGCCGACAAAGGGGAGTGTGGTCAGGCCGGGAATGTACAGCCGCGGCGCGGTGGCGATGCGCTCGCCGACGAAGCCGGCGCCGATCAGGCCGGAAACGCCGACGCCCAGAATGGTCAGCGCCAGACCGGTGGCGACCTGATTGACGGCGAGGCCAAGCGTCATCAGTGCAAATACCAGCGAAAGGACAACGCCCGCGAGAATCCCACACAGCGCACCGATGAGCGTCGAGCCGGTGGCCCAGGCGCCCGCAAAGCCGCAGGCTGCGCCGACGATCATCATGCCTTCGACGCCGAGATTGAGCACGCCGGCGCGCTCCACCAGCAGCTCGCCGGAGGCGGCGAGCAGCAGCGGTGTCGAGGCCGCGAGTACGGCAAGGATGATGGCTTCAAGCAGCTCCATCGGCGGCCTTTCGCTGCGGCATGATGAGCCTGATCCGGTACAGGATGAGGCTGTCGCAGGCGAGCACATAGAACAGCAGGATACCCTGAAACACCTTGGTGATATCGAGTGGGATCTTCATGGCGATCTGCGCTTGCTCCCCGCCGATAAATGTCAGCGCCAGGAAAAGCCCTGCAATTAGTATTCCAACCGGGTTGAGCCGTCCGAGAAATGCAACGATGATCGCGGTGAAGCCGTAGCCGGGCGAGATGCCGGGCTGCAGATGGCCGACCGGGCCGGCAACCTCGATGATCCCCGCGAGGCCGGCCAGCGCGCCGGAAATTGCGAAAGTCAGCAGCACGAGCTGGTTCGACGAGAAGCCGCCGAAGCGCGCCGCCCGAGGTGCTGCGCCAACCACGCGAATTTCAAAACCCTTGATGGTGCGGCCGAGCAGGACGGCAGCGGCAACAACGATCACCAGCGCGATGACCGCACCGAGATGCAGCCGTCCGCCTTCAAACAGCAAAGGCACGGTGGCGACCGGATCGAATTCGGCTGTGGTCGGGAAGTTGAAGCCGGCGGGATCGCGCCATGGACCACGGACGAGATAGTCGAGCAGCAGGTCGGCCACATAGACCAGCATCAGGCTGACCAGAATTTCGCTGGCGCCGAAGCGCACCTTGCAGAAGGCCGGGATCAACGCATAGAGCGCGCCCGCGATGGCACCGAGCAGCAGCATCGCCGGCAAGACCCAGACGCCGGCATCGGTGCCGTTGGTCTTCACCGCAAGCCAACTGCCCGCCACGGCACCGACGAGAAACTGTCCCTCTGCGCCGATATTCCAGACATTGGCGAGGTAACAAAGCGACAGGCCAATGGCGATCATCACCAGCGGCGCGGCTTTCACCGCGAGCTCCTGCAATGAATAGGCGTCGGTCAGCGGCGTGATGAAATAGACGTTGAGCGCCGCGATCGGATTCTTGCCGATGATCACGAACAGGATGCTCATGGTCACGATGGTCAGCCCGATGGCGATAACAGGCGATACCAGCGCGATGATGGTCGATCGCTCCGCGCGCTTCTCAAGCACCAACTGCATCGGGCACGTCCTTTGGCGTGAGTGCGCTGCCGCCCATCAGCAAGCCCAGCGTTTCCCTGTCGGCATCGGCCGTCATCAACGGTTCAGAGAGATGACCGTGGAACATCACGGCGATGCGGTCGGCGATATCAGCGAGTTCGTCAAGGTCCTGGCTGGTGACGAGGATGGCAGCGCCCGCAGCGGCAAGATCGAGCAGCGCCTGACGAATGACCGCGGCTGCACCCGCATCGACGCCCCAGGTCGGCTGACTCACCACCAGCACGATCGGATTGCGCAGGATCTCGCGGCCGACGATGAATTTCTGCAGGTTGCCGCCTGAGAGACTTGCGGCCTCCGGATCGCGTTTGGCCTTGCGCACATCGAAACTCGCGGTGGCGCGGTCGACGGTCGCGAGCGTCGCCGCCGTATTGATGAAACCGTTCTGCACCATGCCTGATGCAGCATGGCCGGTGAGCAGCGCGTTTTCCGACAATCTCATGCGCGGCGCGGTGCCGTGGCCGAGCCGCTCTTCGGGTACAAAGGCCGCGCCGAGCTTGCGGCGCGCGGTGATCGACAGATGTCCGGCGGCGTGACCGTCGATGACGATGGTGCCGGGATCTTTGGCGAGACGCTCGCCGGAGAGCGCCGCGAAGAACTCGTCCTGGCCGTTGCCAGCGACGCCGGCGATGCCGAGGATCTCGCCGCCCTTCAGCTCCAGCGAGATGTTCTTCAGATGCACGCCATGTGGTTCGTCGGGCGCGAGGCTGAGATCGTTGACCACGAGCCGCGGCACCGTGGTTTGCCTGTTGGCGGCAGCTTTGACCTGCTTGATCTCGGTGCCGACCATCATGCGCGCCAGCGATGCGGCAGTTTCCTCGCGCGGCAGACAGGTCGAGATTTTCTTGCCGCCGCGCAGGATGGTGGCGGTGTCGCAGAGCCGTTTCACTTCGTCCAGCTTGTGGCTGATGTAAAGGATCGCGCGGCCTTCCGACTTCAGGCGCTCCAGCACGACGAAGAGCTGATCAGCTTCCTGCGGCGTCAGCACGGCGGTGGGCTCGTCGAGGATCAGGAATTTCGGATTCTGCATCAGCACGCGCACGATCTCAATGCGCTGACGTTCGCCGACCGAGAGTTGCCAGACCTCGCGCTGGGGATCGAGCGGCAGGCCATATTGCTGCGACACCTGTTCGAGCCGCGCCGACATCGCCTTGAAGGATTCCTTGCCGTCGAGACCGAGCGCGACGTTCTCGGCGACGGTCAAATTGTCGAACAGCGAGAAATGCTGGAACACCATGCCGATGCCGCGGGCGCGTGCATCATGCGGGCCGGCGAGCACCATCTTCTCGCCCTGCCAGAGCATGTCGCCTTCGCTCGGCTGGATCAGGCCGTAGATGGTTTTGACGAGTGTGGATTTGCCGGCGCCATTCTCGCCGAGCAACGCGTGGATTTCCTGCGGACGGATCGCGATGTCGATGGCGTCATTGGCGAGGAAACTGCCATAGCGCTTGGTCAGACCGATGGTCTGCAGAAGCACCGTCCCCGAACGCGCGTGTCCCGATCCCGAATCCAACATTCGCTACTCACGCGTGAAAAGGAGGTTTGCGGCAAGTGTGTGCCGGATTGGAATGCAGCGTAAATCTCGAATAAGCGCCAGCGTCTGCCTTATTTTTGAACTGGATCGCTTTCTTGGGCGATTCCTGCCGACGCAATCGCGTGAGGTTCGGGCTTTTCATTGATTGAATGAAGTTTATTCGACTTTCGCATTGTATACTTGGTCCGAAGTGTTGCAGTTCTGGTACAGGTGCAACGAATTCGCGATCCGGATTTTCTCGTGTGTTGAGAAGTTGGGCAGTGATTTTCTTGCGGTGCAAACACGGAATCGCGGTGTGATTTCACCATCGGAGCTTCGCTCGAAAACCTGCGACAGAACGTCGCGAAACGCCAATCTTTACAGCCTCTAAGCGCGAGTCTCGCACGAGCTGGTATGGCGTCGTTTCACCGCTCTGAAAACACGATGCTTCAAGTATAAAATACTGATTTCATTGGGCATCCCTGATGAAATCCGTGGCAACTATTGGAAAAAGTTGAGGCTTCTCACCCGGACTGATTGCAACAACTCTCGCGCGAGAGGCACGCAATCATTGTCAACAGGTGGGGGTAATTCCAATGGCCAATCGTTTCCGAGCAATCGCAGCCGCGACGTTGCTGTCGCTAACAGCCATGGTGCCGACAGGCTCGGCAGGCGCCGCCGACATGGCGTCTATGCCAGTCAAGGCAAAGCCGATCCCGGATCTGCCGTTCTTCCTGCTGATCGATAACCGCTTCACCTATGCCTATCAGTGGGGGGCGGTCGATCCCGGCGTGACAAACGACACCACCAAGCAGGTCTTTGCTTTCACGCATTTCGACGTGTGGACCTACGGCACCAATTTCTTCAACATCGGTCTTGAGAAGGCCGGCAAGAGCAGCCCGGCTAATCCGTGCGCCGATCCGACCCGTCCGACCATCACAGGCTGTGAAGGTGCGACGGAGATCTACGGCCTGATCCGCAGCACCATCGGCTTCAACGAAGTCTTCAACACCAAAGCCTTCTCGATGGGGCCGCTGCGCAACGTGTCATTCGTGATCGGCGCGGATGGCAGTACGGAAAACCGGTTCTTCTCCGCTTCGAAGCGCGATGTCGTGACGGGTCTGCAGTTCGCCTTCGACCTGCCCTACAAGGGCTTCTTCAACGTCAATCCGCTATTCTACTATGAATTCGCAAACCGCAGCACGTTCACGCAGTGCGGTTACGCTTTGGCAGGAACGATTCCGGGGGTGACCTGTAACGCCGATGGCAACCGTCAATTCAACCCGACCTGGGCTGTTGAACTCAACTACTACATGGACCTCGGCTTCCTGCCGCCGAGCCTGCAGTATTTCTCCGTGAGCGGTCGTGCCGGTTTTTACGGGCCGAAGGGGTCTGAAAACGGCCAGATCCTCGGAACGGAAACCAAAATGGAAATCAACGCCGAACCAATCCGTTTGACCTTCGACGCCAGCAAGGCGATCTGGGGACAGAAATACGCACACAATGTCGATGTGTGGGTGGCGTATCGGCTCTGGAGGAACAAGTTCGGCCTCGACGAGAAGAACAGCTTTGCCTGTACGGTCGGCGCAGGCGCGGGCTCGTGCCGAGAGGACTCGCTTTATTCGGGCATCACCGTCAAGTTCTGATCTGACGTCCTGAACTGGTCCTTCAAGGTCTATTTGAAGGCAGGTGGCGTCGCGATATTCTCGCGGCGCCATCTGCCTTTTGCAAGCTCGTGCGAGTGCGCACTAGTGTGGACGCGCCCAGAATCTCTCGTGCTGGGCTGCTGCCTCGTCCTCGAGCAACGGACCGACGACCTCGATGCTCTTCTGCCCCGCGGCAAATACGTCGCGGCAAGGCAGATCCAGTGTGGGATTTTCCGGGTGATTGCCGGTGATCATCTTCAGGCGCTGTTCGCCGAGTCCATAAACCAGCCGTCCAATGCCGACCCAATAGATCGCGCCGGCGCACATGGCGCAGGGTTCTGCCGACGAATACAGCGTGAAGGTCTTTAGCTTGGTCTCGTCATAGGCAATCGAGGCTTCGCTGCACAGCAGCCGCTCAGCATGGGCGGTGCCGTCATGGGAGGGCATGAAAGCGTTACCGGCTTCCATCAGGACCTTGCCGTGTGCATCGACCAGGATCGCGCCGAACGGATGGTTGCCGCGCTCCATGGCTTTGCGTGCAGCGTCGAAAGAAAGCCTGAGAAGGGCCTCATCTCTACTTGACGAGTCTTGCTTGGCCATCAGGGGCTCCTGTCGTCCGGGTGTCGAAATCTGCTGGCTTCCCGCGAGGTCAAACGCGGATTCGCTTTGCCCCGCTGGCCGCACTAGTATTTACGACCTAAATCATTCAAATCCCAGCCGGGCCTGTGATCTGAACAAAGAAGCATGATTGCGATGGAAGAGAAAGTCGTCGGAGCTTCCGGCCAATCGCTCGGCGGCGAGATCGTCGAACGTATCAACGCGCTGGCTGCTATTTCGGAAGTGCCGGACAATATCACGCGAATATTCCTTACACCGGAACATCGTGCTGCCGCCGAACTGATCATCGGCTGGATGCAGGCAGCCGGTATGCGGGCGCGTATCGATGCGATCGGCAATGTCTGCGGACGCTACGATGGCGACCGGCCCGGCCTGCCGTGCCTGATGCTGGGCTCACATTACGACACCGTGCGCGATGCCGGCCGATGGGACGGGCCGCTCGGGATCGTCACGGCAATTTCCTGCGTCGGCGATCTCAATCGCCGTGGCGTGCGCCTGCCATTCGCCATCGAGATCGCTGCCTTTGCAGATGAGGAAGGCGTGCGCTTCGCGTCGACGCTGCTCGGCAGCCGTGCGGTGGCCGGGACTTTTGTCGAGAGCGTGCTCGGCGGCTGCGACAAAGCGGGCATCTCGATGCGCGAGGCGATGATCACCTTCGGCCTCGATCCCGATCACATCGGCGCCGCAGCGCGCGCGCCCGGCGAATTGCTCGCCTATCTCGAATTGCATATCGAGCAGGGGCCCGTGCTTGAAGCGCAGAAGCTTCCGGTAGGTGTCGTGACTGCCATTTCGGGTGCGACGCGGCTTGCTGTCGAGTTGCACGGCATGGCCGGTCATGCCGGCACGGTGCCGATGGCGATGCGACGCGATGCACTGGTGGGCGCTGCCGAATGTATCGTTGCGATCGAGGAGTTCTGCCAGTCGGACCGCGGCGGCCTTGTCGGCACCGTCGGCTATATCAATGCGATGCCGGGGGCGACCAATGTCATTCCCGGGCTGGTATCGTTCACCATGGATATCCGATCGCCAAAGGATTCCTATCGCAAGCTCGCGATCACCGACATGGTGCGCGAGATCGAGGCCATTGCCAAACAGCGCAAGCTCGATCTGCAGATCAACATCACCCATGAGAATCGCACGGTGCCGTGTGCGCCCTGGCTGCAGAAGCAGATCGCCGATGCAATTACTGCCGAGGGCTATCGCGCGTTCGAGCTGCCGAGTGGGGCCGGCCATGATGGCATGGCGATGACCGACATTGCCGATGTGGCGATGCTGTTCGTGCGGTGTCGTGGCGGCATCAGCCACAATCCTGCCGAGCATGTCGAGGATGCGGATGTCGAAGTCGGTGCGCGTGTGCTGCTGCGCGTGATCGAGAATTTCAAGCCGAAGATTTAATAGTAAGGCACAGTTGAATGGCAGACTTCCACGGTGTGTTTCCCTATCTGGTCTCGCCTGCCGATGACGAAGGGGGCATTCGCGCTAATGTGCTGGGCCGCTTGTGCGATGATCTCATCACTTCAGGTGTGCATGGCCTGACGCCGCTCGGCTCGACCGGCGAATTCGCCTATCTCAACCGCGAACAGCGCAGGACCGTGGTGCAGACCACGATCGATGCGGCAGGCGGGCGCGTGCCGGTGGTGGCGGGCGTGGCCTCGACCTCGACGGTCGATGCGGTGGCGCAGGCGAAGTCGTATCAGAAGCTCGGCGCCAACGGCATTCTGGCGATACTCGAGGCGTATTTCCCGCTCAAGGATGCACAGATCGAATCCTATTTCCGTGCCATCGCCGATGCCGTCGATATTCCGGTGGTGATCTACACCAATCCGCAATTCCAGCGCTCGGATCTGACGCTCGATGTGGTGGCGCGGCTCGCCGAGCATCCGCGCATTCAGTATATCAAGGATGCCTCGACCAATACCGGACGGTTGCTGTCGATCATCAACCGCTGCGGCGACAAACTGAAAGTGTTCGCCGCCTCGGCGCATATTCCGTCAGCCGTGATGCTGATCGGTGGCGTCGGCTGGATGGCGGGCCCGGCCTGCGTCGTGCCGAAGCAGAGCGTCGAACTCTACAATCTCTGCAAGGCGCATCGCTGGGACGAAGCCATGGTCTTGCAACGGCGGATGTGGCGGCTCAACGAGGCCTTCGCGCGCTACAATCTGGCGGCCTGCATCAAGACGGGCCTCGCGATCCAGGGCTATGAGGTCGGCGACCCCGTGGCCCCACAGCCGGCTTTGACCGCGGACGAGCGCAAGGTGATCGAGGCCGTTTTGCGGGATGTCGGCTGATCGATGTCGTTGCCGCCAGACGCGCAAACGAGCAGCGCTCATGCACATTCTGTCGCTCAGCCTTGTGCGGCTGGCCTGTTGGCTCACGCGGTCTTTCTGGGCTAGAAACCATACAGCCCGCCCGTAAGGCTCGCCATTGAAGGACGTCTGATGAACATTCTGCCCGGCAATCTGCGCTTCGGCGCCGGTCTTTCTCCCAAGCGCCTTGAAGACCAGAGACTCCTCACCGGGCAGGGCAAGTTCATCGATGACAGACCGGAAGACGGCGCGTTGTGGCTGCATTTGCTGCGCTCGCCGCATGCCCATGCCAAAATCGCCGCTATCGATGTAACCGCCGCCAAGGCGATGCCGGGCGTGCAGGCGGTCTATACGGGTGCCGATCTCGTGGCCGAGGATGTCGGCACGCTGCCGACGTTGCCAATTTTCAAGCGACCGGACGGCTCTGCGGCGACCTTTCCGCCGCGCCGTCTGCTGGCGCATGAATTCGTCCGCTTCGCCGGCGAGACGGTGGCTGCGATCGTCGCGACCTCGCGTGCTGCGGCGCAGCTCGCCGCCGAGGCGATCGACGTCAGTTACGATGTCCTGCCGGCGGTGGTCGATCCCATTGAGGCGATGAAGCCCGGCGCGCTGGCGGTCTGGCCGGAGGCGCCGGACAACATTGTCGCTGCGACCAGCTATGGCGATCCTGCCAAGGTCGAGGCCGCATTCGCTGCGGCGAAGCACACAGTCTCGCTCGATATCACCAGCCAGCGTCTGGTGCCGTCCGCCATGGAGCCACGCAGCACCATCGCTGAAGTCGACAAGAAGACCGGCAAGCTCACGCTTCATGTGCAGTCGCAAACGCCTGCATCGACCCGCGATATCTTGGCGGACTCGATCCTGAAGCGTCCGAAGGACAGTATCCGCGTGGTCGTCGGCGACATCGGTGGCGGGTTCGGCCAGAAGACCAGCCTGTATCCCGAAGACGGCATCGTCGCTTATGCGGCTGTGAAGCTCGGGCGAACCATCCGCTGGCGCGGCGATCGCACCGACGATTTCGTCGGTGGCACCCATGGCCGCGACCTGACCTCGACGGCGGAAATTGCGCTCGATGCCAAGGGCCGCATCCAGGCCTATCGGGTGCGCTCGATCGGCGGTACCGGCGCTTACATGTCAGGCACCGCGATCATCATTCCGCTGGTGCTCGGGCCATTTGTGCAGACCGGCGTCTATGATCTGCAGCTTGTGCATTACGACATCAAGGCTGTCATCACGAATACAGCACCGGTGGGTGCCTATCGTGGCGCCGGGCGACCGGAGGCTGTGTTCATCATCGAACGCCTGATCGATGCTGCCGCCCGCCAGATCGGCATGGATCCGCGCGCCATTCGCAAGGTGAACTACATCAAGCCGACGCAGTTTCCCTACAAGAACGCCGTCGGCCAGACCTATGACAGCGGCGCTTTCGCGCACATGCTCGACCGCGCCACCGAGCTCGCCGATTGGGATGGCTTCGCCGCGCGCAAGAAGGCGGCGAAGAAGAAGGGCCTGCTCTACGGCCGCGGGCTGACCAGCTATATCGAATGGACCGGCGGCCCGGGCACCACCGAGAAGGTCAATCTACGGGCGACGGCCAATGGGCGGGTCATCCTGCATTCTGGCACGATGGCGATGGGGCAGGGTCTGCAGACGGCCTATTCGCAGCTCGTCTCTGAAGCCCTTGGCATTGGCATCGACAAGATCGATGTGATCCAGGGCGATACCGATGTGATCGTTGGCATGGGGAGTGTCGGTTCGCGTTCGTTGTTCGTTGGCGGCACTGCCGCGGTGGTGTCGGCCGCCGACATGATCGCGAAGGCGCGCGAAAAGGCCGCCAACATGCTGGAGGCCTCGGTGGAGGACATCGAATATTCCGCGGGCTTCCTCACCGTCGTCGGCACCGACAAACGCGTTGGCCTGTTCGAGATCGCGAAGGCCGAAGACGGCGAGCAGCTTAGCGTCGAGTCGACCGGCGTGGCGGATGGGCCGACCTGGCCGAACGGCACGCATATTTGCGAGGTCGAGATCGATCCGGAAACCGGCATCACCAATGTCGTTCGCTACACCACGGTTGACGATGTTGGCGTGGCGGTGAATCCGATGCTGGTGACCGGCCAGATTCACGGTGGCGTGGCGCAGGGCATCGGTCAAGCGCTGTTCGAGAACACCTATTACGACGAGGATGGTCAGCTCATCACCGCGAGCTATCAGGACTATTGCATTCCGCGCGCGGGTGACTTGCCGCTCCTGTCAGTGACATTGGACGGCTCGGCGCCCTGCGTCACCAATCCGTTGGGATCGAAGGGCTGCGGCGAGTCCGGTGCGATCGGCGGCCCGCCCTGCATCGTCAATGGCGTTCTTGATGCCCTCGAACCGCTCGGTATCAAGCAGCTCAATACGCCGTTGTCGCCGCTTAAGGTGTGGGAAGCGATCAGGGGCGCAAGCGCAGCGCATGCCTGAGTTGGCTCAGGATGGGTTGAGCACGCGCTAAGCCCATCCTACGGATAACAAGAAACTTCAACCGGGAGAGAAAACACAATGAAGAGCTTCAAGGTTCTCGAATTCAACGAGCCGCTGGGCGAGGTCGACGAGCAAACCCCGCAGCCGACCGGCACGCAGGTGCTGATCCGCGTGAAGGCTGCTGGCGTCTGCCATAGCGACCTCCACATCTGGGAAGGCGGCTATGAACTCGGCCACGGCCGCAAGAAGCTGTCGCTGAAGGATCGCGGCATCACGCTGCCGCGCACCATGGGCCACGAGACCGTCGGCGAAGTCATTGCCTTTGGTCCGGATGCGGAGCAGGAAGCGGGCGGCGTCAAGATTGGCGATATCGCGCTGGCCTATCCGTGGATCGGCTGCGGAAAATGCGCGGTCTGTCTTACTGGTGACGAGAACTTGTGTCTCGCGCCGCGCTGCCTCGGCGTGCATTGCGACGGCGGCTATTCAGATCACCTCCTGGTGCCGCATCCGCGCTACCTGATCGACCTCAAAGGCATGGATCCGGTTATCGCCGCGCCCTACGCCTGCTCGGGCGTCACCACCTATAGCGCGTTGAAGAAGATCGAGAGTGATCTCGGCAATCCGATCGTGATCTTCGGCGCTGGCGGCCTCGGCCTGATGGCGCTTGAACTGTTGAAGGCGATGGGCGGCAAGGGCGCCATCGTTGTCGATATCGATGCCAAGAAACGCGAAGCGGCCATCAAGGCGGGTGCGCTTGCAGCCGTGGACGGCAATGCGCCCGATGCGCTGGCGCAGCTCTCGCAGGCCGCCGGTCAGCCGATCCTGTCGGTGATCGATCTGGTCGGCACTCCGTCGACAACGCAGCTCGGCTTTGACGTGCTCTCCAAGGGCGGCAAGCTGATCATGGTCGGCCTGTTCGGTGGCGGCGCCACCTGGGCGCTGCCGCTGATCGCCATGAAGGCGCTGACCATCCAGGGCAGCTATGTCGGCAATCTCCGCGAGACCAAGGAATTGCTGGAGCTGGTGCGCACCAAGAAGGTGCAACCGATCCCGACGACCCCTATGCCGCTCGCAAAGGCCAATGCGGCGCTGAACGATCTGAAAGACGGCAAGCTGGTCGGCCGCGCGATCCTCACGCCGGCGTAAGGTTGAAGCATTCATTCTGACGTTGAGAAGCGGCCTTCGGGCCGCTTCTTTTTTGTCTCGAAGGCAATTAGCCGGCCGTCACGTCCACCAGCTCCTCGCCATCAAGGACGCGCTTCGCCTTGGCGTGGTCGAGATCGCCTTCCCATGCGCCGACCACGACGGTGGCGACGCAGTTGCCGATCAGGTTGCCGAGCGCGCGGGCCATGCCGATGAACCAGTCTACCGACAGCACCAGCACGAGGCCGATGGCGGGAATACTCGGCACGGCATTCAGCGTCGCCGCAAGGATCACGATCGCTGAGCCCGGTACGCCGTGGGCGCCCTTCGACGTCACCAGCGAGACGCCCAGCACCAGCATGAGGTCGCCGAAGGACAGCGGTGTATTCGTGGCCTGCGCGATGAACACGACGGCCAGGGTCAGATAGATCGAGAACGCGTCGAGATTGAACGAGTATCCGGTCGGGATCACGAGGCCGACCACGTTGTCCTTGACGCCAAGCCGTTCGAGCTTGCGCATGATCTGTGGCAGCACTGCATCCGAGGACGCGGTGGCCAGCACGATGGTGAGTTCCTCGCGCAGGTAGTTCAGGAATTTGATGATGTTGAGTCCGGCCAGCGCCATGACGCCGCCGAGCACACCGAAGACGAAGATCGCGACCGAGACATAGAACAGCACGACCAGCGAGACGAGTTGCTTCAGCGATCCGACACCGTAGCGTCCGACCGTATAGGCGACAGCGCCGAGCACGCCGATCGGGGCGAGGCGAACGATCAATCCCATGGCGCGGAACAGAACGGTCGATACGGCTTCGATGAAACTGGAGATGCGTTCACCTTTCTCGCCGCCGACCAGCGCCAGGCTGGTGCCGAAGAGGATGGCGAAGAACAGCACCTGCAGGACGTCGTTGCGCGCCAGAGCGTCGAACGAGGTGGTCGGAATGATGTTGAGCAGGAAGCTGCCGATGCCGCCGCCCTGCAGCTTGTGAGCGTTGTCGGCGACCGTCGTGAGTGCCTTGCCGTCGAGCGAGGCCGGATTGATGTTCATGCCGTGGCCCGGGCCGAACAGATAGGCCAGCACCAGGCCGACAACGAGCGCCAGCGTGGTCATGGCCTCGAAATAGATCAGCGCCTTGACGCCGACCCTGCCGACCTTCTTGAGGTCGCCGGCACCCGCAATCCCATGCACCACCACACAGAACACGATGGGGGCCACAATCATGGAGATGAGTTTGAGGAACGCGTCGCTGAAGACCTTCAGGCCGACGGCGAAGTCCGGCACGGCAATGCCGAGGACGATGCCGAGCAGCAGCGCGACGAGCACCTGCACGAAGAGCGACTGATAGAGAGGCTTGCGGATTGGTTCGATGCCGGTAACCGTAGCTGTAGACATGGTTCGCTCCCCCTGAGGTTCACGAATATTCCAGCAACAACCGTGCCACCGCTAGGTGCAGATGCGTAAAATCTCGCCGCGGTTACGGCGAGCTCTTTTCGCGTCGAGGGGGGATTGAAATCGAGCCGATCGGCGGCCGGGTCGCTCCGGCGGCCATGCGACGATTACTTCTCTTCGTCGGCAATCGCTTCCATCAGGACGACCATCTGGCGCTGGACCGTCTGGCTCTTGATGCGGCTGTAAGCACGAAGCAAGCGGAGGCTGAAAGCGCTATCGAGGAACAGCAAGCTTTCCACTTCGCGGGTCTTGCCATCGCCATCGTAGAAGAACGTGACCGGCACATCGAGCGCCGTCGCAATCTGCTGAAGCCGCGCAGCGCCAACGCGATTGACACCCTTTTCGTACTTCTGAACCTGCTGGAAGCTGACGCCCAGCTTTTCGCCTAAATCCGCCTGCGAAATTTTCTGCTCAACACGACGCAGACGGATCCTCTTGCCCATCTCAATGTCGGGTTTGCCGGCGCTACGTTGCTTCATTCGTCACCATTCAGTTTGTTTGAATAAGGGAGTTTGGTTATATTTTCTTGGTTAGAGCTTCTTAGCCCGAGAGCCCTTAAAGCTAACTTTCAAAGGCATCTCTGTTATACACATCGTCATGACGATTGGGATGGCTGAAATCGTCGCGATACTCGAATTGATCGACACGTAATCGCGAGGGTCATCCAATCGTACAAAAAACCTTGCGGTATTCTGTTGCTACTTCGCACTGCTTGCAAAACTTCCAACGAATACCGGAACTCAATTTCTATCGATACGGGCCTTGCAGCGGAAGCGAAAGTACAAGTTGGTCATCATGCTATACACATGTGACTTGCCTGACGCACGCAGGATAACTGAGAGTCGTTCGCATTCGGAAGCTGCAAATCTCTGGCATGCAGCATTCCATGCGATTTCCAGCTGCAATTTCGCACTTTACGATCTCCTGTGTAGCACCGACGTAATATCACAATTCCGTGGGTGGTTGTTGCTACGTCCCATGCGCACCGGAAGTTTCATTCCAAATTCTCACTGAGAGAGAATTTCATTTGATTCGTGCTGAACGCGACCGGTGCCCGGTGGCGCGCGCCGACTGAGCAATATTGATCATACCGTCCGTTACTAAACATTGCTGTCGGTAATCGCGGAGTAGATCATGGTACGCAGCTCGCGCCGGATCGGATAGGTGCTCGATGGCAACAGCTGCGTCATAAAGATTGCGATCAACTGTTCAGCCGGATCTATCCAGAATGCCGTGCTCGCCGCGCCGCCCCATGCATACTCACCGGCGCTGCCGGGGATCATGGTCTTGGCGGGATTCATCGTCACCGAAAATCCGAGTCCGAAGCCGATGCCGGCATAGCTCGCTTCGCTGAACATCGACTTCGACATTTCGGTGAGATCGCGGCCGCCGGGCAGGTGATTGCTGGTCATCAATGCGATGGTCTTTGGGGACAGCAAGCGCACGTCGCCAAGCGCGCCGCCATTGAGCAGTGCGCGGCAGAAGGTGAGATAGTCAGCGGTTGTCGAACACAGGCCGCCGCCGCCGGAGATCATCGAGGGCGGGGACAAGAATGAACTCGTCGCGGGATCGTCCTGCAAAGTGAGGCCGCCCTTGCCATCGGCGGCGTAACAGGCGGCGAAGCGATGCGCCTTGTCGGAAGGCACAAAGAAGTTGGTATCAGTCATGCCGAGCGGGTCGAAGATGCGCTCCTGCAGAAATTGTTCGAATGGTTTCCCGGCGATCTTCTCGATGAGATAGCCGACCACATCGGTCGAGACCGAATAATTCCACGCGTCGCCTGGCGAGAACTCCAGAGGGATTTTGGCGAGATCTGAAATCATTGACGTCAGCGTACCGGATTTCTCGACCTCGCCGATCTTGAGCGCACGATAAGCGGCATCGACATTGGTGCGTTGCTGGAATCCGTATGTGAGTCCGGATGTGTGCCGTAGCAGGTCGATGATCTGCATCGGACGGGCCGGTGGCTTCGTCAGGAATGGTGCCGTCACGCCAGCCTGAAATACGCCGAGATTTGCCCATTCAGGAATATATTTATGAACGGGTTCATCGAGCGCGACACGTCCTTCCTCCACCAGCATCATGAAGGCGACTGTCGTGATCGGCTTGGTCATCGAATAGATGCGGAAGATCGTATCGTCCTTGACGGGGGCTTTGCGCTCCACATCGGCAAAGCCCTGTGCCGTGCTGTGCACGATTTCGCCGCGGCGATAGACCAGCAGCCGTGTGCCGGGAAGGCGGCCGGCATCGACATAGCGCTGCTTGAGATGCGCTTCGACGCGGGCCAGTGCCGTGGTCGACATGCCGACCTGTTCGGGTGACGCAGACGAAGGGCTCAGGCTTTGGGACGACGGCATTGCAGCATCACTCCGATGTGTGGACGCGGCTCGTTTCTATGGATGAAAATCAGCGGTTGTCCATATGGGTTTGTAGCGCGGCGAGCTTACGTGAAGCTCTGTTTGGTGTATCGTTAAAGATGCAATTGCGTCGTGTTGCTCAGGATGGAATTATGACCCAATTCAATGACACTGAACTCACTGCGGCCGTCATCCAGAGCTTCGACAGGACGCCCGATCCGCGCACGAAATTCCTGCTGCAAGAACTCGTAAAGTCTTTGCACGACTATGTCCGCAGGACCGATCTCACCTTCGGTGAATGGGAAGTGGCGATCGACTTCCTGACCCGCACGGGCCAGAAATGCACGCCGATCCGGCAGGAGTTCATTTTGCTCTCTGACGTGCTGGGCGTCTCGATGCTGGTCGATGCCGTCAACCACAGGGAGCGTGAGGGGGCCACACAGACGACGGTGCTCGGACCGTTCTATGTCGGCGAGCATCCCGTCATGGCGCATGGCGCTGATATCTCTCCGGGCCTCACGGGTGAGCGCATGTTCGTGCAGAGCCGCGTCACCGATCTCGATGGCAAGCCGCTGGCCGGCGTGCCGGTCGATATCTGGCATGCCGATGATGACGGTTTCTACGACTCGCAGAAGGCCAGCTATGCCACGCAGGGCCCCTCGTCGCGCGCGCGCTTCATCACCGACAGTGATGGCCGGCTGTTTTTCCGCACCATTCTGCCCTGCAGCTATCCGATCCCGACCGATGGACCGGCCGGGGATCTTGTGCTGAAGACGGGACGTCATCCGATGCGTCCGGCGCATGTGCACTTTCTCGTCGCAGCTCCCGGCTATGAACCGCTGATTACCCACGTCTTCATCGAGGGCGACGAATATCTCGACTCCGATGTGGTGTTCGGCGTGAAGGACGATCTGATCGCCACTGTCGAGAACCGCAGCGACGCCTTCATGCCTGATGGTCAGCCTGCCACGGGGCCGTGGCATCTGATGACTTATAATTTCCGGATGAAGCCAGGCGAGGGCACGGTTCCTCAGCCGATGATGCCGGAAAAGGCCGAGGCGTAAGCGATCTCGGCCGTCTGCCATCTGCGATCAGGTCGCGCTCCAGTCGCGTTGCGAGAGTTCCTGCAGCGACTCCAGGAAGAACTGATCGAATAGGAACGGGGTTTCACCGGGGAATGCGGGTGGCGCGATGAGGGTGATCATGCCTAACAGCGCGCGGCCGAGTTCGCCGATGCGCTCGGCAAAGGCCTCGAGCCCGCTGCGATCAGAACTCTCGACGACTGCGTGGAGTGCGCCTTTGGTTTGTGCGATCTGTAGATCGACATCGTCGACGGCGCGATCGAGAGCATCGATATCGACATCCACAGTGACAGCGTTGTCTTTGGCGGGAATCAGTGCGTCTTCAAGGACGCTCTTTCGGAACATATGAAGTTGCCGCGAGACATCCTCGAAATGACCGAACGCTGCCGCCGCATTCGCTTCGAGATCGCTTTTGCCCTGAGACAGGATCGCCGCCGCGGACACCACGGTCGCCGCCTTCAGGGTGCTCATCACCTTCCGGAGTGATGCGAGGGCAGGTTCGGTGATCACCGGAATGGTCGGCATGAGGCGGTCCGTTCGAGAGAAACTGGAGCCGGTTGATAGCACCGATCCGCCGGCCGGCGCGCCGACGAGGTCAGTAAAATAACACCTCATCATTCGCTGCCTATTCCGCGTGCGTCGCACAATAAATAAGCGTCCCGCAAGTTTTCGATGCGTGTGGTTCTTCGCGCTGGCGCTGTTGCCTTGGGGTAAGTGGCTGCAATTTATCGAAATTTCCATCACGCGGCGATTGGCACGAACTTTGAATAGTTCTTAGCGACGCCATTGTAGCCGTCACAATCAATCACCAGCCAGCATTGCCATCATGGGGCCTCCCCCAGACGCGCCGCTATGTCCGTACGCCTTCGACCGAAGTGCGCTGTGACGAGGGGCCGATGACGGTGCAGGCCATCCGAGGCGCGAAAGGACGACAGCAGCACATGACGAAGTCAGAGACCAACAAGCCGGGCCGCAAGATCAGCCGCCGTCAGCTTCTGAAAGCCGGCGCGGGAACCGCTGCCTTGCTCGCGGCCGCCCGACTGAACTTCCCTGGCGGCGCCTTCGCGCAGGATACCGGTCCCGAAGTGAAGGGCGCCAAGCTCGGTTTCATCGCGCTGAGCGATGCCGGTCCGCTGTTCGTCGCCAAGGACAAGGGCCTGTTCGCCAAATACGGCATGCCTGATGTGGAAGTGTCGAAGCAGGCCTCGTGGGGCACGCTGCGCGACAATATGGTGCTCGGCTCCGAAGGCAACGGCATCGATGGCGCGCATATCCTGACGCCGATGCCGTACCTGATCTCGTCCGGCAAGGTCACCCAGAACAATCAGCCGACGCCGATGTACATCCTCGCGCGTCTCAATCTCGATGCGCAGTGCATCTCGGTCGGCAATGAATATGCCGATCTGAAGGTTGGCCTCGATGTCGCGCCGCTAAAAGCGGCGTTCGAGAAGAAGAAGGCTGCAGGCAAGTCGGTGAAGGTCGCGATGACCTTCCCGGGCGGCACCCATGACCTCTGGATTCGCTACTGGCTCGCCGCCGGCGGCATCGATCCCGACAAGGATGTTGAGACCATCACCGTGCCGCCGCCGCAGATGGTGGCGAATATGAAGGTCGGCACCATGGATGCGTTCTGCGTTGGTGAGCCGTGGCCCGGCCAGCTCGTGCACCAGAAGATCGGCTACACCGCGGTGAACACCGGCGAGATCTGGAACAAGCATCCGGAGAAGTCGCTCGGCATGCGCGCGGCCTGGGTCGACAAGAATCCGAAGGCGGCGAAGGCCATCACCATGGCCATCATGGAAGCCCAGCAGTGGGCCGACAAGATGGAGAACAAAGAAGAGCTCGCTACCATCATGGGCAAGCGGCAGTGGATCAACTGCCCCGTCGAGGACATTCTCGATCGCGCCCGTGGCAAGTTCGACTACGGGACCGGCAAGGTGGTCGAGAACTCGCCGCACATCATGAAGTACTGGAAGGACTTCGCATCCTATCCGTTCCAGAGCCACGACCTCTGGTTCATGACCGAGGACATCCGCTGGGGCAAATACGAGCCCGGCTTCGACAGCAAGGCCCTCATCGCCAAGGTCAACCGCGAGGATATCTGGCGTGACGCGGCGAAGACCATGGGCGTCGCTGCCGCCGAGATCCCGACCTCGACCTCGCGCGGAAAAGAGACCTTCTTCGACGGCAAGGTGTTCGATCCGGAAAACCCGGCAGCCTACCTCAAGTCGCTCGCCATCAAGCGCGTCGAAGTCTGAAACTCACGTCTGGGACCGATGCGGACTAGCTGAAATGACGGAGACAGTGCGATGAACATGCAAGCTATCAAGACCGAGCCGGCAACGGCACTGGCGAAGCCGCCGGTGGCGAGCGTCGCACTGTCTCCCAAGCAGCCCGTAAGTTTTGAAAGATACGCCAAGATGGCGAAAGAGACAGCGGCGCGGGTAATCCCGCCGTTGATCGTCGTCCTCCTGCTTGGTGTGATGTGGGAGTTGCTGTGCCGGCGCACCGGCTCAACGCTCCCGCCGCCCTCAAAGGTCTACAGGGATACCAAGGAGCTGATCTTCGATCCGTTCTTCGACAATGGCGGTCTGGACAAGGGTCTGTTCTGGCATATCTCGGCAAGTCTTCAGCGTGTCGCCTTCGGCTACTCGCTCGCTGCCGTGGTCGGCATCGCTCTTGGCACGCTGGTCGGCCAGTCGGTCTGGGCGATGCGTGGTCTCGACCCGATCTTCCAGGTGTTGCGCACCATTCCGCCGCTGGCCTGGCTGCCGCTGGCACTCGCTGCCTTCCGTGACGGTCAGCCCTCGGCAATCTTCGTGATCTTCATCACGTCGATCTGGCCGATTATCATCAATACCGCCGTCGGCATTCGCAACATCCCGCAGGATTATCGCAACGTCGCCGCTGTGGTGCAGCTCAATCCGGTGGAGTTTTTCTGGAAGGTCATGCTGCCCGCGGCTGCGCCCTATATTTTCACCGGTTTGCGCATCGGCATCGGCCTGTCATGGCTGGCCATCATCGCGGCTGAAATGCTGATCGGCGGCGTGGGCATCGGCTTCTTCATCTGGGACGCCTGGAATTCCTCACATATGAGCGAGATCATCTTGGCGTTGTTTTACGTCGGCATCGTCGGCTTCGTCCTCGACCGCTTGATCGCGGGTCTGGGCAAGCTCGTCACCCACGGCACGTCAGTCAGTTAATCGGGTCAGCTAAGGAGACATTGTCATGACGCCATATCTGAAGCTCGACCACGTCGACAAGGTGTTCACCCGCGGCAAGGTCTCGTCCGAAGTCCTTAAGGATATCAACCTCAACCTCGGCAAGGGTGACTACGTATCCATCATCGGTCATTCCGGCTGCGGCAAGTCGACGATGCTCAACATCATCGCCGGCCTGACGCGCGCAACGATTGGCGGCGTGATCCTCGAGGGCCGTGAAGTCAATTCGCCCGGCCCTGATCGCGCCGTCGTGTTCCAGAACCACAGTCTGCTGCCGTGGTTGACCGTATACCAGAATGTGCGCCTCGGAGTGGACAAGGTGTTTGCCAAGACCAAGTCCCGCGCCGAGCGCGACGAATGGACGATGCACAATCTCAACCTCGTGCAGATGACTCACGCCAAGGACAAGCGTCCCTCGGAAATCTCCGGCGGCATGAAGCAGCGCGTCGGCATTGCCCGCGCACTGGCAATGGAGCCGAAGGTGCTTCTGCTCGACGAGCCGTTCGGTGCGCTTGATGCGCTGACTCGCGCGCATCTCCAGGACTCGGTGATGGCGCTGCATCAGAAACTCGGTAACACGATCGTCATGATCACCCACGACGTGGACGAAGCCGTACTGCTGTCGGACCGCATCGTCATGATGACCAACGGGCCATCAGCAACTATCGGCGAAGTGCTCGATGTGCCGCTCGCACGACCGCGTCAGCGTCTCGAACTGGCGAGTAACCCGGTCTATCTCGACTGCCGCAAGCGCGTGCTCGAATTCCTGTATGAGCGCCACAAATTCGTCGAGGCGGCGTAAGCATCTTATTACCTCTTGACTTCCGAGGGTAAACCGAATGAATGCGGCTCAGACTTTCCGGATAGCTGCAGATCATGACTCGTTCGATAGGCCTGACGCGCGAAGAGATCATGCGCGTGCAATCCTCGTTCGATCAGATGTGGCCGAACTCCTCGGTCATGGTGGATCTGTTTTATGCCCGGCTGTTCGAGACATTGCCGGAAACGCGCCCGCTGTTTCGTGGCGACATGGCGCAGCTCAAGCACAAGTTCATCGCAACGCTTGCGGTGATCGTCGGCAGTCTCGACAATATCACAGGCCTGCTGTCAGTCATCGGCAAGCTCGCGAAAGACCATGTGCATTATGGCGTGGAGGCCGCGCACTACGAGCCCGTCGGCGAGGCACTGTTCTGGAGTCTGGAGCGGGGGCTTGGCGAACGCTGGACGCCCGACGTCGAAGCGTCGTGGCACAAGGTCTACAATTTCCTGTCGGCGCGCATGATTTCTGCGGCCTATCACTAGAATCACATCGCATTTCATCGCGCGCTGAACATTCGCTCACGCGGCGCGACACACAAGCTCACCTTCCACTGCAAGGAGAGTTAGCATGAATGCGTCTGACGTCGCTCTGGTTCAGGATAGTTTCAGGAAAGTCGCCCCGATTTCTGATGTGGCTGCGGAATTGTTCTACGGCCGTCTCTTCGAGGTTGCCCCACAGGTGAAGCCGATGTTTCGCGGCGACATGAGGGAGCAGGGTCGCAAATTGATGGCGACGCTTGGCGTCGTCGTCACCGGCCTGACGCGGCTCGAAACTGTACTGCCTGCAGCGAGCGCGCTCGCCAAGCAGCACGTGGCCTATGGCGTGAAGGCCGAGCACTATCCGATCGTCGGCGGTGCGCTGCTGTGGACCCTGGAGAAGGGCCTCGGCGACGCCTGGACGCCCGAACTCGCAGCAGCCTGGACCGCGGCCTATGGCACGCTGTCCGGCTACATGATTTCTGAAGCCTACGGCACAGCACAGGCGGCCGAGTAAGGATATGACGTGAGCGAGCCGCTGGTCATCATTGGTAACGGAATGGCAGCGGCCCGGCTCGTGGACGAGTTGGCGAAATGCGCGCTCGGCCGTTACGCCATCGCCGTCATCGGAGACGAACCGCGGCTCGCCTATAATCGCGTATTGCTGTCGTCGGTGCTGGCTGGTGAGGCGACATCCCAGGAGATCGAGCTGAAGCCCGCTGCCTGGTGGCGCGACCGCGGCGTCACGCTGAAATACCGCGCGACGGCGACCGCCATCGATATGGCCGCGCGCGAGGTCACGACATCCACCGGCAAGCATGTGTCGTTCTCAAAGCTCGTCATCGCCACCGGTTCATCTGCACTGCGGCTGCCGGTGCCCGGTGGTGATCTCAAGGGCGTGCATGTGTTCCGCGACAGTCGCGATGTGGACCTGCTGCTCGAACTCGCCACACAGAGGAAGCGCGTCGTCGTGGTCGGTGGCGGCCTGCTTGGCCTCGAAGCTGCCTATGGTCTCGCCAAGGCGGGGGCTGACGTCACACTGATCCATCTGATGGACCGGCTGATGGAACGCCAGCTCGATGCACCCGCAGCGAACCTCCTGAAAACGCTGGTCGAGCGTAAGGGCGTAAGGATTTTGCTCAATGCCAATACGGCGCGTATTCATGGCAGCGATTGTGTCGAGAGCGTCGAGCTCGCCGATGGCCGCACGCTCGACGCCGATGCCGTGATCTTTGCCGCCGGCATCCGGCCGAATACATCGCTTGCCAAGGAAGCGGAAATCCCGGTCAATCGCGGCATTGTCGTCAACGACCAGATGGCAACCGGCACCGACGACGTCTTCGCACTCGGCGAATGCGCCGAGCATCGCGGCACCTGCTATGGCCTCGTCGAGCCTGCCTACGAACAGGCCAGGGTGTTGGCGCGCCATCTAGCGGGCAAGGCTGCTGCCTATACGGGCAGCGTGCTCTCTACCAATCTCAAGGTCTCTGGCGTCAGTGTTTTCTCCGCTGGAGATTTCATGGCAGGCGAAGGCAGCGAGACGCTGCTGCTCAATGATGTCCGCCGCGGCACCTATAAGAAGCTGGTGATCGCAGATGGCGCGCTCACTGGCGCCGTGCTGGTCGGCGATACGCAGGATGCGCTGTGGTACCTCGAACTGATCCGCAGCGGCGCTGATATTTCCGATATCCGCGCCGAGATGATGTTCGGCCGCGCACTCGCCGTCCGCGCGGAGGCGGCGTGATGAACGCGGTCGATCCGCATTTGCACGCCACGCGCACGACATGCCCTTACTGCGGCGTCGGTTGCGGTGTGCTGGCGACGCCGGACGGCAATGGCGGCGCAGCGATTGCAGGCGATCCCGCGCATCCCGCCAATCTCGGTCGGCTCTGCTCGAAAGGATCGGCGCTCGGCGAAACGTTGAGCCTCGACGAGCGCCTGCTGCATCCGATGATGCGCAGCGACGATGGCGAGATGGCGCAGGTCGCCTGGGGCGATGCGCTGGATCATGTCGCCGAGGGATTTCAGAAGGTCGTCGCCGAACATGGCCCGAGTGCCGTGGCATTTTATCTCTCCGGCCAGTTGCTGACCGAGGATTACTACGTCGCCAACAAGCTGATGAAGGGCTTTCTCGGCAGCGCCAATGTCGATACCAATTCGCGGCTGTGCATGGCCTCATCCGTGGCTGGCCACAAGCGTGCGTTCGGCGCGGACACCGTGCCGGGTTGCTATGAAGATCTTGATCAGGCCGATCTTCTGGTGCTGGTCGGCTCCAATGCCGCCTGGTGCCATCCGGTGCTGTATCAGCGCATGCTGGCCAACAAGCAGACGCGGGGCGCACGGATCGTCGTGATCGATCCACGCCGCACCGACACGGTTGGCGATGACGATCTGTTTCTCGGCCTGAAGCCGGGCACTGATACCGCGTTGTTCAGCGGGCTGTTCGCCTATCTCGCCGATAACGCGGCGCTCGATCGCAGCTATATCGATGAGCATACGTCAGGCTTTGACGACGCGCTGGTGCGGGCTAGAACCATCGCCGGCAGTGTGGTGGCGACAGCAAAGGCGACCGGACTCGACGAGATCGATGTCGCGACCTTCTTTCAGATGTTCAAGGCGACGCCGCGTGTGGTCACGCTGTATTCGCAGGGCGTCAACCAGTCGGCGCAGGGCACCGACAAGGTCAATGCGATCCTCAACTGCCATCTGGCGACCGGCCGCATCGGCAAGCCCGGCGCATCGCCGTTCTCGCTGACCGGCCAGCCGAATGCCATGGGCGGCCGCGAGGTCGGTGGCCTCGCCAACCAGCTCGCAGCCCATATGGGCTTCACGCCTGTCGATATCGACCGTGTACGCCGGTTCTGGAAGGCGCCGCATATCGCCACCCATGAAGGCCTCAAGGCCGTGCAGATGTTCGAAGCCATCGGCCGCGGCGAGATTCGGGTGTTGTGGGTGATGGGTACCAATCCCGCGGTGTCGCTTCCGGACGCCGATGCCGTGCGCGCGGCGCTGAGCAAGCTCGATCTGTTCGTGGTGTCGGAGAATGTGCGCTCCAACGACACCGTGAATGCCGGTGCGCACGTGCTGCTGCCAGCACTGGCCTGGGGCGAAAAGTCCGGCACGGTGACCAATTCCGAACGGCGTGTGTCGCGGCAGCGCTCGTTCCTCCGCGCGCCGGGCGAGGCGCGACCGGATTGGTGGGCGCTGAGTGAAGTCGCCAAGCGCCTGGGTTATGGCGCGTCATTTGCCTACACATCGGCCGCCGAGATTTTTCGCGAGCACGCGGCCCTTTCGGCCTTCGAGAACAACGGTAACCGCGACTTCGATATCGGCGGGTTGATGAAGGTCTCGGACGAGGCCTTCGACACCATGGCCCCGGTGCAATGGCCGGTGCGCGAGGGCACGACGAAGCCGCAGGCGCGGTTCTTCGCCGATGGCCAATTCTACGCCAATGACCGGCGCGCGCGTTTCATCGCGCCGGAGGCGCCGGAGCTGCGCACGCAAGTGTCGATCGAGCGCCCGCTACGTTTGAACACTGGCCGCGTTCGCGATCAGTGGCACACGATGACGCGCACGGGCCTCAGCCCGCGGCTCGGCCAGCATATTCCGGAGCCGTTCGTCGATATCCATCCCGACGATGCCGCGCAGTTCGGGATCGTCGATGGCGGCCATGCGCGGCTGACGACCGACTATGGCGAATGCGTGCTGAGGGTCATTGTCAGCGAGCGCCAGCAGCGCGGCATGCTGTTCGCGCCGATCCACTGGAACGACGAGACCGCGGGTTTCGCGCGTGTCGGTGGACTTGTTGCGCCGATCACCGACCCGTTCTCCGGTCAGCCCGAGAACAAGGCGACGCCGGTGGCGATCGTGCCCGCGGCGTTTACACAGCGTGGCTTCGTGCTGTCGCGCATACCGCTGGAGATGCCGTTCGGCGTGCAATGGGCGCGCGTCGCGGTTACGGGCGGCGTCGGTTATCTGCTCTCGGACAGTACCGATGTCGAGACCTGGCAGAACTGGCTGAAGCCGTTGCTGGGCGATGATGCCGCTGAATACGAAGACGTGGGCCAAGGTGTGTATCGCGCAGTGTCGTTCAAGGATGACGGGATCGAGACCTGTCTGTTCATCGGCCCGACGGAAGGGGCGCTCTCCTGGGACGCCGTGAAGGAATTGTTCGCCGCCGAGACCGTGAGCGACGACCAGCGCCGTACACTGCTCTCTGGAAAGTCCGCAGATGGTGCTGCGAGTGCAGGGCCCATCGTCTGCGCCTGCTTCGGCGTCGGCCGCAACACCATCTGCGACGCAATTGCAGCGGGGGCTGGCACCGCGGCCGAGATCGGCGCCAAGCTCAAGGCCGGCACCAATTGCGGCTCGTGCATACCGGAGCTCAAGCGCCTGATAGCCACGAGCGAGGCGGAGCCGGATCAGCAGCGCAAGGTGGCGGCGAGTTAACTCGTCACTTCACCGCGCCCGCGGTCAGTCCGGCCACGATCTGCCGTTGTGCAAACATCGTCAGCAGCAGCACCGGCAGCGTCACGATCAGGGCGGCCGCCGCCAGCGGCCCCCAGCTCAACTGATCGAATGAGATCATGTTGTAGACCGCGACCGGCAGTGTCCGCGTTTCCCGTCCCGCCAGCACGATGCCGAAGACGAAATTATTCCAGGAGAAAATCACCGAGAGGATGAAGGCAACGGCGATGCCGGAGCGAGCGATCGGCAGCGCGACGTGGCGGAACACCTGCCAGCGGGTGGCGCCGTCGATGATGGCGGATTCTTCGAGCTCCATCGGCGTCGTCTCGAAATAGCCGATCATGATCCAGATCACGATTGGCACTGTCACCACGAGATGGATGATGATCTGCGGCCACAGCGTACCCAGGAGGCCAAGCCACTGGAACAGCAGGAATAGCGGGATCAGATAGGACAGGCCGGGCGTGATGCGCGCGATCAGGATCACGATGGCCGATTTGCGCGCACGCATGCGCGCGATGCCGTAGCCGGCAGGCACGCCGATGATGAGAGCGAACAAGGTCGCCGAGCCGGTGACGATCAGCGTGTTGAAGAAATAGGTCATGAATCGCTTGGATTCGATGACGGCGGCGTAATTGCCCCAATTGATGCGCTCGGGGATGAAGACCGGCGGATAGGAGGCATTGTCGATTTCGAATTTCAGCGACAGTGACAGCATCCAGAGGAAGAACAGCACCGCCGGCGAGACGATGACGATGAAGGCGAAGGTCAGGCCGAGTTTGTTGAGAAAGTCCCGCATGATCAGGCACTGCCTCCGGCTTCGTTCCAGTGGGTGCGCTGGCGCAGGTGCAAGAGCGCGCCGGCGAGGGCGACGATGAGCGCAAAGAATACGACCACGATCGCGGAGGCGTAGCCGACGTCGTAATAGACGAAAGCGACGCTGTAGAGATACAGGTTGATAGTTTCCGAGGCGCTGCCGGGACCGCCTTGTGTAATGGCGAAGATGATGTCGAAACTCTTCACGGCGTCGATCATGCGGATCATCGCCGCGATGAACAGGAAGGGCATGATCATCGGCAGCGAGATGTAGCGGAAGGTCTGCCACGGTGTCGCGCCGTCGATCTGGGCGCTTTCATAGGGCTCGGTCGGAATGGCGCTGAGGCCGCCGAGCACGATCAGCATGACCAGCGGCGTCCATTGCCACGTCTCCACCAGCACCAGCGACGGGATTGCGGTGGCGGGATGGAATACCCAGAGCGATGGCGGCAGGCCGAACAGCGACAGCAGATAGTTCAGCACGCCGAGCTGCGGGTGGAACATCATCGTCCACACCAAGGCGATGGCGACCGGCGTCGCCATCATCGGCAGGATGAATAGCCCGCGGAAGAAGCCGCGCAGCGGAAACTTGTTGTTGAAAATCACCGCCGCCAATGTGCCGAGGATCAGCGGCAGCGCGACCGACAGCGCCGTATAGACCAGGGTGTGCCCCACGGATTCCACAAAACGCGCATCGCTTGGCAGCCTGAGATAATTGGCGAAGCCGACGAAGGTCGGCGCTTGGCCGACCTTCCATTCGTGCAGGCTCATCCAGATCGTATAGACCCACGGGAAGATGATGACCGCCATGACGACGATCATCGCTGGAATTACGAACGGCCAATAGGAAATTGGCCGCCACTGTTCTTTCCTTGCAGTCGTTATCTCGGCCGCCGTGGCCGTCTTCGCGGGGGCTTTGCCTGCTGTCAGTTCACTCACGACTTCTCGCTGCGCTCCAGGATCGGCCGGAACTGCTCATGGGCCTTCTTCAGCTCGGTGGCCGGATCCGACCCCGACAGCGTGGCGGTGACGGCGGCGCCGACAAGATCGCGGAATTCGGCGACAGGGACGATGACCGGGAGGCCGAGCTTGCTGATCTTGGCCGAGGCGATCACCGAATCCAGCCACTCCTGGTTCTTCACGCCCTTGCGCACCGTCTCGTCATTGAGGATCGAATTGCGGAACGGCACGCCGCCGCCGCTCTGCAACAGCCGGGCGCCCATGGTCTTTGACACCGCCCACTGGCAATAGAGATAGGCGGCTTCCTTCTTGGTCGAGGTCTTGGCGATGCCGATGCCGTCGCCATAGGCGGCGGAAAATTGCCCTTTCGGTCCGGCCGGCACGACGGTGTAGCCGATCTTGCCGACCACGCGCGACGCATTGGGATCCTCGATCGGAGGTGCCCAGCCGACGCCGTCGATCCACATGGCCGCGCGGCCCTGTGTCAGCGACGCCATCGACTCCATCCAGTTGAAGCCGGCGACGCCGGGAGGTGCCGTCTTGGTGAGGAGGCGCTGATACATCTTGGTCGCTTCGATCGCCTCGGGTCCATCGGTCAGGATATTGCCCTTGGCGTCGAGGAATTCGCCGCCATAGTTGAGGAAGAAATTGGTCCACAGCGTCATGTTGGCGTTGCGTAAGCCCCGGCCGGTGAAGCCATAGATGCCATTGGCGGGATCGTTGAGTTTTTCTGCAGCTACCGCCATCTCATCCATGGTCTTTGGAACTGCGACGCCCTTCTTGGCGAACATTTCCTTGTTGTAGTACAGGATGAAATAGTCGACCGACCAAGGCAGCGAATGCATCTCGCCTTTGTCGTTCTGCGCGAATTGCAGGCCGCCGGCGGAGAAGTCTTCCACCTTCAAGTCCGGTGCCGTCAGGTTCGGATCCTTCATGAAGCCGGTGAGATCGGCGAGCCAGCCGGCCTTTTCGAACTGACGCTTCTGGACGTGGTAGCTGACATGCACGACGTCGAAGCTGGGCTTGCCGGAGGTGAGCTCGATCACGGCCTTCTGGCGCTGCTGCTGCTCCGGGATCACTTCGGACTCGACCTTGATGCCGGTCAGTTCCGTGAATTCGGAGGCGTATTTCTGCAGCAGTTCGCCGCGCGGGCCCTTGATCAGATTGGCTTCAATCGTGGTGCCTGCGTACTTCTTCCAGGCGGGATCGGCGAAAGCTGGAATGCCGGTGAGGCCAAGCGCGCTGGTGGCGAGCGCCCCCTGCACAAAGGCACGACGTGTCGGGCCGTAAAGAGCCATGTGTCATCCTCCCTCGAGCCGCCTTGACCGGCGGTGATTTTATGGTCGCTCCCCGTGGACCGGAGATGCGCCTAAGGGATCGTAACACGATGGACTGGGGCGACAAGGCCACGCGTCGGGTTGTCAGACAACTTTGCCCCCGTTGTCCTCGCCGGCTTGACCTGCGTTCCCGGTCGGCACCGACGCGCTGGCTCAAGGCAGGGTGGTGACGGCGAGGCCGGACGTGATACCTCAGTCGTTAGACGAATGCCTGCGGTCCAACGCCAAAACGCTCGGATAGGAGCCTGATCTGACGCACATTCAGGTCACGTTTTCCATTGAGGATTTCTGACACAACGCCTTGGCTTCCAACCTCGGGCAAGTCGCCCTGGCTGAGGCCGTGCTGATCCATCAGAAAACGCAACATGTCGGCTGGTGATATTGTTTTGGGCGAAGAATGCGCGTCTTCATAATCGGCAATCAGTTCGCCGAGGAGGCTAACGAGTGTCGACAGCGGATTGCCCTCATCGGCGCCGCCTGCATCGAGGAGTGCATTCATCGCAGCCGTCGCTGTCTTGTAGGCACGCTTTGATCTGATGGTTTGAAGCGGAATGCGCGCTGAAATGGCGCTCAGATGCTCGGCGAGATCATCGACGTCCGCACGGGTCAGCGTCATGGTTTCCATGCGTCGTACTCCTTGTGTGTGAATACGTGCCTGACATACAGGCGTTGTCTATCGAAATGGATGGCGGCAACGATACGGAATTTATTGCCCCCGATATCGAAAGCGTCGCCTTCATCTCAGCGAAATTCTTGAATAAGCGCGATTCCACGATCTTGCGCCACGCCTGCAGTGGTATCGATGCCGCGGAATGCGTGGCGGAGAAGCTCACCAATGCGCTGTTTGAGATAACCCGCATGCAGCTCCTCAATATCTCAAATTGAGATATTTTGTAAGGCCGTCTGCTGCGCTGCTCAGTCCTTGACGTCGCGGCCGAGCCGACGCGAGATCGCATTGGTGCAATCGAGCAGAGCCTTGGCGATCGGGCTGTTCCAGTTGACGTCGAAGGTGCCCACCGCGCCCATGGCGGTCACGGCCAGGACCACCGCGCCGCTATGATCGAACACCGGCGCGGAGAATGCATTGACGCCGCGCAAGGGCTCACCGACGGCGCGGGCCAGCCCGCGCGTGCGAATGTCAGCGAGGATCTTGTCGATGGCCGGGCCTTTTATCTTGCGGTTCGGATCGTAGCCGATCGAGAGCCGATCGAGATCCTCAGTGAGTGCGGCATTGATGGTTGCAGGTGGCATGAATGCCGCGAATATCCGCCCTGTCGCAGTCTCGAGCAGCGATACCGTGGAGCCCACGCGCATGGCGATGTGCACAGGGTGGCTGGGCTCTTCCATGCGCACCACGGTCGGTCCGTGGGTGCCCCAAATCGCCAGCGAAACGGCGTGGTCGATCGTACCCGCGAGAGCGGTAATGGCCGGCGTTGCCACGCGGACGGCCGACAGGCGACGCAACGTCACGATGCCGAGTTCGAGAGCGAGTGCACCGAATTCATAACGGCCGGTGGAGGGGTCCTGCTCGATCAGGCCGATGCGGGAGAAACTAGCGAGATAGGGATGCGCTTTGGCCGGCGACATGCCGGCCTCGCGCGCTAGATCCCGCAGCATCATCGGTTCCCCATTGCGCACCAGCGCTTGCAGCAATTCACCCCCGACCTCGATCGACTGAATACCGCGACTCTCTTTAGCCATGCTTGCCCCAAACCAGTGCCGCGGACACTACACGGCCAGGAAGCCTCCATCCACTGGCAAGGTCACGCCCGTGACATAGGACGCCATGGGGGAGGCGAGGAAGACCACGGGGCCGATCAGCTCATCGGGCTGGCCGACGCGCCCCATTGGCGTGCGGCCGAGGAAGCCGGCCAGCCGCGCGGGATCGTTGCGTGTTGCTTCGGTCATCGCGGTCTCGATGACACCTGGCGCGATGGCGTTGACGCGCACGTCGTCTTTGGCAAGCTCGCGCGCCAGTGCCTGCGTCAGCAGTTTCACGCCGCCCTTGGAGGGCGAATAGCCGAGCGTATCGGCGACCCCGACGAAAGAGGCAATGGAGCCAAGATTGATCACGCTGCCGCGTCGCGCACGCAATGCCGGCAGAAACGCGTGGGTGACATTGAATACGCCGTTGAGATTGACGTCGAGCACGCGCCGCCAGTTCTCCACCGCGCGTTCGGAATCGATGCCTTCGCGAATGATGATGCCGGCATTGTTGATCAGGATCGAGATGTCGCCGGCACTCGCTTTGGCAGTCTGTGCGAGCTGTCGGCAGGCATCGACATCCGTGACATCAAGATGGTGATGCCATGACTGCCGCCCGGTGGCTGCAATATCGCCGGCCGTGCGTGCGGCGCCATCGCGGTCGATGTCGGTCACGATGACATCGGCGCCATGCGCGGCCAGACCCATTGCAATGGCGCGGCCGTTGCCGGCGCCGGCACCGGTGACAAGCGCCAATTGACCCTTCAGCAGATCGGGGGCGAAGCTGGCCATCATGCTGCCTTCACCGGTGTGCCGGCGAGGTGGCGGCCGGCGATATAGCCGAAGGTGAGCGCGGGGCCGAGCGTGATACCCGCGCCGGGGTAGTTGCCGCCCATGATGCTCGCCATGTCGTTGCCGGCCGCATAGAGGCCATTGATCACCTGACCGCCGGCATCGAGCGCACGCGCTTGCGCATCGGTCTTGATGCCGGCGTAAGTGCCGAGATCTCCGATCACCATCTTGATGGCATAGAACGGTCCTTGTTCGATGGGTGCAACGCAGGGGTTCGGCCCATGGTTGGCGTCGCCCTGATAGCGATTATAGGCGCGTGAGCCCTTGCCATAGGCGGGATCGCGGCCTTCGGCTGCGGTGTTGTTGAATTGCGCGACAGTGGTGACAAAGCCGCCAGCGTTGATGCCGGCCTTGCCCGCGAGCTCTTCGAGCGTGTTGCCCCTGATGAGATAGCCCGAGTTCAGATACTGGCCGATCGGCATCGGGAAGGGCGGCACAGCGCCGAGCCCGTATTGCCGCAAGGCGCGATGGTCGCAAACGAGCCAGGCCGCTATCTCCTCGCCGGGCTTCGCCGCCTTCATCATCTGCTGGACGAAAGCATGGTAGGAATTGCCTTCATTGGCGAAACGGGCGCCATCGCGCACCACGGCGATTACGCCGGGTTTGGCGCGATCGATGAAGTGCGGCATCACGCCCTTGCTGCCGTCCTTACGATGGGTGACCGAGACCGGCACCCAGGCAGCGGCATTCGGTAATGAATCTTCGACACGGCCGCCCGCGGACTCGGCCAGACGAAGACCGTCGCCGGTATTGCCGGTTGGACCGGGCGAATAATGTTCTCGTCCGGTCGGCGCATGCGGGAACATTGCCTTGCGTCGTTCGATGTCATGTGGGAAGCCGCCGCATGCGAGCACCACGCCGCGGCGTGCGAAGATGCGGATGCGCTTGCCGTTGCGCTCGACGATGGCACCGCGGACCGCCCCGTTCTCGATGATCAGTTCGCGCACCGGCGATGACAGCCAGAGCGGGATCTTGAGGTCGAAGGCGGATTTGGCGAGCCGGCCGGCGAGTGCGTTGCCGTTGGTCAGTGTCATGCCGCGGCCATAGCGCAGCACGTGCATGAAATGCTTCGACAGCCGCTTGGCCACATAGATCGCCGAGGTCAGCGACTTCGTCGCGCGCATGAAGTGGATGATGTCCTTGCCGGAGCCGAACATGATGCCGAACACCGTCAGTTCGGGCAGCGGCGCACCGATATCCTTGATGTGGTCGCCGAGTTCGCGTCCGTCGAACGGCCGGGCCACCATGGAGCGGCCACCCTGCTTGCCGCCGGGCGCCTCCGCATCGTAATCGGGAAAGGTCAGCGGCATGTCGAAGCGCACCGCCGTCTTGCTGGTGAAGAAGTCTATCGCTTCGGGCCCTGCGGCCAGAAACGCATCGACACGCGCGGCGTCATAGCTGTTGCCAGCCTCATGACGCAGATAGGTGCGCGCTTCGTCGGGGCCCTCATTGATGCCCCAGGCGCGCGCCAGTGATGTGCCGGGAATCCAGAGCCAGCCGCCGGAGCGCGCGGTCGTGCCACCGAACCGCGGCTCCTTTTCGACGATCAGGACATCGAGCCCGCTATGTTTGGCGGTGATTGCCGCCGACATGCCGGAGCAGCCGGAGCCGGCGACCAGTACGTCGCATTCATAGAGCTCGATATTCGCTTTGGGATCAGCAGCCATGAGACCTTACTTCTTCAGCAATGGGCATTTCGATTCAGAGACGGGCCGGAACGCGTCATCGCCCTTCACGGTCTTGACGATGTCGAGATAGTCCCAGGGCTCTTTGGATTCCGACGGCTTCTTGACGCGGGCCAGATACATGTCGCGGATGACGCGGCCGTCTTCGCGCAGTTTGCCGCCATGCACGAAGGTGTCCTCGATGGGCAGTTCGCGCATCTTGGCCATCACCTTGGCCGGATCGTCGGTGCCGGCAGCCTTGATGGCCTGGAGATAATGCAGCACCGAGCCATAGACGCCGGTCTGGATCATGGTCGGCATCACCTTGGTGCGTTCGTAGAATTTCTTCGACCAGGCGCGCGTCTTGTCGTCCATGTTCCAGTAGGACGCGGTTGTCAGGTATGTGCCCTGAGCCGCCTCCAGCCCGATGGCATGCACATCCGTGTCGAACATCAACAGGCCGACCAGCTTCTGGCCGCCTTTGACAAGGCCGAACTCGCCTGACTGCTTGATCGAATTGTCGGTGTCCTGGCCGGCATTGGCGAAGGCGACGACTTCGGCCTTCGAGTTCTGCGCCTGCAATGCGAAGGACGAGAAATCGGCGGTGTTGGTCGGATGACGAACGCCGCCCAGCACGGTGCCGCCGCTCGCCTTGATGAAGCGCGTCGCGTCCTGTTCAAGCTGATTGCCGAAGGCGTAGTCGGCGGTGATGAAGAACCATGACTTGCCGCCGCCGGCGACCACGGCAGAGGCCGTTACCTTCGCAAGCGCGTAGGTGTCGTAGGTGAAGTGGACCGTGTTGGGGCTGCACAGCTCATCCGTGAGCGTGCTTGCGCCAGGGCCGGACAGCAGTGCGATCTTGTTGCGGTCCTTCGCCAGATTATGAACCGCGATGGCGATGGCGGAGTTCGGGATATCGACAACGGCGTCGACCTTGCCGGCGTCGAACCAGTTGCGCGCGATCTGGATGCCGACGTCAGACTTCATCTGATGATCGGCGCTGATGATCTCGATCGGTTTCCCGAGAACGGTCGGGCCGAATTCCTCGAGCGCCATCTTCGCGGCTTCAACCGATCCAGGGCCGCTGTTGTCGCGCCCCCAGCTTGAGAGATCGGTGAGAACGCCGATGCGAACGACGTCGTCGGAGACCTGAGCGGAAGCGGTGGATGTCCAAAGCGTGAGCGCGGCTGCGCACACCAGGAACTGGCGTGTCATGTGTTTCTCTCCCCAATGCGGCCTCGTGTCGGGCCAGTCATTCTCTGTTTTTCGACAAATTAGATATTGGCGAAAAGGTTTGTCAATGGCGAATATGTGAATACGCCCGTATCGGCATGCGCGGCGATGCCGCTCGTGCAGCGCAGCATCAAATCAATTGAAGAGGGAGCCGAACTATCCGAATGACGGGTTGAAGCTATTGCCGTCTGTGGCTCGCATTCACCGCAATTGCCGCAGCCGCAGTACGGTTCTCGACGCCAAGTTTGGCGTAGATCTGTTCAAGATGCTTGTCGACGGTGCGCGGTGAGAGGCCGAGTATCTGCGCGATATCGCGGTTGCTCTTGCCCTTGCTGAGCCAGGACAGCACTTCGCCCTCGCGGCCGGTGAGGCCAAGCTCCTTGCTGAATTCGGCGGGAGCGGTTGGCGCGTTTTCCTTGGCGAGCCGCAGCAGGAATTCGTCGGACCCGACTTTCCCCATATATTGCAGACGCAGCAGCTCATTGCTCGGAAAGCCCGATGATGGTGTCGGCTTGGCGCCCGGCCGCTGCATCTGCTCGAGCCACTGCATCATGGCTGGTGGCAGCAGCAATTCATCATTGGGGGCGGCGATCAGGTGATCGCTGAGCAACTTCTGCGCCTGCGGTGTGGCCCACAGGATATTGCCCTTGCCGCTCACCGCGAGGAGGAAGCGTCCGGAGACATCGAGCGCGGTGCGCGCACTCTGCGTCAGCCGCGCGTTGGCGAGATGCACGCGGATCCGCGCCAGCATTTCCTCGATGATGATCGGCTTGGTGACGTAATCGACGCCGCCCGCCTCAAGCCCGCGCACGATGTGTTCGGTCTCGGACAGACCGGTCATGAAAATCACGGGCACGTCGCCCAGGCCCGCGTCGCGCTTCAGCCGGCGACAGGTTTCGAAGCCGTCGATTCCCGGCATGACGGCATCCAGCAGGATGATGTCCGGCGTGATCTGTTCGACGATCCGCATCGCAGCGGCGCCGTCCATGGCCACCATCACGGTCATGCCGGCGCCGTCCAAGGCATCAGTTAGCAGCCGCAATGTTTCCGGCGAGTCATCTACCACCAGCGCGACGTCGCGTTTTTTCGATTCAGTGGTCATAGGTGTACAGCGTCTTCAAGGTGGCCATGTATTGATCGAGGTCGAAGCGGTCGATCAGCGAACGCATCTGGGCGACGAAGTCGGCATGTTCGGGGTGTTCGTTGCCGATCTCGTCGAGCTTGAGCTGGATGGCGCGGATGTGCCCCATCTGCCCGAGGCTGATGAGTTCCTCCACATGATGCACCGGCGGTCGGGCGCCGCTGGTGGGCGTCCATTGCGGCAGAGGCGCCACTTCGTCGCGTTCGTATTGCCATTCGATCTTTAGGAGTTGTCCGATCTGTTCGATCAGCCGCGGCAGTTCGATCGGCTTCATCAGGTAGCCGTCATGGAATGGCTGGGCGAGCGGCGTGCCATGGGCTTCCAACGCGCTAGCCGAGACCATCAGGATACGCGCCTGATGGTGGCCCGACGACCGTAGCTTCTCGGCGACGGTCCATCCGTCCATACCGGCCATGGAAATATCCAGCAGGAACAGATCGGGGCGGCAATGCTGGGCGAGGCTGAGGCAGGCCTGGCCATCCGGCGCGCTCAGAAGGATGAAGCCCAGCGGCGTCAGCACCTGGCGCAAGAGGTCGCGCTGCGTTGGATCGTCGTCGGTGACGAGAATGGTCTTGCGCGCGCCGTGATAGCCATAGATCGGCGCGTCCACCGGCGCGATACGGGTGGGATTGGTCACCTCCGACAGCAGCATCTTGACGCGGAAGGTGCTGCCGGTGCCGACCTCGCTGGAGACGCGGATGTCGCCGCCCATCACGCCGGCGAGCAGTTTGGAAATCGTGAGGCCCAAACCTGTGCCGGTGTGCGGCTGCGCGGCGCCGAGCGCGCCGCGTTCGAACGGCGCGAAGATGCGTTCCAGATCGTCGGGACGAATGCCGGGTCCGGTATCGATAATCTCGAATTCAGCGACCGGGCTGCGATAATGGATCACGAACTGCACGCTGCCTGCTTGCGTGAACTTGATAGCGTTGGAGAGCAGGTTGATCAGGATCTGTCGCAACCGCTTCTCGTCGGCATAGACCACGGTCGGCAGAATGTTCGGCCGCCGGAACACGAAGTCGATGCCCTTGGCTGCGGCCTGCAGGCGGAACATGCCGACGAGCTGATCGAGGAAGTCGGTGAGGCGGACTTCGTCACGCGACAGATAGAGACGACCTGCCTCGATCTTGGAAATATCGAGAATGCCGTCGATCAGTCCGGAGAGATGATCGGCGCTGCGCTTGACCACGCGCACCTGATCGCGCGGGCGCGTCTGCAGGCTTTCGTCCTGCTCCAGGAGCTGCGCATAGCCACTGATGGCATTGAGCGGCGAGCGGAGCTCGTGGCTCAGGCCGACCACATAGCGGCTCTTGGCGAGGTTGGCGGATTCTGCGACCTCCTTGGCGCGCTGCAGTTCTGCATCGGTGCGCTTGTGCGCGTCGATTTCCTGCATCAGCAGGGTGGTCTGCCGCTTGGTCTCGGCTTCCGCGGCGCGACGGCTTTGCTTGGCCAGCACGAATAGCCATGCCACCACGCCGATGATGATCGCCAGCGCGAAGAACACTTTCCACAGCACTTCCGAGACCTGCGCACTGTCTCCCGGCGATGCAGCGGAGGTCTGCAGATAGATCAGTCCCAGCGTCAGGCCGACGAGACCGGCAGCAATCATGAACACGCCAAGATAATGGCCGAGCTGTGAATTGAGCCGGGCCAGGATCGGCTCCGGCAGCAATTTGCCGAACGTCGCCGACATCTGTGCGTCGATCCGCGCATGCGGCTTGCAGAGATCGTGGCAACGCGCATCGAGCGAGCAGCACAGTGAGCAGATCGGGCCGGCATAGGCCGGGCAATGCGCCATGTCCTCGGGCTCGAACGAATGTTCGCAGATACAGCACTGGATCGCTGCCATGTTCTGCCAGGCGCGCTTCGGCTTGCGGGCAATGTAGTATTTCCCACCTGTTGCGAAGGCGATGATGGGGGCGGTGGCGAGCGCGGTGATCAGCGCCACGAAAGGCGATAGCGCCTTGGCCGTGGGCCCGAACAGGCCATAGAAGGCGCTGACCGACATCAATGTCGCAGCTAGCATCGCGCCGACGCCGACCGGGTTGATGTCGTAGAGATGCGCGCGTTTGAATTCCATCTGCTGCGGGCGCAGTCCGAGCGGCTTGTTGATCACGAGATCGGCGACCAGCGCGCCGACCCATGCAATGGCAACATTGGAATACAGCGCCAGCGTCTGCTCCAGCGCCTTGTAGACGCCGATCTCCATCAGCAGTAGCGCGACCAGCACGTTGAACACCAACCAGACCACGCGGCCGGGATGGCTGTGAGTGAGGCGCGAGAAGAAGTTCGACCAGGCGATCGAGCCTGCATAGGCGTTGGTGACGTTGATCTTGAGCTGCGACAGGATCACGAAGGTGCCGGTCAGTGCCAGCGCGAGATCGGGCTGGGACAACACATAGCGAAACGCTTCGAGATACATATGTGCGGGCTCGGCGGCGTGCTCGGCCGAAACGCCGTGGGTCAGTGCGAAATAAGCGAGGAACGAGCCGGCCAGCAGCTTGATCGCGCCGACAATGATCCAGCCCGGGCCCGCGCACAGCAGCGCTACCCACCAGCTCGCACGCGAGTTGCGGCGGTCGCGCGGCAGGAAGCGCAGGAAGTCGACCTGTTCGCCGATCTGCGCGACCAGCGAGAATACGACCGAAGCGGCGGTGCCAAACAGCAGGAGATCGAGATGGCCGGCGGCGCTGCCGTGGTCGCCCGGAAATTTGGTCCAGGCCACGAAGGAGTCGCGGCTGGCATAGGCGATGGCCGCGAAAGGCAGCAGGTTGAGCACCAGCCAGATCGGCTGGGTCCAGAGCTGAAAACGGCTGATTAGCGTGATGCCGTGGGTCACCAGCGGGATGATGACCACGGCCGATATCAGGTAGCCGATGGGGCGTGGAATATCGAAACACATCTCCAGTGCCGAGGCGAGAATGACGGCCTCGATGGCGAAGAAGATGAAGGTGAAAGACGCATAAATCAGCGAGGTAACAGTCGAGCCGATATAGCCGAAACCGGCACCGCGGGTGAGGAGATCGATATCAATGCCGCATTTTGCGGCATAATACGCGATCGGCAATCCGCAGCAGAAGATGATGACGCTGACCACCAGGATCGCTGCCGTGGCGTTGGTCATGCCGTAATTGATGGTGATGGTGCCGCCGACGGCCTCGAGGGCGAGAAACGAAATAGCGCCCAATGCCGTGTTGGCGACCCGCGCGGCGGACCAGCGCCTAGCGCTCTTCGCCGTAAAGCGGAGTGCGTAATCCTCCAGGGTCTGGTTGGCGACCCATTGATTGTACTGGCGTCTCACGCGGTCGATACGCTGCCGCCCTGCCACTACTTCGCTCCTGACCCTGTCAAACTACGCATGTTTACGTGATGCAAAAACCTACGTCGGCATTTTGCGGTGCAGTATACGCGATCTCGCGTATCCGTGCACCGCACAAGTTCAGCAATGCTTGCCTCACCAATAGGCGTACTCGAAACCAGTGGGGTTGAAATGTCAGACGAGAAGAAACCGGGCTTGCACTCGCCATTGCGGCGTAAACTGTTGATGGGCATGGCGGCTTTGCCGGCAATATCGCTGCTTCCGCGCACATCTTTTGCGCAGGCGCCGGCCACCTCGGCCATCAACACCACGGGCCTCGCGGTTACCGATACGGAAGTCACCGTCGGCATCCTGCATTCCGTCACCGGTACGATGGCCATCTCGGAAACCGGCTCGGTACAGGCTGAAAAGCTCGCCATCGATCAGATCAACGCCATGGGCGGCGTGCTCGGCCGCAAGATCAAGTTCATCCAGGAAGACGGTGCCTCGGACTGGCCGACCTTCGCTGAAAAGGCCAAGAAGCTGCTGGTCAACGACAAGGTCGCTGCCATCATGGGCTGCTGGACCTCGGCCTCCCGCAAGGCGGTGCTGCCGGTCATGGAACAATATAACGGCATGCTCTACTATCCGACCTTTTATGAAGGTCTCGAGCAGTCCAAGAACGTGATCTATACCGGTCAGGAAGCTACCCAGCAGATCCTCGCCGGCCTCGACTGGGTCTCCAAGACCAAGAACGGCAAGAGCTTCTATCTGATCGGCTCGGACTATATCTGGCCGCGCACGTCGATGAAGATCGCCCGCAAGCACATCGAGGGCAAGCTCGGCGGCAAGGTGTCGGGCGAAGAATACTTCCCACTCGGCCACACCCAGTTCAACTCGGTGATCAACAAGATCAAGCTGACCAAGCCGGACGTGATCTATGCGGCAGTGGTCGGTGGCTCCAATGTCGCCTTCTACAAGCAGCTCAAGGCGGCCGGCATCGACCTGTCGAAGCAGACCCTGCTGACCATCTCGGTCACCGAGGACGAGATCGACGGCATCGGCGGCGAGAACATCGCGGGCGCCTATGCCTGTATGAAGTACTTCCAGTCGCTCGATAATCCGAACAACAAGGAATTCGTCGCCGCCTTCAAGAAGATGTGGGGCGAGAAGACCGTGATCGGCGACGTGACGCAGGCCGCCTATCTCGGCCCGTGGCTCTGGAAAATGACGGTCGAAAAGGCCGGCTCCTTCGATATCGACAAGATCGCGCCCGCGTCTGCCGGCATCGAATTCACCAAGGCGCCGGAAGGCTACGTCAAGGTCCATCCGAACCACCATCTGTGGTCGAAGGCCCGCGTCGGCCAGGCCCAGCTCGATGGGCAGTTCAAGGTGGTCTACGAGACGCCCGAACTGATCGAGCCGGATCCGTTCCCCAAAGGCTACCAGTAAGCCTTCCTCCTCAAGTGCGGAGCGTATCTCCGCGCGCCTTCTCCCTGGCGCGGACGACCTATCCGCGCACGACAACCCCGCGTCGCGTCTCATCGCGCGGCGCGGGACCCTTTCCCTGACGGAGGACGGATCGATGTTCGGCGACTATTCGATTGGTGACCTTGGCGCCATCTTCGCAATGCAGGGCTTTGCCGGCCTGATCCTGTTCTCGGTCTACGTGCTGATGGCCCTGGGCCTCGCCATCATCTTCGGCCAGATGGGCGTCATCAACATGGCGCATGGCGAATTCATGATCCTCGGCGCTTACGTCACCTGGCTGACGTCGAACTTCTTCCAGTCGCATCTGCCGTCGCTGTTCTCGGGCTACTTCTTCGTCGCCATGGTCCTCGCCTTCATCGCCTCCGGTGCGCTGGGGATGTTGGTCGAATGGGGGCTGATACGGCATCTCTACAAGCGCCCGCTCGACACGCTGCTGGCGACCTGGGGCCTCAGCCTGATCCTGCAGCAGGCCTATCGTTCGGTGTTCGGCGCCCGTGAAGTCGGCGTCGAACTGCCGCAATGGATGATGGGCTCCAAGCAGGTCACCGATACGATCGAAGTGCCGATCAACGGCATCTTCGTGATGGTGCTGACGCTGGGGATCACCATGGTGGTGGCCTACATCATGTACAAGTCGCGTTGGGGTCGTCAGGTTCGTGCCGTGGTGCAGAACCGCGTGATGGCCGGCGCCGTCGGCATCAATACCGAGAAGGTTGACCGCTATACGTTCGGTCTCGGCTGCGGCATCGCCGGGATCGCCGGCTCCGCCTTCACCATGATCGGCTCGACCGGGCCGACCTCCGGCCAGCTCTACATCGTCGATACGTTCCTTGTCGTGGTGTTCGGCGGCGCGGCCAGCCTGTTCGGGACCATTGCCTCGGCCTTCACCATCTCCCAGGCGCAGTCGACCATGGAGTTCTTCATGTCTGGCTCGATGGCCAAGGTGCTGACGCTGCTCACCATCGTCGGAATCCTGATGATCCGGCCGCAGGGCCTGTTCGCCCTCAAGGTCCGCAAGTAAGCGCGTGCAGTACAGACAGAGCAGGGCATCATTACCATGATCAATTCACGCTTCTTCAACCGCTCGGAGCTTCTCGGTTTCCTGTCGCTGCTGCTGCTGCTCGCGGTGATCCTGCCGCTGTTTCTCGATGTGTTTCGTCTCAACCTCGTCGCCAAATATCTGACCTATGCCTTCGTCGCCCTGGGCCTTGTGATGTGCTGGGGTTATGGCGGCATTCTCAGCCTCGGACAGGGCGTGTTCTTCGGCCTCGGCGGCTACTGCATGGCGATGTTCCTCAAGCTGGAAGCCTCCAGCGTCGCCAACACCAAGATCCAGTCGACCCCCGGCATTCCGGATTTCATGGACTGGAACCAGATCACCGCGCTGCCGCTGTTCTGGAAGCCGTTCCACTCGCTGACGCTCACCATAATCGCCATACTCGTGGTGCCGACGCTGCTGGCCTTCATCATTGGCGCGGCGATGTTCAAGCGGCGTGTCGGCGGCGTCTATTTCGCCATCATCACCCAGGCCATCGCGGCCATCGCCACCATCCTGATCATCGGCCAGCAGGGCTACACCGGCGGCATCAATGGCATGACCGACCTGCGCACGCTGAACGGCTGGGACATCCGCACCGACCACGCCAAGGTCATTCTCTACTTCTTTGAAGTGTTCGTGCTGTTTGCTTGCATCATCGCGGCGCAATTCATCCGGCTGACCAAGCTTGGCCGCATCCTGGTGGCGATGCGCGAGCAGGAGGACCGTGTTCGCTTCTCCGGCTACAGCGTCGCCAACTTCAAGATCTTCGCCTTCTGTGCTGCGGCGATGTTCGCAGCGATTGGCGGCGCCATGTTCACGCTGCAGATCGGTTTCATGTCGCCGTCCTTTGTCGGCATCGTGCCGTCGATCGAGATGGTGATCTACACGGCGGTTGGCGGCCGCATGTCCATCTTCGGCGCCGTCTACGGCACGCTCTTGGTGAACTACGCCAAGACGATGCTGTCGGAATCTTTCCCGGAACTCTGGCTGTTCGGCCTCGGCGGCTTGTTCATCGCCGTGGTGTTGTTCTTCCCCAATGGCCTGTCCGGTATCTGGCGCGATCACGTGGCGCGCCACATCGATCGCCTGATCGCCATGCGCTCGTCTAAATCCAAGAAGGCCTGGGCCATCAAATCCGCCGCCGACGGCGCGCCGGCCGAGTAAGGGGACATCATGCTCATCGGACATCAGCCCAAAGAGTTTTTGCTTGCGGTCGAAGGGCTCACCGTTTCCTTCGACGGCTTCAAGGCGGTCAACGATCTCTCCTTCTATGTGGAGGAGAACGAGATCCGCGTGATCATCGGCCCCAATGGCGCGGGCAAGACCACCGTCCTCGATCTGATCTGCGGCAAGACCAAAGCTACCTCGGGTTCGGTGCAGTTTCGGGGCACGGAACTGACCAAGCTGAAGGAAAACCAGATCGTGCAGGCCGGCGTTGGCCGCAAGTTCCAGACGCCGTCTGTCTATGACGATCTGACGGTGTTCGAAAATCTGGAGATCTCCTATCCGCGCGGTCGCTCGGTGTTCGGTTCGCTGATGTTCAAGCGCGATGCCGCGGTGCGCGAGCGCGTCGAGGAAGTCGCCGAGATGATCTTCCTGAAGGATCGTCTCAACATGTATGCCGACGTGCTTTCGCATGGCCAGAAACAGTGGCTCGAGATCGGCATGCTGCTGATTCAGGATCCGGACCTCTTGATGCTCGACGAACCGGTCGCCGGCATGAGCGTCAGCGAGCGCGTCAAGACTGCGGAGCTGCTCAATACCATCATCAAGAATCGCTCGGTGCTGGTGATCGAACACGACATGAAATTCGTCGAGGACATCGCTCACAAGGTGACCGTGCTGCATCAGGGACAGATCCTGTCCGAAGGCACCATGGAGAAGGTCCAGAACGACCCGAAGGTCATTGAAGTTTATCTGGGTCATTGAGGAGATCATCATGCTCGCTATCAACGATCTCCACGTCGCTTACGGCCAGAGCGAAGTTCTGCATGGCCTGAATGTCTCGGTGCAGCCCAACGAAATCGTGGCCATCATGGGCCGCAACGGCATGGGCAAGACCACGCTGATGAAATCGCTGATGGGCATCGTGCCGACCAAGTCGGGCTCGGTGACCATGGAAGGCAAGGAGCTCGGTGCGCTGAAGAGCTATGAGCGCGTCGCGCGCGGCCTCGCCTACGTGCCGCAGGGCCGCATGATCTTCTCCCATATGACGGTGAAGGAGAATATCGAGACCGGCCTTGTCGCCTCCGGCGAGAAGGAAGTGCCCGGCGATCTCTATGAGCTGTTTCCGGTGCTGCTCGAAATGAAAGGCCGTCGCGGCGGCAATCTCTCCGGCGGCCAACAGCAGCAGCTTGCCATTGCGCGGGCGCTCGCGACCAAGCCGAAGGTTCTGCTGCTGGACGAACCCACCGAAGGCATCCAGCCGTCGATCATCAAGGACATGGCGCGGACGCTGAAGCACATCCGCGACACCAAGGGCCTGTCGATCATCGTCTCCGAACAGGTGCTGAGTTTCGCGCTCGATGTCGCCGACCGCGTGCTGGTGATCGAAAACGGCGAGATCGTTCGCGACGAAGCCCGCGAAGGTATCGATGCCGCGCAGATCGCTAAATATCTGTCCGTCTAATTCACCACGCGTCCAACCACCAAGACAGTAACCGAAGGGGAGCATTGAATGCCAGATACACTGATCAAGGTCGACCTCACGCAATCGGCTTACGACAACGACATGATTCACAACCGCTGGCATTCGGACATTCCCATGGTCGCATGGGTCAATCCCGGCGATGACTTCATCGTCGAGACCTATGACTGGACCGGCGGCTTCATCAAGAACAACGACAGCGCCGACGACGTGCGCGATATCGATCTGTCGATCGTACACTTCCTGTCCGGCCCGATCGGCGTCAAGGGTGCGGAGCCCGGCGATCTTCTGGTTGTCGATCTGCTCGATGTCGGCCCGATGAAAGATTCGCTGTGGGGCTTCAACGGTTTCTTCTCCAAGCAGAACGGCGGCGGGTTCCTGACTGACCACTTCCCGGAAGCGCAGAAGTCGATCTGGGATTTCAAGGGCATGTACACCTCGTCGCGCCACATCCCGGGCGTGAATTTCGCCGGCCTGATCCATCCCGGCCTGATCGGCTGTCTGCCCGATCCGAAACTGCTCGCCACCTGGAACGAGCGCGAGACCGCGCTGATCGCCACCAATCCGACCCGCATTCCCGGCCTCGCCAATCCACCATTCGGCCCGACTGCCCATATGGGCCGGCTGAAGGGTGAGGCGAAGGAGAAGGCTGCGGCCGAAGGCGCGCGCACCGTGCCGCCGCGCGAACACGGCGGCAATTGCGACATCAAGGATCTGTCGCGTGGCTCCAAGGTCTATTTCCCGGTCTATGTGCCCGGCGGCGGTCTCTCGATGGGCGACCTGCACTTCTCGCAGGGCGACGGCGAAATCACCTTCTGCGGCGCCATCGAAATGGCCGGCTGGCTGCACATCAAGGTCGATGTCATCAAGGACGGCGTGTCGAAATACGGCATCAAGAACCCGGTGTTCAAGCCATCGCCGATGACGCCGAACTACAACGACTATCTGATCTTCGAAGGCATCTCTGTCGACGAGCAGGGCAAGCAGCATTATCTCGACGTGCACATCGCCTATCGTCAGGCCTGTCTGAATGCCATCGAATATCTGAAGAAGTTTGGCTATTCCGGTGCGCAGGCCTATTCGATTCTCGGCACGGCGCCGGTTCAGGGCCACATCTCCGGCGTTGTCGATGTACCCAACGCCTGCGCCACGCTGTGGTTGCCGACGCAGATCTTCGACTTCGATATCAATCCGTCATCGGCTGGGCCCGTCAAACACATCAAGGGCGACATCCAGATGCCGCTCTCGCCCGACAAGTAATGCGGTCAACTCGGCTGCGGGGGTAAGTCACGGCCCCGCAGCCACCTTTTTCCTGATGTGCAGACGAGAGTGAAGCGCTATGCCGGTCTATGAATATCTTTGCGACGATTGCGGCCCCTTCACCGACATGCGGCCGATGGCGGAATGCGATGACCCGCAGGACTGTCCGCATTGCGCGACGCAGGCGCCGCGCGTGATCCTGACTGCGCCCGCGTTCTTCTGCATGCCCTCCGACAAGCGCAAGGCCCACGCCACCAATGAACGCAGCCGCAATGCGCCGAAGACATCGGCGGAATACAAGGCGTCGCATGGGGCCGGTTGCGGCTGCTGTTCCGGCAAGAAGCCGTCGCGGCTGGTGAAGCAGACCCGCTCGGGCGCCAAGAGCTTCCCGACGGCGCGGCCGTGGATGATCAGCCACTGACTCCTCTGAACTGATGCGCTAAAGTCCACTCCCGTGCGCAGGTTCCACGGGGAGGCGGAGGCGCACCATGCGACACAATCCATTCGGCCACACCACGCGCGACGTGTCGGTAATCGGGCAGGGCACCTGGTATATCGACCACAGTGACCGCGCTGCGGCGGTCAGGGCGCTGCAGGCCGGCCTCGATGCCGGCATGAGCCATATCGACACGGCCGAAATGTATGGTGACGCCGAGCTCGTGATTGCAGAGGCCATCGCCGGCCGTCGCGACGAGGTGTTCCTGGTCTCCAAGGTGCTGCCGAGCAACGCGTCGCGAAAGGGCACCATTGCCGCCTGCGAGCGCTCACTGAAGCGACTGGGTACCGACCGGCTCGATTGCTACCTGCTGCACTGGCGCGGCCAGGTGCCGCTTGCCGAGACCGTCGCTGCCTTCGGAGAGTTGAAGGCCGCCGGCAAGATTGCCTCCTGGGGTGTCAGCAATTTCGATGTCGACGATCTCAACGAACTGTCGAAACTCGCAGGCAAGGGCGCCATCGCCTGCAATCAGGTGCTCTATCATTTGCAGGAGCGCGCCATCGAACACCGCGTGATCCCGTGGTGCGAGAGCCATGGCGTCGCCGTCGTGGCCTATTCGCCGTTCGGTCATAATGATTTCCCGTCGACGCGCTCGCCGGGCGGCAAAATCCTGCAGCAGATCGCCGATACCCATCAGGCCACGCCGCGGCAAGTGGCGCTGGCTTTCCTGATCCGCCAGCCACCGGTCTTCGCAATTCCGAAGGCGTCTTCGGCTGCCCATGCCGCTGACAACGCGGCGGCGAGCGCATTGACGCTCAGCGCGGCCGAACTGGCTGATATTGGAAAGGCATTCCCGCTCGGCCGGGAGCCTTCCAGTCTACCGATGCTGTAGGGTATGCGGTAAAATCGATGCTGCGCTGCACGCTGGCCGGCTGATGTGTCAGCCTGCATAGGCTTTTTTGCCTGCCTGCATATCCGTGTCCTGATATCGGCAGTTGTCCCGGCCTCGTGATCGTCGTTTTGTGAGCTTTATTCGATTCGGCTCGCATGCACCGACGAGCCCGCATATTGGTCCCCGCTCGTGACAAGCCATGTTCCGCCGCCGAAGACTGCTGCCCGTGTATCGGCTCATCGCCATACCGACCGGCCGCTGCACGGCATTCTGATGATCATTTGCTCGACGGCATTTCTGGCCTCGTCGGATGCGATGGCGAAATATCTGTCGCGCACGGGTATGCCATCGGTGGAGATCGCCTGGATCCGGTTTCTGGTGTTCGTCCTGATCCTGCTGCCGATTGTGCTGGCGCCAGCCTCGGGCAATCCGATGCGCTCGACGCGGCCGCTGCTGCAGGTATTTCGCGGGCTGGGCCTGTTATGTTCGTCGATCTTCTTCATCATGGCGCTCGGTTATCTGCCGATCGCGGAGGCGACGGCAACCGGCTTCATCTCGCCGCTGTTCGTCACCGGACTTTCAGTTTTGTTCCTCGGTGAGAAAGTCGGTTTACGCCGCTGGACCGCGACCATTGCCGGGCTTCTCGGCGTATTGATTATCGTGCGGCCGGGCACCGCGGCGTTTCAGCCCGGCACAATCTTTCCGATCATTTCGGCGCTGGGCTGGGCGACCGCGCTGGTGCTGACGCGCAAAATCAGTGGTGCAGATCGCGCCATCACCACGATGGCGTTCTCGGCGATCACCGGCTTTCTCGTGCTCAGTGTCATCGTGCCGTTCTACTGGATCGTGCCGAGCTGGACGCAGATCGCGCTCGGCGTTGGTATTGGCGTCGCCGCTACTGTCGGCCACTGGATTGTCGTATTGGCCTTCCGCTATGCGGATGCGTCGGTACTGGCGCCGTTCTCTTATGTGCAGCTGGTGTGGGTGACGCTGATCGGCTTCTTCGTGTTCGGCGAAGTGCCCGATGCGGTGACCTTTGCAGGTGCTGCGGTCATCATCGCCAGCGGTGTCTACACCGCACATCGCGAACGCGTGCGCCGCGCGCAGGTCACCGTACCGGCGGAACCTTATCCGAGCGCCTAATGATGAGCTGTTGATCGAAACGGGTCGTCCCCACCGCTCGATTTTCCCTGAGCCATGGCGCTTGCGGTAGGTGCATCCGAATGTGTTGCACATCTTTCCGCAAACATGGACGATGATACCCGGCATATTTCCGGCTTTATCGCGGCTTAATAATAACAGCTCTTCCGTGCAATTTTTCCGTGAGTTTTAAACATTCCGAACGTTGCACGCGCTATGCTTTCGATATCTCGTCATATGTTGGTATCCTTATGCTACGAGTCTGGAATTGCATCGAGTTGCAGCATGACTGGCGGCAGATCCTGCTGGCGGCAGCGGTGTGTTTTCTCACCAGTCTTGCTGCCGTCAATCTGTTCACGCGTGCGCGCACCGCATTGCCCGATACGCGCCTTGCGTGGTTGATTACCGCAGGCGCGGTCACCGGCTTCGGCACATGGGCGACGCATTTCATCGCGATGCTCGCATACACGCCTGGTTTCGAACTCCACTACGATCTCATCATCACCGCCTGTTCGCTCGTCGCCTCTGCAGTGATGACCACGGCCGGCTTCGCCATCGCGCTGTTCAATCGAACCAAACGGAACGCGCTGGCCGGCGGCGCGGTGATCGGCCTCGGCATCGCCTGCATGCACTACATGGGCATGGCGTCGCTGCGCATCCCCGCCATCATCCAGTGGATGCCGGACCTCGTCACGGCGTCGGTTGTCGGCGGCATGTTGATTGCCGCCCTGGCGATCCTCGTCGCCCAGACAGCCGACCGGCCCGGCAAGCTGCTCGTTGCCGCACTGCTTCTGACGCTCGCGATCTGCGTACATCACTTCGTTGCCATGGGCGCGATCGATCTGACCTACAATGCCGCAGCAGCTGAGAACCAAAGTCTGCTGTCGCCGATCGAACTGTCGCTGGCCATTGCGGCCTTCACCGCCGCCGTGGTGATCGCGGGCCTCGTCGTTGCCGTAACAGATCAGCGCACCCGCCGCAGCATGAGCAAGCGCAATCTGCAGCTCGATGCGGCGCTCAACAATATGGAGCAGGGCCTATGCATGTATAGCGCCGATGGCCTGCTCGAACTGTGGAACGAAAGCTACATGCGCATGTACAATATCGCGCCGGCGAACATGCTCGCCGGCGCGACCGAGGATCAGATGCTGGCGATGCGCGCGGCAGCTGGCACGCTGTTCGTCGATATGGATAGTTATGAGATGAAGATGCGGACGGCGCTCGCGGATCGCGTGCCGAGTAGCCAGACCGCCGAGCTGCCGGATGGACGCGCCATCAATGTGCGCTACCGGCCGATGAAGAATGGCGGCTGGGTCGCGACCCACGCCGACATCACCGACCGCAAACTCAGCGAAGCGCGGATCGTGCACCTCGCGCGGCACGATCCGATCACCGATCTGCCCAATCGTGTTGCCTTCAACGAACATCTGGCCCGCGTCTTCAACGAGGCCTCGGCGGGACACGGCTCGTTTGCGATCGCGCGGATCGATATCGACCGCTTCAGAGAGACAAATGATGTATACGGCCAGGCCACCGGAGACGCCGTACTGGCCGAGCTGGCGAAGCGGCTGGCGCAAGCCTGCAACGGTGCATTTCTGGCACGGCCGAGTGGCGATATCTTCTCGATCGTGTCTCATCTCGGCGCGGAGCCGCAAACAGCGGAAGATCTCTGTGCGCGGTTGTCGGGCATTCTCGATAATACGTTTCAGATCGACGGCCAGCACGTCAATGTTCGCTGTAGTATCGGCATCTCGGTCTATCCGCAGGACGGCCGGGATATCGAAGCTCTCATTGCGCATGCGGATCTGGCGCTCGATCGCGCCAAGGCCGAGGAACGCGGCACCATCCGCTTCTTCGAGGCTGCGATGGATCAGCACATCCGCGAGAAACGACTGCTGCAACGTGATCTCGTGGTGGCGGTCGAGAACAAGCAATTCCAACTCTATTTTCAGCCGCAGGCGACCACCGAGGGCGCTGTCGTCGCCTTCGAGGTTCTGCTGCGCTGGCAGCATCCCGAGCGCGGCATCATCTCGCCGACGGTGTTCATTCCGCTGGCGGAGGAGAGCGGTCTGATAGGCGCCATCGACGAGTGGGTGGTGCGTGAGGCCTGTCGCGAGGCGGCGACCTGGGTCAATCCGCTGTCGATCGCCATCAACCTGTCGCCGGTCAACTTTCAGCGCGGCGATGTACCCGGGATGCTCGCCGCCGTTCTGGCGGAAACCGGTCTCTGCCCAAAGCGTGTCGAGATCGAGATCACCGAAGGCGTGCTGATTGACGATTTTGCTGGTGCCATCGCGATCCTGCACGCCGTCAAGGAACTGGGCGTTCGCGTCGCCATGGATGATTTCGGCACGGGCTATTCGAGCCTGAGCTATCTGCAGGCCTTCCCCTTCGACAAGATCAAGATCGACCAGACCTTCGTGGCCAAGCTTGAGGACAATCCGCAGTCCGCGGCTATTGTTCACGCCATCATCGGGCTCGGCCGCTCGTTGAAGCTTCCGGTGATCGCCGAGGGCGTCGAGACCGTCGCCCAACTGTCGTTTCTTGCGGCCGAGGGCTGTGCGGAGATCCAGGGTTTCCTGATCGGCCGCCCGCAGCCGATTGCCCATTACCAGAGTGTCGTCAGCACCCTGGATGGTACCGCCGCCGCGGCGAAGCTGGCCAGCTAGCTCTGGGCCCTCACACCGGCAGCGCAATCGAATACTTCACCTGGCTGAGCGCGAAGCTCGACTCGATCGAGGCGATGCCGTCGAGCCGGGTCAGCTTGTTCTTCAGGAATGCCTCATAGGATGACAGATCCGCTGCGACGACGCGCAGGAGATAGTCGCGATTGCCGGTCATCAGGTAGCATTCCAGCACTTCCTCCCATTTCGAGATCGCCTTGGCGAAGCGGTTGAGGTCTTCCTCCTTCTGCCTGACAAGCTTGATGGAAATGAAGACGCTGACTGGCAGCCCGATCGATTTCTGATCGACCAGGGCCATGTAGCGGGTGATGACGCCGCGCTCTTCCAGCAGTTTCACCCTGCGATGGCACGGCGAGATCGATAGCCCGACCCTCTCGGCGAGCTCCTGCATGGTGATGCGGCTGTCAATCTGCAGTGCGGCGAGAATCTTGCGGTCGATTGCGTCGAGGGCTGACATTGGGAAAATTCCATGAAATCTGAAGCAGAACCATTCATTTATCCCAATATGGCCCTGGTTGTCGCGATGAATTGAGAAAATCCCTTTGGGGCGCCTGCTAGAATGGCGACCTCATCACGAACCAGCACAGCTGGCCGACGCGGGAGCCCACCATGCCGATCGATCATCATCGTTTGCAGACCCTGACCGCATTGGCGCGCAAGGTGCTCTGGCTCTCGTCATGGACCATCCACAACGCCAATCACATCCGCCCCAATACCGACGGCCTCAAGGTCGGCGGCCATCAGGCCTCGTCGGCGTCGCTGGCGACGATCATGTCGGCGCTGTATTTCGCCGTGCTGAAGCCGGAAGACCGCATCGCGGTGAAGCCGCATGCGAGTCCGGTGTTCCACGCCATCCAGTATCTGTTCGGCAACCAGACGCGCGAGAAGCTCGAGAACTTTCGCGGCTTCAAGGGCGCGCAGAGTTATCCGTCGCGCACCAAGGACATCGATGATGTCGATTTCTCCACCGGCTCGGTCGGCCTCGGCGTCGCGCAGACGCTGTTCTCATCGCTGGTGCAGGACTACGTCTCGGCTCACGGCTGGATGAAGGACCGCCGCGAAGGCCGCATGATCGCGCTGGTCGGCGATGCCGAGATGGACGAGGGCAATATCTTCGAAGCCTTGCTTGAAGGCTGGAAGCACGGGCTGCGCAACACCTGGTGGATCGTCGACTACAACCGCCAGAGCCTCGACGCCGTGGTGCGTGAGGGTCTGTGGGAGAAGTTCGAATCCATGTTCCGCAACTTTGGCTGGGATGTGGTGATCGTGAAGTATGGCCGGCTGATGGACGCCGCCTTTGCCGAGCCCGGCGGCGCGGCACTGAAGACCTGGATCGACAACTGTCCGAACCAGATCTATTCGGCTTTGTGTTTCCAGGGCGGCGCCGCGTTCCGCAAGCGGCTCAACGACGAGATCGGCGATCAGGGTCTGGTGTCGCGCCTGATCGAGGCGCGCAGCGACGAGAAACTGCTGGCACTGATGTCCAATTTGGGCGGCCACGATATGGCCAGCATGGTCGAGGCTTTCGAAGCCATCGATCACGATCGTCCGGTCTGCTTCATCGCCTATACGATCAAGGGCGTCGGCCTGCCGTTCCAGGGCCACAAGGACAACCATGCCGGCTTGATGACGCCGACGCAGATGGAGACCTGGCGCGCGGCGCAGAACATCCGGCCCGGCCATGAATGGGACAGATATGAGGGCCTGACGCAGGGCGCCGCGAAGCTCGATGCGTTCCTCAAGGATGTGCCTTTCGTGCAGCAGGGCACGCGGCGCCTGAGCGCCGACGTGATCGACGTTCCCGCGCATCTGTCGTTCAAGCCGTCGCCCGCGATGTCCACGCAGCAGGGTTTCGGCCTCGTCCTGCATGAGCTGGCACGCGGCGATACCGAACTGGCGTCGCGCATCGTCACCGCGTCGCCCGACGTCACAGTGTCGACGAACCTCGGAGCATGGGTCAATCGCCGTGGGCTGTTCGCACGCGCCGAGAAGGCCGATCACTTCCGCAGCGAGAAGATCCCCTCGACCTTCAATTGGGATTTCTCGCCAAAGGGCCAGCACATCGAACTCGGCATTGCCGAGAGCAATCTCTTTATCCTGATGTCGGCGCTGGGCCTGTCGAGCAGTGTCAACGGCACGCGGCTGCTGCCGATCGCGACACTGTACGATCCCTTCATCAGCCGCGCGCTCGATCAGCTCAATTATGCCTGCTATCAGGACGCTCGCTTCATGGTGGCCGCGACGCCGTCGGGCATCACGCTGGCGCCGGAAGGCGGCGCGCATCAGTCGATCGCGACGCCGCTGATCGGCATGGCGCAGGACGGTCTCGCATCATTCGAGCCGGCTTTCGTCGACGAACTCGCCGTCATCATGCGCTGGGGCTTCCAGCACATGCAGCGCGACGCGGGCACCGATGACAGCGGCCAGCGCGCCGGCGGCGCGGTCTATCTGCGGCTCTCCACGCGCACCATCGAACAGCCGCAACGCATGATGACGCCGGAGCTGCAGCAGGGCATCACCGACGGCGCCTACTGGCTGCGCAAGCCCGGCGCCAATTGCGATCTGGTGATCGCCTATACCGGCACGCTGGCGCCGGAGGCGATCGAGGCGACGGGCCTGCTCGGCGACAGCCATCGCGACATCGGCCTGCTGGCGATCACCTCGGCGGATCGTCTCCATGCCGGCTGGACATCGGCGCGGAAAATTCGCCGCGACAGGCGTAACCCGCAGCATCTGAGCCACATCGAGAAGCTGCTCCAGCCGCTGCCGCGCGATTTCGGCATCGTCACCGTGCTCGACGGTCATCCGGCGACTTTGGGCTGGATCGGCAGCGTCTGCGGTCATCGCATGGAAGCGCTGGGTGTCGAACAATTCGGCCAGACTGGCACCATCGGCGATCTCTATCGCCATCACGGCCTCGACGCGAATGCGATCGTCGACGCGGCGGAAGAGCTGAGCGGCATTCCGGTCCTGCACCGGAAGATGGCGGTGTAGGTCTTACTTAACCTCGCCCCGCTTGCGGGGAGAGGTCGCCGCGTCTTCGCGGCGGGTGAGGGGCATGGCACGGCCTCACCACATATTTCGAGTTCACAGATCGGAATTCGTGTGATCCGAGAATGCTTCATCTTGGCGAGCCGACTGCCTCGCCCCTCACCCCAACCCTCTCCCCGCGCAGAGCGGGGAGAGGGAGCACACCGCCGGTGCGAAATTATTGGAGCGCGCAGCTCCGCCTCAAAACGCCTTGAACGTAATGATCGTATGCGTGTCCTGGATGCCCGGGATGGTCTGCACTTTCTCGTTCACGAAATGGCCGATGTCGGTGGCGTTATCGACGTAGAACTTCACCAGCAGGTCGTAATGCCCAGCGGTGGAATAGATCTCCGAGGCGATTTCGGCTTCGGCCAGGGCGTTGGCGACGGCGTAGGACTGGCCAAGCTTGCACTTGAACTGGACAAAGAAGGGGACCATCGGTTTTCTCCGGAAACGGGCGATTTTAGAGATCATCAAGCCCAAAACAGGGTGCGGCGCAAGCCGCCAGCATGTCGCCACCTTGTCGGTCCGGCAATAGAGGGCTAGGACTGAGGTGCCCGCTTATCCCTTGATCTCGTGCGAGTTTTTCCGATGCCCACACCCATTGCCCTGACCATTGCCGGTTCGGATTCCTCGGGCGGCGCCGGCATCCAGGCCGACCTCAAGACCTTCGCGGCGCTGGGCGTCTACGGCGCCTCGGTGATCGCCGCGCTGACCGCGCAGAACACAAAGGGCGTCACCGGCATCCATCAGGTGCCGGCGGAGTTTGTCGCTGAACAGATCAACGCCGTGTTCGTCGATCTCGCGGTCGGCGCGGTGAAGATCGGCATGGTCGCGCAGCGCGATGTGATCGAGGTCATCGCCGCCGGCCTCGCGACATGGCAGCCGAAACATGTGGTGCTCGATCCCGTGATGGTGGCCACGTCAGGCGATCGCCTGCTGGCGCCGGAGGCCATCGAAGCGCTGCGCAGCACGTTGATCCCATTGGCCCAGATCATCACGCCAAATCTGCCGGAGGCAGCCGCGCTGCTCGATGAACCAATGGCGGAGGGCGATGCGGCCATCGAGGCGCAGGGCAAGCGTCTGCTCGCGCTCGGCTGCAAGGCTGTGCTGATCAAGGGCGGCCACGGGACCGGTCCGGAGAGCACTGACTATTTTATCACCGCAGACCGCGCCATTGCATTGCCGGCAGAGCGCGTGTCCACGAAGAATACGCACGGTACCGGCTGCACGCTGTCATCAGCGATCGCGGCGGGCCTCGCCAAGGGGCAGGACATGGAAGCCGCGGTGCGTGCGGCGAAAGCCTATGTCACGGCGGCGATCTCTGCGGCGGATCGTTTTACGGTCGGTCACGGCCACGGCCCGGTGCATCACTTCCACGCGTTCTATTAGGCGTATCAAGATCGGCTCAAACCAACCTCGGCGCGCTCCAATCGCCTGAGCATCGGTCCGCGCACGAGCCTGTTGCATCTCATGGCATATGACGAAGGAACGTCGCGTGCCGCTTACGAGCCGTCGCGGCAGACGCTCACCATGTAGATTGTGAGCTCATTCGTGCCGATGAGGCTGTAGGGATCCTCGACCCCCTGTTCGCGGAGCCATTTCATCTGAAGATCATAGGCTTGGCGTTCGTGGGCTGCCACACACGGAGCTTCGACGTTGTTGGCCCGTTGCACGTGATGCACGAGCTCGTGCAGCAGCGCGCTCTTCTGCCGCAAATTGACCGGTTGCCATTCGTGGGGAAGGTAGATCGCGCCTTGTTCGCGGCTGTAGAGGGCTTGAAATTCGAGCCCGCTATTCTCCGGCGCACCACTTAGCACAGCCATTTCTGCTGACGTCGCGAAATGGATTGGCGGGTGAGCCGGAGGGGCGAAGCCGGTTTGGGCGATGATCCATGCGATATAGGTGGCGATCAGAGCGTTCACGTAGTGACCTCATGCGGATATGGCCTGCGGGGAATTGAACGCTTCGGTTTGCGTAATCGTGGCTGGGATCAGAAAAGGCCCGGACTCAAATCCAGGCCGTAAGTGAGCGAGAGCACGAACACCAGAATTCCGGCTCCGCAGAAAAACATAAAATGCTTGAGCACATCGAATCCGGTGATCGAACGAAGCGCGCGGGACATCGCGCTCGCGATTGCAGTCATGTCAGCCTCACGATTGTTGCCGCCCATTGATGATTGATGCCGTCTTCGCCTGCCGCGATCAGTCGCCCCAGGCTGCTATATTTACAGGGCGACTGTGCTCGGGCGCCGCCCGTGCGAGCAGGACGCCACCAATCACGTGCACAATGCCGAAGCCGATAAGGACCATGATCATCAGGTGTGTTTCGCTCAATCGCCTCACGTTTCTGGTCCTTTCACTATTCTGCATCTGGCGAACGCGCATTTTCGCGTCTGGCGCTGGAACGGGCTTGCCAGGATTGGTTTCGATGCGGTCGGAGATAAGATGCCGGTAGCGATGAATGATGTTGATTGCCTGCCGGCGACGGGATTCATGAAGTGCGCTGACGATCATCGAAGCCCCCACAGGTGCTGGAGATGGCGCCGGAAAGTCGGTCTTCATCACTCTTTTCCTGATACTTCACGGGATGATGCAGGTGAGCTTGCTGACCGCTCGGCCTGCCTGACACCCTTGAAATTTGCATTAAAACTTCGCTGCGCTTGCTGGCATTGGCAGCGATGCTACCGCGGCTTTGGCTTTGTTCGCCAACGGTAGCGGCGGGCTCGACATGTAGTATGTGACGAAATCATCGGAAGCGAGGTCAGGCTGATCGGCTTGGGGCCTTTGGCTCGTTGCAGCCAATGCAATCAACAAAATCGAGCCATAGAACGCGATCACTCCAGTTCTCCATCTCGCGACGACTCGTCGTTCGTCTTCGGTTGAGAGAAAGGCATACGATCGCGCTCGTAGTTGCGCGGTATTGGTCAATGCGACCTCCTGCTTGTTGGCTACTTCGAAATCGAACTCAGATCAGTCGCCCCCGAAAAGGAGGGGTGAGACGGGAGGCGTGGCGTGCGAAGCCGCCCTGGCTTTCGGAGCAGCCAGAGAAGTCAGCGCCACATCAACTCCGGCGAGGATCACGGTCAGGGTAGCGACGACCGCAATGATGTGACGCGTGCGCATGACGGCTTCCGGGTGAAGTTGCTCTGCGCCGAATGCCGCTCGCATCTCGTCGCATTTTGATTTGAACCCGCCGCCGTCTCCTCCGGCGTTAGTCAGCCGTCATCGCCGCGTTAATATTGCTCGCAAAGTTGCCAATCCGCGTAGAATGTATATTCAGAGGGTGCGTCTGTTCAAAAATTGGAAGTAATTGGCATTGTGCCCAAAATTTAATCTTTCGCTTTTGGGACGCTTCGTGCTCACCGGGCCGAACGGCGCCGTCGGCTTGCCAAACAAGAAGCTCTCGGGATTGCTTGCTTATCTGGCTTGCACGGCACCGGAGCCTCAGCCGCGCGAAAAACTGTCGACTCTGTTCTGGGGGTCTTATTTCGACGCGCAAGCCAAGCAGAACCTCCGTCAGTCATTGTTCAAGCTACGTCAAATTCTGGGGCGGGATGCTCTCAAGAGTGATGGTGAGTTCGTATCGCTGAATACCACGGTGATCCTGTGCGATGTCAGCCGGTTCGAGGCCCTGGTGCGGGAGGGCGGCCGTGATGCGCTGGGTGAGGCAGCAGATCTCTATCGGGGGCGCTTCGTCGATGACATCGGTGTTACCGAAGAAGGCTGGAGCGATTGGCTGGCTGGTGAACGCCAGCGATTTCAGGAGCTGGCTCTGAATGCGATAGTCGGGCTCGGCGAAAAAGAGCTGGCCGCCGGTCGCGCCGATCACGCATTGAAGGCCGGGCAACGTGCCAGCGCACTTAACAACATGCGTGAGGATGCGCATCGGCTGATCATGCAGGCTCTGTCTGCAACTGGGCGTAAAGCTGAAGCGCTCAAATACTATCAAGACGTCGTTACGCTTCTGAAGCGAGAGCTCAACACGGAGCCGGACGAGGCAACCAGAGCGCTCGTTGCTGAACTACGCAGAACCCAGACACTGATCGAATCGGCGGCTGTCAGCGAGGTCGAGATATCGGCTCCACCCGCGCCCGCTCTGATGATGGTCGTGGATCAACCATCCATCGTGGTTCTGCCGTTTCGGAACATGAGCGACGACCCGGAGCAGGAATACTTCGCTGACGGTGTCACCGAGGACATCATCACCGCTTTGTCGCGCTTTCGCGAATTCGTGGTCATCGCACGCGGATCGAGCTTCGCCTTCAAGGATAGAAGGCTGACCAGCCGGCAAATCGCGCAACAACTGGGTGTTCAATACGTCCTGAGCGGCAACATCCGCAAAGCGGGCAACCGCATTCGTGTATCGGCCGAACTAACCCATGCCCGCGATGAGGTTCAGGTCTGGTCGGATCGCTACGATCGCGCCATCGTCGATGTTTTCGATCTGCAGGATGACATCAGCGCGAGCGTCGCTGCAGTGATTGATCCGGCCGTGCGGAGCGCCGAGGTCGAACGCGCACGGCGTAAGCCGCTCTCTGATCTTTCAGCTTACGACATCTACCTGCGAGCGCTTCCCCATCTATGGAACGGAACCCGTGACGGGATCACGAGAGCGATCGTATTGTTGCGACAGTCTCTCATCCTCGATCAGCTGCGCCCAGCCACGCTGGCGTCCCTTGCCTGGGCACTTGTCATGGCGTCGCCTCTGGGGGCGGTGGCTTTGCCGGAAACGTTGGTCGAAGCTCTCGCCTTGGCGCGCCGCGCGGTCGAGGAAGATGGCACAGATGCTTTTGCCCATGCGGTCTATGGCTTCACATTGTTTGGTCCGGTCGGCAACAACGATCAGGGGCGCATCCACTGCAAGGAAGCTGTGCGCCTCAATCCAAGCTCCGCCTTCGCCTGGGGCATCCTTGGAATGATCGACAGCATGGGTGGGGACTATGAGCATGCTGTTACATGCCTTCACCGGTCGATCGCCCTCAGTCCCTACGACAATATGCTCCATTTTTGGATGACGGGCCTGGCTGCGTCATGCTTTGCACTCGGGCGCCCTGAGGATGGTGTCTTGTGGGCGCGCAACTCGATCCAGCAGAATCCGGCCAACGGTACGGGCCATCGCATGCTGGTAGCCAATCTCGTAGCCGCCAGACGATTGGAAGAGGCCCGTGGTGTGACGCGCCAGCGCGATGCTGTGCAAAAGACAACTATCGCAGAGCTTCGTGCTATGCGCTTTTTCAAGCAGGACGATGCTCTTGAACGTTACCTATCGGCTCAGCGCGAAGCCGGCGTTACGGATTGAGCTTCACGCGCCGATTGCAGATATCAACGTACGGACGGTCATGAAGATCAGGATGAGCGAGCCCACAGTCCAGAAGGTCGCGCGTATCTCATGAATCTGTCCGGTGAGATAGGCGATGAAGTGAAGCAGACGCGAGGCGACGTAACCGTATAGCAGCCATTGGGCGAGCAGCAGGGATGGTTGCGTGAGAATGTAGAGCAAACCCGCGACCAGGAAGTAGGGCAGGCTCTCGAGGTCGTTCATTTGGATCCGGCGAATCCGCTCGACGCGCTCGTTGGGCAAGAGTTGCGCCGGGTCGGGTGCGGGGTTCATGGGCGTCTTCTTGATATCCTCGGGCGACCGGTAGCCGCCTTTGACGCCGACCATACGGACTACGGTCAGCCACGACATCGCCACAGCCTTGAGGATCGTCAGGCTCGCAGCGATGACATAGGTAGCGAATAGCGGATTGTTCAGAGTGAGCTTGTCCAATGCGCCGTCCCCCATAGGTCATGAATCGTATCTATGATCCAGCGCGTTTCCCAGTGAAATACAATGTCTGTTTGCGCGGAATTTTGCTTCCCCGTACGCGTGCTGATCGGAGAATGCTGCCCTTGAGTCATCAGTTTTGCGGGAGGAGGCGGCGGCTGAAGGAAGGTAGTTTGAGACAAAGCTTGACGATGAGAGGGAGCGCGAGGACCGGGATGACGCACGCAGCGACATAGCCCTCCGCGAGAGATGGCAGACCAAAGCTGGCCGCTGCCCACACGAGAGTGACGTTACGGTTTCCGCTCACGAGGCCTATCGTTCCGGCGGTCTGTAACCCCATTCTCGCGAATGTCAAAGTCGCGAGCGCGCGCAGTCCAAAGTTGGAGACGATCGCCGCGCCGAGCATGACATCGCTACAGAAGCGTTGTTGAGAAATGCGCGCAGTATGAGCGTTAGATCGTCCGATCAACCGTTGTTGGAAAAGACGTCCAGGTCCGCCGCAGCAATCGGATTGCGATCTTGGACTATCGGCGCTTCAGTAGCCAAGGTTCCCAGAAAAACCGCGACGCTTCGGCATGCGCTTCGTACAGGCCGATGCCGATATCGCGGAGAAAATCGGGCCTGTCTCTGATATCCGCGCGCAACTCTGCCCTGAAGCGGGCTCGCTGCCGCCACGTGGCAGGCAGGCTGAAGATCGCACCGAGACGCAGATGATCGTCGCCTGATACAAACTGTGCGTAGGCGCGCATGGTGGTGCTCCGATTTTTGCGACCGGGATGTCCCGACACATCACTGTGTGACAGCCATTGAAGCCTGTCGACGTCGTCGCCGACGTCAGTCAGGCGTCAGAGCAGCGTTATTTCCGCTCACGGCGCCGCGAAAAGGCGGCCAAGCGTTTCGAACGCGTTCAGGAAGGGCTTCATCTTGCAAATTCCGCGCGCATGAGCGCCGGATTCGGATCCACGCGCTGCAGCCGCTCTGCGATGTCGCGACCCATCTTGAGGCTTGATGCCGAAGCCGAGAGGCGCACGTCCGCGAAGCGCTCACGCTCGCCAGTAGGTACACATCAGTTACGGTCGTTCCTTTGGCGGCTCCCTGGCGTACCCAGCGGTACCTCTCATGCGACACTCTGTCGTCGATCTGTCATCCCCGCTTGATATCAGCCGAACAGCAAATGGGTTGTCCGATTCTTCGGGACACGCTGGACGGAACCTTCGATGACGACGCTGGATCTCGAAAAATCCATTGTTGAAACGGCCTATGCGCGCTGGGCTCCGATCTATGATGCGGTGTGCGGTCCGGTGATGCTGAAGGGCCGTCGCGCCGCTGCCGAGGCCGCACGTGCTGTGGGCGGCAAGGTGCTCGAAGTCGGCGTCGGCACCGGCCTGTCATTCGATGACTATGATGCGACAACCGAGATCACCGGTATCGATCTGAGCGCGCCCATGCTGGCCAAGGCGCGCGCCAAGATGACAACCGGCCGCTATCCATGGGTCAAGGACGTCCAGGAGATGGATGCCCATGCGATGAGCTTTGCAGACGCGACCTTCGACTGTGTCGTCGCACAGTTCGTGATTACGCTGGTCGAGAATCCCGAGCAGGTATTGTCCGAGTGCCACCGCGTGGTGAAGCCGGGCGGACGCATCATTCTCGTCAATCATCTGTATTCGGAGACCGGTCTGGCCGCTGCCGTTGAACGCTGGGCCGCCGTGAAGACCCGTTCCCTCGGGCTGCGCCCGGAATTCCCGTTCGCGCGGCTGCAGGCGTGGTCGCAATCGAACGCGGAATCGATCCTCGTCGAACGCCGCAAGGTGGCGCCGTTCGGCATCTACACATTGGTTACTTTTGAGCGAACCGCGGCGGCGCTGGCGGCGTAAATCGTCATCGCCGTGTCATGCAAATCAGTTAGCTGCTCGACATGGAAAGAGACGTGATGAGTGAAGGCAACGAAAAGCGCTTTCGCACCTTGTTTATCTCCGACGTCCACCTTGGCGCCCGCGGATCGCAGGCTGACCGACTGCTGGACTTCCTCCGCACCCATGATGCCGATACCATCTATCTCGTTGGCGACATCGTCGATGGCTGGGCACTGAAATCCGGCTGGCACTGGCCGCAATCCCATAACGACTTCGTGCAGAAAATGCTCCGCAAGGCGCGTAAGGGCGCGAAGATCGTCTATGTGCCCGGCAATCACGACGAGTTTCTTCGGAACTATTACGGCACGCATTTCGGCGGTATCGAAGTCGTCGAGACCGCTCTCCATGAAGGCGTCGACGGCAAGAAGTATCTCGTCATCCACGGCGATATCTTCGATCTCGTGGTGCAGAATGCACGCTGGCTCGCCCATCTCGGCGACAAGGCCTATGATTTCGCGATCCAGATGAATCGCATGGTCAACGCGTTGCGTAAATTGTTCGGCTTCCCCTACTGGTCTCTCTCGCAATGGGCCAAGCTGAAGGTGAAGAATGCCGTCAACTATATAGGCGCGTTCGAAGAGACGCTGGCCGGTGAGGCACGGCGTCACGGCGCCGATGGCGTGATCTGCGGCCATATCCACTACGCAACGATCCGCGACGAGCACGGCATCCGCTACATGAATTGCGGCGATTGGGTCGAAAGCTGTACGGCGCTGGTCGAACACGAGGATGGCCGCTTCGAGATCATTACCTGGACCGATCCGGTCCGCCGCGGCATGCCGGTGCCGGCGCTTGCACCGGCCAAGGCGGCGTGAAGGATGGCGGATTGATGCGCATTCTCGTCGCTACCGATGCCTGGCATCCCCAAGTCAACGGTGTCGTGCGGACGCTGACGATGATGGCGGAGGCGGCGAAGGGCTTTGGTGTCGACGTGAGTTTTCTCACGCCGGAATCGTTTCGCACGGTCGGGCTGCCCAGCTACGCTGATTTACGCGTCGCGATCCCGAGCCGCCGCAAGATCGCGCGACTGATTGACGAGGCCAGACCAGACAACATCCACATCGCGACGGAAGGCCCGATCGGATTTTCTGCGCGCGCTTATTGCCGCCGTCGCAACATTCCCTTCACCACCAGTTTTCACACGCGCTTTCCCGAATATATCTCGGCGCGTTTTCCGATTCCGGAATCCTGGGTCTGGGCCGGCCTGCGCCGCTTCCATGGCGCCAGCTCTGCCGTGATGGCGGCTACGCCGGCGCTGGCGAGCGAGCTACGTGACCGCGGCTTCCGTAATGTCGTGCTGTGGCCGCGCGGCGTCGATGCCAATCTGTTTCATCCGCGGCAGGTCGATCTCGGCAAGCCGAAGCCGATTTTTCTTTCGGTCGGCCGCGTCGCCGTCGAGAAAAATCTCGAAGCCTTCCTCGATCTCGATCTGCCGGGTACGAAGGTCGTGGTCGGTGATGGTCCGGCCCGTGCTGCGCTCGAAGCGAAATATCCCGAGGCGCTGTTCACCGGCGCGTTGCAGGGCGAGGCTCTGGCCGTTGCCTATGCTTCAGCCGATGTCTTCGTGTTTCCGAGCAAGACCGACACCTATGGTCTCGTTCTGCTCGAGGCGCTGGCGAGCGGCGTGCCGGTGGCAGCCTTCCCGGTGACGGGTCCGAAGGACGTGATCGGCGCGTCGCCGGTCGGTGTCTTGTCGGATGACTTGCGGCAGGCCTGTCTCAAGTCGCTCGAAATTTCACCGCAGGATTGTCTCAGCTTTGCCGCAGGCCACACTTGGGAGGCCTCGGCACGTGCTTTCGTCAGCAATATCAGCCATGTGCGGGCCGAAATCGCCGCCCGTGCACCGTCCGCAGCAAAGCATCCGCGTTTCGCTGCCTGACATGCTCTTTGTATAGCTTGCCCGCCGGTTGTGCCGCGCGATAAAATGCGCTCATGACAAACACCCCATTGCCGATCACATCCGCCGATATCGATGCCGCCGCGCGCGTCATCGCCCCTTATGCAGCGCGTACGCCGTTGCTCCGATCGCCTGCGCTCGATGCGCTGACGGGCGCGAAAGTGTTCCTGAAGCCGGAAGTGCTGCAGCGAACCGGCTCATTCAAGTTTCGCGGCGCCTTCAACAAGATTTCCTCGATCCCCGAGGGTGAGCGCGGCAGGGGCGTCGTCGCATTCTCCTCCGGCAATCACGCGCAGGGCGTAGCCGCCGCAGCGCAGATCCTCGGTATGAAGGCGACCATCGTGATGCCGTCGGATGCGCCGGCGTCGAAGGTCGAACGCACCAGGGGCTATGGCGCCGAAGTCGTGCTCTATGATCGCGACAAGGAAGACCGCGAAGCGATCGCCCGCGATATTGCCGGCAAGAGCGGCGCCACGGTCGTGCCGCCCTATGACGATCCGTTCGTGATGGCCGGGCAGGGCACTGTCGGCCGCGAGATCGCCGAGGACATGGCCGCCTTGGGCATCGTGCCGGACATCATGTCTGCGCAGGCGTCCGGTGGCGGCCTGATCGGTGGCATCGCGACCGCCGTGAAGGCGCGTTTCCCCGAGACGGCAATCATCGTCGCCGAGCCTGCGGGGTTTGACGATCACGGACTCTCATTACGCGCCGGCAAGCGCGTCGCGCACAGCAATACGGGCCGCACGATCTGCGATGCGCTGATGGCCCTGACGCCCGGCGAAATCACCTTCGCTGTCAATCAGCGTCTGCTGTCGGGCGCTGTCACCGCCACTGACGACGAAGTCGGCAAGGCGATGGCCTTTGCGTTCCGCGACTTGAAGCTGGTGGTCGAACCCGGCGGCGCCGTGGCGCTGGCCGCGCTGATGCAGGGGCGTTTCGACGCGCGCGGCAAGACGGTGGTGATCGTTTTGTCCGGCGGTAATGTCGATGCGGATCTCTACGCCAGGATCATTAACGCCTGATCGAGACGGACGCGTTACGAGAAGAATGCGATCTTCTCGGCCTGCGTCATCTTGCGGATTGGTGCCAGCGGGTCCGATGCCGGCGCGTTCGGATCCGCGATCACGCCGCCAGCAATCAGCGCTGCGCCCAGCGACGGCGCAGCCGCTTCCACCTGAGGCACCAGGTCCGGCTGCGGCGGCTCAGGCGCCAGCGCGACCTCGGCGATCTGCGCCAGCGTCATCAGATCGGGATTGAGGGCTTCGGGCTCGGCTGGCTGAACAGCGACAGCTTCAACCTGCATCACCTCAGGTTCAAGGTATTGAGGCTCGGCAAGTTGAGACTCAATAACGTCCGGTTCGCTCAGATCGAGCGCGCCCATCTCTGCGGCGACCATATCGAGCACGGCGAGGTCATGCTCGTCTTCGGCAACGTCCGCCGTTTCAGGTTCCTGCACGAGATCGTCGGTGGCGATAGCCAGGGAGGCCTCAGCCATCGTCGCGGCAAGCTCCACGCTAGCTTCTGCGATGGGCGCGGCCGTTTCAGTGACGGTCTCTACGACGACCGTCTCTACGAGGGCCGGCTGTACAGCGGCGCGCGGCGGTTCGACGTTTGAGATCGTGACCGTCTCGGCCAGTACTTCGCTCGCCTGTGACTTGAACAACGGCGTCACGGATGCTTCGCGCGCTTCTGCGACAACGTGCTCAGCCTTTTCGGCAACCGGAGCTGGCTCGGCTTGCGCAACCGTCGCCGCGCTGCCATCGACCATCTGCTCGATGCGCTGCATCAGCAAGTCGTAGCTCGCCAACACGTCCTCGCGGCCATTGCCGTTGAACGCCTGCTGGCCGGCCTCGATGGCCTTTACCTGCGTGTCCAAGAGATCGCAGATGCGCGTGTCGGCGCCGCATTCGCGCAGCGTCCAGGCGATCTCGCGGATGATGCGGGTGCCGTTGCGGGCACCGGTCAAAACCTCGTCGGTGTCGACGCGCGGCATCGCCTCTATGGCGCTGGCCTTGGCCTGACGGACGGCAGAACGGATCGCGCCGAGCGCGGCGATCAGGCTGAGCGCCGGCGCCTGCTTCTGGGCGGCGAGATTGGCTTCAAGGCGCGTGACGGCTTCGAGCACCAGGCTGGTATCGGCGGTGCGGTTGCGCTTGGCGTATTCGGCGAGAAACCAGCGGCCGCGCGCGGTCTCCATGAAGGCTTCGCGGATCGCGTCATAGTCTGCCTCGCCCGGCAAGGTGGGGCGGGCGGAGATCGGCGACAGGGCAAATGCTTCTTCGGCCATCATGATAACTCGTGGCGCGCACAGGGATGCGCGGTATGTAACCATCTCCACGATCCCGTGGCGAATCGCAGTTCACCTCATGATAGCCGAATCTGCCACCCATAGCGCCCCGCAAATCCGCCGCAAATTCGCGCAGCGGCTGGCGATGTTCTACGGCACCGTGTTCGGCTCCAGCGGTTTCTATCTGCCGTTCTTCCCCGTCTGGCTGAAGGCGATCGGCATCGATCCGACCTGGATCGGCGCCATCCTTGCCGTGCCGTCGATGACGCGCTTCACCACGCTGCCCTTCATCACCGCTTTCGCGGAGCGCCGTCATGCCCTGCGCCAGACGATGATTGTCTGTGCCTTTCTCACCATGATCGGCTTTGCGACAGTAGGCACGCTACGCGAGCCGCTCGCCGTGCTCCTGGTGTTCGCGCTGACGGCGGTGGTCTGGACGCCGCTCACGGCGCTGACCGATGGCTATGCGCTGAAAGGCGTGGTGCGCTTCGGCTTCAGTTACGGTCCGCTACGGCTGTGGGGTTCGGCCGCCTTCGTGGTTGGTGCGCTTGCCTGCGGTCTGGTGGTCAACTGGCTCGATGGTGAGCATCTGATCTGGGTGATTGTTGCAGCGATGGTGCTGTCGGCTGTCGTCAGCCTTGGTCTGCAGCCACTTGGCGCGCCGACAGGCGACGGCACGGTGCTCTCGAAGGCAAGCGCGTTGCTACGCGATCCCGGCTTCCTCGCCATAGCGATCTCAGCCGCACTGATCCAGGGCAGCCATGCCGGCTACTACACCTTCGCGTCGATCACCTGGCAGGGGTCCGGCCTCGACGGCCTCACCATCGCGGGTCTGTGGACGCTCGGCGTGCTCGCCGAAATCATCCTGTTTGCAGTGTCGCCACGCCTGACTTTGTCACCTGCAACCATGGTCATCCTTGGTGGCCTTGGCGCATTGCTGCGCTGGACGCTGACCGCGCAAACGCTTCCGCTCCCGATTCTCGTGGTCGTGCAATTGCTGCATGGCGCGACCTACGGTCTGACGCAGCTGGGCACCATGGGCCTGTTGCTGCATCACGTCCCGCCGCATGTGATGGCGCGTGCGCAGGGCTATGTCACCGCCTGCACCGGCCTTGTGATGAGCAGCATGGCGGTTCTGTCAGGCGCGATCTATGCGCGTTACGGCGAGGGCGTTTACTACGTGATGGCCGTGCTTGGCCTTGCCGGCGCGACCGTCATATGGTTCGGCCGGCATCGCGCCGGGCAGCCGCCAGGCGTTGCGGGCGATCAGCCCCAGAGCGCCGCGTCGGGCGGATAGACCGTGCTTTCGTCATAGCGCAGACCGCCGTCGCGATCCCCGGCGAGCAATAGCGGGCCATCAAGATCGACGAAGCGTGCATATTGCGCAATCAGCATCGCGGGCGCCATCGCCAGCGACGTCGCCACCATGCAACCGACCATGATGTCGAGATTCATGGCGCGCGCGGCATCGGCCATCGCCAGCGCTTCGGTCAGGCCGCCGGCTTTGTCGAGCTTGATGTTGATCGCATCGTAACGCCCGCGTAACGCCTTGAGCGAAGCGAGGCCATGCACGCTCTCGTCGGCGCAAACCATGATCGGCCGATGCACATGCATCAGCGCATCATCCTTGCCTGCCGGTAGCGGCTGCTCGATCAGCGTGACGCCGGCGTTGTGGCAGGCATCGAGATTGGCTTTCAGGTTGTCCGGCGTCCACGCCTCATTGGCATCGACGATCAACTCGGATTCCGGTGCGGCCTGGCGCACGGCCGTGATGCGGCTGATGTCGTCGTCACTGCCGAGCTTGATCTTCAGCAGTGGCCGGTAGGCCGCCTTTGCGGTGGCGGAGGCCATCGCCTCGGGCGTACCAAGCGAGATCGTATAGGCGGTGGTGCAGGCGCGCGGTGCCGGCCGCTGCAGCATGTCCCAGACGCGCAAGCCTTGGCTCTTGGCCTCGAGGTCGAGCAGGGCGCAATCCACGGCGTTACGGGCCGCACCGGCAGGCATGGCCGATTGCAGGGCGCTTCGGTCGAGGCCCGCGGCAAATCGGTCCTGCATCGCCAGGATGGCCGCCAGCGTGGCCTCCGGGGTCTCGCCATAGCGCGCATAGGGCACGCATTCGCCGCGGCCGGTCAGTCCGCCGCGGCTGATCTCGGCGACCACGACGACGGCCTCTGTTTTGGCGCCGCGGCTGATGGTGAAGGCGCCAGCGATCGGCCATTGCTCGATCCGGGCGGTTATTAGGGCGGGGGCAGCGTCGGATGCGGACAATGCGGCGTCTTTCGGGCTGTGCCGGTAACGGCGGGTAATGGCGTGTCTATAAGTTTACGTGATCGCCGTGAACTTGTTTGCGACGCAATGCCGGTGTCTGAAAGGGCGGATTAAGGCTATATTAACCATAGCAACGTGTTGGCTTCACTTGGCTTCTCAGAAACGTATTTGGGCGTGTTAATACTTTGTTCATGCACAGACTGAACGCCCGCGGGAGCCTGTTTTGAGCGGCCCGACTTTGGAACAGATCGCGAAAGGCGACGGCTTGGCGCTATGCGCGGCTGGGTCGTGGACGGCTCGTTTTGCCCCCGCGCTCGAAAAACTCGTCGGCGAGGCCGAAAAGCTGACCGGTAGCCGCCCCAACATCTTCATCGACGTGTCGCAGGTCTCCAAGCTGGATACATTCGGCGCCTGGCTGATCGAGCGGTTGCGTCGGGCGCTGACCAATGGCGGCCACGAGGCGCAGATCGCGGGCCTTTCGGCGAATTACGCGACCCTGGTCGACGAGGTCCGCCGCGTGAAGCCTGCGGTCCCGTTACCGGCAAGCGGTAGCGCCTTGACTGCCGTGCTCGATGGCATCGGCCGCAATATCTATGGCATCGGGGAAACCCTCGTCGCGCTGGTCGATATGATTGGTGCCGTGATCGCGGCTTGGTTCCGCGTCTGGCGGCATCCGTCGAAATTCCGGCTCACCTCGGTGGTGCATCACCTGGAGCAGGTGTGCTGGAACGCAGTACCGATCGTGGTCCTGATCACCTTCCTGATCGGCTGTATCGTAGCCCAGCAGGGTCTGTTCCATTTTCGCCGCTTCGGCGCCGACGTCTTCGTGGTCGATATGCTCGGCGTGCTGGTGCTGCGTGAGCTCGGCGTGCTGCTGGTGGCGATCATGGTCGCCGGCCGGTCCGGCAGCGCGTACACAGCCGAACTCGGCTCCATGAAGATGCGCGAGGAGATCGATGCGCTTCGCACCATGGGCTTCGATGCCATCGAAGTTCTGATCCTGCCGCGCATGGTGGCGCTGGTGCTGGCGCTGCCCATTCTCGCATTTCTCGGCGCGATGGCTGCGCTCTATGGCGGCGGTCTGGTCGCCTGGCTCTATGGCGGAGTCGATCCATCGTCGTTCCTGTCGCGTCTGCGCGAGGCGATTTCGATCAACCACTTCATAGTCGGAATGGTGAAAGCGCCAGTGATGGCCATGGTGATCGGCATCGTGGCTTGTGTCGAAGGCCTGGCCGTGCAGGGCAGTGCGGAGTCGCTGGGGCAGCACACCACGTCATCGGTGGTGAAGGGAATCTTCTTTGTGATCGTGATGGATGGTGTGTTCGCGATCTTCTTCGCATCGATCGGGATCTGACGGCCATGACCTCGACGACTGCGACGCCCATTACTGAGACGCCGACGGGTGCTGCCTCCACCTCTGCCGATGCGATCATCAGCGTGCGCGATCTCACGGTGGCGTTCGGCAGCCGTCGGGTGCTCGACGGCCTCAACCTGGACGTGGCGCGCGGTGAGATCCTCGGTTTCGTCGGTGCATCGGGAGCCGGCAAGTCCGTGCTGATGCGCACGATCATTGGCCTCGTGCCGAAAGTCTCCGGCACGATCGAGGTGTTCGGCACTGATCTCGATGGCGGCGACAAGGAACGCCGCGATGTCGAGCGGCGCTGGGGCATCCTGTTTCAGCACGGGGCGTTGTTCTCGTCACTCAACGTGCGGCAGAACATCCAGTTTCCGGTGCGCGAATATCTCAAGGTCTCGGAGCGTCTGCTCGATGAGATCACCATGGCCAAGCTCACCATGGTTGGTCTCAAGCCCGAGGTGGCGGATCGCTATCCGTCGGAACTGTCGGGCGGCATGATCAAGCGCGTTGCGCTGGCGCGGGCGCTCGCGCTCGATCCGGAGATTGTGTTCCTGGACGAGCCGACATCGGGTCTCGATCCGATCGGCGCTGGCGATTTCGACGAATTGGTGCGCACGCTGCAGCGAACTTTGGGGCTGACCGTTTTCATGGTAACTCATGATCTCGACAGCCTGCATACAGCCTGCGACCGGATCGCCGTTCTCGGTAATGGCAAGATCATCGCGCAGGGAACGATGGCCGACATGCTGGCCTCGCAGCATCCCTGGCTTCGGGAATATTTCCACGGCAAGCGCGCACGCGCTGTTATCGGCTAGTTGTATTGGAGTTGGTTTGATGGAAACGCGGGCGAACTTCGTCCTGATCGGAATTTTCACGCTGGCGGTGATCGCCGCAGCGTTCGGCTTCGTGTTGTGGTTCCAGAATCTGCATTCGACTACGCAGCGCACGCCGCTGCGCATCATTTTCGAAGGCGCGGCGTCGGGCCTGCGCAACGGCGGCAATGTCAATTTCAATGGTATACGGGTCGGTGAAGTCGTCTCGGTGAAGCTCGACAATCCCAAGCGCGTCGTCGCGCTAGCGATGGTCGAGAATATCGCGCCCATTCGCAAGGACACACAGGTCGGCCTGGAATTCCAGGGGCTCACGGGTGTAGCGGCGATCGCGCTGAAGGGCGGTGATGAAGCTGCGCCCGCGGTGCCGCTGGATACCGACGGCGTGCCGGTGCTGACGGCCGATCCGGAGCTGCTGCGGGATATTTCGGAATCGATCCGCGCGACGCTCAACAACGTCAATCGTCTGGTCGCCGACAATCAGGAAACCCTGAAAGGTGCGATGAAGAACGTCGAGACCTTCACGGCGACGCTGGCGAAGAATTCTGAAGTGATCGACGGCATCATGCTCAAGATCGACAGCGTGATGGGCAAGGCCGATGGGGTCATGGGCAAGGCCGATAGCGTCGTCGCGCGAACCGACAATATCCTGCTCGGCCTCGATGCGCTGGCGGGCGGCAAGGACGGCGGCGAACTCACGGCGGCCGTGAAGTCGTTCCATGAGCTGACCGAGAACCTCGACAAGCGTTCCGGCGCATTGATGCTCGATGGCCGCCGTACCCTCGCGGATATCAGCCGTGCCGTGAACAATCTTGACCGCAACCCGACGCGTCTGTTGTTTGGCGCCAGCAGCGGCACACCCGCGGCTGCGCCTGCATCGGCGGCGCCTCCGGCACCCGCTGCTCCGCCGCGTCGTCGCCAAGCTCAATAGGGACGGAGAACGCTGATGGAGATCGAGGACCGTTTCACCATCAGTAACGGCCGGATCACGGCGACCATCAAGTCCGACGGCGCTGAACTGTGCTCGCTGAAGGATGCGCATGGGCATGAAGTGCTCTGGCAGGCCGGCGAGGAATGGCCTCGCCACGCGCCGCTGCTGTTTCCGATTGTCGGGAAGCTGAAAGACGATGTGCTGCGCCATCGCGGCCAGGTCTATGCGATGACCCAGCACGGTTTTGCGCGCGACCAGCGCTTCAGCTGGACCGGGCAGGGACCTGCGTCCTGCTCGCTGTCGCTGGCGGACAATGACGCCAGCCGGGCAAAATATCCGTTCTCGTTTCGGCTTGACGTCACCTATGTGATCGAAGGCGATGAACTGGTGATCGGTTATGCCGTGACCAACACTGGTGACGAGATGCTGCCGGCCTCGATCGGTGCGCATCCGGCATTTCACTGGCCGCTGAAGGATGGCGCCGACAAGCGCGCGCATACGATCATCTTCTCCGATGCCGAACCGGCGCCGATCAGACGGCTTGAGGGTGGACTGTTGCTGAGGGAGCCGGAATCGTCGCCGGTGCAGGGCGGCGCACTGGCGCTGTCGGAATCGCTGTTCGTGAAGGATGCGATGATCTTCGATCATCTCGCCAGCAGATCGCTGAGTTATAGCGCGCCTGGCGGACCGACGATCACCTTCGCCTGGGAAGGTTTTCGCGAACTTGGCATCTGGTCGAAACCATCCGGCGCTGCATTCCTCTGCATCGAGCCGTGGTACGGCTATGCCAGCCCGGTGGATTTTGACGGCGAGTTCGCCGACAAGCCGGGCGTGATGCACATCGCGGTTGGCGAGACGCGCAGCTTCACCCAACGCATCGGGTTCGCATAAGGTAACTGTCGCGGCCCGTGATCCAGCAGACCGCTGCATCGAGGAGGTCCGTCATGTCGAGAACTGCGTCCTGTTCGTGCGGTCAGCTGTCCATCGTGCTCGAAGGCGAGCCGAGGGGCGTCGGTATATGCCACTGTTTCGCCTGCCAGCGCCGGACCGGCAGCGTCTTCGCCGCGCTCGCGGGCTTCGGGCCAAGTTACAATGTGAGCGGCATCGCGACCGAATATGTCCGCACAGGGGATCAGGGGGCGCGCTTCCGATTCCGGTTCTGTCCCGTCTGTGGCACCAATCTCTTCCACACCGAAGAAGGATATGAAGCGCGTTCCGTAGCTGTGGCGGTCGGCTGCTTTGCTGATCCGGATTTTCCGCCTCCGGAGATCTCCGTCTATCATTGTCGGCGGCATGCCTGGGTGTCCTTGCCGTTCGGCGTCAACATTCACGACAAAAATCCCGCGTGATGACGGCACCGGCCTGGCCCCGCCTATAGCGCTCCGGCACATCAGCAGGCCCAACAAAAAAGCGGAGGCATCGCTGCCTCCGCTTTTCGCGTTCGTATTTAATCTTGCTTAGCCCAGCCGACCTGCTGCATGCGCGAGCAGGGTGTAGACCAGACCCGTTTCCGAGGTCAGATGGCTGCGCAGCGCTGCCGGGCCGCGTTCATCGCGGGCGACTTCGTCGAGCAGGCGTTCGAACTCAGTGATGTAGCGATCCACCGTGCCCTTGAAGTTGCGGTCCGACCGATACTTGCGGGCGACTTCATCGAAAGCCTTCTGGCCGGCGGGCGTATAGAGCCGCTTGCTGAAGGCCTTGCTCTCGCCGCGCTGATAGCGATCCCACATTTCAGCGGCCAGCGTACGGTCCATCAGGCGGCCGATGTCGAGTGACAGAGACTCCAGCGGATTGGCCGAGGCTGCAGGCTGCTGCGGAGCCGGTGCGCGGCGCGGCGGCGTGCGATCTTCTTCGACGTGATCGGCACGGCCGAGCAGATCCGACAGCCAGCCGTCACGGCCCTGGTCGGAGTTGGCTGGAGCGACCGACGGCGCTTCGGTGCGACGCGGGGCGGGGCCACCGATATCGGGCATCGGCAGGCTCGACGATGCGCTGCGGGCCGGCGGCTCCTCGCGGCGCGGGGCCGGACGCGGAGCCTCGTGGCGCGCTTCACTACGGCTGCTGGCGATCGCCATCGCAGGCTCCTCGTCACGCTGCACGCTGGTGGTGCGGCTGGTCGAGACCACGTCGAGGCCGCGGCCGTGGCGTGCGACGATGCGGTTGAGCTCGGCGAGCGCCTCGATCTGGTCGACGATCACCTTGCGCATCTGCGCAGTGCTCTCGGCGGCTTCCTGCGGCATGTCGAGAACGCCACGGCGCAGTTCGGTGCGGGTGCTCTCGAGCTCGTTGTGCATTTCGGCAGCCATCTGCTTCATGCTGGCGACCATCGACGAGAACTTGTCGGCCGACTGCTTGAACATGGCATCGGCTTCCTGCGTGCCCTGCTGGTAGATTTCGCTCATGGCTTGCGTTGTCGCGCGGCGCTCTTCTTCCGCGGCGGTGCGGACGGCTTCGAACTGCCGGCTGATCGCTGCCGAGCCCTGACCTGCGGTCTCCGCGACGACGCGGGCGATGTCGCGGGCACGCTCTTCAGCGGCTGCCAGCGATTCATCGAGCAGGCCGGTGAAGCGGGTGAGGCGTTGATCGAGATCGGTGGTGCGCAGATCGATGGTGGTGACCAGCGATTCCAGCGCGGCCTTGCGCTCGCCGACCGACGACATCGTGGTGCGGTTGCTCTGTTCGACCAAAGCCGCGGCATCCACGAGGGCGTGGCCATGGGTTTCGAACTGGCCCGAGAGCGAGCCGAGATCTTCCAGAGCCTTCGACGTCTTGGAGGTGAACACGGTGAGCTGTTCTTCCAGCGTCTGGGTAGCCAGGCCGTTGCGCGACGTCACGTCGTTCATGGTGGACACGAAATCTGCCACGCGGGTGACCAGAGCGCGCTCCAGCGAGTTGAGATTGTCGTGGGCGCCGGTGAGGACTTCCTGCAGCAGGATGTTGCCTTCACGCAGGCGTTCGAACAGCGCCACGGTATCGGTGCGCAGGATCTTGCTGGTTTCCTGCATCTCGGTGACCGCAGTGATAGAGACCTGACGCGACTGCTCGATGGCGGTGCGCGAGCTCTGCTCGAGATCCTTCAGCGACTTGTTGACCGCACCGGTGGCAAGTTCGCCGGCCGTGGTGATCGCGCGAGCCACGTCCGTGCTGTTGGTGACCATGGTCTGCGAGAAGGTCTGGCCGCGGCTCTCGATGGCCTTGAGCGCGTCGGCGGTGACGCGATCGATATCGACCGTGAGCTGATTGGCCTTGGCGCCCAGCGCGTCGACGAGCGAACCGCGCTTGGCGTCGACCATCTGCGACAGGCGGTCGGTCTGCTGCTGCACGTAGGTGACGATTTCGTCGGTCTTGCCGGTCATCGTGGTGCCGAAGCTGCCCGAAGCGGCGAACACCGACCGCTCGATCTCCGACGAGGTGGTCTTGATCTTGGTGGTGATTTCGTTCGAGGCGGCGACCAGCGAGTTGTGCGCATTCTGCGCACTGGTCTGGATGTTGTCGGTAGTGTTGGCAGTGACGTTCGAGAGCGAACGCTCGATGTCGGCGGAGATCACCTTGATCTGGCTTGCAGCATCGGCCGACGAGGTCGCCAGCGAGGTCTGCACTTCGCGGGCACTCGACAGGATGGCAGCGGCCGTATCGGCGCCGACGGCGGTGAGCGTGCGCTGCACGTCGATGGAGAGCGACTTGACGTGGTTTGCCGCGTCCGACGATGCATTGACCAGGGTGCTCTGGGCTTCGCGAGCGCCGGCAACGATCGATTCCGCGGTCGCGGTGCCGGCGGTCGTGAGGCTGCGTTCCATGTCGGCCGCGAGGTTGCGGGCGTGGTTCGACGCTTCGGTCGAGGCGTCGATCAGCGAGGACTGGACGTTGCGCGTGCTGGCCAGGATCGAGTCCGCGCTGGCGGTGCCGGCGGCGATCAGTGTGCGCTCCACGTCGGCCGCAAGGGTGCGGACCTGCTGCGAGGCGTCAGTCGATGCGGCGACCAGTGTGCTCTGCGCGGCGCGGGCGCCGGACAGGACCGAGTCGGCCGTCGCCGTGCCGGCGGCAGTGAGCGTGCGTTCGATATCGGCCGAGAGCGATTGGATCTGGCTGGCGACTTCCGAAGAGGTGGCGACCAGTGTCGACTGGGCGTCGCGGGCACCTGAGAGCATCGAGGCAGCTGTGGCTGAACCGGCCGCAGTGAGGGTGCGTTCGACATCGGCCGATAGCGACTTCACCTGCAGCGAAGCTTCCGAAGACGCGTTGACCAGTGTGGCCTGCGCATCGCGGGCGCTGTTGACGATGGCCGTGGCGGCAGTGGTGCCGACAGCGGTCAGCGAGCTCTCGATATCGGACGCCGTCAGCTTCAGCTGCGCGCCGACATCGGTCGAGACAGACACGAGGGATTCCTGCGCGGCGCGGGCGCCGGCCTGAATGGTCTCGCTGGTATTGACCATGAGATGCGTGAGCGAACGTTCGGCGTCCTCGACATTGGTCTTGATGCCGATCGAGAGTTCTTCGGCGCGGGCCATGAGCGAGTCGCTGGCCGTGCGGCCGGAGGTTTCGATACGGCCGGCAACGGCCTCAATGCGCGAGCCGAGCAGTTCCTCGAACTGTTCGACGCGGGTTTCGATCCCGCCGGCAACAATGCCGATACGACCTTCCATGCCGTCGTGGATCGTCTGGAAGCGCGCAGTGATGGTATCCGCGAACTGTGTGCTGCGGCTGTCGATGGCATCGGTGACGTTGTTGATGCGGCTGTCGATGGCCGTGATCGCCTGCGTCGTGCCTTCGGTGAGCGAGCTCGTGAAGTAGGAAAGGCGGTCGTCGATCGAGTGGATCGCCTGCACGGCGCCTTCCGTGAGCGCGGTGGTCAGGTGGGTCAGGCGGCCGTCGACCGAGCTGACTGCGAGGTTCGCGCCTTCGGTCAGGGCGGTGGTCAGATGCGTCAGGCGCGCGTCGACCGACTGGACGGCCTGGTTGGCACCTTCCGAGAGCGTCGATGCGAGGTTTTCAAGACGCGTATCGATGGTCGCGGTGACCGATTGCGCCCGAGCGTCAAACGTTTCTTCAAGGCTCTTGAGACGTCCATCGACGGTCTCGTCGAACGACTTGATCCTGGTGTCGAGCGACGCATCGAGATTGACGACGCGGCCTTCGAATTTGGTCTCGAATTCTGCGAGGCGGGTGTCGAGCGACGACGTGATGCCCCCGACATTGGACGCGACGCGGGTGTCGAAATTATCGACATAGGTCTTCAGCGTCTCCGAGATGTCCTGCGTGCGCTGACCCAGGCGATCGACGACTTCGCCGCCGAAGGTCTTCACGGTGCGGTCGAATTCCGAGATGTGCTTGGTGATGAGCGCCCCAAGCGTGCCGCTGTCGCGCGAGAAGCGCTCGGCCAGCTCGCTGCCCTGTTCCTTCACCAGTTCGTCGAAGGCGTTCATCTGCAGGCTGATGGTGTCGTGCGCGGTTTCGGTCTGGCTCGCGACCTTGGCCACCAGTGCGTTGACGGTGGCGTCGAGGGACTCGCCCGCCTTGTCGCCTGACGTGAGGATCTGGTTGGCCAGGCGGTTGCCGGCATCGTCGATCTTGCTGACGAGGTCGCCGCTGCGCAGCTCGAGTTCGAGCAGCAAGGAGTCGCTGGAATTCTTAAGCGAGTCGTGGACCTGCTCGGTGCGATCCGACACGCGATCGACAATCGTGGACGAACGCTGTTCGAATTCGCTGGTGATGCGGTCGATACGCTCGTTGAGCATTTCGTGGACGCGGTCGGCGAGATCGACGAACTCGTCGTGCACGTGGCCGGTCTTGAAGTTGAGGCTCGTCGTCAGACGCTCGCTGGCGTCGAGCACCGCGCGGGTGGTCTCGGCGCTGGCCTCTTCGAGGCGGTCGAGCAGGTCGCCGCCACGCTCGCCGAGTGCGAGGATCATGTTGTCGCCGGCGTTGCCGAGCGCACGGGTGATGTGTTCGCCGCGCTCTTCCAGCGCACCGGTGATGCTCTTGGCGACTTCATCGACGCGCGATGCGATGGCGTCTGAAATCAGTGCGATGTCGTGGCGGAGATCGATCTGCACGCCTGAAATGGCGGAGCGAACCTGCTCGGCCTGACCGACCAGGTTGTCGCGCTGATGCGCGATGTCCTGCAGCAGCGCGCGGATACGGACTTCGTTGTCAGAGTAAGCGCGCTCGAGCGCGGAAACTTCGTTGGCGACGAGGGTTTCGAGTTCGCCGGCACGCGCAATCGCGCGCTCGACGCCGTCGCCCATCGCGGCGACTTCGCGGCGGATCGCCTGGCCGACCGTGACCATCGAGTCGCTGGCAGTGCTTTCGGGCTCGGAGAAGCGAATCGCGACCTGTGCCATCGACTGGGCGATCAGGCGCATTTCCTGGCCGCGCCAGGCGAGGCTGGCGAGGAAGTAAAACAGCAAGATCGGGGCGAACAGCAGCGCAGCAAGGCCAGCCAGCGCCAGCGTGCCGCCGGAGCCCTGACCGATCAGGGCCTGCAGCGACGGCAGGAACGCAACGGTCAACAGGCCTGCGCCGACGATCCACAAGCCGGCGAACAGGGTGGCGAGCGTATAGACGTTGCGGGCGGGGCGGTTCTTCTGCAGCGCCTGCAGGATCTGGCCGATGGTTTCGCGGTCATCGTTCGCGGGACGGCGCCCAAAGCGCTGATCGTCCTGAGGCTCGAAGCCCGGGCGATCATTGGTGATGCGTGCGTCGAAGGCGTTGTCGTCGAGGTCGATGGGGGAAGATGGATTGGCGGGAGCGTTGTCGGCACGGATCGCGGGTTGATCGCGATCGACATGCGCGGGGTCACTGATGTTGAGTGCTTCCTGGATGGCAGAGAGCGCGACTTCGGTCGGATCCTTGGCCTTTTTGGTGTTGTTTGCCATGCTCGTTCCACGCCCCCTGATTACGCAACTGACACAGAAGTCCCCACGATTCGTTCCCGCCTGCAGCATAACGACTGGCCATGTGCACCCCGCGGGACGAATTTCGGACTGCCGGTCGCTCGGCTTGTCCGCTACTTCCGCAAACATCCTATTGGCTTGGTCGCGCGAATGAAATGGTTCTGGTTAAGACATTCTTAATGATAGTTAACGGCTTGCCGCGGTAACTTCTTGTGGTACCTCAAATAAACGGAATGGCCCCTCAATCGTGGCGAGTTTGCGTCAAAACTGCGTCAACCCGGCGGATTGTACCTAGAACGTTCCGTTAACCAATTCCGTGTTTGGCTGCAAAAAATCGCAGCCGGATCGTTCGGTTGGCGGGAATTTGGGCCATCATCAATGCCGCTTCATCTCGAACGGGTTCAATGGATGCCGTCACCGCCGCTGGTTCCCGATGACGGACCGATCGATTTCCCCCACCTTCAACGTATGACTATGGGCGATAGCAGCCTGGAACGTGAAGTTCTGGCGATGTTCGCGGCCCAGTCGAGCGAGTTGATCGAGAAGATCGTCAAAATGCCGGCGGATGTGGCTGAGCTCACGCACAAGCTGAAGGGCTCCGCGCAGGCGGTCGGCGCGTTCCGCATCACGGAAGCCGCCGAGTGGCTGGAAAGTGCGCTGCGCGACAACATCGATACCGCTGAGGCCCTGATGACGCTCACCGACGCCGTTCTCGAGGCGCGGGCGGAGATCGACGTCCTTCTGAAGCGGTCCTGATCCCCAAGGGATCAGCTTTGATCCCCGAGGGATCGTTTTTGATCCCCCAAAAGGGGGCATGCTTGGCCTGCTTTTCCAGATGACGGTTTTGCTGCGGAGCGCTGGCGCGATCCGGATCGACCCGTTATAGGACAGCCGGTATCTTCCTTTCGGCAGCGCGAGCATCATGGCCAAGATAAACTTTGTCGATCACTCCGGTGAGACCCGCAGCATTGACGCCGAGACCGGCTCCACGGTGATGGAGGCGGCCATTCGAAATGCCATTCCGGGTATCGAAGCCGAATGTGGCGGCGCCTGCGCCTGTGCCACCTGCCACGTCTATGTCGATGAAGCCTGGCAGGAGCGCGTCGGTGCGCCGACGCCGATGGAAGAGGACATGCTGGACTTCGGTTACGACATCAAGCCGAACTCCCGGCTGTCGTGCCAGATCAAGATCACCGATGCGCTCGATGGCCTTGTTGTGATCACGCCGGAACGCCAGGCCTGAGCGTCCCCAGACTTGTTATTTACTGCGCGTTCAAACCGCGCAGCATCCATGGCTGAAACCGGTCGACAACGTCGGGCGGGATCGGCGTTGGTTGACGGTTGGTGAGGCCAACCATCACGGTCGTTGCGATCGCCGAGGCCATGCACTTGCCTTCCGAGAACACCACCTGCGAATAGGTTACCGAGGTCCGGCCGATCTTGGTGACGCCGAGCCCGAGTTCGATCTTGCCTGGCCAGTGCAATTCGGCGCGAAAGTGAATATCGAGCCGCGCTAACACCCAGCTTTGGCCAGGCGCGATCAGCCCGCAGGCCGGGTCCCGCATCAGCAACACGCGGCTGGTCTCGAAATAGCTGGAATAGACCGCGTTGTTGACGTGGTTGTTCGGATCGAGATCCGCAAAGCGCACATTGTCCGACAGGCGATAGGGATAGTCGTCGAGGACGGGCGCCGGGGCGCGGGCAGGGGCGTTCACGAAATTGATCTCCAGCAATGCTTGGCAGGTTTGCGCCTGTTACAGCGCAGTTGCACAGCCCAGGCAAGGGCGGGGCACGTGCTGATTTCAGGCCGAGCCGCTGTGGCTTTCCCCGTGTGGCGCCGCTAGGCTGGACGCAATAGCCGGATGGCGCCGGGCTCTGCGATCTCGCAGGGCTGGTTCAACCGAGAAAAAACACTATGGGCGAAACGATCAAGACGGACGTGCTGATCATCGGCGCCGGCCCCTGCGGGCTGTTCGCCGTGTTTGAACTCGGCCTGCTCGATATGAAGGTCCACCTCGTCGATATCTTGGACAAGATCGGTGGCCAATGCGCCGAGCTCTATCCGGAAAAGCCGATCTACGACATTCCCGCGATCCCGCTGGTCACCGGTCAGGGGCTGACCGAAGCACTGCTGGAGCAGATCAAGCCGTTCCATCCGACCTTTCATCTGAATGAAATGATCGAGACCATCGAGAAGATCGGCGATCCCTTGTTTCGTGTCACGACGGATGCCGGCCAGGTGTTCGAAACCAAGGTGGTGGTGATCTCCGCCGGCGGCGGCTCGTTCCAGCCGAAGCGTCCGCCGGTGCCGGGCATCGAGGCCTATGAAGGCACGTCGGTGTTCTACGCGGTGCGCAAGATGGAGCAATTCCGCGACAAGGATCTGCTGATCGTCGGCGGCGGCGATAGCGCGCTGGACTGGACGCTCAACCTGCATCCGGTCGCGCGGCGCGTCACGCTGTTGCATCGGCGCGATGATTTCCGTGCTGCGCCTCACAGTGTCGAGCAGATGCGCAAGCTCGTGGCAGCCGGTCAGATGGACCTGCAGATCGGTCAGGTCACAGCGCTTGAAGGCGAGGGCGGCCATCTCACCGGGGCCGTCATCAAGGGCAATGACAACGAAAGTGTCCGGATCGACTGCAATACGATCCTGCCGTTCTTCGGCCTGACCATGAAGCTTGGCCCGGTCGCCAACTGGGGCGTCACGCTGGAGAACAACCTGATCCCGGTGGGGACAGCATCGTTCGAGACCAACGTGCCCGGCATCTTCGCCATTGGAGATATCAATACGTATCCCGGCAAGCTGAAGCTCATCCTGTCCGGCTTCCACGAGGGCGCGTTGATGGCGCAGAAGGCGTATCACTACGTCTATCCGGACAAGCGGCTGGTGTTTCAGTACACGACGTCCTCCTCAAGCCTGCAGAAGAAGCTTGGCGTTAACTAACTTCGGCTAGTTGTTGGAATCATCTTGTATGACGGAGATGCAAAGGCGGTTCGGATCGCCGGTAACCGCGTCGGGTTCGGTGGGCAGCTTGTGGCAAAGCTATGGCCGCCGACACAATCGGACATCCAGCGCGCGATCGGCAATCTTGCAAAAGCCATCAACCGCAGTCACTCTCTCGTCGCGGAAGATTGATAGTCAATGCAATCGCATCGAGTGTGGATGCTCGGCGGGTGCATGGACGACGAACTGCACGGGGAAGACGATGGCACAATTCCGATCCCGACGTCTGGCGCTCACAGTCGCTTCAGGTCTGGCCGCGTGCGCGATGTTGGCCGGCCCTCTCCACGCAGCTGAGCCGACTGCTGCCGGGCTTTGGCAGAAGGTTGAGAATAACAAGCCTGTCGTCTGGGTTCTGGTGGTTGACCATGGCGGCGGCGTATTCGAAGGTGCGATCGCCAAGACGTTTCCGAGCCCCGATGACAAGCCGGGCGACGACTTCTGCGGCAAGTGCGTCGATGACCGGAAGGGCCAGCCAGTGCTGGGTATCTCCTTCATCCGCAACATGCAGCAGCAGGGACTGAAATACGAGAACGGCAACATTCTCGATCCGCGCGATGGCAAGGTCTACAAGGCCAAGATGAGCGTCAGCGCCGATGGTCGGGCGCTCACCGTGCGCGGCTATTGGGGCATTGCGCTGCTCGGCAAGGACGAGACCTGGTACCGTCTGCCCGATACCGAAATGGCCTCGCTTGATCCGACGGTGATCGCGAAATATGTGCCGACGCTCGCTGCAGCTGTCGTCAAGCCGCCAACCGTCGGTAATGCCGCCGCGAAGGCCCCCGTCGCGCCGATGAAGAAGGCCAGCAACGTGACCCCGGGTAGCAACGTCGCGCGCTGATCGTCGCCAACTTGCTTGTGGCTCCCCCACAAGCGAAGACTGTCCAACACCCCACATTCTGGAAGCCGACGCCATGGCGCGTCGGCCATTTCGGTGCCAATTCAATCGTGGCGCGCCAGCTTCCAACGTTGCTTATCGGCTCTCTCCGGACGTCATTCATTTGAATACCGGATCATAGAAATATGATTCCACGTCTGTTCTTCGCGGTCCGTCGATCGATATCGTGCATCGATTCAATGACAATGGCTGCTGAAGGAGCCCATCACGATGATCGTTGCGCATTACGAGCATCGCTTGCCCGCCGACTATGATCTCGGCTTGATCCGCTCACGCGCAAGGGAGCGCGGTCCGCTCTGGGATGCAAAGCCGGAGCTTTACTTCAAGGGATTTCTCTTGCGAGAGAGCGGGCACTTCGGGGCAACGACGTCGAGCTATTCCTCGCTTTATCTATGGCGGCACGACGAGGCGTTTCGCGATTTTCTCGTGAACGGCGGATACAAGATCGTTGTCGATATGTTCGGTCGGGCGCGGATCGAAACACGCGTTGCCCTCGATGCCCGGAAGGGGGCTGGACGGGAGGCCCGCTTTGCCTATCGGCAGGACGTCGCCATTCCGCCCGATGCCGATCTCGCAGCGGCAATGACAGGCGAGATCGAGCGCAACGCGGATCTCTCGGCACGCGCCGGAATCGTTGCGGCCGTCATCGGACTGGATGCCGAGACGTGGGTCTTCACCCGCGTTCTGCTCTCGGAGAATGAATGCACCGATGCTGGTGCTTGCTATCAGATCCTGCATCTGGCGCAGCCGCTGCTGGATCGCCTTCCATACGCTACCTAGCTCGTATGCGCGCGGTGTTCGCGGAACGCAGCCGCGAGGGTTCGCAGCGCTTGGCGAGACTGCATATCCGACAGTGTCGAGAGAAGTACGATTTCCGATGACGCCAGCGGTGGCAGGCCAAATTTCTGGCTGACTTCGATGGTGCCGGCCGGTGCAAGCCGGCAGGAGAAGACCGCGGTGGCAAGGCCCGCCGAGACAGCGTCCGACACGACTGAAGAGCCGCCACCGAGAAACACCTCCGTCCATGCGATGCCGGCCGCGTCCAGCGCATGAATGGCAACGTCGTGCACGCCACATACTGGCGTTAGCGCCGCCAGTCGCAATGCCTCGCCCGGCCGGTGCACAAAGCCTGGTGCTGCGAACCAGCCGAAATGCTCGGGCGCAAGCACTTCGCCGTCGCGTCGGTCATCCTCACGCCGGACGATGGCCGCATCGATTTCGCCGCGGTCGAATGCGTCCAGCAAATTGCGTGAATTATCGAGGCGAACCTCGATCGTGAGCGTGGGGTCATGCGCATTCAGGCGAGCCAGCAGCGTCGGAACCTCCGGCCCGGCCACATGGGCCGCAATGCCGAGTGCGAAACGGCGACGGGTCGCAGACAAAGCTGCGACAGCGCGATCATGCGCGGCCAGGAAGTCGCGGGCTGAATCGACGAATAGCGCGCCTTGCGCCGAGAGGCGCACCATTCGCGGGGTTCGTTCGATCAATTTATGGCCGAGGCGGTCTTCCAGCCGCTTCAGCTTCACGCTGATCGCGCCCTGGGTCGTGCCGAGCGCTTCCGCCGCACGCGTGAAGCTCTGAAGATTGGCGATGGTCACGAATGCCTGCACGGCATCCACGTCCAGGGCGCTCATTTGAATTATCCAGATTTGTTGTCTCTGAAATACTCAATCATCCAATTCTGAAATTGTCAACCTCTGCCTATGTTGCGTTCATCACAACGGAGACCGGGTGGACCTCATCCTCTGTCGTCGGGCTTCACTGTGGCGCGTTATTATCCCGAAAGGCTCCCATGCTCTCCGAATCGACACGACAAAGCACATTGGCTTTGGCGGCTGCCTGTCTCACCTCCCTGATGTTCGGTCTGGAGATTTCCAGCATTCCCGCGGTCCTGCCGACGCTGGAGCGAGTGCTTCATGCCGATTTCAAACAGCTCCAATGGGTCATGAATGCGTATACGATCGCGGTGACGACGGTGCTGATGGCAACCGGCACGCTCGCGGATCGCTATGGGCGCAAGCGCATCTATCTGATTTCGATCGTCGCGTTTGCCGCTGCATCCCTGCTTTGCGGCCTGACCGAAAATATAATGGTGCTGATCGTTGCCAGATTTCTCCAGGGCATCAGCGGCGGGGCGATGCTGATCTGCCAGGTCGCGGTGCTATCCCATCAATTTCCGGAAGGGCGGCAACGCGCCGTTGCATTCGGCTGGTGGGGGATCATCTTTGGCATCGGTCTGGGCTTCGGCCCGATCATCGGTGGTGCGATCGTGGCTTTGTCGAGCTGGGAATGGGCCTTCCTCATCCATGTCCCGCTTGCCGTGATCGCCCTGATCCTCGCCGGGAGCGGAGTTCGCGAGTCGCGCGATCCGGGGGCCAGCAGCCTCGATCTTGCAGGGATCATCACGCTCTCGCTTGCGGTCTTCTGCCTCGCATTCTTCATTACGCAAGGTCCGGATATTGGCTTCGACAGCTGGACGGCGTTTGCGATCGTCGGCGTGTTCGCTGCAAGCCTGATCGGCTTTATCGTCGCCGAGCATCTCAGCCCGAGGCCGATGTTCGACTTCACCGTCTTCCGGATCCGTAATTTTGCCGGCGCGCTGGTCGGCTCGATGGCCATGAACTTCAGCTTCTGGCCGTTCATGATCTATCTGCCGATCTATTTCCAGGCAGGGTTGGGTTATGGCAGCGTCGGCGCCGGACTGTCGCTTCTGGCCTATACGTTGCCGACGCTGGTCGTGCCGCCGGTGGCCGAACGCCTCGTGCTACGTTTCCATCCGGGTCTGGTCATCCCGCTCGGCCTGTTCACGATCGGAACAGGGTTCTTCGCCATGAAGATCGGTAGCTCGGTCGCGCATGCGAGCTGGCTGACGATGCTGCCGGGATGCGTCCTTGCCGGCATCGGATTGGGTTTGACCAATACGCCTGTGACCAACACGACGACCGGATCGGTGCCGCAGGAACGCGCGGGCATGGCGTCAGGTATCGATATGAGTGCCCGCATGATTGCGCTTGCCATCAATATCGCGCTCATGGGCCTCATTCTCGTCGAGGGGGTGCGCGCGTCTTTGAAGTTCGCGCTGCCGAGCGGTACCAGTGTTGAGCTATTACGCTCGCTGGCAGAAAGCGTCGCCGCCGGCACGGCGCTCGCGTCTGAATACAATCTCGGCGGAGCCGCCATTCAAGACGCCCTGACCCAAGGATTCGGCTGGGTCCTGCTTTATGGCGGAATGAGCGTGTGGATTCTCGCGGGCATCAGCTTTGTTGTCTTCGGCCATGGACTGCCGAGACGCGCGCGCCATGGTCAAAGCTGTGTCGAAGGCGACGGTAGGGCGTAGTCCGGACCGACCTATCGCGCGGCTGGCTGCAGCACCATCGGTGCCAGCGGCTCCTGCGTGACATCAGCTTCCGCGCCCAGCCGCAATACGCTCGCCGCTGCCGGCACGACGGCATCGGCCATCGCGGCGTGGCCTTCGCCGGTGGGATGGATCGCACCGCCATAGACGGCGGAGAGAATGCCCCAGGTCGCGTCATGGATATCGGCCGGCTGGATCGCCGCCGAATAGCCCTGCGGGTAGGTCATCGCCGCGAAGTAGCTGTCATTGGCGTCGCGGATCCAGCGGCCACGCGGCAAATAGGGGCGGAATTCGCTGGCGCCGCGACCGCACACCATCGGCTGCGCTGCGGCTTCGACGAGACTGGTCTCGAAGCTGTCGCCCTTGGGCGAGAAGCAGGCGCGATCGAATTCGGGATCGGACGACGACCGCGCGCAGAATCCGTGATTGGCGAAACTCGCCTGATGCTGATCGACGAAGGTCATGCGGTCGGCTTCGGGATTGCGGCACAGTACGCCGCCCTGGCACAGCGCGATGGACTTCAGTTGCGGCAGGAATTCGGACTCGACGAAGTTGGCGACATTGGCCAGCCGCCGCGGATCGGCTGAGAATGACGGATGCACGTCGAAGCCGGCCGGGCCGCCGGGGCAGGGCGCGCCATTGGCGAAAGTCGGGTTGGCGTAAGCGGCAAACACCACGCGCGACATGTCTCCGCCGACCAGCGGCTTCAGCGCTTCCCTCACCTTGCCGAAGCTGGCGGGCAGTTCGCGAGCCAGCGCGCTGCGGGAGTCCTCGACCGATCCGAGAATGCCACCGCGCCTGAACAGCGCACGTTCGGTTGCGTTTTCGACGATGACGTCAGCGACGAGGCCCGAGAAGTTGATGTCGTTGGCGCCGATCGACAGCAGGACGAGATCGAGCCGGCGTGCCGGCTGCCGGCGCTTCGCGGCAGTGATGGCTTCACGCAGCTCGGCGATCTGCGCGTTGACGCTGCCCGCACAGGTGCTCGCATTCTTTGTGGTGAGGCACTCACGCGCGCGCTGTCCGCCCAGCAATCCGTCGGCGATTGTCGCGCCCGAACAGGCCAGCGGCAGATAGGTGACGGCGATGTGCGGATACTGCACGGCGAGCGCCAGCGCGGCGCGGGTCTGGTAGCTATAGAGCGAGCGGTGGCACGCGGCGTTGAACCACTGCGCGCCCGCGCGCTGCCAGGCCTGCAGCGACTCATAGGAGTCGCAGGAGCGGCCGCCTTTGAAGCCGGCGCGACTCGGCCGATAGAACTGCCCGCTCGGGCCGCCGAGATAAGAGCGGAAGCAGAAGCCGTCATCGGACAGTGCGACCGGACGATCCGGATTGCCTTCGCCCGAAGCAATGGAATCGCCGAGGCCCGCAATCAGGATGTCGCGCACGGCGATGTCGGCGGTGACACGGACAGGCGCCTCGGCGCCGCTGGTGACCTCCACGGTCGCCACCGTGCGGCGACCATAGATGGCGCGGAAATTGATCGGCTCGGCGCAATCGAGAGTGGATTGACGCGGGCCTTCGCCGTCCTCGAAGGTCCAGGCGCAGATCGCACCGACCGGCACTTCGCCGGTAAGGCGGACGGTGATCGGATGTTCGGTCGGCGTCAGGTAGCTTTCCTTGACGGTGTCACGGGTGCAGGGCTCGCTGACCTTTCCGGCCAGATCGATGCATAGCCGGTTGACGGTGTTGCGCGCCCAGCCGCGGCCGTCGCTCTGCACGCCCAGAACCTGTTCGGCGGCCAGCACGCTGCGGTTGTGCATGGCGTCGACATGGAGCTGGAAGTCACGCTCTTCGCGGAACAGCCGGAAGCGGTTGCGCACTTCCCAGGAGATCTGGATCGAACTGTTGGCGATGCCCTGCGCGGCGGCCGGTCCAACCGGCAGCGCGCCCAGCATGCCCAGCAGCACGGCGAGGTTGATTAATGAACGTCTGAAATAAATGGGGGCCATGGCGGTGTTGAACGTCACGTATGGGGCGGAAGTAAGAAATCGATTGGTCGGACGCGCGGTGTGGCGCGCCCGCTGCTGATTCAACCCTGTGACTGACGCTTCAATGGCTGCTCATGCACCACGACCGGGGCGGGCTCGGTCTCGCGACGTTCATTGCGGTCATCCAGGCGGCGCCTGTGCCATGGCTGGATGACACTGAGCCAGATTTCGCGGCTGCCCATGATGCAGATCGAGATGGCGAACGGGATCATGAAATACAGGATCCGGAACATGACCACGGTGGCGACCAGCTCCTCTTGGCGGAACTGCGGCAGCGCCACCAGCAAAGCGGCGTCAAACACGCCAAGGCTGCCCGGCGCATGGCTGGCGAAGCCCAGCAGGGTGGCGAGGATAAACACCACGGCCAGCGAGACGAAATCGATAGTGGGCTGATCTGGCATCAGCAGATACATGGCCAGCGCGCAGAAGCCGAGATCGACAACGCCGATGGCGATCTGCAGCAGCGTCAACTGCGCGGAGGGCAGGACGACCTTCCAGCCGTTCTGACCGAGCTCGCGGCGCTGCTTGCCGACCGACAGCCAGACCAGATAGCCGATGATGCCGGCCAGACAGCCGAACCCGATCAGCCGATTGATGGCGTTGGGCAGGAGATCGATGGCCGAGGCGGCCTGTGGATGCCAGACCATGCCGATGCCCAGCACGAACAGATTGCCGAGCCAGAAGGTCAGTCCGGAAATGAAGCAGATCTTGGCGACGTCGATGGCGTTAAGGCCGTAATCCGAATAGATGCGGAAGCGGATGGCGCCGCCAGTGAAAACGGTGGCGCCGATATTGTGGCCAATAGTGTAGCTGGTGAAACCTGCCAGCGCCGCGATCCGATACGGCACATGCTTCTTGCCGATCGTTCTGAGTGCGAAGTAGTCGTAGAAGGTGAGGGTGCAGAAGGCGCCTATCACGCACAGCGTCGCCATGGCGATTTGCATCGTCGATTTCGCGGCCATCGCTGCCAGGATCTTGGCGGTATCGAGGCCCTTCAGCGTATGGACCAGATGGGAGATAGCGAGGGCGATGACGATCAGGCTTGCGACAACACCCAGCCGTTTCCAGCCGACGTGTTGCTTGAAGCCGCGCCCGAGCGCGGTCAGCAATCGTTGCATTCGTCCTCCCGGCGGAGCGCGAACAGGTGGAAAGCCGATCGGGGTAACAGGCGGCAAGCGGCGACCAATTCACTCATACGCGAAGTTCACTCATCAAGCCCAAACCCTTACGGCAAAAACGTTTCGTTGTGCAGTCCTTGACAGCGCCAGCGTTAATGCCGCGCCGCAAGGTCGCCACATACCCGCGCCGGCTGCAAAGCCCTGACCCTGCAAGGCAATCACACAGATAATTCCAAGCCATTCGTCCCGCATTTCATATAGGCGGGCAAGTCGAATGTTCCATGCGGCAAATCAAGACGGGCCCGGAACACGTCCCAATATCGATGGTTACCGGCCTATCGCAACCGAGCGGGACAATGCGCCGCAGCGGCGACCCCGTTCCAGAACACCGGGATTGAAACGATGGGACTGTTCACCAAGGACATCAAGACAATGGATGACCTGTTTGTGCACCAGCTGCAGGACATTTATTACGCGGAGAAGCAGCTTCTGAAGGCGCTGCCGAAAATGGCTGACAAGGCTGCAGAACCACTGTTGAAGCAGGCTTTCAAGACGCATTTGCAGGAAACCGAAGTGCATGTGCAGCGGCTTGAGCAGGTCTTCGCCATGCACGGCGCCGAGGTGAAGGCGGTTACCTGCCCGGCGATCGACGGTATCATCAAGGAAGCCGACGAGACCGCCGGGGAGGTCGAGGACAAGAAGGTACTCGACGCCGCGCTGATCAATGCGGCTCAGGCCGCCGAGCACTACGAGATCGCGCGTTACGGCAGCCTGATCGCCTGGGCGCGCCAACTCGGCCGCAATGACTGCGCGGCCGTGCTGCAGAAGACGCTCGATGAGGAAAAAACCACCGACAAGAAGCTGACCTCGCTGGCCGAAGGCAAGGTCAATATGCGCGCCGCAAGCTGATCGTGGTACTAGCGATCACACGGCACAGAAACGTCGCGCGGGCGAAACCTGCGCGACTTTTTGCTTCGCCTACGCCTTTCGCAGCGCGAAATGGGCTCCGCAGAACGCCATGACGCCGCCGAGGCCGAGGGCGGCAAGACTGGCCAGAACACCTGATGCGGTCGGTAGTGCGTTGGGCGCCGAGGCCGCCTGACCGGCGCCGGCCAGAAACAGCACGCCGATGGTGATCAAAAACTGCCGCATGCGCTGCGGGATGCGACCGGATGCTGCGCTGTGCAGCAGGTTCGCGGTGACATAGCCGCCGACAAAGGCCATCGCCGCAATCAACCACCAGGCGAAGGCCGATCCGATCGGCATGAAATTGTCGGGATCGTTGCGCCAGAGGCCACCGAGATCGAGGCCGAAGCGCTGGCCGAGCATGTGTACGGCCAGCGCCAGCAGCAATCCTGAAATCATCGCGCCGGCCAGAATCAGGCGGCGCGGAAAAGTGGTCGTCTCGGCCATGGCAAGCTTGTAAGGGACATGCAGGCGATCGCGCAAGCAAGCGAGGTCGGACAGCGCAGGGGACTTCTGTTTGCTCAAGACCCTCTTCAGGCGCAGGGACGCATCGTCTGCCGCAGAAGCGGCAGCGCCGGGGCACACCTATGCCTACAAGGCCTCCCTGATTGGCGCCGCGCATCGCTATGAATTGACCGATGAAGGTTTGTTATGGCGCACAGGTCATCGCTCTGGCGTCTGGGCCTATGCGGATATCGCGGCAATCCGGCTGTCCTACCGGCCGATGGGGATGCAGCACCGGCGCTTTCGCGCCGATATCGATCATGCCGACGGTCGTCACATCACGATCTTCTCGACGTCGAAACAAACCGTCGCGCTGATGGAGCCGCAGTCGGGCTACAGCGCGTTTATCCTGGAGCTACATCGACGTCTCGCTGCGGCAGGTAGTCTGGCCAGGCTGAGCTCCGGCCTGCGACCAGGCATCTACATAATGATTGTCGCGGCACTGGCCTTTGTCGGTCTCGCAATGACCGCGCTGCTGCTGCGTGCACTCCTCACTGGCGAGTTTGCCGGCGTGGTCTTCATCATTGGCTTCGCAGTATTCTTCGGCTGGCAGATCAGCGGTTTCATCCGCCGCAACAAGCCGCGCAACTATGCGTTCGACAGCGTGCCGCAAGAGCTGTTGCCGTAGTCACGGCCGCACGACTAGTACCGAACATTTCGCATAGCGCACCACATGGCCGGCATTGGAGCCGAGAAAGTAGGTGCGCATCGCCGGGCGGTGCGAGGTCATCACAATGAGATCGGCCTTGATCGCCGAGGCTTCTTCGAGAATCTCGTGATAGATGCCGCCCTGTCGCACCACGCTGGAGACGCGGGTACTGTCGATGCCGCAATCACGTGCCACCGCCGCAAGAGCGGCCTGCGACGATTCCAGTTGCTGAGTATCGAAATCCGCCGGGACATATTCGGCCAGCATCACCGGCGTCATCGGCATTACGTTGAGCAGCCGGACGGTGGCACCGAAGGTTTGCGACAGCGTCGCGGCCTGGGCAATCGCGGGTTTGGCCACATCGGTTTCGGCCAGATCAATCGGGACCAGAATGGATTTGTACATGCCCACCTCCATCGTCGTCCGGAGGAGGATAGCACAAACCGTGTTCCGATGGGCCCGGCTTATTCGCCCGCGGCACCCTTCAGCAGTTTCGGACTGACGAATTGCACGAGTTGTCCATCGCGGAAGGCAACGTCGTTCCAGTCCTCGATGGGAAAGTCGATCACCACGATGCTGCCGGTCGGCAGGTTGTCGGCGACAGCTTTCCTGCCTGCGGCATCGCCGCCGCCAATCAGGCTGAGCGCCATTTCATGCAGGCCGGGATTGTGGCCGACCAGCATCAGCTGCTCTGGGTCTTCCACGGCCGCGCCGCGGATCACCGCCAGTAATTCGGAGAGGCCGGCGCCATAGAGTTCATCAAGGCTGGCGACTGTCGGTTTCGCCGCCGGCATCGCCGCGGCGACGAGGCTCCAGGTCTGCTGCGCGCGTACCGCCGTGGAGACGCAGACCAGGTCGGGCAGGGGCGGATTTCTACTGAGCCAGGCGCCCATGAGCGCCGCATCCAGCCGGCCGCGGTCATCCAGCCTGCGATCGAAATCCTTGCCGCTCGGCGCGTCCGTTTCAGTCTTGGCGTGACGCAGCAGCAGTAAACGGCGCATGGCGCGATCTCGATTCGGCAAGAGCAAGAGGTAGTAGCGAGGCAGGCGGCGCGGTCGCGCCAGACGTCAGGTCTGCGGATTAATGGACATGAACCGTGAGGACAAGGTGACAAGCGCCCCACCTGTCCGTAAGAAAACGTCATGACCGCCCCTTCCGCAAGCGTGACATTTGGACCTGAGGTCGCCGACGCCGACCGCGCGCGGCTGACCTTCAGCCTCGATGTCGATGTCTGCGTGGTCGGGGCCGGGCTCGCCGGGCTCAGCATTGCGCTGGAAGCGGCGCGTCTGGGTGCAAGCGTCGCGGTGCTCGAAGGACGTCATGTTGGCTGGAACGCGTCCGGCAATCAGCTGGGAACCGTGATGCCGGGCTTTGGCCTGCCGCTCGCCGATCTGATTGCGCGTGTTGGCCTGGAGGACGCTCGGGAGTTGTGGGCGCTGTCGAAGCAGGGCGCAGAGTATGTCCGGACCCAGGCATCAGACGACCTGATCCCCGGTCTCGGCCTGTCCGAGGGGGCGCTGGAAGTCTCCAATGTCGATGTCGGCGATCGCCTGATCGCACGCCTGCAGATGCTCGGCGAAGATTTCGATACTGAAGTGGACGGCTGGCAGATCGACCGCGTCCGCGACGTGCTGAAAACTAAACGCTACTTTCACGGTGTGCATTATCCGAAGGCGTTCCAGATCGATGGCCGCAAATATCTGTTGGGTCTCGCAGCGCTGGCAAAACAGGCCGGTGTGCGGATCTTCGAGGACACGCCGGTGGTCAGCATCGATGCCGGCGGCATCCGCAAGCGCATCGTGACTCCGTCGGCGCGGATGCGTGCCACACACATCGTGCTGGCCGGCAATATCCATCTTGGTGCGCCTGCGCAAAAGCTTTCGGACACGCTGTTGCCGGTGTGGCGCTATGCCGGCATCACCGAACCGCTCGGCGAGCGTCTCACCGAGGCGGTGACGTTTCAGGGCTCGGTGAGTGACAGCGACGGCGTCGACCATTTCCGTATTGTCGATGGTGATCGGCTGATGTGGTCGAGCCCGGAAACAACCTGGGCCGGGCACCCAGAGCGCTATGCCGGCGCCATCGCGCGCCGGATCCGCACCGTGTTTCCGGCGCTGGGCAAGGTTGCCATGGCCGAGACCTTCGGCGGCGCGCTCGGCCAGACCGTGCACGGCATGCCGCAGATCGGGCAACTCCGTCAGGGATTGTGGGTCGCCAGTGGCTTCAGCCATCGGGGCCTGAACACGACGGCCATGGCCGGGCAACTGATCGCCCGTGGCATGTATGCCTATGATGATCGCTTCAAGCTGTTCGCGCCGTTCGAACTGGTCTGGGCTGGTGGCACGACCGGGCGGGCCGTCGGTTACGCGGTCGGGCTATGGGAGCGGCAGGGCTCGGCGCTGGCCGGCACGCTGGCGCGGTATCGCGAACGGGCGCGGGCGCGGGAGCGGATCCGTGAGGCGCGGCTGGCGGAGGCTAATCTGCGTGCGGGAACGCGGGGCCCGCGGCCGGGCTAGGCCGATCCCCCGGTTTTGGCGCGCAACAAAACGTGAGTAATATTTCGGAACCGGCGTGTAACTTCCGGCTCGTCCGCCCGTATTTCAGGCGAACGAGATGATCGTCTCGATTGTCAGGGAGACCAACCATGATCGACCGCCGCTTTCTTTTGACGACCGCTGCTGGCCTGGGAGGATTGCTGTCGCTGAAATGGCTGACGGCTTCGTCGGCGCGGGCTGCCTCGGACGAGAAGTTCGAAGTCATGAAGACCGATGAGGAATGGCGCAAGCAGCTGACGCCGCAGCAATATGAGATCCTGCGCAAGGAAGGCACCGAGCGGCCGTTTTCGAGCCCGCTGAACAAGGAAAAGCGCAAGGGCACCTTCGCCTGCGCCGGCTGCGACAATCCGCTGTTCTCGTCGGAGACCAAGTTCGAGAGTGGCACCGGCTGGCCGAGTTTCTGGCAGCCGCTGCAGAATGCTGTGGGCGAGCGCAAGGATTCGACGCTCGGCATGGTTCGCACCGAGATCCACTGCCGTCGCTGCGGCGGCCATCTTGGTCACGTCTTCGATGACGGCCCGAAGCCGACTGGTCTGCGCTACTGCATGGACGGGTTCGCGATGATCTTCAAACCCGCCGCGCCGTCGGCGACCTGAGCCGGAGGCCTGACGCCCGCTACGTAGAACCCGGCGAAATCAGGCGCCGATCCGGCAATTATTACCCCTCTAGGCAATTGTGCCCCGGTCTTCGGACCGGGGCTTTTTGTTTAGTGCATTGAATTTACTGGACTTATGCCCTTGGCACGGGGCTTGCGACGTCTCCTCCGACAGCGGCTGCGAATTTGGCACCATCCGGCGGGCCGCCCGGATTGAAGTTGGAGACGATGTAATGGGTATCTTCGGCGCTCTCACCACGTCCGTTGCGGGCCTGCGGGCGAACTCCTATGCGCTGGAAAACATTTCCGGCAACATCGCGAACTCGCAGACCACCGCCTTCAAGCGGATCGATACCAGCTTCCTCGACCTCATTCCCGATGCCGGCACATCCGCGCAGGTGGCCGGCAGCGTGACGGCGCAATCGCGCAGCACCAACACCATCGCGGGTTCGGTGCAGTCGTCTTCGGTTGCGACTTACATGGCGATCAATGGCGACGGCTTCTTTGCGGTGCAGAAGCCGGGCAACGTTTCCGACAGCACGCCGGTGTTTGACGGCGTCAACAAATACACCCGTCGCGGCGACTTCTCACTCGACAAGAACGGCTATCTCGTCAACGGCGCCGGCTACTATCTTCAGGGCGTCAAGATTGATCCCACGACCGGCAACCCGGCCGGCAGCTCGCCGGAAGTGCTGCGCTTCCAGAATGACTTCCTGCCGTCGCAAGCCACCACCAAGATCGACTACCGCGCCAACCTCGCCAGCTATCCGCTGACCACCAAGCATCAGACGGCGGTGCCTGGTTCCGAATTGCTGCGATCGGCCGACTTCGTATCAAACCCGCGCGTGCTGGGCACTGCGGCAACGCCCTTCGGGAATACGGCTGTTCCCGGAAACGCGCGCAACAATTTCGCGACGACGCCGGCGCCGATCTCGGCGAATACCATGCTCGCGCCCGTATCCGGCAGCGATACGCTGCCGGTCGGCTTCGCCAACGGCGATACGCTCGTGCTGAAGACCACCAGCGCCGGTGTCACCACGACCAAGACGCTTTCGTTCTACACGGGTGCCGTTGCTCCTGCGGCCGTGGCAGGCACGACCTTCATCCCTATCGATACGGCCTATGTCGGCGACGTGCTCACCGCCATCGATGCCGCGACCGGCAACACGTCGCCGCTATCGAGCGTGTCCGCCACCGGCGTGATCACGTTGAACTCCGGTACGGCAAACGACTTTACGCTGGCGGCAGGTTCGACGACCACGGCGGTCGCCGCATTCCAGGCCCTGGGCTTCACCGGCACCGTCACCGGCCTTCGTTCGGGCGGCGGCACGGCGGGCACCGGCATCGTGATCGGCAGTGACGCTCAGACCTTCCTCGATGAATCGATCAGCGGCGGCGCCAAGACCGTCTATGACGGCAACGGTGCACCGGTCAGCCTGCAATTCAGGTGGGCGAAGGTCGAGTCCGCCACGCAGGGCGGAACGGATACCTGGAACCTGTTCTACCAGACCGACCCCGCGGCCACGGGCGCAACCGCGGCCTGGCAGAATGTCGGCACCGACTTCAAGTTCGGACCGAACGGCCAGATGCAGCCGGTCGTCGGCCAGATCACGCTGACCGGTCTGACCGTCTCGGGCAAGGCACTCGGCAACGTGACCATGGCGTTCGGCACCGGTGGCCTGACCCAGTTCGCCGACACCAACGGCAACGTTCAGGTCAATCAGCTCGAGCAGGACGGCTACGCTGCGGGTCAGCTCCAGAGCGTATCGGTCAGCAATGAAGGACGTGTGGTCGGCAGCTACTCCAACGGCCGTAACATCGATCTTGCTGAAGTCAGTATCGCCACCTTCAACGGTGCCAACTTCCTCAAGCGCATCGACGGCGGCGCGTTCGAGACCACCAACGAATCCGGCGAGGCACTGTACGGCAAGGGTGGCAGCATTTCCGGCTCGTCGCTGGAGTCGTCGAACACCGACATCGCCGACGAATTCACCAAGCTCATCGTCACCCAGCAGGCCTATTCGGCCAATACCAAGGTGATCACGACCGCCAACACCATGGTTCAGGATCTGCTGAACGTGATGCGTTAATCGCAAGGCCGCATCTGCGGCCTTCTTCCCGCGTGAACCTTGAGAGCGACAGTTAGTTATGAGTCTGAACGACGCACTCTCCATTGCCATGTCCGGCCTGCGCGCCAATCAGGCCGCGATGTCGCTGGTCTCCTCGAATGTGGCCAATGCGGAAACGCCTGGCTACATTCGCAAGTCGACGGATCAGGTCGCAGTCAATTCCGGTAACGGCAGTAGCGTCCGCACCGTTGGCGTTAATCGCGAACTCGATCAATATATCCAGGCGCAGCTCCGCACCGAAACGTCGGGCGCGGGCTATGCCTCGCTCCGTTCGAGCTTCCTGCAGCAGATGCAGAGCCTCTATGGCGATCCTGGTTCAGTCGGCTCGCTCGAATATTCCTTCAATGCCCTGACGACGGCAGTGCAGGCGCTGTCAACGAGCGCAGACAGTCAGTCGGCGCGGATCGGCGTGCTCAACGCCGCGCAAACACTCGCGCAACAATTGAATTCGATGACGCAGGGCATTCAGAGCCTGCGTAGCGCGGCGGAAAACGGCATCAAGGATTCCGTAACGACCGCCAACACTCTGATGAAGCAGATTGCCAAGATCAACAATCAGTTGACGGCCAATCCGCAAGGCGGAACATCGACGGATTCCAACACCGCCGCGCTGCTCGATCAGCGCGATCAATATGTCACGCAGCTATCGCAGCTGATGGATATCCGCGTCACCACCAATGGCGCCAATCAGGTCACCATCTTCACCGGTTCCGGTGTGCAGCTGGTGGGCAACGAAGCGGCGACACTGGCGTTTAATGCCCAAGGCACAGTATCGGCCGGCACGACGTGGAGCGCGGATCCCAGCAAGAGCAATCTCGGCTCGGTGGTGATCGAATTTCCGAACGGCGGATCGATCGACCTGACTGCTGCCGGCGCTATCAAGTCGGGCACGATCGCCGCATATACCGAACTTCGCGACAAGACGCTTGTCGAGGCGCAGAACCAGCTCGATCAGTTCGCAGCGTCGATCTCGAGCGCGCTCTCGGACAAGACGACAGCTGGAAGCGTCTTTCCTGTGCCGACGGTGCCGCCGACGGCGCTGCCGGCAGGGACGCCGACCGGCTTTACGCTCGATGTGTCGCAGATGAAGCCGGGCAATGTGATTCACTTCACGTATACGGATACGGCGACCAACACGCAGCGCGAAATTTCGTTCATGCGGGTCGATGATCCCAGCGTGCTGCCGCTGCCGAACACGGCAACGACCGATCCGAATGATACCGTCATCGGCCTCGATTTTTCTTCGGGCTTCGGCTCGGTTCTGAATCAGTTGAACGCGGCGCTTGGCGGCCAGGCTACGTTCTCCGGCACGGCCGGCGCGCTCACCGTCGTCAACAATCCCGCATTCTCCAACGTCAATGCGGCGTCGGTGACGGTCACACAAGGTCCCAACGATCTGAGCAACGGCAACCCGGAGCTGGCGCTGTTCACCGATAGCGGCACCGCTTATAGCGGTGGCATCAGCAAGAGCGGTTCGCAGATGGCCGGTCTCGCCGGCCGGCTGACGATCAACAATGCGATCGTCGCCGATCCCTCCAAGCTGGTGGTTTATAGTGGATCGACGGCAGCAGGCGACACGACGCGGTCGGCCCTCCTGCTCAACCAGTTGAACAATGCCAGTTTCACTTATTCGCCGGCGACGGGAACGGGCAGTGATACGGCACCGTTCAAGGGGACGCTGTCGAGCTATATGCGCCAGTTCGTCGGGCAACAGGGCGCTGCGGCGGATTCCGCCAAGCAACTCGCGGATGGCCAGAACGTCGTTCTCAACACACTCGACAAGAAGATGGCAGACGCGTCCGGCGTGAATATGGATGACGAGATGGCGCATCTGCTGTCGTTGCAGAACGCCTATTCGGCCAATGCGCGCGTGATGTCGACGGTCAACGAATTGTACAAAACCCTGATGCAGGCATTCTGAGGTAATCATGACGATCAGCGGTGTCAGCGGGCGAACATCCTATATCGGATCCGGAATTACCAGTCTGCGCGATCAGCTCGATACGCTGACGCAGCAGCTGTCGAGCGGCAAGATCTCCAACACCTATGCAGGGCAGGGCAGCGGTCGCAGTCTCGCCATCGCGTTGCGCGCGCAGATCAGCGGTGTTGCCGCTTATGCGGACACTGCGGTGAATCTGAACACGCGCATCGGCGTGGCCAACCTGTCGCTACAGCGCCTCGTGGCGGTCGGATCGGATGTCAAAGGCGCCGCCGTCAGCGCCGGCAGCAATTTCGATAATACCGGTCAGACGCCGGGGCAGAAGACGGCTTCGCTCGGCTTCTTCGATTCCGTCGATATGCTGAATGCGCGGTCGGGCGACCGCTACCTGTTCTCCGGCCGCGCCACCGATACGGCGCCTGTTGCTCCCGCCGACCAGATCATGAACGGCAATGGTGCGCTCGTCGCCGGCCTCAAGCAGGTGATCGCCGAGCGCAGGACGGCCGATCTCGGTGTCAACGCAAACGGGCGCGTCGGGAGTGCGGTCGGAACCCCGGTGACATCGGTCGTAATCTCCGAAGAAGACGCGACGCCAGCCCCGCCGTTGGAAGCTCAACCCTTCGGTATGAAGGTCACCGGCGTGTCTACCACGATCGCCGGTGCCACCGTCACCCAGCCGGTCGATCTGCCAGCGACCATCCCGCCTGCGCTGCCGGCGACGCCTGTGGCAAAATCGATGTCGATCGATCTCGGAGCGACCAACCCGAATGCCGGCGATCAGGTGAAGTTCACGCTCACGATGCCCGACGGGACGACCGAAGACATCGTCCTGACGGCGTCGGACCAGACGCCGCTGCCGGCGGGCAGTTTTGCCATTGGCGCCGACAGCACCGCGACGGCGGCGAACCTCAACACCACGCTAGGCTCCGCGATGAAGGATCTCGCCAACGGACCGATGGTGGCGGCATCTGCGATTCAGGCTGGCGACAATTTCTTCGACCAGCCGCCGCTGCGCGTCGGCTCGACGCCGCTCGGCTCAGCGACCACGCTCATTGCCGGTACGGCCGACAATACCGTGATCTGGTATCAGGGCGAACAGAACACGGCCGCCAACGGCACGGCCCGCGGATCGGCAGTCTCCCAGATCGATACATCGATCAAGGTGCAATATGGCGCGCGCGCCGACGAGCAGGCCCTGCGCGCGCAACTGCAGACAGTCGCGGTGTTCGCGGCCGTGGCCGTCGATCCGGCACAGCTCAGCAATGCGACCTATGCAAAGAGCGCCAATGCGCAAATCGCGGCGCTGAACCAGCGCGTGGCGCAGAACCTGGCGAATATCCCTGGCCAGCAGACGATTCAGGACATCCAGGCCGACTTCGCCGGAGCGCAGGCGTCGATCAAGTCGAGCACGGATCGTCAGGTCCAGACCAAGGCGATGGCCCAGACGATGCTCGACTCCATCGAGGGCATCAACGACGACGAGGTCGCGACGAAGATCCTGGCGCTGCAGACCGCGTTGCAAGCTTCGTACCAGACTACGTCGTCATTATATCAGATGAGTCTGGTCAAGTTCCTCTGATCGCGCAGAGGCAGGGAGAATATTTCGAATGAGTTTGGCCAGACACGCTGCGCCTGCGGTCCATCGCAAGCAGGACAAGCTCATGGCGCTGCTGATGCAGGCGCAGCAAGTGCATCAGCGCGGCGACATCGAGCAAGCGCGCGGGTTCTACAAGCAGGTTCTCAAAAAGCATCCGAATCACTTCGATGCGCTTCATCTGCTTGGCGTCTGCGAGCATCAGACGGGCAATCAGGATTCGGCCGAGCGTCTGGTGCGCCGGGCGATCATGCTCGATTCGGCGTCGGCCGCCGCCTATTCGAACATGTCGGCGATTCTCTCCGCCCAGCTCCGCTTTGCCGATGCACTCGATTTTGCCGACCGGGCGCTGGTGCTGGATTCGGATTTCGCGGACGCACATTTCAACCGCGGCAATGCGCTGGCTGGACTGCACCGCAATGTGGACGCCATCGAGAGCTTCGATGCTTCGATCGCGCTGATGCCGTCATATGCAAATGCGTTCAACAACAAGGGCAATGCCCTGCACCGGCTGCGCCGCTTCGCCGAAGCGCTCGAATGCTACAGCGTCGCGGTCCGTCTGAAGCCGACGTTCCTGCTGGCCCATGTCAACCGTGGCGCCGTGCATCTGGAGATCCGGCATTTTTCAGCAGCCGTCACGGATTTCGAATGCGCGCTGGCGCTTGATACGAGCCACACCGGCGCCTGGGTGAATCGCGGCGAAGCCTTGTTCGCATGCGGCCAGCGCATCGACGCGCTGCGCAGCTTCGACAAGGCGCTGTCACTCGACCGCACGATCGCCGAGGCGTGGCTCGGGCGCGGCAACGTGCTACTCCACGCGATGAAAGTCTCGGAGGCGCTCGAAGCCTACACCGAGGCGCTGAAGATCAATCCGGAATTCGTCAACGCGCTGTCGCAGCTCGGTCAGTGCCACGCGTTTCTCGGCGACATCGAGGCGGCGAACGCTTGCATCGACCGCGCGCTTGCCCTCAAGCCGTATGCCGAAGCTGCGCTGTCGAACCGGATCTATATGCTGGATTTCATCGAAGGCGCCGGTTTCGAGCAGCATTGGGCGGCGAGGTCGGAGTGGTGGCGCCAGATCGGTGCCAAGATCGCCGTCGAGCGAACGCTTCTGCACGACAATGCGCGCGATAGCGACAAGCGGATCGTCGTCGGCTATGTGTCGGGAGACTTCAGGCAGCATTCAGCAGCGTTCGCCTTTCGGCCGGTGCTGCGAAACCACGACAAGTCGCGCTTCGAGGTGGTGTGCTATTCGGTGTCCGCGCATCAGGACGCCGTGACGGAGACGTTCAAGGCCTGCGCGGACCGGTGGCGCGATGTGTCCCAAATGTCGGACGGCGAACTGGCCGAACAGGTCAAGGCAGACGGTGTCGACATCCTGGTCGATCTGTCCGGCCATAGCTTTGGCAATCGGTTGCGCAGTTTCTCGCTGAAGCCCGCGCCGGTGCAGGTGACCGCCTGGGGCCATGCGACGGGGACTGGGCTGCAGACCATGGACTATCTGTTCTCCGATCCGGTCGCGATTCCCGACCATGCGCGGCATCTGCATGCCGAGAAGATCGCTGATCTACCGTGCCTGATCATCGTCGAGGAGCCGCCTGCGGGCTTGCATTCGGCGGCGCTGCCGCGCGCGACGAACGGCTATACGACCTATGGCATTTTCAACCGGATCACCAAATTCTCCGACGCCGCCATTGCCCTCTGGGCGCGCATTCTCGATGCCGATCCCACGTCGCGCCTGTTGATCAAGGATACGGCGCTCGACGATGCGCGCGTGCAGGCGACGCTGCTCGGCCGGTTCACCGCCCAAGGTGTTGCCGCCGATCGCATCACTTTGTTGGGCGCGACGTCGCGCGAGGAGCATCTCGCCGCCTATGCCAGCGTCGATGTTGGACTGGACACGTTTCCGCAAGGCGGCGGCGTCTCGACCTGGGAGGCACTCTATATGGGTGTGCCCGTGGTGGCGAAGCTGGGCATCGCCGTCGGCAGCCGGTTATCGGGAGCGATCCTGTCTGCCGTCGGGCTCAATGACTGGGTCGTCGATGATGATGAGGCGTATATCGCGCGCGCGCTCGGTGCGACGCTCGACGAACTCGCGGACATTCGTGCCCGGCTTCCGGACATGATCGCCGAGCGCTGCAGTCCGGCCGCCTATACTCGCGCGGTCGAGGAGCAATACCGGGCCATGTGGACCAGGTATTGCGAGGAGTCGACGTCGTAAGCTCATGCCGCCCGATCGAGCGCAACCGCCACGGCTCACCGTCGACGGCGGTGGACGTGTCATGCCGCGCCAGGATCGGCGGCAAACTCAATGACACTATGGCTTGAGGATGAAGCGGCTGGCAGCCGCCGGTCGCAATCGACCATGCATGTCGGGCAATTGCCGACGCGGCGGTTGGTACATGCTTCAGACGCGAAATTGTTGCATGCGCCACGATCTATCTAGTTAAGTTTGTCTGAATGCCCACTGGGGAAGCTGCAACCGGGTCGGTGATTTGACGCCGCGGATGAGCACGGCATGAGGCGCTGCCTCGGATTGAAAAGTCGCTGATACAATTCAACTAATCGCTGTTTTTATGGGATATTCGGCCTCGGTTTTCGAGGCGAACTGGTAGTTAAATACATCCTCCGGGCGTGTAAAATCGCGTGCTTCCCTTTTACGCAATCTTAGAATCTGACGGTCATGTTACCCCGTGTCGACCAAGAAGGTCGTTCGTTGTGTCTACCAGGAAGGTAACCAAACATGTCCGGCATTACACTCTCGTCCTCCGTCCGTCAGAACCTGCTCTCGCTGCAGTCGACCGCGGATCTTCTCTCCACCACCCAGAACCGCCTCGCGACCGGCAACAAGGTCAACTCGGCGCTCGACAGTCCCACCAACTTCTTCACCGCGCAGGGCCTGAACAACCGCGCTGGCGACATCAACAACCTGCTCGATGGTATCGGCAACGGCGTGCAGATCCTGCAGGCTGCCAATACCGGCATCACCTCGCTGCAGAAGCTCGTTGACTCCGCCAAGTCGATCGCCAACCAGGCGCTGCAGGCGACCTCGGGTTATTCGACCAAGTCGCAGTTCTCTACGACGATCGACGGCGCGACCGCCGAGACCCTGCTCGCACCCGACACGGCTGCGACACTGACCGGCTCCACGGTCGCCACCCTCGCAACCGGCTCTGACCTGAGCACGGCCGCTGGTGGTGCCTTCGCTGCTGGTGACACGCTCACCGTCAACGGCAAGACGATCACCTTCGCGACCGGAGCCGCGACTGCCGGTACGGCTGCTTCGGTGACTGATGCGGATGGCAACGTCACCATCAACCTCACCTATGACAACGCCGGCACCAGCGATCAGTCCACGACTGCCACGCTGAAGGCCGCCGTTGAAAGCCTCGCTGGTGCAGGCAGCTCCTTCGCGATTGCCACCAACGCGGTAACGATCACGGCAGGCGATAAGTCGACCAGTATCACGCTCGGCGGTACCGCACTCAGCAAGCTCGGCCTCACTGCCGGCACCACCGTCCCGACCAGCACTTTGGCTGGACAGGCACTGACCATCGGTGCGATTGACGGTAGCGCTGCCCAGACTATCACGTTCGGCAGTGGCGCAGGTCAGGTCAACACGCTCGACGACCTGAACAAGAAGCTTGCCAACAGCAACCTGCAGGCTTCGGTCAACAAGGACGGTAAGCTGACCATCCAGACCACCAACGACGAAGCCTCGTTCGACCTGACGGCCAGCGGTATCATCGGCGGTTCGGCGACTGGTGCGGGCAAAATGTTCGGCGTGCTGAACACCTCCGCTCCGGTCGAAGACGTCAACGCTCAGAACACCCGTGCGGGTCTGGTTGCCCAGTACAACACGGTGATCGATCAGATCAAGACGACGGCTGCTGACGCTTCCTTCAACGGCGTCAACCTGCTGAACGGCGACACGCTGGCTCTGACCTTCAACGAAACCGGCAAGTCGAAGCTCAGCATCTCGGGCGTCACCTTCGATCCGGCTGGTCTGGGTCTGGAATCGCTGACCAAGGGCGAAGACTTCCTCGACAACGCTGCCACCAACAAGCTGCTGACCGGTTTGAACAACGCCAGCTCGACGCTGCGTTCGCAGGCTTCGGCCTTCGGTTCGAACCTGTCGGTCGTGCAGATGCGTCAGGACTTCTCGAAGCAGATGATCAACGTGCTGCAGACCGGTGCGTCGAACCTGACCCTCGCCGACACCAACGAGGAAGCGGCCAACAGCCAGGCGCTGTCGACCCGTCAGTCGATCGCCGTCTCCGCGCTGTCGCTGGCCAACCAGTCGCAGCAGGGCGTGCTCCAGCTGCTCCGCTAAACTTCAGCGGACTAGTCGAAACAGAAGGCGGCGGGGCAGAAAGCCCCGCCGTTTTTCGTTGTCCGATCGTCGCAAAGGCCCGGAAAGCTCAAGCTTTCCGGGCCTTTGCCGTTTTGGGACAGTTTTACGAAAGCCTTAATCCGCTGTTAACCATATCTTAAATGGTCGTCGGTCATATTCGGCCTGAGTAGGAAGCAGGTAGGCCGAGAATCGGCCGCGTTTAATCCGGGCATCGCCGCAAGGCGGACCGAGATTCCTCTTCCAGAAGGGCGTCAAATTTAACCGGCAGCATCGCGGCGAGGCGGGTCTCGTTAGATGCACCATGCGCTTGCGCGACCTGAAGGTCGACCGCGCTGGGAACAGGAAGGTTTCCATATGTCAGGCATCGTTCTTTCGGCTTCGGTTCGCCAGAACCTGCTGTCGTTGCAGTCGACCGCGGACCTCTTGTCCACGACGCAGAACCGTCTTGCGACGGGCAAGAAGGTTAACACCGCGCTCGACAACCCCACGAATTTCTTCACGGCAGCAGGGCTCGACAGCCGCGCCGGCGACATCAACAGCCTGCTCGATGGCATCGGCAACGGCGTGCAGGTGCTGCAGGCGGCCAATACCGGCATCACCTCGCTGCAGAAGCTGGTCGATACCGCGAAATCGATCGCCAACCAGGCGCTGCAAATTCCGGTCGGCTATAACGCCAAGTCGTCGTTCACGACGCCGATCAATCCCGGTGCGACCGCCGACAACCTGTTGGGTACATCCACGAAGACCGACAACACCTATGTCGGCACTGTCGCGAATAACAAGAATGCCGCTGCCATCACCGGCGCCACGCTGCTGTCGGGTGCTGCCGCCACGGACTCGATCGCCACCAGTTTCGCGGCGAACGACACCATCACCGTCAATGGTCAGAGTCTGACTTTCAGGGCGTCGGGCGCTTCGGGCGCCAACGAAATCAACATCACGGACAGCGTCACCACGCTGCTGAGCAAGATCGATGCGCTGTCGGGTGGTACCGGCTCTGCAGTCAACACGGCAGCGCCCATCGGGGCGATCACGTTGCACACGGGTGCGGCTTCTGATCTGTCGATCACGAGCTCGAACACCGCCGCGCTCGCCGGGCTCGGGCTGGGTACGTCGGTGACCCAGGCGCGGACCTCAGGTCCGACGGCCCTGGGTGGCCCGCCGGCACTGACGCTGACGATCGCGGCAACCAATCCGTCGAGCACCGCAACGAACATCACCTTCGGTACCGCGAGCGGCCAGGTCTCGACCCTGGCGCAGCTCAACGCCGCGCTGGCGCCGAACAACCTGCAAGCCGTCATCGATCCCGCCGGCTTCATGACCATCCAGACGTCCAACGATGCGGCCTCGTCGACCATCGGCGCCATTGGCGGCACGGCCGCGGCCGTCGGCAAGCTGTTCAATGGCCTGGTGCCAAGCACGCCGGTGACGGACTTTGCGTCACAGACCTCGCGCGCCAATCTCGTCGCGCAGTACAACAACATCATCGACCAGATCACGACCACGTCCCAGGATGCTTCGTTTAACGGCATCAACCTGCTCGGTGGCGATCAGCTCAAGCTCGTGTTCAACGAAACCGGAAAATCGACGCTCAACATCGCCGGCACCACGCTGACGCCGGCGGGTCTTGGTCTCGGCAAGCTTGCCGCAGGCGCTGACTTTCTCGACAATACCTCGGCGAACAACACGCTGGCTGCGCTCAATATCTCCAGCTCGGTTCTCCGCGCGCAGGCCTCGGCGCTCGGCTCCAACCTGTCGATCGTGCAGATCCGTCAGGAATTCGCCAAGAACCTGATCAACGTGCTGCAGACCGGCTCGTCCAACCTGACGCTGGCCGACACCAACGAGGAAGCCGCGAACAGCCAGGCACTGTCGACCCGGCAGTCGATCGCGGTGTCCGCGCTGGCGCTGGCCAACCAGTCGCAGCAGAGCGTACTCAAGCTGCTCCAGTAAGTCTGGCGGTCGCACCAAGATTACCGAACCGCGGGAGAAATCCCGCCGTTTTTCGTTGGTCGGGTAGTCAGCGGCGCGTCGCCCGGTATCCTGGCTTTCCCCAAACTGAAGACGCCGGTCGCTGAACGCTGGTATTATTCGAATCGCAGGCGTATTTTCAGGGTTCCTGGATAGTCATGCCCGCCCGAAACGTGGCACCAGATACCATTGGCTTTGCATGTGGCCTCACGGCCGCTGCGGGGAAGGAGAGCTGAATGCCTTTGCGAGTCGAACTGAAGCCGGGTGAGCGAATCATCATCGGTCAGAGCGTGATCACCAATTCCGATACGCGCACGGCGTTTCTGATCGATGGCGATGCGCCGATCATGCGCGAAAAGGACATCCTCACGTCGGAGACTGCAACGACGCCGGTCAAACGAGTCTATCTCTGCGTGCAGATGATGTATCTGGAGAACGATATCCCGGCCTATCAGGAGCTATATCTCGGCTTCATCAAGGAATTGATCGAAGCGGTTCCGAGTTTTCGCGAAACGATCGAGGACGTCAGTAAGCTTATTTTAAGCGGCGCGCTTTACAAAGCACTCAAGGAATTACGTCCGCTGATCAAGCGGGAAGAAGAGTTTTTGAGGTAGCGAATGTCGATCGGTGCTCAAGCCTACGCGCGTACTGCACAGACCACGGCGACACCGAGAGACATCGAAGCCCAAGCCCTTCTGAAAGCAGCGCGCAAGCTTCAGGACGTTGTTGAAAATTGGGACCATACTGATGCAGGTCTCGACGACGCTCTTCTGTTCAATCGCAAGCTCTGGTCCATCTTCGTCGGCGATGCCATGAATGACCAGAATCCGGAATCGATCGAGATCCGGCAGAATATCGCCAATATCGGCATTTTTGTTCTGACGCAGTGCACCGCGCTTCAGCAGGTCCGCCAGGTCGAACATCTCCAGGCGCTCATCGATATCAACCGCAATATTGCCGCGGGACTGTCCGGTCGCCCGTGAACCTGACTCCGTAACGATAGCTTAACGGTCTGAGCGGCCTAATGGCGCCTGACAGGCGCGGCGATTCGAAGCCGCGTGCGACGAGGCACGATGGCAGACGCACTCAGCATTCTTGCAACGGCTTACAAGACGACAACGCCGGTCACGGCAGGCAAGTATGTGGCGGTGGATGCCGACGCCTACAAAGGCAGTTGGCAGGGCACCTATGCTAATGGGAAGAAGTTCGAGGTCGCGATTTCGCAGGTCGAAGGCTTCCGCGCGCAGGTGAAGTATCAGAGCGAGGGGACCGTGAAGTATCAGCAGGTCCTGATCAAGGATAACTCGTTTCGCGTGGGCGACACCAAGTTCCAGATGACGGCCAACAACAAGGCGACGATCAAGAACGTCGTGACCGACGCCGCCACCGGCAGCACCTATCTCGATACGGCCTTTGCAACGCGCAACGTCTGATCAGCGCATTAGATCCTGCGATCCGTCTCCATACGCCGATTCTGCAGCTTTGCGTCCTGGTTGAGCGTGTCCATGGCGCGCAGATAGGCGCGGGAGCGCAGTCGCGATTCCTCGGGATACTGGTCGATCACCTGGTTGGACTTCTTGTCCACAGACACGAAGACGATCTCGCCTGCGCCCTTGTCGATGATGACTTCCTTCGAAATCCGATCACTATCGACCTGCTGATAGTTCGCCGCAGAAATGTTCGGCTGTAGCACGCGGGGCGCTGCCGATACGGTCTTGTCGGGAGGCAGTTGCGTAGGCACGGCTTCGCGCACCGCTTCTGGTGCGGGTCTGATGACCGGTGTGGCGACCGGTGCCCCCACCGGTTTGATATTGAAGTCGGCACCCATGGCAGCCCTCCTGGCTCCATTCGATAAATCCCGACCCGTTCCCAAACAACATTATGCACCGAACGGCTGAATCCGGTGCTTACTTGCGTGCTGTAATTTAGTTCAAAAGATAGCAATGCCGCGGTGCGTCAAACGCAGCGACAGCCGCGTGACGAACTATACGATCAAAGTGACCGGCTGACGACGATGGGTGTCATGTTGACCCGGCCCGGCTGAGCCTGTCGACCGGCGGCCGTATAGGTCTGCGGGATATTACGCTTCTGAACCTCGGCATTGACACCGCGGACAATGCCTTCCGACACCGCATGCGCGGTGGCGAGCACAGTCAGATTGACCTGCAGCATCGCACGGAACACGTCGTGGTGCTTGCGCAAGGCCGAGAGCAGGTCGGGCGTCTTCTGCGCGAGATATGTCTGGCTGATCTTGAGCAGCGAGATCATCGCGATGTAACGACGTGAAATGTCCGCCTTCGGTGCTTCGAGTTTGATCGCGTCACGGATATTGCCGGCGCGGACCAGCGTCGTCTCCTGTTCGATGATGGCGAGGAGTTCGTTCATCACCTTCATCAACTCGTCGGCGAGCTGGCGGGCTTCCATCAACGTCGCGACCGAACGCGGTGCGACGATCGGGGCGGCTTGCTGGCGTTGCGCGTTGTTCATGGCGGTGTCCTCTGCGATCAGCTGGCGCGATTGGCTTGCTGGATGATGAGCGAACGAAAGACTTCGTTGGAGATGCCGACGCCGCCGGCCTTGGCGAAGGACTTCGAATATTCGTCTGTCAGCATCGAGCGCCATGCGCCGGTGCCGGTGGTATCGCCGAACGGGCCTTCGCCCTTGATGCCTGATGTCATCTGCGAAAACATCGTGTTGATGAACATCGCCTCGAAGTCTTCGGACTGCTTGCGCGTCTTGGCCTGAGCTTGTGGCGACACTTTGTGCAGGGCATCGATCAGGGTCTGATCGGGGCGGCCATTGATGGTCGGGTGCTTGGCCTGATAGGCGGCGACGGCGGTGTTGACGTTCATCACATCACCTCGATGTCGGCCTGGATGGCGCCCGCGGCCTTGATGGCCTGCAGGATGCCGATCAGGTCGCGCGGGCCGATGCCGAGTCCGTTGAGGCCGTCGACGAGCTGCTGCAGCGAAACGCCGTCCTTCACCAATGCGAACTTCTTGCCGTCCTCGGTCACGCCGACACGCGTGCTTGGCGTGACGACAGTGCGGCCGTTGGAGAATGCATTGGGCTGGCTGACATTGGCGCTCTCCGAAATCGTCACGGTGAGATTGCCTTGCGCCACGGCGACAGTGGCGACGCGCACGTCACGGCCCATCACGATGATGCCGGAGCGTTCGTCGATGATGATCTTGGCGGCCAGATCCGGTTCGACCTGCAGCTGCTCGATCTCGGTGAGCAGCGCGACGACGTTGCCCTTGAACTCCGGCGGGATCGACAGCTGCACGGTGGAGGGATCGATCGGCTCGGCGGTCTTGGATCCCAGGAAGTCGTTGACGGCGGCGGCAATGCGCTTGGCGGTGGTAAAGTCGGGGTTGCGCAAAGCAAGGCGCACATTGGGCAGGCGGTTCAGCGCAAATTCGATCTCGCGCTCGATAATGGCACCATTGGCGATGCGGCCAACGGTCGGCACGCCGCGGGTGATGCTGGCGGCAGCGCCTTCGGCGGCAAAACCGTTGATGGCGAGGGAGCCCTGGGCGACGGCGTAGACATTGCCGTCGGCGCCGAGCAGGGGGGTGACCAGCAGGGTGCCGCCGGTCAGATTCTTGGCATCGCCGAGCGCCGAGACGGTGACGTCCATGCGGGTGCCCTGGGTGCCGAAGGCGGGCAGGTTGCCGGTGACCATGACGGCGGCGACGTTGCCGGTGCGCAGCGTCTGGCCACGAATGTTGACGCCCATGCGTTCCAGCATTGCCTGCAGCGACTGGCGGGTGAACGGGATGTTGTTGAGGGTGTCGCCGGTGCCGTTGAGGCCGACCACGAGACCGTAGCCGATCAGCTGATTCTGCCGGACGCCTTCGATATTGGCGAGATCCTTGATCCGCGACGTCGCATGTGCCGACACCGCCTGCATGAGCAGCACGAGCAGCACCGCACAGGCCGTCTGACAGAATCGGATCGAAGGTAGGCTCGGCATCCTCTGCTCCCCGCTGAGGTCTTCACTGGACCGCTCGCCACTCCCATGACGACGATCCGACTTTCATTATGCGAGGGCCGTGCCAGTGTTTCGAAGAGCTTTAAGGCATTGATTTATAATAGGAATGATGAGGAGTTTCGGGCCGGGCGAGTGGCCTGCGCCCCGGCGAATGTGCCGCCTGCGGCAGATTTTGCCGGGCCGTTTACGATTGATTAACCATAAAAGACGACCTTTCCGGTTGGAGGTCCGTTTACGCTCGCGATGGTACTGAGCGAACGGCAAGCCGCCGTGGGCCGGGATTGGCCATCACCCTCGCTGGACACGCCGATGCGCATTTACGGACCGAACGGCACTACATTCGGAGCCCCGTCGTCAGGAGCGAAGAAAACCAGTTCGACCGGGTTTTCGTTGCCTGATGCGACACCGACCTCCGAGACCAAACCGACCGTAGCGCCCCGGGCGGCCAACAGTATCGATGCGCTTCTGGCCATGCAGAGCGTCGAAGATCCCATGGAGCGTCGCAAGCGCTCGGTGAAGCGCGGCCGCGGCGCGCTCGATGTCCTCGATGAACTCAAGATCGGCCTGCTCGCGGGCTCGATCAATCCGGCCATGGTGGCGCGGTTGCGCAGTGCAGCAGCCAATCTCAAGGAATCATCCGGCGACCCCGGTCTGGACGCCGTGCTTTCCGAGATCGAGCTGCGGGTCGAAGTTGAGCTGGCCAAGGCTGGCCAGGTCTGATCCGCTCGGAGCGGCCCCAAGTCCGGCTGTAGCCCGTATAAGCGCCGTTTAGCCTTCCACAGCCCTTTGACCAAAGACCGGGCCGGGCTGCTGCCACATGCTGCAGCAGCACGGTTCCGGCCCTGAAACCCGGCGGTGGATGGCCGTTCCGGAGGTATCCTGACGTTATTGTCTGTCACATGACCTAGCTATATAAGCTGCGGCGCGGCCGGTCATTTCCGGCGCCTTGCACGCATAGATGGATTGGCCTTGGACAAGTTGAAAAGCTATCGCCCCTCCGAAAAAGAGCCTTTCATGAACGACCGGCAGCGCGACTATTTCCGCGCGAAATTGCTGGCCTGGAAGGAAGAAATCCTCCGTGAATCGAAACTCACCCTGCAGGCTTTGCAGGAGGAGAACGTCAATCACCCCGACCTCGCCGACCGGGCATCGTCGGAAACCGACCGCGCGATCGAACTGCGAGCGCGCGACCGGCAGCGCAAGCTGATCTCCAAGATCGACGCCGCGCTGCTGCGGATCGAGGATAATACCTACGGCTATTGCGAGGAGACCGGCGAGCCGATCTCACTCAAGCGGCTTGAAGCCCGCCCGATCGCAACACTCTCCGTGGAAGCCCAGGAGCGCCACGAGAAGCGCGAAAAGGTCTATCGCGACGAATAGTCTTTCCGATGTCAAACGGCCGCCCCTTGGGCGGCCGTTTGACATTTCGGAATTCCGAATGTGCATCGCGCACGCAGCGCGATGCGGCATGTCGCAGTCACTGCACTGCAGCACGATGACATTTTAAAACACGCGAATATGAACGTCATCATTCCCCAATAGGACGTAGGCTGGGCCCAGAAAAAAAGGGAGGATGAATGATGGCTGCGCCTGCCTCTTATGATCCCGATACGATTGCGCTGATGCGCAACGTTCTCCAGAAGGTCGTCGCGAAGGTGCCTGAGCAGCACCGCACCTCCTGCAATCAGGCTGCCATCGCCTCGCGCATCCTGGCGACTGCGGCGCAGGGCCGGCGCTCCGAAGATGTCCTGACGACGGAAGCTCTGGCCGAGGTGAAGGAGATTTTCACCGGGCCCGCCGGGATGAGGCGGCTCCACGAGGATCTCACCAAGGTTTTTGGCTGAGTTTAGAAGTCCGATGGAAATTACAAGCAAGCATCAGTTCGCTGCAGCGACACCGTGCGTGCTTGCCAAGCCGAATGGTGATCGCTACCCGCATCGCTGATGTCTCGACATGAATTGTTCGACCAGCGAAGGGGGCACCGATGGAAAAATATCTCGCGATCGCCGAAATCCTGGCCTACGTCCGCCATAACCGCACGCCGCTCACCGTGTTGCCGCCAGACGCGGTCCCGCATGACGAAGCTGACGGCTATCGCGTGCAGGACGCGCTTCACAATTTGCTGTCACCCGATTTCGGTTTGCAGGTCGGTTACAAGATCGGCTGCACCAGTGCGGTGATGCAGCAATATCTCGGTATTTCGCATCCTTGCGCCGGCGGACTCTATATGGGCGGTGTTCATACCGCCGGAACGTCGCTGCGCTACAACGACTATGTACATGTCGGCGTGGAGTGTGAAATTGCGGTCCAGTTCGCGAACGATCTGATGCCGTCGGGCGAGCCGTTCACGGCCGATGATGTCGCAACAGCGATCGATGCCTATCATCCGGCTATCGAGATCGTCGATGATCGTTATGCGGACTGGCGCAGCATGGATGCGCCGACACTGATCGCGGATGATTTCTTTGCGGCAGGATGTGTTCTGGGGGTGCCTGTTGCTCGTGGCAAGGCGCCTGATCTTCTGTCGGTGATTGGACGTGCCGTCGTCAACGGCACGGAAGTGGGGCGCGGCAACGGCGCCGATGTTCTTGGCCATCCACATCATGCACTGGCCTGGCTTGCCAACCATCTCGCGGCCCGAGGCAAAATATTGCGCGCCGGGGACTTCGTGCTGACGGGTAGTCTTGTGCAGACAGCATGGCTCAATGCTGGCGATCACGTCCGGATGGAGTTGCTGGGATTGGGCAGTGTCGAGGTGGATTTCAAGAGCTGACCGCAGCGCTTCGCCTGGCCGCGTTTAGAGTCTGTCCAGAACGACGACGGCCTTCCGCCAGGGGAGCTGACGGAAGGCCGCGCGTGAACACCTCATCGCATGGGAGCACGATGAGATGTGGGAGCTCATAACGTTAGAAGGGTAGCAGCACGTCCATCACTTGCTGGCCGTAGCGCGGCTGCTGGACGTCCGAAATCTGACCGCGACCGCCATAGGCGATGCGGGCCTGGGCGATCTTGGCGCTGTCGATGGTGTTGTCGCTCTGAATGTCTTCTGGACGCACGATGCCGGCGACGATCAGTTCGCGGATCTCGTAGTTGACGCGGATTTCCTGCTTGCCCTCGACCACGAGATTGCCGTTCGGCAGCAATTGGGTGACGACAGCGGCGACGCTGGTTTGCAACGCTTCCTGCCGTGCGACCGATCCCTTGCCGTCGCTCGACGACGATCCATCAGCCGTCAGCAGACGGCCGGGCAGGACCGAGGCAGCCGAACCTGTCAGCAGCTTGCTGCCCGCAAAGTCGGTGATCCCCGAGTTTTCCGTATTGGTGCGGCTGCGCTGGGTCTCGTTGGCGATATTGGCCTTGTCGGTAAAGTTCACGGTGACCGTCAGAATGTCGCCGATCTGGCGTGCGCGCTGATCCTTGAAGAACGCGCGTGATCCGCTGCGCCACAGGGAGTTGGCGTTGTAGGATGCGACCTCCGGCTTTGGCATTGGCATCTGCACCGGCTTGTAGCCGGGCTGCGTCGTCGGGTTTTCGATCGCCGTGAGCGCAGGCTTCTCTCCGATGGACGCGAGACGGTCGATCGATGAACAGCCGCTGGCAGCAAGGCCGACCGTCAGAAGCGCAGCGCCGGTGGCGAAGGGACGATGGAACTGGAACATCAACTTTACTCAGCTTTTCGAGAAACAGGCACGTGGTCGTTGGCAGCAAGCGCGACGGGAGAGGTGGCAGCGGGAGAGTCGGTCAGGGGAGGTCTGGCCTGGGAGATTTTTTCGGACGGGAGAGACTCGCGGGTTGGGGCAAGAGTTGGCGCGGGAGTTTCTACTTGCGCGGGGAGACGCGGCGATGGAGCGGAGACGGCGACCTGGCCGCGACCGACCACGACACCGGAGACGGTGCGCTTGGACTGCAGGTTGATCACATTGACCACGTCGCCTTCGGTGCCGCCTTCGATGGCCTTGCCGCGGAGCGTGAGGTAGAGCCCGGCGGTTTCGTAGATCAGCGTCACCGCCTGATCGCGGGTGACGAGGTCAGGCTTGGCGAGGTCGGCATTGCGGATTGCCTGACCGGCGCGCAATTGGCGGCGGCTCTGCATGCCCACGGCGCGGTCGCGCGTTACGCCATCGTTGCCGACTTCGGCTTTCGGGCGACGCTCGACGACAACATCGGAAGATTTCAGCACTTCATTGCGTTCGACGCCGCGGACCAGCACCGCCGCTTCCACCGTCTCAACGGCACTGCCGGTGAAACGCAGCTTGGTGGCAGACACGTTGGAGTCGTTGCCGATCGCAAAGGTGACGTCGAAACGGCCGCTGCGCGCGTCGAACCGGGCCGCGACGGGCTGCAACGCGCCGGTATTGCTGGCGTCGAGCTGCAGGCCCTGGACTTCGCGATCGAAGGTCAGGCTCAGATTGGCGGCGGCACCAAGGCCATGGCGGTTCTCCAGCGCCTGCGCGACCTGATTCTCGATATCCTTGCTGTCGATGCTGCGCGACAGCCGCGTCACGGTGATGGACTTGAGCTCGCGTGTATCGACGCCGATCACCTGATGCTGCCGCAACGCCGCGATGACCTGCGCGGTCGAAAGCGTCCCGACGGTGCCGAGGTCGGGCGCCCGATAGATCGCGATCTGCGCGGTGGGGCCGGCATTGTCGATGACGTCGCCAATCCGCACCACGTCGCTGGACACCGTGACATTGGCGCGCAGTGTCGGCGATGCGATGACCTCGTCGCGCTGCGCCTGGCCGAGCGCAGCGGTGGCCGCTGCAGCGAGCAGGGCGCTGGCGAGGAGAAGCGAACGCATGGCTGATGTCATGATCATTCTCCTCAGCGGAACATGCCGGCGGTGGATTGCAGCATCTGGTCGGCCGCGCTGATGACCTTGGCGTTCATCTCATAGGCGCGCTGCGCGGCGATCAGGTCCGAGATTTCGGTGACGACTTCGACATTGGCCATTTCGAGGTTGCGCTGCTGCATGTCGCCGAAGCCGTCGGCATTGGCGACGCCGTCCTGCGGTGGGCCGGAGGCAGGTGTTTCGGTGAACAGGTTGTCACCGATCGAATTGAGACCGGCCTTGTTGATGAAGCGGGTGAGGCTGATCTGGCCGAGCACGGTCGGGGTCGTCGAACCTGGCACGATGACCGAGACCTGGCCCTGGGCATTGATCGAGAGTTGCGACGATGCGGACGGAATCGAGATCGTCGGCTGCAGCAGGTTGCCCTGCGCGTTGACGATGCGGCCCTGCTGGTCAGTGGAAAACGTACCATCGCGGGTATAGGCGAAGGTGCCGTCGGTGAGCTGGATCTTGAAGAAGCCTTCACCGCGGACCGCGATATCGAGATCGCCGCCGGTGGCAGACAGTGTGCCTTGTGTCATCAAGCGCGGAGTGCCGACGGTCTTCACGCCGCCGCCGATGTCGACGCCGACAGGGATGACCGTGCCTTGGTCCGATGCCTGCGCACCGACGCGACGAACGTGATCGTAGATGAGGTCCTGGAACGCCGCCCGCTGCTTCTTGAAGCCGGTCGTGCGCATATTGGCGATATTGTTCGAGATGACCTGGACGTTGAGTTCCTGGGCCGCCATCCCGGTCGCTGCAGTGTAAAGAGCGCGCATGGGTCAGATTCCTTAAGCCGGAACGTCGGCAAGTTTTTCGATGGCGGAGCGCCGCGCGTCGCCCTGCGACTGCAGCATGTTGGACAGCTCGGTATAGGCGCGGGTGACGTCGATCATCCGGGTCATCTCGACGACCGAGCTGACGTTCGACTTTTCGATAAAGCCCTGATTGAGCTTCGACGTGGTGGATGGCTGCGGATTGGCGCCGGGACCGGCCGAGAACAGGTTGGAACCTTCCTTCACCAGCCGCTGGGGCTGCGCGAAGTTGACCATGCGAATCTTGCCACGCACGGAGTCGATGCGATTGATGCCTTCGAGCACCGTGACCGTGCCGTCCTGCGAGATGTTGATGTCGTGGTCGGTCTGCTGGAATACGATCGGGCCATTGGCGCCAAGCACCGGTGCGCCCGCCGCTGTCACGAGCTGGCCCTGCGAATTGATCTGCAGGCCGCCGTCGCGGGTGTAGCGCTCGCCGTTCGGGGTCTGCACCGCGAGGAAGGCGTTGCCGTCGATGGCGACATCCAGCGGATTCTTGGTCTGCTCGGTCGCGCCGCCGGTGAAATCATGCATCGTGGCGCGGTCCTGCACGAAGGACACGCGGCGGTCGCGACCGACGAAGTTGTCTTCGCGGGCGGCCGGGCTCAGATATTCCTCGAAAATCGTCCGCTCGGCCTTGAAGCCGCTCGTGTTGATATTCGCAATGTTGTTCGCCACGACGTCCATCTGACGCCGAAGCGTCATCTGCCGCGACAGTCCGACGAGAAGCATATTCTCCATCGGTGGTTCTCCCCTAAGTTCCCGCGGTTCGCTCTCCCAAGCTCGCCGTGGATCCCGTAAACCGCACAGCTCTCCCAAGCCGCGGTTCGCAGACTACGTAGCGAAAGCCGTGCCAAGCTAAAAAGATGATATTTTTCAGTTTGTTGGTAGTTTTAGGGGCGTGAAAACGGGCGGCAGAAAGGTCTTGTTGACCATATTTGCCGGCAAAATTTTCCTAGTTGAGCGTCAAAAGAAAGATTCCGTTAACCATTGCGACCTAGCGTCACGATCACACAGGGCCTTGGGCGCTGGCAGCATTTGTATCGCGTCTTTAAAGCCTGCTTTGCAGCATCGAGCTCATCCCAACCCCGGACGGGCAGGCGATGGCGGATACGGAAACTTCAGAAAGCACCCCGACCGGGGACGAGGCGGCAGCTCCCAAGAGCAAATTCAAGTTGATCGCAATCGTCGTGGGCGTGCTGGTGCTTGCTGCGGGCGGTGGCGGCTGGTTCTTCCTGAAGGGGCATTCCAAGGAAGAGAAGAAAGAGGCGGCGCCGGCTGCGAAGCCGCTCGCCTTCATCGATGTGCCGGAGATCCTGGTGAACCTTGCCGGTCAGCCCGGCGAGCGCGTGCAATATCTCAAGGCCAAGATCGTGCTCGAGGTGAAGGAAGCGCCGTTGGTGGCGCAGATCACGCCGTCGATGCCGCGCATCACCGACATGTTCCAGGTTTACCTGCGCGAACTGCGCACCACCGATCTGAACGGCTCCGTTGGCATGTTCCGGCTGAAGGAAGAGCTGACGCGGCGCGTCAATGCTGCGATCTCGCCCCATCACGTGAACGCCGTGCTGTTCAAGGAAATCCTCATTCAGTGAGGAATTGGATTTAGGCTGATGTCACCCGAACAGGTCGATCAGGACGCAATTGCCGCCGAATGGGAAGCGTCTCTGGATTCAGAGGATCCCGTTGAGGCGGCGAAAGCGGCTGCCGAAAACGAACTCACCGGCACCATGGCGGAGCAATGGGCCGCCATGGTCGAGGACGGCGGTCGCGATATTGGCGGCGGCAAGAACGGCGGCGAGCGCGTTCTCTCGCAGGAAGAAATCGACAACCTTCTCGGCTTCAGCGTCAACGAGGTCCATCTCGACGAGAATTCCGGCATTCGCGCCATCATCGATTCCTCGATGGTGTCGTATGAGCGTCTGCCGATGCTCGAAATCGTGTTCGACCGTCTGGTGCGGTTGATGACCACGAGCCTGCGCAATTTCACCTCCGACAACGTCGAAGTCTCGCTCGATCGCATCACTTCGGTGCGCTTCGGCGATTATATGAATTCGATTCCGCTGCCTGCCGTGCTGTGCGTGTTCAAGGCAGAGGAGTGGGAGAATTTTGGTCTCGCCACCGTCGATTCCAGCCTGATCTATTCGATGATCGACGTATTGCTCGGCGGCCGTCGAGGTCAGGCCTCGCTGCGCATCGAGGGCCGTCCCTATACCACCATCGAAACCAATCTGGTGAAGCGCCTTATCGAAGTCGTGTTGGCCGACGCTGAACAGGCGTTCCGGCCGCTGTCGCCGGTGAGCTTCAACATCGACCGGCTTGAGACCAATCCGCGTTTCGCCGCCATCAGCCGTCCAGCCAACGCCGCCATCTTGGTGCGCCTGCACATCGACATGGAAGACCGCGGCGGCAATATCGAATTGCTGCTGCCCTATGCGACGATCGAACCGATCCGCGCCGTGCTCATGCAGATGTTCATGGGCGAAAAATTCGGCCGTGATCCGATCTGGGAAAGCCATCTCGCCACTGAAATTGCTCAGGCCGAGATCGCCGTCGATGCGGTGTTGTATGAGGCGGAGATCCCGTTGAAGCAGCTGATGCTTCTCAAAGTGGGCGATACGCTGCCGCTGGAAATGCGGGCCGATGCCCTTGTTGCCGTGCGTTGCGGAGCCGTGACCTTGACTGAAGGTCGCATGGGCCGTGTCGGCGACCGCGTTGCCATTCGAGTCACGAAACAATTACGCAAGCCTAACACAACCTTCGCCATGTTTGAGAAGGCTGACGAGCAAACTAAATTAATGGAGGCACAATGAGTCATTCATTAGGAATTGTGATCGAGAGCCTGGTTGCGGTGCTTCTGATCCTGACCATCGCCTATTGCATGCTGCTCAATAAGCGCCTGAAGCGCCTCAAGGCGGACGAACAATCGTTGAAGGCCACGATCGGCGAGCTCATCACCGTGACTGAGATTGCCGAGCGTGCGATCGGCGGACTCAAGCATACCGTGCGCGACGTCAATGAGAATCTCGGCAGCCAGATTTCGGCGGCAACGGCGCTGGCCGAACAGCTGAAAGCCCAGCTCGCCGAGAGCGACGCTGTCGTACGCCGGCTGTCGAAGATCGCGGTGGCGGCACGGCCGCTCACCGAAACCGACCCTGATGCGCCGCGGGTGTCCGCAGCGCGGGCCAATGCCGCGGCAGCGCAGGCGTTCGCCGAGCGGAGGAGGCCTGACGGCATCGCTGCATGAAAGCTTTTCGGGACGTTCGTATTCTTCCTGTCGTCTTGGTGGCGGTTTTCGGGCTGGCGATTCTCAAGATCGCCGGCCTGGTGATCGATGGCGGCTACGTGTTCAACTACGATCCGCAGCCTCAGCCTACGAAAGGATCGTGGGCGCAGGAGATGTTCAACTTCCCGGGCGGCAAGCCAGCGGACGGCGACATTACCGGCTCGGTGTCAGCCAAGAAGGAAGAGCCGAAGCCCGCGGTAGCAGCGCCTGCAGCGATCGAACCGACTAGCAACCCGCCTGTCGAACTGTCTCCTCAAATCTCGCCGGCTGAACGGGCGATCCTTGAACGGCTGCAAGCGCGCCGTCAGGAACTGGAAGCGCGTGCACGTGAGATCGACATTCGCGAGAGCCTGCTGAAGGCTGCCGAGAAGCGCATCGAAACCCGTGTCGATGAATTGAAGGGCGTCGAAGCCGGTATCAAGACGGCGAACGACCAGAAGAGCGAAGTCGACGCTGCCCGCTTCAAGGGCATCGTCACCATGTATGAAAGCATGAAGCCGAAGGACGCCGCGAAGATCTTCGACCGGCTGGAAATGCCGGTGCTGTTCGAGATCGCCTCGCAGATCGCGCCTCGGAAGATGTCCGACATTCTCGGTCTGATGCAGCCGGAGGCCGCTGAACGCCTCACCGTTGAACTGGCGCGCCGCGCCTCGGGCGGCGAACGATCTGCCGCGGCGGTGGAACTGCCCAAGATCGAAGGCAGGCCGATCCAGCAGGGCCGGAATTAAAGAAATTAATTAACAAATCCTTAGAGCGCGGAATCTAGATTCGACACAGGGCGGGCGACTGGTCGTCCTTCGAGCATCGGGCTGAGAGACACTTCTGAATGGCACGGACGGCTGCCGTTGCATGTTGGACGCAAGCTCGCGCATGGACGCGGGCCGTTCGACGTTGTGCGGTCCTCGCGGGCATTGTCTGTTTTGCGCTGTCGTTCCCGGATGCCGCATCTGCGCAAGCGGTGAGGGGCACCGCCAGCATGGGCACGTCGGGCGGTTATGGCCGCATCGTGTTGAAGCTCGCCGAGGATGTGGAGTCCGAAGTGACGCAAGCCGGCACCATTCTCGTCATTCGCTTCAAGCGGCCGGTCGATATTCCTGTCGAGATTCTCGGCGACGCCGCCCCCGACTATATCGGCTCCGCGCGCCGCGATCCCGATGGCACGGCGATCCGTCTCGCTTTGTCACGCAGGGTGACTGTCAATTCGATGACGGCGGGCGAGCGCATCTTCATCGATCTGTTGCCCGACACCTGGAAAGGCATGCCGCCCGGTTTGCCGCAGGATGTGGTCAAGGAATTGTCGGAGCGTGCGCGCATGGCAGAGCGCGCCTTGCGCCAGCAACGCGCTGCCGCGGAAAGCCAGAAGAAGCCGCCGATCCGCGTACGCGCATCCGTGCAGCCGACCTTCGTGCGCTTCGTGTTCGAGACCGGCGGTGTCGGTGTATCGTCGGTGCTGAACGAGAAGACGCTGACGCTCACCTTCAATGCCGGTCTGGTGTTCGATCTCGCCGATGCCAAACTGTCCGCACCCGCTAATGTTGCATCGATCGGTCAGGCGATGGACGGCAACCGGACCGCGGTCGAGATCAGCTTGATCGGCGACGTCGATGTGAAGTCGTTCCGCGAGGACAAGAGCTACGTCGTCGACATCGGCTTCCAGCAGAACGAAAAGCCGTCGCCGCTGGCCAAGCTGCCAGTGGCTGCTCCTGTGGACGAGAAACCGCCGGTCGCGGCGAAGCCTCCTGAGGTCGAAAAACCCGCCAGCGTCCCGGCACAGCGCTCCGGCGAGATCGTGCCGCCGAGCTCCGAAATGATCGCGAAAGAGATCGTTTCGGAGAAGAAAGTCGAGGTTGCGACGGCTGCACCGGCAGCGCCCGTCGCGGCAGCGAAGCCGGAAGAGCCAAAGCCCGAGGCGGCCAAGGTCGCTGAAGCACCCAAGCCTGCGCCGGCAGCTGAGCCTGTTGTCGCGGTTCCCGCGAAAGAAACACCGCCGCCAGCGCCTGTCGTTGCGGCGGCCCCTGCTGCTGCACCCGTTGCTGCTGCGCTGACCGAACCGGCGGGCATGCCGGTTGAGGTCAAGCGCAGCAGCGACGGCGTGCGCATAGCCTTTGCCTTTCCATCGCAAACGCCGATCGCTTTGTTTCGCCGCGGCGATATCCTGTGGCTGGTGGCAGATTCGACGCGGCCCATCGACACCGCGCCGATCCGCCGCGATAGCGGATCGATCATTGCCGATGTGAGCACGATCCCGCTGGAGAAGGGGCAGGCGATCCGCATCCGCCTCAATCGCCCGCAATTGGCCTCTCTCACGACCGACGATCCCGCCGGCGCAGGCCAGGCCTGGTCGCTGATGCTCGCCGACACCCGGCAGACACCGTCGCAGCCGTTGTCCGCGGTGCGTAACATTGCCGATCCCTCGCGTGCCAGCGTGCAGGTGCCATTGGCCAAGCCCGGTCTGAAGCATCGCCTGGTCGATCCGGATGCTGGCGACACGCTCAACATCATCACCGCGTTGCCGCCATCGCGCGGGTTCATCCGCCGGCAGGACTTCGTCGAATTCTCGATGCTGGAATCCATCCACGGCGTCGTGGTTCAGGTGAACTCCGACGACGTGTCCGTTGAAGCCAGTATCGACAAGGTGATGCTCACAAAGCCCGGTGGCCTGACGCTGTCGGCCGCCGATGCAGCGCCGCAGCGTGCCTCGACGGTCGCCCGGCCGATCTTTGATGTCGGCCAGTGGCGCAAGGATCAGGAAGGCCCGTTCAACGCGCGCTTCGACGAGTTGATCAACGCGATGTCATCGGGCGAAGCTAGTTCGCTGCCGCAGGCGCGGATGGATCTGGCCAAATTCTACATGGCGCGCGGCATGTATCACGAGGCCAAGGGCGTCGCCGATCTCGCGATCGCGGACACCAAGGTCGGCGAGGAAAGCCCCGTGGCGCTGATCGTTCATGCGGTGGCCAGCGCGATGATGGGGCGTCCCGAACAGACCCTGAAGGATATCGCCAATCCGGTGCTCGGGCCGGGTTACGATGGCGAATTGTGGAAGGCGCTCGCCTACGCCAAACAGGAAAAATGGGTCGAAGCGCGCGAGCGTTTCAAGAATGCCGAATTCACGCTCGCGGCGCTGCCGGCCGATCTGCAGCGCGCGGCCTTGATGCTGGCGCTGCGGGCCTCGCTCGAAGTCAAGGACTATGCCGGCGCGTCGTCGCGCGGGAGTGAGCTCGAAACGGTCGGCATCTCGCCGGAGATCAAGCCTGCGGCCATGCTGCTCAGCGGCTGGCTCGATGAGGCGCTCGGCCGCGAGAAGGACGCGCTGTCGAAGTATCAGGACGTCACCGGTTCGGTGGATCGTCAATCCGCAGCGGAAGCCAAGCTGCGTGAAGTCAATTTGCGCCAGAAGCGCAACGAGATCAGCAACGAGGACGCGTTGCATGATCTCGAAGTGCTGGCAGTGACCTGGCGCGGCGACGGCACGGAAGTGCAGGTGCTGCAGATCCTGTCGCGCATGTATGCCGAACTCGGCCGCTACAATGACTCGCTGCTGGCCGCCCGCACGGCAACCGAGCGCCAAGCCAACAGCGAAGCCGCGCGCCAGGTGCAGGACGAAGCTCAGGCGTTGTTCTCGCAGATCTATCTCTCGCCAAAAGGCGACAGCCTGCCGCCGGTCGATGCGCTGGCGATGTTCTACGAGTTTCGCGAACTGACGCCGATCGGCCGCCGCGGTGACGAGATGATCCGCCGTCTCGCAGATCGTCTCGTAGCTGTCGATCTGCTCGATCAGGCCGCTGAGCTGCTGCAGTATCAGGTCGATCACCGTCTCGAAGGCGCTGCACGCTCGCAGGTCGCTGCGCGTCTGGCGATGGTTTATCTGATGAGCCGCAAGCCCGACCGCGCCATTGCCGCGCTGCGCACCACGCGTATCGCCGATCTCAATGGCGAACTACGCCAGCAGCGGCTGCTGCTTGAGGCGCGGGCGCAGAGTGACATCGGCCGCCGTGAGCTGGCTCTCGACATCATCTCTCATGTCAGCGGGCGCGAAGCGATCCGGCTCCGCTCGGATATCTACTGGTCGTCGCGGCGCTGGCGCGAAGCCTCCGAACAGATCGAACTCTATTATGGCGACCGCTGGCGGGATTTCTCGCCGCTGACGCCAAGCGAAAAGAGCGACATTATCCGTGCTGTCGTGGGTTATGCGCTGGCGGAAGACGCCCTCGGTCTCGCGCGCTTCCGCGAAAAGTATGCGCCGCTGATGAATGTCGGTGCCGACAAGATCGCCTTCGACACCGCGAGCAAGCCGACCTCGACGAACTCTTCGGAATTCGCCGCCATTGCCAAGATGGCCGCGTCCGTCGATACGCTCGACGGCTTCCTGCGCGAGATGAAGACGCGCTTCCCCGAAAGCAGCGCCAAGGCGATCCTGCCAGGTGCCAGTGCCGATCCGATGCCGACCGGCTCGCTGAAGCCGCAGCCGGTGGTCAATGTCCGCAAGATCGAGATGGCGCGGTAGGCGAGAACTTCGCTACTGTCCGTAACTCTGTACCAGACTGCCAGCGACCAGCGACCAGCCATCCACCAGCACGAAGAAGATCAGCTTGAACGGCAGTGACACCACCGCCGGTGGCAGCATCATCATGCCCATCGCCATCAAGACCGAGGCGACCACGAGGTCGATGATCAGGAACGGCAGGAACAGCAGGAAGCCGATCTCGAAGGCGCGCTTCAGCTCCGAGATCATGAAGGCCGGGACGAGGATGCGCAGCGACATGTCCTCGGGCGTTGCCGGGACTGGCTCGCCCGACAGGTCCATGAACAGCTTGAGATCCTTCTCGCGCACATTCTTTTGCATGAAGCCGCGCAGCGGAATGGATGCGCGCACCAAAGCCTGTTCGACGGTGATGTCGTTGGAGATCAGCGGCTTGATACCGTCGTCATAGGAACGTTGCAGCACTGGTCCCATCACGAAAGCCGTGAGGAACATCGCCAGCGCGATGATCACCGAGTTCGGCGGAGCCGTCGCGGTACCCAATGCGGTGCGCAGCAGCGACAGCACGACCACGATGCGTGTGAACGACGTCATCATGATCAGGATCGACGGTGCGATCGACAGCACCGTCAACAACGCGATCATCTGGACGGCACGTTCGGTGACGCCGCCGCCACCGCCGCCGAGATTGATGCTGATGTCCTGCGCTATCGCGGGACCTGTGAGGGTCCCGGCGGCGATCAGAACAGAAAGGAAAAATACTCTACGCGGGAGGTTCGCCGAACTCACGAATTGGACTTCGGCCGTCCCAGCAGGGAGGCCATCTCGTCTTCGAGATTTTCAAAACCCGATTTGACCGGCGGGACGACTGGCGGCGCCTCCGCACGGGCAGGGCTGGCGATCGAGACTTCCGGCGACCGCGAAGCTGGACGGATCGATGGTGCCTCAGGTGCCACCGACGGAGCGCCGACCCGGGGCTCGGGCACATCCTGGCGGATTTCGCCGGCAGGACGGCGCAAGGCTGCTTCGAGGCGCTGCGCCATGTCGGCGAGGTTCTGATCGGCAGACGACACGGCGGCTGCGGGAGCGGGCGTAGGGGCTGGCGTCGGTGCGGGGGGCGCGACGACGGGGGCGGGCGCCGGGGCAGTAACAACCGGAGCAGGCGGTGTCGGCGCTGCTGCGACGGGACGGTCCGGCGTGCGGGGCTGCGGCGTGGTGCGGATCGGCGGATCGGCACGCATCGGGCGCGGCATCATCGGCTCGCTACGTGGCATCTCGGCACGTGGCATTTCACTTCGCGGAATCGGCCGCTGCGGGAAAAGGTCGTTGCGTGGCGCCGGTTCGGGGCGCGGCGCAGGTTCCGGCGCGAGGCTGGCCACCGGATCGGGCCGACGCTCCGGCAAAGGCGCGGCCGGGCGGCGCGGCTCTTCGATAAAGGAGGGGCGCGCGGGACGCGGCGCCGGCTCCGGCGCATGCGGTTCGGAATCAAAGCCGGACTCGTTGCTCTCTGCCCAGCTCGGGGCTTCAGGCAGCGACGGGCCACGGCTTGCGACATCGGCGGCGAGGCCGCCGCGCTGCGGGGCCTGCTCGCGGCCGGGCATGGCGCGGACGATATTGGGCTCGACGACGATGTCCGACGGGCCACCGATCATCAGCAAATGTTCGACATTGTCGCGGCGGACCAGCACCAGGCGGCGGCGGCCGTCCACGGCGGCGGCGTCGATCACCGCAAGCCGCGGCAAGCGCCCGCGGCTGGTGTTGTTGCCCAGCCGGTTGCCGGCGAATCGGCGCACCAGCCAGGCGGTAAGCCCGATCAGCGCCAGCACGACAACGAAGGCCAAGATAAATTGCACCGATGATTGCATCATAAAGTCCCCAGCCAGACAGGGTGGCTGCAACGTCCACGTCCAGAGCTGCAGGTCACATAGCCCCGCACGCTTCGAACGCAGCGTGAATCACGCCCCATCTGTTAACGCCCCACGGCAGAACCTGCCGTTGGTTAATAATAAACTATGAATCGCTGCAGCCAAAACGACTTCTGCCGCCCCGTCGTATGGCCGATGGGGATGGTTAATCGGCCAATTCAGGCGAAAAAGCGTTGGCATTTGCGAAAAACGTCAATTTTGCAGCATTCATTTACGGTTCGGTAACAAGTACCACCGGAAATTAACTTCGTATTAACCATGCAGGCGGCAAATTCTGCCTAGCTCAGGACGCTCCGTCCGGGCAGGGCGGAGAAGGGCCGATGGCGATCAGCGACATGCCGATGTTGTCGGCGCTGCGCACCAAGATGCAGTGGCATCAGGAGCGCCAGCGTGTGCTGGCCGAAAATATCTCGAATTCGGACACGCCGAACTTTCGCCCCCGCGATCTCGTGGAACCGAAATTCGACAAGGCGGGGAACACGTCCGTCACCGCTGGCGGCATGGGCTCGCTGCCGATGATGCGGGCGTCCGGCACCAACATCCTGCCCACCGGGGGCTCGGCCTCCTTCAACCAGAACAGCCGGGTCGGCTACGAGACCCGCCCCGCCGGCAATGCCGTCAATCTGGAAGACGAGATGCTCAAGGTCTCGGCCAACCAGATGGACTATGCCGCCGCGACCTCGCTCTACACCCGCAGCCTCGGTCTGTTGAAGACCGCTATCGGCAAGCGCTGACGCCGCCGCGCGCATAAAGGGAGCTCATCATGGCAGACGATATCAGCGACTTCTCGCGCTCCATGGGCATCGCGACCTCCGGTCTGCGCGCCCAGGCGGGCCGCATGCGGGTGATTTCGGAAAACATCGCCAATGCGCAGTCTACATCACAGAACGCCGGCGGAGACCCCTATCGCCGCAAGGTGCCGACCTTCAAATCCGAGCTGGACCGCTCGCTGGATGCCCGCATCGTCGGCCTCGGCCGCATCAGGCCCGACCAGTCTGCGTTTCCCACGCGCTACGAGCCCGGCAATCCCGCGGCGGATGCCGCCGGCAACGTCAAATACCCCAACGTGAACTCGCTGGTGGAAATGACGGACATGAAGGAAGCGCAGCGCTCCTACGAAGCCAATCTCAACATCATCAGCGCCACGCGCCGGATGATCCAACGTACGCTCGACATCCTCAAGGCCTGAACAGGACAGCTGAACCATGGCAACTCCCTCTGTCGCCGCCAATGCTTACTCGGCTCTCTCGCGCATCATGGACGCCGGTGGTGGCGTCGGTGGCGGTCTCAACAAGGCGGCCGACGCCGGTGGCGGTCAGTCGTTCGGCGCGGTCCTCAAGGACGCGCTCGGTAGCGTGCTCGATTCCGGCCGCAAGTCGGATGCGCAGACCATCGCAATGGCCAACGGCAAGGCCAATGTGATGGATGTGGTGACGGCGGTTGCGGAAACCGACGTCGCGGTCTCGACGCTGGTCTCGGTGCGTGACCGCGTCATCCAGTCCTACGAAGACATCATGAAGATGCCGATCTGATCCTCCTCACCACAAACACCGCGTAACACAAGGATTACTGCAATGACCGGCCCCGAAACTCTCGACGTTGCCCGTGATGCGATCTGGACGATTGTGATCGTGTCCGGTCCGCTGATGGTCGTGGGCCTCCTGGTCGGCGTCGTGGTGTCGCTGGTGCAGGCGCTGACCCAGATCCAGGAACAGTCGCTGGTCTTCGTGCCGAAGATTCTCGCGGTCTTTGCCACCATGATGCTGACGCTCCCGTTCATGGGGGACGCATTGTCGAGCTACATGTTGCGGATATCGTCGCGAATCATCGGGGGGTGATGCACAATCCCGTATGCGCATCGATGTCTCGCTTCTGCCCGCTCTCGCCGCTGCCTTCATGCTGGCCTTCGCCCGCATCGGCACGATGGTGATGTTGATGCCGGGATTCGGCGAAACCAACATTCCCGCACGGGCCAAGCTGTCGATCGCATTGGGATTGACCCTTCTCATGCTGCCGGCGCATCGCGGCGCCTATAACGTCGATATGGGATCGATCGTGCCGATGCTGGTTCTGCTGGTGCATGAGATCATCATCGGCGTCGTGCTCGGCGCCACCGCGCGCGTCACGCTGTCGGCGCTGCAGGTCGCCGGATCGATCATCGCGCAGCAACTCGGTCTCGGTTTTGTCACCTCGGTGGATCCAACCCAGGGTCAGCAGGGTGTCCTGATCGGCAATTTTCTCACGATGCTCGGCATCACGATGCTGTTCGCCACCGATACGCATCACCTTGTGATCGCCGCCATTAATGACAGCTACAAGATTTTCGCGCCCGGCGAGATCATGTCGACGGGCGATGTGGCGAAGCTCGCGACCAATGCCTTCGCGGCGGCGTTCAAGATCGGCACGCAGCTTGCTGCGCCTTTCCTTGTGTTCGGCCTTGTCTTCAACATGGGGCTTGGCGTGCTGGCACGGCTGATGCCGCAGATGCAGGTCTATTTCGTCGGCGTGCCGCTTTCGATCATGATCGGATTCCTGATCTTCGCCGTCGTGCTCGCGACCATGATGGGGACCTATCTCGAATACGTCACGGGCGTCATGCAACAAATGATGCCGCGGATATAGGGGCGCGCTGATGGCCGACGACGATTCCGAGAAGACACATGACCCCACGCAAAAAAAGCTCGACGATGCTCACGAACGCGGCGACGTAGCCAAAAGCCAGGAGGTCAATACTTGGTTCCTGCTGGCGGGCGCGACGCTGGTCTTGTCGACCTTCAACGGCTCGGTCGGCGGCGGGCTGCAGACCCCGCTTAAAAACCTTCTGCAAAATTCCTGGATGATGCGGACTGACGGGCCCGGACTTTTGATGCTGGCCAAGAGCCTTTGTATGTCCATCTTGTCCACCATGGGCATGCCGATCCTGTTTCTCGTGATCGCCGCGCTTGCCGGCAATCTGGTCCAGCACCGGCTGGTGTTCTCCACCGAAGGTCTGGTGCCCAAGTTCAGCAAGCTGTCGCCGATGGAAGGCGCCAAGCGCGTCTTCGGCAAGCAGGCGCTGGCTAATTTCCTTAAGGGGCTGTTCAAGCTTGTGCTGCTCGGCGCCGTGATGTGCGCGGTGCTGTGGCCCGAGCGTTTTCGTCTGGATGCGTTGATCCATATCGATCCGTCGGCGATCCTCGGCATCACCACATCGCTGACACTGCAGCTGATGGGTTCGGTGGTGGCGATGCTCGCCTTCGTCGCCATTGCCGACTTCTTCTTCCAGTACCGCACCTGGTACGAGAAGCTGAAGATGTCGCTGCAGGAAGTGAAGGAAGAATACAAGCAGTCCGAGGGCGACCCCCACATCAAGGGCAAGATCAAGCAGCTGCGTCAGCAGAACATGAAGAAGCGCATGATGGCAGCGGTGCCGAAGGCGTCGGTGATCATCACCAACCCGACGCACTACGCCGTGGCGCTTTCTTATGAGCGCGGCATGACCGCGCCGATCTGCGTCGCCAAGGGCGTCGACAACATCGCGCTGAAGATCAGGGAAGTTGCGGGCAAGCACGATATTCCGATCGTCGAGAACGTGCCGTTGGCGCGCGCGCTTTACGCCACCGTCGAGATCGACGAGGAAATTCCGGGCGAACACTACCATGCGGTGGCCGAAGTCATTGGCTACGTCATGGGCCTGAAGCGCGGCCTGTCCGGGCGCACACCATGATTCGGGAAAGGGCCGGGCAAGGGGCCGGGAACGTGTTGCGAATCGGCGGATTGGAAGCGAATAGGCCGACGCAGCGCTTGCGTAAGGCCAGCCGATTGATGCACTCAGGAGGCGCGCAAACCCGCGCTGCCGCAACTGCCGACAGGCGACGAACCGTCCGATGACCGCCGAGACCGACCACGATCGCCAATCGACGACGGCGCAGAATCCGGTTCTGCACGAGCCGGCCCGGCGCAGCGGCAGCATCGTGCTGGTGCTGCTGATTGCCGCCGCGATCATCGCCTGCGCCGTGGCATTCATGACTCTCGGCCGCGCCCAGGCGCAGCCTTATATTCTGGGCCTGCTGGCGCTGCTGGCGATGGTCGGCCTGTTCGTGTTGTTCGCCTTTGCCGCCGGTATTGTCCGCTTTGCCGATCGTACCTCCGACGATCCGATCATGCGCACCGTGGCCGATCATGCCTTTGACGGTATCGCGGTCACCGATGCGCGGGGCCATGTGGTCTATGCCAATGCTGCCTATCTCACATTGACCGGCGCGGCCTCCGCACAGGATGCGCGACCGGTTGAGCGCGTCTTCATCGGTAATCCGGATGTCTCCGAAGCCGTCTTCCGCCTGCTCAAGGCTGCCCGCGAGGGCAAGCGCCAGCAGGAGGAAGTCCGTGTCGCAGCGCCCGACGGCAGCCACGGCCGCTGGCTGCGCATGCGCGTGCGTCCACTGGGTGAGGGCAAGCGCGAGGCCAAATCCACGGTGTGGTCGGTGGCCGATATTTCCCGCGACCGGCAACGCCAGGAAGACGTATTCCAGGAACTGCAGCACGCCATCGAATATCTCGATCACGCGCCTTGCGGCTTCTTCTCGGTCAACCCAAAGGGCGAGCTGGTTTATGTCAACGCCACGTTGGCGAACTGGCTCGATCACGATCTTGCCGAGATCGGCTCCGGCGGTCTGAAGCTGACCGACATCGTCTCCGGTGACGGCGCCTCGTTGCTGACATCCATTGTGCCGATGCCCGGCGAGGTCAAAACCGAAGTCTTCGACATCGACCTGCGCATGCGCAACGGCAAGACCATGCCGGTGCGGCTCTATCACAAGCTCGCTTTCGGCGCCGACGGCGTGCCGGGTGCGTCGCGCACCCTTGTCATCAGCCGCGCCCGCGACGAGCGCTCGGATCCGCAACGCGCCGCCGAAGTGCGCTTCATGCGCTTCTTCGACCATACGCCGATGGCCATTGCGACGGTGGATCGCGACGGCACCGTGGTGCGCGGCAATGCCCGTTTCGCCAAACTGGCGCAGAGCCTCAACACATCGGGCGCCGTCAACAAGTCGATCCTGGCCGCCGTCAGCGACCGCGACCGCAACCAGCTGGTCGCGGCCATCGGTCACGCCGCCCAGGGGCAGGGTGATATCCCGCCGGTGGAAGCGCTGCTGGAAGGCGCGAAGGAACGCTGGGGCCAGTTCTTTGTCACCGCTGTGGAGGAGAACGAACGCGAGACCGAAGCGGCCATCGTCTACATGCTGGAGACCACCGAGCGCCGCACGCTCGAGAACCAGGTCAACCAGGCGCAGAAGATGGACACCATCGGCCAGCTGGCCGGCGGCATCGCGCATGACTTCAACAATGTGCTCTCCGCCATCATGATGGCCAACGATTTCCTGCTGAACGCGCACAAACCGACCGACCCGTCGTTCCAGGACATCATGCAGATCAAGCAGAACGCGACGCGCGCGGCGACGCTGGTGCGCCAGTTGCTCGCATTCTCGCGCCGCCAGACGCTGCGCCCGACGGTGCTCAATCTTGGCGATGCGCTGTCCGATATCGATCTGCTGCTGAAGCGCCTGATCGGTGAGAAGGTCAAACTCGAAGTCGTGCACGGCCGCGATCTGTGGCCGGTGAAGGTCGACATCTCGCAATTCGAGCAGGTGATCGTAAATCTCGCGGTCAATGCGCGCGACGCGATGCCGGACGGCGGCAGGCTGACCGTGCGCACCGTCAATGTCTCGGCCGAGGAAGCCGGGCGGCTGTCCTACAAGGGCATGCCGCCGTCGGATTATGTCCGGATTGATGTCAGCGACACCGGCACCGGCATTCCCGCCGATATTGTCGAGAAGATCTTCGAGCCGTTCTTCTCCACCAAGGATGTGGGCAAGGGCACCGGCCTCGGCCTCTCCACGGTCTATGGCATCGTCAAGCAGACCGGCGGTTTCGTCTATGTCGATTCCGAACCGGGCAAAGGCACCACGTTCCGCATCTTCCTGCCGCGCCATCATCAGGAAAAGGAAGTCGCTCCCGATCCGGCGATCGCAGCCGCCGTCGCCGCCAAGGAAGCCGCTGCCGACGCCAAGCCGCGTGCGGACCTGACTGGGCAGGGCACCATCCTGCTCGTCGAGGACGAAGAAGGCCTGCGTGCGCTGAACGCCCGCGGTCTGCGCTCGCGCGGTTACACGGTGATCGAAGCCGGCAACGGCGTCGAAGCGATGGAGCTGTTCGACGAGCAGAACGGCGTCATCGATCTCGTGGTCTCCGACGTCGTGATGCCGGAGATGGACGGACCGACGCTGCTGAAGGAGATGCGCGCCCGCAATGCGGATATTCGCATCATCTTCGTGTCAGGCTACGCCGAGGAAGCCTTCGAAAAGAGCCTGCCGGAAAACGAGCAATTTGCCTTCCTGGCCAAGCCGTTCGCCCTGAGCGCGCTGATTGCCAAGGTCAAGGAAACCATGGCGCCGAATTAACGGAGCGCCGGTGGCAATACCATCCTGCCTTCTAATGCGCATTCACCCCGCAATGCAGCATAAGTGTTTGAAAGCAAGATGACTCTTGCGCCAAAGGTTCAATGACGAGCCGCGACCGAGGGCCGCAGCGTTTACCCTCGAACGGTGCTTCCATTTTAGGCTGGGGTAGCCATGTTAGGGGTGTTTTCCCCCTGCCGGGGATTGAGGGAATGACCATGACTTTCACGTTCAGCATGCGCGGCGTCGTCAAGACGATGGCCGTTGTCCTATCGCTGGCGATGCCGCTCACAATTGCAATCTCCTCTGCCGACGCCCGCGTTGGCGGTGGCAGCAGCTCGGGCTCGCGCGGCAACCGCACGTTCTCGGCCCCGCCGAGCACGTCGACGGCGCCTAACGCGGCTCAGCCGTTCAACCGCACCATGCAACAGCCGGGTTCGCCCGGCATGAACAGCGCGACCACGGGCGCAGCCAGCAAGGGCGGTTTCTTCAACCGTCCGGGCATGGGCATGCTCGGCGGCCTTGCTGCCGGCTTCCTCGGCGCCGGTCTGCTCGGCATGCTGTTCGGCGGCGGTCTGTTCAGCGGCCTCGGCGGTATCTCGTCGATCATCGGCCTGTTGCTGCAGGTCGGCCTGATCTTCATCGTCGTGCGCCTCGCGATGTCCTGGTGGCAGCGTCGTAACCAGACCGCGTCCGCCTATGCCGGTCCGGCCAGTTCGGCCTATACGGGGCCGGGCAACGGTCCTGACCAGAACCAGGCGCACATGAACCAGGCCCAGCAGGGTAATGGCGCACAGCCGACCCAGCGCAGTGGCCTTGGTGGCTTCGGTTTCGGCGGCGGCTCGAACAACGACAAGCCGATCGAGATCGCGCCGCAGGATTACGAAGCTTTCGAGAAGCTGCTCAGCGACGTGCAGGCCGCTTGGTCGAACGAAGATGTGGAGAAGCTCGGCAAGCTGTCGACGCCGGAAATGGTGTCGTACTTCGCCAAGGATCTCGCCGAGAACAAGGCCCGCAACGACATCAACAAGGTGTCGGATGTGAAGCTGCTGCAGGGCGACCTGGCGGAAGCCTGGCGTGAAGGTGACACCGACTATGCGAGCGTCGCGATGCGCTTCTCGCTGGTCGACAAGACGCTGGAGCGCGGCACCAATCGTCTGGTGGCCGGCAGCGAAACGCCGATCGAAGCGACCGAGATCTGGACCTTCGTGCGCCCACGTGGCGCCGATTGGGAACTGTCGGCGATCCAGCAGGCGTAAGCCTTGCGTCATCGAAATCGGACAAGCGCCGCGGATCATTCCGCGGCGCTTTTTTGTTGGCGTCATGCGTGTGCGTTGCACTGCGATGATCTCACAAGAGAGCGGGAATAATCCGCCGGCTGACGTGTTGGTCAGTTGCGCTCCATCGCGACTGGCGTTGCGTGGCTAAGAAAACAAATTGGAGGAATCGATGCCCACTATTCTCTCGACCATGACCCGTCTCGGCCTATGCGCCGGTGCTGTCGCCGTCTCGCTCGCAGCAACGTCGCCATCGTTCGCGCAGGGCGCGGATACCAGCTTCTTCGTCACCAGCAATGGCATCGGCAATGGCGGCAATCTCGGTGGCCTCGCCGGTGCTGACAATCATTGCCAGACGCTGGCGCAGGCTGCAGGCGCGGGCGCCAAGACCTGGCGCGCTTATCTCTCGACGCAGGCCGCCGACGGCAAGCCCGCGATCAATGCCAAGGACCGGATCGGCAACGGCCCATGGAAGAATGCCAAGGGCGTCGTCGTCGCCAAGGATGTTGCCGACCTGCACGGCGCCAGCAACAACCTCTCCAAGCAGACCTCGCTCAGCGAGAAGGGTGAGGTCATCAACGGCCGCGGCGATACGCCGAACCGCCATGACGTGCTGACCGGCTCACAAGCCGATGGCACCGCCTTCGCCGGCACCGACGATCGCACGTGCAAGAACTGGACGAGCAGCACGCAGGGCGCGGCCATGGTCGGTCATATCGATCGTACGGGATTGAATGAAGAGCCGCCGGCGAAGTCGTGGAACACCTCGCATCCGTCGCGCGGCCCCGATGGCGGTTGCTCGCAGAACGACCTGAAGAGCACCGGCGGCGACGGGCTGCTGTACTGCTTCGCGTCGAACTAGGCGAAGCTCAACGCTCAAACTTCGTCATGCCCGGCCTCGTGCCGGGCATTCACGGCATAGAATGAACGAGGCTCCCTGCGTATGACCCGACGCAGGTGAGGGTTAAGTGGTTGCGTGTTGGCGTCCTTGTCCGCTGGGTCTGGATACCGTTTCAAAAACTGGCAGAGTTCTTGCGGGACAAGCGCCGCGAACGAATTCCGCGGTGAGCAGTTACCTTGGTATGGCCTGACGCGACACCAGACGAGGTTTCTTATGCGATATGAGCTGTATTATTGGCCGACGATCCAGGGCCGTGGCGAGTTCGTGCGTCTCGCGCTGGAAGATGCCGGCGCGGATTACCGTGACATGGCACGCGGCAAGGGCGGCATGGCCGCAATGACCAGGATGCTGGACAGCAAGAAAGGCATTCCGCCATTCGCGCCGCCATTCCTCAAAGCGGGCACCATGGTGATCGGCCAGACTGCGAACATCCTCTTCTATCTCGGCCCACGTCACGGTCTGGCGCCGAAGTCGGAAGCGGCGCGCCTGCAACTGCATGAGCTGCAACTAACCATCACCGATTTCGTCGCCGAGGTGCACGACACCCATCACCCGATCGGTGTATCGCTCTATTACGAGGATCAGAAAGGCGCCGCCAAAAAGCGCAGCGCCGAATTCCTGAAAGAGCGCGTGCCGAAATATCTCGGTTATTTCGAGCGGATATTGAAGGCCAGCGACGGCGCTTACGTCACCGGCCGCAAGGCGACCTATGTCGATCTGTCACTGTTCCAGATCGTTGAAGGACTGCGCTACGCTTTTCCGAAACGCATGAAGAAGTTCGAGCGGGAAATTCCGGACCTGATCGATTTGCATGAGCGCGTGGCGGTCAGGCCGAATATCAAGGCCTATCTCGACAGCGACCGTCGGATTGCCTTCAACAAGGACGGCATCTTCCGGCACTACAAGGCGCTGGACAAGTAGCGCTGCGCAGCTCGCGTGGCGGGTCACCAGAGCCCCGGACACAGACGATAGCGGACGCGCATCGTATAGTCGGTGTAGCCGGAGAGGCCGTCCCGCAAGGTGCGCTCTTCGGCCCTCGTGCGCCATGCGAATAGCACGGCCATGATCAGCGTCAGCGCGGCACTCCACCACGAGCCAAGCCAGAGGGATGTGCCGAGAAAAAACAGGATGGCGCCGCTATACATCGGATGACGCACGAAATGATAAGGGCCGGTATCTATGACGTGGTGGCCGCGGTCGCGTTGAAGCTTGATGACCGGTGCGGCGAAACTGTTTTCGCGCAGTACCCAGAACGAGATGGCGATTCCCGAGAGCGTGATCGCTGCCCCTGCGACCTGGACGCCAGCCGTCATCTGCGAAAGACCGAAGCGCTGATCCAGTCCTGCGACGATCAGCCAGACCAGTGCCACGGTAAAGAACGCCACCATGAAGACGCGGTCCGCTGGGGGCTGCCCCTGCTGTACGACGGGGCGCATGCGTTCTTCAAACAGCGCGGGATCGATCTGGATCAGCCACAGGCCGCCGCCAAGGCCGAGCAGGATCATGAAGAGCAGAAATGACCACGCCGCCGGCCATTGCCAGGTTCCGGCGGCGGTGAACAAAACGGCGCCGAGCACGCCGAACCAGACCAGCGTCCTTATCACGAGGCGAACGATCATGCCGAACCCCTAAGCTCCGCATCCGATGCCAGATTCGCGGCAGCGGTGTGGCAGGCAGAGCGTCAGTGTGATCGGTGGCTGATCTGTCCCATGATGCCGGCTCAGGCGAGCTGGTCGATCCGCGTACCCTGGCCGGGCGGCAGCGCTGCGCGCGGCGGGGGCGGCGCGGTACGGCTATCGTTGTCGTCGTTCTTCTTCGGCTCTGGCGGCTTCGCCTCGACTGGTGTCACCTGTGTGACCGGCGGCGCGCTGCTGACGCTTGAAACGCTCATTTCAAATTCCCTGTTTCCAACTCTTGCAGTCGGACCATGGGCTGTGCGTCAACAAGGAGTTGGTAAATCAGGCGCCGCAATTTGCAGCAATCGGGATGGTTCGGATGCGGTGGTGAACGGCCGCTCTAGGACTTCACTACAATTGAAACGAATTCCTCATTCGTCCTTGCCGCGCGAGATAGTAATATTCGCGGAGGTCTTGCTGCGGGTGCAGCGCAGGTCAAGCCGGCGATAGCGCAGCTTGACGTCATCGCCGCGGAAAATCCCCATGCGGCCAAGACATCGCGTGGTGCCCTTCACCGTATCCGGCTTGGGGATCGTGAAGATGACGGCGGCTGCACTCGCGACGAGATCGGTGAAAGCCGGCGCCGGCTTGCGGGTCGCGGACGCCGCATAGATCTCGTTGCTGAAATTGCGGCTGGCGCAGCCAAGCCGCAATTGTTTGGCCGCCGGATGCGACAGGTAGATCACATTGGCCGCCGTACGCCCGACGCTGAGCCCGTCGATCTGGCTCTTGAGCTGACGCGCGAGATCATCGCAGCGGTCGGCGCGGGCAGGTGAAGCGACAAGGGTCACCGTGGCGAGAAGTGCCACAGCCGAAAAAATGCCGCGCAGGCGGTCGATGGACATTCCCGATTCTCCTCAATCCCCGGCCGCACTGAAACGCGGGGCGCCACTTTATGCAAGGCGCGGCGGCGCAGCCGGTTACTGCTGGAACAGGGAATTATCCCCGGGATCGTGGACCTGTCCCCCTGTTTTGAACCCTTCAAAACTGTCCGGAAACCGCCTACAAGGGCCTCAAATCCCCTCCTTTTTTGAGGCCCCGCCCATGAACGCTCCCACCGCTTTCCCTGATCCGAAGCCCGTCCCGCCCTACAAGCACACCCCGCTGTTTCCGCTGGGCGCGGACACCACCCCCTACAAGAAGGTCACCACCGAGGGCGTGCGGGTCGAGAAGGTACTGGGCAGGGACATGCTGGTGGTGTCGCGGGATGCGCTGAAGGCGCTCTCGGAGGCCGCGTTCGGCGACATCAACCACTATCTGCGCCCCGGCCATCTGCAGCAGCTGCGCAATATCCTGGACGACAGCGAAGCCAGCCCGAATGACAAGTTCGTGGCCTTCGACTTCCTCAAGAACGCGAACATCGCCGCCGGCGGCGTGCTGCCGATGTGCCAGGACACCGGCACCGCGATCATCATGGGCAAGAAGGGCTGCAACGTCATCACCGATGGCGACGATGAGGCCGCTTTGAGCGAAGGCGCCCGCGATGCCTATCTGCGCCGTAACCTGCGCTATTCGCAGGTCGCGCCGCTGACCATGTATGAAGAGAAGAACACGGCCAATAACATGCCGGCGCAGTGCGAGATCTATGCCGAGGGCGATGACGCCTACAAGTTCATGTTCATGGCCAAGGGCGGTGGCTCCGCCAACAAGAGCTTCCTGTTCCAGGCCACGCCGTCCGTTCTGACCAAGGATCGTCTGCTCGCCTTCCTCAAAGAGAAGATCATGACGCTGGGCACCGCCGCATGCCCGCCATACCACCTCGCCATCGTCGTCGGCGGCACCTCGGCCGAGCTCTGCATGAAGACAGTGAAGCTCGCTTCGGCCCGCTATCTCGATGCGCTGCCGACCCAGGGCTCGCCGGATGGCAATGCGTTCCGCGATCTTGAGATGGAGCAGGAAATCCTCAAGATGACGCAGTCGTCCGGCGTCGGCGCGCAGTTCGGCGGCAAGTATTTCTGCCACGATGTCCGCGTCATCCGCCTGCCGCGCCACGGCGCGTCGCTGCCCATCGGGCTCGGCGTGTCGTGCTCGGCGGATCGTCAGGTGCTCGGCAAGATCACCAAGGACGGCGTCTATCTCGAAGAGCTCGAGCATAACCCCGCACAGTATCTGCCGCAGGTGGAGCAGGCGCTCGGCGGCGAGGTTGTGAAGATCGATCTCAACCAGCCGATGAAGGACATTCTTGCCACGCTGTCGAACTACCCAACCAAGACGCGCCTGTCGCTGACCGGCACCATGATTGTCGCACGCGACTCGGCGCATGCCAAGCTGCGCGACCGCCTCGAGAAGGGCGAGCCGCTGCCGGATTACTTCAAGAACCACCCGGTCTATTACGCCGGCCCCGCCAAGACGCCCGAAGGCTATGCCTCCGGCGCGTTCGGCCCGACCACGGCCGGTCGCATGGATTCTTTCGTCGATCAGTTCCAGGCCGCCGGCGGCTCCATGGTGATGGTTGCCAAGGGCAACCGCGCCGTCGCCGTGCGCGAAGCCTGCAAGAAGCATGGCGGCTTCTATCTCGGCTCGATCGGCGGTTCGGCGGCAAATCTCGCCGAACACTGCATCAAGAAGGTCGAGGTGGTGGAATATCCCGAACTCGGCATGGAAGCGATCTGGCGCATCGACGTCGTGGATTTCCCGGCTTTCATCATCATCGATGACAAGGGCAACGACTTCTTCAAGGAACTAAACCTCGGCTAAGACCGAGCGCGCCCGATGATCGCCATCGGGCTCGATGGCTTCAGCAAAGGCTGGGTCGCCGTCACACTCGACGGCGACCGGCGCTCCATCGATTTCATCGGCGATATCTCCTGGCTTGCGACGCAGCACTTTACCCGCGCGGCTATCGATATTCCCATCGGCCTTGGCGATGACGGCGTGCGGAGCTGCGATCAGCTCGCCCGCAAGAAGCTCAGCCCCCACGGTTCGCGCGTATTCTCCGGCGGACGTCGCTGGCTGTGGCAGGACTTTACCGATCCCGACCTCGCCAACGCGGAGGCCGAGAGGCGCGGGCAGAAGAAAGTCTCGCGCCAGCTCTGGCATCTCGGGCCGAAGATCATGGAGGTCGATGGCTTCGTGCGGGAGCACCGTGATCTCGATATCCGCGAAGCTCACCCCGAACTCGTCTTTCTCCGTCTGAACGACGATGCGCCGCTGCCGTCCAAACATGCGGAGGAGGGGCTCGCGCTGCGTCGTCATCTGCTGACGGCGAATGGCTTCAGCGATCTCGACGACTGGCTGACCGTCAGGCGAGCGCGCACCGGCGCAAAGCGGGATGATGTGCTCGATGCCTGCGCGGTGGCGCTGGCCGCGCGCGATTGCGTGGGCTGTCTGCCGGAAGGCAATGCACCGCGCGATGCGCTGAGCGTGCCACAGCAAATCTGGTTTTAGCTCAGCTGCAATTCGTCACCTGGCTTGAGCACAGCCGTCGCCACCAGCCGCGGACGCCGTCGTGGCTTTCCACCAGCGCCCAGAATCCGCTGCAGGCGAGAACGCGCTTGGGGCCGCCGTCGGCGCTGATCTCGCTGCCACCGTCGCCTTTGGCCGGTGTCCATTGCGCGTCCACATGCGGCGCCTGGAACAGCCCGCCCATCCGCGTGTCGCCATTCGCATATTGCGCGCCGACCTTGCTGGCCGCGACCCAGCCACGGCCGCTGTAAGGCTTCGGGTGGTTGCGCGGATAGAAGATCTCGTGCTCGTAGTCCTTGCCGGGCGGCTTCGCGCCGTCGATCAGGAACCAGCCGTCCTTGAAGCCGATGATCCTGAATTCCGTCAGCCAGCCACCATCAGGGGCATTCTCGCTCTTGCTCTTGAATTTGTAGGGCGGCGGCAGTGTGCCGAGCACCTTGGCCTTCGTCGATGGCCCGGCGCGCACGTTCAATCCGTTGGGATCGCGTTCGGTCGACCAGCCATGGATATCGCAGGGAATTGCGCCATCCGGCAGCATGCCGCGCGTCTTCAGCAATTCAGTATGGAGCTTGCGATATTCCGCATCGTCATGCGCGGCGCTCAGTACACGCGGGATGTTGCTGTTCAGCGTGACGTCACGCGGGCGCAGCTCGGCTGACAGGGTGGTCAGCTTGCCGTCGCTGCGCGCGAGTTTTGCGACCAGCATCTCACCGGCATCGAATGCGCTTGCCGCTGTTTTTGGATCGTTGGCACCGGCTGGATAGGTCGCGACATATCCGACCGGCGCCTGCGGATCGGACATGTCGACATGAAACGCCTGACCGGCCACGCGATCCGGCGGCACGAAAGCACGCGCGCTCGCAAACCATTCCGGTGTCTCCGGCGGCAGTGTTAGCGGTTGCGCAAATGCGGTGCCGGCGCAGATGAAGCCGGCCATCAGGATGGCGATTCGGGTCATGGTTTTGTGTCGCGGCATCAGCGATTTGGTTCGACAAAATGCGACTCAGGCTTGCAGCAGGCCAGCCGAATTCGGGTCTCTGCGCGGGACTCGATTCTCCGGGGACTCGCAAGGATGTGGACGAAAAAGAAAAGCGGTGACGACTCAGGTGGCGCTGTTCCAATAGCGATCAGACCACAGACGAATTCGAGGCCGCACCATGTTGGATGCTCTGAAGCTGAATGTGACGGTGGTGACGTTGTTGGCCGCGGCCAGCGCGGTCAACGGGATCATGTTTTATCAGTATCTGTGACGAATTGTTCACATCGGCATGCGGCCTCTCCGCGTCCGGTTTTTGTGTTGAACCTTTTCGCCGGCCGCGCGCCTCACCCCAGGGGCGGCTAACCGGAGCGTAACAGGTGAACAATTTTCATCTGGTCGTTGTTACTGCATGTGTGCTTGCAAGTCCGACCGCAGTCCGCGCCCAATCCATCATCCATTCCGAACAGACCCGCACCACGCTGGCATCATCCATCGATGCGACCGGCCGCACGACGCTCACGGCGTCGGTGACGAGCGAGCGCGGTGGCGGCGTCCCGGGCGGCATTGTCCGCTTTGTCGATGAGACGACGCTCACTGTGCTTGGCTGGGTCGATGTGGCCCATCCCTGGCTGGTGGTCGAGCGACTGCCGCCGGGTCCGCATCGCTTCCGCGCGGACTATATGGGGACGTCGAATTATCTGCCTGTCGTGGTGCAGCCGAGCCAGTCGGCGGTGGTGGTCGAGATCATACGGGGCACGCCGGCCGTGGCGGTGTCGTCGTCCGAGAATCCTTGTCCATCTGGAGCGGTCGTGACGCTGACCGCGGCGATTGCCAGCCGTGACGGCGTTCCGAAAGGCGGCGTGACATTTCGTGATGGTGAGCAGATTCTCGCAGCCCATGTCGGCCTCGACCGCGCCGGCATGGCGTCATTCACCACCTCGGCGCTGGCGGATGGCGCGCGCTGGATCACGGTTGAATATGAGGGCGACACGGTTCATGCGCCCGCGGCATCGCCGCCGCTGACGGTGGATGTCGGAGTGGCCCGTCTGCGAAGCTCGCAGTTGCGCGCGAGCGACTAGGTGCCCATCTGCGGCGACGTCGCTGCAGCTGCGCGAAGCTTGCGGCTGATGATCACCCGGAACACGACATACTGGATCGCGAAGGCCAGCACCTTGGCGCCGATGGCCACGACCGACACATAGAACGCCCACAGTTTCATATCGCCGGTCATGGCCACAGCGATGACACCGGCGCCGAGCGCGAACATCAGCGCGGCCCAGGCATAGCCCGCAGCGGTCACATATTCGGGGATCGTCTCGCTGACGATGGGTGGCAGGTAGCGCAGCATCCAGCCCTTGCGCAGCATGATCGCGCCGATAGCGAAATGCCCGATGCTGGGCTTGGCCAGCACGAAGCGTGGATCCTTGGTCAGCAGCGTCGCGCCACCGAGGACGACCACCAGCGCGAGACTGGCATAGGTCATTACGTCAAGCTTCTGTCCCTTGACGCGGGCATAGACGAACTGTGCGACGGCACCCGCAATCGCCACGCAGGTCGCCAGCAGGACGTCACCGGTGACGAGGTAGAGCACCAGGAAGACGATGGTGGAGAAGAAATCCTGGCCAAGTTTGGCGAATACGTCCTTCATCGCAGTGCTCCCAATGCAGTCGAGATGGTCAGGCGTCGATTTGCAGGCGAAGTGGATCAGGGCTTCAGCGGTTCTACCGGTTTCGCAGCGCCGTATTTTGCGCGGCGATATTGCGGATACCATTTGGTGAAGGCAACGGCGGAATTGCGGGCGGCAAAGGCCACCGCAAAGCCGATCCACAGCGGCAGCGAGGGCATGTAGATGATCAGCATGTCCGCCACCAGCATCAGCACAAATGCGCCGGCCCAGGCCCAGGTGAGGATGTAGTTCGCCTTCATGAAGCCGGGGAGCTTCGAGGTTTCGGCGTCAACCACCTCGCGGGCATATTGCAGCGTGAAGGGCAGACGGATCGCGAGTGACAGTAGCACGATTGAGAGCAGGCCAACATCGACGGCGAGGCGCACGGCCACCGCGCTCCAGTTGCCGTCGACCAGCGTGATGTAGCAGCCGAGCGCGCTGAAGATCAGCACCGAGCCTGCCGCGAGCATCTTCAGCGAGCCGCCGCGGACCACGTCCCAGACCACGACGCCGAACGACAGCGCCGCCGCGGCGAACAGGCTGATCGCGATCGACGTCACCATCATCAGCATGGCGAATGCACCGAACGGGGCAATGATGAGAAAGGACGCCATGGCGTTTCCAGTTCGGGCTGTCTTGACGTTGTAAAGGTGCGTTGCGAGGCCGCTTATGAAGCCGTTGTGTCGTTGCGCATCATCCTGCGATCATATGTCTTGTTGTGTGAGCGGGCAGACATTGCCGACCGGCGTGAAAACGTCATGAGAAGCCGAGGCGACCGCGCCGGATGGTTCGATGCCGACGAGCGTGGTCCCGGTCACAACCAGCACGAGGGCCAGGCTGCCCCAGCTTGCTGTCCGGGTCATCATGTCCGGCCTGCGATATGCGGTTCGTGCGAGAACGAACTGTGTCGCAGCACCTGCAATGGCGACGGCAGTCGCGATCAGCACGTCTCCGGCGATCGCAAAGGTCGTGAAGAAGGCGATGGTGGAAAGGAAGCCGATGGCCAGCTTGGCGAGGACGTTGATCATGGCGTGGTTCCGCGCGGTTGTTGTCGAGAGAGAACTCTTGTCGTTGTGCTTCAGGAGGCGGTGGCAGCCGGGCCGATCATCAGAAAGGACACCACGCTGTTTTCCAGTCCCCCCATCTTTACGTTGTCAAGATTTCTTCTAGGCCTTGCTTGCGGGCTCGTCAATAAAAATCTTTACACTGTCAAAATTATAAGGGATTGATGCTTTAGTGTATTTGAAACAGAGCCTTATGAGGCGTCGACCCAGTTGCCGTGAAAGCCCGCCGGTACCCGGTGACCGAGCTGGATGAGGGCGACCGGCCCCGCGGCCACATCGGTGGCATTGAACACTGCCAGATCGCTGCGCTTCTGCCGCGCGCGCCACACCACGGCGAGCAGCCAGCCATCGCCTTCGGCTGCATCCTTGCCGCGCGCGACGAAGACCGGCTCGGAGATGCTGTCGCCGAGCGGCAGCATATATTGGCCGAGTCTGATGCCACCGCGCCCAACATGGGTGAGCCCGGAAAAGGCCTTGCTGGCGCCCGGTGCCGGATTATCGCAGGCGTACCAGCCTTGCGTGCTGACGAGGCCGGAGCGGCGCTCATCGATGCGCGGGAATTCGCCGGTGACATCATCGAGATAGGTGCGGGTGAAGCGATCGGTATTGGCGGCCAGATCGAAGGTCCACCGACAAAGTCGCGCGTTGGATTTCGCAGGATCTGTCGGCGAGCCGTCGGGATGCGTGAACAGCGGCGCTTCCTCGGACTGCATGACGTCGGCGATGATGCGGTCGCCGTCCTCCCACGCATTCATGACATGGAAGACGTAGCAGGCTTCGGCGCGAAACCACTTGATATCATTCGCACTGCTGCCGCGCTTCATCACGCCGACATAAGAACCCTTGTCCGGCTCCCACGCATAGGGTGGGCGGCCCGAGCGTGCGCGGTCCATGCTGCCGGTGATCGGCAGGATCGGAAACAGCAGGTAGTTCTCGGTGACGATGAAGTCATGCACCATGCTGGCATAGGGCGCATCGAAACGTTCGAAGCGCGTCACGATACCCGATGAATCGATCGCGCCGAACGAGATCGTCGGACTGAAGATACCGCGGGCGTTATAGCCGAAGAAATTCATTTCGCCGGTGACGGGATCGGTCTTCGGATGCGCGGTGAATGGTCCGCCGATGCGCCCGCCATAGTTCTGATAGCCGAGCGTCTTCAGCGAGCCCGGTTCGATCTCGGTTGGCGCATGGCCTTCCTCCAGCGCGAGCAGGCGGCCGGCATGAAAGACGATGTTGGTATTGGCCGCGCCTGAGTCATTGCCAAGCGAAGCGGGGGCATCCGGCATTTTCTGGCCGAAGCCGCGATAGAGCGCGCGGCCGGCATCGTGCTCGGCCAAAAATTTCGGTGTGCGGATCCAACGATTGCGATAGCTCGCGCGGCCGTTCTCGATGTGGAAGGCGTGCAGCATGCCGTCGCCGACAAACCAGTGCGAGCCTTTGGTTTCGAATTGAGGATTGGGGCCATTGCGGTAGAGCGTGCCGTTGAGCTCACGTGGTAGTTCGCCCACGACTGTCAGGAATGGCGCGTCGCACTCCATCGGGATCGGCGCAAGATTGTCATGAGCAGCCTCGATCGGGTCCAGCAGCGCCATCGTCGTCTCCCATGCCGTTATCTTTACATTGTCTAGATTGCTAGATGTGAGCGGTCGGCTCGTCAAGCAAAATCTTTACAGTGTAAAAATGACGACCTATAACATGACCATGACGAAGCAGACCAAGACCGCGAAACCGCGCGCCGTGCCGCAAGACCGCCGCAAGAAGGTCGCAGGAAATTCGCAAGCCAAGGGCGTGGCCAAAAAAACCGCCGGCGCCGAATCTCCCTATCATCACGGGGACTTGCACGGCGCGCTGCTGAAAGCCGCGGAGATCGTGCTGGAGCGCGATGGACTATCTGGCCTGACGCTGCGCGCCGTCGCCCGCGAAGCCGGCGTATCGCACGCCGCACCGACGCATCACTTCGGCGATCTCACCGGCCTCGTCAGCGAACTCGCCGCTATCGGCTTTCGCAACTTCAACGCTACAATGACTGCGGCTGGTGCGAGCGGCACGACGCCGCTCGAAAGCGCGCTCGCCCGCGCCAAGGCCTATCTCGCTTATGCGCGTGCGCAGCCCGGCATGTATCAGCTGATGTTTCGTACCGAGCGGCTCGACATGACCCGGCCGAATCTGCGCGAGGCAGCCAATGCATCCTTCGCCGGTCTTGCCAGTGTGGTCGGTGCGAACCATCCGGGCAATGTCGCCACCGATGCGCTGACCATCGAGCAGGCCGCGCAGATCGCGCGGACATGGTCGCTGGTGCATGGTTTCACCATGCTGACCCTCGATGGCCGGCTCACTGACATCCTGCGCCGCCTGCCTGACGACACCGACGCAGAGAAATTGTTCGTCGAAATGCTGAAGATCACCGTCGCCAGGGCGATGGAAAAGCCGAACTAGCGAAACTCTTTGCGAAGTGCCGGCGTCGCGTGCAGGCGCTGTTTGCGGGAGTTATCGCTGTCCGTCATGCACCGAGATATCGGACGCTGCCAGCCCGCCAATACGTGCATGGGGTCTTCCGCCGGTGGCCATCACCAGGCCGAAGGCGATCTCGTCGCGGCGCGGGCCATCCCAGATGGTCATTTCAGCAGTGCTGAAATGACTGCGGACATAGGCCGCTTCGATATGGCCGAGCGGGACCATCAGCCGTGTGCCGATCCCGCCGACGGTCTTCGCGGCCGGCACGATGGCTTTGGGCTGGCCGAGAATCTCGCGCATCGCCCAGCCGCCAGCTTCATGCCACACCGCCGCATGTTCGAGCTCGCCATCTTCACCGACGATCATGCCCTTGCCGTAGGCTTCGATCTTGTCGTTGCCGCCGAGCGCGTGAACGAGTTCGGCCGCAAGTGTGCGTCCAAGTTCGCGTAGTTCGGCCTGGAATGCCATCAGGTCGGGCTCGTAGCGACCAGCAAAAGGATTACGGATAATCGCCAGTGCCGTGCCGACGCGAAGCGGTTGTGCCAGGCGCGGCCCGCGTTCATGCCAGATCGTCTCGACGGAAATCTGGGTCTTGCGAATGTCATAGGATGTCATGGCTGACCCCGTCCGTGTTTTGCGAGCGTTGTGAGGGAGCCGTCCGCTGACTATTCGTCGATGACGGGATTGCTGAGGATGCCGAGCTTCTCGATCTCGACTTCCACGACGTCGCCGGCCTTCAGGAAGATCGGAGGCTTGCGCGTAAAGCCGACGCCGGCAGGCGTTCCCGTTGCAATGACGTCACCCGGGACGAGGTCGAAGATTTCCGACGCGTAATTGATCAGCCGGGGAATCGAGAAGATCAAAAAGGATGTGTCCGAGGATTGGACGATGTCACCATTCACGCGGGTTTCGAGCTTGAGCTTGGTGGGATCGCTGACTTCATCGGTCGTCACCAGCCACGGGCCGAACGGTCCGGTGCCGACGAAATTCTTGCCGGCCGCGATCTGCTGCGCGTGTCGCTGATAATCACGGACGCTGACGTCGTTATAAATCGAATAGCCCGCGATGTGGTCCATCGCCTCGCTTTCGGGAATATGGCGGCCGCCTTTGCCGATCACGACGGCGAGTTCACCTTCCCAGTCCAGGTGCGTGGAGACTTTCGGCCGGATCACCGGCTGGTTGTGGCCAACCTGTGAGCGCCAGACCCGCAGAAAGATCGGCGGGAATTCGGTGATCTGACGGTCCATGCCGTGAGCCACCGCTTCCTTGTGGTGGTCGAGATAGTTGCGCACCGCGCAGACGATCTTTTCGGGGCGGGGGATCACCGGCAGGTAGCTGATGTCCGACAGCTTCAGGTCTGGCTTGTGTCCGCCAACGATCTGGTCGCGCTTGGCGAAGTCGGGGCTGGCGATGAAATCGGCGAGCGTCGGATAGTGCGGGAGTGCCTTGCCGAGATCGACGATCGCGTCGTTGACGACGGCTCCCCAGCTCTCGCGCTGCTGATGGCTGAAAGACAAGAGCTTCATGATGAGGCCTTTCTGTTTAATCCCGGATATCTAAATTTCGTAAGTTGATTATATTTTCGAAAATAAAGCCTGACAAGAGGGCTGGCGGCGCCTGCAGCGGGCTTTCCACGCGGGATTTCGGGCACGCCGTCTGTTTCTTCGCCGACTAGCCGGCGATCCCGTCTCAGGATTCGGTCAGCAGATGAGACGCGTATTTCACGACATTGTCGGAGGTGCTGCGGATGTGCTGGTCTATCAAGGACGTCGCGAGATTCGTATCGCGGGCAATCGCGGCCTGCATGATGGCGCGATGTTCACCGACCTTGTCGCGTGGTTGCGGGCGAAACATGGCGGACAGGTTTCGATAGCGTTCGGCGCGCTCGAACAGCGAAGTCCGAATGCCGAGCAACGTCGGGGAGCGCCCGCACGACACCAGCGCCTCGTGAAACTGGCGGTGAGCGATCTGCCATTCCGGGTTCTCGACGTGATTACCGGGAAGCCTTTCCTCAATGCGTCCCAGCCTGTGCAGGGTCGACATAACCGCTATTTCCCAGTCATCTCCGCCATTTGCGATGGAGCGGCTGAGCAGTTCGATCTCGATCAGGATCCGGGTCTGGGTGATGTCGATCAGGTCGTCGCTCGTAACGGGCGCCACACGAAAGCCACGCTGCTCCTCGGCAACGACCAGGCCGTCCGCTGTCAGCGACGTCAGCGCCTCGCGCAGGGTCGTGAAGCTTGCGCCGAAAGCGAGCTTCAAGGCATCGAATTTCAGCGGCTCGCCAGGTTTGAGCCGGCAGGCCACGATATCCTGACGCAGTCGGTGCGTGATATCGACCGCGAGTGTTTTGCCGAATTCTTTGCGCGATTTGACGGCCGAAGCAGTCATGGAATGGACCTCAGATTCCGCCGGCTGATGGCGCCGGCTGGTTGCAGAATGCCGGCGCAGGACCGCTATTGCAATAATTTTCGTAATAGGACATATTTTCGAAAATATATTCTGCAGGGTGGATTCATGAAGGCTGTGCTGGTTCATCGTCCCGGTGGTCCCGACGCGCTCGATTATGTCGATGTCGCCATTCCGGCTCCGGGCCCGAAAGAGGTGCAGATCAAGGCTGAGGCTTTTGGCGTCGGCCAGCCGGACGCCTTGATCAGGCGCGGCGTTTACAAGTGGATGCCACCACTGCCGGCCAATCCGGGGAATGATGTCGCCGGGCGCATCTCCGCAGTCGGTCACGGTGTTGTCGGCATCTCGGTCGGGCAGAAGGTTTTGCTGAGCGCCCGCGATCTGTCACAGCGCGGCGGCTGTTACGCCGAATATGTGGTCGCGCCGGCCGATGCCATCCATCTGCTACCCGATGCCGTCGATTTGCAGGACGCCGTGTGCCTTGCGAACTATCAAGTCGCCTGGGCGCTGCTCCATGAATGCGGTGGGCGTAATCCCGCAGGCAGCGTGCTTGTGATTGGTGCTGCTGGCGGCGTCGGCACGTCGATCGTGCAATTGGCGAAGCTGGCCGGCATGACCGTGATCGGCACGGTGAGCACAACGGAAAAAGCCCAATTCGCAAAATCCAACGGCGCCGACCACGTGATCTTCTATCGTGACGAGGACGTCGTCGCGCGGACGCGCGAATTGACCGGGGGGAGCGGCGTCGGCCTCGTGCTCGACCATGTTTGCGGTCCCGAATTCGTCTCCTATCTCGGCGTGCTCAGCAAGTGGGGGACGCTGGTCTCCTACAACGCCTTCGCCGGGCTTCCGGAAGAGAATCTGATGGGAGAGATGCGGAAGTATCTCGACGTCTGTCCGGCCGTGCGCTGCTTCTCCTTTCACATCTACGACCATGACCGCGATGCGCGCCGCGCCATCATGGGGAAGTTGATCTCGCTGCTTGGGCGCGGGGAGATCAAGCCCGCAATCTCCGCACGGCTGAAATTATCCGAGGTCCGGCAGGCGCACACGCTGCTGGAGTCCGGAGGCGCACTCGGCAAGATCATCATGACCCCGTAGGCGAACGGCTATCGGTCTGAAACGAGATACGGAGGACCACATGATCAAGGTAAAACGCATCAGGCATGTGACGTTCGTTACGCCTGATATCGACAGGCAGATCGACTACTATCAAACGGTAGTCGGACTCGGTGTGGTAACGCGTGACGCCAGTCGCGCATCGCTGGCTACCGACTCGGACGAGCTCGCCGTCGTTCTGCAGCGTGGCGATCAGGCGGCCTGTCGGCGATTGACCTTCGAAGTGGCGCCCGATCTGGATTTCGCTGATCTGGTGGCAACACTGTCGCGCGCGGGAATTGCGGCCGAGATCCAGTCCGATCCGCTTCCTGGCGTGTCTCGTTCGGTGCTGTTCCGCGACTTCGAGGAAATGGAGATCGAACTGCTTGCGGGGCCGACATTCGCTGTTGCGGAGCAGCCTGTCGGCGGCATTGCAGCCGACCGCCTCGGCCATATCGCGCTCTACACGCAAGACCCGCTGAAGGCGTCGAAATTCTATGGTGACGTGCTGAATTTCCGGGTGTCGGACTGGATCGAGGACGCCTTCGTCTTCATGCGGTGTGGTTTCGATCATCACTCCGTCAATTTCGCGCGCGGCCCGGGTCGGCGATTGCATCACGCGGCCTTCGAGCTCCGTGATGCCTCGCACATGCATCGCGCCTGCGATCTGCTCGGACGCAAGAAGATGCAGATCCTGTGGGGACCGGTGCGTCATGGCCCGGGCCACAATGTCGCGATCTATCACCGCGACCCCGATGGCCATCTTATCGAACTGTTCTTCGATCTCGATCAGATGATCGATGAAGAGCTCGGCTATTTCGAGCCGCGTCCATGGCACCGCGATCGTCCGCAGCGACCCAAGGTCTGGGTCGGACTTCCGCGCGACATCTGGGGACCTGTGCCGTCGGCGGAACTCGCGGAGTTTAAACGCAAGGCGACATGACATCGCTGCCGACAAAGTCGCCGCTACGAAGCGACAGATCGGCACTCGGCGATCAACGCTGAAGAAATAAAAGGGGAGGAAATAATGAGCAAGCTGTCGAAATCTATTCGGGGCAGAATTCTCGCATGCCTCGCGGTGTCTATATTTGTAGCCTCGTCGATCGACGTGCCTGGCGCCTCAGCGCAAGCCTACCCAAATCGTGTCATTCGTATCGTTCACGGTTTCGCATCGGGCGGGGCGGCAGACACGCTCTCCCGCGTCGTTGCCGACGGGCTGGCGAAGCAGCTCAATGAGACCGTCATCGTCGAAGCGAAGCCTGGTGCAGGTGGCAATCTCGCATCGGATGCGGTCGCCAAGGCTGCGCCTGACGGTTATACACTGGGCCTTGTAACCGGAGGCCATGCGATTTCGGCGGGGCTTTACAAGTCGTTGTCCTATCAACCCGTCGATGGTTTCGAGATGATCTCCACGATCGTCTACTACGCGCTCGTCGTCGCCACCCGCAGCGACCATGAAGCAAAGACGCTGGGAGAGCTCATCGCACTCGCAAAGGCCAAGCCGGGATCGTTGAGTTTCGGATCGGTCGGCTTCGGCAGCACGCATCACCTTGCTGGCGAATTGTTGAAAGCGGCAGCCGGCATCGACGTGCTGCACGTGCCCTATCGCGGCGACTCCCAGGCGATCACCGCGCTGCTCGCGGGCGACGTGCCGATGATCGTTGGCACCAGCGTGCTTGTTGCGCCGCAGATCGAGAGTGGTGCGGTGCGCGGCCTCGCTGTCACATCGTCGACCCGGAGTGCCTTGCTGCCGAACGTTCCATCGGTCGACGAGGCAGGTCTGAAGGGGTTCGATGTCAGGACGTGGGCCGGGCTGCTGGCGCCGAAGGGCACTCCGCCGGGGATCATCGCCCAACTCAACGCGGCCGTTCTGAAGTCTCTGGCCGACCCGGGGATCAGGGCGCGGCTGGAAGCGGCGATCGGTGGCGAAGTGCGGGGAAGCACGCCGCCGGAAATGCGTGAATTGCTCACGTCGGAAATCGCGCGATGGACGGCGGTGATTGATGCGGCGAAAATACCGAAGCTTTGATCGCGCGATCGATTTGAACCCTACCGGGCCAGGCCCGGGATATTGCGCGATGCCATCGCCAGTGCCGTGGCGCGGCCGTCGGTGCCGATCACGCTGACCTTGCCCGTGTTGCAATCGAAGCCGCGGGCGAGTTCGTCGGCGGCCTTGCGGGCTATCTCATTGGCCTGCGGATTGGCCGTCACGTCGACATAGGCGACATGGCAGACGGCGCCCGGCGGCAGTCGCGTCACCACCAGCATCTGCTTGGATTTTGGCCGGCCATTTTTCTCGGGGTCGTCATTGTCGGCGATGTGCCAGCGCTGGATCATCGCGAATGGCTTGCCGGCAAGGACACGCCATTCGATGGTGCTGGTGGTGGAGTTGAACGGGCCGAAGCCCTGCAATGCCGCCGGCTCCTTGTCAGCAGCGCTGGCGCTGCGTCCGACGGTGATTGTTTCACGCAGGTCGTTCTCGTTCTTCATCACGACGAGACCGGCTGGGCCGCGGCAGGTCCGTTCCGCGGCGTAATCATCGCCATCGAGTTTGAGGTTGGACACTTTGCGGCAGTCCTTGTCGGCAGTCGATGTGTAGACGCTGCCGATATTGTCGGCTGCGGCGAGCGACGTCGCGCCGAGCAGGATCGTCAGAGCGGCAGCGAGAGCGCGCAGGCGGGGCATTTCAGGGCATCCAGCACGGGAAAGATGCAGCTTTGACGCTCACAAGCTGGGGAAGGTTCAACGGAAGCGGCTGACAGGGCTTATTGAATCGCGCTAGACAGCTTGGTCAGCCTTCATTTTGTCTCCAGCAGCGTCAGTTCCTCATCCCATGCCCGCCTCGACTTCCGCCAAGCCATATCGCATCGGCCGTTCCAAAACTGGTCTCGGTCTTTTCGCCACCCAGCCGATCAAGAAGGGCGTCAAGATCGTCCAATACTTCGGGCCCCTGCTGGATTCGAAGAATGAGAAGCACGACGCGATCGAGAACAAATATCTGTTCCAGATCAGCAAGCGCTGGACCGTCGACGGTTCGATCCGCAAGAACATCGCGCGCTATATCAACCATGCCTGCAAGCCGAACGCCGAATCCGACGTCAACGCGACCAAGAAGCGGATCATCATCCGCTCGATCAAGAAGATCGAACCGGGCGAAGAGATCAACTACGATTACGGCACGGAGTATTTCAAGGAATACCTGAAGCCGATCGGCTGCAAGTGCGACGCCTGCGAAAAGAAGCGCAAGAAGAAACGCGCTGAAGCCCGTGCCGAGAAGCTCAAGGCCAAGGAGAAGGCCGAGCGCAAGGCGCTGAAGAAGGAAGAAAAGGCGAAGGCCAAGAGGGCCAAAGATAAGGCCAAGAAGGCTAAGGCTTCGGGCAAAGCCAAAACGACCAAGGCCGCCGCGAAGAAGACCTCCGCAGCGACCAAGGCCAAATCAACTAAATCTAGGTCGGCCAAGGCCAGCAAGGCAAAGACCGGCAAGGCCAGGAGCAAGGCGGCTTAAGCCGCCTGCGGGCTGTGCTTCGGCGCAGCCCGATATATTGCAGCTCCGCGAACACGCCGACTGCAATCGCCTGCGCGGCCACGAAGATCTGGCCGAGCAGGTTTGGCGTGACTGCGCCCGAGAACAGCAGACCGATGCTGCCCAGCGTCCACAGCGCGTTGCCGATGATGATCACCAGCACCAGCGGCTTCGGCATGGCCGTGCGGGTACCGAGCCAGCCGACCAGCGCCGCATAGGCGATCAGAAACAGCCCGGATTCCAGCAGCAGCGCTTCAGGCAGATGCAGCAGGGGCGCCAGCATGGCTGCGGCAAGTGTCAGGAGGAGCGCCATGGCGCCGCTGACGACGGCGTCGATCTGGATGGCGCGGCGAAGCAGGAGAGAGGGATTGATCATGGTCATCGTCCTTCGGTTGGTCGTTGTGGATGTCCCGAAGATGCCGGCGCCGCAGAGCCAAATCGATTACCTGTGAGGTCATGGAAGCTGCGAAATTCGCGTGTTAGCTTTTTGCCATGAACACACAGCTAGCAGCATCCTCCGCAACATCCCGGCCCGCCGGGATCGGCCATCATCTGCGTGAATGGCGGCAACGCCGCCGCCTGAGCCAGCTCGATCTTGCCGGCGATGCCGAGATTTCGACGCGGCATCTGAGTTTTCTCGAGACCGGCCGCGCCGCGCCATCGCGCGAGATGGTGATGCGGCTGGCCGAGCGGCTCGACGTGCCGCTGCGCGAGCGCAATGTCTTGCTGGTGGCTGCTGGCTTCGCACCGGCCTTTCCGCAGCGGGCGCTGGACGATCCCGCGCTGGCCTCGGCGCGTCAGGCCATCGATCTCGTGCTGAAGGCGCATGAGCCCAATCCGGCGCTGGCGGTCGATCGGCACTGGAATCTGGTCGCGGCCAACCGAATGGTGATGCCGCTGCTGGAAGGCATCGCGCCGCGCTTGCTCGGGCAGCCCTTCAACGTGCTGCGGCTGAGCTTTCATCCGGAGGCGTTGGCCCCGCGCACCGTCAATCTTGGTGAATGGTGCGCGCATCTGCTGGAGCGGCTGCATCGACAATGCGAGGCGACCGCCGATCCTGACTTGCTCAAACTGTATCAGGAATTGAAGACCTATCCGGTCCCGGCGCGGTCGGCGCCGATCGCGGCTGACAGCGTCGTGGTGCCGTTCCGCATGAGGCTGGGCGACGATGTGCTGAGCTTCATGTCGACGACCATGACCTTCGGTACGCCGCTGGATATCACCCTGTCGGAAATCGCCATCGAGACGTTCTTTCCGGCAGATGACGTCACGGCGAACAGGCTCCGCGAGATCGCTTCAAACGGGAACTAATGGCCTTGTCCGTGATGTCCATGACGCCTATTTGTGGGCGGAACAAATACAGGGAGGCCGCCCATGAGCACCGTCAAGCCGCTTCAGATCGATATCGTCTCCGATGTCGTGTGCCCGTGGTGCTATATCGGCAAGCGCCGCATCGAGAATGCGCTGGCGCTGGTCCCCGACGTGCCGGTGCATGTCAATTGGCGGCCGTTCTTCCTCAATCCGTGGATCCCGCGCGAGGGCATCGATCGCTCGACCTATCTGGAGACCAAGTTCGGCTCGGTCGAAGCCTATAAGGGCATCGCCGGCCGTGTGGTCGATGCGGCCGAGCAGGAGGGCCTGACCTACCGGCCGGATAGCGTGAAGCGCCAGCCGAACACCATCGATTGCCACCGGCTGATCCATTGGGCCGAGGCGTCCGGCAAGTCGGCCGAGGTCAAGCAGCGGCTGATGGAATTGTATTTCCGCGATGGCGGCGATCTCACGCAGAGCGAGACGCTGGTGCAGGCCGCGGCCGATGTCGGGCTCGATGCGGACGACATCCGCAAGCGTCTCGCCACTGATGAGGATGTCGAACTGATCTCCGGCAATGCCAAGGAAGCTGCTGACAAGGGTATTTCCGGCGTACCGACCTTCGTGTTCGCCGGCAAATATGCCGTGTCCGGTGCGCAGGATGCGGAGAAGCTCGCGCGCGCGATCCGTCAGGTGTCGGCAGAAGTGAACGCCGAGGCGGCGGAGTAAGGCGCGCAGCATGTAGCCCGGATGAGCGCAGCGATATCCGGGAATGTTGCCGATGTGCCCCGCATATCGCTGCGCTCATGCGGGCTACGTAGCTTGGCGTAGCTCGCCGAGATCTCGGCCGACGAGCTTTGAGCCTTACGCGCCCTTCAGATAGTAATTCGCCTTCTTGCCAAGCGCGATGCGGCGCAGAACCTTGCGCATCGCCAATGACGTGCGCAGCGGTTTGATCGCCGTGGTCACGGTGCGATAGAAGGCGAGCTTCAGCATATCCAGCACCGGTTGCTGGCCCGGCGGCTTCTGCGGCAAGCCGATGCCGCGCAGCATAGAGTTGAAGAAGTGCAGGTCGTTGACGCGGCGCACCTCGCGCGTCTTCCAGGTGATCGCCATCGAGATCGAGAACGAACCGGCGGTGCGCACCCAGTGCGGCCACTGATAGGGCACGTAGCAACCGTCGCCATCGAACATGTGAAACTCGACGGCGCGCGGCGCGAAACTGTCGTCGAATTTGAGATTGCGATGCTTGGTCATCGAGCGCTCGATCTCGTCATCGGAGACGATGGCGCGGTCCTTGTTGTCATAGATCGTGAAGAACTTCTCGCCATGGATCTGGACAAAGAAATTATCTTCGCTGTCGAGATGGAACGGCGTGGTTGAATTCGGCGACGAAACGAACAGGAAGCCTTCGAGCTGTTCGAAGCCGGCATCGAGCAGGCTATTGAAGCCGCGGGCGCGCGCCACCGACAACAGCGTGTCTTCGAGCAGCTGACGATATTCGGGCGAGTTCTCGATCCGCTTCAGCACCATCCAGGCGCCGGCGGTCTCGATACGATTGACCACCTCAACGGGATCGAGATCCACCGACGGGATCGCGTCGGGGTCCTGGCTGATCGCGACCTTGCCCGAATTGTATTCGATGAGATCGCGCGGCAGTTCGGATGCGAGCTGTGCGATACGCTGCAGCGTCAGCAGCGGATGTCCGGCGAGCTTGTGCTTGATGGCGAACGGCTTCAGCGGAAAATCGTTCTTGAGCGATTGATTGGCGGCCGAGATCACCGGCGCGACGTCAGTTGCAGCGTTCATGGTTGAACCCCTGGATATCTATCGGAGGCGGTTGCGGATGGAGCGGGCGACGCGCCGCAGCGGTTCGCGGATCGAGCGACGCAAGGTCAATGCGCCGTGAATCAGCGAGACGAGCGGGTCGTGTTTGCGCAGCGGAATCAGCACGTCGCCGATGGCAAGACGGCCGCGCCAGATCGGGTCGATCATCGGATGACCGGCATTGGCCGTGGAGTCGGCGCTTGCAATCACGGGATCGGCGCACAGATGCCGGGTCACGTCGAGCGTGAGCTGGACACCAGGGGACAGTTTGGCGAAGCGCTCGTCGACGCCGAGTTTGAAATAGAATGCGCGATCGAGATGCCTGAGCAGCACACCGGACGCGACCGGCGTGTCGCCGGCGCGCAGCGTGACGATCTCGCATTGGCCGTGTTCGGCGAGCGCCTTGGTGGCGCTGCGGATAAAGGCACTGTCGCCGGCATCCTGCGTCAGGGCGGTGCCGCGCTTGCCCTTCCATCCGCTCGCTTCCAGCGTCAGGAACGTGTCGATGGTCGCCGCGATTTCGGCCGGTGTGCGTGCAACATCGAACGTCACATCGCCGTGTTCTGCGAGACGATTGCGCTGGCGGCGCAGTTCTTTCAGCTTTTTCGCGCCGAGCGCATCGCGCAGCAGGTCCTCGGCATCGCGCGTGGCATCGAGGCAGGCGCGGGCGTGCGATTGCAGGATGCGCGGCGCCAGGTCCTGCATGGTGAGCGACTTGCGGATCGCCTGCATTGCAGCGCCATCGAGCGAGACGTTCTCAAGGATCAGCGCATGCGCACCGGCCTTGCGGGCCTGCTCCAGCAGGCGCGTGACGGCGTCCGGTGCCATGTCGCGATCGAGCAGCGGCGTTGAGAGCGTGCCATAGGGGTCGGCACTCACCAGTGCGGGGAGCGGAAGACGATAGGCGCGCCGCGCGGTGATCACGGGCAGCAGTCCGATCAAGCGGGGTGTTCCGGCGTCGCTCATCCAGGCGCTGAGCGCGGCGACACCGGTGCGGCCGCGCGCGGATGCATTTACGGCCAGTTCCCAGTCGGCGAGGTAATAGCCGTTCGGCTCGATGGCCTGCTGTGCCAGCGCATGCCATGGCTCGGGCGCGATTGCCGCGAGCGGCGCAAGTGCATCGGGCGCAGACGCTGGGCGGCTCGCCGCGGTCATCCCGGCGCCCGTCGTCCTGCTGCCATGCATGCCGGCTGGGTTTGCAATGTCGACCACGTCCCCGATCCCCGTCGCAAGGAAGGCGGCACAAGCCGCTTCTCCATTGCTGTCTGCGGAGACTAGGAGAAACATTCCAAGATCCGGTTTTTCCGGACATGAAATTTGACGGGAATGTGCAACGGATCGTTCACCAAACGGTCGCTGAAAAGCCTGTGTTTTCAGCGGATATGGGCCGGCCGGGGTGGCCAGTGCCGGAGTATTCGCGCGTTTCCGAGGACGGGCGGACCTGCGGTCGATGGTCGCGGCTTGGCCATGTTGGGGCTGGAAAATGGCCCGCACGTCAGGCTATCAAGGCGCCGGAGGGACCCATGATGAGAGCATTGGTATTGGCGATCGCGGCACTGGCGCTTCTGGCTGCGCCGGCGACAGCGCAGATGGGCGGCGGCAAGCGCGGCGGCAGCGATCATGCGCCTGCGCCCGAAAAGCCGAAGATCGACGAGAAGGCCTACAAGGCCGCCTTGGAGCGCGTTCCGACTCCCAAGGAAAAATATGATCCATGGGGCGGCGTCGCGCCTGCACCCGCGCCCACGACGGCGGCGAAGAAAAAGTAATCTTCGGACAGCACATGCCGCACGCGGTTCCTGTGAACCGCGCTTGCGTTGACAGCGACCAAATTGGGCAGCGGCAGGCCGTCGCATTGTTGGCGCACGGCCATCCTGATTTCAGTTGAATCAGGCGGGGAATTATCCGTCGCGCGAGCCGGCCCGGGCCGGGGAGACTGTTCGATGGTTCCTCCTGTCATTCGCAGCGTGATCGTTGCAGCCACGGTGATGTTCGGTGCGCAGAGCGCCGCTCTTCTCGGCTCAACAGCCGCTTTGGCCGAGAGCCGCCTGGCGCTGGTGATCGGGCAATCCTCCTATCGGTCCATCGCGCCGCTCCCCAATCCGGTCAATGACGCCAAGGCCATGGCGCAGATGCTCGGCGATGCCGGCTTCGAGGTGCAGTCGGCGACGGACCTGTCGCAGAACGATCTGCGCGCCAGGATCGCCGGCTTCGCCGCCAATGTGTCCGCCAAGGGGCCCGACACGGTGGCGCTGGTGTTCTATGCCGGCCACGGTCTGCAGATCGACGGCGAGAATTATCTGGTGCCGGTCGATATCGATCCGAAGCGCGAAGCCGATATTCCGCTGCAGGCGGTGCGCCTCAACGACATCCTGAACACACTGACATCCGTGCCGAGCAAGAGCCGCATCATCCTGCTCGATGCCTGCCGCAACAATCCGTTTCCGGCCATCAGCAAGACCACCGGCCGCGGGCTTGCCCAGGTCGACGTGAAATTCGGCACGCCCGGCACGCTGTTATCATTCTCCACGTCGCCCGGTGCCGAAGCCGAAGACGGCAAGGACGGCAACAGCCCCTATACGACGGCGCTGCTGAAGGCGGGGCGCGAGCCGGGCCTGCCGATCGAGGATGCATTCAAGCGCGTGCGGCTGTCGGTCAATCAGGCCACCGAAGGCCGGCAAACGCCGTGGGAGAGTTCGTCGCTGGTCAATGATTTTCGCTTCTTTGGCGGGGATGCCGGCGCCAAGCCGGCCGTGACGAAGAAGACCGTCGATCAATGGCGCAAGGAGCTGCAGGGCAAGCCGGTGCAGGACGCCAACAACCTGATCGTCTCGGATGGTTCGGTGGAAGCCTATGAGGCCTTTGTCGGCCTCTATGCCGAGCCGCCGCTCGGCCCGCAGGCGAAAGAATGGCTCGACCGTCACTACAAGATGGTGGCGTGGAACAACGCCGTCATCACCAACACCGCGCCGTCCTATCGCGACTTCCTGGCGAAATATCCCGACAGCGATCTGACATCGACCGCGCAGAAACTCGAGGAGCGCACGCGCAACAAGCCGGTGCCGGATGCGGTAGCGAACGCGCCGACCAATGTCGCATTGGCCGGACCGGGCCCGACATGCCCGTGCGGTGCGCCGCCCGCGGCGGCGCCTGCATCGAAGAAGGCGGAGAGAACCACTGAGCCTGCGAAGAAGCGCGCCGACAAGCCGTTGCCACCGCCGCGGCGCAGCCGTGAGATCGTCGAGGAAGAGGTCATCGTCCGCCGTGCGCCGCCGGTCTATTACGAGCCGGTGCCGCGCATCTATTACGGTGGCGGAGGCTATGGCGGTTACGGTGGCGGCAACTATGGCGGCCGTGGGCGCTACTGACGGGCGCCTACTCGAACGCCACGCCGAGTTGGCGGTCGTTATTCCAGACCGGACGGCAGCGGCGGATGAACTGATCCGCCTCGATCACCAGCATGAAATTCGACGGTAGGCCCAGCGGGCTTGCGATATCGACGCGCGCGCCGGAGGCCGAGAGGTTGCGGACCGTGCAATCGATACCGCCGCCGCCAAAGGCCAGCGTGCCGCGCTTCAGAACCCGGTGTCGTGGAGCCGCTCGTTTCTCGATCATGGTTGTGGCCCGCATCGTCTGCATGCGCCACGTCTAGCACCGCGATCTTGCCGGCCGATGAAGCCGATCGCAGAAATCCGGACCCGCCTGTTCATCCTTCGTGAAGTTCTGGAGGATCAGAAGATTTCATAAAAATATCAAATCAAGGAAATGAACTCCATGATACCGTGGGGCTGTTGAACGCTCGGGCCGGCCATCGGCGGCGTCATTTTTCGGGGAAGGGGACCATGATGAAATTCGCCTGCGCGTTATTGACTGCCGCTGCCATGCTCGCCGCCGCGCCGGCCCGGGCCGTCGTGCTCGATCTGTCCACCATGTCCTGCAAGCAATTCGTCGAATCCGGCCCCGACGAGATCAAGATGGTGCTGACCTGGATGGACGGCTGGTACAAGGGCGACTCGGACGATGCGATCATCGACACCGAGGTGTTCGTCGAGAACGCCAAGAAGTTCGGCACCTATTGCGCGGCGCACCCGACCATCAGCATCGTGACGGCCGCGGAGAAAGTGCTGGGCGACTAGGCTCCAGTCCGGGCCGGCATCCGGGCATCCCGGGTTTCCGGTTTCCCGGTTTCCGAAGGTTTCAACCTGCGTGAGGCACGACGGGGTGCCCTGCGCCAGGTGCTTGGCGGGCCCGAATGGCCAGTGGTATAACCCCTCCGAAATTCACGGAGCTTTGGTGCCATGAAACGATCCAGCAAACTATTCAGCGTCGTCGCAGCGCTCGCGCTTCTGACCGGACCGGCCGCCGCGCAGATGATGAACCTGATGCCGGAGGTGAAGACCAAGTCGGCGGAGGAGAAGGAGCAGGACGCGATCACCGAGAAGGCGTATCGCGAGTCGCTGCGCAAGATTCCCGACACCAAGGCCGCGGCCGATCCATGGGGCAATGTGCGCAGCGATGCGCCGAAAGCCGTTGCACCCGCGAAACAGCCACGCACCAAGACCGGCAGCGCTGCGAATTGATCAGGCGATAACGTGGCATCGGCGGCTCTTGCCGCCGGGCGCGCAAATCGACTGAAGCCCATGTGCGGCCACTGACATATGCGCCTGTGTCAGTTGCTCCAGGACAGCGGCACTTCGAACAATCCGCCGCTGTCTTCGTTCTCGACGACGATCGCGCCCTTCACGACGCCGATGCTGCGCACCATCTCCGATGCGAGCTGACGTGCGTGCAGCATCGCTTCCTGATCGTCCTTGAAGCTCGTCCCTTCATCGTCGAGGAACGTGTTTTCGGCGATAATATGAAAGAAAAATCGAGGCACGGGAAACGACCACAGCTGGCGCGCGTGTAAATGGCTTGCAGCACCTGAGGTTGCTGTAAGACAATGATACCGCTAAACTAACTTGTTCCGTGCGTCGATAGAAATGTGCAAAATTTGCGGCAAATAAACGGTTTTTTTGGCGCAGCCAGTCGCGTGCAGGGATCCGCTTTCGGAACCATGGCGCATCTCTGGGTTGTCGTGGAAGGCGCGTCATCGAAAGCGGCGATGGTATTAGGCGCCATGATCGTTGCGATATGATGGGATGAGATGAGATGCGGGCGTCATCCGGCCCGCGATTTCACATATGGGGCAATAACGTTGTCGGCCGATCTCGTATTTACATGTGCTCTGGCCGTGATGATCGGGTGCAACCTCTATGGCGAGCCGCGGATCGCAGGTGAGCACGTCGCGATGCAATGGGGCTTTGACGGCAAGCCGACATGGGATGCGCCGAAGCGGATTGCGCTGTGGGGCATGGTCGTCTTCATGCTGACGGTGCGCCTGATCATCTGGACGGCGACGACCTTCGCGCCGGAGAAGGTTCACGGCGCCAATCCCGGCCTCATATTGGCGTCGGTGATCATCGCAGCGTTGCACATTTTCATTGTGCCGAAGGCCATCAAGCGGATCTGAGTTGCGGCATGACGTCTCCCTGCGGCGGCTGGCTTCGCCGCGCGAGAGAGGCTAGGGGAGCATCCGGGCGGAGAACGAAGCCGCCGCACATAAGCGAGGGGCATATGTCACGCGAGTGGTTCTGGTTCTTCCACCCGTTTCGGGTGCGCTATTCCGAGATCGACGGCCAGGGCGTCGTGTTCAACGCGCACTATCTCACTTACTTCGACACGACCATCACCGAATATTTTCGTGCGCTCGGCTATGACCAGTTTGCCGACGCCAAAGTGAGCGGCGTCGACTTTCACGTCGTCAAATCGGTGATCGAATACAAGGCGCCGATCCTGTTCGATCAGGAGCTGGACGTCGCCGCGCGCGTGGCGCGGATCGGCAATTCCAGTCTGGTGTTCGAGCTCGGCATCTTCGCGCGCGCAGCCGACGATCTGTTTGCCGCTGGCGAGATCGTCTGGGTCAATACCGATCAGAAGACCCATCGCCCGGTGCCGATCGCGCAACCGATCCGCGATCTGATCGCCACGCGCGAAACGCATCTCGCGGGATAAGGCACAGGTGACATGGGCCCGGTGCCCGGCACCAGGCGATTCTAGGCTGGTTCGTCCAGATCGTAGAAATGGGCGAGGCCCCGGCAAATCTCCATCAACCTGTCGCGAAAAGGGGTTTGTGCCGGATCCGAGTAACTGACGATGACGCGCCAGCTGTCATCCAGCGAATAGATGATCACGCTCATGTTCTTGGGCCATGGCCCGGCGATTGCGGCGGCTTCTCGAATGATCTTCTGAAGTTCGGCGGCGGTTTTCTTTGGCTTGGGCATCCACGCTCCCTGGCTAGAAGCGTTCTAAAGTGGTGGCGGGGGCCTGTCCAGAGTGTGCCGGCCCGCAGCTTGCGTGACCGGACTTGCCTGCCTTGGGGTGACCCGGCGTCTGGCCCGTTCAAACCGCTGGACTGACCAAAAGAGGCCGTGCACCGAGGCGGCCTTATCTTGGCAACGTTCCCAAAAGAAGGGAGACTTGCCTCATGCACCGCTATGGGGGGCTTCGCTGCGCTTCAGGACCCAGCCCGGGATCTGCAGCGTGATCCATGATCCGAGCACCGTGAGGATCGCCATGCCCGCGAGCGAGATATAGAGCAGAGGATGGTGCGAGGACGCGAGCGACCCGTTCAGGTGCAGGTGCGAGCCTATCATGTCCATGACCACGCCGACCAGGCTCGCCGCCACGAAGCCGCCGATGACCGAAGCGACAATGCTCGCGATCCATCCAAGCGCGCCGCGCTTTTTTGTCCAGGCGTCGTGAATCCCCACGGCCAGCATGGCGATAAACATGATCAGCATGATGGTCAGCGGGCCACCCACGCTCGACCTGGGCATCGCGCCGCTGAGTTCGACGAGCAACAGGGCAGCGACGGAGAGCAGTGCGATCGTCTTCATGGCGTGTGACCTTCCCATGTCGGATTGAACGCATGAGCGATGCGGACATCCTGTTGTGCGGGAAACGCGCAGGAAGGTTCAAAAGTGGCTGGATTAGTTCAAATTGGGCAGCTGTCGTTTTCGAGCCAGGCCACTGAGGCTAGCGAAGGAGTTGCATGACCATTTGAGGGGAAGCCGCAGCAAGCGCGCCGAAACAGAATCCAACGAAGCCAAGGGCGATGGCACCAATCCCCCCATGATGCTCCCACCCGTACAGAGCGCCGATTGTCGTACCCAACGTAACCGCAGAGATTGCCCAGATGAAGTGAATGATGGTCGTGAATTTCTTCATCAATCCGGCACTCGATGCAAAAGGGGCCTCTTCAGGTGATGACTCTCCGAGGGGAGCCGGTCTACCACTCTGTCCGGCTGGATCGCTGGACCGGAACCGTTAGGCTGTGCCGTATCAGAATTGTCACGACAGAGTGCGACTGATCCCAGTTTCTTGAGTTAGGCCACTGCTGTTAAATTCGGCGCGGCGATGTGCACGCCAACTCAATTGAGTCGTTCTGGTCGCAGGTGAAGCGCGGGATCAGCGGAACTACGTTTGGGTTTCGAAGAAGCATCTGCAGCTTTACCTTCGCGAGTTCGAGTATCGCCATAACCTGTGCCGTCAGCCTGCTTTGATGTTCGAGCTTCTTTTGCGGGCTTTTTCGAAGGTGCCGGTTAAGTGACCATTGTCTGCAAGAGTTGGTCGAAGCGCTGATCTGTCGATTTACTCATGAAATTATCTCACACCCTTGAAGATATATTTGAGCCCCGTTTTGAATTGGTCCAATTATGCCACGAATTTTCATTTTTTCGTTCTGGCGATAAGTTCCTAATTTAGCATTCCAATTGGCTTCGAAGCGGCATTCGACATAATCGGGCATTCCATTGTGAGCCTCCTGTCCTGTTTGTAGAAAGGCCATGCCAGAATCAACATTCTGGACGATTCCTTCTACTTCAATCCATTTCCCTTTTTCGTCAGCGATAAACGCATCCGCCTGCAATCGCGTGCGACCCTCATAAATAGCTCGTAGTTCACGTACACTTCTCTTGGTAACTTCTTTTCCAGCAGTAGCTGCCGGGCCTCCGCCAAAAAAAGCCGGAGCGGGCTGCGGAATAGAAGCAATCTGTTTTCTAAGCTCATCTATTTGAGCCTGAAATGGTGCAATAATGGCTGCCCTTTGATCGTCGCTTTGGGGAATTCCATCCGCGGTGATTTTCTGAATAGGCGTCGGCACCATAAACCTCTCGCCCGCGAGCCAAAGGGCACTGAGGGCAAAGCCACCACCAAAAATCAACATGAGCGACATAGCTATAAGCTTACGGTCGGAAGAACCGAACGACAATCGATCTGTTAGTCGCCATCTTTCAGACCACATGCGGATGACGAGATCGACCCAAGAATAGATCGCCGCGCCCACCGCAGCGCAGGCCAGAATTATAAAGATTGGTGATGTGAAAAAATTAGCGGCTTTATTCATGGTTGTAACCATGTAGCGATAGGCCCAAACATCGCCGCCCGACGCTTGAAGTGCGTATCCGGCTGTTTGCTGAGCCGTGCCGCCAATGGCACCCAAAACCAGCGCAGTTGCTATCGCCGAAATAGTAAGGCGTTTTACGCCACCGTTTTCCATTGTCGTACGTCTCCCACAGCCCTCTAGAGCTAGTTGTGGCAGACGGATATGTGCCCAATCTAGTGAACATCTTCAAAGGGTATATAGCTGCCAAAATTCTCAAAAGAACATATTGCGAACATAGAACAGATAGGGTACATTATTTTCAACCCGAACAGCGCCGCCATCCTCTGGCGCTTGCCGTTTGTCCTGTCGCGAATCCCTTCATAAGGAGCTAGATCAATGGCTACCACTCCGACTGCCCTGCGTATCGTTGAAGGATCCTCCATGGACAAGACCAAGGCCCTGTCGGCCGCGCTCTCCCAGATCGAGCGCCAGTTCGGCAAGGGCTCGGTGATGAAGCTCGGCAAGAACGACCGGTCGATGGACATCGAGGTGATCTCGTCGGGCTCGCTCGGCCTCGATATCGCGCTCGGCGTCGGCGGGCTGCCGAAGGGCCGGGTGATCGAGATTTACGGACCGGAATCCTCGGGCAAGACGACTTTGGCGCTGCATTGCGCCGCGGAAGCCCAGAAGAAGGGTGGCATCTGCGCCTTCATCGACGCCGAACACGCGCTCGACCCGGTCTATGCCCGCAAGCTGGGCGTCAATGTCGATGAGCTCCTGATCTCGCAGCCGGATCACGGCGAACAGGCGCTGGAAATCGCCGACACGCTGGTGCGCTCCGGCGCGGTGGACGTGCTGATCGTCGACTCCGTGGCGGCGCTGGTGCCGCGTGCCGAACTCGAAGGTGAAATGGGCGATTCGCTGCCCGGCCTGCAGGCCCGTCTGATGAGCCAAGCACTGCGCAAGCTGACCGCTTCGATCAACAAATCCAATACGATGGTGATCTTCATCAACCAGATCCGCATGAAGATCGGTGTGATGTACGGCTCGCCGGAAACCACCACCGGCGGCAATGCGTTGAAGTTCTACGCGTCGGTTCGTCTCGACATCCGCCGCATCGGCGCGATCAAGGAACGCGACGAAGTGGTCGGCAATTCGACCCGCGTCAAGGTCGTGAAGAACAAGCTGGCGCCGCCCTTCAAGCAGGTCGAATTCGACATCATGTATGGCGAAGGCGTTTCCAAGATGGGCGAAATCCTCGATCTCGGCGTGAAAGCGGGAATCGTCGAGAAGTCCGGCGCCTGGTTCTCCTATGACAGTCAGCGCCTCGGTCAGGGCCGCGAGAATTCCAAGGCCTTCCTCAAGGCCAATCCGGACATGACCGCCAGGATCGAAGCCTCGATCCGGCAGAATTCCGGACTGATCGCCGACCAGATTCTGGCCGGTCCCGTCGAGCGTGACGAAGACGGCGGTGACGGCGAGGAGCCGGCAGAAGATTGATCGGATCGGGTCCGAAGACGCACTGACGTTCATGCGCAGTGATCTTGCTGGACCGGTCTTGCAGCGACATTTGCGGCTGAATGATTTCGCGGTGGGTGCTGTGGGGGTCTGTTGCCGATACCCTGCGGTGCCTGCCGCGTTGTCGTTTCAGGCGTCCTGATCTGGGTGCGCGCTGATCGCAATTATCGCCGCGCGGCTGGGACAGCCTCGCTTGGTGGCGCGATCAGTTTGTTGACCGCATGACAGGCGACGCCGTCGACCAGATCCGGCACGACCTTGCGACAGAGATCGAACACTTCCGGGCAGCGCGGGTGAAACGTGCAGCCGGAGGGCGGATCGATCGGGTTCGGAATCTCGCCGGAGACCGCGATGCGTGCGCGGCCTGACATGGCCAGATCCGGCACGGCGCCCAGCAGCATGCGCGTATAAGGCATGCGCGGCGCGCGGAAGAGTTCGTGCCCTTCCGCAATCTCCACGATGCGGCCGAGATACATCACGCCGATCCGGTCAGCCATATGCCTGACCACAGCAAGGTTGTGGCTGATGAACAGATAGGTCAGGCCGAATTTGTCCTGCAGCTCGCGCATCAGGTTGAGAATCTGCGCCTGCACCGAGACATCCAGCGCCGAGGTTGGCTCGTCGCAGACGATGAATTCGGCCTCGGAGGCGAGTGCGCGGGCAATCGCGATACGCTGGCGCTGGCCCCCGGAGAACTGATGCGGGTATTTCTGGCCGTCGTCGGGATGCAGGCCCACCAGCGTGAGCAATTCGCCGACCCGGGCGCGAATGTCGCGCTCGCCCTGAATGAGATCGAAGGCGCGGATCGGTTCGGCGATGATCGCATCGACCCGCAGCCGCGGATTGAGGCTGGCATAGGGGTCCTGGAAGATCATCTGGATCCGCCTGCGCAGCAGCTTGCGCGCGCTCGCCTGCCCGGGATCGCTCATCGAGACACCGTCGATGATGACGTCGCCGGAGGTCGGCGGCAGCAGCCCGACCACCATCCGGGCCACCGTGCTCTTGCCGGAACCGGATTCGCCGACCAGCGCAAAGGTCTCGCCGCGCTTGATCTCGAACGAGACGCCATCGACGGCTTTCAGAAACTCCATCGGGCTGCGCTCGATGACGCGGTTCAGCCAGGGCTTCGAGACGTCGAAGGCGCGTTTGAGATTGCGGGCCTGCACCAGCGCCGTCATGCCACGCTCTCCACATGGGCGTGGTCTTGGGAATGGCGGGGGTCATAAAGATGACAGGCGACTTGTTGCGCGCCCACAGCGATCGGCTCCGGCCGCTCCACACGGCATCGGTCGAACGCAAAACTGCAGCGCGGATTGAACGCACAGCCCTGCGGAATGGCGGAGAGGCGCGGCATGCTTCCCGGAATCTGCACCAGCCGCTGCGAGGCATCGCCGGTCAGCGTTGGAATCGCGCCCATTAGCCCCTTGGCATAGGGATGCAACGGGTTCTGCACCACGTCGCGCACCGGGCCGATCTCGGCGATGCGCCCGGAATACATCACGGCCACACGGTCCGATGTCTCCGCGATCACACCCATGTCGTGGGTGACCAGCATCACGGCGGTGCCATGGTCGCGGCCGAGCCGCTTGATCAGCGCGATGATCTGCGCCTGCACGGAGACATCGAGCGCCGTGGTCGGCTCGTCGGCGATGATCAGTTCGGGTTCGGCCGCGATCGCCAGCGCGATCACCACGCGCTGCCGCATGCCGCCGGAGAATTCATGCGGATAGGCATCGACACGCTTGTCCGGCGCGGGAATGCCGACCTCGGCGAGCAGATCGACCGCGCGCCTCCGCGCTTGCGTCTCGTTCATGTTGAGATGGGTGCGGATCGTTTCCACCAGCTGGTCGCCGATCCGATACAGCGGATTGAGACTGGTCAGCGGATCCTGAAAGATCATGGCGATGCGCTTGCCGCGAATCCGGCGCATCTGCTCCGGCGGCAGATTGTCGATGCGCAATCCGGACAGCAGGATCTCGCCACCCGAGATGCGCCCGGGCGGATCGATCAGGCCGATGGCCGCAAGTCCCGTCACCGATTTGCCGGCGCCGGATTCGCCGACCACGCCCAGCACCTCGCCCTTGGCGATATCGAAGGACACACCGTCGATGGCACGCAGCGCGCCGCGCCGGCTGGCGAATTCGACGCGCAGGTTGCGCACGGAGAGGACGGGGACGCTCATATCGGGCACTGTGTGATGTGAGGCATCATTGCAGCTTCGGGTTCAGCGCATCGCGCAGCCAGTCGCCGAGCAGATTGATTGACAGGATCAGCGAGGCCAGCGCGAGGCCGGGAAAGGCGATGACCCACCATTCGCCGGAGAACAGATAGTTGTTGCCGATGCGGATCAGCGTGCCCAGCGACGGCATCGTGTCCGGCATGCCGGAGCCGAGAAACGACAGCGTTGCCTCGGTGATGATGGCGAGTGCGAGATTGATGGTGGCGATCACCAGGATCGGCCCCATGGTGTTGGGCAGTACATGGCGGATCATGATCACGCGCGCGGGCAGGCCGATCAGCTGCGCCGCGGCGACATAGTCCTTGTTCTTCTCCACCATCACCGAGCCGCGCACGGTGCGGGCATATTGCACCCAGAAGCTCAGCCCGATGGCCACCACCAGCACGATCAGCGTGGTCGAGGCATCGAGATGATTGCCGAGCGCCGACTTCACCACACCGTCGATCAAGAGCGCGATCAGGATCGCCGGAAAAGTGAGCTGCACATCGGCAATGCGCATGATGAGGCTGTCCACGGCACCGCCGACATAGCCGGCGATCAGGCCGAGCCCGATGCCGAGCACTGCCGCGAAACTGACGCCGAGCACGCCGACCACGAGCGAAATCCGCATGCCGTAGAGGATTGCCGAATAGATGTCGCGGCCCTGTTCATCGGTGCCGAGCAGGAACGGTCTCTGGCCCTCCGCCGTCCAGAGCGGCGAGATGCGGGAGTTGATCAGTTCGAGCTGCGCCGGATCGAACGGATTCTGCACGACCAGCAAAGGCGCAAACAGCGCCATCATCAGCAGCACGAACACGATCGCGGCGGCGACCATTGTGAGCCTGGAGCGGCGGAACGAATAGAATATGTCGCTGTCGATGGCGCGGGCGATGAGGGACGGTGTGCGGGGGGCGGGCGTGTCTGGCAGGGGGGCGTCGGTCATCTTGTCCTCCAAGGCCGCCACGCACTCTGTCTGTCATCCTCGCGAAGGCGGGGATCCATAACCACTATCGAAATTGCGAAGCGCCGTCGTTGCCTCCGGCGTGCCGCCGCGTACTCGGTGTTTATGGGTCCCCGCCCCGCGTGCGCCGGAGGCGCACTAGGCGGGGACGACATGAGGAGATTGAGGCCAAGCCGGAAAAACATCATCTTCCCCTCATGCCGGCCGGTTGATCGTCGCGCGCAGGCGCGGATCGACGATGGTGTAGAGGATGTCCACAATCAGATTGATCGTCACGAAGATCACCGACACCACCAGGAGATAGGCCGCCATGATCGGGATATCGACATTCTGCACGGCCTGCACGAACAGCAGCCCCATGCCCGGCCACTGAAACACCGTCTCGGTAATAATCGCGAAGGCGATGACCGAGCCGAATTGCAACCCGGCCACGGTGATGACGGGCACCAGCGTATTCTTTAGTGCATGGCCGAAATGGATCGCGCGGGTGGTCAGGCCGCGGGCGCGGGCGAAGCGGATATAGTCGGTGCGCAACACTTCCAGCATCTCGGCGCGGACGAGACGCATGATCAGCGTCATCTGGAACAGGCCGAGCGTCACCGACGGCATGATCAGCGCCTTCAGGCCGGAGATCGTAAGCAGGCCGGTGGTCCACCAGCCGAACTTGACGACGTCGCCGCGCCCGAAGGAGGGCAGCCAGCCGAGGGTCACTGCGAAGAGATAGATCAGCAAAATGCCGATCAGGAAGGTCGGCAGCGAGATGCCGATCAGCGACACCGCCTGCAGCACCTTGGCGAAGAACGAATCCTTCCGCAGTGCCGAATAGATGCCCATCAGGATGCCGAATACCATGGCAATCACGGTGGCGCAGGTCGCGAGCTCCAGCGTTGCCGGCATACGCTCCTTCAGTAGCGCCGAGACCGGCTGACGAAACTGGTAGGAGACGCCGAACTTGAACTGCACGGCATTGATGAAGTAGCGCGCGAATTGCACCGGGACGGGATCGTCGAGGCCGAGCGATGCGCGCACCTCGGCGCGCTGCGCCGGCGTGGTGTCAATGGCCACCATCTGGTTCACGGGATCGCCGGCGAAGCGGAACATGGTGAAGGCGATGATGCCGACGGCGATCATCACACCAATGGACTGCAAAGCGCGGCGCAGGATGAAAGCGAGCATGCGTGACCTTCGCTTTCCGCTTGGGTGCCGCCTAGTCCTGCTTCACCGCCCAGTATGGCAGCACCTGGTTGTCCGGGCGCTGCACGATCTTCACCTTCTTGGAGACGCCCCAGGCCAGCGCCTGCTGATGCAGCGGGATATAGGCCCAGTCCTTGGCGGCGATCTCATAGGCCTGTTTGATGAGTTGGTCGCGCTTGGCGGTGTCGGTCTCCTGCAGCACCTGATCGGTAAGGGCGTCGAACTGCTTGTTGCAATAGCCGCCGAGATTGGTGGCGCCGCGCGGGCTCGCGGGATCGTCGCGGCAGCCCATGATGTCATGCATCACATTGTGCGAATCCTGTGTGCCCGGTGTCCAGCCAAGCAGATAGAATGAGGTGTTGAAGCCGCCGGTCTTGAAGACCTTGGCAAAATACAGCGCCTTCGGCTGCGCGTTCAGCGTGACCTTGACGCCGATGCGCGCGAGCATGCCGACCACCGCCTGGCAGATCGCGGCGTCATTGACATAGCGATCATTCGGGCAATCCATGCCGACTTCGAAGCCGTCGGGATAGCCCGCATCGGCCAGCAGTTTCTTGGCGCCGTCGGCGTCGTATTTCGGCCGTGCGAAGTCGCCGGAGAGCTTGAACAGCGGCGGCGCGATCATCAAGGCGGACGGTGTCGACAGTCCGCGCATGACGCGGCTCTTGATCAGTTCGATGTCGATGGCCTTGTAGAAGGCCTCGCGGACGCGAATGTCCTTGAACGGGTTCTTGCCCTTGATGTTCGAGAACAGCAGCTCGTCGCGGATCTGGTCCATGCCGAGGAAGATGGTGCGCAGCTCCGGCCCGGCCATCACGGCGGCGTTGGCTGAGCCATTGACGCGGGCGATGTCCTGCACCGGCACCGGCTCGATGATGTCGACTTCGCCGGACAGCAGCGCCGCGACGCGGGTGGCGTCGGAGGCGATCGGCGTAAAGATGATCTCCTTGAGATTATGCTCGGGCTTGCCCCACCAGTTCGGATTGACCTTGAAGACGGTCTTCACGCCCGGCTGATGGCTTTCGATGGTGAAGGGGCCCGTGCCGTTCGCATTCAACGACGCGAAGCTTGGCGATGTCGCCGCGGCAGGCGTCGGCGCGTTGGCATTGTTCGCCTCCGCCCATTTCTTGTCCATGATGTACCAGACGTCCCATTGCGACGTCAGGATGGGATTGGGCTTGGTCAGTACGAAATCGACGGTGTAGTCGTCGATCTTGAGCACCTTGGCATCGGCCGGAATGACGGTGGTGAAGTCGGAGCCCTTGGCGCGCACGCGGTCGGCGGAGAACACGACATCATCGGCGGCGAAGGGGTCGCCATTGTGAAATTTGACACCCTTGCGCAGATGGAAGCGCCAGCGCGTCGGCTCCGGTGTTTCCCAGCTCTCGGCAAGCGCCGGGATGATCTGCAGATCCTTGCCGCGTCCGACGAGGCCTTCATAGACCTGGCCGTGATGGGCGATCGTCGTGGTCTCGCGCAGCGTATAAGGATCGAGCGATTTCAGGTCGCCCTGATTGGCATAGCGCAGCGTTTGTGCGGAGGCGGGCAGTACGGAGGCAGAAACTGTGGCAAAGGCGATCAGCGATGCAGCGGCGGCAATGAACGTCTGACGGATCGACATACTGAGCTTCTCCATTGCATTGCCGCGATTGCATCACCGCGCGGCCGCCCGACAGTTGAGCGAGTGTCACATTGTTGGCGGAGATTGCACGCCACGCAAGCGGCATTTGGCAGGCATGCGCTGCACAATGAAGCAGCTGGCGCAATCCTTGCTAGGGGCGGGTATAAGCAATTCCACGCATTGCGCGCGTGCATCATTCGGTCACGACACAGCGCTAATACGACCGCCAGAACGGCAAGATTTCGGAGCAGGAATGGCGGAACTCAAGGCTGATGTGCTTGTGCTTGGCGCAGGTATGGTCGGTGTGTCGGCGGCGCTGCATCTGCAGGCGCGCGGCCGCAATGTGGTGCTGGTCGACCGGCATGAGAAGGCCGGCGAGGAAACCAGCTATGGCAATGCCGGGCTGATCCAGTGCTGTTCGGTGTTTCCCTATATGCTGCCGCGCGACCTCACCAAGCTGTTTAAATATGCGCTGAACCGCGCGCCCGAGGTGCACTATCATCTCAACGCGCTGCCCGGCATGCTGCCATGGATCGTCAGATATTTCCTGAACTCGTCGCCTGAGGGAGCGCTCCGCAGTGCGATGGCGGCGCTGCCGCTGATCCAGCGCAGCCTGACCGAGCACGAGGCGCTGATCGCGGAGGCCGGCGTGCCGGAGCTTCTGCGCCGGATGGGATGGATCAACGCGTTTCGCTCCGAGTCGACCCTTGCGAAAGGCATCGCGGATCTCGAACGCCATCGCGCCTATGGCGTGCCGGGCGACGTTCTGGACGCCGCCGCCATTGCGGAGCAGGAGCCGAACCTGTCCACCGATTTTGCCGGTGCGATCCATTGGACGTCGCCGGGCTTCGTGCCCGATCCCGGCGGCCTCGCAAAAGCCTATGCCGCACTGTTCATCCGCAAAGGCGGGCGCTTCATCGCCGCCGATGCGCGGACGCTGGAGCAGAGCGATCGCAACTGGCGCGTGGCCGGGCCGAATGGGGCGCTGGTCGCGCGCGATGTCGTGGTCGCACTCGGGCCATGGTCGGATCAGGTGTTTCGGCCGCTCGGCTACAACATCCCGCTCAAGAGCAAGCGCGGCTATCACATCCATCTGGCGCCATCCGGCAATGCGGTGCTGCGCCATCCGGTGCTCGATGCCGATCGCGGCTATCTGCTGGCGCCGATGAATCGCGGCATCCGGCTGACCACCGGCGCCGAATTCGCGCTCCGCGATGCGCCGCCGACGCCGGCGCAGATCGAGCGGGCGCTGCCGATCGCACGGCAGACCTTCCGGCTCGGCAATCCCGTCGAGGCGAAGCCCTGGATGGGCGCGCGGCCATGCCTGCCGGACATGCTGCCGGTGATCGGCAAGGCGCCACGCCACAAGGGCCTGTGGTTCGATTTCGGCCACCAGCATCATGGCTTCACGCTCGGGCCGGTGACCGGCCGTCTGGTCGCGGACATGGTGACGGGCGTCACGCCGTTCACCGATCCCAAGGCCTTCGCAGCCGAACGCTTCGGCTGACATCTCGCAACTGCAATGTAGATGTCACATCGCTTGCATCGGGCAGGCGTCAGCGGCGATACTGCCGCTGCGCCGCCATGTTCGCGTGAGCGGCCGGTTTGCCTCAGGAGCTGATAATGAAAGTGATCGTCACCGTGGACTGCACGCCGCTCGAGGCGCGCGAATTCCTGGGGCTGCCTGATGTGCAGCCGATGCAGTCGGCGATGATGGATCAGATGCAGAAAAAGATGATGGACAACATCGACAAGTTCTCGCCGGAGTCGATCATGCAGAGCTGGTTCTCGTTCGATCCGAAGATGGGCGAGCGCTTTCAGGAAATGTTCGCCAACATGGCGGGCCTCGGTGTGAAGCCGAAGGACAAGAAGTAGACGCGGGCTCAGCCCGCGCGGCGCGCGTTGACCTGTAGCGGCTGCTGCAGCTTCGCCCCATGCGCGTGCCGGGAGATGGCGTCGATCACCAGGGACCACATCGAGATCGGCAGAGCGTGGCCCATCCGGTCGACCATCATCAGCTTGGCGCCGGGAATCGACGCGGCCGTGTCGCGGCCGGCGGCCGGATGCACGAGGGGATCGATCTTGCCGTGGATCACCAGCGTTGGCGTGGTGACCGTGGCGAGACGCTCTTTACGGCTGCCCGAAGCGAGGATGGCGCGGAGTTGCCGGCCGACGCCGGCCGGGCTCAGGCCGCGCGCATAGGTCCGCTCGGCGCGGTCGATATCCCTGGCTTCGTCGTCGGGGAAGCTGCCAACGCGCAGGAACAGCCAGGTCTGCTTGAAGCGTTCGAGGAACGCCTCATAGCCGGTCGGCTGCGGCTTCAGCAGCAGCAGTGACACCGCGCGGCTCGGCTGCGGCAGGCGCGGATTGCCGGTGGTCGACATGATCGAGGTCAGCGAGCGCAGGCGCTCCGGATAGGTGATCGCCATTTCCTGCGCGATCATGCCGCCCATCGATGCGCCGACCACATGTGCGGAGCGGATGCGCAGCACGTCGAGCAGGGCCACCACATCGGTCGCCATGTCGCTCAGCTTGTAGGGGGCGGAGACGGGCGTACCGAGAAAACGCAGCTTGGCCAGTTCGTACAGAGTGAACGGCTTGCCGCCGGCCATCTTGGAGGACAGGCCGATGTCGCGGTTGTCGAAGCGGATCACGCGAAAGCCATTGCTGGCCAATTCGCGGCAGAAGTCGTCGTCCCAGTGAATCATCTGGGCGCCGAGGCCCATGATCATCACCATCGGTTCCGCGTCCGAATAGCCGAAGATGTCGAAACAGATATCGATGCCGTTCGCGCGCGCCAGCTGTGGCGGCTCGTACGGGACATCAATCGGTTCGGGGGATCGGGCGGAACGTGGGCTCATGTCAAACATATGACACGGAAAGTCTCTGCGAAAAAGTGACAACCGCGTCATGCGCCAAACAAATCGTCGCAGCGATTAATGAGAGATTGCGCGTATGGCAATTGTGACAGTGCGCGCGGGCTTTTGTGACAACGATTGTGACAATGGAACTGGTATCAGCCTCTCGCTAGCTCCCGGCCCAGACGTCGAGCACATAGCGATTGCGTGTGCCGAGGTCGTCGATCCAGGCCAGCGCCGCAGCGTCATCGCCGCCGTTGCGCTCGCGCTGGATCATCATCAGCGCCGCCTTGACGTCCGGCTCCATCTTGCCGCCGTCGCCGCAGACATAAGTAATGGCGCCCTGCTGGATCAGATCCCAGACGCAGTCCTTATGCTGGGTGATGAGGTGCTGCACATAGGTCTTCGGTGCATCGCCCCGCGAGAAGGCGGTGTGTAGTTCACAGATACCATCGGCGGCGAAACCCTTCAGCTCCTCGGCATAGAGAAAGTCCTGATCGGGATGGCGGCAGCCGAAGAACAGCAGCGCGGGGCCTAGCGTAGCACCTTGCGCCTTGAGCGCGGCGCGTTCCTGCAGGAAGCCGCGGAACGGCGCGAGACCTGTTCCCGGTCCGACCATGATGAGCGGCACAAGGGGATCGGCGGGCAGGCGGAAGCCGGCCTTGGTCTCGCGTACGATCGCATGCACGGTGTCGCCGGTACGGCGGCCGCTGAGATAGTTGGAGCAGACGCCTCGATAGATCCCGCGGCCCGAATGCGCCGGGCCTTGAACGACGGCTGTGGTGACGCTGCAGCGTGACGTCTCGCCTTGCGGCGACGATGAGATCGAGTAATAGCGCGGCGCCAGCAGCGACAGCATTTCCAGATAGGTGTGGAACGGCAATTCGCAGGCCGGATGTTCTTCGAGGAGGTCGAACACCGATTTGCGTTTGGCGAGGATGTCACTGCGATAGCGCTCGCTTGCGGCGGGATCGTCGCCGACATAACCGAGCAGTTTCGGCCTGGTCATCGGGCAGCGGGTGTTCTCCGCCATGATCTGGATCTGCTTGCGGGTGGCGACCTGCTGCAGCTCGACGAGCTCCGTCAGCAATCGGCCGACAGAGACGATATCGCCGACCGGCAATTGTGCACGGCGGCCCGTCGCGACCTGCAGCCGGATCTGGTCGTCCGGCAGGAAGCCGAACCGGCGCGCGACGGCGTCGACCAAAGCGGGATCGTTGCGCGGCACCACGCTGAGGTGGTCGCCGACCCGGTAGCTCGTTCCCGCGGGCAATTCGATCTCGATATGACGTGTCGAGCGATCCGACGCGCCGTTCTGCAATTCCCTGTTGCCCAGCACCTTCATCGGGACCACGCCGCCGAGGGCGACGACGGTGTTCACCGCGCTCGGCGCGACAGGTTCGATCTGATAGAGCGGTGCATCGTCGGCGCTGCGCTCGAAGCCGGTGTCGAGGCCGAATTCCTTCACCGCGAGTGGACGCAGTTTCGCAAACCAGTCCTCGAACTGGCCGTCGAGATCGTCGCGCGCATCGCCTTCACCGCGCACATAGGCGTTGGTCGCACCATGTTCGCGCAGCTTGTCGTCGATGTAACGCGGGATCGACTGATAGGTGGCGAGCCAGTCGCTGTTGCCGCAGCCGAACACGGCGTAGCGCACCTTGGCAAAGGCGTCCTTCGGCAGGTCAGTACCGAGCCAGTTGACGAATTGCGTCGCATTGTCCGGCGCCGCGCCGTTGTAGGACGCGCAGAAGATCAGCACGCCGCCCTCGGTCGGCAGTTTGCCGACAAAGTCATCCAGCGCTGCGAGCTTGGTCGCAAAGCCATTGACCTCGGCGAGATCGGCGACGCGTGTCGCCAGTTCCTCGGCGGTGCCGAGATTGGAGCCATACAGCACCAGCAGCGGTGTGTTGTGGCTGGGCCGCGCGCGACCCGTGGCAACTGGCGCGAGTGGCGCGGCAGCCGAGGTGGCCACGTTTGTGCGGCCGGCATAGGCGCCGCGCTCGTGATCGTGGCGCGGGCGCACCTTGATCTTGAAACCGTCGGGTTTGATGGTCAGCGTTTCCTTCAGCACCATCTGGTAGCGTTTGTGGTCGGTCATCTTGAACCGCTGCAGGATCATGCCGAGCGCCAGCGCCGCTTCATGCATGGCGAAGCCGCGGCCGATACAGGCGCGCTGGCCGTTGCCGAACGGTTTCCAGGCGTTGATCGGCCGTGCCGCTTCGGCCTCCTTCGAGAAATTCTCGGGATCGAACGCGTCGGGATTGGGTCCCCAGACCGAGGGATCGCGATGTAGCGCCAGCACCAGGATGGTAACGAAGGTGCCCTTGCGCAGCTTGTATTTGCCGCCGCCGATGGTCTCGTCCTGTACCGGCGCGATGCCATAGGCCGGTGCCGGCGGCCACAGCCGCAGCGACTCCTTGAGGATCTGCGTGATGTAATGAAGCTGCGTGACCTGCTGATAGGTCGGCTTGGCATTCAGATCGGGGCCGAAGACGCGGTCGACTTCCTCATAGGCCTTCTTCAGCACCTCCGGATGCTTCAGCATCGCGTAGATCGCGCATGACAGCAGACCCGACGTGGTCTCGTGGCCGGCGATCAGGAAAGTGTTGATCTGATAGCGGATATTGACGTCGTCGAGCTGTTCGCCGGTGGCGCGGTCGACGCCGGTCATCATGGCGCCGAGCATGTCCTTCTTGGCCTCGGTCGCCTCAGCATTCTTGCGGCGCTCGGCAATGATCTCGTCGACCATGGAGTTCATGAAGGCGACGTCGCCGGCGAGATCGCGGCGGCGCTTCTGCATCCACAGACTTTCCAGCGGCAGGCCGCGGGTCATCATGATGGTTTCGAGCGAGCGCACCAGTGATTCCACGAAGGGGTGGTAGTCGCTGCGGTAGAACGAGTTGAAGCGATAGTCGAAACCGCACAGGCCAATCGTGTCCAGCGTCAGCGCCGTCATGTCATGGACGACGTCGATCTCCTCGTCGGTGTTGAGGCGTTCCCACTTCTTCACCAGCTGCTCGGCGATATCCACCATGCTCGGGTGATAGGACTGCATCGCGCGGTTGCCGAACGGCTGCAGCAGGATGTTGTGCGCCTTGGTCCAGTTCGGCTCCTTCGTGTCCGCCGTGAACAGTCCGTCGCCGCCGACGGCACGCACCCGGCGTAGCGCGCCGCGCACCGCCTTGTCGAAACGCTTCTCGTCGCTGAGCTCGTCCACGAGATCGTGGCCGCCGACGATCACGATGGGCGAGCCCATCATGTCCAGCCAGAAGATCGGCCCAAGCTCCTTGGCCAGCCGCGCCAGATCCTGCACCGGCGCATTGGCGTCCAGCGACAGCATATTGCCCACCACCGGCTTCTTGGGCGGATGCGGGATCGGGGCGAGTTTATTGGTGGATGGCATGTGGTCGTCTTCTCCCCGCTGTCGCTTCGTCTCTTTCGTCATTGCGAGCGCAGCGAAGCAATCCAGTCTTTCTTTGTTGCTTTCTGGATTGCTTCGCTGCGCTCGCAATGACGTTGAAAGGTTTCATTCTTACCCAAACCGTCTCCGCCGCCAGTCGATCAGCACCTGGCTGACCTCGTCGGGCTTTTCCTGCTGGGTCCAGTGACCGCTGTCCTTCACCAGATATTTCTCCAGATCGGGGATGATGTTCTCCATGCCGTCGGCGGAGGAGGGCGGCAGCACCGCGTCGTTCTCTGCCATGATCATCAGCGAGGGCACGCGCACGGTGTGATCGAGCCCTTCGGCGCGCGCCCAGTTGGCGCTCATGTTGCGATACCAGTTGATGCCGCCGGTGAAGCCGGATTCCTTGAACGCGTCGACGAAGATCTTCTTTTCCTCGTCGGAGAGAATCTTCTGGCGCGGGTCCTTCCCGGGATCGTAAGCAGCGACCATCTGCGGAAACGCCAGATTGGTCTTTGACGACGCGCCGATGCCGCCGACCGGCGCTTCGCCAACATTGGCGTGCTTGCGCGGCATCGGCTTGCGCATGAAGAAGTCGAAGGCCTTGTCGACATTCTCGCCGAAGATGCGATCCGGCTCGTGCGCGGGATCCTGAAACTGGACGATATACATCGTCTCGCCGAAGCGCTTTTTATAGATCTGCAACGGATCGACCGGTGCGCGATCGGTGTGCGGCGTATTCACGCCGACCACGCCGGCGACGCGATCGCGATGCCGCAGCGGCATCTGCCAGACGATGAAGCCGCCCCAGTCGTGGCCGACGAAGATCGCCTTGTCGATCTTGAGATGATCGAGCAATGCGACGAGATCGCCGGTGAGATGTTCGATACTGTAATCCTCGACGGCGTCGGGGCGCGACGTCGCGCCATAACCGCGCTGGTCCGGCGCGATGACGCGGATGCCGGCGGCAGCCAGTGCCTTGATCTGATGCCGCCAGGAGAACGCCATTTCCGGCCAGCCATGGCACAGCACCACAGGCGGCGCGTCGCTCATGGGGCCGGCATCGTAATATCCCATGCGAATGCCATTCAGCTTGGCGAACTGCAACGGGGGCATTTCAATCATGGTTATTCCCTAGCTGGCGGTCTTGAGAACGTCGGGCGGCGCAAACGCCGCCTGCAGCAGCGCGAATTCGTCCGGCATCATGTCGGCGAGCACCTGCACATGCGGGATGATGTTGGCGCCGGCAATGAAGCCGAAATCGAGCTGGTCGCGATAACTCTGCACGGTGATGTTCAGCGCCAGCCCATGGGTGGCGATGGAGACCGGGAAGATGTGCAGCAGCTCGGCGCCGGCCGCATAGAGTGTCTGCCGCGGACCGGGCACGTTGGACACCGTGATGTTGGCCGCCGGCGGCAACACGTCGGAGAGGTTGGTGCGGCTGTAGAGCAGCGCCAGGATCTGCACCATGATCGGTGCGCCCAGCATGGAGATGTTGGAGACCTGCGGCATCAATGCGCGCAGCGGATGCGACATCTCCTTGGACTTCGTCGATTGCGCGATGATCGCTTCCAGCCGTTCCTTCGGGTCCTCGATATTGCTGGCGATCGAGCAGATCATGCCAAACACCTGATTGTTGGAATCGGTGTTGCCTTCCTCACGCAGCGAGATCGGCACTGCGGCAGTCAGCGACTTGGCGGGCAGGGCGCCTTTTTCCTTGAGGTAGCGCCGGACCACGCCTGATGAGAGCGCCAGCACAACGTCGTTGAGCTTGCCGCCTGCCTGCTTCGCCACTGCCTTGGCCGCCGACAGCGGCACCGACACGCCGGCAAAGCTGCGCTCCGAGGAGATGGTTTTGTTGAGCAGCGTCGGCGGCGACAGCATGCTGTTGAGACTGTCGCGCGATTTCGGATCGGCGATTTTGGCCATCACGTCGGACGCGCTCTTCACCATAGTCGGGATCGAGCCGGCGAATTTCACCGCACTCTCGATCTGGAACATGGCGTTGTCGAACAGGATCGAGCCGATATCGCTCTTGCCGGAGCGCGGCAGTTCGATGCCTTTTCCGGAATTCTCCAGCGGCTGACGCCAGAGCTGCTGGTAAGAGTCGATGAAGCTCGCTGCGATATCGCGCGGCTCCTGACGCTGCTTGGCGCGCACTTCCGGCTTCTCGATCTCGCGCGGGATCGGCGTCACGTCATAGATCATGCTGGTGAGGGCCGCGCCGGCGCCGCCGTCGATGCAGGCATGGTGCATCTTCGAATACAGGCCGATCTCGTTGTCCTTCATGCCCTCGAAAACATAGAACTCCCACAGCGGCCGGGCGCGGTTCAGCAGCTTGGCATGCATCCAGCCGACGATGCGCTCCAGCGTGGGACGGTCATGGGGCGCGGGCAGGCTGCCGCGGAAGATGTGACGGTCGATGTCGAACTGGTCGTCCTCGACCCAGGAGGGATGGTCGATATCTAGCGGGGCCTTTTCCAGTCGGGCCTTGAGGATTGGCGCCACATGCAGGCGCGAGGCGATCATCGCCTTGAAGTCCTCGAAGAAGTCGCCCTTGTAATCCTCGGGCAGGCGAAAGATCGCCATGCTGCCGACATGCATCGGCATCTCCGGCGTTTCCAGATACAGAAACGACGCGTCCATTGAGGACAGCTTCCTGCTGGCTTCCGCCATGATACGTCCCTCCCTCGCATGGTCACCGACGCCTTTGCGGCGCTCTACCGATGAGTGTGCCTGCGCGCGGGGCGAATATGCAATGGCAAAGGCGAGGCCGGACACCGGCCAGGCCCACGACTTAAGGCTGGGGTCGTCGAGGCGTTGGGAGGTCGGTTTGCCGACTTAAAGGGCAGGTGCCATTTGCCTTGCCCAGTTGGATATCCGAAGAAACCGCGGCTCGAAATGCTAAATTATAAAGCTAAATCAACACGTCGGTTACTCTCCTGTTTCAGATCTCTGGCGGTAGCCCGTTAATGCATCAGGCGCCGCCTGATTACCGGGCATATCACGGGTTTGTGATGTTGCGATGCACCATCGATGTTGCAGTGCATTATTTACTATGTCATAGAAGTTGCACCCCGGGCCCACAACGGCGGGACGGGGTGAGCCGAGCCTGAGTGCAAGCATGAGCTTTGCAGAGGCGGCCCAACCCGAGGATGGAGACGAACATGACGATCGAAACCGAAACCAATTCCGTGCTGAACAACGTCAAGCAGGCTTTCGCGCCCGTCACCGAGGCGTTCACCAAGCTGCAGAACATGGAAGTGCCCGAAGCGACCCGTGACTTCGTCAAGCGCGCTGCCGGCACTGCCAAGGACAAGGCCGCCGACTTCCAGGCCAATTCCGAGAAGGTGACCTCCGCCATCGAAACCGCCGTGTCGAACTCGGTCTCCGAGGCGACCAAGATCAGCCGCAACGTTCAGGACGCGTTCTATGCCGACGTCCAGTCGTTCTTCGCTGGCATCGACAAGCTCGCTTCGGCGAAATCGCTGACCGAAGCCTTCCAGGTGCAGACCGATCTCGTGCGTGCCCATGGCGAAGTTTTGAGCTCGCGCGCCAAGGCGTCGACCGAATATCTCGGCAAGCTCGTGTCGGAAGGCGCCAAGAGCGCGCAGGACAACTTCTCGAAGGCGACGTCGTTCGCCAAGAGCGCCTGATCTACACGCGATCAAGCCACATGAATTCGAAAGGCCCGCGCAAGCGGGCCTTTTTGTTGTTCTGGCAGAGCAGGCCGCACGTCCCGGCGTCGGAAGCACGCTCACTTGATTGTCACGGTGATCTTGTTCGAGACGATGGGCGGGTTGAAGGGATAATGAGCGCCGTCTCCCAGCACGAGCTGGAGCGTATGTTTGCCGGGGGGCAATTCGATGCGTGCTTCGGTCTGGCCCGCTCCGAAATGGAGATGCGACTTGTCCTGCGGGATCGGTTCCTTGGGATCGAGCGGGTCATTCACATCGATCAGCAAATGATGATGGCCGCTGTTCTGGAAATTATCGCCTGCATGAGTGACGCCCATGTTCCGCAAACCGAAACGACACCAGAACCCGCCCTTGATCACCGCTTTGTCCTGTGGCCACACGAAATAGAGAACCGCGTCTTTCGGAGCGGACTTTCCTTGCGCATGGACTGCAAGGGGCGTCGTTGACAGCATGGCGGACAACACGATGAGCCCGGTGATCCTCATGACGGATCCTTTCCTTTGGGGCGGTCTCAGGACGACATGGCAATCCGGAAGCCGTGGGTCGGATATCGTACATTGGTGTCGTAGCCATCGCGGCTTGCGGGTCGGACGTAACGCGCATCGTTTTTCCAGGAGCCGGATCGAATGACGTGCGAGACGCAGTCGTTCTCGACCCATGGCGCGCCGTTCTGCGGGGCACCCTGATAGTTCTTGTGCCAGCAATCCTCTGTCCATTGATTGACGCCGCCACCCATATCGTAGAGTCCAAATGGATTTGGTTTCAGACTGCCGAGCTTGAGCGGCTGTTCGGCGGCGGCGTCCGTGCAGTTCTTGCAATTGGCCATGCCGGGCTGCAGCTGATCGCCCCACCAGTATTTCGTTTGTGTGCCGCCACGCGCGGCATACTCCCATTCAGCCTCGCTCGGGAGCCGGAAGGCTTTCTGCGTTTCCTTCGCGAGCCATGCGACAAACTGCTTGGCATCGGTCCAGCTCACATCCGTGACCGGAATGTCGTCCCGCCCAGTCACCAGAAACGGGCATGCATTCGCAGCAGCGCACGCGTTCCATTCCCGAACCGAGACCGGATACTTGCTGATCGCGAAGGGCTTGATCGTGACCTGGTGTATCGGCTTTTCCGATATGTCGTCATTGCTGCCCATCGCGAAGGTCCCGCCGGGGAGCGGGACCATGACGGGCTCTATGACCGGCTTTGGTGGTGCTGGCGGTGGGGGCGGGGCAGGCGTCACCACCGGAGCAGGTTCAGGCCGGGCTTGCTTGGCGGCGGGCACGGGCGCTGATCGGGTGCCTGCATTCCCTGTCTCTTGCGGAGGCGCCGCGGGAGCTGACGCCTGATTGCCGATTTCACCGCGCGGGTAAGCCCTCATGTACCAGACGCCGGCGCCTGCGAGAGCCAGCAGGATGGCGCAAAACGAAACGATCAGAACATGTTCACGCCGCTTCCGCGCCTTGTTGAAGGCCGCGGGATCAGGAAGCACCCGGTAAACGCGCACCGGGTCGGTAATGTTCTTGATCTTGCGATCTCCAAGCGACTCATAACCGCAGACGAGCTTGTGCTTGATCTGCTCATAGATGCCGCCCGAGATGTACACCTGGCCCGGGTCGGCAATCCCCTCGAGGCGCGCGGCGATATTGACGCCATCGCCGAAGACATCATTGGGCTCGATGATCACGTCTCCCAGATTGACGCCAATGCGATATTCGATCCAGGAACTCTTTGGCAGCGCAGCGTTGCGCCCGATCATGCTTTGCTGGATGACGATGCCGCATCGAACGGCTTCGACCGGACTGTCGAATATCGCAATGAACCCATCGCCAGTCCTTTTGACGAGTTTGCCGTCATGCTCGGTAATGCTCGGCTCGATGAGGTCACGCTCGATGCGCTTGACGCGCGCATGCGTTTCTTCCTCGTCGAGTTCCATGAGGCGGCTATATCCGCAGATGTCCCCCACAACGATCGCCGCAAGGCGACGCGGCGTTCCGACGCGCGGGGTGGCGGGGTCCTTCCCCCTGCCTGAACTGATGTCACGAATCTCGCTGCGCATGACTTCGCGCCTCTACAACTGATACACGAGGTTCACTAGCCGTTCGGCCGGCCGTCATGACGCTACGCTCAACGTCTCCGTCAGACAATTAGCTGAAAACGCTAATCGGATGATTCCGGACGAGCAGCGCGGTAGCGAGATGACGAAGTCCCTCGCATTCGCTGTATCGATATACCCGGCGCCGGTAGAATGCGGCGGCAGCAGAACAAGTTCTCAATTCACCTGCCGCTCTTTCCCGACCCAATACGGATCGCGCAACTGTCGTCGCAGGATCTTGCCCGAGGCATTGCGTGGCAATGCTGCGATGAAGTCGATCGTCTTCGGCGCCTTGAATCCCGCGATGCGCTCGCGCGTGAACTTCATCAGGTCGGTTGCGCTGAGCTCCTTGCCGGGCTTCACCACCACCACGGCCTTCACTGCTTCGCCCCAGGTATCGTCGGGAATGCCGATGACGGCGACCTCCGCCACATCCGGATGATCGCAGATCGCGCTCTCCACTTCGGCGGGATAGATGTTCTCGCCGCCGGAGATGATCATGTCCTTGATGCGGTCGTGGATGTAGAGGAAGCCGTCGCCGTCGAGATAGCCGGCATCCCCGGTGCGCAGCCAGTTGTCGCGACCCAGCGTGCGCGCGGTGGCGTCCGGCAGGTTCCAGTAGCCGACCATATTGGACGCCGAGCGCGTCGCGATCTCGCCGACTTCACCTGTTGGCAGCGGCTTGCCGTCGGCATCGAGAATGGCGATCTCGATCCCCGGCAGCGCCTTGCCGGCGGAGCGCATGCAGTCGCGGCCCTCGACGTGATCCTCAGGCGCCAGCACCACGATGGTACCGGTGGTCTCAGTCATCCCGTACATCTGCACGAAGCCGCAGCCGAACACGCTGATGCATTCCTTGAGCAGGGCGGCGGGGATCGGCGATGCGCCGTACAAGATGTAACGCAGCTTGCTGAAATCCATCTCGCGCGCACGCGGCTGCCGCACGATGAACTGCATTGCCGCCGGCACCAGGAACAGTTTGCTGATGCCATAGTCGCGGAAGAAATCGAGCACCTTGTTGGGATCGAACTCCCGCGCGATCACGCTCTTGGCGCGCCGTGATAGAGGCCGAACACCGTCCAGCCGACGCCGCCGATATGAAATACCGGCATCGCCACCAGCGAGACGTCGTCGGCGGTCCAGACATTCCAGTCCGGGTTTGCGTCGGTCCCGCCGATGCGCAGCAGCGACAGGAAATTCTGATGCGACAGCATCGCGCCTTTTGGTTTTCCTGTGGTGCCCGACGTATAGAGCTGGATCGCGACGTCGTCCCTGGTCGTAGCGATGTTCGGATCGCTGTCGCTTTGCGCGTCGCGCCAGGCGGCAAAGTCCTGCCACTCCGGTGCGCCGCCTTCCATGGTCATCACGACGCGCACGCTTGGCAACTGCGGTTGCAGGCTGCGCACGAGGTCAACGAATTCCGGGCCGACGAACAGAATGCCTGCCTTGGCGTCGTCGACAATGAAGGCGATCTCCGGCGCGGCGAGGCGCCAGTTCACCGGTGCGGTGACGACCTTGGCCTTCACGGCACCGATGAGAAGCTCGATGAAGAGGTCGCTGTTCTTGCCGAGATAGGCAATGCGTTCGTTTGGCTTGACGCCGAGCGCGATCAGCCCGTTCGCGACACGGTTGGCGTTGCTATCGAGTGATTTGTAGCTGGTGTCGCGGCCTTCGAACACCAGCGCAATTGAATCGCCGCGCGCCTTTGCTTGCACGCGAATGACATCGGCCAGCGTGGCCGCTTCCGCAACGGACATGTGTCTCCCTCCCTCCGATTATTTTTTAGTTACGGAGAGTGTGAGGGTGTCCGGTTGTGCTGACAAGATGAGAAAGATTTTGCACTGCGGTGAGCGGCGACGCGCCGTGCGGAGCAATTTGGCTGATCTGATGAAATCGTTTAGTCCAGATCAGGTCGAGCTGGTGTCCTGCGTTGTTTGGCAAAATAACGCGCGGGCGGCTCGCCGAAGGCGCGACGAAACATCGCGATGAAGTTGCTGGGCGTGGCATAGCCGAGTGCTTCGGCGACGTCCGCCACGGGCTCATTGCCGGCGAGACGTTCTAGAGCCAGCGTCAGGCGCGCCTGCTGCCGCCACTGCATAAAGCTCATGCCGGTTTCGGCGGCGAATATGCGGCGTGCCGTTCGCTCTGAGAGGCCGGCAGCCTCAGCCAGTTCCTGCAGTGTCCGCGCATCGTCCGGTCGTTTGATAAGCGTGTTGGCGATCCGCAATGCCCTGAGGTCGGTGGGCATGGGGAGATGCAGCGCTTCCCGCTGCGCATGTCGAATCTCGTCGAGTAAAACAGCGACGACGCGCCCCTGTTCTGAGGTCAGTCGGTTGGCGCTGGTCCAGCCGGCGGCGCGTCTCACCAGAGCTCGCAGCAATTCACTACCGCCCATCACGCATGGCTGATCGGGGAGTGCCCTGCTTGCAGCAGGCGTTAGCAACACGCCCCATCCGCTGAGCACGCCGCTCATGGTTACCTTGTGCTCGAGGCGGGGCGGCAGCCATCCGATACGCTGCGGCGGCAGCAGCCATGAACCGTATTTGGTGTGAACCCGGATCAATCCGCTTTCGATGCAGAACAGTTGACCGCGCAGGTGATGGTGCCAGTCGAGTTCGCGCGTGCCAAACCGGAATTCATCGCCGGGCTCGTCGCTGCCCCAGACAGCCACAGCGGCGGGACCATCACTGCGTTCGGTGAAAGATGTCATGGCGCTGGCGCATCAAGAGCCCCTCTAAGGTGGCCGGTTTGCAGTATTTATCGTCCGAGTACCGTTAACGGCCCGAGGCGTCGTGGTCTAGATCATCGGCGGTCAAATCGATGCAATCTGGAGATCAAACAATGAGCCTCGATAGCCGTGCCTTTCTCATTCATGACATTGCCGCTTTTCCATTCGTGTGGTTGCGCCATGACGCCATGCATGTGCGCAGCCCTGCACAGTGGGAGATCGAAATGGACGACCTGCTCGAACGAGGGGAACCGTTCGTGATCATCTTCGAAGCGGGTGAGCACGATGAATCCCACGAAGATCGAAAGGCGAGGGCGCTCTGGCTCAAGCGCAACAAACAGGCTTTGGCTGGCGTGTGTCTCGCCGTGATCGCGATCGAGCCGGATACGGTCATCCGCGTGCTGCGCGAGGCGCAATCGGCGATGGCTGCAAAGGCATTCGGGATTGCGGCGAAAGTCGTCGCCTGCGAAGCAGACGCGTTTCTTGTTGCGCGGAAACTGCTGGAGCAGGCGCGTGGCTGAAAAAATGAGACAAGGCTTTGCGGCGTGGCGCGCGGCAAGTCTCACACTCAGTCCTCATGGTGAGGAGCGCGCCATCTGGCGCGCATCTCGAACCATGAGCTGGTGAACTCCATTCGTCCTTCGAGACGGCGCCAACTGGCGCCTCATCTCCGCTTGAACGCAATTGCGTTCAAACGGGGATGAGGTCGGGCTGTGGCGTGCGAAGCGACGTGACGCAGATCAGCCCCGCTGCGCCTTGTCCTTTTCGTTCTGCGCCTTGATGCTGTCGCGCGCCTGGATCCATTCGGCGTCTGACCAGTCGCGAAGCTGATAGAAGTTGCCGCCCATGGCGAGCGCCTGTGCGCCGTCCATGGCGATGGTCTCGCCACTGATCCAGTCGCAGCCGCCGGAGATCAGGAACACCGCGAGGTTCTGCAGTTCTTCCATCTTGCCGACGCGGCCCATTGGGTTGAGCGCCTTGGTGCGCGCACCGGCCTCGTCACCGGGCTTGATGCGCTTGCTCATGCCTTCGGTGGGAATCTCGCCGGGCGCGATGGTGTTGAGGCGGATGCCGTAGCGGCCCCATTCGGTGGCCAGCGACATGGTCATGGCATGGATCGCCGATTTGCTCATGGCGGAGGGCACCACATAGGGGCTGCCGTTGCGTACCCAGGTCACGGTGATCGAGACCACGTTGCCCGGCACCTTGTCGGCGATCCAGCGCCGGCCGACCGCATGGGTCATGTAGAACGTGCCGTGCATCACCGTGTTGGCGACCGCGTCGAAGCCGCGCGCTGACAGGTCCTGCGTCCGCGAGATGAAATTTCCGGCGGCATTGTTGATCAGGTCGGTGAGGGGACCGTCGGCCCAGATGCCTTCGATCATCGCATCGACCGCCGCGGCGTCGCGGATGTCGACGCCGTGACTGGAGACCTTGCCGCCAAATTCCGCCATCAGCTCGGTTGCGGTCTCGTCGCATACAGCCTTGCGGCGACTACAGATATGCACTTCGGCGCCGAGCTCGAGAAATTTCGCCGCCATCGATTTGCCCAGGCCTGTGCCACCGCCGGTGACGAGGATTTTTCGGCCTGCGAGGAGCTGCTGATTGAACATGGGAGGGTCCTGCTTTAAGAGGATGCGGACGGGTTAATTAGTTGATTGACTAAACCCTATACCGCTTGCGTGTAAAGCGGGAAGAAAAACAAGTCTAGGAAGGAAACCTCCCATGGAAGACCGCATCTCTGTGTCCATGACGGACGGCGTTGCCGATGTTCGGCTGGTCCGCGCGGACAAGATGAATGCGCTGGATGCGGCGATGTTCGCGGCATTGGTCGATACTGCCGAGCGCCTCAGCCGCGAGAAGGGACTGCGCGCGGTGGTGCTGTCCGGCGAGGGCCGGGCGTTCTGCGCCGGCCTCGACATGGGACGATTCGCCGCGATGAACGACAATGGCGGCGACGGTATCGGCGGCGGTCAGAAGCGCGACCTCGCGCTGCGCACTCACGGTCTTTGCAATCACTCCCAGCAGGCAGTGTGGGGCTGGCGTCAATTGCCGGTGCCGGTGATTGCCGCTGTGCATGGCGTCGCCTTCGGCGGTGGTTTTCAGGTGGCACTCGGTGCCGACATGCGGTTTCTCGCGCCGGACACGCGAATGTCAGTCATGGAAATCAAATGGGGTCTCGTGCCTGACATGGCCGGCACGCCGATCCTCGCCAGCCTCGTGCGTGATGATATCCTGCGCGACCTCACTTACACCGGCCGCATCTTCTCGGCGCAGGAAGCGCTGAGCTACGGCCTCGCCACGCGCATCTGCGACGATCCGCGCGCAGCGGCGCTCGAGACGGCGCGCGAGATCGCCGGCAAGAGCCCAGATGCGATCCGCGCCGCCAAGCGCATGCTCAACAATCTCGCTATCGATCCCGGCCGGGCGCTGCTCGCCGAATCCGTCGAGCAGATGAAGCTGATGGGTGGACCGAACCAGACCGAAGCCGTGCGCGCGAATATCGAGAAGCGCGCGCCGAATTTTGTGGACTAGCAGCCACAAGGCGCCACTTTGGCACCGTCTCGAAGGATGGCGACGGAGCACATCAGCTGATGGTGCGAGACGGCGCAAGGCGCCTCCTCACCATGAGGGTTCTTCATCGTTGCGACTGAAATCAAAAACAAAAATCCGGAAACGTATCCATGTCGACAAACTCCCTCTTTCAAGGCGTCATGTCAGGCGATCGCCGTCGCGGCTTTGCCGAATTGACCGAACGCGCGAGCCGCATCGCCGGCGGCCTGTCGCGGCTTGGCGTCAAGCAGGGTGACAGCGTCAGCATCCTGATGCGCAACGACATCGCGTTTCTCGAAGCCGCCTATGCGGTGGCGCAGCTCGGCGCTTACGGCGTGCCGGTGAACTGGCACTTCAAGCCGGAAGAGATCACCTATGTCATCAAGGATTCCGGCAGCAACGTGCTGATCGCCCATGCCGACATGCTGCATCAGCTCCGCGATGCGATTCCGCAGGGCATCGTATCGCTGAGCGTGCCGACACCCCCGGAGATCGTCGCCAATTACAAGGTCGATCCCGCACGGCTCGGCACGCCGGATGGTGCGATCGATCTGGAAAGCTGGCTCAAGGAGCAGGCGCCCTATGACGGCCCCGCGCTGCCGCAGCCGCACAACATGATCTACACATCGGGCACCACCGGCCATCCGAAGGGGGTGCGCCGTTTCGCGCCGACACCGGAGCAGGCGGCGTCAGCCGACCAGATGCGTGCACGCGTCTATGGCCTCAAGCCCGGAGCACGCGCTTTGTTGCCCGGACCGCTCTATCACTCGGCGCCGAATGCCTTCGCCCTGCGTGCCGGGCGCCTCGGCGGCGCGCTGGTGCTGATGCCGCGCTTCGATCCCGAAGAATTCCTGCGCGTGGTGCAGGACGAGAAGATCGACACGATTTTCATGGTGCCGACCATGTTCATCCGTCTGATGAAGCTGCCGGAGGACGTGCGCAAGAAATACGACATGTCGTCGCTGCGCCACATCATCCACGCTGCCGCGCCGTGCCCGGCCGACGTCAAGACAGCGATGATCGACTGGTGGGGGCCGGTGATCTACGAATTCTACGGATCGACCGAATCCGGTGCGGTGACCTTCGCGAATTCCGAAGACGCGCTGAAGAAGCCCGGCACCGTCGGCAAGATCGCCCCCGGCGCCGAACTGCGTTTCCTCGGCGATGACGGCCAGATCCTGCCTCAGGGCGAGATTGGCGAGATTTATTCGCGCATCGCCGGCAACCCGGACTTCACCTATCACAACAAGCCGGAGAAGCGCGCCGAGATCGACCGCGACGGTTTCATCACCTCGGGCGATGTCGGCTATCTCGATGCCGACGGTTATGTCTTCATCTGCGACCGCAAGCGCGACATGGTGATCTCCGGCGGCGTCAACATCTATCCCGCCGAAATCGAAGCCGCACTGCATGCCGTGCCCGGCGTGCATGACTGCGCCGTGTTCGGTATACCCGACGAGGAGTTCGGCGAGTCCCTGATGGCCGTGATCGAGCCGCAGCCGGGTGTGGTGCTCGACCTTACGACGGTGCGCGCGGACCTCAAGAAGGCGCTGGCCGACTACAAGGTGCCGAAGCAGATGGAAATCCAGAAAAATCTGCCGCGCGAAGACTCCGGCAAGATCTTCAAGCGCCGGCTGCGCGATCCCTATTGGGCAAAAGCGGGACGGACCATCTAGGAGGACGATGATGCGTGCGGCAATGATTGGAAACAAACTTGCCGCGCAGATCGCGGCGATCACTCTCGTGATTGCGGCGTTTGCCGGCCCCGCGACAGCGGTCGATCTCGAGCCGAAGCAGATCCTCGCACCATCCGGCAAGCTGCGTGTCGGCCTCTATCCGGGCACGCCGACATCCATTCTGGAATCTCAATCCGAAGGCCCTCGCGGCGTCGGCTACGATCTCGGCAAGGAGCTCGCGCGCCAATTGGGCGTGCCTTATGAGCCGGTGGTTTTTTCGAAGAATGCCGAGGTTCTCGAGGCGGTGAAGACAGGCGCAGTCGACGCGGCCTTCACCAATGCATCGGCCTCCCGCGCCAGGGACATGGATTTCGGCCCGGCCTATCTGGAAAGCGATCTCGGCTATCTCGTCGCGAAAGACTCCAAGGTTACTGGGTCTGATGATGTCGATGTCAAAGGCGTTCATGTCGGCGTCACCGCCGGCAGTTCGTCCGATGCGGTGCTGTCACGCGATTTGAAGAATGCCGAGGTCGTCCGCGTGCCGGCCATCAGACTCGCGCCCGGGATGCTGGCCGCCGGCAGCATCGATGTGTTCGCCACCAACAAGGCGACACTGTTTGAACTCGCCGAACAGGCGCCGGGGGCGAAAGTGCTCGACGGTCGCTGGGGCGTCGAGCGGCACGCCATCGCGATCCCCAAGGGGCGCGACGAGGGGATGGCATTTGTCCGCAAATTCACCGAGGATGTGAAGGCGCAGGGACTGGTCGATGCGGCCATCGCACGATCCGGACTGCGCGCTGCGACCACAGCCAAGTAGCTATATCAAGCAGCAACGACACGATATTGTTGCGCGATATTAACAAGAGGGACGACCATCCATGCCTGTGTCTTTGCCTGCGCCCATGAAACTGGCCATCGCCACGGCGGCTGTGCTGCTGTCTTTCACCAGCCCGGCGCTGTACGCCCAGACGTTTCCCAGCAAGCAGGTGACGATCCTGGTGCCCTATGCGGCCGGCGGCGCCGTTGACGTGCTGGCGCGGACCTTTGCGCAGTCGCTTTCGAAGACCTGGGGCCAGCAGCCTGTGGTGGACAACCGTCCGGGCGCCGGTGGCATCATCGCCTCGCAGGCCCTCGCGAAGTCACCGCCCGATGGCTACACGCTGATCCTCGTCGCATCGGGCCATCCGCTCAATCAGTTCTTCTATCCGAAGCTGCCCTACGACACGTTCAAGGATTTCACCGCGATCAGCGAAGTCGCCTATTCGCCACTGGCCATCGTGGTGTCGAAGGACAATCCGGCGAAGAACCTGCAGGAGCTGCTGGCGCAGGCGAAAGCGAAGCCGGACTCGCTGTCCTACGGCATGTCCGGCAATGGCACCTCGGCGCATCTCGCCGGCGAATTGCTGAACCATATGGCTGGCACCAAGATCGTCTCGATCCCCTACAAGGGCGGTGCGCCGGCACTCACGGCCGTGATTGCCGGCGACATTCCCATGAGCATCAATCCGCTGCCCGAGATCGTCGGACAGCTCGAAGGCGGCGCGGTGCGTGCCATGGCCGTGACGACGGCGACGCGCTCGGCGGCGCTGCCCAATGTGCCGACCGTCGCCGAATCTGGCGTCGCCGGTTACGATACGGCGGTGTGGTGGGGCTTCCTCGGGCCCGCCGGCATGCCGGCCGATGTCGTCGCCAAGATCCATGCGGATCTGGTGACGGCGTTGAAGGATCCGGTGGTGCTGGCGGCGCTGAAGAAGATCGATGCCACGCCGGTTGGTTCCTCGCCGGCCGAGTTCGACAAATTCATGCATGCCGAAGCGGACAAATGGGGGCCAGTGCTGAAGGCGGCAAACATCAAGGTCCAGTAAGAAGCATGACTGAACGTTCGAACCAGTGGCACTGCGGCCTGATCGGCTATGGCGAAGTTGGGCGCATTCTCGCGGAAGACCTGCGCAAGCAGGATCTCCGCGTCAGCGCCTATGATCTCAAATTCGACGGCAAAGATGCCGGGACGTTGCGGGACCATGCCGAGACCCATGGTGTCACGCTCGCATCCTCGCATGCCGATCTCGCGTCACGCGCGGATTTCATCGTCTGTGCGGTGACCGCGAGCCAGACGGTGCCAGCGGCGCAGGCCTGCGTGCCTGGTCTGAAGCCGCAGGCATGGTTTCTCGATTTCAACTCGGCATCTCCCGGCGCGAAGCAACGTGCGGCCGCGCTGATCGATGGCGCCGGCGGGCGCTATGTCGAGGGCGCGGTCATGACTTCGATTCCCCCGTATCGCATCAAGGTGCCGCTGCTGCTCGGCGGCACCGGCGCGCGTGATTTCGCGCCGCTGCTCAATGCCATCGGCTTCGATGCGAAAGTCGCCAGCGACAGGCTTGGCGTCGCCTCGGCCACCAAGATGTGCCGCAGTATCATGATCAAGGGCCTTGAGGCCATGGTGATCGAGAGCTTCACCACCGCGCGCGCCTATGGTGTCGAGGACGCGGTGATTGCCTCGCTGGTCGAGACGTTCCCGAGCATCGATTGGGAGAAGCAAGGCGCCTATTTCTTCCAGCGCGTCATCGAACACGGCCGCCGCCGCAGCGAGGAAGTCCGCGAGGTCGCCGAGACCGTGCGCGAGATCGGGCTCACGCCATGGTCGGCCGAAGGCACGGCCGAGCGTCAGGGCTGGGTCGCGGATCTCGCCGATGATGGCCTGTTCGGCACCAAGGGCGAGGCGGGTTTCGCGCGCAACGCCGACTGGCGGACAGAGGCGGATCGGATTCTGGCGAAGGTGAAGCCGAAGGGGTGAGTTCCGCGATTTATGTTGTCGTCCCCGCCTGCGCGGGGACGACAACTGAGGGGCCTGTGGATTACATCGCCACACAACTTCGTCTTGCGTCGCAGCATGAGTTGCGACCAAATGGGGCGCCGGCAACTTCCTGGAGCGTCCTTGTGTCCCTGACCCTGCCCACCGAAGAACCCGCATCCCAGCGCGGTGACGATCCTGCTCACCAGGAGGCCGATGCCCGGCTGCGCGAGGACATCCGGCTGCTCGGCCGTATCCTTGGCGACACCGTGCGGGATCAGGAAGGTGAGGCGGTATTCGCCCTGGTCGAGAATATCCGGCAGACCTCGGTCCGTTTTCACCGCGACGAGGACAAGCTGGCGCGGCGTGAACTCGAAGCCATTCTCGACGGCATGTCGATCGCCGAGACCGTGCGCATCGTTCGCGCCTACAGCTATTTCTCCCATCTCGCCAATATCGCGGAGGACCAGAACAACATCCGCCGCATGCGGGCGCAGCGCGCGAATGCGGCTAACGCATCGGGCACGCTGGCCCATGCGGTGAAGCGCGCGCGCGAGGCCGGGATCGATGCGGCGCTGCTCAGCAAGTTCTTCGGACAGGCGCTGATTTCGCCGGTGCTGACCGCGCATCCCACCGAAGTGCGCCGCAAGAGCACCATCGACCGCGAAATGGAAATCGCGGCATTGCTCGACCGGCGCGAGCGCATGCAGCTCACCGCCGAGGAGATCGAGGCGTCGGAAGAACAGTTGCGCCGCGCCGTCGTGACGCTGTGGCAGACCAATCTGCTGCGCCGGAGCAAGCTGACGGTGCTCGACGAGGTCGCCAACGGATTGTCGTTCTACGATTATACGTTTTTGCGCGAAGTGCCGCGGCTGCATTGTGTGCTGGAAGACAGCCTGCGCGCGCAGGGCGGCGCTACTGAACTCGGCTCGTTCCTGCGCATGGGCAGCTGGATCGGCGGCGACCGCGACGGCAATCCGTTCGTCACGGCAGATGTGATGCGCGGCACCATGATGCTGCAGAGCAGGCGCGCCTTCAGCTTCTATCTCGACGAACTTCACGCGCTGGGCGCAGAACTGTCCATGGCGGCGCATCTCGCCGATGTCTCCGATGAACTCCGCGCATTGGCCGAACGCTCGCCTGATCCGTCGCCGCACCGCGCTGGCGAGCCCTATCGGCTCGCGATATCCGGCGTCTATGCCCGCATGGCGGCGACGGCCCATGCGCTCGAATTGCCGAACCGCCGCGCGGCCGTGGGCGATGCCCCGGCTTACGCATCGGCGCAGGAGTTCAAGGCCGATCTCGACGTGCTCGATCGTTCGCTGATCGCTGATAATTCCGCCGTCATCGCCCGTGGCCGGCTGCGGCAACTCCGCCGCGCGGTGGATTGTTTCGGCTTCTATCTCGCCAGCCTCGACATCCGGCAGAACTCGGCGGTGCATGAGCGCACCGTCGCCGAACTGATCGACGCCGCGATGCCCGGCACGTCCTATCTCGCGCTCGGCGAGGAAGCGCGCATCGCGCTGCTGGCGAATGAATTGAAGAACGCGCGGCCGCTGGGCTCACTGTTCGTCAAATACAGCGACGAGACGCTGGGCGAACTGGCGCTGTTTCGCATGGCGGCGCAGGTCCATGCGAAATTCGGCGCAGCGGCGATCCCCCAATGCATCATCTCGATGTGCAAGGGCGTCTCCGACATGCTCGAAGTCGCGGTGCTGCTGAAGGAAGTCGGGCTCGTCGATTGTTCCGGCCGCAGCGCCATCAATATCGTGCCGCTGTTCGAAACCATCGAGGATCTGCAGGCCTCTGCAGCCATCATGGACCGGATGTTCTCGCTGCACGACTATCGCAAGCTGGTCGACAGCCGCGGCGCGGTGCAGGAAGTCATGCTCGGTTATTCCGACAGTAACAAGGACGGCGGTTTCGTTACGTCCGGCTGGGAACTGTACAAGGCCGAGATCGAGCTCATCGAAGTGTTCGAGCGGCATCACATCCGGCTGCGGCTGTTCCATGGCCGCGGGGGCTCTGTGGGCCGCGGCGGCGGCCCGAGCCACGATGCGATTCTGGCGCAGCCCGGCGGCGCGGTGGATGGCCAGATCCGCATCACCGAACAGGGCGAGATCATCTCCAGCAAATATTCCAACGCCGAAGTCGGCCGCAACAATCTGGAGATCCTGGCCGCCGCGACGCTGGAAGCGAGCCTGCTGGCGCCGAAGCACAGCGCGCCGCGCCGCGAATATCTCGAAGCCATGGAGGAGATTTCCGAACTGGCCTTCAAGGCCTATCGCGGTCTGGTCTATGAGACCGAGGGCTTTGTCGATTACTTCTGGGAATCCACCGTCATCAACGAGATCTCGACGCTGAACATCGGCAGCCGTCCGGCCTCGCGCAAGAAGACTCGCGCCATCGAGGATCTGCGCGCCATTCCCTGGGTGTTCTCATGGGCGCAGTGCCGCTTGATGCTGCCGGGCTGGTACGGTTTCGGCAGCGCCATCGAGGCCTGGCTCGCCAATCATCCCGACAAGGGCATGGCGTTCCTGCAGGAGATGCACCGCGAATGGCCATTCTTCCGCACGCTGTTGTCCAACATGGACATGGTGTTGGCCAAGAGTTCGATCGCCATCGCCTCGCGTTATGCTGAGCTTGTCGCCGACCAGAAGCTGCGCGAGACCATCTTCGGCCGCATCCGCGGCGAATGGCATCTGTGCATCGAGACGCTGCTGGATATCATGGAGCAGGAGCGCCTGCTGCAAAACAATCCGCTGCTCGATCGCTCGATTCGCAATCGTTTCCCGTATCTCGATCCGCTCAACCATGTGCAGGTTGAGCTGCTCAAAGAGCATCGCGCGAATAATCCGGACGAGCAGGTGCTGCGCGGGATTCAGCTGACGATCAATGGCATCTCGGCGGGACTGCGGAATAGCGGGTAGTTCTTTCCCTCCCCACTGCGCGGCTCCGCCGCTTGAGGGAGGGAAAGCGCCTCTCAACAGAAATGGGCGCCCTGCGTCTCCACATAGACCGCATACAATGACTGGCTCGCGGTCATGAACAGCCGGTTGCGCTTCTTGCCGCCGAAACAGACATTGGCACAGGTTTCCGGCAGCTTGATCTGGCCGATGCGCTGGCCGTCCGGCGCAAAGATCTGCACGCCGTCATAGCCCTCGCCGACCCAGCCGGCGCCGACCCAGATATTGCCTTCGGTATCGACGCGTAGCCCGTCAGGGAAGCCGGACTTGCCATCCAGCGTCATGTCGATCAGCGGCTTCGCATTGCTGAGCTTGCCGCCGTCGACGTCGTATTGCCACACCACGTTCTTGGCATTGGGATAATGCGTGATGCCGGTGTCGCAGACATAGAGCTTCTTGTAGTCCGGGCTGAACGCCAAGCCGTTCGGCTTGAACGGATCGTCCGCGACCTTGCTGATCTGGCCGCTCGCGGGGTCGATGCGATACACCGCTTCCTTCTGGTTCGGCTGCACCACGCCAGCCGCCGCGCGTTGTCCTTCATAGAGATTGATGGCGCCGTAGCCAGGATCGGTGAACCAGATCGCTTTGTCGATCGGATTGACCACCATGTCGTTCGGTCCGTTGAGCGGCTTGCCGTTTGCCTGTTCAGCCAGCGTCGTGACGCTGCCATTGTGCTCGAAGCGGACAAGGCGCGTGCGCTGCGCGCTGAGCTGGCGGCCCTCGGTGTCGAACGAATTCCCGTTGCTCTCCTCGGATGGATAGCGGAAGCGCTCGGAGATGTGGCCGTCATCGTCGAGATAACGCAACTGGCGATTGGCAGGGATATCGCTCCAGATCAGATACTGACCCTGTGCATTCCACGCCGGTCCCTCCGCCCACAGGCAACCCGTATAGAGCCGCTTGATGACGGTGTTACCGACTCTCGCCTTGAAGCGATTGGCGTCGATGACGACGATATCGGGATCGGGATAGCGCTGCGGTTCCGCACCGCGGCCGAAGTTGCGCGCGAGTGCATCAGGTGCGATCAGCGTCGTCGCTGCCAATGCAGCGGCGCTGCCTAGGATATTTCTGCGACTGAGCGAGTTGGATGGTGCGGCGGGGTGAGCAGAGTCTTGCGTGAGCTGAGTTGGCATCGTCGTCCTCCCGGCTTGTCTGGTTTTTTCCAGCCGTTGCCGGGAATTTAAATACCGTTGCGACGGGGATGCTACACAATTCGATGCTGCCGCGCGGTCATGGCGCTGCACAAGGTCGCGTCGCACCGCAGTGAACTTTTTGATAGTTCCGCGCGACCAAGACCAAAGCCCTCATTTGATGCGCGGTTCCCCATGTCGTCGTTTCGCTGTCACATATGTGTTGCAGTCGCTTCTGCAGCATTGCTGTTCGTCACGTCATTGTCAGCGCAGGCGGACAATGCATGTCGACCGCCGGTTAACCAGCGCATGATCGCGGGCTGCACGGAGATCATCGATAATCCCGCAGCAACGACTGCGGAACGCGCGGAAGCCATGAGCTACCGCGGGGCTGCGCAGATGTCTCGCGGCAATCTGGAGCGTGCGCTGGCCGACTTCTCGGCTTTCCTCGCGATGCGTCCGGATAGCGCGCTGGGCTATTACATGCGTGCGACGGCCCATGAAAAGCAGGACGATCACGAGCTTGCCCTTGCCGATTACGACAAGTCCATCGCGCTCGATCCTAACTATCCGTTTGCCTATGCGGCGCGCGGCGCCATCTACGCCGCCAAGGGTGATTTCGCTCGCGCACTTAAAAATCACGACGAGGCGATCCGGCTCAAGCCGGAACTGGGGGCGCTTTATAACAACCGTGGTCTCGTGCGCCGGAATAGCGGGGATGTGAAGGGTGCCATCGCGGATTTCTCCTCGGCTATCCGTCTTGATCCGAAAAATACACTGGCGCTGGCGTTTCGCGGCAACGTCTATCTGTTGCGCAACGATTCCGACCATGCGCTCGCCGATTTCGAAACCGCGTTGCGCCTCTCAACCACCAATCAGGACATGGCCTATTACGGCCGTGCCGAGATCAAGCTGCAGCGCGGCGATAATGACGGCGCGATCGCCGACTATAGCAAGGCGCTCGAGCTTGCTTCCGATACCGTTGATGCCTATGTCAATCGTGGCGTTGCGTTCTCGCGCAAAGGCGATTACGCCAGCGCGATTCCGAACTATGATGCGGCGCTGAAACTGACGCCGGACGATGACAGCATTCGCAACCGGCGTGCTCACTCGCATTTCATCGTCGGGCACTTTGCCGAGGCGGCTGTCGATTTCGGCAACGTGGTGGAGAAGACGCCCGAATATGATCTGGCGAAGCTGCTGCGCTACATCGCGCGGGCGCGCAGCGGCGACTTTGATATGGGCGAGCTGAAGCGCAATACCGACACGCTCGATCGGAAGGGCTGGCCATGGCCAATGGTGGCGGTCTATCTCGGCCAGATGACCCGCGACGAGATGCTCGCCAAAATGAAGGACATGCGGCTCGACGACGACTTTGGCGCTTGCGGCGTGTCGTTCTATCTCGGTCAGTATCTGATGGTGAAGCACAAGCCGCAGGAAGCGTTGCCCTATCTGAAACAGGCAGCCGAGGTGTGCCGGGGCGATGGCGAATTCGAGCGCGACGCGGCGCGCAATGAACTCAAGCGGCAACAGTCGTCGAACTGACAAACAAAAAGGGGCAGCGCCGGCGCTGCCCCTTTGAAATCGTCATGCGCGTGCGCTCAGACCTCGTGCTTGTCTGACACGAAGATCGCGATGAGCGTGATCACCGCGGCGGCAAGCACATAATAGCCGATGTAAGCGAGACCGTAATTTGCCTGCAGCCAGGTGGCGATATAGGGCGCCAGCGAGGCACCGAAGATGCTCGCGAGGTTGAACGTCATCGACGCGCCGGTATAGCGCACGGTGGTCGGGAACGGTGCCGCGAGTGCGGCACCGATCAGGCCGTAATTGATGCCGAAGATCGCGAGACCGATCAGTGCGAAGGCATAGATGCCCGCCACGCCGCCTGACAGCAGCGGTGCCAGGAAGAACGAGAATACGATCACCATCAGGCAATTGGCGATCAGGAGCGTGCGGCGACCGATCTTGTCGGCGAGCAGGCCGGCCAGGATGTTGGTGGTGCCGAAGGCGACGGCGCCGGCGATCTGCACCTTGAGCGCATCGAGCAGCGACATCTTCGCGATACCGACATTGTAGGACAGCAGATAGGCCGTGCAGACATAGAAGAACACGAAGGTCATCAGACCGACCAGCGTGCCGAGCACGAGGCTGCGCTTGTGCTTGCGCAGCAGCTCTATGCTGGGGACGGCAACGCGCTCGGCCTTCTCGATCGCCTTCTGGAATTCCGGCGTCTCGGTGATCGACAGGCGCACCCACAGGCCGATGGCGATCAGCACGATGGAGGCGAGGAACGGCACGCGCCACGCCCAGCTCAGGAAAGTTTCCGGCGAGACGAAATGCAGGAGGATGAAGAACGTGCTCGACGAGAGGAACAGGCCGAGCGGCGCGCCGAGCTGCGGGAACATGGCGTACCAGTTGCGCTTGCCTTCCGGCGCGTTCTCGGTGGCGAGCAGCACGGCGCCGCCCCATTCACCGCCGAGGCCGAAACCCTGGCCGAAACGACACAGCACTAGCAGTAGCGGTGCGGCGAGGCCGATCTGCGCATGCGTCGGCAGCAGACCGATCAGGACGGTGGAGACGCCCATGGTGAGTAATGCTGCGACCAGCGTGGTCTTGCGGCCGACGCGATCGCCGAAATGGCCGAACACGACGGCGCCGAATGGACGCGCAAAGAATGCGATCGAGAACACCGCGAAAGACGCCAGCAGCGCGGCGGTGTCGTTGCCGGCCGGGAAGAACAGTTTTGGAAACACCAGCACCGCGGCGGTGGCATAGACGTAGAAGTCGAAGAATTCGATCGTGGTGCCGATCAGGCTCGCTAGCAAAACGCGGGCGGGGGAATTCAGCGGCTTGGAATGCGGCATGGCCGCGGAGGGCATCGCGCCCGCGTGATCTGTCATGATGTTCGTCCAGCAAATGCGGTTTCGTCCGCAAATGCGTGACGTCAAACCCGTTGATTGCTGGTGACATAGCCGGTCTTGGCCGGCGTTTGAATTCTTTATGACGAAATTAGCGCGATCTCGGGTCAGATAAGACCGCTATGCATAGCTATTTGAGTAATATTGTTTCGTTTTAAATTCTGGGTTGTAGAAATCGGCTCGCGAGAGTGATGCTTCCGCGAGCCGATTAAACGCTTACACCGGATCCCAGCTGAAAATGTCAGCCGAGCGGTCGAGCTTGTAGAACGACGACTTCAGCGCCGGCATGCCGTGTTCGGCAAGGCTCTGCGGGGTCCAGCCTTCGGCGCGGTGGATGGAGCGCAGCGGGCGCGACTGGCCCATCAGGAAGATCTCGTTCATGCGCGCGGCAAAGATCTGCCCGGAGATTTCCTTGGCGTCGTCGGAGAGCAGATGCGCCACCAGCGGTGCGATCTTCTCCGGACCCATGCGCTGCATGCGCTCGACGCGGGCTTTCTCGGCTTCGGTCTCGGTCGGGATGCTGCCGATCATGCGGCTCCAGGCGAACGGCGAGACGCAGTTCGAATTAACGCCGAAACGGCCCATGTCGAGCGCAATCGACTTCGACAGGCCGACGATGCCGAGCTTGGCCGCCGCGTAATTGGCCTGGCCGAAATTGCCGATCAGGCCCGAGGTCGAGGTGAAGTGCACGAACGAGCCGGAGTTCTGCTCGCGGAAGTAACGCGCGGCGGCATGCGAGGTGTAGAACGAGCCCATCAGATGGACCTTGATCACCATCTCGAAGGCATCGATGGACATCTTGTGGAAGATCGCGTCGCGCAGGATGCCAGCATTGTTCACCACGCCATCGATCTTGCCGTAGGTGTCCATCGCCTGCTTGATGATCTTGCTGGCCGGGATCGCTTCGGCGACCGATTCAAAGTTGGCAACGGCGGTGCCGCCGGCCTTGGTGATTTCCTCGACGACCTGCTCGGCAGGTGTTGCGCCATCGCCGCCCGAACCGTCGGTGCCGACGCCGGGATCGTTGACGACGACCTTGGCGCCTTCGGCCGCGCAGAGCAGCGCAATGCCACGGCCGATGCCGCGACCCGCGCCGGTGACGACGATGACCTTGCCGTCGAGTGATTTGGTAGATGCCATGTGGTGGTTCCTCTTGGTGGTGAAATTGATGTTGTGCGCTAACCTCTCCCCGCTTGCGGGGAGAGGTCGGGTCACGCGCGTTAGCGCGTGATCCGGGTGAGGGGGACTATCCATGTGCTCGGAGCCTGTGGATAGTCCCCCTCATCCGACTCGAACGCGCTTCGCGCATTCGAGCCACCTTCTCCCCGCGAGCGGGGAGAAGGTAACGATGCCGCGCTACTTCTCGTTCGTAAAAATCACCGTCCCCGACGCGGCGAACATGCCGCCGACGCCGTGACAGACTGAGATCTTCGCGCCTTCGACCTGCGCCGGCGCGATTCCGCGCATCTGGCGCACGCTTTCCTGCAACGCATACATGCCGTACATGCCGGAATGCATGTAGCTGAGGCCGCCGCCATTGGTGTTCATCGACAGCTTGCCGCCGGGGCGGGTGTTGCCGTCGGCGATGAATTGGCCGGTTTCCTCATGCGGCATGAAGCCGAGATCGCCGAGACCATACAATGGCAGATGCGCGAAGGCATCGTAGATCATCAGGTGATCGACGTCCTTGTGCGTGATCCCCGCCTCGCGGAACGCGGTCGGTCCTGCCACGGTGAAGGCGCGCGATGAATCGAACGTCTTCATCTGGCTGACCATGGGCGTTTCCACGCTCTCACCGGTGCCCAGAATATAGACCGGCTTGTTCGGGAAATCCTTGGCGCGATCCGCCGAGGTCAGGATCAACGCGCCGCCGCCATCGGTGACGAGGCAGCATTGCAGGATGCGGAACGGATAGGCGATCATCTTCGAGTTCAGTACATCCTCGACCGTGATCGGCGCCTTCATCATCGCGCGCGGATTCTTCGCGGCCCATTCGCGCTGGAACACGGCCACTGAAGCGATCTGCTCATGGGTGATGCCGTGCGTCTTCATGTAGCGCAGGACGGGGATCGGGAACATGCTCGGCGGGCCATAGACGCCATAAGGCGCCTCGAACTGGCCCTGCAGGCTGTCGGCCGGAATCGAGCGCGGCAATTTGCCGATCATCGACTTGCCGGACTCGGCATGCGTGATCAGCACGGTCTTGCACAGCCCGGCCTCGATCGCGGCAGCCGCGTGGCGAACATGCAGCATGAAGGAGCAACCGCCCACGGAAGTGCCGTCGACCCAGGTCGGGGTGATGCCGAGATAATGCGCGATCTGCTGCGGTGTCTCCACCGCAGTGGCGATGCCGTCGATGTCCGAGAGCTTCAGCCCGGCATCCTTGATGGCGTTGAGCGCCGCATCCGCGTGAAGCTGGATCTGCGACGTGTTGGGGATGACGCCGAGCTCGGTGGTCTCGGCTGCGCCGACGACGGCGACTGCGTTTCTGCGCATGATCTCAACCCCCAGCCGGACGGAATACGGGGAGGGTGATGGTGTCGTCGAGTTTCTCGAAGGCGACCTCGAGCTTCATGTCGAGCACGAGCGCCTCCGGCGTCTGCGGACAATCGATGATGTTGCTCATTAGCCGCGGACCTTCCTCAAGCTCGACCACGGCGATCGCATAAGGCGGCGTGAAGCCCGGCGCGGCGGGCCGGTGATTGATGACGTAGCTGTAGAGGAAACCCTTGCCCGAGGCCTTGAACACCGACACCTTGCGCGAGGCGCAGCCTGGGCAGAACGGCCGCGGCGGAAAATACACGTTGCTGCAATCGTCGCAGCGCTGCAGGCGCAATTCGCCGGCTTTGGCGCCGTCCCAATAATGCTGGGTTTCCGGTGTCGGTTTCGGCCGCGCGCGGGCTGGTTCAGCCATGTGTCGTCTTCTCTCCCTTGGACGGGGATTTGGCCCCGTTCGTTGTCCTCTGGATGGACATTCCACATTCCACCGGGGGCGGTCCAGCGCGCGGGCTGCATGGCCGTATCTGCTCACTGCGGGACGACGTGGAATTCGAATTGGAATTCAGGTTGAAATACGTGCGAGGCTTGTCCCGCTGCAACCAGGCAGGGTAGGTTGGTACGGATGGTTGAGGGAGCATGACGTGAAGCTGCGCGAGATCGCCCATTCCCGCACAGGTGACAAAGGCAACATTTCCAACATCTCGGTAATTGCCTTTGACGCAAAGCTATATCCGTTGATAGTATCGCAGGTGACTGCCGCGCGCGTGAAGGCCCTGTTTGCGGGCATCGTCGCGGGCGAGGTGGTCCGCTACGAGCTGCCCAATCTCGCAGCGTTGAACTTCGTGATGGATCAGGCGCTTGGCGGCGGGGTGACGCGATCGCTGGCGCTCGATGCGCATGGCAAATCGCTCAGCTCCGCGCTGCTCGATCTGGAAATCGAGGACACTTTCGGCGATACCGACCGGGCGCCGTGACCACCTGCGGGTCCGGCAAGACACACAGGATGCCGCGACCATGAGCAACGACTTCCACCAGACCGCACCGACCCTCGCCAGCCTGGCCGCCGACCTCGCCGCCGGCCGCACCACGTCCCGCAAACTGGTCGAAGCCTGTCTGGCCAAAATCGCCGATCCGAACGGCGAGGGTGAGCGCACCTTCATTCATGTCGACAAGGACGCGGCACTGGCCGCCGCCGATGCCATGGACGCGCTGCGCAAAGCCAATGCCGCGCCGTCGCGCTTTGCCGGCATTCCGATCTCCGTCAAGGACCTGTTCGACATCAAGGGCCAGGTGACCCGCGCCGGTTCGCGCGCGCTGGACGATTCCGCGCCCGCCGATGCCGACGCGCCCACCGTCGCGCGTCTGCGCCGCGCCGGCTTCGTGGTGATCGGCCGCACCAACATGGTCGAATTCGCCTATTCGGGCATCGGCACCAATCCGCATTACGGCACGCCGAAGGGGGCGTGGAAGCGCGAGGTTGGCCATGTGCCCGGCGGATCCTCCTCCGGTGCCGCCATCTCCGTGCTCGATGGCATGGCGCATGCGGCATTGGGTACCGACACCGGCGGTTCCTGCCGCATTCCGGCAGCCTTCAACGGCATCGTCGGCTACAAGCCGACGCAGCGCCGCGTGCCGCTCGATGGCGCCGTGCCGCTGTCCTTTACGCTCGACAGCATCGGCCCGCTCGCACGCTCGGTCGCCTGCTGCGCGGCGATGGATGCTGTGCTGGCCGGCGAACCGGAATTTGAGCTCACGCCGCGCCCGATCAAGGGCATGCGCCTTGCTGTACCGACCACCATGGCGATGGACGATCTCGATCCCGTCGTGGCCACCGCCTTCGAACGCGCGCTGAAGAAGCTCGCCGACAAGGGCGCGATCATCGAGCGCATCGAAGTGCCTGAGTTCAACGATATCGCGCCGATGAGCACCAAGGGCGGCTTCACGGCTGCTGAATCCTATGCCTGGCATCGCTATTTGCTTGCCAGCAAGGGCGACGTCTACGATCCCAGAGTCGCGCTGCGCATCCAGCGTGGCGAGACCCAGAACGCCGCCGATTATCTCGACCTGCTGCCGATGCGCCGTTCGTTGATCGCGCGGACCGAAAAGCGCATCGCGCCTTACGATGCGCTGGTGCTGCCGACCTGCGCGATCACGCCGCCGTCGATCGCCGACATGGCTGACGACAAGGTGTTCTCCAAGCAGAACCTGATGGCGTTGCGCAACTGCACGCTGATCAACATGATCGACGGCTGCGCCATCTCGCTGCCGATCCACGCAAAGGACGAAGCGCCTGTCGGGTTGATGCTGGCAGCCGCCGGCTGCTCCGACCGCCGCATCTTCGAACTCGCGGCGGGCATGGAGACGCTCGTTCGCGGCTGATGTTTTCTAACCTCTCCCCGCTTGCGGGGAGAGGTCGGCGCGCAGCGCCGGGTGAGGGGGAGCCGGTGTTTCACTCGCTGGCTCCCCCTCACCCCACCCCTCTCCCCGCAGGCGGGGAGAGGGAGCGCGACGCCGGAGCTCACTTTCAATTGCAAGCAAGGAAGAACCACATGACCACCGAGATCGCGTTCACCCTGGACGCAAAAGGCAGCAAGACGCCGTTGACGCTCAAGATCACGCAAGGCGTCATCGCCGGCTGGACCGGCCGCGATCCCGTCGCGCGCGATCATCACATCAAGGAACTCGAGGCGCTCGGCATCGCGCCGCCGGCTTCGACTCCGATCTATTACCGCTGCTCGGCGCGCCGCTTCACCACTGATGGCATGATCGAATGCACCGACGAGAATTCGTCGGGTGAAGTCGAGTTTTGCCTGATCGCGTCAGGCGGCAAGACCTATGTCGGCGTCGGCTCCGACCATACCGACCGCAAGGTCGAGACCTACAACATCACCGTGTCGAAGCAGATGTGCGACAAGCCGATCGCACCTGTCGTGTGGGAGCTCTCCGAACTGCTTCCGCATTGGGACCAAATCATCCTGCGCTCCTGGGCCACCATCAAGGGCGAGAAGGTGCTGTATCAGGAGGGCCTGCTGAGCGGCATGTTGCCGGTGGCGGAACTGATCAAGAAAGGTTTCGACAGCGACAAGCTGCCAGACGGCACCGCGATGTTCGGCGGCACCTTTGCAGCCAAGGGCGGCATCCGTCCGGCGGAGCGTTTCGATTATGAGATCGAAGACCCCGTGCTGAAGCGCAAGATCAGCCATGGCTATGATGTGAAGACGTTGCCGGTGGTGGGCTGAGGCCAAGCACTCGCCGTAATCCTACACTCGTCATTCCGGGGCACGCGCGCATCTTCGCGCACGTGAACCCGGAATCCCGGAGTGTTTGGCTCCCGGAGACTCCCATGACGAGATTCCGGGCTCGCCGCCGCCTTCGGCGTCGGTCCCGCCCCGGAATGACAGTGTGGGGCGGTCAGCGCTTCCATCCGGAAATCGGGTGGCTTCGCTCGCCCATTTCCCCAAAATGGCCAACAGGCCATGACAACATGATCGCGGCCGGATGACGGAGGCGATGACATGGTTTCACTCGCGAAGAAGCGCCCAGAAAACAATGACGCCATGTCGCAAACGCGCATCGCCGCCATCGACTGGCAGCGCATTGGCACCGAGCTCGATGCCCAGGGCTGTGCGGTATTCGAAAAGCTGCTGTCCCCCGACGAGTGCCATCATCTCGCGGCGCTCTATCCCGACGACACGCATTTTCGCAGCCGCATCGTGATGGGCCGCCACGGCTTCGGCCGCGGCGAATACAAATATTTCAACTATCCGCTGCCCGATCCGATCGCCGGCCTGCGTCCGGCGCTCTACGGACCATTGAGTACAATCGCCAATCGCTGGAACGAGGCGATGGGGATCGACGTCCGCTTTCCCGCCGATCACGCCGCCTTCCTCAAGCGCTGCCATGAGGCCGGCCAGACACGGCCGACGCCACTGCTGCTGCAATATGAAGCCGGCGACTACAACTGCCTGCATCAGGATCTCTATGGCGAACACGTGTTTCCGCTGCAGGTCGCGATTCTGCTGTCGGAGCCATCGGAGGATTTCACCGGCGGAGAATTCGTGTTGACGGAGCAGCGGCCGCGCATGCAGTCGCGCGCCGAAGTGGTAGGCTTGCGGCAGGGCGATGCGGTAGTGTTCGCCGTGCATCACCGCCCGGTTGCCGGCACGCGCGGCAGCTATCGCGTCAATCTGCGCCATGGCGTCAGCCGCGTGAAGTCGGGCCGGCGCCATACGCTCGGGGTGATCTTTCACGATGCGAAATGACGGGACGACTGAACAACCGCGATGACCGACCTGTTCGCCGATATCAGGGACGACCAGCCTGCGTGCGAAGAACTCGCCGAGGGAGCGGTTCTGCTGCGCAACTTCTTCGCTGCCGAACAGCCGGATGTGATCGCGGCGCTGCGCACAATCGTGAAAGCCGCGCCGTTCCGCCATCTGGTCACGCCGGGCGGTCACACCATGTCGGTCGCCATGACCAATTGCGGCCGTGTCGGATGGGTGTCGGATTCATCAGGTTATCGCTACGACCCCGTCGATCCCGACAGCGGCAAGCCATGGCCCGAAATGCCGGCACCGTTTCGCGATCTCGCCGCGCGCGCGGCGGTTCAGGCCGGCTTCGATGCCTTCATGCCGGATGCCTGCCTGATCAATCGCTACAAGCCGGGCGCCAAACTCTCGCTGCATCAGGACAAGGACGAGCTGGATCTGCGCGCGCCCATCGTTTCGGTCTCGCTCGGCCTGCCGGCGACATTTCTGTTTGGTGGTCTCACCCGCAGCGCGCCTCAGAAGCGCTATCGTCTGACCCATGGCGACGTCGTGGTCTGGGGCGGTCCGGCGCGGCTGGCCTATCACGGCGTCGCGCCGCTGCCGGACGGCGAACATCCCGTCATGGGCGGCCAGCGCATCAATCTGACCTTCCGCAAGACGCAGTGACGCGCGATCTTCCCCTCTCCCCTTGTGGGAGAGGGTGGCTTCGCGAAGCGAAGACGGGAGAGGGGTAGCAGCGGGGCTCCAGCATTACCCCTCATCCGGCACGGCCTTCGGCCGCGCCACCTTCTCCCGCAAGGGGAGAAGGGAAGGAAGAGAAGCGTTGAACGCTTTCCTTGGCTGCCGCGACCATTCTATGGTCGGGCGGGGCGAGGGGACCATGAGCGAGCAGGAACGAACCGGCACACAAGCCGCCGCCAGCAATGCTGCGGGCGTCTATCTCGCCGTCCTGCAACTGGTCTTCACGCTGGGCTGGGTCACCTATGTGATCTATCTGCCGAAGCTCGCCGCCGATGTCGGCATTGCGCCGACTGTCGTCATCTTCATCCTGATGCTCGATCAGGCGATCTTCACCGTCACCGATACGGCGATGGGCCTGGTCGCTGACAGGATCGCGCGCGTGGTCGGGCGGCTCGGTCTCATCGTCGGCATCCTGACTGCGGTATCCGGCGCGGCCTTCGTTGCGCTGCCTTTCGTTGCCGGGCAGGGACCGAAGGCGCAAGTCGCGCTGATCGCATTGATCGTGATCTGGTCGGCGACATCCTCGGCCTTGCGCGCGCCGCCGCTGACATTGCTCGGCAAATATGCGGCGCGCCCGTCGCGGCCGTTTCTCGCCGCGCTGGCCATGCTCGGCTATGGCGTCGCCGGTGCGCTGGCGCCCTATCTCGGCGCGACATTGCGCGGCGTCGATCCGCGGCTGCCTTTCGTTCTTGCCGGCGTGGTTTTGCTGATCGTGACGCTGGCGCTTTCGCGCGTCGAGCGCGGCCTCGTGCAGGTCAGCGCGCGTGAAGCGAAGGCCTCGCCGGCGCAAGGCAAGGCGCTTGGCCGCATGCCGCAGCTCTTTATCGCCGCCATGGTCATTCTCGCGTTGGGCTTCCAGCTTCACTTCAGCATCAACAGCGCGCCGATGTTCCTGCGCTTCGCCAAACCGGCCGACCTGGAATGGCTGATGCCGATATTCTGGATCGGCTTCAACATTGCGATGTTTCCAGCCAGCGCGGTGGTTAAGCGTCAGGGCGGCATCATCGTCATCGGGGCAGCCGGATTGCTTGGCGCGCTTGCGGTGATCGGCGCCGAATTCGCTGTGAATCTCAACATGCTGATCGCTGCGCAATTCATCGCAGGCGCCGCATGGGGCTGCATGATGATGAGCGCGGTGTCGGCGGCGATGGCGATCGGCGAGACCGGCGCGGAAGGCAAGGTCATCGGTCTTGTCTTCTCGGCGCTCGCGCTCGCGACTTTCGCACGCATGGCTGCGGTCGCCGGCGGATTGCAGAAGCTGCCGGACTATGCGCCGCTGCTGCACTGGGCGCCCATCGCGTGCTGGGCTGTGGCCGGTGCTGGACTACTGGCACTCGCTGCGGTTCGGCTGCAGCGGCGGAGCGCATCGATACCAGTCGTCTGATGCTTTCCGCGTGTCGGAATTCGATTTAATCGATCGATTAAATTTCGCTGGCCAAGGCATTCGGCCGCCATTACGCTTTCCTCAATAAAAACCAGAACGAGGAAACGACAATGACCCGAATGGGCATATTGGCTGCCATTGCTGTTGCTTGCTTGAACGGTTCGGCGCTTGCCGAACCCATCACCAAACCTCTCACCATCGCCGTGCTGAACGACAAGAGTTCGGTGTTCTCCGATGCCGGCGGCACCGGCAGCGTGGTCGCGGCGCAGCTTGCGATCGACGATGTCGGCGGCAAGGTGCGTGGCCAGCCGGTGAAACTGCTTGGCCCGGATCATCAGAACAAGACCGATATCGGCGTGTCGCTGGCGCGCGATCTCTACGATCAGCAGGGCGTCGATGCGATCTTCGACATCGGCAATTCGGCGATCTCGCTGGCAGTGCAGAACATGGCGCGCGAGCGCGGCAAGGTGCTGGTGCATGTCGGCTCGGCAACCGCCGACGTATTCGGCAAGCAATGCGCGCCGACCGCCGCGATGTGGCTGTACGACACCTATTCGCTGGCGCAGGGCATCGCCAAGGCCGTGGTCAAGCAGGGCGGCGACACCTGGTATTTCATCACGGCGGACTATGCGTTCGGCATCGCCATGCAGGCGGAAGTCTCGAAAGTGGTGGAAGCTGCCGGCGGCAAGGTGCTCGGCGCGGTGAAGCATCCGGTCGGCACGATGGATTTCTCGTCCTTCCTGCTGCAGGCGCAATCATCGGGCGCGAAGGTGATCGCGCTCGCCAATGCCTCAGGTGACACGGTCACCAATATCAAGCAGGCGCGCGAATTCCAGATCGGCGAGGGCAAGCAGAAATTGGCCGTGCTGATCTTCTATCTCACTTCGGTGAAGGCACTCGGCTCCGAAGCGACGCAGGGCGTGCAGTATCTCGAGGGCTATTACTGGGACAATGACGACAAGAGCCGCGAATTCGGCAAGCGCTTCATGGCCAAGCACGGCAAGATGCCGACCCACGCGCAGGCCGGCGTCTACAGTGCCGTGAAGCATTATCTGCGCGCCGCCGAAGCCGCGAACGAGAATGACGGGTTGAAGGTGATGCGTCAGATGAAGGCGATGCCGGTGGATGATTTCTTCGCGCCGGGCGCCCGCGTGCGCGAGGACGGCCGGCTGATGAACGACATGCTGCTGGCGGAAGTGAAGAAGCCGTCGGACGTGAAAGGCGAGTGGGACCTGCTGAGCATCAAGGGCAAGGTGAAGGCCGAAGACATCATGCGGCCGATCGCGGATGGCGGATGCACGTTGCTGGATCCGCCGGTGAAGCAGTAATAGCGCCACAAACTCGTCGTTCCGGGGCGCGCTCTTGCGCGAACCCGGAACCTCGGAATGGAAGCCACTTCGTCGCAAACCGGACGATAGAGGTGATGAACACTTTGAGATTCCCCGCCACTCCAATTGGAGTGGCTGAGGTTCGCGCAAAAGCGAGCGCCCCGGAATGACAGTTTGTGATTACGGCTTCTTCGGATGAATGAACGCCCACGGACTGACTTCCGAGTCCCTGACCACGTCGATCGCGATCAGATACGGCCCGCCGTCCGCCAGCGCCTTCTCCAGCGCAGGCTTGAACTCCGCCGGTGACGTCACCCTGATAGCACCGACGCCGAAGGATTCCGCGAGCTTGACGAAATCCGGATTGACCAGATCGGCGGCGACCACGCGCCCGTCGAACACCTGCAATTGGTCGCGGCGGACATTGCCATAGGCATTGTTGTTGAACACCAGCGTCACGACGCCGATCTTGAACTGAACGGCAGTGGCGAGTTCCTGTACCGCGAACATGAAGCCGCCATCGCCGGTGATCGCCACCACCGGCCGATCGGGATGCGCGACCTTGGCGCCGAGCGCGGTGGGAAAGCCCGAGCCGAGCGTGCCCTGATAGCCTGAGGTGATGAAGGTGCGCGGCTGATAAACGGGAAAGCCGAACCACGACGTGAAGCCGACCTGCGACAGCTCGTCGGTGACAATGGCATTCTCCGGCAACACATCGCGCAGGATGTCGAGATAGGCCATCTGCGGCTGGATCGCCTGGATGTCTTTCTGCGCTTTCGCCGAGGCGGCGCGGATCGTCTCGCGACGCCCGGCCGTCTTCGTATATCCGGCCTTGCTTACGGCGGCGACCAGCGCGCGCGTTCCTTCTGTCGCATCGGCAACGATCGGCGCATCAACCGTGAGCCGTCTGAATTCGACGGGATCGATATCGATGCGGATGGACTTCAGTCCCTCCGGCCGGAACGGCCAGCGGAACGTGGTCGGCAATTCCATCCGCGAGCCGATGCCGATCATGAGGTCGGTCTGCGGCCACAGATTATAGGCGGCGGCCATGGTGAGGCCGAGTTCATGGGCATTGCTGACGATGCCGCGCCCCGAGCGGAACGCGACCACGGGCGCGTCGATCATCTCGGCGAGTGCGAGGATGTCGTCGCCCGCATCCATCGCGCCTGCACCGACGAAGATCATCGGTGCCTTGGCGGCCTTGATCAGCGTGGCTGCGGCCTTGATCCGATCGGGATCGGGCGAGGGCGCTGCGAACGGTTCAAGCGTCGTCGCTGCGGTGGTATCCGCGCGTTGCGTGAACACGTCCCATGGCATTTCCAGCGCGACGGGTCCGCGGCGGCCGGACATCATCTCCTGGAAGCCGCGCGCCACCTTGGTCGGCGCATCCGCGGGATAGTCGATGCGCTCGGCCCATTTCACGAAACTGCGGAGCGTCGCGAGCTGGTCGGGCATTTCATGCAGATGGCCGCGGCCCTTGCCAAGGTAATCACTCGGTACCTGGCCGGTGAGGCACAGCACCGGCTCGTTGCAGCCGAAGGCGGTCAGCATCGCCGCGCCGGCATTGAGCACGCCCGGCCCGGGCACCACGCTGAACACGCCGGGCTTGCCCGAAGCGCGGGCATAGCCGAACGCCATATAGCCGCAGGCCTGTTCGTGACGTGCGCCGATGACGTTCAGCTTCGCCTGATGAAAGGCATCGAACAGACCATAGACCTGCGCGCCGGGCAGGCCGAAGACCGTGTCGACGCCGTGCGCCTTGAGCCCGCTGACGATGGCTTCGCCACCGGTGAGAACAGTCATGCGTATTCCAATCCGTTAGTGTTCGTCGACGACGCCGTTGCGCAGCGTGCCGATGCCGTCCGCCTTGATCTCGATCACATCGCCCGGGACGAGATAGCGTGGCGGATCGAAGCGCGCACCGGCGCCGGTCGGCGTGCCGGTGACGATTACATCGCCGGGCACCAGCGTCGTGAAGGTGGAGATATAGCTCAGGAGATAGCGGAAGCCGAACATCAGCCGCGAGGTGCGATCGTCCTGCCGCAACTCGCCGTTCACATGCGTGGTGAGCCGGATGTCGGCGATCTGGCTTTCGTCGCTATAAGGCACGATCCATGGGCCGAGGCTGCCGGTGGATTCGAAATTCTTGCCTTGCGTGACGTTGAACTTGGCGTGCCGCACCCAGTCGCGGATGGTACCTTCGTTGCAGAGCGTCAGCGCGGCGATGTGGTCCAGCGCATCGCCCTCGGCGATGTGGCGCCCGGCCTTACCGATCACCAGCACGACTTCGCCTTCATAGTCGAGCTGCCTCGATACGCGCGGGCGCACCAGCGGCGTCTCATGTCCGACAAAGGAGCGCGGCGTGCGCATGAACATCGAAGGATATTTCGGCGCGTCCTGACCGTCCTTGTATTCGGCGTTGCGGTCCGGATAGTTGACGCCGATGCAGATGATCTTTTCCGGGGCGGGGATCGGCGGCTGCCAGGTGATGGCGTCCAGTGCGAAATCCGCAGGCTGGTTGGCAGCGGCATCCGCAAGCCGGTGCAAGGCGCCATGCGCGATGGCTTCACGCAGCGTCGGATAATCCCCGCCGTAGCGCGCCGACAGATCGACGATCCCATCGTCGGTGACGGCGCCGTATTTCAGGGTGCCATTGACGGTGAAGGTGGCGAGGCGGGAGTGGGTCATCGTTTGTCCGATTCAGTTAAGGCACGCTGGCCTTTCTTATCCCTCCCCCTTGCGGGGAGGGTGGCCGGCCCTCTTCGGCCGGTCGGGTGGGGGTGCCACGGGCGACGGCGTCTGTGGCACCCCCACCCCGGCCTCCGCTTCGCTCGGCCGACCCTCCCCGCAAGGGGGAGGGAAGTCACGTCGATAGCGCGTATCAAACGAAGGACAGCCATGTTGCCTCAATCCGCAATCGTTACATCAGCCACGAAGGCCGGCTCGCGCACCGCCTGCCCATTGAACTGTGAGCCCTGTTCGAACCATGACCTCGGTGCAGGCGCCCCCCACAGCGTCTGGCGGCGCGGGTCCTTCAGCGACCAGCGCAGCGGCTCGTGGTCGGTGTCCATGGTCTGGTAGTCTGACGTGTAGAGTTCGAGGCGATGGCCGTCGGGATCACGCACGTAAAGGAAGAACGCATTGGAGATGCCGTGGCGGCCGGGGCCGCGCTCGAGGTTCTTCAGATAGCCCGATGACGCCATCACATCACAGAGATGCAGGATGTTCATCGCGGTCGGCACCCAATAGGCGAAGTGGTGCAGCCGCGGTCCCCGGCCATTGGTGATGGCGAAGTCGTGAACATTGCCCTTGCGATGCATCCAGGCCGCGGCTATGCGGCCGTTGTCGCCGTCTTCCTCGCCATATTCGGTCAGCCGGAAGCCGAGCCGCGCATAGAAGTCGACGGTGTCCTGCACCTCGGCGGCGAAGACGTTGAAATGATCGAGCCGCTGCGGATGGCAACCCTTGTAGAGATCGAAGCGGCGGAGCAGATGCGGGCGCTTCTCCATCGTCGCATAGAGTTCGATCTGGAATCCGAACGGATCGGTGACATGCATGGTGCGGCCCTGGAACGGCCGCTCGACAAAGGAATAGACAATGCCGTTGGCGGCGAACCAGGCGGCGGCCTTGTCGAGATCGTTCTCGCTGGCGACGCGGAAGCCGAGCCGGTGACACGCGGCCGTGGCCGCCTTGCGTAGCACCAGCGAGTGATGCTGGTGTTCCTCGACGGCGCGCAGATACACCGTCTCGCTGTCGGCGTCCTCGACATGCAGGCCTACGGCGTTCTCATAGAAGTCGCGGCTGGCCTTGAGATCGACGACATCCAGCACGACGTGGCTGGAACGCAGGATGTTGAAGGGCGGATCGAACACGTGGGTTGGCACGGGCATGGGACTGGTCCTGAGCGTTTCCTGAATTTCTTGTTCGCAACTCACTCGTCATTCCGGGGCGCGTGCGCACTTGCGCATGCGAACCCGGAATCTCGATATGAGACTCTCATTCCGAGGTTCCGGGTTCGCGCAAGAGCGCGCCCCGGAACGACGAGTTAAATTCCAAGTCTCTGTATCTTATGCGTCCCGCGCGCGAGCGAGACGTGTTTGGTTTCCATGTAGAAGTCGAACGAATAGTCGCCGCCGTCGCGGCCGATGCCGGAGGCTTTCATGCCACCGAATGGCGTCGGCAGGTGGCGGACATTTTCCGAATTGAGCCAGATCATGCCGGCTTCCAGCGCGTCGGCCACGCGCAACGCACGGCCCACATCATTGGTCCAGACATAGCCGGTGAGGCCGTATTGCACGGCGTTGGCGATTTCGATGGCTTCGGCTTCGTTGCCGAACGGGATCACCGTGAGGAACGGGCCGAACACTTCCTCTTGTGCCACGCGCATGTCCTTGTGCGCGCCGGTCACCAGCGTCGGCTGCACGTAATGACCGCCGCCGGGGCCGTCATAAGGCTTGCCGCCGACGGCGATGGTGGCGCCGTCCTGCCGTGCGATGTCGAAATAGCTGCAGACCTTTGCGTGGTGGCGTTCATGGATCAGCGGGCCGACTTCGGTCCTGGGATCCAGCGGATGCCCGACCTTCAGTGCCTGCACGCGGGCCGTGAGCTTCTCGATGAATGTATCGGCAATGCTCGCCTGCACCAGCAACCGGCTGGACGAGGTACAGCGCTCGCCGTTCAGCGAGTAGATCATGAACACCACGGCATCGAGCGCGCGGTCGAGGTCCGCATCGTCGAACACGATCACGGGATTCTTGCCGCCGAGTTCGAAATGCACGCGCTTCAGCGTTGGCGCACCCTGCGCCATGATCGCGGAGCCGGTGGCGCTCTCGCCGACAAAGGCGATGGCCTTGATGGCGGGATGCTCGGTCAGCGCCTTGCCGGATTCTTCGCCGAAGCCGTGCACGGTGTTGAGTACGCCATCGGGCAGACCGGCCTGCTTCGCGAGTTTCGCCAAAAGGTCAGCCGTGACCGGCGACCATTCGGCCGGCTTGAGCACGACGGTGCAGCCGGCGGCCAGCGCCGGCGCGATCTTCCAGGTGGAGAGCATGAACGGCGTGTTCCACGGCGTGATGACGCCGACCGGGCCGATCGGCACGCGGGTCGAGACATTCCAGTGCTCATCCGCCGGCATGTTCAGGCCGTCGCGTGCCTCGAGGCATTTGTCGGCATAGAAGCGGAAATTCTCGGCGCCGCGGATCGCGGCCTTGGCCATGAAGCGATGCGCCTGGCCGGTATCGATACATTCCAGCACGGCGATGTCGTCGGCATTGTCCCCGATGGCATCGGCGACGCGGTGCAGCAGTTTCTTGCGTGTGGCCGGCGCCATGTCGCGCCAGTCCTTGAAGGCGCGCTGCGCAGCCTTGGCCGCCTTGTCGATATCTTCTTTCGTACCTCGCGCGACCTGCGCCAGCACGGTGCCATCGATCGGCGATGTCGTCTCGAACACCTCACCCGACGATGACGGCACGATCCGGCCATCGATGATATTGCCGATACCGTCGGCCGTGAGCTTCTTCAGCAGCGGCGCGGCGCGTTCCTGATTGGCAGCGAAGACGGCGGCGGGATCGGCAGGTGTCTTAGCCATTGTTGGCCTCGGCTTTCAGCAGGTCGTGAATGGGATTGCGCTTCCAGCTCGTCGCGCTGTCGTTGATCTGCATGTCAAAGGACAGCGCAAATCGGCCGCCGGCGAAAACATTGTCGAGATGGTGCGAGATCGTCTGGAAAATCTGTTCGCCGGCCTTCTGGCGAACCTCGAGCGAGCGGCCTTCGCCGATCCGTAGCAGAATATCGAGAAAGCTGAGGCCGGCGCGGCCGTCGGCGATGGCATAATGCTCGCAGCGGATCGCGCGGACGCGAATGCCGCCGAGCGGGAAGATGCCGGTCTGCACCGCGGCGTTGCGGACCACCTCGCACAGCGCGCTGATATCCACGACGCCGTCGAGATTGGCCGAATATTCGATGGTGAAATGCGGCATGATGCGTGATCCCTATTTCAGGCGAAGTAGCAACTGACGGTGCCCCACGGGCCATAGTCCGCCTGGATCGTGTCGCCTTTGCGGGTCTCGATGGGGCGAATGAACGAGCCGGCGAGCACGACCTGACCGGGTTCCAGCGCGAGCCCATGCGGCGCGATCTTGTTGGCAAGCCAGGCGACGCTGGTGGCGGGATGATTCAGCACACCGGCGGCCAGGCCGGTTTCTTCGAGCTGGCCGTTGCGATGGCACATCACGCCGACCCAGCGTAGATCGGTTTCCAGCGGACGCATCGGCCGGCCGCCCAGCACGATACCGGCATTGGCCGCATTATCGGCGATGGTGTCGAAGATTTTTCGCGTGGCTTTGGTTGCGGCATCGACGCGTTCGACGCGGGTATCGAGAATTTCCAGCGCCGGCACCACGAAATCGGTGGCATTGAGCACATCGAACATCGTGCAGTCCGGGCCTTCGAGCCGCGTCTTCATCACGAAAGCCAGTTCGGCCTCGACGCGGGTTGCGATGAAACGATCGGTGGGGACGAGCCCGCCATCGGCGAAGAACATGTCGTCGAGCAGCACGCCAGAATCCGGCTCATCGATATTCAGTGCGCTCTGCATCGCCTTGGAGGTGAGGCCGATCTTGTGGCCGCGCACGATGCGGCCTTCACCGGTCTTGATTGCAATCCAGGCTTTCTGGATCGCGTAGGAATCGTCGATGGTGATGCCGGGATGATCCAGCGACAGTTGCCGGATCTGCGTCCGCGTCTTTTCGGCGTGATGCAGGCGCTCTGCCGCGCTTGATATGTCTGAAGAGGTGAGTGCCATCGGGTCGTCATCCCGCGCAGAAAAGCCGCGCGGCAAAGTGATTAACATGTTAAGTGATTGTGATCAAACCCTGGACGTGACAATTCGATTGTGCGTTGCACACTGCGGTGCGCCAGAATCATCTTATAGAGGCGACCATGACGACAGCATCAAAGCCACGGACCGCCGCCAAGGCCGCCGCGAAAATCCCCATGCGCGACTTCTCGCAGTCGCTCCCAATGTCGCTGCTGCGAACGCGGGAATCGGTGATGCGACATTTTCGACCATCGCTTCGCGCGCATGATCTCACCGAACAGCAATGGCGCATCCTGCGCGCGCTGGCGGCGTCGGGCGAGATCGAGGTGACGGAACTCGCGCGTGTCGCCTTCCTGCTGGGGCCGAGTCTGTCGCGGATCCTGCGCGATCTGGAGGGCAGGCGGCTGATCGAGCGGCGCTTGCTGAAGGCCGATTTGCGCCGCAGCGTTGTCTCGATCACGTCAAAGGGATTGAAATTGATCGAGGCCGTCGCGCCCACATCGGAGGCAATCTATGCCGAGATGACGAAGCGCTTCGGCGCGCGCAAACTGTCGGACCTGCAGGCCCTGTTGCATGAGTTGGAAGCCGCGCTGCTGGCCATGCCTGCTGCCGATGGCGCGGAAGACGATCTCTTCGATCGATAACGCGTCTGCATATTTTTGCGGCAAGGCCGTCGCACGTTACGCGAGCGTTAATTCGTCGTACGAATTTCGCTGGGCTGTAGACAGGAGAAGAATTTTTCGCTCAACTCCCGCCCATCAAAGAAGGCTGGCGCTCAAGTCCGGCCTCTTAGGGAGAGAACGATGACGCTCACGAGACGTGGATTCACGGCAGGATTGGCCGCTGGTCTGACCGCCCCCTACATTATTGGTAGCGCGCGCGCCCAGGGCGGCGGAACGATCAAGATCGGCATGTGCGCGCCGATTACGGGGCCGGCTGCGGAAGCGGGCAAATATGCGACCGGCGGCGCCAAGCTCGCAGTCGAGGCCATCAACAAGGCAGGTGGCATTCTCGGCAAGCAGATCGAACTGATCATCGAGGACGATCAGACCACCAATCCCGGCATCGTGCTGGCCTTCTCCAAGCTTGCTGCCAATCCCGAAATCGTCGGTTTCCTCGGTTCGATCCGCTCGACTCAGGTGCATGCGATGGCGCCTGACGTGATGAAGCTCGGCAAGCCCGTGATGTTCGGCGGCACCGATCCGAACCTCACCAAGCTCGGCAATCCCTGGCTGTTCCGTTTCCGCCCGAATGACAGCTATTCCGGCCGCGTCATCGCCGAATATGGCGTCAAGAATCTCGACAAGAAGAAGTGGGCCGTGCTGCATTCGACCGATGCCTTCGGCACGGCGGGCGGCAAGGCACTGACCGAAGCGCTCGGGCCGCTCGGTGCGACCGTCGCGCTCGATCAGGGCTATGCCAATCAAAGCCAGGATTTCACGCCTGTCGTTCTGGCGATCAAGCAGTCCGGCGCCGACATTCTCGGTTCCTATTTCACCTTCGAGAACGATCTCGGCATTTTTGCACGCCAGCTGCGACAGCTCGGCGTCAACATTCCGTGGGTCGGTTCGCCCTCGATCGTCAACGTCACCGCATTGAAGCTCGCCGGTCCCGCGCTCTACGGCACCTATGGCGTCGCCGATTACGCGGAAGATTCCTCCGAGGCGTCGAAGGCCTTCGGCAAGGCTTACCGCGATGCCTACAAGGTTGCACCGGATAACCAGAGCTCCTGGCCATATGATGCGATCAACGTGCTGGCAACGGCGATCAAGAATGCCGGTTCGACCGATCCGCAGAAGATCCGCGAGGCGATCCTCACGGTCAAGAAATATCCGGGCGCCGAAGGCGAATACAACTTCGACAAGAACGGCGACGGCCTACACGGCTACAACATCGTGAAGAACGAGAAGGGCAACATCGTCTTCGACAAGCACATCGAATTCGATAATTGACGGTGATGGCCGTCGTCCGACGGCCTAAATCGTCATCCCGGGCACGCGCGTCTTCCGCGCGTGAACCGCCCCACCATTGTCATTCCGGGGTGCGAGCGCCGTCAGGCGGTCGCGAACCCGGAATCCCGGAATGTTCAGCGCCAGTTGCCGCGCTCACCATGTCGAGATTCCGGGTCTGCGCCCAAGCGGGCGCATCCCGGAATGACGAGTTCTTGGCAAAATCACCTCCCACCGAGCACGCCTGATGGATCTGGTACTGCAGTTACTGTTTACGGGAATCGGCATCGGAGCCGTCTACGCGCTGGTCGCGCTGGGCTTCGTGTTGATCTTCCGAGCGACAAACGTCGTCAATTTCGCGCAAGGCGAGTTCTCGATGGTCGCTGCCTATCTCATGGTGGTCTGCGCCGTCGATCTGGAACTGCCTTACTGGCTATCCTTCATCATTGCGCTCGCGGGCATGGCTGTCATCGGCGCCATCTTCAATCTCGGCGTCTATTATCCGCTGCGCCACCGCACCTATCTGCCTGTGATCATCGCCACCATCGGCGCCTCGATCCTGATGGCCAATGGTGTGCTCGCGCTGTACGGGCCGCAGCCGCAGGTGCTGCCGGGCTGGTTCGAGACCCCCGGCATCCAGCTCGGCCCGGTCTATCTCGACAGTCAGTATCTCCTGATCATCGTGGTCACCATCGCGCTGGTGATCTTCAATTACTGGTTTTTCGAACACACCATGATCGGCAAGAAGCTGCAGGCGACCTCGCAGGACAAGGAGATGGCATCGCTGCTCGGTATTTCCGTCTCGACCATGATCATGGTCACCTTCATCTATTCGGCCGTGCTCGGCGGTCTTGCTGGTCTGCTGGTGGCGCCGATCCTGTTCGTCTCGATCCAGATGGGCTCGACCATCGCGCTGAAAGCCTTCGCCGCCACCATCATCGGCGGCTTCGGCGATGTCACAGGCGCCATCATCGGCGGCCTCGCGCTCGGGATCATCGAGACCTTCGGCGCCGCCTATATCTCCGTGCCGTATAAAGACGGCTTCGCCTTCCTCGTGCTGGTGCTGTTCCTGGTGTTTCGTCCGCAGGGCATCTTCGGCGAACGTGTCGCGGAGAAAGCATGAGCACCTCCAGCGAGAACATCGAGGCAGTGGTCATCACGCGTCCGAAACCGCTGCTGCTGCGCCACGCGCCGTATTTCATCGGCGCCGCCATCGTGGTCTTTCTGGCTGCCTCCGCGCAGTTCGACGGCTACATCCTCAACATCCTGATGCAGGCGACGACCTTCGCCATCGCCGTGTTCGGCCTGTCGGTGGTGCTTGGCCTGTGCGGCCAGATCAATCTGGCGCAGGCGGCATTCTTCGGCTTCGGCGCCTATGCGGTCGGCATCGGCACCACAGACTATCAGCTCAGCTACTGGCTCTGCCTGGTGGCGGGCTGCGTGATGGCGCTGGTCGCTGGCGCGATCCTCGGCTTGTCGACGCTGCGACTCGGTGGGCACTACCTTGCCATGGTGACGATCTCGTTCCAGCAGATCGTCACGCTGGTGATGATCAACGCGATCTGGCTCACCAAGGGACCGGACGGCGTGTCGAAGATCGGCCGTCCCTCGCTGTTCCTGTCGTCGCAGTCCTATCTGGCCTTCTGTGTCGCGATGCTGGCGCTGGTCGGCTACATCGTCTGGCATCTGCCGGAGACGCGGCTCGGCCGCGCCATGCGCGCCGTGCGCGACAACGAACTCGCGGCGGGCGTCAACGGCATCGATGTGTTTCGTACCAAGGTCTACGCCTTCGCCATATCGGCCGTGCTCGGCGGTCTCGGCGGCGGACTGTTCGCCGGCGGCTTCGCCTATATCAGTCCGGATCAGTTCTCCTTCGCCGAATCCATCGTGTTCCTGACGATGTCGCTGCTCGGCGGCGTGGCGTCGCCGATCGGCTCGGCCATCGGCACGGGTCTTCTGATCCTGATTCCGGAATGGCTGCGCTTCCTCAAGAGCGTGCCGGGCCTATATCTGGCGATCTACGGCCTCTCGGTGATCCTCATCATCCGCTTCATGCCGGATGGCATCTGGGGCTTTGTCACTGCCGCCTATGATCGCATGCGCAGCAGCAAGAAGGTGGCCGTGACAAGCGCGCCGCTGCAGCTCAGGCCGGCGACGACCGGCGGCGAGATGGTGCTCGAAGTCACCGGCCTGTCGAAACATTTCGGCGGTTTGAAAGCCGTCGATCAGGTCGACATATCAGTGCGCCGCGGCGGCGTGCACGCGCTGATCGGCCCGAACGGTTCCGGCAAGACCACGACGCTCAACGTGCTGTCGGGTCTCTACAATGCGACCTCAGGCAAGGTGGTGCTGGATGGCACCGACGTCACAACGATGCCGCCGCATCTGCGCGCAGCAGCGGGGCTCGGCCGCACCTTCCAGAACATCCGCCTGTTCCGCTCGATGACCGCACTGGAAAACGTCATCATCGGCGCCGAGCGGCCGGGCAATACGCTGACCGGCAAGGGCGATGAAGCCGCGCTGACCGAGCGGGCGCTGGCGGCACTCACTTTCGTTGGCCTCGGCCCGCGCGCCATGGAGCTGATTTCCAGCTTCTCCTACGGCCATCAGCGCCTGATCGAGATCGCGCGCGCATTGGCGGCGAACCCGACGCTGCTGCTGCTCGACGAGCCCGCTGCCGGTCTCAATTCGACCGAGAAGCTCGAACTGCATGAACTGCTCAAGCGCATCGCGGCGCAGGGGCTGACCATTCTGATCATCGATCACGACATGACGCTGGTGTCGGAAGCAGCCCAGCACATCACCGTGCTGAATTTCGGACGGCGTATTGCCGATGGCGAGTCGATGGCGGTGCTGCGCCATCCCGATGTCGTCTCGGCCTATCTCGGAACAGACTGATGCCGCTGCTTGAAATCAACGATCTCAATGTCCGCTACGGCGAAATCGTCGCGCTCCGCGGTGTGTCGTTCAATGTCGAGGAAGGGCAGGTGGTCACGCTGCTCGGCGCCAACGGCGCCGGCAAGTCGACCACGCTGCGCGCGATCTCGGGTCTGGCCAAGCCGGCCTCGGGCGATATTCTGTTCGACGGCAAGTCGATCGCAGGTTTGGGCCCAGAGGCAATCGTGCGGATGGGCATCTCCCATGTGCCGGAGGGCAGGCGGGTGTTTCCCGGCCTGACGGTGAAAGAGAACATCATGCTTGGCGGCTCCAACCGCAAAGCGAGCAAGGCCGAATTGTCTGGTGAAGCCGACGCGATGTTCGATCTGTTTCCCGACATACGGAAATTCTCTGGTGCGCTTGGCTGGACGCTGTCCGGCGGCCAGTTGCAGATGGTTGCCGTCGCGCGCGGCCTGATGGCCAAGCCGCGGTTGCTACTCCTGGACGAGCCGTCGCTCGGCCTTGCGCCGGTCATCGTGCAGGCCGTGTTCCGCATCATCACGGAAATCCGCCTCTCCACCACGGTCTTGCTTGTGGAGCAAAATGCGCGCATGGGACTATCCGTCGCCGATCAGGGTTACGTGCTGGAAACCGGCCGTATCGTGCTTGGCGGCAAGCCGGAGGATCTCTGGGCCAATGAGGCCATCGCGGCCGCCTATCTCGGCGGTCATGGTAAACCTGCAGCAGGTCTTGCGGCCCATTGAGGGCTTGCACCGACGGCCTCGCTGCCCATCAACAAGGACGAATGTCCCACCATGGTTACAGTTCAAGTCAACAAGCTCATCGATTTCGTTGCCGACGTGTTCGCCCATGCCGACTCTTCTCCCGAAGAAGCCCGGCGCATCGCGACCTATCTCACCACCGCGAACCTGACCGGCCATGATAGCCACGGCGTGATCCGCGTGCCCGTCTATATCCGCTGGCGCAACAACGGGATGATCACTCCGAACCAGACCATCGAAATCCCCGTCGATACGCCGTCGCTCGCCGTCGTCGATGGCCGTTTCGGCTATGGCCAGACGGTCGGCCCGCAGGCGGTCAAACTGGGAATCGAGAAGTGCAAGGCGGCCGGTCTCTCCGCCATCGCCACCAAGAATTCCGGTCACATCGGCCGCATCGGCGACTGGGCCGAGATGGCAGCAGCCGAAGGCCTCGTCTCGATCCATTTCGTCACGGCTGCTGGCTCCGTGCTGGTCGCGCCCTATGGCGGCGTCGAGCGCCGTCTCTCCACCGCGCCCTATTGCGTCGGCATTCCGCGTCCCGGACAGATGCCGGTGGTGCTCGATTTCGCGACCTCGGTGGTGGCCGAAGGCAAGGTGCTGGTTGCCTCGCGCGGCGGCAAGAAGCTGCCGAAGGGCGCGCTGATTGCTCCCGATGGCACGCTGAGCGAAGACCCGGCGCTGCTTTACGGCCCGCATGAGATGCAAGGTCCGCGCGATCACTCCAAGGGCACCGGCGCGATCCGCGCTTTCGGCGATCACAAGGGCTCGGGTCTCGCATTGATCTGCGAACTGCTCGGCGGCGCGCTGACTGGCAACGGTGCCACCAAGTATGATCGGCCATTCGCCAATGGCATGTTCTCGATCTATATCGATCCGAAAGTGATCGACCCCGCGAACTTCTTCGACGGCGAAGTCGCGCGCTATGTCGACTTCTTCAAGAGCGCGAAGCCGGCAGCCGGCGTCGACGCCGTTCTGATCCCCGGCGACAACGAGGCCAAGACCCGCGCCGAGCGCACCGCCAATGGCGTGCCATTGCCGGACGAGACCTGGGCTGCCATCGTGCAGACCGCACGCGACGTCGGCGTCAGCGAAGAGGCCGTGAAGAAGGCGACGTCGTAGTTTCTCGAACTCAACTCTGCTGCACTCAAGTCATCACTACCAACCAAAAGAAGGACCATCGACGATGGCAAACAAAGTCAAAGAAATCTGGAAGGCGGGCAAGGTAGCCGTCAACGGCTGGCTGGCGATTCCGTCGGGCTTCTCCGCCGAAGTGATGGCGCAGTGCGGCTTCGACAGCGTCACCGTCGATATCCAGCACGGCGTGCAGGACTACATGTCGATGGTGGAGTGTTTCCAGGCGATGGGTGCGCATCCGGTGACGCCGATGGTCCGCGTGCCATGGAACGAGCCCGGCATCATCGGCAAGGTGCTCGACGGCGGCGCCTATGGCGTGATCTGCCCGATGGTCAATACCAAGGAAGAGGCTGAAAACTTCGTCCAGTATTGCAAGTATCCGCCGCGCGGCACCCGCAGCAACGGTCCGATCCGCTCCGGCATGTATGGCGGCGCTGGCGACTACCAGAAGACCGCCAACGCCGACATCATCTGCCTGCCGATGCTGGAAACCAAGACCGCAGTCGACAACATGGAAGCCATCCTCGATGTCGAAGGCATCGATGGTGTTTATGTCGGTCCCTCCGATCTCGGCTTTTCCTACGGTCTCGTGCCGAAGCTCGACCGCGAAGAGCCGGAGATCCTCAAGATCTACGACAAGCTGATCAAGGAATGCGACAAGCGCGGCCTCAACCCCGGCATCCACTGCTCGGGCCCCGTGGGTGCTGCGAAAAACATCGGCATGGGATTCAAGCTGGTGACACTGCTCAACGACAGCGGCATTCTCGCCACCGGCGCGAAGAGCTGGGTCAACGACACCCGCAAGGGCTCGGGCGGCAAGGCATAAGCCACCACACTCTCGTCGTTCCGGGGCGCGCGCAATGCGCGCGAACCCGGAATGACGGTGTTAGAGATTGACGATCATTGCTCGGACGATCCGGCGTCCGTTTTCGCCTCGCTCTGCCGTCCGTCGATCACATCCGCAAAACGCATCAGCTCCTGCATCAGCAACTGCTGTCCTTCGAGTCCGAGCGGTGCCAACAACTCTCGCTGCACGTCGAACACCCGCGGAATCGCTTCGTTGATGATGGTCTCGCCGGCCGACGTAAGCTGCACGCGCAGCGTCCTGCGATCGTTCGGCTCCGGCAGTCGTGCTAGATAATTCTGCGCCTCAAGCTTGTTGAGCCGGCTGGTCAGGCCTGCGCCACTGAGTAGCAGCGATTCGGCGATCTGCTTCGGCGACAGGCTGTAGGGCGCGCCAGCGCGGCGCAGCGCCGTCAGCACGTCATAGGTGCCGCGCGTCAGTTCGAAGGGCGCGAGCGCCTCGTCGATGAGGGCTGTGCATTGCATCTGAATCCGGCCGATCAGGCCGTAGATGTGCACCGGGCTGGGGTCGATATCCGGTCGCTCCGTCTGCCACTGCGCAAAAATGGCATCGACCTGTTCGCGCATTGCCGCGCGCGCGCGCGTCGGGCGACGCGAGGGTGGTTTCGATCGAGATGTCTCGTCAGTCATGGTCTCACGGCGTCCAGTCGATCACGCGTCGTTCGATAAACTCGATGCCGTGAAACAGCGCAATACTCAACACGGTGAGCAGCGCGATGGCGGCGAAAGCGAGCGGCGTCTGCGACTGCGCGGTGGAGGTCAGGATCAGATAGCCGAGCCCGTCCTGCGCGGCGACGAATTCGCTGATCACAGCGCCGATCACGGCGAAGGTCACCGCCACCTTGCAGCCGGTGAAGAAGTGCGGCAGCGCCACGGGAACGCGCAGCCGACGGAACACCATATGCGGCGAGGCGCCGAGCGAGCGCATCAGGTCGAGCATGGTCTTTGGCGCAGCCTCGAAGCCGGCAACCATGTTGACGAGGATCGGGAAGAAGCAGACCAGCACCACGACCAGGATCTTCGGCCATTCCGAGAGGCCGAACCACAAAATGATCAGCGGCGCCACGGCGACCTTCGGCACCGACTGCAGGCCGAGCAGGATCGGATAGATGATCCGGCGCGCCAGTGGATTGAGGCTGATCAGGATCGCCAGCGGCAGCGACAGCGCGATCGCCAGCACGAAGCCGAGCACGGTCTCGCGTAGCGTCACCAGCGTGTTCGATGCCAGCTCCGGCGCCCATTTCACGGCGGAGCTGTAGATCTCCAAGGGCGCCGGCAGGATCCATGTCGGAATCTTCAGGACGTCAGCGATCAACTCCCAGCCGATCAATAGCGCCAGATAGATCAGCGGCGTGGCGGCGCGGTCGATGAAGCGCGAGATCATGTCAGCCACCCGTCCGGTTGAAGATAATATCGCGGATCTGGTTCTTGATCTCCTGGAAGCGCGGCAGCTTCACGGTGTCGGCATCGCGCGGACGCGGCAGATCGATGGTGATGTCGGCACGGATGGTGCCGGGTCGCTCCGACATGATCAGCACCCGGTCACCGAGCAGGATCGCCTCCTCGATGTCATGGGTGATCAGCAGCGCGGCGCGGCCCAGCTCCTGCCAGAGGCGCGAGAGTTCGAGCGACAATTCCTCGCGGGTGAGCGCGTCGAGCGCACCAAAGGGTTCGTCGAGAAGTAGCAGGCGCGGATCGGAGATCATAGCGCGGCAGAAGGCGGCGCGCTGCTTCATGCCGCCGGACAGTGCCTGCGGGCGCTGATGGGCGAAATCCTTCAGGCCGGTGAGTTCGAGCAGCTTCAGCGCTCGCTCGCGCGCCGCGGCTTTCGGCAGCGCCAGCACGTCGGCGGGAAGCAATACATTGTCGAGCACGCTGGTCCATGGAAACAGCACGTGCTCCTGAAACACGATGCCCACTTCATGCGATGGGCCCTCGAGCGGCGTGCCATAGCGCTGCATGGTGCCGGTGTCCGGCATTTCCAGCCCGGCAACGAGGCGCAGCAGCGTGGACTTGCCACAGCCCGATGGGCCGACCACCGAGACGAAACTGCCGGGATCGATGCGCAGATCGACCGGGCCGAGCGCATGCGTGGCTTTGCCGTCGCGCCCGGGATAGGTCTTGGTGACGCCCTTAAGGTCGATCGCAGGAACCACCGCCGCGGCAGTCCGCGACGGCGCATCATTGTGTGCGGAAATCGCCGTCATCAGTCGATGAAGCCCGGCGCGAACAGGTCTTCCGGCTTCACGGGATTCTTCAGCGTGAAGTTGGCCGACATCACATCGACGGTGCTGGCGATGCTCTTCGGCTCGATATGGCCGAGCGATCCCTTCACCTCTGCGAGTTCCTTCACCAGCCTGGTCTCGCCTTCGATCACCGCCGGCTGCAATTCCTTCTGATACTTCGCCATGATGGTGGCGGCTTCCGCCGGATTGGCGAAGGCGTCCTTCATGCCCTTGATGGTGGCGCGGACGAAGGCCTTCACCTGATCCGGGCTCTTCGCGATCATCTCCTCGGAAGCGATCAGGCCGTTGCCGTAATAATCGAGATTGGAGTCGGCGTAGTTGATGCGGGTGACTTCCTTCGGCGCCACGGCTGCTGCAATCAGCGGCTCGCCGACCGAGAACTGGCAGATCGCATCGGCGCGGCCATTGGCGAGCAGTGATGGCAGCGCCGAGCCTTCGGCGACCACCCACTTCACCTTGCTGGCGTCGATGCCGGCGGCCTTGGCGAAAGCCGGGAACAACAGGCGCACCGAGCTTGATGCGGTGTCGGCGACGGTCTTGCCTTCGAGATCCTTCGGCGAATTGATGCCGCTGCCCTTGATGGCGAAGATCGCCTGCGGCGGCTTCGCATAAACCACCGAGACCAGTTTCACCGGCACGCCGTCATTGCCGCGCGCCAGCACCAGCGAACCGGCATCGGCGAAGCCGAAGGTGGCGACGCCGGCAGCAACCTTCTTGATGGCGTCGGCCGAGCCCTGGCCGCGCACGAAGGTCACGTCGAAGCCCTCGGCCTTGTAGTAGCCCTTCTCGCGGGCAACGTAGAAATAAGCGTGGCGGCCGTTGAAGCCGAAATCGGTGATGAAATTGATCTCGGCAGCCTGCGCGCTGGAGACGCCGACTGTTGCCAGGGTCGCGAGCAGGGCGGCGGTGAGGCGAGCGCGGAATTTCATGGTCTGACCTTCAGTGACGGGTGAGGAGGAGGCCGGCTTTCGGTGCGCAAGCGGCGCACCCAATTCGTTCGCAATCGAATAAATGCTAAGGGCGGCTTTGAGGAAGATCAACGGCGACGCTGCCCAAAAATTCACCGCGAACAGCAAAAAATCGCGCAAACTCCGCGCATATCGCTCGTTTCTGAGGCGGCTCATGCCGTTGCTTGACAGCTGCAAGCAGCCCGTTCTATGCGAAATCGTTAGCTATCGAATGATCTGCTGCTTGGACGCTGTGGCGCCGCTGGAACGAGGTGAGAGATGGATCGCGGAACACGGATCGCCGTTCTCGGCGCGGGTCTCGCCGGATTGACGGTGGCGGGGCTGCTGCAGCGCGCCGGCTTCCCGGTCGCGGTCTATGAGCAGTCGCCGAGTTTTTCGCGCATCGGCGCCGGCATCATTCTCGGCGCCAACGTTTCGAAGGTGCTGCGCCGGCTCGACCTCGAAGACGCCTTCGCCGCCACCGGTATTCGCCCCGATGCGTTTCTCAGCCGCGCATGGGATACGGGCGAACAGCTCTACAAGCTCGATTTCGACGCGGAACGCGAAGCGCGTTTTGGCGGCCCCTTTGTCAATATCCACCGCGCCGATTTGCATCAGTTGCTGCAGCGACCGCTCGCGCCCGGCACCATCCGTTTCGGACACAAGCTTACCGGCATCGAGAAGCGCGGCGACGCGCTCGCTTTGAGCTTCGAGAACGGCGCAAGCGCGGAAGCCGATATCGCCATCGGCGCTGACGGCATTCGCTCCATCACACGCGAACTCATCCTTGGCGTGGAAGAGCCGCGCTTCATCGGGCGTTCTGCACCGCGCGCGGTGTTTCCGGCGAGCCGCATCAAGGGTGACCCCATCGACGACTGCACCAAGTGGTGGGCGCCCGACCGGCATACGCTCGCTTACTATATGACGCCCGACCGCAACGAGGTCTATGTCATGGCAGCGCTGCCGATGGCGCGCTGGGACGGCGACGGTTCACCGGTGAAGGGCGACCGCGACGAATTCATTGCCGCCTTCGACAGCGCGCATCCCGATCTCAGGCGCGCGGCGGAAGCGGCGGAAGATGTCGCCGTGTGGCCGATCTACGACCGGCCGCGCAACGACACCTGGCACAAGGGCCGCGTGGTGCTGATGGGCGATGCCTGCCATGCGGTGCGTCCGTTCATGGCGGCTGGTGGCTCGGCGGCCATCGAGGACGCCGCGATCCTCAGCCGCTGCATCGCCGAATTCGGCGACCCCGCCACGGCCTTCGCGCATTACACGATGGTCCGCATCCCGCGTGTCGCCGATATCCAGCAGATTTCCATCGCCAATTCGTGGATGCATGGCCCGACCGAAACCGACTGGTTCTTCGGCTACGATGCCTGCACCGTCCCGCTCGACCGAGCCATTCCGGAGGCCCTATGTCCGAATTTGCAGCGATGAAGCCCGGCGATATCCGGCCCGATGCGATGATCGCCCGCGATCTCGTCGGTTACGGTGCCACGTCGCCAGATCCGCGCTGGCCGAACGGCGCGAAGATCGCAGTCAGCATCAGCCTGAATATCGAAGGTGGCGGCGAGTCCACGCTGGTGAATGGCGATGCAGTCTCCGAAGGCATGCTGAATGACATCGGCGTGCCGACCAAAGAGGGCGTTCGCGTTCCGCTGGTGGAGTCCGTGTTCGAATATGGCAGCCGTCGCGGCGCCTGGCGCATTCTCGATGTGCTCGATCGCTTCAAGGTGCCTGTCAGTATTCTCGGTGTTGCGCGGGCGATGGAGCAGAATCCGGAGCTGGCGAAAGCCTGCGTTGCGCGCGGCCATGAGATGGTCAGCCACGGCTATCGCTGGATTGATTATTGCGATGTGGATGAAGCGACCGAGCGTGCGCATATCCGCAAGGCGATCGAGATACTCACCGAGCTGACCGGTAGTCGTCCGCTCGGCTGGATGACCGGCCGCCCCGGTCCCAACACGCGGCGCCTGCTCGCGGAGGAGGGCGGTTTTCTCTACGATCGCGACTCGCTCGCGGATGAGTTGCCCTATTGGGTGAAGACCGAGCATGGTCCGTTTCTCGTCGTGCCTTACTCCTATGAATCCAACGACAATCGCTTCAACGAGAATTCCGGTTTCTCGACCGGCGAGCAATTCTTCACATACATGCGCGATGCCTTCGACGTGCTCTACGCGGAAGGCGTCGCCGGCGCGCCGAAACTGCTGTCCATCGGTCTGCATGACCGTTTGATCGGCCGTCCTGGCCGTGTTGGCGGGCTCATCAAGATGCTCGAACACATGAGCGCGCATGATGACGTATGGTTCTGCCGTGGCATCGATGTCGCGCAGCATTGGCGAACGCATTTTCCGCCGAAGCCATGACGCGCCGCTGACGGCCGGGCAATATTCCGGCTGATGGCATGCACGCCAGAGGCGGCGTTGCCGCATGTGTTCTCCGAACATCTGTGCGTGCCACTGCTGCTTTGCCTTCGCAGGGGAAGCCGGTCATACTCGATGCACTTATCCGCAGAGATAAGATCAAATCGGGAGAATGATCGTGCGAAACAACTTGCGTCTGCTCAACCGACGCCAATTCGTCACCGCGGGCGCAGGCGCTGCTGCATTGTTGAGTGCGCCGTCACTCGTCCGTGCCAACAGCTGGCCAACCAAGCCGATCAAAATTCTCGCGGGCTCCGCGGCCGGCGGCCAGACCGATCAATTCTCGCGCGTTTATGGCGAGTACCTGTCGCGTGAACTCGGCCAGACCGTGGTGGTCGAGAACAAGGCCGGTGCCGGCGGCGCCGTTGCGGCGATGGAGCTGAAACGCTCCGATCCCGACGGCCACACGCTGATGATCTGCAACACCACCGCCTATATGCTCAATCCCGTTCTCATCAAGGACATCAAGTACAGTGTCCCGCAGGATTTCGCCTGGGTCGCGGTGATGCCGGGCGGCAGCCTGCCGCTGATGGTGAGCGAGAAGGTCGGCGCAAAGACGCTGAAGGACTTCATCGACTATGCGCGCAAGACCGAGAAGGTGAATGTCGGCACATATGCGTCCGGCTCCTTCGCGCATATGGTCATCGTCGAACTCAACAAGCAGTATGGGCTGAAGATGGAAGCGGTGCATTACCGCGGCGAGGCGCCGATGTGGCAGGATCTCGCCGGCGGCTCCATCGACGCCGGCATCGGCAGCTACGCCGCGGCATTGCCGGTGCTGCAAACCGGGAAAGCGCGCGCCGTCGCGGTGTCGCGCCGCCGGATCAAGGATCTTCCCGACGTCGGCACATTCCTCGAACAGGGCGCAACCTCACGCGCGCACAGCCTTTTGACCTTTCAGGGCTGCGTGGCTCCGGCGAAGACGCCGCCGGAGGTGGTCGCAAAACTGTCCGCGCTGTTCGTTGGCGCCGGCAAGAGCGATCGCGTGCGTGAACTCCTCAAGAGCCAGGGTATCGACGAGGGCCCGATGACACTGGAAGCGAGCCAGGCGCTCTACAAGGAAGAGGCGCCGGTCTGGGCCGAGCTTGCCGCGAGCCTGGGGCCGCAGCCGCAGTAGTTGGGCGTCATTCCGGGGCGCGGCCGGCAACTTGCCGGACGCGAACCCGGAATCCCGGAGTGTTTGGCTCTACGGAGACTTCAACGTTGAGATTCCGGGTTCAGTCCCGTCGCCTTCGGCGCCGGTCCCGCCCCGGAATGACGAGTGTGGGGCGGGGGCGGGCTCTTACATCCCCATACATTTTTTCCTATCCTCCGTTGACAGCATCCCCATCAGGTTTATATTCCCCTTCGTCCTGCCCCGCCGAGAGGGGCGATCGCGATCGTCACGTTCGCGGGGTGGGATGCGGTGGACGCCGGAGATGCGGCGTCACGCGGTTCATGGGGGAACGTCTGTCTTCGGGCAGGACGGATCTGCGCCAGCACTGCCACTGGCAAGGAGACGGCCGACCTTCGGATGGAAAGACTCCTGGACAGTGTGACGGACGACCAAGTCAAAACGCGTTCGGCTTACTCGCTTGAGGCTCCCTTCCCATCGCCTTGGGACTTTAATTCGCGATCGGAGCGTTCGTCGAGGCAAAGTGCAAGCAACCGAAAAAACACCGCAGGCGGAACGTCGGGCACTCGCTCGGCGCCTCCGAAAGTCCTGATGCACTCTAGATTGCGGAAGACCGCATCGCATCAGGCCCAAGGGTGCAACGGGCACCCGGCGTTCCGCACGCCCTCTCACAAGAGGGTGGGAATGCAAAGGACGACGGCGCCCCCGCGCCGCAAACAATGGGGGTGATGACGCATGTCTGATCGGCGTCATCATGGGCCAAAGCAGGGCTGACGCCGCCCGCGTCTTTGAGCTAGAGTCATTCCAAACAAGAGGTCTGCCAGACCACAAAACGCGCGCGAGGAAATCCCGATGGTTCCATCCCCCGTCATTCGTCTGCATGACAACGACGCCGTATTGATCGCGCGTACCACGCTGCTGCCCGGTATCGAGGTGACGACAGGCGTCGTGACGTCGGAGCGCATCCCCGCGGGCCATAAGGTCGCGATCCGGCCCATCGCCACCGGCGAGGAGATCCGCCGTTACGGGCAGATCATCGGCTTTGCCACCCAGCCGATCGCGCCGGGCCAGCATGTCCATACGCAGAATATGGGCATGGGCGATTTCGACCGCGACTATGCCTATGGCGTGGACGTCAAGCCGACGCCGAATTTCGATCTGCCCGCCACCTTCATGGGTCTCAAGCGCAGCGATGGCCGCGTCGCCACGCGCAACTATATCGGCATCCTCACTTCGGTGAATTGCAGCGCGCATGTCGCCAGCATGGTCGCCGATGTGTTCAAGAAGAATCCCTTCACCGGCCACAACCCGCTCGCCGACTATCCCAATGTCGATGGCGTCGTCGCACTCACGCACAAGACGGGCTGCGGCATGACGCAGGACGAACCGCTGACGCTGCTGCGCCGAACTCTCGGCGGCTACGCGCGGCACGTGAACTTCTCCCACGTGGTCGTGCTCGGCCTCGGCTGCGAGATCAACCAGATCGGTGGCTTGATGCAGGAGCAGAAGCTCGCAGGACGTCTGCGCGAGATGCAGATCCAGGAGATCGGCGGCACCCGCAAGACCACCGAGGCCGGCGTTGCCTTCGTCAATGAAGTGCTGGCCGATGCCAACAACGTCACGCGCGAGGAAGTCTCTGCCAGCGAGTTGACGGTAGCCCTGCAATGCGGCGGCTCCGATGGCTATTCCGGCATCTCGGCCAACCCGGCGCTCGGCGCGGCGAGCGATCTGCTCGTGCGCCATGGTGGCACCGTGGTGCTGTCGGAAACGCCGGAGACCTATGGCGCCGAACATCTGCTGACGCGCCGCGCGGTGTCGCGCGAGGTCGGCGAGAAACTGGTCGGGCTGATGCGCTGGTGGGATGCCTATTGCGAACGCGAGGGCGCCGAGATGAATGCCAATCCGAGCCCCGGCAACAAGGCCGGCGGCCTTACCACCATTCTCGAAAAATCTTTGGGCGCTATGGCCAAGGCCGGCTCGACCAATCTCGTCGACGTGCTGAACTATGCCGAGACGATCACCAAGAAGGGTTTTGTGTTCATGGACACGCCCGGCTACGACCCCGTTGCCGCGACAGGGCAGGTCGCCGGCGGCGCCAATCTCGTCTGCTTCACCACCGGCCGCGGCAGCGTGTTCGGCTGCAAGCCGGCACCGTCCATCAAGCTCGCCACCAACACGCCGATGTTCAAGCGCATGGAAGAGGACATGGACATCAATTGCGGAACCATCCTCGATGGCGACGAGACGGTGCAGGAATGCGGCCAGCGCATCTTCGAGCTGATGCTCAAGACGGCGTCCGGCGCGCCGACCAAGAGCGAAAGCTTCGATTTCGGCGGGGCGGAATTCGCGCCCTGGGTCCTGGGCGCGACGATGTGAGGGTGACCGCTGCTCTGTCCTCATCCTGAGGAGCGGCGCACTTGCGCCGCGTCTCGAAGGATGGTCCAGCACTCCGATTCATGGTTCGAGACGCGCGCCAAGCGGCGCGCTCCTCACCATGAGGGCTGAGTTAGGTGAAGCGCCCCCAATCGAGGCACATCGTGCCCGTTGTTAGAGCTTGATCCCTGGCACCTCCGGTGTTCTGCTTAAAAAAGCTGCTGGAGTTGCGCCACTGTGTCGATCTTCGTCGCACTGAACCACGTCACCCATTACAAATATGATCGGCCGATCACGCTGGGGCCGCAGACCATCCGGCTGCGACCGGCGCCGCATGCGCGCACGCCGATCCTGAGCTATTCGCTGAAGGTCACGCCGACCAATCACTTCGTGAACTGGCAGCAGGATCCGCAGGGCAACTGGCTGGCGCGCTTCGTCTTTCCGGAACCGGCGAATGAGCTGAAGATCGAGGTCGACTTCACCGCCGAGATGACGGTGATCAATCCGTTCGACTTCTTCGTCGAGCCCTATGCCGAGACATTTCCCTTCGCCTATACCGACGATCTGAAGAGTGAACTCGCGCCTTATATGGCGACGACGGAGCCAGGGCCGCGCTTCACGGCCTATATGGCGGAGATCGCGAAGGAAGCGCCGAACACGGTGAACTTCCTCGTCGACCTCAATGCGCGCCTGCGCGAGAAGGTCAACTACATCATCCGCATGGAGCCCGGCGTGCAGACGCCGGAAGAGACGTTGCTGTCCGGCGCCGGGTCGTGCCGCGATAGCGCGTGGCTGCTGATCGAGACGCTGCGCCATCTCGGTCTCGCCGCGCGTTTCGTCTCCGGCTATCTCATCCAGTTACGGCCGGACATCGATCCGATCGAAGGACCGCCTGAAGTTGAGGCTGATTTCACGGATCTGCACGCCTGGGCCGAAGTCTATATCCCCGGCGCCGGCTGGGTCGGCTTCGATGCGACATCGGGCATGCTGACAGGCGAGGGGCACGTCCCAGTCGCGGCCACACCGCATTTCCGCTCAGCCGCGCCGATCTCCGGCATGGCCGGCTTTGCCGAAGTCGAGTTCGCGTTCGCGATGGGCGTCAAACGTATTCGCGAGGCGTCGCGGATCACTAAGCCGTTCTCGGATGAATCCTGGGCCAGGCTCGACGCACTCGGCGAGAAGGTCGATGCCGATCTCAAAGCGCATGACGTGCGCCTCACCATGGGCGGCGAGCCGACCTTCGTGTCGGTCGACGATATGGAATCGCCGGAGTGGAATACGGCCGCCGTCGGTCCGACCAAGCGCGGCCTCGGCGACGATCTGATCCGCCGGTTGCGCACGCGTTTCGCGCCCGGTGGCCTGATGCATTACGGGCAGGGCAAATGGTATCCCGGCGAAAGCCTGCCGCGCTGGGCGTTCGGCCTGTATTGGCGCAAGGACGGCGTGCCGATCTGGAAGAACGATGCGCTGATCTCACGGATCGAAGGCCCGCGCAGCGCCGATATCGGCGGCGCCGAGCGTTTTGCCGAAGGCACTGCGCGGCGGCTTGGCCTGCCGAAGGACTATGTCATCCCGGCCTTCGAGGATCCCGTCTATTGGGAGCAGAAGGAATCGAACCTGCCGAACAATGTCGTGCCCGGCGACTCCAAATTGCCCGATCCGGAGGAACGTGCGCGCATGGCGCGGGTCTTCGAACACGGACTCGACAGGCCGAAGGGGTTCGTGCTGCCGATCCAGCGCTGGAATGCGGAGACGGCCGCCGACAGACGCTGGCGCTCCGAGCGCTGGAAGCTGCGTCGCGGCAACCTGTTCCTGACACCCGGCGATTCACCGATGGGCCTGCGCCTGCCGTTGTCGTCTCTGCCGCACCTCACCGAAGAGGAATATCCGTTCATCGTCGAGCAGGATCCGCTGGAGCCGCGCGGCGACATGCCGGTGTTCGACGAAATCGCGTCTGCGGAAAACCAGCCTGCCGCGCAATACGTCCAGGAGCAGCAGATTCGTTCCGGCGGCGTACGCACGGCGATGTCGATCGAAACCCGTGACGGCATTCTCTGTGCCTTCATGCCGCCGGTGGAAAAGCTCGAAGACTATCTCGAATTGGTCTCGGCGCTCGAAGCGACGGCCGAAGAACTGCAGATGCAGGTGCATGTCGAAGGCTATCCGCCGCCGTTCGATCCGCGCGTCGAAGTCATCAAGGTGACGCCGGATCCGGGCGTGCTAGAGATCAACATCCATCCCGCCTCGAGCTGGCGTGAGGCCGTCGATACCACGACGTTTCTCTATGAAGAGGCCGCGAAGACGCGGCTCGGCGCCAACAAGTTTCTGCTCGATGGTCGTCACACCGGCACCGGCGGCGGCAATCACGTCGTGGTCGGCGGCAGCTCACCGGCGGACTCGCCGTTCCTGCGTCGGCCGGATCTCCTGAAGAGCCTCGTGCTGTATTGGCAGCGCCATCCATCGCTGTCCTATCTGTTCTCAGGCATGTTCATCGGTCCGACCAGTCAGGCACCGCGTATCGATGAAGCGCGGCATGATGGTCTCTACGAATTGGAGATCGCGCTGGCACAGGTGCCGCCCCCGGGCGAGAAGGCGCCGTTGTGGCTGGTCGATCGGCTGTTCCGGCATATCCTCGTCGATATCACCGGCAATACCCATCGCGCCGAAATCTGTATCGACAAGCTCTATTCGCCCGATGGCACGACAGGTCGTCTCGGCCTCGTCGAATTCCGGGCGCTCGAAATGCCGCCCGATCCGCGCATGTCGCTGGCGCAGCAGCTCCTGATCCGCGCGCTGATCGCGAAGATGTGGCGCGCGCCGCAGGACGGCAAATTCGTCCGCTGGGGCACGGCGCTGCATGATCGCTTCATGCTGCCGCATTTCCTCTGGGAGGATTTTCAGGACGTGCTGAGTGAACTCGGCCGGTCCGGTTACGAATTCTCCAAGGAATGGTTCGAGGCCCAGCTCGAATTCCGCTTTCCCGTGTTCGGCCACGTCACCTATGGCGGCGTCACGTTGGAAGTCCGTCAGGCACTGGAGCCCTGGCATGTGCTGGGCGAGGAGGGCTCGGCCGGTGGCACCGTGCGCTATGTGGATTCCTCGGTGGAGCGGTTGCAGCTCAAGGCCAATGGCTTCACGCCGGGCCGGCACATCATTACCTGCAACGGCCGTGCGTTGCCGATGACCGATACCGGCCGGGCCGGCGAGGTGGTCGCCGGCGTCCGTTTCAAGGCCTGGCAGCCGGCCTCCGGCCTGCATCCGACGATCCCGGTCCATGCGCCGCTGGTTTTCGACATTTATGACAGCTGGAATCGCAGGTCGCTCGGCGGCTGCGTCTATCATGTGGCGCATCCCGGCGGCCGCAATTACGAGACAAAACCGGTCAATGCCTATGAGGCGGAGGCCCGGCGGCTGGCCCGTTTCGAGGAGATCGGCCACACGCCCGGCGAAATCGCCCCGCCAAGGGCAGAACGCACACTTGAATTCCCATTGACCCTCGACTTGCGAACGCCTCTCCTGCATTGAGAATGCAGGCAGTTTGGGCTGGAGAGTCGGAATGACGGGACAGGCCGGTCAGGGGAAAAAGCCCCGTCCGGGACATCGTAAAGTCGCGCAATGGACCCGCGACTACGAGCGGCTGCCCGGAATTCCCGACGAATTCATCGCCCAGGACGGCACGCCGCGGGAGGTCTGGACGCGTTTCTTCGAGGCTTTCGGCGCCATGGCGCCCGTTGAGATCGAACGCCGCTTCGGTTCCGCCGACCGTCATCTCCGGGAAGCCGGCGTCACCTACCGCGCGCCCGGCGAAATCGCCGACCGGATCTGGCCGCTCAGCCATGTGCCGCTCCTGATCGACGAATCCGAATGGCTGCAGATTTCAGCGGCAATGACGCAGCGCGCGGAGTTGCTGGAGAAGATCCTCGGCGATCTCTATGGCGATGCCAACCTTGTCGCGTCCGGCGCGATCCCGGCGGCGGCGATTGCCGGAAGCTCGGAATATCTGCGGGCCATGCGCGGCGTGAAGCCGCCGGGCGGTCGCTATCTCAACGTCTATGCCGCCGATCTCGGCCGCGGCCCCGACGGCCGCTGGTGGGTGCTCGGCGATCGCACACAAGCGCCGTCCGGCATGGGCTATGCGCTGGAAAACCGACTGGTGCTGTCGCGTGCCTTCACCGACCTCTACAAGTCGATGAATGTCGAGCGCGTCGCGCCGTTCTTCGAGGCGTTTCGCGACAGTCTGCGCGCCTCGGCCGACCGCGACGAACCGCGTGTGGGCCTGTTGTCACCGGGGCCGTTCAGCGAAACCTATTTCGAACACGCGACGCTGGCGCGCTATCTCGGTTTCCTGCTGGTGGAAGGCGATGACCTCGCAGTGTCCGGCGATCGTGTGCACATCCGCACTGTGGCCGGCTTGAAGCGCCTTGATGTGCTGCTGCGCCGCGTGGATGCCAATTCGCTCGATCCGCTGGAGCTGGATGCCTCGTCGCAGCTCGGTGTGCCCGGGCTGATCGACGTTGTCAGAAAGAATGGCGTCGTCGTCGCCAACATGCCGGGCTCCGGCGTGATGGAAGCGCGCGCACTGCTGGGCTTCCTGCCAAGCTTGAGCCGGAAGCTGCTCGGCGAACCACTCAAGATGCCGCATATCGCCACCTGGTGGTGTGGCCAGAAATCGGCGCGCGAGGAAGTGCTGGCGCGGCTCGACAACTTTGCCATCGAAGGCGCCTATGGCGGAGCGGTGCCCGGTTTCCCTGGCTACTCGCCCGTGCTGCCGTCGCAGCTCTCGCCAAGCGAGCGCGAGCGTCTGAAGGCGGCGATTGCCAATCGCGGTGTCGATTATGTCGGGCAGGAGCTGGTGCAGCTCTCGACCACGCCGGTCTGGGACAATGGCCGGCTCGCGCCGCGTCCGTTCGTGCTGCGCGTCTTCGCGGCGGCGACACCGGACGGCTGGACCATCATGCCCGGTGGCTTCTGCCGTATTGCGGATCAACCGGATGCCCGCGCAGTCTCCATGGGTGCCGGCGCGCGCGCAGCCGACGTCTGGGTGGTGGCCGACAAGGCCGTTGCTGCATCGACGCTACTGCCGGCCGTCGACAATGTGCGTATCCGCCGCATCGCCGGCTGGGTGCCGAGTCGCGCCGCCGACAATCTGTTCTGGCTCGGGCGCTATCTCGAACGCGCCGAATCCACACTGCGTCTGATTCGTGCACTCAGCGTGCCGCAGCGCGATCCCGGCAAGGGCGGGGCCACTGGGCAGCAATCGATCGAGCGCATCCAGCGCATGCTGATGATCTGGGGCGCGACATCGCTCACCTCGCGCTCCCAGCCGGCCAAGATCGCGGCTCAGGCATTGCAGGGCGAAGAGCAGTTTGGCTCAGCGCTATCGCTGGTGCGCTCTGCATTGCGGACCGCCACCTCGCTGCGCGAACGGCTGTCCCCCGACGCCTGGCAGGTCATCACCGAAATGGCCGAGCGGCTTGCGCATGAAGTCGAAGATGACGATGACGTCGTCAGTGCGGCCGAACTCACGCTGCAGGAACTGGCGAGCTTCGCCGGTCTCGCGCAGGAAAACATGAACCGAGCCGCGGGCTGGCGTTTCCTCGAAATGGGGCGCCGTGCCGAACGCGCCATCAACACCACGCGCTTTGCGCGGCAATTCGCGTCCGACGAGGCGACGAGCGACGATCTCGATATCCTGCTGACGCTGGTCGATTGCCAGATCACCTATCGCTCGCGTTATCTCGTTGGTCCGCTATTGGCACCGGTCCGCGATCTCGTGGTGCTCGATCCCTATAACCCGCGCTCGGTGGCATTCCAGGTCTCGGCACTAAATGATCACATCGCCAGCCTGCCGACGCTGAAGGAGAACGGCCTGATGGAACGGCCGCAGCGGCTGGCGGTGGCGCTGCGTTCGTCGCTGGTCACCGGCGAGGCATCCGAGATTCATACCAAGTCGCTGTTCGCGCTGGAGCAGGATCTCTTGACGCTGGCGGATTCGATCGGCCTGCATTACTTCCCGCACGGCGCCAGCGCATCGCGCCCGGAAAAGCTCACGGGGTTGGCGTGATCTACGAAATCCGCCATGTCACGACCTATAGCTATGAAAGCCCGGTGAGCTATGCGCGCTGCTCGCTGCGGCTGCAGCCCAATAGCAGCGCCGGACAGCAACTGGTCTCGCACATTGTCGATATCAAGCCGCTGCCGGCGGCCCGCGCCATGCGGACGGATTTCTTCGGCACACCGACGGAGAGCGTACTGATCGAAAGCCCGCATCGGGTGCTGCGGATCGACAGCCGGTCGCGCGTCTATGTCGAACGTTTTGCGCCGGGGCGCGGCGACGACAGCCCTTCCTGGGAGAGCGTCCGCGAGGCGTCGTTCGATTCCAGCGACCTCAGCGGTGCGTCGCCGATCGGCTATGTCTTCGCCAGTCCGCTGGTGCCGATCATCGATGCCGTCACGGACTATGCAGCGGTGAGCTTTACCGAAGGCCGCGGCATTCTCGCCGGTGCCGTCGACCTGATGCATCGCATCCGCACCGAGTTCAAATACGATCCGAAGGCCACGGTGATTTCGACGCCGTTGCAGGAGGTGCTGGATAAGCGCCACGGCGTCTGTCAGGATTTTGCGCATATCATGATTGCGGGCATGCGCGGCGTCGGCCTGCCTGCCGCCTATGTCAGCGGATATCTGCGCACCATTCCCCCGCCGGGCAAGGAACGCCTGCAGGGCGCCGACGCGACCCATGCCTGGGTGTCGGTCTGGTGCGGCGAGGAACTCGGCTGGATCGGCTTCGATCCGACCAACGACATTTTGGTCGAGAACGATCATATCGTACTGGCAATTGGCCGCGATTTCTCCGACGTGTCGCCGGTCGATGGTGTGATCGTCGGCGCGCGCAAGCAGAAGCTCGCCGTCGCTGTCGATGTGCTGTTGCTGGAATGACCATCGTCCGTCGCGCGCATAACACGGCCGACGTCATCATCCTCGGCGCCGGTGCGGCCGGCCTGATGTGCGCCGGCATTGCGGGGCAACGCGGTCGCTCGGTGATGCTGCTGGAGCAGGCGAGGGCGCCGGGCGAGAAGATCCGCATCTCCGGCGGTGGACGCTGCAATTTCACCAACCTGCATACGACGCCGGCGAATTTCCTGTCGCAGAATCCGCAATTCTGCAAATCGGCGCTGAAGGGATTCACCCAGCAGGATTTCATTGCGCTGGTCGAAAAATATCGCATCGCCTATCACGAGAAGAGCCGCGGGCAATTGTTCTGCGACGGCTCGTCCCAGCAGGTCATCGATATGCTGCTGGACGAAAACCGCCGCAGCGACGTGCAGATGCGGCTTGGCGTCGGCATTCTCGGTGTGACGAAGAACGATAGCGGCTTTGTCGTCGCCACCGATCAGGGCGAGTATCGCAGCCAGTCGCTGGTGATCGCCACGGGCGGGCCTTCGATCCCGAAAATGGGTGCCAGTGCCTTTGGCTACAAACTGGCGCAACAATTCGGGCTGAAGATGGTCGCGCCGCGCGCCGCACTGGTGCCGCTGACCTTCGACGTTGCGGCGCTTGCGCAATTCAAGGATCTCGCAGGCGTTGCCGTCGATGCCGTCGTCAGTATCGGCAAAACCAGATTCGACGAGGCGCTGCTGTTTACCCATCGCGGTCTCAGCGGTCCGGCGATCCTGCAGATCTCGTCCTATTGGCGCGACGGGCTCGATGTCGTCATCGACATGGCGCCGACGCGCGATGTGCTCGCCGCCTTGAAGGACGCACGCCGCGAACGTCCGCGGCAGGAACTGGCAACGGTGCTCGGCGATATCCTGCCGAAGCGATTGGGGCAGATGGTTGCGGACAGGATCGCCGGCCCGCCGCGGCTGGCGGATTTTTCCGACAAGCTTCTGGCGTCGGTGGCCGCGGCGGTGAAGGAGTGGCGCGTGCGGCCGAACGGCACCGAAGGTTATCGCACAGCCGAGGTAACCCTTGGCGGTGTGGACACCACAGAACTGTCATCGAAAACGTTTGAGGCCACATCGGTACCGGGGCTGTATTTCATCGGCGAGGTCATCGATGTTACCGGCCATCTCGGCGGCTTCAATTTCCAATGGGCGTGGTCGTCCGGCGTTGCCGCGGGGCGGCACGTCTAGACAGCCTCCGGCGAATATCCAACAATCCGGCCATGATCTATCGCCACGCCATCGGTGACCATACGCATGTCTTCGCGGATCTGCGCGACCTCATGGCCAAGGCGACACCGCCGCGCTCCGGGGATCGGCTGGCCGGAATTGCAGCCGAGACCGCCGAGCAGATGATCGCGGCACGGATGGCGCTGGCGGATGTGCCGCTCACGCAATTCCTGCAGGAAATGGTTGTGGCTTACGAAGACGACGAGGTCACGCGTCTCATCGTCGATACGCATGATGCCGCCGCATTTTCCGCGATCTCGTCGCTGACCGTCGGCGGCTTTCGTGACTGGCTGCTGTCGGACGCGGCCACGCCGCGGGTCCTTCAGGCCGTCGCCCGCGGCATCACCCCGGAAATGGCCGCCGCTGTCTCGAAGCTGATGCGCAATCAGGACCTGATCCTGGTGGCCAGGAAGTGCGAGGTGATCACGTGCTTTCGCAACACCGTCGGCCTACGCGGGCGCATGAGCGTGCGGTTGCAACCGAACCATCCGTTCGACGATATCCGGGGCATCACGGCGTCCATTCTAGATGGTTTGATGCTGGGTTCGGGTGATGCCTGTATCGGCATCAATCCGGCGAGCGACGATCCTGCGGTGTTGGGCGGATTGGTGCGGCTGCTCGACGATGTCATCACCAAGCTGGATATTCCGACCCAGAGTTGCGTGCTCACCCATGTCACGACCAGTCTTGATCTCATCAACCAGGGCGCTCCGGTCGATCTGGTGTTTCAGTCGATCGCCGGGACAGAAGCCGCCAACAAGAGCTTCGGCATCGATCTGGCGATCCTGAAGGAGGCGCATAATGCCGGCCTCTCCCTGGAGCGCGGCACGCTCGGCCAGAACGTCATGTATTTCGAGACCGGGCAGGGCTCGGCACTATCGGCCAATGCCCATCACGGCGTCGATCAGCAGACTTTGGAGGCGCGGGCCTATGCCGTGGCCCGGGCGTTCGACCCATTGCTGGTGAACAGCGTCGTCGGCTTCATTGGGCCGGAATATCTCTATGACGGCAAGGAGATCATCCGCGCCGGGCTGGAGGATCATTTCTGCGGCAAGCTGCTCGGCCTGCCGCTGGGTGTCGATGTCTGTTACACCAACCATGCCGAAGCCGATCAGGACGACATGGACAATCTGCTGACGCTGCTCGCGGCGGCAGGTGTGACCTTCGTGATGGGAGTGCCGGGCGCCGACGACGTGATGCTGAACTACCAGTCGACGTCATTTCACGACGCGCTCTATATCCGCGACCTCTTTGGGCTCAAACGCGCACCGGAATTCGACGATTGGCTGCAACGGGTCGGGCTCTCCGGAGCGGACCTTCGCATCCGCGATCGGGAAGGCCTGCTGCCCGATCTGGCCGCGCGTCTGATCGCCTGACGTCAATAAACCGTCATAAGCCTTGGCGCTTTGTGCGCACTTGCGCGGAGCTGGTCACGACCTTGTCACCGCCTGCCACAATCTTGAAGAAATTCTGGCCCAGATTCGGACGTCGTGATTAGATCGCCCAAAGTATTCGGCAGGAGTGGAACGGTTTTATCTCGGCGACGTTATTGAAGGTTCAGCGCTTATGGGGACCGCTGATGCATTCACAGAGGAATTTTGATGAGAGCTGAGGGCAGGCAGACGGTCCGGCGCATCCTGTGCGTCTTTCCGCGATACACGTCTTCATTTGGCACGTTTGAATATTCATATCCTCTGACCGACGGCGTTCAGGCCTTTATGCCTCCCCAAGGCTTGCTGCTGATTGCGGCCTATATGCCTGAGAACTGGGAAGTCCGTTTCATCGACGAGAACATCCGTGCCGCCACGCCCAACGATTTCCTCTGGGCCGAAGCGGTGCTGGTGTCAGGCATGCACATCCAGCGCACACAGATGAACGACATCTGCTACCGCGCACATTCCTACGATCTTCCTGTGGCTATCGGCGGACCCTCGGTATCCTCCTGTCCGGATTACTATCCGGCTTTCGACTATCTCCATATCGGCGAACTCGGTGATGCCACCGATCAACTGATCGATATCCTGGAAAAGGATACGTCGCGCCCGGACCGGCAAGTCGTGCTGAAGACCACTGATCGCCTGGACATGACCAGGTTTCCGATTCCGGCCTATGAACTGGCTGATATTCCGCGCTACTTCCTCGGCAGCATCCAGTATTCTTCGGGCTGTCCGTATCAGTGCGAGTTCTGCGATATTCCCGGCCTCTACGGGCGTAATCCGCGCCTGAAGTCGCCGGAGCAGATCACCGCCGAACTCGACAAGCTGCTCGAATGCGGCATCATGGGGTCAGTCTATTTCGTCGATGACAACTTCATCGGCAACCGCAAGGCTGCGCTCGATCTCCTGCCGCATTTGGTCGAATGGCAGAAAAGGACCGGCTTTGTCTTGCGTCTGTCATGCGAGGCGACACTCAACATCGCCAAGCGGCCGGAAATCCTTGCACTGATGCGGGATGCCTGGTTCGGCACGATCTTCTGCGGCATCGAGACGCCCGATCCCGTCGCCCTCAAGGCGATGAAGAAGGATCACAACATGATGGTCCCCATCATGGAGGCGATCGAGACACTGAACAGTTTCGGCATGGAAGTCGTGTCGGGCATCATTCTCGGCCTGGATACCGACAGGCCGGAGACCGGGCAGCATCTGCTCGAATTCGTCGAGGCATCGCAAATTCCGCTTTTGACCATCAACCTGCTGCAGGCGCTGCCGCAGACGCCACTATGGGATCGGTTGAAGAAGGAAGGACGGCTCAACGAGGACGAAGGTCGCGACTCCAACGTCGACTTCCTGTTGCCCTATGACGACGTTGTAAAGAGCTGGCGGCGCGCCATGGGCAGCGCCTATGTGCCGGAGAAGCTGCTCGAGCGTTTCGAGTACCAGATACGCCATACCTATCCGAACCGTATCAAGCCCCCGATCGGCGCCATGCTGACCTGGAAGAGCATTCGGCTTGGGCTGGTGATGTTGCGTAACATCTTCTGGAAGGTCGGCGTGCTCGGCGACTACAAGCGCGCGTTCTGGAAATTCGCATTCAGGCGGCTGGCGCGGGGTGAGATCGAATATCTCATCAGCGGGATCATGGTGGCGCACCACCTGATTAACTTCGCCAGGGACGCGTCTGGTGGTCAGACCAACGCGTCCTATTATTCGCTGAAGCTGCAGGATGCTGCCGTTCCCGCCGAATAAACGGTAGTGTTGGCGTCATGACAGATCGACACGACATGACGCCGACTTCACCGCAACTCTCCCTCACGGAGTTGCGCGCGCTAACCCCGGCGCGTGTCGGGCTTGGGCGGGCCGGAGCTAGCCTGACCACGCAAGCCTTGCTTGACTTCACTTTGGATCATGCCCGCGCGCGTGATGCGGTCCATGCGCCCTTTGAGGCTGAAGCCATCGCGGCGGTATTGGCCGGGCAGGGGACGAACGCGTTGATTGTGACGAGTCAGGTTGCGGATCGGGCCGATTACCTCAAGCGCCCCGATCTCGGCCGCCGACTGTCTCGCGAGTCACGGGAGTTGCTTGAAGGGCGCGACAGCGTCGCGTGCGATCTGGTGATCGTGATTGCGGACGGCCTGTCTCCGGCTGCGGTCAATGCGCATGCGCTTGGCCTGCTGGGTACCTTAATGCCCAAATTGGCGGGGGTCGGGATCGGCGCTGTTGTCGTTGCCGGCGGGGCCAGAGTCGCGCTTGGCGACGAGGTCGGTGCGTTATTGAGGGCCCGGATGACGATCATGCTGATCGGCGAACGTCCGGGTCTCTCGGCGCCGCAGAGTCTCGGCGCCTACCTGACCTTCGCACCGCAGCCGGGTCTGACGGACGCTGCGCGCAACTGCGTGTCGAACATCCAGGCGGCCGGTCTGTCCTTCGAGGAGGCAGCGAGCAAGATTGCCTGGCTGGCGCGCGAAGGGCTGAATCGCAACATGACCGGTGTGGCTCTGAAAGATGAAAGCGGTCTGCAACTGGTAGCACCGCTCGTTGCACCAGCATGAAACAACAGCCTCTGCGCTCCATTTTGTGACCTGAAAGGCAACCTCTGCGCGCTCCCCGCCTTGCGATGTGTCATACAGACCTGCTACATCTGCCCGCGGCAAATTTACCGCATGTTTTCAAGGGCTAGCGCTGTTCGGTCTCGCCGATTCCAGCCTTACTACTGCCCGCGACGCTTGCTAGGCAGACGCCGCTGACGACAGGACTGGACAGGGTATGCACGATACGGTTCCCCCCCACGACGCGGATATGAATAAATTGCGCAAGGGGCCGATCAGCATCGCCTTCGGGCTCGAGCGCATCGGTCTGATCGCGGTGAAGGCACCGATCCTGTCCTGCGTGATCCTGCTCGCGCTGGTGATCGGCGCCATCTTCGGTATCCAGCGCATCAAGATCGACGATTCGCTGAGCCAGCTATTTCGTTCCGACAGCAAGGAATACAAGCAATACGAGGAAGTGACGAAGCGCTTCCCGTCCACCGAGTTCGACGTGCTTGTCGTGCTCGAAGGCAAGACGCTGCTTGCGCGCGACAATCTTGGAAAGATGCGCGACCTCGTCACCGACCTGCAATTGGTCGATGGCGTGCGCGGGCTAATCTCGATCTTCTCGGCGCGCCAGACGCCGGCCCCCGGCAAGTTGCCGGCAGCGCTGTTTCCTAACGACCTTCCTGAAGGCGCCGACTACGACAAGTTCATCGAGACGGTGAAGCAGAACGAGCTGATCCGCGGCAAGCTTTTGTCCGACGACGGAACTCTGGCGCTGGTGGTGCTGTCGCTCGACCCGGCCGTGGTCAGCAACAACAAGCTCAGCACCGTCGTCGCCGATATCCGCAAGACCATGAATGACGATCTAGCCAATAGCGGTCTGACCAAGGAATTGTCGGGCGTGCCGGTGATGCAGCTCGAAATCCGCAACGCGGTCGAGCGCGACGGCCTGATCTATAATATCGCCGGTATTCTCGCCGGCTGCGTCATCGCGATCGTCTTCTTCCGCAAGATCTCGTTCATGATCATCGCGGCGTTTCCGCCGCTGCTGGCGATCCTGTTGTCGCTCGGCGCGCTCGGCTGGGCCGGCTTCAGCCTCAACATGTTCCTCAATGTGATGACGCCGCTGATCATGGTGATCAGTTTTGCCGACTCGATGCAGCTCACTTTCGCGGCGCGTGACCGGTTGATCGCAGGCGAGGACAAGTATTCGGCATTTACGAATGCAGTTCGTGTTGTGGGTCCGGCCTGCGTCCTCACCCATGGTACCGCCGGCATTTCCTTCCTCGCGTTGCAGTTCTCCGACTCGGACTTGATCCGCGCCTTCGGCGAGGCCGGTCTCACGGCGACCATCATCGCGCTGGTCGCGGTGCTGTCGCTGGTGCCAGTGTTCGGCGTGCTGCTGGTGCGCAACGAGAAGATCTTCGCCGCCAAGTTTCAGACCGCCGATGCCGGCGTGCAGGCGCTGCGCGCCTTCTGTTACTGGATCGCGGTGCGCATGGTCGGCCGTCCTGGTCTGTTCAGCCTGATCTCGCTCGTCGTCGTCGTTGGTCTCGGGATCGTTTACGCCAATCTCGAGCCGCGCTATCGGCTGGCCGATCAGGTGCCGGACAAGGAGCAGGCGGTCGCGGCCAGCGGACGGCTCGACGCCAAGCTGACCGGGGCCAATCCAATCGACGTGCTGATCGAATTTCCGAAGGGCGCCGATCTCTATTCCCCGGACACGTTGGCGACCATCGCCGAAGTCCACGCCATGGTTGAAAAGCAGGCCGGCGTTGGCAACGTCTGGTCGCTGGAAACGCTGCGGCGCTGGCTGGCGGAGAAGGCCGGCTCTACCGATGTCGCGACGCTGAAGGAATATGTCAGCGTGATTCCCGAACATCTGGTGCGCCGCTTCATCTCGGCAGACCAGACGGCGGTCGTCGTGTCCGGTCGCGTGCCCGACAGCGATTCGAGCAAGATCCTGCCGGTGGTCGACAAGCTCGACAATGCGCTGAACGCCGTTCGCACCAAGCACCCCGGCTATGAGATTGCAGTGACTGGTCTCTCGGCCATCGCGGCGCGTAACAGCGCCGGCATGATCGAGAAGCTCAATCACGGCCTCACCATCGAGTTCGGTTTGGTCGCGGTGTTCATCGGCCTCGCATTCCGGTCATGGGTGGTGATGCTGGCCTGTATCCTGCCGGGCATCTTCCCGGTGGTGCTGGCCGGCTTCGTACTGTGGCTGCTCGGGGAGGGGCTGCAATTTGCCAGTGTGGTGGCACTCACCGTGTCATTCGGCCTCGGCCTCAGCGCGACGATTCACTTCCTCAACCGCTTGCGTCTGGAAGACACGCCGGGCACCGATCCCGCGATCGCCGTCGAGCGTGCGACGGTGCTCGTTGGTCCCGCGCTGATCCTGACGACGGTGGTGCTGGCCTGCGGCCTCGTCGTGACGGTGTTCTCGGATCTGCCGTCGCTGCGGCTGTTCGGCTGGCTCAGCGCCTTCTCGATGGTCGCGGCACTGGTGGCCGATCTGTTCATCCTGCGCCCGACCGCGATGTGGCTGATCAATCTGCAGCAGCGCCTCACGGGCAGTTCGGTTCTGGCGAAGCAAGAGAAGTAGTCAGCTACGCCCCCAGCAGGACGATCAACAAAAAAGCCCCCGGATCGCTCCGGGGGCTTTTTTGTGAAGTGTGCAAGCCGGCGTCAGCTCTTGACCATATTGATCGAAACGCCGCGAATTTCGCCCTTGGAGCTGATCGATACCGACTGCTTGTTGCCGCGGGTCGTCAGCGTGATGTTGGCCGCAAAGCCCGCGGCCTCGACGAAGACGTCGATCTGGCCGCCGCCCGCCTTGCCGACCAGATTGCCGTAGACGTTGCGGCTGGCTTCGCTCCAGCTGCCGGACACGTTGTTGCCCTGGCTGGTGACATTGCTGGAGAGGTCGAACTTGTAGCTGTCGCTGGCGCAGCGCAGCGTCTGAGCCAGTGCGCTGCCGCCGCCATCCACCTTGTAGGTCGCCCGGCATCGAATGCGCTCCGAGGAGCCGTCCGACATGGAGACCGTTCCGGTACCGCTCCAGGCCCCGTCGAAGCCGGCGAACGGTCCGGACTGGGCATGGCCTGCGGACACCGACAGCAGCAGGATCGCGCCAGCGCCAGCGGCCTTGAGGGCGTGCCCGAACCGCTTTGCAGAATGGAATGTCATGTAAGTTTTCCCAAAATAGCGCTGTGTAACCGAGTTATGCCGCGCCTCATCGAAGCTTAAGTGTCGCTGCACATCTTTAGGTTCAATAGAGCGATCATAATTGGACGATTGTAAAAGTAACATGTCACCGCCCACAAGCGCGAAGGTTCCCGGAGCGGAACGGGCGGAGGTGATGCGCGTCTGAACAATTGTCGTAAAACCTTATCTTGTCCTGCGGGGGGGGGGCGTCGGCCGGTCCTGCAGCCAGTGCGGCCATGTGCGCAAGCTTTCGCCGCATTTATTCGTGTCTGTGGGGGCGGGAATGTTCTGTGTCCTGATTGCATCCATCGCCGCGAATTCGCCGATGTGCCTGAAGATAAAGCCTTCCCGGCGATGCGAATGTTTCAGTTTATGCTATGCACCACACGGGCTGTGAATCTCGCCACCATACTGAAGGAAGACAATGCGTAAATTTCTCCTGGTACTGTCCGTGCTTTCCGCATCTGCCTCGACCGGTGCATTGGCCCAGCAAAACCAGCCCCGCAGCGGCACCGACGCGGAGCAGAAGGCCTGCACCCGCGACGTGCAGAAGCTCTGCCGCGCCGTCATGGATCAGGGTGACCTCGTGGTTCTGTCCTGCCTGAAGGAAAACCGCCCCAAGATCAGCAAGGCCTGCAACGACGTGCTGGTCAGCCACGGCCAATAACCCGCCCCGATGCGAGATTCCGGGCTCGTGGCGCCGTTTTGGTCTCGCCGCGAGCCCGCCAAGACGTGATCCGGCCCGGCACTGGCTGCGGCCGAAAGTGGCATATTGGCATTGGTCTCACGGGCCAATTTGCCCTATATGGGGGCTCGCGGCCGACCCCGCCTGCCGGTATTACCGGACCTTGGCGGCCCCCGAGCCACCCTGTTCAAATCCAACGTAGCCAGTTCTGGATGACCCCTGCGAGCGAACTGCGATCCGGCAAGACCGATCGTGACGAGAATTTTCCTGTCGCGTCGTGGATTATCCATCCGCGCCACCGGGCGCTGATTCTTGCCTTCTATAATTTCGTCCGGACCGCAGACGACATTGCCGATCACGCGCTGCTCGATGCGCCTGCAAAACTGGCTCTGCTCGACGAGCTGGAGGCCGACCTGCTCGGTCAGGGTGACGGCCAGGCCGAAGCCGTCGTCCTGCGCGAGGCGCTCCAGATGCGCGAGATGCCCCCGCGTCATGCGCTCGACGTCCTGACGGCCTTCCGGATGGACGTGACCAAGCTGCGCTACGCCGACTGGGATGAGCTCATTCATTATTGCTCGTTCTCGGCGATGCCGGTCGGGCGTTTCATGCTCGACGTGCATGGCGAAAGCAAAGCCACCTGGCCGGCGTCGGATGCGCTGTGCGCGGCGTTGCAGATCAACAATCACCTGCAGGATTGTGGCAACGACTATCGCGATCTCGATCGGGTCTACATTCCGCAGGACACGCTGGACCGGCACGGCGCCTCGGTGGAGGATCTCAAGCAGGCGAAGGCGTCGCCGGCACTGCTGGCCTGTATTCGCGAATTGGTCGCCAAGACCGAGACCCTGATGCACGAGAGCGAGACGCTGACGGTTCATATCGCGGACGTCCGGCTGGGCTGCGATGTCGCCGTCATCGAGACCTTCGCCTGGCAGATCCTGAAGATGCTGAAGTTGCGCGATCCGCTGAGCGAGAAGGTCCATCTCTCGAAGGCCAGCATGGCAGGCTACGCGCTGGCCGGCATCGCCGGCGGGCTGTGGCGCCGCGCCACCACCAGCGCGCCGATGCCTCGTTCGACGACGCCAGGCGCATGAACCAGATGACGAGCCAGGTGAATAATAGCGAACCTCAGAGCGAGGTTCAGGGCGTTGCTGCCGGCAGTTCGTTCTATGCCGCGATGCGCATTCTGCCGCGCGCTCAGCGCGACGCGATGTTCCAGATCTACAGCTTCTGCCGTCAGGTCGACGATATCGCGGATTCCGATGGTCCGCGCGAGGTCAGGCTCGCCGACATGCAGCAGTGGCGCGCAGATATCGATGCGCTCTATGCAGGCAATCCGCCGGCGCGTGTGCGCGACTATGTCGGGCCGATCAAGCAATTCGGCATGCGCAAGGAGGATTTCATCGCCGTCATCGACGGCATGGAGATGGATATCCCCGCGGATATTCGCGCGCCCGATGACGCAACGCTCGATCTGTATTGCGATCGTGTTGCCAGTGCCGTCGGCCGCCTGTCGGTGAAAGTGTTCGGCATGCCGGACGAAGATGGCATTCTGCTTGCGCATCATCTTGGCCGTGCGCTGCAGATCACCAATATCCTGCGCGATATCGACGAAGACGCCGGTATCGGTCGTCTCTATCTGCCGCGTGAACTGCTCTATCACGCCGGCATCACCTCAACCGATCCCGACGTGGTGCGCGCCAGCCTGGCATTGCCGAAGGTCTGTGCGCCGCTGGTGAAGCGGGCGCAGGCGCATTTCGAAAAGTCCGACGAGATCATGGCGCGTAACAAGCGCCGCGTGGTGCGCGCGCCGCGGATCATGTCGAAATATTATCACGCCATCCTGGAATTGCTGGTGGCGCGTGGCTTTGCTTTGCCGCGCGACCCCGTTCGTCTCGGCAAGGCCTCCAAGATAGCGATCCTGCTGCGATACGCGATTATCTGATGCAAAAGACCGCTCATATCATTGGTGCCGGCGTTTCCGGCCTGTCGGCCGCCGTGCGTCTCGTCAATGCCGGCTTCAAGGTCCACGTCCATGAGGCGACGCAGCAGGCCGGTGGCCGCTGCCGGTCGTATTTCGACGCGCAGACCCAGCTCCAGATCGACAACGGTAACCATCTGGTTCTGTCAGGCAACAGCCACGTCGTCGCCTACGCAAAGTCGATCGGCACCGAAGCCGGGCTCGTTGGTCCGCCGCGCGCGCAATTCGCATTCGCTGATATCAAGACCGGCAAGCGCTGGCAGATCGATCTCGGCGATGGCAAGATCCCGACATGGTTGTTCGACAAGACGCGCCGCGTCCCGGACACCAGCGTCGCCGATTATCTCGCGCTGTCGCCGCTGATCTGGTCGTCGAATAGTCGCCTGGTTGGCGATGCCATTCGCTGTGAAGGCGTCCTCTACGATCGTCTGGTGCAGCCACTGTTGCTGGCCGCGCTCAATGTCGATCCGCCGGAAGGTTCGGCTGGTCTGGCCGGCGCCATCGTGCGCGAAACGCTGCTGGCAGGCGGGCAGGCGTGCCGCCCGCTGATCGCGCGCGCTGGTCTTAGCGATGTTCTGGTCGAGCCTGCGATCGAATTGCTGCGCGCCAAGGGCGCCGGCGTTCATTTTGGTCATGAGCTGCGCGGTTACACCATGAGTAGTGATCGCGTCACCGAGCTGAAGTTTGGCGCTGATGACGTCATCACGCTTGGCTCGGACGACGTCGTGGTGATGGCTGTTCCGCCGTGGGCCGCGAAGTCGCTATTGCCTGGCGTGAAGACGCCGACCGAGTTCCGCGCGATCGTGAACGCGCATTTCAACTACGTTCCTCCAGCAGGCCACGCGCCGCTGGTTGGCGTCGTTGGCGGTGTGGTGGAATGGCTGTTTGCTTTCCACAATCGCCTGTCGATCACGATCAGCAATGGCGACCGTTTCGTGAACACACCGCGCGAACAGTTTGCGCAACAGATCTGGGACGAGATCTGTAAGATTTCGAATATCCAGGCGCCTCTGCCCGCCTGGCAGATCGTGCGCGAGCGCCGTGCCACTTTTGCAGCTACGCCTGCCCAAGATGCCCTGCGTCCGGGCACGCGCACCGATTTCAAGAACCTGTTTCTTGCAGGCGATTGGACCGATACCGGTCTGCCGGCGACTATTGAGGGATCGGTGCGGTCGGGTGACCGCGCGGCCGATCTCGTTCTGGCGATGCGCTGACCGTTGCGCAGCCAGACGATCATTCACGACGAGTACGGAGATATGGCGAGCGAGATGCATTCGGTCAGTCCAGAGATCACAATTCAGAACGCGGCGCTCGAGACGAGCATCGCTTCGGCGAAGCAGGGCCTGCTGAAGTTCCGGCAGCCTGACGGCCATTGGGTATTTGAGCTCGAAGCCGACGGCACGATCCCGTCAGAATACGTGTTGTTGCGGCATTACCTCGGCGAGCCCGTCGATGCCGAGCTTGAAGGCAAGATCGCCAACTATCTTCGCCGCACCCAGGGCAGGCATGGCGGCTGGGCGCTGGTGCAGGACGGCGACTTCGATATGAGCGCCAGCGTGAAAGTGTATTTCGCGCTGAAGATGATCGGCGATTCGACCGACGCGCCGCATATGGTCCGCGCCCGCGAAGCGATCCGCTCGCGCGGCGGCGCCGTCAACGTCAACGTCTTCACGCGCTTCCTGCTCGCGATGTTCGGCATCCTCTCCTGGCGCGCCACTCCGGTGCTGCCGGTCGAGATCATGCTGCTGCCGATGTGGTTTCCGTTCCACCTCAACAAGATGTCCTACTGGGCGCGCACCACGATCGTGCCGCTCATGGTGCTCGCGGCGCTGAAGCCGCGCGCGCAGAACAAGAAGGGCGTCGGCATCGATGAGCTGTTCCTGGAAGATCCATCCAGGATCGGTGGCATTAAACGCGCGCCACATCAGAGTCGCGCGATGTTCGCCTTCTTCACCGGCATCGACATTCTGCTCCGCGCCGCCGAACCGTATTTCCCAAAGAAACTCCGCGCCCATTCGATCGCGAAAGCCGTCGAGTTCTGCGAGGAGCGCCTGAACGGCGAGGATGGTCTCGGTGCGATCTATCCGCCGATGGCCAATATGGTCATGATGTATGAAGTGCTCGGCTTCCCCGCCGACTATCCGCCCCGCGCCATCCAGCGCCGCGGTATCGACAAGCTTCTGATTGTCGGCGAGGTCGAAGCCTATTGCCAGCCATGCGTATCGCCGGTGTGGGACACCGCCCTGACCGCGCATGCGATGCTGGAGACCGGCGGCGATGAAGCGTTCGGTCCGGCGAAAGAAGGTCTCGACTGGCTGGCGACGAAGCAGGTGCTCGACGTGAAGGGCGACTGGGCGGTGAAGCGGCCGGATCTGCGTCCGGGCGGCTGGGCGTTCCAGTACAACAACGCGTATTACCCGGATCTCGACGACACGGCCGTGGTGATGATGGCGATGGATCGCGCACGCCGTCAGACCGGCGGCAAGGAATACGACGTTGCGCTCGATCGCGGCCGGGAATGGATCCTGGGCATGCAGAGCAGCGACGGCGGATTCGCGGCGTTCGAGGTCGATAACCTCGAATACTACCTCAACAACATCCCGTTCTCGGACCATGGCGCGCTGCTCGATCCGCCGACCGAGGACGTCACCGCGCGTTGTGTCTCGATGCTGGCGCAGCTTGGCGACACCGTCGAGACCTCGAAGCCGCTGGCAGACGGTGTGGAATATCTGCGCCGCACCCAGCTCGCCGAGGGCTCATGGTATGGCCGCTGGGGCCTGAACTACATCTACGGCACCTGGTCGGTGCTGTGCGCGCTGAATGCTGTTGGCATCGATCACCAGGATCCGGCGTTCCGCAAGGCGGTGGCCTGGCTGCTGTCGATCCAGAACGAGGACGGCGGCTGGGGCGAGGATGCGGTCAGCTACCGACTCGACTACAAGGGATTCGAGGCGGCCCCGAGCACGTCGTCGCAAACGGCATGGGCCTTGCTTGCGCTTATGGCGGCAGGCGAGGTCGATAATCCGGCTGTCGCCCGTGGAACGCGGTACCTGATGGACACACAGACGGAAAAAGGACTCTGGGACGAGGCCCGTTACACCGCCACCGGCTTCCCCCGTGTGTTTTATCTGCGTTATCATGGCTACTCGAAATTCTTCCCGCTCTGGGCGTTGGCGCGGTTCCGGAATTTGAAGAGCACCAACAGCAAGACCGTAGGGGTTGGGATGTGATTTTGGGCGATGGGGGCATTTCGACCGCGGGCGATACAACCGACCCGCGGCCGGTATTGATCGTCACGGGGCTGGTCCAGGAAGCGAAGATCGCTGCCGGGCCGGGGATGACCGTCATTTGCAGTTCAAGTGATCCCGTCCAGCTCCGCAGCCTGCTGGCTGACTTCGACCCCGCCACCATCCGCGGCGTCATCAGCTTCGGCGTCGCCGGCGGCCTCGATCCCGATCTCAAATCAGGCGCTGTCGTTGTGGCCACGGAAGTGGTGGCCGGCAACAGCCGTTGGTCAGCGTCTGAAGTCCTTAGCGACGAACTGATCGCCGGTGCCGGCGTTGGCCGCCAGAAGGTGTTTCGTGGTGGTCTGGTTGGTGTCGAGAAGGTCGTGACGGGGCAGGCCGGCAAGGCCGCACTGCGCTCGGAATTCGGCGCCGCTGCCGTCGACATGGAAAGTCACATCGCGGCTGAATTCGCTGCCAAGGCCGGTTTGCCGTTTGCCGCGCTGCGCGTGGTTAGCGATCCTGCCAGCCGCGCGCTGCCTGAAATCGCGACCACAGCTATCAAGCCGAACGGCGACATCGACATGCGCAAGGTGCTGCGCGGCATTGCCCGCAATCCACTGGTGATTCGGGCGCTGGTTTCGACCGGGCGCGACTTCAATCGCGCGCTGCGCAGCCTGCGCGACTGCCGCAGCTATCTGCTCGGGCACACCAACCTGGTTTCCGCGGACGTCTGAGCAACGCTCTGATGGGCCTTACAGGCCGTTCTGCACTATCATCGCTGCAAAGAAAAAGGGCGCGATTTGCATCGCGCCCTTTTTGATATCCGATCTGAACCGGCTCAGGCGGCGGTCGAAGCTTTCTGCGCCTTTTCCTCTGCCTTGGCGGCAGCGGCGACAGCTTCTTCCTTGCGGATGTCCGACAGGCGCTTCTGAACTTCCGACGAGAACACGTACTGCGCCGGGCGCTGCTTGGTGAGGTCGATTTCCGGCGCCATCGGGCCCGACGTCTTCACGCCGCGCATCGCCACCCACATGGCCTTGAACGGGTTGCTGATGGCTTCGTCCGCGGCGGTCGGCTCGTAGCCGCAATGGGCCATACAGTCGGCGCACTTTTCGTACTTGCCGGTGCCGTAGGTGTCCCAATCGGTGGTGTCCATCAATTCCTTGAAGGTCTTGGTGTAGCCTTCACCGAGCAGGTAGCAGGGCTTCTGCCAGCCGAAGATGTTGCGCGCGGGCATACCCCACGGCTTGCACTCGTATTCCTGGTTGCCGGCGAGGAAGTCCAAGAACAGGCCGGAATGCATGATGTTCCACTTCTTGCCCTTGCCGAGCGCAAAGACATCGCGGAACAGCTTCTTGGTCTTGGTGCGGTTCAGGAAGTGCTCCTGATCCGGTGCACGCTCATAGGCATAGCCGGGCGACATCGAGACGCCGACGCCGAGCTCAACGGTGTAGTCGAGGAACTTGGCAATGTCCTCGGCGGCGTGGCCGTCGAAGATGGTCGCGTTGACGTTGACGGCGAAGCCCTTGGCCTTGGCGGCCTTGATCGCGGAGACGGCGCGGTCGAACACGCCTTCCTGCGACACGGCCTTGTCGTGATGATCCTTGAGGCCGTCGAGATGCACCGAGAAGAACAGGTAGGGCGACGGCGTGAACAGGTCGAGCTTCTTCTCAAGCAGCAGCGCGTTGGTGCAGAGCGAGACGAACTTCTTGCGCTCGACCAGGCCCCGCACGATCTCGCCGATTTCCTTGTGGATCAGCGGCTCGCCGCCCGGGATCGCAACCATCGGCGCGCCGCACTCATCGGCGGCATCCCAACATTCCTGCGCCGACATGCGGCGGTTGAGGATAGCGTTCGGATAGTCGATCTTGCCACAGCCGACACAGGCCAGGTTGCAGCGGAAAAGTGGCTCCAGCATCAGCACCAGCGGATAGCGCTTCTGGCCAGTCAGCTTCTTCTTCAAGAGATAGGAGCCGATCTTCATTTCTTTAAAAAACGGAATGGCCATTTCGAATTTTCTCTCTGCGCATCACATCGTGACGAAGGTGGATCAAACCGCGGTCAGGTCGGCGGGTAGCTTGAATTCGATATTCTCTTCACGTCCAGGCAACACCGACACCGCAACCGGTCCGATCCGCCGCAAGGTCTCGATCACGTCATCTACAAGCACTTCTGGCGCGGATGCGCCAGCCGTGATGCCTACGGCACGCGCATCCTTCAACCAGGCGGGGTTGAGTTCGCTGCCATCGGCAATGAGGTAACTTGCGACACCCACTTCGGTGCCGATTTCACGCAACCGGTTCGAGTTGGAACTGTTGGTCGCCCCGACGACCAGAATGACGTCCACGAGCTTGCTGAGGTCTCTTACCGCAGATTGGCGGTTTTGTGTTGCATAGCAGATATCGCGGGTATCGGGGCCCTCAATGTCACTGAAACGCTGTTCCAGGGCCAAAATGATGTCCTTGGTGTCATCCACGCTGAGGGTCGTCTGGGTGATATAGGCGACCGGGTCCTGCGGTGGCAGCGTCAGTACCTTGACGTCCTCAACGCTCTGAACAAGGTAAACTGGGCCGGGCACCTGTCCCATGGTACCGTCAACCTCCGGATGGCCTGCGTGGCCGATCAGAATGACCTTACGGCCCTTGGACATGTACCGCTTGCCCTGGTTGTGGACCTTGGTGACAAGCGGGCAGGTTGCATCCAAAACAGGCAGGCCACGGGTGGCCGCTTCCTCCTCGACGCTCCGGGCGACGCCATGGGCGCTGAAGACGGTCATGGCGTTCGGAGGCACTTCGGAGAGTTCCTCGACAAAAATGGCGCCCTTGGCCTTCAGGCTCTCGACCACGTATTTGTTATGGACGATCTCATGGCGGACATAGACCGGCGCCCCATAGCGCTCGAGAGCACGCTCGACGATCTCGATGGCACGCACGACGCCCGCGCAGAAGCCGCGCGGCTGAGCCAGAAAGATTTCAAGGGGGCGACGATCAAGCACGTGGTACAAAGTCCATAATTGATTCCGGTACAATCCTTAATTCTGTACCACAATCAGGCACATATCCAGCCCAGCTGGATATTTGAGCCGTTCTGTGTGACAAAAATCACTCAGTATGCAATCACGAACCGAAAACGTGGTTTGCGACGACTGGCCGGGTTGCGGTAATATCTTGCGGTTGCGCCACAAGAACCTGAAAACTCTCACTTGTTCGTCACTTTACGGCGCGACGAGGCGTCGCTAACACGACCGTTGCTACGGTGATCAGCACGTTTTATGCCATCCCATCACATTGCTGAAAGCAAAGCGCATCCAATGCGAAAGTAATGGTTTGCGGAACCCTCCCTCGTGAACCGCATTCTTTGCGAGCCTCGTCCAAATAGAAAGAAAAAGCGTGCTGACAAGAGTTGTCGTCTCGATCGTGAACTTCTGCACCCGGTTTGCTCTGCCGGTGGTGCTCGTTTGTGTGCTTCTTTCGATTGGCGCGAGCTATTACACGGCGAAGAATTTCTCGATCAATACAGACATCAACAAGCTGATCTCGCCCAATCTCGATTGGCGTCAGCGCGACATTGCTTTCGACAAGGCCTTCGACCAGGAGCGTCTGATCATCGCGGTGGTTGAGGCGCCCACGCCTGAATTTGCCAATGCCGCAGCCAATGCGATGGAAGCGAAGCTGGTCACCAACAAGACAGATTTCGACTCGGTTCGCCGATTGGATGGCGGAGCGTTCTTCGAAAAGAACGGCTTGCTGTTCCTGCCGACCAAGGAAGTTGCGCAACTGACGGGCCAGTTCCAGCAAGCTGCTCCACTGATTGAAATCATGGCCGGCGATCCCAGTCTGCGCGGTCTCACTGGCGCCCTGGAAACCGGCCTCACCGGCATTCGCCGTGGGCAGCTTCAGCTCGACGCTGCGGCGCCGACCTTCAACGCCGTCTCGCAGACCATCGAAGACGTGCTGAAAAACGGCAAGGGCACTTTCTCATGGCGCGGGCTGGTCAGCGACAAGCCTCTGACCGATGGCGACAAGCGTGGCTTCATCGAAATCAAGCCTATCCTCGACTTCAACGCGCTTGAGCCCGGCAAGACCGCGACAGATGCGATCCGGCAGGCTGCCGTCGACCTGAACATCGCTGGCGAATACGGCGCACGCGTGCGGTTGACCGGCCCGGTCCCCATCGCAAACGAGGAATTCTCCACCGTGCAGGATGGAGCCATCGTCAACGGTATCGGTACGGTTTTGATCGTGCTGGTCATCCTCTGGATGGCGCTGCACTCGGCCAAGATCATCGGCGCCGTCTTCGCAACTCTGTTCGTCGGCCTCGTCACAACGACCGCCGTCGGTCTTATGATGGTTGGTTCGCTGAACCTGCTGTCGATTGCATTTGCCGTATTGTTCGTCGGCCTTGGCGTCGACTTCGGCATCCAGTTCAGCGTGCGTTACCGCTCGGAGCGCTACAAGAATGACAACCTGCCGCTGGCTTTGACGAAGGCCGCCGAATATTGCGCCGTACCGCTGTCGCTCGCCGCTTTCGCAACGGCTGCAGGTTTTCTGTCGTTCCTTCCGACCGATTACAAAGGCGTGTCCGAACTTGGCAAGATCGCCGGCGCCGGCATGATGATCGCTTTCCTGACCAGCATCACCGTTCTGCCGGCACTGCTCGACCTCTTGAATCCCGCGGGCGAAAAGGAGCCCGTCGGTTATGCGTTCCTGGCGCCTGTCGACCGTTTCCTGGAAGAGAAGCGCTTCTGGATTATCGGCATCACACTGGCGCTCACGATCGCCGGTCTGCCGCTGCTCTACTTCCTGAAGTTCGACTTCAATCCGATCAACCTGCGCAATCCGAATGTCGAGTCGATCGCGACCTTCCTCGATCTGCGCAAGGATCCGAACACGGGCGCCAATGCGGTCAATATCATGGCGCCAAACGAGGCCGCTGCGAAGCAGGTCGAAGAACGTCTCTCCAAGATCCCGGAAGTGGCTCGTACGATTTCACTCGGCAGTTTCGTCCCTGAGGATCAGCCCGCCAAGCTGAAGGCGATTCAGGAAGGCGCGAAGATTCTCGAGCCGGCTTTGAACCCCGAGTCGATCGACAAGGCGCCGACCGATGCGGAAAATGTCACCTCTCTGAAGGACTCGGCGGCGAGCCTGCGCAAACTTGCGGGAACGCAGATCAGTCCCGGCGCCGTCGCCGCGAAGCGTCTGGCGGATGCATTGGCCAAGACCGCTGATGCTAGCCAGCCTGTGCGCGATCAGGTGCAGGCGACCTTTGTGGTGCCGCTCAAGCTCGCATTGGGGCAGTTGCGTAATCTGATGCAGGCGAGCCCGATCAGTTTGCAGACCTTGCCGCCCGAACTGGTGAATTCGTGGAAGACCAAAGATGGCCAGATCCGCGTTGAGGCGCAGCCCAACGGCGATCCGAACGATAACGACACGTTGCGCAAGTTCGCCGATGCCGTGCTGAAGTCGGAGCCGCTTGCCGTCGGTGGTCCGATCTCGATCCTGAAGTCGGGCGACACCATTGTCACCGCCTTCATTCATGCGGGCTTCTGGGCGCTGATTTCGATCTCGTTGTTGCTGTGGTTGGCTTTGCGGCGCATCAGCGACGTGTTGCTGACTATCGTTCCCTTGCTGGTGGCGGGAACGGTCACGCTGGAGATCTGCGTGTTGATTGGCTTGCCGCTGAACTTCGCCAACATCATCGCGCTGCCGCTGCTGCTCGGCGTCGGCGTGGCGTTCAAGATCTACTATGTGACGGCGTGGCGAGCAGGCTACAAGAATCTGCTGCAGTCATCGCTGACACGCGCGATTTTCTTTAGCGCGCTGACGACTGCCACGGCGTTCGGCAGCCTGTGGCTGTCGAACCATCCGGGCACCGCGAGCATGGGTAAACTGCTCGCGATGTCCTTTGTAGTGACGCTGGCGGCCGTGCTGCTATTCCAGCCGGCTCTCATGGGTAAGCCGCGCGAGACTAGTGAGTGACCTTGTTGATCTCGGGCAGCAGGCAGATATCGCCGATATCGGCCGGCTGTCCCGGCGCCGTTGCTGCAGCGGTTTTCTGACCGGCTGGAGCGGTGGCCTTGGGTGCGCCGGCCGCAGGAGCCGGTGCAGCCTTGGGTGCAGCAGCAGAAGCCGTCGGAGTAGCCGCTGGGGCCATCTTGCCGCTGGTGGCAGCGCCCGCCTTGGGCAGGGCACCCTTGGCGGTGAGGTTCGAGGGGCTCGACGGAATCGACGGGCCTACGCGCGTCCAGGTCTGACCGCCGCACAGGAAACCGAGGACGCAGCCTTCGATTTCAAGTTCGTCAGCCGTGTCACCGAGCTTGATCGTCGATTTATAGAATTTTCCGTCTTTGGCATTGTAGACCTGACCCGCCCATTTGTCGTTTGCGGCATTCTTTTTCATGTCCAGCAATGTCACGATGCCCAGAGTGGGGCGTGCCTTCTTGGCGGCATCTGGATTGTTTTTGTCGATCCCGCCGGGGGTCTTTTCCCATGCTACGGCCCCCCACATGCTGCCACCGCATTCGGCAACACGAATATGCGCGACGCCGTCCTCAACCTTCCAATCGCCGGTCGGATCAGCTGCAAATGCGGGAGCCAGCCCTGCCGAAAACAAGCCTGCCGAAAAAAGGATTCCGCAATATGTAAGAGTACGCGTAGTAATGCGTGGGCGCTGCAACATGTTCAGACCTATGCTTAAGTAGCGGTTCTCGGCGAAGTCAAATCGCCGCATTTACGGTTTTCAGTTGACGAAGCGACCATCAACCGACGTATGTAACTCATGGTATATCCGAATCTAGACGTTTCCGAGATGTTTGTTGAACGGGAGGCGCAGCGTAGCTCGATGCATACGCGCCATCTTAATGAACAGCTCGTTCGAGTCCTCAAGACAATCGGATATGACGTTGGCTTTCAGCGGGGCACCGGCCAGTATTTGTTCGACCGGGACGGCGCCCGTTATCTCGATCTACTGAGCGGATTTGGCGTTTTTGCGATTGGCCGGAACCATCCGGTGATGCGGAATGCGCTCAAAAGCGTGCTCGACGCCGACATGCCCAATTTGGTGCAAATGGATGTCTCCACACTTGCAGGTATCCTCTCCGAGAAGCTGCTGGAAAACGTCCCCTATATGGACAAGGTGTTTTTCGCGAACTCGGGCGCGGAAACCGTCGAGGCCGCGATCAAATTCGCCCGCAATGCGACCGGCCGCGACGGGATCGTATATTGCGATCACGCCTATCACGGACTGACCTATGGCGCGCTGTCACTGACCGACGACACCAATTTCCGCGCCGGCTTCGGCCCGTTGCTCTCGGGCTGCACCACGGTGCCGTTCAACGACCTCGAAGCGCTGGAGAAGGCGCTGTCATCCAAGCAAGTTGCCGGCTTCATCGTCGAACCGATCCAGGGCAAAGGCGTCAACCTGCCCACCGATGAATTCCTGTCGGGCGCCGCTGCGCTGTGCCGCAAATACGGCACGCTGTTCATCGCCGATGAAATCCAGACCGGCCTCGGACGTACCGGAAAATTTCTGGCGATCGAGCACTGGAATGTCGAACCCGACATGATCCTTCTCGCAAAGGCTTTATCAGGAGGTCATGTTCCTGTTGGCGCGCTGCTGACGCGAAAAAGCATCTTCGACAAGATCTTCAACCGTATGGATCGCTCGCTGGTCCATGGTTCGACCTTCGGCAAGAACGATCTGGCGATGGCCGCCGGTATTGCCACGCTGGAGATCATGAAGCATGAGAAGCTGGTCGAGAACGCGGCCAAGCGCGGCGCCGAACTGCGGCTTGCTTTGCAGAACATGATTCCCGAATTCGAGCTTCTGAAGGAAGTACGCGGTAAGGGCCTGATGATCGGTGTCGAATTCGGCCCGCCGAAGTCGCTGCGCCTCAAGGCATCGTGGAACATCCTTGAATCGGCTAGCAAGGGTCTGTTCTGCCAGTTGATCACCGTGCCGCTGTTCAAGGAGCAGAAGATCCTGACCCAGGTCTCCGGCCACGGCAGTCACACCATCAAGCTGCTGCCGCCGCTGGTGGTCACCGAGGAAGACGGCAAGTGGATCGAGAACTCGTTCCGTACCGTGATCGCCGATAGCCATAAGGTTCCTGGTGCGATCTGGTCGCTCGGCAAGACGCTGGTCGATAACGCCGTGCGGAAGTCAGCTTAAACCCTACCGTCCATCTGCTACGATCATCGATGCGCCTTTTTCCGCGATCATTGCGGTTGGCGTGTTGGTATTGCCCGACGTGATCGTTGGCATGACCGAGGCGTCCACGACCCGCAATCCGGCGATCCCGTAAAAGCGCAGCCGTTCGTCCACCACGGCCATCGGGTCCGATTCCGTGCCCATCTTCGCGGTCCCGACAGGATGGAAGATGGTGGTGCCGATATCGCCGGCGGCCTTGGCCAGCGAAGCCGCATCGTCGCCAACCGATGGCCCCGGCAGATATTCTTCGGGATGATAGGCGGCGAGCGCCTGCTGCTTCATCAACCTGCGCGTCACGCGGATCGCATCGGCAGCAACCTGACGGTCGTCATCCGTCGAGAGATAGTGCGGAGCAATTGCCGGTGCATCATCGGGCTTCGCCGAGCGTAGTTTGATTTCGCCGCGCGATGTCGGCTGCAGATTGCAGGCGGCAATGGTGATCGCGGGAAAGCGATGCAGTGGATCGCCGAATTTGTCGAGTGAAAGCGGCTGCACGTGGAACTGGATATTGGCGCGTTCGCGATGAGCGTCGGAGCGCGTGAAGATGCCAAGCTGTGATGGTGCCATGGTGAGCGGCCCGCGGCGGCGTAGCGCGTAATCGATGCCCATCCAGCCACGGCGGAACAGATTGTAGTAGGTCTCGTTCAGCGTGCGCACGCCGGAGACCTTGTAGATCGCACGCTGCTGCAGGTGGTCCTGCAGGTTACGACCGACGCCCTGACGGTCGAGTGTGATGTCGACACCGGCGGCGGACAGCCACTCCGCGGGCCCGATGCCGGAGCGCTGCAACAGATGCGGGGAGCCGACCGCGCCAGCACACAGGATGACTTCGCCCTTGGCGCGTGCCTCCATCTCCTGACCGTTCTGGATGAAGCGCACGCCGACGGCACGGCCGTTTTCGACGATCAGGCGATCGACCATCACCTTGGTTTCAAGCCGCAGGTTCGGGCGGTTCAAGGCCGGTTTGAGAAAGCCGCGGGCCGACGACCAGCGGCGGCCGCGCTTCTGGTTGACGTGAAAATAGCCGATGCCTTCATTGTCGCCGGTGTTGAAATCGGCGGTCTTGCGAATACCCATTTCGGCCGCAGCATTGCCGACGGCGTCGAGTACTTTCCATGACAGCCGTGGCTCTTCGATGCGCCAACCGCCACCCGCGCCGTGATGTTCGCTGGCGCCGAGGAAATGATCTTCCAATTTCTTGAACGCCGGGAGCACATCGTCATAGCCCCAGCCATTGAGGCCGAGCTGGCGCCAGTGATCGTAGTCGGCGGCCTGGCCGCGCATCGAGATCATGGCATTGATCGCGGAGGAGCCACCGATCACCTTGCCGCGCGGATAGGCCAGCGCGCGGCCATTGAGGCCGGGCTCCGGCTCGGTGCGGAACATCCAGTCGGAGCGGGGGTTGCCGATGGCGAAAAGGTAGCCAACTGGAATGTGAAACCAGATCCAGTTGTCGTTGCCGCCGGCCTCCAGGACGAGGACGCGCTTGCCGGGATCTGCCGAAAGGCGATTGGCGACGATGCAACCGGCGGTACCTGCACCAACCACGATATAATCGAAATCACCCTCGAGCCGTGTCGTCATCGTTTCCCTGCCGCATCCGTTTCACGGTCTCACCTGCCGTGCCGAAAGGGATTAACGACGCGGCGGGCGTCTGTACAGCGTGTGATGGGACCGGTGGGGTGGGCCGTTGGCACGCGACATGCTAGACAAGGATATCGCCGTCCCACTGCATCGAGACCCTGACCCATGCCCATCATCAATCGCGTCGCCGATCTGCAACCGGAAATCATGGCCTGGCGCCGTGACCTGCATGCCCATCCCGAGCTAATGTATGACGTGCACCGGACCGCGGGTTTCGTGGCGGAGCGGTTGAAGGAGTTCGGTTGCGACGAAGTTGTGACGGGCTTGGGACGGACGGGTGTCGTTGGCGTCATCAAGGGCCGCAAGCCTGCCTCGGGCGAGCACAAGGTGATCGGGTTACGCGCCGACATGGACGCGTTGCCGATCGAGGAAGAGACCAATTTGCCTTACGCCTCGAAGACCCCCGGCAAGATGCATGCCTGCGGTCACGATGGTCACACGTCCATGCTCCTGGGCGCGGCGCAATATCTCGCCGAAACACGCAATTTCGCCGGCGATGCCGTCGTCATCTTTCAGCCGGCCGAAGAAGGCGGTGCGGGCGCTGCGGCGATGATCAAGGACGGCCTGATGGACCGCTTCAAGATCGATCAGGTCTACGGCATGCACAACAATCCCGGCATGCCCGTCGGCTCCTTCGCGCTGCGCCCGGGCCCGATCATGGCAGCGATGGACCGCATCTCGATCCAGATCGAGGGCAAGGGTGGCCATGCCGCCTATCCGCACAAGACCATCGATTCCGTGCTGGTCGGCTCGCAGCTCGTGATGGCGCTGCAGACGATCGTGTCGCGCACCGTCAATCCCCTGGAATCCGCGGTGCTGTCGATCTGCGAATTCCATGCAGGGCATGCCAGCAACGTGATCCCGGCGACCGCCGAACTGCGCGGCACCGTGCGAACGTTGAATTCCGAGGTGCGCGATCTCATGGAGAAGCGCATGAACGAGGTGGTCAACGGCGTCGCGCTGCAGACCGGCGCGAAGATCGTGCTCGACTATGACCGCGGTTATCCCGTCGTGGTCAACCATCGCGCCGAGACCGACATGGCGGTGCGCGTCGCCAGCGAAATATCCGGAGCCGAGAAGGTCAATATCGACATGCCGCCGGTGATGGGCGCCGAAGACTTCGCCTATATGCTGGAAGCGCGCCCCGGCGCCTTCATCTTTTGCGGTAACGGCGACAGCGCCGGGCTGCATCACCCCGCCTATAATTTCAACGACGACGCCATCGTCTATGGCACGTCCTATTGGGTGAAGCTGGTCGAGACCACCCTGGCGGCCTGACAGCGGGCGTCCACGCAACGATTTTTGATAGTTGCGTCACGACCTCAGGAACAAGACACATCAGGTGACGTTGAGCCGCGGGAAACGATCCCTGGCTCAACGGAGTGCATGCGTCATGGCGACCAAAGACAAAGACCTCAACGACCTCTTTCTCGATACGCTCAAGGATATCTACTTCGCCGAGAAGCAGATCCTGAAAGCCCTGCCGAAGATGGCCAAGGCCGCAACCTCAGACAAACTGCGCGCCGCTTTCGAAAAGCACCACGACGAAACCGAAGGTCAGGTCGAGCGGCTGGAACAGATCTTCGAACTGCTCGACAAGCCCGCCCGTGGCAAGACCTGCGATGCCATCATGGGCATCCTCGACGAAGGCAAGGAGATCATGGACGAGTACAAGGGCACGAGTTCGCTCGATGCTGGCCTGCTTGCTGCGGCGCAGGCTGTCGAACACTATGAGATCTCGCGCTATGGCACCTTGAAGGCCTGGGCCACGGAACTCGGCATGAAGGACGCGGTGCGGCTGCTCGACGAGACGCTCAATCAGGAAAAGAAGACCGACGAGTCATTGTCGGTGCTGGCGAAATCGGCGGTCAACCTGGCTGCGGCGGCTTAGTGCAGGCCTGCTTCCAGAGCTTCACATGACACCTGCTGCTGCCACCCGCGTAAGCGGGTGGCTCGGTAAACGGAGTCTTTTGTGATGACCCGCTGGCGACACCGTCTACTGGGTCGCCCGGTCAAGCCGGGCGATGACAGCGTGGGTGGAGGTGTTCGTTTACTCTGCGGCCTGTGCGTAGTCTTCCATCGGAGGACACGAGCACACCAGATTGCGGTCGCCATAGACGTTGTCGACGCGGCCGACCGGGCACCAGTATTTGTCGGTGCGTGAGGTGCCGGCCGGGAAACAGCCTTCCGCGCGGGTATAAGCGCGCTTCCAGTCGTCTTCGGCGATGTCATGCACCGTATGCGGTGCGTGGCGCAGCGGCGACGCCTCGACGTTCCAGCGACCGCTCTCGATATCCGTGATCTCCTTGCGGATCGCGATCATCGCCTCACAGAACCGATCGAGTTCGAGTTTCGATTCCGATTCCGTCGGCTCGATCATCAGCGTCCCCACGACAGGAAAGCTCATGGTCGGTGCGTGGAAACCGTAGTCGATCAGGCGCTTGGCGATATCGTCGACGGTGACGCCGGCAGACGTCTTGAATGCGCGTGGATCGATGATGCATTCATGCGCTACGCGACCCTTTTCGTTGCGATACAGTACCGGGAAGTGTGGATGCAGCCGTGTGGCAATGTAGTTCGCATTGAGGATCGCAAGCTCGGTGGCCGAGGTGAGACCCGCGCCGCCCATCATCAGGATGTAGATGTAGGAGATGGTCAGGATCGACGCCGAACCGTAGGGCGCGGCCGACACCGGACCCACCGGCACATCGCCGTTGGCCGAGGGATGACCGGGCAAATAGGGCGCCAGATGCGCCTTGACGCCGATCGGGCCCATGCCGGGGCCGCCGCCGCCGTGCGGAATGCAGAACGTCTTGTGCAGGTTGAGATGACTGACGTCCGCGCCGTAATCACCCGGACGCGACAGGCCGACCTGCGCATTCATGTTGGCGCCGTCGAGATAGACTTGACCGCCATTGGCGTGGACGATCTCGCAGATCTCGCGGATATGCTCCTCGAACACGCCGTGGGTCGACGGATAGGTGATCATGATTGCCGCGAGATTGGCAGCGTGTTTCTCGGCCTTGATGCGCAGGTCGTTGACGTCCACGTCACCGCGCTTGTCGCAGGCGACGACAACCACATCCATATTGACCATGCTGGCCGAGGCAGGATTGGTGCCGTGCGCCGATGACGGGATCAGGCAGATATTGCGATGGCTGTCGCCGCGCGCCGCGTGATAGGCGCGGATCGCGAGCAGGCCGGCATATTCGCCCTGCGCGCCGGAATTCGGCTGCAGCGACACGGCGTCATAGCCGGTGATGTCGCACAGCCACTTTTCCAGTGTCGCGAAAAGCTGGTGATAGCCGGCGGCCTGTTCGCGGGGCACGAATGGATGCAGCGATCCCCAGGCGGGCCAGGTCAACGGCATCATCTCGGTGGTGGCGTTCAGCTTCATGGTGCAGGAGCCAAGCGGGATCATCGCGCGGTCGAGCGCGAGGTCGCGGTCCGAAAGCTTCCGCATGTAACGGAGGAGTTCGGTCTCGGAGCGATGGCTGTGGAAGACGGGATGGGTGAGGAAGGCCGAGCTGCGCTTCAGCGACGCGGGCAGGGCGTCGCTGACGCCATGCTCGACGTCTGAATAGCCAAGTTTGCCACCGAAGGCGCGCCAGATGGCTTCAACGGTTTCCGGCGTCGTGGTCTCGTCGAGCGCGATGCCGATTGTGCCGTCACCGATGCGCAGGTTGATCTTTTCGGCCTGAGCTGCAGCGACTATGCCGTCGCGCTTGTCACCGACGGTCATGGTCAGAGTATCGAAGAACGCCTCGCTCTCCGGCGCGAAGCCGAGCTTCTTGAGGCCTGTGGCCAGCACCAGCGTGCGGCGATGGACCATGCGCGCGATGTGCTTGAGACCCTCCGGGCCGTGATAGACCGCATACATCGACGCGATCACGGCGAGCAGCACCTGCGCGGTGCAGATATTCGATGTCGCCTTTTCGCGGCGGATGTGTTGCTCGCGGGTCTGAAGCGCGAGGCGATAGGCGGGCTCGCCGCGGGAATCGATGGAGAGGCCGACGAGGCGGCCCGGGATCGAGCGCTTGATCGCGTCGCGCACCGACATGTAGCCGGCATGTGGACCGCCGTATCCCATCGGCACGCCGAAGCGCTGTGCCGAGCCGATCGCGATGTCTGCGCCGAGTTCGCCCGGCGAGGCCAAAAGCGTCAGCGCCAGCAGATCGGCGGCGACGACCGCGAGCGCGCCCTTCGCTTTGAGCGCGGCGATGGTCGGCTTGAAATCGCGCACGATGCCCGTCGTGCCGGGATATTGCAGGATCGCGCCGACCACATCGGCTTTGTCGAGGTCAGTGAGCGGATTGCCGATCTGAAGCTTCCAGCCGAGCGGCTCGGCGCGGGTGCGCAGCACCGCGAGGGTCTGCGGATGAACTTCATGATCGACGAAGAAGGTTTTGGTCTGAACGTTTGAGGCGCGCTCGGCTAGTGCCATGGCTTCCGCAGCGGCGGTCGCTTCATCGAGCAGCGATGCATTGGCGACGTCGAGACCGGTGAGGTCACAGATCATGGTCTGGAAATTGAACAGCGCTTCGAGTCGGCCCTGACTGATCTCCGGCTGATACGGCGTATAGGCCGTGTACCAGGCCGGGTTCTCCAGGATGTTGCGCTGGATCACCGTCGGCAGAACCGTGCCGGAATAGCCCTGGCCGATCAGTGACGTGAACACCGCGTTCTTGGCCGCCATCTCGGTCATATGCGCCAGAGCCTCGGTTTCGCTGAGCGCGCGGCCGAGATCGAGCGGCGTCTTCTGGCGAATTGAGGCAGGGAGCGTCTCGCCCATCAGTGCGGACAGGCTTTTCGCGCCGACCGTTTCAAGCATCACACGAATATCGGCTTGCGAAGGGCCGATATGGCGGCGGACGAAATCGGTGGCGACGTCGCCGGAAGATTTGTTCAGGGTCATCTGTTGTTCCTCGAACGAATTTCAGAAGCTCGTCATGGCCAGGCTTGTCCCGGGCATGACGACTAGGCGGTGTGGGCTTTGTAGGCGTCGGCATCCATCAGGCCTTCGAGCTCGCTCTTGTCAGCGATCTTGATCTTGAAGAACCATGCCTTGCTGTCGGCATCGGAATTCACTAGCGCCGGTTCGGCGGCGAGTGCGTCATTGACCGCGACGACCTCGCCGGTGATCGGCGCATAGACGTCGGAGGCGGCCTTGACCGATTCGACCACGGCGGCGGCTTCGGCCTTCTTCAGCGCACGGCCCACTTTGGGCAGTTCGACGAACACGACGTCGCCGAGCTGTGACTGTGCGTAGTCCGTGATGCCGACGGTGACGACGTCGCCATCAATCAAGAGCCATTCGTGGTCTTCGGTGTACAGGGTGGTCATGGGTCAGTTCCTCAACGCTTGTAGCTGTGGGGGACGAAGGGCATGGGTGACACTTTCATCGGCATGCGCTGGCCGCGCAGTTCGGCGAAAACGGTGGTGCCGTCGGCTGCCTGCGCGTTGGGCAGATAGCCCATTGCAATTGGCGCGCCGAGACTGGGGCCGAAACCGCCCGAGGTGACGCTGCCGATCGATTCGGTGGAGTTCGCATCCGCGAACAGCAGGACACCTTCGCGCACTGGCGCGCGGCCTTCTGGCAGCAGACCGATGCGTTTGCGCGGTGCGCCGCCGTCGAGCTCCGCCAGTATCCTGTCGCTGCCGAGGAAGCCGCCGGCGCGGGCGCCACCAGTGCGGCGGCTCTTCTGGATCGACCAGTTCAACCCGCCTTCGATGGGCGTGGTCGTCGTGTCGATGTCATGGCCGTAGAGGCACAGCCCGGCCTCGAGACGCAGGCTGTCGCGGGCGCCGAGGCCGATCGGCAGGACGTCGGGATGATTGAGCAAGGCGGAGGTAAGAGCCTCGGCTTGATCGTTCGGGATCGAGATCTCGTAGCCGTCTTCGCCCGTATAGCCGGAGCGTGAAACGAAGCAGGCAATGCCGTTCATCTGATGCGGGCCGGCATCCATGAACTTCATCGCCGGTGCCTCAGGGCAGAACTTTGCCAGCACGTCCGCCGCCTTCGGACCCTGCAGCGCGATCAGCGCACGGTCGGGCAGGGTCTCGATGATGCAGGTGTCGGAGAGATGCGCGCGCAGATGCGCCTCGTCTTCATCCTTGCAGGCAGCGTTCACCACCAGAAACAGGTGATCGCCGAAATTCGCCACCATCAGGTCGTCGAGAATGCCACCGGCCTTATTGGTGAACTGGGCATAACGCTGACGCCCCGGTGCCAGCGCCAGAATGTCCATCGGCACCAGCTTCTCGAGCGCCAAGGCCGCATCTTCGAGTTTGCCGGACTTCGCCCGCAACGTGAGCTGGCCCATATGGGAAACATCGAACAGTCCCGCGGCCGCGCGGGTGTGGAGATGCTCCTTCAGCACGCCGGTGGCGTATTGCACCGGCATGTCATAACCGGCGAAGGGCACCATCTTGCCGCCACGGGCGACGTGGAGGGCGTGCAGCGGCGTTTGTTTCAAAGTTGAGGGTTTGTCGGTCGCTAGCATGGTGACGGGTCCTCGCGGTTCCCCAGGACCATTCCCGGAGTGCCTGTACGAGCCCCATCTGTCGCTGTGCCTGAGAGTATTATCCCGTCGGCGGACGCCATCGGCCCATTCGGGCTCAAAGGCATCTCTTTCCAGATGCTAACCTGTCACGCGGTCCTTTTGCCTGAGAGTTTCCGGGGCGGTTGCTCCTTCGGCGCCGGCCCAAACGGGGGCCGGTCTCTCCCGACGTGACGTCTTTCAACGCTGGCACAAGAGCATGTGTTCCCTGAATCTGTCAACGCGGTTGCAGCACCGATCAACGGCCCTGTGCTGTTGCGGCAAGCCCCTGATCTACTTGAATGATCCCTTGCACAGTTTCTGGACAGGCCTAGTGCCGCCGGTCTAAAAGCAACCGTTGTGGCATCAGCCGACGGCAGGGCCGTGGGCGATTTTTAGGCGCCAGTTCTTGGGCGCAATGGGACTGATATGAGCGGCGTTAACGAGATCAGGTCGGCATTTCTGAATTATTTCGCGGCGAATGGCCACGACATCGTGTCGTCGTCGCCGCTGGTGCCCCGCAACGACCCGACGCTGATGTTCACCAATGCCGGCATGGTGCAGTTCAAGAACGTCTTTACCGGCGTCGAGAAGCGGCCCTATCAGCGCGCCACGACATCGCAGAAATGCGTCCGCGCCGGCGGCAAGCATAACGACCTCGACAACGTCGGCTACACCGCGCGCCATCACACCTTTTTCGAGATGCTCGGCAACTTCTCGTTCGGCGACTATTTCAAGGAACGCGCGATCGAACTCGCCTGGAACCTGATCACCAAGGAATACGGCCTTCCGAAAGATCGCCTGCTGGTCACCGTCTATTCCGAGGACGATGAAGCCTTCGCGCTCTGGAAGAAGATCGGCCTGCCGGATTCCAGGATCATCCGCATCCCGACCTCCGACAATTTCTGGCAGATGGGTGATACCGGCCCGTGTGGCCCGTGTTCGGAAATCTTCTTCGACCATGGCGACAAGATTCCCGGCGGCCCTCCCGGCTCGCCTGATGAAGACGGCGACCGCTTCATCGAGATCTGGAATCTGGTGTTCATGCAGTTCGACCAGCTCGCGCCGGGCAACCGCATCTCGCTGCCAAAACCGTCGATCGACACCGGCATGGGCCTTGAGCGCATCGCAGCGGTGCTGCAGGGCAAGCACGACAATTACGATATCGACCTGTTCGTCGCGCTGATCCGCGCCATCGCCGATCTCACCGGTGCCGATCCGCAGGGTCCGATGAAAGCCTCGCTGCGCGTCATAGCTGACCATCTGCGCGCATCGTCGTTCCTGATCGCCGACGGCGTGCTGCCGTCGAACGAGGGTCGTGGCTATGTGCTCCGCCGCATCATGCGCCGCGCCATGCGTCACGGCCAATTGCTTGGCGCCAAGGAGCCATTGATGTGGCGCCTGGTGTGGGCGCTGGTGCGCGAGATGGGCCAGGCCTATCCCGAGCTGGTGCGCGCCGAGAGCCTGATCGAAGAAACGCTGCGCCTCGAAGAGACGCGCTTCCGCAAGACGCTGGATCGTGGTCTCGGCATTCTCGACGACAAGAGCGCGTCCCTGAAGAAGGGCGACATGTTCGACGGCGAGACCGCCTTCACGCTGTACGACACCTACGGCTTCCCGCTCGACCTCACACAGGACGCACTGCGCAACCGTGGCATCTCCGTCGATATCGCGTCGTTCACCGATGCGATGGAAAAGCAAAAGGCCAAGGCGCGCGCGTCGTGGTCGGGCTCGGGCGACACCGCGACCGAGACCGTGTGGTTCGGCCTACGTGAAAAACTCGGCGCGACGGAATTTCTCGGCTACGAGACCGAGTCTGCGGAAGGTGCGGTTACGGCACTGGTGAAGGATGGCAAGGAAGTCGACAGCCTCAAGGCCGGCGACACCGGCGCGATTGTTCTCAACCAGACGCCGTTTTATGCGGAGTCCGGCGGTCAGGTCGGCGATCTCGGCGTCATGACAGGCGAAGGCGTAACCTTCCGCGTCACCGAAACCCAGAAGCGTGCCGGCGATCTGTTCGTGCATATCGGCACGCTCGAGCAGGGCACGCTGAAAATTGGCGCGGCGCTCGCGCTGGAAGTTGACCACGCCCGTCGCTCATCGATCCGCGCCAATCACTCTGCGACGCATCTGCTGCATGAAGCGCTCCGTCAGGTGCTCGGCGACCACATCGCGCAGCGCGGTTCGCTGGTAGCGCCGGATCGTCTGCGTTTCGACTTCGTCCATCAGAAACCGATCACGGCCGAGGAACTGCGCTGCGTCGAGGACATCGCCAATAATGTCGTGCTGGAAAACGACGCCGTCACCACGCGCCTGATGGCGGTGGACGATGCGCGCGAGGCCGGCGCCCGCGCGCTGTTCGGCGAGAAATACGGCGACGAAGTCCGCGTCGTCTCGATGGGCAAGACGCCGCGCGAGAGCGGCAGCAATGCGCTCGGCTGGTCGGTCGAACTCTGCGGCGGCACCCATGTGAAGCGCACCGGCGATATCGGCATGATCTCGGTCACCGCCGAAAGCGCGGTGTCGTCCGGCGTACGCCGTATCGAGGCGCTGACAGGCAATCATGCGCGTCATCACGCCAATGAGACGATCCTTCTCGCCAAGACCGCGGCGAACGAACTCCGCACCACCCTCGACGACATGCCGGCGCGCATTGCCGCGCTGATGGATGAGCGCAAGAAGCTGGAGCGTGAACTGTCCGAAGCGAAAAAGACCATCGCCATGGGCGGCGGTGCTGCGGCCGGTGCATCGGCCGCTGGTGGCGCATCCGCAGACGTCAAGACTGTCGGCGATGTCAAGCTAATGGCCAAGAGTGTCTCGGGCATCGAGATGAAGGATCTCAAGAGCCTCGCCGATGCCGGCAAGAAGCAGCTTGGCTCCGGCGTGGTCGCGATCATCAATGTCGGTGAAGACGGCAAGGCCGGCGTCGTGGTCGGTGTGACCGAGGATCTGACCAAGCGCTTCAGCGCCGTCGATCTGGTGAAGCTCGCCTCTGAAGCCCTCGGCGGCAAAGGCGGCGGCGGACGGCCCGACATGGCGCAGGCCGGCGGTCCGGACGGCGCTAAGGCCGACGTGGCGCTGAAGGCGATCGAAGCGGCGATCGGCAACTAATCTTGTCATTCCGGGCTAGCGCTCTCAGCTTCGCTGAGATCGCGCCCCGGAATGGCAGTGTGGGTCACACAACTCAATCTCGCGATGACGTGACCGCTCGCGCCTGCGACCATGAGTAGCCCTCGTTAAGGGTGGCATCCCACGCGCCCATGCGGCAAAAAGCGGCATGGAGCATAACACCCCGCTGATTTCCACCGTCGTCGTCGGCCTCGTACTGGCATTTATCCTCGGCCTGATCGCACAGCGCATTCGCGTGTCGCCACTGGTCGGCTATCTGCTCGCCGGCGTCTTCATGGGCCCATTTACGCCCGGCTATGTGGCGGACCAGAATATCGCCAATGAACTCGCGGAAATCGGCATCATCCTGCTGATGTTTGGCGTAGGCCTGCATTTCTCGCTGAAGGATTTGCTGTCGGTCAAGAATATCGCGATCCCCGGGGCCATCGTGCAGATCGCCGTGGCGACACTGCTCGGCATCGGTCTCGGCGAGGCGCTCGGCTGGTCGTTCGGTGGCGGCCTTGTTTTCGGCCTCGCGCTGTCGGTGGCTTCGACGGTGGTGCTGCTTCGCGCGCTGCAAGAACGACGTCTGGTGGACAGCGAACGCGGCCGCATCGCCATCGGTTGGCTGATTGTCGAGGATCTCGCGATGGTGCTGACGCTGGTGCTGTTGCCGGCGATTGCGGGTCTTCTGAAAGGCGAGGGCAACGGTGCCAGCATGTCAGCACTTGCGATGCCGGTGCTGATCACGCTCGGCAAGGTCGCGGGATTCGTCATCTTCATGCTGGTGGTCGGCCGCCGCGTCATCCCGATGCTGCTGCACTATGTGGCGCATACCGGATCGCGCGAACTGTTTCGCCTTGCGGTGTTCGCGATCTCGCTCGGGGTCGCCTTCGGCGCAGCCCTCGTCTTCGACGTGTCGTTCGCGCTCGGTGCGTTCTTTGCGGGCATGATCCTCAGCGAGTCCGAACTCAGCCAGCGCGCTGCCAATGAGACGCTGCCGCTGCGCGATGCGTTCGCGGTGCTGTTCTTCGTCTCGGTCGGCATGCTGGTCGATCCGGCGATCATCCTGCGCGAACCGCTGCCGCTGCTCGCCACCGTGTTCATCATCCTGTTTGGCAAATCGGTGGCCGCCTTCGGCATCGTCCGGCTGTTCGGCTATCCGACCTCGACGGCGCTGACGATCTCCGCCTCGCTGGCGCAGATCGGCGAATTCTCCTTCATTCTCGTCAGCCTCGGCGTGGGCCTCGGCCTGCTGCCCGATCGCGGTCGCGATCTCGTGCTCGCCGGCGCGATCATCTCGATCATGCTCAATCCGCTGTTCTTCGCATTGCTCGATCGCCTATTGGCCGACAGGGACGCGAAAGCGGCGGCAGCGAGTGAAGCGGCCGCTGCGGACAGCAAGGAGAAAGCGGTCACGCGCGTCCCGTTGCCGGAGACGCAACTCAAGGATCACGTCGTGCTGGTCGGCCATGGTCGTGTCGGCAGCGTGGTCAGCAGGGCGCTGCGCCTGAACAACACGCCGCTGCTGGTGATCGAGGACACGCCGGGCGTTGTCGAGCGTCTGCAGAAGGAAGGTGTTGAGGTCGTCACCGGCAATGCCGCGGCGCCGGACATGTTGCAGGCTGCAAATGTGATGGGCGCCAGGGGACTGCTCGTCGCCATCCCCGACGCCTTCGAGGGCGGTCAGATCGTCGCCAAGGCCCGTGCGCTCAACCCTACGCTTCCAATCATCGCCCGCGCCCATTCCGAAGAAGAGATCGCACATCTCAAGCATCACGGCGCCAATGTCGTGATCATGGGCGAGCAGGAAATCGCCAAGGCGATGCTGCTGCAGATCGGCGCAACGGCGGCCGTTTAGTCGCGCCGTTGCGATCAGGTCATCACACCGACCGCGTCATGCCGCCGTCGACGCGGATATTCTGGCCGGTGATATAGCCTGCGCCGTCCGAGGCGAGAAAGGCGACCGTGGCCGCGATTTCCTCGCTCTTGCCGTAACGCTGCATGGGCACGCTCTGGCGACGTTCCTCGGTGGCGGGCAGGCTGTCGATCCAGCCGGGCAGTACATTGTTCATCCGCACATTGTCGACGGCGAAGCTGTCCGCGAACAGTTTGGTGTAGGCGGCGAGGCCGGCGCGGAACACGGCGGAAGTCGGAAACATCGCTGAGGGCTCGAATGCCCAAGCGGTGGAGATGTTGATGATCACACCGGACTTCTGCTTCTGCATGATCGGCGTCACCAGCCGCGTCGGTCGGATCACGTTCATCAGGTAGACATCCATGCCGGTGTGCCACTGCTCGTCGGTGATATCGAGCAGCGGCGCACGCGGGCCATGACCGGCGCTGTTTACCATTGCGTCGATCCGGCCCCATTTCTCCAGCGTGCCATCCACCAGCCGCTTCAAATCGTCGCTTGACTGGTTGGAGCCGGTGACACCGAAGCCACCAAGTTCTTGCGCAAGCGCTTCTCCCTTGCCGGACGACGACAGGATCGCGACCTTGAAACCATCGGCGGCAAGGCGGCGCGCTGATGCGGCGCCCATGCCGCTTCCACCGGCCGTGATGATGGAGACTTTGCTAGATGACATGAGGCGGTCTCCCTGAATGTTTTTCTGGTCTTCTTGCTCTAGCGGCAAATCGTTCGGCGTAGAAACGCAAACCCAGCGCATGGCTCTGTGCCTGCTTGGTACTCTCCACCGCGCCGGAGTGTCCGCCGGCGAAATGTCCTTAGCCTTTGCGCAGGAACACGTAGTCGGCCGAATAGGGCTCGCTCTGTAAAGTGCCGGCGCCGCTGCAGGTGCCGCCGAGCGTGCCGCCAACGGTGTTGATGCGCTGTACCGTGGTCACGCCGCTCAGCATGCCGCTGCCGCGATGCGAGGCGGCTTCGAGGCGGAGCCACGGAATGTCCTTGGCAGTGGTGCCTGGTGCGTTGCCGGTCACCTTACCGACCACCGCGCTGCCATCGCTGTATTCCCAGTTCGGTCCGGCATAGTGCCGCCCTACGGTCTTGCCATCGGCCATCAGCGTGGCGATCGGCTCGCGGAACGTCCATGTCAGCTTTCCTGAAGCGTCGGCCTTGCACTCATAGACCTGCGCGCCTTCAGCATGCAGCTTGGCGATCTGCCTCTCGCCGGGGGCTGCAATCGCATCCGGCACCTGCGCCAAAGCAGAGAATGCGCCCGCGACACAGAGCGAGAGCGTGACAATCGTGGTCAGGATCGGGCGTTTGAAAACATGTGGCGTATTGCAGGTCATGTGAACCCTCTCTTGCTCTGGTTGGTAGTTGCTCTGTCGTTCGTCTTACGCAGTCCCGATCGTCCGCCTTAAAAACGCAAAGCCCAGCGCCTGGCTCTGCGCCTGCTTGGTGTTGTCTACCGCGCCGGAATGTCCACCCGCCACGGTCTCGTTGAACCAGACGGGATAGCCTAGTTCTTCCAGCTTCGCCGCCATCTTGCGGGCGTGGCCGGGATGGACGCGGTCGTCGGTGCGGTTGGTGGTGATGAAGATCGGCGGATAATTCTGGCCTGCAGCAGCGAGATGATAGGGCGAGTATTTCTGCAGATAGACCCACTCGTCGGGAATTTCCGGATCGCCATATTCGGCGATCCAGCTCGCGCCGGCGAGCAGCTTGGTATAGCGCGCCATGTCGAGCAGCGGCACGCTGCACCAGATGGCGCCGAACAGTTCCGGATAGCGCGTCAGCATGTTGCCGACGAGCAGGCCGCCATTGCTGCCGCCGTGGCAGGCGAGCTTCTGCGCCGTTGTTATACCTGATGCAGCAAGATCTCGCGCTACAGTCGCGAAGTCGTCATGGGCCACATGCTTGGTGATCTTGCGCGAAGCCAGATGCCACGCCGGGCCGAACTCACCACCACCGCGGATATTGGCGATGGCGTAGAGATGACCTTGTTCGAGCCACAGCTTGCCGGCGATGCCCATATAGGCGGGCGTCAGCGATATCTCGAAGCCGCCATAGCCATAGAGAATCGTCGGCCGGGGCGGGGCGCCGGCCGAGAGATTCTTGCCGATCAGGAAGTAGGGGATCCTGGTGCCGTCCGTCGCCACCGCATGGCGCTGCTGCACCTCGATGCCCTCGGGATCGAAATTGGGCGGCGAGCTCTTCAGCGGCTCGGGTGCGCCCTGGCCTGTCCACAGTGCCGTCGTGGTCGGCCTGTCGAAGCCCGTGACGGTGAACAGCATGTCGGTGCCGAGATCGGGATCGTCCTCGCCGCCGAAATTCTGCGCCGAGATCGTGGCGTTATCGGGCAGTCCCGGAAGTGTCGTCTCGCGCCAGCCAGCCTCGCTTCGCTGCAGCAATGCGAGACGGCCGCGGACGTTGTCGAGGATTTCGAGCATGATGCCGTGCCGGGTCTCCGCCCATGACTGCAGCGCGCGGGTCGGTGACGGCATGAAGACGATCTCGAAATCGCGTGCGCCAGACAGGAAGCGATCGAGGTCGATGACGGCGAGTGCGCCGGTCGGGATCGTCTGGTCGCCGACGGTCCAGTCCTGCTTCGGGCTGACCAGAAGATCATTGGCTTCGGCCGAGACCGAGATCTCCTCCGGCAGTTCGAGGCGCAGGCGCTTTCCAGCATGCGGGCCATGCTTGCGTTCGACGAATATATGCGAGCGCGTGAAATCCAGCGCGCGCCAGTACATCACGCCTTCATGGCTCGGTCGGCGGTTGACGCCGAACCAGGCGGCCACGTCCTGCTTCTCGACCTCGAAGACGGTTTCAGCCGCAGCTAATGGCATGCCGCGCGTCCATTTGCGTACGGTGCGGGTATAGCCGGCCTCCGTGCTATCCTCGGGCGTCTGCGCGCTGCCGAGGAGCAGCGTGTCTTGATCGACCCAGCTCACCTGCGTCTTGGCCTTTGGGATGATGAAGCCGTCGGCAACGAAGCTCTTGCTGGGAATATCGAACTCGCGGACTTCGATCGCGTCGGTGCCGTTGAATGACAGGCTGATCAGCGCGCGGGTCTTGTCCGGGGAACGCGCAGCACCTGCAAAGGCCCAGGAGATGCCTTCCGCTTTGTTCAGCGCATCGATGTCCAGCAGCACGTCCCATTCAGGCGTGTCGGTCTTGTAGCTCTCCAGCGTCGTGCGGCGCCAAAGCCCGCGCGGATGAGCGGCGTCTTTCCAGAAATTATAGAGATAGTCGCCAGACTTTCCGACGAAGGGAATGCGATCGTCGGCGTCGAGGATCTTCATGACTGCGTCGAAGTCGCGCTTGTAGCTATCGTCGCAGAGAAAGCCATCGGTGCGCGCATTCTGTGCCTCGACCCAGGCCACGGCCTTGTCGCCCTCGATCTCTTCGAGCCAGAGCAGGGGATCATTATGGCCGTCGGCGGGATTTGGCGCAGTCATGGGTCACCTCGAAAACGGAACGTCTCAAAAAGAAAGTCCGGGGTGCCTGAGGCAACCCGGACTTTCGGATGGTGCAGTCAGGAGAGGGCGGAAATCAGGCCGCCAGTTCCTTGGTCAGATTTTCCGCGACCTTGTCGAGGAAGCCTGTGGTCGAGAGCCAGCGCTGATCGGCGCCGACCAGCAGCGCCAGATCCTTGGTCATGTAGCCGGCTTCGACAGTGTCGACGCAGACCTTTTCGAGGGTCTTGGCGAACTTCGCCAGTTCGGCATTGTTGTCGAGCTTGGCGCGGTGGGCGAGGCCCTGGGTCCAGGCGAAGATCGACGCGATCGAGTTGGTCGATGTTTCCTTGCCCTTCTGGTGCTCGCGGTAGTGACGGGTCACGGTGCCGTGGGCGGCTTCGGCTTCCACCACCGAACCGTCCGGCGTCAGCAGCACCGAGGTCATCAGGCCGAGCGAGCCGTAGCCCTGGGCCACGGTGTCGGACTGCACGTCGCCGTCGTAGTTCTTACAGGCCCAGACATAGCCACCGGACCACTTCATGGCGGCAGCCACCATGTCGTCGATCAGGCGATGCTCATAGGTGATCTTCGCGGCTTCGAACTTGGTCTTGAATTCAGCGTCGAAGATTTCCTGGAAGATGTCCTTGAAGCGACCGTCATAGACCTTGAGGATGGTGTTCTTGGTCGACAGATAGACCGGAACGCCGCGCGACAGGCCGTAGTTCAGCGACGCGCGAGCGAAGTCGCGGATCGAGTCGTCGAGGTTGTACATGGCCAGCGCGACGCCGGCGCCGGGGGATTGGAACACTTCGCGCTCGATCACGGCGCCGTCTTCGCCGACGAACTTCATCGTCAGGGTGCCCTTGCCGGGGAACTTGAAGTCGGTGGCGCGGTACTGATCGCCGAAAGCGTGACGGCCGATGATGATCGGCTTGGTCCAGCCGGGGACCAGACGCGGCACATTGCTGCAGATGATCGGTTCGCGGAAGATCACGCCGCCGAGGATATTGCGGATGGTGCCGTTCGGCGACTTCCACATCTGCTTGAGGCCGAATTCCTTCACGCGCGCTTCATCAGGAGTGATGGTGGCGCACTTCACGCCGACGCCGTATTTCTTGATCGCGTGGGCGGCGTCGATGGTGACCTGATCGTCGGTCTTGTCGCGGTATTCCATCCCGAGGTCGAAATACATCAGGTTGACGTCAAGGAAGGGGTTGATCAGCTTGTCCTTGATGTACTGCCAGATGATCCGGGTCATCTCGTCGCCGTCGAGTTCGACGACGGGGTTGGCTACCTTGATTTTTGCCATGGTGTATCGGGCCTTTAGCGCGTTGCGGGAGGGATGATTTGTAGGGGGGCTATAGCACCGCGCCTGCCCCGGCGAAAGCCGGGGCGTTATGCAGTTTCAGCCCAATTTTCAGCCCAAAACGCAGGCTGTTTTTGCTCAAAATGCAGCCTGCGCCGCGGTGCCCGCCACCACGTACCAGGTCACCGGCAGGCTGCCGTGCCGTTACGTCGCGTCGCGCCGGTACAGGCCGCTTCACCGCGCCATCGACCGGCGCCTCATTGACGCGGCGAATCCCCGGGGTGGCTGCGATGCCGCCGTCGAGCCGGGCCTGAAAATCGCGACCGAGATAGACAGTCCCGAGCTCGCGAGGTGGGCAGCGCATGCGCTTCGTGGTGGTTGTAAAAATGGACCGCAGCGTCGTCGCGGAAACCGCCGTCGCGCAACCACGCCGCGGCATCGAAGACGTCCTCCGCCCGCGGCGCGCGGTAGCGATGCTGCTCGGCGCCGAGCAGCAGGCGGTCCTTGCCGACCCGGCTGCGATACTGCTCGCGCAGCCAGCGGAGGCCGCCGAGGCGGGGGAAGTAGGCCTTGGGAAACATCGCGCGGCTAGTGGCGACGACGTCGACATCGCGCCGGGTGGCGCCGGCGATCGACAGCACTTCGTCGATGGCCGCATCGGGGTGAGTGCTGCCATCGCTCTTGCGCCGGGTCAGTCGCTCCAGTGCGATGGCCGCCTTCAGATCGTAATCTTCGAAAACGGCGGCGGCGGCGTCATGGACGCCGGAGTGAACGCTGAGGATGAGCTGGGGCATGAAGGCTGCAAGGTCATTCACGGGGGCGGCACATGACCCACCCCCTGTGACGACCGGCAAATCACGAGCGCTTGGCCGGGAACCCGCCTTCATCCGGATTGTCAGGCGGCAGGCAGGCCACGTCTGGCATCCGCCGGCAATTCGTCGTAGGGCTGCATCGTGAATCGCCCCGGAGAGCGGGTTATTCGCATCCAGATGCCCGGCTAAGTCCCTTGTATCGCTCACCAATGTGCGATCGCCGAGGGGCCCGGATGAGGTGTTGAATCAAAACCTTCACGGGTTGATTCAAGATCTTCAGAGATTGAATCAGAAAGTGAAGTGCATGTCCGGTTCAGGCACCGACTCTACCAAGGCGCATACCGACCTGGTCGGCCCCGTTGTCATCCTCGTCGAACCGCAGCTCGGCGAGAATATCGGCATGTGCGCGCGGGCCATGGGCAATTTCGGCCTGACCCGGCTGCGCATCGTCAATCCCCGTGATGGCTGGCCGAACGTCCATGCCCGCCGGGCTGCCTCCGGCGCCGACCACATCCTCGACAAGGTCGAGCTGTTCGACACCGTCGAGCAGGCGGTGGCCGATTGCACATTGCTGTTCGCGACCACCGCCCGGGCGCACGACCAGGCCAAGCCGGTGGTTGCGCCCGAGGCCGCGGCCGCCGAGACCATCGCCCATGTCGCCGGAGGGGCCACCGCCGGCATCCTGTTCGGGCGCGAGCGCTACGGGCTCCAGAACGAGGAGGTCGCGCTCGCCAACCGGATCATCACCTTCCCGGTCAATCCTGCTTTTGCCTCGCTGAACCTCGCCCAGGCGGTGCTCCTTTGCGGCTACGAATGGTTCAAGCAGGCGACCTCGAACGCGCTGCCTTACGCCATGCCGGAGCGGTCGGAGCCGGCCGCGCAGCACCAGATGGCCGCGTTTTTCGACAACCTCGTCGGCGAGCTCGACAAGGTCGAGTTCCTGCGCCCGCCCGAGAAGCGCGACACCATGCTGGTCAATCTGCGCAACATCTTCACGCGGATGGAGCCGACCAAGCAGGACATGCACACCTTGCACGGGGTGGTGATGGCCATCGCGGAGGGCCGCAAGGGACCCGCCAAAGGCGGTGTGCTGGACGGCGAACAGGCGACCCGGCTGCGCGCCCTTTTGGCTGAACATGGGCAGGGCGCTCAGGCGCATGAGAGCGGCACGGTGCGGGGTCTCGCGCGCATGCTCCGCCGCAACCCCACCGACGCCGAGCGCCTCTTGTGGGATCAGCTCCGCGCCGACCGCCGCTTCGCCGGCCAGTTCAAGCGCCAGACCCCGGTCGGCCGCCACATCCCGGATTTCGTCTCCTTCCCGGAGCGGATCGCCATCGAGCTGGTCAATCCCGGCGAGACCGAGGTGATCGTCAGCGACCGCGCCGCCCGGCAGACCTGGCTCGAAGAACGCGGTTATCGGGTGATTGCGATGCGGGCGGATGACGTGACCAGCGATATCGCGACGGAGCTGGATCGGCTGGAGGCATTGCTGGCGAGCGGGATGCCGGGGCATTAGTTTTCTGTAGCCCGCATGAGCGCAGCGACATGCGGGGCCGGCGTTTCAACGCACTCGACATTCCCGCATATCGCTGCGCTCATGCGGGCTACAATGGCGACCAGCCGCGATCAACCCGGCGGTCACAATAAGGGACGCACCCATGACCATCTCCACCGCCGAGAAGCGCGCAAACTTCCGCAAGCTCCACGAGTCCGGCTGCTTCGTGCTGCCCAATCCCTGGGATGTCGGCAGCGCCCGCTATCTCGCGCATCTCGGCTTCAAGGCGCTGGCCTCGACGTCAGCCGGCTATGCCTGGTCCACCGGCCGTCCCGATAACAAGGTCACCGCGGATGACGTCATCGAGCATCTCGCGCTGCTTTCCGCCGCCACCGATCTGCCTGTCAACGCCGATTTCGAAGCCGGCTTCGCCGATGACCCGGCCGGCGTCGCCGCCAATGTCGCCCGCGCGGTGAAGAGCGGCATCGCCGGCCTCTCCATCGAGAACTCCACCGGCAAACCGGACAAGCCGCTCTATGACGACACGCTCGCCGTCGAGCGCATCAAGGCCGCCCGCGCCGCCATCGACAGCGTCGATCCCGCTGTGATGCTGGTCGCGCGCTGCGAAGGCTTTCTGCATGGCGAGCGCGACCTGACGAAAACCACCGCGCGTCTCATAGCCTTTGCGGAGGCCGGCGCCGATTGCCTCTACGCGCCGGGCGTCGCCTCGGACGAGGAGATCACCACGCTGGTGAAGGCGATCGGCGGCAAGCCGCTCAACGTCCTCACGGTGCAGCCGACCATGACCGTGCAGCATCTCGCAAGCCTCGGCGTCCGCCGCATCAGCGTCGGCGGTGCGCTGGCGCGCGTGGCCTGGGCGGGCTTCATGCAGGCCTCGCAGGAGATTGCCGGGAAGGGGACGTTCACGGCGTTTGCGCAGGGCGCGAAGGGCGGGGAGCTGAATAAGCTGTTCGCGGAGAAGTAATAAAACTTGTCATTCCCCGACACACCAATTGGTGTGTCTGAGGGCGTGGGCGCTCTTCGCGCACGCGAACCTCGGCCACTCCAATTGGAGTGGCTGGGAATCTCGACGTGTTCAGCCATGTCATTCACCGAGACGGTGCTGGTCAACTGCTCGGCGTGGAAGGCAGTGATCGAAGCGGACTTCGGCGACGCGTCATGACTTGGCACCCGGCGCTCATCATGATAAGAACATATCAAGAACAATAGTTGTCCGATTGTCTTCATCCCAGAACTGGGATATTGCCATGCGCACGCGTCTTGCGATCGGCGAAAAGCCGCTCGACTGGGTAGGCTCATCGAAGGACGACTTTTGCGCGTTCCCGTTGCCGGTGCAGCGCGACATCGGTAACGCGCTCGGTCTGGCCCAGTTCGGCGGCAAGCATCCGCGCGCCAAGCCGTGGAAGGGCGAGGGCCCCGGTGTGTTCGAGGTGGTCGACGACTTCGACGGCGACACCTACCGGGCGGTCTACACCGTGCGCTTTCGGCACGTGGTTTACGTGTTGCATGCGTTTCAGAAGAAGTCGCCGCGCGGCATCAGGACCGCGCGCAGCGATATCGAACTCATTGCGCGGCGGCTGAAGGTTGCGCGACAGGACGACGAGGCCCGTCATGGCAAGAGCGAGCGCTAGAAAAAGTAATTCAACCGACATCACCCGCGGCAGCGGCAACGTGTTCGCGGATCTGGGTTTGCCCGATGCCGAGGAACGGCAGACCAAGCTCAGGCTGGCTTATGCGCTGAATGCGGTCATCGGCCGGGCGCGGCTGAGCCAGGCCGCCGCCGCCATGCGGCTCGGGCTGAACCAGCCCAAGGTTTCGGCGCTGCGCAACTACAAACTGGAAGGCTTTTCGGTGGAGCGGCTGATGACGCTGCTCAACGCGCTCGATCAGGACGTCGAGATCGTCATCCGCAAAAAGCCGCGCTCGCGCGGTGCGGCCCGGATTAGCGTCGTCGCGGCGTGAGGCGCTCAACGAAGTGCTGATGCTGACGGGAATGTGCAGCAAGCGCAGCCCGCATGAGCGAAGCGATATGCGGGTCTTTCCTGCTGATGTTGCTCCCGCATATCGCTGCGCTCATGCGGGCTACTTGCTAGGGCACGCTCGGCTGAGCTTTCTTTGTCGATGCCCGGAAGGTGTCGGCGCGAGATTTGAATTTCGCATCGATACGACCAGCAGCATCAAGACGGCCTTGCAAGCTAGCCGTTATCTTCTCGCGTTTCTTGGTGTCGGTCTCCGTGGAGCGCTCCTGAAAATTTCTGGATATAGCGAGGTGGAGTTTCTGCGGGACACGAATGCCGTCAGGCATGATGCAGACCCCAGTAACAACCTTGGGCGAGGAAGCATTGAATCTCCGGACCTTGTGAGACTTCAGGCCGAATTTGGCGATGATGGCACGAACCTTAATAACCATTGCATTTGTAGCGGTTGGGCCGGAAAGCGTCATATCATCAACGTAGCAAGTGAAGGTGAGACCGTGTTCGCCTGCGAGCGTCGCAATCTGATCAAACATTGATTTGAACGCGTAATACGCCAGAATCGGGCTGGCGCTACTTCCGGTCGCGATCTTGCCGTTGCAGACGAGCATGCTGGCAAAAAGCCGCGCGACATCACTACGGCATTTGCAGTCGCTGCGCAGAAAACGGACAACCGCGTCTTCTGGCACCGACGCAAAGAATTTCTTGATGTCGACTTTGATGAGCGGCTGGCTCGCGTCGTGGGCCAACGCATTGGAAAGGTAAGACTTACCTTTGACGGCCGAGTGCAAATACGCCGGCACCGCAACCCTCGACAGCAATCGATGGACGCGCAGGTGCACCGCTTGTAAGCGGGCTTTAGGCTCCTGAATAGGCCGATCTTTTATCTTGAAAAATTTGTAGTTAGCCGATCCTCGGACCAGAAAATCGATGTCTTTTGCGTCAAGCTTCATGGCTTTCGAAGAAAGTCGCCATGCGAGGTCGGCGGGAGAATCGATAGCGTATAGAAAACACTCATTTAGCCTCAGGTCTCGACGGATCTTCTTCAAGCGCGCTTCTCCGAGGCTTCTTCCGCGCTAGTTTCTTCTAGCCATTCAAGCATGTTCATTACTTTGGCGGCGACAAAATCACGCGAGCGTGCATGCCAGTCTTTCGAGTCTAATTGTTCCGAAAACAGCATGAGTGACGAGAGCGGGAGCTTGAAGTGCTCGGCGTACTTTTCGAGCACATCAATGCTCGGCCTCCGGTTGCCAGCTTCCAACTCGGAGATGAATGATTTCGAAAGCTCCAGCTTTTCAGCGAGCCCCACCTGCGACATGCGGTGATACTGCCGCACCAATTTTAGTGCACGATTATTCATTTTAGAACCTGAAAAGGATCCAGCATTGTTAGGGGTCAACGCTTGGCTCGTCATTGTGTTCTCCCAACAGAGAGAGGGAAATTAGCTTAGAGGTCGCCAAACAGCCGCTTCATCGCCCGGAAGAACCGGTCTGCCCATACAATGATGGACAGTGCGATCAACAGTGTTTTTCTGGTCACAAGCTTGCGCAAACGGGCGCGCACCCACTTCCAGAACTTGGCAGTATTTCGTTCGGCGCCTGGTGGATCACTTGCAGTAGTGCTCATAATCTATTCTCCTGTTCCCGCCAGTGAATGCTGACGTGCCTTTGAACAGAAGCATCCTCGAACGAATTGACTTCTAAGCTCCCTAGCGAGCGCCTGCCTTGGGCGCTCGCGTAATGCGGCGGCGGGCTCGCGCCGGACACAGCCGACCAGAGACGCCCCCACGATGGAAGGTCTCGTCAGAGACCTCTAGGACTAGTTGTTGTCCGGTAGCAGCGGCATGGACGTCAACCAAACGCGTCACCATTAGGTGTGATTCGCGTCCGAGTGTCAACTTTTGATCACTTTAAGTGAACTTTATCCACAGGAGATCCGACAGTCAACACGCATGACGATCCGTTGGTGGCGTCGGATACCAACCGAAGGCAAGTAGCGCTGCGGCGCAGGGACTTTGTAAATTGGCGGTTGTACGTGCCGAGATCGAGCGCATGTGCATTCGGCCCCTACCATTTGGTTGACGGGCGTGAGCACGAGATCGTCGAGATACCAGCCGTAACCTTTGAAGGTCGAGAAGAAGTCCGGCGCAGGCCCGAGAGCGGTTTCGATGGCGCGCTGCATGTAAGTCAGTATCGTGTTCGCGCTACACCCTCCGTCTCGGCCCCCTCGGCCGCAGCGCCGGGTGTTCCCGCTCCGGCGGCGTATGCGCGTCTTCCAGCAGGGCCATCGCTTCATCGGGGATGCGGTCGATATTGACGCCGCCGCGGCGCATCTCTTTCAGTGCGGTTCGGATCGCGGTGTCGCGGTCGATCCAATCCTGCCCGGTGCGCGCCGGCCCATCGGGGCGGCGGCGCGGGCGGCGGTTGCCCATATACTCCAGCCGCGCCATCTTCAGCACCTGCATGGCCTGGATCAGCCGATCGAGATCGACACTGGGGCTGCTCCACAGCTCAGCAGCGCAGCGCTCGGCCAGCAGATGGAGCTTGTTGCCGAGCATGCGCAGCTTCAGCCGGCGCCCGGCGCGAGCGGTGGGCATCTTATCGTTGGCAGCAGGCGCAAACGGGTGACGCTGCCAGCCGAAGTCGCGCGTCCATTTCGCGACGGTGCCGTTGGCAACGCCCATCCTCGCCGCGATCTCCCTGTGGGTCAGCGTGGTCTCTTCGATGAGGCGGCGCACCCCGGCGACCGTGGCATTCGTATGCGGACGCTTCGATCCCTTGGGACGTCCGCCCGCAACCGGCGGCGGTCCGTTGTCCACATCATCGGTCACCCGAAGGCGCGTCACCGGCTCCGCGGAGGAGTCGATGACGCGGATCCTGGGGTCGAAGAGCGGGGCGAAGGGGTATGGCATAGAGTGGAATATAAACCCATTTGCGGGAGATGCAAGCGGGGGGGCGGGCTTCACTTAACCTCTCCCCGCCTCGCGCGAAGCGAAGCTTCGCTAGGCGGGGAGAGGTCGCCGCGTCTTCGCGGCGGGTGAGGGGCGGTCGCCGGTGCTGCGGCATGCGCGGGCTCTCGGGTCGGAAAGTATCGATGGGATGGTCCGATCCGCGCGTGCGAGATTGCCTCATCGCTTGTGCAATGCCCCTCACCCCACCCCTCTCCCCGCATTGCGGGGAGAGGGAGCGCACGGCCGGCGTGTCATCTCAGCCAGGATTCATCCGGTCCGCCCGCGTCCTGTCGCAATCCCCAGCACCTTCATCCGCGACGCCAGCGTGGTCGGCTTCATGTCCAGCAGCTCCGCAGCGCCGCCGGGGCCGAACACCTTGCCGGATGTCGCGGCAAGCGCCGCGAGAATGTTGCTGCGCTCGTGATCGCGCAGTTCGGCTGAGGTCATCACCGCCGGCCGGGCGTCGGGCTTCACGCGATGCGCGCCTGCGGCGTGATGCGGGCCGGGCGCATCGGGCAGGTCGATCCGCAGCCGGCCGCTCTGCGACAGGATCACCGCGCGCTCGATCACGTTCTGCAATTCGCGCACATTGCCGGGCCAGTCGTAGCGCGACAGCCGCCGCGCATCGCCTTCGGACAATCGCAGATCGGACTTCAGTTTCTCGCTGAGCAGGAAGTGCTGCGCCAGCAGGGGAATGTCCTCGCGGCGGTCGCGCAGCGGCACCGACTCCACGGGAAATACGTTGAGCCGGAAATACAGGTCCTCGCGAAAGCGCCCGCGCGCCACTTCCTGTTTCAGGTTGCGGTTGGTGGCGGCGATGACGCGGACGTCGACGGAGCGGGTGCGTTCCTCGCCGACGCGCTCGAAATTGCCTTCCTGCAACACGCGCAGCAGCTTGCCCTGCAGCTCCAGCGGGATCTCGCCGACCTCGTCGAGAAACAGCGTGCCGCCATCGGCCAGCTCGAAACGCCCAATGCGGTCGCGCACCGCGCCGGTGAAGGCGCCGCGCACATGGCCGAAGAATTCGCTCTCGAACAATTCGCGCGGGATCGCCGCGCAATTGACGCGGATCAGCGGCCGGTCGCGGCGCCCCGACGCTTCGTGGATCGCGCGCGCAATCAATTCCTTGCCGGTGCCGGACTCGCCGGTGATCATCACCGCGGCCGTGGTCGGCGCCACCAGCTTGACCTGCCGCAGCGTTTTCTGGATCGCCTCGCTCTGGCCGATGATCCCGCGCGGATTGGTCTCGATGCGGATTTCCTCTTGCAGATAGGCGTTTTCGAGTTCGAGACGCTCGCGCAGCCGATCGACTTCGGCCAGCGCGGCATGCAGCTTTTCATCGGCCTCGCGGCGCTGGCTGACGTCGCGAAACACGATCACGGCGCCGACCACCATGTGGCGGTCGCGGATCGGCGTGGAGGTGTATTCGACCCAGACCGGCGAGCCGTCCTTGCGCCAGAACACCTCGTTGTCGACATTGTGCACGGCGCCGTCGCGAAACGCCGCATAGATCGGGCAGTCGTGATCCGGATAGTGACTGCCGTCGTGATGGCTGTGATGCACGATGGGGTGGATTTCCTTGCCGACGAGTTCATCGGCGGTCCAGCCCAGCATGCGCTCGGCGGCGGGATTGACGAAGGTGGTCTTGCCGTCGGCATTGACGCCGTAGATGCCTTCGCCCGCGGCGCGCAGGATCAGCTGGTTCTCGCGTTCGATGTCCTGAAACACGCGCTCGACGCGCTGCCAGGCGGCAATGCCACCGCGCATGTGATCCTCGGCGGCGGCATCGACATGGCGCCGGCGGCGCTGTTCGAGATCGCTCATGGTGAGCAGCAGCAATGTGCGCCCGCCCTGCGGCACCAGCGATCCCGCATATTCGAGCTGCAACGCTTCGCCGGTGGCGTGGCGCGGCGTCAGCGTGTTGGTCCAGTAGGAGCCCTTGGCCAGCACCGCCTGCGTGAACACGATCAGCGCCGGCAACTGGCCCGCATGCAGCGCGCTGATCTTGATCTGGCGCAGCAGCGCGCGGTCATAGCCGAGCAGGGTGCAGGCGGCCGGATTGGCATCGATGATCTGGTCGGCGTGGGGATCGAGGAGCAGCGTCGGCTCGACCGAATAATCGAAGGCGATGGTTCGCAAATCATGCGGCTGGGCCGTTGCCAAATCCATCGGCGAAACTCCGAAAAATCGTAATCAGGCTACGAGATTTCGTGTAGCACTAATTCTCGTAATCGCCAATATAGGGCCGAAATGCCTGCGGCGATTGGACATTCCGGCGGGTGCGGGGCTGGCACACTCCTTGCGTAATTGACCCCAGCGTCACCGAGGAGGTCACATGTCCACATTCGACAATCCGTTCGATCCCGCCCGCCGCTTGCGCGCCGGTGCCTGCAGTTGCGGCCAGCACGCCAGCCAGTCCGAGCATGAGGCCACGCTGCAGCTCAGCTGCGACATTCCTGAGACCGAGGCCAAACGCTACGAGGGCGTCGTCGCGTCGGCTGTGATGCGCGCGGTGTTCCCGAAAGAGATCGCGCGCCGCGCCTTTCTGAAATCGGTCGGTACGTCCAGCGCGCTGGCGGCGCTGTCGCAGTTCTTCCCGATCAAGACGGCGACTGAAGTGTTCGCGCAAGGCGCGGGCAAGCTCGAGAAGACCGACCTCAAGGTCGGCTTCATTCCGATCACCTGCGCGACGCCGATCATCATGGCCGATCCGCTCGGCTTCTATAAGAAGCAGGGGCTCAATGTGGAAGTGGTGAAGACCGCCGGCTGGGCCGTCATCCGCGACAAGACCATCAACAAGGAATACGACGCCGCGCATATGCTGGCGCCGATGCCGATCGCGATCTCGCTGGGCCTTGGCTCGCAGCCGATCCCCTACACGGTGCCGGCGATCGAGAACATCAACGGCCAGGGCATTACCCTGGCCATGAAGCACAAGGACAAGCGAGATCCGAAGGACTGGAAAGGCTTCAAGCTCGCCATTCCGTTCGACTATTCGATGCACAATTATCTCTTGCGCTACTATCTCGCCGAACACGGCATCGATCCCGACGCCGATGTGCAGCTGCGCTCGGTGCCGCCGCCGGAAATGGTCGCGAACCTCCGCGCCGACAATATCGACGGCTTCCTCGCGCCCGACAATATCTGCCAGCGCGCGATCTATGACGGCGTCGGCTTCATGCATATCCTGTCGAAGGAAATCTGGGACGGCCACCCGTGCTGCAGCTTTGCGGCGAGCAAGGAGTTCATCACCACGTCGCCGAATTCCTTCGCGGCGCTGACGCGTGCGATCGTCGATGCCACGGCCTATGCGTCAAAGGCCGAGAACCGCAAGTCGATTGCAGAAGCCATTGCGCCCGCGGCCTATCTCAACGCGCCGCCGGTGGTTCTGGAGCAGGTGCTGACCGGCACCTATGCCGACGGGCTCGGCGGCATCAAGACCGATCCAAAGCGCGTCGATTTCGATCCGTTCCCGTGGCAGTCCTTTGCGGTGTGGATGATGACCCAGATGCAGCGCTGGGGTCAGATCAAGGGCGACGTCGACTACAAGGGCGTGGCCGAACAGATCTATCTCGCTGCCGACACCGCCAAGGTGATGAAGGAGATGGGCCTGACGCCGCCGGCGACGAGCTACAAGTCGTTCGCCGTGATGGGCAAGACCTTCGATCCGGAGAAGCCGAAGGAGTATCTGGCGAGTTTTAAAATTCGGAAGGCGACGTAAACGATGAACGCCGCGAGCGCCGCTTCCTTACCTCGCCCCGCTTGCGGGGAGAGGTCGACTGGAGCGCGCGTAGCGCGTGGAAGTCGGGTGAGGGGGTCTCTCCACACGCTCCGCAGTTTGCGGAGAGTCCCCCTCATCCGACCCGGCGTCGCTGCGCTATGCCGGGCCACCTTCTCCCCGCAAGCGGGGAGAAGGCAGTGATCAAATCCCTTCGCTTCCGCGCCGCCGTCGTCTCCATCGCGATCTTCCTCGCTTTCATCGGCGTGTGGCACCTCGCCACGCGCCAGACGGCGAGTGTCGGCACCATGTCGCCCGAATACGCAAAACTGATGGGGCTCACGGCGACCTCAGGCAAATCGGCGATGCCGGGGCCGCTCGATGTCGGCGCCAAACTCTGGGAGCACCTGAAGCGGCCGTTCTATGACAACGGGCCGAACGACAAGGGCCTCGGCATTCAGCTCGGCTATTCGATCGGCCGCGTCGGGCTGGGCTATCTCATCGCCGTCATCGTCGCGATCCCGCTCGGCTTTTTGATCGGCATGTCGCCGCTGATGAACAAGGCGCTCGATCCCTTCATCCAGGTGCTGAAGCCGATCTCGCCGCTCGCCTGGATGCCGCTGGCGCTCTACACCATCAAGGACTCCTCGCTGTCGGCGATCTTCGTGATCTTCATCTGTTCGGTGTGGCCGATGCTGCTCAACACGGCGTTCGGCGTCGCTGCCGTGCGCAAGGAGTGGATCAATGTCGCGCGCACGCTGGAAGTCGGCACCTTCCGCCGCGCCTTCACCGTGATCCTGCCGGCTGCCGCGCCAACGATTCTCACCGGCATGCGGATTTCCATCGGCATCGCGTGGCTCGTCATCGTCGCGGCTGAAATGTTGGTTGGCGGAACGGGGATCGGTTACTTCGTCTGGAACGAATGGAATAATTTATCGATCACAAATGTGATTATCGCGATCCTGATGATCGGCGTGGTCGGCATGTTGCTGGATCAGATATTGGCACGCTTCACCCGCATGGTCACGTTTCCGGAGTGATGCGATGCGATTTGTAACAAACATGAATGCGACCTCTTCACCTCGCCCCCGCTTGCGGGGAGAGGTCGACTGTAACGCGCGCAGCGCGTGCAAGTCGGGTGAGGGGGACTATCCATTCGCTCCGAGCCTGCGGAGGCTCCCCCTCATCCCGACCTTCTCCCCGCAAGCGGGGAGAAGGAGTGGCGCGTCGCTGAAAGTATCGTCATGACCACCAAATTCATTTCCATCGAGGGCATCGCCAAGCGCTATCCGGCGTCGCAAGGCCCCGGCGCGACCACGATCTTCGAGGATCTCTGGCTGTCGATGCCCTCAGGCGAGTTCGGCTGCATCATCGGTCATTCCGGCTGCGGCAAGACCACGGTGCTGAACATCCTGGCCGGGCTGGATGAGCCCTCCGAAGGCACCGTGATCGTCGATGGCCAGGCGATCGCCGGCACGAGCCTCGACCGCGCGGTGATCTTCCAGAGCCACGCGCTGCTGCCGTGGCTGACGGTCATGGGCAACATCGCCTACGCGGTGTCGTCGAAATGGCGCAAGTGGGACAAAACAAAAGTCCGCGCCCATGCGCAGACCTATATCGACAAGGTCGGCCTCACCGGCTCAGAGCACAAGCGGCCGTCGGAACTGTCCGGCGGCATGAAGCAGCGCGTCGGCATCGCGCGCGCGCTGTCGATCACGCCGAAAATCATGCTGATGGACGAGCCTTTTTCGGCGCTCGACGCGCTGACACGCGGGACGCTGCAGGACGAGGTGCGGCGCGTGACGCTGGAGACCGGCCAGACCACCTTCATGATCACCCATGACGTCGACGAGGCGATGTATCTCGCCGACAAGATCTTCCTGATGACCAACGGCCCCGGCGCCGTGCTGGCGGAGATCGTCGAGAACCCGCTGCCGCGGGATCGCTCGCGCATCGATCTGCACAAGCACCCGCATTATTACGCGCTGCGCAATCACATCATCGATTTCCTGGTGACGCGCAGCAAGACCTTCACCGCCACCACGCCGCACCACGACCCGCGCCATGTGCCGGTGATCAGGCCAGCATTCACCGAGGCGCCAACGATGCCGTCTCTTCACAGCGCGACGCGCTAGCCGCGTCAACCGAAGCCTCACGACCAAGGAGAAACGACCATGCTGCGATCCGACCTCACCGAAAAGCTGCTCGACATCAAGCGCGAGAAGGAATGGACCTGGAAATATATCTGCGAGCAGATCGGCGGTTATTCCGAAGTGCTGATTGTCGGCGCCATTCTCGGCAACATGAAGCTGACCAAGCCGCAGGCGGCCAATGCCGGCGAGCTGTTCGGCCTCTCGAAGAGCGAGACCGCGATGCTCAACGAGATCCCGATGCGCGCCGAAAACGTGCAGATGCCGCCGCAGGATCCGCTGATCTATCGCTTCTACGAGATGGTGATGGTCAACGGCCCGGCCTGGAAGGCGCTGATCGAGGAGGAATTCGGCGACGGCATCATGTCGGCGATCGATTTCGACATGGTGATGCAGCGCATCAGTAACCTCAAGGGCGACCGCGTCCAGATCACGATGTCCGGCAAGTTCCTGCCGTACAAGTATTACGGCGCGACGGGCAATGTGCCGGAATATGGCTTCAAGGAGGGGTAGGGGCTGATCCCTCATGGAGAGGAGCGCGCTTTCACGCGGAGCGCTTGCTCTCTCCCGCGCGCGTCTCGAACCATGATGCGACACACGCCTCATCTTTCGAGGCGCGGCGAAGACGTCGCTCCTCAAGCCTGAATGCAATTGCGTTCAGGCGAGGATGAGACACTGTCGCTTGCGTTTCCCCTTCACCTGCATAACCGCCAGCGCCATCGCTCACTGCGGCCGGCCGCTTCGTGTTCACGCTCACGCAGGCCCTTCCTTGGCGAGTGTCCGTGCAACGGAGGGCACCGCCTTCATATGCGGGTCATGCAACAGGTGTTGGATGGCTGCGTCCGCCCCGTCCAAGCTTGGCCGCTCGACGTGCCTCAACCTTGGGCAGTAGAATGGTTCGACACTACTTGACATAAAGCCGGTCGCGGGATTGGCTTGTTGAGCCCCTCCATGGGCGATGATCTGCACGAATTGGACTGCGCTTTCCGATACTGCATCTTCACCCAGGAGAGGACGAGAATGAGCGATCCAGCCGTCGACACGACGCCATCCCCGCAGCAAATCGTTCAGGCCGCGGCGCAGATCTATCTGGATTTCAGTCAGGCGCCGGGCTGCTGCATCGCGGTCTATGACCATGACGCGTTCGGCTCCACGGGCTATGTCTATCCGCTCGGCATGTCGGCGCTTCCCGGCTCCACGCCGCCGCCGTTCAGCGTCACCACCGACACGGTGTTCGAGATCGGCTCGGTCACCAAGGTGTTCACCAGCACCCTGCTCGCGCAGGCGCTGATGATGACGAAGGGCGGCCCGAGCATCACCGATCCCGTCGGCAAATGGCTGAACTACGATCACACTTACGGCCCGGGCCAGATCGGATCGCCGACGCTCTACGCCCTCACGCTCCAGGATCTGGTCACGCATACGTCCGGCATGTTCGACCAGCCGCAGGACCTCGACATCCCCTACAGCAAGCAGCTTTTCGCTGACGGACAGCCGGATCCGAAGCTGGTCAATTGGTGGAACATTTATCCGCCACCGCCACCAGCGCCGCAACCGCCGCCGCCGGGCTGCTGGCAATATTCGAATATCGGCTTCGTGACCCTCGGCTTTGCCGTCACGCAGATGTTCTCGCCGGATCGGGGCGTCAACTACAACACGATATTGGCCAAATATATCACCGGTCCGCTCGGCATGACGCAGACCGGCGCCACCATCCAGCCGTCGTGGAAGGTCGCGCAGGGCTGCATCGGGAACTGGATCCAGTTCCCCAACCCGCCCGGTCTGATCGTGTTCGAGAACAACAAGCCGACGGGCGGCACGGCCTTTGACCTCAAGACCACCGGCGACGACATGCTGCGCTTCCTCGCCGCGCAGGCCGAGGCGCCGAACGGTCCGCTCGGCAAGGTGATCCAGTCCACCCAGATGCAACAGAGCAAGTATCCGCTGTGCGAGAGCAACAGCCACACTCCCCGCGTGCCGATGGGGCTCGGCTGGCAGATGAGCTATACCCAGAGCGGCCATGCCGTCTACATGAAGAACGGGGCGACGAGCCTCGGCGGATTCGAGGCGATCGTGATCGTCGTGCCGGACTTCCAGTGCGGAGTGGCGGTGCTGAGCAATCAGTATCTGGACGCCTCGGCTCCGCATCCATCGCAGGCCGATCTCGGCGGCGTCGCGCGCAACATCATCGCGCACCTTCATCCGGGCTTCGGACCGGACGTACCGCTGCCGGAGCGCGATGTCTCCGAGTGACCGCGGGGACGTGCGGGACATGCGTCCGGGCCACCGCGTCCAGATCACGATGTCCGGCAAATTCCTGCCATACAAGTATTACGGGGCGAGCGGGAACGTGCCGGAATATGGGTTCAAGGAAGACTGACGAGCCCGGCGATCGTTCGCGCTAGGTTTGCCGGATGCGGGCATCCTCCGTCCGGCAATGACTGCGCGGCACGCGTCCGGGTGCGAAAGACGAAGGGCGCTGCGCGGCAGGGCGCAGCCTCTCACCTTTGCGATGTGGTGGTTGGTCCCAGCAGCTCGGCGATATGTTCCGGCGTGAGAAACGTCGTTGCGGGGACAAGACGTGCAGACTGGTACTTGCCAATAGCGTCGCGGGTGCCACGGCCGACCTTGCCGTCGATTTTCTTCGTGTAGAAACCGCGCGCGGCGAGGGCCTGCTGGATCTTCCGCCAGCCTTCAAGGTCGAGATCCTTCTCCGTTAAGATCGGCTGTTTCGGGCCAGTGTCGGGAGGGATGAGCCCGATGCGTTTCTCGAGATCCTTCACGCGGCGCTCGCTCTCGTCGAGCCGATCGCTAGCGCGGCCGGCATCGCCGAGAATTTTTTGTACCCTTGCGTCGTTCAGTCCGGCCCTGTCGATGCGAACGGTAAGTGCGTCTATGCCGCGCTCGACACTTCCCAGTTTGCCTTCGTTCTCATAGGTCTTGTCGATCTGAGGCTTGAGCCTTGAATCGACGTCGCGCAACAAGTCCTGAACCCGCTTGTCAGCGCCTTCCGCCGCCTGCTGGTTTGCGGTGATCCTGCGAAGGATGTCATCGGCCGATTGTCTAGCTTTGCCGATCGCATCCGTATGCGTTTTCGCCTCGTCGACTTTCTGGGTCAGTCCGGCCAACTCCCTGATAGCCGGGCCGGCGCCGGCGATCACCTTCTCATCCTCGCGAACCTTGTCGAGCAGGTTATCGACATCGCGGCGAAGCTGTTCGGCACGCGTGCGCAAGGGCTGCAGGTTATCGTCCTGGACTTTCCGGAGGTCGGCCTCCAGTTTCTGTTCCAGTCCTGCGAAATTCTTCCGGATGGATTGGAAGACGCGATTGACCGCCTCCTCCTTGATCGTCTCCGACCGATTCATGAGATCGTTGATCTGAGTGTTTGCTTCCTTGAGTCTCTGATTGATATCGGTGCGCTGCCTGTCGATATTCCCGAACAGGTCCTCGCTTTTGGTCTTGATACCCTCTCGCACCGTTTTCGCACTTTGCTCGATATCTGCTTTTTCCCTGTTGCCCGTGTCCTCGATACTTTTCCGGAACTGTATCGACTGGCCGCCGATCAGGAGCGTCCCACCGGCTGCGAACAGGACAGCAAAGACCAGCACAGCGTAGACGAGTTTGACGGGCCAGGAGTTGTAGAGCTTCTCTGTCGTCTTCCAGAGCAGCGCGCTGTCGTCCGGCGGCAACGGCCTTGGCGTGTCGGGGCCATCGTCCGGCGGATATGGTGGCAAGTTAGCGGCATGGGCCGGCTGCGCTGCCACGGGTCTCATCCGGCCGGCGAGCACCGCGCGGTGAAGTTCGAGCAGGGGGGCGAGATTCCGTAGCACCGACGCGATCTCGTCGTCATCGCTCTGGCCCAGCAAGATCCTCGCGATCAGGTCATCGAGTGCCCTGAAACTGCCGTCCTCGCGGCTGAGCAAATGATGCTTTGCGATGAAGGCCCCGAGGGCCCGGATCTGCTCGGACCGAAGCAGCAATTCTGTGGTCCGCTCCTTGCTCCCGGACGGATCATCATCGCTTGCTGTCGTGTCCGGATCTTTTAGGCGGGCGGTGCTGCGGTGCAGATGGTCCAGCATCTCAAGCGCGACGTCGTAGGCGCGCGCACGCGGCGTGAGAAGGCCAAAATAAGCCAGCAACGCGTTCAGATAGGCCAGCATCGGGAGGTCTCCCCTGATGGCGAGCACGACGTCAGCGCATCCTCGGCCCATGCCCTATGGCGTTTATGCAACCACAAGATGTTTATAGGGGCGAGTCCTATATTTGTGCAGAGACGTGGTTGAATATCCAGCTTCCCCCAGCAAGACCGATCAAGACGCTCCCATCGCGTCATGCGATACCCGCCGCATGAACCAGCCCATGCCGCACCGCGCGCCTGATCTCCCCGCCGTCCTCGCCTGGATCGAGCAGCATCTCGACGATCCCCTGAACGTCGACGTGATCGCCGCGCGAGCCAACCTCTCGCCCTATCATTTCTCGCGGCTGTTCTCGGCCGCGATGGGGCGGGGCGTGATGGCGCATGTGCGCGGGCGCAGGCTGGTGCGCGCGGCGCAGCGGCTGACGGCCGATCCCGATCTACGCCTCGTCGATCTCGCAGCTGATTGCGGCTTCGACTCGCAGGAGGCGTTCACCCGCGCCTTCGCCCGCGTGTTCGGCGTCGCGCCCGGGCGGTTTCGGCGCGGCTTCAGTGTCACTCCCATCGAAGGACAATATCCGATGACCATGCCCGATGACGTCGCCGTCGCTGTCACTCGCTTGCCGGACCTGGTGGCGCTGGACGCCTTCACCGTCGCAGGTCCTTCGGCGCGGTTCGATGAGGCGAATAAGGCCGAGATTCCGCAACTGTGGTCGAAGCTGATGGGTGTGTTGCCGTTCAAAGGGCAGGCGCCGAGCTGGACCACCTATGGCGTGGTCTGGAATGTCGACCGCGCCGAAGGCAGTTTCGATTACATGGCCGGCGTCGGCGTCAATGACGATGCGGCGCTGCCTGCGGGCTTCGCGGCAAAGCGCATCGCGGCTTCGAGTTATGCTGTGTTTCGCATCGTGCTGAACGGCGGCGCGGTGCATCCGCAGATCAAGCGCGCGATGGCGACCATCTGGGGCGAGCTGGTGCCGGCCTCCGGGCTCACGGTCGCCGACCGGCCGGATTTCGAGCGTTATGACAGCGAGTTCGCGCCGACCAAAAAAGGCGCGGTGATCGATTTCTATCTGCCGGTGGAGGTGTGAGCGGCGGGGCCATCATCTCCGCCTGCTCCCCCTTGGCCGCAGCGCCGGATGATCCCGCTCCGGTGGCGTATGCGCCGCTTCCAGTAGCGCCATCGCGTCGTCCGGAATTTGTGTCACATCGACGCCGCCGCGGCGCATCTCCTTCAGCGCGGTGCGGATCGCAGCGTCGCGCTCCATCATCTCGCGGCCGGTGCGCGCGGGCATGTCGATAGGACGGCGCGGGCGCCGGCGGCCCATGGCCTCCAGCCGCGCCATCTTCAGCACCTGCAGCGCCTGCATCAGACGGTCGATGCCGACATCGGGCTGCGCTTCCAGCTCGCGCACGGCGCGCTCCGCCAGCGCGTGGAGCCGCTCGGCGAGTTTGCGCAGCTTGAGTTTCTGCGAGGCGCGGGCGGAGGGCACGGTGTCGGTGGCGCGGGGCGCGAAGAGCGGGCGCTTCCAGCCGCCGTCGCGCGTCCAGCGGCAGATCGAGGCGCGGCCGACGCCGGTTTGCTTCGCGATCTCGCCATAGGTCAGCACCGTCGTCTCGATCAGGCGGCGCACCTGCGCGCATTTGGCATCCCCATGCGGCCGCTTTGAGCCGCGCACCCGCGGGCCGCCCGCAAAGGCATCCGGCGCCTCGGGCTCATCGGGCGTAACGCGAAGGCGGATGATGGGGCCGAAGAAAGGATGGGTCATGCAAAAGAATATATACCTAGTCGCGGGATTGCGCAAGCGGGCGTGCGGTGTCCGATGCATCGCCGTCCGTCGTCGCCGATTTCGTGGGAGGCGCGCATCCGGTCACTTGGCTGTACCTGTGATTGCGCGATAGGCTGGCACACGTCGATCGTGCCTAGCTCACAAAGAGGGGCCGGCGCGATGCGGCGGGATGCCCGGCGGGTACGGCAGGGGGATTTCATGGCAGGTGTCGATTATCTGATCACCGCGCGCGGCATCTCGGGCGCTACCTTCAACGAGAATGTCGGCACCATCCGCTATCTGCGGGTGCCGTCCAATGTGGCGATCCCGACGCCGGCGATGGCGACATCGAGCAAGACCGACCTCGCCAAATGGGTGAAGGAGGTCCGCGATATTGCTGACGGCGATCCCAACCAGAATTCGATCAGTGTGGCCGGCGACATTCTCGTCTTCATCCATGGCTACAACAACGATCTCGACATCATCATGAAGCGCCAGCGCCAGCTGGCGAAGGATCTCAAGGCCGAGGGCTGGAAGGGCCTCGTCATCGGCTTCGACTGGCCGAGCGACAACGAGACGCTGGCCTATTGGCAGGACCGCTCCAAGGGCGCCGAAGTGGCGGTGAAGCTGGTGAGCGATTGCATCACCGTGCTGGCGCAGGGGCAGGAGAAGGACTGCGTCACCAATGTCCATCTGCTCGGCCATTCCACCGGCGCCTATGTGGCCATGGAAGCCTTCGTGCAGGCGGAGAAGGACGGCGCGCTGTTCAAGAGCAACTGGCGCGTCAGCCAGGTCGCCTTCATCGCCGGCGACGTGGCGTCGTCGAGCCTCTCGGTGAATGATTCCTGGTCGGGGCCGATGTTCAAGCGCATCCTGCGCCTCACCAACTACTCAAACCCCTATGACAGCGTGCTGGCGGCCTCCAATGCCAAGCGGCTCGGCGTGGCGCCGCGCGCGGGCCGCGTCGGCCTGCCGGCGGATGCGCATTCGAAAGCCACCAATGTCAATTGCGGGGACTATTTCGCCACGCTCGATCCGAAGAAAAGCACCTTCTTCGGCGACTTCACCCATTCCTGGCACATCGGCAACCGCGTCTTCGCCCGCGACCTCGCCATGACCCTCGAAGGCGCGATCGACCGCGACGCGATCCCGACGCGCGCACTGGTCGGCGGCGCGCTCATGCTGCAGGACAGACCGCGGCCGAAATTCATGGCCGACTGGGGCATCAAGGCCGCCGCCACCCGCGGCGGCGCGCCGCGCGATGGCACGGGCGTGCTGAGCTAGCGCCGGGCACGGGGCGCCGGCGTGTTGTCGTGCTCAACGTTTCGATTTGGGTTTTGACTTTTTGGTCTTGGCCTTCTTGGTCTTGGCTATTTTGGTCTTCGCTTTTTTGGTCTTGGCCTTCGCGACCTTCTTGGATTTGACGGTCTTGGCCTTTTTGGCCGACGCGGCCTTCGCCGTCTTCTTCGTTGTTTTCTTCTTGGCTGTCTTCGTCTTCGCCTTCTTCGCTACGGCCTTCGCTGCCTTCTTCTTTGGCGGACGCACCGGTTCGTCATCGCTATGGGTTGCGGCATTGACGGTCCAGTTGGACGCCGGGATCGTGAAGAACATCTCGCGGCGCCGCGACTTGAATCCGCCGGGCTTGAAATAGCTCTGCGTCCATCGGTCGTCCGGATCGAGGAACACCTTTTCCGGCTTCTCGCCTTTCTTGCGTTTGCTGGCCACGTCATTGGCGACGTCGCGGAAATAGAAATGCCGGAACAGGCGGTCGAACTCGGTCATGTAGATGTCCGCCACGCGGGTCGAGCCGCGGATCAGGATCATGTTTTCGTCGTTGGTGGTCAGCGATCCCTCCGAGAAATTCGCCGAGCCGGTGCAGATGAGGGGATCGTCGCTCAGGGGATCGATCAGCAGATATTTCGTGTGGACGAAGAAGATATTGCCTTCGTCGCGGGTGAGCTCCTCCTTGAGAAACCAACGGTCCAGCGGAAATTCCTTCACCTTGCGCTTGGCGGTCAGCTTGCCGTCGACCACCTTGAACTCGGCGCCCAGCACGGCGCCGAAGGAAATCTGCAGGTCGCGGTCACCCTTGAGCGCCTTGCGCTCGTCGGCGGTGGGTGGCTTTTCCTTGAGCACGAAGCGCAGGAAGTCGCGGTCGCGCGCCAGCGGCTCGATGAAATCGGCGGCGACATTGAACGCGGCCGTGAACATGATCGACGACGTGGCGTCGCTCATCCGGTCGGCATACCAGTTCAGCATCGACGCCGTCTGGCGCGGCGAGAAGATGCAGGTCTGCGATCCCGGCTTCACGAGGGCAGGCGGGTAGGGCGAAATCTCCGCGACGCCTTCCTTCGCCGGCTTGCCGGTCGGGTTGTCGCTCAGGATCGTCCAGTATTTCAGATATTGTTCGGCGACGTCGCTGTCATGGACGAGGTGGCCGACATTCGACTGGCCGAGGAAACCGGACGGCGTGATGTTGGTTGAGCCGGTCCACACTTCTTGCGGCGCGTCGCCGTCGAGCTTGATGATGAACTTGTTGTGCGGGATCGGCGGCCGCGTGCGCCAGATCACGACCGGCTCGCCGTTATGCTCTGCCTTGACGTCGAGGCCGGCGGCCTTCATCGCCTTGCGGTTCTTGCCCTTCTTGTCGTCATGCACGATCAGCCGGACGTCGAAGCCGTCATCGATCTTTGCCTTCAACGCTTCGATGATGGGGGCATAGGTGAATTCGTAGATGCAGGCGCGCAGCGCCTCGCTCTTCTTCGTCGTGTCGATATAGTCCAGGCAGGCCTCCAGCAGGCCGCGCGAGAGCCAGACCGTGTGCTCGTCCTTCGGATTGTCCATCTCCGCTTCGGTCGGTTTGTGGTTCTTGAACTTGCGCGCATAGGCCTGGCTGGCGATGGCGCCGCGGTTGAACCAGATGCCGTGTTGACCATCGTCCTCCTTCTCCGTCGTGACGGTGAAGGCGAGCTTCGCGGCCTCGCGCAGTTCGGGCGCGGTCGGGTCGCCAAATACGGGGATGACCTCGAAGTGATAGGTCGTGCCGGGGTCCGCGGTGTAGTCGCTCCAGAGGAAACTCTGGATCGGAAATTGGTCGGTGAAATACTCTCCGTGCTCGGTATCGGGCTCTGGCTCGACCTCTTCGAACACCTTCAGCGATCGCAGGAATTCCGGCTTGCCGGCTCCCTTGGCGCGCCGGAACGCAAATCCCAGCAGCCCCTTGCACGCGGCCTCGTCGCAATTGAGGGCGATCATGATTGCGCGTGTGCCCGCGATCGCGCTCGCTTCGAAAGCTCCGGCAGACGTTGTGACGCGCATGGCCCTGTCCCCCCGTTTTCGATGTGACGCTGATGCTCGCCCAACGCGGTGTTTTGGTCAACCTATAGAAGATTTGTGACAGGATGCACGTTTAAGGGGTGCGGGCGAGGGGCGGTGTGATGTCGTGTCGGGGTGCGCGAAAGTGGACACGGATCTGCAGTCCACGAACATGATCGCCTCATCGGAAACGATGCGTTTCCATCGTTTCCCTTTTCTCCTCCCAATTCACGCCTAAATAGGTCCTCAGCAAACCCGTCCCTTGAGCACCCATTCCCATGAAAAACATCGGCTTTCTCTCCTTCGGCCACTGGACCCCGTCCGCATCGTCACAGACGCGCTCGGCGGGCGATGCGCTGCTGCAATCCATCGATCTCGCCGTTGCTGCTGAGGAGCTCGGCGCCGACGGCGCCTATTTCCGGGTGCATCATTTCGCGCGCCAGCTCGCCGCACCGTTTCCGCTACTGGCGGCGGTCGGCGCGCGCACCAAGAAGATCGAGATCGGCACCGCCGTGATCGACATGCGCTACGAGAACCCGCTCTATATGGCGGAGGACGCCGGCAGCGCGGATCTCATCGCAAGCGGGCGGCTGCAGCTCGGCATATCCCGCGGCTCGCCGGAGCAGGTGATCGACGGCTACCGCTATTTCGGCTACGCGCCCCCTGAGGGTTCGAGCGACGCCGACATGGCGCGGCGGCACACCGAGGTGTTTCTCGACGTCCTTCAAGGCAAGGGCTTTGCGCAGCCCAATCCCAATCCGATGTTTCCGAACCCGCCGGGCCTGCTGCGGCTCGAGCCGCATAGCGAAGGCCTGCGCGAGCGCATCTGGTGGGGCGCCTCCACCAATGCGACGGCGGAATGGGCGGCCAAGCAGGGCATGAACCTGCAGTCATCGACGCTGAAGATCGACGAATCAGGCAAGCCGTTTCATGTGCAGCAGGTCGAGCAGATCCGGCTCTATCGCGACGCCTGGAAGGCGGCAGGGCACACGCGTGACCCGCGCGTCTCGGTCAGCCGCAGCATCTTCGCGCTGGTGGACGACCGCGACCGCGCCTATTTCGGCCGGGGCGATGAGGGCGAGGACAAGGTCGGCTACCTGCACGGCACCGAGCGCGCCATCTTCGGCCGCAGCTTTGCAGCAGAGCCGGACAAGCTTATCGAACAGCTCAAGGGCGACGAGGCGATTGCGGAAGCGGATACGCTATTGCTGACGGTGCCAAACCAGCTGGGAGTCGACTACAATGCGCATGTGATCGAGGCGATCCTGAAACACGTGGCGCCCGGCATGGGCTGGCGGTGATCTTTCTTACCCTCCCCTTGCGGGGAGGGTCGCGCGCTGAGCTTTTGCGAAGCGAGCGGGGTGGGGGAGCCCCACGCTCGATAGCGTCTGTTGCACCCCCACCCCGGCTCACTGCGTTCGCCGACCCTCCCCGCCTAGCGAAGCTTCGCTTCGCGCGGGGGGAGGGTAAGATCACGGCGCGCTTCGGCCTTACTTCCCGAAACCAACCTTCTTGATCAGCGCAATCGCGGCCTTCTGGCTGGCGGCGATCTGATCAATATCAAGCGTATCGCTCGGAAACGCCCCCATCGCTGCCACCAGCGGTGCGCTCTCGGCATCTGCCGTCACCGGATATTCCAGCTCCGCGGCGGCATAGATTTTCTGCACCGCCGGTGTCACCAGGAATTCCAGAAACTTCAGCGCGGCCGCGCGATGCGGCGCATGTTTCGCCAGTGCCGCGCCGGTGAGGTTCACATGTGCGCCGTCGCTCGCGAATGTCGTCGGCAGCGTCTTCACCTTGTTCGCCCATGTCGTCCACTCCGCGCCCTCGCGGCCATCGCGGAGCTGCGCCAGCGCCACAGTATTGGCGATGCCGATGCTGCAGCGGCCTTCCGCAAGCTGGCGAATGACGTCGTTGTCCTTGCCTTCCGGCGCATGCGCCAGATTGGCCTTGATGCCGCGCAGCCAGGCTTCCGTGGCGTCCGCACCGTGGTGCACGAGATAGGCCGCAATCAGTGCGACATTGTTCTGATGCAATGGCGAGCGGATGCAGAGCTGGCCGCGAAAACGGGGATCGGCGAGATCCTCGTAGCGGATCGCGCCTTGTGGTGAGTCATTGCGCACCACCACCACGCGCGGGCGCACCGACAGGCCGATCCACTCCGCGCCGCGCAGCTGCGGCGGGATTGCCTTGTCGAGCAGGGCAGAGGCCGTCGGTTGCGAGAGGTCGTTCGCCGCAAATTGCGAGGTCTTGTCGAGGCCGATGGTCATCAGCACGTCGGCGGGGGAGGCGTCGCCCTCGGCCTGCATGCGCTTGACGAGATTGTCCTCGATATAAGTGAGCTTGACCGTGATCCCGGTCGCAGCCGTAAAGGATGCGATGAACGGCGCGACGAGCTGTGGTTCGCGGGTCGAATAGAGATTGATCTCTTCGGCACGGCTTGTGGCCATGCCGAAGCTCAGCCACGTCGCGGCCAGCGCAATCAGTCCTGCAGTGGCGCGACGCGGTTTGGTCATCGTCAGAATTTTACCGTCGCTTCCAGCGAGAACCGGCGCACATCGCCGATCGCCACGTTCAGATTGTTGACGGCCGACGGGTAGTAGGTTTGGTCGAAGAGGTTCTTCACGTTGAACTGATAGATCACCGGGAATCCCATCTGTTTGACCTCATAGCTCGCGAACGTATCGGCGACCACGTAGGATGGCAGGTAGAAACTATTGTTGGCATCGCCTGGACGATCGCTGACATAGCGCGCACCGCCGCCGATGCGCAGGCGGCCGGGCAGCATGGTGCCGAAGTCATAGACCATGAACAGTGAGGCTGTATTGAGCGCGACGTTCTGCAGCGCCTTGCCGATCAATGTGGGATCGTCGGTGACGCGGGCATCGGTATAGCCATAGCTGCCGATCATGCTGATATTGTCGGTCAGGCGCCCGGTGATATCGACCTCGAAGCCGCGTGAGCGCACCTTGCCGGCCGCGCGCACCTGACTCACGCCGCCGCTGATAGGAATCGACACGAGCACATTCTTCTTGTCGATGTCGTAGAATGCGACATTGCCCGACAGCCGCTTGTTGATGTCGAACTTGATGCCGGTTTCCCACTGCACGCCTTCCTCAGGCTGGATGTTGGAATCGACTATGAAACCGACGGGAGCACCGGTGAACAAGTTGATTGTTGCAGTCGGCTTCAGCGACTCCGTGTAGCTGAGATACCAGGAGACCTCGTCGGTGAACTTGTAGATCACGCCGCCGATCGGCAGCACCTTGTCGCCGGCGAGGTTGGTGTTGGTAATGAATGGGTTTCGCCCGCGGCCGGCAAGCTGCTCGTATTCCATCCAGCGCACGCCGCCAACCAGCAGGAGCTGGTTGGTCAGATAGAACGTATCCTGGAGGAAGAGTGCGCGCGTCGACAGCGCGTCGGTCTGGTCGCTGTCGGTCGCGAGCACCGTCGTGCCGGGCGACAGCAGGCCATAGACTGGATTGTACATGTTGAACACGTTCGGCGTGGCCTGCCGGATCAGGTCCTGTCGCCAGATGGTCCGATATTGGGCGTCGCCGCCGAACACCACATCGTTGCGGAAGCCACCGGTCCAGACGGTGCCCTGCATGTAGGAAGTGCCGGCGCTGACATTGCTGAACGAATTGCGCGTGCCGTCATTGCTGCGGGTGATGAGGCCGGACACCGGATTAACGGTGACGATGCGGAGCTGGTTCGCGCTGAAGGTTTCGGTGTTGAAGCTGTAGGCGGCGAAGATCTTCCAGTTCTTGTTGATGCGGTGATCGACCGAGGCCTGCATCAGGTCCGTCGTTCCCCACATGTTGTTGTAGGCTTCGTCGAGACGGCGCTCCCGCGGAATGGCGAGCGGCGTGTTAGTGCGGCTGTCGAGCGACGTGCCGCGGTCGAACGGATAGGAGAAGTCGCGGTGCTCGTAGTTCAGATGCACCGTGGTGTCGTCGCCATACCAGGACAGGGATGGCGCAATCAGCGTGTCCTTGCGGGTGCCGAAGTTCCGCCAATAATCCTCGCTGGTGCCGGAGGCAATGAAGCGGTAGGCGAGGCCATCGGTGCCAATCGGTCCGGTGATGTCGAAGATGCCGTCGACGCCGTTCTTGCCGCCACCGAAGGTCGAGCCGAGCAGAGTGGCCGAGCCGTGCTGATAGAGGTCCGGGCGCTTGCTGATGGTGTTGACGATGCCGCCGGGATCGACAATGCCATACAGAAGTGATGCCGGGCCCTTCAGCACTTCGACGCTTTCGACGGCGGGATTGAGGCTCCGGCCTTGCACCAGCGGCAGGCCGTTGCGCATGATCGAGCCGTCGCGGTTATCGCCGAAGCCGCGGCGAATGACGGCGTCGAGCGTACCGGCCAGCGTATTGGTCTGGGTGATGCCGCTGATATTGGAGAGCGCGTCGTCGATGTTGCGCGGCAACTGATCCTTGATCACCTGCTCGGGGACGACATTGACGGTCTGGGCCGTGTTGAGCGGCGGCTGGCCTGACCGCAGCGTGGTCCCACTCGGCATCGCGCGGTAGCCGAGGATCTGTTCGTATTTCGCAGCGGCGGCAGCGATAGCGCGCTCGGTCGGTGTCGGCGGGGCGGGGGGCGGCGTGGCATTGCGGCGTACGGCGACAGCCCGCGCCCGGCTCGGCGTGGCGCTCGCAGCACGTGCGGGCCGGCGCGCCTGTGTCGGCGATTCGACGGTGACCGGCGGCAGCGTCGTATTCGTCTGTGCATTGGCGATCGAGGCCCCGGTCGCATAATCGCCCAGCAGGAACGTCGCGCCGATCAACCAATACGCGCGGCGCACTCTGAAGATGCTGCGTGCGTTGCTGTCGAGATTGCAATGGTTGTCCGTCGTCACTTTGTGTCGCTTTCACGTTCGAGAAATGTGGTGAAAGCGATCTAGCAGTGGCTTGGGATGAAAACTTCGAATCCGGGTTTGAATAGCTCTAAAGCAAAGCTATTGGCAGCGTGGTGTGTCTTCGATGATGCAGTCAAAGATCGGATGTTGTCACAATTGAACAATCGACGTGCACTTTGAGCAATTTGTAGCACGTGCATGCGAGCCGTCATCGGCACGCTGTGCGACTCCGTTTCAGAATTTGCAGATCGCAATTCGGGATCTTCAGTGAGACTCTGCGAGTCTGGAACGTTTCAAAAGACAAGAGCCGCGCCATCATACGATGCGCGGCTCCGTGAAACGTCATGAGTCGCAGCGAGGCGTCTCGCTGCAACTCAAAGCTGTGGATGTCAGGTTCCGGCCTTCACCTGTGCGACGGCCTCAGCGGTCAGCTGATCCATCTTCACGCGCAGCTGTGGCTCGGTGATCGCGACGCCCTTGGCACCGAGATCGGCGAGGACCTTGCGCACCACGTCGCCGTCGCCGGCTTCCTCGAAATCGGCGGCGACGACTTCCTTGGCATAGGCGGCGGCCTCATCGCCGGACTTGCCGAGCTGTTCGGCGACCCACAGACCCAGCAGCTTGTTGCGGCGGGCCTCGGCCTTGAATTTCTGGCTTTCATCGAGCGCAAACTTGTTCTCGAAGGCGTCGCCGCGCTTGTCGAATGATGACATGGTTAAGGTTCCCGTCGGGGTTGGTGGGCGGTCAGGCCGGCGTTGTAAACGGCGGTTCGGAGCTTAAATAAGGTCGAGATACCGTTGGAACAATCGGCCGCAAGGTCGCAGGCGGAACGGTATCCGGCAAGGCTTGTGCGAGGTTGGGGTAAACCCCCGCCGGACGGGCCGGGTCGATTGTAACGCCGGGGCTGATCGGGTAGGTTGCCGGCAGGCCCGGTTCTCGTTCTGTTTCCCGTACTGATTCCCGTTCCTGGCCTTCACGGCAGCTCCGTCGTGGGTCGACCCCGTTATTCGGAGCACACCACATCCATGGATTTCAACAACACCCGGTACATCCCCATGAGCCGTCGACGTCGCATTTATGAAGGCAAGGGCAAGGTCCTGTATGAAGGCCCGGAGCCCGGCACCCTGATCCAGCACTTCAAGGACGACGCGACCGCGTTCAATGCCAAGAAACACCAGGTGATCGAGGGCAAAGGCGTCCTCAATAACCGGATTTCGGAATACCTGTTCCAGCATCTGAACGACATCGGCGTGCCGACCCATTTCATCCGCCGGCTCAACATGCGCGAGCAGCTGATTCGCGAAGTCGAGATCGTGCCGCTGGAAGTGGTGGTGCGGAACGTGGCGGCGGGTTCGCTGTCGCAGCGCCTCGGCATCGAGGAAGGCACCCAGCTGCCGCGCTCGATCATCGAGTTCTATTACAAGAACGACCAGCTCAACGACCCGATGGTCTCGGAAGAGCACATCACGGCGTTCGGCTGGGCCACCCCGCAGGAAATCGATGACATCATGGCGCTCGCCATCCGCGTCAACGACTTCCTCACGGGTCTGTTTCTCGGTATCGGCATCCGTCTGGTCGATTTCAAGATGGAATGCGGCCGGCTGTTCGAGAACGACATGATGCGCATCATCGTCGCCGACGAGATCTCGCCCGACTCATGCCGGCTGTGGGATATCAAGTCGAACGAGAAGCTGGACAAGGATCGTTTCCGCAGGGATCTCGGTGGCGTGCTGGAGGCCTATACCGAGGTCGCCAAGCGTCTCGGTATCCTGGCCGAAAACGAACGCCCGATGGGCACCGGTCCGGTATTGGTCAAGAGCTGAGGAATCGACGTGAAAGCGCGTGTTACGGTTACATTGAAGAACGGCATCCTTGACCCGCAGGGCAAGGCCATCGAAGGCGCGCTGAAGTCGCTCGGCGTCGATGGCATTGCCTCTGTGCGGCAGGGCAAGGTGTTCGACATCGAACTCGCCGGCGCCGACAAGGCGAAAGCCGAAGAGGCGCTGAAGGCCGCCGCCGACAAGCTGCTGGCGAATACGGTGATCGAGAACTATCGCGTCGAAGTGCTCTGAGCCAGGTTAGCCGTAATGAAATCAGCCGTCCTCGTCTTCCCAGGAATCAACCGCGAACGCGATATGGCGCGGGCGCTCAAACTGGCATCGGGGCAGGAGTCCACGATGGTCTGGCACGCCGAGACCTCGCTGCCGAAAGGCACCGATCTCGTTGTGGTGCCCGGCGGCTTTTCCTATGGCGATTATCTGCGCTGCGGCGCCATCGCGGCACGCTCGCCTGTGATGGATGCGGTGCGGGCGTTCGCGGCTGACGGCGGCCTCGTGATGGGCGTCTGCAATGGCTTTCAGATCCTGTGCGAATCCGGCCTCTTGCCGGGCATCCTGATGCGCAACGCCAAGCTGAAATTCCTGTGCCACGACGTGCATCTGCGCGTCGAACGATCCGACACGGCGTTTACCCGTGGCTACAATGCCGGTCAGGTGATCCGCGTGCCGATCGCCCACGGCGAGGGTAACTATACCGCCGATGCCGAAACGCTGAAGCGCCTCGAAGGCGATGGCCGCGTTCTCTATCGCTATTGCTCGCCGAACGGCGAGGTTGGCGACATGCATAACATCAATGGCGCCGCCGCATCGATTGCCGGCATCGTCAGCGAGAAGGGCAACGTGCTCGGCATGATGCCGCATCCGGAAAATCACGTCGAAGACATCATGGGCTGCACCGACGGCCGCGGGTTGTTTGCTGGTCTTGTCGAGCATCTGGAGCGCGCTGCGTGATCGCCGCTGTGGCGCGGCTGTCGAAGCTCGCCGCAACGCTTGCGCTCGTGCTGGGGACGTGTGTGTCGGCATCCGCCGATGATTATCCCAAGCGCCCCATCACCATGATCGTGCCCTTCGCGGCCGGCGGCACGTCGGACGTGATTGCGCGCGCGGTGGCCGAGCAGATGGCGGCGACGCTGGGCCAGACCATCATCATCGAAAACGTGGTCGGCGCGGGCGGCTCCACCGCGCTGGCCCGTGCTGCGCGGTCTACGCCGGATGGTTACACCATCGCCATCGGCAATGCCGGCACCAGTGCGGCGACCTACATGATCTATCCAAAACTGTCCTTCACGCCGGACTCCTTTGCCTCCATCGGCATGGTGGCCAAGACCTTCGGCGTCGTGGCGCTGCGCAAGGATTTCCCGGCGAGTGATCTCAAGGGCTTCATCGCCTATGCCAAAGCCAATCCCGGTAAGGTCAATCTCGGCCATGCCGGGATCGGCTCCTCGAATTACCTGATCTGCAAGAGCTTCGTGCAGGCCGCCGGCATCGACGTAACGCTGGTCGGCTATCGCGGCGCGGCGCCCGCGCTGACCGATGCCATCGGTGGCCAGATCGACGGCGTCTGCGATTCAGCGGCCTCCGTCTCGCAGGCCATCGACGACAAGCTGGTGAAGGGCATCGTGGTCGGCTCGACGGTACGGCTGGCGACGCTGCCTGATCTGCCGACCTCGGCAGAAGCAGGACTGCCCGAATTCGAGGCGCAGGGCTGGAATGGCCTGTTCGCGCCGAAGGGCACGCCGCCGGAAATCATCGCCAAACTCAACGCGGCGGCACGTGCGTCGGTTGAAAGCGATCTGGTGAAGAAGCGTTTCCGCGATTTGTCGACTGTGGCGCCCGATGCCGATGAGCATGCGCCGCAGGTGCTGCAGCAACTGGTGACGCGCGATGTGGCGAAGTACAACAAGCTCCTGACGCCGTAATCATCCTTTGCCCGAAGCTGTGCCATCGGTGCGGCTCAAATTTTCAGCACCGCCGTTGGCCTCATTTACGGGGCGATGGCCTGATATCTGCCAAGGCCCTTCTGCAGGTCGCCGCGTGCGATTGTCGGATCCAGCACGATGTTTCCGGTCAGGCCCGGCGGGTTGCTTTTGGAGCGAGGTGGGCATCAAATAGCACGCAAAGGTCGTAAGGCTCGGTCGAAAGCGACCTGAAGCGGACTTTCCAAGTCTATTATGGCCACGTCTATTGCGGCGCGTGGTTTCTGAAGTGCTCGACGGTTGGCTACCAGCGTGTCTCGGCAGTTGGAGAAGCTGCATGATGAACCGAAGTCAGGTGCTCGTGGATTTGGCGCTCCAGGGTGGAGGCTCGCATGGCGCATTCACGTGGGGTGTCCTCGATCGGCTGCTTGAGGAGCCGTGGCTGCAAATTGCCGGCATATCCGGAACATCGGCAGGAGCGATGAGTGCTGCCGTTCTGGCGGACGGTTGGACTGCCGGCGGTGCCGACGGAGCACGCGAGGCCCTGGACAAATACTGGCGACGCGTTTCGCGGGCGGCGGCCTTCAGTCCGTTTCAACGCTCCCCCCTCGACCGCCTCATGGGACGCTGGTCGCTCGACACTTCTCCGGCCTATCTCTTCGCCGATCTGATGTCGCGAGTTCTGTCGCCTTATGATCTCAATCCGCTCGGCTACAATCCGTTGCGCGAGATACTGGCCGAGAGCATCGATTTCGAGCGTCTTGCCGGTGCGCCGATCAAGCTCTTCGTAACGGCCACGCGGGTACGAACAGGTCGCGGGCGAATTTTCCGTAACGCCGAGATCACCGCGGATGTGCTGCTTGCGTCGGCGTGCCTGCCAACGATGTTCCGCGCGATCGAGATTGAAGGCGAAGCCTATTGGGACGGGGGCTACGCGGGCAACCCCACGATCACGCCGCTTGTTCGCGAGACAGATGCGCAGGACACCATCGTCGTGCAGATCAATCCGACCGAGCGACTGGAGGAGCCGCGCACGGCTGCGGACATTCTCAACCGTCTCAATGAAATTTCATTCAACTCGCCGCTGGCAAAGGAACTGCGGATGATTGCGCTGCTTCGTCAGGTGGCGGATCCCGGCACCGGGGAAGGCGCCCGATGGGCTCACATGAAGACGCACCGGATCAAGAGCGATCTGCTCGCGACTTTCGCCGCATCATCCAAGCTCAACGCCGAATGGGCCTTCGTATCCAAGCTGCGCGACGAGGGGCGGCAAGCGGCCGGTGATTTTCTCGACGCGCATGGCGCCGATCTTGGCGAGCGTTCGACGGCCGATCTCGACATCCTGTTGGCGGAGTGCTGACGTCATGGGGCTTCTCGGCATTCTCGTCGGGCTTGGTCTTCTCATCTGGCTGGCTTTCCGGGGCTGGAGTGTTCTGCTGCTTGCTCCGCTCTCCGCACTGGTTGCGTCGGCTTTCGGCAGAGAGCCATTGCTTGCCAATTGGACGCAGACCTTCATGGGCAGCGCAGCCCAGTTTCTCGCTCAGTTCTTTCCCATCTTTCTGCTCGGCGCCGTATTCGGGAAACTGATGGACGACAGCGGCGCGGTCACTGCGGTCGCGACCTTCATCACCCGCCGCCTTGGCGAACGCCGGGTCATCCTCGCCGTGGTGCTCTCGGGGGCATTGGTCACCTATGGTGGCGTCAGCCTTTTCGTCGCATTTTTTGTGATCGTTCCGATGGCCCAGTCGCTGTTTCGCGCCGCGGGGATTCCGCGCCGCCTCGTGCCAGCGACGGTGATTCTCGGAACATCGACTTTCACCATGTCAGCCTTGCCGGGTACGCCATCGATTCAGAATGCGATACCCATGCCCTTCTTTGGCACCACGCCCTTCGCTGCGCCGGGCCTCGGCATGATCGCGTCATTGATCATGCTGGGTATTGGACTGTGGTGGTTGCTTCGCGCCGAGAAGGCGGCACGACAAGCGAATGAAGGTTATGGCGAAGAATTGTCGATCGCGACCAGCGCCGCTGCCGATGACGAGCGCTTGCGCGGGCGTGCTACGACGGCGCGCGAATTCGACCCGGCCGAAATATCCCATGGGCATCGCAGCGAAGCGGAAGTGCCTATCGTCAATGCCGTTCTTCCCCTGGTTGTCGTTGTCGTCGTCAATCTCGTGATGTCGCTCGTCGTCCTGCCCCGGCTTGATGTCTCCTTCCTGGCCGAGCAGCGCTGGGGCAGCACGTCTCTATCTGCCGTTGCCGGCGTGTGGTCCGTTGTCGTCGCGCTCGCAGGAGCGACCGCGACAGTCGTCATCTGCAACTGGACGCGACTGCCTGCGCTGCGACAGACGATGGATGCCGGGGCCAATGCATCCGTGCTGCCAGCGCTGACTGTCGCGAGCCTCGTTGGCTTTGGCGCTGTCATCGCATCGCTGCCTGCATTTGACATGGTGCGGGACTGGGCGCTGGACATTAAGGGAGGGCCGCTGGTGTCGTTGGCCGTTTCCACGAACCTGCTCGCGGCGTTGACAGGTTCGGCATCCGGCGGACTGACAATCGCGCTTGATGCACTCGGTCAGACCTATATGGACGTTGCTACGCGGGAGGGGATCGATCCCGGATTGCTACACCGCGTAGCTGTGATCGGCTCCGGCACCCTGGACATTCTCCCTCACAATGGTGCTGTCGTCAGCCTGCTCGCGATCTGCGGCCTGACGCATCGCCAAAGTTATCTCGACATTGTGATGGTCGGCATCGTGAGCTCGGTTGTCGCTCTTGCCGCCGTGATTGCCATGGGCTCCGCATTGGGCTCATTTTGAACTCCGGCCCCAACCGCTGTTTTGTCCAGATTTCGCAGTCGACCACGTGCCGGGTGTGGCAGTGAGCCACCTTTGTCCGGCGCCGTTTGTCGGCTACGAATGAACTTTCGCCGCGCTCGCCGCGTCAACGAGATATCGGGCAAGCGAAGCGGCGGCGAATTGATACAATCGCAATCAAACGCCTGTACGATTCGCGATCGGAAGGCATTTGACCGGGGCACTGAATGGCAAATCGATTGGCGACGGCGCAACCCAACGCCGGAATGCGGCACTGGATATCTCCCGTCGTGGTGTTGGCAGCGGTGATCGCGGTGGCCGCTCCGGCGGCCGGAGCCGCCGCAAAGCAGGCGCGTCCCGCCCGCGCCGTCGAGGCGACTGCGCCGCGCGAAGCAGGCGAGCCGATGATGGCGATCGTGTCGATCAAGAGCCAGCAGGTCACGTTCTACGACGCCGATGGCTGGATCACGCGCGCACCGGTCTCGACCGGGGTGTCCGGTCGCGAGACGCCGGCAGGCGTCTTTGCGGTCCTTGAGAAGAACAAGGACCATCGCTCCAACATGTATGACGATGCTGCCATGCCGAACATGCAGCGGATCACATGGAACGGCGTTGCATTGCATGGCGGGCCGCTGCCCGGCTATGCCGCATCGCACGGCTGCGTGCGGATGCCCTACGGCTTCGCGGACAGGTTGTTCGACAAGACGCGGATCGGGATGCGGGTGATCATCTCGCCGATTGACGCGGCGCCCGTCGAGTTTTCCCATCCGGCGCTTCTGATGCCAAAGGCGGAAGCCATCGCCGCTGCTCCCGGCCGTGTCGAGGTGGTCGCCCGTGAGGCTGCGGAGGCCGCTGCGGCTGCCGACGTGGCGAAGAAGCTCGCAGCGACTTCGGCGCGCGAGACGAAGCCGCTGCCGGCGGCCCTGCGCAAGCTGCAATCGCTAAAGGCGCGCTCCGATGCCGAGCTTGCATCCGCCGACAAGGCCGTCGTTGCGGCAAAGACCGACGAGGGCAACGCACGGGCTGAGGAATTGAAGCAAAAGGCTGCCGCCAGAGCCGCGGAGCTAGGTGCGCAATTCGAAACCGCAAAGGCCGATACGGCGTCGAAGCTCGATGCTGCCGCCGCCGCAAAGGACGCTGCCAAGGCGGCCGAGACCAAAAAGGTCGCCACCGCCAAGGCAGCGAGCGATGCGAAACTCGCGCTTGAGCCGGTCTCGATCTATATCAGCCGCGAGACGCAGATGCTTTACGTTCGGCGCAATACGCACAAGCCGGCGCCGGACGGCGGCGGCGAGGTGTTCGATTCAAGCATCGAAGTTCCTGTCACGATCCGCGATCCCGGCAGGCCGATCGGCACGCATGTGTTCACCGCAATGGCGCGGAGCGACGCTGGCTTGCGCTGGAGCGCCGTCACGATCGACGAAGGCGATAGCGCGAAGGCAGCCCTCGACCGCATCGCCATTCCGCAGGAGGTGCTCGACCGAATCGCGGCGACTGCACTGCCACGCTCGTCGATCGTGATCTCCGACGAGCCGCTCAGCAGCGAAACCAACTATCGCACCGAATTCGTCGCGGTCCTCAGCAACCAGCCGCAAGGTGGCTTCATCACGCGCAAGCCGACGCCACCTGCCGATCTCATGGCGAGCAGCGACGATGCGGATGGCGATGGCTTTGGCTCGTTCTTCCAGCGCTGGAATGCGGACCCCGCGCCCGTGCAGGCTCGCCGCAGGGTCGCGCCGTATCAGCGCCAGCCCCAAACCGGCTGGTGGTAGGACGTTCCTGGCCATTGCCCGCTTGGGACGCTGAGCAGCCTGATCGCATCTACGCGCGCGGCGCCGTCAGCCAGCGCTCCTCTGGTAATGCCGATGTTCACTGTTATTCGCTATGACGCGCGCGTGGTCTGTGCGCTTTTGGTCGTCTTGCGGGCGATCGCCATGAAAGCACGCGCGGCCGCCGTCTGGTAGCGATGGGCATCCCACAGCAAGGCTCCGGAACGGCGTATCCACGGAGGTCCGATCGGAATGATCGCAAGGTCTTTTCGGGCGTTCAGGCTTCGGTCGGCAAGAACCGTCGGCAGCCCTCCCGATTTCGCGAGTTCGATCAAGGCCTCGACCGAGTTCATCTCCACGCGCACGTCGAGCTTTGTATCCGGTGGCAGCGACTGGTCGAGAATGCGGCGGGTCGCAAAGGCGGGGGTCAAAAGTGCCAGCGGACGTTGGGCGAGCGCCTGCAGCGTGATCGATTGTTGCCGTGACTGATTTTGCGACTTCGCAAGCACCAGGACGAGCCGCTCCTCGAATAACAGATCGACGCCCAATTCCGCGTGCTGGGGGGGCGCGAAAGCAATCGCGAGATCGAGATCCCCGGACAGGATGCGTCGCTCGACATCGTTTGCGGAGCCGACCTCCACGCTGAGCCGAACCTCAGGGTATTTTTCGCCGAAGCTGCCGATGATCTTCGGCAGGAATGTCGTGCTGTAGGTGTAGATGACGCCGACACGAAGTGTGCCGGCCATGCCGCCCTCCAGCTCGGCTATCGCGGTGCGCGCAGCGTCGGTCTGAACCATCAGACGTTGCGCGTGTTCGCGCAGTGCATGTCCTGTCTCGGTCAGTTGCATGCCCTGGGGCGTTCGGTTGAACAGAACGGTGCCGAGGTCCTGCTCGAGGGCGCGTATCTGCTGCGACAGCGTCGGCTGGGCGACGCCGAGGGCTTCCGCAGCCTTCGCCATGCGCTTGTGGGTCGCGATTGCCAGAAAATAGCCGAGACGTCTGGGGTCCATAGCCGATTACAATCTTCTATCGCATCTATAGTTTTGACTGTGTTGGCCTATCACGCGTCCCGTGCCAGTGTTTGTCAATATCGGACCTGGCCGGCACGCTTTTTGTGTGGCCGTCGAAACATAAGAACCGACTGGGAGGCTCTTTCATGCTGTCACGACGCACCTTATTTGCCCGGGCGACCCACACCGCGGTGGCGGCTTGCTGTATCGCCATGGGCGCAAACCGTGCGACGGCGCAGGAATATCCGACCAAGCCGGTCCAGTTGATCGTCCCCTTCGCAGCCGGCGGAGCCGCCGACATCATCGGCCGCACGATCGCGGAAAAGCTCAGCCAGACCTGGGGCCAACAGGTCGTCGTCGAGAACAGGGGCGGGGCCGGATCGAATATCGGCATCAACGCTGCCGCCAAGAGTGCCCCCGATGGCTATACGCTGGTGCTCGCGTCGATCGCCGTGGCCGTCAATCCTTGGCTTTTCAAGTCGATGCCCTACGATCCGGTGAAGGATCTGACACCGCTGACGCTGGCGCTCGAGACGCCGAACGTGGTGCTGGTGCCGCCCTCATCGCGGATCAAGAACGTCAAGGATCTGATCGCCTTTGCGAAGGAAAAGGCGGCATCGGGTGGCGCCACCTATGGCTCTGCCGGCGTCGGTTCCTCCCTGCATCTGGCGGCGGAAGTCTTCCGGCAAAAGGCCAATGTCGAGATGACCCACGTTCCCTATCGCGGTTCATCGCCGGCCCTGACGGATCTGATGGCTGGCCGGATCGACCTGATGTTCGACAACGCCTCGACAGCGCTTCCGCAGGTGCAGGGTGGCAGCCTCCGCGCCATTGCCGTCACCACGAAGGAGCGCATCGCCGCACTGCCTGACGTGCCGACGATCAGCGAATCCGGTCTGCCGGGCTTCGAGCTCGCCAACTGGTGGGCCATTTTTGGTCCTGGGCAGATGCCACCGGCGCTGGCGGAGCGCATCAGCGGCGATATCCGCAAGGTTCTGGCAGATCCCGATGTGCAGAAGCGTTTCGCCGATGTCAGCGGGCGCGTCATCGCGTCGTCGCCCCAGGAACTCGCTACGCATCTGGCGCAGGAGAGCGCCAAATGGAAGCAGATCGTCGACACCGCAGGCATCCGCGGCAGCCAGTGACGACGGACGTCTGACACACACCGCGATCGATCACTAACGAATAGCAAGCGATAGACGAGCGCTCATGCTGAGGGCGCTCATGGAGAATGATGTGAAGAAGTTACTCTCAGGCCTGACGGCATCCGTCATGCTCGTCGCCACCTCGGCCATGGCACAGAACACCGGGCCGCTGAAACTGGGCGCCGTCCTCGACATGTCCGGCCTCTTTGCCGACATTACGGGGCCGGGCAGCGAGACTGCAGCGAAGATGGCCGTCGAGGATTTCGGCGGCGAGGTTCTTGGGCGCAAGGTCCAGATCGTGGTTGCCGACCATCTCAACAAATCCGACCTGGCCGCGAACTTCACCCGTGAAATGATCGACAACCAGAATGTCGAGGCCATTGTCGATGTGGCTGGCTCCGCCACGGCGCTTGCTGCGGCGGAAATGGCCAGGACGCGCGGCAAGATCATCATGTTCAATGGTCCCGGCGCGGTGAGGCTGACCAACGAGGCGTGCGGTCCCTACATCGTCCACTACACCTATGACACCTACGCACTGGCCAGCGTCACCGGCCTCGCCACGGTGAAGCGCGGCCTCAATAGCTGGTTCTTCCTCACGGCCGACTACGCGTTCGGCCAGGAACTGGAGCGCGACACCTCGAACGTTGTCACCAAGGCGGGCGGCAAGGTTGTCGGCAGCGTGAAGCACCCGATCAACACTTCGGATTTTTCGTCATTTTTGCTCCAGGCGCAGAGCACCAAGGCCAGCGTGATCGGCCTCGCCAATGCGGGCGGCGATACCATCAATGCGATCAAGCAGGCCGCCGAGTTCGGCCTGACCCAGTCCGGGCAGAAGCTGTCGCCTTTGCTGGCCTTCATTTCCGATATCGACAGCGTCGGACTTGAAACCGCGCAGGGCCTGTTGCTGGCCGAAGCGTTCTATTGGGATCTCAACGATGAAACGCGCGCATTCGCGAAGCGTTTCATGGAGCGGACCAAGCGCGCGCCGACGTCGGCGCAGGCCGGCGTCTATTCCTCCGTCACGACCTACCTGAACGCGGTGAAGAAGGCAGGTACCACTGATGCAGCGGCCGTGATGAAGGTCATGAAGGAAACGCCGATCAACGACATGTTTGCGAAGAATGGCCGGATCCGCGAGGACGGCCGCATGGTGCACGACATGTACCTGTTCGAAGTGAAGAAGCCGTCGGAATCGAAGGCGCGCTGGGACGACTACAAGCTGCTTGCGACGGTCTCCGGCGACGACGCGTTCCAGCCACTCTCGGCGTCACGCTGCCCGCTGATCAAGAAGTAGCACGATAGCAGATGGCAAAGCGACGGGGCGCCGGAAAGCTATCGGCGATCTGTTCGAGGCCCACCCATGGACAACAGGAAAACGTCCTTCATGAGCACCAGTGTGGCAGTCCGCGTCGACGGGGTCGAGACTATCCTGATCGATGTGCCGACGATCCGCCCCCATCGGCTGTCGATGCATACGATGAACAGCCAGACCCTGGTTCTGGTCATGATCCGCTGCTCCGACGGAACGGTCGGCATCGGGGAGGGCACGACCATCGGTGGCCTCAGCTACGGCGAGGAGAGCCCCGAGGGCATCAAGCTGACCGTCGACACCTACATCGCTCCGGCCATCATCGGCATGGATGCGTCGCGCGTCGCCGCGCTCATGACCGACGTGAAGCGACGGGTGAAGGGCAACCGCTTCGCCAAATGCGCGGTCGAGACAGCGCTGCTGGACGCGCTCGGCAAGCGCCTGGGCCTGCCGGTGTCGGAGTTGCTGGGCGGGCGCCAGCACGACACCTTGCCGGTCGCCTGGACACTGGCCAGCGGCGATACCACGCGCGACATCGAGGAGGCCGAGCGGATGCTCGATGCGCGCCGCCACAATATCTTCAAGCTGAAGATCGGCCTGCGGTCCGTGGAGGATGACGTGGCGCATGTGGCGGCCATCAAGCGCGCCCTCGGAGATCGCGCCAGCGTGCGGGTCGACGTCAACCAGGCCTGGAGCGAACCCGACGCACGGCGCGGCATTCCCGCGCTGGAGGCGGCCGGCGTGGACCTCATCGAGCAGCCTTTGTCGCGCGACAATCGCGGGGCTCAGGCCCGCCTTGCCGGTCGCTATGCCGTACCCATCATGGCCGATGAGGCACTGCATGGCACGACGGATGCGTTCGATGTTGCTTCGCGGGGCGCTGCCGACGTGTTCGCCCTGAAGATCAATCAGGCCGGCGGTCTGTACGATGCGGTGAAGATGGCTGCGATCGGCGATGCCGCGGGGATCGGCCTGTATGGCGGCACGATGCTGGAAGGCGGTGTCGGCACCGCTGCATCGGCCCAGGTGTTCTCCGTGCTGCCAAAACTCGCATGGGGCACCGAATTGTTCGGCCCGCTGCTTCTGACCGAGGAAATCCTAGCGACGCCGCTCCGCTATGGCGACTTCGTGTTGCAGGTGCCGACGGCGCCCGGCATCGGCGTCGAACTGGATATGGACCGCGTCGCATTCTTCCGCCGCGATGGCTACGCGCCGCGCATTCAGCCGGCCGGCGCAACAACAGGAGTTTGATGGATGCTTTTTCAAGTGGAAATGGACGTTCAGATCCCGCTCGGTCTCGCCCCCGAGGTGGTTGAGCAACTGAAAAAGACCGAGCGTGAACGCGCGCAGGAGCTGCAAAAGACAGGCGAATGGCGCCATCTTTGGCGGATCGCCGGACGTTACGCCAATGTCAGCATCTTCGATGTGGCGAGCAATGAGGCGCTGCACGACATTCTGTCGACATTGCCGCTCTTTCCCTTCATGCGCGTCAGCGTGACGCCTTTGTGCCGGCATCCTTCGTCGGTTCGCTCGGACGACAGCTAGGCGCGGCGCCGGCCTCCGCCAGCGACAAATCCCAACATTGCGGCGATGGACGGCTCACACGGCTTCCTCAGCACAATCTCGCAAGCGTATCGAACAGTGCGAGGTTGAGCCGTTTCAGGTCGTTGTCCACCGGCTCCGGCTGCGACGAGAATTTTGCGACGACCACTTCGGCGCGCGGATTCACGTAGAGATATTGCCCATGAATGCCGAGCGCGAAGAACGCGCCGCTCGCATCGCCCGTCTGATACCATTTGTTGCGATAGCGGCCGTCAGGCAACCATTCGACGAATTTGCTCGCGCGCCAGGCCTCGGCAGAACCGTTGGTGATCGTATCCGACACCCAGTCCTGCGAGACGATCCGGCGGCCGTTGGCGATGCCGCCCAGCCGCATCATCTCGCCGATGCGGGCGAGATCGCGCGGTGTCATGCAGAAACCACCGCCGGTCCGGGCGCTGCCGATCGCATCGACCGTGATATAGGCATCCTGCCGCGCCCCGAGCGGCTGCCACAAACGCGTGGCGGCAAAGTCGGCGAAACGCTGGCCCGAGGCGCGCTCGATCACCAGACCCAGCACATCCGAATTCGGCGAGCAGTAGTGAAAGGGGCCGCCATGCTCGCCGGGGCCCTTTTGCAGCGTAGCGAGGAAGGCAATGAGTGAGTCCGGAGTATCTCCCGGCACTGACGGCTCAAGCAGGCCGGCGCGGCGGTACCGCGCGAAATCGCCGCGGGGATCCTGATAGGTCTCTTCGAAATCAAGGCTGACCCGCATGTCGAGGACATCGTGCAGGCTGGCGTCCGAATAGGCGGAGGATTTGAGTTCGGGAACGTAGTGCGCGACGGTTTCGTCGAGATCGATCAGTCCGTCGCCATGCAGGATTCCGGCGACGACTGATGTCACCGACTTGCTCGCGGAGAACAGAATGTGGCGCGATCGCCCGGTGAAATTCGGCGCACGGTAATCCGCAACAACACGGCCGGATTTCATCACGACGAGGGCATCGGTCGAGGTCCTGCGCAGAACGTCTTCGATCGTCGCGGTTTCTCCATCGGTGGAAAAAGCCTGCTTGAGAAGATCTCCGGCGTGGACGGACGGATCCTCGATCAGCCCAGGCGTTGCAGGGATGTGCGCCGCCGGAATGAGTTCGGACACGTGACGGAATGCCCAGACATTCCAGGGCGCCTGACGCCAGTTATCGAGACGAACGTCGCTTCGCGCAAAGCCATAGTCGGCTTCGAAAGCCGATGATTGTGTCGGGCCGGTCATGACGCAATCTTCTCGCATTCGGTCGGCTGAACGTCGCCGCCGAGCCAGCAGCCGTTGAGATCGCCGTCGTCGAAGCTGAAGCGCACCTTGATCGCGGAAGGGCGATTCATGGCGCGTCCCTGGCGAATGGTGATCTGGCGCTCCGACGCGTCTACGATCCGGTTCGCGAGGAGACCGAATGACAAAGCGGAGGCCGCGATGCCCGTCGCGGCATCTTCCGGATATCCCGAAGAGCTCGGAAATTGGCGGGCATCTATGACCTGCGCCTGCTGGTCGGAAACAGCATAGGGGTAGAGACCGGTGGAGTTGATGCTGTTGCACAGCCGCTCGATCTTCGAGAAATCAGGTTTCAAGCCGTCGAGGATCGCGACGCTCTTCAACGGAATGAGGGTCTTGATGCGGCTGGTGCGTGCATTCTGGATCGGGAAGGGCGCGAGGTCGTCGAAGCCGATACCGAGAACGTCGAGAATGTCGTCGACGCTTTGGGGCGTATCGGGAAGCGGCTCGATGACACCCGCAGGTTGCGAGACCTCGACCGAAATATCCTGTCCAGTCGATTGGATCCTCGCATGGACGCGGCCACTCTTCGTCAGGATCGTGATCCGATCGCGCTGCAGTCGGCCGAGCCGCTGAAGCAGCCATGTCGCGCCGACGGTGGCGTGTCCGCACATCGACATCTCATGATTGGGCACCCAGAAACGAAACTCGAAATCGCAGTCGGAGTCCGGCGGCGGCGGCAAGACAAACCCGCTCTCATGACCGTAAGCGCGCGCGACCTGCTGCATCTCTGCATCCGTCATGCTGGCTGCATCGACCACGATCGGTGCGGGATTGCCGCCCTGCGGGCCTGCCGCAAAGACGCTGACAAATCGAACCTGTGGTTCGGCGGACGTCGTGGCCATGTGATGCACTTTCCAACCAGTTCGCGCGTTCGCAAGACGCGTCAGCCAACGCTGCACGGAATTCACCGGCATCAGGCTACGGAGGATGTTGCTGCAGCGCGCGTTCCAGCGGGCCCTAGAGTTTGATCGGCCGGGCCATTCGCTTGCGGACTTCGCTTGGCGATTGGCCGTCTGCCCGGCGCATCGCATGGGCGAGCGCCGCGCCGCTGTCGAAGCCGACACGGAGCGCGATCTCGCCGATCGGGAGATCGGTTACCTTCAGCAGTTCGTTGGCATTGTCGAGGCGGACTCGTTGCTGGAATTCGCCAATCGACGCGCCGGTCCCCGCGCGGAACAACCGCGTGATATGACGCCGCGAGACGCCAAAGCGGCCTTGCAAGGCGTCGAGCGGAACATCCCGGTCGGCATGAAGGGTGAGATAGTCCCTCAGCTCCGCGACCAACGTCATGCCGTGTTCGCGATGTGAGGCACTGGACACGGCTTCGCCGCCAAGGGCTTCAGCAATGCACTCGACGAGCAGGGCGGAGGACAGTCCATGCCGGACATGGGCATTACCATAGGCGTGCCTGCCATCCCCGACCAGCAGCGCCTGCAGGGCGCGCAGTCTGTCTGACCGGCGAAACAGCCGGGTCGTTGATGTCCTGCGGCGGAATTCGCTCAGCGAGCCGTTCTCTCTTTCGAAGCGCTTCAGGATCGAGCCAGTTGCGTAGATGGCGACGTGGCTGTGCGCGCCGATCCCTGCGCGCGTCTCATGTGCCTGGTTCGGCGGAACGATCGCGAACCGGTCCTGCGACAGCCAGCTGCCTTCGCGTCCGGCTTCGTGCTTCAGTTCGATCGTCCCGCAGCTCGGCAGGATGAACATCAGGCAATCGTGCCAGTGCCACGGCATGGCGTAATCGCCGCGACCGGCGACAGCCGCATGCTCGTCGTCCGCCGCGATCAGGAGATCTGCTGTTGCCGTGTGACGTAATCGTTCGAATGAACTCAGCATGTTCGGGCCCACATGTGTCGTCGACGAACCTAGCAGGATGCGCCAATGCCCGCCAATCGATGCCGGGCTACTCCGCCGTGATGGCCGCCGGCTTCGGGCGCTTCTTCACGCGCTTGATGGTGCCCGAGAAGGTCAACAGCGAACGTTCGCCGGCCTTCAGGATTCCGCGCAGGAAGATCAATGAGCCGCCGATCCGGGTCATTTCGCCGTGGCATTCGACCAGCTCGCCTTCGCGGGCGGCATCAAGGAATTCGCAGCCGAACGAGACGGTGATGCCGGGGCCCTGCAGTTCGCGGGAGGCCAGCGCAAACAGGCAATAATCGGCGAAGGTCATGAAGCAGCCGCCATGAACGTTCTTCATGCCGTTGAGGTGCTTTTTCTCGACCCGGAAGGCGCAGCGGACGGAGCCGTCGGCCTCGACCTTGTGCCAGAACGGGCCGGAGACCGATTCGAAGGAATCCCGCTTCCAGGTGGTCCAGCCCGCAAATTCCCCCTCCGTCGCGGTATAGGCGTCGGCATGGAACGGGATGGTGGCATCGGCGGGCACATTCACGGTCTGAACTCCTTGGATTGGCTGCGAAAAGTGTTAAATCCGATCCATCCGGCGGGCGCAATCCGGCGCCGGCGCAGGGCCTTATGCAGGCTGTTTTTCGAGCAGTTCGGGCATTGCCCGGGCAAAGCTTGGGACATGCGGGGAACGGGCCGGAATAGGCCTTTTCCGCATGCTCCGATCTCCTTATGAAGAAGCCTTACAGAGCCAAGAAACTGATGACTGACCCCATGACCGAGCCAAAGATCACTCCCGAACTCGTCGCCTCCCACGGCCTCAAGCCTGACGAGTACGAGCGCATCCTGAAATTGATCGGCCGCGAGCCGTCTTTCACCGAGCTCGGCATCTTCTCGGCCATGTGGAACGAGCACTGCTCGTACAAGTCCTCGCGCATTCATCTGAAGGGGCTGCCGACCAAGGCGCCATGGGTGCTGCAGGGGCCGGGCGAAAATGCCGGCGTGATCGATATCGGCGACAATCAGGCCATCGTCTTCAAGATGGAGAGCCACAACCACCCGAGCTATATCGAGCCCTACCAGGGCGCGACGACGGGTGTCGGCGGCATCCTGCGGGACGTGTTCACCATGGGCGCGCGGCCGATCGCCTGCCTCAACGCTTTGAGCTTCGGTGCGCCGGAACATCCGAAGACCCGCCATCTCGTGTCGGGCGTCGTTGCCGGCGTCGGCGGCTACGGCAATTCGTTCGGCGTGCCCACCGTCGGCGGCCAGACACGTTTCCACACCCGCTATGACGGCAACAATCTCGTCAACGCCATGGCCGTCGGTCTCGCCGATGCCGACAAGATCTTCCTCGCTGCCGCTTCCGGCGTGAACATGCCAATCGTCTATCTCGGCTCCAAAACGGGGCGCGACGGCATCCATGGCGCATCGATGGCGTCGGCGGAATTCGACGAGGATTCCGAGGAGAAGCGCCCCACCGTGCAGGTCGGCGATCCCTTCGCCGAAAAGCTGCTGCTGGAAGCCTGCCTCGAAATCATGGCCGCCGATTGCGTGATCGCGATCCAGGACATGGGCGCGGCGGGTCTCACGTGCTCTGCCGTCGAGATGGGCGCCAAGGGCGACCTCGGCGTCGAACTCAACCTCGATGCCGTGCCGACGCGCGAGGAGGGCATGACGGCGTACGAGATGATGCTCTCGGAGAGCCAGGAGCGCATGCTCATGGTGCTGAAGCCCGAGAAGGAAAAGCAGGCCGAGGATATTTTCCGGAAGTGGGGCCTCGACTTCGCGATCGTCGGCTACACCACGCCGACGCTGCGCTTCGTTGTGAAGCATGGCGGCAAGGTGATGGCCGATCTGCCGATCAAGGAGCTCGGCGACGAAGCGCCGCTCTACGATCGTCCGCATGTGCCGTCTCCGGCGCTGCCTGTGATCCATGCGCGCGATATCGCCGCGCCGTCGTCGATCCCGGATGCGCTGGAGAAGCTGATCGGCACGCCGGAGCTGTGCTCGAAGCGCTGGGTGTGGGAGCAGTACGACCACGTCATTCTCGGCAACACCGTGCAGCGCCCCGGCGGCGACGCCGCGGTGGTGCGCATCGAGGACGGCCCCAAGGGCCTGGCGATGTCCGTCGACGTCACGCCGCGCTATTGCGAGGCGGATCCGGTTGAGGGCGGTAAGCAGGCCGTCGCCGAAGCCTGGCGCAACATCACCGCGGTCGGCGGCAGGCCGCTGGCAGTCACCGACAATCTCAACTTCGGCAATCCGGAGCGGCCCGAGATCATGGGCCAGCTCGTCGGCTGCCTGAAGGGTATCGCGGAAGCCTGCATCACGCTCGACTTCCCGATCGTGTCCGGCAATGTCTCGCTCTACAACGAGACCAACGGCCGCGGCATCCTGCCGACCCCGTCGATCGGCGGCGTCGGCGTGCTCGATGATTTCACCAAGTCGGCCACGCTCGCGTTCAAGGCGCCGGGCGAAGCGATCCTGTTGATCGGCGAAACCAGGGGCTGGCTCGGCCAGTCGGTCTATCTGCGCGACATCTGCGGCAAGGAAGAGGGTGCTCCGCCGCCGGTCGACCTCGCCACCGAGAAGCGCAATGGCGACGTGGTCCGCGGTATGATCCATGCCGGCACCGCGACCGCTGTGCATGACGTCGCCGATGGTGGTCTCCTGGTGGCACTCACCGAAATGGCGATGGCTTCGGGCATCGGCGCTAAACTCGACGCAGCGCCGTCATCGACGGTGCCGCATGCCTGGTGGTTCGGCGAGGATCAGGCACGCTATATCGTGACTGTCGCGGAAGATCAGTTGCTGACGGTGCTGTCGAAGCTGAAGAATGTTGCCGTGCCCTGCGTGCAGATCGGCAAGACCGGCGGCCATGCCGTGGCCATTGCCGGTGAGCGCGCGGTGGACATCAAGGCGCTCGTGCATGCGCATGAAAGCTGGTTGCCGAACTATATGAGCGGCAAGGCGTCGTAAAATCTTTCTTCTCCCTCCCTCAAGCGTGGCGGAGCCGCGCGCAGTGGGGAGGGTGGATCGAACGCTCTAGCGAAGCTTCGCTTCGCGCGGGCGTTCGAGACGGGTGGGGTGCTTCCACAAGCGCCGTCGCCTGTGGCACCCCCACCCCGGCCTATCGGCCGACCCTCCCCGCAAGGGGGAGGGAGACCATGCGCGATTGCGTTTTAGCTGCAACAATCTGACCGCTAATAGCTCAGCGTCCGATCGACCAAGTTCATCAGTGGCGCGCCACTCTCCGACCGTGCCACATTCTCTGCGATCTTCTCCGCTGCCGTTCCAACGCGCGTGGCAGCAGCGACGTGGGGTGAGATCGTGACACCCGGATGCGACCAGAACGGATGGCCTGATGGTACGGGCTCTGTGCGGAAGACATCGAGCGTCGCCTGCGCCACGCGTCCGCTGTCGAGCGCTGCGATCAGCGCGTCATCGTCGATCAGCGTGCCGCGTCCGGCATTGATGATGAAGCTGCCCCTCGGCAGCAGCGCCAGTCTCTCCGCATTCAGGAGATCGATCGTCTCCGGCGTTTGAGGCAGGAGGCCGATGAGGATTTCCGCCGAAGCCAGCGCCTTGGGCAGGCTCTCCGATCCCGCAAGACAACGAGCGCCCGCAACCTCGCGCGGGCTACGGCTCCAGCCGGTGACGCGAAAGCCGAGTTGCGCAAGCGCGGTTGCCGCGGCCGATCCTAACTCGCCGAGACCGAGCACCGTGACAGAACGCTCGGTGGCGAGTGGCGGGACGTGCTGCTCCCACGTCAGCGGCTTTTGACAGACATAGCGGTCCATCCCGAGATGCGCGCGCAGGGCGTGACCGACGACCCATTCGACCATGCCCTGTCGGAGGCCGTCATCGACCATGCGGCACAAAGGCTGCGGCAGCGTCGCGTTGCCGACGATCTTCTCGACACCGGCCCAAAGGCTCAATACGGCGCGCGCATTGCTGAAAGGGGCGAAATCGGTGATGGGACCACCGGTCGCGTGGACGATGTAGTCCACGTCCTGATGCGCAATGTCACCCAGGAGACTGGCTCGCGCGTCGATGCTCCGGCGCCGGAGCGCATCCAGAATGGGTTCGCGATAGTCCTCGAACAGCGCCGGCGTGACGTTGAACAGAAGATTGATCGCCTTGTCGCCGTTGTGTGCGCGCATGCTGGTGTCCTGCAGATCGTCGTTCATGTTGGAAGGCGGAAAAGACGGTGTGACGAAGCTACAGCACCCGCTTCACGCCTGGGATCGCCCGCAGCGCCCTTGTCGCCGCCCAGCTCGCCGCCAGCGTGCCCGCGAAGGCGATCAGCGCCTTCGATCCGGCGCCGAGCGGCGCGTTCAGCAGCGCATATTGCAGCCACAGCATCGGGATGTAGTGCAGCACGAAGATGCCATAGGCATCGCCGCGCAGCGGATCGAAGATGCTCTTCTCGCGTTGGCCGAAGCGCAGGAACAGCGCCAGCACCGCGAGGCAGATCAGCGTGCAGGCGACCGCGTAGATCACGCCATAGCTCGACTGCCACCAGAACGGCGGCGCGCCGGTGAGGTTGGCGAGCTTCATGCGGCGGAAGTTAACGAGATAAGCGAGCGAGGCAAAGGAGGCGGCGGCGGCGATGGTCCACCACAGCCATTGCCGCGCCAGTGCGCCGGTGCGGGCCAGCAGGCCCTGATCGATATTGGCGGCGCCAATGCCCATGCCGGCGAAGAAGAACACGCCATAGATCGCCATGCGGCTGAACTGGACCTGCAGCGGGCCCCAGCTGAACCAGCGGACAGCGCCAACCGTAAACAGGAATGGGACATAGGAGATCACGGCGATGATCGCGAGCACGGCGGCGAACAACCACGGTCGTTCGAAGGCACGGATCGATAGCCGGTTGATGCCGTCCACCAGTCGCGGTGCGAACAGGAAGACCGGAATCGCGACAAGGTCGAGAAACAGCAGATACCAGATGAACCAGCCGGGGCCGGCGAACCATTGGCCCTGTTTGAAATTGTTGACGTAGAATTCGACAAAGCCGGTCTTGTTTGTCGACAGACTGAACGACGCGTAATAGGCGATCGGCATCAGCACGAAGATCATCGCCAGGAAGGGCAGGCCGAGGCGCAGCGCGCGGTCGCGCAGGAAGTGGCCGATGCTCTTGCGTTTCAGGCTCGGCCATACGAACAGGCCCGACAGCATGAACATCAGACACATGAAGAAAGTGTCGTTGAACAGCGTCAGGATATTGAAGCCGATCCAGCGCTGGCTGTCGACGATCGGCGCGGTCGACCACAGATAGTGGTTCGGGTAATAGCGCCCGAAGGCGGTGTAAGCGACAGCGGCGTGGTTCGCCAGCACGAGCAGCGTGACGAAGGTGCGGGCGCGATCGAGCGCAGCGTTACGGTCTGACATGTGAACGGCGAGCCCCCTCGCTTCCGCGCGCAACAGGCGCCGCCGGGCGCATCAGTGATGCGCGCCGTCATGATAAATGTCGAAAGCCGCTTCGGCAATCAGCCGAGGATCAAGCGTGCACTTCCTCGATTTTCACCTTGTCTGGATAAAATGCGAGATAATCCTTGATCTCGGCCATCGCCGGAAATGGCGTCTCATAGGTCCAGATCGCGTTGTCGAGCACCTTGTCGCCGGTCTTGATGCTGTAATAATTCGCGTCGCCCTTGTACGGGCAATGCGTCACACGGTCGGTGCGCGATACCGCGTCCATATTGGCGTCCACGCGGGGGATATACACCACTGCGGGGTAGCTGGCCTCCTTGAGGGTCAGGGCATTGGTCGTGTCGGCGATCACGATGCCCCCGGCAGAAACGCGGATGTGTTTGCCGGTGGGCGCAATGGTGATCGGGTGGTCCGGGCCGGGAAGCTTCATGATTAAACCCTTGTGACGGTCATATTTCACTTCTTCAGATGTGCGATCCCTCCGGCCTTTAAAAGGGGCATGCGAGGGATTATCGTTAGAAAGCCGTGACGTCATGCGGCAGCCGGGATAGGCTTGCAATCCGAGGCGGCGCCGACTGGCCGCGATTCGAACCTTTCTGGAGACCCGATTAATGCCGATGGACGCCCGCGATATCGAGACCATGATCAAGGCCGCGATTCCCGACGCGCAGGTGACGATTCGTGATCTGGCCGGTGACGGCGACCATTACGCGGCAACCGTGATTTCGGAATCCTTTCGCGGCAAATCCCGCGTCGCCCAGCACCAGATCGTCTATCAGTCGTTGAAAGGCCAGATGGGCGGCGTGCTGCACGCGCTGGCGCTGCAGACGGGTGTACCGGAGGCGTAAAGCTCAGTCCTCATGGTGAGGAGGCGCCATTTGGCGCCGTCTCGAACCATGAGTTGTGGGCACCCAAGCGTGCCGCCATCCTTCGAGACGCGCGCAAGAGCGCGCTCCTCAGGATGAAGGCTGAGTGTGGAGCAGTCTTTTACTCCACCGCCATCAGCGCATGCACCGAGAAATGCTTGTCAGCATCCGTCCATGACGCCTTCGGCTCCCAGCCCGAACCGCGGGCCAGCGCCGCAAAACGCTCGATGCTGTATTTGTAGCTGCTCTCGGTATGGATGCTTTCGCCGGCACGGAACGCGAAGCTGCGACCGAGCACATGCACGGTCTGCGGCTTCCTGGCGATCAGGTGCATCTCGATACGGTGGCGTTCCTTGTTGTAGATCGCGCGATGGGTGAAGGCCGAGAGATCGAAATCGCCGCCGAGTTCGCGGTTGATGCGCACCAGCACATTCATGTTGAACTTGCCGGTGACCCCTGCCGCGTCGTTATAGGCGGCGTGCAGCAGCTTCTCGTCCTTCTCCAGATCGATGCCGATCAGCATCAGGGCGTCCTTGCCGAGAATGGCGCGGGCGGAGCGCAGGAAGGCGCAGGCCTCGTGCGGCTCGAAATTGCCGAGCGTCGAGCCCGGGAAGAAGCCAACCTTCGGCATCATCCGGATATCGGCGGGAAGGTCGAAGGGTGCGGTGAAGTCGGCATTTACCGGCAGCACCTTGAGGCCCGGGAAATCCCTGCGCAACTCGGCTGCCTGTGCCTGCAGGAAGTCGCCTGAGATATCGACCGGCGCATAGGCGCCGACGTCGCATTCATCCAGCAGCAGCCGCACCTTGGTGGTGGCGCCGGCGCCGAATTCGATCAGTGCGGCGTTCTTCGGAATGATCGCGTTGATGTCCTTGCCGCGCGAGCGGAGAATGCCGAGCTCGGTGCGGGTCGGGTAATATTCCGGCAGCCTGGTGATCTGTTCGAACAGCTCCGAGCCGGCTTCGTCATAGAAGTATTTCGGCGACAGCCTTTTCGGATGCTGCGACAGGGCTTCGGCGACATCCGCGGCAAATGCGGAGGCTGAGGCATTCAGCAGCGACAGTGCCAACGGGGCATGAACGTTCATGTCAGTCTCCTCAACGCTTTCAAGCGCCGTGATGATGTTGGAAGTCAGTTGCCGTAATCGGCCAGCCGCAGGCCCGTGAATTGCCAGCGATGGTGGGGATAGAAGAAATTGCGGTAGGTGACGCGGCTGTGATCGTCCGGCGTTGCCAGCGACGAGCCGCGCAGCACCAGTTGATTGATCATGAACTTGCCGTTGTATTCGCCGAGTGCGCCTTCGATGGCGCGGTAGCCCGGATAGGCCGCGTAAGCGGAGCGCGTCCATTGCCAGACGATGCCGAACGCATCGTTGAGCTGACCGGCACGCGCGGCCACTTCCCATTCCATTTCAGTGGGCAGATGCTTGCCGCTCCAGCGCGCAAAGGCGTCACATTCGTAATAGCTGACGTGGCACACCGGCGCGTCGAGATCGATCGGCTGTAGGCCGGCGAGGGTCATGATCTGCCACTCGCCATTGACCTTGCGCCAGTGACCAGGCGCCTGCCACTCCTCGCGGGCGGCGGCGGCAAAGCCGTCCATCAGCCACAGCGTCGCTTCCTCGTAACCGCCGGCCTCCATGAAGGCGAGCCATTCGCGGTTGGTGACGAGATTGCGTGCGAGCTTGACGGGGCCGACGAGGGCGCGATGCGCAGGCTTCTCGTTGTCGAAATGGAAGCTCTCGCTCTGGTGGCCGATGGTATGGATGCCCTCGGTAAGCGTCAGCCACGCATCGCCCGATATGGTCGGTGCCGGAAAGCGCCAGTCGGAGTCATAGGCCGGCGGGATCGGGTTCTGCGCGAAGGCATGCAGGATGTCGGTGAGCATCAGCTCCTGATGCTGCTGCTCGTGATTGAAGCCGACTTCGAGCAGGGGGATCAGCGCGGTCAGCTTGTCGTCTGACGTCTCGTTGAAGAATTTGATGACAGCTGCATCGACGTGTTTGCGATAGGCGGTGACCTCGTCGGCGCCGGGCCGGGTGAGATGGCCGCGCTGGGCGCGGGCGTGGCGGGGACCGGCGGAGACGTAATAGGAATTGAACAGGTAGGCGTAATCGGGGTGATAGACCTTGTAGCCGGGGGCGTGATCGCCGAGCAGGAATTGCTCCCAGAACCACGTCACATGTGCGCGGTGCCACTTCGCCGGGCTGGCGTCGGGCATCGACTGCACCAACTGATCTTCCGGGGAGAGCGGCGCGGCGCGGCGTTCGGTTTCGTGACGGACCGTCAGGAAGGCGTCACCCAGTCTTTGGGCCAGAGAGCCTGCGGGGGCAGATTTGGACGCAGGGGACGCAATACCTGTACTCGCGGCGGAAGCTGGATTCGTCACGAAAGTCTCCGATTTTGGAGAGAACGTTGCTCTTGGTGATGGGTTCCCGAGCAGCCTGTCCTAAATAGGTCGTCCGATTGGTTATAAAAGGCCCGTCGTCATATGATCTTTGGCGCCGTGGGACTTGGCAAAAACTGCGGAAAGTGACCGTGGCGGGCCGGCAATAAGCCCCAATGCCTGCGATTTCAGGCTCTTGATCACGTCCATAAGACTTGGGATGCGGAACGGATTCGGCTACATATATGACAAGTCTGACCGGGCGGTTCGCCCGATGGCTGGCCGCAACAAGGACGCGATCATGAGCATTGAGCAATTCATCGAGAACGAAGTGAAGACCAACGACGTGGTGCTGTTCATGAAGGGCACGCCGCAATTTCCGCAGTGCGGTTTCTCGGGCCAGGTGGTCCAGATCCTCGATCACGTGGGTGTCGGCTACAAGGGCCTCAACGTTCTCGAATCCGCCGATCTGCGCGACGGCATCAAGACCTATTCGAATTGGCCGACCATTCCGCAGCTCTATGTGAAGGGCGAATTCGTCGGCGGCTGCGACATCATCCGTGAGATGTTCCAGGCTGGCGAGTTGCAGAGCCTGCTGGCCGAGAAGGGCGTGATTGCCGCCCCGGCCTCGGCCTGATTTCAAGTCGACAAATAGGCACGGCGACGCTGGACGTCGTCGTGGCCGACATCACGACCCTCCGCGTTGACGCCATCGTCAACGCGGCCAATGCGTCGCTTCTCGGAGGCGGGGGCGTGGACGGCGCCATCCATCGGGCTGCCGGCCCCGACTTGCTCGCTGAATGCCGCACCCTCAAGGGTTGCGAGACCGGCGACGCCAAAATCACCAAAGGTTACAAATTACCGGCGTCGCATGTGATCCATGCGGTCGGTCCGGTCTGGCATGGTGGCCGGAGCGGCGAGGATGAGGCGCTGGCGTCCTGCTACCGAGGGGCGCTGATGTTGTGTCAGGCGCATGGTCTGGTCTCCATTGCTTTCCCCGCCATCTCGACCGGCGTCTACGGCTTTCCAGCGGCGCGGGCAGCTCCCATTGCGGTCGGCTCGGTCATCGAGGTTTTGAAGGATGCGCCGGTGGTCACCGCCGTCACCTTCTGCTGCTTTTCCCAGCCGTCGGCGGACCTGCATCGCCTCGCGCTCGCACGCGCACTTCCCCTTGTCTGAGAACGCCCCGCCGTTACACTCCTCTGATCAGGCAAAAGGAGCGGCAATGAATTTGCGGCACAGACTACGCGCGCTGCTTTGCGGAGCGCTGTTGCTCGCCGGATCGCCCGTCTTCGCCCAGGATCGCTTTGCCGCCGAGGGCACCTTCGACATTCCCGCCGGCGCAAAATTCTCGCAGGAGAAGCTGGCCAAGATCGGCGAGTTCTTCCGCAAGCAGATCGCCGACGGCAAGATCCCCGGTGCGATCGTCCTGATCCAGCAGCACGGCAAGCCGGTCTACAAGGAATTCTTCGGCGTTCGCGATCCCGACACCAAGCAGCCGATGACCGATGACACGATCTTTCGGCTGCATTCCATGTCGAAGCCGATCACCTCTTTCGCAGCGATGATGCTGATCGATCAGGGCAAGCTGAAGCTCGACGATCCCGTCTCGCAATACATTCCGTCTTTCGCCAAGGCCAAGGTCGGCATCGAGAAGAAGCTGGAGAATGGCGAGAAGGCGCTGGACATCGTCGCGCCTAATCGCCCGGTAACGATCCGCGACCTGCTGCTGCATACGTCCGGCATCACCTATGGCTTTTATGGCGAGAGCCTGGTGCGCCGCGCCTATGGCAATGCCGATATCTACAGCGGCGATTTCGACAACAAGGAGTTCGCCGACCGCATCGCGCAGCTGCCGCTCGAGCACCAGCCCGGCACCATGTGGGACTACGGCCATTCCACCGACATTCTCGGCCGTGTGATCGAAGTGGTCACCGGCAAGTCGCTGCTCGGTTACGAGGAGCAGGCGTTCCTCGGACCGCTCGGGATGAAGGACACTGGCTTCTTCGTGAAGGAGAAGTCGAAGGAGGTCATGCTCGCCAAGCCGATGGCCTGGGATCGCAATTTCCGCACCGGCCGACAGGGCCGTCCCGACACCTATCAGAAATGGGAGTCCGGCAGCGGAGGCATGGTCTCGACACTGGCGGATTACACGAAGTTCGCGCAGATGCTGCTGAACGGCGGCGAATATGATGGCAAGCGCTTCATGAGCGCGGCGACGTTCAAGGATATGACCACAGATCATATCGGCAAGGAGTCCGGCGTCGCGCGCGATTATCTGTATTTCCCGGGCGATGGCTTCGGCTTCGGCTATGGCTTCGCCGTGCGCACTGATGCCGGCAATGCCAAGCCGCCGCCGCCGGGATCGCTCGGCGAACTGAAATGGGACGGCGCCAGCGGTTGCTATTTCATCATCGATCCCAAGCAGGACTTCTTCTTCATCCTGCTCGAGCAGACGCCGTCGGAGCGACAGCGCATTCAAAGGTCACTGAAGCTGTTGGTCTATGAAGCGCTGGAGAAATAGGCGCGCCGTACTCCTGCTGCTGACGCTGTGCGTCGGCACCGTTATCGTGCCTTCGCCGCCGGCCCGAGCTGAAAAACCGCAATCCATCGCGCGCGAATTTTCTGCCGAAAAATTGCTGGCGCTCGATCGCTACTTTCTCGATATGGTCGCGGAGCGGAAGATTCCCGGCGCGGTGGTGCTGGTGCAACAGCACGGCAAGCCTGTCTATTTCGATACGTTCGGCAATCTCGACAGCGGGCATCCGATGACGAGAGATGCGATCTTCCGGCTGTATTCGATGTCGAAACCGATCACCTCGGTGGCCGCCATGATGCTGGTCGAGGACGGCAAACTACACCTCGACGATCCCGTTGCGAAATATATTCCGTCCTTTGCTAAAACGAAGGTCGGCATCGACACCAAAGGTGGCGACGAACACGCCACGTTCGGTCTGGTGCCGCTGCAGCGGCCGATCACCATCGCCGATCTGCTCAAGCATACGTCGGGTATCACCTATGGCTTCTATGGCGACGATCCCGCGCGGAAACGTTATGCACAGCTCGATATCTTCGGCCGCGACTGGGACAACGCCTCATGGGCCGATCGCATCGCGCAGCTTCCGCTCGCCGAGCAGCCCGGTACGCTGTGGGACTACGGCCATTCCACCGACATTCTCGGCCGCGTCATCGAAGTGGTGTCCGGACAGTCGCTGTCCCATTTCCTCAAGAGCCGGCTGTTCGATCCGCTGGGGATGACAGATACGTCGTTCTACATCACCGACCTGCGGCATCGGGTGCGTGTCGCCGAACCTTTCCCGTCCGATCGCATGGTCGGGCCGGTGGTCGGTATGCACGATCCCGCGGAGATCATGCAATGGGAGGCGGGGGGCTCCGGTCTGGTCGGCACGATCTCGGACTATGCGCGCTTCCTGCAGATGCTGCTCAATGGCGGCACGCTTGACGGGAAGCGCTATCTCAAACCGGAAACGGTGGCGGAGATGACGCGCGATCACGTCGGGCCTGATAGCGGCGTGAAGCGCGACTACTATTATTTCCCGGGCGCCGGCAGCGGCTTCGGCCTCGGCTTCGCGGTGCGCACCAAGGAGCTGGCCAGCGAGCCCGGCGCGATCGGCGAATATCGCTGGGACGGCGTCGGCGGCACGTTCTTCTGGGTCGATCCGAAGAATGACATGTTCGTGCTGGTGATGGCGCAATCGCCGTCGCAGCGGGTGCGGATGGAGATCGACGTGCGGAAGATCATCGCTGAGGCGCTGGAGTAAGCGGCAGGGCAGGTCATCGTGGTGCCTGTTCCACATACTCAGTCCTCATCCTGAGGAGCGCGCTCTTGCGCGCGTCTCGAAGGATGGGCCAAACATCTCATGGTTCGAGACGGCGCCAAGCGGCGCCTCCTCACCATGAGGGCCGTCGGGATAAGGCTAAACCGCTCGCACCACGTCCCTGATCAATCCCAACGTTTCTTCGATCATGTCAGCAGAGACATCCAGATGCGTGCAGGCGCGGATGCGGCCGTCCATGGTGGCGAGCAGCACGCCTTTCGCGCGCAAGGCTTTCACCATAGCAGCACCGCTGATGCCTGCGCCCGCGGGATCGAAGAAGACGAGATTGGTCTCCGGCTGCTGAACGGCGATCCCGTCGATCTGGCCCAGTCCGTGCGCCAGCGCGTGCGCATTCGCGTGATCGTCGGCGAGGCGCTCGACGTGATGGTCCAGCGCGTGGATGCAGGCGGCGGCAACGATGCCGGCCTGGCGCATCGAGCCGCCCAATCCCTGCTTCCAGCGCCACACTGCATCAATGTAGTCGCGCGTGCCGGCGAGCACGGCTCCGATCGGCGCGCCGAGCCCCTTACTGAAATCGATCCACACCGAGTCCCAGCCATCGGACATCCTGCTCGCACCGATACCGGTGGCGACGCAGGCATTCATCAGTCGCGCGCCATCCATATGCGTGGCAAGGCCGCGGTCACGCGCGATGGTGACGATCGCTTCGAGATCGGATTTCGACCAGATGGTGCCGCCGCCGATATTGGCAGTCTGTTCGACGCTGACCACGGTCTGCGCTGCCTCGTAGCGCGTGCGCGGATGCAATGCGGCGCGCAGCGCATCTGGCGTGAACTTGCCGTCGGCGCCGTCGAGCCCGGTAATCTGGAAGCCGCCAAGAGCGGCATGGGTGCCGCCCTCGCGCGAGAGAATATGCGCGGTGCGATGCGCGAGGATCTCGTCGCCGGGCCGGCAATGCGCCAGCAGGCCGGCGACATTGCACATGGTACCCGATGGCATGAACACTGCGGCTTCCTTGCCGAGCAGTTCGGCGACGCGGTCGCAGAGCGCGTTGACGGTGGGATCGTCGCCGACCTGCTCATCGCCGACATCTGCCGCAGCCATCGCCGCGCGCATCGCGGGCGTGGGCTTCGTCTGTGTGTCCGACAGCAGATTGATGCGAACCGCCGGCTGTGATGGATCGGGGCGAGCAGGGGTGAAGGGCATTGGGAATTCCACGTTGTTACGCGCGACAGCTTAACCCGTCAGTTGGGTAACAAAAAAGGCCCCGGAAAATCCGGGGCCTTGATCTCGTCAGCGCTGTCAGAACTTAGCGCGAATAGAATTCGACGATCAGATGCGGTTCCATCTGAACGGCGAAGGGGACGTCCGACAGCTGCGGAATGCGGATGAACCTGGCGGTCATCTTGCCGTGGTCGGTTTCGACGTAATCCGGGGTGTCGCGTTCGCCGAGCTGGCTGGCTTCGAGTACGAAAGCGAGCTGCTTGGAGGATTCCTTGATCTCGATGACGTCGCCAACCTTCACGAGATAGCTCGCGATGTTGACGCGCTTGCCGTTCACCTTGATGTGGCCATGGTTGATGAACTGACGGGCCGCAAACATGGTGGCGACGAACTTGGCGCGATACACGACGGTGTCGAGGCGGCGCTCGAGCAGGCCGATCAGGTTTTCACCGGTGTCGCCCTTGAGACGGCCGGCTTCCACATAGATGGAGTGGAACTGGCGCTCGGAAATGTTGGCGTAATAGCCCTTCAGCTTCTGCTTGGCGCGCAGCTGCGTGCCGAAGTCGGAGAGCTTGCCCTTGCGGCGCTGGCCGTGCTGGCCGGGACCGTATTCACGCTTGTTGACCGGAGACTTGGGACGACCCCAAATGTTCTGGCCCATACGGCGGTCGATTTTGTATTTAGCTTCACTACGCTTTGTCATCGCGTCCTCGGTTTTGTCAGCCATCGCGAAGCGATGGCTCTTTTGGTGGATGTGAGGAGACGCGCCCTCCTGTGTACCGTGATCAGTCCAGAGTCTGGAAAATCTCGGCACCGACAGGTTCATTCCCAAAGCTGGGTGGAGAACCACGGGTGCGAAACGCTTCGCGGGCCGAAAACGACCCGCGAGCAAGGCGGTTTCTAGGGTGAAGGCCCGGTTATGTCAATTGAAAGACAGGCATTTTGCCGTTTGGCGGGCTTATAGCGCCAATTCGGCCGGTTTCGACGCAAAATCGGCCTCGAAAGGGCAATTTACCGCCTGATGCCCTCGAATCCGGCGGCGATTCCGCGCTGGAACAGTGACCAGTCGAATCCCAACGCCAGGGCCACATAGCCCCGCTCGATCATGGTGTTGCCCATCTCCGCGTTCAGCGCCGCGCCGCCCAGCGGCACGCCTGACTTGAGGATTCCCGCTTCGGCCTTTGCCACCAGCGCCTGCACCTCGGGATCGCCCGGCTGGCCGCGTTTGCCGATGGATGTCGCGAGGTCGCCGACGCCGATCACCGCGATGTCGATGCCCGGTGTGGCCATGATCTCGCCGATCCGGTTCACCGCATCGATATGCTCGATGGTGATCATGCAGATCATGCTGTCGTCGGCGCGGGCCATGTAGTCGGGCATGCCCACGTTCCAGCGGAATGGCGCGTGGAACGGTCCCCACAGCCGCTCGCCCTGGGTCGGATAGCGCAGGCTGCGCGCCGCCTTATAGGCATCGTCCGCGCTGTTGATCATCGGGAAGTTGATGCCCATCGCGCCGAAATCCATCGGTGCTTTCGCCAGCCATGGCTCATTGGCGGTGATCCGCACCAGCGGCGTGCAAGGCGTGCCCGCGGTGGCCATGATCATCCCGTGGGCGGTGTTGAGATCGATCGGGCCGTGTTCGAGATCGACGATGATCCAGTCCAGCGTCTGCGCCATGATGCGCACGGTCTGGATCGACGGGATGGTAGCAATGGCCCCGAAAGTAGGGCGGCCCTCGCGCCATTTCTGCTTGAGGTCGTGAAATGGCGCGGGGGTCGTCATCGTCAAATGGGATCCTGTTATTTCGGCGCGGGCGTCGCCACCGGCTTGCCGTCTTCCACGACATAGACTGCCATGATCTTCAGGCCCTTGTCGCCGGTCTTCACGTCATGCGGAATTCCGGCCGGGACGGCATAGGAATCGCCGGGCTTGAGCGTTTGGTCTGGCTGGCCCTCGACGATCAGTGTCGCGTCGCCATCGAGGACGTAACCGGTATCGACACCCGGATGGGTATGGCGGCCGGCGAGCTGGTTCGGGCCGAGTTCAGCCACGACCGTCACGATGCGATGGCCGGCGGGATATTTGATGTCCTGCAGCGGCGTGCGCTTGATGCCTTGCGCGCTGGCAGCACCGGCGCAGGCCGTGATCGCCGCGCCGATGAAGAGTGCTTTGAGAAAGCTGGTCCTGAGCATGTCGGTCTCCCTTTGCCGTTCTCTTTTCGGAACGGCGCGCCGCAAGGCTAGCAGCGCGCGAGGGAAAGTCGAGATGCCGCGGACTATGCCGCGACCTGTCCGCCGAAGAACGGCGCCAGCGCTTCCGGCCAGGCATGGCGCTTGCCGGAGGTGTAGAGCAGCACGGCATCGCCGGGCGGTACGCCGGGCTGATGATCTCCGATCAGGCCGACCACGCGGCGTGCGATTGCCGGGGCCGGATCGATCCATGCCACCGGCCAGGGCGCGATGCGATTGAGGTGGTCGAGCAACAGCGGGTAATGCGTGCAGGCGAGCACGATCGTGTCGGTGCGGGCACCGGCGGCGTCCTGCACGAAGCAGGGCGCGATCTCTCGAAACAGTTCGGCGTCGTCGATACCTTGGCCGCCGAGTGCGCCTTCCGCCAGTGCGGCGAGTTCGGCGGAGCCGACCAGCGTGACGATGCAGCCGCCGCCGAATTCGCGGATCAGCGTCTGGGTATATTCGCGCTTCACGGTGCCCGACGTGCCGAGCACGGAGACGCGCTTGCTGACCGAGCGCGCACAGGCCGGCTTGATCGCCGGCACGGTGCCGACAAAGGGCACGGCATAGGCGGCGCGCAGATGGCTGAGCACCAGCGTCGAGGCGGTGTTGCAGGCGATCACCACGAGATCCGGCCGGTGCGCAACGATCAGCTCGCCCATCAGCGGCACCACGCGGCCGATCAGCGCCTCCTCGGTGTGCTGGCCGTAGGGAAAGAACGCGTCATCCGCCACATAGACATAGCGGGCATCCGGACGCGCCTTGGCGATCTCGCGCTGGACGGTAAGGCCGCCGAGACCGGAGTCGAACACAAGGATGGTGGGACGCGTCGGCATCATGAGAGCCTAGGGGAGGATGGTTACTGCGGGGTTGCTACGGGTCTGGCAATCAAGACAGGGGCATTCGGGCTTTTTCGGGAAGGGCTGGGGGCCTCTGTCTTAACCTCTCCCCGCTCTACGCGGGAGAGGTCGCCGCGTCTTCGCGGCGGGTGAGGGGCAAGGCACGCGGCCAGCCCCGCATCGTTCTCTTTCGAAGCGCGAATCTTCGACCCGCGAGCGAAACGCGTGGGATAGGCCGTGCCTCGCCCCTCACCCCACCCCTCTCCCCGCCTAGCGAAGCTTCGCTTCGCACGGGAGCGGGGAGAGGGAGCGCTCTCACACATCTCGACTTGTTACACCGGCGCTAGCGGCTGCCGCGCTCCGGCCGGTAGCTCAACCTTGATCGCGTCGCCCGGCCTGACGTCTCCATCTGCGACAGCCACAGCCATCACTCCGGCCTTGCAGATGACATTGCCTTCCGCATCGCGATCTTGCGTCGCGGCCTTCAGTCCCTCCTGAAAGCGATCCATCAGCACACAGGGCTCGCGCAGGCCGGTGAGTTCGATGATCGCATGCGTGCCGAGATGCAGCCGCGTGCCGGTCGGCAGTGCTGCGAGGTCGATTCCCGATGTGGTGACATTCTCGCCGAGATCGCCGGGCTGGATCGTGAACCCCTCAGCTCGCAATTCGTCGAACAGCTCGCGCGGGATCAGATGCACCTGGCGCAAATTGGGTTTTGTCGGATCGCGACGGCGGTCGTAACGGTGTTTCACCGTCGCGCCCATATGGCCATCGCCCTCGACGCCGAGCCCGCTGAGCAAACGTATGCTCAGGCTTGGCGTCTTGCTGAAGTGATGACCGCGCCGCAGACATACGGCGACGACGCGGCTCATCGAATGATCAGCTCGCGCCGAACACGCGCTTGAAGATCGTGTCCACGTGCTTGAGGTGATAGCCGAGGTCGAACTTCTCGGAGATCTCGTCGTCGGTGAGATACTTCTTCACCTCGGGATCGTTCTTCAACAGTGTCTGGAAGTCGCCTTCGCCGCGCCAGACCGGCATGGCGTTGCGCTGCACGAGCTTGTAGCTGTCTTCGCGCGATGCGCCCTTCTGCGTCAGTGCGATCAGCACGCGCTGCGAATGCACGAGGCCGCCGAGGCGGTCGAGATTCTTCTGCATGTTGGCGGGATAGACCAGCAGCTTCTCGATCACGCCGGCCATGCGGTTCAGCGCGAAGTCGAGGGTCACGGTGGCGTCCGGGCCGAACATGCGCTCGGCGGAAGAGTGCGAGATATCGCGCTCGTGCCACAGCACCACGTTTTCCAGCGCCGGCGTCACATAGGCGCGCACCATGCGGGCAAGGCCGGTGATGTTCTCGGTCAGCACCGGGTTGCGCTTGTGCGGCATCGCCGACGAGCCCTTCTGGCCTTCGGAGAAGAATTCCTCGGCTTCCAGCACCTCGGTGCGCTGCATGTGGCGGATCTCGACCGCGAGGCGCTCCATCGACGAGGCGATGACGCCCAGCGTGGCGAAGAACATCGCGTGGCGGTCGCGCGGGATCACCTGGGTCGAGATCGGCTCCGGCACGAGGCCCATCGCCTTGGCGACATGTTCTTCGACGCGCGGATCGATCTGCGCGAAGGTGCCGACGGCGCCGGAGATCGCGCAGGTCGCGACTTCCTTGCGCGCGGCGACGAGGCGCTCGCGGTTGCGGGTGAATTCGGCATAGGCATAAGCGAGCTTGAGACCGAAGGTGACCGGCTCGGCATGGATGCCATGGGAGCGGCCGATGGTCGGCGTCATCTTGTGCTCGAAGGCGCGCGTTTTCAGCGCCGCCAGCAGGCGGTCGATATCGGCGATCAGGATGTCGGCGCAGCGCGTGAGCTGGACGTTGAGGCAGGTGTCGAGCACATCCGACGACGTCATGCCCTGATGCACGAAGCGCGCTTCCGGGCCGACGATTTCGGCGAGATGGGTCAGGAAGGCGATGACGTCATGCTTGGTCTCGCGCTCGATCTCGTCGATGCGCTCCACATTGAAGGTCGCGTCCTTGGCCTTGGCCCAGATCGTCTTCGCCGCATCCTTCGGAATGGTGCCCAGTTCCGCCAGCGCATCGGCGGCATGCGCCTCGATCTCGAACCAGATCTTGAAGCGGGTCTGCGGCTCCCAGATGGAGGCCATTTCCGGACGGGTATAGCGAGGGATCATCGACGTCTCTGACTGTTGGGGGTTACGCCGCGCTTTAGCAGATCGGGGCGGGGGAGGCCACCTGAACATGATAAGGCGGAATTCAGATATTCCGCGGTCTGAGGAGAAAGTATTCCCTGCAATATGTTGTTCATGTCGGCGAGCGGGGTATTTTTTAGGGAGAAGGGCGCGCTATCGTGATCGTAGCAACGAAGCTTTTCTGACGCTCATTCGTAGTTTTCCGAACTGCGTCGTACGCGATGGTTGATGACCAATGCTGGCCTTTATCGATGGAAGCGGAACGATCAACGACTCCCCAGTCTACGTAATGGCCGGCTACCTTGCGAGGGCAGACGCGTGGGAAGCTTTCACGATTGAATGGAAGGCCGCATTGGACCACCCGAAGGCAATTAAGTACTTTAAAATGTCGGAAGCGTTTAGTCGGCGTGGGCAATTTGCCGGGTGGGATGAAGCGTTGCGGGACGCGCGTCTTCGAATGTTGCCCTCAATAGTCAACCGCCACGCAATCTCTGCGATCATATTTGCTGTCTCAAGTGACGGGTGGAAAAACTACGCCGTCGGTCGGCTTAACGAGAAATACCACGACCGACCGTATTTCTTCGCGTTTCATACCATCATGGCGTCTGCTGTTAAATATTTAGCTGAAAAGGGCATCAGAGAAAAAATTGACTTTGTCTTCGATGAAGAGGGAGGGGAATCCTCCAGACTAATGCTTGAAAGTTTTGATGGCTGGGCAGAAGTCGCGCCGAGCCACCTCAAAGAGTACATCGGGCAAAGACCAATTTATCGAGATGAAAAGAACACTTTGCCGCTGCAGGCCGCCGATCTTCTAGCTTGGCACGTTAGAAGGTCTTTTGCCGAAGGAATTCAAGGAAAGGACGTATCGCAATTGAGCTCCGCAATGCCCGAGCTTTTTGAAGTTGAGCAAGCAAGATCTTTATGGGATGTGAATGATGTGAAGCGTTCGATTGATGGAATTCTTGTGAGGAGTTTTATTCTAGGATTGAATGGCGTGCCGTTAACTTTGCCAGATCCAACTACGGCGATCTGGATTTCGAGAAAAAGAGATTAGGAGTGCCGTAGTTCGGATGGACGTTTGCGCAATCGCAGGTCTCAATGCGCCGTGGCACGTCCGGAAGTTCGCTTCGCTCTATGCGGGGGCGCCTGCTAAAATTACGGCTTGGGCAGCCGCATCGTTACCGCCGTGAATCTTCTGTTCGGCCCGGCGTGAAACTGATGCGCATCCACGGTTTCGACCAGCACCGCCAGCGTCTGCGTGCCGTCCTTGGCCTGATGATGATAGACATCGGCAATCCCGTAGGCGGTCACGCAGCGGCGGCGCTTGGGTAACTGCTTGTCCTGCGCCAGGGTGACGGGCGCGGCGCCGTCAATGCTCATTTGCAGGATCATGCCGGTGACGATGACGCTGCCATAGGTGCCGCGGCCGCCGGCGCCATAGCATGACGCCTTGCCGAGCGCCTGATCGGAGAGTGTGAGCACCAGCTTGCGGCCATCCGGCAAAGTGATGGTCTGCGTGGCGGCGAGCGGCTTCGGGTCCATCTGATAGATGCCGATCTCGTCGAGATCCATCGACGGTTTGCCGGCGAAGCGCGTGCCGGGCTCGGTGATACCAAGCTTGCCCAGCAGCGGCTTGGCCTTGGCCATCAGCTCGGCGCGCACGGCATCCACTTCGCGCTCGTCATCGTCTTTGGTGCGAATGGAGAAGGGCGTGCCCTTCGCAAAGTCGTCGGTGCGCGTGTCGATCACCTGGATTTCGGCGACGATCTCGGTCGCATCATAGAGCTGCGTATAGTGCTCGAAGGCGAAATGCGTGCCGTCCGGCGAGAAGCCGATCACTTTGCGCGCGGCGGCATCACCGGCCTGCGCCGTGCCGAGCAGGGCGAACGAGAGCAGGGGAGCGAGCAGGAAGCGGCGAAAGCCGGCGATTGAATGCTGTGTCATCCCGGTTGGTCGCGCTGCGCGGAGCAAAGTTCATGCGCATATTGGTCTTCGCAGGTGTTGACAATATTCCTTTAAGGACTATTATCTGAATTGTCCGGTTCGCGAGGGGCGCTTCATGAGGCGTCTTGAGGTGGAACAGGGATGCGGCGCCTGCGGGCGGGAGGGAGACGTTCCCTCACGCACTCGGGAGGCCTTGGGTCACCGTCCGGCCCCACTACGGGGGTCTGCCACTCATGCTGGCTGGACGTGGCATTGGTGAACGGCGGGAAACCGTCGGGATCAGCGGAGTGCGGAGCTCTGCGCCTTTGCCCGGAAGAACGGTCCCGGGGACAGAAATCGCCGCGGTGGCGCGCCGTGAGGCGTTGCGCGGTTGCAGCTTGCCGGCGTTCCGGCGGAGCGGATCGCGACAGAAACCACCCCTTGCGCCTCACGGCGCGCCGCCACCCCTCATGTTTCGAGGGGAGACGATCCGCACAGCTCGGGCTCATTGAGCCGCGAGACAGCGGAAGCGTGGCTGTTTGAAATTTGAATCGGGAGAGGCGCTACACCATCTCGCCGCGGGCATTCGCTGCCGCCGCGCGGATGTCGTCGATATTCGCCTTGTAGCTTTCCACCGTGCCGCCCTTGAATACGGCCGAGCCGGCAACGAAGGCATTGGCACCTGCTGCGGCGAGTTGTCCGGCGACTGCAGCGGACACGCCGCCATCGACTTCGATATCGATCGGACGGCCCGCGGTCATCGCGCGCAGGTCCGAGATCTTGCCGAGCGCGGACGGAATGAACGCTTGGCCGCCGAAGCCGGGATTGACCGACATCACCAGCACGAGATCGACGAGATCGATCACATATTCGATGGCCGAGATGGGCGTGCCGGGATTGAGCGAGACGCCGGCCTTCTTGCCGAGATTGCGGATCGCCTGCAGCGAGCGATGCAGATGCGGGCCCGCCTCGGCATGGACGGTGATGTGGTCGCAGCCGGCCTTGGCGAAGGCTTCGAGATAGGGATCGCATGGTGCGATCATCAGATGCGCGTCGAAGATCTTCTTGGTGTGCGGGCGCATCGCCTTGATGACGTCGGGGCCGTAGGAAATGTTCGGCACGAAATGGCCGTCCATCACGTCGAGATGCATCCAGTCGGCGCCGGCGGTATCCACGGCGCGGACCTCTTCGCCGAGCTTTGCGAAATCAGCCGCCAGAATGGACGGGGCGATCACCAGCGGGCGGGGCGTGAAGCTCTGGGACATCGAATTATCCTGGGGTTTTCCTGAACGTTTTCTGACGGCAGCGAATGGACCGCCTCGCGTAACATGGGGCCGGGGTGCGGGCAACGCGCCAGCCACGGCCGCGCCATCGACGCGCTGCAGCAGGATGGTCCCGGCACATTCTGCCGCAAGGGCACGATTTGCCGGGAAACGCGGGCGGCCCGTGCGACCAAGCCCGTTGTTTTATCGAACTTTTTTCGGTGGCATGGGGCTTGCTCCGTATTCCCCAGGGAATTCACGCCGCACGCTGCGGCATGATCAGGAATTTGACGATGCTGCCAGCCCTTGCTGCCGCCACCACCGCGATCGATGCGCTGCAGGCGCTCACGAAGTCGAAGTCGAAGGCCGCGACCACCACGACCGGTGTCACCCAGAAGAGCGCCAGCCCGTTCGATGTCGCCAGCACGTCGACGGCGAGCGCCACGTCATCGACGGCAACCTCCGCCACCAGCAGCACGAACAGTTCCTACAAGCTGGCCCCGGGCACCATGAGCACGCTGCTCGATGCCCAGAGCCAGCCCGCGACGGCAGCCTCTTCGGCGAAACGATCTGAAGCGCTGAGCAGGCTGATGGGGCTGCTCGACAGCGACGGCAGCGGCGGCATCAGCAAGGCGGAGTTCGAGAAGAAGCTCGGTGCCGGCGGCACCAACACGGCCAATGCCGACAAGGTATTCGCCGAACTCGACAAGAACGGTGACGGCTCGGTCAATATCGATGAATTGAGCCCGGCGCTGAATGGCGGCAAGGCACATCACGCCGGCGGCGGCGGCGGTATGGGCGGTGGATCTGGTGGTGGCTCTGACACTGCTGGTTCGACCACAACGACCACGGTGAATGCTGATGGCAGCACCACGACGTCTATCGCCTATGCGGACGGATCGACGGTGAGTTCGACCACGGCCGTCCCGGCGTCGTCTACGTCATCAACCGCAAGCTCGTCCTATAACGCGATCGAAAAGATGATCGCGCGTCAGGCGCAGCAGATCTCAAATGCGAAGTCGACGCTGGCGATCAGCGCCTGATCTGCGCTCTGATCCCGAACGCGGGAGTTCACGATAGGTAAAACGATCGCGGACGCGGTGGTTAAAAAATACACCGCGTGACGCCGCGCTGCTGAAGGCCGCGTGAACTTCCGGCGGCACCTGCGCATAAGCATACCGACGGCCGCTCGTGAAGGTGACGCGCATTTCGCGACTCACCGGGTCATAAGTGACGTGTCGAATCGCAGTCGACGGCATCGCAATCCTCCGAATGTCTCCTGGATAGAAACAATCACCGATGCGATTGGTTGCGTAGCGATGACCTAGTTCCGGTCGCGAAACGCTGGAAGCGCGCCGGCAAACGGCAGCGCCGTCGCTTCATAGACGCCACGCGCAATGGCGCGGGCGATCACATTACCCGCGATCATGCCGAGTTCAGTGAGTCCGACCAGTGGATCGATCGGCTTCTCGCCCGTCGCGGCCGCAAACACGATGTCGCCATCGAGCGGCGCATGCACCGGATAGATTGCGCGCGCAAATCCGGTCTGCGCCATCATGGCGAGACGCCGTGCCTGCGCCTTGGTCAGGATCGCATCTGTAATAACGACGGCAAGTGTCGTGTTCTCGATCGAGGTTGCCGCCGGTCCGCCCTTGATACGCATCGCCAGCACCTCGGGCTTCAACTTGTTCGGCATGCCGTGTCCGCCGAACTCATTGCCGACTTCGAAGGGCGCCGCCCAGAAGTGTGGGCCATCGCCGATCGTGACACTGCCGACCGCATTGACTGCAGCGAGTGCGGCGACGCGCACGCCCGATGGCGTGACGGCGGAGGCCGAGCCAATGCCACCCTTGTAGTTGACTGTCGTGGCGCCGAGCCCTGCGCCGACGCTGCCGAGCTTGAAGTCATCGCTGGCGGCCGCGGCGGCGGCATAGCCGAGATCGCGATAGGGCGGAAAGCGGCCCCAGTTCTTGTCGCCGCCATCGAGCAGGTCGAACAGGATCGCGCCGGGCACGATGGGGATGACGGCATTGCCGATCTGGTAGCCGCGGCCCTGTTCGGCGAGCCAGGCCTGTACGCCGCCGCCGGCTTCGAGCCCGAAGGCCGAGCCGCCGGCCAGCGCGAGACCGTGGATGGCGTCCACAGTGTTCACAGGATCGAGCAGGGCGCTTTCGCGCGTGCCCGGTCCGCCGCCGCGGATGTCCACCGAGGCCACGGCAGGCCTGTCGAACAGGATGGCGGTGACGCCGGAGGCCAGTCTGGCGTCGTCCGCGTGGCCGACGCGAACGCCGGCGATATCGGTGAGCAGGTTCTTCATGGCGGTTCCGCTTCTTTCGTTCCCTCTCCCCCAGCGCAGCAAAGCTGCGCGCCGCGGGAGAGGGTGCCCGAGCGTAGCGAGGGCGGGAGAGGGCATTCTGGGCACGACTGCGTCTGGCGCAAGCCCTCTCCCGTCTCGCCCCCCGTGCGAAGCGAAGCTTCGCTAGAGGGTTCGATCCACTCTCTCCCGCAAGCGGGAGAGGGGAAAAAAAGCGCGATCACGCGCGATCACAACAGCCGGAAGTGGCGGGCATTTGATCCATCCCGCTTGCATCCCGTCATGTCAGCGGTGCATCTAGCCGCATGATCTCCGATGTCACGATCCCCGCCGCATTGATTGCCGGCATTGTCTCATTCCTGTCGCCCTGCGTGCTGCCGCTGGTGCCGCCCTATCTCATCTATCTCACGGGCGCGACCATCGAGCATATTGCCGATGACGAGCAGGAAGCGGCCTCGAAGCGCGCGGTGATGATTTCGGCGGCCGTGTTCGTGCTGGGCTTCTCCACGGTGTTCGTGGCGCTCGGCGCCAGCGCCAGCCTGGTCGGCAGCGTGATCCGCTCCTATGCGGCGGAACTGTCAATCGTTGCCGGCATCCTGATCATCCTGATGGGCCTGCACTTCCTTGGCCTGACGCGCATCGGTCTCCTGATGCGCGAGGGACGTCTGAGCATGCCCAGGCCGGTTGGCCTGTGGGGCGCCTATGTGATGGGTCTGGCTTTCGCGTTTGGCTGGACGCCGTGTATCGGACCTATCCTTGCGGCGATCCTGTCGGTGGCGGCGGCAGAAGCAACGGTGACTAAGGGCGCGGGCTTGCTCGCGGTTTATTCCCTCGGCCTCGGCATCCCGTTCCTGATCGCGGCCTTCATGGTGGAGCAATTCTCCAGTATGTTCGCGCGCATGAAGAAGCATCTCGTCCATGTCGAGCGCGCGATGGGCGTGTTGATGGTGATCACCGGTATCGCGTTTCTCACCGGCGCCGTGTCGAATGCCAGTATCTGGCTGCTTGAAACGTTTCCCGCGCTGCAGAATTTCGGCTAGGCGCATCAATCGCCGAACCTGTTATCGGGCCCTCGCCATCACGGCGTTCTGCGCACCGTTCTAGACCAGATCCCCGATATCGAGCCCCGACAGCGCGCCGAGCACCGGCGTGTTCGTGGCCGCGTCGTCGGCCTTATGCGTCGCGTATGGGTGCGCGGTGATCGGGAAGCGATGTCTCGTCCGCTTCGGAATGTAATCCATCGTGATGCATCGGACGGCTTCGGCGCCCGGCAGGGCTGACGACGCGACCTCCGACCGAATTGCGCTTCGATCATCCGATGCCTTGCATTTCGGCTTGCAGTCTCAGATGGCAGAGATTAATAGTACGATATAGTTTGATTAATGGCCGATGGTCATTTCGAGCTTGGGTGATCAGCAATGTGGGGAGACCGGGTCCATGACCCTCGAAAATTCGATGAATAACTGGAAGGCGAGTTCTGCTTTGGTGCTGGCGGTCGTTCTTGCCGCGGGCGTCGCGCATGCGGCGGATCTGCCGTATCGCAAGGCCGATCCGGTCTATGCGCCGGCGTTGCCGGCAGCCTTTTCGTGGACCGGCTTCTATGCCGGCGCCAGCGTGGGCGGCGGTTTCAGCGGCACCGATGCTTTCAACAGCTATCTGGGAACGAGCGGCGGCAAGGCCGATGGCGTCGTTGGCGGCCTTCAGGTCGGCTACAATTATCAGGTCTCGTCGCGGTTCGTGGTCGGCATCGAAAACGACTTCATGGCTTCGGGTCTCAAGACGAGCCGCAATGGCATCAACGAAGTGAGTTTGCCATTCTACGGGACGGGCCGCGGTCGTGCGGGCGTGACGTTCATGGATTCACATTTGCTCGTCTACGGCACCGGCGGCATGGCTTTCGGAGAGGTGAAGGACTCAGGGATCGACAAGATGCGCATCGGCTGGACCGCTGGTGGCGGCGTTGAATGGGCTTTTCGGCAGAACTGGTCGGCCAAGGTCGAATATCTCTACACCGATCTCTACAGGAACCTCAAAAAGGATGACTTGCCGGATCGCACCCAGAAATTCCAAACGATCACCGTCGGTGTGAACTATCATTTCTAAGTTGTTCAAGCTGATGTCTTCGGCCGATCGCGATTGATCTGCGACAAACGTGACGAGACCAAGAGCCTGCTGCGAGCCGGCTCTTGGTCACGGGCGTCTCGTCGTTATCGAGACCCGACGGTCTGTTGGTAACAGATGAAATCCTACACTCGTTCAATGTTGTTCTGATCAAGCGACAGGGACGAATCCGATACGACGCAGCATCATCTCATTTGTGCGATCAGCGCATCTGCGCCCTGGTCGATCCCGGTTTCTGCCGCAGTCAGCGGTCCGACGGTTGCCTTGATGTTGGTCGGCTTCGGATATTGCTTGGTAACGAACGCGTTGAGCAGGCGGGAGGTCGACGCATCGAAGATCTCGACGGCATAGATGACCGAGCCCGTCATCGATCCCTCGCCGTCGCGGGCGGCTTGCACGCCGTTGTAGACGAGGCCTCCGACGTCGATCCGTGACAGGGTGCCGAGCACCGGCGTGGTCTTGACGGCACCAGTCAGCGTCAGTCTCACACGTAGTGTATTTGGCCCCCGTTGATTGGCGAGCGCGAAGCGGCTGCCCAGCTTCTCCGCGAACCGCGCCTGCATGGTGCGCGCGAGCGACGCCTTGTCTTCTTCGGTCATGTCGCCGAATTGCTGATCCGCGCCCCGATAGATCACGATCGGTTCGATGATGACCTTGTTGTAGGAGCGCCAGTCCACCGTGGTGGAGTAGCGATACGGAATACGTCCGGACGTATCGGACGGATTCGGTGCCAGTTGGGATGACGAAGCGACATCCGAATAGGGCACCGGCGCTATGCTTGCGCACCCCGTCAAGGCAGCGCAGAACGCGAGGACCGCCAGACGGTCCACTCGCGAGAGTGTGTACATCTCAAACTCCAGTTTTGATTTTTGAGGTCAATGCGAATGAAGGCGGCCGCACCGATACGACGTGGTATCGGAAGCTCCGCAGCCGCTATTTACTGGCGCGTGTCGTCGCTGGCGGTTTCGCCTGGGCCTTCTGCATCCACTCTTTATCGGCCTTGGGGCCGTTCGGATCGCCTGTCATGCCCACCAACTGTCCGGGCACGGCATTCGTGGTTTGAGTCCAGGTCTGCGTGGCGCAGAAAATCGACATCATGCAGCCCTTGACCTTCAGGTCGATCGCCTCACGCCACAGCGAAATCTCGTAGGATTTGCCGTTCTCTGCATTGTAGATCTGGCCTTCAAAGCGCCCCGCCGGGTTGAGCTTCAGGCCCATGATCAATTGGTGACCGAGAACGGGTCGGAATTGCTTCGTCTTGTCCGGATTGTTCAGGTCTTTGAGTGGTTGCCCATTCGCGTCGTTGGGCTCTTTGGCCCAGACGATATAGCCGCAAATTTGCTCCTGCTTCGATCCGCATCGCTCGACGCGTATGCGCGCGCGGCCATCCTCCGTAAGCCAGGTGCCGCTCGGATCGGCTGGTGCTGCTGCGACGGGGCTGACGAGAGCCATCTGGCATATGGCGAGAGCGGTACGCACAACTATTCGGGAAACCAATGTCATCTGTCTCATATCTGGTCCTCGGATCACGAAAAGCGCTGGAGCCCGTATTCCCGCGAGGGCTGCCGCTCTTTCGTTACCTCTACAAGATTAATCAAACGATACCGTACTATTTATACTCTACCGTGCGCCGTCGCAAGCCTATATGCGGTGAAATCGAATGATCGATTGCGCGGGCCGGGTGGTAAAAGCAGTCGGGAAGCGTGCAGAGAATGCCCCGGAGAGAAAGCCAAGATGACTGTTGCCAAGGCCAAGCCGAGCAAAGCCGCGCCACGAAGCAGCGGGCGGCCGACGAAGGAACAGGCCGGGCGCATTACCGACCACATCGTCGAGGTGGCGAGAGGGCTCTTCCTGGAGTCGAGTTTCGAGGCGATCAGCGTTGATCTGATCGCGGCGACAGCCCGGATCTCGAAGCAGACCTTCTACGCCCGCTTTGCCTCCAAGGAGGCGCTGTATGCGGCGGTGATCCGGAAGGGGACGAATGACCTTCTCAAGCCGGCCGTCACCGACTCCAATCGCGACGGTCCGATCGAAGCGACCTTGGTCAAACTCGGACTGGAGCTTTCAAAGCGCGCACTCGCGCCGGCGGCCATCGCGCTGGAACGGCTGGTGATGGCCGAAGCACATCAATTCCCGGAGCTGGCGTCTGCCTATCACGGGACTGGCCTTCACGTGCGAGAGCAGATTGCCGGCATTTTCACCAACGCCATGCGCGACGGACAGATACGATCAGGAGATGCCAGCTTCATCGCCGAGCAGTTCGTCTACGCGGTGGCCGACGGTCCTGTGCGAGCCATGGTCCTCAGCGGTAAGATCGTCAAATCGGAGAAGGAGCTGCGCGAGCGTGTCACTGCCGCAGTCAGGCTGTTTCTGGATGGATGCCGCGATCGTCCTGCGCGGCACAGCTAGATCAGTCCGGACTCCGGAGCCGGCGTGGTGTCCAATGCCAGCATCTGGCTGCTGTAGACGTTTCCAGTGTTGCAGAATTTCGGGTAGGGGCGGGCGTCAACACTCTCAACTGTCATCGCCCGGCCTGGCGCGCAATTGCGCGCTTGGACCGGGCGATCCAGTAAACAACGGCTTTAGTTGTGAAGCCGCTACGACAGCGTCTGCTGGATCCCCGCTTTCGCGGGGATAACAGTCGTGGGGTGGCAGCGGCGGTCGGCGATGACGCGAATACGCCTCACGTCCCCTTCGCGTCGATCTGGGTGTAGTTGCCCTTGGCGTCCCACTTGTAGACGACGTAGTCGATCGCCTTGATGTCGCCCTTGGCGTCGAACGCCATCTTGCCGAGTACGGTGTCCCATTCGCCGGCCTTGATCACGTCCATCACCTTCTTGGTGTCGGTGGTGCCGGCCTTGGCGACGGCCTGCGACCAGACCTGGAACGCTGCATAGGTGTAGAGCGTGTAGCCTTCGGGATCGATGTTCTTGGCCTTGAACTTCTCGACGATCGCCTTCGCCGTCGGCTTGTTGCGCGGATCGGGGCCGAAGGTGAACAGCGTGCCTTCTGCGGCCGGGCCGGTGATGGAGGCGAATTCCTTGTCGTTCATGGCGTCGCCGGCCATCAGCACGGTCTTGAGGCCCTGGTCGCGCATCTGACGCAGAATGAGACCGGCTTCCTGGTGATAGCCGCCCACGTAAACCAGATCGATATTGTCGCGCTTCAGACGTGAGACGATCGAGTTAAAGTCCTTGTCGCCCTTGTTGTAGCTCTCGAACATCTTTTCGGTAAAGCCGGCCTTGTTGAGTGCCTTCTTGGTCTCGTCGGCGAGACCCTTGCCATAAGTGGTCTTGTCGTTGAGGATCGCGACGTTCTTGCCCTTGAAGTTCTTGGCAATGTAGTCGGCGGCAACGAGGCCCTGCTGGTCGTCACGGCCGCAGACGCGCAGCACATTGGCGAGCTTGCGTTCGGTGAACAGCGGATTGGTCGAAGCCGGCGTGATCTGCAGCACGTTGCCGTCGGCATAGGCTTCGGAGGCCGGGATCGACGATGACGAGCAGAAGTGGCCGGCGACGAACGGCATCTTGGAGCTTGCGAACTTCTCGGCGATCGAGCGGGCCTGTTTGGGATCGCAGGCATCGTCACCGACCTGCAGCGCCAGCTTCTTGCCGAGCACGCCGCCAGCGGCGTTGAGATCGGCCACAGCCTGGTCGGCGCCGTTCTTCATCTGGCGGCCGAAGGCCGATTCGCCGCCCGTCATCGGGCCGGCGACCGCGACGTTGATGTCCTGTGCAAAAGCTGCGGTTGAGAGCAGCGACGCGGCAAAGGCCAGGCCGATCACATTCAATGGTTTCATGGGGATGATCCTCGCAAAGAGTTTTCGGCCACAAACGCAATCCGGCCGCCCGAACGATAGGATCATTCTCAACTTATTTTGATGCCGAGTCATCGGCAATTTTCGGCCGCAAACAGCCAGCCTGCGAGTCCGGCTGCGGCAGGTCGTCGCAAGAGCTTTCGCTGTGCGAGCCCGCTCCGGCGGATCAAAAAAGATGCCGAAACCGCCCTGGTGTGGGCAGTCGCGTCACGTCGGCACAGGCATCGACATCATGACGTGAGGCGAGCCGCACCTCTCGCTATGCGGGAGAGGTGCGGCCGGCAGGCTTACTGCTTCAGTTCGGCGTAGTCGCCCTTGGCGTCCCACTTGTAGACGACATAGTCGATCGCCTTGATGTCGCCCTTGGCGTCGAACGCCATCTTGCCGAGCACGGTGTCCCATTCGCCGGCCTTGATCGTGTCCATCACCTTCTTGGTGTCGGTGGTGCCGGCCTTGGCGACGGCCTGCGACCAGACCTGGAACGCCGCATAGGTGTAGAGCGTGTAGCCCTCGGGATCGATGTTCTTGGCCTTGAAGCGGTCGACGATCGCCTTGGCGGTCGGCTTGTTGCGCGGGTCGGGGCCGAAGGTGAACAGCGTGCCTTCCGCAGCCGGGCCGGTGATCGAGGCGAACTCCTTGTCGTTGATGGCGTCGCCCGCCATCAGCACCGTCTTGAGGCCCTGATCGCGCATCTGGCGCACGATGAGGCCGGCTTCCTGGTGATAGCCGCCCACGTAAACCAGATCGATATTGTCGCGCTTCAGGCGCGACACGATAGCATTAAAATCCTTGTCGCCCTTGTTGTAGCTCTCGAACATCTTCTCGGTGACGCCGGCCTTGTTCAGCGCCTTCCTGGTCTCGTCGGCGAGGCCTTTTCCATAAGTCGTCTTGTCGTTCAGGATCGCGATATTCTTGCCCTTGTAGGTCTTGGCAATGTACTCGCCGGCGACAAAACCCTGCTGATCGTCGCGGCCGCAGACGCGCAGCACATTGGCGAGCTTGCGTTCGGTGAATAGCGGATTGGTCGAGCCCGGCGAGATCTGCAGCACATTGCCGTCGGCATAGGCTTCCGAGGCCGGGATCGACGACGACGAACAATAGTGACCGGCGACGAACGGAATGCGCGCGCTGGCGAATTTCTCGGCGATCGAGCGCGCCTGCTTGGGATCGCAGGCGTCGTCGCCGACCTGCAGCGCCAGCTTCTTGTTCAGCAGGCCGCCGGCGGCGTTGATGTCGGCGACGGCGAGTTCGGCGCCATTCTTGAACTGGCGGCCGAAGGCGGATTCGCTGCCGGTCATCGATGATGCGACGGCGACAGGAATATCCTGTGCCAGTGCAACGGACGCCAGCGCAATCGACGCACCCGCCGTCAGACCGATGAGTTTGATGAATTTCATAGGAAGTCCCCGTGTTCCGTTCGAATGCAGACAAACGCGACGCCGTGACGGAATCGCGATTGGCGCATCATTCTACCTTCAGAATAGTGTCGATTGTTTGCATCGCTGTGCGTGTTCGATCGTCATGCGATGAAGGATATCAATCCGTCAGCCGTGCCGGCCGCCTTCGAGATAGGCGGAGCGGATTTCCGGGGCCTTCAGCAATTCGGCGCCGCTGCCTGACAGGGTGATCAACCCGTTGACCATGACGTAGCCGCGATGGGCCAGACGTAGCGCGTGATTGGCGTTCTGCTCGACGATCAGGACCGTCAATCCGTCCTGCTTGTTGAGCACACGGATCGCGTCGAAAATCTGCTTGGCGATCAGCGGTGCCAGACCCAGCGAGGGTTCGTCGAGCAGCAGCAGGCGCGGACGGCTCATCAGCGCGCGGCCGATGGCCAGCATCTGCTGCTCGCCGCCGGACAGCGTGCCGCCGCGCTGGGTCATGCGCTCCTTGAGGCGCGGAAACAGCGTTAACACCTTGTCGAGGCTGATGGCGCGCTCGGCAGGACTGCTCTCATTGACGTCGGCGCCCATCTGCAGATTTTCCGCCACGCTCATGCGCGGGAAAATCCGGCGGCCTTCGGGTGATTGCGCGATGCGCATGCGCGCGATCTCGTGGGTCGGTAGGTCGGTAATGTCCGTCCCGTCATAGGTGATCAGGCCCGAGCGCGCCCGCGGCTTGCCGAAGATCGTCATCATCAGTGTCGATTTGCCGGCGCCGTTGGCGCCGATCAGCGCAACGATCTCGCCGTGCTTGATGTCGAGATCGACGCCTTTCAGCGCTTCGATCTTGCCATAGGATGCGTGCAGGCCGGCGATGGCGAGCATGGGGGCAGCGCTCACGTCTCGCCCTCCATCACTGCAATGGCTTCCTCTTCATCCGCGCCGAGATAGGCGGCGATGACTTTGGGATTGTCGCGAATTTGCTGCGGCGTGCCGTCGGCGATCTTCACGCCGTAATCGAGCACGTTGATATGGTCGGAGATCTGCATCACGACGGACATGTCATGCTCGATGAGCAGGATCGATGTGCCATGTTCGGCGCGGATCTTCAGCAATAGCTCATTGAGCGCCGCGCTCTCGCGCGCGTTGAGGCCGGCTGCGGGCTCGTCGAGGCACAGCAGTGCGGGTTCGGTACACATCGCGCGCGCGATTTCGAGGCGGCGCTGGTCGCCGTAAGGCAGGTTGCCGGCGGCATCGTCAGCGCGCTCCAGCAGGCCGATCTGATCGAGCCAGTAGCGCGCGAGGTCGATCGCAGCCTTCTCGGCGGCGCGATAGCTGGGCACGCCGAACAGGCCGAGGAGCGTGAAGCCCGAGGCGCGCATCAGCGTGTTGTGCTGCGCCACCATCAGGTTTTCCAGTGCGGTCATCCCGGGAAACAGCCGGATATTCTGGAAGGTGCGCGCGACCTTGGCGATCTTCGAGATGCGGAAGTCGTTCAGCCGCTCCAGCCGCCATTCACCGTCGCTGTGGCGCAGCTTGATGGTGCCGGATGTCGGTTTGTAGAAACCGGTGATGCAATTGAAGACGGTGGTCTTGCCGGCGCCGTTGGGGCCGATCAGCGCAGTGATCTTGCCGCGCTCGGCCGTGAAGGACAGATTGTTGACGGCGACGATGCCACCGAAGCGCATCGTCAGATTTTCAACGCTGAGGATGTCGTTGATGTTCATCCATGCCCCTCTTTGACGAGGTCGGACGAGATTGCCGTGTTGCGTTCGAGAAAGACGGTCGGAGCGCGATGGCCGATCAGGCCGCGCGGGCGCCAGATCATCAGCAGCACCATGGCGCCGCCGAATACGAGCATGCGGAATTGCTCGAGCCCTCTGAACAGCTCGAAGCCACCGATCATCGCGAGCGCTGCGAGCGCCACGCCGAGCTGCGAGCCCATGCCGCCGAGCACGACGATGGCCAGCACCAGCGCCGACTCGTGGAAGGTGAATGACTCGGGGCTGATGAAACCCTGACGGGTCGCAAAGAACGCGCCGGCGAAGCCGCCGAACATGGCACCGGTGGCGAAGGCTGTGAGTTTGGTCGTCGTCGTATTGATGCCGAGCGCGCGGCAGGCGACTTCGTCTTCGCGCAGCGCTTCCCAGGCGCGGCCGATCGGCAGGCGGCGCAGGCGGATGGTGACCCAGTTCGTGAGCAGTGCGAGCGCGAGGATCAGATAGAACAGGAAGACGATGCGGTGGGTCGGTGAGAACTCGATGCCAAGGCGGGCAGCAAGGCCGTCATCGCCCGGCGTCAGCGGAATGCCGAACATCGTGGGGCGCGGAATGCCGGAGATGCCGTTGGGGCCACCGGTGAGGGTCTGCCAGTTGATGATGACGAGGCGGATGATCTCGCCGAACGCCAGGGTGACGATGGCAAGGTAGTCGCCGCGCAGCCGCAGTACCGGAAAGCCGAGCAGCACGCCGAAGAACGCGGCGAGAATGCCGGCGAGTGGCAGGCAGATCCAGAACGACAGGCCGAAATTGGTGGCCAGCAGCGCGTAGGAATAGGCGCCGACGGCATAGAAGGCGACATAGCCGAGATCGAGCAGGCCGGCGAGGCCGACCACCACATTCAGACCCCAGCCAAGCATCACGTAAGTCAGCACGAGAATGCCGAGATCGAGGATGTAGCGCTCGTCGTAAAAGATCACGGGTACGAGGAAGGCGAAGATCAGCAGTGCGGGCACCAGCGCGCGGCCGGCAAAGGAAAACGCCTTCTGCGCCGACGGCGGCACGACGCGAACGGTCTCCACCGGTCCCCACCAGTGGCGCAGCAACTCCATCACGATACTGCCGCCGAACACCACGGCGACCATGGCGGCGAGATCGCCGAAGCGGGTCCACCAGGTCAGTTGTCCGTCGGAGCCGGCTTCGGTGCGGATGCCGATCATCAGCGAGAACAGCACCAGCGCGACAAGCGCGGAGATCACGGCCTTCTTCAGGATGAATGCGGTATTCAGACCGTGGGCAGTTTTAGCTTGGGATGCGGTTGCTGCCACTTGGATCCCGTCAGACTTTTTCGACTTCGGGACGGCCGAGGAGGCCGGTCGGCAGGAAGATCAGCACCACGATCAGAATCGAAAAGGCGGCGACGTCCTTGTATTCGGTGGAGAAGTAGGCGGCCCACAATGTCTCGATCAGGCCGATCAGCAAGCCGCCGAGCATCGCGCCAGGCAGTGAGCCGATGCCGCCGAGCACGGCGGCCGTGAAGGCCTTGATGCCGGCGACGAAGCCCATGAAGAAATCGACGAGGCCGTAATAGAGCAGATACATCATCCCCGCGACGGCGGCGAGCGCGGCACCGATCACGAAGGTCATGGAGATGGTGCGGTCGACATCGACACCGAGCAGCGAGGCCATGGTCTGGTCCTGTTCGCAGGCGCGCATGTCGCGGCCGAGGCGCGTGCGGGCCACCAGCCAGGTGAATAGCGCCAGCAGCACGATGGTGGTGATGACGACGATGATCTGGATGTTGGACAAGCGTACGGCGAAACCGTCGGCACCTTCGTGCAGCGTGTAGCCGCCGGTAATGATCGGCGGCACTGGCTTGACGCGGGCGCCCTGTGCGACCTGCGAGAAATTGGTCAGCACGAAAGACATGCCGATCGCCGACAGCATCGGCGCGAGACGGAAGGAATGGCGCAAGGGACGGTAGGCGATGCGCTCGATGGTCCAGCCGTAGAGCGAGGTAATCGCCATCGACACCAGCAGCACCAGCAGCAGGATCACCGGCACCGTGGTGAGGCCGATCGACACCAGGATGAGAAACGTGATCAGCGCGATGAAGCCGCCGATCATGAAGATGTCGCCATGGGCGAAATTGATCATGCCAACGATGCCGTAGACCATCGTGTAGCCGATCGCGATCAGGCCATAGATGGAGCCGAGCACGAGACCGTTGATCAGTTGCTGGGCGAAATAATCCATGCGCTGCCGGATTCGAGTGAGGCGCCACCATGATCCGGCAGCCGGATCATTGCGTCGTTGTATCGTTTTCTAACAGCGGCCATTGGAGGCGGCAACAGGGGGCGATGCGGCTAAAGTAGCCTGTACATGCTGTTTTTCGCGGCGATTGGCGTCCGTTCGCTTGCGCCGCAGCGCACACAAATCCGCGCCTTACTAGCGGCTGTTCCGGTGTCACAGTTGCGCCGTGCAACGGCCTTGCAATCATCACGCGGGAACCGAAACGAACATCGAGGCCGCTCGTTGTCAGGCGTTGAATGGTTCAACACAGGAGATTGAAGAATGTCCAATCAGAACCAGCAAAAGCCCGGTCAGCAGAAGCCAGGCCAGCAGAGCCAGAATCCGGGGCAGCAGGGCCAGAAGCCCGGCCAGCAGCAGGGCGGGGGTCAAAATCCTGGCCATGAGCAGGACCCGAGCCGGCAAGGCCAGAAATAGGCCGCCAGGTCGACATCAATCGAGATTTGGGTCGTTCTCAGCGACCCATGTGGAAGGCCCCTCCGAAAGGCGGGGCTTTTCGTTTGGCGAGTGCTGATCGTATTCCGGGCCGCCGTTATCCCGGCAATTTTCGAATTAAGGTTACCAATTGGTTTACGTTGTCCGTCTGATTGAACGGGCGTTACGTCGGCGCAGGCGTGCGACTCCTGCGAGTCGCCGGCAGAGCGGTGGACGACGTCATGGATCAGAGCAGCACAGACCAGGCCGGAGCCCATCAGGTTGGAACTCTCCAAGCTGGCACGTTCCAGACCTGGCGGATCAGCACGTTCACAGGCGCGCTGATCGCCTGCTATTTCATCCCGACCTGGACGATCTTCGCGTTCCGCATCATGGTCTCGCCGATCCAGGGCTTCTATGAGCGGCCCAATATTTCACTGGCGCTGTTTCTCAGCGACTACATGCAATTTTCCAGCATGGGCACGGTGCGCTATGCGTGGCTGCTCGTCGTCGGCAAGCTGACGGTGGTTGCTTTCTTCACGGTATTCCTGGTGTTCATCACACGGCCGAAAATCCGCAAGACGGGCGGCTGCGACGAGGCGTTGATGATGGCGCTTGGCATCGGCGGCGCGATCTCGTTCGCCAGCATGATGATGGCATCGAAAGTCGGCGAGATCGTCGCGATGCGGCTGCACATCACAGAATTGCTGCTGCTGCTGGGCACCGCGGTGTTGATGGCGATCGAGCCGCCGCTGCGCCGCGAAGCGGCGCAGGAGCTTGACCCCGGGCAACCGGGCAACGCAGCCAACGACACACAGCTTCTGCAAAAAGTCGCCTAGAGCCTTTTCGGTTTTGATAGAATCAGAACCGAGGCTCTAGCTCTTTGTTTTGACGCGTTTTCTTGACGCGAACCGGTACCCACTTCGCTGGAAAACGCTCTAGATAGCGAGCCCGAGCTCTTTAATGATCGCGCCGGCTTCCTTGGTCGCGTGATTGGCCGCCGGGACGCCGCAATAGATCGCTTGCTGCAACAAGATTTCCTTGATGTCGTCAGGTGTGAAGCCGCCTTCAGTGAGGGCGGCGCGCACATGCATGCGGAATTCGTCCCAATGTCCAAGCGCCAGCATGGTGCCGATCACCAATACGCGGCGCGTGCGATCATCGAAATGCGGCCGCGTCCAGATCTCGCCCCAGGCGTAGCGGCTGATCAGGTCGAGAAAATCCGCATTGAATGCGTTCTTGCCGGCGGCCGATTTGTCGACCCAGGCATTGCCGAGAACCTTGCGGCGTTTTGCGGTGCCTTCGGCGGCGCGCTGTTGCTCGTCCATCTTAGGTCTCCGTTCAGCGCTGCGTCAGGAAGCCAACTACGGCGTCAGTGAAGGCGTAGGGCTGTTCGACGTTCGAGATGTGTGCGGCGTCCAAAAGCGTCATGCTCGCGCCGGGGATGTTGCTGCGAATCAGTTCACCAGCCGCAACCGGTGTTGCGTTGTCCTGACGGCCGGCGATCACCAGCGTTGGGCTTTTGATCTTGGGCAGCAGCGCGCGCTGATCGAGCGTGCTCAGCGCCTCGCAGGCAGCAAGATAGCCTTCGACCGGTGAGGCGATCAGCATCGCCTTCATCTTCGCGGTGGTCTCGGGCTCGCGCTCGCGGAAGTCGGCGGTGAGCCAGCCGCCGATGACGGCATCGGCCACCGCGGCGAGGCCACCCTCACGCACCGCCTTGATGCGGTTGTGCCAATTGGTTGGATCCGGATAGTAGCAGCTGGTGTTGGCCAGGATGATCTTGTTGAAACGCTCAGGCGCGTTGGCGCCTAACCACTGGCCGACCATGCCGCCCATCGACAACCCGCACCAATGCACCTTATCGATGTTGAGGTCGTCGAGGATCGCCAGCACGTCCTTGCCATAGCGCTCCATCGAGGTCGGGCCGTTCATGCCGGACTTGCCGTGGCCGCGCCGATCGTAGCGGATCACACGAAACAGCTTTGTCAGCGCCGGCATCTGCGGCTCCCACATCGCCATGGTGCAGCCGAGCGAATTCGACATCATCAGCGTCGGCCCGCTGTCGCGGCCCTCCACGGAGACATTCAGCAGGCAGCCGTCGGCGTCGATCATGGGCATGGTGGGTCTCCCGCGTTTCTTTATTACTTGAGTGAGGCGAGCATACGGTCGATCAGGGCCTGCGAGACACCCTGATAGTCCATCGGCTCGAACAATTTGGCGATGGCGGCGGCGTTGAGCTGCGCGCTGACCCTGGGATCGGCCGTGAGAATATCGCGCAGATGTTTCTTCTCGGCGACGGCGCGCTTGGTGGCGGCCTCGACCAGATGATGGGCGTCGCTCTTGCCGAGCTTTTCGGCGAGCGCAAAGGTCACGGCTTCCGCCATGATCAGCCCATGCGTCGTGTCGAGATTGAGGCGCATCCTGATGGCATCGACTTCGAGCCCTTCGGCGATGTCGACGACAGCGGCGAGGGCACCGGAGGTTACCAGCAACAGCGTCGGCAGCGTCGGCCATTCCGCGTGCCACGGTCCGGCGCTGCGTTCGTGATCCTGGATCTGCGCGGCAAAGATCGTTGCAGCCAGATTCGGAGCCATGGTCGCGGCGCCAAGCGCGGAAGCCGATGCCACGGGGTTGCGCTTGTGCGGCATTGTCGAGGAGCCGCCGCGGCCTTCACTGGACGGTTCGAACGCTTCGCCGACATCCGTCTGCATCATCAGCGAGACGTCACGGGCGATCTTGCCGCAACTGCCGGACAGGATCGCCAGCACTGAAGCCACTTCGGCGATACGGTCGCGATGGGTGTGCCACGGCGCATCGGGTAGCGGCAGCTGCAGCTCCTTGGCGAGTTGCGCTGCAACGATGAGGCCCTTGTCGCCGAGCGCAGCCAGCGTGCCGGCGGCGCCGCCGAATTGCAGTGCGAGGCCTTCGGCGTGCAATCGCTTCAGGCGCAGGCGCGAGCGGTGCAGTGCCGACGCATATTCAGCAAGCTTCAGCCCGAACGGCATCGGCAGCGCATGCTGCAGCCAGGTGCGGGCGACCACGGCGGTTTTGCGGTGCTTGATCGCAAGCGCTGCAAAGCCGGCGATGGCGCGGTCGAGATCCGCGAGCAGGGCGTCGATCGCGGCGCGCAGGCCGAGCATGGTTGCGCTGTCGATGACGTCCTGACTGGTGGCGCCCCAATGCACGTAGCGCGCGGCCTCTGCATCGGCCTTCGCCACTTTGGCGGTGAGCGTCTTGACCAGCGGAATTGCGAGGTTGCCGGAGCGGGTAGCCGCCTCGGCCAATGCGGCCAGATCGAATTGGTCGGCTTTGCAGGCGGCCTCGATGGCCGTCACGGCGCTGGCGGGAATCACCCCGACTGCGGCCTCGGCCCGCGCCAGTGCGGCTTCGAAGTCCAGCATGTGCTGCAAATGGGCGGTATCATCGCAAACCGCGCGCATCGCGGGGCTCGACAACAAGGGCGCCAGCAAAGGGGACAGGGATGTGCTCATCTGTGCGGGACCCTAACCATTCCGGCGAGAGTCTGCCAATCCCCCGGCAATCCCCTTGCCGCCGTCGCCTGTTGCATTGCGAATAGGCATCGCCCCATCCCGCCGGACGGTCTTTCCTTTGCGCCGTCCGTACATTACTTGGGATTGGGGGCAATCCCTTGGGGATGACAGCCTCAATTCCGGACGGCGACAAATTCAGGAGACAGACCCATGGCCATGACGATGAGCGGTGAAGTCCAGCTTGCCGCGCCCCGCGACGTGGTATGGGGAAAGCTCAATGACCCCGCAGTGCTGAAGGCCTGCATCCCGGGCTGCGAAGAGCTCGAGACCACAGAGGAAGGCGGCTTTCGTGCCACCGCCAAGATCAAGGTCGGCCCGGTTTCCGCCCGCTTCAAGGGCAAGGTCACGCTGAGCGATCTCGATCCGCCCAACGGCTACAAGATCACCGGTGAAGGCGAGGGCGGCGTAGCCGGGTTCGCCAAGGGCGGCGCTGTCGTCGGCCTGACCGACAAGGATGGCGGCACGCTCTTGACCTACAACGTCGAGGCCCAGATCGGCGGCAAGCTGGCCCAGCTCGGCCAGCGCCTGATCAACGGCTCGGCCAAGAAGATTGCCGACGAGTTCTTCTCGAACTTTGCCAAGGCCGTTCAGGGCTAGGCTTTGACTATCCGATGGCGGCGATCAAGTGTTCTTGATACCGCGCTAAAAACGCACCGGAGACCGTCCCGACTTGAGGTTGCTCATTGCCGGGATGGGCCATATTATGCATTTGGAATGATTTTAATGACCGTTCAGCCACGCAATGGCAGTGCGGACCAAGAGAGTGCATATGGCCAAAATCTCGATGATCGTGAACGGCAATCCCGTCACCGGCAATATCGATCCGCGCACATTGCTGGTGCAGTTTCTGCGTGAGAATCTGCGGCTCACCGGCACCCATGTGGGTTGCGACACGTCGCAATGCGGCGCCTGCGTTGTGCATCTCGATGGCAAGGCCGTGAAGTCCTGCACCACGCTCGCTGTCATGGCCGATGGCCACGAGGTGAAGACCATCGAAGGTCTCGCAGCCGATGGCGCGCCGCTGCATCCGATGCAGGAAGCGTTTCGCGAGCATCACGGTCTGCAGTGCGGCTTCTGCACTCCCGGTATGATCATGACCGCGGTGGACCTCGTGCATCGCAAGGGCCATGATCTCTCGGATCACCTGATCCGCGAAGAACTCGAAGGCAATCTCTGTCGCTGCACCGGTTATCAGAACATCGTGGCGTCGATCGCAGCCGGCGCCAAGGCGATGGAAAAATCCGATCTGGCTTAAAGGTCGCTCGCCTAACGACGCATAATGATAATCGCGCAGCGCGATCCCTCGGGATCGCAAGACGATCCCAGGGATTACCTATGTACGAATTCAAATATCATCGTCCGTCGACCGTGCGGCAGGCCGCCAATCTCCTCATCAAGAACGAAGACGCGAAGCTGATCGCCGGAGGCCATACGCTGGTGCCGGTCATGAAGCAGCGTCTGGCCGCGCCGCCGCACATCATCGATCTCTCGCATATCGAGGGTGTCGACGGCATCGAGATGAAAGGCCGTTCACTGGTGATTGGCGCGCTAGCCAAGCATGCCGCTGTCGCGTCATCGCCGATCGTTGGCGAAGCCATTCCGGCACTGGCCGAACTCGCCGGCCTGATCGGCGATCCTGCTGTGCGTCACAAGGGCACCATCGGTGGTTCGCTCGCCAACAACGATCCGACCGCGGACTATCCTGCAGCCGTAATGGCGCTCGGCGCCATCATCACCACCAACAAGCGCAAGCTGAAGCCGGAAGAGTTCTTCCAGGGCCTGTTCACCACGGCCTTGGAAGCCGACGAGATCATCACCAAGGTCGCTTTCCCGGTGCCGAAGAAGGCCGCCTATATCAAGTTCCGCAACCAGGCCTCGCGCTACGCGCTGGTCGGTGTGTTCGTGGCGCGTCTGCCTTCGGGCGTGCGGGTCACGGTCACCGGTGCAGGCTCGGACGGCGTGTTCCGCGTCGAGGAGTACGAGGCTGCGTTGCAGAAGCGGTTCTCGCCAAAGGCGCTGGACGGGCTTACGGTGCCGGCCGAAGGCCTCAACAGCGATCTCCATGGTAGCGCCGAATATCGCGCGCATCTGATCGGCGTGTTGGCCAAGCGCGCGGTCGAAGCCGCCAACAACCGGGCCTGATATTTGTCAGGTCCGCACTTTTCCGGATTGGTTCTCTCATGACTAAGCCATCGGCGCTCCCCACTTCCGTCGATGGCATGCTGGAATTGCTGACATCGCGCGGTTATCTCGCTGAGCGATCGCTGGCGACGGTGACCTATCTGTCGCTAAAGATGGGCCGGCCGCTGTTCCTCGAAGGCGAGGCCGGCGTCGGCAAGACCGAGATCGCCAAGGTGCTGTCGGCCGCGCTTGGCCGCAAGCTGATCCGGCTGCAGTGCTATGAAGGTCTCGATGTCTCGTCCGCTGTCTATGAGTGGAACAGCGCCTCGCAGATGATCGCGATCCGGCTGGCGGAAGCTGCCGGCGATACCGACCGTGATCAGCTAGCCAGCGACATCTTCGCCGAGCGCTATCTGATCAAGCGTCCGCTCCTGCAGGCGCTGGAGCCGGATGTGAATGGTGCGCCTGTCTTGCTGATCGACGAACTCGATCGTGCGGACGAGGCATTTGAAGCCTATCTTCTCGAGATCCTTAGCGACTTCCAGGTGACGATCCCCGAGCTCGGCACGGTCAAGGCGCCGGCGCCGCCCATCGTCATCGTCACATCGAACCGCACCCGCGAGATTCACGACGCGCTGAAGCGGCGCTGTCTGTATCACTGGGTCGACTATCCCAACGCCGAGCGCGAACTCGCCATCGTCAAGTCGCGCGTGCCGGGCATTTCCGCCAAGCTCTCGCAGCAGGTGGTGAAGTTCGTACAGGCGCTGCGCGACCAGGATTTCTACAAGTCGCCAGGCGTTGCCGAGACGCTGGACTGGGCGACCGCGTTGACTGAACTCGATGCCCGCTCGCTGACGCCGCAGGTGGTGGGCGATACGCTGGGCGCGCTGTTGAAGTATCAGGACGACATTCAGCGCATGCAGGGCGATGCGCTGGCGAAGGTGATCAAGGAAGCGACGAGCGACACCTAACACGCTCGTCGTTCCGGGGCGACGCACTTGCGTCGAACCCGGAACCTCGTGATGTTCATCGTGCAAAACATCTCGGGATTCCCCGCCACTCCAATTGGAGTGGCTGAGGTTCGTACGCGAAGGCGCGTACGCCCCGGAATGACAGAGGGACAAGAATGCCCATCGACCATCTCAATCCACCGACTGGCCAGATGGCAGACAATGTCATCGGCTTTGCGCGTGCGCTGCGCGCCGCCGGGCTACCGGTCGGGCCGGGTGCGGTGATCGATGCGCTGAATGCCTTGCAGATGATCGAGATCGGCAAGCGCGCCGACGTATTCACGACGCTGGAAGCGATCTTCGTCAAACGCCACGAGCATGCGTTGGTGTTTGCCCAGGCTTTCGATCTGTTCTTCCGAGCGGCCGACGAATGGAAGCAGATGCTGGATTCGGTGCCGCTGCCCGACGATGCCGAGCGCAAGCCGCCGCCGGCCTCGCGCCGCGTGCAGGAGGCGATGGCGCAGCCGGCACAGGGCGAAGAACGCGAGGCGCCGGAGGAGCAGGAGATCAGGCTGTCGGTCTCCGACCGCGAGGTTTTGCAGAAGAAGGATTTTGCCCAGATGAGCGCCGCGGAGATCGCCGAGGTCACGCGCGCTATCGCCAATATGCGGCTGCCGCAAGCTGAACTGCGCACACGCCGCACCCGGCCGGACAAGCACGGCGCGCGGCTCGATCTGCGGCGCACGCTGCGCGGCAGCCTGCGCACCGGCGGCGACATCGTCGATATCCGCAGGCTAGGCCTGATCGACAAGCCGGCGCCGATTGTCGCATTGCTCGATATCTCCGGCTCGATGAGTGAATATACCCGGCTATTCCTGCACTTCCTTCATGCCATCACGGACGCCCGTAAGCGCGTCTCGGTTTTTCTGTTTGGCACCCGGCTGACCAATGTGACGCGGGCGCTGCGGTCGCGCGATCCCGACGAGGCGCTGGCCTCGTGCTCGGCCTCGGTAGAGGACTGGGCCGGCGGCACGCGCATCTCCGCGTCGCTGCACAACTTCAACAAGCTCTGGGGCCGCCGCGTGCTCGGCCAGGGGGCCATCGTGCTGCTGATCTCGGACGGACTGGAGCGCGAGGCGGATTCGCAACTGGCCTTCGAGATGGACCGGCTGCATCGGTCCTGCCGGCGGCTGATCTGGCTCAACCCGCTGTTGCGCTTCGACGGCTTCGAGCCAAAGGCTCAGGGCATCAAAATGATGCTCCCGCACGTTGACGAATTCCGCCCGGTACATAATTTGAGTTCGATCGACGGACTGATCAAGGCGCTGTCATCGGCGCCCCCGGTCCATCACCGCAGCCTGATCCGGCCCGCAGCTTAAGAGAGGCTTCCATGCTCAATCGCGATGAAGACATCCTGCAGGCCGCCGAGGCGTGGCAGAAGGCCGGGCACGGCGTGGCGCTGGCCACCGTGGTTGAGACCTGGGGTTCGGCGCCGCGCCCCGCAGGCTCGAATCTCGTCATTAACGACGACGGCACTTTCCTGGGCTCAGTCTCCGGCGGCTGCGTCGAAGGCGCCGTGGTCACCGAGGCGCTCGATGTGATTGCGAGTGGCGAACCCAAATTGCTCGAATTCGGCGTGGCCGACGAAACCGCCTGGAATGTCGGCCTGTCCTGCGGCGGCACCATTCGTGTGTTCGTCGAGAAGGTCGGTCAGTCGTGAAGGCCGAGACACTTGCCATCCTGAACACGGAACGCGCCGCTCGGCGCCCCGTTATTTTGGTCACCGATATATCCGATGGAACACAACGCCTGGTGAAGGCCGCCGACTTCGGCGCTGATCCGCTGCATGCCGAGCTCGACAAGCAGCTCCGCATGGGCAAGAGCGCGATGGTCGAGTCCGATGGCAAGAAGCTGTTCCTGAATGTTTACGCGCCGACCGCGCGCCTCGTGATCATCGGTGCCGTCCATATCAGCCAGGCGCTGGCGCCGCTGGCGCGGTCGCTGGATTACGACGTCACCGTGGTCGATCCGCGCACGGCTTTTGCCAGCCCCGAGCGTTTCCCGGACGTGAAGCTGATCGCCGAATGGCCGGATGAGGCGCTGCCGGGCCTCAACATCGATCATTACACAGCCTTCGTTGCGGTGACCCATGATCCGAAGATCGATGATCCCGCGCTACTGCACGCGTTCGAGAAGAACTGCTTCTATATCGGCGCGCTGGGCTCGCGAAAGACCCACGCCAAGCGCGCCGACCGGCTGAAGGCGCAGGGTGTCAGCGAAGCGGATTTCGCGCGGATCAAGGCGCCGATCGGTCTCAACATTGGTGCTGTTTCGCCATCGGAGATCGCGGTCTCGATCATGGCCGAGATCACCGCCGAACTGCGCATACCCAAGACGATACCCGCGGAATTGTCCAAAGTGAGCAACCCATGAAGTTCGGTCCCGCCAGTCCGGCGGATGCGCTTGGCGGCGTGACCGTCCATACACTGCGTCAGGGCTCGCTCGTTCTCAAGAAAGGTACCACCATCGGTCCCGATGAAGTCGCCGCGCTGACCGGCGCGGGCGTCAAGGATGTTGTCGTGGTGCGTCTCGAAGACGGCGATGTGTCCGAGGACGTTGCTGCGGCCAGTATCGCGCAGGCAGTGGCGGGCGAGGGCGTCAATGTCGAGCGAGCCTTCACGGGCCGTGCCAATCTGTTTGCGGGGACTCCGGGCGTGCTGGTCGTCGATCGGGCCATCGTCGATCGCATCAATGCCGTCGACGAAGCGATCACCTTTGCAACACTGGCGGCCTACAAGCCGGTTGTCGAAGGCGAGATGATCGCAACCGTCAAGCTGATTCCGTTCGGCGTCGCCGGTACGCTGCGCGACGCTGCCGTCCAGGCTGCCTCGGGCGGCGCCATGCGGATCGCGCCTTACACGGTCAAGAAAGTCGGCATCGTCTCGACGCTGTTGCCGGGGCTGTCGCCGAAGGTGATCGACAAGACGCTGCGTGTTACCGAAGAGCGCCTTGCGCCTGCCGGTGCGAAGATCATCGCCGAGCGCCGCGTGCCGCACGACGAGAAAGTGCTGGCGAAGACAATCAAGGAATTGCTCGGGCTCGGCGCCGAACTGGTGATTGTGTTCGGCGCCTCGGCCATTGCCGATCGCCGTGACGTCATTCCGTCGGCGATCGAGCAGATCGGCGGCGCCATCGAGCATTTCGGCATGCCGGTCGATCCCGGCAATCTCCTCTTGATCGGCAGGGCCGGCAACGTGCCGGTGCTGGGTGCGCCGGGCTGTGCGCGGTCGCCGGTGGAAAACGGTTTCGACTGGGTGCTGATGCGGCTGCTGGCCGGCCTCAAGGTTACCCGCGCCGATCTCACCGGCATGGGCGTCGGCGGGTTGCTAATGGAAATCGTCACCCGGCCGCAACCGCGCGTGCCCGTCGGCACCGACGGCAACAGCAATGTTGCGGCGGTCGTTCTGGCTGCGGGCCGCTCGACCCGAATGGGCGGGCCGAACAAACTGCTAGCCGAACTCAACGGCAAGGCATTGGTCCGGATAGTCGTCGAACAGGCCATCGCATCGAAGGCGTCCAGCGTGACCGTCGTTACGGGCCATCAGGCACCGGAGGTCGAGAAGGCGCTGGTCGGGCTCAAGGTTGCGTTCGTTTACAATCCGGATTTCGCGGATGGTCTCGCCAGTTCGGTGAAAGCCGGCATTGCGGCCGTTCCCGCCGATGCCAATGGGGCAGTGGTCTGCCTCGGCGACATGCCGCTGATCGATGCGCGCTTGATCGACCGGCTGATCGAAGCCTTTGCGCCGGATCGCGGCAACCTCATTGCCGTACCCGTGAGCGATGGCCGGCGCGGTAACCCCGTGCTGTGGTCGCGGCGCTTCTTCGGTGAGTTGATGACGCTGGACGGCGATATCGGCGCGCGGCACCTGATCATGAAGCACGCCGAAGCAGTGGCCGACGTGGCCGTGGAAGGCCACGGCGCCTTCCTTGATATCGACACGCCGCAGGCGCTGGAAGACGCGCGGAGCGGCTAGCACGTGGCGCATGCTGCGGCCCGCCGCATTTCACTTTCGTTCACCAAGTTGAAACGCCCTCCCTGTAGCGTCTGCCTCGTTCGGCCTCGGGGGAGGGGAAATTGTCACTGTTTGTTGCCGCGCGTCGTCGCGCGATTCTCGCCGTTGTCTTGTTGATGAGCGTCGGCGCCATGGACGCGGCTTGGGCCGCAGGCGCCTTGGCCGTAGGCAAGTGCGGTGCCTATGGCCAGGCCTTCGACTATCCGGCGCAGGATGCGGCCCTGGCCGCTGCCAGGAAGCAGTGCAAGGGCGACTGCACGACGGTGAAGATCAACCGTGCTTGCGCCGCCTTCGCCGTCGATATGAAGAACCCCTGCGGCGCGCATGGCTATGCGGTGGCGCCGCGCATTTCCAGCTCGCTGAATCAGGCGACCAAGAAATGCTACGACTATGGTGGCAAGGAATGCGTCATCCGGGCCTGGGCCTGCGACGCCAAGGGCTAGCATTTACCGACAAAATTCTCGTTCAAACGGTGCGCGGCAGCTAAAGTGCCGCGATGATTCAGTTTTTCCGGACATTTCTGAAGCCTGCCGACGACGAACCGTCCGTCCGCGAATTTCGCAATGCGTTGTCGCATCAGATGCTGCTGACGGAGCAGTTGCGTCTCAAGGCCCTCATCATCACGGTCGCAGTGCTGGTCAGTGTGGCGTCCATCGCACAGCTCGTCGCTCCCTCTGCTTTCGTGAAAATGTCCCGGGGCGGTTTCAATTTGACCGCGACATGGGTGATCACGGCGCCGTTCCTGCTGTTCGAACTGGGTGTGCTATATCTCGTTGGCCGCCGCATCAAACAACGCAAGGATATCCCGGTTTTGCGGCGCTATTTCAGCGCCCTGATTGAAACGTCCCTGCCGACTGCCGCGCTCTATCTGCACATGACTTGGATGGGGCCGGAGACGGGTCTCGCTTTCGCTGCACCCTTTACGTATTTCCTGTTCATCATCCTCTCAACCCTGCGACTGGATTTCTGGCTCTCAGCCTTTACAGGACTGGTTTCGGCCGTGCAGATGTTCGTCTTGGCGATGCTGTATCATCCGGCGGCATATGCGGCCGAGCCGCCCCCCGATATTGCCTTCCAGCTCGTGCGTGCGACCATTCTTTTGGTCGCCGGCGTGCTGGCAGGCGGCGTCGGCGTCCAGCTCAAGCGGCAGTTCGAGGCCAGCATCGCTGCCACGTCGTCGCGCGACCGCGTGACCAACCTGTTCGGCCAGCATGTCTCCCCGCAAGTCGTGGAGCAGCTGCTCTCGTCGGGCGCATCGCCCACGACCGAGATGCGACAGGTCGCGGTCATGTTTGTGGACTTCCGGAACTTCACCGCGGCAACGCGGACACACACGCCGGCGGAGGTGGTCCAGCGACTGGATGAAGCGTTCGCCGTGCTGGTCGACGTGCTCGACCGGCATTCCGGCATCGTTAATAAGTTTCTCGGCGACGGCTTTCTCGCGCTGTTCGGCGCGCCGATCGAAGATCCCAACGCCGCACAATGCGCCGTCGAAGCCGCGCGGCAGATGCTCGCGGCGATGGAAGAGAACAACCGCGGCAATGGATGGCCGCTGCGCATCGGCATCGGCATTCATCTCGGCGCGGTCATTGCCGGCAATGTCGGTTCGCCGCGCCGCAAGGAATACACCGTCATCGGCGACACCGTGAATTTCGCGGCACGGCTGGAAGCACTCAATAAGCAGTTCGGCTCGCAATTGCTGATCTCGGCGCCCATACGCGATGCGTTGGGCAATGCCTGCGACGATGCGGAGCTGCTCGGTGATGTGCCGATCCGCGGCTATGACGCGCCGCAGGCGATCTGGCGGCTCGGCTGAGTGCCGCGTCAGTTCTCGAAGAACGGCGCGCGGGGCGGTCGCATGACAATGCCGAAGCGCGCATAGACTCCCTGGCGCTCGAAATTGTCCCGTACATGTCCCGCGGCGAACGACCATTCGTAGGGGCCGGTGCGCAAGCCAGTAAGATGGCCGCCGATCCGGGTCTGTTGGCTGAAATAGTCATTCGACAGTGCGGCCTCCGGGCCGATCCAGAACAAATCGAACAGGCGCCAACCGGCCGCAATGCGCGTGGTATAGCCAGTATCGATGGTCGTGCCCGAGATGGCATATTGCAGCATCAGCTCGCGTGTCGGCTCCCACCAGACATCCATCGTGCCCCGCGCGCCGAGCATCGCACGAAGCCGGGAGCGGCGCTGATCGTGGTAGAAATAGTCGGCTTCCATATCGAGGCCAGCCAATAGCTGAATTTCCAGATTACCGCTTCGCATGAGGTAGCCCGGCAGGATCGCCGCGCGGCTGATCTGGGTGTAATCGGAGCGGGTGCCTGTCGTGTAGCGCTCAAGATTTTCGGACAGAAAGAAACGCAGGATGAAGCCATCCTTGTTTAGTCCGGCGGGGGCCCATTGCAGGCCGCCATAGGCGCCGAGGCTCCAATGCGACGCATCGACACCGCCGAAATACATCAGGCGGTCCGGCATGCCGCCGGAGAGAAAATCGAAGGCGCGCCGTTCTTTGATGCGGGTGTCGAAGAGGGGCGACCAGAAAGACGACGAGCCGGACGCCGGCTCTACACTGAAATCGGCGTCGGCGATATCCTGTCCAACCGCACTGCCGCAAACCATCGCGGCTGCAGCAAAGCATAATGCGCGTAACGCCAGTCCCCAACGCATCGAGCCCCCACCCAACGCAACAGAAACGCAACCATAAAATGCAACTTAAGGTAGATTATACTGGGGATAAGCCGCCGTCCAGTGTGGATAAGTAAGAATCCGAAAAAATCTGTTTGGAGTGATCTAAACGCCGTCATAACTGCGGCGGCAGCAGGTTCTGAACCTTGGCACCTTCGCGCTCTTCGATGATCTCGGCGATCCAGCGCCGATGACAGTGTTCGTGGTCGCGCTCGTAGCAGAGGATGCAGACCGGTCCGGACTTCGTCACCAGCGCCGCCAGCTCATCCATCTCCTCCCGTGCCTGCGGTGTCTTGAGATGGGCCATATAGATCTTCTCAAGCGCTGCGAGCTTGCCGCTGCGCGCGGCTTCGCGGCCATCCTTGGGCGTGCCCAGTCCGCGCAGATGGATGTAGCCGATGCCGCGCTCTTCGAGGCCGGCGGCGAGTTGGTTCTTGGAGAAACCCGGCCGCCGCGACGCGGCGACGGCACGCACATCGACCAGCAGCTTGACGCCGGCATTTTGTAGTTCATCGAGCACGGCCTTTGCTGGCGTCTGCTCGTAACCGACAGTGAAGAGGCGAGGCGTCTTGCGGGCCATGTGAGCATCCCCGTGATCGACGAATGATTGGCACAATGTCGCGGCCGGCCGTGAGGCCGTTGCTCCCATCTGCAACATGACACATAGTGAACTCAACAAACTCCGCCAATTCAATGGCTGATATCACCGGGGGAATAGATGGTTCGCATGGTTGGTGCTCTGAGCGTGGCCGCGCTCGCGCTCGTGTCGTTTCATTCAGCAGGTTTCGCGCAAGGCGCATATCCGGATCGTCCGGTCAGAATTATCGTGCCGATCGCGCCCGGCGGCAGCTACGATCTGGTCGGGCGGCATCTCGCCGACGCGCTGGCGAAGCGAACGGGGCAGGCGTTCTTTGTCGAGAACAAGCCGGGCGCGGGTACTGTCGTCGGCACACAGGCTGCGGCCCAAAGCGAGGCCGACGGCTATACGCTGATGGTCGGAGGCCTTTCCAACATGGCGTTCAACTCCGCGCTTTACGCCAAGCTTGCCTATGATCCGTTGAAAGATTTCGTCCCGGTCGCGCTGGTCTACAAGTTTGGCTACGTCATGGTCGGCCGCAAGGATCTGCCGCAGCAGACGCCGAAGGAGATCGTTGCGGAGGCGACAGCCAAGCCGGGTTCGATCACGGTAGCGACGGCCGGCGTCGGCACCGGCCAGCAATTGGTGGCCGCGGCTTTCATGAAGTCGGCCGGCGTTAAACTGCAGGAAGTGCCGTACCGGGGATCGCCGGCCGCCTTTGCCGATCTGCTGGCGGGCCGCATCGACCTGTTCTTCGACTCGATTGCCGCGGGACTGCCTTATGTGCAGTCGGGGCAGGTGAAGGGCATTGCGGTGCTGTCGTCAAAGCGGAGCCCGCTGGCGCCGGACGTGCCGACCATGGCGGAGGCGGGGGTGCCCGGCCTCGATGTGGATTCATGGCTCGGCATCTTCGTGCCCGCGAAGACACCGCCGGCGGTGATCGTAAAATTGCGCCAGGATATTCGCGCCGTGCTGCCCGATCTGAAGGAGCGCTTCGAGAAGAGCGGCGGCGAGCCCTGGGATATGCCGGACGACAAGCTCGATGGCTTCATCGCATCAGAACATGCGACCTGGACAAAACTGATCCGTGAGGCCGGCATCAAGCTCGATTGAGCAACGCGCGTGGGCGCTACGTCACCCGTTCGATCAGCGCCATGGCGCCATGTGGGGCGCGTACCTTCGCTTCGTGGATCACATAGGCAAACACGTCGCGCGGCTGCTTCTTGACCTTGGCATCATCGACGCGGGGCAGGTCGGTCGGCTCGCCGCCGTCGGCCCAAGTCTGGAAGCGCTTGGCCCAGGCGTCCAGCGCCTTCGGCGGGTAGGCGGTCTTGATGCTGTCTTCACCTTTCTGCAAACGCAGATAGACGAAGTCGCCGGTGACGTCGGCGATTGCCGGGTAGGTGGCGTGTTCGGAGAACACCACGGGCGTCTTGAACTGACGCAGCAGTGCGATGAAAGCCGGCACGCAGAAACTGTCGTGACGGACCTCGACCACATGGCGTAGCTTGCGGCCGTCGAGCTCGGCCGGCAGCAATTCGAGAAACTTCCCGAAATCGGCTTCGTCGAATTTCTTGGTCGGCGCGAATTGCCACAGAACGGGTCCGAGCTTGTCACCGAGTTCGAGCACGCCGGAATCGTAGAACCGGTTCACGCTGTCGCCGGCTTCGGCGAGCACCCGGCGATTGGTTGCGAAGCGGGGCCCCTTGAGCGAGAATACGAAATCCTCGGGTACTTCGCCCGCCCATTTGCGAAAGCTCTCCGGCTTCTGCGAGCCGTAGAAGGTCCCGTTGATCTCGATCGAGGTCAGCTTGGATGCGGCGTAACTGAGCTCCTTCGCCTGCGTGAGCTTTTCCGGATAAAACACCCCGCGCCACGGCGCGAAAGTCCAGCCGCCGATGCCGATACGGATTTGTCCGGATTTCGCAACCATTGTGAGGCCGATCCTTTCAGTATTCGCCGTGTTACTCAGTGCCGCGCTGGCAGCACCGGCTTGGTTACGCCCTCCACGCCGGTCAGCACCAGCATCGTCAGCAGTGCATTTTGCGGCCCGATATAAGCGTCGACGGGCTTGTACCATTCATTGCGCGAATGCCAGTTACCGCCCTGGCCGCCGCCGCCGATGGTCACCGCAGGGATGCCGAGTGACATCGCGAGATTGGAGTCTGTGCTGGAGCCGGCGAAGGTGACATGGGGCGCCCGGGTCAGAGCGGTCACGGCGCGCGCGGTCGCCTGCACAAGGGGAGAGTCTTCTGCGACAACGCCGGCCGGACGGTCGCCAATCAGTTTGATCTCGACAGTGATCTTGTCCGATCCCCAGCGTTTGTTTTCTTCACCAACTGCGTCCTTCGCCTGATCGAGAAGCCTCGCTTCAAGTTTCAACAGTTCTTCGGTCGAATTCGATCGCATGTCGATCGTCATGCGTGCTTCGGCAGCGATGGCGTTGACGGATGTGCCGCCACTCACCGTTCCGACCGTGAAGGTGGTTTTCGGCTCCGCGGGTGTCTGCAGCTCCGAGATTTTCGCGATCGCGCGACCCAGCGCGTGGGTCGCGCTTGGCAAGCCGAACTCCTGGAAACTGTGACCGCCCGGACCCTTGAAAATCATCTCGTAGCGGTGACTTCCCGTTCCCTGGTTGACGATCCGCGTGACGCCGAGTCCGTCGATCGAGATGAAGCCGTCGATGTCCTTGTTGTCGCGAAACAGGGCTTTGACGCCGCGCAGATTGCCCAGCTCTTCTTCGCCGACGCTGGCGACGAACATGATGTCTCCGACCGTCGAGATCTGCTGCGTGTTGAGGGTCTGCATCAAAGACAATAATGCTGCGAGCCCACGGGCATCATCACCGATCCCCGGAGCCAGATAGACGCCGTCCTTTTCCTTCACCGTGACGTCAGTCCCTTCGGGAAAGACAGTGTCCTGATGCGCGGAGATGACCAGCTTCGGCGTTCCGGCGGTGCCCTTGCGCCGGGCGATCACATTGCCCTCGGCGTCGATCACGGCGTCCTTGAAGCCCAGTTCCTGAAACCGTGACAGAATATAGTTGCCGCGCACGTTCTCCTTGAACGGAGGCGCGGGAATTTCGGTGATCCGGATTTGCTCTTTCAGCGCGCGGGCATCGTCGGCCTTGATGGCATCGAGCGCGGCCATGACGCGCGAATCGGACAGCAGCGTCGTCGTGACGGTATCAATTGTCTGCGCGGTGACATGGCTGGTGCCGAAGGATGCCAGCGTCAGCGATGCAGCGAATAGGCATGGTCCGAGCGAGCGTCGCATGGCATCTCCGATTATCACGCGCGGAGACGATTGTGGTCGCGGTTCAGGCGGGGCTTCCGCCTCAGAAAACCGCGCGAACGCGCCGCTGTTGACCGGGGCAAGGTAGCGGGCACCTGCAAGACTGGCTATAGCTCGCCAGCAACAGAATCGTGCCAGGGTGCGGTGTTTATGGCCGGAATGCGGCGTTGGAAGCAGTCCCGGACACCCCTTGCGGAATGCCTCCAGCATCCCTATTTTGTTTCTAACGGCGACGATGATGCTTAATAGCTCCGGCGCTGGAACGACCTTGAATAGCTTGGTGCGCCGGATGTACGTGCGCCTGTTGTTCGGGGTCGTTGGCATTTTTGGGCCACTTCTGGCCATTCCCCCTCTGATGGCTTGTTCCGGCACCTGTTAAGGCCTCGCCGTTCCCTGTCCGCCTTGGCATGGTCCGGCGCGGCAGATATATGCTGGCGCCATGAACGAAGCCATCAGACCGGGGCCCGGACAGATATTGCAGGCGGGTGCTCCGCTGCAGCTGTCCGTCGTCGTCCCCACTTTCAACGAACGCGGCAATGTCGCCACTCTGGTGCAGCGGCTAGACGCAGCGCTGGTCGGCATTTCCTGGGAAGTCATTTTCGTCGACGACAATTCGCCGGACGGCACGGCCGACGCGGTACGTGAGCTGGCGCGGGGTGACTCGCGCATCCGCTGCATCCGCCGCATCGGGCGCCGCGGCCTGTCCGGCGCCTGTATCGAGGGCATGCTGGCCTCCAGCGCGCCCTGCGCGGCAGTGATCGACGGAGACTTGCAGCACGATGAGACCCAACTCGGCAAGATGCTCGGCCTGATCGAGAGCGGCGCTGCCGAACTGGTGATCGGCAGCCGCTACATCGAGGGCGGCAGCGCGGACAGTTTCAACCAGCAGCGCCTCGGCGCCAGCAAATTCGCGACTGCTGTGGCGCAGCGCGTGCTGCGCGTGAAGATCGCCGATCCGATGAGTGGCTTCTTCATGATCCGCCGCGATCGCTTCGAGCAACTGGCGCCGAAGCTCTCAACGCAAGGCTTCAAAATTTTGCTCGATGTCGTCGCGACCGCCGAGGGCGATCTGCGCGTTGTCGAAGTGCCTTACACCTTCGGTTCGCGGCTGCATGGCGAGAGCAAGCTCGATTCCATGGTGGCGCTCGATTTCCTGGGCCTGGTGCTGGCGAAGCTGACCAACGATACCGTATCGCTGCGTTTCCTGCTGTTCGCTATGGTCGGCTCGATCGGCCTGTTCGTGCATTTCGCCGTGCTGTTTGTTACGCTGGAAGTGTTCGATCCGCCATTCGCGGAGGCGCAGGCCATTGCGGCGTTTTGCGCGATGACCGGCAACTTCCTGCTCAACAATTTCCTGACCTATCGCGACCAGCGTTTGAAAGGTTTCGGCATCCTGCGCGGTCTGGCGATCTTCTACGTGGTCTGCAGCGTGGGTCTGCTCGCCAATGTCGGCGTGGCCTGGTCGGTCTTCGACCAGGAGCCGATCTGGTGGTTGGCGGGCGCTTCCGGCGCGCTGATGGGCGTGGTCTGGAACTACGCGATGTCGGGCCTCTTCGTGTGGCGGAAACGGTGACCGCTGGATGACCGCGCAGGAACTGCGGCTGGTTCGCGGCACTGCGGCCGTGGTCGTCGGTCTGGTGCTGCTGCGGCTCGCGGCGGCTGCCTGGACGCCGTTGACCTTCGATGAAGCCTATTACTGGATGTGGTCGAAACATCTGGCCGGCGGTTACTATGACCACCCGCCGATGGTCGCGGTGGTGATCCGGCTCGGCACCATGATCGCGGGCGATACCGAATTCGGTGTACGCGTCGTTTCGGTCATGCTGGCGTTGCCGATGAGCTGGGCGGTGTATCGTACGGCGGAGCTGCTGTTCGGCGGCCAGCGGATCGCGACAACGGCTGTGATCCTGCTCAATGCCACCATGATCACGTCGGTCGGGCTGATGATCGTCACGCCGGATGCGCCCGTGCTGGTCGCCTCGAGCTTCGTGTTGCTGACCCTGGCCCAGGTGCTGGCCACCGGGCAGGGCGCGTGGTGGCTCGCGGTGGGCGTGGCCATCGGCGTAGCGCTGCTGTCGAAATACACTGCACTGTTCTTCGGGCCGGCGATCCTGATCTGGCTGATTGCGGTGCCAAAGATGCGGCGCTGGCTCATCTCGCCATGGCCCTATCTCGGCGGCCTCGTAGCGCTCGCGGTGTTCTCGCCGGTGCTGTTCTGGAATGCCGAACATGGCTGGGTGTCCTTCATCAAGCAACTCGGACGCGCCCGGATCGATCACTTCAATCCGGCCTTCATCGCTGAACTGATTCCGACCCAATTCGCCTTCGCGACACCGCTGGTGTTCATTCTCGGCGTGATGGGTCTCTACGCCCTGGCCGTCCGCAAGCCCGGAGCGTGGCCGGCGCGGGTGCTGCTGAATGCAATGTTTTGGGTCATCGTGCTGTATTTCGGCTGGCATGCGCTGCACAGCCGCGTCGAGGCCAACTGGTTCGCGCCGGTCTATCCGACACTGGCCATCATTGCTGCCGTCGCGGCAACCATCGTGCAATGGAAGCCGCGCGAGCAGCGCACGGTTGATTTCTGCCTGCGCTGGGCGGGGCCGACCGGCGTCGTCATGTTCACAGCACTGGTGATGCAGGCCAATACGGGTCTGCTGTCCGGCTACAAGCGTGACGCGACAGTACGCAGCATCGGCGTGGGTTTCGTCGAACTGGCGGCCGACGTCGAGGCGGTTCGCGCCCGTGTCGGGGCCACGTGCGTGGTGGCGCCCGATTACGGCACCACAGGCTGGCTCACTTTCTATCTGCCTAAGGGGACCTGTGTCTTCCAGCGCACCCAGCGCATTCGCTGGGTGAACATGCCGGAGCCGAGTGCAGAGCAGCTGTCCGGTAAGCTTCTGCTGGTGGGGGAACAAAATGCCGCAGCCAATCCGGAATGGCGGGCGGCCTTTGCCAGGATCGAGAAAGTGGCCGACCTCAAGCGCAAACGCGGCCCGCTGGTCGTGGAGAATGTGGAGCTGAACCTGCTGGAAGGCGCCAAAGGTGACGTTCTGGATCGGTCGCCGCCACCGGAGCTGGAGGGGCGTTAAGCCCACCGTATAAATTTATACGATGCGTTGAACCTTTTGCCGGGGTCCCAACGACCTATCACCGCACACATTGCAATGGGCGGTGATTGGGAACATGGAAAACACAAATCTCGCATTCAGCAGCCACTCCGACTTTGGATCCGACCGTGCCAAGGTGCACAGCATCGAAAAGCCGGACCCCGTGAACCTCACCGAGGTCGGCGGCCTGCGCGGAGCGCGGATCGCCAGCGTGATCAACCAGATCAATGAGAGCTTTGCTGACCAGCAGTTCTCGACCCGGGTGGTCGCCGAGAAGCTCGGCCTGTCCGTCCGCTACGTTCAGGATTTGCTGCAGGGCTCCGGCCTCAGCATCACCGATCGCATCATGGAGCTGAGGCTTGAAAAGGCCCGCAGCATGCTGACCGGCGATCGGCAGTGCAGCCTGAAGATCAGCGAAGTCGCGGCCGCCTGCGGCTTCAACGAACTATCCTATTTCCACCGCAGCTTCCGCCGTCGCTTCGGCGCGTCGCCGGCTAAATTCCGCATCCAGTCAATGAATGGCTGACGCGCGCTTGCGCTTGAAATAGTCTAGCGTCCCGCGGCTGATGACGTGATCCTCAGGGGTCACCTCGTCGGCCGCGATGTCGTCTGCTTTGGCCAGCCGGGTATAGAGTGCGCCGAAATCCTGATAGCTGTCCTGCAGCAGCTTCTCGAAACTCTCAATGACGAAATAGCTCTGCTGGAAATCGTCGATGATGTAGTTCGTCCGCATCACGCGTTCGAGGTCGAACGTGATCCGGTTCGGCGAGGCGTCTTCCAGCGCGAAGACCGACTCTGTTGCTGACGATAGGATGCCGGCGCCGAAGATGCGCAACCCGTCCGCGCTCTTCATCAGCCCGAACTCCACCGTGTACCAGTATAATCGTGCCAGGTTTTTCAACTGGCCGAGCGCCATCGCGCGCTGGCCGCCTTTTCCATAGGCCTCCATGAAGTCGGCATAGACCGGGTTCGCCAATAGCGGAACGTGCCCGAAGACGTCGTGGAAGATGTCGGGCTCCTGCAGGTAGTCCATTTCGTGTTCGGGGCGGATGAAGGCGCCGGCCGGGAAGCGGCGATTGGCAAGATGATCGAAGAAGATCTCGTCGGGCACCAGTTCGGCGACCGGCACGACCTGCCAACCGGTCAGCGGCGTCAGACGGGCACTCAGTTTCTCCAGATCGGGAATGCCGGATTCGGACAGCTGTAGCGTTTTCAGTGCGGCGAGGAATTCATCGCAGGCGCGGCCTTTCAGGACGGTCTGCGCGCGGGCGAACAGACGGTCCCAGCGATCGTGCTCGGCGGCGGAGTAGGAGCCCCAGTCCTGGTCCAGCGTGAAGTCAGGGCGTTTCGGGGCGCTGAGGTAGCGGCTCTTCTCGGTCGACTGGTTCAGCTCGGTCATGATGCTCTCCGACTCCGACGGTCCGATCAGAACATAAGGTTCCGCTGCCGAATAGTTCCGTCAAAAGAAGCAACTTCTCGCATCCGCCCGTTCGACGATAGCAATCCACCATCGTCCAGATCTTATTTGCAAAGGCGTTTCCTTGTCGGAAACCCGTCTCGATGACATTTTCAATGACAAGAAACGTGGTCTCATATCGCTGAAATGATTGCGAAATCTCGGCGAAACGTCGCGGGAGCCACGGGCAAAACACTCTCATCATCGATCATAAGGAATACGACCGTGCGGTCCGTCATGTCTTCTCGACTCGTCTCAGGTGCTTTCGCGGCAGTACTGCTGGTTTCCGGCGCAACGGGGGCGTTCGCTGACAACTGGCCGAGCCGGACGATCAAGCTGATCGTTCCGTTCCCGCCGGGCGGTGCTGCGGACATCACGGCGCGGGTCTATGCCGACAAGCTCGGCGAGGCGCTGAAGCAGACTATTGTGGTCGAGAACAAGGCTGGTGCCGGTACGGCTATTGCTGCCGACGCTGTCGCCAAGGCCGATCCGGATGGCTACACGCTGTCGCTGGCGCCGGCGGGGCAGCTCACGATCCTGCCGCATATTAACAAGACCATCTCTTACGACCCCTTCAAGAGCTTCACGCCGGTGGCGATGCTCGCGTCGGTGCCTTACGTGCTCGCGGCCAGCCCGGATACGCCGGTCTCCAGCGTCAAGGAGCTGGTTGCTGCTGCGAAGCGCGAGCCGGGCAAATTCACCTACTCGTCGTGCGGACCCGGCACGCTCTGCCATCTGAGCGGCGAGCTGTTCAAGAGCCTGACCGAGACGGATCTGCTGCATGTGCCGTTCAAGGGCAGCGCGCCGGCGGTCAATGCACTGCTCGGAAACCAGGTGAACCTGTCTTTCGACACGCTGACGGTGCTGGCGCCGCAGATCCGCGACGGCAAGGTCAAGGGTCTCGTTATCACCAGCCGCGAGCGCTCGTCGCAGCTTCCCGATGTGCCGACGCCGGCGGAAGCAGGCGTGTCTGATTTCGTCGTCGACTCCTGGTTTGGCCTCGTCGTGCCTGCAGGGACGCCCGATGCCATCATTGATCGCCTGAACGCCGAAGTGGTGCGCATCGGCGCGCTGCCGGATGTTCGCGAGCGTCTTGAAAAGCAGGGCCTCAGCATCACGACCTCGACGCCTCAGGCTTTCGCCAAGACGATCAAGGACGATTACGCCCGCTGGGGCAAGGTCGTGGATGCGTCTGGCGCGAAGCTTTTCTGACCACTAGTCATATTGCCTGACACATCGGTTGGGGAGAGCGGAAACCAAGAAAGGCCGGGTTGAAGTTTCAACCCGGCCTTTCGCTTATCGATCCCTGCCGAAGCGTGCGCTCAGGCGGCAACCTTCGACTTCTCGATCGGGTGCGGAACGCGGAAGCCGACGGCGAGACGGTTCCAGACATTGATGGCGCCGATCGCCACGGTGATCTTGAGGCATTCCTCTTCCGAGAAATGCGCGCGCAGCGCTTCATAATCGGAATCGGGTGCGCGAGTCTGCGCGATCAGTGTGACAGCATCGACCCAGCCGAGGAGCGCGCGCTCGCTCGGCGTATAGACCGTCGATTCGTGCCAGACCGACATCATGTTGATCCACTGCTCGCTGAGACCGTCGTGACGGGATTCCTTCACATGCATGTCGACGCAGAAGGCGCAGCCATTGATGATCGACGAGCGGAGCTTGATGAGGTGGACGATCGCAGGCTCGAGGCCGCTCTCCTTGACAACATATTGATCGAGCGCAGCGACGGCTTTGTAAGCGTCGGGGGCGGCCTTGGCGATGTTGAGACGGGCTTGCATGGTCTTTCTCCTCGGTGTGCGGTTTCAGGTTTCAGTTGGCATTGCGGCGTCGTTCGTTGAGTTCCAGAAAGGCGCAGCCGCGGGCGGCGATGGCGCCGTCGGTGTCCTTGGCGCGGAGATCGCCGAGCACATCGGCGATGCTCACCTTGGCCAGCTCATCGCGATAGACGCGCTCGGCACGCAACATCGCGGCATTGATGCCGCAGGGCGCCGTCGGTTTGCCGGGCAGGGGACTGGGGCCGCGCTGGCGGATTTCACTGCAGCGGAAGGCGGGAGCGGTGCCTTCGACGGCGAGCACGATGTCGAGAAGGGTGATGTCGTTGGGGCTGTGCGCGAGGCGATAGCCACCGGTCGGGCCGGGCTTGGTCGTCAGCAGTCCCGCGCCGGACAAAGCCTGCAGATGCTTAAGCAAATAGCTGGTCGAGACCCCGTGGAATTCTGCCAGGGCGCTTGCCGAGAGCACGCCGTCGGGCTGCAGGCCGGCCATCATGGCCACGCTGTGGATCGCCTGCTCAACGCCATCGCTCATCTTCATGGCTTCGTCCTCAATCTCTATCGTGGATAATATTTATCCGTGATTGGCTCGCGTGTCAATTGGGTTCTTTGGGGACGTGTGGGCGGGAATAGCGCAGCGTATTCGCCGCAATCACGGGAGGAGGATCGGCGGGTTACGCTGCGCTAACCGCCCTACGGCTGCGTTGAAATCTCAGTCGGTCAATCCAGAGCATTGCGGAGGCGAATGCCGCTGACATGCAGCGATGTCTCCCACAAGGGCGCCAGCGTCTTCAGGGACGGCAGGACGCGCAATTCGACGCCAGCGGCTTCCAGTGCTTTTTCGATGTTGTCGATCCGCTCAACGTTCAGCGGCATGGATGGCGCGCGCGATATCCAGATGCCCGCGTCGTCCAGCGATTCAAACCCGTCCGGCGAAAGCTCGTAGCGATAGATTGTGGTGTGGGAGAGTCTGTCCAGCCAGCCGAGTTCGATATGCGCAACCATGCGGCAGGTGGTCATGTTCTTGTAGGCGGTGAGGTATTCCGGCGTTGTCGTCGCTGTCGGCCAGACAAAAATGCGCGGGCAGTCGCGCGGGAACAGATACATCGGCGCATGCCAGTCATCGATCGCCCAGACCAAGGGGCCGTTGAGCCACTCCTGTTCCTGGGCGCGAGGCGTTGCCACCTTCACCGGCCGTGGCATGAAGACTTCAATGTTGTTCTCGTCGCTGAAATGAAACAGGCGCATGGCGCACTCATGGGCGTCGGCGTGCAGGGCGTCAACTGCGACGCGGACTCTTGAACCGCGCACAATGAACTTGTTGCTTTGTCATGTCGGATTGGCCGGTTCCGGAACGTCCTCCAGATGAACCACGTTGAAACGCCCCAAGGGAGGATCATGTCATGACCGGTTCCAGCCTGATACCTGCGGTCGAACTCGTGAAGAAAGCCGGCTTTCGCTATCCCAATGAAAGCAGTGAATACCGTCAGGCGCGCAATGCGCTGCTTGTCGAGGAGATCGAACTGCGGCGCCAGATCGAACGCGTCGCGGAGCTGCGTCGTGCGCTGCCAGATGGCGGCGAGGTGACCAAGGACTATGACTTCATCGGCGAGAAGGGCCTCGTGAATTTCGCGGGCCTGTTCGGCGACAAACAGACGCTCGTCGTTTACTCCTACATGTATGGGCCGCAGCGCGAGAAACCTTGCCCGATGTGCACATCGCTGCTGTCGGCCTGGGACGGCGAGGTGCCTGACATTACTCAGCGCGTGGCGCTGGCCGTTGTGGCGCGCTCGCCGATTGAGCGGCTGGTCGCCTTCAAGAAGCAGCGTGGCTGGCATTACCTGCCGCTGTTCTCGGACACCTCCGGCGCGTTCAGCCGTGACTATCACGGGCTGACGAAGGACGGCGGTGACGATGCTGCCTTCAACGTCTTCACCCGCCGCAGCGGCAAGATTCGCCATTTCTGGAGTGGCGAGATGGATGGATCCACGGCCGATCCCGGCCAGGACCCGCGCGGCGCACCGGACCTGATGCCGCTCTGGACGGTTCTGGACGTCACGCCGGAGGGGCGGGGCACCGACTGGTATCCGAAGCTGAACTACTGAGGTCGTGATCATTTGGCGGCTTAGCCGGCACAAATTGATCGTTGTGATTACCTAAATACCGCAAAGGGAAATGTGGTTCCACGCGCACCAGCCTCACACTAGGCCAATGGCCTAATAGCAGCGTGCCAATAGTTCGGGCCGGGCGTGACCCAAAACCCCAGCGCGCCTGAGACCGGCCTGCGAGAGCCCCGAAAGCTCTCGCAGGTTCCCCGAATTCGTCCTGTCGGTTACTCAAAAAGGCCATGATTGGCAGGCCTTTAGGTAGGCAATCGGTGGGGGACCTCCAATTAATTCGCATTTAACTAAAACTCGCCTTAATGGCGTTTCGCATCCCTGCGCGGTGCATTTCGAGACCTGTGTGTCTCGTCAGGCACAACGGGCAGAGAGCTTAGTAAACGTGTGTTGGACGTCAGGCGTATGAGTAGCAGTAAACGTGCGTTGAACCATTCTGCACCCTCACGCCGAGGCCAGCATCAGGTGTCGAAATCCAGTTCACGTATGTTCGTGACCGGCGCTGCACTGGCTGCCGTCGCATTGACCGGTGGATGGACGCTCGCCGGCAAGCTTTTCCAGAACGGCGTGCAGCCTGCGATGGTCTCCGCCAATCTCGGCGGTGATGCAGGCGTCGGCCAGTCATCCTTCGCCGAGCGCTTCGACAGCCGCTTCTCACGCACTGAACACCGTACGTCCTTTACCGAGCGTTTCGAGCCGGCCGTTAATGCGCCGCTCGCAGCCGCGCAGCCCGAGCCCAAGCGTCAGGTCGCCTGGTTCGACCCGACCTATTCGATGGGCGCCGCGCCCGAGCGCTTCGTCAAGCGCACCCCGGCTTCTGAAGCTGTGATCCCTGCACCGGCTGCGAAGCCGCAGGAAGTCGCGCTGATGCAGCCGGCGCCGACGGTGCGCCAGCTCGTCGACAGCATTCCGATGCCGGCCGCACGGCCTTCCGATACCCGTACGGCGTCCGCGCCGCAGCAGGCGACACAAGCGCCGTCGCAGCCGGTCGCACAGGCCAGCGCCGCCAGGGGCGGCGCCTACGGCCACGACTCGCTGGTTCAGAAGGCGCGACTGGCGCTGGCCGCACAGCCCAAGTCCGGCAATTTCAACGTCTTCGAGAAACTGTTTGGCGGCAACGCTCCGCAGTCGGGCCCCGTGCTCGCTTATGCGGGCTCCGACGGCGGCGTGCTGAGCAACGGTACCGATGCGGCGGCCAGCAACGAGCCCACCCTGAGCGATCGCACCACCGCAGTCTACGACATCTCCGCGCGTAAAGTTTACATGCCCGACGGCACCAAGCTGGAAGCGCATTCCGGCCTCGGCAGCCGTCTCGACAATCCCGCTTACGCCCATGAGCGGATGCGCGGCGTGACGCCGCCGCACATCTATGATCTGAAGCCGCGCGAGGCTCTGTTCCATGGCGTGGCCGCGCTGCGCCTGACGCCGGTGGGCGGCGAGGGCGCGATCCATGGCCGCACGGGTCTGCTCGCGCATACCTACATGCTCGGCCCCAATGGCGATTCCAACGGCTGCGTCTCGTTCCGGGACTACAACAAGTTCCTGCAGGCCTATCGCAATGGTGAAGTGAAGCGCCTCATCGTGGTTGCCAAACTCGACTGATCGATACGGTGACGTGCCGCCCATGAAGGCGAGGCATGTTCAGTCATTATGAGCCGACCTTCGGATCGATCTTCCGTGCACTCGCGACATCTGCCGCGCCGCCCGCGTTGTCGCCCATTTCAAGCCGTGTCATGCCGCGCAGATAGAGTGCCTTGGCGTATTTCGGATTGATGCGCAGCGCCGCATTGAAATCGGCCATCGCGCGGTCGTTGTCACCCTTGTCGGACCATACATTGCCACGATTGGTCAGCGCCGCCACATAGGTCGGTGCGATGCGGATCGCCTCGTTGTAGTCGGCGATGGCACGATCGTTGTCCCCCTTCAGGCTGAAGGCGAAGCCGCGGTTGAACACCGGGCAGGGGTCGTTCGGATTGATCCGGATCGCTTCGCCGAAATCGGCGATTGCGCGTGCATGATCGCCCTTCACCAGCCAGGCGCCGCCGCGATTGCTGTAGGCGCCGCCTTCCTGCGGGTTGAGACGGATCGCCATGTCGTAGTCGGCAATAGCGCGGTCGTTATCGTCCTTGGCGTACCAGGCGACACCGCGATTGACATAGGCGTCGGTATTGTTGGGATCGAGATCCAGCGCGACGTTAAAGTCGCGGATGGCGCGGTCGTTGTCGCCGCGGGCGAGCCAGAGATTGCCGCGCATGAAATAGGCGCGGGCATAATCCGGGTTCAGGCGAATGGCTTCATCGAAAGCGGCCATGGCAGGGCCGCTCTCGTGCCGTTCATTATACTCGAAGGCACGGTTGAAATGCAGCTCAGCAAGCTGGCGGCCGCGGTAATTGCCTGACGCGATGGCGCGGTCGCAGGCCGCGATCGCCAGGACGCCGGAGGCATCGGTACATTGCTGTGCATCGTCGGCGGCAGCTTGCGCGATCGGCATTGCTGCGCTCGCCAGCAGGGCAGCGAACAGGACGCGGATGGCGCAACGGTTCAGGCTTGGAAAGTGGCGCATGGCTCGACCTCTCGCGTGTGACAGGCGTTGGTCACACCGCGAAGAGGAAGGGTTCAATGGTGGGAGAGGCTATCGGAAATCGATGCTGCGGAGCACGATGCCCGGTGGTCTTCCCTCAAATTCGGAATTCGCGAATTTGCGTGCTGCGCAGGCCTCGATGCGATCGCGCAACCGGATGAATTGCTCCTCACGCTGCTCGGGCTTGGTGCGGGTCGCCTTTTCAAGCTCGTCCATCGCGCTGGTGCTGATCGCGCATGTAACTTCTGTCGCGTCATTCATCATCGAGAACAGGACGACCATGCGATTATATTCGAAGCTTTGGAAAACACCGTGTGTAAGCGCCATCGTCGTCTTCCCGCTTCAGGCCTTGCGCTTCGGCACGACAGGGTTGAGTTCAGCGATCTTGCGCAAGCATTCGGCCTCGGTGGGATGTGGGCCCGTAACAAAGGTTCCGCTGATCTTGGTGCTGTACCAGCCGGACTCGACGCCGAGGCGGAGAGATTCTGCGACTTGAACGTGACGGTGCAAGAGGTTCTGCATGAGGATGCTTTCGGTTGAGCGCTGGCTGCTGCGGGATCGCTGCGACCTGCGTAATGATGGGATCAGTCGTTGGCGGCAAGCCGCGTGAAGTCGTCCAGCACGATCGCGATCAGATCGCGGTGCTGGGTATCCTGTGCGCTGAGCGATGCGCCGTAGAGATTGAGGACGTAGCGCGCCTTTGCTGCAGCCTCGGGCCATGTGGTGGCCGGCGTGGTCAGTAACTGCTCTTCGAGTGCCAGCTGCCGCTCACGCAGTGCTGCGGCATTGGATTCGACTTCGGCGAGACTGCGCCGGATATCGGTGGCTTTCTGTGCCGCCATGCCGCGGCGGCTATCCAGCTCGACGGGAGTGTCGGTCATGGTGCGCTCGCATCGATGCGCTGCACATCTGCCAGCTCAAGCGACCCAATGGAGATCATCTCCATGGAACTTGTATGGGGTGGTGCACCGGGCACGATCATCATGGTCGCGGTGCGCCGATAGCTGGCGAAGGACAGTCCCTCGATCATCTCCTCATCGGTGATGACGTCATACGACCCTGCCGGGATCAAACGACCAAGGCCCTTCAACTGGAAAGGATGCTTGAAAGTAACGGTCTCACGGCGCGATCTCGTGGTCACGCGCGCATGTCGCTGCTGAGATCCGGCATCCGTTCAGCGTGCGCCTATTCACAGACATTAGCCACCGATTTCTTTGAGCGATCCGGTGTTTCGTCGAATTTCGCTATGATTGTCTTGTTATTGGACGTTTTGTCGCCATTTCGAGGATGTATCTGACATCGATGACATTCTGGCCGACGCTTGCGCTGGGTTTTTCTCGCAAGATCGTCGCGCAATGTGCAACGCTTGCGATGTCTCGCTTTTGAAATCAACGATTTGCCGGGATGAGGTGTTTTGCATGAAGATCCGTGTTGGCTACGAGATGATCTATGATTTCCCGCAGCCGACGCCTGTCATGATCGTGATGGGCATGCACTTCACGCGTGCCTCCGACGTGGTGGTGCCGGACTATCTCACAATAAATCCCTCAATTCCGATCACGCCGTATCGCGATGGCTTTGGCAACTGGTGCAGCCGCATTGTTGCGCCGGCGGGCCGCATCATGTTCAAAGCCGACGGTATCGTCAACGATAGCGGCAAGCCGGATATCATCGTGCCGTCTGCCATGCAGCATGCAGTGGAGGACCTGCCGGCCGAGACGATCGTCTATCTGCTCGGCAGCCGTTACTGCGAGACGGATCGGCTGTCGGACGTCGCCTGGCAGTTGTTCGAGAAGACTGTGCCTGGCTGGGCGCGCGTGCAGGCAATCTGCGATTTCGTGCATAACCATATCCAGTTCGGTTACGAGCACGCACGCGCGACCAAGACCGCCTGGGACGCTTACAACGAGGGGAAGGGCGTCTGCCGCGACTATGCGCATCTGGCCATCACCTTCTGTCGCTGCATGAACATCCCCGCGCGCTACTGCACCGGCTATCTCGGTGACATCGGTATGCCGAAGCCATGGGCCGACGGCGATTTCGCCGGCTGGTTCGAAGCCTATATCGGCGGTCGCTGGTATACGTTTGATGCCCGCAACAACATCCCGCGCATCGGCCGCGTGTTGATTGCGCAGGGCCGCGATGCGGCCGACGTGCCGATCACGCAGACTTTCGGGCCGAACACGCTGGTGAGTTTCAAGGTGTGGACGGACGAGATTGATGAAACCACGGAGGCTGCGCACTGATTTGCTTTGTCGGCTCTCGCTTACCTTCGCGTAAGCCTGCATTTTCAGCAGCATGTGAGCAGCCGGCAAGGAACCGAGTGCTCAGACGAGAATTTCACCTGTCGTAACTTCGTAAGGACAGGACTGATGGCAAACACTCTGACAAGCCTGACGACCGCCGTGGCGTTGATCGCGGGTTCCAGCGCCGCGGCTTTGGGCAGCGGCACGGACGCACAGCGCGAAGCCTGCACGCCCGATGCGTTTCGCCTCTGTACATCCGCGATGCCGGATGAGGGGCGCGTGGAAAACTGCCTGCGCAACGCTGGCCCGCGCTTGAGCCGCTCTTGTTACGATGTGTTCTTTCCGCAGTCGGCCAACAATCAAGCCCAGATGACGCGTGGGCAGATGCCAGTGCGCGAGCGAGCACAGCCTTCGGCCCCGGATCGCATGCAGACACCGTCGTCGATGCCGCAGATGCCGCCGGCCAGCGGTGATGATGATTGAGGCAGGGCAAGATCTAGTCTCGCGATAACAAGCAAAGGCGGTGCTGATTGCACCGCCTTTGACCTATGTCGGATAGACTGTTGAGCAGATGGGTTACTTGAAGCCGCCGGTGGCGTGCAGCGTTTCGCCCGTCACGTAAGATGCAGCATCGGAAGCCAGGAATGCGACGACGGAAGCGATTTCCTCGACCTTGCCGATGCGACCCATCGGCGTGGCGGATTCGATCCACTTGCGCATGTCGCCTTCATGGAATCCGGCTGACACCACGCCCTCGGTTGCGATCATGCCGGGATTGACGGCGTTGACGCGGATCTTGCGTGGCGCAAGTTCCTTCGCCAGTACCGATGTAATTGCATCGACCGAGGCCTTGGTCGCGGTGTAGACCGCCGAGCCCGGTGGGGTGATCGTCGAGACGCCCGATGAGATGTTGATGATGCTGCCGCCATCGGGGTTGAAGTGTCTGGCCGCTTCCTGCGAGGCGAGCAGCAGCCCGAGCACGTTCAGATCGAAATATTACAAACGCCTCAATCAATTTCGATTTCAGCTTTTCAAACAAAAACCCCGGCATCGCTGCCGGGGTTCTGCATTTGATAGTTCGCTTGAACAGCGTGGACTTAGAAGTCCATGCCGCCCATGCCGCCGCCTGGAGGCATGCCGCCGCCGGCGCCGCCCTTCTTGGGCAGTTCGGCAACCATGGCTTCCGTGGTGATCAGGAGGCCGGCAACCGAAGCTGCGTTCTGGATCGCTGCACGGACAACCTTGGTCGGATCGATGATGCCCTTCTTGAGCATGTCGCCGTAGGTGCCGGTCTGCGAGTCGAAGCCGTAGCTGTAGGTCGCGGTCTCGAGCACCTTGCCGACGATGACCGAACCGTCTTCGCCTGCGTTGATGGCGATCTGGCGAGCCGGAGCCGACAGGGCCTTGCGGACGATCTCGACGCCGGTCTTCTGGTCGTCGTTCGCGGTCTTGATCTTCTTCAGCTGTTCCGAAGCGCGGAGCAGAGCGACGCCGCCGCCGGGGACGATGCCTTCTTCAACCGCAGCGCGGGTCGCATGCATCGCGTCATCAACGCGGTCCTTGCGCTCCTTCACTTCGATCTCGGTCGCGCCGCCGACGCGGATGACGGCAACGCCGCCAGCCAGCTTGGCAAGACGCTCCTGCAGCTTCTCACGGTCGTAGTCCGAAGTGGTTTCTTCGATCTGCGCCTTGATCTGCGACACGCGGGCTTCGATGTCCGCCTTCTTGCCGGAGCCGTTGACGATGGTGGTGTTTTCCTTGTCGATCATCACCTTCTTGGCGCGACCGAGCATGGCGAGCGTGACGTTCTCGAGCTTGATGCCGAGATCTTCCGAGATCGCCTGGCCACCGGTCAGGATCGCGATGTCCTGCAGCATGGCCTTGCGGCGATCGCCGAAGCCCGGAGCCTTCACAGCGGCAACCTTGAGGCCGCCACGCAGACGGTTGACGACGAGAGTGGCGAGAGCTTCGCCTTCGACGTCTTCCGCGACGATGACGAGCGGCTTGCCGGTCTGCACGACGGCTTCCAGCAGCGGAAGCATTTCGTTCAGGTTGGAGAGCTTCTTCTCGTTGATCAGGATGTAGGCGTCGTCGAATTCAACGCGCATCTTGTCAGCGTTGGTGACGAAGTAGGGGGAGATGTAGCCGCGATCGAACTGCATGCCTTCGACGACGTCGAGTTCGGTTTCGAGCGACTTGGCTTCTTCGACCGTGATGACGCCCTCGTTGCCGACCTTCTTCATCGCGTCTGCGAGGAACTTGCCGATTTCCGCGTCGCCGTTGGCCGAGATGGTGCCGACCTGGGCGATTTCGTCGTTCGAGGTGACCTTCTTGGAGTTCTTGACGAGGTCAGCAACCACAGCTTCCACAGCCAGGTCGATGCCGCGCTTCAGATCCATCGGGTTCATGCCGGCGGCAACCGACTTGGCGCCTTCACGGACGATCGCCTGGGCGAGAACGGTCGCGGTGGTGGTGCCGTCGCCGGCTGCGTCGGCCGACTTCGAGGCCACTTCGCGCACCATCTGGGCGCCCATGTTCTCGAACTTGTCCTCGAGCTCGATTTCCTTGGCGACGGTGACGCCGTCCTTGGTGATGCGGGGAGCGCCGAACGATTTGTCGATGACGACGTTACGGCCCTTCGGACCGAGGGTCACCTTCACCGCGTTGGCGAGAATGTCGACGCCGCGCAGCATCTTGTCGCGGGCATCAACGCCGAATTTCACTTCTTTGGCTGACATATTTTGCTTCCTTGAAAATCAGGAGAGATGGAGAAAGGCGCTTAAGCGGCCTTCTTCTTGGCAGGAGCGGCGCCTTCGAGGACGCCCATGATGTCGCTTTCCTTCATGATCAGGAGGTCCTGACCATCGATCTTGACCTCGGTGCCCGACCACTTGCCGAACAGCACGCGCTCGCCGACCTTCAGGTCGATCGGGATCAGCTTGCCGGCTTCGTCGCGGCCGCCTGCGCCGACAGAGACGATCTCGCCCTGGGAGGGCTTCTCTTTGGCGCTATCCGGAATGATGATGCCGCCAGCGGACTTCTCTTCGGCGTCGATACGCTTGACCACAACGCGATCGTGAAGCGGACGGAATTTCATGCAGTCCTCCTAAGTTTCTGTAGATGCTTGAGAAATTTAAATTGGCAGTCTGAGCCAACAAGTGCCAGCGCAGCTCGTCCGGACATAGGCCGAACGTTCCCCACCGGCAAGGGTCTGTATCAAATATTTTGGCACTCAAATATGACGGGTGCCAGAATTGGTTAAGACCCTCCGATACCGGTCTTCGAATGCGTTAGCAATCGCGGTAAGTGGCTGCCAACACTCGGCTTTCAATACATTATTAAACTTTTAAGCTTGTGATGAGGACGTTGCTTGCGTCACATTTCATGTATCGTGTTGTCATGGGCGAAGTGGAAGCCGGTTCGCTGCAGTCAGCACGGTCACAGGAGAGCAGAGCGAAGTTCGACGTCAAACCGGAATCCACTTAGCCGAATGCGCTCTGTCCATGGAGGTTGAACATGGTCTCGAGAAATGCAGCTTCTGACGATTTCAGAAAGCAGGTGCTTGGCTACGGACTGACGACGGCGCAGATCCTCTACCGCATGCCCGACCACCCCTCGCTGCTGCAGACCTATGTCTGGCAGAATTACGATCTGTTTCCGAAGTTTCCAGCGCTGAAGGACTTCCTGGATTTCTGGCAAGAGAAGCTCGATGGCCCGCTCTTCGCGGTAACCGTCGCGCATTCGAAACTGATCAAGCCGGCCGAGCTTCGTGCCGTGGATGGCGTCTTCCGGTTGCACTAGTCCGCGCCTCTCAACGCGCCGGATGAATTGCCGCTGTGCTGAACTACAGCTAGGTTCCCAGACGCGCTGGCCGTTTGTTTGGCATTGCGCCGGGTGGGAAACACGACATGGCGAAGCTGAAGCGAACGTCAAAGAGCGCGGCGAAAACGGCTGCGACGAAGAAGCCTGCGACACAGGCGGTAGCGAAAGCAGCAAAGAAGCTCTCTGTTGGCAAGCCGACCAAGGCGAGTACAACAGCTGTCGCCAAAGCCGCGGCGAAACCTGGTATGCGCCGCAAGCAACGTGTTGCGATCAGTCATTATCGCGAAGAAGCGTTTCTCGGCGATGGTCTGCGTGCCTACGCAAAGTATCGCGATCTCGGCGTCGCCGCTGCGACCGGCGGTTTGGCGCACGCGCATGTCATCCGGCTGATCGGACCTTGCGATCCGAAAGAGGTCTCCAAGCTTCACTATCACGATGCCGAGTTTCAGCTGGTCTATGTGCTGAACGGCTGGGTGAAGACTTACATGGAGGGCGAGGGCGAGACATTGATGCGCCAGGGCTCGAGCTGGACCCAGCCGCCGCGCATCAGGCATCTGATCCGCGATTACTCCGACAATTGCGAACTACTGGAAGTGATCCTGCCGGCGGAATTCAAGACGGTGGAAGTCCGGTAGTTCGCGTGCGGAAATGCGACGCGTGCCTTGTTCGCGCATCGCAGTGGTGTTGAATCAGCTATGCTGAGCCCGTCGCTGCCCTGGCCCTCAACGAGTATCTCATGACTGCATCCGTTCCGGTTTTCGACGGTCACAACGATGTGCTGCTGCGGCTGTACAAATCGCAATCGCACGATCCGGTATCCGACTTCCTGACCGGGGAAGCCGCCGGTCACATCGACCTGCCGAAGGCGAAGGCCGGCGCGTTCGTCGGCGGGCTGTTCGCGCTGTATTCGCCGGCGGCTCAGGCGTCATCGGGCTTCATGGCGCAGATGACGGGCGGACGCTACGCCGTACCGCTTCCTGAGCCGCTGACGATGGACGAGGCGCGCAATTCCGTCGTCGCCGAACTGGCCATCCTGCTGCAGCTCGAACGCGCTTCCGCAGGCGCGGTGGCGATCTGCACCACCACCGCCGAAATCCGGTCCGCCATTGAGCGCAAGGCGCTGGCCGTGGTGGTCCATCTGGAAGGCGCGGAGGCCATCGACGCCGAGCTCAGATTCCTCGACGTTCTCTATGCGGCGGGGTTGCGGTCGATCGGGCCGGTGTGGAGCCGGACCAACGTCTTCGGCCATGGCGTGCCGTTTCACTTCCCGTCCGGGCCCGATCTCGGCGACGGTCTCACCGCGGCCGGCGAGCGGTTGATCGGCGCCTGCAATGACCTGAAGATTCTGGTCGACCTGTCGCACATCACCGAGAAGGGTTTTTGGGATGTGGCGCGGCTGTCGAAGGCGCCGCTGGTGGCGACCCATTCCAATGCCCATGCGCTGTGCCCGTCGCCGCGCAATCTCACCGATAAGCAGCTCGCCGCGATCCGCGACACCGGCGGCATGGTCGGCCTGAATTTCGCGACCTGCTTCCTGCGCCCCGACGGCAGCATGCGGCCCGACACCGGCATCGAGCTGATGGTGCAGCAGATCGACTATCTGCTGGAGAAGCTGGGCGAGGATCACGTCGGGCTGGGATCGGATTTCGACGGCGCGGTGGTGCCCGAGGCCATCGACTCCGCCGCGGGCCTGCAGGCGCTGTTCGTGGCCTTGCGCGACAAGGGCTATTCCGAGACGCTGCTCGGCAAGCTCGGCGCGGGCAACTGGCTCGATCTGCTGCAGCGGACGATCGGCTGACCGGCGCTGGCGGCGTGTCTCAGGTGAGCATCCCCACGATCGCGCCCATCAGGCAGGTCGTCAGCGTCCCCGAGACGATCGACTTCACACCGAGCGCGTTGATTTCGTTGCGACGTTCCGGCGCCATGGTGCCCAGGCCTCCGATCATAATTCCGAGGCTGGCAAAATTTGCAAATCCGCACAGCGCATAAAGCATGATGAGGCGCGAGCGTGCATCCAGCGCATCGGGACCGAGCTTCGCCAATTGAACATAGGCGATCAACTCGTTGAGGATCGTCTTGACGCCCATCAGCGAGCCCGCGGTCAGCGCCTGGTCCCACGGCAGGCCCATCAGCCAGCACACCGGTGCCATCACGTAACCCAGCATGCGCTGCACGGACAGCGTGTTGCCTCCCACGGTCGGCATCATCATGAGGATCGCGTTCATGAGATACATCAGCGCCACGAAGACCAGCAGCAGGGCGATGATGTTGACGAGCAGTTCGATGCCTGCACTCGTGCCCTTGACGATCGCATCTATCGTGCTCGTGGCCGATGCGTCCGGATTGGCGAGCAATCCACCGGTGCGACGATCCTCCGTCTCAGGCACCATGATCAGGCTGACAAGGATCGCAGCTGGCGCCGAGAGCACGGAAGCAATCACGAAATGCGCCGACGCATCGGGGATCAGTGGCGCCATGAAAGTGGCGTAGAGCACCAGCACTGTACCGGCGATCCCCGCCATGCCGCCCGTCATCACCAAAAACAGTTCGCTGCGCGTGAGCTGCGCGAGGTAAGGGCGAATAAACAACGGGGCCTCGACCATGCCCAGAAAGATGTTCGCGGCCGTTGACAGCCCGACCGCGCCGCCGATGCCGAGTGTGCGTTCGAGCAGCCACGCCATGCCACGCACGATCGGCGGCAGGATACGCCAGTAGAACAACAGGCTGGTCAGTACGCTGATGACCAGCACCACGGGGAGTGCCTGCAGCGCGAGCACGAAATCCGCGCCGGGATTCTTGAGGTCGAACGGCAATGCGCCGCCGCCGAGATAACCGAACACGAAGGACGTGCCGGCGCGCGACGCTGCGGCGATGGTGCTGACAGCATCGTTGATGCTGCTGAAGGCGTGCGTAACGACGGGAAGCTTCAGCAGGATCACGGCAGCGACGATCGTCAATGCGAGACCGATCGCGGCCTGTCTCAGCGACACCTTGCTGCGGTTTTCACCGAGTGCCCAGGCGATCCCCAAAAGTGCGATGACGCCGAACGCCGATTGTAGCTGAAGCATAAATCCCCCGAAACCGCGGCGATGATGCCGCGGCTTCCCATGTCATGCAATCGCAATGCCGCTGAGGCAGATTACGTTTTAGCCGCGTCCGACGAACGGCATCTTCGTCGCCATGACCGTCATGGTCAGCACATTGGCATCGAGCGGCAGGCCGGCCATATAGGCGACGGCGTCGCCGACGGCCTTGGCGTCCATGCGTGGCTCCTGCTTCGAGGTGCCGTCGGGCTGCAGCACGCCGGGGCCGTTGACCATGCGGTCGGTCATGGGTGTGGCGGCGTTGCCGATATCGACCTGGCCGACGGCGATGTCATAGGCGCGGCCGTCGAGATTGCTGGCCTTGGTCAAGCCGGTGATGGCGTGTTTGGTCGAGGTATAGGCGGCGGAGAACGGGCGCGGCGCATGCGCCGAGATCGAGCCGTTATTGATGATGCGGCCGCCGCGGGGCGTCTGATCCTTCATGATGCGGAAGGCGTGCTGCGTGCACAGGAACGGCGCGGTGAGATTGGTGTTCACCACGGCCTGCCACTGTTCGAGACCGAGGTCTTCGAACGGGATCGCGGGCGCGCCCATGCCGGCATTGTTGAACAGCACGTCGAGCCGGCCGAACTCCTGCATGGTCCTGGCGAACAATGCTGCGATGGAGGCGGGGTCGGCCATGTCGGCAGACACCGGAAGGCTCTTGCCGCCATTGGCCGCGCCGAGCTTCTGGGTCTCTTGCAGCAGTTCGAGCCGGCGACCGGCGAGCACGACGGTGAAACCGGCATTCATCAGCGCGAGCGACGCGGCACGGCCGACGCCGGTGCCAGCTCCGGTCACGAGTGCGATTTTGTTGGTCATCTGTTTCGTCCCTGTTTTCTTTTTACGAGAGGTCTTTTTGAGTGAGGTCCCGGACCATGAAACGTGCGTTGTCGCCGTAGCTTTGCAGTTTCTGATCCAGTTCGGAATCGCGCATGATGGTGAAATCGTGCCGCTGCCAAAAATGAACTGAATTGTTGACGGCAACAAGCGTCATGTTGGGCAGTTGCATCAGCCTGGCGCGTGCCGCCACCATATCGACGGCGACGGTCGCCGCGCCGGATCTGCGGGTTTCGGGCAGCAATGCGAGATCGTGAATGTAGAAGGTCGACGGCGCGGCGGGTATTGTCAGCAGGCTGTTCAGTGACGGCGGCTCCCTGAATTGCCAGGGATGGCTGATGAGATAACCCTTGATCCCGTCCTGGGCTTCGAGCACGGCGCAACCGCCTGGATTCAGCGCCAGGCGGTTTGCGAACACGACCTCATCTTCGGGAAAATCGGGATGAACGGCATCGGCGATGGCGAGGACGGACGGCAGGTCTGCCTCCGTCATGATGCGCCATTTCATCGGGGCTGCGGTCATCGCGGCCGCGCTCAATTGTCTTTCTTGTAGGGCGGGCGCGGAATATTTTGATGTGCCGCGCGCAGTGCTGCCGACCAGCGCGAGCGCAGGTCGTGGAAATAGGGCTCGCCGGCTTCAATACGGTGATTGAGATCGGCGTCGCAGACGTCGGTGCGCACCACCAGCACATCGATTGGCAGGCCGACGCCGATATTGGAGCGCATGGTCGAGTCCATCGAGATCAGGCCGGTCTTGAGTGCCTCATACAATTCGACGTCGTAATGCATCGCGCGGTCGAGCACCGGCTTGCCGTATTTATGCTCTCCGATCTGCAGATAGGGCGTGTCCACCGTGCATTCGATGAAGTTGCCTGCCGGGTAGATCATGAACAGGCGCATCTTGGCGCCCTTGATCTGGCCGCCGAACAGAAATGAGACGTCGAAATTGATATCCTCGGCCTCCAGCGCCTTGCCCTCGGAGGCGTTGACATGCCGGATGGCGCGGCCGATGCGCTGCGCGGCCTGAAACATCGTGGGCGCGTTCAACAGGGTCTCCAGCTCGCCCGTGGTCGGGTTTTCGAGGCCCTCGCTCAGCGTGGAGAGTACAGACTGGCTGATGGCGAGATTGCCGGCCGAGGCCACCGCCATGATGCGGTCGCCGGGCTGGTTGAAGATGTGCAGCTTACGGAAAGTCGAAATGTTGTCGAGTCCGGCATTGGTGCGCGTGTCCGCGATCATCACCAGGCCGTCCTTGACGAGAATTCCGCAGCAATAGGTCATCGTCGGTCCCTTGGTCAGGGAAGCGTCTTACGCGGTGGGTATCGACCGGGCAACCTCGGAAAACCAGTTTGAGATTGTTCAGGACTGGTTCTGCGATTGGGACTGGCCGCGGCCATTGGCCTGATCGACCTTGACGGCGACGGTCAGGGTTTCCGTGCCGCCGCCGTAGCGGGTGCCGCGGACGGGGGCTGCACCAAGGTAATCCAAACCAATGGCGACGCGGGCATGGGCGTCGGTGGTGCAGATGGCATTGGCAGGGTCGAAGCCGACCCAGCCGAGATCCGGCACATAGGCCTCGGCCCAGGCATGGCCGGCCTGCTGGTTGGTCTCGCCATCGGCACGCCAGAAATGGCCGGAGACGAAGCGGGCAGGGACGCCGGCCGAGCGGGCACAGGCGATGAAGATATGCGCGTAATCCTGGCAGACGCCACGCTTGCCGATGAAGGCCTCGCTGGCCGAAGTGCCGGTGCTGGTTGGATCTACGTCGAAGGTCATGTGCTCGTTGATGGCCATCATCAACGCGTGCAGGAAGCCGAGGACGTCGGTCTCCGCGCTTGGTGACAGATCCTTGGCAAAGGTCTGCATCGCTGCGCTGGCGTCGGTCAGGTCGGTCTGGCGCAGGAAGAAGCTCGGCGGAAAGCGCTCATCGGTGCCCTTCAGCACGCCGCCAGTGTCCTGGGTGTCGATCAGACCCTCGACGGTCACGGTCAGGTCGGAGATCGGCCCATGGGTCAGCACATGGGTGACATTGCCGAATGCGTCCTCGTGCAAATCCAGGCGCGAATCCGTGGAGACGTCTATCTGCCACTCGGCGACATACTGGCCGTCATGGCTGCCCGGCGTCATCCGCAAAATCTGGATCACGCCCGAAGCCGGCGGTTCGTAGCGATAGGTGGTCGAATGGGCAATACGCAGGCGCATGGCAACGTGTCCGAATCTGCAGATGAGCCGGGACGCTAGCTCAAATCAGGTATTGTTTGGCAATGATGTCGCCCAGACGGCTGTTATCTGCAATGAATTCCTGGATGAATTCATGCAACCCATGCTGGAAAATATCCTGCATGTTGCTGTGTTCGAGCCGGTTTCGCACGCCGCGGGCGTGGCGTTGCGCTGCGCCCTGACGGCCATAGGACACGCCGATCTGGTCGAGATTGCGGACTAGATTGCCGTAGCAACTCGCCAGCGAGCGCGGCAGCGTGTCGTTGAGGATCAGGAGGTCGGCGATCAGCCAGGGCTTCAGCGTCTCGCGATAGACCCAGTGATAGGCCGTCAGTGCGGAGACTGAACGCAGGATCGAGGTCCATTGATAGTAGTCGAGCGGACCGCCGACATGTTCGTCTTCGGGTAGCAGCAGATGATATTTCACATCGAGAATACGCGCGGTATTGTCGGCGCGTTCCAGATGCAGGCCGAGCCGCGAGAACCAGTAAGCATCGTTGCGCAGCATGGTGCGGTAGGCTGATCCGTCGAAGCGCAGCGATGTCTCCTGCACGAAGCGCAAGAAATTCGCCAGCTGCTCGCGTGTCTTGGCGCCGCCGCTCCAGGCGGATTGCAGCTCCAGCCAAGCGCTGTTGATCGTGTCCCACATCTCGCCGGTTAGTGCGGTGCGAACAGAGCGCGAGTTCAGGCGTGCGGCTTCGATGCAGTTGCGGATCGAGGAGGGATTGGCCGTCGAGAACGAGAGATATTCGACGACATTGGTCTCGTTGGCTTCCTCATAGATCTCGTAAAAGGCCGCGCTGACGCCTGCGGTCAGTAGCGCCGAATCCCATTCGTTGGTCTGGCCGATATAGGTATTCGGCAGCGCGGTGACGCGCAGTGTCGCCTCGATCGTGCGCGCGAGATATTCGGCGCGTTCGACATAGCGGGCTAGCCAGTAAAGGTTCTCGGCGGTGCGCGACAGCATGCGGGGATGTTACTCTTTGAAAAATGGGTCGTCGGTCGAAGTCCGGTTGCCTATATCGAGAGTTATTCGTCCAGTATCCACGTGTCCTTGGTGCCGCCGCCCTGGCTGGAATTCACCACCAGCGAGCCTTCCTTCAGCGCGACGCGGGTCAGACCGCCTGCGACGATGGACACGTTCTTGCTGCCGGTGAGCACGAAGGGGCGAAGATCGACGTGACGCGGCGCGAGGCCTGACTCGGTGCAGGTCGGGCAGGTCGACAGAGCCAGCGTCGGCTGGGCGATGAAGCCTTCCGGCTCGCGCTTCAGCTTGTCGCGGAACGCTTCGATGGTGGCCTTGGTGGCGGCAGGCCCGATCAGCATGCCGTAACCGCCGGAGCCGTGGACTTCCTTGACGACGAGTTCGCTTAAGTGATCGAGCACATAAGCAAGATCGCCAGGTTCGCGGCAGCGCCAGGTCGGCACATTCTTCAGGATCGGCTCTTCGCCGAGATAGAACTTCACCACTTCCGGCATGTAGCTGTAGATCGCCTTGTCGTCGGCGATGCCGGTGCCGACTGCGTTGGCCAGCGTGACGTTGCCGGCCATATAGGCGGACATCAGGCCGGGGACGCCGAGCGCTGAATCCGGGCGGAAGGTGAGGGGATCGAGGAAATCGTCATCGACGCGGCGATAGATCACGTCGACGCGTTTGAGGCCTTCGGTGGTGCGCATGAAGACTTCATCGTTCTTGACGACGAGGTCGCGGCCCTCGACCAGTTCGACGCCGAGCTTGTCGGCCAGGAACGAGTGTTCGTAGTAGGCCGAGTTGTAGACGCCGGGTGTCATCAGCGCGACGGTCGGTTCCGTTGAGGCCGAGCGCGGTGCGACGGAGCGCAGGCAGGACAGCAGTTCGTCTGGATATTTCTCGACCGGCGCGACGCGATGCCGCGCGAACAGGTCGGGGAACAGCCGCATCATGATCTCGCGGTTCTCCAGCATGTAGGAGACGCCTGAGGGCGTGCGGGCATTGTCTTCGAGAACGAAGAATTCGTCCGGATTGGTGCGGACGATGTCGATCCCGGCGATGTGCACGTAGACGTCGTGCGGGACGTCCTGGCCGTTCATTTCCGGACGGAACACCGGGTTCTGGAAGATGAGGTCATCCGGGATCAGGCCGGCGCGGAGAATTTCGCGGCCGTGATAGATATCCTTGAGGAACATGTTGATGGCGCGGGTGCGCTGCTTCAGGCCCTTTTCCAGCAGGGTCCATTCCTTGCCGGAAATGATCCGCGGAATGACGTCGAAGGGGATCAGCCGTTCGGTGGATTCGGAGTCGCCGTAAACCGCGAAGGTAATGCCGATCCTACGGAACAGCAGCTCCGCTTCCTGGCGGCGATGTTCCAAAGCGTCCGGAGGCGTCTCCTTGAGCCAGCGGGAGAGTTCTTCATAGGCCGGGCGGAGTTCGCCTTGGGGCCCGTTCATTTCGTCGAACGCGACTGCCATGTACCCTGACTGTTGTTTCGAGGCCGTACGGAGATTGCACGACTGAAAGGGATGGTAGCAAGGGGCGGGCCAGCACGATATGCATCCAACAAGAGCAATTCGTAGGGGATGCGTGTAAAGCTGCCTGAAAAAACGGCTGGACGCTGCACGTTTCGGCAGCAAAACCCCGTGACATCAGGACATTGCCTGCGCATGGTCCCGGGAATGGTAGGGAACGACAAATGACCGAGATTGTAACCGCGGGCATCCTGGTGATCGGCGACGAGATTCTGTCGGGCCGGACCAAGGACAAGAACATCGGCTTCATCGCCGAGTACCTCACCAATATCGGCATCGACCTCAAGGAAGTCCGCGTCGTGTCCGATGACGAGCCGGATATCGTCGCGGCACTCAACGCGCTGCGCAAACGTTACACCTACGTTTTTACCACTGGCGGCATTGGGCCGACCCATGACGACATCACCGCAGATGCAGTGGCCAAGGCATTCGGCGTCAAGATCGACCATCACCCTGAAGTGGTCGCGCGCTTCCAGGAGCGCTTCGGTGACGATCTGAATGAGGCGCGGCTGCGGATGGCCCGCATTCCCGACGGCGCCGACCTGATCCAGAGCGCAACGATTTTGGCGCCTGGCTTCAAGATCGACAATGTAATCGTGATGGCTGGCGTACCGTCTATCATGCAGGCGATGATGGACATCGTGTCGCCGAAGCTGAAATCTGGTTTGCGGATGCTATCCGATACGGTGAAGGCCAACGCGCGGGAGGGTGACGTCGGTGGTCCGCTGCGCGATATCGCGAAGGCGCATCCGGATACGATCATCGGCAGCTATCCGTTCATGGACGAACAGGGCAAGCCGAATACCAATCTGGTGGTGCGTTCGCGCGATCAGGATAAGCTCAATGCGGCAATGGAGGCCGTCAAGGCGATGTTGGCGACAATCAACGCGCCCAAGTGAAATTAAACGAGTAGATCAACATAAGTCCGGCCGCCTGAGGGCGACCGATGTGAGGAGACGAACATGGCCGATCATCCGGAATTGAGTGCTGAGGAGCGCGCCGGCAAGGCATTCCCGGTGTCCTGGGATCAATTCCATCGCGATTGCCGCGCGCTGACCTGGCGGCTGAACAGCGCCGGTCCATTTCACGCGATCATCGCCATCACGCGTGGCGGCCTCGTGCCGGCAGCGATCGTGGCGCGTGAGCTTGGCGTCCGCGTCATCGATACGGTGTGCATCGCGAGCTATGAGCACAACAAGCGCGGCGAGTTGCAGGTACTGAAGGGGCTCTCGGCCGATGCGTTGAAACTCGGCGGCGGGGACGGCAAGGGTCTGCTGATCATCGACGACCTCGTCGATACCGGCAAGACCGCGCGGATCGTCCGGGACATGCTGCCCAAAGCTCACTTCGCGACCGTCTATGCCAAGCCGATGGGGCGGCCGCTGGTGGATACGTACATCACCGAAGTCTCGCAGGATACCTGGATCTTTTTTCCGTGGGATCTTGGCCTGTCGTTCCAGCCGCCGATGCGCGAAGGCGCAGGCTAGGCTCTCGTTGCGAGGAGACGCGATTGCCGCTGCAAAATCGTGTCACGCCGGCAGGCGATATCGTCGCGACACCCGAGCGCGGAACGTTCACCGGCAATCGTGGTATCATCCATGATCCTTCGACCAAAACGCTCCTGAACAGGCGCTGGTCCAATCCAGCCTGGATCACTTGCGTCTGCGAATTTCGCGGCCGCCGCCGCGATGTGATGGCGACACGCAGCTGGACCGAGCTGTTCTTCCTCGACGAGGCCACATCCTTCGCCGCCGGTCACCGCCCATGCTTCTATTGCCGCCGTGATGACGCGAACCGCTTCCGTGCGGCGTGGGAGGAGGGCAACGGCGTCATGCGTGTGCGGGCGACGGAGATCGATGCGGTGCTGCATCGTGAGCGGCTGGATAACAGGAAGAAGCGATTGCATTCGGTGGATGGGCCTATCGAGGCATTGCCGGATGGGGCGATGGTGCAGGCGGGTGACGAAAGCTATCTGATCGCGCAGGGGGGCGCGCTGCGATGGTCGTCTGCGGGATATAGCGTAGTGGATGTCGAACTCATCGACGTGCAGCTGCTGACGCCACCATCGACGCTGAATGCTTTTCGCGCCGGCTATCGCCCGGTGCTGCACGAAAGTGCGCAGAACTAACGATCTCACTCCGTCATGCCCGGGCTTGACCCGGGCATCCATCTTTCTTGCTCGTAACGGAAAGAGGAAGTTGGATGGCCGGATCAAGCCCGGCCATGACATCGAGAGAGCCGGGGTTACCCCAGCTTCTGCCGTGCCAGCTTCGCACCCGCCCCCAGTGCGCGCAGCTTTGCTTCCGCGATATCCCGCTGCATCGGCGCCATGCCGCAATTGGTCGTCGGCACGATCTTGTCCTTCGGCACGTGCTTCATCACGGCCTCGATGGTGGCGACCACATCTTCCGGCGTCTCGACAGTGTCACTCGCGACATCGATCACACCGGCCTGCACGATCTTGTTCTTCAGCAGTCCCAGCAATTCCAACGGCACGCGCGAATTGCGGCATTCGATGGCGACCTGCTGGATCGGGCTGGCGTCGATGGCCGGGAAGATCTCTTCATACTGTCGCCACTCGCTGCCGAGGGTTTCCTTCCAGTCGGTATTGGCCTTGATGCCGTAGCCGTAGCAGATATGAACGGCTGTCGCGCAAGTGAGGCCCTGCGCGGCGCGCTCCAGCGCCTTGACGCCCCAGTCGGCGGCTTCGTCCATGAAAACGTTGAAGGCCGGCTCGTCGAACTGGATCATGTCGACGCCGTCGGCCTGCAGTGCGAGCGCTTCCTGATTCAGCAGTTCGGCAAATGCAAAAGCCATCTTCACGCGGTCGCCGTAGTAGCTGTCCGACAGCGTGTCGATGATGGTCATCGGGCCGGGCAGCGTGAACTTGAATTTGTTGGTCGTATGCGCACGGGCAGCCCGCGCCTCGAACGCGTGGACGCGGCCCTTCAGCTGCAGCGGCGCGATCACCTGCGGGACCATCGCTTTGTAGCGATCCTTGCGGATGCCCATCTCGACCTTGTGGGCGAAGTCGATGCCGTCGACCTTCTCCAGAAAACCATGGACGAAATGCTGCCGCGCCTGTTCACCTTCGGTGACGATGTCAACGCCGGCGTCTTCCTGCACCTTCACTGCCAGCAGCGTCGCGTCGCGCTTGGCGCGCGCCAGTTCGTCGCCGGAGGAGCGCCAGGTCGGCCACAGCTTGTTCGGCTCGGCGAGCCATTCGGGCTTCGGGAGCGAGCCGGCGATGGTGGTTGGAAACAGCATTGTTCGCTCCCCGGAAATTGTGTTTTGCGGTGGCCTGTCTGCCATGTTCCTGTCCCCGCGTATATGGGATTGGCGCACCCATGGGGGAGGTCTAGGATCGGGTAAAATACGCTGAGGAAACCCGATGATCGACCTGCATTACGCACCGACGCCGAACGGTTGGAAAATATCGATCATGCTGGAGGAATGCGGGCTGCCTTACACGGTCGTTCCGATGCAGCTTGGCCGCGGCGACCAGTACACTCCGGAGTTCTTGAAGCTCAGCCCCAACGGCCGCATGCCGGCCATTGTCGATCATACGCCCGCTGATGGCGGCGCAGCGGTCTCTATCTTCGAAAGCGGCGCAATCCTGATCTATCTCGCCGAGAAATCCGGCCTGTTCATGCCGACCGAGATGCGCAAGCGTTTCGACGTCATGCAGTGGCTGATGTGGCAGATGGGTGGGCTCGGGCCTATGCTCGGCCAGAACGGACATTTCCTGCTCTATGCGCCCGAGAAGATTCCCTATGCCATGGATCGCTACACCCGCGAGGCCAGGCGGCTGTACGGTGTACTCGATGCGCATCTCGGGGAAGGTCGCGATTACATCACCGGCGACTACTCCATCGCCGATATGGCGTGCTTTCCGTGGATCATGACCCACAAGGCGCAGGGGCTGACGCTGGATGATTTCCCGAACGTGAAGCGCTGGTTTGCGCTGGTCCGCGCGCGGCCGCAGGTACAGGCGGGGCTTGCCGTCGGCAAGCAGGAGAAGAAGCCGATGGATGAGCAGGCGAGGAAGATCATGTTCGGTGTCGATGCGCCGGCGCATGCGCAGGCGCAGCAATAGAGCTCGTCATTCCGGGGCGCGCGCATGACGACGAAAATAATAACAAAACGAGGAAACACCCATGATCGAATTCTTCTTCGACTGTTCCAGCCCCTGGACCTATCTCGCCTTCCACAACATCCAGCCGCTCGCGAAGGAGTTTGGCGAAGAGATCTCGTGGCGGCCCATTCTGGTGGGCGGCATCTTTAATTCGATCAACCCCAGCGTCTATGCCTCGCGCGAAACCCCGGTGCCGACGAAGGCGCGCTACATGAAGAAGGATCTCGGTGATTGGGCGCGCTCGGCGGGCCTGGCGATCAAGATGCCGCCGACGGTGTTTCCGGTGAACAGCGTCAAGGCGATGCGCGGCTGCATCTGGCTTGGAAACGATGCGATGGTGCCGTTTGCGCGCGCGGTGTTCGAAGCCTATTGGGGCGACGACAAGGATATCTCCAGGGATGACGTCCTGACCGAGATCTGCACGCGCACCGGCATCGATCCCGCCAAGTTCTTCGCGGGCATCGGCGATCAGGCGATCAAGGACCAGCTCAAGGTCAATACCGATGAAGTGATCGCACGGGGCGGCTTCGGCTCGCCGACCATCTATCTCGACAAGACCGACATGTATTTCGGCAATGACCGCCTGCCGTTGATCCGTGAGGCGCTGCAGCGCCGCAAGGCGAGCGCCGCCTGATGCCGAAAGCAATCGTTTGCCGCGAGCTCGGGTCACCTGAAAGCCTGCGCCTCGAACAATTTGCATCAGTGCCGCTGAAACCCGGGCAGGTCCGCGTTGCCGTGCGCGCCGCTGGAATCAATTTTCCGGATATCCTGATGGCGGCCGGCGAATATCAGCTCAAGCCCGAACTACCGTTCACACCGGGCATGGAAGCGGCGGGCGACGTCAGCGAAATCGCCGGCGATGTGCCCGGCATCGCGGTCGGGGATCGCGTCATCGTCAAGCTGCGTCATGGCGGCTATGCGAACGAAGTTGTGGTGACGCCGGCACAACTCACTTCACTGCCGTCGACATTCGACTACGCGGAGGGGGCGACGTTTCTCGCCGCCCACGGCACCGCGCATCACGCGCTGGTCGATCGCGGTCAGATCGGGGCGGGCGAAGTGCTGCTGGTGCATGGCGCCGGCGGCGGCGTGGGGTTGGCAGCGGTGGAGATCGGGAAGCTGCTGGGCGCCACGGTAATCGCGGCTGCATCATCGGAGGAGAAGCTTGCAGTCGCCAAAGCACGTGGTGCGGATCACGGCGTGCTGTATGGCGCCGAACCATTCAAGGACGCCATCAAACGTCTCACGGATGGCAAGGGCGCCGATGTCGTGTTCGATCCGGTTGGCGGCGACATCTTCGAGCAGAGCCTGCGCTGCATTAATTGGGGCGCCCGCCTGTTGGTGATCGGCTTCACCGGCGGCATCGGCGTGGCGAAAACCAATCTCGTGCTCATCAAAGGCGCCAGCGTGCTCGGCGTCCGCGCCGGCGAGGCGGCACGGCGCGATCCGAAGATCGGCGAAGCCCGCATCGCGCAGCTCCTCGTATGGGCAGAAGCAGGAAAGATCAGGCCAAACGTTTCGCATCGCCTGCCGCTGGCGGATGTCGCGGCTGCCATGCGGCTACTGACGGAGCGCAGGGCGATCGGCCGCGTGGCGCTGACCATGGGCTGAGCGCTCAGCGCCGAAACCGGCCGTCCTTCAGGAAGGCGATCGCCTGATCGATCGCTTCCCTGCTCCGGATCATCATTGCATGTGACACGTGGATGACGAGGTGATCGGTCATACCTTCAAGCTTCGTGCGCGCGACGGTGACACGACCATCATTCGGGCCGGGCAACATGAAGTTTGAGGTGATCGGATCGAGCGTACGGTCGCCGGCGATGATGCCGACCGGATAGTCAACTGCAGGAAGTATTGCTTCAGTCACGTCATCCCGCAGAGTGACGAGTTGTTGCCCCGCCGGCCCGAAATACTGGCGATAGGGCAGCCAGTTTTTGAGCAGATCGGCGATTTCGCTGCCGCCGTTAGGCGTGCCCAGCATCACCACGCGGCCCAGACGCGATGGACGGTGGCGCGCCAGATAGACACGCGCCAGCAGACCTCCCATCGAATGACAGACGAAATGCGTGCAGCCTTCGTTGGCTTCGGCAAATGGCGCGATGGCGGGATGGATGTCATCGGCCAGTGCAGACAGCGTCTTGCGCCGGCTGGGATAGCCAATGTTCCGCGTGGCGAATCCTGCAGCTTCGACCGCCTGCTGCATCTTGATGAAAGATCGGAACGACCGGCTGATGCCGTGCAGGAAAATGACGCCCTCGAGTGGACGACCAGAGGGCGTCGGATTCATTCGTCGTCCTATTTGTAGTCGCGCTCGTCCCACCACGGGAAATAGCTCGGCATGTCCGTGCTGACCTTGTTCTTGAATGCGGCCGGGCGCTTCTCGAGAAAGGCCACGACGCCTTCCTTGACGTCCTCGGAGCGACCGCGCGCATAGATGCCGCGGCTGTCGATCTTGTGCGCTTCCATCGGATCGTCGGCACCCATCATGCGCCACATCATCTGGCGGATCAGCGCGACAGACACCGGCGCCGTCTTGTCGATGAAGGTCTTGGCCAGCGCGCGTGCAGTTGGCAATAGCTCCTCAGGCGGTACAACCTTGCTGACGAGGCGGCCGGCAAGGGCTTCCTGCGCTGGGAAGACGCGACCGGAGAAGCACCATTCCAGCGCTTGCGAAATACCAACGAGGCGCGGCAGGAACCAGCTCGATGCCGCTTCGGGCACGATGCCGCGCTGGGAGAACACGAAGCCGAAGCGTGCGGCTTCCGAGGCGATGCGGATGTCCATCGCGAGCTGCATGGTGGCGCCGATGCCAACGGCCGGGCCGTTCACCGCGGCGATGACCGGCTTGAGGCATTTGAAGATGCGCAGCGTCACCTGACCGCCGCCATCGCGCACCATCGGATCGCTGTAATCGACATCGCCGCTGGCGAGGCGCTTCACCGGGCCGCGCCGCGCGTCGCGATCGAAGGTGTCGGCGCCCGAAGAGAGATCCGCACCCGCGCAGAAACCTCGTCCGGCACCGGTCACGATGATCGCGCGCACATTGTCGTCCGCGTCGGCCTTGTCGAAAGCGTCGATCAGCTCGGCCTGCATGGTGGCGTTATAGGCATTGAGCTTTTCAGGGCGGTTCAGCGTGATGGTGAGGATCTGCTCGTCGACGCTGTAGAGGATGGTCTCATAGGCCATGATGGTTTCTTCCCTGTTTTTTTGTTTGTTGGGCGGTTGCTCGCCGCCGATTTTAGGATGGGTTGCGCGATAGCGAAACCCATCTTGTTATGGCGCAGTCGTGATGGATTGTCGGACAGCAGCTTGCACGGCTGAGCTCAACCCATCCTGCGGAATTATGCCGGCAGCTTTGGCCGCCGCTTCTTATACCGGCAGCCGGGTTTCAACGATGCGAGCGAACATGCTGGCGCCGATGGGCAGAATCTTGTCGTCGAGATAGTAGCCGGGATTGTGCACCGGCACCGAGCCTTCTTGGCCGACCCAGAAATAGGCGCCGGGCACGGCATGCAGCATATCAGCGAAATCTTCCGAGCCCATTTTCGGCTTCGCGCGGGTGATCACATTGGCGTCGCCAACAATCGTGCGCGCGACGTCCTCGACGGCCTTGGAATGTTCTTCCTGATTGACCAGCACGCTGAAGCCGTCGCGGATATCGACTTTGATCTCGCAATCGAACGCCGTCGCCATGCCGGCGGCCAAGGCGTGCATCCGCTCGCGGATCTGCATCCGGACCTTCTCGGAGAAGCACCGCACGGTGCCGCAGAGCTTGGCGTCATCCGGAATGACGTTGTAGGCCGAGCCCGCATGGATCTGAGTGATCGACAGCACGGCGGATTCGAACGGGTTGACGTTGCGGCTGACGATCGACTGCATCGCCTGACCGAGCGACATCGCGATCACGACAGGGTCCTTCGAGCGCTCCGGCATCGCGCCATGCGCGCCATAGCCCTTGATGGTGATGTCGAAGAAATCAGCGGCAGCCATTGCGGGGCCGGGGAAGATGCCGACTTCGCCGTGATTCATGTCCGGCGCATTGTGCAGGCCGTAGATTTCATCGCAGGGAAACTGCTTGAAAAGGCCGTCCTTGATCATCGCGCGGGCACCGCCGAGGCCTTCTTCGGCGGGCTGGAAGATGAAATGCACGGTGCCGTCGAAATTGCGGGTCTCGGCGAGATAACGTGCGGTGCCGAGCAGCATGGTGGTGTGGCCGTCATGGCCGCAGCCGTGGAAGCGGCCGGGAATGGTCGAGCGCCAGGCGAGATTGGTGTTTTCTTCCATCGGCAGCGCGTCCATGTCGGCGCGCAGGCCGATGCGCTTGCCGCCCGAACCGTTGCCCTTCAACACGCCGACGACGCCGGTGCCACCGAGGCCGCGATGCACTTCGACGCCCCAGGAGGTCAGCTTGTCGGCAACGATACCGGAGGTGCGGACTTCCTCGAAGCCGATTTCCGGATGCGCGTGCAAGTCGCGGCGGATGGCGGTGAGTTCGTCGGCGAAAGCGTCGATACGTTCGAGTGTGGGCATGGGTCTATCCGTTCACGGCACGAGGGCGGGTGATGAGGTCTGGGGCGTAAAGAGTTCGCCGTTCGGCTTCAGGCGAATGCCCGGGCGCAGATGCTTCCAGGGCAGCACCGACGTATCCGCCGGCATCGCGCCGGGCGCGGCGCAGATCAAAAGCTTGCCGGCGATCGGCTCGAAGTCCGCGCGGAAATGCACCGAGCTCTTGTTGACGAGGATGTTCTGCTCAGTCGGCTCGATGCCGACATAGCGATACATCGACTGGTCGGCGAGCTGCGCCTTGTGCGAGGAGATGACGACGCGAACGTCGTCGATACGCAGACAGGCCGAGAGGCCCATATCCATGTCACGGCCGCCGTAATAGGGGCCGTTGGCGACGAACTTACCATCGGAGAGTTTCTCAACCACGAACGTGTTCTCATAGGGCGCATCGCCGGGGATGCCCGACTTGCCGCCGATGGAGAGTTTGACCGTGGCGCCTTCGCCGGCCTCATGCGCAGCCTTTGCCGCAGCAGGATCGTAGATCACGCCGGTGGCCGCCTTGATCGCCTTGTTCTTCACCAGCGCGCGCAGCATGCCGGTGGTGTCGCTGTCGCCGCCGGCGCCGGGATTGTCCTGGGTGTCGGCGATGACGACCGGCTTGGTGAGGGTCTTCGCCAGCTCCATGGCATGCAGCACGCCTTCGTCCGGCGCGTAGATCTTGCCGTCGAAATCGTCCTCGTGGCCCATCACCAGCCTGACGATGGTGTCCGCCGCGGCATCGGCATCGGTCTGCGTCACGCCATAGGCGAACACGCTCGGGCAGCAATGCGCGAAGTCGGCTGCGGGAAAGCCCGGGCAGAACGACAGTGTCGGGATCTGATCGTGTTCGAGCGCGGCCAGCTTCAGATAGATGCTCTTGGTCGGCTCGTCATTGGTGCATTGCCAGCTGATCGGAATCAGGAACGGCAATTGCCGGAACGCCTTGGCGAAGCGGTTGCCGGCGAGCAGCAGGTCCATGTGGCGTGCGCAGGCGCGGCCGGTGTCGGCCATGTCCACATGGGGGTAGGTGCGATAGGCGATCAGCGCGTCGGTATATTCGACCGTTTCCGGCGAGATGTTGCCATGCAGGTCGAGGCTGACCACGAACGGAATGTCCGGCCCGATCACTTCGCGCACGCGCCGCGCGATTTCGCCTTCGCCGTCGTTGAGATGTTCGGTGACCATGGCGCCGTGCAGATCGAGATAGACCGCGTCCAGGGGCAGCGCCGCTTTGATGCCGCCGATCATCTCGCCGACGATGCGCTCGAACGCGTCCTTGGTGACATGCGCCGAAGGGCTCGCGCCGCAGGCGATGGTCGGGATCAGCTCCCAGCCGCGGATTTCTGCTTGCTCCACAAAGCCGGCGAGACCGACATTGATGCCACGCATCACCTTGAGGACGTCGGCGCCATGCGTCATCGACGGCCAGCCGCCGCCATGTACAAAGGCCTCATAGGTCGCCTTGGTCGGCGCAAACGTGTTCGTCTCGTGCAGAAAGCCGCCGATAGCGATACGGGTCATTCAGAATCCAGGGTCAGTTTCGGTATGCGCTCAGGCCGCCGGCACGGTGGTGCTGCCATCGACCGCGCGGAAGTTGGCGAAATCCCATCCTCGTCCGGGCGCCGCGTCAAGCAGCTGGCGCGTATAGGCCTGTTGCGGATTTGCGAGGACTTCCGCCGCCGGGCCCTGTTCCACCACCCGGCCATGCTGCATCACGGCAACATCGTCGCAAATCTGGGCGGCGACGCGCAGATCGTGGGTGATGAACAGGATGGCGATGCCGAGCCGGGTCTGGATGTCGTCGAGCAGCCGCAGCACCTGCGCCTGCACGGAGACGTCGAGGGCAGAGACGGCTTCGTCGGCCACCAGCACTTCCGGCTCAAGCGCGAGCGCGCGCGCGATCGCGATACGCTGGCGCTGGCCGCCTGAGAACTGGTGCGGATAGCGCGACACGGCATCGGCTGGAAGATCGACGAGCTCGAGCAGTTCGCGCGCCCTGGCCATGGCCACCGAACGCTTGGCGCCGTAGTTGATCGGCCCCTCGGCGATGGACTCGCCGATGGTGATGCGCGGATTGAGCGAGCGATAGGGGTCCTGGAAGACGATCTGGATCTTCTTGCGATGCGGTTGCAGCGTATGGCGCGAAAGGTCGGAAATCTCGCGGCCGGCAAGGCGGATGCCGCCGGAGGTCGGATCGATCAGGCGAACGATGCAGCGCGCCACGGTGGATTTGCCGGAGCCGCTTTCACCGACGATGCCGAGCGTACGGCCCTTGCGCAGCGTCAGCGTCACGTCCTGCGCTGCGTGGACCTCGCGCGGTTTGCCGAAGAAGGACCGCTCACGATAGACCTTGCCGAGTTCGTTGGCTTCGAGCACGACGGGATTGAAGCCCGCTTCGACGCGCGGCGGGCGCGGCACAAGGCTCGGCACGGCCGACAGCAGGTTGCGGGTGTAGTCCATGGTCGGCGCACGGAGAATGTTCTGCAGCGTTCCGGTCTCCACCAGGCGGCCTTGTCGCATCACCGCGACGCGGTCGGCAATGTCGGCAACCACGCCCATGTCGTGGGTGATGAACAGGACCGCCGTGCCGTGATCCTTCTGCAGGTCACGGATCAGTGTCAGGATCTGCTTCTGCGTGGTGACGTCGAGCGCCGTGGTCGGCTCGTCGGCGATCAGCAGCTTCGGCTCCAGTACCAGCGCCATGGCGATCATGATACGCTGTCGCTGGCCGCCGGAGAGGCGATGCGGGTAGGAGGCGAAGATGCGCTTCACATCGGGAAGCCGCACCTGCTCCATCATCTCGAGGATGCGCGCGCGGCGCGCGCTGGCGCCGAGACTGGTATGGGTGCGCAGCACCTCATCGATCTGCTTGCCGACATGGACGACCGGATTAAGCGCCGTCATCGGCTCCTGGAAAATCATCGCCATCGTCGTGGCGCGGAGCTGGCGTAGCCGGCGGTCGCTCGCCTTCAACACGTCTTCGCCGACCAGCTTGATGCTGCCGCCGATGGCTTTCAGCGAATCCTTCGGCAGCAGGCCCATGGTGGACAGCGAGGTCACCGATTTGCCGGAGCCGCTTTCGCCGACCACGCAGACGGTTTCGCCTTGACGGACCTGCAGCGAGATGCCGTCGATGATCTTCTTGCCGGCGCCGGTCTTGCCAACACCGACGACGAGATTGTCGATTTCGAGAACCATCGGGCGGGTGTTCACGTCGGTCCTGTTGATATTGCTGTTCACGGCGTCGCTCACTTGCCTGCCTCCCGCTGTTTCATACGCGGGTCGAGCGCGTCACGTGCTGCGTCGCCGATCAGGTTGACCGAAAGAATGGCGATCGACAGCAGCAGGCCGGGCCAGAAGATCAGCGATGGTTTGATCTGAAAGAACGCGCGGCCTTCGGCCATGATGTTGCCCCAGGTCGGGGTTTCCGGGCTGATGCCGGCGCCGAGGAACGACAGGATCGCCTCGGTGAGGATCGCCGATGCCGCGACATAGGTACCCTGGACGATCAGGGGCGCCACCGTGTTCGGCATCAGATGCTTCCACATGATCTTCGGCATGCTGGTGCCGAGCGAGATCGCGGCTTCCACATAAGGTTCTTCACGCGCCGACAACACCACCGAACGGACCAGCCGCGCGACGCGGGGAATTTCCGGGATCGTGATGGCGATCAGCACGGTGGTCAGGCTGGCGCCGGACAGCGACACCACGGCGATGGCCAGCAGCACGCTCGGCATTGCCATCAGGCCGTCCATCACGCGCATCATGATCGCGTCGACCCATTTGAAGAAGCCGGACACGAGGCCGATGAACAGGCCGATGCTGATGCTCGTGACGGCGGCGCCGAGGCCGATCAGCAGCGAAATGCGGCCGCCATAGAGAATGCGCGCCAGCACGTCGCGGCCATAGGCATCGGTGCCGAGCAAATATTCCGAACTGGCGGGCTTGAGCCGCAAGGCAGGCACGAGCAATTGCGGATCATGGGACGAGAGCCACGGCGCGAAGATCGCCGACAGGATCACGAGTGTCAGGCAGATCGTCGCGATTGCGATGATCGGTGTTGCCGTGAGAAAGCCGAGTGACGGCCCGCTGCGCGTGGGCAGGACGGCATTGGGAAGGGAGTCGATCGCCATCAGATGAAAGTTCCTAGTAACGAATTCTGGGATCGAGCAGGGCGTAAGCGAGGTCGATCACCAAGTTGATCGTGACATATACGCCGGACGTCAGAAGGATCATCGCCTGGATCACCGGGAAGTCGCGCGCCAGCACCGCATCGACGGTCAGGCGCCCGACGCCGGGCAGATTGAACACACTCTCGGTCACGACGACGCCGGAGATCAGCAGCGCAAAGCCTGTTCCGATCACGGTGATCACGGGGACGGCGGCATTGCGCAGCGCGTGGCGCAGCAGCACGCCGCTTTCGTTGATGCCCTTGGCGCGGGCGGTGCGGACATAGTCTTCGCCGAGCACATCGAGCATTGCGGCCCGCGTCATGCGCGCAATCAGCGCGACATAGATGAAGGACAGCGCGCAGGTCGGCAGAATGATGCGCTCAAAAAACGGCCCGAAGCCGCGGAAGATACTGCGGAAGCCTTGCACCGGCACCCAGCGCAGTTCGATCGCGAATATCTGGATCAGCACATAGCCGATCACGAACACCGGCACCGAGAAGCCGATGACCGATAGTGCCATCACAAAGCGGTCTATCCAGGTCCCGTGCTTCCAGGCTGCGATAATGCCGAGCGGCACGGCGACCAGGATCGAGAGCAGCATGACGCTGAGTGCGACGCTGAGCGAAGGTTCAATGCGCTGGCTGACCATCTGCAGCACCGGTACGTTGGAAATCAGCGATGTGCCGAGGTCACCGTGCAGCAGCCGCCAAACCCAACTGAAAAACTGTGTATAGAGCGGCTCGTTGAGCCCGAGCTGCGTCCGGATGCGGTCGAGCTGCTCGGGTGTCGCCGAATCGCCGGCGATGATCGCGGCGGGATCGCCGGGCGTCAGCCGCAGCAGAAGAAATACGAACAGTGCCACCACTCCCATGACCGGGATGGCCGCCAGAATTCGGCGAATGAGATATCCAAGCATTAAGTCGTTCCTATTGGCCGAGTTGGCTGAACGTATCTGTTCCGCGTCGGTGAACCGGGAACGTGGTCGAGAAGGCTTTGGGCGCGCTGCAATGTTTCGTCATCATTCTCACAGTTGCAACTCGCCTGATCGAAAATTCAAACCACTCACGTGCTGCCTGAAACCCGACGGAGCAAGTCCTGTGCCACGGCCGCAGTCTGCACGCCGGTTATCCGGCGCGCAGACCGTGTGGAGTGTTGCATCAATCGAGCGTCGCCAGCAATCCGGCCATCAGGCGTCCACGCTCGACCAGGCTCTCCACCTCGATATATTCGTTCAGCGTGTGCATATCGGCGCCGTGAACGCCGAGACCGTCGAGCGTCGGGATGCCCATCGCGCCGGTAAAATTGCCGTCGGAGCCGCCGCCTGCGCTGCCATGGACGAGATCGCCGATGCCAACCGTCTTGGCGATGGCCTTGGCCTTTTCGTAGAGCGCCATTGTACCGGCATTCGGCTCCCAGACCGGCCGGGTCACCCCGCGGGTGACCTTGAAGGTCACGTCATTCTCGGTGCCTGAGAGCGCGAGCATGCGCTCGATGCCGGCATCGAGGTCTTGCTGACGCTTGGCCATGCTGAGCGCTTCGCCGGTGCAGGATGAGGCAACGCAGTTGACCCACTGTCCGCCATGCACGATGCCGACGCTGAAGGTGCAGTCGGGTCCGGTCATCTCGTCGATGGTAACGATCTTCCTGGCCATTTCGCGAATCGCAGAGCGGCCGTTGGAGAGCGTTGCTCCGGAATGGCTGGGCTTGCCGATAGCTTCGAGGTTGAAACGCGCGATGGCGTAACGGCCGGTGACGACGCCGTTACGCGGACGCGCGGGCTCGGGCACCAGAGCATATTTATTACGTGCCGCTTCGGCCTCGATGATGTCGCGGGTGGAGGGGGTGCCGACTTCTTCGTCGGGTGTGAACAGCACGGTGATCGGGAGCGGCGTGGTGAAGGATGCGCGCGCCAATTGGCGGATCGCTTCCAGGGACAGATAATTGCCGCCCTTCATGTCGCAGATCGCAGGGCCGTAGCAACGCTCACCGTCACGGCGCCACTTCAGTGTCTCGATGGTTCCGACCGGGTGCACAGTATCCATATGGCCTGCGATCAGGATGCCCGGCTCACCGAATTTTGGATGTGGAAAACGGGCGCGAATGCAGCCGCCGAATCCCTGACGTCCCGAGATGCGCTCGATGGTCGCACCCATGATTGCCATGTCGCGCGCAGCGAGATCGAGCATGCCGTTAACCGCATTCGCATCCCATGTCGGGCTCTCGCACTCGACCCAGATGCGCAGCCCCTGCAACATGTTCTCGAGGTCAAACGGAAGGTTTGCGGGATTCATCAAGTCATTCCTTGTGGATGAGAATTTCGTTCATGGATCGATCAGGCGCGCCATGCCTGGGCACGTCGCGAGAGGTCATGCGAGACTTAGCAGCAGGTGATTTGTGTTTGCAAATTTGCGCGGCGCATCACGCGGCGTATCGCAACGTATCGATGCAACGCAATGAAAACGCGATTGACGCCACTGACGCTTGGTGCAAGTCTTTGAAGTCTAAATCATAAAGGCAACGCGTGGTGCTGCGCCTAAAATTCTATCGCGTTGCATAATCCATCATCGTCCGATGATGAGTTTCAAGTCAGGAGAGATTCCATGTCCTACATGTCACGTTGGCGGCACTCCGCTGCGTTCACGAAATTGACGTTGCCGGGCGTCGCCCTGGCGGCAGCGCTGGCTCTGCCGTCGCTGTCGTCGCCCGCGCTCGCTGCCGGCAAGACCATCTCGGCCGTGATGCATTCCGACCTGCGCGTGCTCGATCCGATCATCACCACCGCCTATATCGTGCGCGACCACGGCTACATGGTTTACGACACGTTGCTCGCGATCGATGAAAACTTCAAGGTTCAGCCGCAGATGGCGAGCTGGAAGGTGTCCGATGACAAGCTCGTCTACACGTTCACGCTGCGCGATGGCCTGAAGTGGCATGACGGCAAGCCGGTCACGGCGGAAGATTGTGTTGCGTCGCTGCAGCGCTGGGGCAAGCGCGACGGCATGGGCCAGAAGCTCATGGACTTCACCAAGAGCATCGAAGCCACCGACGCCAAGACCATCACGCTGACGCTGAAGGAGCCCTACGGCCTCGTGCTGGAATCGATCGGCAAGCCGTCGTCGGTGGTGCCATTCATGATGCCGAAACGCCTCGCTGACACGCCGGCGGACAAGGCGATTTCGGAGCAGATCGGTTCGGGCCCGTTCAAGTTCGTACAGGCTGAATTCCAGCCGGGCGTGAAGGCGGTCTACGAGAAGAATACGGACTATGTGCCACGTTCCGAGCCCGCCAGCTGGACGGCCGGCGGCAAGGTGGTGAAGGTCGATCGTGTTGAGTGGATCACGATGCCCGACGCGCAGACCGCAGTGAATGCACTGCAGTCAGGCGACATCGATTTCATGGAGAACACGCCCTACGACATGATCCCGGTGCTCGCGAAGGACAAGGATCTCAAGATGGAGGTCCTCAACAAGCTCGGCTACCAGACGCTGGGCCGTATGAACTTCCTCTATCCTCCGTTCGACAACATCAAGATTCGCCGCGCTGCGTTCCTGGCGATGAGCCAGAAGCCGGTTCTGGACGCGTTGATCGGCAATGCCGACTATTACAAAGTTTGTGGCTCGGTGTTCGGCTGCGGCACGCCACTCGAGACGACGGTTGGATCGGAAACGCTGGTCAAGGGGAACGGCTTGGCGGAGGCCAAGAAGGCGCTCGCGGAATCCGGCTATGATGGTACGCCCGTCGTGATCATGGCACCGACCGACGTGTCGACGCTGAAGGCGCAACCGATCGTGGTGGCGCAGCAGCTGCGTGACGCCGGATTCAAGGTTGAAGTGCAGGCCACAGATTGGCAGACCGTAGTAACGCGCCGCGCCAGCCAGAAGCCGATCAAGGAAGGCGGGTGGAACATGTTCTTCACCAACTGGGTCGGTGCGGACATTCTGAACCCGATCTCCAACGTCTCCACATCTGGCAAAGGCAAGTCCGGTGGTTGGTTCGGCTGGACCGAAGATGCCAAGCTGGAAGAGCTGCGTGACAAATTCTCGCGCGCGACCGATCCGGCGGAGCAGAAGAAACTCGCTGCGGAAGTTCAGGAGCGGGTCTTTGAACAGGTTACCTACATTCCGCTCGGCGAATACCAGCTGCCCAGTATATGGCGGAAGTCGCTGACCGGCGTCATCGGCGGCGCGGCAACCCCGGTGTTCTGGAACATCGACAAGAAGGAGTAACCGGCGCCGCTGCAGCGGCCAGGTTCACCAACATGAAGTGCCGGCCTGAGAGATCAGGCCGGCACTTTTGTTTTTGAGGGTTAGAAAATTTGCGCCGCTAGCTTCAGCGCTCGGGCGATGCCGCCGACACCACGAGCAGCACGTCGGCCTTGGGCTTGCCGATGCTGCGCACCCAGTGCGGCGTCTCACCGGAGAAGTACAGACAGTCGCCTTTCTTCAGGACGATCTCTTCGTCCTCGATCTTGATCGCCATCTTGCCTGATATGACGAACAGGAATTCCTCGCCCGCATGCGATGCGCGCGGCGCGAATTTCAGCGGCGGCCGGATCAGGAACGGCTCCATCATCTTGCGTGTGCGTCCCGCCGCCAGCGCCAGCAGATCGACGCCGTCGTCCTGCATGGGCGTTTGCTGTTCGTCCTGCCGGAACAGCGTGTAGCGCGGCGCCGGCGTCGGATTGGGATCGAACAGATAGGTGACGTTGACGTCGAGCGCAGCGGCAAGGCGCAGCAACGCATTCACCGAGGGCGTCTTCAAGCCGCGTTCGACGAGGGAAATGTAGCCGCGCGTCAGCTCGCTCTGGGTGGCGAGCTGATCCAGCGTCAGTCCCTTGGTGGTGCGTAGCTGGCGCAGGTTGAAGCCAACCGCATTCTTGCTGACGTCGAGCAACGTCGATCTCCTGATGAAGTGCTTGTTCTTTTAGAGGGTGCGCAGCGGCGGTGGAAGGGCTGTCTCGCCCCTCGCTTTGAAAGCGCTCCAGACCGATGCCGGAGTGTTTCTGTTGGAAAACATTGCTGCAGATATTTCCAGCACTGGCAAGGATAATTTAGGCAAAAGTGGCCGGAAATGCCGATTTATCGCCTGTGCGATGTGCACTCTCTGCATTCTGCCGATTTAGGCATCAGATGCTGATTTTCGTGACGTTGATTTCCAGCAGTAAACATGTTGGATTTTGATGACGGGAAGATGTCCTCGGAAAACGACACGAAGGTAGATAGATGATCAAGCGTTTGAAGCCCGGTAAGCGGCTCAGCATGGCCACGGTGCATGGTGGTCTCGTTTATCTCGCGGGGCAAGTGCCGGACGATCTGTCTGTCGGCGTCGAGGCCCAGGCCGCCGAAGTGCTCGCCAAGATCGATGCATTGCTGAGCGAGGCCGGTACCGACAAGTCATCGATCCTGAGCGCCACGGTGTGGTTGCCGAACATCGCGGATTTCGCGGCTTTCAACACGGTCTGGGATGATTGGGTGCCCGCAGGCGCATCGCCCGCGCGCGCCTGTGTCGAAGCACGGCTCGCCAATCCGTCGATCCGCGTCGAGATCGCAGCCATCGCTGCGATTCTCTAGGGAATCGCTGCCATTCCCTAGGCATCACCACCGCCCGCGCTGGGGCGACTGAAGCAACAGCGACAATTCACGAGACGACCCGGACTGCGCCGCGAGATGTCGCGGCACGGAACGAGCCCACGCGCCTGAAACTGAACATGTCTTTTGAAGGAGTGAACGATGACCGTCGCAGAAGAATTCAATACCGTTACGACCGCTGACCATCCCGATGACGCGGTGTTGCGCAAGATCGTCTGGTCGAGCGTGATCGGTACCGCCGTCGAGTGGTATGACTTCCTGATCTACGGCGCGGCGACCGCGCTGGTGTTCAACAAGATCTTCTTCGCCGCGGGCGATCCGGCACTCGCAACTATCGCAGCCTTCGGCACCTATGCGGTCGGCTTCCTCGCGCGTCCGCTTGGTGCCGCGATCTTCGGTCACTATGGCGACCGTGTGGGCCGCAAGGCAATGCTCGCGATTACGATCATGGTGATGGGCCTCGGCACTTTCGCCATCGGCCTGCTGCCGACCTATGCGCAGATCGGCATCGCAGCGCCGATCCTGCTGATCGGGCTGCGCTTCCTGCAGGGTATCGGCCTGGGCGGCGAGTGGGGCGGTGCGGTTCTGATGGTCGTGGAGAACTGCCCGACGCATAAGCGGGGATTTTTGGGCAGCATGGTGCAGGTCGGCAATCCCGTCGGCAATCTCGCGGCCATCGGCATGTTCGCGCTGGTCTCGCAGCTGCCTGAAGAAGACTTCATGAGCTATGGCTGGCGCATTCCGTTCCTGATCTCGATCCTGCTGGTTGGCGTCGGCCTCTGGATCCGCATGAGCATGGAAGAGACGCCCGCATTCCGCGCGCTGAAGGCGAAGAACGAAGTCGCCAAGATGCCGATCGTTGAAATCTTCAAGTATCACCGCAAGCCGTTCTTCACCGCGGTTGGCCTGAAGATTTCGGAAATCGCCTATGCCTCGATCGCCGGTGTGTTCATCATGTCCTATGCGACGTCGAAGCTCGGCCTGTCGCGTGGCCTCGTGCTGAACGGCGCCTTCATCGCATCCTTCGTTGCGCTGTTCTCGATCCCCTTCTTTGGCTGGTTGTCGGACAAGGTCGGGCGCAAGATCATGTTCTATGCGAGCTGTGCGTTCTGTGCCGCCTTCGCATTCCCGATGTTCTGGCTGCTCGACACCCGCGATCCGACCATCGTGATCCTCACCATCGTTGTCGCGATCTCGTTCGGCCAGATGGTGATGTTCGGCATCGGCGCGCCCTGGTATTCGGAACTGTTCACCGCAAAGCTGCGCTACAGCGGTGCCTCGCTCGGCTTCCAGGTCGGTGCGGCCATCTCGGGCGGTCTCAGCCCGCTGATCGCAGCCTCGCTGATGACCTGGGCTGGTGCGACCTGGCCGGTATCGATCTTCCTGATCGTCTGCGCCTGCATCACGGCGATCGCGACGTCGTTCGCGCCTGAAATGGCCAACAAGGAACTGACCTGACAGCAGCGGGGGCGGCGGCACGCCTGCCGCCCTACACTCCAGCCATCAATGACTGCGATGACAACATTTGCAGAAGGATTTGAGCAATGCTCGATACGTTGACTGCCAAACCAGTACCCGGCGCCGTGGTCCTGTCATGGACCGGCGTGGTGCGCTATCTCCACATCACGCCGCGCGCGTTCCTGCCCATGCGCGAAATGCCGGAGCTCACTTTGATCGCCGGCAAGGGCATCGAGGGCGATCGTTACATGATCGGCCGCGAGGAGGGGTTCTACTCGCACAAGCCGGAAGAGGGGCGCCAGGTCACTTTGTTCGAATACGAGACGTTGGTGGCGCTGAAGCGCGATCACAATATCGATCTCGCGCCCGAAGAACATCGCCGCAATGTCACCGTGTCCGGCGTGCCGCTGACGCATCTGGTCGGCCGCCAGTTCTGGCTCGGCGAGACGCTTCTGGAATCGACGCGGCTATCGATCCCGTGCCGGCACATTGAAGAGATCACCGGCAAGGCGATCTTCGATCCGCTGATCAACCGCTCCGGTCTCAACTGCAAGATCCTGCAGGGCGGCACCGTGCGTGTCGGCGATGCCGTGCGGAACGTGCAATGAGCGCGGTGCCGATCACGAAGGTCCGGACCATCGTCGACAAGATCGAGGACGGCGGCGCGGGCATCAAGGTATTCTCGCTGGTCGATCCCGATCACTGGGAGCTGCCGCCGTTCAAGCCCGGCGCGCATATCGATCTGCATCTGCCGGGCGGCTTGGTGCGGACCTATTCGCTCTGCAACGATCCCGCCGATGACAAGCGCTATGTCGTTGCGGTGAAACGCGAGGTCGAAGGGCGGGGCGGCTCGATCGTGCTGCATGACGAGGTCAAGGTCGGCGACACCATCGGCGTCATGCTGCCGCGCGGCGGGCTCGATCTCTCCACCGAGGTGACGCGCTTCACGTTCGTCGGCGGCGGCATCGGCGTGACGCCGTTCCTCTCGGCGGCGGCCTGGCTCAAGCGCATGGGCCGTTCGAAATTTACGCTGCACATGATTGCACGCGGCGAGCCGCCACTCGCCGATCTGCTCGCGCCGCTGCGCAAGTCCGGCCATGTGGTGATTCACGACACCTCGAGCGGGCAGCGCCCCGATATTGCAGCGCTGGTCGGGCGGCCGCTGTCGGATGTTGCGCTCGCCTGCTGCGGTCCTGATTCCATGATCGACGATTTCGAACAGGCATCGCGCGACTGGCCAGCGGACCGCGTCCATATCGAGCGCTTCGTGCCGCCGCCGCTGCCGGTCGATCCCGATGCGAAGCCCTATGTGCTCGCGCTGGCGAAGTCGAAGCGGGAAATCGTCGTGGCCGCAGGGCAGACCATGCTGTCGGCGCTGACAGATATCGGCATCGACGTCCCGGCATCGTGCTGCGGCGGCATCTGCGGCTCCTGCAAGGTGGACTGGCTGGAAGGGCAGCCGGTGCATCGCGACCGCGTCCTGTCGCCGGCAGAGCGCGAACGCAGTCTCCTGGTCTGCGTGGCAGGCTCCGCGAAGGACCGCCTGGTGCTGGATCTCTAGGGACAACTCGACATGTCGTCCCGGCGAACGCCGGGACCCATAACCCCGGTCGGCGTGAATGAAACGCCGAGTCTCCACGACAGCGTCTTCACCATCTTTCCAGCGTGTATGGGTCCCGGCGTTCGCCGGGACGACGTGGGAATGCGGAACAGGCGACGACGGTTGATCCGTTACCGCCTGTTTGCGTTGATGCGCGCATCGACCGGCCGCGCGCTTAGCCCGTGGAACCGGGCAGCATTGAATTGCTTACAAACATACCTTGGTCACTTAACTAATTTTAGAAATTGCGCAAATTGCGCAAAAAAGTGTTTGATTTCTGCGTAATTTGCGCATATCGGGCGGTGTGCACAGGGGCTCCTGAGGAAATTGCGCAGAATAATCAGCGATGCGCACGGCGCGGGAAGGAAATAGACCATGCAGATTCCAATTAAGCGGGCGATTGAGAAGGTGCCGGGCGGCATGATGACGGTGCCGCTGCTGATCGGCGCGCTGTTCGCGACCTTCGCGCCGACCACCCCGAAGTTCTTCGGTTCGTTCACCGGCGCGCTGTTTTCCGGCGGCGCCCTGAGCATTCTCGCCGTGTTCTATGTGTGCATGGGCGCGAGCATCGACTTCAAGGCGACGCCTTACATCGTGAAGAAGGGCGGCGCCCTGATGATCGTGAAGGTCGGCACCGCCATCATCCTCGGCCTGATCTTCGGTCGCCTGCTCGGCGAAGCGCCGATCACCGCCGGCATCTTCGCAGGCGTTTCCACGCTGGCGATCGTCGCTGCCATGAACGACACCAATGGCGGCCTCTACATGGCGCTGATGGGCCAGTATGGTCGTCCGCGCGACGTCGGTGCCTACAGCATCATGACGCTGGAAAGCGGCCCGTTCCTCACCATGGTCACGCTCGGCGTTGCCGGTCTGTCGTCGTTCCAGTGGCCCGCGCTCGTCGGCGCGATCCTGCCGCTGGTGGCCGGGATGATCCTTGGTAATCTCGACCGCGAACTGCGCGACTTCCTCAGCAAGGCCGTGCCTGTGATGATTCCGTTCTTCGCCTTCGCGCTCGGCACCGGTCTCAACCTGACCCAGGTCTGGCAGGCAGGTCTGCTCGGCGTGGGCATGGGCGTTGCCGTCGTCATCGTGACCGGCATCCCGCTGTTCCTCGTTGATCGTCTCACCGGCGGCAACGGCGTTGCGGGTGTTGCTGCAGCCTCGACTGCCGGCAATGCGGCCGCTGTGCCAGCGATCGTTGCGGCCGCCAATCCGGCCTATGCGGATGCAGCCGGTCCGGCCACCATCCTCATCGCGGCCTGCGTGGTCGTGACGGCGATCCTGACGCCGATCCTCACCTCGTGGGTGGCCGGCATCGTCGGCCGTGATGTCGAGCCGGAAGCAGAGGCGACGACGCCTGCTGCGTCGGCTGCCGTATCACCCGCACCAGTGGCTGGGCGCTAAGATGGCTGGTCGCTGGCTGATCCTCGCCGATGATCTCACCGGTGCAGCGGACTGCGCCATCGCCTTCGGTCGCCGGGGCCTTGCGGCTGCCGTGACCTGGGGCGAGATCGCAGGTGCCGGGGCAAGTGCCGGGGATCGCCAGCATCCGGTTATCTCCTACGATGCAGCGAGCCGCGGCCTTACGGCTGAGGCCGCTGCGCGTCGGCACGCCGACGTACTGCAACAATTGATGGAGCCGGATCGGCTCCTGTTCAAGAAGATCGATTCCACGCTGCGCGGTCAGCCGGCTTCCGAGACGGCGGCTGCGCTCGCGCATCTCAAGGCACAGTCGGGCTCGGCCTTCGGCATCTTTGCGCCGGCCTTTCCCGCGACGAACCGGACCACCGTCGATGGCCGCGTCGTCGTGGGTGGCCGCCCACTGGAAGAAGCCGAAGTCTGGAAGCGCGATCACACCTACGACAATGCCGATATCGCCGATGTGCTCGCATCGGCAGGCGTTCGCAGCGAGAAGGTGCTGCTCGCGACCATCCGCGGAGGACATCTCAAGGCTCATCTTGCGCGTATTGCATCCGGCGACAGCGTTGTTGCGATCTGTGATGCGGAGACCGAGCACGACCTGCATCTGATCGCCGAAGCCAGCCTGAATATTTCGCCGGCGACGCTGTTCATCGGCAGTGCCGGCCTCGCGCATGCGCTGGCTGAGCTCGATGATGCCAGCTCTGCCGAGACGCTGGAAATTCCGACCAGCACATATGGCACATTGATCGTTGTCGGCTCGCTCGCCGGTGCGTCGCGCTCCGCAGCGCGCAAGCTGGTCGCCAGTGGTACCGTCACCCATCTGCCGGTTACGCCGGAAGTTCTGCTCGGCGACAAAGCCGGGCAGGCGGCACTGGCCACCCGCGTGACCGAAGGACTGACCGCAGGCGGCGATGTCCTGGTCGAGATCGTGATGGATGACAATCCGAAAATGTCGCTCGGCCCGCAACTCGCGCAGAATCTGGCAGATGCGCTGATGCCGGTGGCGTCCAGCATCGGCGCCTTTGCTGCAACCGGCGGCGAGACCGCGGCGGCATTGCTGTCGCGCTTTGGCGTCAACGGAATCCGTCTGGCCGACGAGATCGAGCCCGGCGTGTCGCTCGGCCTCACGCTCGGCGCATTGTCTGTGCCGATCGCCACCAAGGCCGGCGCCTTCGGCGACGAGAACAGCCTGATCAAAATTCGCGAACGTCTTCACACCGTCCGAACTCAAGGAAGCTTCACATGACCCGTCCGACCATTGCGATCACCATGGGCGATCCCGCAGGCATCGGCCCCGAGGTCATCATGAAGGCCTTCGCGCATCCGGAAATGCTCGCGATGTGCAATCCGCTGGTGATTGGCGATGCCAATCGCCTGCGCAAGGCCGGCGAGATCGTCGGCGCCAAGATCGGCGTCGATTCGCTCAGTGATGCAAAGGCTGCGAATTTCGCGTCGAAGAACGTCCAGTGCGTGGATCTGAAGATCGTGCCGGATGATTTGCCGTTCGGGCAGAACTCCCCGGTGGCAGGCGAGGCGGCCTACCGCTTCATCGAGAAGGCCGTCGAGATCGTTCAGGCCGGCATCGCGCAGGGTATCTGCACGGCGCCGCTCTCCAAGGAAGCGCTGCATGCAGCCGGCCACAAATATCCCGGCCATACCGAACTGCTCGCGCATCTGACCGGCACGCCGGAAGTGTCGATGATGCTGGTGTCGCCGAAGCTGCGCGTCATTCACGTGACGACGCATATCGGCCTGATCGATGCCATCAAGAAGATCGAGCCGGGTCTGGTCGAGCGCGTCATCACGCGCGGCCATGAAGTGCTGGTGAAGGCCGGCATCAAGAATCCGAAGATCGGCGTGTGCGCGATCAATCCGCATGCCGGTGAAAACGGCTTGTTCGGCTATGGCGAGGAAGCCGAGAAGATCACGCCGGCCGTGGAAGCCTGTCAGAAGAAGGGCTGGGATGTGCGCGGTCCGTTGCCGGCCGATACGCTGTTCTTCCTCGCCGGGCGCGGCGACTACGACATGGTGGTCGCGATGTATCACGATCAGGGCCATGGTCCGATCAAGGTGTTGGGTCTGGAATCCGGCGTGAACATCACGGTCGGCCTGCCGGTGATCCGCACTTCGGTCGATCACGGCACTGCCTTCGACATCGCCGGCAAGGGCATTGCCGATGAACGCAGCCTGCTCGAGGCCTTGCGGCAGGCAGTGGATCTCGCACCGGGGTCCAGGGCGGCGTAACTCAGCGCTGTCATTCCCCGGCACACCAATTGGTGTGCCTGAGGGCGCGCGCCCTTGCGCGCGAACCTCAGCCACTCCAATAGGAGTGGCGGGGAATCCCGTTGTGCTTGAGCCATGCTGAGGTTCGCTGGCGCGAAGATGCGCCGGCGCCTCGGAACGACGAGCGGTACAGGGGGCTGAAGTTCGATGTCGATGCGCAGCAAGGAGCGGCACGCCCGCCTGTTGGACGCCCTGAACGCAGGAGAGATCGATGTCGACGATCTTGCGCGGCGCTTCGATGTATCGGCATCCACCGTGCGGCGCGACCTGCAGCATCTCTCGAAGAACAACGCGGTGCGCCGCACTTACGGTGGCGCGATTCTCACCGGCCATGTCGCAGAGACCACGCTCGACCAGCGCTTCGCGGTCCAGGGCAAGGAAAAACAGGCCATCGCGCGCGCCGCGATCGACCTGATCGAGGATGGCGATACGCTGATCCTCGATGCCGGATCGACGGTCGCGGCATTCGGCAAGCTGCTGTTGCAGCGCCGCCTGCGCATCATCACCAACAATATCGCGCTGCTGCCGTTTCTCGCCAAGGCGCCTTCCATCGAACTCGTGGTGCTCGGCGGCGCGCTGCGCTCGACCAGTATGAGCACCATGGGGCCGCTGGCCAGCGAGGGACTGCGGCGCCTGACGGCCGATCGCGCCATCATGAGCGCCGATGGTGTCGTGAGCGGCCGCGGGTTGTGCGAGGCCGACCTCGATCAGGTCGCCTTGAAGTCCCTGATGATGCAGCAGGCCAAGGAGGTCATCGTGCTCGCCGATGCCGGCAAGCTCGGCCGCGCCGAACAGGACGCCTGGGCGCCGTTGCCGCCACGCTGGACCCTGGTGACAGGCGCGGGTGCATCGGCCGACCAGCGGAAGTTGATGGAGGGAGCAGGAGCCCGGATCGTGGTGGCGAACGCTTAGGTGACGTAGAGATGCAGGGCGACCAGCCTGTGCACACCAACGTCATCCGTGCGGCATTCACGCCCAAGGTCGTTGATGGTGGCAAGTCTCGGCATCACGCTCGTCGTCGCCTCATCATCCCACAAGAAGGCGCCCGCGACCTGTCGATGATGCACTCAGAGGCCGACGCGAGCTGAGAACATTTTTCCTTTCGGAACTTAGCCTCTACGGCTCGGTTAACGCGCAGGCCCGTATGACCGCAGGAGCGTGGTTGCTGGCCTTACCGAAGGGAGAGACAGATGAAAATGACTCACCAACTTGTTCTCGTTTGTGCCACCGTACTCGGATTGGGCAGCGCTGCAGCGCAGGCGGGGCCCTGCAACACCAGCAAAACGACAGAACTGCGCGACGCGGGCTCCGGCCCGACACCGGGAAATACCGGTCAGACTGTCGGCACAAATTCTAACACTGGTCAGCACCCGCCGACGAGCGCCATGAACCAGCAGGCTGGGACTAGTCCTGTTTCGTCCGAGGATGCCCAGAAGCAGATGCAGGCGCGGCCTACTGCGGCGCAGCAGGCCGAAGGAGCGAAGGTTCCAGATAACGACTGCTGATCGTGAATACGGCTTCGACCTGCACAACTGGCCATCAGCACGCGGGACATTCATCGCTCAATCGCGACCGAGGCGGTCGAGGGGTTAAGCATGACGAACAGAGCGCGCGGCTTGTTCGCTTCCCATGTCCGCCGGAGCAGGTAGCGAAACTGGCCGCAGTCTGAAATGACACCGTCGCGTTCAAGGAACAGGTCGCTTATGCCCGCACCTATGAACAGGCGCCGGTCGGACATGTGACGAACAGGTTTTGCAAAACACGACGGAATTGCTGCAAAACACGCGTTGACCAGAAGGCCAAAAGCCTAGAAGAAACACCGCGAGCGGACGTGGCGGAACTGGTAGACGCAAGGGACTTAAAATCCCTCGATGGCAACGTCGTGCGGGTTCGATTCCCGCCGTCCGCACCAGCCTTCAGGGGAACTTCGGCCTCAATCCGGCCACCGGCGGCTGCTTTACGCAACCTCAATACTGCCCGGCTAGAAAGTCCCGATGATCGACCGTCACCCTCGTTTCCGCCTGCCGACGCGCGCTGCTGCGATAGTGTCGCTGTTTGTCCTTGCCGGCTATCTCGGCGGATGCGCGAGCATGGGCGATGGCATGGTGTCGGGCGCCTTTGTCGATCCCGCGAAATACGATCTTTATGACTGCCCGCAGCTCGAGGCCGAGCGCAAGACGCTTGCGACGCGAACGGCCGAATTGCAGGGGCTGATCGACAAGGCCCAGACCGGTACGGGCGGGGCGGTGGTCAGCGAACTCGCCTATCGCAACGACTACATCTCGACGCGGGCGCAGGCCAAGCTGGCGGAAGAGAATTGGCAGAAGAGCAAATGCGTAGAGAGCCCGCCGGCCGCTCCCGTCAAGCCAGCGCCTGCCGCGGCGAGACGATCCGGCGCGCGCTCCTGAGCCGTCCGGCTCAAAGTCTCCAGTTATAGATCCAGTCCTGCCGCGCCTGCAGGCGTCCTGCGCCGAGCGCGCGCATGGTGAGATCACGCGCCAGCGCCATCGGGCCGTGCAGATGATAGATCTGGCCTGATTGCCGGGCGGTGCGCTGTATCAGGGTGACGCGCGGTTGGCGCAGCGTGGCGTAACGCGCCAATGCGGGCGCAATCGCTGCGGCATCGTCGCCGACCGGGCGAAGACACTCCGCCAGCACCGCCGCATCCTCGATGGCCATGCCTGCGCCTTGCGCGGCGAAAGGCAGCATCGCATGGGCGGCATCGCCGAGCAGTGCCACGGATCCCTCGTGCCACATGCCGCCATCCGGCATGGTTAAGAGCGGCCAGCGCCGCCAGTTATCGATGCTTTCGATCATGGCGCGTGCATTGGCGGGCCAGCGCGACGCTGCAAAATGCCGGCGGATCTCGCTGGCGTCGCCAGCATCGCTGCCGCCCGGCTGCATCGCGGCGCCGGGCATGATCGCGACCATGTTGATCCGCTCGCCCGATGACACCGGATAGACGACGAGATGGGCCTTCGGCCCCATCCAGAGCTGGACGCCTTGAGGGATCAACGTGCGCTCCAGCCGGCTCGTTTCCAGCGTCCCGCGCCAGGCGATCAGGCCGGAGAAGTGCGGCTGCGTTTCGGGAAACAGTTGCCGCCGTACGAACGACCATGCGCCATCGGCGCCGATCAAGGCCAGAGCAGGCTCGCCATTGACGGTGATGCCGGCGGGCGTGGCGCGGAGACTTTCCACGGGACAGCCAAGGCGCAGTTCAATGTCGGGATGCGCGGTGACCGCGCCAAGCAAGGCCGATTGCAGATCGGCCCGGTGCACCAGCCAGTAGGGCGCATGACTATCCGGGCTTCCGAGCGGCAGGCGGATCACTTCGCCGCCGCTGCGCGCGGTCATGATGCTCACACTGGCCGGCGTCGTGACATGGGGCGCAAGGCGCGGTTGCAGGCCGAGGCCGATCAGTATGCGGGTCGCATTGGGCGAGAGCTGCAGTCCGGCGCCGGCTTCTTCAAGCCGCGCGGCCTTCTCACAGATGAGGACGCGAACCCCCCGGGCGGCCAGCGCCAGCGCGGCCGTCAGTCCGCCGATGCCCGCACCAGCGATGACGATGGTGCGCGGCGCGGTCACGGCCGGAATCAGGCAACCTTGTCTTTCACGACGCATTCTGGCGGACGCGACTGGCCGGCAGCGAGATCGGTGGCAAAGCGGTACAGGGTCGAGCAATACGGGCAGATGATCTCGTTGTCGTTGCCGAGATCGAGGAAGACATGCGGATGGTCGAACGGCGGATTGGCACCCACGCACATGAATTCCTGCGAGCCGATCTCGATGATCGGAACGCCGGCGTCATTGTGAAAGTGCGGAACCACGTGGTCGGACATCTTCTCTACCTTTGCTCGCAACAGCCGCGGGCGTATGAACCGGCGCGCCATTCAGTGCGTCGCACCATACTGGTCCGGAACCATGATTCCTAGACCGCGCAGGGGTCATTCATTCGTACAAATTCGACACAATTCGGGTGTCTCCGAATAGCCCTTCTTTCGTCGGGGCAGTTGTGTCCACGATGTGACGCACCATTTCTAAAGAGGTGCAAGGATAGGGTTTTCCGCCATGTGGTTCCGGCTCGACACAGCTTTGACGGGGGTAGCGGTCTGCGCGACCGCCGGCCTGCTGTTGCTGCCGCATGCGCGCGACGCCGGCGCCGTGCTGGCCGCCCAGGACGACCCGGTTGCTCTGGCCGATGCGCAACTCAGCTCTGCATTGCGGAATGATCCCGCGGTGCTCGCCCGCAATATCGAGGATGCGCTCGCGGCCAGGGATGCCGACCTCGCCAAGAGCTTTGCCGACGTTGCGACTGCCAGAAATGTTCAACTGCCGGACAACCTCTCCAGACGTGTGACCGAGGCGGTTGCGGACGAGAATTCCGCCTCCCATTTCGCCAGCCGCTTTGCGACTGGCTTTGTGACCGGCACTGCCGACGATGTCGGCAGCCTGTCCGGCACCGTTGCCGGCGATCTCTTCGTGTTCGGCGATATCCGCGACGTGGTGCGCGAGGGCAAGCACATGGCGATGGGTGAGGACACCGATCACCTCATTCTCGGCCTTGCTGCCGCAGGCCTCGCTGTGACCGCAGCGACCTATGTTAGCGTTGGGGGCGTCGCGCCGGTGCGCGCGGGCCTCACGCTGGTGAAGGATGCGCGCAAGGTCGGCCGGATCGGCGAGGGGCTCACCACCTGGGCGGCGCGCTCGGCGCGCGGCGTGGTGGACGGACCGATGTTGCGCGCCGCCGTGGCCGATGCCTCCATATTGCGGCCGAGCCAAACCATCACCGCGGTGAAGGCGGCGTTCCGCACCGAGAAGGCTGGCGGCATCGTCCGCCTCGCCGGGGACGTCGGCCGCGTCGGCGAAAAGGCCGGCACGCGCGGCGCGCTCGATACGCTGCGCATCGCCCAGAGCCCCAAGGATGTTACGCGCGCGGCGCGACTCGCCGAAGTCAAAGGCGGTCAGACCCGCGCCATCATGAAGATGTTCGGCCGTGGTGCGCTGCTGCTGGCGGCGGGCGCATTCAATCTCTCGATGTGGGTGTTCTGGGCGCTGTTCGCGCTGCTCGGATTTGTCGTGTCGATCAAGGCAACCACGGAACGCATCACCTGGTCGTGGCTGCAGCGCTCCAAGGCCAGACGTGCGCGCCGCGAGCTTGCCGTGCGTCAGGATACGTTGCTTCAGGATCTCGCGCGCAAGGACGCATTACTCAGGGACATGGCTCTCCGCCATCCGGCGCCGGCTCACTCACTGGCGCCGGTGCTCGTCCACGGGTAAACTGCGCGCTTCCCACCACCACCATTCATTCTCTCAATCACCCATCTCTCAATCGTAACGGAATTCTGGATGCCGAGCTTTCACAACGGCGCTGTCGAAATTGCTTATCTCGATGAAGGCGAGGGCGATCCGATCGTTCTCGTGCACGGCTTTGCATCGAGCAAGAACGTCAACTGGGTCTATCCGACCTGGGTGTCGGAATTGAAGAAGCACAATCGCCGCGTCATTGCGCTCGACAATCGCGGGCACGGCGATTCCAGCAAGCTCTACGATTCCGAACAATACAGCATCGGTGCGATGGCCGCCGACGTGCGCGCGCTGCTCGCGCATCTCGGCATCGTGCGCACCGACATGATGGGCTATTCGATGGGTGCACGCGTCACTGCTTATATCGCCTATAGCCATCCCGAATTGATCCGCAGCGCGATCTTCGGCGGTCTCGGCATCGGCCTCATCAAGGGCGGTGGTCCCGGCGAGAACGTCGCCCTCGCGCTCGAGGCGGACTCGCTGGACGACGTCACCGATCCCGTCGGCCGCACCTTCCGCGCTTTCGCCGATCAGACCCGTTCGGATCGCCGCGCGCTCGCAGCCTGTCTGCGCGGCTCGCGCCGGCTGATGACGAATGAGGAAGCCGCCGCCATCAAGGTGCCGCTGCTGATCGCGGTGGGAACGACGGACGAGATCAGCGGTTCCGCGCAGGAGTTGCAGAAGGTCATCGCCGGCTCTGAAGTGCTGGATATCCCGAACCGCGATCACATGCGGGCGGTTGGCGATCGCGTTTACAAGGAAGGCGTGCTGGATTTCCTGTCCCGCCGCCCGTGACGACAATTGGCGAGGGGTGCACCTTGTTTTGATCACACGAGCGCCCACTTCTGATGCACGCCCGGTTTATGGGCGGGGTGGGGCGTCCCGGGAATGTCTGCGCTTTCAAGGTGTTAGCGGGGGATTGCCGGGTAAGCCACCGTTCACGATGGCAGGAGCCGTGTCACGACAGCGACGCGTCTTGTGCTATAACCGATGCACTATTCAGGAAATTGCGAGTCCGCCATGGCCGTGCAGAGCATCAATCCGCAGAATTCAAAACTCGCAACGCTGGATCCGATCTGGGATCGCATCCGTTCCGAGGCGGAAGACATCGTCCATCGCGAGCCTGAACTCGCATCCTTCATCTATTCGACCGTGCTGCATCACAATCGTCTGGAAGATTCGGTGGTGCACCGCGTTGCGGAACGTCTCGATCATGCGGCGCTGTCCGGCGACCTGATCCGCCAGACCTTCGACGAAGCGCTGCGCGACGAGCCGGATCTTGGCAATGCGTTCCGCGCCGACCTCGTCGCCGTGTTCGACCGCGATCCCGCCACCACGCGCTTCATCGATCCGCTGCTGTACTTCAAGGGCTTCCACGCCATCCAGGCGCATCGTCTTGCGCATTGGCTCCACAAAAAGGGTCGCAAGGACTTTGCGTGGTATCTGCAGAGCCGCTCGTCGGCCGCTTTCCAGACCGACATCAATCCCGCCGCCAAGATCGGCCGCGGAATCTTTCTCGATCACGCGACGGGCTTCGTTGTCGGCGAAACCGCGGTCATCGAGGACGATGTCTCGATCCTGCACGGCGTCACGCTCGGCGGCACCGGCAAGGAAAACGAGGATCGTCATCCGAAGATTCGCCATGGCGTGCTGATCGGCGCCGGCGCCAAGATTCTCGGCAATATCGAGGTCGGCCATTGCGCGCGGATTGCCGCGGGCTCCGTCGTCGTCAAGCCCGTGCCGCACAATGTCACCGTGGCCGGCGTGCCGGCGAAGATCGTCGGCGAAGCCGGCTGTTCGGAGCCGTCGCGCACCATGAACCAGATGCTGAACGCGATCGGGCTCTGATTTTCAGGGGCTGAGACTTCTGGGCTTGCGATTTGCCAGCGCTGATATCGCACGCGTTTTCGTTCACTTGTGGGATGGCGTGATTTTTCGAGAAACGGCCTAGCCGTGGCCGTCATCTCGCATTAAAGCTTCTCTCCATCAGCTCAACAGACATCAACTGCATTGGAGACACCTGTGGACGTTCAGGAAGTCAGAAAGCTCGACGCCTATCTCAAGCGCGTGTTCGGCAACCAGAAGCTTCGCGTGGTGCCGCGCCCGAAGAAGGACGACTCCGCCGAAGTCTATATCGGCGAAGAATTCATCGGCGTGCTGTTCGTCGATGACGAAGACGATGATCGCTCGTTCCAGTTCCAGATGGCGATCCTGGAAGAAGACCTCGTCGATAACGGCTGAGGAGGCACCTTGCCCCCGCTTGGCGGCGGCGAGATCAGCGCCGGCGCGGGCCTTCGCGCTCTGTACATCTCACGCTAGGCCGCGTTGTCCGGCGCGACCAGGCCGGCGGCGGTGGCAAGCCAGACCAGGTGCGCGTCGGTGCGCGCGCCGATCTTCGATTTGATTTGGTAGTGATAATTCTGCACGGTCTTGGTGCTCAGATTGAGCGATGTCGCGATCTGCTCCGTGGTCCAGCCTGACGCCACCAGCCGCAGGATTTCCGTTTCGCGCGGCCCGAGATCTTCCACCAGCGACCGTTCGTTGCCGAGCCGCTCGCTGGCGATTTCGCGCGCGATGTCTTCGCTCAATGCGCGTCCGCCGCGGGCGACGGTGGCGATGGCGCGCACCAGTTCGTGCGGCGCACTGCTCTTTGTGATGTAGCCGCAGGCGCCAGCCTCGAACGCTTTCAGAGCGAACGCAGCGCTCGCATGCATGGTGAACACCAGCAGGCGCGCGGTGCGATCCCATTGCCGGATATGCCGGATCGCTTCCAGCCCGCCGGGGCCGGGCAGCGACAGATCCATGACCACCACGTCCGGGCGCTCTGCCTGATAGGCGCGATAGGCCGCAGCGGCATCCTCGGCCTCGGCGCTCACGCGAAAACCGACCTGCCGCTCCAGTAGCCGGCGATAGCCTTCGCGCACCACCGGATGGTCGTCGACCAGCAGGATGCTGACGGCGGTCATGCCGCGGCTTGTCGTGGCAGCAGCGGAATCACCGCGGCTACGCGAATACCGTGTGCCGCCGGACCGATCGACAGGCTGCCGCCAAGCGCTGCGATGCGTTCGCGGATACCGAGAATGCCGTGGCCGGAGGCGGTGTGGGCCTGCGTGGCGTCGCCGCCACCGTCATCCTCGACGCTGACAGCGACGGCGTCGCGGACCTCTTCCCCATGGCTGACGCGGAGATGAACGTGCTGCGGCCGGCCGTGGCGTGCGGCGTTGGTGAGGCACTCCTGCGCGATGCGGTAGATGTTGACCGCGGCTTCTGCGGGGACGGCAGTGAGATCGCCGGTTACGTCGAGATGAAACACGGCGCGCCGCGTTGTGTTCGCATTCCACTGCGCCACCAGTTGCACAAGGCTGGCCTGCAATCCCAGTTCCTCAAGATCCTGCGAGCGCAGCCGCGCCAGCGCGCTGCGCAGCGTAGTCATCATCTGGCCGGTGATGCGGGCGATAGCGCGGGCATCGTCGGCTAGATCGGGACGGGACGGCGTGGCGCCGGTCTCGATGGCTGCGGCGAGCGCCGCGGTGGCGGTGAGGCACTGGCCGAACTCGTCGTGCAGATCGCGCGCCAGTGCGCGGCGTTCTTCTTCCTGTACCTGAAACAGTCGCTTGGTCAGTGCGACGCGTTCGGCGGTGGTGGCCGCGAGACGGCCGGCGAGATCGTTGACGGCGCGGGCGATATGGCTGAATTCGGTGGCGCCGAAAGCGGGCAGGCGATGGCGGTGGTCACCATGTTCGAGGCGGCGCAGGCCGCGTACGATGCTCCGGGCCGGCATCAGCGCATGGCCGATCAGGAGGATCGCGAGCAGACTGATGCCCAGCGCCATCGCCGCGGCGATGCTGACCATCACGGTCACCTGCCGCCATGCCTGACGCACGGCGGTGGCGGGGTCGACACGGGCTTGCACGGTGCCGGCATCGCGCTGCCGCACGGTAAGCGGCCGCGTCTCCGTGGCATGTGGCCCGAACAGCGCGCCGTAGAGACTGACGAACCATGACGGCGCCGGGCTGCCGATGTCTTCGGTCTGGCTGCACAGGTCGAAGGGCGGCGCGCTGCCGAGCCGGAAGTCAATGCACACGCCCGGCGCGATCACCTTCATGGTGGCAATGGATTTCCAGTCCGGCAGCGGCAGCAATGCATCGCGGTAAGTGCCGTCGCGCCACAGCAATTCGCGCCAGTACAGGTTCTGCAGGGTTGTCGCGACGCGGTCGGCGGAGGCGGCAGTGTCGGCCTCGATGGTGCGGTGCGCATCGACCAGAATCCATCCGATCGTACAGGCCAGACAGAGCAGCACCACGGCGACGAGACGAAGGACGAGATGTATCAGCAGGCGCATGATCGCATTCCCCGCGGTGAGACATTGATATTAAAGCGGCACGCGCCGCGGTCTGGCAAGCGGTTCTGCATCGTTTGGGCAATTTGCCCGGTATGTGACGGGTGCGATGCCCTTGGAGGCTCAGTCATACAGGCGGCAAATTGAAGCCAACCGCCGATCGTGATCGGTGAAACAACCAGCAGGAGGGACAAGTGGTGAGCCGGCATCATCTCGATCCGGCGGATCGCGCGCCGCTGCTGCACTGGTTGATCTTTACCGGGCTCTGCCTGTTCGCCGCGGTTCTGCTCTGGCACTATGGCCTGGTGCGGCAAATGCTTGCCGTCGATCGCACCTATATCTCGTCGGTGATCGTGCTGCTTTATTTCGGTGCGTCGCTGCATTGTCTGTGGCGTCTGATCGCGGTGTCGCGCGAAGCCGATGCGGCGCGGGGTGCAGCGCAGCTGTTCGCGCAGGGCGGCCAACGCGTCGTCGTGGCCGGCGACGGTGTAGCGATCGACGGCGTGGGCATGTTGCCGAAAGGCCTGATGGCGTCGCATATCCGCGATCTCGCCGTGAAGTCCGCGCTGCAAAGCGGGCGACGGCTCGACCAGACGCTGCTGCTGCGTCGTCTCGCCGGCAATCTGCGCGGCTCCAACGGCTTCGGCGGCTTTGCGGGCGACACGCTGATGAAACTCGGCCTGATCGGCACGATAGTTGGCTTCATCATGATGCTGGCGCCGATCGCCGGCCTCGACACCGGCAATCAGGGCGCCATCAAGGCCTCCATGAACCTGATGAGTGAGGGCATGGCGGTGGCGATGTATACCACGCTGGCGGGGCTGATCGGTTCGATCCTGATCCGCATCCAGTATTACATGCTGGAGGACGCAACGGCCAAACTGTTCGCCTTTGCCGTCGGCGTCATCGACGTTCACGCCGTGTCGCTGCTCGAACGTGAAGCGGAGCACCCCAGGTGATCGACGAGTTCGAATTCTCTGGCAAGGAAGCACCGTTCGATCCGCTCGGCGTCATGCTGTTCAAGGCGCTGCAGGTGATCGCGTTCCTGTTCTTCATCGCGCTGCTGGCGATCAAGACCCATGACGACGAAGGCAAGGTCGATCCCAAGCTGGAATTCATGATCACGGTGAGCTGGCCCGACAAACACCCGGACGACATCGATATGTTCGTGCAGGATCCGCTCGGCAACATTGTATGGTACCGGCGGCGCGAGACCGGCTTCATGGTGCTCGACCGCGATGACCGCGGCGGGCTCAACGATTTCATCATGGTCAACGGCCAGAAGGTGCGGTCGCCGATCCGCCAGGAGATCGTCAGCCTGCGCGGGATCGTGGCCGGCGAGTACATCGTCAACATCTACCATTTCGCGGCGCTGACCGGACAGCCCGTGCCAGTGACGGTCAAGGTCGAGAAGCTGAATCCGAAAGTACAGGTGGTGCACTACGACACCGTCAATGTCGATCATGGCGGCGCCGAGACAACCGCGGTGCGCTTCATCATGGACAAGACCGGCAATGTTACCGAGGTCAATCACGACCAGACATCGCTCGTGCAGATGCTGAACAAGCGGTACAGGGAGCGCAAGGCCGGATGAAGCGATGAGCCTGCAAGCCAGCATTATCGGTCTGTCGCTCGGCTACGTGCTGCTTGGCCTGTTGCTGTTGCTGGCGGTGGTGCGGACGCGGCTGCCGTGGCCGGTGAAGGCCGGTGCGGTGGCGGTGACTTCGGCGTTTTACGTGCTGGTGTTCTTCCGCACCCAAGGCCTGCTCGGCTGGTCGGCGGACGATTCGCTGCCGCCGAACTTCCAGTTGTTGTGGGTGCGCAGCGTCGAGCCCAACATCGCCCAGGGCGAGCCCGGTGCCATCCACATGTGGGTCGAGGCTCTCGACGACGACAATCTGCCGAGCGGGGCGCCGCGGGCCTATCGGCGGCCTTACTCCACCGCGCTGGCGCGCAAGGCCGAGCGCGCACGCACCGAGATCGCCGCGGGTCATCCGCAAGGTGGCCGCGCCGCGCAGTTCGGATCGGGCGAGGGCGAGTTGCCACCAGGGGGACCGCCAGGTGCGTTGTTCGCTAGCGGCGAGCCCGGCGGAGATCCTTCCGGCGGCGGACTACTGGACCCCGCCTTCATGCGCGGCGACTCCCAGTCCATCACATTCGCCCCGCTGCCCGTGCCTGTCCTGCCGGCCAAAGATGCGCCGTAGCGGTGATGGCCGGCGCGAACGCACCCAAACATTTTTTCCTATTTCTTATTGACAGTATACCTAACAGGATTATCGTCCGCTTCTCCGGTTCGCGAGGGGCGCTTCATGAGGCGTCTTGAAGTGGAACAGGGATGCGGCGCCTGCGGGTGTGGGGTGACGTACCCCGCGCACTCGGGAGGCCTTGGGTCACCGTCCGGCCCCACTACGGGGGTCTGCCACTCATGCTGGCTGGACGTGGCATTGGTGAACGGCGGGAAACCGTCGGGATCAGCGGAGTGCGGAGCTCTGCGCCTTTGCCCGGAAGAACGGTCCCGGGGACAGAAATCGCCGCGGTGGCGCGCCGTGAGGCGTTGCGCGGTTGCAGCTTGCCGGCGTTCCGGTGGAGCGGATCGCGATAAAAACCACCCTTTGCGCCTCACGGCGCGCCGCCACCCCTCATGTTTCGAGGGGCACTGCTCACACCTCGGACGCGCAAGCGCCGCGAGAATGCGAGAGCTTGGCTGTTTGACAAGCACATCCTGCGTCTCGCAAAGCGCTACTTCGCTCCGACCTTCTTACCGCGATACATCAAATGCACCGCGCAGTTACATCCCGGCGGATGGGTCGCGAGTTCGTCATTGGCAGGCGCGGGTACGGCGACCGGCGCAGGCTCGGCACCGGCACCCGGAATGTAGTTCAGCACCGGCGCCAGCCAACGTTCCACCTCGGCCACGCTCATGTTCTTGCGCGCGGCATATTCCTCGACCTGATCGCGCTCGATCTTGCCGACGCCGAAATAATAGCTCTCGGGATGGCTGAAATAGAGCCCGGACACCGACGAGCCCGGCCACATGGCGTAGCTTTCGGTGAGTGTTACGCCCGCAGTGTTCTCCGCATCGAGCAATTTGAAGATCGTCGCCTTCTCGGTGTGATCGGGCTGTGCGGGATAGCCGGGAGCAGGGCGGATGCCCTGATACTTCTCCAGGATCAGGTCGTCAGTCGAGATGTTCTCGTCCGGCGCATAGGCCCAGAACTCCTTGCGCACGCGCTCATGCATGCGTTCTGCAAAGGCTTCGGCGAGACGGTCGGCCAGTGCCTTGCACAGGATCGACGAGTAGTCGTCATTGGCGTTCTTGAAGCGGTCGGCGATGATGTCCTCGCCGATGCCCGCGGTGACGACGAAGCCGCCGATATAATCCGGCACATTCGAGGTCTTCGGCGCGATGAAGTCGGAGAGGGCAGCGTTGAACCGGCCCTCGCGCTTCTCGAGCTGCTGGCGCAGTGTGTGCAGCGTGGCGATCTCCGTCGAGCGGGTGTCGTCGGCATAGAGACGGATGTCATCGCCCACCGCATTGGCCGGCCAGAAGCCGATGGTTGCCTTGGCCGTGAACCACTTCTCCTCGACGATATCAGCCAGCATCTTCTGCGCATCCGCGTAGAGCGAGGATGCGACTTCGCCGACGACAGAGTCGGTGAGGATGCCGGGGAAACGGCCGGACAGTTCCCAGGTCTGGAAGAACGGCGTCCAGTCGATATAGGCAGCAAGTTCTTCGAGCGAATAATCGCTGAAAGTCCGGATGCCCAGGAAGGTCGGCTTGCGCACCGTCTTGGTGAAGTCAGCCACATGCGCATTGGCGCGCGCCTTGACGAGCGACAGCCGCTTCTTGTCCTGCTGGGCGCGGAAATGCGCCGCGGAGATCTTCGCATAATCAGCGCGCACCTCGGCCGCATAGGCGACGCTCTTCTCAGGCGACAGCAGCGACGAGGCGACGCCGACGGCGCGGCTGGCATCGTTGACATGCACCACAGCGCCGGCGCGGTAGTTCGGATCGATCTTCACCGCCGTATGGACACGGCTGGTCGTCGCGCCGCCGATCAGCAGCGGCATCTTCAGACCCTGCCGTTCCATCTCGCCGGCCAAAAATGTCATCTCGTCGAGCGACGGTGTGATCAGGCCGGACAGGCCGATGATGTCGGCGCCTTCGGCCTTGGCGGTATCGATGATCTTCGAGGCCGGCACCATGACGCCGAGATCGATGACCTCGAAATTGTTGCACTGAAGCACGATGCCGACAATGTTCTTGCCAATGTCGTGAACGTCGCCCTTCACCGTGGCGAGCACGATCTTGCCGGCATTCTTGCGGCCATCGCCGGTGATACCTGCGGCGAGATTGTCGGCCTTCTCCTGCTCCATGAATGGCATCAGGTAAGCCACCGCCTGCTTCATCACGCGGGCCGACTTCACCACCTGCGGCAGGAACATCTTTCCGTCGCCAAAGAGATCGCCGACGATATTCATGCCGGCCATCAGCGGGCCCTCGATGACATGCAGCGGGCGCGTCACGGTGAGGCGTGCGGCCTCTGTGTCTTCGTCGATATATTGGGTGATGCCGTGCACCAGCGCGTGGCTGAGCCGCTTCTCCACCGGCCATTCGCGCCAGGACAGATCCTGTTCCTTGGCCTGCTTGGTCTGGCCGCGGAATTTCTCGGCGAGTTCGAGCAGCCGTTCGGAGGCGCCGGGATCGCGGTTGAGGATGACGTCCTCGCAGACCTGGCGCAGTTCGGGATCGATGTCGTCATAGACGATCATCTGTCCGGCATTGACGATGCCCATGTCCATGCCCGCCTTGATGGCGTGATACAGGAACACCGAATGCATCGCCTCGCGGACGGGCTCATTGCCGCGGAACGAGAAGGAGAGGTTGGAGACGCCGCCGGAAATGTGCGCATGCGGCAGATTCTGGCGGATCCAGCGCGTCGCTTCGATGAAGTCCACGCCGTAATTGTTGTGCTCTTCGAGGCCGGTGGCGATGGCGAAGATGTTCGGATCGAAGATGATGTCTTCCGGCGGGAAGTTCAGCTCCTTGACCAGAATGTCGTAGGCGCGTTTGCAGATCTCGGTCTTGCGCGCGAACGTATCGGCCTGGCCGACCTCGTCGAATGCCATCACGACCACGGCCGCGCCATGGCGCTGCGCGATCTTGGCCTCGTGGATGAACTTCTCCACGCCTTCCTTCATCGAGATCGAATTGACGATCGGCTTGCCCTGAACACATTTCAGGCCGGCTTCGATGACATTGAACTTCGATGAATCGACCATGACCGGAACGCGGGCGATGTCCGGCTCGGAGGCGACGAGATGGAGGAATTCGACCATCGCCGCTTCGGAATCGAGCAGGCCTTCGTCCATATTGATGTCGATGACCTGCGCGCCATTCTCGACCTGATCGCGGGCGACCTGCAGCGCGGCGGTGTAGTCGCCGGCGGTGATCAGCTTGCGGAATTTCGCCGAGCCCGTGACGTTGGTGCGCTCGCCGACATTGACGAAGGGAATGGCCGAGGTCAGCTCGAACGGCTCCAGACCAGACAGGCGCAGGAGCGGTGCGATCTCCGGCACAACGCGCGGCTTGTGCGGTGCGACTGCCTTGGCAATCGCAGCGATATGATCCGGCGTAGTGCCGCAGCAACCGCCGACCACATTGACGAGGCCGCTGGCGGCGAATTCGCCGATCAGCCCGGCCATGAATTCAGGGCTCTCGTCATACTGGCCGAATTCATTGGGCAGGCCGGCATTCGGATAGGCGCAAACGAGCGTATCGGCAACGCGGCCGATATCCGCGATATGGCCGCGCAGGTCCTCGGCGCCGAGGGCGCAGTTGAAGCCGATGGTGGCAGGCCGCGCGTGCTTCACCGAATTCCAGAACGCTTCCGGCATCTGGCCGGACAGCAAGCGACCTGACTTGTCGGTGATGGTGCCGGAGATCATCACGGGAACGTCGATATTTCGTTCTTCGCAGATCTCGGCGATGGCGTAGAGCGCGGCCTTGGCGTTCAGCGTGTCGAAGATGGTCTCGACCAGCAAAAGGTCAGCACCGCCGTCGAGCAATCCGTTGATCTGCTCGCTATAGGCGATCCGCAGGTCGTCGAAGGTCACCGCGCGATAGCCGGGATTGGCGACATCCGGCGAGATCGAGGCGGTGCGGTTGGTCGGGCCGATGGCGCCGGCAACAAAGCGCGGCTTGCCGTCCTCGGTAGCGACGGTGATGGCAGCGTTCTTGGCGAGCCGCGCGCCTTCGCGGCTCATCTCATAGGCGATGTCCTGCAGGTCGTAGTCGGCCTGCGCGATCGAGGTCGAGGAGAACGTGTTGGTGGCGACGATGTCGGCACCGGCGCGCAGATATTGCGCGTGGATGTCCTCGATGGCGTCAGCTTGCGTCAGGATCAACAGATCGTTGTTGCCGCGCAGATCGCGGTGGAAATCCTTGTAACGCTCGCCACGGAAAGCAGCCTCGTCGAATTGCAGGCCCTGGATCATGGTGCCCATGGCACCGTCGAGCACGAGGATGCGCTCGGCAGCGGCGGCAAGCAGTTCGGTACGCTTCGGCGATACGGATACAGTCATGTGATCAGGCAGCTTTCTGCGCGCCGTTCGGCCGGAAGCCGAGCAAATGGCTGATGGCGAAAACGAGATCGGCGCGGTTCATCGTGTAGAAATGGAAGTCACTGACGCCGTGCTTGGCGAGTTTTTGCACCTGGCCGGCGGCGACGGTGGTAGCGACCAGCTTGCGGGTCTCAGCATCGTTATCGAGGCCGTCGAACTTGTCGGCGAGCCAGGACGGCACCGTGGTGCCGGCGCGGGTGACGAAGGCTCTAGCCTGCTTGAAATTATGCATCGGCATGATGCCGGGCAGCACCGGGATATCGATGCCGCGGGCGCGCACCTTGTCGAGGTAGCGGAAGTAGAGATCGTTATCGAAGAACACCTGGGTGATCGCGCGGGTTGCGCCGGCATCGACTTTCGCCTTCAGCGTATCGATGTCGGCGTCGAAGTCGGTGCTCTCCGGATGCTTCTCCGGATAAGCGGAGACGGTGACGTCGATATCGGGATAGCGGTTGCGAATGCTGGCGACCAGATCCGCAGAGGTCTTGTAACCGTCTGGATGCGGTATATATTCCGTTCCGATGCCCGTGGTCGGATCGCCGCGCAGCGCCACGATGTGGCGGACGCCGGCCTCATGATAGCGGGTCACGACATCGTCGATTTCGCTTTTCGGCGCGCCGACGCAGGTCAGATGCGCGGCAGGCGTCAGGTTTGTTTCCTTCAACAGGCGGACGATGGTGGCGTGGGTCCGCTCCCGGGTCGATCCGCCGGCGCCATAGGTCACCGAGACGAAGGACGGGGCGAGGGGGGCCAGACGCTCGATAGTGTCCCACAGGGTGCGGTCCATCTCCTCGGTCTTCGGCGGGAAGAACTCGAAGGAGATATTGGGAAGATTGGTGGGGGTGGCCGGGTTGATCTCGGTCATCGCGTCAAACTCCACCGCATGAAGCGGTTCCGGTTGTCTCTAGCGCCAAGCCCGGGGACTTTGGCTGCACTGCACAAAGATAGGCTTAGGTTCGGCATTCAAATAGCCCATCCTGAGCGGTTTTGGGGTGGGAATTGGCCCAACATAGGTTTTCGAACCCAAATAATCTCAAGGTTTTCTCGATATGTGGGCAGAGGGGACTCGCCGTCGTATCCGTCGAAATATGTGTATATTTTGCTTAATTTAGCTCTCGATGGTTGCTTGGAGGATGTTTTTTAAATGTGGGCAATTAGTATCGGTATAAAATTATGGCTTAGTATGTCCCACGGTTGGCGCCCTCTTTTGCCGCTAGCTTGAGGGGAGGGGTGTGTCGCCCAGAACGTTCTTTGCCCTCCCACGCGGACGCACTAGCTTGGCCCCATGATCCCGTTGTCCATTCTCGACCTCTCGGTCGTCACCTCAGGCACGCCGCCCGCGGCGGCGCTCCGTAACAGCATCGATCTGGCCAAACATGCCGACGGCCTCGGCTATGTCCGTTACTGGCTGGCCGAGCACCACAATCTGGCGTCGGTCGCGAGCCCGGCGCCGGAGATCATGATCGGGCAGATCGCGGCCGTGACGCAGCATATCCGCGTCGGCTCCGGCGGCGTGATGCTGCCGAACCATGCGCCGCTGATGGTGGCCGAGCGCTTCAAGATGCTGGAGGCGCTGTTTCCCGGCCGGATCGATCTCGGCCTTGGCCGTGCGCCGGGCACTGATGGCGCGACGGCCTATGCGTTGCGTAATCGTCTCGCCGGCCGCGAGGGCGATGATTTCCTCGAGCGACTGAGCGAGCTGTTGCTGTGGGAGACGCGGCAATTCCCGGAAGGTCATCCCTATAACAACGTCGTGGCGATGCCGAATGACGTGCCGCTGCCGCCGCTCTGGCTGCTCGGGTCCAGCGACTACAGTTCGGATCTGGCTGCGCAGGTCGGCATGGGCTTCGCTTTCGCGCATCATTTCGCATCCCACGATGCCGCCGACGCGATGGTGCATTACCGCGCGCGCTTCAAATCATCCGGCTGGCGGCAGGTGCCGCATGCGATTCTCGCCGTCGCAGTGATTTGTGCGGAGACGGATACCGAGGCCGAGCGGTTGGCCTCGTCAGCCGATCTCAATCGCCTTCGCCGCGACCGCGGCGAATACGCGCCGCTGCCGAGCGTCGAGGAAGCACTGGCCTATCCCTATAGCGACAGCGAAAAGATGAAGATCGCGCGCAATCGTTCACGGCTGTTTGTCGGCAGTCCGCCGACAATCATGGAAAAGCTGCGGCCACTCATCAGCGATTGCCAGGCCGACGAGCTGATGGTGATCACCGCGATGTATGATCACGAAGCACGGAAGAAATCTTACAGCCTGCTGGCAGAGGCGTTTCAGCTGCAGAAGGCGGCGGCGTAGTCGCAACAATCGCACTCGGCGATGTCGGGACAGGACCTGGTCAAACGTCCTTGAGGCGGCGCCATCATTACACGAGGTAAAACCCATGCTCTATGCAATTCTGGCCTATCACGTCGAAGACGTCGTCGTGTCCTGGACGGCCGACGAAGACACTGCTGTGATGGCCAATCTTCATGAGCTTCACGAGAAGCTGACGGCCGACGGCCGGATGGGGCCGGCTGCGCGTCTCGGAGGCACCAAGGGTGCATTCACCTTGCGCGGACCCGGCGCTGGCGTGATCATCGACGGTCCCTTTGCCGAGACCAAGGAGCAGTTGCTCGGCTTCTATGTCGTCGATTGTGCGACCCGTGAGGACGCCATCGCGACCGCGCGCGATCTGCGCCGCGTCAATCCGACTGCGGTCTATGAAATCCGTCCGGTTCAGCTATTTCTGCCCGGATCGCCCATGGCGGCGACGCATGCGCTGACCGATCACGTCCGGCCGGCGTCGTCCTGAAGAACTCCGTCATGCCCGGCCTTGTGCCGGGCATCCACGTCTTGGCAACAAGCAAAGGCAGGCGTGGATGGCCGGGACATCTAGCGAAGCCGCGCTTCGCGCTTTGCCCGGCCATGACGAACATAACGCCTGTGAATCTCAGCTCGTCGGTTCGCCGAAGGTCGCGCGGAAAGGATGCGCCGGATAGACGCCGACGATCCGGAATTCGCGTGAGAAGAACTTCAGCTCCTCCAGCGCGAAAGCGAGGTTGCGGTCATCCGGATGGCCGTCGACATCGGCGTAGAACTGCGTGGCGAAGAACTCGCCGTCGACCATGTAGCTTTCCAGCTTGGTCATGTTGACGCCGTTGGTGGCGAAGCCGCCCAGGGCCTTGTAGAGCGCCGCGGGAAGATTGCGGACGCGGAAAACAAAACTGGTGACCAGCGGTTCGGAGCCCTGCGGCGCCCACTTGGCGTCTTTGGAAAGGATGACGAAACGCGTCGTGTTGTGATCCTCGTCCTCGACGTCCTCGGCGAGAATTTCGAGCCCGTAGATATCGGCAGCGAGGCGGGAGGCCAACGAGGCGCAGCTCTTGTCGCCGCGTTCGGCAATCGCGCGGGCCGAGCCCGCAGTGTCGGCCGCGACGATGGCCTTGATGCCGAGCTTGCGAATGATGCGGCGGCACTGGCCGAGCGCGTGGACGTGGCTTTCCACCGTCTTGATGTCGGTGAGCTTCGCGCCGGGCAGCGCCATCATCTGATGGTGGATGGGCAGAAACCACTCACCGACGATATGCAGACCCGACTGCGGCAGCAAATGATGGATGTCGGCGACGCGGCCGGCAATCGAGTTCTCGATCGGAATCATGCCGAGATCGGCCTCGCCCGAGGTGATAGCTGCCAGCGCATCCTCGAAGGTGGCGCAGGGCAGCGGCTCGGCATTCGGAAACGCCTCGACGATGGCGATATGGGAATTGGCGCCGGGCTCGCCCTGGAATGCGATCTTCATGATCTGATTTTTGGGAATGGTCATGGCGGGCCTTGTATCAGTCGCTCAGTTATTTGCCAGTAGTCGGCGTGCGGTTTCGAGATCCGCGGGTGTATCGACGCCGAGGGGGACGGAGTCGACGATGGCGGCGTCGATCCGCATGCCGGCCTCAAGTGCGCGGAGCTGTTCGAGCTTTTCGCGCAACTCCAGCGTCGACGGCGCGAGTTTGACGAAGGCCTCGAGCGCGGCGCGCCGATAGGCATAAAGCCCGATGTGATGGTAGCGGGGCCCGTCGCCATAGGGCGCCGTGGCGCGGGTGAAGTACAGCGCACGCAGCCGGCCGGGCCCGGCTGGCGAGCCGATCAGCTTCACCACGCTCGGCGCCGTGTGTTCCTCGTCCTTGCGGATCTCGGTCGCCAGGGTCGCGATGTCGACCGCGGGCTCGTCGAGCAGGCGCACCGCGGCGCTTATGTCGCCGGGCGGAATAGTGGGCAGGTCGCCCTGGACATTGACGATGGTCTGGACGTGTCCGGCCGGATCGAGCTTGCACAAGGCCTCAAAAATTCGGTCGGACCCCGACGGGTGGTCCGGGGAGGTCATGACGGCCTCGAAACCGTGGGCTGCCACGGCGTTGGCGATGTCGGCCGTATCGGTTGCGATGGCGACACGGCCCAGACCGGCCTCTTTGGCGCGTCGCGCCACATGCACGATCATCGGCAGCCCGCCAATATCGAGCAGCGGCTTGCCGGGCAGGCGGGTGGCCGCCATCCGGGCGGGAATGAGCACCAGGGTGCGTGTGTCTGTCATGTCAAAATCGGCTTGGATTCCAGAGATCTTCCCCCCGAAAAGTATGATGCACATCAAAGGGCGCGGCGTTTATACGGGTTGCCAGAGGATGGGCAAACCGTTATCTCAAAACGGCAGGCCCAAGGGCCGCAGGAACGTGATTCCTGAGTGTGTCGAGGCCGTTGGAGCGGCCTTCCAATGACCTAAAACGGCGTGGGGCTTTTCGACTATGGACTCCTTCGAACTCAACAAGATTATGGGCGCCATTCTCGGTACCTGCCTGGTTCTGATGGTGACGAATTTCACCGCCCAGGCCGTGTTTTCACCGAAGCATATGGAAAAGCCCGGCTTTGATATTGCAGTGAAGGAAGAGGCCGCCGGTGGTGCCAAGGCGGCCGCTGCGCCGTCGGAACCGATCGAGAAGCTGCTGCAGACGGCTTCGGTCGAGAAGGGCTCAACCGCAGCCAAGAAGTGCGCCGCCTGCCATACGTTCGAAAAGGGCGGTCCTAACCGCGTTGGCCCGAACCTGTTCGGCGTCGTCAATGAGAAGGTGGGCGAAGGCAAAGCCGGGTTCAACTTCTCGGCGGGCATGAAGGCCAAGGGCGGCACCTGGACCTTCGAAGAGCTGAACAAGTTCATCGCCAATCCGAAGGGCACCGTACCGGGCACGGCCATGGGCTTCGCCGGCATTCAAAAGGATAGCGAGCGCGCCGACGTGATCGCCTATCTGGCAACTCTCGCCGATAAGCCGGTGCCGCTGCCCACTGCAGCGAAATGAGGACGGTGTCGTAACGCTGTTCCTTGGTAATTTATCATCGATTAAACGGCCAGGCTCAGCCTGGCCGTTTTCGTATCTGCATTACCAAAGCTTAAGCGGGACGTTTGGCCGCAACGCGTTAGGATGCAACCAGCGTGACGGGTGGTATCCTGCGGAAAAGCCGGCATAATCGGTCGAACCCTCGCCTTATATGACCGTTCTAATAGACTGCTTCGGTTCACAGGATTCAGCACATTGACGATTTCCCGACGCCGCCTTCTCCAGACCAGCGCCTTCGCCGCACTTGCCCCTGTCATCGGTGGCACGGGCAGCCTCTCCGTCATCGATGCAGCAAGTGCCCAGTCTGCGGCAAAAGGTGCAGAATGGCGCCATGCGCTGTCCCTGTTCGGGGAGATCAAGTATCCGGCGGAGTTCAAGCGCTTCGACTACGTCAATCCTGAAGCACCCAAGGGCGGCACCGTCCGCCAGATCGCTATCGGTACCTTCGATAATTTCAACATCGCGGTGGCCGGCGTGAAGGGCAACATCGCCGGTGCCGTCGGACTGATCTACGAGTCCCTTACGACAGGATCGCTGGACGAGGTCTCGACCGAATATGGTCTGCTCGCCGAAGCCGTCAGCCACCCCGAGGATTACTCTTGGGTGTCCTACCGGCTGCGGGCGAATGCCAAGTGGCATGATGGCAAGCCGGTGACCCCGGAGGATGTGATCTTCTCGCTTGAGTCTTTCAAGAAATATCACCCGCAATATTCTGCCTATTACCGCCATGTGGTGAAGGCAGAGAAGGTCGGCGAGCGCGAAATCAAGTTCACCTTCGATGCGCCCGGCAATCGCGAATTGCCGCAGATCGTCGGCCAGCTCACGGTGTTGCCCAAGCATTGGTGGGAGGGCACGAACGCTTCCGGCGCCAAGCGCGACATCGGTAGCACGACGCTGGAAGTGCCGCTCGGCAGTGCCGCCTATCGCATCAGGGATTTCGTGCCGGGCCGTTCGGTGTCGGTGGAGCGTGTGAAGGACTATTGGGGGCGCGACCTCAACGTGAATGTCGGTCGCAATAATTTCGACGAGCTGCGCTACGAATATTTCCGCGACGGTACCGTTGCGCTCGAAGCCTTCAAGGGCGACCAGGTGGATTGGCGCACCGAAAATAGCGCGAAGAACTGGGCGACGGCCTATGACTTTCCGGCGGTGGCCGAGAAGCGCGTTGTTCTCGAGGAATTCCTCAATCGCTCGTCGGGCATCATGCAGGGCTTCGCGCTCAACATTCGCCGCGATAAGTTCAAGGATCCGCGCGTCCGTCGCGCGCTGAACTATGCGTTCGACTTCGAGGAGATGAACAAGCAGATCTTCTTCGGCCAGTACAAGCGCATCTCCAGCTATTTCGACGGCACCGAGCTTGCGTCCTCGGGTCTGCCGGAAGGTAAGGAGCTGGAGATTCTGGAGACGGTGCGTGCCGAAGTGCCGCCGGAGGTTTTCACCAAGCCCTATACGAATCCGGTCGGTGGCAGTGCTGAAAATGTGCGCGGCAATCTTCGCGAAGCGCTACAATTGTTCAAGGAAGCGGGCTACGAAGTCCGTGATCGCAAACTGGTCAATGCCAAGACCGGTGCGCCGTTTGAGCTGGAATTGCTCGGCGAGGATCCCTCCTTCGAGCGCGTGATGCTGTTCTTCAAGCCGTCGCTGGAACGTCTCGGCATCGGCGTGTCGGTCCGCACCATCGATGCCACGCAATATGAGAACCGGCTGCGGACCTGGGATTTTGACATCGTCGTGTCGTCCTGGCCGGAGTCGCTGTCGCCCGGTAACGAGCAGCGTGAATTCTGGGGTTCGCAAGCCGCCGATATGGCCGGCTCCCGCAATATCGTCGGCATCAAGAATCCTGCGATCGACAAGCTGATCGATCGCGTGATCTTCACCAAGGACCGCAACGATCTCGTCGCTGCGACCAAGGCGCTGGATCGCGTGCTGCTGTGGAACAACTTCGTGGTGCCGCAATGGACCTACAACAAGGTCCGCACGGCGCGCTGGGATCGCTTCGGTCGTCCGCCTGAGCCGCCGAAATACGGGCAGTCGGGTTTCCCCGCCATCTGGTGGTACGATGCTGACAAGGCCGCCAAGATCGGCAAGCGCTCTTGAGGAGCACATCGCGCATGGCGCAGCTCAATCGTCGGCACGTGCTGGGTCTTTCGATCGGCGCCATCGCGGCGTCGCGCTTCAGCCTCGCTTTGGCAGAGGCGCCGAGCGAGTCACACGGGATTTCGGCCTTTGGCGATCTGAAATATCCGGCCGATTTTCCGAATTTCGACTACGTCAACGTCAAGGCGCCGAAGGGCGGCGCCTTCTCGACGGTGCCGTCGAGCCGTGCATTCAACCAGTCGTTCCAGACCTTCAATTCGCTGAACGCCTATGTTCTGAAGGGCGACGGCGCGCAGGGCATGGGCATGACCTTCGCCCCGCTGATGGTGCGTGCGGGCGACGAGCCAGACGCGATGTACGGGCTGGTCGCGAAGTCCGTGCAGATCTCTGCCGATGGTCTGACTTATCGTTTTACGCTGAGGCCGGAAGCTCGCTTCCACGACGGCAGCAAGCTCACTGCACGCGATGCGGCATTCTCATTGACGGCCCTCAAGACCAAGGGCCATCCCATCATCACGCAGCAGATGCGCGACATGGTGAAGGCCGAGGCTGTGGACGACCTGACGCTGGTGGTGACATTCGCCGAGAAACGCGGCCGCGATGTGCCGTTGTTCGTGGCAGGCATGCCGATTTTCTCGCAGGCCTATTACGATAAGCGCGCATTCGATGAGACGTCGCTGGAGACGCCGCTCGGCAGCGGTCCCTACAAGGTCGGGCGCTTCGAAGTCGGGCGCTATATCGAATTCGATCGTGTGAAGGACTGGTGGGCCGCGGACCTTCCGGTCAATCGCGGCAGCTATAATTTCGATACAGTGCGGTTCGATTTCTATCGCGACCGCGACGTGGCCTTCGAAGGTTTCACCGGTCGCAATTATCTGTATCGCGAGGAGTTCACCTCGCGCATCTGGAACACGCGCTACGATTTCCCGGCGGTGAAGGATGGCCGGGTCAAACAGGAGATGCTGCCCGACGATACACCGTCCGGCGCGCAGGGCTGGTTCCTCAACACACGCCGCGCCAAGTTCAAGGATCCGCGCGTGCGCGAGGCGCTCGGCAATGCATTCGATTTCGAATGGACCAACAAGACGATCATGTATGGCGCCTATGTGCGCACGGTGTCGCCGTTCCAGAACTCTGACCTGATGGCGACCGGCGCGCCGTCGCCGGAAGAGATCGTATTGCTGGAGCCGTTCCGCGACAAGGTGCCGGCCGAGGTATTCGGCACTCCCTATGTGCCGCCGACGTCCGACGGCTCGGGTCAGGACCGTGCGTTGCTGCGCAAGGCCATCCAGCTTTTGAACGACGCCGGCTGCGTGATGAAGGACGGCAAGCGCATGACGGCGCAGGGCGAGCCGTTCAAGATCGAGTTCCTGCTCGATGAGCCTGCTTTCCAGGCGCATCACATGCCCTATATCAAGAATCTCGGCACGCTGGGCATCGAGGCCAGTGTACGTCTCGTCGATCCCGTGCAATTCCGCGCACGCCGCGACGATTTCGATTTCGATGCAGCCATTGAGCGCTTCAGCTTTTCCACCATTCCCGGCGATTCCCTGCGTTCGTTCTTCTCGATGCAGTCGGCAGTCACCAAGGGCTCGAATAATCTCGCCGGCATTTCCGATCCTGTCGTCGATGCGCTGATGAACGAAGTCATCGCCGCCGATACGCGCCCCAAGCTGGTCTTCGCGGCGCGGGCGCTGGATCGTGTCATCCGCGCCGGCCGCTACTGGGTGCCGCAATGGTACTCCGCCTCGCATCGCGTGGCCTATTGGGATGTGTTCGGCCATCCCGCAAATCTGCCGAAATATATCGGCGTCGGTGCCCCCGATCTGTGGTGGGCGTCCGTAAAACCGTCAAGCGAGCAGGCCAAATAGCATGGGCGCATATATTGCACGGCGCGTGCTGCTGATGTTTCCCACGCTGCTGGGAATCCTGTTCGTGTCCTTTGTCGTGGTGCAATTTGCGCCCGGTGGTCCCGTCGAACGCGTGATCGCGCAACTCAGCGGCGCCGATACAGGCGCGTCGCGCGTTTCCGGTTCATCTGGTGGTGACTTCGGTAACCGTGCGCAGCCGGGCGCCGCAGGCGATGCGGTGAACTCGAAATATCGCGGCGCGCAGGGGCTCGATCCGGATTTCGTCAAGAGCCTGGAAAAGCAGTTCGGCTTCGACAAGCCTGCGCCGGAACGTTTCGCGCTGATGCTGTGGAACTTCGCCCGCTTCGATTTCGGCAAGAGTTACTTCCGTGACACGACAGTGCTGCAACTGATCAAGGAGAAGCTGCCGGTCTCGATGTCGCTCGGCATCTGGATGATGCTAATCACCTACCTGATCTCGATCCCGCTCGGCATCCGCAAGGCGGTGCAGGACGGCTCGCGCTTCGACACCTGGACCTCGGCCGTCATCATTGTCGGTTTCGCCATCCCCGGCTTCCTGTTCGCGATCCTGCTGATCATCCTGTTTTCCGGCGGATCGTTCTGGAGCATCTTCCCGCTGCGCGGCCTGACTTCGGACGGCTGGAGCCAGTTCCCGTGGTACTGGAAGATCATTGACTACTTCTGGCACATGACGCTGCCGCTGATCTCGATGGTGCTCGGTGCCTTCGCCACCATGACGCTGCTGACCAAGAACTCGTTCCTCGATGAAATCCGCAAACAGTATGTGATGACCGCGCGCGCCAAGGGCTGTAACGAGCGGCAGGTGCTCTACAATCACATCTTCCGCAATGCCATGCTGATCGTCATCGCAGGATTCCCGGGCGCGTTCATTCATGCCTTCTTTTCGGGTTCGCTGCTGATCGAAACCATCTTCTCGCTCGACGGCCTCGGTCTCCTCGGCTTCGAGAGCGTGCTCAACCGCGATTATCCCGTGGTGTTCGGCACGCTGTTCATCTTCTCGCTGGTCGGTCTCGTCGTGAACCTCCTGTCCGATCTGGCCTATATGTGGATCGATCCGCGGATCGACTTTGAGGCGCGAGAAGTCTGATGACGATCACAACGCCCGTGCCCGTCGAAACCACCACGCTGTCGCCGCTTGGCGAAGCAGTGCCGCCATCGCGTCACCCGCTCGGCATCTCGCCGCTCAACCAGCGTCGCTGGCAGAACTTCAAGTCCAATCGCCGTGGCTACTGGTCGTTCTGGATTTTCCTGTTCCTGTTCTTTATCTCGCTGTTCGCCGAGGTGATCGCCAACGACCGGCCGTTCTTCATCAAGTTCGACGGCAAGATGTATTTCCCGGCTTTCGTCACCTATTCGGAGACGACGTTCGGCGGCGACTTCGAGACGGCTACGGACTATCGCGACCCCTTCCTGCAGAAGCTGATCGCCGAGAAGAACGGCACCATCCTCTGGCCGCTGATCCGCTATTCCTACGACACGCACAACCTCGATTTGCCGACGCCGGCACCGTCGAAGCCGACATGGATGCTCACCGAAGAACAGTGCAAGCCGGTGGTTGAGAAGAAAGGCCTCAGGAGCTGCCGTGATCTCGAATATAACTGGCTCGGCACCGACGATCAGGGCCGCGATGTCGTCGCGCGGCTGATCTACGGCTTCCGCATCTCGGTGCTGTTCGGCCTCGCGCTCACGATCGTTTCGTCAATCATCGGCATCGCCGCAGGCGGTGTGCAGGGATATTTCGGCGGCTGGGTCGATCTAGCCTTCCAGCGCTTCATCGAAATCTGGAGTGCGATCCCGTCGCTCTATCTGCTGCTAATCTTATCGTCGGTGCTGGTGCCTGGTTTCTTCGTGCTGCTCGGCATCCTCCTGCTGTTTTCATGGGTATCGCTCGTCGGCCTCGTACGTGCCGAATTCCTGCGCGGGCGCAATTTCGAATACATCATGGCGGCGCGGGCGCTCGGTGTGTCAAACGCCAAGATCATGATCCGGCATCTGCTGCCGAACGCGATGGTTGCCACCATGACTTTCCTGCCGTTCATCGTCTCATCCTCGGTGATGACGCTGACCGCGCTGGATTTCCTTGGTTTCGGCCTGCCGCCGGGCTCACCGTCGCTCGGCGAACTTCTGTCGCAAGGCAAGGCCAATGTGCAGGCGCCCTGGCTCGGCTTCACCGGCTTCTTCGCGGTGGCGATCATGCTGTCGCTGTTGATCTTCATCGGCGAGGGCGTCCGCGATGCCTTCGATCCGCGCAAGACGTTCAGGTAGGGCCGCAGCATGGATGCCATCAACCAGCCGCTGCTCGATGTCCGCGATCTCTCGGTCGCGTTTCACCATGGCGGCAATACATCGGTCGCGGTCGACAGAGTGTCGTTCGAGATCAAGCGCGGCGAATGCGTTGCGCTGGTCGGGGAATCCGGCTCGGGAAAATCCGTCAGCGCCTTGTCGATCCTGCGGCTGCTGCCGTACCCAACAGCGTCGCATCCGTCTGGCCATATCCGCTTCAAGGGCCATGAGCTCCTGAGCATGTCGGAGCGCGAGATCCGCGGCATTCGCGGCAACGATATCTCCATCATCTTCCAGGAGCCGATGACCTCGCTGAACCCGCTGCACACGATCGGTGCGCAGATCGGTGAGATCCTCCAGCTTCATAACGGCATGCGCGGTAGCAAGGCGCGTGAGCGGACGCTGGAGCTGCTCACGCAGGTCGGCATTCCCGATCCGGAGACGCGTCTCGCCAGCTATCCGCATCAACTGTCCGGTGGTCAGCGCCAGCGCGTCATGATTGCGATGGCGCTTGCGAACGAGCCCGATCTCCTGATCGCCGACGAACCGACCACGGCGCTGGACGTCACGGTGCAAGCGCAGATCCTCGCACTGCTCGCCGATATTCGGAAGCGGCTCGGGATGAGTCTACTGTTCATCACGCACGATCTTGGCATCGTTCGTCGTATCGCCGACACGGTTTGCGTCATGAACAACGGCAAGATCGTCGAGCAGGGGCCGGTGGAGCAAGTCTTCACTGCGCCGCAGCACCCCTACACCAAGGCACTGCTTGCTGCCGAGCCGAAGCCCGACCCGGCGCCGCCGCGGCCAGAGGCGCCGGTGGTGATGTCGACCGACGATCTCAAGGTCTGGTTTCCGATCAAGCGCGGTCTGCTGCGCAAGACGGTGGGCCATGTAAAGGCGGTGGACGGCGTCAGCCTGAAAGTACGGCAGGGCGAAACGCTGGGGGTGGTCGGCGAGTCCGGCTCGGGCAAGACCACGCTCGGTCTCGCGCTGCTGCGGCTGATCTCCTCGCAAGGGCCGATCGTATTCCTGAGCAAGGACATTCAGGGCTTGCAATTCAAGGACATGCGGCCGATCCGACGCGATATGCAGATCGTGTTTCAGGATCCGTTCGGCGCGCTGTCGCCGCGTATGTCGGTCGGCGATATCATTGCCGAGGGGCTCAGCGTGCATCAGCCCTCTCTCTCGCCGGACGACCGTGAGGCGCGTGTCGTGAAAGCGCTGCAGGATGTCGGTCTCGATCCCAAGACCCGGTTCCGCTATCCGCATGAATTCTCCGGCGGTCAGCGCCAGCGCATCAGCATCGCGCGCGCTGCCGTGCTGGAGCCGAGTTTCGTCGTTCTGGACGAGCCGACCAGCGCGCTCGACATGCTGTTCCAGGCGCAGATGGTGGACCTCCTGCGCGAGCTGCAACGCAAGCGCGATCTCACTTATATGTTCATCTCGCATGACCTGCGCGTGGTCGCGTCACTGGCCAGCCACCTCATCGTGATGCGGCACGGCAAGGTGGTCGAAGAGGGTCCGGCTGCGGATCTGTTCAAGAATCCGAAGAGCGATTACACCCGCGCGCTCTTCGCCGCGGCGTTCCGAATCGAGACGGCGCCGGGCGGGGCTGCGGCGCAGTAAGATCATGGCTGAGCGTTTGGACAAAGAAGCTGCAATCGCGGACCGCACTGCCGATGTCGCCGTATCCGCGCCGACCTTGATTGCGCAGGGCTACATGCCCTATGAGCGCTTCGATGTCGCGATCATCCGGGATGACGATGGAACACTGCGGCAGCGCCGCGATGTGATCCGTGCTGGTCGTGTTGCGGCAGTTCTGCCGATTGATCTCGCGCGGCAGGAGATCGTGTTGATCCGGCAATTCCGCCTCCCGGCGCATCTGGCCACCGGCCGCGGCGAAATGATCGAGATCGTGGCTGGGCGCGTCGATGGCGGTGAGAGCGCGTTGTCGGCGGCGTCGCGTGAATGCCACGAGGAGATCGGTATCACACCGAATCGGTTGCTTGAGCTCTACAGTGTGCTGACGACGCCGGGGATTACAGACGAGTATGTTACGTTCTTTCTTGGCTTCGTTGACACGAGCAAGGTTCCGTCCCGCGGTGGCCTCGTCGGCGAAGCAGAAGATACGCGGCCATTCGTGGTCTCCATCGACGACGCGATCGCAGCGTTGGATGGCGGCGCAATTCACAACGGCCTGATGGTGAGTGCCCTGCAGTGGTTGGCGCTGCATCGCGACCGACTGCAGGATTGCTACGAGCGCGCGGCGCCTAGCCCAGCCGCTTAACGCTCGTTACGTCGCTGCCTGCCGCCTTGATCCGCGCAATGGCACCCTTCGCGTCCTCGATGGCCGTCGCCATGTGATGCGCATTGGCATGCACGATCGTGTTGGCATCGCGGGCGATGGCGACGTGGCCCTTCCAGAAGATCAGATCGCCGCGCTTCAGATGCTGAATCTCTGCGTCTGACAAGGCGCGGCCGAGGCCGCTCTCCTGCATGTCGCTGTCGCGGGGACATCCGGTTCCCGCGGCGGTCAGTGCGATCTGCACCAGGCCGGAACAATCGATACCGAGGCTGCTCTTGCCGCCCCAGAGATAGGGCGTACCGACGAAGCGCTCGGCCACGGCAACGAAGTCGGTCTCGAACGCATCGATCTCCGCGATATGCTGCTTTGGCACGCAATGTCCGGCGCTCGTCATGGCAAATGCATCGGTCATCTTGACGATCGCCAGGCGGGCGCCGAGCGGCAGCGTATCCGTCGGCGGCAGCTTGATGGAAGGACCGGGAAAAAGGAACGTCCGGAGCGCGGTCACCTTGTGTGTCGGTGTCGGCCCGGGTGGATAGAGTGCGAGATCCGAGAGCCAGCCGACATAGCCGTCGCCATTGAGTTGCCCCCAGGCCCAGCCTTCTTCGTTGCGATCGTAGATGGTGAAGCGCTCGCCCTTCAAGGCCTGCGTATTCATTTCGGCGCCGGAGAATGGCTGGAGCCGCATGGAGGTGACGCCATCGGCAACCTCGAATTCTTCGCCGTCGACGAAACGTGCGGCCTCGACCTGACCTTCAAGATATCGCGCGGCGACGTCTGGCCGCGCGGGCGTGAGCCTAGGGTCGCGTTTATCCATAGCGTTGGCTCAATAGCTGATAGATTGCGCGTGCCGCCTGGCATTCGCCACCTTCGGGGCGTGCTGGCTTTGCCGATGGCGTCCAGCCATAGATATCTACGTGAAGCCAACTCTTTGCGGCTTCAACGAAACGCTGCAGGAACAGCGCGCATGTAATTGAGCCGGCAAAGCCGCCGGAGGGCGCGTTGTTGATGTTGGCCACCTTGGAGTCGAGCCAGGAATCGTAGGGAGCCCAAAGCGGCAGCCGCCACAGCGGATCGTTCTGCTCCTTCGCACAGCGCGCGACGTCGAGCGCCAGCGTCTCGTCGTTGGTGTAGTAGGGCGGCAGATCGGGTCCGAGCGCCACGCGCGCAGCGCCGGTCAGCGTGCCCAGATCGACCAGTAGTTCCGGCTTCTCCTCATCGGCATAGGCCAGCGCATCGGCCAGCACCAAGCGACCTTCGGCGTCTGTGTTTCCGATTTCGACCGTCGGGCCCTTGCGCGATTTGAAAATATCGAGCGGACGAAAGGCATTGCCGGCGACGGCGTTTTCCACCGCAGGGATCAGCACGCGCAATCGTACTTTCAGTTTCGCGTCCATCACCATCAGCGCCAGCGCCAGGACATTGGCGGCGCCGCCCATATCCTTCTTCATGATCAGCATGCCGTTCGATGGCTTGAGGTCGAGGCCGCCGGTGTCGAAGCAGACGCCTTTGCCGACCAGCGTCACCTTCGGATGCGACGGGTCACCCCAGGAGAAATCGATCAATCGTGGCGCGCGCGTCGAGGCCATGCCCACGGCGTGGATCAGTGGGAAATTCTGCTGAACGAGATCTTCACCGATAATGCACTTGAACTCTGCACCAAAACGCGTGGCGAGATCGCTGGCGGCCGTGGCGAGCTCTTCCGGCCCCATATCGTTCGACGGCGTATTGATGAGATCGCGCGCCAGTGCTGCGGCCTCGGCCATACGGCTGATATCGGCGACATCGACGCCCTCAGGCGGCACCAGCGTCACCTTGGGCGCATCATTCTTGCGATACCGGCCGAAACGATAGCTTCCGAGGGCGAAAGCGAGCACGGCGAGGCGGGTGTCGTGTGGTGCGTTGGCGAAACGGTAGGTGCCCGGTGGCAGCAGGCCGGGCAATTGCCCCGGGCGGAACAGGTCGCGGAAGGTCGCGCCGTCGTCTTCCAGCCCGAAGATGACCTGGGCGATTGCGCCATCTTTCGTCGGCAACGCCAGCCAGGCGCCGGGTTTCGCCGCAAAACCGTTGGCCGCGGCGAAAGCTTTCGCCGGCGCGGGGAGTGCCGCACTGATTTCGGGCCAGGTCGTCTTGGTCGCGAAGGTGATCGGTATCGCGGATGCGGTGGCAGCGGTCTCGAAGGCAGAATGCATATGCAGAATCTCGCGAAAGGGAGTGGCAATGACACCTGAAGCGCAAAGGGCGTCAAGCGACGGTATGGGAGGATATGGCGTGGCCTGTGCTGATTAACCAGCCATTAGGGTTAACACTCTATTGCTGAAGGCATCCGGCCCGCCCGTTCGCTCCATTGTTGAGTCAACCTGTCATGCGTCAGCCCCCTTGTCTTGCCCGGCTTTTGACGACCGCGGCGGTGACCGCGATCCTGGCCGCAGGCCTTGCCGGCTGCAAGACGGCGGGCATGTCCGATATCACCGGTTCCCTTGGCGCTCGGGCGGAAGCACCAGTTGATGCCGATCCCGCCCGTGCCGCCGAAGTCTATGGCGAACGCTACCGGGCCAATCCGAAGGACGCTGACGCTGCCCTGCGTTACGGCCAGGCGCTCCGGGCCAACGGCCAGCGGGCCCAGGCCGTTTCGGTGTTCGAACAGGCGACACTCACGAATCCCGGCAACAGGTCGCTATTGGCTGGTTACGGCCGCGCGCTGGCCGACGCCGGCAGCTTCCAGCGCGCCTTCGATGTGCTGACCACCGCGCATAGCCCGGCCAATCCGGACTGGCGTATCCTGTCGGCACAAGGCGCCGTCCTTGACCAGATGGGGAGGCATGACGAAGCCCGCCGTTACTACGACAGCGCTCTGAAGATCAGGCCGGAGGAGCCGTCCGTGCTCTCCAATCTCGGTCTGTCCTACATGCTCTCGAAGGATCTGCCGCAGGCCGAGGCGACGCTGCGCCGCGCGCAGGGCCGCGGCAATGTCGATCCGCGCGTTCGCCAGAATCTCGGTCTCGTGGTTGGCCTGCAGGGCCGGTTCGGTGAAGCGGAATCCATCGTGAAGGCTGACCTACCCCCAGACGAAGCAGCGGCGAATGTCGTCTATCTCAAGCAGATGCTGAGCAGTAAGGGCACGCCGCGTTTGGGCGCCCGGGACGACGACGCACCGCGTCGGTCGTAATTTCTCGCAGGTCAAATTTTGCAATGACGTTGAGCAAGGCCAAGCTCACCGGCCTTACTGCATCGCTGCGACCTTGATGCCCGTCGGGCCGAGAATGACGACGAACAGAACCGGCAGGAAGAACAGGATCATCGGCACCGTCAGCTTCGGCGGCAGCGCGGCGGCCTTCTTCTCGGCCTCGTTCATGCGCATGTCGCGGTTTTCCTGCGCCATCACGCGAAGGCTCTGACCGAGCGGGGTGCCGTAGCGTTCAGATTGCATCAGCGCCAGACAGACCGATTTGACACCTTCAAGTCCGGTGCGCTTTGCGAGGTTCTCATATGCAACCTTGCGATCCTGCAGGTAAGACAGTTCGGCCGTGGTCAGCGTGAATTCCTCGGCCAGCGCCACCGACTGTGAGCCGATCTCGATGGACACGCGGCGAAATGCGACTTCGATGGACATGCCGGATTCGATACAGATCAGCAGCAGATCGAGAGCGTCCGGAAATGCGCGGCGGATCGATAGCTGGCGCTTGGAGATCGCATTCTTGAGAAAGATCATCGGCGCCTGCAGGCCAAGATAGGCGGCACCGAGGCACATGCCGATCTTGATGGGCATCGATTGCTCCATCCGCGAGATCACGAACACGTAGAGGATCGCGAAGACGAGGAACACGATTGGTGTCACGGCCCGGAAGAACAGGAAGGTGATATAAGGCGCCTGGCCGCGATAGCCGGCCATGACCAGCTTGTCGAGCGCGGCTTCCTGCGCCAGCCACTTGCCGAGGTTGAAGTCGGTCACGACCTTGGAGACGAGTTGCTTCGGCGTCTGGCGCAGCGACACTCTCTCGCCTTTCGCCATGCGCTCCCGCTCGCGTTGCCGCAACCGCTCCCGCTCGCTTGCGACCGCCTTCATGCGCTTGGCGAGACCATCGCCGGCGAACAACGGCGTAAGCAGGCTGTAAGCCGTCGCCGCAACAGCTATCGCGGCCAGCATCATCGTCATGAAGCGAACGTCGTGGAGCTTTGCTATCAGGATATCGATCATGTCAGCACCATCAGAAGTCGAAGTTGATCATGCGCTTCATGACGAAGATGCCGCAGGACATCCAGACCACGCAGGCCGCCAGCATCAGCCGGCCCGTCGGATGGGTCCACAGCAACGAAATATATTCAGGCGTGCTGAGATAAACGAGCAACATCACGATCGGCGGCAGTGAGCCGATGATGCCGGCGGACGCTTTGGCTTCCATCGACATGGCCTGGATTTTTTCGGCCATCTTCTTGCGGTCGCGCAGCACCTTGGAGAGGTTGCCGAGAGCTTCCGAGAGGTTGCCGCCCGATTTTTGCTGGATCGCGATGACGATGCCGAAGAAGTTGGCTTCTGGAAGCGGCATGCGCTCATAGAGCCGCGCACAAGCCTCGCCGAGCGGCATACCAATCGTCTGAGTTTCGATGATGGCAAGAAATTCGCTGCGCAGGGGTTCCGACGCGTCGGCGGCGACAACTTTGATCGAATCGAACAGCGGCAGGCCGGCCTTGATACCGCGAACGATGACGTCGACGGCATCCGGCAGCGCCTTGAGGAATGCGGCTTCGCGCCGCTTCTTGAGAAAGCTGAGGATCCAGCGCGGCAGGCCAAAGCCGGCGGCGAATCCGAGACCAGCGGCCGCAAGCAGACCGCCGCCAAACATCATGGTCATCAGGAAGCTTCCGCCTCCTAGAATGCCGGAGATCACCATGAATTTCTGGTCGCTCCAGTCGAGACCGGCTTGTGCGATGCGGATTCCGAGCGGGATCTTCTTTTCCTTCTGAAGGCGCGCTTCGACTTCCTTGAGCGATCCTTCGACCTGCTCGCGCCGGGAGCGCTGGTTTCTGTCGACCTGGCGCGCCACGGGCTCCGTCCGCGCGACCGATGCGCGGCGGGTTTCGGCCTTCTTCTCGCCGGACAACAGCGGATAGAGAAATACCCAGGCCAGACCGCCGACGGCGATGCTGGCCATGAATGCCAATGCGAGCGCCTGCATGTTCATCATTCACTCCTCAGTTCGGCGCTATGACTTCGGCAGCATCGAGTGCCGCCGCGAGCCGCTTTTCCTCGCCGTAATAGCGGGCACGATCCCAGAACCGCGGGCGGCCAATGCCGGTCGAGCGGTGCCGTCCGATGATGTTGCCGTTGGCGTCTTCGCCGACCATGTCGTAGACGAACAGGTCCTGTGTAATGATGGTGTCGCCTTCCATGCCCATCACCTCGGTGATGTGCGTGATGCGGCGCGAACCATCGCGCAGACGGGCGGCCTGAATGATGACGTCGATCGACGCGCAGATCATTTCGCGAATGGTGCGCGAGGGCAGCGAGAAGCCGCCCATGGTGATCATGGATTCGCAACGCGAAAGCGCTTCACGCGGATTGTTGGCGTGGAGGGTGCCCATCGAGCCGTCATGGCCGGTATTCATCGCCTGTAACAGGTCGAATGCCTCGGGTCCGCGAACTTCGCCGACGATGATCCGCTCCGGGCGCATACGCAGACAGTTGCGCACCAGTTCGCGCATCGTGACCTGGCCTTCACCCTCGATGTTCGGCGGCCGGGTTTCGAGCCGCACCACGTGGGGCTGCTGCAGCTGAAGTTCAGCGGCGTCCTCGCAGGTGATGATGCGCTCGTCGTCGTCGATATAGTTGGTGAGGCAGTTCAGCAGCGTGGTCTTGCCCGAACCGGTACCGCCGGAGATCAGCACGTTGGCGCGGCAGCGGCCGATGATCTGGAGGATCTGGGCACCGTCGGGCGAGATCGCACCGAATTTGACCAGCTGCTCGAGCGTCAGCTTGTCCTTCTTGAACTTACGAATCGTCAGCGCGGGACCATCGATGGCCAGCGGCGGCACGATGGCGTTGACGCGCGAGCCGTCGGCAAGACGAGCGTCGCAGATCGGTGAGGATTCGTCGACGCGGCGGCCGACCTGGCTGACGATGCGCTGGCAGATATTCAGCAGCTGCTGATTATCGCGGAAACGGATGCCGGTCTTCTGGATCTTGCCGGCGACTTCGATGAACACCGTGCCGGCGCCATTGACCATGATGTCGGCGATGTCGTCGCGCGCCAGAAGCGGCTCGAGCGGCCCGTAACCGAGCACGTCGTTGCAGATGTCGTCGAGCAGTTCTTCCTGCTCGGCAATGGACATCACGATGTTCTTGATCGCGATGATCTCGTTGACGATGTCGCGGATTTCCTCGCGCGCGGATTCGCCGTCGAGCTTGGCGAGCTGCGCGAGATCGATCGCCTCGATCAGGGCGCCAAAAATCGTCGCTTTGACCTGATAGTAATTTTCGGATCGGCGCTCTGCAATGACGGGCGCAGGTGCGGCGCGAGCGGGTGACAGCGGCGGCGATGACACAGCCGGTGGCGCAGACGCAGCCATCGCGCCGGGAGAGGGCTCCGGCGCGCTGGCGGGCTTGACGGCCCGGACATCGGTATCTGTTCCGCTACGCTTACCAAACACGACAACACTCCATGCGGCGGATTATTTCGACCGCAACTTCTCCAGGAACGGACCCAGGAAGGATCCTCGTGGCTTCTTGGCCTCGCCGCGGCCCGTCAGCCGCTGCGCAATTTGCAGAAAGAGTTCGGTGGTGCGATGGCTGGCCGCAATCTCGGCAATCATCTGACCATTATTGGCGGCCGAGCCGAACATCTGCGGATCGAACGGGATCGTGACGATCGGCGGTGTCTCGATGGCCTTGGCGAATTCGCTGGCGCTGATTTCGGGCCGCTTTGGAACGCCGACCTGATTGAGGCAGTACAGCGGTGCGCGATCATTGGGGCGCGAGGCCTTGATCAGATCGTACATGTTCTTGGTATTGCGCAGGTTGGCGAGATCCGGCGCCGCGACGATCAGGATGTCATCCGCGCCGATCAGAGCCCGCTTGGTCCAGCCCGACCATTGATGCGGCACGTCGAGCACGATGCAAGGCATTGTCGACCGCAGTGTGTCAAAGATCGAGTCGAAGGCTTCGCTGCCAAAGTCGTAGACGCGGTCCAGTGTGGCAGGGGCAGCCAGCAGACTGAGATGATCGGTGCACTTCGACAGCAGTCGGTCGATGAAGGCGGTGTCGACACGATCCGGCGAGAACACTGCGTCGGCAATGCCCTGCGGCGGATCCTGATTATAATCGAGCCCGGCGGTTCCGAAGGCCAAATCGAGATCTGCGACAACGGAGTCCAGTGCCAGATCGCGCGCGATCGCCCAGGCGACGTTGTGAGCGATGGTGGACGCGCCGACGCCGCCCTTGGCGCCGACCACGGCAATGATGCGGCCGACCGCTTTGGCTTCCGGTGCCGAGAACAGTCCGCAGATCGAACGAACGACGTCGATGGTCACAACAGGCGCGATCACGTAGTCGCTGACGCCGCGACGAACGAGCTCGCGGTAGAGCGTGACATCGTTGACCTTGCCGATCACCACCACGCGGGTGCCGGAATCGCAAACAGTCGCCAGTTGATCAAGGCCAGCGAGAATGTCGCCGCGCGGTTCGGTCTCGAGAACGATGACGTTCGGCGTCGGTGCCGACCGATAGGCCTCGATGGCCGCAGGCATGCCGCCCATCTGGATCTTGATGTGAGCCTTGCCCAGACGCCTGTCCTCGGCGGCGGCCTGCACAGCGGCAGCGGTTTCCACGGTCTCGCAGAACGCCTGTACCGACACCCGCGGTGCCGGCGCAATATGCTCCTCTGCCGCGGGTGTTGCGGCGGAGGGCTGCTCGTCTGCGGTTTTCTGCGCGTAGCTAATCATTGGCCCACATTGCTGATTTTGGTCTTGTCTTCGGGATAGGTCGTCGCGGTGCTCTCACCCTTGCGATACTTGTCCAGCACGACGGTACGTCGGCCGGCATAGACAGGGGTCTCGGCGCGCGGCTGAACCAGATCCGAAGGATTGGCGACCATGGCGGCGAGATTGCGTTGCTGCGCACAGCCGAGATTGTAGTACGGCTTGTTCGCGAGATAGCCCTTGTTCTTGATCGACGACGCAAGGTCGTCGGGCCAGGTGCCGCACGGGCCGGCCGAAGCCGCGATCAGCGGGTAGCTGACGCGGATGGTCGGCAACATACGCGGATCGCTCGGCTGATAACTGCGCATCAGGACGCCGTTCTGCGGCACGCCGATCGCCATCAGAAGTGAATGAACCTCACGATAGGACTCTTTGGCGGCGCGTGCATTCGGTGTATTGACCGGCACCTCCGCGGTGATGACGCCGGTGCCTTCGCGCAACCAGTCCTGACCGAGCGATACGACATCCGCGCGCTGTGTGGCCGATAGGCCGCCGCGCTGGCTGCCGACGAAGACCTCGGTGGTCTTGGCCCGTTCTTCGACAACGATGGGATGCCGCAGCCGGTAATCGTCCGGTATGTTCGACGTGGTGTCCTGCGCAACGGTCTTGCAGCCGCCGAGCGCAAGCGCCAGGAACAGCAACGCGCCAGTGGCGGTCCGTGTGCGCGAAGAGTGTATCGCTGTGTGATTGATCATGGTCATCGGATACTTGCCCCGTCTCAATCCGTGATGAAGCCGAAAACGCCGCGATAGCTGCGCGTCGGTTGGGTCGGCTCGGTGCGGTGCGGTGCGCCATAGATGCGGTTGACGTTGCCGAGCAGATCGGCCTGCGGATCGGATGCATCCACGAAGCCGTCATCCGGACGCGAGAGATCCTTCTGCGCGACGGCGCGGACCACATAGGGCGTGACCAGGACCATCAGCTCGGTGTTGTTGTTGACGTAATCCCGGCTGCGGAACAGCGTGCCCAGCACAGGCAATTGCGACATGCCCGGCAGGCCGCTGATGGCCGCTTTGGTCTGCTGCTTGATAAGGCCGGCCATCACCATCGAACCGCCGGACGGAATCTCGAGCGTGGTGTCCGCACGGTTGACCTTGATCGCCGGGATCGACGTTCCGCTGATCGTGACGGAATTTTCCTGCGACAGCTCGGAGACTTCGGTGCCGACACGCAGGCTGATACGACCTTCGCTCAGAACCACCGGCGTGAAGCCCAGCGAAATACCGAATTTCTTGAAAGTGATCTGCGTCGTACAGATCCGCGTCGTGGGATCGCAGGTATTGCCGCCGGGGACCGGAAATTCACCGCCCGCAAGGAAATTGGCGGTTTCGCCGGAGATCGCGGTCAGCGTGGGCTCGGCGAGCGTCCGGATGACACCGGCGTTTTCCATCGCCTTCAGCGTCGCCGTGACGGATGGCGTCGATCCGAAGGATGCCTTGAGGGCATTATCGGAGACCAGGCTGCCGCCGCGCGCCGTGAACGGGTTGCTATTGTTGAAGTTGACGACGGACGTGCCGTAGCTCATCGATGCCGACAGATCGACGCCGAGCTGCTTGACGATGTTGCGCTGGACTTCCGCAACGGTGACCTTGAGCATGACCTGATCACGCCCGCGCACCGAGATGCTGTTCACGACCTTGTCCATGCCGCCGACGAGGCGCGCCGCGAGGTCCGCGGCCTGCTGCGCTTCGACCTGGCTCGATGCCGTACCCGACAGCATCACGCCATCGCCGAGACCTTCGATGCGAATATCCGTATTGGGCATGGTCTGCTTGAGCGCGGCCCGAATACCGTTCAGGTCGCGCGTGACGGCGATATCATAGGCGGCGATCTGCTGGCCGTTGACGTCGAAGAATACGATGTTGGTCTGGCCTACGGTCGCGCCGATGATGTAGGCGCGCTGCGCCGAACGCACGACGGCGTTGGCGATCTTGGGATCGGCGACCAGCACATCCTTGATGTCGCGCGGCAGGTCGATGACGATCGACTTGCCGATGCCGAGTGGCAGGAATTTCGCGTTCAAGGCGCCGGCGCTGCCGGCTTGCATGGACGCGGAGTCGGCCGCGAAAACTGGCGTCAATACGGGATTGATCGTGAGCGCCGTGATGGCGGTGAGCGACAGCGCGCAGGCCGCGAGAGCCCGCATCGATCCGCCTGTTGTGATGCGCTTCATCGCCTGCGTCCTCTCGATCACTTCGTCATGGTCGCGGTCGACGGGATGCCGTAACGCACGATGTTAATGCTGTCGCGCTTGCCGCCATTGGGATCTTCAACCGGCGGAGGCGCGTTGGCGTCGACCAGGGCCCGCAACGCCAGCGAGATCGTGCCGCTCTGCCGCGCGCGGGCGAGCAACTCGGCCTGCTCGGGCTTCAATTCGAGCGTTGCGGTCTTGCCAACGACTGAATTCTGGCCGTCCTTTTCCTTGGGCGCCTGATCGATGGCGAGAACGCGGATATTGTTCAGGATGATCTCGGAGTTTATGACCTCCATGCCGCCGCGATCACCGCCGCGTTCGCGCTTCGACAGGATCACGTCGACCCGGTCGTTCGGCAGGATGAAGCCGCCGGCGCCGGTTTCCGGCGAAATTTCGGTGGAGACGGCACGCATGCCGGTCGGCAGAACAGCGGCCATGAAGCCAGCGCCATTGGCGCGCACAAGTTTCGGTTCACGGATCGGTTCGCCGGCAATGAAGGCCGAACGCGCGATGGAGCCGGCGATTTGCGCCGCGGCGTCCGGGCGGCTGTTACGGCTGATGATATTGGTGCTCGCCGCCGATGCGGGCCAGGACTGCCACTGGACATCATCGGGACCGAGCGCCTGACCGAGCGCGATATCGGCCTTGGCAACGAGAACGTCAGTTGTCGGGGCTTCGGCGACCTGAGGGGGCGGCGGTGCGTCCGATGTGCTCGCAAGATATAGCGCCACACTGCCAGCGCCGAGTGCAATGGCGAGGACCACAATGCGTGCGGTATTCATACGCTTCACTTTCCACATTACGCCGCGACGCTGCCGCCGCTGTAACGGGAGTTGACCAGTTATTCGTCAAAGCATGGTTAATGAGCGGTATCTAAATCGCGTTAATAGAAAGTTCCGATTTTAGTGAAGCGCGAGACGCACCAGATCGATCGTCTTTATCCAGTCGGTGTCCGGGTAAACGATAAGCGCACCGAGGGCGAGGGCGACGCCGTAAGGAATGCCGGTTTCCTTATGGTGCAGACGCATCAGCCAGGCTTGGCCGCCGAGCGCATAGGGCAGCGGCCATTGCCGGAACTCCAGCAGCAGCAGCGTCAACGCGCCGCCAAACAGCGAGGCGTAGACGAGATAGTTCAGGAGATGATCGAAGCCGAACCACAGACCCGCAGCGGCCGCGAGCTTGGCGTCGCCGCCACCGATCCAGCCGAAGGCGAAACAGGCGAATGCAACAACCAGGACCGTTGCGCCAGCACCGAGATGTGACAAAGCATCATGAAGGCCCATCCCGCCGAAGATCGCCAGCACGGCGAAGCCCGCCACCAGCAGCAGCGAGATACGATTCGAAATGGTCATCGTGAAGAGGTCGCTGATCGCCGCATAGACCATCAGGCCCGGGAGCAACAGAAGGCGCACTAAATCGAGGATCATGGCGTCAAAGGCCCGTTGTGGCGACGACAGAAAACCTAGCCAGCAGAAATGAACAATCGGAAAACAAGAAATGATTTACCAAACGCTGGCGATGCGGATCGCGACTGCAATCAGGGCGAGGATCAGCGCCGCGCAGACCAGGCCTGCCGGATCGCGCAGCGTGAGCTGAACCCCCTGCAGGACAGAGTGGGGAATGTCGGGATGTCTCATACGCACAACACTCGCGACGACCGGTGAACAACATTCCGAAACAAAAAAGGCTCCGGAAACCGGAGCCTTCGATGCACGCCTACCCGCCGCTTACTTGAGCGAGGTGTTGATGTCGGAGAACTTGCCGTTCAGCTTGGTGCCGAGGCCGTTAACGACTGCGATGATGGCCAGCGAGATGCCGGCAGCAATCAGGCCGTATTCGATAGCGGTGGCGCCGGATTCGTCCTTCATGAAACGCGAAACGAGGTTCTTCATAATACAAAACTCCATATGTGCACGTGGCTGTCGATCGTGATGCCTGGTCTCCCCGGCGTTCTCAGCACCGTGACCATGAGGGAACACTAGGAGTGGGGAATTGCAGTGCGGTTAATTCGATTGATGAAAGTCGGTCGCATTTGTCTCTTCTTTTGCACGGTAAATACCTACTTAAGGCGATTTTAGAATGACTTGGGTTTGATGACACCACGCGTGTCCTTTCGCTTCATTGCTCCTTAAGCATACCGCGGTAACTCTTGGCCTTCGAATACCGCGAGGCCGCGATGACGACACTCCCCTTCGATATCCTGAATATGTTCGGTGAGACCATTATGAAGGTGGTCCCGATCACACTGGCTTTGGCCGTTGTCTTTACAGTGCTAACGCATTTCTGGGCCTGCAATCCCGGCAAGCACTGGTGGCGCAAGACCGAGATCGTGACCGATGTGGTCTACTGGTTCTTCGTGCCGCTGATCACCCGCGTCGTGCGGATAGGACTCCTCGTGGTCGGCGCTGCCGTCGTCTTCAATATTCACGATGCCGATGATTTGATCGCCTTCTATGACAACGGCCACGGGCCGCTGGCGCAGATGCCGCTCTGGGTGCAGGCACTGTTCTTCCTCGTCGTCTCCGACTTCATGCTCTATTGGCTGCACCGGATGTATCACGGCGGCGGCTTCTGGAAGTACCATGCCATCCATCATTCGTCGGAAGAGGTGGACTGGATCTCGGCAGCGCGCTTCCATCCGGTCAACCTGTTCCTCGGCACCGTCGCAGTCGATGTGCTGTTGTTGATGGCCGGTATCTCGCCGAACATCATGCTGTGGGTCGGACCGTTCACGACCTTCCACTCGGCTTTCGTCCACGCCAACCTGAACTGGACCCTCGGGCCGTTCAGATATGTCTTGGCGACCCCGGTGTTCCACCGCTGGCACCACACCTCGCAGGAGCGCGGCGGCAACACCAATTTCGCCGGCACGTTTCCGATCTGGGACATCATGTTCGGGACCTTCCGCATGCCGAAGGGTGAACTGCCGGACAATTACGGTGTCGACGGCGAGCCTTTGCCGACCGAATTTACCGGCCAACTGGCCTATCCGTTCAAGCGGTAGAGCGCTCTTCCTGCTCCTCCCCCAAGCGGGGGAGCCGCGCAGTGGGGTCTGGCGGACGAATTCGTCCGCCAGACCCCACAAGGGGGAGGGATTCCTTTGGCGCCTGGGCGCCATCGCTGATGTGAATGTCAAACAGCCACTGCTCTTCAGACATGCGTCATCACCCCCATTGTTTGCGGCGCGGGGGCGCCGTCGTCTCTTGCATTTCCCGCCCCCTTGTGAGAGGGCGTGCGGAACGCCAGGTGCCCGTTGCACCCTTGGGCCTGATGCGAATGCGGTCTTCCGCAAGGGGTAATGCATCAGGACTTCCCGAAGCACGAGCGATTGCCCAGCGTTCCGCATGCGGTGTTTTTTCGGTTGCTTGCACTTTGCCTCAGCGAACGATCCGATCACCGAATTAAAGTCCCAAGGCGATGGGAAGGGAGCCTCAAGCGAATAGGCCGGACACGTTTTGACTTGGTCGTCCATCACACTGTCCAGGAAGTCTTTCCATCCGAAGGCCGGCCGTCTCCTTGCCAGTGGCAGTGCTGGCGCAGATCCGTCCTGCCCGAAGACAGACGTCACCCACATCTCCCGTGACGCCGCATCTCCGGCGTCCACCGCATCCCACCCCGCGAACGTGACGATCGCGATCGCCCCTCTCGGTGGGGCAGGACGGAGGGGAATATAAACCTGATGGGGATGTTGTCAACGACGGATAGGAAAAAATGTTTAGGCGCTGTCCTGCCGCCCCACACCGTCATTCCGGGGCGGGACCGGCGCCGCAGGCGACGGGACCGAGCCCGGAATCCCAGCATGTTCAGCGCCAAACACTTCGAGATTCCTGTATCTGTCGATCTGTCACGCGCATAGTGACGGCAGGCGGAGATAGCCCGTTAGATTCCAGGCCCGATCGGCCGTAACCCGGCATGGGCATCTCGCCTGTTTTGTCTGATCGAACAGT
>NZ_LVYV01000035.1 GCF_001618955.1 Tardiphaga robiniae
TCCTCCGAGACGAAAAGTATGGGAAGACCCAGCGTTACTAACAGCTTACCTCGAAAAACACGTTGAGAGCCTTGCCTCTGACCAGACGCTTCGTCGATACCTTTCTCACAGGAATGTGCTACCAAAAATTGTATTTTCACATTTATCGTGAATTGGCCGTTGTAGGTGTTGCGCGGGGAAATTCTTTGATCTAAGTTTTTACGGCAACGTTACAGTGAGGGAGGACACTCATGAATTTACGTTTTCTAGCTGCCGCTTTGGGCGCAACCGCTGCCTTGCCCTTCGGGGCTGCCAGCGCGACCGATCTCGAGTTCACGCATTGGTGGACTTCGGGTGGAGAGGCGGCCGCGGTTGCCGAGCTTGCGAAGGCTTTCGACGCAACCGGAAACAAGTGGGTCGACGGCGCGATCGCCGGCTCCGGGGGTACGGCGCGCCCGATCATGATCAGCCGCATAACCGGCGGTGACCCGATGGCCGCCACCCAGTTCAACCATGGCCGTCAGGCGGAAGAGCTGGTGCAGGCGGGATTGTTGCGCGATCTCACCGATATCG
>NZ_LVYV01000036.1 GCF_001618955.1 Tardiphaga robiniae
CAAGGTCGCACTCATCGCCGTTGCCCGAAAGCTCCTCATCACCGCCAACGCGCTCGTCAAAGCCAACAAACACTATGACGGAGAGACCCAGCCTCATTGACACACAAGACAGTCGCCGGGTTCGCGTCCGGCAAGTGCCGGCCGCGCCCCGGAATGACAGCGTGGGCGGCCCAAACATTTTTTCCTATCCTCCGTTGACAACATCTTCATAAGGTTTATATTCCCCTTCGTCCTGCCCCACCGAGAGGGGCGATCGCGATCGTCACGTTCGCGGGGTGGGATGCGGTGGACGCCGGAGATGCGGCGTCACGCGGTTCATGGGTGACGGCTGTCTTCGGGCAGGCCGGATCGTCTGTGGTCAGGATACCACTGGGACAGGCGGCACGGTTTGCCTTCGGGTGGCAAAAACCTGCAGATCACGCGACGGACGACCAGGTCAAAACGCGTTCGGCTTACTCGCTTGAGGCACCCTGTCCCTTCGCCTTGGGACTGTAATTTTGGTGATCGGATCGTTCGCCATGGCGAAGCGCAAGCAACCGAAAAAACACC
>NZ_LVYV01000037.1 GCF_001618955.1 Tardiphaga robiniae
CTTTACAATCTCGCCCGCCAGGACGTTGCCGGCTACGAGGCCTATGCGGAGAAAATGGCTTCGCTCTGCTCCTCCTGCGAGAGGAATTGCCCGATCCTCGAAGACATCGTCGACGGCCTCTTCCATATCGCGAAGTCCGACGGGGCGGTGCACGAGAAGGAACTTACGTTCCTGAGGCGCGTGGCTGAGATATTCAGGATGGCTGACGAGCATTTCGGATGCATCCTGGCGCGCCACGTTCATGGCGACGACCGCGATCCCTATCAGGTTCTCGGCGTTTCGCCGAAGGAGGACTTTTCCGCGATTCGCAAGCGCTACCGCGTTCTCGTTTCCGAGAACCACCCGGACATGCTCGTGGCGCGCGGCGTGCCGGAAGAATTCCACGCGATCGCCAACGATCGCATGGCCGTGCTCAACGCGGCCTACGAGGCGATCGAAAGAGAACGTCGCGCCGCATGACATCCGAGACCTGCGATTTCCCCGGCGCTCATCTCGTGCCCTCGCCCAACCATGGCGAGCGCGCCGGCGGGCGCAGGCCGGATA
>NZ_LVYV01000038.1 GCF_001618955.1 Tardiphaga robiniae
CAGCGGCGATCAACGCCGGCTGCCCGCAGGACCTGTCGCTGAAGGCCTTTCCGGTCGGCGCCTGCTCGCGGACCGTTTTCGGCAAGGTGGAAATCGTGCTTCTGCGAACCGGTGGCGATGCCTTCCGGATGGAGGTCTGGCGGTCGTTTTCGGACTATGCCTTCGGCCTTCTGGCGGAAGGCGCACAGGACGCGGCCGTCTAAGACAATAGCCTCACTTGACTTGCTCTGACAGAACCTCACTCTCCTCATGAGCATGGGGAGGATGGCATGGGACAATTCACACTGATGGCAATTGCCGTCGTTGCGGCGGTGATCGGCGGGGCGATTGCCGCAAAACTTGCCGGAATCGAGATCTGGAAAGGTGCGCTGATCGGCGCCTGCGCGTCGGTTGCGGGGGCGATCGCCTTCTTCGTACCGGGGATCGACCGGAGCCTCTCTATCCCGATAGCGGGATTGATCGGGGCCGGCATTTCCGGCGCGGCCGTCGGCCTGACGCCGACCGGCACCGCCCACCTCGCGATCGGCGCGGCACTGCTGCCG
>NZ_LVYV01000039.1 GCF_001618955.1 Tardiphaga robiniae
CTTCATAGGAAAGCCGCTTGAAATCCAGATAGCCGCCGCGTCCGTCCGGGAGCCTGTGAACGACGCCGAGAACGATATCGCATCCGTCCAGCACGTCCTGCGACACATCCAGCCTGCCGTCGTCATCCATCGCTTTCGTCTCGCAGCCGACATAGACGCTCATATGATCAAAACCACGCGCAGCGGAGCGGATCTCGTCTCTGAACTCAGGAAACCATGACGTGTCTTCGCGTACGTGCTCCGTGAAAGCCAGCTCTGCGAGACCGCGTTCACTGGCCGCTTGCAGGATTTCAAGTGCGGTCGCCTGCCCGTCGGTCCAACTCGTGTGGACCTGGAACTCCACATTCAATTGCTCCCGGCTGAGATTCCGAAAGCGGCTGAATGCAGGCTTGCGGGTCTGCATCTTCCCTGGTCCGTGCATGGACATTGCCCTTCGATAAGCATCGTTCTCATTGAATTTCAGCCGGAGCGTACCCAGCGGTCGTGCCAGAGATTGAACATCAACACCGCCCATAGCTGCGGTCCCCAGTCGCGATCGCCG
>NZ_LVYV01000040.1 GCF_001618955.1 Tardiphaga robiniae
GGCGCTGGAGCGCGCCGGCGCCATGAATGCCGCCTATCACGTGCTCGGCGGCACGCTGTCGCCGCTCGACGGCATCGGGCCTGAGGATCTGAACATAAGGGGCCTCATCGACCGCGTCGCCAAGGGTGGCGTGCGCGAGCTGATCATCGCCGTCAACGCGACCGTCGAGGGCCAGACGACGGCGCACTACATCACCGATCAACTCGAAGGCATGGCGGTGAGACTCACGCGCCTCGCCCATGGCGTGCCCGTCGGCGGCGAGCTCGACTATCTCGACGAGGGAACGCTGGCCGCCGCGCTTAGGGCGAGAACGGTGATTTGAGCATTCGCCTCCGCAGCTTCAGTTTCAAGGAAAAGAGATGCTGAGATTCCTTTCCGTTCTGCTCCTGGCCTGCCTGTCTTTCGCCACCTTCTCCTTCGCCGCTTCAAAGGCCGACGTCGAAACGCAGTTCCGGCAGTGGCTTCGAAACGATTTCTGGCCGGAGGCGAAGAAGGCCGGCATATCGAACGCGGCCTTCGAAGCAGCCTTCA
>NZ_LVYV01000041.1 GCF_001618955.1 Tardiphaga robiniae
TGGTCAAAGTCGCGATAGCCTGAAGGGAGACGAGATCGCCGCTCTGGCTGCGGACATGCAAGCGCTCGATGTCCTGACTGCGGCTGCGGAATTCCGGCTCGTCTTGCACGCGCACCTGAAACACGCGGGAGAAGATGTTGAAATCATCGACATAGGACGATCCCAGATGCGCCTGCATCGTCGCGAAGTTGCTGCCGGGCGAAACGCCAAGCAACTCGGCCTTTTTGCGGTCGACGTCGAGATAGAACTGCGGAATATCTGCCGTAAACGTGCTGAATACGCCAGCGAGGCCCGGCGTTTGGGTCCCAGCGACCACAATTCCCCTGATCGTTTCGGCCAATTGCTGTTGACTCTGGCCGTTGCGCGCCTGGATACGCAGATCGAACCCACCGGTCGTACCGAGGCCCGGGATGGCCGGTGGATTGAAGGGGACCATGGTCGCGCCTGCGATGCCTGCGAACCGGGTACGCAGGGCGGTGACGATGCCATCGATGCTGGTGGATGGATCCCCACGCTCACGCCAGGGCTT
>NZ_LVYV01000042.1 GCF_001618955.1 Tardiphaga robiniae
ACATATTCGTGTGTGATGCAATCGGGGAGCCAGGCGATGCCGAGTCCTGCCGCAACCAGAAGGAACAGCAAATTGCGTCCAGGCAACGTCGCCCACTGGCGCATGTCTCCCGTGAAACCCATTGCCGTCCATAGCGGCGGACAAAGGAGGTCTTGATGACCCTCGTAACGGACTTGATTCGCTTCTTCGTCCTCAAGACTCGGTCCTCGTTCTGATCGACCACCAGCCCTATCAGCTCACAAACGTGAACAGCCACGAACCGCAGAGGCTGAGCAACAATGCGGCGGCTCTGGCGAAGGCTGCCAAGGCCTTCGCCGTGCCCACGATTCTGACGAGCGTGATCGCTGATCGGGGCGGCCGCATCTTCCCCCAGATCACTGACGTGTTTCCCGGCCAAGAGGTGATCGATCGGACGTTCATCCACACCTGGCAGGATGAGAAGGTCGTGGACGCGGTCAAGGCCACCGGCCGCAAGCAGCTCATCCTCGCGGGCCTGTGGATCGAGATATGCGTTGCGCCGGCGA
>NZ_LVYV01000043.1 GCF_001618955.1 Tardiphaga robiniae
CTGCGAAGAGGGGCTCGAACGTGACGTTGCCGCGGCGATGTTCCTGCAGCTCGATGCGGAAGGCGATGCCGTGGCGGTCGGCATGGCACAGCCGTTCCTGATGAACGCGATATCGCGCCAGCGATGGCTGTCATTCCGGCACCGCGGCTACTTCTGCATGGTGACCCGCCATGCGGACCTCAAGGAAGCGGCAGAGCGCAACGACATCTATATCGGCGGCCTCGCCTCCGAGACCTGGAGCCGGCTGCTGACGGATTTTTAGCCGGGGCTTACAAATTTCACGGCCGATGATCCCAGGGATTGATGATAGTTACACCGGTGTCAGCGAAATCCGCGACATTGCGGGTAAGCCACGGAGGCACCACGAGACCAGGCGATCGCGGCAATTTGTGCGTCGAACTGGCTGATCGGCGCCGAGTTTGCGCCGTCGGGCGGCTATGCAACCGAAAGCGTCCGCCGCCTCGCTGCCGAACGGTAGAATACGCCCGGCAAGATCCTCACGAAAGATCGGGACCATCGCT
>NZ_LVYV01000044.1 GCF_001618955.1 Tardiphaga robiniae
GCGCGGCATCAGGTAACACGTCACGCGGCGGGTCTCAACCTCATCCGGCGTCACATCCCCTGCCCCGTGGCACCGCGAGTTGTGTATGGACTTCAAGCGGCTGGCGTGCGGAAATGCGATTTGCGACTGGGGGCCAAGCCACCCCTCCTAGTCATTCCGCGGCACGCCAGTTGGTTTGCCTGAGGGCCGGACGGGCAGCTTGCAGCACCGGACTCGGCCCGGAATCCCGGACTGTTTTGCGCTGAACATGCTGGGCTCCCGGGTCCCCTTCCGCCTTCCGCCGCCAACGCCCCGGAATTACAGCCTGGGGGGGGCGACAGCGCCAACACCTTTTTCCCTTTTTTTGTTTAACAATTTCCTTACACGAATTATTTCTCCTTCGTTCTGTCCCATGGGAAGGGGCAGCGCCATTGTCACCTTTCCGGGGTGTGCTTCCGTTGCCCGCCGTGGCACCGCGTTTCCGGGGTCCATGGGTACGTTTAGCTTTCGGGCGGGTCGACCCTCCCCAACATCCGGCC
>NZ_LVYV01000045.1 GCF_001618955.1 Tardiphaga robiniae
CCTGCACGGCCCGCATATCCTGCATGGCGCGCGCTGCACGCGCCAGCGAACCCTGTGTCTGCCGCGCCGCCGCAGCCGCCTGCTGCGCTGCATAGGTTGCGGCATCCGACGCGATGTTCGGTGCGGAAGTCGCCAAGGTGCTGCCGCCGTTCAGGGCGCGGGCATCAACGCCAGTCGATCCCAGCAGGACGCTGACGACACTGACGCTGGCCAGCATCAACCGGCGCGACAAAGGCGAGCCTGCAGACACGATCGCGACCGCCTGCATCCGCGCATCGCGCATCGATCGGGATTTCAGGCTGCAGCGAATCTTGCGTGCGGGCATCTCAGGTCCTTTCGCGAAAACAACATCGGTTTCATTACGAAGACGGATGCCACATGCGGTTTCCACCGAAATGACGACTCTTTTTTCGCGCCTAGTATGAACAGATGCCGCAGCGAATGGGATGGTCAGCCAACAAGTACGACACCGCCGGGCAGCGAGCGCACCCGCAGATCCATGGCTTTGGAAATGAAATCAATGACGTCGTCGATCCGGTCGAGGCGAAAATTAGCCACCACCTGGCGCCGCGCGAGCGCCGGATCGAGCAACACGACGCGACCCGCACGATAACGATTGACCTCGTCGATGACCTCCGCCAGGGGCGCACGTCGGAACATTAACAGGCCACGCTGCCAGGCCGTGACGAGTTCCGAATCGACTGGCGCGACATCGCCATTGCCGTCTTCGTCGTATTTGACCTGCTGCCCCGATGCGAGCGCGAATGACTTGTCGTGGCACGTGACATCCACGCGACCATCGATGCAATTGACGCGAACATTCGACCCGGTCTTGCGGATGATGAACGATGCGTCCCGCGACATCACACGTCCTGAACCAGCCACCACGGTAATGTCTGCCGCATGTCCAGGACGGCTGGCGATGGCGGCCTCGCCGGCCAACAGCTCAAGCTGCACATTGCCATCGCGTGGAGATCTGACGTCGAGACTGGTTCGCGTATTCAGCTCGATGGCGACCCGGTCGTGAAGATCGAGCTGGCGCTGCTCACCGGTTCCGGTGCGATAATCGGCCGCCAGTTCCATCGCCGAAGGCCACAGATCGAGCGGCGGCCTGACCACCGCGACGCCGGCTGCCGAAGCAGCCAGAGCGGCACCGCCGATCAGGACGCCGCGCCGGCTCGGCCGGAAATTTGAGCGCAGCACCGTCGCGGTTGCAGGAGCCGCAGCGGGAGCGCGCTCGGCCTGCTGCGCGGCATCGTGCAGCACCGTCCAGAGCAGCGACGCCTCGGCGAATTCGGAGGCGTGGGCCGGACTGATGGCGCGCCAGCGGTCGAGCGCTGCGAGGTCGTCTGTGGTCGCCTTGCCGCTCTGGAGCCGCCGCAACCAGCCGAGCGCTTCGGCACGCAGCGATGCTGCCGATGCGCCGCGGATCGGCGCCGGCATATCCGGATCGGTGCTATCGGTCTCGAACTGTTTCATCATGTCGAAGACGGTTCTCGACCGCCGCTTCCGCCCCCAATGTGACGATTTTTATTCAGGACATCGCTGAGATAGTCCAGCGCAAGGCTCAATTCGCGGTCGACCACCCGCACAGTGATGCCGTGGCGGACGGCGATTTCCTTGTAGGGCAGTTCCTCCAGCCGGGCAGCGATGAAGATCGCGCGGCGGCGCGGCGGCAGCTGATTGATCGCGACCGACAGCGCCTGCACCTCCATCCGCGCTTCGGCGATCCGACCGGGATTGAGATCATCCTGGGCGCGCCGATGCAGCGCGTCGAGCTCGGCGACGGTGACTTGGGCGCGTTCCGAGCGACCTCGATCGGCGGCCAGGTTAATGGCGATGCGATAGAGATAGGCACGAGGATTGCGCACAGCCATCGCCGATCCGCCGGCCTGGGCGCGGTCGAGCTTGAGCCAGGCTTCGTGCAGCAATTCGCTGGCGAAATCGGCCGACCCATAGCGGCGCGCCAGCCGTTCCCGCAGGCCATGATAATCGTCCACCAGAAGTCGGCGCAGCGTCGTGAAGAAATTTTCGGTCACCGGATATTGACCGCATTGCCCGGGATCGCGCCTATTCTGGCGCAATAGTCCGCGCTTGCGCCTTCCGAGGTGACCAGCAACGTGATTGGCTGCGGCAGACCGCTCGGCGGCGCGCCGAAGGCAAGGCCGCGAAACCGCGCCTTCAGCAAGGCATCGCGGTCTGCATCGCCCGATGATGTGAGTAATTGGGCGCGGTCGACCATCCCGTCGGCCCCGATCCATAGCCGCGCCATGGTCCGATAAGCGCCCGGTGTCGTATCCACCCGCTCGCACAACACCCTCCCCAATGCGATCTGGATCGTCGCCGAATATGACTCGAAGCGCTGCGCGGACGAAGGAGGCACCTCACGCGAGGAAGCAGATATGTTGCCAGTTGGTACGGGAACGATTGCAAATCCCTGCCCTTCGACGGCACGAACCGCAAGCCCGCTGCCGGACACCATCTGACGCAGCGCTGCCTCCGGTGTAAATCGCCCCACGACCGAATTTGAATGACGGCCATCCGTGATCGAAGCGTCGAGTAACAATTGTTCTTTTGAAATCCTGCCGAACGCCTCCAATGCCCGGTCAAGCGGCATCGTCGGCAGATTGAAGTCCAGGAACTTTTCGGCCGCATGCGCGAGATGTATGAGCGACATTGCCAGCACAGCGCCACTCAACAGCCGGAGAACGCTCATCATGAGCCCGCATTAATTCGTACCGCACCGCCGCGTTACCATGAACCATGATGTTATCGTCAAAGCGCGATCTTCGAAATAGCGCGCGCTGACCACTTGCATTCGTGCGGTTATCCGGCGTGTGGTATCCACAGCGTGTGACAATGCGGTGACAAATTATATCCTCAATCCTTCGATTAAGATTTGATGACATTAGAGGCATTGAGCCGATGTCCGCTTTGCGCCAAAGGCGGACGGCTTTGTTGCCGGTCGTTATCGTACCTCGATATTTACGAACGCAGACGACTGGCTCGCAATCCTTGCGCAGCCCCTACGGAACTAGATCTGACAATCGATGCTTGATGAATTGTCCGGCTGACCTAAGCGCCAACCTCGCGTCTGTAAGGCCGCCATTCCACAGAGGCCATGCATGGATCATGTCGGGCCATACCTCCAAGGTCGTCGCGACGTCGGCTATCGCGGCAGCCTCCGCGAAACGCGTCGCGTCTGCGAGCAAAGTTTCGGCTGACCCGACCTGAATGAGTGTTGGAGGAAATCCGCTGAGGTTCGAGAACAGCGGAGACAGAAATGGGCTCCTGCGGTCGAGCGATGCCGGAGCATAGGCGTCAGCCAGTTCCTCGAGGTAGCCACGGTGGATGATCGGATCGATCTGGTCCTTGCTCTGTAGCGTCGTCCCGGACATTGAAAGATCGGTCCAGGGCGAAATCAGCCAAGCGCATGCCGGCGGCTCCTCATTGGCGCTGCGCAAAGCATTGATCAGGGTAATTGTGAGATTGCCGCCAGCGCTGTCACCGCCAACTACGATATTGCCGGCATCTATGCCCTGCTGGCGCAGATATCGCCAAGGTGCTTATGCCAGCAGCCCGCCCCGCCTCTGTCACGAGGCGTCGATGACTGAGGATTGATCCCGAACAAAAACCGCCGCCATGAAAATACAGAAGCACGCGCGTCGTATCTGCCCCCGGTGAGAAGGACCATTCCCCCGCGACATTTCCGCAATCGACAGTCCGCAACTCGACATCGTCGGCCACCGGCCAGATCGACCCGACTTCATCAAGTCGCTGCCGGCGCTGATCCCACCCGACCGGGCGGGGCTTTGACAACAGTACTGCGCGAATATTCGCAATCCCACTTTCGGCCAAGGATGATCTCCCCCGAACATTGGTGAAAATTGAGCGGCAATGTCAAAACTCGCAGAAGCACGTCTAGAGGGAACGCGGGTATTGCGCCAGCAGCGGACATTGCGAGACAAATTAAGACGAAGTTTGACGGTCACATTGCTCGTCCGTGCGATGAACATCAGGCGCCTCGCCGCCAACTGATAGTCAATCGGTTGATCGAGTACTGAGAACGTCAATCATCATCGCGACTTACAGCAATCACACGCAGGCGCACTGTTGCACCGGGCCACGACTGGGCCACTTGACCTTATGCGATTGATTTCATGAATCCGCCGATGACGCTGCCGATTAGGCAAATCCATTCCATTGCCGGTGAGAACGCAATCTATGAAATATTCGCCGCCATTGCCGTCATCTGTGATCTGCCCGAACCTGATGACTCCTTCGTCTCGCAGCCAAATGACTATGTCGGCAAATAGGCGCTCGAAGTCCGCTCCCTCAGGGTAGCCAGCATTTCGGATGCCTTCCCGAAATTGATCAACGCCGAGATCCACACGAGCAATTCCGTTCTTTAGCAGCTCACGAAGTATCGCGGCGACGACCAAGCCCTGGGCATCTAGATTGTCCGGCCAGGAGCGAGGTTCATCTTCAGACCCATTTCGTGTCCTCCCCGATTCGTGATCAGGTACACAATTGCATGGATGGCAGGCGGCCGCGAGTCGCGGGCCGGTTGCTCCCGTTATTCACAGACTACGCGAAGGTAGATCATGTCGGAATTGGTCGCTTCAACTAGATGAAATGCGAGACGTCATATGGCTCTTGTTCTTGGCCCGAGCCCCACACTCCCGAATAGCAGCGGGGTATCTATGGTGCGTCAGGATTCTGCTTCTCGTTTCGAGTGCGCCCAACCAGAGGAACAAGCCCGTTAGCGATCCGAAAGGCAGCATAATCCATCCGAAGGCGGCCGGGAAATCTCGACCATCGAACGTGCCGCTAAGAAAGCCCCACGCTAGCCAGAGCAGCGGCACGGCAAAACACACTGCCATCATCTTGAACACATTGGGGTTCATCGAGGCCTACCTTAGAATATCGGAATCCGTTGTCGCCACTATCGGCTCACTCAAAGATCGCCCGACAATCGCATTGCCCCCTCTACTCCAATCGGTGCAGCGGTCCCGATCTCGATATCTGGATGCTTCCATTCTTCACTGCCCCAGTGGGGGGCATAGCTGTACTTTGTTTGATTGACGTCGGTCTGGCACGTCTAGCCGGAGTGACGAGCAGACCTCGCATCTCCCAACCAAACGACGACCGCCCCAATGAGAGCTCATGACAAAGGTGCAGAATTTGAGATGCCTACTATCATCGGAGCGCTTATTTTCTTGGTACCGATCGTCCTTCTAGCGGGCGACGGGTCGAAGCTTGCGGCGTCACGCTTATCTGCGGGTTGGGTTTGGCTAAAGATCGCGGTCGAGACGGTTATGCTCGCCGGTTGCTTGTTCGGCTTCATCGCTGCTTTGCAATTCTACCCAGACGAACTGGGTTCATCATTGATATTAATAGCGCTCGCGGGACTCGGGGCTATTGTGTGCGGGAGCGCAATTGTCGGCAACCTCCCAGGATTGCAGCCGCGCTCCTGACCAAGGACCCAATGTGCTTCTACTTTAACGGCACGACATCCCTTCGGACATGTCGCCCCAATAGCCGCACTGAGTGGCCGATGCAGCGGGCCTGTTTAGATGCGCGGATCGCGGGCGCTGAGATCGCTGCGGAAGAGGACAAGAAATGCAGCCGCCAGTACGGCAGCCGGAAGGAAGATGAATAATCGTTTTTTCATGTCGCGCTTCTTACGCGATCCCGCCCCGTTTTCCAAATGACGTCGCTAGACGGCCACCAGCTATCGCGAGATCATCCTAGACGCAACTACCCTATATGATGTTCTATTCTTGGTGTGTCGGCTACGTGATCTCCTTTGGAATCTTCCGAATGGCACTTTCTTGTATCGTGCGCGTGTGGCCGAAAATCAGAACCATCTCTAGAGAACGAGCCCAGCACTCCGGAATAAACAACGAGCAGCAAATGCGAACGCCTGCGATCATCCTACCATTGTCCGCGGCCGGGACGGTTATTTCCGGCCTTTGCTACCTCATCATCTCTACGCCTAACCACTTCGCGAAGGCCGCAGCCATAAGAGCAAATCCGAATGGTGACATATTTTGGCTAGAGGACTGGGAATTTAATCGAATGGCCAGCCTGGCATGCGCTGGCGTTTCGTTGGTCATCTTTGTCTGGTCTTACATTGTACTATGGAAAGCGCAGCGTGATGAACAGACGCCGCCACGTTCTTGAGCAGCGAGCCAAACCTTCCTGACCGATTGCAAACTCAGAGAACCGGGGACGTCACGATGAGTCTTTTTAGGAGAGTTGCGTTACTGATCGCAGCAGCGCTTCTTTTCGCCATTCTCGACGTGATTTTTGCGATCGTCTGTATGTTTGTCCACTCAAAACTTTGGCTGGGACGGGTCGATATCACCGCCTACCACACGGCGGCAGTCCTGCTCTGGCCGATGCTGCTGGGGGGATTAGTGTCCTGCGCTGGACTTTACTGGGTGTGGAGGAAGTCTGGCCAAGATAGGGCCAGCCCGCTCCAGCAAGGATGACGCCCTACCCCCATCGAATAAAATGGCGGGGTGCCAGACGTCCCCGGCGCCGTCTGAAAGTGGATTGAACAGCATATGCGCATTGAGCCAGGCGACTACGAAGTTCTCGTAAACGAACAGCGGACTGGCGGCACTTATGCCGATCTCAAGATCGCTGTCGCGGTTGCAGAGAGGCTGCACAAAAGCAATGCCCCTCACACGATCACTGTTCGTAGCATCTCTGCGGGCGTCACCGTCTGGCCGACTCCAGCCTCTGACGGATCCCGGTGACACCTCCCTGCTCGGCGGGCCGAACGCGGCGCACGACTCGGAAAGACCGTGGTGACACATGCGAAACGAAAGACGATTTCGACCACGGCTTGACGCTCCCCGATACCCCCCGCCAAATCCTGGCGCTCCGCCGACGCGACTTGGCGGCGAACGCACTGGGAAGTGTCAATAACGCTGACCGAAAGCCACAGATCTCGGACAGTTGCCTCAAGCAATGCTTCATGAGAGGCTGTGCTACTGGCCGAGCCTAAAAACCCGGGCCTATGACCCCGGTGCCGGCGATGCGTGACTCTCTTCGACTCGTGCGGGGGAATCAGATGACGCAAAACAACACGGTGGCGAAGACCCGTAATAACATTTCGGTAGCGTTGGTCGTCAACGGCACCGGACAGCGGTTTTCAGTTGCGCCTTGGACAACATTGCTCGACGCGCTCCGTGACCAGCTCGACCTAACCGGTACCAAAAAGGGCTGCGACCATGGTCAGTGCGGTGCTTGCACGGTGCTGGTTGATGGTCGCCGCGTCAATTCATGCCTGACGCTAGTAGTCATGAAGGACGGCGCTGAAGTGACAACTATTGAAGGCCTTGCGCCCAGCGGCGGCCTGCATCCGCTGCAACAGGCCTTTATCGACCACGACGCCTTCCAGTGCGGGTACTGTACCCCCGGACAGATTTGCTCGGCGGCAGGGCTGATCGCCGAAGGCAAGGCGAAGACCGACGATGAAATCCGCGAGCTAATGAGCGGCAATCTCTGCCGCTGTGCCGCCTATCCCAACATTGTTGCAGCGATCAGGCAGGCAATGTCCGTGATGGTTGAAAAGCCATGATCAATTTTCATTATTCGCGTGCGAGCGACGTTGCGGACGCAGTGCAGCAGATCAGGGCGGACCCGGCCGCCAAATTTATCGCTGGCGGCACAAACCTCCTCGACCTGATGAAAGAGGATGTCGAGCGCCCGTCCCTGCTCATCGACATTACACGTCTACCGCTCAAGACCGTTGGGGAAACAGCTGGCGGTGGTGTGCGGATCGGCGCACTCGTGCCGAACAGCGACTTCTCCTACCACCCTCTGATCGAGCAGCGGTATCCGGTCGTTTCCAGCGCAATCCGGGCCGGTGCCTCGCAGCAATTGCGCAATATGGCCTCAACCGGTGGGAACTTGCTGCAACGGACACGCTGCGCTTACTTCTACGATACGGTGACGCCGTGCAACAAGCGGACACCCGGCAGCGGCTGCTCCGCAATCAACGGCATTAATCGGGGGCATGCGATTCTCGGTACAAGCGAAGCCTGCATCGCCACGCACCCATCCGACATGTGCGTGGCTCTATTGGCCCTGGAAGCAACAGTTCACGTTGCGGGGCCCAAAGGTGAACGCGCGATTGCCATTGCGGACTTCCACCGGCTCCCCGGCGACACACCGCAGCGGGACACCAATCTGGATCGGGATGAAATCATCATTGCGATTGAACTCCCCGCGCAAGGCTTCGCCAAAAACTACACTTACCTTAAAATACGCGACCGTCTCTCTTACGCCTTCGCGCTTGTGTCAGTCGCGGTCGGACTAGAGATGGACGGCGGCACTATTCGCCAAGCGCGACTCGCACTCGGTGGCGTCGCGCACAAGCCGTGGCGGGATTTCGCAGCCGAAGCGGCCTTGAATGGTCAGGTTGCGAGCCCTGAGACCTTTAGGCGTGCTGCGGATGTGCTGCTACGTGACGCCAAGGGCTTTGCCCACAACACTTTCAAGATCGAACTGGCGCGCCAAGCGGCAATGCGCGCGCTGACCCAAGCTGCAAATGGCACGCCGCAGTCGCAATCGAATAAGAAGATCGCGTGAGGGCGCGATGGCCCAATTCACTGCTCCCTGCCCGCCGCGTGAAGGCGACATTAGCCGCCGCAGCGTCCTGCAGGGTGCTGTTGCGCTTGGGGCGCTCGGACCCGTCCGAGCCGCAGACGTGGTGCCTCATGCCGCCATCGCAGTCGACCACAAAAGCCAAGTGAGCAAGCCAATGACCTCTTACATCGGTACTGCGACCTCGCGCATTGACGGACACGCGAAGGTGACCGGCGGGGCTAAATACGCCGCCGAATTCAACGTGCCTGGCCTCGTCCACGCTTTCGTTGTCGCATCGACCATCGCTAAAGGACGCATCTTGCGTATCGATGCGAGCGAGGCGCTCCGCGTGGAGGGCGTAATCGATGTGCTGACGCACGAAAAACGGCCGCGCATGGCCGATACCGATCAAGCTTACAAAGACGATGTGGCGCCGGAGGGCACGCCGTTCCGGCCGCTTTATGACGGCAGGATCCTATTCAACGGACAACCGGTGGCCCTTGTGCTTGCGGAAAGGTGGGAGATCGCGCGCTTAGCCGCCTCGCTGGTGCACGTGGAGTACGAACAGGAAGCGCACGTCACGGACCCGTACCGTCAGCGTGAAGCCGCCTTCGTATTGCCGGAGCCGGCGAAATCGCGGGGCAATGCAGCAGAGGCCTTTGCCGCGGCCGATGTGCGCCACCAAGGCGAGTATCACGTCCCGATCGAACATCACAATCCCATGGAACCGTTTGCGTCGACGGTGACATGGGACGGCGGCGGCAAGCTGACGGTCTATGACAAGACCCAAGGTGTGCAGAACGTTCAGCGCTATGTGTGCAGCATATTCGACATGAATCCGGACGATGTGCGCGTCGTATCGCCATTTGTTGGTGGGGCGTTCGGCTCGGGACTGCGTCCGCAATATCAAGTGGTCCTGGCCGTGCTTGCGGCACGCGCGCTGGAGCGCTCAGTCCGTCTCGTTCTGACGCGCCAGCAGATGTATTCGCTTGGTTACCGACCCGCCATGATTCAACGAATTGAGTTGGGCGCGACTACCGGTGGAACGCTCAATGCGATCACGCACGATGCGATCACGGTGACGTCGCAATACGAAGACTTCTATCGGAACGAGACTACGTGGTCCGGCTTGCTCTACAAATCCGCTAATGCGCAGTACACGCACAAACTCACCCGACTCGATCTTCCGACATCATGCGACATGCGCGGTCCGAGCGCTACGACTGGTGTCTATGCGCTCGAATCCGCGATGGACGAACTCGCGGTTGCACTTAGCCTTGACCCGCTAGAACTGCGTCTGCGGTGTTACTCGGATCGCGATCAGAACAACGGCGACGTGCCGTTCAGCAGCAAGAATTTGCGCGAATGCTACCGCCAAGGTGCGGAAATGTTTGGTTGGGAAAAGCGCAACCGCGAGCCCCGTTCGATGCGCGACGGCAGCGAGCTGGTCGGCTGGGGCATGGCGACAGGCGTCTGGGAAGCGCTACAGGTCCCGATCACTGTCCGAATTAAGCTGACCGCGAACGGTCACGCTGAGGTGGCATGCGCAACCTCGGATATCGGCACGGGCACCTACACCATCATGGCCCAGGTAGCGGCCGACGCGCTCGGACTGCCGCTCGACAACATTAGTATCAAGCTTGGCGACTCCACACTCCCGCAATCGCCGGTAGAAGGTGGATCATGGATCGCGGCATCGGTGTCAAACGGGATCGTGACGACAAGCAACGCGATCCGCGAGGAATTACTGCGTCTGGCGAAGCGAGTGCCGGATTCGCCGTTCGCAAATGCAACAAGCGACGAGGTCGCACTTGCGGACGGCAGGCTCGTGAGCCGGCTAGATGCGTCGCGCGCGATATCGATCGCGGACGTGATGCGGGTTGGCGCAGTCGACCGCATCGAACAGGAGAAATCCACCAGCTTTGCCAATGACGGAAAGCATGCGCACAACGCGCATTCTGCGCTCTTCGCTGAAGTGAAGGTGGACGAACAGCTTAGTGTCATCCGCGTTACCCGCATCGTGAGTGCGGTTGCGGCCGGGCGAATCTTGAACCCCAAGACAGCGCACAGCCAGGTCATGGGCGGCGTGGTGTGGGGTATTGGAATGGCGCTGCACGAGGAGACGCTGATCGATCACAAGTTCGGTCGCATCATGAATGCCAACATCGCCGAATACCATGTCCCGGTAAATGCCGACGTTCACGACATCAAGGTGATCTTCGTCGAGGAGCAGGATCACATCGTCAATCCGCTCGGCATCAAGGGTTTGGGTGAGATCGGTCTTGTCGGCGTCGCCGCGGCAATAGCCAATGCGATCTACCACGCGACCGGAAAACGAGTGCGCGATCTGCCGATTACATTAGATAAGTTGCAGCGCTGATTTCTGCGGAGCTCGAGCCCAACAAAGCCGCCCGGGCTACACGCCTGACGGTCTCTTCGGCGCGGTGGGATATTGATTGATGGAACTAGCACCCCTGAGGCTGCTTGAGCCTTGCTGGAGGCAGGCATGCGCGCGGGCACGGTAGCTTTAATCGCAGCATTGGCGGCCCTTCTCGGTGCTGCTGGCTGGTACGCGTACCAAGGCCTCATCGTGCCTGGCGAGCCCATGCCGCGGGATAGCTACATCGCGCTGACGATCGGTGTGGTTTTATCCATTATCGTCGGCGCCGGGTTGATGACCCTGCTCTTCTTTAGCAGTCGGCGCGGGTACGACGAGCCGCCTACTTTCAAGAAAGAGGATTGAAACCGACTGGCCAGCAAAAAGTCGCGGCTATCGTCAGGTCACCTGCCAGCACAGGGCAATGAGCCTCAACGTCGCCCCAGCCGTCGATTGCAAAGCTACACAGCTATGAGCGCTACCGAACCGGCAGACCACAAACCTCGGCATATAGTTGACGTACAATTTGTTGGTGCGGCATCAGGTTCGGACCCGGGGATGGTTTATTGGACCACGAAATCAAGAAGCCCGCTCGTCTGCAACGGCTTCACGGCCTATCGATCCAGGTGCGTCAGATTGTCATCGGTCGCCTAGATGACTTGCAGGCTTGGCGGGTTTCCACCCTGCTGCGCGATGCAACGACGCCGGCGGAGGCAGACGAAGCGGAACGTCAACTAAAAGTCTGGGAATCACTAGCCCTGCAAGGAGAAGTCCGTGCAGGGTCTGAAAGAATTAGCTCATGATGGTTTATCAAGAAAACATCGCGCCGCCGACACCGCTGCCGTCAACCGACGACGAGACGACAAAATTAAAACTGAAGGTGGCCGCTGACGAAGATCGTTGGGTCAAAAACTTCATTGACCGTTTGACGGGCGCTCTTCGGGGTACTTAAGGCATCGAACAAGAGGCTAGCCACAGCGTCAGGTCCTGACCGCAAAGCGTTCGCTGGTATTGCACTTCGTGCATTCGAAGGTCCGCACGTCCATGCCCGGTGCAGTAGGCTCAATGGAGTCAAGCCGCATAGGTGTGCCGCATTTAGAGCAAGGCAGGATTCCGATTTCAGCGCGGCTGAATAGTGGATTTGGATGGATTGATGACATCATGCTTCCCCCTATTGGGCGGGAGCATTCGAGGACTCTCAGTCACCGGTAAAGACCACGAAGGGGCCGGTGATGGATGGAACTAGACGCCTCATAGGTCCGGTTGTCGGCTCAGTTCAAATTAGGCCACTGCCTACTTGCGCCCATCGTCCGGGTTCCGTCGCTGAAACTAATGCAATCTTCTCAACTAAGCTCAGAGGGATTCGTAGAGGGACCGTAGGCTCGCCGTAGCGACCGCTGCCAACATGACGGCCAACGCCGCGGCGAGTTCCGCCTCTTGCCTTTGGTCATGCGTGTCTGTCCACCATTGACCGATTCTGCTCTGCATATCCGATCCCGGCAATACGCTCTTGAGGAATATCTGCTCATCCGCTTTGCTGAGGAATGCGCGGGCTTTCCATGATGATCGCGGCGATAACGGCAGTGGCACTAATTGCGACAGCAGCATTTCTGCTGTCCGTCGCGTGGCTTTAAAGGCCTAACCGGCAGCTGACCACCAATGGAAGTATACCTTATGGCTTCCGCCTCTAACGCACGCTGCCGTTTGCGCGTCTCTCCCGTTGTAGGCAATGAGATCCCCAATCGGTTCGCCTGACGTCTGACGGCCTGCACATTACGTTTCATGGCCGCAGCAATTTTGATCGGCGATGCCCCCGCTTCAGCCATGGCTTTAAGTTTTTCACTTTCTTCGGCCGACCAAGGCCGGATTAGCGGCATCATCACTCATACTCCACCAATCGAAGCGGCGTCTTTTCCCTATGGCGCTCGTAGGCTGCAATCGCCTGGTTCGACAGCAGCAGAGGACTGACGACCCCCTGCCCGATCTGGCACGCGACATACTTCCCGATAAATTCAAACGCTTCTTGCGGATAGGGCAAGCGCCCAACCCCCGCGAGGTAATCCAGCGCGATCTTTACGGATTGCTCGTGCAGGGATTCCGCTGACTGGCTCAGGCTGCCAGCTCCTTGCGAACTGCGGCGGCTGAGTTGCCGACCTTGTCGACCGTCTTCTGCAGCTTGTCTTTGTCCACGCCGAGCTCCTTGGTCCAGTACTTGACCTCGTGCGCCTCGTGCATGTTGATCTTGCTGCGATCGGGCTGACCTTTATTCGTCAGATCGTCCATGGCGTCCTCCAGTGCTTGATGCCTAAAGGAACGAATTTCTGACCCTCTTGTTCCAGCGTGGTCAGTATGGCGGATGGCAGCAATAGGCCGGGAAGTCGAGCTCGTTGCGGTATTGATGCCGGCCTTCTAAAGGCACGAGGTGTCTTTTTGCCGCCGCTTGATCTGCACGCGCATGCGCGCGAATCGGCGCTTACGTGAGTCCCATGGCAACACGTTGGCCACGGCGAATGAACTTTGGGTTGAGTGGCGGGTTGAGACGTATGCCCAAGCGCACACGGACATCGGCTCCTATGGGCCTCCAACCTTCCCAGTCGGAATCCTGCTCGCAGATGATGCCGGCAATGCCGATGGCCGGAAATTCCAAGACCGGCCCATTTCGTCCGATCAAGAAATCGGCGAGCGACAAGGAGCGTGCTCACTCTGCGAAAGCGACGCTCCGTAAATCATTGCAGAAGCAGCGAGCTATGCAGCGCGGCTAGCTGTTGCGCTGAAGGTCGTTCTGCCGAAGGAACGAGAGGCCATGCACCGTAAGGCGGTGATGATCGGTCTCCCCTTCACCGTGCAGCTGGTCAAGATGCTGGGAAAGCTGGGCGCGGACGCCCGGTGCTTCCGAATGTCCTGAGAGGGCGCCATAAATATTGATGGCGCGGTCGACGGCTGGGATGTTCATGGCGAGCTTTCTGATGGTCATAGCTACCCGTTCACCGTCGCCATGTGCGACAGTTGTCTGGAGTCAAGCCCCGTTACTTCCGATCGTTCCGAAGTTTCTCAGTTCTCGGTCGTATCCAGGGGGGATCTTACCGGATGATGGATCGAGTTCGCATTCAGCCAGTCCTCGTTGTCTGCAGCTGAGATCCAGTAGTGTGCCATCTGTAAAAGCCGGAGAGCTTCAGCTTGGTCCGTGGCTTCTTTTGCCTGTCTCGCTGCATCGGATGCCATCAACCGAAACGACGTACCTTGGCGCATTTTCGCTCTCCATTTCAGCGAAAACATAAGCGACTGTTGCGCGAAAGGTTTCTTCGACGGACAAAGGACTTATGAGATCCGGCTCCAGTGAGGAGCCGGACATATAGCCTCAGAAATCATGCTCTGCTTCGACGTTAACAACAGATTTGGCCAGCGCGGTCAACGCAACGTCAATGGCCTTCTCTTCTTTCAGCGTTGCATCGAGAAGCGAGACAGCATCTGGCATCCCATGAATAAGCCGCCCCAGCTCACCGGGGCCTGCAACGCGCGATTTCTTTCCAAGACGCGATGACCGCATTCACCCAGCGCTAAGGTTCACCCGCGCCCTGTCGGGGCAAACGAGAAAAGGGCCCCCCTGAGGGGAGCCTTTTGATTTGAAGAGCAACGCGCTCAGCGGTGGCCGTGGTGCATTCCACGATGCATGTGACCATGGACGTCAGCAATGCGTCGCCGCCTTTTTTCTTTCCTCACTCATGAATTGGAACGGAAGCACGAAGAGCATTGCGGCAACTGATATTGCCTTCATTCCTCCCTACGTTTTCGATCAGCGTAGACCATCCCATTGCTGGTGAAATTCAAAGCAGGCCCCTGCGCTCGAAACAGACCATTCCATGCCGTCACATAAGAGTTACCGTTTTGTGGCGGCGCTTTTTTTCACCTTGGGCTCGCGGGTCCAGAGCCGAAGGTCGGCTAGCATTGCGACAAAACCTGCTATGTCCTTCTTCGCCGTCAAAGCGACGACGCCCTCGTCCAACGAGTCCTCGATGCCGGCCTTCGCGAACAATGGCCTTGCCGCTTCGACGTAAGCGATGAACTTGCAGTGCGCGAATGCATCGGCCACGAAATCGCGCGCTGTCGATTGAGCCAGCAGATCACTGATGCCGCTCTCGCCGGGGAGAAGGGCAACAGCATCGAACAGGACCGAAGGACCGCCATCGATCATCTCGTCGACCTCAATGAGCGTCCCGTCGTCGGCTTCTGCACCGGTCACCTTCGGTGCAACTATCGCGCAGCTCCCACCTGCTTTGATGACTGCCGCCTTCAAAGCGTTCAGTAGCTTGGCGTCGACACCGTCCGTCACAAGGATCCCCAGTTTCCGCCCTTCAAAGTGTTGCGGACCGTTCGTGACGATGCTGAGGGCAGGAGAGGCCTCCAGATCGTGTCGCGTAGCCACCGCCGCATCGGCGGGTTTGGGCATCTTCCTCAGACCGAGCATCTCGCCGACCTTGCCGGCGAGAACCTCGTCTATGTTCAACAGATGGGACACCATGCGCTCGCGGATCACCGGGGTCTTCACCTTGCTCAGTTCGAAGGTGAGCGCCGCAGCGATATGCTGCTGTTCGCCCTCGGTCTGGCTGATGAAGAACTGCCGGGCCTGGCTGTAGTGGTCTGCGAAACTCTCGGGCCGAAGCCTGCGCTTGGCCCCGTCTTCGATGTCGGCGAAGCTCCGGAAGCCCTTGGCAACCGACTCCCGTGGACCAAGCCCGAATGAGTTCGGCTGATAGTTCGCTCGGCCAACCGGATTGCGCATGGCCATGTGGCCGTCCTGCTGAAAATGGGCGAAGGGGCACTTCGGGGCGTTGATCGGAAGGTGCGTGAAGTTCGGGCCCCCAAGCCGCTTGAGCTGAGTATCGAGGTACGAGAAGTTCCGGCCCTGCAGCAGCGGGTCGTTCGAGAAGTCGATGCCCGGCGGTACGTTCTGCGTCATGAATGCGACCTGTTCGGTCTCCGCAAAGAAGTTGTCGGGCATGCGGTCGAGGACGAGACGTCCGATCGGGATGGGCGGAAGCAGCTCTTCCGGAATGATCTTGGTCGGATCGAGGACGTCGAAGTCGAACTTGTCGGCGAAGTCCTGATTGAACAATTGAACCTGAAGCTCCCACTCCGGATAGTTGCCAGACTGGATCGCCGTCCAGAGATCGCGCCGGTGGAAGTCTGGATCGGCGCCATTGATCTTAACGGCCTCGTTCCACAGCACGGATTGCAGACCCAGCTTCGGTTTCCAGTGGAATTTGATGAAGGTCGACTCGTCCTTGGCGTTGACGAGCCGGAAAGTGTGGACGCCGAAGCCTTCCATGAAACGGAAGGAGCGCGGCAAGGCGCGGTCGGACATCACCCACATGATCATGTGCATGCTTTCCGGCGTCAGCGAGATGAAGTCCCAGAAATTATCGTGCGCTGACTGTGCTTGCGGAAATGCGCTGTCCGGTTCTTCCTTCACGGCGTGGATGAGATCCGGAAACTTGATTGCGTCCTGGATGAAGAACACGGGGATGTTGTTGCCGACGATGTCCCAGTTGCCTTCTTGGGTGTAAAGCTTCACGGCGAAGCCGCGGACGTCGCGCGCCAGGTCGAATGACCCCTTGCTACCCGCCACCGTGGAGAACCGGACAAACGCTGGCGTGCGCTCGCCGGCGCGCTGGAAGAGATCGGCGCGGGTGTATTTCGCCTGAGACTTGTAATTCTCAAAGAAGCCGTGCGCCGCATAGCCGCGCGCATGGACGACCCGCTCTGGAATGCGTTCGTGGTCGAAATGAAAGATCTTCTCGCGGAAGTGGAAATCCTCGAGCAATGTCGGCCCGCGGGCTCCCGCTTTGAGTGAGTTCTGGTCGTCGAGGACCGGACCGCCCTGCGCCGTCGTTAAGGTCTCATCACCTGGGCCAGCGATTTGGTGGAGTTCGCCGCCCTCTCGACGAACGAGCTTCTGGTCATGGATGCTGGCGCTGGCGTCCGATCGCTTAGTCGATTTGGCCATGTGGGTCCCGCTCTCTCTCTCGAAGGATTCAAAACTGCGGCGTTCCAACTGAACCGGCAGTCATCCGTTCCGGGGGCGACCATCGATTCTGCGGTCGAATCCTCCGCATACCCAAAGGCGCAATGCACCTTGCTTCTCGGCTGCAAAGAGGTCCGCATCGACGGCCGAATAGCGATCCACCGGTCTCGTCGCGGTCGCGAGCGCACAGCAACTAACTGATCGACACAGGAGACTTAAAAAACGCCGCCGGTCCCCCGGCGGCGTTTCGTTCATATCACCTGAGTAACAGAATCAGGATGATCAGCGGGATCGGAATTCCAAGTAGCCATAGCAGAATAGGCATTATTCTCTCCTTATCGCTTGCGACGCGTTTTCCAAGTTCCGTCTCGAAGCCCACCACCCTCGGTCGCCGCCAAGCTCGCAGAGAAAGCGCCGATCAGTAGTGAAGCCGTGAGCCAAAAGGCGAGCTGAATCGCAGCCTTGCGAGCAGTATCGGCTGAGGCCTTGGCGTCATTGATGACTTCGGTAACGCGCTTGTCCGCGTCGGGTTCGCTCAAACCGGTGCGAGCGGCCACGACTTTATTGACGTAAGCGCGATCGGCAGGCTTCAGCTCACCGGCTCGGAGGCTAGAGGCCATTATGCGGGACAGTTCACCGCGCGCGTCAGCACTGTTGCCATCGCCGGAGGGTGTCGATGGACGCAATAGTGCGTCGATGTAGCCTTCGGCCGGTCCCGCCTGCGCCGCAGACGCGGTCGCACCGGCAGAGGCTCCTAACGTCACGCCGCTTAAAACGGTCGTCGCTGGCGAAGCCAGGAGTACTGCACCGAGCACCGTTGCAAATGCCCATGCCAGAAACCCATGCGCGGTGTCGCGGAAATAGACTTCATCCGAATGAACGCCAATCCAGCGCGACCGCAGACGACCAGCGAGATATCCGCCGATCGACGAAGAGATCATCGCGATGACGATCAGATAAATTCCCGTAGTGATTTTGAATGTCGTAGCCGATACACCGGAGGACCAGGGCGACACGACAGACAAGCCAAGCCCTGTTCCGAAAGCGATAAGAACGAGTGTCAACGCGAGCGAGACGACGGCACCAGCCGCGACTGCAGCCCACGAGACACCAGCAACTGAAGGCTCGTCTAGGCCAGGGGCAGCCGGCTGCACGACAACAGTATCAATCATTGTGAAATTCCCATTGGAGCGGCTCCGGAATAGATACCGATGCCCACACAATGTGCAGCCGAACGCATAGTTCCGCCCGGACTTAGCAAATGGGTGTCCCCACTCGGACGCCTTCTACAAAGGTGTCGCTAGACAGAGTCGTGGCAGCCCAAACTACTCGATGAACCCAGGATAGACTTTGTTGAAGAGCACGGTCCGCGCGTGGGAAATGTGCAGCGCGCTATGCCTGTCGAGATGTGTAAGCCGACGCCATCCTCTCGGACGAGAGAAGCACGATCCACTACGAAGATCCTAACGAACCGCGCATGGGACTCGAGGCTATCGGTCGGCCCGATAGATGAAGGTCGACAAAATGGAAGAGCCGCCCACTGAGGCGACCTTATTTCCCGCGTTCGATGTCGCGAGCTTGCTGTTCTAGTTCGTCGGTCAGTTGCAGTATGTGGCGTTGCGTTTCGGTGTCGGTCACCATACGCGCGAGCGCTCGATACTTCGCCACTTTATCCCGCAGCTCTCTGACGTTGTTTCGCCGATTGTCCATTATTCGCTCCCCGAGATTTATGACTCGGAAGCGCGAAGAATGTTTCAATGGACACAAGGGTTTCTCTTAGTCTGGGCCGGGTGTATCGTATTTTCTCGGCGGTCGAAGGCCCGGCGAGCTAAGCCAGTCCTCCATATGGGCGGCGATCTCGGTTTGCCGAGCCTTTTTCAGGACCTCATCCCGAATGGGTCCATATGCCAACATCTTTGCTTCGTGGCGCAGATTTTGCGCTTCTTCAAGCAACCGCTGTTTCAAAGATTCTGATAGTTTAAAACGTCGCCTATTGATCATGGCGCGCTCCTTTCCATCAGGGGAAGGCGGGAGCGCAATCGGCGTTCTCATCACCGATAAAAGCTACATACAGGGCGATGATGTCTATTGAACCGGCCAGGCTACGTAAGGTTCCTCTCTCTAAATCAAACTAGGCTACTACCGAAATCAAACTAGCCGCTGCGGCCGGAGACCGGCCAGTACCGAAACCGGCCATGACTCAATTTTCGCGGCCCATTCCGTTCTCATTCAAACAGATGAAGACCTCGCCCACGCATCGTGCTTAGCGTCCGGCCGTTCGGCTCACAGGACGCATCCTTATGCTCAACGGAGACACGTCCAGCGAGAGCTATCGCGCCAGCCACCAGTCGGCGGATATCGTTGCCGACTATGCCAAGACCTTCGAGGTGGGCTATTGCGCGGCACTATGGCGGAACGTCGAGCAGCCCTTGCTCGAAAGCATTCTGCGCCCACTCGGAGGGCCAGAGCGAACAAGTCTCGATTTCGCGTGCGGAACCGGCCGCATTACTAAGGTCTCAGCCTCGTTCTTCGGCTCGGTTGTCGGAGTCGACGTGTCGGAAGCTATGCTCCTGGCAGCGTCAGTACCCGATAATGTCACGTTACGCTGCATCGACATCACGAATGACCCTGGCCAACAGATATTTGACGTCGCCACCGCGTTTCGATTTTTCCTGAATGCAGAGGATGCGCTTAGGCGCGATGCCTTGCGGGCGATCTACCGGTACCTCCGCAAGGATGGCGTGCTGGTGTGCAACATCCAATTGAATGCGACGTCGCCAATCGGGATGGTCAGTCGTATCCTGAACTGGGCATATCCAAGGAGGCCTCGCAACACCCTGACCTTGGACCAATTTTCGAGAGTGCTGTCGGCTGAGGGATTTGAGGTAATTGAGAGCACGTATTACGGCTATCTCCCGCGACCGGGCAGCTTCCTTCCGCGCCTCTGTGAAGTGCTGGTCGGACCATTCGAAAAGATATGCCGGAGCCTCAAGGTCCCGGGTTTTCTCGCGGAGCATTTTCTCATTGTGTCGCGAAAGGCGTAGGCCGAACGCGCATCTAAATTCCGTCCTATCACAAGTTCCCGGCCCAAACGGATTCGACTTTTGTTCTTGATATGTTCTAATCAAGGATATGAGTGACAGACCCGCGAGCTGGCGCATGCCGACGCCCGAACAGATGGAAAAGATGGCTTCCAAGCCAAGCCGCCCACCGGAGCCACCTGTTCCGGCGCCCGGCCCTGCAGACGATCTGCCGGAGGCGTATTGGGATTCCATCATTCGGGATCCTCGCGGCCAGATCCGCACCGGTGTTCCCATCCAACAGCGACGCTTGTCCGAAATTCCTCGGCACGTCCTGAGAGTGACCTGTCGCCGCTGTGACCGCATTGTGGAAATCAAGACAGTGGATGCTGTGCGCCTCTATGGCCAATATGCCGTCTGGAAAGACGTGGGCATGAAGCTGCTCGACAACGGCTGCCAAGAACACACAGGACGCCTTGAGGAAGATGGTTGCTGGCCGTCATTTGAGACGACATAGCGCTTTTTGATTTTTCATTTTTGACTGTCACGCTTGGATGCCCATATGGCTCCGAAATATCACCCCACGCCCCTATCAGGCCGCAACCGGAAAGCTCTGAATAAAGAGCTCCGACATGCGCGCGGGATGACCGCCATCCTGGCCACCCAGTCCAACTAGAAAGCCCAGCTACGGGGCGCGCGGGACTTCTCCAAATTTGCCGGCCTTGACACAGCCGCCTTTGAGGTGCCGAACACTGCAATGGCAAATAAAGCTCAGTTCTCCATTCTCCCTTATCAGCGGCGCCCGGGATTCTGGCGCGCAGCTATTTCCCGCAAAGATGGGGCCGTCCTGACTATGAATGGCATTACATTGAAAAGCGTTGTCACGTCCGCGGATTTCCCATCAGAAGAAGAGGCTTATACGGACGCCGAGAAGGTTATCCGTATGATTTAGACAGAGGATTCCACCAGCTCAGTAGACGCGCGCTACCGGAATCGGACTGCGACAGCGGTGCAGCCTTGTGGGTACCGCCAAATCGGATGCGCGCTAGTAGTTTCGCGGGAAGTGAACGATGGCAGAGACAAACAACGCTGAACGCGGCCTTTTCGAAAGCGAGCGTGCCTTTCGGCTCCTCGTTCAAGGCGTCACAGATTATGCGATCTATCTGCTGGACCTGAACGGCATTGTAGCAAATTGGAATGCAGGCGCCGAGAAGATAAAAGGATATTCCGCAGATGAAATCGTGGGCCAGCACTTTTCGGTGTTCTACCCCCCGGAAGACCGGGAAGCAGGACTTCCCGCCGCTGCGCTAGAGATCGCTCGCCGGGATCAGCGCTTCGAAGCCGAAGGCTGGCGGATGCGCAAAGACGGTTCGCGATTTTTTGCTTCCGTCGTCATTGATGCCATTTATGAAGATGGTGTGCTTATCGGCTTCGCGAAAATCACGCGGGACATCACCGAGCGAATGCAGGCACGCTTCGCATTAGACGAGAGCGAAAATCATTTTCGCCTGCTGGTGGGAAATGTCACGGACTATGCTCTGTACATGCTTGATCCGGAAGGTCGGGTCACCAGCTGGAACTTGGGTGGCCAGCGAATCAAAGGCTATCTTCCGGAAGAAATTATTGGCCAGCACTTTTCGCGCTTTTACACCCCTAGTGATCGTGAAGCGGGAAAGCCGGCGCATGCTCTTGAGACTGCCCGCAAGAAGGGCCGTTATGAGGAGGAAGGCCTACGCGTCCGCAAAGACGGCACGTTTTTCTGGGCGAGTGTGGTCATTGATCCCGTCCGCAATGACGCAGGTGAGCTGATCGGCTTTGCCAAGATAACGCGCGATATCACGGAACGACGTAATGCAGCGCAGCAGCTTGAACGAATACAAAAGCAGCTGGCTGAATCACAGAAGATGGATGCGCTCGGTCAGCTGACCGGCGGAGTGGCGCATGACTTTAATAACCTGCTTATGGCGGTTACAGGTAACACTCGGCTCATCAAGCGCCACGCCATTGACCCTCGCGTGGTCAAGGCAGCAGACGCGATTGAGGCAAGTGTTCGTCGCGGGGCTGCGCTAACGCGCCAGCTCCTGACTTTTGCGCGGCGCCAACAAGTCAACCCGGTGCTGCTTGACGTTGGAGAGACGGTGCAGGCTGTGCGCGAAGTCTTGGCCACGGTCCTAGGCAGCGCGATAAAGCTCGAAATCTCCGTACCGGCCGGAATCTGGCCGGTCTTCGCGGATCCAACCGAACTCGAGACCGCAATCATCAATCTCGGCATCAACTCTCGTGATGCCATGCCCGACGGGGGCACGTTGACGATCACAGCAGAAAATCATCGTGTCGCGGACGATGATGATAAAGGCGAGCATGTGAATATCAAAGTGATCGATACCGGCGCTGGCATTCCTGAGGATGTCATTGCGAAGGTGTTCGACCCGTTCTTCACGACCAAACCTGTCGGCAAGGGAACGGGATTAGGGCTCTCGCAGGTCCATGGCTTTGTCAACCAGGCCGGCGGCAGGGTCGAGGTCAAAAGCAAGCTCGGCGCAGGCACGGAAATCGTCATTCGGCTCCCGCGCGGAGAGGGCCATGCTGGGACGCATGAGGCAGAGGTTCTGGCCGAAGGCGCCGGTACCGTTCTTCTCGTCGAAGACAATCCCGATGTTGCAACCTCCAGCACCGTTCTTTTGGAAGAGCTGGGATATCGCGTGAGATGGGTAACGGACGCAGAGTCCGCAATGCGCGAAATTGAGCGCGACGGCATCGACGTTGTATTCAGTGATATTGTGATGCCGGGAAAAATGGATGGTCTCGGCCTCGCTCGCAATCTCAAACGCAGTCATCCGCACATGCCGGTGGTTCTTGCGACAGGCTATAGTGACGCCTCACGGAAATCGGGTTCGGAGTTTCTGCTATTGCGCAAACCCTACGAGCTTCACGAACTCAGCAATGCATTGGAGACAGCTCGCAACAGTGTCGCTTGACAGCATCCTCTGATCATCCTTGTGAAGCGCGCCCGGTCGGGCCGGCTCTGCACCGCTTTCCGTGCTGAACCAGTTTCTAAAGGTGATTGCCTCTCACAACCGAAAATATGTTGTGCCACAGAGCGACCACCGCGCCGAGCTCGGCTCGGAACGATGTTCAGTTGATCGCATAGCCGGAACGGACAAAGTCCTCCCGAGGAGGAACACTACGGTATTTTGGGCGATTTATTTCTCCGCGGCTCTTTACGTCTGATTTATAGAGCGCAGAATGAGATCCATTATGCAGTCGGGAGGAAGCGATGAAAGAGCTTCTACACGCAAGAGCAATGGAGAGCATTTGTCGACAGCGCGCCTCGTTCTTTCCCGAGGAAAGCTGGAAATTTCTAGCAGAAGCCGAAATGTGGAAGCACCGGGCGCTTGATTTGATTATCGACCATCACGTTGACTGCAACCAGTCGGCTCCACCAGATGCTACTGAACCTTCTTGTATTCAAGGGTCGCACTAGGTCCTTCACTTCGGCACTGCGGGTTTTATTCACGTATCAGCGGCGAGCTGCGCCGCATACACGAAATCCAATGGCCCGAAATAGATACGCCTGCAGTTGTCATACGCGCCTCCGCGACGACGGAATCAAAACATGGACACGGCCGCCCTCGGCGCGACTGACGATCGCCATGCAGATTGGTTCTCCCAAGCACACCTCCGGGAACAAGAACAACTTTCGGTATATTGGACTCTCGATTTCGCAACATGGAGAGACCGACGAAGAGGTCCGTTGGTATTGCAAATGCTTCCAATAATGGTTTTTTCGCGCCTATTGCTGCATGTCGGCTAGTTCGTCCACCAAAACACGAACATTCTCGCTGTAGTCCACCGGCACCACCACGAGGTGGAGGCCACCGGCCGCGAAGGCCTTCTCCAGTGTCGGCGCCAGACCGCCCGCCTCGGTCACGCGATGACCCTGGGCACCGTAGGACTGCGCGTAGGCGACGAAATCCGGATTGCCGAAAGTCATCCCCGCATCGGCGAAACCGTCGACGGCCTGCTTCCATCTGATCATCCCGTAGGCGTGATCCTCGATTACGAGCACGACGAGATCGAGCTTCAGACGCTGGGCGGTCTCCAGTTCCTGCGAATTCATCATAAAACCGCCGTCGCCGGCGACAACGAGCACACGGCGCTTCGGATTCAGCAGCGCCGCCATCATGCCCGACGGAAGCCCCGCTCCCATCGTCGCAAGCGCGTTGTCGAGCAGCAACGTGTTGGCGACGTCCGTGCGGTAGTTGCGCGCGAACCATATCTTGTACATCCCGTTGTCCAACGCGACGATGCCGTCCGCCGGCATGACCTGGCGGACGTCGTGGACGATCCGCTGCGGCGTCAGCGGAAAGCGGTCTTCGCTGGCACGGTCGCCGATGTGGCGCAGGATGTCCGCGCGCACGCCGTCCCACTGCGTGGTCTGCTGGAGCTTCCCTTCGAGCTCGGTCGCCAACATGTCGAGACCTTTCGCGATGTCGCCGATAAGTTCAGCTTGCGGGTAGTAAACCTCCTCGACCGTCGCTGGCGTAAAGCCGATGTGAAGCACCTGATGGCGACCACGCCCCATGATGAATGGCGGCTTTTCGATGGTGTCGTGGCCGATGGTGATGATCAGGTCGGCGCAGTCGATTGCGCGATGCACGTAGTCGCGTTCGCTCAGCGCCGCGGTGCCGACATAGTAGTCGGACGCCCCGCCGACGGCCCCCTTCCCCATCTGCGTGTTGAAGAATGGGATCTTCACCCGGCGGACGAATTCGGAGAGCGCGGGCGCGAGCCTGGGCCTGCTTGCACCGGCACCGAACATGAGCAACGGGCATTTCGCCGAGAGGATGAGCTCGGCGGCCTTCCGGACGGCGTCCATCGAGGGCGCCGGGAGATCGGTCAGGTGAACCGGGACGACCGAAACGCCGGAAACCTTCTCCGCTGCGACATCTTCCGGAAGCTCCAGGTGCACGGGTCCGGGACGCTCCTCCATCGCAATCCGGAAAGCGTTCCGGACGACGGTCGCGATGGAAGACGCACCTACGATCTGCTGCGACAGTTTCGTGAGTGGCTTCATGCTCGCGACGACATCAACGATCTGGAAGTGCGCCTGCCGGCTGGCGTGGATCGCCTTCTGGCCAGTGATCAGGACCATCGGCATGCCTCCCAGCAGCCCATAGGCAGCCCCTGTAGAGAGATTCAGGGCTCCGGGCCCCAAAGTGCTGAGCGCGACACCTGGCCTCCCTGTGAGGCGCCCGTGGGTCGCAGCCATGAAGGCGGCGGGCTGCTCGTGACGAGTGACAACCAGTTCGATAGAAGACTTGCGCAAGCTCTCGACGACGTCGAGGTTCTCCTCGCCGGGGACGCCAAAGATGCGGTCGACGCCCTCGTTTTCGAGAGCCGCCACTAGCAAATCGGAGCCTTTCATTTCCCGGTCCTCGTTGTTCATCATCAAGCTCCTCCGTTCGCGCAGTACCGGTATTGGACAAACAGGTCCATTTAATGAAACGTTTGGTGGACTTGGCGCCTGAGGCGCGCCTTCGCAGATTGCTAGGATACGCGCCTCCTCGATAGCACCTGCCTGGAACCGACCGGCAGCCGACAGGACGATGGTTGCTGACCCGAGTTCGAGAAGCCATATCCTCGGCTGTTGACGCTCCGATCTGCTTGGCCTGTAAGATCGTAGTCCAAGGCCTGAAGAAGGATGCAACAGATGCGCATAATGTGGATCGGCGTACTTGCCATCATGCTGCCCGCTGCCGCGCTGGCGCAAGACATCACGCAGCGCCCCGTCCGAACCGAACGCATCTCAGGCACTCCAGTGGGCGTCGGCCTCTATGAGGTTGCTCCAGACGACACCGTTCTGATCGACTGGCGCGCCATCGAGGCGGCGGCCGATGGACCGGCCGATCGCGCATCGACCCCGGTTGCGAAGGCGATGCTGGCGATCAGAGACAGCAAATGGAAACCGATGGCGAGGTGACGGACGACGTCGCGCCAGAAACCCGACAGCGTAAGATCATCCATATCGACATGGATGCCTTCTACGCGTCAGTCGAACAGCGGGATAATCCAGAGCTTCGCGGCCAACCTGTCGCCGTCGGCGGCTCTCGGGAGCGCGGCGTCGTGGCAGCAGCGAGCTACGAAGCCCGCAAATTTGGCGTCCGCTCGGCGATGCCGTCCGTTACAGCCAAACGTCAGTGTCCAGATCTAATCTTCGTGAAACCGCGCTTCGAGGTCTACAAGACTATCAGCCAGCAGATCCGTGAGATCTTCGCCGAGCATACACCCATCGTCGAACCGCTATCCTTGGACGAGGCTTATCTGGACGTCACCGAAAACCTTCAGGGTATTCGACTAGCGCGCGACATTGCGCTGGCTATCCGCGCTAAAATCAAGGACGAGACCGGGCTTAACGCCTCCGCCGGCATCTCCTACAACAAGTTCCTGGCCAAGCTCGCCTCCGACCATCGCAAGCCAAACGGTCAGTATGTCATCTCTCCGGAGATGGGCCCGGCCTTCGTGGAGACGCTGCCCGTCGGCAAGTTCCACGGCATCGGACCGGCGACGGCTGCCAAATTCAATGCATTGGGTATCCAGACAGGCCTCGACATCCGGAACCAGACGCTGACGTTCCTGGAAGCGCACTTCGGCAAAGCCGGGACCTATTACTACTGGATATCGCGCGGCATCGACGAGCGGCCGGTCCACGCCAACCGGATCCGGAAGTCGGTCGGTGCCGAGAACACGTTTTCCGACGACCTCGCGGACTTCGATGCCATGGTCGCCGAATTGCAGCCCCTCATCGACAAGGTGTGGCGCCATTGCGAGAACACGGGCAATCGCGGAAGGACGGTGACCCTCAAGGTGAAGTTCTCCGACTTCGAGATCATATCGCGAAGCCGGTCCGTCGCCTTCATCGTCGGGAGCCGCGACGACCTCGCAAACATCGCCGTCGGCTTGCTCGAAAATGCGATCCCGCTGCCGAAGGCGGTGCGGCTGCTCGGTATTTCACTATCGTCGCTTCAATCGGACGTCGAAGAAGCTCCGCAACTCGATCTGCCGATGTAAGTTGCCGTTCGATGGCACAGGCGACCTACATCTTCACCGCGGAAAAGGGCGGCGTAAGCTTCGCGTGGCTGGACGGATTGCGCCGGCGGCACTTCCCCCGACCGTAACGTGCTGTTCGGCGCATCTCAAAATGGCGTCCGGCGATGCGGGACTTCAGCGGCGTCGAGCGAAAAGCATCCCGCCGATGAAGGCGATGGCTAGCATTCCGAGCGGTGCCGCCTTCGTTATGTCCTTTAGCATCTCGAGATAGGTCTCCGGCTGCTTAGCAGCCTCGATTTTGTCCTTGAAATGCCGCCCGACCTTGTCGACTTGCTCCGTCGCCGCGTTCACAGCGTCCTTCGCCGCGTCGAGACCTCTCTCGCCGAAAGTTCCAGCACCCTCATCGCCGTCCTGGCCCATAGCCGTTCTCCTGAATGAGACTGCACGACCAAGTGCCACGCGGACACTACGTTCCAATCCGCGCTGCAAATCGCATCTGCGGCCGAGGTACCACGGGCGCGATGTCCACTCTAAGGATTGTGACGGTGCGGCGGAGGGAATGCCATCTTCAGGCGTGCGCACTCGGTTCGGAGGCCCGCGATATCGGACATCCGGCATCACCGGTGGGACCGGGGCGCAACCCTACTTAAGAGTGATCCAGGCTGGCGCGTGATCGCTGGGATCCGGTTTGCCGCGCACCGCGCGGTACACGCCGGCCTTTTGGAGATGCGGTCGCAGCGCAGGACTGAGAAGCAGATGATCGATGCGAAGACCGGCATCCCGCTCGAAGCGGTTTCGCCAATACGACCAGAACGTATACATCGGTTCGTCGGGATGGCATTCGCGAAGCGCATCGGCCCAGCCCTGCTTTAGCAATTTAGCAAACGCCGCCCGCCCCTCGGGTTGAACCAAGGCGTCCTTGTCCCACGACTTCGTCGGATAGATATCGTTCGGCGTCGGCACGACGTTGAAGTCGCCGGCGATCACGGCGGGCGCACCGGATTTCAGCAGCTTGCCAGCGTGCGCGTTCAACCGCTTCAACCACGCCAGCTTGTAGTCGAATTTCGGTCCCGGCTGCGGATTGCCGTTGGGCGCGTAGACACACGCGATCAGCACGCCGCCGATGGCGGCCTCGATGTAGCGGCTCTGGTTGTCGTTGGCATCGCCTGGCAGGCTCCGTCGCGTCACCACGATCTCGGATTTCCGCGCGAGAATCGCAACGCCGTTCCAAGTTTTTTGACCGACCCACTCGGCTGCGTATCCGGCCTTGCCCAGCGCCCCTTCCGGAAACTCGGATTGAGCGGCCTTCAGTTCCTGAAGACAGACGACGTCCGGTTTGGACGACTTCAGCCAAGCAAGCAGATTGGGAAGCCGCTTGTTGACGTTGTTCACGTTGAACGTCGCGATCTTCACGCGTTCTCCCTCGTCCGACTTGCCCTCAGACTAGCGAACCATGCCGCATATGGCGTGTTCTTCACCATGTACCTGTTGACGTCCGGGTTGCCATTGGACCACCAGACCGGGCCGCGTTCGCCCAATGCCTGCTTGGCATCGTCCACGTCGCGATTGGCCGCCGCTTCCGCCTCCTCGTCACTTGCGTTCTTTGCGGTCCTGACCGCGCGTCGCGCCCGCATCAACTCGGTCACGAGCGCGGCCATTTTTGCTTCAGGCAAGAGGGATTGGCCAGGCGCAGAGGCGGCCCTTCACGACGAAGTACCTGCCGTCTGGCGTCACGGGATGCTGAAGCGTCACTTTCGATTGTCGGCCACGGGCCGACGCTTCAGGCCACCGCCTTCTTGTTGACGCCCTTCCGCAACGCGATGGTGTTCAGTTTGGTGTTGGCCGCCTTCTCTTCGTTGAGATTGGTCGTAAGCAGCCGCACGACGTCATCGTGCCCGAGCTCTTCCGCCCAAGCGATCAGGGTGCCATAGCGCGCGATCTCGTAATGCTCGACGGCCTGGGAGTTAGCAACGATGGCGGCGTCCAGGACCGCCTTGTCGTCGATCTCGCTTGCGGTCGCCTTCGCTTCCTTGATGATGCCGTCGATGGCCGGGCAATCTGTCGCGCTAGGCTCCTTGCCGAGCTTCTTGAAGACCTGTTCCAGACGGCCGATCTGCTTCTCAGTTTCATCGAGATGCGACGACAGGCCTGCTGCGAGGTCCCGATTGGTCGCCTGCTGGATCATCTGCGGTAATGCTTTGGTGATCTGGTTCTCTGCGTAGTAAATATCCTGAAGCCCATGCAAGAACATGTCTTCCATTGTCTTGATGTCCTTGGTGAACAATCCCATCGCATCCTCCTGTGTCGAAAGCTGCCGCTTCGTGGCGGCAGGTCCAAAACGGCGACAACGATGTAGAGTTCCGTTAGGGCGGCCATCTTCGGTGACACGTCGAGGCTTCGAGTACGCGGCGACAGCTACCTAAAGTGCAAGCCAGAAGTACGAGCGCGCCGCGAACGGGATCAGCGCCAGCACACTCTTTGCAATCTGTCATTTCCTCAATTGTCCGATCGAGAAGATTTTGAGCCAGCGAAAACAAAAAAAGCCGCGCTAGCCCTAAATGCGTCTTTAACAGTCCCCTTCGGGGTCAGGAACAAGCGCGCGTTATATCGATTGACCGAGCATGCCCAGATACTTTTTCCATCTCGCCGGACAAATCCCCGCTAACGACATTCTCGGCCACCAATGTGCCAGTGATGACGAGGCCAAGGATCACGGCAGCTTCATCGCCCATAGGATCGGGACAGAGAAGCCCACTATGATACGCAAAGAGAACTTTATCCGGGTGATGAACGAGAAAGGCGATGAGATCGCCAAGGTCCCCCTCGCCTCAACTAGGGTCTGAAACAATAGATCCGAGCAGGCCTTTGGTTTACTCTGGCATCGGCTTGGGATCTTCGTCGCCCGGCGCATCGCTTTCCAGCTCGCTTTTGGCCTGGTGCCAGAAGTCATCGGCCTTCCCTTCCGGGCGCCCCTCTCTCTCCCAAAGTTTATGAGCGTACTCTCGGATCTGTTCTTCTGAGTATTTGGGCATCGCAACGCACCTCACCGTCGGTTAGGTTCTAAAAAAAACGAAATATACGACGACAAAGGAAGTCACGACCAAGCCGAGGCTCCAAACTAAAACGTTGCGAACGGACGGCCGGGGCTCCGCGCCGCGTGCTTTGCGCGCCGACTTCACTTCGGCGCCATCTTCATCTTTTCCCAAATCATAATCCTTTCGCGACTTTTAGTTTGTCGCGCCACCAAGCGCCGTCTTGTTTCCAGCTTTGCTGCTTGGTGCGCTGACATGGACTTCGTGTCCCTGTCGGATGGCAAGGGATGCTGCGGCAACGGCAGCCTCAAATGCAGATTCTTTGGTCAGGCATTTTCCTTCAACATTCCCATCGTGAAGCACGCCCAACTATCTCCTGACTCGATAATTGCATAAGTTGCGAGTCCCATGGTGATCTCCGGAATGTTCGTTGTCGCCTGCCCCGGCGCGTTAAGCCGCCAGGCGAGCGGCTCTAACGTTGAAGCGCCAGAGCAAGGAAGCGCCACTAGGAAAGGCACATGGGCAAAGCCGCGCTGGGATTGTTGTTCCGTCGTTGCGCGATTTTTTCCAAGGGAACAAGAAACGGTCAACCGACTTCAGCTTGCTCGGGGATATGAAACGAGCGAGGAAAAACATGAAGAAGATGTTGATAGCAGCTACAGCGGCAACACTAATCATTGCTCCTGCCGCATTTGCACAGAGCGGCGCAAATCCGAGCGCGCCTCAGGTCAATTCCGCAGGCAACGGTGTTACACAGCCCGGCACTACAAGCACGGGCACGGCAGTTGATCGCCCGACATCGAGCACTCCACACGCGGCGCCGCACGCTGCAGGATCGCAGACCGGCAACAATGCGAGCTCCCTTAGTGGCTCGAACGCTGCAACGGGTACGACAGGCTCCAATAGCTCTGCTGAAGGTCGCACTTCCGGTGGGGGTGGCGGCGCAGGCGGCGGTGCCGGTGGCGGCAACTAACGCGAAAATTGGCCCCGGGAAACCGGGGCCTTTTTCGTTACTCCAAAGGCCGATCGTCCTCGGTCGGCGTTCCCCTCTTTGGCGTAAGATGATCCGGTCGCTTTCTACTCAAGAGTAAGGCCGCGGAATGAGTCCCCAAAAGCGCTGGACTGCGGAAGAGAATACACAACTGCTCGAAGCTGAAGACGAGCATCCGCGTGTTATCGCGAAAAAGCACCAGACAACGACGCTTGCGATTGTCGCAAGAGCGTCACGCTTGCGGCAGGCAGCTAGATTAGAAAAGCCGCACCATCCCGAGGGATGACGCGGCAAGTTTGTTCTGCGTCCATGCGATGGACGTAGGCTAAGAACATTAGACCGTTGTGTTCCGCAATGGAGCGAGGCGTGATGAGATGAGATGCGGTACCGCTACCGCGACAGCCGGGGTCATGCGTCAACTCGGTCATCGCCAGATGTGGGCGGGGTCGCCGGCTGGTACCCGACGTCATTCGCCCAGAGAGGTCAAACTTCTTTTTGCTTCCTCGCAGCCGCTTCTCGGTGACGTTCATTGGCGCGGACTAGGTGCCCCTCGGCTTTCAATCGGATCAGGTGAACCGGTGGATTACTTCGAAGAGCCGATCACAGATCCGAGCAAGGCTCCTTGTCGGCGCCGTCGCGACACCAAGCAGAAGCCCAGACTTGACGCCGTCGGTCGACACATACCAAGACGAAAGCGGCGATGGAGCCATGCCGAACGCCGAGACTTCGCGTGCGACCGCCAAATCTGACGTTCTGCTCGGAAATTTCAGCAATACGGCCAGGCCAGGCGTGGCGACGCGATCGGCGCCGACGGATGCCTGAAGACAATCCAGCAGCGCCTGCCGCTTGGCGGCATAGGCGCGCTTGGTGCGCCGGAGATGGCGCATGTAGTGACCCTCATGCATGAACTCGGCGGTTGCGAGTTGCACCGCGGGGCCGGGGGCGGGCGCGAGACACGCAGCGACCTCCCCGAACCGATCGGCTAGTTCGACCGGTGCGACCAGGAAACCGAGCCGAACTGTCGGACTGATCGTTTTGCTGAACGAACCGATGTGAATGACGCGCGCGTCGCGGTCGAGCGACGCCAGTGCCGGCGCAGCCCTGCCGACCAGTTGCAGTTCGCTCAGATAGTCGTCTTCGATCACGTAGACCTGGTTCGCGGCGGCCCATGCGAGCAGACGTAGGCGCCGCTCAAGCGACAAAGTGGCACCGAGCGGCGCCTGCTGACCGGGCGTCACGACGACGAGCTTCGCGTCCGGATGGTGGCGCAGGCCATGATCGATATCGATGCCGTCGGCATCGACCGGGATGGCGGCGAGGGATAGGCCTGCGAGTTCGAGTCCCTTTCTGGTGAATGGAAAGCCCGGATTTTCGACCCAGGCCGTCTGTCCACCGAGATTGAACACGCTGAGTGCCAGGCCGAGGCCTGCGCTGAAACCGCCGGTGACGATGACCTGCGATGGCAAACAATTGATGCCGCGGGCGATGGCCAGATAGCCGGCGATTTCCCGCCTCAGTTCAAGCTCGCCGCGCGGGTCGGGATAAATGGGCGGCGCACTCGCCTCGGCACGGACCGCATGCGCGCGAATGCGTGCGAACAAGGTTGCCGGAAACGTCTCGATAGCCGGCACGCCCATCTGGAACAACGCAGGTCCCTGCGTCATCTCCCGATAGGTCTCCATGAACGAGCCTGCGTCCGGCGGCTGCTCGCGCTTGACGACAGCGCGCGGACGCAACGCGACGCGCGTGCCGGTCGCCCGCGAGGCTTCGATCAACTGGGCGGCGGCCAGCTTCTCGTAGGCCGTCCGCACGGTCCCGCGCGCGACACCAAGCTGCGCGGCGAGATCCTGCCATGACGGCAGACGCGCACCGGGCTCCAGCACGCCGCCCTCGATGGCGGTCGTCACGCCTTTTCGGATCTGCTCCGCCAAAGGGACTTTGGCTTTACGGTCGATATTCAGGTTCAGGGTCATGGTGTCGAAGTATATGATTTCTTCGCGTTCTTGGTGCTTTTTTCTAGCCCAGCATGGGCCATCTTGGGGTTTGCAGAAGGAGAAGCCCATGACGATCCGCACCCTTGTCACCATCGCCTGCGCCGCGCTCGCTTTCGCGGTCGCCGCGCCCGCCTCGGCACATGACGGCCAGACCGAAACGGTCACGCCCAAATTCAATCAGGCAATTCCGAACATCCCTGGTAAGTCGCTCGTCGCCGTTGAAGTCAACTATGCACCGGGCGCGGCATCGCCGCCGCACACCCATGCGATGTCCGCCTTCATCTATGCCTATGTGGTTTCGGGCGCGGTCGAGTCGAAGGTGAACGACGGCGAGACCCGCATTTACAAGTCCGGCGAGAGCTGGTCCGAACCGCCGAACGCGACCCATTCCATCAGCCGTAATGCGAGCAAGACCAGGTCTGCGAAGTTGCTCGCGGTCTTCGTCGTCGACTCCGACGACAAGACGCTCACCACGCGCATCAAGTGAAACTCGAAGGATTGAAGCGATGACCAAAAGACTCGATTACAACCAGATTGCTCCGAACGGGATCAAGGCACTCGGCGGTGTCTATGGTTATGTCATGCAGAGCGGACTGTCGGGTGAGCTGGTGGATCTCGTTTATCTGCGGGTCTCGCAGATCAACAACTGCGCCTATTGTCTCGACATGCACACCCGCGACCTCATCAAGAAGGGCGTGAAGATCGAAAAGCTTGCGCTGGTGCAGGCGTGGGAAGAGGGTGGCAGTCTTTTCAGCGCGACGGAACGCGCCGCGCTGGCCTGGGCCGAGAGCGTCACGCGCGTCGCTGAGACCGGCGTGCCGGATAGTTCTTACAGAGCCGCGCGTGAGGTTTTCGACGAGAAGCAGCTCGTCGACCTGACGATCGCGATCGGCCTGATGAACAGCTACAACCGCCTGGCCATCAGCTTCCGGAATACGCCGCAGGCCGTACTCGAACATTGAGCCCGTGCTGCACCGATCAAGTCACGATGAGGACAAGCCATGACCCTTGAACAGATATCGGGAGTGCGCATCCCCGACAGCAAAATCGCGCGTGAAGTGACTGCGCTTATCCGTGACACTGAGAGCGATTTGCTCTTCCATCACTCCGTACGGGTCTATTTCTGGGGAGCCTTGACGGGAAAACGGACGGACCTGATCTTCGATCCCGAGCTACTTTACGCAGCGTCCATGTTCCACGACATCGGCCTCACCGCACATTACGAAAACAGCCATCTGCGTTTCGAAGTGGACAGCGCGAATGCCGCGCGCGATTTTCTTCGGGAGCATAGCATCTCCGAAAGCGATATCGAGACGGTCTGGAACGCTGTCGCTCTCCACACGACGCCCGGCATCCCTCAATTCATGCGCCCCGAGATTGCGCTGGTGCAGGCGGGCGCGGGCATGGATGTCGCTGGCCGCGGCTATGACCAATATACCGATGCGGAACGCGAGGCCGTGGTCGCCGCCTGTCCGCGCGGCCACGACTTCAAGCATGGAATTATCGATGCCTTTTATCAGGGCATGAAGCACCGCCCCGAGACCACCTTCGGAACATTCAACGACGACGTCCTTGCATTCAAGGATCCGAACTTTCGGCGGATCGATATGTGCAGCATCGTGCTTGCTTCGAAGTGGGACAGCTGAACCAAAGGAGCCGAGCAGGTCGAACATCAGAACCGTGGCGTTTATCGCAAGGTGCGAGCCATGAGCTCGGCGCGCGACGTATAACCCATGGAGTAGCCGATACATTAACCAAGCACCACCGGACGGCGGTCAGCCGGCAACGGTACCGCGCCAGGCGCTCGGAACGAATCATCGGCCGCGCTCTTGAATCAAGTTCTCTTGCAGCGACGAATTGGGAGGCGAGAATGTTGCTGACGGGGTTTGGAGCGCTGCTCGTCCTCGGCGGAGTCTTGTACATGGCACGCGCTGCTATTTGGCGGGGACCGCTTAGCGGCCCAGATTCCTCCCGGCCGGTTCGCGACACTCTGGAGCCGCCACGGCGCGGCATGAGATTCTTGGGGCTCGGAACGAACTGGCCGGGCATTCTCCTTATGGCAATCGGTGCAGTTCTGTTGGTGTCAGGGGCCAGTTTCTAGACCGCAAATGTTCGCGCCATGCAGGGGTCGGTTACTCCGGAAATGGAGCGGCTTGCCGAGAAAGAGCTACCCTGGACAGACCTTCGCCCAATTTCTCTCTACCCCGTCCGGATCTAAGCGCCTCAGAGATAAATGCATCTCGTGCGCCCTGATCGTGACCGCTGCTCGCGTCCGCCCGATCGCTTTAGCGATATCTTTGGGCGGCAGCGTCCCGGCCAGCACACGGAGCATGGCCGTTTCATCGTCAGTCCAGGGCCGGTGGATCATCGCCATCGTTACCTCTTGGTGTTGGCCCCAATCGTTCTGGTAATGCAATTGCTAGACCAGATGAGCGATGTCAGATGTGCAAACGCGGGAATGGTACTCGCTTCCTCGTAGCGGTCGATGCCGACTCGATTCTGGAACTAACAGTGTTTGCCGAAATTGAGTCGGCTGTTCAGTTGCGTCAGTCGAGTTTGCGGAGTTGCATTGTGTCCTGGTCGGCCCGATTTCCCGATCCTATAGCCCTGCCCGCTGGCGGTAAGCTGGCCACCCTGCAGGATGCCGGCGAGTATATCACCCGCTTGCCAAAGCAGGCGCACGACACACCACCGTGGCAGAATGCGATGCACGTCTTGATCCAAGCGGCCGAGTATGACGGGCCTATTGAGTTCGCCCGACTCGGCATGCTGCAAGCACTCTTTCCCAAAGGCACGCCGGTTTACCACTCCGTCGACAAGGATCCGAAGTGGCGCAACCGCTACAAGCTCGTGAGGGATCAATGATGCGCGACATCGACACCATCAACGATGCCACGGATGACGCTCGGGCCGTCTTACACAGCTACATATGGCCGGGGCCGCGGGACCCACAACTCGTCTTACAAACGCATGCTCGAAATACTTGACGATGAAGAAGTGGTCGCCGCACAGCAGCGGCTGCGCAAGGGCTACGGACAACTTCGGCTCGTGAAGTAGTTTAGTACCGCAAGCCTCAACTCTTAGGCCGATCAGCCGAACCGATACTTCTCACTACAAGCACCTCTCGCACCTCTTCCCTGCCGGCAGAGTATCCGAGGCAGAGGCCCACATATCCCCCTACCAGAAAACAAGCGAAGCAAGCCGTCAATGTTACCCACATCGCAGAGCCTCCCAGATTTCTCACAGGTTAGTACGTTGCGACACGCACACAAGTTTCGAAACCACCAATAAAGAGTCCCACAAGCGCTGGACTGCAGAAGAGGATGCACAGCTGAAAGCCCCAGATAACGACGATAGCGAGCTGCAGCGCTTCCGGGTGGCGCCTTCTCGGGCTTCGTGAACTACTAGACGGTGTCGCGTACAAAAAAGCCGTCCGGCATGGTCGCCGGGCGGCTTTCTGATGCGGGTGCCGGCTCGATACGCCGTCCGGTTCCGCCGCAACTTTTAGGCTTGTTTGACATCGTTAACGATCTCGTTCGTGCTGTCGATCAGCCCATCGGATTACTCCCAAATTGCCAATCGCCAACGTCAGTCGACGGGATGCCGAAAGAGGTGATTTCTTCGAAGCCGAAACAGCCGACTTGTGCCCGCCGCCTATTGGCTTTCTGGATCATTTCCTTCGGTGCTTTTTCTCGCGTCATCGTCACGCGGATCGACGTGACGCGCCGGCCGTCACTGGTTGACCATAGGTCGCGAGACGGCGTGGTCGTGCCGCAGATCGGTACCATGACGGTACCGATCTCTACACAAGCGGCTTTGCGGGCGCTGCTTCGCTTCAGCAGGGGCTAAAAGAAATGCGCACAGCAAAACGCACGCCGAGAACAGGCGGATCATTGAATTTCCTTTGGTTGTGATGCAGAAATTGCGGGCTGAGGATTGATCTCAAATCGCCCTAGGCAAGCCCGGCGCTCATGGATTCGGTTGAGCGTCGGGCCGTTTCATTGCCGAGGCTTTGCGGGAACGAAATTCGTTATTGCCAATTTTTCCCACGGTCGGCAGTTTCTGTGTGTCTGCCTTCCGGCTCGGCGGCGTGCCTTTGCACCCAACTCGACCGCCGCCGGGCCTCTCTAAATTTCAATCGCCGGGCTCATTCCGCACCGAGCTCAGTGAGGCGGCCCAGCGGTCGATTCCCATCCGCCGTCGGGCCGTTTTTATTGCGGCGATACAGATGCTGGCGCCGGGCTTCGAGGGCGTTGGTGAACTTGATTTGATGCTGGCGGTCCAGCGCCTCGGCATCGCCCTTCAAAGCAATGGCAAGCTTATCCAGCACCTTCATGAAATCGACGAACTGGCTTGCTTCCACGACGCCGTAGCAATGTTGACCATTGGCGCCGACAGGATCGCCTGCTTCATAGCGAATGATTTGCCAGAGCTGGTCGCACATCGTTTTCGTGTCCAGAAATTTAGGATTTACCCGGATCAACCGGGCGCGGTACGTCGTGCAGAATGATGGGACTGAGTAAAATCGTAGCCGTCCTGCGCGGCCTATTGATCGCAACGGCATTGCGCTAGCGCCCTACTTCTTGATGACCTGGCTCTTTCCGAGTGGCCAAACCGTGCTGAGCCCTTGGCGTTTCTAAATTAACCAATCTGAGCGTGGGAATAACGCGACCATGATTGGAACGTTTTTGCGAAATCAGCGTAGTCAGGGCGCTATGTCGCTACTGACCGATCCAACTTTCCAGATGTTGTTGCTGCTCGCTATCGCGGGCGGAGTGCCACTATAGCTCCGGCGTCGGGGCCATGTCTTGTGGCGGGAACTTCCGTCTGCCCCGCATGTTCCTGAACGGGAATTGGGGAAAGTTCCGATGTTTTTCGCCTGAAACAAATCAGATTTGGCTCGACTGCCTTATCGGCGTGGCCGTCATTGGCATAGTCGTCAGCTTCTTCGTTTATTAAGTGTCTCCGTCCCGGCCCTCACGGCCTGCCCCGTCGCGCCCCTCTTGCGGCCGATCGTCGGCACGGGACGTTGGCGGCCCAGCGGATCGCCTTGATTGCGCGGGACTTGGGGATCTTAGTGACGTTGACACTGTCGGACTAGTTTCCGCCGCGGCAGTAGTAATTCGCATCTTCGCCATCAAAGAGCATGACGTGGCCGGCACAGTGCGGCTGTAGACCATCACGGCGCCGGTCGTCGAAACCTTGAGGCGCTGGCCCCATTGTTCTTCGAGGACGGCGCTTCTCTCGTGGCGTGATGGCGCACAAAGCACTCCGGTCGGCCCCCACGTTTGCCTTTTCCACGAAGGGATCCGACAGGGGCCTAAACATCTGGACTTTCAGCGCGCCGCTTCCCTAAGCTATTTCATCCCAACCGGTTTGGAATCCGATGGAACAACATCCTTCGAGGATGGGGCTAGGCATTGCCCTAGGGGTGTGCCTTGGAGCTGTCCTCGGCATTGCCATCAGGAATGTGACCGCTGGCATCATTATCGGCATCGGCGTAGGGGCTGTGATTGCTGGTTACGCAGATCATCGATCCCGGTAGGATCCGATCTCTAAGGAACATGGCGTGCTGGTCGCCGTTTTCCCATTATGTCCGACGAAGACGAGCCCGTCACCGAGATCGCCGCTACGCCTGTCTTGGTCCCCGAAACCAATCGATTGTGGCGGTTAACACCTGCATTGGACCTGCTTGCGAAGAGCAGACAGATTGCCATCGTCCCGGCCGAGACCGAGGATGTGGCTCGCGCCATTGCGACGACAGCAGATCCCATGGGACGGGATTGGCGTGATCCCCACGCCTTTGCAGCCGACAGCATCGAAACGTCCGAGCGGCATGTCATTGGCGACGTCATATTCCGATCCACCCCGGCGCCGGCCGCGGCCAAAGCAAAGCGCTCCAAGAGAGGCTGACAATGCCCAAAATCAGAAAACCGACCATGAGCGACCCTCCCCTGAACATGCCGAAAAACGGCGATGTTGAAGCGCTCCTAGCGTTCGACGTCGGCGTCACGGCGCTCGCGGACTCTCCGCTCTTAGGAAGCTTCACGCTGATGACGCGCGATGGTCACTACGATTTCATGATCGACGAGCAGATGGCTAACGCGATCATTCAGGAAGTCCGGACCTTTCTTCGAGGCGACAGCCCGCCGCTTCCCGAAGAAGACGAATAGTCAGCTTGCCTTTGGTCCGTAGAGGTGTGAGCGATACTTGGGTCGTGTTCTAAATTGGGGTGCATATGTCTCTGTATATAATCTACGCAGTATACGGACTCTATGGACTAATCATCACAGCAAACATCATCACAGATCTCTTTAGGGCCATCGCATCTCTGTTTCGGCGCAAGCATACATTGCCCGTCGTCTTCTCCAATTGCGAATTAACCGATCCCGACCTGATAATCACCTTGGTGCACGGAACCTGGGCAAACGGCGCTCCGTGGACAACAGCCTCATCAGCACTTTGTCAAAAACTCATAGCAACGCTTGAAACCCAGAAAATATTGATTCTACGACACACTTGGTCAGGGAAAAACTCATTCGGTGCTCGAAGGAAAGCTGCGCGCCACTTGTCACTGAAACTCACCGCGGCCCAGGACCAATATACCACTGCAAAACATATTTTGATCGGCCACAGCCACGGAGGTTCGATAATCCTCAATGCAGTGCAACAGCAGCATCTTCCGGTCATTGCAGGTGTCGCTTGTCTTGCTACGCCGGTACTGAATGCGAGATCGGTTCAACTTGATCCAGTTTCAAAGTTCGCGTCTTACGGCGTACCGGCGGTGCTTTTGACTTGGGCAAGCCTCGGCATATTAGCTGTTTTCGGAATCGACGTTGACAAACTAAGTGAGAACGCTAGCACAGCGCTTTTTCTGACGCTCTTTATCTGCGGATTGGGTATTGGATGGATCGCCAGACTTTGGGCAATATCGCTGGACCTCTCCAATAACGATGTTGCGATTCCGAGTGACCGGGTAATTTTTGTTAGAGCCCCAGGCGATGAAGCCTCCGGCCTGATCAGTGCTACGCATCTTATCGCGTTCTTGATTGATCGAGTGACGACTACACCAATGCGAGCCATTCATAGAGCTCAGACGCAGATTCAAAGAGCGCGTGAGCTCGCTGCTCGACGCCCGATCATCTCGACGATAATCATCCTTGCATTGATAGCAGCTTTCGTGGCCCCATTTCTACAGAACTCCGCCAAACCTTCGGACATTCAGGTTGTAGTTCAGATGTCCGCCCTTCTGTTGTTGGCGATATCTTTCGCAATTCTGATTGAGATCGGATGGCAGGCGAAGTTGGCAACATTCACATTATCAGCCGTGTTGATGGCACCAACGTTCATTTTGCTAGCGGCGCTTGGCCTCGTGGCAGGCCCCGAAATGGCGATCGCTTCTCTTGTCTATCGAATATCGTCCGAACCAACTCCACCGGGTAGATGGACGCTGTTGGACGTCAGCGATACCTTAGATAACCCCATCAACAACACACAGACAGTATTGCAACACAGCTCAGTCTATCAAGCACCGGCTGCTATTAAAGCGATTTGCGACTGGACTTCGGACAGGATTTCTCATTCGTCATCCTAAAGAGACATCACACTGCCAAACCCGGGAGCATGAGTTGTTATGCCTGGTTCTGACACCTCATCTCGGAGTCGCCGAGCGCATCGAGCACGATGATTGCACGTTTGATCACCACTTTAAGGGCGGCGAGAAACATGGCGACAGAGTGATCATTCATTTCTGAACCTTCGCGACCGGGAACGATCCGCCACAGCGGCTGTTTTCTGGAAAACTCGCCGGAGCCAATCGATGAAAGTGATACTTTCTAAAAAGGAGCTGGAGCGCGAAGCCCTCGCGGAGATGAGAAAACGCCCAGGTTGCGAGACGCTGAAGGCAGTCGACGTCCAATACAGTGACCTTCGAGCCGATACGAACTGGACTCTGTATGCCTTCACTGAAGGTCGAATTGATCCAGGTGCTTTGCATAGCGCGCTGGAAATGACCGTAAACAAACTGCGCCATCAATATGAATTGCGCGCCCTGGAGTGATCCCTTACAGGAAGTCAGACACTCTCCTCTTGCTGACGTCTGATCTCCATGCCGAAAAAGAAAGTGACCGCCGACGAGCTGATCTGGCTCTTTCACGAGAAGCTTGCTGGCACCAATATGAGCAAGGTCCGGATTGCGATTATTCCAATCGGGGACGGCAATTGGTCCGCGCTGACAAATGCCACCGAACGCCGGCACTACCCTAATCTTGCCATCACTGTGGCGCGCATCGAGAAGCAGTTGCGGAATCGCTACAGCTTGAAATAAGACTGACTTCACGTCTGGCGACGCTAATACCGCCGGCTGCGGTCGTTTGCTGCTAAGGTTACTGCCAGAAGGCAGGGACCGATGGCAAAGAAGCCGATTTCCAAAGCCGAACTGGCGAAGCTTATCCGCCATCGCATGGACGAACATTCCGAGTGCCCGCCGGGAATTTCCGTTGAGATACGGAAGGTCAAGACTTCCGAAGGTCCTGGCTGGAGCGCCGTTACTAATCCCGCCGACAGCATCACCCACGTCAAATGCGCTCGTATCGTTGGAGCTCTCACCCTGGAGCTTCGGCAGAAGTATGCCCTCTCCGACGACTGATATGGTGTATTGAATGGCTTCATTTGAATGAACGACCGCGAGAGCCTTATAAAGGCCCATTACTGCAGATCGATTTTGAAGGTCGCCTCGATCAGTACCGCTCGGGAGGCGCGAGGACTGATGGAAGGTGTGACGACCGAGGAATCCACTGCGAACACGTCTGGTCCCATGGCAGAGGCCGAAGGAGCCGCTTTGACCGCGATCCGGGAGCTTGCCGGACATCAGCGTGATAGCACCTTGCCCCGGAGCTCCTTCGAGTGGACGCGGGCCATGCAGGCCATCGAAATTTGGTTGAACGTTCACAATCCATAAGCAGCCGAACGTACTACGAGTATCAAAGATAGCATCTGGAAACGCGAACGCGCATAGCATCGCCCAACCGCGCATCGCTTTGATGCGCTGGCTCTCTTACGTGCCAGCGGACGTTGCGTGCCGTGGTGAGGTAAGATAAATTGAGCAAGCTGTTGTGAGTGCGCTCGATACGCGACCTTCGATAGTTCTACCCCGGACGCAGTTGGGTGCTGCGATGGCTAGAACCGATGGGACGCCCTATGCGCCTGCACCTTGCCCCTCTTGTAGCTCAGTGCCCTAAATTCGCAGCCAGCGCCTCGGTGCCGACTTGAATTACGTTGATCGCGCCGCGAACCAAGCCGCACGAGCGCCTACCGCTCAATTCAATGCCGGGAGCAATTAAAATGATTGATCCGAGTCCTCCCGCCGGCACTAGCTATCCGTCATTCGTGCAATGCGAACCGGCAGCAAAACCATTTGAATTGCCCGTGGTCATTACGCATTGGAATCCTATTCGCTCTGGATCCGATGCAATTGATGCCGACCTGGGGCAACGCAACTTCGAGGCTGCAATTCACTTTGCGCAGCGAACGATTGGTCCGTTCTTCCTCATGCGGATATTGAGCGATATTCGGAAATCAGATCGCCTCGGCGCAATGGAGCTTGCGTTCGTGGCAGCATTGGCACGGAGAGCAACGGCAGGCGGTCGGCCCCGGCTATCTGGTATTGATGAGATTGAAACCGCAGCAATTGAATTTGACGCCGATGCGGGGATCATTCGCGAAATCGAATTGGCGACGCACAAGCATTTGGAATTGGGCAACCGCGGAGCAGCCCCTTCAATGATCAATGACCTGCTATTCGACTGGATGCATGGACGCGAATGCTGGGCGACGTCCGTCATTGCCTACGTCATCTGCAGTGCTGGGCTCAAAGGTTCGTTCCATTAGCGGTGCCACTTTGCCGTCCATCGCTTTTTATGGCGCAAACGCCGCAGGGACGGAAAGTGAGCGCCCGAGCTTTAGCGGAGCAATTATCATTCGTCTTTATCGAACAGCATAGACCCCCAAGACTTGAGTCCCGTCAGCCCGGGAATGCTCGCTGGATTGACCGAGGGAAGGCTGTCAGGGGGGTGGATTTTTATCGGCTTTAAGCCAACCGAGATACGGATCGTATCCGGCTCAAATTCGGGGACCGGCCGCCCCGCTTTCGCGGCTACGTCGCTCACCTTTATCTGCTCGGCGAGTGTCCCTGCGACCATGGAAAGCCGGTCACCAAGACTCGCTGCCCAATCAATTCTAATTCCATCGAGAAAGAACGATGGGGGCGACGGCGGGTTCTGTGACTTCTTCCAACCGGCCATACTCAGCAATGCACGAATTTGGGCAGCCATTCGACGGGACTCAGCGTCTGGCGTAAAAAAGATTGCATACTGCGTACCTGCAAACGGCTTCAGATTCTCAGATGCTTGGGCCTGTTCGATCATTCGGGGCGCAATAGACTTTTCAAGCTCAAGATTCTTTTCGCGTAATCCTTCCAGCTTTAGTTCAGCTTCTTTCGTGCGGGCGTGCGCCTCTGCAATTTGCACGCTTGCCTTGACTATATCTGCCTGCGCTGTGCCCAACGCCGCCTTCGCCTTCTCGCCTTCTGCAGAGATTTCGACAATTCTCTCCGTGGAACGATCCCTAGCTTCGTCCCAGTGCCGCTCTTTGACGTCCGTCGTTTGCACGACAAAGAAGGTCGACACGATGCCCGTGAGAAGACTTAGAAGTAGCCCCCAATTTGCTATCGTACCAAGCGCTGTCGCAGTCGATAGAGACATGTCGGAAAAAAGCCACATACGTTTTTCCTCGCTAGGTGGCTTCATTATGCCGCTCTGCCCAAGCAAAATCGATCTGGAGGGAGTGAGGGATGGAAGGTTGTTCGAAAAGAACTGCACTCTGCTTTATCGAACCGCAAAACCAAGTCTCGCGTTCTTTTTCGAAGGCATCGCGATAAGAGATACGTCCAAGCAAATAAAGGCGGTCAGTTGGCCCGGCATTGGCTATGTTCTGACCCTTCTCAGCCGCTCCCGGGACGAAGTCATTCGGACCGATAGATCGATTGAATTGGATAGCATTTTTCTGAAGCGTCGCGAGGTCGCCAGTCAGGGGCCAAGGGGCGACGCGAAAATCGGTGTCGATTCGAACGTTGTATGCGGGCGTCTGCCCGGAGTTTTTGATTTTGAACCTTGCCATGCAGAGGATTGCTTTGTTCGTTCCCCGCTTGAAGTCGAAGTGAGCAGGCTCAACACTGATATAAGCTCGCAGCTGGCGTTCGGCAGTTCGATCCGCGCCCCTTACCAATCCAACCGTGGCCACCCACAGCATCCATGTAACGATTCCGAGGAGCCACTCGCCAGGTTTGATACTGAGAAACGTGGTCTCTTGAGCGTGGTCGGAGGCCTCTTGGCCGCTTACGGCATTTTTGAATTGATGCTGGGAATCAATCTTTGGAGCTTGGCTGTATGGGTAATGTGATGGCCAAAGAGACACTACAGCTATGACTAGGCCGGCTATGACGGCCCATAACAATTCCCGCGGCGCGGTCCACTTCACGTTGCCCCCTATATTTCTTTCAAGGCTACGCCCTCAGGCTCCATAGCTGCAAGGCACGCGAGGAGGAACGTGGCAGAAAACGTGCCGCACTTGAGCTTCATCGTCATTCCGGCCTCTGTTTCTTTCAAACCGTGCTTTTTAAGCCGCTTAACCAATTCGGCGCGGGTGACCTCGGATTCTTTCATTTCGGCTTAGGCGACTGGCAAGTCTTAGGAAGGCGTCTGCATTGATGCAGAGCGGCGTTGTCGGCTTCTGGTAAATCACCTGGCTTCGCCTTCCTGATCTCCCTGTTGGGTGGCGTTTCCAGAACGGCGGTTTTTCCCCCGGCCTCCACAGCAAGGCGAGTTGCCGTCGAAAGCTCGCAGGGTGCACAATGAGGTTGGGCCCGAGAGCTTTCGCTCCCGGCCCCGCAGGGCGATTGAACAGGGCCTCGAATTGCCGAAGCATAAGGGCCCACACTCGACAAGCCCGATCACTCGATTAGCGGCTGATCGCTTTGGACTTCACCCGAACGAATGCGGCCAGATGCTAATCGCAGCGCGATTGTACAGCGATCGCATCTGGCTGGTGGAGAAGCTGTCGCGGGACGCGCTGTTCACGCTGTCGGCACCTTCAACGTCGGCGGAGGCGCGGGACGCCATCGAGCGCCGCTTGCGCACTGGCGAGAAAATTAGGGCCAATCAGATTCGGATGATGAGCAACGCCGAAAGCGCTAAACACTAACAATCGCATGGAAGCAGACCTATTGAATCCGATGGCCGTAGTTTTCAGGCGTCTTGAACGAGCTCCCCATTTCTGTCGGGATTTCGGCAAGGCGCTTTTTCGCATCCTCTCGCTGCACAGCCCGAACCATAAAGCGTGACTGTTCGCCCAGCAGGCTTAGGTCGCTGCTGACGATCTGAAAAAGGCGGACGACGACATATGCAAGGACTGCCCCGATCAAAGCAGAAAAGCATCTCCCTCCCCACTGCACGGGGAGGCTACCGGCCCAAGGACGAGCGAGCTCTAGCGCTGGGGCCGTCAGCAGCAGTAACCCCATCGTCAGCACTGTGACTGCTAGGAATGATCGTAGCGACCGCGCCAGCTGTATGACGGCACGCGTGATCTTTTCAATCTCTTCAGTTTCGAAATGAGATGCCGTCGTGAAGGGAAGCCCTCGAGAGAGACGGACGAGAGCAGCTGCAGCCGCGACCGAAAGCGCAGTGATTAAGCCAGTTTTTATCGTATCCCATGTAGACACACGAACGGTCGCTGCCGAGATCGCAGCGACAACGATGGGTACGAGCACTGGCGCAATCTTGAGCTTCATGGAACAAATATAGAACTTTTATTCGATTTTGCCATCATGAATAAAACGGCGATGGACTTCCAGCATCTGTTGCAGAGCGTGTTCCGGGTCCAACAGAGTGCTTGTCTCCGAAATGCGGCGGATGCCCATGTCCATCGATAGTCGAGCATCGTCGCCGCGGACCATACCGTTCTTGCCTTTCGCCACGATTTCACCGTCTGCAATGTTTCTGAGGCCGGCTTCGAGACTGGACATAACCTCGCGTTTTAACTTCCGTTTTTTAGCGCGGAAACCGATATTTACTCGCACATCAAGGGAAGCATCATCGGGCATCGATTCAATAATCTTATTTGTTTCCACTTCGCCGATAAGATCTTCGATGACTTTCCGGGCCTTGGCGAACGTCGCGGCGACTTTCTCGCCGATGGTTTCTCTTGTTTCCACGTCCTCCATTTTCGAGAGTTCCGCGGGTGTTAGAGCTACATCATGCACGGTTTCCGGCATCAATCCGCCGATCTGAATAGACTCAAGCTCGTCGTCGCCAACTTGCGCGCGATCAAATTTCCATTGGAGCATCACGGCTTCGGTTTGAGAAATGGCGCTGTTATCCCGTAAAAGCCATGTGAAGTATTCCTCCATGGCTTTGGCCTGCATTGAGACATGCTGGATTTGATAAAAATGGTCGCCGATGACGGTCCAGTACGTCATACCGTGAACGTATTCATGCCCAGCTGGTGCTGCAGTTTCCGCGATCTCCAGCGCGGACATTACCTCAGCCAGGTTTGGATGCGCACTGGAGGAATCCACCACTTTTAGCAGCGCTTGAAGCTGGCCCGGTAACGTCAGGCATACAGTTCCGAATACACATGCTGCGTCTGAATGATAAGTATTAAGCAGCCGTTCGGACCCTTCGCTGTTGGGAACGCCGGTTACACGATGCTTCGCCTTATCGCGAACCTTTGAGCCATCGGGCTTAGTGGTCTCCATGGCCGTCTGGATGCGGTCCTGCAGCGTCTTGTCGAGGGGAAAAGTTGAATCCTGCCTTAACAGGCGACGGTAGTGAATCTTCACGCGCTTCGATGCCAAGACGCTTCCCCATGAACAGTTGATTGGTTCGCAACAGACCACACAACCTAAGCGGGCCGATAGGCAGCGCTCTTGCTTGTAAACAGGTTTGCGTCGGATCACGCGCTGCGACCGCCCGGCGCCGCCCCGGGCATGCTCAGCACCACTCCGCTTGCGGCATAAGTCTCTTTTGAACGGCACGAAATTGTGCTGGTGGTCGAGTGAGGCCGATCGAGCAAGTTCTCACCCCCCGGCTGCCGGTCAGACACCGGCGGGCTGTGAGAAGCCAAATCGAAGAGCACGCGATGAAAATCCCACCAAGAAGCCAGGGAGCCCCCTGGACGCTATCTATCGACGAGTCGACCTGACCCCGGAGCAGATCTTTCAGGCGCTCAGCCGCCTGCGGCAGGAAGCTCAACAGCAGATCGAGTATCTGATTGCGCTGGTCGACGAGCTCGACGGTGACGTCGACCTCGAGCCAGACCCTACCGAGCAGAACCTCGCCTCAGTCAGTCAGAACGCTTACCACTGCGACCTAGAAGCCCACGACGACGCTGAAGAAGATGACTGCGAGCTAGAGGACGGCAACGACGACGAGCCGTCGCTGGGCTCGGTCAACCCGACCATGTCAGGAAGCCAGCGGACCTGGGGGCGGCGAACGTCGCAGGGCTCGACTACGAAGACGAGCATGACGGCAGCGAGCCGTCGCTGTGCGGCACCACCGCGGACACGGCGGCGTTCGGCAACGATCGCGACCTCGAACTCGACGATCCCGACAAGGAGCCGTGGATGGGCTGGCCGGAGGGCATGGCGCAAGGCCAAGGTCGCTGGGGTGACTGTAGCGATCGGGAGTTGGCAATCGAGCCGATGATCACTGCACGGCAGCGCGGGGCGGAGTGGCGCGTTGCCTGAACCTGCGCAAACTTCCGCCTCCTACCCGTCGGCTACGGCCGGCGGGCAAACTCATTCGGGCGCCTCGTCATTTACGGGGTTGAAGCATGGCCTCTGCCATCGCGGTAACGCGCTCGATCGTCTTGGTCATCTCGGTGCTGCGACCGTCGGTGCCGTCTGCTACTCCGAGCGCCGCCCCTTGAAGGCCGGCTACCATTCGGCTGAGCTTCTCCCGCGGAGCTTTGTCCAAGAGAGCGATTTCAGCCACCAGAGCTGCACAAACGCCTTGTATGGCAATATTTTGCTCTTTCGTCTGGCCGATCTGCAGAGTGAGATCGTCCAGCAGGCGCCGCAGGTCGTCATTCATTTTGTGGTCCCCGTGTTTGCTAGCAATACGTTTCGGCGAAGCTTTCGCACGAATGTGGCCCCTGATGTGGCCCCGACGCAATAAAGGGCGCCTCTTGAGCGCCCCAAAATCAGCTAAGCCATTGAAATTAAATGGCTCCCCGGGCTGGATTCGAACCAGCGACCATTCGATTAACAGTCGAATGCTCTACCGCTGAGCTACCAGGGAACGTGCGAAGCTTGTTCGCAGGCCGCAGCGTATAACAAAGCGATCCGCGCTTGGAAAGCAGGAAATGCACCTCTTCCCGCAGAGGCCGTCAATCGGGGAAAACTCAGAAAACGCCTGATGTTACGGGATCTTCTTGAGGTGTGGCCCGTTCCTGTCGAGACCACACCGCGTGCGGGCGAAGAATAATCTTTCCCACCGTGTCGCTATTTAGTCTTATTGCACCGCAAGACTGCCCTCCGCGACGTTGAACAAGTTCCGAATCGAACGAGGTGACCGATGCCAGCCACGCACACCGACCGCGCGCTTCCGACCGACCTCAACTCCCTGCCCTTTATCAGTGATGACGAATGCGTCACCCGGCTCGCCGAAGCCGTCGAGGCGCATGACAGCGATCACCTCGATGAGGTGGCGCTTTTGATCGGGCGCCTCGCGGTGCCGATCGAAATCTAGGGAATCACGTTGCCCGGGGACATTGTCTCCGGGATTATACGTCCCAGGAATCACATCCCGACGCCGAGGAAGTCCCGCATCAGGTCGGCACTGGCATTGAGATCGGCCGGCGTGCCTTCGAACACCACGTGGCCGTTATTGAGCCCATAAACGCGGTTGGCGAAACTCAATGCCGCCGCAACGTTCTGCTCGACCACAATCATGGTGCGGCCCTCGGCGGCGAGATTACGTGAGACCTCGACGAGATCACGCACGATCAGCGGCGCCAGGCCCTCGAACGGCTCGTCCAGCAGGATAATGCGCGCATCGCGGATCAGCGCGCGGGCGATGGCCAGCATCTGCTGCTCGCCGCCGGACAGCGTGCGTCCGGCCGATTTGCGGCGCTCCTTGAGGCGCGGAAACACGTCGTAGATGCGGTCGTAGGACCAGGCATTCGGCGCCGTCAGCGCCGCAATGCGCAGATTTTCCTCGACCGTCAGACCGCCAAAAATGGCGCGCTCTTCGGGTACAAGCTGGACGCCCATGCCGGCGATCGCCGAGGGCGGCAGGCCCTCGATGGATTTGCCATCGAGACGGATATGGCCGCTGCGTGGCGACAGCACGCCCATGATCGAGCGCAGCGTCGTGGTCTTGCCGGCGCCGTTGCGGCCGAGTAGTGCCACGACCTCGCCCTGCTCGACCCGGATAGACAGGTCGAACAGCACGTGGGAATCGCCATACAGCGTATTGATCTTGTCGACTTCAAGCAGGCTCATGCGCGTGCAGCCCTCCCAGATAGGCGTCTTGCACGGCCGGATTGCGCCGGATCTCGTCGGCGGTGCCGTCCGCCAGCAGCCGGCCCTCATAGAGCACGGTGATGCGCTCGGCGAGTTCGAAGATGGCGTCGAGATCGTGCTCGACGATGACCACGGTTCGCGAGCGCCCGATATCGCGAATGAAGGCGCAGGTCGCGATGCGTTCTGCCGGGCTCATGCCGGCTAAGGGTTCGTCCAGCAGCAATACGTTCGGGCTGGTGGCCAGCGCCATGCCGATTTCGAGCCGCCGCTTTTCGCCGTAAGCCAGGATATGTGCGGGCGTGTCGGCACGCTCGACGAGATTGAGCAGGCCGAGGATCGAGACGATCTGCTCCTCGACGTCGGGAATGCTGCCGGCTCCGCGCAACAGGTCAAAGCGCATCGGGCCGCGACGGCGTGCCAGTGCCGCGATCCGCAGGTTCTTGCGCACGGACAGGTTGGGAAACAGCTGATTGAGCTGATTGCTCTTGGCGATGCCGAGCTGCGCCGCGCGGCTGACGCCGACGCCCGTGATTTTCTCGCCGAACAGCAGGACCTCGCCGGAGGACGGGCTGACTTCGTCGAGCAGCATCTTGAACAGTGTGCTCTTGCCGGCTCCATTCGGGCCGATCACCGCATGGATCGAGCCGCGGCGGACCTTGAAGGAGACGCCATCGACGGCTTTGAGACCGCCATAATGCCGCGCCAGCGACTTCGCTTCGAGTGCAATGTCGCTATCGCCCGTCGTGGGCTCGGCAATGGTCAGCCTGACCTCCCTGGGCAGTGCCACGGGTTTGGTGATTGGATCGATATTGTGCGCTTCGATGGCTTCGGTCTTCGCTTCCGCCGCCTTCGCCGCAGCCAGATTACGGCGCTCGTTCCACCAATGGGCGATCTCGCCGCAGATGCCACGGCGCAGCCCGATGACCAGAATGATGAAGGCGATGCCGAGCACCAGCTTCCACAGGATCGCAAAGCCCGGAATGAGCTGCAGATTGTCGCGCAGCCACAGCCAGACAGCCGCGCCGACCAGCGGACCGATCAGCGTGCCGGCGCCGCCGACAATGGTCTGAACTACGAGTTGTCCCGACGTCTCCAGCGAGAACGCGTCCGGCGGCATGTAGCTCTGGAACGAGCCGAGCAGACCGCCGGCCAGACCAGCATAGAGCGCCGCGATGACGAAGGCCGTCAGCTTGTAGGCTGGTACGTTATGGCCGAGCATCGCGACGCGGCCGGTGTTCTCCTTGATCGCCAGCAGGATCGCGCCGACCGGCGAGCCAACGATGCGACGCGCCAGCACATAGCCGAGAAAGAAAATCAGGGCGAACAGGACATACATCGGCATGCCCGCGCTGATGCGGATCGCATGGGCGCCGAAGCCGAGCACAGGCACGGGCACACCGGGGATGCCGTTCTCGCCGCCGGTATAGTCCGACAGCGGCGAGTTCTCGATGAAATAGGCCATCTGGCCGAAGGCCAGCGTGATCATCGTGAAATAGATGCCGACCCGGCGCACGGCGAACCAGCCGACCAGGAGGCCGAACAGGCCGGCTGCGACGGTGCCGATCGTCAGCGCCAGCCAGACGCTGTCGATGGTGTGGGACACCAGCAGATAGGCGCTGACAAAGCCGCCGACGCCGAAGAACGCTGCCTGTCCGAACGACAGCAGTCCGGTGAGGCCGAACAGGATGTCGAAGCCGAGGCCGATCAGGCCCCAGTTCAACACACGTGTCAGCAGATCGGTCGAGAAACCGAGATGCGGGAACACGATGGGTGCCACGATCAACGTGCACAGTACTGCGAGTTCGGGAAGCCAGCCCCGCAAGCCGCCGGAACGAGGACGCATCATGCGCGGCCTTCCGAACCGAACAGACCCTGCGGGCGCATGATCAGCAGCACCGCCATCAGCGCGTAGAGCATCACTTCCGAATAGGACGAGTTGAAAGCACTAGTCAGGCTGATGATCTCGCCCGCGATCAGGCCGCCGATGACTGCGCCCGGGAACGAGCCGAGGCCGCCGAGCACGATGACCACGAAAGACTGCGCCATGAAATTGGCGCCCATGTCCGGCGTCACGGCCACGACCGGTGCATAGAGCATGCCGGCTAAGCCTACGGCGACGACACCGATGGCGAAGACCAGCAGAAAGGCGCGGCGCACATTGATGCCGAGGATGCCGACCATGCCGGGATTCTCGATACCGGCGCGGACCACCAGGCCCATCGAGGTGCGATAGAGCACGAGATAGAGGCTGAGCAGCAGACCGGCGATGATGGCGATCAGCTGCAGGCGATAGGTCGGATAGATCAGGAAACCCATCTGGGTCGCGCCCTGCCCCCAGGACGGCACCGGCACGCGCTGCGCATTGCCGCCAAAGGCTGCGCGCACGCATTCGACGAGCACGATGCCGACGCCGTAAGTGACAAGGATCTGATCCTCATGGGGACGGTCGTAGAAATAACGAATGATGATGCGTTCGAGCAGAAAGCCGAGCGCCAGCATGAAACCGCAGCCGACGACGATCGCGAGCACGAAGGACGAGGTGTATTGCAGCAGCACGAAAGCGGCATAGGCGCCCACGGCGAACAGCGCGCCGTGAGCGAAGTTGAGGACGCCAAGCGTGCCCAGGATGATCGTCAGACCGCTGCTGACGAGCGCCAGCAGCGTGCCGAGGGCCAGGCCGTTGAAGGCCTGCGAGATGAGGACGGGCCAGCTTGGCATGGTGATCCTTAGGTGTAGGGGCCGAGCTTGCAGCCGAAGAAGTCCGGCGCATTCATCACGCTTTCGCCGTCGGCGATATCGACGATCTCGTAGAAGTCTTCCTTGTTCTTCATCTCGGACGGCTTCTTGCCGCGCAGGATCGGGATCGGCCGCACCATCTGATGATCTTCGGCACGGAAATAGACCTTGCCGATGGTCGTCTCGTAAGGCTGCGCCTTGGAGCTCTCCATCGCCTTGATCACATCGACCGGATTGAACGTACCGGCGCGTTCGACCGACATCGCCCACAGATAGGTCTGCATGTAGCCGATATGCGCGCCCCAGCGCGGATAGTACTTGTTCTGCGCCACGAAACTTTCGACGAAGGTCTTGGCGAGCGGATAGGTGTCCTGCAGCCCCCACCAGAAATCGCAGCTGCCATAGACGCCCTGCATCAGCTCGGCGCCGAGCTCCTTGTCCTGGAACGAGGACAGGTTAGGAACCACGAGCTTCATGCGCTTCAGCACGCCGAACTGTTCGGCCTGTTTGGTCGACGCAACCGCATCGCCGCCAAAGGCGATGTTGACGAACACATCCGCGCCGCTGTTGGCGATGTTCAGGAGCGCCGACGAATAGTCTGTGGTGCCGAGCGGCACGACTTCCTTGGCGACCTGCTTCCAGCCCTGCTCCGCCGAGAACTTGGCGAAGCTGTCATAGACGGTGTGGCCATAGGTGTAGTCGGGCACGAGGAAGGCCGACTTTACATTCTTGCCGAGCGCCTTGGCGACGACGGGCGCCATCGCCTTCGCAGCCATGTAGGCGTTCTGCTGCGAGCGGAAGCCGTAACGCTGGCAGTTCTTGCCGGTGATGTCGTTGGAGCCGGCGATGCCGACCATGTACAGCACCTTCTCACGCGACCCGAGTTCTTCGAGCGCAATGGCGCTGGCGCTCGACACCGAGCCCGACACCATGATCGCCTTGTCGCGCTGGATGAACTGGGTGGCGCTCTGCACGTCGAGGTTGGGTTTACCTTCGGTGTCGGAGACCTTGTACTTGATCTGGCGGCCGAGCACGCCCTTGCCCTTGAGGCCCCACTTCTGCGCGATATCACCGCCGGCATTGATCTGCGCGATGGCCAGTTCATAGCCGAGCTTGAGATCGCCGCCGTCGCCCGAAAATACGCCGGTGAGCGGGATGGTCAGACCGACGAATACCGAATCCGCCGTGACGCCTTCCGGGAAAGTACCGATAGTGGCCGGCGATTGTGCGAACGCGCTGCCTGGAAGCATAAGGCCAGCGGCAGTGCCGACTCCTCCGAGCAAAAGCTGTCGACGGTCAAACTGCATGACACACCCTTCTGGTTCGATCACCGCCGCCATTGGCCGGTGAGCTGCGATGGGGGCTGGCCCCCGGCGAAATTGAGTTTCTGGAACGGGATGCCGTCGCGACTCTCGTGGTGCCTGCGAGATCATCGCAGGAGCCTCATTCATGGTCACTCGCTGAACCCGGAATACCGGCAGCGTCGCGTCCGCAAAGTGAGAGAGAACGGATCGTTCTTTGTTCCCGTCAGGCTAGGTTGCTTCGGATCGCGCGGGGTATAGACAATCCTGCAAAGGGCCTTGCAGACTGGCTTTTCCACCGCGACATGGCGTCCCAGCAACGCGTGCTGGCACAGCTCTTGCTGCTACTCTCGGATGGACAATTTCAAATCGCTCGATTGGGACGACCTCAAGGTCTTCATTCACGCGGCGCGCGGCGGCAGCCTTGGCAGTGCGGCCAGGCGGCTTCGGGTCGATCAATCCACCATCAGCCGCCGCATCGCGCATCTGGAGAGCACGCTGGGTGTGGCGCTGTTCGAGCGACTGCCGTCCGGATTGAAGGTCAACGAGACCGGCGACCGCCTGCTCTGCCACGCCGAGCGGATCGAAAGCGCCGTGATTGCCATGCGGGAAGACGTGCAATGCGGCGGCAGCCGTATGGCTGGCCGGGTCCGCCTTGCCACGATGGAAGGCATCGCCTCGCTCTACCTCGCCTACCGCTTCGTTGAATTGCGCAAGCAGCATCCGGACCTGACCGTCGAGTTGCTGACATCACCGCAGAGCGTCTCGGTGAACCGGCGCGAGGCCGATCTGTTTCTGAGCTTCTTCCGTCCGACCGGTCAGGGCATGGTCTCGGAGCGTATCGGCTGCTTCCAACTCGGGCTCTATGCGTCACAGAGCTATCTCGACGCACACGGCATGCCGAAGAGCGCATCCGAGCTCACAAAGCACAGCTTCGTCACCTATATCGACGACCAGATCCAGCTCGACTCCGTGCGCTGGCTCGATGACATCATCAAGAGCCCGCCAGTCTCGTTCCATTCCAACAGCATGTGCGCGCAGATGAACGCTGCGGCCGGCGGTATCGGGCTTGTACTGCTGCCGAGCTTTGCCACGGCACGTCGCCCCGACCTGATCCCGGTGCTGCACGATAAGCTGTCCACCACGCGAGAGCTGTGGATCAACGTCCATAACGATCTGCAATTCGTGCCGCGCATCCGCGCGGTGTCGAGTTTCCTGAAGTCGACCTTCAAGGCGGATCCCCTGATGCAGGCCAGCACCAGGGGCCGCAAAATGTTGGATACGCTGCTAGAGACGGACATACCCGTCACGGAGCAAACAGTTTGATGTTACCGCGAACCATCGGATTGGTGCATGGAAACCCCGCACCTGATTCAATGAGGTAAACGTCCCGGTAACCATGACGGGTCTCACGTGTGGATCGGTACAATTTGAACGATCCATTCAACAGCCCAACAAAGGCTTTGCGTCAGATTGCTCCCAAGACAGGGAGCTAAAAGATGAGCGAAGCCGAATTTGACTATCTGCTGGAGACAGTCCGGGCCGAAATCGAGGCCGATGTGCGGGACGATCTGCGCAGCCAGGAAATGTTCTTCGCCCCGATTCCGACCGCTGCGAACGACAATGACGGCCCCTGGCCGCTGATTCCGTTTCCGGATGGCTGGCAGGCCTCCTGCTGATCATTGTGTCGGTATGTCGGAACCCATGAAAGATTTCAGCCGGGCATTGCCTAAATGGCGAACGGTCTGTAACTAACCCGCTATGGGGCCATGTGGCGGAATGGTTACGCGCCGGTCTGCAAAACCGTTTATTCGGGTTCGATTCCCGACGTGGCCTCCATCAATCCAATCAATAACTTAGCCTGCCAGACCCGCGATCGGGGCGCGACTGCTATGAGTGGTGCGCTGCAACACTTCGCTTGGCAGGATTGGAGTATTGATCGTAGCATCCTGCCAACCCCAGGGGGCACGATGAACATCCGGGTCTTGATCGCCACGTTGCTGATGACCTCGCCAGGCTGGGCCCAGACCAAACCGCCCGTTCCGGTCCGCACCGATCCTTGCGCGCCGATTGGCCGGACCGCCGACGGCCAGTTGGTCTATTCCATGAAGTGCGAGAAGTTGCCGGTTCCGGTGGTGCCGCCGCAGGCCGCGGCCCCGGCATCGCCTCCCGCGCCCGTTGCGGAAGAAGCTCGTGGCGGACTGTTCCGCAATCCGTTTCCGTCGCTCGTCAGGCCATCATCATCGAGTGACGAGCGTGAAGCCGGCGTCGGTCCTCCGCCCAGCAGCCGATAGGGCCGGGATCAACCAAAACCGAACGCTATCAGGCGCGCTTCTTGCGCCGCCAGTCGCGCTTGGGTTTTGGCTTGGGCGCCAGTTCCGGCATGACGTTCTGCGCTTCACGATATTTCGCCAGCATCCGCTCGAAGCTTGCGTTCAGCGTCGCTTCGATATCCGGCTTCCGTTCGAGGCTGGCGAGCAGCATCCCCGCGGCTTCGATGGTCGACAGGCCGTCCTTGCGCGGTTCGCGGCGCAGCTTGCCGTAGAGCGACGGTTTGGCCGGTCCAAGAATGACGCGCTGGCATTTCAGCATCCAGGCATTGCGCCACCACAGCGCCTTGGCCTGGCTCCAGGTGCCGTCGAGCAGCACGATGCCCTGGATGTCCTTGAGCAGTGCGCGCTGGTTTTCCTCGGCCTGACCCTTGCGGTCGATGGCCAGAATATCCCGGTCGGTCTCGAAGTCGGAGACCTTGGCCGAGCCGAGATACAGGATCGCCCAGCGGGCGGGATCGGCGACCGGCTTGCCCAGCGCCTTGGCGAGGCTCGGCCAGGACAACCCGATCTTGACCGTGGCCTTCTTGAAATGCAGCGCTGCGACGCGGGCGGTGGCCAGCGCCCTGTCCTGCTCCTGCGGATGCTGCAGGATCAGGAGTTCGATCTTGTTGTCGATGGGCGTGATGCTGTCGCAGATGCACAGCGGCATCGGCTTTTGGCAATGCGGACATTCCGGGATCGCCTCGGCGACCTCGGCGGCTTGCAGATCTGATTTCTTGGACATTGCCCGCTATACGCCGCGCGGCCCGAGGCTTCAACCGCCGTAACGCCCGGATCTGGCTATTCAGCCGGGGCCGGCACCGGCGCCGGGCGGAAGCGGTTACGCAACCGGTCGATCAGGAGATAGATCACCGGCGTCGTGTAAAGCGTCAGCACCTGCGAGACGAACAACCCGCCGATGATGGTGATGCCCAGCGGGCGGCGCAGTTCCGTGCCCGGCCCGGTCGCGATTACCAGCGGGATCGCGGCGAACACCGCGGCCAATGACGTCATCAGGATCGGGCGGAAACGCACGGTGCAGGCCTCGAAGATCGCCTCGGCGGGCGACAGTCCGCGATGCCGCTCCGCCTCGATGGCGAAATCGACCATCATGATTCCGTTCTTCTTGACGATGCCGATGAGGAGAATGATGCCGACGAAGGCGATCACGGTCAGCGGCGTGTTGGTGATCTGCAATGCCAGCAACGCGCCGAGCCCCGCCGAGGGCAGCGTCGAGATGATGGTCAGAGGATGCACCAGGCTCTCATAGAGCACGCCCAGCACGATATACATCGCGATCAGCGCGCCGAGGATCAGCAGCGGCTGCCGCCCCGTCGTCTTGCTGAAGTCACCGGCATTGCCATCGAAGCCGCCGCGGATGCCTTCCGGCATATGCAGTTCGTCGACCGCGCGCTGGATGTTGCCTGTCACAGCATCGAGCTGCACGCCGGGCAGCGTGTTGAACGACACCGTGGTCGACGGGAACCCCTGCGAGTGGAACACTGCCAGCGCCGACAACGTGCGCGACATGCGCACAACCGCCGATAGCGGCACCTGCGACCCATTCAGGCCCGCGACATAGATGCGATCGAGATCGGACGGATCGTTCTGGAACTTGGGATCGATCTCCAGCACCACCCTGTACTGATTGCGCTGGGTATAGATCGTCGAGATCTGCCGCTGCGAGAACGCGTTGTTCAGCGCATTGTCGATATCCTGCACCTGGACGCCGAGACTTGATGCCATCTTCCGGTCGATGGTCAGCGTCAATTGCAATCCGCCGGGATCGCGGTCGCTTGATACGTCAGTGATGCCCTCGACGCTCTCCAGCCGTTTGCCGACCAGCGGCGCCCATTTTTGCAGGAGATCGAGATTGGTCGAGGTCAGCGTGTATTGATAGTTGGAATCGCTCTGGCGTCCGCCGGCGCGCAGATCCTGCGCAGCAAACATGAAGAGACGGATACCGGGGACCGCGCTGAGTTTCGGACGCAGCCGGTTGATGACGTCTTCGGTCGATGCTCCGTTGCGCTCCTCTGGCGATTTCAAGGCGATAAACATGGTGCCCCGGTTGGCGCCGCCGCCGCCCGGCCCGCCCGTGCCGCCAAGCGACGAACCAATACTGGCCACGCCCGGATCGGCCAGCACGAGATCGGCCAGATGCTGTTGAAGTCCGAGCATCGCCTGAAACGAAACATCAGCCGATGCGCGCGTTGCCCCGATCACGAAGCCGCTGTCGTCGTTCGGGAAGAAGCCTTTCGGTGTCTTGATGTAGAGCGTGATCGTGAGCGCGATGGTCGCGAAGAACACCAGCAGTGTCAGGAGTGGAAAGCCCAGCACCACATGCAGCGTGCGCTCATAGAACGCCACGACGCGTGACAGCGTGCCTTCAACAATACGGTCAAAACGGGTCTCCGTACTCGACAGACCGCTCTTGATATATTGCGCGCAGATCATCGGTGTCACCGTCAGCGACACCAGCGTCGAGACGACAATCGAGAACGTCAGCGTCAACGAGAATTCGCGCAGCAATCGGCCGACCAGACCATCCATGAAGATCAGCGGGATGAAGGCAGCAATCAACGACAGGCTGATCGACAGCACCGTGAAGCCGATCTGTCTGGCGCCCGCGAGTGCCGCCTGCACCGGCGCCATGCCCTCTTCGAGATTGCGGTACATGTTCTCGATCATGACGATGGCATCGTCGACCACAAAGCCGACAGAGATCGCCAGCGCCATCAGCGACAGGTTGTTGATCGAGAAGCCGGCCAGCCACATGCCGACGCAGGTGCCGGCCAGCGCCAGCGGTACCGAGACGCCGGCCGCGATGGTTGGCGTGCCGCGGCGCAGGAACAGGAACACCACGGCCATGACCAATACGGCCGTGGCAAACAGCGTCCACTCCATGTCCTCGACCGAGGCGCGAATGGTGCCGGTACGATCAGTCAGAACAGAAATCTCGATCCCGGCAGGAATCCATTGTTTCAGATCGGGGATCAGCGCTTTCACGCGATCGACGGTGTCGATGACGTTGGCGTCGCCCTGTTTGGTGATCTGGATCAGCACCGCCGGCTGCTTGTTGAACCAGGCAACCGAGCGGCTGTTGCGCGTCGCATCCTGAACATCGGCGACATCGGACAGTCGCAGATAGTTGCCGTTCGAACTCTTGACGATGATCTCGCGAAACTCTTCCGCCGTGCGCATCTGCGGATTCATCGAGATCGTCTCGCTCTGCCGCGATCCCTGGAAGATGCCGACCGGGCCGAGCGGATTGGCATTGACGATGGCGGTGCGCACGTCGTCGGTGGCAATCCCGGCATTCGACAGCGCGACCGGATTGAGCTGGACGCGCACCGCGGGCTGGTCAGCGCCGCTGGCCGTGACCTCGCCGACTCCCGGCACTTGTGACAGCCGCTGTACGATCACGGTATCGGCGACGTCGTAGATCGCAGACGCGGACATGGTCGGCGACGTCAAAGCGAGAATGAAGACAGGCGCGGCGGACGGGTTGGCCTTGCGGAACGTAGGCAGTGTCGGGAGATCGGTCGGCAGATCGGCCATGGATGCGTTGATGGCGGCTTGCACGTCACGCGCGGCGCGATCGACATCGCGGCCGATGGCGAATTGCAACTGGATGCTGGTCGAGCCCAGCGAACTCGTCGATGTGATCTGATCGAGGCCGGCGATAATGCCCAGACGTCGTTCCAGTGGCGCAGCAACTGTCGCCGCCATGATCGACGGATCGGCGCCGGGACGCGACGCCTGCACACGTATCATCGGGAAGTCGACATTGGGCGTCGCAGCGACCGGCAGGAAGTGATAGGCGACGACGCCGAGAAGAAACAGTCCGATCGCCAGCAACGTGGTGCCGACCGGCCGCATGATGAATGGCGCTGAGATGGAGATGGAAGCCACTAGGGTGGCCCCCCTGCTCCCGCCGTCCCGGCGGCACCCGCGACGGGGGGCGCTCGCTTCTCGAACCGGCGGCTGATGCGATCCAGCGCCAGATAGATCACCGGCGTGGTGTAGAGCGTCAGGATCTGGCTGAGCAGCAGACCGCCAATGATCGACACACCGAGCGGGAAGCGCAGCTCTGCGCCGGTGCCGCTTTCGATCGCCAGCGGCAACGCACCAAACAATGCCGCCAGCGTCGTCATCATGATGGGCCGGAACCGCAGCAGACAGGCTTCGACGATCGCCGCTTCCGGCGCCATGCCGCGATTGCGTTCGGCATCCAGCGCAAAGTCGATCATCATGATCGCGTTCTTCTTGACGATGCCCATCAGGAGGATGATGCCTATCAAGCCAATGACGGACAGGTCCTGTCCGGTCAGCATCAGTGCGAGGATCGCACCGACGCCAGCCGATGGCAGCGTCGAGAGAATGGTGATTGGGTGGATGTAGCTCTCATAGAGCACACCGAGCACGATATAGATTGTCACCAGTGCAGCGAGGATCAGCCATGGCTGCCCGGACAGCGATTTGGAGAATTCCGCGGCATCGCCGGAGAACATCCCGACAATGCTCGTCGGCATGCCGATCCGGGTCTCGATCTTTTTGACTTCCTCAACCGCGTCACCAAGCGCTTCGTTTGGTCCAAGGTTGAAGCTGAGCGAGATGGCGGGGAATTGCGCCTGATGCGAGATCGCCAGTGGCGCCGTGGTACGCGTCAGCGTGGCTACGGCCGACAGCGGCACCTGCGCGCCGGCCACACCGGGCAGATACAGTTTCGACAGCACGTCGGGATCGCGCTGCTGTGACGGCAATGCTTCCAGCACGACGCGGTACTGATTGGCCTGGCCATAGATGGTCGAAATCTGGCGCTGCGCGAAGGCATCATTCAGCGTGTCGGTGACGCCCTGCAGATTGACGCCCAATTGTCCGGCACGCTGCCTGTTGATATCGAGCGAAGCCCGCAATCCACCGGTCTGGGCTTCCGAGGAGACGTCCCGGAACATCGGATCGCGGCGCAATTCGGCGACCAGCTTCTGCGACCACTCGGTCACCTGTGCCGCATCAGTCCCGGTCAACGTATATTGATATTGCGAGCGACTGCTCTGCGTACTGATCTGGATATCCTGCACGGGCTGGAAATACACGGTCATGCCCGGGATCGCCGCGACGCGATCTTTCAGCCGCGCGATCACCGCGTTCATGTCATCCTTGCGCTCGCCGCGCGGTTTCAGCGTCATCACCAGCCGACCGACATTGGTGGTCGGATTGACCGAGCCGCCGCCGATCACCGAGATGATTCCTGTCACATCCGGATCTGCCTGGATCGCCGCTGCCGCCGCGCTCTGCCGGCTCTGCATCTCCGCGAATGACACGTCGGCACCGGCCTCTGTTACGGCAGTAATCGAGGCGGTGTCCTGCAGCGGCAGGAAGCCCTTGGGGGCGATGACATAGAGGCCCAGCGTTGCGACGATGGTCAGGAACGTGACGACCAGCGTCGCCGGCTGATGCTGCAACACCCACAGCAGCGTGCGGTGATAGAATGCCACCATACGGTCGATGAAGCGGCTGACGGCCCCGAGACCGGGCACCTGCCATTCATCCTTGGTGTGTTTCAGCAGCCGCGAGCACATCATCGGCGTCAGCGTCAGCGAGACCACGGCGGACATGACAACGGCGATGGTCAGCGTCATCGCGAATTCACGAAACATGCGGCCCACAAGACCGGACATGAAGAGCAGCGGGATAAACACCGCGATCAGCGACACCGTCAGCGAGATCACCGTAAAGCCGATTTCGCTGGCGCCAGCCAAAGCTGCCTGCATCGGGCTCTCGCCCTCTTCCATGTGCCGGACGATGTTCTCGATCATCACGATGGCGTCGTCGACCACAAAGCCGGTGCCGATGGTCAGCGCCATCAGCGAGAGATTGTCGAGGCTGAAGCCGGCGAAATACATCACGCCGAAGGACGTGATCAGCGACAGCGGTAGGGCCACGCCGGCAATCAACGTTGCCCGCAGCGACCGCAGGAACAGCAGTACCACCAAAGTCACGAGGATGACGGACAGCACCAGCGTGAATTGCACGTCATGGACCGAGGCGCGAATGGTCACGGTGCGGTCGCTCACGATGGTCAGCTTGACACCGGCCGGCATAGAGCGCTGCACCTTCGGAATTTCCTCGCGGATCTGGCGAACGACCTCGATAACATTGGCGCCGGGCTGACGCTGGATCTCGATGATCACCGCTGGCGTGCCTTGATACCAACCGCCAGTACGGTCGTTTTCCAGGCCGTCGACGATCTGCGCGATGTCGCCGATGGTGACAGGGGATCCGTTGCGATAAGCGATAATGATCGGCCGATACTGATCCGCCGCCGCGATCTGGTCGTTCGCGGCGATGGTGTAAGCTTGCTGCGCTCCGTCGAGCGAGCCCTTGGGGCCCGATACATTGGCACCGGCAATCGCCGTGCGCAGATCCTCCATCGAAATGCCATAGGCAGCGAGCCGAGCCAGATCGGCCTGTACACGCACCGCCGGCTTCAAGCCGCCAAGCACGGCAACCTTGCCGACACCCGAGATCTGGCTAAGCCGCTGCGCCAACAACGTATCGGACAGATCGCTCATCGATCGCAGCGAGATCGTGTCCGAGGTCAGCGCCAGCGTCATCACCGGCGCGTCGGCCGGATTGACCTTCGCGTAAACCGGCGGATATGGCAGGTTCTTCGGCAGAACGCCGGCGGCCGCATTGATCGCCGCCTGAACGTCCTGGGTCGCGCCATCGATATCGCGGTTCAGATCGAACTGCAGCGAGATCTGGCTGACGCCGAACGAGCTCGTTGAGGTCATCGACGACAGGGACGGAATCTGGCCGAGCTGCCGCTCCAGTGGCGCGGTGATCAGCGATGCGGTCACTTCGGGGCTCGCGCCCGGCAGCTGCGTCGAGACTTGCACGGTTGGGAAATCGACCTGCGGCAGCGCCGAAACGGGCAGCGCGAAATAGCCGAGGGCGCCGCCGATCAGCAGCGCGACGCCAAGCAGCGACGTCGCGATGGGCCGGCGGATGAAGGGTTCCGAGACGCTCATGACTGTGCGCTCTTTGGTATAGAAGTCATCAACTCAGGCGATCGATCGTGCGAACATCATGGCTACTTCGCTCCCGATGGCGCAGCGCTCGGGCTGGCTGGAGGCGGCGTTTGGCCAATCGGTGCCTGCGGATTGCCCTGGCCACCCGCACCACCCGAATTCTGGCCGCGCTTGCCACGACGTTCGCCGGCATCATTGCCCTTGCCCCCGCCACGCTTGCGTGGTGCCAAGTCGGCGGTCGGCTCCTGATCGCTGGTGCCGACTGACACCTTCGATCCCTCTGTGAGATTGGCAAAGCCCGTGGTGACAACACGCTCGGTCGCCGACAGGCCCTTGGCGATAACGGCCGTGGTCTCGTTCTGCTGCGTCACGGTGACCGGCACCGCCTTGACGATGTCGCCCTCCTCGATCACGTAACTGAACGTGCCGGCGGGACCGCGCTGCACGGCCGAGGTCGGCACCACCATCGCATCCTTCAGCGTCTCGACTTTCAGCCGCACATTGACGAACTGACCGGGCCAGAGCTGATAATTCGGGTTCGGGAATTCCGCCTTCAGCTTCACGGTGCCCGTGGTCGTATCGACCTGATTGTCGATGCCGGTGAGCGTGCCGGTGTCGATGACGGTGACGCCGTCATTGCCGAACACGTCGACCATCAGCGTGCCCTTGGCAGCAGCGGCATTGGCGCGGACGATCTGCTGCTGCGGCAGGCTGAACAGTACGGCGATGGGCTGCAGCTGCGTGATCACCACGAGGCCCGTGGTATCCGACGCATGGATGATGTTGCCCTGATCGACCTGACGCAGGCCGGCCCGGCCAGAGAGCGGCGCTATGATCTTGGTGTAGCTCAGCGTTGCGGCGGCATTGTCGATGGCAGCCTGATCGGCATTCACCAGCGCCTCCTGCTGGGCGACGAGCGACTTCTGGGTGTCGGCCTGCTGCTTGGAGCCAGCGTTTGAGGTTGCGAGCTGCTGGTAGCGGATCAGGTCAAGCCGCGCATTGGCCAGCGTCGCTTCGTCCTGCGCCTTCTTGGCGACGGCCTGATCGTACAGCGCCTTGTAGAGCACCGGGTCAATCTCGCCGAGCACATCGCCGGCCTTGACGTCCTGACCTTCCTTGAAATTGACCTTGATCAGTTTGCCGTCGACCTGTGCGCGCACGGTGACGTTGTTCAGCGCCTTCACCGAGCCGACGCCGTCGAGATAGACCGGCACGTCCTGGATCTTCGGCGTCGCTGCCAGCACCGGCACGGTCATCATGTCCGGACGGAAGCCGCCGCGGGCGGCCGTCTGCCGCTGCTGGAAGGCGTTCCAGCCGATATAGCCGAGCCCGCCGAGGATCAGCAGCGTCACGGCAATCGACACAGTACGGCGGCGCGCCTTGCCGGCGACCTTGGCGACGCCGTCGCCCGTCGCTTTCGCGGCCTCTTTCAACTCCGGCTTAAAGAGCATTGACCGGTCTTTCCATTTTCGGCTCCCAGCCGCCGCCCAGCGCCTGATAGAGGCTGATGATCGCCTGCAGCCGCGCCAGTTGCGCCTGAGACAGGACATCTTCCGCCTGGAATAGCGTCAGCTGGGTGTTTAGCACAGTTACGATGTCAGCGGTTCCGGCGCGCAATTGCTGCTCGGACAGATCGAAGGCCCGCTTCGACGCCCGGACCACCTCGCGCTGCAGCCGCAGCCGCTCGGTGGTCTGGCGGATCGCGACCAGCGCATTGTCGACGTCGGCAAAGGACTGCACGACCGTCTTGCGATAGGTCTGCAGCAATTCGTCCTGCCGCGCCTGGGTCAGCTCGAAATTACCCTGGATGCGCCCGCCATCGAAGATCGGCTGGGTCAGCCCGCCGACGAGGCTGAAGAAGGCGGCATTGGGCTGAAACAGCGAGGCCAGCGCAGCGCTCTGATAGCCTCCCGAGCCGGTGAGCTGGATCGAGGGGAAGAACTGCGCCCGGGCGCTGCCGACGTTAGCCGTGGCCGAGGCCAATTGCGCCTCCTGCCGGCGGATATCCGGCCGCTGGGTTAACAGCTCTGACGGCAGGCCGGGCGTGACGCGCGGCGCGGCGATAGTGTTCAGCGAACCGCCGGCCACGCGCACGCTTTCAGGGGGCCGGGACACCAGCGTCGCCAGCGCGTTGACGTTCTGCGCCAGCGTGGTCCGCAGCGGCGGCACCGCAGCGCGCTGATTGGCCAGCACGCTTTCCTGCTGCGCGACATCGAGATCCGTGCCGGTGCCGGCGGCGAAGCGTTGTTTGATGGCGTCGAGAATGCGCTGTGCGCTGGCGATATTGCGCTCGGCGGTGCGTATGCGGTCCTGCGAGGTCAGCACCTGGAAATAAGCATTGGCGACTGCGGCCATGGTGGTCAGCGCCACCACGTCGCGGTCGAAGCGATTGGCAGTCGAGGTTTCTTCCGCAGCCAGCGCGGCGTCGCGGTTCTTGCCCCAGAAATCGATCTCGTAGCTGGCCGAGAGCGAGGCCGAATAGGTCACTACCTCGCGGCCGCCATTGGTCAACCCGCTAGAGCTTGAGCCCGAGGTCCGCGAATAGGTCTCCTGCCCGCCGCCGCTCACGCTCGGCAGCAGCGCGGCGCCGGTGATTCGGGCCTGCGCATCGGCCTGCATGATTCGCGATGTTGCCGCAGCGATATCGAGGTTGACCGTCTGGGCTTCCTCCATCAGCTGCGTCAGTTCCCTGGAGCGAAAGCCGCGCCACCAGTCCAGTGTCGGCGTGGCACCGTTCGGATTGGCCAACCGCGCCGCCTTATAGCCCTCGGGAATATCGAGGGCCGGATCAGGCAGATCCTTGGTCAAAATGCAGCCTGCTGAACTCGCAACAACGGCAAAGGCGACGATCGAACGCCCGATCTTTTTCGCGAAGACGAGATTCACCGCACGAACATCCGGACAAGGCTCCGCCGCGCGCGCTTTGCGCCGGCATTCCGGGCGTTGGGGTATACAGCCTGAGACACGTTCACCGGGTGATGCTTGGTCAATGAAACGAGCCCGCATTCTAGCGGCCCAATCATCCTGCGGACAGTGTTCTTACGTGTCGCAACGTGCAAGCGGCACGGATGCAAGATGCCCGCGAATGAGCGGATTTGCACAGATTCCCCCGATTTTATCGGGTTTTTTGGCCGCTGACAGAAGCGCCCGGCAGATCAGGCTTACGAAGATTTCATGTGTTCATTTGTTGCTAACGCCCGGATTGCGTTCCCCTGTGTCATCGGCACCATTTTGAAACCCGCCGGGACGTGATGCATGCGCGGCTCAAGCCCATGGGCCATCGCTTCAGCTGCCGCGTGACGAGCTGTTGATCTATCTCGATCGGCTTGACGATGCGGACCGGATGTCACCGCTGTTCGGCGTCAATTGTGCCGCCTGAAGCAAGCCATGCAAGAAATACCGGCTTGGCGAGTAAACAAGGCCGCGCTTATACTCCTGTAAAATCGTCCGCGCGTTGATCGGATTTCGCAACGCACAAGGGCGGTCCTGTCCGATAGAAGAGCGGCGGCCACTCCTTCCATGCGACTTGAATTCGGGCACAGAACCACGAACTCTCCTGGATCTGCACATGTCTGATCTGATCGTTCTTACTCCGGAAAATGTCGACAAGGCGCTGCCCGATCTGCCGCGCATCGTCCGGCTGGCATTGGGCTTCGGCTCACGTCTGCGCCGCGGCACGCTCGACGTGACACTTCCCGATGGCCGGCGTGTCCGCCTCGGCGGCATGGAACCTGGTCCTGCCGCGGAGATGACGATCACCAGCTATGCGTTCGCGTCGCGTCTTGTGAATGGCGGCGATATCGGCATCGCGGAAGCCTATCTACACCGCGAATGGGACACGCCGGATCTCACGCAATTCCTGTATCTGTTCTGCGTCAATCACGATCTCATTCAGGCGATGCTCGGCAACAATCCGCTGATGCGCTTCGTCCAGATCGTTCGCCACTGGTTCAACCGCAATACCAAGCGGCAAGCCCGCAGGAACATCTACGCGCATTATGACATCGGCAACGCGTTCTATTCGGCGTGGCTCGATCCGAGCATGACTTATTCGTCAGCGATTTTTGAGGACGGCGCGCAGGATCTCACGGCCGCACAGAACAACAAGTATCGCCGGCTTGCAGAAGCGATCGATCTGAAGCCCGGCCAGAAGGTGTTGGAGATTGGCTGCGGTTGGGGTGGCTTTGCCGAATACGCAGCGAAGAACTATGGCGCGCATGTCACCGGCCTCACCATCTCGACCGAGCAGCGTGATTTCGCGCGAAAGCGAATGCAGGATGCTAGCCTTGGCGACAAGGTCGAGATCAAGTTTCAGGACTATCGCGACGAACGCGGCCAATATGACCGCATTGCTTCGATCGAAATGATCGAGGCTGTCGGCGAGCAATTCTGGCCGCAGTATTTCTCACAATTGCGCGACCGTCTGCTGCCGGGCGGGCTCGTGGGCATTCAGGCCATCACGATCCAGGACAAATTCTTCCAAGCTTATCGCCGCGAGGTCGACTTCATCCAGCGCTACGTCTTTCCCGGCGGCATGCTGCCGACGCCGGAGATCCTGAAATCCCTCGGCGACAAATACGGTGTTCCTGTCATCAAGGAACGCATATTCGGACTGGATTATGCCAAGACGCTGGCGACCTGGAGAGATAGTTTCCGCGCGGCCTGGCCGAGCCTGACGCTGCTCGGTTTCGACGACCGGTTCCGGCGGCTCTGGGAATACTACCTGGCCTATTGCGAGGCCGGTTTCCTGTCCGGGAATATCGACGTCCGTCAGGTCGTGTTCGCCAAAGCTCATTGATCGCACTCCGGAATTTCCGCACTGCGGCACCAAATGGGTGAGGCGAACGCTCCCTTGTATGGCCCTGCGGCCTCCACTAGGGTCGCGCCAGATCGACAACCCGAGCGAAGATTTTCAGCACCATGACCTTCAACAAAGACGTCGTCGAAGCTATCGGCAACACGCCTCTGATCAAGCTGAAGCGGGCGTCCGAACTCACCGGCTGCACCATTCTCGGCAAGGCCGAATTCATGAATCCTGGCCAGTCGGTGAAAGACCGCGCGGGCAAATGGATGATCCTGGAAGCGGAAAAGCGCGGCGATCTCAAGCCCGGCGGTCTCATTGTTGAATCGACTGCGGGCAATACTGGTATCGGTCTCGCCGTGGTGGCGAGCGCGCGCGGCTATCGCACGCTGATCGTGATCCCGGAGACGCAGAGCCAGGAAAAGAAAGATATGCTGCGGCTCAACGGCGCCGAACTGATCGAAGTGCCGGCGCTGCCGTTCGCCAATCCGAACAATTATCAGCATGTCGGACGACGGCTCGCAGATCAGCTGCGCAAGACCGAGCCGAACGGCGTTCTGTTTGCCGACCAGTGGAACAATCTCGACAACGCCAAAGCCCATTACGAATCGACGGGCCCCGAGATCTGGGAACAGACTGGCGGCAAGGTGGACGGCTTCATCTCGGCGGTCGGCACCGGCGGCACGCTAGCCGGCGCGACCCGCTACCTGAAGGAAAAGAACAACAACATCGTTACGGCCTGCGCCGATCCAAATGGCTTTGCGATGTATAACTGGTTCAAGCATGGCGAAGCCAAGTCCACGCCGGGCGATTCCATCACGGAAGGCATCGGGATAGGCCGCGTAACGCCGGTCATCGAGACCGCGAAGGTCGATACCGCCTTCCTGATCCCTGATGAGGAAGCCATCGCCGTCATCTATGACCTGCTCCAGCACGAAGGCCTCTGCCTCGGCGGCTCGTCCGGCATCAACATTGCCGGTGCAATCCGTCTGGCCAAGGAGCTCGGCCCGGGCAAGACCATTGTCACTATTCTCTGCGACTCGGGCGGCCGCTATCAGTCGAAGCTGTTCAATCCCGACTTCATGCGCAGCAAGAACCTGCCGGTGCCGGGATGGCTGGAGAAGAAGAGCGATATCTCGGTGCCGTTCGAGAAAGTCTGAAGCGGAACGCCTCAGCGGAGAATCTGGCTCAGGAACAGCTTCGTCCGCGCATGCTGCGGATTGGCGAAGAACTGGTCCGGTGTATTCGCCTCGATGATCTGTCCGGCATCCATGAACACCACCCGGCTGGCGACTTCCTTGGCAAAGCCCATCTCGTGCGTGACTACCAGCATGGTCATGCCCTCGCCGGCAAGATCGACCATGGTGTCGAGCACTTCCTTGACCATTTCCGGGTCCAGCGCCGATGTCGGCTCATCGAACAGCATCACCTTCGGCGTCATCGTTAGCGCTCGCGCGATCGCGACGCGCTGTTGCTGGCCGCCGGAGAGCTGACCGGGATAGGCATTGGCCTTGTCCGGAATGCGCACCCGCTCCAGATATTTCATCGCCGCGGCATCGGCGTCCTTCTTCGGCATATGCCTTACCCAGATCGGCGCCAACGTGCAGTTCTCAAGCACGGTCAGATGTGGAAACAGGTTGAAGCTCTGGAACACCATCCCGACATCACGTCTGATATCGTCGACGCGGCGCAGGTTCGGGCCGAGTTCGATGCCGTCGATGGTGATGCGGCCTTCCTGAAACTCCTCCAGTGCATTGATGCAGCGGATCAGCGTCGATTTGCCCGAGCCCGACGGCCCGCAGATCACAATGCGCTGACCGCGGCCGACCAGGAGATCGATATCGCGCAGCACGTGGAAATCGCCGAACCATTTGTTGAGGCCGGCAACCGAGACGATGGGATTCACGGATACGGACATATCACCTCAACTCCGCCGATGCGCATTCAGCCGACGCTCGACGAACAACGAATAGCGCGAGATGCCGAAGCACATCACGAAATACATGATGCCGGTAAAGGCAAAACCGGTGAACAAGGTTGTCGGCGTCGACCAGTTCGGGTCGGCAAAGGATGCGCGGAGCTGACCGAGCAAATCGAATAGCGCGACGATGGACACCAGCGATGTATCCTTCAGCAACGCGATGAAGCTGTTGACGAGGCCGGGAATGACATGACGCAGCGCCTGCGGCATCACCACCTGACGCGTGGTCTTCCAGTAGGACAGGCCCAGCGCACTTGCCGCCTCCGCCTGACCGCGCGGGATCGCCTGCAGTCCGCCGCGGATCACCTCGGCATTATAGGCGCCGGCAAACAACGCGATGCCGATCAGCGCACGCACCAGCCCATCGACAGTGAAATTGCCAGGCAGAAACAGCGGCAGCATATAGGTTGCAAAGAACAATACGGTGATCAGCGGCACGCCGCGCCAGAATTCGATGAAGGCAATCGAGAACAGCCGGATCAGCGGGATGGTCGAGCGTCGGCCGAGCGCCAGCGCGATACCAACGGGCATCGACGTGACGATGCCGGTGATCGATACCACCAGCGTCACCAGCAATCCGCCCCAGAGCCGCGTATCGACGATCGGCAATCCGCCGCGATCGAGCCGCAGCAGGGCGATGACGGCGGCGATGCCAGCGAAGACGGAGATACTGTTGGCCAGCGCATGCCAGCCGCTGCGGAAATGGCCGTTCAACAAGAAGATGAGCAGCGAGACAATGATGGCGGTTGTCGTCAGTTCGAACCAGACGGGCTTGCCGTGATTGACGCCCTCGTTTCGCAGCCAGTCGAACGATAGCGCGACGAGTTGCAGGCCGTCACCGAATGCCACGATACCGTTGCCGATCAACCTGAGCAGATCACCAACGACAGCAATATCGGACAGAAGGCCAATGCCCCTGAGCCTGCGACCGACATCCGTGATGTGGACCGCGACGGTCGACAGAAAATCCGCGGCCCAACTGATTCCGAAGCCATTGATGCCACCGCCATACAGCAGGAAAAACGCCACGACGGGGAAGGCAAGGAAGAACAGTCCGGCATTCACGCTCTTCGCCGGCAGACGCGGGATCAGCAGCGGCAGAAGCAATAGTGCACCGAGCAGGAATGTCAGGTTGACGCGCCAGCGTTCCGGCTCAGGATAAAAGCCGTAGATGAACTGCGTGAATTTGGCCTGCACGAATGGCCAGCAGGCGCCGACGGCGTGGCCAGTATTTTCCGGCAGGCACGCCGTGCGGTCCTGCCCCTGCCAGACGGCGTCGATCAGCAGGAATTTGACCGTGGGGGCAATGGTGAACCACAGCAGCAATAGGCTGACGACCGTCAGCAGAATATTGGTCGGTGAATTCAGCAGCCGCGTCTGCACAAAGCCTACGAAACCCGTGCTGCGCACCGGCGCGGCGCGTTCTGCAACCAGTTCTTTTGCAACGAAGCTGGTGTCGCTCATGCGCCCATGCTCCGCGAGATGCGCCAGCCATAGGCGCTCATGATGGCGCTCGTGATCAGCGAGATTACGAGATAGACCGCCATGGTGATGGCGATGATCTCGATGGCCTGCCCGGTCTGGCTCATTGTGGTGCCGGCAAACACCGAAACGAGGTCTGGGTAGCCGATGGCGACGGCCAGCGACGAGTTCTTGGTGAGGTTGAGATACTGGTTGGTTAGCGGCGGCAGGATCACACGCATCGCCTGCGGCACCACGATCAGCCGCAGCGTTGCACCCCGGCTGAGTCCCAGCGATGCGCCCGCCTCAGTCTGTCCCTTATGCACCGACTGGACTCCCGCTCGGACAATCTCGGCAATGAAGGCGGCGGTGTAGGTCGAGAGCGCCAGCGTCAGCGCGACGAATTCCGGCAGCACACGCAGGCCGCCCGAAAAATTAAAACCTCTCAATACCGGATACTCGAATGTCACGGGCTTGCCGAGCACGAGCGCCGTCAGAAGTGGTAAGCCGACGAGCAAGCTCAGGGTGATCGGCCAGACGGCTATCACACGCCCCTTGGCGAAGAGCTGCCGTCGCGCATAAACGCGCAACACCAGCGCGGCGATGATCGCAACGATCACAGCGACCGCGAACGCCGTGAAAGCCTCCGTCCCGATCGGCTTAGGCAATCCGAAGCCGCGATTGCTGAGAAAGAAACTGTCCAGCAGCGAGATACTCTGCCGCGGCTGCGGCAGCGTGGCGAGCACGGCGAGATACCAGAACAGGATCTGAAACAGCAGCGGCAGGTTACGGATCAATTCGACATAGCCGCCGGCGATCCGCGCCAGCAGCCAGTTCGGCGACATCCGGCCGAGCCCGACGATGAAGCCGATGATGGTCGCAAAGAAGATGCCAATCAGTGACACGACCAGCGTGTTCACGAGGCCGACAAAGAACACCTGCAGATAGGTGTCCGATTCCGAATACGGGATCAGCGCCTGACTGACCGCAAAGCCTGCTGTATTTGATAGGAAGCCGAAGCCGGATGCGATCTTCTGCGTGGCCAGGTTGGAGCGTGCATTCTCGACGATCTCATAGCCGATCCAGACCAGCGCCGCGACGAACACTATCTGGAGTACAAAGCCGCTCCAGCCCGCCTGCCCGCCCAGCACACGTCGCAATTTTGCAGCGAGTTGCAGCGGCGGTTTTCTGGCTTCGGTCGATGTCGCCACGGGCGATGATGCGCTCAGCGGATCGGCGGCGCGTATTGGATGCCGCCCTTATTCCAGAGCTGGTTCAGTCCGCGCGAGATCCCGAGCTTGGAGCCTGCGCCGACATTGCGGTCGAACACCTCGCCGTAATTGCCCGTCGCCTTGATGATGCGCGCGAACCAGTCCTTGGTGAGGCCCAGCGTTTCGCCGAGATTGCCGTCGGTGCCGAAGATGCGCTTCAGCTCCGGCTTGTCGGACTTCGCCTGGTCATCGACGTTCTTCTGGGTAATCCCGAGCTCTTCCGCATTGACCATCGCGAACAGCGTCCAGCGCACCACATCGAGCCACTGATCATCGCCATGACGCACCAATGGGCCAAGCGGCTCCTTGGAAATCACCTCAGGCAGCACGGCATGATCTGCAGGCACGGTGAGCTTCAGGCGCTCGGCATAGAGCTGCGAGATATCGGCGGTGAACACGTCGCAGCGACCGGACTCATAGGCCTTGATGGTCTCGTCGGCGGTCGAGAACGCGATCACTTCATACTTCATGTTGTTACCCTTGAAATAGTCGGCAACATTCTGTTCGTTGGTCGTGCCGGTCTGCAGGCAGATCGAGGCGCTGTTGAGCTCGAGTGCCGAATTCACCTTGAGCGCCTTGCGGACCAGAAAACCCTGGCCGTCATAGTAATTGATACCGGCGAAGTTCACGCCAAGCGACGTATCGCGCGACAGGGTCCAGGTCGTATTGCGCGACAGCACATCGATCTCGCCGGACTGCAAAGCAGTAAAGCGATCCTTCGCCGAGAGCGGCACATATTTCACCTTGGCGGCATCGTTGAAGATCGCCGCCGCGATGCCGCGGCACAAGTCGACATCGAAGCCCACCCAGTTGCCCTTGTCATCCGGCGCCGAGAAACCCGGCAAGCCCTGGGTGACGCCGCAGGACAGCATGCCGCGATCCTTCACGGTCTTGAGCGTCTGCGCAGATGCGCCTTGCGCGGTCAGACTGGCGGCAAGAGCGAGAGAGAACATCAAGGTTGCGCGTTTCATGTAAGGCCTCTTTGGGGACGTCAGGACGCTCGGTCGACGCAAAGAATTGAATGACGAGCCTACGGATCAGTTCCATAGCCGTGAATGGCCCGACCGGAAAGGCGAACTACAGCAGAGACGATCTAAAAAGACCGTACGAATCAGCAGGAAATCGCAGATTTCGCGGCAGGCCCCTCAACGTGCCGCAGGGGATCGACGAGGTCCGCAACAGAGAACGATCAGCCAGCCGGGTCAAGGGGTTGACGGCCATCTTCAGTGTCCTCTTAGTGACGGAACCAGCCATTCGGCAACCGAGATGCCAATGGCCTTGCAACACCTGCAGACCGGCGGCCCCATTATGACAGCTTCGAACGACAATCACGGCACCACCTCGCTCGACACGGACACCGTGATCGTCACCGCCGGCCGCGACACCAAATCGCAGAGGGGCTTCGTCAATCCGCCGGTCGTGCGCGGCTCCACGGTGCTGTATCCGACCGCCAACGATCTCCATGCGCATCGCGGCGAGTTTCAATATGGCCGCCACGGCACACCGACCACCAAGGCATTGCAGGAAGCGCTGATGGCGCTGGAGGGCCCGAAATGTGCCGGCGTGGGACTCGTGCCATCGGGCCTCGCCGCGATCTCGACCGCCCTGCTCTCGGTGCTCAAGGCCGGCGATCATCTCCTTGTCAGCGACAGCGCCTATCGGCCGACACGCAATTTCTGCAACGGCATGCTGGCACGCTACGGCATCGAGACTACCTATTTCGATCCGCTGATCGGCGCCGGCATCGAAGCGCTGTTCAAGTCGAATACCCGCGCCGTCCTGGTCGAAGCGCCGGGCTCACAATCCTTCGAAATGCCGGATGTGCCTCTCATTGCCAGCATCGCGCATGCACGCGGCGCGCTGGTGCTCGACGACAACACCTGGGCCACGCCGCTGTATCATCGCTCGCTCGAACAGGGCGTCGATATCAGCATCCAGGCGGCAACTAAATATATCGGCGGCCACTCGGACATCATGTTCGGCACCATCTCCGCCAATGACGCAGCCTGGCCGCTGATTAGCGAAGGCATCAGGCTGCTCGGGACATGCGCCGGCCCGGACGACGTCTTCCTCGCGCTGCGCGGGCTACGCACGATGTCGGTGCGGCTCGCGCATCATCAGCGCTCGGCGCTGGAGATGGCCCGGTGGCTGGAGACCCGCCCCGAAGTGCTGAAGGTGCTGCATCCCGCTTTGCCCAGCCATCCCGGTCACGCCATCTGGAAACGCGACTTTACAGGCGCATCCGGCCTGTTCAGCATCATCCTGAAGCCGTCGCCGCAGAAGGCCGTCGATGCTCTGCTCGACACCGTCAAGCTGTTCGGCATGGGCTATTCCTGGGGCGGCTTCGAGAGCCTCGTCATCCCGTTCGACTGCTCGGACTATCGGAGCGCGACGACATGGGCACCCGGCGGCCCCGCGCTGCGGTTTCATATCGGGCTGGAAAGTGTCGATGATCTGAAGGCCGATCTGGAGCGAGGCCTGGCGGCATTCAACGCGGCGCTTTGATCGGTGAGGACGCCAGACGAAGACGCTCAGCTATCGAGCGTCTTTGATCCGCTGCCGCGGTTCTTGATGATCAGCATGATGTTGCGGACATAGATTACGGTGGCAAAAGCCTGGCCGAGGATGATCACCGGCTCGCGCTTGGCGATGCCGTAGATCAGCGTCATGAACCCGCCAGCCATGGAGAAAAACCAGAACGCCATCGGCACAACGCTCTGTCCGGCGCGTTCGCTGGAAATCCATTGCACGAGAAAACGCGCGGTAAACAGCAGCTGCGCGATCAGGCCAAAGGCGAGCCAGAAATCGAACTTCGCGACGAAGACGTCGTAGATATAATCGCCAAGCGCCTGACCATATTGAATCAGCATTTATTTGAACTCGGTTGCGACCGGCGTCGTACGCTTGCGGCGGATCAACCACCAGACGCCGGCGAGATCCATGATGCCGATCCAGAGCCGATCGAAAAATCCATAATTGGACACACCGGAATGGCGCGGCCGATCGGTGACATCGACATAGGCGATGTCGAAGCCCTCACGGCGCACCAGCGCCGGAAGGAAGCGATGCAAACCATCGAAATAAGGCATCGACAAGAATACATCGCGGCGGAACGCCTTCAGACCGCAGCCGGTATCGCGGGTACCGTCCTTGAGGATCGCGTTGCGGACAGCATTGGCAATCTTCGATTGCGCTTTCTTGAAGCCGGTATCCTTGCGGCCAACGCGCTGCCCGGCGGCGAGACCAACGCGGCCGCCGCCATCCTGAATGGCCGAAATCAGGTTGGGCAGGAACGCCGGATTGTTCTGACCATCGCCATCCAGCGTGGCCACGATGGCACCGCGGGCGTTGCGCACGCCGGTACGCACGGCGGCCGACTGGCCCGACGATGCGGCGTGGTCGATGCGGCGCAGATTGCTGCGCGTCTGCATCAGCTCGGCCAGCCGAGCCGGCGTGGCGTCGGTCGAGCCGTCATTGACGTAGATAATCTCGTAGGGCCAGCGGCCGTCGAGCGCAGCGGTGATCTCGGCGATCAAAGGCGCGACATTGTCCTGCTCGTTGCGCACGGGCACGACAATGGAGACGTCGACGGGGGCAGCTTCGGGAGCGGACAAATCGGAGCTCATGGTTGGAGGGCAGTCCTGCGGGAACTTGTCGCAGCCGGCCCGGCGAAGACCGCTTATTATGGGGCCGCGGTCCCGCGGGCAACCCTTTTGAGATGGCCTGCGGACGGCCCTGGCAGCGGGTCGATCGTGCCGTCCTGGTGAATGGTGAACGCCAGATGTCGGGCCGCAAACCAGTATCGCACCGTCATGGCGCCAATCCAGCCGACCAGCCCGCCGCCGACCACGTCACTGGCGTGATGCGCCAGCAGGACGAGACGGCTGGCGCAGATCGCGACCGCATAGACGATCATCACCGTGCGCAGCCGCGGCCAGAGCGCGGCGACCGCGAAAGCCAATGCGAAACTGGTAGTCGCATGCCCCGACGGGAAACTGGCATAGGCCGGCGTCCAGGCGAAATGCGAAAAGTGGAAAGGATCCGCCGCGCCACTGACGAAAGGCCGGCCACGGCCGAGCATGCCTTTGATGATTTCAGCCACGAAGACCGACAGCGCGACCGACAGGAAGATGTACTGAATGCGCGTGCCGAAGCTGACAAGTACGGCGCGCGACATGCCGTGCCGCAGCGGCGCCAGCAGGGCCAGAACGATCATAAACGCGAACAACGCCAGCAGGACATATTCGTCCTTGCCGAAGTCAGTGAAGATACGCAGCGGCCACAGGCCAGCCGTGCCCCGCGCCGGCATCAGTCCGATCTCGGTCGCATCGACGATGAACATCAGCGCGATGATGATCACGGCTGTCACGGCGCCAAGCACCAGCGAACGGCGCGCCCAATAACGCGCAGCTTCGGCACGCCGCGAATGCGACGGTGCGCGAACAAGCTGTGCGAACGACTGCCAGACCAGCGCAACGAGTTGCGACAGATAGGTCTGTGGCTGCGATTTGTCCGGGGCTATCATTACTCGGTCCCTTCGGAGCGATAGATCGCCACCGAAATCGCTTTGCCCTGCGAGAAGTTATAGCCGTCGATGCGGGTTGCCATGTTGTAGCGCAGGCCGATGGCCTCGGCGCGCATCGCGAACTGGCGCTCCGAACGCAGTTCGACAAGCGCGAAGCGACAGCTGCCCTGCCCGAGGAAATCCGCCGCGCCGGCGCCATCAGTGAGTTGTGTGGATGTGCCGGTCATGAACACCAGGCTCGGCTCGTGATATCCCGCTGCCGCAGCCTTGGGACCGACGCAGACCACGTTACGCAGTGCACGTGCGATCTGCACGCTTGGAAACAGCGGTCGGAGCGACGGCAGCAGCACGCCGTAAAAGGCGGCGCTCATGAACAGCGAGGCCACAACCGCATTCAGCAACGAGCGTTCTGCGCGGGCGTTATCATACAGCCACCAGGCAAACAGGCCGAAGACCAGTGCTGCGGCGGCAAATGGCCAGGCCAGAAACACCGGATGGCGGACGATCGCGACGGCACCGATCTCGGCGACCACAGCGGTCAGCGCCGGGATCGCGAACCACCAGGCCGCACCGCGCGCCAGCCAATTGCGTGCCAGCACCTGGCGCTCAAGCGCACCGATGACGAGGATGGCGATCGCCGGATAGAGCGGCAGCACGTAATGCGGCAGCTTGGTCATCACGACTTCGAACACGATCCAGGATGGGATCAGCCAGGCCAGCAAATATTGTGCGCCGGGTTCGCGTCGCGCGCGCCAGATCGCCGGCGTGGCCATACCGGCCAGCGGTGCTCCGGGCCAGAAGGTGATCCAGAACAGCAGGAAATACATGCCCGGAGGCGCGCCGTGGGATTCCTGTGCAGCCAGTTTGCTCAACATGTCGCCGCCGAGCGAATTGGAGAAGAACGCTTGCCCCGACTTCAGGAAGATTGCGACAAACCACGGCAGCACCAGCAACAGCATCCAGACGACGCCAACCAGCGGCCGTAATCGCCACAGCCACGCGACCGAGCGATCCATGATTGCCAGTGCAATGATCGTTAGCCCGACGAACATCAGGATCAGCGGTCCCTTGACGAGAATGCTGATCGCCATCGCCGTCCAGAACACCGCCGGCTCCTGCCAGCGGGCCTTGTCGGCCTCCTCGCCGCGCTGCCACGCCAGGTAAATTCGCGCCATCGCGCCCATCACGGCAATGACGGTCAGCAGCAGCATGGCGTCGGTCTTGGCGAGCCGTGCCTCGACGTTGAGCAAGACCGAACTGCACATGATCAGCGCAGCCAACACGGCGCCGCGCCGCGCCAGGAAGGCCAGCCCGGTCCAGTAGGTCAGCAACACTGCACCAATGGCACCGATCAGCGATGGCACCCGGTAGAGCCAGATGCGGACTTCGGCGTTCTGCAAGCCCAGCGCGTCGGCGGTCTCGACCACGGCCGCCTGCATCCAGTAGATGCCGACCGGCTTCTTGTAGCGGACCTCGTCCTGGAACCGGATGTCGACGAAATCGCCGGTCTCGACCATCTGCTTGGTCGCCTGCGCGAAGCGCGCTTCGTCCCGGTCGATCGGCGGGATAGTGAAGAAGCCGGGCAGGAAGAACAGGAACCCGCAAATGGTCAGGAACGCGACTGCGCGGGCATGGCCGGAGCTGACGAAATCAAGCACGCGCACCAGCCTGCTGCCTGGATCGACACGGGTTTTCGGCTCGCGCGGGGCGCCAAATCGGGGTCTTGGATAGGTCTCGGCCATGCCTGTCGCATACGCTGAAACCGCCGACCGGACAACCAGTTAGCCCGCGCTTATTGGATTCTGACCACAACTGTGTCTGCGGTGCCCATGGCGTCCATGACCGTCAGCCGGACGAAACCCGGACCAGGCGGATCGACCAGCCGCTGGCGCCGGCTGTCGAGTTCCCCGGCGGCCATGCCGTTGACCAGAACGGTCATGGGCAGCACCCCGCCGGCCACCTTGACCGGCACTGCCGAAAGCTGCCCCTCGCCGCCACTGGCATCGATCCGGGAACCGTTCAGCGGGAACTGGATGTGCAGGGCCTGATCGCTGCCTGTCCGGATCAACTCGCCGACCGGGCGGAACCGACGCAGCGGCAGCGGCAATTTTGCATTACTGGCCATCAGCACGCCCTTGGGCGCCTTCGGCAACGGAGCCGGCAGCTTGCCGGTCCGGGCAAAGGCATCGAACAGGATCGGAGCCGCGGCCGTGCGACCGACCAGGCCGGGCACCGGCGCGCCATCGGGCCGGCCGACCCAGACGCCGATGGTCATCCGTCCGTCGAAACCGACCGACCAAGCGTCGCGATAGCCGTAGCTGGTGCCGGTCTTGAAGGCGATCCGGTTATGCGCGGCATTCTCCGGCGGCGGCGTGCCGATCAGGACATTGCCAACCTGCCAGGCTGCGACCGGGTCCATCAGCCGCAACGACTCGCGATCGTCGCCGCCATTGGCCTGCATGATCTCCCGCAGCGGCTTCGAACTGCCGAGCCGCGCCACGCCCGTATAGAGCTGGACGAGGTCCTGCAGCGTAATGCCGACGCCGCCGAGACCCATGGCGAGACCGGGTGCCTCACCCGGCGGCAGCACCAGATTGCCGCCCGCCTGTTTGAGCCGTGACGACAACCGCGACGCGCCAACACGATCCAACAGCGCAATAGCCGGCACATTCAGTGAGAGCTGCAGCGCCTTGCGCACCGGCACGGTGCCCTGAAAGCTCATGTCGAAATTTTCGGGCGCGTAACTGCCGAAGCGCACCGGCCGATCCTCGATCAGGCTTTCCGGATGCACGAAGCCATCTTCAAAGGCGAGGCCGTAGATAAACGGCTTCAGCGTCGAACCGGGCGAGCGCACCGCGCGGGTCATGTCGACCTGCCCGGCGCGGCGATCGTCGAAATAATCGGGCGATCCGACATGGGCGAGCACGTCGCCGCTCTCGTTATCGACAGCGATGAGGCCGATGGAGATATTGTTGCCCAGCGTCGCCGCGCGATCACGCGCGAGGCCTTCAAGCGCACGCTGGATACCCGCATCGAGCGCGAGCCTGATAATCGAGCGATCCTTGTGCAGTGATGTCGCCTGATCCGCCGAATGCGGCGCCAGGATCGGCATCGGCTTGCGCAGCTTTGGCACGCTGACGGATTTCGCCTGCATGGCATCGGCAGCCGACACCCTGCCCTCGCCGACCATACGTTCGAGCACGCGGTCGCGCGCCACGCGGGCATTGCCGGGATGGCGATCAAGCCGGCGGTGTTCCGGCGATTGCGGCAGCGCTACGAGCAATGCAGATTCCGCCAGCGACAGCCGTTTGGGCTCCTTGCCGAAATAGGCGATCGACGCGGCGCGAAGACCTTCGAGATTGCCGCCGAACGGCGCCAGCGCCAGATAGAGATCGAGGATCTGATCCTTGCTCATCTGCCGCTCGATCTGCAGCGCTCGGACGGCTTGTCTGATCTTCGCCGATATCGAGCGTTGCTGCCGCGGTTCGATCAGCCGTGCGAGTTGCATGGTGATGGTCGAGCCGCCCGACACGATCTCGCCCCGCGTCACGAGTTGAAGCGCGGCGCGGGCGAGCGCCAGCGGATCGACGCCATGATGGCTGTAGAAGCGCTTGTCTTCATAGCCCAGCAGTATGTTGAGATAGCCCGAGTCGACGGATGTCTTCGCGTCGACCGGCAACCGCCAGCGTCCATCGGTCATGGCATAGGCGCGCAGGAGTTTGCCGTTGCGGTCGATGACGGTGGTTGAGATCTTGCGGGCCTGTTCGAGCGGAAGCGGACCAAGGGAGGCCATCCATGCGGCGATGGTTGCACCACTCAGGACCACAAAAGCGGACACAGTAACGGCGACCTTCCGCAAGCAGGACCACCCCCTCCCATTCACGCTCCGCCCTCTCCCTACGTCATGGCTGGGTTGGACCCGGCCATCCACCTTTGCATCACCCGCGGCGTTCAAGATGGATCCCCGGGGCAAGCCCGGGGATGACGGAGTGTGTGGTGTGGAGGCCACCTCGCTCATTTCGCTTTCGCGACCTCGATCGAGCCCGTACCCGTCCGTCCGTAGCGCGACGGATTATACATGTCCTCCACATAGGCCTGCGGCAGCACGTATTTCCCGGGCGACACCGCGCGAACAATATAGGCGACCGTGAACACCGCCTTGTCGTCGCTCTTCCGGTCGATCGCCGCCGTGAAGCGGTCATCGCGGAATTCGGTGTTCTCGGGTTCTTCGCCATCCTCGATCCAGTCCAGCGTGCCGCTGTCACCCGACGACACCAAATGCGGATTGTCGATCTCGAAACCAGCCGGGAGATAGTCGGCCACCATGATGTGCCCGTATTCCGGCTTGGCCTCGGTGATCTTCAGCACCACGGCAAAGCGATCGTTCTGCTTAGCCTTGGTGACGTCTGCGGGCTTGCCGTCGAGCGTGAAGTAATTGCGCTCGATCTTGAAGCCGTTGGATGCCGCCGGCTCCGGCGTGATCGGCGAACCGGACACCGAGACGACCGCCTGCACCGGCGTATCGCCAGTGTTGGTGATCTTGATCGGCTGCCCGGACATCTCCGCTGCCTTGTAGCTCCGATAGAGCGCGGTCTTCACCGGCGAACCGTTGACGTCCAGCGCCAGCGTATTCGCTTCCCTGGCCAGCGCACGCGACGCCAGCACCAGCCACGCATTCTCCTGCGTGGAGGTGAACGGCGTCAGGCCGCGCGCGGCCTCGACGCGCTGGACGGCCTGCGTCAGCGTTGCCCGCGGCGCATTGCCTTCACTGGCAAGCGAGACCAGTGCCGCAGCATCGCGCAACGCCGAGCCGTAATCGACGCGGCCGAACTCGATGATCGGCTTTGGCGCGAGGCTCTCAACTGCTGCCGCATAGACACGCTCGGCACGGGCCCGGTCACCGACCAGCACCAGTGCCGCCGCCAGCTGCGACTTGGCAATCGGCGTTGCCAGGTTCTTCAGCTTGGTATCGGCGAGATAGCGCAGATCGCCGATCGGCGCGGTACCGTTCTTGGCCAGCACATAGAGGCCGTAAGCGAGATCGCGGCCGCCGTCTTTTTCCGGCTCGTCAGCATTGACGACCGAATTGCGTACGCGGTCCAGCGCTGCACGGAACAGCACGTCCGGCACCACGAACCCCTTCTCGCGCGCGCGGGTCAGGAAGTCCGTGACATAAGCGTCCAGCCAGGCGTCGTCGCCGCCCGCCGACCACAGGCCGAACGAACCGTTCGAGCCCTGACGCGCCAGTAGTCTGTCGATGGAGTCCTTGATGCGCTGATCGACACCGGTATCCATCGCCAGATGCGCGCCGGCCGCGAGATCGTTCACATAGAGGAGCGGCATCGCGCGGCTGGTGATCTGCTCGGAGCAGCCATAGGGATAGCGATCCAGTGCCTTCAGGATCGTTGCGGCATCCAGTGCGGTCGACAGGCTGACCGACAGCGAGACGCCGCCGGTGCCCGCCACGAGATCGGAGAACATGTCCGATGTCAGCGTCAGGCTCTCGCCCTTCGCCAGCGTGCGGATCGAGCGCCGCGCCAGAACCTGGGTGGCGGCCTTGACGTCGAGCACATAGTGCCGCGCCAGCGTCAGGCCATTCGGTCCCTTGATATCGACATCGAACTGCGCCGTGCCGGCACCGGATGCATCGATGGCCAGCGCCATCGAGGTCCGTTGCTTGGCGGCGAGCTTGATCGTCGTAGCCGGATTTCCGGTCACCTTGACGGGCCCCGAAGTCTTCACTGCGATGGTGTAGTCACCGGCCATGCCTTCGACATTGTCGAGGTCGAAGCTCATGGTGCCCTTGTCGCCGGACAACAGGAACCGCGGCAGCGTCGCCGTCAGCACCACGGGATCGCGCACCGTGACGTCCACCGTGGCGCGGCCGAGCTTGGTCGCGGTCCAGGCCACGGCCATCACGCGGGCGGTGCCGGCGAATTCGGGGATCTCGAATTCGATCTGCGCCGTGCCGTCGGCGGCCACGGTGACGATGCCGGAATACAGCGCCATCGGCTTCTGCGTGGGCGGCGAGCCCTCGATCTGCGCGCCGGCGCTATCGCCGCCAGTGCGTAGCTGACCGCGGGTGCCCTGCATGCCGTCGATCAACTGCCCATAGATGTCGCGAATTTCCGACGTCATGCGGCGCTGGCCGAGATAATAGTCATCGGGCGCCGGTGGCTTGTAATTGGTCAGGTTGAGAATACCGACATCGACCGCGGCAACGACGATCTTGGCGTCCTCACCGGGATTGAGCCCGCCGAGTTTCACCGGCAGCTTCAGCGTCGTGCTGGGCCGGATCAGCGCCGGCGGCGACAGTGCCACGTCGAGCGTGCGCGCCTTCTTGTCGATGCCGAACCACTTCAAACCGATGGCACGGCCCGGCATCCGCTTGGCGGCGGCATCGAGAGGCCGGCGCAGCGTCGCCACGATATATGCGCCCGTGCCCCAGTCCTTGCCGACCGGGATCTTGATCTGCGACTGCCCTTCCTTGACGGCGGTGTTCTGAGTCGTCAGCAGGCGGTCGCCGAGCACATTGATGGTCAAGCGGCCGGCGGTGCGGGCATTGACCGACACGGTCATGGTGTCGCCCGACAGATATTCCGGCTTGTCGATGGAGGTCTCCAGCAGGTCCGGCGTGTCGGCACTGCCGTCGGAATACCAGCCGACATCGAACTGCACCGAGGTGATCGGACCATCGGCTTCATTCGATTTCACGTCGAGACGATAACGGCCGGGCTGCGGCTGCAGCGAGATGCGCGCGGGCGCATTGGCGGCGATGGTGAGATCGCCATCGGCCACGCGTTTGGTCGACTTGACCGGCTCGTAATCCCAGGACGAATTCTGCCGGTACCACTGGTAGCGGGATTCCATCTTGAGCAATTCGTAACGAAGCCCGCTGCGCGCCAGCGAGGTTCCCTCCGGCGACACGACCACCACGTCGAAGGCGGCGTTATCGCCCTCGGCAACGTTCTTGTCCTTGAACAGTGGCTTGACGCCGATCATCGGCGCAGTAGGCGCAACCGGCAGCACGAACTTGCGCTCGACGGCGCGACCGCCGGCTTCGGTCATACGGATGAAGATCTGCGCTTCCTGCGGCCGGGTCGAGGACGGCGGCTTGGCAAGGCTGACCGGGAACGTGGCGACGCCATTAGCGTCAGCTTCGGGCAGCCCCTCGATCGGCGTGCGTTCGTTGCTGGCGCTTTCCTCGTCGGCCACGCCGAACTGGTAGCCGGCGAATCCTGGGCGGTTCGCGGCAGGGCTGACAAGCAGATCGCCTTCGAGCTGCAGGCCCGACGCGGGCGCGCCATAGAGGAAGCGACCATCCACCTTAAGTTCTACAGGAGCATTAGCTTTAATCAGCTTGTCTTTGGAAGATATGTCGAATTCAATCCGATCCGGGACGTAATCCTCGACCATGAAGGTGGTCTCGCCGATCGACGGCGCCTTCGGATCAGTAAAGGCGCGGACACGCCAGGTGCCGGTTGGGACCGCAGAGTTCAGCGGCAGCGTCAGGCTGCGACCGCCTGCGCCCTGGTCCTGCAGGACAGCGCGGCGGAACTCGACGCCATCCGGACGCTCGACGACGAGGGTCATTGGGCCCGAGGTGACGGCATTGCCCTGTCCGTCACGCAACAGCGCGGTGAGATAGACCGTCTCGCCGGAACGATAGACGCCGCGCTCGGCATAGACGAAGGCATCGGCACCGGCAGGAACCGCACGGCCCGAGACGCCACGATCCGAAAGGTCGAAGGCATTCGATTTCAGACTGAGGAATGCATAGTCGTTCTTGTCACTGGTGACCGTCAGCAATGCAGGCGACAGACCGCCCTCGCCCTTGGCGAGCCCCGCCTCGAACAGCACATGGCCGGAGTCGTCGGTCTTCCTGGTCGCGAGAATCTCGTTGTTGCGCGCCACGAGGCGGACGTTGGCCTTGGCCAGCGGATCGGTCGAAGCGAGCGAATTGACGAAGACGTGGATGCCGTCATTGCCCGAGAAGGCGGTCAGGCCGAGGTCCGAGACAATGAACCACTGGGTCGCCAGCGAGCCATCGTCGTCACCGCTGCCGGACCCCGGCCCCTTGGCCGCGGCGGTCATCACATAGACGCCTGGCTGCAGCTCGCCGATGGCCTGATCGACAGGGAATGCAGTGGTGACGTCGGCATTCAGCGTCGACGCCGTGGCCAGCTCGCCGGTCCAGACCTTCATGCCGCGCTCGTCGCCGAGGCTTTCGAGCTGGTATTTGCTCAGCGCCGTCTGGAAGTCGCTGCCGATGACGGTATTGATCAGGTTGCGGTCGCCGATCCGGAACACATTGACGGTGACCGCCTGGGTATTGACCGAGACCACGGGGATGCCCTGCTGGCCTGTGCGCGGCAGCACATAGGCGCGGCCGGTGAAGCGCACGAACGGCTTGCGGTCGCGCACATAGATGTTGAACTCGGCCGATTTCGGCAGACTCTCCTTCACCGTCGACGGCAGGCCGGCGCGCAGGTTGATATTGTAGCGCTCGCCATGCTTGAGGCCTTCGACGCAGAGCTGCTTGTCCTCGGAGGTCAGTGCCGGCTTGTCGCTGCCGGCCAGCGCCAGGAACGGCGCGAAATCCACTCGCTTGGCGAGTTCTTCGGAAAACTGGAAACAGGCTCGCGGCGAGGCGGAATCCGAGTCCACTGTGTAATCGAGCAAACGGAAGCCGTGATCGTCGCGGAGCTTCTCGTATTGACCGCGCACGTCGGCGACCTCGCGCATCTCGAGCGACAGGCGCAGCGCGTCCAGCGCCGGGCGCCACAGCTTGCGTTCTTCCATGGCCCGGCCAAGCACGGCCAGCGCCTCGGCCTCCTCGCCGGCATTGCCAGCGCGCTGATAGGCGATATAGGCGGCTGTCGCGGCGCGCTCGCGCAGGAACGTCGTTTCCGAGGAGGTTGCCGGGCGGATCTGGAAGATCGTCTTGGCAAGCCGCAGCCAGTTGGCGCTGTCATCGGGCGCAATCGCCACGATCTGGCCCAGCGTCTGCAGACCGGCGCGGAAATCGGAGCGTTTGAAGGCCGCGTCCGCGTCGGTGCGCAGCGTTGCCGCGCTCTTGGCGACAGGCCCCGCCTCGCTCTTGATCTGCGCCTCGAGCTTGATCGCTGAATCCGCCAGCTCATCCCGTCGGAAAGCCTTGTCGGCCGCGTGAGCCGAGACGAGGCCGAACGCCAGCGTGGCGCAGACAGTGACGGCGCGAACCAGACCAATCATGGACAACTCCCCTGCACGGACGAATGCCGCGCGGATTCAAATGTGCGTAAGAACGGTGACGGACTCATGGCCAGCTTGTTCGCGAGTCTCTCGACCGGCGCAACGCGAGACACGACAATTGCTGGCAACATCATGTGACGAACCCGGGTAACTCAAATCGCAGCCCCACGCGCAAGCCGCGGGCATCATGGCGGCGGGCCCCGCCGAAAGCAAAGCCACCTCACCGCCGATTGGTCGCGCCTGTGTGGGAATCGGTTCGAGCACGCGCTGACGATTTTGATGACAGATTTTCGGCCATCTGCGGGCGTGCAACCGGCCCCGTCCCACTCGTCATCGCCCCGCGCGTTTTAATCAAACGCGACACGTTAAGACTAAAAACAGCCTGCTGGGGACGACCGGAGATCACGGGTACCCAAGTCCTCCTGCTGCGGTCAGATGGGTGCGCCTTGCGGCACGGATGATCACGGCGATCACCCGACCGCTCGGCCCTTCTGGGCGCATCGCATCATGATCGAACTTCTTTTGGCGACAAGTTCACTGGCGGGCCTTGCCGTCGGACTCGTCGGCCCCGTCTGGGTCATTGTCGTGACGACCGTGCTGGTCGCTGTCCTGTCCGCCACCATCACGTGGAGCCAGGGATTTTCGGCGCTGGGCGGCGTTGCGGTCACGACGGGATGTCTGATCGCGTGCCAGATCTCCTATATGGCCGGCCGTTTCGTGACCAGGCAATACGGCTTCCCGGAGCAGCTATTTGAGGATGACGTCGACGGCGAGCCAGGCGAGACCGGCCAGCGCGGCATCTCCAGTGACAATGGCAAGGACGGCAAACCACCATCGCGGCCCCCGCCGTCGGAGCCTTAAGGGCCGCCAGTCTGCCGACGCCGAATCTGCGAGACGATCCCTGAACGGGACAGGAATCGGAGCGACGTCAAAGGCACAGACGGACGTTCGGTTTTGGGACGAAAAGCGGATCAAGTCGGCACACTTTCTGGCTGAAATCGCGGGTTCACCGCTCAATCAGCAAGAGAAAGGCCAGACTGGGGGCGCTGGCACGCAGCAGCACGGACAGCATGCAAAGCGAATGCGATACGGCGCCAAATATTTGATTTTGTGAGAAAATACTGGCGATCCCAGCAGGATTCGAACCTGCAACCCACGGAGTAGAAATCCGTTACTCTATCCAGTTGAGCTATGGGACCGGCGCGTCGTCATACCATCGTCGGTATGGCTTGGACAGACCGGGCAAAATGGCGGGATTCGCGGGATGCTTTCAAGGCCTCTGATCGGCGTCCGCGTCTGGCTTGATCTGCGGTGACTCGTTTTCTCTAAGTCAAATTACAGCTGTCCCGTTTGGTCCCGACGAGTGCGCGCAAGACGGACGCAACACGATATTCCAGAACCATTCTCTCGAAACGACGATAGTCGAGACCGCCTCAGGCATGCTGCGTAAGCAATGAGTTTGGATCGCACGTGGCATCGCGACGAACCTGCGGCCGTCGGCAACACGGTGCGACAGTACAAGTTGCTCGATGCTTTCTTCTGCAAGCACCGCGAAGACATCGGGATGATCTTGGCGCACCTCGCGTTTGAGACGACGGCAAATGTCCGATACCTCTCAAGCATTCACCAAGTCGCTTGTGTAGTCCTGCGTCGATCACAACCATCACCGTCGGCTGCACGTTAGTAAATGGCGTCCTAGTGCAGCGCTTCGCCGGGAATGCTGAAGCGAGACCCACTTACCGGGATTAGCCAAGAACGCGTGGCGACGCTGACGATGTCGTTAAACGCGACGGAAAGCGATAGCGCGCGAAACTGATCGAGGACGAGTTCTTATCGCGCCGCCATCATTGCCACTGTGTACTATCCATTCGCCGTTGGAAGCTTGCCCCGTTATGATCCCGACATGATGTGGCCAGACCACAACTACTCCAATGCCCGGGCCTCCGGCGCTCGAACCAACGCGCGCCCATTCGCGAGCACGAGCAAGACGTCGATCGGATTGGTGAAGGTATTTGCTGAGATATGTCCCACACCACGCGTGCGCTCGGTGATGACTTCCCTTGCGGGCTTCAGCCTGTGATGCAAAGCAGATAATCGCACAAGCAAGCAATGCGCTTTTCGACATAGCGTTACTCCGTATGAATGAAATGACCAACTTTCAAAAGCGGTCTTCAAACTTACGGTGTGTCCTTCAGTTCCTTGTTTTCCTTTCTGAACGATCTAAATCGCGCGAGAACAAGGACGAGCGGTAACTGGACACATTGTAGTATCGAAGAGGATTGCGCATCCAACGTTGAAGCGGTGCTACGCTAAGGCAACGCCGCCGCAAGAGCAGCGAAGGTCATGTTGTTTCTCCGGGGGGACGACGTTATGTCGGGTTGTGCGCTTATTAGAACTCGCGCCGATCTTCGAAAGACATCGACCAACTGCTCGCCGCGCAGTACGTCGATAGTACACGGTCACCGCATCTCCACGATTTCGCTGGTCATATAGCGGGCTACTACTCCGTGGATTGCAGCTTCGAATCCTGCTGGGATCGCCATCATGTCCAATGAAATGGCGTCGTGGCATCACCCCGGACACGCCGCGCCTGTCTTCGCCCACGCTTCCACGAGAGCGCCCGCCTCGGCCTGCGTGCCAGGCGCAGGCGCACGTCCGTAACCCGGCGCCCAGGCCCAGCCAACCAGAGTGTCCTTGCTGATGTGGTCGATCAGATCCTCGACCTTGCGGCCGCCATTACGCGCGGGGTCTTTGATCTGCACGCAGATCTCGGCAACAGTCTTGCCTTCCCATGCCATCTCGCGCGGCGCGAGGTGCCATTCGTGATGACCGGGGATGCGGCCCGGCTCGAAATTGGCATCCTTGTGACAGGAGTTGCAGCGCATCGCCGCGGTGCCGTGACCATCGGCTCCGCGAGCGACCGGCGGTTGATGCAGGCGCTGCGCATCGCCCTGCCGCGGCATGTCGCCGGCGGGATGGCAGTTCACGCAGCGCGGATGCGTCAGCACCTTGCCGAGTTCGGTGAAGATCGCCGCGGAGCGCGCATTGGTATCGGCGATGCCATTGAAACTCTCCGGACTAGCCAACCCTTTTGACGCGCCCTGCCCGGCCGCATAGGCCGTGAGCATGCTCATCCCCAGCGTCGCGACGACAACCAGAGTCTTGACGCGTGTCTCGGCTCTCATCCGCGCGGCTCCTGCATGAGATAGCGCTTCGCGTCGCTGAGGATCACGTCGAGCACGGCCTCATGATATTTGAAGTAGCCGGTGCAGCGACACAGATGCCCGTCGAGCGCCTCGGCGATCCTCTCTTCAAGGCCCGCGCGCGGCACAGGTGTCTTGGCCAGCTGCTCGAGCAGCACCTGCCCTTCATTGAGAAAACCGGCGGTACAGTAACCGCACTGGAACGCGAAATGCCTGATGAAGGCCTTCTGCAACGGCGACAGCTCGCCGTTCTTTGCGTGGCCCTCGACCGTGCGAATGGTCTTGCCGTGGAAGCTTGCCGCCGAGGTCACACAGGTCGGATTGGTGTGGCAGGTGCCGTCGGGCTCGTCGACGATCACGACACAGCTCAGGCACTGCGCGGCGCCGCAGCCGAACTTGGTGCCGGTCATGCCCAGATATTCACGCAGGAAGTCGTTCATGGAGAGATCGTCGCGCACCTCGGTGGGCGCATGGACCTGTCCGTTAATGGTGATGCCCAGTGTCGTCACGCGAGCGCTCCCTTGAGCATGGCCTGTGTCACCGGCAACGCCGCGAAGCGGTGTCCGATGGCGTCCTGGATGGCGTTGAGCAATGCCGGCACGATGGGGATCATCACCACCTCGGCCATGCCCTTCGGTAATTCGTCCGGCGTCAGCGGCGGCATCAGCTCGATCTCGACATCGCGCAGCGACAGGTCGGATCCGCGCGCCACCAGATACTGACCGAGATTCCATTGCCCGTTGCCGGGGCCGCCCTCGAACGGCGGCAGCGTTTCCAGCAGCGCGTAGCCGACGCCCATGGCGAAGCCGCCTTGGGCCTGGCCGAGGACAACCTCCGGCACCAGCGCCTGCCCGCATTCGAATGCGGTATAGGCTTTGGCGATGCGCAGCACGCCGGTCGCTTTCTCGATCTCGACACGCACCGTTGCGCCGCATGCCGCTGTATAGGCCGTGCCCATCCGGTTGTTATCGGTTGGCGGGAACAACACGCTGGCGCGGTTGATGCGCGTGAATTTGCCGGCGCCACGACGCAGCGCGAGCCCGTCGATCTCGGCGCGATACTGCTCGCCATTAATGGGGAAACGTGCGCGTGCCCACGCCCAGCGCGAGAACCCGTGCGCCACGGCGCCGGTGACCAGATTGCGTGCATGGGCCGCGGCGGCAAGTTTGTCCAGCGGCAGCGACGGCAGGCCCGCCATCGTGAGCTGTCCGTCCTTCCACTGCGCCTTGGCAAAGTCCTTGGCGCGTGGATCGCGCGGGCCGATATTCCATAGCGCCAGCGCCGCCGGCCACAGACCGAAGCGGAAGATCACCCGCGCGGCTTCCGCCGCGGCATGGGTACCGACATGGGCGCCGATGGAGGCTGACGTGGCCGAACTGATCGACGGCACCCAGCGCGGATCCTTCTCGGCCTTGTCCTGGGTCTTCTGGTCCATGGTGTAGCAATCGCCGGAGGTCACCAGCTCCATCGCATCGAACACGCCGACCTGCGACACCGCCACCTCGTCAGCAATGCTGCCGAGATGCAATGCGACGCGATTGGCCAGCGCCGTGCCAATGCCGTTGCCCATCTCGACATGGTCGCAGAAGATCGCGATCCTGCCGTCGGGGCTGAGTTCAACGCGACCGTTCGAACTATCGCCGCCGGTGCCGTAGTCCTTGGTCACACAGGCGACGCCGGTGCCGACCAATATGCCACTGGCCGCGCGCGCCTTCTCTGCAGCTCGTTGCTGCCAGATCGGGTGCTGCTCGAGCTTGTCGAGAACCTCTAAGCTCCGCACCGAGACGATATAGGGATTGCCGGTCATGGTGCGGCCATCCTGCTTCAGGGCATTGCGTCGCCGGAAGTCGATGGGATCTAGCTTGAGCGCAAGCGCCGCCTCGTCGATCAGAACTTCCAGCGCAGTCATGGTCTGCAGCGAGCCGTAGCCGCGCATCGAGCCCGCGGTCACGCCGCGGGTATGCTCTGCCACAGTCGTCACATCGACCTTCGGCACGTCATAGATACCAATCGCGGCCGTTGCGGCGCAGGTGGCGACATTGGCCGAGAAATTGGCGAGACCACCGCCATCGAGCACGTGATCGGCGGCGAAGGCCGTGATCTTGCCAGAGGCGCGATCGACAGACATGCGCGAGCGCATCTTGATGGCGTGGCGTTTGATGCCAGCCTGAAATTGCTGATACCGATCGTGCGCCAGCCGCACCGGACGGTCCGGGAAGAATATCGCCGCCAGCGTCACATAGAAAATGAATGGCGTATGGTCGCGGCCGCCGAAACCGCCCCCCACATAGGCGAATTGCGCGTTGATCGCACTCGGCTTGAACGGCGCCTTGGTTTCGCCAAGCAGAAACGCGATTGATTCCGCCGCTTCATAGGGCGACTGCACGCCCAGCACCAGTTCGAGCGCCTTGTCTTTTGCGTTGTACCAGCCCAGCCCGCATTCCGGCTCCATAAACATCGGATCGACAGACTGCGTATCGAAGGTGCGGTCCAGTACCAGAGCCGAAGACTCGCTGGCGGCGATCTCGGCGCGGATTTTGTCGCCGTGCACGGCAGCCTTCTCGTAACCGGCCTCGTTCTTGTGCGCGGTCGAGGACCATACCGGCAGCGCGGACGCCTGGGTACGGCCGGGCGTGACCCAGCCGGCAAGGACCGGCGAGTAGACATCGGGCGCATCGGGCGTGGCGCCGGCAACGCGGGTGAAACGATACGCCGCATAATTCGGCATTACGATCGGGCCGGTCTCCTCGCCAAACTGCACGAAGGTGCCGTCGCGCAAGGCGATCCGCGCGCGGTCATAGGTGTCGAACTGCTCAAAGATCAGCAGCGCAACGGGCTGGCCCATATAGAGCGGCGTCTTGCCGACGGGACAGAACAGATCGCCTTCATAATAGGCGGGAACGCGGATGTTGATCCTGGCGAGATCCGCCGCGGTGACGATCACCGTAGGCTTCAGCGCTCCGCTCAGCCGCGCGAGGTCCATGCCAAGATAGACATGGGTGGCATCGGGCGCGCGCACCAAAATCGCATGCGAGGTCTTGGCCGGCCAGCCCGGCAGATCATTCGCCCGGAAATCCGACGCATAGAGTTTCGAGCCGGTGACCTTGGCGACGCCATCGACACGGCCGGCGCCGCCGATAGCGGGGTTCAACTTGCCCCGCCCCGGCAGTGTCTCGCGTGCCGGGAACGCCACCGGCTCCGCCGCAGCTAGATGCGACAGGCTGAGCGAAATACCGCCCGCCGATACCCATTTCATGAACTCGCGACGCGAAGTCCGCATGCTTCCACCCCTGATCGACAGCCGTCCGCCGCTGCGCCGATTACTTGAGATCGGCGATGGTGGCCGGCCCCGGTCCAGTGGTGATCAGTGTCGGCCACTGGTTCGAGCCGAACGGCACCACCGGCGGCAGGAACGGCGTCATGCCGCGCTTGGCGCTCTCGGCGACGATGGCAGCGCGGGCGTCGCCCCCCATCAATTCGTAATCCATCAGATGATAGTTGCCGAAGAACAGCGAGCCCACCGAGCGATCGGCGATGATGCGGGTCAGCGACTCCAGCATATCGGCTTGCGTGGTGGTGAACGACACGGTCTCGATCAGCAGCAGGCGATCGTTGATGGCCTCCGGCGGGAAGAACTGCGCCAGCACGCTGAACAGCACGTTGTTCTGCCGTGCCACATAAATCGTGTTGCTCGCGGCATAGGCCTTGTCCCAATCGGGACCCAGCATCTTCTTCCAGTCGCCCAGTACGGTCATCCAGTGATTGACCTGGGTCTGCGCGGCCCAAGTCACGTTCTTCGCAAGGAACGGCGCCTGCTTCTTGCCAAATGTCTCCAGCGTATCGAAGGGGATAACGCCCTTGGCGATGCACTCGTCCATGAAAGCCAGGTTGTTCTGCAGGATGGTGCGGTTGTTGTCGCGCCAGTCGGCCTGCATGGGCGTGAGATCGAGGCCATCCAGCGCCGACTGCATGCGGCTGCGATAGGCTTTCATCGAACCGAGCCAGGATTTGTTGTCGGGATTGTTCACATAGGGGCCGACAACTTCGGCCAGTGCCATGGTGCTGTGGCCGACCGACTTGAGCAGCTGATAGACTATCGGCACCGAGGGCGCGTCGAGCGGCGGTTTGCCGGGCTGGTACAGCGTGAATTTGCCGCCGGCGCCGGAAAACAGGCCGAGGATCACGGGATGTTTGGCGAGGATATTGGCGCGGAAGACTTTGGCTGCGTCGCCGTAGAGCTCGAACATGCCGGTGTTGAGCGCGAGCATGTCCTTGGTGGCGGTCTCGGCAGGCGTTGTCGCGGTCAATCCCGAAATCGGCGCCATGTAGGACGGCAAGGTCTGGGCATGGACGGCGCCGACGCCCCCCAACAGGACAGCTGCAAGAGCGACAGCGTGGCGATACGTCATATCCGGACTCCTCCGAGTCATGTTGGCGACTGCTACTGTCACGACTAACGCAGCACATCTTAAAAATCTGCCTTTCCATTCAGCAGAAATGGTCGCGACATAGTTGATGAAAGCAAACACGCCGTGACGGGCGGAATGCTCTCGAATGCGACTGAACTGGATAAGAAAAATGCTACGAATCACGCAAAGCGCTGGTGGCTCAAAGTTACACGCAATTTCGTGACACAGGAATTGGTTCGCGATCCGGAATACGCAGTGCGTAGCCACTTTCGTTCGCCTGTAGTGGAGGCTGGACGCTCGAAAGAGGCGGGGTTACTTTCACGACACGTAGGTAAGCACCACCAATACGGCTGTATGGCACCGGGCGTCGGAGGGGGAGCGCATGGCCAAAAAGACGTCCATCAAATCGACGAGGATTGACGAGGCAGGTTCTCCCTCTCAGCTCATCGACGCGAAGATCACGGAGCTGGGTGACTGGCGCGGCGAGATGCTCGCTCGCGTCCGAGGGATCATCAAGCAGGCTGTCCCCGACGTGGTCGAGGAATGGAAGTGGCGCGGCGTTCCGGTCTGGGAACACGCGGGCATCATTTGCACCGGCGAAACCTACAAGGCGGTCGTGAAGATGACCTTTGCGAAGGGCGCATCGCTCGATGACCCGTCAGGCCTGTTCAACTCCAGCCTCGACGGCAACACCCGGCGGGCCATCGATATTCACGAAGGCGATAAGGTCGATGAAAAGGCGCTGAAGGCGCTCATCCGCGCTGCGCTGGCGCTGAACACCTCGACAAAGAAGAAGCCAAAGAAAGCGTGAGCGTCGTTATTTAGCAACCGGCCACGACAGATCGTAGGACATCACATAGATGACGATCGCTGCCAGGCACAGAACCACGCCAATCCAGAACAGCGGTGAATGATGGATGGGGCGGCGTCGTCTCTCTGTTGGTGCTTCATTCCGTCCCCCATTTTTCGGCGCAAGCGCCCTGACCGTCCGAATTGTCGCGCGACGTTCTGACACACAGATCGGACTCGCTGAAGCACGCATGGTCGCACCATTCGCAGGAAAGGTACGCATGCACGGCGCGAGTCGACGTAACGATGATGGCTTGTCCGCGCTACTCCAGCCTGCGCGGTCGACCGCTGTCGTCGATATCGGCGCCAACCCCATCGATGGTGACCCGCCCTATAAGCCGATGCTGCAAAGCGGACTTTGCCGCGTTACCGGTTTCGATCCGCATCCGCAGGCATTGGCGCAACTGCAGGCATGCAAGGGCGCGTTTGAGACCTATCTTCCTTATGCCGTCGGCGATGGCGGCAGCCATACGCTGAACATCTGCCGTGGCATTGGCTTTGCCAGCCTGCTGCAGCCTGAGCCGAAAACACTCACGCACTTTCCGAATTTTACCGAGCTCGGACGTGTCGTCGACAGGCTCCCGCTCGATACACGGCGGCTCGACGATATCGCCGAGATCGAGCACATCGATCTCTTGAAGATCGACATTCAGGGCGGCGAACTGTCGGTGTTCAGGAACGGTCGCAGCAAACTGGCAAAGGCCGTCGCCATTCAGACCGAAGTCTCCTTCGTGCCGCTCTATGAGAAGCAGCCGGTGTTCGGCGACATCGATCTCGAACTGCGCAGCCTCGGCTTCATTCCGCACATGTTCGTGGCCATCAACAAGAAGATGATCGCGCCCATGATGGGGCCGAATCCTGCTGCTGCCTTCAATCAACTCGTCGAGGCCGACGTCGTCTATGTCCGGGATTTCATCCAGGCCGAGGCGATGGATAGCGAGCAGCTCAAGCACCTCGCACTGATCGCGCATCATTGCTACGCCTCGTTCGATCTGGCGCTGAATTGCGTGCATCATCTGGCCAGCCGCGGTGCCGTCGCGCCCGATGCCAAGAACCGCTATGTCGCCCTGCTCCAGGCCAATCGCCCCAAAGTAGCTGGCGGCAGACTTTAAACTTCTCCGGTTCCGACGTAACATGTCGTCCGGCGCAGAGACCGCGCCGATGCGTGCATCATCTTTCCAGCCAGAACCACGGGTCAGACCATGCTTTCACGGCGTCGCCTTTTGCTGACTGCAGGACTGGCAATCGCCTGCCCCGCTGTGCTGCGTGCCGAGCCGCTGAAGATGCGCCTCGCCCATAGCCTGCCGACCACCCATCCCGTCCACCCGGCCATGCAGCACTTTGCAGATCTGGCGCGCGAGCGTTCGCAGGGCGAACTCGACATCGCGCTGTTTGCGGACGGGCAGCTCGGTCAGGAAGTCGACCTGCTGTCGCAGGTACAGGCCGGCAAACTGGATTTCCTGAAAGTCAGCGCCAGCGTGCTCGAACGCTTCCATCCCGCTTACAAGGTTCTCAACCTGCCCTTCACATTCCGCGATCGCGCCCATTGGCTGAAAGTGACGAGCAACGAGATCGGCAGCGACGTTCTGGGCTCGACCACATCGAAGGGCCTCACCGGCCTGACCTTCTACGATGCCGGCGCGCGCAGCTTCTATGGCCGAAAACCGATTCTGCATCCCGACGATCTCAAGGGCATGAAGATCCGCATCCAGCCGTCTGAGACGATGGTCAAGCTGATGCAGCTGTTCGGCGCCGAAGGCATCGAGCTGTCATGGAGCAATGTCTATGTCGCGCTGAAGTCGGGACTCGTTGATGGCGCGGAGAACAGCGTGGTGGCGCTGATCGTCGGCAAACATGCCGAAGTCGCAACGCACTACTCGTTCGACGAACACACCATGATCCCGGATGTACTGCTGGTTGGCGCTGGCCGGCTCAACAGCATGACGCCGAAACAGCGGGAGATCATCCGCGAAGCCGCCGCCCTGTCCTATCATCACATGAACAAGCTGTGGACCGCATTCGAGGCGCAGACGCGGCTGCAGGTCGAAGCGATGGGCGTGACATTCGTCAAGCCGGACAAGGCACCCTTCATCGCGAAGGCAGCGCCCCTTGCCGACATCTATGCCGGCGAGGAAGCGTCACGGACGTTGCTGCGCAGGATCGCGCAGGCATAGGTTCATCTGATTGGGCTTATTTGACGTCAAGCAATTCGACGTCGAAGACCAACGTCGCATTCGGCGGGATCACGCCGCCGGCACCACGCGCGCCATAGCCGAGATCTGGCGGAATAATCAGCGTGCGCTTGCCGCCGACCTTCATGGTGGCGACGCCTTCATCCCAACCCTTGATGACACGCGACATGCCGATCGGGAATTCGAACGGCTCGTTGCGATCGACCGACGAGTCGAATTTCTTGCCCTTGACGCCGTTCTCATAGAGCCAGCCCGTGTAGTGCATCACGCAGGTCTGTCCCTTGGCTGGCGTCGCGCCGGTGCCAACGGTGGTGTCTTCGATCTGGAGGCCTGAAGCTGTGGTCATGGTTTTTCCTGCGGCTGGTGCCATTTTCTGCGGCGCTTGTTTTTGAGGCGCTTGCGCCATGGCGGAAGAAAGGGAGACGTCGGACACGGCCACGATCATGGCCGCACTGAGCGCGACGGCCGTGGCTCTGACGGCACGCTGGGATATTCGCATCATGTCTCCTGGATGGTTGGGTCTGCGAGCGGCGCAGTCATGCCCCGTCATCGCACCGCAACGCAAGTCCCGGAGACGCGCGAATCCGTCTCAGTCGGGCTTGGGGCTGCGCCGGGCCAACTGGCCTTTGTAATTCTCAAGCAACCGGGTGGCGAATTCGGTCGCCTCGTCGCTGGCCTGGATCGACGGACCGTCGGACATCGGCTCTGAGAGCGAGACCGGGTGCCTGAAGGTGAAAGAGCGGATGACACGATCGATGGCTGCTTGCATGGAGAACTCCCGATGGCGACAGGAACTCCGCTTTCTGCGGAAAGTTCCTGATCAGTCAGCCGGAGGGCACCGCAGGTTCAAGGCCGCAACACGGCCGCAGCAAAGCCGCAACAAGGTCGTTCGGCTATTAATATTGCTAACCGCTTGCTTCTGCAGCGAATTGCAGCCCCTTGAAGGTCAGCCGCTTGGGATCCCGGACGCCCGACAGATATTGCCCGCGAATGAAGTGGGTCACCATGTCGCGATCGCAGCCGGTCAGAACGACCACCGCGTCGACGGCTGTCTTAAGGGCATCCATGTCAGTCCTCGCGCCGCACAGGCGGCCTACTCCGCGCGCTCCAAATCGGCGGATGACTAAAACATGCCTGATTCCCGGAATTTACGGATATACGCAGATCACCTCAGCGCGGGTCCTGCGTCAGCCTCACACAGGCTTCATTTCCGGCAAATCATGCGTAAGATCGCCGTAAATCGCAGATAGTTGATGCGTTGCTGCGCTGTCGGCTGTAAACCGCAGCAGAGTTTCGGCCATCGCCCGAGCATTTGCCCGGCTGCCGAACCCGACAATGACCCACCCCAAACGAAAGAAAGCGACAAGGCCTCGTTCATGAGCGGATTCAAGGAACCCAGCTTCGCAGATCGTCAGAAAGCTGCGATCGAAGCCAAGAAGAATATTCTGAACAAATTCAAGGCACAGCCGGGTCCAGACGATCCAGCCGTGAAGGCGCGCGCCGCCGAACGCGAAGCCGCTGCCGTCGCACGCGCGGAAGCCAAGGCCATCCGCGACGCCGAGAAGGCCGTCCAGAAGGCCCGGGAAGCGGAGGAAGCCGTTGCTGCGGCTGCCCAGCACGCTCGCGAACAGGAAGAGGCCGTCTTGGCCAAGGCCGCGCTGGAGGCCCAGCAGAAGGCCGCTCGCGACGCCCGCTATGCGGCGCGCAAGAAGCGCAAGTAACGACCTAACAAGTAAATACTTGGTCAGCGTGCCATCGCCCGATGGCACGCTGCGCGATCTTACAATCCCAGATCAGTTCGTTTTGCCGAATTGCGGCTCGTCGGGTTTGACAAAGTTGTTGCCGCTGGGGCCATAGCCGGTGATCTGGATCACCGCGCCCTCTTCCCGCGTACCGTCCCAATGCACAGCGCCAGCGGGATGCACCATGTAGCCGCCGGTCTTCATCGGGATCGCCTTTTCGGGCACGAAGGCTTCGCCCGTGCCGGTGTACCAGGTGCCCGACAGCACCACGACGTGACGATCTTCCGGATGCTTGTGCGGCTTGCTCATGATGCCGGGCGGCCACTTGATCCGCAGCACATAGATGCCCTGCTTTGAGGGATCTCCGTAAAGTGTCGCGACTTCGACGCCAACACCGAACGGGTTCTTCCAGACTTCCTCGCCCTGATTGATGCGCACGAAGCCCATCTCGTCGGTGGCGCTCCACGTCGTTGCGCTCGGAAACAGCGTTGCCGCAAGTACACAAGTCGCCGCAACGACGATGCGTCGTTCCTTCTTCATCATGACCTCCCCGGGCATTTTTTATCCGCGGAGGTTATGCCGAGTTTTCAAGTCCGACAACGAGCAGCGCAACATGACAAGCCCGTCACCCGGACGGGCCCGTCACAACGACGCAAGTGAAGGCGTTACTTCTTCATCGTTCCATCGTCCTTCTTCATCATGCCGTCTTTTTTCATGCCATCGTCCTTCTTCATGCCGTCGTGAGACATGGCATCCTTCTTCATTCCATCGCCCTTCGACATGGTGTCCTTCTTCATGCCGTCATCCTTGCTCATCTTGTCCTGAGCGAACGCGGCAGGTGCCAGCGCGAGGCTGAGCGAGACGAGCGCGGCGGACACGCCGAGCGCAAACCTGGTGGAGACGGTCATGATGTTTTTCCTCTGATCCATTTCTGAAGCGCGACGTCTGTCGCTATGAACCAGACGTACGGAGGCCGTGGTTTGTTACGTCGCATCAAAAAAGTCTTGATGATGCATCCGATAGCCATTGCGTGCGACGCAACATCACTTGCCCGCCGGTTCGGAATGTATAAACGAAGGGGCGCGCGGTGACGGAGCAACAGGACGCGGGCGCATTTTGTCCCGCCCGGCACCAGACGAACACTTTCAGGAGTTACGTATGCTGACTCGCCGCCACATCCTTGGATCGGCCCTCGCCGTGCCTGCGATCCTCCGTTGCGGTATCGGTACGGCGCAGGCAGCGACGACACTGAAGATCTCGCACCAGTTTCCCGGCGGCACCATCGACAACGGCGACTTCCGCGACCGTCTGGTCCGCACTTTCGCAGCCGTCATTGCCAAGCAGAGTGGCGGCGACCTTGTTGCCGAGGTTTATCCGGATTCGTCGTTGATCAAGGCGGATGCGCAATTTTCCGCCATGCGCAAAGGGACGCTCGATCTCAGCCTTTATCCCTTGCCCTATGCCGGCAACGAATTGCCGGAGGCGAATATCGGCCTGATGCCGGGTCTGGTCTCGACCTACGATCAGGGCCTGCGCTGGAAGAACCTGCCGATTGGCAAGGCACTGAGCGACATTCTCGCCGACAAGGGCATCATGCTCCTTACCTGGGTCTGGCAGGCCGGCGGTGTGGCTAGCCGCTCACGCCCGCTGGTTGTGCCTGAGGACGCCAAGGGGCTCACGGTGCGCGGCGGTTCGCGCGAGATGAACATGATGCTGCAGACTGCGGGCGCAAATGTTCTCTCAATGCCGTCCAACGAAATTTACGCGGCGATGAAGAGCGGCGCCTGCGATGCCGGCATCACCTCGTCGACCAGCCTCATCTCATTCAAGCTGAGCGAAGTCGCCAAGCATCTGACCTCCGGCGCCGGCGCGTCCTACTGGTTCATGCTGGAGCCGCTGATGATGTCCAGGGCGGTGTTCGACAAGTTGCCGAAAGCGCACCAGGATATTCTGGTGTCGGTCGGCGCCGAGATGGAAGCCTTCGGCAAGGCGGGCGCGCAGCAGGACGATGTCGAAGTGTCCAGGGTCTATGAGAAGGCCGGCGCCAAGGTCAGCGCGCTCGACGCTGCGACCGTCGGCAAGTGGCGCGATATCGCGCGCGATACGGCGTGGAAGGATTACGTCGCCAAGACGCCGCTCACCGCGAACCTCCTTAAGCTCGCAATGGACGTCCCGGCCTGACGTATCCTGTCGTCCGCCGGGCGGCACTCAGCGCGTCTTCGCGTTGAGTGCCGAAGCGACACGGCTGACCGGCGGACGGCCGATCAGAGCGCTGATGGTGTTGGTCGCAGCGATCAGCTTGTTCATATCGACGCCCGTGGCAATCCCCATGCCTTCCAGCATGTAGACCACATCTTCGGTGCCGACGTTGCCGGTCGCACCAGGCGCATAGGGGCAGCCGCCGAGACCGCCGGCAGCGCTGTCGACAACGCGACAGCCTTCTTCCATCCCGGCGTAGAGATTGGCCAGCGCCTGACCATAAGTGTCGTGGAAGTGCATTGCGAGCTTCGGCATGGGAACCGAGCCAGCAACGGCGCGCAGCATCTGCCGCGCCTTCGACGGCGTCCCGACACCAATCGTGTCGCCGAGCGAGACTTCGTAGCAGCCGAGATCAAACAGCGTCTTTGAGACATCGACGACCGCCTGCGGCGCGACGTCACCATCATAGGGACAACCGAGAACGCAGGACACGTAACCGCGCACGCGGATGCCGTCGGCCCTGGCGCGCTCGATCACCGGCTTGAAGCGCTCGATGGATTCGGCGACCGAGCAATTGATGTTGGCACGCGAAAAGCCTTCCGAGGCCGAAGCGAACACCGCGATGACTTTCGCGCCGACCGCCTTCGCGCCCTCATAGCCCTTTTCGTTGGGCACCAGCACATGGAATTCGCCGGGCAAATCGCGCACGCCGAGAAATACCTGATCCGAGCCCATCATCTTCGGGATCGCCTTGGGCGACACGAACGAGCCGACCTCAACCGTGTGCAAACCGGCCCCGACCAGCGCCTTCACGAAGGCGATGCGGTCCTCGACCGACACCGGCGTTTTTTCATTCTGCAAACCGTCGCGCGGGCCGACCTCGACGATACGAACCTGATCACTCATGCTTGTTTCAATCTCACACGTCTTTCAGAAGATCAGGCGCTCGGCTCGACTTCCGCGAGCTCGACGCCTTCTCCAACGATATCGCCAACCTTGCACTTGATGCGCTTGAGCACGCCGGCGAACGGCGCGCGCAGGGTCTGCTCCATCTTCATGACTTCCAAGGTCAGGATGGCAGCACCCTTCTCAAGGATTGCGCCCTCCTCGGCCAGCAACGCCACCACGGTGCCGGGCAATGGCGCAACGATCTTGTCCTCGCCGACCTGCTCTTCATCGTCGCCGCCGAACGGATCGACCCAGTGCATGTCGAACCGGCCGTGACGCGTGCGCAGATAGAGTTCGTGGCCCTCGATCACCGAGACGATGTGCGAGCGTGCTCCGTCCAGTGTCAGATCGAAATGCCCGTCATCGGCCGCAGCCGCCTCAAACCCCAATTCGCGAGCGCCGATCGAAATCGTTGCAGGACCGCTGCCGTAATTCAACGTTACATGCTGCTCGTCCGAACCATGCTTGAACTTGAACACCCGCTGGCGACGTCCGACCGGCATCCAGCCCGCTGTCTGCCAAGGTGACTTCTCGGCAGCTCGGGTGGCCTGCCTTTCGCTCGCGACGATGGCAGCCACAGCCGCGCAGAGTTCAAGATCGCCCGGCGTCGCCGAGTCCGGCGTCAACACTTTTAATTCACGCTCGATGAAACCAGTATCGATGGTGTTGGCACGCACATCCGGATGCGTCACAAGCGCCGACAGGAACGGTGTGTTGGTGACGATACCGCGAATATCGGTTTCTTCCAGCCCGCGATTGAGCCGGTTGATCGCCGCGTCGCGCGTTGGTGCCCAGGCAATCACCTTCGCGAGCATCGCATCGTAATTCGGCGACACCGCATCGCCCTCGCGATAGCCAGCATCGATGCGCAAGCCGTTCGTCTCAGCGGGCGTCCGCCAGGTGCGAATCTTGCCAACCGACGGCATGAAATTCTTGTGCGGATTCTCGGCGTAAACCCGCGCCTCGATGGCGTGGCCGTTGAGCTTGATCTCGCCTTGCGTCAGCGGCAGCTTTTCGCCAAACGCCACGCGGAGCTGCCACTCGACCAGATCAACGCCGGTGATCAGTTCGGTGACGGGATGCTCGACCTGCAGGCGCGTGTTCATCTCGATGAAGAAAACGTCCTTGCCGTCGGAGACAAATTCGATGGTGCCGGCGCCGACATAATTCACTGCACCAGCCGCCTTGCGGGCCGCCGCGCAAACCGCCTCACGCTGCGCGCCGTTCAACGTCGGCGAAGGTGCCTCTTCGATCACCTTCTGATGCCGTCGCTGCAACGTGCATTCGCGCTCGAACAGCGAGACCAGATTGCCGTGGCTGTCGCCGACGATCTGCACTTCGATGTGGCGGGGATTGTCGACATACTTCTCGATCAGCATACGATCGTCGCCGAATGCTGCTTTCGCTTCGCGCTTGGCACTGACGATGGCCGGAGCCAGTTCAGCCGCCGAGCGCACCACGCGCATGCCACGCCCGCCGCCGCCCGCTGAGGCCTTCACCAGAACCGGGAAGCCGATTTTGTCAGCGGCTTTGGCCAGTGTCGCCTCGTCCTGCGCTTCACCATGGAAGCCCGGCACCAGTGGCACACCAGCCTTCTCCATCAGTGCCTTGGAGCCCGACTTTGAGCCCATCGCGGTGATCATTTCCGCAGTGGGTCCGACGAAGATCAGGCCGGCATCGGCGCAAGCCTGCGCGAACTCGGCGCTCTCGGAGAGAAAGCCGTAGCCGGGATGGATCGCCTCGGCGCCGGTCTTCTTTGCAGCTTCGAGAATGCGCTCGATATTGAGATAGCTGTCGCGCGCACGCGCCGGGCCGATCAACACGGCCTCGTCGGCTTCCGCGACATGCAGCGCATTGGCGTCTGCCTCGGAATAGACCGCGACGGTGCGCAGGCCCATGGCGCGCGCCGTGCGGATGACGCGGCAGGCTATCTCGCCACGATTGGCGATCAGGAGCGTGCGAAAGCGGCGATATAAAGCTTTTGAAATTTCGGCTTTGGCCATCATCACATCCTGAACAGGCCGAAGCGCGTCGGCTCGATCGGCGCATTGGCCGACGCTGACAAACCAAGTCCGAGCACCAGGCGCGTATCTGCGGGATCAATCACGCCGTCATCCCAGAGGCGCGCCGTTGCGTAATACGGGCTGCCCTGGGTCTCGAACTGGTCGCGCGTCGGCTTGCGAAACGCTTCTTCCTCTTCGGTCGACCAGGTGCCGCCCTTGGCTTCGATATTGTCGCGGCGCAGCTGGCTCAGCACCATCGCCGCTTGCTCGCCGCCCATCACCGAGATGCGGGCATTGGGCCACATCCACAGGAAGCGCGGGCTGTAGGCCCGGCCGCACATACCGTAATTGCCGGCGCCATAGGAGCCGCCGACCACCACGGTGAATTTCGGCACGTTCGCCGTCGCAACCGCTGTCACCAGCTTGGCGCCATCGCGCGCAATGCCACCAGCTTCGTATTTCTTGCCGACCATGAAGCCGGTGATGTTCTGCAGGAACACCAGTGGGATGTTACGCTGGCAGCAGAGCTCGATGAAATGCGCGCCCTTCAGCGAGCTCTCGCTGAACAGGATTCCGTTGTTGGCGATGATGCCGACCGGGAAACCCCAGATATGCGCAAAGCCGCAAATCAGCGTCGTCCCGTAGAGCTTCTTGAACTCGTCGAATTCGGAGCCGTCGACGATACGCGCGATGATGTCGTGCATGTCGAACGGCTTGCGCGCATCGGCTGGAATGACACCGTAGAGTTCTTCAGATGCATACAGGGGATCACGCGGCGCCTGCATGTTCAGTGTGGCCCGCTGTGGTGGTTTCAGCGTCGCGACGATTTTTCGCGCGATGCCGATGGCGTGGCCATCGTTCTGTGCGTAGTGATCGGTCACGCCCGACTGCCGCGAATGGACGTCGGCGCCGCCGAGTTCTTCCGCGGTGACCACCTCGCCGGTTGCTGCTTTCACCAGGGGCGGACCGCCGAGGAAGATCGTGCCCTGATTGCGCACGATGATGCTCTCGTCGGACATCGCCGGCATATAGGCGCCGCCGGCGGTGCAGGAGCCCATCACCACGGCGATCTGCGGAATGCCCTGCGCCGACATCTGCGCCTGATTGTAGAAGATGCGGCCGAAATGGCGCTCATCCGGAAAGATGTCGTCCTGCTGCGGCAGAAACGCGCCGCCGGAGTCCACCATATAGATGCAAGGCAGATTGTTCTGCCGCGCGATGTCCTGCGCCCGTAGATGCTTCTTCACCGTCATCGGATAGTAGGTGCCGCCCTTGATGGTCGCATCATTGGCGACGATCATGCACTCCCTGCCCGACACCCGGCCGACGCCAGTTACGACGCTCGCGGAATGGACATCGCCGCCATAGAGGCCGTTGGCGGCCAGCGGCGAGAGTTCGAGGAAGGCCGTGCCGGGATCGATCAGCAGATCGACACGCTCGCGGGCCAGCATCTTGCCGCGCGCGGTATGCTTGGCGCGGGACACTTTGCCGCCGCCGCCAGCGACCGCACCGAGCTTGTCCTTGAGCTCGGCGACCTGCGCCTTCATCACATCGACATTGCGTTTGAATTCGGCCGAGGTGGGATCGATCGTGGAGCGAAGCGACATCGGCTTCCGTTTCCTGCAGGGTCTGTTTCTTGTTTGCACGGCGGCCCGGCAACGGGCCTGCCATGATGGTGTCACCCCGTCGTGGCGGGACGCAACCCTAACTTTCGGTGCTGGTCAGGGTGGGATTTAGAGCGTTAAGGGGGCTAATTTGCCCGCAAACCGATCGTCAGTGCGACCATGGCTCCGAGCGGCGGAACGCAAAATTGTCGGCATAGGCGATGGTCCGGGGCGCACGCATCTTGGGCTCGATCACCTGATAGGCGATGCCTTCGCGCTCGCAATAGGCGACCGCCTCTTCCTTACTGTCAAAGTGGATGGACAGCTGCTGCTTCATGTCACCGGACGACGTCCAGCCCATCAGGGGCTCGATCACCCGTGCCTGCTCCGGCTCATAATCGAGCTGCCAGTCCTTGGTCTTGGCGAGGCCTGCCTGCATGGCATTCTTGGGGGCTTTGAAGATACGTGCGGTCATGGAATGCGATAGCCTTTTAAGGATGGGCCTTCGTCTCGGGATTAGCGTCTCGGGATCGGCCTTGGTCAGCTGCGACACTGCGACAAATTGGTGAAAACGGCGGGGCTGGTATATCCAATTGTCACGAATTTGATCCGTGATTCCGTCGTTTGGCGGCTTCCTTATTGTGTATATTCGTTCCACGGCGTCGTGACAATCGGGGCACGAAGCGGTCTATCTGATCTCGCAATCCGGCATCATGAACGGCTCCTGAAGCGGCACCCATGGACATTCACGCCATCCTTCCCCCCAAAGGCCGCGACCTGCGGTTGGACCTGTTTCGCGGCATCGCTAACTGGGCGATCTACCTCGATCACATCCCCGACAATGTGGTGAACTGGGTCACGACCCGGAACTATGGCTTCTCCGACGCCGCCGATCTGTTCGTCTTCATCTCCGGCTACACGGCATCCTTCGTCTACGCCAAGATGATGCTGGAGCGTGGCTTCATCGTCGGCGCCACGCGCCTCACCAAGCGGGTCTGGCAGCTCTATGTCGCGCACGTCATCCTGTTCGTGATCTACATCGCCGCCATCGGCTATGTGGCTCAGCGCTATAACGACCCCGACATCATCAACGAGTTCAATGTCGCAGGACTCGTCGACAATCCAATCCAGACCCTGACGCAAGGTCTGCTGCTCAAGTTCAAGCCGCTCAACCTCGACGTGCTGCCGCTCTATATTGTGCTGATGGGCCTGTTCCCGCCGGTGCTGTGGATGATGCTGCGCAAGCCCGACCTGACGATGCTGGCCTCGCTGGCGCTGTATTTCGCGGCCCGCCAGTTCGGCTGGAATCTGCCCGCCTATCCCTACGGCGTCTGGTACTTCAACCCGTTCACCTGGCAGCTGCTGTTCGTGTTCGGCGCCTGGTTCGCACTCGGCGGCGCGCTCGAGTCACGCTCGGTGATCCGCTCCAAGGTGCTGCTGTATTTCGGCATCGCCTATCTCTTGTTCTCGCTTGTCATGACCATGGCCGGTCGCTTCCCGGACACCGGCCACATGATCATGCCGGACTGGTTGTTCGACGCGTTCAATCCGAACGACAAGACCAACCTCGCGCCCTATCGCGTGCTGCATTTCGTGATCATCGCCTTCTTCGTCACCCGCTTCGTGCCGAAGGAATGGAAAGGTCTGGAGTGGCCGGTGTTCCAGCCGCTCATCAAATGTGGCCAGCAGTCGCTCGCCGTATTCTGCGTCGGCGTGTTCCTGTCCTTCGTCGGCCACTTCCAGCTGATGATGTCGTCGGGCTCGCTGCTGGCGCAAATCTTCGTCAGCGCCGCCGGCATCGGCATCATGACCTGCGTGGCCTATTACATCTCGTGGTCGAAGAAGCAGGACAAGCCGTTGCCTAAGCCGGCTGCTCCCGCAGCGTCAGAACAGCAGGCACCGCCGTCGAAAGCCGCAGAATAGACCCGTTGTCGAACATGTTGCGGGACAGGCGAGAAATCGCCGGCAGATGCCTTGCTGCCCCCCGCCTAAGCGTGTATCGACACCGCATCGTCGGGGTATAGCGCAGCCTGGTAGCGCGGCGGTTTTGGGTACCGCAGGTCCTAGGTTCGAATCCTAGTGCCCCGACCATCCCCCATTACATTCAATGACTTACCGCTTCTTGAACAGCGGATGGATCACCTGGTCACCCGGCGCAATTCCATATTTTTTGGCGGTGCCGGCGACCACTTCGAGAACAGCCCGTGCCGGGCCTCCCGATGAAATGATCTTGAGGGATTGCGGCTCGGTATTCTCCGCGATCCGGAGCACCCGGCCGTCGCCGGTAATGAAGACCATGTCGAGCGAAACGAAGGTGTTCTTCATCCACATGGAGACCTGCTGCTCCGGCGTGAAGTCGAACAACATGCCGCGGCCGTCCGCGAGCTCCTTGCGGTACATCAGACCGGTCGCCCGCTCCTCGTCGGTCTTGGCGATTTCGACGGAGAACATCCGCACACCTGACTTGGTGACGATTTCGAGCGGCTGGAATTCGGCGGCTGCAGCTGGCTTGTGAGGGCCGACAAGGGCCAGAGCGGCGATCGCCGCCAGCATCGAGAGGCGGCAGCGGGCGGCGAAGCGAAACAGACTCATGAAGGGCAATCCACGCAAAGAGCCCGGTCAGGACGCCGGGCGGCGCGACCCTAGCCTGATGACGCGTGCCAGCGCCAGACGGTCGTGATGCACAGCCGCGTGATAGCCCTCGACGGCAAGGCTGGCAGGAAACCCGCAAGAAACTTGGAAAACCGTGGACGGCTTAGTGCGACGAAAGACCCGGCGTACCGCCTTCGGGCTGGATCTCGGCAGCCATCATGCCCTTGGAGCCGGGCCCGAAGCGCACCAGCACATACTGACCGGGACGCAGCTCGGTCATGCCGAAACGGCGCAGGGTTTCCATGTGGACGAAGATGTCCGGCGTGCCTTCACCGCAGCTGAGGAAGCCGAAGCCACGCAACCGGTTGAACCACTTCACCTGCGCCCGCTCGAGGCCACTGGTGGGCGTCACGCTGACATGGGTGCGCGGTGGCAGCATCTGCGCCGGATGGATTGCAGTGGACTCGTCCATCGAGACAACGCGGAAAGCCTGATAACCCTTGGACCGCTGGGTGCATTCCACAACCACACGGGCACCTTCATAGGCCGTCTGGTAGCCGTCGCGGCGAAGCACGGTCACATGCAGGAGCACGTCGGCTGCGCCATTGTCAGGAATGATGAAGCCATAACCCTTGGAAGCATCGAACCACTTGATGACACCGCTGATCTCGACGAGATCGACTGCGTTGCCTTCGCCGACGCCCGCAAAGGGGTCGAGTGCGTCGCGGCTTGCGTTGCCTGAAAGCTCATTCCCTGGTCGCGGACCACCCGCTCCGAGAATCAGTCCCCCCAACCGCTTGGACTCAAATGCGTCCGACCCCATGGCCCCGGATCCCACTATCATTTGCGCTGTCAGCCCTGTCAGCGCCATCTCACATGCCCCATCGAAGCTAATTCACGATGGCGCGGTGCGAATCTTTCGATTCGAAGATAACACTGTCGCCTGATCAGCAAAGACAAAAAACGAACACAGTGACAGCTATGAACAGCTTGCGCTCAAACGAATCAGATGCGCATCAATTTCCGACGAATGGTCCGAGCGTTTCGCCGATATCATGGCGGATGACAAGGTCGGCGTGATCGTCCTGCTCGGTCGCCTCATTGTTGATGATGACAAGGCGTGCACCGGCATGTTTCGCCATCATCGGGAATCCCGCTGCGGGCCACACGACGAGCGACGATCCAATCGCAATGAACAGATCGCAGTGCTGCGATAGCTCGGCTGCGCGACGCATCTCATGTTCAGGCATCGCCTGACCGAATGAGATCGTCGCAGTCTTCACAGGCTCGCCGCATGCCGTGCAGTCTGGCGCCTGTCTTTCGGAATCGAATCTGCTCTTCACCCAATCGAGCTCATAGCGCCTCGCGCAACCAATGCAGCGCGCATAGGTCGTATTGCCGTGCAGCTCGATCACAGCGTCAGCCTTGAAGCCGGACGCTTGATGCAGGTTGTCGATGTTTTGGGTGATCACAGCGGGAATCTTGCCGGCCTTGTAGAGCGAGGCGAGCGCACGATGCCCCCGACCAGGCTTGGCCGCGGCGAATGTCTCTTCCATCGCAAAGCGCCGGCGCCAGGCTTCATCCCGCGCATCCTGACTGGCGACAAACTCGTCGAACGGAATTGGCTGGTTACGGCTCCACAAACCACCAGGCGAACGGAAATCGGGAATGCCCGTTTCGGTCGAGATCCCCGCGCCGGTGAACGGCACGATGGTTCTGGCTTCGGCGATCATCTCGCCAAGACGATCCACGCCAGTGCGAAGGTCGGTTGCAATCATTGGAAGGTCCGAGAGGAAGTGATCCGACGACAATGCCGCAGACCGGGATCCGGTGCCATGCCGGGATCAACGCATGTTTTGCTTCGTCGCCACGTTTCCTGGATCTATTTCGCTTTGGCGCGTCCGTTCCTGGCGGGCTTGTCGATCAAAAAGTCTTCCCGCTTGCGGCCGGCGGCGATCTCCTTCGCGAGCCAGCCCGCAACACCGCCGCGCCCGGTCCAGGTCTCTCCCGTTTTGGGATGGCGATACTTCGCCGGAACCTTGATGCCTTTGACGCGGCTGGTTTTGCCGTCGACGCTTCTGATCTGTGCGAGTTGCGCCTGCAATTCGGCACGATGGGCTTGCAGTTGCTTGTCGATATCCTCCCGCAATGCGAGGAGTTCGGGAACCGAAAGAGATTTGATATCAAGGGTTGGCATAAATAAGCTCCGATCAAATACGTCCGCACTCCTTCCCCAAGGCGCGCAAAATATGTGCCAGCGTGCGTCAATTAAATAAAATGTGGGCGGTGTCAAAACACCGCATCTAAATGAAGTATCGGGGCGAAGCTGAAATGCGCTCCGCCCTCAAATAGTCAAATACCGATCTGCGAAATCTTTATGCAGCCCGCGAAACGTCGGTGGAGAGCTCACTCTTCGACAGATCGTCCTTCTTCGGCTTTGCCACAGGCGTTGCCTGAGACTTCTTCACGGACTTGCCGTACTGCGCGAGCTTATCGAGCTCGGCTTCGAGCTCAGCCTGACGTGCAGCAACTTTCTCCGCCAGCTTGTCGGATGCATGATCGCGCAGTGCCGCAAGTTCCTCGATACTCAGTGAGTCCAGATCGATCTTGGCCATGGAAATCTCCGTTTGTTCCGAACTAGCGGTAACATCCATGCGCCGCAAGCGCGGCAGCGAGATCATCCACCGAAGAGATGCAATTCAATTGACGTCGAGCTCGCGCTTCGCAGACAATGCATGCGGGATTGAGGAAACGCGTCATGGCATCCTGGAAAGAAGAGCGTGACCGGCTGGTCGCGCAGACGCTCGCATTCGTACAAGAGGTGGCCGCGGCGCATCCGGTCGCGGTCCAGCGGCTGAACATCTGGCAACCGCCGAGCCACGCACCGTCGCAAGCGCCTGGTTCAACGGAAACCGTCACCTCGCCTGCCATCATGGAAGCAAATCGCTTGATGGCTCCTGCTTTGATTGTACATGCGGCGAACGCGGCAATTGAAACCTCGGAGCGCAGTTCGCAGGACGTCCCTGTTGCAGTTCCAACCAACGTGCCATCTCCTGCCCGGAGAGATCCACTCTATTCGGGCCCATCTGAGCGGGCCGAGATCCTCAAGCGCGTTGCTTCGTTCAAGGCTCGCCAGGCCCAGATGATCCACGAGCGCGACGTCTACTACGAAGCCATGCAGACGCGTATCCGAACAACGCTGCGGAACGATTCCGGGCGCGACCGGTTGTAAAGCCGGAGCAGTTTCCCCGATGCTCTGTTTTCAGAAAGCCCCGTCCTCCCCCGGCGGGGCTTTCGCCGTGCGGGCTTCGACTTGAAAGGCGATCTGTTTGAGGGAGACGACCTGTCGGTCCGGGCTATTTGCCGAGGTGTCGCCGCACGGCGGCAACCGACGAGCCGACCTTTTCGATCGCAGCGTTCAATTCGGTCGGCGAGACACTCAACCGATAGGCCCAATAGTCGCGTTGGGAAGCATCACTGGAATCGATCACCGGCGCCGGCCGGACGCCGCGTTCGGACGCCAGGACGGCGGCGACTGGGACGAGACTGATCATGCTGGCAGGGTAACACGTCGCCCGTACAGCCCAAGCGAGTGCACACTCCAACGTTAACAGGCGATTGATGCAATCTCGGAAAGCCGTCCAGCCAAAGCAAGCCTTGCCGCGAGCGACTACTGAACCACCGAGCCCAGCGAGGCCTGGATCTCATTGAGCGGGATGCACAGCTTCTTGCGGCGCAGGCCGCGAATGGCGCCGGTGACCTTCAAGATCTTGCCGGCGGCACATGACCCGTCCTGGACCAGCGCGCTTTCGTAAGGCGCCAGGATGAGCGGTTCAGCTGTCCGAATGGACTGAGCGGCACATGGTGTGGCCAACGCCACCAGAGAAATTCCGAAAGTCCCCAAAACCCAAAAACGCATGGTCGTCCCCAACGCAGCAAATACGCACCGGTCCAAGGGTAATCGTTCACGCCCTTCAATTTTTGCAGCCGGCTCTCCCGGAGCCGTTACCGCAATTATTGCCCCGGACCACCACGAAACACAAAGCAATTTTCGCGCCGATTTCCGGTTTCAGCATAGGATCAGAGCGTGACCTGCTCGTGACCGCACTCCTTGCAGGTGAAAGACACCCGCGCGACGCCCTTTGGCGCCGAGACCTTGTTCGCCTCGCCGCACTTGCCGCAGGTCGTCATAATCCGTGTGTCGCCCTGCTTCACCACCAGCGCCTTGCGCTCCATAGTCTCGCGGATCAGACGCTCGGCCTCTTCGCGCATTGCCTGCTTGCTCATGCAGCTCTCCTGACAGACGCCGAAGCAAAAGGCCCCGATCGAGCGGCCTTATAGCTGATGACAATGACACTCTCCATCGCGATCAAAATCGGGAGCCCCGGATCGCACCATTCCCCTGCAGAATTTCCGTGCATTCCAATCTGCCGCAGCGAGATCCCGATAGACAGAACGGCTGACCTGAACTAGAACAAATAGAGAACATCATTCGCCAATGTTTTATCGGGACGTCACAGGAATCGCCGGGTTGGCGGGGCATACGCGGCTGGAAAACAGGGAGACTGACATGGATTTGCAGGCACGTATCGAGCTTTGGAAGAGCATCGACCCGGATCCGGAATTCTGCCGCAAGGCCGAACGGGAAATGCTGTTGTTGAGTTGTCAGGACGAAGACTGGGTCTACGCACGGATGCGGGATTTCGAACAGGCCCTCGCTCTGGAGACCACGAACTAGCGGAACCTTTCGACATCTTCGCCGTTACGTCACCGTCGGGAAATCCAACCTCGCCTCATAGCCCTGACGCGAGGTTTTGTTTTGCCGGCGATTCGGCAGAGATGGCCGGTTGAGTTGCGTGAGCGTTGCGCGCTGCGACTTATCCACTGGTCGCCTTGCAAAGATCGGATTGATGCCGCATTCGGCATCGATGCTCTCCTTGGGGAGCGAAACGAAGAGAAGAGAATGAACGAAGAAAGAATTTCAGCGGCACGCGCCGACATGGAACGGCGGGTGGCAGAATTTCGCGAGAAGCAGGCAAAGTTTCAGCGCGAACGTGAAGACTATTATGAGACCACGATCGAAAAGGTACGTGCCACCGACTGGAACGAGTTCGTGACACCACGTCAGGAGCGCCGCGTGCGGCACTAGCTGCGATCTGCGCGCGCAGCGGCGACCAATAAAAAGCCCGCCATTTCTGGCGGGCTTTTTATTGAATGCGAGTCACTGTGTGCAACGCAAAAGGCCCGAAGCAATGCTCCGGGCCTTGATATTGTTCAGCGCCTACCAATAGCCATAGCTGCGATAGTAGCGCGGGCCACCATAGGCATAGGGGCCTGGACCATAGTAGCCGCCATAGTAGGCCGGCCGATAATAGCGCGGTCGGTAATAGCCGTAGTCGGGACCGTAGCCATAATAGCGTGGTCCATAGCCGTACGGTCCGTACGCGCCATAGGCCCCCGCGGCCAGCGCACCTGCGGCAATACCAAAGCCGATTGCGGGACCCGGTCCCCAACCTCTACCCCATCCGCGCGCTTCAGCAGGCGCCGTAATGGCGGTCGTGCCGATGGCTGCGACAGTGGCCAGGATCAATGCTGCCTTTTTCATGTGATATCCTTTCTGTTCACCACTGGCCAAATAACGCCAAGCTTTTTTGTTGGTTTCAGGGCCTGTAAGATTTCACCGCTCGGGTTCCAGACCGGAAGTGCGTCATGATGCCCATTCGCTATCGCCGTGCGCAGCTCGCACGCCAGCTTCAGGCCTTTCACGCGGCGCACCCCGAATTCATCAGAGAGCGCCTTCGCGCTTTCGATGAACACAACGGACGCGACAAGATGATTCCCGTGACGCATCGCAAAATGAAGCCGTCACCCTACACGCGTCGCTTCGCTGCGCTCCCCCGCGACAAGGCGCCGATTAGCTCGGGGTGAAGCCTTAACGCGCCCACATCGCCTTCACGCTTCATTTACCATGAGCGGCCGGTTATCGGAACGGCTCGCAAAGCCGACGCTTTCCTCTCCATGATGTACGCGGTGTCGCACAGCCACGCGTGCGAGTGGTGGAGTAATGGCGATGATTGAACAGATCGCGAAGATCGACAAAGCGCTCGATGAATTACTCGTGGGCCTGGGTCAAATGGTGCTGCGATTGTCGAGTCCGCATGTGACGCGTACGCGCGAGGAACGCGAGGCTCTTGTCCGCTCCGTCAATCAGTTCTCCACCTGCGCAGCCCGCTCCAGCGATCCGCGGGTCCTCAAGCTTGCTGACGACTTGCAGAATACGTTGAAGCCGCGCCTGCGTCTCGTGGCCAGTCGCTGACGACGCTGGGCGTCCCAAAACATTTGCGCGGCAACGACGCAGGAACGTTTCTCCCTTTTACCTGTTGGCCAGACATAACCAAAAGGGAGGCTCTACATGCCCATCGAAGCAAGTGAACAAGGTAACCTGATTGGCAGCGACAAGGTCGAAGGTACCGCAGTGTTCGGCGCCGACGACCAGAAAATCGGTTCAATCGAGCGCGTGATGATCGACAAGAAGAGCGGCAGGGTGTCTTACGCCGTACTTAGCTTCGGCGGCTTTCTCGGCATCGGCGATGATCACTATCCCCTGCCCTGGCAGTCGCTGAAATATGACACCGCACTTGGCGGCTATCGCACCGGCGTCACGCAACAGCAGCTCGAGAATGCGCCGAAATACAGCAACGACAATAGCTGGAACTGGGCTGATACATCGCGGGCCCGCGCGGTGAATGACTATTACGGCGTTCCCATGGGCATCTGACGCCCGGGATATACCACACAGCAGAACGGCACCCGATCGGGTGCCGTTCTTGTTAGCCCACTTTGACAGATGCGTTGCTTCTAATGCGCCAGTTCCTTACGCACTGCCGCAGCCGCATTGCCAACTTTCTCCACCGCCGCCTGCAGCTGCTCACGGGAAACGCCGAGCTGATGGGTCCAGTATTTCACCTCATGCGCCTCGTGCATGTTGATCTTGCTGCGATCCGGCTGACCCTTGTTCTTCCGGTCGTCCATCGTCGTCGGCCTCTTCAATCAACTGGTTGATGGCGAGCTGCTCGCCGGCGTCTATGCCGTCTGGTGAGTGCAAAACATGCACGACTGTGACTTGTTCCGGGCGCCGCTCACCTGCCCCACAAGCAATCATTCAAATGCCGGAGATTCCGCCAACCCGGCTTTAACTGCACTTCCAGAGCACGGAGAACCTAGTCGCGCCCGCGGCATTATGGGGAGATGACGTCCACAGCTCTTGTCGTTCAAGCCGTCGAACTGAGGCCGAACCCGCCGCCTTACGGCCGGCTGTCATTGCGCACGGGGGCATGGGACCAGTTGCAGGCGAAACGGGCCTATGACGACCATCACGAGCCGCCGGAGGCGCCGGTCGAGCTCGACAAGAAGGTCTGAGGTAGCCACCTGTCTGGCGGCGATCCGCGCTCTATTGCGAAACGCCTCCACCGAAGCCGATGCTCCCGCCGATCCTGACGCAGGTCAACGTCCCCTCAACCTGCACGAAGCCGGCGCCGTATTGCGCACAGGGATCTGGTTTTCGCGGTGCTGGCTTCATGCTCTGCTTCGTTGCCGCCGGCTTCTTCGACGCCGCAGCGAAGGCCTGCAGCGGGATGACAGCGATCAGCAGTCCAACAACGACAATTCTCATGACCTTCCCCCGCCGCTCTTACGCGACCGTATAGCTGGAACGAACGCCGCAGTGCGGTGTTTCCATGGCATGGGATCGAGAGAAGAAGATAATGGCGTATTCCTGCTCATCGCGGTTGCGTTTGTCTGCGGAATGATCGCCTTCGTACCGTGGCTCCTCGAGCCGACACCCGCTGTTGCAAGCAAAAGCGGCCAGCGTGTCGCCTATGAGCGACCTGCGTCGCAAGAGCCCGTACGCGTGATCGTGCCCTTCACCCCGAACACCACGCCAAGCCAGCGTTGATGCTTTGCTTTTCTAGTTGGCAGCCACAGGCTGGCCGGCGGTGCGAGTGAGCTTGTCAGCTTTCAGCAGGACATGGTCCGTTGCCGGCTGCGGCCGCGCAAAGAAGCTCACAGCGACAAAGGCTGCGCAGAACAAAAATCCTACCAGCATCACTCGTCGATGCGTCGGCTTGTCGGCATTGTGAAACGAAGCGGACATGGTCACTCCCTCGATGGGAAATGAATAGCTCACTCTTATTTCAGCGCAATCATACTCTGGTTTTAACCTAACCGATGAAGGTTACTTAGCTGAGCGGATTTTAACGAAGCCGTTGTGGACTGTTAATTTTCGGCGCTCCCGCGATCAAACTAAACTACAGAACCGCATCGTGAAACGACCCTACCCGGTTCGCTACTTCCTCGGCGTGTTACTTCTTGTCGAGGTTGTCCTGCGAGATCGGCGGAGCGCACGTCTTCTTCGCATACTTCTCAGCGAGTTCGAATATTTCGCGACGGCGCTCCGGCTCGTTAATGGTGAGGTAAGTCACAACCATCTTTAAGGCCTCCTCGTCCGAAGCCCTTCCAAACCGCCACACGAGTAACACTCCCAAGTTGTACAGAAAGGTTTCGGAACCTTTTCCCTGTACGTTGAATTGAATGCTCATCAATATACGTAATATTACGATCAGTTGGCCAATAAGTTCCGGGAGCGGTGATGATTGTCGGGCGGCCCATCTCGGAGATCTGCAGGGAGCTCGCCATTTCGGCGCAGGCGAGCCATCAGACAGTCCTCGCACAGATCCTGCGGATGGCTTCGCTCGAAGCCGCCCAGAGCGGCGTGCGTTATCATGACGGCGACTCCAGCATCCAGGATCGATTGGTCGGCACCTGGGACTGGGACATCGCCAATGACCGCGTCTATGCAGACAGCAAATTCGCCCGCCTGTTCGGCGTCAATGCGGATTTGGCCTCGCGGGGCACGCCGTTGCAAGACTGGCTGGATGCCATTCATCCGGACGACATCGATGACGTCACCGCCGCTATCAATCGCTCACTGACGACCGGTCAGGTGTTCTCCCGCGAATATCGCGTCGTCTCTCACGGCGACACGCATTGGGTCTATGCGCGCGGCAAGTGCACGCTCGATTCGTCGGGCAAGGCGGTTCGGTTTCCCGGCGCCATCGTAGACATTACGCGGGAGAAGATCGATGACCATCATTTCAGCATCGTCCCGACCTAGTCCCGTACGGTTCGAGATTACCCTTTACGGCAGCGTTGCCGATAAAATGCTGCGGTCACGGCTTAATACATCGTCACCGGGAACGTAGCCTTGCGCTGCCGGTTATGCCCGCATGGCAAGGAAATTTTTTAGCGTCGTCGTCGTTCGCTCCGTCGAGGAATCCGTGGAGATCGTCGTGGAGGCCAAGAGCGCCGATGACGCCCATGTGGCGGCCATTCGGCATTTGCAAAAAAGCGGTGACGAATATGCGTGGGAGAAGCCGCGCAAGGATTTGACCGTCTGGCACAAGCGGGAAATCGATACGCCCGCCATCGTGGATGTCAGCGCCTGAGGGCAACGCTCTTCACAATTCAGATGGTGCGCCCTCTTTCTCAAGACGACATCTGCCATTTGTCTTGTTTAGCTGCTATGGCAAACGCTGCTGCCCTAGAGGTTGCACGCTTGTGTCGATCCCATGGAGACAATCCCAATGCGCTACCTTCACACCATGCTGCGCGTCAGCAATCTGGATGCAGCCCTGAAATTCTATGCCAATGCGCTCGGGCTCAAGGAAGTCCGCCGGGTCGACAACGACAAGGCGAAATTCACTCTGGTGTTCTTGTGCGCCGCCGAAGACGAGGCGCTGCTCGCCAACACCAAGGGACGCGGCGCGCCGCTGGTCGAACTCACTTACAACTGGGACGAAGAGAAATATGGCGAGGATCGCTATTTCGGCCATCTCGCTTATGAGGTCGACGACATCTACGCGACCTGCGACCGGTTGATGAAGCTCGGCATCACCATCAATCGTCCGCCGCGCGATGGCCAGATGGCCTTCGTGCGTTCGCCCGATCTACATTCCATCGAGCTGCTGCAGAAGGGCGACGCGCTGCCGCCGCAAGAGCCGTGGTCGTCCATGCCCAACACCGGACATTGGTAACTCACAAAACGTATCGCTGCAGGTGCAGCGGTGGAACGCCATGAGCAGTGCCGCGTTGTCAATGCGAAACTGATTTCATGGAGGCTGAGACGATGGGACGTGGAATTCTACTCTGGCTGCTGGGTGTGCCGATTCCGGTGATCATTCTGTTGTGGCTCTTCTTCGGTCGCTGACGCCTCCCAAGCTGAACCAATCAACAGGCCTCGCTCACGCGAGGCCTGTTTTGTTTGCGGGCTCGCTCCTTTGTGAGAGGTCGGCGCGAGACCGGCCTTGCGATGGCGGCGCGTTGCTGGCTAAACCTGCGGCGCTTATTCGCCAGCGAGGTTCATCGTGCCACAGACTCCCACTCCGTCCCTGCAGATCTGGGGCCGCGCCAATTCGGTCAATGTGCAAAAGGTTCTGTGGTGCTGCCATGAGCTCGAGGTCGCCTATGATCGCATCGATGCCGGCATGCAATTTGGCCGCAACGGCGAGGCCGACTATCTGGCGATGAATCCCAACGGCCGCGTGCCCACATTGGTGCAAGGCGATTTCGTTTTGTGGGAATCCAATTCCATCATGCGCTATATCGCCCTGGCCTATGGCGCTGCATCGACGCTCTATCCATCCGCCCCCAAGGTGCGCGCCGGGATGGAGCGCTGGCTCGATTGGACGCTGACGACATTGCAACCGGCCGAGCGCCCGTTGTTCTGGGGACTGGTGCGGACGCCCGTCGCCGACCGCGACATGGCCGCGCTGCAGAAAGCCGCGGACGCCAATGCAGCGCTGTGGGAAATGGTCGACCGGCAGCTCTCCCGTCAGACCTGGATAGAAGGTGACGATTTCAGCCTCGCCGATATCGCCACCGGTTGCTACGCGCGGCGCTGGTTCGGCGTCGAGGGTGTCATCCGCCCTGCACTTCCGCATCTGCAACGCTGGTATCAGGCAATTTCGGCACGGCCGGGCTTCCAGACCTATGTCGCGCCGCCGCTCTCCTGAGCGCAGGCGTTCGCTTGAACGTTAGTTCAACGAACGTTCGAGCAGCAGGATGCCCATGATCACCACCAGCGTGATCGCGGCCACGACCAGGCGCATGGTCCAGTTCATGCCGCGGCCGATCCACCACAGCAGCGCGCAGCCCATCAATACGGGAATGACGATATCGGGGCGCACGATCGTGGGGCCCTACGCGATGAAGCGAACGCCCAGCGTCTTGCCGCGGCGCCAGACCACTTCACACATACGCCCGGTGCGTGCGTCGCGCGAGAAGGCCAGCTTCATCTTGTTGGGGACCGACGTGGGATCGTCGACGACGACTTTCGCGCCGGAAGTCGAGAGATCCAGCACATTGCATTGCCGGGCCGCGAATCCACCGTCCAGCGTGATCCATGCGGCCTGGTGTACGGACCGGCGTGTGTCGCGTTTTTTCGTCACTGCCATCGCATTACTCCACGCCCCCGGGAGAGAGCCTTAAGCCTGCATGCTTTAAGAACCGTTGAGAGGTGCAAGAGTTCGAAATGTCCTGTGCACAAGGTCCGTGCGCCGCGCATGGGGATCATCCACCTGATCCCTCACCGCCCACTTGCCGACCCGAACAAACGTCACTATACGTTCGGCCGCTGGCACCAAACTGATTTGCTTTCGGTCGGTGCCGCCCGCGATAGATCAGCCCTAAAGCTTTGATGTTGCGGCGATTTTAGAAATAGCCGTGCAGAACCGCGGTATCCTTGGCCTGATTTCGGGCCGCTGGATCGGCCGGGGTTTTTTGCTCCCTTCGTCTATCGGTTAGGACGCCACCCTTTCACGGTGGAGAGAGCGGTTCGATTCCGCTAGGGAGCGCCATTCGCGCACTGCCCTGGGTCAGGCCACGTTATTGCCACCCGAGCCTTATTTTCGTTGAACTTGGCCGCGAACCTCCCGAAATTCACGCGTTCTGGATGGTTTTGTCGCGGATTGGAACGATCACACGCCATAGGACTTCGAGCTTCATGGTCGAAATCATGCCGAGCGCTTCCCAGCACAGTTACGCGTCCGAACCCAGTCACACCTGGCGCATTAGCCAGCAGCCGATCATGGTTGCGGCTGCGGCCCTGTTTCTGGTCGTGATCGGCATCGGCGGCATCTTCACGTGGCGCAGCTATAGCGGCGCAACGCCGGAGCCGGAGCGGCTCACCGCATCACGCCTGCAACAGGCCCGTGTGGCGCAAGCGTCCGAACAGCTGATCGAAAAGACGAAGGGCATCGAGGCCACGCAGCAGCAGTCGATTGATCAGCTCCAGGTCGTGCAGGATCAGTTGCAGACCATGCAGCGTCTGATGACAGCGCAGCAGAACGAAGCGCGCAAGCTCAACGAACAGGTCGGCGCTCTCACCTCGACGCTCGACACTCTCCGGCAGTCCTTTGCCAGCACCTCGGCGACTGACGACAAGCCTGCCGCGCGTGAGCAACCGCGCCGCTCACGATCCCGCACAGCCGCCAGCAAGGGCCGCACGAAGATGAAGATTGTTGTGCAGCGCAAGCGCCCGGGCGCGCGCGGCTAAGGCCTCTCGGTCGATTGATCCCGTGCACATGCGAAGCGCTTGTGCTGTTGATATCACCGCGCCTAGTCTGTCTGGCCGAACGCAATCTGCACTGCTCAAGGTGCGAGATCATGCGATCCCGGCAGGGAGCGAGACATGAAGCATGACGGCGGCGATCACCTTCACGCGCACGACAGCGCGATGACCGAGAAATACGGCAGCACCACACTGGCAACACTCCGCAAGATCTACGGCAAGTTCTTCGCAGCCGGGCACCCCGACACGCTCACCCTCAGTGAAGTGCTGCCGAAGCTCAACGACACGTCGCTCAGTCAGCTCCGCCGCGATCACGACACCGGACATCTCAAGAAGAAGATCTCGAAGGCGGCGTGATGCGACGCGTTGGCGCTGTGGCTAGAACGCCTTGCGCAGCAACATCACGGTCAGAACGATCACGACGACTGGCGCTCCAAATGCCACCGGCAGCAGCCACGGACTGTCGGCGTCGATGAGTGTGCCGGGAATGACGCCGATCAAGGCATGATCGACGATCCAGACCATTGCGGACACGATACTGGCGGTTTCGAACTTCAGACGCGGCATGCCGGCGATGCCCGCGACGCTGGTGACCAGCGCGCGCGCCGGCCCGATATGATAACCGACCATGATCGCTGCGATGCCGTAGCGCTCGAATAGCCCACGCACCCGCGCCACCAGTTGCTGACGCGATTGGAGCATCCGCATCTCCAGCAGCCTCGGCCCGTACCGTTTGCCGAGCTCATAGGACATGCTCATGCCGAGCACCGCGCCGCCGATGGCCCAGAGGACGAAAGTCCAGGACACCACGCCGGCGCCGATCAGCACCCCCGTCGCCGTCACGATGGCCGCAGCCGGAACGACGAAACTGGAGCCGACCAGACATCCGAAGAAGGCGATGACGAAACCGAGCGGTCCAGCCAAATCGGCTTGCGCCGCGATCAGCGCCGAGATTTTCTGAATAATGTCCATCAGGGTGGGATTCCGACCGGCACGCTGTGTTCAGGCTGTGTTTCGTCCATCACCAGCAATGAAACAAAACCGCGGTCGAAGAAACCGTTTCCTCGCCTCCGCGCAAACCGCCTGAAGCGAACGCCCTCTATCCCATCGCTCCAACGACGCGCCGATCGGCGCACGGATGGACACAAGATCGAGGGACACACGATGACATTCACCACCGCGAAGCTCGCCGCCGCCACCGTTCTTGCATTCGGCATGCTGACCACCGTCTGCCACGCCTACAGCGCCGAACAGGAACAGCTTTGCACGGGCGATGCGATGCGACTGTGCAGTTCGGAAATCCCGGATGTCGATCGCGTCACGGCTTGCATGATCCGCAACAAGTCTCAGCTAAGCGATGGCTGCAAGTCGGTCTTTGCGCCTGCCTCGGCCTATCAGCCGGCATCGCTACGGACCACGAAGCCGGTCAATCTGGTGCCGGCCCGGATTCGCTGACGCCTAGCGCCGACGCGCGACCGCGACGCCGAGCAGAAAAGCAACCAGCAGCGACCCCAGCGGCGCTTCCCGCGCAACATTGGCCAGGATGCTCAACGGCATCCCTGGCTTCTTGCCTGACTCGATGGCACCGCCGATACGGTGCGCGGTCTCGGTCACCGCCTCTTTCACATCCGTGATCGTTTCGGTGATTGTCGACCTGGCCTCAGGCACGGGTTCGACGCCTTCGTAGATGTAGGGCGGTGTCTTTGCGTCGTCGGCCATGGTCATTTCCCGTGCGGCATGAGCTGTGTCAGCCCAATCGACCGAACACTGATTGGTTCCGGCCCTGGCCCTGGCCCGCCAGCTTCTCTTTTGTCGCAGGCGGCTCCCCCAAGAGTCACTCTTTCCGGTCTGCTCGCCCGTCTATAATTAAGTTCCATGAACCTGCTCGAATCGCTCCCCACCGTGATCGGTATCGCTGCCGTCGCACCTGCTCTGCTGGTGCTGTGGCTGGTGATTGCTGCCGATGAACGGCCGGGACCGCCCGGGCTGGTCTGGGCGTCATTCCTGCTGGGGGCCGCCAGCATCTCCCTGCTCGGCTATGCCCGCGCGCTGTTCGCGGCAATTCCGGGTCTTACGGACAATCCGACCCTGGCCATGGTGCTCCACGCCGTGTTTGGCGTCGCCGCGCCGGAGGAGATCGTGAAGATCTTCGTCATCATCGCGGTGTCCACCCAACGCGCCCGCACGGCCGATCCAATGGACACTGTGGTTTATGGCGCCGCGGCAGGACTGGGCTTCGCGGCTTACGAGAATCTCGTCTATCTGCTGCAATATCCCGACATGTGGCGCACGCTGGCGGTACTGCGCAGCGTCCTGACCGTGCCGTTTCACGGCGCGCTCGGCATCATCGCCGGCGCCTATATCGCCATCACCCGCTCCGGCCGCGCGCTCGGCGCCCATCGCCGCGATGGGTGGGCCTTCATTCGCACGCCCATGCTGATCGTTCTGGCGCCGGTGACGCTGCATGCCTGTTTCGATCTTCCTTTGCTGACGCTGCAGCGGCATCCGGAAATCGTCGGCATGATGCGCCGCGTGCTGGAAGCCGCCGGCGTAGTGGTCGGATTCGGCACTATTGCGCTGGCGGCGCGGCTGGTCCGGCGGATTGGCGCGCATCATGCACCGCATACGGAGGTGTCACGCGAGCGGCTCAGCCAGTTGCGCGGCATGTGGGCACTGCTGGTTGCCGGCGGCGGCGCGGGCTTTGCCGGCAGTGCCTTTTTACTGACTTCGATTCATCACTGGTTTACGAACCCGGCGCGCAACGTCACCATGGTGCTGATCCCGCTCGGTCTGGCATCGATCGCCATCGGGGCCGTGCTGCTGGTGCTGACGACGACGGCCTATATCCTCGGCCGCAACCGCATGCGCACGGCCGCGCCAGCGCAGTCGTAACGTTCAAGAGCGCGCGCGACATTCGAGCTATTCCCGATCAACAAACTTGCCCGCATATGCGTGTGAGCGGATATATTCGAGGAACGGCCGGCATGCTGCCGGCCAGATCAGGACATCGCCGCCATGACCATGCCGCCCAACCTCGCCGAGCTGCAATCGAAGATGAGCGACGCCGTGCGCGCGCACTGGAAGGCATTTCTGATCGAAGGCATCGTGCTCGTCATCCTCGGCTTTGCCGCGATGATCGTGCCGCAGGTGGCCAGCATCGCCGTCACCGTCATGCTGGGCTGGATGTTCTTCATCTCGGGCGTCGCCGCGCTACTGATGACCTTCTGGGCGCGTCAGACGCCGGGCTTCATCTGGTCGCTGATTTCAGCAATCCTTGGCATCGGCGCAGGCATCATTCTGCTCACGCGCCCGGCCGAAAGCACGCTGACACTGACATTCGTGGTTGGCGTCTATTTCCTCGCCGAGGGCGTCGCGACCATCATGTACGCGCTCCAGCATCGCAAGGAACTGTCCGAGCGCTGGAGCTGGATGGCCTTCTCCGGCCTGATGGATATCGTGATCGCCTTCATCATCATCTCGGGCCTGCCCGGCACTGCAGCATGGGCCATCGGCCTGATGGTCGGCATCAATCTCGTGATCGGCGGCGCGTCGCTGATCGGCCTCGCGATGGCCGCGCGCAACAAGGCCTGATCCGGCCGATAATCTGCAGGGGCTCAGCAGCCCTTGCAGATATTCTTGATCATGCGATCAAGTTCGCGATCCTGCGCGTCGATGCGGGACGGATCGTTCTTGCCGGTCTCCGGCGGCAGATCACCCGGGCGCGGCTGGCGATGGCCGACGGGAGCCTCGGGCAGAGCGCCGCCGCTGTTAGTCTGTGTGGTCGGCTGCGAGCGCAGGCCCTTGGGTGGCAGGTTGCGGGACGAATCCTGCGCCAGAGCCAGCGAATGGCCGAGAACGAACAGGCCTGCCGTCATCACGAACAATGTTTTCATTTTTTGTCTCCGACACCAGGTGGCGCGTGTAAGCCGATCGCTACGGCTTCGGTGGATAGATATGAACGTCGCCGCAGTAATCCACCACACGATAGACCGATTCCGCAGAAGCTTCACCGTCAGGCTTGAGGCTGATTGAAGAATTCTCGGACAAATATTCGGGACCGATCGGCGCCTTGCCATAACCGCCGGGAATGTCGAGCACATAATCCGGCTGGCACAATCCGGAAACATTGCCTCGAATGGCGCGCATCAAGGCCTGTCCCTCCGCGATGCTGGTACGCAAATGTGCGGTGCCGGGCGCAAGGTCGCCGTGATGCAGATAATACGGCTTGATGCGGCACTCGACGAAACCGCGCATCAGCGCCGTCAGCGTCGCCGCATCGTCATTGACGCCGCGCAGCAGCACGGACTGGCTGACCATGGGAATGCCGGCATCCACCATCAGCGCGCACGACGCACGTGCAGCATCCGTCAGCTCGCGCGGATGATTGGCATGCAGGGCCACCCATGTGCTCGCGCCCGTGACTTTCAATGCAGCCACCATCTCCGCGCTGACGCGGCCGGGATCAGCCACTGGGACCCGCGTGTGCAATCGAATGATCTTCACATGCGCAACGGCAGCGAGATCCGTCATGATCTCGCTCAATCGTCGCGGCGACAGCATCAGCGGATCGCCGCCGGTGAGGATCACCTCCCAGATCTCGTCATGGCTGCGGATGTAATCCAGCGCCGCTGCATAAGCCTCGCGCGACAGCGTGGTCTCCTTGCCGGGGCCTACCATCTCGCGGCGGAAGCAGAACCGGCAATACACCGCACAGACATGCACCAGCTTCAACAGCACGCGGTCGGGATAGCGATGCACGATGCCGTCGATTGGCGCGTGGGCGTGATCACCGATCGGATCGGCGTTCTCTTCGGGCTGCGCGTTCAGTTCATCCACACTTGGAATGTATTGACGCGCGATCGGATCGTCGGGATCGCTGCTGTCGATCAGTGCAGCAACGGCTGGCGTCACCGCGACGGCATAGCGTGCGGCGACTTTCTCCAGATCGGCCAGTGTCGACGCCGGCGCGAGGCCGTTTTCAATGAGCTCAGCGGGTTGCCGCAGGGTCGTCGCAACTTTCACGTGACGGTTCATGACGCACCTGCTGGCGGCGTCCACACCACCTGATCGATCCGCGTCGCGCCGGACGCCAGCAACACCAGCCGGTCGAAGCCGAGGGCCACGCCGGACGCTGCCGGCATCGCCGCAACGGCTTCCAGAAACTCCTCGTCGAGCGGATAGCGCTCGCCATAGCGACTCTCTTTCTCGTCCATCGCTTCTGTGAAGCGTCGGCGCTGCTCGTCGACGTCGGTCAACTCGCCAAAGCCGTTGGCAAGTTCGACGCCGCAGGCATAGATCTCGAAGCGTTCAGCCACCCGCGGATCGCCTTCTTTGGTGCGCGCCAATGCAGCTTCCGGCGATGGGTATTCGAACAGCACAGTCATCCGCCCCTGCCCGAGACGCGGCTCGACATGTTCGACCAGGATCTTGCTGAAAATATCCGACCAGGTGTCGTCGTCGCTGATCCGCACCTTACCGGTCGCGGCAGCCGCCAGCGCAGCGCGATTGCCCTCGGCACCATCGATGCTCGCAAGCAGATCGATGCCAGCAAAGCGCGTGAACGCCGCTGCCACAGTCAACATCTCCGGCGCGGCAAACGGATCGGCAACCTGACCGCGAAACGTGAATTGTCTGACGCCCGTCGCCTGCGCCGCGCATGCAATGATCGCCACGCAATCGGCGATCACAGCCTCATAGCGCTCCTCGGCACGATACCATTCCAGCATCGTGAATTCAGGCAGGTGCTTGTCGCCGCGCTCCCGGTCGCGGAACACCCGCGCGAATTCGAAGATTTTCGTCTCCCCCGCCGCCAGCAGCTTCTTGCAGGCGAATTCCGGCGATGTCCGCAGATACCGCGAGAGCCGCTCGCCGTCGCGGTCGATCAATGTCGTCTTTGGCGCGTGCAGATGGATCTCATTGCCCGGTGAGACCTGCAGGACGCCAGTCTCGACCTCCAGGAACCTCTGAGCCTCGAACCACGTCCGAATACTCTTCGTGATCGCGGCCCGCGCCAGCAGGAAGCCCCGGCGGTCCTGGTGTCGCGCCGGGCTCCACCAGGGCGACGGACGGTCGGTTCCAGTCATCGGCAAACGGCCCTTTTGGGTTGCAAAACGCTGGCATCGCCGCGTGAAATCAGTATGTTGCCCCCCGAAACCGCTTCGCTGGCCACGGGACACACACGTCCGGATCGGTCCCGGGCCTGAAATCTAGGAAATATATCTGTGAAAGTCATCGCCAGTTCTATTCGCAAGGGCAACGTCATCGAGCAGGAAGGCAAGCTCTACGTGGTTCTGTCCGCGGAGAACATCCACCCCGGCAAGGGAACCCCGGTCAGCCAGATCGAAATGCGCCGAATCAGCGACGGTGTGAAGATCTCGGAGCGCTACAAGACCACTGACCAGGTGGAAAAGGCGACGATCGAGGACCAAAACTTCAATTACCTCTACAAGGATGCCGACGGCTTCCACTTCATGAACAACGACAATTACGATCAGGTTCAGGTGCAGAAGGACGTCATCGGCGATGCCGAGCCCTATCTGCAGGAGAACATGACCGTGAAGCTGTCGCTACATGGTCTGGTTCCGGTGGCGATCCAGATGCCGCAGCGTGCAACGCTCGAAGTGGTCGACACCGAACCGGTGACCAAGGGCCAGACCGCATCGTCGTCCTACAAGCCTGCCATGCTGTCCAACGGCGTCCGCACCAACGTGCCGCCGCATGTCGGCACCGGCACCCGCATTGTGGTGCTGATCGAGGACGGCTCGTATATCGAGCGCGCCAAGGACTAAAGGATCCCGGCTATCGCAAGATTGCCGCTAGTTTTTCGCAAGACCGCCGGAAGCCCGAAAATGGCTTTCGGCGGTCTTTTCATGTGAGGCTTCAGTATCTTGGCCGCCTTGTCGTAGCGCGACGCATTGCCCCTGCCGCGGCGCAAGTCATGCGGCTACAATGGGGCATGACCACGCGCGATTCCCTGATCGACCGACGCCGCCTGCTCCGCTCCGGCCTGGGTGCCGGCGCGCTGTTGGCGCTGCCCGGGACGGCCTTTGCGGCGCCCGCGGGCTTCGACGCGTGGCGCGACGGCTTTCGTGCAAAGGCAACTGCCAAAGGCGTCTCCGACGCGACCTATTCGCGCGTGATGGGCCGTATCGAGCCGGACATGTCCGTGTTCACCAAGATGCAGAAGCAGCCGGAATTTCACGAGCAGCTCTGGCAATACATCAACCGCCGCGCCTCTGACTGGCGCATCGCCGCCGGCAAGGACGCGCTGCGCAAGAACGAAGCCGTGTTCGACCGTATCGAGCGCGACTTCGGCGTCGAGCGCGGCACGCTGCTGGCGCTATGGGGCGTTGAGTCCGCCTATGGCGATCCGATCGTGCAGCAGAACCACATGCGTCCGGTGTTTCCATCGCTCGCGGCGCTCGCCTGGAACGAGCCGCGCCGCCGCGCCTATTGGGAAACCGAACTGATCAATGCGCTGAAGATCGTCGACAAGGGCTGGGGCACGCCCGACGAGATGCGCGGCTCATGGGCCGGCGCGATGGGGCATACGCAATGGATGCCTGAGGTGTGGCTCAATGTCGGCATCGACTATGACCGCGACGGCCGCGTCTCGCCGTTCGGCAAGCCCGACGATGCACTCGGCTCCAGCGCACGCTTCCTCGTCAATCGCGGCAAATATCCACGCGGCGAACATTGGGGCTACGAGGTCCGCGCCAACGGCGCCGGCTCATCGGATAGCAATCGCAGTTTTGCAGCTTGGTCCGCAGCCGGCGTGACCCGCGCCGACGGCCAGCCGTTCCCGCAGCCGAATGCCAATGCCAAGCTCTGGGTGCCTGTGCAGGGCGGTCCGGCCTTCCTGCTCGGCCAGGGCTTCTACGCCGTGCGCAGCTATAACCCGTCGATGAATTATGCGCTCGCGATCTGCCATCTCGGCGATCGCATTCTCGGCGCGCCGCCTTTCATCCAGCCATTCCCCGGCTCGGAACGGGCGCTCACACTCGCCGAAGTGCAGGAAGTACAAACTCGCCTCACCCGCGCCGGCTTCGACACCGGCGGCACGGATGGACGCGTCGGCAACGACACGATGAAAGCGGTGAAGGACTATCAAACGAAGATGGGTCTGCTTCCGGCGGATGGCTATGGCGGGCTGAAGGTGCTCGCGCGGTTGCGGCAAGGCGGCTGAGCCGTTCCGTCAAATGCCCGCCATCCGCTGCGGATCGACGTAACGATCATAGTCTTCACCCGAGAGCAGTCCCAGTGCGATCGCGGCTTCGCGCGGTGTGATGCCTTCATCCAAAGCTCTGGCTGTGATGAGCGCGACCTTGTCATAGCCGATCACCGGATTGAGGGCTGTCGCGAGCAGCGGTGCATTGGCGACATTCGCAGCGAGCTGTCGCCGATCGACGTCGAGATCGCGGATCAATCGGGACGTAAAGACATCGATGCCGTCGGCGAGGATGCGGATCGACTGCAAGACGTTGTAGATGATCACCGGCTTGGCAACGTTGAGCTCGAAATTGCCGGACGCGCTCGCCGCGGTGACGACAGCATTGTTGCCGGTCACCTGAAAGCAGACCTGCGCGAGCATTTCGGCAATCGTCGGGTTGCGCTTGCCGGGCATGATCGACGACGTCAGCCCGTCATGCGGGATGACGAGCTCGCCGAGTCCGCAGCGCGGACCCGAGCCGAGGAAGCGCACGTCGTTCGCGATTTTTAGAAGCGTGACGGCAAGGCCGTTCAGCGCGCCGGACACTTCGACAAGCGAGTCATGTGCGCCGATGCCTTCGAACTTGCTCGGGTTCGGGACGAACGCAACGCCGGTCAGTGCGTTCAGGTGCCCGCAAAAGGCGCTGTCGAATCCCGCGGGTGCGTTGAGCCCTGAGCCGACGGCTGTGCCGCCCTGCGGCAGCATCAGCAGGCGCGGGAACACGGCTTCGATGCGGTCGAGCGCATGGCCGATCTGACGGGCGAACGCATCGAACGCCTGCCCCATTGTCATCGGCACGGCATCCATCAGATGCGTGCGTCCGATCTTCACGACGTCGGAGAACGCGTCCGCCTTGGCGCGGAGATCGTCGCGCAGCGTCTGCAAGGCCGGGAGCAAACGCCTGCGCAACTCCAGCGCCGTTGCCACATGCATTACGGTCGGAAAGCTGTCGTTCGATGACTGCGAACAATTGACGTGATCGTTGGGATGAACGGGTGATTTGGTCCCGAGCGGCTGACCCAGCAATTCATTGGCGCGGTTCGCGATCACCTCATTGGCGTTCATGTTGGTCTGGGTGCCGGAGCCGGTCTGCCAGATCGGCAACGGGAAATGATCGTCGAAACGGCCCTGATGAAGTTCGAGTGCCGCTGTTTCGATCGGCGCCGCGATCTCCGGCGCGATCGTCCCGAGTTGCAGATTGGCGCGAACGGCCGCGATCTTCTGCAGGGCGAATGCACGGATCAGCGCAACCGGGAAACGCTCATCGCTGACCTGAAAGACCTCAAGCGCGCGTTGGGTCTGTGCACCCCAATAGCGATCCTGCGGCACCGCGATAGTGCCGAAGGCGTCGTGATCGGTGCGAACGTTACTCACGAATCTCGCTCACTGCGCGCCGACAACGCCCGCCGCCTTAATGATCGGCGTCCACTTGTCGATCTCGGATTTCAGATGCGCGGCCAGCGCATCGGGCGTCGCCCGTTCCGGCGCCACCGGCTGCACGCCGAGGCCGGCAAGCCGGCTCTTCACGGTCTCGTCCTTCAGCGCCACGTTCAGCGCGGCAACGAGTTTGTCGATGATCGGCTTGGGCGTGCCCTTGGGCGCGAACAGGCCGTACCAGACGGTGTAGGTAAACCCCGGCAAGCCGGCTTCGGCTGTCGTGGGCAGTTTTGGCAGCGCCGGCGCCTTCTCGGTGCTGGTGACGGCGTAGCCCTTGATCGTGCCACCGTCGACATTGCCGACCACGTTGACGATCTGGTCGCACATGACGTCGACCTGCCCGCTCATCATGTCGTTCATCGCCGGACCAGCGCCGCGATAGGCGATCTGGGTCGGCTGCGTACCGGTCGCTGCATTGAGCAGCAGGCCGCACAGATGCGAGGCCGATCCGATGCCGGCATGCGCATAGTTCACTTTCTCCTTGTTCGTCTTCATCCAGGCGATCAGCTCGGCGAGATTGGCTGCCGGGAGATCCTTGCGTGCCACGAACACTGATGGCAGATCGACAGCGAGACCGATCGGCTCGTAGTCCTTGATCGGATCGTATTTGAGCTTGGGATACAGCGCCGGATTGGTCGCGTGGCTGATATGGATCAGCAGCAGATTGTAGCCATCCGGCGGCGAGGCAGCGACCTTGGCGCTGCCGATCGAGCCGCCGGCACCCGTCGTGTTCTCGACGATGACCTGCTGCTTCAGCGGGCCGCTCATGCCCTGGGCCAGCAGCCGCGCGATGGTATCGCCGGGGCCGCCTGCCGAATAGGGCATGTTCATGGTGATGGTGCGTGTCGGAAAGTCCTGGGCCGAGGCCGGAACGGCAAGGAGCGCACCGGCGAGCACGAATGCGGTCGTCAAAATGTTCTTCATCATCGAAATCCTCCCCTGTTGTGTCTGTTGTCTCAGCGTCCGCTCATGCTCAGCACGCGATCCACCATCGGACCGCACAGGCCGAGATAGTTGGCCGGGTCGCAGTGACGACGGATGGCTTCCTTGCCGCCAAGCGCTTCGGTGATTTCCGGGACCTCGGCGAGGATATCCGCGAGCTGTCCGCCGCCTTCGATCGCCTTGCGGCAGGCGTCGTAGACAACGTCATGCGCATGCTGGCGTCCGAGTTGCGGCGCGGCGGCCATCATCACCGCTTCGGCGACGATAAGGCCGTGGGTGAGATCGAGATTTTCCAGCATCCGCTTCTCGTGCACAACAAGACCGGCGAGCATGAATTTGGCATTGGCCAGCGACGACGCCGTGAGCAGGAAACTCTCAGGCAACGACACCCATTCGAGATGCCACGGGCCGGTGGCGCGTTCGAAGTCGTGGATCATGCCGTCCAGCATGGCGGCCACGTGCTGGCGTACAGACTTGGCGGCGGCCAGCATCAATTCACTCGAGATCGGATTGCGCTTCTGCGGCATCGTCGAGGATGCACCGCGGCCAGGCACGAAAGGTTCGGAGACCTCGCCGAATTCGGTGGCCGACAGCATCATGACATCGGTGGCGATCTTGCCGAGGGTGCCGGTGATCAGGCCGAGCAGCGTGACCGCTTCGGCGATACCGTCGCGGGCGACATGCCAGGTGATCGAGGGCTGATGCAGGCCGAGCTCCTCACAGAACAGCCTCTGCATCTCCAGCCCGCCCTCGCCCACAGATGCGAGCGTGCCCGCGGCACCGGAGAACTCGCCGAACAGGATGCGCGGCAGTGCCTGATCGACGCGTTCGATGTGGCGATCGATGGAAGACAGCCAGACGGCGGCCTTGTAGCCGAAGGTGACCGGCAGCGCCTGCTGCAGATGGGTGCGCCCCGCCATCGGCGTGTCGCGATATTTGCGCGCCATCGCGACCAAGATGTCGCGGACCTCGCGCAGATCGCGTGCAACGATCTGCAGGGCCGCGCGGATCTGCAGGACGTTGGCGGTGTCCATGATGTCCTGGGTGGTCGCGCCCCAGTGGACGTAGCGGCCCGCCTCTCCGGCGGCCTCAGACAGTTGATGGACGAGCGGCAGGATCGGGTAGCCGACGATTTCGGTTTCGTGGCGGAGCTTGTCGAAATCGATCTTGATGGACTTGGCGGCAGCCTCGATGGTTTCTGCAGCGTTCTTCGGCACGACACCGAGACGGGCCTGGGCGCGGGCCAGCGCGACTTCGGCCTCGATGTAGCGGCCGACCAGGGCTTCGTCGGTGAAGACCGCCCGCATTTCCGCGGTGCCAAACATGTCGCGAAACAGCACTGAGTCGAAAACCGTGCTCCCCATAACGCTTCCTCTTATTATGTTCGTACATATTAAATTGTCCGAACATAAACTGTGTGTCAACCTCCTTCCTTGACGAATTGATGGGCAATCAGGCTTGCATGCGCGTAATCGGAAACATTCGAGGGACGGTGGTGGAGAAGCGATACGCGTTTGTGGCCCGTGCGCTGACCGAGGCCATCGCAGACGGACGGCATCCGGTCGGGTCCGTGCTGCCGACAGAGTTCGAGCTGGCGGACCAGTTCGCCGTGAGCCGATCCACCGTCCGCGCGGCGATGCAGGAGCTTCAGGCATCCGGCCTGGTGAGCCGCAAACGCAATGCCGGGACGCGTGTCGAGGCGGCCTCGCCGGCCAAGGGCCGCGATGGCTTTACGCAGGCACTCAATACGATCGAGGCGGTGCAGCAGTTCGGCACCGAGACCGAGCGCCACGTGCAGCGTGTCGCCGACATCGTCGCGGACAGCGAGTTGGCCAGCCAGCTCGGATGCCGGCCCGGCCGGCGCTGGTTGTGCATCTCAAGTCTGCGCACGATTCCGGGCGACGTCACACAGACACCGATCTGCTGGACCGATGTCTATATCGACGGCGCCTTCGCCGACGAGGTGCGCGCGAAGATGGGTGGGCATCACGAGATCTTCGGCACCCTCGTCGAGAAAATCTCGGGACGACGCTTTGTCGAGATCCGTCAGGACATCTCTGCGGTTGGCGTGTCGGACGCGATGGCGGAGCCACTGAAGGCAATGACTGGCGCACATGCGCTGTCCATTCGGCGGCAGTATCTGTTCGCCTCAAACGAGCTGGCTGAAGTCTCGCTCAGCATTCATCCGGCGGACCGCTATCGATACTCGACCAGACTGCTCCGCCGGCAGGACACAAATGGATGAGTGCGCCGGTCAAGCCGGGTGGCGACAGACTGAGATTGATATCATCTGATCATCTTCGGCCCGGGATCCGGCGCCGCCACATCGATCACGCGCATCTGCACGCGCTCGGCACCTTGCCAGCGATCGACGGTCAGCGAGCCTGCTACATGGACGGGCTGACCGCGCAACTCCTGCAACGCGTTGCCGAGCTTCTGTCCGACCGAGCGAAACGCGATGCCGTTGACCATGGCGCCATCGGACGCCTTGAAGCGTAGCCGCAGATGCGCCTGCCCGACTTCATCGACATAAGCGAGCTGATGCGCCGGCAGCGCAATCACCGGCTCGGGATTGGCCTGCCCGAACGGGCCGGCGCGATTGAGCGTGTTCACGAGATCCGTCGTCACGCCGCGCGCAGTGACAGCGCCATCGATGAATAGTTCTTTCTCGTTGCGTGACTTGCCGACATCCGCGGCCAGCGCGCTTTCGATATAGGCGCGGAATTCACCAAGACGCTCCTTGCGCAGCGTGACACCGGCGGCCATCGCATGACCGCCGCCCTTCATCAGAAGACCATCGGCGACGGCCTGCCGCACGGCCTTGCCGAGATCGACGCCGGAGATTGAACGGCCAGACCCCGTGCCGATGCCGCCGGGCTCCAGCGCAATAGCAAAAGCCGGCCGCGCGAATTTCTCCTTGAGCCGGGATGCGACGAGCCCGACCACGCCCGGATGCCAGCCTTCGCTGGCCGTCACGATCACGGAGCCTTTGTCTTCGAGCCCGAGTGACGCCAGCGCCTCGGCCTCGGCCTGCGCTTCCGCGGCCTGTTCGATCACGCGGCGTTCGATGTTCAGCCGATCGAGTTCGGCAGCGATCTTCGCAGCCTCGGAAATATCGCCTTCGAGCAGGAGCCGCACGCCAAGGTCTGCGCGCCCGATACGGCCGCCGGCATTGATGCGCGGTCCCAGCATGAAGCCGAGATGCCATGCTTCCGGCGGACCGTTCAAACGCGCCACATCCATCAGCGCGGTGTGCCCGATGTGATCGCGGCGGCGCAATGCGATGAGACCCTTGGCGACGAAGGCGCGGTTCAGGCCGATCAGCGGCGCGACATCGGCCACAGTGCCCAATGCCACGTGATGCAGCATGCCAAGCAGATCCGGCTCCGGCATCTCTGCGGTCCAGAAGCCGCGCTTGCGCAATTCGCGATTGACAGCGACCAGCGTGATCAGCACGAGGCCGACGGCCGCGAGATGACCGAGGCCGGAAATATCGTCGAGCCGGTTCGGATTCACGACCGCATCGACGTCAGGCAACTCCTCGCCGGTCTGATGGTGATCGATGACGACCACGGACATGCCGAGCTTCTTCGCTTCAGCCAGCGGTTCGAAACTCGTCGTGCCGCAATCCACGGTGACGAGCAGCGTGGCGCCCTTGCCGGCCAGCGTCTTGATGGCATCCACATTGGGGCCGTAGCCCTCGAAGATGCGATCGGGAATATGGATCTGCGGATCGAGCCCGCAATGGCGCAAATGCCAGGCCAGCAGCGCGGACGACGTCGCGCCATCGACGTCGTAGTCGCCGAAGATCGCCACTTTCTCGCGGCGCTGCGCGGCGTCTGCAATGCGATTGGCCGCCGCTTCCATCTGCGTGATGGTGAACGGATCAGGCATCAGCTTGCGGATAGTGGGATCGAGAAAGTCTTCGACCGCGTCAAGCTCGATATTGCGGCCGGCGATGACCCGCGCCAGCATTTCCGGCAATTGAAAACGCTGCACCATGGCCAGCGCCCGCGCCGCGCCGCGCTGATCGACCCGGTCGCGCCAGATCCGCCCGGTGGCGGATTCGGTGACGCCGAGAAAGGCCTGCTGGGATTCGACGGGAATGATGGTCGGTGGCGTCATGGGATCAGCAATAGGCCGCGCAGCCGCTTTCGGCAAATCTCAGGCCGTCAGCAGCCCATCCGCCTGGCCAGATCGTTGAAGTCGGCGGCGACCACGTCCCACGCACCCTCCGCCTTGAAATCGCGGTTCTGGTGCGGCCCGTATTCGGTGATGCGCGGCACGAAGGCGGTCTTCAGGCCGAACTTCTGCGCGGCGTCAAGATCGCTGTTATGGGCGGCGACCATCATGACTTCAGCAGGCTTCAGATTGAGCAGTGCGGCCGCGCCGAGATAGGCCTGCGGATCTGGCTTGTAGTGTTCGAACAGTTCCGCGCTCATGATCAGGTCCCATGGCAGGCCGGCGAACTTCGCCATGTTGGTTAGCAGCGCGACATTGCCGTTCGACAACGGGCCGATGACGTATTTGGTCTTCAGCCTGGTCAGGCCACTTACCGAGTCGGCCCACGGATGCAGCCGGTGCCAGCCTAGTGTCAGGTGATGCAGATCGTCGTCGGACAGCCCATTGATGCCGAACTTCGCGACCAGCACATCGAGGGATTGCCGATGCAGCGTATCGAGCTTGACGAAACCGCGCTCGGGATGATGACGCACCACGTCCATCGACGGCATGTAGGCCTGCCGCCAGGCGTCGACGAGCGCAGTCCAGTCCGCGGTAATGCCGCGCGCTTTGCCGAACGCGGTACAGTCAGCAATCAGGCTGGAACGCCAGTCAACCACGGTGCCGAACACGTCGAACACCAGAGCCTTGACGTTATCGGTCTCGCTCATGGTCTCATCCCCGTTTTGTTTTCTTGGTTTTTAGTTCGATTAATCCGAGCGCATGTTGGCGCGCTCGGATTGCCTTTATTTAGAGTATCTTCCGATACTGCATAAATCCGGAATTGTCGGCGACCTGATCATACAGAATGCGCGCCTGCGCATTCTCGTTCTGGGTCAGCCAATGCACGCGGCTGCAGCCATCGGCCTTGGCCTTTGCATAAACCGCTTCGATCAAAGCGCGACCGACGCCATGTCCCCGCGCGTTGTTGTCGACGAACAGGTCCTGCAGGTAGCAGTAGTTGCCAGGCGTCCAGGATGAGCGGTGATACAGGAACTGCACGATGCCGGTGAGCTTGCCGTCCACATAGGCGCCGAGCAGAAACATCTGCTCGTTGGCGTCATGGAAACGCTTCCACGCCGTGTCCGTCGCGACCTGTGGCAGCGTCGCCTTGTAGAACGTCAAATAGCCCTGCCAGAGCGGCTCCCAGGCAGCCCGCTCGTCGGGGCCGACCGGGCGGATGTCAACATTCGCCTTCGCCATGTGACCGAACTCAATCCAGGTGGAATTTTTCGAGCTGGCGATGCTCACCCTTGATGATGCGCACGGTGCCGGTCACCGAACGCATCACGATGGTCTCGGTCTCGATGACGTCGCCGCGGAACTTGACGCCCGACAGCAAGGCGCCGTCGGTGACACCGGTGGCGGCAAACAGGCAGTCGCCCTTCGCCATGTCCTCGATGCCATAGATCATCTTCGGATCGGTGACACCCATCTTCAGCGCGCGCTCGCGCTTCTCGTCGGTATCGAGGATCAATCGGGTCTGCATCTGGCCGCCGATGCAGCGCAGTGCTGCGGCCGCCAGCACGCCTTCCGGTGCGCCGCCAATGCCAAGATAGATGTCGATGCCAGATTTGGCGGGATCGGTGGTGTGGATGACGCCGGCAACGTCGCCGTCCGGAATGAGACGCAGCGCCGCCCCGGTCGAGCGGATCGCTGCGATCAGTGCTTCGTGCCGCGGCCGCTCAAGCACGAGGGCGGTAATCGCCGACACCGGCACGCCCTTGGCCTTGGCAAGGCGCTTGATGTTCTCTTCCGGCGATGCGTCGATGTCGATCACGTTCTTGGCGTAGCCCGGGCCAATCGCGATCTTGTCCATATAGACGTCGGGGGCGTGCAGCAGCGTGCCGCCGTCGGCCATCGCCATGGTGGCGATCGAGCCCGGCATGTCCTTGGCGCATAGTGTCGTGCCTTCGAGCGGATCGACGGCAATATCGACCTTCGGGCCGGCATTGATGCCGACCTTCTCGCCGATATAGAGCATCGGCGCTTCGTCGCGCTCGCCCTCGCCGATCACGATGGTGCCGTCGATCGGCATCTTGTTGAGCTCGCGGCGCATCGCATCTACCGCTGCCTGATCCGCCGCCTTCTCCTGCCCATGACCACGCAGCCGCGCAGCCGACACTGCCGCGCGCTCGGTCACGCGAACGATCTCCAGCGTCAGAATGCGCTCGAGCAGTTGCTGCGGCGGGACGGTAATATGGGTCGACATTGGCGGGCTCCTTCTACGGTGGGACGAATGTCCCCGTACAACTCTCAACGCGTGGATTTAGTTCTTCTCGATCCGGATAACTTGCGGCTTGCCTGATATCACCTTGTCGCTCTGCACCGCCTGCAGGGCGCGACGCATCGCGTCCTCGGTGGTGGCGTAGGTGATCAGGATAACAGGCACCGGTGACGATTTCGTGCTCTTGCCGACCGGCTCGATGCCGCCATTGGGATGGCGCTGCACGATCGACTCCAGCGAAATTTTCTGCTCGGCCAGACGCGTTGCGATACGCGCCGCCGTACCGGCGAGATCGCGTGCCATCAGGCGGATGTAATAGCCACCTTCGTGGCGCTCCATCGGAGCCTTGGTGGTGGTCTTGAGCTTCTCAACCGGCCGCCCGAAAGGCAGCGCGCGAACGTTGCGCGCGACATCGGCGATATCAGCCAGAACGGCAGACGCCGTCGCGGCGCCACCAGCGCCGGGACCGACCAGCGTGATCGGCGCAATGCCGGCACCGTCGACGGTGACAGCGTTGGTGACGCCCATGACCTGCGCAATGGAGGATGACAGCGGCACCATGGTTGGATGCACACGTTGTTCGATGCCAGTTGCGGTGCGCATGGCAACGCCCAGCAGCTTCACACGATAGCCAAGCTCTGCAGCAGCGCGCAGATCTTCAGCGGCGATGGACGAAATGCCCTCGACCGAAACAGCGCTCTGCGCGACCTTGGTCCCGAATGCGAGGCTGGCGAGAATGGCCAGCTTCTGCGCGGTGTCGTGGCCATCGACGTCGAAGGACGGCTCGGCCTCGGCGTAGCCAAGCCGCTGCGCGTCTTTAAGGCATTCCTCGAAGGACAGGCCCTCCAGCTCCATCCGGGTCAGGATGTAGTTGCAGGTGCCGTTGAGAATACCGTAGACGCGATTGATATCGGTGCCGGCAAGGCCCTCGCGGATGGTCTTGATGATCGGAATGGCGCCGGCGACGGCAGCCTCGTAGTTCAGCGCGCCGCCGTTCTTCTCGGCCGATGCCGCAAGCTTCAAACCATGCTTGGCGATCAGTGCCTTGTTCGCGGTCACGACCGACTTGCCAGCGCCCAGCGCCGCCTCGATCGACGACAGCGCGGGATCACCGACACCGCCCATCAATTCGACGAAACACTCGACTTCCGGATGCTGGGCAACCGCGAGCGGATCCTTCATCCAGTCGATGCCGCGCAGATCGACTCCGCGCTTCTTGGTCTTGGAGCGCGCGGTGACAGCAACCACCTTGACGCCACGACCGCAGCGCGCGGCCAAAATCGAGTTTTGCTGTTCGATGAGACGGACGACTTCGGCACCAACGGTGCCGAGTCCCGCGATACCCACTTTGAGGGGTGCGACCATTAAGCTTCAGACCTGTCGGAATTCTTGTTGAGCGATGACCGGTCCGAAAACCGGTTGCCGGTTTTCGGGGATCACGCCTATCGCCGGTTGGCGAGAGGAACCACGTTGTGCAACGTTTCGAGACCGCTTTCAAGGAAGCGGCGAATGCCGCGGGCAGCCTGGCGAATGCGCTGTTCGTTCTCGACCATCGCGATGCGGACGTAACCTTCGCCATGCTCGCCGAAAGCAACGCCGGGAGATACCACCACACCAGACTTTTCAACGAGAAGCGTTGCAAACTGCATGCTGCCGACCTCACGGAATTTCTCCGGCAGCGGCGCCCAGGCGAACATCGACGCCGACGGCGGCGGAATGTCCCAGCCGGCGCGGCCGAAAGACTCCACCATCGCATCACGACGCTTGCGATAGGTGTCGCGCATTTCGCGGATGCAGTCATCCGGACCGTTCAGCGCGGCAGTGGCCGCGACCTGCACGGGCGTGAAAGCGCCGTAGTCGAGATAGGATTTCACCCGCGTCAGCGCGGCAATGATGCGCTCGTTGCCGACCGCAAAGCCCATGCGCCAGCCGGCCATCGAGAAGGTCTTCGACATCGAGGTGAATTCGACGGTGAGGTCCATCGCGCCCGGCACCTGCAGCACCGATGGCGGCGGGTTCTTGTCGTCGAAATAGACCTCGGCATAAGCGAGATCGGAAAGGATGTAGATCTCGTGCTTCTTCGCGAAGGCGACGAGGTCCTTGTAGAAATCGAGCGTCGCCACCTGCGCCGTCGGATTCGACGGATAGCAGACGATCAGCGCGATCGGCTTCGGGATCGAATGGATGATGGCACGCTCGACGGCCGCGAAGAAATCAGGCGTCGGCTCGGACGGCACCGAGCGGATCACGCCGCCAGCCATCAGGAAGCCGAAGGCATGGATGGGGTAGCTCGGATTCGGGCACAGCACGACATCGCCGGGCGCGGTGATCGCCTGGGCGACGTTGGCGAAGCCTTCCTTGGAGCCCAGCGTCGCCACCACCTGGGTGTCGGGATTGAGCTTCACGCCAAAGCGGCGCTCGTAATAGCCGGCCTGGGCCTTGCGCAGGCCAGTGATGCCCTTCGAAGCCGAATAGCGGTCAGTGCGCGGCTTGCCCAGGGTCTCCTTGAGCTTCTCGATCACATGCGGCGGGGTCGCCAGATCCGGATTGCCCATGCCCAGGTCGATGATATCGGCGCCAGCGTTCCGCGCGGCGGCCTTGGCCCGGTTGACCTGTTCGAACACATAGGGCGGCAATCGGCGGATGCGGTAGAATTCTTCCATGGGATCGGGCTCCAGAACCGCTTCAGCATGCGGTTGAATCGTTTCTTTTTATCACGGAAGCCCGGTGACACCAGTCACGACGGGCAGTTTTGACTATTTGGCCGGCGGTTTGGCCGGCAGCACGACGGCCTGGCGATCGCGGGCGGCAGTCAGTTCGGCCTGCATCTTGGCCTGGTCCGCCGGCGCCATCGCGGCGCCTTCGCGGGTGGTCGGGAGGTCGTGAACCGGCAAATAGGTGCCCACCTCGGCCGGACGCGCCGGAGCGCCTGCGGGTGTGCCCACCATGGGCATGTCGGCGATGGTCGAGGCGCAGCCGCCAAGAGGCAAGCCAAGGCCCAGCGCCAACAGGGCGGCGGTTGCCGCTGCCCGTGCGCTGCGACCATCGATGAATGTGCCTCTACGCGTCACACCACAACCCTACATCGCATTAGAATCGATTTTATCCCTATCGCAGCGCACCATCCAACCAATCTGGTCACAAACGATTAACGCCGGGAGAACAGGATGTAGGCTTGGATCTTCAATATGACGGAAGCAAGACCTTTGACGCGGTGCAGCACATCGAATCCTGCGGCAATCCGCGAACTGTGCCATCATCGATTTGCGTGGCGACGTACCGTTGCCCGACTGGAATGAAGCTGTTGTTGCGCCATGACCGAAGTTGCCACCGACGCCAAAGCTGCTAACGACAAAATCTCGGGCGACACGTCCGCCAAACCGTTCAATCCCGAAGCTTTTGCGCTCAACATGGCCAAGGCGATGGAGAATGGCGGCAAGGCCTTGGCCGCGTATCTGCAGCCGCGCCAGACCGGCGAGACGGTCGACAAGCCGCCGAACGAGCTGACGGAGCTGATCAAGACCTTCAGCATCGTCGCCAATTACTGGCTGTCCGACGACAAGCGCGCCGCCGAATTGCAGATGAAACTCGGCAAGGCCTATCTCGACCTCTGGGGCTCGGCGATGCGCCGGATGGTCGGCGAAGCCACCTCGCCCGCCATCGAGGCACCGCCGCGCGACAAGCGCTTCAGCGATCCCGAATGGAAATCGAACCAGTTCTTCGACTTCGTCATGCAGGCCTATCTGCTGACCACGCAATGGGCCCACGACCTCGTCAAGAATGCCGAAGGTCTGGATCCGCATACCCGCAAGAAGGCGGAATTCTACGTCCAGCAGATCACCAATGCGATGGCGCCGTCGAACTTCGTGCTGACCAATCCGGAAGTGCTGCGCGAGACCGTGATGTCGAACGGCAGTAACCTGATGCGCGGCATGACCATGCTCGCCGAAGATATCGAGGCCGGCCATGGCTCGATCCGCATCCGTCAGTCCGACCCGAAGAATCTCGAAGTCGGCGTCAACATGGCGACGACGCCTGGCAAGGTGATCTTCCAGAACGAGGTGATGCAGCTGATCCAGTATCAGCCGGCAACCGAGAACGTGCTGCGCACCCCGCTTTTGATCGTGCCGCCCTGGATCAACAAGTTCTACATCCTCGATCTCAAGCCCGAGAAATCCTTCATCAAGTGGGCCGTCGATCAAGGCGTTTCGGTGTTCGTGATCTCCTGGGTCAACCCCGACAAGCGCCTCGGCACCAAGACCTTCGATGACTACATGAAGGAAGGCCCGCTGACCGCGATGGATGTGATCGAGAAGGTCACCGGCGAGATGACCATGCATACCATCGGCTATTGCGTCGGCGGCACCCTGCTCGCCTCGACGCTGGCCTGGCTCGCCGAGAAGCGCCGCGTCCGCGTGGCATCGGCAACGTTCCTGGCAGCCCAGGTCGATTTCACCCATGCCGGCGACCTCATGGTGTTCGTCGACGAGGATCAGATCTCGGCGCTGGAAAAGGACATGCAGGCGGCGGGCGTGCTGGAAGGCAGCAAGATGGCCATGGCCTTCAACATGCTGCGCTCCAACGACCTGATCTGGTCCTACGTGGTCAACAACTACCTCAAGGGCAAGCCGCCTTCGGCCTTCGATCTGCTGCACTGGAATTCGGATGCGACGCGGATGCCGGCGGCGAACCACTCATTCTATCTGCGCAACTGCTATCTCGAGAACAAGCTCTCGACCGGCAACATGATCCTCGACAACACCCGGCTCGATCTCTCCAAGGTCAAGGTGCCCGTCTACAATCTCGCCACCCGCGAGGATCACATCGCGCCGGCGCAATCGGTGCTGTACGGCTCGCAATTCTTCGGCGGCCCGGTGAAATACGTGTTGTCCGGCTCCGGTCATATCGCCGGCGTGGTCAATCCGCCGGCCTCCGGCAAGTACCAGTACTGGACCAACGACAACGCCCACGTCACCGATCTCGCCGACTGGATGAAAACCGCGCAGGAACATGCTGGCTCGTGGTGGCCCAATTGGCGTGAATGGCTCGCTGGCATCGATGGTGAGGAAGTTCCTGCCCGCCATGTCGGCACCGACGCATTCCCCGCGCTGGAAGACGCCCCCGGCAGTTATGTGCGGGTGCGGGCGTAACGGCCCGCCTCCTCCGCGCTTGCTTGGCGTCGTCACAGCAAACGTCTATGATTTCAGCCAGGACGCGTCGCATCCGCTTGCGGCGCGTGTGTTTTGCATGACCATCTCCGCGTTTTCCGCGGGAATTTCGACTGAAAGGATACCCGGATGACGCGCGAATTGTTCTGGCTGACGCTGACCGTGATTCTCACCGGCCTGCTCTGGGTGCCCTATATCATCAACCGCATTATGGTCCGCGGTGTTTCCGGCGCCCTGGCTAATCCGTCACGCAACGACAAGCCGCAGGCCGAATGGGCGAACCGCCTGATGTTCGCCCATGACAACGCCGTCGAGAATCTCATCGTCTTCGCGCCGCTGGTGCTGATCCTGAATGCTGCGGACGTTTCGACCCCGACCACTGTTCTGGCCTGCGCGGTCTATTTCTGGTCGCGCGTGGTGCATCTGATCGTCTATACGCTCGGCCTGCCAATTTTCCGCACGCTGGCCTTCGTGGTCGGCTTCATCGCCCAGGCGGTCCTCGCCGTCGCGATCCTGCGTATTCCGGTCTGAGGCCGGATACGCTAGTCCAGCGCAATGAGTCACCCCGCGCCAGACCTGCAAAGGATCGTCACCGAAATCGCCGACGAGATGGCGCAGCGAACGGATCGCGGCGACGTCGCAAGCTATATTCCGGAACTGGCCGGTATCGACCCCAACCAGTTCGGGCTTGTGGTCATCGATGCCGATGGCCAGGTTGCGGCTGGCGGCGATGCCGATGTGCCGTTCTCGATCCAGAGCATCTCGAAAGTCTTCACGCTGACGCTGGCGCTCGGCATGGTCGGCGACCGACTCTGGAAACATGTCGGCCGCGAGCCGTCAGGCAATCCGTTCAACTCCATCGTCCAGCTCGAACGCGAGCGCGGCGTGCCGCGTAACCCCTTCATCAATGCCGGCGCTATCGCCGTGACCGATGTCATCCTTTCTGGCCATCAGCCGCGCGAGGCGATCGGCGAAATCCTGCGCTTCATGCAGTTTCTGTCCGGCGATAGCTCCATCGTGATCGATGAGACTGTCGCCGCGTCCGAGAAACGCACCGGCTTTCGCAACACCGCGCTGGCCAATTACATGAAGTCGTTCGGCGTCGTCGAAAACCCCGTGGACTTCACGCTCGGCGTCTATTTCCATCACTGCGCCATCGCGATGTCGTGCCGCCAACTGGCAATGGCCACGCGCTATCTCGCTTACTCCGGCCGCAATCCCTCGACCGGTCTGTCGGTCGTCTCCTCGGAGCGCGCGCGCCGTATCAACGCGCTGATGTTGATGTGCGGCCATTATGACGGCTCGGGCGAATTCGCCTATCGCGTCGGCCTGCCCGGCAAAAGCGGCGTCGGCGGCGGCATCATCGCGGTGGCGCCCGGCAAGGCGTCGATCGCGGTCTGGGCACCAGGTCTCGACAAGCACGGCAATTCGCATCTCGGCCGCATTGCGCTCGAGGCGCTGACCAAGCGTCTGGGCTGGTCGATCTTCGGCGTCTGATGCCCGTCAAAGCAGCCATAAAAAGAGGGCCGAAACATCGTTGTTTCGACCCTCAATCACTTCAAATCTCCCGCGCGCTGCGCGGCGTCTCTGCCTGATGCCTACCATCAGTGTTCGGTGGTCCGCTTGGCGTCCTGGATGGCAGCCTCGTGGTACCAGCCGTCGACTGCAACAGCCGGGGCCGTCTGCGGCATTCGGAACAGGCTCGGCCTGGTGTCTAGCCGCCGCGGACCGACCGAGGCACGGCCGCCCACCGGAAACCGGTAGATCTTGGCAGTATGTTGATGCGGAATATTCGTCGTCATAGCTCTCACTTTTCCTTCCTGATCAGCTTTTCGCTCTGCGTTTTTCACGTCAGGGTCGGATTGTAACATCGGCGCACTTCTTTTGTGCCGAATGCCCCTTAAAAAGCAGATGATTGCCGACAATATGCGCACGAAGAGCCAATGCGCCTTTGGCACGCAGGTTTTGGTCGCGACATACTGGCCGCTCAGCTGTCAAATGAGCGCTTGAAGGGCAGAAAAGTTCCGGAGAAAGATCGCGTGCACCGGGATTGTGCATGGCGCTCTGGAGCGACTGAGCGCCATTGGGCTAAAAATCGCGAAATTACCGCCGATTCGAGCAGGCGACAGCGCTGGTTTTGGCCGTGTCAGATCGGCATTCCATGCGACATGACCTTTTTACGACCTGGACGGTTGCGCCGCGGCAAATTGGCATATTACGTGCTTTATAAGCTGTGCCGCTGGGGGCGGATTTTGCGTCCGCTCGCCGGCAAGCTCAGGGCTCACGCCCTACGCATCGCCAACTCATGAGAGACCCGCATGACAAAGTATAAGCTCGAGTACATTTGGCTCGACGGTTACACGCCGGTTCCGAACCTGCGTGGCAAGACGCAGATCAAGGAATTCGAAGATTTCCCGACCCTCGAACAGCTCCCGCTGTGGGGCTTCGACGGTTCGTCGACCATGCAGGCCGAAGGCCACAGCTCCGATTGCGTGCTGAAGCCGGTTGCGATCTATCCGGATGCGGCCCGTGAGAACGGCGCTCTGGTGATGTGCGAAGTCATGATGCCGGATGGCGTCACTCCGCACTCGACCAACAAGCGCGCCACCATTCTTGACGATGCCGGCGCCTGGTTCGGTTTCGAGCAGGAGTACTTCTTCTACGAGAACGGCCGTCCGCTCGGCTTCCCCGAGGCCGGTTACCCGGCTCCGCAGGGTCCGTATTACACCGGCGTCGGTTTCAAGAACGTCGGCTCGATCGCCCGTGAGATCGTCGAAGAACATCTCGACCTCTGCCTCGAAGCCGGCATCAACCACGAAGGCATCAACGCCGAAGTGGCGAAGGGCCAGTGGGAATTCCAGATCTTCGGCAAGGGCTCCAAGAAGGCCGCTGACGAAATGTGGATCGCGCGTTACCTGCTGCTCCGTCTGACGGAGAAGTACGGCATCGACATCGAATTCCACTGCAAGCCGCTCGGCGATACCGACTGGAACGGCTCGGGCATGCACGCCAACTTCTCGACCGAATATATGCGTACGGTCGGCGGCAAGGCTTACTTCGAAGCTTTGATGGCCCAGTTCGACAAGAACCTGATGGACCACATCAACGTGTACGGCCCGGACAACGACAAGCGTCTGACCGGCAAGCACGAAACGGCTCCGTGGAACAAGTTCAGCTACGGCATCGCGGACCGCGGCGCCTCGATCCGCGTCCCGCACTCCTTCGTCAAGAACGAGTACAAGGGCTATCTGGAAGACCGTCGTCCGAACTCCCAGGGCGACCCCTACCAGATCGCTTCGCAGATCCTGAAGACCATCTCGGAAGTCCCGACCGCCAAGTCGGCTGCCGCGTAAGCGTCACTTACAGATCAAGAACGAACGGCCCGAACTTGTGTTCGGGCCGTTTTTCGTTGTTGACCCGATGACGCTCAATCTTGTGTTAGCCGCAGCCACCAAAGGCATGCGAGAGATGTATTCGGCGTCGAGAACTGCGCCCCACCCCATCGAGTTTCAAATGCCTTCCGAACTACACGCGCCGCAGTCTTTTCAAATCGGCTGGTGCCGCGATCCCGACCTGGCCGACACGATCAGTGCGATGCTGCTCGCGATCGGTGACCCGGCCTATATCTCGCATGCCGAACTGCAATACGGCATCGCGGACAATCTGGGCCGCTGGGCCGACAACCGAGAGGCTCGGACCAGACAGTATGTCGCATCCATGCTGTCAGCATCGCCCGACAACGCAGAGGAAAGGCGCGTGGCCACGATCACGATCAACGCAACGATCGTCGGCTTCGCCCTGGTGGAAATCACACGAACAAATCCGGCAAACCCCTTTGCGATCTTGCATGATGTTGTGTTTTCCCCGTCGGTGCAGGGCCTGGGATTGGGCAACGCATTGTTTGATTGGCTTGCCGAACAATGCCGCGCGGAAGGCGTGCAACGCTTCTTTCTGGAGAGCGGCGTGGATAACCACCGCGCTCACGCCTTCTTCAAGCGCCAGGGCTTTCTCCAGACGTCGATCGTCATGATGCGCGATCTGTGAGAGCCGACGTTTTACAGCCCGGACTTCGCTTCGCTCCATCCGGGCTGTAAACGCATTCCTTTACGGGAACATCGCCGGCTGGTCGATGCCGAGCGTTTCCGCAAAACCCAGTACCAGATTCATGTTCTGCACCGCCTGCCCCGACGCGCCCTTGGTAAGATTGTCGAGCGTCGAGACGATGATCGCACGGCCCGGAATACGGTCAGCGGCGACGCCGATGAAGGTCATGTTGGAGCCGCGCACATGCCGCGAATGCGGCGTTTTGCCGAATGGCAGGATGTGCACGAATGGCTCCTTCTCATACTGCTTCACCAGCACCTCGTGGAGATCCTGCGCGGTCTTGCCGCGTCGGCCCCGCACATAGATGGTCGAGAAAATGCCGCGGTTCTGCGGCAGCAGATGCGGCGTAAAACTCACGACTACCTCCTTGCCGGCAGCCTTGGAAAATTCCTGATCGAGCTCCGCCATGTGCCGGTGATGACCGACGCCGTAGGCGTTGAAGCCTTCGGACACTTCCGAAAACAGCATCTCTTCCTTTGCCGACCGCCCTGCTCCGGTCATGCCGGATTTGGCGTCGATCACGATCTCGTCGGTCTCGATGGCGCGCGCCTTCAGCAGCGGCACCAGCGGCAGGATCGCGCATGACGTGTAGCAGCCGGGATTGGCGATCAGCCGCGCCTTCTTGATATCGCGCCGATAGATTTCGACGAGCCCGTAGACGGCTTCCTTCTGCAGTTCGAGCGCATGATGCTCGTGGCCGTACCACTTCGCATAGGCGGCCGCGTCCTCGAGCCGGAAGTCGGCTGACAGATCGACCACCTTGGTCTCCGGCGCCTTGGCCAGCACCTCCTGCAGCACCTTCTGCGTGGTCGCATGCGGCAGCGCGCAGAACACCAGATCGAGGCCGATGGTCGTCCAGTCGACCGAGTCGATGCTCACCAGCGTCGGCAGCTCATAGGGCGCGAATTGCGGGAACACATCGCCCATCGCCTGCCCGGCGCGTCGATCGGCCGTCAGCAGCACGAGATCAACCTTGGGATGACGCAGCAGCAGCCGCACCAGTTCGGCGCCGGTGTAACCAGACGCGCCGAGAATGCCGATTTTCTTCTTCGTGCTCATCACATCGTTCCTTCGAGACTCGCCATAACATTCAATTGTGACACGTCATCCGCGAACAGGTGCGGACGCAGTGCTTGCATCTCTTTGGCCAGCAACCGGGCGCCAGCATCGGGCTGCTGCCCCAACGCACTCGCGACAGCCACGTGATCCACATCGGACTTGTGCTGATTCAGCTTGAAGCTGCCTTCAACCTCTTCCACCGACATCACCAGACCGACAATCGCCTTCTTCATCGCCTCCAGCCGTCCGGACGTCATTTTCGCCGACGTCCATATCGGCTTGGGCGCGAGCCAGCTTTCGAACCTTGTGCTCAGCGCGTCAAGGTGGGAGCCGAGTTCGGCATCCGACAACAGGCGTACGGTCCCCGTCAGATGCACCGCCTGATAGAGCCAGGTGGGCACCTGGTCCGGCGAGGCATACCAATCGGCCGACACATAGGCATCCGCGCCATTGACCGCCATGACCCATGGCGACGCGCCGTCAGCCAGCCCCACTAGGAGATTATGCCGCGCCACGTGAAAGGCCACACGCGGCGTGCCGTCATTGCCATAATCGAGACAGAACGGCAGTGCCGAGGCAATCGGCTTGCGGCCGTTCCACGCACAGGCCGTGCCGAATCCACGCGACTCGGCGAATGCCAGAGCCTTGGCACGATCGGGCTGGAATTTGGGCGGCGTATACATGACAGGCTCCTGCTCTGGTGAGGGGCCGTCGGATCAGATCGCGCTTCAGGGAAAGACTGCCGCGGACCGGATCCGGCGGCAGTGAGAGATCAAAAACGCTTAAGCGCGCATATCTCCACCTGCCGCGAGAATGCGGTGGCGGCGGGCGATGATGCTGGTCGCAAGGTTGATCATGAGCGCGGTCATAGGGCCGCGCCCATGATCCGTCAAGATCATCAGAGCACCGGGCTCCAAGGCGCCGGCACCACGCGGTAGCCATTGCCATCCTTCTCGATGAAACCGTTGGCCGGGAACGGATAGTGGAAGCCCTGCACGCGCATCCTGTCGGCGACCAGCATGTCATAGACCTTGTGCCGGGTGGCTGCAGCCTGGGCCGGATCCTGATCGAACATGATCTGCCAGTCCGGATGGGTGGCGAACAGCGCCGGATGGTTGGTGACGTCCGACTGGATGAAGACCTTGTCCGATCCCGACGACAGCACATAGGACGTGTGGCCAGGCGTGTGCCCGATTGAGGCGACAGCCAGCAGCCCCGGCGCGACGTCCTTGCCCCATTCATAGGGCGTGACCTTCTTCTTCAGCCCGGCCTCGAACACCCGCCGATTGTTCTTGAACAGGCCGGTCATGCGATCGCCGGTGGCGCGGCTCATCTCGCCGTCGTCCATCCAGAACTTCCACTCGGTCGCCGGCACCAGCACTTCGGCATTGGGAAATGCCAGCACGCCGTCCGCTGTGAGCAGGCCGTTCACATGATCGCCGTGGAAGTGCGAGATCACGACCATGTCGATCATCTTGGGATCGATCCCCGCCGCCATCATGTTGGTGGCGAACTGACCGACATTGCCCTTCGTCGCCGCAAAGGCGCCGGGACCGTTGCCGGTGTCGATCACCACCAGCTTGCCACCGGTGTTGATCACCAGCGGCGCGTAGAAATTGGTGATCTGGTCCTTGGGCAGAAATGCCTTGGCCAGTGCGGCGTTGATATCATCGCGCTTGGCGTTGGGGATATAGGTGTCGGCCAGCGGAAACGTGGCCGCGCCATCGGATATCGCGTTCACCTGAATATCGCCGACCTTGTAGCGATAGAAGCTGGGCGCCTGCTTGTCGGCCAGTGGCGCGGCGGCCTTTGCCGGAGCCGAAGAAAGCAGTGGCGTCGCTGCGAGCGCGGCGGCGCCGGCCAGTGCATGCCGTCGTGACAGATCCATGAGGTCTTCTCCCATTGCTTTGCATGATCGCTGTTGGCGCGACTCCGGCACAGAGACTGGCACGGCGCGATGACGGAGGCGATGGATTTTCGCGGGAGTAGCCGGCCTGCGCAGCAGCGCAGGCCGGGAATGGTCAGGGTCTCGTTTAGATCACGGGGCTCCACGGCGCCGGCACCAGCCGATAACCACTGCCATCCTTCTCGACATAGCCATTCGCCGGGAACGGATAGTGGAAGCCCTGCACCCGCATCTTGTCGGCCACCAGCATGTCATAGACCTTGCGGCGGGTTGTTTCGGCCTGTGCCGGATCCTGATCGAACATCAGGTGCCAGCCGGGATTGGCGACGAACAGCGACGGATGGTTGGTGACGTCTGACTGAATGAACAGCTTGTCGCTGCCGGACGACAGCACGAACGACGTGTGGCCCGGCGTATGGCCGACCGACTCCACGGCGAGCAGGCCCGGCGCCACGTCCTTGCCCCACTCATAGGGCGTGACCTTCTTCTTCAGCCCATCGTTGAAGAGCTTGCGGTTGCTGGCGAACAGACCCTTCATGCGGTCGCTGGCGGCCTTGGCCATCTCGCCATCGTCGTTCCAGTACTTCCACTCAGCGGCGGGCACCAGAATCTCGGCATTCGGAAAAGCCGGCGTGCCATCGGCGGCCAGAAGCCCGTTCACGTGATCGCCGTGGAAGTGCGAGATCATGACCATATCGACGTTCTTGGCGTCGATGCCGGCGGCGGCCATGTTGTTGGCGAACTGGCCGACATTGCCCTTGGTGGCAGCGAGGGCGCCGGGGCCGTTACCAGTATCGATCACCACCAGCTTGCCGCCAGTGTTAATCACGAGCGGCGCGAAATGGATGGTCATCTTGTCCTTCGGCAGGAAGGCCTTGTCGAGCGCGGCGTTGACCTCATCTTTCTTGGCGTTGAGCACGAAAGTGTCAGCCAGCGGAAAGGTGTTGGCGCCGTCGGAGATCGCATTCACCTGCGCATCGCCGACCTTGTAGCGATAGAAGCTCGGCGCCTGTTTGTCGGCAGGTGGAGCAGAGGCCCGGGCGGAGCCGGTGGTCAGCAATGGAGATGCGGCGAGCGCGGCGGCTCCGGCAAGGGCGTGGCGGCGTGACAGGTCCATGATGTTCTCCTGGGTGAAGCAGTGAGAGGCGGGGGCTGGCGGAACTATCTACCAGCGTTCGATGACTTCTGCGAGTTGTCGCGGCATGCAGACACCGCGACATGTCAGCCCGTTCAACACCCGGACACGGCGGTTATTCCCGCCGGACTACTTCAGTTTCCAGAGCCATTCCACGGTCATCGACAGGCCGTCGCCGAACAGCAAAAGAACGCCCGCCCAGATAAAGGCCGAGGTGAAGTTGGCGACCTGGAAACGCCAATACGGCATTTCGAAAATGCCGGCAGCCAGCGGCACCGAGGCCCGCAATGGGCCGAAGAAGCGGCCGATATAAATGCTGGGCACGCCCCATTTCTTGACGAAGGCTTCGCCGCGCGGAAGCAACTCGGGGAATTTGGACAGCGGCCAGATCTGGGCAACCTGGTCCTTGTATTTGAAGCCGAACCAGTAAGAGAGCCAGTCGCCGAGCGCCGCACCGATGGCTCCGGCAATCAGCACCGGCCAGAAGCTGATGCCGCTCGCGCCGACAAGTGCGCCGATGGCCACCAGCGCGCCCCAGGCCGGCAGCAGCAGGGAGATGAAAGCGAGCGATTCCCCGAAGGCCAGCAGCAGAACGATCGGCGCCGCCCAGACCTGGTTCTGGCGCACGAATTCGATCAGCCCGTGCATCCAGCCTTCCATATGGAGAGTGTCCCTTTACGGCTCTGGCGCCGGCCTGATTGGCCGCGAACCGCTTTAACCTTCAAACGCCCGCGACAGGTAATCCGGCGGCACCGATCACATCAAGTCACAACATCTGAGGGGCCGATAGCCGCGGTGCGGATGCCCACCGGTAAATTTGAACCTTTTCCCGACTGCTCTGACCAAGGTCACAGACCGGCTTACCCAATGGCAATTCTGTACCGCCGTTGGGCTCGCTTCCCGCCCGGCTGTCAAAATCAAGAACGTAAAGGACTGAAGATGATCGGATCGCTGATGATGTGCGTGAGTGCGCTGGTATTGCTGATCGGCATGGTCGCCGGCATCGTGATGGGCATTCGCCAGGACTTCCTGCTGAGCCCCGCGCATGCGCATCTCAACCTCGTCGGCGGCGTGCTGCTGTTCCTGTTCGGGGTGTATTACCGCCTGATTCCCGCGGCTGGACGCTCGCTACTGGCCAAGGTCCAGGGCGCGATGCACATCGTCGGCGGCATCATGTTCCCCGTCGGCATCGGCATCACCCTGCTCGCCAACCACGCCTATATGGCCATTCCGATCATCGGTTCACTGATCATGCTCGCGGCCATGGCCCTGTTCGTTGTGATTGTGCTACGCACCGAGCGCTCTGGCGCGGCCGCATGAGCCCCGAGGTCGCAGCCACATTGCCAACCTGAACGTGGCATAGTCACAGCAACGATTCGCCGCGCTTCGCGCGACGCCACCCGAGACAAGACTTTAAGACATATGGCCAAGGCACAGAAATCAAACGCGAAAGCTGATCTTTTCGGCAGCGCCAACGCACCAAAATCGGCTGCAGCGCCGAATGCGTCCACCCGCTCCGCCAATGCCGAAGACGGCTATACGGCCGCCGATATCGAGGTCCTCGAAGGCCTCGAGCCGGTGCGACGTCGCCCGGGCATGTATATCGGCGGCACCGACGAAAAGGCGCTGCATCACCTGTTCGCCGAAGTGATCGACAACTCGATGGACGAGGCGCTGGCCGGCCACGCGACCTTCATCGAGGTGGAACTCACCGCCGACGGCTTCCTCTCGGTGTCGGACAACGGCCGCGGCATCCCGGTCGATCCGCATCCGAAGCATCCAAAGAAGTCCGCCCTCGAAGTCATCATGTGCACACTGCATGCCGGCGGCAAATTCGACTCCAAGGTCTATGAGACCTCGGGTGGTCTGCACGGCGTCGGCGTCTCCGTGGTCAACGCTCTCTCCTCGCTGCTTGAGGTCGAGGTCGCGCGTAACCAGCAGCTCTACAAGATGACGTTCGCCCGCGGCATTCCCCAAGGCAAGCTTGAGGATCTCGGCAAGGTTCATAACCGCCGCGGCACCCGCGTGCGCTTCAAGCCGGATACCGACATCTTCGGCGCCAAGGCAGCCTTCAAGCCGCAGCGTCTGTTCAAGATGGCGCGCTCCAAGGCCTATCTGTTTGGCGGCGTGAAGATCCGCTGGAAGTGCGATCCGGAACTGCTCAAGGGCCTCGAAGACACTCCGGCCGAGGACGAATTCCACTTCCCCGGCGGCCTCAAGGACTATCTCGCCGCGGCGATCCATGCCGATACGCTGGTCCATCCGGAGATCTTCTCCGGCAAGTCCGGCCGCAACGGCGCCCATGGCGCCTGCGAATGGGCTGTGGCCTGGACCGCGGATGCCGACGGCTTCATGTCGTCCTACACCAACACGGTTCCAACGCCAGACGGCGGCACCCATGAAGCCGGCATGCGCAGCGCCATGCTGCGCGGGTTGAAGGACCACGCCGAACGCGTCGGCCAGGGCAAGCGCTCCGGCACCATCACTTCGGAAGACGTGATGGTCGGCGCCGCCGTGATGCTCTCGGTGTTCGTGCGCGAGCCGGAATTCCAGGGCCAGACCAAGGATCGTCTCGCCACCGCCGAAGCCCAGAAGATCGTCGAACAGGCCATCAAGGACCCGTTCGATCACTGGCTGTCCGGCAATCCGGTGCAGGCCAACAAGCTGCTTGAATTCGTGCTGGAACGCGCCGACGAGCGTCTGCGCCGCCGCGCCGAGAAGGAAACCTCGCGCAAGACCGCGGTGAAGAAGCTGCGCCTGCCCGGCAAGCTCGCCGACTGCACCAATACCGCGACCGAAGGCTCGGAACTGTTCATCGTCGAGGGCGACTCGGCAGGCGGCAGCGCCAAACAGGCGCGCGATCGCAAGACCCAGGCCATCCTGCCGCTGCGCGGCAAGATCCTCAACGTCGCCTCGGCGACCAAGGAAAAGCTGACGGCCAACGCGCAGATATCAGACCTCATGCAGGCAATCGGCGCTGGCACCGGCGCGCATTACCGCGAAGAAGACCTGCGCTATTCGCGCATCATCATCATGACCGACGCCGATGTCGACGGCGCCCACATCGCGTCACTGCTGATCACGTTCTTCTACCGGCAGATGCCAAAGATGATCGATGAAGGACATCTCTATCTCGCGGTCCCGCCGCTCTATCGCCTCACCCATGGCAGCAAGACCGTCTATGCACGCGACGACGCACACAAGGATGCGTTGCTGAAGAGCGAATTCAACGCCAATGCCAAGGTCGATGTCGGCCGCTTCAAAGGCCTCGGCGAAATGATGCCGGCGCAGCTGAAGGAAACCACCATGGACCCGGCGCGCCGGACCTTGCTGCGCGTACAGCTGCTGCCGGAAGACCGCGACGGCACTGCTGACTCCGTTGAGCGCCTGATGGGCACCAAGGCCGAAGCGCGATTTGCCTTCATCTCGGACAAGGCCGAGTTCGCCAACGAGGAATTGCTGGACGTCTAAAAGCTCGTTTCTCGGATGCGCTTTACGCTCCGGTATCCGCCGAAGTCGAGCGCCAGGCGATTGGTGCCGAGTTTGCGAGCGTCGAGCTCACGCTTCAGCAATCATCCGGCGCGTGCCGGGAGCGATCTTTTGTTCCCTGCGTAGTCACCGTCCCTCGCGGCCCGGCGTGCGCACGCCGGCGATCAGGATATCGACGAGCCGCTTCGCGCTGGCTTCCCAGTTCGGGCCGGCGCTGACATTGGCCACGCCAGCCAGCGCACGCAACATATCGAGCGGATCGAGATCAAGGCGGATGTCGCCATCGGCAACGGCGCGGTCGACCAGCATGGCCATCGCAGTTTTGATCTGCGTACCAGCATCCGCATAGAGGTCCGACGTACCGCCGACGATCGAGCCCAGCACACCCGCCATCAATTGCTTCGTTGCGATGTGATCGACGAAGATTCGCATCCAGGCGCGCAAGGCCTCCACCGGGGGATGCGTGGCCGCAAGTTCCGCGGCAGCCTCAGCAAGTCGTTGTGTCTCGTTGCGGTAGACCGCCTCGACCAGCGCGTCGCGGGTCGGGAAGTGGCGATAGAGCGTCCCGATCCCAACGCCCGCGAGCCGCGCGATCTCCTCGAGGCTGGCGGCCTCCCCCTTTTCAGCGAACGTCACCTTTGCCGTTTCCAGCAGCCGTTGCCGGTTGCGCTGCGCATCGATCCGAGGTCCGCGAACGGCTTTCGGTTTGGCCTCCCGTGCCATTTGCGGTCACCCCTTGATAAACGGAGGAAGCCTCCGTATTTAACCGGAGACAGCCTCCACTTATACCCCCAAAGTGCCGTTCGACAAAGCTCGATCGGCTCGGAGGCGCGTCGCGCCCAACACAAGGAGCTATCATGGCTGGACCTTTCAGTGCCACTTCCACCACCGACGACGTGCTCGCTGGCGTCGACCTCCGCGGCAAGCGTATTCTGGTCACCGGCGTCTCGGCCGGGCTCGGCGTTGAGACGGCGCGCAGTCTGACCGCCCGGGGCGCGCAGGTGGTCGGAGCCGCCCGCGATCTCGCCAAGGCGGAAGCGGCGACCGCGCAAGTGCGCGCCGATGCCGCTGGCGGCGGTGGCCTCGAACTGATCGCACTCGATCTCGGTTCGCTGGCAAGCGTCCGTGCCTGCGCCGATGCGCTGGTCGCGGCGGGCCGTCCGTTCGACCTGGTGATCGCCAATGCAGGCGTGATGGCACCGCCGTTCGGCCTCACCGCGGACGGCTTCGAGACCCAGTTCGGCACGAACCATCTCGGTCACTTCGTATTGGTCAACCGTATCGCGTCACTGCTGTCGCCCACCGCGCGGCTGGTCAACGTCGCCTCGTCCGGCCATCGCTTCGCCGACGTCGATCTCGAAGATCCCAACTTCACCAAGGGGTCCTATGAGCCGTTCATCGGCTATGGCCGCTCGAAGACCGCCAACATCCTGTTCGCCGTCGAGTTCGACCGGCGGCACCGGGCGCGTGGCGTGCGTGCCACCGCGCTGCATCCCGGCGGCATCAAGACAGAACTCGGCCGCCATATGGGCGAGGCGACGATCGATGCCATGATTGACGGCATCAATGCCGAACTCGCCACCGAGGGCAAACCGCTGTTTCAATGGAAGACCATTCCGCAGGGCGCTGCGACTTCCGTGTGGGCTGGCGTGGTCGCCAGTGCCGACGAGGTCGGCGGCCGCTATTGCGAGAACTGCCACGTCTCGGAAATCACCGAGGGGCTGATCAGCCCGATAAGCGAAGGCGTGCGCGCCTACGCGCTCGATGCCGAACGCGCCAAGGCGCTATGGGCCAAGAGCGAGGAAATGGTTGGCGAGCACTTCTGATCGCACCTATCGAAATGAAACTGCGGTGACGAGCCAAACAGTTGGCTCGTCACCGCCACACCGGGCGCCTGAAACTCTCGGCTCCGCTCACCGTATCTCCCCCATGCGCGCGCCATTGCTCACCCTCGGCATCCTCGCTTTCCTGATCGGCACGCTCTGGATCGGCCAGGGCACCGGCCTCGTGAACTGGCCGAAATCCAGTTTCATGATCAGCCAGATGCAGTGGGCCTATTACGGCGCGGCTCTCGCCGCGCTCGGCGTCGGCCTGATGGGACTGGCGCTCGCAAGGCGCTGACGCCCCTCTTCCATCTTCCCGCCAGTCTTGCGATGATCCGTCCCAGACGCGCCGTAGAACGCGTCGGACATAACGCAATGCGGGACGGACACCTTTGACCAGCAATCTCTTCGACCTCACCGGCAGGGTCGCCATCGTCACCGGCGGCAACACCGGAATTGGCCTCGGTATGGCGCGTGGGCTCGCGAATGCCGGTGCCACCCTCGCGATCGCCGATCGCAACAGCGATAATGCCGCTCAGGCAAAAGCCGAACTCGAGAAGTTCGGACATTCCGTACTCGCGCTGACGACTGACGTCACCGACACCAAGTCTGTCGCACAGATGGTCGTCGCGACATTGGGCGCGTTCGGCCGCATCGATATCCTCGTCAACAATGCCGGCATCAGCATCTCCGCGCCGATCGAAGAAATGGCACTGGCCGACTGGCAGAAGGTCATCGACGTCAACATGACCGCGCCTTTCATCTGCGCGCAGGCTGTCTACCCGGCGATGAAAGCCGCAGGCCGCGGCAAGATCATCAATATCGCCTCGGTGTTGGCCACGCTCGGCGCCGGCGGCGCGGCGAACTACGCATCAAGCAAAGGTGGCATCCTGCAATTCACCCGCGCGCTGGCGACGGCATGGGCTGCGGACAACATCCAGTCCAACGCGATCCTGCCGGGCTGGATCGATACCGATCTGACCAAGCGCGCCAAAGAAATCCGACCCGAACTGCATGACCGCATTATCGGGCGCGTACCGGCGCAGCGCTGGGGCACGCCCAATGATCTTGCGGGCGCGGCTGTGTTTCTGGCCAGCGCGGCTTCGGATTTCGTGAACGGAGCCGCCCTCACCGTCGATGGCGGCTTTTCGATTCAAGGCTGATGCAATGAGGACAAAACCATGACTGCAGGACTGTTCGACCTCTCCGGCAAAGTGGCCGTCGTCACCGGCGGCAATGGCGGCATCGGGCTCGGCATGGCGCGCGGCCTCGCGCAGGCTGGCGCGACCATCGCCGTGGTCGGGCGCAACCAGACCAAGTCCGAGGACGCCGTTGCGGAATTAACCAAAAGTGGCGCCAAAGCCGTCGCGATTGCGGCCGATGTCACCGACAAGACCGCTGTCGATGGAATGATCACACGCGTGCTGAAAGAACTCGGCCGCATCGATATCCTCGTCAACAATGCCGGCATCAATATCCGCAAGCCGCCGCATGAGATCGCGCTCGATGAATGGGACAGTGTGATCAAGACCAATCTCACCAGCGCCTTCGTCTGTTCGCAAGCGGCGCATCCGGCGATGAAGGCCGCGGGCGGTGGCAAGATCATCAATATCGGCTCGATGCTGTCGATCTTCGGCGCGTCTTTCGCGCCGGCCTATGCCGCCAGCAAAGGCGGCATCGTGCAGTTCACCCGCTCCTGCGCCGTCGCCTGGGCGCCTCACAATATTCAATGCAACGCCGTTCTGCCCGGCTGGATCGATACCGAACTGACACAGAATGCACGCCGTGAAGTCGACGGCCTGCATGACAAGGTACTGGCACGAACGCCCGCCGGCCGCTGGGGCGCATCGGGTGATTTCGCGGGCATTGCGGTGTTCCTGTCATCGCGCGCTTCGGACTTCGTCACCGGCACAGCGATCCCCGTGGACGGAGGCTTCTCGGTGCAGGGATAGTCTGTCCTAGGCTTCCGGCGACTGCACGTGCTCCGGTCGTACACCAACAGCCAGGAAGCGCGCGGTTAATCCCTGCAGCGGTGGAAACGCACTGACCAGTCGCATGATCAGCGGCGGCGTCAGCGGCTCGCCGCCCTCGGCCAGTGCGCGGCTGATGATGTTGTTCTGCATCACGACCTGCATGCCTTGTGTTACGCGCATCGGGAATTCGCGGCGGCGACGCACCGCGCCGAGGTCGTCCTCGGTCACCGATCCCTTCGCCAGCTTCGCCGCCAGCAGGTTGGCAGTCGCGACGGCGTCCTGCACCGCGATGTTCACACCGACGCCGCCGACCGGTGACATCGCGTGTGCGGCGTCGCCAATGCACAACAGCCCCGGCCGGGTCCAGCGCTTCAGCCGATTGATCGCGACGGTCAGTAGCTTGACGTCGTCCCAGCTTTGCAGGTCCCCGATATGCGCGCTCAGGATCGGCGCCAACCGCGATGCCTCGGCGCGAAAAGCTTCAAGTCCACGCGCCTTGATCTCTTCATAGTGCCCCTTCGCGATCACATAGGCGCACTGCCAGTAGTCGCCGCGGTCGATGGTCACCATCATCTTGCCGGGCTCGAGCCGCGCGAACACACTTTCGGTCTCCGGGCCCTTGGCAACGCGAAACCACAAGATATCCATCGGCGCACCGATATCTTCGACCTCCAGCTTTGCCGCCGGTCGCACGATCGAATGCCGGCCATCGCAGGCCACGGTCAGATCGGCATGGATCTCGACCGGCCCCTGCTCCGTGATGGCCTTGACGCCGACCACCTGCTCGCCCGACCAGATGAGATCGGTCGCCTCGGTGTTCATCATCACCTTGAGATGCGGATAGCGCTGCGCTTTGTCGCGCAGGAAATTGAGGAAATCCCACTGCGGCATGAAGGCGATAAACGGATATTTCGCGCTGGTGCGGCTGATATCCGCAATGCGCAGCTTATGCGTTCCGAAGAAGCCATCCATCTTCTGGATACGATCGTGCTTGATCTTCAGGAAGTCGTCGATCAGGCCAAGCTCGTCCATCACCTGCAGCGTCGATGGATGCACGGTGTCGCCGCGGAAATCGCGGAAGAAGTCGGCGTGTTTCTCGATAACGATCGTATCGACGCCGGCGCGGCCGAGCAGATAGCCGAGCATCATTCCGGCAGGGCCGCCTCCAACGATGCAGCAGCGCGCGGTCAGCGAGTTCTCATTCGCGCCTGCAGCCATTCGCTTCTCCTCAAGCTCCAAATTACAACTTGAGCGAGACTGCGGGTTTCCGTCAACGGAAAACGCAGCGGCTCTAGACTGCGGGGATCGGCGTGCTCTGGAAAGCCAGCAACTGCCAGCCAGCATCCTGCTTGATCCATACCACCGTCGTCTGGCCGTTCAGCTTTCTCAAGGCCCCGGCAATGACCACCTCACCGGTCATGCGGCCCGTCACCAGTGCCGCGTCACCCGCGAGCCGGATGTCCTGATCAAGGAATGCGAGTTCGCGATAGTCGAAATGCCGTTGGCCAAGCTTGTCGAGATACTCTGCCTTGTTGTCGGTCGCCGCATTGGAATGCGTGTAAACCATCTGCTCGGCGAACAGCTTGTCCAGCGTCGCGACATCTGCTGCGAGCATCGCGACGCGGCGGCGTTCTTCGAGCTCTTTGATGTCCTGCGCAGTCTTGGCGTCGCGGGTCGTGTCAGTCATATTCATCGATTTCCCGAACGTCGGAAGCTCTTGGTTTCGGAGATGCTGCCGTCCCGGAACGTCAATTCGACCGACACGAACTTCGTCGAGGCCGGGATTTTGATGTAGGTCTCGGCGTCCGATGGCGTCGCAATGGGATCGCGCAGATCGCAGGGCGGGAGTTTCAGCAGCTTGTCCGGCACGGCACTATCGATTCCGACGCGGGCTTCACGAATGGCACAGCGATACGACATCAGGTGCGTATAGTACATCAGGGGCGTGTTGTAGCCGCCGAAAGCAAGCCAGCTCCCCGCCGTCATGTCGAGAATCTTGCGCTGATCGCGAACCAGCGCAGCCTCCGGATCGAAGCGGATCGGAAACGGCCCCTGCATCTCGCCGTTCGCGTCGACATAACGCAGATAGATCGTCGCCGCCGCCGCATCAGCATCGAGCTGGATCGCCGGATTCGGCATCCGCTTGCGCGTACGCGGATCGAGTGTGTCCATGAAGCCGGTCTCGCGGAAGCTACCCGCCTCGCCCATCCGCCAGGAGATTCCCAGCGTCGGATCGGCGATCGAGAACATCACGGTCCAGCCGCCGTTGTGGCGCGAGAAGCTGGCGATCGGTGCATTCACCGCATCGTTGGCCGGCGGCAGTTGCAGAACGTTGACAGGCGGTAGCGCAGCGAGCTGCTGCAGCGGTTCGGCCGGCCGAGCATCGGCCTGCTTGAGCGCCACACCATTGAGAAAGACGTCATCGACCATCTGGTCGAAATACACCGGCACCTGGCGGTGTTTCACGGTCTCTGCCATCTCGCTGACAGTCCGCCGGGTGCGCTGCGCGACCTGCACGAGGTTCAGCGATGGCTCCTGCAACTCCCTGATGAATGCGCGCGTAAAAACCGAGTTCGGGTCGGTGTCGTTGTTCGACAAACGATCCAGCGCGGTCTGCCGCGGCCCGGCCGAGAAGATCGAAAACACGCCTTCCGGGAGCGTCGTCATCGGGGCGAGGCCACCGCTGCCGGCCACAGCGCGGGTGCCAGCGCGCTCGAACGGATTGTTGCGACAGGCATCGAACACCAGAATCGATGTCCGCGCGCCGCGCATCTGCAGCCGCGTTACAATCCGGTCGGCGAGAATCGCTGAGTCGCGCACCAGCTCTTCCTGCCCTTCCGTGGCGGCAGGGACATCCGTCGGCAGCAGGAAATTCTGGCCGGCGATCTCGAAGCCGTGGCCTGCAAAAAAGAAAAAGGCCGTGTCGCCTTTTTCAATCGTCGAATCGAAAGCGAGCAACGACTGACTGAAGGCCTGCCGGGTCTGGTTCTCGGCGACCATGACGCTGAAGCCGAGATTCTTCAGTGCGTCCCCTATGCTGCGGGCGTCATTCACGGCCTTCTGCAGCTTCGGCACATTGCGATAGTCGTTATTGCCGATTACCAGCGCCACGCGTTTTGCAGCAAAAGCCGGCGCTGTCGAAAGTGCCGCCGCTGCCAGCGTTGCCAGCAGAATCAAAAGCCGTCGCATTGTTCTACCCCCGCCCCGCCAGCACATGTATCCGTGTGGTGGCTCGACCGCGTCATTGTCTGCCTTGGTCGAGGCAGAACTGCGGCCGGTTCAAACCGAGGTCTAGCCGTTACCACCCATTATTGTCCTGCCTGCTCAGGCAGATCATCTGCCCGCCGATTGCAGCCCCGCTGCCACATTTTCCGCCTTAATCTCCGCTAGCCCGAGCCCCAATCAGAGTCAGGAGATCGTCGTGAAATCACTCGTCCTCGCAGCCGCGCTGCTGCTTCCCACCATGGCACTCGCGCAGGATGCGGCCCCCGCCACTGCGGCGAAGCCCCCGGCTGCCGCCGCCAAACCGAAGCGCGCCCCGGTAGCCGCTAAGCCTGCACAGACCACCCCGGAAGCGCTGGATATCACCCAGATCATCGGGATCCGCCAGGTCGATCCGGCGACGTATGAGGTCGATGCCCGTCTACAGAGCGGCAGCGAGGTGCATCTGCGCATGAATGCTTTCGTGATGCAGAATCTCGGGATGCAGCTGGGCACTTACGGCAAATAATCAGCTTGCGGTATCCCTCTCACGCGCGCCGGAATAAGTCGGCTTCCGGACGCCTTGGCGTGCGCCCTCGATCAGGGGTGATGAGGTACCACACGTCGCGAAGTCCTGTGGATAAGGGTTACGCGGCAAATCATCGACATGATTGCCCTGACATGTGCTATGTGACAATTCATGAGGTCCGGAGCCAATCCGGGGAGCAATTGCTAAGATCGGCTCCTGCTACAGGCAACCAACATCAGGAAGCACGCCTGAGGAACTTTGCGTTCCTCCGTAGTTCGGCGATCCGAGGATGGGATTTTTAGACTGTAAGATTTCAGGCAGTTTTAATCACCCGCCCGAAGCCTGCTACGACTGGATACCTGACGACCAATGGCAAAGAAGATGATTACGCCCGGGCACGAGTTGCTGCTTCGGGTCAACCAGGCTTTCCTCGATCACGGCTATGCCGGTCTATCGATGGTCGGTCTCGCCAGAGAATGCGGCTTCACACAGCGCGCGCTCTATTACTATTTCAGCAATAAGGAAGAAGCATTTCGTGCGAGCGTCGCCCATCGCAACGAGGTTGCGATCTCGCAGGCGCTTGAGGCCGGCCAGAAGATCCGGGAAAGCGGCGGCAGCGCACTCGACATCTTTGCGACGATCATCGACCTGAGATACGGCGAGACGCGCCGGATGCTGACGTTCTCGCCGCACACTGTCGAACTCAATGCGGAGGCCTTTCGGCGCTGCCGCGATCTCATGATCGAGTCCGCCATCACCTTCCAGGCCGAGCTGGAAAAGCTGATCATCGATTTCCACTACAGCAAGCTGCTGATCCTGACCGGCCGTTTCACAGCCGCACAGATCGCGCAGGCGCTGGCCGACGGCGGACGGGCTGTCAATCAGGCACTCCCTCCGATCGCAGCGAATGACTTCTCGGCACGCTATCGCCAGACCTGCGAGATGATCCTGTATGGCTGCGCGGCGACGCCGACGCAGATTTAAGACGCTGCGGTTCGCCGCCACATACCCTCCTCTCGACTCATCGTGTTGCATCGACATATGGTCCGCGTGGGCTGCGGATGACGCGCATCGCGTTGCCGCCATGGGCTGTGGGGCTTTCACATGACCGACCAGATGCAAGCGCATAGTGCGCCGGCGAATTCTGCTGCGCTGACGGTCGCAGCGCGCCTCGACCGACTGCCGGTTTCCCCGCTTCATCTCGGGATTTTTGCGCTCTGTGCCTTCGGCCTGTTCGCTGACATTGCCGAAGTGGCGCTCAGCAACGCCTTTTCCGGCATCTTCCTCGCACCGCCCTACAGCATCTCGCGCGGCGAGCTCTCGCTGTTATTGGCATCGGTCTTTGCCGGCGGCGCCGTTGGTGCGCCTGTGTTCGGCTGGATTGCGGATCGCTATGGCCGCCAGATCGCGCTGCAGAGCGCGCTTGCCGTCCTGGCGCTAAGTTCGCTGGCCGTCGCCGCCAGTCGCGATTTGGCAACCATGACGGCCTTCCGCTTCATCTCCGGCCTCGCCATCGGCGGCTATCCGCCTTTGACATCGGCCTATCTGTCAGACCTGCTGCCGCCCCGGCGCCGCGGCCTCTTGATGATGCTGTGCGGCGCGCTCGCCTTTCTCGGCGCACCGGCGATCATCCTGATGATCCGCTGGCTGACGCCCATCGCGCCATGGGGCATCGAAGGCTGGCGCTGGGCTTTGATCTTCGGCAGCGCGTGCTCGACCCTGACAGCCCTGCTGTTCTTCCTGGTGCCGGAATCGCCGCGCTGGCTCGCATCGGTCGGACGCAATGCCGAGGCTGATGCCGCGTGCCGCCGCTTCGAGGCGTCTGCTCGCCATCCATCGCCTCTGGTGACCTCCGCTCCTGAAACCGTAGCTGCGGGATCCAGCGGTTTCCGGGCACTCGCCCGCGACCGGACAAGCCTGCGTCGCACGGCGCTCCTCGCCGCGCTCTACGTGCTGGGACCTTGGGCCACGATCGGCTTCCCGCTACTCAGCGCCGCGGTGATGGTGCAGAAGGGATTCCATGTCAGCGAGTCCCTACTGTTCGCGGGACTCACAATGTTCGGCCCATCGATCGGCATCGCTGCCGCGTCCGCCTTCGTCGATCGCATCCCGCGGCGCCTCGCTCTGATCGCCTGTGCCGCGGTGATGATCGTAACCGGCCTCACTTTCGCTGTCAGCACGGTACTGACACCGCTCATCGTTACCGGCATCGTGTTCAATCTCGCCAGCGCGGTCTACAGCGCCGTGCTTAGTCTCTATGCGGTCGAATTGCTGCCGACGCATCTGCGGGCATCGGCAACGGCGGGCGCATGGGGCCTCGGCCGCGTCGTATCGGCGCTGGTACCGATCGCGCTGCTGCCGCTGCTCGGCAGCCACGGTGCGATTGCGATGTTCACGGTCATCTCGACGGCGCTGTTGCTGAGCGCGGCGCTGATCGGCATTGCCGGTCCGCCCGGCCGCGAGCGCAGACCGGTCGACTAGATATCCCCCGGGACCTCCGCGCGCGGTGCCGCGGGAGACCGTCAAAACGAGCTTTTATGGCCATTTCCGCGAAAACATTAAGCTTTTTGGGGTGTTCCAAGGTGTGGCGGATTGACTTTGGCCGATTCCGGCCTATGTTCCGGCTCGACGCGGCCCGGTATCGAAACGCGATATCTTGAGTAAGCCGCCTGTCAGCGCCCAGCGTCTCCGTGCATGTTTGCGTGCCGCTCCGGGGATAAGCGCTGCAGTATTTCCCGAGAATCCAAGCGGCGGTTTCGACCTGAGGCGTGATTCCGAACGGTGATCATCCGGATACCGGATCAGATCATGCCCCCATACAGAGGCTCAATGTCCTTCTCCAATCTCGGCTTGTCCGACAAGGTTCTCGCCGCCGTTGCGGCCACCGGTTACACCACCCCGACCCCCATTCAGGAACAGGCGATTCCTCATGTGCTGGCGCGCAAAGACGTGCTCGGCATCGCCCAGACCGGCACCGGCAAAACCGCTGCCTTCGTTCTCCCGATGATGACCATGCTGGAAAAGGGCCGAGCCCGCGCCCGCATGCCCCGCACGCTCATTCTCGAACCGACCCGCGAACTGGCCGCACAGGTCAAAGAGCAGTTCGACAAATACGGCGTCGGCCAGAAGCTCAACGTGGCGCTACTGATCGGCGGAGTCTCGTTCGGTGATCAGGACAGCAAACTCACCCGCGGCGTCGACGTGTTGATCGCCACGCCGGGGCGCCTGCTCGACCATACCGAACGCGGCGGACTGCTTCTCACCGGCGTCGAATTGCTGGTCATCGACGAAGCCGACCGCATGCTGGACATGGGCTTCATCCCCGACATCGAACGCATCTGCAAGCTGGTGCCGTTCACCCGTCAGACGCTCTTTTTTACGGCGACCATGCCCGCCGAAATCCGCCGTATCACCGAGACCTTCCTGCATAATCCGGTGAAGATCGAAGTCTCCAAGCCCGCCTCCACCGCCGTCACCGTGACCCAGTCGCAAGTGGCCGTCGGCCGCGAGCCGCACGAGAAGCGCGAAGTGCTCCGGGCCCTTCTCCGCGAAGCCACCGACCTCAAGAATGCGATCATCTTCTGCAACCGCAAGCGTGAAGTCGCGCTGCTCGCCAAGTCGCTTCAGAAGCACGGCTTCAGTGTCGGCGCCCTGCATGGCGACATGGAGCAGTCGGCTCGCACGGCCGCGCTGGACCAGTTCCGCAAGGGCGAGCTGCCGATCCTGGTGGCTTCCGATGTCGCGGCCCGCGGCCTTGATATTCCCGCCGTCAGCCACGTCTATAATTTCGACGTACCGCATCATTCTGACGACTACGTGCACCGCATCGGCCGTACCGGCCGCGCCGGCCGCACCGGCTCCGCGATCTCGCTGGTGTGCCCGTCCGACCAGAAGTCCATGCTGGCGATCGAAAAACTGATCGGCCAGTCGATCCCCAAGGTCGAAACCGCCATAGCGATCTCCGAGCCTGTCGAAGGCGAAACCGCTGAGGCGCCGCGCCAGTCGCGCAACCGCACCGGCAACCGCGAAGCCAATGCCGAACATCCGCGCGGCAGCCGCGACGGTCATCGCAAAGATCAGCCCCGTGAAGGTGGACGGGATCGCAAGCCGCGCCGTGAGCGTGGCCCGCGCAGTGAAGGTGGTCGTTCGGAAGGCGGCGAGCGCAGCCCGCAGCCGCAACCCGCGGAAGCCGCCTTCGCAGCACCGGTGGCCGCCGCTCCGCAGCCGCAGCGTCCGCCCTCGATCGGCCGTGCCGAAGCCCCGCGCCCACGCCGCGAAGACAACGAGCCGGCGGATCATTCGCACCTGCCGGCCTTCCTGTTGCGCCCGGTCCGGGCACGCGCATAGGTAGTATCGCGCCAGGAACGTTTACTTGCCGTTCACTCTCGTCCCCTAATCTGAATGCGATATTTTTAACGAATTTGCATTTCAGAGGACCGCGTATACCCGCTGTCCACGAGGGCACAGAACGTGACCGGCATCCTGGACGAACAAGAGCGGACTTTGGCCTTTGCCGAAGTCGCGCTGGGCCAAATCCGATCGCTGCGCCAGACGGCGATTCCGCGTAACTATGAGATCTGGTACGTCTACGCGACGGGCTACAATTCGGCGCTCAACAAGGTCATCAATGAGACTCTGGCACGCAATGGCCGCCTGACCGAAGCCGACCTCGACCAGATCCACGACACTTATCTCTCACAGATTCGCACCACTGATCGCATCGATCAGGTCGGCGCCCGCGTCATCGGCGAGATCGACGACGTGATGACGCTGATCACCGATGCGCTCGGCATGACGACGAACTTCAATGCCAGCCTCGATGGTGCCAGCAAGGATTTGTCGCGCGCGCGCGATCCTGCTGCAGTGAAAGCCGTGATCGAGAGTCTCGTCAAATCCACCCGTGAAGTACACGACACGAACAAGGCGCTGGAAGAGCGGCTACTGTCCTCGAAGAGCGAGGTCTACACGCTGCAACAGAGCCTTGAGGCGATCCGCGCCGAGAGCCTGACCGATCCCCTCACCGCGCTCGGCAACCGCAAATATTTCGACCGTGCGCTGATGGCGGCAATCGATACCGCGGTGAAACGCGGCGAGCCGTTGTCGCTCCTGATGCTCGACATCGATCACTTCAAGTCCTTCAACGACAATTACGGCCATCTCACCGGCGACCAGGTGCTGCGTCTTGTCGGCCAGTCGCTGAAGCAGACCATCAAGGGCCAGGATATCACCGCGCGCTATGGCGGCGAGGAATTCGGCGTGGTGTTGCCGAACACGCCGCTGCGTCAGGCGCTCACCGTTGCCGATCACATCCGCCGCGCCGTGATGTCAAAGGAGCTGAAGAAAAAATCGACTGGCGAGATCCTGGGACGCGTTACGGTTTCCGTCGGCGTCTCGATGCTACAGATCGGCGACGATATGGAATCGCTCATCGGCCGTGCCGATGCCTGTCTCTATGCCGCGAAGCGCAACGGCCGCAACCGCGTGATCTGCGAAGTCGATCCGGAATATTCGGCGGAGCTGCAGTTTCAGGTGGCGTGATGCCCCACACTCTGTCCTCATGGTGGGGAGCGCATCTCGAACCATGAGCTGGCGCGCCCGCGCCTGTGGCTGAGCCTTCGAGACACCGCGCAAGCGCGCGGCTCCTCAGGATGAGGACTTGCGCTTCTTTGCGGCTTTACTCACTGTCTTGCTGGCGACCTTCTTGACCGCAACCTTCTTCACGACCTTCACGGTCGTCGCTTTCTTCGCCGTCCGCTTCTTGCTTGCCTTCGCCAGCGATGCACGGATCGCTGCGGCATGGGCGACCCTCGCCCATTCGGTGACTTCATCGGGATCGTCATAGAGCCGCTCCGGCAGTTGCCAGTAAGATCCGATCATCCGCAGCTTGCCGCGCATCTCATATTGAAAACACTGCGAGCCCTCGCTTTCGAAGCGCGGGATCGAGTTCTCATCGGCACGCAGATAGACCGCGCCGCGCAGCACCAGCGCGAAGTTGATGCCATCGGCGGAAATGCCGAAGCCGGAAAACATCCGGCGGATCGTCACCGGGCCAAAGCCGGCGAAAAGTTCGGAGAGAAATTCGCGGTCCATGGACGAAGTGTAGGATGGTCGCGAACCGGGTCAACACGGAAGCGGCTTGCACACCGACCTCTCCCCACGTCATGGCCGGGCTTGACCCGGCCATCCAACTTCGCTCCGTGCAACACCAAAAGATGGATGCCCGGGTCGTCTAGGCGAAGCCGCGCTTCGCGCTTTGCCCGGGCACGACAGCGTTTTAAATTGAGAGATCGAAGGCTAACGCCCTCAGCCGTCGATCTTCGCCGGCGTCAGTTGCACGGACTCGCCGCAGCCGCAGGCCGAGATCTGGTTCGGGTTGTTGAACACGAACTGGGCTTGCATGCGGTCGGTCTTGTAATCCATCTCGGTGCCGAGCAGGAACAACACGGCCTTGGGATCGACCAGGATCTTGACGCCCTTATCCTCGACGATTTCGTCGGTCGGCTTGATGTCGTGGGCATATTCGACAGTGTAGGACTGGCCGGCACAGCCGCCGTTCTTGATACCGACGCGCAGGCCGACGATTTCGGAATCGGCGCGCTGGGTCAGATCCCGGATCCGCGTTGCGGCAGCCTCGGTCAGGCGCATCACCTGCGGACGGGGGCGCGGCTTCGGCTTGGCAGCCGGTATGGTCGGGTTCGGTATCATCTCAGTCATGTGTTCAGTCCCTTCGGCGGTTCAAGGCCGCCATCGGCGTATTCAGCAAACCAGACGCAACCATCACCACATATTCAGAACGAGACGAGCCTCGTCGGTCATCCGATCCGGTGTCCAGGTCGGCTCCCAGACGATCTCGACCTTGACCAGACCGACGCCGGGTACGCTGGCCACGGCGTTCTCCACCATGGTCGGAAGCTCTTCGGCCGCCGGACAGTTCGGCGTCGTCAGCGTCATCTCGACCTGGACGGAGCGATCGTCCTTGATGTCCACCTTGTAAATCAGGCCGAGCTCGTAGATATCCGCGGGGATTTCCGGGTCGAACACGGTCTTCAATGCAGCGACGATCTCGGTGCCCAGGCGTTCGGTTTCGGCGGGATCGAGCGCCGAAGTGGTCTGTATGTGAGCGGGCTTCTCAGCCTCGGGGGTGGCGTCCGGCGTTTTGGCTTCTGCAATGTCACTCATGCAAACAACTCCCGTGCCTTGATCAGCGCCTGTGCGAGGTGGTCGACCTCCTCGCGGGTATTATACATTCCGAATGATGCACGGCACGTGGCCGTGACATTGAATCGCTCCAGAAGCGGCATCACGCAGTGGGTTCCCGCGCGGACAGCGACGCCCTGCCGGTCGATCACGGTCGCCACGTCATGGGCGTGAGCGCCTTTCAGTTCGAACGAAATCACCGGGCCCTTGTTCTTGGCAGTGCCGATGATACGCAGCGAATTGATCTCGCGCAGCCGGTCCTGTGCATAGGCCAACAGGTCGTGCTCATGGGCGGCAATCCGCTCCTTGCCGATCGAATTGACGTAATCGATGGCAGCGCCGAGGCCGATGGCCTCGACGATGGCCGGCGTGCCGGCCTCGAACTTGTGCGGCGGATCGCCATAGGTGACCCACTCCTTAGCCACTTCGCGGATCATCTCGCCGCCGCCGGCATAGGGCCGCATCGCGACCAGGCGGTCATATTTGCCATACAGCACGCCGATGCCGGTCGGTCCGTACAGCTTGTGGCCGGTGAAGATGTAGAAGTCGGCGTCGATGTCCTGCACGTCAACCGGCATGTGCACGGCGGCCTGGCTACCATCCACCACGACAGGAATGCCGCGCGCATGCGCGAGCTTCACCACGTCCTTGACCGGAACCAGCGTGCCCAGCGCATTGGACATCTGGGTGATGGCAACGATCTTGGTGCGGTCGGTCAGCAGTTTCTCGAACTCGTCGATCAGGAAGTTGCCTTCGTCATCGACCGGTGCCCACTTGATGACGGCGCCCTGGCGCTCGCGCAGGAAGTGCCACGGCACGATGTTGGAATGGTGCTCCATGATCGAGAGCACGATTTCATCGCCGGCCTTGATGTTCTCGCCACCCCATGCTGCCGCGACGGCATTCAGCGCATCGGTGGCATTGCGGGTGAAGATGATTTCCTCGGGGCGCCTGGCGTTGAGGAAATGCTGCACCTTGATGCGCGCGCCCTCATAGGCCTCGGTCGCCGCATTGGCGAGGTAATGCAGCCCGCGATGCACATTGGCATATTCGGACTTGTAAGCCTCGGTCATGCGATCCAGCACGGCATACGGCTTCTGAGCCGATGCCGCGTTGTCGAGATAGACCAGCGGCTTGCCATAGACCTTCATCTCGAGCGCCGGAAAATCCTCGCGGACGCGAGCGACGTCGTATGACCCGTTCGAGACCGCGGGATGCAATTTCATGCGCGCGACTCCAACCAGCGCTCCGCAGCCGATATCGCGACGTCGCGCAGATCGTCATTCACGATCGACTCCAGCGCTTCACCAACGAATGCCTGGATCAGCAGCGCCTGTGCCGCCTTCTCCGGCAGGCCGCGAGCCCGCAGATAGAACAGCAAGCTGTCATCCAGCGCGCCGATGGTCGCGCCGTGGCCGCACTGCACGTCGTCAGCGAAGATCTCGAGCTCGGGCTTGTTGTCGATCTCGGCCTCGTCGGACAGCAGCAGCGCCCGCGACATCATCTTGCCGTCGGTCTTCTGCGCGATCTGATGGACGTTGATGCGGCCCTGGAACACCGAATGCGCGCGATCATCAAGCACGGCGCGGAACAGCTCACGGCTGAAGCAATTCGGCGCCGCATGATCGATCACGAAGGTGCAGTCGCCATGCTGCTTGTCGCGCAGCAGGTGGACGCTGTTGGTCGACAGCTCCGAATCCACGCCAGCCATCGTGATGAAGCTCTGATAGCGGCTGACACCACCGCCGGTAGTGAGGCTGAAGGTGTTGAACTTGGTGCGCGCACCGACCGTGACGATAGCCGTTGCGATATTCGCGGCATCGCCGGCATCTTCCATCACGCGCACATGTTGCAGATCGGAATCGTCGCCGATCCAGATCACCACGGCATCATGGGCCTGATACGCCTTCGCGGCCTCTGTTGCCACGAAGCTCTCCACCAGCGTCACACGCGCACGATTACCGATGCGCACCAGCGACCGCGTAAATGCGGCCACGCTCGGGCGCGTTGCGACATGAACGACGTGCAGCGGCCTGGCCGGAGCGGCATCGTCCGCGATATCGATCAGCATGCCATCGGTCGCAAAGGCGGCATTCAGCGCGATCATCGGATCGACAATACGCGAGCGCAGCAGGTCGGCGCGCGTCGCGCTGGTCGCGTCATCGAGCATGGCGCTGAGCGCATGCACCGTGACGCCGCCGCCCGATGTCAGATCGGAAAGGCCTGCCGCGAACACGCCGTCCACGATAACCAGCTTCTGCGTATCGCCCGTGCCAAGCCCCTCGACCAGTCTGGCGGCCTGGGCCAGCGCGGGCTGATCAGGCGCCGGCGCAAGCGGCGCCACGTCGCGCAGCAGATTGCGCAGGTCGGTATATTTCCATTCTTCGATGCGCCGGGTCGGCAAACCCGTGCGCGCGAAATCGTCGAACGCCTGCTGGCGCGTTTCGGCCACCGTGCCGACGCCCGGCAGTCGGCCCCGTGCGGCGGCGAATGTGCCGTCCAGCGCCGCGCCCGTTGTCGTCTTTGCGAGAGCTACATTCATGATTGTCTCACTCAGGCCGCCACTTCTTCATACTGCGCGTAGCCGGTCGCCTCGAGTTCGAGCGCCAGTTCCTTGCCGCCCGATTTCACGACGCGGCCATTCGACATCACGTGGACGTGGTCCGGTATGATGTAGTTCAGCAAGCGCTGGTAATGGGTGATCACCACCATGGCGCGGTCCGGCGAACGCAACGCATTGACGCCGTCGGCGGCGATGCGCAGCGCGTCGATGTCCAGACCGGAGTCCATCTCGTCGAGAATGCACAGGCTCGGCTGGAACAGCGCCATCTGCAGCACTTCGTTGCGCTTCTTCTCACCGCCGGAGAATCCGACATTGACGCCGCGCTTCAGCATATCCATCGGGATGTTCAGCGAAGCAGCAACTTCGCGAACCTTCCTGAGGAAGTCCGGCACCAGATATTCGGATTCGCCGCGCGCCTTGCGCTGCGCATTCACCGCTGTGCGTAGGAAGTTCATCGTGGTCACGCCGGGAATTTCCACGGGATACTGGAACGCCAGGAACACGCCCTTGGCGGCGCGCTCGTCGGGATCCATCTCCAGCAAGTCTTCGCCCTTGAACAGGATCTCGCCGCCGGTCACCTCATAACCGGGCTTGCCGGCGATGACGTGGCTAAGCGTGGATTTGCCCGAACCATTCGGTCCCATGATGGCATGCACTTCGCCGCCATTCACGGTCATCGTCAGCCCATGGAGAATCTCGCGATCCTCGACACGAACCTGCAGGTCTTTCACTTCAAGCAATGCGGTCATCAGTCTCTATCCTTTGATCATCATCGTCACCCTCGCCTAAACGCACTCGGGTTCAGGCAGGAGTGCTCGCCATTCGCGGCGAGCCTCTAAGGATGGCTTTCAATTTTTCCGACATCCTGGAAGCGCCGCTGTGCGGGCATCCGCGATGGCGGGACTTAGCCCACCGATCCCTCAAGCGAGATCGAAATCAGCTTCTGCGCTTCCACTGCGAATTCCATCGGCAGTTGCTGCAACACGTCCTTCACAAAACCATTGACCACGAGGCCAACAGCTTCTTCCTGTGACAGGCCACGCTGGACGCAATAGAACAGCACGTCTTCAGAGATCTTCGACGTCGTTGCTTCGTGCTCGAACAATGTCGAAGAATTCTTCGCCTCGATATACGGCACCGTATGCGCGCCGCACTGATCGCCGATCAGGAGCGAGTCACAGGCCGTGAAGTTACGGGCATTCGTCGCCTTGCGATGCGCGGTGACGAGGCCGCGATAGGTGTTCTGCGACTTGCCGGCCGCGATACCCTTGGAAATGATCCGGCTCGTCGTGTTCTTTCCGAGATGGATCATCTTGGTGCCGCTATCGACCTGCTGATAGCCGTTCGAAATCGCGATCGAATAGAATTCACCGCGCGAATTGTCGCCGCGCAGGATGCAGCTCGGATATTTCCAGGTGATGGCGGAGCCGGTCTCGACCTGGGTCCAGGAAATCTTCGAGCGGTCGCCGCGGCAGTCACCACGCTTGGTGACGAAATTGTAGATGCCGCCCTTGCCTTCGGAATTGCCGGGGTACCAGTTCTGCACCGTCGAATACTTGATCTCGGCATCGTCATGGGTGACGAGCTCGACGACAGCCGCATGGAGCTGATTCTCGTCGCGCTGCGGCGCCGTGCAGCCTTCGAGATAGCTGACATAAGCGCCCTTGTCGGCAATGATCAGCGTTCGTTCGAACTGGCCGGTATTGCGCTCATTGATGCGGAAATAGGTCGACAGCTCCATCGGGCAACGCACGCCCGGCGGCACATAGACGAACGAGCCGTCGGAGAACACGGCCGAGTTCAGCGTGGCGTAGAAGTTGTCGGAGGTCGGCACGACCGTGCCGAGATACTGCTTCACCAGTTCGGGATGTTCGCGGATGGCTTCCGAGATCGGCATGAAGATCACGCCGGCCTGCTTCAGTTCCTTCTGGAACGTGGTTGCGACCGACACCGAATCGAACACGGCGTCGACGGCAATCCTGCGCTCACCCTCGGGACGCACGACGCCTTCCAGCGCCTCGATCTCGCGCAGGGGAATGCCGAGCTTCTTGTAGGTCTCGAGAATTTCGGGATCGATCTCGTCGATCGAGCCAATGGTCTTCTTCGGCTTCGGCGCCGAATAGTAATAGAGATCCTGGAAGTCGATCTTCGGATATTCGACCCGCGCCCACTTCGGCTCTTCCATGGTCAGCCAGCGGCGATACGCCTCAAGACGCCATTCCAGCATCCATGCCGGCTCGTTCTTCTTGGCGGAGATGTAACGGACGGTGTCTTCGGAAAGGCCCTTCGGGGCCTTCTCGGATTCGATGATGGTCTCGAATCCATAACGATATTGATCAACGTCGATCTGGCGAACCCGATCGACGGTTTCTTGTACGGCAGCCATTTTATCCTCCGCTCGCGGTTTCAAGGACCGCGGTGGATCAATCCAGAAACGTGAAACTCAAAGCTTGTCGGGGTTCTTTACGATGTTCCCGCGGGGAAATCACCCCTCTTAGAACCGTTCAAGCTGTGTTTCGTCGCTATGTTTAAGTAGTGTACCCGAGAGCTTTCGCCAAGCCTCCAGGCAACGATCGACGTCCGCTTCAGTGGTCGACCAGCCCAGACTGAGACGCACGGCACCCTGGGTCAGCTCCGGCCCGAAACCCATGGCTTCCAGCACGTGCGACGGCTGCACCTTACCAGAGGAACAGGCCGATCCCGACGATACCGCGATACCTTCGAGATCAAATCCAATCACGGCGGTCTCCGCGCGCAATCCGGGGGCGCCGAACAGGACCGTATTGGGCAGACGTGGCACATCCTGGGCGAACACAAGTCCGTTGCTGGATTGCCGCAAGCCTGCCTCAAGCCGCTGACGCAGTTTTTCGACCCGTTTCATGCCATCAAGCGACGCCATGGCGGCCGTCACGGCGGCACCGAAGCCGGCGATTCCGGGCACATTCTCGGTTCCCGCCCGACGCCCCAGTTCCTGCCCGCCACCGCGAAGCAGTGGATCAAGCCCGGCGACACCATTGGCTAGGACCAGCGCGCCAATGCCCTTCGGGCCGCCGATCTTGTGCGCAGAAATTGATAGAAGATCAGCCTGTAATAATTTGATATCTATCGATATCTTTCCGAGCGCTTGTACCGCGTCGACATGCAGCAAGCCGCCGGCGTCATGCACGATGCCCGCAAGCTCAGGAATCGGTTGAAGGGCGCCGGTTTCATTATTGGCCAGCATCACGGAAACCAGCACCGGTTCCCCACCCGCCAGGAGCACCCGCAACTCATCCGGTTTCACGACGCCATCGCGGTCCACGCCCAGCACCTGAAGGTCTCCCGCGGCGAAGCGTCCGCCCGCCAGCACCGAGGCGTGCTCCACCGCGGATACGATCAGCCGCCGCGCGGGCACGCCCGGCTTGCGCACCAACCCCGGCGTCAGCGCCAGCACATTGGCTTCGGTTCCGCCCGAGGTGAATACGACGTTTCGCGAATCTGCGCCCAAGGCGCCTGCGACCGCCGCACGGGCGTCCTCGACGATCCGGCGGGCCTGACGGCCCTCGGTATGAACCGATGACGGGTTACCAGCCAAATCCCATGCGGCCACCATCGCGGCTCGCGCTTCCGGGCGCAGCGGTGTTGTCGCATTCCAGTCGAGATAGACCCGGTCTTTTGCCAATTTTGCTGTACCTTGAAGGACTTGGAGCATCGATGGCAGCATCGAACATCATCCCAGTGCTGCGCGCCGTCACTCTTAGCCCAATTGCTCGTCGAATGCGCCCGCGGCAACGCATGTCACGGCCGCCGACACGTTCAATATGCTTGCTTTTCGCCCCTGCGCTCATGGTAGAACGCGGCCTCAACTTCACCCGGTGCCGCCCGCCATCAACCTGACGGTGCCCGATCGCCCTTTTCCTCGCAGGGTCCCCTCCGAGCATTCTCGCCGAGCCCTGCGCAAAACCGGCTGATCACGCCAAGAACGGGACCTAAGGATCACTATGCCCGAAGTCATTTTCACCGGTCCCGCAGGCCGTATCGAAGGCCGCTATCATCCGGCCAAGCAGAAGAACGCGCCAATCGCCATGGTGCTGCATCCGCATCCGCAATTCGCGGGCACGATGAACCACCAGATCGTTTACCAGTGCTATTACGCCTTCGTGCATCGCGGCTTCTCGGTGTTGCGCTTCAACTTCCGCGGCGTCGGCCGCAGCCAGGGCTCGTTCGACCACGGCACCGGCGAGTTGTCGGATGCGGCAGCCGCGCTCGACTGGGCACAGACCATCAATCCCGAAGCCCGCGCCTGCTGGGTCGCCGGCTTCTCGTTTGGCGCCTGGATCGGCATGCAGCTCCTGATGCGTCGCCCCGAAGTCGAAGGCTTCATCTCGATCGCGCCGCCGGCCAATCTCTATGATTTCTCGTTCCTTGCACCCTGCCCGTCGTCGGGTCTGATCGTGCACGGCGAGAAGGACGCGGTCGTGCCGCCGAAGGACGTCAACACACTGGTCGAGAAGCTGAAGACACAGAAGGGCATCGTGATCGATCAGCACATCATTCCGGGCGCCAACCACTTCTTCGACAACAAGCTCGAGCCGCTGATGGAATCGGTCACCGGCTATCTCGACATGCGCCTCGCCAACGTGCGCTGAAGCGTCGACCGGCCTCACGGCGGTCGCTTCATGTCTGCCAACAAAAAGCCCTCGGCCAGATCTGGCCGAGGGCTTTTCAATTTCAGGTTCTGATCGGGGTCAGAACGAGCGCAGGATCTGGACCGAGCCGTTATAGAGATTCTGATCCCTGATCTGGTAGGCCTGATTGGGCTTGCCGGTCACAGTAGCCGTATAAGTGCCACCGAGATTTTGATCGAGGCGGCTATAGGTGAACTCAGCCGACAGGGTCAGGTTCTTGACGGGGGTCCAGGCAGTTCGCGTACCGACCTGAGCTATCCCGAAATCGAAGTTGTTGGTCGTGCCAGTAATGCTGCCAGCCGTAGAGCCCGGGTTGGACGAACTGCTCGTTCCCAGGCGGCCGCCGGCCGGGCTGAATGCCGCAGCGAGCATCGCGTTGCCGGCATCGCCATAGGAGATATGGCTGTAGTTGCCGAACACCGAGGTGCGCCATGCCGTGTTCCAGTAGTGCTCATAGAAGGCACTGACTTCCCAGGCATCGCTCTGCTGGATCGAGCTTCCCGGCGAATACACACCGTCGAGCACGTAGCCAAAGCCAACCGTGTTGCCATCGAATTTGGCAAAACGACCGCCGCCGGACGTTTCGAGCGAGCCGCCGGTGAAGGCGTAGCGCGCAGCACCCTTGGCATAGGACGCTTCGATCTTCAGGCTGTCGTTCGCGCCTGTCGGCAGGACCTTGAATTCCACCGCGCCGCTGACCGCAAAACCGTAGGCGTCGTCGGGATGCCCAGTGGATTCATTTGCCCCGTAGAAACCCGCCGTCGATGTATGCATGGCCGCAGCGAAATGTAGCGAGCCCCACTTCTGATCGAGCCGGAGATTGCCCACGACATCGGGAATATGGTTGCCGCCCGTGGCGTTGCCGAAGAACGTGTTCGAATTGGTGCCGTAGAAGGCACCGGTGAACGACCCCGCGCCCGGCGCGACGATGAAGGTCGCGGTATTGTAGAGGCCGGCATTGCGATAGGGCGATGCATTCTCGAGCGCGATGGTGCCCGAGAAGCCGTTGCCGAATTCAGCTGTGTAAGCGATTTGCGGAATGCCGGTCGTATTGCTCGAACCGGCGAGGAAGCCCGACGAGATCCAGGGCTTGGTCAGCGCCCATTGCGGATCGAAGTTCGACACAGCCTTACCGAAGGTGAAGCCGGCGAACTGGATGAATGCAAAGTCCACTTCCGTGAAGCCGCCAGCGATGCTCTCACGGTTCTGCGTGAAGTCGAGCTGCATGTTCGCATAGGTACGAACCACACCATATTCCGACGCCGTGCGTGTGTCGGTCGTAATGTTGATGCGCTCGCGGGTGAGGTAATAATCCTTGGTCCAGAGATTGTTGCCACCGGCGCCGCCCTGCCAGAACGGCGCGTCATACGGGCCGCCATTGAAGGTTGTATCGAGCCGGATGGCGCCACCGATCTTGATGCAGGTGTCGGTGCCCGGAATGTAGTAGAAGCCGGCACCGTAGAGCGAGCAGATCTTCACATATTCGACAGCCTTGGCCTTCACAGGAAGGTCCGCCGCCTGGGCAGTGCTCGCTGCGAGCAACGCCGCTGCCGAGCCAAGGATCATTTGCTTCATCATGGTCATGTCGCCTCCGTACCGATCGCATCGGCACGCGCGATTGCCCCGGGCGTGCCATTCATGAGGCAGAGTTGTGGAAGATCATGTTGCGAAACAATGCGCGCGGTGGATTGTCGCAGCATCATTTTCCGGCTGTGTGCTTTCGGCAACATAATTGCCAAAGCCGCGGCATTTCCGTACCGAACTCATCACGAGATTTGATGATGTCCTCACGCATTCGTGCCCGCGGCGGCAATAACAAGCATAGACGCCGTTGTACGCGATCAACCTGATTCGTTGGGTGAGTCGAATCGCCCGAGCTACGGCAAACTCACACTAGCTCGCGAGATAGTCCGCTTTCACACCGCCCGTCATCGGCTCCGGCACACCGGTCGTCGCCGGATAGCTCAACGGCAAGCCCGCGAGCGAACGCACTGCCAGAAATGCAAAAGCCTGCGCCTCCATCGCATCGGCCGACCAGCCCAGGTCATTAGCACTCTCAACGCTAGCGGCCGGCAATCGCTCCCGCAGCATGCGCAGCATCGTCGGATTGCGTGCGCCGCCGCCGGTGATGATCCAGCTGCGCGGCGGCTTCGGCAACAGCGGCGCAATGCTGGCGATGGTCGCAGCGGTAAACGCCGTTAGTGTCGCTGCACCATCAGCCGGAGTCGTATCGCTCGGTTGCAATGCAGCGAAGTGATTGCGATCAAGCGACTTCGGCGGCGCTGCCGCAAAGAACGGATTCTGCAACCCCCTTGCGACCCACGCATCATCGACACGGCCCGGCGCCGCCAGTGCGCCATCCGCATCGAACGGCTGCCCCGTTGCGCGCAACACGAAATCATCGAGCAGCGCATTGCCCGGACCGGTGTCGCAGGCAATCAACGCGATGTCGCCATCAATGTAAGTCACATTGGACACGCCCCCGATATTGACCACGACAATGGGCCCGTCGCGATGCAGTCCCTGCGCCAAGGCACGGTGATAGACCGGCACCAGCGGCGCTCCCTGCCCGCCGGCAGCCACGTCAGCCGCGCGCAGATCGTGGATCACCGGCAGGCCGATCATCCCGGCAAGACTCGCCCCGTCGCCAATCTGCACGGTAAGTCGATCGGCGGGACGATGCAGCACGGTCTGGCCGTGAAAGCCGACGATGTCGATGCTGTCTCGTGCGATGCCATGATCAGTCAGAAACGCCTCGACGGCCTCGGCATGGGCCGATGTCACCACCCGCTCCGCCTCGGCCAGACTGCCCGGCCTGATATCGCGCCGGCTCAGTTGCACGGCCTCAGCCAGCGCCTGGCGCAACACGGCACGCTCAGCCTCGCTATATGGCCGATACCCCGACGGGCCGAACGACCCGACCCGTTCGCCATCGGTCTCGATCAGGGCGACATCGACCCCGTCCAGCGAGGTTCCGCTCATTAGTCCGATCGCGGTCAGCATATCAGGCACGCGGCAAAGCCCTCATTTCCGGTCAAAACTTGTGTCGAAGCGCCCAATCTTATAATGCCACAAGCACTTTGGGGCGGCCAGCACGTCCCCCACCTTGCCGCCAATCCATTGAGACAGCGTAAAATTATCCGAACCGAGCCGTAAACCGATGACCACCTACAAGTCCGATTTCCTCAACGTCCTGCAGAGCCGCGGCCTGATCCATCAGGTCTCCGATGCCGAGGCGCTGGACGCCGCCTGCTGCAAGGGACCGGTCACGGCTTATGTGGGCTATGACGCCACGGCAACCAGTCTGCATATCGGCAATCTGATCTCGGTGACCATGCTGTACTGGTTTCAGCAGACCGGCCATCGCCCGATCACCTTGATGGGCGGCGGCACCTCCATGGTCGGCGACCCGTCGTTCCGCGACGACCAGCGGCAATTGCTGACGGTCGAGAAGATCGCGGAGAACATCGAAGGCATCAAGAAGATATTCGGCAAGATGCTGAGCTATGGCGACGGCGCGACCGACGCACTGATGGTCAATAACGCGGACTGGCTGCTGAAGCTGAACTATGTCGAATTCCTGCGCGATGTCGGCCGACACTTCTCGGTCAACCGCATGCTGTCCTTCGACAGCGTGAAGCTGCGCCTCGACCGCGACCAGTCGCTGTCCTTCCTCGAATTCAACTACATGATCATGCAGGGCTACGACTTCGTCGAACTTAATCGCCGCTATGGCACGCTGCTGCAGATGGGCGGCTCCGATCAGTGGGGCAACATCATCAATGGCGTCGATCTCAGCCACCGCATGGGCGGCCCGCAACTCTACGCGCTGACCACGCCACTGCTCACCAAATCGTCGGGCGAGAAGATGGGCAAGTCGGCCTCGGGCGCTGTCTGGCTCAACGGCGATCTCTTCAGCCCCTATGACTTCTGGCAGTACTTCCGCAACACCGAAGACGCAGACGTCGGCCGTTTCCTCAAGGTCTTCACGCGCCTGCCGCTCGACGAGATCGCAAAGCTCGCTGCCTTGGGTGGTTCGGAGATCAACGAGGCGAAGAAGATACTCGCGACAGAAGCAACAGCCGTCGTGCACGGCCGCGATGCAGCAAATGCCGCTGCGGAGACGGCACGCAAGACCTTCGAGGAAGGCGCGCTCGCCGACAGCTTGCCGACTGTCAATATTCCGCAAGCTGAACTTGAAGCAGGCGTCGGTGTCCTCGCGGCCTTCGTCAATGCCGGTTTTGTCGCGTCGAACGGCGAAGCGCGGCGGCAGATCAAGGGCGGCGGCTTGCGCGTCAATGATGTTGCGGTGACCGACGAAAAGATGATGCTGACCTCCGCGCTGCTGACGGAAGGCGTCATCAAGCTCTCGCTCGGGAAGAAGCGGCACATCCTGCTCAAGCCTGCATAGCCACATTCGTCCAGCGCACTTGTTCATGCACTGCGAAACGCGCTCCATGGCGTAGCTGTCGCAAACGCCATGAAGATGAGCCAGATGGATTTGAAGACGTCCCAACGCACCGGACTGACTGTTCTCGGTGTCTGTTTCACGCTGTCCGTGCTGGGGCGCGGCCTGCAGGAGAGCTTCACGGTTTTCCTGCTTCCGATCTCGCAATCCTTCGGCTGGGACCGCGCCGAGGTCGTCTCGATCTACTCCCTCATCGCGCTCTGCGTCGGCCTTGCAGGACCGCTGGTCGGACGGCTGTTCGATCGCTCCGGTCCGCGCACCGTGTTCCTGACCGGCATCGCCCTGCTTGGTGGCTCACTACTCGCGGCAGCCTATGCAGAGAAACTCTGGCAATTTCAACTCGCGCTCGGCCTCTGTCTCGGTTTCGCAATCGCCTGTATCGGCAATGTGCCGAACTCGCTGCTGCTCGGACGCTGGTTCGGCAAGCGGCTACCGACCGCGATGTCCGTCGTGTATTCGGCAACCGGCGCCGGCGTGTTGTTGATGCTACCTATCGCCCAGTTGCTGATCGATCACGTCGAATGGCGTGGCGCCTATCGCATCTTCGGCTTTGGCGTCCTGGCCCTGCTGGTGCCCTTACTGTTCTTGCCGTGGAGCAGGTTCGGCGCGGGCTCACCACATCTCGAGAAGCCACAGGCGAGCGAGACGCTTATCGACGAAGGCTGGACTCTGATCGGCGCCATGCGCCATCATGCGTTCTGGGCTTTGTTCGGGACTTTCTTCTTCACTGCCATCGGCATGTATGCGATCTCGCCGCAGGTGGTCGCCTACCTGATCGATGTCGGTTTCCCTCCGCTGCAGGCGGCGACCGCCTGGGGCTTCAGCGGCGTGGTGCTGCTGTTCGGCATGCTCGGTGTCAGTTGGCTCGACGGCGTGATCGGTCGACGGCCGTCCATTCTGTTCAGCTACAGCCTGTCGCTCCTCGGAATCGTCATGCTCTGGCTGCTGCAATGGTATCCGAACTATGCGCTGCTTACTGGCTTCGTTGTCTGCTTCGGCAGCATGATTGGCTCGCGCGGCCCGCTGCTGACCGCAACGGCGATGAAGATCTTTCGCGGCAAGCGGGTCGGCACGATCTATGGGACGATCACCTTCGGCAGCGGGCTTGGATCCGCCCTCGGTTCATGGACCGGCGGCCTGCTGCATGACTGGACCCAGAGCTACAACTCGCTGCTCGCCTTTGCCTTGATCAGCGTCGTGATCGGCATGATCCCGTTTCTCGTCGTCCCCGCTTTGCGCCGATAACTCGATATGCACGCGTTCGCACAGCGAACTCATTGAGCTAGTCAGGCTTCACGATTGGTAAGCGACTCGCTGGTAACTTCCTGCCAGTAGTGCTCCGATCAGAGGTCGACATGAGTTTGCTTAGCCGTTTCACCATTCGCACCAAGCTCACCAGCATGGTGCTGGTCTCTGCTGCGTCTATTTGCGCCATCATCGCGGTAGCCGCTTCGCTGAGCCAGAAGCGCATGCAGCAGGACCGTATGGAACAGCTTCACACGGCGACCGACCTGATGCTCGGCATGGCCGAAAGCCTGCAGGAGGAAGTGGCGGCCGGGAAACTCAGTCTAGCCGACGCCCAGATGCAGTTTCGTATGCGCGCGCGCAACATGACGTTCGGCAACAAGCAGGGTTATCTCGTTGCCTATCGCCCCGACGGTGTCATCCTCGTCAATGCCGGCAATCCCAAACTCGAAGACAAGAACACGGGCGCCAAAGACTCCAATGGCGTCCTGATCTCGAAAGCGATCATCGACGCCGGCAAGCTGAGCGCGACCGGCGGCATGACCTATTATCTCTATCCACGGCCGGGCCAAACCGAGCCGACCGCCAAAATGGTCTATGCGCGTCACTTCGCACCGTGGGACGCTACGCTTAGCTCCGGCCTCTATGTCGACGATCTTGATGCCGACGTGAACGCTTTGCTGGTCCGGCTGGGTTCGCTCGGCGCCGGCGTTCTCGCCATGATGGCACTGCTGTCCTTTCTGATCGCCAGTGACATTCTCAGCGCACTGCGCCGCCTGCAGGCACGCATGCACGCGATTGCCAATGGTGCGCTGGACGAGAAAGTCGGCGAAACCGATCGCGGCGACGAAATCGGCCGCATGGCCGAAACGCTGGAAATGCTCCGCCAGACTTCGCTGACTGCCCGCTCCCTCGAAGCCGAACAGGCCAAGTTGAAGCAGATGAGCGAAGCCGAGAAGCGCGACGCGCTGATCGCCCTCGCCGATCGTTTCGACTCCTCGGTCGGCCAGTTGGTCGGCCTGATGGCATCTGGTTCGACCGAACTCGAAGCCACTGCGCAGTCGATGACCGGCACCGCCGCCCGCACCAACGATCAGGCGGGCATCGTCAGCACCGCCGCCTCCCATGCCAGCACCCGCGTACAGACGGTTGCCGCCGCCGCCGAAGAACTGTCGTCGTCGATTGCCGAGATCGCGCGTCAGATGGCGCAGTCGGCCAAGATCACCACCCATGCCGTCGATAGCGCCCGCCGCACCGACACCATCGTTCGCGCCCTCGCCGACGGCGCGCAGCAGATCGAGCATGTCGTCGAACTGATCTCGACGATTGCCGGCCAGACCAACTTGCTCGCACTCAACGCCACGATCGAAGCCGCCCGCGCCGGCGATGCAGGCCGCGGCTTCGCCGTCGTGGCGACCGAAGTGAAGAGCCTTGCCGGCCAGACCGCCGACGCCACCAAGGAAATCAGCACCCGCATCGCGCAGATCCAGGCCGCGACCAAGGAAGCCGTCGACGCTATTCAGGGCATCACCGCCACCATTGAGGAGGTTAGCGCCATCGCCACCACGATTGGCTCTGCGATCGAGGAGCAAGGCGCTGCAACGGCCGAGATCGCCCGCAACGTCACCCAGACGGCGCAGGCTACGCAGGATGTCACCACCAATATTGGCGGCGTCAGCGCTGCCGCGCATGAGACCGGCGACGCTGCCGGCATGGTGCTCAACGCCGCTTCCGGTCTGTCGAAGCAGGCCGAGCAACTATCCGGCGAAGTCACGACGTTCCTCGCCGGCGTGCGTGCTGCCTAAACACAGCTACATTCTTGTATGAAAGGCGCGGTCAGCGATGACCGCGCCTTTCTGCTTTAAGCGCCTGCCACCAAGCCGCACACACTGCCCCTTTTTAAGATGGTCGCAATCCGTGATTCACCATTGGTAAGCACGTTGACGGTATTATTGTCTGGTCACTCACATGTCGAGGTCCAGATGAGTCTGCTCAGTAACTTCACGATCCGCACCAAGCTCGTCAGCATGGTTGCCGTCTCTGCCATTGCGGTCTGCGCGGTCATCGCGGTCGCCGCCTCGCTTAGCCAGAAGCGGATGATGGAGGACCGGATCCTGCAGCTCCGGACCGCCGTCGATATCGTCACCGGCCTCGCGCAATCGCTGCAGGACGAAGTGGAGGCCGGCAAGATGAAGCTGCCCGAGGCCGAAGATCAGCTCCGTCTGCGCAGCCGGCGCATGTTATTCGACAAGGGCCAGGGCTACGTGCTCGCCTATCGCGCCGACTCCACCGTGATGGTCCACGGCACGCTTCCGAAACTTGAAGGCACCATCACCAACGGAAAGGATTCCAACGGCGTCCTGATCGCATCCGCCGTCATTGCAGCCGCCAACAGCAAGCCTGAAGGTGCGACCGCGACCTATCTGTATCCACGTCCTGGACAAGATGAGCCCCGACCGAAAGTCGTGTTCGCCCGTAAATTCGCGCCGTGGAACGTTGTCATCAGCATCGGCGTCTATGTGGACGATCTCGATGCCGACATGAACGCCCTGCTGATGCGCCTCGGCGCAATCGGCGCTGGCGTGCTCGCGCTGATGGCGCTGCTCTCCTGGCTGATTTCCAGCGACATCCTCGGTGCGCTTCGCCGGTTGCAGTCACGCATGCATGACATCGCCAATGGCGCGCTCGACGCCAAGGTCGAGGAAACCGATCGCGGCGACGAAATCGGTCGCATGGCGGAAACGCTGGAGATGCTGCGTCAGACATCGCTGACCGCGCGCTCCCTCGAGGCCGAGCAGACCAAAATGAAGAGCCTCAGCGAAGCTGAAAAGCGCGATGCGCTGATCGCTCTCGCCAATCGTTTCGACGCATCCGTCGGCCAACTGGTCGGACTGATGGCGTCGGGTTCGACCGAGCTCGAAGCCACCGCGCAATCCATGACGGGCACAGCCGATCGGACCAACCAGCAGGCCACGATGGTTAGCTCGGCTGCGACCGAAGCCAGCACGCGCGTCCAGACGGTCGCATCTGCCGCCGAGGAGCTGTCGTCGTCGATCACCGAGATCGCACGTCAGATGGCCCAGTCCGCCAAGATCACAGCGCATGCCGTGGATAGTGCACGCCGTACCGACACCATCGTGCGTGCGCTGGCCGATGGCGCGCAACAGATAGAACATGTCGTCGAGCTGATTCAGACCATCGCCGCTCAAACCAACCTCCTCGCTCTGAACGCCACTATCGAAGCTGCACGCGCCGGCGATGCCGGCCGCGGCTTCGCTGTCGTTGCCACCGAAGTGAAGAGCCTCGCCGGCCAGACCGCCGATGCCACCAAGGAGATCAGCACCCGCATCGCCCAGATCCAGGGCGCGACCAAGGAGGCCGTCGACGCCATTCAGGGCATCACTGCCACCATCGAGGAAGTCAGCGCCATCGCCACCACGATCGGCTCGGCCATCGAGGAGCAAGGCGCGGCAACCGCCGAGATCGCCCGCAACGTGACACAGACGGCGCAGGCGACCCAGAACGTCACCACCAATATCGGCGGCGTCAGTTCGGCCGCGCACGAGACCGGCAACGCTGCGGGCATGGTGCTGAGTGCGGCAACCGGCCTGTCGAAACAGGCCGAGCAACTGTCCGGCGAAGTCAAAACCTTCCTCGCCGGCGTTCGCGCCGCCGGACGCAGATATCCCTCAAGCACAAAGGGCGCGGTCAGCAATGACCGCGCCCTTTGCTATTTGGGGAGTGACTGCCGATCAACGCGCGGTGAAGCCGCCGTCCACCGGCAGCGCAACGCCCGTGATGAAGGAAGCATCGTCCGAACCAAGCCACAGCGCGGCATGCGCCACATCCTTGGCCTTGCAGAGACGGCCCATGGGCACAGCCGCCAACAGCTTGGCCTCGTTGGCCGCAGCTTCCGCGGCGACGCCCGAGCGGCCGGTGAAGCCGAGCTTCATCGGCGTATCTGCAAGACCCGGGCAGATCACGTTGACGCGAACGCCTTCGGGCGCAAAGGTCTGTGCCAGCGACTTGGTGAGGCCGACAACCGCGAACTTCGCTGCCGAATAGATCGGGCTCATCATGGAGCCGACAATGCCCGACACCGACGAGGTGAAAATCACCGAGCCGCCGCCGCGCTTGCGCATGTGCTTGATCACTTCACCGGCAGCCAGCGTGGCGGAGGTGACGTTGAGCGACATCGCGAATTCATAGGCCGCGAGATCGAGATTCTCGACGCCGGCCGGACCCGGCGTGCCGGCATGAGCCCACAGGATGTCGATGCCGCCGAGCGCGACAGCCGCATCGTTGATTGAGCTCTTCATCTGTTCGGTCTTCGACAGATCGGCCTGGATGGTGGTGAGCTCATAACCCAGCTTCTTCATGTCGGATTTGAGCTGCGCCAGCGCGTCCGCATTGACGTCGATGGCGGCGACCTTGGCACCTTCCTTCAGGAACAGTTCGACGCCGGCGCGTCCCATGCCCGATGCAGCAGCGGTGACGGCGGCGAGTTTATTGGCGAGACGCATTCTGTTGTCCTTGTGGTGGTTTTGAAATTGCAGTTCAGACGATGAAAAACGCGCAGCGCGGGGTCACCGACATCTGCGCGTTCTCATCGTTCTTTGTTGCAGCCGTTACTTGATCAGCGGGCAGCCGCCGTCCTTGAGCGGACGGAATGCGGTATCGGCCGGGATCGTCGCCAGCAAGTTGTAGTAATCGTACGGCTTCTTCGACTCCGCGGGCTTCTTGACCTGCAGCAGATACATGTCGTGCAGCACGCGGCCATCTTCACGCAGCGTGGTCTTGCCGAACAGTGGATCGTCGAACGTGCCCATCTCGCGGATCGCCTTCACAACCGCCGCGCCATCCTTTGGCGAACCGACCTTGGCGACCGCCTTCAGATAGGTGAGCGACGCCGAATAGGCGCCGGCCTGGTTCATGCTGGGATAGCGGCCGTTGTTACGCTTGGCGAACCGCTCGCCGAAGGTGCGGGTCTGCTCGTTGAGATCCCAGTAGAAGCCCTCAGTGAGCTGCAGGCCCTGCGCGGTGTTGAGACCGAGCGAGTGGATGTCCGAAATGAACATCAGCATGCCGGCAAGCTTCTGGCCGCCCTGCACGATGCCGAACTCGGAGGCCTGCTTGATCGCCTTGATGGTGTCGCCGCCGGCATTTGCCAGCGCGATGATGTCGGCCTTCGATGCCTGCGCCTGCAGCAGATAGGACGCGAAATCGTTCGAGTCTGTCGGATGCTTGATGCTGCCGAGCACCTTTCCGCCATTGGCATTGATCACGGCGGTGGCATCGCGCTCCAGCGACGCGCCGAGCGCGAAGTCGACGGTGAGGAAGAACCAACTCTTGCCGCCGGCCTTGGTCATGGCATCGGCGGTGCCATGCGCCAGCGCCCAGGTATCATAGGTCCAGTGCACCGAGTTCGGGGTGCAAGCCTTGCCGGTCAGGTCCGATGTGCCGGATGCCGTGAACAGTGCGACCTTGTTGAGCTCCGCCGTTAGCGGCGCGACGGCCAGAGACGTGGCGCTGGTCGGAATGTCCACGAGAACATCGACGCCTTCGGTCTCGTACCATTTGCGAGCAATGTTGCGCGCGATGTCCGGCTTGTTCTGCGGATCGCCCTGGATCACCTCGACCTTGAACTTGTCAGCGCCCGGCAGCTTGTTGAAGTCCTCGACCGCCATCTTGGTGGCATCGAACGAGCCCATGCCGCCGATGTCCGAGAAGATGCCGGACATGTCGGCGAGAACGCCGAGTTTCACCGGCGTCTGCGCCGACGCCATCGGCGCGGACAGCAATCCGAGCGACAGTGCCACGGCTGACACGGCAACAGTATTGCGAATGGTCATCTATTCCTCCCCTGACAAATTCCGTGTTTCACCCTGGCAAGGCGCCAGCCCAGCGATCACGTGAATAATTCTTGTTTATGAATTTATAAGACCTATACGTGAATTATAAGTCAAGACCGTCGCTGCCGATCTGGATGGCTTTCAAAGCCATTTCAGCGATACAGAGGCCAACCAGACCATGCGGAAACGCGGGCACTTCGCCATTCGTGGCGTACCCCAGAGGGAAGAACGAGAAATCCAATGCTGGTCAGACAAGCTGCCAACGTCCTCGAATTGATGGAGTATTTCGCTCGTCGCAAACGCCCCGCGACGCTGGCCGAAATTTCGGATGACCTCGACTGGCCGCGCTCCAGCACGTTCAACCTCGTCGGCACCATCGCCGAGAAGGGCTGGCTCTATGAGCCCCGTGCGCGTAACGGCTACTATCCCAGCCCCCGCTGGCTAATGCTTGCCCGCACTGTCGCAGATGCCGAGCCACTCCCGGACGCCGCCCATGCGCTGGTTACCGAAATCGCCGACCAGACCGGCGAGACGACGGCCATTGCCGCCCTCGCCGGAACGTCCGCGATCTTTCTGGATGTCGTCGAGTCCACGCATTCAGTGCGCTACTTCGCCCAGATCGGCGATCGCGTTCCGGTCCATGCGAGTTCGGTGGGCCGCGCCATTCTCGAGCAGCATTCGCCCGAGGAACGCAAGGCGATCTATCGCAAGATCAAGTTCGAAGCCTTCTCCCACACAACGCCGACAACGGCAGAGGCGATCGAAGACGAACTCAGAGAGGCGGCCGAGCGCGGCTATCAGCAGAGTTCATCGGAATATATCGCCGACCTCGCGGGCGTCGCCGTACCCCTGCCGGTGCAACATCGCCGGTTGTCGCTGGTGGTTGCCGGTCCGACATCGCGTTGCTTGATGCGACGTCCCGAAACTGCCGCCATCATCCAAAATCTGATGCAGCGCTTCGCATCCGAACTCGCGTCCAGCTAGGCTCGGCGCAACGCGGTGAACGCTGCGCTTGAGCCACAGACGTCGTTAGTTGCTGTTATTGTTCTGATTCGGGAATTCGACCGAATTGTTCTGCTTGCCGGTACCGAATTCGAAGATCTTGCGGAACACACCCGGTGCCATGGCCGAGATCGGATTGACGCGCAGCACCGGCGCACCGGGCGTACCGACGACTTCATAGGTGACGCCGATCAGGCCTTCATTGCTGCCGCCGCCGAGAAACAGTCCGACGATCGGGATCTGGCCGAACATGTTGTTCAGCCCATACATCGGCACAAAGGTGCCGCTCATCCGAACCTGATTGAGCGGGTAATCGATGCTGCCTTCGATGGTCGCGCCGACGGTCGGGCCTTTGACGACGCCGTCCCGAATGGTGAGCTGGCCGTTCTGTCGCGTGAATTCGGCCCGCAGTCGCGAAAAGGCGACACTGCTTTGCGCCGCGTTTTGCCCACCTCCGGCAACGCTGGCCAGTTGCGCCTCGCCCTTGACGTTGAAGTCGCGGATGTTGATCAGGCCTTCCTTGGCGCGAGTGTCTGACGATGGCGGATCCATCGCCAGCGCGAGCTGGCCTCCCGACATCTTGGAATAGGTGTCGGTCGCGCGCAGGAAGGCGCCGGCATCGTTGGTCTCGATATAGATGACGTCACGGCCGGCACCCTGGGAGCGTCCGCGCATATCGCCTGTCAGCGGTGTGTCGCGTCCGAGCTTTCCGCTCAGGGAAAATTTCTGGATCGTGCCGTTACGCCGCGAAATCTTGGCATCGACGCTGCGAACCGCTTCGCCGTAATAGCCGGCAACGGCGCCGAGCTTCACATCAATATCGAAGTCGACCGATTTTGTTTTGCTCTTGGGATCCCCATCCTTGCCGGAAATCGCCGATTTCAGGAAGCCACGACCGTCGAACACGTCGCCACGCATCGTGACTCTCAATACGCCATCCGGACCACGGTCCGCCTTCAACGACGTCTTGTCGCCCTCGGACGGCGAATAAGTCGGGAAGTTCACACCGACGAGGTCACCGTTCTGATCGACTTCGACGGAGCCCTTGATCGAAGCCCCACCACCATCGACGACGATGTCTTCCAGACGGGTAGTGTCACCCTTCTTCACGACGTTGAAGACAGCGCGAGCACTCTTGCCGGGTAGCTTCATCCAACCCGGCAGGATGTTGTCGAGCTTCAACGGCGTCAAATCCGCGTCGACCCCGAGCTTGCTATCACGGTCCCCGGAGCCGATCTTGCCGACAACCTTGATCGGGAGATTGCCGACCACCGCCGGTCCGAGGTCCACACCGAGCCGCGCGCGGCTGGCATCGTCGAGCGTCGCGTTGAGACGCACATCGGCATCGCCATCGGTTGGCTTGCGATAGTCGAGCGATGCCGCCTGCCCGTTGATCTTGACGTCACCCTTGACCTGATAGCCCTGATTGTTTGCTGTGACCTTCAGCGAATTGGCTTCGAGCTTCTGGTTCATCACCAGCTTGTCGGCGGAAAATGCCGTCAGATCCGCGGTGATGTTGTAGGTCGTATCGGCCTTGGTCAGTTCGTGCTGGATAGGCATGCCCATGGCGACCTGCGCGGTCACATTGCCCTTGCTGGCTGCCGGGTCGAGCATGTTGCCGGTGACTTCGCTCAGACGGTTGGAGTTGAGGACATCGGCCACGGCCGCCACCGGTCCCTCCAGCTTGAAGCGCACGCGAGCCGGCGATGGCTTCGGTGCCATATCCGGAACTTCAAACACGATATCGCTGAGATTGAGCTTGCGTCCGCCCGCCGTCTCGGAGTTTGCCTGACCGATGGTCACGGTCGCGGTCCGTCCCGTGACGCGCGCGCGCAGATCGCCGTCGCGGATCACCGGCATGCCATCCACCGGACGCAGCGCCACGCCATTGGCGAGGATCTTCACCGACAGCCCCTCATCGGGGATTGGCGGCCCGCGCCGTGTCAGGTTCTTGGTCGGCGAATTGACCCCGATCTCGATGCTCTGAAGCTGCCCGCCCTCGATGCGCTCGGTGACCCATTCGCGCACTTCAGGCACGATCAGAATCGGCCACATGCGCTTGAGCGCCGAGGCGGACATCGGCGTTCCCGCAAAGCCGAGGGTCATGCGCGGCTCGCCCGCGTAGTCAATGCTGCCTGTGCCGGCGACGCCGATCTCGCCGTTGCTGATATTCGCCCGCGTCAGCAAAACCCGCCGGTTGTCGGAATCGAAACGCAAGCCGATGTCGATGCTGTTGAAGATCAGCGGCGCTTCACCCGGACCTCCACCCAATACGATGGTGCCGCCGCTGATCCCTGCCTGCCAAGAGTCGGTCGCTCCATTGGGCGGCTCGACATGGGCAAGCGAAGTGACGCGGTTCTCACCGGACACGAACTTGAACGGAGCCAGCAGCACACGGCGGCCGGCATCCCACTCGACGCTCAGCTCCGCCTGATCGATTGGCATCGGATAATCCGGCGTGTCGTTATCGATGATGTTGCCGGCGCCTGCAGTGAGCTTGCCGCGGAAATAGGTCGGGAGGCCGTCGCGCCCGATTTCGCCCCTCAACTCACCGGTCAGCGGCAGATCGGCGCTGTAAGTGAGATCCTTCATGCGCAGCGCGAGCAGGATATTCCGGGTCGAGACCTTGTCGGCCCGCAGACTGACCGCACGCACGCCATTGGCTGGCGCACCGACCGTAACGCCGAGTGTCCATGGCGCTTTGCCGCCTTCGCCCACTGTCATCATGACGCCGCCGCCGCTCGGTCGGCGCAGGGTCAGGCTGATATTGTTGAAATCCCACGTATTGCCGCGCTGTTGGTCGTCGACCACCAGCTTGCCGTTCTTCAGACCGATCTCGTTGAGGTTCTGTCCGTCGAGGCCCGACAGGGTCAGGCTGTCGAGCCAATCGAGACCCGCAAGCAAGCCGGTGGATGCCTCGCGCCTGTCAGCAGGGGGCTGTGGAATCTGGACCACCGGCGGCTGCGGCTGCCGCGGGAAAGTGAGTTCCGGTTGTCTGCCCGGACCGAGCCACGACCCTGGTGTACGCGGCGACGCGACGCCCGTCGCGATCGGGCGAGCATTCTCGCCGGTCGACACCGTCACCTGCCCATCCGGCGTAATGCGCACGGCCAGCACAACATCGACCAGGTTGAGGCTTTCGGCACGCAAGCGGCCCATCATCATGGCAGCAGCGGAGAGCCGGACTTCGGCCTTCGGAGCACTGGCCACGACGGCATGATCACGATCGCGGACGACGATGTCGCGGATACGCACAGCCATGCGGACCCGCCCGGCGCGTTCGATCTGCGTGCCGCCAACTTCGACCGTATTACCCTGCCCGATATTGTCCTGGATCGCGTCGACCAGCCACGGTGTGGCCATGTCGAAATTGATCGGGCCTGCACCCAGCCGGACCCACAAGGCGCCAAAGCAAACGCCAAAAATAATCAGAAGGATGCCGAGAACAGCCGCGATCCGCTTGACCCATCGACCGCCGGACAGCCAATCGCGAACAGCAACGAGCCGATCGCCGAAACGGTGCCAGCCACTATCTTTCTTGGACAGCAAGCGGCGTGCGCGGTGATGCCCGGCCTCGTCATGCTGATGATCCCAATCGGCATCATCCCATTGCAAGGACTCGTCATCAGCGCGCGATCGATACGCTTGTGGTGGCTTATTTCTGGCCATTGCCTCTCGGTGCTGGCGCTGACTATGAGAATGATCGTCACCGGCCCTTCGCGCATCGACAACCGACGAGCGCTGTTCTGCCGGCATCGCTGCCAATCCTCGGTTTGAATTATAACTCGTCGTGCGGTCGTTGCGGCGCCCCTATGGCGCACCGAACGTGTGTTGCGTCGAATCCTTTGTAACCATACTCCGAGACCAGCATATTTGGGCCAGCGCATTTGCACTGCAACGTGCCGCCACCCGGTCGCCGGTGCTTTGCAATGCCATCACACTGAGCCGCCGAAAGCGACGAAAGGAAGGCGTATGTCCAAGAAATCGCGCAAGAATCCCTCGAAACGGGCCATCTGTACAGTGGCAGAAAACGCATCGGGCGCGAAAGCCGGACTGACGCTGGAAACTGCGGCCAAGCGCCTCGTCGGGCGCGCCGCCCAATTGAACCGCTGAACGCGAAGAAAGGAACATCCATGGCCAAGAAAGCCAGCAAGAAACCCGCCAAGGCCGCCGCCAAGAAAACGGCCAAGACTGCTTCTCCCTCGAAGGCGAAGAAGCCTGCCAAGGCTGCGGCAAAGTCCCCAGCCAAGAAGGCTGCCGCCAAGCCAGCCAAGCCTGTGGCGAAAGCCGTGTCCAAGGCGCTAGCCAAGCTAGCCGCCAAAGTCGCGAAGGCTCCTGTCGCCAAAAAGGCTCCAGCGACTAAGACGATCGCCGCGAAGGCGTCGCCCAAGGCAGTTGCGAAGCCTGCGCCGCCCTCCGTGGCGGCACCGAAAGCAACTCCCGAGAAGATCGCACCGGCGCCTCGTGTCGCAGCCGAGGGCGCTAAGGCTCCGGCCTTCCAGTTGCCCCGCGACGGCGGCGCCACGGTCTCACTGTCGGACTATGCTGGCCAGAAGCTGGTGATCTTCTTCTACCCCCGCGCCAGCACTCCGGGCTGCACCAAGGAAGCCATCGACTTCACCCGCCTGTCCGCCGACTTTCAGGCAGCTAACGCCGCCGTGCTTGGCGTCTCGGCCGACCCACTAAAGGCTCAGGAGTCGTTCCGCGACAAGTTCGCGCTGGGAGTTCCGCTGCTGTCGGATGCGACGCAATCGATGCTGAAAGCCTATGGCGCCTGGGGCGAGAAATCGATGTACGGCAAAACCTTCGAAGGCGTTCTTCGCACCACGGTTTTGATCGATGCAAAAGGCAACGTCGCGAAGATCTGGCACGGCGTCAAAGTGGACGGACACGCAGACGCGGTGCTCGAAGAAGTACGTCGGATTTGATCAATGTCATTTGCTCAAAATTAACCATGAAGGGCTCAAATCGCCTCCGTTGAGCCAGCCGACGAGTCTCCGGCTGGCATCAGGAGTGCTGATGTCGAACCGCCCTACCCAATATGCCGAGTACCCTCAGCACCACGCACACGACCATGGACGGCCACAGGCGCGCCGCGTCGGGCCGGTCAAGGTGCCCGCCTCCAAAGCCAGTCAAAGCGATTACACGATCGCCCATCGTGGCAAGCAAGTTCGCATCGGACCTGTGGTGTTCTGGATCGTCGTCGGCACGGTGACCGTGCTGGGGGCGTGGTCTGCGGCCACAGCCACTTACTTTGCCTTTCGCGACGACGTGCTGACCAAGCTCATCGCACGCCAGGCGGACATGCAATATGCCTACGAAGATCGCATCGCCGAACTCCGCGCCAAGATCGACCGCACCACCAGCCGCCAGATGCTGGACCAGGAGCAGTTCGACCAGAAGCTCGATCAGGTCATGCGCCGGCAGACTACGCTGGAATCGCGCGCCACGGCGCTCGGCGCCATGCCCGATCTGTCTGTTACAGGTTCGATCGGCAAGCCGCCGGCCCGTGGCGCCGCGATCGAGCCGACGACGTCAATCCCCAAGCCCTCACCGATCAGCGACACGGTGACCTTCGTGGCGCCGCCGGATCGCGAAGCGCGGCTTGAGTCCCGTACCCCTGCACTCACGGCCCAGCAACCGAACCAGTTCGCCAAACTCGGCGGCGTCGACAATGTGATCGGTCGCCTGCAGGCCTCGCTCGATCAGGTCGAGAGCCGACAGATTGCGACGCTCGCCGCGGCCGAAGAATCCCTGGACTCCAAGGTTCGCCGCATGCGCGGCGCGATCTCGGACCTCGGGCTCAATATGGCGAAACTCGAATCCGCCACACCGCGCGCGCCCATGGGCGGTCCGTTTGTGCCGGTCAAATTGTCATCGAGCGCGGATCCGTTCGAACGCCAGCTCTACCGCATCCACGTGACCCGTGCGCAGATGGACAGGCTGAATCGCACCATGGCGCTGGTGCCCTATCGCAAGCCGGTCGTCGGCGAAGTCGAATTCACTTCGGGCTTCGGCGTCCGCAGCGATCCGTTCCTCGGCCGCCCCGCAATGCATACGGGCCTCGATTTCCGCGGCGCCACGGGCGACCCGATCCGCGCCACAGCCAACGGCCGCGTCGTTTCCGCAGCCTATGCCGGCGGCTACGGCCGCATGGTCGAGATCGACCATGGCAACGGATTGTCGACCCGCTACGGCCATATGTCCGTGATCAACGTCAAGGTCGGCGATGTCATCAAGATCGGCCAGGTGATCGGCCTGGTCGGCTCGACCGGCCGCTCCACCGGTCCGCATCTGCACTATGAAACCCGTATCGATGGCGAAGCCGTCGATCCGCAGAAGTTTCTCCGCGCCGGCGTCCGCCTCAACGCAGGCTAGGTGCGGCACGCAGACGGGGCATGGAGGGCATTGTTGCCCTGCCCTGACTGTGGTTGAAGCGGGTCTCCGTCAATCCGAGGCAGCCCGTTGAAATCCCCCCGACGCATCGGTCCCCGTTTCCCCCGTCTCGGCCGGTTCTGTTTCCGCGCCACACGACGGGTCGCGACCTGGGCGATGACGCTGGCAAGTTTTCACGCCAACGACTCCCATTTCACGGTCCGTCGCATCGCAGAGATCCGCGCCAAGCTTGCGCGCGGTGAGACAGTCTTGCTTGCCGGCCTCGGACTGCCCGGGACGCACAATTCGGGCGTGGCGCTGGTCGAAGTCACGCAGGCTCAGGGCCCGCGCCTCATCATCAACAACGAAGAAGAGCGCTTCTCGGGCGACAAGCACACCACGCAATATCCGCGCGCCGCGCTCGATGCGATGCGCGTCACGCTGCAGGCGATGGGCCGTGACGTCGCTGATATCGATGCATGGCTGACAACCTGGGACTACCCTGATCTGCTGGGCACGCTGGTGCGAAGCATCGCCGAAGAACTTCCCGACGGATTGAAGCTGCTGCGCACCAGGAACTCCGTCAGCTTCGACGCACGACGCCTCGAGCAGATGACGCGGACCCCGAAACTGCTCCGCAAGCAATTCGGCCTGCCTGCGCGTGTCCCGCTGCTGATGATGCCGCACCACGACAACCACGCCTGGTTCTCATTTGCAGCGTCGCCCTTCCCCGATGACGAACCGGTCGCGATCGCCGTGCTGGATGGTACAGGCGATCAGGGCTCGATCTCGCTCTATGTCGCTGAGCACAGGGAGATGCAGCGGCTGTATTGCAATAACAGCGTGTTCGACTCCCTCGGTGCGTTCTACAGCGTCATCTCGTCGACACAGGGCGGCTGGACCTGGCTCTCCAGCGAGGGCCGCTATATGGGCGCGGCCGCCTGGGGCGACATGGATCGCGCCAGCAATTCGTATTACGCACGCTTGCGCGAGGTGCTGCATTTCGGTGCAAATGGCGAGATCCAACTCAACCGCGCCATGGGCAACTGGTACTGCGACCCGTTCGAGGCGCCTTATAAGTCCGCATTGATCAAGATTCTCGGCGAGCCGCTCAAACCAGATCAGCTCTGGAATCCGGACGCCGTGCTGCGCGTCGAAGATATTCAGCATCGACCGGATACGCAGGATCGCCTCGATAAGGCCGCGGCCACGCAACTCGTCTTCGAGGACGCGATGAAGCACGTCGTCGATCATCTGCTGCGCACCACCGGCGCGCATCGGCTGGTGCTCACCGGTGGCGTGGCACTGAACGCGCTCGGCAATATGCGACTGCTGCAGCATTTCGATGAGGCGTGGTTCACACAGGCTCAGGGGTGTGCAAAGCGACTGCATCTGTGGATTCCACCAACGCCTGGCGATCCCGGCGTGACCATCGGCGCAACCTGGATGTTCGCGCATCTCATCGGCGCGCCACGCGGCGCCGCGATGACGCACGCGTTCTATTGCGGCGATGCGCCGACGCAGGGCGACATCACCGCGGCACTGCAGGCTGATGACATCAAGACACAGACGATCGGCAATATCTCAACGCCTGAGGGCTGCGATGCAATTGCCGACCTGATGGCCTTCATGGTCACGCAGAACGGCATCATCGCGCTTTATCAGGGCGCGGCAGAAACCGGTCCACGCGCGCTCGGTCATCGCTCGATCCTCGCCAACCCCTGCGACGCCGGCACGCGCGAACGGCTCAATGAACGCGTGAAATATCGCGAGGCGATCCGCCCGTTGGCGCCGATGGCGACGCTTGACGCGGCGCACGAGTATTTCGATTTGCTGGAGGGCGCGTCCGACGCGGACTACAATGCCTATAACTACATGGTGCTGACGGCACAATCGAAGCCGCATGCACGAGAGAGAATTCCGGCCGTTATCCATGCCGATGGCACCGGCCGTATCCAGATTGTCCGCGCCGAGGACGATCCGCTAACCTATGCCTATCTCAAGGCGCTCGGTCGCCATATCGGCGTCGAGTTGTCGGTGAATACCTCATTCAACGTCGCCGGCCCGATCGCACAGACGCCGCAGCAGGCCGTCGAGACCTTGCGCCGTTCGGCGGGTCTCGACGTGGTGCTGATGGTTGCAATAGACGGTCAGGTAACCGCCGCCTGGCATGGCGGCACCCCCGACAGCGGCCGCTTCACGGCGTGGCTATCGGAGTGGACGCGCAGCCGCAGTTAGACCTTGCCGATCTTTCTTGCGACGGCAACCAGACGCGCACTGTCCTTGGCCACGAACGCCGCGAACTCTTCCGAGTCCTGATAGGCGGGCATGTTACCGGCAGCCTCGAACGTCTTCGTGACTTCCGGATCGCTCATCGCCTGCTTCATCGTCTCACGCAACTTGGTCACGACCGGTGCGGGCATTCCCTTCGGCGCGAACAGGCCTGCCCAGATGTAGAACTCGACATCGGGATAGCCCAGTTCCTTGAACGTCGGCAGATTCGGGAAGGCAGCGAGGCGTTCTCCGCCGAAGTTCGCGAGAACACGCAGTGTCCCGGCATCGACATGCTGCTTGAGCGTGCCCGGCGCCGAGGCCAGCGCCTGGATTTGGCCGCCCAGGAGATCGCTGATCGCAGGGGTCGCACCACGATACGGCACATGAAGCAGCTTGATGCCTGCCGCAATCGCGAACATCTCCATCGAGACGTGCAACGTACCGAACGGGCCCGACGATCCGTATGATATCGCTCCGGGACGCGCCTTGGCGTCGGCGACGAATTCCTCAATCGACTTCCAGGGCGCGCTGGCCGGCACCGCGAACAGGGTCGGATCCGCGAGCACGCGCGCGACCGGCTGCAGTTGGTCGACCTCATAGGCAACTGGCCTATCGTAGATGCGATCCGACTCGGGCAGCACCGCAAGCGAAGACAGCGTCATCAGCAGCGTATGCCCGTCAGGCTGGGCGCGGGCAACGGTCGCGTTGCCGAGCGAGCCGCCAGCGCCGCTGCGGTTGTCGATGATGATCGGCTTGCCGAGGACCTTCTGCATATAGCTCGCGACCGGACGCGCGGCGATATCGGCCTGCCCGCCGGCCGGAAATGGCACGACCATAGTGATGTTGCGGCTTGGCCAAGCTTCCTGCGCGCGTACACCCTGACCGGTCAAAGCGAGCGTCGACAGGCCCCCGAGGCCTGCAATGAAGTCACGACGTTTCATACTTGTCTCCCGTTTTGTTTTTGAGCAACGCATTGGTTTCAGTCGCATCCAGGGGACGACGCGCCATCTCGGGAGACAGCGCCTGCGCGCCTTGGAGCTCTTTCAAAGCTCTAAGTTGTTGAAGTTCGCAGAATTGAGCGTGGGGCAGATGATGCCCCGCGCCTCTTCATCAAAACCGCAACCTATGTAGGCTTAATCAGCCGACCGGGTTTTCGAGTTTGCCGATGCCGCTGACCTCGATCGTAACCACGTCGCCCTTCTTCAGGAAGCGCGGCGGCGTGAAGCCGAGGCCGACGCCAGCCGGCGTTCCGGTCGCGATCAGATCGCCCGGCTCCAGCGTGATCCCTGCCGAGAGCGTCTCGATCAGCGTCGGAATGTCGAAGATGAGATCGGTCACCGACGCATCCTGGCGCCTTTCGCCGTTGACGGATGTCGTCAGTCGCATTTTCGTCGGGTCAGGCATCTCGTCAGCGGTCAGGATCGCCGGACCCATCGGGCAGAAACCGTCGATGCCCTTGCCGATGAACCACTGGCGATGCTTGTGCTGCAGCGTGCGTGCCGTAACGTCATTGATGATAGTGTAACCGAACACATGCGCCAGCGCGTCCTGCTTCTTGATGCCGCGGCCGCCAAGCCCGATGACGACCGTCAGCTCGCCTTCGTAGTCGGTGCTGTCGGTCGGATCGAGATAGTTCGGGATCGACTTGCCGGAACCAATCACCGTGCTCGACGGCTTCGTGAAGATGACTGGCGCTTCCGGCACGACTTCCTTTGCCGAAGAGTCGAAACCGCTACCCGCGAATTCCTTCGCGTGCTCATGGTAGTTCTTGCCAACACAAAACACGTTGCGTGCCGGACGCGGGATTGGCGCAAGAAGCTCGACGCTGGCGATAGGAAGGGGAGCGCCCGCTGAAGCGGTAAGCGTACCCTTCAGGCTATCGAAATTGGCAATTAGCGCAATCATATCGGGGGCAACGTCGCGCGGCAGCGGCGAGACCTGAGTGAGCGCCTGATCTGCAATGCCGACCGTGGCCCGGCCCTCATGCAGGAAAGTAACAAGGTGCATTCTTCCTCCTGATATGTCTGCTTGTCCGGCGAACGGATCGCCGGCATCTTCTAAAGATACATCTATCTTCGATAGAAGATTTTGGCAAGCTGATCATCCCAGCTATTTATTCTTTAGAAGATGCGCGCGGTCATCTGCCGCAGCAGGATGTGACATGGCGAGCAACGGCGCCTAAGATGGAATCACCAGCGGATTACATCCGCGAATGACATTGGAGCAGCACCCGATATGGCGAAACCGGCGACGCGGAGGGTCGTTCGTGAAGACCCCGTCAGTCGCGCATTCGGCGATCGGGTTCGCATATTGCGTGAACAGGCCAACCTGACCCTGGAGCAGTTCTCCAAGCAGTCCGGTGTCAGTCGGGCGATGCTGTCGAAAGTCGAGCGCGGCGAGAAGAGCCCGACGATCGGGGTCGCGCGACGTATCGCGCTGGCTCTGGAGACATCGTTCTCGACGCTGATGGGCGACGACGACGCGCCGCGCCGCGCCTTCGCTGTGGTGCGCAAGGATCAACGCCAGATCTTTCGCGATTCAAAGACGGGCTTCGAGCGCTTCCTGCTGTCGCCCGTCATGGCCGGCATGGCAGTCGAAGTCGTCCTGCATCACCTGCCCCCGAAAACCTCGACCGGCAAATTGCCCGCCTACCCGCAGGGCACATCCAAACACGTCCTTGCCACGCACGGACGGGTCACCGTGAGAACCAAGGATACCGAGACGGTTCTGGATGAGGGTGACTCGCTGTATTTCGAAGTCGACGTCGAGCACTGGTTCGAGAACAAGACTGCGCGCCGGTGTGAATACTATCTCGTGATTTCGGTGCCTCCTAGTTACGGACGACGCAGCGACGGCAAGGCCTAGCACGCGTCCGCAAGTTTGAAGGCCCTCGCTCACCTGCGAGCGAGGGATCGGTTTGCTAACAGCCGATTTCAATCTGCCACACAATTACTTCTTCAGGCAGAGACCAACTACTTCTTCAGGCAGAGACCAACGGTTGGTGTCGTGGTGCACTTGGTGCCATCCGGTGCGCCGCCACTCGGGCAGACAACGGACACCAGCGTCTCCGTCGCCTCGCAGCTAATCGCGCCATCTGCCTGCACCGCACGGAAGCTGACCGGTGCCGCATCGCCCTTGTCACCCTTGGCGCCGGGCGTGCCCTGCGGACCTTGCGGTCCCTGTGCACCCGCCTGTCCCTGCGCGCCGGGAATGCCCTGAACGCCTTGCGCACCCTGCGGACCGGCCGGCCCCTGCGCGCCGGTCTCACCCTTCGGACCTGCCGGTCCGGGATCGCGACCGCAGCCGCCCAGCATCAATGCAACGCCAACAGCAAGAATTGGAATGATCTTGTTCATGCCCCACACCCCGTTGAATTCGTGACACCGCGATATGCGGCGTCGGGATAAGCCAGCGCCGGATATTGAGTTCCGGCATGGGGATGATATCGGGTGGCAAGAAGAACGGAAGCGGCCGCGCAGCGACGCGACTGTTTCAAGACGCCGCAGACTTTGGCGGGCGGTTAGCTTGCTCAGCCGTCTCTCGGTTGCGAGAGGAGCTCGATCATTTTGGCTTCGTCATCGTCGGGCGCGAAAGCCTTTGCCTTTTCATAGGCTTCAACAGCCGCCGCGCCGACCAGCGGCCTGGCCTGCAAAAGCTGCTCCGCCAATCTCACAGCATAAGCCGCATCCTTATGGCGCAGTGCAGCGGTGAAGGATGCACCTGAATAATCGCGCGCCACCATCCGCGGCGCATGTCGCAGCACCTGTGGGCTTGCCGCGACGCCGCTCGCGATGGACTCCAGAACCAGCTTCATGTCCAGCCCGGCATGTTCTGCGATGGCCAGACCTTCGGCGAGCCCAGCGATATGGATTGCGCCCATCAGGTTGTTGATCAGCTTGTAAACCGTACCCGATCCGACGGGGCCGAAATGCCGGATCGTCGATCCGATCGGCGCCAGGAACGGCCGGGCCTTGTCGAGGTCCGCAGTATCCGCGCCGACCAGCAGCGTGAGTTTGCCGCTCGCAGCCGCATCCGGCAGACCGGTGACCGGACTATCGATATAGATCAGGCCGCGATCCTGCAGCACTTTCGCAAGATCGAGCGCATGCTGGTGCGACACCGTCGAACATTCGATCGCCAGTGCGCCCTGCTTCGCAGCCCGCCCGGCGCCATCGGTGCCCAGCCACACAGTCTGTGAAGCCTCGTCATCGGCGACCATCGTGACGATGGCATCGGCGCCTTCGGCTGCATCCGCCGGCGAAGCTGCCCAGCGTGCGCCACGTGCGATCAGATCTTCTGCTTTCGTCCTGCTGCGATTCCAGACGGCAACGCTGAAACCAGCTTCGAGATAGCGGCCGGCCATGCCGTGCCCCATGCGTCCCAAACCGATGAACGCAATATGGGGCATGGCTCAGTCCACGTCGTCGATTGCGCCTGGCGACGTGCCGAAGGCGCGCTGCGCCAGCGTCGCCGCCATGAACTCATCAAGATCGCCGTCGAGCACGCCTGAGGTATCCGACGTCTGCACGCCGGTGCGCAGGTCCTTCACCATCTGATAGGGCTGCAGCACGTAGGAACGGATCTGGTGACCCCAGCCGATATCGGTCTTGGCAGCCTGATCGGCAGCAGCCTTCTCTTCGCGCTTCTTCAGCTCGATCTCGTAAAGACGCGCACGCAGCATGTCCCAAGCCTGGGCCTTGTTCTTGTGCTGCGAACGGCCGGCCTGACAGACCACGGCCACGCCGCTCGGAATATGCGTCAGACGGACGGCCGACTCCGTCTTGTTGACGTGCTGACCGCCGGCGCCACCCGAGCGCATCGTATCGACGCGCACATCGGACTCGTTGATGTCGATCTTGATGCTGTCGTCCACGACCGGGAAGATCGCAACGCTCGAAAACGAGGTGTGACGACGGGCGTTTGAGTCGTAAGGCGAGATACGCACCAGACGATGCACGCCGCCTTCAGTCTTCAGCCAGCCATAGGCATTGTGGCCGGAGATCTGGATCGTCGCCGATTTGATGCCGGCTTCTTCACCCTGCGTCTCTTCGAGATACTCGATCTTGAAACCGTGTTTTTCAGCCCAGCGCGTATACATGCGCAGCAGCATCGAGGCCCAGTCCTGGCTCTCGGTGCCGCCAGCGCCGGCATGGACTTCCAGATAGGTATCGAAGCGATCGGCCTCGCCAGAGAGCAGCGCCTCCAGCTCGCGGCGCGCGACTTCCTTCTTGAGCGCTTTGAGCGCATTCTCGGCTTCCGTCACCACGCCCTGATCACCCTCGGCCTCGCCGAGTTCGATCATCTCGATATTGTCGTCGAGTTCGCGCGTGACTTTGCCGATGCCCTGAAGCGAATCCTCAAGCGAGGTGCGCTCCTGCATCAGGCGCTGGGCCTTTTGGGGGTCGTTCCAGAGATTGGGGTCTTCGGCGAGAGCGTTCAACTCTGCAAGTCGTGCCGTGGATGCATCGACGTCAAAGATGCCTCCTCAGCAGCCCGACTGACTGCTTGATCTCTTCTACGAGGCGTTCGATTTCAGCGCGCATGGAAACTCTGATCTGGCGGCATCAGCCGCAATACGAATGGTGATCGGGATGTAGCGGCGTGCGCGGCAAAGCGCAATCCGCAAGGATCTGCTGTAGGTCAGATGAGCCTCAATACAGGCCGCCCGTTCCCGGTCGCATGAAACTGCGGTCGGTTTCCGGCGACACCGAGAGCGAACGACCATCCGCATCGGCGACACCGATCACAGAGTAGTTGTCCGGCGGCGCGGTGCCCGGTTTGAAGGCCTCAAGGATGGTGCGGCCGCCATCGCCCGGTCCGGCGCGCATGCCCGACTTGGCGTCGACGCGGATCAGCTTGATGCCGGCAGGCACGCGGAAGGGCACGGCCGGCTTGTCGGCGAGCGCAAGCTTCATGAAGTCCTTCGCAATCGGCGCAGCCAGCGCACCGCCGGTGGCCTTGTTGCCGAGGTTCCGGGGCTTGTCGTAACCGACATAGATACCGACCACGACGTCCGGCGAGAAACCGATGAACCAGGCATCCTTCTCGTCATTGGTCGTGCCGGTCTTGCCGGCGATTGGCTTGCCGACTTCGCGGAGCACGGTCGCGGTGCCGCCCTGCACGACGCCTTCCATCATCGAGGTGATCTGGTAGGCGGTCATGGCGTCGAGCACCTGCTCGCGGCGATCGACCAGCTGCGGCTCGGCCTGGTTCTTCCAACCCTCCGGCGCGTCGCAGCCGCGGCATTCGCGCTGGTCGTGCTTGAAAATCGTATGCCCGTAGCGGTCCTGAATACGGTCGATCAGCGTCGACTTCACGCGGCGGCCGCCATTGGCGAACATCGAGTAGGCCGTCACCATCCGCATGACGGTCGTTTCACCGGCGCCGAGCGCATAGGAGAGATAGTTCGGCAATTCATCATAGACGCCGAATCGCTTGGCATATTCGCCGATCAGCGGCATGCCGACGTCCTGCGCCAGTCGCACTGTCACGGTGTTCAGCGAGCGCATCAACGCATTGCGCAGCGTCACCGGGCCATAATACTTGCCGGTCGAATAGTTTTCCGGACGCCACACCCCGGCGCCCTGCCCCTGATCGATCTCGATCGGCGCGTCGACCACGACGGTGGACGGCGTGTAGCCATTGTCCATCGCTGCCGAATAGACCAGCGGCTTGAAGGATGAGCCGGGCTGACGATAGGCCTGCGTGGCGCGGTTGAACTGGCTCTGGTCGAACGAGAAGCCGCCGACCATGGCGAGCACACGTCCGGTCAAGGGATCCATCGCAACCATGGCGCCGGACACTTCCGGATACTGCCGCAGCCGGAACTGGCCTTCGACAACCGAGCCGTCCTTGTTTGTGAGCGGATCGACATAGATCACGTCGCCCGCGGCCAAAACCTGCGACACGGCCGTCGGTGTTTTGCCCTTTGTCGGGCCGGCGGCGGGTTTGGCCCAGCGCACGCCGTCCAGCGTGAGGATGCCGGTCTGGCGATCCTTCAGCACGGCGCCGCCGAGTTCACGGCCCGGCTGGAAGCCGATCCGCGCCGACTGATCGCTGACATCCAGCACGACGGCGAGCTTCCACGGAGCGATGTCGGACAGCGCCTTCACTTCGGCAAGTTTCACGCCCCAGTCGCCGGAGATATCGATCTTGTTGGTCGCACCGCGCCAGCCACGGATCTCATCGAAATTGATCAGACCATTGGTCATGGTCTTGCGGGCCATCACCTGCAGCTTGGGATCCAGTGTCGTGCGGACCGACAGGCCGCCCTCATAGAGCTTCTTTTCGCCGTAGCGTTCCAGGATGTCGCGGCGCACTTCCTCCGCAAAATACTCGCCGGCAAAGATGTGACCCGAACTGTTGCGGCCGGTGACGCTCAGCGTCTCCTTGCGCGCCTTGTCAGCATCGGCCTGCTTGATCCAGCCGTTCTCCAGCAGACGATCAACCACATAGTTGCGGCGCTCGATCGCGCGGTCGCGGTTCTTGATCGGATGCAGCGATGACGGCGCCTTCGGCAGAGCTGCCAGATAGGCCGCTTCCGACACGGTCAGTTCATTCACCGACTTGTCGAAATAGACCAGCGACGCAGCGGCGATGCCATAGGCACCGAGGCCGAGATAGATTTCGTTGAGATACAATTCGAGGATCTTGTCCTTCGAATAGGTGCGCTCGATGCGCATCGCCAGTAAGGCTTCCTTGATCTTGCGGGTGAAGGAGACCTCGTTGGTCAGAAGGAAGTTCTTCGCAACCTGCTGCGTGATCGTCGACGCGCCCTGCGGCCGGCGGTTGGAGCCAAGGTTCTGCGCGTAAAGCACCATCGCGCGCGCCATGCCCGAATAATCGAGGCCACCATGCTCGTAGAAACTCTTGTCTTCGGCCGCGAGGAACGCGTTGATCACCAGCTTCGGCACGGCCTGAATCGGCAGATAGAGCCGGCGCTCCTTGGAGTATTCGCCAAGCAACGCACCGTCCGCCGCGTGGACGCGCGTCATGACCGGCGGCTCATAATCCTGAAGCTGCGAATAGTCTGGTAAGTCCTTGGAATAATGCCAGATCAGCCCGGCTGCGGCGGCGACGCCCACCAGGAACACCACGGTTCCTGCAGCGAACAAGAAACCCAGAAACCGCACCAGCAGACGCATTATCGACGATCCGTTTCAATCGCTGTGCCGCAATATAGCATACGGCGGCCCCCATGGGCGCGAAGTCAGCAACAAGTCCCGCGGCAAAAATCAGCTAAGGAGACAACCCAAAATGGCCGTCAGTCTTGACCGATTCTGACAGCCGCACGGAAATTTTTATAGAGCCCCGGCTGTGGCCAAACTAGGGCTTTCATACTGAAGGCCAGGGCTTTCGTACTGAAAGATTTGTCATTTTCAGTTCCGGTCGTCAGTTTCCCGGGCCGGCAGAGACCATCCGCTTGGAGAAGAACCCGTCGATCGCCTTGGCGACCGCCCCGACAGTCTTGGAGCGCCAGTTCTCGGACATCAGTTGCTGGAGATCGTCCTTGTTGGACACGTAACCCAGTTCGATCAGCACCGAGGGGACGTCCGGGGCCTTGAGGACGCGGAAACCTGCCGATTTCAGGGGATGCTTGTGCATCCGCGCCGTGGTCTTCATCTCGCCCACCACCAGCCGGGCAAAGCGATTCGAGAAGGTCCGGGTTTCGCGCTGCGCCAAGTCGATCAGGATGTCGGCGACGTCGGTTGGTTCTTCCGTCAGATTGACGCCGGCAATGGCGTCCGCCTTGTTTTCCGAGTCTGCCAGCCGCTCCGCCTCCGCGTCGGAGGCCTTGTCGGACAGTGTGTAAACAGTAGCGCCCTGCGCATCCCCCTCGCCGCGCGGCAATGCGTCGGCATGGATGGAGACGAACAAAGCGGCCGACTGGTTGCGCGCCACCTTCACCCGTTCATCCAGGGGGATGAACGTATCGTCGGCGCGGGTCATCACGATCCGGTATTTGCCGAGCTTCTCCAGACGATCGCGCAAGGCCAGACCGAAACCCAGCACGATGCCCTTCTCGCTCTCGCCGCCGGCCTGGGTGCCGTTATCGATCCCGCCATGACCGGGATCAATCACCACTACGGGACGGGTATCCGGAGCCGCGTCCGGCGCGGCGCTGGCAACCACCTTGGTAGCCACAGGAGATGCCGCAGCAGCCGTTCCGACGGTCGGTCGCAGATCCGGGCGATTCTCGACCGCCAGCGCCTGCACGAATGTGGTGCGATCGACCGATTCGAGTTCGATCACCATCCGCGCCGGCTGCCCGTTGGCGGGATCGAGCGCGTAGGAATTCTTGATCTTGGCCGGTCCGGTCAGGTCAAACACCATGCGCGACCCGCCCGGCATCACCAGACCGTAGCGGAACGCCTTGATCAGGCCGCGGGAGACCGTCCCGGCGCCGGGATCGAGATGGAAATTGACCTGGGGAAGATCGATGACCACCCGATATGGGTCAGCCAGCGCAAAGGCACGCAGCGGGATCTTCCTGTCGAGATCGAGAATGAAACGGGTCTGCTTCTCGTCGCCGGCGATCCGCACGTCTGAGGCGATCGGGAACACACCCTCGACTTCCGCGCGTGGCGCCTCGCCGGCGGCCCGGGTAGAGTTCGGGCACCAAAACAGCCCAAAACCGGCGCTGAAGAGCACCGTGGCCAGCCTGACGATGTGGTTTGCGCGGCTCGTCAACGAATCCACTGCCTCCGAAGCAGCCCCTCATTAACCCAATAGGATTGCAGGGTTAACCGCAGCTTAAGTCTGCGGTATCGAATAAGCCTGAGTGTTGCAGCCTTGTGACGCTTCCCTTGCATGCGACCCCCATTCCTCGTATGTACGAAGAGCTGACGGTTTAACTCCCGGTTGTGTCGCGTTCAGCCTCCCGGTGCAGCGCTCTTTCCCCCGACTATCTCTCGGTGGATTCAGCGTTTTCCGGCTTCCCCTCTACAACCAGCGCAGCGCGCGGTTGCCCAGAGTGGCGGTCCTAGCCCAGGCGGTGTCCGGTCCCAGGTCCTTTCTTGCTCCCGGGGCGGCTTTAGACACTTCATAACCGATTATTCCGGCCTTACGGGCGGAGTATGCGACAGCCGGTGACCGCGTTCTGCGGCACGCCGGACGTCAGCAAAAGGCGGCGCCTTTGCCGCCAAGATGTTCAGACGGGCCGACGCTTGATGCGCCAGACTGTGATGCCGACCGAGACCCAGGTGGGAACTATGCCGATGCGAGGCTCAAGCCTCGCGCGTCGCCCCGCACTGACCTCGCGATCGGCACGGCGTTCAGGGCTGTGTATCGGCCTTCCCCTCACCCCCGAATCAGGTGGACCGTTGCGTCACCCGGCCGCGCGATACGCGCTTGCCGCCACGCACGCCGTCCGCCTCCATGAGCTTCCAAATGCCAAACAAAATGTTGATCGATGCGACCCACCCGGAAGAGACCCGGGTGGTCGTGGTTCGCGGCAATCGCGTCGAAGAGTTTGATTTCGAGACTGCGCAGCGCAAGCAGCTTCGCGGCAATATCTACCTCGCCAAGGTCACGCGCGTCGAACCGTCGTTGCAGGCCGCCTTCATCGAATACGGTGGCAACCGCCACGGCTTTCTCGCTTTCAGCGAAATCCATCCGGACTATTACCAGATCCCGGTCGCCGACCGTCAGGCGCTGATCGAGGCGGATGAACGCGCCCATCGCGAAGCTGAGGAAGAGACCGAAAACCGCTCCAACCGTAAGCGCTCACGTCATCGTAACTCCCGTCGCCGCGACCGTGGCGAGCGGATACAGAGCGATGTCGTCGATGCGACAGCGATCGATCCGTCGCAGGCCGAACAGCCGCGCGATCCGGCCTTCGAGGGCCACAGCTATCCTCATGATCATGCCCATGATGACGGACATCACGCCACCGATCACGACCATCATGACCATGACGGTCATGAGCATACCCATCCGCATGAACATGCCGAAGGCGATCACGCGCACGATCATGACGACCAGGCCCCCGCGCCGGTCGCGTCCGAGAGCGTCGCTGCTGAAGCCGCAGCTCCCGAGATCGTCGCGTCTGAGGTCGTTGCATCCGAGCCCGTAGCCGAACAGCCGGTTTCGGCAGGCTTCTCGCCTGCTCCGGTCGAAGCCGTGGCGGAAACGCCGGCGCCAGTCGCCGCCGAAGCGCACGATCATCATGCCCATAATGATCACGCCCACGACGATCATTCGCACGACGAACAGATTCAGGCCGCTCACGCCGAAGAAAACGCGGCGCATGCCGAGGACGTTCACCACGAAGAGCGTGCCGAGGGTGAGCACACCGCTGCCGCTGACAGCGACGAACACGACGACGAGGAAGACGAAGAAGACGGTGAGGAAGAAGCCGAAGAGGATCAGGTCGAATCCGTTGGCGGTGACGACGTTCTCGAGGAAGTGCCCGAGCGCGCCTTCCGTCCGCGTCGCCAGTACAAGATCCAGGAAGTCATCAAGCGTCGCCAGGTCATGCTGGTGCAGGTCGTCAAGGAAGAGCGCGGCAACAAGGGCGCTGCACTGACCACCTATCTGTCGCTAGCCGGCCGTTACGCCGTGTTGATGCCGAACACCGCCCGTGGTGGCGGCATCTCGCGCAAGATCACCTCGGCACAGGATCGTTCGCGTCTCAAGGAAGTGGTGTCGGACCTCGACGTGCCGGAAGGCATGGGGATCATCCTGCGCACCGCCGGTGCCTCGCGCACCAAGCCGGAAATCAAACGCGACTTCGAATACCTGATCCGGATGTGGGAAACCGTCCGCGACATGACGCTGAAGTCGCAGGCCCCGACCCTCGTCTATGAGGAAGGCTCACTGATCAAGCGCTCGCTGCGCGACCTCTACAACAAGGAAATCGAAGAAATCCAGGTTGCGGGCGAAGCCGGCTATCAGGAAGCGCGCGACTTCATGCACATGCTGATGCCGAGCAATGTCCGCGCGGTGAAGCAGTATCGCGACGGCCAGCCGCTGTTCTCGCGCATGGGCGTCGAGAGCCAGCTGGACGCGATGTTCTCGCCGACCGTGCAGCTCCGCTCGGGTGGCTACATCGTCATCAACCAGACCGAAGCGCTGGTCTCGATCGACGTGAACTCGGGCCGTTCGACCCGCGAACACCACATCGAAGACACCGCGCTGAAGACCAATCTCGAAGCCGCCGAAGAAGTCGCGCGTCAGCTCCGCCTGCGCGATCTCGCCGGCCTGATCGTGATCGACTTCATCGACATGGACGAGAAGCGCAACAACCGCGCTGTCGAACGCAAGATGAGCGACTGCCTGCGACAGGATCGCGCCCGCATCCAGGTCGGCCGCATCTCGCATTTCGGCCTGCTCGAAATGTCGCGCCAGCGCATCCGCGCCAGCGTGCTGGAAAGCTCGACGGATATCTGCCCGCATTGCGGCGGCAGCGGCCACGTCCGCTCGGTCTCGTCAGTAGCCCTGCAGTTGCTGCGCGGCCTCGAAGAGATCCTGATGAAGGGCGCCACGCATAACCTCATCGTGCGCACTCGCACCGATGTCGCGCTCTATGTGCTCAATCACAAGCGTGGCCATCTGCGCGATCTCGAAAACAGCTTCAAGGTGACGCTCGCCGTCATCGCCGATCCGAATGTCAGCGGTCAGCAGTCCTTCGTGATCGATCGCGGCGAACAGGTCCACACACTGGAAGCCGCCAAGGCACTTCTCGCGGCTCAGGTCGCAGCCTTCCCGCCGCCGCTGGAAGAAGAACCCTTCGACGACGAAGATCTGTTCGAGACGGAAGCCGAGATCGAAACCGAGGAGACCGAAGGTCTCACCGACGACGAGACCTCGGGTGAAAGCGCCACCGGCGATGCAGACAGCGATGGGCGCAAGCGCAAGCGCCGTCGGCGCCGTCGTGGTCGCTCTGGTGAGGCACGCGAAGGCGGCGCCCCCGGTCGCGAGGGCGGCGAGTTCCAGAACGTCGCTGAAGGCGCGGTTGAAGGTAACGTCGAAACCGTTGGCGACGACAGGGAAGGCGAAGACGACGAGGGTGACGATCAGCCCCGTGAAGCCCGTGCCGACCAGCCGGCCGATGGCGAGCGACGTCCGCGTCGCCGTGGTCGTCGTGGCGGTCGTCGTCGGCGTGGTGGTAACGACGAAGGTCTGGCCGGATCGATTTCCGATGAACTCGGACCGACGCAGAGCTCGGAAGCCAGCGATGCTGTGGCCGATCTCGAAGGTCAGGACACGCGCCACGACGCAGAGCCGCGCCAATACGCAGTTCCGGACACCGTGACGTCTTATGCAGCGCCGCAGCCAGAGGCCGAACAGAGCCGTCACGACGCCGTACCGATGTTCGCGCCACCAGTCCCTGAGCCCGCACCAGTCGCTCCTGCACCCGTGCAGGAAGCAGCGCCTCAGGACGACGACAAGGCCGCAGCCCGTCGCCGTTCGACGGTGCGCGAGAAGGTCAACTTCGGTTCGACGCCTTCGGAGCCGCAGCCCGTAGCTACACCTGTGGTCGCTACGCCGGAGCCGACACCTGCTCCTGTGGCCGCGCCTGCGGCGCCAGCAGCCGAGGCCCAGCCCCGCAAGGCTGGCTGGTGGTCACGCGTCCTCGGCAACGACTAAGCGCTTTTAACGCAACAACGAAAAAGCCGCCCGGCAAAACCGGGCGGCTTTTTTGTGTTCTCTGCGCTGTCATTCCGGGGCGGGCGCTGCGTTCGCTGCGCGCGCCCCTCACCCATTCCAATTGGAATGGCGGGGAAATCCCGACATGTTCAAAACACTTCGGGATTCCGGGTCTGTATTCCAGCCGGCTTCGTCGTCTTACATACATCCCGGAATGACGGAGCAGACAGCAAAAAGCCGCCCGATTGCCCGGGCGGCTTTTGTATCTGTCGTTTGCGATCCTCGATCAGCCCGTCGTGATCGCCGTTTCTACATCCGACGGATCGATCGTCTTGTTCAGGTTAGCGTGCATGGTCTCGTGATCGAGCTCGCCTTCCCACCACGACACGAACACCGCCGCGATGCCGTTGCCGGTGATGTTGGTCAGCGCGCGAACCTCGCTCATGAACTTGTCGATCGAAAACACGATCGCCATACCGGGCACCAGACGCGGATCGACCACCGACAGCGTCGCCGCCAGCGTAATGAAGCCGGCGCCGGTGACGCCCGAAGCGCCCTTCGAGGTCAGCATCGCCACGATGAGGATCGTGATCTGCTGGCCGAACGACAGATCGACACCGAGCGCCTGAGCAATGAACAAGGTCGCCAGGGTCATGTAGATGTTGGTGCCATCGAGGTTGAACGAATAACCGGTCGGCACCACGAGGCCGACGACGGACTTCGAGCAGCCCAGGCGCTGCAGCTTTTCCATCAACTGCGGCAGCGCGCTTTCCGACGAAGAGGTGCCGAGCACGATCAAAAGCTCATCCTTGATGTAAGCGATGAACTTGAAGATGTTGAAGCCGACGATGCGCGCGATGAAGCCGAGTACGATGATGATGAACAGCGCCGCAGTCGCATAGAACAGCACGATCAGGCTCAGCAGGTTGGTGAGCGCCGCCGGGCCGAACTTGCCGATGGTGTAGGCCATTGCGCCGAATGCACCGACCGGGGCTGCCTTCATGACGATGGCAATCACGCCGAACACGGCATGCGATGTCTCATCAATCATGTCGCGCAGCCTGTGGCCACGCTCGCCCAGCGCCATCAGTGCGAAACCGAACAGGATCGCGAACAACAGCACCTGCAGGATGTCGCCCTTGGCAAAAGCGCCGACGACGCTGTCGGGGATGATGTTGAGCACGAAATCGACCGACTTCGTTGCTTCGGCCTGCTTGACGTAGTTAGCGACTGCGCCCGCGCTGCCTTCGGTCTTGGTCACCAGACCATGGCCGACCTGGAACAGGTTGCCCATCACAAGGCCAAGGATCAGCGCGAAGGTCGAGACGACCTCGAAATAGACCAGCGCCTTGATGCCGACACGGCCAACCTTCTTGGCGTCCTGGATATGGGCAATGCCAGACACCACGGTACAGAAGATGATCGGCGCGATTACCATCTTGATCAGCTTGATGAAGCCGTCACCGAGCGCCTTGATCCATTCATTGGTGGCGAACTGAGGCTCCAGCCACCCAACCAGCACACCGATCACGATAGCGATCAGCACCTGGATATAGAGTACCTTGTACCAAAGCTTTTTGACCGGAGCAGCCGCTCCCGGACCCGCCGTTGCCGTTACCGCAGACATTCCGCTTCAACTCCCTGAGCATTTTTACTGCCGCGGTCATTAGTCACATGGACGGCCTCTTGCAAGCCGCCACGCGGAATTACTTGGGCGACTAACGAACAAATATCGCGCCACGCGTTCAGCGATACCGGCGATCAACCATGCCGCGCAGGACGGGTACCAGGATCGCGCCCAATGTGTTCTTCACCAGCGCGCCCGCCAGGAACGGCATCACGCCGACCAACCAGGCTTTCTCGGCGCCGAGCTTCATGCCGTAAGCCAGCCACGCAAAGCCCATGGCCATGATCACGATGTGGCCGATGGCCATGGCAACGAACAGACGGACCATCGAGCGATCCCATCCACGTTCGCTGAACCAGCCGGTAATGAACGCGGCAACGACGAAGCCGGACAGGAAGCCGGCCGTCGCTCCTGTGAGCGGTTTGAGACCGCCAACGGGCCCGGCGAACACCGGCAATCCCAACGCACCGACGGCGAGATAGGCGATGATCGTCACCACGCCGAGGCGCCAGCCATAGACGGCGCCGATCATCAGAACGACCAGCGTCTGCAGGGTCATCGGCACATGGGGCAGCGGCAGATTGACCTTCGCCGAAACTGCCAATAGCGCGACGCCAAACGCCGCCAACACCACGGCGCGTCGCACGACAGCAAAGCCTTTGCGGCGGGTCGGCCACCACACGTTGGCGATGGGGACATGACGCGCGTCCGCGGTGGCTGCATCCGACAAGATGGGCTCGCTCACTTCGGACCACCCTGCCCGAGCCATTTGCTGATCCGCGCGACCGCCTCATGCATGTCCTCGGTCGAGCTCGCATAGGAGAAGCGAATATAGGACTTGCCGTGGATCGGATCGAAGTCGCTGCCGGGCGTGGCGGCGACATGTGCCTGTTCCAGCATCTGCTTGGCGAAATCGAAGCTGTCCGACGTGAATTTCGACACGTCTGCATAGAGATAGAAGGCGCCATCCGCCGGCAGGAAGTCCGTGAGGCCGGCCTGCGGCAATCCTGCGGTCAGGATGCGGCGGTTCTCCTGATAGCCATGCTTGATGTCTTCCATCTGCGCACGGCCGTCGAACGCAGCTTCAGCCGCGATCTGCGACAGCGTCGGCACCGAGATCGACAGGTTCTGCTGCAGCCGCTCCATCGACCGCACCAGCGGCTTCGGCACGACCATCCAGCCAACGCGCCAGCCGGTCATGCAGAAGTATTTCGAGAACGAGTTGATGACGAGCGCATTCGGCGACAACTCGGCTGCGGTCACTGCCGGGAATGAATAATCGAGGCCGTGATAGATCTCGTCGGAGATGAAGCGAATGCCCGCATCATCGGCCGCGTGGATCAGGCTGGTCAGAGCTTCGCGCGACATCATGGTGCCGGTGGGATTGGCCGGGCTCGCGACGAGCACGCCTTTCAGCGGTTTTTCGCGATGCGCGGCGAGCAGATCCTCGGCGGTCATGGCGTGGCGCTTGTCGGCATGGGTTTCGATCAGCACCGGCTCGCAGCCGAGCGCAGTCAGAATATGCCGATAGGGTGGATAGCCGGGCACGGTGACGGCGACGCGGTCGCCAGGCTCGAACAGGGCCAGGAACGACAGGATGAACGCGCCGGAGGAGCCCGTGGTCACCACGATCTGTCCCGGATCGACCGCGCAGCCATAGGCGTCGCGATAATGCCTGGAGATCCGCGCACGCAGCGATGGGGTGCCAAGCGCGGCGGTATATTCAATCCGCCCGTGCGCCAGTGCGGCCTGCGCAGCCTCAATGGCCACCTTGGGCGCGGGCGCTGCCGGCTGCCCGACTTCCATATGGATCACATGCCCGCCAGCGGCCTCGATCCGCGCCGCGGCGGCCATCACATCCATCACCATGAACGGGGGAACGTCGCTGCGTCCGGACGCCGCAAGAAGGCCGTGTGCCCGAGTTTTGAGGATCGTATCTGGCATGGAAATCTGCTATCTGCGCGGCGTTATGCACGTTACGACATGGGAGCAACGCCGCGCTCCCGCCGCAATATTTGACTTGTTAGGGCTTATATCGAATCCGAACCTCGGCCAATGATGAAAGACTTGCAGCTGCAGCCTAAAAGGGCTGTATCTCGATTGTTCTCGAAGCTGACCACGCTGCTGACCGCGGCGGCGTTGACGCTGACACCAATGGCGGCCCATGCGCAGCAAGGCGACGCTCCGCGCCTGCTGCGCGACGCCGAGATCGAACAATTGCTGCGCGATTACACCCGGCCGATCCTGCGCGCCGCCGGGATGGAAAAGCAGAACATCCAGATCGTCATCATTAATAATGCCAGCTTCAACGCCTTTGTCGCCGACGGCCGCCGCATCTTCGTCAATCACGGCGCGCTGATGCAGTCGCAGACACCGAACCAGCTGATCGGCGTGCTCGCCCACGAGACCGGCCATCTCGCCGGCGGCCATCTGTCGAAGCTGCGCGAGCGGATGGCTCAGGCGCAGACCCAGATGATCGTGGCGATGCTGCTCGGCGTCGGCGCCATGGCCGCTGGCGCGCGCGGCGGCAACACCAATGGCGCCGCCGGCAATATCGGCGCGGCGGCGGTCGCCGCTCCGCAGGCTATGCTCATGAACACCATGCTGTCCTATCAGCGCCAGCAGGAGGAGAACGCCGACCGCGCTGGCGTCAAATTCCTCAACCAGACCGGCCAGTCCTCCAAGGGCATGTACGAGACCTTCCAGCGCTTCGGCACCGACAGCCTGTTCGCGGCGCGCGGCGCCGACCCCTATATGATGTCGCATCCGATGCCGCGGGAGCGCGTCGCCGCCCTCGAGGAGCTCGCGAAGTCGAGCCCCTATTGGGACAAGAAAGATGATCCGGCGCTGATGTTGCGCCACGAGTTGATGCGCGCGAAGACCGCCGGCTTCATGGAACAGCGCGACACGGTGCTGCGGCGCTATCCGCCGTCCGACACCAGCCTGCCCGCGCAATATGCCCGCGCCATTGCCACCTATCGCCATGGCGATCTGCGCGTGGCTGTCGAGCAGATCGATGCGCTGATCAAGGCGCAGCCGAACAATCCGTATTTCTACGAGCTGCGCGGCCAGGCGCTGCTGGAAGGCGGCAAACCCAATGAGGCAATCGCGCCGCTGCGCCGCGCGGTGCAGCTCTCCAACAACGCGCCGCTGATCGAGATGATGCTCGGCCAGGCGCTCGTCGCCTCCGACAACAAGGCCTATACCGACGAGGCGATCCGTATCCTGCGCACTGCGGTGGCGCGCGAGAACGAAGCGCCCGTCGGCTATATGCAGCTCGCAATGGCCTATGGCCGCAAGGGCGACTATGCGGAAGCCGATCTCGCTTCGGCCCAGGCGGCCTTCCTGCGCGGTGACAACAAGACCGCCCGCGATCTGGCGTCACGTGCGAAGGCACGCTTCGCGGTGGGCACGCCCGGCTGGGTGAAGGCGGATGATATCATTGCCGCGAAAATGCCGGGGAAGAACTAGCGCGGCTCCCGCTGCAATGTTCTGCAACAAACGGCCTCCAATCCGTAATCTTTCGCAATGTAGCTGACAATTTGTCTCCGTACGCAGTGTCCCTGACTTTTGGGGGACATCTCGATGCGCGCGACCGCGATCAACCACGTGTTGAAACTGATATGCCTGCACGCTCTGACGGCATCTGTCGCTGGATGCGCCACGGCGCAGCTGGAGACATCAGGGTCCCTCGCCTCATATAACGACCTCGCGCCCGCCGACGGCGTCACCACCAAATCCAAGATGCGCGTGGACAAGGCCAGCGTGCTGGCGGCCAGGAGCGTCAGCATTATGCCGACGTCCTTCTCTCATGCCGCATCGCGAGCCGCGCTCACTGACAAGCAACGTCGCGTCATCGCGAATGCTGTCGACCGTTCCGTCTGTATCGGCCTGAGCGACCGCTTCAATATCGTCCCATCGGGGCAACCCGCCGACCTGACGGTGCATGTCACCGTGACGCGTGTGACCGTCACCGATCCGAATGTCGCTGGAGCCGCCAAGGTTGCCTCCGCCGCACCGATGTTCATCAGCGCAGGCTTTCCTATCGTCGTGCCCCGGATCCCGTACGGCATGGGAGGCCTGTCGGTCGAGGCGGAAGCCCGCGACCTGCAGGGCCAGCAGAAGGCGGCATTTGTCTGGGCCCGCGACGCCGACATGCTGACCAGCACGCCGCGCGTTGCGGCATCCGGCGATGCCTACGATCTGGCGGGTGAGTTCGGCGCAGATTTCAGCAAGCTCCTCATTACCGGTGAAAATCCGTTCGACAAGAAGCTGTCCACGCCCAGTATGCAGCGCGTGAATTCAGCCTTTGGGGGGAAGCCCAAATACGCCGCCTGTGATGCTTTCGGGCGCACCGGCGTTTCCGCCTTCATCGGCGGGAAAATGGGAGCACCTCCCGAGTGGAACGACGACGCGATGCCGGTGACGGAATGACCGGACATGCATGACAGTGATTGGCATCTCTCCACCCAGGACAGCTATGCTACGACATCAACTGCCGAGTTGACCGAACAACCGCCTGGAGCCGGGTGCCGCCCAATGCAGAGCATGTCTCACATCCTCATCGTCGATGACGATCTTGAAATACGAAAACTGCTGGGGCGCTATCTGACCGAACAAGGCTACCGTGTCTCCATCGCCTCTGACCAGCGAACGATGAAGGAGGCGCTGCAGACCAACGAGGTCAGCCTGATCGTCCTCGATGTCCTGCTGCCCGACGGCTCCGGCCTCGATATCTGCCGCGATCTTCGGCGCGAAGGCTCCGAGATCCCGGTCATTCTGTTGACCGCGTTGAAGGAGGATGTCGACCGGATCATCGGCCTCGAAATCGGCGCGGACGACTATCTTGGAAAGCCGTTCAACCCGCGCGAGCTGCTCGCCCGCATCCGCGCGGTGCTCCGCCGCAAGGTGACGCAGGATATCCAGCTCTCCCAAGTGCTCGAACATCGCTTCGGCAAATTCAAGCTCCATCCCGGCGCGCGGCAGTTGCTGGACGAAAACGGGGATCCCTTCGACCTCACGACCGCCGAATTTGAACTATTGCTCGTGCTCGTCAGACGGCCCGGCCGCCTGCTCTCCCGGGATCAACTGATCGAACTGACCAACCGCAGCTCCGACGACGTGTTCGATCGCTCGATCGACGTGTTGATGAGCCGGCTGCGCAAGAAGCTTGGCGACAATGACGATTTCCAGTTGATCAAAACCGTGCGCAACGGCGGTTACATTTTCTCGGCACGCGTTGAAACCATTGGCGCAGACACATGAACTCCATACGCATTCGATTTTCCTTGATGCTGGTGGGCTCGGTCCTTTGTGTGGTGATCCTGGCCAGCGCCGTGATGTCGCAAATGATTCTCGCGCTGGTCGAAAAGGATTTTCGGGACGGACTGACGTCTCGCGTCGCTGCATTTTCCAACAGCCTCACCTTTCGCGGAAACGATGCAATCTTTCATCTTCAGCCCACGCCCATCGAGGGCAAGCTTCTGGAAGCGCCGACGAATCTTCTGCAGGAAGCATTTCGGAAATCGCAAGCCAATCTCGACATTTTCGTCAAGCAAACACCGGACGGCCAACGATGGGCGTCTATCAAGATGGGCCCCGGCTGGCTGAGCTGGCCCATACGTGAGCACGCCCCCCCTCCTGAAGTATGGTGGGGCCTCGCCGGCTGGATGGTACTGATCACGGCTGGCGTCATCGGAGTCGCTCTTACGGTCGCCCATCAGACGACGAACCAGCTCAAATTGCTGCAGAGCATGGCGATGTCCGTTGGCAAGGACGGCGTACTGCCCGTACTCAAAGAAGAAGGGTCTATCGAAATCAAGGCAACCGCCCAGGCACTGAACATGATGGGCGCAAGTCTGAAAAAAGCGATGGACAGCAAGATCAGACTTGTGGCTGCCGCTGGGCACGATTTGCGGACACCCATGACACGCATGCGCCTGCGCGCCGAATTTCTCAACGAACGAGAGCGTGAGGAGTGGCTGCATGACCTCGATGAAATGGATCACATTGCCGACAGCGCCATCCAGCTCGTTCGGGAAGAGACCGTCGGAAAAGGCACCGAACACGTCAGACTCGACGAACTCGTCGGGGACGTTTGCGCTGAACTGATCCTGATCAAGATGCCGGTGACGATTGCCGAGCTCGATCCGGGTAACGTCAAGATATCGCCGCTCGCGCTCAAGCGGGCTTTGCGCAATCTCATCATCAACGCCGCGACACATGGCGGTGGCGCAATCGTGAGTCTGGAATCCCGCGAGGGATTTGCGGTCGTCATTATCGAAGACAACGGTCCCGGCATTCCCGAAACATTCCTAGCAAGCGCCTTCGAACCGTTCTTTCGCGTCGATCCGGCCCGGCGCCAGTCAATCCCCGGCGCCGGGCTCGGCCTTGCCATCGCCAAGGAAATTGTCGAGCGGCAGGGAGGCAGGCTCCAGATCGAGAACCGGCAGCCTCACGGGTTAAGGCAGACGCTTTCCATTGAGTTGGATATCACGAACGTATCGTCGGTCGCAGCCTGACCGACGCACGCGCTAACCGACCACAAGGTGCCATTGCAGAAGATCGCTAAAGAATAGGCCTTCGTAAGCAGCGCCTGTTCAGCCGGACCAGAGGATCATCGCGATCCCGAAGACGAGCAACGGATAATACGCGATCTCCACGCTCAGGAACGCGATGTCTTTTGTGCGAGACCAAAGGCGCCAAACGGATATCCGTATTCGGGAGCGTTCCAAAGACGCTGTTGGAGCGATGCGACACATCTAGCTACCCTGCCCCCTCAACCCTTCCAGGTTGGATTGAAATCCACTGGCCGAACCGCCCTTGGCGCGACCGTAGACGTAGAGCTCTTTCATATAATCGGTATCGAAATTGGTTGGATCGCTCGTGGTGAGCTTGCCCGCGTCGATGGCCGTTGCTTTGAAATCCCAGTTGTTGCGTTTGCAGAAATCGTATGTCGCGATCATCGCATTGCGCGTATTGGCCTTCACCGAGGTCTGAAACGAGCGCGCTACGATCGGAAGCGTCAGATCCGATGTATAGGAGGCGTCGGGCGACAGCTTGCCGTTGACGATCACGAAGACCCGAGACTTCGTAGCCAGCGATCCAGCATGGGCCGTTAACACGCTTTCCGGCACAGCCAGAATATTCGACGTCACGCCACCATCGACATGCATCTCGGAATACATGTTCCCGCCGGACTCGACGGCGATCAGGGCCGGCGGGAAAATCCCGGGAATAGCGGCTGACGCCGCGAGCAGGTTCCGGAACAACTCATAGCGGCCAGGACTATCGCTGCTCGCGATTTCTCCCATATTCCAGAGCGTCGTCCCTTGCGTGTCGAGGTTCGTGGTGACCACAATGAGCATCTTGCCCTTGCGATACCGCGCACCGACGGCATCGATAATCCGGTCGTCGGCATATTTCGAGATGAGGTCTTTCATCGGCCCCGCCTTGAAAACGCCCGATCCAACAACGGCGTTGATCCCCGCGATACGCATCAGATTTTCAGTCACGCCGCTGGTGAAGATCGCTTCAAGACGGCCGTCATAGCCTGGGCCGAGAAACGCGAATGGCGCAATCAGGGCGCCGACGCTGGAGCCGGTGACGATATCGAAATCGGGGCGCAGCCCGGAGTCGGACCAGCCTTTCAAGAATCCTGCGCCATAGGAGCCGTCAGCGCCGCCGCCGGACAAGGCAAGGATGGTGAGCGGTACGGCACCGCGCCGCGATCCCGCGAAGATGCGATAGCCATCATCGGGCGATATCCTGGCCAACGGAATCTGCGGGATCGTCGCCCGCGCACTTGCGATGAGCGGCGCACGCGGCAGTGACGCACAGGCCGAAAGCAGCAGCGCCGTGCAAAGGATGGGCAGCGTCGCGCGAGGCATCACGCGAGCTCTGCAACGATCAAAGTGAAATTTAAGAATCTAACCATGCGGGTTTCCATATGTGGAAACTCTTGCACGGCACATGCGCCATTTGTTTGCGCGATTATTTCACTATATTGCCCGCGGACTGCAGACCGATCACGCCCCCGGGCAGGATCGGCAGATCATGGGTTACACTGAACGCGACGCCGGCAACGTCACCGGCCGCGACGATCGTTGCGAGAACTCTCAGTTTCCGTTCAAGTCTGGCGTTCATGATGCCTCCCACCGGCACCGCTGATGGGAGTTATAGCAGATCGGGCCTTACAGCTCGATTTCCATCAGGTCCTTCGCGACCATGATCGGGCCGCTATAGTGCTTCCTGGCGTCTGCGGCCCACATCTCGTCAGTGATCGACGGATCGTCGCCGGGCACGAAATGCGTCATCACCAGTTTCTTGACCTTGGCCATGGCCGCGATCTTGCCGACGTCTTCGGTGGTGGTGTGCGATGCCAGGAGATGCTCCTTCAGTGTCGCTGCGTTCTTGACGCGCTTCACCATGGCATCGACGCCGGGGACATAGATCGTCTCGTGAATCAGCACATCGGCGCCCTCGGCGAATTTCGCCAGTGCCGGGTTAAACGAGGTGTCGCAGGCATAGACGAAGACGCCATCCGGGGTCTCGAAACGATAGGCGAAATTCTCGGTGATCGGCGGATGCGGCGTCCTGAATGCCGTCACCTTGACCTTGTCGTTGTTCATCACAGGGCCGGAATCCTTGATGTCCCTGGACACCAGCAGCTTGCGCGGATCTGGCTTGCCTTCATCGGTGATGCGGATATCCACGTCGAACTTGATGCTTTCCCAATAGGCCTTGGTGAGCGCCTCCATGCCGACCGGCGCGAACGCCTCGACCGGATGGTTCAGGCCGGCGGACCAGCCGCCATAGACCATGTTGCCAAATTCGAGCACGTGGTCCGAATGCAGATGCGTCACGAACACATAACGCACATCCGGCAGCGCCACCTTGGCTTCGACGAGACGCTTGGTGACGCCGGGGCCGCAGTCGACCACATAGGGCACGTCGTCTACGATCAGCACATTGGCCGGATTGGAGCGGCCAAGACCAACACGCGGGCCGCCTTTGGTCCCGAGACAAATCCAGCGGGCGCGCTTCTTCGGCGCCTGGGCCAGTGCCGGCGTAATTACGGGCGTAACGGCTGTCGCGCCGACCGCAGCGCCAGCCAGAGACAGTTTGAGAAGCGTACGCCGATCGAGAGTCATAGAGAGATCCTTGGTTTTGATAGACAGGTGGTGAGACGACTGACCTGCGCGGCGTGTGCGGCTGCAGGGCAGCCACACGCCGTTCAGATCATAACACTCAGGCAGCGCGAACGTTGCTGAGGAAGCTGGAGATGCGCTCGGTCAGATCGCTCGAGCGCGCGGAGAGATCGTCGGCCTTGGCGATCATGCGCAACGCCGCGGCCTCCGCTTCGGACATGGCGGAACTGACCGCGCCGACATTGGACGACACGTCCTTGGTGCCGCTGGCCGCCTGCTGGGCATTGGCGGCGATCTCGCTGGTGGTCTGGCGCTGCTGGGTCACCGACGCGGAGATGTCGGCGGTCACCGCATCGACCCGACCGATAGTCTCGGCCACGCTCTTGATTGCCTGAACCACGGCACGCGTCTCCGCTTCGATGCTGGAAATCTGCGCCGTGATTTCATCAGTCGCCTTGGCAGTTTGGGTCGCCAGGGCCTTCACTTCACCGGCCACCACGGCAAAGCCCCTGCCCGCATCGCCGGCTCGCGCTGCCTCGATTGTCGCATTGAGCGCCAGAAGATTGGTCTGGCTGGCAATGTCCTGAATGAACTTGATGATGTTGCCGATGCGCTCGACCGCGTGATCGAGACCGACGATGCGCTTGTCGGCATCGCTGACTTCGCGCACCGCATTGGCAGCGATCACCGCACAGGCCTCCAGCCGCTCGGCAATCGAGGCCACCGCGACGCTCATTTCCTCGGCGGCACTGGCGATGGTGCTGACGCCGACGGAGGCCTCCTCGGCGCCGGCCGCCACATTGGTCGCACGCTCCGACGTGCCGGTTGCGAGCCTGGAGCTGGCTTCGGCATCGCGGCGCATCGCATCGCCGGCGGCGCCCACGCCCTGGATCACCTCGTTACTCGCTGTATCGAATTCCAGCGTCAGCGCCTCGATCCGTGCCGCGCGCGCTTCGCGGGCTTGTTGCTGCGCGCGGTGCTCGCTTTCAAGACGCGCGGCCTCGATGGCGTTGAGACGAAGGGTCTCCAGCGCCCCGGCCATCTCGCCGATCTCGTCGCGGCGGCCACGCGCAGGTACGTCGATCTCGCGGTCGCCCTCGGCAAGGCGCGTGATGGCAGCCGTAATGCCGACCAATGGCTGCACGACGCGGCGAACGAACAACATGGTGACGCCGATCACTAGCAACGCCACCAGCGCCATGCCGACGGCGACCAGCGACAGACGCGTCAGCGCACTGCCGCGGGCAGAATCGGCGAGCGAGGTCGCCTGCGCCATTGCGGCATCGCGGATGCCGAGCGCCGACTGCGCGGGACCGACAAGACGCTTCAATACGTCCTGAAACGATACGCCGTAATCGGTGCCGGCAAGACCCTTGGCGGTCAGCTCGGCGATGAACTTGTCGGTATCGCCGAAGAATCGGGTCTCCGCGGCCTTCACTGCGGTCGACAAAGCGGGATCCTCGCTTAGTTGCGAAACAGTCGCCTGCAGACGGGCCCAGGCGTGGCGAATTTCGCCGGTGGATTCGGAGACTCCCTGGATATCGCCAGTCGTCAGCATCTTGCTGTTACCGGCGGCACGCGTGAAGTAGCTGGCGCGGCGTCCGGCGGCATCGCGCATATCCCATGACAGGCGCGCGATCTGGATCAAGCTGCCGACGCTCTCATGCGCCGCTGCGGCACTGCGCTCGAGTCCGTTCACCACACCGTCGAGCAGCGTGTTGAACTGCAGCATGCGTGGCACGTAGTCCTTGATCAGCGCGGCATCGCGCTGAGCGCGCGGTAATTTGTAGGCGACGTCGAGCTTGCCATAGATCTCGGCGAGATCGCCGCCGAGCTTGTCGAGGGCAGCGAGGGCCCGGACGCGTTCGGGATAAGTTGCCGCGGCAACTGCGGTCCTGGCGCCGGTCAGTTCATCGGCGAGTAACTTGCGGGCATTCGCGACCGCAGTCAGCGCGCCGGGATTGGCGACTTCGTCGGCAATCAGCGCCGCGTTCTGCGGACCACGGCTGACGGCCATCTGTTCGGTCGTGCGCAAGACGCCGGCAGTCGCAGCGGATAGATAGGCGGCCTCGCTGGCACTGCGATAATTGCCCCACTCCTGCACGACGAAAACCGTGGCGGCGACAGCGATGATCGCGGCCATCGCAGAGACGCAAAGCATAAACAGGACACGAACGCGCATCGATACAAGACCCCTTCTTCCTCAGCTGCGCGCAAAGCTACGGCCTCAAACTTAACGTCTTTAGAAGAAAGGTATTCACATACAACATAGCACCTATGAGGAGCTAGCGTCATCAGACATTCATGGGCGCGCCGCCGTCGGCACAGCCTCTTGCCGGCTAGCAGCTCGACGCATCGGCCCGAGCACCGGGCTCGTGCGTGGATCGATATGATCTTCATCATTTCACAACCACTATCGGCTTCTCGCCGGCAGCGGTCAGGTTCCGTTAACGGAACTCGCTGCATTTAGTGAAAATGGATGCGCTCATCGCGTCCGGCGGGGAGACCAATGCAGCCATCGGATCACGAAACCGCACACAGCGGCGTCACACGCACGTGGGACCGGCGGCGATGAGCACGACGACCATCTTCTGGTTCACGCTCGCCAACTTCCTGTCATCAGGTCTCGTCTGGGCCTATGTCGCACGCTGCTATCCGAACTTCGTCCCGGCCCGCTACTGGAGCGCCGCTTCACTGAGCGCGTCGGCCGGCCCTGCTCTCGGCCTGCTGTTTCCCAATCCCGTCGGCCTGCTGTTCGCCGCGCAGATGACAGTTCTCGCTTTCTGTCTGTCAGGGGTCGGCATCCGCCGCTTTTACGACAGGCCTACATCCTGGATCGCCACCGCTCTGGTGATTTCCGCGAGCCTGGCCGGCTTCCTGTTCTTCAGACTGGGCATCGACGAATATGCGATGCGCGTTGTCGTCTACTCGCTGAGCCAGGGCGTTCCCGTGGCGCTGACGCTACCGCTGCTATTGTCGCGTGATCATCGGCGCAGCAATCACGGCGCACGGATGGCCGGCTACCTCTCGATTCTCTTGCTGGTTGCTTTTGCCTGCCGCGCGATCGCCGCGCTGCTACATCTGGGCGATGGCGAGCCGACCATAGTGACCGTCGATGCGGTACAGGCAGGCTTCATGCTGGTGGCGGCATTCCTCGCCATGACATGGAATTACGGACTGCTGATGATGGCGATCGACCGCCTGCGCGGCGACGCAGCCGAACTGGCGCTGATCGACGATCTGACCGGCGCCGGCAATCGCCGCCGCCTGTTGCAGCGGATGGACGAGGAATGTGCGATGGCGCGGCGGACCGCACGGCCATACGCACTGCTGGCGATCGACCTCGACGGCTTCAAGGCGGTCAATGATGGCTTCGGTCACAGCGCCGGCGATGACTGCCTGAGGCAATTCGCCCAAGCGGCGCAAGATCAGTTGCGCCCCGGCGATACGCTGGCCCGATGCGGCGGCGACGAGTTCTGCATCGTGTTGCCCGACACCGACCTGCAGCAGGCCGGCGATATCGCGCGGCGTGTGCTGGCGGCCTGCCCGCGACAATTTGGCAATGCCGGACACACAGTGAGGACCCTATCCGCCTCCATCGGCGTCGCGCAGTGGTCCCCCGACCTCATCGCTTCCCCCGAACGATTGATGGCGGCTGCCGATCACGCCCTGTATCAGGCCAAACACAGCGGCAAGAACCGGGTCGTGCTCTATGAGCCCGCACCACCGCTGGCACCGATCTTCGATGACGAGATCGGAAGCGCTCCATTGCCGGCACCGCATGCCCTCACTGCAATGACCGGGCCGGATCACCACCATTCCGGCTTTTGAGACCTGCGGCGCAATGATGAATTGCGCGTGACCGCCTTCACAAATAACGCGTATTTCGCCCTCAAAATGCTAAGCAGCTTCCCCAATGACACGTGGCTTTCTGACTCGGCCTTTTCCAAAGGATAATTTGCCCATGCCTTCGTTCCGTTTTCTCGCCTCCGCCGGCCCGGCCCTGGCTTTGGCCCTCGCGCTGTGTGGCGCGCCCGCGGTCGCATCGGCGCAGACATTCAATGACGCCCAGCGCGGCGAGATCCAGAAGATCATCAAGGACTACCTGATCACCCATCCGGAAATCCTCGAAGAGGTCTCAGCCGAGCTCACCAAGCGTCAGGCCCAGGCCGAAGCCGAGAAGCATCAGGCTGCAATCGCTGCGAATGCTAACACGATCTTCAATTCGCCGCGCGGTGTCGTCGTCGGCAACAAGGACGGCGACGTCACCTTCGTCGAGTTCTTCGATTACAATTGCGGCTACTGCAAGCGCGCCATGGACGACATGGTCGGCATCATGAAGAACGATCCGAAGCTCAAGGTCGTGCTGAAGGAATTCCCTGTGCTCGGGCCCGGCTCGGTTGAAGCCGCCCAGGTCGCTGTCGCCGTGCGCATGCAGGACCCGACCGGCAAGAAGTATCTCGACTTTCACCAGAAGCTGCTGAGCGGCCGCGGCCAGGCCGACAAGGCCCGCGCCTTGGCAGCGGCCAAGGAAGCAGGTCTCGACGTCGTCAGACTGGAAAAGGACATGGCCAGCCCGGAAGTGCGCGCGACCATCGAAGAGAACTTCAAGCTCGCGGAATCCATGGGCATGAACGGCACGCCGAGCTACGTCATCGGCAAGCAGGTGATCATCGGTGCCGTCGGCGCAGACGCGCTGAAGGAGAAGATCAACCAGGCCCGCTGCGGCAAGGCGCTCTGTTCGTAATCCCGGACACCGGCAGGGTGATTCATACCGTCGCCCGCGCCGACACAAACATCTCGGAAATATGACAAACCGGCTGCATCGCAGCCGGTTTTTTATTTATCTTACGGTAGCGGTCAAAGCCGCTGAGCGCCATCTGTGATAGCGTAACCTATCCCCAACGGTAAAAGGATGCAGCGGACACCCCGCCTAAGTTCCCAATGTTGACCGATACCAAACAGGAGCAGCGGCTCCTGAAGATTTCGATTTACGTCACGCTTCTCATTTCATTTGCCAGCATCGCTTTCGGGCTCGCCATCAGTTCGCGCGCCATCGCCTTCGACGGTTTTTACACGTTGATCGACGCAGCCATGACCGGCGTTGCATTGCTGACCGCACGACTGATCAGCAGAGGCGAAGACGACCGCTTCCAGTATGGCTACTGGCACCTTGAACCGATCCTCGCGCTGATCAACGGCACGGTGCTCAGCTTCGCCTGCGCCTATGCCTTCATCGACGGCCTTAACGGACTGATCACCGGCGGGCGCGCCATCGAATTCGGCCCCGGCGCGATCTTCGCTGCGGTGGCGGGCGCGATCAGCTTCGGCATGAGCATCTATATCCGCCGCTCGGCCGGCGAACACGGCTCGCAACTGCTCGACATCGATGCCCGTGCCTGGCTGATGGGCGGCGTACTCAGTCTGGCGGTCTGCATCAGCTTCCTGCTCGGAGCGGTGATGGCGAAGACTCCGGCAGCGGCCTATGCGCCGCTGGTCGATCCGCTGATCCTGCTGGTGGTTGCGATCTGCCTGCTGCCGTTTCCGCTTTCGACTATCTGGAATGCCGGCCGTGACATCCTGCAGGTCGCGCCGAGCGATCTCGACGAAGAGGTTCGCGAACTCGCGCAATCGATCGCGCACAAGCATGGCTTCAGCGACTACAGCTCGCACGTGATGCGCTCCGGCCGCCAGCAATTCATCGAGATCGGGCTGGTCGCGCCGTCAGGCGAGATCAGCAAGAGTTTCGCCGAACTCGATGCTATCCGTGCCGAGATTGCTCTAGCCATGGGCGGGCTCAGCCCGGGCTACTGGTTGACGGTGGATTTCACCGCCGACAAACGCTGGGTGTAAATTACGCCCGCCCCTTGCGCTTGGTACGCCAGACAATGCCGACGGCGAGTAGCAACGCGAGCACCGCGCCCAGCGTGATCGCGCCGGCGCGGAGCCGGCCGCCGGGACGATCGATGTAGAGCGATCGCAGCGATGGCGCCTCACCGTCGCGCGCAAGACGAAATGCCACAACGCTGTCGCCGATCGAGGTGCCGGATTCTGAATGGCCACCGGCAGCGATGACCACGTACTGCTCTCCACCGATGGCGTAAGTCATGGGATTGGCGATGCCCGGCACCGGCAGCCGCCCCTGCCAGAGTTCAGAGCCGGTCTTCGCATCATATGCACGCAGGTAGGCATCCATCGCGCCGGTGAAGATCACGCCGCCGCGCGTCGCCAGCAAGCCGTTGACCAGCGGCGTACCGGTGGCCAGTGCGAGACCCAATGGCGCGATGTCCTCGGTGGTGCCGACTTTCGACTCCCACAGCACTTTGCCGGCCTTGAGGTCCACAGCAACCATAGCGCCCCAGGGCGGCTTGTTGCAGGGCATGCCGAGCGGCGACGTCACGAGCGCCCGCCTCATGGCAAAAGGCGCGCCGCGCTGCGCGCCAAAATCGGTACCGGCCGGCGGCTTGTAGTTCTGCGCCTTGGCGCGCGGGATCAGCGTGACCCGATGCACCGCGCGGCTCGTATTGGCATAGAGCACCTGCCGGACGGGATCGAAGGCAACACCGCCCCAGTTGACGCCGCCGCCGGTCATCGGAAACAGCAGCGTGCCGGCCCCCGTGGCAGGTGGCGTGTAGAGGCCTTCGTTGCGTCCACTCGCCAGTTCATCCCGGCACTTGCCGCGATCCCAGAATGTCACGCCGAACGCCTCATCCGGGATTACCCGCTGCGGCACCAGTGTCGGAAGATGCGTCGGAAATGGCTGCGTCGGCGACAGCGCTTCGCCCTCGACGCCGCCTTGCGGAACAACTCTCTCCTCCACCGGCCAGATCGGTTGCCCGGTCGCACGATCCAGCACGAACAGGAAGCCCTGCTTGGTAGCCTGGATGACGACGTCGCGCGGACCGCTTGCAAGATCGATGCGGGCAAGCGTCGGCTGCGCCGGCACGTCGTAGTCCCAGACATCGTGATGCACGGTCTGGAACGACCAGACCATCTCGCCGGTGCCGATCTTCAGCGCAACAACCGAATTGGCATACACATTGTTGCCGGGCCGCTTGCCGCCCCAAAAATCGGGACTCGGCGAAGACGTCGGCAAGAACAGCAATCCGCGTTCGTCATCCACCGACATCGGCGCCCAGACATTGGCGTGGCCGGCTTCGATACCGTCATGGACCAGCGGATCCCACGACCATCGCGGCGCGCCACTGCGCACATCGAAAGCGCGGACGGTCCCCTTGGGCGCGCTCACACGCCGATTGTCGGCGAGTGCAGAACCGACCACGACGACGTCGCGCCCGACCACCGGCGGCGATGTGATCTGAAATTCACCGGGGCCATCAAGCGGCATTCCCGGGTCGAGCTTGACCTCACCCTGCGCGCCGAAGTCGGCACATGGCAGTCCGGTCGCAGCATCCAGCGCAACGATACGGGCATCGTTGGTGCCCATGAAGATGCGGCTGCGACAGGTCGCGCCGGATGTTGCGCGATCATCACGCCAATAGGTCACGCCGCGGCAAACCCAGCGGTTGGCGGGGCGCACATCTGGCGCGACCCGCGGATCGAACCGCCACTTCTGCCGGCCGCTGGCGGGATCGAGCGCGATTACCTCGTTGAACGGCGTGCAGAAGATCAGGCTGTCTTCAACGAACAACGGCGTCGCTTCGAACTTGGTGCGCGCCATCTGCGCAGGTGTGCGACGCAGGAGATCGCCGGTCTGGAAGCGCCAAGCCTCGATCAGACGGCCAGTGTTGTCAGGGTTGATCTGGTCCAGCGGCGTAAAGCGTGAGCCGCCACGGTCGGCGCCCCAATGCTCCCATCCAAGAGCAGGTGCTACCGACAGGGCTATGAGCGCCAGGATCCCTCCAATCCAGTTCCTCATCGAAGCACAGCTCCGCAAATCCCGACTGACATGACCTGATGTTAGTCGTTGAGCCCGCCCTGTCCATGTCGCACGCATAGTATCGAACGCATAGTGAAAAGGCCGGCTGCGTAACAGCCGGCCTCTTTGAAACCTGAAAATGTTATAACGATAGTTACGCGATGTCCTCGACTGCCGTCTCGCCGTCATCCGGGCGCTGCTCAAAGCGCGACAGCTTGTTTGCTGTATTCTCCAGCACGCCGGCGACAAAATCGGACACTGAATTCTCGATCGGCGCCGCATCCGCGATCTTCTGAACGATCATCTCCACAAAGGCTGGTATTGCATTTTCCTTATTCGATGGTGCAATGCACGTGCTGCCATTTCGTTCCGGCTGAGACCTTCTTCATTCCATTTCCGACTTAGGAACATCCCCAACGGTGGTGGATTGCCCTTTTTGGAGGAGGAGAAAGAGCAATGCCAAAATATCATTTCGAGATTGTCGATGGTTTCCGGCTTGAGGACCCCGTAGGTCTGGACTGTAGCGACGACACGCAGGCCAAGGATGTGGCCAAGAATATTGCTCATCAAATCGCGGTTGATATAGCAGGCGACCGTGACCGGAAGGTCGTTGTCATCGATGACAACGGCGATGAAGTCTACAAGACGAAGGTCAAGCCCTGACGCGGCGTGACGTATGCTCATAACAAAAGCAATGGAACTACATTTCTCAGGAACATCCCTCCACCAGTGTCGTTGTACGGCGGGCAATGCATCGCGAGGAGAACCAAGATGAACAACCGTTTATTGATGAGCGTCGCCGCCGCTGCACTGATTGCAGGTTCGGGTTTCGCTAGCGCGCAAAATCCCGGCGGCGCAGGAGCCGCAACGTCGGGTGGTGGCGCCGGAGGTGCCGGAATGACCCGTGAAGCACCGGCGGGCGGTGCTGCGCGTAGCGGCGCAACGAGTGCGCCCGCAGGCGGTGCCTCTGCGGACCGCGCTGCGCCGACGGAACGCAGTGCGCCTGTCAACAAGGACGAAGCGACCGACACCACCAACAAGTCCGAGCAGAAGCCGGCGGTGAAGTCTACACAGTCCGACGACAAGATGCAGCGTGACGACAAGCGTGCGACCGACTCGACCCGCGACAACGAAAAGGCCGGCAAGGACATGAAGGCCGATTCCAAGTCGACCGATTCCAAGTCGGGTGCCGACACCAAGTCGACATCGACGGAGACCAAGTCAACCACCACCACCGGTCAGGCCGGCGCGGGCGCCAAGCTCACCACCGAGCAGCGCACCAAGGTCACCACGGTCATCAAGCAGCAGAACATCCAGCCGGTGACCAATGTGAACTTCTCGATCTCGGTCGGCACCCGCGTGCCGCGTGAAGTTCGCTTCCACCCGCTTCCGGCCGAGATCATCACCGTCTATCCGGATTGGCGCGGCTATGAGTTCTTCCTGGTTCGCAACGAGATTATCGTCGTGAACCCGCGGACACTCGAGATCGTCGCAGTCCTCGATGCCTAAGGCGGCGCATCTGATGTGACACCCGGGCGGGCTCGAAAGGGTCCGCCCGTTTGCTATCCGGCACGCTCCGCCCCTGTCGTGAGCCGGCAGATTGCCGGAAATGGCGTCAGTGGCTTTAACCTTGGTTAATAAGCACTTTCCATAGGTTACATCGGGCTTTTTATGAATTGGGTGAGGTATTTGGCTGGGGGAACCGGGGGTCTAGAGGCTTCCCCTCAGCGGTTTGGTTACCTATAACCCCCGGCAGAACGGCGCCCGCCCGCGCCCATTGCTGATACGCCCGGGATGTCCGATGGCCAACACCACGACCAACACCATCTACGTGCTCAACGGCCCCAACCTCAACCTGCTCGGAATCCGCGAGCCGGAGACCTATGGCCACGCGACTTTGGCCGATGTCGAAAAGCTCTGCGCAGCCGCCGCCGCGCAATATGGCCTGACCGCAGATTGCCGGCAGTCCAACAGCGAAGGCGAGTTGATCGGTTACATCCATCAGGCCCGCGAGAAACACGTGGTCGGCATCGTGATCAACGGTGGCGCATACTCGCACACCTCGATCGCCTTGCACGACGCCATTGTCGGCGTGCGCATTCCCACCGTGGAAGTGCATGTCAGCAACGTCTACACCCGCGAAAGTTTCCGCCACCATTCCTTCATCGCCAAGGCGGCCTTTGCCAGCCTCTGCGGCTTCGGCATCGAAGGCTATCGCCTTGCCATCAGCGGCCTCGCCGCCAAAATCGGTGCCAACGCCATCGCGTGACGCGCCCGCTTCGCTCTTTATTCGTCTTTCACTTCAGACATTGGATTGCCCATGGCCCGCAAGCCTGACGACACGCAGAACGCAACGCCGAAAGCCAGCAACGATAGCGGCATGATCCGCGAACTGGCGCTGCTGCTGGATGAAACCAACCTCACCGAGATCGAAGTCGAGCGCGCCGGTCTGCGCGTGCGCGTCGCGCGTAACATCAGCGTCGCTGCCGCCGTACCCGCCTACGCGCCGGCGCCTGTCGCCGCCCCCGCGCCGGTCGCGGCGGCTACCGCGCCGGTCGCCGACATGGCCAAGCATCCGGGCGCTGTGCCCTCGCCGATGGTCGGCACCGTCTACCGTGCCCCGGAGCCCGGCAAGCCGGCCTTCGTCGAAGTCGGCACCAAGGTTGCTGCCGGCCAGACGCTGCTCATCATCGAGGCGATGAAGACCATGAACCAGATCCCGGCGCCGCGTGCCGGCACTGTGACGCAGATCCTGGTCGAAGACGGTTCGCCGGTCGAATACGGCGAAGCGCTCGTCATCATCGAGTAACACCACAACGTCCTCTGACTTCGGAACGCCATGTTCGAGAAAATCCTGATCGCCAACCGCGGCGAGATCGCATTGCGCATCCTGCGGGCCTGCAAGGAGCTTGGCATCGCGACCGTGGCCGTGCATTCGACTGCGGACGCCGACGCCATGCATGTGCGCCTTGCCGACGAGAGCGTCTGCATCGGCCCACCGGCGTCGAAAGACAGCTATCTCAACGTCCCCTCATTACTCGCCGCCTGCGAGATCACCGGCGCAGATGCGGTGCATCCCGGCTACGGCTTCCTGTCCGAGAATGCGCGGTTCGCCGAGATCCTCGCCGACCATAATCTAAAGTTCATCGGCCCCAAGGCCGAGCACATCCGCCTGATGGGCGACAAGATCGAAGCCAAGAAGACCGCCAAGCGGCTTGGCATTCCCGTGGTACCCGGCTCCGACGGCGGCGTCGGCCCCGAAGACGATGCCATAGCGATCGCCCGCGAGATCGGTTTCCCGGTCCTCGTCAAGGCAGCCGCCGGCGGCGGCGGCCGCGGCATGAAGGTCGCGCAGACCGAAGCCGATCTGCTGATGGCGCTCTCGACCGCTGCAACCGAAGCCAAGGCGGCTTTCGGCGATGCGTCGGTCTATCTCGAAAAGTACCTGCAGAAGCCGCGCCACATCGAAATCCAGGTGCTGGGCGATGGCCGTGGCGGTGCGCTGCATCTCGGCGAACGCGACTGCTCGCTGCAGCGCCGGCACCAGAAGGTCTGGGAGGAAGGCCCCTCGCCGATCCTGTCACCGGAAGCGCGCGCCAGGATCGGCGGCATCTGCGCCAAGGCGATGCAGGACATGCAGTATCTCGGCGTCGGCACCATCGAATTCCTCTACGAGGACGGTGAGTTCTATTTCATCGAGATGAACACCCGCATCCAGGTCGAGCATCCCGTCACCGAGATGATTACCGACATCGATCTTGTGCTGGAGCAGATCCGCATCGCCGCCGGCGGCGACCTGCCCTGCACTCAGGATGAGGTCAACATCATCGGCCATTCCATCGAGTGCCGTATCAATGCCGAGAACCCGGAGACCTTCCGGCCCTCGCCCGGCACGATCACCCAGTATCACGCCCCCGGCGGCCTCGGCGTCCGCATCGATTCAGCGGTCTATCAGGGTTACAAGATCCCGCCTTATTACGACTCGCTGGTGGGCAAGCTGATCGTCCACGGCAAGAACCGGCCGGAATGCCTGATGCGACTGCGACGGGCCTTGGACGAGATCGTAGTGGACGGCGTCGAGACGACCCTGCCGCTGTTCCGGGCCCTGGCCCGGGAAAGCGACATTATCGAGGGCGACTACCACATCCACTGGCTGGAGCAGTATCTGGCCGGCAAGGCTCCCAAGACCTGAAACATTTGGGATCAGTCTGGAACCAATCGCCTCGATCCGCGTTTTTTGTGCTGCCGGGAGACGTACGGCGGCGGGGGCCATATTGAAGTTCAGTCTGCAATCCAAGCGAGTATTACGTGACCGCTGACGCCGCCCGGAGGCGAGCGCTCTGGCAAATCCTGCTGCTCTTGGCGGGATTGCTCGTGCTTGCCGCCATCAGCGCGGCCTCCGTCATCCTGGTGAACCAGGCGCGCGACGATTCCAGGTGGGTTGTCCACACCGTCGAAGTCCAGAACCAGATATCGAACCTGCTGTTGGAAATCCGCCGTACCGAAAGCGCCACCCGGGCCTATCTGCTATCCGGCGGTTCGCAGTTCCTGACCGAGTACGAGACCTCGTCGGCCACTATCCTGCCCGCGGTCAACAAGCTGGTCGCGCTGACGAGCGATAATCCGGTGCAGGTCGAAAACGGCCCCAAACTGCGCAAGGCTGTCGAACAGCGACTGGCGGAATTCGCCAACGGCGTCAATCGTATCAAGAACAACGACGTGCAGTCGAGCATCGAGATCCTGCGCCGCGGCGATGCCAATCAGGCAGTGCAGGACATTGCCAACGTCACCCGCGCCATGCGCGCCGAGGAAGGCCGCCTGTTCGTCGAACGGACCCGAACGGCGGACCAGAGCCAGCAATGGGCCTCATGGGTCACCGTGGCCGGCTCCGGCTTGGTGGTGCTCCTGGCGGCGCTGTCGATCTTCCTCGTGCGCCGCTCGTCAAACGCCCGCGATGAGGCCGAGGCCAGTTTGCGCGACAGCAACATCAACCTCGAAGCCGCCGTTGAGGAACGCACCGCCGACCTGCGCGAGGCCAACGAAGAGCTGCAGCGCTTCTCCTATATCGTCAGCCACGACCTGCGCTCGCCGCTGGTCAACATCATGGGCTTCACCAGCGAACTTGAGGAGCTGCGCGGCGACATCTTCAAACGTATCGCGACGCTCGCCAATGCAGAGCCCGTCGTGCCCGATGTGAACGGCGAATTGCCGGAGCCGGCGCTGCCCGAACAGGACAAGCAACTCTCCGCCGATTTCACCGAAGCGCTCGGCTTCATCAAGTCGTCGATCGGGAAGATGGATCGCTTGATCAGCGCCATTCTCAATCTGACCCGCGAGGGCCGGCGGGAGTTCAAGCCGGTGAAGATCGACACCCGCGAACTCATCGAAGGCATTGCTTCCACCGTGGCGCATCAGGCAGCCGAGACCGAAACCCAGATCCGCATCGAGCCATTGCCAAGCATCGAGAGTGATCGCCTCGCAATGGAACAGATCTTCGGCAACCTGATCGACAATGCGCTGAAATATCTCAAGCCCGGCATCCCCGGTGATATCCTCGTCAAGGGCCGCACCAAGATGGGCTTTGCGATCTTCGAGATCATCGACAACGGTCGCGGCATAGATCCCCGGGACCATCAGCGCATCTTTGATCTTTTCCGCCGTGCGGGTACACAGGACAAGCCGGGCCAGGGCATCGGACTGGCCCATGTGCGCGCTTTGGTGCGACGAATGGGTGGCACCATGTCGGTGTCATCGGAACTCGGCAACGGCAGCAACTTCACCGTCACGCTGCCGGCCAGATGGACGGGGCATAACCGGGATAAACAAACATGAGCAAGCCAGTCACCATCATTATGATCGAGGATGACGAGGGTCACGCCCGTCTGATCGAACGCAATATCAGGCGCTCGGGTGTCAATAATGAGATCATCCCGTTCACCAACGGTACAGACGCCGTCAACTATCTGTTCGGCAAGGATAGCACTGGCCTCGATCACAAGGGCGAAGCGCTGCTGCTCCTGCTCGACCTCAATCTGCCCGACATGACCGGGATCGATATCCTGAAGCGTGTCAAAGAGAACGAATTTCTCAAATGCGCGCCCGTCGTGGTCCTCACCACCACCGACGACGCGCAGGAAATCAAACGCTGCTACGAATTGGGCTGTAACGTCTACATCACCAAACCTGTGAACTACGAGAGCTTCGCCAACGCGATCCGCCAACTCGGTCTGTTTTTCTCCGTCATTCAGGTTCCGCAAGCGTCCACATGACATCTGCGACGACGCCTACGCTGCTGTATATCGACGACGACGCAGGACTTGCGCGGCTGGTGTCGCGCGGCCTGACGCGGCAGGGCTTTGGCGTCGAGCATTGCGACAACGGCGAAAAGGGCATCGAGCGGATCAAGCAGGGTGGCATCGACGTCATCGCGCTCGATCAGTACATGCCGGGCCTCGACGGGCTGGAAACGCTTGAGCAGATTCAGAAGCTGCCCTCGCCGCCCCCTGTGGTGTTCGTCACGGCGTCGCAGGACAGCAAGATCGCCGTCACCGCCCTCAAGGCGGGTGCCGCCGACTATCTGGTGAAGGACACCCAGGGCGACTTCCTGCCGCTGCTGCATGTCGCCTGCACAACCGCCATCAAACAGGCCCTGATATCGAAGGCACGCGACGACGCCGAAGCCGAAGTCCACGCGTCACGCGACCGCTATGCGGCCCTCGCGGCCGAGCGCGAAGTGCTACTGCGCGAAGTCAATCACCGCGTTGGTAACTCATTGCAGATCATCGCTTCGCTGCTCCATCTGCAGGCCAATTCAACCAGCGAAGATCACGTCAAGGTGGCGCTGACCAATGCCATGGGCCGTGTCGCCGCCGTGGCGCAGGTCCATCGCCGGCTGTACACCTCGCACGACCTCAACAGCGTGCTGCTCAATCAGTATCTCGAAGCGCTGCTGGAAGATCTTCGTCGTTCCGCCGAAGGCAACCGGATGTCGCGCCTTACGTTGAAGGCCGAATCCGTCGAGATCGATCCGGACCGCGCCGTGGCTATCGGCATCATCGTCAATGAGCTGGTGATGAACGCCGTCAAATACGCCTATCCCGACGGCGCCGGCCCGATCCATGTCGTGCTCACCGCGCAGGGTGACCAGCTCGAACTGTCGATCACCGACGATGGCGTCGGCCTCAATGTGAAGGTCGATCCGCGCTCCACCGGCATGGGCCAGCGCATCGTCAATGCCATGGCCAGCAAGCTCGAAGCTTCCGTCGAGCGCGATCCCGACCATAGCGGCACGCGCATCGTCCTGCGCTTCTGTGCCGTGACCAAGCCGGCAGCAAAGCCGCCCGTGAGCGCTGCGGGCTAGGCGCGCCGCGGACTGACTATCAGGACGCGTTGGTATTCTGAACAGTCTCGACCAACTGCCGGAGCGACGTGATGTCGGTATCGCGGCGGGCTGCCGATGCTTCCGCAATGCGCAAGCGTTCACGCACGTGATCGACGAGGACCCGCTTCTGTTCGGCTGAAATTCCCGAGGGACGAAACGCGCCGACATAGCCGCTCAGACGTTCATTCGGAACATCCGCCATCCGCCCCATCAGACGTTGCACGTCACTCACGGTCCACCGTGTTGGCATGCTTCGTGCCCACACATCGCTTCCGCCATATCCAATTGCAAATACCGCGTCTTCAAACCGGCTTCCTTGCAGCTCAAACAACGTGTCGATGGCGTTACGCCGCATCGCATCTCCGCCCCGCACCATGATCATGAATAACAATTCCACACGCCCCCGGCCGAGCGCCGGCTCGCCAACGAAAAACGCTCTTGCCCGTTGCCTTATCGCATCTGGAAAGTCGTCGATTTGCACGAGGTGCCCCTTCAACGGGCTCGGCAAGAGAGCTTCAGGTGCATCCACCAATGGGTTGAATGCGAGTTCGATGATGCGGTCCCTCGCAAAATGCCGATCCACCTCTGGAAAGCCGAACAATGCTGCGAGTCCAGCCGCAATGCGGTTTGCACTCCCGCTTGCGAGCAAGCGATCGATACGCGGTTTCAGGACGTCGGCATGATCTTTGGAGTTGGTGAAGGCGATACGTGCCCACGCATTTATGGCAAGATTGGAAACTTGCGGGCGATCGAAGAAGCGCTCGAGATCGTCCATGATGGTCGCGGGCGGAAACGCGTGGAAAGCGTAGAGCTCCGCCTCAGGGATACCAGTGGCAGCCGATAGGAAGGTCTTGATGTCGATCGTCTGCCCCGCACTAATCGACATTTCTCCTCCGAATGCGAGAATCGCGACGGCATCGGGAACTGGAAACCTGATAGTCCCGCGAACCATCCGACCCAGCAGCCGCTCTCGCCCATCCATGCGTTCGCTGATCTCATGGATCACACCGTGGAATAGCCTCGGCAATACAGTTAAGCGGCCAGAGGTGAGGCGCTCGCGGATTATTAGCGCGTCGGAAAGCTCGGGAACAGGCCTGTCCGTCGCGCAACTATTCAAGAAACCCGCCCGAAGAAATTCAAGTTTGCTGGGCCATCGATCCGCGGTTTCGCACTCATCGCCCGTGCCGCGCCGATACAGTCTCCACTCCTTCGTCGTATCTCGTCTAAACGCGAGCGTGTGGGTCGATGTCGCCAGAATACGAACGCAGGCGACATCGCAATCCGCGCTTCCTTCGAAGCCGAGCACGACATGAGGACGGCTTGGTGGGTCGAGGCCCGATGTTGCGTAGGCGTTCACGGCCGTCAGGGCAGCGGTGACTGAAACATGTGTAGCGGTCACGACGACGCCGGCAAGCAACAGCGGACCGAGCACGAAGCCGAGGCGGAGTTTGACCAATCCGTATACGACGATCGAGGCTGGTATGCCAAAGATCAGCAACGGAATGATCCTGCCGAAAGGCACGAGCAACCACAGCGATGGGCCATGGAAAGCCCCCAGAAATCCCCACAGCACTGATGACAACGCAAAGGTCAGGATTGCCGAAACCAACACGTCCTTCGCGACACGCGACAAGCGGTTATGAGGATCGGGGACAACGTTGGCACCGTTCGCATTGGCTGCCACCACGGTTTCGCTCCTTCAGCTGCTCAATGAGGCACTACCTATAATTGCTCATTGTTAATCAAACAATTACTCGATAATCACTGCATGCCGTCGCCATCGACAGTGGCCATCGCGCGCGAACTCAGAAACGCGCGAGCTTTCGGCCGTCGTGCTGCACAAATATGCCGCACCAGCTCGTCTTGCGCGGTTCCATTGCGGGCCTAAACTGCATCCTTCAGTCTATCGATATTTTACTTCATTTCCGGCCCCCGGATTTCATATGCGCTGCCTCGTCGTGGCCGATTTGCATTATTCGCTGCCCCAGTTCGACTGGCTGCTCAGCGTCGCAGCACAATTCGACCTCGTGATCTTTGCCGGCGATGCGCTCGACATCGCATCAGTCGTGGATTTCCGTGCACAAATTCTGGTGGTTAAGAAGTATCTCGCTTTGCTCGCCGTGAATACGAAAGTGATCCTGTGTTCGGGCAATCACGATCTCGACGAACGTAATGCCGAGGGCGAGAAGATCGCGCGATGGGTTGGCGATGCCCGGGCCCTCGGTATAGCCTGTGACGGCGACAGCCTGATCATTGGCGACACGCTCTTTACAGTATGTCCGTGGTGGGATGGACCGCTTGTCCGCCAGCGTATCGAGCAACAGTTGCAGGCAGCGGCCACCGAGCGTGCCCGGCGCTGGATCTGGGTGCATCACGCGCCGCCAACCAACTCACCGACGAGCTGGGGCGGCAAGCGTTACTTCGGCGATGTCGAACTGGTGCAATGGATCGAGGCGCATCGGCCCGGGATGGTGATCTCAGGCCATGTGCATGAATCTCCGTTTGTCAAAGACGGCTCATGGTACGATCGGATTGGTGAGACCTGGGTGTTCAATGCCGGCCGCCAGTTCGGTCGACCACCGACTTACATCGTGCTCGACCTCGATGACGGCACAGCGTTCTGGCTATCGGCGGAAGGCGCTGACCATATCGATCTGAACGCTCCGCTGCAGCGTCCGGCGTTGCCGATCAAGACCGCACCGCCATGGCTCAGATCCTTGGATCGCCTTGACGATCCGAGTGTCGATCAGAACCCGGCGACACCTTCGTCGGCGACAGGTTGACCATGTTCTCCAGGAGTTCACCGACCATCGACAGATGCGTCCCGTGGCCGGCATACTGCTGCTTGATATCAGCGAGATAGCTCGTCGCCACATTGAGACGTTGCGCAAGCAACCGCGCGATCATCAGCGCGACGGTCGGGTGGTCCCGCAGGAAATCGTTCGCATTCTCAAATTCGTAAACCGATGTATCAGTGGCAGCACGTACCGTGGCCGTGTGCGGCTGCTCGAGGAGCACCGACATTTCACCCACCACAGCACCGGGTTCGGTCAAACTCGCAACCACAGTGTCGCCCTTGACGATATCGAGCTGCCCTTCGATCAGCACGAACAAATGCCCGCTGGTCTGTCCTTCCCGGATGATCGTATCGCCCGCTGCAACGCTGTGCTTCACGCCATCGCTGCAATGATCCAGAACGGCGCGCATATCAGGCACTCCAACATGGTTGATGAAGCGTATGCTCGCCGTGACGATCGCGTGACACAAGGCCCGAATGCGCTGAAATTGTCGGCAACGGGCGCATATTGGGGGCGGCGAAGCTTGTGGGACATCCCGTGCCGGCTACCGCATCTTTCGCCCTGTTGCATTTGTTTGAGAGATAGTTATAGTTAGTTGCTTCCTTAGCAATAAGGCCCGTCCTTTCAGGCGGGCCGTTGCCATTTTAGGAGGCCTTTGCGATGAGCCGTTCCAACCGGATCGATCATATTCGCCTGACGTCGCATCCTGCGCCGGGCGCCAAGCATCACTTCCCGATCCAGTGGGGCGCAGCCTCCGCACGCGAACGCGGGCCGATCATTGGCACCGTTTCCCGCCCGCAGGACCGCAACGTCATTGGCACCCATGGCGGCTCCTATTCGGTCTATCGCGCGCTCGCGGTCTCATCTGGCGCGCTTGATCCGCTGAAGCGTCCCGACCTCACAAACACCCATCCTGCTGCTATCGTCGGGCCTTTCGGACAATGGACCGATCCCGAGAAGATCGTCTCGCTCGATCCCTGGGGTCATCTCGTTGCCGAGAACTTTGCGCCCGAGATCGCCGAAGGCATCGATATCCGCCCGAGCATTGCGATCACCAAGGCGCGGCTCGATCTGCCCGAGCTGCAGGCCGCGATCGCTGGCGGTCGCCTCAAATACGACGGCGACGTCGTGCATGCCAATGGCAGCGTCTCCGTCGTCAAGATTGCCATCGATCCCGTGTGGTATCTGCCCGGTCTCGCCAAACGCTTTGATACCAGCGAGAACAATCTGCGCCGCCAGCTGTTCGAACAGACCGCCGGCATGTTTCCCGAACTCGTCACGCGGCCTGACCTGCAGGTGTTCCTGCCGCCCATCGGCGGGACTACCGCCTATCTGTTCGGCGACGTCAGCAAGCTGCCGGATCACACGACCAAGATCACCTGCCGCGTCCATGACGAGTGCAACGGCTCCGACGTGTTCGGCTCCGATATCTGCACCTGTCGCCCCTATCTCATTCACGGAATCGAGGAATGCGCACGCGCCGGGCAATCCGGCGGGCTCGGCATCATCATCTACAACCGCAAGGAAGGCCGCGCGCTCGGCGAGGTCACCAAGTTTCTGGTCTACAATGCGCGCAAGCGTCAGGAAGGCGGCGACGCCGCTGCGCAATATTTTGAACGCACCGAATGCGTCGCCGGCGTGCAGGACGCGCGCTTCCAGCAGTTGATGCCGGACGTCGTGCACTGGCTTGGCCTCAAGCGGATCGATCGCTTCATTTCCATGAGCGACATGAAGCATGATGCGCTGACCAGCCAGGGCGTCGAGATCGTGGAACGCGTGCCGATTCCCGACGACATGATCCCGGCCGATGCGCATGTGGAGATCGCCGCCAAGAAGGCGGCCGGCTACTTTACGCCGGACCCGGTGACACCGCAGGATCTGATCGACTCCGTCGGTCGCGGGCTTGAGAAGTATTGAGATATCAGCAGTGAATCCCCAGACCCCGGAAGCCTCTGCCGCCCTCTCCTTGCTGTCAGCTCACGCCGTGCGCACCCGTGCGCAACGCATGCTGACCCTCGGCCTCGACGACAAGCTGCCGAACTTCCGCATCGATCTCACGCGCATGGACGACGTGATCAACCTGGTGCTGGACACGACGCGCGCCTCCTATCCGTCGCTCAACGTCCCGTTCCATTCGCGCTGGCGTCACTTCGTCAATGCCGGCGACAATCGCTGGGCCGACGTCGCGGGTGGCATTTCATGGCCTGATCGCGCAGCACGCGGGCGCGCGGAATTCGATCTCGCCATCACCAGTGTGTTCCTCGACGCGGGGGCCGGTCCGACCTGGCGCTATACCGATCCCCAAACCGGCGCGGCCATCGGCCGTTCCGAAGGTCTCGGTCTCGCGAGCCTCGCGATGTTCGCCAGCGGCACGTTCTCTGCCGATCCCGCGCAGCCACTGCGCGCCGATGCCAGCAAGCTCGCAGAGCTCGACGTCAACGATCTCAAGCGCGGCATGCAGGTCTCCGACACCAATCCAATGGTCGGCATCGACGGCCGTGCCGATCTGCTGCGCCGGCTTGGCGAACACGTAGCGTCGAAGCCCGATGTGTTCGGCACGAAGGATACGCCGCGGCCCGGCGGATTGTTCGATCGCCTGGCCTCGCTGGCTGACAATGGCCGCCTGCCCGCCCCCACCATCCTCTCGGAACTGCTGCTGCAACTCGGCCCGATCTGGCCGTCACGGCTGACGCTGGACGGCATCGCACTCGGTGATTGCTGGAAGCATCCAGCGATGACGACCTCGGATGCGACGAGCGGCCTTGTGCCCCTGCACAAGCTGTCGCAATGGCTGGCCTATTCGCTGATCGAACCACTGCAGACAGCAGGCATCGATGTGATCGATATCGACGGCCTCACGGGATTGGCCGAATATCGCAATGGTGGCCTTTTCGTTGATGGTGGCGTCTTGAAATTCCGCGATCCCGCTGACGCCACGCGTGAGCACGACGTATCGTCGCCGCTGGTGGTGGAATGGCGGGCACTGACCGTGGCGCTACTTGACCGCGTCGCCGGCGGCCTGCGACAAAGACTGAAGCTCGACGCGACGTCGCTGCCGCTGGCCAAGGTGCTCGAAGGAGGCACATGGGCCGCCGGTCGCATCCTCGCGCGCGAGCGCCGCGAGGATCATTCGCCGCCGGTGAAGGTCATCAGCGACGGTACGGTGTTCTAGCTCAAAGACGGTTTTACACTCTCGCAACGGATGAGGTTCATGGACGGCGTCACGATCGTTAATCACCCGCTGGTGCAGCACAAGCTGACGCTGATCCGCGACAAGAACCGCTCGACCAAGGGCTTTCGCGAACTGCTCAACGAAATCGGCATGCTGCTGTGCTACGAGGTGACGCGCGACCTTCCGCTCACCGATGTTGAGATCGAAACGCCGATCATGAAGATGACCGGCAAGGAAATCGCCGGCAAGAAGCTAGTCTTCGCACCGATCCTTCGCGCGGGCCTCTCTTTCGTCGAAGGCATGATCGGCCTCGTCCCGTCAGCGCGTATCGCGCATATCGGCCTGTACCGCGATCCCGAAACATTTGTGGCCGTGGAATACTTCTTCAAGGCGCCGACCAATCTCGACGAACGCCTCGTCATCGTGATCGATCCGATGCTGGCCACGGCGAATACGGCGGTGGCTGCCATCGATCGCATCAAGGAGCGCGGCGCCAAGGATATCCGCTTCGTTTGCCTGCTGGCAGCGCCGGAAGGCATTGAACGTCTGCGCGGCTATCATCCGGACGTCCCGATCTGGACCGCGGCGATCGATGATCGGCTGAACGACCACGCCTATATCGAGCCGGGTCTCGGTGACGCCGGTGACCGTGCTTACGGCACCAGGTAACGAGGCGTAGCAAAAAGCGGCGCCTCCCACCACGCGACGCTTCCTTGGACAGTGGCTCAGTTGATCATCAGCAGCCAAGGCATCACGACCAGCAGCAAGCCGGTGAAATAGATCAGCCCGAAGATCAGGCCGAACTTCCAGAAGTCGGCCTTGCCGATATAGCCGCTGCTAAAATACATCGGCGCTGGTCCGGTGGCATAGGGCGAGATCACGCCCATCAGGCCAAGCGAATAGATGCAGAGCAATGTCAGAGTCGACATCGGGATTCCGGGAATGCTCGACCCCACCGCCAGCACGACAGGCAGCATCGCCGCCGCGTGCGCCGTAATGCTCGAGAAAAAATAGTGGATCCAGAAGAAGATCGAGACCAGCAGGATCATCGCGATGGTCGGGCTGAATGTGGCGAGCGGAGCCGCCAGGCCGGCGGCAGCCCATTTGATGAAGCCGATGTCGTTGAGGCCGGATGACAGCGTCAGCAGCGATGTGAAGTAGAAAAACACCTCCCACGCTGCTTTCTCGGCGATGATGTCGGAAAACGTGATGACGCCGGTGACGAGCATCAGCGAGATCACAACGAACACCACCATGGTCGCATTGATGAAGTTCGAACCGAGGCCAGGCAGCGAGATGTCGGGATTGGATCCGGTGATCCACAGGAACATCGCAAGCACGACCAGTCCGGCCATGATCCATTCACTGCGCGACAACGCCCCCATCGATGCGAGTTCGCTCGCGCTCCACGCCACGATCTCCGGGCTTTCTTTCACCTCCGGTCGGCAAATAGCGTAGCTCAGCAGTGGCAGAAGCAAAATCAGCGGCACGCCGAGCGGCGCGAAGCCGATGAACCACTGTGACCAGCCAACGTCCACGTTCACGATCTTCTTGGCGATGCTCAGTGCAGCCGCATTGGGCGCAAGCGCGGTGAGGAACATCGAACTCGTCACCGCGGTCGCCGCGAATGCGGTCCACATCACGTAGGTTCCGATCCTGCCGGCTGTCGGACCCGGCTCCGATCCGTAGATCTTCGGGATGTTGCTGACAATCGGATAGACCGTGCCGCCACTGCGCGCGGTGTTAGATGGCGTCGCCGGCGCGAGAACAAGATCGGACAGCGCAACGGCGTAACCCAGTCCCACCGTGTTGCGCCCGAGGCCGCGAACCAGCAGCAATGCCAGACGCCTGCCAAGGCCGCTCTTGCGATAGCCGATCGAGAATACGAAGGCGCCGACGATCAGCCACACCGTGCTTTCGGAGAATCCGCTCAACATCCAGCGCAGCGACTTGTTAGGATCATGTTCGACATATCCCATCACGCCCGCAAAGGTCAGACCGATCAGACCGACCGCGCCAACAGGCATAGATTCCAGGATTAGGCCGGTAATCACCGCAGCGAAAACGGCAAAATAGTGCCACTGATTGGCGACAAGCCCCGCTGGGATTGGGGTGACGTAGAGCACCAGCCAGACAGCGAGAGGTGCAATCTTCTTCCAGCTCAGCGACACAGCATCTCCTCCGGCGAGCCGAGCCGCCGTACCTGCGACAATACGTCCGGCAACGTAACACCAGTTGTTGCCCGGCGAGCAACCGCCAACGCGATCTGCGCCGCATGTATCACCATCTTAGAGCGCGCCTCTCTTGCCTTTCGCATCCGCAACAAACGTCGCGCTGGCATGCAGCCGGGTCACGCACGGCGTTGCGCCGGCAGCCCCGAACGCGACATGGAGCGGCAGGAAATGCTCGTCTATCGGATGGTATTCTTCACCGCATGGGGAGCAAGCCGAGGACAGATCATGCGTGAAGCTGCCACAGCCGGTCATCGGCACATTACGTGCGCGTAGCTCGCCGGTGCGTACAGTCAGGCGACGCTCTCACGCTGGATCAGCCGCCGCCCACGCTTGGCGGCATCCATGGCGTCTTTTTTGCCAAGCCACCCTGGCAATCGTCCCGGGATTTCAGCGCGCCGAACTGACGCGCTTCTCCTCGCCGCTATGCGACGGCACGGATTGGCTGTCGACTACGGCACGCCCCTGCGTGATTAGCCGCGCGCCGCGCTGATCCAGCGTGTGGATCCACAGCCAGTTGATCGCAACCGCAAGACGATTACGCAGCCCGATCAGGAAGTAGATATGGGCGATGCCCCAGATCCACCACGCCAGCGCGCCGCGCAGCCTGATGCGTCCGAAGTCGATCACGGCGAGCTTCTTGCCGATCTGTGCGAGACTGCCGTCGTGCGAATAGCGAAACGGTGCGGGCGTCTGACCACGCAAACGTTGTTTGATTGCTGACGCCACATAGCGCCCTTCCTGCTTTGCTGCCGGGGCAATGCCAGGTACCGGCTTGCCATCAGGTGCAGCAATGGTCACGGTGTCACCGACAGCAAATATCTCGGGATGACCCGGCACTGTAAGATCCGGGTTGACCTGCAGACGTCCGGCACGATCGGCGGCCACATTCAGCCATTCGGCAGCCGGCGACGCGCGCACGCCTGCCGCCCAGATGATCGTCCTGGCGCCGAGTGCCTTGTCGCCATAGACAACGCCATCGATGTTGCAATCCGACACGGCATGTCCGAGCGCGACTTCGACGCCGAGCTTCTCTAGCGAGCGTTGCGCATAGGCAGACAGTTCTTCGGGAAACCCCGCAAGCACCCGCGATCCCGCTTCGATCAGTACCACGCGGGTCTCGCGCGTATCGATATTGCGGAAGTCCTCCGGCAACGTCACGCGCGCCAGTTCGGCGATCGTACCGGCGAGTTCGACACCGGTCGGCCCGGCGCCGATGATCACGAAGGTGAGCAGCGCTGCACGCTTCACGGGATCGCTCTCGCGTTCGGCACGCTCGAAGGCTGTCAGGATACGGCGACGGATGGTCGTGGCATCTTCCAGCGTCTTGAGGCCCGGCGCGAACGGCTCCCATTCATCATGGCCGAAATAGGCATGGCCGGCACCCGTGGCGAGCACCAGCGTGTCATAGGGCAGCGTCTGCCCGTCATCGAGCAATACCCGGCGCGCCGCCGCATCCACGCCCGTCACGGTGCCGAGCAGTGTCGTCACATCCTTGCGTCCACGCAACAGATAACGGATAGGCCAGGCGATCTCGGACGTCGCCAGCGACGCGGTCGCGACCTGATACAACAACGGCTGAAACAGATGATGGTTGCGGCGATCGACAATGGTGATGCTGACATCGGCACCGGTCAGCCGATACACAGTCTCCAGGCCGCCGAAGCCAGCGCCGACAACGACCACGCGATGAGGCGTTGTCGTTCTGGTCGATGCCTTGCCGTCGATTGTCACGATATTCGTCATGGTGAACAGGCTCCCTGCCTGCATCCTGATAACTATGCCCGTCGCCCGAACAATCAAGCAACAATCGGGCGCGCCAGGCCGGTTGTTGAGCGGTTCCAGATTGATCAGCCCGCGTTGGCGTCAGTGTGGCCTGCGCGGCCAGGACCGATCCAATAAGTAAGCCAAATGCCGGGCATAAGCATTGCTTGGTTCGTGCCTCAATCCGCTCAGCGCCTGCTCAGCGCCGAGACCGTCGCCCGCGCCGCCTCCGCCTGCTATGCTGGCCGCATGAGCTCACGCGACTCTGCCTCGTCCGAGGTCACGCCCGAACTGCTGCTGCGCGCCTATGCCTGCGGCATCTTCCCGATGTCGGAAAGCGCCGACGATCCCGGCCTGTTCTGGGTCGAGCCCGAGCAGCGCGGCGTCATTCCGCTGGATGGGTTTCGCATCAGTTCGCGCCTCGCCCGCACGGTGCGCTCCGACGTTTTCACCGTGACCGTCAACACCGCCTTCAAGCGCGTGATGGCCGAATGCGCCGCGCCGAAGCCGGGCCGCGAGGACACCTGGATCAACACGCGGATTCGCGACCTCTATGGCGAGTTGCACGAGATGGGCCATGCCCACAGCGTCGAGGTCTGGCAGGACGATACTTTGGCCGGTGGGCTCTATGGCGTCTCGCTCGGCCGTGCCTTCTTCGGCGAGAGCATGTTTCATCATGCGCGCGACGCCTCGAAAGTGGCGCTGGTGCATCTTGTCGCGCGGCTGATCGCCGGCGATTTCAAGCTGCTCGACACCCAATATGTCACCGATCACCTGCTGAGCTTCGGCGCACGGGAAGTGCCACGCGCCCGTTATCGTAAGCTGCTCGACGCATCGCTCGATGGCATCGCAGAGTTCGACAAACTGCCGACGGATTTCCCGCTGAGGGGTGCAACGATGCTGGACATCATCGCAGGACGGAACGGCGCCTCTTAAGACGCGCCGTAACGCTTACTGCCGGAACGCCGGGAAGCCCGGTGGCGGCTGCAGGGGCTGCTGCTGGGCACGCGGCTGCTGCTTCGGCGGGGCGCGCTTCTGAGCCGGCGGCGGAGCGCGTGGCGCTTCGGGTTGTGTCGTCGCAACCGTGGCTTCCGGCTGCTTACAATCGGTCAGCCAGATATCGTAGATCGGATGCTCGACGCCGTGCAGGCCCGGACTGGCCGCAAACATCCAGCCGGAGAAGATGCGCTTCACTTCGCCCTGCAGGGTGATTTCGTCGACCTCGACGAAGGCGTCTGTATTCGCGGCCTCAGTGGCCGGACGCGTGTAGCAGGCGTCCGTCTTCACCCGCAGCGCACCGAACTGCACAGTCTCGCCAATGTCAGCGTCGAAATTGATGATGCGGCCGGTGATCTTGTCGAGACCCGAGAAGCTGGCCTTCTTGTTGACGATCTTCTGCGCCGGCGGCTCGGTGACGACCTCATCGCCGGGCTGCAGCGTGGCAGGCGTCGGCGGCGCCACCTTCGGTGGCTGACGGCCACCGGGAGTGGCGGCAGGCGGCGCGTTGGCGACGCCGGGCTGTTGCTGCCCTGGCGCGGCCGGCTGCTGGGCCTGTCCCTGCCCCGGCGCATTCTGCGGAACGATGGTGGTGTTGCTGCCCGGCGGCGGCGCAAGCGGCTGCGACTGGACGGCCCCAGGCGGCGGTGCGCCCATGCCGGGACGTGTCGGCAGCAGGCGGCCCTGCGGCAGTTCCGGCACCTCTTCCTCGTCGTCCATGGGCGGCGGGGGTTGCTGGCCACGCGGCACAGCGCCCGGCGGGCGCGGCGGCGGATCGCCGAACAGCGGACCGAACTGCGCCTGCACAGGTGCAGGCGACAGTGAGGTGGCGGCCAGAAGGGCCGCAAATCCGGCAATGGTCAGGGTTCGCAACATGCGGCGCGGCTCAATCGAGAATCAGGCTCGCGACATTGTAGGAGAATGGCCGCGTAATCGCCTCCGGTTAACACGCCGAATGCGGCGGCGAAAGGGCACCCTGCTCCCCATACCGCCCGACTGGTCAGGTCATTCTCCCCGTGAAATAGTCCACATCAGGCAGGCGCGCGATGCGCGACCGGCCATCAATCCGGAACAAACCGGAGCATGGGGAGAACGTTCAAGATGACTGACGGAATCCGTCTGGACGGCCGAATTGCCGTCGTCACCGGCGCGGCCGGGGTGATCGGCACCGAGACCATCCAGTTGCTGGCGGCGCGCGGCGCCAAAATCGTCGCGGTGGATCGCGATGCCGGCGCCTTGAAACGCGCCGTCGCAGAACTCCCCGCTTCCGCCGAAGCACTGGCGCTCACCGCCGACGTCACCAGCGAGGAAGACGTCATCGGCTATGTCGCCGCCGCCGTGAAGCGCTTCGGCACCATCGACATCTTCTACAACAATGCCGGGATCGAGGGCACGATCACGCCCATCGTGAAGATGTCGCTCACCGACTTCCGGCGAGTGCTCGACGTCAATGTGGTCGGCGTCTTTCTCGGCATGAAGCACGTGCTGCCAGTGATGCTGAAGGCCAACAAGGGCTCGATCATCAACACCGCGTCCATCGCCGGCGTGATCGGCTCGGCCGAAGTCGCCGTCTACAGCGCCAGCAAACACGCCGTGATCGGCCTCACCAAGAGCGCGGCGCAGGAATGCACCGGCACCAATGTGCGCGTGAACTGCGTTTGCCCCGGCCTGATCGACAGTCGCATGCTGAGTGCGATCGTGGACGCACGCGTCGGCCGCGGCGCGCCTGCCCCAGTAGAGAAGGTTGTCGATCGCGTGCCGCAGCGCCGGCTCGGTCTCGCCAGGGAAGTCGCACCGATCGTGGCCTTCCTGGCCTCAGACGATGCGAGCTACGTCACCGGCTCCGCCTACACCGTCGATGGCGGTCGCACCTCCGCCTAAACATCCAAAAACCAAGAGCAGATCACATGCCCGTTGTTCTCGATCCCGATGCCGCTGCCGTTCTCAACGTCTTCCGCGATGCCGGGCGACCACCCTATGAGACGATCTCGCCGCAGGAGGCGCGCGAGTGGTATTTGAAAGCGCGCCCGGTCGCCAATCCCGAACCGCCGGAACTGGCGTCGGTGACCTCCATGACGGTGCCGGGCCCGGCCGGCGCTATTCCTGTGCGCGTCTACACGCCGAAGACCCTGCGCAAAAAGGACGGCATGTCGCCGTGCCTGGTGTTCTTCCATGGCGGCGGCTGGGTGATCGGCGATCTCGACTCCCATGACGTGGTGTGTCGCATTCTCGCCTATGAAGGCGAGATGATCGTCATCTCGGTCGACTATCGCCTCGCGCCCGAGCACAAATTTCCCGCCGCCATCGACGACGCCATCGCCGCAACGCGCTGGATCTCCGACAATGCCGCGCAGCTCAATGTCGATGCCAACAGGATCAGCGTCGGCGGTGACAGTGCCGGAGGCAATCTCGCCGCGATCGTCGCCATCGACGCGCGCGATAATCGCGGACCGAAACTCGCCGGCCAGTTGCTGATCTATCCCGCCACCGACTTCCGCATGAGCCATCCCTCCCACAGCGAGCCGGAAACCAGCTGCCTGTTGACGCACAATGTCATCCGCTGGTTCGCCGACCACTATCTCACGGGCAAGGCCGACGTCGACAACTGGCGCGCCTCGCCTGCCCGCATGGACAAGCTCGCGGGCCTGCCGCCGGCCTATGTCATGACCGCCGGCGCCGATCCGCTGCGCGACGAAGGCGATGAATATGCCAAGCGCCTGTCCGACGCGGGCGTGGCCGTGGAATACAAAACCTATCCCGGCCAGTTTCACGGCTTCATCACCATGGGCAAGATCCTGCCCAAGGCGAATACGGCGCTGCACGAGATCGGCAATTGGCTGAAAGGGTTGGGCTAACGCTCGCGGCGCCCGAGGAGCGATCACGATGAAAAAACCGGAGGCGATCGCAACCGGCGCAGCGGTGAAGGGCCAATGCCTTTGCGGTACGGTCCAATTCGAAATCGATTTCCCCGCCCGCTGGGCCTGGCACGATCATACGCGCGCGACGCGACGCGCCCATGGCGCGGCCTATGCGACTTATGTCGGAAGCTGGCGCAAACGTTTTCATATCACGAAGGGAGCGACCGGAATTACGCGCTTCGAAGACACTGCATCAGGCAGCGCGCGAAGCTTCTGCACACAATGCGGCACGCCGGTGTTTTACGAGCGCGCCCGCTCGCCGCATATGGTCAACATTCCCCGCGCGCTGTTCGGCAGCCGCACCGGCCGACAGCCGCTTTATCATATCGGAATCGAGGAGTTGCAGGAGTGGACCTACACCGGCGAACCGCTGGTTCCGCTCAAGGGCTTTCCAGGCGTCGTCTGGGAACGTCCGGGAAGAAAGAAGAAACGGACTCCCAGCGACGAGCCATTCTAGGTTTTCGGTTTTCTGCGCTGCTGGATGGTCTGCTGCCGCGACGGAGCCGGTCTCAGCCAGTCCGAATTGCCAAGCGCATGCTTCACGCAGTCATGGATGTGGGTGTGCAGCAGTTTTCGCGCCTTCGCGGAATCCCGTGCCAGCGCGGCGTTCATCAGTTCGCGATGCTCGACCGCAGCGACCTCGCCGCGAAATACCACAGCCAGCATCTGATAGCGCAGATATTTGTCGTAGGCCGCTGACAGCGCATCGAGCAGCACCTGCGATCCGCAAGCCGCGATCAGCGCGCGGTGAAATTGCCAGTCGCACTGTTTCCAGGCCTCGGTCTTCGACTTGTCGCCGGCCAGCATGGCCTTTTCCATGGCGGATAGTTTGTGATGCGCGGAGACAACCAGCGCCTCCCAGTCGAGATCGCCTGATTTGAAAGACTGCTCGATGGCATGGCCTTCCAGCAGTTCGCGCAATTCGGCGATCTGCTGGAATTCGGTTGCCGAGATCGACGTAACCTCGAAGCCGCGCTGGCCTTCGGCGACGACGAAGCCTTCCGAGCACAAACGGTTCAGCGTCTCGCGCAGCGTCGAGACGCTGGTGCCATAGGCGACGCTCATCTTTTCCAGCTTCAGCTTCTGGCCGGGCTCGAGAGTGCCGAAAATCACGTCGTTGCGGATGCGCCGATAGGCGCTGTCGCCGACGGTCTCTCCGGCGCGATCCGCAATGGGGGTATCCAGCATGAAAGGTCCTGGTGACGAGGAATGGTCGCGTTGCGCCACCATACATCACCCCGCGCCTCAGACACAAATCATCATAGATAATATAAAATATAGGTTGATTTTTGTTTTATCGTAGATGACGGTGGCGCCAAGAAGTAAAAATACCATCCAAGGGAGCTTCAACATGTCCGTACACTCGAAGTCCGCCGTCTGGCTTGCCGCCATCGCCGCCACCCTCGCCATCGCGGGCGGCCCTACATCCGCACAGGTGCAGGAGCGCACGATCCGCTGGGGTCATCTCAACAACACCGATCATCCCGTCAGCAAGGGCGTGCAGAAGTTCACCGAACTCGTTGCGGCCAAGAGCGGCGGCAAGATGAAGGTGCGCGAATATCCCGCCAACCAGCTCGGCTCCGAGATGCAGCAGCAATCCGCACTGCGCGCCGGCACGCAGGAGATGCAGTCGCCAGCGACGACTTCGCTGGTCGGCATCGTCAAGGATTACGGGCTGATCGATTTCCCGTTCATCGTCTCGACGCCGACACAGGCCGACGCACTGCTCGATGGCCCGTTGGGTTCAGCCCTGCTTGCCAAGCTGCCGGAGAAGGGTCTGATCGGTCTGGGCTACTGGGATCTCGGCTTCCGCAACGTCACCAACAGCCGCCGCCCGATCACCAAGGGCGAAGACCTCGACGGCATCAAGATCCGCGTGATCCCGAACCCGGTCTATCTCGAGACCTTCAAGGCGTTCAACGCCAATCCGGTGCCGATGAGCTTCTCCGAGCTCTACACCGCGCTGGAAACACGCACGGTGGACGGCCAGGAAAATCCGTTCTCGGTGATCCTGTCGAACAAGTTCTATGAGGTGCAGAAATATCTCAGCGTCACCAACCACACCTATTCGACCAACATCATCCTGGTCAGCAAGGTGTTCTGGGACAAGTTGTCCAAGGACGAGCAGAAGATCCTGCAGGATGCCGCCAACGAGGCCCGCGACTATCAGCGCAAGGTCAGTCGCGAACAGGCCACCGCAGCGATCGAGGAGCTGAAGACGAAGGGCATGGAAGTGAACGCCATCGCTCCGACCGAGCTTGCGAAGATGCGCGACAAGACCAAGCCGATCGCGGCAAAATTCTCCGCCGACTACGATCAGGAGATCGTCAAGCTGTTCAACAGTGAACTTGAGCGCGTTCACAAGGACTGAGCTTCGTACTGTCCGACGACCAACTAACGGACGATCCCACGCTCATATGCGAAAGCGCCCAATGCTTCCTACTTCTTTCCCTGCGACGCGCAGGATCGTGGATGCCTATTTCTGGACGATCAAGCTCACCATGGCCGTCCTTCTGGCGACCATGGTGGTCCTCGTCTTTGGCAATGTCGTGCTGCGTTATGTCTTCAACTCCGGCATCGCCATCTCCGAGGAACTGTCGCGCTGGCTGTTTGTCTGGATGGTGTTCCTCGGCGCCATCGTCGGCCTCCGCGAACACGCCCATCTCGGCGTCGACAGTTTCGTGAAGCTGCTGTCGCCGATGGGCCGCAAGATCTGCTACGCACTCAGTCACGCGCTGATGCTCTACGCTTCTGTATTGCTCACCGAAGGCTCGTGGAAACAGACGGTGCTGAACTGGGACACGACAGCGCCCGCCTCCGGTCTCTCCGTCGGCCTGTTCTACGCCGCAGGTCTCGTCTTCGGCGTCGCCTCAATCCCGATCCTGCTGCATGACCTCTATCGCCTGCTCACCGGCCAACTCGCCACATCGGAGCTGATCGCCATCAGCGAGTCCGAGGAACAGGTCCCGGCAACGTCGTCTCACGCCAACGGGAACGACCGCCGATGACCATCAGCATCTTCACGTTCTCGCTGCTCGGCGCGATGGCCATCGGCATGCCGATCGCATTCGCCCTGATCATCTGCGGCGTCGCGCTGATGACCTATCTGGATATATTCGACTCCCAGATCATCGCGCAGAACGTCATCAATGGCGTCGATTCCTTCCCGCTGATGGCGGTACCGTTTTTCATCCTGGCCGGCGAGATCATGAACACCGGTGGCCTCGCCCGCCGCATCCTGAACTTCGCCATCGCTCTTGTCGGCCATCTGCGCGGCGGCCTCGGCTATGTCGCGATCCTGACCTCCTGCATCCTGGCATCGCTGTCCGGGTCTGCCGTTGCCGACGCCGCCGCGCTCGGCGCATTGCTGGTCCCGATGATGGTTGCGGCCGGGCATAACCGCGCCTCCGCAGCCGGCCTCGTCGCCGCCGGCGGCATCATCGCGCCGGTAATCCCGCCTTCGATCGGATTCGTGATCTTCGGCGTTGCCGCCGGCGTTTCCATCTCAAAACTGTTTCTCGCCGGCGTGGTGCCGGGCCTGATGCTCGGTGGCAGCCTGTGCTTTGCCTGGTGGTGGGTTGCACGCAACGAGAACTCGGTGAGTCCGCCGCGCCAGAGCCTGGCGCAGATCTTTCGCGCGCTGATCGACGGCTTCTGGGCCTTGATGCTGCCGATGATCATCATCGTCGGCCTCCGCTTCGGCATCTTCACGCCGACTGAGGCGGCCGTCGTTGTTGCGGTCTACTCCTTCATCGTGGCAACGTTCGTCTATCGCGAGCTGACGCTGGCGCAGCTGATGAACATCCTGATCAGCTCGGCACAGATCACCGCCGTGGTGATGTTTCTGGTCGCCGCGGCGCTGGTGTCGTCGTGGCTGATCACAGTGGCCGAAATCTCCGGCCAGATCGTCGAGCTGGCCCGCCCCTTTATGGGCAACCAGACGCTGCTCATGATCGTGTTGATGATCATCGTCGTTATCGTCGGCACCGCACTCGACATGACGCCGACCATCCTGATCCTTACACCGGTGTTGATGCCGATCGTCCGCGAGGCCGGCATAGACCCGGTCTATTTCGGGGTGCTGTTCATCATCAACAACGCGATCGGACTGATCACGCCGCCTGTCGGCGTGGTGCTCAATGTGGTGTGCGGCGTGGCGAAGGTGAGCATGGACGAGATCATGCGCGGCGTCTGGCCGTTCATGATCGCACAATTGGTGGTGCTGGCGCTGCTGACGCTGTTTCCGTCGCTCGTGATGGTGCCGGCGAAGTGGCTCGGCGGCTAGAAGGAAGTTCGATAATGAAACGCGTGATGATCCTGAACGGTCCCAATCTCAACCTGCTCGGCGTGCGGGAGCCGCATATCTACGGAACCACCACGCTCGACCAGATCAAGGCCAGCTGCGAGGAACAGGCCAAAGAATTGAGGCTGGCTCTGTCGTTCCACCAGTCGAACCACGAAGGCGTATTGGTCGACCTCATCCAGTCGGCCCGTCAGGATGCCGACGCCATCATCATCAATCCCGCGGGCTATTCGTTCACCTCGATCGCCATGCTGGACGCCATGAAGGCGTTCGAGGGACCGATCGTGGAGCTGCACATTTCGAACATCCACGCGCGCGACAAGTATCATCGCCATTCTGTGCTCTCGCAGGCTGCCACCGCTGTGATCTGCGGTCTCGGACCGTACGGCTATGTCGCAGCGATGCTGGCAGTCGCGCAGATGCCCACGCATTGATCTCGCCGGGCCGATGCGGCCTTCATTCGCGGATCAACATGCTCTGGGGCTTGGTGAGTACGTCGGGGTGGAGAATGGCGGCAAGGGTCGCTGCAGGTAGCAGACCTTTTTCCAGCACGAGATCGTAGACGCTGCGGCCGGTTTCATGGGCCTCGACCGCAACGGCGGTGGCATTGGCGTAGCCGATATAGGGATTGAGCGCGGTGACGAGACCGATCGAATTCTCGACATAGGCGCGGAGGCGTTCACGGTTCGCCGTGATGCCGGACACACAGCGTTTCTCGAGGGTCAGACAAGCCTCCCGCAGATGGCTGACGCTCTTGAACAGGCTGTGCGCAATAATCGGCTCGAACGCGTTGAGCTGAAGCTGGCCGGCCTCGGCGGCGAAGGTCACCGTAAGATCGTTACCGATCACCTCGAAGGCGACCTGGTTCACGACCTCGGGAATGACGGGGTTCACCTTGCCCGGCATGATCGAGGAGCCTGCCTGTACCGCCGGGAGATTGATCTCGTTGAGACCGGCGCGCGGGCCGCTCGACAGCAGCCGGAGGTCGTTGCAGATCTTGGAAATCTTGACGGCCACCCGCTTGAGCACGCCGGACAACTGCACGAACGCACCGCAATCCTGCGTGGCCTCGATCAGGTTTACAGCGGTGACCAGCGGCATTCCCGTGATGGCGACGAGATGCTTGCAGACCAGCCGCGCATAGTCCGGATGCGACGCGATTCCGGTGCCGATGGCTGTCGCACCCATGTTGATCTCGCAAATCAGCAGTGCTGCCTCGCGCAACCGGTCCTCGTCTTCGCCGATCATGACGCCGTAAGTGCTGAACTCCTGACCGAGCGTCATGGGCACCGCATCCTGCAACTGGGTGCGGCCCATTTTCAGGACATCCTTGAACTCGTCGGCCTTGCGCTCGAAGCCCTTGCGCAGCACGGCCATCGCGTCGATCAGGTGAAACACGCCGTGATAGGTCGCGATCTTCAACGCCGTGGGATACACGTCGTTGGTGCTCTGGCTCATATTGACCTGTTCGTTCGGGTGCAGATGCCCGTAGTCGCCTTTGCCATGACCGAGAATTTCGAGGGCGCGATTGGCGATCACCTCATTTGCATTCATGTTGGTGGAGGTCCCGGCGCCGCCCTGGATGACGTCCACCACGAACTGGTCATGCAGGCGACCGGCGCGAATTTCCTCGCAGGCAGCGTTGATCGCATCGCCGCGTATCTTGTCGAGCAGCCCCAGCTCCATATTCGACAGTGCCGCCGCCTGCTTGATCGCGGCGAGCGCACTGATGAGTTCGGGATAGATGGAAATCGGAATCCCGGTGATCGGAAAATTTTCGACGGCCCTCAGCGTATGAACGCCGTAATAGGCGTCGGCCGGAACATCGCGGTTGCCCAACAGGTCGTGCTCACTGCGCGTGTCGTTGGTCATGTCGGATCTTCCTGAGTTGTCGCTGTGAGCAGACGATTGATCTCGTCAGCTGTCCCCGTCCCCGATCATGCCCAGTGAGCTTTCGAAACCTAACATCTCGAACTCACATGTTACGGCTATATCGTATCCGCCCCAGCCCAGTCGATCGAGTACAATCCGGCGCCGCCCTGCACAAGGCGGGCTCATCCGAGACAGCGCCGCCGGAGCTGGTGGCCTATCTGACCGCAAAAGCCGATGGCTGGAAACGACGCGCGGCCAAGGTCGAGCGCGCCGCAGAGCGGCCCGCACAACCGGTCGTCCAGAACGGATGAGTCGTTACGAGCCCGGCGTCCAGGCCTGGTAGTCGCCGGTCGCCTTGGGACGCCGGCCGCTGGCCAGTGTCGAACCCGACGGACGATAGGCTGCGGGCGTGCCGGTCAGGTTCGGCTGATGCGGCTTCTGCCATTCGCGCGGCGTGTAGGTCTCTTCAGTCGGCGGCACGTCCACCGTGTGGTGCATCCAGCCATGCCAGTCCGGCGGGATCTTGGTGGCTTCGGCATAGCCGTTATAAATCACCCAGCGGCGCTCGAAGCCCAGCGTCGGGTCGATCTTGCCGCCCTTGGTGCGGTAATATGTGTTGCCCTGCTCGTCGGTGCCAACCAGTTCGCCGAATCGCGACGTCCACAGGTTCGTCCCGAAGGTCGTCCCGCTCCACCACGTGAAGAATTTCAGCAGAAACTGTTTCATATTTTGAACCGTTCGAAGGTTTTCGTCGGCTGTTGATGCCATCCGGGCCGCCAAATGTCCAGTTACCGCCGCGACCGATCGCCGCCTGCAACTGATTGTGACATGCCTCGTATCGGCCTCCCCCGAACCCTACCTCCAAAGTACCTGCAGTCGCAGAAACGGCGCAATCCATTCATGCCGCATACAGTTCCGGACCATCATTCTGTCGTTGCGCAATAACCGCGTGGCGGCAGGGAACGGCAGTCCCTTCAGGGGGTTGAACATGCATCCCAGACAGGAGCAAACGATGACGAATTTGAAAATCTTGAGCGTCGCAGCAGCCGTCGCTGTGGCCATCCCCGCCTTCACAGTGACCCCCAGCTACGCACAGAACACCAAGGTGGTGGGCGTCGGCCCCGGCGGTGCGCGGACGATCGGCACGTTCTCTGGCGGCGGTCAGCGCTTTGGTGGCGGAGGTGGCGGCTGGCATGGCGGCCAGCGCCCCGGCGGCGGTGGCTGGAATCACGGCGGCGGCTGGCGCGGTGGTGGCTGGCGTGGCGGCGGTTACGGCCCGGGCTTCGCAGCCGGCGCCATTATTGGCAGCGGTCTGGCCGCCAGCAGCTATTACGGGAATTCCTACGGCTATTACGGCGGCAGCCCGTATTACGGCAGCAGCTATTATGACGACGCGCCGGATGTGGTCGAAGTCGCTCCTGACACCGGCGGCGGCGACGTTGACTACTGCATCCGCACCTACAAGTCGTACAATGTCCGCACGGGCACCTATCTCGGTTATGACGGCCTGCGTCACGCCTGCCCGTAACACGACGATCTAAGCGTTACGCAAAAGACGGTGCCTCGCGGCATCGTCTTTTGTCGTTTCTGGTTTGCGCCTGCTGTCTCAAGGTCTAAGAACGTGGGTGCAGCGTACGGGGGACATTCAGGGAACTCGCGCGTAGTGTTGGTAGACATGTGGACCTATCTACCGGTTCGATGGGTCGACGTCGGGTGTGAGCAGGTTCAGTGGACGCGTCAGACAAGCCGAAGATCGCCAGGCTCCATCCCAATGAAGCCGAACGCCTCAAGGCGCTGCGCTCCTACGGCATTCTCGACACCGCCATTGAGCCATCCTTCGACGACATCACCAAGATCGCCAGCTATGTCTGCCAGACGCCGATCTCGATCATTAGCCTCGTCGATGACGGCCGGCAGTGGTTCAAGTCGGAGATCGGTCTTGGCGTGCGGCAGACGCCGATGGATCAATCGATTTGCGCGCACGCGATCCTCGAACACAGTTTTCTCGAAGTCGAGGACGTCACCAAGGATCCAAGATTCGACTGCAATCCGCTGGTGACCGGCGAGCCCCATTTGCGCTTCTATGCCGGCGCACTGCTGCGCACACCGGACGGCCTGCCGCTCGGCACCGTCTGCGTGCTCGATGACAAGCCGCGCGTGCTGTCGACCGAACAGCGCGAGGTGCTGGCCGCCCTCGCCCGCCAGGTCATGGCGCAGATGGAATTCCGCCGCGCGCTGCATCTGTCGGATCGGCTTCAGCGCAATATCAGCCGGCTGATGGCGGTGGCAGGCCACGACCTGAAGCAGCCATTGCAGGTCATGATCATGGCGATCGACCGCATCCGCAACAAGCTGACCGACGAGAAGGACCGCGAGCGGCTCGGCTATGCCATCGATGCTGGCATGCGGATGGCGGAAGAGCTTGACCGTCTCGCCGAGACATCCGTGCTGGATGCCGGCTTCGGGATTCCGAACCTGCGATCGTTCCCGATCTCCGACGTCTTCGAGTCGATCATCGCCAACTGGCGTCTGCATGCCGAAGCCAAGGGCCTCGACCTCGTCATTGTGCCGAGTAAGGCGCAAGTCGTCAGCGATCCCGGCATGTTGCGCGCGATCCTCGGCAATCTCGTCGGCAATGCCATCAAATATACCGAGCGCGGTCGCGTGCTCGTCGGCTGTCGCAAGCACGCCAACGCGGTGACCATCGAGGTGCTGGACTCCGGCACGGGCATTCCCGCCGAACAGCTCACTGCGATCTTCGACGCCTTCCACCAGATCAATCCAGCCAGCGAAGGCCTCGGCCTCGGCCTGTCGATCGTTCGGCGCACGGCCGAAGCGCTCGGCCATGTGATCGAGGTGAAGTCTGACCTCACCCACGGTTCGCATTTCACTGTGAAAGTGCCGTTGGCGGCGAAACCGGCCTAGCGACTACTCGCCCGCGTTGGGCGCCTGACGTGGGGGCAATGTAACAGGCGCAAACCCCCATTCGTTATTGCCACGCAGGAACGCGATCCAGCCCCACGCCGCACCGGCGTGACGCAGCAGCTGAAAACTGAACGGTTCGAGGATCGCGGCGAACACCGCTGCGGCGAAACTCGTGCGCGTGCGGCCGCCTGTCAGGCGCTGATAGAGATGCACGGTCCAGAGATAGACCAGGAAATCCGCGACGATCTTCGCGGTGATCAGGCCGAACACTGGCACGGCGATGGCGATCTTGCCGGTGACGAGCAAAGCCAGCAGCAATGCGAAGGCCGTGAGGCCGTAGATCGGCTGCAGCGTATCCAGCGCCTTGATCGGCAGCATGCGCAGGCCGAGCCGGCCATAGCGGCGATTGCCGGTCATATCGCGATTCCAGTACTGCGTCTGCAGGAAGCCCGCGAACCAGCGCCGGCGCTGCCGCAGGAACGTCATGATGTGAGACGGCGCTTCAGTGTGCGCCAGCGACGTGCCAACCATTCGCAACTGCCAATCCAATCCGTGATCGACGGCATGGCGATGCATGCGGTGGGTCAGCTCATAATCCTCGACAAGACACTCCGCATCGAAGCCACCGACGGCCACCAGCGCCTCCCTGCGGAAGCCGGCAAAGGCGCCGGAGATCAGCAGCAGGCTGTTGCCGCGCATCCAGGCGAAGCGTGAGATAATGTTGCGGATATATTCGTAGGTCTGGAACCACTGCATGACGCGGCCGCTGGCGCTGTCGTCACAGACCGGCACGAGGATGCCGCCGGCCGCGACCAGTGCGGGATCCGCAGCAAAGGCCGCGCGCATTTCGGCGATGGCATCGTCAGCCAGAAACGTATCGGCATCCAGCGTGATGACGATGTCGGTATCGGCCTTGAGGATCGCCGTGTTCAGCGCTCGCGCCTTGCCCTGATGCGGCAGGCGCAGCCATTGCAATCTCGAGCTGCCGAACTGACCGATGCTGCTCTGGCCGACGGCAGGAATGGCGAGACCGTAACGGTCGCGGAGGAGCGTATCAGTTGCATCGCGCGAGCCGTCATCCGCGATCAGTATCAGATCCGGCGCATCGGACTGGCGTGCGATGGCCGCCAGCGCCTCCGGCAGATTCAGCGCCTCGTTATGCGCGGCTATCAGAATCCCCACCGATGGACGCGATTCCGCGGCAACCGCTGCAGATGGACCACGCGCGGACACTGCCAACGGCAGCGTCTGCCACACCACATAGAGCATCAGCACCGTGTCATAGGCGATATAGACCATGCCCGCCGACCACGCCCAGATGCTGGTGAGGAAGAACGCGCGGCCGAACAGCAGCGCCCATAGCGCGAGCACGGCGAGATAGATCATCAGGCTGATGAACGGCATCCGGCGCGGTGTGATACGCGGCGATGCGGCGGCGAAGGCCGCTTGAAGGGATATTGTCATGCCGTCAATTCAATCGCGCGTTCGAGCAAACGGGTCTTGCGAGAGCTACGCGTGAATCGTGATCGAGTTGCGGAGCCGCGATCAAATAGCGCGTGATTGCGGTCACGACGAACACACAAAGTCGTCATGCCTCAAAAGACAAATCCTGTTTAAACTTATTCCATGCACGCACAGAAAATGCCGATTCAACGTTACAGCCGCATCGCCATGATCCTGCATTGGCTGATTGCCGTTCTGATTGCACTCAACGTCGCGCTGATCTGGAGCGTGAACCTCATTCCCGAGGATAACATCCGGTTCGTCATCGATGCGCACAAGTCGTTCGGCATCACCGTGCTCGGCCTCGTGCTGATGCGCCTGCTGTGGCGCGCGGCGAACAGGCCACCCGATCTGCCCGAGACCTATCCGCCCGCCGAGAGGACTGCCGCACATGGCGCGCATCTCGCGCTCTATGTGCTGATGATCGGATTGCCGCTGTCCGGCTGGATGCACGATTCCGCCTGGAAGGCCGCCGGCGAGATTCCAATGTACCTGTTCGGCCTGTTCCAGTGGCCACGCATTGGCTGGATCATGTCGATCGAGCCGGCCTTCAAGGAACGCCTGCACGACATCTTCGGCGGCATTCACGTGTGGCTGTCCTATGCGCTCTATGCACTCGTGACCCTGCATATCGCCGCCGCGCTGAAGCATCAGTTCTGGGACGGCCATCCCGAACTGCAGCGGATGTGGCCCGGTGGCGACGCGCCCGCGCCTAGCCCCTTGTCGCCAGCGCAACGCCCGCCAGCGTAAATACCAGGGCCGCGATCTGCATGGCGCCGAGCGGTTCCCGCAGGGCGATGGCCGAGCTGACCACGCCGATCACGGGCACCGCCATGGTCCCGATTGCGGCCACCGAGGCCGGCAACTGCTTGAGCGCCGCGAACCAGCAAACATAAGCGATGCAGAACCCCACCAGCACGACATAGGCGAGCAGCCCCCAGCCCAGCGGCGTCAGTGCTGCAAAATGCGGGCTTTCGAAGATCAGACCCAGCAACAGCACCGGCACACAACCGATCCCGATCTGCCAGGCGGATGACGTCACCAGTGGCAGCGTGAGCCCGAACTTCTTGGCCAGCACCGTGCCGAGCGCAAAGCCGAACCCGCCCAGCAGCGCCAGAGCGATTCCCGGGAGCTTCTCCGCGCTCGCGGCCAGACCACCGCCCCCCATCAACGCGGCGATGCCGGCAAAGGCCATCAGCATGGCCACGATCCGCTGCATCGACAGGCGCTCGCCGAGGATCAGCCAGGCCAGTCCGGCAGCCCAGACCGGCATGGTGAACGCAATCACCGCGGCCTCGCCGGCCGGCAGCCACAGCAGTGACAAGCCGACGAAAGCCATCCAGCCGAACACGTTCAGGCCCGCCAGCACGACCAGATGCAACCATTGATGATGCGGCACGCGAAGACTCTCGCCGCGCCAGACGGCGATCCCGGCCAGCAGCAATGCCCCGACGATGCCGGTGCTGCCGCGCGCCGACAGCGGTGGCCATTCCGACAGCAGCGCTTTCGACACCGGCCAGTTCAGACCCCAGGCGATCGACGCGATGGCGAGCAACACGAGACCGAAGGGAGCGATTCGCGCGCGCGAAACGGGGGGACTGGGCATTGTCATGGAGGGAACCGGCTGAGGAATCGGCGGGACCATGCGCGCAGTTGGAGGGTCTGACCACTGCCGGTGGCGGGAACCTGCCCGGCGATCATCTGCTCGGCCTGAGTCCACCAAACGCAATCCCTGGATGACAAAATAAAGTTGGGCTGTGAACAGCGGGCGCAGCTCGGATTCCGGACAGTTTTAGAAATATTTTTGACTTCCGAATCCATGAGGACTCACTGATACTTGACTTCAATCGAGGCGCGCTCTGCCCCCTTGGTTATCCACCCTTTCCACCATATTTAGTATTTGATTCAGGAACCCCGACTACTCCTTGACGGGCGAGATCGGTTTGGCCTAGTTTTCGAACTGTTCGGCGCGGGTCGTTTTTTGTCCCGCCGGACGCTCCCAAACGGGTTCCAGATTGACCGCTCCGTCCTCCAGTCGAGGCTACGGGATCGGGGATTTGCGTCCTGGAATCCGGGCCGGAAAGTCGGCGTTTGGAGCACTAAAAAACGGGCCGGAAACCGGCTCAAACAGCGTGGTGAGGCGTTAGGATCGGGTCGACCTGCAGTTGCAAGGAAAGCCAGATCCGGGAAGCATGACCCCGGCAGTCCCGGGTGGCCGAGATGACGGCCAGCACATGCTCCACAGAGACAAACAGGACCGGTTCACCCGGCCAAGCTGCGGCGAATTTGGGGCAACCCGGACGTCGCTAACAGAAATCGCCGATGCCGCCAGATGGGGTGTCGGGCTTAAGACGGGGCACGACCACGATGCAGATTCAACGCCGCTACACCACCGAAGGACAGTCGCCCTATGCCGGGATCGACTTCCGCCACACCACGTCCGAGATCCGTAATCCGGATGGCTCCGTGGTGTTCAAGCTTGAAGGCGTTGAAGTGCCCGACTCATGGTCGCAGGTCGCCTCCGACGTGCTGGCCCAGAAGTATTTCCGTAAAGCGGGCGTCGCCGCGAAATTGAAGAAGGTCGAGGAAGAGACCGTGCCGTCGTGGCTGTGGCGCTCGGTGCCCGACACCGAGGCCCTCGCCGCTTTGCCCGAGAAAGAGCGCTTCGTCAGCGAGCTCTCGTCCAAGCAGGTGTTCGACCGCCTCGCCGGCTGCTGGACCTATTGGGGCTGGAAGGGTGGCTACTTCACCAGTGAAGCCGACGCCCACGCGTTCCATGACGAGCTGCGCTTCATGCTCGCCAAGCAGATGGTCGCGCCGAATTCGCCGCAGTGGTTCAACACCGGCCTTCATTGGGCCTACGGCGTCGATGGTCCCGGCCAGGGCCACTACTATGTGGACTGGAAGACCGGCAAGCTAACCAAGTCGAAGTCGGCTTACGAACATCCGCAGCCGCATGCCTGCTTCATCCAGGGCGTCGAGGACGATCTGGTCAATGAAGGCGGCATCATGGACCTGTGGGTGCGTGAAGCCCGTCTGTTCAAATATGGCTCGGGCACTGGCTCGAATTTCTCGAAATTGCGTGGCGAAGGCGAGAAGCTGTCGGGCGGCGGACGCTCAAGCGGCCTGATGTCGTTCCTCAAGATCGGCGACCGCGCCGCAGGCGCCATCAAGTCGGGCGGCACCACGCGCCGCGCGGCCAAGATGGTCGTGGTCGATGCCGACCATCCGGATATCGAGACCTATATCGACTGGAAGGTGAAGGAAGAGCAGAAGGTCGCGGCCCTTGTCACCGGGTCGAAGATGAACCAGAAGCACCTCAAGGCCATCCTGAAGGCTTGCGTCAATTGCGAAGGCTCGGGCGACGACTGCTTCGATCCCGAGAAGAACCCGGCGCTGCGCCGCGAGATCAAGCTCGCGCGCCGCTCGCTGGTCAATGACAACGTCATCAAGCGCGTCATCCAGTATGCCAAGCAGGGCTACAAGGACATCGACTTCCCGATCTACGATACCGATTGGGATAGCGAGGCCTACCTCACCGTTGCCGGCCAGAACTCCAACAACTCCGTCTCGCTGAAGGACGATTTCCTGCGCGCCGTCGAGACCGATGGCAACTGGGACCTGATCGCCCGCAAGGACGGCAAGGTCATGAAGACCATTCGGGCACGCGACCTCTGGGAGAAAATTGGCTACGCCGCCTGGGCGTCAGCCGATCCCGGCCTGCACTTCAACACCACCATGAACGACTGGCACACCTGCAAATCCTCCGGCGATATCCGCGCGTCGAATCCGTGCTCGGAATACATGTTCCTGGATGACACCGCGTGTAACCTCGCCTCGGCCAACCTGCTGACCTTCTACGAGACCACCACCAGCACGTTCGACATCCACGCCTACGAGCATCTCTGCCGTCTGTGGACCATGGTGCTCGAAATCTCGGTGATGATGGCGCAGTTCCCGTCGAAGCCGATCGCCGAACTCTCCTACGAGTTCCGCACGCTCGGTCTGGGCTATGCCAATATCGGCGGTCTCTTGATGACCATGGGTCTGTCCTATGACTCCAAGGAAGGCCGCGCGCTGTGCGGCGCCCTCACCGCTGTCATGACCGGCGTCAGCTACGCCACCTCGGCCGAGATGGCCAAGGAGCTCGGCCCGTTCCCCGGCTACAAGAAGAACAGCGCGCATATGCTTCGCGTCATCCGCAACCACCGCCGTGCGGCGCATGGCGAAACCCGCGGCTATGAAGGCCTCGCCGTGGCACCCGTGGCGCTGGACCATGCCTCCTGCCCGCAGGCCGACATCGTCACCCGCGCCAAGGTGGCGTGGGATCTCGCCCTCGAACTCGGCGAACTCCACGGCTACCGCAACGCCCAGACCACCGTCGTGGCGCCGACCGGCACCATCGGTCTCGTCATGGATTGCGACACCACCGGCATCGAGCCTGACTTCGCGCTGGTGAAATTCAAGAAGCTCGCCGGTGGCGGCTACTGGAAGATCATCAACCGCGCCGTCCCCGCCGCCTTGCGCAAGCTCGGCTACAGCGAGGCCAGCATTGCCGAGATCGAAGCCTATGCCGTCGGCCACGGCTCGCTGAGCAATTCGCCCGGCATCAACGTTTCGACCCTGAAAGCCAAGGGCTTCACCGACGAATCGCTGAAGCAGGTCGAGGCCGCATTGCCGACCGCCTTCGACATCAAGTTCGCCTTCAACAAGTGGACTTTTGGCGAGGACTTCCTGCGCGACACCCTGAAGATCGAAGCTGAAGCCATTGCGGCGCCGGGCTTCGACCTCTTGGCTGCCATCGGCTTCACCAAGCGCGAGATCGAAGCCGCCAACGTGCACATCTGCGGCGCGATGACGGTGGAAGGTGCTCCGCATCTGAAGGCCGAGCACTACAACGTGTTCGACTGCGCCAATCCCTGCGGCAAGGTCGGCAAGCGTTATCTCTCGGTGGAAAGCCACATCCACATGATGGCGGCGTCGCAGCCCTTCATCTCGGGTGCGATCTCCAAGACCATCAACATGCCGAACGACGCCACGGTGGAGGACTGCAAGTCCGCTTACCTGCTGTCGTGGAAGCTGGCACTGAAGGCCAACGCGCTGTATCGCGATGGCTCCAAGCTCTCGCAGCCCCTGAACTCGCAGCTCATCAGCGATGATGACGAGGATGACGATGCGCTGGAGAACCTGATGGAGAAGCCGATGGCGGCCCGCACCGCCGCGATCTCCGAGAAGGTGGTCGAGCGTCTGGTCGAGCGCATCGTGGTGATGCGCGACCGCGAGAAGATGCCCGATCGCCGCAAGGGCTACACCCAGAAGGCCGTCGTCGGCGGTCACAAGGTCTATCTGCGCACCGGCGAATATGACGACGGCCGCCTCGGCGAGATCTTCATCGACATGCACAAGGAAGGCGCGGCGCTCCGCTCCTTCATCAACAACTTCGCCATCGCCGTCTCGCTGGGTCTCCAGTATGGCGTGCCGCTGGAAGAATATGTCGACGCCTTCACCTTCACCCGCTTCGAGCCCGCGGGTCCGGTGCAGGGCAACGACAGCATCAAGTTCGCGACCTCGATCCTCGACTACGTGTTCCGCGAACTCGCGGTCTCCTACATGTCGCGCTTCGATCTCGGCCATGTCGATGTCTCGGAAGCGGGTTTCGACGCGCTCGGCAAGGGCGAGGACGAAGGCAAGGCTCCGGCCGGCGCCAACAAGTATGTCTCGAAGGGCCTGACCCGCTCGCGCAGCGACAACCTCGTCGTCATGCGCGCGCCGGCTCCTGCCGACGCCGACGCCCGCGCTACCGGCAACGTAACGTCCATGGCGGCGGCTGGCGCCACCGCCCGCCACGGCAGCGGAGATGCCGCAGTGGCCCTCAAGACCGCCGAGCCCGAGCATCAGCTCTCGCCGACCGAAAAGCTCGAGGCGCAAGCCTGGAGCAAAGCGGGAAGCGCCGCAGCCGCCGCGCCCAGCAAGGCCGAACGCCGCGCCGAAGCCAAGGCCAAGGGCTACGAAGGCGACATGTGCGGCGAGTGCTCGAACTTCACGCTGGTGCGGAATGGGACGTGCATGAAGTGCGATACGTGCGGAAGCACGACGGGGTGCAGCTGATATTAGAACACAACGTAAAAAGGCCGCTCTTTGAGCGGCCTTTTTTGGAGTTTGAAACACAACCTCTCGCAACATTGACCGCCTCGATCACCCACAAATCGAATACCAAGCGCCCCACCTACAGAAACAAACACAAGCGGCAAAGCGCTATTCTAGCGAACCGCACAGGAGCGGCAATGTCTGGAGAGGCGAAAACAAAGCTAGATATTGGCGACCTATTCTTTGTCAGAGCTTCAGTTTTGGCGCAGACACCCGAATCATTACGAGCTTGGTCAACGATCGCCGCCAGCGGTCTTCTTCTTTCACTCACTCTGCTAACTCCACTCACACTGTTTATTCTGTTTCGACTGGCGTGGGACGCAGTTTGGCTGCCAGCCCCCGAATATCAGGAGTTTGCTCGCAACTTTGTACTAACCGGAATTGGGTTATTTGGAGCCCCGTTCTTAGTATGGCGCACGTGGGTCGCTCACCAACAAGCAAGAGCAGCGTCCGAGCAAGCAAGAGTTGCGCTGGAAAACCATATTACTGGCATTTTTTCCAAGTCTATCGAACTACTGGGCAACGTGCGCGATATCAAAACTATTACAAAAGAAGAGTGAGCAAGCGTAGGGTGAACCAGCCAAACGCAATCCGCCGTCTCGTTCTCTGCCGTTGGCGCAGTACGCTTCGCTATTGCGCCAACTAGTAAGACCAACAGTCGGCATTGCTATAGCTTGCAGCCTCATTACGCGCAAAGGTCATTTTTCAAATGAAAGACTTGGTACTTCTAATTTCCGGCTTCGCTCTGGGTATCTGTGGCTCAATGATAGCAACTATCCTAATTGGTCCAATTGCAGACAGGATCACGGGTTTTCGATCGAGAAAATGGCTCAGCCAACGATTACCCAGTTTCTTGCAAGATAGTGCTCTCTCTGTTGACTGGAAGCAGACTTGGTATGTCGATGAGAACGGCAAAGAAAGACCCTATTCCAGCAACATCAAAATTTACAAATTTCTCAATTTGGTCGCATGCGAATTCACCTATGAAGCAAAGAACGGCCAAAATGTTGACGCTCAAATTGTCGGCTTAATCGACAACGGACGTTTCATAACCGGGCGCTGGTTCAATGCGAACGACCCAAGCGGCTATCATGGCGCGCTGCAGCTTCGACGATCCGGCGACTCACAACGTTTCGAGGGTGCTTGGATCGGCTTGTCCGACACAAGTGGCGTTAAGAGCGGCAGTTGGCTTTGGGAACGCAATCCGCATTCTCCAAGCCTGCAATAAACAACAAGCAAGCTTAGGGCGGGTTAACGCAGCGTAATCCGCCATCGTCGTATCGGCGGAATACGCTTCCGCCTTCGCTCTGCGAGCTACGGCGGACAGGTCGCACTTGCGCCCCACGCGTTGACGTCGGACGTTGCGCCCCTTGGGAGGCGACCGCGCGTCGACCTCCGTCATTGACGAGTCCTGCGATGCTCTATCTAGTTGCCGCAGTGCCGCCACGCGGCAGCCCGATGACCGGAATATCAATATGCGCTTTCAAATGGCTCGCTGCCTCACGCGTCTCACCATCGCAACCCTGCTGTCCGCCGCACTGTCGCTGCCCGCTCACGCTGAAACCGGCAAAGTCCGCTTCAAGTTCTTCAAGGCCGGATGGTTCATCGGAGCGCAGGCAGGGAGCGGAATCCTCAGCTTCCGTGGTGAGATGTATCCGTTTCGCATCGGCGGCGTGAGCGCGGGCCTGACATTTGGGGGCTCCTCGACCGATCTGGTCGGCGCGGCGCAAAATATGCATCAGGCTTCGGACATCGAAGGCATTTATACGGCGCTCGGCGCAGGTTTGGCGGTCGGTGCAGGCAGGCGCGCCATCCAGATGCGCAACGCCAAGGGCGTCGTCCTGACGCTGGAAGGCGAGCAACTGGGCCTCCAGTTCGATTTCGACCTGAGCGGAATGAGCGTCTCCATCCAGAACCAGTAATCGGATGCACCAGCGTCGAGATGTTTGCCGCCGGTGAAACCACCGTAACCCGCGCATCACGAAACCCGGCCGCTCGCCGTCCGGCGCTGTGAAGCCGGGCGACTGCGTATCGCGAAAGCAAGCGTAGCCCGGATTACGCGGAGTTTATCATCGGGCGCGCTACGCGCGACCCGTTGGCTTCATCCGGGCTACAGACTATTATAAGTTCTCATGAAACTAAGCCAGAAATCCGACGCTGTCTGGACCTCACAGCAGGACGAAGAATTGCGGCGGCAATTGTCGGTCGGTCGCAGCGTCAACGAGATCGCGATCCGGTTGAAGCGGTCACCGCTATCAGTCCGCACCCGCGTCAAGAAGCTCGGCATCAGCCAGCCGCAGGCGGATTAGCGCGCTGCCATCAGCCATGACGAAGGGCCCATTCATCTTCAGCGCCAAACGCCGTCGCCGCTGGCGGCGCAGCCTGCGCTCGGCGCAACGGAAGCTCGCGAAACTGCCGCGCGCCATTCAAATCACTGGCGCCGTCGCAATCGTGCTTGTCACCCTCGTGCTGTCCAACCTCATCTATCACGTGATCCACAAGCCGACCGAGTTGTTCTTCTTTGTCGGCCACAGGCTGGACAAGGAGCCGGCCGAGACGTGGCGGCATTACGGGCCGCTGTTTCGCGCCTTTTCGACGCGGTCGATCACGCCCGAATTGCTCGCTGCGCTGGCGCAGGTCGAGAGTTCCGGCAATCCCTTGGATCGCACCTATTGGCGCTGGCGGTTCAGCTTCAATCCGTTCGCGATCTATCGGCCCGCATCCAGCGCCGTCGGTCTCTTTCAAATGACCGATCCGGCCTATGCCGAAGTTTCGCGCTTCTGCATCCGGGCCAACGCGGTTCAGGATACGGGCTGCGGCTTCGGCCCCTATATTCGTGCCATCCCGAGCCATGCCACCGAGCTCGCATCGATCTATCTGGACCGCAATGTCGCCGCGGTCCTCGCGCGCGCCGGCGGCGTGGCGCCGACCCCGCAACAGGTGCAGGATCTCGCCGCCTTCATCCATCTGTGCGGTGGAGGACCCGCCACCGCTTATGCACGCCGTCGCTTCCAGATGACGGCCAATGAGCGATGCGGCGACCATTCCGTTGCGGGTTATGTCTCCAGGGTCAACGCGCTGAAGCGCAAGTTCCTGCTGATGGCATCCGATAGCGATAAATAGCGCGTAGTTTGGGTCGAGCAAGCGCAGCCGGGATGAAGCTCTTGCGTCATCCGGGATTGATCCCTCAGTTCTTGAATCTGGTCTGGCCGGACTTGCCCGCGGGTGTTTTCAGCGTGACGCTCACCGACGCGCCCTTGGCGATGTCGCTTTTCGCTTCCGCCTTCAATACAGTCCCGGAGGTGACGAGCGGCAGCGTCTCGCGGTCGCTTCCGGATGTCAGCAGCACGGCGCCGGAATAGCCGCTGGCCGGGAGCGGCTTGTTGGCCTCGTCGAGGATGTTGAAGGTCAGCACCTTCCCCGCAGCGATCATCTCGACATGCACGCCCGCGACATCCTCCATGGGTCCGCCATTCGGCCCTTCTGATGGGCATGCTGCGCCATCGCCGGAGCCGCCAGCAACAGCGCGGATAGGACGAGCAGGATTGTCTTCATCAATGGTTTCCCTGGGTAGCGTGAACAGGCGTCGCCTCCACATCGGCAGGCGACGGGTCCCGGCGGAACAGGATGTAGAGCGCCGGAAGAACGAGCAGCGTGAGGATGGTCGACGAGACGATGCCGCCGATGACGACCGTCGCGAGCGGGCGCTGCACCTCGGCTCCCGCCCCCGTCGCGATCGCCATCGGAACGAAGCCGAGCGAGGCCACCAGCGCCGTCATCAGCACAGGCCGGAGGCGGGTCAGCGCGCCTTCGCGTACAGCCTCCACCACCTTTTTTCCGTCGAGGCGAAGCCGCGCGATGAAGGTGATGATGACGAGACCGTTGAGCACCGCAACGCCCGAGAGCGCGACGAATCCGATGCCCGCGCTGATCGACAGCGGAATGTCACGCAACAGCAGCGCGAAGATGCCGCCCGTGAGCGCCAGCGGCACGCCGCTGAAGACGAGCAGTGCGTCGGCCACGGATCCGAGGCTGATGAACAGCAGCAGGAAGATCAGCAGCAGCGCGATCGGAACCACGATGGTCAGACGCTGCGTCGCCGAGACGAGCTGCTCGAACTGGCCGCCCCAGCCGATCCAGTAGCCTGCCGGCAATTTGACCTTCTGCGCGATCTGCTGCTGCGCCTCGCCGACGAAGGAGCCGAGATCGCGTCCGCGCACATTGGCGGAGACGACGATACGGCGCTTGCCGTCCTCGCGGCTGATCTGGTTCGGGCCCGGCGAGACCGAGATCTCCGCCAGTTCCGACAGCGGCGCGTAACGCATCTGGGCCAGCGGCGAGGTGCCGAACACCGCCGGCATCGCCTTGTTCTGGCTCGGGTGGCCCTCCAGCGGCGGCAGCGGGATCGGCAGTGCCTTGATCGCCTCGATATCCGTCCGGAGTTCGTCCGGCAGGCGCACGACGAGGTCGAAGCGGCGGTCGCCCTCGAACACCAGACCGGCGGTCTTGCCGCCCACCGCGATCTCGACCAGGTTCTGCACGTCCGACACGCTGATGCCGAAGCGCGCCAGCGCCTTGCGGTCCAGCTTGACCGTCAGCACCGGAAGCCCTGCGACCTGCTCGGTCTTGACGTCCGCGGCGCCCTGGATGTTCTGCAATGCCGACTGCACCTGCCCCGCGATCCCTGCGAGCACGCCAAGGTCGTCGCCGAAGATCTTGACGCCAACGTCGCTGCGCACACCCGAGATCAGCTCATTGAAGCGAAGCTGGATCGGCTGCGAGAGTTCGTAAAGGCTGCCTGCGACTTCCTCGGATGCGGCCTCGATCTCCTTCATCACATCGAGTTTCGGCTTCTTCGGATCGGGCCACTGGTCACGCGGCTTGAGCATGACATAGCCGTCCGAGATCGACGGCGGCATCGAATCTGTTGCCACCTCCGCGGTACCGGTGCGGGCGAAGGATTCCTTTACCTCCGGAATCTTCAATAGCCGCCTCTCCAGCGCCATCTGCATCTCGAGCGATTGCGTGAGGCTGGTTCCGGGGATCCGCATCGCCTGGATCGCGACATCGCCCTCGTCGAGGCTCGGGATGAACTCGCCGCCCATCCGCGTCGCGGCGTATCCGCTCACGACAACGAGCGCCACGGCCGCGGCCGCCACGACGACGCGCAGGCGGATCGCGATATCGAGCAACGGCACGTAGGTCCGGCGCGCGGCGCGCATGAACCAGTTCTCCTTCTCGGAGACCTTGCCGGTCACGAACAGCGCGACAGCGGCCGGAACGAAGGTCATCGACAGGATGCTGGCGCCCAGCAACGCCATCAGCACGGTCAGCGCCATCGGCGTGAACATCTTGCCTTCGACACCAGTCAGCGTGAGCACCGGCAGATAAACCACAGCGATGATCAGCGTGCCGAACAGGCTGGGCTTGATGACCTCGCGCGACGCTTCGATGATCGTCTCGAAGCGTTCCTCGCGGCTGAGCAGGCGGCCTCGCTTTGCCTGTTCATGGGCGAGCAGACGCAGGCAGTTCTCCACGATGATGACGGCGCCATCGATGATGATGCCGAAATCGATGGCGCCGAGACTCATCAGGTTGGCGCTGACCTTGTTCTCGAACATGCCCGTGATGGTGAACAGCATGGACAGCGGAATGACGAGCGCGGTGGCGAAGGCCGCCTTGAAGTTCCCGAGGATGAGGAACAGGATCACGATGACGAGCAGCGCGCCCTCGACCAGGTTCTTCTCGACGGTCGCGATGGTCGCGTCGATCAGATGGGTCCGGTCGTAGATCGCGCGCAGAGAGATGCCCTCCGGCAGCGACTTCTGGATCTGCTCCAGCTTCTTTCCGACACGCTGCGCGACGGTCCGGCCGTTCTCGCCGATCAGCAGCATCGCCGTGCCAAGCACGACTTCCTTGCCGTCGACGGTCGCCGCACCGGTTCGCAGGTCGGTGCCTTCCTTGACCTCCGCGATGTCGAGGATGCGGACCGGGACGCCGTTCCGGGAGCCGATGACGATCTGCCTGATTTCCTCGACATCGGCGACCTGTCCTGGCGTGCGCACCAGATACTGTTCGCCGTTCTTCTCGATGTAGCCGGCGCCGACATTCGCGTTGTTGTTGGCGAGCGATGTCATGACATCGCGGAAGCTGAGACGATAGGCCATCAGTCTGGCCGGATCCGGAAGCACGTGAAACTGCTTCTCGAAGCCGCCGATGGTGTTGACCTCGTTGACCCCCTGCACGTTGCGAAGCTGGGGCTTGATGATCCAGTCCTGCACGGTCCGCAGGTCGCTCGGCGTATAGGGCTTGCCTTCGGCGTTCGTTGCCCCCTCCTTCGCCTCGACCGTGTACATGTAGATCTCGCCGAGGCCGGTGGAGACCGGTCCCATCGCCGTCTCGATGCCGGTCGGCAGCGAGTCCTTCACCCGCTGGACGCGTTCGTTGACGAGCTGACGCGCGAAATAAATGTCCGTGCCGTCCTTGAACACGACCGTGACCTGGCTGAGTCCGTAGCGCGACAACGAGCGCGTGTTCACGAGGTGCGGCAGGCCGGCCATCCCCGTCTCGATCGGGAACGTGATGCGCTGCTCGACCTCCAGTGGCGAGAAGCCCGGCGCGTTGGTATTGATCTGAACCTGGACATTCGTGATGTCAGGGACGGCGTCGATCGGCAGGCGCGTGAAGTTCCAGACGCCGAAGGCGCCCATCATCAGCACGGCGATCATGACCAGCCAGCGCTGGTGCACGGAGAATGCGAGAAGCCTGTCGATCATGACCTAATTCCCGGCATGACGATCCCTGACGGGGACCGCTGGAGACGTGAGCGGACGCGGTCCCGCCGCGCCCGAGCGAGCTCAGTGTTCATGGGACGCCGATCCCTTTCCGAGCTCCGCTTTCACGATGAAGCTGTTCTTCGCTGCGTATTTGTCGCCGTCGAGCAGTCCGAACAGGATCTCGACATTGTCGGAGTCGCGCGCGCCGAGTTCGACGTCGCGCGCCTCGAACTTGTCGCCGTTACGGACGAACACGACGCTGCGGTTCTCGACCGTCTGAATCGCCGACGCCCGAACGGCGATCGCGACCGGCTTGGCTGACAGGATCAGGCGTGCCGAAACGAACAGGCCGGTACGCAGGCGCATATCGATATTCGGCACGACGGCGCGCGCAAGCGCGCTCTGCGTGTCGCTGCTGCCAACCGGCGAGATGTAGGACAGGCTCGCCTCGATCGGCTTTCCGCCATCGCCGACGTCGATCAGGATCCTGTCGCCGATCCGGACGCGCGGCAGGTTGCGACGGTAGACGGACAGATCCACCCACACCGTCGAGATGTCGGCAACGATGAAGGCCGGCTTCTGCTCGGAGGCATATTCGCCGAGCGAGATCTGGCGATCGATCACCGTGCCCGAGATCGGCGCCCGCATCTCATAGACGCTCAGGCTCTGGTTGCTCTCGATCTTTGCGAGGAGCTCACCCTTCTCGACGGTGTCGCCGATGCGCTTCTTGATCTCGCGCACGACGCCCGGGAAACGCGGGGTGACCTGCACCAGCGTCTCCTGATTGGGCTGCAGAATGCCGTTCAGCACCAGAGAGTCGTGCAGCGTTTCGCTTTTGGCGGCGAGAATCTCGATGTTGGACGAGGCGACGCGCGCATCGCTCATTTCCACGACGCCCTCTTCACCGTGGCCTTTCTCGTCGTGGCCTTTCTCACCCTTCGCCTTTTCACCTTTGGCCTTGTCACCCTGTCTGGCGGCCTTGGAGGTGGCCGCGGTCTGCGTGTCGGACTTGCTCGGTGCGGTGGCGTAGACGCCGGCGCCGAGCGCGAAGATCGCGGCGGCGGCCACCAGGAACATGATTGGCTTGTTCATCGTGCGCTCCCCCGCGCCAGTGCAAACGGATTGCCGACGAGCCCTTCGATAGTGGCGACGGCGACGTGGAAATTCTGCTGGGCTTCCTGCTCGCGCAGGCGCGCCTGCGCGACGCTGGCCTGTGCGTCGAGCACTTCGAGCAGCGAGTAACGTCCCTGCCCGTAGCCTTCGGAAATCGCGTCGGCCGCGTCCCTGGACTTGGGGATCGCGGTCTCGCGCAGGATGGTGAGTTCGCGCAGCGAGCCCTGCAGCGAGTCGTAGGCGCGGCCCGCCACCACGATCAGCGTGTTGCGGTTGCCCTGGCGTTCGGCGGCGGTCTTGGCGAGGCTTTCCTGCGCGGAGAGGATGTTGCCCTGGTTCTGGTCGAACACCGGGATCGGCACCGACAGCGAAAGCCGAACCGCGTTGTCGCCGGTCTCATTGAAGCGGCGCCATCCGGCGGATACCGTGACGTCCGGATAGGGCTTCAACCGGGCGAGCAGCAGTTCGGCGTTGCGCTGCGCGTAGATCGCCTTCCAGCGGACGAGCTGCGGGTTGGCATCAATCGCCGCGACCACCGACTGGAAGGTCGGCGGCTTGCCGGTCACCTCCAGCCGTCCGGAGACAGCCGCGAATTTCGGCGCGCCATCGCCCATCAGGATCGCCAGTTCACGGCGCGCGCTCGCGAGCGACGACCTGGTGCGCTCACGGTCGGCCTTGACCAGTGCCGATGCAACCTCGGCGCGCCCGGTCTCTGCGATGGATGATGCGCCGGCCTCGACGCGCCGCTGCAGCAGCGGCGAGATCTTGTCGATCGCCTCGATCTGTTCGTCGAGGATCTGGATCCGCCGCTGCAGGCCGAGCACGCTCACGAAGGCGATCGCGGTCTCTGACAGCACTTCGAGGCGGACGGCCTGGCGTCCGATACCCGCGGCATCGAAGCCCGCTTGACCGGCGGCGATGCGCGCGTCGCGCTTGCCCCAAAGCTCGAACATCTGGCTGACCTGCAGCGTGGTCTCCGCCGAGCGGGTTCCCCTGTAGGCGCCCGAACCGAACGAATTGTCCTGTTCGTACGAAATCTCCGGATTGATCAGCGCGCCGGACTGGATGCGCTGACCGCGCGCGATCCCGACGTCACGCTCGGCGGCTGTCAGACGCGGGCTGGCGGCGAGCGCGCGTTGCAGCGCGGCCCCCATGGTGAGGGTTTGCGAATGAGCTTCCCCCGTCAGCGACGAACTGACGAACAGCACAGACGCGCACGCAAAACGCGTGGCGATCTTCGAGAACATGATTGAAACCTGACGAATGACGGAGTCTGGGCGCGATGCGCCCGGCGATAATGGTCAGGTCAGGAATTTGGGTGGGGGAGGATCGATTCCGCGCGGCAGGCTGCGACGTTCGACATCATGGAAAACCGCAGTCCGGGTCTCGATGGAGACAGGCACTGCCGTGAAGACAAGCGGCTGTGCTGTTACGGAGAAGCAGCCGTGGCAGTGATTGTCCGCGACGACTCCCTTGTCGGAATGGCCGATCGCCTTCTCCGCGAGCGAGACGATCGTCGCTCCGGACGGATTGGTCACATCGCACTCGCAGAGACCGTGCACGGCGCCGGCAAAGACGTACGTCGCCAGCACGACCATCACCAACGCCCTGCGCGAGATGCGCAGCAGGCCATGGCGAAGAATGCGGGCGAAATTCGTCACTTTGAGCGTCTCTTTCAAACTCTGCGAGCGAGGTAGCACGGATCGGCGATTCATGTCGATCCACAATAATATAACAACGTTGCAGTTCGCTGGTCGATTTGGGCTTCTTTGCGGCCTTTCCCCGGCCGGTCGTTCAACGCAGGCCGTTCTATGACCATCCACGAAAGAAATGCGAGTGATGACACACCGACGAGCAACCAGATCGCAAATGTGGCAAGCGCGACGTCTGGCCACAGACGTCATGATCGCTTGCTGCACTTGCAAGGTCCCGAAATAGTGACTGCCTGCGACGATCTACGACCGGTCCCTGAATCGGTTCGACACCACTTGCGCGATGGCCGCCGGCGCGTCATCCGGAATCGCGAAAACCGAGCTCACATTAATCTCGCACAGGACGAAGGTGTCCGCGCCCGCCCCTGTCCTCGGACCATAGAGGAAATCGGCATCCCAGATCACGGGAAGTATACGGCGGTCCAATTCTAACGCGGCAATCATTTGCGGTACCCATAGGTCTTCGACTTCCCGGCGCAGCAACGCGAACGCCTGCTCATCGGGAGCCAACATACGCTTCTCAGCGTGAGGCCGGACGTGGCCCGGCGGCAGTAAACCTTTCGGATATTGGTGTGCGAACCCGGCGACCTTTTCGGCGGCCATGTAACACCTGACCATTCCCTCACCGAGCCGCTCCTGGAACGGCTGATCGACGATGAACCCGTCGCCCACCATGTACCCTTCACAGCGCGTAAGGAAATCGTCCAACGACATCTCTTCGACCACCCCCTCGACAGCCGCCTCCATTACACGAACGCGCTGCGCGCCTGATGAAACTGGTTCGACCTTCCATACGCCATGACCGTCGTTGCCACGCGCCTGCTTCAGAACGCGCGCGCCCCTAGCAGCGAGCACGCCCGGAAACTCGTCCCGCAATTGGGCACGCGACCCATAGAGCTTTGTATCAGTCCCCCAACCAAGATGCTTCGTGCGGAATAGTATTTCCTTGGTGCCCATGGCTTGGATCGCGTCCGGGTGCGCGCTGACCCACGGCCCAACAGCGGCGACGTCTGCAAGCAGGTTATTGAGAGAACGCCGAGATTTTCCATCCTGAAGCGGGTTTACCCACACCAGGACGCCATCCGTTCCCAGCAATTGGCTCCAGACATCGTCAGCGAAAGCTTCATCGTAGACCGCCGGAACCGCTTCGATACCTACCGCTTCGAGCTCTTCGAAGATGCGATGGAAGCGATTGTTCTGCGACGTCGCAGTCTGTCGCGTCTCCGCGTCTCCGCGCCACACAATTGCGACCTTGGGTGGATTCATCGCAGTCTCCGTGATCTGTAGCTGGCGCCGGCTCGGCTCCTCCCGGCGGCAATGAGGCATGGCCGCAACACGGCGTATGCCGCGCCGCAAGGCATATGACGGTTATCTACATTTTGCCGCTAGCCGTCCTATCGAGAGCCGCCCGCAGACCTTTCGCCAGCGCGATCGTATCGGCGTTGGCCCAGAAGTGCATGAAGTACAAGCGCGGGTTCTCGTCCAGCATGTGGCTGTGGAGTGCGGTGACGTCGATGCCGTGCGCCTTAAGCGCTCGGACGACCGGATTGACCTCCTCTCCCGTGAGGACGAAGTCACCGGTGATCGCCGCCTTCCCGCCGCCCGTTGGCTGAAAGTTGATACCGATGGCAACTCCCATGGGGCCCGGTGGGGTGAGCGCCACGCCCCCCTCATTGACGGGATCCTTGCGGGGAACGTTGAACTGGTAGACTCCTCCTGTCGATTGGCCCTTGGAGCCGATGATCTCATCGAGCTTGGCGGTGTCCAAATCGACTGCCGGTGCCGGCGACGTCTGAGCCGCAACAGTAAGCGGCGTTTTGCTTTCCGCGAGCGCGTCGCGGACTGCTGTGGCGAGCTTCATCGGATCGCCATGACCGGCGACATGCATGTAGAACGTCGCCGGTGTGGCCCGGAGCAGATGATTATGGACCGCGGTTATGTCGATTCCGTTCGCGATCATCTTGGTCATGACCGGATTAATCTCGGACTCGAGAAGAACCAGGTCGCCCATGATCATGGTGCTGCCGTGAGCTGGTTTGAAGGCCACCCAACCGCCAAGTGCCAAGGCAGACTTGATGGCTATTCCGTCAAGCGTCACCGAAAGGTCCGATCGCGGGAAACCGTAGCGTCGCACGTCGTCAGTGACCGTCGGCTTCCTGCCGAGGATTTCATCGACTTTCGTCCACTCGGTGTCCTTCATCTGACTGGTGTCCGCTGCCCGCGCCGAGCAGATGAAAGAGCTTGCCAGAGCCTCCCATTCGTCGATCGGCGCGTTGGTTCCGATCGTCAGCACGGATGTTGCGACGAGTGCTGTCCACAATGCCTTGCGCATTCCCATCTCCTCCCTGATCATCTGCATTTCACGCCTCGCGGCGATCATTCTCTGATGAGGTCGACGATTTCCTTTGCACCACCGACGATTCTGACCGTCACGCGGACGGCATCACCGTAGCGCAGAGCATCGAACAGGAGGCCATCGACAACCTTCAGGTCGATCGTTTCGTCGGATGGCAAACGGACCGTCACCTTGTTGTTACGCTCGTCGACCAAGGCAACTATGCCGTATAGCGTTTCCTCGTTCGAGGATGTTGCTGCGGCTGAAGAAGTCGTTGCCGAACGTAGATGAGCTTGAATATCGGCGTTGGCCGCGACCTTAGATGCTCCAGCAACAGAGAGCATGGTGACGAAGGCCAAGCATACGGCCATTCTTTCGCTTCGTGTTCCACCATGTCGGCGGATAATCACGACCGAACGTCCCGCGACTTCCGGCGCCCAATCGTTCACACCTGCGTGCGGCCGTCGTCGTGCCCCCGGAAGCAATGTTGGATCCGCATCGAAATCCTCGTCAGTCCGCACATCAACGAGCGTCAGCACGCTGGCAGTTCCAACGAGACGAGACAGTTTATCGGGAGAAATTGAGGTGTAAGAAGACATGCTGCGCCCTTGGTGAATTCAGGACGCGATACTTGGGCATGTCGCCTCGCGGGGGGATCGCCACCCCCGTGTTTCGGATTAAAGCACCATTGAACCGAGTGTCAACACGGCTTCCATCGCATTTACTTGAACTCAGCGCCGAGGACGGATTAGCGCATGATGGGTTGAGCGCGGTCCCGCCCAGTCTCACCGAGACGTGGAAAATTCGTTGCCCTGCATGCCGTCCGTCCTGATCTGTCCGAGCAGGCCGTAGATGTCACCGAGTACCCAGAGGTCGCGCACCTTCGGCCCGTCGAACGAAAAGATCGGTGCTCCAAGCCAACCGACGAGCTTTCCTGTCGGCGGATTGCCGAATATCGCTTCGCGTTGAACGCCATGGAAGTAGACCTTGCCGGCAACGCGATTACCCTCCTCGATCATCAGGAGAATGTCCGTCGTGTAATTCTGCAGCACGCCGGTAACCCAGCGGACGTAGTCGGCGAACTGGCCATGTCCGACCAGCACCGGTCCGAGCGATCCCCTGAAGGTGAAATCCTCGTGGAAAATTTGCGGGATCAAAGTCACATCCGCATGGTCCCACATGTCTTTGTAGAAGGCACGGACCACCTCCTTCTGCGGCGTGAGCATCACGCCATCGAACGTCATTGGCTTCTCAAGATGATCGCTGCGTGTGTTCATCGCCCTCGGTCCGGCATGATGGGATTGAAGAACGACACTAGCAATCACAGCGCGGATTAGCGAAGCGTAATCCGCCACCCTCGTATGGGCGAAACACACCTCCCTGTAGCATGCTATTCATTAGTTCGCGGCGCTCAGCCCGTCCCGCAACCTGCATCGCGCACGAGCTGTAGATAAAGCAAGAACGGATCACGACATTGCTGATCGAACTGCACCGAAGTGTTTACGAACGGACACCAGCCCGATCAGCGTGAGAGCGGCGAACGCCGCGCCCGCGAGAAATGTGCCTTGCGGCCCGGTGATGTCCCACAACGCGCCCGCAACGACGCTGGCGATGAGCAGGGCGACACCAGTCACCAGGTTGAACATGCCGAATGCGGTTCCGCGCAGTTCGGGCGGCGCGGTCTCCGCGATCAAGGTCGCCAGCAACCCTTGGGTGAAGCCCATATGCAGGCCCCAGAACATGACGCCTATCCCAAGCCCAACGATGCCTGTCGTGAAGGCGAGCACGATATCGGCCAGAAAAAGAAGCACGAGACCGACAGCCAGCAGGGTCAGGCGATTAACGCGATCGGACAGCATGCCGACCGGATAGGCTGAGAGCGAATAGGCGAGGCTCATGATGACCAGGACCGTCGGGACCAGCACCAATGGCATACCGACCGACTGTGCACGCAGGATGAGGAAGGCTTCGCTGAAGCGGGCGAGCGTAAAGATTGCGGCGATCGCCACCACCCACCAGTAGGTCGTATCCAGGCGGCGCAGTTCGTCCCGGTGCAGCGGCATCCGAACCCTGCGCAGGTCCTTTGGCCGCTCCGGTTCTTTCACAGCGACGAGGATCAGGCCGACCGACAAGAATGCCGGAATCACGGCGATCCAGAACACCGTCTGGAAATGATCCGCGGTGAGCCACATCAGTCCGATGGCGAGAAGCGGACCAAGGAACGCGCCGATCGTGTCGAGCGACTGACGCAAGCCGAAGCTTGCGCCGCGCAGATGCGGCGGAGCGATGTCGGCGACGAGGGCGTCGCGCGGCGCGCCGCGGATACCCTTGCCGACGCGGTCGATGAAGCGCGCCGCGACTAGCCAATCGATCGAGGACGCCAGCGGAAAGATCGGTTTGGTCAGGGCCGCCAGGCCATAGCCCAAGGCAGCGAGGAACTTGCGTTTGCCGAGCCAGTCGCTGAGCGCGCCGGAAAAGACCTTGGTGATCGAGGCTGTCGCTTCGGCGATGCCCTCAATGATGCCGACGGTCAGAGCCGAGGTTCCGAGCACCGTGACCATGTAGAGGGGCAAAAGCGCATGGATCATCTCCGACGAGATGTCCATGAGCATCGAGACGAAGCCAAGGGCCCAAACGCCGGCTGGAATGCCTCGCCGGGTTGCGGGGCGATCGCTGATCCCGGTGGTCGTGCCTGATCCGTCCATCTTGCCGCCCATGTCACCGGTTCTCGTCATGGGCGTCGAAAACCCGTTGCGCGTAGCTGTCGAGCAGAGCCTCGCAGGCCCGTAGCCGCTCGGCGGCATCCTCGGCCAGCGCCGCGCCGTAGAAGTCGAGCTTCCTGATCTTGTCCAGCCAGCCCTGAAGCTTCTTCAGGTCGGTGTCTTCCTCTTCGAGCTCCGCATAGGTGAATTTGTTGATCGCGATCTCCTTGGCGATCTCGGCCTCGAAATCGGCGCAGCGACCAAGGAATTCGCGGTACTGCTCATCACGATCCGCCTTGAAGCGGGCGACCACCTTGTCCTCCTGCACCCGGTCGAGGGCGACGGTCTGCAGGATGACGGATTCGCCGCCCATCTCGAAAACATCGTTCTCCAGCATCTTCAGCCGGCGGACGTGGTCGTCCGTCTTCGGCAGCAGGCAGACGCCGTTCTGCAGGTAGATCGCGCCCATGCCCTTCAGCCGGCGCCACAAAGCGATGCGCTTGCCGGCCGGTTCAGGCGGCACTTTGTAAGTCAGGAGAAGCCAAGAAGGAGAAACCATGGCGCCCATGTATTGAAACGGCCGTAACAAATCAATCGCAATGATTGACGATTCTGGTTCGTGGGCGTGAGCACCTTGCCGGCGCCTAACATCGGCCCATGCAAATCCGGCCATGCGCCGACATCGTCGAGATTGCACACCGGCCAGTAAACCTCGAATATCCCGCCCAATTCAGAAACGCCCCGGGGAGCTTCCAGGCCTATGAAGTTCGATGACGTCATTCTCGGCCGCCGCAGCATCCGCGGCTACAAACCCGATCCGGTCCCCAAAAAGCTGATCGAGGAAATCATCAATCTGGCGATGCGCGCGCCGTCGTCGATGAACACCCAGCCGTGGAATTTCACTGTCGTGACCGGCGAGCCGCTCGATAAGATCCGCGCCGGCAATACCGAGCGGATGATCGCAGGCATCCCGCAATCGCGCGAATTTCGCACCGGTCAGGCTTTCGCAGGTCACCACCGCGACCGGCAGGTCGGCGTCGCCAAGCAGTTGTTCTCGGCCATGGGGATCGCGCGCGACGACAAGGAGATGCGGCAGGACTGGGTGCTGCGCGGCTTCCGTCAGTTCGACGCGCCGGTCTGCGTGATCGTGACCTATGACCGCGTGCTGGACGGCAGCGACGATACACCGTTCGATTGCGGCGCCGTGGCGACCGCGCTGGTCAATGCCGCCTGGTCGCGCGGCCTCGGCGCCGTGATCAACAGCCAGGGCATCATGCAGTCGCCGGTGGTGCGCGAGCATGCCGGCATTGCCGACGATCAGGTCATCATGAAGAGCATTGCACTCGGATGGCCGGATGACAGCTTTCCTGCGAACGCGGTGGTATCCGAACGCAAGTCGGTCGAGGAAGCCACGGTGTTCGTCGGCTTCGACGGTTAGCAGGCGCAGGGAGGATCGACGTCGCGCACGCACCCCATGCGCGCGGCGCGGTTGACGTCCCTGCCTTTCCCGCGCATCCAGCCCCCAACGAGAAACTTGGGGGCGGAACGTGCTTTACCTGATCTGGGCATTGCCCGCGCTGGCAGTGATCGGCGCTATCGCCAGCGGGCTCGCCAGCACGCTCCCCGCCTCGCTCATCGGCCTCGCCACGGCGCTTGCGGTCGCGCTGGCCACTGCGCCTGATCTGTTCGGGATCGCTGATGCCGGAACGGCGCTGCTGCGCGGCGCATGGATCGGCTGGATCGTCGTACCCTATATCCTCGGCGGATTGCTGTTCTGGCAGATGGCGATCCGCCCCGGCGACGCGGCGATGCCGGTCGAGACGTCGCTGCCAGATGCGCGAGCGCGGCGTCGTCTGCTGTTCACCGCCTGCTATCTGATCGGGCCGTTCGCGGAATCCGCCACCGGCTTCGGCATCGGCATCATGGGGACGATGGTGCTGATCCGTCGCCTCGGCCTGAAGCCGATCGAGCTCCTCGCCTTCTCGCTGATCAGCCAGACCATGATCGTGTGGGGTGCCATGGGCAGCGGCGCGGTGGTCGGCGCCGCCTTTGCGCGCACCGATCCCACGGCACTCGCGCTGCGCACCAGCCTCATCTATCTCGTGTTCAACATTCTGTGGCTGCCGATCTACTGGCGCATGGCGGAGCGCGCCGGCATCCATGCCGACTGGCGCGAGCGAGCCAGCGAAGCGCTCTGGCTGCTCGGCAGTCTCGGCCTCGCCATCGTTGCGACGGCGTTTCTCGGACCGGAGCCCGCGATGCTGGCGGCGTTCGGGCCGGCCATCGTGCTGCGTTATCTGATCGACGAAAAGCCGGACCGCGCGGCGATTGCCGCTGCGGCACGGCGCATGCTGCCATTCACACTGCTGATCGGCTGGCTCGCGCTGACACGCCTCGTGCCGCCGCTCAACCAGGTTCTACAGACCGCATGGAGCATGCAACCCTTCGCCGGCGCGCCGGTCTGGGCGCCGTTGTTTCACGCCGGCACCTGGCTGGTCGCGGCGGCCGTGCTGACCGCCCTGCTGCACGGCCATCAGCGAGCCTTCCCTGCGGAGATCGCAGCCGCCTGGAAGACCGGACGGCTCGCCGTCCTCACGGTGGTCGTGTTCTCGATGATGGCCGAACTGCTGTCGCGCTCGGGCATCGCCGGCGGCCTCGCCCGCGGCATGTACGACACGTTCGGGGTCTGGTCGGTGACGGTGACGCCGATGATCTCGGCCGTGTTCGGCGCGCTGGCCAATAGCGGCAATGCGGCCAACGGGTTGTTCATGCCGTCGCAGCTCAGCCTTGCGACCGAGGCCGGCCTCGACGTCGCCGCCGTCGTCGCGCTTCAGCATGCCGCCGCGCTGTCGCTCAACATGGTCTCGCCGGTGCGGATGTCGATCGTCTGCAATCTCGCCGGCACCCCCGGCCACGAGCGGGACGCCTATCGCGCGATGCTCCCCTTCGTCGTGGTCATCGTCGCGGTTCTGCTCGTGATCTCCGTCCTCATCGCCACCCGGCTCATCTGATCGTCCCGGATTTTTTTGGCGTGGCATGGAACGAACCGGCATCGGCGCGATTGAGTGCCGTCACAGGAGGCCCCCATGCAGCGCCCCGACGCCTCGCCGGACCATTCCAGCGCCCTCGCCTTCATCGCCTTCGCCGCAGCTGCTGCGGTCTGGATTGGCGTCATGGCCGTTCAGCCGAAGCCCCATGGGATTTTCGACGGGAATCCCCAAAGCTTGCAGGCGTCCGTGATCGTCATGACGAAGGACATCGCGCTGGCGCGGCCGCAGCCACACGTGACGGAACTGGCTGACCTGCAGCACTGACGCAGCAAGCGCAACGCGGATCGGCGCAGCGTCCTCCACCGCCTTGCCAACTTGCGGCACAATACGCTTCGCACTTGCGCCCTACTCGCCGTTGAAGATTTTCCGTGCCACCTACTGCCGGCTGACGTGCTCAACGGGCACCCTGCCACCATTCCACTGGCCCTCGATCGCCCGCTCTATCTGCGCGGCCAGTTGCAGCAGCAGGCCGTCATTGGCCTGACGCGTTTGCGCCTGGATGCCGAGCGGCAGCCCGTTCTCCTGCGCCGCCAGCGGCAGCGAGATGCCGGGGATGCCGCACAGATTGGCGAGCGGCGTATAGGCAAAATTCTTCCACAGGTTGGCGAACCAGTCATGCACCGACGGATTGGTGCTGGTGGTGAGATATTCTGATGTGCCGACCTTCGGCGTCGGCTTGGCGGTGATCGGCGTCAGGATGATGTCGTAACGCTCGAAGAACGCGCCGAAAGCGCGCGACGTGGTGTTGAACACGGCCTGCATCGCGTTGCGCTCGGTATAGGACGTGTTCAGCCCGCTCTCCCAGATCTTGATGTTGATCGGCTCCAGCAGATCGGTGGCCGGTTTATCCAAACCGAGCCGCGCCAGATGACCGGCGATCACCTGCGCGAAATTGCTGATGTAGCAGGTCGTCTGCGCGGCGAACGCCTTGCGGAAATCCACCTCCGGCAGCGCCCATTCCACGTGATGGCCGAGCCCTTCGAGCATTTTGCCGACACGCTCCAGCTCCCCAACGAAATGCGGCGGCGATTTGTAGTCGCCCCACTCATGCGACAGTGCGATGCGCAATTTGGCGGGATCGCGCTTGATCAGGTCGCTAGTGGGTTCGGCCGACGACCAGAACGGCATGAATTCGCCGGGCGCTCCGCCGCGGCAATTATCGACGAAGGTTGCGGTGTCGCGCACGCTGCGGCTGACGCAGCCCTGGATCGAGACCAACCCGGAGAGATCCGACAGCGCGGGCGCCAGCGAATAGACGCCCCGCGAGACCTTCAGGCCGATCAGGCCGTTCACACCCGCGGGAATGCGGATCGAACCACCGCCATCCGTGGCATGGGAGATCGGCAGCACGCCGGCCGCGACCATTGCCGCAGAGCCGGCGGAGGAGCCACAGGTGGTGTAGTCGGTGTCCCAGGGATTGCGGGTGACATAGAGCTTGTTCTCGGCAGAACTGCAGACGCCGAATTCCGGCGTGGTGCTGCGGCCCATGATGTTGAGCCCGGCGCCCCGGATCTTGCCGGTCAGGAAGCTGTCCTGCGTGGGGCGATGCCCCTGCATGATCATGGAGCCGAATTCCTGCAGCCGTCCCTTCAGGGTCGGGCCGAGGTCCTTCATCAGGTAAGGAACGCCAGCGAACGCGCCCTCGGCATTCATACCGTCCTTGGCAGGATCGGCGACGACGTCGTCGAACACTTCGACGACGGCATCGAGCGCGGGATTGGTCCTGGCGATGCCGGCGGCGGCCTGCGCCGCCAGATCGGCCGGCATCAGGTCGCCCTTGCGCACGCGCGCGGCCAGCGCCACTGCGTCGTGTTTGGCCCATTCGTCCCAGCTCATCGCCAATGTCATATCGCACGTCCAGTTCGAGATTCGGTTGGTGCGAGCCTAGACCGGATAGCGGTTTTTTCGGAAGCCGTGGCAGGTGTCTTGAGCGCGCGGCAGACGCAGGGCAGATCAGCGTGTCGAAGGGCCATCGCCGTCACCCGCTGCCCGCATCAGTTGGATTGACACTGTGCTAATCCGCGATCCCAACACCAGGTGGAGATAATCATCAACCGCGCGGCTTGCACGCTGTCGGCGCGTGCGAGCAAGCCTCGCCTAGCCGCAATTCCAGATCGGTCCGATCGGGGTTCGCGTCCAGCATGGGCCCATGCTGCCGCCATTGTATTGGCCGCGATAGAAGCCGGGTCGGCCGAAATAATACTTCTCGCCGTCGGACCAGCGGTAATAGACCGGCGTGCGGTCGATATACCAATGGCGCCGGTCGCGTTTGGCCATGCGCAGGTCCGCGCGCTTCTGCATGAACAGCGGAACGCTGTTGTTCAGCGGCTGGTGATAGCCCGGCAGGAAACCGTAGCCCTTCCACTGCTGCTTCTTTTTCGCCGGCGCCGCCAGCGCAACGGCGGAAGTGAGCGACAGGACGAGAGCAATCAATAGACACATGAATCGCGACATGCCCACAGCATAGAGATTTGGCTGCGGGAAGGCCATTCAAATCAAGGCGAGACCGGCGCAGATGAGCGCATTGTCCGCCATAGCTCAACGAGCGAAGGCGGAAGCGTCATCCACCGCCTTCGCATCGGCGCGATACGCCGCGTCAATCATCGAGCGCACGTCCCGCGAGCCATCGGCACTTGCACCCTGCCCGAAGCACCTGCGATCGCTGAGCAACGATCCCGATCAGTTTCTGCTCATGTTGATGGTGACGTTCCGGATGTCGCCTTCGGACGATATCGAGAAAGACTGCTTATTGCCGCGCGTCGAGAGCGACAGGCTGGCCGAGAAGCCCGGCGCGTCGATGACGGCTGAGATGAGACCGCCGGACTCCCTGCCCGCGATGCTGCCGCTGATTCCGCGACTGGTTTCGCTCCATGATCCGGCGATGGTCCCATCCTGGCTGACCACGTCGCTGTTGAGATCGAAGCGGTAGCTGTCGCTCGCACAACGCAAGCTCTGCAGAAGCCGCCTTTCGCCATTGCTGACCTGGTATGTCGCCTTGCAGCGAAGCCGTTCCTTCGATCCGTCGGACAGCGAGATCGCTCCTGCGCCTGCCCAGGATCCGGTAAGGCCTGTGAACGGCAGCGACTGCGCCGCCGCCGACCCCGAGGCGGCGACGAGCAGGATCGACACCAGCGCAATCCGGCGGGACGAAACGATCTTGCGAAGCATGGAACGTCTCATGAGGTCACTCCTGTTTCAGCACGCATGTGCCGGGTTTGAACGTCGCATCGCGCATCAGTTGCCGCTTGCGACTTGCCGCGTGATTGCTGTGTGTGACGCCGCCACGGAATCCTGATCGTCGGAGGGCGGGGATTTCGACCACAGACGATTGCCCCGCGCCCTCTCATAACCGTACTGGAACAGCGCGCGCATATAGGCGGTATCGAAGCCGGACATCGGCGATGGCGGTCGATCGCCCTCGATATAGGTCAGATTGAATCCGAACTTGTTGCGGCGGGCGAAGGCATAGGTGTTGTAAAGGATGGAGCGTGTCTGAATCTTCGTCACAGTCGATGACGCCCGCGCAGCGATTTCGATGGTGGAATTGGGAATGACCTGAAATTCCCGTTCGATCTTGTTGTTGATCAGGACGTAGAGTTGCAGCTTCCCTGCGCTGGCGAATGTGGCGTCGCGCAGCAGGAAAGCCTCCGGCAATGTCAGGACAGGCGCGGTGACGCCGCCATCGACATGCATCTCCTCGAAGCGCTTGCCGTTCGCCTCCGCGGTCACCAGCATCGGCGGAAACACCACGGGCAGGCTCGCCGATGCCGCGACAACATCCCGGAACAGGTTCAGTGCTTCAGGCGTACGGAGCGAGGCGATCCGTCCCATGTCCCAGATGGCGGTCCGCTGGGAGTCCAGATTGGTCGTGACGACGAACAGCATCCGCCCCTTCGCGTGTTCGGCTGCGACAGCCGCGACGAAGGTCTCGTCGATATATTTCGCTACCAACTCGCGCAGCCGCGTATTGCCGAACAGGCCCGAACCAAAGATCGCATTGAACGGATTGGGTGCATCGAGCAGGCTCGCAGCGACGCCGCTGGTGTAGACGTCGCGCAAGGTCGCGTCATAGTCGGGACCGAGAAACGCGAAGGGTGCGATCAGTGCGCCGGTGCTCACACCGGAGACCATCGAGAACGTCGGGCGCGTCCCCGCCTCGGTCCAGCCGTTGAGCACGCCGGCGCCATAAGCGCCGTCCGCCCCGCCTCCCGACAGCGCCAGATAGGTTCGAGGCCCTCGCAACGCGACCTGGTTCTGACCGCTTCGGAACGTCGAGGCCGGTTCGTCCGCATAACGGCGCAGGTCCGTGAGATCGAGGACGCGCGCACTGGATGCATCCGTGACGCTATACGGCGTCCGTGGCAGCGACGAACATCCGGCGACCAGAAGGCTCAGCGCCGCAGCGACAAGCAACGAGACCGACGGCCGCCACGGGTGGCCATGCATGACATGTTCTGTAAGGAGAGCGCTCACGGGTTCGACGCCCCGCCCATAGAACTGCGTCGCTGGGCGACCTGAAGGGATGCCGCCGCGGGTTGAGCGACGAGTTCGAGGTAGTCCCGGTGGATCGCCTGGACGGTCGTGCGCTCGTCGAACTTCACCCGCCAACTGCTCGGCGAGCCGCGGCCCACGATGACTCCCTGGCGATCGCCGTATTTGGGATGCCGCTCACGACCGAGAACGCTCATCCGGACACGGGCACCGCGGAACAGTCGCGGCGGCGATGCGTCACTATCCGCATTCATCATGCAGCCCTCGCCCGGTCGGGCGCCTGATGGGCAATCAGTTTCGCTTTCGCTATGGCCACGGTTTCGATCAGCTTGCGTCGCCGATCTGCGGTGCCGGCCGCATCGGCTGGCAACGGAGACATCATTTTGAAAGCACTATGCATTTGACCGCGCGTGTTAAGTGAGCAATCACTCACTATTATTGACTGACTCAAAAGTCAATAGCACCCCTGCCGGGGATCGATTATCCTGCCCCCATGAATGCTGAGCTGAAGAAGCGCGCCCGACGAAAAGCGGAACGACCGATCGAGATCCTCGACGCGGCCTTCGAGGAATTCGCCAGGAACGGCTATGCCGCGACCCGGCTGGAGGATGTCGCCGCACGCGCGTCCGTCACCAAGGGCACGATCTATTTCTATTTCGAAACCAAGGAGCGCGTGTTCGACGAGATGATCCGATACAAGTCCCAGGCGTTCTTTCCCGAACTGGAAAGCTATGCCGGGACACTGGAAGGATCATACAGCGCGCGCCTGCGCGCACTCATGGTCTTCGTGTATCGCAAGATTGCCGAGGACAGACCTTTCCGCGAAACACTCCGCTTCCTGATCGCCGACGGCTCCCGCTTCCCCGACCTTGTCGACCGGCATTATGACGAGTTCATGCGACCGGTCATCGACCAGTTCCGAATGGTGATCGAAGCGGGAGTCGCGGCCGGCGAATTCCGCCCGTCGCAGGCAAGCACATTCACCGAAATCGTGATGAGCCCGGCGCTGCTGTTGACCGTGTGGTCACTGTTGTTTGGAACGCGAAGGCAGATCGACGTCGCAGTCTTCACCGATGCCAGTATCGACCTGCTGATGAGAGGGATCGATACCTCCCGTTAGCCCGGGCGTGAGCTTAGGTCCTCAAAACGTCGGCGGCGTGCACGCACTGATCACTTCGCAGGGTTTCGCGCCGACGCAGCGGAAGCGATGCGGACGGCGGCTTTCGAAATAATAGGCATCGCCGGGATCGAGGACGCGCCGCTCTTCGTCGACGGTCACTTCCAGCCGGCCCGAGACCACGATGCCGCCCTCCTCGCCGTCATGCACCAGCGGCACCCGGCCGGTGTCGCTGCCCGGCTCGTAGCGCTCCTTCAGGATCTGCAAGCTACGGCCGAACAGATTGTCGCCGACCTGGCGATAGGAGATTGGCGTCTTGCCGATCTCGGTCAGCTCATCCGAGCGGTAGAATGCCTTGCGCGGCCGGTCCGGTTCGATGGCGAAGAATTCGGCGAGCCCCATCGGAATGCCGTCCAGAATCCTCTTGAGCGCGCCGACGGACGGGTTCATCTGGTTGGACTCGATCAGCGAGATCGTCGAATTGGTCACGCCCGCGCGCTTGGCCAGTTCACGCTGCGACAGCTTGTGACGCCCGCGCACGAAGCGCAGCCGTTCGCCCAGATCGATGGTCACGCCAAATCCCTGTTGCGAGTGTTTCGGATCGAACAAATATGACCCGCCCCATTCAATAAAATCAACAGGTTAATCAGATCGAGAAAAGGACTTGTTGCATTCGGGCGAACATGATCCAGATGCTGAATCAGCCAAGGGAGCCGCGCCGTGACCGTTCATCAGATTCCGAACACGTTACAACTCGAGTCGTTCTGGATGCCGTTCACGGCCAACCGCCAGTTCAAGGCGGCGCCGCGCATGTTCGCATCCGCGCAGGGCATGTATTACACCACTGAAGACGGCCGCAAGGTGATCGACGGATCGGCTGGCCTCTGGTGCACCAATGCCGGCCACGGCCGCCGCGAGATCGCCAGCGCTGTCGAGAAGCAGCTGACGACACTCGACTTCGCCCCGGCGTTCCAGATGGGCCACCCGCTTGCCTTCGAATTCGCCAATCGCCTCGCCGAGATCGCCCCCGCCGGCCTCGATCGCATCTTCTTCACCAATTCCGGTTCGGAGTCGGGCGATACCGCGCTGAAGATCGCGCTGGCCTATCATCGCGCCAACGGCCAGGCCTCGCGCACGCGCCTGATCGGCAGGGAGCGCGGCTATCACGGCGTCGGCTTCGGCGGCACCTCGGTCGGCGGCATGGTCAACAACCGCCGCGCCTTCACGTCAGCCCAACTGCCCGGCACCGACCACATCCGCCACACCCACGATCTCGCGCGCAACGCGTTCTCGAAGGACCTCCCGGAGCACGGCGCCGAACTCGCTGACGACATCGAGCGTCTGGTCGCGCTGCATGGCGCCGACACCATTGCCGCCGTCATCGTCGAGCCGGTGCCCGGTTCGACCGGCGTGCTGCCGCCGCCAAAGGGCTACCTGCAGCGCCTGCGCGAACTCTGCACCAAGCACGGCATCCTGTTGATCTTCGACGAAGTCATCACCGGCTTCGGCCGCCTCGGCACGCCGTTCGCCGCAAATTATTTCGGCGTGACACCAGACTTGATGACCACCGCGAAAGGCATCACCAACGGCACCGTGCCCTGCGGCGCCGTGTTCGCCAGCCGCACGATCTACGACGGGCTGATGACCGGGCCGGAAAGCCAGATCGAACTGTTCCATGGCTACACCTATTCGGCGCATCCGGTCGCCTGCGCTGCGGGCATCGCAACGCTGGACATCTACAAGAACGAAGGATTGCTGACGCGCGGCGCCTCGCTGTCCGATTACTGGCGCGATGCCCTGCACGCGCTCAAGGACCTGCCCAATGTGATCGACATCCGCAATTGCGGCTTGATGGGTGCCGTCGAATTGGCACCGCGCAAGGATGCACCGGCTGCGCGCGGCTATGACGTCATGGTCGACTGCTTCAACCGCGGCCTCTATCTGCGCCAGAGCGGCGACGCCTTCGCGATGTCGCCGCCGCTCATCGTCGAGAAGAACCAGATCGACGAGATCGTCTCGATCCTGAGCGACGCCATCAAGCGCGTCGCCTGAGTCCACACACCATCTGATCCAACACGGCCCGGATGAAGCGCCTGCTTCATCCGGGCCGTGTTGTTTAAGAGATCCGGCTGTCGATCAACTTGCGCTGCCATGCGCCCGCGCGCACATCCGTGTCACATGATTCACGCTCATCACCGGCGTCGGCGCAACGGTGTCGCTCGAACCTGTGCTGGTCGTCCATGAGAGACCGCCAAGCGACGCCATGACAGGCGCTATGGCAAAGCGCGACATCATCGCGACATTGACCATCGCCGGCACGTCGACGCGGGGGTGGCTGACAATCGCGTCCACGATCAGGCCAAACGCGGCCAATCCCAATGTTCGCTTGCGAGATCTGATCGACGTCTTGCGGAATTGCATCGGCATCACGGGCTCATGGGCTTGAGGATGCGCACGCACCGGAGCAGGAGCGCGCCGACGGGTCTACGTCGCGCGCAATTCTACAGCTCGACTGTGACTATCCGGTCGGGCACCGCGAACAACAAAGTTCGCAAGCGATCACGTCACGACGAGCGGTGCGACAATTCTCATCACATTCTCACGAGGCGCTAACGCCCCGAGAGCTACACCGCCGCCATTGCCCGCTTTGGAGCACGGTGCGCAGCGATACAGGACAAGACACTGAACACCACCAGCGCGAAGGCTGCGATTTCAAGCGGCGCCGGCATGCGCTGTTCCCACACAAAGCCGTAGATCAATGCAAACAGGGTTTCGAACAGGATCATCTGCCCGACCAGCGTCAGCGGCAGCAACCGGCTCATGCGATTCCATAACGCATTGCCGAGGATGGATGCGAACACGGCGACGCCGATCGACACCGCCGCGAACTGCGCCCAGGCAAGCCCGCTATGTGTTGCCGTGCCCATGGCGAGCGCCGCCGGAATGAGGATCAGGCTCTGCGCCCCCGTCACGACCCCTGTCAGAAGATTCCATTCATGAGCGGAGATATTATCGAGCCGGGCCAGCGCCCGGCTGTTGCCGATCGCGAAAACCGTCCAGGAAATCAGCGCACCGATTGCGCAAAGAAGGCCGATGACCTGTTCGCGGAGAGAACCTGACGATGGCATCGCCAGCGCTTGCCATCCAATGCAGATCGCCCCGGCCGAGCACAGCATCAGCGATGGCATCAGCCGGCTCAGCGGAACGGCGCCGCTGTCCCTGCTCCCGACAATCGTCACCGCAACCGGAAGAAAGCCGATGACCAGCGACGTCATCGCAATGCCGCCTATCTGCACGGCGCTCGTCAGAAGAACGTAATAAAGCGTGTTCCCCGCAAGCGAGAGCCAGGCCAGAGCAAGCCACTCGCGTCGTCCGAGCCTCGCCAGCAGCGAACGCCAGCGCGGCGCAATCAAGACCGCGGAAGTCACGCCGTAAACGAAGTAGCGCGCAGCTGCCAATTGGAGCGGGCTGAATGCGTGGGCCAGTTCGGGCGCCAGAAACACCAGCCCCCACAAGGCGCCGGCGCAGGCGCCAAACAGAATACCGATCGATGTCGAATTGGCCGGAGAGCCGCTCATGTGACGATGCCGACTGAAAATTGCTTCGGCCGGGGAATATCATCGTGACGGCGATTAAGGCGCCCTTGATTGCGGCCCAAAATGCAACAAATACTCGCGCATGGACACCAAATCGCATGCAGCCCGCGCACTCGATCCATTCGATCGGGCAATCCTTCGCATCATTCAGCGTGACAACAAGACGCCTCAGCGCGCCATCGCCGAGGCCGTTAATTTGTCGGCCGCGGCGGTGCAGCGGCGGATCGCCGCGATGGAGATCGCAGGCGTTATCGTGTCCAACGTTGCCATTGTCGATCCCGCTTCCGTGTCACTGACAATCACTTCCATCGTGGAAGTGTTTCTGCGCGACGAGCGCTCCACCACGGTCGATGTCGCCAAGGCGCTATTCCGCAGCGCTCCCGAAGTTCAGCAGTGTTACTACGTCACGGGCGGAACAAGTTTCGTGCTGATCGTCGTCACCAGGGATATGCGGACCTATGAGGCCGTGACCCGTCGTTTGTTTTCGGAGAATGATCTCGTCAAGAGCTTCCGGACCCTGGTCGCGCTCGACCGCGTCAAGACCGAGACCTCAGTCGTCATCGAATAATGAAAACCACAATGGTTTTCGCGCCGGCGCATTCACCCACTTGTGGATCAGGTGCGTTCATCCGGACAGCGTCTCGATGACACGACAGTCACAGACCCTGCCGTGACTGCACTCTTCCACCATGCGAACGAGTTCTCCGCGCAAAGCGGTGAGTTGCGCAATCCGGCGTTCCACTTCCGACAGGTGCCGACGCGTGATCAGATCGACCTCTTCGCAAGATTGATCAGGCCCCTCGCTCAGAGTCAGCAATTCGGAGATGTCGGCGATCTCGAAGCCGAGATCACGTGCGTGCCGGATGAAGTTCAGGCGGGCAACATCCTCCGGCCGATAGCGACGCTGCTTTCCCTCCGTCCTCGTGGGCGCGGCCAGGAGGCCAATCCCCTCGTAGTAACGGATCGTCGGCACCTTGATGCCCGTCAGACGCGACGCTTCTCCGATTGCGTAATCCATTTTTCTCTTGAACCTCTAGTCGCTAGAGGTTGTACGCTTGTCTCACGCTGAGAGGAAGCACGATGTCCGACAAGACCTGTTGCACCACTGACACCTGCTGCGAGCCGCCGCCCATCGATTTTTCGAAGGCGAACGCGACGCCTGTCTCGCAGGCGGCTTGCGGCACCGAGGCATGCGGTTGCTCCGGCGGCGTTCCGGTCTTTGATGGCGTTGATCCCCGCTACAAGCGCGTGCTGTGGACGGTCATTGCCATCAACGGCATCATGTTTCTTGTCGAGATGATCGCGGGACAGATCGCGGGATCGCAGGCGCTGAAAGCGGATGCGCTCGACTTCCTCGGCGATACGGTCACTTACGGGCTGAGCCTCGCGGTCATCGGCACCGGCATCAGGACGCGGGCAACGGCGGCTTTGTTCAAGGGCCTTTCGCTCAGCGTCATGGCTCTGTGGGTGTTCGGTTCGACCGTCTACCACACGCTGATCCTGGGCGTTCCAAGCGCCGAGGTCATGGGCGCCATCGGCTTCCTGGCGCTGGCAGCCAACCTCGCCTCGGTGCTGCTGCTGATGCGTTACAAGGACGGCGACGCCAATGTGCGCTCTGTCTGGCTGTGTTCCCGCAACGACGCCATTGGCAACGTCATTGTCATGTTCGCAGCCCTGGGAGTCTGGGGCTCGTCGAGTGCGTGGCCGGATCTGGCGGTGGCCGCCGTGATGGCCTTCATCTTTCTCTCCTCCTCGGTGCAGATACTCCGTCAGGCCTGGGCTGAATATTCCGAACAGCCCGCGCCCGCCGGCATGTCCCAGCGTTCCTGAGCCTGACATGCTGCCCCTCCATTGCCGGCGTGCCTGCCCGCGGCAGTAGTCCTGAAAATAATCCTTGACGTCTTTTCTCTCCAGCATATATTCCTTTCCATCCCGCTCCACTTGAGGGAGCGTTACCGGGACGCCGACTGGCGCGGGGCGGGATGTGGCGCCTGCGGGCGGGAGGGAGACGTTCCCTTTCGCACTCGGGAGGCCTTGGGTCACCGTCCGGCCCCACTACGGGGGTCTGCCACTCATGCTGGCTGGACGTGGCATTGGTGAACGGCGGGAAACCGTCGGGATAAGCGGACTGCGGAGGTCTGCGCCTTTGCCCGGAAGAACGGTCCCGGGGACAGAAATCGCCACGATGGAGCGTCGAAAGGCGTTTCCGCGGCCTCTGCGGTTCGGCGATCCGGACAGCACGCTGCGGCACTGTTACCAAGTCGCGCCTTTCGGCGCTTCATCTCCCTCATTCTTGAGGGAGGCCACCGGGACGGCCACTCACGCGCACAGGCGCGGGCAAGGATGGCGCACGCTCGTCCCTCACCTGCATCACAGTGATCAACAACGTCATCACGGGAGGTCACATGCTCCTTGGTCACAAGCATCCTGGTCACATGGATCCGCGTCTCACATCGACAAATTCCACGCTGCGGCAGCAGACGTTAGCGGCCTTTCGTCTACTTTCCCCGTTACCATGCGATGCGGTAGCCTGCATCCGGGACTCTGCATTCCGCGACATCCGTCACGGCGCAGAACGGGCAGACAACAAGAAGAACGGTCTGCGATCCAGAGCGAGCGCTACGGCGCTCCCGCCGCTCTGGAGCGCGCCGGCAGTCGAGGAAATGAAATGATGAAGAGCTTCGTCCGCGCCGTGAGCGTGATCGCCGTGATGGCCGCCTGCACCGGCAGCGCCGAGACTGCCTTTGCGCAGAGCTGGCCGAACCGGCCGATCCGCATGGTCGTGCCCTATACGCCGGGCGGCTATACCGACCTGATGGCGCGCCTCGTTTCCGAAAAGATGTCGGCGGCGCTGGGCCAGCCGATTGTCATCGAGAACAAGCCGGGCGCGAATGCCGCCATCGGCACCGACGCCGTCGCCAAGGCAGCCCCCGACGGCTACACCTTCGGCACCGTGATCGCAGCGCATTCGGTGAATCCGACGCTCAATCCGAAGCTGCCCTATGATGCGATGAAGGACTTCACTTACGTGTCGCTGACCTCGGTCGCGCCGCTGATTTTGATTGCGACGCCGTCCCTGCCCGCCAAGGACATGAAGGAGTTCATCGCACTCGCCAAGGCGAAGCCCGGCTCGCTCAATTTTGCCTCCAGCGGCATCGGCTCGGCGGCGCATCTGACCATGGAAATGCTGAAGAGCCGCGAAGGCATCAATCTGCAGCACATTCCTTACAAGGGTACGTCCGGCGCGCTGCAGGATACGGTCGGTGGCCAGATCAATGTGATGTTCGACGTCATCGGGCCGCTGATGTCGCAGGTGAAGTCCGGCAATGCCAAGGCGCTCGCCGTGGCCGCCAAGGAGCGCGTACCGGCGGCCGGCGACGTGCCGACCATGGCGGAAGCCGGCGTGCCGGATTTCGTCTCCGGCACCTGGTCCGGCATCATCGCGCCCGCAGGCACGCCGAAGGAGATTGTCGATCGCGTGGCCGCGGAGGCAAAGAAGGCGCTCACCGATCCCGACCTGAAGAAGAAGCTCGACGATCAGGGCATCGTCCCCATGGGCACCACCCCGGATGAATTCCGCGCCTTCGTCACCGACGAGATCGCGCGCTGGAAGAAGGTGATCACGGACGCCGGGATCAAGATGGAGCAGTAAGAAACTAGCTCGTCATTCCGGGACGCGAGCGCCACTTGGCGGTCGCGGACCCGGAATCTCAAGATGAGAGTTCCTCCTTCCGCCGCGCTGGATCAAGAGGTGATGAACACATCAAGATTCCCCGCCACTCCAATTGGAGTGGCTGAGGTTCGCGCCGAACCGATTCGCGTTTCGGCCCCCCCGGAATGACAGCGTGAGGCCTTTCAGCTTTCGCTGCGCGTTTTCAGAATCGCCAGATGCACGAAATGCAGCTTTCCCCTCACCGCTTGCGTCAGGTGAAACGGATAGGCGTCGCTCATACCCATCGAACGATTGAGTTCGTTCATGCTGTAGGACACAGCATCCCACAGCGACAGCAGCGCTTCGAAGTCACGCTCGAGATAGGGATCGTCCAGCGTATGGCGCGAGCGCTCGTCCAGTGACAGCGGCAGCGATGATGCCGTGTCCAGCGTCGAGACGATGTGCAGGAAATGCGCAAAGGTCTCGGCCCAGTCTTCCCACGGATGCGAGGTCGCATACTCGCTGATGAAGGCGTCGCTATTCCAGGAGCGATCGGCGCGATTGTGATAGGCCGCGAGTGCTTCTCCGTAGTCGCGGGTTTCATCGCCGAAGATCAGACGGAACGGGCTGATGAGCTGCGACTGATCGACCAGCGCTTCCCAGTAAAAATGCCCGACCTCGTGGCGGAAATGGCCGAGCAGCGTCCGATACGGTTCGCGAAACGCCGCGCGGCGCGCCTCGCGCTCGGCATCGTCCGCTTCCGAGAGGTTCATCGTGATCAGCCCCGACAAATGCCCGGTCATGATCGGATGTCCGGCGGTCTCATCCGAGAGAATGTCGAATGCGATATGCGCGCCGCTCGAAACGGCAAGGGGCAGTCTGAGCCGCATCAGGTCGTAGGTCAGACGTCGCTTGGCTTGCTCAACCCGCTTCCAGAGCGCGACATTGCGATCGGATACCAGATTGGGGATCGTCCGCGTCAGGCGGCAGGAGGGACAGAACGGATCGCTCTCATCCGTGGCCCAGTTGCACGCGATCAGATCGCGATTGGCACAGGACATGGCCGACGCAGCGCTGACGACATTGGACTGCGCGGTGTCGAATATCAGCGCCTCGCCGCATTGCACGCAATCGCTTTGCTCGAAGAAAACGCGCGTCTGGCAGCTGGGGCAGATCAGTTGTTTCATGGGTGAAGTCTAACCCGAAATGGCCGGGATGGTTCAACGCGCTCGCAACATTCGCCGCCGGACCGTGTCTGTCATGCGCGATGCCGGCAGGAATGCCGCTTGAGCGATCTGCCCAAATCGCGCTTCAATCCGGGCGTTCAAAAGAACCAATAAAAATCAGACCGGGAGGCCATCATGAAGACGCTCGCAGGCGCTATCTGCGCTCTGGCGCTATTTGCAGGTAGCGCGCAGGCACAGACCGTCAAGGATTTCCTCGCACAGGTCATGGTCAAGTGGACCGCGCCGTTCGAGCCGTTTCAGCTGATCGACAACATCTATTACGTCGGCACCGACGGGATCGCGGTCTATATCATCAAGACATCCGACGGGCTGATCCTGATGGATACGGGCGTCCCGCAATCGACCGGGATGATCAAGGACCACATCGCGAAACTCGGTTTCAAGGTCAGCGACATCAAGATCATCCTCAACAGCCACGCGCATTTCGATCACACCGGCGGTTTTGCGGAGATCAAGAAGGACACCGGCGCGCAACTGATCGCAGGCCTACGGGACAAGCCGCTGCTTGAAAGCGGCACCTATCCCGGCGACGAAACAAACACCGATATCGGCTTCCCGCCGGTCAAGGTGGATCGCACCGTCACCGAAGGCGACAAGGTCACGCTCGGCGCCACCACGCTGACGGCGCATGCAACGCCCGGCCATTCGCCGGGCTGCACGAGCTGGGAAATGACCGTGAAGGACGGTAACGAGAACCGTGAGGTCCTGTTCTTCTGCAGCGGCACCGTGGCGCTGAACCGGCTGGTTGGAAATCCGACCCATGCCGGCATCGTCGACGATTATCGGTCGACCTATGCCAAGGCCAAGGCCATGAAAATCGACGTGCTGCTCGGGCCGCATCCGGAAGTCTATGGCATGCAGGCCAAGCGCGCGGCGATGAAGGACGGCGCGCCAAACCCCTTCGTGAAACCGGGCGAGCTTGCCGCTTACGCTGCAACGCTCGAACAGGATTTCGACAAGCAGCTCGCCAGGCAAACGGCTGCGCTGCAAAGCGGCAAATAGCGACTGCCAGCCGCGGCGAGCGATTTGTCGCAAGCCGCGGCAGTTGTCGGCGATTGCGGTCGGCTGGTAGTTTTGCGCATCAGATGAGGTGTGCCCATGGAACTCGCTTGCCCCTGCAACGCTGTCAAACTCCGGATCAGTGCCGACCCCGTCGCGCATTTTTGGTGCCACTGTGCCGACTGCCAGACAGTCCACGGCGCGGCCTATGTGGCCGAGGCCGTCTATCCGGCTGACGGTGTCGAAGTCATTGAGGGCGATACAACGTCGTTCGCGCTGAAGACGACCCCGCGTCTCAGTTGCGCGAAATGTGCCACGCGGCTGATTATCGAACTTGACGGGATCGGCATGCGCAGCATCAACGGCTATCTGCTCGGAGACGCGTTCAAGCCGAGCCTGCATATCAATTGCAGCGAGGCGATCGCTCCGGTCCGCGACGGCCTGCCGCATTACGCCGCCATGCCGGCAGCATTCGGCGGCGACGACCGGTTCGTCGACTGGTAGGACGCCGAGTTTTTTGCCTGGCTAAGGCAACGCCAGCAAACCCGCTGCGACAACCATGGTCGCCAGCGCCGACAGCGCCAGTGACCAGTGGATCCCGATCATGCTGCCGATGACGCCGACCGAGATGCCGCTGAAGGCGCGCAAACCCAGGCTCGCCATGTTGAACAGTCCAATGACACGGCCGCGCTTGTCCAGGGGGGCATCGAGCTGTACGAGGCTCTGCGCCATCGCGTTGAACGACAATTCGAGGAAACCGGCCGCAAACAGGAACACCAGCGCGATGGCGTAGTGACCGGTCAGCGCGAAGATCGCCAGCGCGCCACACCAGAGCAGCGCCAGCAAGATCGCGGTACGCGGCTTTGGCGCGAGCAACTGTCTGCCCTCCAGCGCCAAACCGGCGAGCAGCCCGCCGGCTGCGTCAGCCGCCAGCAGCATGCTATAGGACATGCCGGGATCGCCATGACCGAGATCACTGGCGAAGCCCGGCATCTGCGAACTATAGGCATTGCCGACAAAGAACGAGGCCGCGCCGGCCAGTGCAATCATGGACACGATCACCGGCCGGTGGCGAACATCGCGCATGGTCTGGACGATGTCAGCGAAGCCACGCACGGCGCGCTGAGGCACCGGCGCGCCGGTGCGAAAGCGCGGACCATAGGGCGCATTGATCAACCACAGCACCAGCGGCAGATAGAAGATGGTGTTGAGCATGATGCCATAGGCCGGACCCAGCGCGAGCAGGATCACGCCGCCGACCGCAGGGCCGACCATGACGCCGAGATAGCGCGCCATGGCGTTCAGACGCACCGCGCTCGGCAGGTCGGCGGAGCCGACGACGTCGTAGAGCAGCATCTGGTTCGGCGTCTGCCACAGCACGCCGGCACAGCCATGGATCACCAGCAGCACCATCGCCTGCCACATCTGCAGGGTATCGGTGACAAAGAAATAGCCCCAGCCCAGCGATGCCAGAATGAACAGCGCCATGCCGCACTGGATCACGCGCCGCGGGTCGAACCGCTCCGCCAGCGCGCCAGATGTGACCGAGAACAGCAGGAACGGCAGCCAGTGCGAGACGATGGCAAACCCACCGAGCGCGGGCGACTGGAATTTCTGAAACACCACCCAGTAGCTAATCACATGCTCAATATTGTCGGCCATCATGGCCAGCACATAGGTGATGAATTGGGCGCGGAATCCCGGGTGATGGAGCGCCGCGAAGGATCGTTTGGTGGGCGATGCGCCGACGGTCTGCGCTGGGGTGTCGCTCATCGGGAGGGGAATCTTCGGACGGAGGGAAACGCCGCCATCGGCAATGACGGCGGTTCGGACTCGTTACATCGCATGTCTTCGCCCGGCACAAGGCGGCTTCCGGCATAGGACGCCTCGCCATCTTGCATGCAATTGCATTCATCCCTACCTGTCCCCGGCAACCATCAACCCTGCCCCTTTTCCGGAGCCAGCCTGACATGACCGACGCCCCCTACACGCCTCCCAAAGTCTGGACCTGGGACAAGGAAAACGGCGGCAAATTTGCCTCGACCAACCGACCCATCGCCGGCCCCACCCATGACAAGGAGCTGCCGGTCGGCAAGCATCCGCTGCAGCTCTATTCGCTGGCGACGCCGAACGGCCAGAAGGTCACGATCATGCTGGAAGAGCTGCTCGCAGCCGGCCACACAGGTGCGGAATATGATGCGTGGCTGATCCGGATCGACGGCAACCAGTTTGGCTCCGGTTTCGTCGAAGTGAACCCTAATTCCAAGATCCCGGCCTTGATGGATCGCAGCGGCGACAAGCCGATCCGCGTCTTCGAGTCCGGCGCGATCCTGCTGCATCTCGCCGAGAAATTCGGCGCCTTCATTCCAAAGGGCGGCCCGGAACGCGCCGAGTGCCTGTCCTGGCTGTTCTGGCAGATGGGCAGCGCCCCCTTCCTCGGCGGCGGCTTCGGCCATTTCTATGCCTATGCACCGACCAAGATCGAATACGCCATCGATCGTTACGCCATGGAGACGAAACGTCAGCTCGACGTGCTGGACCGTCGCCTCGCCGATAACGAGTATCTTGCCGGCAAGGATTATACGATCGCCGATATGGCGGTGTTCCCCTGGTATGGCGGCCTCGCAGAGAATGCGATCTATGGCGATGCCGGCACTTTCCTCGATGTGCAGAGCTACAAGAACCTGCAGCGCTGGACCAAGACCATCGCGGCACGACCTGCCGTGAAGCGCGGTCGCATGGTCAATCGCACCTCGGGCGACCCGGCCGGCCAGTTGCGCGAACGCCATGACGCCAGCGACTTCGACACGAAGACTCAGGACAAGCTCGAAGCGAAGAGCTGAGGCGAAGGCCTGGCTTTGATGTCGCTTCGGCCCGAAATCGAAAAGCCCCGGATGAGCGGGGCTTTTGCACGTCTGGATGCGTGGGGCTGCAGCCTCAGCCCTTCATGCACTTGTTGACCGATGAAGTCTTGGCGGCGCCGGCCAGTGGCTTGCCCTCGGCGCTCTTGGCGTTGTCCTCGCAGCACTTCTTCATGAAGCTGTTCTTGGCAGCGCCCGCGAGCGGCTTGCCGTCGCCGCTGACGGCGTTGCAGGATTGCGCCATTGCGGGCGCAGCACTGAACAGGCTCAAGAGGACGAGAACAGACAGACGTTTCATGGACCGACTCCCGGTTTGTTGGAGCCGCAGCCTAGCGCAACCACCGGCTCTCGCAAGACCGGCTATGCATCACATACTTACCGCTTCAAACGCTGTGCCGCGGCTTGACGATCTCGCCGCGTACCGAGGCTACACCCATCTCGAAACTGTCAGCGATACGGCGCGCGCGGGTCATGAAGGCCTCGGTGACCTCAGCCGGAAATATCTCGCGTGCGGTCTGTTCGAACAGCAAAAGCCAGCGATCGAAATGTTCGCCCGTCAGCGGTAGCACGAGATGTGGACGCATCGGCCGGCCATTGTAGCGGCCGGTCTTCAGCATCATCGACGACCAGAAATCGCTGATCTGCGCGATGTGATGATCCCAGTCGGTCACCGCACCGTTGAAGACCGGCCCCAGCAAATCATCCTCGCGGGCGCGGCCGTAAAAGGTCTGCACCAGAAGCGCGATATTTTCCTCACTCAGGGAAGGCTGGAAGCTGGTGAAGCCGATTTCGGAGGTCTGCGTCATGCGCCCTGATGTAGGCGACGGCGGTGAGCTCGGCAACCGCCATCGCCCGAAATCCGCTTTGCAATTGATCCAGCGCAAGCTCAGTTGCGATAGGACGGATCGACCCGGTCAAGCTTGCGGAGTAGTGCCGGCCAGGCGAGTTCGCCGCTGAGGCCCGGAACATTGTCGCGCGGCTTCATGCGGTCATAGGTATCCTGCAGGACCTTCTGCGGCGGCGTGATCAGCTTGGTGTTGCACGACAGTGCTGCAACCTGAACCTGGCAGGCCCGCTCCATCCGGAACAGCACGTTGAAAGCCGCGGCGATGGTCTTGCCGACCACCAGCAGGCCGTGATTACGCAGCACCATCGCCTCGTGATTGCCGAGATGTGCGATCAGCCGTTCGCGCTCCTCGGGATTGTCGGCGATGCCCTCAAAATCGTGATAGGCGACATGAAGGAAGCGCATGCAGGTCTGTGCCACCGGCAGCAACCCGCATTCCATCGCCGATACGGCCATGCCAGCCACCGTATGGGTATGCGCGACGCAATCGACATCGTGACGCGCCATGTGGATGGCACTATGGATCACAAAGCCCGCGGCATTCACGGCGTAGTCGGACGCGTTGAACAGCGTGTTGCCGTCGAGGTCGATCTTGACGAGGCTCGACGCATCGATCTCTTCATAGAGCATTCCATAGGGATTGATCAGGAACTGGTCTTCCGTTCCCGGCACGCGGCAGGAGATGTGGTTGGCGATCATTTCGGTCATGCCGTACATCGCCGTGAGACGATAACAGGCAGCGAGATTGACGCGCGACTGCCACTCCTCGGGGCTGACCTGATCCTGCACCGAACGGACGACCTTCACGGCGGGTGAGCTGACGGCTGCATTCATTGATGTTCTCCCTTGATCTTGTTCTCGCGGTCAGTCGACCGTGATGTTGGCTTCGCGAATGAGCTTGCCCAGGCGGTAGCGCTCGCTCTTCACATGAGTTTCGAGTTCAGCCGGCGTCATCGGCCAGGGCTGATTGCCGATCGGCTCCATCTTCTTTGCAAATTCCGGCGTCTTGACGATGCGGGTGATGGCGGCGCTGAGCCTGTTCAGCACCGGCTGCGGCGTGCCCGCCGGGGCGAAGACCGCGAACCATGTCGCGCCGACGATGCTCGGGAAGCCGAGCTCCTTGAAGGTTGGCACATCGGGCAATTGCGGCAAGCGCTCCTCGGACAGGACCGCCAGCGCGCAATACATGCCGGCATTGTGGTTCGGCACGGTATTGGTCAGCGCCTCCACATTACTGTCAACGATGCCCGCGAGCATGTCGTTCATCGCCGGCGCAGCACCGCGATAGTGAACATGCTGCAGCTTCACGCCGAGTCCGCGGGCCACAATCTCACCCATGAGGTGCACGGTGCTGCCCGGTCCGTTGGTGGCGTTGTTGACCTTGCTCGGATTGGCCAGCGCATAGGCACGAAACGCCGCGACGTCGGCGGCCGGAAAGTCCTTCTTCACGACAAAGGCAAACGGCACCTTCACTACCATCGCAACGGGCGCGAAATCCTCCAGCTTGTATTTGATGGAGGCCAGCAGATGCGGGTTGGTCGTAAAGGTCGTCGCGCTGGCGAATAGCAGCGTGTAACCATCCTTGTCGGCACCGGCCACGACTTGCGCACCGATAGATGTGCTGGCGCCGCCGCGGTTCTCGATCACCACCTGTTTGCCGAGTTCGGCGCTAAGCTGTTCGGTGAGGATGCGCGCGACGATGTCGGTCGTTCCGCCGGGCGGAAATGGCACGACCATCGTGATGTTGCGATCGGGATATTGCTGCGCCTGCCCCGGCACTGCGGCGAATAGCGATGAGGCAAGGACCGCGGCGACGGCAAACCATCGCCCCTTCTTGTTGTTGCTCACGTTTTCTCCCTTTGCGCCGGTCCATTGGGCTTCCGCCTGGAACGACATTTTCGGGAGAGGCTAAAACAAGAGCCCAGCCGATGCGACGACTAAATAAGCCGGGCAGCTATCGGATTACACGGGATACGCAATCGACTGACGGGACGTTGCCGTCTCGGTGAATCAATGCACCGTGGCGTTCGAGAACAAGTTGATCACGATCACGCCGGAGACAATCAGGCCGAGACCGCACAGCGCTGCCGGATCGAGCTTCTGCCCCTGAAAAGCCCAGGCGATGCCGGTCACCAGCACGATGCCAACGCCCGACCAGATTGCGTAGGCCACGCCGGTCGGGATGTCGCGCAAGGCGATGGACAGAAAATAGAATGACACGGCATAGCCCGCCACCGTCACCAGCGACGGCACCGGTTTGCTGAAGCCGTCGGAGAGCTTGAGGAAGCTGGTGGCAACTACTTCACACAGGATGGCGATCGTGAGGTAGGCATAGGTCATGACGCACACCCGGTGCTGGCCGCTCTAGATTTACCGGACACGCGTTCGAGATAGTCGCGATGAATCGCCTGGACGGTGACGCGGTCGTCGAATTTCACGCGCACGCTGCTTGGCGTGCCCATGCGGACGATGACGCCCTCGCGGCTGCCATAGGTCGGGTGCCGCTCCTGCCCGAACGCGTTCATGCGCGCGCGATCGCCGTAGTTGAGCCAGGCCAGATCGAGATCCCGTTCGTAAGCCACGCGGCGCATGTTCAACTCCTACATTGTGGTCGGACGCGGCGTGCCGTCATGGGGCGTCGCCGCCTCTTCATCGTCAGAACCACGCCGGACCGATTTCGCGGGCATGCGCTTCAGCACGAACACGTAGAACAGCGGCACGAACAGCACCGCGAGCACGGTGGCCGAGATCATTCCTCCAAGCACGCCCGTGCCGATGGCGTTCTGGCTACCGGCGCTGGCCCCGGTGGCGATCGCCAGCGGCGTCACGCCCAGAATGAAGGCCAGCGACGTCATCAGGATCGGCCGGAAGCGGATGAACGCTGCCTCGATGGCCGCCTCGCGCAATGACTTGCCCTCGGCATGCAGATCCTTGGCGAATTCGACGATCAGGATCGCATTCTTCGCTGACAGGCCGATAATGGCAATCAGACCGACCTTGAAGTAGATGTCGTTCGGCATGTCGCGCAGCATCACCGCGAGCAGCGATCCGATGACGCCGAGCGGTACCACCAGCATCACCGACAGCGGGATCGACCAGCTCTCATACAGCGCTGCCAGCAGCAGGAACACGAACAGCACGCTGAGCCCGAGCAGGAACGGCGCCTGATTGCCGGACTCGATCTCCTGCTGCGATTGCCCGGCCCATTGGAAGCCAAAGCCATCGGGCAGTTGTCCCACCAGCCGCTCCATCTCCTCGATCGCATCGCCGGATGAATAGCCCGGCGCCGCGTCGCCCGCGATGCGGATCGACGGATAGCCGTTGAAGCCAACCACCTGCACCGGTCCCTTCGCCCATTCGGTGCGCGCGAAGGCCGCCAGCGGCACCATCCCGCCGCTGGCATTGCGGACATTCAGCCGCAGCAGATCGTCAGCCTGCATCCGCTTGCCGTCTTCTGCCTGCACGGTGACGCGCTGCATGCGACCGGCATTGGGGAAGTCGTTGATATAGGACGAGCCGAGACTGGCTGAAATTGTAGAGTTGATGTCCGCAAAGGACACGCCGAACGTGTTCGCCTTCTCGCGGTCAATTACGAGATTGAGTTGCGCCGAATTCGATAGCCCTTCAATGCGCAACCCCGTAAGCACCGGGCTCTTGGCACCGGCAGCCATCAACTGACTTGCAGCAGCGGACAACGCCGCCGAACCGCGGCTGCTGCGATCCTGCAGACGGAAGGTGAAGCCGGTGGAATTACCCAGGCCTTCAATCGGAGGCGGCGACAGCGCAAAGGCCATGGCGTCGCCGATCTTGGCGAATTCACCGTTGACGCGATTGACTATGGCCGGGGCGGAATCCTTCGATCCACGCTCACTCCAGTCCTTCAGCGTCGGGAATGCGATGCCCGAGCTCAGTCCATTGCCAGAGAAGCTGAAGCCCAGCACCGTGAACATGCTGGCGACGCCCGGCTCCTTCGCAAAGACGCTCTCGACCGTCTGCACCGATTGCAGCGTGCGGGTCTGGCTCGCCTCCGGCGGCGCCTGGATGTCGGTGATTACATAGCCCTGATCCTCGGTCGGCAGGAAGCTCGACGGCAGCCGCATATAGGCCCAGCCGAGACCGACCAGCAGCGCCAGATAGACCACCATGACTCGGCCGGTGCGGCCGGTTGCCCAGCTAACGCTGGAACGATAGCGTTCCGCCAACGCGTCGAACTTGCGGTTGAACCAGCCGAAGAAGCCGCCCCTCGCGTGATAGCCCTTGGCGATCGGCTTCAGGAATGTCGCGCACAGTGCCGGCGTCAGCGTCAATGCAAGGAAACCCGAGAACAGGATCGACACCACCATGGTGAGGCTGAACTGACGGTAGATGATACCGACCGCGCCGGGGAAGAACGCCATCGGCACGAACACCGCGGTCAGCACCAACGTGATGCCGATGATGGCGCCGCTAATCTGTTGCATCGCCTTGATCGTGGCGGCGCGTGGAGACAGCCCTTCCTGCGCCATCAGGCGCTCGACATTTTCCACCACCACGATGGCGTCATCGACAAGGATGCCGATCGCCAGCACCATGGCGAACATGGTCAATACATTGATCGAGAAACCGGTCGCGAACATCACCGCGCAAGTACCGAGCAGAGCGATCGGCACCACGATGGTCGGGATCAGCGTGTAGCGGATGTTCTGCAGAAACAGGAACATCACGATGAAGACCAGCGCCATCGCTTCGAGCAGCGTATGCAGTACCTTCTTGATCGATGCCTTCACGAACGGCGTCGTGTCATAAGGAATTTCGTAGGTCAGCCCCTTCGGGAAGAACTTTGACAGCTCCTTCATCTTGGCGTTAACAGCATCGGAGGTCGCCAGCGCATTTCCCGTGGCCGACATCTGCACGCCGATGGCAGCTGCCGGCTTGCCGTTCAGGCGGCTGGCGAAATTATAGTCCTCGCCGCCGACCTCGACACGCGCGACGTCGCGCAACCGCACCGACGAGCCATCGCGATTGGCGCGCAGCACGATGGCACCGAACTCATCGGGCGTGCCGAGCTGTCCCTTGACCAGAACCGGTGCGGAGACTTCCTGCGACACCGGATTGGGTGTCGCGCCGATGCGTCCGGCCGCGACCTGCGCATTCTGTGCGGTGATCGCTGCGGTGATGTCCGCCGCGGTCAGGCCGAGCCCGAGCATCTTGTCGGGATCGATCCACACCCGCATCGAGCGCTGGGTGCCGAACAACTGCCCCTTGCCGACGCCGGGCACGCGGCGGATTTCGCTCAACACATTGCGCGTGATGTAGTCGCCAAGCGCGATACTATCCATACTGCCGTCGGTGGTCTGCATCGAGATGAACAGCAGGAAGGCGATCGAGCCTTCCTCGACGATGATGCCCTGCTGCGTCACCGCACGTGGCAGCCGCGATTCCACACGGCGGATGCGATTCTGCACATCCACCGTCGCCTGCGCGATCGTGGTGCCGGGCTGGAACGTGACGTCGATCTGGATTGCGCCGGTCGCATCCGCCGTGGATTCGAAATACATCAGCCCAGGAATGCCGTTGAGCTGATCCTCGATCAGTCGCGTAACGCCCTGATAGATTTCCTCAGACGACGCGCCGGGATAGTTGGTGGAGATCGCGATGCGCGGCGGTGCGATGTTCGGATATTGCGCGACCGGCAAATTCGGAATCGCCAGCGCACCAGCGATCATGATGAAGATGGCGATCACCCATGCGAAAATCGGGCGCGCGATGAAGAAACTGGACATCTGAATGAGCCTTACTTCGCCGGACCGGCGGCATCCGCCGACTGATTGCGCCAGGGTTTCGGATCGACGGTGGCGCCAGGCGCCAGCGTCTGGAAGCCCTCAACGACAACGCTGTCGCCGGCATTGAGCCCGTTCCCGATGATCCAGCGACCATTGACGAGACGCGACGGCGTCACGCTGCGCAATTCCGCCTTGCGCTCGGCATTGACGACATAGAGCTGCGCCTGACCGCCGGGATCGCGCTGCAGCGCGCGTTCGGGGACTGAAAGCGCATCCCTCTGCTCGCCCTGCACGATCTGTACGCGCACATACATGCCGGGCAACAGATCGCCATCGGGATTGGGAAACTCGCCGCGCAGGGTGATCTGGCCGGTGGTGGCATCCACGGCCGCCTCCGAGAACAGTAACCGCCCGTCGTGCGCATATTCAGAACCGTCATCGAATTTGAGACGCACTTCCGCGGCATCGCGCCCTTGCTCCTTCGCATTCGCCTGCGCGGCGCGCTTCAGCGTCAGGAGTTCGTTCGCGGACTGCGTGAAGTCGGCATAGACGGGTTCGAGCTGCTGGATAGTAGCGAGGCTCTCGCTGCCGCCGACGCTGACCAGTGCGCCTTCGGTGATCAACGCACGTCCGATGCGGCCGGTGATCGGCGCGCGCACGTCGGTGTATTGCAGATCGAGCTGTGCGGCTTCGAGGCCCGCTCGTGCTGAGGCTTCATCGGCCTCGGCCTGTGCGAGTTCGGCAACGGCGCGGTCGTAGAGCTGCCCGGTGGTGACGTCTCGTTCTTTCAATTGGGTCTGGCGATCCGCCTGCTGCTTGGCCAGCACGCGCGTGGCGTCCGCACGCTGCAGCGCCGCTTTGGCGCTGTTGACGCGTACGCGGAACGGCGCGGGATCGATGCGGTACAGCACGTCCCCCTCGCGAACGATGGTGCCCTGCTTGAACACGCGCTCGACAAGGATGCCGGCAACCCGCGGCCGCACCTCGGCGATCCGCGTCGGCGCGATCCGGCCGGGAAGATCGTTGATGATCCGTAGCGTCTCCGGCGCTACTGTCACCACGCTGACCGCCGTAGCTGGCGGCGCCTGCTCGGCTCCCGCCTGTTTACCATCACCGCACCCGGCGAGCGTCAGCGCAATTGCCAGCACGCCGGCGGCCCGGACATAAAACATCGACGTATCAAACACTTGTATCACCATGGATTGGATGGGCTGGAACCGCCGATGGCGTTCAGGCACAGGGAACAAATCCGACTCGGGAGTCAGACATTAAACATACCGCGCGGTCGGTTTGTTAACAATATCTTCTTTCGCATCGCAGCAATACGGGCGGTCAAAGCTGATTGCGCTTGCCAGTACGAATGACGCTCGGCCAGATGCCCCGATGAACGAAGGCTATGAACGCAAGAAGCAGCCCGAGCTGGTGCGGCGAACCCTGATCGACTGCGCGGCACGCCTCGCCACCGAACGTGGCCTGCAGGCCGTCACCGTGCAGGCGGTGGCGGATGCCGCGGGTGTCACCAAAGGCGGGCTGTTTCACCACTTTCCGAACAAGGAGAAGTTGATCGACGCGGTCCTCAAAGACCAGATCGACAAGTTCGACGCCGCTATCGAAGCGACGCTCGCGCATGATGGCGAACGCTATGGCTGCTTTACGCGTGCCTACGTCATTGCGACGTTCTCGATGGCCGAATTCGCTCCTGCCCTCGAATCGACCTGCGTCGCGCTGCTCACCGATCCGGTCGCACGCACGCATTGGTCGGATTGGCTGCGCGCCCGCCTGCAGCGCCATCACGCCACCGATGCAGCGCCCGAGCTTGAGATCGTCCGCTATGCCGCCGACGGCGTCTGGCTCGCAGATCTGCAACAACTGCCGGCAGATCTGCGCATGGATCGTGATCAGCTGCGCACGCGATTGATCGGACTGGCGACCGAGTAAATCGCACCTTGTTGGCGATCCGGACGCAGCGAAGCCTAACCTGGCAGTGCCGCCGCCATCTCGGCTAGCTTTTCAATCGTGTTCATGTTGCGCGCTGTACCGGCGCTCGCAGCCTTGATCTTCAGCTTCGACGTGCCCATGCCTTGGCCGTAATGGACATAGATCTCGCGCTTGCCGAGCGCCATCTCTTCATCCTTCTGCCCGCTCACGCCATCGAGCACATCCTTCGGCAGTGCTCTGTCGAGAAAGATTGCCACCATGCGGTTCGGCGCGGCTTTCGGAAATGGATTGCCCTTCAGCACGGCTGCCATCTCGGCCGCCGTCCGCACCAGCACGCCGACCGGCTTGCCCGCATAGGCCAGCAGCCGTTTGTCGAGCGCGGCTTTCACGGCATTCTCCGACGCCTTGCTGGTGAACACAACATTACCGCTGGCGATATAGGTCTTCACGTCAGCGAAGCCGGCATCCTCGCACATGGCTTTCAGTTCGGTCATCGGCAGCTTGCCGGTGCCGCCCACATTCACAGCACGCAGCAGCGCCACATAGGCCGTCATCACTTGACCTCACCCGTCACAGCGCATCGCTCGCCCCAAAATGACGCGACGATGGCTACGAATTCGCTGTATCATGCACACTCGGTAAGTCAGCACCGCTTTTGCCGGTGATGTCGTAGCGCGCATCTTGCCCTATCTCCAAGTCATCAATGACGTGAGACGCCCGATGACCGACGCGACGATATCTGCAGTTCCGCCGGCTGCACTGGACGACAACTTCTTCATCCTTCTGATCAGTAGCTATGCGCGCACCGTGGGCAAGCCGCTCCTCAGCGGCAATCAGGATGCGGCTTGGCTCTATGGCGAGGCACCGTTCGCCGTCCTCGCGCACAGCACCGCGGCCGATCCCATTTTCGTCTATGCCAATCGCACCGCGCAATCTTGCTTCGAATATAAGTGGGACGAATTCGTCACCATCCCGTCGCGCCTGTCGGCGGAAGCGCCGAACCGCGACGAACGCCAGCGCCTGCTCGACGCGGTCGCGCGCAACGGCTTCATCGACAATTATCGCGGGTTGCGGATCGCGAAGTCCGGCCGGCGCTTCTGGATCGAAGGTGGCATCGTCTGGGAACTGAGAGACGAGAATGGCGAGCGACACGGTCAGGCGGCGCTGTTCACGTCATGGACGGATGTGTGAGCGCGGCAGCTACGACGTCGTCAGCGCACCGCTCTCTACCTGACGCGCTCGACAGCGTCGCCAATCGCCACTTCACCGCCCTCTATGATCCGCGCCGTGATGCCGCCATGGCCGCGCACGGCGTTGTAACCGCCGGGGCCGAGCACGTGCTCCATGCGGCTGCACGGTGCGCAATCGCCGGAGATTTCGAGCAGCGCCGCGCCGAGACGAACCCGACGATCTTTCAGCGCCAGCAGATTGATCCCTGACGTCACGATATTCCGACGCAATAGCTCAGGCGCGATCACGCTCCGGCCGAGAAACGCCGCGATGGCCGCGAGATCCTCCGCTGCGATCAACGTGACCTGCCGCGGCCCGTCATGCGTCGTGTCATACCGATCGCCGGCGATGCCGCGCTGCGCGACCAACCCCACCGACCACGGCGTGAGCATTGTGGCCCGGCGCGCAGGTCGCAGGCCGAGCCACGTCACCCACCCCGGGCGCATCGGAGCGGCCAGCAATCGACCGAGCGGACTGTCAGATGGGAATGTCACAATTTACTCCCGACATATCGACGATCACGCTTTCGTCGCTCGCGGCCTTGCGTCGCCACTCCGCCCTTAAACCACCACATGATTTCAGCTATAGAACATCATGACGGTTTTACGACAGCAACGATTCCAATGGCGATTGATCGCTCCGCTTCCGGCATTTGCCGCGCTGCTGCTCGCACCTGGCCTCGCCATTCATTGGGGTTTTCTGCCGTTCGAATATCGCATCCCCGCCTTGCTGCTCGTCTCTGTGCTGTGTATCGCGCTGTGCCGGCTGGCCGGCTTCTCTGTCGCGGAACTCGGCCTCAGCCGTCCCTCTGACATCAGGCACTGGCTGTTCTGTGCCGCGATCACGGCAGGCATTGCGGCGATCATGGTCGCGCAAACGCGGTTCCTGACCTTCGACCACAAGCCACCGGTCTGGCTCAGCTTTGCGCCATTCTATGTCCTGGTCTCGAGTCCTTGCCAGGAAGTCGTGTGCCGATCGATTCCGAAACTGATGATCGACCGGTTGCAGGTCAAACCGTGGACCTACGTGATCTATTCCTCGGCGGTGTTCTCGCTGATCCATGTCGCCTATGGCGACAGCATCCTGATGCTCAACACGTTTCTGGTCGGCATCGTCTGGGGCGTTGCCTATCTGCGGATGCGGAACATCTGGCCGGTGATCCTGTCGCATGCCGCGATCGGCACGCTGGCCTTCTCGCTCGGGCTGGCCTGATTCAGATTTGCCTGAGCCTAGCGATCGTATCCGCCGCCGAAGCTGCTCTTGATCTGATGCAGCAGCGTCAGCACCCAGCATAGCGCGAAGGCTCCCGCGAGCCCGTAGGCCGTGCGGCGATCGATCACCGACAGGCCGGTCCAGAGATAGATGCGATAGAGCCAGAGGCCGGCAAGACCGACGCCCAATAAGCACACCAGCAGTTTGACGAAGCGCGCATTGGCCACACCTACCGCGGCAAACAGGACGGTCAGCGGCACCAGAAACAACTGGCAGATGGCGATCAGGCTCTCGTTCACAGGCAACTCCACGGCGACTCAGAGCCGGAAGTTTAGGCGGCCAATTTCAAACAAATGGTTGCGGAAGCATGCGGCAGAAAATCGCTGTCATGGTCGAGCGTCATGAACCCGCTCACTCCCGCCGCGACAAAGGATCATGACCCCGTCCTTGCCTCGCGACCTCCGCACCCTCACCGCATCACTCACCGCTGCCATGATGATGTTGGCCGCGCTCACATTACACGCAGCAGCACAACAGCCCTGCACCACCGACCCGCTCGCCCAATATGCCGAGGTGCGATCCACGCTTGCCGACGTCGCCAGACGCGATCTGCGGGGCCGTCATTATTACGAAATCACTTTCAAAACGGCGTTCGACGGCGTCATCGTGCCGGATTCCTAACGCGCCAGATATCCCGAAGACATGACGTTCGTGCTGCAACACCAGTTCGAGCGACTGAACGTCACCGCGGATCGCTTCAGCGTCAACCTGTGGTTCAAGGGGATCAAGTCGCGCGTCACGGTGCCGTTCAACGCCGTCACCTATTTCGTTGACCCGTCGGTGAATGACCGGCGCGAATTCAACGTGGGTACGCCGGCGCGCACCTGCAACAGACCGCAGTCAGGCTAGGCTGATCAGAAGCACATATTGGTAACAACGTTGCCGCGCTTGTCCTTGAGCACATAAGGGCACTTGATCCGTTCCAGCGCCTTCTTCGCATCGTCGTCGCCGAGCGCCGCGGCCTTCTCGTAATAGGCTTTCGCGGCATCCTTATCCGACGGGCCACCGCGGCCGCTTTGCGCGAATGCACCCACGCGCTCCAATGCGCCCGCATGGTTCTGCGCCGCCGCCTTTTCAAACAGTCCCCGCGCCGCGACATCGTCCTTGGCACCGCCGATGCCTTCCGACAGCATCATGCCGAGCTGATACTGCGCCTCGGCATTGGTCTCCGCGGATTTCGCCAGCAATTGTCGCGCACGCACCGGGTCTGATCCTGCGCCTGCACCACCGGACAGCGCTGCCAGATTACTGACGCCACGCGGATTGCCGGCTTCGGCCGCGCGCTCGAACAGCTTGCGCGCTTGCGCCTCGTCGCGCGCCACGCCCGTCCCGTTGCCATAGGCAACGCCGAGCTCGACCATGGCCGAGGTGCTGCCTTTGTCTGCCGCCTTGCGCCATGCCGCGAGCGCCTCCTCAAGCTGTGCATTGGCCGCGTAAGCGCGTCCAAGCTGGAACATCGCACGGCGCGAGCTGCTGGATGCGGTCCGGCAGAACTTGATGGCGGTGGCGATGTCGGCTTTCGCTATGTCAGCGACGCCCTTCACATCGGCAGGCTTGTCGGGATCGGCAGGATCGGCCGCGAGGCGATCGCACAGGACCAGATCGGCGGATTGGGCCTGCACGCGCACCGGCGCGGACAGCACAGCCAGTCCGACGGCGATGCCGAGCAAACAGATCAGAGGCGTCGCGCCGATACGCTGGGTCATGGATTTGTCGCCACCTGTGTCATTCGCCGGTGACATTAGGGACAGGCGCGCACCCCATCAAGCCGTGCGCCAGTCTGGAACTTACACTGCCTTCCGGATCAGCTTCAGCACGGCCTGCAACCGCAGGCTCCGCTTCCCCGCCAGCGCCGTGGCTTCCAGTTCGGCGCCGGTTTCGTCGCAAGTACCGGAAAAGCCGATACCGATTTCTTGGCCGCCGAAGACCGGGTTCTCGCCTTTTGCCGGCGTGTGCTCCTGATTGAGCATCTCGCCCTTCCAGCGGCCATCCGCGGAGGAATAGGCGCCGAGATAGTAGAAGAACGCATCGCCGCCGAGGATGCGGCCGTCATGCAGCAGCATCACGCCGTTGAGCCCGCCATCAATACCGTCGAGTGTGCGCAGATGGATCGAATACAGCCCGTTGGCGATGCCACCCGCACCGATCGGTCCGGCCGGAGGCATCTCGCCGTCATCGATTGTCGTCATGACCGACTGGAATTTCGCACCCGGCATCTGCGGCGACGAACCCTGAAAACGATAGGAGTCGCCATAAGGCCGGCCGGTAACGCTGATGGTCGCCACGTCCTGGCCGAGCAGCGAGGGATAGTTGGGATCGTTCATGTGGCGGCGGCTCTCGATCTCCGCCACCACCTCGTCACCCCGGAGCTCATAGCTGCCGATATGGGCAAAGGCCGAATTGCCCCCGAGCATGCTGCCATGCTCGACAAACATCACGCTGCGACCGACCGCCTCATCAACCCGGTATTCGCATTTGTAGAAACCCGTCCGCAATCCATCATTCCCCTGCAGCGCCTTTCGCACTGTAGCGGAAGATATGCAATGGAGGAAAGCGCACCTGATCAACTCGGAACGATCCCAGCGGCCTTGATCACAGGCAAGAGCCGCGCTTCTTCCTTGTCGCGGAACGCCGTGATCTCCGCGCTCGAGGTCGGGAACGGCTGCGCGCCAAGTTCGGCGAATTTCGCGCCGACGGTTGGGTCCTTCAGCGCCTGCACAGCCAGCGTATTGATCCGCGCCACGAGATCGGGCGCCATGCCGGCCGGACCGCAGAGCGCAGTCCACGAGGTCAGCTCGTAGCCGGGCAGAACCTCGCCGATGGCCGGCACGTCCGGCACCGCGGGGCTGCGGCCCGCCGTGGTCACGGCAATGGCGCGTACCCCGCCGTCGCGGATCTGCTGCAGCGAGCCCGGCAGATTGTCGAACAGCGTATCGATGCGCCCGGCCAGGAGGTCGACCATCGCCGGGCTGCCGCCCTTGTAAGTGATGTGCTGCAGATCGATGCCAGCCGCGCTCTTCATCATCTCGCCGGACAGATGCAGCGTGGTGCCGATGCCCGGCGACGCGTAGCTGTATTTGCCGGGGCTTGCTTTGGCTAGTGCAATGAACTCCTTGAGATCTTTCACCGGCAGGTCCTTCTTGACGACCAGCACATTCGGCAACTGCCACAGCCCGCTGATGAAGGTGAAATCCTTGCCGGCCTGATAAGGCAGCTTGGCGTAAGTCCCGACCGCGATAGCATTGGTCGCGATACTGCCCATGCCGAGCACGTAACCATCGGGCTGCGCCTTCGCGATGGCATCGGCGCCGAGCACACCGCCTGCTCCGCCGCGATTTTCGACCACGAATTGCTGCCCAGTGAGGTCGCTCATCTTCTGACAGAAGATCCGCGACAGCGTATCCGTCGCGCCGCCAGCCGCGAAGCCAAGGGAATATCTCACGCTGCGGGTCGGCCAGGCGCCCTGCGCAGTTGCCACACGCGGTGCTGCGATAGAGGCGCCCAGCAGCGCAAGCGCGCTGCGACGAGACATGAGGCTGCGATCGGTCGACATGTTTCTCTCCCCTGATCCGCGCGCCGTGATGCCGCAGAAATTGCGGCCTCCGGAATTTGAGTGCGCGTGATTTGACTTAGGTGAGACTCAGTCTGGGCATCACGAGTGGGGTGTCAACGTGGCATGCGGGCGCGATTCTGCTTCGTGCGATCCCGGGGCCAGCGGCGCTGCCTGATCGACCGTCGCTTCGCCATGCTGGGTCAGCGGACGGTTGCCTGCCATGGCACGCAGCAGCACATAGAACATCGGCGTGAAGAAGATGCCGAAGGCCGTGACGCCGATCATGCCGGCGAACACCGCGACACCCATGGCATGACGCATCTCCGAGCCCGCGCCGGTGGACGTCACCAGCGGCACGACGCCCATGATGAAGGCCAACGACGTCATCAGGATCGGCCGCAACCGCAAACGGCTGGCCTCGATCGCGGCCTGGATCGGTGTCCGCCCGGCAAATTCCAGCTCGCGGGCAAACTCCACGATCAGGATGGCGTTCTTCGCCGACAGACCGACCAAGACGATCAGACCAATCTGGGTGAAGACGTTGTTGTCGCCCTTGGTCAACCAGACACCGAACATCGCCGCCAGCAAACCCATCGGCACGATCATGATGATCGACAATGGCAGCGTCAGGCTTTCGTATTGTGCGGCGAGCACCAGGAACACCAGCAGCATCGCCACCGGGAACACGATCAGTGACGAGTTGCCGGCGATGATTTCCTGATAGGTCAGTTCGGTCCATTCGAAGTCGATGCCCTTGGGCAGCGTCTCCTTGGCGACGCGCGCCACAGCGTCCTGCGCCTGGCCGGTGGAATAGCCGGGCGCCGCGCCGCCATTGATGTCGGCCGACAGGAAACCGTTGTAGCGCATGGCGCGCTCCGGTCCTGCACTTTCCTTGACGCGCAGCAGCGTCGAGAGCGGGATCATCTCGTTGCTGTCGGAGCGAACTTTCAACTGGCCGATATCATCGGCCCGCGCCCGGAATTTGGCGTCAGCCTGGACGCGCACCGAATAGGTACGACCGAATTTGTTGAAGTCGTTCACATAGAGCGAGCCGAGATAGATCTGCATCGTGTCGAACACCGAGGTAACCGGCACGTTGAGCTGTCGCGCCTTGGTGCGATCGACATCCGCATAGAGCTGCGGCACGTTGATCTGATAGCTCGAGAACAGGCCGGCCAGCTCCTTCTGCTGCATCGCCTTACCGATGAAAGCCTTGGTGGCGTCGTTCAGCGCCTCATAGCCGAGACCGGCGCGATCCTCGATCTGCAGCTTGAAGCCGCCGATCGTACCAAGACCCGACACCGGCGGCGGCGGGAACATGGCAATGAAGGCGTCCTGAATGCCGGCAAACTTCTTGTTCAGCGACAACGCAATGGCATTTCCGCTCAGGCTCGGATCCTTGCGTTTGTCAAACGCATCCAGGCCGATGAAGACGATGCCGGAGTTGGACGAATTGGTGAAGCCGTTGATCGACAGGCCCGGAAACTGAATTGAATTCTCGACGCCGGGCTCTTTCTGCGCAATCTCGCCCATGCGACGGATCACCTCTTCGGTACGATCCAGCGTAGCGCCGTCGGGGAGCTGCGCAAACCCGACCAGATACTGCTTGTCCTGACCGGGCACGAAACCGCCCGGGACTGCGTGGAACAGATAACCGGTGACGCCAATCAGCAGAACGTAGATTCCCATCACCGCCGCACGGCGCGAGACGACACGCTTCACGCCACCACTATAGGCGTCGGAGCTTCTGGCAAAGAAGCGGTTGAAACGCACGAAAAACCAGCCGAGCGTCTTGTCCATGAACTTGGTCAACGCATCCTTCGGCGCGTCATGGCCCTTCAGAAGCAGAGCGGCCAACGCCGGCGACAGCGTCAGCGAATTGAAGGCCGAAATCACCGTCGAGATTGCCACCGTCAGCGCGAACTGCTTGTAGAACTGCCCGGTCAGGCCGGTGATGAAGGCGAGCGGCACGAACACAGCGACCAGCACCAGCGCGATCGCGATGATCGGGCCGGTCACTTCGCGCATGGCCTGATAGGCCGCGCTCTTCGGATCGAGCCCGCGCTCGATATTGCGCTCGACGTTTTCCACCACGACGATGGCGTCGTCGACGACGATGCCAATGGCCAGCACGAGGCCAAACAGCGTCAGCGCATTCACCGAAAAACCGAACACATGCATCACGGCGAAAGTGCCGACCACCGATACCGGCACGGCGATCAGCGGGATGATCGAGGCGCGCCATGTCTGCAGGAACAGGATGACGACGAGCACCACCAGTGCGATAGCTTCAAGCAGCGTATGGATCACCGCCTCGATCGAGGCGCGAACGAATTGCGTGGGGTCGTAGACGATGTCGTAGGTGACACCGTCCGGCATGTTTTCCTTCAGCTCCTTCATCGTCTTGCGGACATTGTCGGAAATCTGAATCGCGTTGGAGCCGGGCGACTGGAAGATCGGAACCGCCACTGCGGACTTATTGTTCAGCAGCGAGCGTAGTGCATAGTCGGCAGCGCCGAGCTCGATGCGCGCGATGTCGCGCAGCCGCACCACTTCGCCGTTGTCGCCGTTCTTGACGATGATCTCGCCGAACTCTTCTTCGGTCTGCAGGCGTCCCTGTGCATTGATGGAGAGCTGTAGATCGAGGCCTGGCTCATTGGGCGAACCGCCCACCTGCCCTGCTGCCGCCTGCACGTTCTGCGCACGGATCTCACGCACCACGTCGCCGGGCGACAGACCGCGCTCGGCGACCTTCTGCGGATCGAGCCAGACGCGCATGGAGTAGTCGCCCGAGCCGAACAGCTGCACCTGACCGACGCCTTCGATGCGCGCGAGGCGGTCCTTCACGTTGAGCACCGCGTAGTTGCGCAGGTAGGTCATGTCATAGCGGTCATTCGGCGACAGCAGATGTACGACCATGGTGAGGTCTGGCGCGCTCTTGATCGTCGTCACGCCCAGCGCGCGCACTTCCGCCGGCAAGCGCGGCTCGGCCTGCGAGACGCGGTTCTGCACCAGTTGCTGCGCCTTGTCGGGATCGGTGCCAAGGCGGAAGGTGACGTTGAGCGTCATCCTGCCGTCGGTGGTCGCCTGGCTGCTCATATAAAGCATGTTCTCGACGCCATTGATCTGCTCTTCGATAGGCGTCGAGACCGTTTCCGCAATCACCTTTGGATTGGCGCCGGGATAATTCGCTGTCACCACCACGGTCGGCGGCGCGACTTCCGGATATTCGGAGATCGGCAGCACCGGCATCGACAACAGGCCGGCAAGAAAAATCACCGTCGACAACACGCCGGCAAAGATCGGACGATCAATAAAGAATTTTGAAAAGTTCATGGCGCTATTCCGTGATGATCCAGACCTGCGGGGTACAAGGGCCCCGCGCGGCCGATCGCTCGACCTCGATGACGTGCTGTGTATTAGGAAGAACGCCCTGCCCGCCTGCGGACAGGGCGGTCGTTATCAGTTCTGCGCGACGGCCTTGATCGAGACGAGAGACGCGGCGTTCATCGCCACCATCTCCGGCTTGATGGTCACACCCGGCCGCACGCGCTGAAGTCCGTTGACCACGATCCGTTCACCGGCTTTGAGGCCGTTGAGGATCACGCGCATGCCATCAACCGAGGGCCCAAGGATCACTTCACGATATTGCGCCTTGTCCTTGGCATCGACCACCATGACGAACTTCTTGTTCTGGTCGGTGCCAACTGCCCGCTCGCTAATCAGCAGCGTCTGTTCTGCCTTCGGCTGACCCATTGTGAGCCGCGCGAACTGGCCGGGCATCAACCGGCCATCGGCATTGTCGAACATCGCACGCACCCGCACCGTGCCGCTGCGCGGATCGACCTGATTATCGATGAACTGCATGCGGCCCTTCACCGGTGCGCTATCAGTGACGGTGGTCATGTGAACCGGGATGCGGTCGATATCGCCCGGCGTCTTCTCGTCTGCCAGCGTCTTCAGCGCGCGCGACACCACCTGTTCGTCGGCATTGAAACTTGCATAGATCGGATTGACCGAGACCAGCGTCGTCAGCAGCGGCGCGGACGGGCCAGCCGAAATCAGGTTGCCGACGGTGATCTCCACCTTGCCGACCCGGCCCGCGACCGGCGCGCGCACTTCAGTGTAGCTGAGATTGAGCTCGGCGGTCTTGAGCGCGGCTTCTGCAGCCTTGAGGTTGGCTTCGGCCTCACGATACGCATTGATACGATTGTCGAGGTCGCGCTGGGTGATGCTGGAGCTGGTCAGTTGCTGACCGCGGTCGAAATCGGCCTTGGTGAGGATCAGGCGTGCCCGCGACGCGGACACCTGCCCTTGGGCGCGATCGACGTCGGCGGCATAGAGCGCCGGATCGATCAGCACCAGAAGGTCGTCCTTCTTGACCAGCGCGCCCTCGCGAAAGTGGATCTCCTGGACGGCGCCAGCAACGCGGGAGCGGATCTCGACCCGCTCGATGGCCTCGAGGCGGCCCGAAAACTCGTCCGAAGGCGCCGTGGCCTTGGCTTCCACCACAGCAACCGAAGCCTGAACAGCAGCGGGAACAACCGCGCCAGACTCGGCTTGAGCTGCCACGCTGGACAGATTCATCAGCGCCGCACCGCCGCCAACGGCGACCGCCACCAACGCGATTCCGGCGCCAAAAGCGATCTTGCGAGGGAGATTATGTGCCATCGTGAACCCCATTTAATCTGCGTGGGCCTTGTAAAGCCCTGTCATTTCAGTAGCTAAGCTGTACATTCCGCGTCTGGCCGGTCCCGCCGGCATCTCGCTGCAACGCACACATTCGTAACGTCCGGTATAGATGGACTATCGACATCTACTGTCAAGAGACTTATCTACTGAACGGTAGAAAACTTTGGAGGGCCCGTCGTGGCACTGGGACGTCCTCGTGAATTCGATACCGACACGGCCCTCGACCTCGCGCTGCATGTGTTCTGGCGCAAGGGTTACGAAGGCGCGTCGATGGCCGACCTCACCGAAGCCATGGGCATCACCAAGCCCAGTCTCTATGCAGCGTTTGGCAACAAGGAAGATCTGTTCCGCAAGGCGCTGGATCGCTACGTCGATGGCCCCGGCGGCTATTTCCGCACCGGCCTGGAGAAGGCCACGGCCCGCGAAGCGGTCGAACATATCCTCTACGAATCCGTTGAGGCGGTGACTGATCCCAGGAATCCCGGTTGTCTCGCGGTCCAGGGCGCCCTCTGCTGCGGTGATGCCGCGGAGACGATCAAGCAGGAACTGATGGCGCGTCGCTCGAAGAGCGAGGACGATCTGCGCCTTCGCTTCACACGCGCCCTCGCCGAAGGCGATCTGCCAGCCGATGCGGATGCCGGCGATCTCGCGCGCTACGTGTCTGCCATCTTGCAGGGCATGGCCGTGCAAGCCGCAGGCGGCGCACCGCGCGAGCAGTTGCGAAAACTCGCCGACATGGCCATGCGCAGCTGGCCTCCGGTCTAAGCCGTCCGCCTGCATTCGCGCTGAGATCGCACAGTCAGCGTATTGTCCGCTGACAGCCACTCCATCGAAACGCCTCCCGACAGTTTGATGACCGAGGCGCGCAATGCTGCCTCCCCCGCGAGGCGGTCGCCAAATCGCTGAGGTCGTGGCACATCTCCTGATATTGCATCGCAATATTTCCGCTCAGGAGAATACCCATCCGACTTTCCCTTCCTATTCTCGCATTGGCTGCGGCATCTTTCGGCATCGGCACGACCGAATTCGTCATCATGGGTCTGCTGCCCGACGTCGCGCGCAGCCTGTCCGTGACCATTCCGCAGGCCGGCTATCTCGTCTCGGGTTACGCCATGGGCGTCGTGATAGGGGCGCCTATCGTGGCGATGGCCACCGCAAGTATCCCGCGCAAGACTGCCCTCTTGGCTCTGATGGCGCTGTTCACGATCGGCAATCTCGGCTGTGCGCTTGCACCGGATTACTGGCTGCTGATGACCGCGCGCGTGGTCACTGCGTTTGCCCATGGCGCGTTCTTCGGAATTGGCGCCGTCGTTGCCAGCAATCTGGTGCCGCGTGAGCAGCGCACGCAAGCGGTGTCATTGATGTTCGCCGGCCTCACGCTGGCCAATGTGCTCGGTGTGCCATTCGGCACAGCTCTGGGACAGGCCGCCGGATGGCGCGCTGCGTTCTGGGCGGTCGTGGTGATCGGTATCGTTGCGTTCCTCGCAATCACGCGTTTCGTTCCGTCGGGCATGCCGGGCACGCGCGGCGGACTGGCGAAAGAGTTTCGTGCACTCGGCCGCTGGCCCGTGCTGCTGCCGATGCTGATCTCGACCATGGCTTCGGTCAGCATGTTCAGCCTGTTCACCTACATCACGCCGCTGCTCGAAGAGGTCACCGGCCTCACGCCGCATGGCGTCACCGGCGCGCTGCTGGCGATCGGCGTCGGTCTCACCATCGGCAATCTGATCGGCGGTCGCCTCGCCGACCGCAATCTGCTCTCGACCATCGTCGGCGCATTCATCTGTCTCGTCATTGTGCTCGGCGCACTTGCGCTTGTGGTGCACATGACGCTTCCGACGCTGGTGCTGCTGATCCTGTGGGGCGGCATCGCCTTCGCGCTGGTCTCGCCGCTGCAGATCTGGGTGGTCGATGCTGCCACCGATGCGCCGAACCTCGCCTCGACCCTGAACCAGGGCGCGTTCAATCTCGGCAACGCCACCGGCGCATGGATCGGCGGCGCGGCGCTGAATGCCGGCATGCATTATGCGCAGCTCCCGCTGCTCGCAGCACTCGTCGCCATGGCCGGACTTGGGCTCACGCTGAGCAGTTTCATTGACCGCCGGATCTTGCCGGCGCAGATCAGTCCGGCAGAATAGCGCCGCGACCGCCTAAGCATTTTTCGCATATTCAAGGAATCGATTTTGGCCCTCAGGCGCGACAGTTTCGCCTTCACCGCCTTTCTGGGCACATTGACCGCATTGCCACCGCTGTCGATCGACATGGGATTGCCGGGCCTTCCGGCGATCGAGGCGGGTTTCGCCGACGCAGCGGGGCGCGGACCGCTGACGCTCAGCCTGTTCCTGGCAGGCTTTGCGATTTCGCCGCTGATCTGTGGCCCCCTTGCGGATCGCTTTGGCCGCCGCGCGACGCTGCTGGATGGACTGCTGCTGTTCTCGATCGCGGCGAGCGCCTGTGCGCTCGCGCCATCCTTCACCGTACTGCTCGCGTTTCGACTGCTGCAGGGCCTCGCAGCCGGCGCCTGCGCCATCCTGCCATTCGCCATCGTGCGCGACCTGTTCGAACACGGCACGGCACGCCACAAGCTGTCACAGATCGCCGCCGTGCTCGGCATCGCGCCGATGATCGCGCCGGTGCTGGGCGGCTGGGTCATGACCGTCAGCAACTGGCGCACCATCTATGCCGCGCAGGCCGCGGTGGGCCTGATCCTGCTGATCGTCGGCGCCATCAGCCTCGACGAATCCCAGCCGGTCGAGAAGCGCCGTTCGCTGAACCCCAAGCAATTGATCGAAAGCTATCGCATGGTGCTGTCCGATCGCATCTTCGTCGGCTTCTCCCTGCTCTACGCCTTCGCCTTTGCCTGCATGTTCGCCTTCATCTCCGGCGCGCCGTCGGTATTGATCGGCAGCCTCGGCCTCTCCACCACGATGTTCGCGCTGCTGTTCGGGCTGACCTCCTGCGGCGTGCTGGTTGCCTCGCTGATCAGCGGGAGCCTGAGCCGCCGCCATGTGGCCTCACGCAAGATCATCATGGCCGGTCTGCTGCTGATGATAGCCAGCGCTGTTGTAGCCGTCGCTTTGGTGCCTGCAGGCGCCGTCACGACGCTGTCGTTGATGCCGCTGATGGCGCTCACGATCTTCGCGTTTGGCCTGCTCGCACCGAGCACCAACCACGAAGCCTTGCAGAACCTGCCGCATGTGGCAGGCGCGGCAGCCGGCGTGATGCGATGTATGCAGATGGTCATGGGCGCCTTCGCCAGCGCCATGATCGCGGTGTTCGAACCGTTCGGACACCCGGCGCTGGTGATGACCGGCCTGATGGCCGGCATGGCGCTCGCCGCCGGCGCGATCTATCTGTGGTTATTACCCAAGGCCAATTCCGGGCAGGATCATCGCGCTTAACAGGAGTCTCCCATGAACGGAAAGATCGTCGTCATCACCGGAGCGTCGGGCGCGCTGGGTCAGGTCATGCTCGAACGCGCCGTTGCGAGCGGAGCAACGGTGGCCGCCATCGACCATTCCGCCAAGACGCCAGCGTCTACGCCGGATCGTTTGCAGATCGGCGGCGTCGACCTCTCCGATGCCGCGCAAGCCGACACCGCCATCGCTGCGGTGGTCAAACAATTCGGCAAGATCGATGTGCTGATCAACATCGCAGGCGCGTTCGCCTTCGAAAATATCGCTGACGGCAACAACAAGAGCTGGGAGACGATGCATCGGCTCAACCTGCTCACCGCCCTCAACGCATCGCGCGCGGCGATCCCGCATCTGACGTCGTCGAAAGCCGGACGGATCATCAATATCGGTGCGATGGGCGCGCTTCAGGCCGGCACCGGCATAGGACCCTATGCAGCCTCCAAGGCTGGCGTACATCGGTTGACGGAATCGCTCGCCGCCGAGCTGAAGGGCAAGGTCACGGTCAATGCCGTGCTGCCCTCGACCATCGATACGCCGGCGAACCGCCGCGACATGGCCAATGCGGATTTTTCAAAATGGGTCACGCCGGACGAACTCGCCAGCGTGATCCTGTTTTTGGCCAGCGACGCCGCCAGCGCCGTCACCGGCGCATTACTGCCGGTGAGCGGGCGCGTCTGACTTACGCCTGGGTCTTTTTCTTCTTGCCGAATGCAGGCTTGGCGAAATTCGCACCGCCATCGCGCTTGGCCTTGGCGACGTAGGGCGGCTTGTCCGCGCGTGGTTTCTTTTCGAACTTCGGCTTGCCTTCGTAACGCGTGTCTTCGCTGCGCGGCTTTGCATAAGCCGGCTTGTCGGCGCGCACCGGATCGTATTTCGGCTTGCCGTCGAACTTGGGCTTGCCTTCATACTTCGGCTTGTCGTCGAACCGCGGTTTGCCCTCGTAGCGCGGCTTGTCGCCCTGATAAGGCTTGTCGCTCTTCGGCTTGTCCTTCCAGGATTTCTCCTTATAGGCACCCTTGTCCTTGAAGTCCGGACGGTCGCCATCGGATCTGAAGCTGGGCTTGCGCGGGCGCTTGTTGGAATAGTCGCGATCTTCCGGCGCCGTGCGGCTCGATGCGACCGCGCCTTCCGGACCGTTGGCCAGCGGCTCGATGTGGATATTGTCTTCCTTGTCCGGACGCTTGATCATGGTCGCGAACTTCTCGGCCGCGGCGGCCGAAATCTCGAATTCCGAATTACCGTCATAGATCTTGATCGCGCCGATATCGGCCTTCTCGATGCCGCCGCGACGGCAGATCATCGGCAGCAGCCAGCGCGCTTCGGCATTCTTCTGCCGGCCGATGGCAACGCGGAACCACTTGGCGCCCTCGCCCATCGGTTCGCTCTTCTTCGGGGTCTTGCGGACCGGAGCGCCATCCTCTTCCCGGCGACGGCTGCCAGGGCGATCCTCGCGACCGCGGAACGTGCCGGGATCCTGTACATCTTCCGGCGACGGCAGACGCGAGCGATACAGCCGCGCCAGTGCCGCTGCGATCTCTTCGGCCGAGCGTTCGGCCAACATCGCGCGCGCCAGGGTCAGATCGTCTTCGGTGGACTCTTCAGTGAACAGCGTGTCCTGCAGCATGCGCTGCTGATCGAGCACGCGGATTTCCTCGACGGTCGGCGCCGAGCCCCAGACCGCATCTGTGCCAGCGAGATTGAGCAGCATCTCGGCGCGGCGACGGCGCGACGGCGGCACCAGCAGGACGCTGACGCCCTTGCGGCCGGCACGACCGGTACGACCGGAGCGATGCTGCATCACTTCCGGATCGTTCGGCAGATCGGAGTGAATGACGAGACCGAGATTCGGAAGATCGATACCGCGCGCAGCAACGTCGGTGGCGACGCAAACCCGTGCGCGACCGTCACGCAGCGCCTGCAGCGCATGGGTGCGTTCGTTCTGCGATAGTTCGCCCGAGAGTGCGACGACCGAGAAGCCGCGCTCCAGCAGCACTGTCTGCAGGTGGTTCACGGCGTTGCGCGTGTTGCAGAACACGATGCTGCTCGGCGATTCAAAATAGCGGAGCACGTTGACGACGGCGTGTTCGACGTCGTTCGGCGAAATCCGGATCGCACGATATTCGATGTCGGAGTGACCGCCTTCGGTGCCGGCGACTTCGACGCGGAAGGCCTGCTGCTGATACTGCTTGGCCAGATTGGCGATGCCGCGCGGCAGCGTTGCCGAGAACAGCAGCGTGCGGCGGGTTGCCGGCGTGGTCTTGAGGATAAACTCCATGTCCTCACGAAAGCCCATGTCGAGCATTTCGTCGGCTTCATCGAGCACCACGGCCTTCAGTTCGGAAATGTCGAGACGGTTACGACGCAGATGATCGCAAAGACGGCCCGGGGTGCCGACGACGATATGTGCGCCTGCAGCCAGTTCGCGCTGTTCCTTGCGCGGATCCATACCGCCGACGCAGGAGACAACGCGCGCGCCGGCATATTGATAAAGCCAGGTCAGTTCGCCATGCACCTGCAGCGCAAGTTCGCGCGTCGGCGCGACAATCAGCGCCAGCGGCGATCCCGCCTTCGGCAGCTTCTCCGCGCCTTCGAGCAGATTGTCGGCAATCGCCAGACCATAAGCGACGGTCTTGCCGGAGCCGGTCTGCGCAGACACGAGAAGATCGCGACCGACAGCATCGTCAGCGAGGACGGCGGCCTGGACGGGGGTGGATTCATTGTAGTTACGCTCAGCCAACGCGCGGGCGAGCGACGGACCAGTCGAGAGAAATGTCACGGATATAAACCTTGGTTGCAGCGGACCGCGTCGCGGTCGGACTCATCAGGATCCTTGGGATCAATAGCTTGGACCAAACGGAAACGAATCTGCCGCCCTTCAATTGGCGGTCACGTCGGGTCCAGGAGTCCGGTGCGTATCGGGATCAACGGAGCTTTACGCTGCTTCGCAGCAAAAGGCCAATCATTGCTGCCATGTGCCAGCGAAATCGGGCGAAATGAGGTTAACCCTCACAGAATTGCGCCGGCATCGGTATTTTGTCGCTCATATTTCGCTGCGAGGCTTGGTGGCGTCCTCTTCCGTCTTCGGCCCCTCCTGCTTGAAAGGCACCAGAAGCCACAGCGTCAGGAACGTGAACAGCGAAATGACGATCGCGACGTCATAGGCACCGAGGCCAACCGCGGCACCAGTCGCGCCAGTGGCCCACAGACTGGCTGCCGTGGCGGTACCGCGCACCGAGCCGTTGTCCTTCAGAATGGCGCCGCCGCCGATGAAGCCCATGCCAGTCATCAGGCCTTCGATAATGCGCGCCGTGCCTTCGGGATGACCGTTCAGAACGCCTTCGGTGGCCTGAACGATGCCGCAGGTGGCAAGCGCCACCAGCGGAAAGGTCCGTAGCCCGGCGCTGCGCTCGGCGCGCTCGCGATTCCAGCCGATGGGCAGCGCCAGAACATAGGCGATCGACATGGCGATCAGGTGCGGCAACAGACGAAAGCTGTCCGACATTTCCAGAAGGGTTTTCACCGCGGGTCTCCGATCGCACAAGGGATAAGGCGCCTCGGGTGTCGCCGCGGGCCAACCCGGATAAACTCGACCGGTGAGTCGCGGTTGCAGCGACGCATCGTCTCATGGACCTCGACTTGGACGCTCGATTTGGAAACTTCGCTCTACCTTCCGGTGAAACACTTCCTTGAAGGCCTTGGCTTTACTGTCAAAGGCGAGATATCAGGCTGCGACCTCGTGGCATTGAATGGCGACGATCCGCCCATCGTGGTGATCGGCGAGCTCAAGCTCAGCTTCAATCTCGAACTGATCCTGCAGGCTGTTGATCGCGCAGGCGCCTGCGATGAGGTCTGGGTCGCCGCCAGGCTCTCGATCCGCGGCAAGGGCCGTGAAAGCGACGCGCGTTACCGCAACCTGTGCCGCAGGCTCGGCTTCGGCATGTTGGGAATTACCGAATCCGGCGGCGTCGAGATTCTCGTCCCGCCTGCCACTGTCGCGCCGCGGCGCAATCCGAAGAAGCGGTCACGCCTGATCACCGAGCACAAGAAGCGCCAGGGCGATCCTGCGCTCGGCGGCAGCACGCGCGCGCCGATCATGACCGCCTATCGCCAGCAGGCGCTGGCCTGCGCAGCGATGCTTGTCGTCGGTCCGCGCAAGGTGCGCGAGCTCTCGCCTGATTATCCCGACGCGCAGAAGATCCTGCATCGCAATGTCTATGGCTGGTTCGAAAGTCCGGCGCGCGGCACCTACGCGCTCACCGATGCAGGTCACGCCGCGCTGAAACGCTGGCCGCAGCCCCAACGGGATACCGCCCCGCCATCCGCTTTGTCATAAAGCTACCAGTCGAACTATTTCTCATTTTCCGGGAACAAGTTTGCATGGCTGCTTTGCCGCGGGAATTCCATATTGCAATGCAACAAGAGCTCCCTTAGGTATCGCAAATCAACACTGAGGCGAGCGATGAGCGAAGACTGGAACACGAAATATGGAACGCGCCGCGTGCGACGCGATCCCCCGACCCTGGAAGAAGCCATCTTCGCCGCGATGGGCATCACCGAGGATCTCGATCAGCAGGCGGAGATCGCCGCATCGCTGATGGGTATGCCGTTCGACGCCGTGCAGGCCGAAGTGAAGAAGGCCAATCGCTCGACCGGCACGCTGCGCGTCACCCGCGTGATAGCGGGCGAGCAAGGTGCTCAGCGTTCGATCGTCGTGGAGCGTCGCGTGACGCGCAAATTCGGCAACGACAAGCGCATCTGAGCGCCAAGCGTACTGCCCCAAGACAAGAAAAAGGCCTCGTTCATCACGAGGCCTTTTTCTTTATTACAACGGTTCGTCGCTCAAGACGATTTGCCCCAGCCGGCCAGCTTGAACCACATTCCCCAATAGGCCCGGTTATAGTCGGCCACCGCGCGCGCCACATCGAGCGCCGAAGTCTTCGGCTGCGCCACGAGCCCCACGCCCATTGGATCGCGCAGGTCTAAAACTCCCGTGGATTCGCCGTGCCGGAATGACAGGTGCGCTCCGAACTTGTTGGCCAGTGCACGCATCGCATCGTTCTGTGCGCCAGTGGTGATACGCAGCTTCGCGTAACCCATCGACCGCGCCTTCGCGATCAGTCTGGTAAACAGGATGCTGCCGACGCCCTTGCGGCGCACGATGGATTCAACGCTGAAGGCAATCTCGGGCAGCGAGTCCGGCGACAGGTCGGCCTGATGCAGTTCGGCGGCGCCGCGCACGATGCCATCCTCGAAGTAAGCAAGAATGACGGTGCCGGTATTGACGGATTTCTCGGCGTAACGCGCGACCCATTCGTCGTCGAGCGAACCGTTGAAACGATCGCGGCGGCTCTCGCGATCCAGTCTCAGAAGATGGTCGCGGAACAGCGGCAGCTCGCGGGCTGCAAGGACACGCACGTGTCCGCGAGCCGGAGCCCGAGTCGAAATGGCGATGGTGGTTGCTGCGTCTAACATGGTTCAAATCCTCAAGTTGCCCTCGAGGAAAGCGTCGATTCCCTAGACACCCTATATTGTGCAACGCACCATGAAATACAAGGGCACTGATGCCGCACTTGCCAGCGCCCGCGCAGGTGAGCCATGCAATTAGCTGAGCGTTAACAAAAAGTTAAGGCGTAGCGCACCGCCTTACAGCACCAGTTGGGTCTGCGTCACGACGCCCACCAGCTTGCCCTCCTCGGTCTCGATCCGGGTCTGCCACACCTGCGTTCTGCGTCCCCGATGAACCGGCGTTGCGATTGCACGCACGGTGCTTCCTGCTTTCGCGCCGCCTGTGAAATTGGTCTTGCTCTCGATGGTCGTCGTTCCCTTGGCGCCCTCCGGCAGATTGATCACGGTCGCCGCCGCACCCACGGCATCGGCGAGCGCCATCACCGCACCGCCATGGATCGTATGGCCGAGCGTGCACAGGTCCTCCCGCACCAGCATGGTCGCAACGACGCGCTCTAGGTCGGCATCCGTGAAGGTCACGCCCATCGAGACGGAAAACGGCATCGCGAGGCTGTGGATCTTGTCGAGTGGCATCATGCTGGCCTCAACTCCCTGCAGTCTGTCTTGCCCATCATCATGCGGGCTTGATGAAATTTCACGACACAACACCATGCCGTGACAAGAGCTTTGTTTCGCGGCATATCGACATCATGCGCCACTTCCCGCCACGCCGGATCGTCTGCCTCACGGAAGAGACCGTGGAGACGCTGTATCTGCTCGGCGAGCAGAATCGCATCGTCGGCGTTTCCGGCTATGCGGTGCGGCCGCCGCAGGTGCGGCGCGAGAAGCCGCGCGTCTCCGCCTTCATCTCGGCCGATGTGCCGAAGATTCTCGCACTCGACGCCGACCTGGTGCTGTGCTTCTCCGATCTGCAGGCGGAAATTGCGGCTGAGCTGACGCGCGCCGGCGTTGCTGTCCATGTGTTCAACCAGCGCGACATCGCCGGCATTCTGGCGATGATCCGAACGCTCGGCGCCATGGTCGGCGCAGGTGAGCGCGCAAATCAGCTTGCAACGCGCTTGGAGCTGCGACTTTCCAGCGTCAAAGCTGCGGCAGACTTGCGGCAGGACAAGCCGCGCGTCTATTTCGAGGAATGGAATGATCCGCTGATTACCGGGATCGGCTGGGTGTCCGAACTGATCGAGATCGCCGGCGGCGAAGACGCTTTTCCGCAGCTTCGACATCAGAAGGCAGCGAAGGATCGCATCGTCATGCCAGCCGACGTGATTGCCGCGGCCCCCGATGTGATCCTCGCCTCGTGGTGCGGCAAGAAAGTCGTGCCCGACAGAATCCGGCAGCGACCGGGCTGGAACGCGATTCCCGCTATCCGCGACAACCGTATCGTCGAAATCAAATCGCCGCTGATCCTGCAACCGGGACCAGCGGCATTGACAGATGGATTGGACGCGATCGTCGCGGCGCTGTGGCCGCACCAACCGCAGTAGTCGTTACAGCGCCTCGACGCCGCACCATTCGGCGATGAACAGTGCCGTGGCCTTCGTCGACTTCCGCAACGACTCCAGATCGACAAATTCGTTGAAGCCGTGCATCGCCTGCCCGTCCGCGCCGAAGCACAGGCTGGGGATACCGTAGTTCAACCCGTAGAAGCGCGTGTCGGTGAGCGCGGTGAAGACGAGATCCGGCGTCGCGCCGCCATAGACGGCGTCATAGCCTTTGGCGAAGGCGGCTTCAGGTGCGGCGGAATCCTTCAGCTCGTAAACTTCCGACAGGAAGCCCGACCACTCCACAACAGGCGGGTTGTTGGACAGGAAGCGATGGCCACGCGAGGCGTTGCTGATGCAGGCGAGAATCTCCGCCTGGCAATCCTTCACCGACCAGCCCGGCAGGATAGCGATGCGGCAATCGACGTCGCACCATGCCGGCACGCTGGATGCCCAATCGCCGCCCTTGATGATGCCCGGGTTGAAATTGATCGGATGGTTCACCGCCTTGAAGTGCGGATCGGCTTCCGCGCGCTTATTCCATTCGATCTCGAGTTGCTCGACCGCATGGATCAGATGATAGGCGGCAGTAATGGCATTAGAGCCGGAGCCAGCTTCGAACACATGCACCGGGAAGCCACGCACCTTCAGACGAAACCAGATCACGCCGACCTGCGAACGCACCATCTTACCCGACGTGGGTTCGGGAATGAAGCACGCATCGGCACGGTAGCCGCGCTGCAAGGTCGAGAGCGCACCGACACCGGTGCTCTCTTCTTCGATCACCGACTGGAAGTGAATGCGCGCGGTCGGCTTGAGGCCAGCGGCCTTGATCGCATCCAGCGCATAGAGCGCGCCGATGGTGCCCGACTTCATGTCGCAGGCGCCGCGGCCATACATCTTGCCGTCCTTGATAACAGGCGAGAACGGCGGATTATCCCACATGTCCAATGGTCCGACCGGCACCACATCGCAGTGGCCCTGCAGGATCAGCGATTTGCCGGCATTGGTCGTCGGCCGATAGGTGCCGACGACCGAGCGCGCCTTCGAGAAGTCATGCTCGATCATGCCGACGCCGCGCAGATCCTTCAGCTCATCCATATTGATGTGCCAGTCGTCGACCTCATAGCCGCGCTCACGCAGGAGGTCGCCGATCATGTCCTGGCACGGGCCTTCGGCGCCGCGGGTCGAGGGTATCGCAACGAAATCCCGGGTGGTGGCGAGTTGCGCGTCGAAAGCAGCATCGACGGCGTCCAGGATCTTGCGTTGCGTATCGGCGGCAGTCATTCGGCAGGATCCAGTTGAGACTAAGAGGTCGTGAATGCCGCCACCCTAGCCCGATCTCAACTTGCCGGGTATTGCAGAAAATAGGCATCTGTCAGTGCATCTTCGAGCAGCCGCCCTTCCGAATATGCTTGCAAGGATGCAGGCCGCTCGACACCGGGCAACAGCCGCGGACACGGCTCCGGCGCACCGATCACCGTCTTCACCGGAATGCGTTCGGCATAGATCGGCAGTTCGTAATCCTCGTCGTCATCGGCGACGCCCTTGGCGCGGATCTTTGCCGATGCCTCCTCGATCTCCATGGCGATAAAGGATGTCGCCTTCATTTCCTGCGCCGTGGTCTCGCGCAAACTGGCGGTGCGATCCGGGAAGAAGCGGTCGACCATCGCAATGCCCGCCCGCTCCTTCTCCTCGGGATCGGTGACCAGATAGGCGTTTCCGAACGCCATCACCGCACGGTAGTCCGCCGAATGATTGAAGCCGCAGCGCGCCAGCACGAGGCTGTCGAGAAAGGCTACCGTGAGACAGACGCGCTGCTGCGCGGTCTGGTTCTTCAGCATGCGGCTGGCACTGCTCCCGTGCCAGTACAACTTGGTACCTTCGCGCCAGAAGAATGTCGGCGTGCAGTAGGGCTGGCCGTCGATGACGTAGGAGACGTGGCACATCATCGATGCGTCCAGAATTTTATGCACGGTCTCGTGGTCGTAGAAGCCGCGGTCATGTCGTCGCTTCACGCGATTGCGCGCCGTGAGCGGATATGACGCGGTGTCTGCATTCGTCGGCTCAGCGGTCTTCAGTTCGGCTGTGGTCACGGCAATTCCCCGTCAATTGGAAGCGTTCGAATGTGTTGTACCCGTCCATTTGGCCTGCGATAGTGCCAATTCAATGCGAAAAATTCCGACCAATTCGGCGAAGCCAATTCCGAAGAGCGAGCTGCCGCTCGATCTTACTGGCGCGCATATCACTGAGGGAGCCTCCTCACAGGACCGGCTCTATCAGGCGCTGTGCCACGCCATCACCGGCGGCGTCGCCAAGCCCGGCGCAGCGCTGCCGCCGTCACGTATTCTCGCAAAACAAACCGGCTTTCAGCGCAATGCCGTCACCAATGCCTATGAGCGTCTGATCGCCGATGGCTTTGCCGTCGCACGCGTCGGCTCCGGCACCTTCGTCGCCGCGCGAATCCCAACGCGGGTCGGCAGCAAGCCGACTAAGGCCATCACCATCGACGCGCCGCAGCGGGGCACGCTCGCTCTTGGTTGCACGCATATCGACGAACAGGCGCTGCGCCGGTTTCGCGTTTTCGCCGGCCGCCGCTTGCGCGCCTTCGGCAGCGAGCATCTGCATTACGGCGATCCCCGCGGCAGCTATGAACTACGCACCGCGATTGCCAATCACCTTCTGTCGGCGCGCGGGCTGCGCTGCGATCCCGATCAGATCATGCTGACATCGGGCACACAGCATGGGCTGCGCATCGTGCTGTCAGCCATCCTCAAACCGGGTGAGCAGATCTGGTGCGAGGACCCTGGCTACCCCGCCGCACGAAAATCGATCGAACATTGCGGCGCGCGGCCGGTGTCCGTGCCGGTCGATGACTTCGGCCTGATCGTCGCCAGGGGGCGCACGGCCGCACCTAATGCGCGCGCGGCCTATGTCACGCCGTCGCACCAGTTTCCGCTTGGGGTACAAATGGCGATGCCGCGGCGTCTAGAACTGCTGGACTGGGCGAAAGACGCCGGCGCCTGGGTCTTCGAGGACGATTACGACAGTGAGTTTCGCTATGATGGCGCGCCGCTGCTCTCGCTCGCCGGCATCGATCACCTGCAACGCGTGATCTATATGGGCACGTTTGCCAAGACCCTGTTTCCCGGTCTGCGCATTGGCTACTGCGCCCTGCCCGAGCGCCTGATTGGCCCGGTCACGATGGCGCGCGCGGCGATGGACCGCTTTCCCGGCACATTGATGGAAGGCGCCGTCGCCGACATGTTGAACTCCGGCGCCTTCGCAGCCAACCTGCGCAAGATGCGGAACATCTATCGCGAGGCGCGCGACGCTCTGGCGACGACGTTGACGGATGCGTCAGACGGGCAACTGACGGTCCCGGTGCCATCACAGGGCCTGCATCTGGTGGCGAAGTTCGCACCCGCGACGTCGCTCGAGATCGCTTCGCAAGCCAAGGCCGCAGCCGGCGTCGAGGGCTGGTTGCTTGCCGACACCTATCTGCGCGCCCGCCCTGCCCCGGGATTTGTGCTCGGCTTCGCTGGCCATCCCATTCGTGAGCTTGTCACATCGGCGGAAAGACTGGCGAAAGCCTCAACAGCGAGTTTGCGCGCGCACCGCAAGACCGCGGCAAAGACGCGTGGAACCCGCACAGGGGGCTAGAACTTGAGGCTGGCTGGCACTCAATGCCGGTGACCGCTGCGCTTCTAGAATCGGATGCGCATCCCTACAATCCGGGCAGACAAAATGCCCGGCAGGCAGATCTGCCCCCAACGGAGACCTCATGTCCGGCAATCGCAACGTGCTCTATCTGATCATCGGCGCGCTGATCGTCGGCATCGGCGTGCTCGGCTACAATCTCTACCAGACCAAGAAAGAACCCAGCGGGCTGCAGATCAATGTCGGCCCCGACGGCCTCAAGATTCAGAACAAGTAACAAAGGTCGCACAATGCGCTCGGCAATCTGGCTATCAGGAATTCTGGCTTCGCTTGCGCTGGCAACGCCGGCGCTGGCGATCGATCAGGTCAACCGCGAACAGGACATCGTTGATGTTCGCCTCGGCCAGCGCATTCTGGTCGACGACGGCTCTTGCCCCACCGGCCAGATCAAGGAAGTGTCCGGCACGACGCTGAGCACGTCCGGTGTGACGCGTGTTCGCAAATGCGTTCCCCGCGCGGGCACCAAGACGCGCTAGGGCCAATCGACATTGAGGATTCCCAAGAGGTCTAATCGCTGATTCATAGGGTTCCGTGATTTGGACGGAGCATGTGATGGCGACGAAGCGCTACGAATTGAACGAGGCGCAGTGGTTGAAGATTTCGC
>NZ_LVYV01000046.1 GCF_001618955.1 Tardiphaga robiniae
AAATAGGGAGGTACCAATGCCATCCGTCGATCTGAATTCCGATCTCGGCGACGGTTTTGGCACTTATCGCTGTGGCGACGACGCGGCCATGCTTTCGATCGTCACGTCAGCCAATGTGGCATGCGGCCTTCCTGCCGCCCATCCCGAGCTCATCGCCCGGACCTTCCCCCTCGCCCGCGCGCGCGCCCTCGCTCCCGGCCCCCACCCCGACCGGCCGCGCGCCCCGTCCGGACAGAGCGTCCCGCCCCCTCTCCCCCCCCCCCCCCACCCCCCCCTCCCCCCCCCACCCCCCTTCCTTCCCTCCCCCCCTCCCTCCTCCGTTTTCTCCCCCCTGCTCCCCGCCGCCTCCGCCACCCTCTGCCCCCCTCCCCTCTCCCCTGCCGCCATCTGCCCCACCGCACGCGCCTGCCCCCCCGTCCCCCCCACCCTCCCCCTCCTCCAGTCGCCCCCTGCAGGCTGGGGCCTGCCGTCCTGCATCAGCAGATCCCATCCCGGGCCTGCTCTCCTTTCGTT
>NZ_LVYV01000047.1 GCF_001618955.1 Tardiphaga robiniae
CCGATGATGCGGTCCATCTCGTCCGAGCGGGCGGTCAGCATGACGATGGGCGTCGCCTTGTGTCTGCCGACGCGCAGCTCGCGGCTCAAGACGAGGCCGTCGTCGCCCGGCATCATCAGATCGAGGATGATCAGATCGACTGTATTTGCCTCGAGGAAGGTCCGCATCTGCCGCCCGTCGGCAACGGCGGTCACCCGCAGACCGTTCTTCTTCAGGTAAGCGGACACAAGCTCGCGGATTTCCCGATCGTCATCGACGATCAGGATGTGATCGATGTGCGCCATGGCAAGACACCCCTTTGACCGCCATTTCTTGTCAGAACGAGAATGCCGTGACAGCAGTATTCATCGGCTCGTGCCTGTGGCAATGCAGCGGTCAACGCAAGGACCGGAAAGCGGCACGCAGCTCGGCGCTGAAGAGATCCGGCTCTTCCCAGGCGGCGAAATGTCCGCCTCTGTCCACGCGGTTATAGTAGATGAGATTGCGGTACGCCCGCGCCGCCCAGCTCTTC
>NZ_LVYV01000048.1 GCF_001618955.1 Tardiphaga robiniae
GATCGGGCCCGCCGAGCCCCTCCCAATGGGCGGCGTCCCAACGATCCGGCTTGGTCAACCACCAGGCGAGACTCGCTCCCGCCACCACCAGCAGGACCAGACCAGAAAGCAGATACCTCGCACGCCGGCCCATGGGCTCCTCTTGAGATCACGAATGCGGATGACAACGGCCGGTGGGCTTTCGACCTGCTTGCGGAGAGATCGCGCCGGCGAACCGGCGCGCTTCAAAACGGGTTAGAAGAACCGTCTGATCGTCAATTCTTCTGCAGACGGTAGGGCTCGTGACAGCTGCGGCAGTCCTTTCCGAGAAGGCCGGGTGCGGCGCCGACACCGGCCTGATCTGCGGGCAGTTGGGCAAGGATCTTTTCAGCGTCACCGCCGAGCTTGGCGGCCTTTTCCTTGAAGTCCTCCATGTTCTCCCAGATTTTCGGGCTCGCTTCGGTTTCCATTCCCGTTTCAGAGCCGGCCGGGAAGTGATTCGGGAAGACCTTCACCGTCTCGCTGATCGTC
>NZ_LVYV01000049.1 GCF_001618955.1 Tardiphaga robiniae
GGATGATGGCCTCATCATTGGGAAAGATGCCCACCACTTCTGTGCGTCGCTTAATCTCTCCGTTGAGGCGCTCGATGGGATTGGTGCTGTGAAGCTTGACCCAATGCTGCTTTGGAAAGGTCATGTAGGCCAGCACATCGCTCTCGGCCTCATCCATCAAATTGGCCAGTTTCGGCACCTTCGGCCTGATCTGATCAGCGACGCTGCGCCACTGTGTGCAGGCGGCCTCAGGCGTTCCCGGAGCAAAGGCTGTGGCGATGAAAGCGGAGACGAGGCGTCTGCCGCTCTTTCCGGCATGCGCCAAAGCATTCCTCATGAAGTGGACCCGACAACGCTGCCAGGTCGCATTCAGCACCTTGCTAACGGCCGTCTTGATGCTCTCATGGGCGTCGGAGACGACGAGCTTCACACCCCTCAATCCCCGGCGCGTCAGCTTGCGCAGGAACTCTGTCCAGATCGGCTCGGCCTCGGATGTGCCGATCTCCAACCCAAGTACCTCCCGGCGTCCAT
>NZ_LVYV01000050.1 GCF_001618955.1 Tardiphaga robiniae
GTGCTCCAGGCCTGCCCGCAGATCACAGATTACGGGCCAGGCGGGAGGATCGACAACTGGCGCGACCTCATGGCAGCCGCGGTCGTTGTCCGCACCATGCTCGGCGTCAGTTCTTCGGCCTATGAGGAGGCTTGCATGGCGATGGGATGGGAAAATGCCGCAACCGTCATTGCCTGCATTCTCGAGAGGGGAGGGCACATCAACTCGGCCGGAGGTTATCTGCGTGATCTGACCCGCCGTACGGAAAGAGGCGAGTTTGCTGTCGGCCCGATGCTGATGGCTCTTGCGCGGGGAAGTGTTCCCGGTAGTCGGCTCGTCGGCTGAGCCCGAGGCGAGCACTCGGGGCGCTTGGATGCAGGATTGGCACGATTTTGTGGTCGACGGGGTGTGCGGTTATTAGCTGCAAAATCCGGTAAAACCGCTCATGTCGAGTGAGCGATGATCCGGTTGCATCCAGCGAAATCCGCGGGCTTTTCTCGAAGACCATCAGGATGGGGTAGCTTGTATC
>NZ_LVYV01000051.1 GCF_001618955.1 Tardiphaga robiniae
TATCAGATGGAGTCATAACAGGCATTATTTGTGGAGTTGGTGTATTGCCAAAATATCAGTCTAGTGGCATCGGAAAAGAAATAGTGAAACGATTAATCCAGCACTGTGAACAAAACAAGGTTATTCCACAACTTATGTGTGTAGAAAAGTTGCAATCTTACTATGAATCTCTAGGGTTTGAAGCATTCTCTATTGGGATGACAAAACATATTATAAGATAGAGGTGCTTTATCCCGCTATTTGCCGGGCAGTAAGACCACCACCTCAAAATTCGGCGGAAGCAAAGAAGTTAGGTGAGGGAGGAACGAAACCCCACTGATTAAAGTTTCACTTTATTATTTCATCATTTGCTTTATCAATTCTCGATTTCGTTTTTTAAATACTTCATTATGCGAAGAAACCATTCCGTACTCACTTGCATCTGGCTGAATAAATTGTTTCGCTTTATTCACAGCATTTCCAGCATCTTGGAATGCTCCCGCAATTAAATGCAATTTCCCATC
>NZ_LVYV01000052.1 GCF_001618955.1 Tardiphaga robiniae
ATCGGTGGTGACCAGCACGTAATGCAGTTCACCGATCCGTTCATAGTGAAGGTCGGGCAGGAAATGCGGTGTGTAGAGGATCGCGAGATCGAGCTCCCCGGCGGCGAGATCGCGGTTCATCTGGTTCGAATAATCCGCCTCCATATAGATCTCGGTGGTCGGCAGATCGCTGCGACACGCAGCCACCCAGCGGCCGGCAATGGTCTCTGCCAGGTCGTGCTGAATTCAGAGCCGCATAGAACGCTCCAGAGCGCCGGCACTCGCTACTGCACGGGTCGCTTCATGCCACTGATTCTGCAAGGCTTTCGCATAATCCAGAAAGCGCAGTCCCGCGGCGGTCGGAAGGGTTCCGCCCTTGTTGCGGGTGAAGAGCTTGCGGCTGAACTGCGTCTCCAGGGCCTTCACCCTATGGGAAACCGTGGATTGCGTGATGTTGAGCCGCTCGGCCGTCCGGTTGAAGCTGCGCGTTTCCATCAGGTCAAGAAAGGTTTCGATCAGGTC
>NZ_LVYV01000053.1 GCF_001618955.1 Tardiphaga robiniae
ACTGTTCGATCAGACAAAACAGGCGAGATGCCCATGCCGGGTTACGGCCGATCGGGCCTGGAATCTAACGGGCTATCTCCGCCTGCCGTCACTATGCGCGTGACAGATCGACAGATACAGGAATCTCGACCTGTTCAGCGCAAAACACTTCGGGATTCCGGGTTCGCGTCCGGCAAGTGCCGGCCGCGCCCCGGAATGACATCGTGCGGGGCGTGCCCGCGCGATGTCACTTCACCCTTGCGAGGAAATACGCCAGCTCCACGATCTGCGCCTCGGAGATGGACTGCATCACATCGGCCATCGTCGCGTCATAGCCGTGGCGGGAGTTGTCCTTGTATTCGCGCATGGTCTTGGCGAGATAATCTTCGCGCTGATTGGCGATGCGCGGAATGTTGTCGCGGCCGGAGAAATCTGCGTTGTGGCAACTATCGCAGCGGAATTGCGAGGTCAGCGCCTTGGCGGCCTGCATCCGCGCGGGATCGCTAGCGATCCCCTGGGGATCGCCCGCCTCCAGCGCCGCCGGCTTCGGCAGCGTGGCCAGATAATCCGAGAACAGGCGCAGGTCGTCATCGGTGAAATCCTTCACCATGTCGTTCATCGGCTCCGCGACGCGGAGCTTCTCGCGAAACATGTAGATCTGGATCAGGGAATAAGCCGGCTGCTGCGCACCGAGCGACGGCGTGTTCTCGGTTTCGGAAACGCCCTTCTCGCCGTGACAGGCAAGGCACGGCGCGGCACGCTCGGTGATGGATTCGGCTGACAGGGACGATGTAGCGAGGCACGACAACGAGACGAGCGAGAGGGCGATGACTGCAAACGGGCGCATCGGAGGCTTCTTTCTTTTGGACCTGGCTCGTCATTCCGGGGCGCTGAAGCGACAACGTCGCGCAAGCGAACCCGGAATCTCGATGTGAGTCACACTGCAAGATTCCGGGTTCACGCGCGCGGAGATGCGCACGTGCCCCGGAATGACAGTGCTTGGCTATTTCGCGCCCGCCACCTTCTGCTTGCCATAGGTGATGCGATAGATCGCGCCGTTCCAGTCGTCGGAAACCAGCATCGATCCATCCTTCATCTGCAGCACGTCGACGGGGCGGCCGACATATTTGTTATCCTCGATGAAGCCGGTGAGGAACGGCTCGACAGACTTTACCGTGCCATCCTTGTTCAGCTTCGCGACAACGACATCACCGCCGAGCTTCGTCGTCTTGTTCCAGGAGCCATGGCGCGCGATGAAGATCGCATCCTTGTAGGCCACCGGGAACATCCTGCCGGTGTAGAACCGCATGCCTAATGCCGCCGTATGCGAACCGAGCAGGCCGACCGGCGCGGTGTAGTCGGCGCAGGACTTGCCCCAGCCGAATTCCGGATCGAGGATATTGCCCTGCAGACAATATGGCGCGCCGAAGTCTTCACCCGCCTTGGTGACCCGGTTGAGTTCATCCTCGGGCACCGCTTCCGACATCCAGTCGCGGCCGTTGTCGGTGAAGTACATCTGCTTGGTGGTCGGATTCCAGTCGAAGCCGACGGTGTTGCGGACGCCCTTCACATAGACCTCGGCGCCGGTGCCATCGAGATTCATGCGGCGGATCTGGCCATGGGCCTCGTCATGCAGCACATTGTTGCCGGGCTGGCCGACCGGCACATAGAGCTTGTTGTCCGGCCCGATGCCGATGAACTTCCAGCCATGGGCTTCGTCCTTTGGCAGGTTGTCGTAGATCATCACCGGCTTCGGTGGATTTTCGAGATTGTCTTCGACCTTGTCGATCTTCGAGATCTTCGACAGTTCGGCGATGTAGAGCGTGCCGTCCTTGAAGGCGAGACCGTTCGGGCGATAGAGGCCGGAGGCCAGCACCTTCACCTGGCGCTTGCCGTCCTTGTTCATGATAGCATAGACCTTGTCGACGAGGCGCGAGCCCACAAAGACCGTGCCCTTGTCGCCTTCGCGCATCGAGCGCGCATTGGCCATGCCGGCGGCATAGACTTCGATGTTGAAGCCCGCGGGCACCTTCAGCTTCGCCGTCGGCAGCTTGTCGACGGCGGACGGAATCGGCGGCGGCGCGACCGGCGCGAGCTTGGCTGCTGCGGCGCCATCAGGACGGCCGATCAGCGGCGAGCCGGGCGGCAGTGCCGGCGCGGCGGCAACGGCTGGCGCTGCTGCAGGTGCCGGTGTTGCAGGTGATGTATCGGATTGCTGGGCAAAGGCGCCGCTTGCAAAGACGCCGATGAACGCACTGGCAAGCAATGCCTGACGTGCGGACGTGTAAACACTCATGGATCTCTCCCCTTTTTTACGGAAGCCTTCTTTGCTCGCAGCACATGAGATGCACCGCCCCCGAGGCTTTCCGGATCGCACTGTTGGATATTTTTATGGCGCTACGCAATCAAAACATGACGCGCGAGCAAGTCTACGCGGATTCCCGCAATCGACTTTCTCGTTTGAGCATCATCTCTCGACAAACGATCTCGTTTGTCGGCGAAAACCGGCATCCACTTTTCGGGATCATGCTCTAGTGCCGCGTCGCGGACTCGTCGGTGGCATCGAGCAGCGCTTCGGTGAACGGAAATTCGAGCACGATCTCGCCGTCCTTGTCCGTGACTTCCAGCACCGCCTTGAGCAGATCGCTCGGCGTGCCCTCGGAGTGCAGCAATTGCAGGATCATCGACCGCGCCACATCCCAGGCATGATCGGGATTCCGCAGTTCCTCGCCTTCGGGATCGACCACCAACTCGTCGTTGATGCGTGTGTTGAAGAAATAAAGCGGCATGGCAATTCTCTTGGCACTGGGCTTGGGCGCGGACGCAGAATACCTCAGACCACGCGAATATCCCGGAAGATGCGGCGGGCTGAGTACGAATCGATGCCTTTCAACCAAAGGCCTTCGCTATCTATGGAACGTTCTCGCCAATGCAATGTTGCAGCGCAATCGATTGTGCATTGCACGCATATTGTACCCCCACCGCTTCACATTGTGATGACGAAGTTGTTGGCGAACCTTTGAGCAGGGATTAGAGTTGTGGTTATGCAGTACCTGACTGCAGACAAGCGGGAGAGAGATATGGCCTGGAAAGCACCGAAGATCATCGAAGTTGCAGTCGGCATGGAAATCAACATGTACGCCTGCGCGGCGCGCAAGTAAGACGTGAGCTCAAGCTAAGATCTTAAGTTTTGGGGCGCCTTCGTCACTGATGGGCGCCCCGCGTCTTTTTACGAGACGCGAATTGGCCGGGATTCAGGGCGATCTCATGTTGCGTGTTGTCGTTCTTGGAGCCGCGGCCGGCGGCGGTGTTCCGCAGTGGAATTGCGGATGCCGGATTTGTTGCGCGGCGCGCAGCGAGCGGCCCGAACTGCAAAGCGGCCAGGCCTCTATCGCGGTGTCCACCGACAATGCCAACTGGTTTCTGGTCAATGCCTCGCCGGACCTGCGGCAGCAGGTGACCGATACGCCCCAGCTTCATCCCCATCCGGAGCATCTGCGCCACTCGCCGATCGCCGGTGTGATCCTCACCAATGGCGAGGTCGATGCGGTGGCCGGGCTCTTGTCGATGCGCGAAGGTTCGCCATTTACAATCTATGCGCATATGCGTGTGCTGGCGATCCTGAAAGCCAACAGCATCTTCAACGTGCTCTCGGACAAAAACGTGCGCCGCGAAGCCATCGAGATTGATTCGTCTTTCGAACCGAAGCTGCAGGACGGCACGCCATCCGGCCTCGAAGTGCTGCCCTTCACCGTGCCCGGCAAGAGCGCGTGGTATCTCGAAGGCCAGGCACATCCGGCCGGTGAGGATGGCGACGGCGATACGCTGGGTCTGCGGATCGCCGAGAAGGCCACCGGCAAGCATTTCTATTTCATCGCCGCCTGCGCGCGGGTGACGCCCGAACTGAAAGCGCGCATAGCAGGCGCGCCGCTGGTGTTCTTCGATGGCACCGTCTGGCGCGACGACGAATTGATCGCCGCGGGATTGGACCACAAGACCGGACAGAGCATGGGGCATCTGTCGATGTCCGGCGCGCAGGGTGCAATCAGCGAACTGGCCGACGCCAGCATCGGCAGAAAATTCTTTCTGCACATCAACAATTCGAACCCGGCGCTGCTGCACGATTCCACCGAGCGCGCCGCACTGACCACCGCCGGCTGGCAAATCCCCGGCAATGGCATGGAGATCACGCTGTGACTGCGATCGGCGCCAACGCCATTTCCGCCTATTCGATTTCAGCAACAGTGCCGCTCGACAATGCCGCGCAACTGGAAGAGACGCTGCGGCATATCGGCGCGACGCGCTATCACAGCCTGCATCCGTTTCATAAATTGTTGCACGGCGGCAAGCTCAACAAGGGCCAGGTGCAGGCCTGGGCGCTGAACCGCTACTATTACCAGAGCACGATCCCGATCAAGGACGCGGTCGTGATCTCGCGCTTCCGCGACCGCGCCACGCGGCAGGAATGGCGGCATCGCATCGAGGATCACGACGGTGATACCGGCGCAGAAGGCGGCATCGAGCGCTGGCGGAAGCTGACTGAAGGGCTCGGCCTCGACTCAGCCTATGTGGAATCCACCGAAGGTATCCTGCCAGCAACGCGCTTTGCCGTGGAGGCCTATGTGCATTTCGTGCGCGACAGGACGCCACTCGAGGCCATCGCCTCGTCGCTCACGGAACTGTTCGCGCCGAACCTGCATGAGGAGCGCATTTCGGGGATGCTGAAGTATTATGACTTCGTCAATCCGGATATCATGAGCTATTTCAGCCGCCGCCTGACCCAGGCGCCCCGCGATGCCGGCTTCGCGCTGGATTACGTCAAGCAGCATGCCACCACGCCGGCCGAGCGCCGCGCGGTTTGCAATGCACTGATCTTCAAGACCAATGTGTTGTGGGTGCAGCTCGATGCGCTGTATCATGCCTATGTGGATGGCCACGTGCCGCCGGGCGCGTTCGTCCCGGCCAAGTAAGAAGGCAACGATGACGGAGTTGCGCAGCAATCGTCGGATCAGTGTCAGCGAGGCCAGCAAGCCGATCTTGCCGCGCCACGCCAGGCTGAAGTTCGACGAGACGCGCCAGCGCTGGGTGATCCTGGCGCCGGAGCGCGTGCTGGCGCCGGACGATATTGCCGTCGAAATCCTGCAGCTTTGCGATGGCGAACGTAACGTCGCCGATATCATCGACCTCCTGGTGGCCAAATATGCCGCGCCGCGCGACGATATCGGCACCGATGTCGTGGCCATGCTGCAGGACCTCGCCGACAAGGGCTTTCTCACGCAAGCGCGGGAGAAGACAGCATGAGTCCTACGCTTACCGACGCCAGTCCCGTCTTCACCGATCCCGCCGACAGTCTCGCGATCATGGAGCGCACGCGCTCAACCGCAGAGACCTTCGGCATTCCCCTCGCCGTGCTGGCTGAACTCACCCATCGCTGCCCGCTGCAATGTCCATACTGCTCCAATCCCGTGGAGCTCGACCGCGGCAGCACCGAGCTGACCACCGACGAATGGAAGAAGGTGCTCTCGGAGTTGGCCGAGATCGGCGTGTTGCAGATCCACTTCTCCGGCGGCGAACCGACCGCGCGCAAGGACATCGTCGAACTGGTGCAGCATGCGACGGATGTGGGTCTGTATTCCAATCTCATCACCTCGGCGGTGCTGCTGACGCTCGACAAACTCTCCGCGCTCGCCGATGCGGGGCTATGCCATGTGCAGATCAGCTTCCAGGGCAATGAGCCCGTGGTGGCCGACCGCGTCGGCGGCTATCGCAATGGCCACGTGAAGAAGCTCGAAGTCGCCAAATGGACGCGCGAGCTCGACCTGCCGCTGACCGTGAATGCGGTGATGCATCGGCAGAACCTGCATCAGCTCGCCGATATCATCCAGATGGCCGTCGATCTCGATGCCGACCGGCTGGAGGTCGCGAATGTGCAATATTACGGTTGGGCGCTGAAGAACCGCGCCGCCCTGATGCCGACCATCGATCAGATCGACGAAACCAGCCGCATCGTCGAGGATGCGCAGGTGCGCCTGAAAGGCATTCTCGATATCGACTATGTCGTCCCGGACTATTACGCGCTGCGACCGAAGAAATGCATGGGCGGCTGGGGCCGGCAGTTCTTCAACATCTCTCCATCAGGCAAGATCCTGCCCTGCCATGCCGCCGAAACCATCACCGGGATGGAATTCGAATCCGTGCGCTCCAATCATTCGATCGCCTGGATCTGGCAGAATTCCGAAGCCTTCAACCGCTATCGCGGGACCGGCTGGATGCCCGAGCCGTGCCAGAGCTGCGAATTCAAGGAAATCGACTTCGGCGGCTGCCGCTGCCAGGCCTTTGCGCTGACCGGTGATGCCGGCAATACCGATCCCGCCTGCACGCTGTCGCCCCGCCACGCCGAAATCTTCAAACTGGCCGAGACGGAATCCACTGAGGGCCGTGACCGCTTCATCTATCGCAACTTCAAAGGCGGCACACTGGAGCCGGACGCGGACGACGTCCATGGCCGCTGATGTCCCCGCCCCGGCGAGCGCGGACCTGTTCGCGCCGCTGACCTCGGAACATCTCGATGTCGGCGACGGTCACGCAATCCATGTGGAGAGCGTCGGCCGCAGCGACGGCATTCCCGCAGTCTATCTGCATGGCGGCCCCGGCTCCGGCTGCCAGCCCGATCACCGCCGGCTGTTCGATCCGCAGCGTTTTCACACCGTCTTGTTCGACCAGCGCGGCGCCGGCCGCAGCAAGCCGAAAGGACTGCGCGAGGCGAATACGCTGCCGCATCTGATTGCGGATATGGAAACGATCCGACAGACATTCGGCTTCGACAAATGGCTCGTGGTCGGCGGCTCCTGGGGGGCAACGCTGGCGCTCGCCTATGCGCAGGCGCATCCAGATCGCGTGACCGGCATCGTGCTGCGCGCAACGTTTCTCGGCACGCGGGAAGAATTGCATGATGTCTTCAACGTCATGCTGCCGCGGCATTATCCCGGCCTGCATGGAGATTTTCTGAGCGCCCTTCCCGAAGCCGAGCGCGCCGATCCGCTGCCGAACTTCTATCGCCACATTCTCGATGCCGATCCGGCCGTGCATGTCCCGGCGATCCGCGCCTGGGGCGGCACCGAAGCCATCCTCTCGGAAATCGCGCCGAAGCGCGCGCGGCTCGACCGTGCCGAACTCGGCAACACCACGCGGCCGATGCCGGCCACGCCCGCAATGGAAGCGCATTACTTCAAGCACGACTGCTTCATGCGGCCGCAGCAGCTCATGGAAGACGCGGGCAAACTCACCGGCATTCCCGGCGTCATCATTCAGGGCCGTTACGACTTCCTCTGCCCGCCCGCCACATCGCACGCCCTGGCCAGGCGCTGGACGGATGCCGAGGTGCGCATCGTTGAAGGCGCCGGTCACAGCCTGTATGACCCCGGCATGCGCGATGCGGTCATGAAGGCCATCGCCGACGTGGCGTCGAAATTGAAATAGGACTTCTGGAATGCCGATCAAAGGCACGGGAATGTTAATGACGTCGATGGATATCGACGCCAGCCATGAGCAGGAATTCAACGCGTGGTACGACCGCGAGCATCTCGCCGAGCGCGTCGCCATCGAGGGCTTCGTCGAGGCGAGGCGCTATGTGGCCGTGAACGCCAGGCCGAAATATCTCGGCCTGTATTCGACCAGGACCTTCGATGTGCTGGACAGCGACGCCTATCGCACGGCGCTGGCGAACCAGACCAAGTGGTCGCTGACCAATATCGGCCGCTTCCAGAACATGCTGCGTTCGGTGGCGCGGATCACTGTCAGCCGCGGTCAGGGCCGCGGCGCGGCGCTGGGACTGGTGCGCATCCGGCCACCCGCCGAAGGCGCTGACAAACTACGCAGCGCTATCGAAGCACAACTCGATCCTGGCGATATCAACGGCATCATCTCGATGCATCTGATGGAGAGCGATCCCCGGTTGTCGAAGCCGCTGACCGACGATCCTGCCGCGCCCAATCCCGCCGCCCGCGACTGGTATGTGATGATCGACGGCACGGATGTAGAGGCCGTCGCCTCGACCATGAAGGGCCGCTTCGATGCGGCCATCACGGCGGCAAAGGCGGAGCTGATTTCCGAGGGGACCTACCGGCTGATGTGGGATCTCGCGAAGAGCGATCTTTAAAATCGTGAGCTAATGTTGCCTTCTCAACCTCTCCCCCGCTCTTTGCGGGGAGAGGTTGACCAGCGAAGCTGGTCGGGTGAGGAGCATGGCACGTCGAAGCTACACATTCATCGTCTCGGATCGGGCTCTCCATCGACCCGCATCTGCACGATGTTTTGGACCGTCGTGCCCTGCCCCTCACCCCATCCCTCTCCCCGCGCAGAGCGGGGAGAGGGAGCGCACCTACAGCGCCCCGCAGCTAGGACGCCGATCTCTCTTTGAACGCATCCCGCTTCTGCCGCGACCAAGGTGAACTGGTCCGCAACGGGCCGCTTACCTTGCGAGACGTCGATGACCATCCGTGTGCTGTCCCTTCTGGTTCTCACCGCCACCCTGATCATCGGCAGCCCGCTGGCTCGTGCCGAGGACGAGCCGGCCAAGGTCGATGCGGTGAAGTCAGCCGAATTCAACAAGCGCATGTTTGCCGGCCCGCTGGGTCCGAAGCTGACCTATGCCTGCTTCGTCCGGCGCTATGACGCCGAGCATCTGGCGCGGCATCCCAAACAGAAGGTCAGCACCATGAAGCTGCTGGTCGTCGCCGGGCATCCGCCCGAAGAAAGCTATACGCCCTACTCGTTCCGGCTCGGGTTCAAATATCGCCATCGCAAAGGCGACTGGGATTCCAGCGGCTCTTGCGGCCAGATCCAGGATACCGACAAGGGCCAGGAGGTGAAGTTCGCATGCAGTGTCGATTGCGATGGCGGCGGCATCGCGATCGGCCTGGCCAAAGACATCGACGCAACGCTGGTGCGGGTCGAGCGGGTCCGCATCTGGCAGAACAGCAAGCCCGATGAAGAACCCGGCACCGATGCGCTCACCGGCGGCGAAGATGACAAGATTTTCCGGCTCGACCGTACGAGTCTAAAGGAATGTGAATCCTTGATCACGGACCGCAAGGAACTCGCGGCAATGCGCAGCAAGTGAGCGTGATTGACGCCAAACCGGAGCAGGTCATGAACCGACGCAGCCTCATCTGGACTGCCCTGTCCTCGATCGGAGCGGGAGCGTTCGCCTCGCGGGCCAACGCGGCTGCGACTGATGCGACGACGCCCGCCAAGCTCAAGGTCGTCTACCACCTCGCCGATGCGGACCGGGTGAATTTCGCGCTCGGCAATATCCAGAATCATGTCGACGGCGTCGGCGGCCCCGACAACGTTACCATTGCACTGGTCGTGCTTGGCCCGGCGCTGAAGTCATTTGCTCGGGCTTCCGCCAATCCCGACATTACCGCGCGGGTTAGCAAATTCACCAAGGCCGGCCTGCAACTGGCCGCCTGCAGCAACACCATGAAGGCGCAGGATGTGACGCTGGACGGCCTGCTGCCGGGATTCACCATCGCCGACCGCGGAGGTGTGGTCCGGATCGCGGAGCTGCAGTCGCAGGGCTATCTCTACATTCGTCCGTGAGCCCTCCCGGCGCATCGAACCGACGCACAAAATTTGCACAATTGTCATGCCGCCGGGCCAATCTGGCGAACACGGAATTGCGATCCCGCGAGTGTGAGCCTGAATGGAACCGTTCGGCTTGCCATGCGTAGGGGTTTGGGGCGATCATTGGAACCGGGCCGCGGAGCGTTGCGCGCGGCGATTGGCCTTTGGATAATTACGAACAGAACAAGGCATCATGAATCCCGTCAAAGCACTCGAATCCCATGGTCAGGCCGTCTGGCTGGACTTCCTCGCCCGCGGCTTCGTCGCCAAGGGCGACCTGAAGAAGCTGATCGACACCGATGCCGTGAAAGGCGTGACGTCGAATCCGGCGATCTTCGAGAAGGCGATCGGAAGTTCGGACGAATATGATGCCCCGATCGCGCAGGCCTTGAAGTCCGGCGACAAGTCGCCTGCCGACCTGTTCGAGTACATTGCGGTCGAGGACATCCAGCATGCCGCCGATGTGCTGAAGCCGGTTTACGACATGATGAAGGGCGACGATGGCTTCGTCAGCCTCGAAGTCTCGCCCTATCTCGCCAATGACACCAAGGGCACGGTCGCCGAGGCGGAGCGCCTGTGGTCGAGCGTGAAGCGCCCGAACCTGATGGTGAAAGTACCGGCGACGCCGGAGGGGCTGCCCGCGATCCAGCAGCTGATCGGCGAAGGCATCAGCATCAATGTCACGCTGCTGTTCGCGCAGAAGACCTATGTCGAGGTCGCGCAGGCCTATCTCAGCGGTCTGGAGAAATACGTTGCCGGCGGCGGCGACCCCTCGCATGTGGCGAGCGTCGCCTCGTTCTTTGTCAGCCGTATCGACGCACAGGTCGACAAGCAGCTCGACGACAGGATCGCCAAGGCCAATGATCCATCCGAAAAGGCGCGGCTCAAGGACTTGAAGGGCAAGGTGGCGATCGCCAATGCCAAGCTGGCCTATCAGGAATATCTGGAGCTGTTTGCCGGCCCGCGCTGGGAAAAACTGAAGGCAAAAGGCGCCAAGCCGCAGCGTCTGCTCTGGGCTTCGACAGGCGTGAAGAGCAAGGACTATCGCGATACGCTCTATGTGGAAGAGCTGATCGGCAAGAACACCGTCAATACCGTGCCCCCTGCCACGCTGGACGCCTTCCGCGACCACGGCGAAGTGCGCGACAGCCTCGAAGAGAATGTCGAGGACGCGAAGAAGGTGCTGGCCGATCTCGCCAAGACCGGCATCTCGCTCGACGCGATCACAACCCATCTTGTCGAGGACGGCGTCAAGCTATTCGCCGACGCGGCCGACAAGCTCTATGGCGCCGTGGCGCACAAGCGCGCGACATCGCTTGGTGGTGGCATCGGCGCGCAGAAGCTGGCGCTGGGCGACGGCATCACGAAGAAGGTCGCAACCTCGACCGAAGAGTGGCGCAGTCAGGCAAAGATCCGCCGGCTCTGGCACAAAGACAAATCGGTCTGGACCGGATCGGATGAAGACAAATGGCTGGGCTGGCTGAACAGCGCCTTCGGCGAGAAGGCCAAGCTCGCCGACTACAACGACTTCGCCAATTGGGTGAAGGCGCAGGGATTCACCGATGCGGTCGTGCTCGGCATGGGCGGCTCCAGCCTCGGGCCGGAAGTGCTGGCGCAGACTTTTGCCAAGGTGTCGGGCTTCCCGAAGTTGCATGTGCTGGATTCCACCGATCCCGCACAGGTACGCGCCATGGGCGCCGCGGTGAAGATCGCGACCACGCTGTTCATCGTCTCCAGTAAGTCCGGCGGCACCACCGAGCCGAACGTGATGAAGAATTACTTCTTCGAGGAGGTGACCAAGGCGGTCGGCGCCGACAAGGCCGGCGGTCACTTCGTCGCCATCACCGATCCCGGCTCATCGCTGGAGAAGGTCGCGAAGACCCAAAAGTTTGCCCGCATCTTCCATGGTGATCCCACCATCGGCGGCCGCTACTCGGTGCTGTCGCCGTTCGGTCTGGTGCCGGCGGCTGCGGCCGGTGTGGATCTCGCCAAGCTGCTCGATCTCACGCTGTCGATGGTGCGCTCCTGCGGACCGGACGTGCCGCCCGCTGAAAATCCCGGCGTCCAGCTCGGACTCGCGATGGGCAATGCAGGCCTGGACGGCCGCGACAAGGTCACGATCCTGTCCTCAAAGAAAATCGCCGATTTCGGCGCATGGGCCGAACAGCTCATCGCCGAATCCACCGGCAAGGACGGCAAGGGCCTGATCCCGATCGATGGCGAGACGCTGGGCGAACCCTCCGTCTATGGCACCGATCGCTTCTTCATCGATCTGCGCACATCGGGCGAAGACGACAAGGGACATGACGACAAGCTCGACGCGCTTGAAAAGGCCGGCCATCCCGTTGCGCGCATCGTGATGCCGTCCATCGATCATCTCGGCCAGGAATTCTTCCGCTTCGAAATCGCGACGGCCGTCGCGGGATCGATTCTGGGCATCAACCCGTTCAACCAGCCGGATGTCGAGGCCGCCAAGATCAAGACGCGCGAGCTGACGGAATCCTTCGAGAAGACCGGGGCGCTGCCGCCGGAGACGCCGGTGGTGTCGTCGAAAGAGGCCGATCTCTATACCGACGACAGCAACGCCGAACTGCTGAAGAAGGCCGGCGCCAATAGCGATCTGACCTCGTGGCTGAAGGCGCATTTCCGCCGCGTCACGCCCGGCGATTACGTCGCCCTGCTGGCTTATGTGGAACGCGACGGCGCGCATATCGACACGCTGCAGCAGATGCGGATGGCGGTGCGCGACAAGAAGAAGGTCGCGACCTGCGCCGAATTCGGACCGCGCTTCCTGCATTCCACCGGGCAGGCCTACAAAGGCGGGCCGGATACCGGCGTGTTCCTGCAGATCACAGCGGACGATGCCAAGGATCTCGCCATCCCGGATTACCGCGCCTCGTTCGGTGTCATCAAGGCGGCACAGGCGCGTGGTGACTTCGGCGTACTCACGGATCGCAACCGCCGCGCCCTGCGTGTCCATCTCAAGGGCGATCTCAAGGCCGGACTTGCTGTTCTCGACAAGGCGATTACTGCCGCATTGAACTAAACGACGACTCGCATGGCCCGGACATTGCTTCGGCTCATGCGCAATTAATAAAGGACATCACACAATGCAGCTCGGGATGATCGGCCTCGGCCGAATGGGCGGAAATATTGTCCGCCGCCTGATGAAGAACGGTCACAGTGCCGTCGTCTACGACAAGGATGCCAAGGCCGTCAGCGGCCTCGCCTCCGAAGGTGCCACCGGCGGATCGTCGCTCGAAGATTTCGTCAAGAAGCTCGACAAGCCGCGCGCGGTCTGGGTGATGCTGCCCGCCGGCAAGATCACCGAAACCACCATCGATGCGCTGACCAGGCTGCTGGAGCCCGGCGACACCATCATCGATGGCGGCAACACCTTCTGGCAGGACGACGTTCGCCGCGGCAAGGCGCTGAAGGAGAAGGGCCTGTATTACATCGACGTCGGCACCTCCGGCGGCGTCTGGGGGATTGATCGCGGCTACTGCATGATGATCGGCGGCGACAAGACGGTCGTCGATCGCCTCGATCCGATCTTCAAGACACTGGCACCGGGCATCGGCGACATCCCGCGCACGCCGGGCCGCGACAACAGCGATCCGCGCATCGAGAACGGCTATATCCATGCCGGCCCGGTCGGCGCCGGACACTTCGTCAAGATGGTTCATAACGGCATCGAATACGGACTGATGCAGGCCTATGCCGAAGGCTTCGACATCATGAAGAACGCCAATATCGAGGCGCTGCCGGAAGCGCACCGCTTCGATTTGAATTTGCCTGACATCGCCGAAGTGTGGCGCCGCGGCAGCGTGATCCCGTCCTGGCTGCTTGATCTCACTTCCATGGCGCTCGCCAAGAACGAGACCCTCGACACTTATTCGGGCTTCGTCGAGGATTCCGGCGAAGGCCGCTGGACGGTGAATGCCGCCATCGACGAGGCCGTCCCCGCTGAGGTTCTGACTGCTGCGCTGTTTGCGCGGTTTCGCTCGCGCAAGGAGCACACATTTGCAGAAAAGATTCTATCCGCGATGCGCGCCGGTTTCGGCGGCCACAAAGAGCCAGATCAGCATCCGGATCCAAAACGGCAGGACGCGCCTGATATCATCAAACCAAAGGCGTAGCCCGCATGACCGAGATACAAGCTCCAGGCCCTGCCAAATCCAAGAAGAAGCCAGACCCCTGCGCGTTCGTGATCTTCGGCGTCACCGGCGATCTCGCCCACCGGCTGGTCATCGCGGCGCTGTATAACCTGCAGGCGGCCGATCTTCTGCCGGAGAAATTCTGCGTCGTCGGCATCGCCCGCAAGGACATGACCGGCGCGGAACTCCGCGACGACCTGATGAAGGGCCTGAAGCAATATGCGACGCGCCCGGTCGACGACGCCATCGCGCAGAAGCTGCTCAATTGTGTCACCTGCATCGAAGCCGATCCGGGCGAGCCGGAATCCTTCGATCGCATGCGCGAACAGCTCGACAAACTCGAGGAAGCGCGCGGCACCGGGGGCAATCGCCTGTTCTATCTGGCAACGCCGCCGTCGGCCTTCGCGCCGATCGCGCGCCAGCTCGGCCGCACCGGCATGCTGAAGGAGAATGGTTCGTGGCGTCGTCTTGTAGTCGAGAAGCCGTTCGGCACCGACCTCGCCTCCGCCAAGGCGCTGAACAACGAGCTGCTCGGCCTGATGAACGAGCAGCAGATCTACCGAATCGACCACTATCTCGGCAAGGAGACGGTGCAGAACATCCTGGTGCTGCGCTTTGCCAATGGCATGTTCGAGCCGATCTGGAATCGCAACCATATCGATCACGTGCAGATCACCGTGGACGAGAAACTTGGCGTCGGCCATCGCGGCTCGTTCTATGACGCCACCGGCGCGCTGCGCGACATGGTGCCGAACCATCTGTTCCAGCTGCTGTCGTTGGTAGCCATGGAGCCGCCCGCGCGTTTCGAGGCAAACGCGGTTCGCTCCGAGAAGGCTGACGTTCTCGCTGCCATCACCACGCAAACCGAAGAGGAAGCGCTGAAGAATTCGGTACGCGCGCAATATGTCACCGGCCATGTGAGCGACGACGATATCGGCGACTATCTCAAAACGAAAGACGTCAAGGAGGGCAGCACCACCGAGACCTATGCAGCGATGAAGCTGTCGATCGACAACTGGCGCTGGGCCGGCGTTCCCTTTTATCTGCGCACCGGCAAGGCACTCGGCATCAAGCGCACCGAAGTGGCGATCAAGTTCAAGCAGGCGCCATTCGCGATGTTCCGCGACATGTCGGTGGAAAGCCTCGCGGAGAACTTCCTCGTCATCGCCGTGGAGCCGAATGAAGGCATCTCGCTGAAGTTCAATACCAAGGTGCCCGGCCCTGCCGTGGAGATCGACGGCGTCGAGATGAAGTTCCGCTACAAGGACTACTTCCAGGCCGCGCCGGCGACGGGCTACGAGACGCTGATCTATGACTGCATGATCGGCGACAACATCCTGTTCCAGCGCGCCGACAGCGTGGAAGCCGGCTGGCGCGCCGTGCAGCCGTTCCTCGATGCCTGGAAGAAGGCCGGCAAGGATGGGCTGAAGACCTACAACGCCGGCAGCGAAGGTCCCGAAGAAGCCAACGACCTGCTCAAGCGCGATGGTCGTAGCTGGCGCGTGCTGAGCTGACGCCATGACAGCGCCCAATCGCCATATCGTCGTGGTCGAAGATGCGGTGGCGCTCGCCGAGGCCGCAGCCGACCGGCTGATCGAGCGCATCGAAGCCAATCCCGGCCGCATCGCCATCTGCATGACCGGCGGATCGAGCCCGAAGCGGCTCTATGAACTGCTCGCCACCGAACCCTATCGCAGCGAAATCCCCTGGGATCGCGTGCACTGGTTCATCGGCGACGACCGCTTCGTGCCGTCAGGCGATCCGCTCAACAACATGACCATGGCGCGAACTGCGTTTCTGGATGCATGCGCACCGCTTGCGAATGTGCACCCGATCAAGACCGACGTGGCCAATCCGGATGAAGCCGCGGCGCTCTATGCGCGCGAGCTGCAGTCTTTCTACGGCACCGACAAGCTCGATAAAGCCAAACCGCTGTTCGATCTGGTGTTGCTCGGCGTCGGCCCCGACGGCCATGTGGCGTCGCTGTTTCCCGGCTATCCCGCCATCGAAGTCAAGGATCGCTGGGTCGTCGGCGTGCCCGAAGCGCATGTGAAGCCGTTCGTGCCGCGCGTCAGCCTGACGCAGCCGGCGCTGGCCTCATGCCGCGAGATGCTGTTCCTGATGAGCGGCGAGGACAAGCGCGCGATCCTGACGCGCGTGCTAAAGGGCCAGGATCTGCCAGCCAACCGCGCGAGGTCGGACGGCGAAACCGTGTGGCTGTGCGACAAGGCCGCCCTGCCGGACGACGCGCGTGGCTGACACCGTGCCCAAGACTCTGGCACCCAAGGCTCTGGTGGTGATGGGCGTCTCCAGCTCGGGCAAGAGCACGATCGCGAAGACGCTTGCTGAACGCCTCGGCTGGCGCTTCGCCGATGGTGACGATTTTCACCCGAAGGCGAATATCGAGAAGCAGCGCGCCGGCCAGCCGCTCACCGACGACGATCGCTGGCCCTGGCTGCAGAGCATTGCCGACGAGATCGATCGCGCCATCGCGTCCGGCGAGAAAATCGTGGTTGCCTGTTCTGCGCTCAAGCGCGCCTATCGTGATCTGCTGTTGCACGGCCGCGACGACATTCGCATCGTCTATCTCAACGGCTCCAAGGAGTTGATCGCCAAACGCATGGCGGCACGAAAGAATCATTTCATGCCGCCGACGCTGCTCGACAGCCAGTTCAAGACGCTCGAAGTCCCTGGCCCAGACGAACGCCCGATGACAGTATCCATCGACGACGATGTCGACGGCATCGTCTCCGCCATCATCAAACAACTGCCGGCCTGAAGGATCAGACCATGACCAAGATCGCTCTCGTGGTGTCCGATGTCGATGGCACGCTGGTCACCCACGACAAACGCCTCACCGACACGGCCAAGGCGGCCGCGAAGAAACTGGAAGACGCCGGCATCGGTTTCACCATCACGTCGAGCCGCCCGCCCGTCGGCATGCGCTTCCTGGTAAAGCCGCTGGGGATCACGCTGCCGATCGGCCCGTTCAACGGCAGCTCAATGGTGGACGGCGACCTCAACCCCATCGTGCAGCACCTGATCCCGGAATCCGCCACCAAGCGCGCCATTGAAGTGTTGGAAGACCACGGCGTCGATATCTGGATTTTCACCAATGACGAATGGGTGATCAAACGCGACGACGGCAAATATGTGCCGCATGAGCGCGACACCATCCAGCATGAGGCCGTGATGGTGGATGACTTCTCGCCCTATCTCGCCAAGGCCTGCAAGATCGTCGGTGCGAGCGCCGACTTCCCGCTGCTGGAACGCTGCGAGGGCGTCATGCAGAAGGCGCTGGGCGATACGGCTGTCGCGGTACGCTCGCAGAACTATTATCTCGATATCACGCCGCCCAATCAGAACAAGGGCACCTTCGTGCAGGCGATGGCGCAGCGGTTGGGCATCTCCCTTGAGGCCATCGCCACCATCGGCGACATGCGCAACGACCTGCCGATGTTCAAGGTGTCGGGCATGTCGATCGCCATGGGCAATGCGAGCGACGATGTGAAATCGCAGGCGACGGATGTGACATCGTCGAATGAAGCGGAAGGCTTTGCGGGAGCGGTGGAGATGATTTTGAAAAGGAATGCGGGCGGCTGACGCGCAGGCGCAATGGCCTCCCTCCCCCTTGCGGGGAGGGTCGGCCGAGCGAAGCGGAGGCCGGGGTGGGGGTGCCACAAGCGACGGCGCTTGTGGCACCCCCACCCGACCGGCCTTCGGCCGGCCACCCTCCCCGCAAGGGGGGATAAGAAAGAGCGCCCTCGCCTCAGCCCTACTTCGCCCGCTCCACCTTCTTCTCCTGCGGACGCTTGGCGCTCGCCAGATTATGCGCCACGGCGATCAGCGCGATATGGGTCAGCGCCTGCGGGAAGTTGCCGGTCTGGCGTTTGACGCCGCTGTCATATTCTTCCGCAAGCAGGCCGACATCATTGGCGATCGCAACGACGCGATTGAACAGCTCTTCTGCCTTGGCGATCTCGCCCATCTTTATATAGGCCTCGGCCAGCCACAGGCTGCAGGCGAGGAACGCCCCCTCGGCGGGCTGCACCTCGCCGGTGACCTCGCGCGGATCGTGGCGCAGTACGAAGCCGTCGCGTATCAGATATTTCTCGACCGCTGCAATCGTGCCCTTCACGCGAGGATCGTCGGCCGGAAGAAAACCCAGAGCCGGCAGCAACAGGATCGCGCCATCGAGCACGTCCGCGCCATAGGATTCCACGAAGGTGTTTTCGCGGGGATCGAACCCTTTCTCGCAGACGTCGCGATGAATCTCCTTGCGCAGCGCCTTCCACGTGTCGATAGGGCCTTCGAGATTGAAGCTCTCGGCGCTTTTGATGGCGCGGTCGAACGCAACCCAGCAGCCGACTTTCGAGAGCACATAGTGCTTGCCGGGGCCGCGGCGCTCCCAGATGCCGTGATCGGGCTTATTCCAGACCGAGGCGAGATGTTCGAGGATCACGCATTCGACCGCCCAGGTGTCACCATCGAGTTCTAGTTTGGCGACGCGGGTCTGATGGAAGGCATCGATCAGTTCGCCATAGACGTCGAGCTGCAATTGCGCATGCGCGGCATTGCCGACGCGCACCGGCAGCGCGCCGCCATAGCCGGGCAACCAATCGGCCTCCCATTCGAGCAGGCGGCGCTGGCCCATGATGCCATACATGATCTGCATCTCGGCCGGTGCGCCGGCGACAGCGCGCAGCAGCCAGCGATGCCAGGCGCGCGCCTCATCGGTGTAGCCGCTGTTCATCAGCACCAGCAGCGTGAGGGTGGCATCACGCAGCCAGCAGAAACGATAGTCCCAGTTTCTGGAGCCACCGAGCTTTTCGGGCAGCGACGTGGTCGGCGCCGCGACGATGCCGCCGGACGGCGCATAGATCAGCGCCTTCAGCGTGATCAGCGAGCGCATCACGAGATCGCGGTGCTCGCCTTTATAGGTGCAGCGGCTGCTCCATTCCTTCCAGAATTCTTCGGTGTCCTTTAGTGCCTCGTCGACATTGATCGGCGCAGGCACTTTCAGATGCGAGGGCCCATAGGTCAGCACGAACGGGACGCTGTCGCCCTGCTTGACTTCGAATTTCGCGACGGTCGTGAGGTTCTCGCCATGGGTCTCGATGGGCGTGTGCAGCACGGTCATGTCAGGCCCGCAAATCGCCAGCACTCCGCCGTCCTTGTCGCGCTTCACCCAAGGGATGGCCGCGCCAAATCCGAAGCGGATGATCAGCTCCATCCGGACCGTCACCGTGCCGCGATCGCCGCGGACGATGCGCACCACATCGGAGGCGGCGCCGCGCGGCGGCATGAAGTCGATCAGCGTGATAGCGCCGTCGTCCGTCTCCAGCGTGGTTTCCAGAATGAGGGAGTCGCCGCGATAGCGCCGTTTGCACGCCTTGATCGGAGCGTCGGGCGTGATTTGCCAGCGGCCGTGATCCTTGGTGCCGAGCAGCGCGGTGAAGCATGCGTCGGAATCGAAGGCCGGCCAGCACAGCCAGTCGATCGATCCGTTGCGGTTGACGAGAGCGGCGGTCTCACAATCGCCGATCAGCGCGTAATCTTCGATATTGCTGTACAATGTCTTTCCGCCACCTGACAAAATTTACGTCAATGCGGACGAACTCCTGTCCGCGGTTGCAATGTGCAGCGCGTCACGATCGATCGAAGTGGCCATCGTCTCCACCGTGGCGGGCAGCCGCTGCCGCCAGTTCGGGTGCTCATTGATGGTACCGGGAATATTCGGCTGATCGATCACACCCAACAGGTCTTCCAACGCGACGGCCAGCAAACGGGTCCGCGTGCGCGCGAGAAAGTGAGCGACGGCGTAGAAGTCTTCGGTATTGATGCCCTGCGCCCGCAGCGCCTCGCCGAGCATCTGCAGCGCGTAACGGCGGGCATCGTCGCTCTCGCCGGGATCGATGCCCAGCGAGCGCTTCAGCTGCAGATCGTACAGGCTCCGCCAGCCGGCATAGGTCGGCAGATCGTGGGTATTGAAGGTTACCAGCGCATTCGGCTGGTAATAATCAACGCCGCGGAAGGCATAGCGTTCATCACGCTCGAACATCATGACCAGATACGACCATATGCCCCACGATGCGAGATGATCGCGGAAGCCGTCTGGCACGGTACCTAGGTCCTCGCCGATCACCACGCAGCGATTGGCGACGCTCTCCTGCGCCGTCACAGCCAGCAGTGCTTCCAGCGGCATCTTCACATAGGCACCATTGTCGGCGTCATAACCATGCGGCACGACGTAGAGGCGATTGAGGCCGAGCACGTGATCTAGCCTGACGGCGCCGGCATAGCGCATCGACGCGCGCAGCATGTCCTTGAACGGTGCAAAGCCCTGCACTTCCAGTCCTGCGGCATTGAAACCGGCCAGGCCCCAGTTCTGTCCGGCAGGCTGCAGCGCGTCCGGCGGCGCGCCGACGGAGAGATGACGCGAGATCGCAATCTGTTCGTTCCAGGCATCGAAGCCGCCTGATTGTACGCCGACGGCGACGTCGAGATAGAGGCCGACAGGCATGCCGAGCTTAGTCGTTAGATCGAAACAAGCCTTGAGCTGCAGGTCGGCATTCCACTGCACATATTCGATATAGGTGACTTCCTTGCCGTCCGGTCCGGCGCGGAAGGCGTCACAGGTCGCGTCATCGGGCAGCAGCCATTCCGACGGCCAGTCCCACCACGCGGTCTGGTGCTGATGGCGCAGCACTTCGAAACAGGCAAAGCGTGTCAACAGCGGCGCACGCTCGGCGCGGAAGGCGGCGAAGGCCTTCTGACGCCCGGATGTCGGATCGGCATAGAAAGCCTCGAAGGCCGCGCGCATGCCCTTCGACTTCGCCGCGGCGATATCAGGGTAATCGACGAACTTGCTGTCGCGCAGCCTCGACAGCGTGTCGCCGCTGTCATTGGCCGCATATTCGGGCAACGCCTCGACATCGATATAGAGCGGATTGAGAAACAGCCGGCTGTTCGGCGAATACGGGCTGCATTCGGCCGGCCGGTCGTCGAACAGCGCATGCAGCGGATTGAGCCCGACACCGCCGGCGCCCATACTGGCGGCCAGTTTGATCAGGTCCTGCAGATCGGTGAAGTCGCCAATGCCCCAGTTGCGCTCCGAACGCACCCCATAGAGCTGTACGGCGAGAATCCAGGACCGATCGAATTCGCCGGGGAATGCCTTGGACGGTGCCACGATGAACGGCGCTTCGTCGGGGAATTTCTTGGCGTCGATCAGCCTGAGCCTGTGCACGCCGGCCGGCAGATCCCGCGGCCAGGTAATCTCGCGCCCCTCCGTCGTTCCCTCGGCGATAACCTTAACCCCGTCGAGGATTTTCCAGCTCAGGGGAAACGTGGCAGCCTCATTGAGGACCGTGCGGGCCCCCTCTCCGGCCCGGACCACAACCGGACTCTCCACAAAACGGTGCGGCGTGCGCACCGGCATCGCGTCCAGAATGAGCTTAAGGGCGGCTTCGCCTGTGGTGTGCCACTGGCCCTGACCGTCGTGAAAACCGGTCTGGATTCCCAGTTCGGCAGCTTTGGTGAAAAGGTCCATTCGGCACGCTGTTTGCAGAGCAACAATCGAAAGTTGCTGGGAAATTTCTGAATTTGCGGAAGAGGATAGCCGATTTCAACGCGTCGATCTAAGCTGAGTTCCATGGGGAACCAAACCCCTGTCACGGGGCTTTGTATATGATCGCACCGTCTCTTTTTGAAAAATCGAACAGGGACGACACCTCATGTTGATGGCATCACCGTGAACAAAACATCCCAAATCGTGGACACCGCCGGCATCGGCGCGGCCTTCCATATCGAAAACATCTACCCGATCATCGACGCCGGCCGTTTCCCGGTCAAACGCATCGTGGGCGAGCCGATCGCTGTCTATGCCGACCTGTACCGCGATGGTCACGAGATCATCGCCGCAGCGGTTGTCTGGCGCCGCGAGCAGGACCGCGAGTGGAATCGGGTCCCCATGACGCTGGAAGTCAACGACCGCTGGGGCGGCTCATTCACCCCCGATGGCATCGGCCGCTATGTGTATGCGATCGAGGCCTGGACCGACGAATTCGCGACCTGGCGCCACGGCTTCGAGCTGAAGCTGAAGGCCGGACAGGATGTCACGCTGGATGCGCTGGAAGGCGCCGGCCTGATGACCAAGGCGCAGAATGGAGGGCCCGAGGCTTCGGCGCTCATCCTCAAACAATGCGAGAATTTTCTGCAGACCGGCGACAATGAGCCACTGCTGTCACCTGAACTGCGCACCGCCATGGCCGAAGCGCAGTTGCGCCCGGACCTGACGCGCTCGCCGCTGCTGCCGCTGATGATCGACCGCACCCGTGCCCGCAACGGCGCGTGGTACGAGATGGTGCCGCGCAGCCAGAGCACGGTGCCCGGCCAGCACGGTACCTTCCGCGACTGTATCGCTAGGCTGCCTGACGTGCAGGCCATGGGCTTCGACGTGCTGTATTTCACGCCAATCCACCCCATCGGCAAGACCAACCGCAAGGGCAAGAACAATTCACTGACCTCCGAGCCCGGCGATGTCGGCAGCCCCTATGCCATTGGCGGCGCCGAGGGCGGCCATGACGCGATTCATCCTGAACTCGGTACCATGGAAGATTTCCATGCGCTGATCGCTGCGTGCAAGGAACACGGTCTGGAAGTGGCTATCGACGTCGCCGTGCAGTGCTCGCCGGATCATCCGTGGGTCAAGGAGCATCCGGACTGGTTCAAGCGCCGGCCGGACGGTTCGATGAAATATGCCGAGAACCCGCCGAAGAAATACGAAGACATCCACAATCCCGACTTCGACTGCGAGGACGCGGGATCGCTGTGGAACGCGCTCCGCGACATGCTGCTGTTCTGGTGCGATCAGGGCGTGAAGATCTTTCGCATTGACAATCCGCACACCAAGCCGCTGCGGTTCTGGGAATGGGCGATCCATGAGGTGCAGATCAGGCATCCGGACGCGCTGTTTCTGGCGGAGGCCTTCACGCGTCCGAAGCTGATGAAGGGCCTCGCCAAGCTCGGCTTCTCGCAATCTTACACTTACTTTACGTGGCGGACGCAGAAGTGGGAGATCGAACAATATCTCAACGAGCTGTGCGGCTATCCCGAGCGCGAATTCTATCGCCCGAACTTCTTCGTCAACACGCCGGACATCCTGCCCTATCACCTGCAATCCGGCGAAGCCTGGATGTTCAAGGCGCGGGTGGCACTGGCGGCCGCGCTGTCGTCGACCTATGGCATCTATAACGGTTTCGAATTGCTCGAACACGAGGCCATCCCGGGCAAGGAGGAATATCTGAACTCGGAGAAATACGAGATCAGGACCCGTGACTGGAACGCGCCGGGCAATATCAAGCCCTACATCACCGCGCTCAATCACGCGCGCCGCGCCAACTCGGCGCTGCAGCAGACATCGAACCTGCGCTTCATGCCGGTCGACAACGACAACATCATCGGCTTCGTCAAGGAGTCGGTGGATGGCACCAACACCGTTGCCGGCGCCATCGCGCTGTCGCGCGATCCCTATGAATTCTGGCTGCCGATCGACACGCAAGTCACAGTCGATGACGAAAAGCGCAACGTCGCCGCCGTCGAGAACATCATTACCGGCGAGCGCCATGGCGTCGAATGGGGCGGCATCCGCCTGCGTCTCGATCCCCAGCGCGATCCCGCCATCTTCTTCCGTTGCCTCGCCTGAAAGCGTTGACATGAACGTAATGACCGATATCGACGTCAAAGCGAAACAGCGTGCTGAGGAGATCGACAAGCTCTGGTACAAAGACACGATCATCTATCAGCTGCACGTGAAGACCTTTGCCGACAGCAACAATGATGGCATCGGCGATTTCGCGGGCCTCACCGAAAAGCTGGATTACCTGCAGGATCTCGGCGTCACCACCCTGTGGCTGATGCCGTTCTATCCGTCGCCCGGCCGCGACGATGGCTACGACATCGCCGACTACGGTACGATCCATCCCGACTTCGGCACGATGAAGGATTTCAAGCGCTTCATCCATGAAGCCAAGCGCCGTGGCCTGCGTGTCATTACCGAACTCGTGATCAATCACACGTCCGACCAGCATGACTGGTTCAAGCGCGCACGCCGCAGCCCGGCAGGCTCGTCCGCGCGCAATTGGTATGTCTGGAGCGACACCGACCAGAAATACGACGGCACCCGCATCATCTTCACTGACACCGAGAAGTCGAACTGGACCTGGGACCCGGAAGCCAAGGCCTATTACTGGCACCGCTTCTTCTCGCATCAGCCGGATTTGAATTTCGACAATCCGCGTGTCGTCTCCGCCGTGGTGCAGGTGATGAAACGCTGGCTGGATGCCGGCGTCGACGGATTCCGCCTGGACGCGATCCCCTATCTGGTCGAGCGCGACGGCACCAATAACGAGAACTTGCCGGAGACCCACAAGGTCATCAAGCATTTGCGCGCCGAACTCGACGCCTATGCGCCGGGCAAATTATTGCTGGCCGAGGCCAATCAGTGGCCGGAGGACGTGCAGGAATATTTCGGCAACAGTGATGAATGCCAGATGGCCTATCACTTCCCGCTGATGCCACGCATCTATATGGCGCTGGCGCAGGAGGACCGTTTCCCGATTACCGACATCATGCGCCAGACGCCGGATATTCCCGGCGATTGCCAGTGGGCGATGTTCCTGCGCAATCACGACGAACTGACGCTGGAAATGGTCACCGACGTCGAGCGCGACTATCTGTGGTCGACCTATGCGAACGATCCGCGTGCGCGCATCAATGTCGGCATTCGCCGCCGCCTGGCGCCCTTGATGGACAACGATCGCCGCAAGATCGAGCTGCTGGATTCACTGTTGCTGTCGTTCCCTGGCACGCCGATCATCTACTACGGCGACGAGATCGGCATGGGCGACAACATCTATCTCGGCGATCGCAACGGCGTGCGCACACCGATGCAATGGGCGCCGGACCGCAATGGCGGCTTCTCGCGCGCCGATCCCGCACGGCTCTATGCACCGCCGATCATGGATCCGATCTACGGCTACGAGTCCGTGAACGTGGAGGCGCAGTCGCGCAGTCTGTCGTCGCTGCTGTCGGCGACCAAACGCCTCATTGCTGTCAGGAAATCAACACTCGCTTTCGGTCGCGGCACCATGACCTTCATTCGCCCCGACAACCGCTCCGTTCTCGCTTATGTGCGCCAACTCGGGGACGAAGCGATCCTCTGCGTCGCCAACCTGTCGCGCGCCGCGCAGGCCACCGAACTCGATCTGTCGCCGTGGAAGGAACGCGTGCCGCTGGAAATGCTCGGCCGCACCAAATTTCCGCCGATCGGCGATCTGCCTTACATGATCACGCTGGCCCCTTACGGCTTCTACTGGTTCCAGCTGCAGTTGCGCGATGTCTCCGAACATTCGCAGCCGCCGGTGGTGCCGGAATTCGAAACGCTGGTGGTGCCGCTTGGCTCGACCTGGATGACTCTCGCCCGTACGCGCGGTGTGTTCGAGCGCGACGTGCTGCCTTCCTTCCTGGCGCGCAGCCGCTGGTATCCGGAGCGACAGCCAAAGGCGATCCAGCCCGTGCTTACCGGCGCGATCCCGTTCTGCGAGATCGGCGACAACCGTCCATGGCTGGTGCTCTTCGAAACCACGCAGCGCAATGTGGCGACGCGCTATCTGCTGCCCATGCAGATCGAGTGGACCCGCTTCGACCGCGAACGCTACAATCCGAAGGCCTTTGCCGCGGTTCGTCAGGGCGCGCGCGAAGGTACCCTGCTCGACGTCGCCACCGACCACATCTTCATTGCGCTGCTGCTGCACAATTTGCGAATTTCACTCACGGTCGAAGAAGAGGGGAACCGTCTGGAATTCCGGCCAACGGCCAAGCTTGCCGAAAAGCCGGCTGCGCCGCTGGAGAACATCCGTGCGGTCGAGACCGAACAGTCCAACAGCACTGCATTGGTCGACAACGATTACGTCGTGAAGATCTATCGCAAGCTGCAGGCTGGCATCAATCCGGAGATCGAGGTCAGCCGTTTCCTGACCGACATCGCCGGCTTCACCAATACGCCGGCTTTGCTTGGCAGCGTCGAATTGGTCGAGAGTGATCAGCGCACCGCCGTCGCCATCGTGCATGCCTTCGTGCAGAATCAGGGCGATGCCTGGACGGTGACATCGGCCTATCTTGACCGTTTCGCCGATGAGCAGCGTCTGCTGGCGGTGGATGACCACGCGCCGCACAGTGAAGAGCAGGTGCCATATCTGCTCTATATGTCGCAGACCGGCCGCCGCGTCGCCGAGATGCAGATGGCGCTGGCCAGCCGCGACGACATCCCGGATTTCAAGCCGGAGCCGACGTCGCCCGACGATGTCAGGCTCTGGATCAATGAAATCGTCACGCGTGCGGAGCCGGTATTTAGTGCGCTCGCCCAACGTCGCAATGCTGCAAGGGATTCGGATCGCGCGCTGATCGATCAGGTGCTGGAACTGCGCAACGGCTTGCGGGGGTGGCTGACTGAGCTTCTGCCGGAGAATATCGACGGACTGAAGATCCGCCATCACGGAGATTTCCATCTCGGCCAGATGCTGATCGTCAAGGATGATATCTTCATCATCGACTTCGAGGGTGAACCGCGCAGGCCGATCGATGAGCGCCGCCGCAAGGCGCCCGCTGCACGTGATATCGCCGGGCTCATTCGCTCGATCGATTATTCGGCAACGGCAGCGCTGGAACGGGCGCTCAAGGTAACTTCGGACGACACCGGCAAGCTGGCTGCCGCACTGGACGCCTGGCGGGAACGTGCCACCACTGCATTCGTTGACGCCTATCGCGAGACCATGACCGATGCGCGGCTGTGGCCGGCAGGCGCGGGAGCCACCAAAGAAATGCTGAACTTCTTCCTTCTGGAAAAGGCGCTGTATGAAATCGAATACGAGCTCGCGCACCGGCCAGATTGGCTGCGGGTGCCACTGACTGGCATTCTGCGCATTCTAAATCAGTATTCTGAGGAGGCCGTATGACCAATTTGCCCGCGGAGGCCTACGCAATCGTCGAAGGCCGCCACTCCGATCCATTTCACTATCTCGGCCCCCACAAGGAAGCCGACAAGACGGTCGTGCGTGCTTTCCTGCCGGAAGCTGTGAAGGTCGATGCCATTGATGATCACGGTGCGACGACCGCGTTGGAGCGTGTGCATGATGCCGGGCTGTTTGTCGGTGCGCTGGCCAACGGCTCAACCAAATATCAACTGCGGGCGCGTTATGGCGACAGGTCCATCGATCTTGAGGACCCTTATCGCTTTCCGCCAATCCTGACCGAATTCGATCTCTATCTGCTCGGTGAAGGCACCCATCAGCGGCTCTATGACAAGCTCGGCGCCCATCCGATGGTGCTTGAAGGCGTCAGCGGCGTCGGATTTGTGGTGCTCGCCCCGAATGCAAAACGCGTCAGCGTGGTCGGCGATTTCAACTTCTGGGATGCGCGCCGCCACCCGATGCGCGTGCGCGGCGCCGGCTACTGGGAGCTGTTCGTTCCCGGTGCCACGCCCGGCGATCACTACAAGTTCGACATTATCGGCCCGCATGGTCAGTTGACGCAGAAATCCGACCCGATGGCCTTCGCCGCCGAACTGCGGCCCTCCACGGCATCGATCGTGCTCGACGAAACCAGGATCCCGCATCCGCGCCCTGCCCCAGATCACATCAATGCGCTGAACAGGCCGATGTCGATCTATGAGGTGCATCTGGGTTCGTGGCGCCGCAAGGGCGACAATGACTGGCTGACCTATCGCGACCTCGCGGAGACGCTGCCGCGCTATGCTCGCGATCTCGGCTTCACCCATGTGGAATTCCTGCCGGTCAATGAGCATCCGTTCGACGGCTCGTGGGGCTATCAGCCGACCGGCATGTATGCGCCGACCAGCCGCTTCGGTACGCCGGCAGAATTCGCATGGCTGATCGACGCCTGTCATGCCGAGGGGCTCGGCGTGCTGCTCGACTGGGTGCCCGGGCACTTCCCGGACGATCCGCACGGCCTCGGTAATTTCGACGGCACGGCCCTTTATGAACATGCCAATCCGCTGCAGGGCCGGCACATGGACTGGGGCACCCTGATCTACAATTACGGCCGGACGGAAGTGGTGAACTTCCTCGTCTCCAACGCGCTGTTCTGGCTTGAGCGCTACAACGTGGACGGACTCCGCGTCGATGCCGTCGCCTCGATGCTGTATCTCGATTACAGCCGCGAAGCCGGCGCCTGGATTCCGAACAAATATGGTGGCCGCGAGAATATCGAGGCCGTCAGCTTCCTGCGCCGCTTCAACACCGAAGTCTTCGCCAAATTTCCGAATGCTACCACTGCAGCGGAGGAATCCACTGCATGGCCGCAGGTGTCGCGCCCCGTCGATTTCGGTGGGCTCGGCTTCGGCTACAAGTGGAACATGGGCTGGATGCATGACACGCTGAATTACATCAGCAAGGATCCAATCTATCGCAAGTACCAGCACAACGACATTCTGTTCGGGCTGCAATACGCCTTCTCGGAAAATTTCGTGTTGCCGCTATCGCATGACGAAGTCGTGCACGGCAAAAAATCGATCCTCGGCCGCATGCCCGGCGACGACTGGCAGCGGTTCGCCAATCTGCGTGCGTATTACGGCTTCATGTTCGGACATCCCGGCAAGAAGCTGATGTTCATGGGCTGCGAATTCGCCCAGGAGCGTGAATGGAATCACGACAGGTCGCTGGACTGGCACCTGCTGGAGCAGGACAAGCATGCTGGCATTCATTCGCTGATCCGCGATCTCAACGAGCTGTATCGCAACCAGCCGGCACTACATGAACTCGATTGCGATCCCGCCGGCTTCGAATGGATGATCACCGACGACGCCGGCAACAACGTGTTTGCGTGGCTGCGCAAGGGCGCCAACCCGCGCACGCAGTGCCTCGTGGTCGTGAACTTCTCGCCGAACGTCTATCATGATTACTGCGTTCGCGTGCCGTTCACCGGCACCTGGCGCGAGGTGTTGAATTCCGACGCCGCGCATTATGGCGGCAGCAATGTCGGCAATTCGGGCGAAGTCATTGCCAAGGGGCTTGTCCCCGAACTCAGTCTGACCCTTCCACCGCTCGCCGCACTTTTTCTCGTACCGGAATTCTAGAGCATGAGACTATCCGCCGGCATGCCCTCCCGCCTCGGCGCAAGCTGGGACGGACGGGGGACCAACTTTGCCTTGTTCTCTGCGAACGCTACCAAGGTCGAACTATGTCTGTTCGACAGCCAGGGGCGGCGCGAGCTCGAGCGCATCGAACTGCCGGAGTATAACGAGCACGTCTTTCACGGCTATCTCAACGATGTCTCGCCGGGCCAGCTCTATGGCTATCGCGTGCACGGGCCCTATGAACCGGAGCATGGGCACCGCTTCAATGCGCACAAGCTGCTGCTCGACCCCTATGCCAAGAAGCTGGCCGGGCGTCTCGTTTGGAGCGATGCACATTTCGGCTATCGCACCGGCTCGTCGCGCGAGGACCTGTCCTTCGACCGCCGCGATAATGCGCGCGGCATGCCGAAGGCCGTGGTGGTCGACGAGACCTTCAACTGGGGTCGCAAGGAAGCGCGCCCCAGTATACCCTGGGAAGACACCATCATCTATGAGGCTCATGTCAAAGGCCTGACGCAGATACGCAAGGATGTTCCTCCGGGGCTGCGCGGGACCTATCGCGGACTGTCGTCGCCGTCGATGATCGAGCATCTCAAACGGCTTGGCGTTACCACCATCGAGCTGCTGCCGGTGCACAGCTTTGTCGATGACCGCCGGCTGGTGGAAATGAAGCTGGTGAATTACTGGGGTTACAACACCCTCTCCTTCTTCGCCCCGGAAGCGCGCTACGGCACCGACAATCCGCTCGATGCGTTCCGCACGACGGTCGCGCGGCTGCATGACGCGGGCATCGAGGTGATGCTCGACGTGGTCTATAACCACACCGCCGAAGGCAATCATCTCGGCCCGACGCTGAGCTATCGCGGCATCGACAACGCCTCCTATTACTGGCTGATGCCGGACAATCCACGATTCTATGACGACTTCACGGGCTGTGGCAGCTCGATGAACCTTACGCATCCGCGCGTGTTGCAGATGGTGATGGATTCATTGCGCTACTGGGTCGAGGTGTGTCACGTGGATGGCTTTCGTTTCGACCTTGCAACCACGCTGGCCCGCGGGCCGAATGGCTTCGATCGCAATAGCGGCTTCCTCACCGCCATCCGGCAGGACCCTGTCCTCGCGAACGTCAAAATGGTCGCCGAGCCCTGGGATCTCGGCATGGGCGGCTACCAGGTCGGCGCATTTCCGTCGCAGTGGTCGGAATGGAACGACAAATATCGCAGCGCCATGCGCCGCTACTGGAGCGGCGAAGGCTCGCTGATCGGCGAAGTGTCCAGCCGCATGACAGGTTCGTCAGACGTGTTCAACCATGACGGCCGCAAGCAGCGCGCCGGGATCAACCACGTCACCGTGCATGACGGTTTCCCGCTTGCCGACCTCTTTGCCTATAACGAGAAGCACAACGAGGCCAATGGCGAGGACAATCGCGATGGCTCCTCGGATAACCTCAGCAACAATTTCGGCGTCGAGGGCCCGACCGACGATCCCGAGCTGCTAGCGCTGCGCCGACAGCTGCGCAAGAACCAGCTCGCCTGTCTGTTCCTCGCGCAGGGCGTGCCGCTCCTGCTGGCCGGCGATGAGGTCGGCAACACGCAGGGCGGCAACAACAATACCTATTGTCAGGACAATGAAATCGGCTGGGTCGGATGGGACAATCTTGGCGACAAGGACGACGATCTCACCGACTTCATCGGTCATATGGCGCAGCTACGACAGCGCTTTCCGCAGATCACCACCCAGCGCTGGCTCGACGGCCGCCGCACCGATGGCAGCTATGGCGTGCTGTGGCTGACGCCCTCGGCCGACGAGATGACTGAGACGGACTGGGCGTTTCCCGACGGCCGTTTCCTCTCCTATGTACTTAGCGCTTCCGGCGACAACACCAATCCGATCTTCATCGTACTGAACGCTGCGCCCGAGGGCATTCCGTTCAAGCTGCCGAAGATGCTGGAATACAAGAACTGGCGGCAGGTGCTGAACACCGCCGACGAAAAGCTTTCCATCGCGATCCTGCCCCCCGGTAGCGACATCGATGCGCCGCCGCGCTCGGTGCTTGCCTTTGCGGGGACGCCAGCATGAGCGCTCATTCGTTCGGACCACGGCTGACTGAGAAAGGCGCGATCTTCCGCCTCTGGGCGCCGGCTGCGCAACGCGTCGACGTGGTGCTTAGCGATCAATCCCATCCCTTAAAGCCTAGCGATGACGGCTGGTTTATCGCGGAGGTCGCAGGTGTCGAGGCTGGCGACACCTATCGCTTCAGGATCGACGACAAGACCGACGTGCCCGACCCGGGCGCACGCTTTCAACCGAACGACATCGCCGGCCCGTCGCAAGTCATCGATCACAGGACATATGCGTGGCGCGCGGCGGACTGGCGCGGGCGGCCGTGGGAAGAGACCGTTCTGATCGAGACGCATATCGGCACCTACACGCCGGAAGGCACCTACCGCGCCATGATCGACAGGCTCGATCATCTCGTCGCCACAGGGATCACCGCACTCGAACTGATGCCGCTCGCCGATTTTGCCGGCAAGCGCAACTGGGGCTATGACGGCGTATTGTGGTACGCGCCGGATGCGATGTTCGGCCGCCCGGAGGACCTGAAGGCCTTGATCGACGAAGCGCATCTGCGCGGGCTGATGATGTTTCTCGACGTCGTCTACAATCACTTCGGGCCGGAAGGGAATTATCTCGGCCTCTATGCGCCGGACTTCTTCGGCGGCGCCGACACACCATGGGGTTCGGCGATCGACTATCGTCTGCCTGAAGTCCGCGCTTATGCCATCGAGAACGCCGTGGCATGGCTGCGCGACTATTGTTTCGACGGACTGCGGCTCGACGCCGTTCACGCCATCGTCGAACAGGGCGAGATCCCGATGCTGCATGAGCTGAGCCGCGAAGTCGGCAAGCTCGCCGCCGATACCGGCCGGCACATCCATCTCGTTCTGGAAAACGACGACAACCGTGCCACACTGCTCGATCCCGCCACCAACCCGCCGCGCGGCAAATATCGCGCGCAGTGGAACGACGACTATCATCACGCCTGGCACGTGCTTCTGACCGGCGAGGATAGAGGTTATTACAGCGACTACGCGCAAAACCCACTCGATCATATCGTGCATGCGCTCGGCTCCGGATTCGCCTATCAGGGACAACCCTCAGCGCATCGCGCGGGCGCTGAACGCGGCGAACCATCAGGCGAACTCGCACCGGCGGCCTTCGTGAATTTCCTGCAGAACCACGACCAGATCGGCAATCGCGCGCTTGGCGATCGGCTGGAGACCTTGGCCAGGCCCGAGGCCATCGAAGCTGCGCTGACCGTTACATTGCTGGCGCCGATGGTGCCAATGCTGTTTCAGGGCGAGGAATGGGGCTCGAAAGTGCCATTCCCGTTTTTCTGCGATTTCGAAGGCGATCTCGCCAATGCCGTGCGCAATGGCCGCAAGAAGGAATTCGCCAGCGCCTACGAAAAGTATGGCGACGAGATTCCCGATCCGCTGGACGAGAGCTCCTTCCGCTCGGCCTTCGTGGATTGGGGCAATCGCGAAACGACCACGGGTAAGAAGCGGTTGACGCTAGTCCGTGAGCTGCTCGCATTGCGCAAGCAGCATATCGTGCCGCGCCTCGCTGGCGCACGGTTCGGCCAGGCTGAGGCGAGTGACGACGGTTTGCTCACGGCCTTCTGGAAGATGGGTGACGACAGCAGGCTGCATCTCACGGCCAATCTTTCCGACAAGGCCATCAACGCAGCTCCGCCGAGCACAGGCACGACAATCTGGGGCAACACCAGCACCGGCGTGGGGACGCCGTGGTCCGTCATATGGCGGATCGGAGACAGATAATGGCGCCAGCGATTCCCATCGCGACCTACCGTATTCAACTCACTAAGGATTTCGATTTCGATGCCACCGCGGGCATCGTGCCCTATCTGAAAGCGCTCGGCATCACCCATCTCTATGCCTCGCCATTCATGAAATCGCGCGCGGGCTCGACCCATGGCTATGACATTGTCGATCACACCAAGCTCAATCCGGAGCTGGGCGGCGAAGACGGCTTCGAGCGCTTGAGTGCCGCGCTGAAGGCCAACGATATCGGCCTGATCCTCGACTTTGTGCCCAATCATGTGGGTGTGCATTTCGCTGACAATCCGTGGTGGCTCGACGTGCTGGAATGGGGACAGGCCTCGCCGCACGCCGTCTCCTTCGACATCGATTGGGACACCCTGCCCTATCGCGCACGCAGGGGTGTGCTGCTGCCGATCATCGGCAGCTCGTATGGCCAGGCGCTGGACAATGGCGAGATCGAGCTGAAATACGACGCCGAGGAAGGCAGCTTCTCGGCCTGGTATTTCGAACATCGGCTGCCGATCGCACCGGAGCGCTATAGCGAGATGCTACGCACCATCGTCAAGGAAGCCGATGCCGGCAACACGCCAGCCGGCCGGGCAATCCTGACACTGGCGGCCAAGCACAAGGGCCTCCGCCATCCCAACCGGCGGCAAGCACCAGCCTTCAAGCAGCAGCTGGCGTCGATCGACGGCACTGCCGAGGTTATCACGCGCGGCCTCGACGCCTATCGCGCCGGGCTGGATCGGCCCGCCCAGATTCAGGCCATGCACATGCTGCTGGAGCGCCAGCACTACAAGCTTGGCCAATGGCGTCTTGCTTCGAGCGAGATCAACTACCGCCGCTTCTTCGACGTCAATACGCTGGCTGGTCTGCGTATCGAGGACGCCGATACGTTCGAGGCGATCCATTCGCTGGTCAAACGGCTGATTGCCGAAGACAAGCTGCAGGGGTTGCGGCTGGACCACATCGACGGCCTTCACGATCCCTCGCAATATTTCCAACGGCTGCGCCGGCTGATCCGCGAGGCGCATGGCAACAGTACCAAACCGTTCTATGTCGTAGTGGAGAAGATTCTCGGCGAGCACGAGAAGCTGGTGCCTTTCGCCGGCGTGCATGGCACCACCGGCTATGAATGGCTCAATGTGATCACGCAGGTACTGGTCGAAGAAAAAGGCCTAGAACCACTGGGCGAAACTTGGCGACAGGTGAGCAACGTCTCGCCGAAATTCGAACCGCAACTGGTGGAAGCCAAGCGCCGCGTGCTCGATACGCTGCTGCTCAGCGAATTCACCGTGCTGACGCGTCTGCTGGCACGGATCGCCAACGGACATTATTCGACGCGCGATTTCTCTGCCGACACGCTGCGTCAGGCTTTCGAACTCTACGTGCTGCATTTCCCGGTCTATCGCACCTATCTCTCCACCGCCGGTCCATCTGCCCTAGACCGGCAACTGATCGCCACGACCATCGAGAAGGCTCGCGCCGACTGGTTCGCTGCCGACGAAGGCTTGTTCGACTTCCTGCGCGACGCTCTGACGCTGGACCTGCTGAAGCCCGGCCGCCCCGCGCATAGCAAGCCGCGGGTGCGACGCTTTGCATTGAAGGTACAGCAGTTCACCGGGCCGACGATGGCGAAGTCGCTCGAAGACACTGCTTTCTATCGCTATCATCGCCTGCTGGCGTTCAACGAAGTCGGCGGCGAGCCGGCAGCGGAAGCGATACCTGTCGCCACGTTCCACGAGATAATGGTCGCGCGCGCGCGCGAGCGGCCGCATGGCATGACCTCGACCGCCACTCACGACACCAAGCGTGGCGAGGATGCCCGCGCGCGTTTGCTGGCGCTGGCCGAAATGCCCGGTGAATGGGCCAGTACGGTCAGTCGCTGGAAGGTGCTGAACGCGCCGCATCTGGTGGTCTACGGCGAGATGCGCGCGCCCTCCGCGGCGTTTGAGTATATGTTGTACCAGGCGCTTATCGGCGCCTGGCCGCTCGGCGGGCAGGACAATTCCTTCCTCGAACGCATGCAGGCCTATGCGCTGAAGGCGGCGCGCGAGGGCAAGCAGGAAACGAGCTGGCTCAACCCGAACGACGCCTATGAGAAGGGTCTGCGCACGTTTCTGGAGCGCATTCTCGACCCGGCCCAGTCGCCGGAATTTCTTGCAGCGCTTGAGACCTTTGCCAAACGCACATCGCTGATCGGCGCATTGAATTCACTCAGCCAGATCACGCTGAAAGCGACCATTCCCGGCATGCCGGACTTCTATCAGGGCACCGAATTCTGGGATTTCTCGCTGGTCGATCCCGATAACCGCCGCCCGGTGGATTTCGCCGAACGCGCGAAAGTGCTGGAGATACTGCAGCAGCCGGATTGGGCAGCGCTGGCGCAACACTGGGATGATGGCCACATCAAGCTCGCCTGGACGCGCGAGCTGTTGAAACACCGCACCGAGATGGCAGCCGTCTTCACCGATGGCGATTACGAACCACTTGAAGTGACCGGACCTCATGCCGCGCACATCATCGCCTTTGCTCGGCGGCATCAGCGCGACGCGGCGATCGTCGTGATCCCGCGCGCCTTTTTCGAAGCGACGCAAGGCGGGCGGCATTGGCCGGAGGCAACGGCCTTCGACGCGACAGTGATCGCGCCCGGCTACATCGTTGAAGGTTCTCCGCCAAAGAACGGTGCGAGCGAGCTTTCCGTTGCCAAACTCTTCAGGCAGATTCCGATGGCGATCGTAAAGGCACATGCCGCGCCGAAACGCTTTCGTTCGACGCGTTTGCGATAGCACACACGACAAGGCCGCCCGGGATCAACGGCCGGACGGCCTGGCGGATATCGTGCCGACTCGAGAAAGGTCGGTTCCCTTCCTCCGCGTGCTCAAAGCTTTTCATCAAATTATTTGCGAGTGGTTTACGATCAAACTCGCGTGCGCCGCACTATCGCAGGATATTTTTATGCTGCACTGCAGCAGGCATTGAAGATGTGTGAGATTCTCTGCACGCCCCAATCGCCGCTTCAACTCTTTTTCGTGAGCAGCAGATTTCCGCGCGATTTGATCGCTGCCTGCGCCACTTCGGCGAAGCGCTGCAGCAACCAGGGCAGCACCACTTCAACGGTGACATGATCCTCGGCCACATCGACATGACCGGACGCCGCCTGCCCCATGGCACGGACGCGGAAGATCATCCGGTCGCCGTCCCAGCGCTCCTCGTCAACTTTCAACATTGGTACATTAGTTGCTGCGCGTGTCAGTCCTGTCTTGAGCCGGCGCGCAGCTTCCTCGCGGCCGAGCCTGTGCGGAATGGAAACGACGAGCGGTGCAGACATCTCATGATCCTTTGTTAGTTAAGGTCGATGTAAGCGCGAAATCGTCCAACGGTAGTCGTAATGAAGGTTTCAACCCTGGAACCTTGCGGGCGCCTGCGCGTTTTTACCGCATGAAGGCAGCCGGCTCGTCCGTCTGCCAGGCTGAGGAGACATTCATGTCCATTGGTACGATTATTCTGATCATCCTGATTATCGCCTTGCTTGGTGGTTTCAGCGGTATCGGCGGCGGTCCGTTCTACGGCACCGGCTATTACGGCGGCGGCGGTCTCGGCCTCATCGTGGTGATCCTGCTGATCCTCCTGCTGCTTGGTAAGCTGTAAGAGCGAATATTGATTTCAAGGCGCGCGATCCGGAAGGGTCGCGCGCTTTTCCATGCACGTACGCTCTCACCGTCATCACCCGCGAAAGCGAGTAATGACGGTGAGAGTCATTTCATTTTCCCGATCGCCGCCTTGATCGACGACGCGGCATCCTCGTAACCCGCCCACGCCTTGCTCTTCGCCAGTAGCGCCGGGACGCTCCGCACGGTGAAATTCTTCGGATCCAGATCTTTACGCAGCTGTGACCATGTCAGCGGCATCGACACCGTGGCACCCTTACGCGCCCGCGGCGACAGCACCGAGACCGCGGTCGACATCCGGTCATTGCGCAGATAATCGAGGAAAATCTTTCCACCACGCAGCTTCTTCGACATGTTGAGCAGGTAGCGCTCAGGGTCGTCGCTGGCCATCTGCTGGCATACGGCCTGCGCAAAAGTCTTCGCCGTCTTCCAGTCGACCTTGTCCTTCGCACCATACAGCAGCGGCGCCACCACATGCAGGCCCTTGCCGCCGGTCGTCTTGCAGAAACTCTCCATGCCAAGGCTCGAGAGCCGTTCGCGCATCTCGCGTGCCGCATCCATGACGGCAATGAACTCCACATCAGGCGCCGGGTCGAGATCGAACACCAGACGCCCCGGTGTATCCGGAGCATCAGGCGCGCAATTCCACGGATGCAGTTCGAGCCCGCCGATCTGCGCTACGGCCGCAAGACCCTCGACGCGATCGATCTGCAGGTAAGGCTTGCGGTCGCCGGAGACTTTCACCAGTTCGAGCAGGTTCGATGTCCCCGGCATTGCGTGGCGTTGGAAGAACTGCTGCCCGTCGATGCCGTCGGGTGCGCGCACGATCGAACACGGGCGGCCCTTGAGATAGTCCATCATCCAGTTGCCGACGGTTTCGAAATACGCCGCGAGATCGCGTTTGGTGACCGGCTCGCCATCGCCAGCATCCGGCCATAGCTCCTTGTCGGGTTTGGAAATCGATACGCCCATGACAACGGCATTGCCTGCCGCAGCTTTTGCGGGCGCGGCTTTTCTTGCGGAGCTTTTGGCAGTCTTCTTCGCGCCACGCTTCGGTGTCGGCTCAGCAAGTTCGGTCTTCTTGGGAGTTTCGGCCTCGACCTCATCGGCCGGCTTGTCCTGCCGCAGCCCCTTGAACGACGCCTGACGGACCATGCCGGCGCCGGTAAAGCCTGCGAATTCGATCTCGGCCACCAGTTCGGGCTTGAGCCAATGCACGTCCCGGCCACCCGGTGGCGTCTCCTTGCCGCCGAACGGGCTGGTCTTCGCCGCCGCTTTCTTCAATGCCGGCATGATGCGCGTGACCTTGTCCTGGCCGAAACCAGTGCCGACCACGCCGACATAAGCGAGATGACCGCCTCTGTTGACGCCGACCATCAGCGAGCGGAATTTGCCGTTGGTGGTCTTCCATGCGCCAACCACAACCTCGTGGCCCGCGCGGCATTTGGCCTTGGTCCAGTTTTGCGAGCGGCCGGACACATAGGGCGCCGACAGCTTCTTGGAGACGATGCCTTCCAGTGACAGTTTGCACGCCGACTGCAGGATGGCGTCGCCGCCCGTCTCGAAATGATCGACGTAACGGATCAGGCCTTCCTTGCGGCGACCACGGGCCTTGTCGAGCAGCGCCTTCAATCGCTCCTTGCGCTCGCCGAGCGGCAGCTTCCGCAGGTCTTCGCCTTCGGCGAACAGAAGGTCGAACACGAAAAAAATGAGCGTATCGGTCTCGCCATCCGACAGCGCCGCCTGCAGCGCCGCGAAATCCGGCGCGCCGTGGGCATCGAGGCCGACAATCTCGCCATCGACGATCGCATCCGGCAGGCCGGTGGCCTCCCTGGCGATGGCCTGAAACTTCTCCGTCCAGTCGAGCCCCTTGCGTGTCTTCAGCGTGGCCGCACCGTCTTCGACGCGGATCTGCACGCGATAGCCGTCGAACTTGATCTCATGCGCCCAGCCATCCGCGGAGGGCGGCCGATCCACGATGGTGCAAAGTTGAGGTGCCACGAAGCCGGGTATCTTTGCGACCTTGACCGGCTTCACGGAGGTTTTGGCTACCTTCTTTGTCACGGCGCTCTTTGCTGCAATCTTCTTGGTCGCACGCTTGCCGACATCCGCCTTGGTCTTCACACCCTTCTTCGCACGCGCATCAGCAGCACTCCCCTCGCTGGAATCCCACACCGCATCCGGCTTGATCTTCGCCGTCTTAACAATCATGAACGGCTTCGGCGCCTTGCCTTTTCCTGACGCGATGGCACTCATGCTGCGGCCAGACGCCACTGACTTATCATCGTCGAGGGTAGTGTTGGCCTTGCCCTCCCTCACAAACTCATCGCGATGCTTGATCAGCAACCAGTTGGTGCGCTTGCCGCCATTGCGGTCATGCTTCATGCGCACCAGCACAAAGCCGCCATGCAGCTTCTCGCCGTCCAAAGTGAATTTCAGATCGCCTTGCTTGAAGCCCTTTTCCGGGTCGTCACTCTCCCAATAGCCGCGGTCCCACAGCTGCACCGTGCCGCCGCCATATTGCCCTTTGGGGATGGTGCCTTCGAAATCGCCGTAGTCGAGCGGATGGTCCTCTACCTCGACAGCGAGGCGCTTGTCGGCGGGGTCCATCGATGGCCCGCGAGTCACGGCCCAGGACTTGAAGACGCCGTCCATCTCCAGCCGCAAGTCGTAATGCAGCCGCGTGGCATCGTGTTTCTGGATCACGAAGCGGCGACGCTTCGCCGGCGCGACCACGATCTGACCGGAGGGCTCATTGGTGAGCGCGAAATCACGTTTCCGGCGGTAAATCGATAGCTGCTTGTCGGCCACACCGTCCCCCACTCAACGCATTGGGCGCATGATCCGGCCCGGAACTAAAACCGACAACTGCCGTTGAAGTTCCTGGAAATCCGCGCAGGCGCAATACTTTGCGGCCTGTGCGGTTTATTTGTAGATCGAGTTGGAGGACGAGTATGGCCCCGCCCCGCGCCTATTGGAAAGGCTCTCTCAAGCTGTCGCTCGTCACCTGCCCGGTGGTGCTGTATCCGGCCGCGACCTCGGTCGAGAAAACAAAATTCCACATGATCAACCGCGAGACCGGCAACCGGCTGAAACAGCAGATGGTGGATGCCGAGACCGGCGACATCGTGGAGAAGGAGCAGAAGGGCCGTGGCTACGAGATCAGCAAGGGCGAATATGTCGAGATTGAGAAGGAAGAGCTCGAGGCCGTGCAGATCGAGAGCAATCACACCATCGATATCGATAATTTCGTGCCGCGCGACGAGATTGATCGACGTTATCTGAACAACCCCTATTACATCGCGCCCGACGGCAAGGCCGGCGCCGATGCGTTCGCCGTGATCCGCGATGCCATGAAGGACAAGGATCGCGTGGCGCTGGCGCGCATCGTGCTCACCAATCGCGAACACATCATCGCCATCGAGCCGCTCGGAAAGGGCCTGCTCGGTACTACGCTGCGCTTTCCTTATGAGGTGCGCGACGAAGAGGATTATTTCGACGATATCAAGTCGCCGAAGATCTCCAAGGACATGATCGACCTTGCGGTGCATATCCTCGACAGCAAGGCGTCGCATTTCGATCCCAGCAAGTTCAAGGATGAATATGAGACAGCGCTGAAGACGCTGGTGAAGCGCAAGGCTGCAGGCAAGCCGGTGAAGGTCGTCGAGAAGGAGGAGAAGCCGGACAACGTCATCAACCTGATGGATGCGCTGAAGGCGAGCCTCAAGGGTGGCAAGGGCAAGTCGACCAAACGCGCTTCGTCGTCACGACCACATGTGGCGCGCAAGCGTCCGGCCAAGAAGGCTGCGCGGTCATCGGCGCGACATCGCAAGGCAAGCTGAGAGCATGAAGGTTTTGGGAATGATCATAGGCGTCGCGTTGATGACGACCGAGGCAGCGCAGGCACAGCAACTGCAGACACGGGAATGCAACGCCTCGAATATCGCCTTCGTCGCCGAAGCCATCGCAAAAATGGCCGATGGCAAGCAAAAGAAGACCGCTTCCGACGAAATCGGCCTGGCCAGCGAAGCAATGGTGGAGGGCAAGGACGATGAATGCAAGGACCACCTGCTGAAGGCGACCCTACAGACAAAGTGACCTGCAGGTCACCGTCGATCTGACTGAGATCAAGACTTCTTCTTCGAGGTCTTTCTGGATTTCCTCGTCTTCTTCGTAGTTTTCTTAGCTGCCTTCTTGGCCGCGGTTTTCTTCTTCACCGTCTTTTTCTTCGGCGCCTTCGGCACTTTCTTGCCCTCGGCGCGAGCTTCGGACAGGCCGATGGCGATCGCCTGTTTGCGGCTGGTCACCTTCTTTTTCGAACGACCACTTCTCAGCGTGCCGGCCTTCGCCTTCTTCACCGCTCGCGCGACCTCCGCGGCGGCCTTCTTGGAATATTTCGCCATTCCATGCTCCCGTTATGATCGAAAAGTTCAATCGTCATCATCGGCGATCGTTCCGGGTGGGTGATGTACGAACGGACGCACTTATGAAATCCCTATAACGCGGTACCGCCGCTCATCTCGTTTTCAAACGGGCGGCCGATCATCTTGCAGACATTCGCTCAAGCGAATGAACTGGAGACTGCAAGTGATCACCATCGAACCTCCCTCGTGTAGCTCATCCCTCGTTTTCATCGGCAAGAACTGCCGCGGCCAGTGGGTCGCGCAAGAGCAAAACGGCCTGTTCGGCGGTCTGTTCGTCAGTCGCGCGAATGCCGTGCGCTACGCGCTGTTCGAGAACGGTCATCGCCCCGAAGCTATCATCGAGATGGCGGGCCTCATCGAACTCGATATGAACGCCCTGCCTTTCACGGCAGCAACCCGTGTCGAACTGTCACAACAACGGCGTGTCGCCTGAGCTTCGCGCATGTCCACAGTTGCTCTTCGGGCTCATGCCCTCCCGCAAGCTCATGCCTCCCATCACGCCAACGACTGGCTGCACGGCATCATCGCTGATGTGCCGACGCCGTTCGACGCGCATGGCACGCTCGATCTTCTCACTTTCGCGCGGTTGTGCGAGCGACAGGTCTACGCCGGCGCTGGTGCCATCGTCGTCGGCGCGACCACCGGCGAAGCCGACACGCTCACCTCGAACGAGCGCATCACGCTGATCCGGACTGCCGCCGGCGTCGCCCGCGGACGCATCCACGTCATTGCCGGCGCGGGATCGAACTGCACCAGCCGCGCCATTGAATCGACGCGGCTGGCATGGGCCGCCGGCGCCGATGCCGTCATGTCGGTCGTGCCGTATTACAACCGCCCGACGGCAAGTGGCATCGCAGCGCATTTCCGCGCGATCCTGGAGGCGACATTGCTGCCGGTCATCGTGCACGACGCCCCCGCGCGTTGCGCACGTGCGCTGGCGGACGACACGCTGCTCGGTCTCGCCGCTTCGCCAAGGCTGATCGGCCTGCGCGACGACACCGGCGACGCCGGCCGCCTGGCGCGCTTGCGGCCGCTGCTGCCGGCGGGTTTCCGGATGCTGACAGGACAGGACGCCGCGGCATTGCCTTATCTGCTGCTCGGTGGCGATGGCGTGGTCTCGGCGATGGCCAATGTGGCGCCACAGCTCTGCCGCGGCATGTATTACGCGGCCCGCCAGGGATGCCCCCGCTATGCGACGACCATCTCCGACATGCTGGCGCCACTCGCAGAAGCCCTGCCGCCGGATCAGGTCGCATCGGCGGTGAAATTTGCATTGAGCTTGCGGGGATTGGGGAATGCCGCCGTCCGCCTGCCGCTGACGGAGCTCACCGAGACCGAGCAGCAGCAGGTCTATTCCGCGATGGAAGCGATCTGGGCGCAGCCTGACGACGCGCCGCCCCTGCGCCGCGCCCGCTAGGATTGCGGACGCGCCCGTTCGTTCTTCTCACGACATTTCGGGCCGGGTCCGCGCATATAATGCGCGGCCGGCCGATAGACGGCAGGTCCAATGACGAAACGCCATAGCCGGGCGAGGATGCCCGGCATGATGGTCGCATAGGTGGCGATGCGCGCGAACAGCGCTGCAGAACGGTCTTCCCTCATGGCACGCTCCGGCGATCCGGAAGCACCGGCGTATCGGCGGCGCGCACACGGACGCGCGCCAGTTCACGCCGCGCGCGGCGCATCTTGTCGGCCACCAGGGCCATGTGGATGGCGGCGAAGAAGCCCTTGATGTGGTTACGCGTCAGCCTGATGGCTACGCAGAGCCGTTTCCACTGGACATCGCCCGAGTGATGGACGATCGGCGGCTGATTGCGGCTGATGAGATAGGAGCGATAGGCGCTGTCAGCCGAGAAATCGTGCAGCTGCGTATCGCGATTATAGAACATCGTCATGGTCGTTGTCCGTCTTCTCAACTCCCTGGCGCATGAGCGCGTCGGGATGATGAGAAGATGCGGACATCGCCATATGAAATCGAGACGAGCAGCCGCGCTCGTTCATAAGCGCGGCATATAGATCAGGCTGGTGCCCAACAGGAATATCAGCTTTTGGCCATGCAGTCTTCGATGTAGAACCAGCGGTCGTCGCCGGCGAGACCCTTGACCTTGACGTCCTTGCGGCAAGCCTTGAGCTTGCCCTTGTTGGCGCTCCACTTCGCCTTCATGTCCTTCAGACTCTGCTTGTTCAGCTTCATCTTGGCGGGCGCAGCAGGGGTTGCCGGCGTCGCAGGCGCCTGTGCCGAAGCAACGCCCATTGAAGTCACAACGAACAGTGCGGCCACGAGGCCCGTAGTGATGCGTGTCATCGTTATCCCCGAATGTGCTTGTTTTGAAGATTGTTCGTCAGATGTGAAACGGGACCGGAAGCTTGCGCTGCCGATCCCGCGCAGGTTTTACTGGAAGATGCGCACGGCGCTCTGCAGCGTCAGCCAGACGCCCCAGCACAGCGGGATTCCGACGAAAGCCCAGAAGGCGATGGCGCTGCCATCGAAACCGCCCTTGCCGATCCCGTAGGAACCACCACTGGCCGATGCCGCAGCAGCACCCTTGGCCTGTAGTGCTGCGACTTCCTCCGGCTTCATGAACCAATGCGGCGCCAGCGGCCTCACCAGCATGTTGCAGATCAGGCCGAGCACCAGCATGCCGGCGAGGATATACATCGTGAAATCGTAGACCTGCGCCCGCGGCACGCCGGCGGCGATCTGGAATTCACGGATGTAGTTCACCACCACCGGACCGACGATGCCCGCCGTCGCCCAGGCCGTCAGCAGCCGGCCGTGGATCGCGCCGACGAACTGGGTGCCGAAGATGTCGGCGAGATAGGCAGGGATCGTGGCGAAACCGCCGCCATACATCGAGAGGATGACGGCGAAGGCCGCGACGAACAGAACCTTGCTGCCCATCGCCGCGAAGGTCGGCACCAGCGCATACATGATGATGCCGAGGATGAAGAACGTGTAGTAGGTGTTCTTGCGGCCGATCTTGTCCGACAAAGACGCCCAGAAGAACCGGCCGGCGATGTTGAACAGCGAGATCAGGCCGGCGAAACCGGCGGCAATGCCGGCGATCGTGGTCTTCTGTGCAGCCGAGAGCTGGCTGAAGGAGAGGTCAGGCGCACCGATCAGCTTGCCGGCGAAGATTTCTTGCAGCATGGGCGATGCCATGCCGATGACGCCGATGCCGGCGGACACATTCAAGCAGAGCACGCCCCAGATCAGCCAGAACTGCTTGGTCTTGTGCGCATTGTCGAGATGCACGTGGCCGGTGGTGATCATCGCATTCGCCGTAGCCGGCGGGGTCCAGCCTTCCGGCTTCCAGTTCGGTGGCGTGATGCGATAGGAGAACGCACCAATGGTCATGAACACGAAGTAGATGACGCCCATGGCCAGGAAGGTCTGCCAGACGCCGACATCGGTTGGGGTCTTGAAATAGTTCATCAAGAGGTTAGCGAGCGGCGAGCCGATCATCGCGCCGCCGCCGAAGCCCATGATCGCCATGCCTGTCGCCATGCCGCGACGATCCGGGAACCACTTCACCAGCGTCGATACCGGCGAGATGTAGCCGAGACCGAGACCGATGCCGCCGATCACGCCGGAGCCGATCCACAGCAGCCAGAGCTGATGCGTGTAGACGCCGATCGAACCGAGCACGAGACCACCGCACCAGCACATCGCCGAGACGAAGCCGGCCTTGCGCGGACCGACGCGCTCGAGCCAGCCACCCCAGATCGCGGCGGAGACGCCCAGCAGCACGAAGAACAGCGTGTACATCCAGCCGAGGCTGGCGACCTTCCAGTTGCAGGTCGTGGTGAAGAGTTCGGTGGCGAGGCTCATGCCGTCGCACACTTCTTTCGAGGCAGGTGTCGTGATCGCCTGCGACAGCGGCAGCCAGAACACGCTGAAGCCGTAGGCCATACCGATGCAGAGATGGATACACAGCGCAGCAGGTGGAACCAGCCACCGGTTGAAGCCGGCGGTCGCAATGATGCGTTCGCGTTCCAGCAATCCTGGCTTGGTGCCAGACAGTGTTCCGGCGTTGCCCACACTTGTCATGAAAGTTCTCCCCTGCAGCCGACCCTTCTGAGCCGGTCTACGATTTGAAAAAGTCGCTTCGTCAATTCCCCTGCGGCGCGCGGACAAAGATTCACGCGCACTCGCACTTTGGAACAGGGCCAGAAGCGACCGCGGGAGTCGATAGTCCAAAGGTATCAGGAGCGTAAATTTCTCAATGATTTCCACTGCATCGCAGCAACTCAATCGCGATTTGCAATCGCAGCATTTCGTTTTTCGATGAAGAAAACGATCACGTCACCGCTGCGTTCGGAGGCTTCGATCTGATCGCCGCTTTGTTGGATCAACGCAGGGATGTCGACCACTGCGAGGGGGTCCGTGCAGTGGACTTCGAGCCGATCACCCACCGACAGTGCCTTCATCGCCTTGCGCGTCATCAGCGCCGGCAACGGGCATTTCAATCCGGTCAGGTCGAGCTTGGTCACGGGCATCGCGCGATTCCACTTGGTGCAACTGCGTTATATCGGGCTGACGTCAAATGTCATATGCAGCGGTATGGCGATGACGAACACATATCCGGCCACTCCGGGCGTGCTTCTCGCGGGCGGTCTCGCGCGCCGGATGGGCGGCGGCGACAAGCCGATGCGTGAGATTGGCGGCACGACGATCTTGGCCCGCGTGATCGCGCGCATCGCACCGCAATGCGACGGACTGGTGCTGAACGCCAATGGGGATCCTGCGCGGTTCGCGTCCTTTGCCCTGCCGGTGATTGCCGACGACGTTGCGGATTTCCCCGGCCCCCTTGCCGGCATTCTCGCAGGCCGGGAATGGACGGCCGCCAACCGACCGGACGTCACGTGGATGCTGAGTGCCGCCGGCGATTGCCCGTTCCTGCCGCGCGATCTCGTCTCGCGTTTACATCACGCCCGCATCGCGGAGAATGCGCAGCTTGCCGTCGCGTCATCGGCCGGACAGTCGCATCCCGTCATCGGACTGTGGGACGTCGCCCTGCGTCACGAGCTGCGCGATGCACTCGTCAATGAAGGTATCCGCAAGGTCGGACGCTGGACGGCACGCTATCGCCTCGCCACCGTGGAGTGGCCAGCCGATCCCGTCGATCCATTCTTCAATACCAATACGATGGACGACATCGCCGAAGCCGAGCGGCTTGCATTGCTCGACGACCGGGGCTGACCTAAGCTCACTTCCATCACGCGGCCGAAGTGTCGCGACATATGGGAGAAACTTTATGCGCGGTACTTCGCTGTCCGTGATCTCTGGTCTTGCATTCGCATTCCTCGCCTCAACCGCCTCGGCGCAGATTTCCGACGACGTCGTCAAAATCGGCGTGCTTACCGACATGAACGGCCCGGCCTCGACGCCATCCGGCCAGGGCTCGGTGACCGCCGCGCAAATGGCCGTGGATGATTTCGGCGGCACCGTGCTGGGCAAGCCGATCAGCATCATCATCGGCGATCATCAGTTGAAGCCCGATATCGGCGCCAGTCTCGCGCGGCGCTGGTATGATGTCGATCAAGTCGACATTATCGTCGACGTGCCGGTGTCTGCCGTTGGCCTTGCCGTTCAGAACGTCGCCAACGATCGCAAGAGACTGTTCATCACCCATTCGACCGGCGCCGCGGACTTCCACGGCAAATTCTGCTCGCCCTATACGATGCAATGGGTATTCGACACCCGCGCGCTCGCCGTCGGCACCGCGCAGGAAGTGGTGAAGCGCGGCGGCGACAGCTGGTTCTTCATCACCGACGACTTTGCCTTCGGCCATGCGCTGGAGCGCGACGCATCTGCCGTCGTCACCAAGACCGGCGGAAAGGTGATCGGCTCAGTGCGCCCGCCGTTCGGCGCGTCGGACCTCTCGTCCTTCGTATTGCAGGCGCAGGCCTCAAAGGCCAAGATCATCGGCATTGCCGGTGGACCGCCGAACAACATCAACGAGATCAAGACCGCCGGCGAATTCGGCGTGTTCAAGGGCGGTCAGCAGATGGCCGCGCTGCTGGCGCTGATCACCGACATCGACTCGCTGGGCCTGCAGACCGCACAGGGCCTGCTGCTGACGACCGCTTTCTACTGGGACATGGACGACAAGACCCGCGCCTGGTCGAAGCGCTTTTTCGAGAAGACCAAGCGGATGCCCACCATGTGGCAGGCTGGTGTCTATTCCTCCACCATGGTTTATCTCAATGCCGTCAAGGAAGCCGGCACCGACGAACCGCTGAAGGTCGCTGCCAAGATGCGCGAGAAGCCGATCGAGGATTTCTTCGCGCGCAACGGCAAATTGCGCGAGGACGGCTTGATGGTGCACGACCTGATGCTGGTACAGGTCAAGTCGCCCGAGGAATCGAAATATCCGTGGGACTACTACAAGATCCTCGCAAAGATTTCCGGCGAGGAAGCATTTGGACCGCCAGACCCGGCTTGTGCATTGGGGAAGAAGTAGAAGGCACACAGATGTCTCTGATCTTCCCTCTCCCCTTGTGGGAGAGGGTGCCGGAGCGCAGCGAAGGCGGGAGAGGGTAGCAGCCAAGCGCGGTGCCTGTGGTGCCCCCTCTCCCGTCTGCGCGCCTTTCGGCGCGCATCCACCCTCTCCCACCTGCGAAGCTTCGCTTCGCGGGGGAGAGGGAAAGCAAGAGAGCTTCACTACGCTACTTCACCAACCCAATTTCCCGATAATACTTCAGCACGCCCGGATGAATCAGCGCCACATCAGGTGCTGACGCCATCGTATTCGATGCTGTCGTCTCCTTCGCCTGCGCCAGCCGCGCGCCGAGCGTGGCCTCGGCGCCATGCAGCGTTTTCGCCAGCCGATAGGCGACCTCATCCGGCAGCGTTTCGCGCGCCAGGATGTAGCTCCACGAGCCCACCGACGCGATCGGCACCGGCTGGTTCGGATAGCTGTTGGCGCCCACCAGCATCGGCTTGAGGAAGGTGTGCTTGGCACGGATCTGCGCGATCTCCGCCGCACCGGGCGCAATGAAGCGCGCGCCGCCGGGGCTTTCGCTCATCGCCTTGAAGCCGGGCCAGCCCAATCCTGCGCCCCATAATGCGGCGACACGGCCGTCCTGCACCATCGCCGGACCGTCGCCGGCGCGGTCGAGATAGACCGCCTGAAAATCCTTGTCCTGATCGAGGCCGATCCCGTCCAACACATAGCGCGACAGGAACACGAGGCCGGAGCCTTTCGCACCGAAGGCGATCGGCTTGCCGACAAGATCGCGAATCGTCCTGTAAGGACTGTCGGCGCGCACCACAAACATGCCGGGATTGGAATAGAGCGCGGTGATGATCCTCAGCTTCGTCGGCGCCCGGCCGATGCCCTTGAACGCCTCATAAGCGGGCTCGCCGGCCACCAAAGCGAGATCGAGCTGGCCGGCTTCGAGCAACGGGATGTTCTCGGTCGAGCCTTTTGTATTGCGCGTCACGAGCGTCAGCGACGGATCAGCCTTGTTCATCACCTCGGCAAAGGCGTCGCCATAGAGCGGGAAGCCGCCGCCGGGCGTCGCCGTGCCGAGGCTAAGACTAAGACCTGGCGTGGTGGTCGACATCGGTTTGGCTCCCTCCTGCGCAGTGGCCGTCGTGACAGTCAGGAATGCTGCGCAAACAAGCGGCATCATTTTCATGGGCACCTCGACGTCGATCAGCCTGCATCGTTCGACCAAGCTTGTAGGCAAAATCCGAATTCTATGAAAGCATGGAGGTAACGGGTGGCAAGCCCGATCGAACGACGTCGCGCATCAGCGCTGCGATTTTCATGTCTGGGAGGAACTATGATCGCTTTTCTGCGTGCTGCTGTGCTGTGTCTCGTCGGCCTCGCGAGCCTTACCACGACGACCCTCCCCGCCTCTGCCGCCGGTTATCCGGATCGCCCCGTGCGCTGGTTGATCGGCTTCGCTGCCGGCGGCCCTGTCGATATCGTGGCGCGCATCATGGCGCAGTGGCTGTCGGATCATTTCGGCCAGCAATTCGTCGTGGAAAACCGCGCTGGATCGGGCGGCAATCTGGCCGCCGCCGCGGCCGTGACCTCGGCGCCGGATGGCTACACGCTGTTGTTCGTCGCGCCGAACAACGCGATCTCGGCCTCACTCTACAAGAAGCTGCCTTACGATTTCATCCGCGACACCGTGCCGGTCGCCAGCATCATGCAGCTCACCAATATGCTGGTGGTGTCGAATGGCATGCCCGTGAAAACGGTCCAGGAGTTCATCGACTACTGCAAGGCCAATCCGGGCAAGATCTCCTATGCGTCGTCGGGCAATGGCACCTCGGTGCATATGTCAGCCGAATTGTTCAAGGCGATGACCAAATGCGACATGATCCACGTGCCCTATCGCGGCTCGGCGATCGCCTTTCCCGACATCATCTCCAACAAGGTGCAGTTGATCTTCGACAACCTGCCCACGGCGCTCGAACAGTCGCGGGGCGGCACCGTCCGCGCGCTCGGCGTCACCTCGCCGCAGCGCTGGCCCATCGTGCCGGATGTCCCGGCCATTGCCGAGACGGTGCCAGGCTTCGAGTCCATCGGCTTCTACGGCATCTCCGCGCCGAAGGGCACGCCGCCGGAGGTCATCGCCACCCTCAACAAGGCCGTGGGCGAAGCGCTGAAGGATCCGAAGCTGATCGCACGGCTCGCCGAGACCGGCGGCGTGCCGAAGCCGATGACGCCCGAGGAATTCGGCAAGCTCATTGCCGCCGAAACCGAGAAATGGCGCAAGGTGGTGGAATTCGCCGGCGTGTCAGTCGACTGAGCCAGGGCCGATTGATGCAGGGCGCCTGACCTAGACGCTCACCGCGACCATGGCGGGCAGCAGCTCAGAACTGCTGACCGCCCCGGCGACCAGATAGGCGAAGCCCAGCAAAGCCAGGAAGCCGAGGAAGAACAGCCCAAAGAGGATGATCGAGAGCTTCTTGGCGAAAGCCGAGATGTTGGTGAGGCCGAGACCGCCGGCAATCAGGGAAATGATCAGACAGATGACAGCCCAGCGAAACACCCGCGCCTCCCTACATTGAAATTGCGCAGACAAACGCCACCGCCCAGCCAAAGTTCCGCCCCGGGAACGCGGCATTGCCCACAGGCGATGGCCGATATAAGGAATGCCTGCACCGCCGTCCCCGGTTCTCAGACCCGCTGGACGCCGGCGGGGCCTGTAGCTCAATGGTTAGAGCCGACCGCTCATAACGGTCTGGTTGCAGGTTCGAGTCCTGCCGGGCCCACCACTCTTGTGGAATAATGTACGGACTACGAAAGAACGACTCGATATGGCCAACTCGGTGCATATGTCCGAGTGGGCGGCCAAGCACGATATCGACATGGAACGGTCATCGGGTCCCGCCGGCTGATATCAGCTGTTCAAACTCCTCCATTGTCTCCACCGGCAGGTGAACCCTCTCCTCATCCATATGATCGGGACGCGTGAACGCACCGCCGGTATCGAACCGGACAACGTCGAGCGGATGCGTCCGCAATCCTTCCCCCACCCGCGGCTCCGAGCGTCGATCGCGACAACGTATTCGACGAGCTCCGGATGGAGCGTCCGCCGGCGCTTCTTTTTTGGCGACTTTCGGTTTTGTAGACATGCGCCACAGCAGACGCGAAACGCTCCCGCCCGCTTGAGGCCAACCTTCTCGCGATCAAGCCAGCCATCTGCTGCGAGTCGGGACATCGCGGTGCGCACCACGCTGCCATCGATCTCCAGCATCTCCAGAAATGCCAGCAATGTGCCGAGCCACACCGATCCGCCACGCGGCAAGATCGCGTCGCCATAGAAGGTAATGATCAGTGAGCCGGTGCGTGAGGGTTCTCGCTTGAATCGGCTGATAATGCGAAATAGCGGATGCTGCGACATGACGCATCCGTAAAACATTGCGGCGCGATCACCAACCCGCCGCCCCCTGCATTTTGATCGATAGTATGAGATCCTCCGTGTACCGGCAGCCCGCCGCAAATATCTGGATCCCACGAAATGCTGGAGTTTTGTCCAGGTTTAACTGCCATGGCCAGTTTCCCATCGGTCGGCTTTGCGCCAGAAGCGGTCGTCGCAAGACTGCTCTGACCCAGCGCCGCCGTTCCGTCTCGACCTAACGAGGCGCAACGAAACCTAAAAACGCAATCATCATCTCGGTGGCGTGCCGGCGCCGCTGAGCTCTCCAGGACGGCGACGAAAGGTTAGTGCCGAACAAATGCGACAAGGTCGGCGCGTTGGAAATGTGGACATAGCTCATCGCTACCATGCTGACGTAAAGTTGAAGCGGATCGATGCCGCGCCGAAAGACCCCCTCCTTTTCACCTCGTGAAAGCACTTCCTTGATCGCCAGCAACAGTGGCGATGACAGCGTCGAGACGCGTTTAGACCGCGTCAGGAATTTCGCGCCAAGAAGGTTTTCGCTGGCGAGAATCCGAATGAAGAGCGGATTCGCCGCGAAATGGCTGTAGGTAAAATCAAAGAGCTTTATCATGGCCTCCAGCGGCGCCATGTTGTTCAGCTTGAGCCGCTGTTCCTGCACGCGGATATCGTTGAACACGGTTTCCAGCACCCGGATATACAGCGCATCCTTGCTGCCGAAGTAGTGATAGAGCATGCGCATATTGGCATCGGCGCCGCGGGCGATGGCATCGATCCGCGCGCCGGCATAGCCGTTCTCGGCAAATTCGGCGATCGCCGATTGCAGGATGCGTTCGGCGGTGGCCGCGGCATCGCGCGGCCGTTGCGCCGGCTTGGCCGGGCGCCCCCGCGCCGGTGCCGGCTTGGCGGCAACCGCCGTCTTGCGGTCCTTCGGTTGTGTCGCTGGCTTGGCCATCCGTCGCGTCTTCCCCAGAGCCGTCATTCGGCGTGGTCTTTCTTCAGGGCCTCAAGGGCTGCCAGCACCTTGTCCGGCGATAGTGGCAACGAGGTGATGCGGACGCCGACAGCGTCCTCTAGCGCATTTGCAATGGCACTGGCTACGCCGAGAATGCCGGCCTCGCCCACGCCCTTTGCGCCCAGCGGCCCGTGCGCCAGCCCCTGTTCGAGCGTCACCGATTCAAAGATCGCCGGAACGTCCGACATGACAGGCACCCGGTATTGTTGCGGGGTCATGCTGACCAGGCGGGCGCCATCAAATACGAGTTGCTCGAACAGTGCCTGACCCAGTCCCTGGATGGCGCCGCCTTCGATCTGGCCGCGCACCGCCTCGGGGACCAGGGCTCGTCCCGCGTCCGCGATCGACACCAGCTTGAGCACAGTGATCTTGCCGGTCTCGGTGTCGACCTCGATTTCGGCGGCGACCCAGTTCGGCATCCAGTAAACAATCGGGGCATTGAGCGCGGCGGCGGAATCCACCTCGACCTTGAATTCGCCGTCGCCGGAAAACTCCGCGCCCATGCCGCCGTAGTAGCCGCGCATCAGCACCACCAGCGGCGTGGCGGTGTTGCCGCGGACGACTTGGCCTTCGACAAGATCGAGTTCCTCCTTGGGGCAACCGAGTTGCCCGGCGGCGAAGGTCAAAACCTTGTCGCGCACCTCTACCGAGGCGCGCCGGATCGCTTCGCCGGTGACTGCCGTCGCCGAACTGGCGTGGGTGCCCTGGTCGAAGGCGGTCTGGTCGGTGTCGATCGCCGCCCGCGCGATCCGCTCCGGATCGAGCTTCAGCACCTCGGCCACGATGCGGCGGAACGCTTCGGTCGCGCCCTGCCCCATGTCGACCGTCGCGCAGTTGATGATCGCGCTGCCGTCGGCGGTGACCTTGACGCGGGCCTGGGCGAACCGGCCCTGGCCGCCGCCATCCTTGAAGCCAATCGACAACCCCTTGCCGCGCGACAGATGCCGCCTGCCCGGTGGCGCGCGGCTACCCCAATCAATCTTTTGCGCGGCCAGCTCCAGTCCCGCGACGAGATCGCAATCGATGGTACTGTCGCCTGCGCGATAGGGCTCGCCGGGCGACAGGAGATTGCGGCGCCGAATCTCGAACGGGTCAATGCCGAGCCGGCGCGCGATCATGTCGACCTGGCTCTCCGACGCCCACGATGCCTGGGTACCGCCGAAGCCGCGAAACGAGCCCGCCGGCACGGTGTTGGTGCGGACGGCGATCGCCCTGCTGTCGAGCGCCTGCCAGCGATAAGGACCGCCGATGCGATAGCCTACCTTGTCGGCAACCAGCGGACTGGCATCAGCATAAGCGCCACCATCCAGCACGATGTCGGAACGGCGGGCGAGGAAATCGCCGTCCCGCGATACGGCGGTTTCCAACCGCAACGTCGCCGAATGCTGCGACAGCGATGCAAAACCTTCATCCATTGTCTGCGTCAGCCGCATGGGCTTGTTGATCTTCAGCGCCAGCAGCACGACCAGCGGTTCGATCTTGCAATAGCTCTTGGCGCCGAAGCCGCCGCCGATCGGCAGCGTGCGGACCCGCACCGCGTGCTCGGGCAGGCTGCAGATCTCCGCTATTTCCTGGCGCAGCAGGAAGGGATCCTGGTTGCACGACCACACCTCGACGCCATCGCCAAGCGGACGCGCGGCGGTCACCGATGGCTCGAGGTGGACATGCGCCATCCGCGAGAACGCGAAGTCGTCGGTGAAAACGTGATCGGCCGCGGCAAAGGCGGCATCGAGATCGCCGAGCCGGTGATGAAATTCATACAGCACATTCGGTGCGTGCTCCATCGCGGTGGTCACGCTGACGCCGTGTGCCGGAATGCCGCCGCGGCTTGGCGTCTCGAACAGCAATGGCGCGCCGGTGGCCATCGCCTCGTCGGGCGTCGCGACTGCGACGAGCACGTCGTATGATACGGCGATCAGCGACAGCGCCCGGATCGCGGTGGCCGCGTCCACCGCAGCCACGGCGGCGACGGGTTCGCCGACGTGCCGCACACGGTCGATCGCGAGCAGCGGCTGGTCCTTGATCCACAATCCGTAGGTATGGACCGGGAGCCTGCGCAGGTCGTCGCCGGTGACGATGGCCAGCACGCCCTCCAGCGCCAGCGCCGGTGCCACATCGATCGCCACGATGCGCGCATGCGGATGCGGGCTGCGAAGGAGCTTGATCTCGGCGCCACCGGCTGTCGGCGTATCGACGAGAAAGAATGCTTGGCCGGTCACCTTGGCGGTTTCCTCCGGGCGCCAGCGCCGGCCATCAGGCGCTGCCCGACCCTTCATCGCGATGGCCCTGACGACGGCTTCCTCGATCACCTGATAGCCGGTGCAGCGGCAGACATTCGCGCTCATCCAATTGCGGATCTGCTCGCGGCTGGGTTCCGGATGGCGTTGCAGCAGGGCTTCAGCGAGCAGGATCATGCCGGGGGTACACATGCCGCACTGGAATGCGTGAGCCTCGACAAAGGCGCGCTGCATCGCGCTCGGCGCCGCGCCGGCCGGCTGCAACCCCTGCACTGTGGTGACGTTACTACCCGCCACCGTGTCGACCAGCGTGCTGCAAGACGTCACCGGCAGGCCGTCGACCAGCACGGTGCAGGCGCCACAGACGCCATGGTCGCAGGCGACGCGTACGCCGCTGCGCGCGCAGCTTTGCGACAGCGCGTCGGACAGCACGCGCGGCGCGCCTCTGGCGAGCGTCACTTGCTCGCCGTCGAGCGTAAAGGACAGCGTAGTCTCGGTAATGCTCACGCGGCGACCTCCCGGATCAGGCGGGACAGCAGAACCGACGCCACGGTCTCGCGATAGTTCGCGACCCCGAACCACGGCACCGTCGGCTCCGGCATCTGCCGGACCGCGCTCCGCGCCGTGCCGTCGGCTTGCGCATGCAGCTCAGACAATGCGACGCCGGCAACTGGCAGGTCGCAGGCGAACGGCCATCGATGGCACCCACCTATCACCGCGCACGCGCTCACCACCGCACCGCCGGCGCAATCAATGCGCAGCGCCACCGTCAGGATCGGCCGCAGGCTGCGATCATAGAGAAGCCGCCGCGTCGTCCCCGCCATCGGCAGAGGCACGCGCAGTTTCTCGACCAGGCCGCCGCGCTCGAAAAATGAATCCGCGGCCTCGCCGAACTTCCGCACCGCGATCATGTCGCCGCGAGAATCGCGTGTCGAATACACCATGGACGCGCCGAGCGCCGACAGCAGCACGGCGCCTTCGTAGCCGGACATCAGCGCGAGCAGATTGCCCGCCACCGTCCCCTGCATCCGAATCCGGATATTCGCGATCCGCTCCCAGCATCGCGCGAGATCGGGAAGCCATGCGAGCAGCACGTCACTGTTCGCCACGGCATCATGGCGGGCGCCCGCGCCGACCTCGATCGCGTCGCGCTGCGGCGACAGGCGGATGGCATCGATATCGGCGACGCCGCCGAGGAGCACCAATGCCGGGGGTGCCAATCCATCCTTCATGCGGTTGACGACATCGATCCCACCGGCCATCGCCATCGCCCCCGGCTCGCGGGCAAGCATCCCGCGCGCCTCATCGAGGTCACGGGGACGAAGCAACAGGAAATCGGGAATTCGGCTGCGCGATCGATGACTGGCGACATATGAAGAGTGTGACATGGCTTCCAATAATGTGGGCCGTTCCCAGTTTCGGCACCGGACTTGCAAAGACGTTTGCACCCTCCTTGCAAAGGGCCTGCCAACACAGAAGGCTTGCGTAATGACAGACAGACTTGGCTACCGTCTCAAGATCGGAATCGTAATTCCATCGACCAACACGACGGTGCAGCCGGAGACCGACGGAATGCGTCCGACCGGCGTCACCAATCACATCGGGCGCATTCATATTCCCGATCTGCCGCTCGGCAATGATGCGGAGTTCGAAACCATGGTCGACGCCATCGGTCCCGATCTCTATCCTTGCATCGACCGCGTGATGACCTGCAAGCCGACGCATCTGGTGATGGGGATGTCGATCCCGACATTCTGGGGCGGCAAGGCCGGCAGCGAGCGGTTGCTCGTCCGTCTCGAAGAGCGCGCGAAAGTGCCGGTCACCATGGGCTCCGCAGCATGTATTGCAGCGTTGAAGTGCTTTCCGGCCGTCAAACGCATCGGCCTTCTGACACCCTATCAACCGGTCGGCGACGCCAACGTAGCGCGCTATTTCAGCGACCATGGATACGAGATCGCCGCGGTGCATAGTTTGAAACGACCGAGCGAAGTGCAGATCGCCCACGCCACCGAGCTCGACATCATCGACGGGTTCAAGACGCTTGCGGCAATCGGCGTGGACGCCATCGTTCAGGCCGGGACGGATCTCGCGGCGATCGATCTTGCCGCTGAAGCCGAGCGATGGCTTGGCATTCCCGTGATTGCGATCAACGCCGCCACTTACTGGCGCGCGCTTCGCCGCAGTGGAATCGACGATCGCATGGACCACTGCGGTTCTCTTCTCGCACTTCACTAGTCGTCGCGGCGCTGTTTGCACAAGGTTCGTCCATCCGACGAGAAAAACGCGTGTCCCATAAGCAGAAACGCTGCAAAGCCCCCTCATCCGCTCGTGCCAACGCTTTCTCCGCACACCGCCCTTCACCACAAAATCCAACGATCATAGAGAGTTATCGTCATGCTCCATCTTCCCGGTGCCGTCAGGACCTGCTGCATAAGTAAGCATGTTATGCGTACATACCAGACCCCGTTGACCTCCCTCGCTCGACAGGCCCTGCAGCAGGAACCAGCGCAATGACCAGAAACGCCGAAGCACAACTCCGCGCCCTGGGCCTTGAACTGCCACCGGTGCCACCGGCGCGAGGCGCGTTCAAACCGTATTCGCGATCGGGGTCGCTTATCTTTCTCGCCGGCCAGATCTGCGAGTGGAACGGCGAGGTCCGCTTCGCCGGGCAGGTCGGGGTGATGCATGATCTGCCGACCGGACAGAAGGCCGCGCAACTGTGCGCGTTAAATCTGTTGGCTTCGCTGAGCCTTGCGCTCGATGGCGAGCTTGACCGCGTAGTTTGCTGCCACCGGCTAGGCGGCTTCGTTTGCGCGCAACCCGGCTATCCCGATGTCCCCAAGGTCGTGAACGGCGCTTCCGATTTGATGTTTGCCGTATTCGGCGAGCGCGGTCGCCATGCGCGCACGGCCGTCGGCGTCGCCACGCTTCCCGCCGGAGCCAGCGTCGAGGTTGATGGAATCTTCGAAGTGTCCTGACACCAAAATGAGCACGCGTCCAACTGGCACGTTTCTCGCTAGAGATCGTTCAGCCGTAAGTAAGCGTCTTCTGCATTCAAATCGTGCACTCACCCAGAAAGCAGTTCAGTCATGACCGATGATACGCGCCATCCTACCTCCCTCCCGCATACCGGCCTTACCCGACGCTCGGCGCTTAAGGCCGCCGCCGGGCTCGCCGTTGCCGGCGCCACGACACGTTTAGCAGCGCCGGCACTCGCGCAGGCCGCTCGGCCCGTCAAGCTGACGCTGCCGTGGCTGGCCAACGGCTCGACGCTGTTCACTTACGTCGCCAAGAACCAGGGCTTCTTCAAGAAGCGCGGCATCGACATCACGATCAGCCGCGGCTTCGGCTCGGTGGCAGCCGCTCAAGCGGTCGGCGCCGGCGAGTTCGATTTCGGCTTTATCTTCGCCGGCGGTACCATTCTCGGCGCCGCCCGCGGCCTTCCGCTAGTAGCGGTATCGACGCTTGGCTACGACGCGACGATGGGTATCGCCCTGCGCGGCGACAGCCCAATCAAGACGGCGAAGGATTTGCAGGGCAAGAAGATCGGCACCGTGCCGACCTCCGCGGAGTCGCCGTACTGGCCTGCGTTCGCGCGCAAGGCCGGGATCGATACCGGTGCCGTCACCATGGTCCAGATGGACAACCGGGTGCTTGAGCAGAGCCTGGTCAACAAGCAGGTCGATGCCATCACCGCGATCGGCACGTCCAGCATCCCCGTGATCATGGCCATGAAGGAGCCATGCCGTTTCATGCTGTGGAGCACGGCGGGCATCACGCTCTATGCCGGCCAAGTGGTGACGCGGCAGGATGTGTTCGCCAAGGACAAGGAACTGTGTCGCGCCGTCAACGACGCGCTGACGGAGGGATTGGCCTACGCGCTGAAGGATCCGGAAGCCGGCGTCGATATCTTCCTCAAGGAAATTCCGGAAATGGGCATCACCGCGGGCGGGAAGGAAAACGCCAGAATCTCGCAGGGTTTAATGCACTACACCGTAATTTCGAAAGAAGCCGAAACGCAGTCGATCGGCTATACCGACATGGCGAAGGCCAGCGAAATGGTCGACATGGTGATGGAATTCGGCGCGCCGAAGGATGCCAAGAAGCCGGTGGTCAGCGAGTTGTTCACCAACGAGCTGGTGGGTTCGGTGAAGTTCTCGCCGGAGGAATGGGCGAAGGTGAAGAAGAACGTCGCCGAATACGCCGCGATCCTCGGCTGATCGCATGCTGGCCCAGGTCGAGACATTCAAGGCGATCACCGCCGCGCGGGTTCGCAAGGTCTATGAAACCCCCTCCGGCCCGGTGGAAGCCGTGGCGGAGGTGGACTTTGAGATCGCACGGGGCGACTTCGTCTCCATCCTCGGTCCTTCCGGCTGCGGCAAGAGCACGCTGATGCTGATGATCGCCGGATTGGAGTCCACGACATCGGGAGCCATCACCCTGGACGGGCTGCAGGTGTCAGGACCGCAGACCGACGCCGGCATGATGTTTCAGGACCCAACGCTGCTGCCGTGGCGCAGCGTGCTGGATAATGTGCTGTTCCCGATCGACATGCGCGGCGCGGTATCTTCCGAAAGCCGGACGCGCGCCGAAAGCCTGTTGCGGATGGTCGACCTGTGGGCCTTTCGCGACAAGCGACCGCGCGAACTGTCCGGCGGGATGCGGCAGCGCGTGGCGCTGGCGCGCGCACTGGTCAACGACCCCCGCATCCTGCTGATGGACGAACCGTTCAGTGCGCTGGACGCCATCACCCGCGACGAGATGGGCTATGCGCTGGCCCGCATTTGGGACACCACGCGCAAGACTGCCATCTTCATTACCCACTCCATTCGCGAGGCGATCTTCCTGTCCGACCGCGTGCTGGTTATGGGGCGCCGTCCGTCTACCATCATCGAGGATGTCAGAATTCCGTTCGAGCGCCCGCGCGATCCGTCCATCGAGGCCGACCCGCGCTTCAACGAACTTTATCTTCATCTGAAGGCCTCGATTCACCGAACCACGGGTGTGCAGTGAACGGGATTGTAAACAATTCAGATCTGGCGCCGACGAGCGCGGCTTCCGCGCGGGCACCCCTGCCGGCGCCGAGTCGGCCGTCGCGCCTCGGCGTGCTGCGCGGGCAGGCCCGCTTGGTCGTGCTGCCGGTCATCGCCGCGGCGCTGGTGATCACGGGCTGGGAAGCCGTGGTCCGCATCAAGCAGATCCCCAACACGCTGCTGCCCGCGCCGTCCGCGGTGGCGATCCGTCTGACGGAGACGTTGCCGTTTCTGCTCGGCCAGGCCGTGCCGACGACGCTGGAAACCATCGCCAGCTTTCTGATCTCGATGGTGCTCGGTATCAGCCTCGCGGTGCTGATCTGCAAGTCGCGGCTGATGCGCGACGCGCTGTATCCGAACATCGTGCTGTTCCAGTTGATTCCGAAGATCGCGCTGGCGCCGCTGTTCATCGTCTGGCTCGGCATTGGCAGCACGTCGCGCATCACCTTCGGCGTGTTCATCTCGTTCTTTCCGGTGGTGGTAGCGACGCTGACCGGCCTGATGTCGGTCGACCGCGACCTGCTGCGGCTGTGCAAGGCCGTCGGCGCGGACGAGTCGCGGATCTATGCCAAGGTCCGGTTTCCCGCGGCCGTGCCGCATCTGTTTTCCGGACTGAAGATCGCCATCACCTTCGCCATGATCGGCGTCATCGTCGGCGAATTCATCACCGCGCAGGCCGGGCTCGGCTACATGATCCTGTTCGCGGCCTCGCAGGCCGAGATGACGCTGATCTTCGCGTCGATTGTCGTGCTCTGCGTGATCGGTCTCGTTCTCTACGGGATTATCGTCATGGCCGAAGCCCTGGCGCTCAAGAAGTATGGAGCCTGATCGATGGACTCATCCAGCCCGGCCATCGTCCTGTCGCACGCCGCGGATGCCGTGACGATCACGGCTGAACCGGAGAGCCTGACCATCGGCCTGGCGACCACGGCGCTGGTCGTGGTCGACATGCAGAATGCCTATCTGTCCAAGAGCGGCTATCTCGACCGCGTCGGTTTCGACGTCTCGACCAGTGCGCCGGTGATCGACAAGGCGGCAGCCGTTCTGGCGGCCGCGCGCGGTGCCGGCATGTTCGTCATCCATCTGCAGAACGGCTTCGACGCGCTGCAGACAGAAGCCGGCGGGCCGACGTCACCTGTCTGGCACAAGTCGAACGCGCTGAAATACATGCGCGCCAATCCGGCCGAGCGCGGCAAACTGATCACCCATGGCACCTGGGACCATGACTTCGTCGAGCCGATGCGCCCCGTCGCGGGCGAGGCGGTGATTGCCAAGGCGCGCTACAGCGGCTTTGCCGGCACCCACCTCGAACAACTGTTGCGTGCGCGCGGCATCACCACCATCGTGCTGGTCGGCGTCAACACCAATGTCTGCGTCGAAGCCACCCTGCGCGATGCCTATCATCGCGAATTCTTCGCGCTGATGCTTCCGGACGCCACCTTGCAGGCCGGATCCAATTCGATCTTCGAGGCAACGGTGTTCAATGTCACTCGCTTCTTCGGCTGGGTGACCTCAAGCGAAAAAATGATTGCCGCACTGGCGGCCTTACCCAAATGAGCATGACAATGCCGGATTTTCTCGATCGTCCCGACGGGCGCCTGGCCTACGAGGTCAATGGCAGCGGCCCGCCGCTGTTGCTGGTAACGGGGCTGGGCGGATCGCGGCGCTACTGGGCGAACGTGGTTCCGGCGCTGGCGCACGAATTCACCGTGATCACCCACGACCACATGGGCATCGGCGACAGCCAGGGCAACCGCATCGCGCACACGGTGGAAGCCCTGACCGATGACGTCGTGGCGCTGATGGACCACCTCGGACTTCCGCGGGCCAACCTGCTCGGTCATTCGACCGGCGCCGCCGTCGGTCAGATCCTGGCCCAGGATCATCCACAGCGGTTGCTCAAGCTGGTGCTATCTGCCGGATGGGCCGGTCCAGATCCTTATTTTGAACTGTGCTTCGAAGCCCGAAAATCACTGTTGCTGGGATCTGGCATCGCCGCCTACCAGCGCTCCTCCGCCATATTCCTGTACCCGCCGTCCTGGATCAGCGCGGATGCCGCGCGTCTTGAAGCGTTGCTGGCCGGCTTCATCGCGTCGACGCCCCCGGCCGATGTGCTTGCCGCCCGCATCGACATGATCATGGCGTTTAACCGCCGCGCGCGCCGGCAGGAGATCGCCGCACCGACCCTGGTGATCTGCGCCGCAGACGACCAGTTGACGCCGATGCATCTTTCCGAGGAGCTTGCCGCCGGCATCCCGCAATCACGGCTGGTGCGCCTCGCCTGGGGCGGCCATGCCTCATCGCAGACCGCTCCGGAAGACTTTCTGAACGCTGTGCTCGAGTTCTTGCGAACTTGATTGACATTCTCGATCCGAAAAACGCGGTCGCAAGGGATCCCAACGATTGGCGGCTTTGCGCCAGCAGCTGACATTCAGTGAGCATGTTCAGGGATGCTGCCTACTCGCCCCCGAGCCCCAGCCGGTTCGGCATCCGCTTCTCGACATTGAATTTCAAAAGCGCGGCAGACCGAAAGATGCCGTGGGCGAACTTGCCGTAAGGCAATGTCAGGAACAGCGCCATCACGGTGCCGAGATGGATCGCAAGCCATAGCGCCATGAAGCGCGTGTCGCGCAGCAGTAGCAGCGCAAAGCCGGTGGCGCTGACCAGCAGCAGCAGCATGATGAAGCCGCGGTCCATGGCATTCTGCTTGCTGTCGGCGCGTAGCGCATCGCGCTTGAGATTGAGCCACAGCAGTCCGATCGGACCGATGATGAGACCGATGCCGCCGAGCGAGCCGAGAATGACAGGTGCGCTGGTGAAGGCGTAGGGCGCGTGGAGATTCCACAGATAGTGATACAGCGTCGCCACGCAGGTTGCCGCGAAGCACAACAGGAATCCGCACAGCGTGAAATGGTGGAAGCGCCGTCGCCACAGCGTAAAATTATCATCTCCTTCGTTGCAACCGTCGCCATGCCCACCGCCGAGATAGCGCATCCGCGCCACGTCAGTGATGGCTTCGGCCACAGCCGGCATCCGCGCTCTGGCGGCCGCGGCGATATCGGCGGGATTGCCGTCTTTGGTCGGCGACACCTCGCGCCAGAATTTGACCACGCCGATCGCGAGCGCCAGCATCGCGAACAGGAACACGACGCCGAACAGCAGCGCCAAGAAGTTGTGCGGGAAGATCGCGTAGAAATTCCCGGCCAACGGTTCGTGGATCAAGCGGCCGTTCATCGCGATCGCCAGGATCATGAACAGCGCGAGACCGCCCGAGAGCGCGAAGGCGACCGTCAGTCCGGCGCGCTCATAGAGACGACCGAAAGCGCGCGGCCACGCATAGTCCTGATAAGTGCGCACGCGCACCTTGGCCATCGCCTGCGGGACATTGACTGCAAATTCATGCGGCGGCGCATATTGGCAAGCGTAAAGGCAGGAACCGCAGTTATGACAGAGATTCGCAAGGTAATGCGTATCGGCCTTTTTGAATTCGAGCCGCCGCGTCATCGCCGGGAACACCGCGCAAAATCCCTCGCAATAACGGCACGCGTTGCAGATCTGCATGACGCGTGCGATCTCGGCCTCGCCGGCGGTGAGCGCATCGGCGAAACTGACGCCGCCCTCGCAGGCGCCGCCGGCGACGGGCGCTTCCAGATCAGTGACCGGCGGCATAGTCGAGCTCCTCGTGGAATGTGGGATGGCGATGCCCAGCGCTCGCCGCGGCATTGACGCCGGCGATGCGGCCGAACGCCGTGCCGATGCTCATGCCGACGCCGGCGGTGTAGCCCTTGCCGAGCACATTGCCGGCGACCATCTCGCCGGCGGCAAACAGATTGGTGCTGGCGACGTCGTTGAAGCGGCAGGCCGCCGTGGCATCGGTCTTCATGCCGAGATAGGTGAAGGTGATGCCGGGCTTGAGCGGATAGGCATAGAATGGCGGCGTGTCGATCACACGGGCCCAGTGGGTCTTGGCCGGGGTGAGGCCGTCGGTGCGGCAATCGTCGAGCGCGGTGTGATCGAAGGTACCGGGACGGCAGGCCGCGTTATACGCCGACAGGGTCTCCATGAAGACCCCAGGATCGACGCCGATCTTCACCGCGAGTTCATCCAGCGTATTGGCCTTGGTGCCGTCGAACACCGGCGGCATAAAGCGGCCGATCGCCTTCTGGTCGATGATCGACCATGCGGTCTGACCGGGCTGCTGGGCGACGAGGCGGCCCCAGATCGCATAGCGCTTCGGCCAGAAATCCTCGCCCTCGTCATAGAAGCGCCTGGCCTCGCGATTGACGACGACGCCGAGCGAGACGCAATCGATCCGCGTGCAGATGCCGCCATCATAGAGCGGCGCGCGCGCATCGATGGCGACGCAATGCGCCTGCGTGGGATCGCCGATGGTATCGGCGCCGGCATCGATCATGAACTTCAGCAACACACCCTGATTGAAGCGGGTGCCGCGGATCAGGAAGTTCTCCGCGGTCCATTCACCGCGCTCGTTCTGCCCCCAGGCCTCGCGCTGCCATTCCAGATTCGATTCGAAGCCACCGCAGCCGAGCACGCAACTTTTTGCGGTGATGCGCTCGCCACTCTCGGTGATCGCGGCGACAAACGCGCCATCCTTCAGCTTGAGACTCTTCACAGGCATATCGTAGCGGATCGCGATACCCAGCGCCTCGGCGCTGCGATAATACGCATTCACCAGCGCCTTGCCGCCCCCCATGAAGAACGCATTGGTGCGCGCCACATGCAGCGCGCCCGACAAAGGCGGCTGGAAATGCACGCCGTGCTTGCTCATCCATGGCCGGCAGCGCGACGAGTGCCGGATCACCATCCGCGCCAGTGGCTCGTCAGTCATGCCGCCTGTGACCTTCAAGAGGTCCTGCCAATACTCTTCCTCGGGATAGGCTTCGACCAGCACGTCCTGCGGTTCGTCATGCATGCAACGCAGATTGCGCACATGCATGGAATTGCCGCCGCGCCATTCCTTCGGCGCGGACTCGAGCATCAAGACCGAAGCGCCTGCCTCGCGCGCCATTAGCGCCGAGCACAAAGCCGCATTGCCGCCGCCGATCACGAGCACGTCAGGCATGGATGTGGATGTCTTCACGCGATGGGCTCCGATGCGACGTGGCGCCCTGCGAGCCAGCCGAATGTCAATGCCGGACCGAGGGTGATGCCCGGGCCGGGATAGGCGCCTTCCATAACCGAGGCCATGTCATTGCCGCAGGCATAGAGGCCCGAGATCGGTCGACCGCCTGTGGCGAGCACGCGGGCCTGATCGTCGGTCACGATGCCGGCGGACATACCCAGATCCGCCGGCTGCACCGCAACGGCGTAGAATGGCCCATCCTTCAGCGGCGCGACGCACGGGTTCGGTTGCTGATCCGCATCGCCGAGCGAGCGCTGATACACATTGCTGCCGCGTCCGAAGGCTGGATCTTCCCCGCGTTCGGCATCCTTGTTGAAAGCGGCGACGGTGTGCTCGAGTGCCGTCGACGGCGCACCGATCTGTCTGGCGAGTTCGCCGAGCGTCTTTGCGCGCTTGAGATAACCGGACTGGACATCCGAGCTAACCGAAGCAGTGAACGGCTTGATCTTGCCGAGCCCGTATTTCCAGAGAAAGCGGCTGTCGCAGATCAGCCAGGCCGGGATCGCACTATTGGCATGCGCAAGCTGAGCGCGGACGAATTCATGATAGGAGACGGCTTCGTTGACAAAGCGCTGGCCGTTGCTATCGACAGCGATCAGACCGGGTTTGGCACGATCGGTCACCGTATGCGGATAGACGCCGCGGCTGCCATCGGCGCGGGTGAAAGTCGAGGCCGGCACCCAAAAGGCGCCGTCGCGGGTCGGCGCGGAGAGCTGCGCACCGATCGCCATCGCCAATCGCGCACCACGGGGCGCATCGCCGGCGGAAACCGTTGCTGTCAGCGCACCGGCACTGTCCGGCACGAAATCGCGACGCAAGTCTGCGTCATGTGAGATGCCACCGGTCGCCAGCACCACGCCGCGGCGCGCGCGCACACGATGCAGCCGCGCCGAGGCATCGCGCGTTTCCAGCATGGCGACGCGTCCATTGGCGTCGGCTTCCAGACGATTGACCGTGTTGCAAGTCCGGACGGTGACACCGAGATCCAGAGCGGATTTTAGTAACCGCGCCACCAGCGCATTGCCGAGATAGAGCGTGGTGCCGCGGCGCGCGCCGAGCCGCTGCAGCCCATATTTGAACAGCAGTTTCGCCACATGCAGCGCCGAGCGCGGCGACTTCGCCATGCGGCGCAGATGCGGGATGTCCTGACGGCTGATCATCATGCCGCCGAACAGCATGAATTCCGGCAGCGGATCGCGCACCAGCGCGAACGCCTTGCCGAGCGAGCGCGCGTCGAAGGGCACCGGCTCGAGCACGCGGCCGCCTGCCGTCGCGCCGGGCAGATCCGGATAATAATCGGGATAGGTGACGACGGGCTGCAAACGCAGGCTGGTGCGTGCTTCGAGATCGCGGATCGCCGCATCGCCGCTCGTGATAAACGTCTCCAGCCGCTGGCGGTCGGTGCCGGGCACCGTTTCGGCGAGGTAAGTACGCGCGGCGTCGAGACTGTCGGGGCGTTGCGCAGCAGCGGCCTTGTGATTGGCGGGAATCCACACCATGCCGCCGGAGATCGCCGTCGTGCCCCCCACAACGTCGGCCTGTTCCAAAAGTAAAACCGAGCAGCCCTGCGCGGCCGCGGTGCTGGCAGCGGTCAGGCCGCCGGCACCTGCGCCTACAACGACGACGTCGAAGACGTCTTCCGGTGCGTCAGGGCTCGCTGGTGTCATACCATGCCGCCGTTTGGCTGCACGATCTGGCCTTGCACCCAGGATGCCTGATCGGAGGCGAGAAAGCGCACGACCTCCGCGATCTCCTCCGGGCGCCCGATGCGGTTCAACGGACTGAAGGCGGCCATGCGCTGCTTCACTTCCTCGGTCTTGCCGGCATTGAAGAGATCGGTATCGACGGGACCGGGCGCGACGCCGTTCACGCGCACGCCGCGACCGGACAATTCCTTGGCCATCGCGCGCACTAGGCTCTCAACCGCCGCTTTGGTTGCCGCATAGGGACCGGTACCCGGCACCACATGACGCACCAGCGAGGTCGTGATAGCGACGATGGCGCCCTTATCCTTCACCTTGCGCGCGGCTTCAGCGAGCACGTTGAAAGCGCCGACCACATTGACATCGAGTAACTCACGGAAATTGTCCGGCGAGAAGGTCGTCAGCGGCGCGCCAGGAACGTTGATTCCGGCATTGGCGATCACCGCATGCGGCGCCGAACCGAAGTCGGCCTCGACCTGCTCGAACACTTTCGCGACCGCCGACGCATCGCGAATATCGACCTGATAGCTCTTGCCGGGACCCGATGTTGCCTTGGTCGCATAGGTCGAAGCGACCTGCCAGTCGGCATCCGCAAAGGCCTTGACACAGGCAGCGCCGATACCGCGCGAACCACCGAAAATGATTACAACGGGAGATGATGTCGACATGGGTTAGTCCTCAAAGGAGTTAGCTGAATTGGCGAAGAGTTCCACCCTCCCGGCGAGGGCATGGTGGGTCGAGCGCCGATGTTGGTTCGTGTTGTCAGGACGACGACGTTCCGTTCATGCGTTCGCGCGTTGCCGCGATGGTCGCCTCGATGCCACGCTGCAGATCGTAGCGCGGCGCGTAGCCGAGTTCGGTCCGCGCGCGGCTGATATCGAGCGCACCTTTCACCGCGCTCAAAACCTTGCCGCCGTGATGGTAAGGCCCGCCGTCGCCGACCGTGATCTTCGCGCCCGGAATGGCGCGATTGACGGCCTCGGCCGCGTCGCGCAGCGTCGGCGCTACGCCCGTCGCAATATTGTAGGCATCGTAACTGTGCTTCGACTTATCGAGCGCGAGCAGCGCTCCCGCAACAGTGTCGTCGATATAGACCTGATCGACCGCAAGATTTCCACCATCGGGCTGGTGGAACGGCTCGCCACGCAATGCCGCCTCCACGAAGGTTCGTGGCATTCGCAAGCGGGGCAGATGCGGGCCGTAAACCCAGCAGGTCCGCACATTGATGCATTCAAGACCATGGTCGCGTGAATAGACACGGCCATAATGTTCGGCGGCGAGCTTGGTAAGGCCGTAGATGCTGAGTGGCTTCTGCGGATGATCCTCGTCGATGACCGGGCTCAGGAAGTCGCCATAGGTCTCTTCGGTGCTGATATGGACAACACGCTTCACGCTACTGAGGCGCATTGCCTCGAACAGGTTGATCGCGCCCTCGATATTGACGCGCTGCGCCCTGATCGGGATATCGGCGGCTTGGATCACGCCGACGATGGCCGCGGTATGGATCACCGCGTCGGGACGATGCGTCTCGAATAGCCGCATCACCTGATGCCATTCGCCGAGATCGGCAACCACCGGGGTCAGCCGCTGATCGCACGCAGCAATGGCCGCGATCGACGGCGATACGCCAAGGTCGGTCGCGATCACGGCATCGCCGCGCTTCAGCAGCGCTTCGACGATGGCGCTGCCGAGCCAGCCGCTACCACCGGTGACGAGAATTTTCTTTCTCATGATATTCGCCTTTACCGCGGCTTCGGTTCGTCGTCCGTCGGCGGGCAGGTAATGACGAGGAAGGTCAGCGTGTCGGTGCCCGTACAGTGGAATTCATGCACCACGCCAGGCGGGATGTAGGTGACGTCATTGGCACGCACCAGGCGTCGCTCGCCGTCGACGGTGAGAATGCCCTCGCCGCTTAGCACGTGATAGATCTGCTCCTGCACCTTGTGCGAATGGCTTTCCACATGCGCACCTGGCTCATAGCAGGAGATGCGGTGGTCGAAGAAGCGGCTGCCGACAGTCTCGGGCGTCACGATCGCCTTCGACAGCGCCTGATTGAAATGGCCGGGATACTGGATCCAGAGCAGCTCACCGAGATTGCGGGTGACCGCGTATTTCTTCTGGCCGGCATCGGCGAAGGCGTTCGGTTCGGGAGAGACGAAGGTCATTGAAGTGCTCCTCAAGAGAATGCAGGCAGGCCGGCAAGCAAATGCCGCTGGTCATATTCTGCGACGAATCCCAGGCGTTCGGCTGCATGGGTCAGATCGTAAAGCGGCGCGAACGGCTGCTTGGCATAAATCTCCGGCGCACGGATCTCGACGCTCCCGCCATGCAGCCGGCGCAAGCGATCCAACGTCGGTTCCGGCGACAGCGTCACTTGTGCCGAGAGATAAAAGCGCTCGAACGCGCCGGGTTGCATCGGCAGTTCGAAGGCGAGCCGGAACGCACGGGCGAGGTCTCTGGGATCGATATGGTGATGCAGCGGCCCGCCACCGGCGGATGATGGCCCACCGACCATTGGGCCACGGTAATTGTCGGGATCCTTGGCGCGGGCAACGATCTCACCGACCATGTCGGGATAGGCGACGAATACGGTGCGCAGCGCCACCACCGACATCCCGCGCAAGGCGTAGGCGCGAACCAGATCCTCGCCCGCCACCTTGCTGACGGCATACGGATCGGTCGCCAGCAGCGGATGATCGAGATCGAGCGGCGCATAATGCGGCGCCAGCATCTTGCCCTCGCGCACCGTATAGCCGGCGACGGAATCACTAGAGCAGAACACCACGCGCTTGACGCCTGCCGCCTCTGCCGCATCGAGCACCGTGTAGGTGCCGAGCAGATTGACGCGCATGATGGTCTGGCCATCGCCCGACCAGATATTCGGGATAGCTGCGATATGCATGACGGCATCGGCACCGGCCGTGGCGCGCTGCACGAGCTCGGGTGATGTCACGTCGCCGACATGCCAGTCGATGTCGGCATCGCCATGGCGCCGGTCGAGACCGCGCACGCTATGGCCATGCGCCAGCAGGTCACGAACGACGAAGAGGCCGAGCAAACCGGCCGCGCCGGTGACGAGAATCGTGCTCATGCGCTCGCTCCTGCCTTGCAGGGCGCGAAGCCAAGCAGCTCCAGCGCCCGATGACTGCGCAGGATCGCGGCGTCGGGATCGTGGTCGAGAATCTCCAGCGTCACAGCGCCTTCGAAACCGACGGCATCGAGTGCCTTGACCACGTCCGCAAAAGGCACGGTGCCAGTGCCGATCGGATCATGCCGCCATTTGTCCTGGCCGGTATCCGAGAAATGGACGATGCGCAGCAGATCGGAAAGCTGCCTGACGCCAGCAGCGGGATCTTCATCGATGAAATGCGCATTGGCAGCATCGTAACAAACGCCGATGGCCGAAGACGTGAAGCCACGCACGAAGCGTTCCAGCGCTGCGGCATCAGGGAACGCCGCGAACGGCACATTTTCGATCGCGAGACCAACGCCGCGATCCTCGGCACGCGGCAGAAGTTGCGAGACCCCCTCGCCGACCCAGGCGAAGCGGTTCTCGACGCTCGGCGGAAATAGTGGGCTCATCCGGCCCGGCACCACCACAACCGTCTCGGCACCGATATCGGCCGCAAGATCGATGGTGTCTTCGAACATCCTCACCGACGCCGCGCGGGCGCGTGAAAATGGACTGGCAAGATTGTGATCGAGGCTCGGCAGGTTGATCGCCGTCTTAGTGGCACCGATATCCTGCAGAACCGCACGTAGCTCGCGCCGTGCTGCCGACCCAAAATCGTCGAATGACAGATGCGGCGGCTGCAACAGGAACTCGATCTGACGATAGCCGAGCTTACCCAGACGGCGCACGCAGTCCACCGCCGGGATCGACCAGATATAGCCGTAGGTGTTGACGCCGATGTCACGTGCCATCAGACGGCTCTCAGGCTCGGAGTAAGATCGACGGCTTTGGTGATCCCCAGCAGCCGCTCCTGCAGCGCGACATCCGCCGCCAGCGTTTCCGCGTCGCCACTGAAGGCCACCTTCCCATTGACCAGGACATAAGCCCGATCCGCCATCGCCAGCACGCTCTCGGCATGATGTTCGACGATCACGAGGCTGGCCTTGGTGGTGAGCTTGGCCACGGCTTCGCGCACTTCCTGCACGACCGCAGGCGCAAGACCTTCGAACGGCTCGTCGAGCAGGATCAGCCGGCTCGGTACCATCAGTGCGCGCGAGATCGCCACCATTTGGCGTTCACCGCCGGACAGATTCTCGGCACGCTGTCGCATCAGGAGACGCAGCTTTGGAAACAGGTCACAGATCTCTTCCTGCGAGGCGCCTCCACGGCGTGCCGCAAGCTTGAGGTTTTCCTCAACGGTCAGGTTGGGGAACAGACGACGCCCTTCAGGCACCAGCGAGATACCGAGACGATTGATCTCGTCAGGACGCAATCCGCCGATCTCCTTGCCGTTGAAAGTGATACGTCCGGACGACAGCGGCAGCACGCCAGTGATGGCGCGCAGCGACGTGGTCTTGCCGACGCCGTTACGACCGAGCAACGCAACAACCTCGCCCGGCTGCACCGTGAGGTCCAACCCATCGAGCACCGTGCCACCGCCGTAACCGGCGCGGACACCCTCGACCTTGAGCAGCGGAGCCGCGGCAGTACCGATCTTTGGGATCGAGCGATCGGCAGCCGCGCGTGGCGGCGGAAGCGTCTTGCCATGGGCGCTACCGAGATAGGCGGCGATCACTTCCGGATGCCCTGCCACTTCGGCCGGCTTGCCATCGGCGATCAGGCGGCCCTGATGCAGCACAGTGATGCGGTCCGACATCGACAACACGCGATCGATATCGTGTTCGATCAGAAGCACTGCGTAGGATTTTGCGAGGCGCTGGATAAGTTGACCGACGACCTTGCGGTCGGATTCTGCCAAGCCTGCCAGCGGCTCATCGAGCAGCAGCAGCTTCGCTTCGGTCGCCAGCGATACGGCGATCTCAAGCAGCCGCTTTTCGCCATGGGCAAGCGATGCACAGGCCTCGCCTGCCCGATCCGCGAGACCCACGGCATCGAGCAGCGACCACACTTTGGCATTCGCGGCATCGTTGTCGTAGGCATCCCGCCAGTAACCGCCCCATTGCCGCTGCGCGGCCTGCACAGCGATACGCACGTTTTCGAACGCGGTCAGGTTAGGAAATACGCTCAGGATCTGGAAAGAGCGCGACATGCCGAGCCGGGCCCGCTTATGCGAGGCCAGATTCTGGATCGGCTTGCCTTCGAACAGCAATGCGCCTGAATCGATCCTGTGAACGCCGGTCAACAGGTTGAACAAGGTCGTCTTGCCGGCCCCGTTCGGACCGATCAGACTGTGCAAGCCAGTCCGGCTTACTTCCAGCGAGACATTGGCCTGGGTGACGATCGAACCAAAACGCTTCGAGACGTTCTGAATCACAAGGATCGGCGTCGATTCCTGCTGACTTGCTACCTCCGACACCAGCGGCGCTATCGTCGCCGGCCGTTCAGGAATGACGGCACGCGTCAGCGTCCAGCGGTTACGGCCGATGACGCGCTGGAAGATGCCCTGCACGCCCTCATGCGAGAGCAGCGCGAAAGCGATGATGATCGGCGCGAAGAACAGCCACCAGTTTTCAGTGAAGGCGCTAAGGCGGTCTTCAAGCGTGATGAAGATGATCGCGCCCCATAGCGGACCGAGGAAGTGATGTACGCCGCCCAGTGCCGCCATCAGCACGGGATCGCCGGCATGCTGCCAACTGAGATTGTTGGCGTAAACGCCCTGCAGCAACAGCGACATCAGCCCGCCGGCGACACCGATCACGCCGCCCGCCACGATCAAAGCGATCAGCTTTGTGCGGTACGTGTCGAAACCCAAACTGATCACGCGTTGCTCGTTGTCACGGATGGCCTGCATCAGGCGCCCGAAGGGCGCGTGGACGAGGCGCCACATGACCCAGCAGGTTCCGATGACCATCACCAGCGAGAAAATGTGGAACGACATCGCCGAGCCGAACAGCGGACGCTCCACATTCTGCAACCCATTTTCGCCGCCGGTCACAGCGGTCCACTTGAACGCGATTTCGAATGCGATCTGCGAACAGGCCAGCGTCAGCAGTGAAAAGTACAAACCGCGACGGCGCAGGATGATGGCGCCGACAACCAGCGCCAGCAGTAGCGAGAACACGATGGCAATGACCATGCCGGTAAGTTCGTTACCGCCGAGCATGCCACCGCCGATGGCGAGTGCGTAGCTGGCGCAGCCAAAGAAGAACGACGCGCCAAAAGGCACCAGGCCGAGATAGCCGATCAGGAAGTTCACACCGCCGGCATAGAGCGTATAGACGGCGATCTGCGTGATGCGATGGATCGGCATGCCGGTGGCCAGCGCGATACCGGTCGCGGCAAGGAGCACCACCGTCATAACGACGATGGGGTGATCCCAAAGACGGAACAGGATTGAGCGATTGGTTGTCATTCGAAGCGCTCCCAGCGCTCGCCGAACAGGCCACGCGGCCGGAGCAGCATGATTGCAAACATTAGGGCATACATCGAAGCTGCAGCAGCTTCGGGCTTGAACTGAATGGTGAGCGACGTGACGATGCCGACCGCAAGACCGGCAACCACCGCACCACGGAACGAGCCAAGACCGCCGATCGCCACCACCACAAAGGCGGGCATCACAGCATTGGCGGCCATCGACGGCGACACCGTCCACAGCGGTGCCGCCAGCACGCCGGCAATGGCGGCAAGCGCGCAACCGAGGCCGAATACGGCCGTCAACACGCGCGGCAGGTTGATGCCGAGCAACTCGACCATTTCAGGATCGCGGCTGCCGGCACGAAGAACGCGACCGTAAGGCGTCCATTCCAGGAAGGCCCACAGACCGAGTAGCGTGGCTATCGTGGCGCCGAGCACGGCGACGCGGTATTTTGTAATCAGCAACGGGCCGATCTCGACGATGCCAACCAGGAACGGCGGTGGATTGAACGGTTTGCCGTCCGCCCCCCAGGCGAAGCGGATCAGCGCTTCAATGAGGAGAGCCAATGCAAACGTCACAATCAGACTGAGCAGCGGCTCCTTGCCGTAGAGGCGACGAATGATTGTCACCTCCACCAGCATGCCGACCAGACCGACCAGAACCGGCGCAAATATCACCGCCGGCCAGCCAAACAGCTGGAACAGCTCCCATGCCGCATAGGCGCCCAGCGCGAAGAACGCGCCGTGCGCAAAGTTGATCACACCGAGCAATCCGAACGTGATGGAAAGTCCCACGGCAATCAGGACGTAGATAAAGCCAAGGACGAGTCCATTGGCCGTCTGTGAGACGAGGGTATCAAGCATGTTTCCACCCGTTCGGAAGCTATGACGCGACGAGAAGAAGGGTTGCTATGCCGGCTCAGAGAGCCGGCATGTTGCAACCAACTTCTTCCTTGGTGCCGAATGCCTTCTCGGTATCGGCAGCTGATTCGGACGTGTTCTTCAGCACATCGAAGTAATCCCACTTGTCGGAGATCTGCTTCTTGACGCCGACGATGACCGCAGGGCGCACCATCTGGTGATCCCAGTCGCGGAAGAAGAACGGGAACGCCTCTTCCGAGTTCTTCCACTTCTCGAGCTCCGTCACGATCGCCTTGGCATCGGTCGACTTGGCGGCTTCGATCGACTCGAGCAGAGCGCGCATACCCATCCAGCCGGACCAGGTCTTGTCCGATGGCGGCTCGTTGTACTTCTTCTGGAAGTCAGCGCTCATCTTCTTTTCGGCTTCGGTGTTCTTCGTATTTTTGAAGTACCAGGGCTTCACATAGATGCCGGTCGAAGCCTGGGTGCCGACATCCCAGAAATCGGTGTCGGTGACGGCGATCGCCGCATACGGGATCTTGTCCTTCATCCCCATCTCGTTCCACTGCTTCAGGAAGTTCGAGAAGTCGCCGCCCACGAGACCGCCGACAACCACGTCCGGCTTCGCCTGACGAATTTTCAGAATGTAAGAGCTATAGTCAGCGGTGTTGATCGGCACTTCATCGACGCCAACTTCGGTTGCGCCGACCTTCTTGAGCAGCGCGCGCGACGCACGCAGGATGTCCTGGCCGAACGCGTAGGACGCCGTGATGAAATAGACCTTCTTGCCGATCTGCGAGACATACGGCATCAGGCCTTCCATCTGCACAGGCACGGTGGCCTGGGTGCGGAAAGTGTAGCGGCTGCAGCTCTTTCCTGTGATTTCGCTGGCGGCGGCGCCGGTGAGGATCAGCGGAATCTTCTCACGATTGGCGACGCTCATCATAGCCAGCGCCGACGAGCTGTAATTGCCGCCAACCACGGCGACCACTTTATTCTCGTCGATAAGGCGCTGCATGTTCTGCTGGGAGACCTGCGGATTGGGTTCATCCAGCCAGACCAGTTCGATCGGGCGCCCGAGCACCTTGCGGCCAGCCTGCTCGACGGCAAGCTCGCTGCCGCGCTGCAGGTATTGACCGATCGCAGCACCTGGGCCCTGCTTAGAATAGATCAGGCCGATGCGGATCGGTTCGTTGGACTGAGCATTCGCAACCTCGCTCAATCCAAGACCGGACAGTGCTGCGACGCCCGCCATCGCACATATGAAGGACCGTCTATTTGCGTTCATTCTCATCATCCTCATTCCCTCCGGTGGTTTTTGCTTTGTTTTTGTCTTAGGTCGTGCGGTGCGGTTTGCCAAAGACCGGTTCCTTGTAGGGAATAGGAGGCAGCTCCCATGTGCCGGTCGATGGCGGCCGCACTTCTGAGTCGACATGCAGATCGATGACGCATGGCCGACGGTTTTTGATGGCAGTTTCCACGGCGCCGCGGAGATCCTCGCTGCGCGTGACGGTCACGCCGTCCGCACCGCAGGCACGTGCCCAGGCGGCGAAGTCGGGATTGTAGCGATCACCGCCGGGGCCCTGATTGCCCTTGTAGAAGGCGGTACCGAATTCACGTCCTTCGAACAGCCCGTATTGCAGATCGCGGATCGCGCCCCAGGCGAAGTTGTTCCAGACGATCCAGACGCAGGGCAGATCATATTCGACGGCCGTGGCGACCACATAGGGTGCCATCATGAAACCACCGTCGCCGACAACCGCCACGCAGGGACGATCGGGAGCTGCGAGCTGTGCGCCTAGAACGCCGCAGACGCCGAAGCCCATCGACGAATAGCCCCAACTGTTGAGCATGCTCTGCGTGCGCTTGGGCTTCCAGAACTGCATGAACCAGTTGTGATGCACACCGGAGTCGAGCGACAGGATGACATCATCCGGCAGTACGTCGAGCAGCGCGCCGACGACATATTCCGGACGGATCGGCGTGGTCACCGCGCTGAAATTCGGCCGAATGAAGGCTTCCCATTCAGCGGTCCAATTCGCGACTTCCTCACGCCATGCTCCAAAACCTTCGCGCGTGATCTCGCGGCGCTTCGGCAGCGCGGCGATAAGCTGCGCTGCGAACACCTTGGCATCCGCGATGATGCCGAGGGTCGGCGGATAGTTGCGGCCCAACTCTGCTGGATCGATATCAACCTGAAGCAGCTTCGTGCTTGGGAAATTCCAGGAATAGCCGGGATGCCAGCTCGACGACGAACGATCGTCGAAGCGCGTGCCGATACAGATCACAAGATCCGAGAAGCGTCCGGCCTGGTTTGCGGGATAGGCACCGTTGCGACCGATGAAGCCGAGCGTGAGCGGATCATCCGCGGGAACGCAACCCATGCCATTCGGCGAAGTGATGACCGGAATGCCGAGCTTCTGCTGCAGCTCGGAAATCTCCGGGCCGGCTTCAGCAAGCGTCGTGCCGTGCCCGATGAAGAAGACCGGACGCTTGGCCTGCGACAGCAGATCGAGCGCGATCTTGATGTCGTTGTCGCTGGCGCTGGGGCGATGACCGCCATGCACATGAGACAGCGCCGGCAGTTCGACGTCATCCTCTTCCTGGAAGACGTTGTAGGGGATGTCGAGATTGACCGGCCCCGGACGGCCCGTGACCATCGTATCGAAGCCCTGGCGCAACGCGAGCGGAAGCATGTCGACGCGGCTTGGCTGGAACGAGCGCTTTACGACGGGGCGCAAAACCTGGGCGAAGTCCGACTGATTGTGCGCGTAGAGTTCCTGAAACGGGCCGCGATTGGCTTGCGAGGTCGGCACGTTGGCGGTGATCGCCAGAAAGGCAGATGAATCCGACAGAGCAGTCGCCAGCGACATCACCATATTGGCCGATCCCGGCCCGGTCGACGTCAGCGTTGCAACCGGCTGATGCTTCACGCGAAAATACGCATCCGCCATATGCCCGGCGCACTGTTCATGACGCGGCGAGATCAGCTTGATCTTGTCGCGCACAGCGTGCAGCGCATCCAGGATGCCGACATTGCCGTGTCCGCAGATCCCGAAAACGAAGGGCACCTTCTGTTTGACGAGATATTCGGCGATAACTTCGCCACCCTTCATCTTAGCCATTACTTCTTCCCATCTTTTTTTTGTTCAAGGCTCTCAGGCCAGGATGGTGACCATACGTTCTTCGCTCATCTCCCGGATAGCGTAATGCGGACCTTCGCGTCCGAACCCGCTGTCCTTGGAGCCGCCATAAGGCATGACATCGACGCGCGAGCTCGGTGTCTCGTTAATGTGAACGCCGCCGACCTGCAGCTTGCGCGCGGCCTGCAGTGCAACATCGATACGCTTGGTGAAGATGCCGGTTGCAAGGCCGAACGGCGTTGCATTGACGCGTGCAATCGCCTCGTCGATCGCGTCGAAGGGAGCGATGCACAGCACCGGCCCGAACACTTCCTGGCAACCGAGTGGCGTGCTTGCATGAACATCCGTCAGCAGCGCCGGAGGAACCACAGCACCTTTGCGCTCGCCGCTGACAAGAAGACGCGCGCCACGTTCAACCGCGTGCGCAACCCACGACTCGATGCGCTTGGCCGACGCTTCGCTGATGACGGGACCGACCACCGTCGTGTCATCAGCCGGATCGCCATAGGGCAGCGCCTTGACCAGCGGAACAAGGCGATCAATCACCTGCTGCAGCAGCGGACGCTGTACCAGCAACATCTGGATCGAGGTACAGACCTGCCCTGCCTTGCGATAGCTGGCATTGATCACCTTTGGCAGCGCCACATCGAGATTGGCGTCATCGCAAATGATGCAATGCGCGATCGAACCGAGCTCCATCTGTGTCCGTCGCAGTCCGGCGGCCGACTGAATCGCGCGGCCGACTTCAGTGCTGCCGGTGAAGGCATAAAAGCGGACCAATGGCTCTTCGAGCAACCACTGCGCCACCTCGGCATCGCCATGCACGACCGACATCAAACCTGCCGGCAGGCCTGCTTCGAGGAGACATTCCGCCATGATGCAGGACGACATCGGCGTATGCAGCGACGGCTTGAGAACCAGCGCATTGCCGGCCGCGAGTGCCGGACCCACTTTATGCGCCACAGTATTGAGTGGCGCATTAAACGGTGTGATGGCGCAGACTACGCCGAGCGGCACGCGGAGCGTGAAACCAAGACGTCCGGCCTGCCCGGCGGCCCCTTCGATCGGGACCGTATGACCGCGGAAATTCCGCGCTTCCTCGGCCGACAGCCGGAACGTGTTGGCCGTGCGCTGAACCTCGCCCATCGCATCGCGGCGCGGGAAACCCGCCTCCTTGCCCAACACATCGGCGAGTTCCGACGCCCGCTTCTCGATCAATGCAGCGGCACGTTCGAGGATGGCGCCGAGCTCATGCGGCGTCAGTTTGCTGGCCTGAAATGCGGCATCAGCCGCGGCAATACAGTCCGAGATTTGTTCGCGTGACGGCAATTGAGCCTGCATGCACGGCATGAGATGGAACTTGTCCATCACTGCCACGGCCTTCGCGCCATTCGTCCAGTGGCCACCAATCAGCAGCCGGCACGTTGGCAAATCCGCCGCAGTTTGCGGGGCCAAGGCATCCGCCATTGCGTTCAACTCCCTCAGATTTTCTTGTCTCATTGCGGATTAGAGCCGAATTGACATAAGCGAAAATACTGATTTGCATTGGGTGCTATAAGGGATGCATATAGCTCCTCCCAAGTTCCTCCTTTCGCCGGTGTCCCATGGATCTGCGTCAGCTGCGTTATTTCGCCCAGATTGTTGAAAGCGGGAGTCTTTCAAAAGCTTCGCGTTGCCTGTTCGTGGCGCAACCGGCGCTGAGCCAACAGCTGGCCAAGTTGGAGGACGAAGTCGGTAAACCGCTCCTGAACCGCTCTGCGCGCGGCGTCACACCAACGGACAATGGGCTCGCGCTCTATCACCACGCACGCTTCATGCTGCGCCAACTCGACCAGGCCCTGTCGATTGCGCGCCAGGAAGCCGGTGAGGTCCGCGGCATGGTCTCGCTCGGCCTGCCATCGACAACGCTAGTCGCACTCGGCCTGCCATTGATGCGACGAATTCACGAGAAGTATCCGGGCGTTCTTCTCAATGTCGTCGAGGGGATGAGCGGGCACATCGCGCAGATGATGCGTCTGGGGCAGCTGGATCTGGCGATCCTCTTCACCAACGATGTTTCGTCGAAGCTCGACGCCACCGCACTGCTGGATGAAGAACTCTTCGTGCTGCTGCCGCGCGACAACACGCTCGTGCCGGCCGATCAAACCAGCATCACGGTCGCCGATGTCGCCAAACTCCCACTCATTCTCCCCACCAGCACACACGGCCTGCGGCGACGCGTGGTGGCGGAACTCGAGCGTCGCGATCTGACGCCGCATGTCGTTGCCGAGATCGACTCACTGACCTTGCTGATGAACTGCGTCTATGACGGGATGGGCGTCACGATCAAACCGATGTCAGCCCTTCAACATGAAGGCGAGCGCGGTCGGAACTGGCGCGCCTTGCGCATTTCCGACGCCAATCTCGCGCGCCGCAATTACATCTATTCGATCGGAAAGAGCTTGATGTCACCTGCGGCATCCGCGGTCGCGATTGAACTTCGCGATACGGCGCAGATGCTGGTGACGTCGGGAACGTGGCAAGGCGTCTCGCTAGTGGAACCTAAACAAGAGAGTCAGAGCGTGTTGCAGGTAGCGGCCGAGTGAATGGCGAGATCAACGACGCTGTGTTACGGCAATGTCGTCGATCCTTGGTTCTCAGCTCCACCGCAACGTCCGCTTTGCGCCAGAAGAATCCATCGGCACAGTTCTGCACCTGACCAGGCGCCGCTGCCGTTTCGTCTTCGATCTAACGAGACGGCACGAAAGCGAAAAACGCGATCCAACAACGCTTCCAGACTGTCGATATCGTTGCGAAATCGCATCCTAATACACCTCAGCAGCCCGAAAGCGCGGCTACCCCTGGCGTCGCCGTGGCACCCGTGGCATTGGCAGCCGCCATCATTCCGGGGGCGGCAAGGTTCATCGAGACGGTCTCATTGCAGGCCGTCGCATTCGGTGTAGGCATCGTCGCCGACGGGGCGATACTGGTATCGCCGAGGATGGCAGTCGGCGCCTCAAGCGTGCCGGGCAGGACGCTGGAAATCAGCGGAGTGGTGAGCGGCAACGATGAAGGGTCGCTTGGGCTGGTATTCCCGTTCAGGATACAGCTGCTGGAGTCCAGCGGGCTACCAACCGGCGTGGTCGGGGTGACCGTACCGGTCGCGCTACCGAGATTCGTCGTCGAGATCGTTCCCAGGGCGGCGGCGGGTGTCGCCGCACTTGGCGCTGTGGTTGGCGCGCAATTGATAACGGCGCCCGGCGTTGTTGGGTCCGACGCCAGCGGCACCGGAGCCAAGCTGGTATCCGCCGCCCCCGGAAGCGTCGCCGCGGAGAACGGACTCGGGCCGTTGAGCGGCGAGGAAACCATCGTACCAGGAGTGGTTGGAAGCCCCATCGACGTCGTGCCCATGGTCGAGACCTGCGCCAGAACCGCATCGCAGCCCAACAGCGATAGCATCAAAACGCCCAACAGTCGCACCATGGCTACGTTTTCTTTCCTGCTCACGCCGCCTGCTTGTGGGCCTTCACCTTCTGACCTTCGGCCAGATTCACCATCGGATTCAGTACCACCTCGTCGCCTGCCTTGATGCCATCACGCACTTCCAACGAGGTGCCAAAATCGCGCGCGATGACGATCTTGTGCATATGGACGATGCCGTGCTCGGCTACGGCCACTTGCGTGCCCCCGGCGTTGAAGATCACAGCATCTGCCGGCACGATAAAGGCCGGCGTCTTGCGCGGAACGTGCAGATCCACGGTGCAATAGATTCCCGGGCTGAGAGCCCCGTCCGGATTGGGGATGTCGACTTCGGTCAACAAGGTCCGGCTGCCGGGCTGCAACGCAGAGGCGATCCGCGTGACCGTGCCGTCAAACACCCGATTCGGAATTTCCGGAACGTGGACGCTCGCTTTCACGCCGGGAGTCACACCGAACGCCGCGTCCTGCGGCACGAATAGCTGAACGCGGACGACATTGCTGTGCATCAGCGTATACATGAACGTGGATCCGGACTGAACCAAGCTGCCATTGTCGATATTGCGCTGGGTGACAACCCCGTCAAACGGTGCGACCACGCGCTGATAGGCCTTCTCCTGCGTGAGAATCCGGATCTGCGCCTCTTGCGCGGCGATATTGGACTGCGCAACTCCGACCGCCGCCTGCTGGGCCGCCAGTGTCAGCCGGTCGTTGTCGCCCTGCTGCAGCGTCAGCCAACCCTGCTTCACAAGCCTGCTGTCCCGGCCGTTGGTGGCGTCCGCCAGATCGCGGCTGGCCTGTGTCTGCTGCAACGCAGCCTGGTTCTGCTTCAGCGTGGCCTGGGCTTGAGTGATTTGATGATCGAGTTCCGGCGCGGTGATTTCGGCCAAAAGGTCGCCGGCCTTGACCCGATCGCCAATGTCAACATAGCGCTTTTCAACATAGCCGCTGGTGCGGGCAAAGATATTCGCCGCTTCGAACGCCGTGGTGGTGGCCGGTAGTGAGATGTCGTTGCTGACGGTGCTGTCGCTGATAACCGCGACCTTTACGTCCGGGATGAGATTCCGGAGTTCCTTTGCTGTGTCCGCAACGGCCTGCTGCGCCTGCTCATGCCGCCAGAAGCCGAAGCCGAGACCGCCGCCGAGTAACAGCAGGACCGCCAGAACCAGCATCAGCCGGGCCTTTGAGCGAGGCCGCACCGGCGGCGGATCCGCCTGCCGATTTACCACGGACGGCCCCTCCTGCGTCCGCGCCTCATGCAACCTCTGAATCCCGGTCATGAACTAGCCTCCTCAAAGACGCCGTGTTGCGGCTGGCCGTCGACGCGTTTGCGCAACAGCGAAAACAAGTACGGCACGATCAAAAGCGTGGTCGGCGTCGCAAACAGCAATCCGCCGATCACCGCGCGAGCGAGCGCTGCATTCTGTTCCTCCCCGGCGCTGCCGATCGCCATAGGAATCATGCCGACGATCATCGCCGCAGCGGTCATCAGCACCGGCCGGATCCGGGTGTGGCCGGCTCTGATTGCGGCCTCGAACGCAGAATGGCCCGCGAGTTGCTGCTCGCGCGCGAAGGTAACCAACAGGATCGAATTCGCCGACGCCACGCCGACTGCCATGATCGCGCCCATCATCGACGGCACGTTCAGGGTCGTACCCGTGATGAACAGCATGGTGACGATGCCGGTCAGCGTCGCAGGTAGCGCCAGCATCACCACGAACGGGTCGCTAAAGTTCTGGTAGTTCACCACCATCAGGAGGTAGACGAACACGGCAGCGAACAGCAAACCGATACCGAGGTTGACGAAGGCATCGTTCATGCTCTGGATCTGCCCCAGTACGACAATGCTGTTTCCGGGCTTCATCTCCTTCTGCAAATCGGCCGTTACCTTGTTGATGTCGGCGGAGATCGCGCCGAGGTCGCGGTCCTGTGCGCTGGCATAGACGTCGTAGACCGGCTGTACATTGGCCTGGTTCAGGTTGGTGGGCAGCGGCTCGCGCTTGAAGGTCGCGACGTTGCTGAGCATTCCCGGCACCGGCTGGCCGCCGACGGTCAGCGTGCTCGACACCGGCGTATTGCCGTAGGCGTTGAGCGAATTGACTCGGTATTCGGGTGTCTGCACGGCGAGATAATAGGGAATTCCAGATGTCGGATCGGTCCAGAAGTTCGGCGACACCTGCGACGAGGAACTCAGGCTGACATTGATATTCGTCGCAATCGTACTGGCATTGAGTCCCAGCTGCGCCGCGCGGGTGCGGTCGATCTCGGTATAAAATGACGGCGCGTCAGTTTCCTGCTGAAGATGCGCATCGACAATGCCGGGGATCGCCGCGATGCGCTCCCGTAGCTTCTGCGCGATGGCAAGGTCACCGGGATCGTATCCGACGGTCCGGACGTCAATCTGCGCCGGCAGCCCGAAATTCAAAATCTGCGTTACGATATCGGCGGCCTGGAAGTAGAACACCTCTTCAGGGAATGCGGCCGGCAGCACTTCACGCAGCTTGCGGACATAATCCGCCGTAGGCTTGTGACCTTCTTTGAGCTCCACCTGGATAATGCCGTCATTGACACCGATGGTTGAGCCGTCGGTAAAGGCAAGATTATAGGGTCGCGCAGGCAGGCCAATATTGTCGACGATCAGACTGCGCTCGCTCTCCGGAACGATCTGGCGGATCTTGTCCTCCACCTGCTGAAAGATTTTTTCGGTGGCGTCGATCCGCGTACCGGCGGGGGCACGGACGTGGAGCTGGATCTCGCCGCCGTCGATCAGCGGGAAGAAATCGCGGCCGACTGAGACCAGCATGACGCCGCCGAGGCCGATGATCAGCACTGCAGCCACCGGCACGGCGACGCGATTCTTGAGTAACTGGGTCAGCAGCGCAACGTAGCCAGTACGCGTCCGCTCGAAGCCGCGCTCGAACGCACTCGACAGCCGCGCGAACAGCCCCTTCGGATGGCCATCGTCTGGGCCGTGCTTTTCGTACCGCAGCAGCAGCCCGATGGTGATCGGGGTGAGCGTCCGCGACAGGCCGTAGGATGCCAGCATGGCGAATACGACCGCCAGGCCAAGCGGCGTGAACAGATATTTCGCGGGGCCATCGAGGAACACCACCGAGGTAAAGACGCAACTGATAGCCAGCGTCGAGACCAGCGTCGGGATCGCGATGCCGGCTGCGCCATGCAGGGTCGCGTCCGGCAGCGCCATGTGCTCCTCGGTCAGCAGCCGATGCGTGTTCTCGATCGTCACCGTGGAATCATCGACCAGAATGCCGACCGCAAGCGCGAGGCCGCCCAGTGTCATCGTGTTGAGCGTCTCGCCGAGGAAATACAACACGACGAGCGACGACAGGATCGCCAGCGGGATCGAGATCATCACCACAAGCGTTGAGCGCCATGATCCCAGGAAGAGCAGGATCATCAGCGCCGTCAGGCCGGCTGCGATCGCACCTTCGTGCAGAACGCCCGTCACCGATGACTTGACGAATACGGACTGATCGAACAACTCGTTGATCTTTAACCCGGCGGGCGCTGCTGCCCGCGCCTGTTTAAGCACGTCCTTGACTGCGTTGACCACGGTCAGCGTCGAGGCGTTGCCGTTCTTGATGATACTCAACAACACCGAACGCCGGCCGTCCTGACGCACGATATTCTGCTGCACTGCCGACCCGTCGCGAACCTGGGCAACGTCTTTCAGAAAGATCGTCGCGCCGTTGACAAACTTGACCGGGATCATGTTGAGGTCAGCGATGCTGGCCGGTGTTGCGTTTGTACGCATCGTATACTGCTTGTCGCCGATCTTGGCCGTTCCGGTCGGCAGCGTCAGGTTCTGAGTGTTGACCGCGTTGACGACATCGAGCGGCGTCAGTCCGCGCGACAGCAGTTTATCAGGATCGAGATCAACCATAATCTGGCGATACTTGCCGCCCGCCGGCGTAGGTAGCGTCACGCCATGCACCGGCGCCAGCTGTTGCCGGACCCTGTAGATGCCGAAATCATACAACTGCTGTTCGTTCAGCGTATCGGAGTTGAGGCTGAGCTGCAGCACCGGAACGCTGGAGGCATTAAATTGCACCACGATTGGCGGCTGGATGCCAGGCGGCATCAGCGCACGGATCGCATTTGTAGCCGAAACGATCTGCGAAATTGCGAGGTCGAGATTAACGTCGGGTTGGAAGTAAATCTTCTGAATCGAGAGCCCGTTCAGAGTCTGTGCTTCGATATTCTTGATGCCGTTGACGTTGGCGCTGATGGAGTACTGGCTGTAGGTCGAGACCCGATCTTCCATCTCAGGTGTCGAGAGCCCCGTGTAGCTCCAGATCACCGTTACGACGGGAATTCGGATCTCTGGGAAGATGTCGGTCGGCATCGAACGGATGGCAACACCTCCGAGGAACAGGATCAGCACCGCCACCACGTAATAGGTATACGGAAATCTCAGTGCAAACCGCACGATGCCCATTGCTCGCTCCCAGATAGTCCGTCCGTGGATGAATCCTACGACTGCCCCTAAGCGCCGCGTGAAAGCTGAACCTCAGCAGCGGCAGATGTTCAGTGACTTATCGAGTTGTTCGTCGAGCAGATGCTGCCGCGCATCGAACGTTGAAAGTCGCTGCTGTTCGTCCGCGTTCGCATCTTCGTCTGACAGAAAGCCATTCGGGGTCGGCTGGGCGTGCCCCGCCGGAGCCGGCAGGGGTTTCGATGCGATGATCGACTCACGAGCCATAGCAGCATTCGGAGCTGCCGCGATGGCGATCAACGCGATGAAGACTGCTGACACTACTGGCGTGAGATTTGGGTGCATTGGATCATTCCTTCCTTGGCGCCAGACCGGATTGGCGATCCAGCGGCGCGCCATCGTTACGTCTTTGGAAGAAATAGTGATGCGATGCCACGGGCCAACTAAATAACGATTTAGGAAACGGTGCGCCGAGCAACGGACAGCGATCTCGCGGCGATGTGATCGCGGTCTAAACTTTTATCTCGGAAGCGTCAGGGAATCCGATTTCGATCACACATCCCTCCCCCGAAAAGATCGTCAACCGAAAGCCGTGCAATTTGGCAATCGTGGCAACAAGAGTAAGGCCAAGCCCAAGACCTGGTGTCTTGCGAAACGCATCGGAACGGTAGAACCGCCGCAGCACCGCACTACGCTCATGTTCGCTTATCCCCGCGCCGGTGTCCGTGATGCGCAGGATACTCTCGCCGTCCCCGGACACCGTCGTGATCTGGACCTGCCCACCCCGCGGCGTGAACTTGACGGCGTTATCGACCAGATTGGCGACCGCTTCCATCAGCAGGTCACGATCTCCCTCCACGATCGGGGCATGAACGATATCGGTGCGCAGCGTGATGCCCTTGTCTTCGGCGATCGGCGCATAGAGATCGCGGACCTCGTGCAGCAGTTCCTCCAGTGCGACCTTGCCGAACCCGGTGGAGCGACGGCTGTTCTCGATCTCGGCCAGCCTCAGAAGCGCCGCGGCAATCGCTAGCGACTGGTCCATGCTCGCGATAGCCTTGTCGACCACAGATCGCAGTTCGGGCAGCGTCCTGGCGTTGTTCCGGCCGCGCTCCAGCGCCAGGCGTGCCCGGGTCAATGGGGTCCGCAGGTCGTGCGCGATGTCATTGCCGACTCCGGCAATCGCGTGGATCAGCGTTTCGATCTCGTCCAGCATGCTGTTGACCATGCCGGCGAGTTGAGTGAACGGATCGCGACCGCGATTGACCGGGAGCCGTTCGTGCAGACTGCCCGCCACGATGCGCTGAATGCGCTCATTAACGCCGGAGATCCGACGTTCGGCGCGCAGACTGAGCAGTGCGCCCAGCGCGAGGCATAGCAGCAGAGCCGGGATCAGACCGAGAGCCAGAGCCTGGCTGACAACCATCAACAGCTGAATCGCCTCATCGACATAGCGGCCGATCACCAATATCTCGCCGTCCGGCAACTGCTGGCCGATGGCCTGAACGGTTATTTGCTCCGGGCCAGCGGGGCGCTGCCTTATGATCTCGACAGTCTGCACTGTGGCATCCAGCCGCAGCGTCGCCGGCGGGCGCTCGAGATTGCCGGCGACCCGGCTTCCATCCGCCCGGAACAGGCCGATGAAATGCACGTCGCGCGAATCCTGGCTGAGTTGAAGATGAAGCGCGTCGAGCCTGCGTTCATTCGGCAATGCCGCCACCGTTTGCAGCTGCAAGGCGATGACATGGTCGGAGCGGGTCACTAGCAGGCGGTCGGTCTTCCAATAGATGAAGCCGAACAGGACCAGCACGAACAAAGAAAGCGCGACAGCCGCGACCGTAGCGGCGCGGAAGGTTGAACTACTCGCAAACTCGGCCAGATTCATCGCGTGAGCGGCCCGTGAGGGACATTTGGACCGCCAACATAACGGATTTCCCGCGCTTGCACGATTCGTCATCGTCCGCCGGAATGACGCAATTCAATGCGTTGCCAGCGCCGGGGCGCGGGTGTGACGTAGATCGTGCGAAAGCTTGCGCGCCGCCGACTGCACCTTCTCGAACGCCCGCTGCTCGATCTGGCGGATCCGCTCGCGCGACAGCCCATAGTGCTGCGCGAGGTCTTCGAGCGTATCCGGCTCGTCGGCGAGATAACGCGCCTCGAAGATGTGCCGCTCGCGCGCATTGAGTACGTCGATCGCGCGCACCAGAACCTGACGTCGATGATCGATTTCGTCCTGCTCGACCGCGATCAGCTCTGGTGTGGGCGCCTGGTCGATCAGATAGTCCTGCCACTCGGTGGCGCCCTCGTCATCGTGCACCAGCGCGTTGAGCGAAGCATCACCGCCGAGCCGACGGTTCATGTCGACGACGTCCTTCTCGGGCACGCCCAGATCGGTGGCTATCAGGGTCACCTGGTCGGGCCGCAAGTCGCCGCCTCCCAATGCCGAAATCCTGCTCTTGGCCGAACGTAGCTTGAAGAACAATTTCTTCTGACTCGCGGTGGTGCCGATCTTCACCAGCGACCATGAGCGCAGGATGTAGTCCTGGATCGCCGCACGGATCCACCACACCGCGTAGGTGGAGAAGCGGAATCCCTTGTCCGGGTCGAACCCGTCAAGGGCCTGCATCAGGCCGAGATTGGCCTCCGACGTGATCTCCGACAGCGGCAGGCCGTAACCACGATAGTTCATGGCCATCTTGGCGGCGAGGCGCAAGTGGCTGGTGACAAGTTGCTCGGCTGCAGTACGGTCACCATGATCGCGCCAGCGTATCGCCAACACGTATTCCTGCTCGCGCTCGAGCATCGCAAAACGCCGGATGTCGGTTCGGTAATTCAGGGCGGTGCCGGCTGCCGCGGGCGACCGCAGCCCGATCCGAGTCGCCAGACCAGACGCCGGTGTGGAATACTCCGTCGACGTTCCATCGGTATTCATGTCAGCCCCTCCGCTATGATTGATCTGTTGCTGATCGATGTCCGGGGCCGATGTCACGGCCTTTGCGGACGATCCTGAAAAGATAGCGGCGGCGATCACGGGAACCATTAAATTACAGGTTAAGGATATAAATTCGAATTCAGGTTCGGCTTGCAGCACGAACAAAGCCGGCGTGACGTGGCTTCCGCAACGTCACGCCGGCGATGCCTTGCAGGACGGTTCGTCAGCTGCAGCCGGCGACCCAGGGATAATGGTTGGGATGCAGCGGGCCGTAAACATACGGACAGCCGTAGCCGTAGTCATCGTAGTAGCCCGGGAAGCCGAAGCCACGGCCGGTATGTCTGACGAGGTGATGTCCGGCAAAGGTGTGCGATCCGAATCCGCCTCCTCCGAAACGCTGGCCGCCTATTCCACCTACATGACCGGCGGCGATGCCGCCTGCCATATGGCCACCGCCGACACCGGGTCCGAAGCCGCCCATGTGACCACCACCGAAGCCGCCGCCAAAGCCGCCCATATGGCCGCCACCGCCGCCGAAACCACCACCGTGGCCTCCACCACCACCGCCGCCGCCCGCATCAGCGGCGGTAGCCAGCAGACTCAATGCCAGCGCAGCCGTTGCGAATACCTTGAATGTACGTCCTTTCATGATCTCATCCTTTCCATCGATGCCGCTGTTGCCGTGAACATCCATCCGGCGTCTAGGCAACAGCGCGATCTACGAAACATGGTGAGCGGGTACGGCGAGGCGATTAAAATGCGCTTTAGACAAATCACCTTTCCGGCAATGGACAGGCGATCTCCGCGACGCAGCCGGGACCGGTCGACAACGTCAGCCGGAAGCCGTGCAGCTTGACGATCGCGGAAACCAGGCTGAGGCCAAGACCAGTGCCGACGGTCCTGCGGCTCTTGTCGGAGCGATAGAACCGCCGCAGCACCGCTTCGCGCTCGTCTTCTCCAATGCCCGGACCGGTGTCCGATATTCTGATAATGACATCGCTGGGCCCTCGCACGAGCGCCAGCCGGACGCATCCGTGGGGCGGCGTGAACTTGACCGCGTTATCGACCAGGTTGATGACGGCCTCCTGCAGCAGATCGCGGTCGCATCGGACAATGGCATCGTCGTCGACATCGACGCGTAGGCTGACCTGCTTGTCTTCAGCGATCGGTTCGTAGAGGTCGCAGGCCTCATGCAGCAAACCCGCCAGCACCACATCGCCGAACCCCCTGCGGTCACCATAATGTTCGATCTCCTGGATACGCAGCAGGCTGGTGATAATGGTGAGCACTTCGTCAACGCCAGCGATCGCGCGGTCGGCGACCGCCTGCAGGTCCGCGACCGTCGTGGCATTGGCGCGGCCGCGCTCAAGGCCGACGCGGACACGGGTCAGCGGCGTGCGCAGATCATGCGCGATCTCGTTGCCGGTCCCCGCCATTTCGGTGACCAACACCTCGATCTCGTCGAGCATACCGTTGGCGATGATCGCCAGCTTGTCGAAAGGGTGGTCGAGGTTGGCCGTGGGAAGTCGCTCGCGCAGGTCAGCATCAATGATACGCCTGACCTGCGCATGGAGTTCATCGACACGACGCTGCACCCGCAGGCTGAGCACGCCACCGATCGCCAGGCTGAGGGCGCCCGCCACCGGCAGACCGAGCAGCAGGGCGCGGCCGATCGCTGCCGCCAGTTCCTTGAGTTCACCGCTATGGCGGGCGATGACCAACACTTGGCCGTCGGGCAAGCGGCGACCGATGGCGCGCACGGACATCGACTCCGGTTTGCGCGGATCGATCCTGACCACCTGCGTCGCATGAATCCGAGCGTCGATCGCCAATTGCGGCGGGATATCGCGCAGATTGCCGGCGATCCGTTTTCCGTCGGCGGTAAACAGACCGGCCAACCGGGTCCGACGCGGATCGGCCGCCAGGCGGTCCTCGATGGCGATGACCCTGCGCTCCGGCACGTCCGAAGCGATCGCCTGGCTCGCCTCCGCGATCGAAGCGTCCATGTCGGCCCGCATCGAACTGCCAGCCTCCCAGTACACGAAGGCTGAAAACAAAAGAATGCAGAGCGCAATCGCAATGGACGTCCACCGGAACGTCGTCGTGCGGACGAAATCAGGAAGGCGCACGAAGAATAAATCCTGCGCCGCGAACATTATGGATCATCGGCGGATCGCCCGGCGTGTCCACCTTGTGCCGCAACCGCCCCATATGGACATCGACAAGATTAGTGTCTGGGACGAATTTATAGTTCCAGACCTCCTCCAGCAACATCGCCCGCGTCAGCAGCTGCTCGTTACGCTGCATCATGTATTCGAGAAGGCGGAATTCCCGCGGCAGCAATTCGATCTCCCGCTCGCCACGCCGCGCGGTGCGTTCGATCAGGTCGAGTTCGAGCGGTCCCACCCGCAACATGGTTTCCCGCGTTTCGATTGGACGGCGCAACAGGGCCTCGATCCTCGCCACCAGTTCGACGATCGCAAAAGGCTTGGTCAGATAGTCATCACCGCCCATACGTAATCCGCGGACGCGATCATCGACCGCTCCAAGCGCGCTCAGGATCAGCACGGGCGTGCGAATCTGGTCATGCCGCAGCGCCTCGACGATGGTGAGTCCGTCCATTCCCGGTAACATGCGATCGACGATCATCAAGTCCGGCTTGATGAAGCGGGCCTTGTCGAGTCCCTCGATGCCGCTCGCGGCATGTTCGACCTCGAAGCCGCGCTGCGTCAGTTCGGCCACGAGTTCCTCGGCGGTCTCACTGTCGTCCTCGATCAGCAGAATCTTGGTCATCTGGAGTATCTCGGGCACCGTTTGATCTGAAGACACGATAAGGTGCGCACCCGCCGTAGCGTAACGGAAAACGTCGCCATTTTGCCGAAACTCGGTCATTTCGTCCATCCGGTGGGCCCAAACCTCGCCGTTGCGACAGGTACCGAAGATCCCGGGATCGCGTACGGCATTGCTCCGGCATCTGCATGTCGTGTCGCCATTATCTGCCGGGCCAAGCGGCGGAGCTTTTCCTCGTGCCCGTAGCACAGCACGGCCTGCGCCATGTCGATTACGTCCGGCCCTCGCGATACCAGTTCCGCAAACACATCCTGATCCCCGTCCGCCATCGGCCGGAGATTGATATCAGCGACCATCTTGTCGGACGCAGAACAGCTGTTGAGAGCGAGCGAACTCGCTCCAATGAAAACGGCCGCGGTGGCCGGGCGACGCTCAATCGCTGCCGGTTGAAACGGCGGCGACTTGTGCGGCGGACGCGCCACCGCAAATGCGGTTGCGGCAAGCAACAGCGATCCCCCTAGCGAGATCGCACATTGTCGAACGAACGACGTCAGAATTCCAAGCATCGACCCACCTGCGGACGGCCCTTACTGATGCAGCAGCCATCGGAACGCGCCCAGCCGGACGGCGGACCAATGGCCACAACATCTTCGAAAGGCTTGTGTTCTTCAATTAAATACGAATTTAACTTGCGACGCAGCGACGTCCCATGCGCAACGATTGCCGGCCAGACACCTGTCATCGACACCCCCGGCAGCGGCCGAAGCAGAGCGTCGGCCGATTCTTAAATCGCAATTTAATCGCTCCGCGGACTTTCTTCGCTATCTCGACCTTCATCGGCCGGCGCTCGTTTCGGCGGAGGCATACGGAGGGACTCCCTTGCCAGTAGTTTATATCAATCGTGTCGCAACGGCTGTGCCGCCTTACGACGTTCATGATGCCTTTCGCCGCTTCGCACAGTCGACGCTCCATCTGGCCAGCCCCCGTCAGGCGCGGCTGTTCGAACGCATGGCCGACAAGTCCGGTATCGAGCACCGCTTCTCGTGCCTTACGCCGAGCAACCGGCCGGAAGGCGACCATTTCGATGCCGGCGGCTTCTATGCCCGTAGTGATTTTCCCGATACGGCGACGCGGATGGAGCAATATGAGCGACACGCGCCCGAACTGGCGCAAGCCGCCGTCGATCGCCTGCATCTCGGAGCGGATCGTGACCGCATCACACACCTGATCGTCACCAGTTGCACAGGCTTCTCCGCGCCCGGCCTCGACCTCGATCTCATCGCGCGTTGCGAGCTTCCGACGACGGTCGAACGCACCGTGATCGGCTTCATGGGCTGCTACGCCGCCATCAACGCGCTGAAGCTGGCCTATCACATCGTCCGCTCCGAGGCGGCGGCGCGCGTACTGGTCGTCAACCTCGAACTCTGTACGCTGCATCTCAAGGAAACCGCCGATCTCGAACAGATGCTCTCGTTCCTGCTGTTCGCCGACGGTTGCGCGGCAAGCCTTGTGAGCGCCGAGCCGTCCGGCATCGCGCTCGACAGCTTCCACGCAATGCTGGTCCCCGATACCCGTGAATTGATCACGTGGAACATCCGCGACGCCGGATTCGACATGGTGTTGTCGGGACGCGTTCCGGCCGTCATCCAGGATGGCCTGCGGCAAAGCGGCGAGCGAATCCTCGCCGGCGCGCCCGCCACGTCAATTGACCTGTGGGCGGTGCATCCCGGCGGCCGGACCGTTCTCGACGCGGTGGAGCGAGCTTTTGCTCTCGCGCCGACGGCGCTGGCGGCGTCGCGCGACGTGCTGCGCCGTTATGGCAATATGTCGTCGGCCACGGTCATGTTCGTAATCGAGAAGCTGATGCGCTCGCGCGCGCGTGGCCGCAGCGGATGCGCGATGTCGTTCGGCCCCGGAGTGGTCGCGGAAACCATGCTGTTCCGGACTGGGGCGTGACACCATGAGCACATTCAGTACCACCCACGCTGTAGCAACGGACCTGTCGCAGCGGAGCACCGAAGCCGAATGGCTGGACAGTGCCGATGCAAGTCCGGAAGAGCTCGAACTTGTGCTGCGCGACCTCGCCCGCTTTAACGGCGCGATGCTCGGGCACCGGGCGGTGATCGCCTGGCTGGACGCCGCCATCCAGCGGATACCTGAAGGTACCGAGCTCACGCTCGTCGATGTCGGTTGCGGCTATGGCGACCTGCTGCGGGCGATCCGCAGCTGGGCCGCCGGGCGCGGCCGGCAGATCAAGCTGATCGGGCTCGATCTCAATCGCGAGACGGTCCGCATCGCGCAGTCGGCGACAGGAAACGATCTCAACATCGAATATCAGGTGATGGACATCTTCGACTTCATCCCGCCCTTCCCCATCGACTTCGTCGTCAGCAGCCTGCTCACGCATCATATGTCCGACAAGATGATCGTGACGTTCCTGCGCTGGATGGAGGGGACCGCGCAGCGTGGCTGGATGATCTATGACCTGCAGCGCCACCGGGTGCCGTTCCATTTCATCGGCCTGATGGGTTGGCTGACGCGGCTGCATCCCATTGTCATTCACGATGGCCGGATCTCGGTTGCGAGAGCCCTCACCCGCGCCGAATGGACGGCACGGTTACGCGATGCCGGGATTGCGCCGCGCGCGGTGCGCCTGCGGTGGTTCCTGTTCCGTTTCGTGATTGGACGCGTGCGATGATCCGGGTCGAGACGATCGTCATCGGCGGCGGGCCGGCCGGCAGCGCGGTAGCCTGCGGTCTGGCCGGTCATGGCCATGACGTCATGCTGATCGAGCGCACGGCCACCTCCCAGCATAAAGTGTGTGGCGAATTCCTCAGCGTCGAGACACAGCTGCTGCTACGGCGGCTGGGCGTCGATCCGCTGGCGCTCGGCGCCGTGCCGGTCGATGAGGTGGCATTGTATTCCTCGCGCCGCAGCGTGACCTCGGCACTACCGTTTCGCGGGCTGTCGCTGTCGCGCTATCGACTCGACGCCGCGCTGCTGCGACACGCGCATTTCAGCGGCGCACGCCTGCATCGCGACGTGACGGTGAAAACGGCGAGACCGGATGGATCCGGCTGGCTGGTCGTGTGCGACAACGGCCACACAGTCAGTTGCCGGAACCTCGTATTAGCCACCGGCAAGCTGGGTCTGCGCGGCATCGACGACACGCGCGACGGCTCGCAGGTCGGTTTGAAAATGCACCTGCGGCCTGCCCCCGACATTCGCCGAGCGCTCGAGGGCCGGGTCGAGCTTTACTTTCTGGAGGCCAGCTATATCGGCCTCGAACTGGTCGAAGACGGTATCGCCAACCTCTGCATGGTGCTGCCGGGTGAAACCATGAGCCAGTTAGGATCCGGTTGGCCCGCGCTACGCAACCATGTGGCGGCGGCGCTTCCCGCACTGGCGGAGCGGCTGGCAGACGCCGAGCCGCTGTGGGACAAGCCGAAGGCCGTGGTCTGTCCCAGCGGCGGGCATCTTCATCGCGAGCGAAACGCTGCGGCCTATCGGGTCGGCGACCGTCTCGCCCATATCCCACCCTTCACCGGTGATGGCGTTGCCATCGCCCTTGGATCGGCCGCGCTGGCGGTCGCGCATATCCGGGAGGGCCTTTCACCTGATGTCTATCTGGCAGCCGCGCGAAAACTCACGGCCGGTCCGATCCGACTGGCGAGCATCGTCTCCTGCCTTGCTGGCCATCGCATCAGCCGAAACCTGATGTTCGCCGCGGCCACGCGCGGCCCGGGCCTGATCGGCTCGATCGTCCGCCGCACCCGACTGACCCGCGCGCTGGATGGCCTTGACCCTGCCGTGCTGCCTACCCCGCCGCTCGTGAGCCCATGACGACCCTGCGCACCGAACTGCCCCTCGCGGACACCCGGACATGGCTCGGCTTTGTCCTGATGTGTCTTGGGATGTTCATGGCGATCCTCGACATTCAGGTCGTCGCAACATCGCTGCCGACCATTCAGAATGCCCTCGCCATCTCCCCGGAGACGATGAGCTGGGTCCAGACCTCCTATTTGATTGCCGAGATCATAGCCATTCCCCTGACGGGCTGGTTGACGCATGTGCTCTCAATGCGCTGGCTGTTTGCCGCCGCCCTCGCGCTATTCACGCTGGCGTCGATCGGCTGCGCCGCGAGCGGCACCTTCGCCGCCCTCGTGTCGTTTCGTGTGCTGCAGGGATTCGCGGGCGGCACGCTCATCCCGGCGGTGTTCGCCGCGGTCTTCCTGCTGTTCCCGCCGCGCAGCCAAGGTATTGCCACGACGATCGCCGGCATTGTGGCGGTGCTGGCGCCGACGGTCGGACCTGTGGTCGGCGGCTGGATCACGCAGACCTGGTCCTGGCACTGGCTGTTCCTGATCAATGTCGTTCCCGGGCTGATCGCTTGCGTTGTGGCGCCTCCTCTGCTGCCCCGGCAGCAGCTGAACTTTGGCGACCTTGCGGAAATCGATTGGCGGTCGCTGGTTCTGATGGCGATGTCGCTGGCCACTCTGGAGATCGGACTGAAGCAATCCCCCCATGATGGCTGGGTGTCGGTCACCTGCACGGGCCTGTTCACAATCAGCGCGCTCTGCGGCGGCCTGTTCGTCCGACGCACATTGCGCGCTGCCCATCCGGTCGTCCAGCTTGGCCCGTTCCGAAACCGCTCATTCGCGATCGGATGCGCGTTGAGCTTTTGCCTGGGCGTGGGCCTGTACGGCTCGGTCTATCTCATCCCGGTTTTTCTGGCTTACGTCAGGGGTCACGACGCCCTGCAGATTGGTTCGACGATGCTGGTGACCGGCGCCGCGCAACTGGCGATGTCGCCCATCGCCGTCGCGCTGGAACGGCGACTCAATGCGCGCTGGCTGACCGCCGCAGGTTTTGCGGTGTTTGGTATCGGACTCGCCCTCAGCATGTTTCAGACACGCGACACCGATTTCAACCAGATGTTCTGGCCACAGGTCGTTCGCGGCGTCGCCATCATGTTCTGCCTATTGCCGCCGACCCGCCTGGCGTTGGGTTCGCTGCCGGAAGCGCAGGTGCCGACAGCGAGCGGCCTGTTCAATCTGATGCGCAATCTGGGCGGCGCGATCGGCATCGCGCTGATTGACACCATCCTATACACCCGCGCTCACATCTACGCCGCTGCGTTGCATATGCGGTTGTTATCGGGAGACCCCACGGCGGCAACGGCCATTGGCCTCGATCCCGCATTGCTGACAAGCGGTCTCTCCGGCCCACCCACTCCTGCCATGGAAGCCCTGGTCCAGCCCATGATCGAAAAGACAGCCTTTGTCTGGAGTGTGAACGACGCTTGGGCAATGCTCGCAGCAACAGCGCTGCTTGCTGTGCTGCTGGTACCATTCGCATGGGTCGGGCGCGAACGGTAGTTCGGTCCGGGCGAGTGGCGCTGCCGCCGCCATCTCGAAAAGCGATAGACGTGTTACGGCATCTCCCTTTCAAGATGATCTCGTTTTCCGCACAAGAGATTATTATCGACCGGGCCGTGCCGCTCGCAAAGGCGCTCAGTACCGGGCACGCCACCCGTCAGGCGTCCGCTCATAACTACCGCGGAAATCGATGTTCTCCACGCAGTTGGCGTGCATGTCGGCCGCGGCCTGCAGACATTCCTGATAATCATAGTAGCCGCAGATCTGCGGTGCTCCCCCTGGACCATTGGATGAGCCCGGCAACAGACAGAACGGCGACGCGTCACGGTGCAGTGGCGTAGCTTCGGCGGGTTGCGGTCTCAGCGCTGCAAACGAAAGCGCGACGGCAACGGCAAAAGCCGCAGTGAGATACCTGGGTTGTCGATCGAAAATCATCATCCATCTCCATCTGCTGTGAACCTCAAAGCGTGCCGCTCGCGGTCCCGCAGTCGCATCGATCGGGAAATCGCGATTGCAAAGCCTGCAAGATGGGCAGCCGAGGGCTACGTTTCCGAGATCATCGTGCGCTGGAAATTCAAGATTTTCTTCGCACAGGTCTCATACCGAAGAGATAGGAAACTCTATGTATTTCCCGAATAAATACGTGTTTAACTTTCGAAAGCGCTCGGAGCGCGCCCGATCGACGTTCCCAATGAAGGTCTGACTGACAGCGGGAAGTCGACCTCTCGAATCTTCCGCAGGGTTTCCAAGAGGGGGCCATCATCTTCGGCACAAAGCGCCATTCACGCTTAAAAAGGGTAATTAGCCCGCCCAGCGTCCACGGTTGTGCCATTTCACGACGTTTGGTGACTACGACCTCAAGATACTGACTAGGCGACCACCATTCCCCCGGCTGCGTTGTCTTTCGATCAGCACGTAAAATGTCGGCTTCCAACGATTGCTGCGGGCTGCATCGTTCGTCACGACTGCCCCTGTCCGACTTAGAAGCGCGTACGATGTGCTCCAGGCCGAAACGCCAACACATGCTGTGCTCGATTTTGCCCTTGGTGGCGGGAGCGTCGCTTACGGAAAGTTGGGGCGACTGGTGCTCGGGACGATCGGGGTCATCTCATTGGGAGTCATCCCAATCATTGAGTGCCTCCATGGTAGGTTTCCTCTGGTGCGGATGGAGGTTCTGCACTTGATCAACGCAGATCAGTCGAAGCACTCCTTGCCCGTCGCATACTGGCCAGGACTCACGCCTTCCCTCGTGCAAACTTGAGGGTGTATCGAGGCAGGTCGGATCAGACCGGCATTTTCACACCACAGCAAGATGCCAACGGATATTGACGTGGTTGTTGTCAGAGAGGGCAAGAACTGGCTCGCTGTATCTCGTCGAAGCCTTCATCGTGCATTTGACGAGGTTCTGGGTATGGGACCGGTGACGTTCCTACGCCACAAGCGCTTGTGCGACATTCATTCTATCCTGCGAGAAAGCGATCCGACGCAAACCACAGTGGCCAAAGTCGCAATCGAACATGGATTTATCGAATTGGGGCGTTTCGCCTACTACTACCACACTCTTTTCGGAGAGCATCCGTCGAGGACGCTCGGCACTCGTCCCTCTACGCATCGCTCGCTGTTGCATGACATTAGCCCGGTTCCAGATCTGTGGCTTTGAAATTGCATCTCGGAGTCACCTAGCGCATCCAGGACGATGATCGCGCGCTTGATCACGGCCTTCAGGGCGGCGTGCAGTTGCTGCGTGTCATGCCGGCACCCATTGCGTATTGCCGGCTCTGTGGCACGATAAAGCGAATTTTCAGCAGTCGGTTTGTGTGCAAATGATCTTTGAGCCAATTCGATTGATGCCTGAGGCGCCCGGGCAAACCCCGGCGAAGAACCGCACGATCTTTTCTCTCCTGGCGGCGATTAGATGGGTCCAGCGTTACGTTGACAGCGAAGCCAAGACAACGCCGCGGTGGGCGAAGCTGATCGCTGTTCTTGATGAGGCGACTGTCGGGGAAATTGAGCCGCCCGACGTTCGAGCCGCGCTCCATGTCGCTTTGATGGCTGAAGGATGGGCGATGCCAGACGAGCTTGAGCAGCCAGATATATTCACATCTGGCCGAGTGGATTCCCCGTAAATCCACCGGTGGCGGCGCCACCTTCAAGTGGACGCCGACATCTGTCATAGTGCAAGCCTCACTGCTCGGAGAACGCTCATGTTGTTCCCTGTCGGTAGTCTATGGCTCGCAGCAGTTCTCGCGCTGGCATTTTGCACCAGCGCAAGCGCCGACGATGTGCTCTTCGAAAATGTTCGAATCTTCGACGGAAGAAGCGCCACTCTTTCCGCTCCGTCACATGTGCTGGTCAAGGGTAACGTCATCGAGCATATCTCTGCGGCGCCGATAGCAGCCGCAGACGCTCAGCGTGTCGCAGGAAACGGGTATACGCTGATGCCCGGCCTGATCGACAATCATTGGCACGCGATGTTGGTGCGGGTGACGCCGGCACAGGCTTTCGGTGACGTCGGCTACAACAATCTGCTGGCCGGCAACGAAGCGACTGACACTCTCATGCGCGGCTTCACCACGGTTCGCGATGTTGGCGGGCCGGTGTTCGGCCTCAAGCGCGCCATCGACGAGGGCATCGTCAAGGGCCCGCGCATCTATCCCTCAGGCGCCATGATCACCGTCACGAGCGGGCACGGGGATTTCCGTCAGCTGACCGATCTGCCACGCACGATCGGCGGCATGCTCACCCGCATGGAGCAGGTCGGTGGCGCGATGGTCGCGGACAGCCCTGACGAGGTACGCCTGCGCGCGCGCGAACAACTCATGCAAGGCGCCTCCCAGGTCAAGTTGACGGCGGGCGGCGGAGTGTCGTCACCTTTCAGTCCGGTCGACGTGACCACTTTCACCGAGGCGGAACTACGCGCCGCCGTTGAAGCGGCCGAGAACTGGGGCACATATGTCGCCGCGCATGCCTTTACTCCGGCTGCAATCCAGAGAGCCGTTGCCGCTGGCGTGAAGTGCATCGAACACGGCATGCTGATGGACGAGGCAACCGCCAGGCTGCTTGCCGAGAAGGGCATCTGGTTGAGCTTGCAGCCCCTCCCCGAGGACCTGAGGCTTGGCTTTCCGGAGGGGTCAGTCCAGCGAGCCAAGGCGGATGAGGTCTGGCCCGGCATAGCGAGGTCCTACGAGTTTGCCAGGAAGTACAAGATCAAGACGGCGTGGGGTACCGACGTGCTGTTCTCTCGCGCGCTGGCGCAGCAACAGGGCGCAATTCTGGCCTCGCTCACGCGCTGGTACACCCCCGCCGAAGCGCTGGTCATGGCGACATCGACAAACGCCGAACTGCTGGCACTGTCCGGCAAGCGCAACCCCTATCCCGGCAAGCTCGGCGTCGTGGAACAAGGCGCACTTGCGGATTTACTGCTTGTCGACGGCAATCCGCTGGACAACATCAACCTGATTGCAGATCCCGCGAACAACTTCAAAATCATCATGAAGGACGGCGTCATCTACAAGAACACTTTGAGCAAGTGAGCCTACGTCAAACCAGGCGATGTTATGCACAAATCCGTCGGAGTGGCGGGATTCCAGCGTCTGCCGCTAAAACCGATCGGGCGTCTCGGGCGTATCTTGGTTGCTGGGCCGCGATCGACGATGGCAGCTCATCTTGATCTGTCCCGCGCCAGTCGGAGGCGTAGTCGTTCCGAGACAAAGCAGGTGCCCGCATGCGCAGCCTCCTCTTTTTGATCGCTATAGTGATCGGCCTCGCATCGCCTGTCCGTGCTGCGGATGATGTCGCGGCGGCGCAGAAGATCATCAGCTCCCAAGCCGATGCGCTGGCGCGCGACGACGCTGTGACTGCCTATGGATTCGCGGCCCCCGGCATCCAGAGCATTTTCACCGATCCCGACAGCTTCATGGACATGGTGCGCAACGCCTATGCGCCCATCTATCGCCATCGCAGCTTCGAATTCACCGAGAGCAATACGTCCGGTGGCACGATCGAGCAGAAAGTCCATATCGTCGATGCCGATGGTGTGCCGTGGGATGCGCTCTACACGCTGGAGCCCCAGCCGGATGGCAGCCTGAAGATCAGTGGCTGCATGTTGCTGAAGGTAGGCCAGGCTGTGTGACACCTCACAGCGGCATTCACATTCGCACCTCACATCATCTATAATAGGTCCTGCACGTCTCTCGTCCTACGGTTGCTTCCCGGGTGAATTTGTTGCGGTATCTGTCCCTCAGCGCACTGTCTCCGATTGTCCTGGGCAGCCTGTTGGCGTGCGGGGTGTCGACCATCGCGATGGCTGACGCGCGTCGCCTATCCCTGATGCCTGATCCGCGCGGCGAGTTCATTCGGCTCTGCGCGCCCTTCATGGTGTCGCGCTATGCGCATCCCGAAGCGATCTGCGACTGCGTCCGCACCGCGCTGATCAGCGAAATCGGCGATCGCGATATTCTCGACGCTATCCTCTACGGCGTCACCGAGCGCGGCGTCCCCACGCTGAACCAGAACTGGCTGCCACCGGACAAACAAACCTTGATCCCGCGGACCATGACGGCGATTGCCGAGCCGACGCTTGATTGCATGTTCGGTAACGGACCGGCCAAACGCGCGCTCGAAAACGTACCGATCGATGGATTTCCGGCGATGCCGCCAGTGCAGGATCTGACGCCTTAAGCGACAGACGCGCCCGGCGCGAAAGCCGTGCGGCGACGCGCGCGCAACATCAGCGCCGTGATGATGGTGACGTTAAGCGCGTTCCAGGCAAGGCCGTTCATGAACGCTGCCGCGTAGGAACCCGTGGCGTCGAAGATGACGCCGGACATCCAGCCGCCAAGTGACATGCCTCCTACCGTGCCCAATATGACAATACCGACACGCGTAGCCGCCTGCGATGCAGGCATCGCCTCGCGGATGACGATGGCATAGGCCGGCACGATGCCGCCCTGAAACAGGCCGAACATCGCGGAGATGATGTAGAGCGAGGCAAGGCTGTCGAAGAACAGATAGAACAGCAGCGCGACGCCCTGCGCGATCGATCCCACCAGCAGCGTGCGGATGCCGCCGATGCGATCAGCGAGGAATCCCGAGCCGACGCGACTGATGATGCCAAAGGCAAGCATCAGCGACAGCATCTCGGCGCCGCGCGTCACGCCGTAGCCGAGATCGCCGCAATAGGCGACGATGTGGACCTGCGGCATCGCCATGGCGACACAGCAGCCGATGCCGGCCACGAAGAGAAGCGTTGTCAGCGTGTTGTTGCTGAGCTGGAGATCGACCTTGGGCGGCGGCGCATTGACGTGACTACGTCGTGTGACCGTACCCATCTGCGCGCGCAGAACCGCAAGCATCAGGAGCATCAGGACGGTCGTGACGACCCCGACACTGATATGCGTCGACCGCCAGCCAAAAGTCAGAATGCCCCAGCTGACAATCGGCGGCCAGAGCGTGCCGCCGATATAGCTGCCAGTCGCAGCGACAGTCACCGCAATGCCACGCCGGCGCTCGAACCAGTGCGACGCTTCCGCCATCAGCGGCCCGAAGGTTGCCGACGACCCTGCCCCGATCACCACGTGAATAAGATTGAACTGCCAGAGCGCCGTGGACCGCGACGCGAGAAGATAACCGGCACTCATCAGCACCGTCGCGAGCGCAATCGTGGCCACGATGCCAAACCGGTCCGTGAGCCTGCCGGCGATCACGCCGCCGAGGCCGAAGCCGACCATGGTCAGGGTAAAGGCCAGCGACGCCGCGCCGCGGCTGGCCGCGAAATCGGCCTGCACGGCCGGGAGCGCCACCACCACCGACCACATGCCCACTGACCCGAGCGAGCCGATGATCAAGGCAAGCGACAGCCGGATCCAGGCCTGACGGGAGTCAGGCAGGAACGGCGTCGAATCTGAAGTGGGGGTCGCGATCGTCACGGCGGCAACATCCTCGGCGTGTGCCCACAGGTCAAGCGATATGCCGAAGGATTAGGCATGCAGAAGCAGCGCAACAACAGCGGGCCGCCAAACTGGCTCCGGGCTTGTGGCAAAGCCGCGCAATAACGCCTCGTTAACCCTTTGCTAACCATACACACGGCAAAAATTGCCGAGTGGAGTCGCGTCTCGTCAGCTGACCGGGGGAATGCCCGTGGATGCCAGTGCGGTGCCTCACTTGCGGATCGGCGGCCCTTCGGCCGCTGCGCAGACGTTCGGCAGTCGCGAACGACATTCGCGCGGGGAAGCGGCATCGATGACGGATTTGATCGCGGGTCAGGGTCTGGGCGCACCCAAGAGCGGCGGTTTCGACTTCGCCAGCATCAAGACGAACGTCCTGCGCGGCGATATCGGCCTCGCATTTGGCGTTCTGATCATCCTTGTCGTCCTGATCATGCCACTGCCAGCCATCGTGATGGATCTGTTCCTCGCGATCTCCATCACCATGTCGGTGCTGATCCTGATGACGGCGCTGTTCACCCAGACGCCGCTGGAATTCTCGTCGTTCCCCACCGTGCTGCTGATCTCGACCATGTTGCGGTTGTCGCTGAACCTCGCCTCGACCCGCCTGATCCTGTCGCATGGCCACGAAGGCACCGCCGCCGCCGGCCACGTCATCGAGGCGTTCGGCAATTTCGTAATGGGTGGCAACTTCGTCATCGGCATCGTCGTGTTCGCGATCCTGGTGATCGTGAACTTCATCGTCATCACCAAGGGTTCGGGCCGTATCGCCGAAGTCGCGGCACGCTTCCAGCTGGACTCGATGCCCGGCAAGCAGATGGCGATCGACGCCGACCTCTCGGCCGGCCTGATCGACGAGGCCACCGCCAAGGCGCGCCGCAAGGACCTTGAAGACGAAAGTGGCTTCTTCGGCGCCATGGACGGTGCTTCCAAGTTCGTCCGCGGCGATGCCATTGCCGGCCTGCTCATCACCGCCATCAACGTCATCGGCGGGATCATCATCGGCGTCGCGCAGCAGGGCCTGTCGTTCTCGGAAGCCGGCCGCACCTATACGCTGCTGACCGTCGGCGACGGCCTGGTCACACAGGTTCCGGCGCTGATTGTCTCGACCGCCGCAGGCCTGCTCGTCTCGAAGGCGGGCATTACCGGCGCCGCCGACAAGACGCTGATCAAGCAATTCTCCGGCTATCCGCAGGCGCTGGGCATGTCGGCCGGCGTCATGCTGACGCTGGCGCTGCTGCCGGGCATTCCGATGCTGCCGTTCCTCGCGCTCGGCGGCGGCGCAGCCTATCTCGCCGTCACTGCCAACAAGCGCAACAAGATCGCCCGCGCGGAAGTCGCGCATCAGGCCGCAGCACCGGCCGCGGCCGCCGCCGCACAAGCCGCCGCCGCGGACGAGCCGATCTCCGCATCGCTGAAGATCGACGATCTCAAGATCGAGCTGGGCTACGCGCTGCTGCCGCTGGTCAATGGCCCGGACGGCACCGATCGCCTGACCGAACAGATCAAGGCGCTGCGCAAGTCGCTCGCTGTCGAAATGGGTTTCGTGATGCCGTCGGTCCGAATTCTGGACAACGTGCAGCTCGAAGCCAACACCTACATCATCAAGATCAAGGAAGTAGACGCCGGCACCGGCCGCATCTGGCCGAACCAGTTCATGGTCATGGATCCCGGTGGTAATCAGGTCAATGTCCCGGGCATTCACACGACAGAGCCGACCTTCGGCCTGCCCGCGACCTGGGTCGATGCCGGCCTGAAGGAAGAAGCCTCGCTCAAGGGCTACACCGTGGTCGATGCCGCCACGGTCTTGTCGACGCATCTGACAGAGCTGCTGAAGGGCAACATGTCGGACCTGTTGTCCTATGGCGAAGTCCAGAAACTCCTGAAGGATCTGCCGAAGGAACAAGGCGAACTGGTCAAGGACATCGTCCCCTCGCTCATCACCGTGTCGGGCATCCAGCGCGTACTGCAATTGCTGCTCACCGAACGTATTTCGGTGCGCGATCTCTCGACCATCCTCGAAGGCATTGCCGACGCCCTCGCCTTCTCGCGCAACCCCTCGACCATCGTCGAGCATGTGCGTGCGCGCCTCGCGCGACAGATCTGCGCGCAGAACACGTCCTACAACGGCTACCTGCCGCTCATCGCACTGTCGGCGCAGTGGGAGCAGGCCTTCGCGGAATCGATCATCGGCACCGGCGAAGAACGCAGTCTCGCGATGCAGCCGTCGAAGCTGTCGGAGTTCATGACCACCGTGCGCGATCGTTTCGAACAGGCCGCGCGCGAAGGCGAAGCGCCGGTGCTGGTCACCTCGGCCTCGATCCGGCCGTTCGTGCGCTCGCTGGTGGAACGGTTCCGCGCACAAACCACCGTGCTGTCCCAGGCGGAAATCCACCCCCGCGCGCGCCTGAAGACCGTCGGAAGCGTCTGAGTCGGCGGCAAGAGGCCAGCAACCTTGCCCGAAACCGATGTAAATTCGTCACAGACAAGAGATTTGCTAGAATGTCGCATCCCGAGGCCATTTCGGGGCGACGGCACGAATCACTCTCAACGCTCTGATAATAAATAATAATTTATGAATTTCAGGACCAAGCCGGGTGCTTCAATCGCGCCGGATCACGTCTTATCACTGCCTTGTGATCGACTATTTGGAACGGAACGACCCAACACCACGTTTCCTATGCGTGATGAGTTGAACCTGCCGACGCGGACACGACACAAACGGTCGTAGGCAGAGTAAGACGGCAGGGAGCGTTTCCAATGAACCACTCGATTTACAGCGCGGATCGCATGACCCACCTCAAGGTGGTGATCGTTGCTCTGGTCGCCGGTATCTTCGTGGCAGGCTTCGGAATCTCGGCCCGCATGAATGCTGACGAAGGCTACAGCCAGACCGCCAGCGCTCGTGTGATCAAAGCAGGCCAGCCGGTTGCTGTCACCACTTCGAACGCCAGCATGGTCCGCTAAGGAATTCAGGAATTCGCGTGGCGATGTCCCCCAAGGTCGTCAGGTGAATACATAGAAGCTCCACTTCCCCCCGAGTGGACTTCTGAATGGAAAACGCCCGCTCCCCACGGGCGTTTTTCTTTTGTGGGGTGCTTTCTTGCTTTCCCTCCCTCAAGCAGCGCAGCTGCGCAGTGGGAGGGATATTCTGCGCGCCAGCGCGCCATCACAGATCAAATTTCAAACAGCCACGCTCTCGCAGTCTCGCGGCGCTTGCGCGTCCGAGGTATGAGCAGTGCCCCTCATCAAACATGAGGGGTGGCGGCGCGCCGTGAGGCGCGAAGGGTGGTATCTGTCGCGATCCGCTCCACCGGAACGCCGGCAAGCTGCAACCGCGCAACGCCTCACGGCGCGCCACCGCGGCGATTTCTGTCCCCGGGACCGTTCTTCCGGGCAAAGGCGCAGAGCTCCGCACTCCGCTGATCCCGACGGTTTCCCGCCGTTCACCAATGCCACGTCCAGCCAGCATGAGTGGCAGACCCCCCCGTAGTGGGGCCGGACGGTGACCCAAGGCCTCCCGAGTGCGCGGGGTACGTCACCCCACACCCGCAGGCGCCGCAATCCAGATCCCACCTCAAGACGCCTCATGAAGCGCCCCTCGCGAACCGGATGAGCGGAGGATAATCCTGCTGGGGATATTGTCAAGATAAAATAGGAAGAAATGTTTAAGCCCTATTCTCTCGATTGTCATTCCGGGGGCGCTCTTGCGCGAGCCCGGAATCCATAACCACGATCGCGCGTATGGATTCCGGACCTGCCCCCAGCCGGCTACGCCTGTCGGGCGCGTCCCGGAATGACAGCCAGTGAGCTCAAAATCGCATCGCACCTAGCTGCGCGAACTACACTTTCCTCACCAAAGCCCAACACCGATAATCGCGGTGATCGCAATGACGTATTACGTCTATCTGCTGGCCAGCCGAAAATACGGCACGCTATACATTGGCGTGACGAACGACCTTATACGGCGAGTCTACGAGCATCGTAGTAAGGTGGTTGACGGCTTCACGCGACGTTATGACGTCGACAAGCTCGTTTGGTTTGAGGTCTACGATGACGTCCTGTCGGCCATTGCGCGTGAGAAAGAACTCAAGAAATGGCGCCGCGACTGGAAGATCCGATTGATCGAAGAGCAAAATCCAAACTGGATGGATTTGTATCCGGTGCTTTCCGGCTGACGTGGAGTTTATGGATTCCGGGCCCGCGCAAAAGCGCGTCCTCAGACACACCAATTGGTGTGTCGGGGAATGACAATTGAGAGGTTTGCATTACAGCGACTGCGCCGCTTTCATGCGCCCCGGAATGACCAACATTGGGGCCACTGCCGGATGACGAGAGAGCCAAACGATCACCGCGCCGGCGGCACCGTTTCGATCAGCTTGCCGGTGAAAACGATCGGGCCCGTGGCTGCACCGGTTGGCGAACCGCCTTCCGGCTCGACGGTCACGGCATAGGTGGCCTGATTGACGACGTCGGGATCATAGGCAGCGAGTGCAGCGCGCGATGTGAAGTCGTTGCTGCCGATCACGCCGAGCGAACGCGGACGCTGCAGCTTGTCGGACACAATCCAGAGCTCGTAGCTTTTGCCGGCCTGCGGTTCGGCGCCAACCTTGCGCACTGTAAAGTTTTTGGTCGCTGCATCGACAGTGAGGATGAATGCGGGTGACGCAGCGTCGGTCTGCAGCAAGGCGACGTATTGCGACTGAGCTGCTGCGGGCGGCGCGACCGGCGCTGGCGCCTGCACCACCTGCGTCGCTGCCTTCGGGCGTAAACCTGCCGGCAGCAATTCGGGGCGATAGGCCTGCACGGCGATCAGCGCAACAAGCATGGCGGCAATCGCGGTCATGCCGGTGGCGACACCGCGCCAGCGTTTTGCCTGGACCGAGAAATCAATCACATTCGAACGATCGAGCGTCGGACGGTCAACTGTCGAACTATCAATGGAAGATGGTTCAGCGACAGCTGCAGCGACCGGCTGCGGCGCTTCCGGATGCACGATCGCTTCTTGCGTATCGGCCAGACCGATCGCAACGCGGATTTTCTCCCAGACTTCAGGACGCGGCTCGACAAGGCCGACCATCTGATTCAAAACGCCGAGCTTGCGCTCCCACGCCTCGACCACCGCGGCAAAATCCTTGTCGACGGACATCATGGTCTCGACCTGCACGCGCTCTTCGGCACTGAGCGTGCCAAGCGCGTATTCCGCGGCAAGCGCGATATGGTCTTCGCTATAGGCCATCATGTCAGTCCCAGACACTCCCGGATGTCCATCATACTGCGGCGCAGCCACGTCTTCACTGTATTGACCGGCGCTTCGAACTTCGTCGCGAGTTGTTCGCGGCTCCAGCCATTGTAGTAAGCAAGCAGCACCAGTTTCTGCCGGTCCGGTTCAAGCCGGCCCACGCACTCCAACAAGCGCTTCAATTCTTCGGTCATTTCCTGACGCGCGAGCGGGTCAGGTGTATCGGCTGCCACTTCCATTGCAGCCGGCTCTTCCTCGATAGACGTTTCGCTTCTCTTGCGAACTACATCGATGGCCCGGTTACGAGCGATCGACGCCATCCACGTGATCGGCGAGGCAACACCGGGATTGAATTGCCCGGCGCTGTTCCAGATCTTGACATACGTCTCCTGGATGACTTCCTCGGCGAGATCCTGTCTGCGCAAGATACGGAGCACGACACCAAAGAGTTTCGCGCGCGTTGCTGCATAGAGTCGCTCGAAGGCGACTTCATCCCCTTTGGCAACTGCGGCAAGAAGCCAGACCAGTTCAGCCGGCGTCAGCATTACGTCTCCCCAACCTCAATATACCTTTCGCCTTACGGAGGTGCCGCCCGGCGGTATTACCTGTCGTAACATAGATTATAGCAAGCGGGCCATGTCGCTGTTTATGCTGTGGATAGACCACAAACAGCAAACCCGGACCTCGCGGCCCGGGCTTGATGACTTCAATCTTTGAGGCTCGTTGGCTCGCCGCTTCTGCGGATCAGGCCACTGCGCCGATGCGGGCACGCATCAGGCCAATGCTGTCGAGGTCGGCCTGTTCGCGTGCGTTCTCTTCGTCGCGCGCGCGGGCCTGGTCGCGCTCGTCGAGCAGTTCGACCTTCTTGAGTTCCTCGAATGCTTCACTCAGCAATGCCTTCGCGTCTTCGAGCTGAACACGCAGCTCATCGGCCGAACGCGTCAGGTTCTCGCGACGCTGGATCGCGGCCTTGGCGTAGGTCGGGTAGGCAAAGTGGGTGGGATCCTGAATACCGGCGCGATCCTGTTCGGTCTGGATCTCGCGCTCGAGATCGACCGACATGCGCTGGAAATCCGCGATCATGCCTTCGATCTGATTGACCCGGCGGCGCTTCTCATCGACCTGGAACTTCTTCAGGCGGATCAGGGTGTCACGTGACTTCATCGACTCATACTCCCCAGAAGTCCCAGTCTCAACGCGGGACACAACCGGCCGGCCGCAAGGGGCAGGCCGGCCGAAACTCGTCTCTGAGGGTCATGATGGCCTGACAAAGTTAGCGTTCCGTTTCCAAACTACCAACGATCTGTTGCAGTTGCTGATAACCTTGGGCCAGTCCGCAGACTTCGTCCTTCCGTTGTCGCAGGAATGCCTCAAGCGGCTCATGGAGCCGGATCGCCTCGTCCACTTCCGGACTGGAACCGGCGCGATAGGCGCCGAGCCGGATCAGCTCTTCCATATCCGAATAAGTCGCCATGATCTGCCGGGCCCGCGTGATCGTCGGCAAATAGGCCGGATCGCAGGACCGCGGCATGGTTCGCGACACCGACTTCAGGATATTGATAGCAGGATAGCGGCCGCGCTCGGCGATACCGCGTTGCATCACGATATGACCGTCGAGAATGCCGCGCACGGCGTCAGCAACGGGTTCGTTGTGATCGTCGCCGTCGACCAGCACCGTGAAGATGCCCGTGATGGAGCCTTCATCGGTGCCCGGCCCTGCCCGCTCCAGCAGTTTCGGCAGTTCGGTGAACACCGTCGGCGTATAGCCTTTTGCAGTCGGCGGCTCGCCGACGGACAGACCGATCTCGCGCTGCGCCATGGCGAAACGCGTGACCGAGTCCATCATGCACATGACGTCCTTGCCCTCATCGCGGAAGAACTCCGAGATCGACAGCGTCAGATAAGCCGCTTGGCGCCGCATCAGTGCAGGCTCGTCCGAAGTCGCCACGACTACGACGGCGCGTGCGAGACCTTCTTCGCCCAAGTCCTCCTGCAAGAACTCCTGCACTTCACGGCCACGTTCGCCGATCAGGCCGATGACCGACACGTCGGCATCGACATTACGTGCCAGCATCGACAGCAGCACCGACTTGCCGACGCCGGAGCCCGCAAAGATGCCCATGCGCTGGCCGCGGCAGCAGGTCAGGAAGGTATTGAGCGAGCGCACCCCGAGATCGAGCGGCGCGCCGACGCGTTTGCGAGAATGCGCCGGCGGCGGAGACGCGCGATATGGCATCGGTGCCGGACCCTGCAGCAACGTCCCCTTGCCGTCGATCGGCTCGCCCATGGCGTTCACGACGCGGCCGAGCCAGGCGATCGAGGGCCGCACCTGGCTGGCGGCATTGGCGATCACCGCCCGGCAGCCGCGACGTACGCCTTCCAGTCCGGCGAAGGGCATCACCACGGCGTTGTCGCCACTGAAACCGATCACCTCGGCGGGGATGGAACGGCTTGTGCCGGTCTCGATGGTAATTCGGGCACCGACCGACATCGCGTGGATCGGCCCGGCCACCTCAACCATTAACCCGCGAACACCGACCACCCGGCCGTAAATATTGACGCCATCGAGGTCAGTAATCTGTTCCGCAAGGGCTTTCATTGCAAAACCCTTAAGTTTCGCTTCATTGCCGGCTCGGCCTTAACCCCGTGTTTACCCGCATCGTTAATCATTACGTCACTGTCTTGGATGACTGAGAGCATTCGCGCCATCAGAATGAAGGGGCGAGTCGATGGAGTCGGTTAGGTCCGGCTCTTAATGTGGAGCTTGAGCGGGTACGGGTACAAAAAGAGTCTTTGCTGCAACATCTTATGGCGATTCGACAAAAATTGCACGATTAGAGCTTGCGCTGAAGAATCAGGTTTTGTTAACCATATCCAGTCAGGATCCGAATCAGTTGTTCGTAGGCGTTTTTTGGTGCCGCAAGTATGGCGGCCGACCTGACGCCCGGAGCGGCGACTAAAGGGGACTGGCATGCGCGTTTTGCTAATTGAAGATGATAGCGCCGTTGCGCAGTCGATTGAGCTGATGCTCAAATCCGAGAGTTTCAACGTCTATACGACGGATCTCGGAGAAGAGGGCGTCGATCTCGGCAAGCTCTACGACTACGATATTATCCTGCTCGATCTCAATCTGCCGGACATGTCCGGTTACGATGTGCTCAAGCAGCTGCGGGTGTCCAAGATCAAGACCCCGATCCTCATTCTCTCGGGCCTCGCCGGCATCGAGGACAAGGTCAAGGGTCTCGGCGTCGGCGCCGACGACTACATGACCAAGCCCTTCCACAAGGACGAGCTGGTTGCCCGCATTCATGCAATCGTGCGCCGCTCCAAGGGCCACGCCCAGTCGGTCATCCAGACTGGCGACCTGGTGGTCAATCTCGATACCAAGACGGTGGAAGTCGGCGGTCAGCGCGTCCATCTGACGGGCAAGGAATACCAGATGCTGGAGCTGCTCTCGCTCCGCAAGGGTACCACCCTCACCAAGGAAATGTTCCTCAACCACCTCTATGGCGGTATGGACGAGCCCGAACTGAAGATCATCGACGTTTTCATCTGCAAGCTGCGCAAGAAGCTGGCGAATGCTTCCGAAGGCCGCAACTTCATCGAAACCGTCTGGGGCCGTGGCTATGTGCTCCGCGAGCCGCACGAAGAAGAGATCCGCATCCCGGCTTGAGTTTCAAGCCGGCATAAGCGTCACTCCCCGAAAGTTCTCACGAAACCCCGCCAGCAGGCGGGGTTTTTGTTTGCGCGGATGAACTCTCCCATTGCTCGCCGAGACGAATACAATGAGCGGTATCGAGCGATGTCGCTTGAAGCGCATTCGGGGGCGGAATGGTTCTGCAATCTCTGGTCGGGCTGCCGGCCTTTCTGGTCTACTTCTGTACCGGCATCGTCGCCGTGATGCTCTATCTGTTCGTCTATCTGCGCGTGACCGCACATGACGAGTTCGCACTGATCCGCAAGGATTGCGCGCCGGCTGCGATCGCGCTCGGGCTCAGCCTGCTCGGCTTCGTGCTGCCGGTGGCCAGCGCCATCGTCCACTCCGCCAATGTGGTCGACTGCCTGATCTGGGCGATCATCGCGCTGATCGTGCAGATCGCCGTCTATTTCATTCTTCGCATTCCGGTGCCGCAATTGTCGGATCGCATAGCCAATGGCGAGATGGCCCCGGCCCTCTGGCTCGGCCTCGCCTCCCTTGCTGCCGGCGTGCTGAACGCTGCCTCCATGGTGTATTCGCCATGACCAGCGGGCCCGCAAAGAACTTCGGCAAGCGCCAACCCGTGCAACCGATGCATGAGGAAGCTCCGTCGCGCAAACGTTCCAACCATGTGGCGCTCCTGCTCATGGGCACCATGGCCCTGGGCGGCGGTGCCTATGCGCTGATGCCGAGCGAACATTGCGACCCGAACCGCGCGGCCATCGCCGGCCAGCAGCAGGAGTGTCAGCAGCGCAGTTCGTCGTCATCCTCCGGCGGCCATGGTTATTCAGGGGGCAGCAACAGTTCCTCCGGACGCAGCAACTTCGCCAGCACCGGATCGTCATCCAGCGGCGGATATGACAGCTCGTCATCCAGCAGCAGCCACGTAACCCATGGTGGCTTCGGCTCCTTCGCCTCGCATTTCTCCGGCGGCGGCTAGTTTTTCATGCAACGCATCGCATGTTCCGAGCGTGACGATTGGCAGGCCACAGCGGCCGCGACGGGCTTCGTATTTCATACCGAGGCCGGCGACCGCTATTGGGACGAGCGCGCCTACTACGCCTTCACGCTGGATGAGATCGAGCGTCAGATCGAAGCCCCGACCGCCGAACTCAACGCGATGTGCCGCGAGCTGGTGAGCCGTGCGGTCAAGGATGAGCGCTATCTGCGGCTACTGAAGATTCCGCAGGCCTACTGGACCTTCATCGCCGCAAGCTGGCAACGGAGCGATCCCAGCCTCTACGGCCGCTTCGATTTCCAGTTCGACGGCAAAGGTCCGGCAAAGCTGCTCGAATACAATGCGGACACGCCAACCTCACTGTTCGAGGCCGCGGTGTTTCAATGGACCTGGCTCGAACAGGCGATCGAGCGCCAGATCATCCCGAAGCGGGCCGATCAATACAACTCGCTGCATGAGCGGCTCATCGAGGCCTGGCGCAAGATCGGCGCCGACAAAGCCATTCATCTCGCAGCCGCCATGGACAATGCCGAGGACCGCGGCACAGTGCAGTACCTCGCCGATGTCGCGCAGCAAGGCGGCCTCACACCGGCGCTGATCGACATCAAGGACATCGGTTATGCCGACACCGGGCACTTCGTCGATCTCAAGGACCAGCCGATCGACCTGATGTTCAAGCTTTATCCGTGGGAGTGGATGTTCCGCGAGGCATTCGGCAGCCGTCTGAAAGGCGCATCGACGCGCTGGATCGAGCCACCGTGGAAAGCCATTCTGTCCAACAAGGGCATCCTGCCGCTGCTATGGGCGATGTTTCCGAACCACCCGAACCTGCTGCCGGCTTATTTCGACGATGATGCTGCAGCCACCGAGCTCGGCACATCCTATGTGCGCAAGCCGCTCTATTCGCGCGAAGGCGCCAATGTCACGCTGGTGAGCGGCGGCAGCGCCATCGATGCGCAGCCCGGTCCCTATGGCGAAGAAGGTTTCATTCGGCAGATGCTAATGCCGCTGCCGAACTTTGCGGATCAGTATCCGGTGCTGGGCAGCTGGCTGGTCGATGACGTGCCATGCGGGCTCTCGATCCGCGAGGATGAGAATCCGATCACCGGCAACATGTCACGCTTCATTCCGCACGCGATCCTGTGATGGCACTCAGCGTGCCGGCGAAGCTGCGGCCTTGAGACCCACAGGTGTCATGCTCGGCACGATCGACGGTGCGGCACGCAAAACGTTCGGGCGGTACAGGCCACGCTTGTCGGCATACGGCTTGAACGCATCGGTCAGACCGACAACGGTCTCTGCGGCACCCAGCGCCAGGAAGCCATCAGGCTCCGTGCACTTGGCCAGACGACCGAATATCTGCGTCTTCATCTCCTGATCGAAATAGATCAGCACGTTGCGGCAGAAGATGATGTCGAATTTGCCCATGCTGGAGAAGTCCTGCAGCAGATTGAGCGGCTTGTACTGGATCATCGACCGGATCTCCGGATTGATCTGCCACATCTCGCCGGTCTGCTTGAAGTATTTGACCAGCAGCTGGATCGGCAATCCGCGCTGGACTTCGAACTGGGTGTAGATGCCCGACTTCGACTTCTCGAGCACCTGCTGCGAGATATCCGTGCCGATGATCTCGATCCGCCATCCGGCGAGCTGGGCGCTCATTTCCTTGATGGTCATCGCGATCGAATACGGCTCCTGACCGGTAGACGCAGCCGCACACCAGATTCGCAGGCTCTTGCGGGCCGCACGTGCCTGGATCATCTCCGGCAGCACGACATCGCGCAGATGGTCGAATGGAAGCTTGTCGCGGAAGAAGAAGGTTTCGTTGGTGGTCATCGCCTCGACCACGTCGGACGCTAGCGTCGACGAGCCGTTCTTGATCTTCTGAACCAGCTCATCAAGGCCCGACAGATTGGCCTTGCGTGCGAGCGGCATCAGCCGGCTTTCGACCAGATACTGCTTGTCAGCAGACAGATCGAGACCCGAACGTTCCTTCAGGAACTTGCGCAGGAAATCGTAGTCTGCCGGTATCATGACCGATCTCCCGAGAAAAGACGAACCACTTTCGAACCGATCTGATTGAGCGGCAGGATAGCCGAGCAAATGCCCGCATTGGCGGCAGCGCCGGGCATACCCCACACCACGCTCGATGCTTCGTCCTGCGCGATGACATTGCCGCCAGCCGCGACGATATCCTTGCCGCCGCGCATGCCGTCCGAACCCATGCCTGTCAGCACGACGGCGAGGATGGCGCCGTGCCAGACGTCGATGGCAGACGTGAACAGTGGATCGACAGCAGGCTTGCAGAAATTCACCGGCGGACCGTCATCAAGCGCGATGGCAATGTTGGCACCCTGCTTGACGGCGCGCATATGCTTGCCGCCTGGCGCGAGGTAGATCTGACCGGCCTTGACGAGTTCGCCATCGACACCTTCGCGAGCCGGACGCTTGCTGGCGCGCGCAAGATGTTCGGCGAGAATGGTCGTAAAGGTCGGCGGCATATGCTGCGTGATCAGCACCGGCACCTTGTCGATCACAGCGCCGATTTCGGCAACCAGCGTCATCAGGGCCTGCGGACCGCCAGTGGACGAACCGATCAGCAGCGCGCGTGGCATAGTGGCACTGAAAGGACGCTTCACAAGCTGCGCCTGCGCGGCGATTGATGTGACGGACCGGAATGACGGCGCAGCCTCACGCGCCGCGGGAGATGGCACGATCGACGGCGTCGTCGCCGACTTGAGGCGGCGAACCTTCGCGCCAAGATGACGTATCTTCTGCAACAGGTCGTGCTTGAAGATGTCGGCTGCGGAAATCTCCCGGGTGCTCTCCGGTTTCGGAATGTAGTCGGCGGCGCCGAGTGACATCGCCTTGAAGCTGATCTCCGCGTTGCGGCGGGTCAGCGTCGACGCCATGATGATAATGAGATTCCGCTTCTTCGCCAGCAGCTGCGGCAGCGCCGAAATGCCATCGAGCTCCGGCATTTCGATATCGAGAATCGCAACGTCGGGATTGATGCGCTCGATCTGGTTGACGGCATCGAGACCGGTGCGGAGCGAGGCCGCGACGGCCATGTCCGGCTCGGCCTCGATCCAGCGTGAGATCAGGCCGCGAATGACCACGGAGTCGTCCACCACCATGACTCGCAGTGGCTCATACCGCGAATCGACAACAGGAGGACTTATCACATCAACACTCATGAACTCACCGGACGCAACACAACGCGACAAATGCACTGAAAAAATGCACAAACAAAAAGACAGGCGCCGGAAGTCAAATAAAGAATTCCGGCGTGGATTTTAGATCAGGCCGACTTCCTGAAACTTCGCCGACACGATTTCCTTGTCGAACGGTTTCATGATGTATTCGTTCGCGCCGGCGTGCAGGGCGCGCGCGATGTGAGCCACATCGTTCTCCGTCGTGCAGAACACGACCTTCGGAACGTCGCCGCCAGGCATACGGCGCAGGTTGCGCAGGAACTCGTAACCATCCATCACCGGCATGTTCCAATCGAGCAGAACAGCGTCCGGCAGGTTCTGCTTGCAGATTTCGAGCGCTTTCTCGCCGTCTTCAGCTTCGGTGATCTCGAAATCGAGACCTTCGAGAATCCGACGGGCGACCTTACGGATGACACTGGAGTCATCGACAACCAGACACGTCTTCATGTGAGCCTCATTTCCACCGCGGACAAAATTGTCCAAGTGCTGGTCTTAGGCGGCCAGCTTGTCAGGCGAGATTTCAAGGATGCGATCAACGTCGAGTACGACCATCAGTTGACCATCGAGACGATGGACGCCATCGGCCATCTTGGCCATGCGCGGATCCAGATTGACCGGGTTCACTTCACGGCTCTCATCGGCGAGCTTCAGGACTTCGCCGATCGAGTCGATCAGCAAGCCGTAAGATTCACCGCGGAGATCGACGCCCACAGCCATCGGCGGCTTGCCGTCATCGTTCTTCGGCAGGCCAAGGCGCGAACGCATGTCGATCGCGGTCACAATTCGACCGCGCAGATTGAGCACGCCGGCGACGTCGCTGGAGGACAGCGGCACGCGGGTCAGACGCTCGGGCATGAACACGTCCTGCACGCGCGAGATCGGCATGCCGAACAGCTGTCCACCGATCATGGTGGTCACGTATTCGGTGATCGCGCCGTCAGCGCTCGGAGCCTTGGTAGTGGTGGTGCTGGTCATTGCGATTTCCCTCACGCAGCCTGACGAACTTCAGTGGTTTGTTCTTTGAGCGCCGCAATCAGGCCGGGGCGATCAAACTTGGCGACGTAATCATGGAAACCTGCGAGGCGACCGCGCTCGATGGCCGCCGGGGAGATCATCGCCGACAGGGCGATAATTGGCGTGTGGCTCAGCCTCTGATCCGCCCGGATGGTTTCGGCGAATTCGAAACCGTTCATGTCGGGCATTTCGATGTCGGTGAGGATCACGTCGACCTCCTGACCTGAACGCAGGAAAGTCAAACCTTCCTGCGCGTTGGTGGCGACGCGCACCTTATAGCCCGCAGCCTTGAGCACGGGCGAGAGCATGTTGCGGAAGAACGCGGAGTCATCGACCAACAGCACCGACTGTGCCGTCGCGGAAACACGCATTTCCTTGCGGCTGAACCAATCGGCGAAAGCCATCGGCAGGAAGTGACCGACGTCGATCACTTCGGTCGCGAGACCCTTGATGACAGCCGAGCCGAGGATCCCCTCGCGACCGCTGGCCACTTCGATATGCAGCCGCTCTTCGACGATATCGACGATTTCGTCGACGACGAGACCCATCGAGCGACCGTCGTCTGCGAAAACGAGGATCGGCTGGGTGCCCGACGTACGGACGGTCACGCCTTCCATCTGCACCAGCGGCATCAGCTGATCGCGGTACTGGACCATGTAGCGACCGTTCGACAGCTCGACTTTGTCAACGGTCACTTCTTCGAGACGCGTGACGAGACCGAGCGGCACCGCCTTGGGCTGTGCGGAACCAGCGCGGAACACCAGCAGCGACGTCAGCTGTTCTGCATTCATCGCGCGCATCGCGGCATTCTCGTCGGCGATCTCGTGGGCGTTCGACGCCAGAGCACCAAGCTCCTGCGCGATGCCGTTCGGATCGACGATCATGATCACCGCGCCATCGCCCAGGATGGTGTTGCCGGAGAACATGCCGATGTGACGGAGCTTGGTGGACATCGGCTTGACGACGATTTCTTCGGTGTGGAAGACGCCATCGACGACGATGCCGAAGGTCTGGTTGCCCACCTGGGTCACGACGATGAAGCCGTTCTCCGGATCGGCAGAGCTGCCATCATCGATCTGCAGCAGCTTCTTCAGATGCATCAGCGGCAGCAACTTGTTGCGCAGGCGGAGCACCGGGGTGTCTTTGATGCGCTCGATGCGATGTTCGGAGTTGGCGCGCGCACGCACCAGTTCGACGACCGCGAGCTGCGGGATCGCGAAGCGATCACCACCGGCTTCAACGATCAGCGCCGACACGATGGCCAGCGTGAGCGGGATCTTGATGGTGACACTGGAGCCCTCGCCGGCCACCGACTTGATGTCGATGGTGCCGCCGATCTGATCGATATTGGTGCGTACCACGTCCATGCCGACGCCGCGACCGGAGACGCTGGTGACAGCGGCCGCGGTCGAGAAGCCCGGCGCGAAGATGAACTTGTGAATCTGCGCTTCCGACATCTTCTCGATATCGGCTTCGGTGGCCAGACCGTTCGAGATCGCCTTCGCCTTGATCCGCTCGGTGTTGAGACCGCGGCCGTTGTCGGCGATGCAGATCAGAATGTGGCCGCCTTCATGATAGGCGGACAGACGGATCGTGCCCTGCTCCGGCTTGCCTTCGGCAGCGCGCTCAGCCGGCGTTTCGAGGCCGTGATCCGCCGAGTTGCGCACCATGTGGGTGAGCGGATCCTTGATAAGGTCGAGCACCTGGCGATCGAGTTCGGTATCGGCGCCGTGCATCTCGAGTTCGATCTGCTTGCCGAGTTCGCCGGCCAGATCACGCACGATACGCGGCAGCTTCTGCCAGGCATTGCCGATCGGCTGCATGCGCGTCTTCATGACACCGTCCTGCAGTTCGGCCGTCACGGTGGACAGGCGCTGCAGCGGCACCTTGAATTCGGTGTCTTCATGACGACGGCTGATTTCCAGCAGCTGGTTGCGGGTCAGCACCAGCTCGGAGACCATGGTCATCAGATGTTCGAGCGTGTCGACATTCACGCGGATCGACTGGTTCGCGACCTTGTCAGCTTCTGGCTGGTCGACCTCGACCGCGGTCTTCTTGGCAGCAGGCTTCGGAGCAGCAGCCTTCGGCGCGGCGGGCTTTTCAGCAACCGGAGTCGGTGGCGCGACGGCGGCTGCAGGCGCAGGCGCGGCAGCTGCCGGCGGTGCGACTTCGATGGCGGTTTCCTGGAAGGCGCGCTCAAGCTCTTCGAGCGAGACTTCACCGGGACGCAGCTCACGCTCGAGGGTTGGAACGATCAGCGGGGCCGGCTCCGCAGCGACAGGCGCTTCCGGTGCGATCGGAGGTGCGGACTCAGTCATCGATTCCATGCCTTTTTCGACCATGTGATGCAGTTCGCCGATCAGATCTTCGTCGACGCCTTCAGGCTCCACTTCCGTGGCTTCGAGCTGACTGAGAATTTCCTTGATGCGATCGATCGTGGTCAGGATGAGCGTAACCGCCTCTCCGGTGACCGGCATTCCATCGCGGAATTTGCCCATGAGTGTCTCGGCGGCGTGGGCCAAAGCTTCGAGACGGGGCAGTCCGAGAAATCCGCACGTGCCCTTGATGGTGTGAACGAGACGAAAAATATTATCGAGAATTTTCGCGTTATTCGGGTCCTGTTCGAAGCGGACCAGCTGATTGTCAACCGTATCCAGGCTCTCGTTGGTTTCCGTCAAAAACTCGCGGAGAAGATCATCCATGAAAATAGGCCTTCACACTCCAGGCTCGCGACTTTCGCTACGCCTTTCGAAGTCTGGCTACTTTCCCCGCAAAGCGTTTAATATTAGTTGAGCATTCCCAAAAACAATGAATGCGACATTTAGCTATATGCTCGCACACGCACGAGCCCGCCAAACGGCGGACTCGTAAAGAGTTCATTAAGAGTTGAATGAGTTTGCGATCAGATCGCGGTGACGACGATGGCGTCGCCTTCGGGCACCAAGGTCACCTTGAGGCCGCAAGCCTGCGCCAGCAGCCGCGTGTAGTAGGGCTGCACGGCATGGGCATCGATGCTGCCAACTTGTTCCGAGGCCAGCATATCGACGATGGCCTGCGGCAGGCGCGCGTTGAGGCCTGCAGCGGTGATCTTGAACCCCTGCGGCTCACCTTCGCCGATGCCATCGATCTTGAGCACGCCGCCGCGCGGAATCGTCTGCTGTGCGATTACCAGCATGTTGAGCAACAGCTTGACCTTGTTCTTCGGCAGCAGAAGCCGCGGCAGATTCCATTCGATCTTGGTCTTGGCGTCTTCCAGATGACCGCGCGACATGGTCTGCGCGTCCCCAAGATCGATCTGCGCGCCAGCCGAGCCAGCGGCACCGAAGGCGAGCCGGCAGAACTGCAGGCGGGCCGATGCGGTCTTGGCGCTCTTCCGGATCAGATCGAGCGCGAATTCCTTGTCTTCCGGTTTGGGATTGTCATCGAGCACTTCGAGCCCGTTGACGATGGCGCCCACGGGGCTGATCAGGTCGTGGCAGACCCGCGAGCAGAGCAATGCCGCGAGTTCAAGGGCATCGGGGGCCGGACCTGGCGTGGGAGTGTCGGACATGAAATGCGCTCCTGGGGCCACACAGAATGAACGGCGAATCAAGCATTTGCTTTACGGTTAGATACACCGCAGATGGTGGCGCGACCACAACAAGGCTGGCACAGTCCACCGGTGCAACAGGCGCGTGTAGAAATGAACGGGGATGACATGCAGAGGATGAAGGCTGGTCGATGACGGATGATTCGCGACCTCGCATGGATGCCGCGCGGGCTGCCACCCTGATGGAGCCGCTGACCGAGCTCGCCGCACAGGCCGGCGCTGCCATCCTCAAGGTCAACCGCAATGTCATGACCGTGGATGGCAAGGCGGACGGCTCGCCTGTGACCGAAGCCGATCTCGCGGCCGACCATGTCATCGGCGAAGGACTGGCCCGGCTGTTTCCGGGAATCCCGTCGCTGTCCGAAGAGCGCCTCCATCTCGCCACGCCCCCCTATGCCGGCACACTGTTCCTGATCGACCCGCTCGACGGTACCAAGGAATTCGTCGCCGGCCGTCAGGAGTTCACCGTCAATATTGCATTGATCGTCGATGGCACTCCGCTGCTGGGTATTGTCGGTGCCCCAGCCCTCGGGCTGATCTGGCGCGGGCTGGTGGGGCGCGGCGCCGAACGTGTCGAACTCGCGCCAGACCTGTCCATCCGCAAGATCACACCGATCCAGACCCGCGCGGCGCCTGCTCCGGGCGCGGCATGGACCGCTGCGGTCAGCCGTTCCCATGGCGACCAGCGAACCGAGGCTTTCATCGCCAGCCGCCCCGGTGCTGTCAGACAGGAGTTCGGCTCGGCGCTGAAATTCTGCCGCGTGGCAGAGGGCCAGGCCGACATCTATCCACGGCTGGCGCCGACTTGCGAATGGGATGTGGCCGCCGGCCATGCCGTGGTGGTCGCTGCAGGCGGCAAGGTGACGGACACCTTTGGCAAGGCGGTTCGCTTCGGCGGCGACCGGGAAGACTTCATCGTGCCGGAATTCATCGCCTGGGGTGACCCCAGCGTGAGCACGCGCGGCTGAACCCGCACTATTTCGCGAGGATATCCTGCACGCCCGGCCAGCGCTTGCGCGCGCCGGGCAGATATTTGGTCGGTGCCGCAGCAAAGGCGTCGCGGGTCTCCTCGCGGCCGAACAGGTAAAGGCGTTCGCCCGTAATGAGCCACAAACGCGGATTGCCGGCGAAGGCGACCCCGCGGGCGACATCGACGGGATCATAGCCACCGAATTGCGGACCGTAGATGTCCGGATGCGCGGCGAAGGAGGCGCGGTTGCCCTCATTGCGGAAGCGCCAGACGGTGCCCTCTTCCGACATTTCGAAGTCCGGCTGCCCCAGCGTCGGGCGGCCTTCGGTGAAATAGGCCACTGGATCGAAACCGCTGATTGCGAGACCCGTATATCGGTCAGTGACCACGCGTTCACTGGTCGCAGCCTGCGCGCCCGCCGGGACCAGAGCGGCCGCCAGCAGCAGAATCAAGGCAATTCCACGGCTCCAGCCTGACAATTCCCGCCGTTGTGCCGTCATAGTTGATACCGATAGTATAGGGAGTCGGGGACAATGACTGCAGAGTTAAACCGTGCTTCTCAGCATCCGGTTAAAGCCGCGGTCGCAAATTTGAAATACCAGGGGTTCTTTTCATGACCTTCGCATCACGCCTGGCAGCGGTCGCGCTAGCCACGTTCACGCTCGCCTTCTCGCCGGCCTCTGCGCAGCAATCACCGCGCGGCCAGGCCGCACCGGACACCTACCGGTCCGAAGAACTCATGACGGCCGGGCACCGGTTTTTCGGCAACGTCTCGCGCGGCCTTGCTTCGGTGATCGAAAAGGCCGTCAGCCAGTGGGGGCTGCCGAACGGCTATATTCTGGGCGAGGAAGGCAGCGGCGCAATCGTGGCAGGCCTCCGTTACGGCGAAGGCACGCTCTATACGAAGAATGCCGGCGATCTACGCGTCTACTGGCAGGGCCCTTCGGTCGGCTTCGACTGGGGCGGCGACGGCGCCCGCACCATGACGCTGGTCTATAACCTGCCTGCCACCCAGGCGATCTATCAGCGCTTCGCCGGTATCGACGGTTCCGCCTACATCATCGGCGGCTTCGGCATGACGGCACTGACTGCCAACAACGTCGTGCTGGTGCCGATCCGTTCGGGTCTCGGCCTGCGGCTCGGCGCCAATATCGGCTATCTCAAATATACCCCCAGCGCGACCTGGAACCCGTTCTAAGCCCTCGATCGCGCAGTCCTGCGATCAAGCGCTTCTGAACGGCTGAATAAAGGTTAACGAGGCGTTACGCTGTCTTTGCCGGCGGTGCCATGGCATGCTAACCGCTGCATTTTGAGAGCGTGGGAGCATTCGTCATGGTTGAACCGATCATGTATCTGGCGATCGGTTTTCTGGTCTCGATGCTCTGCGGCCTGATGATCATGCCGCTGGTGCATAACCGCGCCGTCCGCCTCACCACCCGCCGGCTCGAAGCCGCGACGCCGCTGTCGATGGCGGAAATCCAGGCCGACAAGGACCAGTTGCGCGCGGAATTCGCCATGGCGGCACGCCGACTGGAAATGAGCGTCGACCAGCTCAAGAACAAGACCACCAGCCAGCTCGCCGAACTCGGCAAGAAGTCCGACGCCATCAACCGCATGAAGCTTGAGCTCGGCGAAAAGAACGCCACGATCTTCGCGCTGGAAGCCCGTGAAGCCGCCGTGAAGGAAAAACTCGGCCTCACCGAGGCCGACTTCACCAGCAAGACGGAAGCGTTGCGCGCCGCCGAACAGGCCCTGAGCGACAAGCAAAGCGAGCTCGCCAAGCTGAACCACGACCTCTCGGATCGCTCCATGGTGGCCGACACCCGCCAGGTCGAGCTCATCGCCGTGCGCGCGCAGGTCGAGGAATTGAAGGGCCGCGTCGGCGATGCCGAAAAGGATTTCGCCAATACGCAGCACCGGCTGGAGCTGCAGCGCGGCGAGTCCGACACCGCGACGCGCGAACTGACCGAGGCGCGCGCGCGCGTCGAGAATCTCAGCCAGCGCGTGACTGATCTCGATCAGCAGCTCACCATCCAGGTGCGCGAAGCCGAACAGCTCGGCGCCCGCGTCACCGATCTCGAGAGCCAGCTCTCGACCCAGACCAAGATCCTGGCAGAGCGCGATTTCGAGAACAGTCAGTTGCGCCAAGCCAATGAAGCCGCCGAACAGATCGCGCGCGACCTGCGCGTCGAACTCGCCGCCATGAACGGCGCCAAGGGATCCCCTGTTCTCGAGAAGCTGCGCGCCGAGAAGGCCGCGGTGGAGACCGAACTCGCCACCGCCCGCGAAGAGCGCGCGAAGCTGCAGCGCGACCTCAACGGCGTCCATCAGCAGGCCGAGAGCGCATGGGCCACCGAGCGCATGGAAAATGCCCTGCTGCGCGAGCGCATCAACGACATCGCCGCCGAAGTCGCCAAAATGGCGATGACACTGGAAGGGCCGAATTCGCCCATCGAGGCAATTTTGGCTGCCGAACCGACGCCTTCCGCCCAGCCACGCGCGGCCAATGACGCCGGTTTCGCGCCCAACAACACCCTCGCCGACCGGATTCGGGCGCTGCAGTCCCACGCCTCCCGCGCTCCGCAGCCCGGCTAGAGCCGCCCCGGGAACCGGATCGGCCCAACCGGCCGGATGGGAGACTTATTGTGCGGATGTGCGGCAGGGTTCGCTTGACACCCCTGCCCCCTATTCCCTAAATCGCGCCACTGACGTCAGTCCCCGCCGGGCATTACCGCCCGGCCTTTTGGTCTGTACGGCATCCCGGGCGCATAGCTCAGCGGGAGAGCGTTCCCTTCACACGGGAGAGGTCCAAGGTTCGATCCCTTGTGCGCCCACCACCTAACTGCTGATTTTCCTTATCTTTTTTGAATTAGGTATGATCGTTCTCGGCAACTGCCGGCAGAACGATACGCAAACATAACGCATGCAACCGGGGAAAAACTGCGGAGTTTTGTTCCGGGAACGTTCACTGCAGCACCACTAGTCAGGGGCGTGCAGCGACGGCGTCGCGCGCATCGACGAGGTTCAAATCCTGGACTCGCAACCACCGATACCGACATTCGCTGATAGTGGCTGTTTGACGAGTCCACCCTTGGCATTTTTAGCCAGATTCGTGGAAAACTCTCAAATTCAACCGGTTAGTGGCACTGGTTCGATTCCGGCCAGGGGCACCAACTAGGCTGTTCAAGCCCGTTCCAAAGCGTCCGCAACCGTCCGCACAGTGCTCGGAAACCGCCACATCGCCCCGTTTTCTACGCAGGCCTCGCAGGCAGGCTGAGTCAGAATCTTGGTTAAACAAGCTGGGCGTCTCGCCGGATTTGGGCAGCGATCGTCGCGCGGAGCCCAAGCAATGCAGTATTGTCAGCAGCGGCAGCGCGAGCGTTAGCCAGCTCAGCGTCCACCAGAAGCCGCCTTCGCCGATCAGGCTAGCGAGCAGCCCGAACACGGTCGATACCGCGAGGATGATCGGCCAAAGCCACTGCCGCCCGAACGTGCTCATGCGGCGGCCGCCAGCCGCTTTGCGATTGCACCGCTCACAGGCCGCCACCGCTTCGCCCACCACAGATACAATCCGCTGACGAGTACAGCGATCGTCACGATATCCAGCAACGCCCAGATGATCTTGAGCGGCAACCCGCCATAGTCGCCGAAATGCAGCGGCTGCGACATGAACAGCGCCGTCGCATACCACGGCATATCGCGCACGGAGACCACGCGACCGGACGATGCATCGGCGAGCGCGGGCTTCAAAACTCGGTTCGTGATCGGCGTGTTGCCGGTGAGGAAGACCGCCACATGGGACGGTGTCGCGAACGGCGTGCCTGGAAAGGCGACCGTCATGACATTCATCCCCGGCACCGCAGCGCGCACCTCGCTCAGCACGTCGTCGAGCGACGCACGCCTCGCCGCATTCACTGCTGGCTTGGCCTGCGACGCCATCTCGACGAGCTGACTCGCCTGCCAGGCCATTTCGATCGGCGCCGCCAGCGTGTTGATCACGCCGGTGAAGCTGACGACACCGAACCACGCCAGCGTGCCGATGCCGAGCAGGTTATGCAAATCGAGCCATCGCAGCCGGCGACCGCCATGTCTGCGGACAGCGCCGAAGTCGAGCCGCCGCGTGAACGGGCCATAGAGCACGACGCCCGAGACGATGGCGATGCACAGCAGCAGGCCCATGAAGCCGAGAAACAACGTACCCCAGATGCCGGCGAACATGTCGAGATGCAGCCGCAGCATCACATGGAGGAAGCCCTCATTGGGCTGCGGAATCTCGATTTGCCGCCCGGTCCGGGTGTCGAACACCTGATAGTGGAAGTCGGCGGGGTCCGTGGTCATCGCGGGCGCCGTCGGCACTTTCACGATGGGGTGGTCGCGGTCGTAAAACAGATAGGGCACCACCTGCCCCGGCCACGCGGCCAGTGCCCGCGCGACGACATCGTCCATCGAGGCCGTCCCCGGCGCCGTGCTGACGGTTTCGAGCTTGAGGTCTGGGCCGAGCTCATCCTTGAAGATCAGCGGCAGGCCGGCGACGCAGAGCAGCAGCGCGAAGATCGTGCAGACCAGGCTGCTCCAACGATGCAGCCACGACCAGACCCGGATCGTGCGCGGAGTCATTGCACCGCCGCGCCCGAACAGCACCGATTATGATCGTTACGCCTCACCACCGATACCGCATCCCCGCCAGCACTGTGCGGCGATTGGCGTATTGGCAGTAGAAGCCCGACGAGCAGCTCGAATAATATTCCTTATCGAACAGGTTGTTGACGTTCAGCGTCAGCGACATGCCCTTCAGGCTGCGGGTGAGATTACCCAACTCGTATTTTAGCGCGAGGTCCGCAACCGTATAGGCCGGCGTACGCAGGGTGTTGTAGTCGTCGCCGAAGGTAGAGCCGACATGGCGGACGCCGCCGCCAAGCGTCAGGCCTGTCACAGGCCCCGTGCGGAACGTGTAGTTCGCCCACGCCGAGCCGTAGAAATCCGGCACCGCCTGCGGGCGCATGCCGAGCAGGAGTGCGTCGGTGGATTTGGTGACGCGGGTGTCAAGGAAGGTCAACGCGCCAACCAGTTCGAGACTGTCGGTGAAGTTGCCGCGCACCTCGAACTCGGCACCGGTAGAGCGCACCTCGCCCTGCTGGACGAAGAAACCAGCGACGGCGGCAGGCGACTGCACGTTCTGCTGCCGGATGTCGAACACCGCCGCGGTGAGCAGGATCGGCAGGAACGTCGGCTGATATTTGACGCCCGCCTCATACTGCTCGCCGGTGGTCGGCACGAAAGGCGAATTGTTGACATCGACGCCGGCCACCGGCTCGAACGATGTCGAATAGCTCACGTAAGGCGCCACGCCATTGTCGAACAGATAGAGCAGCCCGGCGCGATAGGTCGTCTTGTCGTCGGCCTGGTTCGAACGCGACGACGCGATCCGGTTCTCCGTGCTCTGGTCCGCCCAGTCATGGCGGATGCCAAGGGTCGCACGCCAGCCGCCGAGGCTGATCTGGTCCTGCGCATAAAGGCCGGCCTGCGACAGGTTCTGGCCATTATTGATGAAGGTCGCGAAAGCGCCGACGGGCTGATAATAGATCGGATTGACCACGTCCAGCGCGGTCGCACCGCCGATCTCGTAGCGCCAGTTGCTGCGGGTTTCCTGATAATCCACGCCGGTGATGATCTTGTGCTGCAGGGCGCCGGTAGCGACGTCGAATTGCAGGCGATTGTCGGCCGACAGACCATTTACATTTTCCGTCGAGCGGATGGCCCAGCGCGGCAGCTGACCGGTGGCGGTCAGCGGCGCGTTCATCTGCAGCGACTGGAAGTCGATATCGACGTGCGAATAACGCATGCTGGATTGCAGGCTGACGACGTCCGTCAGTCGCTTCTCAAGCTGATAGCCGACGCCATATTGCTCGCGCCTGAAGCTGTCGAAGCCGGGATCGCCAACATTCAGCTTCGAATTCAGGTAGGGCTGATACTGCGCGGGCGCGAGCGACTTCGCATAGATAGAGTTGAAATAGCCGCCCTTCGGATCGTTCTGATAGTAGCTCTGGATCGTGAAGCGGGTGTCCATGTCCGGCGCCCAAGTCAGCGACGGCGCCACGGCGACGCGCTGCTCATCGACGCCGCCGTAGCGCGTGCCGGACGAACGGCCGATGGCGCTGAGGCTGTAAAGCCAGTGGCCTTCCTTATCCAGCGCGCCCTGGCTGGTGACGCCCGACTGGATGCGACCATAGCTGCCACCTTCGACGCGGAATTCGTTGAAGGGCGTGGCGCTCGGCATCCGGCTGACCTGATTGACGAGGCCGCCCGGGTTGCTCTGCCCGTACAGCATCGCGGAAGGCCCCTTCAGCACGTCGATGCGATCGAGCAGGAACGGATCGATGGCGGCGACGGCAAAGGCCTGGCCGCGTGGCAGCTTCAACCCGTCGAAATAGCTGACATAGCTGGTGGTGAGGCCGAACGAGCCAAATCCGCGCATAAAGATGCTGTCGTAGCGCGAATTGGTGTCGGCATCAGACAGCACGCCGGCGGTGTAGCGCAGCGCGTTACCGACGGTCTGTGCGTTCTGGTCGTCGATCTGGCGACGGGTGATGGTGGAGATCGACTGCGGCGTCTCCAGTACCGGCGTGTCGGTCTTGGTTGCGGTGCCCGAAGTCTTGTCGAGATAGCGGTCCGACGTATTGGTGGGGTTGCTCACGCTACGCGTCGGCCGCTGTGCCGCGGGCGCCGCCCGTCGTGCTGTGGCCAGCGGTGCGACGCGTGGACGCACGGCCGCGCGCCGCGCCGAGCGATTGGGCGGCTGCTGCACCGTCACCGGCGGCAATGCGACAGACGCATCCCGCGGCGCCGGCTGCGCTTCTGCGGGCAAAATACCCAGCGTTGCCGCAGCAAAAGCCGCCCACACGATCGATTGACGATTGCACCCCATCACATTCCCCAGCAGTTCCACATTGACGGGGCAAGCAATAAACGGGACGGGACCGTCCTGTCCATAAAGATTGCCAAATGCGGGCAAATCTGAAATTGGAATTGCTCGAAAGATTTACTTCACCGGAAGCACCAGAGTCAGGAGTGCGCATGCAGGGCGCATCGACCAACAAGGGCGGGCGTCCGCACAAGACCGGCAGCGAAGCCAAGTCGCTCCTCATCATCGAGACCGCGTCGCGGCTCTTCGCGCAGCAGGGATATGCCGCGACCTCGGTCGAGCAGGTGGTGGCCGCCTGCGGGATGGGCAAGGACACGGTGTATCGCCGCTATCCCTCCAAACTGGCACTGTTCGAGGGCGTGGTCGAACATGCGCGCGAACAAACTCAGGCGCATTTCCAGACAACGATGGCGGCGCAGAAGGGCGATGCACTGACGCAGCTGCGCGCCGCGGCCCGCTGGCTGCTGACTGTCAATCTCGATCCAACTCTGATCGCCTTCAAGCGGATCGCCTTCAGCGAGGCCATCGTGGTCGGGCAATCCGTCAACAAGCGGCCTGACGATCCGATCATGGACCGGCTGTTCGCGCTTATCCGCGGCGCGCAGGAGGCGGGCGAGATCGCGCAGGGGGATATCGGCGTGCTGGCAATGCATCTGCTCAACAGCATCGCCGTCGGGCCGATGATCGATGCTATGCTCGGCCAGACGACCTATGCCTCGACGCGCGCCCAGGACGCCTATTTCGAGAAAGCATGGGCGCTGTTTCTGGGCGGTGCCCGCGGCGGCATCGCGCCTCCAGGGAAGCCTGCCTGACGACGTCCGGGGATGACGGACGTGAGCCGCCCTCGCTTTTCATTCGCGCCGCCCGTTTGTGCTACGCCCACTCCCAACGATAATGATGAAAATTGCGGGAGAACGCGGACCATGAAGCTGCTCAATCCCGACGACCTTGTTGCCATCGATATCCACACCCATGCTGAGGAACCCTGTGGGTGTCACGTGGATATTGGGCCGGGCAGGGAGAACCAACATGTAGCAGCTGAGGCCCGTCGAGCTGAAACTAGCCAAAGATCTGTTCGAAATGAGCATCGGCTACGTTCTCGCCTTTACGAACGCCACCCGACGACTTCTTTCGCAGGGGAATGGGCGTCAACATCTTTGATGATGCCTACGCCACCTCAGGCGGGAGCAAAGGCGAACTGCTCGGGACATTTCTGGCGATTGCGGAGCGGAGGACGTCATCGCCATGCTCGAGACGCTCGATCGCGGCAACCTGCACGACCGCGCCATGCTGCTGACCGGCTTGGCCGGCGGGCTGCGGCGTTCCGAAGTGGTCGGCCTTGATGTCGGTCCAGAGCAGATAGAGGACGGCAGCGGCTGGGTCGAGATCCTCGACAAGGACATAGTTGATTGTACTTCACGGCTTACGCCGTCCCGTCAAGTTCGGCCGCGATCCTACCACGGCGGCCTGATCGACGAGTCCGCGCCTAAGGCAAGGCGCATAACGAGCTTCTGATGTTTGCACGCGGGGCATCTTGCGGCGGTAGGTCTACCGAATTCTTACGTTCGTCCGCCCCCTCTCCGCTCACTGGGAGAGATCTTCTCAAAGCGGAACATGTCCCAGGTCTCGGTCTGCTGGTCTCGGGTGATCGCGACGATGTGGAAGCCGCACTTGTTCACGTAGAAGGCAACGTTCCTGAGCGCGAAGGTAGGGCTCTGAAGCTCCCACACGCGAACGTCCTGATAGATCTGCTCGATTTTGCGCCAAATCCGTTGACCAAAGCCCTTGCCGTGATAAGCCGCGCTTAGCCCGAAGAGTTCAACCACTCCCCTTCTCTCGGCGCGATCGAACCGAATGAAAATCCCGCCGATGATGTCTTGACCCACCAAGATCTTGAATACGACGCCGTTGTCTCCGAAGAAGTCGCGTTGGCGGACAGGGTGCTGCCCGTCTCTTCCCGGCATCGCCTGGCCGCCATGGGATGCTTCAAACGTGTTTTGTAGTGCAACCTCCACGATGCGTTCAACAGTCGATAACTCGCTGATGTCGATCTCGCGCAGGATCAGGTCACCCATGTCGAATTGCTGCACGTCGCACGCTCCTTGATTGTGTTCCGCGTGATTGATGCGATTCATGTCATGCATCTTCGGAGGAAAAACAGAATGAGACTATTCTTCTGCAATTTGATCTCTATCTCGACGATGAATTCATCCGTTTCTACTCCCTCGCCAGCGCCGCCACCGGGTCAAGATGTGACGCATTGCGAGCCGGCCAAAAGCCAAAGACGACACCAATCAGACTTGAACAAAGGAACGCGGCGACGATCGAGGCTGTTGAATATACAACGCTGAAACTGGTGCTGAACATGCTGAGTGCGGCACCGAAGCCGAGCGCTATTGCGATGCCTAGAACACCGCCGATGAGACAGACCAGCATCGCCTCGATCAGGAACTGCTGGAGAATATCACCCTGGCGCGCGCCAACAGCCATGCGCACACCGATCTCGGAAACGCGTTCGGAAACCGAGACCAACATGATGTTCATCACGCCGATGCCGCCGACGATCAGCGAGATCACCGCGATCGCTGCGATCAGAAGCGTCATGGTCTGCGTGGTGCTGGTGATGGTCTTACGAATATCGTCGGTATTGAGGATGAAGAAATCCTTTCTGCCGTGCCGCTGCATCAGAAAGCGGGTCACATCCTGCTCGGCAAGCGTCGTCGCCACGTCGTCATTGATGCGCACGGTAATGCTGCGTAAGGAATGGCTTCCGACAAAGCGCGCTTGCACGGTCGTGTAGGGAAGATAGAGCGATGGATTCTGGTTCGAGCCGAAGCCGCCTTGGCGCGCCTGCACGACCCCGATAATGCGAAGCGGAACCTTTCCCGCCAGGATCACCTGTCCGACAGGACTGGTTCCGTCGGCGAACAGCGCGGTCCTGGTGTTCGCATCGATCACCACCTCCTGTGCCACTTTGCGCACGCTGGTGGCATCGAAGAAGCGGCCTTCGGAGAGTTTCATGCCGGCCGCGGAGAAATACCGGTCGCCGACTCCGTTGGTGAGCGCGCTCGCCTCCTTGGCGCCGAAGCGGATGGTGCTGGAAGTCGAGACGGTTGGCGTCACCGCCGCAATATAAGGCTGCTTCGCCAGTTCGGTCGCATCGGACACGACCAGCGTGGTAATCTTGCTGGACCGGGTGTCGCCAAAATCCTTGCCTGCAAAAATCTCCAGCGTATTAGTGCCGAGGCCGGAGATGTCCGCCAATACCCGCTGTTGCGAGCCTTGGCCGAGCGCAACGACGCTGACAACCGACGCGATGCCGATGATGATACCTAGCATGGTGAGAAAGGTACGCAGCTTGTGCGCCTGCATCGCCAGTAGGGCCATGCGAAAGGCTTCGCGGAAGCGGTCGAGCCAGGCCGCAAGCGACGACCTGCCGGATTGAGCAGGTTCTCTGCCATCGGATACGGCGGGCCGCGTGGAGGCCCTGTCATTCGTGCTATCGGATACGATCTCGCCATCGCTGATTTCGATGATGCGGCTGGCACGGCTTGCAACGGACATGTCATGCGTGACGATGACGACGGTCCGCCCCTCCGCGTGCAGTTCGTCGAGGATGCGCAGCACGTCCTCGCCACTATACTTGTCGAGCGCGCCGGTAGGCTCGTCGGCAAGGATGACATTGGCGTTATTCATCAGGGCGCGGGCAATGGAGACGCGCTGCTGCTGACCTCCGGACAATTGGCCGGGCCGGTGGTGCGTGCGGTCGGCCATACCGAGGCGGCTCAGCAAGGCGGCGGCCCGCGCGCCGCGTTCATTTCGATTGCGGTTGGCGTAAATCGCCGGCATCTCGACATTACCGAGAGCAGTCAGTTCATTGAGCAGATGATAGCGCTGGAAGATGAACCCGAAGTGCTCTCGTCTCAGCGCCGCCAGTTCGTCAGCGTTGAGGGATGCAGTTTCCCGCCCGGAGAAACGGTAGCTTCCCGATGTCGGTTGGTCGAGACAGCCGAGGATATTCATCAGCGTCGATTTGCCGGAACCCGATGCGCCGACGATCGCCACCATCTCGCCGGCTTCGATGGCGAGATTGATATCCTTCAGACCGGCTATGGTTGCGTCGCCCGAGGGATATTCGCGCCTGATGCCGGAGAGAGCGATGAGCGGCTGCACCATGACGCTAGAATCCCATCGGCGGGGGACCGCCCGGGCTTCGCGAATTCATCGTTGACGTCTGTGTCAAGGCCTCTCCGGTGACGACCCGCTCGCCTTCCTCTAGGCCGGCCTTAACTTCCGCCGTGACCTTGTTGTTGAGGCCTACCTTGATCTTTCGCTCGGACGTTGTACCATCTGTAGCCACGATGCGCACTGTGTAGCGGCCGGCAGCCTCTGCTGTGCCCAGCGCGGCGGCTGGAATCGTCAGGGCATTCTTCGCATTTCCGAGAACGATCTGGACCTCGGCCGTCATATAAGTTTGCAGCCGACCGTCTTCGTTAGGCACGTTAAAGGTCCCGTTGTAGTAGATAGCGCTCGACGAAGAGGAACTGGTGCACTGCGGGCTACGATCTGCTCCCGCGCGGCCTTGATACCGGCGATGAATGGCGCAGGCGACGAATCGGCGAAACTCGTCAGAGCCGGTGCCGCTTCGTGCGCGAAACGCTGTGCAGCAAACTTGGAATGCCGGATGGTGATTTGCTCGAAGTTCTCGACACCCCAGAGATTGCGATTCATGCAGACGGCGCGGAGATAGAACGATGCGATGCCCAGCGTCTTAGACCCGACTTCACTGTTCCAGCAATAGAAGCCCCGGAAATACAAGTCTGGCGATCCATCCGGTAAGTGTCCCGCCTCGATGGGATGGGTGTCATCCACCAGGAACAGGAACACGTCGCGGTCACTGGCGTAGAGCGTCGTCGCTTCGTTAGTGATGTCCACAAATGGGTTATGCGTCATCGTATTCCAGTCGAGCACGCCCGGCACCTTCCACCGTGTATCTCCGGTCCCATTGCCCGCGATCTTCATGACGGCGGCGACCAACTCGTGATCCCAGATGCGGCCATAATCTGGGCCCGTGACGGCACGAAGCTCGACACGACCGTCGTCGGCTTCCAATGTTTTCACCAGTTCGGCGCGATGCGACAGCAAGCCATGTTGCAGATTGATCGCGGCCAGCGGTGCAGGAAGCTGCCGCATATAGGATGACGGTGCACCGACGAGTGTACAGAGCTGCCCAAAGCTCCAATGCGTCGGCGCAACCGGCTCGTCTCGCCCCGGCACGATCAATGCTAGCCGCTCGGCATTGTCGCGGCTCGCCTCCACCCTGACGGCGCGGCTTTCCACGGTGCGGGCCTGTGCGAACTCGGCACGGCGGCGCACCGCGTCATGAAGATCGGTGAGGCTGAGAAAGCGCTCATCATCGGGACGGGAAAACCACTCCGACGACACACGGCCAATCCGCTGGCCGCGCGATACATCCACGCGAAAGCGGTCGGAAACAGGCTGCTCGTTCTGGGTCAGGGTTATCATGGTCATCGCTCATTCTCCTTTAGGTCTGGGTTGAAGCGCAGCGCTGCGCTGCAACCCTGCCCGTCGGCGAGACCGGGGTAGCAAGGGCAAGGGCGGCCGGAGTGGAGGGGGATCGCCCGCCCACAGGGGCGCGCGACGCGCGCGTCTGCACGCGCCTGGCGCTCATCATGTCGTCATGAAAATGCTGCGATGGCGCGGAAGACCGGGGAAACCACTCCGGCCGGCGCCGGAACGGTGCTTTACCCTTGCGCGCGCGAGGGCGGAGCCCTTAGCCATCATCCAACGACAAGAAAGCCGAAGGTCTCGGCCCTTCCTTCTGCGCGACGGTGGCCTAAGCGCAAAAAAAGCCCCGCCTCCGAAGAGGCGGGGCGCGTCGATCCGGTTGGATCAGTCGCCGTTGCGGCGGGACCAGATTAGCGTGAAGCTGTCATCGGCCTCCCCCTTCACCAGCGAGGCGTAAATCGGTGCCGGAAAGCTCGGATCGTCGAGCTTGACCGAGAGATATTCGCGATCGGTCTCCCGTGCGGTCTTCTTCCAGGCAGCGCCGAACTCGGTGGCGCCTGTCAGGATGCGATAGTCGGGCGCCTTGTCGTTTTCCTTTTCGGTCGCGACGAATGTCGCCTTGACGTTGAGCGTCAGTGTTTTGACCGAGCCGGTGAAGCCGTTATTCGACGCAGTGAAGGTTCCGATGGTAGCCATGGTGGTCTCCGTTCTGTTGTCGGGCCGCGACCATCGCAGCCTCGATGGCGGTCCTTGGCCCGGGGAGCGATCGGCCCGCAGCCGTCAGGCCCGCAGCACAGCGGAGGACGGCGGCAGACGGCTTTTTTGCCTCGCGAGGAATGCCGCCACTTCGCGGCAGGGGAAAAAAGCAGACGTAGCCGTTGCGGGAAAGCGATCGAGGCGCAGCCGGCCCTCGGGCTTGATCCGTCCATTCGAGGTTGCGTGTGACGCGCCCATAAACGGACTGATGGAGACAACCATGAGCGCTGCCATCGCCGCCGCACAAGGACATGGCATCACCAATCGCACAAAGACGCGCCCCCGCGCATCAAGGACAGCGAAGGCGTGACCCGGCGAACGATGGCGCGTGATTTCGCAGCGCTGCGGGCCGGTTTGGTGTGCCCTCAACCCGAGACCCTTGGAGTCCCGCTTGCAATTTCGATGTCAGGAACGAGCGATACACCCGTCACGATCTACGCCTCGTTGGTGAAAGGCGAGGCCGTCGATCAACGACAGCCAATATCGCAGTCGCGTCTAGGCATAATCAGCGGCGGCGTGCCGTCCTTCGGGCGGGTTCACTGGCGCCGGTATGGAACAGCAGGCAGCTGCGGTTTCGTTTGGCACCGTCCCAGCTAATGAACTCTCGGCTGAGATCGACGCAGCTGGTAAGCAGCCGTTTGGCGCTGGATACCTCGCTTGCTTCCTCACGAGTGAGTGGGTCTCATGGTTTTCGTCAAATGCTCAATGTCACGGACCACTTCTTGAGCGCGCCTTGAGAAAGGCAGTGCAGCGCTAGTCAAGAGCGGGCCGATTGCTCTCGGCCTCGCGCTACAGTTTGGGAGAGATCTCAGCAGAAAGCAGTGAACTTTCTGTCTTTTGCTGCCCGCTTCAGGCTTTAACGAGAGGGCAGCCGCCCTGGTCTTCCGGCCGGAATGCATCGGCCGCTGGGATCGTGCTCACAAGCTTAAAGTAATCCCACGGCCCCTTTGATTCCGCCGGGGTTTTGACCTGCATGACATACATATCGTGAATGACACGACCGTCCTTGCGAATCGCGCCGCGGCCGAAAAGCGGATCGTCCGTCGGCATGTCCTTCATGGCAGCAACGACGGCATCGGCATTCGACGAGTCAGTCTTTCTGACGGCTTTCAGATAGTGGATCAGCGACGAATAGACCCCGGCCTGCACATCGGTCGGCCGGCGGCCATCCTTGGCCATGAAACGATCCGAGAAGGCGCGCGTTCCTGCGTTCATGTCCCAATAGAACGGCTGAGTCAGGTACAGACCTTGCGCCGTTTTGAGTCCGAGCGAATGCACATCGGTCAATTGCAGCAGGAGAGCAACGAGCTTCTGCTTGCCGGCGGTGATGTTGAACTCCGAGGCCTGCTTGATGCTGTTGATGGTGTCGCCGACCGCATTGGCCAGCGCAATGACTTCGGAATTGCTTGCCTGTGCCTGCAGCAGGAACGACGAGAAATCCGACGTGTTGATGGGATGCCGCACAGCGCCAACCACCGTTCCGCCGCTGGCCTTTACGAGCTCCGACGCATCCCGCTCCAATGCGTGACCGAAAGCATAGTCCGCCGTCAGAAAAAACCAGCGCTTGTTGCCTGCTTCCGTGACTGCTTTCGCGGTGCCTCGGGCCAGCGACCAGGTGTCATACGTCCAGTGAATGGTATGCGGCGAGCATTTCGCTCCCGTCAGTTCGGTCGAACCCGGACCCGAACCGATGAACAAGGCATTGGAGTTGCGCGTGACCTCGCTGACGGCCAGCGCGACCGACGACACGGGAACGTCGAAGATGGCGTTGACACCTTCATTCTCGATCCACCGCCGCGCGATGCTGGCTCCGATATCCGGCTTGTTCTGATGATCGGCAAAGACGACCTCTATGGTCCAGCCGGGAAGCTGGGACGCGAATTCCTCGGCAGCGAGCTGAGCGGCCGTGACGGAGCCCTTGCCGTTCGCATCGGAGGCGAAGCCGGACATATCCGTCAGCACGCCGACCTTCACCCGCTTGCCACCAGCCTGGGCGAGAACCGAAGACGGCAACGTCATGGCGCCTGCCGCATAAAGAGAACCGATTGCAAACGTCCGTCGTGTGATGTTGGTCATAACGCGTTTCCCCTGTTTTTCAGTATGCGATGGGCAGTTTCCCTGCCTTGGTAGAACGTCAGATCAAGCTCAAGCAGATGGACTTGCTTCACTCGAGAAGCGCCGCCGTAACTCGTGCTTGATGATTTTCTGGGACGCTGTCCGAGGAAGCTCGTCGACGAACACGACCTTGCGCGGCTTCTTGTATTTTGCGAGCCCAGCCACACAATGATCGATGACGTCCTGCTCACTCAGGCAGTGGCCTTGCGCCAGTACGACGACCGCACATACCACTTCGGTGAATCGGGCATCGGGAATGCCAACAACCGCAGCTTCGACGATCTTGGGATGCTTGAGGAGGAGGTTCTCGATCTCACTCGGATTGATATTCTCGCCGCCGCTGCGGATCATGTCCTTCTTGCGACCGACAATGCGCAACGCCCCGTTCTCGATTGATCCGAGATCGCCTGTCCTGCACCACCCATGGACAAATGTCGTTGCGGTCGCTTCCGGCTTGCGCCAGTAGCCCAGCGCATTCGCAGGTGAACTAGTCCAGATTTCTCCAGCCTGCCCGGCCGGCACCGGCACGCCGTCATCGTCGCGGATCGACAGCTCGGCGAACGGGAAAGCACGGCCAACGGTGCTCGGCGCGTCGTAGCCTTGTCCCGGCCCGCTACAGGCGACAATCGGCGTCCCCTCCGTGAGACCGTAGACCTGCACGATATCCATCCAGCCGAAGCGTTCGCGCATTTGCTCGATCGCGGAAGGCAGCAGCGGATCGCCACCGCTGAAGACGCGCCGGATGCGACTGAGATCGATGTTGTCGATCTCAGTCGCCTGCAACATCTGGTAGATCATGGACGGAAACAACAGAATGTCGGTGACCTGCTGCCTGCTGGCAATCTGCAACGTCTGCCGAATGTCGAAATTCCGGCTCCGCAACACGACAACACGCCCACCAACTGCCAGTGTCGGCAGGGCGTAATTCTCCAGGGCACCGATGTGATACATCGGCCCGGTGACCATCGTCACCGTGCGGGGCGTCAAGCCCCACTCCATGACCTGCATGGCCGTCCACCAGGTCGTGGTCCCGTGGGACCACAGCGCTCCCTTCGGACGCCCCGTCGTCCCGGACGTATACATGAGCATGGCAGGTGTTTCGGGACACGGAAGCGGAAGCGGAAGTTCGCGATCCATACCGGATTCAAGATAGGACCAGGGCATCGCCCAGTCCGGGCTCGGCACTTCGTCACCAAACGCTATAAAGTTGCGGACCGGCAGAGCTGCGCAGCAATGCGCGATCCGATGCAGGATGTCCGTATTCGCGAGCAAAACTGTCGCACCGGAATCGTCGATGGCGTATTCCAACTCTTCCGCCGCGAGGCGAAAATTCAAACGAACTGCAATGGCGCCGATGCGCGTGATCGCGAAGTAAGCGATCCAGTATTCCGTGCAGTTGTAGAGCAGAATTCCAACCCGGTCGCCCGGTTGGACGTCAAGCTCATGCAGGGCATTGGCATAGCGATTGGCACGCTTTGCCAGATTCTCATAGCTCAGAAAATCTCCGTCATCGAAGGCGATGGCCGCATTTTGCGGCGAGAACCTCGCAGCGTCTCCAAAGCACTGACGGATGAAAAAAGAGATGTCCATAACAGCCAGTCTCGCTCAGCCTGCCAGCGCCCGGCGCTTCGGAAACGGAATTCCTGCGCTATGGGCGGTTGCCCCTCCATCGACGGGAACGATCACCCCCGAAACGTAGGAAGCCTCAGGCGAGGCCAGGAAGGCAATGACTTGCGCGACTTCGTCGGCCGTCGCCATGCGCTGCTGCGGCAGTTGTACCTGTCGGTCCGGGACATATTCTTCGCGCATCCCCTTCATCATGTCCGTGTCCGTCGGACCGGGTGCAACGCAGTTCACACGGATTCCATCACGACTGTAGTCAACGGCCCAGGTTCTTGTGAGAGCGGAGATCGCGCCCTTGCTTGCCGTGTAGGCATCCGCGTGCGGCATCGCGCGGATGGCTGCGACGCTGCTGACAAGAACAATCGCACCGTCCGCGCGGAGACGTGGCCGGAAAGCCCGCACAGCCAGCATCGTCCCGGTGAGATTGACGGAGATCGTCCGATGCCAGGCATCGAGTACGAGTTTTTCAGCCGGACCGTCGTCCGGACGCAGATTGATTCCGGCAGCGGGAACCAGTGCGTCGATCGGACCGATACGTTCCGCGACGGCCATCATCGCTTCGGGATCAGTGACGTCGCACGCGTGACTCGTCACGCCGGGAATCGTGCTCGGCCGACGATCGATGCCGTGAACCGACCAGCCCCGTGCGTGCAGGAGCGCGGCAGCGGCAGCGCCGATCCCTCCTGCGACCCCTGTAATGACCGCGACCCGCGGAGATTTGCTCATGTTGATCGGCTCCCATTGGCGGGCGTCTTCGCGCCGTCCAGGCGAAATACAGGCAGCGTCACATCGGCTCCGGCGACATCCTGAAAATCGACCTTGACCCGATCGCCGCAACGCGCGGTCTCCGCGTCGGGCCCGATCAGCCGGCTCATGAGCTGTACGCCCTCGTCCAGTCGCACGATGATCAGCACATAGGGCAGGTGTTCGCTGAAGCCTGTCGGTGCGCCGGCACGCTGTACGGTGATGGAATAGATCTCGCCCGTTCCCGCGGAATCCCGCCAGCCGAGATCCTCGCTCAGGCAGAACGGGCAGAACCGCTTTGGATACATGATGAGCCGGTCGCAGGCATTGCAGCACTGCAGAACGAAGCGCTTCTTTCGCGACGCCTCCCAATAGGGAGCGCTCCACGGAGTTGGGACGGGAAGTGCGTGGGCGAACGACATCAGCCGGGCTCCTTGGAAAGAATAGTGACGTGCGAGTCCATCCAGGTGCCGCCGGAGGCCGTTTCAACGGCGTTGACGGCATTCGCGACCTGGCGCTCTCCAGCCTTGCCCATGAGCTGACGAAAGGCTTCGACGAGAACTGCAATGCCGCCGCCTGCCCCGGTGTGTCCCTGGGAGAGCATCCCGCCATTCGTCGTCATCGGCATACGCCCACCGGGGGACGTATGCCCAGCCGCAACGAACGCGCCGGCCCGCTCGCCGCCGCACACGCCGAGCGCATCCATCGCGATGAGGGCAAAGACCGGATAGGAATCGTAGATCTGGGCGAGCTGGATATCCTGCGGGCGAAGGCCCGCCTCTGCATAGGCAGCATGCGCCGCTTCCGGAAACCCCAGCTTCGCCAGATCCGTATCCTGCGAGAGCGTATAGTGTGTCACCAGCGACGAATGCCCGCGCACGAAGACCGGCGTTTTCGTCATCTTCTGCGCATCCTGCGCCGATGCGACGATATAGGCGCTCGCACCATCCGCCAGCACGTTGCAATGCTTGGCTCGCAGCGGGTCGGCAATCATCTTCGATGCCAGCACCTCTTCCACCGTGAGCGGTTGCCGGAACATGGCGTGGGGATTCAACGCCGCCCACTTCCGCAGCGACACGCAGACCGCTGCGAGTTCTTCCTCGGTGGTGCCCGTCTCGTACATATAGCGCTGCGACACCAATGCGCCGACCGCATTCATGTTGTGGCCGTAAGGCGCTTCCCACTCTTCGGAAACGCCGGTGGTGGCGAAGAGATCGATGCCCGCCTGACGCGGCAGTGAACCAACCTTATCGGAGTGGAGGCACAACACGGTACGGGCCGCACCGGTCGAAACCAGAGCTTCGGCGACCGCGAGCATGCTGGAACTGCTGCCGCCGCCGGCCATCACCTGAACGTTCATCTTGGCGCTGCGGAGCATGCCGAGCTCCTCGCAGAGCCGCGAGAACACGAGGTCGACGTTGAAATGCCGGGACGCCAGAGCACCCGTCGGCATCACCACGTCGATATCGCGCGGCGACAGGCCGGCATCGAGAATGGCTTCGCGCGCCGCAATGACTGCCGCTTCGATTTCACTCCGATCGGAAAAACGCCCGGATGGCACTTCGCCAATGCCGACGACCGCGGCCGACGCAGATCTCCTGTGAGTGCTCAATCCTGTTTCCTCCCGGCATTGTCGGTTTGTCGTCGACGATCAATCGCCGACAGGTTGGTGCAAGCCGTAGATGGCCGGCCGGCCTCCCTCAACGTTCAAAAGTCCATTGATTGAGACTTTTTATGTTGGTATCGACATAGATGACGGCCAAGTTGCACGCCGCAAACACCCGAGAGACCGGCATTGGCGCGAAAACGGAAAAGCGAGAGTCTCTCAGCCACAACGGCACGTGCGTCGCCGTCTGCGCGGCAGGTATCCCGCAAACGAAACGGGCCTCCCTCTTCGGCGGATGCCGCCGAGCCACAAGCGTCAACCGACCTCACGCCCTCAGACTATTATCGCCGGCGCGAGAAGGAGCTGCTCGCACTTCAGGAGACGACTCTCGACCTGAACCGGCTGCGCAATACAAGCGAGGTCCTTGGCGCCATCGTCCGCCGCGCCCGCAGCCTCGTGGGCAGCGCAATCTGCTATCTGTCGGCATATGATCCCGAACGGCGGGATTTCTTCGTTCGCGCCATCGAGGGCGCGGTATCGAGACGCTTCGCCGACATCAGGGTTCCTCGCGACCTTGGTAGCTGCCATCCGATCATCGAAAGCAAGCGTCCCTTCGTCACAGCAAACTATCGGGACGACCCTCGCTTTATTCACGCCACAACGGTGGATACGGCCCTTGAAGGAGAGGGAATCGTATCGATGGCTGCCGTTCCCCTGCTGCTGGACGGACAAGTGCTCGGCATTCTCTATATCGCCGACCGCCACGCACGCGCCTTCGCGCCCGAGGAGGTCGCACTGCTCGTGTCGCTGGGGACACACGCTGCGCTGGCGCTGGAGAATGCCCGGCTGTTTGAGGAGACCCGCACCGCTCTCGAAGCACTGGAAATCAAGACCGCAGAAACTCAGGAAGCGATTGCTGTCCACGAACAACTCATCGCGCTCGTTGCAAGGGGCGGCGGCCTGGACGACGTGGCGCAAATGCTTGCAGCGATCCTTCACGCGGGCGTAGTTGTCCTGGACCACCAATACGAGACGGCATGTCTGGCCGTCGATCCTGCCGGCAATAACGTTGGCGCCAAGCTGGGCCAGGCCCGCAATCGAAGCCAACTGCTTCGCGCTCTGGGTGAGAGCCAGTCGATCGGCCGGTCGGTGTCCGTCACCTTCCAAGGCATTCCACCGAGCATCGCGATGACAATCATCAGCGCAACCCAAATCCTTGGTGCGTTGGTCGTCTGGCGCCAGGCTCCGCTCAGCGATCATGAGATTCGCACTCTTGAGAGAGGGGCGATCGTTTGCGGCATCGTCCTGTTGTCGCTGGATCGCGCCGCCAAGGGACTCGAGCAAGACGCCGCTGAACTCTTCATCGGATTGCGCAACCGCAACCCGGAAGCGTCTGTCGCCTTGACCCGCCAAATGGAACAGTGGGGCATGGATCCCCGCCAACCTGTAATCATGCTGCTTGTCGATATCGCTGACAGGATGGCGAGCCACGTCCTGCGGGTTATTAAGGGAGCATGTCCAACCCGCAGATTCATTGGCGGCGAATTGGAAGCGCGACTTTTGCTGCTTTGCCCGCCTGCAGATGCACCGCTCGTGGCAACGGCGGCTCAGAAGGCCGTTGAACAGCGGACAGGCTCGCGCATCAATATCCTGCAATCGGCTGAGTTCATGCCATCCACGGAGTTCCGGGATACATTCGCCAAAGCCGGCCGCTGCCTGGACCTGGTGAGAGTCCTCGCACGACAGGGCGCGATATGCACGCAAGACGAATTGACCGTTTATGCCGTCATGTTTGCCGAGCGATCCCGCGAAGAACTCGATGCGTATATCAGGCACACAATCGGCGCTTTGCTGGAGCAAGACAGGAAGCGAAACACAAATCTGACAGAGACCATGTCTTGCTACTTAGACAGCGGCTATAATACCGGCATGGCCGCCAGAACACTCGGGATTCACGAGAATACTCTTCGGCAGCGACTTGATAGCGTCGAGCGACTGCTCGGAAACTGGCGTACAGCCGGCAGATCCTTCGAGGTGCAAACAGCATTAAAGCTGCATATGCTCAGGCTCGGCCTTGCTACCAAATGAGACCTGAAAACAACCGCGTCAGCACAACAAGATGCCCCCAATGACACGGCGCAAAGACCGCATTGCGCCGATTTTGTTGAAAAACTCCCGCGTTGAAGCGTGGCGCCATCGCTGATTCAATCTCGGTATCGGCGGAGGCTGAATCGATGATGGGTTCACAGGAGACTGATCAGGCGGCTCTGTTCTACGAGTTCTCGCTGTAGCGACACGTTCCAGCCTCTCATCTGCTGAGGAACATCGACCGGTTCGTCGAGCTGTCAATCATTCGGAGCGAGCTGGCACCATTCTACAGTTCGACCGGACGGCCATCGATTGATCCCGAGCTGCTCGTCCGGATGCTGCTGGTCGGCTACTGCTACGGCATCCGGTCGGAGCGCCGGCTACGCGCGCGTCTGCACGCGCCTCGCATTCATGTCGTCATGAAAATGCAGCGACGGCGCGGAAGACCGGGGAAACCGCTCCGGCCGGCACCGGAACGGTGCTTTACCCTTGCGCGCGCGAGGGCGGAGCCCTTCCATGTCCTTTTGCAAGTAAAAAGACGTGCGAGAACCCTCGCCGTGCCGAAGGCACGGCGACAGAGAAGTCTTCTTTTCCTGTTGGATCGGGGGCGAAGCGCCGATGGCGACGGTCGATCAATCTTCCATTCGCGGGTTGGATACCGCATGAACGCTTTTCGTCGCGGCCTGCCTCTGACTTAGCACGGGCATCGGATTGAACCGGCCCACTGGGCTCTCGAGGATTGCCTGACCTTGCGCTCCGCCCCCGGCCGAACAGGTCGGCGGATTTACGCCTACGGCACCCCAGACCTCACGGCGTGACCGATCGCCCAAACAAAGCCGCTGAGTTCGCGGGCGATCGCCGTGATCACTACCGTGGGCTTCTTGCCTGCGGCGGCGAGCTTGCGATAGCGGCTGCAGAGACGAACCTGCGCCTTCCATGCAATGTCCCGCACTGGCTTTGGTTGACGCCCCACAATGTCGGTCTTGCCCGACGAGACGCGCGGCTGATAGCGATAACTCCAGGCTGCTTCCACCAGCATGCGGCGCGCCTCGCTATTGCCAGCCCGAGTGATCCCGCCGCGCCGGATGCGACTGCCGCTCGATTGCTCGGACGGCACCAGGCCGAGATAGGCCATGAGCTGGCGAGGAGACTCGAAGCGGCCGAGGTCGCCTACCGCCGCAACGAAGATCACGGAAGAGATGAGGTCGATACCGCGGACGGTCCGCAGTGCCTCAACCAACGGCGCCATCGACCAGTCTGACAACATCGCCGATATCCGCGCTTCGAGCTGATCGCGCCGATCCTGGGCGGCCCACACCGCTTCAACATAATCCTGGAAGACAATCTGGTGGGTGGTTTGCTCGAATGCTTGCGTCGCGAGCCAGCGCCGGTGACGCAGAGTCCAGTTCTTTTTACCTGGGCCGTAGCTCCGGCCACGACGGAGCAGGAAGGCGAGACACTGCTGGCGAGCACGCATCAGCTGCATGACGGCATCCATGCGAGCGCGGACGAGATCGCGGATCGCCTCGTGTACCGGATCAGGAACCCAGACCGCCGTCAGGTCGCCGAAGCGATGCTGCAGGGCGAGCTTCTGGGAATCCCTCCGATCCGTCTTGATCCGATCGCCCGGTTTGCGAGCAATCAGTGTCGGTGCCGCCACCGTGCAGCCGTGGCCAAGATCAACAAGTTGTCGGTAGATGCCATAACCGCATCCGCCGGCCTCGTAACAGAACTCCAAGCGACGGTCCTCATTGGCCAGTCGCTTGGCGAGTTTGGCAACATCCGTCGGCGTGTTGGGGATAGCGCCGATGAAACGGACTTCACCGTCCCGTCCCTCCTGGGCTGTGGTGACGGAAATGTTCACCTTGTGAACGTCGAGGCCAACATAAAGCGTCTTCTGCATGATCCCTCCGCGTGTCGAGACACCACGCACCCATGCGGTGCGGCATCTCGATTGTGAGGGATCGAGCGCCGGTCGTCACCGGGCACCCAAAGGACATACGGACTTAGCGATTATTATGCGAACGAGGAGACCGAAGGTCTTCCCCTTCCTTCTGCGCGACGGTGGCCTAAGCGCAAAAAAAGCCCCGCCTCCGAAGAGGCGGGGCGCGTCGATCCGGTTGGATCAGTCGCCGTTGCGGCGGGACCAGATTAGCGTGAAGCTGTCGTCCCCCTCGCCTTTCACCAGCGAGGCGTAGATCGGTGCCGGGAAGCTCGGATCGTCGAGCTTGACCGAGAGGTATTCGCGATCGGTCTCCCGTGCGGTCTTCTTCCAGGCCGCGCCGAACTCGGTGGCGCCAGTCACGATACGATAGTCCGGTGCCTTGTCGTTCTCCTTCTCGGTCGCGACGAATGTCGCCTTGACGTTGAGCGTCAGTGTCTTGACCGAGCCGGTGAAGCCGTTGTTCGACGCAGTGAAGGTTCCGATGGTAGCCATGGTGGTCTCCGTTCTGTTGTCGGGCCGCGACCATCGCAGCCTCGATGGCGGTCCTTGGCCCGGGGAGCGATCGGCCCGCAGCCGTCAGGCCCACAGCGCAGCGCAGGACGGCGGCAGACGGTTTTTTTGCCTCGCGAGGAATGCCGCCACTTCGCGGCAGGGGAAAAAAGCAGACGTAGCCGTTGCGGGAAGGCGATCGAGGCGAAGCCGCCCCTCGGGCCTGATCCGTCCATTCGAGGTTGCGTGGGACGCGCCCATAAACGGACTGATGGAGACCACCATGGCTGTTGCCATCACCACCGCACAAGGACCTGGCATCACCGGTCGCGCAAAGGCTTGCGCTCGCGCATCAAGGACAGCGAAGGCGTGACCCGGCGAACGATGGCGCGTGATTTCGCAGCGCTGCGGGCCGGTTTGGTGTGCCCTCAACCCGAGACCCATGGAGTCCCGCTCGCACTCTCGATGTCAGGAACGATCGATACGCCCGTCACGATCTGACCTCGCTGGTGAAAAATGAGGTCGTCGATCAGTCGGAACCGATATCGCAAGTCGCGCCACGGCATGATCCGCGGCGACGTCCCGTCCTTCGGGCGGGTTCACTGGCGCCGACCATAATGCGCCCTTCCCCGCTGGCTTCAGCTTGAAAAGTGTTTCACTTTCTGGAGTGCGCCCCGTCAAGGACGTGAGCATCGTGAGATTGGCCGCGCGCCCGATGGCGCGCGGCCAGAAATTTCGCCTGTCGCACGATGACAGACCGGGACCGGATAAGCGGTCCCGGTCATGCCGTTTACTCAGCAGCGACGGAATACGCGTCAGAGTTCGTCTCCGTGACGGCATCCGCTTGCGGGTGTTCGGCAGGCGCTTGGGCGACACGCGGTGCCCGCATCAGCGCCGGCAGCCAACCAGTTCCGACCAACAACTGCTCGGCAGCTTCCGCCATGTCCTGCTTCTTCATATCCGCGATCCGGTCAACGGCCTCGATGCTGACAGCTTCCCGCACGGCGGCAAGAATATGCGTCTTGGTGACGCGACCGAGATAGGTCTGCACGGACGGTGCCCAATGCGCGGCCATGTCAAGCGACACCGCCTCCGCCAGCCTGTTCGTCGTTGCCAGTGCACGGGGCCTACGCTCCGACGGCAGTCTCACCGCGTTGGTCGTCAGCGCGACGCAATGCGCAAACAGCGCCATGCGGCTACCGACGAAGGTGATGGCCAGACATGGCTGACGACACCGGACTATCGGCACATCGCCACCTTCAAAAAGCCTGTCGTCGATTTTAAACCGAGTCTATTCTCGGGCAGCTTGCCGGGTAAGACAATCCTTGTCGATGTTCTGCGCGTCGGACGAGGTACGATACGGTGGCCACGTGAGGACGCTCCGAACGCACCGCCGATCGAAAGCCATACAAAATGGAATTCAAGCAACGAACATTGATGCAGATCTCCAACATGATCTGCGGAAATTTCCAGGAAGGCGAGGCAAGTTACTTTCGCTATCGCAGCAGCAGCTATCTGACTGAATTCTTTCAGGATTGCGATACCGACTATGTGCATAATGGCACAACGAGGAATTACTGGGTCGCCGAGACATTGAAGGAGATCCTGTCCGACCCTCAGCCTACCGCGAATGTCCCTCCGGAAACTTTCGCCCGGGTGGTCCGCACGCTTATGGATCAGGGTGATGCCCATAACGAGGCATCGGAGCGTCCCAAGGCGCTTGAAATGCTGAACAGCGCACTAACCCGTGAAGGGTTCGAAGCGTTTTATGCCGAAGACAAGCAGTGCTACCTGCGCCACCTCAAGACCAATACCATTGCAGCGCCGGGGCCGAACCCGCACCGACCGTTCTCAGCCGCGGAACTGAAGCGCAAAGATCAACTTGTCGCCTTCCTTGAACAGGCATCAGAAGACGAGTTGATTGAAGAAGTGCTCTTGCCGCTGTTTCGGCAGCTCGGTTTCCATCGGATCACAGCAGCCGGTCACAAGGATAAGCAGCTCGAATACGGCAAGGACATCTGGATGAAGTTCACGTTGCCAACGCAGCACGTGCTCTACTTCGGAATCCAGGTCAAAAGAGGCAAACTTGACGCCTCGGGGACAACCAAGGCTTCCAGCGCCAATGTCGCCGAGATCCATAACCAGGCTTTGATGATGCTGGGACACGAGATTTTCGATCCCGACATCGGCAAGCGCGTCCTGGTCGATCATGCATTCATCGTGGCCGGCGGCGAAATCACCAAGGCCGCGCGCAACTGGCTCGGGAACAAGCTCGACGCGACCAAGAGATCCCAAATTCTCTTCATGGACCGCGAAGACATTCTCAATCTCTATGTCGTCACAAGCCTGCCACTTCCGACGGGAGCGCTGCCAGCGAGCGTGAGCGACGACAACGATGACCTGCCGTTCTAGGCATAATCGAACAATGTCCGCCATACGTTTGGGCCAGCTGTTTGCCTGCACGGAGCAAGGCGGTGCTTTCGTCGCCGAAGCTTCCGATGGTCGGCTCGTCGACATCAAAGACGTCTCCTCAGGTCTTGCATGCAAATGCATCTGCCCGGGCTGCGGCAGAGCGATGGTTGCCAAAAAAGGCGATGTGCAGACGCACCATTTTGCGCATCATGCGCAACTGGACGGACGATCATGTGTCTCCGCCGGCGAGACCGCGCTTCATAAGTTTGCCAAGCAAATCCTGGATCAACGACTTGAGATCGTTTTGCCAAAAAAGATTGTCACTCAGGGCGACGATCGGGAAATCGTGATCAACGAGGGAAAGTGGACATTCGACCAAGCACTTCTCGAGGCCAGGGACGGCAAGATCGTTCCCGATGTCGTTCTCCTCCTGCGCGACCGACGTTTGATCGTTGAATTCAAAGTGACTCACTCGTGCGACGATCAGAAGATTGCACGTATCAAGGCAATGGATGTCGGCGCCATCGAAATCGACCTGTCCCAGTATCGGGATTTCCTGTTGAACGACATCGCCGATCAGATTCTCTACGATGCGCCCCGCATTTGGCTGCATCATCCACACGAGAGCAACGCGCGAGAACGCCTCGCCGATAAAGCGCGGCAACGTGCGGACGAACGACTCCAGCTAATCAGGCGATACCGGGATGCGTATCGCCATCGTACGCCATCCAAAGCGACCGGCAACGGTGATTGCGAAGTTGCGGCCCGACGCGAAGGCCTCGGTGATCTCATCAACCTGCCGGTTGACGGCGCAGGCTGCTTTACTGTTCCCCTTGCTGAATGGCAGGCGGCGATTTTGCTAGCCCTTATTGCAGCAGTTGCACCTTTTCGAACCCGTAATGCACTCGCAACGCTCCGCAAAAACGGATGGCTCGACCAAGCCGTTGCTGATGTGCCGGACGAGATCGCGACAGCCGTGGGCGAAGACAACTTTCCTTTCAACTCTCCCGGTAGGACGGTTGAAGTCTTCCTGAAACGCCTCGAACAAAGGGGCTTTGTCCATTCAGGTCACACCGACACCTGGCGCCCCTCACATGTGCTGCTGGCGCGGGTCGATCAGGCGCGCGAGTTGCGGGAACGCCCGGCAACGCGGCTGGCCGAGGCCGAAAAGATCGTCGGCCAGATGCTCGGAAAACTTCCAGCGGAAGAAACAGCATCTTTCGTGTTCGACCAATGGTGGACCGCCAAAGCTCCCGCTCGAACCTATTCCCCCAGCGAGGCCGCCTCGTTCGACGACGCAACGTGGCACGCATTCCGTACCGATCTCACCAACATTACGACGCAAATCCAGTTCTCCCCTCGAGAAGGTCTCGATCTGATCGGCCTTCCCTATGAGGTAGAGCTGTCGCGCGCAGTGGAGCGCAAACGCCTGGATGAAGAGGAACGTGCGCGCGCCAGAGAAGCGCAGCTGGAGGCCGACAAGGAAGCGCGCGTCACACGGCTCAGAGATCGCGCAATCGAACTCCTCGGTGAGGAAGGGCAGACCTGGGTCGCGATACACAACCGGGATATTGGCGGACAGACACCGATCGGCGCGGCTGCAGCTGGCGAGACCAGCTATGACGAGGCCAACCGGGCGCTTAACCGAAGGCGACAGGAACTCGCCGCACAGGAAAAAGCCCGATACAAGAAAGACGAGGCGGTCGCGAAACTATTCGCCCTCGCGCAGACCCGATATTTCGACGTCGAAACCGCCGCGCTCTGGATACGAAGCAAACAGCGCGAGTTGGGCGGCAAATCACCCGAAGAATACACGGTCGACGACACAACGGGGCAGCGCTGCGCTCAATTGCTCCCAACCAAGCGATCGCGCCGATAAGCGGTAACGGCCCTTCTGGATGCCGCCCCCTTGGAGCAACCTTTCCCCATTTGCAATTTAAAAACGCCACCTTATATTCAGCGTAAGCGCCGTCATCGTCGGCGCGGCCGCTGCTATGGCGAAGGACCGTCGTCCAACGGATTTCTAACACCTGCGACCGAATCCTCATTACGGCCGCCAGGGACGAGCAGCGCGTCTCGACAAGGCCGAGATGAAGGACTTCGCGTGTACTCTTCCCACGACGGCGCAAAGAAGTGCGCCAAGGAATTGAAGCAGCTGTTTGCGGACAGCGGTTTCATCTATCCGTTGAATCAATGCCAAGGCGTTGTCGCCCGTGCCGGCGGCTTCCGCGATTGGCATGATCTCGAAGCAACCCTCAAGCAAAGCAACCAGACGATTGAGCCAAGCGCTTTTCGCAGGCGCTTGCTTGAAGCGCTGCCATATCCTTGCCGTCCGCCCGCACTCGCCTGGCTAGACAAGGATCCGGCGGAAACAACATCGGCCGCCGATACACCGCCGCGTTGGTATCGTGATGTTTTTCCTTACCTGATGGCCACGACTGCCTTGCACCGGAGCCGTACGGCATTGCTGCGTCCCGGCTCAGGAATCGGGCAGCGGTTGCGCGAGACGCTCGTCCTCGGCCTCCTCGTCAACACCAACGGCGGCACGCGCGTCGTCCCGCTCCTCGAGCCGGACACGCTCGCCTTTGTGTTTAATGGGACTCCAGAGACACTGTCCGGTGATCAGGCCAGGCACCCTCGATTCGACGTCGAAATCAAGGCGTTGATCCACAACGGCGTTCTGGATGTCCGGGACGGCGAGGTCAGAGTGCTCACGCCTGACGCCGCGGCTGTGATCGCGCGGGTCGCCGGCGACAAGGTCGGCAAGGCCGACTACTGGGCGAAAATCGGTGGCGACGGAGCAATCCGCGCGCTGCACGATGCCCTCGCGTCGATCGGAGTTCGGGATTCGCGGCGCGTGGCAGACGCCATCTCTCGCTTCGGGTCCGACGCCTACAATACACCGTCGGGGCCAGTGCTCGACTTGCTCACCAACCTGGCGGAACAGGGAGAAATCGAGACGCTGGCAAAAGCCTACACATTGTTCGCGACCATTCAGCCGGCAAGCGCACCTTTCGTGCGTGAGTCCATTCCGGCTAAAATCTCGTCTGGTTACCTGGCAAATTATCGGCGCCTGAATATGACAGAACTCTTGGCATGGGCAGACAGGCATCCGGATTGGCCGGACCAGCTCAAGGGTTCGGTTTCGAAGCCTGCGCTGTTTGCCGCGACCGTGAACGCGATGGTGGATTCGATCGCCGCAGCTTAGAATTCGTCTTACGCGGAGCCGCCGCACCAGGTGCGGCGGCTTTTCCATGCCAGAGACTGAGATTTGAAACATTCATAGCCGATATCAACGCGATGAACCGACCATCTAAAAAACATCACTTCGTCCCGCAGGCGCAGCTGCGTCATTTCGCAGGCGATACGGACGAACGTTTTATTTTCGTTTTCGACAAACAGACCGATCGTTCGTTCCGCACCTCGATCTTGAACGCCGGTTCCGAAAACGACTTCAACACGGTCAGTCTCGGCGAAAGCAAATGGAACTTTGAGGATCTATTCCGCGACGTCGATTCCCGATCGGCCCGTCTTGTCGGGAATATTCTGTCACATCGATCGCTGGCCTGGTTCGCGGTCGATGATCGCCTCGCCTTGGCCGATTCTTTGCCACGCAAATGCTTCGTACTCATTTCAGCAGAACCACCCCCGTCTATATTGCCTCACGCCTTCGCGAAGCGGTGCGCCAATTCGGTTACGATCCTGATGAAGATCCGGCTATGGCAATACCGAGCGATGCAGCGACACGACTGAGTTCAGTCAAGACATTCCTCAACCGAGACGAACACCTGGCCGCACTGCTCCGCCTCTATCCAGCTTTATACAGAACAAGCGACACAGACCCATTCGTGATTTCGGACCATCCCGTTACAACCGCAAACGCGTTTCCTTATGGAGATCGGGGACTCAACTCCCAGGGCATTCTGGTTTTCTTGCCGATTTCGCCGGAGTTCTCGATCGCGTTGCACTGCCCGACAATCGGGAAGCGCTACGAACTGGCCGACTCAGCGAGCCTCGCGGACGACCGGATGGAACGAATCCTCCAACATCGAGCGGGACTGAGGTCCGGCGACCCAATCGACATCGACAGCGATACGACCCTCTATCTCAATCACCAGCAGATCGCGCAAAGTGCCCGCTACCTCTATGCAGCAGCCGATAACTTCCGCGGCACACGTGAATTTTTAAGAGAACAGCCAGATCTCAGATCCGTTACCACGCACATACATGCCGGCGAAATGGGAGGTCCTCCTCCACAGCGTCCGCAAATGCCCGCGGGAACACATCTCGTCATTCACGGCCCATTCGATCACGGCATGCTCGAGATCCTGGAGATTGACGAAAACGGCGAGGGACTCACCGCACGCACCAGCCAGATCGCACTACTTGCACAAATGGCAGCAGATACCGGCCTGCTCCGGGTCGAACTCTACTTCGGTGGACGTTGCCGCCGCATAATGGGGCAAGCAATGATCGAGCCGGTCGGAGATTCAACCGACGGCTGGTTTCGCGTCGTGCACCGCGACCCCTCTTTGCGAGCGCTGGACAATCAACTCAGATACAGCCGCAGCTAAAATCCCCTCCCCGATCCGGCAGCATGAACCGTTGAACTTAAGCGGCAAGACGCGGCGTTTCCTCTGTACCCGTTTGACGGCCCAACTGCGGCATCCCATCGGCGAGAAAACATACCACACCCGGCGCGCGGTTATTGAGCTAAACACTCGGTTGGCAAGGCGACTGCACTCCATGCGGACATTCTAGCTCCGGCGCAGTGCGGTACGGTTTATATCGTGATTTCAATCACATAAGAGTTCGCAATTTTATTCTGAATGGCGCGCCAGAAAGGGTTCGAACCTCTGCCCCAAGATTCGTAGTCTGGACGTTTCGGAGCCGCGATCACGAATGTGGCGATCGTCCCAATATATTTGCATCCCGTCCGATTTCTACGCCATAGCTACCCAAATCCCCCAAGCACATTGGATCGCCCTTTCCCGCCTCACACGCCTCGGTTTCCATGTCGAAAACCCGATGTGGCTAGAGGCATGGAGATGGCGGCAAAGAACGAAAGGGCATCGGTTTATCCGCTCGCTTCCGCCGCACCTGAAGCACCAGGCCCGACGGTTAGCGCTCGGTTCGAAGATGCGGCCCTACGTCTAGCCCGCCTGATTAGCCACCGGATAGCCCACGAAGAGTTCGAGCAGCGACACAGCCGAAAAGCAAAAAGAGCAGCTGACTTTAAGAAGCGGAAAAGCCGGCATGACGATCCGAGTTGACGCAAGATCGCATGGCGGAGGATCGCCCATGACCGCGTCAGTCTATTCCATGGAGGGAGCGGCCAAGGCTCTTTTGAAGAGCCGCCGCTGGCTGCAGGAATGGCTGGGGCAGCATCCCGTGGATGAGAACGGAATCCCCTATTATTCGCCCCTTGGCCGATCCAAGACGTTCGACGATAATGATCTGGTTCGGATCCGTGCAGCCTGCAGGGAGGAAGAGCGATGCCGATTAAGCTCATCCCGCCCCGTGCGGGCAAAACCCCGTACTTCGCCGGCCGCGGCATCCACTTCGGTCGATATGTTGACCGAAGCACGAAGGCTCGCGAAAAGCGGGTCGCGCTCCAGGTCATCCGAAAATGGGAACGGGAAATCGAGCGTGGTGAATTTTCCACGCCAGGCGAAGCGACATTCGCCAGCGCCGTCGTCGCATACCTGAAAACGGGCGGCGACCCGCGGCCGACAGGGCCGCTCATCGAGTACTTCATCAAGTCGGACGGCAAGTCGACGCCGCTTCGCGAGATCAATCAGACCGTGATCGACACCTGCGCGCTGGCGCTGTTCCCCGATCACACGGCGGCAACCCGCAATCGCGAGGTTTACACGCCGATCTCGGCCATCTTGAAGAGCGCCGGACCCGACTTCGATTTCAAGATCCGCCGGCCGAAGGGCTCACGCGGCAAGGTCGTCACCGGCTGGCTGTGGCCAGAACAGGCGTTCCGGATCTTCGACGCCGCGGCGACGCTCGACGCCGAGTTCGGCATCTTCCTGCACTATCTCTGCTACACCGGCTGCCGCATCAGCGAGGCGCTGCGACTCACCTGCAACGAGCTGCGCGTCAGCGAGGCATTCGCTTTCCACCGCATCACTAAGAACGAGGATCCGCGCGCGGTCTTCTTGCCGCCGGTGCTGGTGGCCAGCCTCGCCAATCACCCCCGCGGCCTTGAGCGCGGCACCCAGCGTGTGTTCCGATTCCACCAGGGCGGATCCCTGCGCTACATGCTTCAAGCGGCCTGTATGATTGCCTGCGGCCTTCCTCAGCCAAAACGCGTTCGGAAAGGCAAGACGCCGCCTAAGCCGGCTTATGAACTCGACTTCGTCAACTTCCACACGTTCTGCCATACCTACGGCACCTGGATGCGCCGCTACGCGGGCCTCGACATCAAGGGCCTGGTCGGCACGGGTCGATGGAAGAGCGAACAGTCGGCGTCGCGCTACGCGCATGTGGTGCCGAGCGAGGATGCGGTGAAGGCGGCGGTGCTGCCGACAGCGAAGGGTTCAAAGGCTTCGGCATGACTCAAGCGCAACGGCAGTGGCACTGGGGCGAGTGTAACAAATACGCGGCCGAATGCATAAAGGCCGTGTCGTCGTTGACGGCGGCCAGCACACTCGCTCGAGCGGCAGACGTTATTGCAACTACGCTACCGACCTTCGACCATCTGGTGGTCGCGGCCCGGCGAAAGCTCGCCAAGGGCGACATAGACCTTGCCTTATATGACGTACGAACGCGCCATCTTCTAATTTGCGAGGTCAAGACCGTTTATGACAAACATAGGACGGTTCTCCATATGCACCAATTTGAAGACAAGAAGGTCAAGGTCGACCACGCGGTCAGGCAGTTGCGTGAGGCAGCAGAGCTTGTCGCCCAAAATCCCAATATGCACGGGCTATTTCACAAGAAACTTCCACCGCCGCGGCGAATCTCAAAAATGCTGCTCACCTGGTTCGATCCGGTAGATCTGACGGTGGGAACCATTGACGAAGATATCCTCAGCCTCAACTTCGCGACGTTTCGTTATTTATTGGGCGTTGCAAAAGGGGATCTTGACGATCTTGTTCGCGCGACCCGTGAATTGCGTAATGTCTGGTGCGTGGCGGAGAAGCGGCCGATTGATCTCCAGGTGGCGTTCAAACAAATGATCGAGGTGCAACTCCCGATAATCGACGCGAAAGACGAACTCGATGAGATCGACTTCTCGGGTCTGACGCGTGCCGAACTCGCCAAGATGCCAGCCCTCGAAAGCGGTTGGAGGAATTCGCCAGCGTCCCAGATCGTCAGTTTTCTGCGCGAAACGCGGGAAGCGCTTGAAGATCATGTCACCCCATCTGGTTGACTTCAGATTCTTGGCGGTCTGGCCGAAAGCGACCAACACCGGTCCGATATTTCGACCGATTGTTGCCAATGAATGAAGGGCAGCTATCGGGTTCGGAGGAAACGTCCCGGAACGGCAATAAGAAAGGCGCAAAGCAGACCCGCCTTTGCCCACGCTATTATGCGCTGGAGCGTCCCCATCCAGCAAAGCTGGCTTTACATCATCCTGAAAGTGCGCGCAGACCGGACCTGCGAGGCAGAGATGGAGAACTCCAGCTCGATGGGAGTGAGATACGGACGGGACAGGCAACAGCACGGCAACGAAAAACCCCGCCAACCTATTCATATTGACCATGCAACGTTCTTATCCGGCCACCTCGTCACAAAAGGAAAGCGCTGGATAACGCGAGTGGCAGCGCGCGCTTGTCGCCCTTGGCCAGTATGATGCTTAGGAGTCATTTCCCGATCGCCCATGCTGGACAGGCCGTAATGCAGGTTTTCGGATCAGGGCCGCGCCTCGATGCGCCACAAGGCGACGCCACGCGCCAGGCTGTGGCGGCGCTGCGCGGCTATGCTTATCAACTCTATGTGTCGAGCCTCGCTTGGCTCGCGCTCGGCGACGGGGCGATCCTTCACCTCGAAGTAGCCGAGGATTACTCTGTCACGACGCAGCAGGCGCTAGCAGGCACGCAAGTAAAGGATACCGCTGGCAGCGGCAACATTACCCTCCAAACGGAAGGGGTACGAACCGCGATCGATGCCTATGTCGACCTGGTCGCGCGAAATCCAAGCCGCACGGTCTCACTCCACTATCTGACAACCTCAGAGATCGGTCTCGAGCGCAATAAGGCGCATCGTATCGACGCGACACCGGCGCTTCATTATTGGCGGCGCGCGGCCGCCGGCGCAGACCCGGCGCCGCTCCGTGTGCTGATCGCTGCGCTCGATCTCAAGGAAGTCACCCGGATCCATCTGGAATCTCTATCGGACGAGGCATTTCGCAACGATTTCCTGCAGCGCATTCACTGGGACTGCGGCGCTCCGGGACTTTCCGACGTGCGCTCGGATCTGGAAGTAGGGTTTATCGAATATGTCGCCTCTGCCCGGCGACTGTCGAGCCACACGGCCAGAAATCTCACTTCTGCGGTGCTCGAACGCATCCTGCTGACTGCGGTCTCCAAGGAGGGACGCGCGCTCCGCCGCGCGGACCTGTTGGCACTGATCGATGAAGCCACGTTGGTCGCTGTGCCGATCGAGCAGCTCGCGGCCGCCTTCCAGGGCCCAGGCGCCACAAACACCATATCGCGCACGGAGTTACTGGTCCCGGCAAGCGATCTCCCGCTGCCCGCGACCTATGCACCACGCAACGCGCTGGTGGCAACGATAGACGCAGCCCGGCGCGCGTGCGGTCTTGCCATCGCGAGCGGCGCGACTGGGCTAGGCAAGTCGCTCGCGGCACGGCTCGTCGCGGCGCAGAGCGGCGCCCCCTGGTCGATCGCCGATTTCCGTCACCTGCCGCCTGCAGAAACCGCGGCGCGGCTCGCCCATTTGCAAGGCGAGCTGGCCGCGTCATCCGCGATGCACGTCATCCTCGACGATCTGAACGAACTCGACGACCCGGCCGTACGTGACGCACTGGCTCGCGTGCTCGCAAGCCTGAGGCGGCGCGACAAGACGGCGATTGTCACCACCTATCGCGCTCCGGCCAACACGACTCTGCACCAGCTAGCACCCGGCGCAGTGCCGCCCATCGATATGCCCTATTTCGACGAGGCGGAAGTGGGCGGCCTCGTGGCCGCCGCAGGCGGCGACGCTAAGTATGCGGGTTCGGTCTATCGTGCGGCCGCGAACGGCCACCCGCAATTGACGATGGCGGCGTTGCTCCATTTGAAAAGCAGGAACTGGTCGCGCGCTTCGATCTCCGCAGTGCTGGGCGGCCAGCTCCAGTCCGAGATCGGCGCGGAGAGGCGCGCCGTGCGGCAACGGCTGGTCGGCGCGCTGTCGGCCGATGCGCAAACGCTGCTGTTGCGCACGAGCCTGATCCGAGGGGGCTTCACCCGCAACCTCGCCATCCAGATCGCGGGGCTCGACCCCGCGGTAGCGCGCGGGGGCCTGGTACTCGACGAGCTGGTCGGGCCCTGGATAGAGCCATTCCGGCGCAACCGGCTTCGCGTCTCGCCCCTGCTTGAGGACGCAGCCGCCGACGTCTTCTCCGGGGCCGAACGCCGTGCCGTCCATCGCTGCGTGGCGGACGCGATGATGCGCGGCAAAGATATGGACGCTGCCGATGCACCGGCGGCCATGCACCATGCGCTCAACAGCGAAGAGACCGATCTAGTCGTCGCGTTCGCGCAGAGCGTGATCACTTGCAATTTCGAGATGATTGAGATGCTCGCACCGTTCCTGGCCGAGCTCATGTTCTTGCCCACAGACACGCTGATCTTCCCGCAAGACCTGGCTGCCTCGACGATGATGCGGCTCACCCAACTTCTTGTCCTTCTCCCCTATGGCTCGCCCAAGCGGGCACGCGCCTGCTGGGACGCGCTCGAACAGGAGCGGATCCATGTGAAGGGCGAGGAGCTGTTCGAGAGTTTCGCGCTCTCCAAGCTGCTGCTCCATCCGCGCACCGGCGAGCTGTTCGAGGATTGGCTTGAGATCCTGCTCCGGTTCGACCGGCTCTGCCAGTCCGAACCGCGGCTCGCCGCGACCAGCCGTAACTTCACGTCGAAGTCGGGCAGCAATCCCCATGTAAGCGGCGTTCTGTTCGCCGGCCAGCTACGCAACATCCAGACCATCGCCCGGTTCCGCACGATATTGGAGCGGCTCGAACGTGAAGATGCGGGGACAAGGGAGCGCCTCTTCTCGTCATTCCAGCCCGGCCGCGGCGACATCTCCGTCCTAGTCAATCATGGCTGGCTCAAGGAGTCACGGACCGAGGGCTTCGACTGGGAAGTAGCCCAACACGAATACGGCGTCTGCGCTGAACTGGCGATGCGCTGGGGCAATCCGATGCTTGCCTCGCGCTGCGCGATCGCGCAGGCCATGTGCATCGACGAAAATGGCGGCGATGCTGAACGCGCGCTCATCTGCCTGACCGAAGCGGAAGCGCGGATCGGGTTCGACGTCGCGTTCGGCCGCGCGCGTGCCAAGATCCATTGGCGCCGGCGCGATCATGCGGCCGCACTGCCGCTGCTGACTGCGGCAGCCGAGGCAGGCGGCCAGGACACCCTCGAGCGTGCCCATATCGCGCGCGAAGCGGGGATCAGCGCGGCGATACTTGGCGATTGGCCAGCGGCGCAGCTCTGGTTCGAACGCGCTCAGGCCGCCGCCGCGACGCCGGCCGAGATCCCATCGGTGCGGGCGATGGCGATCGGATTGCTCGCCGACACCGCGCAAGCGGCGTACCAGGCCGGACGGCCTGACATCGCCATTCTTAAGATGCGCGAAGCGCTGACGGCGCTGCCGACGATCGACGAAGAAGGAACGCTCGCCGAAGCGCATTGCCATCGGGTGGTGCGCCACGGCCTGCTCTGGCTCTACCGCGAGATCACTGGAACCAAGGCCGGCGGCCAGGAGGAAGTGGTCTATCAGCCCGGCGCCGCAAGCAATCCCGAACCGCTTGAGGCGATCCGTTCGCACCCGGTGATCGCGCTCGACCTCACCTTCTATTTTCTCGCCGAGGCCGACCACGAGCTCGCCGAACCGACTGGTTTCTACCGCGAATTTCGGTCCTTTTTGGTCGACGGCCCCATCCTCTCCTCGGAGATTTCGGCGGCGATCGCCGAGGACCATAAGGCGATCGCGACACACGACCCGACCGACTTCGTAGCACGCGTGCGACGGCACGCCTCGATGACGAGGATAATCTCATCGGGCGAGGCGCGCGAGGGCGTCGATCAACTCAAGAATCCCAAGCGCGGCACGATCCCGCTCGCTGTGATCGATGCGGATGCGCCAAGCGACATCCACCGCGCCGCCGAGGACTATATGCTGAGCTTCGCGACAGGTGCAGCGACGGCGCGCGCGTTCGATGCGATCGCCTCCATCGTCGAACAGGGCCTCGCGGCGCCAGAGGTCGCGGCGCTCCATCCGTTGCTGCGTCGCATGGACGGTGCGCTCGGCACCTTGACCTCCGACCGCGAAGGCGCCGCCAATTCGATCTGGGTGGTGCGAGACGATTTGTCGGGACGTCCCGCGGAGTTCTGTTGGGCGGCCGTCTGGCTGCTGTTCCACGTCAACAGCTCGAGGCTGCGCGACGGCGTCGCCCAGCCACTGATCGCGTGGATATTCGCCGGAACCGACCATCTGGTCCGCAACGCGCGGTTTCGTCTGTCGCTGCCGGCAACGACGGCACCGCCGGTCGAAGCGCTGCTGGCCGCGCCCGAGCGGACAATGGCCGCGGCGGCGCGGCTGCTGCTCGTCCTCGCACCCGCCGTGGCGACAAGCTTAATCCCGCAGGTCCGCTCGACGCTGGAAGAGATCGCCGGAATCGCTCCGGGCGTCGGAACCCAGGCACCATCAGGCTAATGCCGCATCGCATCACCAAACAACCAAGCTCCTATTGTGCACGCCTTCGACGTGGGCGTCGTTGAGTGGCCGCGACCCAAACGCCGCCGGCTCACCTGCAGGCGGCGAATATCTCTCGGCTGCCTGAGCTAATGAGGCGCCCTCCGTATTGATATCCACAGAAATCGGCGTCCGTTGTCTAGGGTTACCCTGCTTCGGCGCAAACGAAAAAACGTAAGCAAATATAAGCTTATGGGGTGGGTGACGCGGACCAGTTAGGAAACGCGGACTCGGCCCCTGCGAACGACGTGTATAGTCAGGTCACACCCCTTGCACCGCTCCAAAAAATCACCCTTATGAATCTTGCTTGTTTCCCGTGATTCGTAGCTCCCGAAGTTTAAATGGAGAGCTACGTCATGAATCGCCCGCCGAAATTCCGCATCAAGCTGTTTGGAGTCGATGTCAGCGCCGAAGGGGTACTGGGCATCGGAGGCGCTTGCTTTCTGGTCATCGCCATCATCGTCGCCACTCGCCTCTGATGTCGGTCAGTAAGTTGGCTTACGATGCGTCCGGCAGTCGTACAGGCCATCCTTGCCCGTCCCCTTTATGTTGGCGTTGTAGTACTTGCCCATGGACGGTGCCGCGAGAAAAGCCTCATAGGTGGCTACAGGCATCTCGCAGTAGGGGTAGTAAGTGGCGTTGAGCTGTACGACCATGAACTGTTGAGCCTTGTCATAGCAGGTGCGATTGACGAAGCTGCTGCGCGTGATCTCGGTGCACGCAAAGGTCTTGAGGTCCAGCTGGCCGTAATACTTCACGTCGACGGTCTCGGCAGTGGCCCAGGTGGCACCGGCAAGCGAAGTGCTGAGTAGCAGGACAAATCGAAGCATGGGGAATTACGATGTTCGAGAAGGTCGTGACCTGGCTGAAGAAGCCGAAGCCTCAGACTGAACCGGCCGAAGTGGAAATGAAAGAGCTAGCCGAGCTTATCGAGCACGGCGAGCCGGATGGCGAAACCTTGAAGCGCATGGCGAAGCTGTTGGGGCGGACGGATTAATTGACGCTGCTTGGGCGGCAGCATTTGCAGTTAGACTGCGGCTATTTATAGCCTGACGGAGACCGCCGTGTTCGGCATCACGACCCCGCTGCAGTTCTACCAGATCCATCACCGGATGAAGATCCCTCACCGCCTTCGTTGGGAAGGTAACGATTTACGTGGTACTTCGAGTGCGAAGCCATTCCTCCCTAAGAGCCAGAAACTCTAGGAAGCGCTCTTTTTGTTTCTCGGTGCCGACCTTTCGTGATCGTATGCTGCAGCTCGCGATCATGTTGATCAGCCCCGCAGACCTGTGTTCGTTATCGAATTGAAGCCAATAGTCGATCGTCCTTATATCAAGGTCGATTTCTTTCTCGTCGGTCCAATCCTTCTTGAGTGTCACGCGCTCTTGCCCGTTGACGATCTCGATATCAAAAGGAAATAGGTCGTCCCCCGGTTTGATCGGCTCAATCATATCGCTCACCCCATCCTGCCCGTTAGAGGGTGGCAGAGTTCACGACCGGCGCAATATTGCAGCTCCGAAAACCAAAGCCCCGCCGAAAACACGATCTGATCGAAGGTGAATAATTCAGTGAAATCGTTACCGCTTTGTCCGCGGACAGAGTTCCAGCAATTCAGCGATATGCTCGATCGCCGGTTCCGAACGAGATGTTCACCGAAGCGTATGGGACCGGCACCTGACGACGCTCATCATCGACCCTGTTTCGGATTCGTTGGAATTCGCTTGGACTCTGCAGTCGAATTCCGAGATTGCGGTCGAGTTCACTGAGACTGACGTATCGAGCATTCCGGAACGTTTCCAAGGCTACTTCAACACGATCTCTACAATGCAATCGGCCTGCTAAGTTGGGCCTTCTCTAGGTCGTTCCGATGAGATCCATTCATTCGATTGCCTTCCGGAAGTGCTGACTTCTCGAAGGATGGGCTGTTGGGGTCGGCGATCTGCTCGGGTTAGCGCTCGCGGAAAGCGCGGTTCATCTGGTCGGTAAAGGGCTTAGAGAGATAGGATGCGACCGTTCTTTCTTGGGTCGAAACAAACACCTCTGCCGGCATTCCCGGTACCAGCTTCATTCCATTCAATTGAACGATGGCATCCTCAGTCGGGAGCAAATTGACGTATGCAATATAGTGTTCCTGACCGTTCGTTGAATCCCGGGCCGAGGCAGGCGAGACCATAGTGACGCGGCCCTTCATCTCGGGCGTCGTGGTGCGGTTAAATGCGGTGAGGCGAATCCGGGCCGGTTGTCCTTCCCTTACCTGGTCAATGTCGGCGGGCGAGATCCTGATCTCGAACTTTAGTTCAGCATTTTGAGGAACGATCGTAGCGATCTTCGCGGCAGGCGTAATGACGCCGCCCACCGTGTGGACAAACAGTTCGTTGACGTAACCCGAAACCGGAGATCTGATTTCGGTGCGTGACAGACGGTCCTCGATTGCGAGCTTGCGTTCGCTCAATTCGGAAATGCGGGCATCCACGGTGCGCAGATCGCGCTGCGCCTCTGTGCTGGCATTCTGGTCTACAGCAATGATCTGGACCCTGATTTCGCTGGCGCGTACCTTGGCGCGGGCGATGCCGGCCGAGATCTCGCCGCGCTCACCCAATATCCGCGCCCAATCACGGTGCGCTGAGTAGACCCGCGTGTACTCAACAATCTTCTTCTCGAACAAAGCATCGAGCTTGTCTCGCTCAGCGCCAACGAGTTTTATCTCCTCCTCCTTGGCTACCTGCCGCGCTTCCATTCCCTTAATCTCTTCCAGGGTCTGGGTGATGCTGAGCTCCAATTGCTCCTTTTGGCTGTCCCTTCCGACCTTGTTACCCGTGAACAAACGGCTTTCTCCGTGCATCACGATATCCGCGGCGCTCGACACTCGCCCGAGATCGGCCGGAAATTCGATCGTCGGAAGGTTGTCGCGTTCCGCAATCAGTCTCGCCTGGCGGCCCAAGGCTTCGCCGAGCTGTGAGCGCACGATAAGAAGCTCCGCCCTGATCTGAACATCGTCCAGCGTCGCAAGAACCTGGCCTTCCCCGACCAGATCTCCCTGCCGTATCGCAAGCATTTTCACGATGCCGCCATCCCTATGCTGAACCTCCTTGAGATTCTGGTCCACCCTCACGATTCCGGAAGCAACGACAGCGCCCTCAAGACTTGCGATCGCCGCCCATCCGCCGCAACCGAACACCAGCAAGACTACCAGCGCCAGACCGCTCAGCACGCGGGGCCACAACCGGAATGACCGTTCCGCGGTGGGAGCAGCGGCGGATTGCGATCGATCCGCGGTGAACTCTTCCAATGGGTATTGTTTCATGGCCTGATTTCCTCGCCCACCTAAGTACCGATAATGGTAAACTGAAGCTGATGATGTCCGACTACTTCAATGGTGAAATAGTCATCGGCATCAGGCCGGTCGTGCACCTCGATCATCGTCCGCCTGTCACTGTCGATGTCCTCGAAGCGGAACCGCACCGGGCGTTTGTCGCCTTCCGCCAGATAGATGTCCTCGAACATGTCGGAGAGCGCTTCTTCGACATCCGCTTCGTCGGAAAAGCTGATCTCGTAAGTCGCAGCTACGATCCGGTCGCCCACCGTGAAGTCCGTGATCTTGCGGATCGTTATCGCCTGCTCATCTTCGTCTGCTCTTTGAAACTCGAACGTGTCGCAGCCGTCACCGCCCGTCATCGAGATTGAGGTTGATCCGCCAACGATATGGTCGTCACCCGACCCTGTAACGATCTCCTCGAATGCGGCGATCATATCCCGGCCGATATCGGCGCCTTCGGCCGTGCCCCTTCCGACGTCGACCGCGACGCTGTATATCGCAGTCGAGTAGTCCAGCCTGTCCTGCCCGCCGCCTCCGTCGTAGGTGTCATCGACTGAGTCGTTTGCGGCTATGACATGGTCGTCGCCGTCTTCGCCGTGAACAGTATCCCGACCGGTTCCGTCTGAAATTACATCGTTGCCGTCGTGCCCGAGCAGCTCATCGTCGCCCGCCGCTCCAACGATCACGTCGTTCCCCGCGCCTCCGGAGAGGCTATCGTCGCCGATGCCGCCATCGAGCGTGTCATTTCCGACATCGCCCCGAATTGTATCGTTGCCGATGCCGCCCAGCGCAATATCGTCCCCTGCGCCCCCCGAAATGAAATCGTCGCCATCCTCACCCACGATGATGTCGTTACCGTCTTCGCCATACAAGTGGTCGTTACCCGACCCGCCAAAAACGATGTCGTTGCCCAGGCCGGCGAACACCACGTCGTTGCCCGCTCCTGCATAGACAGTGTCATTTCCGGCGCCTGCGATAATGTGGTCGTCGCCGGAGCCTCCGAAGATGATGTCGTTGCCCCCACGGGCGTCGATGTTGTCGTCACCATCGCGACCATCGATACTGTCTGCACACGGCGTTCCCAAGAGATTATCATCCTCGGCGCTGCCCATGATCGGCGACGGCTCGATAACGCTGAAATAGGCTGTCTGCCGGACGGATGCCGTGCCGTCGCTGATGGTGTAGGTTAGTGTGACCTCACCAAGCATCCCGGCATCGCGGGCGAACACCCAGCCGCCATCTTCGGTTTGCGTAAGCGTACCCGACGTAGACGAAAGGCCCGTTATCCTCAGCCGATCGCCGTCCGCGTCCGTGGCGCCGGCCAGAAGGGCCAGCACCGAAATCATCAACACCTGGCAACCGGCCACGTCCTGTAGATGTACCGGACCATTGGTGCGCGGGCCCCGATTGCGAACAGGCTCCGGGGTGGAAATTACGGGTGGATCGCGTGGGGTGGGCTGCCTACCATCACCCTTGCTATCATCACCACCACCCCCACCACCACCGCTCCCGCCACCACCGTCCCTCGAGCTCGATGCAGTCGGCGAGCGAATATCGTTGCCCCGAAACGCGTCCCCGCTATCGGCTGTCGCGACCTTGACCGCAAGCGGTGCGGCCGGTTGAATTGAATCTGGATCAACCGTCAGGCCGCCGCCGTTCTCCCGGAAAAGACTGATCGGAATCACGTTGTCAGACGAATAGCGGGGGCGGCCGTCGCCCGGGGCCACTTCTTGGTCAGTTGCTGGCTCGTCAGTTGCAACGCCGACGTCGCCTTCGCCTCGTGGTTCGCTTTGATCATCATCGTCCAGCTTGCCGACCTGTTGCGTCTCGCGAGCCTCGATCGAGACCGGAAGGAAGCTCTTCAGATATGCCGCGCACCCCGTCAGAAACAACAGGAACGCCAGCGGCACGATATTGCGCTTACCTTGTTGCTTCTCGGCATAGTCCTCGTGGCTCGGTTGCGAGTGTTGCGATTGCGTTTGTTTGAGTCCCTTGGCTGTAATCATGCAGGCCTCCTTACTTGCGTTCGGAGTTCGTCAGAATCGGGTTCGGAAACGGATCGTGTTGCCGGCTGGAGTGCCGGCGTCATGATGTCGTGCTTGTCGCCGAACGCCGTCATGCGGCCGTTTTGCACGATGGCGACGAGGTCGACCGCGACCAGCGCGCTCGGACGGTGCGCGATCACGATGGCGATGCCGCCCCGGGCCCTGATGCCCTCGATCGCCTGGGTCAGAGCCGCCTCGCCCTCGCCGTCGAGGTTCGAATTGGGTTCGTCCATGACGACGACGAACGGATTGCCATAGAGCGCGCGCGCCAAGGCCACGCGCTGCCGCTGGCCCGCTGACAGCGCCGCGCCCTGGGGGCCGAGCTGCGTACGGTATCCGGCAGGCATTTTCAGGATCATGTCGTGCACGCCAGCGGCCTGCGCCGCCTCGACAACTTTCCGATAGTCAGGTTCAGGCTCAAACCGGCAGATATTCTCTTCGATCGTCGCATCCATCAGGCTGATTTCTTGCGGCAGATAGCCGATGTGCTGGCCGATCTCCTCCTCGCGCCATTGAGTGAGATCCGCACCATCGAGCCGGACGCCGCCGCGCAGCACCGGCCAGATGCCGGTGAGCGCACGCACCATTGTAGTTTTTCCGCCGGCGCTGGGGCCGATGATGCCGAGCGCCTGACCGGCCTCGAGCTCGAAGGCGACATCGCTGAGGATGATCTGCCCTGAACCTGGCACCGCGACAGTGATCTTCTCTACGGTGAGACGCTTGCTTGGCACCGGCAGCTTCATCGGCTGATCTGCGGCGGCAAGCGCCACGACCGTGTCGCGGAGCCGCTGATAGGCCATCCGCGCCGCGACGAACGATTTCCAGTTGCCGATCGCCAGGTCAACCGGCGCCAGCGCGCGCGCGGACGCCACCGAACAAGCGATGATGGCGCCGGCGGTGAGTTCGCCCTTGATCGTGAGATAGGCGCCGAGACCAAGCACTGCCGACTGCAGCAGCATACGCAGCACCCGCGACACCGCGGCAAATGTTCCCGTGATGTCGTTTGCCTTGGTCTGAAGCTCGAGATGCTCGCCATTGGCTTCGTTAAACCGGCTCACGGCGCGGCCGGCGAAGCCCATGGCCTTGAGCACTTCCGCATTGCGCGCGTTGCTGTCGGCAATGGTGTTACGTGCCATCGCTGCCTTCCGGGTGGAAAGGCTGAGCCGTTTCGTCATGACTTCACTGATGACGGTCAGCACCGTCAACACGAACGCACCCGCGAGCGTCAGCGCGCCCAGCATGGGATGCAGGAGGTAAATAAAGATCAGGTAGATCGGCATCCACGGCAGATCGAACAGCGCCGCCGGTCCCTGGCTGCCCAGAAAACCGCGAACCGTATCCACGTCCCGTCCTCGTTCCAGAGCTTCGGACGTCGAGAACCCGAAACGCGGCATGTCGATTGCCACTCGATGGGCCAACGGGGCTACCTTTCGGTCCAGCCGAGCGCCGACGCGCACTAAGACTTGGGAACGGATGGCATCGAAGCAGCCCTGGAAGAGATAGAGGCCGATGACCAGGCTCGAAAGCACCAGCAGCGTAGGAATACTGCCGCTGGTCAATGCCCGGTCATAAACCTGCATCATGTAAAGCGATCCGGTCAACGCCAGCACGTTGATCACCCCGGAGATCAGAAACAAAAATAGCACGATCCCCCGAAAGCCGCGGGTGAGTTCCGCAAGATTACGGCGCTTTGCGGGGGTAAGCTCTTTTAAATTGGCCATGTGATGCACCCGAACTAGGACGATGGCTGGAGGGGAGGACCTCGACTCATTGGGAGGCAGAAGTATCTGCCTCCCGTAATGTCGCCGGGCTCCTAGAGACCGAGGTTTGCGTTCGTCAGGTTCTGCCCCGAGATTTCGATCTTGAAGTCGGCATCGGCGTTGCCGTCGATGTTGCCCTGAACCACGGTGAAGTCACCGTCAGCACGCGACTCGAACGTTACCGCCAGCTGGCCTGCCGCGGTAAACGTCGCGCCGGAAACCAGTGTGAAGCTCTGGTCGCCTGCACTGCCCACGTTGGCATCGATCGCGGTCAGGTCGACACGGTCACCAGCCTCAAAGCCGACAACGGTATCGCCATCAGCCGACGATGCCGACAGGAACTTGAAGGTGTCGTTGCCGGCACCGCCGTGCATCACGTTGACCGCACCGCTTGCGGTAATGGTGTCATTACCGGAGCCGGTATTGACGTTCTCGATGCCCCAAATCGTGTCATTGCCGGTCTGGGAACTGGAAGCAGTGCCATTTGACAATGGACCGGACCCAAGGTTGACCGTGACGTTCGCGGTCGCCGCCGACATGTCGAGCGTGTCGACGTCGGTGCCGCCATCGCTGTCGCCGCCGAAGTAGACGTCGTTGCCGTCGCCGATCTCGGCCACGATCAGATCGTTGCCGGCACCGCCGAATACCGCGTCGTCTCCCGCCCCGGCATTGATGAGGTCGTTGCCTCCGTCGCCGAAGATGCGGTCGGCTCCCGCATCGCCGTAGATGACGTCGGCCTGGCCGCCGCCGAACGCCTGGTCATCACCGGCGCCGGCGAAGATCACGTCGCGTCCGTCGCCGCCGCTGACGAAATCGGCGCCCTCTCCGGCCGAGATCGCATCGGCACCAGCATCGCCCGTAGCGACGTCGTCTCCCGCGAAGGCGATGATATTGTCATTGCCTGCCGTTCCGGCCAGCACGTCCGCCAAGGGCGTACCCGTCCGGACCACGCCGGTTACTGGAGCGGCCGTTCCAGTTCCACCAGTGGTGTCGGTGTCACCGTCGTCGTCGCAGCCGCTGTCGTCGTTGTCATCGTCGTTGCCGGCGGTATCGTCGTCATCATCGTCATCGTCGTTACCAACCTGCGGCATGCCGTCGGTGGCTGTGAAGATGATGGTGTGGGTGCCGTTGGTCATGGTGGTCACACCATTCGCGTCGGTGGTCGAAGTGTAGTCGGCCGCCGTCGCACCGTTGGGCAGCTCGATCACATCCTGGGGGCGCAGGTTCCCGATGATGGTGTCGTTGCCACCGTTCGACCTGAAGACGATGCGGTGCGCCGACGTCAGCGACGAGATGTCGATGGTGTCGTCGCCGACGTCCCCATCGATGGTGATGGTACTGAAGTTCAGGCTGGTGGCACTGAAGTCGCCGATCACCTGGATCGTGTCGCCGCCATTAACACCCCCGCCCGCACCGCCAGGTGTCGTCACGTTGAGGGTATTGACCCGGATTTCCTCGATATTGTCGAGTTCAGCGATCACGGAAGCGTTGGTAGTTCCGTTCCTGGTGATGACAATTTCAGTGGACGCCAAGAGTTGCGCTGCCCGTGTGGCTTGTGCCGCAGGTGTACCGGCTGCCGCAATCCATGCAGCACGGGCGTATATGCTGAAAGTCTCCGCACCGGCGACGCCGTTCAGGACGAAGGTATCAACGGAGGTATCTACTGGACCAGCGCCGGTGGTTCCGCCGTCGACCCGATCGCGCCCGTCAGTACTGGTTTGGGTGATCGTGTCACTGTCGGCGCCACCGTTCACGACATCGGTTCCGGCACCGCCGTTGAGCGTGTCGTTGCCGGTGCCGCCGTTGACGGTGTCGTTGCCGCCACTGCCGTTCAGGATGTCGTTTCCACCATTGCCATTCAGAGTGTCGGCGCCGCCGAAGACGATAAATGGGCTGACGCCATCGGCGATGTCGTCGCCAGCGGTCCCGTTGAAGGTGTTGTTGGTGGCTGGAATACCATCCCAATCCACGCCGACCGGCCCGGTCGGCGCCGAGAACACGGTTTCAAGCGTGCCAGCTCCATCCGTAAACTGGACTCTGACGCGCAGCTGAAGGCCAGCCTGATCGCCGAACGAGGTCAACAGGTTGTTGTCCGGCGTAAAGCTCGCGGTCGTCGCCCCGCCGATGTTGGTCCAGGTCGTGCCGTCCGGCGAAGACTGCCACTGATAGCCGAACGGCCCGAGGCCATTGGCGTCCGCGATCGTCGCGGTGAGGCTCAGCACCTGCCCTTCAGTCGGCGTCAGATCGTTGATCACCACCGTACCAGTTGCCGGCGTATTGACGGCTTCCGGCTCCACGTTATTGAGCAACACCGTGAACTGGCGTGAGGCGATCCGCCCGGCCGGATCAAGGGCAGCCGCGGTGGCGGCGTCAACGTAGCTGTCGATGACGATCTGATACTCGTTATCGACCTCGTAGTTGAGATTGCTCGGTCCGCCGTTTGCGACCTGGATCTGCTGCACGCCGCCGACGGTGGCGAGCTTGAAGCGTCCCCCCGCGCTGTCACTCATGACGTGGGTCAGGACAACGATGTCGCCGTCGGTCGGCCCACCCGGAGTCTGGTCGGGATCATAGTCCGGGTTGAACGGGATCGAGGTCGCGACGACCGTGTTGGTCCCGCTGTTCTCGTTCACACGGAACGCCGGGGTAGCCCCGTCCGTTGCGACGGAGATAATCGTCTCGGTCGCGCCGGTATTGTCCTGGAACACCGCGACCGCCCGCAGGATGTGGCCAGGGTCGACCGACCGTACGGTGTAGCTGTCGCCGGTCGTGATCTTCGTCCAGCCTGCGTTGCCCCCGGTTTCGGTCGTCTGCCATTCGAAGGTCAGCCCGACCGGCAGGCCATTCGGCCCGAGGGGGATGCCATCCAAATCGGCGAAGCCCGATAGAGACGCCTTCAGCACCTGCCCAACATAGGGCGTGACCAGTGCCGGCGTCGCAGGATTGCCGTCGAGGTCGAAGGTGGTCGAAACGTCCGCGGGATTGACGAGCTTGTTCTGCAGGTCGGCGATCGTCACCGTGCCCGTTGCGAGCCGGTTATTGCCGCCAATCACGATTGTCGCATCGGCGAACCGAAGCATCTCGATGTTCTTGAGAAGGTCGATGTCGTCGGTGAGCGCGCCGCGGCTGCTGGAGAGCTGCAGCGGCAGACCGTCGGGACCGGTGATGATGGCGCCGACAGCGCCGGTATCCTTGTCCCTGACGGAGATGAAGCCGTCGCCATTCACGTCATGCGCTTGCACGAGCAAATTGCCGCTGTTGTTCGTGCCATCAGTGACACGCCCTTCGATCTCGTACTCGGCCAGCGTGCCCTGGAAGATCGCCGTATCGACGTCGGTTTCACCAGCGGCGACCGTTCCATCGAGGATCTCGCGGACGATGCTCATCTCGCCGGGGTTGATGGTCCGGTTCAGCAGCAAGGACGTCAGGGAAGCGCCGCCGAATGCTACACTGGCAAAGTTCGGGCTGCCGTCCGCATTGGTGTTGTAAACCTTGCCGGCAAACTCACCCATGACCGTCGTATCGGTGGTCATCGACTCGGCCGAGTAGGTCACCCCATCATGGACAATCTTGATGCGCACGTTCAACCATGCGTCGCCATCGAGGATGTCGTAGCCGCCACGTCCGCGCAGGAAGTCGTTGCCGTCGCCGCCCATCAGGATGTTGCCGTCCCGATAAGTCGTAGCCGGCAGCGATGTCGTTCCAGGGATAGGCGAGGCGCTGCCGAACAACGTCTGGCGGGCGCCGGCGAACCATTCCTGCATTCCATCGATCCGGTCGATGCCTTCCTGGGTCAGCAGGTGGTCGGCAAACAACTGCGTCGGCACGGAGTCAGGTGCGGAAGAACCGCCCCCTTTGTGTCCACGATCGTCGCCGTCCAGGACGTCGCTGTTTTTCCAACCCGAGAGAGCCTCGGTCTGGTCGAAGCGATCACGGAGCACGTCTTCAGGAATGGTCGTGAAGATCGGGATCTGCAGATCGAACCGAATGGCGGAGTTATCGTTCTTGGCGATGCCCCAGTCGAAGCCGAACATGCCTTCATAGCGATAGACGCTGGGGCCGGAGCCCATGATGTCGTCGCCCGACTCTGCGTCGTAGTCGGTTTCGTCGCCATGACCGAACAATACGTCGTGGCCGATGATCGGGCTGTTGAAGAAAAGCTCCGAGTTCTCGCCGGCGATGGTGTCGAAACCTCCGCCGCCTTCCATCCAGTCGTCGCCCTCGTTGCCGAGCAGGAAGTCCTTGCCCATGCCGCCGAGAATGAAGTCGGTCTCGGTGCCGCCGAAGACCTCAGAAGCATCCTGGCCGAGCACGATATAGTCCTGGCCCTGGTCGCCGAACAGCAAGTCCGCGCCACGGGCGGCGGTGATGACGTCGTTGCCCTGGTTGCCGCGCAACACGTCGTCGCCGAACGGATCTTCAATGATGTCGTCGCCTTCGCCGCCGAACACGTCGTCGGATTCCGTGCCGCCGTTGAGGTAGTCGTTACCGCCATCGCCCCACAGGGTGTCGATGCCGCTGTCGCCCCAGATATTGTCTGCGCCTTCGGTCCCGCCGAGCACATAATGTTCGCCGCCTAGCGCCCTGAGGGTGCCGCCGACATCATGGGTAATTCCAGTCAGGGGATCAACGATAGTGGCGCCGCTGTAGGTGCGCACGACTTTGGGGCCGAGGATAGCTTCAGTGACGGGATTGCTTCCGTCCCAAATGGGGTCGATCCCCGCTCCTTCGATTTTGGGCGTGGAGGGGTCGTCAGCGCCAGGATTATAGTCTGTCTGCGCGATGCCGCGATCGAGTTCGATGAAATGGTCCGGCGTGGTGAAAAGCGCGCCGTTCAAGTGCGTCGAATAGATGCCACCGAGGTCGGTGTTGCGCATCACGATGTCGGAGAAGGTATTGGGCTCGAGGTTGTTGAGGAAGTTGGTGCCTTGCGTCCGGCTCAGGTAATACATGCGGTCGCCGAACTGCAGCTGCTCCATCTGGTACTCGAACACGTAGTTGAAGGTCGTGCCCAGCATGCCGCCGAACTCCGGGCTCTTCTCGGCCAGGCCACCGATCCACAGGTCGATCAGATTGACGCCGGTGGTTGCAGCCGGCCCGTTCAGGAAGGCGATGCGATCGGCGGGCACCGAACCATCCGCATCCGGACCATCGACGCCAAACACCAGTTCCTCCGCCGCCGCGCGCTTGTCCGCCAGCGTCGTAGCGCCTGTAATGCTCGCATGCGTGCCATAGGCCGCGATAAAGTTGACGACCGAGGCCGCATTCTTGATATTCATCGCGAAGTCGGCCCAGCTTTCGTAGGGCTTGAGATCAGCAAGGCCGGTGTCGTTGTACAGTTGCTCCCGGGTTTGGTTAAGCGACGGAATCCCCGTTTCACGGCCACGTGCAATGTTCAGCACCGCCAGGTCGAGCGGCAGGCCCAACAACTGGCTGCGCACGTTGGTGACGATGAACTCGTCCATCGCGTTGCCGACGTCGCGTGACAGGCCGCGGATGATGTTGGCGTTGATCGTTGCGAGATCGTCACCGCTGCCGATGTACTGCTGCGGGTTGAGGAACACCGCGAGCAGCGTCTTCTGGTTCGCCTCGCCGTTGACCGTGGTCAGATCATTCTCCAGGCGATCAACGGTACCGGTCAGCATCGAGTGTCCGAAGCGATAGACCGTGTGCGCAAACTCGGCCACGATCGACGGGTCGACGTCGGGGCTGGTGTTGAAGATAAAGGGGTCCACCATCGGCTGGATGCGGCGCGCGAACTCTTCGAACACCATGTGCTGATATTGCATCTCGGTGCCGAAGCGCGCGGCCTGGAACAGGCGATCGCCGTCCCACACCAATCCGGTGTCACTGGCGGGAACCGCCGCCACGTCAACCAACAGCCATTCGTTTATGAAGGCCAAATCTCCGCTTGCGAGAATCGTCGCCTTGTTCGCGTCGACCAGGCGGTTGTGCTCGGAATGGAAGATGGAGTGAACAGCCGTGAGCGCAATGTTCTCGTTGCCGCGGCCATCGCCGGTGACGAAATGCGCATTGAGCATCTCGTCGTCGTAAGTGCTGGCCAGTCCATCATCACCAACACCGGGATCCGTGTCAGCCACCTGAGCCGCGTCCGGGACGTGATCTCCATTGGAATCGTACATCCCCGGCGCTGCGTGGTGTGCGATATCGTTGAGGAACGCGTGGCCGGTGCGCAAGACAGTCGAGTCTATAGTCGCACCGAGGGCGGTGCCCTGCTTCACGACATCGTCTAAGGTGTTCAGAATTCCGTCAGCGCCGGCGCTGACGATCATCTGCGCATAGCCGGCGTTGGCCCCGGAGGCGACCGGAATGAATTTGCCGTATTGGTCGGTGAGCAGGAGCGGTACGTTGTGCACGTCGAAGTCGGTCAGCTGGATGCCGAGCATCGTCAGCGCTTGCGCCTTGACTTCGGCCCAGTTGCCGATCGCGCCATTGACCGATCCATTCGCGGTGCTACCGTCCAGCATTTTGCCGGTGCTGACTGCACCGTTTGCAGTCATTTGATACTCCCGCAGGAACACCTGGTGCGAGGCGTGCGATGTATAGGTCTGGTTCTGGTCGACGAACGAAGTCGTGGTGTTTTCTTGCCCGGTCACGCCGTCCACAGTCTTGGGTGTCGCACGCGTCAGCGCCATAAACTGCAGGTGCGGGGGCAGATTGTCCGCAGCCTCATTGCCAGCGGTGCCCGGATCATCGACGAGGATGCCATCAGCACCGGCAATCAGCGGATCGTCCGCCTGCAGCGGGACCAACACCGTACCGTTGCCGCCCTTGGTGACGAGATCGAGGCCATGGTCGAAGAACTGCCCGAAGAACGTCATCCACGCATTGAAGCCGGGCGACAGGCCGATGTCGGGCGATTGGTTCGGAATGGTTTGAAGATCGGCGTTGGTGATTTCGAGGTCGACAAGCGGATCAACGACGCCGCCAGGTGCGACCGGGTTCCTACCTGGATGATCTGCCTCGAACTGCTCGAGGGACAGCGGATTGCCAAGGTAGGCTGCAATCGCCGCCGGGTTGTTGACCGACATATCGACGATCAAATTGGAAATGATGCGCGGATCCGCATCGACGACGGTGCCCGGAATGCCGTAATTTCCCTGAACCTCCCCCGGGTCCTGAACGCCATTTCCGTTGAGATCGATCCAGTCTCCGTCTGTTTCATTCCGGTAGACCGGATCGGTCAGCCGCGGAAACAGGGTGTCTGCCGCACCGAAGCTGGTCTGACCAGCGACCAGGCTGTTGAAGCTGCCGTCGACTGTGCGCAGGCCGAACGGTGCTATTGCGGCGTCGGCGGCCGAGAGACCGTAGGCATCCATGATCGCCTGCTGAATCGACACAGGTGCGACGGCTGGCGTATAGCCAAGGGAAGTCGCCTCCGCGATCTTGATCTGCCGCAGGATGAACTCGAGGTCGGCTTTGTTGACGGTAAAGCTGGTGGCCATGGCGTGTCTCCCTGCCCTTTGCTGACAACGTGAGGCATATGGCCCACGCTGATCGAGGTCCGTTCTCTACTTCATCAGAAAGGTTGCGGAGGCAGCCTGTAAGGGAACAATGTCCCGACAGGCTCTGGGCTAGATGTCCTCCCAAGAGGTAGGAGAAATGTCCCGAAAGAGTTCGGGACAAACGTCCCGAGACATTTGTCAACTAAGGTGGTTTCATTATCCGGCACCGTTAGCGTTATGGACTTTAGCCGGGCGGGCTGCATTCTCCCCGGATCTGCTTTATATTTCGCGTTGGTTTATCGCCTACGGAAACGAGAACCATGTTAGACCGCGTGGAATTTTCGCCCGCTATTCCTCCCGGAAACAGAACGATGATTTGGCCGTCTGACAAGATTGGCTCCAAAACTTCTTCCTTTGGCCTTGCTCATCAATTTGTCCTGGCTGCCGCCATAACGATAGCTGTCTCCATGGGATTGCTAGCGCTCGCAATCTCGCAACGCATCGAAACCAGCATGATGCAAACCGCCGCCGAAGAAGGCGCCCTCTTCATGGAGGTCTTCCTCGGTCCGGCGGCTCAGGAGCTTGCTACCTCCCGCACGCTGTCTCCGGAGAGCGTCAAAAAGCTGGACGAGCTGCTCGAAGGAAGGCTCGGCGAGCGGATGAGGCTAATCAAGATCTGGTTGCCTGACGCGACGTTGGCGTATTCGACCAATAAGGAAACCATTGGCGCGAAATTTCCGTCGCTTCCGATCGCGGCAGCTTTTGAAGGCAAAGTCTCCGGCGAGTTCGACTATCTGGACGAAGTCGACAACGCGACGGAACGTCACCTGCACGTTCCTCTCATCGAGATACACGCGCCACTATTCCGTGCAGGAACAAAGGAGATCATAGCCGTCGGCGAAGTATACAATGACGGCCGGAGACTTGCGGCCGACTTGCATTCGATCCGATTGTTTTCGGTCGGAATTGTCGGCGCTGTCACTGCGCCGATGATGCTCATACTGTTTCTAATAGTTCGTCGCGCTACAAATATGGTCAGAGACTATCAGACGTCCCTCATGCAAAATGTGGCTGAGGCGAAAAGTCTCGCCTCGCAGAATGACAAATTGCGCCGTATCGCGGATGATGCCCGCCTGGAGGCTGCAAACTCCAACGAAAATCTGCTTGCCCGGATTGGACGAGATCTGCATGACGGCCCGATTCAGCTTGTCAGCCTCCTGATACTGAAGCTTACCGATCCAACCACCAAGAGACGGGCTGAGGCCGGACACCGCGACCCACCTGATCCTGCTATTGAAACCCTGACCACTCGGATTCTTTCCGAGCTCCGCAGCATCTCAACCGGTCTCGTGTTGCCCGAACTGGAGGGATTGACGCCCAATGAAATCCTAACGCTCGCCGTGCGAAATCATGAGGAAGCAACGGGGACAAGTGTCAGCTCTCAAATTGGTGCCCTGCCCGCCGACCTCGCGCTGCCATTAACGACGTGCCTATACCGGATCGTCCAGGAAGGGCTGAACAACGCTTTTCATCATGGCAAAGGGAAAGGACAGCGCGTCGAGGTTTGGGCGGATAAGCGATCCATCGTTATTGCTGTAAGCGACAGCGGTCCGGGGGTCGTCGCCGATCTTGCAGGTCGGCGCAGTAGGGCCGGTCTTGGCATCGCAGGTTTGCGTAACCGTGTGGAAGCTCTCAAAGGAACCTTCGAGTTTATCTCACAGCCTGAAATTGGAACTCAAATCCGGGCGAAACTTCCCGTCGCTTCGTCATCTAATAAAAATGTGAACTAACCCCACTTGGCGATCTAAAGCTGCGCTCCTCGTTAGACACGGTTGCCCCGTAAAGATTACGCTGAGGATAAAACAAACTGAAAGAACGGCCTGCGACCAATTAATATTAATCTTGTATGAACATCGACGTTTACATTTGCCGCTTGATCGAGCAAAATTTGTGACCCGGCAATGTTTGGTATTTTTTTTGTAATATTGTATTGCAGGAGTTCCGACTATGGTTTCCCTTGCTTTGGTGGACGACCACCCCCTGTTAATTGAAGGGATCGTCTCGCTCCTGTCGCGCGCGGATGGCTTCGAGATACTATCGACGGGTTCGTCGGCCAGAGACATTATCGATATTTCGTCCCGTCTCCATCCAGACGTCATCATTGTTGATCTGAGCATGGCAGGTGATGTCTTCGCGGCGATCGCAACGTCGATCAAGCTGTCGCCAAACACGAAAGTCGTGGCATTCACTGCCGCAACCGGCGTAGACTCGGCGATCCGCGCACTCGACGCTGGCGCAAACGGATACGTATTGAAGGGCAGCAACGCGCAAGAGCTGATCCATGCCGTTGAGTCGGTTCGCCAGGGCGAGACATACATTACGCAGAATTTCGCGAGCCAGGTTATCGCGGCCTTGCGAAACGCACCGCTGCGGCGCGTGGCGGCTGAAGTCGTCCAATTCAGCATCCGCGAAGACCAGATCGTTCGGCTGTTGTTGCGTGGAAGGACCAATAAGGAAATCGCCATTTCGCTAAAGATCAGCGAGAAGACCGTCAGAAATTACATGACGATTTTGATGCAAAAACTTAATGCCCGTAATCGCCTCGAAGTGGTCATTGCGGCGCAAGCGCTGTCTGAACAAGAACATATCCGATCTGCGGAAATCCAACCTCGGCAACCGCGCTTGCTCTCTTGACTGTGCGCAACGGGTCTGCCCCGGCACACGATGTACAGCCAACGTTCTTGCAGCCGATCCTACCGTTGTGCAGCGCCCGGGCTTCCCGCATTCTTAAGTTCAGGCCGACAATCTCGCAAAACCACCCTGACAGATAACTACAGGGACTGCCCGTCCCAGAGCGCGCCCTTAGTTATACTGATTTTAAGTAACAAGGTGCGCGCGGAAAATAAGAGTGACGGCCGTTGAACGTTAGCACGACCCGCAAAGACAAATAACGGCTAGGGGATTGCCTTGGTCAGACCTTCGAACGGCGTCACAGGCATCATTCGGCTGGCTTGGGGACGCTGCTGCCAAACTCGTACACCATCAGTGCAGGAGTTCTCATCATGAGTGTCACAGATCAACCCAAACGTTTCACCCAGCCGCTAAATGGAACGCAAGCGTCCACAAGCCACGAACCGCAGGTTTTGACGGAAGTCTTGAGGGCGCCCGGTGCCAACTCGTCAGACGAAGCACCCCAGATCGGCTCCGCCCAACCGACCGCCGTCATGGCAAGGGCCAGTCGCGACGCCGCAACACTGCGGAACGCATGGGCATTCACCCAAGTGGTCGGCGTACTGATGCATTCCCCACATTACAGTCGCTATACACTGAGTGATCTTGAATGGCTGGTCATTCCACCACTGCTGGCTGGACAATTCCGAATTGGCGAGGCTAAGGCGGACAAAAATCAGAGAACAGTCATGCCGGTGGCCGTAGCCCTGTGGGCTTCCGTCTCGTCGGAGGTGGACAAGCGGTTGATGGAATCCGAAGAGGTGCTCCAGATGAAGCCCGAGGAGTGGAAATCTGGTGACATTCTGTGGATCCTTCATACGGCGGGAGAAACTCGATTTGTCCGGCAGGTCGTAGACGAGTTGACTAAGACGACTTTGAAGGGCCGCCAGGTTAAGGTGCGCGCATACGACCCTGCGGGAAAATCAAAAATCCACGTCCTGGGTGCCTCCGTGCAGTCTTAAGACGCTGCTCCTTGCCGACTAAGTTCGACAGCTCTAACTTGCCAAGAAATGCAAAGGACCTAGTGCCTTAGCATCGTCTGTCTGCCGTAGTGAACGGCGACGACCGCGACCGCACTCGTATGGACTGAGATGGCTTGGCCAGCTGCAACGGCATCAAATCTAACGGCCACACTCCTGCACAAAGGTTCGCGTGCGCCGTTAATGCATCACGGGCGGACGCTCGTATCTTTTCGCTGCGATTACGGCCTCACGCCGATTGCGAACCTTGAGCTTGTGCCAAAGGTCTATCATGTGTTTTTCGAGAGTCGTTTCGCTGATCCGAAGCGCTATCGCGATCTCCGCGTCGTTCTTTCCAACCATGAGCAACCGCATGATCTGGCGCTCCCGAACGTTGAGTATGAGGGCTTTAGCTGCCTTTCGCCTCAGAGGTGCATCTCGCAGCTTCGCTATCACGTCGTTTGCGAAGAGCCTCGTGATGTAGGTTTCTCCGACTTTAGCCGACTTGATTGCTTGTACAAGCTCGGCTGAAGTACTGCCCTTCATGACATATCCGGTTGCGCCGGCATCGAGCGCCAGGATTGCTGGCTCTACACCTTCCGCTCCGGTGAAAGTTACAACTCTGGTATTGGGAGATATCCGAATTGCCGTCGTGATCACTTTGCAAACGTCGTCGTCCATTAAAAGATCAACGACGATAACTTCTGGCTCATGAGACTCGCAAATATCAAGGATATCCTGCGCCGACTTCCCTGTTGCAACGACCTTGAAATCTCCAGAGCGAGACAATAGCTGTACCAACCCCTCAAGCATGAGAGGGTGGTCGTCTACCAAAGCTACCGTAATCAGAGGCATCGCAACCTTCCGCGCCTGTCACACCCTTCATACGCTGACTTGAGCCCGCATTCAACGACATTGCATTTCAGCAGGTGAATGTTAAGGCGACATTTAGGCGATAGTCGCACCGCGATGCGTTGCTGGGCAAGTGATCAAGCAATGCAAAGTCGAAAATCCCAACAAGCATGATTGGGCGCTCCTGCCGATTTCTTTCAGTTGAAGTTAGAGTCCGGCCCTCTAAAGGACCGCCAGCCGCCGATAGCCGACTGCAGTTGGCTAGCTCGCGCAGTTGAACGTGTAGTTCGGCATCGGGCGCCCGCGCACGACGTCCGCGGCCGAATTTGGCCTTCTGGCTATACAGCGTCGCTTCCAAGTCGCCGTGCTTGCGCGCCAGATCGGCGGCTTTCACCCCTCATGCTCGCGCTATCCGAAGCCATATCGCTTGGCACACGATCACGGACACGCGACGCCTGCTCGTCACCCGCAATCGCATCGCGCTGGACACCGGAGCGTATGGGACCGGACACCTGACGACGCTCATCATCGACCCTGTCTCGGATTCGCTTGATTTCGCCTGGACTGTACAATCGGATTCCGAAGTCACGGTCGAATTTACTGGGCCTGACGTCACGAGCGTTCCGGAAGGTCACCAAAATTACTTCAACACGATCTCTAAGACGCAATCGGCGCGATAGGTTTGACCTTCTAAGTCGTCTCGATGAAATCACTGCAATCGATAGCCGTGAATGAGGTACGGACTTTCCTGAAGGTCCGTAACCCCGATGGTGCTGCAAAACCGCGCTGCAGGACGTCACCGTCTTCATGCTCCATGACCCGCCTCGACACGTTGCGGCTGCTCGTGTCGAGCATCAAGGCGTGTGTGAAGCCCGTCTGGATTGATCGGCCGTTCGCGTTCTTCGCGCACGCGCATCTGCACGGCTAACCCTAAGGAACGATCGGGCGGCCCTTCCCGCTCAGCGTTGATCGGCGGCGCCGGAGCGCCTGTCGGCGAGCGGCAGCGTCACGCGCACCGTGAGGCCCCTCCCCGCGTTGCCGTCCACGCTATGGAGATCGATGGTGCCGTCGTAACGATCTACAATGCGCCGGACGATCGACAGCCCCAATCCGGTCCCGTCACCGCGGGGCCGGACTCCGCGGAAGAACGGCTCGAAGATGCGTTCCATGTCCTGCCCCAGGATACCGGGCCCGCTGTCTTCTATCTGAAGCACAGCCGCGCCATCCCTGTTGTGCAGGCTCACGTCGATGGTGCCGCCCTCCGGCGTATATCTGATGGCATTGTCGATGAGATTGCGCGCCAGCATGGCAAGCGCGAGCGGTTCGGCCCGCAGCGCGGCGGCATCGACATGGGTGAATCCGAGATCGATGCCGGAATGCCGTGCTTCCGGAAGCAGATCGGCAACCACCTCCTTGACGATGCGGTCGAAGGCTTCCTCCGCCAGCGCGGCGGACGGCGCCTGGTCGTATCTGGCGAACGCGAGGAGCTGTTCCAGCAGGTGCGCGGTCCGGCGAATCCCCGATCGGAGCGAATCCATCCGTTGCCGGGCGTCGTCCGACAGCGTGGACCGGTCGAGGTTGTCGGCCTGCAGCGACAAAGCGGTGATCGGACTGCGCAGTTCATGGGCCGCGTCGGCGACGAACCGTCTTTGCCGGTCAAACATGGTCGCGATGCGGTCGAGCAGGCGGTTGATGGAGTCGACGAAGGGAAGCAGCTCCTTCGGAATTCCTTCGGTCGGCAGCCGTTCGAGATGATCGGTCTGTTTGGCATCTAGTGCCTCCGCCAGTCGTGATAGCGGGCGCAGGCTCCGATCCACGACGATGCCGATCAGCAGCATCAGTCCGGGCACCAGAAGACCCAGGGGCACGATCGTCCGAAGCGCGCTGTCCTGGGCGACTTCGTCGCGGCTGGCCGTCGGTTGGCCGACGGCAACGCGGGTGCCGTCGCTTCGCGTCCGGACGAAGACCCGCCACCGCTCTCCCGCCCGCGTGACGGTCTGAAGGCCGTCGGGTAGATCAGGCGGCAGTGGATGCCTCGCGCTCGGCGCCGCACCGTCGGCACGGGACGTCAATTCCTCGACGACGAGCCTCGCCTCTTCGTCAACGCCCGGATCGCCGGGCTGATCGGTCAAGCGGCTCTTCGCCGCCAGCGACGCGACCTGCAGCAGCACGGAATCCTGAAGCTCGATCGCTTCGTCGAACGCCCATCGGAAGGCGAGATAGCCCGCCGCCAGACCGGTTCCTATAATGAAGACGGTCAGTCCCGCAAAGAGACGGCCGCGCAGCGAAGACATCAACATGGCCGGTCCACCATCCATCCAACGCCGCGAACGTTCCGGATGGCCGCCGCTCCGATCTTCTTGCGTATGGCATGGATCAGGAATTCGACGGCATTGCTCTCGACCTCTTCGTTCCAACCGTAAATATGCCGCTCGAGGTCGATGCGCGACAGGATGGTGCCCGGCCGCAGCAGGAGGGCTTGCAGCAACGCGAATTCCCGTGCGGTCAGCCGCGATATCTCGCCCGCGTGCGCCACTTCGTGGGTCGCGGGATCCAGGCTGATCGCTCCGTTGCTCAAGACCGCGGATCCGCCGCTTCCCTGCCGCCTCAGGATCGCCCGCATGCGCGCGAGCAACTCGCGCATCTCGAACGGCTTGACGATGTAGTCGTCCGCCCCGAGGTCAAGCCCCCGGATCCGGTCGTCGATCGCGTCGCGCGCCGTCACGATGATCACTGGCAACCGATGTCCCGTCTTTCGGAACTGCCTCAAGACCTCGGTCCCGTCCGGGGTCGGCAGCCCCAGGTCCAATAGCACGAGGTCGTAGGTCTCGGCGCTCGCAGCTTCGATGCCGCTCCCGCCGTCCGTAACCCAGTCGACGGCGTATGAGGCGTCTCTGAGTGCCTGGACGACGGCCGCGCCGATCATCCGGTCGTCCTCGATCAAAAGAATGCGCATGTCCATCCTTCAGGCGACCGAGGGCGGATACCGCCACCGGTCGCGGTCGCAAACTAACGAGGTTCAATCTGCCTTGTCACCTTCGTCGTCGGAATCCGCCGCATCCTTCGTCGATGCGATCACCGTGCCCGCGTCCGCATCGATCCTCACGTCGAACATGTCGGTGCCGCCGGCGACTTCTACATCGTAGGCCCACCGCCCGTCCTTGCCCTTTTCGTATTCCGCCCGGACCGCCTTTCCGCCCGCATGTTTTTCGGCGGCCGCGACCGCGGCTCCCATCGATGTCCTGGCTTGTGCCACGTTACCCGCCTCGTGGGACGCCGTCCTGGCGTCGTCAGCAAGAGCGGTCGCGGAAGTCATGACGGCAGCGGCGCAAACGATCATCTTCAGCTTTTTCATTTTATCTTCTCCAAAAAGCCCCTCGCTCCGTCTGACCCAAGTCACTTAGCGGCACCTTAGCCCTTTTCGGCCTGACGAGCGCGCACGACCGTTCACAGGCAGATCTCCTTCTAAGTCGTCGCTAAGTCCGCAGTCCTAACGATGAGGAAGGGCGCACGAACTTCGACGGCGCCGCAAAGGGGAACGACATGAATGTCGCCGAACAACACACTGCCCGTTTTCGAAACAAGGTCCCCCAGGTGACGCTCGTATTTTGGGCGATCAAGGTCATGTCCACGACGGTCGGCGAGACCGGCGCCGACTATCTGGCGGTCCATGCCGGTTTGGGCACTGCCGCGACGGACGGCATCACGCTGACGTTGTTGGTCGCGGCATTGACGCTTCAGATGCGGATGTCGCACTACGTCCCCTGGATCTACTGGCTGACCGTGGTGCTGGTCAGCGTCGTCGGCACTCAGATCACCGACGCGCTCACCGATGCAATGGGCGTGAGTCTCTACGTCAGCACGCCGATTTTCGCGGCGACATTGGCCGCGACGTTCGCGCTCTGGTTCACAGCGGAGCGAACGCTCTCGATCCACACGATCGTCACGGCACGGCGCGAGCTGTTCTACTGGACCGCCATCCTTTTCACGTTCGCCCTGGGCACGGCGGCGGGCGATCTTGCGACCGAGGCCGTGGGTCTCGGTTTCAATCTTGGCGTCGTCGTCTTCGGCGCGATGATCGCCGTCGTCACGGCGGCGTACTACCTCGGCGCGAACGCGGTATCGTGCTTCTGGGTCGGCTACATCCTGACAAGACCTCTCGGAGCTTCGCTCGGCGATCTGCTTTCTCAATCGCGCGAATATGGCGGGCTGGGTCTCGGCTCGGTCTACACCAGCCTCGGCTTTCTCACCGTCATCATTGCGCTTGTCGCAGTCCTCACGCTGCACCGTTCGACGATCATGAACGAGCGGGCATGAGCCTATCAACACAAACCTGTCGAAAATGGAGATCGAACATGTCGACCCGAATGACCTTTCTTAGGATTGTCCTGTCGTTGCTGCTTGGTGCGAGTCCGCTGTCCGGCGCGCTTTTCTCGGCGCCGTTCGTCGGCGGGGCCGCCCAGGCGCAGGCGCCGAAATTGGGAAACCTCGCATCGTTCCGGACCATCGTGGCAGACAGCAAGGCTTTGCTGGACAAGAACGATCTCCCCGGCGCGAAGGCGCGCCTGAAGGATCTCGAGACGGCTTGGGACGAGGCGGAAGCCGGATTGAAGCCGCGCGCTGCCGCGGATTGGCACACGCTCGACAAGGCGATCGACCGCGCACTCACCGCGGTCAGGGCCACGTCGCCGGATCTCGGCGCGTGCAGGTCCGCGGTCGACGACGTCGTCATCACGATCGATCGGGTCGCAGGCAAACCCTAACCAAAGCAGATTCTCAGACGCTTCATCGAAACAGGAAGACACTCCATGCAGTATCGTTCGAAGGACAGCCCGAACAAGCTACCCGCCGTCACCTTGGGCTTCTGGGTCGTCAAGATCGCAGCAACCACGCTGGGGGAAACCGGAGGCGATGCCGTCACGATGTCGATGCATCTGGGTTATCTCGTCGGAACGGCGATCTTCGCGACACTCTTCATCGTCGCCGTAGCCGCCCAGATCAGCGTCCGGAGATTCCATCCATTCCTTTACTGGGCGGTCATCGTGGCGACGACGACGGCGGGCACGACGCTCGCCGACTTTGTGGACCGGTCTCTCGGCATAGGATATCTCGGCGGTAGTTCGCTGCTTCTCGTTCTACTGCTGCTGTCGCTCGCGGTCTGGTACCGCGCGCTAGGCACCGTGTCGGTGGAAAGCGTCGTCACGCCGAAGGCGCAAGTATTCTATTGGACGACGATCATGTTCTCGCAGACCCTGGGTACCGCACTCGGCGACTGGATGGCTGATTCCACGGGATTGGGCTATAGCGGCGGGGCGCTGGTTTTCGGAGCAGCCTTAGCCATCGTCGTAGCAGCCTACTACTGGACGGACGTCTCCCGCACGGTTCTGTTCTGGGCAGCCTTCATCCTCACACGTCCGCTAGGCGCCACGGTCGGCGACTTCCTGGACAAACCACTCGCCAACGGCGGCCTCGCCCTGAGCCGATACGCCGCCACCGCGGTGCTCGCTGCGTTCATTGTCGCCTGCATCGCCCTGATTCCGCAGCGGGCGGGACGGCATCCGGCTTGAACGTCCCGACGCATCCCGACATTCGGTCCGGGACGTGGCTGCCGCTCGTGCCCCTACGATGCATCTCCCCCGGGGCGCCAGCTGTGGCGAGACATGTCGCCTGCCATAGGCCTCCTGCGAGGGCGTCCGGGCACGTCGGTTCAGTTCGTGACTCCGTCGGACAAAAAGAATGACGGCGGTGTCGCGCGCTGGGCCGTCGACGTACAGGGGCGCCTTGCGGAGAAATTGCAGTCCCGCTTCGGGATGGTCGCGATCACTTCAAAGGTCCATGCGGCGCTACCGACGACGACGAGAATCCATGCGCATGCAACACCGTTCAGCAGCATCCTGTGAGCGTAGTCGTCCTCGTCCGCTTGTAGCGGCTTGCGGGGGAACGGAATGACGTTGTTCGGCTGGTCCATGGCTCATCGATCCGCTCCGGCAAGGTTATCCTTCTGAATGGTTCGCGGCAACCGGAAACCGGGGTCGGCACTGGTGTCTCGAGTTTTTGCCGTTCGTTCCGCCCCGACGGACAACTCTTGGACGGGCGCGGAATGGCGTCATCCACCGCAAGCCGTTGCACTTGCAGGTGGGTAGAACAGCCGACGCGCGCGCGAAACCTTCCAAGGATTCATTACTAGCGAGAACGCGGTCACTGCTTCATTCCTCCGAACCGGCCGTAGAGCGCCGGCAGCACGACGAGCGTCAGAAGCGTCGCCGTGATCAGGCCGCCGATGACGACGGTCGCAAGCGGCCGCTGAACCTCGGCGCCCGTGCCGGTCGCCAGCGCCATCGGCACGAAGCCCAGCGACGCGACGAGCGCGGTCATGACGACAGGCCTGAAGCGTGTCAGCGCTCCGTCCCGCACGGCTTCGCCGACGGGCATTCCGTCGCCGATCAATTGCCTGATCCGGGTAAGCATGACGAGACCGTTCAGCACGGCGACGCCGGACAACGCGATGAATCCGACGGCGGCGGAGATGGAAAAGGGCATGCCGCGGAGCCAAAGCGCGGCAATGCCGCCCGTCAACGCCAACGGCACCGCGCTAAAGACCAAGAGGGCATCCCTGAACGAGCCGAGAGCGCCGAACAGAAGCAGATAGATCAGCGCGAAGCAGCCCGGCACGACGAGCATCAGCCGCTGGCGCGCGACCGCGAAATTCTCGAACTGACCGCCCCATGCCAGATAGCTTCCGGGCGGCAGCTTCACTTGCTCCGCCACCTTGGCCTGCACCTCGCCGACCAGAGATCCGATGTCGCGGCCCCGTACCTCCGCCGTCGCAACCACGCGTCGCTTGCCGTTTTCGCGGCTGATCTGGTTCACGCCGTCCGTCTGCTCCAGCGTCGCGATGACGCCGAGCGGGATCGACGCCGTGGGTCCTCCGTCGCTGGTGCGTGGCAACGGTACCGGCAGATTCCGGATCGCATCGACGTCGTTGCGCAGCACATCGTTCAGACGGACGAGTATCTGAAACCGCCGGTCTCCCTCAAAGACCAGTCCGGCAGGTCGACCGCCGACCGCGGTCTCGATGACGTCCTGAACGTCCGCAAGATTCAGCCCGCGCCGGGCGATCTCCGCCTTGTCGATCCTGATTTCGAGAAACGGCAGGCCGGCGGTCTCCTCGACCTTGACGCTTTCCGCGCCTTCGACGGTCCGAAGCACGTCGGAAATGCGGGAAGCGGCCGTCTGCATCGCGCCGAAGTCGTCACCGAACACCTTGACCCCGAGATCCTCTCGCACGCCGGCGATGAGTTCGTTGAAACGCATCTGGATCGGCTGGGAGAAACCGAGCTTGTTGCCGGGCAGCTTGCTCGCTTCGGCCTCGATCTTCGCGATCAGGTCCTGCTTGGTCATCGAAGGATTCGACCACTCCTTCTGCGGCTTGACGATGATGTAGGTGTCGGACGCATTGGGGGGCATGGGATCGGCCGCGAGATCCGGGGTACCCGTCCGCGAGAACGTGAACGCCACTTCGGGAATCCTGCTGATCAGCTTCTCGATCTGGAGCTGCATCGCCTGCGATTGCGTAATCGACGTGCTCGGAACGCGCTTCACCTCCATGACGATGTTCTTTTCGTCCAGCGTCGGGGTGAATTCCTGGCCCAGGGTCGAGAAGAGGATCAGCGCGCCGGCGAACAGGAGCGCCGCCGCGACCGCGATCGGCGCAGGACGGGCCATGACCCGCGACAGCAGCGGGACGTAGGCCGATTTCAAGCCGTGAACGATGAAGTTCTCCTTCTCGCGCACCGGGTTCGTGATCGCGATCGCGATGGCCGCGGGAACGAAGGTCAGGGACATGACGAACGCCACGGCCAGCGCGATCATCACGGTCAGCGCCATCGGCTCGAAGGTCTTTCCTTCGACGCCGGTGAAAGCGAGGAGCGGCGCGTAGACGAGGATGATGATCGCCTGCCCGTAGACCGTGGGGCGGATCATCTCGATCGTCGAAGCTGAAACGGTCTGTAGTCTTTCTTCCCGGTTCAACGTCCGCCCGAGTTCGGTCTGCCGCTCCGCGAAATGGCGCAGGCTGTTCTCCGCGATGATCACCGCACCGTCGACAATGAGGCCGAAGTCCAGAGCGCCGAGGCTCATGAGGTTTGCGCTGATGCGCCCGCCGAGCATGCCGGTGGCCGTAATCATCATGGTGATTGGGATCACGCATGCCGTCACCAAGGCGGCGCGGAAATTGCCCAGCATCAGAAACAGCACAGCCACGACGAGCAAGGCGCCCTCGGCCAGATTGGTCGCCACGGTCCGGATCGTCGCATCGACCAGTTCGGTGCGGTTCAGCACAGTCCGCGCCCGGATGCCGGACGGCAGCGTCTTGTTGATCTCATCGATCTTCGCGCCGGCGGCCGCCGCCACCGTCCGGCTGTTCTCGCCGACGAGCATCAGCGCCGTTCCCAGAACGATTTCATGCCCGTTCGAACTCGCGCTGCCCGTGCGCAATTCCCTACCGATCGCCACCTCGGCGATGTCCTGGACGCGTACCGGTACCCCGCCGCGGGTGCTGACGACGATCCGGGCGATGTCGTCGGCATTCTCGACCCGCCCCGCGGCGCGCACCACAAGGCCTTCTCCGTTCTGCTCGATGTAGTTCGCGCCTCGGCTCGCGTTGTTCTTCTCGATGGCCGTGATGATCTGGTCCAGCGTGATGCCGAGCCCGATCAGCTTCTGCGGATCCGGTTGGACCTGGAACTGCTTGACGAAGCCGCCTATGGCGTCCGCGCCGGCGACGCCCCGCACGCTCCTCATCTGCGGCCGGATGATCCAATCCTGCACGGTGCGGAGGTAGACTGTCCGATTGAACTCGTCGGCCAGGCGCTCTCCCTCGGGTGTGAGATAGCTGCCGTCGCTCTGCCAACCCGGCTCGCCGTCGCGGACCGGCGCGCCGGTCCCCGGTTTCTCGAACTCCACGGCCCACCAGTAGATCTCGCCGAGGCCGGTCGAGACTGGCCCGAGACGCACGTCCACGTTGGGCGGCAGAAGCGACCTCGCGTCGTTGACGCGCTCGTTCACCATCTGCCGGGCGAAATAGATATTGGTGCGGTCCGCGAAGACCACGGTAATCTGCGCGAAGCCGTTGCGCGAGAACGATCGCGTCGCTTCCATGCCGGGGATCCCGGCCAGCGCCGTCTCGAGCGCGACCGTGACCTGCTTTTCGATCTCGAGCGGCGTCAGTGCGGGCGCCACCGCGTTCACCTGGACCTGGACGTTGGTGACGTCCGGCACGGCATCGATGGGCAGGCGGGTCAGGGACCAGATCCCCGACAGCGTGGCTGCGAGCACCAGGAACAGGACCAGCCAACGGCGGCGGACCGAGAATTCGACGATGCGTTCGATCATCAATCCTCGTCCGTCGGCTTGGAGAGCTCCGCCTTGAGTGAGAACGAGTTGGAAGTCGCGACCCGCTCGCCGGGCTTCAGGCCGGACGACACCTCGACCGACGCGCCGTCACGCTGGCCGAGCACGACGTCCCGCTTCCGGAAGCCGTCCGCGGTCCTGACGAAGACGGCCTTTCGGCCCGCCACGCTCTGGACGGCCGTCATCGGCACGACCACCGGCACCGCACGCTCTTCGACGGCGATCGCCGCGGTCACGAAAGCACCCGGCCGCCACATCCGCTCCGGGTTGTCGATTTCCGCCACGACCCGCGCGGACCGGGTTTCCTTGTCCAGCACCGGGTTCACGAACCTGACCTTCGCCGTCCCCACGACTGAACCGCCGGCGACGGAGATGCGAACGTTCTGGCCTTCATGGACGCTCGCGAGGTCGTTCGCTGCAACGCTCATCTCGATCCAGACCTTGCCCAGATCGACGAGGACGAACAGTTCGGGCGACTGGCTGTCCCGTCCGATGGCCGTGCCGATCTCGACCTTGCGCTCGACCACGCGTCCCGAGATCGGCGCACGCACGGCCTGAAGCCGCAACGTTCCCTCCGGCGCCGTCGGCGTGGCGGCGACCTCGGTGTCATCCAGACCGAGAGCGAGGAGTTTCTGACGGGCAATGTCGAAACGCATACGGCTCTGCGCGGCGGCGCTGCGCGACTTGATATACTGCTGCTCGGGAATGGCACGTCCCTCGGCTAGCCCTTTGTCGCGGCCCGTCAGTTCCTGCTGAAGATCGTCGGAGAGTTTCGAAGCGAGGTATTCGCTCCTCGCCTCGGCGACCTCCCTGCTTTCGATCATGCCGAGAACTTCGCCGCGCGCCACCTCGTCGCCGATGTTCTTGCGGAGCTCCGAGACCGTGCCGGCCAGCTTGACGGTCACCCGCGCGACGCGATCGGTATCGGGAATGATCGCGCCCGGCACAACCAGCCTCTTCGCCACAGTGCCGGGGCCTGCATCGCCCAGCCCGATCTCCGCGGCCTGGATGCGTTCGTCGTCCATGGGAACGTCGCTTCGGTCCAGTGTCTTGGCTTCGCTCTTCGCGGCAACGGGAGCGTCGGTCTTTCCCGTGCTTACGGGCGCGCGCAGCACCAGCATTGCGAATGCGATGCCTGCGGCGAACACGACGCCGGTGATGCCGAGTCTGTAGATGTTGCGCGCCATCGGTGGTCCCTAGATCCGGCGTCAGAGGTATCGCGAGATCGACTTGAATTCGGCGAGCGACACATCCGTCGGCCGCCCCTTCCCGTTCGTCGCCGCGTCCAGGCAATGATCAATGTGATCGTGGATAAGGGTCCGCTTGGCCTCCCCGACCGCCTTCTCGACGGCATGAAGCTGCTGCGCGAGATCGACGCAGGATCGCCCCTCATCGAACATCTCGATGACGCGCCGCAGATGCCCCTCGGCGCGCTTCAGCCGTTTGACGATGTCCGGATGGCTGTCGTGCAAATGCTCTTTGCCCATACGACTCGACCTCCAGAAGGAGGCTCCTTTGCGCACGACGCCCGCCCAGTTCGCGGCGGTCGTCAATTTGACCCCTATAGGGGGATACCCTATATTAGGATCCTGTCGCATGTGCTGCCCGGCAAGTCAAAGCTGATGCGCACTTTTTCGCCCATCGCGACAACTCGACGCGGACCGCAGGAGCGCCTCGCCTGCGGATATGGACGCCACATCAGAATGGATGATGCCAATGCTGCGCGTGTTTGCGAACCGGACGTACCGTCATCTATTCGCCGCCCAGGTTGTCGCGCTCATCGGCACCGGGCTCGCCACGGTCGCACTCGGATTGCTGGCGTACGATCTCGCCGGAGCCGAGGCCGGTGCCGTGCTCGGGACCGCGCTGGCCATCAAGATGGTGGCCTATGTCGGCGTGTCGCCGATCGCCGCCGCCTTCGCCGAACGCTTTCCCCGCCGCGGCATGCTGGTCGCACTCGACCTCGTCAGGGCCGTCGTGGCGCTCGCGCTGCCGTTCGTCGACCAGATCTGGCAGGTCTATGTTCTTATCTTCGTGCTGCAGTCCGCCTCGGCTTCCTTCACGCCCACGTTCCAGGCCACCATTCCGGACGTCCTTCCGGAAGAACGCGACTACACGCGAGCGCTATCCCTCTCGCGCCTCGCTTACGACCTGGAAAGCGTCGTCAGCCCGATGCTCGCAGCGGCCCTGCTCACCGTCATCGGCTTCCATACGCTGTTCGCGGGAACAGTCGTCGGCTTCCTCGCCTCCGCGGCCCTCGTCGTATCCGTCGTGCTGCCGAGTCCAAAGCCAACCGAGCGCCGCGGCATCTACGACCGCACCACCCGCGGCATGCGCATCTACCTCGCCACGCCGCGTCTGCGCGGACTGCTGGCGCTCAACCTCGCCGCTGCCGCCGCAAGCGCGATAGTCATTGTCAACACGGTCGTACTCGTTCAGGCCGGGTTCGGCCTCGCGCAGCGGGAGACGGCCTTCGCCCTCGCAGCCTTCGGAGCCGGGTCCATGGTCGCCGCGTTCCTTCTGCCCCGGCTGCTGGACAGCATCACCGATCGCCGGGCGATGGCGACCGGCGCAGTGACGCTCGTCCTTTGCCTGGCCGCCGGCAGCGTCCTTCCGAGCTACACGCTGCTGCTCCCCCTATGGTTCGTCCTGGGTCTTGGATATTCGCTCACCCAGACGCCGTCCGGACGCCTGCTGCGCCGATCGAGCCAGGCCGAGGACCGGCCGGCGCTGTTCGCCGCCCAGTTCGCCCTCTCCCACGCATGCTGGCTCGTCACCTATCCCGTTGCGGGATGGGTCGGCGCCAAGGCCGGCATGCCGATCGCCTTTCTGCTTCTTGCCACAATCGCCGCGGCTGCCGTCATCGTCGCCCTCGCTCTCTGGCCGGCCACCGATCCGGAGAAGCTCGAGCACGTCCACGACCAGCTTCCACCCGACCATCCGCACGTCGCCGGCGCGGGACGCTCCGACACCGGCTACCGGCATGCGCATGCCTTCGTGATCGACAGCCATCACCCCGAATGGCCCCGCCCGGCCTGATCGGTCCTTGCGAAAATCGGCATCACCTCGATGGGAGTGGACATCGAATTCAGCGCGGGCGGAAGCGCGATCAAGCGGCGGCATTCGCTCCCGTGACGAACGGACCGTACGCGGGACCGATTTGGGAGGTATCCGACCGTACCCGTCATGACCGCTGCCCGCGCTTTGCGACGCGTTCCAGCAGCTTCGCCTCACGCCGGGGACGGTCTGACAGGATCTCACGTCGGCGATGATCGGTCATCTTCCGCCAAAGACGGATTTCGTCGGTGGTGCGGAAGCAGCCGGTGCACATGTCCCTCCTGCGGTCGAATTGGCAGACGTCGATACAGGGGGATGCGACGCTCATGTGCCGGTCTTGCGCTGGGCGCCCCTGTCATCGGCCTTTTGAGGCGCCGGAAGCAGGCGCGCCGAATTCAGGATGAACGCCAGTTCCGAGACGACGTGAATTGCCGCCGCGAGCAACGGGTTCAGGAATCCGAAGGCTGCCAGCACGATGCCAAGTGTGTCTACGCCGATGGTGCCGGCGAAATTTTGCCAGATGATGCCGCGTGTCCGACGCGCGACCGCGAGAGTTTCGACGAAACGAACGAGATCATTGCCCAGCAGCACGACGTCGGCGCTTTCCTGCGCCACGTCAGTCCCTGACCCCATGGCGACGCCAACGCTGGCCTCCGCGAGTGCCGGAGCGTCGTTGACTCCGTCACCTACCATGGCGACCGTCCGCTTCGACGAGACGAGATTCCGGACGAAGGCCAGCTTCTGCTCCGGAAGCATCTCAGCCTCGATCTCGGTGATGCCAAGGGCCGCGCCGACGCCCTTGGCCACAGCCGCCGCGTCGCCCGATAGCAGGACCGTCCGGATACCCATCGCCCGCAGCGCGTCGATTGCACGCTTCGCCTCCGGACGCACGGTGTCGGCCACCTCGATCCGACCAAGGAAGCGGCCGTCATGCGACACGTAGATTTCGGACGATGTGCCATCACTTCCGGATGACGACGGCATGACGACGCCGTTTTCCTCCAGCCACAGACGGTTTCCGACGAGGGTGTGAAAGCCGTCGCTGCCGGTTCGAATGCCACGTCCGGGGCTGTACGAGAACTCCTGCGGTTCGGCGACCGTCCGCCCTGCCTTCAGGGCGTAATCGACGATGGCCTTGCCCAGCGGATGCTCCGAGCGCGATTCGGCTGCGGCAGCCACGTCCAGCAACTCGCTTTCCGTGATGCCGCTTGCGGGAGCGAGGCGCTGCACCTCCGGACGCCCAAACGTCAGGGTCCCGGTTTTATCGAGAACGACGGTATCGACCTTGCCCAGCGTCTCCAGGTGGACACCGCCCTTCACGATGGCCCCCAGACGCGCGGACCGACCGATGCCGCCGAGGATCGCGAGCGGCGTGCCTGCGGCAATTCCACAGGCGCCAGCGACGATGATGACCGAGATCGTCGCATACATGTCTCGCGTCAACACGTAAGTTAGTACGGCGGCGCCGAGCGCGAAATAAACGAGATAACCAGCCAGTCGGTCCGCAAGGCGCTGAACGGGGGCGCGGGACTTCTCGGCTCGCTCCACCGCTTCGATGATCTTGCCGTAAGACGTGTCACGGCCAATCCGTTCTGCGGCGACTTCGAGAGCCCCCGACTGGTTGATCGTTCCAGCGAAGACCCTCGTCCCGGCGACCTTCTCGACCGGCATGGATTCTCCGGTGATGGAAGATTCATTGACGAACGAATTTCCGGAAACGACCGTCCCATCGACCGGGATACGGCCTCCAGGAGCAACCAGAATGGCGTCGCCGACCGCAAGGGTCTCGGATGCGACCGTCTGAATCGAGCCAGCGCGCCGCACGGACACGTCTCGCGGCAGAAATTCCAGCAAATCTCGGATAGCCTTACGCCCGCGTCCTACGGTCAGCCCCTCCAGGACTTCAGCAACTAGCACGAAAAGGGTGATGACCAGCGCCGTAAAGAACTCGCCTATCGCCGCCGCCGCGACGATCGCAATCGTCATCGACAATTCCATCGTCATGCGGCGTTGGAGGACGTTTTCTAAAGCTTCTTTCAAGATTGGCCAGCCTCCGATCAGGAGGCCCAGAACGCCGATCACGCTGACGGCGGGGAACGGCTCCCAAGCTCGGAACCAAACTGCCGCCGATGCCACGGCAACGACGGCGATCCGGACCATCTCGGTCCGCTCGAACGCATCATGGTGGTCATGGCCGTGATGATCGTGGTCGTCATGGTCATGATCATGGTGATCATGATGATGCAGACCGCTACCGGTCGCCGCACCGGGGGCGGTCGTGCGCGCGTCTGCGGCATCCGCCAAAGTAGACCGCGCCTGTCCGATGTTTGCCATGTCCTCTTACTCTCCTGGTACCGAGATGCGCAAACGGCCTATCGATCTCTTGTAATATAACCCCCTACCCTATATAACTCCAGACGACAAGTTCCGCGATTTCTATGTTATCGTCAGTTCAAGTACTGGAACCCACGGAGCGCGACCGCGTGCATACGATTAAGGACAAGAACAAGCTTCTGGCGCGCGTGCGTCGGATCAAAGGTCAGGCTGAGGCGCTGGAACGAGCGCTGGAAGCAGAGCTTGGCTGCGCCGACGTACTGATGCTGGTCTCGTCCATGCGTGGAGCAGTAAACGGTCTGACGGCGGAGGTCATGGAGGACCATATCCGCAACCACATCGTCGATCCGGATAAGGAAAACACGAAGCGCGCCCAAGGCGCGGCGGAGCTCATCGAGGTTCTACGAACCTATCTCAAGTAACAGCGAGCACCCGATAGTCCAGGCATCATTTCGCGTGCGGTCCACCCGTGACTGTCGTCGTGACGACAGTCACCGTTAGGCGGGCAGAGAAAGATGGCGACGCCTCAGATCCTGAACGGCGGGCTTTGTTGGTCGCGCGGCAGAACAGAGTGAGCGAGGGCTTCGCGCGACTGTCTCCGACGTAGAATAGACTCGTTTGTAAATCGTGTTCGAGAACGATTGCTTATCGCACAACATCACCAGCGAATTGTCGCATTCGAGTCCTTTTGATTTGTGAACCGTGCTGGGGCTTCGGGGAGCTGGTTGGGGGCGTGAACGAGCGATGGCGTGAACCTCTGCGCAAGTCCACGCGGCAACCGCCCTGTTAAATCTATCGTTCCACCGTCAAAGGATACGGCGAAATTCGTTCTCCGGCGCCGGATCAGCGCGGCCCTTTCTCCGCGTCGGACATCAACGGCCTTTTGGGCCGCCTGGCACTGGGATACTGGGGCCGTGGTCGTCTTTGGACAAAGCGCGCACAGAGGCGGAGCGTGACTACGAGGCGAAGAACGGCACCCCGTTTGATCCAAGTGAACCGGAAGAAGAAAACGTCGCCAGCGCAAGGTTCGCTCGCCCCTCAGCATCGCGGAACTCAGGCGGTTGGGGCCGACCTTCTGGTGGGTCACAGTCGTCGCCACGGTATTCACGCTTGCGCGATTCAGCGAGGCATTTCTGATCCTGAAGGCGCAAGCAGTCGGACTTCCGGTCTTTCTCATCCCCCTGGTGCTGGTGGTGATGAACATTGCCTATGCGGTCATCTCGTATCCGGTGGGAGCTCTTTCGGATCGCATGGAACGCACGACTTTGCTGATCATCGGCTTTGCGCTGCTGATCGCGGCGGACCATGTTCTCGGGTTTGCGACCGGCCTGTTCGGCGTCGTGGTTGGCGTGATCCTGTGGGGCGCGCATATGGGATTTACGCAAGGATTACTCGCCGCCTTGATTGCCGACAGCGCGCCAGCCGAATTGCGTGGGACCGCGTAAGGCGTTTTCAACCTGTTTGGTGGCGTTGCCCTGCTCGCTGCGAGTGTGGTGGCCGGTGCACTTTGGGATGCCGTTGGCTCACGCGGCACTTTCCTTGTGGGTGCATCCATCACAGCGCTCGCACTCGCCGGGCTGGTCACGATCCGGCATCGCCTGCAGCCTCAAAGCGGGGCTACCGTCGTGTGCGCCGACCCCTGAGATTTTCTCGAGACCAAAGGAGGCAAGGCGAGCGTCACAACCATCGCGAAGACGAGATACGACGACGGAAGGGACATGCCGATCATCGCGGCGGCGGCACCGGCGCTATCCTCCGTGACCCTGGTGAGCAAGGCTCTGAGGCTGCGGGCAGTCCGCCTGTAGCGGCGCCCCCATCAACGGCCTTTCGGGCCGCCCTGATAGCGCCAGGATGATGGAACGCGGTCCGCGCTCGGCTCTTCCTGCGCACTGGACCGTGCGCCGCCATAGGCGAAAGCGGAACTCAGATCAGGCTGCGTGGCGACGATACGGGATTGAGTGCTCCGCCGTGCTTCATTCGGCCAGTAGCTCTTGTCCGAGATCGTTGAGCCTGCGTGCGCTACGGCGGATATCGCAGCGAGCGGCAGCAAGAGTGAAATCGTAAGGATGCTTTTCTTCAACATTGTCGAACTCCATTATGTGATCAAAGCGCTTCGAATGCGCTTCTGATAATGAGTTCGGAGCTGATGCTCTGCCGGTTACAGGCTCACGGTGACGTGAAGAATGACGTATTACCAACGCAACAGCCGCGGTCCCAATGCCGCGCCTGCGAGGGTGCACAGCGCAATCGTGCCGCCATACCACACCGCGACAAACGGCAATGAATCGTCCGTGCAATGAAGAGCGTACGCCATCGCGCTCACCCCGCCTGCAACGAGGCCCGCGACGGCCCCCGTTCGTGCGAGATCTGTCGGCGCTCCTCTTCGCACCGCCCAGATGGAGATCGCGAAAGGAACGATCGCAATGATCGGAACGGAGAGAAGGCATTCCAGCCATTCGTCTCCGAGAATCATCGTGTCCCAGTGCGACCGGGGCGCAAGCCCAAGGCTTATCGCGGCAAGCGCGATGATGGCCAGGAACGGTAACGCGACTAGGAAGGGCTGCGTCCTTCGTTCGCCGCCCGGGCGCACTAGCTTCGTCAGATAGACCAACGCCAGACCGACGATTCCTACCGTGAAAGCGAGCTTCACGAAGAGGAAGGTCAATGCACGTTCCTCCATCAAATCGGCGCGAACGCCGAACACTACGCATGCGATGACCAGCGCCGCAATCCCGCTTGCCGCACCGGCCAAGCTCAGCGTGCGAACGAGCGTGGTGCGGGCGACCGGCTTTGCGTCGATGCTTAGCATTTCCACCAATTCGTCGGTTTTCATGCCCGCGTCTCCTTAGCGATCAGGGCCGCCAGCGTTTTCAGGCCACGGTGAATGTTCACCTTGACCCCAGACTCCGATATGCCGCATCGTTCCGCGGCCTCGGCAACACTCTGCCCGTCCAATTTCACAGCCACGATGGAGCATCGCGTCTTCTCAGGCAGCCGTTGCATGAGCCGTTTGAGATCGAAGCTGCTCTCGGCGCTGAGATTGTCGTCGTGTGCCATGACCTCGTCCGCTTCGTCGATCGGAACGTCGGTCAGCGAAGTGCGGTTCCTTCGCAGGAAGTCGATCAACTTGTATCGGGCGATCGCGTGCACCCACGGCGTCAGCGGCTCGAGGGGATCATAGGTGTGCCTCTTGAAGTGGACCGCCAATACCGCCTCCTGGACCAGATCCTCCGCCTCCGCAGCCCCCCTCCCTATTCTGGCGAGCTTGCCCTTGTAGTAAGCGCGTAAATGCCGACTCAACCGATCGAGCAGGACGCGGTGCGAGGCCGCGTCGCCGTTGAGGCTAGCCAACATAAGAACTTTGAGCTCGATTTCGGGGCTCGTCATGAGCGCGCCTTCATCATGAGTTCGCAGCGCCGACGGTTCCGGTTACAGGCGACGGCGTAGAAACCGAAAAAATTGCACCGAAGCGAATCCGAGTTCGGCCGGGGTAGTTTTCCGTTCATTCTGCTGCCTGCGAGCGGTGCAATTCGTCCACTCCCGTACCATCATGCAGGGCTTCCGGAACCTCGGCGCCCGGGCCACGGGGCAGCCTGAATCCCTTGATCAAGGCATAGACGGCCGGGATCACGATGAGCGTCAGGATGGTCGACGAGATCATGCCGCCGATCATCGGCACCGCGATGCGCTGCATGACCTCCGACCCGGTTCCAGTGCTCCACAAGATCGGGATCAGGCCTGCCATGATGGCGACGACGGTCATCATTTTTGGGCGAACCCGCTCAACCGCGCCCAGCATGATCGCGGCATTCAGGTCGGAACGCGTGAACGGTTTGCCTTCCGCGGCCCGCGCGGCCTGAATCTCCTTCATCGCATGATCGAGATAGATCAGCATGATGACGCCGGTCTCCGCAGCGACTCCGGCCAGCGCGATAAAGCCGACGGCGACGGCGACGGAGAAATTGAAGCCGAGCCACCACATCAGCCACAGTCCGCCGACGAGGGCGAATGGCAGCGACAGCATCACGATCAGGGTCTCGGTCAACCGGCGGAAATTCAAATAGAGCAGCAGGAAGATGATCAGCAGCGTGACGGGCACCACGATCTTCAGCCGCGCCGTCGCACGCTCCAGATACTCAAACTGGCCGCTCCAGACGACGTAGTTTCCGGGCGGAAACTGGACGCTGGCGGCCACGGCCGCCTTGGCATCGGCGACGTAGCCGCCGAGATCGCGGTCGCGGATATCGACGAAGATGTAGACCGCGAGCTGACCATTTTCGGTCCGGATCGATGTGGGTCCACGCGTCAGTTTGATCGCGGCGACTTCGCCCAGGGGAACGGTCCCTCCGCCCGGCATCGCCACCAATACGTCGCGGGCGATCGACTGCGGATCGCTGCGCAGATCGCGCGGATATCGCAGATTGACGCCATAACGCTCGCGGCCTTCCACGGTGGTGGTGATGGTTTCGCCGCCCAAGGCGGACGACACTGTGTCCTGCACATCGCTGATCATGAGGCCGTATCGCGCAAGCGCTTCACGATCGGGCACGACGTCGAGGTAGTAGCCGCCGATGACGCGTTCGGCATAGGCGCTCGACGTGCCCGGAACCGCCTTCACGACGGTCTCGATCTGCCGTGCGAGTTTTTCCATTTCAACGAGATCGGTGCCGAGAACCTTGATTCCGACCGGTGTGCGAATCCCGGTCGCAAGCATGTCGGTGCGAGCCTTGATCGGCATGGTCCAGGCATTGGAGACGCCAGGAAACTGCAAAGCTTTATCCAGTTCGGCAATGAGACCATCGACGGTCAGACCAGGACGCCATTGCTCCTTCGGCTTGAGATTGACGATCGTCTCGAACATCTCGGTCGGAGCCGGATCTGTCGCGGTCTCGGCCCGGCCTGCCTTGCCATAGACCGAAGCCACTTCCGGAAACGTCTTGATGATCTTGTTCTGGGTCTGCAGGATTTCCGCCGCCTTGGTCACCGAGAGACCCGGCAACGTCGTCGGCATGTACATCAGCGTGCCCTCGTTCAGGCTCGGCATGAATTCTGTCCCGAGCTGCCGCGCTGGCCAGAGGCTTACCGCCAAAGCCACGAGCGCCAGAACGATTGTCAGAGTCTTGGCCTTCAGCACGCCGCGGATCAGCGGACGGTACACCCAGATCAGGAAACGATTAATCGGGTTCTTGTGCTCCGGAACGATCTTGCCGCGCACGAACAGCACCATGAGCGCCGGAACCAACGTGATCGAGAGGATCGCCGCCGCCGCCATAGAGAACGTCTTGGTGAATGCGAGTGGGCTGAACAGACGCCCTTCCTGGGATTCCATGGTGAAGATCGGCAGGAACGACACCGTGATGATCAGCAGGCTGAAAAACAAGGCGGGCCCGACTTCGCTCGCCGCCTCGATGAGCACTTCAAGGCGCGGCTTGTCGGGTGGCGCCCGTTCGAGATGCTTGTGAGCATTCTCGATCATGACGATGGCGCCGTCGATCATGGCGCCGATCGCAATCGCAATTCCCCCGAGGCTCATGATGTTCGAGCCGATACCAAGCACCTTCATGGCGCCGAACGCCATCAGGATCCCGACCGGCAGCATGACGATGGCGACGAGCGCGCTGCGCACGTGCAGCAGGAACACGATGCAGACGAGCGCGACGACGATGCTTTCCTCCGTGAGGGTCCGCTTCAGCGTCTCGATCGCGCTATGGATCAGGTTGGAGCGATCGTAGACCGGTATGATCTCGACGCCCTTCGGCAGCGCCGACGCCATTTCCGCCAGGCGCGCCTTCACGTTGTCGATGACATCCAGCGCGTTCTGCCCAAAGCGTTGCAAGGCGATGCCGCTGGCGACCTCGCCTTCCCCGTTAAGTTCGGTGATGCCGCGTCGCTCGTCCGGACCGAGTTCGACCCGCGCCACGTCCTTCAGCAGCACCGGTGTACCCTTATCGACCTTCAGCACGATGTTGGAGAGATCGGAGAGGCTTTTGACGTAGCCCCTGCCCCGCACGACGAATTCGAACTCCGAGAGTTCGACGGTGCGTCCGCCAACGTCCATGTTGCTACCACGGACCGCATCGCGCACCTTCGCGAGCGGGATGCCGAGCGACCTTAAACGGTTCGGATCGACGACAATGTTATATTGCTTGACGAAGCCGCCGACGCTGGCCACCTCCGCGACGCCCTCCGCCTTGGAAATGCCGTAGCGGATGGTCCAGTCCTGGATGGATCGCAGGTCGGCCAGCGACTTATCCTTGGACTGCAATGCGTACTGATAGACCCAGCCGACGCCTGTGGCATCGGGTCCCAATGTCGGCGTCACGCCAGCGGGAAGCTTGCGCGCCGCAGCGTTGAGGTATTCGAGAACACGCGAGCGCGCCCAGTAGATGTCTGTGCCGTCCTCGAAGATGATGTAGACAAACGAGACACCGAAGAACGAGAACCCACGGACTACCTTCGACTTCGGCACCGTTAGCATGGCCGTCGTCAGCGGATAGGTGACCTGGTCCTCGATGACCTGCGGCGCCTGGCCTTTGTATTCGGTATAGACGATCACCTGGGTGTCGGAGAGGTCGGGGATCGCGTCGAGCGCCGAGTGTTGCAGGGCGTAAATGCCGCCGGCTACGGCGAAGACCGTGCCGATCAGGACCAGCATCAGGTTGCGGGCCGACCAGTCGATGAGGCGCGCGATCATTGCGGTTTCTCCCCGGTATCGAGGCCCTTGAGCGCGGCCTTCAGGTTGCTCTCGGCATCGATCAGGAAGTTTGCGGAGACGACGACTTTTTCGTTTTCGGCAAGACCCTCCTTGATCTCAATCCACCCCCCACCTCGGCGCCCCAGCTTCACGGGGCGCGGTTCGAACCGGCCATCGCCCTTGTCGAGAAGGACGAGCTGTCGCTCGCCGCTGTCGAGGACGGCGCTGCTGGACACGGTCACGACAGGAGCTTCCGTCCCCGTGGCGATTTCGACGTCCGCATACATGTCCGGCCGCAGCACCTCGTCCGGATTAGGAAGTTCAATCCTGATCCGCGCGGTACGCGTTTCTGCCTTAAGGTGTGGATAGATGACAGTGACCTTGCCGATGAAGGGGCGATCGGGATAGGCGCGCGGACGCACGGTGACCTTTTGCCCGACTTCGATGAGTGCCAGATCGCGTTCGGCGACATCGACCATCACCCAGACCACGTTATGATCGGCAATCCGGAACAGAACCTCGCCCGGTGCTGCTCGCATGCCGTTAACCGCAGTACGTTCCACGATCTCGCCATCTTGCGGTGCAGGCCAGATGACATAGACCGGCACCTCGCGCGCACGCTCTATGTCAGCAATAAACGTTTCCGGCGCACCGAGGTTCTCAAGACGACGACGCGCGCCTTTCAATGCTTGAATTGGAAGTGCACCGGTCGCCCGCCCATCGAGTGCTGACAAATATTCAGCGGCGGCGCTTGACAGGTTTGGACCATAAATCCGCATCAACGGCTGGCCCTTGTGAACATGAGTGCCGGTGGTGACGTTCTCGACGGTGTCGATGAAACCTTCGAATCGCAGCGACACCACCGATTTGCGGCGCTCGTCTTCTTCAACCGTGCCGGGCGCCCGAACCATCGTGTTCAAGGTGCGGAGCTCCGCTACCTCGGTCTGAACGCCTGCTTTCTGAAGCTTGCCAGCACTGACTTTGACGGACGAGTCATCATCCTGCTCGCCCTCATAGACAGGGAGATAGTCCATCCCCATGGAATCTTTCTTCGGGGTCGGCGATGTATCCGGAAGGCCCATCGGATTGCGGTAGAAGCGGATGCGCCCCGGCTGACCGCCTTTCGCAGTCATGGTCTCGGGAGCCTTCTCCTCGAAGCTCACGTCTTCGCTGCTTCTGATGGCTAGATATTCCCTGCCGGAGGCTGTCTTCTTGGGTGCAGGGGAATAGTTCGGTGCACCGTCCGGATCACGGTAGTAGACGATCGGTTCCGTCGCTGCCGGCTGGGCGGGACTTGGATCTGCCGTTGCAGGAAAGATGGCGGAAAACCATCCGGGAAGCGGACCGTTCGACCGTCCGACGGCCACTCCCGCCACTCCGGCAACCAGGACTGCGGACACGATCAATAGAGCACTTACAGGACGTCTCATAGCGAGCCTCCCGCCAGACGTTCCATGTCGGCGTATTTGGTTTGCAATTCCACCTTGAGCTTCAGTAAGTCGAGCTGGATCGCCCGATACCTTCGCTCCGACTCGAAGACCGACGAGAGATCGGACGAGCCTGCCTGGAAACCATTGCGGGCGTTGTCGATCGAGGAGCGAGCTGGGGGCAACAGGCGCGACGTGTAGATCTGCACGACCTTGCGCAGCGCATCGACGCCGAACCAGGCGTCGGCGATCTGCCCGTCAATCCGCAGCCGCAGCGCTTCGTTGCGGGCTTGCGCGGCGCCGAGGCGCGCTCCTGCCGCACGCTGCTCGGCGTCCTTGACCTCATAGTGCAGCGGCAGCTTGACGCCGAGCGTGAACTCGCCGGTATCCTCGGTGCCGGGCCGCTGCACGTATTTTGCGCCGACATTCACGTCGGGATAGTAGTTGAGGTCGGTGAGCGATTTGATCTGGGCCGCGGAATTGCTTTGCGCCCCGGCCAGAGCCAGCATCGGGTTTGCCGATCGTCCGAGAGCCTGGGCTTGCGCGAGGCTGACGGGCCTGACCGTCCGGAAGCCGGTCGGCGCCGCCAACGGGGCCAGCGCAGGACGCCCGATCAGTGCATTGAGCCGCGCTGCGGCGGACTTCTGTTCGCCCTGCCGCCGGACGACGTCGCCCTCCGCGGTGGCAGCTTCCATCTCGGCCTTGATGACGTCCTGCCGGTCGACCGATGTCGTGCCGTACCGCGATCGCAGCAGACCGAGCAACTCGTCATATCGCCGTTTGATCTCGGTCGCTATCCCGACAGCTTCATAGGCGGCATTGTATTCGCCATGTGCGGCAACGACCTGCGCGATGAGTTCGGTCACGGTCGCGCGCCCCTGGAATTTTGCGGCGTCCGCGTCCGACTGCGCGATATTGCGTTCGAGGCCGTATTTGCCCCAGAGCTTGATCTCCTGGTCGAAGCCGATGCGGCGCTGTCCGACGCCCTGCCGGTTGACGTCCCAAGCCTCCAGAATGAGGGTCGGGTCGGCCATGACGCCCGCCGTTCCGACCTTGCGGACCGCGGCGTCGAAGTCGAGCGAGGCGGCAGCCACCGTCGGATTGAGACGTTTGGCGATTGCGACGACGCTCTCCACCGTCGCTCCAGGCATAGTTTGCTCGGCAGCCGCCACAGGATGCGACCACAGTAATGCTGTGGCCGCTCCGATGGCTACAAACCGCATGATTACCGCCGGGCGGATCACGGCGTGGCCTTGAGGATGAGCTTGTTTTCGACCGTCCCGGTCTCGCCCTGGACCTTGGCGCCCAAGGACAGTTGCCAGCCGCCTTCCATCGTCACGGCGGCCTTGAACTTGTAGACGCCGGGTTCGGTGCTCGGCATCGCGTCGATCGTGGTCTTCATCGACTCCATGCCGTCCGGCGCCATGTCCAGCCTCTTGGCGAAGATCACGGCGTCGGAGACCGGTTTTCCGTCCGGCTTATGGACAAGGCGCACTGAAATGACCACCTCGCCTTTCTTCACGGTTTTGTCGACGAGCTGGAATTCGTAGTCCTTGATGTCGGCGCGAGCGGCTGTTGCCGAAGCGATCATGGCAACGCCGATGAGCACGGCCCGGAGGGCGCGCGCGCAAGTGTAGCTCTTCATTTTGAAATCCTCGATGTCCTGATGTACCGCGCAGGGCGGCATGCATGTTCATCCGCACGGCTTTAGGCCGATGCGGCAGCAGACGGCGTGGTGACGCCGATCAGATCGAGATTCGAGGAGGATGGTCCGGAGGGACGCCGACCAAGCCGTCAGCGGTCAAGTCGTCAAAGCCAAAGAACAGCCTGCGGATCTGGAATGGAGCCTGAATACCATCCGACGGGGACGGCACGACCTGAGCAACCGTCAGCATGCACATCGCAATGAGCGGGCAATCCTTGCAGTCGTCGGTCTTGTTTCCGTCAGGACAACACGGCATGTCCGCGGACATCGCCGACATGTCTGTCAATTCCGCCGCAGCAAGCCGCTTCGCCGCCGCAGGCGCGGCCAGCGGTGCAAACGAAAGCCCGACGATCACGAAGACCGCAAGCACTTGACCGATGGTGCGGCGAAGATTCATGAGTTCACCATCACACGAAGACGGGAACTTTGGAAGGACTGCCACTTCACATGTTCGCCAGCCGTCTCGGATCACTCATTTTTCGTTAATACACCTGCTCAGAGAGCGATTTCTGTCCCAAGAAACCGCAGAAAGATCTGCTGTCCAGCTGTTCCAAAGAGCACCACCTCGTACTTCCGCGGCTTTCCGCCCTCCACCGGGGGAACCGGCCGGCATTCCCGGAACCGCCAGGCCGACGGCGGTGGGGCGCGTCTCAAGCAGACGTCGTATAGCCGCAGCGGGTACGTGGCCTTCGATGACGTAACCTGCGATTTTGGCGGTATGGCACGCACCGAGATCCGCCGGTACGCCAAGCCGGGTCCGGAGTGACTGCAGATCAGCCGTCTCCTCGACGGATACCGTAAAACCACTGCTCCGCAGATGGCGTATCCAGCCTTCGCAACAGCCGCAGTTCGGATCTTTATGAACGAGAACGGTGGAGGCCTCGGCAGCGCTCGAGAAATCCGGCGCGACTGCTCCCGCTGCGAAAATCGCGAGCAAGCTGCGTCGTGTCAAAGTCATCGGTACATCCATCATCGATATTACCTCAGCGAATCGGCTTTCAAAAATTGCTCTTGAGCAAATATTAAGCATCGGGTCACGCTTCAGTTATGGTGGTGAGAGATCGGTTGATCGCCATAACCGCGGAGTTGGGCATATCGGGTCATCTGATCGCCAGTTAACAAAGCGGCTGTCGACAGGTGATATTTGAGGTGGGTTTCGCGGAGTGCGCCTTGCGTGGCGGAGATAGACGCCGTCGAGACCGCCAGACTTTCCAACGTGACGGTGCGGGACGAGAATTGCCTGTCCAATTCCAATTCCTGTTGGATCAAATTCGAGCCAAGAGGAAGTGCTTCAGACTTCATACGATCAAACAACGCTTTGATGCCACCGCGTTGATCAGAAGTCAGTTCGAGCTTGTCGGCCAACTCCAGGACGTGGGAAGGACCCGGATACCCGTTCAATTCGGCTGCGAGTGCCAGTCCCATTCCGCGACCAGCGTTCAAGTCCGCAACCTCCCGGTCCGAAAGTGCCTTTATGGAGCGCTTCTGCATTCCGGAATAAAGCGTCTGCGAGAAAGCTGCCGTCGATGCAAATAATAGAAGTGCGGTTAGTACAATTGCGCGGCGCATGGATTACGTCCTCCCTTATGTGTGAACAGTGTCGATGAGGTTGAAAAACCCAAAATCACAAGAGCGTACTGATCCTCCGCTCCATGATAGAATTTACGTTTCAGATGTGTGCCTCAAGTAGCGACGAAGTTTGCAACGTGGGACCATCTCCATGTAGGTCTCCCGAGACCACGTAGAAGACCGAGGCGCCCGACGCGATCAGGACGGCGACCAAGCTGCGATCCATCTCATTCTCATCCGATTCCTCCCTGAGTTGCGCGGTTGCCCGCCGAAGCTTTTCCAGCGGGCGCCGGCGCGTCGAGCGCGCGCGACCATGTCCGGTAGAAGGCCACGGCGGTCATCACCGAGATTCCGATGACGCTCACCGCGATCTGGGCGATCAGGGCGTTGGAGTACATCTCGAGGATGAAGTGTCCGACGAATGACAGGAAAATGCCCACGCAGAACACCTCCAGCGAACGCTGTCCGCAGACGATGAGCGGCCTCAGCGCATCGGAACGCAACACGTCCCAATCCTCGGGAACGATGCGCACCAGAACGATCATGAGGGCGAGCAGATGAAGGACCCGATAGGGCGCCAGGTTCGTCTTGTCGTTGGGATCGAACAGGTCCACCAGTCCGGACGGGAGCATCCAGGTCGAAGCGAAACGGACTGCGAGCGTCACGACCATCGCGAAGATCAAGTATATCAAACTGATCGATACCATCAGCTTCGACATGACGAGTGACTTCACGCGCTCTCCTCCGCCCATCGCCACCCAGGCTCCGATCGTGAACAGGAACTGCCAGGCGAAGGGATTGAAGTACCACTCTCCCGACGGCCATGCCGGGAGGTTCAGGCCGAACCAACGGCTCGCGAGATAGACGCCAGCCGAGGCCGCTAGGGCCGAATCCGGATGGCGCATCATGACGGCCAGAAGCGGCGGGAAGCCCGCCATCAGCACGATGTAGAGCGGCAGCACATCGAGATTCAGCGGCTTGAACTTCAAGGCCAGCCCCTGCGTGAGAGTGGCGACCGGCTGCTCGATCAGCCACTTGACGTTGAATTCGTCGAGAAGGTGCGAATGGCCGCGCTGCGCGATGAAACCGATGGCGACCGCATAGAACACGAACAGCAGGATGTGCGCGACGTAGAGTTGCCAGACGCGCCTCAACAGAAGCGCTGCCCCCGCGAGCACACCCTGCCTCGCCATCCTACGCGAGTAGACAAAGGCCGCCGTGTACCCCGAGATGAACACGAAGATATCCGCGGCGTCGCTGAAGCCGTAGTTCCTCGTCGTCAGCCAAGCGACGGCGTTGTTCGGAATGTGGTCGAGGAAGATCGCCCAGTTCGCGAGGCCGCGGAACAGGTCGAGACGCAGATCGCGCCCCTTCGTAGCTTTGTCGGCCGTGATCGTCATGAATCGCCTTGTTTGAAGAAAGGACCGGCCGAAGCACTTCGCCGGAAGCCGCGCACGATGGGTCCAACCGATCCGACCGGTCCCTTCGTCGGGTTCAGGCCGCTTTCGCCGGTCATTGTCCGATCGCCGGCCGGATCGTTCCGAGGACGCTCACGCTCAAGAGAACAAGCAGGCCCAGGCCCTGCTCGCTGAGCACGTGCGTCCGCAATTTGCTCCGCCAGACGTCGGAGGCACCAACGCCTCCGCGTCCGGACGCTTCCAAGGCTGGCACCAGCCAGAACCGGTTTGCCGCAGCGAGCGCCAGCATCCCCGCAAAGAACGCCAGTTTCGCCATGAGGATCTGCCCGTAGGCGCTGTGGAGCAGGCTGGATACCGAGCCGACGAGGAGCCAGCTATTCACCAGACCGGTGCCCACCAGCGTCGCCACGGCGGCGTATCCCATGCCCGAAAAGCGCATCAGCACGCCATCGATGTCGGAGGCGGCACGGCCCGCCCTGATCCCGGCGTAGCCGAGCAGGATGAAGCCGAGCGGCGCCAGCCCACCCAGCCACGCGCCGGCGGCGAGCAGATGCGCGGCGTCGGCCGCCACATGCACCAGGCCTTCCCAGCCTTCTTCGATCTGGGAGTGCCCGGCACCGGCGAGTGAAGCTAGAAGTCCGGCGGCGAGGAAGGACGTCACCAAATCCCGACTTACGCTCGGCCGCGACGCGACCTGCAGGAGCGTGACGGCGACGAGTACGGTCGCAACGAACATGCGCACCGTCCAGACGACGCCGAAGCCGGTCTCACGGACGACCGAACCGACGATCTCGGGATCGACGACGTCCGCCAGCCCGCCGCTCATGTTGGCGACGGCGAGGACGAACCAGGCGAGGCCGCTCACCAGGGCGAGGACCGCCGACCAGAGAAGGACCCGCCTCCTCCACCGGCCGAGCGTCTCGGGCTCGGCGCCGGCGTAGGCGTAGAGTGGAAAGAACGCCGCTCCAGCCAGCGTGGTCGACGCCACGTAATGCAAGAAGCGTGCGACGACGAGCCCGAGATCGATCATCAGCGCGCCACGCCGAAAGTGTAGCTGCCCTTCACTTTGTGGGTATCGTCGGACACGGCATGCCATTCGACCCTGTAGTCGCCAGGCGTCAACTGATCCTTGAGGGGCACGATCATCAGCTTCTTGTTGGTCGGATCGGTCGTCGCCTTCCCGGTCGCGATCGCCTTCCCGTCCTGGTCCTTCAGTTCGATGCCGGAAAACTGCGGGATGACGCTTTCGTTGAACAGGATGCGGATCTGCTTCGGTGGCGCCGAAGACTTCCCGGCGGCGGGCTCGGCCGACTGAAACTCCGGATGGGCGTAGGCGACGCCGGCGCCGAGGGTTGCTGCAATTAACGTGACGGCAGCGATCGAGGTCTTGTTGAACATTGGTCTTCCTTTTGGTGATGCGGATTTTGTGTGTGGGTTTCAGTGGACGTCCAGAACGAGCACGGCGAGCTTCCGGGACCGGCACCGCTCAGCCTTCCGTTGCCGCGATCGTACGTGAGCGACGGTTCTGCGCAGGCAAGTCCTTCCTGGCTCCGTTTCCTTTGCACGGCGACGACGATGGCCCCTCCGCCGCCGGGCCATCGGCCGGTGGCGGAGGGCGTCCGTCGGGTTACTTGCTCTTCTGGATCTTTGTGATGGCGATGCCGTCGCTGCCGCGCTCGGCCGTGAACTGGACCTTGTCGCCGACCTTGACCTGCTTGAGCATCGCGGAATCCTGAACCTTGAAGACCATCGTCATGCCGTCCTCGTCCATGCCGAGGTTCTTGATCGCGCCGTGCTTGAGCGTGATCTTCTTGGCGGTCTCGTCGACCTTCTTCACTTCACCGTTGACCATCGCGTCCTGGGCGAAGACGGCGGACGAAGCGACGAGCGAGAGCGAGAGGATGCATGCTGCGAGTTGGTTGTTGGTCATTTTCTTTCCTTTCGGGGTTGGACTACTTGACGACGACAGTGCCGATCATTCCCGCTTCGCGGTGACCGGGTATCAGGCAGGAGTATTCGAACTCGCCCGCCTTGGTGAACTTCCAGACGAGATCGCCTGTCTTCTTGGGAGCCAGCTTCTTGGCGTTGGGATCGTCGTGCTCCATGTCAGGAGCCTTCTTCATGGACTCGGCGTGCTTGAGGTTCTCTTCGGTAGTGGCCAGAACGAATTCGTGATCGAGCTCGCCGCTGTTGCGCAGCACGAACTTGATCTGTTCGTCCTTTCTGACCTCAACCCTGCTCGGAGTGAACAGCATCTTGCCGCCGGCTTCGGTCATGGTGACCTGCACGATCCGCGCGGGCTTCTTTGCGTCGCCCGGCTCGCCGGTCGAAAACGTTTCATCGTGCGCGTGACTTCCGTGATCCGCCTCCGCCACGACGGGGGCGGAAGCCAGCAACGCGGCCAGCGCCACTGCTCCCGCGGTCAATATTGCTTTCATCGTCTTCTCCTTCTGTGTGAAGCCTTGCGTTCCACCTATTCGGAAGCGCCTACATTCCCTTCATCCCCTTCATGTTCATTCCCTTCATGGGCTTCGGTTCGGTCGCCTTGGTCTTCGTCTTGTCGTTGACCTGGCGCGGCGCCTCCTTTTGCGGCGCCGCGACTTCGTAGGCGACCGTTCCGGGGGGATGCTTGTAGGGACCGGGATCCCTGTAGTCGTCGCGCGCGAGGCCTTCCCGGATCTTCATGACGGTGAACATGCCGCCCATCTCGATAGGGCCGAACTGCCCGGAGCCGGTCATCATCGGCAGCGTGTTGTCGGGCATCGGCATCTCCATCTCGCCCATGGCACCGCCGGTCGTTCCCATCACCATCGCGTCGGGAGCGAGCTTGCCCAGGACCTTCGCCAGATCCTTCTTATTGACCCCGATGAGATTGCGGACGTCGTGTCCCATGGAGTTCATGGTGTGATGCGACTTGTGGCAGTGGAACGCCCAGTCGCCGGGATTGTCGGCGGTGAAGTCGAATGCGCGGATCGATCCGACCGGGATGTCCGTCGTCACCTCGGGCCACTGCGCGCTCTCGGGCACCCAGCCGCCATCGGTGCAACTGACCGCGAAGCTGTGGCCGTGCAGATGGATCGGATGGTTCGTCATGGTGAGGTTGCCGACCCGGACGCGGACCCGGTCGCCGAGACGCACGGCCAACGGATCGATGCCCGGGAAGACCCGGCTGTTCCACGCCCACATGTTAAAGTCGGTCATCTCGGTGACCTTCGGCAGATAGGTGCCGGGATCGATGAGATAGCTGCTCATGATGAAGACGAAGTCGCGGTCGACGGGCCGGAAGGATCTGTCGCGCGGATGCACGACGATCATACCCATCATGCCCATCGCCATCTGGACCATCTCGTCCGAATGCGGGTGGTACATGAACGATCCGCTGTGCTTCATCTCGAATTCGTAGACGAAGGTCTTGCCAGGCGGGATGTGCGGCTGGCTCAGGCCGCCGACGCCGTCCATGCCGCTCGGCAGGATGACGCCGTGCCAATGGACCGTGGTATGCTCGGGCAGCTTGTTGGTGACGAAGATCCGGACTTTGTCGCCTTCGACCGTCTCGATCGTCGGCCCCGGAGACTGGCCGTTATAGCCCCACAGGTACGCCTTCATTCCTTCCGCGAACTCGCGCTCGACCGGCTCGGCGACCAGATGGAATTCCTTCCAGTCGCCGTTCATGCGCCACGGCAGCGTCCAGCCGTTCAGCGTGACCACGGGATTGTAGTCGGGGCCGCTGGTCGGATACAGCGGTGGCTGCATCGTGACCTTCTCCATCATCGGCGCTTCGGGAATGGTCACCGCCTGGGCGCGGCCGGTGACGGCGGCCGCGCTGGCGAGCGCCGTAGCGGTGCCGAGGAAGTTTCGTCGGGACAACATCGGAGTCTCCATTTTAATGCCCTCCGCCGCCGGAAGCCTGGGCGGTCGTCGAAGATTTGGACTGGGATTGCGCTTCGCCGCCGCCGCCGCCGTTGACCGCGGTCTGTAGTTCGGATTGTGCGAGCCAGAAGTCGCGCTTGGCCTCGATGGCGGCCCGCAGCGCTGCGATGCGCTGCCGCGCCTCCGTGAGGAGCGCGAACACGTCGACCTGCATGCTGCTGAAGCGCAACTGCATCTCCTCGGAGATGATTTTGCGCAGAGGCAGCACTTCGCGCTGGTAGTGCCCCGCGATGTCGTAGGTCGAGCGGTAGACCCGGAATGCATCGCGCGCTTCGGAGCGGACGTTGACCGCCTTCTCCGTCAGCAGGTTGAAGGACTGGTTGTAAGTCTCGGCGGCCTGGCGCACGCGCACCTCTCCGCCATCGTAGATCGGAATCTGGAACTGGATGTCGAAGCCCCGTTCGCGGAACGGCGCACCTTCGGGATCGCGGGTCTTGCGGTCGATCCCCGCGACGTCCAGCATCGTCACGAAGCGGCTGGCCTGGGTGAGGTTCAGCGACTTCGCCAGCGCGGCGAGTTCGATGCGCGCGATCTGCAGATCGATGCGGTGGGTAACGGCGTCGACCTCAATGCCGGGTAGTGACAGCGGACGGCGCGGCAGAGTTGGAAGCCGCTGCGGCAGCTTGATGCCGATGTCGCCGTCCCAGAGCCCCAGAAGCCGGATCAGCCGCTCGCGGGAGCTCGTCGCGTCCTGACGGACCGTCGCCAGATCGGCCGTCGTCTCCGCGTAGAAGACCTGCTCGCGGGCTTGGTCGAGCTTGTTAAGCGACCCGGTCTCGCCGAGCTTCTGTGCGAGCTGGGCGGTGGATTCGGCCGTCGACTTGGCGTCGTTCAGAAGACCGATGAGTTCGTTGGCCGCCACCGCCCGGTAGTAGGCCCTGCGGACGTCGGCGGCGAGCCGCAGCGTTTCTTCGGCGGCGCGCAATTGGGCCTTCCGGAAGCGTTGGCGGGCGATCTCCGACCGAAACGGCAGCGTCGCCAGCGCCAGGATGTCTCCGACGATCTGCCGCTCGATCTCGACCGCTCCGCTTCCGGAGATGCGGGATATGGAAAAGGTCGGGTTCGGCGGGAGACTATCGGCGACGAGATCCGTCTCGGCGAGCGCCAGTTCGTTGTAGGCGGCCTGAAGACCCCGGTTGCTCAGCAGCGCGACCTGCACCGCGCTGTCCACGGTGAGCGTCCGACGGAGGAGTTCTTTCACGGCACCATCGGCGCGCTGCGCGTCGTCCTGGGTCCTGATCGAGATGACGTCCTTCTTGATGGTCTCGCCGGCGACACCGGCGACCACGCCCATGCCTGCATCAGGTGAGAAGGTGGCGCACCCGGACAGGAAGAGTGAGGAGAACAGGAAGGCGGCCGCTGCGGGCTTGCAGCCGCGGCGCACGGTCGGAATCTGCGAGATGTGATGCTTCTTCGGCATGTTCACTCCTACTGGCCGGACTTCGGCGCGGGAGCGACACGGTCGTTCTGCTCCCTCCATGACGACGGAGCGACCGGACGAAGGCTGGTATAGGGAGCAACAGTCGAGCGGTAGCCGACTCCCGCCACCCTTGCCGAAGGATCTGCCGGATCGGCACCGGCCAAGGGCACCGTCGTCGGCAGGCAGCCCCCCAGAGTGAGAACGCCTGCGGACGCAGCGACCAACACCGATTGTCGTCTATCGAATAGTCTCGCGGCCACCGAACGAACGGCGGCGAGCTTCGCCCCAAACTGCGCAAACATGTTATTTTCCCGAAATGACGATGGACCACAGGCGCGCTCACCCTCGTCGGGTGCGGCACCGCGTCGAAGCGATCAAATCAGGCGATGGGGGGACGGTAGTGTTCGGCGGGGGCGTTATCGGCCACAGCACGGTAGCTGGTCACGATGCGGACCACGGTCGGCATCGAAGGCATCGCGATATCGAATAGGGGCGCAGGCATCGCGGAGACGCACATCAGCGCGCAGCACTGGCCGCTGGTCGTGTGCGGGCCATTCTTGGATGGAGCTTTGTCGCCGTCCATGGCGGCCGACATCGATGACTGTTCGTCGTCGTCGAACATCGCCATCGAATGTGCCGACGAGTGACCGTCCATCTGTCCGTCGATATGGGCGTGCATCGGCTGAACGGCTTCATCGTGCATATGCATCGAGCCCGACACGACGCCTTCCATGGTCATGCAGGGCACCACGGCGTGCTCGCCCGGCAAGGCGTAAGACAGCGTCGGCGCCATGATACACAACAGATAGACCAGGGCGACAATCCACCCTGCTTTCATCCGCCGGTTCCTGGTGAGCCTGACGAGCATTTCGTGTCAGTTGCTTTCGATCATTCGAGTCGATCCGCGAACCTTATCCGCGAATGTCTGGCACGCCAAGCCGGAAGACGTCCCGCAGGTCATCGTTCCGCCCTTCCGACGACGGCCATCAGTTCCGCGATTTTCCGGCGCTGATCGGCCTTGTCGCCGCTCGCGATCGCGTGCTCCACGCAATGGGAGACGTGGTCCTTAAGTACCTCTTCCTCGACGCGGCGGAGCGCGGCACGGACCGCCGAAATCTGCGTCACGATGTCGATGCAGTAACGGTCCTCCTCTACCATCTTAGAAAGGCCGCGTACCTGTCCCTCGATCCGGCTGAGACGCTTCTGGCAGGAAATCTTGATGTCTTTACGCATCGGGCCTATATACCCCTACAGGGTATGGGTTGCAAGTTACGAAGGAGACCTAGATGACCGCGACGGAAAAAGCAAATTCGACCGGTGGCTGCGGTTGTTCACCGAAAGCATCGGCCGTTCCGGAAGCGGCGGCTCCCAGTGCGGAATGTTGCGGCGGCGCCTCGGGACATGGCGCTCATAGCCACGACGCACATGATCACCATCCCGCTTCTGTCGGCGACAATAAGGCGGTCGACCCGGTCTGTGGCATGACCGTTAATCCGGAGACGAGCAAGCACCGGTTCGGGCACGGCGGCGAGACCTACCATTTCTGTTCCGCAGGCTGCCGGACCAAATTCGCCGCCGCTCCGGAACAATACCTTCATAAGTCCTCGATAGGACAGCAGCCGGCCGCCGCACCGGTGGGGACCATCTACACCTGCCCGATGCATCCGCAGATCCGTCAGGTCGGACCTGGAAGCTGTCCGATCTGCGGAATGGCGCTCGAACCCGAAACCATCAGCCTTGACGATCAGCCGAACCCCGAACTGGCGGACATGACGCGACGTTTCTGGATCGGTCTCGCGTTGGCGTTGCCCGCAGTCGTCCTGGAGATGGGCGGCCACCTCATGGGAGATCACGGTTGGGTCGATCCGACGCTGTCGAATTGGATCCAGCTTGCATTCGCCACGCCGGTCGTGCTGTGGGCTGGGTGGCCGTTCTTCGTGCGCGGCTGGCAATCGCTCGTCACCCGCAACCTCAACATGTTCACGTTGGTCGCGATGGGGACCGGCGTCGCCTACGTCTACAGCCTGGTCGCCACCGTCGCCCCTGCCGTCTTCCCGCCGGCGTTCCGGATGCATGGTGGCGCGGTCGCCGTCTACTTTGAGGCCGCAGCGGTGATTACTGTCCTGGTCCTTCTCGGCCAGGTGCTCGAACTGCGCGCACGCGAGGCGACGTCTGGGGCGATCAAGGCTCTCCTCGATCTCGCGCCGAAGACGGCGAGATTGGTGGACGAAACCGGCCAAGACCATGAGGTCGCGCTGGACAGCCTCACCGTCGGTGACAGACTGCGTGTGCGACCCGGCGAGAAAGTGCCTGTCGATGGCGTCATGATCGAAGGCCGATCCTCGCTCGATGAATCCTTGGTGACCGGCGAGTCCATGCCCGTCACCAAGGACGTCGGCGCCAAGGTCATTGCAGGCACGCTGAACCAATCCGGCGGGTTCGTGATGCGCGCTGAGAAGGTAGGCCGTGACACGCTGCTTTCCCAGATCGTGCAGATGGTGGCGCAGGCCCAGCGATCCCGCGCCCCGATCCAGCGATTGGCCGACCACGTGGCAGGATGGTTCGTGCCGGCCGTGATCGTCGTGGCCATCGTCGCCTTCGCTGCATGGGCTTGGTTCGGTCCGGAGCCGCACTTCGCGTTCGGTCTCGTCGCCGCCGTGAGCGTTCTGATCATCGCCTGCCCATGTGCCCTCGGCCTTGCCACGCCGATGTCGATCATGGTCGGCGTGGGACGTGGCGCCCAGGCCGGCGTCCTCATCAAGAACGCCGAGGCACTGGAACGGATGGAAAAGGTCGACACGTTGGTGGTCGACAAGACGGGAACGTTGACTGAGGGCAAGCCGAAGGTGGTTGCGATCGTCCCTGCTTCCGGCTTTGAAGAAACTGAGATTCTGAAGCTCGCAGCGAGCGTGGAGCGATCAAGCGAGCACCCGCTCGCTGACGCCATCGTGCGGGCGGCGAAAGAACGAAACCTGGACCTCATCAATGTCGCGGAGTTCGACTCCCCGACGGGCAAGGGCGTCACGGGCAAGATCGACGGCAAGGTGGTGTTACTCGGCAACGCCAAGTTCATGGCGTCGTCGGGTATCGAAACCGAGTCAATGGAGGAGCAGGCAGAAAAGCTGCGCGGTGACGGCGCGACCGTCGTCAACATCGCGGTCGACGGCAAGCTCGCCGGTATCCTCGCCATTGCCGACCCGGTCAAAGCCTCGACGCCGGAAGCGTTGAAAGCGCTGGCGGTCGAGGGCATCAAGGTCATCATGCTGACCGGCGACAACCAGACCACGGCGAACGCGGTCGCGAAGCACCTTGGCATCTCCGAGGTCGAAGCTGAAGTCCTGCCGGATCAGAAGAGCGCGGTTGTCACAAAGCTGCAGAAGGCCGGGCGGGTCGTCGCGATGGCGGGGGACGGGGTGAACGACGCCCCTGCCCTTGCCGCAGCGGACGTCGGGATCGCGATGGGAACGGGAACGGACGTCGCGATGGAGAGCGCCGGCGTGACACTTCTAAAGGGAGATCTCGGTGGGATCATTCGCGCTCGCCGTCTTTCGCAAGCGACCATGAGCAACATCCGGCAGAACCTATTCTTTGCATTCATCTACAATGCGGCGGGCATTCCAATCGCCGCAGGCGTCCTCTACCCGACGTTTGGCATGCTACTCTCGCCGATCATCGCGGCAGCGGCTATGGCCTTGTCTTCTGTGACGGTGGTTGGAAATGCCCTGCGATTGCGCTCGACGCACCTGTGACAGGTCTGGGACGAGACGTGCCACATCGACGGGATTCTCGCCCAACATGATCACGCCCTTCAAGTCGGCGTCACTCGTTAGGCCTTGGCAACGGTCGAAACGTCGCTCGCCCGAGGAAGCATCGATAATGCGATCAGGGCGGCCAAACTCATCAGCGATGAGACAACGACGACCGACCTGCCCATAGGTTCGAGGAGCAAGCCGAATCCGAGCGGAGCCAACGCCTGAGCAATTCTTGAAGGAGCGCCGATCAGGCCCAGCCGATATGCGTAGTCCTTCGGACCGAAGATCGCCAACGGCAAGGTCCCGCGCGCGATCGTGAGAATGCCGTTGCCGGCGCCGTGAAGCAGTGCGAATGCCGCCGCCGCTCCTCCACCGAATGCACCGATCACGCATGCTCCGATGGGATGCGTGATACAGGCAAGACGGGTCGAGACCAGAGGATGGAAACGGTTGAGCAATCCGGCTTCCATGATGCGGGCCACAACCTGAGCGGGACCGATCATCATGCCCGCGAAGACGGCCTGGGCCGGTGTGGCGCCGAATGCTTCGACGATGCGTGGAAGATGCGCCGCCATCGCCGATGTCACCGTCCAGGCAGCAGCGAAGGCAAACGACAGAAGAACCATCGTCCGATCGATGGCAATGTGAGGCTTTACGGCTGGACCTTGCATCCGAAGTGTCGGAGTTTCTTTCGGTAGGAAGATGAAATTGAGCGGTAGCCCGATTAGAATATGGGCAGCCGCCCAAGCGTAGCACGTGCCGCGCCATCCGATGGTCTCCAGCCCCCATGCGCTCAGGGGCCAGCCGACGGTGCTCGCAAAACCAGCTATTAGAGTGATTCCCGTGATGGCCCGGCGGGCTTTGTCCCCGTAGATGCGACCGAGAGCTCCGAAGGCAGCGTCGTAGAGACCAAGACCCATACCTATTCCGAGCAACAGCCAGGCGATTCCTAGAAACCACAGCGATGTCGAAGCACCGAGCAGAGCAAGTCCGCCAGCAAACAGGACGTTCGATATGCAAAGGATCTGCCTCCCACCGACCCGGTCGATCTGCCGCCCGACGCGGGGTCCCAACAATCCAGAGATGACGAGCGACGCCGAGAACGCCGCGAAGAACCAGTTGTTGGATATGCCGAGATCGCGCGCGATAGGGTCGGCGAGGATCGCGGGCAAGTAGTAGCTGGACGCCCAGGCGAGCGTCTGCGACGTACCGAGCGAAAAGATGATAGGAAGCTGACGATCGCTCATGCCGACTTTCATTTCTGAATTGCTTGGTGATTTGCGCTTGCTGTCCGCGACCACGCCAGAGCCACGGGTCCCAGCAGTATGCCCGCCGCTAGAACTCCGAATGCGGGCAACCATGCCGACGCCACGTGCGGTCCCCCGGCCGCGTCGAGCGCGGCACCGACGGCCCATGCTCCCAGCGCCGAGAACCCGAATCCGACCGTCGAGTGAACGGCCATTGTTGCACCACGGTTCTCGGGATTGGCCGACATCGCCATGCCAGCAGTCAGCGCGCCGGAGTCGGCGGGGACAGTGATCGCATAGAGCAAAATCAGCGGCAGCAGTAGCCAAGGAGAGCCGTCCGCGCAAATACCTATCAGGAGCGCAACTGCGGCCGATGCGAACATGATGGTCGTTAGGGCGCGGCGGCGACCGACGCGCAAGGCGACTTCGTTGCCCAAGACGCTGGACGGCATCGCCAATATCGAGAATGCGAAGCTGATGGCGATCGGGGTGAGCAGCGTACCGCCTCCCCCCTTGGCCGCAACGAACGTCCAGAAAGCAACGAGCCACGTTCTGATACCATAGAGCTCGAAGCAATGGGCGCCGTAGCCAAGTATGAAACCCATGGCAGATCTGTTCTGGAAGACTGGTCCGAAATTCAGTAAACGCCCTTTGCTAGGCGTCGGAGTCATCGGCTTCAGGAGCAGACAGACAAACATCATCGCCAACGGACCGGCCGCCGTAACGTAAAACGCCGCTCGCCAGCCGAAGCTCTCGGCCACTAACTGCGAGACCAGAAAGGAAAGCCCAACGCCGAGCGAGAAGCTCGACGTGTAGAACGTGACAGCGCGGGACGAGTCGCCCGGATCCAGTCTGTCGGTCAGCGCCTTGAGGCCCGGCATGTAGGCACCCGCAAAGCCGATGCCTGCCAACGCCCAAAGTGCGGCACCGGACCACAGCCCCTCCGCGAACAATCCGAACATCAGCGTCGCGAGGGCACTTAAGGCCGAGCCGGCAATCAAAACGATGCGGGCATCGATCCTGTCCGTCAGCGTAGCCAGGAACGGGACCGCGAGCATGTAGCCCGCCGCATAGCTGCCCGCCAACGATCCGGCGTTCGCCCCGGTCAATCGCCACTCGGGAATCAGGAACTGCGCAAGAATGGAAGGCACCACGACGTGCGGCAGCAAACTACCGAGCTGCCCCAGACACATCGCGATGATGGCGGGACGCCCCCGCAAGTTGCCGAGACGGATCACTCCCTGCGATCCACAAACAATGAGCGCGTCCCGCGCGGCAGGCCGTGAACGCACCCGCTAACGATCATGAACATCCGCACCCCGATTTACCGTCCTGCTTCGCGACGGCATCGGCGACGCAGCAAGCATTGTCTACTGTCGGTGCGGGCCCGCCGCAACACGTGGTGACGTCGGCCGACGAACGTGAACACACGCCGGTTTCCGGAAGGACAAGTTCAACCCGTCCAGCGGCGTCATGGTCCCCCGCGATCTGCGCCGTGATCGAACGCAACTGTTCGTAGCCTGTAATCATCAGGAACGTCGGCGCGCGTCCGTAGCTTTTGATGCCGGCAAAATAAAACCCAGGTTCGTCTTGCGCCAGCTCACGCGCGCCATGAGGACGAACGGTGCCGCAACTATGCTCGTTCGGATCGATCAATGGTGCCAGAGCGATCGGACATTCGATGGCGGGGTCGAGTTGGATGCGCAACTCGCGCACAAAAGCCAAGTCGGGACGGAAGCCTGTCGCTACGATAAGCTCGTCGGCGACGATCTTACGCCCGCAGCACGCCGATCCGGCTGCGATCCGGAGGCCCCCGTTTTCCAGGCTAATATGGGTCGTCTGGAAGGCTGGCTCGACCTTGATGTCACCCGCCGCGACCAAAGCCGCAAACGCGACTCCCAATTCTCCACGAGCCGCGAGCTTATCGTTGGCGCCGCCGCCGAAGGCCTTGGCCGGATCCGCGCCACGCAGGAGCCAGATGACTTCCGTCCCCGGTGCCTCAGCTTTCAGACGCGCGAGGTCCGTCAGGGTGCCGATCGCGGAGTGGCCCGCCCCCAGCACAGCAACCGTCTTGCCAGCATAACGGGCCCGGTCTGCTCCGAGCACGTCGGGCATCGCATACGCGATCTTGCCGGCTGCCTCCTTTTCGCCAATGGCAGCGAGACCGTTGGCACCCGCCGGGTTCGGCGAGGCCCATGTTCCGGAAGCGTCGATCACGGCGTCGGCCCGGGCGACCCGCTCTCCCAGCCCTTCCGGATATCCAGTGTTCTGATAGTGGATCTCGAATGGCGCGAGGTCGCGGCCCTTGGTCTTGAGCTTGTCGAAGCCCTGGCGACTGATATCGGTGACTTTGCTTGACGTCAGAATATGCGACTTCAACGGCGTCTTCGTCGCCAGGGGCTCAAGGTACCGCTCAACCAGTTCGGATCCCGTCGGATATTGATCGGGAGCCGGCGAATTCCACCCGGTTGCCTCAAGCAGACGTCCTGCTGCGCGATCGACGTTGTACTCCCACGGCGAGAACAATTGCACGTGGCCCCATTGCCGGATCGCATGACCCACCTCAGCGCCTGCTTCGAAGACGATCGGCGTCATGCCTCGTTCCAGTACATGAGCGGCAGCGGCAAGCCCAACTGGACCTGCGCCGATGACCGCGACAGTCTTTGGTTCAGTCATTCATTCCTCCCATAATACCAGAATTATAGAATTAAAGGTCTTTGATAGATCAAGCGGCGTCTTTTGCATCCTTGCATTCGACGGCGTCGGCGCAGCACTCGGCAACGAGAAAATCCACCAAGCCGCGCATCACGTCGTAGTTTGCATGACAAACGAGCGTCGTCGCCTCCCGGACCTGGGTGATCAGCCCGGCAGCCACCAGCGTCTTGATGTGATGCGACAGCGTCGAAGGCGCTACCTTCAGCTTGTCTTGAAGGCGACCGACCGGCAAACCGACCTCGCCCGCTCTAACCAGCGCGCGATAGATCTTTAACCTGGTCGGGTTGCCCAGCGCCTCAAGGCGATTTGCAGCATCATCAATTTTCATCTGATAAATGTCCGCCTTTTCCGAACCGCAGTCAACTATTATTCTAGAAAGACAGAAATTATATATCTGGTTGAGTATTCCTTCGTGTGAACCGTTCAGTTCAAATCTCTACCAGCGTTTTTCTCAGCGCGGCCTCGATTTCCAGCGCCGTCTGGCGCGCTCCGCGCATTACTCCAATGAGGGTAGCCGAGGCGAAGCCGGTCCACTCCCCGTAGCCGACGAGCCACAGGCGCGGCTCGGAGATCGATCGCGTCCCCTTTACAGCAACCTTGCCGTCGCTTTCGATGATGTTCAGCGGCCGCAAGTGCTCAAGCGCCGGAGCGAAGCCCGTGCACCAGATCACGGCATCGACCTGGCTTTCGGTGCCGTCGTCCCAGACCACGCCCGACGCTGTGAAGCGGACAAACGGTCTCACCGAGGTCAGGACTCCCCTCGCCCGGGCCACCTTCACCGCTGGGATCATGACGACGTCGCCGAGGCCTCTGGTCGGAGTCGCTGCCGCCCCGTTGTCCTGCAACGCCTCCCATCTGGCGGTCGCCCGCTCGAAGAGGACCCGCCCATCCACGTCGTCCGGAAGGAAGGTAGGCTCCCGCAAAGTGACCCAAGTCGCCCGCGCCACCTGAGAGACCTCGGCGAGGATTTGAGCTCCGCTGTTGCCGCCGCCGACGACCAGGATGCTTTTACCTGCAAACTCCTCGGGTCCTTTGTAGTTGGCGGAATGGAGTTGAGACCCTTGGAATCGCGTCTGGTCGGGATAGTCCGGCACGACCGGTGCCCGCCAAGTACCCGTCGCGCTGACCACGGATCGCGCCTTCCATTCCCCGCGGTCGGTGACTGCGGTCAGGTAGTCTGGCGCAGAAAGCACGGCCTTCACCTGGACTGGGCGCTCGACGGGCAACTTGTAGCGCTCTTCGTATTGCGAGAGGTACCGAACTACTTCGCCCCGCCCGGGATAGGTCTGATCCCCTACGGGCATCGGCCAACCGGGCAGCGAACTCCACTGCGCCGGAGAGAACAGCGTCAGCGATGGCCAGGCATGCGTCCACGCTCCACCAGGCTCGGTCTCGCCGTCGAGGATCGAAAACGACAGGCCGCTGCGCCGGAGGAAGTATCCCACCGCGAGACCCGACTGGCCGCCGCCGATGATGAGTACGTCCTGCATCTGGCCTTGCGGCCCGTGGGTCTCCACCCGGAACTCCCGTCTGGTGTCAGATTATATTGCAGTAAGACCGAACATTGCTGCTAGATTTAGAACCACAATAAAGAAGAAAAACGGGGAGGTTCATGGATCAACATCCGGACCGTCGCTTTGGCAGGCGAGAAATACTTCTTGCCTCCGCCGGCATGCTCTTGGGAGCCGTGACGAGCTCCGCCGCCGAAAGTCGGTCGCGGGCACCTATCCGATTCGGCCTCACCCCGGTCTTCCTCACCTCGGACCTCGAGTTGTTGGGACGCCTCCAGTCTTATCTGCAGCAGGCGACCGGTTACCCCGTCGACTTGGTTATGCGGCGGACCTATCAGGAAATAACAGCGTTGCTGACGTCGGGGCAACTCGACGCCGCGTGGATCTGCGGCTTCCCCTTCGTCATGCATCGCAGCGAACTTCAACTGGTCGCGGTGCCGCTCTGGCAGGAGAAGCCGCTCTATCAATCGTACCTGATCGTCGACCGCGACCGGCAGGCCGAGGGCCTGTCAGACCTTCGCGGAGACGTACACGCATTTTCCGATCCAGACTCCAATTCCGGGTTCCTGGTGACGCGCGCGGCGCTCGCAGAGCAACGCGTTCGGCCTGAGGCATTCTTCTCGAAGTCGATGTTCACCTACGGGCACCGCGACGTTATCCGCGCCGTTGCTTCCGGTCTGGCCGGTTCGGGATCGGTCGATGGCTATGTCTACGATGTCGTCGCTCAGATGGAGCCGGAGCTCACGGCGGGAACGCGTGTTCTGAAGGCTTCAGAGTGGCTGGGCTTTCCGCCGATTGCGGCGCCCAGACTCCCCACCGACGCCGACCGCCTTAAAGAACTGACGCGGGCCCTGCATCGCATGCGTCACGACCCCGAGGGCCGGGCCGTGCTTGGACTGCTGAAACTCGATGGCTTCGAAGCCCAAGAGGCCAAGCTCTATGATCCGATCGCCGCCAAGGCAGCCTTGATAGCTGAGGCAGGTTAGCCATGCTTACGCTGCAGCCCTCCTTGCCGATCACGTTGAAAGTGCCGCTTGCGGTAGCAGCACTGATGATGCTGGTCGGTGCGGTCATCTCCGAGCAAGTACTTTCCAGGCTCGCGGAGACACAGGAACGCCATCTGGCCGAACTCTCGCAGAGCTATCTCGACGGACTGTCTTCTGCGATTGCCCCCTCCATTCTGCGCGAAGACAATTGGGAAGTGTTCGACGCCATCGAACGTACCCAGGCGGTCAACAAAAGTTTGCACCCCAAAGAGACGATCGTCACCAACGCCGACGGGGCGGTGATCGCCGCTTCGAACCCGAAGGTTCATCCCATCGGCACAGTTATCCCTGTGTGGCGCGCACGGGATGCGAGCAACGAAAGCTTCAGCTTCAGGGCGGGCGCCGACGACGCCAAAGCCGTCCGGACCCTTTCCTACCCTGGACGGGTCGCCGGTATCATCTACGCGACATTCGACACACGCCACCTCGCCTCCGAACGGCGAGACGTCGTGCTTGCGCTTTTGCTGACGAACGGGATTCTGACATCGCTACTGGCTGCGGCCGGCTGGCTTCTCGTCACGCGGATGATGCGGCCTGTTCGTGTGTTGTCCGAACACCTGGGAGTCGCGCATGCGACGTCCGCGTTGCCTATTTCGGACGAGATCGTCGCCAAAACGCGAGGTGAATTCGGCCACCTCTTCCGCGCATACAACTCACTTGTCCGCTCCATGAAGGAGAAAGAAGAACTAGCCAAGCGGCTCGCCGAGGAAAAACGCCTCAACAGCCTGGGACGGCTTGCGTCAGCGGTGGCGCATGAGATTAACAATCCTCTTGGCGGGATGTTCAACGCGCTGTCCACCCTGAAAGCTCATGGCCATCTGAAGAACGTCCGCGACGTCAGCCTGGGACTGCTGAACCGTGGCCTGGTGGGAATTCGCGACGTCGTCCGGACTACGCTCACCGTCTACCGCTCCGACGGCGCGACCCGCGACCTCCAACATGCGGACATCGACGACCTCGGCTTGCTGATCGGTCCGGAAGCGCGGCGAAAGTCCGTCGAGATCGTCATCGCAAATTCGTTGAACGGCGCAATGCCGCTGCCGAGCACGCCAATACGGCAAATCGTGCTTAATCTCGTTCTGAATGCTGTCGCTGCTGCGCCCGCGGGGTCGGTCGTGAACGTGGCCGCGGCGGCCGATGACACGGGCCTCTCGATCGTCGTGACGGACCGCGGCCCCGGGATGCCTCCGGAAGCCGCCGATATCCTTCTGAGCAGTTCAGGGTCACCGCCGCCCTACGACGGCGGAGGCCTGGGTCTGTGGACGATCAGCAGGCTGATCGCGGATCTGGGGGGAACTGCCGTCGTGCAGAATCCAGCGATCGGCGGCACTGTGGTTTCCGTGAACATCCCGACGGCAACGGCGGAGTTATCCAATGTCGCTTGAAACACGCATGGTCGGGCTGGTCGAGGACGATCAGATCATGGGCGAGAGCATCGTCCAGCGGCTTTCCCTCGAAGGCGTGACCGTAAAATGGTGGCAGCGCGGCAAGGACGCGGTGCGGGAGATGCCCGACAGCAAGCTGGAAGCCGTGATCTGCGACATCAGGCTCCCGGATCTGAATGGTGAGGACGTCTTCCGTGCGGCTGCCCGGTCGTCACACGTGCCGCCATTCCTGTTCATCACGGGCTATGGCGACATCGATCAGGCGGTCAGGTTGATGCGCGCAGGCGCCGCGGACTATTTCATGAAGCCCTTCGAAATGGATGACTTCCTCGTCCGGATCGGGGAATTGATGGGTCCGAGCGAAGTTGCGGGCGCGAACGTTCTGGGCGTGTCCCCCAAGATGAAGGATCTCGAACGACTGTTAGCCCGCGTCGCCAAACTCAGGTCGACGGTACTGATCTCAGGGGAAACCGGGAGCGGCAAGGAAATCTCCGCCAGATTCCTCCACGCGATGTCTGGAGTTGAAGGCCTACCTTTCATGGCGGTGAACTGTGCGGCCATTCCTGCGGACCTTCTCGAAAGCGAATTGCTCGGTCACGAAAAGGGCGCGTTCACCGGCGCCTCGCAGCGGCACCTCGGATACGCCGAACGCGCCGCCGAAGGCGTATTATTTCTCGACGAAATCGGAGAACTGCGACCGGAGTTGCAGGCAAAACTGCTGCGGCTGATCGAACAGAAAACTTTCTTCCGCGTCGGAGGCGAGAAGCCCGTCCCGTTTTCCGGCCGCCTCATCGTCGCGACGAACGCAGACCTGTCGAAAATGGTGAAGGATGGTCGGTTTCGCGAGGACCTCTATTACAGGATCAACGTGGTGTCGGTGAAGATTCCGTCGCTGCGGGAGCGGCCCGAGGACATACCGTGGTTGATGGATCTCTTTTTCTCGGAATTTGCGAACCGGATGGAAACGCCCCTGAAGGGCATTAGCAGTTTGGCAGAAGAAGCGGCGCTCTCCTATGACTGGCCGGGCAACGTTCGAGAACTGCGCAACCGGATGGAGCGCGCGGTCGGCCTCGCACTCGGGCAATGGGTCATGCCAGGAGACATGTTTCCGGAGCACGGCATCGACTTTGCAGGCGAAGAAAGGCAGATGGGATCTCTGGAGGACATCCGGTCCAACGCCGAAAAGCGCCATATCATTCGCGCGCTGTCGGCCACCAGTGGCGAGGTTGGCGCGGCTTCGCGGCTCCTCGGCATCGGCCGCACGACGCTTTGGGAAAAGATGCGGCGACTTGGTTTGAATGGCAACAATCTCGACGTCACCTTGTGACAAAGGCAACATGTGAACCTTCACGCAACGTCGAATTTCATATACGGTGTGTGACAGACCGTGGGAGTTGAACATGCAAGATCGTACCCAAGTCTCAATGACTCCGCGCGAGCGTTTCATGCGAATGGCTCAGGATGAAATGTTGGAGTTCGAGAAGCGCGAAGGCGCGCTTCGTAGAAAGGACCGCGAAGAACGCGCGGCCCAACTGAAACTCCCTCTCGACGTAGACGATTTGCATTAGGCGTCAGAGCCTCCTCAGTGGGCGGTTTTCGTGTTTTGAAAGGTCCACCGAGACACTACCGACAATTACCCCGAACGGGTGTTGCGCAGTGTCATGGTGCCACGCTCAGCCTGATAGCCAGTGCCGCAAGCGTCACCAGCAAGACGGGAAGCGTCAGCAATACTCCTACCTTGAAATAGTAACCCCATCCGATCTTGATGCCCTTCTTCGCAAGGACGTGAAGCCATAGCAGCGTCGCAAGCGATCCTATCGGCGTGATCTTGGGTCCGAGATCGCTTCCTATGACGTTGGCATAGATCATCGCCTCCTTCACCAGGCCGGTCGCCTTCGATGCATCGATCGAAAGAGCCCCGACGAGCACGGTAGGCATGTTGTTCATGACCGAGGAAAGCAAGGCTGTCAGGATGCCAGTCCCGAACGCGGCGCCCCATACGCCTCCGTCCGCAAACCGATCCAGGATGCCAGCGATGTACGCCGTCAATCCGGCGTTGCGTAGTCCGTAGACGACGAGATACATGCCGAGCGAAAAGATAACGACCTGCCACGGAGCATCGCGGAGGACCTTTTTCGTGCTGATGACGTGGCCATGGGCGGCGATCGCCAGGAGCAAGATTGCACCGGCCGCCGCCACTGCACTCACGGGTACCCCTAGCGGCTCAAGTCCGAAGAAACCCAACAGGAGAAGCGCGAGCACGACCCAACCCGCCCGGAAGGTCGCACGGTCGCGTACTGCGTCCGCGGGCTTTCTAAGTTGAGCGACATCGTAACCGGCAGGGATGTCCCGCCCGAAGAACAACAGCAGCACAGCCAAGGTGGCGACGATGGACGCGATATCGACCGGCACCATCACCGCTGCATAGCGACCAAATCCGACCTTGAAGAAGTCGGCCGAGACGATGTTGACCAGATTGGAAACCACCAATGGAAGGCTGGCGGTATCGGCAATGAATCCCGCCGCCATCACGAAAGCCAAGGTGGCTTTGTCACTATATCCAAGAGCAAGCAGCATCGCGATCACGATCGGGGTCAGGATCAACGCTGCGCCGTCGTTCGCGAACAGAGCGGACACAGCGGCACCTAGCAGCACGAAGAGGATGAAGAGCTTGCAGCCGCGTCCGCCGCCCCACCGCGCGACATGAAGGGCAGCCCACTCGAAGAACCCTGCCTCGTCCAGAAGGAGACTGATGATGATGATCGCGACAAAGGCGGCGGTCGCATTCCAGACGATGTGCCAGACCACAGGAATATCGCCTAAGGATACGACGCCGGTCAGCAACGCGACCGCCGCGCCGGCCGCCGCGCTCCAGCCGATGCCTAATCCCCTGGGCTGCCAGATCACCAGACCGATGGTCGCGAGGAAGATGAGAAGAGCAGCGATCATCGGGTAGCCGCGACGTTAGGAACCCGGAGCACGCCGAGGAAGTGTCGCAATGGCCCCAAGGCGGCGACATTGAGCGAATAGCACACCCTGGGCCGCTCGATCTCACCGACGATGATGCCCGCGGCCTTGAGGATTCTCAGGTGTTCAGACGTGGTTGACTGCGCCAGCCCAATTTCTTCGACGATATCGCAGCCGACGCAGGTGTCGCGTCGGGCGAGCAATTGCAGAATGGCGATGCGTGCAGGATGAGAAAGTGCCTTCGCCACGGCGGCGATCACTGCGTTTTCATCAGTTTCCGGTTCGCTCCGGGCGCGCGCGGCGGTCATCATGTGGTCGCTCCAATCGTCAATCGTCGATCAACGATATAAATCAGGTTTCTGTATTTGCAAGCGCGATAGCGCCCTCGCGTTGCCGTCGGAATCGCGAACGGACGGCGCCGCACCATGTTCGGATTTCGGAACGTCTAACAGCGCTGTTTCACGTCGTGCGTCGGCGGGGCCGTTGAAATGATGCACGTTTCGCTACTGGCCCGTGGCGTGCAGTAGCGAGGATGTCCGACCGGATAAAAGATCATCGGGAGAAAACAAATGAAAAGGTGCGACAACCTTGTGGATGCGGGCCGCCGCCGGTTCTTGAGCGGCGCCGGCGCTGCGACAGCCGCGGTGGCGGTGACGTCGCTGGTCGCCTCCAAGGCTGAGGCCGACACTCCTTCGGCTCTCGTCAAATATCCAGCCAACCGCTTGGCGAACGTCAAAGATCTCAAGCTCAACGAACCGCTCGACGTCGCTTACCCCGACGAAAATGCGCCCGGCGTTCTGCTGAAGATCGGCCAGCGCGTCCAGGGCGGCGTCGGCCCCGACGGCGACATCGTCGGCTTCACGACGCTCTGTCCCCACAAGGGCTACCCGCTCACATTCAACGGCGCCGACAAGACGATGAACTGTCCTGGCCACTACTCACGCTTCGACTGTGAAAAGGGCGGCCAGCAGGTCTGGGGGCACGCAACCCAGAACCTGCCGCAGTACGCACTCCGCGTCGACGAGAAAGGCGACGTCTACGCGGAAGGCGTGGACGAACTGATCTACGGCCGTCTTTCGAACACCCTCTGAAGGAGAGCAGACATGAGCTACAAGCGCCAGATCGGCCGCCTGCCCATCATTCCCGCCGACGCCAAGGAACACAACGTTGTCTGCCACTACTGCATCGTGGGGTGCGGCTATAAGGCCTATTCCTGGGACGCCCGGTACGAAGGCGGGAGCAAACCCGACCAGAACAAATTCGGCGTCGATCTTTCAAAGCAGCAGGAGGCCGACACGCCAGCGTGGTATTCGCCGTCGATGTACAATGTCGTCAAGCAGGACGGCCGGGACGTGCATATCGTCATCAAGCCCGACAAGGAGTGCGTCGTAAATTCCGGACTCGGCTCGGCGCGTGGCTCCCGGATCGCCGAGATGAGCCATTCCCGCCAACGCAATACCCAGCTCCAACGACTGACGGATCCGCTTGTCTGGCGCTACGGTCAAATGCAGCCCACCAGTTGGGATGATGCGCTTGATCTGGTCGCGCGCGTCACCGCCGCGGTGATCGCCGATCAAGGCGAGGACGGCCTGATCGTATCGGCGTTCGATCATGGCGGCGCCGGTGGCGGCTATGAAAACACTTGGGGGACCGGCAAGCTCTACTTCGGCGCGATGAAGGTCAAGAACATCCGCATCCACAACCGGCCTGCGTACAATTCGGAGGTTCACGGCTCCCGTGACATGGGTGTCGGCGAACTCAACAATTGCTACGAAGACGCCGAACTCGCCGACACCATTCTCGCGGTCGGAACGAACGCTCTCGAAACCCAGACGAACTACTTCCTGAATCACTGGGTGCCCAACCTGCGCGGCACCTCTATCGACAAGAAGAAAGCTGAGTTCGGAACGGAGCCCGTGGACAAGGCACGTATCGTGATTGTCGATCCGCGGCGGACCGTGACCGTCAACGCGTGCGAGGTCGAGGCTGGCAAGGACAACGTGCTGCATCTGGCGATCAACTCCGGCACGGACCTCATCCTGTTCAACGCCTGGCTTACCTACGCCGTCGACAAGGGCTGGATCGACAAGCCTTTCATCGCCGCGTCCACGAAGGACTTCGACAAAGCCATTGCAGCCAACAAGGTCTCGGTGGCCGATGCCGCCAAAACCACCGGCCTCAGCGAGGCAGAGATCATCAAGGCGATCACATGGATGGCGGAACCAAAGGCTGGGGGCGCCCGACGCCGTACCATGTTTGCCTATGAGAAGGGGCTGATCTGGGGCAACGACAATTACCGGACCAACCAGTCGCTGGTGAACCTCGCGCTGGCGACCGGCAATATCGGCCGCCCCGGCGGCGGCTGTGTCCGGATGGGCGGCCACCAAGAGGGCTATTCCAGACCCTCGGACGCCCATGTGGGCAAGCCCGCCGTGTATGTCGATCAGTTGCTGATCAATGGCAAGGGAGGTGTCCATCACATCTGGGGGTGCGACCACTACAAGACGACCCTGAACGCGATGGAATTCAAGCGGGTCTACAAAAAACGCACCGACATCGTGAAGGATGCGATGAATGCCGTTCCTTACGGAGACCGCCCGGCCATGGTGAAGGCGATTGCCGATGCCATCAAAAACGGCGGTTTGTTCGCGGTCGATGTTGATATCGTCCCGACGAAGATTGGCGAGGCATGTCATGTGATGCTGCCCGCCGCGACGTCAGGCGAAATGAACCTGACCTCGATGAATGGTGAGCGCCGTATGAGGCTCACGGAGCGCTACATGGACCCGCCGGGCAACGCCGTGCCGGACTGCCTGATCGCGGCGCGCATCGCCAACAACATGGAGCGCGTGTGGCGCGAATTGGGTAAGAGCGACATCGCCGACAAGTTCAAGGGCTTCGACTGGAAGACAGAAGAAGACGCCTTCATGGACGGCTATGCCAAGAACGAAAAGGGCGGCGAGTTTGTAACCTACGCGCGACTGCGGGCCATGGGCACTAACGGCTTCCAGGAACCCGCCGTGCGCGTGGATTCAAGCGACGGGAAAGAAAAGATCGTCGGAACAAAGCGCCTTTTTGCAGATGGCAAGTTCAACTCGAAGGACGGGAAAGCCACGTTCGCTTCGGCTCAGTGGCGCGGACTTCAGGCTTCCGGAAAGCAGGCCGAGAAGGACAAGTTCGCCTTCCTGATCAACAACGGACGCGCGAACCTTATCTGGCAGAGCGCCTATCTGGACAAGGAAAATGAATTCGTGATGGACCGCTGGCCATATCCATTCATCGAAATGAACCCTCAAGACATGTCGGATCTCAAGCTCAAGAACGGAGACCTGGTGGAAGTGTTCAACGACAACGGCTCGACCCAGGCAATGGCCTATCCGACCCCAACTGCCAAGCGGAAGCAGGCCTTCATGCTATTCGGATTTCCGACCGGCGTCCAAGGTAACGTGGTGTCGAAGGGCGTGAACGAACTCGTTATTCCAAACTACAAGCAGACCTGGGGCAACATCCGGAAGATCTCGGATGCTCCGGAAGGAGTCCGGCATCTGACGTTCAAGTCGAAGGAGTATTCGGTCTGACAGCAAGGCGGGGTCTCCGGACCCCGCCTTGCCTTTGAACTCCAATCCATGATTGCTCAAATTCACAATACATCCCGCCGCGCTTCAGAAGATTGTCTCGCCGATCTGAGCGCCCTGCTCTCACCGTCGGAAGCATTGGAGAACATTCTCGCTGGCTTGCGTCCGATACACGGTGACGAAATCGTCCTAACGTCGCAGGCGACGGGTAGGATTGTCGCTGTCGATGTCGTCTCCGACATCGCGCTACCTCGTTTCGACAATTCCGCGGTCGATGGCTTCGGTGTCCATGCTGCAGATCTCGACCGTGACGGAGGCCTATCGTTACGGCTGGATGGAGCGGTTCATGCAGGCCGCACTGGACCTGCTGTTCTCGTTCCGGGAAGAACCATCCGGGTCCTGACGGGAGCCGAGGTGCCGCCAGGTGTCGCCGCCATCGCCATGGAAGAGCACACCCACCACCACGGAACCGCGATCGCGTTCGATGCCGCTCCAGAGATCGGCAGCAATATCCGCCGTGCGGGCGAGGACGTGGCGGCGGGCACGATCGTGCTGCGCCGCGGATCGATCGTCGATTCTCGGCATCTGGCCATGCTCGCCGCCTGCGGCGTGCGGCAGGTTCGCGTGCTTCGCCGCTTGCGGGTCGGCGTCATGTCTACCGGAAACGAACTCGTCGAACCCGGACCTGGAATTGCCCCAGGTCTGATCACCGACAGCAATCGCCCGATGTTGCTCTCCCTGCTTTCCAGCCCCGCCATGGACGTCGCCGATCTCGGCATCACGGCCGACGATCCCGACCGTTTATCGGGCGAACTAACCCGAGCAAGCGCCCGTTTCGATCTGCTCATCTCAACTGGCGGTGTGTCCGGCAGCGAGGCCGATTACATGCATCCCGCCCTCCTCTCTGCTGGTGGCCGCTGCAGGGCCATGCGCCTTGCGTTGCGGCCGGGCAAACCGATCTCGGCAGGATCCTTGGGAGCGATGCGCGTGATCTGCCTGCCCGGAAATCCAGTGGCTGCGCTTGTCGGCTATCTTCTCTTCGTACGCCCTCTCGTTCGCAGACTAATCGGAGCGCCACCTGGAGCCCCGTCGCCGCCGGCGCGAACGGCAGAGACGTTCTTTCACAAGCTGGGGCGCACGGAATTCGTGCCGGTTTCCGTGGTCGGATACGCTGACGACGGAATGCCCCTCTTGCGAAAGCTAGGACGCGGAGGATCCGCTCGTTTACTTCCGATCGTTCAGTCAGACGGATTCGCCCAGATAGCCGCCGACGTCGGTCACGTTCCGGAAGGCGGACTGGTGATCTACCATCGCTTCGACTCCATCCTTCAACTCTGAGAAATCAACATGATAAGGAGCGTTGCGATGGCGACCGTCAGGCACCAAAGTCGCTCTTCAGATACTTTCCGATCCTGTCGATGAGACTTGCTGGAAGCGGCACGTAGTTCAGAGCCGCGGCTTCGGCACCACCGTTCTCAAGAGACCACCTGAAGAAGTCGATCGCTACCTTGGATCTGACATGCTCCTTCGGCTGCTTCGGCAACAGGATGAAGGATGTCGCCGTGATCGGATAGGCATTGTCGCCGGGTGCGTCGGTCATGATCTGATAGAAGTCCTTTGCACTTCCCCAATCCGCGCTGTCCGCAGCGGCTTGGAACGACTGAGCATCCGGCTGCACGAAACGTCCGGCACGATTCTGGACGAGACCGTAGGCGAGCTTGTTCCGTACGGCGTACGCATACTCGACGTAGCTGATGGTGTTCTTGGACAGGCCGACGTAAGCCGCAACCCCCTCGTTTCCCTTGCCACCGACTCCTACGGGCCAATCGAGAGCGACACCTTGGCCTACGGTGGCCTTCCATTCCGGACTTACCTTGGAGAGGTAGTTAGCGAAATTGAAGGTCGTGCCGGATCCATCGGTTCTGTGGACCACCGTGATCGCCGAGGTCGGTAGTTGCAGATTAGGATTGAGGGCCTTCAACGCCGGATCGTTCCAGTTCTTGATCTTGCCCATGAAGATGTCGGCCAGAACGCTTCCCGTGAAATGCATCGCGCCCGGCGCGACGCCTTCGAGATTCACGACCGGGACCACCGCACCTATCACCAGCGGAAATTGGCCAAGGCCAGCCTTCGCCAGTTCATCTGGCTGCAGCGGCATGTCGGAGGCTCCGAAATCCACCGTGCCCGCCTTCACCTGCTGCAATCCAGCGCCCGAACCATTGGAGACGTAGTTGATCTTGTTGCCGGTCTTCGCCTGATACTCCGAGGCCCACTTTGCGAGGATCGGATACACGAACGTCGATCCGGATCCGTTGCTTTCCGCCGCGAGGGCAGCACTTCCCGAGTGGACAAGGACTGCGCCGACAGCCATGGCCCGAAACAGCTTGATCATGAGACGATCCTCCCTTATATGTCGATATGTCTCGACATATATACACATCATGACAACCCTTTGACAATCGGAGTCTGAACGGTGGCGATACTGGAGCCCGATCCAAGCGAAGTCGCCGTGGAACGCTTCGCGTCGATCGCTCAGCCGACCAGGTTGCAGGCGCTCCGGCTGCTGCTTTCCGTTTATCCGGAAAGCCTCGGCGCGGGCGAAGTCGCCAGGCGTTGCGAGGTGCCGCACAATACGATGTCGACCCATCTTGCGACGCTGATGCGCGCCGGAATGATCGAGGCGGCCAAGGACGGCCGGGCGATGAACTATCGCGCCGACCTGACCGGCTATCGCGGCCTCATCGATTATCTCACCCGAGACTGCTGCGGCGGACATCCAGAACTTTGCGCCCCGACGGCACCGCCGTTCGAAGAAACCCCTACACCTGACGTCCTTACGCCTGCCTTCAACGTCCTTTTTCTCTGCACCCATAACTCCGCGCGGTCGATCATCGCTGAAGCGGTCCTCGAACGTATGGGCAAGGGCAAATTCAGGGCCTATTCCGCGGGATCGGACCCCGGAAAGGCGCCTCTTCCGGAAGTGATCGAACGGCTTCGCCAGTTAGGCCACGATGTTGGCGGGCTCCACTGCAAATCGCTCGACGATTTCTCGGGCCCGGATGCGCCGAGGATGGATTTCGTCATCGCCCTCTGCGACACGCCGGAGGGTCAGTTCTGTCCGGACATCGACAGCCGGTTCGTGACGGGCGCATGGCCCCTTCCGGACCCCGCGCGCTTCGACGGCTCTCCCGTCGAGAAGACCACCCTCCTCAACGAACTGTACGCGATGATCCGCCGTCGCATCGAAATCTTCGTGAGCCTTCCGTTCGCCGCCCTCGACCGCATGGCGCTCAAGGCGCGCTTGGACGAGATCGGCGATAGCACGCGCATATCAATCTAGAAGGCATCGAAATGAAAATCGGCATCAACGGAATGGGCCGGATCGGCCGCCTTGCTCTGCGGGCGGGGCTTGGCGGCATGTATCGCCCCGATGGCGATCCACACCGTTCCAACCGGCTGGACGTCGTTCACGTCAATGAACTCAAGGGTGGCATCGACGCGACAGCCCATCTACTGGAATTCGACAGCGTCCATGGCAGGTGGCATGGCGAGATTGGCGTACACGGCGGCCGGTCGATCAGCGTGGCCGACAGGCGTATCAGCTTCTCCGAAGCGGCTGCTCCGGGCGATGTGCCTTGGGGCGACCTCGGATGCGACGTCGTGCTCGAATGCACCGGCAAATTCCTGAAGCCGGACCAGTTGCAGGGGTACTTCGATCGTGGCGTCAAACGCGTCATCGTTGCAGCACCGGTCAAGGATGATGCGGCTTTGAACGTCGTGGTCGGCGTAAATCACAAGACCTACGACCCGGCACGTCATCGGCTCCTCACCGCCGCATCCTGCACAACCAACTGTCTCGCCCCGGTCGTCAAGGTCATCCACGAAGCCATCGGTATACGTCACGGGCAGATTACGACGATCCATAACCCCACCAATACCAACGTCGTCGTCGATGCGCCCCACAAGGACCTTCGCCGGGCCCGGTCGTCAATGCTGTCGATGCAACCGACCACGACGGGTAGCGCAACCGCGATATCGCTCATCTACCCCGACCTAAAGGGCAAGTTGAACGGTCACGCCGTCCGCGTTCCTGTTCTCAACGCCAGCCTGACAGATTGCGTGTTCGAGATGGCCCGGGAGACGACGTCCGTTGAAGTCAATACGCTCTTCGAGGGGGCCGCGAAGACCGTGCTTGCGGGCATCTTAGGCATCGAACACCGCCCTCTTGTCTCCGCAGACTACACGAACGATACGCGAAGTTCGATCGTCGATGCCCAGAGCACGCTGGTCACCGACGGGACCCTGCTGAAGATCTACGCCTGGTATGACAACGAGGTCGGCTACGCCTGCCGCATGGTCGATCTCGCCAACATCGTGCGGAAGGCAGGATTCTGATCATGGTGCGCAACTACATCATAGTCACCGCTTCGTATTGGGGATTTACCCTCGTCGATGGCGCGTTGCGCATGCTCGTCCTGTTTCATTTCTTCAGGCTTGGATATACGCCATTTACCCTCGCGTTCCTGTTCCTGCTCTATGAAGCCGCCGGCATAGCCGCCAATCTTGCTGGCGGCTATTTTGCCTCCCGCTTCGGCATTCCGCGCATGCTGGCAATCGGACAAGGACTGCAGATCGCCGGGCTCCTCATGTTGTCGGCTCTTGATCCCGGTTGGGGCGCAGTCGCGTCCGTTGCGTGGGTCGTCGTCGCACAGGGCATCGCCGGCGTCGCAAAGGACCTGACGAAGACCGCCTCGAAGTCCGCCATCAAGGCCACTTCCGCTGAAGGTAGCGGCCAGCTTTTCAGATGGGTGGCCTGGTTCACGGGTTCGAAGAACGCGATGAAGGGCATCGGCTTCTTCGTCGGCGGCCTGCTGCTCGATCTTGTCGGCTTTTCGCATTCGCTGTGGTTGATGGCCGGTCTTCTCGCCATCATCTTCGTTGCAGGCCTGCTTCTGCTGCCTTCCGAACTCGGCAAGGCCAAGTCATCCAAGACAATCCGTGAGCTCTTCGGCAAGTCCAGGGGCGTCAACCTCCTGGCTGCTGCACGAATCTTCATGTTCGGCGCGAGAGACGTGTGGTTCGTGGTCGGACTACCCGTTTTCCTTTACGCCAATGGATGGAAATTTCTGCAGGTCGGCGGCTTTCTCGCAGCGTGGACCGTCGCTTACGGCTTCGTGCAGGCCGTCGCGCCATCATTGGTGACCCGGAGTCCCGACGGCCTCAGCCGCGAAGTGCCGTCCGCACGATTGTGGTCAGCGATTCTTGCGGCAGTCCCCATCATTCTTGCGGTCATCATGAACTCGACCGACGTTGCGAGGCCGGATCTCATTCTTGTAGTCGGACTCGCGCTGTTCGGGATTCCGTTCGCGGTCAACTCGTCGCTTCATTCCTACCTGATCCTGGCCTATGCCGGGTCTGAGAAGGCGGCTGAAGATGTCGGCTTTTACTACGCCGCGAACGCGGCTGGCCGCCTGCTCGGCATCACGCTGTCAGGCGTCCTCTATCAGGCTGGCGGCATTACTGGATGCCTCGTCGGATCGGCGATCATGCTGCTGCTTTGTTGCTTCATCACCTTCCTCATCCCGCTGAATCCAGTTCCTCTCGCCGAGCGCGCCGCGGCGACGAAGGACGGTGGACTGCCCACATCTTCAGCTTCATAACGACGGTCCCGTCATCTGCTCGTCACCAAAGTTGTCGATAATTCTAGACAACTTGAACAGGAGCAGAAAATGAACATGCGTCTCGCTTTGTCTGCAGTCAGCATCGGTGCTTGCCTGGCGACCTTTCCCGCAATGGCCGAGTCGTGGAAGGACAAGTACCCGGAGATCGTGCTGGCCATGGTGCCGAACGAGAATGCCACCGGCAAAAATGACCGGGTCACGTCGTTCGCGGACTATCTCTCGAAAGAACTCGGCGTGAAAGTCGTGCTGCGCATCGCCAACGACTACACGGCAGTGATCGAAGGCCAGAAGAACAAGCAGATCCATATCGGGCTTTACGGCCCTGGCTCCTATGCCCGTGCCAACACGGTCTCCGGCGGCAACGTGATTCCGTTCGTCACCACCCGAAACGCGGATCAATCCATCGGCTACTATTCGGTGATGTACGTGCGCGCGGACTCGCCCTACAAAACGGTGGAAGACCTCAAGGGTAAGGTCCTTGGCACCGTGGACGTAGAATCCACCTCCGGCTTTAAGGCTCCGAACTACTTCCTTACCGAACAAGGCTTTCCGATCGACAAGCACTTCAAGCTCGTGCAGACCACAGGCAGCCACGAAAACGCGGTTCTGGCGCTTGCGTCCGGTACGGTCGATGCAGCCGTCAATTGGTGGAATTCCGACGACGACTCCAATCTGACGCGCATGCTCAACAAGGGCATGGTCAAGAAGCTGGACGGCTCCCCCATGAAGAAGGAGGACTTCCGCCTGCTCTGGAAGTCTCCGCTGCTCCCCGGCCCGCCCTATGCATATCTGGCTGACATGCCCGACGACATGAAGAAGGCGATCGCGAAAGCGTTCCTGGACGCCCCGACCAAAGACAAGGAAGCATTCTCCAAGCTTTCGGACGGTAAGGACATCGAATTCGTGCCGGTGACGACCAAGGACTACGAAGAGTCGGTGAAGATGAACCTTTGGCTCGACGCTCAGCGGAAAAAGAAGACCTGATCTCGATCCACTCGTCGAACGAGGCCATTTCGGTGACCGTAGACACCGCAGACGTCACGCGGCAGCGAGCCATCTTGCTGCTGCGTGACTACAAGGCTGCCGTCCGTAGCAAGCGCATCCGCGCGGCGCTGCTCGCCGCCGCTGTGCTGATTTGCGCTGTGGCTGCCGCCTGGTCTGGAGAAGTCGACGTAAAGAAATTCGTCGAAGGTCTCCCCCGCTTCGGGTCCTATTTCCGCGACATCATGCCGACCTTGCGTCCAGCGACCTTCTGGTCGGACGTCGCCGAATGGTATTGGAATTTTCCGACCTGGATCGAGCTCCTGTTGGAAACCTTGTTGGTTGCCTACGTCGGCACGTTGACAGGCGCGACCGTCGGCTTTGCTTTGTGCTTCCTGACCAGCGCAAACATCTTCAGGAACCACGTGGTTGCCTTCGTCGTGAAGCGCACCCTGGAATTCTGCCGCACGGTGCCGGATATCGTCTTCGCACTGCTGTTCGTTTACGCGATTGGCTTGGGACCCGTTCCGGGCGTCCTTGCAATCGCCATTCATACCGTCGGCGCTTTGGGCAAACAATTCGCCGAGGTCGTCGAGAATATCGATCTCAAGCCAGTCGAGGGGCTCCGCTCCACAGGCGCGAATTGGGTTGAACAAATACGATTTGCAGTTCTGCCTCAGGTCATGTCGAACTTCGTCAGCTACGTCCTGTTGCGGTTCGAGATCAACGTCCGCGGTGCGACGGTGATGGGCTTCGTCGGCGCCGGGGGGATCGGTAAGGAACTCCTGAGCTCAATTCGACAGTTCTACTATTCGGACGTGAGCGCGATCCTCCTGATGGTCATCGCGACGGTCTTTGTGATCGACCTGCTGACCGAACGCCTGCGGCATCGGCTTCTCGGGCTGACGGGACACTGAGCGAATGCGCTTGCAGAACATCGATGGTCCGGAACGCGAACGTATCTTGGCATCCTACCCGAAGGTGTTCGCTCCCGACTATGGGCGGCGGGCGGCGACGATTCTCGCTACGGCAGGCATCGTCGGCCTTTTCGTCTTCGGGCTTGTTTGGCTCGGCTTTTCGCCTAGTGCATTGCTCCGCGGCGTCTCGAGGCTCGGCATCATCCTGCAAGCCATGTTTCCGCCGACGGCAGGGCAGCAGTTGCCGGTCTATATCACTGCGCTCGGCCAGACGCTTTCGATCGCATTCCTGGGGACAATGCTGGCGGCGGCGTTGGCGTTCCCCCTGGCCTTCTTCGCTGCCAAAAACGTAGCAGGCATGTGGGTCGTCCGTTTCTTGACCAAGCGCAGCTTCGACGTCATGCGAGGCATCGACACGCTGATCTGGGCGCTGATCTTCATCAACGTGGTGGGCCTTGGTCCGTTTTCCGGCATCCTGGCGGTCGCCATGTCGGACCTGGGATCCTTCGGAAAATTGTTCTCAGAGGCCATCGAGACCGCGAGCCGGAAGCAAGTAGAGGGCGTCCTATCGACCGGGGCATCCAAAGTGCAAGAAGTTCGCTTCGCCATCATCCCCCAGGTTCTTCCGATTTTTCTCAGTCAGGTCCTGTACTATTTTGAATCCAACGTGCGGTCGGCGACCGTAATCGGCATCGTCGGCGCTGGCGGCATCGGGCTCTATCTCTCCAACGAGATCAGTCAGCAAAGTTGGGATCATGTGTCATTTATCATCCTGATGATCCTGGGAACGGTCGCGGCCATCGATTTCGTGTCGGCACGGGTTCGGCGGTCCATCATTGGCATGCCGGTCCGGGCCTGAACTGCCGAACTTGGGGCACTCTGAAGTCGCGACACGGGCTTGACAGCGGCAGAATACATCCATAATTCCGGATGCATGGATTATGATGGTGCACTTCTCGCTTTTGCCGCCTTATCGCAGGGGACGCGCCTCGACACGTTCCGGCTGCTTGTGAGCAATGAGCCCGACGGTATTGCCGCGGGAGACCTCGCGCGAAAGGTCGGTGTTCCTCAGAATACGATGTCATCGCATCTAGCGATACTTTCGCGCGCCGGGCTGATCATAGGCGAGCGACAGAGCCGCTCGATCGTCTACCGCGCGAATCTTGCAACTTTCCAGGCTTTGACCATCTTCATGGTCCAGGACTGCTGCGGTGGACGGCGTGAATTCTGCGAGCCGCTTCTTGAGAGTCTCACGCACCGTCCTGCCAAGTCCCGAAAGAGCAAGACACGTGCTTGACCAAAATTGCATTTCAACATCCCCCGCTTTGGAGGTCCGCCCGTGACCGTCACCATCTATCACAACCCCGACTGCGGCACCTCCCGGAACACGCTCGCCATGATCCGCCAGAGCGGCGTCGAGCCCGAGGTGATCGAGTATCTCAAGAACCCGCCGTCCCGTGGCAAGCTCGTCGAATTGATCGCCGCCATGGGCATCTCCGTCCGCGACGTCCTGCGCGAGAAGGGCACCCCTTACAAGGATCTCGGCCTAGCCGATCCGAAATGGACCGATGACGAGCTGATCGAGTTCATGCTGGCCCATCCCATCCTGATCAACCGGCCGATCGTGGTGACCGACAAGGGCGCGAAGCTCTGCCGTCCATCGGAGGCTGTTCTCGATATTCTGCCGAACCCGCATATCGGCCGTTTCGTTAAGGAAGACGGCGAGGTCATCGATGCTGGCTGATCTCCCGAACATCGACTCTGCCGCCTTCCGGCTTCCGGATGCGACCGTCCTGCAGCATGGCCCGCTCGTCGGTCACCGGCCCCGTATCCTGTTGCTTTACGGCTCGTTGCGCGAGCGGTCGTTCAGCCGGTTTGCGATCGAGGAAACAGCCCGCCTGCTGAACGCTTTCGGCGCGGAGACACGCATTTTCAACCCCACAGGCCTGCCCCTTCCGGACGACGCGCCGGCGACGCATCCGAAGGTCGAGGAATTGCGTGAACTGTCCGCCTGGTCGGAAGGTCAGGTGTGGTGCAGTCCGGAACGCCACGGCGCCATGACCGGCATCATGAAGGCCCAAATCGACTGGATTCCGCTCTCCATTGGCGCGGTTCGTCCGACGCAGGGCAAGACGCTGGCAGTGATGCAGGTCAGCGGCGGTTCGCAATCGTTTAATGCCGTCAATCAGCTCCGCGTCCTTGGGCGTTGGATGCGGATGGTCACCATCCCTAATCAAAGTTCGGTTGCGAAAGCCTACGAACAATTCGACGACAATGGCCGGATGAAGCCGTCTCCGTATTACGATCGCATCGTGGATGTCGCCGAGGAGTTAGTGAAGTTCACACTGCTCACTCGGGACATCTCGGCGCATCTAACAGACCGCTACAGCGAAAGGAAGGAAGCCGCGATTGACTTAGCAAACCGGCTCAAACTGGAACAAGCCCTCTAAGATGGGCGCCGACCCGAACGCGGTGCGCCTCAAGCCCCGCAGACTGGAAGTTCGCCGCGGATAGGGGCAAAGTTTGGAGCCGACACACACTAAGAAATCTGAAACTTCGGTCTAGGTCATCTCCAAACGAGCTAAGAAGAACATTTCGACTAACGGACAGTAGGATTCTAAGTGCGGCTGGTGCACATTCCGAAAAAATAAGGATCGGGGGCGCCTTTGCATGACCAAGCAGCGATCATTGACCGATAGTGAGATCGCCTTCGTCAAAGCGATGCTACGCAAAGGTTGGCGCAACGACGCGATCCATTACTACTTCAACCGCTCTGACCGTCTGATCAGCTCCGGCCGTATTGCACAGATCAAGGCCGAGAAATATGGCGCGAACGTCGAAGAGGCACTTCCTGAGGAGCTGGACGCGTTTCTCGCATCCTGGGGCGACGGGAGCGCTGAAAGACCCCCCGCCCCTTCGCCGGTAGATCAGCGCGTCTTGCGAGCTATGTTCGTGCGCGCGGGCGGTGGATGGAAGCTCATCGGAGGTGAAACTGATCGTGCGGAGTGCAAGGCAAGCTTTCGCCTTCGGCCCGAAGACCACTTCTCGAAAATCCTGCGCGCCGTAGCCGGCCTCGCCAATAACAGAGGCGGCTACATCCTGTTGGGCATAACAGACGGAAGCTTCCAGGCCGAAGGGTTACGGGATGCCACTTTTACGAACACCGACGTGGGGTTGATCAATAGAGCCTTGGCAAGTTCTCTCGACCCTGTCCCTCATGTCACCAAGGCGTCACTTGATCTCGGAGGTCGATTGGTCGGCGTGTTGTATGTAGAGAAGCACGCCGATGCCCCCGTTCTTGCCATCAAAAATGTTGGTCAAGATATAAAGGAAGGGGGTATTTACTTCCGATATGTCGGCGAGACCAGGCTCATCAAGCCCGGAGAACTTCGCCAGATCATTGCCGCGCGAGAGCAACGCGCGATTGCAGAGTTCGGCGCGCGCGTCAGACGCGTAGCATCAGGTAAAGACGCGACGATCGACCTCGACAGTGGCGAGGTTTCCGGCGCCAGTGGCAGATTTGTAATAGACAAGTCCCTGCTCGCCTCCATCCAATTCGTTCGAGAAGGAGACTTTACGCAGCAGAAAGGATCACCCGCGCTCAAACTTATCGGCAACGTGGAGCCCGTGTCTGAAGCCGAGAAAGAACGTACACACGTTATCAGGCAGCACGTAACTCCAGATGCCGTGGTGCGCAACTTTCTTTTAAATGAAAAAATCGCTGAGCCGCTTTCATATATCCACTTTCAAGCATTCAATCAAAGACGTTGGATGCCGATTTGGTTCTATATCAATCAAACAACGCAAACAGCGTCGAAGATCGCTGACGATCTTCGATCAAGTGTTGCAACCCATCCCTCTTCACGCGACGCAGTCGTTAGACGTATCGAGGGTAAAGACTTGGCATTTCGTTCAGCTTCTGGAAAGCCTGGAGCGCTCGCGAAACAACTGATAAGAGGCGAAATTTCCGAACCGACCACAATCGAAGAAGACGTCGTCTTTGCTGGTGCGGTTCAGTCTTTGCCGGACACCGTCAAGAAAAAAGACGTCGAAACCATTCGGAAGATCCTTACTGCATGCCTGGACCGGGCCGAAAACGATATGAAGGGCAGCCGCAGGGGGATGATCTATCGTGCCGCTTGTCGCGTCGACGAACTCTTGAATGCGGCGAAGCAAATCGCACCTGAAAGCGTCGCAACGGTAGGGCAACCCGAGGCGAGCGGACGGTGACGTTCATCAGTGAAGTTGAATAAGCTTGCTGCCGCCCCGAAGCAGTACCGGCCAATCAGGTAAATGCTACGCCATCATTCATGAAAGCGAAGTAGACGGCTTCGTCTTTGTCATTGAACCTGACGTGAATAATGGAGCTGCCCCACACTTCGTAAGCCCAACCCGAGTTTCCCCAATAGGAAACTCGGTCGAGCATGTAACGTAGCCCGTCCGTCTGACAATCTACTAAAACGCCGTAGGGATAATCCCAGAATTCCCGCATTCAAATCTGCTTGGCATTCAAGTTGTAACTTGTGCAGCATTCGGCATGTACTTCCCCAGCTAATTGTTCGGTGGGCCCAGGTAGTCCTCTCTCAGTTGAGCCGCGACGCCGTGATCGTCCGGCATATGCATCCCAGAAACGATCGCAGTGTAGCTGAGGTATCGCGCCAATTCCTGAAGCACCCCCATCATTCTCTGCCCGGAAAACTTGTTCGTCCCCTTGGCGCACAGCACGGTGAACTCGGTGGACGTAAACGCCAGCTCGTAGACTTCTGAGCCCTCGATTCTCACTTTGTCCCCTATACTTGGCACCCTTAGTAAAGGCCAAAATCTGGCCATTTATCCCCATTCCACACAAGATAAGGTATTAACAAGAAAATAAACGACACTTCGCCCCTAGCTCTTGTATATTTCTGGAATAGCGATTTGCGAATCGCTCAACCACGGCCTGCGGGCTCACAACGATAAGAACAAAATGAGTCTTCTGGGTTCGTTCTCATAAGGGGCTTTGGATGGCAAATGGCAAACCTGCCGTTTCCAGTACCGTAAAGCGTAAGAGTTCAGACCAGCAGCAGCTACCCTGGCGCCCGTTCAAGGACAGGCCGTCAGGGATTTGGATCGACGAGACGGTGGCGCGGATCAAAGAGACCGCCCAGCCGGAGCTGATCGATTCCCTGTTCCGAAACCACATCCCCAAGGACGCAAAGTTCAGGGTACTCAAGCATCTCATCACGGTAGACGGCCGGAAACGGCCGGAGGGCGACAACTGCCCCTGTCCCATGTGCACGCCGAACCGCTTCCTGACCGGGTCGCTGGTCTGGTTCTACGAACTCCAGTGCTGCGCCTTCATCGGCAACTGCTGCGCCAACGATGACGTCCTGGCCGAGGCGGAGAAGGAAAGGAAGTGGCGCGACCGGCGCGACAGCGAGGAGGGCTACCTTCTCGATGCTTTGCCCCTGGTGGCGCCAAGACTGAATGTCTTGGAAAGCCTGAAGTCAGTCGCGGCCGAAGCGGTCAGAGCTTATCGGAAATTCCGCAACACTATCCCGGAAGTCCATGAGCTGCTCCGCCAGATGAAGCACCATCATGGTGGGCAGCTCACCCTAACCGAAATCATCCGGGACGAATCTCAGGAACAGGACGACGACTATTTCGGCCCGGCTGGTTTCAAGGGGCGCGGCAAGGATGGCGTAGAGAGCCGTGACCACGTCCTTGGAACTTTCAGCGGTCAGATCGCCGTTCAGAAAGACTACAATCCGACGAAAGAGCTGGAAGATATGCACCGCATGCTTTTGTCGGTCGCGTCGGACTCATACAGCCAGGATGCCTTGAACTTCATCGTCGGCATGTCTGAAAACCAACGGCACGCCGCCGTTGTCATTCTTCGCGACGTCGAGGAGCGCATCGTCAAGTTCAAGGCCAGGCTTCAGGATCTAGCTTCTTTCTACACGGCCGAGAATGCTCAGACCTTGCATGAGTTTTTTACCCATGACCTCAATAGGCTCTACTTCCGGGTCGAGTTCTCCAATGGGCGGGACGGGCCGACACTTAAGTTCAAGCGCGGAGCCAGCATCTACACCCTGATCCGGGGGACGTGGGCCAACAAGCTGGAGTTCGATTGGCCAAGGGCGGAATAAGGGGGTTATCTAAGTCCGTCTGCCTTCGGCGAACCTCCCCACGGCCTCCCGCCCAAGGGCTTGTCAAAGGCCGCTTGGAGACACCGGGCATCGTCGATAGGCCGGAGATCGGCATGGGCACCCGTCGCCCAGCCAGAGAGTCTAATTCGTCGCAGGGTTGAACCTTATCTTCACATCGGTGCTCTCTGAGTGGAAGACGCATGGGACGGGCCGGAGCCGGCAGGCCGGGGGCCTGAACGCGTTGCGGGTTTCTAACGCAGCTCCACTACGGCAACGAGGGCACACAAATACGGCCTGGCCGCCACGGGGCATTTGGCACAATCTCGCTTATGGCGCCGTCGCGATAGCTGTCGGCCACTCCATTGTGGGAGTTTGGTTCGCACGCCGCGCCGTTATTGCTGCTCTCACCTGACAGCGGAAAAACTGCGGAAAACACCGCAAAGCCCCGATAACATGCTGATTTTATTACGGTAGGTGTCGCCTTCACACGGGAGAGGTCCAAGGTTCGATCCCTTGTGCGCCCACCATTTAAAGCCTGTGATTGCTGGGCTTTTTTCGACCCTCCGAAAATCCGATCGGCAAGTCGGCATAAAACGATGCGCAAACCGCGCACGTCGATCCGTGGAAAATCCGTGGAATGCGTTCCCCTCTCGTCCGCTCGGGGGCTGGGATGAAGATCGCATGGGAAGAATGGTGCGGCTCGTTTGATGACCGCCCGTCGATGTTGATCCAACGTCTGCTGGATCGCTGGGGCTGGCGTGTGTGGGAATAGAGCACGTGGACAGGTAATGGCGGTGGCAGAAAGTCGGTAAGCACCTCGACCAGCGCGTTTTTCGGCGACCTTGCCCAAGCGAGATCTCCGACATGCTCGGGAATATCCGCAATCCGCACGCGACCTCATAAGGCCCCATGCGGCAACCGGGACGTCACATCGGAAAAGTGCGCTGACGCGCCCCATTCAAGTCTGGAGACCGCTATTGCCGTGCGCGTCGCGTTGCAGCTTCATGTTAAAAATATCAGCGTGGATTCGCGATGCAGCCTTTCACCCTGCCCCCTATGAACACTTAAGCAGACCAGCTCATGGACCCGCTCGACAGCCCCAATTCCAGGCCAGCGCGCCTGGCAGCGCATTCATCGCCGCAAGGAATTGCGGCTGATCTTGTTGCAGTGCTGGTAGCCGTGACCTCGGGTGAGCCTCGTGTTCTAACGATTCAGGATCAGCGCGCCCTGCCCTCCGGGCCTTTCGAACTCGCCCATCGTTCGCTGCAATCGGGGCTACGTGCCTGGGTCGAACGGCAGACACGGTTGCCGCTCGGTTATGTCGAACAGCTCTACACCTTTGCCGATCGTGATCGCGCGGGCACCACTGGGCAGCATGTCATCTCGATCAGCTATCTTGGCCTGACACGAGAACAACCGGCATTCGGCGAACACGAGGCCAGATGGCGCGGCTGGTATGATTACTTCCCCTGGGAGGATCATCGCGACGGCCCACCGCTGCTGATGGAGAAAGCTCTGCAGCCAGGGCTCAAAGCCTGGGCTTCTGCAGCATCCGACCGGGCGGCGCAGCGCGCCCGTCGGCAGCGCGCCGCAATGCTCTTCGGTTTCGAAGAGCACAGCTGGAACGAGGAACTGGTTCTGCAACGGTACGAGCTATTATATGAGGCGAAACTGATCCCGGAGGCGACACGCGGAAATTCCTCAACATCCACGTCGACCCGTGCGGCCTTATCGAACACGCCGGGTCACCCCATGATCCTGGACCATCGCCGGATTCTGGCCACTGGAATTGCAAGACTCAGGGCCAAGATCAAATATCATCCTGTCGTATTTGAATTGATGCCGGACACATTCACGCTGCTGCAATTGCAACGCTGTGTTGAGGCGCTGGCGGGACGGCAAGTGCACAAGCCGAATTTCCGCCGCCTGATCGAGCAGCAGGAACTCGTTGAGGAAACTGGCGAAACCAGCCAGGACACCGGCGGACGTCCTGCAAAGCTTTTCCGCTTTCGCCGTGCCGTCCTTGCGGAACGCGCCATTGCCGGAACCAAACTTCCCGTCTCGGGGGCTTGACAAGACTTATACTCGATTACAGTATAATATATGCTCAACGAGAGTATATATCATGCTGTCGATACCCGAACTGCGTCCTTCGGAACATCTCTATGCGAAAGTGCGCCACGCGATCCCTGCGATCGAATGGTCGATGCTGTCAGAAGATATCGACGCGATCATCGCGTTGAAGAAGAGCCGCAACGCGGTCATCCTTGCCCACAATTATCAGACACCGGACATCTTCCATTGCGTCGCGGACATAGTCGGCGACAGTCTCGCACTGGCGCGCGAAGCGATGCATGTGCAGGCGGATGTCATCGTTCTCGCCGGCGTTCACTTCATGGCCGAGACGGCCAAATTACTCAATCCGTCGAAGACCGTGCTGATTCCCGATCGCGGCGCCGGCTGCTCGCTTGCCGACTCCATCACGCCCGAGGACGTGAGGCTGCTGCGGCAAAAGTATCCTGGCGTGCCGATCGTGACTTATGTGAACACCTCGGCAGCGGTGAAGGCCGAGTCGGATATCTGCTGCACCTCGGGCAATGCCAAGGCGGTGATCGAGTCGCTTGGCGTTGAACGCGTGATCATGCTGCCGGACGAATATCTGGCCAGGAACATCGCTGCCGAGACCAAGGTTAAAGTGATTACCTGGACCGGGCATTGCGAGGTACATGAGCGATTTACCGCCGAAGAGGTGCGCCAATTGCGCGAGAACCACCCCGGTGTCGTCGTACTGGCGCACCCGGAATGCCCGCCGGACGTCCTGGCGGAGGCCGATTTCGCCGGCTCGACGGCCGCCATGTCATCCTACGTCGCAAGCAAACGACCACCGCGGGTCGTGCTTCTGACGGAATGCTCGATGAGCGACAATGTCGCCATCCAGTACCCGGACCTCGAATTCATTCGTCCGTGCAATCTTTGTCCGCACATGAAGACGATCACGCTCGGCAACATCCGTCACGCGTTGGAGACGATGCAGCATCAGGTCACGATCGACGACAGTGTCGCAGCGCGCGCACGCCTCGCGGTCGAACGAATGCTGGCCGTCACATGACAGCATTACACGATACGGACGGCGCTCCCGTCATTATCGGCGGCGGCATCGCCGGCCTCATGACCGCCCTGGCGCTGGCGCCGCGGCCAGTATTGCTTCTGACCGGCGCGCCGCTGGGCTCGGAATCGTCGAGCGCACTCGCGCAAGGCGGCATCGCTGCCAGTATCGGGGCGGATGATAGTGCTTCGCTGCATCTGGCAGACACACTCACCGCCGGTGACGGCTTGTGCGACGAAACCATCGCGGCCTCAATCCTCGCCGCAGCGCCCGCCGCGATCGAACAGTTGGCGCGGCTCGGCGTCCTTTTCGATCGGGATGCCAGCGGCAAGATCATCCTCGGCCTCGAGGCCGCGCATTCGCGCCGCCGGATCGTCCATGCCGGGGGTGATGCAACAGGCCGGGACGTCATCCGAGCCCTGGTCCGCAAGGTCCGTGAGACGCCTTCGATCACGGTGGTCGAGGGAGCCACGGCACAGCGCCTGGTCGTCGAAGACAATGCGGTGGTGGGTCTTCTTGGCCTTACCGGTCGAGGACCCGTGTTTTTTGCCACCGATCGTGTCGCCATCGCGACCGGTGGCATCGGAGGTCTGTTTCTGCATGGGACAAATCCGGCTGGATCCTTTGGCCAGGGCCTCGCGCTCGCAGCACGCGCCGGCGCCGTCATGGCCGATCTTGAATTCATCCAGTTCCACCCGACGGCGCTCGACAGCAAGTCCTCTCCACTGAAGCTCATCAGTGAGGCGGTGCGTGGAGAAGGCGCGATCCTGGTCGACGGAAATGGCGATCGCTTCATGGCCGGTGCCCCCGGCGCCGAGCTTGCGTCCCGCGATATCGTTGCACGTGCCGTCTGGCGGCACATCGCGGCAGGGCATCGGGTTTTTCTCGACGCAAGGGGCGTGAAGGGCCTCGACTTTACGCGGCGTTTCCCAGCCATCACGGCACTTTGTCGCGACGCAGGAATCGATCCGGTTACGCAGCCGATCCCCGTCCGTCCCGCTGCGCACTACCACATGGGCGGCATACTGGTTGACCGGACCGGGCGGAGCTCCGTCGACGGTCTGTGGGCCTGCGGCGAAGCCGCCTGCACCGGTCTCCATGGGGCAAACCGGCTCGCCAGTAATTCACTCCTCGAGGCGGCCGTGTGTGGCGGCTGGGTTGCCCAGAATATTGCCGCAACGACCTCCATCCGGCGGCGTCAGCCAATGTTGCCCGGTGGAGTAACGGACAGCGACCCAAGTTCGGTGCGCCCTATTCTGGCGCGTGCCGCAGGCGTGTTGCGCGATGGCGAAGGCCTGCGTGCCGCCGCCCGCTCGCTCTATCCCCTCGCGATCTCGCAGCAAGCTGCAAGCGATCCCGCAATTGTCGGCCTGATGATCGTGATCGCTGCCTTGCGCCGCCAAGAAAGCCGCGGCGCGCATGCACGCACCGACTTCCCGAAGCACACGAGTCTGGCACAGCGTTCGACGCTGCGCCTTGATGATGCGCTTCAAGCCGCGCGAGACGACATCCCGGAACTCGTCGCCTAACCCAAAGGATCGCCATGACGCCCTCACCGCTCCCCCATGTCATAATCGAGCCACTGGTTCGCATGGCATTGCTCGAAGATCTCGGACGAGCCGGCGATCTCACGACCAATGCGATCGTGCCAGCCGACCGACGCGCCACGACTCTTCTTGTTGCGCGCCAGCCCGGCGTGGTGGCCGGGCTCGACCTCGCTCGACTCGCCTTTCAACTGATCGATCCCGCGATCGAGGTGCATATCGAGCGCAACGACGGCGCAGTCCTGGCGCCCGGCGACGTGATCGCCACGATCACCAGCCCGGCGCGCGGTATTTTGACCGCTGAGCGGGTCGCATTGAATTTCCTGTGCCGCCTGAGCGGAATCGCGACGGCGACTGCTTCTGTGGTTGCAGCGGTCCGAGACTACCAGACGAAAATTGTCTGCACGCGCAAGACAACGCCAGGGCTGCGCGCCATCGAAAAATATGCGATCCGCGTTGGCGGTGGCAGCAATCACCGGTTCGGCCTCGACGATGCTGTACTCATCAAGGACAATCACGTCGCCATCGCCGGCAGCGTAACCGAGGCGCTGAAGCGGGCAAGAAATGGCGTCGGCCATCTGGTCAAGATCGAACTCGAAGTCGACACGCTCGATCAGCTGCGCGAGGCGCTCGATCACGGTGTAGACGCGGTACTCCTTGACAATATGGATCCACCCACGCTCACGGAAGCCGTCGCGATGGTCGCAGGTCGGGCGGTCACCGAAGCCTCCGGCCGCATCACGCCCGCTACAGCGCCACACATCGCTGCGACCGGCGTCGATCTGATCTCAATCGGATGGCTCACCCATAGCGTCGGCGTTCTCGACATCGGGCTCGATTTCAAACGGGACGATTTGAAGATGTGAGTCAAGCTACTGATGTCGTTGCGGTCGAACTCAATATCAGCAGAATGCCTTAGCAACTATCTCGATTGCAACTTTGTACCAGTCTGTTTGCAGGGACAGGCGAACTAAGCACCTCGACGATGATGGCGGAAGCCTGCTGGACTTTACCGGGCGTGCCCGATCGGTAAAGGCATCGTCACGTTCTAACTTCGCGTGGCGATGTTCCTCAACGCCTGAGCATTGAGAAGGACAAGTGTACGATTCTTGACCAGAACCCAGCCGCGCTCGGCCCAACCGGATATGATTTTATTTGCGCGCTCCCGCGAAATGCCCACCATCTCGCTGACGTTCTGTTGCGTCATATTCACTACTAGGGATCCATCCATTTGCAGATTCGGCTCCGCAAATTTTATGACGATATGGGCAAGACGAGCCTCAAGGCCGTGAAGAATTACCTCTTCCAGATGCTCGCTCGTCCATCTCAGGCGGGCGCATAACAAATCAATGAACTTGGCAGCCAAAGCCGGCTCGGTTCTAACCAGGGGGATCAGATCGCGCCGCGCAATTCCCCAGATTTCACAATCGCTGTTTGCAATTGCATCCGTTGTTCGGTCGAGGCCATCCAAAACAGCAATCTCGCCAAATGTCTGACCGGCACCGATCAGATTTAACACCGCGCTCTTACCGTCAGGAGAGGATGTACACATCCTCACCGAGCCTTCCACAACTCCGAACAGGCACGTCCCAGGGTCTCCGCGTCGAAAAATGTAGTCTCCGCGTTCGAAGGTCTGGAAAGACGCGCGGTGAAACAGCTGGGTAATCGTCTCTGGCGCAAGGTCGCTGAAGATCGCGTTCATGCGCATTGCCGCCTGACGGCTCGCTGAGCTCGCTGCCTTCGCTTTCGACACCGCGATGTCCCCTGTGCTCCACACGGGTCCAAAATCAAGGTCTGTTTGGACGTCCGCACCGATCGAGCCGGCCAGCCCCGATCCGCACGGCCAATGGTGAGCCGGGACCTGGCGCCTTTGTGTCTCCTGTTTTCGCGATGCGCTGTACGTCCAGACGATCGCAAGCAAGCTGCGAGATCATCAATTCCGAGATCAACCGTGTCACCTGCGGAGCCGCGACACTTGTCCCATTCATCATCACAACAGATCCGCTGCGCGTACCCGCGGCAAGCAAATTCCTGTGTACTGGCGACTCGTCTCCAACTGCCGACACATCGGGGCTTCGGATTGGGGACGCGCCATTTGTGGTCGTGCGCCCTCCAGCTCCCGAATACTCACTGACGGCTTTGTCACTGCGAAGATAAGCACCCACGACGATTGCGTGCGTCCCTGTTGCCAACGCGTTGATCGTACTTTCCCTCCGGACCGGGCTGGAGCCCCTGTCATCTTGCTCCGGTCGCCCGGCAAGATCGAAGCGCACGTAATTCTCGTCTTCAAGCCGAGATTGTCGCCCTGACAACGGATAGCCAAATGGCGTGTCGCCGCGCTGAACCCAGACATCGACTGTCGTGGCTACCCCTTTGTTTTTGAGTTCGATCAGCCACGTCCCGGACGGCGCAGTCAACGAGGGCATTGCGAGATCAGCCGTGGGGGCCATAGCAAGGAGTATCTGCGATCGCTCCCCGACTGCAGTATAGTATTTCGCGAAAAACCGGAGCTGGCCTGATATGCGCCACTGCCAGTTCTGGTTAGCCCCAATCCAAGGGCTGCGCTGGTTCGTCGGGGTGGTAATCCTGATGGCGATTTCGGGCTGGGACTTCTCTGTTGCCTGTTTGGGCAGCCACAGCTCCATAAAGCTGTTGGCTTTATTGTCGGGCTGCACGCGCCACCGCAAGCGCTTGGGCAGCTGGCCAGGGACTGATGCCTGAGACAGTTCGACCAAGGCATGACATCGCGCCAGATAGTGATTTCCGGCTGGCAGAACGACCCTGAGCGGCGCGGTGCGTGACGCTATCAACTGATCGATCGCAGCTTCCAGCTGTGACGTACCATCGTGCGGGCCGGCAATGGTCCCATAACTCAAATTGATGACCACAGGGATCGGCCCCGTTCCCTCGGCGGCGGAGATCTGATCCGCACGACTGAGCACATAGGAGATGGCGGCGTAGACATTCGGAGTCAGGAATGCGCCCGACGTCTCCTCTGTCACCCACTTCGGCAATTGAACGCCGATGATATAGGGAAGGTTGGGATCTTCGGGAACCGCATGTTTCGGGTCGAGCCCGCAAGCGATATCCATGACGTGCGTACCGTGCTTGGCGCGGCGAGCAGCCAGATTCTGGCCGGCCAACCGATAGAACTCATCCTCATCCAGCAATCCAGTATGCGTGCAGGACGCCAGCAGCTGATTGATCTCGTTCTCCTGCAACTCGCGTCCCCAGCCGAATCCGGCCGGCCGGCCTGTATTTGTGTGATCGTCCTGGTTCCAGAAATACTTCACCCGCGATCGGCCATCCTGAAAGCGGAATCTCTCATGGGCGAACGCCAATCCGTCATCGATGATCGCGACAATTGCCCGCCGCGACGGACTCGCGGCAAGCAACGACTGCTCGATCGGTTCAGTTCTCTCGAACAGATTCGTCGTCGGCGTTCCAAGCTCGATTCGATTGATCGAGGACAGTAGGGACGCAAACTGTTTGGCGTCACCGCGCGATACCTTGCCGGAAACAAATGCGGAAAGAGCCTCCCGTCTCGCAATCGCCATACAGCATGTTAGGTCGGCACCTCTCAGCGAGGGTGGCGCCTCCTGATAGACCGCGGGAATTCGAATGACCTGATCTAGCCCCGAGCGCATGACGGAACGGGCAAGGACTTCCGCTGGTCCATCAAGCTCCAACAAGACCCAGAACCACTCACCCGGGAGATAAGCGAACTCGGTCAGCACTGCCCATTCGAGATAAGGTGAAACTCGCTTCCGTTGTTCTGCCATAACGCACACCTCGCGAATGCGATCGCCCTACCGCCATTTCCCAGCAGCTACTTCACCTCTGTAAGCGCCGCGTCCCACAGCCACTTCATAATCGGTGATACAGCTGGCGGCGTGGAGGCGAGCAGATCGACATAGGGCGGATCGATCAGGGGGCTCAGCTTTTCCTGTCCGTTTGCTGGATTATAGAAATCATGGAAATTGAAGTCCTGAGTAGCTCCGTATCGCCCGCCGTCAAAACGCCAGGCGTTGAACCTCGGCCCACCTTTCGCCCGCAGAATGAAATAGCGGGCAAGTGATAGTCCAAGCACCTGACCGGCCGCAGTGTCGACCGGGAAATGGACACCCGCCACTGTGCGGTTGACCGCGATGCGTGCCGCCTGTCGCATCAACTGCTCACCTAGTCTCGGTTCGCGCCCGTACAGCTCCCACAGGATGCGCGCAATCATGTGATTTTCGGTTGAATGACCGCTCGGAAATGTCCCGTGGCCCGGCGTCAGAATGATTGGTTGAACCTGAGACGACAGCTCATAGGGTCGCCAGCACGCCAGAGCATGCTTGATGCGCATTTCCACCGCGGTCGCAAACCGAAGTGCAGCATCGAGCAGCTCGATCGTCTTCTTGGTGCGATCCGGATGCAAGTTCACGACCGAACTCCAGAACGCATATTGAGGGCCGAGTTGGGTCGCTATTTCCGAAACACGATCCTCGCGAAGATCGGAGTATTGATCCAGAAAATCCAGCTGGCCTTTGAAAGTGTCGACCGGCGGGCGAATCAAAGTCGCAATCCGGCTCGATTTCGCTTTGGGGGATGGATCTGTCGCTGTGGTTTGAACGTGGAACTGCCAGACCGTGACCGACTTTTCGCTCGGTGTCCGGGAGACGTTCTTGCCCTGATGCTTGTAGCTGAATCTCTCTGAGTGGCTTGTAAAATGGAGGTGCGACAGCAGTTCGAAGTCGATGACCGCCGCCCGTACCCACGGCTCCCAGAGCGCGAGGTTCTTCTTGTCGTCCAGCGCACGTGGCGAGCGATTGACGGTCTGACCGAGCCAACTTCCGACGATACCATCGCGGTGCTTGACGAGTGCATCGGCAACCAGCGGTGACCCATAACTGCCGTAGGGCCCGGCTCCAGCACCGCCCGCGCCTCCGGCGCCTCCGGCGCCTCCCGCTCCCCCGGCACCACCGGCGCCGCCTGCGCCCCCCGCACCTCCTGCGCCGCCTTCAGGACCCATCGTGCACATGTTTTCGCTCCCGTTCTGCTAATTCGGTACGCCAGCTCCCTGCAATGCGCTCGACCAGATGCGGCCGGTTTCATATCCCCCACTGGGGTGACGCTCGCGATATTTCGCGACCGTCAGGCCCGGCTCGAGTTTCATCAGTTCGGTCACCGTCTTGCGCGCCTCTTGCTGAAGGCCGAGTTGCCATTGCGCGATCGCCAGCGCGCGAAACGTGGATGTATGCGTGCGATTTGCGCGCAACGAACGGTTCGCAAGATCGATGGCGCGCTTGAATTGCCCGGCGGAGAGCGCAGCCGTTGCGGCCAGGGAATCGTAGAAATATCTGTGAGGGTCCAGCGGCGACAGTTTCAGCGCGTGCTCGGTGTGTTCGACTGCCGACTTTCCTGCATCCTTGAAGGCGAGAAGCGTTCCCTTTAGCAGCCACGCCATCGCATCGTTGGGATTGACGCGCAGCGCGAGGTCATACTGCTCCTGCGCGACGTCAAATTGTTTCAGCAGATTGGTATGAGCAAAGCCCATAACCACCAGCGCGAGGGAACAACGCGGATCGGCACTCAGCGCTCGCCGCCCGCAATCGAGCGCCAGTTGCGTGTCCGCACTCCGGTCATCGGTCCATCCCTGCTGGACCCGCAATATGTGCCACTTGGCCATCCATGCCCATGGTACGGCCTGCCGGGGCATACGCTCGGTCAGGACCTGGAGCATCTGACGCGACCTGTCAAAATCCTGCACCGAAAGGCGATGCATGAGCGCAATCGCCCCCATCAACAACGTATAGCTCTCGACGGTCGGGAGTGATTGCGACTGTGCACGTTCAAGCTCGCGCGCCATAATCGCCAGGCTGACCGCCGTCACAATGCCCGCGACGGCGCCGTCCTTTCCGCTGATCAAAGCTGTCGCGCTACAAACAAACGAGTCAGACCAAACGATCGTCAGATTCGACGACGATGCCAGTTCGAGATTCATCCGCAGCTTGCTTCCGGCCTTGCGATAAGAGCCCGACAGAACGTAGTTCGCCGTCAAATAACTGCTGATCTCCTCGACCGAACTATCCCGCCCGCGAAAGACAGACGTCGACAGGCGCGAGATGACGTTCAGCTCCGATGAGCGCGACAGCGCGGATATGACTTCGTCGGCGAGCACTTCGCCAATGACCCGATGTTCCGGACCATCATCCAGCCCGGCAAAAGGCACGACCGCGACAGTGGGGCGCAACTTCGGCATTGATACAGCACCTGGCTCGATCACGGGTCGCGGCCCCGGTGGGCCGATACGATACGCTCGAACGGGTTCATGCACATGTTTAAGGTAACAAGCTCCCAAATCCTCGACGTCGGCATCCAATACGGGCACGAGCTGGTCGCGAACATCGGCCGATACGACAATTTCCCCCGGCCCCGCTAAACCTGTGAGCCGGGCTGCAAGGTTAACGTCAGCCCCGTAAACATCGTGCTCGTCAGCAAGGAGATGACCGACGTGAGCTCCTTCACGGACGAGGATATACTGATCTGGCGGAACGCCTTCATTGATGCCCGCACACGCATTCTGAACTGCAAAGGCAGCTTTCACTGCGAGGGAAGATTGAGGGAATTCCATCAGGAGCCCATCCCCAAGGCTCTTTACAAGCCGCCCCTCGAACCGCGGCAGGATATCTTCATCTACCGTTTTAACGAGTTTACGCCATCGCTGTACGGTGCTGGCCTCGTTCTCTTCCATCAGTCGCACGGACTCGACCACGTCCACGAAGAGCAGTGTGCGCACCACCCATTCCGGATTCTCGAATGCGAGTGAAGCGCTTGATCTAACCATCAGCCACGCTGGTCACTGTTCTGATCTGCACTCTTGTGCACTAATGCGCACAAATTCAGTATCACGGGCGGATCGCACTCAATTTTGCCCGCCAAGAACTTGTTAGCTAGACTTGAACAACGGCGATTTCAGGACGCCGCTCCTGACAACTAGATTGCGCCCACATCGCCGCGTGACTCGACTTCGATCCGCCAGCCGTTGTCTTCAATGCCTGCCGGACCGAATGGTGCTATCCCGATCATAGACCAGGAGTTCTTCAGCCGGCAACTGCGACCTGCGCGTAGCGATGGCGCCTCTGACCCTGACGACGTGTGCATATCGTTAAAGCCTGAAACGATTTGCTTCACGATGGCAGGGACTGCGGCGCTCTGCGCAACCACGATCGCACACATGAGGACGACGCAAATCAGTCCGGCCCTGATCATCAAGCGGTGGTATAATCGACGATAGGATTGCTCCAGTTCATCTTCCGATGCACTCATGATTGCCTCCAGATAAGGCACATAGCCTTACTGCGTCCCGCTGGAGGTGGATGTGACGAGCGTCACATCTCGGGATGATTTTGTCTGATTGCCGATGCTCTTGTCCGGCCTCGCCGTCCAACTGGAAGATAGTGTATCATGCTACGCGTGGCAGACGATTGGGTAGCAAGCGACGTTGCCGCAATTCGTCGGGATGGAAAGTGAGTTCTGCAGGCTTCTTCAACTTCGAGGAAGCGCAGCGTACTCTTGGTCGTAGCTGGCGTAGGATTCCTTGAGCGTCGCCAGATTGAGCAGCATCGTCGCGACCGGCGCATTCGAATTGTCGAAGACTTCGGTGCGCACCCACAGGCTCTCGGTACGCTTGCTGCCGGACATCGCGACGACCTGGCGGTCTAAGCGGTAGTCTTCTCCAACGAACAGCGGACCTCGCAGCAACCGGATTTCCTGATCGGCGAACAAGCCGACTGACGGCCCCTTGACCGGCAGACGATCTTTCTTGCTGCCGTGCTGGAACAACACGCTGAGCATTTCCATCGGAATGATCGCGCGTCCCCATGGCGAGCTGCCTGCGCTCTCGGGCGCGTAATATGGCGACGGCTCGGTGATGACCTTGAGCTTCTGTTCAAGCGAGAATGGATAGAGCTCGCCCATGTTCTGATCGAAATCCATCCGAACCGTCTGAGATGCGGTGGTCATGCCAAGCTTGATGTCGCGCAGGATGACGGCATCACTCAGCGGCTTCAGCTCGGTGAGTCGGATATCCAGGGCGGAGGCCGGCGCATCGATGCCGATCGACGCGCTGCCACGCAGCACTTCGGTGCCGTCGCGCTTCATCATTCGGATCGTTGCATAGTTGCCGCCGTCGGCCGGCTTCTCGACGATGGCCTGCACCTCTTCGCCCTCGAAAGCGGCGGCGCGGTAGTGTGCCGAGATGCAGCCGGTCTCGAACCACGCCTTGCCCCATAGCCGCTCGCAGAGTGGTGCGAACTGGCTGAAATGAGTCGGACCTTCGATGGTGCCACCCTTGAAGCCGAGCTTCTGCGCAGTGGCGTCGTCATGGATGGACGCATGCGAGTCGTAGGTTTGCCCATGCAGCATCTGGCGCGGCTGGCGCCACGGGCCGGTGAGCGCCTCTACAGTTTCTTCGATCGACGTATCGAATGCGGCTGATGTCATGGGAGTTCTCCGAAATAAGATGTCGGTTCGTTGTGGCTACCAGGTATCGACACAGGGACGCTTGCGGCCCTCGCGTTGCGGCGGTTTTGGCACCGATCGCAAGCCGGCCATCACCCAGCGCCGCGTCTCGGCGGGGTCGATGACGTTGTCGATCTCGAACACCGAGGCGATCGAGGTTGCCTTGCCGTTGGCATAGAGCTCAGCGACCTTGTTCTTGTAATAGGTCTCGCGCTCGACCGGGTCGGCAATCGCCTCCATCTCTTTGCGGAAGCCGAGCCGGACGTAACCTTCCAGCCCCATGCCGCCGAATTCTCCGGTCGGCCACGCCGCCGTGAAGAACGAGGCGTGAAAACCGCCACCGATCATCGACTGCGCGCCGAGCCCATAGCCCTTGCGCAGCACGATGCCGAATAACGGCACCGTGATGCTCGCGCCAGTGACGAACATGCGCGCGACATGACGCACAATCGCAGTCTTTTCCGCTTCCGGCCCAACCATGAAGCCCGGCGTATCGCAGAGCGACACGATCGGAATGTCGAATGCATCGCAGAGCTGCAGAAAGCGCGCGGCCTTGTCGCCGGCCGCTGCATCGATGGCACCGCCGAGATGTTTCGGATTATTGGCGATCAGGCCGAATGGCTTGCCCTCGATGCGAATGAACGCCGTGATCATGCCGACGCCGAAATCGCGCCGGATTTCGAGCACGGAGTCCTCATCAGCGATGAGATCGATCACCGCGCGGATGTCATAGACGCGCAACCGGTTCTCCGGGATCGCACGGCGCAGCAGCCGCTGGTCAGGCGCACGCCATTCGGTGACGGCGCCCTGGAAGTAGGATAGATATTTCTGCGCGGCCCGTGTCGCTTCCTCCTCGTCCTCGACGAGAATATCGACGACGCCGTTCGGCGATTGGAACGACACCGGCCCGACTTCGGCCGGATGATAGACGCCGAGGCCCCCGCCTTCGATCATCGCAGGACCACCCATGCCGATCGAGGCGTTCTTCGTGGCGATGATAACGTCACAACAACCGAGCATCGCAGCGTTGCCCGCGAAGCAATAGCCAGACACCACGCCGACCACCGGGACGAGACCCGAAAGTTTGGCGAATTGCACGAAGGACGGCCCGTCGAGACCCGTCATGCCGAGCCGGTCGGTATCGCCGGGACGACCGCCGCCGCCTTCGGCATAGAACACCAGCGGCATCCGCCACTGCTCGACCAGCGACAGCATGCGGTCGATTTTCTTGTGGTTCATATGGCCCTGGGTGCCCGCCAGCACGGTATAGTCATAGGAGATCACCATACAGCGCGCTTCGTGCTCGCCGAATTTCGCAGCATTGACCGTGGCCGTACCGGCGACCAGGCCATCGGCCGGCGTGTTCTTGATGAGATCATCGACCGCGCGGCGGCGCCGCTGGCCGGCGATGGCGAGGCTGCCATATTCCATGAAGGAGCCGTCATCGACGAGTTGCGCAATATTCTCGCGCGCGGTGCGCTGATTGGTCTTGCGCCGGCGCTCGACCGAAGAGGGCCGGTTTTCATCGAGCGTGATCCCCTGGCGAACGATCAGTTCGGCAAGGTCGGGACGAATGTGGTCGAGATCGATATCAGCTTCTTCGGTGGCGAGGTCGCCGGCCACGTCCTGCGGTTCGATATACAGAATGGGCTCGCCTTGCATTAGCGTGACGCCATCAAATGCCTTGATCCGGGTGACGCGACCGCCCTGCTCCGCAGTCACCAGATGCTCCATCTTCATGGATTCGATGATGACGAGTTGCTGGCCGGGTCTGACAACATCGCCTTCGGCCACCGGGATGGACACGACCGTCCCCTGCAGCGGCGCCGCGACCGGGACCGATCCTTCCGGCGCGGGCTGCACGACGCCGGCGGAGGTCCGTGCATCACCGGTTGATCCGCTAGCGGCGAATAGCGGCTTGCTTGCTGTCAGTGCGGCAGCGACCAGATCGGCAACATTGCGATCAATGAAACTGGTGCTGATCCGGTTGGCCTGGAAGTCGGCATTGGCCAGGATCGCCTGCATCAGCGGGATATTGGTGGCGACGCCCTCGATGCGGAATTCGCGCAGCGCCCGCGTGCCCTTGGCGATAGCGTCGGGCCATTTCGACGACGGCGTGTGGACGATCACCTTGGCCAGCAGCGAGTCGAATGCCGCACTGGTCTTGTATCCGGCATAACCGAACGTATCGACACGCACGCCGGGGCCTGACGGCGGCTCGAAAATCGCGAGCGTGCCGCCGGTCGGCTTGGTGGCACCGGTGGCATCCATGGTCTCCATATTGATGCGGAGCTGCATGGCGAAACCGCGCGGGCTCGGCACCGAAGCCTGATCGAGGCCGAGCGACGCCAGCGTGGCGCCACCGGCAACGGCGAGCTGCGACCGCACCAGATCGACCGACAGCACTTCCTCGGTCACGGTATGCTCGACCTGCAGGCGCGGATTGGCCTCGATAAAGGCGAAGGCGCCATCGCCCTCGCCAGCCTCGCCATCGACGAGAAATTCGAACGTGCCGAGGCTGTCATACTTCGCCTCCGCCGCGAGATTTTTGGCGGCTTCAACGATGCGGCTCCGCAATTTGTGTGACAGCGACGGGCTCGGCGCAACTTCGACCAGCTTCTGATTGCGGCGCTGGATCGTGCATTCACGCTCCCAGAGCTGGCTGATATCGCCGTGACGATCGCCGATGATCTGCACTTCGATATGACGGGCATTGCGAATGAGACGCTCGACATAGACGCCTTCGCTGCCGAAGGCCGCCTTGGCTTCCGACTGGCAGCGCGCATAGGCATCTTCGAGATCCTCCGCGCGTTCGACCACGCGCATGCCGCGCCCCCCGCCGCCGGCCATCGCCTTGATCATTACAGCGGCATTGCTGCCGAGCGACGCGAAGAACGCCTTGACCTCGTCGAGCGTCGACGGGCCCCTGGTGCCCGCGATGATCGGAACGCCGCAACGTTTGGCGAGTTGCTTGGCCGCAACCTTGTCGCCGAACAGCTGCAATGCCGCGGGTGATGGGCCGACGAAGGTGATGCCCTCTTCGACGCAGCGGCGGGCCAGATCGGCGTTCTCGCTGAGAAAGCCGTAGCCCGGATGCAGCGCATCGCAGCCGGTGGCTTTCGCGGCACCAATCACACCTTCAATGTCGAGATAAGCACGCGCACCACGGCCGGGGATTTCCGCGGACTCGTCGGCGATCCGTACATGCAGCGACAGCGCGTCATCGGCGGGATACATCGCGACGGTGGCAAGACCTGCATCCGCCGCGGCGCGCGCGATACGAATGGCGATCTCGCCGCGATTGGCGATCAGCAACTTGCGAAAGGGCATCAAAACTCTCCGTGAACAATAGACGCGATCCGGGGTGGCATCATCCACACCGGGGGCCATGTAACGTCTCGATTTACTGCGGCGCGTTGGCGTCGAGTTCCTGCTTCTTCACCTTGCCGGTGGCAGTCATCGGCAGCGCGTCGATGATGCGGATCTCGGGCACCTTGTAGACGGCCATCCGTTCGGCACACCACGCCTGCAGTTCCGCTGGCGTGACGGTGCCCCTCTCTTCCGGCTTGAGCTGGATGAAGGCGACCGGCACTTGCCCCTTGCTAGCATCTTCGCGACCGACCACGCCCGATCCGAGAACCTTCGGATGCTGACCGAGCAGCGCCTCGATCTCCGGCGGGAATACGCTCATGCCCTTGACCTTCAGCATCTCTTTGCGACGACCGAGGAAATGCAGGAAGCCGTCGGTATCGATGGTGCCGATGTCGCCGGTGCGCAGCCAGCCATCGATCAACGACTCCGCTGTCGCTTCCGGCTTATTCCAGTAGCTCTTCAGCAGCGACGGCGTGCGGACACGGATCTCGCCCTCGCCGCCGAGCGGCACCAGTTCGCCGGTTTCGAAATCGGTGATTTTGAACTCGGCGCCGGGCACCGGGAGCCCAACGAAGATCGGCTGTGACAGAAGATCGAAATCATCATCCTGGAAACCCGCCGTAAGGGTGTTGGACGTATGGGTCTCGGTCATCCCCCACGAGGCTTCAGTCAGGATCGTGCCGGTGAGATCCTTCCAGCGCTTGCGATAGGCCGGATTGAGCTTCTTCACGAAGGATACGACACGCACCTGATTAAGCGACGACAGGTCGAATTCCCCGAACCGCGGATGATCCATCAGCTCAACGGCGCCATCCACCGGCATCGCAGTGACATTGACCTTGTAGCGATCGATTGCCGACAGTGCCCCGATCGCATCCCAGCGCGCCAGCAGGACAAGCGTTGCGCCCGTAAACATCGGGAAGATCAGGCCGAAATTCTCGCCGGCAATCCAGAACTCCGGGAAGAACGACAGAAAGACGCTGCCTTCATTGGCGACGACAGAGATGCCGTGATTGGCCGCGGCCGTATAGACCATATCGCGCTGGGTGTGCACGCAGCCCTTCGGCATGCCGGTGGTGCCACCGGTGTAATTCAGCGCAGCGACATCATCGAGCCCGGCGGGCGGCAGCGGCTTTGGCTCAGGCAGCGCAGCCAGCGCCGGCAACAGATCGGTCGCACCGGAGATGGCAATGCGCGGCGCGCTGATCGAGTCTGGAACGGGAATGGTCGGCTTGGCCGGAAGCACATCCGCAAAACTGGTAACGATCACTTCGCGCAGCTTGGATTCGCTCCGCACCTGGTCGACCACAGGCGCCAATTGATCCAGCGCCACGATGACTTCGGCGTCGGTATCATTCAACTCGTAGGACAATTCGAACGCGCGCGACAGCGGGCTGACGGGGACATGGATAGCACCAAGCTTGAGGATGCCGAAGAATACGATATGGAATTGCGGGCAGTTCGGCAGGAACACCGCGACACGGTCGCCCTTTCGGATGCCCTTCTCCATCAGCAACGCCGCGAAGCGATCACTCTGCGCGTCGAGTTCGGCATAGGTGGTGACGTGACCGTAGAAGATCACCGCAGGCTTTTCAGGATTACGTTTGGCCCACGCGCGCAAATATTCGGTCAGCGCCACTTCGCCATGCAGATATTGCGGCTTGTTCGGCGTACCCTTCGGCCAGGCCTTAGCCCACAGCTCGTGCAGCTTGGCGAGATATTCAGTTTCTTCGGCGCTTGCGGTCATCACCGTCTTCCTTGTTCTTGGTCTTGGTCAATTGCGTTTCATGGTCGGGTCGAGCGCGACGCGCAGCGATTCACCCAATGTGTTGAAGGCCAGTGCGGTGAACAGGATGGCGAGGCCGGGCGGATACATCTGCTCGGGCGCGATTTCCATGTTCTGATAGGCGCGCGCCAGCATCGAGCCCCAGCTCGGATCCGGCGGCTGGATGCCGAGGCCTAAGAAGCTGAGGCTCGCTTCCGCCAGGAGCGCCGCGGCGAGCAACAGCGTGACCTGCACGATGACGGGCTGGATGGCATTCGGCAGCACGTGGCGCCACAGGATGCGTGGCGTTGATCCGCCGAAACAGCGCGCGGCATCGACATAAAGCTCATTGCGCACCACCAGCGTGCGCGCCCGGACGAGGCGCGCAAGCTGCGGCGAAAACACGATGCCAACCGAGATCATGCCGTTCGTGAGGCCGATGCCGAGCGCACCTGTCACGGCAATCGCCAGTACGATGGCCGGGAACGACAGGAAGCTGTCGATAACACGGCTGATCACCGTATCGACCCAGCCGCCAAGGTAGCCGGCGAGAATGCCGACCGGCACGCCGATCAGAACGGCGATCGTGACCGCAAGGAAACTCGCATAGAGCGACGCCATACCGCCATAGATCAGGCGGCTGAGCATATCGCGACCGAGATCGTCAGCACCCAGCCAATGTTGAGTCGACATGGTCGCCAGCGCCGCGTCGAGATCCTGTGCGGCCGGCGCGTATGGCGAGATCCACGGGCCGAGGACCGAGATCACGAACAGCGCGACGAGGAAAGTCAGGCTGAAAGCGCCGCGTAGATCACTGACGAACCAGCGTACAGAACCCGAGAAACGTCCCGGCCGACGCTCGGGCGCCATCACAGCATCCGTCATGAGGAGATCCTCGGATCGAGGACGCTGTAGAGAATGTCCGTGAGCAGATTGAGTGTGACGACAATGAGGACCATGGTGAACACCACGCCCTGCACCACTGGGAAATCGCGGTTCATCGCACCGTTGACGATCAGGCCGCCCATGCCGGGAATCGCGAACACGGCCTCGACCACGACCGTTGCCGCGAGCAGGCGGTTCGCGAGCAGGCTGACGACGGTGAGCAGGTTGACGCTGACATTCTTCAAACCGTGACGCCACAGGATCGATGATGGCGGCAAACCCTTGGCGTGCAACGTGCGAACCTGTTGCGACGACAGTATCTCGACGAGTGACGACCGCAGCTGCCGCGCCACCTCGGCAATGCCGCCGGACGCAAGTGCCACCGCCGGCAGGATGGCATGACTAAGCGACGCCCACGGATCTTTCATGAGCGATACTGCACCCGTGGCCGGCAGCCAATTGAGCTGTAGCGAGAAGAACGCCACCAGCAGCATGCCGAGCCAGAAATTCGGCACGGCAACACCGAGTGAGGCAATCGCCATGACGAAGCCGTCGATCCACGAGCCGGGCTTGGTTGCCGCTGCAATGCCAAGGGGGATGCCGACCAACATCGCCATGAACAGTGCGAGTGCGACGATCAACAGCGTATGCGGCAGGCAGCGCTGGATCGAGGTCAGCACCGCCTCGTTGGAGATCAGCGAGCTGGAGAGATCGCCATGTGCCGCCTTCCAGAGCCACGAGCCATATTGCAGCAGGAACGGCTGGTTCAGACCATAGAGCTCGCGGATTTCGGCGATCCGCTGCTCCGACGCATTGTCGCCAGCAAGCGTCACGGCAACATCGCCCGGCACCAGCTTGAGCAGGCCGAACACGATGAAAGTCGACAGCACCACCACCGGGATTGCCTGCAGCAGGCGACGACCGATGATGCGGAGACGTCCGGAATTCAACATGCGCAATTCACACCAGTTGAGGGCGCCGCGATGATCGCGGCGCCGGTTGCTGTGTCGGACGGATTAGCCGAGCGAAATGTTTTCGAATTTCGGCTTGCCGAGCAGGTTGGGCTTGAAGCCCTTCACCTTGGCGGATAGCGCATCGAGTTCGAACTGGAATGCGAGCGGTGCCGACAGAGCGTTCTCCACCGTGAATTTCTGGATCTTGGCGAACACCTCGGCGCGCTTGGCGAGGTCTTCGCTGACGCGGCTCTCCTGGATCAACTTCGACAACTCCGGCTCGCCACTGCGGCCCGCATTGTAATAAGCGCCTTTGTCGAAGCTCAGCCCGTAGGTCATGCTTGGATCTGGACGCCCGGTCCATGCCGAGACAAGAAGGTCGAACTTCTTCTCGGTGGCGAAGAACTGCGCGCTGATTTCGGCGATGGTGCCGCGAGTGAATTTCAGACGGATGCCAGCCTTGCCGAGCTGATCCTGAATCACCTCGCCACGCCGCACGGAATCCTGATCCATATAGCCGCCTATGGTCAGTTCAAGACCATCCTTGTAGCCGGCCTCGGCGAGCAGCTGCTTCGCCCTTTCCGGATTGTTCGGATACATCCCGGCGACATCCTTGTTGAACGCCCAGTGCGAGCTCGGCAGCGTCATGCGCGCCGGTTCGCCGAGTCCGTTAAGGGCCGCCTTGACGAAGGCATCGCGGTCGAGTGCGAAGTTGATCGCCTGACGGACCTTGACGTTGTCGAGGGGCGAGCGGGCGTAGTTCAAGTAGAGCTGGATGCAATACAGCGTTGGCGACGTGACCGTCTCCAGATTCTTGGCGCGCTCGATCACCGGCTTCAATCGCGCCGGCAGCTGAAACGCCATATCGTTCTGGCCGGCAACAACCGAACGCAAAGCCGTGGCGTTTTCCGGGATGATGTTGAATTCGATGCCGTCCAGATAAGGTCGGCCCTGACGCCAGTATTGGTCATGCCGCGCCACGACGATGATCTCGTTGTCGTTCCAGCGCACAAACTTCCATGGACCAGCGCCGACCGGCTTGCGGTCGGTCTCATTGCCGAGCGCCTTGATATTGCTCGGCGACACCATCATGCCGGCGCGGTCTGACAGGATCGCCGGCAGCGCGGTGTCAGGGTTCTTCAGCTTCAGCGTTACCTGCAGCGGACCCGTTACCTCGACCGCATCCACACTGGACAGATCGGGCTTGACGTTGGAGCGCTGATCGGTGCGGTTGCGTTCGAGGTTGAACTTGACGGCCTCGGCATCCATCGGTGTGCCATCGTGGAATTTGATGCCGGTGGTGATGTCGAGCACCATGGTCTTCGGATCGGGAAACGCCCATTTCGCCATCCCCGGCTTCGGCTTCAGTGTCTCGTAGTCCCACTCCACCAGCGTGTCGTACATGGTCCACAGAATGCTGTGGTCGGAGCCGGCGCCGCCGGTGGCCGGATCGAGCGACGACGGATTGGCCGGCGCGGCGACCTTCAGCACGCCGCCCTTCTTGGCCTCTTGCGCCCAAGCCGGCAGGCCGAGTGCGCCGGTCACGGCAGCTCCGCCCATCAGCGCCAGAATGTCACGACGACGCAATGTTTGCTTGCCCAGATCAATTGTCTTCATTTGAAAATCCTCCCATTGATTATGATGCGCGTTGCGCTTTTTGATTGTCTGGCGGTGGACCGTCCGCCGTGGCGAAATGGCAGGCGACGCGGTGTCCCGGCTTGACGTCGCGCCAGGCCGGCACTTCGTTGGCGCAGCGCGGTTGCACCGACGGACAGCGCGTGCGGAAGCGGCAACCCGACGGCGGCGCCACCGGGCTTGGAATTTCACCTTCGAGAATGATGCGGCGGTCGACCCGCAAATGCGACGGCAACGGGACTGGCTCGGCCGACAGCAGCGCACGCGTATACGGATGCAGCGGGTGCTCGACGACATCCTCGGCCGGACCGAGCTCCATCAGCTTGCCGAGATAGGTGACGGCGATGCGGTCGGAGATGTGCGAGACCACCGAGATATCGTGGGTGATGAACACATAGGTCAGGCCGAATTCGCGCTGCAGATCGGCAAACAGATTGAGCACGTCGCCGCGGATGGAGACGTCGAGCGCCGCCACCACCTCGTCGCAAACGATGACCTTGGGCCGCAACGTCAGCACGCGCGCGATGTTAACGCGCTGCTTCTGGCCGCCGGACAGTTGATGCGGATAGCGATCGGCGGCTTCGGCGGCGAGGCCGACGCGCTCCAGCACCTCGATGCCACGGCGGTGGCGCGAGGCATGATCGCCCTCGCCCATGATCTCCAGCGGCTCGACCACGCTGTCGATGATCGTCATGCGCGGATTGAGCGCGGCATTCGGATCCTGGAAGATGATCTGGTAATCGCGGCGATGCTTGCGAAACGCGCTTATGCCAAGGGCAGCCGGATCGGTGCCGTCATGCAGAATTTTGCCGTGGCTCGGCGGCAGCAGCGACACCAGCGCACGGCCGAGCGTGGTCTTGCCCGAGCCGGACTCACCGATGATGCCGAAGGTCTCGCCAGCGCAGACCTCGAAGTCCATGCCGTCGATCGCCTTGACGGTGTCGCGGCCATCGCGGGTCGGGAACAGAATGCGCAGATCGCGCACCGCGAGAATTCCGCTATCGCTATTATGGTGCTGCGCGGAAGACATCAATTCACCGCCCCCGGCAGCACGAGTTCGGGGGCACGCCAGCAGCGCGCAGTACGACCGCTTTCGATCTCGATCATCGGCTGGCTCTGCTCGCAGCCCGCCACAACATGCGTGCAACGTGATCGGAAGCGGCAGCCGGCCGGCATCGCATTCGGCGATGGCACACGACCTGGGATCGAGGTCAACACGCCGCGGCGCTTGCTGAGGCCAGGCAGCGAGCGCAGCAGCCCTGACGTGTAGGGATGACGTGGCCGCGTCAGCACATCGTCCACCGGGGCATCCTCGACAACTTCGCCCGCATACATGGTGATCATGCGGGTGCAAGTTTCGGCGACGACGCCGAGATCATGGGTAATGAAGATCAATGCCGTGCCGGTGCGCTCGCTCAACGAACGCAAGAGATCGGTGATCTGCGCCTGCACCGTGACATCGAGCGCCGTGGTCGGCTCGTCGGCGACCAGCAGCTTCGGCTTGCAGATCAACGCCATCGCGATCATCACGCGCTGGCGCATGCCGCCCGAGAGTTGATGCGGATATTCGTCGCAGCGTCGCTCCGGCGCGGGGATACCGACTTCACGCAGCGCAGCGATGGCACGCTCGCGCCCCTCCGCGCGACTGACCGGAAAATGGATGCGATAGGCTTCGCTGATCTGATCACCGACGGTGAAGACCGGATCAAGCGCGCTCATCGGCTCCTGAAAAATCATCGCGATCTCACGGCCGCGCACCGCGCGCATGCGTCGCGGCGACAGCGTGGCCAGATTGGTCCCGTTGAACAGGATATCGCCCTGAATGCGCGCCGACTGCGGCGGCAGCAGGCGCAGCAGCGACAGACCAGTGACGGTCTTGCCACATCCGCTCTCACCGACCAAACCAACGCGCTCGCCCGGTGCGATGGTGAAATTTACGTTCCGGGTGATCGGCAATGCGCCGCGCGCCGTCGCGAAAGACAGCGATAGATCGCGTACTTCGAGCAAAGGCGGCTGCGGCGAAACGCCCGCGTCGGGCATTCCAGCAACGCGTGCTGACGTGGGAGCGGAGATGTCGATCACGCCTGTCATCACGCTTCGCCAGCCAGAACACGACCAATGACGCCGCGCATCATCCACTGCTGCAGGGTTTGCCGGTGCTGCACTTGCACATACGGATGAAAGCCGCAGACGCGTGTCTGTTGGGGTGTTGTCAGTCGGACATGCGCCGACGCGAACAGAGCCGCCATGTTCACCTCCCTTGCCATCCCTGTTCTGCAGATCTTGCATCGGGACGTTCCATCGCGGTCCGGCTTGTGCCGGTATGTATTGAAGCGACAGTAACCCAATGAAAGGTCATCGACTGTCAATTGTCAACAATTGACTTCTGCGGTAGACAGGACCGTATGACGCGGCAAGCGTGCATCGACAGGAGGCGGCCATGGCAGCGACACTTCGCAGGCCATTCAATGATAACGAGCACGACGTCGAACGGAGATTTGCGCCGCGGACGATCCCCGACCAGGTTGCGGAGGAGCTCGGCGCCGAGATCGTCTCCGGCCGTCGCAAAGCGGGCGAGCGTCTTGTCGAACTCGACCTGGCGCGCGATTTCGGCGTCAGCCGTGGCCCAATCCGTGAAGCGATCCGCATTCTCGAGCGCCGGCGCCTGGTCGACATCTTTCCGCGGCGCGGCGCCTATATCAGGCCGCTGTCACTCAAATCGGTGGCTGACCTATTTAATGTCCGCACCGCACTGTCGATGCTAGCAGTGCGCACCATGGCGGCCACGCCGGTCGAAAGCTTCATCGATACATTGGCGCGCCGCTGCGACGAGTTGAAAGCCGGAGTCGAGATCGATGATCCGATGGCTTTCGCACGCACCACGACGCGGGCAGTAAAGACCATTGCACGCGGCTCGGGCAACGAACTGCTCGTCGAACTGCTCACCGACCTTGCCAATCAAACCGTATGGGAAACCATATGGAAGACGCCGCTGGACTATCAGACCCGCGACATCCGCCGACTCAGCGCCGACCTGATGGCGTCGACATTGAAGGCGATCCGGCAGCGCAAGCCGAATGCCGCTGTCGCACATCTCGGTCAACTGCTGGAAAGTGATCGCGACCGCGCCTTATCCACCCTATCGCGCATTCGCGGAGAGACATTCGACCTGAGTGCACTAACACATAGCGATGGGCACGGTACTATGCCAGCGGACATTGCGCCCGCTCCGCGCGGGTGAAATTCGACGGGACGGCAGGCTCAGACGGTAGCGACCGCAATTCATCAAGGCAAAAACGTAAGGTGCACACGGGGCGTCAGTAACGCCCCGTGTGCCATGTCCGCCGCTAGACGAAGCGGAAGTCGTCAGCGGTAAGCGACGCCAAGCTGGTGTTGGCGAGCGTAACTGCGTGGTTTTCATCCAGCGTCACCACGATGCTGCTGCCGACCTGGGCGGTGTGAGACATCACATCGGCATAGTCGGAGAACAGATCGCTGGAGAACTGGATGAAGTCCTTGGAAGCCCCGCTCGCGACGAAGTCGGTGATCATATCCTTTCCGAACCCGGCGGCGAACACGAACACATCGGAGCCGGAGCCGCCGGTCAGAGCATCGTCGCCGATACCGCCGTTGATGATGTCGTTGCCCGAACCGGCGTTGACCTTGTCCGCACCCGCACCGGCCACGATGATGTCGTCGCCCGAGCCGGCATCGATGATGTCGTTGCCATCGCCGCCATCGACACTGTCATCGCCGGACCCAGCCTTCAGCGTATCGTTGCCGATGCCGCCGGACACCACGTCGTCGCCGGAACCGCCGTCGATCGCGTCATCACCAACGCCGCCGCTGAGCGCATCGTCACCCGCACCGCCATTGATGGTGTCGTTGCCGGCACCGCCATCGAAGGTGTCGTCGCCATTGCCGCCGGTGATCTGATCATTCCCGGCGCCGAACAGGATCGTCTCGATATTGGTGAAGTGATCGGTCCCGATCCCGGCACCGGTCACCGTTCCAGCGGCGTAGTTGACGGTCAGCGCTCCGGTCGCATCCGACAGGTCGAGCACATCGTAACCTGCTCCGCCGTCGATGGTGTCGTTACCGGCACCGCCGCGCAGGATGTCGTCGCCATCGCCGCCGTTCAGAACGTCGTTGCCGGCGCCCCCGATCAGCGTGTTGGCACCGCTGGTTCCGATCAGGAGATCGTCGTAGCCGGTACCGACCGCATTTTCGATATTGCTGAAATGATCGGCGCCTGCGAGATAGCCGGGGTAGTAGGCCAAGCCGGAGGCGAGATCGACCGTTACCTTAAACGTGATCTGGCTGTAGTCGATCGTGTCGGTGCCGTCGCCACCGTCATAGGTATCGAGACCTCCGGTGCCGACGAACGTGTCGTTTCCGCTGCCGCCGAACACCAGATCATTGCCGGCAGAACCGGTGATCGCGTCGTCGCCGTCGGTACCCGCCACCACGGCCCAGACCCCATCGGCAAAGCTGAGCCGCTCGACGTTGCGCAGCGTGTCGATGCCGTCCGGCATGCCATTGCGCAGATCGGTCACCTTGATGGAGCCATCCGCGTTCAACGCGTAGCCGTGGTTGTTGAACGTTCCCGTGTAGTGGGCGGTATCGAGCCCCTCACCGCCATCGATGCTGTCATTGCCTCCATCACCATGAATGGTGTCAGCTCCAATGCCGCCGACGATGTCGTCATTGCCGGCGCCGCCCTTGATCAGGTCATTGCCGTCATTGCCGTACAGCGTGTCGTCGTCCGCACCGCCATCGATCTGGTCATCGCCGGCACCGGCATAGATGTAGTCATTGCCGTTTCCGCCGCTGAGGATGTCGTTGCCGCCATATGCATAGTCCATGGCCATCGTGTCGCTGCCGTCACCACCATCGATCACGAAGCCACCGGCCGAGGTCGAGAGCGCCACGTCATCACCGGCGCCGAGCAGGATCTTGCCGGACACCGTGGCGCCGACATAGAGGTTCACCTGATCGTTGCCGGCGCCCATGTCGATCGCCGATCCACCCGTCGCGATGATCGAGCCGGAGTTGTTCAGGGTATCCCTGGCTCCGCCCATCGAGACGCCACCGATGATTCGACCGGTGCTGTTGTTGCCGACAAAGTCCTCATAGTCGCCAACCAGGTTGATCGCCTCATTGCCGCGCAAGTCAAAGCGGGCGGCGTCTCCTGCCGACACGCCTTCCGGACCGTGACCATCGCCCTGGATCAGGCCATCATTCACGATCGTGGACACACCCAGCGCATTGCCGTTGCCGGAATTGTCCACCTGGATGGCACGACCGTAACCATAGATCTCGCCAGTGGCGCTGTTGACCACGGTGCCACCGCCAATGGCGATGCCTTCGGAGACATTCGGTTCGCCATCGTGATAGCCCTCTGCACCGAGGCCGGCGATGCGACCATAGTTGAGGACCTGGACCAGACCGTCGACATCAATGGCGTCGCCATCGGAGTCGGCGAGTTCTGCCGAGCGGCCTTCCATCGTGCCGTGATTGGTGATGAAGACCTTCTCGGCTTCAGAACCGCCATTGTCGATGTTCACCGCCGAGCCGTTGCGACCGATCATCGTGCCTGCGTTGACAACGGTCACGGCATTGTCGCCGGTCACGACATGGCGCGAGCCCTCCATCCAGCCGCCGGCATAGTTGTTGACCTTGCCGCCGGTATCGCTCTGGAAGTCGATCAGGTCACCTCCACCGACGAAGCCCGGATCGGTCGTGATCGTGCCCCAGTTGTTGACAACCCCGTCATTGCCGGGGCGGATCACATCGGTGTCGCTGCCGTACTGGCGGATGATGCCGCCGGCAAGGTTGTTGATCACCGCAGAGGCGTCAGCTCCATCGAAGCTGCGGAAGTCCAGGACGCGACCGCCCGCTTCCATCACGCCGGCATTGTTGATCGTGAGGGTCGCATCGGCGTGTCCCGCCTGTTGCGGGCTCAGCGCTCCGCGGACAGTGCCGCCTGTTTCGTTGTTGAAGACCAGCGAGCCCGTCGCACCGATCGTGGTGTTGAGCACGCGGCTCGACCCTTCGATTAGTCCGGCATTATTGACCACAGCGGCGCCACCGCCCGACCAGGTGATGGCGGTGCCGGCGATCAGCCTGCCGCCAGCCTCAACGGAAAGCAGATCGCTGTTATCGACAACTACATTGCTGGTGAGCGTAGCGGCGCCCTTGACGGTAACCGAAGAGTAGTCGCTGGCAGCAACCGACCAGGTACCTTCGCTCACCACCAGATTTTCGACGTTGACGACGATGTTGCTGGTGTCGATGCCGCCGGTCGCGGAGCCCACCAGTTTCAGGGTGTCATTGCCGTTACCGCCGTCGATCAATGCCGGCGCATAGTCGTCGGTCGAGACCTCGATGACGTCGTCGCCTTCGCCGCCATACGCGATGTCGCCCTCGCCGGCGACCAGCCGATCGTTGCCGCCATCGCCTTCCAGCGTGTCATAGCCTTCGCCGCCGTCGAGGGTGTCGTCGCCGTTGCCGCCGGAAAGCGTGTCGTCTCCTTCGCCGCCCGCGAGAACGTCGTTGCCAGCATCGCCGCTGAGGGCGTCGTCACCCTCGCCACCGGCGAGCGTATCATTCCCCGCACCGCCGAGCAGCGTATCGTCGCCTTCGCCGCCGTCGAGGTTATCATCACCGCCAAGACCTGTCAGCGTGTCATCGCCCTCGCCGCCGGAGATCGTATCGTTGCCGAGTGCGCCGGTGAGGATGTTGTCATCGTCGTCGCCGACCAGCACGATCGGCTGCACGGAGAGCACCGTATCCGACCGATAGTCGAGGTTCTGGATTCGTGTGTCATGCGCGCGGTCGGTGTCGAGGACATCGTAGGCCGTTTCGGAATAGTGCGCCGCGAGATATTCGGCGAATGCGTCCTGTTCGGTGCCTTCAGCCGCGAAGTTGGCCACCTGACCAGCATCGGGCACGAGACTCGGAGACAGGTTCACAACATTGGCAAAGCCCGGATTGGCCGCAATGAAGCTCGCGAACGGATAGCCGTCGCCGCCCGTGAGCAGGAAGCTCAGCGTCACGACCCGGATCGCCATGTCGGCGTTGACGACGAGTTCACCGTTCTCGACCAGAACAAGGACGGGATTGCCGTTCTCGTCGATCAGCGCAGCTGACTGAATGCGGTTGCCGGCCGGGCTGTCCTTGTCGAAGGAGTAAGCGATACCGCCAACCTGAGCGAACTGACCGGGGGTGGCGCCATTCGCAGTCGCGGCCACCGCATGCTCCAGTACCGTCAGCAACTGTGTTGCCGTCACGGTAACCATGGACAGGGCATTGTTGAAGCGCAGCGAGTTGGCGATATCGAGCTGCGAGATGTCGCCCTCTTCCTTGCCGACACCGGGATTGGCCGATGGCGGGTTTTCCTGAGCGACGCCGCCCACTGCGGAGACGCTGCCGATCGAATCGCGGACACCGCCGCCATTCTTGATCGAGACCATCACCGTCGCATCGGCCTTCTGGGCGTACCAGAGATTGGCGTCGGCCGTGAGGTCGCCCAGATTGGTCTCCTCGGTGCGGACCTCGCCGCGACGGCCTTCCAGATAGACATTGGTACTGCCGAACAGATTGCCGTCCTGAGCGTCGATCACATTGCCGACCCCCTGGGCGATGTCGTTGACGAGATCGCCCTTGCTGCCTTCCGCAAACGGATTGGCATCCGCCGCATCGATATCGCCGTCACCGTCGACGTCGATGACGTCGTCATAAAGATCGGCGACCTCTTCGTCAGTGGTCGCATAAGCACCGCTGACATTCGGATCGACACTTCCCGCGGTAACGTTGCCATTGGCGTCGAAATCGACCACCAGCCGGCCGACATAGGAGTATTCGCCGTCAGTATTGACGATCAGCGTGGTATTGCCGTCGGCATTATGGGTCACGATCGGGTAAGTGCCATCGGCGGTGTCGCCGGGACGCAGCGTATCCTGCGCATCGGCAAGCAGCGTGTTCGATCCGCCCGAGATGATGATGTCGACGCCGTGCAGCAACGGTGCAAGCGCCTGCTCGAACGCGATCTGCTGGAGATGGCTGACCAGGATGATCTTGTTGATACCCTGGGCGATCAGGCTGTCGATAGTTGGCTGCAGGATCGCAGCAAGTGCGGCCATGTCGTCAACATCGTCGCCGATCACCTCGACGCCGCCGGTCGAAGAAATGCTTTCGACGATCTGAGTGGTGGCGCCCACCACGCCGATCTTTTCGCCGCCCTCCTCGATGATGGTCGCAGGCGCGATCTTCTTGCCTATGCCGGCAGCCGGCGGGAAGCCGGAATAGTTGTCAGCGTTCTGGATGAGGTTGGTGTAGAGGCCGGCAAGATTGGGATCGCCTGAGAAATCCAGATTGGCAGATAGAAGGGGGAACTGTGCGCCCGGGAAGCCGGCGGTTTGCCGAATGATCGCTGCGAGCGGGTTTGTGCCTGCGTCGAATTCGTGATTTCCGATCGCCGAGGCCTGCACGCCGATGATGTTCAGCATCGAGATGTCGGCACTACCGAAGCCCGGCGTGATGTTCAGCGTGCCGCTGGCAAGACCGTAATAGGTCTCGAGCGCGGTCTCATACACTTCCTTCAACGAGGCGTCGCTGCCGGCGCTGAAGAACGGGCTGGGGATGAAGTTGTCGCCCGACGACAGCGTGATCGAATTCGCCTGTGTTTCTTCGAGGTAATCGACGATGGCGGCGAAATTGCCCGCGCGATCGACCGCATCGAGACCGGCCTCGAAATCCGACGCATGCAGGATCTGCAGCCTGTAGGTCGACGGCGTCTGGTTCTGGTTCAGATCGAGGCCAACGATGACCGGATCGTGGTCGGAAACGCGGACATTCGTATCGGCATCGAAGATCGCCGGATCGCGCGAAAAGTCCGTGTTGTAGTCGAGGGCATCGGCCTCATCGGCATTGATGTGCCAAGTAGTGACGCCAGTAACCTGCGACGACAGGCTGTCATTCGCGAACGCGTAATCGAGGGTGCCGGTCTGACCGTCGAAGACGTAGGAATAGGCGTCGTTCTCCCGGCCATGCAGGTTCTCATAGCCTGCGTTCTCGATGATGCCCGTTGCCTGCTCCTTGGCGTAGCTGTTGAAATCGCCGAGCATCAGCACGTCGCTGTCGCCGGAACCGGTCGGGTCGCTATTGGCCCAAGCGGTGAGTGCAGTCGCCGCGAGTTCGCGCTGGTTCTGCCAGTTGCCCTGGCCGTCACTTTGGTCAGCGTCGAGGCCGGTGCCGGTGCCGCTCTTGGATTTGAGGTGGTTGGCGATTGCGGTGAAAGTTTCTCCAGTGGCGATCTGCTCGAACGTCACCGCGAGCGCATTGCGGCTGGTATTCGCGCCGTCGAAGATGTGCCCGATGGTGCTCTGGCTCAGTAGGCCAGAAAGCCCGAGTCCAGGCAGATCGGCATCGTTGAGGATCGCGACCGTCGTCCCGTCCGCGATTTTCACATCCGCGGTCTTGTAGATGAAGCCGACCGCGATGGCATCACCACCAACAAACTGCTGACCGGGATTGACCCAGGCATAGGTGCCGGGACCCGCAGCGGCATTGAGCTGGCCAACCAGATATTCGATCGCATTGCCCGACGAGCCGGGAAGAAAATCGTTCTCAAGCTCGGTCAGCGCCAGCACGTCGACATTCATTGCAAGAATGGTATCGACGAGCTTGCCGGTCTGACGGGAGAATTCGACGGAGTCGTTGGCGCCGCGCGGCTCCTGGCCGATGGCGGTGCTGGCGCCATCGTCCAGCGTCTTGAAGAAATTCAGGACGTTGAAGCTTGCGACCTGGAGCGTACCTCCGACATCGTCGGGAGCAGCAGTCCGCGGCGCGGCGCCGTCGTCGAATGTATTGGTGCCGTTCTCGACCGAGCGGACCCGCCAGGTCGCGCCGGAGGCGGCGTTTCCGGCCCATTGATAGTCCAGCACGCCGGTCAGACCGGTGATCGTATCGCCCATCCGCGGCGCGGTGGCGGTGTTGTAGGTCGGGCCGAAGCCGTCGAGATTGCTGATAGCCGCGTTCTGGGCGTTCAGGCCGTCATCATAGGTGATGGTGCGCGAACCGAGTTCGGCAAGATAGACCTGGTAGGCTGCAGCGTCCGGCGCATTTTCCTGCGTGAACTGGGCCGGGCGATCGCCTGCCACCAGCTTGATTTCATTGAAGCGATCGAGGTTGAATTGCTCGGTGATGACGAGCGTCTCTGGCAGCGTGACCAGCATGCCCTCATAGGCTTCGAGGTTCGGCTGATAGTCGCCGTCCTGGCTCAGCGTGGTGCCGGCGCCCGGGAGATCGATCACGGTCGCCATCGTGCCGATGTCGGCAACCGCGCCCGCTTCAACCACGGAAATGTTGGTCGCGGTGAGTTCGGTGAGACCGAAATACTCGCTGATCGAGCCGGTGACACGGACACGGTCGCCGACGGCCACATCACCGTTGCCGCCGAATACGAAGATGGCTTCGGAGGTCAGGACATTACCGTCGGAGTCAGTTACCTCTTCCTGAACATAGAAGCCGTTCAGATTGCGGCTGTTGTCGCCGTCCCCGTTCTGGAAATCGCCGACGACGATGGCTTCGACAGTGACCGTCTGGCCGACCATTCCGCTGGTGGCGCCCGTGCCCTGGATGGCGCTGATCTTGGTGATCGCAACATCATCATTGACGATGGTGCCGGTGGCTTGTGCAGTGCCGATCGTGGTCGCCACGGCGGCGGAATTGGAAGCGCTCTGAAGCGTCAGCGTGAAATTTTCATTCGGCTCGCTGGTGGTGTCACCGGCGACCATAACGGTCACCGTTGCCGATCCCTGCCCAGCCGGAATCACGCCGCTAAAGCTGCTCGGCACGCTTCCAACGAAGTCTGATGCGTCGGTCTGCGCAGAGGCAATCGTTCCGGAGAATGAGACATCGCCATCGGTGCCACCGCTGCGCTCAACAGTGAATTGATAGACCGTCGAGCCGCTATTGCCCTCGTCATGCGAGACCGACACCGTGCCTGCAGAAAAGCCGACGGTCTGGCCTACGACCGGGGTGCTGGCGTTGCTCGTGACGCGGATATCGTCGATCCCGACCCACTCGTCATTGCCACCGGCATTGGCGGTGAGGATCCGGACCTGCAAGTCCGCGTGACCATTGACTTCGGACGGCAGCAGCAAATTGAAAGGCGTCACTTGAGTTGCGGCATTCGCGGTGGTGACGTCGGCAGCGTAGCCACCCGTCACATTCGTCCAGGACCCGGTGGAACCGATCCGGTACTGCACGGCAATCGGCTGGGTCGCGTCGTCCACGCTGCCGTCGAGATCGCGCGCATTGAAAGTCAGTCGCACATTATCGCGGCCACTCGCATCGAGATAAAGCACGAGGCTCGGCGCGTCGGCAGTACCCGAGCCGTTCAGCGCAATGGTCGGATTGGCAATTGCGAATTCCGCAACGCCACCGTTGGTAACAGAATTCGGGGCGGTCTGATTGGCGATCACATCGACAGCGCCGAGCCCAGCGCCGGTCAATGTCCGCGGATCGGTGCCAGTTGGCGAACCAGCGTTGATGTCACCGAGATAGCCGACGATCGATGGAACGGAAGACCAATTGTCATCGGCGCTGATCGCGCCAGCATTGGACCAATCCTGGACGAGATCGCTAACGGCAAGAGCGTGATATGTCGTTGACATGAAATCTGCTTCCATCTTTGAGGCACGCGTCGAACATCGCTCGCTCCGCAAATGCGAAGACGCGCGACCGACCGCCTGTTGGTTAACGAAAAGTTAATGCGCCGGATGTAGCCACGTCGATTTAACAGCCGCATGACTGGTTTCTTACGTCGCAGTGAAGCCCCGCGCCGACCGCTCTTTTTGCTCGACTATACAAAGGCGACACAGAAAATCGCGACATCGTGCCACACCCGCAGGAGTGCAAAGCGTTGCGCGTTGCTACACCTCGGATTGGTAGCACCTTGCATCGAAGGACGATGGAAATGATCGAGCGACACTGAATTCGGACTCCCCAACGATCACACGGCAAACAACGGCCGAAGTTCACGCACGCAACGCGCAAGAACAAATGTGTTTGCTGTTGCAATGTCTTGCCGCGCAACATCGCTCACAATTCGTGTGGCCGATCGCGCGACTGCAACATTGCACGCGCACGCAGTCCACGCGCTGTCACGCAGTTGACGCTGAAGCCAGATAACGAACTCGATCGGCGCGCATCGCTGTCGCTTACTGGCCCAGGTGAAATATGACCGCAGCATTTTCGGCAGACAAAGCAGCCGGATCGAGACACCGAGACCTTCCAAGCGCTGCTCTCGCTTCTTGTCGCAGCGCATTCCTGTCTGTCGGGTTGTTCTCCGCCGTGGTCAACATCCTGATGCTGACCGGATCCATTTACATGCTGCAGGTCTATGACCGCGTCATTCCCTCACGCAGCATTCCTACTCTCGTATCGCTGTCGGTTATCGTAATTGCGATCTACGCTGTGCAGGGTGTATTCGACTGGCTGCGCCAGCGTATCCTGACACGCATCGGAGCTGCACTTGATGGCGCATTGTGGGAGCCGGTGAATTCCGCCATTCTGCGATCACCTTTGAAGTCCAGCCGCGGCGGCGGTGTTCAACTCGCGCATGATCTGGATTCAGTACGCGGGTTCCTGTCCGGCCTCGGGCCGACGACCCTGTTCGATCTGCCGTGGATGCCGCTATATCTCGCCGGATGCTTCCTGCTGCATCCGTATCTTGGATGGACCCTGGTCGGCGGCGCAACCATTCTGTTCGGCATTGCTCTTCTCACGGAAATTCTGACGCGGAAGCCCACACAAGAAGCATCCCGCAATGCCGCCATACGCAACATCCAGCTGGAGGGGGGCCGCCGCAATGCCGAGGTCGTCGCCGCCCTCGGCATGGAGCGACGAGTCATCTCACGCATCGGCGCAGCCAATGCCGATCAGATCGCTGCTCAGCAGCACGGTTCCGATATTGCCGGTGCACTTGGCACGCTGTCGAAGACCCTGCGGTTCATCTTGCAATCGGCATTGCTCGGATTAGGCGCTTGGCTGGTAATCGAAGGACAGGCCAGCAGTGGTGTCATGATTGCCTCCTCGATCATGGGCAGCCGTGCGCTGGCTCCCGTCGAACTGGCGATCTCGGTTTGGCGTCCTTTCGTCGGCGCCCGTCAGGCCTGGCAGCGGTTACGCGATGCGCTGTCGTCTCAAGACGAGAGCCCTTCTGCCATTGCGCCAGAACGTGCTCAGCACATTCTCACGGTCGATCAGGTTTTCATTGCCGCGCCGGGTGGTACCAAGGCCATCGTTCAGAATGCCACGTTCCAACTTAAAGCCGGCCAGGCTGTTGGAATCATCGGACCGTCGGCGTCAGGAAAATCCACATTGGCGCGTGCGCTGGTCGGGATCTGGCCTGCAGCGCGCGGCGAGATCCGCCTCGATGGCGCAACCCTCGACCAGTGGCCCGCCGAAATTCGGGGCGGCTTGATGGGCTATTTGCCGCAAGACGTCGAACTGTTCGACGGCACGGTGGCTGAGAACATTGCCCGCTTCGATCCGGAGATGGATGGACCGACCGTCATTGCCGCCGCGAAAGCCGCCGGTGCCTATGACATGATCCTCAACCTGCCAAAGGGCTTCGAAATGCGGATCGGGGAAGCCGGCGCTGCCCTCTCGGGTGGGCAGCGCCAACGGGTAGCGCTTGCACGTGCGCTCTATAGGGACCCGTTCATGGTGGTGCTCGACGAACCGAATGCCAATCTCGACGTCGAAGGCGACGCTGCGTTGACTCAGGCAATCAAGGGCGTACGTGGGCGCGGCGGAATCGCCATCATCGTCGCGCACCGCCCGGCGGCTCTTGCCGGGGTCGATCTCGTGATGACAATGGCCAATGGCCAGGTCCAGGCATTCGGTCCGAAGGACGAAATCCTGCGCAAGGCGCTTGCCTCGCAACATCCCGCAAACCAGGTAGCGCCGCAGCCAGTGCATGAAGTCCGCATGACTGCTGACGGCAGAGGCTGAGGAAACATGATGTCAAATTCTGCAGTGTCCAACTCAAGCCGCACTGATCCCTTCCGCGATATCCGGCGAACTGCATATGCGGGGCTGGCTCTACTCGCCGTGGCGATCTCCACCGCTGGCGTCTGGGCGGCAACCGCGCCACTCGCGAGCGCGGTGATAGCCCCGGCACAGATCGTGGTCGATAGCAACGTGCGCAGGATTCAGCATCCGACCGGCGGGGTGGTCGCTGAAATTCTCGTCAACGACGGGGACCGCGTGCGCGCCGGCGACGTTCTGGTCCGGCTTGACGAGACCATGACGCGCGCCAACCTGGCGCTGATCGAAAACCAGCTCAACCAGTTCTGGACCCGCCGGGCGCGGTTGCGCGCGGAACAGGAAGGTCGCGACGCCTTCGTCATCCCGGGCGAGCTTGCAGATCGAACGGAAACGCCTGCGATCGCCGATATTATCGCCGGTGAGACAAGCTTGTTGCTCCGACGACGCGAAGCCCTCAGCGGCCAGCAGTCGCAACTGCGCGAACGCACTGGCCAGATTGGCGAGGAGATCCACGGCCTCGCTGCCCAGATCGAATCCAAGCGCGAGCAGATCCGACTGATCAAGCGCGAGCTCGAAGGCGTCCGTCAATTGTTTGAGAAGAACCTCATTCCCTACACTCGGTTGACCACACTCGAACGCGAAGCCGCACGACTGATCGGCGAGGAAGGACAGCTCATCGCCGAAACGGCCCGCGCAAAAGGCCGCATCACCGAGACGGAACTGCAAACGCTTCAGGTCGTTCAGGATCAACGACGCGAGATCGCGACCGACCTGCGCGAGGTGGAGATCAAGATCGCGGATCTCTCCGAGCGTCGCGTGGCAGCGGTTGACCAGCTCGCACGCGTCGTGTTGCGGGCGCCACAGGACGGAATGGTTCATCAGAAAGCGATTCATACGGTGGGCGGCGTCATTACCGCAGGCGAACAATTGATGCTGATCGTTCCGGAGAGAGATTCCCTCGTGGTCGAGGCACGGGTCGATCCGCAGATGATTGACCGTCTCCGACTGGGTCAGTCAGCGAAACTGCGTTTCACCGCCTTCGATTCCGCGATCACGCCAGACCTCACGGGGATGCTCACACGCATCGCGGCAGATCTCACAAAAGACCAGCAGTCCGGAGTGTCCTATTATGTTGCACGCATCACCCTCGCCGAGGGAGAACTCACCAAGCTCGACGGCAAGGCACTCGTGCCCGGCATGCCGGTCGAAGCCTATATCCAGAATGGCTCACGCACCGCCTTCGCCTATCTCCGCAAACCGATCGAGGACCAACTGGCTCGCTCGTTTCGCCACAACTGAATCGAGCCGCACCGGCCTCAACTAGATAGAGATGTATGGGATTGAGATGGTGCAAACAAAGGCTCGACGCGCTAGCGCGTAACGTCGCACGGATTTCAGTTGACCGAGACCGATCGTCGGCCACGGGAGCCGCGCCAGCTTGCTGGCGCATAGGGCAGCGCCGTGTATGACGATGAGCGCCTTACCACTGCGGCGCCACGCGACACGCGGTCCTTCGGCGCAAACATCCATCCGATCAGGCCAAGCGTCGTTTTGCACGCCGTCGCGGGCGTCGACGCTGCCATCGATGTCGCCTTCAGTCCAAATTGTCTAGGCATTCAAACCTCCATCCCGGAATTCTGATTACGCCAAAAGGGCGTTCCGAATCCCAGCCGAGATTGAATTTATACACCGCGAATCTTGTGGCGCACTTGCGCTGCATCAAGTCACCAATCAGTGCAGAACGGCGTGCACCATGTGCTCATCGAACGGACGTGCGGCCATCTGCGCGCGCAACTCGGCCAGCTCGGTCTCGAGCTGCTGGTTAACGAGGATGAGTGCTGCCACGGTACCGCGAGTGTCGCCGTGGCAGGCGGCAATGAGATCGTCGACTTCTGCGTCCAGCTTGGTCATTGAAAAAATCTCCTGCCACGCTTTCGGTTGCCCTCAATAATCGGCTAAGCGTTGCATCAATATTAAACGATACCGGAGTCATCGGCTTCATCCTGACCGTGCATGATTACCGGTTAAAGGTGCCTTTCCGGACTCACAGAATCCACAGGCGACTTTCTGCGATCGGCCGGGACCGCCCGCCGCAATCGCTCCGGTGCAACCGCCCGTTGATCGCAAAATCACCGGTTTCTGATTAGTCATGGGCCGCAAAGGCGGTTACCGCCGCCAGACGGATCACGACGCGAATTCAAGGACATCCCAATGATGAACGACGGTCGCCCGTTCGGGCTCTACATCGATGGTCGCTTCCAGCCAGCCTCCACCGGCCGCACCATCAGGATTGAGAACCCGAAGGACCGGAGCCATCTGGCCGATGTCGCCGAGGGTGACGAGACAGATATAGACCTCGCCATCGACGCCGCGGAGCGCGCCGGCAAGATCTGGGCGGCGACGCCCGGCGCCGTGCGCGGCGACATCATGCACCGGGCCGGTGAATTGCTGGCCAAGGAGCTCCCGGACCTGGTTACCATCGAAGTCGACCAGATCGGCCGTGCCCGCCGTGAAATGACGGCGCAGCTCGGCCGCCTGCCGGAATGGTTTCGCTATTTCGGCGCAGTAGCCCGCACCCATGAGGACACCGTGCCGCCGTTCGGCGGCAAATTCCTGAACTATACCCGCCGCGTGCCGCTCGGCGTGGTCGGCCATGTCACGCCGTGGAATCATCCACTCCTGATCCTCACCAAGAAGATCGCGCCATCGATGGCCGCGGGTAACACCATGGTGGTGAAGCCCAGCGAACTGGCGCCGATCACGCCGCTGCTGCTCGGCGATATCTTCAAGGAAGCCGGCGTGCCCGACGGCGTCTATAATGTCGTACCCGGTTATGGCGCGACCGCCGGCAAGGCTCTGACCTCCAGCAAGCGCATCAAGAAGATCGACCTCACCGGCGGCACCGAGACCGGCAAGATGGTCGCGTCCATCGCGGGCGCGAACCTCACCAAGGTCGCGGCAGAGCTCGGCGGCAAGGCTGCCGTGATCATGTTCGACGATACGCCGATCGAGCGCGGCGTTGCGGCGGCGCTGTTCGCCTCCTTCATCGCCACCGGCCAGACCTGCGTGCAGGGCGCGCGCCTTCTCGTGCAGCGTTCGGTGCATGATGCAGTCGTGGCCGAATTGGTCCGCCGCACCAACATGATCCGCATCGGCAATCCGCAGGACATGGCGACGCAGATGGGCCCGCTCGTCTCGGCCAGGCAACGCGAGCTGACCGAACGCTACGTCAAGATCGGCCTCGAAGAAGGCGCGACACTTGCCGCCGGCGGCAAGCGCCCGAACGGCAAGCTGTTCGAGAACGGCTATTATCACCAGCCGACCATCTTCACGAATGTAACCGGCAGCATGCGCATTGCGCAGGAAGAGATCTTCGGACCAGTCGTCGTTGTGATCCCGTTCGACACCGAAGAAGAAGCCATCGCCCTGTCCAACGGCACCGAATTTGGTCTGGCCACCTCGATCTGGACCCGCGATGTCACTCGCGCCCATCGCGTCGCGCATCGGCTCGAGAGCGGCATCGTCTGGATCAACGACCACCACCGCATCGATCCGTGCTCGCCCTGGGGCGGCTTCAAGATGAGCGGCATCGGTCGCGAGAACGGGCTGATAGCCTATGAGGAATATACCCAGATCCAGAACGTGATCGTCAATCTCTCGGACGAGCCGTTCGATTGGTATGCGGACGATGGTCAGGAGAAGCGGTATAGCTGAGCGATGCCCACGCAGCTTCGACACACACAAATGTCGTCACCCGGCTTGACCGGGTGACCCAGTACACACTGCCATCAACAGGGACACGACGGCGTACACGACCGGCGCCATCGTTTACTGGATCGCCCGGTCAAGCCGGGCGATGACAGCCCGTGTGAGTGGCGACGACGATACGCTGGTCTAACCGAACCCCGCCACCGCATGCGGCACATAGGGCGCTTCGAGCGCCGCGATCTCTTCGCTTGTCAGCTTGAGCGACAGCGCGGCCACCGCATCCGTCAGATGCACCGGCTTCGACGCACCGATGATCGGCGATGTGATGCCCTTCTTCTGCAGCAGCCAGGCCATCGCCACCTGTGCCTGCGGCACGCCACGAGCTCTGGCGGTGGCTGCGACCTGTTCGACGATCGTGCGATCGGACTCCTCGGACTGCACATAGAGCGTCTTGCCGAATTCATCGGTCTTTTGACGCTCGCTGGTCTGGTCCCAGGCCCGCGTCAGGCGCCCGCGCGCCAGCGGGCTCCACGGCATGACGGCGATCTTCTGGTCGACGCAGAGCGGCAGCATCTCGCGCTCTTCCTCGCGGTTCAGCAGATTGACATGGTTCTGCATGCTGACGAACTCAGTCCAGCCATTCAGGCGCGACGTATACAGCGCCTTGGAGAACTGCCACGCATACATGCTGGACGCGCCGATATAGCGGACCTTTCCGGCTTTCACGACGTCATGCAGCGCTTCCAGCGTCTCCTCGATGGGCGTGGTCTTGTCGAGACGGTGGATCTGATAGAGATCGATATAGTCGGTGCCGAGGCGGCGCAGGCTGTGATCGACCTCGGTCATGATCGCCTTCCGCGACAGGCCCATACCGTTCGGGCCCCTGCGCATGCGGTTATAGACCTTGGTCGCCAGCACCACGTCGTCGCGCCTTGTAAAATCCTTCAGCGCGCGGCCGACGATTTCTTCCGACGTGCCATCCGAATAGACATTCGCAGTGTCGAAGAAATTGATGCCGAGCTCGATAGCCTGCTTGATCAGCGGCCGACTCTTCTCCTCGTCCAGCGTCCACGCATGTGCGCCGCGATCGGAGATGCCATAGGTCATGCAACCCAGACACAGACGCGAAACATCCAGACCGGTATTTCCGAATTTGACGTAGTCCACGGCGTTTCTCCCTTGTTGTTCTATTCGATTTTCTATTTGTGTTTGACGAATTCTGCGAAGGCCTCGGCATAATCGGGATGCCAGCGCGACAGCGCCGGCCTGTTCTCGACGACATCGCCGATCGCCCACAACATGCGGCGTTCATCGAGCGCGCGCGGCACGTCGTTGTCCGGGCACAGGATATAAAAGTCGCCGGCTTCGAGTCGTTGCATCATGAAGTCTACCGTCTGCTCGGCTGTCCACGCCGCATCCGGCTTCTCGCTGCGCCCGCCTGCTGCCAGTGGCGTGAAGACGAAGCCCGGGATCAGCAGATGCGCGGAGATCTGACAGTCCTCGGTATTGCGCAGCTCATGGGCCAGCGCTTCCGTGTAGGCTTTCACGCCAGCCTTGGAGACATTGTAGGCGGGATTGCCGGGCGGTGTGGTGATGCCCTGTTTGGAGCCGGTATTGATGATCAGGCCCGGACGCTTGCGCGCGATCATGTTCGCAGCGAAGGCCTGACAGCCATTGACGATGCCCCACAGATTGACCCCGAGCAGCCGCTCCCAATTCTCACGCGGCCCGAGCGCCGAGGTCGGCACCTGAATGCCGGCATTGTTCACCAGCACATCGCAGCCACCGAAGCGGGCCTGCACGTCGGCCGCGAGTCTGGTCATCGCGGCGACGTCACTGACATCGACAGCGGCCGTCATCACATCGTCACGTCCGCCGCGCGCCACACCGGCGATCTTGCCAGCCGCCTCAGCCAGACGATCCTCGCCAAGATCCACGATGCAGATGCGCATTCCCAAGCGCGCAAACGCCGTCGCTGCGGCCAAGCCGATGCCTGACGCACCTCCAGTAACGACGGCAACAGAGCCTGCGGACAGAGCGGGATGGGACATGGTGTTCTCCAGAACTGGGAGGTTTGCGCAAATGCGTATAGCATCAACGCGCGCCTTGGCATCTCACAACAGCGCTAACGCATGGACCGGCGTCCGTTCGCGCATGGCTATGACTTCTTCCCGTGAAACACCTCGTTCACGGTCTTGATCGCGCCGGTGTCCGACGCGGCATAGCCGGGCAGCTTGACCAGCACGTCATGAAACTCTGCGCTGCGCAGCAATGCGAGGATATGCTTCATCGGCTCCTGGTCGAGCAGCGTCTCGCGGCAAACGAAATAGTAGTCTTCGGTCAGCAGCCGTACGAAATCCAGCCCGAATTGCCGCGCCGCAGCCTCGACGCCGAAGGCGACGTCGGCCATGTCGCTGGCGACATAGGCGGCGACGGCCGCATGGGTGAACTCCACCTGCTGATAACCGTTGATCTGCTCGGGATCGATCTTGTGTTGACGAAGCAGCTGATCGAACAGCAACCCCGTGCCGGAATCCTGATCGCGATTGACGAAGCGGATCGCGGGATTGATCAGCGCTTCCATCGATGTGATGCGCAGCGGATTGCCGGGCTTCACCATCAGGCCCATTTCGCGGGTCGCGAAACCGACGACGCGATGGACGCGGTTGTCGACCCACTCCTTGCAGGCATTGACGCTGCGCTTGCGCAATTCGCCGCGCGGCAGATGCACGCCGGCGAGATCGCAGGTGTTATGCGCCAGCGACACCAGCGAGGTCTGGTTGCTGACATAGCGCAGATCGATACCCGTGCCCGCCGTGGTGTTCAGCATCTCGCGCAATTTTGACACGGCAAAACCGTGACTGGCATGAACGCGGATGACCGCAGGATGATTGGGCAGCAGCTCCTTGAGTTCGGTCGCCAGTTCCTGCGCCAGATTGTCGAGCTGCGGTCCGAGCCGCGCTTCCAGCCGTTCGCCGGCCCAGACCAGTTTCTCGCCAAATGCCGTCAGCTTGGTGCCCTTGCCCTTGCTCCGCTCGACCACCGGCACGCCGAAGAAGGCCGACCAGTCATTCACCAGGCTCCACGCATGGCGGTAGGACAGCTGGTTGCGGCTGGCCGCGAGCGTCAGCTTGCCGGTCTCGTTGATGTCCTTGAGAAAGCCGAGCATCACCGATGTCGGCTGGCGCGAGCCCGGCTTGCGGAATCGCCAGATGGTTTCGATATCGATGCGCATCGTGCTTCCTATCGCCCTGCCACCTATGTTCGCGATTGCATATGTGCCGCCGCGCCGTGACTCACGTTCTCATATTTACTGTCGATGCCCCTCCTGATCCGATCGTCGAAACATCGGGAGGTATACACTATGCCAGAGATCTCACATGCTGATCTTGCCATTTCTGCATCGTCGAAACTGACGCGCAAACGTCTCCTCATCGACGGCCAGCAGGTCGAGCCGTTGTCCGGCCGATATTTCGATGTCCTCAATCCCGCGACGGGCGAGATCATCGCCGTCGTCGCCGAAGCCGATGCCAGCGACATCGACCGTGCCGTCCGCGCCGCACGCAGGGCGCTCGAAGGCCCGTGGGGCCGCATGCGCGCGGCCGATCGCGGCCTCGTGCTGCAGCGCTTCGCACAACTGCTGGAAGATCACGCGCAGGAACTGATCGCGCTGGAAAGTCTCGATACCGGCAAGCCGCTCGCCGCCGTGCAGCGCCAGGACCTGCCTGCCGCCATCGACACGCTGCGCTACTATGCGGGCTGGGCCGACAAGATCAACGGACAGGTGATCCCGGCGCGCCATGACGCGCTGACCTATACGGTGCGCGAACCGATCGGCGTCGTCGGCGCCATCGTGCCGTGGAATTTCCCGCTGATGATCGGGATGTGGAAGATCGCGCCGGCCCTGGCCTGCGGCTGCACCATCGTGCTGAAGCCGGCCGAGATCACGCCGCTGTCCGCGCTGCGGATCGGCGAATTGGCACTCGAAGCCGGTCTGCCTCCGGGGACGCTCAATATCGTGCCGGGATTTGGCAAGACTGCCGGCCGCGCCATGGTCGATCATCCCGATATCGACAAAATCACCTTCACGGGATCGCCGACCGTCGGCCGCGAAATTCTCGCTGGCGCCGCCGGCAATCTGAAGCGCGTCACGCTCGAACTCGGGGGCAAATCGGCCAATGTGATCTTCGACGACGCCGATCTGGATTCCGCCACCAAGGCCGCCGCCTCCGGCATCTTCTTCAATTCCGGCCAGGTCTGCTCGGCCGGTTCGCGCATTCTCGCGCATGCGTCCGTCTATGACGAGGTCGTGGAGCGCATGACGGCCCGTGCCAAGGCAATCCGCGTCGGCGATCCCACGCAGTCCGGTACGACAATGGGACCGATCGTCTCCGAATTGCAGATGAAGCGTGTGCTGGACTATGTCGATATCGGCACCAAGGAAGGCGCAACCGTGACGACCGGCGGCACACGCATCGGTGATCGCGGCTATTTCGTCGCGCCCACGGTGTTCGCCAATGTCGAACACGAAATGCGCATCTCGCAGGAAGAGATCTTCGGCCCGGTCGTCAGCATCGTCAGGTTCTTCGATGAGGCCGATGCCATCAGCAAGGCCAATGGCACCAAATACAGCCTCGCCGCCGGTGTCTGGAGCTCGGATATCGGCCGCGTGCAGCGCTTCGCCAAACAGGTGAAGGCCGGTACGGTCTGGATCAACACTTATGGCTATACGGATGTCCGGCTCCCCTGGGGCGGCTCGCGCGATTCCGGCTTCGGTCGCGAGCATGGCGATGCGGCGCTCGAGAACTTTACCGAGCCGAAGGCCGTCTGGATGAATCTCAACGTCTGAGGCAACCAGCGCATCCGTGCGTCGCACAATCGGCTGTTGATCGTTATATTCTTATGGATATAACGATTGCCGGTCAATTGCGTGTGAGCCCCTCTTCATGAACCGTCACCGGCGTTCTGCCGTCGCCCTGCGTCATGTCGCTTTCGAGGACCTGGGCCTGCTGTCGTCGGTACTGGATCGTGAGGGATGGGACGTCTCGTTCTGCGATGCCGCCATCGACGATGTGTCGCACCGCTCCATCGTGGATGCCGACCTCCTGATCGTGCTGGGCGGCCCCATCGGCGTCTATGAGGCTGACGCCTACCCGTTCCTGACACGTGAGATCGCCCTGCTGGAACGGCGTCTCGCGCAGGGGCGCCCGACGCTCGACATCTGCCTTGGCGCACAATTGATGGCCCGCGCGCTCGGCGCCCGGGTCTATGCCGGCGGCATCAAGGAGATCGGCTGGGGCCAGGTGTCCCTGACCAAGCAAGGCGCAGGCTCATGCCTCGGCCCGCTGGCAGAGGATGGCGCCAGTGTCCTGCATTGGCATGCCGATACGTTCGATCTGCCGGAGGGTGCCATTCGTCTGGCCTCGAACGATGCCTATGACAATCAGGCCTTTGCCTATGGTCGCCATGCACTGGCGCTGCAGTTCCATCTCGAAGCCGATCCACGGCAGCTCGAGGAGTGGTATGTCGGTCACGCGGTCGAACTGGCCGCCGCCGGCATTCCCATCGCGCAGCTGCGTTCAAGCACCGCAGCCGTCGCCAACCGACTGCCAGCCCAAGCCGATCGCATTTTCACGCGCTGGATCCACGAGATCAGTTGAACGATTCCAAGCATCAATTCACGATCATGAATTCGCTGCGGAGACCTCCCATGCGCGGCGATAGGGTTCCCCGCCTTTACCCGTTTCGCGAAAACGATATATTCCGCGCGCTACAACGGCACTTCAAACAAACGTCCGGGAGGATCACATTATGGGCTTGATGCAGCCAATCTCTGCCACCGCGCACCCTTACGCGAACGGCTCCTACAAGCAGATGCTGATCGACGGCAAATGGCAGGACGCCCAATCCGGCAAGAAGTTCGAAACGCATAATCCCGCCACCGGCGAACTGCTTGCCACCGTCGCCGAAGGCGATGCTGGGGATATCGACCTTGCGGTCGCCGCCGCCCGCCGCGCCTTCGAAGGCCCATGGAGCAAGGCCAAGCCCTACGAGCGCCAGGCGCTGCTGCTGAAATTCGCCGAGCTCGTCGAGAAGCATTTTGACGAACTCGCAATGCTCGATACGCTCGATATGGGCGCGCCGGTCATGCGCACTTTCGCTGGCAAGCAGCGCATCCTGGGCATGCTGCGCTTCTATGCCGGCCAGGCCACACTGATCTATGGCGAAACGATCGAGAATTCGCTGCCGGGCGAGATCTTCTCCTACACGCTGAAGGAGCCCGTCGGCGTCGTCGGCGCGATCATTCCGTGGAACTCGCCGCTGTCAGCCAGCATCTGGAAGATCGGCCCTGCCATCGCCACCGGCTGCACCATTGTGCTGAAGCCAGCGGAAGAAGCACCGCTGACCTCGCTACGCCTCGGTGAGCTGGCATTGGAAGCCGGCTTCCCGGCTGGCGTCGTCAACGTCGTGCCGGGCTACGGCGAAACCGCCGGCGCCGCGCTGGCCTCGCATATGGACGTCAATAAGGTCGCCTTCACCGGTTCCCACTTCACCGGCCAGTCGATCATCCGCGCCTCGGCCGGCAACCTCAAGCGCGTGTCGCTCGAGCTCGGCGGCAAGTCGCCGAACATTGTGTTCTCCGATGCCGACCTCGATGCCGCCGTTCCCGGCGCAGCCATGGCGGTGTTCGCGAATTCCGGCCAGATCTGCAGCGCCGGTACGCGTTTGTTCGTCGAAAAGAAGATCTATGACGAATTCGTCGGCCGCGTCGCCGAATTCGCCAAGAAGCTGAAGGTCGGTAACGGTGCGAACCCCGACACCCAGCTCGGGCCATTGGTCTCCAAGGAACAGTTCGACCGCGTCACCGGCTATCTCACCACCGGAAGCGGCGAAGGCGCCAAGGCGCTGTCCGGCGGTGGCCGCCTGACGGACGGCGAACTGTCGAAGGGCTTCTTCGTGCAGCCGACCGTGTTCGCCAACGTCCAGGACAACATGAAGATCGCGCAGGAAGAGATCTTCGGGCCGGTGATCTCGGCAATCTCCTTCACCGACATGGACGAACTGGTACAGCGCGCCAACAACACGACATTCGGTCTCGGCAGCGGCGTCTGGACCAGGGATGTCAGCAAGGCGCACCGCCTCGCGAAGTCCCTGCAGGCCGGCTCGGTCTGGATCAATTGCTATCAGGCGATGGATCCCGCGGTGCCGTTCGGCGGCTACAAGATGAGCGGCTATGGCCGCGAGTCCGGCGTGCATCACATCGACGAATATCTCAACATCAAGGCAGTTTGGATCAACACCTGATCGCCGCTGTCCTCGAAAGAGAAAAGGCGCCGAGCAACGAGCTCGGTGCCTTCTTTTTGCGCCGTCATTGCAAGGAGTCCTTGCGACGACCATTGGCGATTAAGCGGCCGGCGCGGCACCGTATCGATCGCGCAGCTTGCGCTTGAAGATCTTGCCGGTCGACTCGCGCGGCAACGCAGTGTGAAAGTGGATCTCCTTCGGCACCTTGAAGTTGGCGAGGCGTTGCTTGAGATAGGCTTGGATCTCGGACGAGGAGAGCTGCGCATCATCTTCCAGCTCCACGCAGCCGACCAGCCGCTCGCCGAACTCATCGTCGGGCACACCGAACACCGCGCAGTCGCGCACGCCGTCCATGCCGATCAGCGTGTTCTCGATCTCGGCGGGATAGATGTTGACGCCGCCGGAGATGACCATGTCGCGCTTGCGATCGCACATGAACAGATAGCCGTCCTCGTCGAGATAGCCGACATCGCCGACGCTGATGAGCCCGTCGCGCCCGGCTTCGGCCCGTGCGTCGGGGCGGCCCTGATAATCGAAATCCGGCACAGAGGTCTGCCGCATGAAGATTTCACCGGGCACATTGACCGGACATTCCTTGCCATCGGCGTCGAAGATCTTGACTACGCCGCCCTCGATGGTGCGGCCGACCGTGCCCGGCTTCCTCAGAGCTTCCTCCGACGAATGCCAGATCGGCACGCCGGTCTCGGTGGAGCCGAGATATTCGTTGATCACCGGTCCCCACCACGCGATCATCGCCTGCTTCACATGGATCGGGCATGGCGCTGCGCCATGGATGATGAAACGCAGCGATGACAGGTCATAGCGCGACTTCACCTCGTCCGGCAGCCGCAGCAGCCGTACGAACATGGTCGGCACCATATGCATGTTGGTGATGCGGTGTTTTTCGGTGAGCTGCAGTAGGTCCTCGGGATCGAAACGCGGTTCGAGCACGATGGTGCTGCCGTGACGGAATGCCATCAGCCCATAGGAACTCGGCGCCGAATGATACATCGGCCCGTTCATCAGAATCATCTGATCTTCATTCGGCTTCAGCCCATAGGCGATGCCGCCGACGCGCTCGGATGCCGCTGCCTGTTCGGGCGTCATCGGCGCACGCGTCACGCCTTTCGGACGGCCGGTGGTACCGGATGTATAGAACATGGTCAGCGCGCGCTTGGAAGCGTTCTCCATCGGCGCTTGCTGCTCGCGCCAGTTATCGAAGTCGGTGCAGCCGGCAGGCACTTCGGTCGCGGTCTCGGGAATACCATAGGCGGCTGAGATTTCCGGTGGCGTGCGGACGACCAGAAGCGGCAACCCCTTTGGCAGGTTTTCCGCGATCTGCGGCAACAGGTCGGCGTGGCAGACCAGCAGCTTCGCTCCACTGTCAGCAAGAATATAGCTGACCTCTTCACCTTTCAGATGCCAGTTGATCGGCACCACACGTGCGCCAAGAGCGCCAGCGCCGAAAGCCGTCTCGAACAGGGCGAAATCGTTGCGCAGCATCATGCCGACCGGCGCATTGGCGTCGGCGCCGAGGCTCTTGAACCCGGTCGCCACCTTGGCAATACGCTGCATGATATCCGGATAGCTGATGGTCCGGTCGCCGCTGATAATCATTGTCCGCCCTTACGCTGTTCTTGAATCGATCGAAGCCATTGCTGGCTTCGATCTCTTTTCTGTCGATGTGATGGCACAGTTGCTCACTGATCGTCGAGCAATTCGCCAAAGCCTTCCCAGTTCTTGCCGTTGAAACGGCGCAGCCGCAGCTGCTGGAACGAAAGATAGTCGTCCTTGGCGGTATTCACCGTGACGCCCGCCAGCAGCAGCGGCAGCTTGACGTTCTTCATCGATGTCGCCTGCCGCAGGATATTCTCCCGGCTGACATCGTCGCCGCAGGCTTTCAGGATATGCGTGATAAGGTGGGCATTCAGGAACCCTGTCGCATAATTGGTGTTACGGGGGTCAGCCGACGGCAGGCTCTCCTTCATGAAGGCGAAATAGGCCTTCACGTCTTCGTCGTTGGCCCATTGCGCGTCATTGATGTCCTTCTGATAGCTCGACGTGATCAGACCGGTGGCATTGTCGAGACCGGCAGGCTCCAGAAATGTGATCGACGAGGCCGAGGTCGGGACGAACATCAGGTCAGGCTTCCAGCCGATTTCGGCAACGCCCTTGATCATCTGCGACGAGAATTTGCCGACCACGGCTCCGAACAGCACATTCGCGCCTGACGTCTTGAGCGTCGCAAGCTGCGACGAGATCGTCGGAGCGCTGGTCTCATAGGTCGCCTCGGACACGATCATCTTCGCGGCCTTGTCGCCCAAAGCCCGCTTGAAGCCGGCCACATAGTCTTTTCCGAGATCGTCGTTCTGCGCGAGAATGGCGATCTTCGCATCCGGCTTGGTCTTCAGGATGTGCTTGGCATAGACGACACCTTCCGATTCGTAGGCGGCCATGCCCGGCATGGTCCACGGAAAGCTCTTCGGATCCGCCCACTTGGTGGCGCCGCTCAGGACAAAGAGCTGCGGAATCTTCTTGCTGTTGAGATAGCGATGCACGGCATTGTTGGTCGCGGTGCCGAGCGTCCCGAACATCATCAGGACTTCATCCTGCTCGACCAGCTTGCGGGTCTGCTCCACAGTTTTCGGTGGCGAATAGGCGTCATCAAGGCTGATAAACTTGATCTTGCGCCCGTTGATGCCGCCGTCCGCATTCAGCTTGGCGAAATAAGCCTCCTGCGCGCGGCCAATCACGCCGAAGCCCGAGAGCGGACCGCTATAGGGCAGTGTCTGCCCGATCTTGATCTCTTCCTTGCTGCTGGCCGCAGCTTGCGTCGGCGCATTCACGCAGACGGCAAAAGCAAACAGCCCAAGCGTCCTCAGCATGACTGATGTCATGATTGTCTTCTCCCTATTTCGTTTTATCGAGCCGCGCTTATGCGCGTGCCCGTCTCGCAAAGTCAGAGGTCGCTTCCGCATATTCGCGCTTCAGGCGATCCACGAGTGCTGCCACCGACGGCGCATCGACGATTTGTCCGATGCCCTGGCCGCAGCCCCAGATGTCCTTCCAGGCCTTGACCTTCATGTTGCCGCCGGAGCCGAAGTTCATCTTGGTCTTGTCGGCCACCGGCAGATTGTCGGGATCGAGACCAGCTGCGGCGATGGACGGGCCGAGATAGTTGCCGTGAATACCGGTGAACAGGTTGGTGTAGACCGTGTCATGCGCGGCGAATTCGGTCAGCGCCTTCTTGTAACCCGCTTCGGCATTGGCTTCTTCGGTCGCAATGAAACGCGTGCCCATGTAAGCGAGGTCTGCGCCGAGCGCGAGCGCCGATGCAATCCCGTAACCGTCGGAGATTGCACCAGATACCAGCACAGTCCCCTTGAACCACTGCTTCACTTCACGCACCAGCGCGAAGGGTGACAACGTACCGGCATGCCCCCCGGCACCGGCGCAGACCAGGATCAGTCCATCGACGCCCTGCTCGGCTGCCTTGCGCGCGTGCTTGACGTTGATGACGTCGTGAAACACCACGCCGCCATAGGAATGCGCGGCCTCGACGATTTCTGACGGCGGGCGCAACGAGGTGATAATGATCGGAACCTTGTGCTTCACACAGGTCTCCATGTCCTTCATCAGCCGGTCGTTGGACGCGTGGCAGATCTGGTTGACCGCATAGGGTGCAACCTTCTTGCCCGGATTCTTCGCCTTGTAATCGGCCAGTTCATCCTCGATGCGCGTCAGCCACTGATCGAGCATTTCGACGGGCCGCGCGTTCAGTGCCGGAAACGAGCCGACGATGCCGGCCTTGCATTGCGCGATGACAAGTTCGGGACCGGAGACGATGAACAGCGGAGAGCCGAGCACAGGCAGCTCGAGGGTGCCATCGAGAGCTTTGGGGAGCGACATAGGCGTTTCCATTTTTATAACCGAACTATAGGGGTTGACCGCCCCCGCGTGTTGTTCGAATTTGAACAATAAGTCTTCCGGATTTGATCACATGGACTGGGATCTCTGCCGCACCTTCAATGCCGTCGTCGATGCCGGAAGCTATCTCGGTGCGTCCAGGCAATTGCGCACCAGCCATCCGACTGTCAGCCGCGAGGTCGCTGCGCTGGAGAAACAACTTGGCACCAAACTGTTCGTGCGCTCCGACGAAGGGCTGGTGCTGACCGCGCGCGGCCGCCGGTTTCACGAGAACACCAAGGCAATGGCCGAGGCCGCGCTGAAGGCGGAAGCCGTGGCCGGCGCGTCGGGCCAGAGCGCACGCGGCGTGGTCAAGGTATCGATCGGGCCGACGCTGGCGAATTTCTGGCTGATGCCGCATATCGGCGCCTTCATCCGCCAGCACCCTCATGTCGAGATCCAGCTCGTGACGCATCCATTTCCGGTCAGCGTGCGCAAACGCGAAGCTGACATCGTGCTACGCCTCTACCAAACCGGCGATGAAAATCTCACCGGGCGGAAAATCGCCAAGCTTGGCGTCGGCTTCTATGCGTCGCGCGATTACGCAGCGCGATGTCTGCTGCCGGAACAGCGCGCGGCGTGGAAGGACCACACGGTCATTGGCTTCGCGGACAAATCCTCGAATTCCGAATTGGGCCGCTGGAGCGACCACGTCACCAAGGACGCCACTGTCGCCATCCGCTGCTCGTCGCAGGCCGACATGCTCGCAGCGGTCCGCGCCGGAATCGGCATCTGCGTGCTATCATGCATCGTCGGTGACGCTCATGCGGATCTTATCCGCGTGGCGCCGCAGAAACTGACCAGCCTGTCCGATATCTGGCTGCTGGCCCATCCCGATCTCACGGATCAGCCGCCGGTGCGCGCCGTACTGGAATTCATCACCGCCTGCGCGCGCGACGACCGCGCGCTGTTACGCGGCCGTTGATGTCGCGCCCTTGCCGGGAAATGGCGCAGCACGGCTGACATAGCGTCCCTCGACTTTTCCGCCGACGAGCTTGCCGTCGCGCGTAACGAATTTCCCGCGCAGCATCGTTGCCACCGGCCAGCCCGTAATCTCCAGACCTTCATAAGGCGTGTAATCGGCGCCGTGATGCAGGTTCGCTTGGGTGAGCGTTGCTTGGCGCTTCGGATCCCACAGCGCGATATCGGCATCGTTGCCGATGGCGATGGAGCCCTTGCGGGTGAGGCCATAGGTCTTCGCATGATTGGTCGATGTCAGTGCCACGAACTGGTTGAGCGTGATGCGGCCCTTGCTGACACCTTCCGAGAACAGGATCGGAAGGCGCGTCTCGACACCTGGAATGCCGTTCGGAATCCAGCGGAAGCTGGTACGCGCGTTGGGTGGTTGCTTGCCCTGCACGTCGTCATAGCGAAACGGGCAATGATCCGACGAGAACAGTGAGAATACGCCCTGCTGCAGACCTTCCCAGCACGCCTGCTGGCTGGCGAGATCGCGCGGTGGCGGCGAGCAGACATATTTCGCGCCCTCCATACCCAGATCTTTCAGGTCTTCCTCGGTCAGCACCAGATATTGCGGACAGGTCTCGCCATGGATCGTCAGACCGCGCTGCTGCGCACGGCGGATTTCTTCCATCGACTCCCGGTTGGAGACGTGGACGACGACCATCGACACGTCGACCAGTTCCGCCAGCGAGATGGCCCGGTGCGTGGCTTCGCGCTCAACGACGATAGGCCGCGACTTGGCGTGAAAATACGGGCCGACATTGCCGTCGTGTTCGAGCTTGTCGACCAGAAAGCGGATGGCGTCGTAATTCTCCGCATGAACCTGAACCAGTGCACCGGATTCACGCGCCACGGCCAGTACCTGCAGGATCTGCAGATCGCTCAGCGCGAGGTCTTCATAGGTCATGAAGACCTTGAGCGAGGTGTAGCCATCGGCGATCAAGGCTGGCAGCTCCTGCCCGAGTACCGCTTCACTGGGATCGGCGATGATCAGGTGGAAGGAATGATCAATATGGCAATTCTGATCGGCAAGCGTGTGATAATTCTTCAACGCCTCGCGGATCGGTTGGCCCTTCGCCTGCAGACAGTAAGGCATCACGAAGGTGTTGCCGCCGAAGGCTGCCGCGCGTGTCGCACTCTCGAAATCATCGGCCATGACGATGCCGGGGCCGGATGGTTGCGCAATATGAACGTGGCTGTCGATACCGCCGGGCAGCACTAGCAGACCGGTTGCATCGACCGTCTCGTTCGCGTCGGTCAGCGCTTCGCCGATGGCAACGATGCGGCCGTTCCAGATGCCGACATCGGCTTTGTAGGTTTCGCTCGCGGTTGCAATGGTGCCATGACGAATGACGGTATCGAAAGCGGTCATGAGCAAAACCTCGTCAATTCAGCAACGCAGGATGCATATAGACAAATACTAGACTTGCTGAAACAGCGATCCCCATTGGGTGACGCGTTTGGTATCGACGCCAGCCATCTTCAGGCATTTCCAGACCACCGTGGCAATGGTGTCATAGACTGGAATGCCCGTTTCCCTTTCCAGTTTCGCCGCGGATGGTGCAACTCTCAAATTGGTGCAGATGATCGTGATAGCGTCTGGCTTTTCCTTGGCCACGTCCCGCGTCATATCCTCAAGTTGCACAACGGGCACTTCGGAGAACGAGAAGTTATCCTGCAGGCCGAGATGGCGTTCACCCTGGCACGCAAAGCCTAGCTTTTCATAATTCTCCAGAATCTTGGCCTGAACGTCGTCCAGATATGGCGTCACGTACCCCAGACGCTTCACCTTTTGATGTTCAAGAATCTCATTGAGAGCCAACATCGACGTCGTCGCAGGAATCCCGGTTGCTGCGGTGATCTGCTCGCACAGGCGGACATCCGCCTCAAAGCCGAGCCAGCCAGAGGATGTTCCATTCCAGCCGATGACATCGACCTTCGCATGAGCCAGCAATTCTGCGGCCCGCAGGATTTCCGAATTGTCGAATTGGGCGAGCGCCTTGTTCGACAGCGCGATCTCCGTGACCTTGAAACGCGAGAAATGCGCCGAGACTTCGGGCAATTCGCCAAGCATGGCAGTCGTGATCGGCTCCAGCGCCGTGTTCGACGAAGGCGTCAGCATTCCGAGAAGGACACGTTTGGTCATGGATGATCCAGAGTTTCGAGGGATGGTTTCGTCCGTTCAGATCGAAGCAGATCGAGAACGTGACGTTTGATTTCGTTGAACTGCGGGCTGGTGATGTCGCGTGGCCGCGGCAGGTCCAACGGGATGATTTCGCGTATAAGCCCCGGGCGAGCGCTCATCACGGCAACATGCGTGCCCAGCGTCAGTGCTTCGTCGATGCCGTGCGTCACGAAAACGATCGTGCCCTGGTGTTCCTGCCAGATCCGGACGAGTTCATTCTGCATATCCATCCGGGTCTGCTCATCGAGCGCGCCGAACGGCTCATCCATCAGGATGACCTGCGGATTCATCAGCAATGCACGGGCGATGCCGACACGCTGATTCATGCCACCTGACAGTTCGGACGGATAATGATTTTCAAATCCCGTGAGCCCGACCATGTCGATATAGCGCTGTGCTGTTTCGCGGCGCACGGCCTTCTGGCCGCCGCGCAGCAGCAGGTGGAAGCCGACATTCTCCCAGACCGGGAGCCACGGCATCAGGTTGGCCTGCTGAAATACCACCCCGCGCTCCGAACCGGGCGCCGTGATCAATTGACCATCGACGGTGACGGTGCCGGATGACGGCTTCTCGAAGCCTGCGATCATATTGAGAAGCGTGGACTTGCCGCATCCGCTGGGGCCGAGCAGACAGAGAAACTGGTTCTTCTCCACCTTGATATTGATGTCGTCGAGAGCCGTGACATCGGCCTTGCGTTTCGCGTCCTTGAAGACCTTGGAGACACCGGAGATTTCGATCGTCGCCATGACCTAGATCTCCCCGCTCTGGATCGTCGTGTTGCGCTGCCAGTGCAGCACGCGCGCCATCACGAGACGGATGCCGAAATCGCTGAGAAAACCGAGCAGGCCGATACTGGCCATCGCAGCCAGCACAAGATCGTAGCGCAGGAAGTAATAGGAATCCCACAGCACATAGCCGAGACCGCTTTTCACAGCGACCATCTCCGCCGTCACTGTCAGCATCCAGGCCGAGCCGATGCCGATCCGCAGACCGGCAAAGATGCTGGGCAGTGCGGCCGGCAGCACGATGAAGCGCAGCAATTGCCGATTGCCGCCACCCACCATCGCGCCGGCGCGGATCAGATTGCGATCGCAGGTCTTCACGCCGTGAATCGTATTGAGCAGGATCGGAAAGAACGCACCGAGGAACACCAGGAAAATCGCCGGCTTGTTGGCGATGCCGAACCAGATGATGGCGAGCGGAATCCACGACACCGGCGGGATCGGCCGGAGCGTCTGCAGCGTCGGCTCGATGATCACCTCGACAGTGCGGGACCACCCGATGGCGACCCCGACCGACACGGCCAGCGCCGTGGCAATGGCGAAACCCGCGAGAACGCGCGACAGGCTGGCGAGCATGTCGAACAGCCAGTGGCCGCTATAGGTCTGGGTATTGCCGTCGGTGCCGAACACCCAATCCGCCCAAGCCCAGGCCACGGTGGAAGGCGCCGGCAACAGCGCCGCAGGCAGTGCGCCGGATCGGGAAAATGCTTCCCAGCCGGCGAGGATCAGGACCGGCACGATATACCGATCCAGTCGCCTGAACATTGCGAGGGCCTGGGGCATGACCAGGCTCAGTAACCGAGTTCGGATTTCGGCTTGCCGGTGGCAGCCTCCAGGAAGCGGTAGTCCATGTTCTTCTCGACGGCCGCCGAAACGTCGGAATTGATATATTTCAGATCGCGCATCATCGCTGCGATGGCGAGCGCCGATGCGCGGTACATCTTCGGATCCGGATCGAGGTTCTCGACAGCGCCAGTGGCGATAGCTTTATCGAGGCCGGTGATCTTGGATATCACGTCGATCAGGGCACCCTTGTCCGCCGCGACGAATTCATCGACTTTCACAACCGCACGCACGGTCTCTTCGAGCTGCTTCGGTTTGTCCTTGACGACATCCGACCGCGTCAGAATCAGGTTGGTGAGCTTTCCCGCAGCCTGATCGTAGGGAAGGCCGAACATCTTGGCGGCCTTGGCCTGAAGGATCTGGGTGGCGAAGGGCTCCACGGTGCAGATCAGCTCGATTTCACCGCGACGCAGCGCCTGAAGGTGATCGGAGGGATTGGGAATGTTGACGAACTGCACGTCCTTGTTGATGTCGATGCCCTGCTTGGCAAAGGCGCCGCGCATATGAATGTCCTGCGCGTTGCCGCGGGACGCCGCGACGCGGAATGGCTTTCCCCCCGCCTTGTAGTCAGCGATGACTTTCTTGAGCGAAGCCCAGTCATTCGGAACGATCGACAGATCATTACCAACCAACATTGCCGAACCGCCATTGACCTGCCCGGAAATAGCGACCACGTCGAAACCCTTGTCGAGCGCGATCGCATAATGAAGATAGGTCACCTGCGCTACGTCGATGTTCTTCGAGACAAGCGCAGTCAGCGCATCCGTGCCTGTGTTAAATCCAACCGCATCGATCTGAACGCCCTTGGCGTATTGCGGGGTGAGCGACATCGGTGTGCAATGCGCACATTTCGCATAGCCGAGCTTGATCACCGACTCGGACTGGGCCATCGCGGCCGGGGCAATCGATGCCAAACAAAGCGCAATCAGAATGCCGAGCAGATTTTTCTTCATCGTCGCAATCTCCGGAGCGGGTGGCGGTGAATTCACGATACGTCCACCACTCAGCAAGCCTCATGCCAATCCGGATACGATATGCAATTATAAAATTATATAGTAATATCAATTACTATGAATTATTATCATCTCGACTTCGATGCTGCATTTTTGGGCGAAGGATGTCGTTTGGAGGCAACCTCGCCACCCGAGAGACTGAACCATGAGTGAGATTGCCCCACGCGCGAAGCTTCGGACGCGCTTCAAGCCGACACGGCTGAAACTCTCCTCGGATCATTCAAAACGGCCGCTGGACCGTATGTCGCTGCACGATCAACTCGTCGCGAAGGTGCGCGAAATGATTGTCGATGGCGAACTCCAGGCCGGAGCCCCTTTGCCAGAAAAGATGTTGTGCGAAACGTTCGGCGTATCGCGCACACCGTTGCGCGAAGCATTCAAGATACTGGCCTCCGAGGGGCTGATCGAACTGCGCCCTCACCGCACCCCTGTCGTCACCCCGGTCGACAGGGAAGAAATCGCAAACAGCTTTGCGATCATGGTCGCGCTGGACGGCGTTGCCGGCGCCGAGGCCGCAATGCGCGCGACGGATGAAGATATTGCCCGGCTCAGTGCGATGCATGACCAGCTTGTTACCCTTCATCGCGAAGCATCGCGCCCGGCCTATTTCAGGCTGAACCAGGACATCCATATCGAGATTACCAGGCTCGCCAAAAATCCTGTGCTCCTCAATATCTGGACGACGTTGAACGCGAATATCTATCGGGCACGGGCCACCGCCAATTATGACGCGGCACGATGGACGGAATCCGTAAGGGAACACGAGGCTTTCATGGCTCTGCTTCGCGCGCGCGACGCGCAAGGATTTGCAGCCTCCCTCAGTGCGCATACGCGCAAGACGGGCGATGCCGTTCTTGCGACATTGAAGATTGCGACCGACACGAAGACCTAGCAGGCCTCTATCACGACGAATAAAGCCTGGGCCCGTATCGCTGCACACCGCATAATCGCCAAGCGCCTGCAAAACGTGCTTTGGGCGTGGAGCGCAATGGTCCAAACAGGGGCGAAGGACCGCCTGGCGGTTCATAGGCTGATCGATGAAGATTCTCGTTTTTGGCGGCACCGGCTTTGTCGGATTGAATATCGCAGAAGCCCTGTTGAAGCGCGGCCATGTGGTGACCCTGTTCGACCGTTCGGGTCTGCCACCGGCGGCGCAGCTTGCCTTCGCTGACTATGGCGATAGGCTTTCGGTGATCATCGGCGATGTGCTCGACCGGACATTGATCGACAGTGTCATCACCACCGGCTTCGATGCCATCGTTCTCGGCGCTGCGATCACGGCAAGCACAGAGCGCGATGCCGCCGATCCGGAAAGCATCCTGCAAGTCAACCTGATGGCGCAAACGCCGATCCTCGCGGCAGCACGCCGCCATGGCGTGAAGCGGGTGATCAATCTGTCGTCCGCTGGAGCATACGGCACCTCCGCGTTCAAATATCCTGTTCTCGACGAAGAACTGCCCTGCGATCCCGTCTCGCTCTACGCCATCACCAAATTCGCATCCGAGAAGGTCGCATCGCGTCTTGCCGCGCTCTGGCAGACCGATTTCATCAGCGTGCGGCTCAGCGCCGTGTTTGGGCCATGGGAGCGTGCAACAGGCGTACGGGATACGCTCAGCCCGCTGATGCAGATTTTCACGGCGCACGCGAAGCAGAGCGCCGCCATTCTGGTCCGTTCCGGCGTGCGGGACTGGATCTATGCGCCCGATGTCGCCGATGCCATGACTTTGCTGATCGAGGCACCAAAGACGCAGCATCGCCTCTACAATATCTCGAACCCGACATCGTGGTCGGCGCTGGAGTGGGGCCAGCAAGTGGCAGAGCGCCGTCCGGGCTTTGTGTGTCGCCTGGCGAGCGTCGGTGAAACCCCGACCATCGATCTGCACAGCGACAGCGACCGCGCACCACTTTCGACGGCGCGACTGGAACAGGAATTCGGATGGCGCGCCAAATTCGGCTGCACCGACTCAGCCGCGGATCTGATCGACTGGTCGGCGCGGCACAGCGAAGGATGAGCATATGAGGCTTCAGGGACGTACCGCGATCATCACCGGCGGCGGCTCAGGGATTGGCCAGGCCAGCGCCATCCTGTTCGCACAGGAAGGTGCCTTCGTCGCCCTGGTGGACCGCGATCAGGCGGGCCTGAAGGAAACGCTGACGGCTTTGCCCGATCAAAACAATGCTTCGATGCATGTCGGCGATGTCGGCGACGGCGATTTTGCGCAGACAGTCACCAGCGAGATCATCGCGCAGCGCGGCCAACTCGACGTGCTGATGATATCGGCCGGTTTTTCCTGCGGCGGCACGGTGATCACCACGGCGCCTGAGGATTGGGATGCGGTATTTCGCACCAATGTCGGCGGCACCTGGCTGTGGGCGCGTGCGGCCGTCCCGCAAATGCAGAAGCAAGGCAAGGGCTCGATCATTACGCTGGCTTCGCAGCTCGCGATCGCCGGCGGCAAGGGCAACAGCGCCTATATCGCTGCCAAGGGCGCAATCATCAGCCTGACACGGACCATGGCGGTGGATTTCGCCACCGACGGCATTCGCGTCAACGCGATCGCGCCGGGCGCCATCGACACGCCGCTGCTGCGCCGCAGTTTCGCGCGCCATGCGGACCCCGAACCCGTGCGCGATGCCTCGCGCAATCGTCACGCCATGAAGCGGTTCGGTCTCGCCGAAGAAGTCGCGCAGACCGCGCTGCATCTGGCGAGCGATGCATCCTCCTTCACCACCGGCACGGTCATGCCGGTCGATGGCGGATGGCTCGCAGCATGAACGACGCGCTCAAGGCGCTGGAAGCGCAGGTCCGCGACGATCTCCACAAGATCGCCCATCCGAACATGCCATGGCTGCAGCCGAAATCCGCGCCGGACGGCACGCCCGCACTGGACGTACTGATCGTTGGCGCCGGTCAGTCCGGCGTCGTCACGGCCTTCGGCCTGCTGCGCTCGCAGGTCAGCAATATTCTCGTTGTCGACAAAAGCGCAGAGGGCCGCGAAGGCCCCTGGCTCACCTACGCCCGCATGCCGACGCTGCGCAGCCCGAAGCACTTCACCGGCCCTGATCTCGATATCCCCACCCTCACCTATCAGTCATGGCACGAAGCCATGTTCGGCAAGGATCACTGGCAGGCGCTCGATCGCATCCCGCGCGGCCACTGGGCGGACTATCTGCTGTGGTTCAGGCGCGTTACCGACGTGCCTGTACGCAATGGCTGCGAGGTCCTGGACATTGGGCCTGCCGCGAACGGCTTGCTTACAGCGACCGTGCAGAGCGCCGGCGGTATTGAAGTTATTCATGCGCGCAAGATCGTTCTGGCCACCGGCCAGGAAGGCATGGGCGACTGGATGCTTCCGGAGCAGCTCCAGCACCTGCCACGGTCACTCTGCGTCAACGCATCCGCGGATATCGATTTCGAAGCCCTGTGCGGCAAGACCGTCGCCGTGATCGGCGCCGGTGCATCCGCCTTCGACAATGCGGCGACCGCACTCGAAGCCGGCGCTGACGTGCACCTGTTGTGCCGCCGCGCGGAAATCCAGATCGTCCAGCCCTATCACTGGCTAACCTTCCGCGGGCTGCTGCGTCACTTCAGCGAGCTCGACGATGTCTGGCGCTGGCGCTTCATGCGCCGGCTGATGGACTTGCGCGAAGGCTTCCCGCAGCCGACATGGGATCGCTGCGCGCGGCATGCAAGCTTTCACTTGCATGAGAACGCGCCCATTCAGTCAGCACAAAAAATAGGCAACCAAGTTACGCTGCAGACACCACAGGATACCTTCACTGCAGACTTCGTGATCTGCGGGACCGGCATCGACATGGATTTCGCGAGCCGCCGCGAATTGCACAATTGCGCCGGTAACATCGCGACCTGGTCCGATCGCTATCAGCCGCCGGAAACCGAGCTCAGCCCGCGCCTTGGCTATTTCCCCTATCTCGGCGATGATTACGCGCTGATGGAACGCGTTCCCGGCACCACGCCGTGGATCTCCGACATCCATCTTTTCGCAATTGCGTCCACCATGAGCTTCGGCCCGTCGGGGTCATCGATCAATGCGATGACCACCGCGATTCCGAAACTGGTGCATGGTCTGACGCGCGGCTTGTTCCGCGCGGATATCGAGCGATACTGGACCGCGTTCGAGGCCTATGACGTTCCACAAGTGACCATTGCGAGGCAGCCGGCAGCTGCGTCGAAAAGCTAAAGGACCAAATTATCCCAGGCGGAAAACTCCTCCCGCCTGGCACCTATCGACCGTCGTTTGGCGCGTTCCTTGCTTCAATGGATGGGTCGCTCGACAGCCTCGGCACTGACGAGTCCGTTCAGAGTTTCCGTCGAATTCAGAGGATAGGGTTTATGGGACTGATCTATTCGAAGCAGATGCTCGGCGCCGCCGCAGCGCTGGCATTGTTTACCGCCGCCGTTCCTGCCAATGCGCAGACCCGTGCAGAAACCCTGCGCTACGTGACCGGCGCCGCCGTCAACACGCTCGATCCCAATATTCCAGGCTCGACCCGCGAAGCTTTCGCCGTCAGCCTCTCGACCTATGACCGTCTCGTCTCGTTCGGCCGCAAGCAGCTGAACGGAAAATGGGTGTTCGATCTCGACACGATCCGCGGCGAGCTCGCAGAGTCCTACACCGTCAGCCCGGATGGCCTGAAGATCACCTTCAAGCTGCGCAGCGATGCGAAATTCCAGGACGGCTCGCCGGTCACGGCCGAGGACGTGAAGTGGTCGCTCGACCGCGCCGTCACTGCGAAGATCCTCGGCAAGGCACAGCTACTGACCGGTTCGCTCACCGATGCCAGCCAGTTCAAGGTGATCGATGCTTCGACCTTCGAAGTGACACTGCCGCAGCCGGACAAACTGGCGCTGCCGAACCTCGCCACGGTCTATCCGATCATCATCAATTCGAAACTCGCCAAGGCCCACGCCACCGAGGAAGATCCGTGGGCACAGGCCTGGCTCAAGGAAAACACCGCCGGATCCGGCGCCTATATCGTCGAGACCTTCAAGCCCGGCGAGCAGGTTATCCTCAAGCGCAACGACGCCTGGAATCGTGCCGCCGGCGACAAGCAGGCCTTCTTCAAGCGCCTGATCATCCAGTCGGTGCCGGAGCCGGCAACGCGCGCCAACCTGGTTGAAAAGGGTGACGCCGATATCGTCATCGATCTGCAGGCCAGCGACGCGCAGGCGTTAGAGGCCAAGGGCAAACTGCAGGTGATCTCGACGCCGCAGTATAACGCGATCACCTTCATCTCAATGAATAACCAGATGGCTCCCTTCGACAAGCCGGACGTGCGTCGCGCCGTGGCCTATGCGCTGCCTTATGACGACATGTTCAAGGCCGCACTCTTCAGCCGCGGTGATTTGCTGGCCGGCGCGACCTGGGCCGATGGCAAGCCGCCGAGCGGTGCATTTCCGATCAAACAGCCGATCAAGCTCGACCTCGAAAAGGCCAAGGCCTATCTGAAGGCCGCAGGCTATCCGGACGGTTTCTCCACCACGTTCAGCTTCAATGTCGGCCAGTCGGCCACGGCTGAGCCGATGGCTGCGCTGCTGAAGGAATCGCTCGCCAAGATCGGCATCAAGGTCGATATCCAGAAGCTGCCGGATGCGCAGATGTCGACGCAGATCACCGAGAAGAAGCTGCCCTTCTTCACCGAGGGCATCGTCGCCTGGCTGCCGTCGACCGACTACTTCTACCGCAACTTCTACACCGGCAATCAGCGCTGGAACTACTCGTCAATCGACAACGCCGAGTTGACCGCGGTCGCGCAGAAGGCTCGTTTCGAGGCTGACAAGGCTAAGTACGAAGCCGACGGCAAGATGCTGAACGCGATGAACTTCGACTTGATGCCCCAGATTCCGCTGTGGCAGCCGAGCCAGGACGCGGTGATGGCCTCGAACCTGACGGGCTACACCTATCAGTTCCATCGCCAGGTCGATTACCGCGACCTCAGCCGGAAGTGATCGCCCGACCACCATGCGAGCAAATCCCGAAGCGCCCCTCTGCGGCGCTTCGGATCTACGCAGCTTGCGAACTTCACTGCAGCGAGCTGCCCATGACTACGAGTAACCGATCATGACGACACTGGGCGCAACGGCCATCCGCGCAGCGCGACGCTTCGCATCCTCTTTGCCTGCGTTGTTCGGCGTGCTGATCTTCACCTTCCTGCTGATGCGCGTTTTGCCGGGCGATCCCGCCGTGTTCTTTGCCTCCGGACCCAACTCCGGCAAGGAAGAGATCGAGACGATCCGCAAACAGATGGGTCTCGACAAGCCCGTGCCACAGCAACTGTTCCTGTATCTCTACGACGTCGGCCGCGGCAATCTTGGCCGTTCGCTGATGACGGGCCAGAACGTCACCAAGGACTTGCGTGAGCGCCTGCCCGCCTCCCTCGAACTGACTTTCTCGGCACTTCTGATCGCACTTGTTCTCGCAATCCCGCTGGGTGTCCTTGCAGCGCTGAAACCAGGATCGCTGGTCGATCACGGCGTGAGGCTCTTCTGCGCGCTCGGGGTCTGTGTCCCGACCTTCGTGTCGGGCCTGCTGCTGATCTATATCTTCTATTATCTGTTCGGCGTGTCGCCCGATCCGACCGGGCGCGTCGATATCTTCACAACGCTGCCGCCAGCACATACCGGCTTTCTGTTGATCGACTTTGCGCTCGCCGGCGACTTCGATGGCTGGTGGGCCGCATTCAAGCAATTGATCCTGCCGGCCTGCACCATGGCGCTGTTCGTTATCGCGCCATTGGCGCGTATCACCCGCGCCTCGATGCTGGCCTCGCTCGGCAGCGACTTCGTTCGCACCGCGCGTTCTGTCGGCCTGTCATGGTGGCGCATCATCATCACCTATGCGCTGCGTAATGCGATCCTGCCCGTCATCACCATCGCCGGCATCGTGTTTTCGACCATGCTCGGCGCCAATGTGCTGGTGGAGAAAGTGTTCTCCTGGCCCGGCGTCGCCTCCTACGCGCTCGACGCGCTGCTGTCGTCGGACTATGCCCCGGTGCAAGGCTTCGTGCTGCTGATGGCTTCGGTCTTCGTTATCGTCAATCTCGTCGTCGATGTGCTCTATGGCATCGCCGATCCCAGGATTTCCATCGGATGAGCAGCGCAACACTTCAACACGCCGCATTCATCCTGCGCGGCAACCCCATCACCGGCATCGCCGCCATCGGCGCCGCGCTGCTGATCTTCGTCGGCATCTTCGGTCCGTGGATCGTACCCTATGATCCCATCGCATCGAACGTTCAAAATGCCCTGATGCCGCCGAGTGCCGCGCATTGGGCCGGCACCGATCAACTCGGCCGTGACGTTTTCAGCCGCATCATCGTGGCCGCGCAACTCGATCTCGCGATTGCCGTCTCCGCCGTCGGCATTTCTTTCGCGCTCGGCGCCGTCATCGGCGCCCTCTGCGGCTATTCCGGCGGCAAGCTCGATCGCGCCGTTGGCCGCTTCGTCGACGTGCTGATGGCCTTCCCGCTGTTCGTGCTGGCTATGGCGATGGTCGCCGCACTCGGCAACCGCGTCGAAAACATCGTCATCGCCACCGCGATCATCAACCTGCCGTTCTATATCCGCTTCGCGCGCGCCGAAGTGAACGTCCGCCGCAATCTCGGCTGGGTCGAAGCCGCGCGCGCCTGCGGCGACAGCCATGTCTCCGTCGTGCTGCGCTTTCTGCTGCCGAACGTCCTGCCGGCAATGGTTGTGCAGATGTCGCTCAATCTCGGCTGGGCCATCATCAATGCCGCCGGCCTCTCCTTCATTGGCCTCGGCGTCAAGCCGCCGACGCCGGAATGGGGCATCATGGTCGCCGAAGGCGCTCGCTTCATCTCCACCGGAAAATGGTGGCTTGTGGCGTTTCCCGGCCTGGCGCTGATGCTGGCCGTGTTGTGCTTCAATCTGCTCGGCGACGGGCTGCGCGATATTCTTGATCCGAGACAGCGAACGTGATGACGACACCAAAACCGTTGCTCGATATCGAGAATCTTCAGGTCACCTTTTCAACGCGCCGCGGCCCAGTTGAGGCCGTGCGCGGAATTTCGCTGTCGCTTGCCGAGGGCGAGACGCTTGGCATCGTCGGCGAGAGCGGCTCCGGAAAATCCGTCACCGGTTTTGCGATGACGCGTCTACTGGACGCGTCGGGTAAAATCGCCGGCGGCCGCATCAGCTTCCGTGACCGCGATATTACCAAAATGACTAGCGCCAGCCTGCGCGAGATGCACGGCTCGGCGATGGCCATGATCTTCCAGAATCCACGCGGCGCGCTCAATCCGATCCGCGCCATCGGCCAGCAGATCGCCGACGCCATTCTGGCGCATCGCAAGATTTCCGCATCGGAAGCCCGCGCAGAGTCGCTCGAACTGCTGCGCGCGGTGAAGATCCGCGATCCCGACAAGCGAATGAACGCCTACCCCCACGAACTTTCCGGTGGCATGTGCCAGCGCGTGATGATCGCGATGGCGATCTCCAGCAATCCCGCATTGCTGATCGCCGACGAGCCGACCACCGGCCTCGACGTCACCACGCAGAAAGTGGTGATGGATCTCCTCGCCAGTATCGCGGCCGAACGAGGCATGGCGACGATCCTGATCACCCACGACCTTGGCCTCGCCGCCCGCTATTGCCGCCGCGTCGTGGTGATGGAACAGGGCAGACTGGTCGAGGAAGCCGACGCCCTGACGCTGTTCCGGTCGCCCCAGCATCCCTACACCAAGCGGCTCGTCGCAGCGTCGCCAACCGCGACCTCGCGGGTCCAGGATCTCGTGACCGACGACGAGAAGCTGCTGGTACCGGCCGTCCCCCTCGCTCCGCCGCCAAAGCCGGCGCATGGCACGCCGCCGCTGCTGGAAGTTCTCGATCTCGTCAAACGTTTCGACGACGGCACTGTTGGCGTCGAGAATTTCTCGATGGCCATCGCGCCCGGCGAAAGCGTCGGCCTGGTCGGCGAATCCGGCTCCGGCAAGAGCACGACCTCGCGCATGATCTGCCGTTTGCTCGATCAGACCGAAGGCACCATCAATTTCAACGGGCAGTCGATCAGCCATATTCCCGCACGCGACTTCCACCGTGCGCCGCAGCGCCGCGAGATCCAGATCGTTTTCCAGGATCCGAACGACAGCCTCAATCCGCGCTTCAACGCCTTCGATTGTATCGCGCATCCGCTGATCCGCCTGCTCGGCATGCGCAATGGAGCGGCGCTGCGCCAGCGCGTCGGCGAATGCGCTCACCGCGTCGGCCTGCCCGCCAATCTTCTGGAGCGCTTTCCGCACCAGCTCTCCGGTGGCCAGAAGGCCCGTATCGGCATCGCCCGCGCGATTGCCTGCCGGCCGAAGCTTCTGGTGCTGGACGAGCCGACTGCCGCCCTCGACGTCTCCGTTCAGGCCGTGGTGTTGCAGCTCCTCGACCGTTTGCGCCGCGAAGACAATCTCGCCTTCCTGTTCGTCAGCCACGATCTCAACGTCGTGCGCATGATGTGCCAGCGGACCATCGTGCTGCGCAACGGCGCCATCGTCGAAGAAGGCGAGAGCCATCAGTTGTTCGACAGCCCGAAAACTTCCTATACCCGCGAGCTCGTCGATGCAGTTCCGCATATCGAGATGATCGCCGCGGAAAAAATGGCCGCCGGCGCCTAGCCGCGGGTGGCCAGCGGCGAAAGGCCTCAACTGTCGGCCTTGTCCGGTTCCATTGGCGTAACCATACCGACTATAGTGTGAGTTGTACCGGCGCCGGATACCTTGCATCCGCGCCTTATCTCGCAGAACATAAGACCAAGCGTCCCCAATGACGCAATAAAATCGGGAGGATTCCGTGCGGATCAAAGCCGTTCACGTTGCCTTGCTTGCCGTCATGGCGAGCTGTTCTGCGATCACGACCGGCGCGTACGCCCAGTGGCCGCAGAAACAAGTCACCTTCATCGTTCCCTTCGCTGCCGGCGGCGGCACCGATGCCTTTGCGCGGCCACTGGCGGCGCAGCTCGATACCCAGCTTGGCAAGCGCGTCATCATCGAGAACCGCGCCGGTGCGGGCGGCACGGTCGGCGCCTCGGCAGCGGCCAAGGCCGCACCGGACGGCTACACTTTCTTCATGGGTGCGGCGCATCACGCGATTGCGCCGTCGCTCTATCCCACCCTCGACTACGACATCGAGAAGGACTTCATCCCGGTCGCTTTGATCGCCCGGCCACCGCAGGTCATCGTGGTCAATCCCGACAAGATCTCGGCCAAGACGCTCGGTGAATTCATCGCCTATGCGAAGGCCAATCCGGACAAGCTCTCCTATGGTTCGGCCGGCGCCGGCACAACGCATCATCTGGCCGGCGAGCTGTTCAAGATCCTGACCCAGACCAAGATCCAGCACGTGCCCTATCGCGGCGCGGGGCCCGCCATGCAGGATCTGATCGCCGGCCACGTGCCGGTGGTGTTCGACGGTCTCGGCTCATCGGCCGCACCGATCCGTGCCGGCCAGCTCCGCGCGCTGGCGATTGCCGCCCCGAAGCGCGTGGCGGCCTTCCCCGATCTGCCGACCGCGGCGGAAGCCGGTTTGCCGAATTATGAAGTCGCCACCTGGTACGGGCTGTTTGCGCCCAAGGGCACACCGCCCGACATTGTCGAACGCATGGCGAAGGAATTGAAGACGGCAATGCAGACGCCGGCGATCAAGGAGGCGTGGGAGCGCAACGGCTCCGATGTGCCCGATGTCGCCGGCGCTGACTTCGGCAAGATGGTGTCGGCCGAAGTCGCGCGTTGGCGCAAGGTCGTAACCGAGGCCAACGTCAAGCTCGACTGATCCGAGCGAACAAACGAAAGCCCACCGGACGCGGTAACCTGCGTCTGGCGGGCTTAATTTTATACGGAAACGACTTCCGCCTGCCTGGCGCCCGGACCGGCGAACATCGCGCGGCCGGGGATCGCATCCAGCAGCGCACGCGTATAAGCGTCGCTCGGATTCTGGAAGATCTTCTGCGTTTCGCCCTGCTCGACGATCTCGCCGCGCCGCATTACCACGATGCGGTCGGCGATTTCGGCGGCGACGCGCAAGTCATGGGTGATGAAGATCATCGCCAGGTTCATCTCCTCGCGCAATTCGGCGAGAAGCTGCAACACCTGCGCCTGCACCGACACGTCGAGCGCCGAGACGGCTTCATCTGCGACCAGCACCGAAGGCTTCAGGGCCAGCGCACGCGCGATACAGATGCGCTGCCGCTGACCGCCGGAGAATTCGTGCGGATAGCGGTTGGCTGCGCTCTCCTGTAGGCCAACGCGGGCCAGCAGGCGCTTGGCATCGGCCATGGCTTCCTTGGAGGGCGTGCCATAGGCAATCGGGCCGCCGGCAATCGCGTCGCCGACCTTCTGCCGCGGATCGAGAGCCGCGAAGGGATCCTGGAACACGATCTGAATCTTGCGGCGCATCTGGCGCAACCGCTCGCCGCGCTGTGACAGCAGATCCTTGCCATCGAAATGAATCGAGCCCGTGTCAGGCTCGATCAGCCGCATGATCAACCGACCCAGCGTGGACTTGCCCGAACCGGACTCGCCGACGATGGCCACGGTCTCGCGCGCCTTCAGACCAAGCGAGATGTTCTGCACTGCATCGGTCCGACGCGGCGGCAGAAACATGCCCTGCTTGGTGATGAAGGTCTTGTTCAGGCCGACCGCATCCAGCAATGGCTCGCCCGTGATCTTGCGATCAGCTTTGGTCAGCGAGCGCGCGCCAGGAACGGCGGCGATAAGACTCTTAGTGTAGTCGTCCTTCGGATTGCGCAGCACCTCATCGACGGTGCCCTGCTCAACCACGCGGCCATTGCGCATCACAACGACACGATCGGCGACGTCAGCAACGACGCCAAAATCGTGGGTGATCAGCAGCACGCCCATGCCGCGCTCCGACTGGAGCTTCTTCACCAGCGCCAGAATCTGCTTCTGCGTGGTGACGTCGAGCGCCGTGGTCGGCTCGTCGGCCAGGAGCAGCGCTGGATTGTTGGCCATCGCCATCGCGATCATGATCCGCTGGCGCTGGCCACCCGAGAGTTGAAACGGAAAGCTGCGCGCGAGCGCCACCGGATCCGGCAGACCGACGTCCCGGATCAGTTCCTGCACGCGCGCATCCACCGCCTCCTTGGACGGCGTCGGCTTGGTGTGCGTGATGATCGATTCCGCAATCTGCTGGCCAACGCGGGCCAACGGATTGAGCGCACTGAGCGGCTCCTGGAAAATCATCGAGATGGCGCCGCCGCGCAGCTTGCGCATCGTGGGCTCGTCCGCCTTGGCGATGTCATTGCCGTTGAAGCTGATGCTGCCCTGCGCAACGCCCGTTCGGTCGGGCAGCAGTCGCAGGATCGCATGCGCAGTCATCGACTTGCCGGAGCCGGACTCACCGACCAGACACACGATCTCGTTGCGGTTGACGGTGAGCGACACGTCTTCGATTGCGAAAGGACGATCAGCGCCCGGCGGCAGGCTGATGGAGACGTTCTCGATGGCAAGCAGTGTTTTGTCGGTCATGAATACTATCGCTTGCGTGAGATACGGGGGTTTAGCGTGTCATTGAGACCTTCACCCACGAGATTGATGGCAAGCACGGTGAGCAGGATGGCGAGACCGGGAAACACACTCATCCACCATGCCTGACGGATCACGGTGCGCGCAGCACCGATCATGAAGCCCCATGACATCAGATTTGGATCGCCGAGACCCATAAAGCTCAATGCGCTCTCGATCAGGATGGCGCTGGCAACGGCGAGCGATCCGGTGACGATAATCGGCGAAATCGCATTGGGCAGGATGCGACGCAGCACCACGGTCAGCGGACGCTGACCCTGGCAGACCGCAGCCTGGACGAACTCGCGCCCGCGCAGCCGCATGAACTCCGCACGCGTCAAGCGTGCCAGCGGCGGCCAGCTGACGATGCCGATGGCGAAGATGATGTTGGAGATCTTCGGCCCGATGGTCGCGACCAGCAAGATGGCGAGAATGAAGCCCGGAATGGTCTGAAACAGCTCGGTGATGCGCATCATCACCTCATCGACCTTGCCGCCGAAATAGCCGGCGGTTGCGCCGATGGTGACGCCGATGACCAGGGAGGTCAGCGTCGAGATGACGCCGATGATCAACGAGATACGGGCGCCATGCGCGATGCCGGCGGCCACGTCACGGCCAAGCATGTCGGAGCCGAGCCAGAGCCCTTCGCTGAACGGCGGCTGGAACGGCGCGCCGACCATCTCCCAGGGATCGTCAGGAAACAACCACGGGGCCGACACCGCGAGGAGAACCACCGCGAGAAGGACGAACAGACCAATCATCCCGGTGGGATGGCGGAGAAACGATTTGAGCGTAGACATCATAAAATCCCGTTCACGATGCTGCGCGTACGGAGACGCGTGGATCGATCACCCGGTAGATCGCATCCGTGAGAAGATTGAGCGCGATCACGATCACCGACATCACCAGGAATACCCCGAGCAATACCGGATAGTCGCGCTGCAGCAGCGCGTCATAGATAAGACGGCCAAGACCCGGCCAGGCAAACACGGTCTCGATCACCACCGCACCGCCAACCAGCGCACCGGCCTGCATGCCGGCGACGGTCACGATCGGCAGCATCGCATTGCGCAGGATGTGGCGAATGATGATACGGCCCTGCTTCAAGCCCTTGGCCTTGGCGGTCTTGATGAAATCCTGATGGGTTACGTCCAGCACCGACGAGCGCATCAGGCGGGTGTAGATCGCGAGATAGACGGCCGCGAGTGACACCGCCGGCAGGATCAAATGCCAACCGATGTCGACCATGCGCTGCAGTGCGGTCATCGGCACACCGATGGTCACGTAGCCAAACGCCGGCAGCCAATCGAGTTGCACCGAAAACAGCAAAACCAGCATCAGGCCAAGCCAAAACACCGGCGTTGCATAAAGCAGCAACGACACGACGGTCAGCACCGTGTCGGACCACTTGCCGGCGCGGACACCGGCCAGCATGCCGAGAATGATGCCTGACAGAAGCGCGAGGCTGAAAGCCGTCGCTGTCAGCAACAGTGTCGCCGGCAAACGCTCGAGAATGAGCGATGCCACAGTCCGCTGCTGGCGATAGGAATAGCCGAGGTCCAGCGTCACGACGCGCTTCAAATAATTGGCGAGCTGAATCGGATAGGGCTTGTCGAGCCCGTATTCAGCGCGCAGCTGCGCCAGAAGCTTTTCGTCAGAAGCACCGCTCTGGCCGGCGATCACCTGCGCGGGATCACCGGGTGCGGCGTGCACCAAAATGAAGTTGAAGGTCGCAATGACCAGAACGACCGCGATGAATTTGACAACCCATCCCGCGAGCGCGAGGGCGATCGCGAAAACACGGCCGCCTTTTGCATCGACCGATACCGCCGTCATCCGAAGCTCACGTCGCTGAACGATTCATGCACGCCGATCGCTGTTGTAGTCACGTTCTTGAGGCGCTTGTCGATGAAGGTGGGATAGGCCTGCTCGAACATCCAGACCACCGGCACGTCCTCGACCAGGATCTTCTGCACCTGGCTGTAGAGTTCCTGACGCTTGGCCTCGGAGGTCGAGGTTGCAGCCTCTTCGAACAGACGGTCGACTTCCGGATTGGAATAGCCTGCCGTGTTCGAGAACAGGATGCCCTTCTTGATATTCGACGAGATGTAGGTGCGCGACACGCCGAGCGCGGGATCGCCGAACTGATAGACCAGGTTGCCGGTCATCTCGTAGTCCCAGTTGCTGAACTTCTCGGCCCAGCCACCGACATCGGTGTTCTCGATCTGCAGGTCGATGCCAACGCGGCCGAGGGACTGACGAATGAATTCGGCAGCGCGCTGATAGATTTCGCCGTAAGGCGGGGTCAAATACTTGATCGTGACCCGCTTGCCGCCAGCACCGGGCTTCAAGCCCATGTCGTCGAGCAGCGCCTTCGCCTTGTCCAGCGAGTAGTCATAGCGCTTGACGTCCTTCTCGTAGAACCTGGTCGCCGACGACACCGGACCGGTCGCGACCTTGGGCAGACCGAAGTAAACACGCTGCGCCATCGACTTGAGATCGAGCGCATAGGCAATGGCCTGACGGAAACGCTTGTCGTCCATCGGCTTGATGCGATTGTTGAGCTCGAGCCACTGATGCGGGGCGAAATATTCGTAGCCCTTGGTGGTCATCTCGAAATTCGGCAGCTTCGACAGCCGCGCGACGTCGAACATTTCAATGTCGTTCCACTGCGTCAGCTGGATCTTACCCTGCTCCAGCGCCACCGCGCGCGAGGCCGAGTCGGGAATGATGCGGTAGATGATTTCGTCGAGATGCGGCTCGTCCTTGCGGTAATAGCCTTCGTGCCGCACCAGATGCACATGGGAGCCCTTGACCCATTCCTTCAGCTTGAACGGGCCCGAGCCGATCGCCTGCGCATTGGCCGGGTTCTTGCGATATTCGGTGCCGTCATAGATATGCTTGGGCACGATCGGTCCGGTGGTGCAGTCGAGCGCTGTCAGGAACGGTGCAAAGGTCGACTTCAGCTTGAACACCACGGTGAGCGGATCCGGCGCGTCTGCTTTCTCGATACGCGAGTAAATCCCACGCGCACGCGCATGGGTCTCCGGCAGCAGCTTGGTCATCGAGAAGATGACGTCGTCCGCCGTCAGCGGCTTGCCGTCGTGGAAGGTGATGCCCGGAAACAGCTTGAACGTATAGGTCAGGCCGTCCTGCGACACTTCCCACGACTGTGCAAGGCCGGGAAGCGGCTTGAGGTCGGGGCTGTAGCGCAGCAGGCTTTCATAGATCTTGCCGCCCAGGGTCAGTGTTGGCTGTTGCTGGTTCAGTGCAGTGACGAGAATCGGAGGTTCAGGTTGAATGATCGTGTTCAACGTGCCGCCCTTGGTCTGGCCAACGGCACGAGTGACGCCGAGGGGGATACCCGAGAGAGCGACCGCGCTCACGCCCATCAGCTTTGCGAATTCACGTCTATTCATAACCTAGTCCTTCAAACAGTGCATCTAACAGTGGCTGCAGCCAGACGCTTGCGCATCTGGCTGCAGCCGAGTCATCAAGTGACTTTGAGTGACCCTATCTTCAACCGAGCGTCACGGCCCCGAAAGTCTCATGCACACCAATGCCGGTGGTGATGACGTTCTTCAACCGCTTATCGATGAAATTGGGGAAGTCTTGCTCGACCATCCATGCGATCGGGACTTCTTCTACGACGATTTTCTGCACGGCCGTGTAGAGTTCCTGACGTTTTGCATCAGAGGTCGCCACGGCGGCTTCCTCGAATAGCCGGTCTACTTCCGGATTGGAATAGCCCGCGATATTTGAGAACAGAATACCTTTGCGGATATTCGCCGTAATGTAACTGCGCGACACACCGAGCGCGGGATCGCCGAACTGGTACAGCAGATTACAGGTCATCTCGTAATTCCAGTTGCTGGTGCGTTCGGCCCAGCCGGCAAGATCGAGGTTTTCCAGCTGTAAATCGATGCCCACTCGACCCAGCGACTGCTTGAAATATTCAGCCGAGCGCTGCCAGATTTCACCGTAAGGTGGAACCAGGAATTTGATGCTGACACGTTTGCCATCGGCACCGGGCTTCAGACCCATCTCGTCGAGCAGGGCTTTCGCCTTGTCCAGCGAGTAGTCGTATTGCTTGACGTCCTTTTCGTAGAACCGCGTCTTCGACGAAACCGGTCCGGTCGCGACCTTGCCGAGATTGAAGAACACACGTTGCAACAGCGCCTTGCGATCGACGGCGAACATGACGGCCTGGCGAAAACGCTTGTCGTCCATCGGCTTGACGCGAAGATTGAACTCCAGCCAGAAATGCGGTGCAAAGAACTCGTAGCCCTTGGTGGTCATTTCGACATTGGGCAGCTTTGAGAGACGCGCGACGTCGAATAGTTCGACGTCGGTCCACTGCGTCAACTGGACTTTGCCCTGTTCGAGCGCGACAGCGCGCGACGCGCCGTCCGGAATGACGCGGTAGATGATCTCGTCGAGATGCGGCTCGCCCTTGCGGTAGTAGCCCTCGTGCTTGACGAGATGAACGTGCGAGCCCTTGACCCATTCCTTGAGCTTGAACGGGCCCGAGCCGATCGCCTGCGCATTGGCAGGGTTCTTGCGGAAGTCCGTGCCGTCATAAACGTGCTTCGGCACGATCGGCGCGGTGGTGCAATCGAATGAATTGAGGAATGGCGCGAACGGCGCTTTCAGCGTGAATACGACGGTGAGTGGATCGGGCGCCTCGGCCTTTTCGATGCGCAGGAAGGTGCCGCGCGCGCGCGCATGGGTCTCAACGAGAACCTTGGTGACCGAGAACACCACGTCTTCCGAGGTCAGCGGCTTGCCGTCATGGAAGGTGATGCCCGGAAACAGCTTGAACGTATAGACGAGGCCATCGGGCGACACGGTCCAGGATTCAGCGAGACCGGGCAGCGGCTTGAGATCGGAGCCGTAGCGCAGCAGGCTCTCATAGATCTTGCCACCAAGGGTCAGCGTCGGCTGCTGCTGGTTGAGCGCCGTCACCAGGATCGGCGGCTCGGGCTGGATGATCGTGTTGAGCGTGCCGCCCTTGGTTTGGCCGACCGCGCGCGTAACGCCGAGGGGAATTCCCGAAAGCGCAGTCGCACTCAAACCCAATAGCTTCGCGAATTCACGTCTGTTCATCGTAATTCCTTTGTAACAAAGATATTTGAAACGTTCAACGTCACCCGAAGCTCACCGACCCGAATGTCTCATGCACCCCGATCGCCGTCGACAACACGTTCTTCAGCCGCTTGTCGATGAAGTTCGGATAGTCCTGCTCGAACGTCCAGACCACGGGAACATCCTCGACGAGGATCTTCTGCACCTGGCTATAGAGCTCCTGCCGCTTGTCATCGGACGTCGCCACAGCTGCTTCTTCGAACAGGCGATCAACCTCCGGATTAGAATAGCCGGCGGTGTTCGAGAACAGGATGCCCTTCTTGATATTCGACGAGATGTAGGTGCGTGCCACACCGAGCGCGGGATCGCCGAACTGGTAGACCAGGTTGGCGGTCATATCGTAATCCCAATCGGCGAACTTTTGCGCCCAGCCGGCGATATCGGTGGTCTGCAGTTGCAGATCGATGCCGACGCGCCCGAGCGACTGGCGCAGGAATTCGGCGGCACGTGTGTTGGCCTCGCTGACCGGCGAAATCAGAAAGCGCAGCGTGACGCGCTTGCCGTCCGGGCCAGGCTTCAGCCCCATCTCGTCGAGCAGCGCCTTCGCCTTGTCAACGGAGTAGTCATAGGTCTTGACGTTCTTGTCGTAGAACCGTGTCTTCGACGAGATTGGGCCGGTCGCCAGCTTGCCGAGCCCGAAATAGATTCGCTGCAGCATCGTCTTGCGGTCGATCGCATGCATCACGGCCTGACGAAAACGCTTGTCGTCCATTGGCTTGACGCGGTTGTTGAGTTCGATCCATTGATGCGGCGCGAAGAACTCGTAGCCCTTGGTGGACACCTCGTAATTCGGCAGTTTCGACAGCCGCGGCACCTCGAAGAATTCGATATCGCCCCACTGCGTCAGCTGCACCCTGCCCTGCTCGACCGCCACGGTACGCGACGCACCATCGGGGATCGCGCGGTAGATGATTTCGTCGAGATAGGGCTCGCCGGGCCGATGGTAACCTTCATGTCGGACAAAATGGATGTGCGATCCCTTGACCCATTCCTTGAGCTTGAACGGACCGCAGCCGATTGCCTGCGCGTTGGCGGGATTCTTGCGATAGTCGGTCCCCTCATAGATGTGCTTCGGCAGGATCGGCGCCGTGGTGCAATCCAGCGACGTCAGGAACGGCGCGAAGGGCGACTTCAGCGTGAAGATCACCGTCAGTGGATCGGGCGCTTCAGCCTTTGCGATGCGCGCAAATGTCACGCGACCGCGCGCATGGGTTTCCATCAGCACCTTGGTCATGGTGAAGATCACGTCTTCCGACGTCAGCGGCTTGCCGTCGTGAAACGTAATGTTCGGGAACAGCTTGAACGTGTAGGTCAGCCCGTCCGGCGAAACCTCCCAGGACTTGGCGAGACCGGGAATCGGCTTGAGATCGAAATCGTAACGCAGCAGGCTCTCATAGAGTTTGCCGCCTACGGTGAGGGTCGGCTGTTGCTGATTGATCGCCGTGACCAGGATCGGCGGTTCGGGCTGGATGATCGTATTGAGCGTACCGCCTCTGGTCTGCCCCGTGGCGCGGGTGATGCCGAGCGGAATGCCCGACAGCGCCGTAGCGCTCAGACCCAGCAATTTCGCAAACTCACGTCGATTCATTCAGCTCTCCCGATGGACACAGAGGGTTGAACGTCAGTGTATCCGACCGATCGCAGCAGGCCTGCGGCCTGAATTCCGAGGGTCCCGAGCCCCAGAATGCCGACGCGCTTGTCGGCTGCGGCGACCTGATCGTAGCGATGCCAGTGACCATTGCGGGCATTGGCGGAGACGCGGTCGAACTCGCGATGAAAATACAGCGTGCCCCACAGCACATATTCGGCCATCGCCTTGCCCAGCAGCGGATCGACGATCCGGCAAAGCGGCAGGTCCGGCAGCGCCGTGTCGGACAACACATTATCCACACCAGCGGCGATGGAATGGATCAGCCGCAAATTCGGCATGGTCGCCATCACGCCTGCGGGTGGTTTCCAGCAGACCACCACCTCCCCGTCCAGCGCACCTTGCTCCGGCCAATGGCTGACAACCGCGCCGGGAACCGCCCGCTTCAGATGGTCCTCCAGGAAGCCCATGGTGTTGGACAGGGTAGTCATGAGAGTAATACGGGTCATCAAATTCCTGCGTTTGTTTCTGCCATTGGCATGAAGCCTGCTTTGAGAATGGCAACGTCCGGAACGATGCGCCCAAAACCTCTATCCCAGGGTACGATGTTGGCGCATCATCTCCGTCTTCACAGGGTCAGGATTTGTCGCGTATGGGCCATATCTCTTCAATTTCATGCGCCACGCCGCGCCAGCGCGTCGCGCCGCCGGCCATGGTGAGTTTTTCCGGCTTCGAGGCCAGCGGCCGCCGTGCCGATGCACTCCAGGCCGCACAGCGGCCGGTAGTTGCGATGGCAGCCGAATTCTCCTCGGGCGGCGTCGGCGTGCGGCACAGCCACCGCCGCGCGCAATTTCTGCATGGCCTGACCGGGGTCATGACGGTGATCACCGAGACCGGCAGCTGGACCGTATCGCCGCAGCACGCGCTGTGGATCCCGCCCGGCGTCGTCCATCAAAGCCGATGCTGGGGAACCGTGCAGCTCCGCACGCTTTACGTCGAACCCGACGCGACGGTCGGCCTGCCAACATCGTGCCAGCTGATGGAAGTCTCCTCGCTCGTCCGTGCACTGCTCAACGAAGCCGTCACCTTCCCGACCGAATACGACATGGATGGCCGCGAAGGCCAGATCATGAATTTGATGCTCGCGGAAATCGGCCTTATGCCCGCCGTGCCATTGCGCGCGCCAATGCCGCAGGACCGCCGCCTCGCGCGGATCTGTGAAGCGATCCTGCGCGAGCCCGGCAACAATCAGGATCTGGAATCCTGGTCGCAGATCGGCGGCCTCGGCCGACGGACGCTGACACGGCTGTTTCGCCGCGAGACCGGCATGAGCTTCGCCGAATGGCGCCAGCAGGTGCGATTGATGGAAGCGCTGTCGCGCCTGACCATGCGCGAACCGGTGACCAATGTGGCGCTCGATCTCGGCTATGATAGTCCAAGTGCCTTCAGCGCCATGTTCCGTCGCTCGATGGGAATTTCACCACGCGACTATCTGCGCTGGAGCGAACAGACGGAGGACTTGGCAACGTGACCGACGCGCACCAGCTTAGGACTCGACCGCTGGCCGCGTTTCCATCGAAGCACGCAAACGCCGGATACCGGCTTCGATTTCGCGGATGTCGTCGTCGAGCTGCCCGAGCAGTACGCCGAAATTGAAGTCCATTCTGTTGCGGACGGACGCCGCCAGCGTTTCGCGATGCACCTTGAGATCTTGCAACGCACTTAGCTGGTTCGTATCGACATAGGCGGCAACCACAAGCTCAATCGCGCTTTTCACCGCAACGCTTTCTTCTCGGCTTCATCGATTTGCGCTTTCAGCCGCGCCTTGGTCGCTCGAACACCGGGGAATGGTGCTCCGAGCCGGCGTGCCTGGATCTGAACGGAGCTCTGCGGTCGTTTCATGATCACCGCGGCTCTGGCCAGCGATACTTTACGCGCGATAAGCCCTTTCAAAATTTCAATCTGTTCGTCGTCCCAACGATTTTTTGCCATCTGATCTTATGAGTGCGCTGAAATAACTTGTCTGTGCGGTAGCTGTCCCTTTGCAACGCGATGTTCACAACTATTGTTCCCGATGCACCCAGGTTGCAGAGCACAATCCCTGCCGGAGAAAGCGCTGCGTGGATTTGTGCCGGAAAATCGGAACGTGTTTCCATTGGTATCATTTCGTCAGCAGGGGACAGTACTGAAAAGGCTCCGGAGTGATCCGGAGCCTTTCTCTATTTGGCAGGCACCCCGCTTGGTAGCGGGGTATCTGTCAGCCGCGGCTTAGCCGCTGCTCACATCACCACTTCGATCAGCTTCGGACCCTTCGCGGCGATTGCGTTGGCGAGCGCCTTGTTGAAGTCGTCGACGTTCGACACCGAAACGCCGGGGACGCCCATGCCCTTGGCGAGCGACACCCAGTCGAGCGTCGGGCGATCGAGGTTGAGCATATCGAGCGCGCGCTGGCCGGGCTCGCCGGCATCGACGCCGGCGAATTCGCCGAGCAGGATTTGATACTTGCGGTTGGCGAACACGATGGTGGTGATGTCGAGTTCTTCGCGTGCCTGTGTCCACAGCGACTGCAGCGTGTACATCGCGCTGCCGTCACCGACCATGCAGATCACCTTGCGGTCCGGGCAAGCCACGGCGGCGCCGGTGGCGACCGGGGTCGAGAAGCCGATCGAGCCGCCCATGTTCTGCAGCCAGTCATGCGGCGCAGCCGCCGCGGTCGGCGGGAAGAAGCCGCGGCCGGTGGTCAGCGACTCGTCGACCATGATGGCGTTTTCCGGGATCGCATAGGCGATCGCCTGCGCAATCGTGGTGTGGTTCAGCGCACCGGTCGGCTTCACCAGTTCGGTAAGCTTCTGCGGCTTCACATCCGACGGCTTGGCACCGAGCGCGCCGGCCAGCGCTTCGAGCGCAGCGATCGAGTTCTCGCCGCCTGCGGTTATGCGATGCACTTCGCAGCCTTCCGGCTTCAGCATGCTCGGCTTGTTCGGATAGGCGAAGAAGGCCACGGGATCGTTGGCCTCGACCAGCACGATGTTCTTGAAGTCCTTCAGCAGCGGAAGTGCGGCTTCGATCACATAGGGGATACGGTCGATGGAGAAGCGGCCGCGGCCACGCGCCATGCGCGGATTGTAGGTCTGGCCCATCACCTTGCAGCCGGTCTTGCCGGCGATCTGCTCGGCCAGCGCCACGCCCTTTTCGGTCAGCCCCTGGCCGGTCATCAGCAGCAGCGTCGAGGCGCCACCGTCCTTCATGATCCTGGCGGCGGTCTCGACGGCCTGCGCCGAATAGCCGGCGCTCTGCTTCTCGGCCGGCACCGGCGCCACGCCATCGGCTGCGCCCCATGCGGTGTCAGCGGGCAGGATCAGCGTCGCAATCTGGCGATCCTTGGCGGCGGCAATTGCTGCGGCGCCGTCCTTGGCCACCGACTTGGAATCCGGCGAGGTGTGCACCCACTGCGACATCGGACGGGCGAGGCCCTCGATGTCCGAGGTCAGCGGCGCATTGTATTCGATGTGATAGACGGCGTGCTGGCCGACAATGTTGACGATGCCCGAATTGGCCTTCTTGGCGTTGTGCAGGTTGGCGAGGCCATTGGCGAGGCCGGGACCGAGATGCAGCAGCGTCGAGGCCGGGGTGCCCTTCATGCGGAAGTAGCCATCCGCCGCGCCGGTGACGACGCCTTCGAACAGGCCGAGCACGCAGCGCATGCCTTCGACGCGGTCGAGCGCCGCAACGAAATGCATTTCCGACGTTCCCGGATTGGCAAAGCAGACATCCACATTGCCCGCCACCAATGTCCGCACCAGGCTTTCCGCACCGTTCATCGTCTCACTCCGTTTGATTCAGGGTCGTATCTCGGTTTCTTGATCTCGGGGGCTGATGAACCATTGTTCGGAGGGCCCGTCAAAGGGTCGGAACGCAAGGCTTCGTTGTGAGGGCCGCGGGGCGGGCTGAACGCCGGTTATTATCGCTCCATCCGGGCTGTCCTCACACGGCCGTGGGTTGCGGATCGGGGCGATTTATGGCCTGTCTTGGGCCTCAATTTTTTCTGGCGAGGACCATGATGAAGCGCCTTTTTGCTCTCTTTTTTGCCGCAGCCGCGTTCACCACAATTGCGTTTCCTGCCGATGCACGCGTCCGCAACCAGCCACCAGCGCAGGACTTCGAGGTCGACGACGGCCCGTCGCTCTCCAACTTCTTCTCCAATTTCGGCAATGGCGGCGGCAACAGCTCCGGCCCGATCCAGCGCCAGACCGTCGGCTTCCACAGCAATTACGCCCCGGGGACCATCGTCGTGAACACCGCCGAGCGCCGGCTCTATCTGGTGCAGCCGGGCGGTCAGGCGCTGCGCTACGGCATCGGCGTCGGCCGCGATGGCTTCCGCTGGGGCGGCGTCCACCGCGTCACCGCCAAGAAGGAATGGCCGAGCTGGACCCCGCCGGCCCAGATGCTCGCCCGCCGGCCCGATTTGCCCCGCCACATGCCCGGCGGCATCGACAACCCGCTCGGCGCCCGCGCCATGTATCTCGGCTCGACGCTGTACCGCATCCACGGCTCCAACGAGCCGGAGACCATCGGGCAGGCCGTGTCCTCGGGCTGCTTCCGCATGACCAATGACGATGTCACCGATCTCTATAACCGCGTCTCGGTCGGCGCGACGGTCATCGTCAAGAACTGAGCTTGACCTGAGAACGAAGGCTTCCTGCGGGAAGCCTTCGAATAGTCCGCGGGGGCGGCACTGAACGCTTGCGCAAATACGCGCATTGCGAGAACTTGAGTAATAATGCCCGCCCCGACACCAGATCGATTCCTCGTCCGGACGATTGCCGCGCTGCTGGCGATAGCGTCTTTGACCACCTTCGTGCCGCAGCCGTCTTATGCCGGCGCGAGCGAACCGCCCGCCGTTACGGCGCGCCAGCGCACCGAGAAGAAGACCTTCACCGACAGCGAGATCATCGACGGTTTTTTCAAGACCGCCTTTGGCGCCGAATATCACCTCGCCGGCCGCGTCGACCGCATCCGCAAATATGAGCTTCCGGTGCGGGTCTTCGCCGAGGGCCGTGCCGACCGCAAGGCTCAAATCGCCAAGGTTGTGACCGACATCGCGCGCCGGGTGCAGCATCTCAACATCGCCATGGCGGACAACCGCGACGACGCCAATGTGCTGGTGAAGCTGGTGCGCGACCGCGATCTCTATCGCACCATCTCGACCTTCTACGGGACCGACCGGGCCAACGAGATCCGCGACTCCCTCGACCCGCAATGCCTGTCCGGCTTCCGCAAGAACGAGGCCTTCGAGATCGAACGCTCCGACGTGATCCTCACCGTCGACAATGGCGACTTCGTCTTTCTCGACTGCGCCTATGAGGAATTGCTGCAGTCGCTGGGCCCGATCAACGATACCAGTACGGTGCCGTGGACGATGTTCAACGACAACGTCCAGATGGGCTTCTTCGACGTCTACGACCAGTACATCCTCAACATCCTCTACGATCCCCGCATCAAGGCCGGCATGACCGTGCAGGAGGTCAAGGATGTGTTGCCGCAGGTGCTCACTGACGTGCGGATCTGGGTAAGCAAGGTGAACGATCTGCAGGATTAGCGGCGCGTCTCTTATCCCTCCCCCGCGCGAAGCGAAGCTTCGCTAGGCGGGAGGGATTCCACGACCGCCTGCGCGTCTCAGCGTCTTCGAATTTCAAACAGCCACTGCTCTTCAGACATGCGTCATCGCCCCCATTGTTTGCGGCGCGGGGGCGCCGTCGTCTGCTGCATTCCCTCCCCCTTGTGAGAGGGCGTGCGGAACGCCAGGTGCCCGTTGCACCCTTGGGCCTGATGCGAATGCGGTCTTCCGCAAGGATAATGCATCAGGACTTTCGGAGGCGCCGAGCGATTGCCCGACGTTCCGCATACGGTGTTTTTTCGGTTGCTTGCGCGTTGCCATGG
>NZ_LVYV01000054.1 GCF_001618955.1 Tardiphaga robiniae
ATCTTCAACCACTGCGCCTCGTTCAATTCGTAGCGCTTCGTCGCCATCACATGCTCCGTCCAAATCACGGAACCCTATGAATCAGCGATTAGACCTCTTGGGAATCCTCAATGTCGATTGGCCCTAGGCCAGATTTCTGGACCGCCGGATCGAACCGGCGGTCTTATTTCCTCAACAAACCTTCAGCAGACTCGACACGGTGAAGTGCGCGCCGAGCCGGACTGAACCACGAGGAAATGGATTTGTCTTTTCGGAACGACGACACATCGGGGGACGCGGAACGCCCATCAGGGATCCCTACGGTCAACCCCTGGGCCGCACGTCCCGCCGAGCCGCCTGCCCCATCGCAGCCCCCGCCGCCCGAGGCACCGCGCAGCAAATGGTTCAACTGGCCCTCGGTCGCATTCGCGGTCGTGATATTCGGCGGCATCGGCACGCAGGCCTATCAGGAGCTCTCCAAACCGGAGGCCTGGGCCTATTGGAAAGACCTCTATATCTCGCCGAGCATGGCGTCTTCGGAGGTCGCAAGTCTTGATCCGGGCAATTCGGGCCGTGGCCGTCCGGCGCTGGCGATCACGGGTGAAATCGGCCCGGCCACTGCGAGCTGGTTTCGCGAAAAGCTCGATGAAGCCAAACTCGCGCCCGGCGATACCGTGCTGCTGTCGTCTCCGGGTGGAAATGTCGGCCAGGCCATCATCATGGGCGAGATCATCCGTGCGCGCGGGCTGACTACGGCGGTGGGCACGGTGGATTCGGCGGGCCGCATCAAACCGTCCTACTGCGCCAGCGCCTGCGTGATGACCTATGCCGGCGGCAAGGCCCGCATCGGCGTGGAAGGCTCGCGGCTGGGCGTTCACCGCTTCGTGTCGCCCAAGCCGGGGGCAGATCCTGTTGCGTCCGCGCAGCGCACCATGGGCTATGTGCTCAGCTACATGACCAAGATGGGCGTGGCCTCGTCGGTCGTGGAAGCCATGTCAGCCACCGAGAAAATCCGCTGGCTCGGCACCAGCGAGGCCGCCGCCATGAACCTCGTCACCGATCCGGCCAGGAAGTCGTGATACCCCCGGGCCTGCGCCTGGCCCAACAAAATTTACCACCTTGAAAGGTGCATCATCGGTAGAGGCGGAAAACCGCGCCTTTACCGAATTCTTTAATCCCATCAACGGACGATATCGTCTAAGACGAGGACGCGGCTCGCAATCCGCGCCGCCTCCAGAACCACGCCATGAGCGGTTTCGGCCCAACTCAGGGCCAGAATTCCGAAGCGAACGCGCGTGCAGCTGTATCTCCCGATCGCCGACATTCCGATCAATGTGTTGCTCATCCTGGCGATGGGCGCTGCAGTCGGCTTCGTCTCCGGCATGTTCGGGATCGGCGGCGGATTCCTGATGACACCGCTGCTGATTTTCGTCGGCATCGCACCTGCAGTCTCGGTCGCCTCGGTGGCAAGCCACATTGCAGCCTCGTCTTTCTCCGGTGCGTTGTCCTATTGGCGGCGCCGCGCCATCGATCCCGCGCTTGCGAGTGTGCTTCTGACCGGCGGTGTGGTCGGCACGGCGCTCGGGGTGTGGGCCTTCACGCAGCTGCGCAATCTCGGCCAGCTCGACCTCACCATCTCGCTGTCCTATGTGATCCTGCTCACCGCCGTCGGCAGCTTGATGTTCTGGGAGGGCCTGCGCGCGCTGCTGCGCATACGGCGCGGTGATCCCGTGAACTTGCGCCGGTCCGGCAGCCATAGCTGGGTTCACGGCCTGCCGCTCAAAATGCGGTTCAAGCGCTCCAAGATCTATCTCTCGGTGATCCCGGTGATCGCCGTCGGCCTCCTGATCGGCTTCATCGGCGCCGTGATGGGCATCGGCGGCAGCTTTATCCTGATCCCGATCCTGATCTACTGGCTGCGTATTCCAACTTCGACGGTCATCGGCACATCCATGGTGCTGACGCTGGTCACCATGATGATCGCGACATTGCTGCACGCCGTCACCAATCATCTGGTCGATGCGGTGCTGGCCCTCATCCTGATGGTCGGCGGCGTCACCGGCGCACAATTCGGCGCCCGCGCCGGGCAAAAGATTCGCGGCGAGCATTTGCGCCTGCTGCTGGGCCTGCTGATCCTGGCGGTCGGCGTCCGCTTCGCCGTGGAACTGGTCGTTCGCCCCGCAGATCTGTTCACGATCCGCGAGACCGGAGGCGTCGCTCCATGATACGCGCGCTCCCGATCATCGCCGCACTCGGCATCGGAATGCTCGCTCCGGCCCGCGCCGAACAACTGATTGTCTCGGTGTCGAACCATCGTGTGACCGTGACGCCGAATTATGCCGGCGAGGAACTGGTGCTGTTCGGCGCTGTCGAGAAAGACGACAAGACACCGCCCGGCCGCAACAACTACAATCTCGTCGTCACCGTCAACGGGCCGCGCACCGACCTCATGACCCGGCGCAAGGAACGTCGCTTCGGCATCTGGATCAACACGGATTCGCGCCAGTTTCTGCAGGTGCCGTCCTATCTCGCTGTGTTTTCCAACCGTCCTATGGACGCCATCGCGCCTGCCGACGTACAGCGCCGCCAGCAGCTCGGAATCAACAACGTCCTGCTGACTCAGCGCGTCGGCACCGACTATGCCGACGTTGTCGCCACTGACCCGTTCCGGAGCGCCTTTGTGCGACTGCGCAAGGAACACGGACTGTATCGTGAGGAGACCTCAGCGGTGACATTCCTGACACCGACGCTGTTCCGAACCAGTATTCCCCTGCCCGCCGAAGTCCCCATCGGAACCTACGATGTCGAGATCAAACTGTTCGCCGACGGTGCGCTGATCTCGAAAGCGGAGACGGCCTTCGACATCGTCAAGGTCGGCTTCGAGCAGTTCGTCGCCAATGCCGCGCGCAATCACGGTTTCATCTACGGGCTGCTCACCGCCGCGATGGCACTGATGTCCGGCTGGGCCGCGTCGATTGTGTTCAGGCGGGATTAAAGAAAGATTCCGGCGACCATCGCCACCACACTGATGGCCATTGCTGCAGTCGACAACCAACCGAGCCAGTGCAACGGCCCCTTGATCACAAAATCACCCATCACATCCTTGCGGCGTGACATCACCATCAGCAGCACCATCACCGGCACTGCCAGAACGCCGTTGATGACGGCGCTCCAGTACAGCGCCGAGATCGGGTTGATCGAGGTGAAATTCAGCGCGATCCCGATCACGGCGGACAGAGCCAGCACCGAGTAGAACGCCACAGCCTCGCGCGGTTTACGATCAAGACCGACCAGCCAACGCTGGCCCTCGCCCACGGCATAGGCAGTCGAGCCCGCAAGCACCGGAATCGCCAACAGACCCGTGCCGACAATGCCGAGCGCAAAGATCCACTCCGCGAATACTCCGGCGATCGGACGCAAGGCTTCAGCCGCCTGCGCCGAACTCTCGATATCCGTCTTGCCGGAGGCATTGAGCGTAGCCGCAGCCGTGATGATGATCGACACCGCGATCAGGTTCGAAAATGCCATGCCGACGATCGTGTCGGCGCGAATGCGCGAAAACTCCATCGCCGCACCAATCGGCCTCTCGAGCAACGGAGCCTTGGCGGGATCGATACGTTCGTCCTCCGCCTCCTGCGAGGCCTGCCAGAAGAACAGATATGGCGAAATCGTCGTCCCGAGAATGGCGACTATGGTGGTGAGATACGAGCCGCTCCAGGTGATTTGTGGCAGCAGGATGCCTGTGAGAGCCGCGCTCCAGTCGACCTTCACCACCGCAAGCGCGGCGACATAGGAGAACAGGCAGAGCGTCAGCCACTTCAGCACAGAAACATAGCGCTTGTAGTCGAAGAAGATTTGCGCGCCCACCGAGAGCACGCCGAACAGAACGACATAGACGATGCCGTGACCTCCAACGAGCAGCTTGGTGGCGTCGGCCATGGCGCCGAGATCGGCTGCGATGTTGACGGTGTTGGTGATGAAGAGCAGCGACACGATGAGATGAAGCAGCGATTCCGGATAATGCCGGCAGACATTGCCTGAAATGCCACGGCCTGTGACGCGGCCAACGCGTCCGGAAATTTCCTGAATCGCGACCATCAGCGGAAAGGTCAGCAGCATGGTCCAGCCGATGCCGTAACCAAGTTGTGCCCCGGCTTGGCTATAGGTGCCGATGCCGGAAGGATCGTCGTCGGAGGCGCCGGTGATCAGACCAGGGCCAAGCCGTTTCAGAAAGCCTTTCGGACCAGTAGCCTCTGCCTCCTGATCATCAGGCTTCTCGCTGGACTGGTCCGACATCTGATCCCTGCCATCTCACCGCTCGGCAACGTGCCGTCGCAGCTAACGTTCCGAGTCAGGAACTGGCAATGGGCTAGATGAAGGTCCGCACACCCGGCTCGAGGATACGCAGACGGGCACCGAAGCCGAGCGTATCGAAGGATGCGCGCAGGTCGCCGGCGGTCTGTTTGAAATGCGCCCATCCATCGGTGTGGACCGGCACAATCGTCGCATCGGGAAACGCGCGCGCCGTCTCGATCGTGTCGTTGGTGTCCATGGTGAGGTGGAATGGCCCGCGGGTTTGCGCCGCGCCGGCAAAGGGCAACACCACGCCGGCTGGAAAACGCCGCGCGACCTCGGCGACGCCATCGAACCAGACAGTGTCGCCTGTAATGTAGATCGGCCTGCTCCCCGGCGCATTCGAGCTCAGCACGAATCCGATGACATCGCCTGACAGCGGCTCGATTCCGGCCGGGCCATGACGCGCGGGCGTCGCGGTGATCGTCAGCGATCGACCATCCTTGCCTGTAAGCTCGGTGCTGTCCCATGGCGCGAGACCTTTGACATCCCCACCGAGGCGCCTGGCGCCCGCAATGGTTGTCAGCACGCGCGGCGCGTGGCGCAGGAAATCGCGCCCGGAATTATCAAGGTTGTCGGAGTGCTGATCGTGACTGAGCAGCACCGCGTCAACCGCGCCGACTTGCGCGGCGGAGATCGCGGGACCGACGAGTTTTTCCAGCGTGACATGCGGCAGCTTGTAAGCGCCCGGATGATCGAAAGTCGGATCGGTGAGCAGCCGGAAGCCGTCGAATTCAATCAGCGCGGTGGGTCCGCCAATCAGAGTGATGGTGAGAGACATGAGCTACTCCTGTCGCAGGGGTGCTGGTGAAGCGGCCGGTCTGGTGACGAGATAGATACCGAGGGCGACCGGGACGATCCCCAGGAGATCACGACTTTCGACATGCTCGCCGAGCACTATCCAGGCGAACAGCATGCCGAGGGGCGGCATCAGGAAGTGATAGGCGCTGGCAGCGGTGGCGCCGCAGGTCTTCAGGAGGTGGAACCACAGCAGATAACCGAGGATAGAACCGCCCAATGTCAGGAATGCAAACGAACCGATCAATCGCGCACTCGGCACGATCGCGCCAATATCGGAAAACGTGAGCGCCACCGGGATCAGCACCACGCCGGCCACCAGATTCTGCACGCCATTGCCGAGCCACAGGCTGCCCTTCGGAGCCAGCAGCTTGAACAGGATCGTCCCGGTCACGATGGACGCGAGCGATGCCAGCGTGAATACAATGCCGTGCGCGCTGTCGGTGCCCACCGATATGCGGTGCCAGACGATCGAGGCGACGCCGGCGATGCCAAGCAAGAGCCCGGCGACCTTGCGTCCGGTGAGCGGCTCCTTCAGCAACAGCGCTGCGAACACAGCCGTAAACACCGGGTTTGCGCTGACGACCAGACCGCCGAGACCGGCGGAGATGGTTTGCAGGCCGGTATAGCCGAGGCCGAGATACAGCGCGTTATTGGCCAGGCCGATGACGGCGTAAGCCGCGACATCGCGCCAGGACAGCGACCAGGCACCGCGGCGCAGGGCGGAAATGCCAAGGATCAGAACACCAGCGAGCGAGAACCGCGCGGCGAGCAAAATGAGTGGCGGGCAATCGGTGACAGCGATCTTCCCAGCGACAAAGGAGAAACTCCAAAGCAGACAGAAGATGCCGATATAGATCGGCAGCGGATTGAAGGCGGCACGGGGAACCGCGACTGACGGCGCGAGGGACATCGGAAATCTCCTTTTCCGCTGGTCTATGCGCCCGCCTTCCCATTTGGAAATTAAATGATATACTTGTTATCAGTTGAAAAACGAATGGACGGCCGATGCTGGATCTCGAACTCCTGCGCAGCTTCGTCTCGGTGGTCGATGCTCGCGGCTTTACCCGCGCCGGCGAGCGCGTTCACCGCACCCAATCCACCGTCAGCCAGCAGATCAAGCGGCTGGAAGAGGATATCGGCCAGCCGCTGCTGAACCGCAGCGGCAAGGACGTGACGCCGACCGAAGCCGGCGAGCGGCTGTTGTCCTATGCGCGCCGGCTGCTGGCGCTGGCAGAGGAAGCCCGCGACGTACTGGCGCGGCCGACCAATGAAGGCGCTGTCAGGCTCGGCATCCCCGAGGATTTCGCGGCCTATCGTCTGACCGAATTACTGGCGAATTTTTCGCGGTCGCGGCCCGGCTTGCGGCTCGACGTGCGCGCCGACCAGAGCACGTATTTGCGCCGCGATCTCGAACGCGGCGAACTCGACCTGGCACTGTTCAAGCGCGCCGCTGGCGAGAAAGGTGGCATCGCAGTGTGGCCCGAGCGGATCCATTGGGTCACGAGCAAGGCGCATCCGATCGACCCCGCCATCCGGTCGGTCCCGTTGATTGGCTTTCCCGCCGGCTGCCTTTACCGGACCCGCGCGATCCATGCCATCGAGGCGGCAGGCCGCAGTTGGCACATGGCCTATACGAGCTCCGGCCTCGCCGGGATCCAGGCCGCGGTCGCCGCCGGACTTGGCCTCAGTATCCTGTCCGACATGGCTATCCAGGCCGACCATCGCATCTTGACGGCGAAAGAAGGCTTCGCGCCGATCGACCAGACTGAAGTGACGCTGATGGCCGCCCCCGATGCGAGCCCGGCAACGCTGCGGCTTGCCGACCACCTCGCCGAGTTCTGCGATACGGTGCAGGCGAAGGCGGCGTAAGGCCGCTCTTTCTTTTAAATACTCGTCGGTTTGCAAGGCCATGGAAGCCATGCTTCAGACACGAGCCTAAGGAGCCCTCCATGCCGGCATCCAACGCTGTTACTGTCGAGGCTCTGAGTCCCACTTCGTTCGAGCCCTTCGGATGGGTGCTCGGCAAAACCGATCCGCTCAAAAAAGACGCGGTCGGTTTTCGAAGCCCGGCGAGCGATTTCTAGCACGAACACTTCTTTGATCCCGGCACGGGAGGCGACACCGAGGTCTTGTGGGTGGAATACCGTGACAACAATCCGCTTGTCTCAAAGCTCGAGGTCCATCACATGACCCAGCAGGCCGTCGTGCCTCTCACGAAAGAGATCGTTCAGGTCCTTTGCTTGAGTGACGTAAACCAGCGGCCGGATTTGTCGACCCTCCGAGCGTATCGCTTGTCTCCCGGCGTCGGAATCTGCATGCGCGCCGGCGTTTGGCACGCAACACGCGCCGACGATGCGACGTGCCTGATGCTGACCCGTCGCTCGACGACGGAGGATCTCATTGACCATCTCGTCAATGATCGCCCGGCGAAGGAGTCCACCATCTCGGAGATCACACCCGTTCACCTCGACACAGACGGCTAGGCGACTGCATCGACACGCATCGCGTGTTCGCTAACAGCAGCGCGATGCGGCGATGGCGTGCATGCGCCGGTCGCCGAGCACGTGAGCGACGAAGCCGAGAGTCTGGAAGATTCGCGCAAATGCCGCATCGCGGATGTTGAGCCCGCCGGTATAGGCGCCGAAGGCCGGCATCACCGCGCGGGTGCCGTCGCTCGCAAAGCAACGCCGTTCGACCGCGCGACCGCGCGTGCTGACGCGCGCCTTTGGATGCAGGTGACCGGCAATCTCTCCGGCAGCACCAGTCGGCTCATGACGGAAGGTGATCGGGCCGATGGCGACTTCTTCAGCGACGGTGCCGCCGAGATCCGGCGGCAATGCAGGATCGTGATTGCCTGAGATCCAGATCCAGTCACGGCGCATCTGCAATGCGGTCAGCAGGTCGCGATTGGCCCGTGACAACCTCTCATGGGCATCGCGATCGTGGAAACTGTCGCCGAGCGCGATCACCGTGCGCGGATCGTGACGCGCGATCACCGCACCAAGGCGGCCGAGTGTCGCGATCGTATCGTAGGGCGGGAGCAGCACGCCGCGATTGGCATAGCTGGATCCCTTTTCGAGATGCAGATCGGACACCACGAGAAGTTTCTGCTCTTCCCAATACAAAGCACCCGACAGATCCGCAGCCAGCGTGACGCCGGCGATGCTGACGGTGCTCATGTCGATTGTATGGGTCTCAACGCGCATGATGTCTTTTAGAACGGATGCGAGATTCGCAAAACCCGTCCTACGATCCCGTCTCTTCGAATCCCGCGGCTTCCCTCACGAGTTCCTCGGCAGCTTCCGCCAGGAGCTCGTCCGAAGCTTCGCCGTATACGGCTTCACGGCCGATTTCCAGCATCACCGGCACCGCAAGCGGCGACACGCGGTCGAGTTCCCGGTGAACGATACGGCCCTGGATGCGCGTCAGCATGTCGCTCAATCGCCGAATGTCCAGCAATCCCGTCGCGGCGTCGGCCCGCGCGGCGCGCAACAGCACATGATCGGGCTGATGCTTGCGCAGCACGTCGTAGATCAGGTCCGTGGAGAACAGCACCTGACGGCGCGACTTCTCCTCGCCGGTGAAGCGCGTATGGATCAGCCCCGAGATCACCGCGCAGGTGCGGAACGTCCGCTTCATCAACGCCGATTCCGCGAGCCAGGCTTCGAGATCGTCGCCGAGCATATCGGGATCGAACAGAGCGGCGAGATCGAGCCTTCCTTGGCGGATCATATGCGACGTGTCGCCAAGGCCCCATATCGCCAGCGCATATTCATTGGCGACGAAGCCGAGCGGCCGTGCGCGGGCGCGTTCAAGACGGCGCGTCAGCAGCATGCCCAATGTCTGATGCGCGAGGCGGCCCTCGAACGGATAGCAGACGAGGTAATGTTTGTCGGCGCGCGGAAACGTCTCGACCATCAATTCGCGCGTGCCGGGCACATGCGAGACATGGGCCTGCAGCGACAACCATTCGCGCACCTGGTCGGGCAGGCCTTTCCAGGCGCGTTTATCATCCAGCAGCTTGCGCACGCGTTCGGCGAGATAGGTCGAGAGCGGAAACTTGCCGCCCATATAGGACGGCACTTTCGCGTCCTTGTCATTAGCGCGCGACACATAGACCTGATCCTCGACCAGGGATTCATAGCGCACGACTTCCCCGCCAAAGACAAAGGTATCGCCGACGACCAGGCCTTCGATGAAATACTCCTCGATCTGGCCGAGCATGCGTCCCCCACGCGCCAACGCACCAGTGACACCCTTTTTGCCTTTTCCGCTGCCTCCGCGCACCAGCCGCACCTTCAGCATCGTATCCTCGACGATGGTGCCGACATTCATGCGATACATCTGGCGCACCTTGGGATTGGTGACGCGCCATCTCCCGGAGGCGTCCTGCTTGATGCGGGCGAAGCGCTCGTAGATTTTCAGCGCATAGCCGCCGGACGCCACGAACTCCACGGTATCGTCGAAATCGATACGCGACAGTTCGGCATAAGGCGCCGCCGAGCGCACTTCGTCATAGAGATCGTCCGCGCGAAACGGTGCCCCGCAGCCACAGCCGAGCACGTGCTGCGCCAGTACATCGAGCGAGCCAGTCCGCAGCGGCGGCGTGTCCTGTGCATTCTCGGCAACAGCATCGATGGCGACGCGACATTCCAGCACCTCAAAACGATTGGCCGGCACCAGCACGGCGCGCGAAGCTTCATCGATGCGGTGATTGGCGCGGCCGATCCGCTGCATCAGCCGCGAGGCGCCCTTCGGCGCGCCGACATTGACGACGAGATCGACATCGCCCCAATCGACGCCGAGATCGAGCGACGAGGTACAGACCACACCTCGTAGTTTGCCGACCGACATCGCGTCCTCGACCTTGCGGCGTTGCGCGACGTCGAGGGAGCCGTGATGCAGCGCTATAGCAAGACCGTCGTCATTCATGCGCCAGAGATCCTGGAACAGCATCTCGGCCTGGCTGCGGGTGTTGACGAAGACCAGCGTCGTCTTGTTGGCCTTGATGAGATCGTAGATCTCGCCGAGCGCGTGGCGCGCCGAATGCCCGGCCCAGGGCAGACGTTCCTTGGTGTCGAGCATCTCGACCACCGGCTCGGCGGCCCCACCGGCGATGACGATATCGGCAGAGACGCTTTCACCAACGGCCTGCGGCACCAGAAAGCGTGCCAGCGATTCAGGCTCGGCGACCGTCGCCGACAGGCCGATGGCCCGCATGTCGGGCGCAAGTTTCCACAGCCGCGCAAGGCCGAGCGACAGCAGATCACCACGCTTCGACGTCACCAGCGCATGCAACTCGTCGAGCACGATGCGCTTGAGTGACGAGAACAGAAACGGCGCGTCGTCGGACGACAACAGCAAGGCCAGCTGTTCCGGCGTGGTTAGCAGAATATCCGGCGGATAGCGCCGCTGCCGCGCCCGGCGCGACACCGGCGTGTCGCCGGTGCGGGTCTCGACCTTGATCGGCAGCTGCATCTCCGCGATCGGTGTTTCCAGATTACGCGCGATGTCGACGGCGAGGGCTTTGAGTGGAGAAATGTAGAGCGTGTGCAGGCCACCGGTGCGCTGAACGGTGCGGCCGGTGGAAACGAGTGTAATCGCGCGCTGTGCCTTCTGCTCCCCTCCCCCTTGCGGGGAGGGGTCGGGGGTGGGGGTGCCACGAACTCCGACCTCGCTTGTGGACCCCCCTCCCCGGCCCTCCCCCGCAAGGGGGGAGGGAGCAGACCGCGCGTCGCTCATGCTTCTGCTCAATTCCACCAGCGTCGGAAGAAACCCAGCCAGTGTCTTGCCCGCGCCGGTCGGTGCGATCAGCAGCGCCGAGCGATCGTCGCGCGCCTTTTCGAGCAGCGCCAGCTGATGCGCACGCGGCGACCAGCCGCGCGTGGCGAACCAGCGCAGGAAATGATCGGGCAACAGGTCGGGTTTGGCGACGGATTTACGGGGCGGCACGCATTAGAACTAGGCACTCTCAGCCGTCATTGCGAGGGCAAGGAAAGTTGCCGTGCAACTTTCCCCTAAGCCCTTGCGACGAAGCAATCCAGAAAACAGCAAGGGAAGACTGGATTGCTTCGCCCGAACGAAATTGGCTGCGCCAATTTCGCCGGGACTCGCAATGACGTGGAGAGACCTGTGGTCTTATTGCGTCACCGACTTGTCGGAGATGATCCAGTCCTTGCCGTCGAACCTCTGGGTATAGAGCGTCGCCATCGGAACATAGGCGTCATTGGTATAGCTGTAACTCACCCCCGGCAGCATTTGCGGAGCGCGGAAGCCGTTCAGGCCGATGGCCTGTTTCAGCACGTTCTCATGGGTGAGCTCGTCGCCGCAGCGGCGCAGGATTTCGGCCATGGACACGGCCTGGCCGTAACCGAAGAAGGCGATCGAATTATCGGCAGACACCGTGGGCAGATATTTCGCGCGTAGCGCTTCGAACGCGACGATATCCGGATCCTTGGCGTAAAGCGGCGAGCCGATATCCTTGCCATAAGCAATCGAGACGATGCCCTTGGCATTTTCCAATCCAGCCGCTTCCAGGATCGATCGGCCGGTGGAGCCCGCCGACAACAACTGCAGCGGTTTCCAGCCGAGTTCGACCACCTTGCGAATCGACTGCGACGTCGCCTTGCCGGTGGTGATGTTATAGAAAACATCGGCACCGGATTTGGCGAGATTGATCAGCTGCGAGTCGATCGTGGGATCGGTGAGATCATAGGTCACCTCGGCGATCACCTTCGCGGTGCCGCCGGCTTTCGCGAGTTCATCCTTGAACGGCCCCAGGAAATCCCGGCCGAAATCATCGTTCTGATAGAGGATGCCGACTTTCGCATTCGGATTCATGCTGACGACGTACTTGGCGAGAATACGCGCCTCGGTCGGATAGAGCGGCAGGCCGGCCATGGTCCATTTGTTGTTCTTCGGATCGTTCCACTTCGACGCGCCGGTGTTGAGCAGCAGCTGCGGCACGCCCTTGGAATTGAGATATTTGTGCACGGCGGTCTGCGGCGCTGTGCCGAGCGAGCCATAGAGTGCGAGCACTTCATCTTGCTCGACGAGGCGACGCGTCGCCTCGACAGCCTTCGGTGCGCTGTAGGAGTCGTCCATCGTGAGGAACTTGATCTTGCGGCCGTTGATGCCGCCCTTCTCGTTCAAGCTCTGGAAATAGGCTTCGCCGACGCGGCCGAGCACGCCATACAGCGAGCCGGGTCCGCTATGCGGAATGGTTTGTCCAATCTTGATTTCAGTGTCGCTGGCGCCCGGATCATATTTCTTGTCGGCGGCGACAGCGGCCGTCACAGTCAGTGGCAACACGACGACGGCGACCCGCGCCGCAGACGCAAATAGTCCCTTGTTCATAGCGTTTTCTCCCTGATGATTTTTGATCCGGCTCTTTGCGAGTCCGATTGGTCGTCTCCATCCCCGGCCTATCACCGGGGATGGTCGTTACTTCTAGAATACGCGCTTACTGGCTGACGGGTTTGTCCGACAAATCCCAATCGGTGCCGTTGAAGGTGCCGACATAGAGCGCCTTGATGGTGGTGTAGTCGGTCGGCGTGAAGCCATAGGTGATCCCCGGCAGGAACACCGGCGCGCGATAGCCTTCCAGATTGGTGGCGTGCTTGAGCACGTTCTCGCGGGTGAGATCGTCGCCGCAGCGGCGCAGGATCTCCGCCATGGTTACGCCCTGCGAATAGCCCTGGAATGCGATGGTGTTGTCGGGGTCGACATTCGGCAGATACTTCTTGCGCAGCTCCTGGAAGGCGATCACGTCCGGATCGTCCTTCCACTTCTCACTGCCGACTTCCTTGGTGTAGGTCATCGCCACGATGCCCTTGGCATTCTCGGCGCCGGCGGCGTTGATGATCGAGCGGCCGCTCGAGGTCGACACCAGGAGGTGCAGCGGCTTCCAGCCGAGCTCCGCGACCTTACGGATCGATTGCGACGTCGCCTTGCCGGTGGAGATATTGAAGAACGTATCCGCACCGGATTTGGCGAGATTGATCAGCTGGGAATCGATGGTCGGATCGGTGAGGTCATAGGACGCCTCGGCGATCACCTTCGCGGAGCCGCCCGCTTCGGCCAGAATCTCCTTGAACGAATTCATGAAGTCCTTTCCGAACTCGTCGTTCTGGTAAAGGATCGCGACCTTGGCATTCGGCCTGGCCTGCATCAGGTAGCGCGCGATGATCCGCCCCTCGGTCGAATAGATCGGCAGGCCCGGCGTGGTCCACTTGAACTCTTTCGGGTTGTTCCAGCGCGATGCGCCGGTGTTCAGCAGGAGCTGCGGGATCTTCTTGCTGTTGAGAAACTTCTGCACCGCCGATTGCGGCGCGGTGCCCAGCGAGCCGAACAGCGCCAGCACCTCGTCCTGTTCCGCCAGCCGGCGGGTGGCCTCAACGGCCTTCGGTGCACTGTAGGCATCGTCCAGCGACATGAAATTGATCTTGCGGCCGTTGATGCCGCCCTTTTCGTTCAGCATCTGGAAATAGGCGGCCTGGGTGCGACCAATCACGCCGTACAGGGAACCGGCGCCGCTATAGGGGATGGTCTGGCCGAGCTTGATCTCGGTATCGCTGGCGCCCGGATCGTATTTCTTGTCCGCCGCAAAGGCCGAATGGGCCAGTATGGAGACAACTGCAGCGAGTGTTGCGGTCCTGAAGACGGACCTGTGGCGCGAAGGCATCTAGTGTTTTCTCCCTGAGACCCGCTTGTGCGGGCGTGTTTTTGTGACCCGCCGCAGCGTTGATCGCGGCTTTGCGGGCTTGCCCTCATCCTCTGCGGGCGCGGCAGGGTTGGCAATCCCTCGCAGGTTGCGTCATGTTTTCCGTGGGTTGGGATATCGACAGGGCCTCGGCGCACCCAAACGTGACGAAATACGCACTGCGCCACGGGTATCTAAACGCTTATTTAACCGGCTTTTTCTGACCGGAGCCCTGCGGTTGCAATGTCGGACAGTGTGGCCGTCCGGATACAGCCAATATGACCCGACTCCCCTATTCTAACGGTTCAAATCTGAATTGGGGTCGACCATGAAACGTATTCTTCTTGCCAGCGCCGCGATCATCGGCACCGCCGTCAGCGCGCAGGCCGCCGACATGGCCGTCAAGGCCCCTTATTACAAGGCACCGCTCGTCTCGGTCTACAACTGGACCGGCTTCTACATCGGCGTGAACGCCGGTGTCGGCATCGGCCGCGACCGCACCACCCACAACCTCAACAACGACTCGCTGTACATCTCGCCGCAGGGCGGCTTCGGCGGCGGCCAGATCGGCTACAACTGGCAGGGCGACTCGCTGCTCGGCCCGATCGTTTACGGCCTCGAAGCCGACATCCAGGGCGCAGGCCTCTCGGGCGGTGGTGCCAGCGTGTCCCCGGGCGTGACTTACGGTCAGAAGTCGGATTGGTTCGGCACCGTGCGCGGTCGCGTCGGCCTCGCGACCGGTCCGGTTCTCAGCTACTTCACCGGCGGTTTTGCTTACGGCAACATCAAGAGCACGATCACCGAAGGCGGCGTGACGGCGTTCTCGGAGAACCGCACTGCAACGGGCTGGACCATCGGCAGCGGCGTCGAAGCAGCGCTCGGCGGCAACTGGACCGGCAAGATCGAATATCTCTATCTGAACCTCGGCAACAAGACGAACGCCTTCGGTGCGCCGTTCGCTGGCCAGTTCACCAACAACGAACTGCGTGAAAACCTCTTCCGTGTCGGTCTGAACTACCGCATCGGCGGCAATAGCGTTTACACCCCGGTGGCCGCGGCCAACTGGACCGGCTGGTATCTCGGCGGCAACGTCGGTTCCGGTACCGGCCGCAACTCGACCACCCTCGGCGCACCGGGCTTCATTCCGGAACAGTTCAGCCTGAACCCGGATGGCATCAATGGTGGTGGTCAGATCGGCTACAATTGGCAGGCTGCCAACTGGGTGTACGGTCTCGAGACCGATATCCAGGCGTCCAGCCAGCGCGACAACAAGACTGTGGTTGTTCTCGGCACCGCCGCTTACGATCAGAAGCTGCCCTGGTTCGGCACAGTTCGCGGCCGTCTCGGCTACTCGGTTGGTTCGAGCCTGTTCTACGTCACTGGTGGTTATGCTTATGGCGGCGTGAAGACCAAGATCAGCTCTGCTGGTGTCGAGCTCGCCAACTTCTCGACCACCAAGAGCGGCTGGACTGCAGGTGCCGGCATCGAGACCCCCTTCAAGCTGCTCGGCCTCTTCGGACCGAACTGGACCTCGAAGACCGAATATCTCTACGTGGATCTCGGCTCAACGTCAGGTTCGTTCCCTGTCGTCCTCGCTGGCGCTGGCGCTACTACACTCACCTCCAGCAGCAAGGTCACCGAACACATCTTCCGCACCGGCCTGAACTATCACTTCAACAGCCCGGTCGTTGCCAAGTACTGATCACGGCGACATCCGCTAAAATCGAAAACCCCGGCCTCGCGGCCGGGGTTTTTGTTTGTGTCTTCGAACAATGCTGTTTCGGGAAAATTAACCACAAGGGAGGCAATATCTAGGTACCGCAATTTTTGCGTCGCGCGGCTACAGACAGCATCTAGTTACCGCTTCATAATTCGACCAGAAATCTGAACTGGATCCCCTTCATGAAAAGCCTCTGCCTCACGACCGCCGCGCTGTTGTCCCTGACCGCCGGTGCACAAGCCGCCGACATGGCCGCGAAGGCGCCGTACTACAAAGCGCCGGTAGTCGCCGTTTATGACTGGACCGGCTTCTATCTGGGCGTCAACGCCGGCATCGGGCTAGGCCGGGATCGCGCCATCCACAACGACGGATTTCTGGGCACCGAATCGACCTACCTGTCACCGCAAGGCGCGCTCGGCGGCGGTCAGGTCGGCTACAACTGGCAGACCGGCTCCACGCTCGGCCCGGTGGTCTACGGCCTCGAAGCCGACATCCAGGGCGCCGGCCTGAGCGATGACCGCACCAATCTGGGCAGCCCGTTCGTGTCGACCACCTACAACCAGAAGATCGACTGGTTCGGCACGGTTCGCGGCCGCATCGGCCTCGCCACCGGCCCCGTGCTCGGCTACGTCACCGGCGGTTACGCCTACGGCAACGTCAAGACCAGCATCGCTTTCGACAATGCCGGGACCGTCTTCTCGACCAACAAAATCCAGAACGGCTGGACCGTCGGCAGCGGCGTCGAAGCGTCGCTGGGCGGCAACTGGACGGGAAAGATCGAGTATCTTTACCTGAATATGGGCAACAACAGCTACGCGTTCGGCCCCCAGACGCTCAACACCGAAGTGCGCGAAAACATCTTTCGCGTCGGCCTGAACTACCGCGTCGGCGGCAGCGCCGTTTACACGCCGGTCGTCGCAGCGGACTGGACCGGCTGGTATCTCGGCGGCAACGTCGGTTCCGGCACCGGCCGCGATCGCAGCAGCATCTCCAAACCAGGTGATCTGCCTGGCGACCCGGCCACGAGCCTGATCTTCAACCTCGCTCCCGACGGCATCAACGGCGGCTTGCAGCTTGGTTATAACTGGCAAGCCGCGAACTGGGTCTACGGTCTGGAAGCCGACATCCAGGCCTCCAGCCAGCGCGACAACAAGACCGTAATCGACTTCGGCAGCCTCGCCTATGACGCCAAGCTGCCCTGGTTCGGCACCGTTCGCGGCCGCCTCGGCTACTCCGTGGGATCGACCCTGTTCTATGCCACCGGCGGTTACGCTTACGGCGGCGTAAAGACCAAGATCAGCGAAGACGGCATCCAGGTGTTCAATGTGTCGACCACCAAGAGCGGCTGGACCGCAGGCGCGGGTATCGAAACCCCGTTCCGGCTGCTCGGCCTGTTCGGACCGAACTGGACCTCCAAGACCGAATATCTTTATGTCGATCTCGGCACGGCCTCGAACACCGTCAACACCACGACCGTCACGACCAACGTCACCGAACACATCTTCCGCACCGGCCTGAACTATCACTTCAACTCGCCGGTTGTGGCGAGGTACTGATCACAGCGACATCTCCGATAGGCAAAACCCCGGCCTCGCGGCCGGGGTTTTTATTTAGTAGGACGCCTGGCGCTCACAGACGTTATTGCCCGGCCGTCATTGCAAGGAGCCCTTGCAACGAAGCGACCGTCTTTTGGCTTCGATTTCTGGATTGCACCAGCAAACTTGCCCTGGCTGACCCCGACGGCGTTAAAGCCGAAGCTTGATCGCGACGGCCACCAGTCCTGGTGCGGCAACGCCGCGTTCCGTGCGAGACGAAACGTGCTCAAGATGAATGAGCGCCAGGCCGGCAGCTGCGATCAGGCCACGCAGATGATCTTCGCTCTGCGCATAACGCAAGCCCGCGCCGAGAGCGACACCGTCGCCGTCATGGGTCTCGGCCGTAAAGGCGAGCAGCCCGTCTGGAACCAGCACGCGCGTAGCTTCTCGCAAAACCGGCGCAAGGTCGTGCAGATAGATCAGCACGTCGGCTGCGATGACCAGCTCGACACTGCTATCTGACCGGCGGCACAAACCCTCGACGATCTCGGCCACTTCAAGCTCGGCATAAAGCCCGGTGGCATGAGCGCGCTCGATCATGCGCGGCGACAGGTCGATGCCGATGACGGCGCCGGTGCAGGCGGCAAAAGCGCCGGCCGCCAGCCCGGTGCCACAACCGAGATCGATGGCGCGGGGGAAGAGCATCGCCCTATCCGTCGCAGCGCATGCGGCATGCACGGCGCCCAACAGGACCGCTGGTCCGCGATAACCGAGCGTATCGACCAGAGCGGCGTCGAACTTGGGCGCGTATTGATCGAACAGCGCCGTCACATAGGTCGCCGGCATGGCCGAGAGATCGTCAGCGCCGAGCCGCATCAACCGCAGACCAGCACCGTTGCGATCACCGGGATCGCTGGCCTGCGCGCGGCGAAACGCGGCGATGGCGGCGGCGGTGTCACCCAGCTGCTCCCGGACCTCCCCGAGCACGAACCATGCGGTGGCAAAGCCCGGCGCCAGATCAGTGGCCTGTTCGAACAGATCGGCCGCCGCCACCAGATCGCCCTGTACCTGCAGGTCGCGCGCATAGTCGAAACGCCGGTCGGCGTTCATATCGCCGGATGACATGAACAAGCGCGCGGGCATGGTGGGAACCGATCGGAGGGCGGGGCGTTCGCAGGATGACTCGAACCAACCCAAGGCGGACCTATATAACCGAGATGCGTCCGCAAGACATCCTTATCCCGGTTCCGGCCGGCCTTTGCTGCAAACCGGGCGGCTTCCATATCGACCCGGTCAGACCGGTCGAGCGCGCCGTGATCACCCACGGCCATTCCGACCATGCCCGCCCCGGCCATGGCGCGGTGCTAGCGACGCAAGAGACCCTCGACATGATGCGGCTGCGCTATGGCGACAATTTCGCCGGCAGCACGCAAGCCATTGCCTATGGCGAGACAATCAAACTCGGCGACGTCATGGTCTCCTGCCACCCCGCCGGGCATGTGTTGGGATCGGCGCAGATGGCTGTGACCTGCAAGAACATCTGCATCGTCGCCTCCGGCGACTACAAGGACGCCCATGATCCAACTTGCACGCCGTTCGAGGTCGTGCCCTGCGACGTGTTCATCACCGAAGCGACGTTCGGGCTTCCGGTGTTCCGCCATGGCGATGCCGCCGACGAAGTGAAGAAGCTGCTGGCCTCGGTCGCGCTGTTTCCGGAGCGCGCGCATCTGGTCGGCGCCTATTCGCTGGGAAAGGCGCAGCGGGTCATCAAGCTGATCCGTCAGGCCGGCTATGATGCGCCGATCTATCTGCATGGCGCGATGGAGAAGATCACGCACTACTATCAGAGCCGCGGCATCGATCTTGGCGAATTACGCCCGGTGAAGGGTGTCAGGAAAGCCGATCTCGCCGGCACCATCACGCTGGCGCCGCCATCAGCCACATCGGATGTGTGGACGCGGCGTTTTCCTGATCCAGTCACCGCCTTCGCGTCCGGCTGGATGCGCGTGCGCGCCCGTGCGCGGCAACGCGGCGTCGAGCTGCCACTGGTGATTTCGGATCACGCGGACTGGGATGGATTATGCGCCACCATCAGCACGACCGGCGCCGGCGAAATCTGGGTCACCCATGGCCAGGAAGACGCGCTGGTGCATTGGTGCCAGAGCCAAGGCCTGACCGCACGGCCTCTTGCGCTGGTCGGCTATGGTGACGAGGAGGAAGAAGAGACACTTCCACCCGGCAAAAGCGCAGACGCATGAACCGCTTTGCCGAACTACTCGATCGCCTGGCCTATGAGCCCGGCCGCAACAACAAGCTACGGCTGATCACGGGCTATTTTCGCGAAGTGCCAGATCCCGACCGTGGCTACGCGCTGGCGGCACTGACAGGTGCGCTGTCGTTCAAGCATGCGAAAGCTGGATTGATCCGCGACCTCATCGCATCGCGCACCGACCCGGTGCTGTTTGAGCTTTCATACGATTATGTCGGCGATCTCTCGGAAACGGTCGCGCTGATGTGGCCGAAGTCTCCGGACATCGCCCATAACAATCCGCCCCCGCCGACGCTCACCGAAGTGATCACCACCCTCCGCACGCTCGGCAAATCCGAGCTACCCGCACAACTCACCCGCTGGCTGGATGAACTCGACGAGACCGGGCGCTGGGCGCTGCTGAAACTTGTCACCGGTGCGATGCGGATCGGCGTTTCGGCGCGGCTGGCCAAGACCGCCGCCGCGGCGCTTGGCGACAAGGACCCGCATGACGTCGAGCTGATCTGGCCCGGCCTCGCGCCGCCCTATGGCGAGCTGTTCGCATGGCTCGAAGGCCGCGCCGAGAAGCCGGTCAATCGCGATCCGGCGCCGTTCCGCCCGGTGATGCTGGCGCACGCCATCGAAGAATCCGACTTCGCCAATCTCGACGCCTCCGACTTCGTTGCGGAATGGAAATGGGATGGCATCCGGGTTCAGGCGGTCAGTGGCAAGGGCGATGACGGCAAGATCGTCACGCGGCTCTATTCGCGCACCGGCGAGGACATCACCGGAAGCTTTCCGGACCTGACGCCATCGCTGCGTTTGTCCGGTGCCATCGATGGCGAGTTGCTGGTGCTGCGCGAGGGCCGCGTGCAGTCGTTCAACGTGCTGCAACAACGCCTGAACCGGAAAAGCGTGACGCCGAAGCTGATGAAGGAATATCCCATTCATCTGCGCGCCTATGATCTGTTGAGCGACGGCGAGACCGATCTGCGCGAGCTGACCTTCGAGCAGCGGCGTGCGAAGCTTGAGATGTTCATCGCGGAGCTCAACGATGAGCGGATCGATCTGTCCGACCAGATCCCGTTCGCAACCTGGGACGCCCTCACCGCGGCACGCGCTGATCCCGCCGGGGCAGGAGCCGGCGAAGATGCCGATGCCGTCGAAGGCGTGATGCTGAAGCGGCGCGATTCCGCCTATCTGCCGGGACGGCCGAAAGGCCAGTGGTGGAAATGGAAGCGCGATCCGCACATCATCGACGCGGTGCTGATGTATGCACAGCGCGGCCACGGCAAACGCTCGTCCTATTATTCGGATTACACCTTCGGCGTCTGGACCGCAGGCGATAGCGGCGAACAGCTGGTACCGGTCGGCAAAGCGTATTTCGGCTTCACCGACGAGGAGCTGTTGCAAATCGACCGCTTCGTCCGCCGCAACACCACCGAAAAGTTCGGCCCGGTCCGCCACGTCACCCACGAACCTGACAAGGGGCTGGTGCTGGAAGTTGCCTTTGAAGGGCTGGCGCGCTCGCCCCGGCACAAGTCGGGGGTCGCAATGCGGTTTCCCCGCATCAGCCGGCTGCGCTGGGACAAGCCGCCACGTGAGGCCGACCGGCTGGAGACGCTGGAGCGCATGCTGAAGGCGGAGACCACAATTGCGCCGCCCAAGCCTGCGACGCCTTGACGGTCCATACTTGACGAACGAGCCGGGTTCCCCATTTGCGTGGGACCACCTATGATCAGCGCGCGATTTGCGCGCAGGAGACCATGATGCAGCCAAATGAGACCCGGGACTTGCCGGCCAACAATGACGGCCTGGCGCGCTTCCTCGGCGGTTCGCCGCTGGCGGTACTCGGCCGGCTGATCCTGCTGTCGATCCTGGTCGGCGTCGTTCTCGCCGCCATCGGCTTCGATCCGTGGAACATCGTCACCAGCATCCGCCGCCTGTTCCAGTGGGTCTATGACCTCGGCTTCGATGCCATCAATGGCCTCTGGCGCTACTTCCTGCTCGGCGCCGTGATCGTGGTGCCGATCTGGCTGATCATGCGGCTGTTCAGCGCCCCCCGCGGCCGCTGAGGCCTCTCTTTCAAAGCTACGGACATCTGACGCTTGTCGACTGACGCCGCTACGCCATCGCAAGCGTTTGAACCTGCCACCACCCGCGACATCTTTGCGATCGCGGGGCCGGCCATGCTGGCCAATCTCACGACGCCACTGCTGGGCATCGTGGCGACCATTGCCGTCGGACGACTAGGCGACGCTACCTTGCTTGGCGGCGTCGCCATGGCTTCGGTGCTGTTCGACTGCCTGTTCTGGCTGTTCGGTTTCCTGCGCATGAGCACGGTGGCCTTCACCGCGCAAGCGCTCGGCGCCGGCGACCAGCACGAGCTGCGCGCGCTGCTGCCGCGCGGCTTCATCATCTCGGCGGTGATCGGCGGATTGCTGATCGTGCTGCAGGTACCGCTCGCGGCCGGACTGCTGACCGCTATGGGCGGCAGCGACGGCGTCACCAGCACTGCACGAACCTATTTCACTATCCGCATCTGGTCGGCACCGCTGGTGCTGGCCAATTTCGTCATCCTCGGCTGGCTGGTCGGCCAGGCCCGCGCCGGTCTTGCACTAACGGTGCAGATCGCGATCAACGCGATCAACATGGTGGCGACAGTGTTGCTGGTGCTCTTCCTCGACATGGGCATCGCAGGTGCCGCCTATGCGGCCATCATCGCCGAACTCTCCGGCTTCGTGATCGGCGCGCTGGTGGCCTGGCGCATCACGGGTGGGCGTCTCACCCAGCCATGGGCCGTACTGCTGGAGCGCGACAGGCTGATGCACATGATGGCGGTCAATCGCGACATCATGATCCGTACCGCTGCCCTGATCGCCGCATTTCTGTTCTTCACGGCACAGGGCGCGCGGTCCGGCGATCTCACGCTCGCCGCCAATGCGGTGCTCAACAACTTCCTGATGATCAGCGCGTTCTTTCTCGACGGTCTCGCCAACGCCGCCGAACAGCTCTGCGGCCGCGCCTATGGCGCACGCAACCGCGTCGGATTCTCCAGCGCCGTGCGTCTCGTTGTCGTCTGGGGTCTCGGCTTCGCTATCGCGCTCAGCGCGATCTATGCCCTCGGCGGATCGGTACTGATCGATACCATGACGTCGAGTCTGGATGTTCGCCGGATCGCGCGCGACTATCTCTGGCTGGTCGCACTGGCGCCGGTGCTCGGCGTCTTCGCCTTTGCCTATGACGGCGTCTTCATCGGCGCCACCTGGGCGCGTGACATGCGTAACCTGATGGTGCTGTCGCTGGTGTGTTTTCTGGCCGCGTGGCTTTTGCTGCGCCCGCTTGGCAATACGGGATTGTGGCTCGCGCTGCTCGTGCACTATATCGCCCGCGGCGGGCTGCAAGCGGTGCGCTACCCGACGCTGCTGCGACGATCGTTCGGGTAACTTCCGTAGCCCGGATGAGCGAAGCGATATCCGGGATCTTTCTTCGCCACATTCGCAACAGCCCCGGATTTCGCTTTGCTCATCCGGGCTACAGGCTCGTCTTCACCCCGGCCAGTCTTCCGCAGTGATCGTCGCCGCATCGGCGCCGACGATTTCCGACAGCGAATCACGGCTGGTGCGCAGCAACGTCGAGGTCAGATCGGCCTTGATGCTGTCGACGAGGCCGATGCCTTTATAGACCAGTGACGAGTACAACTGGATCAGGCTCGCGCCCGCACGGATCTTGGTCAGTGCAGCACCACCGCTGTCGATGCCGCCGGCGCCGATCAGCGGGAACGCGCCTTCGACACGCACGAAGGTCTCCGCCACCATGCGGGTGGACAGCCTGAACAAGGGCCGCCCGGACAATCCGCCCTGCTCTTTCGAGCGTGCCTGTTCGCGCAAGGTCGAGGGACGGCCGATAGTGGTGTTCGCGACGATCATGCCGTCGACACGGCGCGAGCGCGCGACATGGACGACATCGTCGAGGTCGGCAAGGCTGAGATCGGGCGCGATCTTCAGCAGTACCGGAGAATCTCCCGCATTCTTGCGGACGCGCTCACGCGCATCGATCACCCGCGCCAACAGATCGTCGAGCTCGGCGGCCTGCTGCAAATTGCGCAGGCCCGGCGTGTTCGGCGATGACACGTTAACGGTGAAATAGCTCGCCACCGGCGCGAAGGTCTCGATCAGTCGCACATAATCCTGCGTGCGATCAGACGAATCCTTGTTGGCGCCGACATTGACGCCGACGATACCGCCATTCTGCGCACGTGCAGCCAGCCGACGCAGCACGACCTCCGCACCGTCATTGTTGAAGCCGAGCCGGTTGATGACCGCTTCGTCACGCTCCAGCCGAAAGATGCGCGGGCGTGGATTGCCGGATTGCGGCTTCGGCGTCACCGAGCCGATCTCGGCAAAACCGAAGCCGAGACGGAGCAGCGCATCCGGCACTTCGGCATTTTTGTCGAAGCCGGCAGCGATCCCCACCGGATTGGGGAAGTTCAGACCGAATGCACGGACTGCGAGTTTCGGATCATCCGGCCGCGGGCGGGCGTAAGGCAGCATGCGCAACCCGCGGATCGCGAGGCGGTGCGCGTCTTCGGCATCGAGCATGCGCAGCATCGGCAGGGAAAAGGCATCGAAAGCGCGGATCACGATTTGAGCTCCGGAATGTCGTGGTTGCCGTCAGACCGCGCGCGCAGATCCATGACGGCAGTGACGGCGCCGAGATCGAGTTCGCCGTAGAGATGCGGGAACAGATCGCCGCCGCGGGATGGCTCCCAGCGCAGGAAATCACCGAGTGCGTCCGCGTCCACAGCAACCAGAAACAGGCCGGTCTGGCCGAAATAATACTTCCGGAGCGTCTCGGGGAGCTGTGCCGCGGTCGAGAAGTGGATGAAGCCGTCCCGGGCATCGTCGGCACTGCCGCGATAGGTGCCCTGACGCTCGGCCTCGCGCCAGCTCGAGGCCGGACAGATTTTATAGATGGTGCGCAACCGCCCAGACTTCCAATTTGGTTGAATCAGCTGTTTTCGATGTGGTGTGGGCGCCCAGTCGCGGGATTCGATGGCTGGAGCCGACAGTCGACCGTATCGGCGCCCCCCCTCCACTTCAAGGCTGCACATTTTTTTCAAATGCCTGTTGCGAAATCCGTGCATTCACGGCAATAATTCCTAGATTTCGCCACGATTCACCGCCCCGCAGAAATCCGGGCCAAGGGACCGAAACCGATGATGCTCTCGCACGCCCAGATCTGGAACGCCCTCGACCGCCTCGCAGAGCGCAACGGCATGTCACCCTCCGGCCTTGCGAAGAAAGCGGGGCTCGACGCCACGACCTTCAACAAGTCCAAGCGCATCACCAACGACGGCCGCGAACGCTGGCCGTCGACGGAGTCGGTCTCGAAGGCGCTGACCGCAACCGGCGTGACCATCGACAGCTTCGTCACGCTGATCGAAGGCACCAAGCGCATCGTGCAGTCGGTGCCGCTGCTCGGCTTCGCACAGGCCGGCCATGGCGGTTACTTCGACGACGCAGGTTTCCCCGCCGGCAGCAAGGGCTGGGATGAAGTCGGCCTGCCGTCGGTGAACGACGAGCATGCCTATGCGCTGAAGATCTCCGGCGATTCGATGAAGCCCGCTTATCGCGACGGCGACATCATCGTCGTCTCGCCGGAAGCGCAGATCCGCAAAGGCGACCGCGTCGTGGTCAAGACCAAGGACGGCGAGGTGATGGCGAAGGAATTGAAGCGCCGAACCACCAAGATCATCGAACTGCAGTCGCTCAATCCGAACCATGTCGACCGCAGCTTTCCAGCCTCCGACATCGCCTGGATCGCGCGCATCGTTTGGGCGAGCCAGTAACGCTCTTCTTCCCCTCTCCCCCAGCGCAGCATAGCTGCGCGCAGCGGGAGAGGGTGGATCGAACATGCGAAGCATGTTCGAGACGGGAGAGGGGCGGCCACAAGCTCCGAGCCCAGTCGGCCCTCTCCCGCCTTCGCTTCGCTCAGGCACCCTCTCCCACGGCGCGCGGCCGCGCCGCGCTGGGGGAGAGGGGAAGTGGAGCGTCGCTGCTAGCTAGGCACTCCGCGCCAGCGCGCCGTCGATCATGTTGATCGCATTCTGCACGCCATAGACCGCCACGAAGGACCCGAAGCGCGGGCCCTTCTCCTGGCCGAGCAGCACCTGGTACAGCATGTTGAACCAGTCGAGCGAGACGCCGGGCCGGCCATCCTTCGCGAGCTTCTTGTGATCAAGGAACGGCTCGCGGCGGCCGATCTCATAGACCGCGTTCTGGATGTCTTCCGGCGTGGCCTCTGCCGGCAGTTGCGAGAGCGCATCGCGCAGATCCTGCAGCGCCACGCGCTCGACATCAGTGGGCTCGCGGAACGTCTTGGTCGGCGCCACAAAGTCCCGATAGTAGTTGATGGCATAGCCGACCATCGCGTCGAGCCGCGGATGCGTCGCCGCGGAGACGCCCGGCCGATAACGCCGGATGAAGCCCCACAGGGTTTCGGCATTCTCGGCATTCGACGACGACACCAGCGTCAGCAGGAGCTGGAACGTGACCGGCATGTTCGCCACCGGCGGATCGCCGGCATGGATATGCCAGGCCGGATTGGACAGGCGCTGCTTGGGATCCTGCTTCGCATAGCCTTCGACGAATTGCTGGTACTCGTCGACATTGCGCGGAATCACGTCGAAGAACAGCCGCTTGGCCGCCTTCGGTTCGCGATACATGAACAGCGACAATGACTCCGGCGACGCGTAGCGCAGCCACTCGTCGATGGTCAGGCCGTTGCCCTTCGACTTGGAGATCTTGCCGCCCTTGTCGTCGAGGAAGAGCTCATAGTTGAAGCCTTCCGGCGGCGTGCCGCCAAGCGCAGCGCAGATCTTGCCCGACAGCTTTACGGAATCGATGAGATCCTTGCCGGCCATTTCATAGTCGATGCCGAGCGCCGCCCAGCGCATCGCCCAGTCGGCCTTCCACTGGCACTTCACATTGCCGCCGGTGACCGGCGTCGTGACTTCTTCGTTAGTGTCAGGATCGACATAGGTGACGGTGCCGGCAGCCACGTCGCGCCGGATCATCGGCACCTGCAGCACGACGCCAGTGGTCTTGCTAATGGGAAGGAACGGCGAATAGGTCGCGCGGCGATCCGGGCCGAGGGTCGGCAGGATGATGTCCATGACCTTGTCATAGACTGCGAGCATCTTCAGCAGCGTCGCATCGAACCGGCCGGATGTGTAGTAGTCGGTCGACGAGGCGAATTCGTAGTCAAAGCCGAACTGATCCAGGAAGACGCGCAGCCGTGCATTGTTGGCCGCGCCGAAGGACGGATATTCGTTCGAGAACGGATCCGGCACCCGCGTCAGCGGCTTGCCGAGATGCGATGCCAGCATGTCCTTGTTCGGCACATTGTCCGGCACCTTGCGCAGGCCGTCCATGTCGTCGGAGAAGGCAATCAGCCGGGTCTTGATCTTGTCCTCGGTAAGCACGCGAAAGGCATGGCGCACCATGGTCGTGCGCGCAACCTCGCCGAAAGTGCCGATATGCGGCAGGCCGCTTGGGCCGTAGCCGGTCTCGAACAGCACTTCGTCTTTCGGCGTTTTCTTCAGACGCGCCACCAGCGCCTTCGCCTGCTCGAACGGCCAGGCGTTGGAAGTCTCGGCGAGCGCGCGCAGCTCGCTCGGGCTCATGGTGGGGTCTAGCGTGGACATCGTGTTTTGGGCCTCCGGGCCGCGGAACCTAGCGGCTCCGCACGAAAATGCCAAACCGCGAATTGAGAGAGTTAGAAGGGGCTGACCGAGAAATAACGCAGCCACAAATCGGTGTAGCGGCCTTTCTCCCAGACCCGGAACAGGGCCCAGTTCAGCGCCTGGCGCAGCGTGTCGTTACCCTTGCGGACGGCAATGCCGATGCCCTCACCGAAAAAGCGGCTTTCGATGAAGGGCCCGCCGCTGAAGGCGCAACAATCGCCGGAATCGCTGCCGTTGATCCAGAAGGCAAACGAGATCGCATCGCCGAAGATGAAATCGACCTCGCTGCGTTTCAGCGCCTGGCGTAGCGCATCGTCGCTTGGGAAAGGCACCAGCACCGCATCGGTGAACATCGCCTTCAGATAGGCCTCATGGGTCGAGCCCGCGATCACGCCGACCTTCTTGCCCTCAAGATATTCCGGGCGAATCTCCGGCATCACGGCGGATTTGCGGGCCACGAAGCGCGCCGGCGCGCGGTAATAGGGATCGGTGAAATCGACGCGGGCACGGATCTGCGGCGTCACAGCCATGGAGGCAATGATGGCGTCGCCGCGGTTGCTGGAGATGGCATCGAGCAGCGTCTCGAAGCGGCGCATCTGCACCGTGCAGGTGACCTTGATCTCCTCGCAGAGAAGCCGCGCGAGATCGACGTTGAAGCCCGCCGGATTGCCGTCGGGGCCGGTGAAGTTGAACGGCGGATAGTCGGTCTCGGTCAGGAAGCGGATCACGGTGATGCGCGACAGGTCAGGCCGGTCCGGACGGCGACGCGGATCCCAGAAGCCCGGCACGGCCTGCGGACCCGGCTGGCTGACGGCCTGAGCCGAGGTCTGTGCCAAAGCGGGCGCTGCCGAAAACAGCGACATCCATGCGGCCAGCAGCATGCCAAGCGCCAGCGCAGTTGCGCGACATCGTGTCAGCGGTATTTGGTTGCTGGAATTAACCATCTGTGGTTGCATAGGGGTGCGTCCGGATCGCGGTCTTATAGACCATCCCGCGCGAGACGCGAGTAGCGTTTGTGAGTGTGAGGGCGTTGCATGGGGGTGCAGCAATCTTTCCGGGATCGACCGCGCGTCTGGCGTCAGCCAGCCGCCGCAATAGGCCAGCCTCTCAGCTCCCTCGGTTGGACGTCTTCCTCCACCGCGCCGAACTACAGGGCGCCAGACCACCGCGACAGCCCGGCCAGCGAACTCGACTGCCTGCGTGGCATACTCCCGGTCCCGCTTCTGCACGCCGCGGAGCGCCGGAGCCGCGAGCTCAATCTGGGCGCCGATCAGATCCTGATCCAATGGGGCGTCATCAGCGAGGAAAAGTATGTCGCGCATCTGGCGCGCCACCTTGGCGTCGGCTTCGACGATCTCTCGACAGTCGGGCGCGCTCACTGCCCCTTGGCGGATGCTGACCTCCCGGGGATCGCAGAGTTCGGCATCCTGCCCCTCCAGGAGGATGACACACTCAACTGGATCGTCACGCCGCGTGCCTTTACGGCACGGCGCCTGACGCGTTTCTCCACCACATATCCATCACTTATCGCGCGCATTCGGCTGACCACACGGCGTCACCTGCATCAATATCTGACCGAGCAAACCGGCGACGCGCTTTCGGATATCGCCGCCGAAGGCCTGCTGCAGATGCAACCTGCCATGTCGGCCAAGTCGGCCATCGGTTGGCGCAAAGGATTGCAGCCGGCGCTTCTGCTGCTGGTATGCGCGGTTCTCGCGCTTCTGCATCCGACACTGACGATGGATCTGATCGGCGGCCTGGCGGCGATCTGGTTTCTCGCCTTTTCGCTTCTCAGGCTGACTTGCGTGCTGGTTCCGCCGCAGCCGGAGCAACAGTTTCCGCCGCTGCGCGACGATCAATTGCCTATCTACTCAGTGGTCGTCGCGCTCTATCGCGAGGAAGCGTCCGTTCCGGGTCTGCTGCGGTCCCTGCAAAGGCTGAACTATCCCCCGGAGAAGCTCGACATCATTCTGGTGCTCGAGCCCGACGATCTGCGGACCCGCGCGGCGGTTGCCAGAGCCCGGCCAGGACCGCAGGTTCAGGTCCTGCTCGCACAGGCGACGGGTCCAAAGACCAAGCCGAAGGCGCTGAATGTTGCACTCCCCTTCGTGCGCGGCAGCTTTCTGACCGTGTTCGATGCCGAAGACGATCCCGACCCCGGCCAATTGCGCGCCGCGCTCGACATGTTTCGCCAGCACAACGACGACGTCGCCTGCGTTCAGGCGGGACTGCATTTCGACAATCTGACGCACAGCCTGCTGTCGCGCATGGCGGCAGTCGAATATGCCGGGCTGTTCGCGGTCTTCCTGCCCGGGCTGGTCGCCCTGGGCATGCCATTACCCCTTGGCGGCACCTCCAATCATTTCCGCACGGAGACCTTGCGCTGCATCGGCGGCTGGGATGCCTATAATGTCACGGAAGATGCCGACCTCGGGATCCGCCTGGCGCGACTGGGCTATCGCTCCCTCACCATTCCATCGGTCACGCTTGAGGAAGCACCGATCGCGTTCGGCGCGTGGCTGCGACAACGCTCACGCTGGATGAAAGGATGGATGCAGACCTGGGCCGTTCACATGCGCGATCCCCGCCGATTGTGGGACGAAGCCGGCGCGCGGGGATTCCTCGCACTCAACATCGTCTTCGGCGGTAATATCCTGACGTCTCTGGCCTTTACGGTGCTGGTGGTCAAACTTGTCGCCTGCCTGCTGCTTGCCGATAGCACCCTGCTGTTTGGCGACCGGTTGTCGTCACTGCACGTGCTGGCTATCGCCTGCGGCTTCATCGCGACCTGCATCCTGGGCCTCACCGGTCTGATGCGCCGTGGCCGTCTGCGCGATGGCTGGATCCTGGCCCTGACGCCGATTTATTGGGGGTGTCTCTCGATCGCGACCTGGCGCGCCCTGTGGCAGTTCTGGACCCGGCGCCATCACTGGGAAAAGACCGAGCACGGTCTCGTGCATCGGACCGGGACGATGGCCGCCGGAACGAACTCTCGTGGACGGACTCAGAGGTAGCGCTTGAGATCGGCGACTGCCTCTTCCGGCTTGCGCTTGATGTTGAACGGCGCGACGAAATTGCCGTCGCGGTCCATCAGATAGATCAGCGCGGTGTGATCCATCGTGTAGTCGCCGTCCTTGGTCGGCACCTTCTTGGCATAGACGCGGTAGCCGGAAATCACCTTCGCCACCGCATCGGGCGCGCCGGTCAATCCCTTCAGATGCGGATCGAAGCTCGTCAGGTAGTCCTTCATGATCGCCGCCGTATCGCGCTCGGGATCGACCGAAACGAAATAGGTATTGATACGATCGGCGTCCTTGCCCATCGCGCGCAGCACTTCCGACATTTCGAACAGCGAGGTCGGGCAGATGTCCGGGCAATGGGTAAAGCCGAAGAAGATCAGCGTCGGCTTGCCCTTCAGGCTCTGCTCGGTGACGGTCTGGCCGGACTGATCGGTGAGCTGGAACGGACCGCCGATCGAGGCCGGTGCAGCGACATTGCGGAAACCGCCCGTCAGCCACAGCACGACCAGCAATCCCGCCGCGAGGCTGCCAGCGAAGGCAGCAATAATGACGAGCGGCCGGGTGGTTCGATCAGTCATGGAATGTCCCCTGAATTGCCCTTGGCAGCCGATCACATGCAGGCGGCGATGCCGGTCTTGATCATCTCGAAAAATACGGCCGTGCCGTAATGTGCCCACAGCCCGATTGCACCCACCAGAAGGAGCGCCACAAAGGCCGCGGCCGATGCGACGATCACCGACGCCACCCGTGACGGCCGCTCGGACGCGGGCATCGTGCTCTTAGGCGTCAATAAAGGCTGCACCATCAGACGATCTCAAAACGGCCAAGGCCCGAGATCATTCAGGAGCCTGCCATCCAGGTTCCAGATAGGCTGAGATGACGGCGCGGGCAAGCGCTCCCGGCGCCGCAGGGCATCACGTCATGCTGATGGAATAAAAACCAGATCGGCCTAGCGCGCGCTGGAGGCGTGGGCGTCCATGTAACAGGGCTTGTACATGCCCATCAGCTGGCGGCCGCGCAGGAAGATCATCTGCGTCTTCAGCCCGCCACGCCTGGAGATCCAGCGCCGGATCTGCGTCGGATACATCGAATACAGCATCTGGGTGGCTTCCGGATTGGTCACCGCGCGACCATTGGCACCCATGTCCCAGGCCGCATGAAAGCCGAGATTGGCATTGGAGGTAACGCAGATCCGGTCACGCGGAACCGCGCCGAGCACAATCGTGCAGGCCGAGGCGCACAGGCCATCGATGATCACGGTTTCGCCGGAAGTGCGTAATCCCTGATACCTGTCGACATAGGTTCCGATCCGTCCGCCACGATCATCCGCGATCCGAACCACCGCGTGACTTGCCCCGACGCCCGCGAACAGCAAGACCGCCGCCAGCAAACCCGTAACGAACTTCATGTCCAGCCCCAAAACCTGTCGATCCCGAATCTGACTGCCCTAGTGATGCAGGGCATGGTCAGCGTGTTGCCAGATCGTGGCTTTGTCCAGACGAGCATGACGCTTCCAATGCGATTCAAATCGAGTGTTGCGCGCGGGATGCACCTCGTTCCCTTGCGGTATCAATCTGAAACAGTGCCGCCCCTCGCGCGCAATTTCCGTTGACCAAAGTTCCCGCGCCGACTTCAATCTCCATTAACAAAATGGGGGAAACAGTATGGCCGCTGATGCGGATGTCATCGTCGTCGGTGGCGGACTCGCGGGCCTCGTTGCGGCCACGGAAATTGCTGACGCCGGCAAGCGCGTTGTCGTGGTCGATCAGGAAGGCGAACAGAATCTCGGCGGCCAGGCCTTCTGGTCGTTCGGCGGTTTGTTCTTCGTCGACTCTCCGGAACAGCGGCGCCTTGGTATCAAGGACTCTCATGACCTGGCGATGCAGGACTGGCAGGGCACGGCCGGCTTCGATCGCGATGAGGACCTGTGGCCACGGCGCTGGGCCGAAGCCTATGTCGCTTTCGCCGCCGGCGAGAAACGCAATTGGTTGCGCGCCATGGGTCACCGCGTGTTTCCAGTGGTCGGCTGGGCCGAGCGCGGCGGCTATGACGCGATGGGCCACGGCAATTCGGTTCCGCGCTTTCATGTCACCTGGGGCACCGGACCGGGCATCGTCGAGCCGTTCGAGCGCCGCGCGCGCGAGGCGCAGAAGAAGGGACTGCTGACATTCAAATTCCGCCACCGCGTCGATGCGCTCAGCGTCACCAACGGAACCGTTGATGGCGTGAGCGGCGCGATCCTTGAGCCAACGAATACAGAGCGCGGCGAAAGCAGCTCGCGCAACGTGATCGGCGACTTCTCGCTGCGTGCGCAAGCCGTGATCGTCGCCTCCGGCGGCATCGGCGGCAATCATGATCTGGTGCGGCAGAACTGGCCGAAGCGTCTCGGCGAACCGCCGAAGCGTATGATCTCCGGCGTGCCCGCCCATGTCGACGGGCGCATGATGGGCATCACGGAAACAGCGGGCGCGCGGCTGATCAATCGGGATCGCATGTGGCACTATGTCGAGGGTATCGAGAACTGGAATCCGATCTGGCCGAAACACGGCATCCGGATCCTGCCCGGCCCATCGTCGATGTGGTTCGACGCCACCGGCAAGCGGCTGCCGGCGCCGCTGTTTCCGGGCTCCGATACGCTCGGCCAACTGCAATATATCCAGTCCACCGGCTATGATTATTCATGGTTCGTGCTGACGCAGGCGATCATCAAGAAGGAGTTTGCGCTCTCGGGCTCCGAGCAGAATCCGGATCTCACCGGCAAGAGCTGGCTGATGACCGCGCGCCGCGCCACCAACAAGGGCGCGCCGGCGCCGGTCGAAGCCTTCAAGGATCACGGCATCGACTTTGTGGTGCGCGACAATCTCGACGATCTCGTCAGCGCAATGAATGCGCTCACCGGTGACAATCTGCTGAAGTTCGACGAGATCCGGACGCAAATCGAGGCGCGCGACCGCACCATGGCCAATCCCTACGTCAAGGACGCGCAGGTGATGAACATCCACAATGCGCGCAAATATATCGGCGACCGCCTGATCCGGACCGCGAAGCCGCATCGCATTCTTGATCCCGCGCAGGGGCCGCTGATCGCCGTGCGGCTCAACATCCTGACCCGCAAGACACTGGGCGGCTTCGAGACCGATCTGGACTCGCGCGTGTTCGGCAGCAACGGCCAAATCATGCCGGGGCTTTACGCGGTCGGCGAAACCGCCGGCTTCGGCGGCGGCGGCATGCACGGCTATCGCTCGCTGGAAGGCACGTTTCTGGGCGGATGTTTGTTCACGGGGCGGACGGCGGGACGCGCGGCAGCGAAAGCGGTGGTGTGACCGCTTCGCCGGTCACAGCCACCCGTTGCGCCTGAATCGGAAATACATGTAACCGCAGATCGCGGCGATCCCGCCAATCACGACGTAATAGCCGTAGGTCCATTTCAGCTCCGGCATGTGTTCAAAATTCATGCCGTAGATTCCGGCAATCGCCGTCGGCACCGCCAGGATCGCCGCCCAAGCCGCGAGCCTGCGGGTAATTTCGGTTTGCTGCGACTGCCCCGACATCAGGCTCGCCTCGAACGCAAAGGCAAGGACTTCGCGCAACGAATCGATATCCTCTTCCGCCCGTTTGACGTGATCCAGCACATCGCGGAACAGCGGCTTCATTTCATCGTCGATGAACAGAATATCGATATGTTCGAGTCGGTGACAGACATCGACCAGCGGCCCGACCGCACGGCGCAGGCGCAGCAGATCGCGGCGCAGCTTGTAGAGCCGCTCGAATTCGGCCCGCGTCAGCATGCGGTGCAACACGCCATCTTCGAGCTCGTCGATCTCGGACAAAATGGATTCGATGACAGGACGATAGTTGTCGACGATGAAATCGAGGATTGCATAGAGGATGTAGTCTTCGCCGCGCGTCAGGTTTGCCGGGCAGGCCTCGCAACGTTCGCGCACTGCCGCATAGGACGTCGAGGCGCCATGGCGCACGGACACGACGTAGCCTTTACCCAAGAAGATATGCGTCTCGCCGAAAGCAACAGTCTGATCGACCAGTTGCGCCGTTCGCGCGACGATGAAGAGCGCTTCGCCATATTGCTCCACCTTGGGATGCTGATGCGACTTCAGCGCGTCCTCGATGGCGAGCGGATGCAGATCGAATTGCGCGCGCAGTTTTTCGAGCAGTTCAAGGGACGGTTCAAACAGTCCGATCCAGACCACATGGCCCGGCTTCTGCGCCCAGACGCCCGCCTCCTCGACGGGGATATCAGCAACACGGCGGCCATTGGCATAGACGCTGGAGGCGACAACGCCGGGGACATTGCCCGCGATTGCAGCTGAGAGGGGAAACGTCATTCAAGAACCTTGTGTTGTGCGAACAGCAACGGGCGCCTTTGAAGAACGGCGGGGATGCCAAACCGTTCAATCGCCATGCGGCACCGATCATCTGGAATGAATGAAGGGGCTGGAGCGGACGGAGGGAATCGAACCCTCGTATGCAGCTTGGGAAGCTGCCGTTCTACCATTGAACTACGCCCGCATCGTCGCGTCATCTGATCTAGCCGAGACCGGCCGATCCGCCAAGCGGATTGATGGCAGCCGGTTACAGTTTCCTTGCACCGCACACCCGGCCGCACCCTTCGAAAGGTAAGCGCTCAAAAGATTCCAGATGACGGTTTCAAATCGCCTGCTAACATCGCCTTCGGGATGGCTGGGCACGGATACACAACCTTCGACACGTCGGTGGGCCGATGCGGTATCGCATGGGGCGATGCCGGCATTGTTGGTGTGCAATTGCCGGAAGCGCGCGAGATCGAGACCCGGCGCCGCCTGCTGCAGCAATTTCCCGATGCGCGCGAATTCCGGCCGCCGGCCGATGTCGACTACGCCATCGAGGGCATCGTGGCACTGCTGCGCGGCCAAGCCGTCGACCTCGTCGATGTCCCCGTTGATATGTACGGTCTGCCGCTGTTCAATTGCCGCGTCTATGAGGCGATCCGGATGATCCCGCGCGGTGAGACCCGCACCCATGCGGAGATTGCAGCAAAGCTCGGCGCCAGCGGCGCGGTCTATTCGGTCGGCCAGGCCATCGCGCGCAATCCGTTTGCGATCCTCGTACCATGCCACCGCGCACTGGCCGTTGCGGGCCAGACCAGCGGCTTTGCCGGCAATGGCGGCATCATCACCAAGTCGCGACTGCTCTCGATCGAGGGCGCGCTGGCCGGCCGGACGATCACCCTGTTCGACGCCCTGCTGTCGGTTGCCCCATTGCGCCCGCACGGCTAAATTGAGCCCATGCAGGCGACCACGCTGTTCCAGGGCAACGCGATCACCGTCACGGACTATCGCTGTACGGCGGGCCCGGACGACCAGCCGTTTTCCGAACAGCACGCCGGCCATTCGCTCTCCTATGTTCGCAAGGGCAGCTTTGGCTGTCGCTGCCGCGGGCAATCGCACGAACTCATCGCCGGCGCGCTGCTGATCGGGCACCCCGGAGACGAATATACCTGCCATCACGAGCATCATGGCTGCGGCGACGAGTGCCTATCCTTCGCCTTCGCGCCCGAACTGGTCGAGACGATCGGCGATGCCAGGACCATCTGGCAGCAAGGGGCCTTAGCGCCGCGCGCCGAATTGATGGTGCTTGGCGAGCTCGCGCAGGCCAGCGCGGAGGCGCACAGCGATCTCGGGCTCGACGAGATCGGTCATGCGTTTGCCGCGCGTTTTGTCGACGTCGTGTCGGGCGAGCCACGCAGGCGTGTGAACGGCAATGCACGGGACCGCCGGCGCGCGGTCGAGGCCGCACTGTGGATCGACTTCCATGCGAGCGAGGAGATCGATCTCGATGCGGTCGCCCGTCAGGCCGGATTGAGTCCGTTTCATTTCCTGCGCCTGTTCCGGAATGTGCTCGGCGTGACGCCGCACCAGTATCTGGTGCGCGCGCGGCTGCGGCGGGCCGCAAACCTGCTGGTCGAGAAAGACCGCGCCATCACCGACATCGCCTTCGATGTCGGCTTCGGCGATCTCTCGAATTTCGTCCGCAGCTTCCATCGCGCTGCCGGCGTCTCGCCCCGCGCCTTCAGGCAGGCCTCGCGCGGCGACCGCAAGATTTTCCAAGAACGGCTGGCCGTGCACTGAGTAGCTTGCCGTCCTGATCAACCGGGAGGCACAGCATGGCATCGATTCACAAAGAGATTTTCCTCGGCGCATCGGCCGACGATGTCTGGTCCGCACTGGCCGACTTCGGCGCGCTGCACACCCGGCTGGTGCCGGGCTTCGTCACCGACACCAAGCTGGACGGCGACGCGCGCATCGTGACGTTCGCCAACGGCTCCATCGCACGCGAAAGACTGGTCGATTGCGACCACGACCGACGGCGCCTCGTCTATGCCATCGTCAACGAGCGCATCACCCAGCACAGCGCATCGGCACAGGTATTTGCCGATGGACCCGCCCGCTGCCGGTTTGTCTGGACGGCCGACGTGCTACCGAATGAGATCGCGCCTTACATGAGTGAGCAGATGGATCTCGGCCTGGCGGCGATGCAGACCCAGTTCGGGAAAGCCGCGCGATGACTGCATCGTTTCTCGATGCGCTCGCAGCGGACGGCCCTGCCCCGGATCGCATCGGCCAGATGGATCTCTATGGCTGGCTGATTGGCGCCTGGGATCTCGATGTGGTCAGGTATATGCCGAACGGCGGAGAGCGCCGGCGCAAGGGCGAATGGCATTTCGGCTGGGTGCTGGAAGGCCGCGCCATCCAGGACGTCTGGATCGTGCCGCCGCGCGGCCAGTTGCGCGACGGCGACGCCGCAGCAAATGCCTACTCGTATGGAAGCACGCTGCGGATCTACGACCCGCGTATCGATGCCTGGCAGATCCAGTGGACCGATCCCGTGATGCAGAATTTTCTCACCATGACCGGCCGCAGGCACGGCGACGACATCATCCAGCTCGGCCGCGACAGTGAAGGACGCCCGATCCGCTGGAGCTTCTCGCAGATCACGCCGCGCTCGTTTCTGTGGCGCGGCGAGACCTCGCATGACGACGGCGCGACGTGGCGGCGCGACGTGGAATTTACTGCAAGACGCTCGAGCCAGGCTGGACACTCGAGCCGAACAGAGCCGAAATCAGGAATGCGCTGAGCGAGTGAGTGGAGACCGCAACCGTGCCGTAGAGTTCAGGATTGCTCTTCAGATTCATCGTTGCCTTCCAGTTTTTTTTGCAACGCTGTGATGACCTGGTGGACTGTCTTGATGTCCTTGAGCAAGAGCCCGTCCGAAAGGTTGTTGATCCACGGAGTCTGCAAGCGCATTGAAGCGTCGAAAGCCTGTCTTCCCTTGTCGGTCAGAATGACAAGTTGCGCCCGGCGATGATGCGGGTTGGTCTCGAATGCGACAAGCCCCTCCTCATGCAGGTCGTTAACGATCCGCTGCACGTTTTGGCGATTGGCGCCGAGGTCGCGAGCAAGCCACGCCACCGGCTGAGGGCGTTCGGCAGTGATGATAGCGCCAAGGATCTGCCAGCGGGCGCTCGTCAGGCCTAGCTCGGCGACCAGCCTGTCTCCCGCGGCGAGCATTCGGCTGTTGAGCCGGAACAGGTCGAGAATGAGATCGGTCAAGGCATCGCCGGCAGGTGTTCGCTTACTGTTTCGCATTGTCATCCTATCTCTATATTGACATTATGATGTCAATATATTATGTATCTATCTTACCATATTGACACTATGAAACCATAGGAGGTCGTTTATGTCGCGTATGCGTCCACTTGATCCTGCCTTCCCGATCGACCGTCAGATCGCCATCGATGCCAATTCTGTCGTGCTCGTAAACATCTTCACGCTCGACAAGGTAGACGAACAGACCTTCCTCGACGCCTGGCAAGCCGATGCGGCGTTCATGAAGCTACAGCCGGGCTTCATCTCGACACAGCTTCACCGCGCGCTTGGCGAAAGCCCTACCTATCTGAACTGTGCCGTCTGGGAATCGACCTCCGACTTCCGAGCTGCGTTCACGCATCCGGAGTTCAGGGCAAAGCTGTCGAGCTATCCGTCCTCGGCCGTTGCTTCCCCGCACCTGTTCCAGAAGGTTGCAGTGCCAGGCATCTGCGTCGGGTAACCGAGCGAGCGGAAAGAAAACATGACCAAGATCATCCATCCGGTCGCAGGCACGATCGCACTCCTCACGATTGCGATCTTCTGGCTTTCGACGGTCTTTAGTGAGCTCTTGGCACCTCCGGCGATCGTGGTCGCGGTGAAGACGGCCATACCATGGGGCTTTCTGCTGCTCGTTCCGGCGCTGATGGCAGCGGGAGGCTCAGGCTTTGCCGTGGCAAATGGGCGCCGGGCTGGTCTGGTTGGCGCGAAGATCAAGCGCATGCCGCTGATTGCTGCCAACGGTATCCTGGTTTTGATTCCTTCTGCGCTATTCCTCGCGTCCAAGGCGAAGGTGTCCGAGTTTGATGCCACTTTTTACGTGGTGCAGGCGCTCGAACTGGCTGCGGGTGCAGCCAACATCACGTTGCTCGGCCTGAACATGCGTGATGGGTTCAAGATGAAAAATCGACTCCGCCACCGGCTCGCATGAGCACTCAAGGCAGCACAAAAGCCAACTCATCCAAGCTCACGACAGCACGGGCCGAACTTCTGGCACGGGGCCAGCCTTCGGTCCCCACGGCGTCAGCAGCACGCTGAGTGCCGACAGCACGCCGAGCAGCACCATGGACGCCGCCGCGAGCCAGAAAAAGCTTGTGGCCGAGGCATCGATAGACAGCAACCACCAGCCTCCAACGCTGACGAAGACCAGCCGTGCGGTTTGCGCTAGCACCGGGCCGAGCACCTTGGCGGCGCCCTGCGAGGCAAAATAGGCCACCGTGGACAGCCCCAGAAAGGCATACATTGGCGCACAGGTGGCCAGATAGGTCCGGCTTGCCGCGCGTACACCGGCATCATTGGTGAACAGACTGACCCAGGCATCGGGGAAGATCGCGATCAGTGTGCCGAGCAGACCGACAACACCGAAGGCGATCACGCTGCCAGTCCAGGTCACGCGGCGCGCACGCGCGATGCGGCCAGCGCCGATTGCCATGCCGACAATCGGCACCGAGGCGATACCCACCGCGAAAGCCAGCGTGCTCAGCATGAATTCGAGCCGCGCACCGATGCCGTAGCCAGCCAGCACCGCGGTGCCGTATTGCGCCAGCATATGGGTGAAAATCAGGAGAGTCAGAACGCCCTGTAGCGGATTGAAACAGGCGATGGCACCCACTTTCAGAATATCGAAGAACATTCCGCGCTGAATGCGAAAGCCCTTGATCTGAGGCCGGACTCGCGCACGACCGGAAAAGACATACCAGCCCATGACGCCTGTGCCGATCGTGAATGCAATCAGCGTGCCCGCCGCGACGCCGGGCATGCCGAATTGCGGGATCGGACCGAAGCCGAGGCCCAGCACGCCACCGAGAACCACTTGCAAGGCGGCCCCCGCCATCTGCATGGCGGAGGGCATCTTCATGTTGCCGGTACCGCGCAGGATCGCCGCGAAGGTATTCAGCAGCCACGGGATCACGCCACCAGCGAAGAAGACGGTGATGTAGCCCTGCGCCTGGCTCAGCACATTGCCGCGGCCACCAAGCAGTTGCAGCAGCATGGAGCCGAAGGTCAGCATGCCGACCGTGAAGGTGAGGCCGAAGCAGATGGCGATCAGCAGCGCATGGCCCGCCAGCGTATCGGCGCGCGCGCGGTCGCCGGCGCCGAGCGCGCGCGCGATGGCCGAGGACACGCCACCGCCCATGGCGCCGCCGGACATGGTCATGGTCAGCATCACGAAGGGAAACACCAGCGCCATCGCCGCCAATGCTTCGGTGCCGAGCCGGCCGACATAGGTGGTCTCGAAAATAACGACGACGGCGCCTGCCGTCAGCGCAACGACATTGGGCCAGGCCAGCCGCAGGATGGTCGGCAGAATGGGATGATCCAGCAGGGGGTTTTTGGCGGGCGCCTTCAGGCTCGGGAGCGGCTGCTTGTCGGCATCGACCAATCGGGGTTCGGCGACGACAGCGTCGGACATGCATTCTCCCTGAGCTTCCGGTCTTGCCTGCCGGACACCTCGTTCCTAGCACCGATCGCGGACAATGCCATGCGCGACACACGCATGGGGGATGTTCGATTTGCACTGCAGTATCAAGGGTCGAGGCGCTAGCCGATCGACCAGATGAACGGGAGCGCACCACCTCGTGCCGGCGTCATCGCGATGGGTATATTGCGGCCGCATCCGGCGGCGAGGCCCTCGACCAGTCCCTGCAAGGCCTTCGCGCAGGCGGCATTGTTGTCAGCGACGCCATCCATCAGTTTCCAGCTCTGCTGCCGGATCTCGAACTGGCCCTCGGACTTGCTGATCTCCACGATGTCGTCCTGCGCTGCGAACAGAACGCCGAGGAATTCCGCGAAAGCCTTGGCGTCTCCGCGCTGCAGGCCGAAGTTTGCTGCGATCTCGTCGAAATACTGCATGCCGATCAGCTTGCCCGTGAGATGCAGCAGATAACCCGCATCGACCGGGCCGAACAGTTGAACCGCCACAGGCGTTGCGGTCCGCACATATTCCATGGCGTAGTTGCGATAGGCTTTTTCCAGCCGGGCTTTTGGCCAGCTATCGACGGGCAGCGCCGGCGCCTTCGCGGGATCGAACAACGGCGCTTCCAGATGGCGCGCGAACACCAGACGCTGATCGATATCGAGATCGTGGTCGTATTCGCAGTAATAGCCTTCGAGCCCATCCTGGCCATCGACGCTCTGCTTGGTGCAGACGAAGCCCATGCGAGGATTGCCGAGCGACACGCCGTTATTGGCGTGCCAGCCGCGCAGCATCGCGCGGGAGACTTCGCCGGGCACACCGCAGATTGCCGTGCCACGCCAGATCCAGCGCGGCGATGGATAGCGAATCCAGGCCTTGCGATCGCTCTCATACATGTACTCGACTGACACGCCGCCGATCCAGTTCGAGAGATAGTGATACTGGGCCGCTGCGACCGCCGGCGGCAGGCCGGACAGACCGAGCTTCGCGAGGCCGGGCAGAAAGCGCTCCTGCTGCTGCCGGCGGAAGATGCGGAACATGAATTCCGCGGCGTCTGCGGTGCCGCGGCGCGTGACCGTGGTCAGGATCAGACCAGTGAAATAGGCGTGATAGAGATCGGCAACGCTACGCCAGCGCGTCCATGTGGCTTCGTCGCTCGTATTTGTCGGTCCGGCCATCGTTTCTTCCCTGATTATTGGGAAGGACCATAGCCGCGCATCACTCCGGCTTCACATGAAATTCATGCAGGGAGGTCGAACGTTCCTGCATTGGCCGCATTAGATCGTTTCAGTCACAAGGACATTCCATGCGCCAGAAATTCCTGCTTTCCGCCTGTCTCGTCGCCCTGGCGCTTCCACTGGCCGGATGCAACGAGAAATCCACCATCGCATCCGGCGAGGATTTCGGACCGTCGCCGAAGCTTGTAGAGCCCAACAAGTCGCTTATTCCAACGGTCAATGTCTCCAAGGCCGTCGGGTGGCCCGCCGGTGCCAAGCCGAAGGCTGCGGAAGGCATGACGGTCAACGCCTTTGCTAAAGGCCTCGACCATCCGCGCACAGTCTATGTGCTGCCCAATGGCGATGTGCTGGTGGCAGAAAGCAATGCGCCGCCGAAACCGGAAGATGGCAAGGGCATCAGGGGCTGGGTCATGAAACTGGTGATGGGCCATGCTGGCGCTGGCACACCGACAGCAAATCGAATTTCGCTGCTGCGCGACGCGGACGGCGACGGCGTCGCCGAGACCAGGACAGCGTTTCTCGAAGGGCTCAACTCACCCTTCGGCATGGTGCTGGTGGGCGACGAATTCTTTGTCGCCAATGCCGATGCCGTCGTGAAGTTTCCCTACAGGACTAATGATACCAGGATCACAACGCCTGCCGTGAAGGTGGCTGACCTGCCCGGCGGCCCGATCAATCACCACTGGACCAAGGATCTCACGGCGAGCCCCGACGGCACCAAGCTTTACGCAACCGTCGGCTCCAACAGCAATGTCGGCGAGAACGGCATGGACGCCGAGAAGGACCGCGCCGCGGTGCTGGAGATCGATCGTACCAGCGGCGCCTCGCGCGTATTCGCGTCTGGCCTGCGCAATCCCAACGGCCCATCGTGGCAGCCGCAGAGCGGCACGCTCTGGGTCACCGTCAACGAGCGCGACGAGATCGGCAGCGACCTTGTGCCGGACTACATGACCTCGGTGAAGGATGGCGGCTTCTATGGCTGGCCCTACAGCTATTACGGTCAGCATGTAGATGTCCGCGTGCAGCCGCCGCGCCCTGATATGGTCGCCAAAGCCATCGCGCCGGATTACGCACTCGGCGCGCATACCGCGTCGCTAGGCCTGACCTTCAACACCGGCGATCTCTTCCCCGCGAACATGAAGGGGGGCGCCTTTGTCGGTCAGCACGGCTCGTGGAATCGGCGCCCGCAAAGCGGCTACAAGGTGATCTTCGTGCCCTTCACCGACGGCAAGCCCTCGGGCAAGCCGCAGGATGTGCTCACCGGCTTCCTCAATGACAGTGGCGAAGCGCAGGGCCGTCCGGTCGGCGTACGCATCGACAGCAAGGGCGCGCTACTGGTGGCCGACGATGTCGGCAATACGATCTGGCGCGTGACGCCGTCGGGCGCGAAGGCGGCGTCGCTGCAATAGATCAGGTGACCGGCGCGGGGTTGAACAGCACCAGATCGTTGTGCAGACCCCACTTGTCCGCCCAGACCTGCTTGCGGCCACTGGCGACATCGAGGATCAGCTGGAACAGCTCCCAGCCGGCTTCCTCGATGGTCATCTCGCCGCTGGCAATGCGGCCGGCATCAAAATCGATCAGGTCCGACCAGCGTTTCGCCAGCTCAGTCCGCGTCGAGACCTTGATCACAGGCGCCTGCGCCAACCCATAGGGCGTGCCGCGTCCCGTGGTGAATATCTGCATCTGCATGCCGGCGGCGAGCTGCAGCGTGCCGCAGACGAAATCGCTTGCCGGTGTTGCTGCAAACAGCAGTCCCTTCGTCGTCGCGCGCTCACCCGGGCCAATCACGCCGCTGATCGCGCTCGAACCGGACTTGACGATGGAGCCCAATGACTTTTCGACGATATTGGCAAGACCGCCCTTCTTGTTGCCGGGCGTCGTATTGGCGCTGCGATCGGCGCCGCCCCGCGCCAGATAGGAATCGTACCAGTCCATCTCGCGTATCAGCGCACGGCCGACGTCCTCGTTGACGGCACGGCGCGTCAGCAACTCGATAGCGTCGCGCACTTCGGTAACTTCGGAGAACATCACCGTGGCGCCGGCGCGCACCAGGAGATCGCTGGCGAAGCCGAGCGCCGGATTGGCGGTCACGCCGGAAAACGCGTCGCTGCCACCGCATTGCAGACCGATTACCAAATCGGACGCCGGGCAGGTCTCGCGCTTGCGCTGATTGAGAATTTTCAGCCGCGCTTCCGCCATGGTGGTGATGGTATCCACCATATCGCCAAAACTCTGGTTACTCTCGTCCTGCAGCCGCATCATGCTGCCGGGATCGTCCTTCGGCAGCAAACGCTCCGGCGCGAGCTTCTCGCAGCCGAGGCCGACCACCATCACCTCGCCGCCGAAATTCGGATTGCGCGCGATGTTCTGCAGCGTCCGGATCGGGATATAGGCATCCGGCGCATTGATGGCGACGCCACAGCCATAGCCGTGAGTAACGGCGACGACGTCATCGACATTCGGATAGCGCGGCAGCAGCTCGGCCTTGATCTTCTTGAGCGCAAATTCGAGCGTACCGGCGACGCATTGCACCGAGGTGCTGATGGCGAGAATGTTCTTCACGCCGACGGATCCGTCGCGATTGCGAAAGCCTTCGAATGTGTAATCATTCAGTGGCGGCTGCGGTTCAGGAACTGCGTTGGCGATCTCAAGGCTGTCGAGATCCGGCGCATCGGGCATATGGATGCGCGCTTCCTCGACCCATTCGCCGGCCGAAATCATATCCAGGGCATAGCCAATGATTTCGCCGTAACGGATGATGGGCGCATCCTTGGCGATATCGGAGAGCGCCACCTTGTGACCCTGCGGCACAAAGTTACGCAGTTCCAGGCCACCGGTCATCATGGTGCCCGCAGGCAGGCCAAAATCATTGACGATGATGGCGACATTGTCGCGCGCATTCAGTTTGATGTAGCGCGGCGCATATGCATCTGCTGCCAGCGTGGTGGCCATCGCCTTGTCCTTCCCAAATCTGCCGGCATTCGCGCCAGTCTCGCTGCAGAGCAGTAGCACAAAAGATGACGGTGTCGCGCACTTGACCGACACGCTCTGCAGCCCGAATGATGATCTTGAAATGGGCCGGCGCGCCCGAATTCATGCAGAAATGGGATGAACGTGCGTCTTTTCGTCTTCGGGCTCGGCTACAGCGCAAACCGCTTCATCGCGCAGCATGGCGGACAATTCACGGGGATTGCCGGCACCATCCGCACGGCCGGCAAATCGGCGGCCTTGGCGCGAGCCCGCGATATCGAGACGCTCGTCTTCAACCCGGACGTCGCCGATCCCCGCATTGCCGATCGTCTCGCAAATGCCGATGCACTGCTCGTCTCGATCCCGCCCGGCGCAGATGGCGATCCCGTGTTGCATGCCTTCGGCGCGCGGATCGCCGCCAGCGGCATCCGCCGCATCGTCTACCTCTCCAGCGTCGGGGTTTATGGTGATCATCAGGGCGCGTGGATTGACGAAACTGCCCCGGTCTTCGGCGAGGGCCGGCGCAAGGCACGCATCGATGCCGAAGCCGGCTGGCGCGCCGTGGCTGGTGATCGCACCACGATCCTGCGCATCGCCGGTATCTACGGCCCCGGCCGCAATGCGCTGGAAAACCTCAAAGCCGGCAAGGCCCATCGCATCGTCAAGCCGGGCCAGGTGTTCAACCGCATCCATCTGGATGACATCGCGACGGCCATCGCTGCGGCCTTCAATTACGCGAAGACCGGCATCTGGAATCTGTGCGACGACGAGCCGGCACCGCCGCAGGACGTCGTGACATTCGCCGCATCGCTGATGGGAATCGCTCCACCACCCGAGCAGAATTTCGATGACGCCGAGATGAGCCCGATGGCGCGCAGCTTCTATGCCAGCAGCAACCGCATCTCGAATGCACGGCTGAAACGCGAGCTCGGCGTGGAGCTCGCGTTTCAGACCTATCGCGAAGGCCTTACGGCGCTGTGGCAGCAGCGCGAGGTCTAGGCAGCGAGTGATCTGCGGACTACCGGCCGGTCATCGCCTCCAGCCTGTCCGGATAGCGGTTGCCCTGCACCGTGATCTTCGCAGCAGCATGGTCGATGTCCTGCAGATCGCCAGCCGTCAGTTCGACAACCGCAGCACCGAGGTTCTCTTCGAGCCTGTGTAGTTTCGTCGTGCCCGGGATCGGCACGATCCACGGCTTCTGGGCCAGCAGCCATGCCAGCGCGATCTGCGCGGGCGTCGCCTGCTTGCGCCCGGCGATCTCGCCAAGCAGATCGACAAGGGCCTGATTGGCCTTGCGCGCTTCGGGCGTGAAGCGCGGGAGGATATTGCGGAAGTCCCCGCTGTCGAGCGTCGTGCTCTCGTTCATGGCGCCCGTGAGAAAGCCCTTACCGAGCGGGCTGTAGGGCACGAAGCCAATTCCGAGTTCTTCGAGCGTCGGCAGCACTTCCTTTTCGGGACTGCGCGTCCATAACGAATACTCGCTCTGGATCGCAGTAATCGGCTGTACGGCATGGGCGCGGCGAATTGTCGTCACGCCCGGCTCGGACAGGCCGAAATGCTTGACCTTGCCCTCAGTGATCAGGTCCTTCACCGCGCCGGCCACATCCTCGATCGGCACGTCGGGATCGACGCGGTGCTGGTAGAAGAGGTCGATCGCATCGATCTTCAAGCGCTTGAGGGAGGCTTCGGCGACCTCGCGAATATGCGCGGGGCGGCTATCGAGACCGACCTGCTGGCCGGTTGCGGGATCGAGCCTGAAGCCGAATTTGGTGGCGATGACGACCTGATCGCGGACCGGCGCGAGCGCCGCACCAACGAGTTCTTCATTGGTGAACGGACCGTAGACTTCGGCGGTATCAAAGAACGTGACGCCGCGTTCGACGGCTGCGCGGATCAGTGCGGTCATTTCTGTTGTGTCGGCCGGAGGCCCGTAGCCGAAGCTCATGCCCATACAACCGAGACCGATGGCCGAGACTTCCAGTCCGCTGCGTCCGAGTTTGCGTGTCTTCATGTCAGATCTCCTGTGCCATCCGGCCAATGAGCGGCTCCCGCGATGGTGGGATGTTGCCGCCGACATGCGACATCTGGAGATCGTGCGCCCATGAGACTAGATGATATAATCTGCACGCACTTATCAGCCGGATTCATGAATGCCCCGCCAGACAATCGACGACCTCCTTGCTTTCTTCGCCGTCGCGAAAGAAGCGAGCTTTACGCGCGCAGCCGCCAAGCTCGGCGTCTCGCAATCCGCCCTCAGTCACACCATTCGCGGTCTCGAGGAGCGCCTCGGACTACGGCTCCTCACCCGAACGACGCGCAGCGTTGCGCCGACCGAGGCTGGCGAACGCCTGATCCGGACGATCGGCCCGAAGCTGGAAGAGATCGACGCCGAGCTCGCGGCTGTCACGGAGCTAAGAGAGAAGCCGGCCGGCACCATCCGCATCACCACAGGTGAGCATTCCGCCGAGACGATCATCTGGCCCGCCCTCGCGAAGCTGCTGCCGCGCTATCCCGACATCAAGGCCGAGCTCGTCGTCGATTACGGCCTCATCGATATCGTTGCGGAACGCTACGACGCGGGCGTTCGCCTGGGCGAACAGGTCGCAAAAGACATGATCGCCGTCCGCATCGGACCGGACTTTCGCATGGTCGTGGTCGGCGCACCGTCCTACTTCGCACAACGACCGCTGCCGAAACGCCCGCAAGACCTCACCGCACATGACTGCATCAATATCCGTCTACCGACCTTGGGTGGTCTCTATGTGTGGGAATTCGAGAAGCGCGGGCGCGCATTGAAAGTGCGCGTCGACGGCCAGATGGTGTTCAACAACATGTCGCTGCGCGAAAAGGCGGTTCTGAGCGGATCGGGGCTGGCCTATTTGCCGGAGGATCGCGTGCGCGATCACATTGCCTCAGGCCGGCTTGTTCAGGTGCTGAGCGATTGGTGCCAACCGTTCTCGGGATATCATCTCTATTATCCGAGCCGCAGACAGCCCACGTCTGCATTCGCGGCGCTGGTTGACGCGTTGCGTTACCGCGGCTGACCCGCGATCGATGTCAGGTTCCAGCGCCGCAATCTGAACATCATCGAAGCGAAATTGCGCATTGCGAATAGTTCCGACATCAATCTGGGCAATGCTGTGTCAGAAGCACGACATAGCCTCTGAATTTGCCTTTTTCGTTTGAAGCGCTGTTGCACGCGTGTGACAGCAATCACTGCGCAATAGTCTAGGTTGCCTTCGTCATCCCCGTTGGGATTGAGAAGGAACACCTGATGAAGAAGCTTCTACTGTCTACCGCTGCTCTGGCCCTCGTCGCCTTGGCTGCTCCTGCGTCTGCTGCTGACCTCGCTGCGCGCCCCTACACCAAGGCTCCGGCCTATGCTCCGGCTGTTCCGATCTACAACTGGACCGGCTTCTACATCGGTGGTCACATCGGCGGCGCGTTCCCGGGCAACGACAACAACCTGCTCGGCGGCAGCAATGACGGCACGTTCATGGGCGGTGTGCAGGGTGGTTACGACTACCAGTTCGCGCCGAACTGGGTGTTCGGTCTCGAAGCCAACTACAGCTTCCTGTCCACCAGCAGCAACTTCGACAATCGCGGCCTCGGTTCGGTCACCGGTCGTGTTGGTTACACTTGGGGTCCGGCACTGCTCTACGTGAAGGGCGGTTACGCCTGGGCTGACTCGCGCTTCACCAACGGCTTTGCCGGCGATGGTGGCCGCGATGGCTACACGGTTGGCGGCGGTCTCGAATACCTGTTCACCCAGAACTGGTCGGGCAAGGTCGAATATCAGTATTACGACTTCGGCAACGTCAACTTCATCACGCCGACCCTCGCCGTTGGCGGTTTCAAGAACGACGAGCACACGATCAAGGCTGGCCTGAACTACCGTTTCAACCTGGGCAACTTCGGCGCAGGCTTCGTTCAGTAAGCCTGACGATCTATCGTCTACTTCGTCTCCAGAAAAAACTTAGGCCCGCAGCGATGCGGGCCTTTTTTCTTGCTTGCTCGGAACGGTGAGCGATCAGACTTTGAAATGCTTCGAGAGCTTCAGGCTCTGGCCCTGATAATTCGAGCCTATACGCTGGCCGTAGAGGGCATCCGGACGATCCAGCATGCGCTCATAGACGAGACGGCCAACGATCTGGCCGTGTTCGAGAATGAACGGAACTTCGCGCGAGCGCACTTCCAGCACGGCGCGCGAACCTTTGCCGCCGGCGCCGTCATGACCGAAGCCGGGATCGAAGAAGCCGGCATAGTGGACGCGGAATTCGCCGACCAGCGGATCGAACGGCACCATCTCGGCGGCGTAATCCGGCGGCACCTGCACCGCTTCCTTGGAGGCGAGAATGTAGAACTCGCCGGGATCGAGGATCAGCGTGCCGTCCTTGCGCGCCGAGATCGGCTCCCAGAATTCGTTGACGCTGTAGCCACCGCGACGATCGATATCGACCACGCCGGTATGACGCTTGGCGCGGTAGCCGACGAAGCCCGAGGCGTTCTCGCCGGAGAGATCAACCGAGAGCGCGAGGCCATTGTTGAGATCGGCCGTGTCGCTGTCGACCAGTGGCTCCTGCGCGTGGAGTTCTTCCAGCGCTTCGGTATCGAGCACCGCATCGCCGACACGGAAACGCACCTGCGACAGGCGCGAGCCTTCGCGCAGCAGGACTGGAAATGTCTTCGGGCTGATTTCGGCATAAAGCGGCCCGTGATAGCCCGCACCGATCACATCGAACCGTCTGGTGCCATCAGCAATCACCCGAGTGAACACGTCGAGGCGCCCCGTGGAGCTCTTCGGATTGGCAGCCGCGAAGATGTTCGGCGGCAGCGCCAGGCTCTCGATCAGCGGCACGATGTAGACGCAGTTGGTTTCGAGCACCGCACCGTCCGACAGGTCGATCTCGTGCAGCTTCAGCTCGTCGATGCGCTCGGCGACCGTCGAATTCGGCCCCGGCAGGAAGCTGGCGCGCACGCGATAGGCGATGGAGCCGAGCCGCAGATCGAGGCTGGCGGGCTGAATCTGGCTCTCGACGAAGGGATATTCCGGCAGGATCAGGCCGGCATCAGCCATCGCCGCAATCATGCGGTCGGGCAGAATTCCATCGGCATCGGGGGCAAGCGTAAACGGCACTGATCTGATCCTTACAGGTCGTCTTTCAGCAAGAATACACTGAAAAATCGCGACTTTACCGGTTATCTCAGCCCCGCCTTGACGAAAAGGGCAAGCGGGAATATGGACATCACTTATCCCGTGGTGATTTGAGCCGGCCGGCTTGCAGCCACGTAAAATAAGTCGCTAAACAGGCCGGGGGCACATGTCCTTCCAGCATGCGATCCCGGCCTGAGGACGTCCGTCCAGGCCGGTTTTTTGTGCCCGTGTCACGCGGGTACGTTGGAGGTTACATGTCTGAGAAGTCCTATCGCCCCGAAACCCGGCTTGTTCATTCCGGCGCGCTGCGCTCGCAATATAACGAGACGTCCGAAGCCCTCTTCCTGACGCAGGGCTTCATCTACGAGACCGCAGAAGCCTGCGAGGCGCGGTTCAAGGGCGAAGACCCCGGCTTCATCTATTCGCGCTTTTCGAATCCGAATACGTCGATGTTCGAGAGCCGCATGATCGACCTCGAAGGTGCGGAGGCTGCACGCTCGACGGCCACCGGCATGGCCGCCGTGACCACCGCCATTCTCGCGCCGCTGCGCATGGGCGATCACGTCGTCGCCGCCAAGGCGCTGTTCGGATCGTGTCGCTACGTCATAGAGGAACTGTTGCCGCGCTATGGCATCGAATTCACCCTGGTCGATGGCCTCGATCTCGACCAGTGGCAGAAGGCAATGCGGCCGAACACCAAGTCGCTGTTCCTGGAAAGCCCGACCAATCCCACGCTCGACGTGCTCGACATATCAGCCATCGCGGACATCGCCCATGCCGGCGGTGCGCGACTGATCGTCGATAACGTGTTCGCGACGCCGCTCTGGCAGAGCCCGCTCGCGCTCGGTGCAGATGTCGTCGTGTATTCGGCGACCAAGCATATCGACGGACAGGGCCGCTGCCTCGGCGGCATCATCCTGTCGTCGAAGGACTTCATCGACGAGCACATTCACAACTATCTGCGCCAGACCGGCCCTTCGATCTCTCCCTTCAATGCGTGGACGCTGGTGAAGGGGTTGGAGACGCTGGCGATCCGCGTCGAGCGGCAAACCCAGACGGCTGCGGCGATCGCGGATGTGCTCGCCCAGCATCCGAAGATTTCGCGGCTGATCTATCCGGGCCGCGAGGACCATCCGCAGGCGGCAACGGTGAAGAAGCAGATGCGCGCCGGTTCGACACTGATCGGCTTCGAGGTAAAGGGCGGCAAGGCAGCGGCGTTCCGCGTCCTTAACGAGCTGAAAGTGGCCCGCATCTCCAATAATCTCGGCGACGCGAAGAGCCTCGTCACGCATCCGGCGACGACGACGCATCAGCGCCTGCCGCTGGAGGCGCGACTCGAACTCGGGATCACGGAAGGTTTCATCCGCTTCTCGGCGGGCCTTGAGCATCGTGACGATCTGATCGAGGATCTCGAAGCGGCGTTGGCGAAGGCGTAAGGCTATTGTCGTCCCGGCAAGCGAGCCTGCGAGCGCAAACCGGGACCCATAGCCTCCGTCCTATCGTTAGAAGAAGGCGGCATCAGCCCTGTTACTCATCACCAACTCGGTGTGTATGGGTCCCGGATCGACGTTCGCTGCGCTCACTTGTCCGGGACGACAGTGTATTACAGCGGCTTCTGCGCTTGCTGAATCTGTGGCTCGTTGATGCCAAGCTTCACCTGGCCGACCGACTTGATGATGTTGTCGCCAAGCAACTGCGCGAAGCAGGCATAGCCCCAATCGTTCATATGCAGGCCGTCGGCAATAACGAAGCTGTCGAACGACATCTGCTGGCCTTCGTGCCATTCCTTCATCACTTCGAAGCGCGGGAAGATGCCGACCTTGCGCAGTTCGGCCACCTTGTGCAGCAGCGAGACCATCTTGCTGGTACCTTCGGGACGCGTATTCACCAGCGGTGAATATTGCGGATCGACCAGCACCAGATCGGCGCCTGCGGCCTGGATGCGAGCTACGCCGTCTTCCACCATCTTGCTGGTTTCGCCGGGATCGAGATTGCGCAGCACCGCATTGGTGCCGACCTGCCAGATCACGAGGTCAGGCTTCGAATTGATCACTTCGCTCTGCAGCCGCGCCATCATTTCCGGCGCATCTTCGCCGCCCTTGCCGCGATTGAGCACGGTGATATTGGCCGACGGATAGGCGCGGTGTAGCTGCGCTGCGAGGCGGTTCGGATAGGTGAATTCGGGCGCCGTCGAACCGTAGCCTTCGGTGGAGGACGAGCCGAACGCAACGATGACCACAGGCTTGCCGGCAACAAGCTTGCTGGCCACATGCGGCAGCGCGCCCATCGCCTTCATGCCGCCCTTCGGCGTACGGCACGGGACGCGGCTCAGAATATCGGTCGCGGTCTTTGCGACTTCCTTGACCTTGTCGATGGCCTTCGCAGCGACGCCCCTCTTCGCGGCGTCCGCGGGATCATTCACCGCAACGCTCTGGTCAGCGCCCTTGCTGTCAGCCGGGGCGGCCTGCGCCGCTTCGGCGTACGCGACGGACGATGAGATCGGGAATGCGAGAGTCGTAGAGGCAGCAAAGGCAGCGACGACAGCAAGGCGAGACAGATGACCGACGAAACTCATTAACGCTGAATCCTCAAATCCGCTGCTTTGATCTTGGCCGCATCGACGACAAAGGTCGAAAGCGCCCGGCCAAGACAATCATGCACCCGCTTCGCCAGCTCCATGCCGGGCGACGCGCTGAACAGGTCAAAATCACCGCTCTCATTCCAGTGCCGCATGATGGCGAAACGGTCGAACAGCGGAACGTCGTGCTGCTGCGCCACCACACGCATATTATCTAGGTAGGCGGAGCCGGAAATCATCGTCTCCGTGCGCGGACTGTACTGCAGATTCATTAAAATGACGTCAGTTCCGGCCTTTTGCATGGCGGCAACGCCCTCATCCAGGGCGTTCCGGAAGTCCTCGGCGTCGGCCTGTTTCATGGCATCCACGGTTCCGGTCTGCCAGATCACCAGGTTCGGCTTCTTGTCCGTCACCAGCTGTTCCAGGGTCGGGGCCATTTCCTCGGCGGTCTTCTTGACCTGCAGTTCCAGCGCCACGTTCACCTCAACACCCGGCAGCTTCTCCTTCAGATAGGCCTGCAGGCGGCTCGGATAGGCTGCAGAGTGATCTGAGACGCCAATGACCGAGGATCGGCTGCCAATGACCAGAATATCGAGCTTTCCGCCCGGTTTTGCCGCAGCCTCGACCTTGGGCAGGGTGCTTTCGGATGTCAGGAGGTAGGCGGGAACCTCACAGGTATGCGCGGGCGGTTCGGCCCGGACAGGAGCCGCCACCAGCAGGCAAGCCAGCATCGTGAGCCGCAGAACGGCCTTCATGCTTCTCCTCCTGCGAGATCCGCGTCGGACCGTTTGGCGCGGGATCCGCCTTTGACAGTGACGTTCTTGTACCACGAAAACACCCAGGCGGCGGTTGACATAACAACGATGCCGAGGAAGCTGACCAAGGCATGCATGCCAGCCCCGCCGGCAACCTCAGCCAGCACGAAATGGCCGGCAAAGGCCAGGAATACCCCGATACAGAAGATTTCGAGGGAGTGCTGGCCGCACAGCACCATCGGCCGCAGCCAGACCGATTTCAGCCCCGGCCAGTCCTTGGGCAGGAAGCGGACCGTCAGCGCCGCCAGCGCCAGGAAGTGGGCGAAGCGCAGCACGTCGAGATCGGTCTTGTTGATGGGATACATCCACTGCTCGATGATCTTCGGCAGCAGATGGTGGATTTGCGGAATGTACCAGGTCAGCGTCACCCAGAACGCCGCCAGAAGATAGGCCACGCAGAGCCACAGCGTGATGTTGGACGACAGTATCCGCGACATCCTGACGGCGCCGCCCAGCGCGCACCAGGCACCGAACACGAACAGCAATTGCCAGGCGAACGGATTGAAGGCCCAGACGCCGTTCGGATAGGCCGTCAGATGCAGGTCGAATTCCCAGGTCAGCGCATAGAGACCAACCGACAGCGCCAATGTGAGATCGGCGCGGCGCCGCATCAGCCAGAGGATCGGCGGCAGGAACAGCATGAGGACGATGTATAGCGGCAACACGTCCATGTTCACCGGGCGAAATTTCAGCAACAGCGCCTGAACGATGGTCACATCGGGCTGTTTGAGAAAATCGAGAATTCCCATTTCCTCGGTATAAAGCGGGTTCTCGAACCGCGTCGCGACATAGGAGATTTCCGCGAGGAAGATCGTGAACAGGAAGACGTGGGCGACATAGATCTGCCAGACGCGCTTGAAGATGCGCGCGCTGGCGACCAGCGTGCCCTGCTCCAGCATCGCGCGGCCATAGACGAAAGCGGCGGTATAGCCGGAGATGAAGATGAAGATCTCGGTGGCGTCGCTGAAACCGTAATTGCGGATCGTCAGCCAGGTCAGGATATTCGGCGGCAGGTGATCGATGAAGATCAGCCACAGCGCCAGCCCGCGAAACAGATCGAGGCGCAATTCACGCTCGGTGCCTGCGACGGGAAACGACACGGCATCGGCACGCGTCGAGGCGTGCGACGCGGACACGTGGGAGGACGCATCTACGTGCGGCTGGCCGGCAATCGGTTCGGCAACAGAGGTCATTCAGCACCGCTCAACGGGAATCGTCGCATGATGAAAATCGACCGCCCCACAACACGCAGGCCATTTGCATGGGACGATCCGTCACGTCATAGCCAAATCACGGATCGATTATGCGGTAACTATGTTGAAACCGCGATGGGTTGCTACCGTTCCGCGTAGCACTCCACGCCGAATTTCCCCGGATTTGGCCGGTAACGTGTTTTTCGCTATGCTTGCGACGCATTTTGAACGATGACACCGCCATGTACCGCGCCATAACACGACAGATCGAAGTCACCGTCGAACCAAATTTCATGCCGGAGCGCTCGTCGCAGGAGAAGCGACAGTTCTTCTGGTCCTATACGGTCGTCATCACCAATGCCGGCAAAGAGACCGTGCAGCTGAAGACCCGGCACTGGATCATCACCGATGCGTCCGGCCGCATGCAGGAAGTGCACGGCGAGGGCGTCGTCGGCGAACAGCCCGTGCTCGGCCCCGGCGAACGCTTCGAATACACATCGGGCGTGCCGCTGCCGACGACCTCCGGCTTCATGGAAGGCACCTATCAGATGGTGACCGATACCGGCGAGCCGTTCGAGATCGACGTGCCGCTGTTTTCGCTGGACGGACCGGACGGGAAGCGCGTGCTGAATTAGGGGCTGAGGCTCGTTCTTTTCCCTCCCCCGCGCTTGCATGGGGTCTGGCGGACGGTTCGTCCGCCATGGGTGGCGGCCGAAGGCCGGTCGGGTGGGGGTGGTGCTATACGCGTCGAGCTCGCGGAGGCACCCCACCCCGGCCTATCGGCCGCCCCTCCCCACTGCGCATTGCTTGAGGGAGGGATTCCTCTGGCGCCTAAGCGTCGTTGCAGATGTGAATGTCAAACAGCCACTGCTCTTCAGACATGCGTCATCGCCCCCATTGTTTGCGGCGCGGGGGCGCCGTCGTCGCTTGCATTCCCGCCCCCTTGTGAGAGGGCGTGCGGAACGCCAGGTGCCCGTTGCACCCTTGGGCCTGATGCGAATGCGGTCTTCCGCATGGGGTAATGCATCAGGACTTTCGGAGGCGCCGAGCGAGTGCCCGACGTTCCGCCTGCGGTGTTTTTCGGTTGCTTGCGCTTCGCCATGGCGAACGATCCGATCACCAAAATTACAGTCCCAAGGCGAAGGGACAGGGTGCCTCAAGCGAGTAAGCCGAACGCGTTTCGATTTGGTCGTCCGTCACACTGTCCAGGATTCTTTCCATCCCAAGGTCGGCCGTCTCCTTGCCAGTGGCAGTGCTGGCGCAGATCCGTCCTGCCCTAAGACAGACGTCACCCATGAACCGCGTAACGCCGCATCTCCGGCGTCCACCGCATCCCACCCCGCGAACGTGACGATCGCGATCGCCCCTCTCGGTGGGGCAGGACGAAAGGGAATATAAACCTGATGGGGATGTTGTCAACGGGAGATAGGAAAAAATGTTTGGGTGCTGTCTTGCCGCCCTCCACTCGTCATTCCGGGGCGCGGCCGGCACTTGCCGGACGCGAACCTCAGCCACTCCACTTGGAGTGGCTGAGAATCCCGACATGAGAGTTACCGTAGAGCCAAGCACTCCGGGATTCCGGGTTCGCACTACAGCGGCTCCGCCGCTTTCGTGCGCCCTCAGGCAAACCAATTGGTTTGCCGGGGAATGACGAGTGTGGATCGAGATTCCCCACCATACCAACTGGTGTACCGGAGAATGACAGCGGGGCGTGACGCGGGCGAACGCCCTATTCCACGCCCGCTTCCTGCGGTGTGAACTCATACACCGACGAACAGAACTCGCAGGTCACGACGACCTTGTCGTCCTTGACCATATCGGCGCGATCCTGCGGCTCGAAGCTCTTCAGCATGCCGGACACGGCATCGCGCGAGCAGGAACACTCCGCGCGCAGCGGCGATGGTGCGAACACGCGGACGCCGCGCTCGTGGAACAGGCGATATAGCAGCCGCTCGCCGGATAGATCGGGATCGATCAGTTCCACATCCTCGACGGTCCCGATCAACGACTGGCCTTCGACCCAGGCGTCATCTTCCGGCACGGCATCGGCGCTCACGCCGTCCGGCACGTCGCCAGCATGGAGATCGCGCTGCACGCGCTCCGGCGCCTTCGGCAGGAATTGGAGCAGCATGCCGCCGGCGCGCCAGCGATGTGTCGGGCCGCCCTCCTCACCGCTGCGCCATTCCTCGCCCACGGCGAGGCGCACCTTGGTGGGTATCTGCTCGGAGCGCAGGAAGTATTCATGCGCGGCATCTTCCAGCGTACCGCCGTCAAGCGCGACGAGCCCCTGATAGCGGCTCATGTCCGGCCCCTGATCGACGGTCATCGCGAGATGGCCTTTGCCGAGCAGCGCCGCGGTGCCGAGACCGGGCACCAGGCGCTCGGCATCGAACCGCGCATAGGCGCGCATTTTGTCGGGCGCGCGGAAGTCAACGATCATCAGCGATACCGGACCATCGGTCTGAGTCTGCAGGATGAAGCGGCCGTCGAATTTCAGCGAGGAGCCAAGAAGCGTGGTCAGCACGATGGCCTCGCCGAGCAGCTTGGCCACCGGCGCGGGATAATCATGCTTGGCGAGCAGCTCGTCGAGCGCCGGGCCAAGTCGCGTCAGCCGCCCCCGCAGATCGAGCGGGGCAACCTCGAAGGGCAGCACCGCGTCATCGACCGGAACGGAGGACGGCGCGCGGATGGGGGCGTCGGGCTGGAGATTTGGATTTGATGGGGTCATGGCGCTCTATTTGGGGGCGGAGGGCCGCAAGTGAAAGGTGCAGGGAACCGGGAAAATGGAGCGTATGCAGCTGCGCTTTTCTTCCCTCTCCCCCGCGCGAAGCGAAGCTTCGCCAGGTGGGAGAGGGTGGATCGAACATGCGAAGCATGTTCGAGACGGGAGAGGGGGCGCCACAAACACCGCGCTTTGCCGCTACCCCTCTCCCGCCCTCGCTTCGCTCAGGCACCCTCTCCCGCAAGGGGAGAGGGGAAGAAAGAAAGCTCCGTGCTGTCTCACGCCACCGCGTTGAGGCACCAGGCCAGAATGCCCTTTTGCGCATGCAGACGGTTTTCGGCCTCGTCGAACACCACCGACTGCGGACCGTCGATCACCTCGTCGGTGACCTCCTCGCCGCGATGCGCCGGCAGGCAGTGCATGAAGAGTGCGTCCGGCTTGGCCAGCGACATCAGACGCGCATTGACCTGATAGGGCTTGAGCAGGTTGTGGCGGGTCTCGCCGTCCTTGTCGCCCATCGACACCCAGGTGTCGGTGACGACGCAGTCGACGCCCTTCACCATCGCATCGGGATCGTCGCTGAAGGTGATCGGCGCGTTTGCCGCCTTGACCCAGTCCTTGAATGGCTTCTTCGGCGACAGCTGCGGCGGCGTCGCGATATTGAGTTTGAACTGGAAGCGCTCGGCCGCATGCGCCCAGGACATCAGCACATTGTTGTCGTCGCCGGTCCAGGCCACGGTGCGGCCCTTGATCGGACCGCGGTGCTCCTCATAGGTCATGACATCCGCCATGACCTGGCAGGGATGCGAGAAGCGCGTCAGGCCGTTGATGACCGGCACGGTCGCATTTTCCGCGAGCTCCATCAGCGAGTCATGATTGAGGATGCGGATCATGATGATGTCGACGAAGCGCGACAGCACGCGCGCGGTGTCGGCAATGGTCTCGCCGCGACCGAGCTGCATTTCGGCGCCGGTGAGCATCACGACTTCGCCGCCGAGCTGGCGCATGCCGACCTCGAATGACACGCGGGTGCGCGTCGAGGGCTTTTCGAAGATCATCGCCAGCGTCTTGTTCTTGAGCGGACGATCGGGCTCGGCATTCGAGCCATCCCGCCCCTTCAGCTTCGCCTTCATGGCGGCAGCCGCGTTCATGATATTGCGCAACTCGCTGGCCGGCACGGCCGTGAGATCGAGGAAGTGCCGCGGTGACGTGCTCATCACGCGGCTCCCTGCGTCTTTGCAGATGTCTTGGCGGATGAGCCGAGAGCCACGCAAGCCTGTTCCAGCCGCTGCACGGCCTGCTCGATCTCGGACTCGCTGACGATCAGCGGCGGCAGGAAGCGCACGACATTGTCGCCGGCGCCAACCGTCAACAGCTTCGCGTCACGCAATGCGGCCACGAGATCGCCCGCCGGCACCACAGCCTTGAGGCCGATGAGAAGACCTTCGCCGCGCACTTCGCTGAGCACGTCTGGATGGCCGTCGACCACGCCCGCGAGTTTCTGTTTCAGCAGCAGCGACATCTTCTTCACATGGTCGAAGAAGCCGGGCTTCAGCATGATATCGAGCACGGAATTCGCAGCAGCGACCGCCAGCGGATTGCCGCCGAAGGTCGAACCATGGGAGCCGGGCGCCATGCCTTCGGCCGCTTCCGCCGTGACGAGGCACGCGCCGATCGGGAAACCGCCGCCGAGCGCCTTGGCCAGCGACATGACATCCGGCGTCACACCGATGCGCTGATAGGCGAACAACTCGCCGGTGCGGCCCATGCCGGTCTGCACCTCGTCGAAGATCAGCAGGATGCCGTTCTTGTCGCAGAGTTCGCGCAGCGCGCCGAAGAACGCGTTGCTCGGCGCGCGCACGCCACCCTCACCCTGCAGCGGCTCGATGAGAATGCCGGCGGTGTTCGGACCGATCGCCTTCTTCACGGCTTCGATATCGCCGAGCGGCAACTGATCGAAGCCGTCGAGCGGCGTGCCGTAGCCTTCGAGATATTTGGCAGCGCCGGTCGCCGCCAGCGTGCCGAGGGTCCGGCCATGGAACGCGCCTTCAAAGGTGATGATGCGCGTGCGCTCGGGGTGGCCCTTGGAGAAATGATAGTGGCGGGTCACCTTGATCGCGCATTCCATCGCTTCCGCACCCGAATTGGCGAAGAACACGAAGTCGGCAAAGCTCTGTTCGCACAGCCGCGCGGCGAGGCGCTCACCGTCCGGGCTCTTGAACAGGTTCGACATGTGCCAGAGCTTGGTGGCCTGCTCCTGCAATGCGGCGACCATATGTGGGTGCGCATGGCCAAGTGCGTTCACGGCGACGCCGCTGGTGAAATCGAGATAGCGCTCGCCATCGGTTCCAATCAGCCACGCGCCTTCACCGCGCTCGAAAGCGACATCCGCACGCGCGAAAACAGGCAGCAAGTGAGCCTGAGAGAGGGGCGAAGACGTTGCGTTGCTGGTCATAACCGATCCGATCGAAAAGACTGCGGCCGCGTCGATGACAACTGTGCGAAATCGAACAACGGACCCTAGAAACGAAACGTGCCGCCCTTCTCGGGCGGCACGTGGGCATTATTCTATGTGTGCTGTGAAGACTGTCAACCGCGCACTGCGGCTTTCGAGTCACACGGAGTCGCAGAAAAAGCCGATTTTGCAGCTTTATTTGCAGAAGCATGTGGACGCGGCATGCCCGACTCTTGCGCGCGAGTCACGGCATATTGTAGCTTTTGCCTCGTCGGATACGACATCTCGTGCGGCGGTAGATCCTTTTGACACATCCAGTGCGGCGTAACAGCCGGACGCGAAATTCGCGCCCGGTGAGCGCTAAAGGATTCTGACCGCAGGGATTTTTGAAGTCTCAACTCGCAGCGCTGCCCGGTCAGGCCGGCGCTCACGAAGGGAAAACGGCGATGACGGTAATGACATGGACCGACGATCGCGTCGAACAGTTGAAGAAACTCTGGGAAGGCGGCCTTTCCGCCAGCCAGATCGCTGCGGAACTCGGCAACGTGACCCGCAACGCCGTGATCGGCAAGGTTCACCGCCTTGGCCTGTCCGGCCGTGCCAAAAGCCCCTCCTCGGCAGCTCCGCGGCAGCGCAAGGCGCGCCCGGCGCAGCAGATGGTGCGCGTTGCCCGCCCGATGGCACGCGGCAACACCGCGCTGGCCCATAATTACGAGATCGAGGCCGAGCCCGACCCGATCGCCTATGACAACATCGTGCCGATCAGCCAGCGCCTGTCGCTGGTCGAACTCAACGAAGCCACCTGCCATTGGCCGATCGGCGATCCGTCGAGCGCGGACTTCTATTTCTGCGGCGGCAAGGCCCTGGCCGGCGCCCCCTATTGCGCGCATCACTCGCGCATCGCCTATCAGCCGGCAAGCGACCGCCGCCGCGCGGTGCCGAAGCCGACGCGCTGAGGTGGAAAGCATCTAAACCAAATGAAAATGCCCGGTGATGAGCCGGGCATTTTTTTGTTTGGGGGCTTCTAACCTCTCCCCGCAGGCGGGGAGAAGGAAGATACCTACTCCGCCGCCTTGTCGAACCGGTCGTCCAGCGCGTAGCCGGCACCGCGCACGGTGCGGATCGGATCCGGCTCACCGGCGGGATTGAGCAGCTTGCGCAGGCGGCCGATATGCACGTCGACGGTGCGCTCGTCGATATAGATGTCGCGGCCCCAGACGCTGTCGAGCAACTGCTCGCGGCTGAACACGCGGCCCGGATGTTCCAGGAAGAACTCCAGCAGGCGATATTCGGTCGGACCGAGATCGATCGGGCGGCTCGAGCGCACAACGCGGCGCTTGTCACGGTCGAGTTCGATGTCGCCAAACGCCAAAACCGTGGCGAGACGCTCGGGAGCTGCACGACGGAGCAGGCCCTTCACGCGGGCCAGGAGCTCCGGCACCGAGAACGGCTTGACGATGTAGTCGTCAGCGCCGGTGGCGAGACCGCGAACGCGCTCGCTCTCTTCGCCGCGCGCCGTCAGCATGATGATCGGCAATGCCTTGGTTTCAGGCCGTGCGCGCAAGCGGCGGCACAGTTCGATGCCGGACAGACCCGGCAGCATCCAGTCGAGCACCACGAGATCCGGCACCCGCTCCTTCAAGCGGGTGTCGGCATCGTCGCCGCGCGCGACGGTTTCGACGTCATAGCCTTCGGCGTCGAGGTTGTAACGAAGCAGCGTCGTTAGTGCCTCTTCATCTTCCACAACCAGAATGCGTGCATTCACAGCCATTTTGATCAATACCCTCAGTGTACCCGATCGGTCAGACCGTCGGCGTATTCGCGAATGTGGTCATGTCGCCCTTCGGGCGCTTGTCGAGGATCTGTTGGCCCTCGATCATGTAGAACACGGTTTCCGCAATATTGGTGGCATGGTCGCCGATCCGCTCGATGTTCTTGGCGCAGAACATCAGGTGGATACAGAACGAAATGTTACGCGGGTCTTCCATCATATAGGTCAGGAGTTCGCGGAACAGCGAGGTGCAGATCGCGTCGATTTCCTCGTCGCCCTTCCACACCGTCATCGCGGCGGGCAGATCGTGTGCGGCATAGGCGTCGAGCACGGCCTTGACCTGGGTGGTCACGAGGTCGGTCATGTGTTCGAGGCCGCGGATCAGCTTCAGCGGATGGAAGTCGCTGTCGAGCGCATTGACGCGCTTGCCGATATTCTTGGAGAGATCACCGATCCGCTCCAGATCGGTGGCGACGCGCAGCGCGCCCACGATCTCGCGCAAATCGACAGCCATGGGCTGGCGCTTGGCGATGGTCAGCACGGCGCGCTCTTCGATCGTGCGCTGCAACTGGTCGATCTCGGCATCGGTGGCGACGACGCGTGCACCGAGTGCGACGTCCCGGCGGACCAGCGCATCGACGGATTCGACGATCTGCCGTTCTGCGAGGCCACCCATCTCGGCGACGAGACGGGTCAGCTCCTGCAGATCGTCGTCAAATGCCTTGGTGGTGTGTTCAAAAGCCATTTCTAAATCCTCCCGCGAATATGTCGCGTCAGCCGAAGCGGCCGGTGATGTAATCCTGGGTGCGGCGATCGGTCGGCGACGTGAAGATCTTGTTGGTCTGATCGAACTCGATCAACTCGCCGAGATACATGAAGGCTGTGCTGTCGGAGACGCGGGCAGCCTGCTGCATGTTATGGGTCACGATCGCGATCGTGTACTGATCCTTCAACTCGTCGATCAGCTCCTCGATCTTCGCGGTCGAGATCGGATCCAGCGCCGAGCACGGCTCGTCGAACAGGATCACTTCCGGCCGAACCGCGATGGTGCGCGCGATGCACAGACGCTGCTGCTGACCACCCGACAGGCTGAGGCCCGAGGCGTTGAGCTTGTCCTTGACTTCGTTCCACAGCGCACCGCCGCGCAGCGCCCTCTCGACGCGGATGTCCATCTCCGACTTGGAGATCTTTTCGTAGAGGCGGATACCGAAGGCGATGTTTTCGTAAATCGTCATCGGGAACGGAGTCGGCTTCTGAAACACCATGCCGACGCGGGCGCGCAGCAGGTTGAGATCCAGCTTCGGATCCAGAATGTTCTGGTTGTCGAGCATGAGCTGACCTTCGGCGCGCTGGCCGGGATACAGATCATACATCCGGTTGAAGATGCGCAGCAGCGTGGACTTGCCGCAGCCCGACGGGCCGATGAACGCGGTCACGCGGTTCGCCATCAGCGTCAGGTTGATCTTCTTCAGGGCGTGGTGTTCGCCATAGTAGAAGTTCAGGTCGCGCACGGTGACCTTGGGACGGGTCTCGCCCTGCAGGGCCGACGGCGGCGGCATCGAGACGGAAGGAACGCCAGACGACACAGAAAGCTCACTCATTTTGCTGTCCTCTCGGCGCCGAGAATGCGCGCGCCAATGTTAAGGGCAAGTACGGTCAAGGTGATGATCAGGGCACCGCTCCAGGCGAGCTGCTTCCAGTACTCGTAGGGGCTCTGCACGAAGTTGTTGATGGTCACCGGCAGGTTGGCCATCGTCTTGGTGAGATCGAGGCTGAAGAACTGGTTGCTCAGCGCAGTGAACAGCAGCGGCGCCGTTTCGCCGGCGACACGCGCGGTCGCCAGCAGCACGCCGGTGATGAGACCGGCGCGGGCTGCACGATAGGCGATCCGCTTGATGACCAGGGAGCGCGGCAGGCCGAGCGCCGAGGCCGCTTCACGCAGCGGGTTCGGCACGAGACCAAGCATATCTTCAGTGGTGCGGACCACGACGGGGATCACGATCACGGCGAGCGCAAGCGAACCGGCGAGAGCCGAGAAGCCACCCATCGGAACCACCACCGCACCATAAACGAACAGGCCGATGATGATGGACGGGGCCGACAGCAACACGTCGTTGATGAAGCGGATCACCGAGGTGAGTTTGTCGTGCTTGCCGTATTCCGCGAGATAGGTGCCGGCAAACAGGCCGAGCGGCGCGCCGATGCCGACGCCGATGACGGTCATGATGACCGAACCGACGATGGCATTGAGCAGGCCGCCTTCCATGGAGCCGGGCGGCGGCGTGTTCTGGGTGAAGATCTGCAGGCTGATGCCGGCGATACCGTTGTAGAACAGCGTGAACAGGATCAGCGCGAGCCAGGTGACGCCAAAGAGAGCGGCACCCATGCAGAGCCCGCGGATGATCGTGTCGTTGCGACGGCGTGAAGCGTAAATCGGGTTCATATTAGTTGCCCGCCTTCTTTTCCAGACGCAGCAGCATCAGGCGCGCTGCCGAGAGCACGAAGAATGTCAGCACGAACAGCAGGAGACCGAGCAGGATCAGACCCGATTGATGCAGACCGTCGCTCTCCGCGAACTCGCTGGCGATCGCCGCCGAGATCGTGGTGCCCGGGCCAAAGATCGAGCCTGTGATCCGGAACGAGTTGCCGATGATGAAGGTCACCGCCATCGTTTCACCGAGCGCACGGCCGAGCGCCAGCATGACGCCGCCGATCACACCGACGCGGGTATAGGGGATGACGACGTTGCGGACGACTTCCCAAGTGGTGCAGCCGACGCCGTAAGCGGCTTCCTTGAGCACCGGCGGCACCGTCTTGAACACGTCGACCGAGATCGAGGTGATGAAGGGCAGCACCATGATGGCGAGGATCAGCGACGCGTTGAACAGGCTGAGATAGGACGGCGGGCCGGCGAAAATCACGCCGAGGACCGGGACGCCTTCGAAGGCGTTGATCATGAACGGCTGCACATGGTTGGCCAGGAACGGGCCGAGCACGAAGAAGCCCCACATGCCGTAGATGATCGAGGGAATACCCGCGAGAAGCTCGACCGCCATGCCGATCGGGCGGCGCAGCCAGTTCGGGCACAGTTCGGTGAGGAAGATCGCGATGCCGATGCCGACCGGGATGGCGATCGCCATCGCGATCACCGAGGTGATCAGCGTGCCGTAGATCGGGCCCAGCGCGCCCAGCACCGGCGGATCAGCCGACGGTGCCCAGCGCTGCGTCGTCAGGAACGAGAAGCCGAATTCGCGGAGCGCCGGCCACGCACCAACGATAAGCGACAGAATGATGCCGCCGAGAATAAACAAAACGGACAGCGCCGAGATGCGGGTGATCCAGTAAAACGCCTGGTCCCCCGTCTTGAAGGCATTCAAAGCCTTCGCACGATCATAAGGTCCGGCAGCGTCCATCGAAGAGCTCTGTACGGCCATGTCTGCCACGCCAGTCCCCTGTAATTGTTACAATACCCAAAAGCATTGCCCTGGATGGGCTTGTCAGGGCGCGAAGTCAGAAGAGAAGATAAAGATAAGAAATTCAGTCCTGTAGCAAGCGGAGGAGAGATGCCCCTCTCCTCCGCCCACACACCAGATCAGCTCTTGATGTCAGCCGACCAGGTCTTTTCGATCAGCTTGACGACGGGTTCCGGCATCGGAATGTAATCGAGCTCTTCAGCCATCTTGGCGCCCTTCTCGAACGACCACTTGAAGAACTTGATCGCTTCAGCCGAGGCCGCCTTGTCGGTCGGGGTCTTGTGCATCAGGATGAAGGTCGCGGCAGTGATCGGCCACGAGGTTTCGCCCGGCTGGTCGGTCAGGATGACATAGTAGCCAGGAGCCTTGGCCCAATCGGCGTTCGACGCAGCAGCCTGGAAAGCCGCGACGGTCGGCTGCACGGCCTTGCCAGCCTTGTTGATCATGCCGGCATAGGTCAGCTTGTTCTGCTTGGCGTAAGCATATTCAACATAACCGATGGCATTCTTGGTCTGGCCGACGTTGCCGGCAACGCCTTCATTGCCCTTGGCGCCGACGCCAACCGGCCACTCGACAGCCGTACCGGTGCCGACCTTGGTCTTCCAGTCAGCCGAGGCCTTCGACAGATAGTCGGTGAAGTTGAAGGTGGTGCCCGAACCGTCCGAACGACGAACGACGGTGATGGCGGCCGAGGGCAGCTTCAGCTTCGGGTTCAGCTTGGCGATGGCAGCGTCATCCCACTTGGTGACCTTGCCGAGATAGATGTCGCCGAGCACTTCGCCGGAGAGAACCAACTCGCCCGAGGCGATGCCTTCGAGATTCACGACGGGAACGATCGCGCCCATCACCATCGGCCACTGAACCAGGCCGTCCTTCTCGAGCTGCTCAGCCTTGAGCGGCGCATCCGTGGCGCCGAAGGTCACGGTCTTGGCCTGGATCTGCTTGATGCCGGCGCCCGAACCGATCGACTGGTAGTTCAGACCATTGCCAGTCTCTTTCTTGTAGGCGTCGGCCCACTTCGAATAGACCGGGAACGGGAAGGTTGCGCCCGCACCCGTGATGTCGGCGGCAAATGCCGAGGTCGAGGCGGCAACGAGGCCGGCAGCGACGATCGCTTTGAGGAATTTCATGGGATGTCTCCAATCTCGTGAGCGACCGCGCCGGATGCGCCAGTTGTGCTCACGCCGCCCGTTTAGGGGTGGTCGATTGTGCTTTTATGATAGTTCCGTGACACTTGGATGACGACGTCAAGCATCTGTAAATACTTCGTTTTTCTGCCTCTGCGGATAATTTTACCGTGCAAATGACATCGAAAATGCCCTGCCATAAGGTTTATGCCAAGCCGTCAAAATCCACCGTCATAGGGGTTAACAATATGTTTCAGCAGGCGGAATCCGGCCTCGCGAGCATGCGCGCGTATGACAGCGGCGGGCACGGTATTGAGGTTGATCGGACGCAATGCCGCACCACCCGCCAGGGCTTTTTTTGACTGCCTGAGCGATGCGCAGCGATACGGGACCGCCCGAGGGCGGTCGCTATGGGCGCAGGAGAACGAAGGGAGTTTAAGGCGTCAGGACGCCGCGGAGGCGGGAGGCGCCGGTGGCGCCTTCACCTGCGGAAAGGCGGCGGTAAAAGTCGCGCCGTTCTTCGGCACGCTTTCGATCAGCAGCCGGCCGCGGTGCCGGTTCAGGATGTGCTTCACCAGCGAGAGGCCGAGGCCCGTACCGCCCTGTGCCCGGCTGTCGCCGACATCGACCCGGTAGAAACGTTCGGTCAGGCGCGGCAGATGCTCGGGGGCGATGCCCGGGCCATAGTCCCGCACGGCGACGCGGATTTCCGGCACACCCTCCGAGGTCGACTCCATGGTCAGCGAGACCTCGACCTTGCCGCCGGACGCGCCGTATTTCAGCGCGTTCTCGATCAGGTTCTCGAACAGCCTCAGCAATTCCTCGCGATCGCCAGCGATGGACACCGGCGTCTCCGGCAGCGCCATTTCGATCCTGACGTTGCGCTCATTGGCCAGCGGCTCCAGCCCGTCGCCGACCTGACGGATAATGGGGAGAATATCCACCAGCGTATCCGGCCGCACGTGCGCCGACAGTTCGACGCGCGACAGCGACAGCAGATCGTCGATCAGCCGTGCCATGCGGGTCGCCTGCGCATGCATGATGCCGAGAAAGCGCTCGCGCGCCTTGGCGTCGTCCTTGGCCGGTCCCTGCAACGTATCGATGAAGCCGGACAGCGCCGCCAGCGGCGTGCGCAGCTCGTGGCTGGCATTGGCGACGAAGTCGGCACGCATTTCCTCGACGCGGCGCAGCGGCGTCTGGTCGTGGAACGTCATCAGCATGCAGGTGTCGGTGCCGCCAAAGGCAGTCGGAACCGGCACCGGCGTGATCATCAATTCCATCCAGCGATCGACGGGAACGTGATCGAGATAAGTCGCGCGGCGCGGCTCGGTGGTGGCGATGGCCTCGCGCAAGGCGGTAATGATCTCCGGCGAACGCAGCGCGAATTGCGCCAGCTCGTTCTTGCGGAGTGCCGGCGCGAGCTGCGCCGCTGCGGCATTGAGATGGATGACGCGGCCGGCACGGTCGAGCAGCACGGCGGGATCGGGAATGCCGGCAATGATGGCGCGCACCGCGGGCGCCTCGACAGGATTGGCGGCCAGCGCCTCGTCGCGCGCCGTCACCACGTCATGCAGCCGCCATGGCACCAGCGCTGCGCCGGCGATGCAGACGAACACGATGCCCGCGCGCAGCGGCGACAGTTCGCCGAAAAACACCAGTGCGGCCAGCGCCAGGCCGGCTGCCAGCAGGATGATCGCCGAATGCCGCAGCCGATCAGGCCACGGCGAAAACATGGTCGATGGAGAAGCTTCAATGGCCATCTGAACCGGATCTCTTCCTGCTGCGAATGCGAACGTATATCAGGCGCCGGAGCGACCATGTTCCTTGAGCGGGTGGCCGACGCCGGGCTTGGCGTCCGCCGCGACCGCCTGCAGCTTCTTCGATCGCGAACCGATAATAAGCTCGCGAAGCGTCAGTAACATGACTGATATAAAGAACGGCGCGAGGTAATAAAGCACCCTGAACAGCAGCATGCCAGCCAGCAGTTGTTCCTGATCCATCATTTCGAGGCCGACCAGCATGGCGGCGTCGAACACGCCAAGACCGCCGGGCGAATGGCTGGCGAAACCCAGCAAGGTGGCCGAGACGAAAACCACCGCCACCACGACGAAACCGACGTCAGGCTCGGCAGGCACCAGCATGTACATCGCGAGCGCGCAGAAGCCGAGATCGATGATGCCGATGGCGATCTGCAGCAAGGTGAGCGGACCGCCCGGGAGCACCACCGACCAGGGGCCACGGCCGACGCTGCGCGGTTTCATCCAGACCCAGACCACATAGCCGACGAGGCCGGCGAGGATGATATAAGCCAGGATGCGGTTCATCCATGGCGGCACCTGGTTGATGGCGCTGGCCGCTTCCGGGTGATAGGCGATGCCCATGCCGAGCACCGCGAGATTGCCGAGCCAGAAGGTGAGGCCGGCGAGAAAGACGATCTTGGCGACATCGACGGCGCTGAGATCCCAGGCCGAATAGATGCGATAGCGCACCGCGCCGCCGGTGAAGACACTGGCGCCGACGTTGTGACCGATCGAATAGCTGGTGAAGGCCGCCAGCGCGTTGATCCGGTACGGCACGTCGCGGCGACCGATCGTGCGCACCGCAAACCAATCATAGAATGTCAGCGTGAAATAGCCGGCGGCAACCGACAGCGCCGACAGCATGATCAGCCGCGGCTCGGTCTCCTTCATCGCCCGGAAAACGGCAGCAGCGTCGATGTTGCGCAGCTTGTGATACAGCATGTAGCAAGCGATGCCGATCACCGCGACGCTGATCAAGACACCGAGCTTGTGCAGGATTTGCTTCTCGCGCAGAAACGAGATCGCCCTGCGTATTGCTTCCAGCATCTCAACCTCGAATGCGATCCCCTGACCAGAGAGATCTGGACCAGGAAGTCAGACTAGCCTCGGCGGAACCGCCACATCAGTTGTCTCCGGCACAACCGTCGTAGCGCGTTTTGCGGCAAAGTGGAATTCGCCGGCTGTGAATAAAAACAAGCCACATCAGTATATTAGGTCACTCCTAACAAACCACCAGCCTCTCGGGCGCATTCGCTGCGGCAAAATGCCGACGTCCTGACGCGTCTCACGTCACAATGAGGCTTTCGTGACCTCATGCCGCCGATTTGGCGGCGAGACGTTGATAAAAAAGACGGCAGCGGCATGCACCACAGACCTCACGTCGCGCGGGCCTGCTGCCTGACCACCACGATGTCGCGCAGCCACGACCCGATGGCGCAGCCGACGAGATAGAAGCCGAACAATGCGAGGCCGAGGTCGAGCCAGTAGCCGAAGCGGCCGGGCACGACTTTAGCAATCGCGATGCCGACGATGACCGCAGCGATCACCGACAGGCGCTGGATCCATACCCGCGACACCGAACGTCCGCGATAGACCACGGCGATCCAGCCCATGCAGAAGCCGATCAGGAACGCCCCGAGCAGCCAGCCCCAGTGAAACATTGCAAGATAGGTCATGGCGCTTGCCTCACAACGAATTCGATCCGGCGATTCTGCAGCTTGCCTTCGTCGGTATCGTTAGTGGCGATGGGTTGGGTGCTGCCGTAGCCGATGGTGGAGAAACGGTCCGCCGGCAGGCCGGCCTTCACGAGATATTCTTCGACGGCGAGCGCGCGCTTTTCCGAGAGCGACTGGTTGAACGCTGCGTCGCCATCGCCGTCGGTGTGACCGGCGATCTCGACCCGGACATTGGGGCAGCGCATGGCGATTTCCACGAGGCGATCGAGCAAGCCCGCGGAATCCACATTGATGCTGGCGCTGGAGGGCTCGAACCGGATGCGGCCCTTGGTCAGGTTCTGCACAAAGAGCTGCTGGCACACGCTGGCATCGACCGGCGCCGCGGCGGGCTTCACCGATACTTCGGCCTTGGCCTGCCACCCCTGCGGGAGCTCGCGCGCCAGACTTGCGCGTATCTGGTCCGCGGCCACTTCGTAGAGCGCGTCACCCGACAGCTTCACCTCGCGGTCGGACACCACCAGCGTGCCGGTCGACAGCCGCGACAGCGCACCCAGTGCCGTCGTCACCGCGGCGGCAAAACCACCGGGCGCTCCGATGCTGGCCTTGAGGTTGTCGACGATCTTCTCATTGCCGAACTTGCGTCCGGCAGCCGACGCAAGCGCGGCGTGGATGGTGTTGTCCGGGACATAGCCGCTCAGCGTCAGCGTATTCGTCACCGGGTCCTTGTTGGCCTGGACCACATAGGGCGGCGCCTTGACGTCATTGGCCGCGACCGTGAAACCTTCCGGCAGATTCTTCAGCGCGGCCGCAATGGCTTCGCGGCCACCGAGGTCGCGCGCCATGCCGGAGAGGCTGATATTCGTATCCGAAATCACCGCCTTGCCTTCCTTCAGCTTGGCGACCTGATCGAGCAAGAGCACAGCTGCGGCATCGAAGCGAACAGGCGCGCCGCGCTTCAGACCCATGCGGTCGGAGACCTCGGTTCCGCTGAGCGCGGCGCGGGCCGCTTCCACGATGCGCCCCCTGCTGGCCGGCAATGGCGCAGTCCCCCACAGCGTGACGCGGACATTGTCGCGCTCCGCGACCCAGACGAACGGCTTGGCTTCCGCGACGAGACGGGTTTCGTCATTGACCAGGCGAACGCCCGGCGTGGCCTCGACCGACGAGACCGCGCTGCGGCGACCATCTTCAGAAAATGCTTCGGCAGAAAACGATACGTCACGGCCGGCAACCGTGATCTGGCTCTTGTCCAGGATCGTGTTTTTCAGCGCGGCAGTGCTACGCGCCGTTAAATCCGTTTCAAGCGGAATCGTGCTAACCCAGGCAGCAACCACCCAAAGGATGGCAAGCGGGATGAGCCCGGGCCACCATTTGGCACTCCACCTGTAAAATCCGTGCATTCGACGTCCTGCGGGTCTGGAAACAGAGAGAAAACAAACCCTTGCGGGACTGTCAAATTGAAATCAAGGCAAACCTCTGGCGTCGCCGCGGGTATTCGAATAACGCTTTGTTCAATCGTTTCTGATCATTTCCGTGGGTAGCATCAATTGCTTGGTCATACGATGAAGCAGATTCGCAACACGATTATTCGTGCCGGCCTGGATGCGCTGTATTTCAGCGGCGCCCACCGGGTGTTGCGGCCGATCTTCGGCGGCGTCGGCACCATTTTCATGCTGCACCATGTGCGCCCTGCGCATGCCGGCCCGTTCCAGCCCAACCGCCACCTCGAGATCACGCCCGATTTCCTGCGCGCCACCCTCGCTTATCTGCGCGCGACCGACGTCGATATTGTAACGCCCGATGAAGTGCAGCGGCGGTTGACGGAGCGGGATTTCTCGCGCCGCTTCGCCTGTTTCACCTGCGACGACGGCTATCGCGACAACCGCGACCATGCATTGCCCGCGATGCGGGATTTCGACGCGCCCTTCACGGTCTATGTCACCAGCGACTTCGCCTCCGGCACAGGCCGGCTGTGGTGGGTGGCGCTGGAGCGCGTCGTTGCCAGGGCCGATGCGATCGAGGCCCCGATCGACGGACGGATGGTGCGCCTGGACACATCGACGCTCGCCGGCAAGGACATGGCGTTCGACCGCCTGCATGGCTGGCTGCGCGGGTTGCCGGAAGAAGCGGATATCCGCCGCGAGGTCAGCGCACTCTGCGCTGCGCATGGCATCGACGAAGGCGCGGTCAGCCGCGAGCTGTGCATGTCGTGGGACGAACTCAAACCGTTCGCCGCAGATCCGCTGGTGACAATCGGCGCGCATACCGTAAGTCACTGCAATCTCGCCAAACAGACCGAAGCGATGGTCGTGCATGAGCTGTCAGCCAGCCGCACCGATATCGAAAACGTTCTGCAGCGCCCGGCCGTGCATCTTGCCTATCCCTATGGCGACCGCTGCGCCGCGGGCACACGGGAATTCGCACTGGCGAAAAGCGCCGGCTTCGAGACAGCCGTGACGACGCGCCCCGGCGTGATCGCCTCGGAGAACTCCTCGCAGCTCACAGCGCTGCCGCGGGTCTCGCTGAACGGCAACTATCAGGACACCCGCTATCTGCCGGTGCTGACCTCCGGCGCGGCCACCGCGATGTGGAACGGCTTCCAGCGCGGCGGCGTCGGATAATCTGGCCATGCGCTGCAGGCGAACTGCAGCGAAGCGTCCCGCACCGGATCAGACCGGCTTTTGCGGCAGATCGGTCTCCGGCGGAAAATACACGCCCGACATCGGATCGACCCAGCACAGATGCTCGTTGACGCGGGTTACGCCAGTCACATTTTCAGCAGCCACGACGATCGCCCGACGGACATTCTCATCCGTGATGAAGCCGTCGATGTCTACGACGCCATCCTTCACCCGGACGTCGAGGCCGAATGGCGTCCATTCATTATGCCTGAGCACAGCGACGATGCGGCGGCGGATCAACGCATCACTCGACCCGACATCGGACACATCGTGCATGACATCGGCGATGGCCTCGACGAAATTCTGCCGGCTGACGATACCCACGAGCTTGTCGCCCTGCACCACCGGCACGCGCTTGATGTGATACTTCTCCATCACCTCGACGATATCGGCCAGCCCGGTCTCCTCGGTCACCGTGCGGACCTCGCGGGTCATGATCTCGTGCACCTTGCGGCCGGCTTCGCGGACATAATCGATGGCCTGCAGGCTGGGGCCACGCACGAATTCGAGCCAGCGCGGACGCCTACGCTGCGTGCCGACCTCGTGCCGACGCAGGAAGTCCCGCTCGGTCACAATGCCAACCAGCTTGCCGGCCGCATCCACCACAGGCAATCCGCTGACGTGGTAGTCGATCATCAGCCTCGCAGCTTCGCTGATCGACGCGTCTGGCGACACGGTGACGAGCTTGCGGGTCATAATTTGATGGGCTCTCATGACACTCTCCCGTTGGGTTGAGGTCCGTTAGCTGGACGAACCAACGCAAGAAGCCTACGCCAGCCACCGGTTCCGGCCTTGATCTGGCTCAACCGCAGCGGCGCTTGTTGACTCGCCTTGTTGACTCCCCTTGCCCGCCGCCGCACACAATCGGCCCAACGACAAAACAAACGGGAGGCATCATGTTCACCAATCTGTTTTCGCTCGATGGCCGCATTGCACTCGTCACCGGCGGCTCGCGCGGCATCGGCAAGATGATTGCAGCCGGATTTCTCAGCCAGGGCGCAGCGAAGGTCTACATCACCGCGCGCAAGGCCGGGCCGTGCGAAGCGACCGCAAAAGAACTCTCCGCGCAGTATGCCGGTGAATGCATCGCACTGCCGATCGACATTTCGACCATGGCCGGCATCGAGATGCTGGCTGCCGAGATCAAGAAGCGCGAACCCAAGCTCGACATTCTCGTCAACAATGCGGGCGCCGCCTGGGGCGCGGACTTCGATGAATTTCCGGAGAGCGGCTGGGACAAGGTGATGACGCTGAACGTCAAGACGCCGTTCTTTCTGACCAAGGCGCTGGCCGGACCGCTGCGTGCAGCAGCCAGCGCGGACAAGCCCGCCAAGGTCATCAATATCGCTTCCATCGACGGCATCTTCGTCAATCCGATGGAGACCTATTCCTATGCGGCGAGCAAATCCGGCCTGATCCACCTGACGCGGCGGATGGCCGTCAAACTGATCCAGGATCACGTCGTCGTCACGGCCATCGCGCCGGGCCCGTTCCAGTCCGACATGAACAAGGCCGCACGCGACAATGCCGATGAGGTGGCGACCCGCGTGCCCGCCGGCCGGATCGGCACCGACGAGGACATGGCGGGCGCCGCGATCTATCTCGCCTCGCGCGCCGGCGACTATGTGGTCGGCGCGACCATCGCGGTGGATGGCGGCATCGTCTATGCGAATCCAGGCATCAAGGGCGACGGCTGGGATTGATGATGGACAACGATGGCCCCCCGGGATGGAGCATCAGCCACATCCGGGGGACCGGCTGCCGCCATAATCAGCCGCGGTTATAAAATGAGCAATTAACGAATTCCAGTCTCGCTCGAGACCGGTATGTTGCAAAGCTATTTTCTAACAAGCTCCTGAAATACCCCGCAATTAGCTCCGAAGCATGTCGCCGCTTGTCATTGTACACAATGGCACGCGCCTTGCTTCGTTAACTCCTGAGAGACCCATAGCCTTGGGGAGAGACGGCAAATGGCGGACTCACCACACTCAGCAACGGTTGTTGCCGAACCCGGCCCGATCGCCGTCGACTGGGCCGCGACGGCGCTCGTCATCATCGACATGCAGCGCGATTTCATGGAGCCCGGCGGCTTCGGCGAGACGCTGGGTAATGACGTGTCGCAACTCGCCAGCGCCGTCGCCCCGATCGCCGCGGTCCTAAAAGCCGCGCGCGAAACCGGGATGATGGTGGTGCACACCCGTGAGGGGCACCTGCCCGATCTCTCCGACGCACCGCCCGCCAAGATCGAACGCGGCGCGCCGAGCCTCCGGATCGGCGATCCCGGTCCGATGGGACGCATCCTCATTCGCGGCGAGGCTGGTCACGACATCATTCCCGCGCTCTATCCGGTCGAAGGCGAGATCGTCATCGACAAGCCCGGCAAGGGCGCGTTCTACGCCACGACGCTCGGCGCCGATCTCAAGGCGCGCGACATCGACACACTGCTGGTCTGCGGTGTCACCACGGAGGTCTGCGTCAACACCACCGTCCGCGAAGCCAATGACCGCGGCTATCGCTGCATCGTCATTTCTGACGGCTGCGCGTCCTACTTTCCTGAATTCCACGAGATGGGCCTGAAGATGATCAAGGCCCAGGGCGGCATCTTCGGCTGGGTCGCCTCATCCGCCGCAATCCTTGAAGCAATGACACTTTCTGAAAATGCACCGGAGACTTCCAACAAACTTGCAGCAGGAGCATCACGATGAGCACGACCGCGGGGACGTTTTCTAAAGATTCTGCCGGCAAATCCGACTTCAAGCCCGCTCTATGGACGCCGGGCGACTGGAATGCGTTTTTCGGCTTCGGCACCAACATCCTCGTCAACATGCTGGTGCTGACCGGCCTGCTGCGCTTTGTCCTGAAAATGCCCGACAACATCGTGTTCGGCCGCATCCTGCCGGCGATGGGCCTGATGATGTGCATGTCGACGATGTACTACGCCTGGCTTGCCTACAAACTGGCGCAGAAGACCGGCCGCAGCGATGTCTGCGCGCTGCCCTCGGGCATCAGCGTGCCGCATATGTTCATCGTCACCTTCGTGATCATGCTGCCGATCTCGATCACCACAGGCGATCCCATCAAGGGCTGGGAAGCTGGCCTCGTCTGGGTGTTCTTCCAGAGCTTCATCCTGATGATCGGCGGCTTCATCGCGCCGTGGATCCGCAAGGTGACACCGCGCGCCGCGCTCCTGGGCACACTGGCGGGCGTTTCCATCGCCTTCATCGCGATGCGTCCGGCGCTGGAAATGTTCATGACGCCGGTGATCGGCCTCACATGTTTTGCCATCATCATGCTGAGCTGGTTCGGCGGCTATAAATATCCCAAGGGAATTCCGGCCGGCCTCGTCGCGATCGGCGTCGGCATGGTGATCGCCTGGGGCTCAAATCTGTTCGGTATCGGTATCGGCGGCGTCAGCGTCGCCGGGGTGAAGGCCGCCTTCACCAATTTCGGCTTCTCGGTGCCGATCCCGGCCTTCGATCACGTGTTCTCGGGATTCCAGTTCCTCGGCATCATCCTGGTCACCGCCATTCCCTATGGCATCTACGATCTGGTCGAGGCGATGGACAACGTCGAGAGCGCGGAAGCTGCCGGCGACGAATATCCGACCACCCGCGTGCTGACCGCCGACGGCGTCGTCTCGCTGATCGGCTGCCTGATGGGCAACCCCTTCATCAACGCGGTATATATCGGCCATCCCGGCTGGAAGGCGATGGGCGGCCGGATCGGCTACTCGGCGGCGACTGGCTTGATGGTGATCGTGTTGTCATGGTTCGGCGTCATCTCGCTGATGCTGGCCGTCATCCCTGTGGTCGCGATCTCACCGATCCTGCTCTATATCGGCATGCTGATCTGTGCGCAGGCCTTCGAGACCACGCCACGCGAACACGCGCCGGCCATCGCGCTTGCGCTGACGCCGCATCTGGCGGCCTGGGCCACGGTGCTGCTGTCGGGCGCACTCGGTGCCGCCGGTATGAATTTTGGTGCGATCCATTCGCCTGAATTCATCGCCAAGATGGGACAGAACGGCGTGTTGTTCCACGGCCTCGAAGTCATGGGCGGCGGCTCGATCCTGGTCGGCCTGGTGCTCGGCGCCATCACGGTGTTCGTGATCGAGCGCAAATTCCTCAACGCTTCGGCTTTCGCTCTGGCCGGTGCGGTCCTGACCTATTTCGGCTTCATGCATGGCGAGGCGATCGGGATTGGCGGCGGATTGGGGGTGACGCCCGGCGTCGCTCTCGCTTATGCTCTTGTTGCAGCCGGGCTCTTTGCCGCGGACAAGTTCGGCGCAACCAGCCTGTCTTCTGTCCCGCAATCGGAGCCGCCACTTGCCGTGCCTGCTGAATAACATCGTCTCAACCTGCGGGTGGCACACCCGTGCCATCCGCAGCAGGTTCGCATCGTGAGTGAGTCCGTTCCCGAGACCATCGCCGCCATCGTCGCCGCGCATCGCGCTGGCACCGTGACGCCCGCACAGACAGTCGCCCGCAGCTATCAGCGCATCCGCGACCGCGGTGACACGGCGATCTTCATCACGCTCCGCAACGAGGCCGAGGCGATCGCCGAAGCCGAGGCGCTCGCTGCGAAGGATCCTGCAACGCTGCCGCTCTACGGCGTGCCGGTCGGCGTGAAGGACAATATCGACGTCGCCGGTCTGCCGACCACGGCGGCCTGTCCCGCTTTCGCCTATAACGCAACGCGCGATGCCAGCGCCGTGGCGCGGCTGCGTGCCGCTGGCGCGATCATCATCGGCAAGACCAATCTCGACCAGTTCGCGACAGGTCTGGTCGGCGTGCGCTCACCCTATGGCATTCCCAAGAACGCGATCCGCGACGATCTCATACCGGGCGGATCGAGCTCCGGCTCTGCCGTTGCCGTGTCGGCTGGCCTCGTGCCGCTGACGCTGGGGACTGACACTGCGGGCTCCGGCCGCGTGCCGGCGATGCTCAACAATATCGTGGGCCTCAAGCCGAGCCTCGGCCTGATTCCGACCGCCGGCGTCGTGCCGGCCTGCCGCACGCTGGATTGTGTGTCGATCTTCACGCTCACGGTGGACGATGCCGTTGCCGCGCTCGATGTGATGGGCGGCTATGACGCGCATGATCCCTATTCGCGCAAGCGGGTGCCGGGTTCGCTCACGGAATTTCCGAAGGGCCTCAAGCTCGGCGTGCCGCGCAATGGCCAACTGATCTTCTTCGGCGACAAGGCCTCGGAGAAAGCCTATGCGGACGCGCTGAAGCGCTGGACCTCGCTCGGCGCGACGCTGGTCGAGTTCGACCTCGAGCCGTTCTATGAGACCGCGCGGCTGCTTTACGATGGACCATGGGTCGCCGAACGCCTGCTGGTGATCCGCGACCTGCTGGCGTCGGCGCCGGATGCGATCCATCCCGTCACGCGCGAAATCACCATCGCCGGTGCACGCCAGAGCGCGACCGATACGTTCGCGGCCCTGTACAAGTTGCAGGAGCTGAAGCGTGTCGCCGAGCAGGCTTTCACTGCTATCGACGCGCTGGTGCTGCCGACCGCACCGACCGCCTATACGACCGCGCAGGTGCTCGCCAACCCCATCGAGCTCAATTCGCGGCTCGGCACCTATACCAACTTCGTCAATCTGCTCGACCTCTGCGGCCTCGCCATCCCTGCAGCGATGCGTGCCGACGGCATCCCGTTCGGCATCACGCTGCTGGCGCCGGGCGGCGAAGACGCCTTGCTGGCCAGCATTGGGCGGGTGTTTCATGCCGATACCAAGCTGCCGGTCGGCGCCAGAGCCCTGCCGCAGCCGGCGCTCGCGCTGCTGTCCACTGAGTTGGCCGCCGGCGAAATCGCGATCGCCGTCGTCGGCGCGCATCTCTCCGGCATGGCGCTGAATGGCGAATTGACGGCGCTGAACGGTCGCCTGCTGAAAGCCACGACGACGGCGCCGGACTACAAGTTCTATGCGCTCAACGGCACGACGCCGGCGAAGCCCGGCCTGCTGCGCGTCGCGGATGGTACGGGTTCGGAAATCGCCGTCGAAGTCTGGGCGTTGTCGGCAGAGGCCTTCGGCAAATTCGTTGCATCGCTTCCGCAGCCGATGTCGATCGGCACGCTGACATTGTGCGACGGGTCGAACGTCAAGGGCTTCCTCGTGGAAGCCAAGGCGACGGAAGATGCACGCGATATTTCGTCGTTTGGCGGATGGCGGGCTTATATGGCGGAGAAGAAGTAGCAGCATCGCGCCGACCGTGCGCTCCCTCGCCCCGCTCTTGCGGGGAGAGGGCTGGGGTGAGGGGCTCTTGCAAGCCACAAATGATGTCGATGAGATGAGGTCCGCGCGCTGCCCCTCACCCGCCGCGAAGACGCGGCGACCTCTCCCCGTGCAGAACGGGGAGAGGTAAGAAGAAGCCCCTTTACGCCGCCCGGATATTCCCCATGAACCGGTCCAACTCGGCCCGCAGGCGCGCGCTTTCGCTCGACAGGGTCTGTGCCGAATTCAGCACCTGAGCCGATGCAGCGCCGGTTTCGGTCGCGCCGCGGTTGACGTCGACGATATCGCCGGCGACCTGCTGGGTGCCGTGGGCAACCCGCTGGACGTTCTGTGCGATTTCGCGCGTGGCAGCGCCCTGCTGCTCGACGGCGCTGGCGATCTCCGAGGCAATACCGGAAATCTCGCCGATGGTGTTGCCGATCTGCTTGATCGCCGCTACCGAGTCCTGCGTGGCGCTCTGCATGCCGGCAATCTGGGTCGAGATTTCCTCGGTCGCCTTTGCGGTCTGGCTGGCCAGCGACTTCACCTCGGACGCCACAACCGCGAAGCCGCGGCCAGCATCGCCGGCACGGGCAGCCTCGATGGTCGCATTGAGCGCCAGAAGGTTGGTCTGTTCGGCAATCGCCGTGATGAGATCGACGACGTCGCCGATGCGCTGTGCGGCGCGCGACAATTCGCCGATGCGGGCATCGGTCTGCTGCGCCTGCACGACTGCGCTGTCCGCGATCTTGCTGGAGGTCTGGACCTGACGGCCGATTTCGTTGACCGACAGCGAGAGCTCCTCGGTCGCGGTCGCGACCGACTGCATGTTCGAGGAGGCCTGATCCGATGCGCCGGCGACGCGGCTCGACAATCCCTCGGTGGTCTCGGCGGTGCGCGTCAGCGTGCCCGCTGCGGTTTCCAGCTGCCCTGCCGATGCCGACACGTTCGAGACGATCGCGCCCACGGCGGCCTCGAAATCGTCGGCAAAGCGGATGAGTTCGGCACGGCGCGCCGCACCGGCCTCGCGGCTTTGCTCTTCCTGAGTCGCGGCATCCCGCTCGGCCTTCGCGATGGCCTGTACCTTGAACTCTTCCACGGCGGACGCCATGTCGCCGAGTTCGTCACGGCGGCCAAGACCCGGCAGCACGACCTCGAAGTCGCCGGCTGCGAGCTTGCGCATCGCTGCGCACATCGCAATCATCGGACCGGCAATGCTGCGGCCCAGCAGCAGCGCAAGGATGGCACCGACGATGAAGCCGCCAACGCCCAGCACCATCACCTGGCGCTCGGTATCGTGGATCGTGGTGTCGGATTCGATTTCAAGACGCTGCTGATCGGACAGCAGATCCCCCTTCATCGCCGTCGACAGCTTGGTGATCGCTCCCGCCGTCTCCGACATTTCCTGAACGAGACCGTCGACCTTCTTGGTGTTCTCGACGAATTTGACGAAGGCATCGGCGTAGAGCTTCGTCTCCGCGGTGATCTCCTTCACCTTGTTGTTGATCTTGTCGTCATTGGCATAGATCGTCGCAAACGAGTTCTGCAGGAACTTGATGCGGGCCGTCGCGGCATTCGAGGTCTTGTCCTCGGCCTTGCCGATATAGGTGTTCACGAGCGAGGTCGCGGTGATGAACTGGGTGGTGATTTCCTTGACCTGATCCTGCACGGAGGCAAGGCCGGCCATGGTCGCGGTGTCGCCGAGATCGTCGATCTTGTTACGCAGCATCAGGCTGGTGCGCGACAACTGGGTCGAGGCGATGGTGTCGTTCTGTCCCTTGACGGTGAGGATGTCGGCGAACACCTTGGTGAACGTAATGAATTCGCGGGACAGTTTGGTGATCTTGTCGAGCCGCGCGGAGTCCTTGGTCACCTTCATCGACTGGTCGATGGCGTCCTTCAGACTGGTTTCCGCCGCCTTCGCTGCCTTGGCGTCCGCTTCATTGCTGGTGAGGACGTAATAGCGCGTCAGTGCCTGATAGGAGGTCAGTTCGCGATCAATATTGCGGGCCAGACCCGACTCCGCAACGCTGGTGCGATACGACACTACGCCGGCCGAGATACGCTCAAAGCCGACATAAGCGAGCACCATGCTGAGCGCGGATATGGCGAGCACGGCCCCAAAGCCCAGCGTCACCTTGGCGCGGAACCTGAGGGCAGGAAACTTAAAAGAAGCCGGCTTCTTCCGGACAAGCGTCGTCGTTGCCACGTGGGGCCCCCGTTCATCACTCCCAACATCCCGGTCATCGCGCGCAAGCGCGCGCAAAGCCGATGCCCAAACCTACGGCACATTGGCTAAGGACGAGTAAACGGATACCGGAACTTCTGGAGGTTGCGCGGCAGGCGAACGGGGGATGCCCCCTCAGGGGTGGCTGTTGCTTTAAAGCTCCGTCATGCCCGCGCTCGTCGTGGGCATCCACGTCTTTGCCACAAGGAAGGCGTGGATGGCCGGGACATCCAGCGAAGCCGCGCTTCGCGCTTTGCCCGGCCATGACGGTGGAGAGGCGGGTGTTTTAGGAAGTCCCTACGCCGCCATCGCGGGCGGGGTGAGCGACTGCCAGTTGTTGGCGAGCTGCAGCTTGGGCTCGGTGAGCGCCTGCAACTGCTCCAGCGTCATGCCCTCGACCATCTCGCGCACGAACAGGCCCTGCTCCGTGACGTCAATGACCGCCAGATTGGTGTAGATGCGCTTGACGCAGCCCGGTGCCGTGAGCGGCAGCCGGCACGTCTTGAGGATGCGCGGCTTACCGCCCTTGTCGGTATGATCCATGATCACGCGGATTTCCTTGGCGCCGACCGCCAGATCCATCGCGCCGCCGACACCGGGCGGGAAGGATGGATCTTCCGTGGTCCAGTTGGCGAGATCGCCGGCTTCGGAGACTTCAAAGGCGCCGAGCAGGCTGACATCGAGATGCTTGCCGCGGATCATCAGGAACGCGTCGGCGTGGTGCATGAACACGCCGCCCTTGATCAGCGTCGTGTAGTTCTTGCCGGCATCGATCAGGTTCTCGTCTTCCGTGCCTGGCTCCGGCTTCGGACCGAGACCGAGAATGCCGTTCTCGCTGTGGAAGATCACCTCGCGCCCATCGGGCACATAGCTCGCCGCCCGCGTCGGCATGCCGATGCCGAGATTGACATAGGCGCCTTCCTGCAGGTCCTGCGCGGCGCGCCAGGCCATCTGGTCGCGATTGAGCGGCTTGTATGTTGCGGTCTTGTCAGACGACGTCATGCCTTTGCTCCCACTACCACCACACGATCGATGAAAATGCTCGGCGTCACCACCGCTTCCGGATCGAGACTGCCGAGTTCGACCATTTCATTGACCTGCACGACGCTGAGATCGGCAGCCATAGCCATGATCGGATTGAAGTTACGCGCCGACTGGTCATAGACGAGGTTGCCCCAGCGATCCGCCTTCTTGGCGCGCAGCAGTGCAATGTCGCCCTTCAGCGGCTTCTCGAACACATACAGCACGCCGTCGATCTCGCGGGTCTCCTTGCCCTCGGCGAGTTTCGTATGCGCCGTGACCGGGGAGAAGAAGCCGCCGAGCCCCGCGGCATGGGCATGCATGCGTTCGCTGATGATGCCCTGCGGGACGAGTTCGAGTTCCAGCGTCTTGGCACGATAGGCATTCAGGAAGGCGCTGTAGTCGCCGGAGCGCGGATAGGAACAGATCACCTTGGCTACGCGGCCGGAGTTGATCAGCCGGGCCAAACCAGTATCGCCATTGCCGGCATTGTTGTGGACGATGGTGAGATTGGTCGCGCCCTGCTCGTGCAGCGCCTCCAGCAGATCATCGGCAATGCCGACAGTACCGAACCCGGCCACCAGGACGACTGCCCCGTCCTTTACCCCAGCCACGGCCTCGGCCGGGCTGGCTACGCTCTTATCGATCACTCCCGAAAACTCCTCGTCGCGGAATTGTTATTGTCCGCAATCGCTTGCGGCATTTATTGCGCCGCGACTAGAGCATTGCGGCCTGCGGATATAAAGGCACAAATTTGCAGGAGGGATACGCGCGTTGCTTACTTCCCTCTCCCCCAGCGCAGCGAAGCTGCGCGCAGTGGGAGAGGGTGGATCGAACACGCGAAGCGGGTTCGAGACGGGAGAGGGGCTAGCCTCTCAGTATGCCGCTCCCCCTCTCCCGGCACGGACTTCGTCCGCGCCACCCTCCCCCACAAGGGGGGAGGGGAAGAAAGACCCCACCAAATTCCCAGTTGCAAACTTTCCGGACCGCGCTTCTAATTGGAATAATTAAAAAATACCGGGAGGTCTGCGTGTCCACAGTCAAGCTGACGGTCAATGGCAAATCTGTCTCTGCCACGGTCGAAGACAGAACCCTTCTCGTCCATTTGCTCCGCGAAAATCTCAACCTGACCGGGACCCATGTGGGCTGCGACACCAGCCAGTGCGGCGCCTGCATCGTGCATATCGACGGCAAGGCCGTGAAATCCTGCACCACGCTGGTTGGCCAGATCGACGGCGCCAATGTCACCACCATCGAGGGCATCGCCAAGGGCGACCAGCTGCATCCCATGCAGGCGGCGTTCCGCGACAATCACGGCCTGCAATGCGGCTACTGCACGCCTGGCATGATCATGTCGGCGATCGACATCGTGAATCGCCACGCGGGCGATCTCGATGAAGAGACGGTGCGCCACGAGCTCGAAGGCAATATCTGCCGCTGCACCGGCTACCACAACATCGTCAAATCGGTGCTCGACGCCGCCGGACGCATGAAGGTTGCGCAAGCGGCTGAATGAGCCGCAGCGCATTGATCTGAGCTGAGCCAACCGCGCCTTTCGATGGAAAGCGCGGACAATCAAAAACTCCGGCAGGGAGACCCATGAGATGGGCGTTGAAGGCATCGGCGCACGCGTTGCGCGCAAGGAAGACAAGCGATTCATCACCGGCCGCGGCCGCTATGTCGACGACGTCAAGATCGTCGGCCTCACCCACGCGCATTTCATCCGCAGCCCGCATGCCCATGCGAAAGTGAAGGGCATCGATGCTTCCGCGGCAAAGGACATGCCCGGCGTGGTCGATGTGCTGACCGCACAGCAACTGGTGGACGACAAGATCGGCAATCTGATCTGCGGCTGGGCGGTGTCCTCCAAGGACGGCACACCCATGAAGATGGGCGCATGGCCGGCAATGGCGCCGGACACGGTGCGCTTCGTCGGTCAGGCGGTCGCCGTGGTGATCGCCGAGACCAAGAACCAGGCGAAGGATGCGGCTGAGGCCGTGGTCGTGACTTATGAAGAACTCCCTGCCGTCAGCAGCATGACCGCAGCGCTCGCCTCAGGCGCACCGCAACTGCATCCGGAAGCGCCGGGCAATGTGGTCTATGACTGGGCTATCGGCGACGAGAAGCTGACCAATGACGCCTTCAGCAAGGCCGCCAATGTCGTCTCACTGGACCTGACCAACAACCGGCTGGTGCCGAACGCGATGGAGCCGCGCGCAGCCGTCGCGGAATATGACGACGCAGAAGAGCACTTCACGCTCCATACGACATCGCAGAATCCGCATGTGGCGCGTCTCGTGCTCTCGGCCTTCTACAACATCGCACAGGAACACAAGCTGCGCGTGATCGCCCCCGATGTCGGCGGCGGCTTCGGGTCGAAGATCTTCATCTATCCCGAAGAAATGGTCGCACTCTGGGCCTCCAAGAAAGTGCGTCGCCCGGTGAAATGGACCGGCGACCGCACGGAGGCGTTTCTCACCGACGCGCATGGCCGCGATCACATCTCACATGCCGAGATGGCGTTCGATGCCAACAACAGGATCCTGGGCCTGCGGGTGAAGACCCACGCCAATTTTGGCGCCTATATGTCGCTGTTCTCGTCCTCGGTGCCGACCTATCTCTACGCCACGCTGCTGTCGGGCCAGTACAATATCCCGACCATCTATGCCGAGGTGATGGGCGTCTATACCAACACCACGCCGGTCGATGCCTACAGAGGCGCCGGACGCCCGGAAGCGAGCTATCTGGTGGAGCGGCTGATGGAGACATCGGCGCGGCAGTTGAAGGTGGATCCGGCCGAGCTGCGCCGCATCAACTTCGTTACGCAATTTCCACATCAGACGCCGGTGATCATGGCCTATGACATCGGCGACTTCGGCGCCTCGCTCGACGCGGCGCTGAAAGCGATCGACTATGCCGGCTTCCCGGCGCGGAAGGCCAAGGCGAAAGCCGCCGGCAAACTGCGCGGGCTTGGCTTCTCCTGCTACATCGAGGCCTGCGGCATCGCGCCGTCCAAGGCGGTCGGCTCGCTCGGCGCCGGCGTCGGCCTCTGGGAATCCGCGGAGGTCCGCGTCAATCCGGTCGGCACCATCGAAGTGCTGACGGGCTCGCACAGCCACGGCCAGGGCCACGAGACGACCTTCGCGCAGCTGGTCGCTGACAGGCTCGGCATCTCCGTCGACCAGGTGCAGATCGTGCACGGCGACACTGATAAAGTGCAGTTCGGCATGGGCACCTATGGTTCGCGCTCGGCGGCGGTCGGCATGTCCGCGATCTTCAAGGCGATGGAGAAGGTGGAAGCCAAGGCGAAGAAGATCGCCGCGCATCTGCTTGAGGCCTCCGAAGGCGACATCGTCATCGAGAATGGCGAGTTCAAGGTCGCCGGCACCGACAAGGCGATCGCGCTGCCGATGGTGGCACTCGCGGCCTATACCGCACACAATCTGCCTGATGGCATGGAGCCCGGCCTGAAGGAAGGCGCGTTCTACGATCCCACCAACTTCACCTTCCCGGCCGGCGCCTATATCTGCGAGGTCGAGATCGATCCCGGGACCGGCAAGACCGACATCGTCGACTTCGTTGCTGTCGATGACTTCGGCCGGCTGATCAATCCGATGATCGTCGAGGGTCAGGTCCATGGCGGCCTCGCCCAGGGCATCGGGCAGGCGATGCTCGAAAGCGCTATCTATGACGACAACGGCCAGCCGGTGACGGCGTCGTTCATGGATTATGCCATGCCCCGCGCCGACGACGTGCCATCGTTCCGGGTCTCGCACACCACGACGCTCTGCCCGGGCAATCCGCTCGGCGTCAAAGGCTGCGGCGAGGCCGGCGCAATCGGCTCGTCACCCGCCGTCATCAACGCCATCACCGATGCACTTGGCCACAACAAGATCGAGATGCCGGCGACGCCCGGCCGCGTCTGGGAAGCGCTGCAATTGCAGCAAGCAGCGGAATAAGGGAGAGCGATCATGTATGAGACCACTTATCACCGCCCCGCCAGCATCGACGAAGCCGCGGCCCTGTTCGCCAAACATCCGGAGGCCAAGTATCTCGCCGGTGGCCACACGCTGATCCCCGTGATGAAGCAGCGTCTTGCGGCACCATCGGATATCATCGACCTCGCGAAGATCAAGGACTTGATCGGTATCGAGGCAACATCCGACGCGCTGATTATCAAGGCGGCGACGACCTATTACGACATCACGCAGAGCCCCGCGGCCAAGAAGGCGATCCCGGCGATCGTGCATCTGACGTCAGTGCTCGGTGACCCTGCCGTGCGCTATCGCGGCACCATCGGCGGCTCCATCGCCAACAACGATCCCGCCGCTGACTATCCGGCGGCCGTGCTGGCGCTGAATGCCACGATCAAGACCAACAAACGCGAGATCAAAGGCGACGATTTCTTCCAGGGCCTGTTCTCGACGGCGCTGGAAGAGGATGAGATCATCACATCCGTGTCGTTCCCCATCCCGGCCAAGGCCGGCTATGCCAAGATGCGCCACCCGGCGTCGCGTTTCGCACTCACCGCGGTGTTCGTCGCCCAGACCAGATCCGGCGAAGTCCGCGTCGCTGCCACCGGAGCATCGCAGAGCGGCGTGATGCGCGTGCCGGCGATCGAGGCGGCACTGAAAGCGAACTGGTCGGTGGGAGCGCTGGATAGCGTGAAGATTTCCGCCGACGGCTTGATGGGTGATATCCACGGCTCGGCGGAATATCGCGCCAATCTCATCAAGGTGATGGCACAGCGCGCGGTGGAAGCGGCGGGGTAAGCTCAGTCGTCCCGGCGAAAGCCGGGACCCATAGCCTCCGACGTCAAAGTTGGAACGGCAGAGCAACAATTGCTTTGCCTTCACCACATCGACAGCGTGTATGGGTCCCCGCCTTCGCGGGGACGATATCGAGTTTTTGTGCACCGCCCGCGCATGGCCGCATGCATTGCTGCGGCCACAAGGCGCTTGCCCTCTCGGCATGGCCCGGTAACAGTTTTCCGCAATGAACCGGCACCACGCCGGACCACAAAACGGGAAACGCAAGTGCAGGACACCACCCTCGCGTCGTCGCGACCACAGACCAAAGCCACCGGCCCGCTCAAGGGTACACGCATCGTCGAATTCGCCGGCATCGGTCCCGGTCCGTTCGCCTGCATGCTGCTGGCCGATATGGGTGCGGAAGTGATCACGCTGGTGCGGCCGAAGCAGATGCCGAAAGGCGCTGCGTCACGCGGCCGCAAGGTCATCGAGGTCGATCTCAAGGACAAGGCCGCCATTACGCAGGTGCTGTCGCTGCTGGATAGCGCCGATGCGCTGGTGGAGGGCTATCGTCCGGGCGTGATGGAACGCCTCGGCCTCGGGCCGGATGTCGTCCTCGGCCGCAACAGGAAGCTGGTCTATGGCCGCATGACCGGTTGGGGTCAGGAAGGCCCGCTGGCGCAGGCCGCCGGCCACGATATCAACTACATCTCCATCACCGGCGCGCTGGCTGCCATCGGCGGCGCCGACAAGCCCGTGCCACCATTGAATCTGGTCGGCGATTTCGGCGGTGGCTCGATGTATCTCGTGATGGGCATGCTCGCCGCCATGCTGGAAGCCAGCCGCTCCGGCCAGGGCCAAGTGGTTGACGCCGCCATGTGCGACGGCGCGGCATCCTTGATCACCATGTTCTTCGACATGACCGCGGCCGGTCGCTGGAAGGAAAGTCGCGAGAGCAACATGCTCGATGGCGGAGCGCATTTCTACGGCGTCTATGAATGCAGCTGCGGCAACTTCATCTCGATCGGCTCCATCGAGCCGCAATTCTATGCCGAGTTGCGCGAACTCGCCGGGCTTTCGGAGGCCTGCTACGACAATCACATGGACCCGACAAACTGGGCCGCGGTGAAGGACAAGCTCACCGCGGTGTTCAAGACCAAAAGCCGCGACGAGTGGTCAAAGATCATGGAAGGCACCGACGTGTGTTTCGCGCCGGTGCTGACCATGTCGGAAGCGACCAGGCATCCGCATATGGTTGCGCGCGAAGTGTTCATCCAGCACGAGGGTGCGACACAGCCCGCACCCGCACCACGGTTCTCGCGCACGCCATCGGCGGCACGGCCGGCAGTGAAGGTGGAACTGGGTGATGCGGTGAAGGAGTGGCAAGGCGCGTAGCGCCTCTTCTTATCCCTCCCCCGCGCTTGCGTGGGGAGGGTGGCCGGCCGAAGGCCGGTCGGGTGGGGGTAACCCCACGTGACGGCGGTGTGTGGGGAAACACCCCACCCGTCTCGACCGCTTCGCGGTCGATCCACCCTCCCCACTGCGCAGCTGCGCTGCTTGGGGGAGGGAGAAGACTACGCCGCCGTCTTATCGCCGACGTGCAACACGCCGCGCCTGATCTGATCTTCCTCGATCGACTCGAACAGCGCCTTGAAATTCCCCTCGCCGAAGCCATCATCGCCCTTGCGCTGGATGAATTCGAAGAAAATCGGCCCGATCGCATTGGCCGAGAAGATCTGCAGCAGCACCTTGGTTTCGCCGCCTTCGACCACACCCTCGCCGTCGATCAGGATGCCGTTCTTCTGCAGACGCGGCACGTCCTCGCCGTGCTTGGGCAGCCGCGCATCGATCTTCTCGAAATAGGTCTGTGGCGGCGCCGGCATGAAGGGCAGGCCATCGGCGCGCAGCTTCTCGATGGTCGTGTAGATATCCGTCACGCCGCAGGCGATGTGCTGGATGCCCTCGCCGTGATAGGTGTTGAGATATTCCTCGATCTGGCCGGCATCGCCGGCATCCTCGTTGATCGGAATCCGGATCTTGCCGTCCGGACTGGTCAGCGCACGCGAGAACAGGCCGGAAGCGCGGCCCTCGATGTCGAAGAAGCGGATCTGGCGGAAATTAAACAGCTTCTCGTAGAAGCCGGTCCAGACATCCATGCGGCCGCGATGGACGTTGTGAGTGAGGTGATCGAGATAGAACAGGCCGGCACCTTCGGGGCGCGGATTCTTCGCGCCCAGCCATTCGAATTCATGGTCATAGGCCGAGCCCTTGGCGCCGTAGCGATCGACGAAGTACAACAGGCTGCCACCGATGCCCTTGATGGCCGGCACGTCGAGCGTCTTCTCCGCGGACGACGCATCGGCCGGTTCCGCACCGAGCGAAATCGCGCGCTCATAAGCCTTCTGCGCATCGACCACGCGGAACGCCATCGACGGCGCACAAGGTCCATGCGCGGCGACGAAATTGAATCCGTGCGTGCCGGGCTCCTCATTGACGAGATAGTTGATGTCGCCCTGGCGATAGACCGTGATCTTCCTGGTCTTGTGCTTCGCGACCGGCGCGTAGCCCATCAGCTTGAACAGCGCATGCAGCTCAGCGGGGTTCGGATGTGCGTATTCGACGAATTCAAACCCGTCGGTGCCCATCGGATTGTCAGCCGAGATGGTGGCAGCCGGCGCGTCGTGCGGAAACGGACCCATGGTGATCTCCCGAAGCTGATTTGCATTATCGCTTGCCTGGAGTGTCGGTCGTTTGCGACGCAAGGTGCATGCAAATTCGGATGGAATATGCGATATTCATGCACGGTTCACGCATGAAAAAGGCTTTTGACGCATGATCCCGGTGGATGCTTTCGATCTCAAGATGCTAGCCGCACTGCAGAACGACGGCCGGCTGACCAATCAGCAGCTCGCCGATGCCGTCGGCCTGTCTGCCTCGCAATGCTCGCGGCGCCGGATGCGGCTCGAGGAGGAGAAGGTGATCTCCGGTTATCACGCCGACCTGTCATCGGATGCGCTCGGCTTCAACGTCATCGCCTTCATCCAGGTAACGCTCGCCACCCACTCGCCGGACAATGCCAAGAAATTCCGCACGCTGGTGCAACGGGTCGACGAGGTGCAGGAGGCTTACTCACTGACCGGCGATGCCGACTATGTGCTCAAGGCCGTACTGCGCGACCTGAAGGGACTGTCCGATCTCGTGAACAACGTGCTGATGCCGCATCAGAGCGTCGCGCATGTGCGTTCGTCGATTGTGCTTGATCGTTTGAAGGAAACATCGCGGCTGCCGCTGAAATCGGCGCTCGCCTGAGCGAAGAAGCGCGCAACGCAGCGGAATCTGCAACCTTCAATTGATCAAATCTTAATTCAAAGCACCTACAAGCCGGGTCTGGATCCGATACGAGTTGGTCGGACACTCGATACTGCCAATCATTGCAGAAGAGAGCAGACATGGGCGGAACCGACACGGGCTGGACCGAGAACGCCAATCATCGACTCGTCCGCTTCTTCTGCATCTGCCTCGGCACCCTCGTCTTCGCATATTCGCTGCTGGCGCTGCGCCTGCAGTTCGAGAGCGACAGCGTCACGGCCGTCGACATCCTGCTGACGCTCGTCCGCGTGTTGATGGGCGCAGCCGCGCTGGCCATCATCATCCATCCACCCAGGATCGCCCAACCGCTCGGCCGCCAGATCGCACTGCTCGGCACGGATTTCGAAGCCGGCTATGCGCGCATGGCCACCCAAGAGAAGGTGCGCCTGATCGTACTCGTCACCATGGTGAGCCTGCTGCTCGAACTGGTGATGATCCGCTGGCTCGCGTCGGTCTTTCCGGTGTTCTCGTTCTTCAAGAATTTCACGCTGCTGGCCTGCTTCCTCGGGCTTGGCGCAGGCTATGCCGTCGCCGAGAAGCAGCCTTGCGCACCGGCGCTGGTGCTGCCGATGCTGGCTCTGTTCGTCAGCCTCATCACGCTGCTGCGCTATGACGTCGGCGCCGGCAACGGCTTCTTTACCGGCCTGCCCATGCACGAACAGACCTCGATCAATATCGATATGGACCGGTTCGACTGGCCGTCTCTGTTTGCCCACAGCCTTCCGGTGTACCTGCTGCTGGCCATGAGCTTCGTGCTGTGCGCCTGCATCTGCTACCCGGTCGGTCAGCTCTGCGGAAAGCTGCTGCACGCAACCGACGCCCTGAAGGCCTATGGTCTCAATCTGCTGGGCAGCATCCTCGGCGTGCTCGTGCTGTTCGTGATGAGCCTGTTCTGGCTGCCACCGGTGATCTGGTTTACCGCGGCTGGCGGCATTCTGTTGTTCTTCGTGCTATCGCGCGATATCCGCTCGCCGATCGGCATTGCGAGCTTCTGCGTGCTGCTCACGGTGCTGGCCTGGCCGGTGCAGCCGGAGACGCAGCGAATCTACTCGCCCTATCAGCTGCTGGAGCGCATGGCGAAGTCCGACGGATTGATGAACATCCTGTCGGGCGGCGCCTATTATCAGAAAGTGTTCAATCTTTCGGAGAGCCATCGCAGCATCGAAAGCGCCGCGGACCGCTATGTGCGGACCTATTACGAGTTCCCGTTCAACTTCAAGAAAAAGCCGGAACGCGTCGCCATTGTCGGAGCCGGTAGCGGCAACGACATCGCTGCAGCCCTGCGGATGGGTGCCGCCCATGTGGATGCCATCGAGATCGATCCCGCCATCGTCCATCTCGGCCGCAACAATCATCCCGAACATCCCTATGACGACCCGCGGGTGACGGTGCACATCAACGATGCGCGCAATTTCTTCCGCACGGCGCAGCAGCAATACGATCTGATTATCTATGGCGTGCTGGATTCGCACACCGCGCTCAGCCACGCATCGAACCTGCGGGTCGACTCCTATGTCTACACCCGCGAGGGCATCGACGAGGCCTTCCGCCTGCTCAAGCCTGACGGCGTGATGTCCATTGCTTTCGCGCTGCCGAACGAGTCTCTCGGCTTCAAGCTGTCGCATATCCTGCAGGGCCTGCCCGGCGCCGGCAAGCCGCTGGCCATCCGCGTGCGTTACGATTCCAGCACGACGACAGCCTTCGTCGTCCAGAAAGGCCGCGACGCGGTGCTGCCGAACATCGAGGCCTTTGCCGCTATCGGCTTCACGGACGTGTCGCAGCGCTATGCGCAGCCCTATCCCGAATCCAGTATCCCGACCGACGACTGGCCGTTCTTCTACATGATCAACCGGACCTACCCCGTCAGCTACCTGATCGCGCTCGGCATGGTGATGCTGCTGAGCACGATGTTCGTGCGCAAGACCATCGGCCTCAATGACCCGATCGAGCGCGGCTACCTGCCATTTTTCTTTCTCGGCGCCGGCTTCATGCTGGTCGAGACCAAGGCCATTACCGAACTGGGCCTGCATCTCGGCGGCACCTGGTTCGTGATCGCAGCGACCATCATCATGGTGCTGGTGATGGCCTTCCTGGCCAATCTCATCGTGCAGCGAAACGCATTTCAGCGCACCAATCTCGCTTATGTGGGCCTGATCGTCAGCCTGCTCGTTGGCTACTTCTATGCGCGTAACCACACGCTGATCGCCTTTGCATCGCCATGGGCGAATCTCGCGCTCAGCGGCGTCCTGCTGACGATCCCGCTGTTCTTCTCGGGCATTATCTTCTCGAGCCTGATCGGCAGGGCGAGCGTCAATATCTCGACCGCACTGGCCTATAACCTGATGGGCGCTCTGTTCGGCGGCTTGATGGAATACAATTCGATGTATTTCGGCTTTGCGTTCCTCTATCTGCTGGCGATCGGCTTCTACGCCCTCGCCTGGCTGTTCTCGCGCAATCCCGGCATTGCCTGGGCGCGACGGCTCAACATCCCGCGCACGGATGCGGCATCGTAGCATCCACCTCCCGGCGTCAGGTCTTCTGGCAGTTCACGAACCATCGCGGTTCTGCCAAGATCGACGCAACGAACAGATTGGGGAGTGAACCATGGCACTGGCGCTGCGGCCAAACTGCGAATATTGCGACAAGGACCTGCCGCCCGCGGCACGCGATGCGCGCATCTGCACCTTTGAATGCACTTTTTGTGCGGACTGCGTGGAGACCAAGCTCCACAATGTCTGTCCGAACTGCGGCGGAGGCTTCGCCCCGCGCCCGATCCGGCCCGCCACCGAATGGCGGCCGGGTTTGTCCGTAGCCAAGCGCCCGGCGTCGGACAAGCGCGTACATCTGTCGCGCAGCCTTGAGGACATCGCGGTGCATTCGGCCCGCATCAAGGACATTCCGCCCGAGGATCGCTGATCCCTTGGGATCGCTGAACCCCGGCGCACCTAGCGCTTGTTCGGATCGAACCGCTTCTCCAAACCCTTCCAGCAATCCGCATAGTCGCTCTGCAGTGTCGCCGTCGTCGCCGCGTGTTCCGTGACGCGCTGCGGGTAGCGGGTCTCGAACATGAAGGCCATGGTGCCGGTGAGCTTGACGGGCTTCAACTCGCCATTGCTGGCGTGATCGAAGGCCTCGCGGTCCGGCCCATGGGGCAGCATCATATTGTGCAGGCTGATTCCGCCCGGCGTGAAGCCCTGCGGCTTGGCATCATAGACGCCGTAAATCAGGCCCATGAATTCCGACATGATGTTCATGTGATACCACGGCGGACGGAAGGTGTTTTCGGCGACCGCCCAGCGCTCCGGAAAGATCACGAAGTCGATATTCGCCGTGCCCGCGGTTTCGGACGGCGAGGTCAGCACCGTGAAAATCGACGGATCCGGATGATCGAAGCCGATGGCACCCACGGGCGAGAAGGTGCGCAGATCGTATTTATAGGGCGCATAGTTGCCGTGCCATGCCACCACATCGATAGGCGAATGCGGCAGCACCGTCTTGAACAGCGAGCCGCCCCATTTCACATAGAGCTCGGTCGGCGTGTCCTTGTCCTCATAGGCGGCCACCGGCGTGAGGAAATCACGCGCATTGGCGAGGCAGTTGGCGCCGATCGGCCCGCGCTCCGGCAGCGTGAAGGCGCCGCCATAATTCTCGCAGAGATAGCCGCGCGCCGCACCACCCGTGAGCTCGACGCGAAACTTGACGCCGCGCGGGATCACCACAATCTCGCCTGGCTCGGCATCGATGCGGCCAAATTCGGTGACGAACTTGAGGTTGCCCTGTTGCAGCACGAACATCATCTCGCCGTCGGCATTGTAGAAATGCTGGTCGACCATCGATTTGGTGATCAGATAGACATGCGCCGCCATGCCGGCCTGGGTGCCGGCATCGCCCGCCGTGGTCATGGTCTGCACGCCTTGCAGGAAGGTCATGTCTTCTTTCGGGATCGGCGCCGGATCCCAGCGCAATTGCGCGATCGGCAGATCGTTCTCGTGGCATGGCGCGGTGCGCCACAGTCTGCCATCCGCTTTCTCGAAGCGGCCGGAATGTTTCACTGACGGGCGGATGCGATACAGCCAGGACCGCTCATTGGTGCCGCGTGGCGCGGTGAAGGGCGAGCCCGAGAGCTGCTCCGCATAGAGCCCATAGGCCGCACGCTGCGGCGAGTTGCGGCCGATGGGTAGCGCGCCGGGCAGAGCCTCCGTTTCAAAGCTGTTGCCAAAGCCGGACATGTAGCCCGGCGTGACGTTGACGGTGTTGCGGCTGATCAGATCGGGATTGGTGGTGATGTTCATCTCATCCTCCTTGGAGCGCGGCCCACATTTCGCGGTCGCGCTTGTCGGTCCAGATCACGGGATCGTCGATCCCCGAGGCTTCATCGAAGGCGCGGGATACATTGAAGGGCAGGCAGTGCTCGTAAATCGCAAAGCTCGAAAACTTCTTGTCCATGACGTCGCGGGTCGCCGCCATGGTCTCCTTCAGGCTGCGACCCTTGGCGACCGACAGCTCGGCCGCGCCATAGAGCGACATCACGAAGTCACGCGTCATCGCGATCGCCTCGCGGGTGGTCTCCAGCCCCTTCAACGCATCTCCGCGGCCCGGCGCAATCGCCTTCGGGTTAAAGGCACGGATCTCATTCAGCGTCGACGGCCATTCGCGCAGCAGCGCATCGCCGCAATAGCAGGCCGAGTGATATTCGATGAGATCGCCGGAGAACATCACCTCGGCATCTGGCACCCAGGCAACGATATCGCCGGACGTATGACCGGCACCGAGCTGCATGAGACGTACCTCGCGCTTGCCGAGGAAGATCGACATCTCGCCCTCGAAGGTCAGTGTCGGCCAGGTCAGGCCGGGGATGCTCTCGGCATCCTGGAACAGGCGCGGAAAACGACCGAATTCTGAATCCCAGTCCTGCTGGCCGCGCTCTTCCACCAGCCGATAGGTCTCTTGGGACGCGACGACACCCTGCGCCTTGTAGGCGGACGCACCGAGCACGCGCACCGCGTGATAATGCGACAGCACGACATATTTGATCGGCTTGTCGGTGACCGTCCGCACCCGCTCGATCACCTTGTTGGCCATCGCCGGCGTCGCCTGCGCGTCGAACACGATGCAACCGTCATCGCCGACAATGACGGCCGAGTTCGGATCGCCTTCAGCCGTAAAGGCATAGAGATCGGTGCCGATCTCCGAGAAGGTGACCTTCTTCTCGGTCATGTCGGTCGTGGATGCGAAACCTTTGGTCATCTATCTATTCCTTTCGAATTCCAAAACCGTCATTCCGGGATGCACGTAAGTCGGCAGAGCCGACTGCAGTGCAGACCCGGAATCCCGGAGTGATGAACATATCGGGATTCCCAGCCACTCCAATTGGAGTGGCTGAGGTTCGCGTGCGGCTGACGCCGACCACGCCCCGGAATGACGAGTTTTGTCATTTCTCGTCCCTCACATTCGGCAACCGCCGCTTCGCCAGCGCAATCGCTTCATCGAGCACACTGGCATCGCCGATATGATTGGCGAGGATCAGCACCAGCGCCGTATCGAGCGCCGCGCTTTGATCGTCGGTCAATCCGCGATGCGCCTCAACGATCGCACGATAGGCGTTGTCGGGGCTGGCGAAATTGGACGTCGTCGACAGCGCCGTCATGACGACCTCCCGCTGGCACGCGCTACCGCAGTCTTGATCGCCTGCGGCGTCGGATGCCGGAAACGCGCGGCGACATAGCCATCGGGACGCAGCAGATAGGCGGCACCCGGATCGGCACCGTAGCGCGCCTTGAACAGCCCGGTCTCGTCGCGCAGCGCCGCATCATCGCCGACAACCAGACGCGCCACGCCCTCGGGCAGCTCAATCGCCTGACCATCCGACTGCAGCACGGTAAAGCCACGGCCGGCCCCAGCGAAACATTCAGAGAGAAATACATGCGCGCCGTCATCAGTCGCGAGCGGCGCGTCCGGCATATGCGCGCCCGGCCGCGGACCAACAGACCAGTCGTCGCTATCGGCGGTCGAGAGCGGCGTCTGATAGACCGACGGCACGGACAGTCGCCCGCCATTGATCATGCGCTTGGCGAAATCGGCTTCCCTGGCGAGCGACAGTACCGCGTGCCGCATGCGCTGCTCCTGCTTCGAATGCGGCGCGATGAAATCCGTCGCATGGGTCGATGCTCGGATGTTCTCGTCCGCGGCCGGGCCACGCTCGGCATCATAGCTTGCCAGCAGCGACGCCGGCGCATTGCCGGCCAGCACCAGTGCGAGCTTCCAGGCGATATTCTCGGCGTCTTCAAGGCCGGAATTGGCGCCCCGCGCGCCGAAAGGCGACACCTGATGCGCGGCGTCACCGGCAAAGATCACGCGCTCATGCAGGAAGCGTTGCATGCGGCGGCACTGGAACTTGTAGACCGAGATCCACTCGAAATCGAAATCGTCGTGGCCGAGCATGCGCGCGATGCGCGGACGCACCTTCTCCGGCCGCCGCTCCTCGGCGGGGTCTGCATCCGGCCCGAGCTGCAGATCGATGCGCCAGACATCGTCGGGCTGGCGATGCAGCAGCGCGGACTGGCCGGAATGGAATGGTGGATCGAACCAGAACCAGCGCTCGGTCGGGAACTCCGCGGTCATCTTGACGTCGGCGATCAGGAACTGATCCTCAAACACCTCGCCGGAAAAATCCGCGCCAACCATGCCGCGCAACCCGGAACGCGCACCATCGCAGGCGACGACATAGTCAGCGCGCAGCGTGTATGGCCCATCGGGCGTCTCGATGGTGAGTTCGGCGTGATCGTTGTGCTGCGCCAGCGCGATGACCTTGTTGCGCCAGCGTAGATCGATCTCCGGCAGTTGATGCACGCGATCTACCAGAAAGGATTCAGCGTAATATTGCTGCAGATTAATGAAGGCCGGCATCTTGTGGCCGGTCTCCGGCAGCAGATCGAACTGGTAGAGCATGTCCGGTCCGAGAAAGATCTTGCCGACCTTCCACACCACGCCCTTGTCGATCATGCGATGAGCGACGCCAAGGCGATCCCATAATTCGAGCGAGCGTTTGGAGAAACAGATGGCGCGCGAGCCATCGCCGATCCGATCGGCGTCGTCGAGCAGCACCACGCGCTGGCCGCGCTGCGCCAGATCGATGGCCAGCGACAGACCGACCGGCCCGGCGCCGACGACCACAACGGGATGACGCGCTGCATCAACAGCAGAGCGTGCCTGATCGGCATGGCGGCGATAGGCAAACTGGCGGACATGCTGCGCCATGGCTCAACCCCTGCCCTGCAACCGGATGCATTTTCGGATCAACGCTGGTCTGGCCAACGGATCGCACTCCCTCTAAGATAGTCTCATTTGCAACCATCTAAACGCCGGACCCGTGGCGGCGTCAACAGCAGAATTGGTGGCTCCGTGGCGAAATTCGACCTGTTTCAGTTCGTTCCGTTCCGGCTCAACCGGCTGGCCGCGGAGGTCAGCGCCGCACTGTCCGACGAATATCAGGTACGCTATGGGCTCGACATTCCGGAATGGCGCGTCATCGCCACGCTGGGCTTTCGCGACGACGCCTGCAGCGCGCAGTTCATTTCGCAATGCACACGCACGCATAAATCCACCATCAGCCGCGCGGTCACGGCCCTGCTGGAACGCGAACTCATCGAACGGGTGGAGAATGAGGATGACCGCCGTGCCTTCGAATTGCGTCTCTCCGCGAAAGGCACCGCGCTCTATGAAGAGCTGATCCCGCGCCTGCTGCACAAGGAACGCGACATCCTGTCATGCCTGACAGCGCAGGAACGCAAGGATTTCGCCGCCGCACTTGGCAAGATCGAGCGCAGCCTCGACCTCGTGCAGACGCGGCATGGGCAAAAGGCTGGCGCGTATTGAGTGCCTAGTCGCGCACGAAAGAGCGCGACGGCAGCACATGCAATGCATAGGCATCGGCCTTGCTGCCCTCGACGCGAGGATAGAGTTCACGCACCAGCGGATCGTGACCGGGAATGATGCGATCGGGATGGCCCGCGAGGCGCTCGCAGGTGGTCCAGCCGTCGCACATGTCGCCGATATTGTAGACGATCGGAAACGGGCTGCGGCGCTGCATGTTGCCGTAATAATGCGAGGCATCCGAGGCGAGCACCACTGGGCCCCGCGCGGTTTGCACGCGCACGATCTGCAAACCATCGGAATGGCCGCCAACGCGGTGCAGCGTGACGCCCGGAGCAACCTCGCCATCGCCATTGTGGAACGTCACCCGCTCGTTGAAGACATGCCGCACCATCAGCGTGACATCCTCCGCCGAGAACGGATGCCGCAGCAGCCCGTTGCACATGCAGCGGCCCGTCGCGTAGCTCATCTCGCGGTCCTGCAGATGGAACCTGGCATTGGGGAGACGATCGAGATTGCCGGCATGGTCGTAATGCAAATGCGTGACGATAACGTCCCGAATGTCTGCGGCGCGCACGCCGAAATCGGCCAGCGCATCGATAGGATTGATCGTGAGTTTGCGGCTGCGCTCCTTCGAGGCGGCCTCGTTGAAGCCGGTATCGACAAGGATGTCGCGGCCACCGCCGCGGATCAGCCAAACGAAATAATCGAGATCGGCCGCTGCGGTCTCATGGGGATCGGGTGCGAGATAGTTCATCTGCGGCGTCCGCGGCGTCATCGTGGCATAGCGGATCGCATAGATTTCGTAAGTCACGCTCATTCGTCCCGTCCCATTCCCGATCGTTGTTATGCGCAACAAGCCATTGCTGCCGGGAAAGGTCAAACCGTTCCAGCCACAGGAATGACCGGGAACCGGGACTGTAGCGATAACGCCCGACGCGTGGTGAATTGACGCGATAGCTGGCGCCCACACAGCACGTTGACAGCCGCGATCACGCCGGTTTGATAATGCGAATGGCGTGGATTAGTGTCGTTGCGGCGCAAGCCGCAGCTTGGACAGCGCCCTCAAGTGTGGACCGGTTTCATTATGAAAATGCGCATTGCTCTGATCGCTCTCCTGACGTTTGCCGCCACGCCCATCCGGCAGGCCTCCGCCGCGGAAGATCGGACCCACCGGATCGCACTGGTGATCGGCAATGCGAAATATCCGGACGCCGAGGCTCCACTCAAGGAGCCCATCAACGACGCCCGCGACGTCGCCGCCGAATTGAAGCGTGACGGATTTGAGGTCGATACCGGGGAAAATCTCGGCGGCGATGGCATGCGCCGGGCGCTCGACAAATTCTACGGCAAGGTGAAGCCCGGCTCGGTAGCCCTGGTGTTCTTCAGCGGCTTCGGCATCCAGTCCGCGCGCCAGAGTTACATGATCCCGGTCGATGCCCAGATCTGGACCGAGCCCGACGTGCGCCGCGACGGCTTCAGCCTCGAGACCGTGCTGGGCGAGATCAACGGCCGCGGCGCCGGCGTCAAGATTGCGCTTTTGGACGCATCCCGCCGCAATCCGTTCGAACGCCGGTTCCGCAGCTTCTCCGCCGGGCTTGCTCCGGTGATCGCACCAAGCGGCACGCTTGTGATGTATTCGGCAGCTCTGAGCTCGGTCGTCAGCGATGGCGGCGGCGATCACGGGTTGTTTGTCAGCGAGTTGCTGAAGGAAATCCGGGTTCCAGATCTCACCGCCGAGCAGACGCTGAACCGGACCCGCGTCAGCGTCACCCGGGCGTCGCGCAGCGAGCAGGTGCCGTGGATTTCTTCGTCGCTGGCAGAAGACTTCTCTTTCATAGCGGGAACGCGCCCGGCATCGGCCGCTGTGGCGGAAGCCAAACCGGCCGATCCAGCGCCGGCTGCGACACCGCGCCCCGCTGCTGTGGCCAAGCCGGAAGTCGTCGCCGCAGCTCCTGCACCTGCACCTGCTGCACCCACGCCGGCAGCTCCAGCAGCGCCTGCGCCGGCCGCGGCACCGACTCCTGCCCCCGCCGTCGCCGCCGAAGTTCCCCGCGACGAAAACAAGATCTTGCTGGCGCTGGCGGAGGATCCGACCGTCAAATCGCTGAACGTCAAGCTGACCGATAATCCGGAAGACGCCGGCGCGCTGTATCGCCGCGGCCAAGTCTACGCCAGCAAAGGCGCCTATTCCGCTGCGATCAAGGATTTCGACGCCACGATCAAACTGAATCCCAAGGATGTCGAGGCCTACAACAATCGTTGCTGGGCGCGCACCGTGACTGGCGATCTCGCCGCCGCGCTCAAGGACTGCAACGAAGCCCTGCGCCTGCGCCCGAATTTCGTCGATGCGCTGGACAGCCGTGGCCTGGTCAACCTCAAGAACGGCCAGAGCAAGAATGCGATTGCGGATTTCGACGCTGCGCTGAAGATCAATCCGCAGCTGACCTCATCGCTCTATGGCCGCGGCCTCGCCAAACATCGCCTTGGCCAGACGGCTGAAGGCGATCTCGACATCACCAATGCCAAGGCCATGGACCCGGACATCGTCAAGGAATTTGCCGGCTACGGCGTCCGATAGAACGGCGTGCGATAGCACGGCATCCGGCGATCCCCAGAGGTCACCAGGATTTCGCAGGAAAGTCGCAAGAAAATCGTAGGAAAGTCGCAAGCCCGGTTTGAACCTGCGGCGCGCGAGCGGACACTATTGATGGCAAGCCGGAAGCCATCCTGAAGCGATCCGGCACCAGATTTTGTTGGATTTGATTCAAGCGCGTTTCGCGCGACTAAATGAAGGATGCACCCATGCCGAACACATCCGCACGCCCCGGCTTCAAGGCACTTCGCACGATCGCCATGATCAGCGTCGCCCTGTCGCTGACCGCAGGCATCGCTGCCGCAGCCGAGGAAGTGACCTCCGACCAGATCCTGCGCGCATTGGCGCCGAAGAAGCCGTTGACCCGCGGTCTGTCGATGACGCCGCCGGCCGAGCCGGCCGTCAACGCCGCGGAAGGCAAATTCGTCGACTCCCTTCGCAATCGCAGCACGCGGTCGCTGTCGATCGGCGAGCGCGAGCAGATCGCCGCTGTCGCCCAGACCAAGCCGGCGATCGATCTGGAAATTACCTTCGACTACAACTCGGCGAATATCAGCAAGAAGTCGCTGTCCTCAGTGCAAGCCCTCGGCAAGGCGCTGAGCAGCGAAGACCTCAAGGGCGCGACCTTCGTGGTCGCCGGCCATACCGACGCCGTCGGCGGCGAAGAATACAACCAGGATCTCTCCGAGCGCCGCGCTGACGCCATCAAGCGCTATCTGACGGACAAATACGGCATCGCCGGCGCCGACCTCGTCACCGTCGGGTATGGCAAGGGCAAGCCGAAGGCCGGCGTTGCGCCGACGGACCCATCGAACCGCCGCGTTCAGGTGGTGAACATGGCGAACAAGACCACCGCGTCCCAATAAGGCTCGGTGGTACCTTCGAGCTTGCTGCGGATTGCCGCACCACAGCGTTCCGCGCCACGCGGGACGCTGTTTGCTGTGGTGATCGCGGATATCCTGTATAGATTGCCCCGACCTGCCGCCGCACCGATCGAATGCCCCTGGTGCTCCGTAATACCAAGTGGATCGATCTCGCAATGAAGGCTTTTGCCTGCTTCTCCCCCTCTCTCGCATGTCTGTCGCTGGCGGCCACCATGGTCGCAACCACCTCTATCGGCTTCGCCGCTGAACCCGCACCCGCCGGCTCCGCCTCGCCGAATGGCGCCATGGTGATCGTTGCCAAGGCCACCAATGCCTGCTTCTCCGATCTCGTGCGGGTGACCGGCTTCGTGGTGCCGCGCCGCGAAGCGGTAGTCGGCGTAGAGACCGAAGGTTCAAAGGTCTCCGAAGTGCTGGTCCGCGAAGGCGACACCGTCACCGAGAACCAGGAACTGGCCCGGCTGATACCGCCGCCGACGGCAGGCAATGCACGCCCGAATCCTGTGACGCTGCGCGCGCCCGCGGCAGGTCTGATTACCTCCGTGAACACCATCGTCGGCGCACCGGCCTCGCCGCAGGCCGGGCCGATGTTCAGGATCGCCATCAACAACGAGCTCGAGCTCGATGCAGAAGTGCCGAGCATCCACATCCTAAAGCTCAACCCCGGCGTCACGGCGCGGATCAGCCGCGACGATCAACCCGATATTTTCGGCAAGGTGCGGCTGGTGTCGCCACAGATCGACCGCGTGACGCAGCTGGGCCATGTCCGGCTATCGCTGGCCAGCAACCCGTCGCTCAAGGTCGGTGTCTTCGCCCGCGCCAGCATCGACGCCAAGCGCAGCTGCGGCGTCGCGATCCCGCGCTCGGCGATCGAACACTTCACCGTGCAACTGGTGAAGGGCAATACCATCGAGACGCGCCGCGTGAAGGTCGGGCTGGTGTCCGACACGTCGGTAGAAATTCTCGAAGGCGTGGAGGTCGGCGACATCGTAGTCGCCGATGCCGGCACATCACTTCATGACGGCGACAAGGTCCAGACCATGTTCGTCGATGACCTCGATCGATCGCGGGTGCGTTAATGGCAATGAATATCTCGGCATGGTCGATCCGCCATCCGCTTCCGTCCATCGTCTTCTCGATCATTCTTCTGGTGCTCGGTTGGATCAGCTTCACCAAGCTGGCGATCACGCGGCTACCGAGCGCGGACATTCCGGTGATCTCGGTCGCCGTCTCGCAATTCGGCGCGGCGCCCGCGGAACTTGAAGCGCAGGTGACCAAGACCATCGAAGACGGCGTCTCCGGCGTCGAAGGCGTGCGGCACATCTCGTCGTCGATCACCGACGGCCTGTCGGTCACGACGGTGCAATTCGCGCTGGAAACCAATACCGACCGCGCGCTGAACGACGTCAAGGACGCCGTGACGCGCGTTCGCGCCAATCTCCCCCAGAATGTCAACGAACCGCTGATCCAGCGCGTCGACGTGATCGGCCTACCGATCGTCACCTATGCTGCGATATCGCCGGGCAAGACGCCGGAGCAGCTGTCGTGGTTCGTCGACGACGTGGTGAAGCGCGCATTGCAGGGCGTGCGCAACGTCGCGCAGGTCGAGCGTATCGGCGGCGTCGAGCGTGAGATTCTGGTGTCGCTCGATCCCGACCGTTTGCAGGCCGCAGGCCTTACCGCCGTCGATGTCTCCAGGCGTCTGCGCGGCACCAATGTGGACCTTGCCGGCGGCCGCGCCGAAATCGGCAAGAACGATCAGGCCATCCGCACACTGGCCGGCGCCAAAACCCTGAATGAACTCGCCGGTACCATGATCAGCCTGCCCTCCGGCGGCGAAGTGCGGCTCGAAGACCTCGGCACCGTCACCGACACCATCGCCGATCGACGCACCTTTGCGCGCTTCAACGGCGAGCCCGTGGTGGCGCTGGGCATCAAGCGCTCCAAGGGCGCCAGCGACGTGGTTGTCGCGGCGGCCGTTCAGAAACGCATCGATGCGCTGAAGGCCTCCTATCCCGATGTCGATCTCAAGCTGATCGATACGTCGGTGGACTTCACCAAGGGCAATTATGAAGCCGCGATCTCGACATTGTTTGAGGGCGCGGCGCTTGCCGTCATCGTCGTGTTCTTCTTCCTGCGCGATCTGCGCGCCACAGTCATTGCGGCGATCTCGCTGCCGCTGTCGATCTTCCCGGCCTTCTGGGCGATGGACCTGCTCGGCTTCTCGCTCAACCTCGTGAGCTTCCTCGCCATCACGCTCTCCACCGGCATTCTGGTCGACGACGCCATCGTCGAGATCGAGAACATCGTGCGGCACATGCGGATGGGCAAATCGCCCTATCGCGCGGCGTTGGAAGCGGCCGACGAAATCGGCCTCGCCGTGATCGCCATCAGCCTGACCATCATCGCGATCTTTGCCCCGGCGAGCTTCATGTCGGGCATCGCCGGACAATTCTTCAAGCAGTTCGGCATCACCGTCTCGGTGCAGGTGTTCTTCTCGCTGCTGGCGGCACGCTTCGTCACACCTGTGCTGGCGGCCTACTTCCTCAAGGATCACAAGCACGACGATCCACCGCCGGGGCGCCTGCTGCAAGCCTACAACAAGCTCGTGACCCTGTCGGTGAAGCGCTACTACGTGACGGTTCTGTTCGGTCTCGCCGTCTTCGCACTGTCGATCTGGAGCATCCAGCTGCTGCCGCAGGGCTTCCTGCCGGCCCAAGACACGGCGCGTTCGCTGATGGCGATGGAGTTGCCGCCGGGATCGCAGCTCGCTTACACCGAAAAGGTCACCGAAGACATCGTCGCGCGGCTCCGCAAGCGACCTGAAGTGAAGAGCGTGTTCGTCGATGGCGGTCACGTCCCGCCCGGCACTTATGAAGTGCGGCGTGCAGCTCTGATCATCAACTACACCCCAAAGAGCGAACGCGACAGCGCACATACACAGCGCCTGCTCGAACTCGAGATCAGCAAGGAACTCGAAAGCGTTCCGGATATTCGCTACTGGTTCCTCGACGAAAACGGGCTGCGCGCCATCTCGCTGGTGGTGACCGGCACCGACAGCAATATCGTCGCCAATGTCGCCAGCGAACTGGCGACGCAGATGAAGCGCATTCCACTGATCTCCAACGTGATCTCGGAAACTTCGCTGGATCGTCCTGAGCTGCGCGTGCAGCCGCGTGCCGATCTCGCGGCACGGCTCGGCGTCTCCACCGAGAGCCTGTCGGAAACCATCCGCGTCGCCACCATCGGCGACGTCGGCCCGGCCCTGGCGAAATTCGATGCCGGCGATCGCCTGGTGCCGATCCGCGTGCAGCTCGAAGACACGGCACGCGCCGACTTCCAGATCCTCGAACAATTGCGGGTACCACTTGGCGGCGGGCGCGGCGGCGTGCCGCTATCCGTCGTTGCCGACATCAAGCTCGACCAGGGACCGACCAGCATCAACCGCTACGATAGAGAACGTCAGGCCACCGTGGCCGCGGATCTCGTGGGCACCGCCGCGCTCGGCGATGCCCTGAAGAAGATCTACGAACTGCCGGTCATGAAGAGTCTGCCGAAGAATGTCAGTGTCAAGCAGTCCGGCGACGCCGAAAGCCTGAACGAACTCGCGGATGGTTTCGCCACCGCGATCTCGGCAGGCCTGATGATGGTCTATGCGGTGCTGGTGCTGCTGTTCGGCACTTTCCTGCAGCCGATCACCATCCTGTTCTCACTGCCCCTATCCATCGGCGGCGCGATCCTGGCGCTGCTCCTGACGGGCAAGCAACTGACGACGCCTGTCTGGATCGGCATCCTGATGTTGATGGGCATCGTCACCAAGAACGCCATCATGCTGGTGGAATTTGCAGTGGAAGCCATTCGCGAAGGCAAACCGCGAGAGGTCGCGATCATCGATGCCGGCATGAAGCGCGCGCGGCCGATCGTGATGACCACCGTTGCCATGGTCGCTGGCATGATGCCGTCCGCGTTGGCCTTCGGCGCCGGCGGCGAGTTCCGCTCGCCGATGGCGCTTGCTATCATTGGCGGGCTGATCTTCTCGACGGCGCTGTCGCTGCTGTTCGTGCCGGCGATGTTCATGATGATGGACGATGTCGGACAATTGGCATGGCGCTTCGGGCGCAAGCTGCTGGTGTCGAGCGGCGAGGAAGACCCGCAGAACGGTCAACCACCCGCCGTCCCGCACAAATAGGCAAATGCAATGACCCTGTCCGTCGCATCTTCCAAGCGAACCACCACATGGGCCAGATTGCTGGTCGCCGCATCACTCTGCGTGTTCACGCAGCCGGCTCTGGCCGCCGACGATCCTGCTGATGCCCCGAAGGGTGCAGCAGTGACCGTGCTGACCGCCGCGAAGTCCTGCTTCTCCGCGACCGTCGAAGTCTCCGGCATCCTGATCCCGCGCGAGGAAGTCTCGATCCGTCCCGATCGTCCGGGCCTCAAGGTCGCAGAGGTCATGGTCGATGCCGGCGAGAACGTCACCGCGGGCCAGATTCTCGCACGCCTGACGCCGCCCGAAGGCGGCTCGCTGCAAGTTCAGGCGACGGTTGCAGGATTGGTCAGCGCCTCGTCCGCCGTGATCGGATCACTCGCATCGGCCAAGGGCGAGGCTCTTTTCAGCATCATCGCGCGGAGCGAGTTCGAATTCATCGGCCAGGTGCCGACGCGCGACCTGCCGAAGCTGAAAGTCGATCAGCCGGTCAGGGTCAAAGTGATCGGCGCTGGAGAGCTGGACGGTAAAGTGAAACGCGTCGCCTCCACTGTGGAGCCCAACAGCCAGCTCGGCCAGGTCGTGGTCTCGATCACCTCGGCCCGGCGGCTGATGAGCAATTCCTACGCGCGTGCCATCATCAAGACTGGCGAAAGCTGCGGCGTCGCAGTGCCACTGACCGCCGTTCTCTACAGTGCCGGCGGGACCGTCGTGCAGGTGGTCCGGCGGCAGCGCATCGAGACGCGCCGCGTCGAGATCGGGCTGATGTCGGGCGGACGCGTGGAGGTACGCGAAGGTTTGAGCGATGGCGATGTGATCGTCGCGCGGGCCGGCGCATTGCTCCGCGAAGGCGATCCGGTTCGGCCGGTGATGGCGAACGCAGACGCTAAAAAATAATCGCGACGGGGAAGTTTAGCTGCCGGCTTTGGCCGTTGCGCTGTCACCGAGCAGGATGTCCTCAACGAGCGACGACGACACGGCAGGAACCTGCTCACCGGCGGTCGCACGGCTGACGGCAACGCGGGTGTTGGTGAAGACGGACTCGGCACTCGCCGGCTTGGCCTTCATATTCTTCAAGAGTTCAGTGGCGAGCAGGCTGTTCTGACCATCCACATCGTCGGCAACCTTGCCCGGTGTCGCCGAGGTCAGGATCAGCGTATTCTCCGGCACGTCGATCGGCGCGAGACCACGGGAGTAACCGCGGAAGCGACGCTCATAGGGATTGCGCCGGGACGCATCCAGCACGACCAGCTTGGCCTGGGCACCCTGCTCCTTCATGATATCGAGAACGGCCTCGACGCTCATGCCGTCGCGGCGGATGTCACGCTCTTTCCAGATCGCGGCATCGACCGGGATCATATAGCTCTGGCGGCCAACCTGGACGCCATAGCCACCGAAATACAGCATCACGACGGTTTCAGGTTTGATCTTCGCCTTCAGGCGCTCGACAGCGCGGGTCATGTCATCGCGGGTCGCGTCTTCCACCACATCGACGTCGAAACCGTCGCGGCGGAGTGCGCTCGTCATGGCACGTGCATCATTGATCGGCTGGCTCAGCGGCGCGCCAGCGTCGGGGTAATGACCGTTGCCGATCACCAGCGCGATGCGCGACGCCTTCGTCACGGGATTGATCGTCCCGGTCACCGTCTCGGCCTGTGCGGCTTCCAGCGAGCGCTTGTTCAGCGCGGCATTGGCGCCAAGCACCAGCGAGACCAGACCGACAAAGGCTGCGGCCACGGTGATCGAGCGACGGGATACGCGAAACTGCCGTACGTTCATAACGTCATTCCTGCTCATCGTTCAGGCGCAACCGTGGGTCGCGCGAACGTCGAAATAGGTTTGAAGGGATGCCAAACCAATGAGTATTAAATGCGCTCAATTTGCGGCATCGCAGCAAACTGGTTGTTAACCCGTCGGGCCCACCCGGGCAACCGGTAAAGGTCGGGATTTAAGACAGGGTTACTGACTGACCGGGCTAAGGTCTTGAACGGGCTTGCGCTTCACGCAATTGTAATCCCGACCGATTCGTGCAAGTTTTCAAAGACTTGCAGGTGTCGGGAGGCGATTGCGCCGCAGCAGCGGCGGGCGGTTTTCGAAGCGTGCGCAGGGGCCGCACTGAAAGAAACCTTATGGGTGTGACTTATTTTGCCGGCGCCGCATACCACGCGCTGACTGCCAGCAAGGACGGCCCGTCGCTTTACGACCTCTGCGACCCCCTCTTCCACAAGCACACCGGCGGCGACGCCCATATCGTCAAGTTCTACAAAACTGCGCTCGGCAATCCTGCGCTCCGTCCATTGCTCTGTCGCGCCGGCCTGCCCGAATTGCGCGATCCTGCCCGGTTCAAGGCAGTGCAGCAGGCCCTGACAGCGGCGCGCGATGAGGCCAATCCCGATTGGGATGCCATCGGCCGTCCTATCGCCGAGCTGCTCGACACCGTCACCCTGAGCCATCCGGCGCCGAAACCCGTGGCCGCTTCAGCGCAGGCACCGACGCTCGGCGAAATCGACGATGTCATTCGGGCGTGCGGCGCGCATCTGCTGCGCTCGTTCGACCGCAACGGGTTCATTCCCACTTACGCGGCGTTCAACCTGATCGGCGATCCCGACATGCATGGCCGCGATTTCCTGATGGCCCTGACCGGGCTCAATTCGCGCGGCTACAAGAACTCGACACTGCTGTTCACCCTCGCCCGCATCTTCATCGCGCGGTCGCCCGCCGGAAAGCTCATCAACCCGCCGTGGACCGGAATTGCCGAACCCATGTGGGAGCCGGTGCAAATCAGACATCGCTCGGCCTATTACGATGCCTTCTTCACCGAGGCGCTGCTGAGCTTTGGCGACACCGGGCTGCCGTCGCCCGACCAGACGACATCCTCGCGCCGCGCTATCGATGCGATGGTGGAGTTCTGCCTGACCACCAGCCGCGAGGACGTCCGCGCGCATGACGGCACGACGGTCAGCGTGGTCACCGCGCTGGCGCCGCCGCCGCATCCGCGCTTCAGCCGGCTCTTCGCGCAGATCAAGCAGGACCTCGGCTTCGGCATCTATGTGCCGGACTGTGACACCACCGCCTGCTCGTTCTCCGCCGCCACACAGGCCGGCTCGACCGATCCGATCCTCGATCAACCCCTACTCGACTTCTATGCCGGTTATCAGGTCGGCAACGGCAGCAACGAGCCGATGGTCACCGTGCCGCTCAACGACCACATCGACTATGACGGCGCCATCGTCACCTGGATCGACAACCTCGCGGGCGAACGGCCCTATGGCAACGACCTCGACCCGACGCTCAATCTCGACGTGCTCGAAGTGTCATTCCGAAATCTGGTTCGCTGGAAAGTCATGGAGACGCCGAAGCGGCTGGAAACACTGCAGCGGATCATCGGCTTCCAGCGCCGCCTCGTGGCATCAGGTGCCTTCGCCGATCCGAAATCGCACATCTATTATCTGCCAGAACTCTACAGCGCCTATTTCGGCCGCTGCTATGCGGCTTTCCGTGAGCTACCGGCCGCAACACAACAGGCCATCGATACCGACGGCACGTTCGAATTCATCCGCCTGCGTGTGCTCGCTTATGTGCAGGGCGAGTTGATCGCGCGCGAGATGAATAGCTTCGATGCGGCACTCGCACTGATCGCGCTCGGACATCTCGGCGGCGAGCTCGCGCATTTCGCACCTGCGCTGCGCTGCATCATCACGGCAACAGGCGAAGGCGGCCGCAAGGGTCCGTTCAAGGCCTATGAATGGAACAAGATGAAAACGCCAACACGGATTCTCGTCGGCGGTCCCGAAGTGACCTCAGCCTTCGTGCTGATGGGTCTTGCGCTGGCGCGGCGGAGAATGATGAACGGCCACGCCGCATAGTTCATCGCGCGAAGTTGAAGGTATGAAGGGGCGACCGTGCTGGCATGCGCGGCGAAATGCCCGCACTGTCTCCGGATTGTCGTCATGATTTTGCAATCAAACGGTTCGATGCGCATGTTCCGCACCTTCTCTCTTTTTGTCGCGATGCTTTGCATTCCCGCACTGGCACAGGCCGCCGACGTGACCGGCGTGCCGAAGATCCGCGATGGCGACCAGATGACCATTGGCGCGACCCGCCTCCGGCTCGCCGGCATCGATGCGCCGGGCCTTGACCAATTATGCCTGAATGCCGCTGGCGAGCGCTGGACCTGCGGCGTCGCGGCACATGAAGCGCTTGTTGAACATGCCGGCGACAAGAGCTGGACCTGCCACGTGCTACGGACCGATCGCTTCGGTCGCTCGGTCGCCAAATGCGAGGTGGACGGCGAGGACATCAGCCAATGGATGGTGAAGAGCGGCTGGGCGCTCTCCTATGTGCGCTTCTCGCATGCCTATGATGCCGACGAGAAAGCCGCACGTGAGGCCAAGGCCGGACTTTGGGCTGGCGCGTTCTTTGCGCCCTGGGACTGGCGCGTACGCAACAAGAAAACCACCATTCTCGGCTCGGTCAAGCCTCCGGAGGATGCCTTGCCGATCCTGCTGGCCTCGGCATCCGGCCACGTGGCGCCGTCTCCAGCCTGCCGGATCAAGGGCAACGTCAACCGGGCCGGCGTCTGCATCTACCACACGCCCGAAAGCCGCTGGTATGCCAAGATCAGCATGCGGATCAGCAAGGGAACACGCTGGTTTTGCTCTAAAGAAGAGGCCGAAGCCGCCGGTTGCCGCGAGACCCGACGATGACATCGTGGCGCTGACGTGGCAGGTTCCCCGCTCAGATTCGATCGAGCGGAACCGTGGCTGACCTGCAGACGGATGTCATTGCGCAAAAACAACGCCGCAGCCGGACATTCCGGGCGGCGCGGCTGACCCTGCTCGCTTTGATCATCTATGGCGGCATCGCCTATCTGTTGCTCCCGGAGCTCTGGACTCATTACGAGCACCAGAAGAGCCTTGCCGGATTGCCGATGACGACGATGACCGCGCAAGGTATTCCCGGCGACCCCATCAATGTCGGCCTGATCGGCGACAAGAAGGACGTGCTGTGCGCGATGCATGCTGCCGGCTGGTATCCTGCCGATCCCATAACTTTACGCTCGTCCCTGGAGATTGTCGGCAGCGTCTTGCTCGACCGGCCCTATCGCGATGCACCGGTGAGCCCGCTGGTTTATCTTGGCCGTCGCGAGGATCTCGCTTTCGAGAAGCCGGTCGGCAACAGCGCTGATCATCGCCACCATATCCGGCTCTGGAAGGTACTCGACAAGGGGCAGGAAGATCGCCCGGTCTGGCTTGGCGATGCGACTTTCGATCGCAGCGTCGGGATCAGCAAATACACCGGCGCGATCACGCATCACATCGCCGCCGATATCGACGCCGAGCGCGCGGTGCTCGCGGGCGACCTCGAAAAGGCCGGCATGGTCGAGGCCAAATATCAGGTCACCGGAATCGGCCCAACCGTCGCCGGCCACAATGGCGGCGGCGACCTGTACTACACTGATGGCGAAGTCTGGATCCTGCGGCTGGTGGTCGCCTGCGCCAAACACGACGGCCCTCCCGAGACGATCCCGAGCCCGGCGGCGACCGAGATCAAGGACCAGATCTTCCAGGCCATCGCGAATGTGATCGGGCGTGATGCGCTGACTCACTAAGCGTCAAATTCAAACCACCTCACACGCGCTTTGATTTCGCGCTGCGCCATGGCACCATGGCCGAAAATACCAATAAGGATTGAAAATGGTCGTTCGTGCAGGTCGTGAATTTCTCGCCATCCCCGGCCCCACCACGATGCCAGACGAAGTATTGCGGGCGATGCATCGTCCGCCGCTGGATATCTACTCCAAGGAAATGGTGCAGCTCACATTCGGGCTGCTGCGCGATATCGGCACGTTGTTCGCCACTAAAGGCAACACCTATATGTATATCGCCAACGGGCATGGTGCCTGGGAAGCGACGCTCAGCAATGTGCTGTCGCGCGGCGACAAGATCCTGGTGCTGGAAAGCGGGCGTTTCGCGGTCGGCTGGGGTCATGCTGCGCGCGCCATGGGCGTCGACGTGCAGAGCCTGAAGGGCGACTGGAATCGCGCCATTCGTCCTGCCGAGGTTGAAGCAACGTTGCGACAAGACACCAAGCACGAGATCAAGGCTGTGCTTGCAGTGCAGATCGACACGGCGTCAGGCGCGTTCAACGACATTGAAGCCATCGGCAACGCGATCAAGGCCGCCGGTCATCCCGCATTATTCATGGTCGACACCGTGGCGTCGCTCGGCTGCATGCCGTTCGAGATGGATGCATGGGGCATCGATGTCGCCATGTCCGGCTCGCAGAAAGGCCTGATGACACCCCCTGGCCTCGGCTATGTCGCCGCGAACGATCGTGCGCGCGAAGTGCACAAGACCGCGAATCTGCGCACGCCCTATTGGGACTGGACCGAGCGCGACGGCGACGAGCACTACCGGAAACATTCGGGCACCGCGCCGGTGCACTTGATGTTCGCACAGCGTCAGGCCATCGACATGCTGTTCGACGAGACGCTGGTCAACGTGTTCCAGCGCCATCGATTGCTGGCGGAAGCCGTCCGCCGCGCCGTTGCAGTATGGGCCGATGGCGGCGTGCTGAGCTTCAACATCACCGAACCAAAAGAACGCGGCAACACCGTCACCACGGTGAAGATGGAGAATCCGACACCGCTTCTGGATTATTGCCGCGATAAATGCGGCGTCATTCTCGGCGTCGGCATCGGCGACCTGCACGGCAAAGCATTCCGCATCGCCCATATGGGCCATGTCAACGCGCCCATGATCCTCGGAACGCTCGGCGTGATCGAGATGGGATTGCAGGCGCTCGGCATTCCGCACGGCAAGGGCGGCGTCACGGCCGCGGTCAACTTCCTCGGCGAGAGCGTCGCGCCCTAAGGTCCGCCCTCAACCTCGCCGTGGTCGCGGCGGGTTTCCGGCATCACCAGCCAGATCAGCAACAGACCAAGCCCTGCGACGCAGGCCAGGCCGACAAAGGCAACCGGCGCGCCGAGCTTGTCGGCGACGAAGCCGGCCGTCACCGTGCTGAGCGACGCACCGATGCCGGTGGCGGTGCCGACAATGCCTTGCGCAAGGCTGAAGCGACCGCTGCCAAAGGCGATGTCGGCGACGATCAGCGGGATCATCACGCTGAACACGGCAGCAGTGACGCCGTCGAAGACCTGCACGGCGACCAGTGCAAACGGATCGGTGACCACGGCGAATAGCAATCCGCGGATCGCGAGCGCGGCGAAAGCGACCAGCAGCAGCGGCCGACGGCCCCATTGCTGCGCCTTTCGGCCGACCGTCGGCGAGGTCGCCGCAACGATGGCCTGCGGTACCACGATGCAGAAGGCGATCAGCGCCGGCGCCCAATCGGCCGAGCGTGTCGTGACGACACCAGCCATCAAAGGCAGCATCGCAGCATTGGCGAGCTGCAGCAGCAGCACAGCGCAGGCAAAAATCAAGAGCGGCTTCTGCCGCACCAGATCGCGAAAACGGATCGGCTTTTTGATCTCGGCTTCTTTGGTGCCGGCGCCATGCGCCTGTGCGGAATTGATCTCCTGAGGCCGAATTCGCGACAGCGCATAAAGCACCGGCAGCGCCAGCAAGAAGGTGACAATGAACACCGAGCGGCTGGACAGCAGATAGCCGCAAGTGCCCATGACGGCGGCAGCGACGCCATTGCCGAGCGACGCGAAGCGCGCATTGCGCCCCAGCCGTTCACCGATCCGCATCGGCCCGACCAGCCCGAGGCTGATAGCGGCGATCGCAGGGCCGAGCACGCAGCTCGCCATCGCATGCAACGTCGCTGCCGCGACGATGACAGGAAACACTGGCAGCGCGGCATAGGCTAGCGCGCAGCCGCCGATCGTCGCGACCGCGGCGCCGGCGACCAGCCGCGTCGAGCGCGCCGCATCGATGATCGCGCCACCCGGAATTTGGCCGAGCAGCGCGACGATGCCGCCGATGGACAGCACGAAGCCGATCTCGACCTGCGTCCATTTCTGCGTGGTGAGATAGACCGCAACGAACGGACCGAACCCTGTCTGCACGTCGGCAAGAAAAAAGATGAACCAGTCGAGCCCGCGCAGGCTCTGTTTCGACGGCTCCGGACTCCGCTGCGGCTCCTGCTGGCCCGGCTCGGACTCCGGCGCGATCCCCGGTGCGCAGGCGACCTCAGGCACCGCAGCGACGTCGTCGCGGCGGGAGAGGTCAGCTGCGCGTGTGGTCGCGTGAACCGCCAATTAGCGCTCCTGCATGGTGAGAGGCGGAAACCTCAGCGGCGTCAGTGTGCCGGACGCACCAAGCACGACGATGGGCTGATCGTCCTTGTATTCCGGCGCGGCACGCACCTGTTCGCGCGTGAGATCCAGCGTGATGCTGGCGGTCTTGTCGGCCACGTTCCAGAAATGCAGCGCACCCCAATCGACCACGATCTTGCGCGAGCCGACCCCGAGGAATCCGCCGAAGTCGATGACCGCGCCGCGGATCTGCCCGGCGCGATCGACAACCACGTCAGCTATACGCCCCATGTTCTCGCTGGCCGGGCTTCGCACATCGCGGCCGAGAATGCCCTTGGCATCGAAGGCATCGATCACCGTAACCGATGGCGGCTTGGCGACAGGCGCAGGAGGCGCAGGTACGGCTGCGTCTGGTTTTGACGCCGTCTGCGGGGCGGGCGGCGATGGCTGTTTTTCGGGTGCGGACGCGACCGGGGGCGGCGCTGCCGGCTGCACGGCAGCCGCATCAGGTGCGGGCGACGGCACGGACGGCCGCGCTTCAGGAGTGGATTTCTCTGACGACGCGGGCGGAGGCACAGGCGCGTCCGCCGCCTGGCACACGGCCACGGCGTTCAACGCCAACGCTACAGCCAATCCGGCAACGAGGCGAATTGCAGGCATCGAAACTCCCTCACTCACGCGTTTCGCTGATGGGCACGACCCCAGCGCCAGGCGACGCGTCAATGCGTCAATACGATCGATACCTGGATCTGACCGCGGGTTCGCAGAACTTCCAGCGACACATCGTTCTCGTGTTTGCGCAGGCAGAGATCGACGCTGGATTCGCCGAGCCGAAGATCACGCAAAATGACGTATTGCAGGAAAGCGGGTAGCCGCGGATTGCGGAAACGAATCTCGCCGCGCGCGACATCGAATTCTATTCCTAGTGCTGCCTCGAGCAGAGTATACGGCGTTGCGCTGGCCCAGGCCTGCGGCGCGCAGGCCACCGGATACAAGGTCGGGCCGCGGCGTTTTTCGCGCTGGAAGCCGCAGAACAATTCCGGCAATCGTCGCAAGTCCATATAGGCCGCGGTGTCGAACAGGCCCTTGAAGACGGCCTCGACCGAATGCTTCAGGCCATAGCGCGCCAGACCGAGTGTGATCAGCGCATTGTCGTGCGGCCAGATCGAGCCGTCATGATAGGACATCGGATTATAGCGCGCCTCGCCGCGCGCAATGGTGCGAATGCCCCAGCCGGTGAAGAAATGCGGGCGCATTAGGTCGGCGGCGACCATGCGTGCACGGTCTTCACGGACGATGCCTGTGAACAGCAACTGTCCCGCATTGGAGGCACGAACCGCGCAAGGCATCTTCTTGCCGTCGAGCGCAAGCGCATAGGTGCCGAGTTCCTCGCACCAGAATGCTTCCTCGAACCGCGCAGCAAGTTGCTCCGCTTCGGCCTCGAGCTGCCGGGCCTTGTCGGGCAGGCCTATGCGCAATGCGAGACGCGACGCCAGATGCTTGGCGGCGAAGACATAGCCTTGCACTTCGGCCAAGGCGATATTGCCCTCAACGAGCTTTCCGTCGGCATGGAAGATGGCGTCATACGAATCTTTCCAGCCCTGGTTCTGAAGTCCCTGTTCGGTGGCGCGCTGATATTCGACGAAGCCATCCTTGTCGGGGTCGCCGGGACCATCGATCCATCCGAGGGCCGCCTCAACGGACGGCCACAGCTCGCGCAAGGTTTCATCATCGCCGGTGCGCTCGACATACATCCCTGCGAGCATCACAAAGAGCGGCGTGGAGTCGACGCTGCCGTAATATTGCGCGAACGGCACCTCACGCAGGGCAGCCATCTCGCCGCCGCGCATTTCGTGCAGGATCTTGCCGGGCTCGGCATCCGCAAGCGGATCGACCGACTTCGCCTGAAATGCCGCAAGCCGTTTCAGCACGCCGCGCGCCACGCGCGGATCGATCCACAACAGTTGCAGCGCGGTGATCAGGCCGTCGCGGCCGAATGTCGTCGAATACCAGGGAATGCCGGCATAGGGATATCGCCCCTGCGGCGTATTCGTCATCAGGATACTGAGATCGGCCATCGCCTGGCAGAGCACCTCGTTGAAAATATCATTCGAGGTCTCGACCGTCGCCGCACCCTTGCTGAAATTGCGCATCTCGCGGCGATGCGCGAGCAACCCACGAAAGAACGGCACAGGCTTGTGGCCGACCTCGGCGTTGCAACTGGCGGCAACGAACAGCGACGTCGTTTGCTGCGGCTTCAGCTCAAAGTGATAGGTCGCTGTATTGGCCGCCAGCCGCGTCGGGCGCGGATCGAAATGCACCATCGTGCTGAGCGGCCTGCCGTCGAGGCCGGTATATTCCAGCGCAACGTCACTGGGTCCGATCAGGCGGCTGGTGGCGATGCCACGATGCTTGCGTTTTTCGCCGCGCACCTCGAACAAATCTGCAAAGTCATTGTCGAAAGATAGCGTCAGATCGAAACTGGCACGGTGTTCGCCGTGATTTTGCAAGCCGATCCGCTGATAGGCTGCACCACGCCACAGGAAGAACGTGCGCACGATGTGCAGCATATCTTTCTGCAGCACGAGGCGGCCGTTGCGATAGATATCCGGATTGGTCAGATCGACGGTCAGCGACGAGTTGTCGTCGCGCAGATTCGAGCCGAGCAACAGCGGCTGAACGTCGTTCAGGGCCAATTCCAGCCGCGCGAGATAGCGCGTATCCGCATTGAACAGGCCATCCGGCCCACCCGCGGACGCACCGATGTCACCATGGCTGTCGAGCACCACAAACGTATCGTCGTGTTTGAGCGCACGCCTCGGGCGCGACGCAGGACCCGTCATCGGAATATAGAACGGTGATTCGACCGCTTTTTGATCGGCGATGGCGTTCAACTTGGCGGCGGCGGCGGCTTCGACAGGCATGAAAGACCTCGGCCGGTTGTGGGGTCAGGGCAGGCACGGAGACAGACGCAGCGCTGGCGCAGAATAGCTGAGTCGTCAGGCGGCATGCTGCGCAAGACGACTCATCTCCTGCGTCACCAGTTCCCGATACGGCCCCTGGGACTGCATCAGATGGTCCGGCTTGCCATCTTCAATGATCTTGCCGCTCTGCAGCATGACCACGCGATCGAAATTACGCAGCGTCGCGAGGCGATGCGCGATCGCTATCACCGTGCGACCACGCATCAGACGCGACAGCGCCTCACGGATCGCCTCCTCCGATTCACTGTCGAGGGCAGCCGTCGCCTCATCCAGCAGCAAAATGGGCGCGTCTTTCAGGAAGGCGCGTGCAATGGCGATGCGCTGGCGCTGCCCGCCGGACAGTTTGACGCCGCGGTCCCCTACCATAGTGTGAAGACCTTCCGGCAGCGTCTCGACGAAGTCGCAACGCGCCGAAATGGCTGCACGCAATACCTCGTCATCCGTCGCCTCGGGACGTCCATACCGGATGTTCTCCATGATGGAGCGATGGAACAGTGAGATATCCTGCGGCACCACGGAGATCGCATGACGCAGGCTGTGCTGGGTCACGCGTGAAATATCCTGGCCATCGACGGTGATGCTGCCATCCTGCACGTCGTAGAAACGCTGCAACAGCACGAACAGGCTCGACTTTCCTCCGCCGGACTGGCCGACAAGGCCAACGCGCTGCCCGGCATTGAGCCGCAACGTGAACTTGTCGAACACCTGCAGACCGCCGGGGTAACGGAACGAGATGTTATTGAAGGCGATCGCTGCGCCTGACTTCACCAGCGGCTCGGCCTCGGGATGGTCGCTAAGCTCATGGGGCACCAGTAATGTGGACAGCGCCTCGGACAAGCGCGCAACATGTTGTGTTACATCCACGAGCGCCACCGCAAGATCTCGCGTCGCGTGCAGAATCGAGAGACCGAGCGTACAGATCAGAACAACGTCGCCGGTACTGGCGCCGCCGCGTTGCCAGAGCGTGATCGCCCAGGCGAGCAGCCCGATCGTCAGCGCGACCGTGATGGCCGCATGCGTCAGGCGCAGACGCTCAAGATAGCGCAGGCTGCGACCACGGGCGTTGAGCTCGCGATCGACCGTTTCATCGAAGCGGTCATGCTCGAAGCTCAATCCGCAGAATGCGCGGACCAGCGGCATATTGTTGATGACATCGACCATTTCGCCATCGACGGCGGCCGCCTTGCTGGCGAAGTCGTCATGCAGTTTCTTGCCGGCCGCGGCCATCTTGAACATCATCACGACGACCGCGCCCGCCACGACTGTCAATCCCGCCGCCATCGGCAGGCTCACGGTTCCAATCAGCAGGATTGCCGCGAATGTCGCGACACATGGCGGCAACACGTTCCAGACAAACATGTTTTCGACGGTGAAGACGGCGTTGGATGTTGCCGTGATACGGCTGGTCAGCATGCCGGGCAGCCGATCCGAGAAGTAGCTCGGTGCGTGTCCAGTCAGATGGCGAAAGATATCGCGCCTGAGATCGCCGGTGACACCAACGAATGTGTAGCTCGCGGTCCAGCTGGCCACGCGCCACAGGAACATGTCTGCCGTAATCAGGGAGATCAGAACGCCAAATGCGATCCAGACAGCATTACCCGCTCCCGAAGGTCCCGATGAGAGGCCATCGACTAAAAATTTAATCCCGTATTGCGTGCCCACCGAACAGGCGACGGCAGCAAGCACGGATATCAGGATGACCAGATGCGATGCAGAACGCATCCTGATGTAGCGCATCACGAAAGCGAAAGGGCGATACGCATATCCGGAAAGACTGTCCATGTGATTGTCAAAACCCGTTGAATAAGAACAAGAATCTCGACGGACAGCGTCCCCGCCCGCTGATGGAGATGATGCCATCCCGAATTTCCCACGCTCTCGCCATCTCGGCGCAACATTCGGGCAGCATTAACACTCCGGAAACCGTGGTTGAACGTGATGGCATCAGCAAGACCACAGTGTGGACGAACTACGCAGATCACATAGGAACTTCGCAGATGCGAGAACGTTCCAGCTTCAGGCATATCGATACCGACACGTCATCGCTGAAGTTGTTCATCATTTCCAACATGGGAGATATGTAAATGCGCATCGCGCAAGTTGCTCCGCTGACAGAAGCCGTTCCGCCGAAGCTCTATGGAGGCACGGAACGGGTCGTGCACTGGTTGACCGAAGAGCTGGTGGCGCAGGGGCATGATGTTACGCTGTTCGCCAGCGGCGACTCTCAAACGTCAGGCAAGCTCGACGCCGGATGGCCGAAGGCGCTGCGGCTCGATGGCTCTGTCCGCGATCCCAACGCACTCCATATGGAAATGCTCGAGCGCGTAAGGCGGAAATGTGACGACGACGAATTCGACGTTCTGCATTTCCATCTCGACTACTATCCGTTCTCGCTGTTCTCCCGCCAACCCACGCCGTTTCTCACGACGCTGCACGGCCGCCTGGATCTGCCGGAGCATCAGCCGACCTTCACGACCTTCTCCAAGATTCCCGTGATTTCGATTTCGAATGCGCAGCGGCGCCCGGTACCCCAGGCGAATTTCGTGCGCACGATCTATCACGGCCTTCCCGAGAAGCTGCTGACGCCGCAACCCATCACGCCGAGCTACCTCGCTGTGCTCGGGCGTATTGCGCCCGAGAAGGGCGTCGACCGCGCCATCAAGATCGCCATCCGCGCCGGCATCCCGCTGAAGATCGCAGCCAAGATCGATCGCGCGGATGAGGACTATTACGAGCAGGTCGTCCGCCCGCTGATGGATCATCCGCTGGTCGAATATATCGGCGAGATCAGCGACCGGGAGAAGCCGGAATTCCTCAGCGGTGCCTATGGCCTGCTGCTGCCGATCGACTGGCCGGAGCCGTTTGGCCTGGTGATGATCGAATCCATGGCCTGCGGCACGCCCGTCATCGCGTATAACCGTGGCTCGGTGCCGGAGATCATCGACGAGGCTCTCACCGGCTTTATTGTCGAGGACGAGACCAGCGCAGTTGCCGCGGTGGGTCGTCTCACCGGCATGGACCGCACGGCAATCCGCAAGCAGTTCGAAAAACGCTTCACGGCCCGGCGCATGGCCCTCGATTATGTGGCCACCTACCGCAGCATGATGGAGCATAAGGCGCCGCTGCGGCTGGTCAGCAGCGCGGAGTAATCTGAAGCGCATAATAAGGCATCGAAGGGCGGCCCGTCGGGTCGCCCTTTTTGGTACTGGCCTGCTGCAAAATCATCGGCCCGCTGTACAGCCTGCGCGGCATTTGCAAGATAGATGACAGACATCAGATCACGGCATTGGCCCGAATCGACGTCCGACCGTTTTTCTCGCATTTCGACAGGCCCTCATGACCGCCGTTTCCCGCTTCGAAATTATCCTGCTGCTGATGGCTGTCATCGTTTTGCTCGACATGATCGCGCGGCGTTTTCAGCTCCCGCGCGCGGCTGCACTGATCCTCGGCGGCATCGGCTTCGCGCTGATCCCAGGCACCCCCGATGTCGAGATCGACCCCGAGCTGGTGCTCGTGCTGTTTTTGCCACCGCTTCTGATGTCGAGCGCCTGGTTCACCTCCTGGCGGGATTTTCGCGCCGATTTGCGCATCATCCTGCAGCTCGCCGTCGGCGCCGTCTTCTTTACCACCCTCGTGGTCGGCGTCGTCGCGCATTGGGTGATGCCGTCGCTGCCCTGGGCTGCCTGTTTTGCGCTCGGCGCCATCGTCTCGCCGCCGGATTCGGTGGCGGCCAAGGCCGTGCTGCAGAGCGTGCCGCTCCCACCGCGCATCATCGTGCTGCTGGAGGGCGAAAGCCTCGTCAACGACGCATCGGGCCTGGTGCTGCTGCGCTTCGCCATCGCGGCAGCGCTGACCGGCTCGTTCAGCGCCACTGCGGCCACCGTGAGTTTCTTCTCGGTCGCGATCGGCGGCCTGCTTGTTGGCATCGCATTCGCCTTCGCCGCCATCCTGGTGATCAAGCGCATCAAGGACATCGACCTCGCCATTGCATGGACCTTCCTGGTCGCCTGGATCTCCTATATCGCAGCGGAAAAGCTGCACGTCTCCGGCGTGCTGTCCACAGTCGCCTGCGGCATGATCCTCGGCTGGAAGCAGCACGAGTTCTTCGGCGCTGCGACGCGTACCCGCGCCACCGCAGCGTGGAGTGTCGTCGTGTTCGTGCTGGAATCTCTGGTGTTCATCCTGATTGGCCTGTCGCTGCGCGGCGTGCTGTATCGCCTCGGCGGCTATGACGCGCTGGTGGCATTGTTGCCGGCGACAGGCGCAATCATCGCCGCGGTGATCCTGGCCCGCTTCGTCTGGATGTTTCCCGGCACCTATCTGCCGCGCATGCTGATGCCGAGACTGCGTGCCCGCGACCCCGCTCCGCCATGGACGGTGCCGTTCATCATGAGCTGGGCCGGTTTGCGCGGCGTGGTCAGTCTCGCTGCCGCGCTGTCACTGCCGGAGCAATTTCCCGGCCGTGATGTGATCCTGGCGATCACCTTCGCGGTGATCCTGTTAACCGTCCTTGTCCAGGGCTCGACGCTGGCACCGATCGTGCGCCGTCTGATCAAAACCGAGAATGTCCGCACACCGCATCACTCGAAACTCAGCGAGGCGCAGGCGCGCGCGCGGGTCGCAACCGCGCAATTTTCTGCCGTCGAGAAGGCGTCGCGCAATGATGACGGTACACATCGCCATCCGCGCCTGTTCGAGCAGTATACCTATCGCAAGGGTGCAGCAGCGCGCTATGCCGAAGAGGCTGAGGCACTATCGCCACACCGCATCGACCATTACACGACGGTGCTGGCCGCCATCGAAGCCGGCCGTGCAGAGCTCCTGAAGATGCACCGCGAGGGCGAAATCCACGACAGTGTGCTGCATGCGATCGAGGAAGGCCTCGATCTCGAAGAAGTCAACGCAAGACGTTTCCTGTAGAAGCCACGCTTCCTCTAGCAGCCATTCGCTGTCGAGACTTCCCAGCCGCCATCACAGGCTCTAACGTTCATCGTTAAGCGCCGAACAAGGCGCGGCATCCGGGAGAAAACACCATGAGACTTCAAGGCCTGTCTACCATCGTCACCGGCGGCGCATCGGGCTTCGGCGCCGAGATTGCGCGCTCTTACGCCCGCGAAGGCGCCAAGGTCGTCATCCTCGATCTGAATGCCGATGGCGCGAAGAAGGTTGCGGCCGAGATCGGCGACAGCGCAATCGCCCTTGGGGGCAGCGTCACCAGCAAGGCCGATGTTGATGCCTCGGTGAAGCTCGCGGTCGAGAAATTCGGCAAGCTCGACGTCGTCGTCAACAATGCCGGCTGGACCTTTCGCAACAAGCCCTTGCTCGAAGTGACCGAAGAAGAATTCGACAAGGCGTTCGACATCAATGTGAAATCGATCTTTCTGATGACCAATGCCTGCGTGCCCGTGATGAAGAAGCAGAAGAGCGGCCGCATCATCAATATCGGTTCGACAGCCGGTGTCCGGCCGCGCCCGGGCCTGACCTGGTACAACGCCACCAAGGGCGCGGTGAACCTGATGTCGAAATCGATGGCCGTGGAACTTGCGCCCGATGGCATCCGCGTCAACTGCATCGCGCCGGTGATGGGCGAGACCGGCCTGCTGGAATCCTTCATGGGCGTACCCGATACGCCGGAAAACCGCGCCAAGTTCATCGGGACAATCCCGCTCGGCCGCATGTCGCGCCCCTCGGATATCGCCAATGCCTGCGTTTATCTGGCGGGCGAGGAATCCGAGTTCCTCACCGGCGTGATCCTGCCGGTCGATGGCGGGCGAACGATTTGAACCACAAGCTCGTCGTTCCGGGGCGCGCGCATCTTCGCGCGTGAACCCGGAACCTCGAAGTGGTGAGTCTCATATCGAGATTCCCCGCCACTCCAAGTGGAGTGGCTGAGGTTCGCGCGCGCAAAGAGGCGCCCGCGCCCCGGAATGACGTGAGTGGCCGACTGCAGAAATTCATAAACCATCGAATCCGGTCAGATTCGATTCACCAATCGCGTTAAGCAGTTCACCGGCCATTCATGCGATAGTCGCGTCATGATCGGGGGATGAACCTCGGCAGGGAAGGCGTCAGGGTCAGGCCGGTCAACGGTCTGGCCCTCCTCTTTGGGGACATCATGGCAGCAAAGAAAAAACCCGCACCGCGCAAGAAGGTTCTGGCGCCGGATGCAGCCTATCCGACATCGGCCGTCGTCATCGCCACGCACAATCTCATCAACATGGCCGTCGTCATGGCATCCTGCGGGACGATCCTGCTCACGCTGATCATCGTCCAGAAATTCTGAGACACCAAGAAATTCCAGGACGTCACATCCGTCACTTCATTTCGTTGAGCAGCGTCGGGATCAGTTCCGACACGGTCGGATGGATCGGCACCGCCCATTGCAACTGGGTGTAATCGGCACCTGCATTCATGATGTCGAGAATGCCGTGAATAGCCTCGTCGCCCCCGGTACCGAGAATGGCTGCCCCCAAGATCTTTTTCGTCTCAGCGTCGACCACAACCTGCATCATGCCGGCGGTCTCGCCCTTCTCGACCGCACGGCCCACATGGGTCATCGGCCGGTTGCCGATCAGCAATTTCTTGCCTGTGGCCTTTGCCTGAGTCAGCGTCATGCCGACGCGACCAAGCGGCGGATCGATGAACAGCGCGTAGCCGGGAAGCCGATCGCTGACGCGGCGGCTTGCGCCATCGAGCAGGTTCGCGGCGAGAATCTCGAAGTCGTTATAGGCCGTATGCGTAAAGGCGCCGCGACCGTTGCAATCTCCCATGGCAAAGATGCCGGGCACGTTGGTGGCAAGACCGTCATCGACCTTGATGTAGCCGCGGGCATCCACAGCGACGCCGGCCTTGTCGAGACCGAGATCGTCGGTATTCGGCCGTCGCCCGACAGCGAGCAGCACATCGCTGCCGATGATCTCCGGCGCGCCTTCGCTGCAATCGACACCGACAGCCACGCCATCGGGATGCGACTTGAAGGTGATGCATTCGGCATTGGTGCGGATATGAATGCCCTCGGCAAGCAGGATGTCGCGGATCGCCTCTGAAATCTCCACATCCTCGCGCGAGACCAGATGCGATCCCTTCTCCACCACCGTCACTTCGGCGCCAAAGCGACGATACATCTGTGCGAATTCGAGTCCGATATAGCTGCCGCCAATCACCACCAGATGTTTCGGTACCCGGTCGAGCTGCAGGATGCCTGTATTGGTCAGATAGGTGACGTCGTTGATCCCCGGCATATCCGGCACGACAGCCCGCCCACCGACATTCAGGAAGATCCTCCGAGCGGTCAGCAACTCATCGCCAACACGGACCGTATCCGCGGATTCGAAGCGCGCATGGCCGTTAATGACCGTGCATTTGTCCATACCGCGCAACCAGCTTTCGACGCCATTGCGCGAGTCGTGGATCACCTTGTCGGCGCGCGCCTTCACGCGGGCCATATCGATCCGCACGGGCGCGTCAATCATCACGCCATATTCGCTGCCGCGGCGCGCAAGATGCGCGGCATAGGCGCTGGCGACCAGCGTCTTGGTCGGTTTGCAGCCGGTATTGACACAGGTGCCACCAAACAGATGACGCTCGATGATCGCGACCGACATGCCTGCGGATGTGAGCCGACCGGCGAGTGAAGGTCCGGCCTGACCGGCACCGACGATGATGGCATCGAAGCGCATGATTTCAGCTCCAACCGGCAGAGCCAATGCTCCGCCGCGGCGAGAGACTATCGTTGGAAACGGCATCAGCCAACGGATGACCGAAGTTTCAGCGCCGGAAATTCCCGAACCGCTTACGGCTTGCTGGCAACCGCCGGGCCGCGCCAGCGCGCCCAGAGCCGCTCGAACAGCGGCAGCAGCCCGCGCGGCGTGACCAGGATCACCGAGATCACGACGATGCCGTAGATGAAATAATGCAGGCCGGGCAGCGTGCTGCCGAGCTTGCCGCGCAGGATTTCGCCAAGCGGCACCAGCAGCAATGCGCCGAGCGCGGGGCCATAGGCACGACCCAGACCGCCGACCGTTGCGAACAGCACGATCTCGATGGTGATCACGGGCGAAATCAGCAGATAGGGATCGGCAAAAGTGAGATAGCGCACATAGGCGGTGCCCACGACAGAGGCGAGCATCGCCGAGATCACCATCGCGGTGATCTTGTAGCGCAGGATGTTGACGCCAATCGCCTGCGCCGCCTTCTCATTGTCGCGGATGGTGCGCAGATAGTAGCCAAGCGGCGAATTGAGGATCGCGACATTGACCAGCACGCAAATTGCGGCCAGCCCCAGCATCATCCAGAACGCGCCGTGGCCACCGCCAAACTGGAACGCCAGGAAATTACCCGTGTCCTTCGGCAGCAGCAGCCCGGACGCACCGCCGAGGAAGTCCCAGCCTTCGACGACGATGCTGCCCATTTCCGCGAAGGCCAGCGTGATCAACACGAAAGAGAGATGGCCGAGCTGAAAGCGGAAGTCGATCCAGGCTATGACGGCACCTAGGATTCCGGAGATCACCGCCGAGATCACGAGACCCAGCCACATATTGATGCCGAGCTTGAGCAGCAATGCCGCGGAGAACATCGAGCCGATGCCGATGAACAGACTGTGTGCCAGCGAGATCTGCCCGGCCATGCCGCCGACGATGTTCCACGACGAGGCCAGCGCCACATAGACCAGCGCCAGCGTGAGAATGTGGACGTAATAGCTCGACAGCACGAAGGGCATGATGGCAGCGATGACCAGCGCGCCCCACCAGATCGGCGACGACAGCGTCTTGTAGAATTCCTCTCTCATCGTGCCGAGCTCCAGGTCAGGCCCTTCGGGAGAAACAGCATGATCGCCACGAAGATGATGTAAGGCAGCAGCAACCCGATCGGACCATCGAGATAGATCGTGCCGAAGGCCTCGGCGATGCCGATGATCAGACCGCCGAGCATGATGCCAACGAAATTGGTCATGCCACCGAGCACAACGACCAAGAGCGTGATCACGGTGTAACGCAGGCCCTGGGTCGGCTGGATCGGCGTCCCCGGCAGCAGCAGCGCGGCAGCCAATGCGAGAATGCCGATGCCGAGCGCGAAAGTGAGCACCTGGACGCGGCCGACATTGATGCCCATCAGCGCCGCGGCATGGGCATTCTGGTGCACGGCGCGGATCGAGCGGCCGAAATCGGTCGAGCGCAGCATGATGTAGAGGCCGATGGCCAGCGCAAAGGAGACGACGAAGGCCACGATATGCGGCACCCGCAGCACCACGTCACCGAGAATGATCAGCTTGGATTCGACGAAGGACGGCGTGCGCGCCGGCTCGCCACCGAACACCATCAGGATGCCGTTCTGCAGCACGAGGCTGAGCCCCAGCGTGAGCTGCACCACCATCAGGAACTGATGCCCGACCATCGGCCGTATCAGAAAGATGTAGACCAGCGCGCCGATGGCGGTCATCAGCGGCACGGTGATGATGATCGACACATAGGGGTCCATGGCGAAAGCCGAATACAGCGCGAGGCACATGAACATGCCGAGCGAGATGAAATCGCCATGCGAGAAGTTGACGACGCCCGAGACGCCGTAGACAAGACCCATGCCCAGCGCCAGCAAGCCATAGGTGGCGCCGATCAGAAGACCTTGGGCGAGAGCCTGATAAAGTTCGGTCACATCACTCTCCGATCACAGACCAAGATAGGCGCTGCGGGTGCGCGGATCGTTTTTCACGGTGTCCGCATCGCCCTCGACCGCCACCTGCCCGCGCTCCAGCACGTAGCAGCGCCTGGCGTGGCGCAACGTCAAATTCAGATTCTGCTCGACCAGCAGGATGGTCAGCCCGTCGGCATGCAGTCTGTCGATGATCTCGAAAATATACTGCACGAACAGCGGCGACAGACCGAGCGAGGGTTCATCGAGCATCAGGAGCTTGGCTTCCGCCATCAGCCCGCGACCGATCGCCAGCATCTGCTGTTCGCCGCCTGACAGTGACCCGGCGCTCTGGGTCAGCCGCTCGCCGAGCCGCGGAAACAACCCGATGACTTTTTCCATCTGCTGCGGACGATGCTTGCGCGCATGCGCATTGATGCCGCCAAGCAGAAGGTTTTCGCGGATGCTCATTTCCGGAAACACCAGGCGGCCTTCCGGCACCTGCACGATGCCGAGCTCGACACGCGCCTGCGGCGTCAATTTGCTGATGTCCTCGCCGAGAAACAGAATGCGGCCGGATATCGGCTTGACCATGCCGGACAGTGCATTGATCAGCGTGGTCTTGCCGGCATTGTTGGCGCCAAGCAGGCCAACGATCTCGCCTGCAGCGATCTTGGCGTTGACATCGCGCAGCACCGGCACACCGCCATAGCCTGCGACCAGATTATCGATCTCAAGCATCGAGATGATCTCCGAAATAGGCATCGACGACGCGTTGATCCTTGAGAATCTCGTCGGGCGTGCCTTGCGCGATCTTCTCGCCGAAATTGATCACCACCATGCGCTGCGCCAGCCGCATGATGACCGGCATCACATGCTCCACCATCACGATGGTGACGCCCTGCTTGTTGAGCTCCTCGATGATCGCGATCGGCGCGGCGGTCTCGGCCATGGTCAGGCCGGCCATCACTTCGTCGAGCAGGATGCAGCGCGGATCGGTAGCAATGCACTTCGCCAGTTCCAGCAGCTTCTTGTCCTGCAGCGACAGTGTCGCCGGCGTCTTGTGCTCCTTGCCGCCGAGGCCGACGCGCAGCAGCGCCTGTGCAGCATAGTCAATGGCCTCACGCATTGGCCGGCGTGTCAATGCTGCGGTCGTGACGACGTCGAGCGCCGTCATGTCGGCAAAGGACTGGACGATCTGGAACGAACGCATCAATCCGCGACGCACCAGCCGATCCGGCGACACCCCGATAATGCTTTCGCCGTCATAAACGACGTTACCGGAGCTCGGCGGAATGAAGCCGGAGATCACACCAAACAGCGTGGTCTTGCCGGCACCGTTCGGGCCAATGATGCCGAGAATTTCGCCCTTCTCGACGTCGAAGCTCACCGCGTTGAGCGCGACCAGCCCGCCAAACCGCCTGGTGATGTTGGAGACTTCCAGAAATGCCACAGCCGTCCACTCTCTAGGTTGTGCTCAGTCTTACTACAGCGCCGCTCAGGACTTCGGCCGCGGCGGCACCTGGGCAAATTCCTTCGGGAATACGACCTGCTGATCCTGCTCGGGCGTCCATTGGACGAACATCGCAGAACCATCCTTGAGCAGACGGTCTTCCGCGAATTGCAGACCCTTCGGCTTGGCGATGTAGAGGTTCGGATCGCCTGCGGGAATGTTGACGTTCTTCAGCGCCTCGAGCAATGCATCGCTCTGCAGCGACTTGGCATTCTCGAGCACCTGCTGCAGCACGCGCGCCGCCTGGGCGTATTGCACCGCGCCCTGGCCGATTTTGTCGAGCTTGGCGACATCACGCAATTCCGTGACGATCTTCTGCATTGATTCGATCTTGGCGCCGGCGCTGAAGCCGGTCATGCCGAACAGGTTCTTCGTCAGCACGGCCTTGCCGATCTCGGGGCCGAGATCCTTCCAGAGCGACAGATCCGAGTAGCCGCCAGTGCCACCGCAGAAGATGCTGCCGTGATAGTTCAGATTGTAACGCGCCTGATGCAGCAGAATGCCATCGCGCGGCGTCACGAGGCCGACAACGACGTCGGGCTTGAGCGAGCGAATGCGAACCATGGCCGCCGTCTGGTCCTGCGCACGAATATCGAGCGCGGCTTCGCCGATGATCTGGATGCCGCTCGCCTTCAGCTTCTCGACCAGGAACTTGTTGGACTGCTGGCCGGCCTCGTAATTCGAATAGGCCATGACGGCAGTCTTGATCGGAAACTTGAAATCGTCGCGCAATGAGATGACGAAATCATGCATGGTCTGCGCATAGCCGCGATCATACGGGTATCCCAGCGTGAACATATAGTTCGACTGCGACCCACCGGCCCAAACCGACAGCGTCGGAATCTTGGCTTCGTCGACCACCGGCGTCAGCGCCAGCATCTGTGCGCTGAGAATGGTGCCGGTCAAAAGCTGCACCTTTTCCTCGGTGATCAGACGCCGTGCTTCAGCGGCAGTCCGCGCCGGCTGGCTGGTATCATCCGCCAGCACCAGCTCGATTCTGGCGCCGCCCTTACTCTTGATGCCGCCTTCGGCATTGATCTTCTTGATGATGTATTCGAACGCCGGCTGGCCTTCCTGCGCGTAAGCCGCAAGACCGCCGCTCATCGAATTGACCATGCCGATGCGGATCGCCGGCTCGGCAGCACCTGCGCCGCGAATGAATGGCGCGGCGATCGGCCCTGCCAGAACGGCAGAGGCACCAAGTCCAAACGTGCGGCGGGTCATGGTCATGTCATATCCTCCGAATTCGCAGCGTCGCTGCTACGACGCGCTTTCTTGTTCTGTTGCTGTGCGCTGAAGTGTCGAGCATTGCTTTGCAGATTGGGAGTCTGCATGTCGCAGTCGGGCAACGTTTTTCGGACTTAGCCGCGTTTGCGCAGCTGCGTCAAATTGCGGCGTACGGAAATCGCGAATGAGGGCCATGCATCTGCGATAGGGCTTTCACAGTCGAGCAATCGCAAAGCCTGTACGCGGGAAATGTACAACCGTCGCGCCGACATCAGGATCGTTACGCCGCAAAGCGATGCTGTCATGACCCGCAGAAACAAACGCACCGATAACGGGATCAAAGCCCCAATCGGTCGGCGTGACCGACACCATCGTGCCTTCCGTAAAAAGCTGATCCTGATCAGCGACAATATCGTTGTGAGCAGGATGAGGTGTCGCTACAGGTTGGCAAAACCGCGCCGTCTCCAGCGCCTGCTCGGGCGACAGCTCCTCAACCGTTCCGTGCCCGAGCGCGGCAACCCGGTCCATCCACGCGAGAACGCGCGGATGCTCGGCAAGGCCCTCGCTCTCGCCGAGATTGCCGCGCGCATACCAGAGCGGATGATGGACGGCGAGATCGGCAAGTGACGGCGCGTTGCCGAGCAGGAATGCGTCGCCATGCGTGAGCCAATCGTTGAGCCAGGCAAGATGAATGCGAAACTGGTCACGCAGCACGGGAAGCTGCGCGCGCATCTTCACGCTGTCCCAGCCATCGAACTTGCCTGATGTGAAACTCGCGCGATCGGCATGCAACTCCGGCGGGAAACGGTCGCCGTTGATGCCGAACACGAGACCAAGCGCAGTGGCGAAGAGTGCGCGATCGGCCCAGGCCGCAATGATATCGGCCTGACCACGCGTGCCCGCCAGATAAAGCGTCGGCTCGGGAAAACGCCGCTCGAGTTCGGCCAGAATACGGCGGGTATCGCAATAGATATCCGCGCCGACCTGCAGCACCGGAATGCGACGATAGCCTCCGGTAAGCGGCACAAGCTGTGGCTTCGGCGCGATCCGTGGCTGGATCACCGACTGCCAATGCAGGCCCTTCAATCCGAAGGCGACGCGCACTTTCTCGGCAAACGGCGAACGAGGATAGTGATGCAGAACAAGATCGGTCGCCGTCACTGCATCCCTTGCCTGTCAGCTATGTCGCATGCACCGCCGTCGTCGCGCCGGCGGAATACATCGCCTCGAATTCGGCAATCGGATGCGGAAGTCCATCCGGACCGGTGATCTCAACATCCCAGCTGCCGTCATCGAGCAGCTCCCTGGCCTTCTTGACAGCTCCGGCCGCGTTGTCGCGGCGGAGTGAAACAGTCCCTGACGTATCGGTTCCCCTGACGAAAAACGGCAAGTCACGTCCTCCCTGTGTGAGGCGCCCCGCAATGCGAGACCGCGCGCGACATCTTGATCGCGTCACTCTACGCATCAGACCACAGGACTCACGGCAATTCCAGCAACTTGCCGTCGCAATCATCATGAACCTGTTATGCAGCCCCGCGCTGCGCTGCGGGACGCGTCAACACGAAGAAGATGAGCGTGCAGACGGTCAGGAATACCGCCATTGAGATTAAAACTGCGGGCAATCCCCAGGCGGCAGCGATCGGACTGGTAGCCGATTGCATCACGGCGGTGCCGAGGAAGAACGACAGGTTTGCCGCAGAGAGCGCTTTGCCAATATTCTCGGCAGCAACGACCTGGCGGATCATCGCATAGACGAGCGGCTGCATCGCCACGAGAAGGCCGATGACCACAAGCAGGCCGGTATCGACTGCCACGGGCATCACTGGCAGGCCGAAAAGCGTGGCCAACGGATAGCCCGGTGCACCGAGCGCCATCATGAGCAGCAGCGCGGCGGCACACAAATGGACCGCAAGCAGCAGCACGCGGCGATGACCCAGCTTGCGATCGAGCAAGCCCGACAGCGTCGGTCCGATCACCAGCGCAACCGTAAACAACGCCAGCACATTGCCGGCCTCTATCCGCGACAGTCCCTTGACATTCATCAGCCAGGGGCCTGCCCAAAGCCCACGCAACACAAGCTGAACCGCAAGTGACACGAAAGCGAGGATCACGATACCGCGCACCGCACGGGAGACACCGAGTTGCAAAACCGAAACCATCTCACCCAGAAGCGCGCGCGGTTGGCCTTCGGGACGCGACGACGGAACGATAACCGCGATCAGCATGGCCACGACAATAGCCGCGGCCGCCGCAATCCAGAAGCCAGCGCGCCAGCCCCAATGCTCGACGACGTAAGCAAGCGGACTGGCCGACAAAAGCAGCCCCGCATTGCCGAATGATAGAATGATGCCGGACCACAGACCGAACTGCGCTGGTGTCAGTCGCTTGGCCGCGAGCGTCATCGGGCACATCAGCATGCCCGACGTCGCCATGCCGATCGTTGCCTGCGACACGAAGAACGAGAGCGGCCCGGTCGACAGCGCCGCGATCGCCGCGCCGCAGACCGTACCGGCGAACAGCACGAGCGACACCGTGCGGATGCTGTAGCGATCCAGCGCGACGCCGACCGGAATCTGCAGGAGCGCGAAGAAAAAATGATAGGCCGAAGTCAGCGCGGCCAGCGTCTGCGGCGTAACGCCGAGATCGGCCGACATCAGGTCGATCGCGACCGCAGGCGTGGTGCGCAGCATGTTGGACAGTACATGCCCGCAGGTCAGAATGAGCATGGCGGCCACGAGCGCTACGCTCACGGGCGGATCGATGGCAACGGGCTTGAAGGCAGAAGAGTCGGCAGCACTGGTCATGGCGCTCGCCTACGCGGAAACACGGCGCGCATCAACCGCCACGAAAGCCGTGGCGGTCATGCTCTCTCAATGCTGCGGTGCAGCTTAGGCGGCCGATGCCTCGATCCGGATCGGGATCGATTTGTAAGCCGGCGTTCCCGACTTCAAATCGTGCTGGTCGAGCGACACGAGCACATTGGCCTCGGGATAATAGGCCGCCACCGATCCTTGCGGAATGTTGTAAGCCACCGCCGTCACCCGACGCAGCGCGCGCGGCGCGCTGTCCGGACGGTCCAGCACGATGTCGATCAGATCACCGTGGCTCAGCCCGCGGCGGGCGAGGTCCTGCTCGTTGACGAACACCACATCGCGCCGCCCGGTGATGCCGCGATAGCGATCGTTCATACCGTAGATCGTGGTGTTGTACTGGTCGTGGCTGCGCAGTGTGGTCAGCGTCAACGCGGTCTCGGCGGGGCCGTCCTCATAGAGGCCGGAGAAAACCAGGAATTGCGCCTTCTTGCTCGGCGTCAGCCATTCCCGTTCCGAGGCGGCGTTGCGCAGCCGGAAGCCACCCGGCTTCTTGATCCGCGCATTGTAATCCTGGAAGGCCGGAAAGACCGACTCGATGGCGTCGCGGATCTTGCTGTAGTCGGCGACGTAGTCGAGCCACTTCACCTTGGTATTCGGCAAAGTCGCGATTGCCATATCGGCAACGATCGCAGTCTCGGACTTCAGATGCTCGGACGCCGGCTTCAAGCCGCCGCGCGAGGCGTGCACCATCGACATCGAATCTTCTACCGTCACCAGTTGCGGTCCCGTCGCCTGCACGTCGATCTCGGTACGGCCAAGGCATGGCAGGATGATCGACTCTTTCGCGATCAGAAGATGCGAGCGATTGAGCTTGGTGGCGATATGCACCACGAGATCGAGGCTACGCATCGCCGGATAGGTCGCCTCAGGATCTGACATCGCGACCGCGAGATTGCCGCCAAGACAGATCAACGCCTTCGAACGGCCATCGCGGATCGCCTTCACCGACGCGACGGCATCGTGACCATGCGCGCTCGGCGGCTTGAAGTTGAAGGTGCGTTCGATACCGGCGAGCAGTGCGGCGTTGGGTACTTCGGTGATCCCCACGGTGCGGTCGCCCTGCACGTTGGAGTGCCCGCGTAACGGCGAGATGCCGGCGCCGGGACGGCCGATGTTTCCGCGCAGCATCAGGAGATTGGCGATCTGCTGCACGTTACCGGTGCCGTGGCGATGCTGGGTGATGCCCATGCCGTAATTGATGATGACGCTCTTGGCCCCGGCGTAGATGTTGCCTAGGTTTTCGATATCGGCGCGCGGCAGGCCCGACGATTTCTCAATCGCCTCCCATGAGGTCGCGTCGAGATCCGCGAGCAGCGCCTCGATGCCGTCAGTGTGTTCTGCGATGAAGGCGCGGTCGAGCACACCGGGACCGCCCTGGGCCAGGCTCGCGGCGTCGAGCGCCACGACGGTCTTCATCATGCCCTTCAGCACCGCAATGTCACCGCCGACCTTGACCTGGTAATAGGTCGACGAGATCTGCGTGGAGCTCAACGTCAGCATTTCCGCAGGATGCTGCGGGGATGTGAATCGTTCCAGCCCGCGCTCGCGCAGCGGATTGATCGAGACGATGGCAGCGCCGCGCTTGGCGCATTCGCGCAGCGTCGTCAGCATGCGCGGATGATTGGTGCCGGGATTGTGCCCGATGCAGAACACCGCATCGGCATAGTCGAAATCCTCCAACGTCACCGTGCCCTTGCCGACGCCGATGGATTCCGGAAGGCCGACGCTGGTGGCCTCGTGGCACATGTTGGAGCAATCGGGAAAATTGTTTGTGCCGTATTCGCGCACGAACAACTGATACATAAACGCTGCTTCGTTCGAGCAGCGGCCCGACGTGTAGAACTCGGCCATGTTCGGATCTGGCAAAGCGCGCAGGCCGGCACCTATCCGCGCCATCGCATCTTCCCACGAGATCGGAAGATACTTGTCGCTAGCCTGGTCATAGGCCATCGGATGGGTGAGACGTCCCTCGTTTTCGAGGTCGTGATCATGCCATTCCCAGAGTTCGCTCACCGTATGGGCCGCAAAGAATTCCGGCGTCGTGCGCTTGGCCGTTGCTTCCCACGACACCGCCTTGGCGCCGTTCTCGCAGAATTCGAAGGACGATGTATGCTTTGGATCGGGCCAGGCGCAGCCCGGGCAATCGAAGCCGTGCGGCTGGTTCATCGTCAGGAGGCCATGCGTTTCGTTGACTACCGCCAACTGTCCGCGCACCGCGTCGGCCACTGCTTTCAACGCGCCCCAACCTGCGGCGGCACCTTTATAGTCTTCGACGCCCTGAACGTGCTTCTTCGCCATCGCGATCCGTCCTTCACCATTCCGGCCCATACGGCCTAATTCCGCCTCGTAGCATTAAAGGCTGCATTGCTGCGAATAGATGCCATCAACTTTGATTGACCGAGGCTACGCTGTATTGAACGATACGAATGTCGCGACACCTCTAGTGAACGCTATCGCCCGATTGATATTTTGAATGGAGCGCCGATGACGTCTTCTTCCCTGTTCCAGCCGCTGCAAGTCGGCCCGTATCGATTGAGCCACCGCGTCGCGATGGCGCCGCTGACGCGCATGCGCGCCGAGAAGACATCCCTCGCTGCGTGGACGCTCAATGCCGAATATTACGCGCAGCGCGCGACCGAAGGCGGATTGATTATCGCCGAGGCGTCGCAGGTCATGCAGGAAGGACAAGGCAATCCGAACACGCCGGGCATCTATACGAAGGAGCAGATCGCCGGCTGGCGTCAGGTTACCGACGCCGTGCATGCCAAAGGCGGCATTATCTTCCTGCAGTTGTGGCATGTCGGCCGTGCCTCGCATTCCTCGTTCCAGCCCGGCGGCGGGCTTCCGGTCGCGCCGTCAGCCATTGCGATCAACGCCACCACGCGGACGGCTTCAGGCGAGACGGTATCTTACGAAACGCCCCGCGCGCTCGAGACCAGCGAGATTCCCGGCATCATCGACGCCTACCGACAGGCCACGCGCAACGCCAGGGAAGCCGGCTTCGACGGCGTCGAGGTGCACGGCGCCAACGGCTATCTGCTCGAACAATTTCTGCAGACCCGCAGCAATCGGCGCACCGACCAATATGGTGGCTCAATCGAGAACCGCGCTCGCCTGCTGCTCGAAGTGACCAATGCCGTCATCGGCGCCTGGAGCGCGGATCGTGTCGCCGTCCGCGTGTCGCCCTATGGTGTCTCGAATGACTCCGGCGAGGCCGATCCAATGCCGCTCTACAGCTATGTGGTCCGTGAGCTCGACAAGCTCGGCCTCGCTTACCTCCATTTCGTCGAGCCGCGCACCAGCGGTGTCGGCCGCGCGGAAGTGTTTCATAACAATGTGCCTAAAGCCTATGAGCTGTTCCGGCCGATGTGGAGCGGCGTACTGGTCACCGCCGGCGGATTCGACGGCACCTCCGCCGAGGAGGCCGTCGCTTCCGGCAATGTCGATATTATCGCCTTCGGCCGCCCGTTCATCGCCAATCCGGATCTGCCGGAGCGTATCAAGCGGAAGGCGCCCTTTACGCCTTATAACCGGGCGACGTTTTACGGCGGCGATGTGGCTGGCTACACCGACTACCCGGTGCTTGGCGCAGGCTAGTGCTGCGGATTATTCAATAGAAAGCACTTCTGGCGCGCTATAGTCTGTGTAGGGCCCGTAGCGGGTCAGGAGTATCGCCCCATGGATTCCACCCTCTCAGCCGCCGAGCTCGACGATCGCATCGCCATCCTTCGCGACAATATCCGGCAGTTGATCGAGCAGGCCACCGCGGCTTCCGGCGAGAGCAACGAGGAGCGCACCGCGGATCGGCTGGCTCAGCAGAATGAGGAGCTGGACCGGCTGATCGCCCAACGCGACGCCCTGGGCAAATAGCCGAGAGGACTACGGACTGGAGGCCTGCCCGGTTGTCGGGCGGGATGCGTAAAACCACGGCTTTTCCTCCAGTAAACTTTTGGCTAGCTTGGCTTCATGAACGTTCAAGCCAAGATCGACATCAAGCACTCCACCTGCCCGCATGATTGCCCCTCTGCCTGCGCCCTCGACATCGAGGTGATCGGCGGGAACACCATCGGCCGGGTCCGCGGCTCCAAGGAGCAAAGCTATACCGCCGGCGTGGTCTGCGCGAAGGTCGCGCGCTATGCCGAGCGCATCCATCATCCCGAACGGCTGATGTATCCGATGCGCCGCACCGGGCCGAAGGGCACTGGCCATTTCACCCGCATCACCTGGGACGAGGCGCTCGACGAGATCGCCACGAAGTTCGACGCGGCCGAGCGCGACTTTGGCGCGGAGTCGGTGTTTCCCTATTACTATGCTGGCACCATGGGTCTGGTGATGCGCGATGGCATCAACCGCCTCGCCAATGTGAAGAAATATTCGCGCTTCTACTCGACGATCTGCGCAACCATTGCCTGGGCCGGCTTTGCCGCCGGCACCGGCAAGGTCGCCGGCGTCGATCCGCGCGAGATGGCGAAGTCGGACCTGATCGTGATCTGGGGTACCAATCCGGTATCCACGCAGGTCAATGTGATGACCCACGTCTCGCGCGCGCGAAAAGAACGCGGCACCAAGCTGGCGGTTGTCGACATCTACGACAACGACACCATGAAGCAGGCCGACATCAAGATCCTGCTGCGACCAGGTACAGACGGCGCCTTCGCCGCCGGCGTGATGCATGTGCTGTTTCGCGACAACCTTGTAGATCGCGACTATCTCGCCAAATACACCGACCACTCGCCCGAGTTCGAGGCGCATCTGGCGGCGCGCACGCCGCAATGGGCCTCAGCCATTTGTGGTGTGCCGGCCGCCGAAATTGAAGCCTTCGCGCATCTCGTCGGCGAAAACAAACGCAGCTATTTCCGCCTCGGCTATGGCTTCACCCGCAGCCGCAACGGCGCCGCGCAGATGCATGCAGCGCTGTGCGTGCCCACCGTTACCGGTGCCTGGCAATATGAAGGCGGCGGCGCTTTCTTCAACAATGCCGCGATCTGGAAATTCGACAAGACGCTGATCGAGGGCCTCGACGTGCTCGACGAGAGCGTTCGGCGCCTCGATCAGTCGAAGATCGGCCGCATCCTGACCGGCGATGCCGAGGCCTTGCATAACGGCCCGCCAGTGAAGGCGATGCTGATCCAGAACACCAATCCGATGACGGTGGCGCCCGAGCAGGCCTTGGTGCGGCAGGGCTTTGCCCGCGAGGACCTGTTTGTCGCGGTGCATGAGCAGTTCATGACCGAGACCGCCATGATGGCCGACATCGTGCTCCCCGCGACCATGTTCATGGAGCACGACGATCTCTATTACGCCGGCGGCAACCAGCATATCTCGGTCGGCGCCAAACTGATCGACGCGCCGGAAGAATGCCGCTCGAACCACGACGTTCTGCAGGGCATCGCCACCCGCCTCGGCGCGAAACACCGCGCTTTCGAGATGCATCCGCGCGACATCATCGACGAGACGCTGCAAGTCAGCGGCCGCGGTGGCATCGAAGGGCTGGAGGCCGACAAATGGCGCGATATCCAGCCGGATTTCCGCACCTCGCACTATCTCGACGGTTTCGCCCATGCCGACGGCAAATTCCACTTCAAGGCGGACTGGTCGAAAGTGCCGATGCCCAATGCCGGGCTGATGGGCGCATGGGACGAGATGCCGTCATTCCCCGACCACTGGGCGGTGATCGAACAGGTCGATGAGGCGCATCCGTTCCGTCTGGCCACCAGCCCGTCGCGCTCGTTCCTCAACACCTCGTTCAACGAGACGCCATCATCGCAGGCCCGCGAGGGTGCACCCAGTGTGATGATGCATCCCGTCGACGCGGCCAAGCTCGGCATTGCCGATGGCGATGCCGTCACGCTCGGCAACACGCGCGGCGAGACGACCCTGACCGCGCGCATCTTCGACGGCCTGCGGCGCGGTGTGCTGATTGCGGAATCGGTGCACCCCAACAAGGCGCATATCGGCGGTCATGGAATCAATATGCTGACCGGCGGCGAAGCGGTCGCGCCCTATGGCGGCGCGGCGTTTCATGACAACAAGGTGTGGGTGAAGAAGGCTTCTTGAGTCAAGAAGCACCGGCCGCGCGCTCCTTCTCCCCGCTCTGCGCGGGGAGAAGGGTGGGATGAGGGGCGTGGCACAAGGCGCAATACAATGGCGCACCATCGGGTCGGCATATGTGAGATCCGAGAGCTGAATGATAAGAGCAAGTTCAGTGGATGCCCCTCACCCGCCCGGCTTCGCTGCGCTTCGCCGGTCGACCTCTCCCCGCAAAGAGCGGGGCGAGGTTAAGAACGGGCATCCCCCAGGATCATATCCGACGCCTTCTCGGCGATCATGATCACCGGCGCGTTGGTGTTACCCGACATCAGGTCCGGCATGATCGATGCATCGATGACGCGCAGACCTTCCAGCCCACGCACGCGCAGGCGCTGATCGACCACCGCCTTCGCATCGTTGCCCATCCGGCAGGTCGAGGTCGGGTGATAGACGGTGCTGCCGCGCTGGCGGCAATAAGCGAGCCATTGCTCGTCGGTCACAGTGCCGGTACCGGGCTCGACTTCCTTGGTCACGAAGGGATTCATCGCCGGCGCGTTCAGCATCTTGCGCAGGATCTTGAGCCCTTCGACATTCGCCGTCCGATCCGTTTCCGTCGCCAGATAGTTGATGCGGATCGCTGGCGGCACCGAGGGGTCCGCGCTCTTAATACGCAGCGAGCCGCGGCTTTCCGGGCGCAACTGACAGACCGAGGCGGAGAAGCCGGAAAACGGATGCAGTTTCTCGCCCATCTTATCGGTGGAGAACGGCAGGAAGTGGATCTGGATATCCGGCGACGCCATGCGCGGATCGGTCTTGAAGAAAGCTCCTGTGGTGCCGGCAGCATAGGTCAGCGGGCCGGTGCGAAACGCCGCGTATTGCAGCCCCATCATCGCCCTGCGAACCGGATGATTGACGAAGTCATTGAGCGTGATCTTCTGCGGACACTCCATCACCATGCGGACCTGCATGTGATCCTGCAGATCGCTGCCCACGCCCGGGGCATCGAGAAGGACCTCGATGCCGTGCTCCTTGAGCAGATCGGCCGGACCGACGCCGGAGAGCTGCAGCAGTTGCGGTGAATTATAGGCGCCGCTCGACACCAGCACTTCCTTGCGGGCGCGCGCCTTGCGCACCGCGCCGTGCTGCTTGAATTCGATGCCGATGGCACGCTTGCCTTCGAACAGGATACGCTGCGCCAGCGCTTCGGTCTCGACGCGAACATTGCCCTGTTTCAGCGCCGGGCGCAGATAGGCTCGCGCCGTCGAGGCGCGACGGCCGCCCTTTGTCGTGGTCTGAAACCAGCCGGCGCCTTCCTGCGTGGCACCGTTGAAGTCGTTGTTCACCGGAATGCCCGTCTCGGCAGCTGCAGCGATGAAAGCTTCCGACAGCGGGTCGGGGCAGCGCGAATCGGACACCGGCAGCGGGCCGCCGACGCCGTGATACTCGCTCGGCCCGCGCGTCTGATTTTCCGCCTTCTTGAAATAGGGCAGCACATCGTCATAGCCCCAGCCGGTGTTCCCCAACTGACGCCAGCGATCGTAATCCTCATGCTGGCCGCGCACATACAACAGTCCGTTGATGGAGCTGGAGCCGCCGAGCACTTTTCCGCGCGGCTGAAACACTGAACGCCCATCGAGGCCCGGTTCGGGCTCGGTCTGATACATCCAGTTGACGGTCTTTTCCTTGAACAGCTTGCCGTAGCCGAGCGGAATGTGGATCCAGATATTGCGATCCTTCGGGCCGGCTTCCAGCAGCAGCACCGAATGTTTGCCGGATGCCGACAGGCGATTGGCGAGCACGCAACCGGCCGAGCCGGCGCCGACGATGATGTAATCAACCTCAATGGCATCAGCCGACGCGCGATGCGTCGACGCAGTTTGACCGTTCATGTTTCCCCCAATTGTTTTAAGCAACTGAAAACGGAAATGGCGGGGATGTAAATGGGCGCGGCCGGAAGCATGGCACGCATGCGGCTAGAATCGTCGCAATGCGAAAGCGGGAGACTGCGTGAGGTAAGCTCCCTCTCCCCGCTCTGCGCGGGGAGAGGGTTGGGGTGAGGGGCGAGGCACAAAGCCCCGAGACGGGGATGCTTTATCGGGTCGACATATGCGCGACCCGATAAATGGTGATTGAGGCTTCGTCCGAGACGGCCCCTCACCCGCCGCGAAAACGCGGCGACCTCTCCCCGCGCAGAGCGGGGAGAGGTTAAGCAAGCATTAAGCGTATCGCGCGATCGCCAGATCCTTCACATCCAGCTCCGGTGCCTTGCCGGAGATCTGGTCGGCGAGCACGCGGGCGGTGCCGCAAGCCATGGTCCAGCCGAGCGTACCATGGCCCGTATTGAGATGCAGATTGCCTAGATGCGTTGGACCGACGATAGGCGGGCCATCCGGCGTCATCGGCCGCAAGCCACTCCAGAACGTCGAGCGCGACAGATCGCCGGCGGTCGGGAACAAATCGGTCACTGATTTATCGAGCGGCATGCGGCGCGGTGCGGTCGGCACTGGGTGATAATTGCCGACTTCAGCGGTGCCGCCGACACGGATGCGGTCACCAAGGCGTGTGATGGCCACTTTGTAGCTTTCGTCCATGATCGTCGATTGTGGCGCAACACTCTCATCGGTGATCGGAACCGTGAGCGAATAGCCCTTCACCGGATAGACCGGCGCATCGATGCCGAGCGGCCGCAACAGCAGCGGCGAGAAGCTGCCGAGTGCCATCACATAAGTATCCGCGGTGAAGACGCCCTTGTCGGTCATGACCTGTGCGACGCGGCCACCCGTGACATCCACCGACTTGATCGTGGTCTCATAGACGAATTTCACACCGAGCCCGGCCGTAATCTTTTCCAGCCGCTGCGTGAACAGATGGCAGTCACCAGTCTCGTCCTCCGGCAGACGCAAACCACCGACGAACAGATCCTGCACACCGGCAAGACCCGGCTCATATTTCACGCAGCCGGCGCGATCCAGCACCTCATAGGGCACGCCATATTGCTTGAGCACGTCGATATCGCCGCCGGTGGCATCGAGCTGCGACTGCTTGCGGAACAGTTGCAGCGTGCCCTGGCTGCGCTCGTCATAGGTGATGCCGGTCTCGGCGCGCAGCGCGCGCAGGCAATCGCGGCTGTATTCGGCGATCCCCACCATGCGTGATTTGTTCAGCGCGTAGCGTGCGCTTGTGCAGTTGCGCAGCATCTGCAGCATCCAGCGCCACTGATGCGGATCGGCCTGTGGCCGCACCACCAGCGGACCGTATTTGTCCATGATCCAGCCGAGCGCCTTCTTCGGCACGCCGGGGCCGGCCCAGGGCGAGGCGTAGCCGGGCGAGACTTCGCCCGCATTGCCAAAACTCGTCTCCAGCGCGGGGCCGGGCTGGCGATCGATCACCGTCACCTCATGGCCGGCCTTGGCCAGATAATAGGACGTGGTAACGCCGATCACGCCCGCGCCGAGAACCAGAACCTTCATCGCACCGTGCCTCCAGACCGAGCGGTCCACCGCACATCGATCTCATCCGAGTAAATTCTCTCATAGCGCTGACCCAACGAGGTCAGCATTTCATAGCCAATCGTGCCCGCGGTTGCGGCCAGCGCGTCGAGCGACTGATGCCCGCCGATGATCTCCACTTGCGAGCCCCGTGCCAACATGCCGGGCGGCAGATCGCCGAGATCGACGGTCAGTGAATCCATCGAGACACGTCCGGCAATCGCCAGCCGCCGCCCACGGAAATAGACCGCGCCGCCATTGCCGAAGGCGCGCTGCAATCCGTCGGCGTAACCAATGGCCAATGTCGCCAACCGCGTCGGCTTCGTCGCCTTGAAATTCCAGCCATAGCCGACATGGGCATCGGCTTCGATCTCGCGGGTCTGGATCACCTGCGCGGTGAGCCGCACCACCGGCAGCATCGGATTGCATTGCGCGGGATTGGGATTGAGACCGTAGAGCGCAGCACCAGGGCGGACGAGATCGTGATGGTAATTACGGCCAAGAAAAATGCCTGAGGAGTTGGCGAAGGATTTTCGCGCACCGGGAAAGCGCTTCGCAAGCGTCTGAAACGCTGCAAGCTGATGCGCATTGGCCGGATGCTCCGGCGTATCGGCGCAGGCGAGATGGCTCATCACCACCTGGATATCGAGAACCGAGGTATCGTTGCCGGCAAGGTCGGCGATTTCGCGTGGCGACATGCCCAGTCGCGACATGCCGCTATCGACCTGAACGACTGCCGGCAGAATCCGGCCGCGTTGCCGCGCCTGATCAGACCAGGCTTGAAGCTGTTCGCGCGAATTGAGCACCGGAACAATGCCGGCTTCGACGCAGTCACGCTCGCCGCCTGAGGGCAGACCATTGAGCACATAGATCGCGACGTCGCGGGGCAGATGCGTTTGAAGGTCCAACGCCTCGTCGAGATGCGCCACGAAGAAGGTGCGGCAGCCGGCCCAATAAAGTGTCGGCGCGACGCGATCGGCACCAAGGCCGTAGGCATCGGCCTTGACCACACCGGCACAGGTGACGCCGGGGCCGACCCGCTCGGCCAATAGCCGGTAATTGCGTGAGATCGCTTCGAGGTCGATGGTCAGCACCGCGCTCGCGTGCCGCGTGCCCGTTCCGCCTGTCCAAGGTGCCAGCATCACATCCCCCGCCGCGAATGATCGCAACGGCAGTATCTCACCTTCCGCATGCCGCTTTACGGCGATTCCGGCCGCTGCTACGGTCATAAACGGTGATTATCGGCGTCAATTTACGTCCGCGTAGAGAAATCCTGCGAATTTTTGCGAGAACCATGGCAAGCGACCTCGATTCAACCGACCGCAAGATCCTTCGCGAGGTCGTCCGGGATGCCCGGATCAGCCAGATGGCACTGGCGGAGAAAGTCGGCCTGTCACCCACCGCCTGTACCCGGCGGCTCACGGCCCTGGAAAAGAAGGGTGTCATCAAGGGCTATGCCGCCGAGATCGACGCATCCGAGCTCGGCTACATGATGACGGTCCACGTCCACATCACGCTCGACAAGCAGAGCGAGGATGCGCTGTCAGCCTTCGAGCGCGAGATCGCCAAATGCCCGGATGTCGTGTCCTGCTACCTGATGTCGGGCAATGACGACTATCTCGTCCATGTGCAGGCGCGCGACATGGAAGACTATGAGCGCATCCACAAGCAGCACCTCTCGCGGATGCCCGGCGTGGCGCGGCTGCATTCAAGCTTCGCGATGCGCAGCGTGGTGAAGCGCGGTGTCTCGGTGTCCGCGCTGACAGGCTGAGCTTGCTTAACCTCTCCCCGCCTAGCGAAGCTTCGCCGGGCGGGGCGAGGGAAGCAGGCGCGCTTAATTCGGATGCAGCCCCGGCGCTTCCTGGCCGGTGCGTTCGACATATTCAGTATAGCCGCCGCCATATTGCTGGATGCCGTCCGGCGTCAGCTCAAGCACGCGGTTCGACAGCGCCGCGAGGAAGTGGCGATCATGCGACACGAACAGCATGGTGCCTTCGTAATCGGCGAGCGCCTTGATCAGCATTTCCTTGGTGGCCATGTCCAGATGGTTGGTCGGCTCGTCGAGCACCAGGAAATTCGGCGGATCGAACAGCATCTTGGCCATCACCAGACGCGCCTTCTCGCCGCCTGACAACACGCGGCAGCGCTTCTCGACATCGTCGCCGGAGAAGCCGAAGCAGCCGGCGAGTGCGCGCAGCGTGCCCTGGCCGGCCTGCGGGAATGAGTCTTCGAGATTCTGGAAGATCGTGCGCTCGCCATCGAGCAGATCCATCGCATGCTGCGCGAAGTAACCGAGCTTGACGCTGCCGCCGATGGTGACGTTGCCGTTGTCAGGCTCGGCCGCGCCAGTGACCAGCTTCAGCAGCGTCGACTTGCCGGCGCCGTTGATGCCCATGACGGCCCAGCGTTCCTTGCGACGCACCGAGAAATCCAGCCCTTCATAGATGGTGCGGCTGCCATAGGCTTTGTGGATGTTCTTCAGGCTGACGACGTCTTCGCCCGAACGCGGCGCCGGCAGGAAGTCGAACGACACGACTTCACGACGCTTCGGCGGCTCGACGCGCTCGATCTTGTCGAGTTTCTTGACGCGGCTCTGCACCTGCGCAGCGTGCGAGGCGCGGGCCTTGAAGCGCTCAATGAACTTGATTTCCTTCGACAGCATCGCCTGCTGGCGCTCGAACTGCGCCTGCTGCTGCTTCTCGTTCATGGCGCGCTGCGCTTCGTAGAATTCGTAGTCGCCCGAGTAAGAGGTCAGCGATCCGGAATCGATCTCCATGATCTTGGTGACGATGCGGTTCATGAACTCGCGGTCATGCGAGGTCATGAGCAGCGCGCCCTCGTAACCCTTGAGGAAGCCTTCGAGCCAGATCAGGCTTTCGAGATCGAGATGGTTCGACGGTTCGTCGAGCAGCATCACATCCGGCCGCATCAACAGGATGCGGGCCAGCGCCACGCGCATCTTCCAGCCGCCGGACAGCTTGCCGACGTCGCCTTCCATCATTTCCTGCGTGAAGGACAGACCCGCCAGCACTTCGCGGGCACGGCCTTCCAGCGCGTAGCCGTCGAGTTCCTCGAAACGCGCCTGCACCTCTCCGTAGCGCTCGATGATGGTGTCCATATTGTCGGCCTGGTCCGGATCGGCCATCGCCGTTTCCAGTTCCTTCAGCTCGGTCGCGACCACGCTGACCGGGCCTGCGCCCTCCATGACCTCGGCGACGGCGCTGTGGCCCGCCATTTCGCCGACATCCTGGCTGAAATAGCCGATGGTAACGCCGCGCTCGACCACGACCTGGCCTTCATCGGGTAGTTCACGGCCGGTGACCATGCGGAACAGGGTTGTCTTGCCCGATCCGTTGGGGCCGACCAGCCCGATTTTCTCGCCCTTCAGCAGCGCGCCGGCGGCTTCGATGAAGACGATCTGATGACCGTTCTGCTTGCTGATATTGTCGAGGCGGATCATTGGGGACTATGGGCTCACGGGACAGGGGATCGAGGCCTGCCAATAAGGCATCCGGCCCGCCCAAGGAAGGATATTTTGCACCGCAAAAGAGCTAAGTGCCTGCCCGCATCTCGCTCAGGCTCTTCATCAGGATTTCCGCGAAAGTCGCCGCGGCTACCGGTAGCGTGCGACCGCGCAGCTGGCACAGCACCAGATCGGCGGTGGGCACATCGCGGGTATCGATCGGGCGGCCGACCAGCCCCATGCCGAGGTTCCCGGTGGGGGCCCCTATCTCGATCTGGAACGAGATCATGTCGCAGCGAAACACCAGCCCGCGCAGCATCTCGAAGGAGTTTGATTCCGCGAGCATGTTGAGGCGCAGATCGCGCCGGGTCGTGACCTCATCGAGAATTTGGCGGCCGCTCAAGGTCCGATCCGGCAGGGCTGCGGGATAATCGACACAATCGGAGAGGCGCAGCATTTTCTTGGCCGCCAGCGGATGATCCGAGCGGGTGATCACCACGAGACGCTGGGGAAGGCTGGCGATGACGCGCAGTGACGGCCACATCGCCGGACGATGCACCAGAGCGAGATCGACGTCGTAAGCCGCCAGCGCGGCCAGCGCGCGCTCGTGATCCATCACCTTGAGGTCGAACACCACTTTCGGATGCTTCTTCTGGAACGCAGCGACGCGCAGCGCCAGAAAATCCAGCGCCAGCGCCTGGCTGCAGGCGATCTGGATCGGACCGCGCCGCAGACCTCTGAGATCCTCGACCTGCGATCTCATCCGCTCGGCATCGGCAATCTGGCTGCGCGCGTAGCGCACGAACATCTCGCCGGCGGTGGTCAGCTTCACGCCCCGCGGCCGGCGCTCGAACAAAGGCGTGCCGATTTCGGCTTCGAGGTCCTGAATGCGCCGGTTCATCGCGGAAGGCGTCAAGTTGAGCAGTTCCGCGGCGCGGCGGATCGAGCCGGTGCGAGCCACTTCGACCACATGGGTCAGTAACCGCAGATGCCTCATTGCTCTCGCCTCTCAAGTGATGCCTTTTTCACACCGGTCACTGGAAAAGATAGCAGCAGATGTGACCACTCGAATAGGTCTATCCTGATTCACACAGGAAGATAGTCGCGAGAGCGACGTCGCCCACCGACCAATCATGTCACGTTTCGCAACAGGAAAGCATCGATGACCGAACGCCGGGCACTTCGTGGATTACTGACGCTCGTGTTAGCCTTGGGCGTAGCCGCAGGAACACTCACTTTTGCCCAAGCTGCCGGGCCAACCAAGATCAAGTTTACCCTCGACTGGAAAATCCAGGGTCTCCATGCGTGGTACTACTGGGCGAAGGCCAAAGGGTACTTCAAAGATGAAAATCTCGACGTGACGATCGATCAGGGCGAAGGCTCGGCGGCGACCGTCACGCGAATCATGTCAGGCGCTTATGACGCCGGCTTTGGCGATATCAACGCCATCATTCAGAACGCCGCCACCAAGCCGGACGATGCACCGGTGATGGTCTACATGATCTATAACAAGACGCCGTTCGCGCTGCTCAGCAAGGCGGATGGGCCGATCAAAACTCTCAAGAATCTCGAGGGATCCAAGCTTGCCTCGCCTTCCGGCAGCGCGTCGCTGAAACTACTGCCGCTGCTCGCCAAGCAGAACGGCATCGATTACAGCAAGATCAGCATTCTGCAGGTTTCTCCGGCCTTGCAGGAACAAATGCTGCTGCAGGGCCAGGTGGATTCGATCGCGGTGTTCGCGGCCACCAGCTATCTCAACCTGGTGTCGCTCAAGGTCGATCCCGACAAGGACTTCCGCTGGAATTTTTATTCTGACGCCGGCCTCGACCTCTATTCCAACGGCGTAATGGTGTCGCAGAAGCTGCTGAAGGGACATCCGGAGGCGGTGAAAGGTCTGCTGCGCGCCATTAACCGCTCGATCAAGGAAACCGTCCAGGCACCGGACGCCGCCATCGACCTGCTCGCCACCGAGGAACCGCTGATCAAGAAGGATATCGAGAAGCGGCGCCTGACCTACGTCTACAACAACTTCATCAACACGCCAGAGGTCGGGGATCTGGGCCTCGGCGAGCTCGATCAGAAGCGCCTGGGTTCGGCGATCTCCACCATCGTCACCTCGTTCGAACTGCCGCGCACGCCGAAGCCCGACGACGTGTTCAACAATACGTTCCTGCCGGCCAAGCCCGACCGGATGCCCCCGACCATCGCGCCGTAATGACAACGGCTCGCCCCACCGACGCGCCGCGTCGCTTCACCTGCGCTCATGTGCTTGGCCCGGACGGGCCGATGCCCGGCGCGCAGGTGATCGCGCTGCAGGACGGCAAGATCCAGTCGATCGCACGGACAGCTGAAGCAGCAGAGCCGATCATGGCGCTGCCCGCTTTGGTCAATGCCCACGACCACGGCCGCGCGGTCCGCACCAGCTCCATCGGCGCCGACGCCAAGCCGCTGGAGTCCTGGATCCACTATCTCGCATTGTTTCCTGCGGTCGATCCCTATGTAGCGGCCTGCGTCGCGTTCGCCAGCAGCGCGCTGGGCGGTGCCGGTATCGTCATGAACCATTACACCCGCGTGCAGGGCTTCACTGATCTGCCGACCGAACTGGCCGAGGTATCGCGCGCGGCACGCGATGTCGGCGTGCGCGCCGGCCTCGCCGTGGCAATGAGAGATCGCAATCCTTTGGTCTACGGTCCCTCGGAACCTGTGCTGGCAGCGCTGCCGCCGGCCGTTCGGGCGGAGATCGCGCAGCGCTTCATGCGTCCGGCGCTGTCGCCGCGCGATTACATGACGCTAGTGGACGAGATTGTCTCCGCCGCCGATGGCCCGAAATTCGATGTGCAATATGGTCCCAATGGCGTGCAGTGGTGCGGCGACGCGCTGTTGCAGGCGATCGCTGAAGCCTCGGCACGCACCGGCCGCCGCGTCCACATGCATCTGCTCGAGACCAAGTATCAACGCGAGTGGTGCGACGCCAATTATCCTGGCGGCGTAGTCCGCATGCTGGACGAGATCGGTCTGCTGTCCCCGCGGCTGACATTGGCACATTGCGTCTGGGCCCGGCCCGATGAACTCGAACTCATGGCCGAACGGGGCGTCGTCATTTCGGTCAATACCAGCTCCAACCTGCATCTGCATTCGGGCCTGGCTCCCATGACCCGAATGTGGACCGCCGGATGCCGGGTCGCCCTCGGCATCGACAGCAAAGCACTCGACGACGACAACGATGCACTGCGCGAGCTCCGACTGTCACATCTGCTTCATGCCGGCAGCGGTTTCGATCAAGTCGTGACCCGCCACCGTGCACTGCATGAGAGCGTAAGCAACGGCCGCTTCGCCGTCACCAATATCGCCAGCGACGGCGGCCTGCGCGACCGCGCCGATGCGGACATGCTGCTGCTGGACTGGAACGCGCTCAACGACGACGCGCTGCACAGCGATCTCGACCCGATCAATCTCCTGTTCTCGCGGGCAACCGCACGCCATATCCGGGAGGTGATCGTCGCCGGCCACACGATCGTGCGCGATGGGCATGTCACCGGGATCGACTTCACGGCCGCGCGGCAGGAGATTCTGGCGCAGATGCGCGCCGGCATGCCCTCTGGCCAGAACCTTGCTGGGGCCCTCGCCGCGCTCGACGGCGTGATTACCGCAAGCTTTTGCGGATGCTGCTGACGCGCCTGCGCCTCGCGGTTCTGCAAGCGCCGGCGCGAACGACGCGTTATCTGGACGATTCCGAGTGAAGCCTTTTTTGCACCGCTTAAGCAAAAAGATAGCAGCAGATAAGCGCACTCCGATGGGCTTAACTTTGCTCCTGAGGGCGGCCGCAGGCAGAAACACCCCACCGGTCGATCGTGTCACTCTTCTCAACAGGAACACACCGATGACCGGATGCCATGCATTTCGTCGATTGCAGACGCTTGCCCTGACACTGATCGTGACGGCCGGATCGTTTGTCGCCGCGCAGGCCGACACCAAGATCAAGATGGTCCTGAACTGGAAGTACGAAGGTCCGCAGGGCATGTTCTTCCTGGCGCAGGATCGCGGCTACTTCAAAGCGGAAGGCCTCGACGTCAGTTTCGATCAGGGCAACGGGTCCGGCGCAGCAGTGCCGCAGGTCGCCAACGGCGCCTATGACATGGGGTTCGGCGACATCAATGCGCTGATCGAACTTGCCGCCAAGAAGCCAGACGAAGCGCCCATCGGCGTCTACCAGATGTACAACCGCCCGCCCTTCACGGTGGCGGTGAAAGCCGACAGCCCGATCAAGACCCCGGCCGATTTCGTTGGCCGAAAGCTCGGCGGCGCGGCCAACGACGGCGCGCTGAAGCTATTCCCGGCGCTCTGCGCGGCGACCAAGATCGACTGCACCAAGGTCGAGGTGACCAACATGCAGCCGAACCTGCGCGAACAGATGCTGATGAAGGATCAGGTCGACGGCGTGTTCGGCTACATCACCACCATCCGCTTCAGCGCCAGGCTGATCGGCATCGATCCTGAAAAGGAGATCCGCTTCATCAAATTCGGCGACTACGGTATGGATCTGTATTCCAACGCCATCATCGTCTCGCGGAAGTTTGCCAAGGAAAACCCCGACGCCGTGAAAGGCTTCCTCAAGGCGCTCAACCGTGGCGTCAAGGATGCCATGGCCGATCCGAAAGCCGCCATCGAGGCCGTGCAGAAGCGCGAACCGCTGATCAAGCCGGAGATCGAACGCGCGCGCCTGGAAGCCACGCTGTCCGACGAAATGACTTCGCCGGAAATTTCAAAGATCGGCCATGGCGACATCAACGACGAACGCATGAGCAAGGCGATCGATATCCTCGTCAGCGCCAAGGAGCTGCCACGCACGCCGAAGGTCGGCGACGTATTCGACCGCAGCTTCATGCCGCCGCTGGCCGATCGCCCAACGGCCATCAAGGCCGCGATGTAACGACGAACCGGCCCCTCAGCATCATCGCCTCTCAACCGTCATTGCGAACGAAGCTAAACAATCCAGTCTTCCTGCGCTCGTGGCTTCTGAATTGCCGCGTCGCGTCGCTAAGGGGAAAGCCGGTAAGCCAGCTTTCCCTCACCTCGCAATGACGTCGAGGGGCCAGAGCAAACGACCCAAGAAAGACAATAGCATGAAACTCTCCCTAGAAAACCGCGTCGTCATGATCACAGGCCCCGCCAAGGGTATGGGCGCCTCCATCACCCACGCCTTTGCCGAACAAGGTTGCAAGCTGGCGCTGCTGGGCCGCGATACCTCGGCGATTGAGCCGGTTGCCGCCGAGGTGAAAGCCAAGGGCAGCGAGGTGATCGTCATTCCCTGCGATCTCACGAAGTCCGACCAATGCGAGGCCGCGGCGGAGAAGACCAAGGCGGCGTTCGGCGGGCGCATCGACATTCTTGTCAATGTCGCCGGCGGCTCCGGACCGATCGGTAAGACCGGCGTGCAGACCACGCCGGAGGAATTCGACGAGATCGTCACGCTCAATATGAACGGTTGCTTCCACTCCATGCGCGCGGCGTTGCCGACCATGATCGATCAGCGCTACGGCAAGATCGTCAATGTTGGCGGCACCTTCGGCATGCGCGGCCGCGCCGGCCGGATGGCTTACTCGGCCTCGAAATGGGGTCTGCGCGGCATCACCAAGAGCTTCGCGCTCGAGGTCGGCCCGCACAACATCAACGTCAATTGCGTCGCGCCTGGCATGGTGGACGGCCCGCGCTTTCGCGACAAGGTATGCCGCGACATGGCGCTGAAGCTCGGCATCACCGAACAGGAAGCCGCCGAGCGCCACGCCATGGACTACGCGCTGCGCCGCGTCACCGTGGATGCCGACGTCGCCAATGCCTGTCTCTTTCTGGGCAGCGACGTCTCGCGCCAGATTACCGGCGTCGACCTGCCGGTCGATGGCGGTTGGGCAATGCTGTGAGCGAGGGGACTAACATGGGCGACAAGGTTGATCTGGTCATCAATGGCGGCACCATTGTATCACCCGATGCAAGTTACAAAGCCAGCATCGCCATCAAGGACGGCGTGATCCACGCCATCGGCGCGCCGGAGGCGATGCCGCCGGCGACGCAGATACTCGACGCCACGGGACTTCATATTCTGCCCGGCGCCATCGACGTGCACGTGCATTTCCGCGACCCCGGCTATCCGCAGAAGGAAGACTTTGCCAGCGGCACCGCCGCGGCGGCCTTTGGCGGCGTCACCACCGTGTTCGACATGCCCAACACGCTGCCCACCATCAACAATGCGGAAGCACTGGCCGACAAGCACAAGATCGCTTCTGCCAAGGCCTATGTCGACTACGGGCTCTATGCGGTGCTGGGCGAAGACAGCATCGAACATGTCGACGCGCTGATCGATGGCGGCGTGATCGGCTTCAAGCTCTATATGGGCAACACTTTCGGCCGCATCCCCTCGCCGACCACCGGCGCGATGCTCGAAGCCTTCGAAGTGGTGTCCCCAACCGGCAAGCGCATCTCGCTGCATGCCGAGACCAATTCCATCATGGAGCGCCGCGAAGCGCGGCTGCGTGCCAGCGGACGCATCGAGCCGATCGCGCATCTGGCAGCACGGCCCGCCGTCGTCGCCGTCGAGGCCGTCGCTCGCGCGGCGATCCTCGCCGAATGGACCGGCGCGCGCATCCACGTGCTGCACATTTCCTCCGCTGCCGAACTGCAGCCGCTGGCCGAAGCCAAGGCGCGGGGTGTCGACATCACCGGCGAGACCTGCCCGCAATATCTCCTTCTGGACGAGACCGATTACGACAAATTCCGTGGCGTCGTCCGCGTCAATCCGCCCGTGCGCGAGAAGGCCAACCAGCAGCCGCTGTGGAACGCGCTGATGGATGGCACGGTCGACATGATCGCCACCGACCATGCGCCACATGCACCGGACGAGAAGACCCGGCCGGACATCTGGACGGTCGACTGCGGCTTTCCCGGCGTCGAGACCCAGATGCCGCTGATGCTGACCGAGATCAACAAGGGCCGCGCCACCATCAACGACTACGTGCGCTGGAGCGCCGAGAGTCCCGCCAAGATCTGGGGCCTGTATCCGCGCAAGGGCACGCTGACGGTGGGGTCCGATGCCGATATCGTCATCGTCGACCTCAAGCGCGAATGGACTGTCGACGACGCTATGATCCAGTCGCGCGCGAAGATTTCGCCGTGGCATGGCCGCAAGGCCTCGGCACTGCCGATCCATACCATCGTGCGCGGCCGCTTCGTGATGAAGAACCGGATCTTGCAAGAGAAAGCCCGCGGCACCGGGCAATCGGTGCATGCGATCCAGCAGATGCCGCCGGCGATGCCGGCCAACACCGACTCGACCATGGCCGCGATCACCTCCGTGCAGAAAGCCTGACCCGATGAACGCACCGCTCGCCCACCCAAAGCCCCGCGCTGCGGACAATGTGATCGAGCTCGAAAAGGTGCGCGTCACTTTCGGCACGGCGAAGAACGCCGTGACCGCGCTGGCCGAGACGTCGCTACGCATAGACAAGGGCGAATTCGTCGCGCTGGTCGGTCCGTCCGGCTGCGGCAAGTCGACGATTCTGAAACTGGTGGCCGGCACGCTCAATGCGACCCAGGGCAACGTGTTCGTTGCCGGCCGCGAAATCGGCGCGGGCGCGGCACGGATCGGCATGGCGTTCCAGAACCCGACATTGCTGCCGTGGCTGAACATACGCGACAACGTCATGCTGCCACTCAAGATCGTGCCGCCGTTCAAGGAAGCGTTCGGCGCCAAGCGCAAGACCGAATATCGCGACCGCGTCGAGGCATCGCTCAAGCAGGTCGGCCTCGGCGGTTTCGGCGACAAGTTTCCCTGGCAGCTGTCCGGCGGCATGCAGCAGCGTGCCTCGCTGTGCCGGGCGCTGATTCATGATCCGACCTTGTTGCTGCTCGACGAGCCATTCGGAGCGCTCGACCAGTTCACCCGCGAGGAATTATGGGAGATCATGCAGAATCTCTGGATCGAGAAGCGCCCGACGGTGCTGCTGGTCACTCACGACCTCAAGGAAGCCGCCTATCTGGCGTCGCGCATCTGCGTGATGCAGGCGCGGCCCGGTCGCATCGTCGATGACAGCCCGGTGCCGTTCGCGCGGCCGCGCACCATCGACGTGTCGTTCGAGCCGGATTTCGTCACGCTGACCCAGCGCCTGCGCCAGCGCATCGTCGCGGCTCGCGCCGTTCAGGAGATCGTGTCATGAGCGAACGCGTCCGCCGCCAAGTCATGTCCACCGCCTGCATCATCGGCTTCTTCGTACTGTGGGAATTGTTGTGCTTGATGTTCCATGTCTCGGACATCGTGCTGCCGCGGCCGAGCCAGGTGCTTGCGACGCTCTGGACGCGCTTCCCCGCGATCTGGCCGCATGCACTGCAGACGCTATATACAACCATGGTTGGGTTCGGCTTCGGCATCGCGATCGGCATTCTGCTGGGCATGCTGATCGGCTCGTCGAAGCTGGCTTATGACGTCGCCTATCCGATGCTGGTGGGATTCTCGTCGATCCCGAAAGTCGCGGTGGTGCCGATCTTCGTACTGTGGTTTGGCGCGGGTACCGTGCCGGCGATCCTCACCGCGATGATCATGTGCATCTTCCCGATCGTCGTGAACGTCGCCACCGGCCTTGCGGCGACAGAGCCCGAATTGCAGGATGTCATGAAGACGCTGCGCGCGACCAAGCTGGAAATTCTGTGGAATGTGGGCCTGCCGCGCACCATGCCGTACTTCTTCGCCTCACTAAAGGTGGCTGCGACGCTGGCTTTCGTCGGCACGGTGATTTCGGAGACCGTGGCCTCCAATCGCGGCATCGGCAATCTGATGATGATCGCGTCATCCAGCTTCGATGTGCCGCTGGTGTTCGCCGGCCTGTTCATTCTGGCTGCATTGGGCGTCGGTTTGTATATTGTGTTCTCGCTGATCGAGGCGCGCGTCACCGGCTGGGCCGTGCGCAGCGACAGTTTCGCCGCCGGCGGCTGAACACAGGACATTCCATGACGCAGACACTGCTTCCGAGCCCAACGACCGTTCATTGGGGCTATTTCGACGCCACGCTGAAGCCGATCGCCACCATCGATCCCGGTGAGACGGTCACAATCACAAGCGTCAGCGGCACACGCGAGAACCTTCCGACAGAAGCGGACATGACCGTCCGCCCCGAACTTGTCGCCATCCTGGATGCCGTCACGCCAGAACTCGGGCCGCATATCCTCACCGGGCCTGTCGCCGTGCGCGGCGCCCAACCGGGTGACGCATTGCGTGTCGAGATCCTTGATGTCCAGCTCACGGATGACTGGGGCTATACGCTCTTCAAGCCCGGCATGGGCACGCTGCCCGACGACTTCGACTATTTCCGCCGCGTCCATATCGGACTTGATCGGGCCAATGGCGTGGTGAAGACGCCATGGGGCATCACGCTAAAGGCGCGGCCGTTCTTCGGCGTGATGGGCACCGCGCCGAAACCCGCGGTTGGCCGGGTCAGCACGACCATGCCCTCGCATTTCGGCGGCAATATCGACAACAAGGAGCTCGGCGCAGGCTGCGTTCTCTATCTTCCTGTCTGGACCGAGGGCGGCCTGTTCTCCTGCGGCGACGGTCACGCCGTGCAGGGCGATGGCGAAGTCTGTGTAACTGCCGTCGAGACCGGCCTCACCGGCACGTTCAAGATCGATCTCGTCAAGAATGCGCAGTTGGAGGCCCCCTATGCCGAGACGAAGGATCATCTCATCTCGATGGCCTTCGATCCCGATCTCGACGAAGCCGCGCGTATCGCGCTCCGCCGGATGGTGAGCATGATCGTCGCACGCACGACGCTGACGCCCGATGATGCCTATATGCTCTGCAGCCTCGCCGCCGATGTCCGCGTCACCCAGCTAGTCAATCTCGACAAGGGCATCCATGTCATGATGCCACATGCGGTTCTGAACCAGTCTAAGCGCTAAACCGCGCGTTCGGCCGGCTCAAACGCGACCTCTTCGTCGTCGATCTTGTCGACGAAGGTTGCCGGTACGAGGCGCTTGCGATTGATGGTCAGATCGAACACGTCGAAACGATTGTAGTAGCCGACCACGTCGTGGAACTGCTTCGGCTCGATGCAGCGGCGCAGGTCGAATTCGGCATAGGCGATGCCTTCCTCGTCCTGCAGCATGTCGCCGAGCACTTCGCCGGTCGGGTCGACGAAGAAGCTGGCGGCACGCTGCGTGCGATCGATCACATCGACCACATCGGGATCCCGCGCGATCAGGAAGTCGCGCATTGCCTTGTCCATATAGCCGGCGGTGACGATGCCGAAGGCCTTGGCCTCGAACGAATGCGCGCTGGCACGAATGCGATTGGCTGCAACATTGTTGAAATTTCCACCGCTGCTCGGGCGGCGCGTTGGCCACATCGGCGGCCAGCTCGAAATGTGAATCTGCTCAGCCTGCGCCATCAGCGTATAGCGTGCCAGCGGATTGGTATTCTCGCCACAGATGAGATTGCCGACACGCCCCACAGGCGTATCGGCGACACGAAGGCCCGCGCCATCGCCGGCAGCCCAGACCAGCTTCTCATAGAAGGTCGGCACCAGCTTGCGGTGATGATTGAGAATGTTGCCGTCGGGCCCGATCAGGACATTGCTGTTCCAGATCAGGCCGACGCTGACCGGCGAGCTCTCGCTGATCCCCATCGAAACCGTCACGCCAAGCGCCCGCGCCTCGTTGCGCAAGGCGGCCATTTCCGGACCTGCAATCGACACCGACTGCTCCGCCATCGTCACGAACAGATCGTGATTCTCGATCGGCGCCCACAATGCCGCCCAGACCGGAAATGCCGGGATATAGGTTTCAGGAAAGGCAATCAGCCGCGCGCCTGCGGCAGCAGCCTCGCGAATGATCGAAATCGCCTTCGCCGTGGTGGCCGCGCGATCGAGAAATACGGGCGCAGCATGGACCGCAGCGACTTTAACCTGTGACGACATCGTCATTCTTCCTTTTGCATCGATGCGGCGACCTTTCCGGCCAATCGGAACGGCCCGGAAATATCGCTGAACCATGTTGAGGAGGAACCTATCCATTCAGGGCCGCGGGACCACGGGGCATTTCTGCAACCCGGGGTGCACGGACCACCATGCTTCGAAGATCGACCGGGCCTGGCCGAGCGCCTCGCTTCACCACGTCTGATTGCGGGAGTTGTCGCCGATGCCGTAGCCATAGCTGGTCGGCGCACTCGCATAGGAATCCATCGGCCGCACCGGCGGAGCAACGGAAGGAACAGTCACGCGGACCGCAGCATGGACACGCCGCTGCTGTACGCGGCGGGCTGCGCTGATATCGGTGGAGAGCCGGGGGTCGCCGATCCAGCGATAGGCCTTGTCGGATGCCGCCGAGCTCTCCGCCATGGAGGTCCACAACACGAAAGCCACGGACGCGGGCACCAAGAGCCACCGCCGGGCCGATTTCATCATCGTCTTGCGCGCAGACATTTGAGCGATCCTTTCATAGTGGTTGGGGTAGCGAGATATCTTCGGGTGGTTCGTCGATGCGAACTATTCGTCAAAGGCGGGGACGATCATGCAAGCGTCCGTAGCCCATTTCTGGATACTCCCCGAGGAGCGTCACTGCTGTGTTGCTAGTGCGGACATCATCATGTTGTCGCGGCGCCAGGCGTTGGGGCTGACGCCAGTTGCGCGCCGAAACTGGCGGCACATGTGGGCCTGATCGGAGAAGCCGCAATCGATGGCGATCTCGCAGAGTGACTTGCTGCTGGACGTCATCAACTCCATCGCGCGTGTCAGGCGGCGGGAAACGATATAGGTATGGGGAGACTGGCCGAACGTAGTCTTGAACGCATTTGAGAAGTAACCGCAACTCAGGCGAGCGAGACTCGCGAGATCCGATACTTGGATCGCTTCATCCAGATTTGAATCAATGTGGCACTTGATCCGCTCCGCCTGCCAGCGTGCGAGGCCGCCCCTCGCGGGGCTGACGGGCGACGGTTGGGAGGGCGCCTCGAGCAGCGATGCAGCCTGCCTGATGCAGCGAAGAGCCGCACCGACATCCGATCCAATCGCCTGCCGTGCATCTAGCAGGAGCTGGGCGACCGTCGTAGAACCTGCGTCAGACAATACACCGGCAAACGAGTCAGAATTCTGGGACTGTGAATCGAGCAGCATATCGGTCTCCTTTGGGTGGTGAATGCCATCGACATCGCGATGACTTCGACGATCCAAGGATGAGAGATTCCGGCCGCGCTAACCATTCTACGAGGATAGAGATTCAAGAAACGAAGGTAATCCCGCCCTATACCAAGGTTTATCCCGGGCGAGACGCCACCGACTTCGGACGACTTTACCATTCCCTGCAGGACGCATGCCCTGCTTCCTATTTTGCGGCTCAAATGACCAATTCTGATCGGGTGCAACGACCCTCACAGCTGCCCATGGCCATTGCGACAGCTATCCTTGCCGCAGGTATTTTCGCGTTCGACGCCTTCAGCACATTCGAGATCGCCGTCGCGGCGCTTTATATCGTCGTGCTGCTGATGGCGCTCCGTTTCACCAATGTCACGGGCATCATCCTGATCGCCCTCGGTTGCATCGGCCTGACAATCCTCGGTTATCTAATCGGCCACGCGAACGACCCCAATGAGGGAGCAATGCTGCGCGGCGCCGTCAGCGCGCTCGCCATTGCCATCGCGGCGGTGCTCTGCGTCCAGATCAGGATGTCGGACGCAAGGCTTCGGCGGAGCGAAGAGCGCTATCGCAACATCTTTCAGGGCACGAGCGTTGCCATCTGGGAGCAGGACTTCACGGAAGCGGCCAATGCCTGCGCGCCGATCCTGCAACAAGGCATTCCCCGATTGCGCGACTATCTCACCGCCAATGAGGGCTTCCTCAAGCATTGCCTGTTTCTCGTCCGGACCCTCGACGCGAATGACGCCGCGAAGCAATTGATCGGCGATCTCGACCAGAAGAACGTTCAGCAGTCCTGGGATGCAGCACTTGAGCCGGAGACTTTGGTCGCCTTTCGCGAAATCCTGCTCGCATTTCTTGCGGGAGAAAGCTCATTCACGATTGAAGCAGCCATCCGTGCCGTCAACGGCGAGTTGCGCACCACCATCGTCACGGCAACCTTCCCCACCGATCGATCTCGTTCCGTCTTGATCAATTCGCTTGATGTCACCGCCAAGATCGCAGCCGAGCAAGCACTCCAGCAGAGCATCGCAGAACTCACCCGCGTGTCGCGCATCGCGACCTTGGGTGCCCTGACGGCATCGATCGGCCATGAGGTCAACCAGCCACTTGCCGCCGTGGTGACCAATGCGGAGGCGGCCTTGCGCTGGCTGTCGCGGGAACGGCCCGATCTCGGCGAGACCACGGCCTGTCTTAAGGAAGTCGTGCAGGAGGGGCGCAGGGCCGGCGGCATTATTCACCGGCTGAGGTCGCTCGCCGTGAAGGGCGAGTTGGCGCGCGGTCCGGTCGACGTCAACGCCATCGTCACGCAGGTACTGGCGATGGTTCAGCGCGATCTGGCACAGCACCAGATTTCAGCAGTCCTCGACCTGACACCCGATCTACCCACCATCGCCGGCGACGAAGTGCAGCTTCAGCAGGTGCTGATGAATCTCGTCAACAACGCCGTCCACGCCATGAAGGCGACCGCGACGAAAGAGCTGAGGGTGTGGTCGGCATTCGACGCGACGCGGGGAATTCTCGTCTCGGTGCGCGATTCAGGATCGGGTATACCGGACGACCATATGCAACGCCTGTTCGCGCCGTTCTTCACGACAAAGGCCGAGGGGATGGGCATCGGCCTCTCGATCTCCCGATCCATCATCGAGTCGCATCACGGGCGCATCTGGGCGGAACGAAACGAGAGTGGTGGAACCACCTTTCATTTCATGATACCGACGGCCACCGCAGAAGGATCCGGCAACCTTGCCTAACGACGCAGAAGCACCTTTGGTCGTCATCGTGGACGACGAAGCGGCCATCCGCACTGCGGTTGGCAGTCTGCTGCGTTCGGTCGGATATGAAGTCAGCTTCGCCTCCTCTGCGGTCGAGCTTCTCGAGAGCGACATTCTCACCAAGGCCAGCTGCCTTGTCCTCGATATTCGGCTGCCGATCGTTAGCGGCCTCGATTTTCAGAAGCGTCTTGCGGATCTCGGCGGCAATACGCCTATCGTCTTCATGACCGGCCATGCCGATGTGCCGATGACGGTACGCGCCATGAAGGCCGGCGCCGTCGATTTTCTCGCCAAGCCGTTTCGCGATCAGGAAATGCTCGATGCCGTCGCCGGCGCCGTGGAACGCGACCGCAAGGCGCGGCAGGAGCGCGATGGACTGGCCGATATCAAGGCGCGTTTCGGCACCTTGAGTTCACGAGAACGCGAGGTGATGGAATTTGCCACCGCGGGGCTGCTGAACAAGCAGATCGCCGCAAAGCTGAACCTCAGCGAAATTACGGTTAAGATCCACCGCGGCAAGATGATGAAGAAGATGGACGCCAAATCCTTCGCCTCTCTGGTGCGCATGGCCGAAGCCATTGGCATGAAACCAGCCTCGGTTACCTCCCGATAAACCTCAGTATGATTTCGCTGCACGGCGATATTTGACAATATTCTGGGCGAAACGGCTCAACACTGGGGTCGCTGTCAAAGCCGCCGTGTGGAGATTGCGTTGAACTCTAAACATGCCATTGCCATCATCGACGATTCCTCGTCGGTTCGCCGCGCGCTTGAAAGCCTGCTGCGATCGCTGGGCTTCGTTGTCCTCAGCTTCGAATCCGCCGAAGCGTTTCTGACCTCGCCCGTGGTCCGCGAGACGTCATGCGTGGTGACCGACGTCGAAATGCCCGGCCTCACCGGCATCGATCTCTATGAGAGCATGCGCTCGGACAAGAACCAGACGCCGGTCATTTTCATCACGGCCAATTCCGAAGAGAAAGTGCGCGCGCGACTGGGCAGCATGCCCTGCGTCCTCAACAAGCCGTTCGAAGTCGACGAACTCGCCGCCTGCATCAACCAGGCCATCGCGGCGCCATAGCCGCCGGCACCGCCCCGATCGTCATGGCGCCGATCCCCCATGAATGACGGGCTCGCATGCCCTATACGCCGTCACGCAACGGTTTTAACCCGCGTAGGTGTCGGATAGTGTGCGCGCAATCGAATGGGGGAATGACATGAGCTTGTCCGGAATATTTGCGCGCGTTGTCGCGGTGATCGGTGGCGCGGCGCTGCAATGGCGCCGCCTGCAGGGCAACGTGCACGCGCCCGCCTGGGGCAGCGCGCCGGTGGTGCCGGAAGCCAAGCCGCAAGGCGCCATCCCCACGCTGAAGATGCCGACGGCCCAGGGATGGGCCGTGGGACAGAAGCCCGTGGTCGCGCCCGGGCTCAAGGTCAATGCCTTTGCCTCCGGGCTGAAGCATCCGCGCTGGATCAATGTTTTGCCCAACGGCGACGTCCTCATCGCGGAGGCGACGCAGGTCGCAGGCCCAGTGCGTAACATGTTCGGCTATGCGATGCAGGCGACGATGCGGCGGGCCGCGGCGCTCGGCGTCAGCGCCAACTGCATCACGCTGCTGCGTGACCGGGATGGCGACGGTGTCGCCGAGACCAGCCAGACCTTCATGGAGGGACTGAACCAGCCGTTCGGCATGGCGCTGCTGAGCGACACGTTCTATGTCGGCAATGTCGATGGCGTGGTGGCCTTCCCCTATGTGGCGGGCGCGGATAGCATCACGGCGCCGGGCAAGAAACTCACCAATTTCAAATCCGGCGGCCACTGGACGCGCAGCATCCTGCCGAGCCCGGATGGCAGCAAGCTCTATATCGGCGTCGGCTCGCTGAGCAATATCGCCGAAGGCGGCATGGAGGTCGAAGAAGGCCGCGCGGCCGTCTATGAGCTCGATATTGCCAGTGGCAAGAGCCGCATCTTCGGCGCCGGCTTGCGCAACCCCGTCGGCCTCGCTTGGGAGCCGACGACAAACGCGCTGTGGACGGTGGTCAATGAGCGCGACGGCCTCGGCGACGAGACGCCGCCGGACTACCTGACCTCAGTGCGCGATGGCGGCTTCTATGGCTGGCCCTATTGCTACTGGGGCAAGACCGTCGACGACCGCGTACCGCAGGATCCGGCGCTGGTCGCCACCGCGATCACGCCCGACTACGCGCTGGGCGGCCACACCGCCTCGCTCGGCCTGTGCTGGCTGCCCGCCGGTACGCTGCCGGGATTTCCGGACGGCATGGTCATCGGCCAGCACGGGTCGTGGAATCGCAGCACGCTCAGCGGCTACAAGGTCGTCTTCATCCCGTTCGTGAACGGCAAGCCGTCCGGACCACCGCGGGATATCTTGTCGGGCTTCCTCGCACCCGACGAGAAAGTGTCCTATGGACGCCCTGTCGGCGTCACCCTCACCCCGGACGGTGCATTGCTGGTGGCCGACGATGTGGGCGACGTCATCTGGCGTGTAACGGCCGCGGCCTAAGGGCGCGGAATAGTCCGGCAGGCTCGTGGAGCACGCGTTAGTCGCGCGCTCCACGCTTCGATCTACTTCATTGTCGGCATCACGAATTCCGGCCCCTGCGCAATACTCGTCGGCCAGCGGCTAGTGACGGTCTTGAGCCGGGTATAGAAGCGGACGCCTTCGGGACCGTGCATCGAATGATCGCCGAACAGTGAGGCCTTCCAGCCACCGAAGGAGTGGAAAGCGACCGGCACCGGAATCGGCACATTGATGCCGACCATGCCGACGCGGATGCGATGAGCGAATTCACGCGCGACGTCGCCGTTCTGCGTGAAGATGGCCGTGCCGTTGCCGTATTCGTTGTCGTTGATCATGCGCGCTGCCGTCGCATAGTCCGGCGTGCGCACCACGGCGAGCACCGGCCCGAAGATCTCTTCCTTGTAGATCTTCATGTCCGGCGTGACGTGATCGAACAGCGACCCACCAATGAAATAGCCGCCTTCGTTGGACCGGAAGTCCCGGCCATCGACGATCAGCTTCGCGCCCTGCTCGACGCCGGAATCCACATAGCCGCGCACCTTGTCGAGATGCTGCTGGGTGACCAGCGGGCCCATTTCGGATTCGGCGTTGAAGCCCGAGCCGACCTTCAGTGCACGGATCTTAGGCTCGAGCTTGGAGATCAGGGCGTCCGCGGTCTTCTCGCCGACCGGCACTGCGACCGAGATCGCCATGCAGCGTTCGCCGGCCGAGCCATAGGCAGCGCCCATCAGCGCATCGACCGCCTGATCGATGTCCGCGTCCGGCATTACGACCATGTGATTCTTGGCGCCACCGAGCGCCTGGCAGCGCTTGCCGGTGCTGGTAGCGGTCGAATAAATGTAACGCGCGATCGGAGTCGATCCGACGAAGCTGATCGCTGCAACATCGGGATGATGCAGCAGCGCATCGACGGCTTCCTTATCGCCATGCACGACGTTGAAGACGCCGGCCGGCAGACCGGCTTCTGCGAGCCATTCGGCAATCAGGAGCGGCGCCGATGGATCACGCTCGGAGGGCTTCAGCACGAAGGTGTTGCCGCAGGCCAGCGCCACCGGGAACATCCACATCGGCACCATGACCGGGAAGTTGAACGGCGTGATGCCCGCGACCACACCCAGCGCCTGACGGACGCCGTAGCTGTCGACACGCGTGCCGACATTCTCGCTGACTTCGCCCTTCAGCAACTGCGGCGCACCGACGGCGAATTCGACGACTTCGAGGCCACGCTGGATCTCGCCCTTGGCGTCCGACAGGGTCTTGCCGTGCTCCGAGGTGATCACCGCCGCGAGATCATCGATGCGATCTTCACAAATGCGCAGGAATTTATTGAGAATGCGGGCGCGGCGCAGCGATGGCGTATCGGCCCAGCTCTCTGCAGCCGCGTGTGCGGCTGCAACTGCAGCACCGACTTCGGACGTGCTCGCGAGGCTCACCTGAGCGGTCTGCTCGCCGGTGGCCGGGTTGAAAACCGGCGACGTCCGGCCGCTGCGACCCGCCACCTGTTGCCCGCCGATATAGTGCTTGATTTCCGAAGCCATCGAACTCTCCTTTGATGCTCCGGCGGTCATGCGCCGCTTCCCAGCCCCGGACAACGCGAAGTATTGCGGCTTCGATGTGCAGCAAATAGAGTCCGGCGATGGATTGGGACAAAGTTCGGATTTTCCTGGAAGTCGCCCGTACCGGCCAGATTCTGGGCGCCGCCAAACGGCTGAAACTCAACCATGCAACGGTGGCGCGCCAGCTTACGGCCCTGGAGAACGACCTCAAAACCAAGTTGCTGAACCGGCAGACGACCGGGTCATCGCTGACGCCATCAGGGGTCGCTCTTCTCGCAGCGGCCGAGCGCGCCGAATCCGAACTGCTCAAGGTTGGATCGCAGCTCACCTCGGCCGCGGACAAGGTGGCGGGCACGGTGCGGATCGGCGCGCCGGACGGGCTCGGCAATTATTTTCTGGCTGACAAGCTTGGCGGCTTTGCCGCAGCCAATCCGGATCTGATCGTCCAGCTCGTGGCTTTGCCCCGCACATTTTCGCTAGCCAAACGCGAGGCCGATATCGTCGTGACGCTGGAGCGCCCGGATGAGGGCAAGCTGATCTGCACCAAGCTTACCGACTACACGCTGAGCGTCTACGCGTCGGAAGATTATCTAGCCCGATCAACACCGATCCGCGAGCCCGGCGATCTCACCGATCACCTGCTGATCACCTATATCTACGATATCATCTATAGCCGCGCGCTGGACTATGCATCGACCTTCAGCGAACTGATCACCCGCCGCTTCGAATGCGGCAGCGTGGTCGGCCAGCTCGAAGCGGTTCGCGCAGGTCATGGCGTCGGCATCCTGCACGACTATGCCGCACAGCTTTATCCCGAGCTGAAGCGCATCCTGCCAGCCAGCCGCTTCACGCGAAGCTACTGGCTCGTGTCACATCCCGATACGCATGACACCAGCCGAGTCCGCGAAGTGCGTCGTTATATCGTCGCCAAGGTCCGCGAGGCCCGCTGCCAGTTCGTCGTGCAATAGCGGGCGTCACACTCAGCTTGCGGAAACGACCGCGCCGAATTTGGTGAAGAACTCGCCCGCGAGCTTCTTGGCTGTGGAGTCGATCAAGCGCCCACCGAGTTGCGCCAGCTTGCCGCCAATCTGGGAATCGACCTCATAGTGTAGGATCGTTTCGTCGTCACCCGCGGCCTCAAGCCTGATCGCCGCGCCGCCTTTGGCGAAGCCGGCAACGCCACCAGACCCCTCCCCCGTGATCTTGTAGCCATTCGGCGGGTCGAGATCGCTCAGCGTCACCTTGCCGCCGAACGTCGCTTTCACCGGGCCCACCTTGATCACTACCGTCGCGGTCATCTCGGTCGGGGACGTCATGTCCAGCACCTGGCAACCGGGGATGCACTGCTTCAGCACAGCGGGATCGTTGAGTGCGGCCCAGACCTTGTCGCGTGACGCCGGGACGGTCTGGCTGTCTTTCATCTGCATGAGATCACCTGTCTGCGAGCATACGCGTCAAACCGCGCAATAACGTTCCTGAATTTCCTTGTCGGCCAGCAATGCCGCCGAGCTGCTCTCATAGACGACCTCGCCCTGATCCATGATGACCGCACGATCGGCGAGACGTAGCGCCCATTCCACATTTTGCTCGACCAGTAACAGCGTGACGCCCTGATCACGCAGCTTGCGGAACAACACGCCCATCTCCTCGACGAGCACCGGCATGATGCCCTCCGACGGCTCGTCGAGCAGGATCATCTTGGGCTTGGCGATGGTCGCGCGCGCGATGGCCAGCATCTGCTGCTCGCCGCCGGACATGGTAACGCCTTCCTGATCGAGACGCTCCTTGAGGCGCGGAAAGCTCTCTGCGATTTCCTCGATGGCTTCGCGCTCGTCGATCTTCCCGCGGCTGGCAACGAGACCAAGCTGGAGATTTTCGCGCACAGTGAGTCCCGGAATGATCCGGCGCTCTTCGGGCACATAAGCAAGGCCGAGCCGGAAACGATCATGCGCGGGCATCGACGTCAGGTCGTTGCCGTTGAAGGTCATGCTGCCTGTGGTTTTCGACATTAACCCCATGACCGAACGGATCGTGGTGGTCTTGCCGGCGCCATTGCGGCCGACCAGTGCGACGATTTCGCCCTGCGCCACCGAGATCGAGACCCCATGCAGCGTATGGCTGGCGCCGTACCAGGCGTTCAGGTCTTTGGTTTCAAGCATAGCCATCGTTCTGTCCCAGATAGACGCGACGAACCTCGGGGTCCGTCTGAATGTCGCGCGGTGAGCCGTCCGCAATCAGCCGGCCATGATGCAGCACCAGAATCCGGTCGCTGAGGCCGAGGATCATCTTCATCTTGTGTTCGACCAGGAGGATGGTGCGTTCCGCCGCCAGCTTCTCCAGCAGCGCCACCATTTCCTTGGTCTCTTCCGGGCCCATGCCTGCGGTCGGCTCGTCCAGCAGCAACACTTCCGGATTGGAGATCAGCGCGATGGCAATCTCCAACGCACGCTGCTGGCCATGAGCCAGAAACTTCGCGGTCTCGTCGCGCTTGGCGACCAGACCGACAGCCTCCAGCGCCGCATCGGCTTTGGCATCCAGCTCCGTGAACTTGTTGCGGTTGGTCCAGATATTGTAGCGCGAGCGACTGGCCTGCGCAGCGACACGAACGTTCTCGTGGACGCTCAGATCGGGAAAGATGTTGGTGATCTGATAAGAGCGCGCGATGCCGCGATGCACGAATTCGTGCTGCTTCGTGCCCTTGAGATCGTCGCCCTTGAAGCGGATCGAGCCGCTGGACGGCGTCAGTACGCCGGACAGCACGTTGAAGAACGTGCTTTTTCCTGCGCCATTAGGGCCAATGATGGAGGTGACGCGGCCCGGCCGGAACTCCGTCGTCACGCCTTGCAGCGCGACGAAGCCGCCGAACCTCACTCCGATATCGTTAACGGCGAGAAGCGGCGCGTTCATCGCATGACCTTTGTGAGAAATGTGCCCCAGATGCCCTTGGGCAGGAACAGCACGAACAGCACGAAGATGGATCCGACGATGATCTGCCAGTGCGACGTCCACAGCGAGAACACGTCCTCCATCACCAGGAACACCAATGCACCGATGAACGGGCCGAAGAAGCTGCTGGCGCCGCCCAGCAGAGTCATCATCACGATCATGCCGGAGGACAGGTAGTGCAGCGAATCCAGCGCCACGAAGGCCAGATGCAGTGCTGACATGGTGCCACCGAGGGCGCAGATCGTGCCAGACAGTGTGAATGACAACAGCTTGGTGCGCTCGACATTGTAGCCGCAGGTCCGTGCACGACGCTCGTTCTCGCGGATCGCCTCGATGGCTGCGCCGAATGGCGAGTTGAGAATGCGCGAGACGAGCCACAGCGCCAGCGCTGCGAACATCATCAGCACGTAGTATTTGTTGACCGGATCGAGAAAATTGATCTCGAATCCGAACAGATTGATCTTGTTGACGGTGAAACCGCGCAGTCCGTTCTCACCACCCGTCCAGGACGGTGTCTGGAGCGCCACGTAATAGACCAGCTGCGCGAGAGCAAGCGTCACCATCGAGAAGTAGATGCCGCGCGTGCGCGTGGACAGCGCGCCCATGACGAAGGCCAGCAGCGCACCGCCAATAACACCCATCAGCACCGCGAGATACCAGGGCACACCGAACTGGCCGATGGCGATGCCGGTGATGTACGCCCCGGTGCCGACAAAGGCCGCGTGGCCGAACGACAGCAAACCGGTATAGCCGAATAGCAGATTATAACCGACGGCGACCGTGCCGTAGATCAGGACGTTCACCGCCAGCGCCTTGGACGGCAGCAGCCACGGCAGCAGGCATAGCGCGAGGATCGACAGCGGGACGCGATATTTGGTCACGAGCGATTTGAAGCGCGCAGGCTTTCGCGCACTGGCGGAAGGAGAAACGGTGAGCGCCGGTGATGTCATGGTCCGCTCCGTTACGCGAGTTTGCCGAACAGGCCCTGCGGCCGGATCATAAGAACGATGGCCATCAATGCGAACATCACGATAGTCGCCATTTCCGGTGCGAACAGCGCGGTCATGCTGATCACGACGCCGACCAGAAGACCCGCGATGATCGAGCCGACCAGCGAGCCGAGGCCGCCGATGACAGTTACGACGAAGGCTTCGGCCAGCACTAAGGCGCCCATCTCGGGATTAACTGACCGCATCGGGCCGGAGAGCACGCCGCCGAGCGAGGCGAGACCAACGCCGAGCCCGAACACCAGCAACCAGACTTTGCTAATATCGACGCCGAGCACCTTCATCATGGCCGGATCGCGCGCGCCGGCGCGCACGATCAGGCCGAATTTGGTCTTCTCCAGCCCCAACCACAACAGCACCACGACCAGGAAGACGACGCCGACAACGAAGATGCGATAGATCGGAAAGAAACCGACGCCGAGATCGACCACGCCGGTCAGTGACGACGGCGTGGGAAACGGAATGCCGTCACTGCCAAATACAATGCGAACACCTTCGACCAGCACGTAACTGAGACCGAAGGTCAGCAGCAGCGGATCGTCGATCGAACGGCCGTAAAGCGGGCGTATCAGGACATATTCGATCGCCATCCCGAACACGCCGATCATGATGGGGGCAACGAGCAGCCCCCACCAGAAACTGCCGGTCAATGAGGCGACCCAAAGCCCGGCATAGGCGCCGACCATGAACAGCGCGCCATGCGCGAAGTTCACCACACCCAGCATGCCGAAAATGATCGACAGGCCGAGCGCGGTGATCACGAGGATCGCACCGAGGGCAACTCCGGAGAAGAGTTGCATCAGAATGAGTTCTGTATCCATGGACGGCGAATGCTTTCGTTAGGCCGGGAAGCCGAGTTCAGTGCAGCCGCGCAGTACGTTTTCCGAAGCCGGCTCATTGGCCACGATACTGAACAGATCGCTGTCGCCCTTCATATCGGCCTTCTTCTTGGACTCGAGCACGAGAACCGACTGGACCGACTGGTGATCGCATTTGCGATAATATTGCGGGCCCTTGGCGACATCGTATTTCAGGCCTTCCAGCGCCGCGATCACCTTGTCGGTGTCGGTACCGCCAGCCACCTGCATCGCCTGCAGCAGCGACGAGACGCCGGTATAGCCATAGGCGCCGTAGTCGGTCGGGATCGCGCCGCCATTGGCCGCGCGATAGGCGTCGTTGAACGCCTTTGCGCTCGGCAACTGGCTCTCAAGGCCCCAATAGTAGTTAGAGCCGCCAACGACCCCTTCGAACACTTCCGGGCTCACCGCCAGTCGCTGATTATGCAGCAATACCGGCACGACTATCTTGGACTGTTGCTTCAAGCCGAAATCAACCGCCTGCTTGATGGAATTGGCCTGGTCGCGGCCGAAATTGCTGATGCACAGGATGTCCGGACGCATCGAGCGCAGACGCGGCATGAAAGTCGAGTAATCCGCGGCGCCGAACGGGTGCATGATCTCGCCGACGGTCTCAGCACCGATTACGGCCTGCGCACGCTTGAAGCCGCGCAGCATTTCATGGCCATAGGCATAGTCGGCCACCAGATGCGCGACCTTGGTACCCTTCTTGAACGCGTGGCGCGCGACGGCACCGGCGGTCATGGTCGGGTTAAGGGCCTCATGGAAGGTGTATTTGCTGAAGTCCTTGACCTCGTTGATCGTGTCGGACTGGCTGATCGAGACATAGAGCACGCCGCGCGCACGCGTCACTTCGTTGACCGCGAGCTGCACGGCGCTGGACAGCGAGCCGACGATGGCATGGACCTTGTCCTTCTCGATCAGTTCGAGCGTGCGGGTCGCCGCTTCGCCGCCGTTGAGCTTGTCATCGCGCACCAGCAATTCGACCTTGCGGCCGTTGACGCCGCCCTTGTCGTTGAACTGCTTGACGGCGAGCTCTGCGCTCTTGACCTGGTCCTTAGCTTCGGCGGCGAACGGGCCGGTCAGCGGCGTCGGAAAGCCGATGCGGATTGTGTCATCGGCAGCGCGTGCGATCCACGGCATGGCGACAACGCTCGCGCCGGTGCCGAGCGCAGCCAGCACATGGCGGCGCGAAATATGATTGCGTTTGGTGTCTCGAATGTCCTTCGTCATGATGTCCTCCGTTTGATTTCTTTTATGGGTCAGATGTGTCCAAGCGCCTTGAGTATTCGTGCAGGTGTCATCGGCACCTGTGCGACCGTGCCTCCGAATGGCTTCATCGCGTCATTGATCGCATTAAGCGCTGCTGCCGATGCCGCAGCCGTACCGGCTTCGCCGACGCCCTTGGCGCCGAGCTGGGTATCCAGCGTCGGCGTCTCGACATGTCCGATTTCGATATCCGGCATCTCCACCGCCATCGGCACGAGATAGTCGGCGAGCGAGCCGTTGGTGAGCTGACCGTTGTCTCCGTAGACGCATTCCTCGAAGAACGCCGCGCCGAGCCCCTGCACGACGCCGCCGCGGATCTGCTCATCGACCAGCAGCGGATTGATGACCCGGCCGCAATCCTCGACCACCCATAGTTTGAGGATCTTGACCAGACCTGTCTCAACATCGAGTTCGAGATGACAGGCCTGGACACCATTGGTGAAGGCAAAAGGATAACCCTGCGGCGCATAATGATGCGCGACCGACAGTTGCGCCTGCGTGCCGGGCGGCAATGTATCCGACCGGAAGTAAGCGATACGCGCGATCTCGGAGAGCTCCATGCGCTGCTGCGCCGTCGCGGCATCGACGATCCAGCCACTGTGGATGTCGAGCTTCTCCGGCTCGTCCTGCAGGATGGCCGCAGCCACGGCCAGCACATTGGCCTTCAGCTTCTTGGCGGCCTGCAACGCCGTTTCGCCGCCGATGCCGGCGCCACGGCAAGCATAGGTCGCACCGCCATGCGGGGTGGTGTCCGTGTCGCCTGTCATCACCTTAATGCGATTGCTGTCGACGCCGAGATGTTCGGCGACGATCTGCCCGATGATGGTCTCGGTGCCCTGCCCGAGTTCGGTCACTGAAATCGAGCAATGAACATCCCCCGACGGCGTGATCTTGATGATGGCGCCATCCTGCGACGAGATGCGCGCACCGCCGACGCCATAGAAGGCAGGACCAGGATTGGTGATTTCCACAAAGGTCGCAATGCCGATACCGCGATGAATGCCTTTAGTGCGCAGCTCCGCCTGCTCGGCGCGCAGCCTGTCGTAGTCCATCATCGCCTTCAGCTTGGCGAGACAGGCATGATGCGACAGTGCTTCGAACTGATAGCCGGTCGGCGACGTGCAGGGATAGGCATCATCCGCAATCATGTTGCGGCTGCGGATGTCGAACACATCCAGCGCCGTCTTGTCGGCGATCATGTCCACCAGCCGCTCCGTCACAGTGCAGGCGACGGGATGCCCGACGGCCCGGTACTGGCTCATCTGCACCTTGTTCTGGAACACCACCTGCAGATCGGCGCGGTAGTTCCTGAATGTGTAGGGCGCACCCATCAGGCGATAGACCTGATTACCTTCGACCACACTGGTGCGCGGATAGGCCGAGAACGCCCCGATGCCTGTAACGTCCTCCACATCCATCGCCAGGATGTTGCCCTCTGCATCGGCCGCCATGCGCGCGCGGACGCGGTGATCTCGCGCGTGAATGTCGGACACGAAAGATTCGATACGATCAGCGACATATTTGACGGGACGGCCAAGCATCATGCTGAGCCCGACCACCGCCATGTCCTCGTGATACATGTGCAGCTTCATGCCGAACGAACCGCCGATGTCCGGTGCGATCACGCGCACGCGGGATTCGGGGATACCGTAGTGGCGTGAGTAGATGTCCTGAAACTGATAAGGCGTCTGCGTGGCATGATGGACCGTCAGCTGTCCCTCACTGGCATCGTAATCGGCGATGATCGCGCGCGGCTCCATGGTGACCGCCGTATGGCGGCCGAAGTGAAACTCCTCCTCCACCACATATGCGGCGCCTGTGAAAATCTCGTCGATGCCGCCGGTATCGATCTTGCCGTGGAAACAGAGATTGCTGCCCAGCTCGGGGGAGATCACTGGCGCATCCGGTTCACGCGCGGCGTCGATATCGACGACGGCAGGCAATTCGTCGAATTCGATAGTGACCGCCTCGGCGGCATCCTCGGCCAGCGCCCGCGTATCCGCCACGACGGCAACCACCGCCTGGCCGGACCACACTACCTTATCGATGGGCAGCGGCAGCTGCGGCGGCGACTTCATGCCCTTGAAGTGATCCATGGTGCCGACCCATGGCGTGCACAGCTTGGCAAGGTCTTCGCCGGTGGCCACCAGCCGCACACCAGGCATCTCGCGCGCGGCCAGCGCGTTAATCGAGACGATACGGGCATGCGCATAAGGGCTGCGTACATAGGCGACATGGAGCATGCGCGGCAGCGTAATGTCGGTGACATAGCGTCCGCGGCCGGCCAAGAGCCGCTTGGCATTGGGGCGCGGTACCGACCGGCCTATATAGGAGTTTGGACGATCGAGCGGGGTCAGTGCGCTCATGCGCCAACCTCCTCGTTTTGCGGCGCAGCCGCGCCGTCATGGCGCTTGCGTGCAACCATCTCGATCGCATCGACGATCGCTTCATAGCCGGTGCAGCGACAGTAATTACCGGACAGCGCGTCGCGAATGTCCTCGCGCGACGGCACACCCGGCTGCGACAGCAGGCTGTGTGCTGTCATCAGCATCCCGGGAGTACAGAATCCACATTGCAGCGCATTGCGCTGATGAAACGCCTCCTGCAGATCGGCAATCGCCGCACGTTCCGACAGGCCCTCGACCGTCTCGATGGTCGAGCCGCTTGCCTGCACCGCGAAGGTCAGACAGGAATGCACGACGCGGCCGTCCAGCACGACGAGGCAGGCGCCGCAGACGCCCATTTCGCAGCCGGTATGGGTGCCGGTGAGCTCCAGTGTCTGGCGCAGGAAATCTGCAAGCGTATTGCGCGGCGCGATTGCATGCGACACGTCGGTGCCGTTGACCTTCATCGTGACATTGACGACATCGCTCATGGCGCCTGCCTCGCGATCTGGCCAAGCAGGCGCCCAAGGAGCACGCGCGCGAGATGGCGCTTCATCGCCGGCGGCACGTGCTCATCCTCGGACGGGTCGAGATCATCGCCAGCGACGGCCTGCGCCGCAGCGATGGTGGCCTGATCCAGCCGCTTGCCGATCAGGATGTCCTCCGCCTGCTGCGCACGGATCGGTGTGCTGCCGACGGCGAAGAACGCAATACGGATTTGCGCGACCGCGTCATCCACGAATTCAGCGAGAATCCCGCAACCAACCAGCGCAAAATCGCCGCGGCGGCGCGCAAGTTCATGAAAGGCCCAGCGATGGCCGGGCCTGACCACCGGCACATGAATGGCAACGAGAAGCTCGCCAGGCTCGATCGCGGTCTGAAACAGATCGACAAAGAAATCATCGGCGGCAACGCGGCGCGTGCCGTCGCGATTGGCGATTTCAAGCTCGGCACCCAGCGCCAGCGTCATCGCGGGAAATTCGGAGGCCGGATCGGCATGCGAGATGCTGCCGCCGATGGTGCCCTTGTTACGGATCGCCGGATGCGCCACATGCGGCGCAGCGTCGCTGTAAAGCGGCGCGTGCGTGCGGATCAAAGGATCGGCCAGCACTTCGCAATGGCGCGTCAATGCGCCGATCCGCAGCCAGTCGCCCTGCAGCTCAACGCCACGCAACGTCTCGATATGAGCAATGTCGATCAGCAATTGCGGCGCCTGCAGACGCAGAGCCAGCGCAGGCACAAGACTCTGGCCGCCCGCGATATAGCTCGCGTCCTCGCCAGAACTCTCAAATGCGTCCAGCGCCTCCATCACCGTGGAGGGCCTCGCATAGCTGAATGCCCGCGCCTTCAAGCCTCAACTCCCGACCGCTTCACCCATCCCAAATTTGTGACCATTTGGTCTGAAATCTAGACCACGCGAAATTCCTGCGGTCAACTAAAAATGACCATTTGGTCTCATTTTCAAATTGGGCTATTCAGAAGTTCCGCAATGCGAAGCCAAAATGGCCAAGAAGCCCGTCAAATCCGCCAAGAGACCACCGCGTCGCAACATGCGCGCAGCGGAGCGCGAGCGCTTCATCGTCGATGAAGCCGTGAAATTCTTCGCCGAACACGGCTTCGGCGGGCAGACGCGCGAACTGGCGAAACGCATGGGCATCACCCATTCGGCGATCTATCGGCACTTCCCGAGCAAGGAAGCGCTGATCGAGCGTGTCTATGAAGAGATCTATCTCAGCCGCTGGTCACCCTCGTGGGCCGGCCTGATCCAGGATCGCACGCTCTCGCTGCAGGCTCGGCTGTCGCGCTTCTATCTCGAATATGTCGAGCAGGTCTTCGAATATAACTGGGTGAGAATCTTCGTCTTCTCCGGCATGAAGTCGTTCGACATCACCAAGCGCTATCTTCAGATCGTCCGCGACCAAATCATCGAGCCCGCCTGCCGCGAGCTTCGTCACGAGTTGAAGCTGCCTTCAAGCGACCAGGTGCCGCTGTCGGAGCGCGAAGTCGAAATGTTCTGGGGTTTGCACGGCCGCATCTTCTATATGGCCATCCGGCGTTTCGTCTACGACACGCCGACACCGGAGCGACTGGACGACATCGTCAACGACGCAGTGAGGGTGTTTCTCGATGGCTCAAAACAGCTGATGCCTGAGCTTGTACAATCGGCATCATGACGTTTGTAGCACAGCCACGCCGGCAGATTGATCAAGTTGATCGAGCACATGAAGTGCATTGACGGAGCCAGGTTCTGCCGCGGCATTGATGTGACCCGGCACTGGCGCAAGCATTTTCCGCCGAAAGAGTGAGATCGCGCCACGCCGACATTACGGGCTTTCCGAAGCGCGACGCTCGAAATGGGCATTGCCGAGGTCGGAGAGAAGCTTGCTGTCATTGTCGCGGGTGCAACTGCAGCAGAGGAAACCGAAACGCGCGTCATCGAGCATCATTTCTCTCAGCGATACTTATGCGCGCGTTTGTGTAGTTCCTTCACCGTATCGGGACTATTGAAAAGTACCGTTGCGAACAGATTGAATCGTTACGTACCGTGCCACCACTTCTCTGATACCAGCCTCCAAGTTTTAGCACAATAAACTCACCGTTTTGCCCAGCGCCGCGCCAAACTCCCGCCTCAAACGTAAACAAACGTTAATCCATGGGCGCTTCGATCGAAGCTAATGCAGAACTGTAGTTACGTACCTGCACTTTCTTTTACGAAGATTCTTGGGGGCTTCGTCAACACAATACAGGGGAACGGTATTGGCAACATTACACTACGCATCCGGAGATAACATTGACTCACAAGGTAACTTCACTCCAGCTCAGGCAGGCTTCAATCTTGCCGACGTTTCGTCGGTAGACCAATTGAATGCTTTGCCGGCAGGTGTGAAGGGCCTCGTCTGGCTCGATCAGGGTGATGGCGTCACCCAGAGCTTCATCGACGCTGTGAAACCTTACATCGGTAATCCCAACGTCTACGGTTTCTTCCTCAAGGACGAGCCAGATCCCACGGGGCAGTGGAATACCCTCGTGACCGCTGCAAACCTGAAGGCTGAGTCCGATTGGATTCACGCCAACGTTCCGGGCGCGAAGACGTTCATCACCATGATGAACATGGGATCTTCAGATAATCCCAGCTTCGCGAATACGTACACTCCGGAAAACACCCACATCGATCTCTTCGGAATCGATCCGTATCCGGTGCGGTCGGATAGTGGGACAGTCGACTACAGCATGATTGACAAGGCTGTAGCTGCGGCTGAGGCTGCCGGGATTCCGCATGCCAGCATCGTTCCGGTCTTTCAGACGTTCGGTGGCGGCAACTGGGTCACCGATTCGGGAGGCCACTACGTGATGCCGACCGCTGCACAGGAGCAGCAAATGCTCGACCATTGGGCGGCGGCGGTCCCGAATCCGGCTTTCGACTACGCTTATGCCTGGGGTTCGCAGAACGGAGACCAGGCGCTCGAGAGTTCGCCAGCGCTCCAGAACGTTTTCCTGCAACACAATACGAGCGGGAACACCACGACGACGGGCTCAACGCCGTCGGATGGCAGCACGCTACCGGTCGAGCCCCCAAGCGACAGCACGACAACGCCGGTCGATACCTCAAGCGGCAGCCCGACGACGCCGGTCGATACTTCCAATGACGGTTCGACGTCGCCGAGCAATCCGTCGACTCCTCCTGTCGTCTCCCAACCAGCGACGACGGATCCGACAACATCTCCGGATACGGATGTCGGCAATTCCAGACACGACCATCATCACAGGCTGGATTTCTCACATCTCACAGATGGGAACACATCTTCCTGGGGCGGACATCATCACCGTGGATCTGCTTCGCAGACTGCAAGCGAGGCAGTGAGTACTGCAACGGATACGGCTTCGACTCCGCCCGTCGCCTCCCAACCAGCGACGGCGGATCCGACAACGTCTCCGGATACGGATGTCGGCAATTCCAGACACGACCACCATCACAGGCTAGATTTCTCACATCTCACAGATGGGAGCACATCTTCCTGGGGCGGACATCATCACCATGGATCTGCAGTGGCTGCTGCGATCGCGGCTGTGAACACTGCAACGGACACGATTGCGAGCGGCATCTCCGATGCAACTCTGGCGCCGTATCTCGATCAGATCAGTCTCCACGGTTCGCATCATTCGAACCACGCGGATCACCATTCGTGGCACTGGTAAGCCTCGGGGGCTGATTTCGTGACAAGGCAGGACATACGGCGGTCCGCCACGCGTATGTAAGCGACTTGGGGGTCCCTTGGGGACCCCCTTGGGGATTATCGCGGCAAGTGTGCCGCGAGGGGAGTGCCGTCTCGCGCAGTGCGAGATGTGTTGAGTACGAGTGCCGTCGCACTCGCTTTTTCGCATGTAATTTCTCTAACCGTTTGTGCCGTCCGATCCGGGCGGCCTGGATGCACACATGTATACTTCAGCAAGACCGCCCGCGCTTGCGGACGCTTTCCGCCAGATACGTCCGGGCCTGCTTGCCGCTGGCGGGCTGTCTATCTTCATAAATCTCTTGGTGTTCGTTTCGCCGCTTTATACGATGCAGATCTACGATCGCGTGCTGACGAGCCGAAACGCGATGACGCTGTTGCTGCTTTCGCTGATCGCGCTCGCGCTTTTCATCAGTTACGCAGCACTTGAGCACTTTCGCAGCCGCGTTCTCGTGCAAACCGGAATCCGCTTCGACCATTTGCTGTCGGGAGAAGCTTTTGAAACGGCTCTCGCGCAGGCGGTGCGCACGGGAAGCTCGCATCATGTTCAGCTGTTGCGCGACGTCGATACATTGCGCGATGTTCTGTCCGGCGGCGTGATCACGTCTCTGATGGACGCACCCTGGACTCCGATTTTTCTCGGCATGTGTTTTCTGCTTCATCCATCGATCGGCATGGTTGCTCTGACAGGCGCGCTGGTCATCCTTGCGCTCGCCTTTCTCAATGAGCGCGCCACCAAAGCGCCGCTGATGGCGGCTTCGTTCAAGAATCTCCACGCTCTGGACCGATTGACGTCCTCGCTTCGTAACGCGGAAGCGATCCGTGGTCTCGGAATGGGGCCTGCCGTACGCGCCGCCTGGGGCGTCACGCATGGACAGGCGCTCGTTGAAAGCGCCAAAGCTGGAGAACGCGGCGGAACGCTGCTCGCAATCTCGAAATTTCTGCGGATGGCGATTCAAGTGGCGATTATGGGCGTCGGGGCCTACCTGGCAATTCATCAGGAGATCTCGGGAGGCGTTCTCTTCGCTGCCTCCCTGATCATGGGGCGTGCGCTGGCACCGGTTGAGGCGGCTGTCGCGCAATGGAGAGCGTTCGTGTCAGCGCGCACGTCTTTTTCCCGCCTCGACGAAGCTCTGCGGACGCGGGCTACAGAAAGACAACCGACGCGATTGCCGCCCCCCGTCGGCAACATCTCCGTCGAGGCTTTGACCGTTATGGTGCCTGGATCGCAGTTGGCGGCGATTTCCGATGTCAGTTTCCGGCTGTCACCTGGCGAAGTTGTTGCGATCGTCGGTGCGTCCGGTTCCGGCAAATCTTCCCTGGCGCGCGCGCTGGTTGGAGCCTGGCCAGCCGCACAGGGTTGCGTACGCGTCGATGGAAATGACATCCGGCATTTCGAGGCCAGTTTCCTTGGGCAAAGTTTCGGTTACCTGCCGCAGGATGTTGAATTATTCGCCGGGACCGTCCGCGACAACATCGCTCGCTTTCGTGACGGCGCCTTGGATGAACAGGTTGTCGAGGCGGCGCAACTGGCTTCGGCGCATGCCATGATCCAGCGGCTGCCGCAGGGCTACGACACTGTCATCGGGGAAAACGGGGCGGGTCTTTCCGGCGGCCAGCGACAACGCATCGGATTGGCTCGCGCGCTTTTTGGAAGGCCCGTCTTCGTCGTACTCGATGAACCAAATGCCAACCTGGACGGCGACGGCGACCGCGCCCTGGCTGATGCCATCCAAATGCTCCGTCAACAGCGCGTAACGATCGTGATCATCAATCACAGACCCAATCTCCTTTCATTGGTGGACAAGATTGTTTTCATGCATGACGGTCGCGTCGGGCGCGCGGGGACCCGCGAAGAGCTTCTTCCGTTGCTTCTTGGCGACACGGTCGCTCCCAAGCGCCACGAACCGCGGGTCGCGGCGGAAGGTCACCGAGTTGATCGGGTCTCGCGCCATGCGCCGTTTTCAAATTCGATGCGGCCTGTCCATGTGACGAGGCAATGATGAATATACCCAAGCTGCGAGCAAAGACTGCCCCTCAAGACGAATTGGCGCGCCTCCTCAGGCGTTTGAGCCATGGCGGTCGCGCGCCTGATGTCCTGCAACGATTCATGGAGATCAAGGCGCAGTCGCTGACCTGGCTATCGAGGGCGTGGCTGTCGATATTCCCGAAGCGCGACGCCGGGAACGCAAATGGCGACCCATCGGGCGATTGGCGAACTCCGGCGAGACGGGGCTTTGGTATCGTGTTCCTGACCTTCGTAGTGTTTGGTGGTTGGGCTGGCCTGGCCTCCATCGATGGTGCCGTCGTGGCTGCAGGCTCGATCGTCGTCGAGAGCGACCGTAAATCCGTTCAGCACCTGGAAGGTGGCATCGTCCAAAGCCTGATGGTGAGGGGCGACGCGCATGTCGAACAGGGACAGGTGCTGTTGCGACTCGATCCAACGCAGGACCGGGCACGGGAGGAGATGGCGCGTTCGGCCGTGTATTCGGCAATCGCGGAAGAGGCGCGCCTGCTTGCGGAAGCCGATGGGGCCGATACGATCACGTTTCCATCCGAACTGACGCAGAAGGCCTCCGATCCCTCTGCGCAGCGTGCCATGGGCGACCAGAAGCGGCGGTTCGAGGAACGCCGCGTCGCGCGAAAGATCGAGGTTTCGATCCTTGAAGAGAAGATCGGACAGGCGCAGCGCCAGATCCAGGGAAACGCTGCGCAAAGCAAGGCTGCACGCGCGCAGTTCGACAGCATGGCGCAGGAATATACCAAGCTCAAGCCGCTCGCCGACCAGGGGATCGTTCCGTTCGCGCGGATTGCGACTCTGGAGCGTTCCAAATCCGACCTTGAGGGCCGAATTGGTTCATACGACGCCGACATCGCGCGCTTCGGACGGATCATCGACGAAGCACGGTTACAGATCAATCAGGTCGGGCAGAAAGTTCTGGAGGAAGCCACCGGTAAGCTTGCCGACACCCGCGCTCAGCTCGCCGACGCGCGCGAGAAGCTGCGCATGGCCGCAGACGTTCTCGGTCGGATGGACGTTCGCGCATCTCGCTCCGGACGTATCGTCAATCTGAAAGTCCACACGGTCGGCGCGGTGATCAAGCCGGGCGACGTCTTGATGGAGATCGTGCCGGACAACGACGTCCTCGTGGTTGCCGCGAAAATATCCTCTCTCGACGTCAATCACGTACAAATCGGCATGCCCACGGAAGTTCGGCTTCCCTCGTTCAAGGCTCGCTCGACGCCGATCGCCATCGGCGAGGTTCTCTCGGTGGCAGCCGATGCGCTTCGCGACGAAGCCACGCACCAGCCTTACTATGAAGTCAAAGTTTCAGTACAAGTGACAAAATTTCCCGACAAAATTCGCGAGAAGCTCAAACCCGGCATGATGGCCGACGTCCTGATCGCGACTGGTGAACGCACCGTTCTTGCCTATCTCATGCAACCGATGACCGATGCGATACGGCGTGGCATGCGGGAGGACTAAGGAGGCCAACCGGCATCGCGACTTGCCGACGCCTCGCCGGCGGCTTGATTCAGTTCAGCATAACCGTCGTTGCCGCAATGCCAAGACATTGCAGATGTTGGAGCGTTGAATGGACGAGCGGGTGCGAGGGGCAGCTGCGAACGGGTCGCGTTGTCCTGCACTCGTTTAGCATCTGCGTCGGTCAGGGCGCGGGCCAGTTGCATGCTGTCGCTATCTTGCGTCGGACTGAATCCAAGCCGACCAATTGAAACGTACTTTCATATGGCAGACCTTTCCCAACGCGGACCTTAACGAGAAGTTGGCTGCCCTCCGGCATTGAGCGGAGCAAGCGAACAACGTCGCCTGGAAAGGCAAGACCTTTCCCCGTTTCTAAAGCCCGCCAGCGCTGTTCAACAACTGGCTCTTCGTTGATCCGGTGCGCGACCTTCACCTCGCCATCCGGGACCTGCTTCCAGGATCCCGTTGTGGAAATTATCAACTCCGTGCGATGGGCGCGACAATGGATGGCGAGCGCGGAGGCAGCATTTTGCGACGCCGCGCGCGCTATCATCAGTGCCTCAATCTGCGGCTGATAATCCACCGGCGAGGTCGTCTCGCTGATGATCCAGTTCGGACTTTGAGACAACGCGGTATCGGGGGTTTCAGCCATCTCCCCCAACAGCTCGTCGACGCATTTCAATCGCTCCATACCTTCAAACTGTGAGCAAATCTTCAGACGATCGATGGCGCCACCGGTTTGAGCAAACACCGCCTGGCTCAGAGCTAAGAGCACAGTCAGACCGAGAGCACCCACATCCTTCATTGGGATCGTCCCGCTGTTACGGCTTGCGGAAGATCAAGCCATTCCTGCGCCGGCTTAAACCGGCTGAGACTCGGCACGCTGGCGCGCAGGTTGACCTCTTTCCATTTCGGATCGAAACCGGGGGACTGCAACCGGTCGAGGCGACTAAACAGGTGATCTACAAGGCGCGCCACGCGCCGGTATCGGTCGGACTGTTGTGGCCAGTTGTAGGCCGCAAGGATGGTGGGGACTGCAATCGTCGCTATCCGCTCACCCTTCGGCACCAGACTCGGATAGTCCGTCGCGTCGATAGACGAAGGAAGATAGTAGTCCTCAAATTTGGCGCCGTATTCGACTGCGAGGAACCTAAATCCGGGATCCCAGCGTCCCTTCAGAAAAGCGTCGACGGGCTTTGACGTCACAAACACAACGGCTGCGATTTCTCCGCGCTTCATTTGCTCCAATGCTACCTGGTGCGGAATGAACATCTTTTCCACGTTTAGTCCCAGCCGGCTGAAGATCAGCGGACCGGAATAGGCGGCTGCCGTACCTTGCGTATTGAAATTCACCTTTTTGCCCTTGAGATCTTCGAGCGACCGGATCTCGGGGCGGACGAATATGTGCAGTTCGGACGGAAAGAGGCTCAGAACGTAGACGATGCGCCGTTCGATAGACGGGACTTGAGCTCTATATTCGTCAAGAGCATCCGTGTTGATGATCGCCGCATCAACGCCTCTAAGATACAGCAGCGAATTGACGTTTTCCGTTGCTCCGCGCGTCACGATCGGGAGGACGTGAAGCTTATCCTCCTCGTTTACGACGCGAGCGATCTCTGCTGCGAGACGAAGCGGAGCCCCTTCAATGAGCCCGCCGGCGAGGCCGACAGTCCATGCATTGATGCGCTCTTTCGCGGCCGTTTCGGTCCTTTTCACCGCCGCCATAGCCTGCGTCTCGCGCGTCGGGAGAGATTGGGCATTGGCGGCCAGTTGCAGCCCGAACGCCGCTAATGCCATAGCAAATGAGAACTTGATGAGCGACATGCGAGTCTCCATTCTCGGAATGACCATCTACGCGTCACGAGCTGGCTGCTATTTCAGCGACTCAATCCTCGCCTTCGCATCCTCAATGCCGCCCGCCTGTGCCTTTTCATACAGTTCGAGTGCCTTTCTGGAATCACCGAGGACCCCACGTGCGCTCCACGATTTCAGCACGCGGGCGTCGTAGGTCTCCGCGAGCATAAAGGCGGCTCGCGCGCTGCCATGTCCAAGAGCGTGTTCAAGCAATGGGCGCGCCCCGCTGATGTCAGCTTGCCGGAGCAATGCGTTCGCCCGAACAAGCAGTCTCTGTTCGTCCGCCACAGAATAGGGAGCGACACTCGCCAGCACGGTTGCCTCTGATGCCACGGGGACTTTCGGCTCCACACTTGGCACGGCTTCGCGAGCGGTCGACCGTGCTTGCGGTGGCGTTTCCAACACGGACGATCGTTCCGCATATGAAGCGACGGCCTGAGTGGAAGCCCACTGCGGCAAGGCGCTCTTTCCCTCGGTCGTCTTCGCACGGGGCTCCGCCGCGCCTTCGTTCCGGCCAGTAGGGGCGGGTTGGCGCGAAGCGAGAGTCTGAGAAGCACTCACGGCAGCAAGCTGCTGGTTTCGAGCCTCCAGTTGGTTCTTAACAAGAGCAAGCTCCTGCACAAGTGCGTCAGCACGCTCGCGCTCGCTGGCAAGAGCTCGCTTCTGCTCTGCTGCCGTGGTGTTGCTGGCCTCCGTCACCCGAAGCACCTCAGCGTGTGCCGCCGCGAGACGGCTGGCATGCTCCTCGATCTGCTGACGCGCCGAGGAGAGCTCGCGGACGACTGCCTCGGTCCGGCTGCGCTCCTTTGCAGATGCGCGCTCTTGTTCGACCTTCGCAGCCTCGACGATCCGCGCAGCCTCCGGCGTCGCGGCACGCGCCGCGTCGAGTTCGGTCCGGAGAGAGATCAATTCACGCTTGAGGGCTTCCGTGCCGTCTTGCTGCTGTTTGAGCTGCTGTTCGAGCGCCTGCTTTTGCTCGATCTCTGCCGCGGTGGCTTTTGCGGCGTCCGAAGCTGCGATCCGCACCGTATCGAGTTCCGCTTGAAGGGAAGCAAGGTCATGGGCGGGCGCGTCTGCCTTCCGCCGCTCCTGCTGTTCGAGCGCCTGCTCTTGCTTGATCTCTGCCTCGGTGGCTTGCACAGCTTTCGAAATCACGATCCGCGCCGCGTCGAGTTCCGTCCGAAGGAAGGCAAGCTCACGCATAAGGTCGATTGTTTTGTCTCGCTCCTGTTCGAGCGCTTGCGTTTGCCTGATCCCTACCTCGATGGCCTGGGCAGATTCCTTGCCTGCCACCCGCGCCGTCTCGAGTTCCGCCCGGAGGGTCGCAAGTTCACCCGCAAGGGCGTCTGCCCTAGCTCGCTCTTGATCAAGCGCGTGTCTTAGCATGGTGTTGGCCGCTTCAGCCGTCGACTGCACCGCATTGAGTTCTGCTCGGGGGGGCGCGACAAGCGTAGGTGCAAGGGCCTCAGCCCTGTTCCGCTCCCGTTCAACGACCAGCCCCCGCTCCCGTGTTTGAGGGGATTCGGAGGCCTGCGCGCGGAATTGGCTTTCACCGCATAGTCCATCCTCCGCAGCCCCAATGAAGACCCACAGGATGCAAGCTCCCGCTGCAGACGAGGCACGCGCAACAGTTCTGCTTGTTACGCGGGAGCCCTCAACAACTTTGGATCGCGGTAGCCAATGCGATGCTACCTCAATTGCCTGTGACCACATCGTGACAACTCAGGTGAGCTTTTATGTGTGACCATTTTCATGACACAGCCTTCATCGACCGTTTGTCGATGTAGCAATGGAAGTAGTCACAATGAGGTAGGCGCACCATCGCGGCAATTAAGTAGATCACGCCTGCATTGCCTGAACTATTCTTGACCCGCTTGTTCGCGCACGATTACGCTGTAGCGCACACTTGAGCCAGCACTCCAGCACACTCAAGGAAACAACATGAACAGATCACTCGTCGTCTTCGCCAGCGTGGCCGCCGTTGGGAGTATCTTGGTGCTGAGCACTCAAACCAGCGGCGCTGTAGAAATCAATACTTCTGCCAAGACTTCTGCCAAAATGAACGTTAACGCCAAGATGACGACTGCGGCCATCCGAACGCAGCCACATCGGCTCGTTGTACAGGTTAACGTCAATGACCCCGCAACAATGAATCTCGCTCTCAATAACGTCAGCAATGCAGCTCAGCACTACAGCGAGATCGGTCAAAAGGTTGGGATCGAAGTGGTCGTTTTTGGACCCGGACTGCATATGCTGCGAGATGACACCTCTCCCGTCAAAGCGCGCATCAAATCCATGAGCGAAACCATGCCACAGCTGACCTTTTCAGCATGCGGGAACACCCGCGAGAATATGGCAAAAGCTGAAGCGAAAGATATTCCTCTTATCCCGCAGGCCAAGGTCACCAAATCCGGAGTGGTACGGCTCATGGAGCTGCAAGAGCGAGGCTGGAGCTACTTGCGACCTTGATCCAGAGGGGGCCTTTGCGATCTGCATCGCCTCGTTCCAATCTGTTGGTCGAAGATCAGGAACAGGACGACGTGATCGCTCGTTCGATGACCGGTCGGTTGACGGTCAAATGCGGGTCGATAACGAGATCGAGATGGCCGCCAGCAATCGGAATAACCTCCAGTTTTGCAAACAGAGAGTCCCATCCGAGGTGTGCTGGTGACCCTCGCCGGTTGCAAAGGAATAGCGTTCCGGTAATTGGCAAGCGAGGTTTGGCACTCGCCACCCAGCGGCCGAATTCCTGCATCCGGAGAATCTCCTCAAGCTCCAACTTGAGCATGAAGCGGGTGCCGGCCAGGTGCGTCCAGATCCTCGCATCGAGAATTCGGCAGAACTTCACCTCCCAGTGAAGTCGAGCAACACATTTTGCGATAGCGCGACACAGCATTCGGTACATCGTAACCCGGTGTGATCTAACTCGCTGCAGCGTACGTGACAGGGTCTCCCGATAGTCACTCCTGCGGGGGCCGATATTCGTGTCAAGAATGCCCAGAAATTTCACCGACCGGCCTTCCGCAATCAGCCGGGCTGCCACTTCAAATGCGACGCCGCCACCCAGTGAATAACCGATTAGACGTATGTCGCCGCGGGGATGAACGGCGTTGATCTGTTCCAGCGCCAACGTCGCCATGTGGTCAACCGAACCGCATCCAGTCAGGGCGGACGTCAGATCCGGGTAACGGATCGGGATCACGTGAGCCGTCTTGCTCAGCTGTGCCCCGAACGCCGCCAGACTCGGGCCGTAACCTATCGAGCCCGGCAACATCACCAGATGAGGCAGGAGTTCCCCGGCGACTTGTTGCCGCTGCGACCGGCCACCTGCAGCGACGATCTGAATCATATCGGCTGCGCTCATGTCCACCGTGAAGGCTTCCATGTTGAGCTCTTGGCCAACCAGCTCTTCCAGCTCCATCACGCATCGCAGAAGCTTGAGGGAATCGCCACCTGCCTCGTCCCAGCGGCTGGCAACGTCGGTCGTACCTAGGATCCGCGTCCATACCTGCGCCACCATTTTTTCGGCTTGCTTCACTTCACCCGCCCCTGGGGGCTGAGGTGGGCCTGGACCTCTTCGGCTCTCGGTATCCAGCACCTTGAGTTTCGCGACGTCTATCTTTCCGCCGGCGAGGCGCGGAAGCTCTGCGATTTCATGCAATCTGGTGGGATGCAATGCGGTCGGAAGCGTCTGCCTGATAACGTCCCGAACGTCAGCCGTGAATGTTGCCTTGGCCTCGACACCTGGCGATGCAAAAATAATCAGCTCGCTTGAATCGGTGACGATGGCGACGGCGTCGCTCACATAGGGAATTCTGCGTACAACAACCTCGAGTTCAGCCGGTTCGACACGCCGTCCATTGATTTTGAGCTGACGCCCCTTTCGTCCCAGCATCTGCATCAATCCGCGCGCATCAACAGTAACAAGGTCGCCTGTCGGGAAGATGCGGCAGCGGTCGTCATCCGGGTCAGGTAATGCAGGGAGCACCTGACCGTTCTCCCAGTAGCCAAGCAGCACATGCACGCCCTTGATGATCAGCTCCCCAACCTCGCCGGTGGGCACAGGCACTCCGTTGTCGTCGACGACGGCAAACGACATTCCGGGAAGCAAATAGCCAACCGGGGGTATGCTGAAATCGCCTTCTTTGCAGTCGTCGGGAAGAAACCACTGCGTGCCGGTGGTTTCGGTCGACGAATAGCTGATCTGAATGAAGCAGGAGGGCTTCACGACCTTTCGGACGAGTGCGACATCCGTCCACAACACCTTCTCGCCGCCGATGCGGACAACCCGAAGCGATTCGAAATCACCGGTATCACTCGCGGCAACCACTGCCCGCAGGAGAGCGGGAACGATATACGTGATCGTTATCTGCTGCGATCGGATCTGACGCAACACGCCGCGAAGGCCAAGGGCCTCGACATCCGCCATATGCAATCTTGCGCCGGTCAACAAGGCCGTGAGCATCTCTCTGGTGCCCGCAATGGTCGTAGGGCCGCTCAGAGGCATGAAGACGTCAGTGGCGTCTATGTGGCATGCATCCGCATATTGCTGGACGCGCTGGAGCAAGCTGCGTTGGCTATTCACAACACCCTTTGGCTGTCCGGTGCTGCCCGAGGTGTAGAGCACGAGGGCAGGTGCATCTACCGAGATCGACTCAAGCGATGCGGTATCGCCGGAAAATTCGTTGGCGCGCGTAATATCGATCCAGCGCAGGCCGTCTTCATCGATCCATTTGGTCGAGCTACTGTCGCCCTGGCCGATCAGTACAGAAATCTGCGCATTTGCAACGATGTGGGCAAGTCGCTGATCCGGATCGCGCGGATTGAGCGGCACCAAGGGGCGCCCTGCGGCCATACATGCAAGCATGGCGATCGGATGCCAGATCGAGTGGCGCAACAACAGGCCGACGGCTCGCCCTTCGGGAGTCACCGCTGCAATCGCCCGGGCCAGCGTCAGAACTCTGATCAGAAAATCCGAATATGTGATTTGGCGGGTGTCGTCGCTGATGGCTACGTTGTTCGGAAATCTCCTTGCCACCGCATCCAGATGCGTAATCGCGGGCACGCCGGCAAATTCACCCCCCATACGATTGAACGGGCGATCGACAGGCCCGCCCACGTCAAGGGGCAATTCGGGGGGGGGCATCCAGAGGGCTTCTGCAGGCTCCCTTAAATCTCCGGAAAGTGCGCGCCCGCCAGCGAACGTCTTCGCGCGTTTCGCCAAGGATCCATCGGGAAATCTCTGAAGTTGCATGACGGTACTCACCGTTGCGGGATGGAGATCGTAGGCCACACGTCGGCTATTGACGTCCTTCGAGTGAATGATAGGGCTGCACCAATTTTCCTGCCTCTATCCAATTACCAGGCTATTCGGCGGCGGCGGGCCGACGAAACTCCACAAAGGCAAAGAGCAGACCGGCCGTCATGTTCACGCGTTTGTAGATGTAGATCGCCATTGCCGTGTTCCAGGCCACATTCGTCACGGCCGTCGCAACGGCGGCACCCATCACGCCAAAGAAAGCAATGCCGATCGCACAGGCGACGACGTTCATGACGGCTCCGATCGCCGTGATTGCGGCTGCTGCCCGCTCATGCCCTGTCATGGTCAGAAGATTTTGCTGCGGACCAGTAGCAGCAGCAAAGATCTGTCCGACGACGAGAATTTGGGCGACCGGAGCTGTTGCAACGAATTCCTCGCCGAAAAAGCGGAGTAGCGGTACCGTCAGCAACAAAAGTGGAAGTGCCAGCACGACTGTTCCAGCCAGCGACAGGACAGTTGCTCGGGCAAACAGACTCTGAAGCGCTGCCTCATTCCGATGAGCGTGAAGCTTCGAGACGTTTGGCGAAAAGAACGTCCCTACTGCCATACGCGGGAGAACAAGAAAAAGAGCTAAATTCAACCCCAGTGCGAAGATGCCGGCCTCGTGGGCATCGCCGGTCCAGCCGAGGATAATCACGCCGGCGCGGCTCATGAGAACCTCAACTCCAATCAAGATCATGACAGGACAGGCAAGATGCCACCAATCGCGGGGCGCATAAGCCGGCACCGCCGAGCGTAGTTGTGGCGGCCAAAGCTTCCGCATGCTCAGTCCAACGATGGCCGCTGTGACGGCAGAGCTTGCCATCAAAGCGATCAAAACCGTTGTCGCATCGATTGGCGTGACGTTGAGTGCCACGGCAAGCAGAAGCAGCACAACCATAAGGCCGTCCCGAACGAAGCGTTCGGGCGCAATTGCCGAAATGACGCCACCCAGCGCGCGTACCGTGGCAGAACCGAGAACGTAAAGCGCTACCAATGGGACGGTCGCCATGCCAACCGCCAGACTGACAGTCAGCTCCCGATGAAGCGTCTCCGACAGGAATAGTGCGATGGCGACTCCGCAGATCGCAATCAACATCCCAACCAACAATGATCGTCCGAATGCAAATTGAATGACTCCGCGCGCCAATGGCCACTTTCCGGTCGCGCTATAGGCCGGCACATATCGCAGCAGAACCGTGTTGAACCCGAGTCCCGCGATGTAGGAGAGAAGGGTCGTCCAGGCCAGGACGTATGAGTAGATGCCGTAACTCGTCGCTCCTATCGTACGGGCAATGACAAGTTGAGCTACGCACGTCAGCCCGGCGCCGCCAACATAGATAACGAATGCCCACAGGCTTGCGCTGGCCATGCGCCGAGCCAGCTCGGGTTGAGCCTGAGCTGTGAAAGTTCCGATCGTCTCGGGCGCCGGCAAAGGTGGCGTGAACTTCTCCGCACAGCGCTCAAAGCTGTCGTCCCCTGCCCCAGGTGACAAACCGACCGCTCCGTCGGGCCTGAACTTGCTGGAGACTTCCTCTTCGATACGATCGAGAGCCTTGGACATCAGGCCGGGATCGAGCGAGTTGATGCAGATCATCTGTTGATGCTCGGCCGCGAGCAGCGAGCCAACGTAGTCAGTAATCGGCTTTGCCTTGAGAAAGGTACCTACATCGGGTTCGAACCATTTCTCCATGTACGTTTTCTGGCGTACTCGCTCATGGAGGCGCTGCTCCAACAATTCCGCCGGAGCATCAAAGCGGATCAGCAGATCTGATCGCGTCCTCATACCGATTGCATGAGCGATCGTCTTCTCGTCTGCTCGGCTAAACAGAGCCAAGGTGCAAACGATCTGCACAAAGCCCTGGTCGAACAAGACGATGCGATCGGGCTTGTGCGAATCTCTCCATATGCAGGAAAACCGGACGACGTATTGGCTAAGCCTGATCCACCAGACGGGATTGCTGGGTGGCATCAGTCGGAGCAAATCCTTCGCCAGACGCAGCCCTCGGGCATTTGCGACAGGACGGCACAAGATTGCGATGGTGGCGAAGATCGCAAGAGTGACGCGCTGCAGCGCTGGAAGAAATCCACCAAAGTTTAGAAGATGATTGGATAGATGCGGCAACGTAAGTACGAGGTCGACTTCATACCCACGGTCACGCAGGCGTTGAGCGAGTGCCTCACTAAAGGTTGTTTTGCCAGCGCCTGGTGGACCGAAAGTCTCGATAATCATGCTGCCCTCAATCGCTTCTTAACCAATTGCGGGGGTTCAGTTTGGGTGATCCGGAGCGCTTCAGTTCGATTGCTTCTCCGCCCCACGTTCTCCAAGTGATTGCTCTCTTCGACCGCTGACGGACTACGCCCCAAGTCCTCTTGAACAGTTGCTGAGCGCGCTCACCGAACTGGTCCTGCTGTGGCGGTTCGACGCGAGTTAAGACCGACGAGAATCTCGTGTTCTGGGCGGGGTTGAGATGCTCCGTCCGAACAAGTTGATGCAGCGCGGTCTGCGCCGCCTCACGATCGGTGCTTCCAGAGTGAATGGCGAGCAAAACATGGTCAGCCCAACTCGCCAGAAGTCTTGCTTCCGGGGCTTCCAGCAGCGAGGGCCCGTCGATGATCACGAAATCATAGGTGTCGCTCAGTTGTCGAAGCAACGAAGGAATCTTGGGGTCGGCGAGAATCCGAAGCCGATGTCCCCCAAACGATGTGGCGGGCAGGTAGTCAATTCCGGACTCATGGATATGTTCGATCGCGTCTGCAAGTGGACGACCATACGCCAGTACACTGAGTAAGTTGGCGCTCTCGCCACCCGGTCGACGAGTGAATTGGCCAAAGTCAAGGAGTAGAGTGCGCCACCCGAGCCGGGCAGCGTAAAGACCAAGGCTCCATGCAAGTGTGGTCTTGCCTTCCCCACCGATGCTGGAGCTGACGAGGACAACACGCTGCGATCGTGGGGTTGCCGGGTCGGAGGCCAGTATGGATACCAGAATGGAGCGGATTGCTCTGGCATAGTGGCTCGCAGGCTCCTCCAAAACATAATGCGGCTGCTTGCCTGGCTCCAGTGGAATCGAAGGTATCAGTCCGGCGCATGGAATACGCAGAGCTTCAGCGGCGTCGGCTTCCGTGTGCAGGGTCCGATCGAAGTGATTCAATACGACTGCGAGAACACAAGCCAGCAGAGCAAAGATAATCGCTGCAGGAGGAATCATAAGTAACGGGTGTAGTGATGTCGGCCGTTCTGGCGGCGTGGCCGTGGCGAGAATACTGACATCTGATTGCGCGGTGAGGCCTTTTGCGGTTAGCTCCTGCCGTCGCCGCAGGAGCGTTTCAAACTGTTGCGCCAGCGTGGTGACCTGCCACTCCAGCGCGGCGCTCCGGGAGGGCGAGGGCTGGCCAAGACGGGAAGCTTTTAGTTCCTCCTCCGCCTTTGCAAGGTCGCGCTGAACTTTGGATGATTGTGTCGCGAGGGAGCTCAAAGCATACTCCACATCGCTTTGCTTCTGACGCGCGACCTCATCGACATACGATTGTGCCACCGTATTAGCGATTTCCGCCGCTCGTTGCGGATTGGAGGCCGTAGAAGTAACGGCGATGATTCTGGATCGCCGCTCCTGGCCAACCTTCAGGCTGCGCTTTAGCGCAGCGAGAGCCGACCCGTCATCGGGCTCGTGGTTCTTGCCAAGTAACAGCTCCTTGGTTGCTGACCATGTACGACGAAAGAACGTGCGCAAGCTTTGCATCCACGTTAGTGACCCCGCTTCAGCACCGTGCCTCGCATCCTCGAGAGCGCGGAGCGTTGGGAGAAGTCTCCGCAGATAGGCGTCGGAAAGCAGCACCGTGACATGTGTGTCGATGGTGGATTCCTCGGCTGCCGGTGTAGGTGCTGCGGACGCGCCACCGGCATTCAAGGCATCGACTGCGCCGGACTGTCGGACGTCAACAGCAAGTTGTGCCGTCGCCAGATAAGAAGGAGACATAAGAAGACCGGCTACTCCAGCCAGCAAGGCGCCGATGACAATCGTCCTGACGACAAGCCGCTTGTACTTCCGCACGCTATCCAACACCCGGTGCAAAGACTGGAGACCGTCATTTGAAGCCAGGGATTGCTCCGTCAGGCGCCGCCCAAATTCGTCCTCTGCCATATCCGGCGAAAGAGCCTGCAGCGGTCGAATGCGTCTTCCTACTAACGCTTCCATAGCTCGCTCCTCTACTGTGCGGGCTCGAGGGTATCTATCGATCGGGACGTACTCTGTTCAACCACCGTTCCCAGCCATGATTGCAACATCAGGACGGCCCATAGCATTCGCGAGTGATCGCGATTGCCACTCAGATGATCCTGCCAGCAGCTCTGGACTCGTTGTACATCCAGCAAATTCTGGTGGTTAAGGCGTGATTCGGAGAGCAGGTCTGCAGCCCATGAGCGCAAGGGGCCTTTCAACCAGGCGCCAACAGGCACGTCGAATCCCTGCTTGGGTCTATCTATCAAGTGGCGTGGCAAGTAACGGCTGAGAACCTGCCGCAAGATCCACTTGCCCTGTCCATCGCGCACCTTGGCCGTGTTCGGCAGCCGCCATGAGAATTCCACGACGCGATGGTCGAGAATTGGACAGCGCGCTTCCAGGCCTGTCGCCATGCTGGCCCGATCGAGCTTCACTAGAATGTCGCCGGGGAGATAACCGATCATGTCCCGCACAATGAAGTCGGATAGAAGATCGTTCAGCGGCGGCACCTTAGCCGAATCGGTGACCTGCTCCGGGGTTAATTGCAGCTCAGAAAGCCGCATGACTTTCCGGTACATGTCGCCGGCGTCATTGCCTGCAAACAGTTGCGCAAGGCGGTTAATCCGGTCGCTTCCGATCATCCGTCGCAGGCGGCCTGGAAGAGGCAGGGCGTCGGCGATGTCCTCCCGCAAACCGCGGGCGAGCAATGACACACCCATTGCCGCCGTTCGCCGAAGTGCTCGATTGGAGTTAAGGAGGGGAGCCAGACGGGCGGTCAAAAGATGCCTGGAATATCCAGCAAAACATTCGTCTCCGCCGTCACCGGAAAGGACAACAGTTACATCCCGGCGGGCGAGGCGAGATAGCAGCAGTGTCGGAATCTGCGATTCGTCGGCGAACGGCTCGTCCCAAATACGGGGCAGTTCGGGAATGACATCCATGGCCTCCGAAGGAGTGAGACGTAGCTCCGTGTGGTCCGTGCCGAGGTGACGAGCCACGGCCGCGGCACTGGCCGCTTCGTCGAAGGCGGGCTCACCGAAACCGATAGTGAACGTGCGGACCGGCCGGGTGGATTGGGATTGCATCAGGGCGACGACAGTTGAACTGTCGATGCCACCGGACAGGAACAGCCCGATTGGCACGTCGGCAACCATGCGCTTACTGACGGCGTCGCGAAGCAGGCCATCAAGATGCGACACGAGCTCGCCATCGTCCGCGGAAACGGGGTTTTTTCGGCCGTGCTTTGCGATGTCGGCCAGCGACCACCAAGTGCGCGCCTTTGCCCGAAGCGCTGCAGCATCCCGAGATGCCAGAAGTTCATCGGCGCCGAAAGATAGAATGTTGCCGGGCGGAAGTTTGAAGACATCTTTCCATATACAATGTTCATCCGGTAGCCAGCCGCGGGCGAGAAACTCAGCGACCCCGCACGGATTGATCTCCGGATGGAAATCGGGGAACGCATTGATCGCCTTTAATTCTGAAGCAAAGACAGCGGCGTTTCGCGTTCTGGCGACGTACAGGGGCTTCTTTCCCATTCGATCGCGGGCCAGATGGAGAGTGCGGGTCTGACGATCCCAGAGGCCGATTGCGAACATGCCGTTGCAGCGCGCCAGGGCTGCCTCAAATCCCCGTCTCTCAATCATCGCGAGCAAGACCTCGGTATCGCTGCTGCCGATGAAGTTCTGGCCGAGGCGTTGAAGCTCCTGTCGCAACGACGGATAATTGTAGATCTCACCATTGAATGTGATGACGAATCGGCCGCTCTCGGAAAGCATCGGTTGTCGCCCCGCGTCAGTGAGGTCGACGATGGAGAGCCGGCGATGCCCGAATGCAATCCCGGCGTCACGATCGCACCACGAACCGTGGGCATCGGGTCCGCGATGGTGCAAACGATTCGTCATTCGGCCGATCGCATCCAGATCGGCGGATCCGGAAGCTTGTGGCATCTGAAGAATTCCGGCGATTCCACACATGATCTAGCTTCCGATACGCGTGTGCGGCGACGGGGTGGGCGCCGATCCGAGGATCAGGCTGAGAGCAAACGCGAACCACACGATGGGATGACGCAAGATGAAATGGCTGATGCTGAAAATGGCCAGCGCAACGAACAATGCTGCCAGGGCATCGAGCTTTGCGCGGAACATGAGCATGAACGTGCCTGCGAAGAGGCCGCAAACGGCGATCACGCCGAGCAGCCCACCTTGCGTAAACATGTCAAGCAGTGTGCTGTGGGCTTCGAAAGGAGTTGGAAGCAACTTGTTGTTGGCAACGTTCGGCTTCTCAAGATGTGGGCCTGGCCCCAGCCCCAGCGATCCGGTTTCCAGCCCTCGATGGAGCGCATCTTCCCAGAGTTGCAGTCGCAGGGACGCGGTGCGCTTCGTTGCCTCGCCGCCACGGTCCTTGGCCAAACTGATTGCCAGACCTTCAAACTCATCGGCGGTCGCAACGGCATACGGTGCTAATGCGAGCGCCAGAGGGACGGCGGCGGCGATGACCAGAACCGCGACCACCGACCGGAAATTTAGCCTGTGCTGTGGCGAGGTCAGCCAACTGCGCAAACGCAGCACAGAAAAGATCGCGGTGGCAATCACCATCGCAACAAGAAATGTATCGCTTTTGGTCAGGCGCCCGACGGCGAAGGTTAGCAGGCAACTGAATGATCCCGCTATGCGGCCAAACCCTTTAGCCGATAGGGCAAGGCTGAGAGACAGCGGCGTCAAAACGGCGCAATAGAGAGCGATCTGATTGGGATTCTCCGCCCAGCCTCGAAATCGATCCCAGTACCATGGATCGACCGACGGCAGGCTGATGATGGACCAGCCCGCAGCGATCTGAAGGACCAGTGCGATGTTCCAGAAAGCGATCAGGAACCATTGGGTTTGGCGTAGGGCAACGTTGGCTTCCATCGTTGCGACGATGAGGCAGGTCAAAGTTGCCACTAACAAATACGCGAAGGTGTCATGCAACATCGAAGGAAGGTCCAGCTCCTGGCTCAGATAGGCCACGCATGTCCCCACGCTCAGGGCGAGTGCAAGACAGGCCCAAAAAGCACCGATTCGGAGCAAAGCTGTCGCGTTGTAAAACTGGCCAGTAACGACGACCCGCAATGAGACGAAGGCAAGCCACAGGACGAGACAGACTTCGCCAACACCCAGCGGAATTCCGGGCAGGCGCAGCTGTGAAGCTGTCGTAAGTACGATGCCAAAAGAGAGAAGCGCATTGGCGATCATGGTGATTTCCCGCCGTGCTGGCTAACCCTTCGATCTTCATGGATGTCGCGAGATAAAACAGCCGGATCTTCGCTTCGCCTCCCGGTGAGAATCAGCTTCCTGTAAAGATCGGCGTAGCGGTCAGCCACGACGTTCAGGTCGAATTCACGGCGCACGAGTGCGATCGAGCGCTGTCCCATGCTCTTTGCGCGGGCAGGATCCTGGAGAAGATCGAGAATGGCTGCAGCGAGCGCACGCGGGTCCCGGGGCGGCACCAGATGGCCATTGCAGTTCTCCACCACAACATCGCCGCAGCCTGGCATACGCGTGGCGACAATAGGCACACCCGCCAATCCTGCTTCCAGCAGAACACGGGGAATTCCTTCGCGATACTCCGTCGGGAAGGCAAAGACATTCGCGATTCCGAGAAGCGCAGGAACGTCGGATCGCGCACCGAGAGCGATTACGTGTGGCGCATATCGATCAATCAAAGCCTGATCCACGGCAAAAGGACCTTCGCTCTCCCTTGGACCGACAAGCAAGAAACGAACGCCAGGTCGCGCTTCGCGGACAATCGCCGCCGCATCCAGAAGCGTGGGTATGCCCTTTTGTACGGTCAGTCGGCTCACAGTCATGACGACTTCGTCGTCACCGAGTCCGAGTTCTGTACGAAGTTGTGCGGTGGACGGCGCCTGAGCCCGCGCTGTGTCGAAAGCGTCGATATCGATTCCCGAACTTCCGATCAGTACAGCGGGGCTGTTGCCAAGCAGACGATAGCGGCGGAAAAAGTCGCCATCCTCCTTGTTTTGAAATACCGTTGCCGAGGTCCAGCAGGCAGCCAACCGCTGCAGCGCCAGGTAGGCTGGCCTGAATGCAAGAGCTTTCAGCTGCGCCGAGGAGAATACCCAACCCATTCCGTTGATGGTGCGCACAATGGGGATTGCGCCTCTCACCGCAAGAGGGGCAAGCAGATTTGGTTTGGTATCGAACGTTTGAACAACGTCCGGTCGAATGCCACGCACAAGCTGAGAGAGTTGGCCGACAGCTAGGCGGTCAGCAACCCGTGCGCCGAATCTATTGAAGTCATAGCGATGATACTCGATGCCGCTATTTGAGAACGGGAGTGCAGCGCCAGTACCGGCAGCGCTCACCCGAAAGCCACGACTGCGCAAAGCTGCCAGAAATGGGATCCGCAGGGCATGATCCTCGCCTCCCACACAAAGCACATGCAACGTCATGCTAATCCTTTCGGTCGCAATCGGAATGCAGCTCAGTCGATCCGGAGAATCGGCTACAGATGAATTTCGATGTCCTCGCGTATGAGCGGACGATGTGAGCTTACGAGGCGATCACAAAGTGTCTTCATTCGTTCGAATGACGGCTGCGTCGGAAATATTCGGCGATCCTGAAGAATTGAGACATCGACACCACGAGGATTACTCCGAAGCGCGTTTGGCATGATGTACGCAAGCTGAAGCGTCGCGTCGTCAGATCCGGACTCAGTTCAAACGTCGGAGCAAAGCGGGCCGCTCGGCGAGCCGTTTCACTTGCCGCTGTGTTTATGCCCGAATGAACAAGGAGGCTCGCCTGGGTTGCCTATCGTCAGACTCAATTACCGGGAGAAGGCAGGACGGCGACACGCCCGAGTAATGCAACCAGCTCCGCCTGCCGCCGTGTCTGTGTCTTGACGAACAGGGAGGCCAGATGTGAGCGGATCGTCGTCCGGCTCAGCCGTCGGGCGCGAGCAATATCAAGTAAGTTATGGCCGCGCGCCAATTCGACTGCAAGCTGGGTTTCCGCGGCTGTGAAGCCGAACAAACACCGGAGCGCCTGGGGCGTCGGCTCTGGATGAGCGTCGAGATCGAGCAGAATGATGGTGCTGGTTTCATCCGTCCAAACATTGACCATCTGGCTTACAAGGCTGGTGACGCCCTCCTTGAAGGAAGTCGCGAGCCATGATGTCGAGCCAACAGGAATTTGGGCCCCCGCGCGGTTCACCAGCTGCTTGACGGCGCCGTAGAGTGTTTCAGGGCTGGTGGTGAGGTTGCCTTCGCGTTCCAATATCGCACGTCCGATTGCGCTCACGTCAAGCACGCAGCCACGTTTGAGTAGAACTTGCCCGCAGCCAATACGCGCCAGAACTGCGTGTAGGACGTCACGCTGTTCGCCAAGGTCGGGCTTCTTGCCTGGATCAGCGTCTGGCCGGATAGCGGGAGCGCGATTCGAAATGTTGAAGATGGATTCCCTGCAGGGATGAAGCGATGCAATTGCGCCGGGCAATGTGGCACTCTGGTTCAAATTCAACATTTCGTCATTCCCTTCGCCTACTACTTCGATCGAATGACAAGGCTTGATCGGAGGCAAAGCATTCCAATTTCGACGAGCCATGTAAATGTTCAAATTGGGGTAACCCGACTGCACATTTGGCTGAGGCGGTCTACTGTTCGTGGGGCCTCTAGTGGTCTGAATGACATGGAGGAAATGTCGGCTGGAAAAGCGATGCGCGCCTCAGCGCGCAGTTTTGTGCAGGCATCCGGCCAGAGGTCGTTAACGCGGTATCCTTTGTGGGTACCCCCGCTTGTGCCAATGGCTCAATTGGATGCGCTGGCTACTCCCGAAGGGCGCAGCGAAACTTCGACCACATCTCCCGGCTCTACATCGAAATCAACTGATGCAACGATCCTGTTCCACTGCTGGCCGACCTTTCGCGCGATCGTTACCTCTGCTCGGAGATCGCTGGTTCCGACAGGTAGTGCTCCCACACCACCGACAGGCTGCAATTTTTGACTCAACGCCTGCAATTTAACCCGTAAGTCCGCCATGCGAACGGTTGAATCCTTCAACTCGCGCAACAGATTGATGGTTCGCTGATTGGCGACCCGCTCGATCTGGCGCAAGAACTCGTCGCGCTGACGTTGCAGCCGCATGACTTCGACCGTCGTCTGAAGACGCCTTGTCGACGACAACAGAAGAGCGCGTCGGCTTTCCGTAACACGGGGGCTTGGCAATGATCCTGCGCCAAACAACTTGGCTACCCGATCCAGCTCATCCTCATCGGCCTGAACACCCTTTTCCTCACCGTCCTGCTGCTTCCTGAGGGTTACGAGCTGGGCATCCGATTGTCTGACTGCATCCTCCAGAAAGCTTCGTTCCTTGCGATAGTCGATTTGCGCGGTCTTTAGCGACGCCGCCTCGGATTGCATGATCGACTCGATGACGGAGGCCGGCAAAGATACTTCGCTGGGTATCTTCTGATCGAAGCTATCATTTCCCTGGAGTTCCGCATTGGTGCGGATCACGTGGATATACTCTTTGATGTACTCGGTCGACAAGGATTGGTAATCGCGCAACAGATCCGCCGGATCGATGGCACCGATCTGACCGCGAGAACGCAACAGGCTAAAGCCACCGGCGACCGCAACGGCTTGGCGTACAGTCATGGACGCGCGATACACCAACTGTCCGGGCGTGAGAACATCGCCAGTGACGTAGATCGGTCGATATTCCACGACGCTCGTGATCACGTCCCCAGGCTTGATGACGAGCGCCTGCTCGCGCCCATCCGGTGAGCGCTGACGCAGAATCCTGGACTGCAGCAGCGTCTCCATGCGGGTCTGAAGTTCCGACGGGGTCAGACCAGCAACCGGCACCGTACCGACCCCGGGAAGAGCAATGGTGCCGTCAATCTGGATCTGAGCTCTATTGCGCTGTTCAGGCGCTCCACCGACCGATACCTCGACAGTATCGCCGGGCGCGAGGCTGTATTGAGCTCCAAGGCAACCGTCGCTGCCTGCCAAGACAATGATCCCTGCCCAGACGCTAATGGGGACATAGCTGAAAGTCTTACTGCGCCTGTTGCCCTTCATGACGATCTCCTTGCGCTAAGTCGTTTCCGCTGTCTCGATCAGCCCAGTCGATGCGGGAAACAAAATCAAACACCGGCCCGCCTCGTTGCCCCCAGTTGCTCGACCAGATGACTTGCGATCCATCAGGAGAAGGTGAGCCGTGCGTTTCGCTCCAATAGTCATACGGAGCATTGCGCGTATGCGCGATACGTCGAAATTCGCCACTGCCATCGATTTTAAGTGCAATAACTTCCTGAGCGAACGGGGCCACTTTCTTACCGCCGGCGGGAGCGAGCGCGGCGCCGGCATAACTCATGAAGACCCAGCCGGGACGGCGTATCGCTCGCATCGATGCATGCTGAGCTTCTCCATAGGGAGCGAGCGCCGTGACCTGTCCGTCCTGGAGTCTCCGTTTGATGACCTGATACTTGTCGGGCGCCGACTTGCTGATACCTACATAAACTTCATAGCCATCGTTATCGACGGTCATGTCGCCGTGGCCGGGCCGGTGATGCTCGGTCCAGCTCTGCAGGAGATCGCCCTCAATGCTGAAGACAAATGCTTGATCTGTGAAGTCAATGAGAGATTGCTGGCAGAATATGTACTTGCCCAGCGGCGAAATTCCGCAATAACTGTTTTTGCCGGGAATTCGCGCCAGCTCAATGTCGGGAAATTTCCGGCGATCCGAAAGATCCATCGCAAATGCGACAAGCGTGCCCTGCTGGCTGATGGCGCGCACCACGATACGGTTGCCGTCCCATGAGGGATTGCCCTTGTAGGGGCCGAATTGAAGCTCGCGATATGCTTCAGTCTCAAGAATTACATCTTCGGCGTTGCTTCGCGGCGCCCATAGCGAAATGCGACGCCCGGCGACACAAATCATGAGCTCTGGATCTTGTGGATGCCATTCGCATTCACCCCCGCGCTGTCGCCGGAACAGTGGGGCATAGGCGTGCCCATCAAGAAAGCACAGGCCATTGCAGCCGTTGACAATCAAAAGCAGGCTCTGGTCGGCGTTCCACGCCTGCGCGCTCGAATAGCGATGGGTGCAATAGGAACGCTTGCAAACCATGCCGTTTCCCATCGGACTTTCAGGCGTGGTCACACGTACAAAGGTCGTCCCGAGGGACGCGTCGGCGGCTGGCGCGAGATAGCCAGGCAAATCCATGGCGGGCGCCGGGAGGAATTGGGCGTTTGCGAGCGATTCCGTTGAGGCGGGTCTCGAGGATGCGAGCAAGACAAGGGCGCCACAGCACAGGAGAGCTCGGGCGTAACCCAGCGGGGCCATCATGTGATGAAATCCCTCTGCCGCCGGACTTGCTTTCCCGAAAGGCGATGACGCCACCAGTCAACTGTCCGTTCCAGCCCTTCCCGCAGCGTGACCTGCGGTGACCATCCCGTTGCATGGACGAAGCGGGTGCAATCAGCGAGCAACGCTCGCACTTCCGAATTTGTCGGTCGCAGACGCTTTTCATCCTGAAGCACAGGCTTGTCGCTGGAAGTAAGGTCGACGATGACGTCAATCAGGTCGCGGATCATGATCGCCCGCTGACTACCTGCGTTATATGGTTGGCCGTATTCGATGCCCTCGGCCAGCCCGGCAGCCATGAACGCGGCTGCCGTATCTGCAACGAATGTAAGGTCGCGCACGGTCGTTGCGTCCCCGATCATGATCGCGGGGCAAGAGGGATCGAGCGCTTGCCGTATAATGGCGGCGATGATCGCCCTTTCGCTCTGTCGTGGCCCAAACGTATTGAATGGTCTGAGGACGACGACCGGTACGCCGAACGACTTCGCAAAGGCCCCTGCCATCATGTCCGCGGCTATTTTAGAAGCTGAATACGGCGATTGTCCCTGCAGCGGATGAGTTTCATCGATCGGCATTGTTATGGCCGTGCCATAGACCTCGCTGGTCGACGTGTGAATGACCCGCTCGGTGCCGTACTGCCGCGCGGCTTCGAGCACATTCAAGGTGCCGAGCACGTTCGTTTCGACGTAGGATTGCGCAGCGACGTAGGAATAGGGGATCGCGATCAGTGCCGCGAGATGAAAGACGATTTCGTGGCCGGGTACGAGGCGACCAACGAAAGCCGCATCGCGGATGTCGCCGCGAACGAGATTGACTTTCTTTCGAGTCGAATCCGGCAGATCGTCCAGCCAACCATGGCTATCGAAGGAATTGTACTGGGCAAGAGCGGTAACGTTGGCTCCTGCCGAAACAAGCGCTTCAGTCAGGTGCGAACCAATGAAACCGTCGGCTCCCGTGACGAGAATTCTGGCACCAAGGTAATTCATGGCCGTCAATGTCCGGTTTGTTGTTCAGAGTCTTTCGGTTGATTCTTCGGCGTGCATTCGGTCCACGATCCCACCGCGATTGCCCAGGCCGCACGAACAATCCAGCCGAGATCAGAAGCCAGTGTTCGGCGCGGGAAATAGGCGAGATCGATTTTCGCCTTGGTCGGGAACAGAACTTGTCGATAGAAATCCACAGCCGCAACGTCAGCGGGATACAGCTTGCTTTCATGTCGAAACATGACCTGGCACGGACCAACAAGACCGGGCTTGTGGTCGAGAAGCTTCTCGAACCCACCGTGAAAGCAATCGAAGAATGCGAGCGATTCAGGCCGCGGTCCCACGAGCGCCATGTCGCCGCGCAAAACGTTCCATAGTTGCGGTAACTCGTCCAGCTTGCTCGCGGCAAGGATGCGGCCAATCCTAGTCAGGCGGCCGTCTCCCTCCATTGTGAGCGGACATCCATGCCGGTCGCAATCCGGCCTGAACTTGCGAAATTTGTACATGCGGAATGGTCGTCCATTTTGCCCGAGACGAAGTTGCGAGAACAAAATCGGCCTTCCTCCTTCGATCCAGATAGCAAGTGCTACGATCAGGAAGAGAGGAGCGAGAGCGACTGTCGCAGCACCGGCAAACAGAATATCAAGGGCGCGCCGCAAGCCCACCTGCGTAACAGGAGTTGACGCCAGGAGCTGGTTCGCTGTCCCGCGCATGGCTACGCGATTGCCCCTAATGGAAACTCCGTGCCAAGTGCGGCCGCAAGGGAATTCACTACCTGTTCCACGTCAGCCGGGTTCATCCGGGGGTGCAGCGGCAGCGTGAGCTCCCGTTGGGCAAATTCCTCGGTGCGCGGCAAGAATGTATCGGGATAGAGTTCTCTGTAGAATGTCAGGTGGTGGACGGCGGGATAGTGAATGGTAGTCTGTATGCCACGCTTGCGTAGCCGATCGATCACGGGCTGCCGATCGGTTGCCGTCGGCAGGACGACTGGCATCAGATGATGCGCCGATGGCCATGGATTCGCGAAGGGTATCATCACCGCTGGGCAATGCTCCGCCATCAACTGACGATAGCACAGTGACAGGCGTCGCCTGGTGTCATTCCATTCCGGAAGTTTCTTGAGTTGGGCAAGGCCAACGGCAGCGCGCAAATCGTCCATACGATAGTTGAATCCGAGGATCGTGACATCGTAATCGGGACGACGACTGGTGAGGCGCTGTCGCGTACTGCTTGTCATGCCATGAGACCGTGCTCGCCTGATGGTTTCCCTCAAAGCGCGACTGCGGGCGATAATGGCGCCCCCCTCGGCGGTCGTCATGTTCTTGTTGCCGTAGAAGCTGAATGCTGCCGCCTCGCCAAAGGTCCCCACTGCGGGCAGTCCGGGCGCATGAGCTGCATCCTCGATCAGGAGCAGGCCCTTGCGACGAGCGAAGGACTGCCAGGTGTCGCGATGTGCGAGGTAGCCGGCGAAATGGACGAGAATAATTGCTTTGGTTCTCGATGTGCATTTGGCTTCAGCATCATCCAGCGACATCAACGGAATTTCGGCTGAATCGATATCGACGAAGACGGGGCGCGCTCCCACATAGAGAACGCTATTGGCCGTGGCGACGAAGGTCAGCGATGGAACGAGAACTTCGTCGCCCGGTCCAATGCCAAGCGCGTGCAGGATGAGGTGAAGGGCTGCCGTGCACGAGCCGACGGCGATCGAATCCTCGGCCTCATGAAGATGGGCGAACGCTTGTTCGAACTCCCGGACCCGGTCTCCCATCGTGACCCAGCCGCTCTCGATGACAGAGGCTAGGGCTGTTTGCTCGTCCGGACCCAGGACTGGCTCTGATACCAATAGCATGTGTTCATCTCCAATCCCGGATTCAGCGATACGTTTGAGATTGCACGAGCAGCAGCCGTGACATGCAGCGTCTTCGTCAGGCCGCGACGGTTGCCACGAATGCCGGGGGCGATTGCTCGTCCCATGCAATGTCCTGAGCCTTGAGGAAGTCGTCCACCCGCCCGATATCGAGCCACATGCCGTAGTGCTTGAATACGTTCACGGGTATTTCCTCTTCGAGCATCTGGGCCATCAGATCATCGAAGCCGAATGGAACACCTGACGGAATGCGATCCAGTACTGAGGGATCCATGCAATAGATGCCCATGCTCACGAGATGCGACAGTTCAGGCTTCTCGCGGAATCCGGTGACGCAACCGCCCGTCTCGTCGATCACGCCAAAGTCCATCTTGGTAGGACGTGTGGCGGTGGCGATGGTGAGGGGACCTTGGTGTCGTCGATGACAGCTCACGAACTGACTGAGGTTCAGGTCCGTGAGCACATCGCCGTTGAGGACCAGAAACGGCGTGTCGAGTTGTTCTCGCAGAAGTGACAGCGGGCCGATCGTTCCAAGCGGCTCCACTTCCTGCGTGTAAACGATCTGCATGTTCCACTGATTGCCGTCGCCGCAAACGCTGCGAATAAGGTGGCCCAGATATCCAGTCGTGATGAAGACTTCTCTGATCCCGTTTCGTCTAAGCCATTTGAGCAGGAGTTCGAGTACGGGCCGCGATCCGATCGGCATAAGCGGTTTCGGCAAGATGGATGTATGCGGACGCAAGCGCATTCCCTTTCCGCCGCATTGGATGACAGCCTTCATATTATCCTCCTCTGTTGCTCGAGCGCGCAATCGCTCATCATATCAACGCGACGGCCCGACCTAGCGCTGATGGCCGAACCGCAATGGCATTGACGAGAAAACTAGACGCTGACTATCCACACGTCTTCGTGCGTTTGCATGAGATGTCGGAAGGATAGTTGGATTGCACGCGAGCACACGTACTGCAGCGGCAATGCCGCAGTTAGCAATAGCGCATGATGGGATGGGATAGACCGGACCTGACTTCGGCTGCATCGCTGGCGTGTGATATCGCGAGGCGCGATTGACATCTCTGCGATTGGAAGGACGACGACGGCCGCAACGAGCCGACTTTTCAGCAAGCCTGTTAGAAACTGACGCCCGGCATTCGTCACGCGCGCAAGCGACATTGCACTAACCGTCGCCGAAGATCGGTGGAATAATTTATGGAATCGCATCACGACAGCACGCGCGATCGTCAGTGCCCCACGCACCTATGCCGATCGTTCACCGGCGAGAGCGCTACCGTCCGACAACCATCGAGCGCTCGCCTACGCCAACAATCGCTGACTATTTGCCGATTCGTGCCGTGCCGCAGATCTTTCCGTTGATGCCCTTACGGATCAGACCGTCGATGCGCGAGACCTCAATATGATTTGGCTCGTGGTTGCTCACACCCAGTGGCACTGGCGTCTCGTTTTTCTTGATCTCAGAGATCATCGCAACGGGATTTGAAAGCCGACCTTTCGAATCGCCAGCTAAAGGCGGGGAGTTGCTGTTCGCTGGCTCGGCCAGCGATCCGTTGTTCATCCCCCAAATCGCGGCCTGTGTCCGATTCTGGACTCGGAGCTTGCGAAGGATCGCCTTGACGTGGACTTTTACAGTTGCCTCGGCGATATGGATCGTTCGCGCGATGCTTTTGTTGGAGGCGCCTTCAATCAGGCAGTGCAAAATTGATTTTTCCCGCGGAGACAGCTGCGGCGTGGTCATATCTTCTGTCGCGATAAGAATCGCCTGCGTCTTGTTTTGGTCGCGCGACCCCGTCTCGCCTGAGTGACTGCCTTCGGGAGCAAGAACAGATGATAGAAATTCCGGAGGAAAAATCGTTTCACCCATCATTATCAGTTCGATGGATTTTATGAATACATCGCAGGTCATAACGTTGACAAAGTAGCCGTTGGCACCTGCCCGAAACGCCGAAGCCAGTTCGTCCATTCGATAATGATCGGCGACGATCGCAATGCGCCCGCCCGGATGATAGTCCCTGAAAAGTTCGATTTGTTCAATCGCGGCGTCAAAATCATCGCCGGTGTGAGCAATAAGAAGCAGAGGCTGGTGTGCTTGCGGTTGACCCGGGAGCAAATCATCCACGCTTGATACTGAGGCTAGGATACGAAAATTTGCTGAGCGTAAAATCCTGGCAAGACCTTCTCTGAGTAAAGTATTTTTCCCAACGAGAATTGTAAAAAAAGATTGTTGCCTCCGCATCGCGACCCTCCCAACCATACGCAAACTGATTTAAAAAAAACGGAGCGATTGAAATTCAGCTCATTCTTGGTGATCTGTCGGCGGTTAAGCCCCGCTTCTTCGGCAGAAATTTTGGCATTGGAATATTTTCAGTCGGCAAGAAACTATGTCTTTGTAGAAGCGTTTCGTCGTCGAATTGAAGAAGCCTCCCTTCTCGTTTGCGACGATTTTATGAATGTTAGATGCGAATTCTCGATCTCCCTATATACCTTTAGTTATAGGCGATGGGCCGGTACTGAGGGATGTCGTTCATAATAGTAAACGGGGTAATCACTGCAGACTCCGTAGTGGGAGTGCGTGCTTCGTCATATAGGTCATCTATCCTTGAGTGATAGTTTAAGACACGTCCACCCAAAGTTGTGACGCGTTTTCGTTGTTGCGTTGCGATGTAGCGTAACGAATTTGAGCCTCCAGAAAATTAGGTTAAGAAGGGAATATCGGGGGTAGCGTGGAGTTTAACTTTTGGGGGGCTAGGCTGAGGACCGCCCATGCGTTGCACCAGTGTGGTGATCGCAGACCGCCATCCTGTGGTTCTGCAAGGTTTGACGAGCGTGCTTGAAGCGCAAAACGGCTTCAAGGTTGTCGCATGCTGTAGCAATGGCATGAGCTGTATCGAAGCGATCCGAAATTTAACGCCGGACATCGCCGTTATCGACATCGCAATGCCGGGCCTGACCGGGCTGGAAATCATTACCATCGCCAATTCCGAGGGGCTTTCAACGCGGGTCGTCTTTTTCAGCGCCATGGTTGAAGATCGCCAACTGGCTTTATCGGCCGCGGCTGGCGCCTACGGTGTCATCCTGAAGGATGTGCCTCTCGAAACCCTGGTGCAATCCTTGCGGGAGATCGCGACTGGCCAAAGGCTATTGCCGCTCCCCTCGGTCAATCACGTTATATCTTCCGAGCAAAAGAATATCGCGATCGCGGAGAGTGTCCTGACGGTGCTGACAGAGCGCGAGCGTCAAATCATGCGCCTGGTCTCTGAAGGGTTGTCGAACAAGCAAATTGGGCGACGGCTGAATATTGCTGATGGCACCATCAAGCAGCATCTCCATCACATCTATCAGAAGCTTGAAATCAACAACCGGACAGTGCTTGCGGCGCTTGCTATATCCCACAATGAACGTGGGGGCTTTCTTGAGGATCGGGCTCTGTCGGTTCATTGTGATTGAGCGTCTGCAGTCGCGCGCTGACCCGTGTGCCACTTCCACGCTGATGCGGGCACTGATCGGCACACAAGCCTGGTCGACTACATCCATCATGCCTCCAGCCCGGAGGTCGAAAGGACGATTCCCCGCGGCCTGACTTGCATCCCTCTGCTATGCTTCGGAAATTATAGCGATGCATGCAGCCGTGCATGCGCCGACGTAGGCGCATGAGGTCGTGACCACCGCCGAATTTGTTGCCACCATCAAGAGCGAAGCGAGATAGGCTTGGGCGTGTCGCCGTCCTTGCCATGTCGATGGCCGAGCCGACGCTGAAATAGTACGGTATGACCTCTCCCAGACAGCGGTCGAGATAGATCATCTTCGGCGCGTCCGGCCATGCGAACGGGTCGCCAACCGCTGTAACTGTTCGTGGGCAACGGGCAGAACTTTCATGTTGCTCAGTAGCGAAAAAACCAGCGTCAGAATGCGCGGACGCAACTGATATTTGCCACTGACGGGTTCGTAATCGAGGTAACTCGCGTCCACCAAGGCTCGGGTTAGCCGGGACACGGTCGGCCTCGGAAGGTACTCGACGAGATTCCCAAGACAATCTCGGAGAAGCCTATCGAATGCGCTTGTATCGACCGATTGCGCCGAGACGGGACAATCCCATAGGGCGGAAACCCTCGCGGTCGTTGCGTGGACGCGCTACGAGGCCCACCATGAAATGTTAGATTCCAATCATGGTTCTACGCGGAATACTCATACGGCAAGCCGCCCCTGGCGGCGCAGACCCACGATCATTCGCGCGATAACTCACGGCGACCCAAATGCGGCAGCACCTAACGAGGCAGCGGCACCGCTGCCGGAGGCCTCTCGTCTACTGCAACTTTCTGAATGCTTAGCCGATCTGATTGCCCTAGCCAGGCTAGGCGCGTCTCAATACCGTTGCAGACGGATTTCGCCGGCTCAAATTAAGCCGGCTCGACCTTGAACAGACAATGATCGTACACGCCTTCAGCCTCGCAATAGACCTCCTGCGCCCGCAACCTGACGTCACGACCGGCACTTGCGGCAACATATTCGAGCGAGCCTTCGAGCCAGGACGCAAACATGTAACACACCTTGCGACCACTGTTGCGGCGCTCGCCATCAACCATTGCCGAATTACGCAAGCGCACTGTCGCCGTCCCTGCTTCCGGCGATACGTCGAGCACGTCAAACTGGCCCCATCCGCGCTGCGTGATGCGGCGCATATAGTGGCGGAACACATCGACGCCGGACATGCCGTGGAATTCGGCTTCCTTTTCGCACCAGTAATAGGCCGAGCGATGGCCGGCCGGCCGCAGAATGCGCTCCAGCTCCGCAGCTCCTACCGCCGCCTCGATGGCGAAGTGGTTGTTCATATAGAAATGCTGCGGCACCAAGATCATATTGGTCGCGTCGACCGACCAACGCCCGGTCTGGTCATCGACATTGATGTCAACCTGCGGCTTACCCATCTCAGGCCCCCCAGACAGTCTTCAGGAGATTGATCCAGTTCTTGCCAATGACGGCCTCGATGCGTGAGGCCTTCCAGCCGCGTTTCTCCATGGCGGCGGTGAGATTCGGCCATTCGCCGATAGTCTTGATGCCTTCGGGATTGATGACGTCGCCGAAATTGGTGAGGCGGCGGCCATACCCCTTGTCATGGGTGATCCAGTCGAAGAATTCCTGGCCATAGCCCTGCGTGAAGTCGGTGCCTATGCCGACGCTGTTCTCGCCGCAGATATCGATGACGTATTCTATTGCCTCGACATAATCGTCCACAGTCGATGCCGGACCGCGCTTCAGGAAAGGCGGGAACATGGTGACGCCCACAAAGCCGCCGTGATCGACGATGAAGCGCAGTTGCTCGTCGGACTTGTTGCGCGGATGCTCCTTCAAGCCGGCTGGCAGGCAGTGCGAATAGGCAACCGGCTGCTTGGAGGCGAGGATGACGTCTTCGCTGGTCTTCGATCCGACATGCGACAGGTCGCAGAGGATGCCGAGGCGGTTCATCTCGGCGACGACCTCGCGGCCGAAGTCGGACAGGCCACCGTCCTTGGACTCGTAGCAGCCGGTGCCGACCAGGTTCTGCGTGTTATAGGCCATCTGGATGATACCGACGCCGAGCTCCTTGAACAGGCCGAGATAGCCGATCTGATCCTCGATACCGGTGACGTTCTGCCAGCCCAGGATGATGCCGGTCTTGCCTTCCTCTTTGGCCTTCAGGATGTCAGCGGTGGTGTAAACTTGCTTGAGGATGTCGTCGTTGTCTGCGAACCAGCGCTTCCACTTGACCACATTGCGCATGGTGGCTTCGAAGCCTTCCCAGACGCAGCAGGTGCAGTTGGCGGCGGTCAGTCCGCCCTTGCGCATGTCCTCGAAGACCGGACGCCCGAAGTCCGAGATGATCAATCCATCGACGACGATGGCGTTTTCATGAATGGTTGAGGACATGACGTTTCCTTTCAGATGATAGTCTGACTTTTCGTTGTGATGCGGCAGCCATCAGCTAGCGCGACGTTCTTTCTGATCAGTGCGCTCCACCGAAGTAAGCGCTTTGGACTTCCTCGTTCTTTGCCAGCATCTCGGAGTCGCCCTGGACAATGATCCTGCCTTGCGACAGCACATAGCCGTAATGGGCGATGGCGAGGGTCTGGTTGACGTTCTGCTCGACCAGGAGAACCGTCACGCCGGTTTCGTTGAGCCGGCGCACGATGTTGAAGTTCTCCTGCACGAACAGCGGAGACAGGCCCAACGATGGCTCGTCGATGATCAAAAGCTTGGGATCCGTCATCATTCCGCGGCCGATCGACACCATCGCCTGCTCGCCGCCGGACATGGTGCCGGCAAGCTGCTTGGCGCGCTCTTTCAGGCGCGGAAACACCTCATACACCTTGCCAAGGCGCGCTTTGACCGTCTTCTCCGCATTGACGAGATAGGCGCCGACCCGAAGATTCTCTTCGACTGTCATCTTCGCGAAGATCCGACGCCCTTCGGGAATGCAGGCAATCCTGAGACCGACGATCTCATGGGTCGCCATCTGATCGAGCGTCTTGCCTTCGAAAGCGATGGAGCCGGCACGCGGCGGCGTCAGCCGCAGAATCGAGCGGATCAGCGTCGATTTTCCGGCGCCATTGGAGCCCAGAATACAGGTGATCTTGCCCGGCTGCACGTCGATCGAAATGCCGGACAGCACGTCGGCCCGGTCATAAGCGGTGAAGATGTTCTCGACAGTGAGATGACCGCTCATGCTTGCCCCAGATAGGCTTCGCGGACCACAGGATCGGCCGCGACATCACGGAATTTGCCTTCACAGATCTTCTTGCCGTAGTTCAGCACGACGCAGCGATCGGTGACGCGTTCGATCAAGCCCATCTCGTGCTCAACAATGATGATCGTGAGCCCGCCGAGCGATTTGCGGATGCCGAGAATTTCATCTACCACCTGATCCGTCTCGTCATGGGTCATGCCGGCAGACGGTTCATCGAGCAGCACAAGCTTTGGCTTGCCTATCAATGCGCGGCAGATCTCAACCCTGCGCCGATCAATCATACCGAGCGATATCGCCGGATCGAACAGTTTGTCCGGCAACGCGGTATTGAAGACCCCCAGCAGTTCGCGAGCTTCCTCCGCGATCTTCCGCGCTTCCGCAGCGAATGCTTTCCGCTGCACGACATTGTGCCAAAGGCCATTGTTCAGCGTTCGCTGCGCACCCAGCGCAATATTGTCGAACACCGACAGCGACAAACACAGGCGCGATCGCTGGAACGTGCGCGACAGTCCATAGGACGAGATATTGTGAGCCTTCTCGCGGGTGATGTCGATGCCACCCAGCGAGATCTTGCCGGCACTAGCGGAATAGACGCCGCTGATCACATTGAGAAACGTGGTCTTACCCGAGCCGTTCGGCCCGATCAGTCCGAGCACTTCGCCATTGCGGACGTCAATGTTCAGCTCATTAAGTGCGAACAGGCCGCCGAAACGAACCGTCAAGCCGCGGCTCTCGAGCAGCACGTCGTTGGACAAGCTCGTCATGCGCTTGCCTCCGTGTGCAGTTTCCGGACCCGGCGCGCCACGAGGCCGTCCGGGCGCATGGTCAGGATCGCAATGACCAGGACGGCATAGAAGATGAGCCGGTATTCCTGGATGAACTGGAGCTTTTCGGGCAGTAGGACGACGATCAGCGCCGCCGGCAACACGCCCCAGCGATTGCCGATGCCGCCCAGGATGACGATGGACACCATCACCAGCGAGTCGCCGAATGTGAAATTCGCGGGCGCGATGAACCCCGTCATTTTCGCATAGACCGCCCCCATCAGGCCGGCCAGGAAGTTGCCGAGCGTGAATGCCAGCACTTTCCAGTAAGCGATCTTCAGTCCGAAAACGGATGCCGCGGTCTCGTCGAGGCGCACGACATCGAACCAGACACCGACCCATGAGCGATCCAGCAGTCCGACAAAGATCATCGCCAGCGCCGTCAGAATACCGGTCAGGATCACGTAGTTCACATAGGACGACAGCACGAGGCCGAAGATGTGGATGTCATTGGTGAAATCCCAGCCGAACAGATTGATGCCGGGAAGCTTCAGGCCTTGCGGACCGCCAAAGAAGTCATTCGCGTCGAGAAAGACGTTAAACATCACGCCGAACGCCATGGTCGTCAGCGCGCCGTAATGTCCGCGGGTGCGCAGCACCGGGAGGATGAGCAGTGAGCCGATGAAGACCGCGACCAAGCCGCCGCAGACCAGAACCAGCGCATCGGGCAGACCGCCCTGCTGCCCCAGCATCGCCGCGGTATATCCGCCGGTGCCGGCGAAAGCTGCGGCTGCAAAGTTGGTCAGGCCAGCATAGCCCATCTGCACAGTGAGGCCGAGGCAGATGGTCGCGTAGATCAGCACCGTTGCCAGCATCAGCAGGCCGAAATTGTCGTCGCGCAGCACGAAGATGACGGCAAGCGAGGCCAACGTGAGCAGGCCGCGCAGCAGCCAGGGATTTTCGGAAGCGGCGACTTCCGTCGCGGCGACGCCTCCGAACCGAGCGGCGCAGAAGCAGACCGCAGCCGTGATCGCCAATGCGGCACCGAGCAATTTCTGGTTTTCGATCAGGACCAGCGCCGTGAGCGCCACTGCAGCGAAGGCCACAGCGACAAACAGTGGCCACACCGGCCCCCGTGCAAGCGTCCGAGAGGTCGGCGTCATACCCGCTCGCTCCCGCGTTCGGCGAGAAGCCCGGTCGGTCGCCAGGTGATGAGGACGATGATCAGCACGAAAGCAAACACGTTCTTGTAGTCGCTCATCGACGGCATCGCGGCGACGACGAAAGTCTGCAGCCCCGCAAACAGATAGCCGCCGATGATCGCGCCCCAGATATTGCCGAGACCGCCGACGATCGCAGCCGTGAAGCCGATCACGGCCAGCAGCAGGCCCATGCTATAATTGATCTCGCTGTAATACAGCGCATAGATCATGCCGGCGAAGCCTGCGGTGATGGAGCCCAATGCAAAGGTCAGCGGGATGATGCGACCGAAATTGATCCCCATCACACGTGCCGTTTCGGTGTCTTCGGCCACCGCCCGCATCGCGAGGCCGAATTTGGAGTGGTTGATGATCCAGTAAACGGCACCGATCGAGGCGGCGCCGGCAATGATCAGAATAATAGCGTCCGTGCGGAAGAACGACGGACCGATATTGAAGCCTCCGGCCGGCAGCAGCTCCGGAAAGCGCTGCGGATTGGTGCCGTTCGGAAAGAACAGCCGGATGGCTTCGCGGATGGCCGTACCGACCATCATCGTCATCAGCAGCATGTTGAGCGGCGGCGCATTGCGCAGCGGCATGATGAGGAAATGCGAAATGCCGGCGCCGACCACCGCGGTCAGTGCCATTGCCACGCACAGCGCGACAATGAACTGCAGCGGCACCGACAGTCCCAGTGCGTTCGCCGCCCAGACGGCGACGAGGCCTCCGAAGGCGCCGAGCGTGAGCACGTCCCCGTGCGAGAACTTGATCACGTTCATGACGCCGAAGAAGATGGTGAACCCCATGGCGACGAGGCCATAGATCGTTCCTTGCATCAAGCCGTTCAGCAGGTGTTGACCGATCATACCCATGGGATGTCCCGACGATCCGCGCTTACGGCAGGTTCTTGAGCTTGCGCTTGCCGGACACGTATTCGCTTTCTTCCCAGACCACCCACTTGCCGTCCTGGACGACATAACTCGTGGTCAGCGGCGTGATGTTCTGGCCATGGTCGTCGAAGGTGACCGGACCGACGATGGACGGACGGTCCTTCACATCGCCAAGGTCGGTGGTGACCTTGGCGCGATCCGGCCCGACCTTCTCGATGGTCTCCATGACCAGACGGGTGGCGACATAGGCGAACGGTCCATAAGCTTCCGGCGGTTCGGAATAGCCGGCAGCCTTGTAGGCATCCGCAAACATCTTGCCGCCCGGCATCTTGGACAGCGGCGGGCTGTCGAAGAAGGTCAGCGTGCCTTCGGCGAGCTCCGGACCAGCGGCGTTGACGAAGGCATCGCCCATGATGCCGGAATTGCCCTCCAACTGCGCGTTGATGCCGAACTTGGCCATCTGCGTGCGGAGGCGCGCGCCGAGCGGCGTCAGGCCACCAAAATAGATGACCTCCGGATTGAGCTCCTTGATCTTGGTCAGCTCGGCCGACAGATCCTGCTGATCCGGCGGGACCGAGAAGCTGCCCAGGATTTCATTACCGTTCTCGAGCGTGAACTGGGTGAAGTACTTGTTCATCGACTTGCCGTAGTCCGTGGAGTCGGCGAATGACACGAACTTCTTGTAGCCGCGCGCCTTCATGAACTGCGCGCCGATGCGGTTCTGGCCGATCAGGATGCCGCTGACGCGGTGCACTTCAGGATATTTCTTGGCATAGGTAATTTCGGGCAGCACTGCCGCCCACACGACCATCGGCATCTTGAAGCGATTGAAGATATCGACGGTGGCAATCGCGGTAGCGGAACAGTAATGCGGGATCGCGGCAATGATCGAACGATCGGACGCGATCTTGGTGACGACCTGCACGCCCACGTTGGGCTTGCACTCGTCGTCAAGCACGACGAGCTCGTACTCATATTTGGTGTTGGGCTCGGCATTCATCAGCTTCACGGCCAGTTCGGCCGAGTTGCGTCCGCCAATACCGTGAGGCGAAATAGCGCCGGTCAGCGGACCCACGAAAGCGATCTTCACCTTGTCCTTGGCGAAGGCCGCGCTGAAACTGCCAAAGGCCAGTGGCAACACGCTCGCAACGGCCAATGCGGCCAAACCACGCTTGCTAATCGTCCCCATCGCTGATCCTTCCAGGTTGATCCAGCCTGCAACGCTAGTGGTCCGCGAATACGGCAGATAGGATGCACGCGCGCTGTTGCTTGTAGAATTGCGTCATAACTACCGAATATCGACTGCCTGTTCTTGGTTGGCGCGCCGCGCTGCTCGTCGAGACTGTTTTGCGTAGCAAACACAATGATTTCCGCTGCGCTGCAAAATTCATCCCGAAGATTAAATCTTGGCCTGTCTATGCTTTTCAAACGAGCATTCGTCGTCGCCTTCCGGGCGCTAGAACACCACCGTCCTGCGTCCATTCAAAAGGACACGACGCTCGAGATGAAGCCGCACCGCGCGCGCCAGAACTCGCGACTCGATGTCGCGCCCAACGGCGACAAGATCGTCCGAGGACGACGCGTGCGTCACCCGTTCGGTTTCCTGTTCGATGATCGGGCCCTCATCGAGATCCGGCGTCGCGTAATGCGCGGTAGCGCCGATGATCTTGACGCCCCTGTCGTGAGCCTGGTGATAGGGCCGCGCGCCCTTGAAGCTCGGCAGGAAGGAATGGTGGATGTTGATGACGTGACCATAGAGCTTGCTCGACAGGTCGTCCGACAGGATCTGCATGTAACGTGCAAGGATGACCAGATCGGCGCCTTCCTTCAAATACAGCTCGTAGAGTTGCCGCTCTTGCTCTGCTTTGGTCTCGTTGCTGACGGGCCAGTGGTAGTACGGAATCCCCGCCTTCTCGGCGATCGGTTCGCAGTCACGGTGGTTTGACACGATCGCGACGACCTCGGCTTTCAGCCGGCCGACTTTAACCTGATACAGCAGCTGCTCGAGACAATGGTCCGACTTGGAGACCATGATGATCACCCGGGGACGCGACGCTGCATCGACCAGAACGGCGTTCATCTCGAATCGCGACAACACCGGCTTGAGCACCGATTCCAGTGTCCTTCGACTGACCGCATCCGGCGTCTCAAAAGCAATCCGCATGAACAGGCGGTTGGTCGTCCGGTCCCAGAACTGCGCGCTTTCCAGGATGTTGCTATCGACATCGGAAATCGCCGTCGCGACGCTCGACACGATGCGCGGGCGATCCTGGCAATAGAAGGTGAGTATCCAGTTCTTCTTCGTCATCTTGCTTGTCTCGGTGGTGGGATCAATCGCGTGGCTGCGATCGCTATGAGGTGAAAACATGTTGGTGTGGCTGCCGCGCAGCGGGATCCGCGGACGCCTGCATCACGCGGTCCGACGATGCCTGTCGGCGCGATATCGCTTCAGCCTTATGCCGACGTCTTCGAAGATCGCCGTGATCGGCGCCTGCGGCTTGTGGACGGTGACGCGCACGGCGCTGGCGCGCGTGAACATTCAGCCCTTGGATGAATATCCCGTCCGCCTGCCCCTCTCCGACACGCTCCATCAAGCGGCCTGATCAGGACCGATAGATCGGGAACGACGCAACCAGCTCGGCGACGCGGCCACGTGCCTTTGCCTCGACCTCCGGTGCTCCCTGGTCTGGGGCGCCGGAATTCGCATCCAGGACGGCGGCAATGAGCTTGCCGACTTCTTCGAATTCACCGACGCCAAAGCCGCGCGACGTCGCGGCCGGCGAGCCGAGCCGGATGCCCGACGTGATGGTCGGCTTCTCCGGATCGAACGGGATACCGTTCTTGTTGCAGGTGATGTTCGCCCGCCCGAGCGCCGCCTCGGCGAGCTTGCCGTTCAGGTTCTTTGGCCGGACATCAACCAGCATCAGGTGGTTGTCGGTGCCGCCGGTGACGATCGGATAGCCGGCCTTTGAGAGCGTGTCCGCCAGCGTGCGCGCATTGGCGACGACGTCGGCCGCATATTGACGGAACGAGGGTTGCAGCGCTTCGCCGAACGACACGGCCTTGGCGGCGATGACATGCATCAGCGGCCCGCCCTGCAGTCCCGGAAAAATCGCCGAATTGATCTTCTTGGCGAGGTCTTCGTCATTGGTCAGGATCAATCCACCGCGCGGTCCGCGTAGCGTCTTGTGGGTGGTCGAGGTCACCACATGCGCATGCGGGAACGGCGACGGATGAGCGCCGCCGGCGACGAGACCAGCGAAATGCGCCATATCGACGAACAGATAGGCTCCGACCGCATCCGCGATGCGGCGGAACGCAGCAAAATCCCAGAACCGCGAATAGGCCGAGCCACCGGCGATGATCACCTTCGGCTTGTGCTCCACTGCCAGCTTCTCAAGCTGCTCCATGTCGATGGTGCAGTCGTCGCGGCGAACGCCATAGCTGACGACGTTGAACCACTTGCCCGACATGTTCGGCTTGGCGCCATGGGTGAGATGACCGCCTGCCGCAAGATCGAGGCCCATGAAGGTGTCGCCAGGCTTCATCAGCGCCATGAAGACGGCCTGGTTGGCCTGGCTCCCGGAATTCGGCTGCACATTGGCATAGCTGCAGCCGAACAGCGTCTTGGCGCGCTCGATCGCCACCTCCTCGACTTCGTCAGCGAAGTGACAGCCGCCATAGTAGCGTCGGCCGGGATAGCCTTCGGCATATTTGTTGGTCAGCACCGAGCCCTGCGCCTGCAGCACTGCACGCGAGACGATGTTCTCGGATGCGATCAGTTCGATCTCGTCACGCTGCCTGCCGAGTTCTCCGGCCAGCGACGACGAGATGGTCGGGTCCGCTTGGGCGAGATCGGTTGTGAAGAATGCCTCGCGTTCGGCTTTGGTCATGGTCTTCCCTCAACATTCTGCCAGATTGACAGCGAGACCTCCCAACGAGGTCTCCTTGTATTTCGATTGCATGTCGCGCCCGGTCTCGCGCATCGTCGCGATCACCTTGTCGAGCGGCACCACATGGGTGCCGTCGCCCTGCAATGCGAGCGACGCCGCATTGATCGCCTTCACCGCGCCGAACGCATTACGCTCAATGCATGGCACCTGCACCAGCCCGCCAATCGGATCGCAGGTCATGCCGAGGTGGTGTTCCATACCGATCTCGGCGGCGTTCTCGATCTGCTCATTGGTGCCGCCGAGCACGGCCGCCAGCCCCGCCGCCGCCATCGAACAGGCCGAGCCGACCTCGCCCTGGCAGCCGACTTCCGCGCCGGAAATCGACGCATTCATTTTGAACAGCGCGCCGATAGCGGCGGCTGTCAGCAGGAACACGCGCATGTTTTCAGGTGACGCCTCGCGGCAATGGTCGCGGAAATAGCGAAGCGTGGCCGGGATGATGCCGGCCGCGCCATTGGTCGGTGCCGTCACCACCTTGCTGCCCGCCGCATTCTCCTCGTTGACCGCGATCGCATACAGGCTGACCCAATCCATCACCTCATGCTGGGCGCGGCTGTTCGAGCTTGCAGCGGCGACAAGGCGCCGATGCAGTGAGGGCGCGCGGCGCTTGACGTTCAGCCCGCCCGGCAGCTGCCCCTCTTTGGTCATGCCGCGATCGATGCAGTCCATCATCACCTGGATGATGCGATCGAGCCGCTGCTCGATCTCCTCCGGCGGGAGCGACGACATCTCGTTGGCCATGACGATCTGCGCAATCGACAGACCGGTTTTCGCACCGATCTCGAGCAGCTGCTTGCCCGACCTGAAAGGATGCGGGACGGGAACGTCCTCGACGATCCCGTCGACGCCGACCTGCGCTTCCGGAACGACAAAGCCGCCGCCGACGGAGCACCAGCGTTCACCGTGAAGGACATGACCGGCCGCATCGAAGGCGGAAAGTGCCAGCGTATTCGGATGGTTTGGCGGCTCGGTCACGCCGTCGAAAACGATGTCATTGGCGAAATCGAACGGGACATTGCGCCGCTCGGCCACCCGCAGCGTGCCCGCCGCGCGGGCGCCATCGACCAGCGTCTCCGCGTCTTCGGGATCGATCGTTTCCGGAAACTTGCCGGCAAGACCGAGAACAACCGCCTTGTCGGTGCCATGACCGCGACCGGTCCAGGCCAGCGAGCCGAACAGCTCGACCTTCACGCGCGCGAGATCCTTCAGCAGACCGCGCTCCGCAAGCTGGCTGGCAAACAGCGCCGCGGCCTTCATCGGTCCCATCGTATGCGATGACGACGGCCCGATGCCTATCTTGAAGAGATCGAACGTTCCAATCATCGCACGGTCTCCAGGGCGCAGCCGGGCTGCTAGGACAGGCTTCGCGCTTCGTCGAGGAACTGCCAGACATAGGGCGCAAACGAACGCCATACATCCACGTGGAACACGTGCTCTTCAGAACGTGACAGCAGAAGTGATGCCTTGCCCAGCACCGTGCGCGTGCACATCCCGACCGGGAACGCCTTGAGGGACAGATCCAGCGGGCAGCCATGGTTCAGCACCAGCGCCGCCGTTGGACCCGCAACCGCGATGCCATCCGAACGATGGCTGACATCCACGAGCGAGCAGGCCTGTGCCTGCAGCGCTACCGACATCCCGCCAAATACCTCGATCGGATCCTCGTTCACCGCCTGGAAGAGCCACTCGTCCGGCCCCAACCAATAGACCGACCGGCCGCCAACCGCCGCGAAACGACAGGCCTCAAGACTCGGCTTGACGCCGAAATGCGCCCCGGCCGCCTCGATCGCCTCGGTCTTGCCGCGAAATACCAGCTTCGCCGCATCGGGAAGAATCGAGAGCGTTGTGGCGGACGCAGCAGTGGTGCCGGATGACCGCATTGGGGACAACGCGTTCGAACGCATGATCGCGGGACTAAGCATTCAAACGTTCCCCTTTCGGATCGAACAATATCGAGTCGACGACTTTCGCCTTGATCACGCCGTCCGGCATCGGGATCGAGAGCTCCTCCCCCATCCGCGAGCGACCACCGCGAACGAGTGCCAGCGCGATCGAGCGGTTCAGCGTCGCGCTCCAGTAGGCGGAGGTGACATGTCCGATCATCGGCACCGGGATCGGATGGGTCGGATCGAGCACGATCTGGGCGCCCTCTTCGAGAACCGCCTTGGGGTCCGTCGTCAGCAACCCGACCAGTTGCTTGCGGTCTTCCCTGACCAGCGCCGGCCGCGACAGCGAGCGCTTGCCGACGAAATCCCGCTTCGCCTTGCCGACAGCCCAGCCGAGGCCGGCGTCATCGGGCGTCACCGTGCCGTCGGTTTCCTGACCGACAATGATATAGCCCTTCTCCGCGCGCAGCACATGCATGGTCTCGGTGCCGTAGGGCGTGATCCCGTAGGACTTGCCCGCAGCGAAAATCGCTTCCCAGACCGCCCGGCCATAACCGGCGGGGACGTTGACCTCGAAGCCCAGTTCGCCAGTGAACGACACCCGGAACAGCCGCGTCGGCACGCCGCAGATACGTCCTTGGCGGACGCTCATATGCGGCATGGCATCGGCCGACAGATCGATGCCCTCGACCAGCGGCTCCAGCACCCTGCGCGCATTCGGTCCCTGCAAGGCAATGACCGACCACTGCTCGGTGGTCGAGGTGAGCCACACTTCGAGGTCCGGCCATTCGGTCTGGAGGTAGTCCTCCATCATGGACAGCACGCGGGCCGCGCCGCCGGTGGTCGTGGTGACGTGGAAACGATCCGTCGCCATGCGGCCGACGACGCCGTCATCCATGATGAAGCCGTCTTCGCGCAGCATCACGCCATAGCGCAGCCGGCCGGGCTCCAGCTTGGTCCAGGCATTGGTGTACATGCGATTCATAAATTCGGCGGCGTCCTTGCCGACGATCTCGATCTTGCCGAGCGTTGAGGCATCGAAGATGCCGACCGACTCGCGCGTCGCCTTGCATTCGCGCGCGACGGCGGCATGCATGTCCTCGCCCACCTGCGGGAAATACCAGGCACGCTTCCAGACGCCGACATCCTCGAACTGTGCGCCCTGGGCTTCGGCCCATGGATGGATGCTGGTCTTGCGCACGGGATCGAACAGATCACCACGCGATTGGCCGGCAAAGGATCCAAAGGTCGTCGGCGTATACGGCGGCCGGAACGTGGTCAGGCCGACCTTCGGCACCGCGACATCGATCTGCTTCGACACCACACCGAGGGCGTTCATGTTGGACAGCTTGCCCTGGTCGGTGGCCATGCCGGTGGTCGTATAGCGCTTGACGTGCTCGATCGACCGGAACCCTTCGCGGGTCGCGAGCCGGACATCCTTGGCCGTCACGTCATTCTGGAAATCGACCCAGGCTCGCTTTTCCGCCTGATGATCGGCCATCACGGAGCCGATGAACGCATCGGCACCCACCGACCGCGCGGAGACCGTATAGCTGCGCTCGCCGCGCGGGGGGAAGCCGGCCTTGGCCGCAGCGTCCCGGCCACCCTTGGCGCCGCTTTCGATGACGCTGTCGAGCGCGAACAGTCCCTTGCACGCCCCGACCGACCGCTCACGCTCGACAGACTCGCCAGGCACATAGGCACGCAGCTCTTCGCTATAGCTGAGCTTGCCGCGGCTCTGCGAGAACAGATGCACAGACGGCGTGAACCCGGCTGACATCAGGATAAGATCGCAAGCCACCGTCTCGGCATCGCCGCCCTGCGCGTTGGAGATCTGCGCCGACTTTACCCGCAACCGGCCCGACGTGCCGCGAACGATGCTGTCGGAGCGAACCTTGATGCCTTCGGCGCGTGCCTTGTCGACCCAATGGCCCGACGCGCTCTTGCGCAGATCCACGATCACCTGGATCTTGGCACCGGCTGCCTTGAGGTCCAGCGCCGCGCGATAGGCGCTGTCGCAGGCGGTGAACACGACCACCTGCTTGCCCGGCACCACGCCGTACCGATTCACATAGGTCCGGGCAGCATCGGCCAGCATGATGCCCGGCCGGTCATTGTCGGTGAAGACGAGCGGCCGCTCGATCGCGCCAGCCGCCAGCACGACTTCCTTTGCCCTGACCTGCCAGAGCCGCTCACGCGGCTGGTTCGCCGCGGGATTGGCCAGATGATCGGTGACGCGCTCGTTGAGACCGACGAAATTGTGCGGGTACCAGCCGAACGCCGTCGTACGCGACATCAGCTTCACGTTGGGGCGCTTGCGCAATTCATCAAGCGCCGCGCGCGCCCAGTCGGCGGCCTGCATGCCGTCGATCGATGCCGAACGATCAGACAGTAGCGAGCCGCCCATCTCTGCCTGCTCGTCGCACAGGATCACGGTGGCATCGCTGTTGCTGGCTTCGAGCGCTGCGGCAAGACCCGCAGGTCCGGCGCCGACGATCAGCACGTCGCAATGCGCAAACACCTGCGTATAGCGATCGGCATCCGGCTCGGCTGGCGCTCTGCCGAGACCCGCCATCCGCCGGATCACCGGCTCATACAGCTTCTTCCAGGCCATGCGCGGCCACATGAAGGTCTTGTAGTAGAAACCCGCCGGCAGGAAGGCCGAGAAATATTCGTTGAGGAAGCCGGCATCGGTCTCGAGCGACGGCCACCGATTCTGGCTTTCGGCCACCAGCCCTTCATAGATCTCGACCTGGGTCGCGAGCAGGTTCGGCGTATAGCGCGATTGGGTCGCGCCGACACCGACCAGCGCATTTGGCTCTTCCGAGCCGGCGGAGACGAAGCCGCGCGGCCGGTGATACTTGAACGAACGGCCGACCAGATGCACGCCATTGGCGATCAACGCGGAGGCCAGCGTGTCGCCGGCCAGACCCTGATACGACTTTCCCTCGAACGTGAAATGAACTGCGTTGCGACTTTCAGCGCCGTCGCCGCGCCGCACGCGATACGTATCCGTCATGGCTTGGCACCCTGATGTTCGGCTTCGGGGCGCTCGCCCATGCGATAGGTGCGCTTGATGACGTCCGTGGTCGTGTCACGGCTGGCATTGAAGAAACGGCCGCAGCCATTGGCGTGTCGCCAACGCTCGTGATGCAGCCCCTTGGTGTTGTCGCGCATATAGAGATAGGCGGCCCACTCGTCGTCAGTGAGGCTCATCGGGTCGGCCGGGCGGGCGATATGCGCCTGCCCGCCATTGGCGAATTCGGCCTCCGGGCGCGGCCCGCAATAGGGGCAATTGATCAAGAGCATCTCGTTTTCCCCGCTATCAATGCGCCACGGCGGCCGCAGCCGCTTCGTCGATCACGGCGCCATCGCGGAATCGCTCGATGGTGAACGGCGCATTGATCTTGTTCGGCTCATCCTTGGCGATCGTGCTGGCGAACACCTCGCCCGATCCCGGCGTCGCCTTGAAGCCGCCGGTGCCCCAGCCGCAATTGACGTACAGCCCGGATACCGGCGTCTTCGCCACGATCGGCGAGCGATCCGGCGTGACATCGACGAGGCCGCCCCAGTTGCGCAGCATGCGCAGGCGCCGGAACGCCGGCACCAGTTCGCAGATCGCATCCAGCGTATGATTGACGATATGCAGGCCGCCACGCTGCGTATAGGACGTGTAGACGTCCGTTCCCGCGCCGATCACCATCTCGCCTTTGTCCGACTGCGATATATAGGCGTGGATCGTGTTCGACATCACCACGCAGGGGAAGATCGGCTTGACCGGCTCGCTGACCAGCGCCTGCAGCGGGAAGCTTTCCAGCGGCAGACGCACGCCGGCCATGTTCATCACCGTGCTGGTATTGCCGGCCGCGACGACGCCGATGCGCTTTGCATTGATGCTGCCGCGCGTCGTATCGACGCCGACCACCTCGCCAGTCGGCGCGCGGCGGATGCCGGTGACTTCGCAATTCTCGATAATATCCACGCCGAGCGCGTCAGCAGCGCGGGCATAGCCCCAGGCCACAGCGTCGTGGCGCGCCGTGCCGCCGCGGCGCTGCAGCGCGCCGCCGAGGATCGGATAGCGCATGGACCCACCGACGTTCAGCGGCGGACAGAATTCTTTGCATTCCTCCGGCGACAGCCATTCATTGTCGATGCCGTTGAGACGGTTGGCATGAACGTGTCGCTTGAAGCTCTGCACATCGTGAATGTTGTGCGCCAGCATCAAGACGCCGCGTGGTGAATACATGACGTTGTAGTTCAGTTCCTGCGACAGCCCTTCCCACAGTTTGAGCGCGTGCTCGTAGATCCCGGCGCTTTCGTCGAACAGATAGTTCGAGCGAATGATCGTGGTGTTACGGCCGGTATTGCCGCCGCCGATCCAGCCCTTTTCGAGAACGGCAACGTTTTTGACGCCGTAGCGGCTGGCCAGATAGTAGGCCGTTGCAAGCCCGTGGCCACCACCACCGACGATGATGACGTCATAGCCCGGCTTCGGTTCAGGCGAACGCCACTGTCGCTGCCAGCCGACATGACCGGTCAGCCCTGCCCGTAGTAATGAAAGCGCTGAAAATTTCTGCATGGCTGTCCACGTTGTGATTGGACGGAGCCTACAACTCGCTGCCGCTTCGCGGCCAGCATCAGCCCGCCAATCATGTTGGATCAGAGCGACATCGGGACGCCGCAGGTTTGCAAAGCCCCGACACGAAACACGTAGATTTGCGACAAGCCGTCCGGCTTCGCTCGCCGGGGTCTCGAATTCGCGACGTATCCATGCGACACGGATCGCTGCCATGTAGACAGGACCGCCTGCCCCGGGCGCACGCAGTCCCGCCACCGAGACGATCAAGGACACGCAGAATGAGCATCGAACGCAGCGACGAGATTCTTCAGTACCTCAAAGACAAGTCGATCGTGGTGGAGACGTTCGAACACCCGCCCGTGCATACGGTGGAAGAGTCGCGTGCACTGCGCGGCGACATTCCCGGCATTCACACCAAGAACCTGTTCCTCCGCGACGGCAAGAAGCGGTTCTTCCTGTTCGTCACCGACGAAGCCGCGACCGTTCAGCTGAAGTCGCTGGCAAAGACGATCGGCGCCAAGGGCGGGCTGTCATTTGGAAGCGCGGAGGCCCTGAAGGAATTGCTCGGGATCGAACCGGGATCGGTCTCGATTCTGGCGCTCTATAACGATGCCAACCAAGCGGTCACCCCCATCATCGATGCGCGCTTGCGGTCGGCGGAGCGCATCAATTGCCACCCCGTCATCAACAGCCGCACGACATCGCTGTCGGTCGGCGCGCTCGACGCATTTCTTGCTGCGATCGGCCGCGAAGCGCAGTTCGCGACGCCAGAAGAGCCGCCGTCCGCCAGCTGACCCTCCTGCGCCGCACCGGCCAACCTGATCTGGCCGCAACAACCAGGGGCTTCCGGGTTCCCAGCAGACGCCCCGAACGTCGCGCGCCAGGCGAGGCGCTTCGCCGCTCTTGCGCGCGCGGCAATGTATTTTTAGGATCAGCCCGTCGTAAATGCCTGCCGCTGCGCGTTGGAGGTATGTAATGATGCGACATGGGTCCGTTTTGGAGCATCGTCTCGCGGCGATCACCCGGATTGCCATTCGACCATATGGTGAATGCGAAGGCAGGGGTGATGCAACCAAAGGTCCGTCCGCTGCGCGTTGGCTTCATTCTGACCAAGAATTTCACGCTGACTGCGTTGGCCAGCTTCGTAGACGTGCTGCGTCTCGCCGCCGACGAGGGCGACAACAGTCGGCCTATCCGCTGCCAGTGGCACATCATGGCCGACACCGACGAGCCGATCCGTGCGAGTTGCGGTCTGCTGATGTATCCGAATTCCCGGTTCCTCGATCCGCGCGAGCTCGATTATGTCGTCGTCGTGGGCGGCCTGCTGCATCAGGGCCCGCAGATCGATGACAAGATCAAGCGCTATCTGCTGGAGGCTGCGAACACCAAGGTCGATCTGATCGGCGTCTGCACCGGCAGTTTTGTGCTGTGGCGTCTCGGCCTTCTCAACCAGAAAAAGTGTTGCATCAGCTGGTACCACTATCGCGATTTCCTGGAGGAATTCGGCGAGACGCTGCCGGTGGCCGACCAGCTCTTCGTCATCGACGGTAACCGCATCACCTGTTCGGGCGGCATGGGCGTTGCCTACCTCGCCGCCCATATCGTGGAACAACGCATGGGCCTGTCGAGTGCGCAGAAGGCGCTCCACATCATGCTGATCGATCGCATGAAACCCGGGTCGTCGGCTCAATCGGCGCCGCCGACCGAATTTTCCGAGACCGACGGACGGATCTCGCGCGCGCTGTTAATGATGGAGCAGAACCTGTCAGCGCCGCTGTCTGTCGCGCGACTGGCCGGCAAGGTCAATCTGAGCACGCGGCAACTGGAGCGCCTTTTCAAAGAGGAAACCGGACAGGCGCCGCAGGCGACATATCTGCGGCTGCGCCTGAAACATGCACGGTGGATGTTGAAGACCGACCTATCGCTGGCCGCAATCGCCGCCGAAACCGGCTTCGTCGACGGCTCGCATCTCAGCAAGGCGTTCAAGGCCGCATTCAATACCAACCCGTCCGAGGAACGGCGCAGAATAATCGGGCAGTCCCACGGACAAGATGCCGGCGAAGGTCGGCGTATATTCAGTCTGGCTTAGGCGGCACTTTTTATGGTCATGCACTCCGACGACCTGATCATTCGCCCGGCTGAGCCGGCAGACCGGACAGACATCTGGTCGGTCATCGAGCCGACCATCCGTGCAGGCACTACCTACGCCCTGGACCCCCTGATGACGAAGGACGATGCTTTGTCCTACTGGCACGGTCCGGATAAACGAACCTTCGTTGCCGTGCGCCAAGGTCAGATCGTGGGATCTTATTATGTGCGCGCCAACCATGACGGCGGCGGCAGCCATGTGGCAAATTGCGGTTACATGACGTTGGCGCGAGCACAGGGCAGCGGCGTAGCTCGATACATGTGCCTGCACTCACTCGAATATGCCAGAAATGCTGGATTTCGCGCCATGCAATTCAACTGCGTCGTGAGCAGCAATACACGTGCGGTGAAACTCTGGACTACGCTTGGTTTTGAGATCGTCGGGCGGCTGCCTGAGGCTTTTCGGCTTCCGACTGGCGAATATGTTGATGCGCTCGTGATGTTTCGTAAGCTTGACGCTCAATGACGGCATCGCGAGGCGCGGTGTGCGCCGCTCCATAATTTTTGCTGATCTGGTTCGGTATCACCATGGCCGAGCACTATGACTGGATCATCGGCGGCGGCGGGCCCGCGGGCCTGATGGAGGCGAGCGGGCGCCGGCTTTGCCGGAGGTTCGACAACGCTCTTCAAATCTCGACAAGTTTCAAGGCGTGGAGTCGCTTTGCCTCGACTGGATCTCGGGTACCGAGGCTAAGCCGCCCTTCGCGTTTGCCGACAAACTCGCGGAGATCGTCCGGCACGCCTCGCCGGAACCAATAGTCGCTGCTGTCGGGATGCTTCCAAGGACGAGACATAGATAGAGCCATGTGTACCACCCGAGTGTACCAATCGGGTGCAAAAAGCCTATTGCTTTCAATGGTCTATTGATTTGGTTGCGATTTTCATCTGGCTGGCGGAGAGGGGGGGATTCGAACCCCCGATGGGCTTGCACCCATGCCGCATTTCGAGTGCGGTACAATCAACCACTCTGCCACCTCTCCAAGGCGCCAAGACCCGCGGTCGCCCGTGGGTGGTTGCGCGGAGTTCTAGGCGAGGATGGCGGGCCAGACAAGACGGGCAGAGCGGAAAATCCGCACCCAATCGCCCGCAGAGCCGCAAAAGCTGGCTTGAGCGGGCGCGTCGACCAGAAGGCTCCCCTTTTCGTTACAGATTCGCAGCTGCAACGGACGCGATGGTCGTGTCTGCCGCATAATGAGCCGCGGAGGCGCCAGGATGATTCGCTGACAGATGTCCGCCTCGGCCATTGGCCGAGGCGGCACCGGGACCACCTGGCCTCCGCGCACTCAGCCACCCGCAGCACCGATGCAAAAGATGACGATGAAAGTGCCCGGGACAAACCGGCATGGCGCGAGCACATCCATGATGCGAGCACTCCGCGCAATTACACCGCGACCAGAAGTCGGGCACCACCGACTGGCTCGATCCGAAAGCGTCGCGCGATGGTGCGCATCATTCCGCCGCCGCGAAGGCCGGCAAGCGCCGGAAACTGAAGAACTGAAAGTCATGACGCCGGATCGCTGTGGCGGGCGCGGCAATTGTCCAACTCAATCCTTGTCCTTCTTCGCTTTCTTGTCGTCCTTCTCTTTCTTGCGGTTGGTGAAGCGGGCATTGCCCAGCCCCGTTCCGATCGTCAGCACGCCCCATCGTTCGAAGTCCTGCATGAAAGGGACTTCACTGAGGCCTTGGACAACGCCGTCATTGTGCATGAGCACCGCAGTATCGTGATCCCCGATTGTGGGAATGCCTTCGGCGAGCAAGGCCGGCAGGTTGAACTTGCTGCTTTCCCAATTACCCGGAAGATTCTGCGCTCCCTTCGCGATGGTGCCGTCTTCGTTGATCACCCCCGGGCACGAGATGCCGATGAACGGCGCCAGCTTGAAGCCTTCCTTGTCGGCGGCGCTGGTCAAGTCCTTCAGCATCTTCACCAGGCGCTTGACGGCGCCTTCGCGCGTCGGCTCGTCATTGGCATGTTTCCAGAGATCGGATTTCCACACCGCGGCCCTAGAGAGATCCTTCGATTTCTTCCATGCGGTTTCAACCACGCCGCAACGGATGTTGGTGCCGCCGATGTCGACCGCGAGAATGCTGTCGTAACCTTCGAAAATCCACGACGGCGCCAGATGCAGGCAGCCGATCAAACCGGCTTCATCGGGATGAAAACGGATCGGCACCAGATCTACCTTCAAGCCTTCCGCCTTGAGGATGATATCGGCACGCGCAATCGCGAGCTCGCCGACGCGACTTTGCCGGAAGCCGCCGCCAACCACGATACATTCGGTATCGGCCCAGGATTTGGTCTTGAAGAAGCGCCGGACGACGTAAGCCAATTCCTGGGCGAACTCCTCGATCGCGCCATGCACCAGCGCTGCTGCCGGCACATCGTCGCCGAGCAAAATCTCATCAAGGCTGGATTTGCTGATCTCGTTGGCGACTTTCTCGCCGAGCGGATCCTCGCCGTTTTTCTTCAGCGGCTTGCGCAGATCGTCCAGAATTTTTTGAAATGCGCCCTTGCTGGCCCGGTCGCCGAGAAAGCCGTCATCGTCCTTCAACTCGATGTTGAACGTGTCCACGTCAACGGATGGCAGCCGCTTGGCACCGTGATTGCCGATGCCGACGGTCGTCATTGTTTCTTCAGCCATATTGCCCCTGCCAGACTAGAACCGCATGATAATGCCCGGGGAACCCATTGGTTTCATCGCCGGAGCAACTGCGTTACGCTGAGTGGTAAATACGGCGTCAGGGCCTTGGCTGTTTCATGCTCTCCTTCAGGCTTTCCAGCAGCAATTGCGCCGGTCGACTCAAGCCCTTGTCGCGCACGGCGACGACGAATTGCCGCTTCGCCCAGTCATTGCTGAGCGGAATGACTTTCAGCCCCAGTGTCTGCTGGATGGTGGACGCTTTTTCCTGCGGGATGATCGCGACAGCCAGTTGCGCCGCGACGATGCGATAGGCGGCGTCCACGGTGGAGACCTGAATGCGATAGCGCATCTGCTTGCCAGCCGCCGCCGCGACACTGCGCTGCATGGTCTGCATGATACTCCGCGCGACGATGTCGACATGCTCGAAGTCGATCGTGTCCTCGAACGATACTGACGTGCGTTTCGCAAGCGGATGATCGGGGTGCACCACCACCGCGAGCTGATCGCGGTGATAGGGAAACGTCTTGAGGCCGCGCAGGTCGACGGCATCCCAGCACACGCCGATATCGGCGCGCCCTTCCTCGACACCGCGCACGACTTCCCAGATCTCGCGCTCTTCCAGACTGACGCGCACGTCGCGATAGCGCTTGGCGAACAGGCTGATGTCTTCCGGCAGTACCTGGGCCACCGCTGACTTCGAGGCAAACACCCGTACGTGGCCCTGCACGCCATCGGCAAAGGCGCCGAGTTCGGCCTGCATCCGGTCGAGCAACTGCAGCGACTCCCGTGCGTAGCGACATAGCGCTTCACCGGCAGCCGTCACCGTGACGCCGCGACGACCGCGTTCGAGCAACTGCACGCCTGCTTCGTCTTCCATCTGGCTGATGCGCTTGCTGACCGCCGAAGGCACGATGGCCTCGCGCTTGGCAGCATTGGCGATATTGCGCTCCTCGCAGACGGCGATGAACAGGCGGAGCGACACGGGATCAAAGCTGCGCATAGAATCTCCGGATGGCTTTAGCCATCTTATATTGGAACCTAAAAGATGAATATTGACCATTTCAGAGATGGCTTATTTTGGCGTATGCCATCTCGAGCTGGCTGCAAGTCGGCCTCGAGCATCTGAAGACCGCCTCAGGAAAGTCACAGGATCCATGCGCATCGTCGACATCCGGGAGCGCACCGCTCCGATCGCCTCCCCCATCGCTAACGCCTTCATCGACTTCAGCAAAATGACCTTGAGCCTGGTCGCCGTGGTTACCGACGTGATCCGCGACAGGAAACCCGTAATCGGCTACGGCTTCAATTCGAACGGCCGCTACGGCCAGGGCGGCCTGATCCGCGAGCGCTTCGCGCCGCGCATTTTGGAAGCCAAGCCCGACAGCCTGATCGACGCCACCGGCGACAACATCGACCCGCACAAGGTGTGGGCGACGATGTTCACCAATGAGAAGCCCGGCGGTCACGGCGAGCGCTCGGTCGCCATCGGGACCATCGACATGGCGGTCTGGGATGCGGTCGCCAAGATCGCGGGCAAGCCGCTGTTTCGCCTGCTCGCCGAACGCTACGGCACCACGGCCGATCCCCGGGTATTCGTCTATGCCGCTGGCGGTTACTACTATCCCGGCAAGGGTCTCGAAGGCCTTGCCTCGGAAATGAAGGGCTATCTCGATCGCGGCTACAATGTCGTGAAGATGAAGATCGGCGGCGCGCCGCTGGCCGACGACTGCAAGCGTATCGAACATGTGCTGAAACTGCTTCCGGCAGGGGCCAAGCTTGCTGTCGACGCCAACGGCCGCTTCGATCTCGACACGGCCGTCGCCTATGCCAAGGCGCTGCGCGAATACGACCTGTTCTGGTATGAGGAAGCCGGCGATCCGCTCGATTACGAGCTGCAGGCAAAGCTCGCCGAGCATTATCCCGGCCCGATGGCCACCGGCGAGAACCTGTTCTCGATGCAGGACGCGCGCAACCTGATCCGTTACGGCGGCATGCGCTCGGACCGCGACTGGCTGCAATTCGACTGCGCGCTGTCTTACGGCCTCGTCGAGTATCTCCGCACGCTCGACATGCTGAAGAGCTACGGCTGGTCATGGCGCCGCTGCATCCCGCATGGCGGTCACCAGATGTCGCTGAACATCGCGGCCGGCCTCGGTCTTGGCGGCAACGAGTCCTACCCTGACCTGTTCCAGCCCTATGGCGGGTTCCCTGACGGCGTGAAGGTCGAGAACGGCCATATCGTGATGCCGGAACTCCCGGGCATCGGCTTCGAGGGCAAGTCCGACCTGATCAAGGAAATGCGCAGCTTGGCGTCGTGAGGATGATGCGCCACTAAGGTACTGGCAGAAAACGTAAAACACCGTCATGGCCGGGCCTGACGTCCGAGGGGACAGCGCGTCCGTTAAAGCGGGCGCAAATACCGGTAGCCGCCAAGCGGCCCAAGACCCTGTTTTGGCCGGTTTTCCGGCCGTTTTCCTTGACTCATCGCCGTCGCGCTCTATAAAGCACCCTTCGGCGCAGGTTTTTCCTCGCGCCGATTGTTTTTGCACGGCCCGCAGCAACGTCTACGAGCCAACCAAAAACTTCGCAGTCTCCTTCGGGAAGTCCGCGGTGAACCCTTATCGACTGAACAAGAAGCCGTCCCGGATCTGATCCGAGGATGGGATCGAACACGAAGGAATATAACGATGTTCGCAGTCATCAAAACCGGCGGCCGGCAATACCGCGTCGTTCCGGATGATGTGCTCGAGATTGGCAAGATCGCCGGCGATGTCGGAACGATCGTGCAGCTTGGTGAAGTTCTCGTGCTGGGCGGTGATACGCCTGTGCTCGGCCTGCCTTTGGTGGCTGGTGCGTCGGTTGCGGCCGAAGTGCTCGATCACAAGCGCGGCCCCAAGGTCATCTCTTTCAAGAAGCGCCGCCGCAAGAATTCGAAGCGCAAGCGTGGCTACCGTGACGAGCTCACGATGATCCGCATCACCGAGATCCTGGCCGACGGCAAGGCGCCGACGATCGGACCTCGCCCGAAGCGTGAGAAGCCGGTCGTGGCCGCTCCGGTTGATGGCGACGAAGCTCCTGCCAAGAAGGCGCCGGCGAAGAAGGCCGCTGCTCCGAAGGCAGCCGCCGCCAAGCCTGCTGCAGCCAAGAAGCCGGCTGCGAAGAAAAAGCCCGCCGCGGAATAAGCCGCTGCGAAAAGTTGAGAATCTGTGAGACAATTCCTTCAAGGAATTGATCTAGAACTTATCGAGATCGGAGACGGGCTATGGCTCATAAAAAAGCAGGCGGTTCATCGCGCAACGGCCGCGATTCGGCTGGCAAGCGCCTCGGCGTGAAGGCGTTCGGCGGCGAACGCGTGATTCCCGGTAACATCATTGCGCGTCAGCGCGGCACCACCTGGCACCCCGGCCTTAATGTCGGCATGGGCACAGACCATACCCTGTTCGCCAAGGTCGAAGGCCACGTAGAGTTTCGCGCCAAATCGAACGGCCGCACCTTCGTATCGGTACTCCCGATTACCGAAGCCGCGGCCGAATAAACGGTGGACACATTGGAGTCCGCCGGGTCCTGTTGAACCGGCGGAGCGCCAGAATTGGGCTCCAGGGGAGGCGGGAAACCGGCCTCCCCTTTTCGTTTGGTGCGTCGCTTCGGGGCGCACACAGGAGCCCGAGATGTTGCAGGATATTCCGACCCCGACGTTGAGAGAAACCAGAGGCTGCGTCCTCGAGACCGAACGGCTGGCCTTGCGCAAGCCGACACTCGCGGACGTAAAAGCCATCGCGCTTCTCGCCAATGATCGCCGCATCGCCGAGATGACGCGTCGTCTGCCCTTCCCGTATCAGCAGGATCACGCGGTCGATTTCGTCAATTCATTGAGCGGAACGGCAAGCGACAGCGTGTTCCTGATCGAACTCGATCGTCGCCCTATCGGCATGGTCGGGATCGACTGGCGCGAAGTCGAATCGCCGGAGCTCGGCTACTGGCTCGGCGTCGATCACTGGGGCCAGGGTTTCGCGACTGAAGCTGCGCGCGCCGCGATCGATTACGCATTCGACGAATTCGACATCGAGCACCTGATCTCGGGTGCGCGCGTTGCCAATCCGTCGTCGCGCAACATCCTGGAGAAGTGCGGCTTCCAGTGGAGCGGCGTGCAACTGCACCGCTTCGAGGCCATCGGCTCATCGACGCCGGTGGATTGCTTCCGCCTCACCCGCGGCGTGTGGTCGTCGCTGAAGAACTGGGGAACGTCGACGAGACGATAGGTCTTTCCCTCTCCCGCCTTCGCTACGCTCAGGCACCCTCTCCCACGGCGCGCAGCTTCGCTGCGCTGGGGAGAGGGGAAGAAAGCATCACACCGCCGGCGGTACTTCGTCAGCGATCTTTCCGAGCTGCTGCTCGCGCAGGAAGATATAGAGCCCAGCCGCGATGATGACCGCAGCGCCGATCAGCGTCGCCCATGACGGCAACTCACCGAAGACGAGATAGCCGAAGATCACCGCCCAGATGATCATCGAATACTGATACGGCACCACGGTGCTGGCCGGCGCCAGCTTCAGCGAGCGATTGACGCAGAGCAGCGCACAGACCGAGACGATGCCTGCCAGAAAGAACAGGCCGAGATCGCGCAGATCTGGCGTTACCCAGCCGAACGCCGTGAATACCGCGCCGAAAGTGAAAGTGCCGATGAACTGCGTCGTCGCCAGCACAACATCCGGTGCGGAACGCAGCGAGCGGGTGATCAGCATCAGCGCGGCGAAGGACAGGCTGCCGCCGAGCGCGATCAGCGCTGGCCACGTCACCGTTTGCGCCGAGGGCTGCAGCGCGATCAGCACGCCGCAAAAGCCGACAAAGATCGCGCTCCAGCGCCGCCAGCCGACGGATTCGCGCAGAAAGATCGCGGAGCCCGCGGTGACGAAGATCGGACAGGCGAGATAATAGGTGATGACATCCGCCAGCGGCAGATAGGCCGCCGCCCAGAAGAACGCTGCGACTTCCAACGTCGACAGCACCACACGAATGAGCTGCAGACCCGGTCGGTCGAGTTGCAGGAAGTCCGCACGATGCCGCCAGATCGACGGCGCCAGCAGCGCCAGCGCCGCGCAGGCGCGCAGCAGCATCAACTGCCCGACCGAATAGGTGCCGACCAGGAATTTGCCGATCGCATCGCCGCAGGAGAACATGCTGATGCCCAGGAGCATCAGGCCGATACCGGCCAGCCGGGCGGCACGATTGTCGGCTGCGGTCGAAATGGTCGCAAACATGCCTATATGAGCCTGTAGGAAAGTCGCGGAATGCGCACGCTTGGTTAACGGCAAGATGAGTCGTTTAGGACGTCACCTGATGCGCAGCAAGGCCCCCAAATAAGGGCTTTTCACGATGCTCCGGCGACGAAGTGGTTGCCGCGACCACCCCCCTGCGATACGGATACGCTATGAAATTCCTCGATGAAGCCAAGGTTTACATTCGCTCCGGCGACGGCGGAAACGGCTGCGTGGCCTTTCGCCGCGAGAAGTATATCGAGTTCGGCGGTCCCTCCGGCGGCAATGGCGGCCGCGGCGGCGATGTGATCATCGAAGTGGTCGATGGCCTCAACACGCTGATCGACTATCGCTATCAGCAGCACTTCAAGGCGCCGCGCGGCGTCAATGGCATGGGCAAGGACCGCCATGGCGCCAATGGCAAGCCGATCACGCTGAAAGTTCCGGTCGGCACGCAGATCATCGACGAAGATCGCGAGACGCTGATCCACGACTTCACCAAGCTCGGCGAGACCTATGTGCTGGCCGAAGGCGGCAATGGCGGCTTCGGCAACGCGCATTTCAAGTCATCGACCAATCGCGCCCCGCGCAATGCCAATCCCGGCCAGCCCGGCGAAGAGCGCTGGATCTGGCTGCGGCTGAAACTGATCGCAGACGCCGGTCTCGTCGGACTGCCCAATGCCGGCAAATCCACATTCCTCTCCAAGGTCAGCGCTGCGCGGCCGAAGATCGCCGACTATCCGTTCACCACGCTGCATCCGCAGCTTGGCGTCGTCGATGTCGATGCGCGCGAATTCGTGCTGGCGGATATTCCCGGCCTGATCGAAGGCGCGCATGAAGGTGCCGGCCTCGGCGACAGGTTCCTGGGCCATGTCGAGCGCTGTCGTGTGCTGCTGCATCTGATCGATGCGACCTGCGAACACGCCGGCAAGGCCTACAAGACCGTTCGCGGAGAACTCGACGCCTATGAAGGCGATCTCGCCAACAAGATCGAGATCGTCGCGCTCAACAAGATCGATGCGGTCGATCCGGACGAGTTGAAGAAGCAGAAGGACCGCCTGAAGCGCGCTGCGAAACAGACGCCGCTGCTGATCTCGGGCGCAACGGGCGAAGGCGTGCCAGACGCATTGCGTGCGCTGGTCGCGGTGATCGGCGAGGCGCCGGTGTCGGACAAAGCCAAGAGCGCAGCACAGTCTGCGCCATGGGCGCCGGCGACGAGCTAGAGCTTTTTGATGCATGAGGTATCAAACCCCGCGCTGGGACTTAACCTCTCCCCGCTCTGCGCGGGGAGAGGTCTTCGCGGCGGGTGAGGGGCGGATCTCCACACTCACCTCATCTCCTGCATTCACGGATCGAAGAGCCCCTCACCCCACCCCTCTCCCCGCAAGAGCGGGGCGAGGGAGCCCACTGCCACCGTCGCGTTGCTAGCCCACTATCAACTTCCGATTCAGAAGCCCACATCATGTCGCGCCCCGAGCTGAAGAACTTTCGCCGTATCGTCGTCAAGGTCGGCTCGTCGCTGCTGATCGATTCCACGGCCGGCGAAGTCAGGGCCAAGTGGCTCGCGGCGCTTGCCGCCGATATCGCCAAGCTGCATGCCGATGGTCGCGACGTCCTCGTGGTCTCATCCGGCTCGATCGCGCTCGGCCGCAGTCGTCTCAAATTGCCGCGCGGTCCGCTGAAACTCGAAGAGAGCCAGGCCGCCGCTGCCGTCGGACAGATCGCGCTCGCACGCATCTGGTCGGAAGTGCTGGGGCATCACGGCATCGGCGCCGGGCAGATTCTCGTGACGCTGCAGGACACGGAAGAACGGCGTCGTTACCTCAATGCGCGCTCGACCATCGGCAAACTGCTGGAATGGCGCGCGGTGCCGGTCATCAACGAGAACGACACGGTGGCGACCAACGAGATCCGCTATGGCGACAATGATCGCCTCGCGGCGCGCGTCGCGACCATGGCATCCGCCGATCTGCTGGTGCTGCTGTCGGACATCGACGGGCTCTACACTGCACCACCCGGCGCCAATCCCGATGCGAAGCTGATTCCCATCGTCGACAGCGTCACTGCCGAGATCGAAGGCATGGCGGGCGCTGCCGAGAGCGAATTGTCGCGCGGCGGCATGTACACCAAGATCGAAGCTGCCAAGATCGCGACCACCGCGGGCACGCATATGATCATCGCGTCCGGCAAGGTCGAGCATCCACTGCAGAAGATCGCCGATGGCGGCCTGTGTACCTGGTTCCTGACTCCTGCAAATCCCGTCACTGCGCGCAAACGCTGGATTGCGGGATCGCTGGAACCGAAAGGCACGCTGACCATTGATGCAGGTGCGGTCGCCGCACTCCGTGCCGGCAAGAGTCTGCTGCCTGCCGGCGTCATCAAGGTGGAAGGTGACTTCGCACGCGGCGACGCCGTTATCGTGCGTGGACCGGACACGCACGAAATTGGCCGCGGCCTCGTGGCCTATGACGCAGACAATGCTGAGAAGATCAAAGGCCGCTCATCTCCGGACGTGATGATTATTCTTGGGATCAGCGGCCGCGCCGAAATGATCCATCGCGACGATCTCGTGATTTCGGGATCACGCAGTTAAGCAGCGACGCTTCGCCTGAATGACGTAACGCGCAATCCGTAAACTTGGCGCCGGACGCTCGCCATCATTGCGCCATTCCCGCGTACTTCGTTGCGCGCCATAGAATCAGATAGCCAATTTTTAGGGAGGCCCATTTCATGACCCGACTTTTGATCATCCCGTTCCTGCTGATCGCAACGTCCGCTTTCGCGCAGGGCGGCAACACATCAGCCAATCAGTCGGCCTGCTCACGCGACGTCTCGCGCTTCTGCCGTGCCAAGATGAATGATGGCGACATGGTCGTGCTCAGCTGCCTCAAGGAAAATCGTTCGAAGCTCAGCAAGGCCTGCGCGAAGGTTCTCGCCGAGAATAATCAGTAAGACACAGCCCGGTTTGCAGCATCAATCCGGGCGACGTGCTATCCCCATGTCGTCCCGGCGAACGCCGGGACGCATACGCGCCAGCAAGATAGCTGAAACGCCGTGATCACGGCCTTTCTGTTTCAACCACACTGACCGTGGTTATGGGTCCCGGCATTCGCCGGGACGACAGGGATTGCCGGGCAACCTTCAGCCGCTGCTGCCGGCCGGCGTTGCGACGGGCAGCACCTCGGTCGCCGCGCGATCGGGCGTATCGTCCTTCCAGCGCACCGAACCGAACGGCCGCTCCAGCATGCGCCGCACACGGACCGGATCCGGCCCCAGATGATAATCCGCCGCGCGCTGATACAAAGCGCGCTCGGATTGCGTGGCGCGATTGCGCTGGCGCAGGAAGTCGAGCCAGGTCGGGCAGTGATAGCGCTCGGTCCATAGTTCGGGATCGGCGATATCGCGCGCGATGGACCACCCATAGGCGCCGTTGCGCTGGCGCGAGAGCTGCACGTCCTGCATCACGCCGTGGAACGCCCGCGCGCTTTCCTGATCCACGCGATATTCGATCTCCACCACCAGCGGACCACTGCGCGCGGTCAATTGCAGCTGCACTTCGGGATCTTCAAGACGCTCCGCATCCTCGTCGCGCGCGCCGGTCGGCGGCATCCGTAGGAACAGGCCAAACAGCGGCGAGAGAAACATCGCTCCGCCCGACACCAGCAATGCCGCTTCGACGCCGACCACGTCCGTGAGATGCCCCCAACCCCAGCTGCCAATCGCGATGCCGCCGGCAATCGCAGCTTGAAAGGCGGCGAGCGAACGTCCTGCGACCCAGCGCGGCGCCGAGAGCTGTACGCCGATATTGAACAGCGCGACCGCCAGCATCCAGACCGAGCCGGCCACCACCAGCGCCGCCGCAGTGATGACCGGCTCGCTGCTGACCGCGACGACGGCAATCGCGACGCCCATGATCAGCGCACAGGCCCGGATCGAACTTTCGCCGCTCAGATGCTTGCGGACATGCCCAATATTCATTGCGCCGATCACCGCACCCATGCCGAAGGCGCCGAGCATGATTCCGTAGGTCTGCGCGCCGCCATGCAGCAGGTCGCGCGCAACCAGCGGCATCAGCGCCGAGACCGAACCACCGCAGATGCCAGTGATCAGCGTGCGCGTCAGCACGATCTTGATCGACGGCGAATTAGCGATGTAGCGCACGCCGGACACGATGGCCCGGCTCAGCCGCTCACGCGGCAGCCTGGAAACATCGACCTTGCGACGCCACAGGAACAGCACCACCAACAACGGGATGTACAGCACCGCATTGGCCGCGAAGGCTGCGACGGCACCGGCGGTGGCGACCACGATGCCGCCGATCGCCGGGCCGAAACTGCGCGCGATATTGTAACTGATGCCGTTCAGCGCCACGGCGGATGGCAGTACCTCCGGCGGCACCTGCTCGCCCACCGAGGATTGCCAGGCCGGTCCGAACAGCGCCATGCCGCTGCCGATGATGAAGCAGAAGGCGAGCAGGATGTTCGGGGTGATGTGACCGGTCCAGTCCAGCATCGTCAGTACGCAGGCGCCGACCAGCGACAGCACCAGCGAAGCCAGCGACACGACACGGCGGTCATACATGTCGGCCACGGCGCCCGCCGGCATCGAGATCAGCATGATCGGCAGCATCAAGGCGGTCTGTACCAACGCCACCTTGTCAGCCGACGCGGTCATCTGCGTCATCGCCCAGGCGGCGCCCACGCTCTGGATCATCAGGCCGAGATTCGACAACAGGCTGGCCAGCCAGATCCGCCGGAACACCGCAAACCGCAGCGGGGCGGCGATGCCGTCGGAGGGAAGAACCACTGGTTTCGCTGCTTCGGCCATCATCGTCCCGTCGTCTGCTGCAGATAGCGACTGCAGGGCCATGCGGGGCCTGATTCCCCGCGGGCAGATCAAGGTGATGCCTGCGAAACGCGTTGTCTGTCCAGTGCCTGCACAGCGGCAAGCGCCGGACGTGCGGAGATAGAGGGAGACCAGCCATGGTGCTGTCGCGACGAACCATTCTCACAGGCGCAGCGATGCTGCCGCTGGCCGCCCATGCGTTCCGTTTCGAGGCGGCTGCACAGACAGGCACTGGCACGACTGCGGGTTCCGACATTCCCCCGATCCTGTTCGTCCACGGCAATGGCGACCACGCGGCGCTCTGGATGACGCAGATCTGGCGGATGGAATCCAACGGCATCCCGCGCAACCGGCTGATGGCACTCAATTTCACCGATCCGCTGGCGCGCAGTGACGATGCTGTGGCGCAGCAGGGCCGCTCCTCCACCGAGGATCAGCGCCGCGGACTCGGCGAAGCCATTGCCGAGCTGAAGAAGCGCACCGGTGCTGCGAAAGTGGCGCTGGTGGCCAACTCGCGCGGCGGCTATGCGGTGCGCAATTACATCAAGAACGGCGGCAGCGCCGATGTCAGCCATGCCGTCCTGTGCGGCACCCCCAATCACGGCGTGTTCGACGGAACCGACAGCCCAGGCAGCGAATTCAATGGCCGCAGCCCGTTCCTCAAGAGCCTCAATCCCGGCGAGGGCCCTGAGGTGACCGAAGGCACCGCCTTCCTGACCCTCCGCAGCGATGGCATCGACAAATATGCGCAGCCCGATGGCCGTCTGCTCGGCAAGCCGGGCGTGGCCACCGGCATCACCTCCGATGGTCCGGCGCTGCGCGGCGCCACCAATCTGATCCTCGGCGCCATCGATCATCGCGAGACAGGCTTTCATCCTCGCGCCTTCCGCGAGATCTACAAATTCATCGCGGGCCACGAACCCGTCCGGATCGATATCGCGCCGGAAGCTGACGTGAAAATCAGCGGTCTCGTCACCGGCACGCCCGGCGGCGTGCCCACCAACCGGCCGGTCGCGGATGCCCTGGTCGAGGTGTACCGCGTGGCGCCGGACACGGGCGAGCGGATCGGGGCAGCGCTCCATTCGGCCCGCACATCCGCCGATGGCCGCTGGGGTCCCGTTCAGGTCGATCCGGCCTGGCCTGTCGAGATCGCCCTGACATCGGCCGGAGCGCCGATCACGCATTCCTATCGCTCGCCATTCCCCCGCTCCTCCGACGTCGTGCATCTTCGCGCCGGCCGCGCACTGGGTCCCGCCGATGCCACCGTCGGCGCTGTGATCTCGATGTCGCGCGTCCGCGGCTATTTCGGATTACCGCGCGATGTCGTGCTGCTCGACGGCAAGGAACCGGCCGACGTGAAAGCCGGCGTGCCCACGGATTCGCTCTCGACTATCCGCCTTCCGGCCACGGATATCGGACGGCCGGTGGCAGCGCTGTTCAATCAGGAGCGGATCGTGGCGCGCGCCTGGCCGGCGTCGGAAAACCGGATCACGGTGGCGGAATTCACCGAGTAGCCGGCGAGACTGCCTCTCGCCTTCATGGCGCCCGGATTTGCAACTGCTATAGTGAGGCTACACTCAGCGCCGCATTCCAGGTTGCGAGGTCCATCGTGAGCATTGCCGAAGTCTATGACTTTCGCGCTCCGCGGCAGCCCTTGGTGCCGCCGAGCCCGCCACGTGCGCCCGAGAACATGGGTGCACTGGGGCGTATGTCGGCAATGCGCCGCAGCGCCATCGAGACCTGGGGTCAGCGCGCCTATGAGGATGACATCATCAAGGGCCGCTTCTTCGGCCATGCGAGCTTTATCCTCAACGATCCCGATGCGATCCGCCATGTGCTGGTGGACAATTACGAGAACTATACCCGCACGCCCGCTGCATTCCGCGTACTGCGGCCGATGCTCGGCGAGGGCCTGCTGCTCGCCGAAGGCCGCACCTGGAAGCACCAGCGCCGCACCCTGGCGCCGGCTTTCACGCCGCGCGCGGTGAACACGTTGGTGCCGCACATGATCTCGGCGGTCGACGATACGCTCGCCGATTTACAGCGCGCCGAGGGCAAGCCGGTCAATCTGCGCGAGATCATGCAGCGGATGACGCTGGAGATCGCCGGCCGCACCATGTTCTCGTTCGGCATGGCCGAGCATGGCGCGAAGCTGCGCGACTTCGTGATGGAATACGGCATGAACCTGGCACGGCCGCATTTCCTCGATCTGCTGCTGCCGCTGGGTTGGCCGACGCCGCAGGATATCTCGCGCGCCTTCTTCCGCAGACGCTGGACGGCATTCGTCGGCGAGCTGATGACCGCACGTCGCGCCGCCGGCAAGAACGACGACGAGCCGCGCGATCTGTTCGACCTGATGGTGGCCGCGCGCGATCCGGAAACCGGCGCATCCTTCACCGATGGGCAGCTCGGCGATCAGGTGGCGACGATGATCCTCGCCGGCCATGAGACCACGGCAACGGCGCTGTTCTGGGCGCTCTATATGCTGACGCTCGATCCGGCGACTCAGGAGCAGGTCGCGGCCGAAGCCCGCGCCGCCAGTGCGAGTGGCACGTTCGATATCGAACATCTGAAATTCACCCGCGCAGTGATCGATGAGACCATGCGGCTCTATCCGCCCGCCTTCCTGATCGCACGCGCCGCCGCGGGCCCTGACCGTCTGGCTGGCCAGTCCGTCGCCAGCAAGGACGTGATCCTGATCGCGCCCTGGCTGCTGCATCGGCACGAGAAATTGTGGCACGAGCCCAACGCCTTCATGCCGTCCCGTTTCATGCCCGGCGCGACGTCGCCGGACCGTTTTGCCTATCTGCCTTTCGGCGTCGGTGCCCGGGTCTGCATCGGCGCGCATTTCGCGCTTGTCGAGGCCACATTGGCACTGGCGAAAATCATCGGTGCGTTCCGCGTCGAGCTGCCGGATAAAGCACCCGTCATGCCGATCGGCGTGGTGACAACGCAACCGGATCGCTCGCCACAGTTCTGGATTGAGCGGCGCTGACGTTATTTCAGCACGCCCTCTCCTCACGTCTTCCCCGCCCCCGCGCGCGCTCATGGCACGTTAGGCGGAACGACAAGTTGAAGCGCTGCGGCAAAGCCCTGTCTTGGACGTAGCGACTATTTGGCCTAAACTGATGCCATGAGTGATGTTCAGGCACTATTCGCGACATTGAACCAGGCGACCGATCCGGCCGTAGCGGATGCCATTGCACAACTGATCCGCGACGGCGCGGACCACGAACTCAATCGTATCAACGTGCTGGATTTTGCGGCACGCCACGGCCTGAACGAAGAGCGCGTCATTTCCGGCTTCCTGCATGCCTCCCGCCTCGGCCTGTTCGACTTGACCTGGAATGTGCTGTGCCCGGGCTGCAGCGGCGTCCTCGACGCCCACAGCACGCTGAAATCGCTGCGCCATGACGACTACCATTGCGGACTCTGCGCCTGCGGCTATGAAGCGTCAGTTGACGAGCAGGTCGAAGTGGCGTTCACGGTCGCGCCGCGGGTCCGGCGCATCGCTGCACACGACCCCAATACGCTGCCGCTCTGGGAATATTTCAAGCAGGTGTTCTGGAGCTCCGGCGTCGATCTCAACCAGGAATCGTTCGCGTCACTCACCGATGAAGTGACGCTCGACGCAATGGAATTGCCGGCGCATGAAAAAGCGGTGATGTCGCTGCACCTGCCGTCGGAGTTCGTCATCGTGTTCGAGCCGGTAACCCATGCCGCGCAGTTCATTGATGTGCAGGGTGAACCGACCAAGGAACGTCAGCATCTGTCGCTGATCTACAACCGGCAGCATACACCGACGGGCACCATCACACTGCAACCCGGACCGCTGCGGTTGTCTCTCGAAAACCAGACCGAGGTGCGCGTGCTGCCGTCGGTATTTGTCGCGGCCGAGGGCCTCCATCACCTGATCGGCAAGCGCAAGCCGTTCCTCACGGCCAAGCGGATACTCACCAACCAGACCTTTCGCGATGTCTACAAGGCCGACAACCTCAATATCGATCAGCGACTGAAGATCACCTCGCTGACTTTCCTGTTCACCGACCTCAAGGGCTCGACCGCCTTGTACGAGCGCGTCGGCGATCTCGCGGCCTTCGATCTGGTACGCGCGCATTTCCACGCACTGCTGGAAATCATTGCGTCGGAAGCCGGCGCCGTCGTGAAGACCATCGGGGATGCCGTCATGGCGACCTTTACGCGGCCCGAACAGGCGCTGGCCGCGGGTCTGCGCATGCGCGCCGCGATGGAGCGATTGAACGAGGAGCGCGGCACCAAAGACCTCGTGGTCAAAATCGGCATCCATGAGGGGCCCTGCCTTGCTGTGATGCTGAACGAGCGGCAGGATTACTTTGGCCAGACCGTCAATATCGCTGCCAGGGTGCAGGGCCTATCAACGTCGCAGGCGATCCACGTCACCAGCCCGGTGATATCGGCACTAGCCGTGGAAGCCATCCTGCGGAAGGCCGAAATCACGCCGATCCAGAAGCACGCCGCCTTGCGCGGCATCGCCGACAAGATCGTGGTCTATGAGATTCCGTGACACGAGATCCCGTAAACTACCGATCGTATCAATTGTTACTTAACTGTCATCAGCGCTTCGGGAACCCGGCTGGATTGCGCGCGTTCCATTTTCGCGCCACAAAGCACGAGCGCTTTCGCCGCATGGCAGCCCGCTCGATCATCTGGTTCAAGGAATAATGCTCGAAAAACTGCGCCAATTCATTGCCGACGTGGTGTCCTCCGATGCGCACGAAAATCAGGCATTCGACGATACCGGTTTCCGCCTCGCCGCCACGGCACTGATGCTTCACGTCATCTCGCTCGACGGTGAGCCCTCAGCTATCGAGAGAGCCAAGTTGCACAGCCTGATCGAGTCGCGTTTCGAGCTCGATCCCGGCACGGCTGACAGGCTCATCTCGGCTGCCACCCTCGTCGAAGGCGAGGCCGTCGATCTCTATCACTTTACAAGCGTCATCATGCGCGTGGTCGACGAGCCCGGTCGTGTCCGTCTCGTCGAGATGATGTGGCAGCTGGTCTATGCTGACGGCCGCGTCAGTGAATTCGAGGAAAATGTGGTCTGGCGCGCAGCCGACCTGCTCGCAGTTTCATCACGTGACCGCATGGAGCTCAAGCGACGCGTTGCGGGCGGTACAGCCACAACGGATACAACTGTCTGAGCAGGCGCAGCCTGACCGGAAAATGACAGTACTACGACGCATAACCAAAGTTTAATGCGCGGCCCCCGATAATTCATGCCACTCCTACGCATTCGGGAACTGAAGGCCTGCGGTATTCCGGTGGTCATTCCGACTTGCACATCACGGGTATCCCTATTACGCCTGTAGATGCATGCAAATCGTCCTCACGTATTTCAAGAGTACCTTATTGTGACTGAGCGCGTGACGTTGATAACCGGAGCCTCGGCCGGAATTGGCGCCGAGTTCGCGCGCATCTTCGCTGCGAACAAGCATCGCGTCGCTCTGGTTGCACGCCGTGCCGAGCGTCTGAATGCGCTGGCCGCTGAAATCACTGCTGCGGGCGGTGCTGCGCCCATCATCATTCCCTGCGATCTCGAACAGCGCGACGCCTGCGACCAGATCGCCGCCGCACTCGCTGCTGCCGATGTCGAAGTTGAGTATGTGGTCAACAATGCCGGCTTCGGCATGTTCGGCCGCGCCATCGAGATGGACCGCGACCGACAGCTCGGCATGCTCGAGGTTAATATTCGCGCGCTGACGGATCTGTCGTTGCGCTTTTCCGACAGCCTGATCCGCAACAAGGGCGGCATTCTCAATCTCAGCTCGATCGCGGGTTTTCTGCCGGGTCCCGGAATGGCCGTGTACTACGCCAGCAAGGCGTATGTGCTGTCCTTCACCGAAGCACTGCGTCAGGAGCTCGGCTCAAAGGGCGTGCGCGTCACCGCATTGTGCCCCGGTCCGGTGCCGTCGGAATTCCAGGCGCGCGCCGGGTTCACGCCGGGCCTCGACTCGGCGATCCTCAATGTCTCGGCCGCTGACGTCGCCCTGCTGGGTTATCAGGGCCTGATGGCCAACAAACGCACGGTTTTCCCCGGCCTCGGCATCAAGATCGTGCCGCTACTACTGCGGCTTTTTCCGCGCGGCTTCATCGCGGGGGCGGTGGCAAGGTTGCAGTTGAGGCGGGTGTGACGGAAACGAGCGCCGTCGTTCGGCGTGTGGCGGTGTAAGTTTAAATTTTGGAGTTTCAGTCCGTCTTCGCCCTTTGGGCTTCGCCGGACACCACGCGTAGCCGCAGGCGAAGCGTGGTGGAGCCAGGCGGGATCGAACCGCCGACCTCGTCATTGCGAACGACGCGCTCTCCCAGCTGAGCTATGGCCCCGATACGTACCGGCCGCGAACGGCCGGCCAGCAATCGGCGCCATTTACAATCCCTGTTAACGGCAAGTCAAGAACGTCACAAAAGCGCGGTTTTCCGGCACTTTTCGCCCGGAACTTCCCTTGTTAGAGGGGGGCTGAACCGATATTTAGCGGACAGTCGAATCCGCGACCTAACCCGCGAGCCATCCCCGCCATGCGCGCCGTTCTCGATATCGTGCTGATCATTCTCGATCTCTATGTCTGGCTGCTGATCGCCTCGGCGATCCTGTCCTGGCTGATCGCCTTCAACGTGGTCAATACCCGCAACCAGTTCGTCTCCGCGATCGCCGAATTCCTGTTCCGGATCACCGAGCCGGTGCTGGCCCCGATCCGCAGGATGTTGCCGAGCCTCGGCGGTCTTGATATCTCGCCGATCATCCTGATCCTGATCATCATGTTCCTGCAGCGGGTGATCACCTACTACATCTATCCCAGCGTCTTCTGATCGGCCGCCGGGTTCGTGGCAGATCCCTGGCGCTACGCGACTGACGGTGTCAGCATCGCCGTGCGCGTGATGCCACGCGGCGGACGCGACGACATTGACGGAATCGAGACCATGGCCAATGGCCGCTCGGTGGTGAAGGTGCGGGTTCGCGCCATCGCCGAGGGCGGCGAAGCCAACCGCGCCGTGACCGAACTGCTCGCCAAGCGGCTTGGCGTGCCCAAGCGCGATGTACGCGTGCTGTCCGGCACCACATCGCGCGTCAAACAGATCGCGGTCGACGGCGACCCGGCGAAACTGGGCACCATGCTGCGCAGTATCACTGCAACAATGCCCGACGACACAGACGACAGGAGCGACACATGACCGCCAGCATCATCGATGGAAAGATCATTGCCGCTGAATTGCGTGGCCGCGTCGCCGCCGAAGTCGCGCGCGTGAAGAGCGAACATGGCGTGACGCCCGGCCTTGCCGTGGTGCTGGTCGGCAGCGATCCCGCCAGCGAGGTCTATGTGCGCAGCAAGCACAAGCAGACCCAGGAAGCCGGCATGGCCTCCTTCGAGCACAAGCTGCCGGCTGATGTCGCGCAGGCCGATCTGATCGCGCTGGTGCAGAAGCTGAACACAGATCCCACCGTGCACGGCATTCTCGTGCAGCTGCCGCTGCCGAAGGGGCTGGATACCGACGCTGTCGTCAACGCCATCGATCCCGCCAAGGACGTCGATGGCCTCCACCCGACCAATGCTGGACGTCTCGCCAGTGGCATGCCCGCGCTCTCGCCCTGCACGCCGCTCGGCTGCATCATCCTGACCAAGAGCGTCCACAAGTCGCTCGAAGGCATGAATGCCATCGTGATCGGCCGCTCAAATCTGGTCGGTCGACCGCTGGTGCAATTGTTGCTCAATGAAAACGCCACCGTGACCATCGCACATTCGAAGTCGCGCGATCTCGCCAAGCTCTGCGCACAGGCCGATCTGGTCTATGCCGCCGTCGGCCGCCCTGAAATGGTGCGCGGCGACTGGATCAAGCCCGGCGCGACCGTGATCGATGTCGGCATCAATCGGCTGCCCGGTGCCGAAGGCAAGACGCGCCTCGTCGGCGACGTCGCCTATCAGGAAGCGTTGAAGACCGCCGGCGCGATCACCCCGGTCCCCGGCGGCGTCGGCCAGATGACCGTAGCGTGCCTGCTCGTCAACACGCTGCGTGCGGCATGTGCGATTCACAAGCTCGCAGCGCCGGCGGTTTAGTTCGCCGTATTCTCGATCAGCCGTCGATAGAACCTGATCATATCCGCGTAATTCGCGACGCTCAGTCGTTCGTTGGTGCCGTGGAAGCGCTTGAGGTCTTCCGACGTCGCGCGCACCGGCGAGAAGCGGAAGATGTTGTCGGTGACATCCGTGTAGTGCCGCGAATCCGTTGCCGCCACCATCAGGCCCGGCGCCACCAGTGCATCCGGGAAGATCTCGCGAATGGTCTGGTTGAGCGCGCGATAGGACGTGCTGGCTGTGCCGGTTACGGGCGGCGGATCGGTATTGCCGGGAAACGGCGCGATGGAAATCCTGTCGTTGCTGACCGCGCTGCGCACATGCTCGGTGACGCTGGCCTGGGTATCGCCAGGCAACAGCCGGAAATTCACCGTGGCCTCGGCATTGCCCGGCAGCACATTGTCCTGCTCGCCGGCCTTGAAGATCGTCAGCGCCGTGGTCGTGCGCACCGTCGCCTCGGTCGGACCGCTCTTCTCAAATTCGCGCAGCAATAGCGGCTTGAACAGCCAGAGATTTGACAGCACCACGCGGTTGAAGCCGCTCATCTCCGGCGCGATGGTGTCGAACATCTCGCCGACGGTGCCGCGGATCTGCATCGGCAACCGCTTGTTTTCAAGCTGAGTCAGCGCCGCACTCATCATGCCGATGGCGGTTTCGCGCGGCGGCATCGACGAGTGACCAGGCGTCCCGTGGGCGGTCAACACCAATGTGGCATAGCCCTTCTCGGCCACGCCGATCAGCGCCATCGGTCTGTCCAGCCCCTTGAGGATGCCCTCGGTGATCAGCAAGCCTTCATCGAGCACGAAGTCGAGCTTGACGCCGCGCGACGTCAGCAGCGCTGCAATCGCCTTGGCGCCGCGCGTGCCGGAGACTTCCTCGTCATGGCCGAAAGCGAAATAGATCGTGCGCTTCGGCTTGAAGCCTGCTTTCGCCATGGCTTCGGCCGCTTCAAGGATTGAATACAGGTTGCCCTTGTCGTCCCACGAACCGCGGCCCCAGATGAAACCGTCGGCGACGACGCCCTTGAATGGCGGCTGCTGCCAGTCCTTCTCGGTGCCCGGTGCGACAGGCACGACGTCCTGATGCGCCAGCAGCGCGATCGGCTTCAAAGCGGGATCGCTGCCTTCCCACGTGTAGAGCAGACTGTAATTGCCGACGAGTTCGCGCTTCGCCGCGGCATGGAACGCCGGGAAGCTCGCCACCAGATGCGCCTGCATCGCGCGCAGCGGCTCGGCCGCCTGATCGGGATTGAGAAAACTGGAGATGGTCGGAAAGCGGATCGCTTCCGCTAGTCTCAGTGCCGCTGCCTGCTCATCGACCGGCGCCTTTGCCGCTGCGGTCACCTGAAGCTGCCGCGATCCCCCGCTGAATGTCTTGACGAGAACAATGCCTGCAAGCAGCAGAACGGCCGCGATGACGATCAGCGCGGCCGTTCGGAACAGTTTGATCCATCGGCGCATCGGAAGTCCCCTTCTGCTACGCCGGTCTCTGTTACTTGGTCTTGGCAGCCGATTCTTTTGCAGATTTGGCGCGCTCGATCCCTTCGAGGATCAGGCGCTGCGCGTCGGCGGCATCGCCCCAGCGCACCACCTTGACCCACTTGCCGGGCTCGAGATCCTTGTAGTGCTCGAAGAAATGCTGGATCTGCTGCAGCGTGATCTCGGGCAGATCGCTGTAGTTCTTCACCTTGTCGTAGCGCTGGGTCAACTTCGAGGTCGGCACCGCGATGATCTTCTCGTCGAGGCCGGCTTCGTCTTCCATCAGCAGCACGCCGACCGGGCGGCAGCTCATCACGGCGCCCGGCACGATGGCGCGGGTGTTGGCGATCAACACGTCGCAGGGATCGCCATCGCCGGACAGCGTGTGCGGGATGAAGCCGTAGTTCCCGGGATAGCGCATCGGCGTGTAAAGGAACCGATCGACGAACAGTGCGCCGGATTCCTTGTCCATCTCGTATTTGATAGGCTCGCCGCCCACCTGGACCTCGATGACGACGTTCACTTCATGCGGCGCCTTGGCGCCGAGCGGGATTGCGTCAAGACGCATCAAACACTCCAGATTTCATAGGACAGGTTGCGACAGGCGTAGCCGAGCGGGAGCCCGGATTCAACGCCTGCGAGACCAGAAAATCATGAACCGGCTTAATGGCTTAATTCGTCCAGGCGAATGCCACTTTATCGAGCGATTTTGCGCCGAAACGCTCCGAGGAGCGGGCCACCATGCGGCCGCCCAGAGCGCGGTAGAACTCCGTCGCGCCCTCATTGTCCGACAGCGCCCAGATCACCATGCTCTTCAGCCCGCTCTGCACGAGGTCGCGCTTGGCGGAGGCGAACAGCCGGCGGCCGAAGCCGAGACCCTGGAATTCCGGACGCAGGTAAAGTTCGTAGATCTCGCCTTCGAACTGCAGGCTGCGGGCGCGGTTGCGACCGTAATTGGCATAGCCGGCGACCTTGTCACCGAAGCACAAAACGCTGACGCGGCTGCCCTTGCGGATCGCCGAATCCCACCAGCCGGGACCGCGGCGATTGATCAGCTTTTCCAATTCGGGGCCCGGGATGAGGCCTTGATAGGCCGCGCGCCAGGCTTCGTCATGGGTGGACGCCACCGCGGCTGCATCCGCAGCTTTGGCCGGCCGAACCTCGATCAGGGTTGTGCTCATGGAGGGGATCAAAGCAAGTCGGCGGGCGCTCTTCAAGGTCCATCGTTAATTATCGGTTAACGTGTGGATTTTCAGCATCAGTTTACCGAAAGAGTTGTATCGAAAAAGGACAGAGCTGCATCCCATGCGCGCCGAGCGCCATGTTTTCCACTGCTGGCACGCATCGCGCGAGTCATGTCGCAGTTGCACACGCGCCTCAACGTGCACAACTGCACCGATGTGATTCGCGGCGTGTAGAGTGCGACAGGCATCGCGTCCGCACGAAAGTCCCTGAGCGCTCATGAAACACGTCCAAGCGCTTTGCCTGCTGACTGCATTGCTCGGAAGCGCCGCTACCGCCGCGGCCCAGACATCAGGCGCGCAGGGCCCGGAAGAAGCGCCGCATCGCCGGCAGCTCTGGTCGGTGCCGTCGCCCGATCCAAATACCAGTTCCCGCGCCGTGCTGTTTCGCCCGCCGGGCAACGGTCCGTTTCCGCTCGCGATCATCGCACACGCCACCACGCAGAACGCGTTGCGCCGCGCGCAGATGCCGCAACTGGAGTATCGCGCACTCGCCTCCTGGTTCGTCAGGCGCGGCTACGCCGTGCTGGTCCCTGAACGCCCGGGCCATGGCGCGACCGGCGGGCGCTATCTGGAAGACCAGGGCGGCTGCGACGATGCCGACTATCTGCGCGCCGGCCGCGCCACGGCGGATAGTATCGCTGTGGCGATGAGCGACATCCGCAAGCAACCGTTCATACGCCACGACGGCACGATCGTCGTCGGCCATTCCGCGGGCGGCTGGGGCGCACTAGCGTTGGCGGGCGCCAATCCGCCGGGCGTGACAGCAGTCGTCGCCTTTGCGCCCGGGCGCGGCGGCCATGCCAATGACAGGCCGAACGACGTCTGCGCGCCGCAGCGCCTGATCGCCGCTGCCGCGACCTTCGGACAGACGGCGCATGTGCCCGTGATCTGGCTCGTCGCCCGCAATGACAGCTATTTTTCGCCGGCCTTCTCGCGCCAGCTCGCCGATGCATTTGGCAAGGGCGGTGCCAAGGTCGATGTCCGCGAACTGCCGGACTTCCGAAGCGAAGGCCACTGGCTTGCGGAAAGCGACAGCGGTGACGACATCTATGGTGCCGCGCTGGACAAGACGTTGAAGGCAATCACGGCGAGGAAGCGATGACGCGCAAGCCCGCGCAACTGGAGTGCACACCGCAGTGACCGAGCCTTGGCCCGATGACGACGTCATCCTCTATGACGGCGTCTGTATCTTCTGCTCGCGCTGGATCCAGTTCGTCGCCAAGCGCGACACAGATCATCGCTTTCGCTTCACCCCGATCCAGTCCGACTATGGCAGCCGCCTCGCCCGCCATTTCGGCATCGACCCTGCCGATCCCGACACCAACGCCGTGATCCATGGCGGCGTGGCTTACGTCAGATCAGATGCGGCGCTGACGGTGCTGTCGACCCTGCCCGGCTGGCAATGGGTGCGCGTGCTGTTCGCTATGCCGAAGGCGTTGCGCAATCCCGTCTATAGCCTGATTGCAACGAACCGCTATCGGATTTTCGGGAAGGCTGAGGCTTGTATCGTGCCGGACGCGGGGATGCGGGCACGGGTGATTGAGTAAGCGGCGAACTCCCGATACGTCGCCTGGCTGTACTTGTCCCATTCGGACGTAAAGACGCATTTGCCGCCGATGGCATCGAAGCCAACCCGAAGTCCGCCGATTCCAGCAAAGAGATCGATAAACCGGAATGCGGCCCTGGCAGGCTTCTGCTCGCGCGATTTGGCCAGGTGCTCCTGAAGCAATTTGATTGCTGGCGGGGACGCTCGCGATTCACCCGTCTCGTAACGGATAATAGTACGGACGTTCAGACCGGTCAGTTCCGCGGTTTCCTCTCGCGAGAGCCCTGTTTTCAGACGAAGATTCTCGAATTCGACAGAGTGGTACGGGCGGGACATAGGACACCTTCGGCGGGACGTAATTTGACAAAGTTGTCACTGATTTGTCCCAGAAACCCTAATTGTTCACTGTATGTTCTGTCAATACGCAGCTACTGAATCCCCATCACTTCCTTCGCCGCCCTCTCGCCGCTCTCCCGCGCTCCATGGGCTGTCGAGAAGAAGTTCGGCGACGTCGCTTCGCCGGCGAAGAACAACCTGCCATCCACGGGCACAGCTAGCACGGCGCGCGCTTCGGCATGGCCGGGTTTCGCCGCCGAATAGGCGCCCTGCGCGAAGCGGTCGTGGCACCAGCGGGTTTCCGCGAGCGGCGTGAGCTTGCTGCGGATATCCGAACCGAGTAGCGCCACGATCTCGTCGATGCTCTGCGCAGCGAGTGCGCCGTCGCCGGCGTCTTCCAGCTCGCGTGCGAAACTTCCGCCGAAGAAGCCGGCGATGCAGGGGCGACCGGACGGGCGCAGGTGAAAACTGCCGACACCCGTGCGCAGGGCGGCGCCGCGCAACCCGATATCCGACGGCCACTTCTCGGCATCGGCGAGCGCAAGCATTACCTTGTTGTCGGCGCCGAGCGGCAGGCCCACGGCGGCCTCGACCTTGCTGCGCAACGGCGGCGTGAAGCGGATATTTTCATTGGCGATGAGATTGGTCGGCACGCAGACGATGACTTTCGCCGCGCTAAGCGTGCCGCGCGACGTCTCGATGCGGATGCGCGCACCGGAATGATCGATAACAGTGACTTCGGTATTCAGCGCCACCGGACACGGCGCGCCATAAGCCGCAACCAGCGCGCCATAGCCATCGGGCAGGCGCCAGTTGGTGTCAGTGTCCTCATAGGCATCCATGTCGTGCAGCGACACATCCTTGAGCTCGAAGCCGTTGATATAGGTGGAGATCGCATCGATCATCGGATTCCATGGATTGCCGGGCTCAAGGCACGTCGCGGCCGGCGCGTCGATCTCGTTTTCCGCGGCCTCCTCAGCGCGCTCATAGAACGCGTCGATCGCGGCGAAGAACTCATCGCGCTTCGCCTTTGAGAAGGCGGCGTCATAGGCCTGATCGCGCCACGGCGGGCGCGACTTGTCGACGGCGAAGCCGAGATCCTTCGCGATGCCGACGAAATCGTTCCTGTCGGCGGAGTGCAGCCATTCACAGCCCAGGTCGAAGGGAATGCCGGGGGCCGCCATGATCGTGTGGGCGCGGCCACCGATCCGGTCGCGCGCTTCCAGCACGATCACAGAGAGCCCGGAACCTTCCAGCATACGCGCGGCGCCGAGGCCGGCAGCGCCGGCTCCGATGATGGCGACATCGACTTCGGAAGGCAGTCTGGTCATCGCGTCGGTATTCACAGCGGATGGGAAACGGGTGACAACGGGATAAAGGCTTGCTTGAATTATTCAAGCCACCGCGGCCCTCGGAGACAATGCATGACAGCCCCACACGATTTCGAACTCTACGGCTTCTGGCGGACGTCCGCGACCTATCGCGTCCGCGTGGCGCTCAATCTGAAGGGATTGGCGGCGCACGAGCGCGTGATCGACTTAGACAAGGGCGAGCAGCGCGGCGACGCGTTCCTCAAGATCAATCCGCTCGGCGCGATTCCGGCCCTGATCGAGCCCGGCCACCTGCCGCTGACCCAGTCGCTGGCGATCCTGGAATTCCTCGACGAGATCCATCCGACCCCGCCGCTGCTGCCGAGCGATCCACACGGCCGCGCCCGGGTGCGTTCGATCGCCGCGATGCTGGCCGCCGACACCCATCCGCTCATTACGCCGCGTGTGCGCAAATATCTCGCCATTACCGCCGGCTTTGACGATGCGGCAGTCCGGGCCTGGCTGGTGCACTGGTTCACCACAGGCCTCGCCGCCGTGGAAAAACGCCTCGCCAGCGAGCCCGCCACCGGCCGCTTCTGTCATGGCGACGAGGTGACCATCGCCGATATCTGCCTGCTCAGCATCACTGCAACCATGAAGGTGCTGAAGATCGAGATTGCAGGCATCCCGACCATCGATCGCATCGTCGCCACTTGCGAGGCGATGGAGGCGTTTACGAAGGCGGATCCGTTGAAACAACAGGGGGCGCCGAAAGCCTCCTAAATCCAGCCCTCCGTCCTCATCCTGAGGAGCGGCGTCTTCGCCGCGTCTCGAAGGATGACTGCAGGCGCAGAGACCAATCAGCTCATGGTTCGAGACGGCGCAAGTGCGCCTCCTCACCATGAGGGCCGGTGCTGGTAGTTCGCACCAAACAAAAATGCCCGGCTTTCGCCGGGCATTTCGTAACTCGCCAAAGAATGCTCTCGCTTACGCGATCGCTTCCTTGGTTTTTTCGGCGCGCTTGCGGTCGTTGGCATCGAGATGCTTCTTGCGCAGGCGGATCGACTTCGGGGTGATCTCGACCAGCTCGTCGCTCTCGATATAGGCCAGCGCCTTTTCCAGCGTCATGCGGATCGGCGGCGTCAGGCGGACGGCTTCGTCCTTCGACGTGGTGCGGATGTTGGAGAGCTGCTTGCCCTTGAGAACGTTGAGTTCGAGATCGTTCTCGCGGGTGTGCTCGCCGATGATCATGCCCTTGTAGACCTTCCAGCCCGGCTCGATCATCATCGGGCCGCGATCTTCCAGCTTGAACATGGCATAAGCCACCGCTTCGCCAGCATCGTTCGAGATCAGCACGCCATTACGGCGGCCGGCGATCTCGCCCTTATAGGGCAGGTAGTCGTGGAACAGGCGGTTCATGATCGCGGTACCCTTGGTATCGGTCATGAGTTCGCCCTGATAGCCGATCAGGCCGCGGGTCGGCGCGTAGAACACCAGACGCAGGCGGTTGCCGCCCGACGGACGCATCTCGATCATCTCGGCCTTGCGTTCGCTCATCTTCTGAACGACCACGCCGGAGAACTCCTCATCGACGTCGATGACGACTTCTTCGATCGGCTCGAGCGTGTTGCCGTTCTCGTCCTTGGTGAGAACCACGCGCGGACGCGACACCGACAGTTCGAAGCCTTCGCGGCGCATGTTCTCGATCAGGATCGCGAGCTGCAATTCGCCGCGGCCCGACACTTCCATCGCGTCACGGTCGGCGGATTCGACGACCTTGAGCGCGACATTGCCTTCGGCTTCGCGCAGCAGGCGGTCGCGGATCAGGCGGCTGGTGACCTTGTCGCCTTCGGTGCCGGCGAGCGGCGAGTTGTTGACGATGAAGGACATCGACACGGTCGGCGGATCGATCGGCTGCGCCTGGATTGGAATTTCAACCGACGGATCGCAGAAGGTATCGGCGACAGTGCCCTTCGGCAGGCCGGCGATGGCAACGATGTCACCGGCTTCGGCGAGTTCGACCGGCTGGCGCTCGAGGCCGCGGAAGGCCAGGATCTTGGTGATACGGCCGGTTTCGACAACCTTGCCGTCACGCGACAGCACCTTGACCGCCTGGTTCGGCTTCACCGAGCCCGCCGAGATGCGGCCGGTGATGATACGGCCGAGATAGGGGTTGGCTTCCAGGATCGTGCCGAGCATGCGGAACGCACCCTCTTCAACCACCGGCGGCGCGACATGCTTGATGACGAGATCGAACAGCGGCTTCATGCCGACGTCATGCGACGCGTCCGGGCTGTCGGCCATCCAGCCGTTGCGGCCTGAACCATAGAGAATCGGGAAGTCGAGCTGATCGTCGGTGGCGTCGAGCGCTGCGAACAGGTCGAACACTTCGTTGACGACTTCGGTGATGCGGGCGTCCTGACGGTCGACCTTGTTGATGGCGACGATCGGCTTGAGGCCGAGCTTCAGCGCCTTGCCGACCACGAACTTGGTCTGCGGCATCGGGCCTTCAGCAGCGTCGACGAGCACGATCACGCCATCGACCATCGACAGGATGCGTTCGACTTCGCCGCCGAAGTCGGCATGGCCCGGGGTGTCGACGATGTTGATCTGGACCTCGTCCCACAGCACCGAGGTGCACTTGGCGAGAATGGTGATGCCGCGCTCTTTTTCGATGTCGTTCGAATCCATCGCGCGTTCCTGGACGCGCTGATTGTCGCGATACGTGCCCGACTGCTGCAGCAGCTTGTCCACGAGAGTGGTTTTGCCGTGGTCAACGTGGGCGATGATAGCAATGTTGCGAAGGTTCATAGGTCTTCTTCTGGTTACGGTCTGGGTGCCCTTGAGCGGGTTCAACAAGACAGGCTCGACAAAAGGCCAGATCAATTAGAGTTGGGCCTTGCGCTCGAGCGCGTTCGATAACTGCCTCGTCTGAAAACGCGCTGGGGCAATCCCTCCAAAAGCAAACCCGGCCAGAAGGGGCCGGGTACTCGGACGCGTTGCGGCGCAATATAGGGGGAAATCGCCGAAAAACAATGCGAATCTGCCAAAAGGTTAGCCCAATTTCGGGTCCAGAACGGTGGCCCAAAGGGCCACATCGGCCCGATCCCGGAGCGTAACGGTCATTTGGCCGCTCGAACCGTCGATTTTGACGTGGCCGAAGAACTGCATCCCGGCCGATGGGGGCAAATTCTGCTTGCCGGGCCCCGGCGCCTTCACGAAACGCACCTCGGGACCGAAGGTATTGTCCATCGCCCCGGGACCAAAAGTACCGGCATGAAACGGCCCGGAAACGAACTCCCAGAACGGCTCGAAATCCTGGAACTGGGCCTTGTCGGGATTGTAATAATGCGCGGCCGTGTAATGCACATCGGCGGTCAGCCAGACCGTGTTGCGGATACCGGCCGATTTGATGAAGCGCAGGATGTCGGCGATTTCCAGCTCGCGACCGCGGGCCGGACCGTCGCCCTGCGCGATCGCTTCCGATCCCGTGTGATTGACCGCATCATTCTCGACGACGATGCCGATCGGCATATCGGAGGCGATGACCTTCCAGGTTGCCTTTGACGCCATCAATGCGCGCTTCAGCCAGGCCATCTGCTCCGGGCCGATGAAATACGCATCGGGACCATAGATGTCCTGCAGGTTAGAACCGTTGGGGCCGCGATAGCTGCGCTCGTCCAGCATGAAGACATCGAGATGCGGGCCGTAATTCAGCGTGCGATAGACGCGTCCGGGTTCGGTCGGGTTGACCGAGATCGGATACATCTCATGAAAGGCACGCGCACCGCGCGCGGCCAGCAGCGTGATGTCGCGCTCCTTGTAGGACGCCGGCAACTGCTTCGAGAGCGACCAGTTGTTGGTGACCTCGTGATCGTCCCACTGGCCGAAGATCGGCACCTGCGCATTGAAGGCGCGAACATTGTCGTCGAGCAGATTGTATTTGTGCGCAGCGCGGAATTCATCGAGCGTTTCGGCGACCTTCGCCTTCTCCGGCACCGTGATGGTGTTCTTCCAGATCGTGCCATCCGGCAGTTTTGCTTCAGACAGGATCGGACCATCGGCGTAGATGGTATCGCCGGAATGGATCAGGAAATCCGGATTATGCTTGCGCATGGTGGCGAAGGTGACCATGCCGCCATCCTCGGCATTGATGCCCCAGCCCTGTCCGGCGACATCGCCGCCCCAGACAAAGGACACATCGCGGCGATCCGCCGGCGCCGTGCGGAAGCGGCCGGTCACGGGCTCGCCGACGATCTCGGTATGCGAGAGATCGCGGAATTTGACGCGGTAGAAGATGTCCTGCCCGGCCGGCAGATTGTCGAGCAGCAGCTTCGCCGTGAAATCGGTTTCGGGCAGCGCGGTTACGACAGGTAACATGCGCGCATTGCTGAAGGATTCCGTGGTGGCGACTTCCACCATCATCTGCGCCGGCCGGTCTGCACGCGACCAGATCATGCCGCTGTTGATCCCGACATCACCGGACTGCACGCCATGTGACACTACCGGGCGATCGGCGGCGCGGCTGAGAGAGGGCATGGCGAGAAAGCTTGCGCCTGCTGCGGCTGTGTGCGCGAGGAAGCGACGACGGGATAAACGTAGTGCCATGGCGAACTCCTGATCCTGGCTCTGGCACCCGTGGCTCTAGGCAGAACGCTTGACGCTGCGATGACAGGTGATGCGCAATATCAACACCCATCGCTGCAAGTTGCGAATGACTAGCGACTTGATTGACACATTTGGAAATTTCACCTTAACGTGAAGGCGACGGTTCCCTTCGGGGATCAAAAGGGAATGCGGTGAGGGGGATCCCCCGATTCCGTGGCTGCCCCCGCAACTGTAAGCGGCGAGCCTAAGCCAAGAGCCACTGGGTGTTCACCTGGGAAGGCGGCGACAGGCATTGACCCGCGAGCCAGGAGACCTGCCGCCAGTCGTGGTCACACGCGAGCACATTGGGCGGGGTGTCCTGGTGGAAGTCACACTGCCTCTTTGAAAAGCGGCGGCGAGACTTGGTTTGCGGTGACGTGCCACGTAACCGCGAGTCCTTGTTCATGACCTCCGTCGTTTTCGCATCCAAGCGATGCAATACTCTCTTGTCCTCCGTCGCCCTTACTTGCCTGTTCTGGCCCGCCGAAAGCTGGTCGCAAGCCGCGCGGCCGAGCCAGACGCTCGATCCTGTGGTGGTGCAACCGACGGCAACGCCGACGCGCGCGCGCCGCGCCACATCAGGCAATGCGACACGCGCCGCGCGCTCACGTCAGCAGCGCAACACTGCCGCCAATACCGGCGCACCGGTCGCCACGCCGACAGGCCCTGTCTTCGCGGCGCCGACACTCAACCTCACCGGCACCACATCGACCGGCAGCCGTCTTGGCCTGACGCGCCTGCAGACGCCCGCCAGCGTCGAGGTGATCTCGGCCGAGACGATGGCTGAACGCGGCCAGCAGAACGTGGTCGATGCCGTCACGCAGAATGCCACCGGCTTCACGGCCATTGGCGAGCCCGGCAACGGCGGCATCGCTTTCAGCACGCGCGGCTTCGCCGGCAGTGGCTCCGTCACTTCGCTCTCTGACGGCACGCGCCTCTATGTCGGCTCCGGCACGGTGAACTTCCCCTTCGACACCTGGACCGCCGAGAAGATCGAAGTGCTGCGCGGCCCGGCCTCCGTCATGTATGGCGAGGGCGCCATCGGCGGCGCCATCAACGTGATTTCGAAATTGCCGCTCTGGGTGCCACGCAACCAGGCCGAAATCTCGCTCGACAGCAACATGACGCGCCGTATCGCCCTCGATAGCGGCGGCCCGGTCAGCAAGGACGTCGCCTATCGCATCGCCGTCACTGGCAACGCGTCCGATGGCTGGGTCGATCGCGACAACACCTCGAACATCGCGCTGCACGCCGCCGTGCAGATCAAGCAGACCGAGGACATCACCTGGACGCTCTCCACCGACTATGGCGACCGCCATCCGTCAAAATATTTCGGCACGCCGCTCATCAATGGCAAACTCGACGAAACCCTGCGTTTCAGGAACTTCAACGTCAACGACAGCAGCATTCGCTATCAGGACAGCTGGAATCAGGTGAAGACGGAATGGCAGGTCACGGACGCCATCACGATTCGCAACACGCTATATTATCTGAACAGCCAGCGCCGCTGGAAGGACGCTGAGGTCTATACGTTCAATCCCGCCACCGGCCTGGTTGATCGCAGCGACTACATTATCATCAAGCACGATCAGCAGCAGATCGGTGACCGGATGGACGCTTCGTTCCGCGGCCACATCTTCGGCATGGCCAACGAATTCGTCGCCGGCTTCGACGTCAACCACATCGACTTCAAGCACACAAACAATTCGCCCTATGGCGGGTCGTCATCGGTCAATCCGTATAATCTCGATCCCGGGCTGTTCAACAGCCCGGATCCGACCCGGCCGGGCTTCTCCAGCGTCACCAACCAATACGCAGTGTTCGCCGAGAACCGGCTGTCGGTGACCGACCAACTGTCGCTGATCTCAGGCATTCGTCAGGACGAGCCGACCGTCAATCGTACCGATCTGGTCAATCCCGCCAACAGCTACAGCAGGAACTATTCCGCGACATCCTGGCGCGCCGGCGCAGTTTTTACTCCGATACAGAACCTCGCTTTTTATGGACAGTATTCGACCGCAGCGGATTCAGTCGGTGGATTGATCACAGCGAGCAATGCGAACGCCAAGTTTGAACTATCCACGGGCAAGCAGGTCGAGGTCGGCGTCAAACAATCCTTCTGGGGCGGACGCGGCGAGTGGACGCTCGCAGGCTATGAGATCGTGAAGAACAATCTACTAGCGCGCGATCTGAACAATCCTGCACTGGTCGTGCAGGTCGGCCAGCAATCCTCACGTGGCATCGAGGCGTCGCTCGGCCTCGTGCTCGATTATGGCTGGCGCATCGACACCAACACTGCTTTCCTGCGCGCGAAGTATGACGACTTCGTGCAGTCGGCAGGCGGAGTTGCGGTGAATTATGCCGGCAATGTGCCGATCAACGTACCGCAGAACGTCTCCAATATCTGGGCGACCTGGGCCTTTGCGCCAAACTGGTCGGCCAATGCCGGCGTGCAGATCGTCGGCAAGACATTCGGTGACAGTGCCAACACGCAGGAAGTTCCGGGCTACACGGTCGTCAATGCCGGCATGCAATGGAAGCCGGATGTAAACACGACGGTGTCGCTGCGGGTCTGGAATATCTTCGACAAGGTCTACGCGACGTCGGTCTACAGCGACAACCAATGGCTGCTCGGCATGCCGCGCACGGCCCAGCTCGCCGTCAACGTGAAGTTCTGAGCTTGTCGCGCAAGCTGACACGCACACTCCGGCGGTGGCTGTATATCGGCCACCGCTGGGTCGGTATCGTCACCTGTCTCTTCTTCGCGATGTGGTTCATCTCGGGCGTGGTGATGATGTATGTCGCGTTTCCCGGCCTCTCCGATAAGGAGCGGCTGGCGGCATTGCCCGATATCGTCTGGGACAAAGTGGCACTCTCTCCCGATAAAGCCATGAAGGCCGCCGGCGCGACGCGCTATCCGCGCGAGTTGCGATTGAACATGGTTGCCGACGAGCCGGTGTATCGACTGAGCTCATGGGACGGCAAACGGCAAACTATCTCCGCCGTCGATGGTCGCGCCATTACCGAGATCAACGAACAGCAGGCACTTGCTGTTACGCGGCATCATCCCGCCAGCAGGTTGCCTCGCCTCGAAGAAGTCGTCGATCGCGACCAATGGAGCGTCACCGCACGCTACGATCCGCTGCGGCCGTTGTATCTGATCACCCTCGGCGACGATGCCGGCACCAAGCTTTACGTCTCCTCGCGTTCCGGCGAGATCGTACTTGATACCAACCGCACCGAACGCGTCTGGAACTGGCTCGGTTCGATCCCGCACTGGATCTATCCGACCGTGTTGCGCAAGGACGGCCCCCTGTGGCGGCTCGTGGTGCTGTGGATCTCCGGCATCTGTTTGATCGTCGGCGTTACCGGAATCTGGATCGGCATTCTGCGCGTGCGCCTGAAGCGACGTTATGCGAACGGCAACATCACGCCCTATCGCGGCTGGATGGCGTGGCATCACGTCACCGGACTGATCGCCGGTCTGTTCGTCCTGACCTGGATGTTCTCAGGCTGGCTATCGCTCGATCCCGGCCGCGTTTTTGCCGACCGCAATACGCCACGCGAGGTATTGCAACGCTATGCCGGCCACGACGCGCCTGACATCGCTGCGGCCATTCGCGCACCGGCTGACAGGCGCGCGGTCGAGGCCCGCTTCGTGTGGCTCGACGGCATGCCGCTGATGATTGTCGCGAAGCGCGACGGCACGAAGACGGTGATCGATCCAACAAGTGGCGAAATTGCAAGACTGCCGCAAGACCGCCTCTGGAATGCCGCAACAAAGCTGCTGCCGGATTCGCTGATCGAAAGCCGGCTAACCCTCTGGAAATACGACGCTTATTGGTACGCGCATCACAATGAGCGCGAATTGCCGGTGCTGCGCGCGACATTCGATGACGGCGCACAAACCTGGTTTCACATCAGTCCGGTCACCGGCGACATTCTCGGCCGCATCGATAGCAGCCGGCGCACCTATCGCTGGCTGTTCAACGCGCTGCACAGTTTCGATTTTCAGTTGCTGCTGATGTATCGCCCGGCCTGGGACATCGTGGTGTGGCTGCTGTCGATCCTCGGCACCACCGTCTCGGTGAGCGGCGTCGTGATCGGCTGGCGCTATCTCAAGCGCTAGTGCGTTTCTGTTTGAGCATGATCTCTCGACAAACGAACTCGTTTGTCGGCGAAAACCGGTATCCACTTTTCGGGATCATGCTTTAGACCGCGAGCGGCCGCGGCGGCTGGCGCAATTGCTCCGGCGGATTCATCGGCTCCGGCGGGATCATCCCGATCAGCGCCTTGCGATCGGCGACGGCATTGTGGAATTGCTCAAGCGCGATGTTGAAGGCTGTCAGCGTGCCTTCCTCGATGGCGCCGTGCTCGTAGCAATTCAGGGTATGACGCAGAATATCGTCGGCCTCCGCCTGCATCGTATCGAGCTCTTCGAGGGACTCGCTCTTGCGCGCGGCGGCAATCATGTCGAGCAGGCGATCGCGCTCCGACACATTCACGTTGCGCTCGTCCTTCTTCAGATAGCTCGCAAACCAGGCGCCGATCGAGCCCATCGCCGAGAGCCCCATCAGGCTCCACCAGATGTAATCGCTGTAGCGATCGAGGAAGGTCTTTTCTTCGCCATCCACATAGGCGGCCGCACCGGGATGCACGGGGATCACCGCATCCTTGTCGGTATCGGGCGTCTCGATCTTCGCCGCCAGCGGGAAGTCGTTGATGATCTGCTGACGGATCGCAAACAGCTGCCGCGTGAAGGCGGCGATGGTCACATCCGACAGGCTCTGCCGTGCCACGATGTGATGCGAAAAGCTGATGGTCTTGACGTCATCGTCCGGCCGCGCCGGCGCGCCGCCGAAGGCGCCTGCAGGAATTTCCGATGATTCATACATCGGGAAATTCTGCGCGATGGCTTCAGCCGAATCGATCGCGAGGAAAGTCGGCGTGCCATCGCGGCTCGAGGCCTGGATCGCATCATTGGTGATCTTGCTGTTCACCGGACCGGCCGCAATGAACGCATCGACCTTCTGGTCCTTCACCGCCTCGGCCACTTCGGTGGTCGAGAACTGCACGATGGTGACCTTGGCGGGATCGACGCCGTATTGCCGCAGGATAATGTTGAGCAGGTTGACGTTGGCCTGCGTCTTGCCGATCACACCGACGCGGCGGCCGGCGAGCTGCGAGAATTTGGTGATCTTCGGGCCGGACTTCTTGCCCTTGGCGGCCGGCGGCACCCAGATCACGGCGACGTTCTTGCGCAGCGTGGCGACCGCGCGCGCATTCTTCGGCACTTCCAGGTCGCCGCGGATGATCGCGAGATCGGCCTTGCCGTCAGCCAGAGCCTTGGCGCTGGCCGTTGCGCCCTCGGTCAGGATCGGCCGCAAACGGACTGTGTAATGATCGCGCGAGAACGACTGTACCAGCGCCTGCACGACCTTGACGTCGTCGCTGTTCGGCGGACCGACCGCGATCCGCAATGGCACCGGCTTCATGGCGAAGTAGTAAGCGCCGGCCACGGCCGCGACGATCGCCAGAGTCCCGGCCAGCGTGATCAGCGTCATCTTGCGCCGGATCGACCGCGGCGACGGCGGCCCCACCGGCCCGACAACATCGGGACCGTCTGCCATGGATCTGGAAAACAATCGCTTCAAATTCATCTGCGCCAAATGGGTTCGAGCGACAATGTAGCAAAGTTTCGGGTCGACGCGCCGTTCCACCGGCAGCATGGTTACCGGCACGCTTGGTTACCGTTCTGCATGCGCGGCATTTGCTGCCTTATTGTGGCATGGATCCCAACTGTGTCATCGGGCGTTACAGTAAAGTTCAAGTGAAGCAGGAGGTTGCCATGGTGGAACGACTCTCGGCCGAGGCCCGCAAGGCGGCGTTCAAGGAGCTGTCGGGCTGGAGCGAGGTCTCCGGGCGCGACGCCATTGCCCGGACCTTCACCTTCAAGGACTTCAACGAGGCCTTCGGCTTCATGGCGCGGGTCGCTGTGGTCGCCGAGAAGAGCGACCACCATCCGGAATGGCGCAATGTTTACAAGACGGTGGAGGTGGTGCTGTCCACCCACGATGCCGACGGCGTCACCCAGCGCGACGTCGATCTGGCCAAGGCCATGAATACCATCGCCGGGCAACTCGGCCAGTCCTGAGCGTTGCTGAATGTTGCGACGCCGGAGCCGGATCACCATTTACCGGAAAGGCTGCAAACTGCAGCCGTGAGGACATTGCCGATGGCAACCGACCACAGCGTGGGCTTCGAGCCAGCCGATGAACTGGCCAAAGACCGCGAAAGCGTACGCAAGCAGTTCTGGCACAAGCTCAAGCGACTGGCCCTGAAGCTGCCTTTCGCCGAAGACTTGCTGGCGGCTTACTACTGCGCCTTCGACCGGCAGACGCCGCGCCATGTCCAGGCGGCGCTGCTCGGCGCCATCGCCTATTTCGTGCTGCCGTTCGACTTCGTGCCGGACGTGCTTCCCGTTCTGGGATTCACGGACGATGCCGCGGTGCTGGCCACCGCCTTGCGCATGGTGGCGAGCCACATCAACGCGGACCACCGCGAGGCCGCCAGAGCGGCCATCGCGCGTGGATTGAAGAATAGCGAGTTGAAGGATGGCGAGACGGGCGCGTAATCCGCATCCGCTCAGGTTCGTTTATGGATGCAGGATCACCTTGCCCATAGCCTGACGGCCGGCGAGCACCTTGAGGGCATCGGCGGTCTTGGCCAGCGGGAATGTGCGATCCACGTGGGATGAGATCTTTCCTTCGGCGGCCCACTTCACCAGCTTTTCCAGATTGGCGCGGTTCTTCTCGGGGTTCTGTCGCACCCATGCGCCCCAGAACACACCGCGGATGTCGCAGCCTTTCAGCAACGCGAGATTCAGCGGCATTTTCGGAATGTCGCCGGCAGCGAAGCCGATCACCAGGAACCGGCCTTCCCAGGCGATGGCGCGCAGCGATGCTTCGGCATATTTACCGCCCACGGGATCGAAGATGATGTCGACACCCTTGCCGTCGGTCAGCTTCTTCAGGCCTTCCTTCAGATCTTCGGTTGCGTAGTTCAGGCCGATATCGGCGCCATGCTTCTTGGCGAATTCCAGCTTCTCATCCGACGATGCGCAGGCGATCACCTTGAGACCCAAGAGCTTGCCTAGTTCGCAGGCCGCGAGCCCAGTGCCACCAGCGGCGCCGAGCACGGCCAAAGTCTCGCCGGGCTTCGGGCTGGCGCGATCTTCCAGCGCATGCAGCGCGGTGCCGTAAGTGATGATCACACCGGCGGCGCGATCGAAATCGAGATTTTCGGGAATCTTCACGGCGGATGCCGCAGGCACCGCGATCTTTTCACGTGCGCCATTGTGACCCACGGATGCAACCACGCGATCACCGACCTTGAGGCCGGTGACACCGCTGCCGATGCTCTCGATCACGCCGGCGACTTCCGCGGCGGGCGAGAACGGGAACGGCGGCTTGATCTGGTACTTGCCCTGGATCATCAGGATGTCGAAGAAATTCAGCGCGGCGGCCTTGATCGCAATGACGACCTGACCGTCGCCGGCGACGGGATTATCGATATCTGCGAGAACGAGATCGTCGGGTTCGCAAAATTGCGAGCAAAGAATGGCTTTCATCTGATCACCTGACCTTCGGCTTGAGACAGTTGATGGGAGTCATGCCGGATTTGACGGCGCGCTACAATCTGATTCGAGAAAAGGTAATTCCGCCCCGCGGCCAAACGAGGAACCGCCCATGTTCGACAAAACGCTGCTCGCCAACAAGCGCATTCTGGTCACCGGCGGCGGCTCCGGCCTCGGTGCGTCCATGAGTCGCCGCTTTGCGGAGCTGGGTGCCGAGCTCATCATCTGCGGTCGCCGACTTGAACAGCTCGAACAAACTGCCGCGCAATTGCGTGCAGATTTCGGCGGCAAGGTGAGCGTTGCCCGATGCGACATTCGTGACGCAGCGGCAGTCGAGGCGATGATGGAGACGATCTGGTGCGACGGACCGCTCGATGTCCTCGTCAACAATGCCGCAGCCACCTTCATCGCGCAGAGCGAACATCTCTCTGCCCGTGCGGCCGACGCGATCCTCGCACCGACGCTGCACGGCGCGATGTATTGCACCCTTGAAGCCGGACGGCGCTGGATCGCAGGACACCACAAGGGCGTGGTGCTGAGCATCCTCTCGACGTCCACCATCACCGGCCGCGCCTTCACCGTGCCATCGGCAATGGCCAAATCTGGACTCCTTGCCATGACCAAGTCGCTCGCGGTGGAGTGGGGACCCAGGGGCATCCGCACCGTCGCCATCGCACCCGGCCCGTTCCCCACCACCGGCGCGACAGGGCAGCTGCGGCCCGAGACACGCGACAGCGGCCCTGCGGCACAAAATCCGCTCGGCCGCGTCGGCAAACACAGCGAACTTGCCAATCTCGCAAGCTTCCTGATTTCCGATCAGGCCGGCTATATCAATGGCGAGATGGTGGTGCAGGACGGCGGCGCGCACCTGCGCGCATCTGGCGCAGAGGATCTGCTGCAGTGGAGCGATGCGCAGTGGGCCGCACAGCGCGCCGCGCGCACCAAGACCTGAGCCGAGGGCTGGACAAAAAAACTGAGGATGAGCCCTGCGCCGTCAGCGCACAGCAAGGCAAGGACTGCTATCCTTGCGGGAGTCGCGTCTGCCTTTTCAAGAAAGCGATTTGCGGATATGGCAGACACCGTGACGTCAGCGATTCCAGATCGTCTTGGTAAAGCCGTCTTGTTGCGAGCCATCTTCCAGTCACAATGATAGAGGATCGAGACTTGATGTCCGTGCGGCGATTCCTGACAGTTGTGTCGATGAGTGTAGCGATGGTCGGTATCTCCGATCTTGCGCAGGCGCAGAGCGCTGCATCGAAGGGCAAGGCCGCCGCACCGAAGGCAGCCCCCACACCGGCAAAGCCCGCAGCCGCGGCGCCTGCTGTAGCGGGTGGCGCAGAGCCCACGCTGGTCGGACAGTTCGGCTCGTGGGGCGCCTACACCGCGACACCGAACGGCAAGAAAGTTTGCTTCGCGCTGGCCAAGCCCGCGTCGTCGAAAACCAATCCGGCGAACCGCCCGCGCGATCCCGCTTACGCCTTCGTCTCGACCCGCCCGGCCGAGAAGGTGGCCAACGAAGTCTCGATCATGATCGGCTATCAGTTGAAGCCGGGCTCCGAGTCCACGCTGGAAGTCGGCGGCGCGCGCTATGCGATGTACACGCAGGGCGACGGGCTCTGGATCAAGAACGCCGCCGAAGAAGAGCGTATGGTGGAAGCCCTGCGCAAGGCGGCCGACGTGACCGTGAAGGGCGTTTCCGCCAAGGGCACCGAGACCACCGACACGTTTTCGCTGAAGGGCCTGGCCCAGGCGCTGGACCGTCTGGCGCAGGATTGCCGGCGGTAATTGCCGCCAAAATCCCGGCTAAATCCTTGTCGTCGTTAATATTGCCGCATTTCGCGCCTTTTCATTCGGGCGCGAAAAGCTTATTTGAGGTCGGCCTGTTTAAGGCCAGATTTCCCGCGACATCATAGATCGAACGCCATGACCCCCGTTTCAGCCGAGGCCGGTTCCGCCATCGACGCTTCCCGCGCATTGCCCGCGGGCGAGACGCCGCTGGAGAAGATCGCCACCGAGACCTATGTGCCGCTGGCTAAGCCGTCGCTGATCGGCCTGTCGCGCGCGGAAATCGTGGAAAAGCTCGGTTCCATCGGCGTGGCGCCGGCCCAGCGCAAGATGCGGACGCAGCAGATCTGGCACTGGATGTATGTCCGGGGCGTCCAGACCTTTGCCGAAATGTCAAGCATTTCCAAGGATATGCGGGCTGAACTCGAAAAGCATTTCACGGTGGCGCGGCCCGAGGTCGTGGTCGAGCAGATTTCCAATGACGGCACCCGGAAATGGCTGCTGCGGCTGCCTTCAGGTACCGCCGGCGAGAAGGCCCATGAGGTTGAGTGCGTCTATATCCCCGAAACCGACCGCGGCACTCTCTGCGTCTCGTCGCAGGTCGGCTGCACGCTGAACTGCTCGTTCTGCCATACCGGCACCCAGCGGCTGGTGCGAAACCTGACGGCCGGCGAGATCGTCGGCCAGATCATGGTCGCCCGTGACCGCCTCAACGACTGGGCCGACCGCGAGAGCCCCAACGGCAATCGCCGCGTCACCAATATCGTGATGATGGGCATGGGCGAGCCGCTCTACAATTTCGACGCGGTGCGCGACGCGCTGCTGATCGTCTCCGACAATGAAGGCATCGGCATCTCGCGCCGGCGCATCACACTGTCGACCTCGGGCGTGGTGCCGAACATCTCGCGCACCGGCGACGAGATCGGCGTCATGCTGGCGATTTCGCTGCATGCGGTGCGCGATGAACTGCGCAACGAGCTGGTGCCGCTGAACAAGAAATATCCGCTCGAACAATTGATGCAGGCCTGCCGCGACTATCCCGGCGCGTCCAACGCACGGCGCATCACCTTCGAATATGTGATGCTGAAGGACGTCAACGACTCGCTCGAAGACGCCAAGCTCTTGGTGAAGATGCTCAAGGGCATCCACGCCAAGATCAACCTGATCCCGTTCAATCCGTGGCCCGGCACGCGCTACGAATGTTCGGATTGGGACCAGATCGAGAAATTCTCCGAATACATCTTCAATGCCGGCTATTCCTCGCCGGTGCGCACCCCGCGCGGCCGCGACATTCTCGCCGCTTGCGGCCAGTTGAAGTCGGAGACCGAGAAACTGTCGGCGCGTGAGCGTCAGGCTTTGCGCGCGATGGCGATGACGGACTGACGATGGCGCTGATCGGCCGCCTGTTCGTCATCTTTCTCGGCTTCTGCGCGGCCTGTCTTGTCGGCGGTGCGATCGTGGTGTTCTCGATCCTGTTTCCGGAACTCAGCGCACTCGATACCGGCGTCATCGATCCAAACACGATCAACATCCTGCTGGGCTTCGGCTTCATCTTCATCAGCGGCTTTGCGCTGATCCCGGCGATGCTCGTCGTCCTCATTACCGAGGCTTTCTACATTCGCAGCGTCATCGTCTATGCGCTCGGCGGCGCGGCGGTCGGGCTCGCCTGCTATCTCGGCCTGATCCCCTATGACCCTGCCACGATGAGTTTCGACGGCATTGTGCGGCGGCATCTCGAAATCATGACCGGCGCGGGTATCATCGCGGGACTGATCTACTGGGTGATCGCTGGCCGCAACGCCGGCGCCTGGCGGCAGCCACGGCGCGCGCCTCCGCAGCCCGATGTCGCGGCCGGCCCATAATGCGCTGCCTTTCCTTCAACTCCTGCCTCGGTTAAACCGCCCGCCATGAACCGGACCGGACTCCTCATCGCGCTTGGGCTGTTTGCCGCCATTGCCATTGTCTTCGGAGTCTGGCCCGAACTTGACCTCAAACTCGCGGCGCTGTTTTACGATCCCGAGACCCGACGTTTCCCCACGACGTCGCTGCCCTATGCGCAGTTCGCCCGCGATGCGGCGATGTGGATCGCATGGGCCTTTGTCGCGCCCTCGATCCTCGCGCTGATCGTGAAGCTGATCTGGCCCAACCGGCCGCTGCTGGTGAGAGGCCGCACCGTGGCCTTCCTGATCCTCACCATGCTGATGTCGGCCGGGGTCCTGACCAATCTGACCTTCAAGACATTCTGGGGCCGGCCGCGGCCGGTGATGGTCTCCGAATTCAATGGCCCCTGGCAGTTCAAGGCCTGGTGGAATCCGACTGGCCAGTGCGGCCGCAACTGCTCGTTCTTTTCCGGCGAAGGCGCTACGGCGTTCTGGACCTATGCTCCGGCCGCGCTCGCGCCGCCGTCGGTGCGGCCCTACGCCTATGCGGCAGCGACGGTGTTCGGCCTCGCCACATCCGGCTGGCGGATGGCCTTCGGCGGCCATTTCTTTACCGACGTGACCATCGCCGGCCTCGTCTCATTCCTGGTCATCTGGTTGATTCACGGATGGATTTACCGCTGGCCCTCCACCCGGAAGACCGACGAGGAGATCGATGCTGCGTTGACGCGCTTCGCCTGGCCGGGCTATCGCTGGCGGCAGAAATTGCGCGGTCGCGACATCGGTCCCGTGCCGGACGCGATTCCCGTCAACCGCCGTTAAACGGGTGATCTTTCACGGGACGTTTGATAGCGCGCCCGTATGCACCCGAAACTGCCCCGATTGGACGTTCGATGACCACGATCTTGAAGAGCCTGCCCCAAGGAAAAAACGTCGGCATCGCTTTCTCCGGCGGGCTGGACACGTCAGCGGCGCTGCTGTGGATGAAGCAGAAAGGCGCCCGCGTCTTTGCCTATACCGCCAATCTCGGCCAGCCTGACGAGGCCGACTACGACGAGATTCCGCGCAAGGCCATGGAGTTTGGCGCCGAGAAAGCCCGCTTGGTCGATTGCCGCTCGCAACTCGTTCACGAAGGCATTGCCGCTATTCAAGCTGGCGCGTTCCACGTCTCGACCGGCGGCATCGCCTATTTCAACACCACGCCGCTCGGGCGCGCCGTGACCGGCACGATGCTGGTCTCGGCCATGAAGGAAGACGGCGTCAATATCTGGGGCGATGGCTCGACCTACAAGGGCAACGATATAGAGCGGTTCTACCGCTACGGCTTGCTGACCAATCCGGAGCTGAAGATCTACAAGCCCTGGCTCGACGATCAGTTTATCGACGAACTGGGCGGCCGCGCAGAAATGTCGGCCTTCATGACCGCCCACGGCTTCGCCTACAAGATGTCAGCCGAGAAGGCCTATTCGACCGACAGTAATCTGCTCGGCGCCACCCATGAGGCCAAGGATCTCGAACAGCTCGACAGCGGCATCAAGATCGTCAACCCGATCATGGGCGTGCCATTCTGGCGCGATGACTGCGCCGTCAAGGCCGAGAAGGTCGTGGTGCGGTTCGTCGATGGCCAGCCCGTTGCTTTGAACGGCCAGACCTTCACTGACGCTGTCGCGCTGTTCCTCGAGGCCAATGTCATCGGCGGCCGCCATGGCCTCGGCATGAGTGACCAGATCGAGAACCGGATCATCGAGGCCAAGAGCCGCGGCATCTATGAAGCGCCCGGCATGGCGCTGCTCCACATCGCCTATGAGCGTCTCGTCACTGGCATCCACAACGAAGACACCATCGAGCAGTACCGCATCAGCGGCATGCGGCTCGGGCGGCTGCTCTATCAGGGCCGCTGGTTCGATTCCCAGGCCCTGATGCTGCGCGAAACCGCGCAGCGCTGGGTCGCGCGCGCGATCACCGGCGAGGTGACGCTCGAACTGCGTCGTGGTAACGACTACTCGATCCTGAACACCGAGAGCCCCAACCTGACCTATGCACCGGAGCGGCTCAGCATGGAGAAGGTCGAGGACGCGCCGTTCACGCCGGCAGATCGCATCGGCCAGCTCACCATGCGCAACCTCGACATCACCGATACCCGCGCCAAACTCGATCTCTACGCAAAGACGGGCCTGCTGTCGGCCGGCGAGGGTTCGAATATTCCGAAGCTCGACAACGACAAGAGCTGATCGCGGCGGATTACGCTTCGCTAATCCACTCTACGACCGGATGTCATCAACGCGACATCCGGTTGTCGTAACTGCAAGGACAACGCCTGCCACCCATTTTGCGGGAGCACTTCCTTGAACAACGTATCGAAGACCGTTTCACTGGCCGCGTTTGCGGCTTTTTTCATGAGCGCGCCAATCTGCGCGCAGACGATCTATCCGCTCGACCGCGCCGATATCCTTGCGGGCGCGAAATTCGACTTCAAGGTCGAGTTTCCCGAACTCGTTCAGGCCGCCGATATCAAGGTGACGATCAACGGCGCCGACCAGACTGCAGCGTTCGGCAAGACCGCGGACTACATCGCGAGGGAAGACGGCAAGGATCAGTCGGCATTGCTGCTGCGCGACGTGATGCTCAACAAACCGGGTGCGTACAAGATCGAGGTCAGCGACGGCGTGCGCAGCCGCGCGGTGACATGGAACGTCTACGATACCGGCCCGCGCAAGGCGAAGAACGTGATCCTGTTCATCGGCGACGGCATGTCACTGGCACATCGCGTCAGCGCACGCTTGCTGTCGAAGGGCATTTCCGAGGGCAAGAGCCGCGGTACGCTCGCCATGGACGACATGCCGCATATGGCGATGGTGGCCACCGCAGGCTCCGACTCCATCATCACCGATTCCGCGAATTCGGCCAGCGCCTATGCCACCGGCCACAAGACCGCAACCAATGCGATGGGCGTCTATGCGGATCGCACGGCGAATGTGTTCGACGATCCGCAGGTCGAGACCATCACCAGCCTTGCGAAGCGCAAGCTCGATCTGGCGATCGGCATCGTCACCAATACCGAAGTCGAGGATGCGACACCTGCCGCGATGGTCGCACATACGCGCCGTCGCGCGGCCTATGACGAGATCGTCGCGCAATTCTTTGCCGCCAGGCCGGATGTGCTGATGGGCGGCGGCGCGGCAAATTTCCTGCCGCAGGCGGCGGCAGCCTCGAAGCGCAAGGATGACATCGACTATGTCGCGCGCTTTCGCGACGCCGGCTATTCGGTTGCGACCACCGCGCCCGAACTGAGCGGACTCGCCAGGAAGCCCGAGACACGCAAGCTGCTCGGCCTGTTCACGCCCGGCAATATGGACGGCGTGCTGGACCGCAAGTTTCTCGGCGGCGGCGGCGTGAAGAAATTTCCGCAGCAGCCGGATTTGACCGAGCAGGTGCACGCCGCGCTCAAGGTGCTGTCGCGCAACGACAACGGCTTTTTCCTGATGGTCGAGTCCGGCCTGATCGACAAATACGCGCATCTGCTCGACATGGATCGCGCCGTCTATGACGTCATCATGCTCGACAATGCCGTGAAGCTCGCCCGCGACTGGGCAGCCAAGCGCGGCGACGACACGCTGATCCTGGTCGTGTCCGACCATAGCCATCCCAACAGCCTGGTCGGCACCGTCAACGACGATATGAACACCGTGCCGAACCTGCCGCTGCGCGAACGTCTCGGCGTCTATGAGAAAGCCGGCTTCCCGAATTATCCCGCGCCGGATGCCGAAGGCTATCCGTCGCGCGTCGATGTCAGCCGGCGGCTTGCGATCATGTCGGCGAGTCTGCCCGATCACTACGAGACGCTGCGGCCGAAACTCGACAACCCGAACGATCCGACCGAGAAGGGCGACGAGCCCGGCACGTTCAAGGCCAATGAGAAGTACAAGAACGCGCCCGGCAGTATGCTGCGGCTCGGCAATCTGCCGGCGATGATGGGCGCCAGCGTGCATTCCGGCGAGGACGTTATCCTCACCGCCACCGGCCCCGGCAGCGACCGCGTGCGCGGCGCGATGGACAATACGGAAGTGTTTCGCGTGATGGTGGATGCGCTGGGGTTGGCGGCGAAGTAGCACGCGGATCTTCTCCCTCCACCAAGCGGCGCAGTGGGGAGGGAAGCCATTGGCAGCAGCGTACTATCAAAACAAAAAATGGCCGGGATTGCTCCCGGCCATTTTCATTTATATCGCAACCCTCAGCGACGCGGCGGCGCGGTACCGGGAGGTGGCGGGGGCAGCGAGGCCTGACCGCCGTTGAGAAGCGGCGTGATGTTGCGGATCGTGACACGGCGGTTCTGACGTTCCGGACCGTCGGTCTGGATCTTCAGATACTGTTCGCCATAACCCTGCGACGTCAGGTTTTCCGCCGGCACCTGGAATTGCTGGGTGAGCAATTCAGCCGCCGACTGCGCGCGGCGATCCGACAGCGACAGATTGTCGACGTCGGAGCCGACCGCATCGGTGTGACCCTCGATGAGGAACACTGCACGCGGGTTACGCGAGATCGCCTTGTTCAGACCATCCGCGATCACTTGCAGCTTCGAGGCCTGATCCGGCGGGATCTCCCATGATCCAAGCTCGAAGTTGATCGAGTCCAGATCGATCGACGGCATGCGCTGGCGCACCATCGGGCTGTAGCGGATTTCATCGAGCGTATAGCGACGCTCGATTCGATCCACCGGCGGCGCAATCAGTGTGTCGTAGACGAGATCGGGCGAGGCCTGATCGTAGTCGACGATGTAACGGTTCTGCGGAATCCGGATCATCGGCGGCGGCAGATCGACATAGAAGCCGAGACCACCCGGACCGCCGGGGCCACGCGGACCGCGGAACGAGTTATCGATGATGATGATCTCGCGCCCTTGGCGATCCCTGCGGATACGCCGCAGCAGCTGGCCGTCGCGGCCGACCACCGTGATGATCTGCGAACCGTCGGGGCGGATCACGATGGTCCGATCCTCGCCGCCGACCCGATCCGTCCGGATGTCACGCGCACCGTAGCGGAAGCGATCGACCTCGTTGTGGCGGATGAACGACTGACCACTCGGATCCTGCACGATGATACGTCCAGGCTCGGTGATGATCGTACGACCGCCCTCCTGGCGCTCGCTGCGCTGGCCGCGGAAATCGCCCATGTTGCGCGGGCCCTGGGGGGCAGCGCCCGGTGCGATCGGCGTCAGCGCTGCTGCCGGCGGCGGCGCCTGAGGGATCGGTGCCGTTACCGTCGGTGCGGGTGGCTGCACCACCTTGATGTTGCCGCCACCGGGGGCGACCACGAGAGGTGCTGCGGTGCTGGCGGCCGGTGCTGCGCCGGGTGCCGCAGCGTTCGGCGCGACGCCGGGCGCGGCGGCATTGGGCGGCGTGCCGGGTGCACCGGGCGCGCCTGCGCCGGGACCACCGGGAGGACCACGACGACCATCGGAACCACGGCCGTCAGGACCACGCCCATCAGGGCCACCGGGGCGACCAGACGGAGGCGCACCTGCGGCGGGCGGTGTGCCAGGCGCAGCCGGAGCTGCCGAAGGCGCCGGTGCTGCAGCAGGAGGCGTTGCCGCAGGAGGCGTTGCGGCTGCTGGCGGCGTAGCCGGAGCCGGTGTCGGGGCAGCGGCAGGCGGCCGCGCGGCTGGCGGTGTCGCCGGCGCCGCGGCTGGTGGCGTTGCAGGCGCGGGACGTGCGCCGGCCGGCGGCGTTGCACCCGGCTCACGGCGCTCAGGACGTCCTTCGCCGGGCTCGCGACGTTCGGGACGCACAGCGGGCGGCGTTGGCGCTGATGGAGCAGCCGGCGCAGCGGTCGGCGCTGGAGGTGCGGCGCGCGGGGCCGGAGGCGCGACGGGAGCCGGCGGCGGGGTTGGGCGCGGCGGCGGAGCGGCCGCAGGTGGTGGCGGTGGTGCCGGGCGCGGAGGTGCGGCCGCAGGCGGCGGCGCAGCAGGAGGTGCCGGAGGCGCGGGACGCGCAGCAGGGGGAGCAGCTGGCGGCGGCGGTGGCGCAGCAGGGCGTGCGACCGGCGGCGCAGCGGCGGGAGGCGCAGCAGCGGGCGGAGCCTTGGGCGGGGCCTTCGGGGGAGCCTTGGGCTCACCTTCAGGCGCAGCAGGTGCGGCCTGCGCGAGCACGATCGGCGCATCGACACTCGACGCATAAGCAGCGGTCGCTGCGATATGCGCAACGCCGAGCGTCGTCGTGGCCAGTAATACGAGACGAAGTTTTGTCATGATAGACCTTGGGCCCCCGGATAAGGATCTTCAACAAACTGATTTTTGTCGGCCGAACAAATCGGCACATTGATCAACTGATATGCATTGGGCCGGAATGTGGCGACAGGCAAATGCAAATTCGTTTTTATTTTCGACACGACAATGGCCCGAACGCGCTTTGTTCATTGCGCGTTCAGGCCATCGATCTGTAGTTCGCTACATCACTGCAGGCGGCCGTTGACCCGGATTGATGTCAGGATTTGGCACCGGCATCTCATCAGGCACATCTCCAGGTAACTCTTCGGGTCGCGACGGCTCACCGGGATCGCGCACCGGCGGCGGTACCTCGGGCCGCGGATTGCCCGGCGGGCTCTCCTGCGGCGGTTCGGAGGGTTGACCGGGCTTGATCGGCGGATCCTCGACGGGATCGATGCCGGGTGAATCGTCTTTAGGCATCTAGATTGCGACCTTACGGTTGGTGCCGATGTCCGGACGCGTACCAGTCACAGCCGCAGCGGCCATCTTCACATAGCTGATCACAGTGCCCGGCGAGTCCCAGAATTCGGCATCGTCAGGCGTGAACTTCAGCACGCGAATATTCGGATCTTCCGCGCTGTCCCACCACGCCTTTGCGGAGGCAGTGAACAGCTCCTTGATCTTGGCGCGATCGTTCGAGACGGCAGCAGTGCCGCTCACCGAGACATACTTCTGATCGCTCGCATCTGCGAAAGAGAGATTCACGTTCGGATTGCGCTTGATCTCATCATCCTTGTGTCTGCGCGCATCGCTGAGGAAGTAGACCGCATCCGCATCGCGATCCACATAGGCAGCCATCGGGCGCGCTCGCAGCTTGTCGCCATCATGCGTCACCAGCATGGCAAAGCCGATCTTCTTCATCAATTCCCAGGCGCGCTCGATATCGCGGGTATTGTCATTGGCCATCATCTGTCTCCCTTAGGGTTGAACTGACAACGGCGCGATCGATGCGATGTTCCGCGACAACGGGCCGGATGGAGGCGGGTTTGACAGCGGAACAGGAACCGCTCATCAAGAGGCCGTTTGGCCATACTATTTGATCTGGGGGATTTCGATGCCGTTCGCCTATTGGAGCATTTTGATTGCTGCAGTGCTGCCGCTGATCATTATTGGTTATGCCAAAGCGGGATCGCGCGATAACAGCGCGCCACGCGACAGCGCCGAGAACCTTTCAGGCGCCAAGCGCCGCGCCTATGCCGCGCATCAGAATGCCTTCGAAAGCTTCCCGTTCTACGCTGTCTCGGTCATCGCAGCGCTGAACTTTGGCGCATCGGCGACGACCGTGAGCGTGCTGGCCGCTCTCTATCTCGCGTTTCGGATCGCGCACGCGCTGCTGTACATCGCGGATAAATCGTCGCTGCGCTCAACCGCCTATGCCGGCGGGCTCTTCGCCAATATCGCGATCTTCCTATCGCCGGCGCTGAAGATCAACTTCTTCTAAGTCGAAACACGCAGCAAGCGCCTCATAGCGCATGGTGTCATGCCGCGCTCCTGGCCGGCTTGCGCTGGCGCAGGAAGCGGCCGAGCAGACGGCGCTTACCCTTGCGCGGGATGAGATCGATGTCGCTGACCAGCTTGGCGCCGCCTTTGCGACGTTCCAGCACGATCTTGCGGCTGTGGAAGGCTTCAAGCTCGACTCGATGCGCGACAGATACCACGGTGGCGTTGGGCAGCTCCTTGGTGAGCAGCTCCATCATCTTGTCCTGGCTCTTCGCGTCCAGCGCCGAGGTCGCTTCGTCCAGCACAATGATATCAGGGCGGTGCAAAAACAGCCGCGCGAAAGCGAGACGCTGCTTCTCGCCGCCGGACAGCGTCTGGTCCCACGGCGCATCCTCCTCGATCTTTTCCTTGAGATGGCCGAGCCCGACCTTGTCGAGGGCCTCGCCGATCTGCTCGACGGTCCAGTCCTCCGACGCCGCGGGATAGGCGGCTGCGCGGCGCAAGGTGCCTGACGGCACATAGGGCTTCTGCGGCAGCATGAAGAGCCGCCGGTCCGGATGGAAATTGACGCTGCCACCACCCCATGGCCACAGGCCCGCAATGGCGCGCACCAGCGTGCTTTTGCCGGTGCCGGACTCGCCCGCGACGAGCAGACGTTCACCAGACTCGATCTTCACTTCGGCATCGCCGACTACGGCAGTGCCGTCGTCGAGCGTCACGGAGAGATCATGCAGGCTCAGCATGGTCTCACCCGTCGTTTCGCCACGCTTGATACGGCCGATACCATCACCAAGCTCGGCGCGTTCGAGGCCGTCCAGCGACATCATCAGCGAGGCGATGCGGCGCGCGCAGGCGTTCCAGTCGGCAAGGCGCGGATAGTTGTCGACCAGCCAGCCGAATGCGCTTTGCACGATGGTGAAGGCAGACGCCGCCTGCATCACCTGACCGAGCGACATGCTGCCGTCGAGAAATTTCGGCGCGCACAGCAACAGCGGCACGACGGGCGCGATCAGGCTCGAGCCCTGCGATACCAGCGTGGTGCGCATGTGCTGGCCGGCAAGGCGCGCCCATTGCTTCAGGACATGGCCGAAGGTCTTGTCGATGCCGTCGCGCTCTTCCTCTTCGCCACCGAGCAGCGCGATGCTCTCACCGTTCTCGCGCACGCGGGTAAGCGCATAACGGTACTCGGCCTCGGCCTGGTTTTTGTCCTCGGAAATCTGCACGAAACGACGGCCGATCACCGTGATCGAGCCCGATGCGATGGCGGCATAGACGATCGCGGCGATGACGAGGAAACCGGGAATGGTGACAGCGCTGCCACCTACCGTGAGCGTCAGCGCGCCACCGATGGTCCACAGCACGACGATGAAGGTGGTGGCGGAGAGAAATGCTGCGATGACGCCGGAGACGAAGTCGACGGGCGAGTCGGTCGCGATACGCAGATCCTCGGCGATACGATATTCGGGGTTCTTGTGATCGCCGCCGACGAGATTGAGTTGATAGTAGCGGCCATTGGTGAGCCAGCGCGACACGACCGAATTGGTCAGCCATGCGCGCCAGCGACGCTGGATGCCCATGCGGCCATAGACCTGCGCGACGCCCAGCAACACGCTGCCGATGGCGAGCGGAAAGAACACGCCGGTGAGATGAAACACGCTGGCCGCATCGCGTTTCTCGATGGCGTCGAAGATCGCGCGGTTCCAGACATTGATGCCGTATTGAAACGCCACATTGGCGACGATCATCAACAAGAGTGCGACCGAGAACACCCAGGCGAGTCTGTCACCCGACTTGCCCCAGAAGCCACGCGCGCTGATCCAGAACCGCGTCAGCAGATAGTCCTTGCGCGCCTGCTCGGCTTCTTCCGGCGTCAGGTCCGGATCGGGCTCTACGACTTCAGGCGGCGGCGGCTCGATATGCTTACCGGCCTCATCAACGACCCCGACAATCGGCCCCTCCACGTCCTCTGCGTCAGAGGTGGACTTGAGATTGGGTTCGGGCTTGGAATCGTTAACGGACTGCTTGTTCATGGCGCGATAACGCCAAGGAAATCAGAAGGTTCCTTCGAGTTCCCAGGCGACTCAAACAGCCTCGCGCTGGGCCTTGCGCCACGTGCCGGCCTTGCTGAGCACCCGCGACAATTGCTCGATCGAATAGGGCTTATGCAGCAACTCGAACCCGAAGGTGCCGTTCTGCGCCAGCACATGACTGTAGCCGGAGGTCAGCACCACCGGCAGATCCGGATAGAGTTTTCGAATCTCCTGCGCCAGTTCGATGCCGGTCATTCCCGGCATCACCACGTCGGAGAATACCACATCATAGCGGGTGGCGTGGCGGGCGAGTTCGACGAGCGCTTCCCGAGCGTTCGGCCGCAGCACCGTGGTGTAGCCAAGCTCGCTCAGCGCATCGGTCGCAAAAGTCCCGACGTCGCGATTGTCCTCCACCACCAGCACCGACATGCCGTGGCCATCGACGACGGGCGCTTCGCTCGCCGACAGCGCCGGCGCGATGCTGTCGCCGGAGACGCGCGGCAGATAGAGCGTGAAAGTGCTGCCCTTGCCGACTTCGCTGGCAACGACTACCTCGCCGCCGGATTGTTTGGCAAAGCCAAACACCTGCGAAAGTCCGAGGCCGGTGCCCTGCCCGACTTCCTTGGTCGTATAGAATGGCTCGAAGATGTGCTCGAACTGATCGGCGGGAATACCGGTGCCGGTGTCGGATACTGAGATCGCCACATAGCCGTCCGGCCTCAGGGCGAGCGCAACAGGGATTTGCTCTGCCGCGCTGACAGCGATCGTCAGCCGCCCCTCGCCCGCCATGGCATCGCGCGCATTAACCGCGATGTTGATCAACGCGGTTTCGAACTGACCGACATCCGCATCCACGAATAGCGCCTCATCGGGCACATGGGTCATAATTTCGATGGGCGCCCCCGTCAGCGTGCCGATAATCTCGCTCACCGAATGCACGCATTGGCCGACGTCGAACACTTCAGGCTTCAGCGTCTGGCGCCGCGCAAAAGCCAGCAATTGCGCCGTCAGCTTGGCGGCGCGATTCACGGTTTCGGAGATCGCTGCAATGTAGCGTGCACGACGATCCGGCGAGAGATCGGGCCGTTGCAGCAAGTCGACTGACGAGCGGATCACGGTGAGGAGATTGTTGAAGTCATGCGCGACGCCGCCGGTCAACTGGCCGAGCGCTTCCAGCCGCTGGCCATGTTTCAGCGCTTCTTCGGCCTCACGCCGCTTCATCGCTTCGAAATTGAGCCGGCGGGTGCGACGGATCGCGAATACCAGCAACAGGAACAGCAGTGCCGTCGCAGGAACACCGAAGATCAGATGATAGCTGATGGTGCGCAGCCAACGCGCACGGATCGCTGAAGTTTCAAGACCTGCTGCGACATAGACCGGATAGCCAGCGAGCTGCTGATAGCCGATACGGCGCTCGACATTGTCGCCGGGCGAGACAAGCGTGACCAGTCCTCCAACAGGATGGGCCGACAATGTGCGGCCCACGGGCCCCTTGGGGTCGAGCCGCACCTCACGGTAGAGCTGCGGATAACGTGCCAGGATCGAACCATCGGTGAGACCAAGCGCAAAGAAGCTCCCGGCATCGTGGCCGATGCGCGCATAGAAACGATCGAAATATTCCGGAAAGACAGAGGCCTGCACCACGCCGGTGAAGCTGCCATCGGCCGAGACCCGCCTGCGGCTCACACCAAAGAACGACGCGCCCTGATAGGGCGGGCGCGGCAACAGCGATTGACCGATGAACGTGCCGGCATCACCTGCGATATGGACCCTGTAATAATCGCGATCAGAGAAATCGAGATCCGGCAGCGTCAGATCCAGACTGTTGACCAGCGCGCGGCCTTTATTGTCGAACACCCAGACCGACTTCAACTGCGGCAGCGCATCGGTGAGCTGCTTCAGCCGGCCCGCCATCTGGTCCGATTGCGCACGCAGTTCGTCGTCAGATTTGCCGCGTACGATTTCGTTCATTTCGGACAGGCTGCGGTCGATCGTCTCGAACACCTTTAAAGCGTGTTCGTGCGCCACATCGAGCGCGCGCTCGATCTCGCGGTCGGCGATCTCGCGCGTCGACACCCACGACGTCGCCGCCGCAAACAGAAACAGTGCAAGCGGAAGGGCCAGCGATGCAGCCATCATCCATTGCAGCGTTCTCAACGAATTTTGGTGTTCGGTCTTCACAGCACCTGCCCGACTCCCTGCAGTCTAGCGCAAGGGCGGTGTCTCACCAACCGCTCCGCAGGCGGGAACCCGCCGTGGACGGGAGGAGGTCCTGTGGCGTTAGCCGGCCGCGCTCATTTGCGACCGGAAGGCCCATTTGGTGAAATGCTGCTCGATCCCCGCGAAGACCGCGTACATGAGCACCCCTTCGAAGGCGAGCAGCAGCAAGGCGGCATAGACATTCGCCATGCGGAAGCTGGCGCCCTCCAGCGCGATCAGATAGCCGAGCCCGGCATTGGCGCCGAGCGTCTCCGACACGACGGTGCCGACAAAAGCCAGCGTGATGGCGATCTTCAGCGAGCCGAAGAAATATGGCAGCGCACGCGGAATGCCGACCTTGAGCATAATGTCGAGCTTGCCAGCGCCGAGGGCCCGCAATACGTCCTCGAGTTCCGGCTCGGTTGTCGCCAGACCCGTGGCGATGTTGACCACGATCGGGAAGAACGAAATCAGGAAGGCGGTGACGATCGCCGGTACTTCGCCGATGCCGAACCACAGGATCAGCAGCGGGACGATGGCGACCTTCGGGATCGTGTTGAAACCGATCATGACCGGATAGAGCCCGCGATAGATCGCTCGCGACCAGCCCACCACGAGGCCGAGTATGATGCCGAAGCCGACGGCCAGAGCAAATCCGACCATGGTCACCCAGAGCGTGACCCAGGAATGATAGAGAAACACGCGCCAAAGTTTGAACATCGCCGCAAAGGCGGCCGATGGCGGCTGCAGCACCGACGTGTTGACCTTGAAGACGATGCAGGCCAGTTCCCAGGCCAGGAAGATGGCAATGGTGAAGAGCCAGGGCGAAAGCTTTTCGAGAGTCCGCGGGTTCATGACTGGCGCACCTGTGCGATCTTCATGCGCAGCTCCATTACGATGTCGCCGAACTCCTTCTCATACGTGACCTGCAGATCGCGCGGACGGGCGAACGGGACCGGTTTGATCTGAACGATGTGACCGGGGCGCGCGCTCATGACGTAGATGTTGTCGGCGAGGAACGCCGCCTCGCGCAGATCGTGCGTCACCAGAATCACCGTGAAGCCCAAGCGCTGCCAGAGATCGCGCAGCACGCACCACAGTTCCTCACGCGTGAACGCGTCGAGGGCGGCGAAAGGTTCATCCAGCATCAGCAGCGCCGGCTCGTGGATCAGCGAACGACACAGGGAGACGCGCTGTTGCATGCCGCCGGACAATTCCCAGGGATAGCGGTCACCGAAGCCGGCGAGACCGACGGTGGCCAGAAGCTGCTCGGCCTTGGCGCGGAATTCGGCCTTCTTCGATCGGAACTGCGAGCGATGCGGTTCTACAATTTCCAGCGGCAACAGGACGTTGTCGATCACCTTGCGCCACGGCAGCATGTTGGCGTTCTGGAACGCCATGCCGGCCATCTTCACCGGTCCTGTCACTTGTTTGCCGTCGATGGCGATCGTGCCGGCCGTTGGCTTGTGCAGGCCCGTGACGAGCCGCATCAAGGTGGACTTGCCGCAGCCGGAGGGGCCGACCACCGCGGCGAATTCGCCGCGCTGGACTTTGAGCGTCGCATCCTGAAGCGCGACAATGTCACCCGAGGCGCCACGGTATTTCAGCGTGACGCCGTCGATATCTACGAACGCTTCCATGCGCAGCGACCTGACCTTCTGTCGTGGCGCTTAGAACTTGCGTGTGTCGGCCGGGGGCAGATAGTCCGACGTGAACAAATCCGCTGCCTTCGGCTTCGGATTCTTGAACTCGTAGGTCACTGCGATCTGATCGATGGCATCGGTCATACGCTTCTCATCGATGCCACCGACACCGTTAGCCTTCACCCAAGGGGTCACGAAGTTGTCCTTCAGCGACATCTTGAGACGGGCGAGTTCGATCTTCTCGTCAGCGGTCTCGTTGCGCTTCATCACCGACTTGATGGCAGTTTCGGGGTCCTTGATGGTGTCGATGATGCCCTTGACGGTCGCGCGCACGAAGCCGGCCACGACTTTCGGATTGGCCTTGGCGAATTCGGGGTTCACCATGATGGCGTTGCCATAAAGCACGATGCCGTAATCAGACATCAGCATCACCTTGATATCCTTCTCGGCGATGCCCTTGGACATCAGGTTGAAATAGGACGAGAAGGAGAAACCGGTGATCGCATCGACCTTGCCGTCGGCGAGCATCGGCTCGCGCACCGGGAAGCCGACGTTTTCGATCTTCACCTTGCTGTCGTCGATCTTGTTCTCTTTGACGAAGGCCTTCCATTGCGCGAAGGCACCGTCCGGCGCCGGTGCGCCGAGGATCTTGCCTTCGAGGTCCTTCGGTCCATTGATGCCGGACTTCGCGATGCTGACAATCGAGAACGGCGGCTTGTCGTAGACCATGAGGACGCCCTTGACGTCCTTATCAGGATTCTGGTCGCGGAAGCGCGCCAGCGAATTGATGTCGAAGAAACCGATCGGATAGGTGCCCGCCGCGACCCGCGCGATGCCGGCCACCGAGCCCGGACCGGAATCGATAGTTACGTTGAGGCCTTCGGCCTTGTAGTAACCCTTGTCGAGCGCAACAAAATAGGGCGCGGACGGACCTTCGAATTTCCAGTCGAGCGCGAATTTGACATCGGTATCGGCGCTCGCGGACAGCGCAGACGCCAGCAATGCTGCACCCGCCACGACGCTCAAACCCAGCTGACGAAACATAAAAAACTCCCCCTGATCAATTATCAGGCACAGGCTAGCACAGCCCGTGCCAACCTTGGCGAGTCCCCTTTTCAACGAGAAATAGCGCCGCGGTCCCGAGGGATCGGGATTCGAGGAGGCAACATGCTTAAATCATGAGCAAAAAAGACACCGGCCTGCTTGCGCAGACCGGTGTCCTAATCGGCAAATCCGGATCCGTAAAACGTCAGACCTGACGTTCGACCATCTTCATCTTCAGCTCGGCGATGGCTTCGGAGGGATTGAGACCCTTCGGGCACGCCTTGGCGCAGTTCATGATGGTGTGGCAGCGATAGAGCCGGAACGGATCCTCGAGATTGTCGAGACGCTCGCCGGTGGCTTCGTCGCGCGAGTCCTTGACCCAGCGGGTGGCCTGAAGAAGTGCAGCCGGACCGAGGAAGCGGTCCGAGTTCCACCAATAGCTCGGGCAAGAGGTCGAACAGCAAGCGCACAGGATGCATTCGTAGAGACCGTCGAGCTTCTCGCGATCGGAGTGGCTCTGCTTCCATTCCTTCTGCGGGGTCGGCGTGGTGGTCTTCAGCCACGGCTCGATCGACGCATACTGGGCGTAGAAGTTGGTCAGATCCGGCACGAGGTCCTTCACGACAGGCTGATGCGGCAGCGGATTGACCTTGATGGCGCCGTCGTCGACTTCGTCCATCGCACGGGTGCAGGCCAGGGTGTTCTGGCCATCGATGTTCATGGCGCAGGAGCCGCAGACGCCTTCGCGGCAGGAGCGGCGGAAGGTCAGCGTCGGATCGATGTTGTTCTTGATCCAGATCAGACCATCGAGAACCATCGGACCGCAGTCGTTGGTATCAATGTGATAGGTGTCGACCGACGGGTTCTTGCCGTCATCCGGATTCCAGCGATAGACGCGGAATTCGCGCGTCTGCGTGGCACCGGCCGGCTTCGGCCATTCCTTGCCGCCGGTGATCTTGGAATTCTTCGGAAGTGCGAACTCAGCCATTCTCTCAAGCCTTCGCTGTCATCATTAGTACACGCGCGCTTTGGGCACGATGTACTGAACGTCGTTGGTCATCGTGTAATCGTGCACCGGGCGATAATCGATGGTGGTCTTGCCACCCTGATCGATCCACGCCAGCGTGTGCTTCATCCAGTTCTTGTCGTCGCGATCTGCGAAATCCTCACGCGCATGCGCGCCGCGGCTCTCGGTGCGGTTCGCCGCCGAATCCATGGTGACGATGGCCTGAACAATGAGGTTGTCGTATTCGAGGGTCTCGATCAGATCCGAATTCCACACCAGCGAGCGGTCAGACACGGCGATATCGCCGATACCGCTATAGACCTTGTGGATCAGATCCTTGCCTTCGTTCAGCACTTCGCCGGTACGGAACACGGCGCAGTTGGTCTGCATGACGTGCTGCATGTTCTCGCGCATCTTCGCGGTCGAAGTGCCGCCCTTCGAATAGCGATAGTGATCGAGACGGCCGAGCGCACGATCAGCCGAGTCCTTCGGCAGGTCGGGCTGCTTGGCATTCGGTGTCAGCTTCTCGGCGCAGCGCAGCGCAGCCGCGCGGCCAAACACCACGAGATCGATCAACGAGTTGGAGCCGAGACGGTTGGCGCCGTGCACCGACACGCAGGCAGCTTCGCCCACGGCCATCAGGCCCTGCACCACCGCATTGTCGTCGCCGTCCTTCTTGGTGACGACTTCGCCGTGATAGTTGGTCGGGATACCGCCCATATTGTAGTGCACCGTCGGAACGATCGGGATCGGCTCCTTGGTGACATCGACGCCGGCGAAAATGCGTGCCGAGTCGGAGATGCCCGGCAGACGTTCAGCCAGCACCTTTGGATCGAGATGGTCGAGATGAAGGAAGATGTGATCCTTCTTCTTGCCGACGCCGCGGCCTTCGCGGATTTCGATGGTCATCGCGCGCGAAACGACGTCGCGCGAGGCGAGATCCTTGGCCGACGGCGCATAGCGCTCCATGAAGCGCTCGCCTTCGGAATTGACGAGGTAACCGCCTTCGCCGCGCGCACCTTCAGTGACGAGACAGCCCGAACCGTAAATGCCGGTCGGATGGAACTGAACGAATTCCATGTCCTGCAGCGGCAGGCCGGCGCGCAGCGCCATGGCGCCGCCGTCACCGGTGCAGGTATGCGCCGAGGTGCAGGAGGCATAAGCGCGGCCATAGCCGCCGGTGGCCAGAATGACGGTCTGCGCCTTGAAGCGATGCAGCGTGCCGTCGTCGAGCTTCAGCGCAATGACGCCGCGGCAGACGTTCTGATCGTCCATGATCAGATCGATGGCGAAGTATTCGATGAAGAACTCGGCCGAGTGGCGCAGGGCCTGGCCGTACATCGTGTGCAGCATGGCGTGACCGGTACGGTCGGCGGCCGCGCAGGTGCGCTGGGCCTGGCCCTTGCCGTAATCCATGGTCATGCCGCCGAACGGGCGCTGATAGATCTTGCCGTCTTCGGTGCGCGAGAACGGCACGCCCCAGTGTTCGAGCTCGTAAACAGCGTCGGGCGCGTTGCGCACCATATATTCGATCGAGTCCTGATCGCCGAGCCAGTCCGACCCCTTCACGGTGTCGTACATGTGCCAGCGCCAGTTGTCCTCGTGCATGTTTCCGAGCGAGGCGGAGATGCCGCCCTGTGCTGCAACCGTATGCGAGCGGGTCGGGAACACCTTGGTGATGCAGGCGGTGCGCAGGCCAGCTTCGCCGCAGCCGACGGTCGCGCGCAGGCCGGCGCCGCCGGCGCCAACGACAACGACGTCATAGGTGTGATCTTCGATGGGATAGGCGTGGCCGTTGGTGGCGGGGCCGCCAACGCCGTTCGCGCCAGTGCCGTTGACGGCCATGCGCTACACTCCGGATGAAAGTTTAAGGATGGCGTAGATCGATGCCAGCGCCACGGCGGCAGAGAAGAAATTATTGCCGATGATCGAGATCAGCTTGATCTTCTCGTCATGGACATAGTCTTCGATCACGACCTGCATGCCGATCTTCATGTGCCAGATGCTAGCAACGATGAAGAGCAGCATGACGATAGCCACGATCGGCGAACCAAGGACCTGCGCGACGCCGGCCTGATTGCTTCTGAAAACCGACATCACGATGAAGATCACAGGGATCATCAGCAGCAGCATGGCCACGGCGGTCAGGCGCTGACGCCAGAAGTCCGAGGTGCCGGAATGCGAGGAGCCGAGACCACGGACGCGGCCGAGCGGCGTGCGCACCGACTTCGGAGAGTTGGAACCGCTCATCGTCCGCCTCCGATCGCGTATGCAATGATCCAGAGCAGGATGGTGATGCCGATGCCGCCGATCAATGCGGCCCAGGTGAGCCATTCACGCTCAGATGGCTTGAATCCGTAGCCGAGATCCCAGACCAGATGGCGGATGCCGCTCATGGCATGATGGATCAGCGCCCACGTGTAGCCGAATGCGATCAGGCGACCGATGATGCTGCCGGTGAAGGCCTGCACATGGGCATAAGCGGCTGGGCCGGACGCAGCGGCGATCAGCCACCAGACAAGAAGCAAAGTGCCGAAATACAAGGCGACACCAGTAGCGCGATGCACGATGGACAGCGCCATCGTCAGGGTCCAGCGATAGACTTGCAGATGCGGCGAAAGGGGACGTTCGATCCGAGCGGTCATTTAGCAACTTTGACAGGTTAATGGGCAGACAGTGCCCGATTGGGGATCGCGTAGAGCAATTCTATTTACGAACTCAAAACAACCAGTGCAATCGCGAAATGACATACTCCGAACAACGGTTCAGAGCTTCAAATGAGCCTTGCATTTGTGGGTATTGACAGTTGCCGGGCTTGTTGCTGACAGCCTTGGTGAAGCGCGATTCATGAGAACTTCATGACGCGATAGCAAATGACAATCGGGGCGGGAATGGCTGGGCTCAATGTGACCGAGATTGTCGAACTGGCGGCGCTTCTTATTGCCGTCGGCGCGCTGGCCGGTTTCCTGGCAGGTGTCTTCGGGATAGGCGGAGGCGCCATCCTGGTCCCCGTATTTTACGAGTGTTTCCGCATCGCCGGAGTGCCTCTGGAAGTACGGATGCCGCTCTGTATCGGCACCTCGCTGGCCATTATCATCCCGACCTCGATCCGGTCCTTCCGTGCCCATATGGCCCGCGGCGCCGTAGATATGGAGATCCTGCGGAAGTGGTGGTGGCCGATCCTAATCGGCGTCGTCATCGGCAGCGTCACCGCCCGTTATGCCCCGGAGCGGCTGTTCAAGATCGTTTTCGTTGCCGTCGCCTGGTCCGCAGCGGCACGACTGCTGCTCGCGCGCGACGGCTGGAAGCTCGGTAACGACCTGCCCGACGGCCCGCTGATGAAGATCTACGGCTTCTTCGTCGGTCTGCTCTCCACGCTGATGGGCATCGGCGGCGGATTGTTCTCCAACCTGCTGATGACCTTTTACGGCCGGCCTATCCATCAGGCGGTGGCGACGTCGTCGGCCCTCGCAGTGCTGATCTCGATCCCCGGCGCCATCGGCTACATCTATGCCGGCTGGCCGGCCGCCGCGCACTTTCCCGATGTCGCAGCGCTGCAACTGCCGTTCGCTGTCGGTTATGTCTCCCTGATCGGCGCGCTGCTGGTGATGCCGACCAGCCTGCTGGTTGCACCGCTCGGCGTGAAGGCGGCGCATGCGATGTCGATGCGCGCGCTGGAAATGGCGTTTGGAATTTATCTATTCATCGTCGGCAGCCGGTTTGTCATCGCTCTAATATAAGTGCGTTGTTACGCGTAGCCCGGATGAGCGAGGCGATATCCGGGGCCTTGCAGGCATGATGGCCTGCCCCGGATTTCGCTTCGCTCATCCGGGCTACAATGACCAGCAGCAACCGTAATAGTATCCAGATCACAACTTGCTATGGATGCCGTCAGACCACGCGACGGAACACCGATGGCGCACTCACATCACGACCATGACGAACATGGTCACACGCACGATCATGCCGACCACAGCCATGCGCACGGCCCCGGCGGGCATGTGCATGCGCCCGCGAGTTTCGGCATGGCCTTCGCCATCGGCATCAGCCTCAATACCGTCTTCGTCGTCATCGAGGCGATTTACGGCTATGCCAGCGGCTCGATGGCGCTGGTGGCCGATGCCGGGCACAATCTCTCGGATGTGCTCGGGCTGATCGCGGCATGGACCGCGGCTGTGCTGTCAAAGCGCGCGCCAACGCCGCGCTTCACCTATGGCTTGCGCGGCTCTTCAATTCTCGCGGCACTCTTCAACGCCGTGTTCCTGCTGGTTGCCGTCGGCGCCATCGCCTGGGAAGCCGTGCTAAGACTGTTCAATCCCGAACCGGTAGCCGAGATCACCGTGATGATCGTCGCCACCATCGGCATCGTCATCAACGGCGTGACCGCCTGGCTGTTTGCCTCGGGCCGCAACAGCGACCTCAACATTCGTGGCGCCTATCTGCATATGGTCGCCGACGCTGCGGTCTCGGTTGGCGTGGTCATTGCCGCGATCGTCATCATGTTCACCGGCTGGCTGTGGATCGACGCCCTGACCAGCCTCGTCATCTGTGTGCTGATCGTCTGGGGCACCTGGAGCCTCTTGCGCGACTCCACTGCGATGTCGCTCGCCGCCGTTCCGCGCGGCATCGACCCCGTTGCCGTGCGCGGCTACCTCGAACAATGCCCCGGCGTCGCGCAGGTGCACGACCTGCATATCTGGCCCATGAGCACAACCGAAGTGGCGCTGACCTGTCACTTGGTGATCCCATCAGGCGCGCCTGGCGATGCCTATCTGATGGAAGTCGCCGCGCGTCTGAAGCGCGACTTCGGCATCGAGCACGCGACAATCCAGATCGATATGGCTCCGAACTCAGCCTGCGCGCTCGCGCCGGAGCATGCGATCTAGGGCACGGCCGTGCACTTACTTCACCTCCCTGCGCGAAACGAAGCTTCGCTAGGGGGAGGGGTGCGGCGGAGTTTGGCTCAAGGGACCGTGCGAGGACTTACTTCGCGTAGATATCCTTGTAGCTATCGCGCAGTACGTTCTTCTGCACCTTGCCCATGGTGTTGCGCGGCAGATCGTCGACGAAGATCACGCGCTTCGGCATCTTGAACTTGGCGATCTGGCCATCCAACGCCTTGAGCACGGAGGCCTCGTCGATCGCGGTCTTCTTGTCGCTCACGACCACGGCGGTGACGCCCTCGCCGAAATCTGCGTGCGGCACGCCGATCACGGCGCTCTCCACTACCCCCGGCATCGCGTCGATCTCGCTTTCGATCTCCTTCGGATAGACATTGAAGCCGCCGGAGATCACCAGATCCTTGCCGCGGCCGAGAATGTGGACATAGCCCTTGGCGTCGATCTTGCCGAGGTCGCCGGTGATGAAAAAGCCGTCGTCGCGGAATTCCGCCTTGGTCTTTTCCGGCATCCGCCAATAGCCCTGGAACACGTTGGGGCCCCTCACCTCGATCATGCCGATGGTGTCACGCGCGAGCTCTTTGGCCGTCTCCGGATCGGTAACGCGCACGGAGACGCCGGGAAGCGGGAAGCCCACAGCGCCAGGCACGCGCTCGCCGTCATAGGGGTTCGACGTGTTCATGTTGGTTTCGGTCATGCCATAGCGCTCCAGCACGGCGTGGCCGGTGCGCGCGAACCATTCGCGATGCGTATCGGCCAGCAGCGGCGCGGAGCCGGAGATGAACAGCCGCATGTGGCTGCAAGACTCTTTCGTCAGGTTCGGCGACTGCAGGATACGCGTGTAGAAGGTCGGCACACCCATCAGCACGGTGGCGCGGGCCATCAGCTTGATGATGAGTTCCGGATCGAGTTTGGGCAGGAAGACCATCGACGCCCGCGCAAACAGCGTCACGTTGCTGGCCACGAACAGACCATGGGTGTGATAGATCGGCAGTGCGTGAATCAGCACATCGTCTTTGGTGAAGCGCCAGTATTCGACGAGGCTCAGCGAGTTCGACGCCAGATTGTCGTGGCTCAGCATCGCGCCCTTGGAGCGGCCGGTAGTGCCCGACGTATAGAGGATCGCGGCGAGATCTTCGTTCTTGCGCTCGACCGTGCTGAAGTCCGGCTTTTCCTTCGCTGCCGCATCGGTCAGCGAACCCTTGCCGTCAGCACCCAGTGTTTCGACCTTCGCGCCGACCTTGGCCGCAATGGCGGCGAAGCCTTCAGCCTTTGACGGGTCACACACCACCAGCGACGGTTCGGCGTCGGTAATGAAGTAATCGAGCTCGTTGAGCGTATAGGCGGTATTGAGCGGCAGATAGACCGCGCCGGCGCGCACGGTCGCCAGATACAGCACCAGACCGGGCACCGACTTCTCGGTCTGCGCCGCGACACGGTCACCCGGCTTGACGCCGCGAGCCACCAGCACGTTGGCCATCTGGCCCGCAAGCGCGATCAGGTCGCCATAGCTGATGTGCTTGCCCTCGGGCGTCTCGATGGCGAGACGCGAGGCATCGTCGAGTTTGTCGAACAGGCGAGAAAACAGGTTGGCGTTCATGGCAAGGTCACGCGGTGCAGGAGTGCGGGAGCGACCGGTGCAGCTGCCTGACGATCGCGTCATTTGTCCCGTTCCTTAGCAAGAATGGCCATATCTAGGCAACGCATCCCCCCATCGGGATCGCCCCCATATCTGGTGGATCAGCCCCTCGGGTCGCGTCATCCCGTCGCGGTTTCTGCGCGTGATTGTATCAAACGCGATGCATCTAACTCGTTATTGCCTCGCGCGAACGAGATGCACCCGCAAAAGTTTCAACAGCGTCAAAAAATATAGCCTGAAACTGGTCCCGACACCTCGCGTAACTCGGGCATCGACGGCGCAATCTGGCCTCCAAGGGATTGCCGCGGTTGATGCCATTCATCGCACCAGCGAGATCGCTGGTCACTCACATCACTCGGGAGACGATCCATGTCCAAGCGCATTGCACTTCTGTCGGCCGTCGCATTCAGCACCCTCGCCATCACTGGCGCCGTGCTTGCCCCCGCACAGGCCGAAGACAAGAAGATGATGAAGAGCGAAATGTCGGGAGAGAAGACCGTGATGGTCGGCGGCGCGCCGATGTATCCGTCGAAGAACATCGTCGAGAACGCCGTCAACTCGAAGGATCACACCACGCTGGTCGCCGCCGTGAAGGCCGCCGGTCTGGTCGATACCCTCTCCAGCAAGGGCCCGTTCACGGTGTTCGCACCGACCAACGCCGCCTTCGGCAAACTGCCGGCCGGTACCGTCGACACGCTGGTGAAGCCCGAGAGCAAGGCGACCCTCACCAAAATCCTGACCTACCATGTGGTCCCCGGCAAGCTGAACGCCGCCGACCTCAAGGACGGCCAGAAATTGAAGACCGTGGAAGGCGAAGAGCTGACTGTGAAGGCTTCGGGCGGCAAGGTGATGATCGTCGACGCCAAGGGCGGTTCCTCGACTGTAACCATCGCCGACGTCAACCAGTCGAACGGCGTGATTCACGTCATCGATACTGTCCTGATGCCGAAAGCCTGATTTCCGGCTTCTGCGCAACGAGTTCGCGCATCCTGACTCGTCCCCACCGGATGCGCGCGCGTCCCCGAAGGATACCGAGGGGCGCAAAAGGAGCGAGCCGGGGCAACCCGGCTCGCTTTTTTGTGATCGATATGAGCCGGCCCGACCGGGGTTGTTATGGGAGCCGCCGTAACGAACGACCGGTTATGCCGTATAGCTGGTAACAACTCGCGTCACCGAGCACCATCGAACCACTGCTCAGCCCAGGATATGCCTATGTCGAGCATCACAGCCGCCGGCGATCGCGCCGCCACCAAAGTTACGAATACCAAAGTCATCCAGCCCGCCTGGGTGCGCGTCGTGCACTGGGTCAATGCCGTCGCGATCGTGCTGATGATCATGTCGGGCTGGCAGATCTACAATGCCTCGCCGCTGTTCAATTTCACCTTCTCATCATCCATTACGCTGGGCGGCTGGCTAGGTGGCGGCATAATGTGGCACCTCGCCGCCATGTGGCTGCTGGTCATCAATGGCCTCGTCTATCTTACTCTTGGCATGGTCACCGGACGCTTCCGCAAGAAGCTGCTGCCGATCTCCGCGAAAGGTGTGCTCGACGACACCAAGGCTGCGGTGACCGGCAAGCTCTCGCACGCTGATCTCTCAACCTACAATCAGGTGCAGAGGCTGCTCTATACCGGGATTATCGTGGTCGGCATTCTGATCGTCCTGTCGGGCCTGGCCATCTGGAAGCCCGTCCAGCTGCAATATCTTACTGCGCTGTTCGGCGGCTACGACACCGCCCGCTATGTGCATTTCTTCATGATGGCCGCCATTGTCGGCTTCCTCGTCATCCACGTCGCTCTGGCCCTGATCGTGCCGAAGAGTCTGCGTGCAATGATTATCGGACGCTGAGGGACACGACTATGATCAGGAAACTCCGCTCCCTCATCATTCCCGGCATCGACAAGGATCTCCTCGTCAAGGACGCCACGAAATTGATGCCAGACCTGTCGCGCCGCCGCTTCATCGCGTCGGGTGCGAGCTTTGGCGCACTGACGCTGCTTACCGGCTGCGATGTGAGCGACAGTCTCTCGGCCGAGAACCTCCTGACACATATGTCGAAGTTCAACGACATGGTACAGGCTCGAATCTTCAATCCGAATACGCTGGCGCCGACCTATTCCGAGAAGGACATCAAGCGTCCATTTCCGTTCAACGCCTTCTACGCCGAGGATGACGCACCGGATGTCGACGGCAAGGAATGGAAGCTTGAAGTCTCCGGTCTGGTCCAGAACAAGAAATCATGGACACTGGACGAACTGCACAAGCTGCCGGAAGTATCGCAGATCACCCGCCATATCTGCGTCGAAGGCTGGAGCGCCATCGGCTCCTGGCAGGGCACACCGCTGCGCGACTTCCTGAAGCTGGTCGGTGCGGACACTAATGCAAAGTGGGTCCATTTCCGCTGCGCCGAAGACTATACGAGCTCACTCGATATGCCGACGGCGATGCATGCGCAGACGCAGATGACCTTCAAGTTCGACAATCAGTTGCTGCCGCGGGCCTATGGCTTCCCGATGAAGATCCGCGTACCGACCAAACTCGGCTTCAAGAATCCGAAATACGTCGTCGCGATGGAAGTCACCAACGACTACAAAGGCGGCTATTGGGAAGATCAGGGCTATAACGATTTCAGCGGGAGCTGATCGGCTTCTGAAACATCGACATCGCAGCGCCAATCGCGAGCGTTGCCGCCGAGACCACCAGCGCCGACGTCAGACTCCCCGTCGCATCCGTAATGGCGCCCACCGCAATCGGGCCCAGGGTCTGGCCGATGCCGAACACAATCGTCACCGCTGCGATGGCCTTCGACCATGCCGCGCGGGGATAGTTGAAGCGCACGAAGGCCGTGGTCGCCGCAACCACCGCGAAGAATGCAACGCCGAAAATGGCGGCAGAGATGCCGAGCACCACAGGCGAGTGGCCGAGCAGCGGCATCGCTGCGCCCACCGCATTGGTGCCGAGAATGATTGCCATCGCGCGGCCGCTCTGGCCACGCGCCAGCACGCTACGCCATAGCCAGGGCGACGCGAAAGAACTGACGCCGATCAGGCACCAGAATGCGCTTTGTGCCAAAGCGCTGCCGCCGCCATCGCGCACATAGGCAATCATGAAGGTCATGTAGGCGATATAGCCGGCGCCAAACATGAAATAGGCGATGAGGTAAATCCATATCGGACGGAGCGCGAGCGGCGCTTCCTCGATCTCCGATGTGTCATCGGATGCATCGACACGCGGCCGCAACAGCGGCAGGCCGATCACGACCGATACGAGCCCGAGAACCAACCAGACGATCCACCACGAGCCCGGACCAAAGCCCTGCAGCACGAACGGCGCGATAAGACCGGACAGGAGGATGCCCATACCAGGCCCGGCATAAAACAGACTGAGCAGATAGGACGAGCGTTCGGGATAAGCGAGGCCGATGGTGGCGGCGAGCGCGCCACCGGCGACGAACGAGACTGCCGCGCCAAAGCCGGTGACCAGCCGCGCGATGCTGAGCAATGCAAAGTCCGCCGTGACGCCGCAAATGATGAGCGACAAGATGCAAGCAAGCGTGCCGCCCTGAATCACTGCGATCAAACCGAAGCGCCTGCCGAGCCCGGCTGCGACCAGTGCGCCGGCGAGATAGCCCGCGGCATTGACGGTATTCATGAAGCCGGCAGCCGAATAGGTCCACTGCAAGCTGTCGCGCATATCGGGCAACACCAGCGAATAGGCAAAGCGGCCGATGCCAAGCCCGATGGCCGGCGCGAGCGACAGGACGAGAATCAGCAACGCCGGGTTACGGCGCGTCGGGAAAGGCTCTGGTGACGTCACGGGGATCTCCGCTGCGCCGGCAATGTCGCAGGTTTCACGGAAGCCGCAATCATCCCTTCGGCAACACTGTCTTGCCATTCCTGCAACGACGTTTTAGCACTCGCCGCAATCAATAACGGATTGCAAGGGCACTTGATTATGGCAACGCACAAATTGCTGCTTCTCCCCGGCGACGGCATCGGTCCCGAAGTGATGGCCGAGGTGAAGCGCCTGATCGACTGGATCGATGCCCAGGGCATCGCCAGGTTCACGATCGAGAACGGCCTGGTTGGCGGCGCCGCCTATGATGCCGACAAGCTCCCCATCACCGATGCCACCATGGCCAAGGCGGATGCGGCCGACGCCATCATCTTCGGCGCCGTCGGCGGCCCGAAGTGGGACAGCGTGCCTTATGAGCATCGCCCCGAGGCCGGCCTGCTGCGCCTGCGCAAGGACCTCGGCCTGTTCGCCAATCTTCGCCCTGCGGTTTGCTATCCGGCGCTGGCGGAATCATCGAGCCTGAAGCGCGAGGTGGTTGAAGGCCTCGACATCATGATCGTGCGCGAGCTCACCGGCGGCGTCTATTTTGGCGAACCGAAGACCATCACCGATCTCGGCAACGGCCAGAAGCGCGCCGTCGATACACAGGTCTACGACACCTATGAAATCGAGCGCATCGCGCGCGTCGCTTTCGATCTGGCCCGCAAGCGCCAGAACAAGGTGACGTCGATGGAGAAGCGCAACGTCATGAAGTCGGGTGTGCTCTGGAACGAAGTCGTCACGCAGGTCCACGGCCGCGAATACAAGGATGTCACGCTCGAGCATCAGCTCGCTGACTCCGGCGGCATGAATCTCGTGAAGTGGCCAAAGCAGTTCGACGTCATCGTCACCGACAACCTGTTCGGCGATATGCTCTCCGACATCGCAGCGATGCTGACCGGCTCGCTTGGCATGCTGCCCTCGGCCTCGCTCGGCGAAGTCGATGCCAAGACCAAAAAGCGCAAGGCGATGTATGAGCCGGTGCACGGTTCGGCGCCGGATATCGCCGGCAAGGGCATGGCCAACCCGCTGGCCATGATCGCCTCCTTCGGCATGGCGCTGCGCTATTCGCTGGAGATGGGTGAGTTGGCCGACAAGGTTGACCAGGCCATCGCTGCGGTTCTCGCGAAGAGTCTGCGAACGGCGGATATCAAGTCGGAAGGCGCGACCGTTGTCAGCACATCGGGCATGGGCGAAGCGCTGCTGAAGGAATTGCAGGCGCTGCACGCTTAAGCGCACTCGAACCTTTCCCCTGAACAAAAAATGCCCGGCTCAGCCGGGCATTTTCGTATCGATATATCGCTGCGCTCAGTAGAGCGGGAAGCGCTCGGGATAGCCGCCGAGATCCCACTGCGAGTTGAGCGGCTGGCGGTCCAGCGGACGGTTGTTGTTGTCGCGGGCGAAAGAGTAGCCGGGCGGATAGGCGTAATCCGTGAACTTGCGATCACCCGGGAGCACTTCGACGCCGGCATCGAGCCAGGAGCGACGCGTCACGTAAACGCGGGTGCGGCCCTGCTGATAGGACACGTTCGGGCCGCGCGCGCCATAAATAGCGTCACGGTCAGAGACACGAACTTTCTTCTTGGTGGCGGCGTCGGCCGGAGACGCGGCAACGGCGGTCGCGATGACGGCAACCGTCGCGAACAACATGGCGAGAGTTTTCGCGGCGGGGAATTTCAAGGTCATCAGGTCCTCATTGCAGTCAGAAGATCGGCGTTCAAAAACCGAGTCGGCAAATCCGATTTGCGGTCAATTTAGCTGGCCGGGGTATCCGGCCACAAGGTCTATCCGGCCACAGTTGCCGATATAATGCGCGGTATGGCCGAATGTTGCATGTAATCCAAGGTCTTGGTCCTGCCCGTCACTAAGAGGTTACAGGCTGCCGCGCAGCTGCGGGTTCTGGGCGCCCGTGACCCAATCGGCTGAAGTGGCCGACAGTGCCGCGCCACTGATGCAGCCGGCCCGCTTCAAATCTGCCTGGGCAAAGGCCTCCTGCAGCCGGGGTTCATTGCCCGCGGTCAGCAGCACCAGCCGGTTCAGCGTGCAGGCGATCGTCGCCCGCCGCGCCGGCAGGCCGTCGCCCTGGCACGACCAGCCGGAAATCCTGAGATTGGCCACCTCCAGCGTCTTCATGAAGCCGAGGCAGCGCTTGCTGTCTTTCAGCCGGTCCGCAAAGCCCATGAGGGCGACCGGCCCGAATTTAGTGTCGATGATGCCCTCGCCCACCATCTCCCGGATGCCGCCGGGGTCCATGCGGCCCGCGATGTCCGCCGCTGGCGGACCTGCCCGCTCGGCCTCGGCACCAGGGCGATACAATTCCAGCTCGGCCACTGGGGGCTCCCCGGGCGACGCCCAGCGCAGGATGTCCTTTCGACCCCCGTCGGGATGCCTCATGATCTCGTAAGACGCTGTTTTACCTGACGAATCGAACTGACTGACGGCAAAAGCAGGATGGGAGCGGCTGGCGACACTCCAGCCAGCCTTGGCGGTTGGTTTGCTGCTAAGGTCGAATTCCAGTCCGTCGAAAACCGTAACCGCGGCCATGACTACCAACGCCAGCGCACCCATATAGGCGAGCAGACGCACGGCGATGGCACCGCACTCGTCGGCAAAGCTGTGCAGGGCCGGATGGACACTGCGCGATTTTGGGTGGTGTGAAACCGGAATTGAACGCATCAACACACGCAAACATGCTTAGGACGTTGTCTTTGCGGCGTTTCTCGCATAGAAGCGCGGCTCTTCCCTTTCCGCGGTAGGCGGAGGTGAAGCATTTTTCTTCGGAGAGTGAACGATGGGTTACAAAGTCGCGCTGGTCGGAGCGACCGGCAATGTCGGGCGTGAAATGCTCAGCATTCTGGATGAACGTAAATTCCCCGCTGACGAGGTCGTGGCGCTTGCGTCCCGCCGCAGCATGGGCGTTGAGGTTTCCTTCGGCGACAGAACCCTGAAATGCAAAGACCTTGCGACCTATGACTTCAGCGACGTCGACATCTGCCTGATGTCGGCCGGCGGAGCCGTGTCCAAGGAATGGTCGCCGAAGATCGGCGCGGCCGGTGCCGTCGTGATCGACAACTCGTCGACCTGGCGCATGGATCCGGACGTGCCGTTGATCGTGCCGGAAGTGAATGCCTCGGCCGTTGATGGCTTCACGAAGAAGAACATCATCGCGAACCCGAACTGCTCGACTGCGCAGCTCGTGGTGGCGCTGAAGCCGCTGCATGACAAGGCGACCATCAAGCGCGTCGTCGTATCGACCTATCAGTCGGTATCGGGCGCGGGCAAGGATGCGATGGACGAGTTGTTCTCGCAAACCAAGGCCGTCTACACCAACAGCGAGCTGGTCAACAACAAATTCCCGAAGCGTATCGCCTTCAACGTCATCCCGCAGATCGACGTGTTCATGGAGGACGGCTACACCAAGGAAGAGTGGAAGATGATGATGGAGACCAAGAAGATTCTTGATCCCAAAATCAAAATGTCCGCGACCTGCGTGCGCGTGCCGGTGTTCGTCGGCCACTCGGAAGCGGTCAACATCGAATTCGAGAATCCGATCTCGGAAGATGAAGCCCGCGACATCCTGCGCAACGCGCCAGGCTGCCTCGTGATCGACAAGCGCGAGCCCGGTGGCTACGTGACGCCTTACGAAGCTGCAGGCGAAGACGCCACCTATATCAGCCGTATCCGCACGGATTCGACGGTCGATAACGGTCTGGTTCTTTGGTGCGTGTCGGACAACCTGCGCAAGGGCGCGGCGCTCAACGCCGTACAGATCGCGGAATGCCTGATCAACCGCAAGCTGATCACGGCGAAGAAGAAGGCCGCGTAAGCGGACCTTCGATCTCCAACAATCAAAAGCCGGATGCTCAGCATCCGGCTTTTTTGTTTTACGCCACCGGCCGAAACTCTTTCGCGGCCTGATCGAGCACGGACAGCGAGCCGACAGCGACACCGAAGTAAGCGCCGTGCAATTCCAGCTCGCCGCTCTCGACCTTGCTGCTCACGAACGGGAACGTCATCAGGTTTTCCAGACTGCGGAACACGGCGGCCTTCTCGATACGGGTGACGAAATCCTGAAACGCCTCGTGCTCGCGGATCTCAACCTTCTCGTCGGGCTTGATGAACATCGACATCCAGCGGCCGATGAAGTCACCCGGTGATAGCGGCGCCGCATTGTCGACGAAAGCGCGGATGCCGCCGCATTGCGCGTGGCCGAGGATCACGATGTGCTTCACCTTCAGGACCTGCACCGCATATTCCAGTGCCGCCGAGACGCCGTGGGCACCGCCGTCGGGCTGATAGACCGGCACGAGGTTGGCGATGTTTCGCACCACGAACAGTTCGCCGGGCGAAGCATCGAAGATGACCTCCGGCGACACGCGCGAATCGCAGCAGCCGATCACCATGACTTCCGGCGACTGGCCCTTTTCCGATAATTCGCGGAAGCGCGACTGCTCGGTCGGCAATCGCTCCGACGTAAAGGTCTGGTAACCGGCAATGAGCTGCTTCGGAAATGATGTCATGGTCTGCCTCGTTCGGAGCATGATCCCGAAAAGTGGATACCGGTTTTCGCCGACAAACGGGGTCGTTTGTCGAGAGATCACGCTCAAACATACGGTCCCCACGGATAACCATAGGACGCCCGCGCGAACAAGCCTTCCGGGCGGCGGGCTGAAATGTTATCGCGGATGCCTGAATAACGAACAGGCCATAACCACAGGGAAATGACGCCATGATCCGTCCGCGCCGCAGCCATTTGTTCATGCCCGGCTCGAACCCCCGCGCGCTGGAAAAGGCCCGTACCGTGGCCGCTGACGGCATCATCCTGGATCTCGAAGACGCCGTGGCGCCGGACGCTAAGGGAACGGCGCGCGACGCCATCGCGCAGACGCTCGCCTCCGGCGGCTTCGGCAAGCGCGAGGTTATCATCCGCATCAATGCGCTGGATTCGCCGTGGTGGATCGACGACGTGACCATGGCCGGCAAGGCCAAGCCCGATGGCATCCTGGTGCCGAAGATTTCCAGCGTCGAGGATCTCTCAGCCGTTGCTGATCGGCTGAGTGACATTGGCGCCGACATGTCGATCAAGGTCTGGGCCATGATCGAGACCTCGCGCGCCATCCTGCATGCAGAGGAACTCGCGGCCGCCTCGCGCGATTCCGAAAATCGCCTGGCCGGCTTCGTGTTCGGCCCCAACGATATCGCCCGCGAGACCCGCATCCGCATGATGCCCGGCCGCGCGGCGATGCTCCCGATGATTACCCATTGCGTGCTGGCGACGCGGTTGCATGGTCTCGAAATTCTCGATGGTCCCTACAGCAATTTCAGCGATACCGAGGGCTTCATCGCCGAAGCCGAACAGGGCCGCGACATCGGCTTCGACGGCAAGACGCTGATCCATCCAAGCCAGATCGAAGCCTGCAACAAGGTGTTCACGCCACCGGACGACGAAGTCGCCCAAGCCCGCCGCATCATCGCCGCCTTCGAACAGCCGGAAAACGCTAAGCGCGGCGCGATCCAGCTCGACGGCAAGATGGTCGAGCGCCTGCATGCGGACATGGCCAAGCGCACGATCGCGATTTCGGACGCGATCGCAGCGATGGGGAGCTAGTGCCAGTCAGCAACGACGCGCTTCCTTCACCCTCCCCCTTGCGGGGAGGGTGGCGCGTTGCGAGCGCAGCGAGCAGCGCGACGGGTGGGGTGCCACAGGCGATGCTCTCACGTGTGGCACCCCCACCCCGGCCTCCACCTGAACGATGCTTCGCATCGTCAGGTGGAGGCCGACCCTCCCCGCAAGGGGGAGGGATACCGCGGGCCGTTGCGCGAAATTTGTAGATTCAAAGGCTGATACTAACGTGCGCCGACCCGCTCCGTCGCCCACGCGTAAAAGCTTCCCGGCACCGGCGCTTCTTTGCCGCGCCCCTTCGGCGAGATGTGAAAGCCCAATATCCCGGGATCGCCAATCAGCCCCTTAAAATTCGACGGCTCGAAGAACAACTTCGGTTCCGCGTGAATCGAATAATACGATTTCCGCGGCAGCGCGTGATGCTGCGAGCCGTGGCGCTTCGCCAACGCTGTGAGCGATGCCGGGCCGAAGATCGCGACGCGGACGTCGCTGGCGCGCTTCGAACTGTCGCGCCATTTGCGCCAGGCAAAAGAGAGACGATGGCGCAGCGACATCCAGTCGGGCGTCAGTTCGTCCTGCTTGATCAGCGCTTCGAAGGCCGTGACGATCGGATCGTCCGGCGGCAGATACAGCACCGAATTGCCGAGTTGGCGTCGCTTCTCCCAGGCAAAATAAGGTTCTGCGGAATCGATCTCGATGGGCTTCAGCAGCAGCACATCCGCATCGAGCCAGAGGCCGCGACCTTCGGCCATTAGCCGGATGCGAAAGAAATCGCTGAACTGCAGCGGGGTCCAGCCGACCCACGCGCCATCGGGGCCTGAAGGCCGCAGCCGCTCGGCAAAGGCGCGCGGCAACACGGCTTCCGCATCGGCATTGCTCACGCCATCCGGCAGGTCGGGTATCGGTGCAAAACTGTAGAGCGTGACGCGGTGGCCGGCTTCGACCTGCGAGCGCAGGCACAGCCTGCGCAGCGCATCGAGCGGGCCTTCCCAAAAGGTGACGACGTCAGGAATCACGCGTCACCTTCCGAAGTGAGATCAGGCCCAGGCGCGCGCGGTCTTGAGCTTCTCTTCGTAGCTGTCGATGGAGGCCTTCTTCTCCAAGGTCAGGCCGATATCGTCGAGACCGTTGAGCAGGCAATGCTTGCGGAACGGATCGATCTCGAACTTCACCGTGCCGCCATCAGGGCCGCGGATTTCCTGGTTCGGCAGATCGATGGTGATGGTCGCATTGGCACCGCGCTCGGCATCGTCGAACAGCGCATCGAGATCCTTCTGCGAGACACGGATCGGCAGCACGCCGTTCTTGAAGCAGTTGTTGTAGAAGATGTCGCCGAACGAGGTCGAGATCACGCAACGGATGCCGAAATCCAGCAGCGCCCAGGGGGCGTGTTCGCGCGACGAACCGCAGCCGAAATTATCGCCGGCGACCATGATCTTGGCATTGCGATAGGCCGGCTTGTTGAGCACGAAGTCCGGGTTCTCGCTGCCATCGTCGAGATAGCGCGCTTCCGCAAACAGACCCTTGCCGAGGCCGGTGCGCTTGATGGTCTTGAGGTACTGCTTCGGGATGATCATGTCGGTATCGACATTGATCACCTTCATCGGCGCCGCGACGCCTTCCAGCGTGGTGAACTTGTCCATGGCAAAGGTCCTCGATTGAGCCGGCTTTTTAGCCCGATCGGGCGGCCCGTCCAAGGGTGATTTATGCAGGCCTAATCCGCGACGCCAGCCTCGATCGCCTCCATATCGTCGTCCGACAGCCCGAAATGGTGCCCGATCTCGTGGATCAGCACGTGACGGACGATATGGCCGAGGGTGTCGTCGTGTTCGGCCCAGTAATCCAGGATCGGCCGGCGATACAGCCAGATCATGTTGGGCAACTGGCCGGTATTGTCCTGGCTCTGAAACGGCAGGCCGACGCCCTGGAACAGGCCGAGCAGATCGAATTCGGTCTCGGCCTGCATCTCCTCCAGCACCTCGTCCGTCGGGAAATCATCGACCCGGATGATCACGCCCGCGCAGAGCTTGCGGAAGTCCTCCGGCAGGAGGGCGAGCATGGCATGGGCCATGTCCTCCATTTCGGCGAGATCGGGTGCTTTTGCCTGGTGCCACATGTTTCCCTGTCTAGCCAATTCCCGTGACATGGCAATGCGCCGGTACAGCGCGCGCACGGGCGGTTGACGGGCGGGCGTCAATCGGAGACTTTGCGGCGTTCTTTTGAAGCATGATCTCTCGACAAACGAACCCGTTTGTCGGCGAAAACCGGCATCCACTTTTCGGGATCATGCCTATGGCGGTTTGGGGCGTTACGATGCGGATCATGATGGCGGCACTGGGATTGGCGGTTGCGCTCGGCGGTTTGCCGATGACGGACACCGCACGGGCGCAGACGGCCATGCAGGTCGCGCAATCCGGCGACAGCGTTCAACCTCGCCGTGCCCGCCCGCGCGTTCGCATCTATCGCACCCCGGACGAACGCGGCGTCTATCCCAGCTACAATCCCGGCCCGAATGCGGTGCGCGATTGCACCGCCAATCTGGTGCAGGAATATCGCCCGAGCGGCACCGTGATCGTGCCGCGGATGAACTGCTACTGGCGCCGCGGCTGAGCCGACACTTCATACTTTATTGGAATGACGTCAGGCCGAGACTCTGCAACTGCAGAGATGGCGTTCGCATGCGCTGACTTTCGTTCCAGCGATGCGTCACAAAACCCTGCGACATATCGCACCGAGCATATTCACATCGCGTTCACCTCCTGCGCCCTAGCGTCATGCACATGGGCGATGATCCATTCGTGAAGCTGCATCTCGACATGAACGCAGCAGACTCAGGAGAGAACACGTGAACGTGAAGAAATTTTTCAGCCTTGCCGCCATCGCAGGATTGTTGTTCGTCGCAGCGCCGACGCAGCAGGCCAACGCCGTCTCGCTGAACAGCCCGGGCATCGCATCGTCCGTACAAGGCGGTGAGAAGCTGATGACCGAGGTGCAGTATCGTCATCACCACAATCGGGGCTATCGCGGGCACCACGGCATGCGTCGCCATCACGGCTGGCATCGTCCGCATCACATCCGCCGCCATCATGGCTGGCACCGGCCGCACCATGTGCGTCGTCACGGCTGGCGCTACTGAGTCTCTCTGAAGTCTAAACAGGCGTGCGCAAGCGCGCCTGTTTTCTTTGACGAGATGTTGATCGCGTCTCTCTGTCGCGGGAAATCATTGCACCTATATGCGTTATGGGGTGAAGGCGACGAAAGACGATCGAAGGAAAGCGATCGAGGCAAGGAAAAATCATGAAGAACTGGGTAGGCGCAGCCATGCTGGCTGCAACACTTTCACTCGGTGGCGCATTGACCAGCGCCCCCGCAATGGCTGACGCACAGACGCCTCAAAAGGCTGCGGCAGACAACAAGGCAAAGGCGACGGACTTCAGCGCGCAGCGGCGCCATCGTCACTTTCACCACCGCCATCATCACTTCGGCCATCGGCACTACGGGTATCGCAGCTATGACGGCCCGCGCTATGGCTACGGATACGGCTATCGCCCGTACCGCTCCTATTACGGCCCGGCCTATTACGGACGCCCCTACGCTTATCGGCCCGCTTACTACGGCGGATACGGCTACCGGCCCTACGGCTATTACGGCGGTTATCGTCCCTACGGCGCCTATGGTTATGGACCGGGCGTCGGTTTCGGCGGGGGCCCGCTCAGCGTCGGCTTCAGCTTCGGCCGCTGGTAAATTCCAGGATCTCCAGACGACATCGACAGGCGCCCTTTGCGGCGCCTGTTTTTTTGTGCGCGCCGCACGGCTTCCGCCTGCGTCATTCATGACGCGTTCAGATCAGCATCCTTAATTTTCGGTCAAGGCGACACAACTCACATCGAACGACACTGCGCAGATGCACCATCTGCGCCAACGCATCGTTGCGTCATCGATGTGTCCTGAATGTTCCAGGCGACATTGACCGAGGGAGGATGTTTCCAATGACAAATGTTCAAGGCCTCACAAGAGGCCCGGGTATCAGGCAATTGGTCGTGCGCTCGTTCGGCGTCGCCGCCGCAACCGCGATGATGATGTCGCTGGCACCATCGGCGCGCGCGGTATCGCTGATCAATCCCGGTGCGGCGCCCGCCGCGAAGCAGGCGAATGACGCCCTGCTCACACAGGTCCAGCATCGCGGTGGACGTGGCGGCGGCGGCGGTGCACCTCACGGAGGTGGAGGTGGCTTCCGCGGCGGTGGCGGCGGCGGCGGCCACGCCTTTCATGGCGGAGGCGGAGGCGGCGGCGGATTTCGCGGCGGCGGCCTGCCGGCATTTCGGGGTGGCGGTGGTGGCGGAGGCTTCCGGGCCGCAGCGCCTGCGTTCCGCGGTGGTGGCGGTTTCCGTCCGGGCCCGGCCTTTGTCGGCGGCGGCTTCCGGCGCGGACCCGCATTCCATGGCGGAGGCTATCGCTACGCGGCGCCATTGATCGCGCGTCGTCCCTATTACGCACCCGCGCGTTACTACGGCGCCCGCCATTACGGCTACCGCCGTCATTTCCGCCCACGCTTTTACGCCTATGCGCCGAGCTATTATTACGGGCCACGCTACTACCAACCGCGACGCTTCTGCCGCATCGTCTGGACCTATTACGGCCCACGCAAGATCTGCCGCTATCGCCCCTGGCATCACCGCCACTGGCACTACCGGCATCACCATCGCTTCAATGTGTATTGGTGAGATCGACGTTCGTTACCACACGCACCGTCATGGCCGGGCTTGTCCCGGCCATCCAGCGAAGCTCGCTTCGCATCGCCCGCGCATGACGACCGAGTGTTAGTCGTTCACTCCCCCAACTGAAACGCCTCGAACCGTCCGAGCTCTTCCTCGATCCGCCGCTTCCATTCCTTGCGCGGCGTCTTCGGCTTGGCGCCCTCACCGACCCAGCTCCATTGCTGCATCAGCAATTTGCGCTTCTGCCGATCGGTCTTGAGATCGACCGCAGCCACGATCTGGTCGTCCACCAGTACCGGCAGCGCGAAGTAACCGAGCTGGCGTTTTTCCTTCGGCACATAGGCCTCGAAGCGATGGTCATGCCCGAAGAACAAATTAGTCCGCTTGCGCTGGATCACGAGGGGATCGAACGGCGACAGCACATGCACCAGCCCGGCCTCGCCTTCGCTGACGTCTTCGAGCGCCGTGGGCGTCGTCCAGTGCTCCTGCTTGCCGGCGCCATCGAGTGCAACGGCCACCAACGCGCCTTTGCGCACGCGCCCCTCGATCAGCTTGCGTATGCCGGCCTTGCTCGGTGCATCCAGATGGCAGATCGAATCCAGACTGACGATGCCCTGCGACCGCAGCGCCCGATCCAGCAGATAGGCGAATTTCTCCGTAGCGCTCGCCGCTTTCGGCAGCGTCTCCCAACCGAAATGCCGCAGCAGAAGATCATAGGTCTTCAGCATACCCTGCCGTTCCGAGATCGTGAGGTGCCCCTCATAGAACGCAAGCTGCAGCGCCCGCTTTGACGGCTTGCGGCTAGCCCATTCGTGATCCTTCTCGCGCAGGACATCGTCATCGATATCGCGGATCGACAACGGGCCGGCTTTCGCCAGCCGCATGACCTTGCGCTTGTCCGCCGGCGTCACCGAGGCGAACCAGCCATGGCCCTCACGGCGATAATATTTCATGTCCGGCACGAAGAAGCCGATGTCATCGGTCGGCACATAGGCTAGCGCGTGGGTCCAGTATTCGAACACGCTCTTGTCATGGGTCTGCGCCTGCCTGAGATCCGCGCGCTTGTAGTTTGGTATGCGCGAAAACAGGATGTGATGATGGCTGCGCTCGATCACGTTGATCGTATCGATCTGCACATAGCCGAGATGCTGGACCGCAGCCTTCACAGCCTCCGCCCCGTCGCCGAACGGCGCACGCGCATCGAGCCCCTGCGCGCGCAACCAGATGCGGCGAGCCGTCGTGTTGGTCAGTGCGATGGGTTTGACGGGTGCGCGAGGCATGGACCGAGAATTTGCCAGATTCGGCCGCGTCGTGCGAGACTATACCTCCGGGATCGTACCGATAAGCCGGCGATCCGGGCCTCAACGACAGCGCTTAGCGGCAGGCGCGCCATTTGGCATGACGCGATCTGCGACTCTCTAGTCCGCGCCTGGCTATTTGACTTTCTTTGCGGCCAGCTGCATGCGGCTCGTCAGATCGAGCTTTTCGGCAAGCTGCTTTTTGGCCTCGATCTGCATTTTGCTCGTCAGCGACGCCTTCTCGGAAAGTTGGCGTTTCGCTTCGAGTTGATGCTTGGAGACGGTCTCGGCCTTGGCGATGAGCTGCTTCTTTGCTTCGAGCTGCATTGACGATGTGTCAGACATTGTCGCTCTCCTTGTTCAAGCCTGGGACGTGAACTCTGACGAATGCGATTTGCTCATCGGTAAGACCGCTGAAGAGATTTTCTGGCGTGAGTTCACTCGGCGCGGTCTGGCAATCCTTGGTCAGGCTGGGATCCTCGCCATCCACGACAAGCGATACCTGATGTTCGAAACCCGCCTGACACAGGTTTGAGAGTGCACAGGTCGCACAAGAGCCCCGATCGCGTCGCGCGCTCAGATAGCCTTTGACAGAGATGCAGAACTCTTCGAACTCCGGACCATCGTAGAGTAGGCGCGGATCGACATTGAAGCCGTGGGCAGAGCCGTGAGACATGCAGTTCTCCGCAGGCCATTGTTCGAAGCTCATTCGCATGATGCCTCGGGCCAGGAAGAAACACAACCTTCGCGTTTATGTTGCGAGAATATATCTTTAAATGGGTAAGCGTGATTGCCTAATCACAGACATACGCCCGTTCTTGTGACACGACCAGATCCAACGCGCCCGGCAGGCACCTGACTGATATCGCATCAGGCGCAACGATCACGTCACATCCGATGCGACGCCGCATCATGCCTGGAATGGCGCTGTCGTCAGCGAGGACGGATTATCGCCACTCTCTGATATCGACAAAATGTCCCGCGATCGCGGCCGCAGCCGCCATCGCCGGCGATACCAGATGGGTGCGGCCCTTGTGGCCCTGACGGCCCTCGAAGTTGCGGTTCGAGGTGGCCGCGCAGCGTTCTTCCGGCGCCAGCTTGTCGGGGTTCATCGCCAGGCACATGGAGCAGCCGGGCTCGCGCCATTCGAAGCCGGCCTTCAGGAATATCTTGTCGAGGCCTTCGGCTTCCGCCTGTTCCTTCACCAGACCGGAGCCCGGCACGATCATCGCCGAGACATGGCCGTTGACGGTCTTGCCGTCGACGACCTTGGCCGCAGCGCGCAAATCCTCGATGCGGCCATTGGTGCAGGAGCCGATGAAGACGCGATCCAGCTTGATGTCGGTGATTTTGGTGCCCGCGGTCAGGCCCATATAGGCCAGCGCGCGCTCCTTGGAGAGGCGCTTGGCTTCATCGGCGATATCGGCGGGATTCGGCACCTTTCCGGTGATCGAGATGACGTCTTCCGGCGAGGTGCCCCAGGTGACGATGGGCGGCAGCTTGGCGGCATCGAGACGGATCTCGTGATCGAAATGCGCGCCTTCGTCGGAGCGCAGTGTTTCCCAGTAGCGCACTGCCTGTTCCCACATCTCGCCTTTCGGCGACATCGGGCGACCTTTCAGGAATTCATAGGCCTTCTCGTCCGGCGCGATCAGGCCGGCGCGGGCGCCGCCTTCGATCGACATGTTGCAGACCGTCATGCGGCCTTCCATCGACAGCGCACGGATCGCCTCGCCGGCATATTCCAGCACGTAGCCGGTGCCGCCGGCTGTGCCGATCTCGCCGATGATGGCCAGGATGATATCCTTGCCGGTGACGCCGTCGGGCAGAATGCCGTCGACGGTGACGCGCATGTTCTTCGCCTTCTTCTGGATCAGCGTCTGCGTCGCCAGCACATGTTCGACTTCTGACGTGCCGATACCATGCGCCAGCGCGCCGAACGCACCATGCGTCGAGGTGTGGCTGTCACCGCAAACGATCGTCGTGCCCGGCAGCGTGAAGCCCTGCTCGGGGCCGATGACATGAACGATGCCCTGACGCTTGTCGAACTCGTTGTAATATTCGATGCCGAATTCGCGCACATTCTCGGCCAGCGTCGCGATCTGCTCGGTGCTTTCCGGATCGGGATTGGGCTGCGTGCGATCGGTGGTCGGCACGTTGTGATCGACCACGGCGAGGGTCTTCTCAGGCGCATGTACCTTGCGGCCGGTGATGCGCAAACCTTCGAAAGCCTGCGGGCTCGTGACTTCATGCACCAGATGGCGATCGATATAGAGCAGCGCCGTGCCGTCATCGGCTTCATGCACCAGATGATCGTTCCAGATCTTGTCGTACAGGGTAGTCGGTTTTGCAGAGTCGGTCATGAGATCAGGCCTCGAAAGAAAACGGTGGGCCAGTTGCGTGCTGCTGAAAGCGGGGCCGGTTTGACGGCGCGAGACACGCGACTGAAAAATGGCGGTCAGAGAGTAGGCGTCAGAGCTTTCGAAGCGCGGCCACGACAGACGTCGTGAAGCGCCCGAAGAAGCGCCCGGGCAGCCGGCTGTGATCGTCGATGACGATGCGAAGCGCGTGCTGGTGCAGATCTAGAAGCATTCCAGTAATATAGCACTCGGGTTCAATTTCGCCAATGCGGCGAAGGTATGCGAGCTCCGCACAACAAAAAAAGCGCGGCTTGCGCCGCGCTTTTCGTCTCGCACAATTTGATGGTGCGGAAAGCTTACTTGGCAGCAGCCGCAGCAGCAGCGACCTTGGCCGGACGCTCGGTCTTCTTCTCGGTGATGCGGGCCGACTTGCCGCGCAGATCGCGCAGGTAATAAAGCTTGGCGCGACGCACCTTGCCGCGGCGCACGACCTTGATGGAGTCGATCATCGGGGAGAGCAGCGGGAACACGCGCTCGACACCCTCGCCGTAGGAGATCTTGCGAACGGTGAAGCTCTCATTGATGCCACCGCCGTTGCGGCCGATGCAAACGCCTTCATAGGCCTGCACGCGGGAACGCTCGCCTTCGACAACCTTCACGTTGACGATGACGGTGTCGCCGGGACCGAATTCCGGAATCGACTTGGTGGCGGAAAGGCGGTCGAACTGCTCTTTTTCAAGCGTCTGGATAATGTTCATCAAAATCTCCATCGGCGGCGCGCCCAGACATTGCGCGGGCTGCGCTCGAAACTTTTACCCTGCCAGTGCACGGATTTGGCGCTGCTATACGGGAAAGCAAAGCCGTTGTCACCGTCTGTGTCACTCGCCCGTCGTGATTTTTGGCGGTTTTCGTTTTCTGCCCGATTCCGGAGCTTTCGGACGCGCTGCCCACAGATCGGGCCGCCGCGCGGCAGTCAGCGCCTCGGCCTCGGCGAGCCGCCATTTGGCGACCTTGGCGTGGTCGCCGGAGGTCAGCACATCCGGGATCTGGCGGTCCTCGAACACCTGCGGGCGGGTATATTGCGGGTATTCCAGTAGCCCATCGGAAAAGCTCTCGTCGGTCCCCGAGGCCAATTTACCCATCACCCCCGGCAAAAGCCGCACACAGGCATCAATCAGCGTCATGGCTGCGATTTCGCCACCGGACAGCACATAGTCGCCGATCGAGACTTCCTCGAGCCCACGGGCGTCGATAACGCGCTGGTCGACGCCCTCGAACCGGCCGCAGACGATCAGTGGGCCGGGACCGGCCGCGAGTTCGGCGACCCGCGCCTGGGTCAATGGCCGACCGCGCGGGCTCATCACCAGCCTGGGACGATCCTGCGCATCGACCGCATCGATCGCCGCCGCCAGCACGTCGGCACGCAGCACCATGCCCGGCCCGCCGCCGGCGGGCGTATCATCGACGCTGCGATGCTTGTCGGTAGCCGAGGCGCGAATATCCCGCGCGTCCAGCGCCCACAGGCCGGAGGCCAGCGCCTTGCCGGCAAGGCTGATACCGAGCGGCCCGGGAAACATCTCGGGAAACAGCGTCAGCACCGTCGCGCGCCATGGTGTGGGTTCGGAAGTCATGGCTCTCCATCGCGCGTCCGGCGCGAGGCGTCAAACCCCCGGGAGGATCACCAACTCAGGCCGCCGACATCTGCTCGCTGGTGTCGCCGGCGTCGAACGCCGCGCGCGCGGCCTTGATCTCGGCAAAGCTGCGCTCGGCCCAGTCGATCAGGCCAGCCAGTGGCCCGAGCGCCGACTGCCCCAGCGGCGAGAGACGATATTCGACCGACGGCGGCTTGGTGGGAAACACATGGCGGGTGACCAGCCCGTCGCGCTGCAGATCGCGCAGCGACTGCGTCAGCATGCGTTTGGAAATATCCGGCACGGCGCGATGCAGCTCGCTGAAGCGGCGCGGCTTGGCAGCCAGAGCCACGATCAGCAGCGATGTCCATTTGTCGCCTATACGATCCAGCACGTTGCGCACCGGGCAGGCGTTAGCGTCGAAGCCCCGCGCCTGCCATTCGTCGAATTGGGTGGCCAAGGGCGTCTTTTGGGGAGGGGCGACGGGCATCAGAGGTTCCTTCCGGCCGACTGCAGGTCACTTCCAAGTAACCTGGCGAGAAAAACCTGCCTCCTTACGGAAACGGCAGGCGGTCTCTATTCAATACCTGTGTTCAATCAGAGACCATACAGGATCCCGCCATGTCGAACCACCGTATTCTCGTCACCGCCGCCGGCGGCCAGCTCGGCCGCCTCACCATCGACGCCCTGCACAAACTCGTCCCGGCCAGCCAGATCGTCGCCGGCCTGCGCGATCCGGCCAAGGGCGCCGATCTCGCCGCCAGGGGCGTCTCGGTCGTCGCCGCCGACTACAGCAAACCGGAGGCGCTGGACGCCGCCCTCAAGGGCATCGACCGCCTGCTCCTGATCTCGTCGAATGAACTGGGACAGCGCGTGGTGCAGCACCGCAATGTCATCGACGCAGCGAAGCGCGCCGGCGTGAAGCTGATCGCCTATACGAGCGTGCTGCGTGCGGATACCTCGAAGCTTTCAGTCGCGAAAGAGCATCTGCCGACCGAAGAGTTGATCCGCACCTCCGGCATTCCCTTCGTGCTGCTGCGCAACGGCTGGTACACAGAGAACTACACGGCATCGATCCCCGCGGCACTGGCGCACAATGCGCTGATCAGCAGCGCCGGCGATGGCCGCATCGCGTCGGCAACGCGTGCGGACTATGCGGCGGCAGCCGCAATCGTGCTGACATCGGCAGATGAACATGCAGGCAAGGTCTATGAACTGGCCGGCGATCAGGCTTACACGCTGGAAGCTTTCGCAGCGGAGATCACAAAGCAGTCCGGAAAGACTGTCGCCTATGTCCGCCTGCCGGAAGCCGACTTCAAGGCGGCGCTGCTCGGTGCGGGGCTTCCATCAGAACTCGCGGAGCTGATTGCGACGTCGGATACGGCGGCAGCGGATGGCGCGCTGTTCGACGACAGCCGCACGCTCGGCAAGCTCATCGGACGACCGACCACGCCGTTTGCCGAGACGATTGCTGAAGCGTTGAAAGTCTGATCGCTATGCCGCGGTCGGATCGTCGCCGATGATCTCACCGGGCAATTCGATCACGACCTTGCCGGCAGCTATATCGACGGTCGGCACCACCGCGTTGGTGAATGGCAGCAACAGGGTCGCGCCTTCGGGCGGCGCGATCTCGATGATATCGCCGGCGCCGAAATTATGGATGCCGACGACACGGCCGATTGCATCGCCCGCGGCATTGACCGCAGCGAGACCGATCAGATCGGCGTGGTAATATTCATCGTCTTCGGTGTCGGGCAGCGCATCGCGCGCCACATATAGCTCAACGCCATTGAGGCGCTCGGCATCTTCGCGAGACGCAACACCCTTCAGCGTCGCGACCAGATGGCCCTTGGCCTCGCGCACGTCATCGACCTCAAAGCTCCGCTTGCCGTCCTTGGTGGCAAGCGGACCGTAGTCGAGCACGGCGAATGGATCTTCGGTGAAGGTCCACAGCCGGACTTGACCGCGCACACCATGCGGCGCGCCGATGCGCGCGACGCAGATTTGCGCGGTTGGCACTCCGCCTTACTTCTTGGCTGCGGCTTCAGCGGCGGCCTTGCGTTCCTTGCGCGGCACGGCCTTTTCCGGATTGTTGCGGGCTTCGCGCTTGGCAACGCCGGCGGCATCGAGGAAGCGAGCGACGCGATCCGACGGCTGCGCGCCCTTGGCGATCCAGGCCTTGGTCTTGTCGAGGTCGAGCTTCAGGCGCAGCTCGTTGTCCTTGGCGAGCAGCGGATTGAAGTAGCCGAGACGCTCGATGAAGCGGCCATCGCGCGGAAAACGCGAGTCGGCGACGACGACGTGATAGACGGGGCGCTTCTTGGTGCCTGCGCGCGCGAGGCGAATGACGACGGACATGGGATTCTCCTAAGTATGTTCGATTTGAATGTGAGTTGAATTGATCGCGTTATTTCTTTTTCCCGAGACCGGGAAAGCCACCGAGTCCCGGCAGCGTCGGTTTGCCCAGGCCCGACAGGCCCGGGAAATCTTTCGGCAATGACGGCATGCCCTGCGGCATCCCGCCCGGCATCTTCTCGGCCATCGCCTTCATCTGTTCGGGCGACGGCATGCCACCGCCACCGAAGCCCATGGCCTGCGCAATGCCAGCCATCGGGCCGCGCTTGCCGGAGCCCATGGCCTTCATCATGTCGGCCATGTTCCGGTGCATTTTCAACACCTTGTTGACTTCCTCGACCTTGAGGCCGGCACCGGCAGCAATACGCTTTTTGCGGCTGGCCTTGAGAAGGTCGGGATTCTTGCGCTCCTGACGCGTCATCGAATCGATGACGGCGATCTGGCGCTTCACCACGCGGTCATCGAGACCAGCGGAGGCGATCTGGTTCTTCATCTTGGCGATGCCGGGCATCATGCCCATCAGGCCGGAGAGACCGCCCATATTGGTCATCTGGATCAGTTGCTCACGCATGTCGGTGAGATCGAACTGGCCCTTGCGCATACGCTCTGCGGTGCGCGCAGCCTTTTCCGCATCGATATTCGCAGCCGCGCGCTCGACCAGCGAGACGACGTCGCCCATGCCGAGAATGCGGCCGGCGATGCGGCTCGGATGGAAGTCTTCCAGTGCATCGGTCTTTTCACCGGTACCGATCAGCTTGATCGGCTTGCCGGTGACGGCGCGCATCGACAGCGCAGCACCGCCGCGGCCATCGCCGTCGACGCGCGTGAGCGCGATGCCGGTGAGGCCGACGCGTTCGTTGAAGGAGCGTGCGAGATTGACAGCGTCCTGACCGGTCAGCGCATCCGCGACCAGCAGCACTTCATGCGGCTGCGCGATGGCTTTGATCTCGATCGCTTCCGACATCATCTCTTCGTCGAGCGTCGTGCGACCGGCGGTGTCGAGCAGCACCACGTCGTAGCCGCCGAGCTTGGCCGCAGACAGCGCGCGCTTGGCGATCTCGGCGGGCTTCTGGCCTTCGACGATCGGCAGTGTCTGGATGTCGAGATCGCGCCCGAGCACCGCGAGCTGCTCCATGGCAGCTGGACGATAAACGTCGAGCGACGCCATCAGCACCTTGCGCTTGTCGCGCTGGGTGAGACGACGCGCGAGCTTCGCGGTGGTGGTGGTCTTACCCGAGCCCTGCAGACCGACCATCATGATGGCGACGGGCGGGACAGCCTGAAGATCGATTCCGCCTTCGCCATCGGCGCCGAGGGTCGCGACCAGCTCGTCATGGACGATCTTGACGACCATCTGGCCCGGCGTGACCGACTTGACGACGGTGGCGCCAATGGCCTGCTCACGCACGCGATCGATGAAGGAGCGGACCACGTCGAGCGAGACGTCGGCCTCAAGCAGCGCGCGGCGCACTTCGCGCATCGCGGCATCGACATCAGCCTCGGACAGCGCACCGCGTCCGGTGAGCCGGTCGAGAATTCCGCCAAGTCGTTCCGACAGATTGTCGAACATCGCTGCTTCGCTTCCGATATCGCCATCCCTGTGATGACGAAGAACCAAACACTTTTGCGCCCGAGGGCGCATCGCGCTGTCGGGCGTTGACCTCCGGTCTCCAGGACCGGTCGGCGGGTCGAAAAGAGAACTTTTCGAGAATTGGTGGGGACTTACAGCGCCGGGGCCCGGCGAGTCAAGGAAATATGGCCGCCGCGCCGTCGCTGGAAACGGCAACCCGTTCAAGATGCAAGGCATTTTCTGCGGCAAGCGATTAAATTGACAATAGGCAATTGGATTTCTGCACGAGCAGGCCTAGATGTGAGTGATCGCTCACCTCAGTTCCCTTTTTCGCCCCTCGGTTTCATGACCATCACCCGCCGCAAGCTTCTCGCATCCGTCGGCGGCCTCGCCGCAGCGGCGGGGCTGTCGGCCATCTGGGCTTCCCGCATGACCAATTATGACGGCCCCGTCTCCGATCACTTCGACGGCAAGATCTTCTTCGATCCCGATGGCGCGCCGCCGAGGTCACTCGGCGAAGTGCTGCGCTGGCAATTCGGCGGCGGCCGTACGCGCGAGGTCTGGCCCGACTGGGTCGAGAACGAGTTTGCCGATACGCCGCCGGCCAAGGTCGAAGGTACGGGCGTTCGCTTTAGTTACGTGGGTCACGCGAGCTGGCTGATCCAGACCGCCGGGATCAACATCCTGTTCGATCCGGTGTGGTCCGACCGTGTCTCGCCATTCTCGTTCGCCGGCCCGAAGCGCCACGCCGCACCCGGCATTGCGTTCGACAAGTTACCGAAAATCGACATCGTGCTGGTGTCGCACGGTCACTACGACCATCTCGATCTTCCGACACTGTCGAAACTATCGGCTAAATTTGCGCCGCGCGTGATCACGCCGCTCGGCAATGACGTCACCATGAAGAGCGCCGACAGCACGATCAAGGCCGAGGCCTATGACTGGACAGATCGCGTCGAGCTCGGCAACGGCATCGCCGTGACACTGGTGCCGACGCGGCACTGGACCGCGCGCGGTCTGTTCGATCGCAACAAGTCGCTCTGGGCGAGTTTCGTGCTGGAGACGCCGGCGGGCAAGATCTACATCGTCGGCGATTCCGGCTATGGCGACGGCCTGCACTTCCGCCGCGTGCGCGAGACCCATGGTGCTATCAGGCTCGCGATCCTGCCAATCGGCGCCTATGAGCCGCGCTGGTTCATGAAGGACCAGCACATGAATCCGGAAGACGCCGTGAAGGCCCTTGGCGATTGCGGAGCGCAGCAGGCGCTGGCCAGCCATCACTCGACGTTCCAGCTCACCGATGAGGCGATTGACGGACCGGTGAAAGGATTGGCTGCCGCATGCAGCGCGGCGGAATTGCCCAACGAGAAGTTTATGGCGCTGAAGCCGGGACAGGTGGTGGAGATTTAAACTGTCGTCCCCGCGAAAGCGGGGAGGTGGATTCCCACTCGAAGTGCAACAGCTGTCGAGCAAAGAGCTCAGCGGGGGTGTGCCAGTCAAGGCACTTTCGGGGTGTGCTGTTGTAAGCCAGAACGGCATCAGCAAGATCCTGGGG
>NZ_LVYV01000055.1 GCF_001618955.1 Tardiphaga robiniae
CCATGGCAACGCGCAAGCAACCGAAAAAACACCGTATGCGGAACGTCGGGCAATCGCTCGGCGCCTCCGAAAGTCCTGATGCATTATCCTTGCGGAAGACCGCATTCGCATCAGGCCCAAGGGTGCATCGGGCACCCGGCGTTCCGCACGCCCTCTCACAAGGGGGTAGGAATGCAAGCGACGACGGCGCCCCCGCGCCGCAAACAATGGGGGTGATGACGCATGTCTGAAGAGCAGTGGCTGTTTGACAGTTGAATCTGTGATGGCGCGATGGAGGCGCCGCACCCACAGGTGTCATCCCCGGGCTTGACCCGGGGATCCAGCTTGGCCCGCACACCGTCGCACAAGACAAGGTGGATGGCCGGGTCAAGCCCGGCCATGACGTGGGGAGAGGCCTGGGATTATTGCGAAGCTCGCTTCGCGCCATCCGGCCATGACGACCGGGAGTGATGCACCCGCTCTTACCGTTCCATATGTCAGAGCATCATTAACCCTACCCTGCACATTCATCGCGGCCACTCTCGCCTGGCAACGTCACGCGCATCATCTTGCGTTACGTCATCAGCGGACATCCACCGGGACCTTGAACCATGGACCTGCATCGCCGCCATCTGTTGACTGCGTCCGGCGCAGGTCTCGCCGCCGGCGCATTCGCCGTATCGAGCGATGCGGCACGCGCCGCCCCGCTCACCTCGACGCTCGGGCGCGACGCCACACAATATGGCGTGCGCGCCAACAGCCAGGACGACCAGACCCGCGCATTGCAGCGCGCCATCGACGAGGCGGCACGTGCGCAGGCACCGCTCGCATTGCCGCCCGGCAACTATCGCACCGGCATGCTCAGGCTCGCGCGCGGCTCGCACATCATCGGTGTGCGCGGCGCAACGACCCTCACCTTCAGCGGCGGCGCGTCACTGCTGTCAGGCGAAGGCGCGGACTATGTCAGCCTCAGTGGCCTCACGCTGGACGGCAACTTCGCCAAACTGCCGCCGCGGCGCGGGCTGCTGCACATGGTGCAGGCGCGCGAACTCCGCATCATCGATTGCATCGTTAGCAATAGCGGCGGCGCCGGCATCTGGCTGGACAACGCGGCGGGCGCGATCACCGGCAATACACTCACCAACATCGCCACCACGGCCATCGTCTCGTTCGATGCGCAGGGCTTGATCGTGGCGCAGAACACCATTTCCGGCGCCAGCAGCAACGGCATCGAGATCCTGCGCACCGCCATCGGCGATGACGGCACGCAAGTGATCGACAATCGTATCGAGGACATCAAGGCGGGTCCCGGCGGCTCCGGTCAGTATGGCAACGCCATCAACGCCTATCGTGCCGGCAATGTCATTGTGTCCGGCAATCGCATCCGCAATTGCGATTACTCGGCGGTGCGCGGCAATTCGGCATCGAATATCCACATCACCGGCAACAGCGTGTCGAGCGTCCGCGAAGTCGCGCTCTATTCGGAATTCGCCTTCGAGGCTGCGGTGATTGCCAACAACACCGTCGATGGTGCGGCGCTCGGTGTCTCCGTCTGCAATTTCAACGAGGGCGGCCGCATTGCCGTCGTGCAAGGCAATATCATCCGCAACCTGATCCCGAAGCGGCCGATCGGCACAGCGCCCGACGACGATGCCGGCATCGGCATCTATATCGAAGCCGACGCCAGCGTGACCGGCAATGTCGTCGAGAACGCGCCGTCCTTCGGCGTGATCGCGGGCTGGGGCAAATATCTGCGCGATGTCGCCATCACCGGCAACGTGGTGCGCAACAGCTTCATCGGCATCGGCGTATCGGTCGCGCCGGGAGCCGGCACCGCGCTTGTCAACAACAACATGATTTCAGGCGCACCGCGCGGCGCTGTGGTCGGCCTCGATCATGCAAAGCCGGTCACACCTGACCTCACCGCCGATGGCGCGCAGCGCTATCAGCAGGTTGCGGTGTCCGGCAACACAGTGCGCTAAAGCGCCGTCCGCAGCATCGGATAGCGCGCGCTCATGACCAGAGGATCGAGCGCCTTCTGCCAATCCAGATCTGCCGGCGTTACCGCCGCCTGCCGAGGCGGCGCCTGCCGCAACAGGGTTTCGATCGGGATCAGGACCGGCGAAGCCGCTTCAGCCACTGGCTCAATGTCGGGCTGCAAGGGCGCAGGCGCAGCGACGGCCAGGGCTGCGACGGCAGCAGGCCGTGGTGGTTCAGGGGCGCGCGGCGCCCGGTAGATCACACCTTCCGAAGACAGCACGCGCCTCACGGCGGCAGTCTCGCCCTCGACCATCAGCCGCCAGCGTTCAACCGCTTCCTTGGCTTCCTGAATATTGTCGAGAAACTCGGCTTCACTGTGAAAACGGCGCCACCGCCCGCTCTCGAACAGTTCTGTCAGGTAATCCAGCCGGCTCTCGGCAAGAGCGCACCAGCGCTGGGCCAGTGGCCGACCGATGCCGGCATGCGGGTAAGGAAAATTCAGGTGAGATGACATGGAAATGTCCGCAAGAGAAAAAACGGACGCAAAGCAACAAACGAATCACTCACCAATACTTGGAGAGTTTCTGTGGAAAAGTTTTCGGGGTCCAGCGCAATGTGGTCAAACTTGGACAATTGCGTTGGAAACACGAGAGAAAGCCCCGTCAAACCTGAGGTATTGCAGTCAAGCCTTGCTTGAGCCTTGCTCGATGCCGGGCCATGCACCGGCAATCTATGACCTGAAGGTTAAAATTTTTGGTTAACAAAAACGAAAGACCCGCCCGGGGGGACAACCGGACGGGTCAAGCTATACCGGCGCGAATGTTTGGGCGCATGCGCCGGATATGGCCTCGTTGGGGAGGGAATGCCGCTCCCACATCCATATGTCCGGTCCACCCGGACAAACGTTCAACGATCAGCGGATTATTTTTGGACGTCTGACGCCATCGCCGGCGACGACGCCTCGACCGCACGCGTCGCCGGCGCCGGCGCCGGCGCGGTGACGACAACAGGCGTCACAGGCGCAGGCGCTGTCGCCACGGGTTGCTGAGCGCCCTGCACTGCCGATACCGCACTATAGGCATCCGCCGCTCCGGCACCGAACAGGTCATCACGGCCGGGTGCACCAAGATCACGCGCGGTTGTCATCAGGATGCTGCGGATCTCGTTCGGCCGCAGTTGCGAATTGCGCTCGATCATCAATGCGGCGAGCCCGCTGATATAAGCCGCCGAGAACGAGGTGCCGGACGTCATCTGGTACTTGTTGTCCGGCGCGGGCAGGAAAATATCGACGCCCGGTGCAGCCACCGCGATGTGGCTGCCACGGTTCGACGCGGCGAACAGCCTGTCATACGCATCGGTGGCACTGACGGCGATCACGCTGGGGCTTGCAGCGGGATAAAGCGGCGGCGATTTCGGCCCGGCATTGCCTGATGCTGCGACCATCACGATGCCCTTGCTGGCGGACGCCGCAATACCGCGCTCGATCAGCGGATCCTGCGGGCCGGCAAAGCTCATATTGATGACCTGGGCGCCATTCATTGCCGCGTGGTTGATACCCTTGAGGATCACGAAAGACGAACTCTCCGCACCGCCCTGCGAAACGCCAAAGGCACGAATGGCAAGAATGCGCGCGCGCGGCGCGCTTCCCATCAGCCGCGCATGCGACACGATCGCGCCCGCAATGCCGGTGCCGTGCACATGCGCCCCCTCCTTGCTGCCAAGCGCATCGAACGAACCCACGATGGCGTCAGCGAGTTCGGGATGGGCGACATCGATGCCGGAGTCGATGACAGCGACAGTGACATTGGCGCCAGCCGACAGTTTGTGCGCCTCGGGCAGACGAAGTTTTGCCAGCGCATATTGCGCGGGATCGCCCTCGCCCAGCACTGGTGTCGTCACCTGATCCTGCAGCACATAGCGGAAGTTGGGCTGCACGGCCCGCACGCCCGCCTCGGCGCGCATCTGGGCCTCGACAGTCTCGACCGAACGGTTGTCGGTGATCCGGAACAGGCTGATATTGGCGCCTATCAGCGGAAAATCCTGCGACGACAGACGCTCCAGGCGCAACCGCTGCGCCAGCGCAGAAGCCTGATCGGGCGTTAGCGCGTCGTCGAGTTCGGCGACGATCTGCCGTGGGACATAACGCGTGTTCAGGGCTGCCTGTGGGCCATTGCTGCGCGGTCCACCACCGGCATTCTGGCTGCGCGGCGTCGGGCCGCCGCCACCCAGATCTGCAACGAATGGCTTCTCGTTACACTCGCCGGATGTCGCGCGATTGGCATAGGCGCAGCTCGGATAGGTGTTGGGGGAATAGCGTACATAAGGAATGGTTGGCAGCACGCCCACGATCTTCGGCGGCGGTGTGCGCCCTGGCCGCGAGGATATGGGCGGTGTCCGGCTGGCTGTCGTCCCGATCGCCGCACCGCGCGGACCGACGCTGGTGATACCGACGCGACCAGCAATGGGTCCGCGGCTCGCGATACTCGGACCGCGGCCGGCGATGCGGCCCGCACCGGCAGCGATGTTCGGATTGATGCGCGGCGTTGTGCTGGGAGAGATCGTGGGAACGCGCGAGCCGATATTGAGGCTCGGCGAGCGCATCATGCTCTGCGCGCCAGCGACCGAAAGGCCGATCGGACATGCGACTGCGAGCGAAAGCACAGCGGCCGTGCATTTCATCATTGGTCCGGAGGCACCACGATCATGTCTCATGGAACAGGCCTCGCACGCACAATGCGGATCGGATCAACCGACGGCGCCTATTGCGCCTGAACCGCCATGCTGACGATCTTCTCGTTCTCCAGCCGGCGGATCAGCCCGGCGATCTGGTCCTTGGTCATGGCGCGATTGCCGAACTGCAGCCGGAACAGCCCGTCCTTGCCGCTATCGACAATCGTGCCCTGATAGCCATCGAGCAGCGCTGTGATGTCAGACACCCGCGCAGTCGGCGCAAAACGGACGAACAGGCGCGTCGCGGCTTCTACCGAGGCCGGTGCCGGCGCGAGCGACCGGGTGACAGCGGTCGGTGCACTCGCTGACGACGGCGCAGCTTCATAGGACGCGGTCTGGAATGTGCGTGTGTCGCGCTGCATCAGCACGGTGCCGATGACACCCGCCTGTAGCATGATCGCGAGCGCGCCAACAGCGGCCGAAGCCGCCAGCGTCCGCGGCGAAAGCGATGCGAAAAATCCGGAAATCCGCGCCGACAGACCGACCGATGTCGATCCGCTGCGCACCGGCTCGGCGTCAATCGCAGCAAACAGCTTCTGCATCGCCCGTGAAGACGGCGCACCGAGGCTCTCATTGAGGCCAATGGTCTCCGCGTATTCTTCCTGGATCACGGCATATTGCTTCGCCAGTTCCGGATCCTTGGCCAGCGCATCATCGACGCGGCGAGCATCACGCGCGTTGAGCGTGCCCGCGGCGTGCCAAGGCAGCAATGCCTCGATCTCGCCTGGCTCCTGGGTCGGCACTTTGTTGCTCATCGCCATCATGGCCAGCCTCGTTCAATGCCGGCTGCCTTGAGCAGATCGGCTAATTTCTTGCGCGCATAAAACAGGCGCGTCTTGACGGTATTCTCGGGAATTCCGACGATCTCGGCCACCTCTTCCACGGACTTCTCGTGGTAGTAGACGAGATCGACGATTTCCCGATGCTCGGGCGAAAGAGATGTCAGGCACTTCCGCAACGCGTCACTGGTATCCTTCTTCTGAACCGACACTTCGGGATTATCGGACGTATCCTCGATCGCGTTGGCCGTCTCGTCGTCCAGTTCGGCGTCCTTGCGCTTGCGCAGCGCGGACAGCGCCTTGAACCTCGTAATCGCCAGGAGCCAGGTCGAGACTGCGGAGCGACCCTCGAATTTGCCCGCCTGCCGCCACACATCCAGGAACACCTCGCTGATAAGATCCTCAGCAATCTGTTCGTTCCGCACCAGCCGAAAGCCGAAGCGAAACACCCGGACATGGTGCCTGCCATAAAGCACCTGCATGGCAAGACGGTCGCCTTGCGCAATCCGGGCGATCAGAACCTCATCCGATGCCGCCTGTGTTGCACTCACTGCCCGTCTCGCAAGGTTGGTCTGAATGAGGATGTAAGAGGTTCGATTGACAAGATAAAATCTTCTCGAATGGGCAGGAATATACCGGTCGCGGCTGTTTTAACCGCACCGAACGGGCTTTTACCGCCCTCTTCTTGGGCGGAACGGGTAACAGGTAGCATGATGCTGGGGCATTTCCGACCCGAACGCCAGCGATTCACACGGCAACCTTACCAAGTCGTGGCTTCCGGAACAGCCTTGAGACGGCGGAACCGGCATTTTGCAGCCATACCCGGAAACCCTCCTAAGTGGATACCGTAACTTGTCCTGGCGGCCTGTCCGCCACATCAAGTCAACTCGCCCGGGCCCGTCATCGGCCCGGGCATTTTTACTTAAATAACAAAGCTATGTTTGCTATCCTCTGGCGGTCCCGCAGCATTCGATCCGTCAACATTTTGTCGCCGAGAGCAGCGAATGAGTAGCCGGTTACCGGATTTGGCTCACGGCAATAGATACCAAACCTAAAGGCTTTGAGCACTAGAGTTCCGTCAGCGAAACCCATCGATGGGCTCAATGACCGCAGCCGCTTCATCAGTCTTGAATCCAGTCAACGGCGACTTCGAAGCCGTCGATGGAGAGCTGCCGACGGATACGCTGGCGCGTCGCTTGAGGCGTCGGCGTCAAATGCTCGCACTGGCGGCTGCCAGTCACGCCGTCAACATCGCATTGCTTCTCGTGTTCCTCGCCGCAGGCACGGTCGACGGCACGATCATCGCAGCCTATGCCGGCTGCGCTTTTGTCTCTGTCCTGATCTTCCTCGCGATCTCCGAAAGCGGCCTGACGGACGGCTGGCGCGATCACTTCTTCGCAGCGCCCTACACGGCTGTCACTTACGCACTTCTGCTCGCCTTCGTTTACATAGCGCCCAATGTCGCCGTCGTGTTTCTCTGCGCATTGTTTCTTGTGGCCAATGTCATCGCCCTGCGTACCTCGCCCCGTGAAGGTGTCGGCGCCTGGAGCGTCATGACCGGCGGCCTCGCACTGCTGTATTTCTTCGTCGACCTGCCCTTGACGCTCCCCTCTGGCAACTCCCTTGAGCGCTTCGGCACCTTGCTGACATTCTCGATGACCATCGCCCGCAGTATGTTCATTGGCATTTTTTCCAGCTCGCTACGCGACGCGCTATTTCGACGCCGCGTTGAACTCGAGGCCGCCTACAAGCGCATCGAAGAGCTAGCAGAACTCGACGAACTGACGGGGTCATTCAATCGCCGCTGCATCATGCGACTGCTTGACGATGAAATCATTCGGGCACAGCGCAGTAATACGCCCTGCACCGCCGCGCTGATTGATCTCGACTGGTTCAAGCGGATTAACGACAATTTCGGGCATCCGACCGGCGACGAAGTGCTGCGAACCTTCGCCATCACCATTTTCGCCAATATCCGCAGCATCGATAAATTCGGCCGCTATGGCGGCGAGGAATTCCTGCTGGTGCTGCCGGACACGCCGCATGACAAGGCCGTGCAAATGCTCGACCGTTTGCGGGGGATTGTCGAAGCCCTGGATTGGAGCGCATTTTCCGACGGCTTGATCGTGACGATTTCGGGCGGCGTTGCGACATTGGGTCCGAACGACACGCCAGACACCTTACTCGCACGTGCCGACAGCGCACTCTACGCCGCCAAGGAGCGCGGACGAAATCGAATTGCAAGCGCCTGAACGAATTTCACGAACCCTGACTGCAACATATTCGCGGCAGGACACGATTAGAATTACGGGATTTGATTTATGTCTTCGAAGTCGCCGCTATCGGCAAATTTACTCGACGAACTTGACGCCGCACTGGCCCACGGAACGGTCGCACGGCGCGTGGAAACGCTGCGCCGCGTCACTGATCTGTTCGTCAATAACGCCGTGGATTACTCCGACGCGCAGATCGCAGTGTTCGACGACGTTTTCGATTGCCTGCTGATGCATATGGAAGCGTCCGCAAAGGCCCTTCTGGCCGAGCGACTGGCGCCAATCTCCGTTGCACCGCCCCGGGTCGTCCGGACCCTCGCATTCGACGATCTGATCGAGGTCGCCGCCCCCGTGCTCTCCCAATCGGAGCAGCTCGATGACCATGCGCTGATCGAAAATGCACGCATCAAGAGCCAGGACCATTTGCTCGCGATTTCGACGCGCAAGGTCCTGAGCGGCGCCCTGACGGATGTTCTCGTCGAACGCGGTAACGACACCGTCGTCACCAGCACCGTCAACAACCGCGGCGCCGACATTTCGGAGCGCGGTTACAATACCCTACTCTCGCGCGCTGACGGCAACGATACGATTGCGACGTGTGTTGGCCTGCGTCCCTCCATTCCGCGCCACCACTATCTGAAGCTCGTCGCCAAGGCGTCGGCCTCGGTCCGGGCGAAGCTGGAAGCCGCACGCGTCCACCACACCGCCGACATATCGCTGGCGGTTCAGCAGGTCGCGTGGCGGGCTCGCTCCGCACCAGGCAGCATCAGTCAGCAGACCATCATTGCCCACGGTCTCGTGCGCTCGCTATTTGAAGACGGTCGGCTGGATGAAAACGAAGTGGCGAAATTCGCCGAAGCCGGCAAGTTCGACGAGGCTAACGCCGCGCTCGCCTGCCTGGCCAACGTACCGAACTCCGTCGCGGAAACCATGATGATCGAATCCCGCAGCGAGGGCATTTTCATTCTGTGCAAGGTCGCGAATTTTGCATGGAAGACCGTCAAGACCATCATCAACATGCGCGAGCAACTCGCAGGAACGCAGCTGTCTGACAGCACGACCGACCGCGAGACCTATGAACGCCTGCGCATCTCCGCGGCGCAACAGGTCCTGCGCTTCCACCGCATGCAGCAGGCGACGTCCGAAGCACCTGCCGCCTGACGATTGTCAGTCGGCGTGTTTTCACGCGGATGGCTGCAGTCTGGCCATTGCGACCGAGGACCGCAACGCCAATTGCGCTGACCTGCCATTCCGCCAGCAGGCATCGACTTGCCGGTGAAGGCGCTGATAGTGATGCCTCAATCGCGGCGACCAACGCCGGAATGGGTTGGCATCAAGCAGGGCGGAATTCATGCGGGTCTTGATCACAGGCGCCGGTGGTTTCATCGGCAGAACGCTCACTTCTGCGCTTCTTCAGGCAGGCGCGCTCACCAATGCTGCGGGCACAAGCGGGACAATCGAGGAGCTCCTCCTTCTCGACACACATTTGCCGCCAACATCCGACCCACGTGTGAGGCACTTGCAAGCCGGCATCAACGCACCCGATACGCTGAAGCAGGTCGCTGCGTGGAAGCCCCATAGCGTGTTTCATCTCGCCGCTGTGCTAACCAGCGCCGCAGAACAGGACCCGGCACGCGCGCTGGCCGTAAATGTCTCGGCTCTCGCGGAATTGATCGATGCCGTCGGCGCCAAGGATGCTCCGCCCCGCCTGATCTTTCCAAGCTCGATCGCGGTCTTCGGTGGGCTATTGCCCGATCATGTCGATGACGACCACTTGCAGCGTCCACAAACGTCCTATGGCACGCACAAGGCCATCGCTGAATTGATGCTGGCCGACGCCACGCGTCACGGGATGGTCGATGCACGTGCCCTGCGCCTGCCGATCGTATTGGTGCATCCCGGCCCGCCGACACAGTCGGTATCGGACCGTATCGCGGGCATCGTTCGTGACGGCGTCACTGGCAAACCGTCGATTTGCCCATTGCGCGCTGACACGAAAGTGCCGGTCGTCTCGGTCGAGACCGTTGCGCAGAATTTGATCACGCTTCACAATGCCGATCCGGTCAAGATGCGCGGCAAACGCGTGCTCAATCAGCCTGCCCTGACGATCAGCATGGAAGACATCATTGAATCGATCGCACGTGTCACCAACACCACGCCGAACGTGACATATGCCCTCGACCCCGATCTCAAGAAGATCGTCGATAGCTGGCCGAAAGGCTTCATCTCCACCCGCGCGCCATCTGTCGGCGTCGTCGCTGACAAGAGTTTCGAGGACATTGTGAGCCAGTATCGCCAGCATCTTGCCGAAAAATCTGCTGCATGACCGAGCCTGCAATCGACATCTGTATCATTGGCGCCGGCTCCTCCGGCATTGCCGTTGCCAAGGCTCTTCACGACAAGGGACTCAGTTTCGATATCTACGAGAAGGGCTCAAACGTCGGCGGAATGTGGCGCTACGGCAATGACAATGGCCTGTCCTGCGCCTATCGCAACCTGCATATCGACACCAGCCGCGACAATCTCGGCTATTCCGATTTTCCGATTCCCGCCGACAAGCCCGACTTCCTGTCGCATCAAGAGTTGCTGGAATATCTGGAAGCCTATGCCGATCGGTTTGGCTCACGAACCCGCACCCGCTTCAATTGCGAAGTGACCTCGGTCGAAAAGACCGATGACGGTTGGCACGTAACTACACATGAGGGCTCGCGCGCATACAAGACAGTCATTGTCGCCAATGGTCATCTCTGGGATCCACGCTGGCCGACATTCCCTGGCACATTCAACGGCACGGCGATTCATTCCAGCCAGTATCGCACCGCGCAGCCATTCGAGGACAAGAAGGTGCTGGTCGTCGGCATCGGCAATTCGGCCGTCGATATTGCTGTCGATCTCAGCAAGCGTGCGTACAGCGTTACGCTGTCGACGCGGACCGGCGCCTACATCATGCCGAAGTACATGATGGGTATTCCGGTTGACCGCTGGTCGGCCTTCTTCGCGCGCAAACTGAAATTCCCGACACTGCTGACGCGCATGATCATGGCACGTCTGATCTATCTCGCTGTCGGGGATCAGACCCGCTTCGGCGTGCCAAAGCCGAAACATCCCATGTGGCGCGAACATGCGACGTTGAGCCAGGAGTTGCTGCCTTATATCGGCCATGGCTGGATCAGCATCAAGCCGAACGTCACCTCGCTGGAGGGGGACGCCATCGCCTTCGCCGATGGCACGCAGGAGAGCTTCGACGCGGTGATCTACGCTACCGGTTACAAGACCAGCTTCCCGTTCCTCCCGCCCGAGATCTTCTCGGTGCCGGAGGACGGCGGCATGGTCGATCTCTATCGGCGCATCGCACCGCCGAACCGGCCCGGCCTGTTCTTTGCCGGATTGGTCCAGCCCATCGGGCCAACTATCCCGCTGGTCGAAATCCAGGCGCGATGGATTGCATCCGTACTGACCGGCAAGGTCGCCCTGCCCAGCCCCGGCGATATGGCACTGGAGGTCCGTGACTTCCACCAGAGAAAGATCAGCACCTGGCTCAATTCCGCGCGCTACACGCTCGAAGTCGATTTCAAGGACTATGCCGGCGAGTTGAATGGAGACATTGCCAAGGCTGCAAGCGGGCGTCCGGCGGCTATGGCGTCGGCCTGACCGGATTCATCATTCGCTAAACGCGTGGCTCTCGCGCCGCTCAATAGCGCAGTACTTTCGAACCGACAGCTGCCCCCAGCGCCGCCACGACGAGGGCTGCGAGCGTGTACCAGGTCGCCACAAACAGCGGCGAGTCGTCCGCGCAATGCGCGGCGTAAAACGTCGCCCCTAGCCCGGCTGACATCAATCCCGCGAGCGCACCGGCAACGGCGGGGCGTGACGGCGCGCCGTGGCGCAGCGCGATCATCGCGCCGCCGAGGATCGGCAGCGACAGCAACGTGATCGCCGCCGAACATACCGACGAGTTTTTGCCGATGATACGCACCATCATCGGCGCGCGTTGCGGCATCGTCATTTCGACGATCAATGCGATGATGAGAATGAACGGCGACAACAGCAGCAGCCAGACCCAGCGCCCCAACGACGCTTCCGGCTTCGATAGATGAACGCTGATCACAATCGCGGGAATCGCGAGCGCCAAGGTCACCAAAAACTTGGTATCGAAAAACGGATTTCGCATCGCCGACATGAAATCCGGACGGATGCCGAGCGTTACCAGCAGCATCGCCGCCGCCACCGGCAGCGCGACCAGCAAGGCCATCGCGAGCTGGGTGCTGACCGGACGAGCACGGTGATCATGATCGGCAGCCAGCGTTTGAATCAGGCGATCGGTATCCATGGTCAATCCTTCCGCAGCTTGGCTGCGAGGCTCGCGAGCCCACGATGCAACGCCACGCGCACGGCGCCTTCGGTCATCGACAATTTCGACGCCGTATTCTTGATGGATACGCTGTCCACCGCGATCGATCGCAACACGTCGCGCTGCCGCGGCGGAAGATCGGCGAGATGATTGGATATCTCGACGGTGGGCAATGTTTCAGCCGGCGGCTCGCTCGGAATCGTTTCGGCAAAATCGTCGATGTTGACGAAGATCCGACGCCCGCGCCGGCGCAGCGCATCGATCAGCTTGTTGCGGGCGATCGCAAACAGCCACGGCGCGAATGGCGCGTTCGCGTCCCAGGTCTGCCGCTTCAAATGCACCGCCAGCAAAATGTCCTGCACAATGTCCTCGGCCTGATCGGGCGGCTGGCCAGCCCGTGACAGGCCCTGCCGCGCTCCGGCGCGCAGCACGGGCGTAACCGACTTCAGCAGGCGATGATAAGCAACGCTATCCCCTGCATTGGCCGACCGCATCAGATCGGTCCATTCGTCGTCACGTCCGCGCACGCGCGCTCCTAAAGCCAATTCGGCGGATAATTCAGTTTGTTACGCCAGCTGAGAGAAAAATCACGGAACCGTGAAACCCTTGCCTGCGCCCCAACCCCGAGCCGAAGATTTCAAAGACATCTGGCTCATAACATCGAACCGTCAGAGTGACATCCGTCTCCTTGATTTCAAAGGCAGATTTTTGCTGACGCCTGTGGACACGATGACTGCGGCTGTGTTCATGCCCCGTTTTTGCCGGACTCGTCCGAAGATTCCCTTTTTTTGCCCCGGTGTGAACACCTGCGCAGTTTCCCTTGCGGCCATTGGGGGCCGGTATTTTGGGGAGATTTCCATGAACATCAGAGCCAGCGGGCGTGCGGCATTGGTCATCGCAGCCGGATTGTGGATCTGCACATCGGCACCGCTTCACGCGACCGAAAACGATGCCCCGGCATCCGAGCCGGCCGCAGCGGTCGGCAGCGCCGTAGACACGTCCGCCGAACCAGCAGCGAAGGCCACCAAGCACCGCAGTGCCAGGAAGAGCGAAACGAAATCGCGCAAGTCCGACCGACAGGCAACCAAGGCGTCGAAAAAGTCGGCTGATGAGGACACTGCCAAAATGGAAGACGCGAAGCCGGGAAGCAGCGATACCGCCATCCCATCATTGGTCGCCAATGCGAATGCGCAATGGCCCTCTGAGACCGCAGCGACCAACACCTACAATATGTCATCGCAAGCCGGCAGCGCGCTTGGCCAAATCGGCGGCCAGCAGGAACAGCCCGCAACGACCTTGCCGGATTCCGGCGCCAGCAATGCGCAGCTCGTTGCCGCTGACCAGCTCAACGACCTCGATCGTGCCATCAGCAACGACAAGCCGCCGCTGACGCTCGCAAAGGCCACCATCGATACGCCGGCACCGGAAGTCGCCAGCGAGAACAGCACGACCTGGGACAAGACCTCCCTCGTTGGTAAGATCTTCATCGCATTTGGCGGTTTGCTGACCATGGCCTCCGCGGCCCGTATGTTTATGGCTTGAACCCCATCCCCCGAGCGGGCAAATTGCGCGGGGCCGCCGATCCTGGCGGCTTCGGCAAAAATCCGCGGGATGGAACATGAGCAGCTACGAACACCTCATCGTTGAGCGCAAAGGCGCGGTCGGCATCATCACGCTGAATCGCCCGAAGATGCTTAATGCCCTTTCTTTCGGTGTGTTCGGCGAAATCAAGATCGCCATCGACGAGCTGGAAGCCGACATCGCCGTGGGCTGCATCATCGTGACCGGCAGCGAGAAAGCATTTGCCGCCGGAGCAGATATCAAGGAGATGCAGCCAAAGAGCTTCATCGACATGTTCTCCAGTGATTTCACCGCGATCGGCGGCGACCGTGTGGCCACCTGCACCAAGCCAACAATTGCCGCCGTGTCAGGCTATGCACTTGGTGGCGGCTGCGAGCTGGCGATGATGTGTGATATCATGATCGCAGCGGACACCGCGAAGTTCGGCCAGCCGGAAATCACGCTTGGCACCATTCCCGGCATCGGCGGCACCCAGCGCCTCACACGCGCCATTGGCAAATCGAAGGCGATGGACCTCTGCCTGACGGGCCGCATGATGGATGCGGCGGAAGCCGAGCGCTCCGGTCTCGTCAGCCGCATTGTCCCGGCCGACAAGCTGATGGAAGAAGCCATCGCGATGGCGGAAAAGATCGCCGCCATGTCGCGCCCAGTGGCGACGATGGCGAAGAACGCCGTCAATCGTGCCTTCGAGACGCCGCTCACCGAAGGCCTCAAGGTCGAACGCGATCTGTTTCACGCGACATTCGCGCTTGAAGACCGTTCAGAAGGCATGGCGGCATTCATCGAGAAGCGGAAGCCGGTCAACAAGAACCGCTAGGCTGAGCCGCTGCGCGCGAGCGCAGCGGATACCAGCACACGATAGGCGCGTTCGGCCCATGTGGCCGGACGATCGAGCCCGAGCCGCGCAAGCGCCGCTTCATCTGACGCACTCGGTGCGCGTGTCATGCCCTGCCAGAATAGGCCTGCGAGCTGTTGTGGCGACACCGATGCCGCGCTCAGTATCTGCAGCGCAGGGATCAGGCGCTGCTCCACGGCAGTGAAATCGCTGCCAAACGGGAACATGGGCAGAAGACCGGCGTCCCGCGCCGGCCTGAGCGCAGCGGAAATCCGCTCAGGTACATTGTCACGATACGCTGCAGGAATGTCATAGCTCTTGAGAAGCTTTCCAGCCTCCTTGGCCCACTGCATCAGTTCCGGCTGAAAGCGCGAGTCCGACACCTGCAGCATGGCCGCGATGACGTCGGCATCCGATTTTCCGCGCAGATCGGCGACACCATACTCTGTCACGATGATATCGCGCAGGTGTCGCGGGATCGTGGTGTGACCATAACTCCAACGAATATTGGAAATCGGCTTCTTGCCCATGCGTGTGGATTCGAGAGTCAGGATCGAGCGCGCGCCGTCCAGAGCGAAAGCCTGTGAGACGAAATTGTACTGCCCGCCGACCCCGCTCACGACCTGGCCGTTCTCGAGACCGTCGGAGATCGCGGCGCCCATCAGCGTCGCCATCATCGTGTTGTTGACGAAGCGTGCATCGACGCGCGCACGGCGTTTGGCATCTTCATCACCGTAGAGTTCGTTGGTGAATGACACCGGCATCATCTGGATCTTCGCCAGACGCTCCGGCGCCATGTCGCGCAGCGCCTGATAGAATGCATTCGGCCCAAGAAAGAACGCGCCATGCACGATGGTGCCATCCACCTCGCGCTTGAGAATGCCGGCATCGATCAGGCCGAGAAATGCTTCGAACAGCATTTCGCTGACGCCGTAGAGGCCGCGTTCGAACGTCGCGGCTTCCTTCGGAGGCGCGTCGGGGGCAAGACGCTGCATCAGATTGAGGAACGCTGCATTGTCGCGGTGGCGAACGATCAGGCCCTGCGCCAGCGCATCGCCCACTTGTCCAATGCCGATTTGCAGCGTGCCACCGTCGCGCACCAGGCCTGCAGCGTGTAATCCAATCGCGTATTTGGTGTCGTTGACCGGTTCGGATGGGGGCGCAAACAGCGGAAATTCAGTCTCCGGGCTTTCGAGTACCGCGTGAAATTCATCGCCGGCAAGATCACCCTGCCCCGGCATGAAGGGCAGCTCCGAATTGACCTGACCTATCAACTTAAACGAGACGCGACCTTCATTGCGCGCGCGCATGAGATCCAGCGTGGTGTCGGTATTGCAGCTCAGGCTATAGCGCGCGGCGCCGTTAACGACGCGCTTCGACACCAGTTGCGTGATCACGTTAAGGCCGCGCGTCAGAAGATAGGATGACGCATGGGTATAGTTCGCTGAAATATAGTGCTGCTGCGCATCGGCAACCCGCAGCCATTTTCCCGCGAGGAAGAAGAATTCGTTGACCTGAATGTTTGGCGGAAGCTCGCCTTTGTGAAGCGCCGTTGCATAAGCAAGATCGGGATAGCCACCGAACAACCGCTCGATCACCGGATTGATGAAGCGCTTCTCCAGCTCACTGGACGGCTTCGGCTTCTCCAGGGTGAGCGCGGAGAAGAAAGTCAGCTTGATGCTGCGATCGGCCAGCGCGCGCTGATAGAGCGCATTGATGATATGGTTGGCCTTGCCAAGCCCGAGCGGCAGCCCGACCACGAGCGTCGTCCCGACGTCGCGAATGATGTCTTCGGCGATGGCGTCGGGATCAGTGAATATCTTGGGCATAAGTATTCCGGCTGGGCAGGATCGGCAACTCCTCAGCGCGATCGCGGAGCAAAGCCGGACAGAGTTACCACTGCGTGCGGTTATTCAGAAATGTGCCCGACATGCAACACACGCGGCCATGTGAAGCGGGTTTATTCGTCGCATTCACGGAGCGCCCCATCCACTCTAGGGTCCTGATCAATCAAGCAAATCGGGGCAGCCAAATGCCCTGTGGGGAAAGCGCAAAAGCCCGGAGGTTCTTCGCCGGATGGTTTGCCTGCAAAGGCAACGCCCTCTAAACATACCTAGACGTCAGCGGGGGCGGACGTCCGAAGATTACTTTGGGATAATATGGTTCGTCACGGCATATTTGGCCTCGTCGCAAGACGCGCGCTTCGGACAGGCATGGCCCTGAGCCTGATTGGCTATGGCATTTTTGCTGCGGTCGATGCCCGTGCCGAAACAGTGTCGGAAGCCCTTGCCAAAGCCTATCAGTCCAATCCGCAGCTGAACGGCGAACGGGCTCGCCAGCGTGCCACCGATGAGAACGTTCCGCAGGCGATGGCCGGCTACCGGCCTCAGGTGGCAGCCACGCTGAGCTATGGCCTTCAGGCCGTACGCAACCTGCTCGTGGACAACACCATCCAGGGCGCAACGCTAAAGCCATGGACCATCGGCGTCACGGTCACCCAGACGCTTTATAACGGAAACAAGACAGCCAACAGTGTCCGCGTCGCGGAATTGCAGGTTCAGTCCGGCCGGGAAGCGCTGCGCAATGTCGGCCAGGGCGTGCTGCTGGACGCTGTCGTTGCCTATACCAATGTTCTCGCCAACCAATCGCTGGTCGAAGCCCAGCGGACCAACGTCGCCTCCCTGCGCGAAACCCTCGGCATCGCCCAGAAGCGGCTCAACGCCGGGGACGTCACGCCCACCGACACGTCACAGGCGGAAGCGCGTCTGGCGCGTGGCCAAGCCGATCTCAACGCCGCCGAAGTCAATCTCGCCATCAGCCAAGCGACTTATGCGCAGGTGATTGGTGCTACGCCCTCGCGGCTCAGTCCGGCCGAACCGATGGATCGGCTGCTGCCGCGCAACCGCGACGATGCCGTCAATCAGGCCTTCAAGGCGCACCCCGCAGTGCTGGCAGCCGGCTACGATGTCGATGTGGCGACCACGACGATCAAGGTGGCGGAGAGCAGCCTGTTGCCTACTCTGACGCTGCAGGGCAGCGCCAGCAAATCCAGCCAATCGGATCCGACGCTTGGCACTTTTGGCACCGACCAGGCTTCGATTGTCGGCCAATTGACTGCGCCGATCTATGACGGCGGCCTCGGTGCTGCGCAGACGCGCCAGGCCAAGGAACTGTCATCGGTCAGCCGCCTGGTGCTCGAGCAGGTCCGCAATCAGGCCCGCACCGCAGTCGTCGGTGCATGGGTGTCAAATGAAGGCGCCAAGACCGCGGTGAGTGCCGCGGAAGCCGAAGTACGCGCTGCTGGCGTTGCACTACAGGGCGTACAGCGCGAGGCCCAGGGCGGTCAGCGCACTACTGTTGACGTCCTGAACTCACAGCAGGACCTCGTACAGGCAAAGGCACGCCTGATTGGCGCGCAGCGCGACCGGGTCATCGCATCCTATTCGCTGCTCAGCGCAATCGGCAGGCTGGATGTGAAAACGCTTGGGCTGAACACGCCAGACTATCTGCCAGAAGTTCATTACCATCAGGTCCGCGACGCCTGGCACGGGCTGCGCACGCCCTCGGGGCAGTAAACTATCCGGCCGAGTTCTTCTTCGCCATCGCCGTGGTCATCGCGGCGACCAGCGAAGTAAGGTCGTAGGGTTTGCGCACGATCGGCACGTCATCCATCGACGCCGGGATCAGGCTGGTCTCGCCATAACCCGTGGCGAAGACGAAGGGGATACCCCGCTCGCGCAATGCCTGGGCCACCGGCACCGAACTGCCATTGCCGAGATTGACGTCGAGGATGGCCACATCAGGCCTCATGATCGTCAGCGCGATCAATGCCTCCTTGACCGAAGATGCCGTCTTGACCGATGCTGCGCCTTCGTGGGTCAGCATGGTTTCGACGTCCATGGCAATCAGAAGCTGGTCCTCGACCATCAACACCTTCAAGCCGCGCATCGACGCCATCGGCCTGTCGTCCTCGCGTCGGGCGCGCACGTTGCACGCCGCCACCGGCGCGGGCCAGACAACGAAGCGCGCCGGGATGAGCAACCGCACGCGCGTGCCGGCCGGCTCATAGTCGACATCGCTTTCGCCGCCGAGGTCATAGGGAATGCTGCGACCGATCAGCATCGATCCAAAGCCCGGCCGCAATGGCGGCGTGACAAGCGGGCCGTCGCGCTCAAGCCAGTGGATTTCGCAGTCGCCGATATCCGTCCGTTTCCACTGGAGTGACAGCCGCCCCGTGCTTACGGAAAGCGCCCCATATTTGGCGGCATTGGTGGCCAGTTCGTGCAGCACAAGTGCGAGTACCGAATAGGCTCGAGCGTCGAGCAGAACATCGGGCCCGGTCACCTCGATCGCTTTCACCGACTCGCGATACGGCGAAAATTCGGCATCGAGCAAGCCCTTCAATGCACCGCCACCGGCGCCCCGGATGACCTGATCATGCGCAAGCGACAAGGCCTGAATACGTCCCTTCAGCGAAGCGACATAATCCTCGATGCTGCGGCCATCCTCGACCGGGTGCGAGACCAGCGATTTGATCAACGCAAGGATATTCTTGACGCGATGATTGAGCTCTTCATTCAGGATTTTCTGGCGCAGGTCAGCCTTGTGCCGCTCATCCGCCAGTAATTCGTTGTGGCGAAGCACCACTTCCACCAAAGCCGAGCGCACAGCCTCGGCGGTGTCGCGCTCGTTTTGCAGCCATGGCTGGGACTGGCGCTGCACGGTCTCCTTCCAGATCGCGAAGCTCTTGCGCGGCGTCAGCCGATCGCCCAATGGACCGATTTCGTACGTCTTGTTGGGATCACCCGCCCAGTTCAGCGTTTGCGTTACTTCGCTGCGAAAAAACAGGAGATAGTCGCGCGGCAATTGCGACAATGGCACCGCCAGCACGCCGGAGACGGCGGCCGCATAGTCTTCAGCGGCCGGCAATCGATCTGACAGGGCGCTCGTCGCCCACACCCGTCCCTCGGCTACCGAATTGATGAAGCCCATCAGCGCCGGTACTGCCGCAGCCGGCGGCGCGTTGCCATAAGACGTCCAGATCTTGTTGAGGTATAGGCCAATACCGTCACACGGCATCAGCACGCTAAAATCGCGAATGCTTTCCTTGAGCAGGTCTTCGATATCGCCGTGATGCGAAACATTGTGCAACAGCTGGTCGAGATAGCGCTGCGCGCTTTCGCTAGCGGCCAGTTTGCGTTTTTGAAGAAGCCCGGCCAATTGCATGGAAAAGAACTCGCCAAACATCTCTGCAGCAACGCGTTTCTCCATGGAAAGCGCGCGCGGTGCATAATGATGGCAGGCGATCAGCCCCCAGAGCACGCCGTCGTGGATGATGGAAATCGACATCGACGCACCGACGCCCATATTGCGCAGATACTCGCAGTGGATCGGCGAAACGCTACGCAGATGTGCAAAGGAAAGGTCGAGCGGCTCACCGGATGTGTCGAACTCCGGCTCAATGGCCACGCGCTCACCACTCGCATCCGAGACGATACGCACCGTGTTCTGGACGTAAAGCACCCTCGCCTGCTGCGGGATGTCTCCGGCCGGGAAGTGCTGTCCCAGAAAACTCTCGAGATCGCCGCGGCGCGCCTCGCTGATCACTCGGCCGGAGCCGTCATGAGCGAATTGATAGACCATCACCCGGTCGTAACCGAGTGCGCCACGCAGCAGCCGCGCTGCATTGTCGAACAGCACGTCGAGATCGTTGCATTGGCCGATGCGGCCAATCAGCAAGCGCGACAACTCCAGAGGTGGTGTTGCATCGCTGGCATCAGCCGGCTCGAATTCGATGATATTGACGCCTTTGTGCCGATGCACGGCGACGTTGAACGCGGTCTGCGAATGCGCGACCTTGAAATCGATCAGCAATCCCGGGCGCTGCTGGTTGCCCCATTTGGCGATGGCATTGCGAATGTCGTGCGCCGGCCCCTCGCCGATCAGATCATCCAGCCTGCGGCCATTTATGTCGCCTGATCCCACACCAAGCATCGCGCTGGCATTGACCGAATGGCGCCGGACCATCCCGACGGAGCCATCGCAGGCGAGTAGACAACCATAGGGTTGAACACTGCCGGGGATGTGGATTGGCTCGCGGTCGCAATTGGTCAGGTCGACAGAGGCGGTCTTGATGAGCATCAAAAAGTCTCTGAAAAGATGCGGCGCTCGAAACGACGGCCGCCAGCATGGCACGGCTGCACGTTTGAAAAAAGATTAGCAAATACAGCGTTCAAGAGCACCTACCGAAACGCGCACGGGGGGTGGAATAGCCCGATGGGAAACCGGTCAACGGGCAAGCGCCGGTTTCGATCCATGCCGAGGCCGGTTTTTTGGATATGGGCCATTGGGCTGCCTCAGGGACAGCCCGAGCCGCTTCCGTCGCAAGCTGGTTTAACGCGCCCGGCTCGAGAAGAACGAGATCAGCACCGGAAGGGTAATCAGGATCACCAGAGGTGCCAGCATCATGCCGGTGACGACGACAACCGCCAGCGGCTTCTGGACCTGAGACCCGATGCCCTCCGACAGCGCCGCCGGCAGCAGGCCAACGCCCGCTACGATGCAGGTCATGAGCACCGGCCGCAGTTGCAACTCGCCGGTCCGGATCACAGCCTTGATGCGCTCATAGCCCTCATCGATCAGCTGATTGTATTGTGACAGGATCAGGATGCCGTCCATGACAGCAATGCCGAACAGCGCGATGAAGCCGATCGCCGCCGATACGCTGAACGGAATACCCGTGATCAGCAGACCGAGCACGCCGCCAAAGATCGCCATTGGGATCACGCTCATGGCCAGGAGTGTGTCGGCCATCGAGCCAAAGTTGAACCAGAGCAGCACGCCGATCAGAGCGAGGCTGATCGGCACCACGATGGAAAGCCGTGCGATAGCATCCTGAAGATTGCCAAACTCGCCGACCCATTCGGTCCGCGAGCCCGGCGGCAGCTGAACGAGCGCGGCGACCTTGTCCTGCGCTTCCTGAATGGCGCTGCCGAGATCACGTTCGCGTACCGAGAACTTGATCGGCAAATAGCGCTCCTGGTTCTCGCGATAGATATAGGCCGCACCCGAGACGAGATTGATCGACGCCACTTCACTTAGCGGGATCTGCGCGATCGTGCCGTTCGGACCGGGTGCGCCGATGCGCAAATTCTGGATCGCCTCAGCGCTACGGCGATATTCCGGCGCTAACCGCACCGTGATCGGAAAATGCCGATCGCTGCCGGGCTCATAGAGATCGCCCGCGGAGTCGCCGCCGATGGCGACCTTGATGGTGGCGTTGATATCGCCGGGCGACAATCCGTAGCGCGCAGCCTTGGCGCGGTCGACGTCGATCTGGATGGTTGGCTGCCCCAACGATGTGAACACGGCGAGATCCGTCACGCCCTGCACCGTCGACAGTACGGCCTTGATCTCGTTAGCGGTCTTGGTGAGTGCATCCAGATCGTTGCCGTAGAGCTTGATCGAGTTCTCGCCCTTCACGCCAGAGACCGCTTCGGAGACGTTGTCCTGCAGATATTGCGAGAAATTGAACTCGACGCCGGGAAATTTCGTCTGCAGTTCCTTGAGCAGGCGCGCCGTCAGCGCATCCTTGTCCTGCGGCGCCGGCCATTCGGAGGCAGGCTTCAGCGGGGCGAAGAATTCCGCGTTGAACAAGCCAGCCGCGTCGGTGCCGTCATCGGGACGGCCGTGCTGCGAGACGACGGATTCTACCTCGGGCTGCTGGCGGATCAGCCTGCGCATCTCATTGACGTAAGTATTGCCCTCCTGCAGCGAGATCGTCGGCGGCAGCGTGGCGCGTATCCAGAGATTGCCCTCTTCCAGCTTCGGCAGAAATTCCAGGCCGAGGAAACGCGCCATGAAGAAAGTCACCACGACGAGACCGATCGCGATGCCCAGTACGATCTTTCGGCTGGCGACCGCCCAGTGCAGCACCGGCATATAGAGGCGATGCAGCTGGCGCATGATCCAGGTTTCGGTCTCGTGGACATGCGCTGGCAGAATGATCGCGCTCAGCGCAGGCGTAACAGTGAATGTCGCTATCAGGCCACCGGCCAGCGCATAAGCATAGGTCCGCGCCATCGGTCCAAAGATATTGCCCTCGACGCCAGACAGCGTGAACAGCGGCAGGAACGCGGCGATGATGATAGCGGCGGCAAAGAAGATCGAGCGCGACACGTCAGCGGATGCGCTGAGGATGCCATGCTTCTTCATGCCCATGATGGTCTCGGGCGAGATGTGGCTACGCTCCGCTTCGGAAAGCTCCGTTGTCTGGGTCAGCCGTCTGAAGATGGCCTCCACCATGATGACGGTGCCATCCACGATCAGGCCGAAATCGATGGCGCCTACCGATAGAAGGTTGGCGGATTCGCCGCGTAGCACCAGAATGATGACAGCGAAAAACAAAGCGAATGGAATGGTGGCGCCGACGATCAGCGCGCTGCGCAGGTTGCCGAGGAACATCCACTGCAGCAGTACGATCAGCAGGATGCCGACGACCATGTTGTGCAGCACCGTATGCGTGGTGGTGTCGATCAGGTCCTTGCGGTCATAGATGCGTTCGATCCGCACACCGGGCGGCAGGATGCCTCCGCGATTGATCTGCTGCACCAATTGTTCGACACGCGCGATGGTCGGCGAACTCTTCTCGCCGCGGCGCATCAGCACGATGCCCTGGACGATATCGTCCTCCTGATTGAGACCGGCAATGCCGAGGCGCGGCTTCTCGCCGACCGACACCGTGGCGACGTCCTTGACCAGAACCGGATTGCCGTTGGTCTGGGAGATCATCGTATTGGAAAGGTCATCGATCGACCGAATGAGGCCAACACCGCGAACCACGGCCGATTGAGGGCCAATATTCACGGTGTTGCCGCCGACATTGATATTGGCATTGCCGACGGCGGTTAGCAGTTGTGGCAGCGTCAAGCCATAGGCAACGAGCTTGCTGAAGTCGACTTGGATTTCATAGGTTTTGGTCTTGCCACCCCAACCAATGACGTCGATGACGCCAGGCACCGCACGAAAGCGGCGCTGCATCACCCAGTCCTGCAGGGTCTTGAGATCGAGTACGCTGTAGTTCGGCGGTCCCACCAGACGATAACGGAAGATTTCACCCACCGCGGAGATCGGCGATATCGTCGGCTGTGCATTGCCCGGCAAGGTCCCGAGCTGCGACAACCGGTTCAGGACCTGCTGCAACGCTTCGTCATAGGTGTAGTCGAACGAAAACTGCAATTTGACGTCGGAGAGACCGTAGAGCGAGATGGTGCGAATCGTTTTGAGGTTCTTGATGCCCGCGACCTGCGCTTCGATCGGGATCGTGATGTAGCGTTCGATTTCCTCGGCAGAGAGACCGTTGCTCTGCGTCACAATATCGACCATCGGCGGGGTCGGATCGGGATAGGCTTCGATATTTAGCTGGTTGAAGGCAAACAGGCCGCCGATCAGAACGACGGCGAACATCGCTACCATCAGGAAGCGACGGTCGACGGCCAGAGCAACAAGACGATCCATCCAGATCGGACCTTTCAGAAGAGCCGAAGCTGGGGGTTAGCTGGCGGAGGCCGCGCGATCGATAAACAGGCTGCCTTTGGTGACGATGCGTTCGCCGGCTTTCAGGTTGCCATGGACCTCGACGAGATTGCCATTGGTCATACCGGTCTTGATCGTGCGCAGTTCGATGGTCTTGTCGTCATGCGCGACCCAGACGCGGACCTGATCGCCTTCATAGATCAGCGCCGTTTTCGGCACGCCGATCGTCGGCTGGTCGCCAGGCGCGTAGATCGTCACGGTGGTGAACATTTCGGGCTTCAGCAAACCGTTGCTGTTGTCCAGCGTAGCGCGGACCAAGAGACGGCGCGTAGCGGGATCGAGCGCAGTCGCGACATAGCTGATGCGGCCAGTGAGCACGCGGCCCGGCAGCGCCAGTGCGGTGAAGCTCATTTCCTGACCGATCTGCACGGCAGCAGCTTCGGTCTCGCGCACGAAGGCAGTGAGCCACACTGATGAGAGATCGCCGATCACGAAGACTGGATCGGCAGCGCCGGCGCTGATGTACTGGCCGGGGCCGATCTTGCGCTGAACCACCGTGCCTGCAAGCGGCGCGTAGATCGTCGTTTCCGGATTGATGCGGCCCTTCTCCTGAAACGCCGTGATGGCGTCTTCCGAGAGGCCAAGAATGCGCAGGCGATTGCGTGCGGCTTCAAGTGCCGTGTCGGCGGTGCGCAGATCGTTCTGTGCCTGCAGCAGCGTGGCCTGGCTCTGCTGATAGTCTTTCAGCGGCACAGCCTTGCCTTCGAACAGGTCGCGGGCGCGCTTGTCCTGGATCTGCGCGAGGTCGAATTGCGACTTCGCCTTGTTGAGCGCCGTGGTTGCTGCAACGAAATCATTCTGCGCGCCAACGGTGTCGGCCGCTTCGATGACGAAGAGCGGCTGGCCCTTTTCGACGTGGTCGCCTGGTTTGGCGAGCAGCTTGGTGACGCGGCCGGCATAAGGTGAGAAGATCGGGGTCGAGCGGTCCTCATCGACGGCAATCTTGCCCTCGGTGACATGTTCGGCGCGGAAGGCACGCACGGTGACCGGCTCGATGGTCAGGCTCGCCCATTCCGACGGCGACGCCGCATAGCGCTGCGGGTTCTTCCGCGACTGGCTCGAAACGTCGGAATGCCCCTTCGACGGGGTGGACAGCCGCACGTAGCCGATGCCTGCGGCAACCAGCATGGCAGCAATGCAACCGCCCGCGATCAGGCGCTTTCCGCTAAACAGCTGAGATCGTTGATCTAAATTCGTCACTGTCCAGTCCTTGGTAGGAAACGCACTTATTCCGCGGCGATTTGTCCCATTCACGCGCTAATAGTGCGCATCTGGGCGTTCAGACAATCTAAAAACGCGTGTGCACTTACGAATCTTCGTTAAAATTTTGAAATCCTGCGAATGGGTTTCAATTGCCGGACGGCCATACCGCCGGATGGCTGCCTAGGGGCATGGCCGGACGCGCCCACGATGCCGGGGTTCGCGATAACACGGCTGCATGACGGACCGCCGACAACTGGCCAAATCCGGATGGCATATCCTCGGTAAAGGCTTTGACCATCTCCCCCTTGAGGTCTTTGACCGCGAGACCCTCCGCGATCCTTCCCATATCCCACAGCCATTGACCGGTGCGGGCAAGAGAGACCTGCACGTGCCAGCTGCCGCCTTCACGCGCCTGACGTGCGCGTGCGATCATGGCGCCGAACGCCATTAAGTAGCCGGTGGCGTGATCGAGCATCTGCGCCGGCAATTCCTTCGGCCCGTCGACACCCGCCGCCTGGCCTTCGGCATGGTTGAAGCCGGTGGCGCATTGCACCAGTGAATCGAAACCACGACGTTCCGCCCAGGGCCCGGAGCGGCCGTAAGCGGAGAGCGAGACATAGACGATACCGGGACTGACACGGGCCGCATCCTCCGGCGAGAAGCCGAGCGCCGCGAGCGATTGCGGGCGGTAGCCCTGCGAGAAGATATCCGCCTGCGCGAGCAATCCTCGCAGGGTGTCGCGCCCTTGCTCGCTCTGGAGATCCACGAAGCTCGAGAACTTGCCGCGGCCGGTATCGATGGTGAGCCACGGGATCGCCGGCAGATCGGGACTGGAGACCAGCATGACATCCGCGCCATGGGCCGCAAGCGTACGACCAGCGACGGGACCGGCGATGACGCGTGAGAGATCGAGTACGCGCAGACCGGCAAGGGGCCGGGCGCCGATCGGCCACAGCTTCGGTTCGGCGTCACCGATCCGGGTGATCTCAACGAGCGGCAGTTCAGCAACGGCTGTGGCCTGCGGCAGCGCCATCCATTCGTCATGGGATCGCATCAGCGCGACCACGCCGCCGGCCGCATAGGCTCCGGTCTCGAAGGCCTCGCCGTTCCAGTGCATCAACGCCGCCTGCACCGCCTCACGCGTCGGCGTGCATGACAGCACCTGGCAGACAGCGTCGCGATGATGCAGAAAATTGGTATGCAGCCGCACGAACTTGCCGTCACCGGTCTTGTAGACGCCGGCGATCGCATCCCAGGCGGGCGGCGGCGGATTGCCGTCGCAGCGCAGATAGCGCTCGCTGCGGCATTCGACGATGGCGTGGCGCATGTCGACAGAGACAGTCTGCGTCTGCCCGCTGCGTAACCGCCAGATTTCGGCAGCCGCCATTCCGGCTGCAGCGATACTGACCTGAGCGGCTGCACCGACATGGAATGACGACGGCAATTGCGGCTCATTGCCGGTCAGCGCGACACGCTGGAGCGCCGCAATATCACCGCCAGCCTGCCTCCAGAGGTCGGCGAGCAGTTCACGAATGCCGTGCATCAACGTCCTCCCCCTTTCCCACGCCACCGATTCAGCTCACGCTTCCAGGTGACCACATCCGTCATCGCATCATTTTGCACAAGCATGGAGGAGAGACCATGGCCACCATCGATCCATTGACTGCCGGCGCCGTGGTGCTGGCCACGGCTGCCACCGACGCGGTCTATGTGATGTTCACCTCTGCGGTGGTGGCCCGTCGGCGCGTACCTGCGGCCACCTGGAGCAGCGTCTGGTATGTACTCTCGTCCTATGCCGTCATCAGCTATACCGAAAACTGGATGTATGTGGGTTTCGCCGCCGTCGGTTCATGGATCGGCGCCTATGCCACTATTACTTTCCTGCACCGGCCACCCGGCGGACCGCCAGTCGGTGCATCACCTGAATAGGTAAGAACGGCTGAATGGTAGCTGAACGACGCTTAATGGAAATCCCGCGAACGCGGCAGGATCCGGACATTGCGCGGATGGCGAATGCGTTGCGCGGGACTGGCGGGATGCTCGCGACGATCGTCATTGATCGGCTCTGGGCCTGACAGCATTTGCTGCGACCCACCGAGCGCATCATTGGCGAGATGTTTCAGATCGTCCGAACGGTCAACTAGTCGTTCGGCAACCAGATGCACGACCTTGTCCGGGCTGCTCTGGATCGTACCCTCGACCAGAATGAGCCTGGAGCCCATGACTTCCCTGCGGAACTGCTCCATCACCTTTGGCCATACTACGATATTGGCGATTCCGGTCTCGTCCTCCAGCGTCATGAAGACAACGCCCTTGGCGCTGCCCGGCCGCTGCCGCACCAGCACGACGCCGGCACAACGCACGCGCCGTCTGTCATTCGCATCCACAATGCTCGCGCAGGTCACCACTTTCTCGCGCGTAAGGTTCGCGCGCAGAAATTCCATCGGATGGCCCTTCAGCGACAGCCTGATGGTTTGATAATCAGCAACCACTTGTTCAGGCAATGGCATCTCAGGCAGGGGCTTCGCATTCTCGTCCGGCTGCTCGCGCGCGGTCGCAACTTCGAACAACGGCAACGGCACATCATCGGGTAATCGCCTCACCGCCCATAGTGCGGCACGTCGATCGAGACCAATCGAACGAAACGCATCGGCATCAGCCAGCATGATCAGCGCGCGCTTCGGCAATGCGGTATCGCGGGCAAAATCTTCCAGCGAAGTGAAAGGCCGACGCTCCCGTGCGGCGACGATGCACGCGCCCCAATCCTCTGGCGGGGGCTTCGGCTTCTCTTTGCTTAGTCTCAGCCTTTCCTCGTCAGCATCAGTCCATTTGAAACCGTCGATCTGGCGGAAGCCAAGACGGACGGCGCGATATTTGCCGCCGATGTCGTCGAGCGTATTCTGCGAATGGCTGTATGAGACGTCGATGGGCAGCACCTCGACATCGTTCTTCTGCGCGTCCTGCACGATCTGCGACGGCGCGTAGAAGCCCATCGGCTGCGAGTTCAGGAGACCACAGCAGAAGACGTCGGGATGATAGTGTTTCAGCCACGAGGAGACATAGACAAGCTGCGCGAAGGCGGCGGCATGGCTTTCCGGAAAGCCGTAGCTGCCAAAACCCTTGATCTGCTCGAAGCAATTTTGGGAAAAGACCGGATCGTAACCACGTCGTTTCATGTTGCCGACCATCTTCTCTTCAAAGGTACCGATGGTGCCCATATTGCGAAACGTCGCCATGGCGCGACGCAATCCATTAGCTTCTTCTGAAGTAAATTCCGCCGCCTCGATGGCGATCCGCATCGCCTGTTCCTGAAACAGCGGCACGCCAAGCGTCTTGTGCAGAACATCGCGCAGCTCGTTCTTGTTGCCCCCTTTCGGATACGGATAGACGATCTTGCTCGGGTCCATCTGCCGGCGCTTCAAATAGGGATGCACCATGTCACCCTGGATCGGACCTGGCCGCACGATCGCAACCTCAATGACGAGATCGTAGAACGTCTTCGGCTTCAGCCGAGGCAGCATGTTCATCTGAGCGCGGCTCTCGACCTGAAATACCCCTAGAGATTCGCCGCGCTGGAGCATCGCAAACACGGGCGAAGAGTCCTTGTTCTCCGCCTTGATGTCCTTCAGTTCGTAACGCAGCCCCTTGTGCTGAAAAATCAATTCGAAGCAGCGACGGATGCAGGTCAGCATGCCCAGCGCGAGCACATCGACCTTCATCATCTTCATGGTATCGACATCGTCCTTGTCCCATTCGATGAAGGTACGGTCGTCCATCGCGGCATTACCGATTGGCACATACGTATCCAGCCGGTCCTGCGTCAGCACATAGCCGCCGACATGTTGCGACAGGTGGCGGGGAAATTCGATCAGTTGCGTCGCAAGCGCGACGGCCTGCAGGATCGTCGGATTGGATGGATCGAGCCCCGCCTGCTTCACCTGCATCTCGTTGAGGCCCTTGCCCCAACTCCCCCACACGGTGTCGGCCAGCGCCGAGGTCACGTCCTCGGTCAGTCCGAGCGCCTTTCCGACGTCACGGATCGCCGAGCGCGGTCGGTAATGAATAACGGTGGCGATGATTGCCGCGCGATGCCGGCCATAGCGGCGATAAACATATTGCATCACCTCCTCGCGCCGGACGTGTTCGAAATCGACGTCGATATCCGGTGGCTCCAGACGTTCCTTGGAGATGAAGCGCTCGAACAGAAGATCGACTTCCGTTGGGTTTACCGAGGTGACGCCCAGCACATAACAGACGGCGGAATTGGCGGCAGACCCACGTCCCTGGCATAAGATTTTCTGAGTCTTTGCCCAATGCACGATGTCATGCACGGTCAGGAAGTAATGCGCGTATTTCAGCTTCCTAATCAGGCGCAACTCCTTGTGCAGGGCTTTTTTCGTCTTCGGCGAGATCCTGATCGGGAAAGACCGGTGTGCGCCAGCCCAGGTCAGGTCTTCCAGATGACGCTGCGCCGTTTTTCCTGGCGGCACCGGCTCATCGGGATACTGATATTTCAGCTGATCGAGCGTAAAGGTGACGTGATCGGAAAAACGGATCGTCTCGTCAATCGCGTCCGGATAATCGTGAAACAGCCTTGCCATTTCTGATGCCGATTTGAGATGACGTTCGGCATTAGCTTCCAGCCGGCGACCGACCTTGTCGATCGTCATCTTCTCACGAATACAAGTCAGAACATGCTGCAACGACCGTTGGCTGTCATCGTGATACAATACGTCGTTGGTCGCGAGCAGCGGTACGCGGGCGGTGCCCGCGATACGTTCGAGCCGCGCCAGACGCCGCTTGTCGTCGCCACGATGCACGAAGCTTGCGGCTAGCCACACATTGTCGGGACACGCTCTGGTCAAACGATCCAGCGTTTTGAGTGTCGTGACCTTATCGAAACGATGCGATGGGGAAACAATGCATAGTTGACCTTCAGAAAAAGCGATGAGATCGGCAAGAATGAGATGGCAGTCGCCTTTATCGGCCTTGAGTTTCCCACGGCTGAGCAATTGGCAAAGCCGGCCATAGGCCTCCCGATCCCGAGGGTAGACGATAATATCGGGCGTACCATCGATGAAGACGAGACGCGCCCCGACCAACAGACGTGGAGGGTGCGGGACCTCTTTTTTATTTCCCAGCTCTTTATAGGCACGCACCACACCGGCCAGCGTGTTGTGATCGGCAATGCCGATAATGGACAGACCGATCTTGCTCGCCTGATGCACATAGTTCTGCGGATGCGAACCGCCATGCAGGAAAGAGAAATTGGTGGTGACGCCGATCTCGGCATAGGCCGGCGCCGATAATTTGGCCGTACGCTTGTTCATGCGAACACCCCATGGACAAACCATTTTGGCTCTATCAACTCGTTCTCTTTGTCTCTGATCTCGCCGTACAAACCATCACGATAGATCCAGAACCGTTGTCCCTGCTTGTCTTCGACACGAAAATAATCGCGCGTCGGCTGCTGCTCCTGCGCGCGCCACCATTCCATAGCGATGCGTTCCGGCCCTTCGGCACGCAGCACGACGTGCTCCATCCGCCGCCAAGTGAAAGACTTTGGCGGCTTGTCCGGCACTTCGGCATGATCCACTTTGATCTGTTCAGGCTGTTCGAACATCCGCAACGGCCTGAGCGGCGTGTCGTCCTCGCGTGCCGGCCATGCGGCCTGCATCGCTGCCGCGAGATGATGCTGCGCAGGCAGTGCCATGACAGCACGTTCTGGAAGATGACTGTCGACCGGCAGATAGATCAGCACACGCCGCATGCCAATGCGGGCGGCGATGCGATCGACCAGAGCAAGTAGTTCGTCGTTGGCGTGGATATTGGTGTCCAGATCACTCTGCTGCTGCACCACGATCTCGGTATGGCTTGCCGACAGCCGGATCATGTCGAAGCCGAAGCCGGGATCGAGCGGGTCGGCGATAGCATCGAGACGTTCGCGGAACAGGCGATCGATGACCTCGCTCCGGTTCACCGCCTGCCCGGTCTGCGCGGCGATCACGCGCACGACGCCGTCGGTGCGGAAGAAGGATGCTTCCAGGTGGCGGGCACCTTTGCCTTGTTTCTCCATTGCAGCGATCAGCATGCGGGCCAGCGCATTCAGTGTTGAGGCAATGACGGCATCGGTCGCCACCGGCTCGGGAAACCGTTTCTCGACAATGTAATCCGGCAACGGTTTTCGTGGGCTAATCGGGTTATCGCCCTGCCCCAGCGCCTGTTCGAGCAATGCCGTGAACGCCGTGCCAAACCGCGCTGTGATTTCATGGCGCCCACGACCTGCGACATCGCCGATGGTTCTCAAACCTGCACGCCGCAATCCGCGTATGATCGCATCATCTGCACCGAGCGCATAAAGCGGCAGCGGCATCACTGCTTTGGATTCATCACCGGCCGCGACAATCCGGCCATGGGCATAGCGGCTCAGCGTGCGGGCGCAGATTGAGGTGCCGGCGATCGCTGCGCTGACGATGAAACCTTGCCGGTGCAGCGTCGCGCAGAGCTGCTTCATCAACGTCGCCTCGCCGCCAAAGAGATGCGCGCAGCCGGTGATGTCGAGGAACAGGCCGTGCGGCGGATCGAGCGCAACCAGCGGCGTGAAACGGTCGCACCAGTCGGCAATGGCGTTCAGGAGTTCGGCATCCGCGACGGGATCGGCATCGCAGACATCGATATCGGGACAAACAGCGCGGGCATTGGCGAGCGGCAGGCCGATCTCAAGGCCAAGCTTTGCCGCAGCATCGTTCAGCGCGGTGATCTGCCAGGCATTGCTCTCCTTGGCGGCGATAATCAACGGCTTCGTATCATGCAGAGCGTTGCCCACGGCGCGTGCCTCGAAGCTCCAGGAGCGCTGGCGCTTGATGCGGTCGGTCGGCAGGCGCGGCAGCCACAGGCTGAGAATGCGCCGTTTCACGGAAAAGGCACTCATCACATTTCCATTCCATGATCCATCGGCCGGTCTGGCCATGGCGATTGCGAATAAGCTGCGTGTCGAGGATCGGCGCTCCCCAGGCTTCCCATGGTGCTGACGGTGGCGAGCGCGCGGCCTGCACCACCCAGCGCGTCTCGGCGGTGCTTATTGCTGGCAGGGCCGAGGTGCGCAGCATCACGCAGCTCACGCCGGAGGTTTGTGCGGCGAGCGTATATTTGCGGCTGGCGACGAGATCGAACTGGCGCACCTCGCCCCACAGATCGAGCACGACGGCGCCGAGCGCATCGCAGGCCAGCGCATCGGCTCCGACACGCAGCGCCATCTCGGCATCCGCCGCCTGCACCAGCACGATGCGGCGCGGATCGAGACCGAGTTCGGCCAGACCAGACATCGCTAACGCGCCGGCCTCGCGCGCGACAAAATCCTGCCGGATCCAGAGCAGCGGACGTCCCGCCGTCAGGCGCTGGGCAATGCCGGCGACAAAGCCCGTGGCCGCGCCGACCTGCCGGGTCTCCAGGGCGAACACTTCGTGCAGCGTGCCGCGCACGAGCCCGCCTTGCAGCGTGGCGTCAGCCTCGGCATGACCAAGCGCCACGCGATCGAGGCGAGCGGTATCCGCATGCGCTTCGATCCGTTCGATGCCGCCGCGCAGACGCGCAAGCGTGTTCGTGCGTACGTCGGTCATGCGCCGCTCCTCAAAAATCACTGCCGAAAAGGTTTTTGAATGAACCCGTTGTCGGGCACTTTGTTCACTTTATGTTCTATATAACGCCAAGAGGCGCGGATGAGTCAATCGGGATCGCAACCCAAATTTTCGCGCCGGTATTGGATGAGGATGCCAAAGCCCGCGAATATGCGCATTTCGTCGAAGACCTGCGCATGGTCGCCAAGCAATCTGAGCGCGGCAGCGCGCGGCCTGACGGTCAGATCACAAATTCACGTATCACACGCCGCGTATCCATCTCGAATTCGAGATCGACCACCGGCGGCCGCGCAAAATGCCAGGTCATGCCCTGCCGCGACGCACCGCGCTTGACCAGTTCATTGGCCACCACGGGATGGAAATCCTGTACCGTGTAGATCTGCGTCGCGGTGGTGTCCTTCCACGAGAAGCCGAAGGCGTCGAGGCGTTCTTCCATATTGCTCATGGTCATCCGCGTTTTCTCCCGGAATGCGTCCGGCGAGGTCTCGCGATAGCGCGTGATCCGCTCGGGATATGTTCCAGGTCCACCGCGCGCTTCAGCGCCACCCGCAATCACGAAAGTCGGCTTGGCACCGAGCGACGGCCGCGTGAACGAGAACGCGTAAAACGACGGTTCACTCGGCGGATCGATCTCGAGGCACACATTGCTGCGCGCGACAGGATTGTTCGTGCCGTCGAAGATGCCCCATTCAGCAAGCGTCTTGACATAGTGCTCGTTGAACTTCCGGAAGCCAGCCTCATCGACCACAGCAGGAGAACGCAACTCACAGGCGCAGAACGATGTCAGCGGACGGTCAGCCGCGAGAATGTAGTCGGCAATGCGCGCAAAGCCATCCGCTAGCGGAACCCATTTGTCGAAGCGAACGCGCTCGATCTCGAAATCCGCATCGGCAGCAACGCCGCTCGAATACTGAAACACTGCGGGAATGTAGCGATAATTGCCGGCCGGAAAATCACGCATCATGGGCGGGTCCTGTGGGGGTCGCAGCCCGCCATAGGCAAATGGCGGACCGCATAGAGCGATCCGCCATCCAACCTCAAACCATGTGGCCCCGCAAGCTCAGCTTCGCAAGGCCACGTCGTGCGATCACGCTGTACGCGTATGCTCCAGATCGAAATCGGCGATCTGCTTGGCGCGTTCGGTTTCCTTGCTGGCGCGGTGATCGGTAGCGATGGCCACGTAAACCGCGGGCAGCACGAACAGCGTGAACAGCGTGCCGATCATCATGCCGGAGACGACGACGAGGCCGATCGAGAAGCGGCTCGCTGCACCTGCACCCGCCGCGGTGAGCAACGGCAACAGGCCGGTGACCATCGCAGCCGTGGTCATCAGGATCGGACGCAGACGCACGCGGGCGGCCATCTCGATGGCGGAACGACGATCGAGACCTTCCTTGAGCTGCAGCTCGTTGGCGAACTCCACCATCAGGATGCCGTGCTTCGAGATCAGACCCACCAGCGTCAGCAGACCCACCTGCGTGTAGATGTTGATCGTCGCCAGACCGAAGAACAGCGGGATCAGCGCGCCCAGGATCGCCATCGGCACCGTGATCATGATCACCAGCGGATCCCGCAGACTTTCGAACTGGGCCGCCAACACCAGGAAGATGATGATCAGCGCGAAACCGAAAGCCACCGCGAGTTGGTTGCCTTCCTGCACATATTGCCGACTATCAGCGAGATAATCGTGGTTGAAGCCCGCCGGCAACTGCTTGGCCGCGCCTTCGAGGAACTCGACCGCCTGACCAACCGTCACGCCCGGCATCGGCACGGCCTGGAAGGTCGCCGAGTTCAGCTGATTGTAGTGCGACAGGGCGTTTGGATTGGTGCCCATTTCCACCTTCACCAGCGTCGACAGCGGCACCTGCTGGCCCGTGGCCGTCGGCACATAGTAATTCGCCAGCGAATCCTGCGAGAGTCGCATGGCGCGTGGCACCTGCGGGATCACCTGATAGGAGCGTCCCTCGAGATTGAAGCGATTGGTGTAGTTGCCGCCGAGCAATGTCGACAGTGTGTTGCCGATACTCGCCATGGTGATGCCGAGATCGTTCGCCTTGGATCGGTCGACGGAGACGCGAACCACCGGCTGGTTGAAATCGAGATCGCTGTCGCTCACGATGAACAGACCGCTCTTGCGCGCGGTATCCTTCAGCTTGACCATTTCCTCATAGACCGACTGGAAGCCGTTGGTCGAGTAGATCACCATCTGGATTGGCAGACCACCAGGACCGCCCGGCAATGCCGGCAGGTTGAAGGCGAAAGCGTTGACGCCCTCGATCTTGCTGAGTTCGGCCTGCACCAGCGGCTTCAACTGCGTCGACGAGCGCTTGCGTTCATCCCATGGCTTGAGCAGCATGCCGGCAATGCCGTTGTTTGGACCGTTGGTACCATTGATGATGAAGCGCAGATCCGTTTCCGGGAACTTCTTGAACGCCTCGTCCATCCGGTCGCCGTAGAAATCAGCGTAGTCGATATTGGCGTATTTCGGCGCCTTGGTCACCGCGAACAGAATGCCCTGATCTTCCTCAGGAGCCAGTTCCTTTGACGTGTTCATATACATGAAGCCGACGAGACCGAGGATCACGACGGCGAACATGGCGGTGATCGGACGATAGTCGAGCGACCGATCGAGCTGACGGCCATACCAGCGCGTGGTGGCGCCGAACACCTTGTCGACCTTCTTGGCGAACCAGCCCGGCTCTTCCTGCTTCAGCAGGATCGAGCACATCATCGGCGACAGCGTCAGCGCGATGACGCCGGACACGATCACCGAGCCGGCCAGCGTGAACGCGAATTCGCGGAACAGCGCGCCTGTCAGGCCGCCGATGAAGCCGATCGGCGCATAGACCGCGGCCAGCGTGATCGTCATGGAGATGACGGGGCCAACAATTTCGCGTGCGCCTTCAAGCGATGCCTGAACCGGCGACTTTCCCTCCTCCAGATGGCGATGGATGTTCTCCACCACCACGATGGCATCGTCGACCACGAGGCCAATGGCGAGCACCATCGCCAGCAGCGTCAACAGATTGATGCTGAAGCCCATCATCAGCATCAGGCTGCAGACGCCGACCAACGACAGCGGGATCGTCACCACAGGGATGATCACCGAGCGGAACGAAGCAAGGAACAGGAAGATCACCACGATGACGATACCGACTGCTTCGATCAGCGTGCTCTGGACCTCGTTGATCGACGAGGTAATGAAGGCGGTGGAATCATAAGCCACCTTCATCTTCAGCGATGGCGGCAGGTTGCGTTCGAGTTCCGGGAATAGCGCCCGCACACCCTTCACGATGTTGAGCGGATTACCTTGTGGGGTCGCCTGCACGCCGATGAAGATCGCACGCTCGCCGCTGAACGCCACACTGGCATCTGTGCTTTGTGCCGCCAGTTCGACCGTGGCGATGTCCTCCATCCGGACGAAACCACCATCCTTGGCCTTCACCGTCATCCGCTTGAATTGCTCGACATTCTGCAGATCGGTATTCGCGGTGACGTTGGAGACGATATAATAGCCCTTGGTCTGGCCTGCGGCGGCCTGGAAGTTGTTGGCGCGGATCGCCGCAGCCACGTCATCCGGCGACACACCGCGGCCCTGCATGCGCAGTGGATCGAGCCACAGCCGCATGGCGAAGGTCTGGCCGCCGAGGATTTCGGCATTGGCCACGCCGTCCACCGTGGACAGGATCGGCTGCACGGCGCGCGTCAGATAGTCGGAGATCGCCGACCCGGACAGTTCGTCGCTGGAGAAGCCGAGATACATCACCGCGGTGGTCGACCCCGTCGACTTCAGGATGACCGGGTCGTTGGCTTCACGCGGGATCAGGTATTTGACCGAATTGACCTTCGACAGCACTTCGGTGAGCGCGGCGTTCGGATCGACATTGAGCTTGATGTAGACCGAGATCAGGCTCTGGCCCTGGGTTGAGGCCGAGGTCATGTAGTCGATGCCTTCGGCAGCGGCGACGGCCTGCTCCAGCGGCGTGGTGATGAAGCCCTGCATCAGGTCCGGCGATGCGCCGGGATACACCGTGGTGACGGTGATCACGGTGTTCGACAGCTTCGGATACTGACGGATCGGCAGGCTGGTCGCCGCCTTGAAGCCGATCAACAGGATCAGCAGGCTGACGACCAGCGCCAGCACCGGGCGCTTGATAAAGATATCCGTGAACACCATTGCGGCGGCTCCGTCATCGGCATCGTCAGCTGGCCATCACAGGCCGAGCGACAATGCGAGAAAATTCATCCAGATGAACCGGGACGGACCGCGCATCGCGCGGCCCGTCCATCGGGTCTTAGTTCAGCGGCGGCTGCGCCGGGATCTTCGGCAGCGGATCGGTCGAGATCGACACCAGCGCGCCGGACTGCAGCTTGAGCTGCCCGACGGCGACGACCCGATCGCCGGCCTTCACACCTTGCGTGATCACCGCGCGACCATCGAGACGATCGCCGGTGCGTACGAAGGTGCGGACCGCCGTGAGTTCAGTCTTGCCGTCGTCGGTCTTCTTCTCGGTGATCAGATAGACCGAGTCACCGTACAGTGTGTAGTCAACCGCGGTTTCCGGCACGGTGATCACCGCTGGCTTGTCCGGCAGCACGACAGTCGTGGTCGCAAACATGCCCGGCTTCAGGATGCCCTCGGGATTCTGGATCGTCGCCTGCACGCGGATGTTGCGGGTGTCCGCGCTGATCTGCGGCTCGATCGTGGTCAGCTTGCCTTCGAAGGTCCGGCCCGGATAGGCGTCCACCTTGATGCGCACGACCTGCCCGACCTGCAGCTTGCCGGAATCCTTTTCCGTCACCGTGAAGTTGGCATAGACGGCCGAGAGGTCCGTCAGCGTCACGATCTGCGTACCGGCAGTCAGATACTGGCCGACTTCCACACGACGCACGCCGAGCACGCCGTCGAACGGGGCGCGCACCAGCTTCTGCGAGATCACCGCTTCGGTCTTGGCGATGCCAGCCTGCGCCTGGTCGAACGCCGCCTGCGCGGTATCGACCGTTGCCTGCGGACCGAACTGGCGGGACGCCAGCTGCTTGGCGCGATCGAGATTGAGCTGCGCCACGGTGGCCTGCGCCTTGAAGCTGGCGAGATCGCCCTGCTCCGGACCGTCGAACAATTGCAACAGCGGCTGGCCGGTCTTCACCGTCGCGCCTGCCGTGAACATGATGTCGGTGATGCGGCCATTGACGTCGGAGGTGACGTTGACCTGATGCACGGCGGCGAGATCGCCGACGGCGCTGATCAGGTTGGGCACCACTTCGGACTTCGTCTCGGCGATGCTCACCGCAGTCGGCGGCGGCTTCATGGTGGCGAAGAACTGCTTGATCATGTGGGCGCGGAACGCGTTGAAGCCCACGAGGCCGCCCACCAGGATCGCCAGCAGAATGCCGACGATGATGAACCAACGTACCATCCGCGGACGCGGACGGGGCTTCTCGACAGTCGCACGCGGCGCCGTAGTGCTGTTGGGTTCGGTCGTGAGTGTCATGTCATGCGCTTTCTGTCGTAGTCGCTGGCATCAGGTCCGGCGGAAGCTCGCGATCGATATATGTCGCGATCGCCGTGTCTTTCAGTCCGATTCCGCGGAGAATAAATTCGCAAAGTTGCCGCTCGTTATCGGCGGTGCTGGCATAAGGCAAACAGGGAACTGAGGGAAGGCGCGATAATGCCGCCATCATCGCGGTGTGGTGCGCGAACCAGAAAAGACCCATCGGCTCTTTTCCGATGCGGACCGCATCACCCGTCCCGACAGCGTGCTCCAGCGACGCCATAAAGGTCGGGCCAATCAGTTCGCCGATCTTGTCGAACAGCAGCCGGGCGAATTCGCCATCCTGCAACTGGCTGATCACCATCAACCGCAGGCGCTGCGCCTCTTCATGATCGGGATCGGGATCGCGCGGAATGTCGAGGAAGTGCCCGACCATGCCGCGAATCAGAATCACCAGCGTCTCGGTCGACGGCGGCAGACCGAGCAGCTTGTTCAGTCCGGGGTCGGCTTCGCATTCCTCCGCCAGGATCTCGGCATAGAGCGCCGACTTGGTCGGGAAGTGCTTGAACAGCAGGCCTTCCGAAATCGACGCCGCAGCCGCCACGCTTTTGGTCGTGGTGCCGGCAAATCCATTGCGCGCAAAGCATCGCTTCGCCGCGCTGAGGATCAGCTCGCGCCTGAGGTCATGGGTCATTCGAAGTGTGCTCATAGCGTCGTGAGTAAGCACTCACCCAAGTTTCTGTCAACAAAATGGTGCGCCGCGTCAGGAGAATGACTGCAGGTGGTATCGGCCCGCCACAGTGTTGCATTCTCGCGACGCCGGAGCGCCCGAGCTATGCGGTTCCCCTCAATATGAGGGGTGGCGGCGCGCCGTAAGGCGCAAAGGGTGGTTTCTGTCGCGATCCGCTCCACCGGAACGCCGGTAAGCTGCAACCGCGCAACGCCTCACGGCGCGCCACACCGCAGACAAGTTTACGCAGTCTGCGACTGCTATGGGCGATTTCTGTCCCTGGGGCCGCGCTTCCTGGGACGTGGCCTCTGCAGGTTTCCCGCTTTGGCCTGTCCCAGTCCAGCCGTTTCCGGCAGAGCCCCGTAGTGGGCCCGGACGGCTACCCAGGGCCTCCCGAGTGCGCGAGGGAACGTCTCCCTCATGCCCGCAGGCGCCGCATCCTTGTTCCACTTAAAGACGCCTCTAGAAGCGCCCCTCATGAACAGGATGGACGGAGGATAATCCTTCTAGGTATATTATCAATGTCAAATAGGAAAAAATGTTTTGGATGCTTTGGTCCCAAACTGTCATTCCGGGGCGGGACCGGCGCCGAAGGCGACGGGACCGAGCCTCAGCCACTCCACTTGGAGTGGCGGGGAATCCCGACATGGGAGTCTTTAACCGCGCCAAACACGTCGGGCTTCCGGGGTCGTGCTCTGCCGGCTTCGCCGGCGACGCGCGCCCCGGAATGACGAGTTTGACTGTTACACCACCGTCTTGTGCCGCTCGATACAAGTGGCCAGCACCTCGTCCATCGACTTGCTCCACCAGTTCTCCGAGAAGATCTCGATCTCGCAATAACCGGCAAATCCCTGCGCTTCCACGGCAGTACGCGCACTGCGGATGTCGATGACGCCGTCGCCCATCATGCCGCGGTCGTTGAGGATGTCCTTGGTCGGCACCAGCCAGTCGCAGACGTGAAATGCGAGCAGACGATCCTGCCCTGCCCGCGCGATCTGGGCATGCAGCTCCGGGTCCCACCAGATGTGATAGACGTCGAGGGCGACGCCGAGCATGCCGGTGCGGTTGGGATCGAGACGGTCGCAGATGTCGAGCGCCTGTTCGGTGGTGTTCACGCAGGCGCGGTCGGCGGCGTAAGCCGGATGCAGCGGCTCGATCGCCAGTGGCATCTTCGCCTGCCTGGCGTATTCCATCATCTCGGCGATGCCGTCATCGACCTGCGCGCGCGCATTGATGATGTTCTTCGACGGCGCAGAGCCCGGCCGCGAATATTGCGGCAACCCGCCGACCACGAGCACGATACACGGCGAGCCCAATGCCACCGCTTCATCGACGCAGCGCTTGTTGTCGTCGCGCTGCAGCTGGCGATGGGCTTCGTCGGAGACGAACATGCCGCCGCGGCAATAGCCGGACAGTTCGAGGTCATGGTCCTTCACGGCCTTGACGGCCTTGTCGAGACCGACATGGGCGACCTGATCGCGCCACGGGCTGACGCCGCGAATCTTGTGACGGGCACAGGCTTCCGCGATGGCAACGAAGTCACCCTGCTTGCGGACGGTGGCCGTGTTCAGCGACAGCCAGCGATGGTCGTTCGAGAAATCACGCATCTCAGGCTTCGATCCCGCGCGTGGCCATGATCGCCTTCATGCGCTGCGTCGCCAGTTCAGGATTGGCGAGCAGGCCTGCCTTGTCGGCGAGACGGAACAGTTCGGCGAGATGCTGGGTCGAGCGCGTGCTCTCCTGCCCGCCGATCATGGTGAAGTGATCCTGATGACCGTTGAGATAGGCCATGAATACGATCCCCGTTTTGTAGAACCGCGTCGGCGCCTTGAAGATGTGACGCGACAGCGGCACCGTGGGACCAAGCACGTCGTGGAAGCCGGCCTCGTCGCCTGCCGCCAGACGCGACAGCGCATAGGATGCCGCCGGCGCAATGGCGTCAAAGATGCCGAGCAGCGCATGCGAGAAGCCCTTGTCGTCGCCGGCGATCAGCTCGGCATAGTTGAAGTCGTCGCCGGTATACATCTTGACCTTGGGATCAAGGCGACGACGCATGTCGATCTCGCGCTGCGCATCGAGCAGCGAGACCTTGACGCCGTCGACCTTGGCGGCGTTGCGGTTAATGACGTCGACCGCGATGTCCATCGCGGTGTCCAGGCTCGGCGTGCCCCAGTAATTCGCCAGCGCCGGATCGAACATGTCGCCGAGCCAGTGGATGATAACGGGCTGCGCCGACTGCGACAGAATGCGGTCATAGACGCGGCCGTAATCCTCGGTGCTCTTGCCGAGCTTGGCGAGTGCACGCGACGCCATCAGGATGATGCGGCCGCCGACCTTCTCGATCGCTTCGAACTGCTGTTCATAGGCCTTGATCACGTCGTCGATCGACCTGGCATCTTCCACCGCAAGGTGATCGGTGCCGGCACCCGAGAACACCAGCGCGCCGCGCGGCTTCGCCGCCGCGACGGAGCGCGTGATGAGTTCGAGCGAGGTCGGCCAGTCCATGCCCATGCCGCGCTGCGCGGTGTCCATCGCTTCTGCGACCCCTAGACCGAGATCCCAGACGTGTTCACGAAATGCGATGGTGCGATCCCAATCGATGGTCTGATTGAGCCACGGGTCGCATTCCGCCAGCGGATCGGCGACGATATGCGCCGCCGAGAAGGCGATGCGATTCAGCGTGCCTTCCAGCTTGGCCGGAAACGTGCGCGACGCCGCGAGACGATAGGTCTCGATCGAACGATCGGGTTTCGGCAGCTTGAGCGACAGCGTTGAGCCGGTGGACGTGGGCATGACTGGCTTGTTCATGACGAACCTCAGACCTTGAGCGTGGGAACGTCGATCCAGCGACGCTCCTTCCAGCTTTCCAGCGCGCATTCGACAAGCTGCACGCCCTTGGCACCTTCGAGCAGCGTGTACTTGTACGGCGCGTCCTCACAGACATGACGGATGAACATTTCCCACTGCTCCTTGAAGCCGTTGTCATAGACGGCGTTGTCCGGAACTTTCTGCCAGTCGGCATAGAAATCGTGGGTGCGCTTCTCGTCGGGATTCCACACCGGACGCGGCGTCGCCTGACGGGCCTGGATCATGCACTCGGTGAGGCCGGCGACGGCCGAACCGTTGGTGCCATCGACCTGGAAAGTCACGAGGTCATCGCGATAGACGCGCGTGGCCCAGGACATGTTCATATGGGCAATGACGCCGCCCTTCAGCTTGAAGGTCGCATAGGCCGAGTCGTCAGCAGTGGCGGTGTACTTCTTGCCCTGCTCGTCCCAGCGCGCCGGGATATCGGTGGTGCCCAGGCAGGTCAGGCTCTCGACTTCGCCGAACAGGTTGTCGAGCACGTAACGCCAGTGGCAGACCATGTCGAGGATCATGCCGCCGCCATCTTCGGCGCGGTAGTTCCAGGATGGACGCTGGGCTTCCTGCCAATCGCCTTCGAACACCCAGTAGCCGAACTCGCCGCGCACCGAGAGCATCTTGCCGAAGAAACCGCTGTCGCGCAGCATCGCCAGCTTCTTCAGGCCGGGCAGGAACAGCTTGTCCTGCACCGTGCCGTGCTTGAGGCCCTTGGCGTTGGCCTTCTTGATGACATCGAGGGCGGCTTCGAGATTGGTGGCGATCGGCTTCTCGCAATAGATGTGCTTGCCCGCCTCGATGGCGCGGTTGAGCAGACCCGGACGCGCCTGCGTCGTCGCCGCGTCGAAGAAGATGCTGTCGTTCTTGTCGGCGAACGCCTTGTCGAGATCGGTGGTCCAGCGCTCGATGCCATACTTCTTGGCGAGGCCTTCGATCTTCTCGGCATTGCGGCCGACCAGGATCGGATCCGGCATCATGCGGTCGCCGTTCTTCAGGGTCACGCCGCCCTGCGCACGGATCGCAACGATCGAGCGCACGAGATGCTGGTTGAGACCCATACGGCCGGTGATGCCGTTCATGATGATGCCGAGGCGGTGGACAGCCATAGTCAGGACTCCTGGAGGACTTTAGTTTGGGAACTATCGGATGAAGCGAGCTGGAGCGGCGCCAGCGCCGACCAGTCCGGATGTGCGCCGGATGCAAATCCGGCAGAGGTCAGCGATCCCGTGAGGAGATCGCCGTCGTGAATCGACAGACGGATGATGTCGCCATCGCGGCGGTAGAGATCGGGATGGGCATTCAGGAATGCCTCGGCCTCCTCCGCTAGTGCAGTGCCGAAACCATCGACGTAGTGATGGCCGTTGCGCTCGGCATGGGTGACGCCAATCAGCGCACCAAGCGCCAGATCCTGCTGCACCCCGAGCCCGGCCTGGCAGGTGAGATCCTCGCCGGTGATGAAATGGTCGACACCCTGCGCGCTCCACGCGGCAGCACGGGTCGCATTCGCGATCGACTTGTAGAAGCCCTTGCAGGATTTCGAGGAAATGCCGCGATAGCCCAGCGCCTTGGCGGCGGGGAATGCGTCCCAGCTGTCGTCGGCTTCGTCGATGATGAAATTGCGCGACGACAAATTGCCGAGCGGCGACTCGCGCGTGATGTCGCGCGGCATCGGCTGTTCGATGTAAAGTAGCTTGGATGCAATCGGCGCCAGTGCGCTGTCATTGTCGAGGCGATCGACCAGCGCGGTGAGCGCGTTGAGATCGGCATATTGCTCGTTGGCGTCGAGCGTCACCTGATAATCGTAAGGCAGCGTCGTCAGCGCGTTGCCGATCCGGGTCAAACGTGCGGCGTCTGCCGCAGGATCGCCGTTCATCTTGAGCTTGAAGTATCGTGCGCCGCTATTCTCACGGGGGTCAGCGACGCCGCCCTCACCTTCGATGGCGTCGTCGAGGCCAACGGTGTGGCGCAGCGCGACGCGCTCAAGCCGGTGACGGCTGGCCAGGAACGTCGCGATGTCGTCGGCGCCGAGATCGGGAGCAAGACGCGCCGTGAGACCAGCAACATTGGCGCTCATGCCGTCGAAGAAATTCAGATTGAGACCACGCAGCAGTGCGTCGAGCACAGCCTTGTCGATTTCCGCCGGACCGAAGCTTGCAGCCAGCGGTGGAATGTCCAGTTCGGCGCAGGCCGTCATCTGGTCGCCCATGCAGGCGGCATGCAGACCGAAGGCCGAGATGAAGCCCGATTGCGCGCGGTAAAGATCACTGGCGATTGCGAGTGACTGCCGAAGTTCGTTCACCGTATCATCGATGGCCAGATGCGGCCGCTTGTCGAACCACTTCGGCACCATCAGCTCGGCTGAGGCGCCGACGAACACGCCCTTGCCTTCGACCTCAAGCTCGACCCGCACGAAAGCCTGCGGCGCTGCACTGACCGTCACAGCGCCAAAGCGAAACGGCCGCACGAACGCGACGTGGCGCTCGAACAGCGTAATGTCTCGCAAGGCGATCCGTGCCGACATGGACATGGGCCTTAGTCCAGCGTGCTGTTGGTCATGAAGTGCTTGCGAATGCGCGCGACCAGATCGGTGAAGATCGGGTTCGACATCGCATCGAGCGTGCGCTCGCGGCCGAGCGGCACGTCATAGATCGCGGCAATGCCGCCGGGGCGCTCGGTCATGACCAGCACCTTGTCGGCGAGGAACACCGCTTCCGGAATCGAATGGGTGATCAAAAGAATCGTCTTGCCGGTGGTGCGCTGGATGCGCGACAGCTCGACATTCATCTTCTCGCGCGTCATGGCGTCGAGCGCGCCGAACGGCTCATCCATCATCATGATCTTGGGATCGTGCACGAGCGCGCGGCAGATCGAGGCGCGCTGTTGCATACCGCCGGAGAGCTGCCACGGCAGCTTCTTCTCGAAGCCTTCGAGGCCGACCATTTTCAGCAGCTGCTTGGCGCGGTCCATATACTGCGCGCGCGGCAGGTTCTTCATATCGATCGGCATCAACACGTTATTGATGATGTTCCGCCACGGCAGCAGCAGCGCGTTCTGGAACACAATGCCGACATCGCCATGGGGCTCGGTGACCTTGTTACCGTCGACGTGGATTTCACCGGATGTCGGCGCGAGAAGGCCCGAGATCAGTTTGAGCAGTGTGGACTTGCCGCAGCCGGATGGACCGACCACGACAAAGAACTCGCCGTCATTGATGTGGAAGTCCAGGGGACGCAGCGACTGCACTTGGCCGTCGCCGGTCCCATAGGTCTTGGAGACGCCGGAGAGATTGATCCCCGACGCCTTCGATGGTGTGGACTGCTCGGATACGACGCGAAGATGCGCACTCGGTTGATCGACGCTCATGGTCCTCATCGCTGCAGTCATTACGGCTGGTCCTGTTGATTTCGTCAGTTCAGTCGAGATAACCGGGCCGGTTACTTCGGCAGATATTCGTTGGTGTAGAAGGCCTTCGGATTTTCCTTGGCCTTGGCTTCCAGACCGCCGTATTCGACCATCAGCTCTACCGATTCCTTCATGTTCTGATCGGTGACCTGGAACGGGCGCTTACCCTTGGTTTCCGGCGTGGTGTAGAGCGGGATGGTGAGTTCGAAGCCCTGGGTCAGGGTTTCGATCTTGCCGCCCTTCGGGTTGGCATCGAGGATCGCCTGCGCGGCAGCCTTCGGCTCCTTCGACGCAGCTTCGACGGCCTTGGTGGTGGCCGACATGAACCGCTTCACGAGATCCGGATTGGCCTTGGCATAGTCGGTATTGGTGATGATACCCGACGACACGAGGTGAATGCCGTAATCGGCGAACTTGATCGGATACACATCCTTGCCGGTGGCATCCTTGATCTTCATGGACTGGTCCATGACGTAGCCGAGCAACAGGTCAGCCTGGCCGTTGATGACGGCGTTGAGCTTGGTCTGGCCGTCGCCGGCGACGGTCTTGAAATCGGATTCCTTGAGGCCGGCCTTCTTAAGGAACAGCGGCCAGATCTGGGTCATGGAATCCGCCGGCGTGATTGCCACGGTCTTGCCCTTGATGTCGTCCGGCTTCTTGATGTTCTTGTCGGCGAAGCCCATCACCGACATGGCCGAGGTCTGCAGCAGCACGCCGGTGGCGATCACGGGGGCACCCTTCACGGCTGCGCGCATCATGGTGGGAACGTCGACATAGCCGAAGTTCACGCTCTTGGCGGCGACAGCCTGCACGGTGGCAGCCGAACCGCGGCCTTCCTGAATGTCGAGATCGATGCCTTCGGCTTCATAGATGCCCTTGGCCTTGCCGTAATAGAACGGCGAATGCTCACCATAGACATACCAGTTGAGCATCAGCGTCACCTTGTCGGCAGCAGCCGCCGGCGTGGCGAGTGCGAGCGTGGCAGTGATCGCGATAGTCGAAACAGCAGTAACCCATTTCAGCATTTTTAGCCTCCCATTGAAGCAGGTGATCGCGGCCCGTTTCGCCGGACCGCTTGTTTGGAAATTGCGCGTCCCCGATCAGGACCCGATGAAGACATCCGCGCGCTGACTGACGTGCCAGGGAATCGCAAAACGTTCGATGCGATCGACCAGCCAGAACAGAATGACGCCGAGCAGCGCGAGGATCACGAGAGCCGCAAACATCGTCGGCAGATCGAAGGTGCCGATCGAGCGCTGCAGCACATAACCGATGCCGGAATTGGAGCCGACGAATTCACCGACCACCGCGCCGACGACGGCGAGCGTGACGGACACCTTGAGACCGGAGAAGATCGCCGGCAGCGCGTGCGGCAGGTTCACCGCGCAGAACACGCGCAGTCTGCTGCCCTTCATGGCGCGGGCGAGATCGACCATATCGGGATCGACCGACTTGAAGCCCTGCACTGCCGACACGACAACTGGAAAGAAACCGAGCAGGAAGGCGGCGATGATCTTCGGCACGATGCCGAAGCCGAACCACACCACGAACAAGGGCGCGATGGCGACTTTGGGAATCGACTGCGAGAACACCAGCAACGGATAGACATAGCTTTCGACGGTCCTGGAGCCGGCGATCAGCATGGCAATGGGAATGCCGAACACGGCCGAGGCGAGAAAGCCGAGCAGCGTGGCGTAAGTCGTTGGCCACGACTGCGAGAGCAGCTCGGGCCAATCGGTGTAAAGCACCTTCACGACATCGCCGGGCGCAGGGATCTGATAGGCGGGAATGTTGAAGATGCGGATCGCCAGGTCCCAGCCGACAACGATCATCACCAGCAACAGGAACGGGCGCAGCCATGAGGCGTTCAGCAGCTTCGATACACTGCCGGGTGCTTTCTTCTCACTCACGCGTCTCGTCTCCCAGATGCCGGCTTCGCGGTCGCATTTAACTCGTTGGATAAATACAGCGCATGGCTTCGCCATTGTCAATTGGGCGTTTAACTAGCCGAAATTATGCAATGATTTCAGGCGCTCTGATGGGCCGGCGTGTGGACAACCGTCGTTGGCGGCAGCTGGAATTCGGCCACGGATCGGCCGGTGAGCGCTGCCAGAACCAGCGCCACCATATGCGCCAGCCGCTCGTCCCTCGCCTCTTTCGCGAGGAGATCCCTGCCGAAAATCACGCTGAGCGTGGCGTTGTTGCCGATATAGAAAAAGCTCAGTGCAGCGATGGAAATATAGAGCTGCACCGGGTCCATCGCGACCTTGAAATCGCCTGACGCGACGCCGCGCAACACCACTGTGCGGATCATCTCCACGAAGGGCGAATGCATCGACTTCACCTTTGTGGAGCGCTTGATGTGCTTCGCGCGCTCCAGATTCTCGGTGTTGAGCAGCGCGAGAAATTCCGGGTTGCGGATAAAATAGTTCCAGGTGAAGGCGATCAGGCTTTCGATGGCCTCGGGCGGATCGAGATGTTCGAGATCGAGCGTGCGTTCTTCGGCGCGGATCTGCTCATAGGCACCTTCGAGTACCGCAAGATAGAGCGCATCCTTGTTGCCGACGTGATAGTAGAGCATGCGTTTGTTGGCGCCGGCCTGTGCGGCGATGCGATCGACGCGTGCGCCGGCGAGGCCCTTGCTCGCGAATTCCTTCTTGGCAGCCTCGAGAATGCGCAGACGCATCCCTTCCGGGTCACGCTGCCACTTCAATGCTTTCTTCGGCGCTTTTTTAGTTGTTTTTGCCAAACCCGGATCCCGTCGCTCAGCGGAACTACGCAACAGCCGCACGTCTATCGCGTGTAGCATGCGTTTGCCCGCTTGAGAACAAAGCATCTTCCGGGCCATATGCGCAAACGGGCATCGCCTTTTGCGGGTGCCGTCGCTATCACTGCCCTGCCCCAACCGGACCTGCTTGTGCCTGCCATCATCACAGACCCGTTCTTCTATGCCGTCGCCATTCCGGCGGTGATTTTCCTTGGCCTCTCCAAAGGCGGCTTTTCCGGCGTCGGCATTGCCGCCACGCCGCTGCTGGCGCTGTATCTGCCACCGCTGGAAGCGGCCGCCTTGCTGCTGCCGGTGCTGATCACGCAGGACCTGATCTCGATCTATGTCTATCGCCGCGAATGGGACGCATCGAATCTGAAGATCATGCTGCCGGGCGCCGTCGCCGGCATGACGCTGGCGTGGCTGCTTGCCTCTTATATTTCCGACAATGCCGTGCGCATCACCGTCGGTTTGATTGGCCTCATCTTCGTGATCGATGTCTGGCGTAAGCGCGCCCGGATCGAACCAACGCGCATGGGTCCGGCCGGCGGCGTATTCTGGGGCGCCGTGTCGGGCTTCACATCCTTCATGACCCAGGCGGGCGGTCCACCGTTCCAGGTCTATGTGCTGCCGCAGCGGCTGCCGAAGCTGGTGCTGGTCGGCACCACGACGATCTTCTTCGCCGTAGTCAATGCGCTGAAGATCGTGCCCTACTTCGCGCTCGGCCAATTCCACGCCGGCAATTTCGCGACATCGCTGGCACTGCTGCCGATGGCCATCATCGCAAACTTCATGGGCATCTGGCTGGTGAAACATACGCCCACCAACCTGTTCTACAACATTGCCTATGCGCTGCTGCTGGTGATCTCACTGGTGCTGCTGTGGCAGGGCTGTTCAGTGTTGTGGCGGGGGTAAACTCTTTCGGTCGTCCCCGCCCCGCGCACGCCTTCGGCGTGCTAGGCGGCGACTACACCGAGAGTGGTACCTCGCTCTTCTTCAATCCTTCCCCGTCCGTTCGATCAGCAGCGTCGGGATTCCACAGGTGCCGTCGCGCAGGCTGACGACGCGGGTGCCCGGCTTGCGGCCGTTACGCACCTCCGACACGTTGACATGCGCGGCGAGCAAACGCTCGCGCACGGCACCGACGTCGGCAACGCGCCAGGTCATGCCCCAGAGCTTGTCGCGATTCTTGTCGGCCTTGTCGTCGGGGCGGTGCACGACCTCGACGATCAGATCGCCGCAGCGGAAGAACATCAGATGGCCCCAATCCGGATTGGAGCGATCCAGTGCCATGTCGAGGCCCAGTCGCGCACCATAGAGTGCCGCGGCTCGTTCCGGGTCCTGCGTGGCGACCACGATATGGTCGAGGCCAAGGAACGGCACATCGCCCACCACGGGCGACATCGGGCGCTCGTCGGACAGTTCGAGAAAGAATTGCCGGACACCGCGTGTCGCATCGGTGGCCGCACGCGTGCGCTTCCAGGAGAGCGTGGCGCCGGTCTCGGTATCCCTGCTCTCCACCTCGGCGATGGGATCAGGCTTCAACGCCAGGCGATCGAGCCGGCGATGCATCTTCGCGATATCGCCAGTCCGGAAACAGATGCTGGCCAGCGTCGCCCCCTGTTCTGGCAGCACAGCCCTGATGCGATCGGCGGCCGGGCCGTGACCGACAGGCGCCATCAGCTCGACCGACATATTGGCCACCGTGAAGATCGCCATGGCCGCACCGTCGCTGGTACTGCGCCAGGCGGGCGCACGGGCAAACAGGGTCTGATAGGTGGCGATCCCTGCCTCCAGGTCCTCCAGCAAAATGACGACGTGATCCAGCCCGATGATCATCGCATCCCTCCCGTCTTCGTGGCGTTGTTGTGATCGAACTATGCCAGTTTTCGAGCCGCAATGCTGAAAACCGAGTCCGCCCGGCTGCGGCATCCTGCGGCATCGCACAATTTCGGTGGTGACCTCGTCGCAACCGCTGTTAAGCTGACGGACGCGCCGTCTCCGGACGGGTGCAGCCATCCCTCAGGCGAGACGGACGGATTCATGAAGGCACTCTTTATCGGACAGACCTATATCGACGTCACGTTCATTACCGACCATATGCCGACCGGCGACGAGAAACATGTCGCCTCCGACTATGCCGTGTCGTTCGGCGGCAATGCGGTCACCGCCGCCTTCTGCTGCGCCAAGCTGGGCATCGTCCCGGATCTGATCGCCACCGTGGCCAATGACTGGCTCGGCCGCATGTTCATGGACATGTCGGCGAAATACGCCATCGAGATTCATCCGCGCAAAGTGGCGAGTTCATCGCTGTCCTTCATCATGCCGAAAGACGGCAAGCGCGCCATCGTCCGCTGCCGCGACGACGAGCACATCCATCCCTTCCCGCTGCTCAATCTCGGCGCCTGTCGCGCGCTGCATATCGACGGCCATCAGCCCGATGCCGCGATCCACTACGCGAAGCTCTGCCGCGAGGCCGGCATCCTCACCTCGCTCGACGGCGGCGGCTTGCGCACCAATACCCACGAGCTGCTTGAGTTCATCGACGTCGCCATCGTCGCCGAACGTCTGTGCGAGCAGATGGATCTGACGCCGGAGAAGATGCTCGACTATCTCAAGACCCGCGGCTGCCGCGTCGGCGGCGTCACGCTCGGCGAAAAAGGCCTGCTCTGGTATGATGAATCCGGCACGGTACATACGCTGCCCGCGCTGCCGATCCCACGTGAGAAGGTAATCGACACCAACGGCGCCGGTGACGTGTTCCACGGCGCTTACGTCTATTCGTATCTTGCCAATCCCGGCGATAGCTGGACCGAGCATTTCAAATTCGCGCGGGCTGCATCGACGTTCAAGATTCAGCGGCTGGGCAACGAAGCGGGACTGCCGACATTGTCGGATATTGCGGCGGTGCGTGAGGAGTATCAGGCATAGGTGTGAGCACCATGGGCCAGGTTGTCGTCGCCGGCAGCATCAATATGGACGTGGTCGCGACAGCAGACCGCCATCCGGCGATCGGCGAAACCGTGGCAGGCCGCGAGGTGTTATATTTTCCCGGTGGCAAGGGCGCCAATCAGGCCGTTGCCGCGGCGAAGCTGGGTGCAGCGACCATGCTGATCGGACGCACCGGCGCGGATGCCTTCGGACGTGACACCAGGGCATTTCTCTCCATGCAGGGCGTCGATCTCGCTCACGTGCGCGAGATCGCCGACGCAGGCACCGGGACGGCCGTCATCACCGTCGCGCAGGCCGACAACACTATCATTGTCATTCCCGGCGCCAATGCGCTGGTAAGCGCGACCGATGTCAGCGCGTCCGTAATCCGGCAGGGCGATGTTGCCGTCAGCCAGTTCGAGATTCCGCTGCCGGCCGTCACGGCTTTCTTTGCACGGGCTCGCGCGGCCGGGGCAATAACGATTCTCAATCCGGCACCGGCGATGCCGATCGACCGTGAGCTGATGGCTCTGGTCGACATTCTGATCGTCAACGAAAGCGAACTCAGCCTGCTCGCAGGTCTCGAACTGCACGACACCGATCCCGATGCACGATTTGTGGATGCCGCTTCGACACTACAGACTGATCACCGGCCGAACATCTGCGTCACGCTGGGAAGGCGTGGCGTGATCGCGCTCGTGGATGGAGAGGTTCATCTCGAAACCGCCCGCCTCGTGAAGGCGATTGACACCACCGGTGCCGGCGACTGCTTCGTCGGCGCTATAGCGGCGCGGCTTGCGGATGGACATTCACTGCAGAGCGCCATTGGCTATGCCAATGTTGCTGCGTCGCTTTGCGTGCAGCGGATGGGTGCCGGGCCATCGATGCCGACGGCGCAAGAAGTGTCCGACGCGATCGGCTAGCCTCAGCCCTTTCCCTTCTCCGTCATGAAATCGAAGTCGCAGCCGTCATCGGCCTGCAGGATCGTGGTGTGGAACAGATGCGCATAGCCGCGCTTGGCCCAATCGGGCGTGGTCGCCGGTGGCAACGCGGCCTGGCGCTTGGCAAACTCCGCCTCGTCGATCAGCAGATCGATCGACCGCTTCGCGACATCGAGCCGGATCATGTCGCCATTCTTCACAAGCGCCAGCGGACCACCCACCGCACTCTCCGGCGTGATGTGCAGCACGATGGTGCCGAAGGCTGTGCCGCTCATGCGCGCGTCGGAAATGCGGACCATGTCCTTCACGCCGGCACGCGCCAGCTTCATCGGGATTGGCAGATAGCCCGCCTCCGGCATGCCCGGTGCGCCCTTGGGACCGGCATTGCGCAGCACCAGCACGTCATCCGCAGTCACATCGAGATCGGGATCGTCGACGCGGTTGGTCATGTCCTCGACGGATTCGAACACCACGGCACGGCCGGTGTGCTGCATCAGCTTCGGCGACGCGGCGGAATGTTTGATGACAGCGCTGCGCGGCGCCAGATTACCGTGCAGGATCGCCAGCCCGCCTTCGCGCTTGATCGGATTGTCCTTCGAGCGGATCACGTCCTGGCCCGGCACGTCCTCGGCCTTGGCGACGATCTCGCGTAGCGTCTCGCCGGTGACAGATTTAGCGTCGAGATCGATGAGATCGCCGAGCTGAGCCATCAGCTTGGGCACGCCGCCGGCATGATGGAAGTGCTCCATATAGTGATCGCCCGATGGCTTCAGATCGACCAGCACCGGTACATCGCGGCCGAGCTCGTCGAAAGCGGCGAGATCGATCCGGTTCGGCGTGCGGTTGGCCATAGCCGTGAGATGGATCAGTCCGTTGGTGGAGCCGCCGATCGCCTGCAGCACGACCTGCGCATTGCGGAACGAGCCCGGCGTGAGGAATTCGCTCGGCTTCGGCCCCTTGTTCTTGGCGAGCGTCGCGGCAACCTTGCCGCTGGCTTCGGCCGAACGAAAGCGCTCCGCATGCGGCGCGGGAATCGTCGCGCTCATCGGCAGCGACAGGCCCATGGCCTCGGTGATGCAGGCCATGGTGGAGGCCGTGCCCATCACCATGCAGGTGCCAACCGACGGCGCGAGGCGCGCGTTCACGTCATCGATCTCCTGCTGGTCGATCTCACCGGCGCGGAACTTGCCCCACATGCGCCGACAATCAGTGCAGGCGCCGAGCACCTCGCCCTTGTGATGGCCGACCACCATCGGGCCGACCGGGATCACCACGGTGGGCAGGTCGACCGACAGTGCCGCCATGATCTGCGCCGGCAGCGTCTTGTCGCAGCCGCCAATCGCCACCACTGCATCCATCGGCTGCGCCTTGATCATCTCCTCGGTATCCATCGCCATCAGATTGCGCAGATACATCGAGGTCGGATGCGCGAAGCTTTCGCCGATCGAGATGGTCGGAAACACCATCGGCAGCGCGCCGGCCAGCATCACGCCGCGTTTCACCGCCTCGATGATCTGAGGTGAATTGCCGTGGCAGGGATTGTAATCGCTATGGGTGTTGGTGATCCCGACGATGGGCCGGTCCAGCGCATCATCGGAATAACCCATGGCCTTGATGAAGGCCTTGCGCAAGAACAGCGAGAACCCGGCATCGCCGTAACTGGTCAGCCCCTTGCGCAATCCGTCGGCCATGTCGCGTTCCCATTCCAAGCTTGTTTTGAATGCTTCTTATGAAGCCGCCAAAATTCTTGTCAATGTGCGGGACGGACTGGCTGGGCCCCTATTTCGGCTCCCACACCTTGCTGAAATCACCGGCGAATTCGGCACTGCAAAATGCGCCGCCCTGATAGAAATCGCCGACCGGATCGGGTTTCATCCTGGCCTGTTCCGCCATTGCGTGTTCGCGATGATCCTCGGCTTTGCCGACCGGGCGATAGCCGAACTCATAGGCGCGGGAGTTATCCCACCAGGCGCGCTCGTTATAGGAGGCGCCATACAGCACCTCGAAATGGATGGCGGGATGTTCGAGCCCGATCTGGCAGAGCTGCACCAGATCCTCCGGCTTGAGCCAAATCGACAGCCGACGTTGATCAAGCGGCCTGTCGCCGAAATTGCCGATCCGCAGACACGTTACTGACAGCCCGTATTTGTCGGCATAGAGCGAGCCCACCGCCTCGCCGAACACCTTGCTGACGCCGTAGCGGCTGTCCGGCCGCGCCGTGACATCGGGCGGGATCTTGCTGTGACGTGGATAGAAGCCGACCGCGTGGTTCGACGACGCGAAGATGATGCGCTTGACGCCCTTCTTGCGTGCAGCCTCGAACAGATTGTAACCGCCAATGATATTGGCCTGCAGGATGGTGTCCCATGGCCCCTCCACCGAGAAACCGCCGAAATGCAGGATGCCATCGACGCCCTCGCAGATCGCCTCGACGGCGGCGAGATCGGCAAGATCAGCCTGCTTGAAGTTTTCGTTTGGCTTGAGATTCGGCGGCGGCGTGAGATCGCTCAGCACGAGGTCCGGATAGATCGGCGGCAGCAATTCCCGCAAGCGCGTGCCGATTCCGCCAGATGCGCCTGTCATCAAGATCTTCATTCCGTCCCTCGCAATGTTGTCAGTTGTCAGACAAGTATGGCGCGGTGCGGGCGCGACGGCAAGGCAGTGCGGCATTGCTTGCCGCCTACCCTCGCCGATGTTAGCAAACGCATCCGAGGAAACGACAGAGAACGAGACGCCAATGTCCGACACATCATCGCGCGGCTGGCAGCCGGCGACCTATTATCCCGATCCCGCCATTCACGCCCTCGATCCCCGCTTCGAAAAATACTGGATCAAGCTCGGCGCCATTGAACGCATCGCCACCGGCATGCGCTGGGCCGAAGGGCCGGTGTGGTTCGGCGACGGGCGATATCTGTTGTGCTCCGACATTCCCAACAACCGCATTATCAAATGGGAAGAGGAAACCGGCGCGATCAGCGATTTCCGCAAGCCGTCGAATTACGGCAATGGCAACACGCGGGATCGCCATGGACGGTTGATCACCTGCGAACACGGCCGCCGCATCACCCGCACCGAATATGACGGTTCCATCACGGTGCTGATGGATAATTTCGAAGGCAAGAAACTGAACTCGCCGAACGATGTCGTCGTGAAATCCGACGGATCGATCTGGTTCACCGACCCGCCATTCGGTCTGATGAGCGACTATGAGGGCAACATGGCGCCGTCCGAAATCGGACAGAACATCTATCGCATCGACGGCGATACGTTGACGTCCACCATCGTCGCCGATGATGTGCTCGGCCCGAACGGACTGTGTTTTTCGCCGGATGAAAAGCTGCTCTATGTCGTGGAATCCCGCGGCGTGCCGAGCCGCAAGATTCTCGCCTACGACGTTGCCGCCGACGGCAAGACGCTGAAGAACAAGCGCGTACTGATCGATGCGGGCCCGGGCACGCCCGACGGCATGCGCTGCGATATCGACGGCAATCTGTGGTGCGGCTGGGGCATGGGCAAGCCGGAGCTCGACGGCGTCTTCATCTTCGCCCCCGATGGCGAACAGATCGGCCGTATCGCGTTGCCCGAGCGCTGCGCTAATGTCTGTTTCGGCGGCGTGAAACGCAACCGGCTGTTCATGGCATCGAGCCAGTCGATCTATGCAGTCTATGTGAACACGCAGGGCGCACTCGGAAGTTAGCGAGCGCGACCTTCTCATCGTGTAGCCAAGCGCAAGAAACAAAAACGCCGGCGTGGATTTCTCCGCGCCGGCGCTTTGTTAGTTGTTCAGCTTACGCTGCGGTGTAGCCGGCGATCGCCTTGACCTCGAGGAAGTCCTCGAGACCGTGCTTGCCCCATTCCCGGCCGTTGCCGGACTGCTTGTAGCCGCCGAACGGCGCGGTGCGGTCGTTCGGAGCGCCCTGCAGGTTGACGTTGCCCGCGCGGATGCGACGGCCGAACTTGCGGGCGTTCTCGACCGTGTCAGCCGAGACGTAGCCAGCGAGGCCATAGGGCGTGTCATTGGCGATGCGGAGCGCATCGGCTTCGTCCTTGGACCCCATGATCACGAGCACCGGCCCGAAGATTTCCTCGCGCGCGATGGTCATGTTCTCGGTGACGTCAGCGAAGATCGTCGGACGCACATAGAAGCCCTTGTTGACTCCTTCCGGCAGGCCGGGGCCACCGGCGACCAGCGTGGCGCCTTCCTCGATGCCCTTCTGGATCAGGCCCTGGATCTTGTCCCACTGGCCGCGATTGACCACCGGACCGATGACAGTGCCATCAGCGCGCGGATCGCCGGCCTTGGTCTTGTCGGCCTGCGCCTTGGCGATGGCGGCGATTTCCTTCATCTTCGCCTGCGGCACGATCATGCGCGACGGTGCGTTACACGACTGTCCAGAGTTGTTGAACATGTGCGCGACACCGCCGGTGACGGCCTTCACGAAGTCGGCGCCATCCAGGATCACGTTCGGCGACTTGCCACCGAGCTCCTGGCTGACGCGCTTCACGGTGTTCGCGGCGCGCTTGGCAACGTCGATGCCGGCGCGGGTCGAACCGGTGAAGGAAATCATGTCGATATCGGGATGTTCGCTCATGGCGACGCCGACATCCGGGCCGAGACCGTTGACGAGGTTGAACACGCCCTTCGGCACGCCGGCTTCATGGAGGATTTCCGCGAAGATCAAGGCCGAGGTCGGGGTGTATTCCGACGGCTTCAGCAGCATGGTGCAGCCGGCGGCGAGCGCGGGTGCGACCTTGCAGGCGATCTGGTTCAGCGGCCAATTCCACGGGGTGATCATACCGACGACGCCAATCGGCTCCTTGGTGATCATGGCCGCGTTATGCGCCTCGTCGAACTTGTAGGTCTTCAGCACGTCGAGCGTGGCGACGAGGTGACCGAGGCCGGCACCGGCCTGCAGCTTCTCGGCCATCGGCAGCGGAGCGCCCATTTCGTCGGAGACCGACGCGCCGATATCCGACATACGGGTCTTGTAGACCGCGATGATCTTTTCGAGCAGCGCGATGCGCTCTTCACGGGTGGTCTGGGAGAACGTCTCGAAAGCGCGCTTGGCAGCGGCGACAGCCTTGTCGACATCGGCCTTGGAGCCCAGCGCAATGTCGTACATCGCATCTTCAGTCGCCGGATTCACGACAGGGGTGGTCTTCTTGACGACGGGATCGACCCAGGCGCCATCGATGTAGAATTGCAGGCGGTTGACCATTGGTAACCTCTTTGATTTCGGGAACGTCTGTCGTCAGAAAATTCTGTGCAGCCGGGTCTATCTGGGAAGGAACGACACGTCCGGCAAGCACCCTTGCGCGGTCATTTCGCCTCATGAGCCCGTCATGCACGGGATGCCGCGTGAAAGCAGCAAATGCATATAAATCCAGCCGCGTGGCAGGAGCAAGGCCCCGTGATTTGTGCGCGTTCTAAAATCGAAATGTCGCAACTTGCCAGCAAAGCGCAGTGTGCATTGCAACAAAATTGACCGAAAAATCAGCGCGACTTTGCGCGGACAGCGATGGGCGCGTCCGGATCAGCTTCGTCATCGGCCATGGTAGAAATCGGCGACATCGGTGTGTCACGCAGGCGCTTCAGGCCGAGATGGCGCTCGCGCAGAATGACGAAGATGCCTGCGCCCGCGACGATCACCGCGCCGCCGACCACATAGGGCGTCGGCACCTCGCCGAACATCCAGAAGCCGAGCAGGAAGGCCCACAACATCGCGGTGTAGTCGAACGGCGCCAAGAAGGACGCCGGCGCGTAGCGATAGCTCTCGGTGAACAGCATCTGGCCAAGGCCGCCGGAAATGCCGATGCCGACCAGCAGCGCCAGTTCGAAATCCGTCGGCCAGCGCCAGCCGAATGGCGCCGTGAGCAACGATGCCGCCATCACGATCAGCGTCATGAAGATGACGATCGCGGATGAGGACTCCGTTGCGGTCAGCCGGCGGATCTGGATGGTCGCACCGCCCGACGAGAAGGCATTGAGCAGCGCCAGCGACAGACCGATGATCATCGACGTGGTCAGCGCCGCGTGGTCGTGGAAATACGGCGACAGCATCAGGATCACGCCGGAAAAACCGATCGCCACCGCCGACCAGCGATAGGCATGGACCTGCTCTTTCAGGAAGATGGCGGCGAACACCACGGTGATCAGCGGCGCGATGAAGGCGATGGCGGTGACATCCGCGATCGGCAGCCGCGCCAGAGCGCCGAAGGTGCAGAACGTCCCGATCACGCTGAACGAACCGCGCACCAGATGCGCGGAGACGCGGTTGGTGCGCAGCGCCCCGCGCAACTGACCGCGCCAGCCGAAGAACAGCACGATCGGGATCAACGCAAACAACCCGCGCGCAAACACGATCTCGCCGAGCGGCACTTCGCTGCCGAGATAGCGACCCTGCGCGCCCATCATGGCAAACGCCATGGTGCTGGCAATCTTCAGCGACACGGCTTTGAAGATGTTCATGATTTCGGGGAAATGGAGATCAGGGGAATCGCGGGGGGTCTTCATGTTGCAGCACACAATCACGTGAGCCTCCTCACGAAAACCGCCGATGCGACATGGCTTGGCGGGTTTCCATGCAGGGCTGCACCTCGCCACAACCCAACCTTGCGCGGGCGGTTTTAGCCCTTTTTGGCGGGCCTGATGGGCCCCTCCACCGCAGGGAGCGACTTCAGATAGAGCGCTATCGCCGAGCGGTCGTCTGCGCTCAACTGGGAGGTATTGCGGATCACACGCGCCATGGAGCCACCGGCGGTGTCGCCGTCCGGCGTCTGCCCGGTTTCGAGAAAATACGCGATGTCCTTTTCGCTCCAGTCACCGAGGCGCTTCTGGGTGATGTTGGGCACCCAGCCCTCGCCATCGGGATTGGGACCACCGGCAAAGCGCTGTGCCATCACGATGCCACCCAGTGCGTTGCGCGGGCTGTGGCACTCGGCACAGTGGCCCAGCGCATTGACCAGATAGCTGCCGCGATTCCACTGCGGCGACTTCGACGCATCCGCCACGAAGGGTTTGCCATCGAGGAACAGCCATTTCCAGACGCCGAGGTTGCGACGGATGTTGAACGGGAATGGCACCGCATGATCCGGTGCCTTGCTCGTGACCGGCGCCAGCGTCTTCAGATAGCCGAACAGATCGCGCGCGTCCTCCATCTTCATCTGCTGATAGGACGTGTAGGGAAAGGCCGGAAAGTAATGCGAGCCGTTCGGCGAAGTACCTTTCAATAGTGCCGTGACGAAATCAGCCTCACTCCAGCGGCCGATTCCGACAGCGGGATCAGGCGAAATGTTCGGCACATAGAACGTGCCGAACGGCGATGTGAGCGGCAGCCCGCCGCCAAGCTTGAGCCGATCCTGCTGCGCCGGCGTCGCATGGCATGACGAGCAGCCACCGGCATTGAAGACCACCGCGCCATTGCCGGGATTGGGCGTGTGCGGCGGGAGCGTGCTCGCAGCCACCGTCACTGGAATCGTCAGCCACCAGAACACGCCGAAGCCGATGACAGCCGCGACAAGTGCGAGAATGAAAAGCCGTTTCAGCACGTGCATGTCCAATCGGTATCCTGGTCAAACTTCAGCACATAAAGCGCGTCGAACAGCCGCTGCCGGAACGAAACCGTGATCCATCCCTTAGGCCCCCGGGGGAATGAATTGGCGTCTCGGATGTTTCCAGCCATGACGACCTCGCCATCATCAGGGAGAAAACCATGTCACCTCGTTCGATCATGCTCGCGTCCCTCGCACTCGGCGCCAGCATCGCCCTCCCCGGCCCCGCTTCCGCCGAGAAGATGAAGGCGATCCTCGATAGCGCCTCCGAAGTGCCCGCCAATACCAGCGCCGGCAAGGGCACCGCCGATATCGACTTCGATCCTGCCACCAAGAAGCTGACCTGGAAGCTGACCTATTCCGGCCTCACGGGTCCTGCGACCATGGCGCATTTCCACGGCCCCGCCGAAGCCGGCAAGAATGCCGGCGTAGCCGTGCCGATCACGCCTGCAACCAGCGGATCCGAAGGCAGCGCCACGCTGACCGACGCACAAGCCGCCGACCTGATGGCCGGCAAATACTATGTCAACGTCCACACCGAAGCGAACAAAGGCGGCGAGATCCGCGGACAGGTGACGAAGTAACATTCGAACCGACGATGGTTGAAAAAAGGGCGAGCGTTACGCGTTCGCCCTTTTGTTCAGAGTTCACAGTCGAACTCAGATCTTCAGCCTGAACGTCTCGTGGCAGCCGCCGCATGCCTTGCCGATGCCGCCGACATTGGCCTTGAGGCTATCGAGATCCTTGATCTTGGCCTTGGCGTCGGTGACGGCCTTGGCGAAGGTGACGATGTGGGCATCGAAACCGGCCTTGTCTTCCCAGACCTTCGGCGACGTCGAATAGTCACCTTCAGCCTTCAGGCCCTTGGTGCTGTCCGGAAACAGCGTCGGCAGCTTTTTGGCGGTTTCGTCCAGCACTGTCAGCGCGGCCTCGACCGCGGCCTGATCATAGGGCTTTTCGCCCTTGGCCATCGCGCTGAGCGTACCACCCAAGGCGCGGCCGTTGGATTTCATCAGCGTCTGGCGTTCCTTGACGATCTCCTGCTGGGCCGAGACCGCCCCCACACCCAACAGCAAAGCTCCGACAACGAGAAGCGCACGTTTCATCGACCAATACCCCTTTTGGAATTCAACTAGGACTAGTTCGCAACATGTAGATGAACCCCGCCGCCATCGGGCTATTCCCGGCGGCGGGCTCTACAGCGTGTGGAGCCGTTCGTGCTCGCGGATCGCCATCCACACCCGCTCAGGGGTTGCGGGCATGTCGATGTGCTCGATTTTGTATTCGCGATAGAGGCCATCGACGATGGCGTTCATCACGGCCGGACAGGAGCCGATGGCGCCGGCCTCGCCGGCCCCCTTCACCCCCAGCGGATTGGTCACGCACGGGATGTTGTGGGTCTCGAACGAGATCGGCGCGCCGTCGGCCGCGCGCGGCAGCGCATAGTCCATGAAAGTGCCAGTGACGAGCTGGCCGTCCTCGGGATCATAGATCGCCTGCTCCATCAGCGCCTGGCCGATGCCCTGCATGGTGCCCCCATGAACCTGGCCGGCCAGCAGCAACGGATTCAGCGTGACGCCAAAATCGTCAACGATGACGTAATTGACAATGGCGATTTTGCCGGTCGCAGGATCGATCTCGACTTCGACCAGATGGGTGCCGTTGGGGAAGGTGCCGTCGGCGCTACTGAAGGTTTCGGACGCATTGAGCTTCGACGGATCGGCCTTCTTCGCGAGATCGGCGAATGACACCGAGCGATCGGTGCCGGCGATCTTCACCACGCCGCCATCGATCTCGAGGTCGGCGGCGCTGGTTTCCAGCACATCCGCCGCGAGCTCCTTGAGGTTGATACCGAGCTGCCTGGTGGCGCGCTGCACGCTGACGCCACCGGTCGGGATCGATGCGGAGCCGCCGGTGCCGAGACCGGTCGCGACCTTCGCCGTGTCGCCTTGAATGATGTGCACGCGCTCCGGCGCGACGCCAAACTGTTCAGCAACGATCTGGGCATAGGCCGTGTGATGCCCCTGCCCGGTCGACTGCGTGCCGATCAAAATGGTGATGTCGCCATCGGCGCCAACAGCAACATTGGCGGTCTCGTCGCCCATGGTGCCGCAGACTTCCACATAGGTGGCCATGCCGATACCACGAACCAGGCCCTCTTTCTTCGCGGCCTTGGCGCGCTTTGGAAATTCCTTCCAGCCTGCGACATCCATCGCGCGTTTCATATGCGCGGTGAAATCGCCGGAGTCGTACACCTTGCCGGTCGCGGTCTTGTACGGCATCGCCTTCGGCGGGATGAAGTTCTTGCGGCGGATCGCATCCGGCGTCATGCCGAGCTTGCGCGCGCATTGATCGACGAGACGCTCGACGACATAGGCCGCCTCCGGACGGCCGGCGCCGCGATAGGCATCCACCGGCACGGAGTTGGTGAACACCGTGCGCACGCGGCAATGGAATGTCTGGATATCGTAGAGACCCGGCAACATGCCGGCACCGCCATGCGGGATATACGGCCCGAAGGTCGACAGATACGCGCCCATGTCGGCCATCAGGTCGACATCCATGGCAAGAAACTTGCCATCCTCGCTGAGCGCCATGCGTGCATGGGTGACATTGTCGCGCCCCTGCGCGTCGCCGAGGAAGTGATCGGTACGGTCCGCCGCCCACTTCACATTCTTGCCGAGCTTCTTGGCGGCAAAGGCCACCAGCGCATATTCGCGATAGGGAAACAGGCGCGTGCCGAAACCGCCGCCGACATCGGGGCAAATCACACGCATCTTGTCCTTCGACATCTTCAGCACGTTATCGCAGAGGATGTCGCGCAGACGATGGCTGCCCTGGCTGCCGATGGTCAGCGTCATGTAATCGCGCTTGGCATCGTATTCGCAAATCGCCGCGCGGGTTTCCATATAGTTGATGATGACGCGCGGATTGACGATCTTCACTTCGGCGACGACTGGCGCCTTGGCGAACACCGCATCGACCGCCTTCTTGTCGCCGATCGGCACGTCGAACAGCACATTGCCGGCATGCTTGGCCCACACCTGCGGCGCGCCCTTGGCGACGGCGTTGACGAGACCGTTCACTGACGGCAGCGGCTTCCAGTCGACCTCGATCGCCTCAATCGCATCGCGCGCCTGCGCGACAGTCTCCGCAACGACGAAGGCCACGGCGTCGCCAACATGGCGCACTTCCCTGGCGGCGAGGATCGGATAATCCGGCCCGGTGAAAGGATGATCCTCAAGATTGAACAGGCACGGCAGACCGCCGAGGTCCTTGGTGTCCTCTGCCGTCAGAATCGCGGCGACACCTGGAAGCGTGCGCGCCTTGCTGACATCAATGGTGAAACTGGCATGGGCATGCGGTGAGCGCAGCACCAGGGCATGCAGCGTGACGGGCGCGTGATCGTCGGTGTAGCGGCCACGGCCACGAATGAGGGCGTCGTCTTCCTTACGCAGGACACTCTGTCCGACGCCGAATTTGATGGGGGCCATCATTCCTCCGCTTGCAGTTTAGACTCAATCTACACTGCGGGGAGACGGCGGCAAGTGGCACGGGGGCGTCGCCCTGCCCGACTTTGGGACACGATGAAGCGAGCTATCTGGCGCGGACCAGACTGCGCAGCCAGCTTTTCCCGAAAAGCGTCAGAACCAACGCCGAATAGACCAGGACGGTCACGATGATAAGAACTCCCAGTGTCGCTTCGTCGCGGAGGCTGGTAAGGCCCGCAAACCGCTCCGCCGCAAGACGTGCAGTCCCCCACAGGACCGCAGCAAGGACCACACCAGTGAGCGCGAACTTGCCGAGTGCCAGCAGGAACGCGCGGTCGAATTCGAGATAGCCGGCCCGCATGGCGAAGAAGATGACCAGCAACAGATTGATCCAGGCGCCCGCCGCGGTGCCAAGCGCGAGGCCGATCTGCGCCAGAGGTCCCATCAGCAGAATCTTCAGCGCGACATTGACTGCGATGCCGGTGAGCGCGGCGATCATCGGCGTCGTGGTGTCCTTGCGGGCATTGAAGGTCGCCACGGCGCTTCGGATCATCACGAAGGGGATGAGCGCAATGGCATAGGCGGCGAGCGTCGCCGCAGCGACTGCAGCATCAGCCTTGGTGAAGGCCCCGCGGGCAAACATCGCGCGCATGATGATGTCGGGCACCACGAGGAATGCGGCGACGAAGGGCAGCGAGAACAACAGCGTGAACAGGAAGGCGCGGCGCTGCGCGCCCATGGCGCCGACGTGATCGTCTGCCGCCATCCGCCGTGACATCTCCGGCAAGAGCACCGTGCCGATGGCGATGCCGATCACCCCGATCGGCAACTGGTTGAGACGGTCCGCGTAATACAGCGCCGACAGCGCGCCGACCGGCAAGAAGGTCGCGATGATGGTATCGGCAAACAATGCGACTTGCGTGCCCATGGAGCCCAGCGTCGCCGGGCCGAGCGCGCGGAAGAAACCGCGCACGTCCTCGTCGAGGCGCAGCGGCGCGAAACGCGGTAGCCCGCCATGGCGCTGCAAGTCTCCGGCGAGCAGGAAATATTGCAGAAAGCCCGAAATCAACACGCCCCAGGCCGCCGCGTGACCTGCACTCGGAAAGAACGCAGCCAGCGCCAGTGTCGCCATCATTGAGATATTGAGGAAGATCGAGGCCGCCGCAGCACTGGCAAAGCGCTGCATCACGTTGAGCATGCCGCCATAGAGCGTCACCAGCGTAATCAGCAACAGATAGGGAAAGGTGATGCGTGTCAGCTCGATGGCGAGATGACGCTGCGCGGGATCATCGGTGAAGCCCGGCGCAAGAATGCTCATGGCCTGCGGCATGAACAGAATGGCCAAAATGAGCAGGACGACCTGCGACGCGAACAGCAGCGTGAAGATGCGATCGGCAAACAGATGTGCCGATGCCGGCCCGCCCTTTCCCGTCACATGGGCATAGGCTGGCACAAAAGCGGCATTGAACGCGCCTTCGGCGAAAATGGCGCGGAAATGATTGGGCAGTCGCAGCGCCACGAAGAAGGCGTCGGCCACCGGCCCGGCGCCAAGGATCGCCGCGAGCATGATGTCACGCGCGAAGCCGGTGATCCGCGAGAGCAGCGTATATCCGCCGACGGTGAAAATGCGTCCCAGCATCAGCCGCTTCTACAGCATGAAGCGGCTGTGCAAAACGGCCAAATCAGGCCGCCAGCGCGTCGCGCACAGCCTGGATGACACGATCCTGGGTGGCCTCGTCGAGATAGGCATGAACCGGCAAGCTGATGACGTCGGCCGACAGCGCCTCGCAGACCGGCAGGCCACCATCGACGACAGGATAGTCCCTATAGGCCGTCTGCATATGCATCGACTTCGCGTAATAGATCGCGGTCGGCACGCCCTGCGCCTTCAGCGCATTGGCAAAGGCGTCGCGGTCCGTGCCCTTCGGCAGGCGGATCACGTAGCAGGCCCAGATCGACGTATTGCCTTCGGCGACACGCGGCACCGTGACGAGGTTGCCGAGGCTGCGGGCGTAGCGGTCGGCTACTTTGTTGCGGGCGGCGATTTCGTCGTCGAAGATCTTCAGCTTTTCCAGCAGCACCGCGGCCTGGATGGTGTCGAGGCGGCCGGTGATCCCCAACCGGACATTGTCGTATTTGTCGGACCCCTGGCCGTGGATGCGGATGCTGCGCAGGTCCTCGGCGAGCTGGTCGTCATCGGTGAAGATCGCGCCGCCGTCGCCGAAACAGCCGAGCGGCTTGGCCGGGAAGAAGCTGGTGGTGGTGGCCAGCGCCGAGGTGCCGATGCGCTTGCCCTTGTAGGTCGCGCCGAAGGCCTGCGCGGCGTCTTCCAGCACGAATAGGCCTTCGGCCTCGGCGATGGCATTGATCGCATCGAGATCGGCCGGCTGGCCGAACAGATCGACCGGAATGATCGCCCGAGGCTTGAGGCCGGCCTTTTTGGCGGTGGCAATGCCACGCTTCACGGACTCAGGGCTGATGTTGAAAGTGACTTCATCGACTTCGACGAATACGGGCGACGCGCCGACCAGTGCCACGGCCTCGCCGGTGGCGCAGAAGGTGAAGGACGGGCACAGCACGGCATCGCCCGGGCCGATCTTCTTAGCCATCAGCACCATCATCAGCGCGTCGGTGCCGCTCGCGCAGCTGATCACATGCTTGGCGCCGCAATATTTGGCGAGTTCTGCTTCGAGCTTGGCGACTTCCGGACCATTGATGAACTGGCAGTGATTGAGCACGCGGGTGACCGCCTCGTCGATCGATGTGCCGAGCCGCTGACGCTGTGCATTGAGATCGATGAAGGGAACGGGGTCGATACGGGTGTGCTGGTTCATGATGCCTGGCCTGCAGAATGTCGTCTTGAAGTCTGAATACTGGAAACCGGCGCATGCTTGCGCCGGGTCGCGCTTGCGTCAGCCAACCACCTTGCGGGGCGCCGGACGCGTCGCGGTAGCCGCGCGCTTCTTCGGCGCTTCCAGGCATTGGATCGCGATTTCGAGGGAGGCGACGCCCTCCTCGCCGGTCACCGCCGGCACGCCGCCGGTGCGCACGGCATCGAGAAACGCCATCAATTCCGCGCGCAGCGGCTCGTCCTGCCCGACCGGCAGATGACGCATCGAATAGCTGCCATCGGTCTTGAAACCGAAACATTCGGTGACCTGCCGGGTCAGCAGATCGCCCATCACATATTTGCCGCGTGTCGCGACCGTGACGGTGCGCGCCTTGAACGGCGTCAACCAGTTGGTGTTGATATGGGCCAGCACGCCGGATGCCGTGCGGAACTGCAGCAGCGCGATGTCTTCGCGCTCGGCGACGGCTGAGGCCAGCTGCGGCTGCACCTCGACGATGTCACTCTCGGTGAACCAGCGGATCAGGTCGATGTCATGCACAGCGAGGTCAATGACAACGCCGACATTGGACATGCGCGGCGGGAACGGGCCGACGCGCGTGATGCCGATCGACAGAATGTCCTCGCCCTCGATCGCCTTCTTGATGGTGGCGACGGCGGGGTTGAAACGCTCGACATGGCCAATCATCAGAGTCACGCCAGCCTTTTGCGCGGCATCGACGATCTCGCGTCCCTCTTCCACGGTGGACGCAATCGGCTTCTCGACGAGCACGTGAATGCCCTTGGCGATGCAGGCCAGCGCGACTTCGTGATGCAAGTGAGTGGGCGCTGCGATGGTCACGGCATCAACGCCAGCGGCCAGCATTGCGTCCAGATCGGCAAAGGTCTTGCAGCCGATCAGTTTCTCGGCGCGGGTGCGATGTTCGAGCATGGGATCGACGATGCCGACCATTTCGATGCCCGGCAGCCCGGCCAGCACGCGGCCATGATTGGTGCCCATGACACCTGCGCCCACGACGCCGACACGCAGCGTGTGCACCGCATCCTTCGCTGCGGAAGTTTCTTTCGACACCATTCAACAAACCTCAGAATTCTTAAGGGCCGGCGCGGCGATTCACCATACTGGCGCCGTGGGTTCTCCTAGCATGCCCGCCACAGATGTGGCGATTGCCCCGCGGAGCTACCCAAACACGTTTTGATTCAAAGAATTACACCAAGTCGTGAGACCGACCAAACGCCCCTCATCGATCCAGCCCATGGACCTGCGATCCATTGATATGACAGCACTTTTGCTGCATCCTTGGGATGTCGCGCCGCGCTGTTATCACCTGCCAATCGAGAGAAATTCCATGTTTCGCAAGCCGGTTGTCGCACTGAGTCTCGTCATAAGCACTCTGGCGGGAACCGGTGCCGGAACCGCCCTTTGGGCGCAGACGCCCTCGCCCATGCCGCCTGCCGCGACACCGTCTGTCGTCGAGCGGACCGCCAAGGGGCCGACTGCGCGCAACTTCCAGGTCGGCGTTTATCTCAACGTTCAGCCCGACTGCACCTCGGGCACCCTGCCCGCTTTGCGCATGGTCACGCCGCCAATCAACGGCACTGTCAGCATCAAACGCGGCAAGGTGAGCGCCACCAACTACAAGCAGTGCCTCGCGCTCGAAGTGCCCGGGTTCATCGCCTTCTATCAATCAAAGGCGGACTTCGTCGGCAGTGACGAAGTGACCATCGAGGTGAAGTATCCGGCCGGGCGCACGGAGGTGCAGCGGATCAGGATCGATGTGGGCGGGAGTGGCGGCGGAGCGCCCGCGGGGCCGAAGGCGCCGGCGGGGCAGAAGATCTAGCAGACCCGACAAGCTGGGCCGCACGATCCCAAAAGAAAAGTCCCCGACAATCGGGGGCTTTTGTATTTTTTGGACCGCAGCTGGCAGAGCCGGCCACGGCGAGAGTTAAGCCGACATCTGGTGATCGATATTCTGGAACGCGATCTTGACGATGTCGGCGTTGCTGGTGCCGTAACCCTGCAACGTTGCGACATCGGCCCACTGAGCACCGCCCGTCGCGCCGTTGACATCGACCTGAACCAGGATGTTCGAGCCACTCTGCGTCAGCTTGACATAATCGTTGATATTGGAGCCGTTGGCCGCTGCACCGGTTCCTGCCCCGAGCAAGGCCGAGAAGTCGAGAACATCGCCCTGCGAATTGCTGAAGTCGAGGATGGTATCTCGGTTGCTACTGCCAGCTTCAGCGAAGACAAAACGGTCGGCCCCCAAACCGCCAGTAAGCGTATCATTTCCTATACCGCCGGTTAGTGTGTCATTGCCAATTCCACCGTTAAGCGTGTCGCCGCCAGCACCGCCAGACAGGAGATCGTTCAAGGCACCGCCCGTCAGAGTGTCGTTGCCGCTCGTTCCCGTCAGGTCGTACTGAAGTCGTGCCTCGAAATTGCTTTCGGTTGGCGTGCCGCCGCTGAAGGTGATGACCACATCGCCAGCGTCGCCGCTACCGAGGTCAACAACAGCGGTCGTGTTGCTGAAACCGGACGGATCGACGGCAGTGTTGGTGCCGTGGACAAAGCTGGAAACATTGGTCGCAATGATCTTGATCGTATCGTCGGAGGCAGAGAAACCGACGATCGTATCCTGTCCCGTATCGTTACTGCCATTGTTCACACGTCCAGAGTCAGTTGACGTTCCTGCAACCGCATTGAACACGAACGTATCATTGCCTGTGCCGCCATTCAGCGAGTCGCTGCCTGCGCCACCTGTCAGCACGTCGTTGCCGATGCCGCCGATGAGCGCATTGGCACCACTGTTGCCAATCAGTGTGTCATCGCCGGAACCGCCGGTGACATTTTCGATATTAGCAACCGAGATAAAGCCGGTAGCAGTTCCCAAAGCCAGGTTGACCGCAACACCCTCGGTCGTTCCTGCATAGCTCAGAACATCACCCGCCGAACCATGACTGCCAAGATCAGCCGTCACGATCTCAACGCCAGTGAGTGTGCTGGAATTGAATGTCGTGATGACTCCACCAGAAACGGTGATGGTGAGCGTGTCATCCCCGCTGGTGCCGGTGATCGCCAGCGTATCCGTGCCCAAGCCACCGCCGACAATGTCGGTGCCATCGCCGATGACATAATTGAACGTGTCGTCGCCCGAACCGCCGACCAAAGTGTCATTGCCGGCACCACCGGCGATGGTGTCGTTGCCCGCGCCGCCGTCGATGAAATCATTGCCATTGCCGCCGGCAAGGATGTCGTTGCCGGCCATGCCATAGAGAGCATCGTCTCCATCGCCGCCATTCATCCGGTTTATGCCGGACTGGCCGAGCATCACGTCGATTCCCCAAGCAGCATTGGCCTCGACGTTCGGATTCGCACCGGTGAAGGTGACAACGTCGTTATATGCGCCGCTATGGTTAGGCCAATACAGATTACCAGCGGTCGCGTCGTTAGAAACAACTTCGACATTGTAACTGAGGTTAGGCAGGACGGTCAGGGCGATGTAGGTCGAGACCGATCCGGCGCTGTCCGTCGCCGTCACCTTGTAGATGTAGTTGCCCGCATTCGAGGTATCGGGATTGCCGGAAATCTGCCCGCCGGCGGTGATCGTGAGCCAGCTGGTGGATGCGGGATTGCTCACCAACTGATAGCTATATGTCACCGTGCCCGTGCCGCCGGAGAACAACGACGACGCATTCAGACTGATGACATGCGGCGGCAATTCATCGTCTGCCGCCAGCGCATAGCGTCCGGACGCATCCGACGTGTCGTTGACCGTCAGCGGCGCCGGCGGCGCAGGCTCGTCGGTGCCGTTGATCGTGACATCAATCGTCTGGGTGGCCGTGCCATCCACCGATTTGACGATCAGTTGGTCGTGCACCGTGTCGCTCGTGTTGAGCGCCTGGACATTCGAAGCGGCATTGTTGAGCGTGTAGCCCCATGCCCCCGTATTCGCATCGAAGGTGAACGTCCCATAGGTTCCGGTTAGCGTTCCCGGTGTCTGGAAATGGTTCTCGCCGGTGTCGACGTCGGAGACTGCGATGGTGCCCCCGGCAGTCAGCGTCCCGTCTTCCTTCACTGTTCCTATTGCAGTTCCGGAGATCGACGCCGCGTCGTTGGCGCCGTTGACAGTGACCGTCACCGTCTTGGTATCGGTTCCGCCGTGGCCATCGTTGATCGTGAGCGTATAGGTCTGGTCGATGTGATCGTTGGCGCCCAGCGACTGGATCGCGCTGTCGTTGACGCTGAAGGTCCAGTTGACGTTGTGATTCACATCATCCGGCGTTGCGGCAAATGTGCCGTAATAATTGCTCCCGACCGGCGTTGTGACTGAGACGGAATGCGTGTCCGTCGCATCTGCGTCAGTGAAAGCGATCGAACCTGTCGCAGTTTCGACGCCCGGCGTCCCCGTCGTCACCGCCTTCACCGACACGTCGTCGATGTGGAACGAGCCATAAGGCTGATCCGGAGACCAGAACTTGATGACGGTATTCGCGTCGGTGGCAACGAACTGAACCGTGTATTGGGTGTAGGGACCGTTCGACGAATAGTTAAGCGTATAGTTGATGGCCTGGGTTTGAGATCCCGTCGTGACGTCGAAGATCGCCGGCACATACGAATGGGTGTTCCAGTCGTATTGATTCGTTACAGTGTAAAAATCCTGCATGTAGAAGGTCAGCGTGTAGGTCTGGCCGACAACCGTCGAAACGGTCTGCTGCATCGAATTGATGGCCGGGTCGGTATTCGAATTGAGCATCCCGGACGAATTGTCGAGCCTTCCGGAGTAGTCGTCGAAGACCGCGCCGGTATACGACCAGCCGGAAGGACGGGCAGATCCATCCTGGATATAGGAATTCTGGAATCCGCCGTTCGTGATCAGTTCGACGGGCGCGTTGCTGAGCGACGCATCCTCGGTGACCGAACCGGTCGCAGCGGCTGCTGCGAATACCGGGTTGTGATTTTCAACAACGTCCGTCACCGAGATCGCCACCGCCTTGCTGATGTCGTTGGTGCCATCGTTGGCATGCACGATGATGTCGTAGGTGTTGTTGGTGCCCGTGTCGGTTGGCGCCTCGAAGTTCGGTGACACCTTGAAGGTCACCGCACCGATCGACGACACGTCGAACTTGCCGGCATCGTCGCCGCTGAGCGAATAGGTCAGTGTTGTGCCCGCATCAGGATCGTTCGCGGCAATCTGGTAGACGACGTTGGAGATCGCCGTGTTCTCGGCCTCGCTTGCCGTCGCGCCCGACGTGATTGCCGGCGCTTCGTTGACGTTGGTCACCGTGATAGCCACCGCCTTGGTGGTGTCGAGCGTACCGTCATTGGCATGTACGATGATGTCGTAGGTGTTGTTGGTGCCCGTGTCGGTCGGCGCCTCGAAGTCCGGCGACACCTTGAAGGTCACCGCGCCGGTCGACGACACGTCGAACTTGCCGGCATCGTCGCCGGTGAGCGAATAGGTCAGTGTTGTGCCCGCGTCAGGATCGTTCGCGACAATCTGGTAGACGACATTGGAGATCGCCGTGTTCTCGGCCTCGCTTGCCGTCGCGCCCGACGTGATCACCGGCGCATCGTTCACCGCATTGACGGTCACCGTCAACGACCCCGTCGAAGTCGCGGTATCGGTTGCGAGACCGGTGGTGAGCGTGGCGTGATCGACGACCGTCACACTAACACCGAGGTTGAACGTACCGTTGTAATTGGTGGGTGTCGTTGCGGTGAGGTGCGCGAGGTCGATCCCGGCAGGATTGTCGATGACCCAGACAGCGCCCTGCAGCGAACCCTGATTGAAGGTCGTCCCGGCGGGATAGCCGCTGAGTTCGATATGGGTAGCCTTCTCCGAACCGTCAGTATCGCCCAAGGCAATGTGGATGGCAAAGGCGTTGTCTTCGTTGCCGCCCGAGGCCGTCAGCACTGCCGCGTCGGCGACGGGGCGAACATTGACCGTGATGGTACCCTGGGTCGAAACGGTTCCGTCTGATGCCTGATAGGTCAGGACCACGATGCCGCTGCCGTTCACGGTGGGCATTACGGTCAGATCACCGCTTTGCGTCAGACTCCCCGATGCAAACGGCCCCAAGAAGCCACCGAGATTGCCGACCCTCTGGAGGGTACTGCCCTCGGGATCGCTGTCGTTCGCCAGAACGTTGACGCCCGTCAGGACCTGATCTTCAGTGATGGTGTAAACGTCATTCACTGTCACCGGCGCATCGTTCACAGGGGTGACGTTGATGTGAATCGTATCGGTATCGGTCAGGACGCCGCCTGAACCGGAATGGCCGAGATCGGACGTGGTGACCGTCAGATCAACCCCGCCGTTGTGGTTGAGCGCGTCCTGATAGACGACGCCGTTGGCCAGGGCCAGTGCGGCGTTGATATCGGCCTGGCTGCCTGTGAGCGTGACCGTAGCCGAGCCATTGCCGGCCACGGTGACACCTGAGCCACCCAGCACCGTGAGCATACCGCTGGTGACCGACAGGGTCGTCGTCACCGACGACGTACCAGCATCGCTATCGCTGATCGACAGGCCGGTGATGGCAAGCGGGGTATCCTCGGCGACCGTGAGCGGACCGGCTGGCAAGGTGTTGACCGGCGCGTCGTTCACGCCGTTCACGGTGAACGTGAAGGTGCCGGGGAGCGGCGTCGAGCCGTCCTGGTTGCCGTCTTCCACATAGACCTGGAAGGTCGTCGGCGAGCCGTCGGAACCATCATGGGTGAAAGCGATCAACCCTTGGGCAAGCTCGGCGGCCGTGAACGACGTCGCAGGTGCGCCGCCATTCGTGATGGTGCCGTGCTGAACGCCCGACACATGGAACACGACACCAGAGTCGATATTGTCCGGATCGGTGTAGCCGAGTTCGGCGGCCGTGAGGGTGTGGATGCCACCTTCAGTCACGGTTGCCGACAGCGGACCCGCCAGCGACGGCGCATCGTTCATGGGCAGTACATGCACCGTTGCCGTGTGCGTGATGCTGTTATCTAGACCGTCATTGACAACCACGGTCACAGTGCGGTCGCCCGTGCTCGGGGCATCGCCGGTGTACTGATAGACAACACCGCGCATGATGGTCTGGTAGACGGCGTTGGACGCATCGCCGATCACGGTGAGAACGCCGGTGGTCGCGTCATAGCCATAGGTCAGGCCGGCCGCCGTCAGAGCGTTCGTCGCGCTCGTATTGAACGACAGACCCTCGACACCGAGCCCATCCGGCTGCGTTGTCAATGTGACCTTCATCGAATGCATCGTCGTGGAATCGACGTCGGTGAGGATCGCATCGTTCAGGATCCATTGCGGGTATTGCTCGACAGCGGTGACAACGACATCGTTGCCTGCCGTCGCAGCGCCGTTCAGATCGACCACCGGCGCGTCGTTGGTGCCATGCAGTTTGATCTCGACCACATGAGTATCCGTGCCGCCGTGGCCGTCGGAAACCTGGATCGTGTAGCTGAGGACGGATTCCCAGCCATTGGGCAGGAAATCGAACGCCTGGCCCTGCGAATTGAAGGCCCATGCAAAATCGCCGGTGGCGCTGCCAGCCGGGGTCACGTCACCGGTTGCAACCGTCATGAAGGCCAGCAATTGCGCATTGGTGAAGTGCGATTCAATTCCAGAGCCCGATGCTGTCACCGACAACACGTTCGCGGTGACCGTGTCGGAGAGATCGACGTCCGTCACGCTCAGTGTGCCGTTGGCGGTCAGCCCGGCATTGGTTTCGGTCAGGAACACATGATCGCTGTCGCCGCCGTCAATCGAGATCACCGGCTTGTCGTTGCTGCCGACCAACGTGACCGTGATGTCGCGATAGGCCGACGAACCGTGCCCGTCGCTGACGAGGATGCGGAAGACCTCTTGCTTGGTCTCTCCAGCGCCAAGGAAATTCAGCTGTGCATCGGTGACGTGATACTGCCAATCGACGAAGCCATTGCCGTCATTCAACGTCTCTTCCGCGACCACTGCAGTCACGTATCCGATATAGCCCGCACCCTGAGGCGTCACGGTCAGCGTATGGGTGTTGCCCTGATCGTCATAGATCCAGAAGCCGCCGCCGTTGTAGCCGCCGCCCGAGGAGCTGTCGTTAAAGCGCGTGCGATCTGCCGTCGATCCTGCTTGCGGATCGGTTTCCGCATATTCGGTCATCGTTCCGGTGTCGGGAAAACCTATCGAGGTCCCAACAGCGTCATTGGTGCCGTGAATCGTGAACTGATAGACCCCGGACTTGCTGTCGCCATCCGCGTCCGTGGCGGTGAATGGCACCGACAGGGTTGCGATCTCACCTTCGCTCAGGCCGTTGAAGCCCCAGCCCGGATTGACCGTCACCTTGCCCGTGACCGGATCGTAGGAGATCGACGGCACGCCGAGCGTGGTACCGGTCGGGGTGGAAATGGTGGCGTGTGCAGTGTCGAATGCCACAGAGCCCGGGCCATCGGCACCGAAGCGGTAGTTGGTCCCGCTGACCAGCGACACGACGGACGAGCCATCCTCGCCGATATCCGCGTGGAAGAGCGGCAGTGACGTCGACGACGCCTGAACCAGGCTGACATTCGCGAGATAGGTGCCGGTGTTGTCGCCCGCGTAACCAACCTCCTTGAAGGTGACGGTGTTCGCACCACCGGCCGCAATGAGGTCGAGCGTCTGGATGGCCATGGTCGAGCCCGGCGCATAGGTGCCAAAGAGCTGCCCGTTCCAATAGACCTGGAGTCCCGAGGACGACGGATCGTACGTGCCGATCTCGAAGCTCAGCGTATAGTGCTGGCCGGCCGTCAGACCGTTGAGGGTCTGGGAGACTGCGATGTTGCCCGGCGATGCACCGAGGTCAACCATCGGTTCGCCATTCGACGTCACAACCCCGAAATAGCCGCTTGGGACGCGCTCGAGCTGAACACCGGTCTGGCCGGCTTCCGTACCGGTGATCTTCCAACCGGTAGCGCCCGTCGCCCAATCACCGTACGAGGCGTCATGCCAGGAGCTGCCGCCCGAGAAATCGCCGTTGGTGAGCAGGTTGGCCTGCGTCGCGTTGCCGATGATCACCGGCACGTCATCGCCGACAACGACGCGCAGATAGCTCTCCACATAGTCGCCGTCACCATCGGTGACGCGATAGCTAAGATTGAATCCTTCACCGAGTTCGCCGGCGCCATCCGGATGATGGATGGCCGCGAACTGCTCCACCTGATATTCGCCGGTGGTCGGATTGAGAGTGACCGTGAAGACCTTCACGTTCACGTTGTTCTGCAGTTGATAGACCTCAAAAACGTTGCCGTTGATAACGCTGGTATATCCACCGGTCGGCAGCGTCGCGCTGACCCACGACAGATGACCGTTGCTGTCCGCACCGAAGTTGTGGCTCAACGTACCCGACGCCGTTGCCGTATCGCCGGGCTCAGGATTGCCGTTGATCAGCGCATCGTCCTGTACGCCTGCGCGCTGAACTGTCGTCGCCGGAATGGTCGGGACCGAATCCGTCACGTTGATGTGGATCGCCTGATCCACATAGTCGCCGTCCCCGTCGGTCGCGCGCACCGTGAAGCCGAGATCGAGCGTGTTCGAATTCGCCGCGTGATCGAGGTTCTGGAACAGCGTGAAGATATAGGTCGGGTTCGAGGGCGAGCTGAGCGCCGCGATGAAGACCGGATTATCGACCGTGTCGCCATGCTTGAAGGCGACGAGCTGCTTCTCGCCATACTGGGTGGTCCGCAGCACGTAGTCGAGCGCCACGCCGTCCGATGTCAGACCGGCCGGATGCACAGGCTGGCCATTGCTGTCGGTCGCAAAGTCGAGATGCGCGCCGACCTTGTCACCGCCGATCGTGATCTTCAGGCTGCCATAGGCCACCTGCGCCAGGGGCGTGCTGGTCTCGTCGACTGTCACAGTCGCCGCAGCACCAGCCAGGACGGGAGCATCGTCGGTCACGGTCACGATGAGCTGATCGTGCAATGCAACGGTATCGCCGTCGCCATCGCGAACGGTAACCGCCGAAGAAAGATCGAGCGCAAGCGTATCTGTTCCGCCGGTAACGGCGATGTCCTGATGACCCGAATTTACCGTCGTCTGCCCGTTCGGGGCACCCGGTCCGGTCAACTCGAAGTGCACGTTGGGCGGCGTCGAGATTTGTCCAACGTTGATAAAGATCGTGGTGTTCGCAGCGATCGACAGCGGATAATCGGTGCCGCCGGACGTGTTATCCAGGACCCAGTTAACCGCCGTGTTTCCGCTGTTCGTGATGCTGATGATGACATCGCCGTCTGGCAGGCGGCCTTCAAAAGCACGAGGATTGCCGTTGATCGCCGCAACCGCATAGATTTCGCCCGGCTGGTCGATCGCTGCGACCGGAATCGAGGCATTGTCGATCACGTAATTCGCAACGTGATCAATTTGCCCCTTGAGCGTGAACGTATAAGCGCCGGTCGAGGCATTGACCGCGAAGGTGAAGATCTGGTTCGAACCAGCCCAAGCGATGAGCGTGTTTCCGACGACCGTATAGGTCAGCGCAACACCGCCCGAAGTCAGTGAAGTCAGTGACGCCGACAGGCCCGTGGTCTCCACCACAAAGGTACCGGGCGAATCCGCTCCCATTGAAACCAGTGACGACAGATTCCCGACGAGGATCGAATCGTCGGTACCTGCATCACCATTCTTGTTATCGGCGTTTCCGGCCTGCGTGCCGGTCGACAGATCGCCGGTAGCGGTGCTCAGTTCGCTTTCATAGACCGCTCCCGTAAGCACGGCAGCAGTCGCGGTCGGAGCGTCGTCATCGACGGTGACCGTGAAGTGTCCATTCGCCTTGTCGCCGTCACCATCCTTGGCGGTGAAATTGAACGTGAAGACGAGATCGTCGTCCTGACCCGCGATCGGATGATCGAGGTTTGCATTCTGAGTGAACGTGTAGGAGCCGTTTGCCGCGGCGCTCGAAAGAACAGCCGAGAATACCACCCTGGCATCGCTGAGCGATGTCGGCGCGGTTGCGCCCGTGTAGCCGATCAACGTCACGGCATCGATCATCGCATAGTGAACAGCCGCGCCATTCGACGTCAGCGAAGCGGTAACGTCGTTGCCATTGACATCCTTGACAACGAGGTTGGCCAGACCGTTCGAATGGTCGGTGAAGGTGACGGCGGCATCGACCACGATCGGGCCGCTGCTGGTATTTTGCGTGACGACCAGGTTGTCGGCCATCACGTAACCGCTGAAGCCGTTACCGGTATAAATCTCGAGCCTGTCGATCAGGACATTCGCGAACGGTGTACCCGCGGCATTGAAATGCGTGGGCGTGCCCGACACAAGCGATGCGACATTGGCCACGCTCAACGTGTAGGTTGCGACGAGATTGTTGTTGGAATCGTAGCCCTTCAGAATGACGGTCGGTGTCGTTTGAGCACCCGACAGTCCCAGGTCGATCGCATCCAGCTTGAACGGCAAGCTGTCATTGGCATTGATGATAATCGGATTGTTGATGCCGCCGAACACGATCCCCGAGGCAGATGGATGATTGACCGTGCCCTGGGTGACGATCAGATCGGCAGTCAGGTTGTTGTTGCCGCTGAACGTAAATGTCTGCGTCGACGTGCCGCCCGTAACGGTGGCCGCCTTGCCGTCTGCGCCGAACGCAATCGCCAGCGAGCCGGACGTGGTGCGCGTGCCGTTGTCGCCCTGAGCAATCGTCAGATCGCCCGGATGACCGTCGTCCTTGTTGCCGCCGGCCAGATTGCCTTCATCGACGAAGCCCGCCACGGCGGTCCCGAGGACGACGGTGTCATCGTTGATATTGACGGTCAGCGAACCGGTCGCCGTATCGCCATCGCCGTCGCTGACGGTGATGTTGAAGGTCAGCGCCTTGTTCTCTTCGGTCGTTCCGGAAATTGCATGCGCGATCGGCGCGTTCACGGTCAGCGTGTACGAACCGTTCGCACCAATGACCAGAACGGCGGCGGAGCCGTAATGCGCGCTGGTTGCCGTCCAGGTCGTGGCGCCATTGGCGCCCACCACGGGCGAGCCCCAGGTCGCGGTCTCGGCCTGTGCAAAGCCGTTGGCGTCCTTGTAGATGACGCCGAAGGTTGCCGACGTCATCGCCACCGATTTCACACCATCGGCGCCGGCGGTGAACAGGCTGCCGGCGACTCCGGTGGCCGTATTGGTATCCGGGCTCACGTCGCCAGACACACCTCCGGCGTTGGCGGGGAACACCGTCTGCGCTTCGTCGTCCAGCGTCGTCGCGGCCGTCACGATGCCCTTCGACACCGGTGTGTCGTCATTGACGTTGACCGTCAGTGAACCGGTGGCGGTGTCGCCGTCGCCGTCGGTGACCGTGAAGTTGAAGGTCAGCGCCTTGTTCTCTTCCGCCGTTCCGGGCGTTGCATGCGCGATCGGCGCGTTCACGGTCAGCGTGTACGAACCGTTCACACCAATGACCAGAACCGCGGCAGAGCCGTAGTGGTTGCTGGTCGCCGTCCAGGTGGTAGCGCCATTGGCGCCCACCACGGGCGAGCCCCAGGTCGCGGTCTCGGTCAGAGCGAAGCCGTTGGCATCCCTGTAGACGACGCCGAAGGTCGCAGATGTCATTGCGACCGATTTGAAGCCATCAGCACCGGCGGTGAACAGGCTGCTGGCGGCTCCCGACGTGGTGTTGGTGTCCGTGCTCACATCGCCAGACGCACCTCCGGCGTTGGTCGGCGTAAAGACCGTCTGCGCTTCGTCATCGAGCGTCGTCGCGGCCGTCACGGTGCCCTGGGATACCGGCGTATCGTCATTGACGTTAACCGTCAGCGAACCCGTGGCCGGGTCATTATCGGCATCGGTCACAGTGTAGTTGAAGGTCAGCGACAGGTTTTCTTCATTGGCTCCAGCCGTCGAATGCACCAATGGTCTGGAGGTAGTGAAGGTGTAAGAGCCGTTTGCGCCGATCGCCAACGTTGCCACAGTGGCACCACTGACGGCACCGATCGCGGTCCAGGTGGTCACGCCACCCGATACACTTGCCGATCCCCACGTGACGGATTCCTGGTGAGCGACGCCGTTGGCATCCTTGTAGATCGCACTGAACGCCGTAATCGAACCCAGCGTGACGCTCTTGAACCCGTCCGCGCCTGCCGAGAACAGCGCACCGGCTGCGCCCGTTGCCGAGGTGGCATTGGTGACATCGCCGGTGCCGCTGGCATTGCCGCCGGCAAACGCATCGTCGTCCAGCACCGTCGCCGCGGTTACCGCTCCTGTCGTAACTGGCGAATCGTCATTGACCGTGACGGTGAATGTCGATGCCGCTGTGACATCGCCATCGGCGTCCGTGGCCTGATAGCCGAAGCTGAGGGTGATATCGTTCTCGTTGTTACCTGCCGGGTGATCGAGATGCTTCAGCAGGTTGAAGGTATAGTTGCCCGAGGATAGATCGCTGAGCGAGACCGTGAACACCTGGCTGCCAGCCGATGGCGGCGTCGAGCCATTCATCGGGTTGCTGCCGGTGTAGCCATAAACCGTATTACCGACGACCCACAGTTTGACCTGCGCCCCATCGACGGTCAGAGGGCCGACATTGGACATCGCATTCTGGCCATCGCTGATGCCAGAGAACGCAACCGAGCGATCGGCCGCCCCGGAATTGTTGTTGTCAGCTCCCCAAGAGATAGCAAGCGATCCCATCGCTGACGTTGCGGCACCGGCGAGATCTCCGGTGGCAGGCTGCGTGTTGCCGCCCGTCAGACCGTCCTCATCGACCGAAACCGCCTGCGCCGTTCCGATAAACGGCCGGCCGTTATCATCGCTGATCGTAACCGTGAAGCTGCTGCTGTCGGTGTCACCGTCCGCATCCGTGGCGACGAAGCCAAGCTGCAGCGACAGTGCACTGCCCTGGCCAGATCCGACGTGATCCAGATTATCCAGCAGCTCGAAGGTGTAGGTACCGTTGCCCGTATCGGACAGCGTGATGTGGAACACCTTGCGATCGTTGATCGTCAGCGAGCCGCCGTTGTCGTTGGCCATGCCCCAGATCTCCGTATCGGAGATCCGCAGGAACTGCACGGTCACACCGTCTGACTTGAGCACGGGACTTCCGGAGCCCGTGGTGTGCACGCTGTCGCCGGAGTCGATGGATGACGAGAACGCGACCGAACGGTTTGCAGTGCCGCTGTTGTTGTCGTCCGCGCCCCAATTGATGTTCAGCGACTTGTTCAACGCAGTCTGGGGCACGAATTCCTCGCCCCCGCCCACAATGGTCGTATCTTCGGTCAACGTCGAAGCAACCGGCGCGCCGATTTCCGGCACGTCGTCGCGGATCGTCACGGTAAAGTTGCTGCTGCTGGTATCGCCGTCACCGTCAGTCGCGGTGTAGCCGAAGGTCAGGTTAACCAGATTGGTGCCGCTCCCGGTAGGATGATCGAGGTTACCGAGCAGCTTGAAGGTGTAGGAGCCATCATTGGCATCGCTGAGCGTCACTTCGAAAATGCGCGTGCCGCTTGCCAGGTTGGCGCCGATATAGCCGACCAGCTTCTGACCGTCGAATGCGTATTGAACCGTCTGGCCATCCGAGCGGAGTGTCAGGTTCTGGCCATTGCTGTTCTCTGCATCGACGTTGTCCGCCGCCGAGTTGAAGCGGAAGCCCACAGCGCGATCGCCGAGCCCGCCTCCGGCGGACGGATTCGCGTCATCCGCGCCCCAGGAGATGTTGAGATCACCGGTAGCGGTCAGACCGGACGCACTCGGCGATGTGCCATTCGAGAGATCATTTTCATTGATGGTCCGGCCATCGCCGGTATGTGCCTCAGGCGCGTCATCCACGATGGAGACCGCGAAATCGGCCGTCGCGGAGTCGCCGTCGGAATCGGTGGCCTTGATGCCAAAAGACAGAGTCCGGCTGTCATCATTCTGCCCCGACGCAGCGTGATCGATATTGTCAAACAGCGTGAACTTGTAGCTGCCATCACCACTATCGGACAGTTCGACGGTGAACACCGTGCGAACGCCAGCCTTGGCAGTCAGCACCGTTCCGTCCGCCGAGATCGAATAGACGATCGCGGTGCCGTCCGACGTCAGACCCGTGGCCCCGGCTGCGGTCGTGAAGACGACCGAACGGTTGTTTGTTGCGCCCGAATTATTGTTATCTGCGCCCCAGTTGATGTTGAGATCACCGAGCTGAACGGTCGAGTTCGGCGCGTCCGGGAATGTCGTGTCATAGAACGTGGTCGGCAGACTGTCTTCACGAACGGATTCGGACTCCGTGTTACCGATCGTCGGCACATCATCCTTGACCGTAACGCTGAATACGCTGCTGCTCTTGTCTCCGTCCGAATCGGTGGCCGTATAGTCGAACGTAAAGGTCAGCGTGTTCTGGCCATCGGCGGTCGGATGATCGACATGTCCGAGCAGCGTGAACGTGTACGAGCCGGTGTTGTCATCGTCGAGAGAGACGACGAACACACGGTTGAAGAACGGGTTATTTCCGGTATAGGCGACGAGATCCTCGCCAATAATAGCATAGTGGACGGTCGCTCCGTCGGACGTCAGGTTCACCAGATTATTATTGGCATCGCGCACCGCGACATTGTCTGCAGCCGTCGTGTGCTCGAACGACACCGAACGATTGGCGACGTTCCCACCATCGTGATCGTCAGAGTTCCAGTCGATGTTCAGCCGGCCGCCGACCTGCAGGTCGAAGAAGTTCGGTGACGTCCCGCTCAAGAGATCGTCCTCGTCCACGCCGCGCGTGTCGCCCACGCCTGCCACCGGCACGTCGTCGGTCACATGCACAGTGAAGTTGGCGGGCGCCGTCGTGTCGCCATCGCTGTCAGTCGCCGTGAAGCCGAAGGTGAGCGCCAGGTCATTCTTGTCATTGCCTGAGGCATGATCGAGATTGTCGAGAAGCTTGAACGTATAGGTACCATTGGCCGTATCGGACAGCTGAACGGTGAAGACCGTCGTTCCACCTGCCTTGGCCGTCAGCAACTGGCCATTGTCCGAGAAGCTGTAGGTCAGCGCCGTCCCGTTTGATGTCAGATGCAGCGCGTTCAGGCTCGTCAGCGTCGCGGCGGTGAAGGCCACCGAACGATCGCTCGCCCCTGGTCCTGACACCTGGTTGTTGTCATCCGAATTCCAGTCCACGGCGAGTGAGCCGGTTGCGGTCGCGGAGATGAACGCGTTTGACGACGACGGACTGGTGCTCTCGACGAGAGTCAGGACATCCGTGGTACCGATGCTCGGCGAGTCGTCGGTGACATTGACCGTAAAGGATGCAGGCGACGTGGTATCGCCATCGCTATCAGTCGCCGTGAACGAGAATGTCAGCGGCAGGCTGGCGCCATTCGCGCCGGCGTGGTCCAGGTTGTCGAGCAGATTGAACGTATAGGTACCGTTGCCGGTATCCGAGAGCTGCACGGTGAACACCGTGCGTGCGCCCGCTGTCGCTGTCAGCAACATGCCGTTGTCGGACAGCGTGTAGATGATCGTCTGGCCGTTGGAGGTCAGACCCGACGGCGCCGCGCTGGTGGTGAAGGCGACGCTACGATCATTCGTGCCGCCTGCGTTGGCATCATCGGAATTCCAGTCAACATTCAGCGAGATGCCGTTCAAGGCCTTCGCGATGAATGCGTTGGAGCTCTCGGCTGATGTACTCTCGACCAGGGTTTCGCCAGCAATGGCGCCGGTCGTCGGCACGTCGTCGTTGATGTTGACGGTGAAGGACGAACCAACCGGGTCGCCATCGGCATCCGTCGCCGTGAAGTTGAAGCCGAGCGCGATCGACGCACCATTGGCTCCGACGTGGTCCAGGTTATCCAGCAGCGTGAAGGTGTAGGTGCCGCTATCGACGTCAGACAGTTTCACGGTGAAAACGACACGTTCACCCGCCGAGGCAGTCAACAGCGTTCCGTTTTCCGACAGCACATAGGTGATGGCCTCACCATTCGAGGTGAGCCCGGAGGGCGCTGCGGCGGCCGTGAAAGCGACCTTGCGGTCGATCGACGCGCCGTTGTTGTTTACATCGTCGGCGCCCCAATTGATATTCAGCGAAACACTATCGAGCGAAGTCGACACAAAACCGTTCGTCGCACCGCTCTGCGTCTGCTCGGACAGCGTCTGGCTCTCGATTCCACCTGCCGTCGGCACATCGTCGGTAATGTTGACCGTGAAGTTCGCTGGAACTGTCGAGTCGCCATCGCTGTCGGTCGCAATGAAGCCAAATGTCAGCGCCTGGCTGCCTTCGGAGCTGCCCCGATGGTCCAGATTGTCCAGCAAGGTGAAGTCGTAGCTGCCATTTCCGCTGTCGGACAACTGCACGGTAAAGATCGTACGCGCGCTATGGCCTTCGCTAGCCGCAGTCGTCGCCGTCAACAACGTGCCGTCGGCAGAAATCGTATAGATAATCGTCGCGCCATCCGAGGTCAGGCCGAGGTTCTCGAGAGCGGTTTGCGTCGCAGCGGTAAATGTGACCGAGCGATCATGCGCGCCGCCCGCAGCAGTCGGATTCTGATTATCCGAACGCCAATCGATGTGCAGCGATACGGCGCCCGTGTCCTTCGGCGTAAAAGAACCGCCGACAACCAGCAAGGAGGGCATGTCCCCGCCGCCTTCGCTCGGCGGCGTTTCGCCGTTGCCTTCATTCACGGTGCTTTCATCGGCCGGACCGGTCACAACCGGCACCGTATCCGCGATCACCGCATGCAGCGTGCCGTTGACCGTATCGCCATCGCTGTCCGTCGCGGTGAAGTTGAAGGCCAGATCGATGTTCTGGAACGTGGCTGAACCATTGTCGTGATCCAACGAACGGTACTGGGTGACGACATAGCTGCCGCTATTGCTGGCGTCGGACAGGGTCACGACGAAGACGATATTGCCGGCAATTCCGCCTTCGCCGCCCTCGCCTTCACCGCTCGGCGTGCCGCTCTGCTGCAGGCTGGCGAGGCTGGTCGGCGCGGTCGCGCCTGTATAGGCAACCAGCACAGTGCCGTTTTCGAGCAGCACATAGTGGACGGTCTCGCCATGCGACGTCAGCGTACCGATGGCCGTTGCGCCGTCGCCGGTGGCCGTCACCTGCGTGTTGGCAAACACGACCGAGCGATCGCCCGTTGCGCCGGTGGTCGCGGATACGCCGCCATCGACATGATCGTTGTAGCGATCGGCACCCCAGGAGATTCCCAGCGAGCCCGTCTGCGTCGCCGGATTGCCGGACAGCGGATCCGTAAGCGCGGCATCAGCAGGCGTGCCGATAACCGGCGTATCGTCATTGATGCCAATCGAGATCGTCACGGGCGCGGTGTCACCGCTACCATCCGTGGCGATCACGTTGATCGAGAGATTGATCGTATCTTCGGTGCCATGGATCGGATGATCGAGCGGGCGCAGCAGCGTGAAGGTGTAGCTGCCCTGCAGCGACGAGGCGTCGAGCGACACCGTGAAGACCTGATTGGCAGCCACGGTGAAATCGCCGCCGACATAGCCGATCATCACCGGCTGGCCGTTCACGGTGGTGAATGCAAGTTGAACCGTCTGACCGTCCGAGGTCAGGCCCGCCAGCGTCGGTTGATTGAGCGAGAATGCGAAGCTGCGGTTCACAAAATCGGTGCCGAAATCAACGTTCAACGATCCCGTGACCGACGTAGCGGTGCCACCGGAATCGCCGGTGCCGCCGAGATTGCCATCCGCGAAACCATCTTCGTTCAGCGTCACAGCCGTCACGCCGCCCGGGATCGGCGATGGATTTGGCGTACCATCGTCCAGCGTGCCGAAGCCGCCGCCAGTGTCTTCGCCCGTCAGCAGCGCGAGACGCGCGCCCGAGGCACCGAGCGCGCCAACGGTCGCATCACCGAAATTTGCGCCGCCCGTCGGGCCCGTGGCGCCGCCGGCAGCAGGAAGAACCGATTGATCGGTGGTGATCGGAAATGTCTGCGCGAACTGCTCGCCTGTCAGCGTGCGATCAGAGCCCATGTCGAATGCGAGATCGGTGAGCGGCTTGCCCATCGAGTCGAACACCGGATCGACAGTCACTGTCGACTGATTGTCGAACAGGATGATCAGCTTTTCACCGACCTTGACGAAGGTCAGTTTCTCGCTCGCGATATCAGCAAAATCGAGCTTGGTGTTCCCGTCGAGATGGACCGAAATGGCCTGCCCATTTTGCGGCTTCTCGAGCTTCAGGTTCTTCGGAGACGGCGGGGCCTGCGTGGTGGAACCGGCGAGCTGCGCGAGCAATACGGGAGCGTTCATGACTACAACCTCAAGCTGATCGGACCGAAAAACGTCCAAGTCCTGCGAGGGTTAAAATATTCTTAAGAACGCATAGACGTCAATGAATACCTGTAAAATTTGAAGCGTTTGTGTTGCATTGGTTAAGTTCAAAAATGAAACAACGTATTAATAAAGCTAAATCGTTCGATAGTAATACTTTGCCTAGACAGTCTATTTTTGGGACTGCCCGAAAAAATCCGCAAATCTCGGCGTATATATTGTAAAAATAAGAAAGTATTCGAAAAAACGACTTATTTTATACTTGATAAGATGACTTCTCATATCGCACTGAACAACGAAATCAGCTCACAACCACAGGCACCTCCGCCAATATTGGACGGGCACCTGAATTTGCTTTCGCGAGCCGATATCGACAGCGGCGCGAACCGCCGCGTAGTGGTCGCCCTTCGCGAGCAAATTTCGAAATGGGACAGTTGCTTAAAGCGCATTCGTGTCACGGCCAGATGGCAAGGTCGCCATTTGCAGTGCGCATTCCGCGAATCTCTGGATCGCGGACTTGTTCTCCGGACACAGACGTGAATCAGCAAGCTGCGCAGATACGCAACTCGCTATCGCAGGACTGCTATCGCAGGAGATAATTGATAGGATAAAAGTCTAGATGCGGGTAACGACGCACGCGACCGGGCTATACTTGGCCCGATACAACAGCGCGTGCTCGCGAATGCCATCCAGCCATACGCCACGGCCTGCATAGCGATATCCCTCACCCATCGGGATCAGGCGAACAGGCATTGCACTGTGCGGGGTCAGGTACAGATGGCCGGTGACGATATCACCCGGAAAGGTCACACGGCCGGAGGTCAGCTTGTAGACCGCCCCATTCTGACAATCGACGGAGAAGGCAGCGCCCGGAAGCAGGCCTTCGGCATGCGAGACAGTTGCACCGGAAGCCATTCCGGCCGCCACCAACAAACCCAACAGCGTGTGCTTGAAGCGCATCTCAATCCCCTCGTCGACCTCACCCTGACGCATTAAGAGCCCAAGATGCACGGAAGTACAAGATCGCGAAGCGCATAAAACGTCGATATCAGGCCGATTGTCGACGTTGTGTTGTCGAACTATCTCAGAGCGCCAGCGGCAAGGAAGAGCCACCGCCGAAGCCGTCCACCTCGGCCGCGGGCAACATGTCGGTCTCGCTCTCATGATGCGGACGGGCGGCATAGGGCGCGGCGAACAGGCTGACGCCTTTGTGGTCGATGGCGAAAAGCGGCATGAAATGCGGCAGATCACGTGTTTCCGACAGTCGGGAGTAGCGATTGTCGAGCACCAGCCAGCGGCCATCGACACGGACGGTCAGCACCGCATGGTCCTGGCGCACTGCCATGTCACGCACCAGCATCATCTTGATATCGGCCTCCGGCACGCCCGTTGCGACGAGCATGGCGAGTTTGGCGATCGCATAGTCTTCGCAATCGCCGATGCCCGCGGACAGCGTCTCGAGCGGCGAACTCCACAGATCGGCGACGCCGTGCTGCTGATAGTCGCCGACATAGCGGATCGCATAGTTGACGTCGCGATTGATCGCCTCGATGCGTGTGCGCAGATCCAACCCGGCGGCGGAACGCGTGACGGCGACAAACTTGCGCGCACCGGCAGCGCAGTTCTCGCTATCAGCCTTGCAATCCTCGATCGATTTCAAGTCGGCGCGCATACGCGCTTCGACACCGCGCCATTTCGTCCACAGCAGCCCTTCAGGCGCGCGGAACGTGAACAGGCCGAACGGCTCCTCACTGGTGGCAGGCAGGATCGCGGCCGGAGACGGCGCATCGCTGATCACCTTGGCATCTGATCCCTGCGACGTATCCAGGGATGCGAGTTCGATATTGCCGGGCTTTGCACGGTTCTCGCTGTCACGCTTGGCCAGCACCTGGTTGATCGTGAAGAACCGAACCGGCGGCGCGGTCATGCCCGCGATCGGCGTGTCGATCACGGGGCGCTCAAGCACCGTCTTCTTCGCGCGTGACTTTGCCAATGCTCCATCGCAAGCGCTGACGCTTACGACACCGGCGAGCACGAACCCCAGCGCACGCGGGAATGCCCGCGCCTGATCGATACGCAACATGACTGACGCCCCGTTGTCCGGAGCATCGGCCGACGTCATTGCGTCGATCCCCGTCCGGATCTTGTGGCATCAGGGATAAATCGGGGGCTGCTTCAGGCCGGTTAAAACACGTCAACCTGTGCGGGTATGTCGTTGAACGCGCTCAATCGCCTACCAACGCATTCGCTCGAATTTTAGCGAAGCCTGCGTTTTAAGAGTTCGTTGACTCTGATGGGCCGGGAGCAAGGTAACATACGGAGCAGCGGAGATGCTCCGTAGCGCTGTCAGCGTTCGCGAAACGCCTCGTCACGCAGCATGCGCGCAGGCTTCACGAGATAATCCAGCACCGACTTCTTGCCGGTCAGGATTTCCACTGTCGCCACCATGCCGGGAATGATCGGCAGCGGCTGCTCGGCAGTGCCAAGGTGGTTTTTTTCGGTGCGCACCATGACGCGGTAGAACGTCTCGCCGCGCTCGTTCTTGTCACCCTTCTCGTCGGTGATGGTATCGGCGCTGATACGTTCGACCCGGCCGTGAAGCGATCCATAGACCGAAGAGTCGTAGGCGCTGAGCTTCACCACCGCCTCATGATCCGGACGGATGAAGGCGATGTCCTGCGGACGAATGCGCCCCTCGACCAGCAGCGTATCCTCAAGCGGCACGATCTCCATCACGCTGGCGCCAGGTGCAACGACCGCACCGATGGTGGTGACGTTGAGTCTGTTAACGATGCCGTAGACCGGCGACCGCAGCTCGGTGCGCCGAACGCGATCCTGCGCGGACTTGATGTTCTCGTCGAGGACCGCGAGATCGCCGCGCGATTTCGCGAGATCATCTTCCGCCGTGGAACGAAATGCCGTGGTGATATTCAAAAGCCGCGACTGCGCTTCTTTCACAGCGGCCTCGGTCTTGACCATGGTTGCCTGCACGACCGCGAGCTGGCCGCGCATGTCGGTGGCCTGCCGGTCGGACCGCAGCATCTCGATCTCGGGAACGACCTTCTGCTCATAGAGCCGGCGCGTCAGCAAGGTTTCGCGGGTCAGCAGCGTCAGCGTCTCGGAGAAGCGGGTTTCCGACGCACGGAGCTCGTCGATTTCCTTTTTCTTCTGCCATTCCTGCTGGGCAATCACGTCGATGTCCTGCGCAAGCTTGCGCATATGGGCGTCGAACACGCTGCGTTCGGTCTGAACCGCACGCGGTGCAAGCTTCGTGAGATCTTCCGGAAACTCGACGCTGGTCTTGCCGAAGGTCTCTGCTTCCAGTCGGATCACGCGGGCAGCCATGGCACCGCGCCGCTCGCGGATTTCGCCAAACTGCGCCGCGAAGTTGGTATCCTCGATGCGCGCCAGTGGCTGATCCTTTCTGACGATGGCGCCTTCCTGAATCAGCAATTCGCTGATGATGCCGCCTTCGAGCGATTGCACCACCTGGGTCTGGCGCGACGGCACCACCTTGCCATTGCCGCGCTTCACTTCATCGAGCACGGCGAAGTGTGCCCACAGCAGGAACACGACAAGCAGACCGGTGACGGTCATCAACAACATCCGCGCCGTGCGCGGGGTGCGCATTTCCATGGCCGCACGAACGTCGTTCGAAAATGCGAAATCAGACTGCGACATTGACCGGCCTCCCCGCGGCTTGAGGAGCCTGCGGCTGCGGACGCAAGCGCGTCAGGATCTGGTCGGCAGGACCGTCGGCGACGATCTTGCCGTTGTCGAACACGAGAATGCGATCGACCAGCGACAGTAGCGACGGGCGATGCGTCGAGACGATGATCGACATCTCACCCTTGGCGAGCGTCTTGAGGCGATCGAGGAATTCACCTTCACTGCGCACATCGAAATGCGCAGTGGGTTCGTCGAGAAACAACACGCGCGGCTTGCGGATCAGCACACGCGCGAGGCCGATCGCCTGTTTCTGGCCGCCCGACAGGCTACGGCCGCCTTCGGCAACCATCATATCGTAGCCCTGCGGATGACCGGCGATGAAGGTCTCGACGCCGGACAGCCGTGCAGCCGCGAGCACTTCCTCATCGGTCGCATCGGGACGGCCCAGCGTGATGTTGTCGCGCAGCTTGCCATAGAACAGATCGGTGTCCTGCAGCACGAAACCGATGCCGGCGCGCAGGTCGGCCGGGTCGTATTGCCGGATATCGATGCCGTCGATCAGGATGCTGCCTTCGCTCGGCGGATAGAACGCCGTCGCCAGACGGCCCACCGTGGTCTTGCCTGAGCCGACCCGGCCGATGATGCCGATCTTCTCGCCAGGCTTCACGTGGAAAGAGATGCCGTCGAGGGCTTTCGCCGGGCTGTTCGGATAGGAAAAGCTGACATTGCGGAATTCGATGCTGCCCTTGGTGATCTCGCGGGCCACGAATATCTTTTCCGGCGGCCGTTCGCGCTCCGTCGCCATCAGGCGATCGATCGACCGCAGGGCCGACATGGTCTGTGTCGCGCGCGTCATCACAGCCGCGATGCCCGCGATGGGACCGAGAATGCGGCCCGATAACATATTGGCCGCAACCAGCGCACCGACCGACAGCTTGCCGTCGAGAATGAGGAACACACCGACCACGACCAGCAACAGGCTGCAGAGCTGCGTCGCCACGCTCGCACTGGTCATCGCCAGCGAGGACCAGAACTGCACGCCTTCGCTGGAACGTGCCGTCGCTGCGACGGAACGTTCCCACACTGTCTGCACGCGGCTTTCACCCGCGACAGCGCGAACGGTCTCGATGCCGTTCAGCGACTCGATGAGGATGCCGTGGCGTGCGGCCGATTCCGCCTGCAGGCGCTTCATCGCACGATCGAGCGGCCGCTGGATCAAGAGGCCGACAATGATCATGACAGGCAGCATCGCCAGCGGGATCCAGGCCAGCGGCCCGGCAATCACGAACAGCACTGCGATGAAGATGATCGCGAATATCATGTCGGTCGCCGACACGACCGTGCCTGACGTAAAGAACTCGCGCACCGAGTCGAAGTCGCGCATCTGATTGGCGAGAATGCCGACCGAGGGCGGACGCTTATCCATCTTCAGCGCCATCACATGTTCGAAGATGTTCGACGCCAGCACCACGTCGATCTTCTTGCCGGTCATGTCGATGATGCGGCTACGGACCACCTTGAGCAGGAAATCGAAAGCGATCGCCAGCGACAGACCGATACCAAGCGCGACCAGCGACGGGATCGCGCCATTCGGAATGACGCGATCATACACGCTCATGGTGAACAGCGGCGCGGCGAGCGCCAGCATGTTGACGATGAAAGCTGCAATGGCGACATGGCTGTAGTTGGAGCCAAACCGGCTGACGACGGACCAGAACCAGTGCGCCTTCGGTAAATCGCCGGCGGCGACGGCGCGCGGATCGCTGACGGACGCCGGACGGACGAAATAGACGAAGCCGGCATATTTCTCTTCGACGGCTTCGATCCGCTCCATGGCGATCGCACCGTCACCGACGGGGGTTGCCAGTGTCAGACGGCCACTCGCCAGATCGATGCCGCGCAGGATCCGCGTCGAACCATCGTGAAACAGAAGCACAGCAGGCAGGACCAGCGCAGGAATATCCTTGAGCGGCCGCTCGTTCAGTTCGGCCTCGAGACCCGCTCGCTGCGCCGCGCGCTCATACAGAGCCGTTGTCAGCACGCCGCGTTCGACCGGGAGACCGGCAAGCAGCGCACTGCGGCTGACAGCTCTGCCGTGGTGAGCGGCGAGATAAAGCAGGCTGTCCGTTAACGGATCGGCATGCTGATGCTCGACCTCCGCTACGGGCGTAGCCGGCAGGTCCATTGCAATATCGAACTGGGGTGAGCGAATGTTCAATGCAGCCTCGGAAATTCCAGGCGCCTTGTATGACCCGTGCGCGGATCTACTGGCCTTACAAAATATGACTTGCCAGCTTTACAGGCGATCCTTGCGGAGCGCCTGTACTATTTCGCGGTTCAGACGAATTGCTGAACTTACGGTAAACCCGACCGCGGATTATGAATCTGCGTACTTAACTGGTTAACGGCGCCCCGCAGAAGCATCGGCCGATACGCTGCCCTGCCCGACCTGGCCCGATGTCATGAACAATGCGTTGGCGTTCGACAGATCTTGCGAGGCCCAGCGATCACCGAACAGCACGACTTTCGGTTCGAGTGCCGGTGCGAAAGGCGAATTCCAGGTTCGGAAGGGCAGAACCGTATTGAGCGGCTCGGATCCCGGTTCCGGCGCCGCCAGCAGGATCGGTGGCAGGCGATACGGGATCAGGCCGGATGCACGGCTCTCGATCGGTTCAGATTCCGGCGGCTTGCCGGTCTTCAGATAGGACAGCAACTGCCCCATCGCCGCGAGCAACTGATAGTCGGCGAACACCGTGACGCCACGTGCCGACACCAGCGAGACGTTGGCGTTGAAGTACTGGTTCTGCGAGTTCAGCAGATCGATCAGCGTGCGCTGACCGAGCTCATATTCCTTGTTGTAGGCAGCGAAGGTGCGACGAGCGGCTTCAACTTCACGCGCCAGCGCTGCTGCACGTTCCGTCGTGATCGTCCGCGCAGCCCATGCTTTATCAAGCGACTCCAGCGCATCGCGCTGCAGACGCGCATGCTTCTGCTGCTGCTCGATCATGCGTTCGCCAGCCTCGGCGCGCTTCCACGCATCCTGACCGCCGCGGAAGATATCCCAGCTGACGACAACCTTGCCGCTGACTTCGTCGCGATTACCCGGATAGGTGATCGAGTCCTTGCCGCGCAGCGCGCGGCCTTCCAGGGCGACGTTCGGAACGAATGCGCCAGCGGTCGAGTCGAAAGCACGCTTGGCCGCATCGACATCTGCGCCGGCGGCGCGGATCGTCGGATTGTACTTGAAGGCGACGTCAAGCGACTCGTTCTTGGTTGCCGGCATATCGGGCAAGCGACCGGGGAAGCGCACATTGAACGGCTCAAGCCCAACGGTCTTGCGATACTTGGCGCGCGCGAAATCGAGGCTGAGGCGGAAATCCGACAACACGGCTTCTGCTGCAGCCACCCGCTCTTCCGCCTGCTGGGTATCGCCCTCACCGGCACGACCGCCAGCGAAACGCGCACGGACATTGGCGCGCAGTTCGAGATGAACCTTGAGATTTTGTTCGGCCAAAGCGACCAGACGCAAATAGCGCGTCACATCGACGTAGGCTTCAGCCGCATCGAGCGCGATCAGTTCGGTCCGTTCAAGCACCCGGAACGCAGCAGCATCGACCCGCGCAGCCTGACGCCAGATGTCGTTAATCGACGCAAAGCCGTCGAACACCAGCTGGCGCACCGTTACCGACGCCTCGCTGCCGTTGACATAAGAGCCATTGCCGGCCGGCGCAGGAACGATCGCCCGGTTCAACATCTCGGGACCGGTATTCGCCTGAAGCCTGATCTGAGGCAGCAAAGTACCTTGGCTCTGGCGAAGTTCGGCTTCGGTAGCGCGGCGATTGGCAGACGCCTCGCCGACACCAGGGTTCGTCTTTACCGCCTGATTGATGGCGTCAAGAATGAAAAATGGCTCAGCTGCATGAGCGAACTGGCCGCTCGCTCCGAACGATACAACTACAAGGAAAATCTTTGCGATCTGCTTCATGGATTGAGCGCTAACAAGAAACGGAACCTGCCGCAATCCGAAAGCCACAATTCAGAACGAAAACTGACTCATTGTTGCAAGAATGCATTACCTCGGTCGGGACAAATGTTCCGGGCAACTGTCGCAGAAACGTCATTTTTAGCTTTTAATTTCAGATATTTACCGATACCTAACAATAGGTTAACACGATTTCGTGAGCCTTGGAACCGGACCCAGAGACCACAACCGCCTTTTCGTCGCCTTCCGGGCGCCCAATTGTGGCAAAGGTCGCTATTTCGTAAAATGGAAAAAGATACGGCATGAGAGGTCGTGGCAGCCCCTCACCGGTACCAATTCAGGCGAATGCACGCTGTGGGTGCATCGATTCGGGCGAGTTACGCCCGGCCACTAGTTCCGCTTGTAGTCGTCCTCAATGCGAACGATGTCGTCCTCGCCGAGATAACTTCCCGTCTGCACCTCGATCAGCTCGAGCGGAATTTTACCAGGGTTTTCCAGACGGTGCGTGGCACCGAGCGGGATGTAGATCGACTCGTTCTCGTGGACGGTCTTGATCTGATCGTTGATCGTCACCTTCGCGGTACCACGCACAACGATCCAGTGCTCGGAGCGATGGTGGTGCATCTGGAGTGACAGCCGCTCACCGGCTTTCACCACGAGGCGTTTCACCTGATAGCGCTCGCCATCCTCAAGAGCCTGCACAGATCCCCATGGTCGATGCACCTTGAGGTGATCCTCGGTGACCTTCGGCGCCGTGACCTTCAGCTTCGCCACAAGCCGTTTCAAGCCGTTAGCATCCTTCTGGCGGGAGACCAGCACGGCGTCGTGCGTCGCCACCACCACGAGATCGTCGACACCCTCCAGCGCCACCACCGGACCATCGCTGGCCACGTTGCAGTTGCGCGAGTCCTCGAACACCGCCACGCCCTGCGCGGCATTGCCCTGCGCATCCTTGTTGGAGAGCTCCCACACTGCGAGCCACGAGCCGACATCCGACCAGCCGCAAGACACCGGCACCACGGCCGCCTTCGTCGTCTTCTCCATCACGGCATAGTCGACAGAGATCGATTTTGCCTTCCCGAAAGCGTCCGCATCGAGCGTAAAGAAGCCGAGATCGCGGCCGGCCTTCGCCACAGCACTGGTGATGGTCTCGACACTATCGGCGTCGACGCGGCGATATTCATCGAGCAGCATCCCCGCCCGAAACATGAAGTTGCCGCTGTTCCAGAGATAACCGGCCTCAATATAACCGGTTGCCGTCTGCAGGTCCGGCTTCTCGACGAATTTGGCGACACTCTTCACCTCGCCGGAAAGCACCTGGCCTGGTGAAATATAGCCGTATTCGGTGGCCGGACGCTCCGGTTGCACGCCGAACGTCACGATGTGCCCGGCATCGGCAACCACCAGACCCGCCCGGCACGCCGCTACGAAAGCCGGCACGTCGCGCACCACATGATCGGCCGCAAGCGCAAGCACGACGGCTTCCTCATCCCGAGCCTGTGCAAAAGCAGCGCCGGCGGCAATGGCCGGGCCTGAATCGCGCCGCGCCGGCTCGAGCAGGATGTCTGCATCGAGCCCGATCTCGGCGAGCTGTTCGCGCACCATGAACCGATAGGCAGCACTCGTGATGACAATCGGACGATCAAACAAGCCAGCATCGGATACGCGAATCACGGTGTCCTGAAAGGTCGAGCGCGGCCCGAACAATGGCAGAAATTGTTTCGGGCGCCCCTCACGCGACGATGGCCACAGGCGCGTACCGGCACCGCCACACATGATCAGGGGAATAATGCGCTTGCTCATCAGTCGCTCTCAACCCTTCGCGTTCAGATTACCGTAGTGGCTGCGATACCACGTCACGAATTGCCGAATCCCCTCCTCGATCGAGGTATCCGGTTTGAAGCCGACGTCACGCATCAGATCGTCCACATCGGCAAAAGTCTCAGGTACATCGCCCGGCTGCATCGGCAGCATCGTCTTGACGGCTTCCAGCCCGAGTTCTTTCTCAAGAACCGAGACTACATGCAAAAGATCCTCAGGCTTGTGGTTACCGACGTTGTAGATTCGCGCTGGCGCCTCGTCCTCACTACCGGTCGGCACATGATCGATCAGCCGCCCGATAGCACCGACAACGTCGTCGACATAGGTAAAGTCGCGTCGCATGTTGCCGTGATTGAAAAGCTTGATCGGCTGCTTGTCGAGAATCGCCTTGGTAAACAGGAAGATCGCCATATCCGGCCGACCCCACGGACCATAGACGGTGAAGAAACGCAGCCCGGTGGTCGGCAGGCGATAGAGATGGCTGTAGGAATGCGCCATCAACTCGTTGGCCTTCTTCGTCGCAGCATAAAGGCTGATCGGATTGTCTACCCTGTCGCTGACGGAGAACGGTTTCTTCTTGTTGGCGCCATAGACCGACGATGACGACGCATAAAGCAGATGTTCACAGCCATTGTGCCGGCACCCTTCGAGGATATTGAGAAAGCCCTCGAGATTGGCATCGGCATAGGCGTGCGGCTGATCGATCGAATAGCGTACACCTGCCTGCGCTGCGAGATGAACGACGACCGGGAATTTGTACTCGCCAAACAACGCTGCGATCGCGGGACGATCTGCCAGATTCGCCCTCACGAAGGTAAAGCGGGGCTGGCCCTCCAGCAGCTTCAGCCGCGCCTCCTTCAGCGCCGGATCGTAATAGCTGTTGACGCTATCGAGGCCAACGACCGTTCGGCCTTCGGCCAGCAGTTGCCGCACCACATGGAAACCGATGAAGCCCGCAGCACCGGTGACAAGAATGGGTTGTTCAGACATCGTGTCCCCAGACATTCGCCAGGAATCGCCACGTTGCATGACGATCCGTATCGCATTCCATTAGCCATCCAGACGATGATGCTGAAATACTTCGGTATCGCAACACCCGATTGCGTCAGAAGCGCGGCCTTCGCTGCTAGCTATGCCGTAAAAACAGGATAAGAAGAGCCCCCGTGCATAACTCCGAACTATTTGTCTCATTGCGACCCAAATCTTCCCTGCAACGCATGTCATTCCTGCGACCAATGTCATCCCGATGTCGTCATTCGAACTGATTACAACCTTCGTCGCTCTGATTGTAGCCGCGGTTCTGTCCGCGGTTTGCATCAAGGCCATTCATCCTCTGCTTATCCGCTATGCAATGGCGCGACCGAATGCCCGATCGTCCCACAAGGTGCCGACACCGCAAGGCGCCGGCATCGCGGTGATATCAGTCACTCTGCTGGTTGCCGGGCTCTCCGTTGCAGTTCTTCCCGTCTCAGCGACACCGGCACTGTGGGTACTGTTCGGTGCAACGATCCTGATCGCGACCATCGGCGCGATTGATGATCTGCGTCCGATTTCCGTGACGCCGCGACTGCTGCTGCAAGCCGTCAGTATTGCCGCGATCCTGTTTGCCCTGCCCCCGACACTGCAGATCACACCGGACCTGCCTCTCTGGATCGAACGCGGCTTGCTGCTGCTGGCCGCACTCTGGTTCGTTAATCTCGTGAATTTCATGGATGGGCTCGACTGGATCACAGTGGCCGAAGTGATTCCGATCACCGCGGCGCTGGTGCTGATCGGCTTCTCCGGGCAACTGCCGTTATCGACGGCGTTCATTGCCGCTGCGCTTTGCGGCGCCACACTCGGCTTCGCGCCGTTCAATCGGCCCGTTGCGAAGATGTTTCTGGGCGACGTCGGCAGCCTTCCCGTCGGGCTGTTGCTGGCCTGGTGCTTCCTGCAACTGGCTTATGCGCACCATCTGGCTGCCGCCATCTTACTGCCGCTGTATTACCTTGCCGACGCGACCATCACCCTGCTCCGGCGGCTGGCAAAACGCGAGCCGGTGTGGCTAGCGCATCGCTCGCACTTCTATCAGCGCGCGACGGACAATGGCTTCGCCGTGATCGAGGTTGTGCGAACGGTATTCGTGCTCAATATCGGGCTGGCGGTACTGGCCGGCCTGTCTATTTATCTTCGCTCAGCTATTACCGACACGACTATACTTGTACTTGGCGGCATCGCCGTCGCGCTGGTGTTGCGCTCCTTCTCGACGCCGCGCCGCTGACGCAGCCTCACTGTGCCGCCGCCCGATATTCCGGCACCGCATCCTTCAGCGTCGCCACAGCGACCTCGTGTTGATCCGCCTCAATGGCCTTCCGCAAGATCGCAAGCCAGCTGTTCAGCGTCTCCAGCGGCAGTTCGTTCGGGCGGGCGGCGACGATGCCGGCGATACCGATCTCGCTGGTTGGCTCCTGCTCGGCGAACAATATCTCGTTGAGCCGCTCGCCCGGTCGAACACCGGTGAACACGATATCGATATCGTAGCCGGGCTGAAGACCGGACAGCCGGATCATGCGGTCGGCGAGATCGACGATCTTCACCGGTTGCCCCATGCTGAGCACATAGACCGATGCATCGGCATGCTGCGCATTCATCGCATGGGTTGCAGCGGTGACGACCAGATCGCAGGCCTCGCGGATGGTCATGAAGTAGCGCACCATATCGGGATGCGTCACCGTCACCGGCCCACCGGCTTCGATCTGCGCCTTGAACTTCGGCACGACGGACCCATTCGACGCCAGAACATTACCAAACCGCACCGAGATCAGCCGCATGGGCGATTTGGCGGCACTGCCGCTGATGGCGTCGCCATCCAGCGCCTGGCAATACATCTCGGCAAAACGCTTGGTGAGGCCGAGCATCGACACCGGCTCGATTGCCTTGTCGGTCGAGATCATCACCATCGCATCAGCACCCGATGCGAGCGCCGCATCGGCGACATTCACGGAACCGAAGATGTTGGTCTTGACACCCTCGCCCCAGTCACGCTCCAGGATCGGCACATGTTTCAGCGCGGCTGCGTGAAACACCGCATCCGGCCTGAAGGCGATCATCAGTTGATGAATGCGCTCGCGGTCCCTCACATCGGCAATTCGGCCCTCGATCGCTGCGCTGGTGACCTTGGCCGCCAGCTTTTCCATAGCCGCATGAAGCGCCGGCTCCGAATTCTCGATAATGAGCAGCCGTGCCGCGCCGAAAGTGATGACACGGTCGCAGATCTCGTAGCCGATCGAGCCGCCACCGCCGGTCACGACGATCGCCTTGCCGCGCACGAAGTTCTCCAGCCGGGCATAGTCGATCTTGACGCTCGGTCTCAGCAACAGATCCTCGACTGCCACCGGCGCCAATTGCGGCGTATCGCGGCTTTCCTCGAGCGACGGAATCCGGCTAACCGTCAGCCCGAGCTTGCGCGCACGCATCAATACGGACTCGGGCAACGCCTCTGCTTCAAACGCCGACGGCGTCATCACGATCCGTTCGATCGGACGTTGCCGCGTGCTGAAGTCATCAACGACATTGCCGAGATCGTCGATGCCACCGAGTACCGGCACACCTCGGATCGCCTGTCCACGATCGGACAGCGCCGGCGACAAGATACCAACCGGCCACATGCGCTTGACGGCACCACTCTCAATGCCGCGCAAGAACACCTCGGCATCGGCCGCACGACCAATCAGCAGTGCGGGTGACGCATCCATCGCGCGCGCTTGATTGCGCGTACGTGTATAACGAAAATAGCGATAGGCCAGTCGCGATCCGCTCAGAAAGAAGATCTGGATGAACCAGTAGATGATGATCGTTGTCTTGCCGAGGAAGAACGTGCCGTACACGTTCGGCGCCAGGAAGATATAGTCGAGCACCAGAAGCGCGCCCGTCAGCACCGTGGATGCCTTGATGATATTCAGCAAATCAGGCAGCGAGATGAAGCGCCACTTCGTCGTCGTCAGATTGAACAGGTAACAGACGAAAAAGCTGAAGACGACGAAGTACGGCAGGATCTTCAGCAGCAGCGGCAGCCGATCCCACAGATTTTCGCCATCGAAACGCAGCACGAAGCTGAGAACGACCGCGGCCGCCGTGACGATGGCGTCATGCGTCGCAATCATCCAGTTGCGGGCAGAAAACTGTGTGATGCGTGTCATGACTGTCCGCTGCGCGCGCGCTCGACCAGCGACGTCGTGCTGTGGCCTTGCAGGATATCGATCAGGATCACCTCTCCGCCGTTGGCGGCGACAACCTCATGGCCGACCACCTGCTCTCGCGTGTAATCGCCGCCTTTGACCAGCGTCGCCGGCGCGATCTGCGTAATCAGGTTCAGTGGGGTATCCTCTTCGAAAATCACGACCAGATCGACCGCTTCCAGCGCCGCAAGCACTTCTGCGCGGGCGCGTTCGTCCTGCACCGGGCGCCCCTCGCCCTTCAGACGCTTCACCGACGCGTCGCTGTTGAGGCCGACGATCAAGCGATCGCAAGTCGCGCGCGCTGCCGTCAGAACCTTTACATGACCGGGATGCAGGATATCGAAACAGCCATTGGTGAAACCGATTCGCAACTGCTGCTTGCGCCAGTCGGCTAGTTGCGCATTGAGCTCAGTCGATGCCACGATTTTCTCTTCAGCGGCCAGAAATGCATGCGGCAAAATCCGGCGACGCAGTTCTGACGGTGTGACCACCGCCGTTCCCTTCTTGCTGACAGCCACAGCGGCTGCGGCAGTTGCCGCGCGCAATGCCGCTTCCCAGTCTGCCCCGGCCGCCAGTGCCACGGCCAACATGGCTGCAACGGTGTCACCGGCACCCGAGACGTCGCGCACCCTGACCGGCAGCGCCGGTACATGGATGGGCTCGCCATCGCGTGGCACCAGCGTCATGCCATGCTCGCTCTGGGTCACCAGCATCGCGGCGCAGTCCGCCAGAATCATCGCTTCCTGCGCCGCGGTCGCGATGTTGATGTCGCTGTCGGCGCGGCTGCGCGTTGCCTCGACGAATTCCTTGCGGTTCGGCGTCAGCAAGGTCGCACCGCGATAGATCGCAAAATTTGCACTCTTGGGATCGACGATGACGCGCTTGCCGAGCTTCTTCGCCGCATCGATGACGTTACGGATCACCCGTGCGGTCAGCACGCCCTTGGCGTAATCGGACAGCAGTACGATGTCGACACGCGCGAGTTGCGGCAAAATTGTATCGATCAATTGCTTTTCGATGGCCGCGGACGCAGGCGCGGCCAGTTCCCAGTCGGCGCGCAACATATGTGTCGAGAAATGCTCTGACACGAAGCGCACCTTGCGCGTCGTCGGACGCGATGAATCCGTGACCAGCAATGCTTCGATCAGAGGCTCCTGCGCGAGCGCATTCTTGAGCGTTGCGCCGGCATCGTCCTCACCGACCAGGCCGACAAAGATGCATTTCGCGCCGAGGGCTGCAATATTGCGTGCGACATTTCCGGCGCCGCCGATATTGATCTCGCTGCGCTGAACCGCGATGACCGGCGCAGGTGCTTCCGGCGAAATCCGCGACACCTCGCCATAGACGAATTCGTCGAGCATCAGATCGCCGACACAGAGCACCGTCTGATCGGCAATCGCGTGCGACAGGGCGTCGAAATCAAACATCACACCGGTACCTGTTGCGCGTTCAGCGGAAGCGATCGGGCTGGTCGAGAAAGCCCTTCACATAATGGGAGACGGCATCTTCCAATGTTGTAAAACCGCCGTTGTAGCCGGCACCGCGCAACCGATCGACTTCGCTCTGCGTGAAGTACTGATAGCTGCCGCGAATCTGCTCGGGCATGTCGATATAGTCGATGTTCGGCCTGGTGCCGAGTGCGGTGTAGGCGGCCAGCATCAGGTCCTTGAAGCTGCGCGCGGTTCCGGTACCGACATTGAAGATGCCGCTGACACTGGGTGACGCCAGCAGCCACATCATCACGCGAACGACGTCCTCGACATAGATGAAGTCGCGGCGCTGATCGCCATCGGCGATGCCCTCGCGATGTGACTTGAACAGCTGGATGCCGCGGCCGGCCTTGATGTCGTCGAAGCGCCGCGCCAACACGCTCATCATCGAGCCCTTGTGGTACTCGTTCGGCCCGAACACGTTGAAGAACTTCAGGCCGGCCCATTGCGGCGGCAATTTCTCGCCGCGCGCAACACGTTCGGCGACCGCGAGGTCGAACAGGTGCTTGCTCCAGCCGTAGAGATTCATCGGCCGCAGTTTCTTGAGTTCGGGAACGGTCTGCTCGTCGCGAAAGCCCTGCGCACCATCGCCATAGGTCGAAGCGGATGATGCATAGATCAGCGGAGTCGCATTGGCCGTGCACCAGTCCAGCAAGCGCATCGACAGCCGGAAGTTCGTCTCGATGACCAGATCACCGTCGGTCGCGGTGGTTTCCGAAATCGCGCCGAGATGAATGACCGCATCGAGCTTGCGGCCCTTCAGCCAGTCCATCAGTTCGGCTGGCGGCACCACATCTGCAAGTTGCCGTTTGGCAAGATTACGCCATTTCCCATCATGGCCGAACACATCGCAGACAGCCACGTCCGCGCGGCCAGCGTCATTCAGCGCGGCCACGACATTCGATCCGATAAAACCGGCTCCCCCGGTCACAAGCAGCATGAAGTCCCCGATCTCATGATTGACCCACCTTTGCCTCAACCCTGCCCCACAGGCAACTTGGGCGCAGGGATGTCATAAAGACCGTGGGGACATATTTGGAAGCAACCCAAATGGCTTTACCTGCCGGAATGGAGCGGGTACCGACTTGAGCCGGATGTTGCCCGCGGCAGAACAGCGAAGTCCTTGAAAGAATGAACGTAAATTCCCCATACCAGGGCGTGATGGTCGATCCGGACGATACCCGGCCGATCCTGATCGTGCCCTATATGTGGATCGGCGATTTCGTCCGTGGGCATACGGTTGTCCGGGTCCTGAAAGAGCGCTGGCCGAACCGGCCGGTCGATTTGCTGGTGACCAGACTGGTTGCCCCGCTGGTCGACTACATGCCGGGCGTCCGCTCGGGCATCGTCTGGGACCTGCCGCGCAGCCAGCTTGCGCTCGCCAAACAATGGGAACTGGCGGCCACCCTGCGCGCACGGAACTATGGCACCGCGCTGGTGATGCCGCGGACCTGGAAATCGGCCCTGGCACCCGCTCTGGCCGGCATCCCGGAGCGCATCGGCTTTGTCGGCGAGGCCCGCTTCGGCCTGATCAATCAGTGGCGCTGGGGCGAAAAGAAGCTGCCGCGCATGATCGACAAGAAATGCGCGCTGGCGCTGCCGGACGGCACGCCGCTGCCGCCGGAATGGCCGGTGCCCCAGTTCCGCGTGCCCGCGGACGAGATCGCGCGCTGGCGGCAGGCCAATGGGCTGGGAACCGGCCCGGCCGTGGCGCTCGGACCCGGCTCGGTGGGCTCGTCCAAGCGCTGGACCTATTATGCCGAGGCAGCAAGACTGCTGGTCGAGCGCGGGCTGGACGTCTGGGTCATCGGCGGCCCCGGCGAGAAGAACCTCGCCAACGAAATCATTGCCGCCGCCGGTCCCCGCGCTCGCGACCTCACCACGGGCGACCTGCGCAATGGCGTGATCGGCATGGCCGCCGCCAATGTCGCCGTCGCCAATGATTCCGGCCTGATGCATATTGCGGCCGCCGTGGGCACGCCGACCGTCGGCATTTTCGGACCGACCAGCCCGCAGCTCTGGGGTCCCCTCAATCCGCTGGCGGCCACCGTGCAGACCAAGACCATTGTCCCGTGCCAACCCTGCCACAAGCCGGTCTGCACCATGAACAACCACGCCTGCATGCGCGACATTCCGGCCGAAGACGTTGCCGGGATCATTCAAGGCGTGATGGCCGAGGCGTCCAACAGAAGCGCACAGATATGACGACCACGCAAACAAAGCCCGCAGCGTTTCTGGATCGCGACGGCGTCATCAATTACGACGACGGCTATATGGGCACGGCCGATCGCATCCGCTGGATGCCGAACGCGGCCAAGGCCATTCGCCGGCTCAATGATGCCGGCTATTTCGTCTTCCTGTTTTCGAACCAGTCCGGCGTCGCACGAGGTTATTTCACCGAAGACGAACTCAATACGCTGTTTAAGTGGATGCGTTCCGAACTCGCCGCACAAGGCGCCCGCATCGATGACGTCCGCTATTGCCCACACCATCCGGCTGGATCGGTTGCGGGCTATCTGGAAGATCATCACTGGCGCAAGCCGAGCCCCGGCATGATCCTCGATCTGATGCACCACTGGCCTGTACAACGCAAAGGCAGTTTTGCCATCGGCGACCGCGATACGGATATCGAAGCGGCCAAGGCTGCGCACCTGCCCGGCTTCCTGTTTGCAGGCGGAGACTTGGATGCGTTCGTCGCGGATATCCTGCAGGGTCAGAGCAGCCTGCGATAAACCTCGGCAATTCCCCGCGCTTCTGCATCGAGACTGAATTTGTCGAGCACGCGCTGGCGCGCATGTGTGCCCATGGCTGCAGCAACATCGGGATCGCGCATCAGCGGCTCCAATGCCCGCGTGAGTGCCGCTGCATCGCCGGTCGGCACGAGCTTGCCGGTCACGCCCTCCTCAACCACGATCTCCGCGGCGCCCGCACGCGTTGCGACCAGCGCTGCTCCTACAGACATCGCTTCGATCAGCGTCAGACCGAAGCCTTCATTGCGCGAAGTGAAAGCGTAGATCGCCAGGCGTTGATACCATCGCTCGACGTCTTCAATGGGCAACTCGCCAGTGATGACGATGCGCGACTGCAGACCGGCATCGGCGATCTTCTTCTTGAGCTCATTGGCAAAGCCGATCTGGTCCGGCGTGATCGCGCCGACGATAACGGCCGTGAAATCGGGATAGCGCGGTAGCAACTCGCACATCGCATCGACGAACAGATCGGTGCCCTTCTGCGCGCGCACGCGGCCGAAGCAGCCGATCGCATAACGCCCGGGCAAATTCGCTTCCGCAAACGCTGCCGCGCGATCGATGGGCGGTGCATAGCGATCGGTATCGACACCATGCGTCACCACGGTCGCCGATCGCTTCAGATACGACGCGGAAATGTCGCTGGTCGCGATGATGGCGTCCATGCGGCTGATCAGCCAGCGTGTGATCCACGTATGATGGCGCTGCGCTGCCGAAGTGAAGAGCAGTTTCAGCGGCCATCCAAGCGCCTTGAGCAGAACGCCGGCAATCATCTCGTTGTTGCGCCGCGCGTGCCAGATCACCGGCTTACGGCGCAGCCACAATTTCATGAGATCGCCGACATCCATGCGCGCAATGCCGGCGGGCGCGTCGGATCCGAGCCACGCTGCGTCGAACATGTCTGCGAGTTTCGGCGCCACCATACGATTGGTCGCCGTCACACCGGAGTAGCGCCAGTGCAGATTCGTGACGATCAGCTGCAGTTTATCGGGTGTTTTGCCCGCAATCGGCACAGGTGACTCCATTTCGCCTGATTTCCTATACGCAACATTAAGCATAGTGGCCAGTTGCCGGCCGTCGAAACCCACTCTTCATCCCGGACGCTATAGCGTTCCCAAAACGGGAGAGTGAGTAAATCCAATGACCGTCCTTGTCACCGGCGGCGCCGGTTATATCGGAAGTCACATGGTCCATGCGCTGGTGGAAGCCGGCGAGAGCGTGGTCGTGATCGACAATTTGTCGACGGGCTTCTCAACATATCTCCCCGAGGGCGTTCCGCTGTTCATCGGCGATGTCGCTGACGAGAATCTTGTCGAGGGCGTCATCGCTGCCCATGGCATCGACGCCATCATCCATTTTGCAGGCTCTGTCGTCGTACCGGAATCGATGCGCGACCCGCTTGCCTACTATCGCAACAACACGATGACGACGCGCAACCTGCTCAACGCGGCAGTGAAGTGCGGCGTCAAGAAATTCATCTTCTCGTCGACCGCCGCGGTCTACGGCAATCCCGATTTCACGCCGGTGGCAGAAGATGCCCCAACGCGTCCGCTGTCGCCTTACGGATCATCGAAGCTGATGACCGAGATCATGCTGCACGACATCGCACCGGCCTATGGCATGGAGTTCGTCGCGCTGCGTTACTTCAACGTCGCCGGCGCCGATCCGCAGGGCCGCACCGGTCTGGCCACCATGGGCGCGACGCATCTGCTCAAGATCGCCGTCGAGGCCGCCACAGGTCAACGCAGCAAGATCGACGTGTTCGGGACCGATTATCCGACGCCCGACGGAAGCTGCATCCGCGACTTCATCCATGTCAGCGACCTCGTTCAGGCGCACCGCGCCGCACTGAGCTACCTCCGCGAAGGCGGCACATCCACGACCCTCAATTGTGGCTATGGCCGCGGCTATTCGGTGCTGGAAACCATCGAGGCCGTGCGGCGTGCATCGGGCCGAAATTTCGCGGTTCAATACGCCCCGCGCCGCGACGGCGACATCATGACCATGATCGCCGATACCACCCGGATCCGCGCGACGCTCGACTGGACGCCCCAATACGACGATCTCGAAACCATCGCGCGCCACGCGCTGGCCTGGGAAGAGAAGCTCGCCCGCGAGCGCCATGGCATTGAATTATTGGCCAAATCGGCCTGATTCCAGCGGTGTGTGACGGGCTGGCAAGCCCGAATTTGGCTTGAAAAACCTCGATTTAACGGGCAATCAGGCGGCTGTTTCGCAAGCTGACTGGGCGCCCTGGCAAATCCCTGCCCGGCGCCGTCGCTGGACCGCGGATGGCCAAGATTACTCGCAAAGTCACTGACGATCCGTACGGCGCCTGGGCGCTGATCCGCCGCTTGGTCGCCGAACAGGCGGTCACCTATTGGCGGCGCTACCTCTTGGCCTTCCTGCTGATGGCCGTCTCCGCCGCCACCACCGCGGGCGCCGCCTATATGCTCGGCGAGGTCATCAACCAGGCCTATGTCGACAAGAGCATCGAGCGGATCGCGCTGTTCTCGGGCTTCGTGGTGGTGATCTTCCTGATCAAGGGCGCGTCGACCTACGGCCATACCGTCATTCTATCGAAGATCTCCAATGCCATCGTTGCCAACAATCAGCGCCGGTTGTTCGCCAAGCTGATGAACGAGAGCATCGGCTTCTTCTCGGAGCGGCATTCGTCGGAATTCCTGCAGCGGCTCACCGCCGGCGCCAATTCGGTGACGCAGGTGCTCAGCCTGCTGATCAACGCCGTCGGCCGCGATCTGCTGTCGCTGATCGCGCTGGTCGGCGTGATGGTGATGCAGGACCCCTATATGGCGCTGTTTGGCTTCCTGGTGGCGCCGCCCGCGATGCTGGTGCTGCGCAAGCTGGTCCGCCGCATCAAGGGCCTCGCCCGCAACCAGTTCACCGGCACCACCGAGATTCTGGAAGTGATGCAGGAATCGCTGCAGGGCATCCGCACGGTGAAGGCCTTCACGCTCGAACAGACCATGCAGCAACGCATGGAAGCGAGCATCACGGCCGTCGAGCAGAACGCCAACAGGATGGCGCGCGTCTCCAGCCGCTCTAGCCCGCTGATGGAAACGCTGGGCGGCTTCGCCATCGCGGCCTCGCTGATGTATGGCGGCTATCGCGTGGTCGCGATGGGTGCGACGCCTGGGCAATTCTTTTCCTTCGTCACCGCCTTCCTGCTGGCCTATGAGCCGGCGAAGCGCCTGGCGCGGCTGAACATCGACCTCAACAGTCAGATCATCGGCGCGCATACGCTCTTGGAGATCGTCGATAGCCCAGCCTCCGAGCCGAATGACGACCACAAGCCGGCGCTGAAGCTGACCGATGCGCGCGTCGAGCTGCAGGACGTCACGTTCCGCTATCGCCCCAACGAGGTGGTGCTCAACCGCATGAGCTTCGTCGCCGAGCCCGGCAAGGTCACCGCACTGGTCGGCCCGTCCGGCGGCGGCAAGTCCACGGTGCTGGCACTGCTGCTGCGTCTCTATGAAGTCAGCGAAGGCGACATCACCATCGATGGCCAGTCGATCGGTCAGGTCTCCCGTCGCTCGCTGCGCGGCCAGACGGCCTATGTCGGACAGGATGTCTATCTATTCCGCGGCACGATCCGCGAGAACATCGCCTTCGGCAAACCGGGCGCGACGGAAGACGAGATCGTTGCGGCAGCCAAGGCCGCCAGCGCCCATGATTTCATTCTGGGCTTCCCGCTCGGATACGAGACGCCGGTTGGCGAGCACGGTGCGCAACTCTCCGGCGGCCAGCGCCAGCGCATCGCCATCGCCCGCGCGCTGGTGAAGAACGCGCCGATCATCCTGCTGGACGAAGCTACCGCAGCGCTGGATTCCGAATCCGAAAAATCGGTGCAGGAAGCCATCGAGCATCTCTGCCAGAACCGCACCACGATCGTCATCGCGCACCGCCTGCACACCATCATGCATGCCGACGCAATCCTCGTGGTCGAGGGCGGCGAGATCGTCGAGCGCGGCCGCCACGACGACCTGCTGCGCCGTGGTGGACGCTACGCGTCGTTCTTCCGCTTGCAACATCGTGATGCTTCGCCGCTGGCACCGCTTGATGCGTCGGCGTAAGACTTGCCTCTGTTTTCTGCCGCGCAAGCGCGGCATCCGTTTCGATCCCAGCATTCACAACCAGCCCGAGAGCCGTCCATGACCGCATCGTTCGTTATCGCACCTCCGCCGCAAGCCGCCATCGCCGTTCAGGGCGAGACTTCGAAATTCCCGGTGCGCCGTGTCTGGTGCGTGGGCCGCAACTATCTCGAGCACATCCGCGAACTCGGCAATGACGAGCGCAACCCTCCCTTCTTTTTCGCCAAGCACGCCGACATGATCGTACCGGATGGCAGCGAGATCCCCTACCCGACACTGACCAAGGACATGCAGCACGAGGTCGAGCTCGTTGTCGCGCTGAAGAGCGGCGGCCTCAACATCTCGCCGGAAAAGGCGCTCGACCATGTCTGGGGCTATGGCGTCAGCGTCGACCTCACCCGCCGCGACCTGCAGACAATTTCGCGCAAGAAAGAGCAGCCCTGGGAAATCGGCAAGTCGTTCGACATGTCGGCACCATCAGGCGCGCTCGTCCCCGCTTCGAAGGTCGGCCATCCCTCCAAGGGCAAGATCTGGCTCTCAGTGAACGGTACCGAACGTCAGAAGGGTGACTTGTCCGAGATGATCTGGAACATCGCCGAGATCATTTCCAAGCTGTCGCTGCAGGTCGAACTCGGCGCCGGCGACGTGATCCTGACCGGTACTCCGGCTGGCGTTGCAGCACTTCAGCCGGGCGACAAGGTCGAATGCGGCGTCGATGGCATCGGCACCTTGAAGTTCGAAATCACCGCGCCCAAGTAAGTCAGGCACGCCTTCATTACGAAAGGCCGCGCATGATGCGCGGCCTTTTTCGTTTCGGCTCCATCAGGGAAGCGATCCATGCCGCTCGAACTCGGTCTCGACACGTTCGGTGACGTCACACGTGGCGCGGACAGCGAAATGCTGTCACATGCACAGGTCATCCGGAATGTCATCGACGAGGCCGTCCTCGCCGATCAGCTCGGCGTCGACTTCTTTGGCGTCGGTGAGCATCACCGCGCAGACTTTGCCGTATCGGCGCCCGAAGTCGTGCTCGCGGCCATCGCCGCACGCACCAAACGCATTCGCCTCGGTTCCGCCGTGACCGTGCTGAGCTCCGACGATCCGATCCGCGTCTTCCAGCGTTTTGCCACCGTGGACGCTGCCTCGAACGGTCGCGCCGAGGTCATTCTCGGCCGCGGCTCGTTCACAGAATCCTTCCCGCTGTTCGGCTTCAAGCTCGACCAGTACGAGACGCTGTTCGAGGACAAGCTCGATCTGTTCGCAGCACTGGCGTCAGAGCCGGAAGTGACCTGGAGCGGCACAACCCGCCCGCCGCTCACCAATCAGCGCGTCTATCCGCCGATTGAGGCCGGCAGGCTGATGACCTGGATTGGCGTCGGCGGCAGTCCCGAGTCAGTCGTTCGCGCCGTTCGTTATGACATGCCTCTGATGCTGGCGATCATCGGCGGCGAGCCCGAGCGCTTCAAACCCTATGTCGATCTCTATCATCGCGCCTATGCGCAGATTGAACAGCCGGTGAAGCCGATCGGCGTGCATTCGCCGGGCTATGTTGCCGCCAGCGACGAACAGGCGCGCGAGGAATTGTGGACCGACTATAAGGTGATACGGGATCGCATCGGCAAGGAACGCGGCTGGCCGCCGATGCAGCGCCGCGAATTCGATCAGGAGGCCGACAAGGGCTCGCTCTATGTGGGATCACCCGAGACCGTGGCGAAGAAGATCGCGAAGACCTCGAAAGCGCTCGGCATTTCGCGTTTCGATCTGAAATACAGCGCCGGACCATTGCCGCATGAGAAGCTCATGACCTGCATCGAGCTGTATGGGCGAAAGGTCATCCCGATGGTGCGGGAGATGCTGGCTTAAGAGCCCATGTCTCACCCACCGCTTGCAAGCACGGCTCAAACAAAAAGCCCCGGAGCGATCCGGGGCTTTTCTTATTCAAACCGCCAAACCGAACTCAGTAGCGGTAGTGATCCGACTTGAACGGGCCTTCCTGCTTCACGCCGATATAGTCGGCCTGGTCCTTGCGCAGCTTGGTCAGGTTCACGCCGATCTTGGCGAGATGCAGCATCGCGACCTTCTCGTCGAGCGACTTCGGCAGCACGTAGACTTCCTTCTTGTACTTGCCGTCCTTGTTGTTGGCGTAGAGTTCGATCTGCGCCAGCGTCTGGTTGGTGAACGACGCCGACATCACAAAGGACGGGTGACCCATGGCGTTGCCGAGGTTCACGAGGCGGCCTTCTGACAGCATGATGATGCGGTGACCATCGGGGAACGTGATTTCGTCGACCTGCGGCTTGATATTGTCCCACTTCAGGTTCTTCAACGACGCGATCTGGATCTCGTTATCGAAGTGACCGATGTTGCAGACGATGGCACGATCCTTCATCGCGCGCATGTGCTCGATGGTGATGATGTCCTTGTTGCCGGTCGCGGTGACGAAGATGTCGGCCTGGGGCGCGGCGTCTTCCATCGTGACGACCTGATAGCCTTCCATCGCCGCCTGCAGCGCGCAGATCGGATCGACTTCGGAGACCATCACGCGGCAGCCGGCCTGGCGCAGCGAAGCGGCCGAGCCCTTGCCGACGTCGCCGAAGCCGGCGACCATGGCAACCTTGCCGGACATCATGACGTCGGTGCCGCGGCGGATGCCGTCGACCAGCGATTCACGGCAACCATAGAGGTTGTCGAACTTCGACTTGGTGACCGAGTCATTGACGTTGATCGCGGGCCACAGCAGCGTGCCGGCCTTCTGCATGTCGTACAGACGATGCACGCCCGTGGTGGTCTCTTCCGAGACGCCCACGATCGACTTCGCGATCCCAGCGAAATAGCCCTTCGGCTTTTCCTTGAGCTGCTTCTTGAGCAGCGCGAAGAACACTTCCTCTTCTTCCGAACCCGGCTTGTCCAGGAACGCCGTGTCGCCGTTCTCTGCCTTGAGGCCGAGATGGACATACATGGTGGCGTCGCCGCCGTCATCGAGGATCATGTTGGGGTGACCGCCGCCGTGCCAGTCGAACAGTTTTGCGGTGTAATCCCAGTATTCGGTCAGAGTTTCACCCTTGATGGCAAACACCGGAATGCCGGCAGCGGCGATCGCGGCTGCGGCGTGATCCTGAGTCGAATAGATATTGCACGAGACCCAGCGAATGTCGGCGCCGAGTGCCTTCAGCGTCTCGATCAGCACGCCGGTCTGAATGGTCATGTGCAGCGAGCCCGCGATGCGGGCGCCCTTCAGCACCTGCTTCGGGCCGTATTCCTCGCGGGTGGCCATCAGGCCTGGCATCTCGGTCTCGGCGATCGAGAGCTCCTTGCGGCCGAAGGCGGCGAGGTTGATGTCTTTGACGATGTAGTCGGTGAAACCGTTGGGGGCGGTCATGTTTTAATCCTTGATAAGAGAGCGATTCCGCAGCGCTCGCGCCTTCGCGAGCGAACACGGAATCTCGATGTGATAGTCACTTCTGGGTTCCGGGTTCGTATGCGCGCAAATGCGCACACGCCCCGGAACGACGAATTTGTGGTTAGACGTTGCGCTTCAGCGCATCGACGAGATCGGTCTTCTCCCAGGAGAAGCCGCCGTCGGCATCCGGTGTGCGACCGAAATGACCGTAGGCCGACGTCCGGGCGTAGATCGGCTTGTTGAGGTCGAGATGCTTGCGGATGCCGCGCGGCGTCAGATCCATCGCGGCAGCGACGGCCTTCTCGATCTTGTCGTCAGCGACCTTGCCGGTACCGTGGGTGTCGACATAGATCGACAGCGGGCGTGCCACGCCGATGGCGTAAGCGAGCTGCAGCGTCGCCTTGTCGGCGAGGCCTGCGGCAACGATGTTCTTGGCGACGTAACGCGCAGCGTAAGCGGCCGAACGGTCCACCTTGGTGGAGTCCTTGCCGGAGAACGCGCCGCCACCGTGCGGAGCAGCACCGCCGTAGGTATCGACGATGATCTTGCGGCCGGTGAGACCTGCGTCGCCATCGGGGCCACCGATGAAGAACTTGCCGGTCGGATTGATGTGCCAGATCGTCTTGTCGCTGATCCAGCCATCCGGCAGCGCCTTTCGGACGTAGGGCTCGACGCGTTCGCGCACTTGATTCGAGGTCATGTCCTCGACGAGATGCTGATGCGAGACGACGATTTCGCGCACGCCAACCGGCTTGCCGTTTTCGTACTGCACGGTGACCTGGCTCTTGGAGTCCGGGCCAAGCACCTTTTCGGTACCGGCGTGACGGGCTTCCGAGATCAGGCGCAGGATCTTGTGCGCGTAGAAGATCGGTGCCGGCATCAGCTCGGGCGTTTCGTTGGTGGCGTAACCGAACATGATGCCCTGGTCGCCAGCACCTTCTTCAGCATTGGTCGGCTGCTTGGCATCGACGCCCTGCGCGATGTCGGCCGACTGCGGATGCAGCAGGATCTGAACGTCGGCGGTCTTCCAGTGGAAACCGTCCTGCTCGTAGCCGATGTCCTTGATGGCGGCGCGAACGACGGCTTCGATGTGGTCATTGGTGACGGTGGACGGACCGCGGGTCTCGCCGGCGATCACAACCTTGTTGGTGGTGGCGAGGGTTTCGCAGGCAGCGCGAATATCCCAGGGATCAATGCCCGCCTTCGGGCCTTCGCGGAAGAACAGATCGACGATCTCGTCGGAGATACGGTCGCAGACCTTGTCGGGATGGCCTTCGGAAACCGATTCACTGGTGAAGAGATAAGACGCGCGCATCAACTGGTCCTCTTTATTTGCGCCGGGTACGGCAGCCTTCGTCAGATTGTTCCGGAAATGTCAGTCGCGACGCCGCGAGATGACGTAGGATTCGTCGTAGAACCAGAGACCGTTGTGCTTGCGCAGAACCTCTCGGGTGGCATCCAGGTAACGGCCGCTCTGGGTTACTTCCGTCAAACGGTCATCCTCGATTTGAGCCACGTAAACCGCCGCGTTCCATGCTGCAAAAGCCGTCGATGTTCCGATCGATCCGGTCACCTCGTTCGGCAGCGCCTCCATGGCGTAGCGAAAGATCGACCGCTGGTCGGAATAGGCATTGAAGTTCAGATCGCGGCCGGCTGAGCCCAGCTCGTATTTCACCGCCCGCAATAGCTCATGCCGGCTCACGGCGAAAGGATTTTCTTTGGGCCAGACGGCTTGAACGATCTCCATACCGGGGTCCTGCCCATGCGAATGGATACCGATCAGTCGCCCACCGGCCCGCAGTGCCCGGGCCAGCGGCGCCATGATCCGTTTAGCGCGAAATTGCACCGAAGACTTCGCCCGATAGGGCTGGGAGGCGATAATCAGGTCAAAATTGGCCTCCGTGCGCCCTGCGCGGGGGATAATGGAATCCAGCAGGAACCGGTGATCCTCGCGATAAACCACCAGGGCCACAGGCCGTTCATAGGTCGGCATGCCTGATCTGGGGTTGATGCTGGCTCGCCAGTTGTCCTCAAGAAAAGCTCCAAGTCCGGCAATCTGGTCGGCGAATTCGCCGGACGAAGCCCCCCGCAACGGAACCTCGTGCCAGATCATGGCGGCGGCAGCGGCCGGCGATGCCGGGGTGAGCGTGGGCGCCTCGGCATAGTGCATGTTGGTCAGGACAAAGACCGTGGCTGGATGCTCGAACAGCCGATCCGGCACCTTGTCCAGCGTCAGCCGGACGTCCTCAAGGCTGAGCTCCTTGCCGGCGATATAGAACGGCATATGCGGAAAACGGCCGTGCATCGAGCGCATCACCCGCGCCAGCACCGTACCGTCGCCGACGCCCGCATCGAACACCCGCAGCGCTGGCGGGCGCGGATGGATGCTGGCCAATTCGAGCCCGACGCGATCGGCAATCACCCGCTTTTCCGAGCAGGTATGGACGAACAGCAGGTATTTCTGCCGGTTCTCGAAGAAGCGGAAATTGCTGCGAGGATCGCGCCGTTCGATCGGCGGCTCCAGCCCGCGTGGCGGCGGCACGCCCTCCGGCATCGACTGGGCGATGAAGGCCTGGATCCGCTCCAGCGTGTCGATGGTAATACGCTTGCCCTCGCGCAGGCGGTTGACCAGCTTGCCGTCGTTGACGGCCCGGCGACCGAAGGTCGACTCCGCCATCTCCGCCTGTCGGCAGAAATCGGAGATGATTCCGAGGATCTGATCGTTCTTCATGTGTGGGGATATAACCAAAAGTGGGCAGAATTATTATCGGCCCACTCTCTAGCACAATCTGCCCACAGATGAAATGCCCGATCGCTCCACCTGCCGTCGTGTGAAAGTCGCGCGCTTCTGCTAGGATGTGGCAACTTCAAATTCTCGCCTTCCGATTACTCAAAACGGGCTTTCTCCATGCGCATTGCGATGATCGGCACCGGTTACGTCGGCCTTGTGTCCGGCGCCTGCTTCGCCGATTTCGGCCATAACGTGATCTGCGTGGACAAGGACAGCGGCAAGATCGACGCCCTGCTCCGTGGCGAGATCCCGATCTTCGAGCCCGGCCTGGACGCGCTGGTGGCCAGCAATGTGAAAAGCGGCCGGCTCGGCTTCAGTCTCGACCTCAGTGAAGCCGTGAAGACGGCGGATGCCGTGTTCATCGCGGTCGGCACCCCGTCCCGCCGCGGCGATGGCCACGCCGATCTCAGCTACGTGCATGCCGCCGCGCGCGAGATCGCCGCCAATCTCCGCGATTTTACCGTGGTGATCACCAAGTCGACCGTGCCGGTCGGCACCGGCGACGATGTGGAACGCATCATCAAGGAAGCCAATCCCGCCGCCGACGTCGCCGTGGCGTCAAACCCGGAATTCCTGCGCGAGGGCGCCGCGATCCGCGATTTCAAGCATCCCGATCGCATCGTTGTCGGTACCGACGACGAGCGCGCACGCACAGTGATCTCGGAGATCTATCGCCCGCTTTATCTCAATCAGGCACCGATCATGTATACGGGTCGGCGTACCGCCGAGCTGATCAAATACGCCGCCAACGCGTTCCTCGCGACCAAGATCACCTTCATCAATGAAATCGCTGATCTGGCCGAGCGAACCGGCGCGGATGTCCAGGACGTCGCGCGTGGCATCGGCCTCGACAACCGCATCGGTGCGAAGTTCCTGCATGCTGGTCCCGGCTTCGGTGGCTCGTGTTTTCCGAAAGATACCCGCGCACTGGTGAAGACCGGTCAGGACTACGACGCGCCGCTGCGGATCGTCGAGGCAGTCCTCACGGTCAACGATAACCGCAAGCGCGCCATGGCCCGCAAGGTTTCTGCCGCGCTCGGCGGCAATCTGCGCGGCAAGACCGTCGGCGTGCTCGGACTGACGTTCAAGCCCAACACCGACGATATGCGCGAGGCGCCGTCGATCCCGCTGATCACCGCCCTTCAGGATCTCGGCGCGACCGTGCAGGCCTACGATCCCGTCGGCATGGAACAGGCCAGGCACGAACTGCCTGATATCACCTATTGCGACGACGCCTATGCCTGCGCAACCGGCGCCGACGCGCTCGTGATCGTGACTGAATGGGAGCAGTTCCGCGCACTCGACCTCGCACAAGTGAAGCAGAAGATGAAGCAGCCGGTCATCGTGGATCTGCGCAACATCTACCGCCCCGAGGAGATGGAGAAAGCCGGTTTCACTTATGAGAGCGTCGGGCGTGGGAAGGCTTGATTAGGCGCCCAACCAAGCACGGCCGAACACCGCCTTCACGATCCGCCTGCGGCCGTTCGCTTCATCGACCATCGTCATGTAGAGCCTCTGGCCACTCAGCTTGAAGTCGATGCTAAACGGTTTCGACACTGGCGCTGTTGCCGCACGCGTGCGCCAAGTGCCTTGTCCTACCGCGCTTGTGCCGCTGTCGGAGTCGCGCACCTCGACATCCGCTGACCAGCCGTTGTTGGCAGCAACCCGCAGGCGCGTGCCGTCCCCAACGAAGTTGATCCGGCACTGCGGACATGCGCCGGCATTCGACGTCAGCTGTTGCCAGTCACCCAACATTTCATGCGCTTGGGCACGCACATCGGTCGGCCACAATACAAACAAAGAGGCCACAGCCAGAAACAAGAAAACCATCCCTTTCGCTGAATGCGAAAAGGATGGTTTAAAGCCTCTGTTGCGGCTGCCGGTCACGACGGATTGCGAGCCGTGCACGGGCGCAATTTTCCGATTACTTCCCCCACAGCTCGTTGGCGACATCGACGGCGAGCTTGAGCTTCGCCCACTGCTCTTCCTCGCTGAGGATATTGCCTTCCTCGGTGGAGGCGAAACCGCATTGCGGCGACACGGCCAGCTGCTCGAGCGGCGCGAACTTCGAAGCCTCCTGCAGGCGCGCCTTGATGTCTTCCTTCTTCTCAAGCTCACCGAACTTCGAGGTGATGACACCGACCACGACGACCTTGTTGCCCTTCGGCAGGAAGCGCAGCGGTTCGAAACCGCCGGCACGATCCGAATCGTATTCGAGGAAGTAGCCGTCGTAATTGGTACCGGCGAGCAGCGTTTCAGCCACTGGCTCGTAGCCGCCCGACGAAATCCAGGTGGAGCGGAAGTTACCGCGGCAGACGTGTGTCGTGATCACCATATCCGCAGGACGCTCGGCGATCGCGTAATTGATGATGCGCGAATAGATCTGCTGCAGATTGTCAGCATCCTCGCCACGCGCACGGACCTTGTTCAGCTCATCTTCCGAGCAGAGATAGGCCCAGACCGTGTCGTCGAACTGCAGGTAGCGGCAGCCGGCGTCGTAGAACGCCTTCACCGCCTTGCGATAGGCCTTGGCGAGATCCTCGAAGAACACTTCGATATCCGGATAGACCTCCTTCGAGATCGCCTTGCGACCGCCGCGGAAATGCAGAACTGCCGGCGACGGGATAGTCATCTTCGCGGTGACGCCCGCCGTATCGCAATGTTTCTTCAGGAATTTGAAGTGCGCCAGCATCGGATGATCGTCGGGGAAATCGACCTTGCCGATCACGCGCACCGAGTCATGACGGGTCTCGACGCCGGTGAACTGGATGCCGGTGTCGGGATGATAGAGTTCGCAGCCGGTCAACTTGGCGAGGAAGTCGAAGTGCCACCACGAACGACGGAACTCGCCGTCGGTGGCAAGCTTGAGGCCGGTCGAGGCCTGGCGATGCACGACCTTCTCGATCTCGATGTCTTCAACCTTGCGCAGGTCGTCGGCCGAAATCTCACCCTTCTCCAGCTTGGCGCGCGCTTCCTTGATCGATGCGGGCCGCAACAGGCTGCCGACTTCGTCGGCACGGAACGGGGCTTTGGTTCTCTGCATAGTCGTTACTCCAGAATGCTCGGTTTGCAGATCAGCCGGGTGTACCGGCCGCGTGTTTATTCTTGCTGCCGGCCGCGCCGGCGACGCCGAGGAAATGCTCCAGCACGGCAGGATCGGATTTCAACGCTGCACTCGTTGCATCATGCACGATGGTGCCGCGTTCCAATATCACGACGCGATCGGCCAGCCCGAGTATTTTTTGTGCATTCTGTTCCACGATGATGGAACAGATGCCGCCGGCGCGTGTGATCTTGCCCAGCGCTGCCAGCAATTCATCGACGATGATCGGCGCAAGGCCTTCGGTCGGTTCGTCCAGGAGCAGCACCTGCGGATTGAGCGTCAGTGCACGGCCAATCGCCAGCATCTGCTGTTCACCGCCGGACAGCTGATTGCCGAAATTGTTCTTGCGCTCTTCGAGCCGCGGAAACATCTCGTAGATCTTCTTGACGTCCCACGGCCCGGGCTGCGCCACGGCGGTCATATTTTCTTCCACGGTGAGCGAGCGAAAGATATTACGCTCCTGTGGCACCCAGCCAATGCCGGCGCGGGCGCGCTGGTCCGGCCGCAGCGACGTGATGTCTTTTCCGCCGAGCTTCAGCGTACCGCTGAAGCGGCGGGTGACGCCGACGATGGAATTGATCAGCGTGGTCTTGCCGGTGCCGTTGCGTCCGAGCAGTGCCAGCACCTGGCTTTCGCCGAGTTGCAGCGTCATCTTCGGAATGACCACGGCTTCGCCATAGCCCGCGCGCAGGTCATTGATGTCGAGAAGATCAGACATCGGCGCCCTCGCCCAGATACACGGCCTTGACGCGCGGATCGCGCGCCACTTCGTCCGGCGGACCTTCCACCAGCATGGCGCCCGCGACCAGCACAGAGATCCGATCGGCAAAGGAAAAAACCAGATCCATATCGTGCTCGATCAGCAGCACCGTGACGTCGCGCGGCAGGCTGGCGACTGCAGAGAGAATATCGTGGCGCTCGCTCTCCGGCACACCTGCAGCCGGTTCGTCAAGCAACAGCACACGCGGCTTGGTGGCGATGGCGACGGCGATTTCAAGGAGACGCTGCTTACCGTACGGCAACGTCGCCGTCGGCTCGTTCATGACGTCCAGCAGATGAAAGCGCGCGAGGTTCTCTGCGATCTCGTCATTGACGTCGCTGCGCGTCCCCATCCGGCGCCACCAGTCGCTACCATGGCCGAGATGTTCGGATACGGCGAGACCGACCGTCTCCAGCGGCGTCATGTCCGGATAGAGCTGATTGATCTGGAAGGTCCGCGACAGCCCGCGCAGCACGCGCTTGTGCACCGGCAGGCCGGTGATGTCGTTGCCTTCGAGCAGGATGCGGCCGGAATTCGGCTTCAGCACGCCAGTTAAAAGATTGATCACGGTGGTCTTGCCGGCGCCATTCGGGCCGATCAGCGCATGACGCGCACCGGCCTCGATCTTGAGCGACAGATCACGGGTGACCCTGAGGCCGCCGAAGGACTTTTCGAGATTGACGGTTTCCAGCGCGATGGTCATGGCGCCTCACCTTCCGGCGCAACGACCGGCGTCTTGGCACGGCCGAACTTGCTTGCGATCAGCCGCGGCAGAAACAGCGCCCAGCGATGCATCCGGTCGCGGCCGATCAGTACGATGACCACCAGCACGGCACCAATCCAGAACTGCCAGTATTGCGGCGTCAGTGTCGAGAACAGCTCCTGCAACAGCTTGAAGATCACCGCACCAATCAGGCCGCCATAGAGATAGCCGGTGCCGCCGATGATCAGGACCAGCATCAGGTCAGCCGAGCGATCGAAGGCAAAACCGTCGAGCGAGGCGAGCGCCGTCGTTTGCGTCGAGAGTGCACCGGCAACGCCCGCATAGAAGGCTGCGATGGTGTAGATCGCGATCAGCCGGCGATTGACGGGAATGCCGATCGCCGAGGCACGCAGCGGATTGTTGCGGATCGCACGTAGCGACAGGCCGAACGGCGAATGCACGATGCGTCGCGCCAGCAAGAACAAGACGAACAGCACGCAGAGACAATAGATGAAGCCGACCTTGCCGAAGATGTCGAAGGAGAACTGGCCGAGAATCGGCGCCATCTCGATGCCCTGAAGGCCATCGGAGCCACCGGTGATATTTGAAAAGCGGTTGGCGAGTTCGCGCAGTAACAGCGCAATACCGAGCGTCACCATTAGCCGCGTCAGATCTGACCCGCGCATGACGAGGAAGCTCGTCACGAAGCCAAGCGCCATCGCGGCAAGACCGGCAACAACCAATGCAATCACCGGTTCGGTGACGATGCCGTGCAGTGCCAACAAACCCGCCGCGTAGCCACCGAAGCCGAAGAATGCGGCGTGGCCGAGCGAGACGATGCCGGCATAGCCGAGGATCAAATCCAGCGACAGCGCAAACAGCGCGAGCCAGGCGATCTCGGTGAGGATCAGATAGCGGTTCGGAAACAGCAGGATGCAGCCTGCGGCGGCGAGCCAGAACACGACTTCGGGCCAGCGCCATTGCGCGCGCGCCATGGCGAATTGGCCTACTTCCGGATGGGTGGTGCTGTTTGTTGTCATGATGCCCTCACCGCGCCGCGGTGCGGCCGAACAGGCCGTTGGGGCGCCAGATCAGGATCACGATCATCATGGTGTAGATCACGAAGGCGCCGAGTTTCGGCACGTAATATTTACCGGCGACATCGCCGATGCCCAGCAGCAGCGAGGCCAGGAACGGCCCGGTGATGCTGGACGAGCCGCCGACCGTCACCACGATCAGGAAGTAGATCATGAACTTCAGCGGGAAGTACGGATCGAGGCCGAGGATTTCCGCGCCAAGTGCGCCGCCCATACCAGCCAGTCCGCAGCCGAACGCAAAAGTCAGCGCGAAGACCTGCGGGACGTTGATACCCAAACCCGACGCGGCGCGCGGATCGTCCACCGCGGCGCGCAGCCGGCTGCCGAAGCGCGTCTTCGACAGGATCATCTGCAATGCGATGGTGAGCAATCCGCAGATCACGATGATCATCAGGCGATAGCGGCCGACACCAAGGCCGAACAGATTGATCTGACCCTGCAGATAGTCCGGGAGATGGATAAAGGTCTGCGCCGAGCCCATGAAGTAGTCCATCGCCGTCACGGACATGAAGACGAGGCCGATGGTGAACAGCACTTGGTCGAGATGGCTGCGCGTGTAGAGATGGCGATATAGCGATCGCTCCAGCACGGCGCCGATCGCAGCGCTCACCACGAAAGCAATCGGCAAAGCCGCAAAGAATGGCAGGCCGGCGCGATTGACCAGGATCGCGCAGGCATAACCGCCCGCCATGGCGAAGGCGCCGTGGGCGAGGTTGACGAAGTTCATCAGGCCCAGCGTCACCGCCAGCCCGCACGCCAGCACGAACAGCAACATGCCGTAGGCGACGCCGTCGAACAGAATGGTGAGAAGGGTCATGCAGTCTTCGCACTTTCTTGTCCCTCCCCCTTGCGGGGAGGGTGGCCGGCCGCAAGGCCGGTCGGGTGGGGGTGCCGCATACTCTGCAGAGCTCGGGGCACCCCCACCCCGGCCTCCGCTTCGCTCGGCCGACCCTCCCCGCAAGGGGGAGGGAGACCATTAGCGACGTCGCTTCACTTCAAGCTTGATACTTACTTCTTCGTCTTGCCGGGATCCTTCACCGCCTCGAAGGTCGCGAATTCGATGTTGTAGAGTTCGCCGTCCACCTTCTCGACCTTGCGGATATAGATGTTCTGCACGATGTCGCGGGTCTCCGGATCGATCGAGATCGGGCCGCGCGGGCTTTCCCACTTCATGCCCTTCATCGCCGCGATCAGACTGTCACCGTCGGCCTTGCCGCCGGTCTTCTTCAGCGCCTCATAGACGAGATGGATGCCGTCCCAGCCGCCGACGGCCATGAAGCCCGGACGGGTGTTGTAAGCCTTCTTGTAGGCCGCAACGAACTCCTTGTTCATGGCGGAGGGATGCGCTGCAGAATAGAGATGCGCGGTCACGGCGCCCAAGGCAGCATCGCCCATATTGTTCAGCAGGTCGTCGTCCATCACGTCGCCGGGTCCGATCACCTTGATGCCGGACTTGTCGAGGCCACGCTCGGCATATTGCTTCATGAAGTTACCGCCCTGCCCGGCGGGCACGAACACGAACACCGCGTCGGGCTTGCTGTCCTTCATGCGCTGCAGGAACGGCGCGAAATCGGGATTGGCCAGCGGCACCTTGACCTCTTCGACGATCTCGCCGCCACCGGCGGTGAAGTGCTCCTTGAAGAACTGCAGTGCGTCGTTGCCCGGTGCGTAGTCGGAGGTCAGCGTCGCGACTTTCTTGATACCATTCTTGGCAGCCCAGTCACCGATGATGGTGGAGGACTGCGCCAGCGTGAACGAGGTGCGCACGATATAGGGCGAGCGCTCGGTGATGATCGAGGTGCCGGCAGCCATCACGATCTCTGGCACCTTCGCCTGGGTCGCGAGCGGCGCTGCGGCGAGCGCAGCCGGCGTGACGCCGAAGCCGGCGATGATGTTGACCTTCTCGTTGACGATCAGTTCCTGCGCGAGGCGCTTGGTGTTGTCAGGCAGCGCCGCGTCATCCTTGAGGATGATTTCGACCTTCTTGCCGGCAACGGTGTCGCCATTCTTCTGCTGATAGAGCTTGATGGCGTTATTGATCTGCTGGCCGGTCGAAGCCTGGCCGCCGGTCATCGGCACGATCAGACCGATCTTGACGGTCTCCTGCGCCTGCGCGAGCCCGCCGATGGACAGCACGCCGACAGCAGCCACGGTCGCGGAAATGAAATTCCTCAGCATTAATTCCTCCTCTGTAGGTGATGCCGGCTCTTCAAGGCCGTGAAGTCATAGTCCCCATACGCTGTCGCCCGCGATGATGATCGCCCGCGATAACGGAGCCATGTTGACCTGTCAACGGCTGGGTTGACAACACAACGCGGTCTGTTGAACTGCGTAATTCCGACGCATCGTGGCATGCTGCTAAAGTCTAGCCAAGCATTCACGGGCCGCTCGATTTCCGTTCATTTCAGATTGTAGATCGTATCCAGATGACAAAGCCGGTGATCAACCATGGACGATATGTACCGGCGCTCATCAATTTCCTGGGCAACAAGCTCGCCGCGGGTGCCTCGAGTGCCTATCGGCGCGAATTCGGCGTCGGCGTCACGGAATGGCGAATCCTCTCGAAGCTCGCCAGCGAAGACGCGTGCACCGCACAACAGATTTGCCAGTATTTCGATCTCGACAAGGGTCTCGTCAGTCGCACCCTTAAATCTCTGGTCGATAACGGCAGCGTGACAGTGACCGATCTGGCCGGCGACAACAGGCGCGTCGTCATCCTGACCAAATCCGGCCGCGCGCTGCATGACCGGATCATCGAGCTGGCGCTGGACCGCGAACGGGTCCTGCTGGATTGCCTCGATGAGAAGGAAGTCGAAAAGCTGATCGACATGCTCGGCCGCCTGCTGGCACAGGCACCGGCGGTCAACGCGGTACAGGTTCGCAAACCAGCTGCATCGAAGCGCAAGACCACGGCGTGAGACGACATGGCTGAGTGCGGCCACGCGCCGTCCTTGCCCGCGCCTGAGCGCGTGCGTGGCGGTCCCGGTGCTCTCCCTCGAAAATGAGGGAGATGAAGCGCCGAAAGGCGCGACTTGGGTACAGTGCCGCAGCGTAGTGTCCGGATCGCCGGACAGCAGAGGCCGCGGAAACGCCTTTCGACGCTCCATCGTGGCGATTTCTGTCCCCGGGACCGTTCTTCCGGGCAAAGGCGCAGACCTCCGCAGTCCGCTGATCCCGACGGTTTCCCGCCGTTCACCAATGCCACGTCCAGCCAGCATGAGTGGCAGACCCCCGTAGTGGGGCCGGACGGGGACCCAAGGCCTCCCGAGTGCGTGAGGGAACGTCTCCCTCCCGCCCGCAGGCGCCACATCCCGCCCCGCGCTAACAAGCGTCCCTGGCAACGCCCCTCAAAGTGGGACGGGATGCAATGGAATATAATCTCTCCGAAAACAGCGTCAAGGATTATTTTCAGATTTGTGCCGAACGAATGCGCGCAGCGCACCGCGCCCTCGGCACCTGCTACCACGTATAACGCGCAACGCCCTTGCCGGCATAGCTGCGCGTCACATCCGAGAACTCGCCCTCGAATGTGGCAGCGACGGAAAGGCCGTTGCTCCATGCCAGTTCGGCCGAGGCGGTCGTCAGCGCCGCATCGCGTGCCGGCGCTGCGCCGGACACCGTGAACGATGCGCCGGGCAGCGACTGGAACGTGGCGGCCACGCTGCGATCGCTGTTGAAGTCATGCGCCCATGCGGCGCGGCCGCGCAGCGTCAGGATCGCATCGTTGACGGCGAAGGACTTGTCGGTGCGCAGGCCGAGTTCGCTGCGGGTCGATGTCACTGTCTTGCCCGCGTAGTTCAGCGCAAAGGTGCTGGCGCCGCCATTGACGGTTTCCGCATAGGACGGCAGGTCGAATGCGATCACCTGCGCGGCGACATAGGGCGTCACGCCGACGCCACCAAGCCATGAACTCACAGTGCGGTTGCCGCCTTCGACCCGCGCCGAATAGGAGTTCGCATTGAATTGCGCATGCAGGCGATCAAGGCCGGCGACGGTCACGATGCGATCGGTGGTGATGTCCTGCCAGCCATAGGCGGCCGCGGCGGTGATATAGGCAGACGACACGCTGTGGCGCACGAAGGCGCCCATCTGAAACATGTCCGAATGACCGCTGCCGCCATTGGCCACGGAGAAATTCGTGCCGGCGCCCGCGAGCGAGAATCCGGCCACCGTGTTCGGCGACAACAGCACGTCGGCGCCGACGGCGATGCCGCCGATGCTGCTGCGCGCGGTGTTCGATCCCGTCGCCGCATTACCGTCGGTGGTTTGCGATCCGCCGAAGCCGGAGGCCCAGACGCTCCAGCGCGTCTCGAAGGACGGCGCGCGCGGCAGCGCCTTGGTCAACATCGCGAAGGCATCACGCGGCTTGCGCGCCTCCGCATATCCCATCGCGCCCGGCGTATCAAAGCCCCTGCCCGCGCTGAACGGATCGGTCATCATGCCCATGAACTGCGTCATGGCGTTGAATGTCGTCTGCTGCGATCCCGTCGCCGTTTCGCCGGAGGTCTGGGTCAGCGCGTTGCGCAGCGCGTCGCCGGTGAGCGCAAACAGCGCGTTGAACTGGCCCGGCATCGTGCCGCCACCCGTCAGCGCATTGTCGATGGCGGTTGCGACGGCCTTCTGATTGCGGCCGGCACTGTCCGGCAGGTTCGGGCTGAGCAGGCCGGGATCGACGGTCAGCAACACGTCGTTGCCCACATCGCTCAGCCGCGCATTGCGCGCGAAGCTGTTGATCACGGTTATCGTGTCGAAGCTGCCGCTGATCGTGCCGGCATTGAGGATCGTATAGGTCGTCGTCGCGGCGATGCGCGCCAGCGGATCGACTGCGAGTTTGCCGGCCAGCGTCGCGGTGCCGGTGACGATGGTCTTGTCCGATGATGCTCCGGAGATCTGCACCAGATAGGTCGATGCCGCCGTCATGGTCAGGCTGCCAGTGACATTGAGCGTGCCGATCGAATTGCCCGGCGCCAGCACGCCGCCATTGATCAGCGTGTCGCCGACAAAGCCGTTGCCGCCGAGCGTACCGCCTGAATTCACCGTGGTCAGCGACGACGATGCGATCGAACCGTTGACGCTGAGCGTGCCGGCATTGACCGTCGTCGTGCCGGTATAGGTGTTGATCCCGCTCAGCACGGTGTTGCCCGCACCGGTCTTCACCAGTTTGCCCTGGTCGGCGCCGCTGTCGGAAATGACTCCGTCGAAGCTGTAGAAGTTCGAGCGATTGAAGATCAGCGTGCCGCCGTTGGCGACATCGCCGACAATCGAACCGGTGGTGCCGCCATTGCCGATCTGCAGCGTCGAGCAGAAGCAGATCGCGGTGCCGCCGGTATAGGTGTTGGCGCCGGTCAGTGTCGTGACGCCGGTGCCGTCGATCCACAGCGACATCTTCGCCGCCGCGCCATCTCTGATCACGCCGGCAAAGGTCGTGCTGCTGTTGTTGAGGCCGACGACCAGAACCGCATCGGCGGCGTTGGCATTGGTCACGCTGCCGGCGCCGGCCAGCGAGCCGATGAACTGGAACGGGCTGTCGAGGGCCAGCGTGGCGCCGGCCGCGATCGTATAGGCGCTGTCCGGGCTGAGCGAGCCGCTCGCGAGCAGCGTGCCGGCAAGAATATTGGTGGCGCCGGAATAAATGCTGTTGCCGGTGAGCGACAGTGTGCCGGCGCCGGTCTTGTTCAATGCGCCAGGCGTCCCGCCGCTGTCCGCGATGTTGCCGGACAGTTCGAGAGTGCCGGTATCGACCTGCAGGGTGCCGCCGCCAGTGCCCAAAGCAATGCTGCGCGCCGATGAAAAGCCGGCAGTCGTCTGCAGCGTGCCGCCGGTGAAGGTCAGCGCCCCCGCTGCGCCGCCGAGATTGGCATCCTGCGCGACGCTAATCGTGCCGCCGGCAAAGGTCGTGCCGCCGGTGTAGGTGTTGATCCCGGACAGGATCATCGTGCCGGCGCCGGTCTTCACCAGCGAGCCGCCGGTGCCGCCGTCGGCGATGACGCCGGCGACGTTGGTGGAGAAGTTGTTGCCACCGACCGTCAACTCGTTTTGGCCCAGTCTGAAAGTGCCGCCGCCGTTGATCGAGCCGGCGCTGAGCTTGTTGTCGCCAAGGGGGCCGGTCGATCCGCCGAAATCCGTGGTACCCGCCGCGCCATTGGTGATGGCCGCGTTGCCGGCCGTGCTGGTGTTAATGAATTGCAGTTGGAAGTTGTTGGCGATGGTGGCACTGCCGGCCGTGCTGGAGTTGGCGAAAGTCATGACGCTGTTGTTGGTGATGTCGACTGAGCCGCCGTTGACGACGATGCCGGCGCCGACGAAAAAGAGACTGCTGCCGACGGTGAAGCTGTAAGCCGAAGCACCGGCATTGAAGGTCCAGCCGCCGAGGGTCGTAGAGGCCGAAAATGACAGCGCGGCGACGCCGGACGTGCCGAAGAACGCGGTGCCGGTCGGCACCGCGGCCGGGCCCCAGTTCGCTGCCGTGTTGAAGTCGCCCGAGCCAGGCGCGCTCAGCCAGGTTGCGTCCTGCGCCGCCGCCGGCAGCGCCGCCCAAAAGGGCGCCAAGCCCAGCGCCGACGACGCCAGCAAAATGGCCCGCAACCGCCGCGCCGCGCCGAATCGATCGTTGAGACCCCGTATCGCCACCCGCTCACCCCGTTGCATTTCGACGCTCAAGGGCGCGGCGAAGCCGTGTATCGGAGCGGACCCTGCCACAATGGAACCGCGCCGTCCTCGCATTTTGCGCAAAGCGACGCGCGGCCCCCAAAAATGGTCGGTTCGACAGGAGATTCCCCGGCAATGTCGCCGGAAAGTCACAACCCGTTGGCGCGTCCTTGCACGACGGCCAAGCCGACGCCACCCATCAGGCAGACTCAATCACCATGTGTAACGCACCACGCCCTTGCCGGCATAAGAGCGCGTGACATCCGAGAACTCGCCTTCAAAGGTCGCGGCGAGCGAGATGCCGCTGATGAAGGACATCTCGGCCGAGGCCGTGGTGAGCGCGGCGTCATGCGCCGCCGCTGCGCCATTGACGACGAAGCTGGCGCCGGGCAGCGACATGAACGTCGCCGATGCGGCGCGGTCGGTGTTGAAATCATGCGCCCATGCTGCACGGCCGCGCAGCGTCAGCAGCGCATCGCCGACCGCGTAGGATTTGTCGGTGCGCAGGCCGAGTTCGCTGCGGGTGTCGTTCACGGTCTTGGATGTGTAGCTGAGCGCGAAGGCGTTGCTGCCGGCGACAGCGGTTTCCGCATAGGCCGGCAACATGACGGCGGTGAACTGCACGGCAGCATAAGGCGTGAGACCGAGGCCGCCCTGCCATGACGTGACGGTGCGATTGCCGACTTCAAAACGTCCCGAAAACGTATTGGGGCTGAAACGCGCCTGCAACTGATCCGTCATCACGCTGCGGTTGGTGGTGACGTCCTGCCAGCCGTAAGCCAAGGCGCCGGACAGATAGGTCGAGCCGATGCTGTGGCGCGCGAAGCCGCCGATCTGGAACAGGTCGGAGCGACCGGAGCCGCCGCCGGTCACGCTGAAGCTGGTGCCGCCGCCGGCCATCGCGAAACCGGCGACGGTCGTCGGCGACAGCAGCACATCGGCGCCGACAGCGGTGCCGCCGATGCTGCTGTTCGATGTGTTCGATCCGGTCGCCGCATTGCCATCGGTGGTCTGCGACCCGCCGAAACCCGACGCCCACACGCTCCAGCGCGCCTCGAAGGACGGTGCCATTGGCGGTGCCTTGGTGAACATCGCGAAAGCGTCATGGGGCTTGCGCGCATCCGCGTATCCCATCGCGCCCGGCGCGTCGAAACCCCTGCCCGCACTGAACGGATCGGTCATCATGCCCATGAACTGCGTCATGGCATTGAACGTCGTCTGCTGCGATCCCGTGGCGGTCTCGCCCGCGACCTGGGTCAGGCCCGCTGCTGTGAGCCCGCCATAGACCAACGGAATGCCGCCATTGCGGTCAAAGTAATTGACCAACGCCTGGCCGGCGCCCGACTGGTTGCCACTCAGGCCGGTGTTCGGCGGGGCGATAAAAATCAGCTCGAGGTCGAGATACACGTTGCTGGTGTCATAGCGCAGGCTGGTCTTGACGCCCGACGGCAGGTCGCTGTTGACCAGCGTGTTGAAGGTCGAGCCGCCCAGACCGCCGGCGGCATGCAGGATCGTATATTGTTTGGCGACATACTTGCCGGACGCAAAGCTCGCGCTCACTTTGGCGCCGCCGAGATTGGCAGTGCCGGTGACATTGGTGCGGTCGGAGCCAGTGGTGGAGACCTCAACCATATAGGTCGCGGCCGATGACAGCGCGAGATTGCCTTGCACCGTCAGCTGCCCGATCGAATTGCCGGGCGACAGCGTGCCGCCATTGAAGATGGTGTTGCCGACGGTGCCATTGCCGCCGAGCGTGCCTCCGGCATTGACGGTGACAGCGGAGTTGAGGATCGAGCCATTGATGCTGAGCGTGCCCCCGTTGACGGCCGTCGCGCCGCTATAGGTGTTGATCTCCGCGAGATCGACGCGGCCGCTGCCGCTCTTGGTCAGGCCGCCACTGCCGGCCAGCGCGGCGTTGAGCGTTCCGTTCTGCAGGTCGAAATCGGCCGACGACGCCAGCGTGCCGTTGACGATGGCACCGCTGTTCAGCACGACGCCACCGTTCTGCGTCTGCGTGGTGCCACCGAGATCGAGCGTGCCGCCAGCCACCGCGGTTTTGCCACCGCTGGCGCCGAGCGAGCCGGCGCCGGCGATCTGCAGCGTGCCGGCATTGACGAAAGTGCCACCGGAATAGCTGTTGATTCCGTTTAGCGTCATGGTGCCGGTGCCGGTCTTGACCAGCGAGCCGGCCGTACCGCCGCCGAGGCCGCCATCGGCAATGACCCCGCTGACCGTGGTCGAGAGATTGTTGCCGCCGACCGTCAGTTCGTTGTTGCCAAGCCTGAATGTGCCGCCACCGGCGAGCGAGCCGGCGCTGAGCCGGTTGTTGCCCAACAGCCCGGTCGATTGGCTGAAATCCGTACTGCCCGCAGCGCCGTTGGCGATGGCGGCATTGCCGGCGGTGCTGTTGTCGATGAATGCCAGGGCAGCGTTGTTGGCGATGGTTGCGCTGCCGGCCGTAGCCGTCTGGTTGAAGGTCAACGTCGTGTTGTTGGTGATGAAGGCGCTGCCGGCCGTGGCGGAGTTATAGAACGCGATGCTGCCGAGGCCGCTGGATGTGATGGTCGCGGTGCCGGCCGAACTGCTGGCGTAGAAACCGAGACGGCCAGCGTTGCTGCCGATGGTGGCGCCGCCGGCCGTGCTGGTGTCAAAGAAATTCAGGTTGCCGCTGCTGGTGATATGGGCGCTGCCTGCCGTGCTGGCTTCAGCGAAAGTCGTAGTTGTTGAGCTGCCCAGGGTAATGATGGCGCTCCCGGCCGCGCTCGTGCCACCGAAATAAAGGCTAGCGGTCCCGGTGTTGGTGATAGTGGCGCCGGCGGCCGTGCTGCTGTCGAGGAAACTCACGCCGCCGGCGCTGGCGTTGATGATGGCGTGACCGGCCGAACCGGTCTCGAAGAAGCTCACAATCCCACCGGTGCTGGTGATGGAAGCGCTTCCGGCCGTGGACGTGTCGCGGAAATTCATGAGGTTGCTATTGTCGATGTTGGCGCTGCCGGCCGTGCTGGTGCCGTAGAAGTCAAGGGTGCCGGTGTTGGTGACGGTCGCAGTGCCGGCGCTCGTGCTGTTCCGGAACCTTGCTAATCCATTGTTCGCAATGCTGGTGATGCCGCTGGTGTCGGCCTTGACCACCTCGAACGTCGCGGAATTCACCACGGCGTTGACGATCTTGCCGGTGCCGCTGCCGTCGCCGAGTTGGAGCACGCCATTGTTGATGGTGGTGCCGCCGCTATAGGTGTTGGTGCCCGACAGTGTCAGCGTGCCGGTGCCGGTCTTGACTAGGGCGGCCCCGGTGCCGCCGCTAAAGCCGCCATCGGCAATGACCCCGCTGACCGTGGTCGAGAGGTCGTTGCCGCCGACGGTGAGTGTTTTCGAGCCGAGATTGAACCGGCCCCCGCCTTCAAACGAGCCGGCGGTGGTTCCGCCGGACGTCAGCGGCGAAAAGTCGACCACACCGCCCAACCCGGCGATCAGCCGCGCCGTGCCACCGCTGCTGGTATCAACGAAGAATGTCCTGCCGGCGCTGTTGGTGGTGATCGACGCATTGCCGGCCGAGCTGTTGACCGAGAACGCCAGGGTGCCGCTGTTGGTGATCGTGGCACTGGCGGCCGTGGCTGTGTCCTTGAACTGCAGGTTGGACGTGTTGGTGATGGCAGCGTTTGCCGCGGTGCTGGTGTTAAGGAACTGCAGCAAGCTGCTGGTGGTGATCGACGCATTGCCGGCGCTGCCGCTACCGTAGAAGTTCAGGGTGGCGAGGTTGGTAATGACGGCATTGCCCGCCGTGCTGGTGTCGCCGAAATACAGCCCACCGAGACCGCTGGTGGTGATCGCAGCGTTCGCGGCGGTGCTGCTGCCGGAGAAAATCACATTACCGATGTTGGTGATGACAGCGCTTGCAGCCGAACTGGAATTGTTGAATTGCAGGCTGCCGCTGTTGGTGATGGTGGCGCTGCCGGCCGTGCTAGTGTCGTTGAAATTCGTGTTGCTGTTGTTGGTGAAGCTGCCGCTGCCGGCTGTACTGGCATCCATGAAATACTGGTTCGCGTTATTGATGACGCTCGCCCCGCCGGCTGTGCTCGCGCCGTAGAAGTGCAGGTAGCCAGTGTTGGTGAGGACAGCACTGCCGCCATCGACAATGATCCCGGCGCCGTAGAACCGCAGAGCTAGATTGCCGGCGATTGTGAAGCTGTAGGCCGACGCGCCTGCATTGAACGTCCAGCCGTTGACGTCGGTGAAGGTTGGCGAGAAGAACAGGCTGGTGGTGTCCGACGTTCCAAAGAAGGCGGTGCCGGTCGGTACCAGGCCGCCGCTCCAGTTGGCGTTGGTGCTGTAGTCGCTGCTGCCGGGACTGCCGAGCCAGGTGGCGTCCTGCGCCGCCGCCGGCAGGACGGCGAAACCCAGCGCCGACGACGCAAGCCAGATCAGGCGGCGCGATCGCGGCGGCCGCATCCAATGTGTCTGCATGACCCTATCCGACATCGCGAAGCGTCCCCTTGCCGTCATGGCTGCGCGTGACATCCGGGACCGCGCTGCTGGGCGAGGCCGTCATCCGCCGCGGCGACATGCGGTGTGCTGTCCCGGCGACGGAATCCCGTCGCCGGTGTGTCCGGTGATAGAGACCCGCTCGGCCGCGGGACAGGTCGAAAGCCGTATCGAACACGCGACCACCAAAAATGGTCAGGTTGCCGCACAGGCGGTCGCAAGCTGTCGAACGCGCAGCGGCGCGTGCGCAATGCGCAATCTCCATTTTGATCGGTGGTGCGGACAGCGCCGTCATGCCGGCGGCTCTGCGTGCATCGGCGATGGATCGTCTGCACAGGCAGCGGCAAAAGCGGCATCGACGATCGCCAGCTTCACCGCCTGCGCCGCGTGATAGTCGCGCCAGAACGCCTGCGAGACCCACATCGCGGATTTGCCGCGCGTGCCGCTCCAGCCGAGACTGCCCATTGCCTCCGCGGCTGCGAATTTGCGGCCGAGCTGGGTGCGCGACAGGTTGAGCCCCTGCGCGAGCGCGGACACCGAGGTCACGTCAGTGCGGATGCGCGCATCATCCGCCGGCTCCGCGCAGCCGGCGATCAGGCGATCCATCACCACGCCGCCGTCATCAACCCAGGTGAACAGTGCGAAGGTCCCGTCCGGCTGGCGGATGGAGTGCGACGCCAGCAGGCCATCGGCGATCGCCGGGTGGATCACGCCGAGCAGTGACGGCCTGCGATCCAGCGCCACTGCGCGTGCGCCGCCGTCGAAACCGTCCAGCGTGACGAGATGCGCTGCCAGCCAGTACAGCAGCATCGACAGCGTCGCCGACGCGGGTTCGAACGGACGTTGCCGCCGGCCCGCGCTGTCGGCGACATAGCGGACCACGCCATATTTCAGCATTTCATTGACAAAGGCCGCCGCGGTGTTGCGGCTGGCGACACCGTGGCTCAGTACCGCCGCGATGAAGCGCTCCGCCAGCACGCCGCTGCCGGGTTGCGCCAAGTCGTTGCGAAAGTACTGCGCGAGCCCGGCCTGCGACATCAGCCAGCGCTGCTGGGTCGCAAAGGGCGCCGTCGCGCGAGGGCTGGCCTGGTGCAAAGCCAGCAGCGCCTGCGCCTGCCGGCGGATGCCCGCGCCCAGCGCCGGATGGGCCAGGATCCGGTCCGCTGTGAACGGCCCCGCACAGATCGTCCCGTCGCACGACGGCAGGGTCGGACGTGCCGACGCCACCACGCGCAGCGCGAAATCTGGATCCGTCTGGTTCAGTGCGATCTCGGAAGGCGGATTCATCATGGCCGGACGCTACCGGGTCGCACCGGAAGCGTCCTGATGCCGGGCCGTTACATTCTGACGTTTCTCTGATATTTGGCTGATAGCGCCATTTTGCGCCGATTTGTCTGGTATGGCCGCAGCATCGAACGACCCAAAAACGTCTGAGGATCACGTGCTGCGTTTTTCCGGCTTTGAACTGGATCGGCAGCGCGCCGAACTGCGCGGCGCCGACGGCGTAGCCATCAAGCTCCGGCCCAAGACCATCACCATGCTGATTCTGTTCGCGACCCGTTCCGGGCGCGTGCTGAGCAAGCAGGAATTGATGGATGCGGTCTGGCCGAACGTGCATGTCGGCGACGACAGCCTGTTTCAGTGCATCCGGGAGCTCCGGACCGCCCTCGGCGACGACCGCCGCCAGATCATCAAGCTGGTGCAAGGCCGCGGCTATCTGTTCGACGCCGAGGTCACCCAGATGCCGGTCGCGCCGGCGTCCGCCACCGTCCAACACGACCCGGACCAGCCGTCCACTCCGGCGCTGCCCACGCCACCAGTGCGCCGCATCGGCCGGCGCGCCGTTTGGGCGCTGGCCGCCGCGGCGGTTCTCGTCATGGGGCTGGCGTTAGTGACCGCCATGGTCGCCCCGGGACTGGTCACCGGACGCGGACCGATCACCCTGGCGGTGATGCCGATCACCGCGGCCGAGAGCGACCTCGCCGCGATGGCGCGTGATGTCACGACGCGTCTCGGCGATGGGCTCGCGAAAATCGACAATGTCCACGTCGCCACGCCGCAGGTGGCAGCGCAGGATGCCCGCACGATCAAGGCGGACTTCGTCGTCTCCGGCGAACTCCTGAAGCGTGACGGCGCATGGGAGCTGCGTGCGCGCATGACCCGGACGGCGACCGGCAATATCGTCTGGACCGTGCCGGTCTCACTCGCGATCGACGACAGCGACGTTCTGTTGCAGCAGTCGCGATTGGCCGCAGGCGTCGGTCATCCGCTCGCCTTGCGCATCAATGCGTTGCTCCATGCGGAGCAGAAACCCGCCAGTGATCAATCCACATCCGGCAGCGCCGGAGTGGTGATCGAGCAGGCCATGGCGTCCATCACGCAGACGTCGCAAGAGCGCTTCGCCGCATCGCAGACCATGCTCGACAAGGCGCTCACCGACGATCCCGGCAATGTCGATCTCGCCATCGCCCTCGCCGCGTTGCAGCTCCGCGGCGTGCAGATGGTCTGGTACAGTGCCGCGGACAGCGCGGCCGCAGAGCGCAAGGCGCGCGCCATCCTCGAGCGCGGCCTGAAACTGAAGCCGGATTATCTGCCGGTGCTCGAAGCCTATTGCCGCTTTCTCAACGCCACCAACGAATTCGTCGAGAGCCTGGTGGCCTGCGCCCGCACACTGAGCTTCGATCCCTGGAACGGCGTGGCGCTGTATCACATCGGCCTCACCCAGCTTCAGCTCGGACGCTTTGAAGAAGCCCTCGTGATGTTCAAGCAGGCGGATCGCTTCGACACCCCGCGGGTGTCGCGCTGGACATGGCAGCTCGGCGCGGGAATGAGCTATCTGTTCATGGGTCGCGCCGAGGACGCGTTGCCCTGGCTGCAAAGCTCGATCGCCATCACGCCGGCGTCGGGACGCCCGTATATGCTACTGTCTGCCGCCTATCAGCAACTGGGTCGTCATGACGAAGCGAAGGCCGCCATGGACAAGGCCCTCGCACTGCGGCCCGGATCGAACCTCAACAACATCGCTCCCCCGCCGAAGAATGCCAACACAGCCTTTCTGGCGGCGCTGGGAACGATCGGGCGGGCCAATGTGGCAGCCGGATTGCCGGAACGCTGAGGCCGCCCAGCCACGCTGGGTAATATTTGACCATTGATTTGCCTTCAATTGTCGGCAAAACCCGTCGCAGATCTGCTATATTCCGCAGACCGCCTCAAATGATGTTGCCGCCATGCCAGTAGCCCGCCGCGTTCCCGCTTTTGTTTGTCTTGTGCTGTTGTCCTGCGGATTGAGCGGTTGCGGCTCGATCAGTTCATTCATGGCCGGCGGCATGGCCGACCTGATCCCGGCATGGGCTGGTGGCCTGCCCGCTGATGCTCCGCCGCGTCCGGGCAGCCCGGAATACGATGCCTATATGAAGCAGCGCGAAAACGCGCAGCAGGGCGTTGGCCAGACCGGTCCCGATCCCACCACATCGCCTTCGGCAACCGCCGTTCACTGACCCGCAGAGCGCGGGTCATCAGTTCATGAAAACGACGGTCTTCTTGCCGTTGAGGATCACGCGGTCCTCGAGGTGATAGCGCATGGCGCGCGCCAGCACGCGACGCTCGATGTCGCGGCCCTTGGCCACCAGTTCTTCCGGCGTGTCGCGATGGCTAATGCGCTCGACGTCCTGATCGATGATCGGACCTTCGTCGAGATCGCTGGTCACGTAGTGCGCGGTGGCGCCGATCAGTTTGACGCCGCGCGCATGGGCCTGGTGATAGGGTCGCGCCCCCTTGAAGCCCGGCAGGAACGAGTGGTGGATGTTGATGCACTTGCCGGAGAGTTTAGCCGACATCTCGTCGGAGAGGATCTGCATGTAACGCGCCAGCACCACGAGTTCGGTCTCGGTCGTGCCAACCAGATCCCAGATCGCCTCTTCCTGCTCGCGCTTGGTCTCCTTGGTGATCGGCATGTGGTGGAACGGGATGTCGCCGAAATCGAGATCCTTGAAGGCTTCACGCGGATGGTTCGAGACGATCGCGGTCGGGATCATATCGAGATCGCCGGTGCGCCAGCGATACAGGATATCGACGAGGCAGTGATCCGACTTCGACACCAGCAGCATGACGCGGCGACGCGTCGCCCGGTCCCGCATCTGCCAGTCCATCTTGAAGCGCTCGGCGATGGCCCCGAAGCCGGTCTTCAGCGCCGCCAGCTCGACATTCACATCCGCGGCGTTGAATACGACGCGCATGAAGAAGTGGCCGGTCTCGACATCGTTGAACTGCTGGGCATCGAGAATGTTCTGGCCATTTTGGGCCAGGAAGGTCGATACAGCGGACACGATGCCGGGCCGATCTGGACAGGACAGGGTCAGAACAAATTGATGAGACATGGCTTGAACGGACATGGGCGGGCTGATCTGCTTCAAGGGAATTGAAAATCGAGGCCCTGCTCTATCATCCGAAGCAAGCTTGCGCCAATCCAATTGCGCGCTGCAATATGGACGTCATTGCCAGCGAATTAACGTGCGAAAACAGGCAGAAAACAGAGATGGCTGACAAGCTCAACGGTTACCGCATCCTGATCCTGGAGACCCGCGAGGAAGCGCAATTCTCCCGCCTGCTGACCGAACAGGGCGCCGATGTGCTGCAATGTCCGATGTTCACCATCGAAGACGCGCCGGATCCCGCCCCGGTCGAGGCCTGGATTCGCCGTTTCATTGCTAACCCATTCGACGACCTCGTTTTAATGACCGGCGAAGGGCTCCGCCGGATGATGAAAATCGTGCGTCACCGCGGCATCGAAAAAGAGTTCGTGGCGGCTGTCGGCAAATCCCGCAAATTCGCACGCGGCCCGAAGCCCGGTCGCGCCTTGCGCGAGATCGGGCTTGAGGCCGATATCACCACCGAGAAGCCGACCTCCGAAGGCGTTGCCGAAATGCTGTCGCGGCTCGATCTCAAAGGTCACCGTCTCGGCCTGCAGCTCTATCCCGAGAAGGATCACAGCGTTCTGATATCAGCGATCACCTCCTGCGGCGCCGAGGTCGATACGGTGCTGCCTTACATCTACGACTCCAAGGCTGCTGAGACGAACATCCTCTCCGCCATCGATGAGATGGAAGCAGGCCGCGTCGATGCAATCGCGCTGACGAGTTCGGGTCAGGTGCGCCGTCTGGTCGATGCTGCGAAGGCGCATGACCGCGAGGATCAATTGCGCAATGCACTTGCGAAAACACCGATCGCATCGGTTGGTCCCGTCGTGTCAGACGAGTTGAAATCGTACGGCCTCGAGGCCGACATCTATCCGGCCAATGATGCGTTCTTCATGAAGCCGCTGATCTCGGCGATGTCGATTGCGCTCGACAAGTCTGCAGCGCGCGCCGAATGACTTGACGCCCGCACACATCTCGACATGATGCCCCGACACATAAAAAAATGATCGGGCGGAAATGCCAAACTTGCCATTATCGGATTTGCGTGTCGCGGAAATCGGTTCCGGCGATACGCTGGATTACTGCGGCAAACTGTTTTCCGATTTCGGCGCTGAGGTCATCAAGATCGAACCGCCGGGCGGCGATCCCGCGCGGCACTATCCGCCGCTGGTCGATGCCGGTAATGGCCGCCGCGAGAGCGGATATTTCGCCTGGCTGAATACCAACAAGCGCAGTGTCATTGCCGATCTCGACAAGTCCGACGATGTCGCGCGTGTCCGCGCATTGCTTGCGACATGCGACCTGCTGATCGACGCGCGCGCGCCGTCGGAGATTCCGAACTCACTCCTGACGCATGATGATCTGCGCAAGGAGCAACCCGGCCTCGCGATCACCGCGATCTCGTGGTTCGGCGAACACGGCCTCTACAGCAATTATCAGACGACGGACTCCGTTTGTCGCAGTCTCTCGGGCAGCGTGAAGCTGGTCGGTGCGCAGGAAGGCCCGCCGGTGCTGCCGCGCGACGGCCAAATCGCCGTCATGGCCGGCCTCACCGCGTTCATTCCGACGCTGGCCAGCCTGTATGATCGCGCCAACGGCGCACGACGCTTTGCCGTTAGCGCGCATGAGGCGATGCTGCAGATCAGCGAGTTCGACACAGGACTCGCGCTGGAAGTCGGCTTCACACGGCCCCGCATGGCCATCAATCGCTTCGGCCGCGGCTATCCCGTCGGCAATTTCCCGACCAAAGACGGCTGGCTCGGCATTACTGTCGTGACACCGGCGCAATGGGCTGCGTTCTGCGTGTTGCTTGGCCTTCCCGAACTGGAGACAGAGCCGCAGTTCAACGACGGCCTCGCGCGCACCAACAATTCCAAGGCGCTGTTCGATATCTTCCAGCCCATCCTGATGCACAAGAGCGCACAGGAATGGTTCGAAATGGGCATCGAGCTACGCCTTCCGCTCGCGGTCGTGCCGGACATGGAGACGCTGCTGAAGCAGCAATACTATCGCGACCGCGGCGCCTTCGCGAAAGTCGAGATTGGAACGGCATCATTTGATGCACCGGTGCTGCCGCAAACACTTACGGGCTCTCGGCCGAAGCCGAACGGCCGCGCGCCATTTGCAGGCGATGACACAATCGACGCCCTGCCCGCGCATCAGCGCGTAGCGACGAGACAAGCAACGCCGGATGATCCGCAGCCGCTGAAGGGGCTACGCATTATCGATCTCACCATGGGCTGGGCCGGGCCATCGGCGACGCGGCAGATGGGCGATCTCGGCGCCGACATCATCAAGGTGGAGTCGTGCCAGTATCCCGACTGGTTTCGCGGCACCGATCCACGCGGCCCGTATTTTCCGGAACGCACCTACGAGAAGATCTACTGGTTTCAGCAGATGAACCGCAACAAGCGCGGCATTACGCTGGATCTCACCAATCCGCGCGGCAAGGAGCTGCTGAAACAGTTGATCGCCGGCGCGGATGCTGTGATCGACAACTATGCCGCCGACGTGCTGCCGCGCATGGGCCTTGATGCTGCAGCCATGCACAAGATCAATCCGCGTCTCGTGGTGGTGACGATGCCCGCCTTCGGCATGACCGGTCCATGGAGCGGCGTGCGCGCCTATGGCTCGACGCTGGAGCAGGCGTCAGGCCTGCCATCTGTCACCGGCCGCGAAGGCGATCCACCGACCATGCTGCATGCCGCGCTCGGCGATCCCTTCGGCGGCGTCAGTGCTGCGGCGGCATTGATGCTCGGCTTCATGCATCAGAAGAATACCGGCCTCGGCCAGCACATCGATCTCAGTGCGACGGAAGCCCTGCTGCCTCTTGTCGCACCCTCTGTCATCGAGCAATCCGCCACCGGAAAATCCGGCCCGCGCATTGGCAACCGGCATCCGCGCTTCGTGCCGAACGGTTGCTTTCCCTGTCTTGGCGAAGATCAGTGGATCACCATTGCCGTGCGCAGCGACGACGAATGGCGGGCGCTGTGCAAGGTCATGCATCGTGCGGACCTGGCCGATGACGCCGCACTCGCCACAGCCGAAGGCCGCCGCGCCGAGGAAGACCGCATCGAAGTTGCGATCCGGCACTGGACGACGACCGTGCGGCCGGATCTTGCCATGGTGACGCTGCAGGACGCCGGCGTGCCCGCCGGTACTGCGCGACTGCCGCTGGATCTGGCCGGCGATCCGCATCTGCTCGCAGTCGGCCACTGGCAGCCTGTGACGAAGGTCTTCATGGGCCCTCACCTGCTGCCCTCCGTTGCCTATCGCGAAGGCAGTGCCAAACTGCCCTACCCGATCACCCGGCTGGCGCCGACGCTCGGCCAGCACAATGACGAAGTCCTGCGCGATATCCTAGGTTTGGGCGCAGCGGACATCGACCAATTGCGTGCCACGGAAATCATTGGCGACACTGCGATATCCAAGAAAGCGAAGGCCGCGCCTACGACCAAGTGAGGCTGCAAGTGAGGCTTGCAGCTTCAGCGGCCATGGCTCACACTCCCGGGATAAGGCCAGCGACGGATGGATCAAAAGATTCGGCGTCGCGACAACGGCCAGCACAAATGCTTCCAGGGAGAAACACCATGCGCAAACTAGCCCTCATTGCGTCCATTGCGTCCATTGCGCTGCCGATGCTCGGCGGCGCAGCGATGGCGCAGGAGACCGTGAAGATCGGTTATATCGATCCACTGTCCGGCGGCGGCGCCAGCGTCGGCGAAGTCGGCCTCAAGACCTTCCAGTTTCTCGCAGACGAGCTGAACGCCAAGGGCGGCATTCTCGGCAAGAAGGTCGAGATCGTCCCCCTCGACAACAAGACCAATCCGCAAGAGAGCCTGATCCAGGCGCAGAAGGCGATCGATGGCGGCATTCGCTACATCACCCAGGGCAACGGCTCGTCGGTCGCCGGTGCGCTGTCGGATTTCGTCACCAAGTTCAACGACCGCAATCCCGGCAAGGAAGTCCTGTACTTCAACTATGCCGCCGTCGATCCGGTTCTGACCAACGAGAAATGCAGCTTCTGGCATTTCCGCTGGGATGCCAATTCAGACATCAAGATGGAAGCGCTCACCAACTACATCAAGACCGTGCCTGCGGTGAAGAACGTCTACCTGATCAATCAGGACTACTCGTTCGGTCAGTCGGTGCGCACCCAGGCGCGCGCCATGCTCGGCACCAAGCGGCCGGACGTCAAGATCGTCGGCGACGAGCTGCATCCGCTGCTCAAGATCACCGACTTCGCGCCCTACATTGCGAAGATCAAGGCCTCCGGCGCCGACAGCGTCATCACAGGCAACTGGGGTCAGGATTTCGCGCTGCTGCTGAAGGCTGCAGCTGACGCGGGCCTCAAGGTGAGCTGGTTCACCTATTATGCCGGCGGCACCGGTGGCCCGACCGCGATCAAGCAGGCCGGCCTGAACCATCAGGTGTTCCAGATCGCCGAAGGCATTCCGAATCTCGGCCATGCCTCGGCCGACGTATTCGAAAAGGCACTGCGCGCGAAATATGACTTCAGCCTGTTCTATCCGCGCGCCGTGAACGAGATGCGCATGTTCGCCGCGGCCGCCGAAAAGGCCAAGTCGCTGGATCCGGTGAAGGTCGCCGCAGCCCTCGAAGGCATGGAGTTCGAGGTGTTCGACGGCGGCAAGGGCAACATGCGCAAGGACGACCATCAGTTCTTCCAGCCGATGTATATCGCCTCGTTCGGCGAACGCACCGACAAGGAGCCGTTCGACGAGGAAAAGACCGGCTGGGGCTGGAAGCTCGCCGCCAAGATCGACACGCCGCAGACGGTGCTGCCGACCACTTGCAAGATGGAACGGCCGTAAACGTCGAAGGGCGCTGCGACAGCCGTGCGACGGAGCCAACCACAAACTCCGTCATGCCCGGGCTTGACCCGAGCATCCACGCCTTGCGCCAGCCAAGAAAAGACGTGGATGGCCGGGACAGGCCCGGCCATAACGGCGTTTTTTTTCTATTCCCATTCGCGACCAGTTAGACACCGAGGTCATTCGTGCTTGAACTGATCGTCATCTCCACGCTCAACGGCGTTCTGTACGGCATGCTGCTGTTCCTGATGGCCTCAGGCCTGACGGTGATCTTCAGCATGCTTGGCGTGCTGAACTTCGCCCATGCCAGTTTCTATATGCTCGGCGCATTCTTCGGCTTCCAGATCAGCCGCTGGTTCGGCTTCTGGCCGGCGCTGATCCTCGCGCCGCTGCTGGCCGGCGCGCTCGGCGCCGCTGTCGAACGCTACGGCCTGCGTCATGTTCACAAGAACGGCCACGTCGCCGAGCTGCTGTTCACCTTCGGGCTTGCTTTCGCCATCGAGGAGATCGTGCAGATTATCTGGGGCAAGAGCCCGGTCGATTTCCGCGTACCGCCGCTGCTCGACTTCCCGGCCTTCACGCTGTTCTCCACCAACTACCCGGCCTTCAAGATCTTCATGCTGGTCGTCTCCATCGTGATCTTCATCGGATTATTGGTGGTGCTGAAGCGCACGCGCATCGGCCTGATCGTACAGGCCGCGCTGACCCATCCGCATATGGTCGGCCATCTCGGACACAATGTCGGGCGCATCTTCATGCTGGTGTTCGGCGTCGGTACCGCGCTGGCCGCCGTGGCCGGCGTGATCGCAGGCCCGGCGCTGGTCACGCAATCCAACATGGCCGGCCTGCTTGGCCCGATCCTGTTCGTCGTCGTGGTCGTCGGCGGCCTCGGCTCGCTGCCCGGTGCCTTCATTGCCTCATTGCTGATCGGCCTCGTGCAGACCTTCGCCGTATCGATGAACGGCTCGCTGGCCGGCGCCTTCGGCCCGCTCAGCCCCGACTATGCCGCCACCTGGCTGTCCGACATCTGGAACGTCACCGTCGCCCAGATCGCGCCGATCATGCCCTATCTGCTGCTGGTGCTGATCCTGATCTTCCGCCCGATGGGCCTGCTGGGAACACGCGACACATGAGCGACGCCACCGCCAAAATTCCGGCAACCATCGCCCCGCCCCGCCCCGCCGCGTCCGACCGGCTGAAATTCTACGGCATCTGGATCGGCGCCGCGCTGGCGCTGCTGGTGCTGCCGAAACTGTTTTCATCGGGCGGATCGCTGACCACTTTCAGCCTGATCGGCATTTCGATCATCTTCTCGCTGTCCTACAATATCCTGCTCGGCCAGACCGGCATGCTGTCCTTCGGCCATGCCGTCTATTACGGCCTCGGCGGCTTCCTCGCGATCCACGCCATCAACATCATCGCCAAAAACAAGTTTGCGATCCCGCTACCACTCGTTCCGCTGGTCGGCGGCGCGGCTGGCCTCGTCTTCGCCATGCTGCTCGGCTGGGTGTCGACGCGGCGCTCCGGTACGGCCTTTGCGATGATCTCGCTCGGTGTCGCAGAACTCGTCGCATCCTCGGCGCTGATCTTGCGCACCTTCTTCGGCGGTGAAGCCGGCGTCTCCGCCAACCGCACCAAGGTGCTGCGTCTGTTCGACTGGAGTTTCGGCCCGCAGATCCAGATCTACTATCTCGTGGCGGCCTGGACGCTGATTGCCGTCATCGCGATGTACGCGCTCACCCGCACGCCGCTCGGGCGCATGTGCAACGCAGTCCGCGACAATCCCGAGCGCGTGCAGTTCGTCGGCTACGATCCGCACATCATCCGTTATATCGCCTTCTGTTTCTCCGGCCTGTTCGCCGGCATCGCAGGTGCATTGGCCGCCATCAATTTCGAGATCGCCAATTCGGCCTATCTCGGCGCCGTGCAATCGGGCACCGTGTTGTTCGCCACCTATATCGGCGGCGTCGGCTTCTTTATCGGCCCGATCGTCGGCGCGATCTTCGTCACGCTGCTGTCGCTCGGCCTGTCCGATCTCACGCAGGTCTGGCAGCTCTATTTCGGCCTGATCTTCATCGCCGTGGTGATGTTCGCGCCCGGCGGCATCACCGGACTGCTGATGATGCACCGACCGCTGCTGAAAGGCGGCACGCTCAGCCGCGTGCTGCCGAGCTATCTCGTCGCCTTCGTACCAACGCTGGCGATGATCACCGGCCTGATGCTGGCGATCGAGACCACCGTCCACTTCACCGTCAATCCCGGCGAGGATTCACACATCAAGGCCTTCGGCATTCCGTTCGATGCGGCAAACCCTGCGATCTGGGCCGTTGCCGCCGTGCTACTGATCGGCGGCTTTCTGATTGCGCGCAAGACATGGGCGCGCGTCGCCGGCAGTTGGGACGATGCCCTGACCGCCGCACGCGAGAAGGGAGTGGCCGCATGAGCACCGCCATTGAACTGCGCGGCGTCGAAAAGACCTTCGGCATCACCTCCGTGATCCGCAACGTCAACCTGACGGTCGCGCAAGGCGAACGCCATGCGCTGATCGGTCCCAACGGCGCCGGCAAGTCGACGCTGTTCAATCTCATCAGCGGCTACATGAAGCCGTCAGTCGGCAGCATCCTGCTGCGCGATCAGGTGATCTCCGGCCTGCCGCCGTTCCAGATCAATCGCCGCGGATTGTCGCGCTCGTTCCAGGTCACCAACGTGTTCGCCAAGATGAGCGTATGGGAGAACCTGCGCTGCGCTGTGCTGTGGGCCACCGGCCATCGTTACGCGTTCTGGAAGAATATCGACAACCTGCCCGAGGTGCGCGACCGCACTGCGCAGATTCTGCAGGATATCAACCTCGTATCGCGCCGCGACGTGCCCGCGGGTCTTTTGACCTATGCCGAACAGCGCGCGCTCGAAATCGGCATTACCATTGCGGGCGGCGCCGATGTCATCCTGCTGGACGAGCCCACGGCCGGCATGAGTCACGCCGAAACCGAGCGTGCCGTGGCACTGATCCGGCGGCTGACCGAGGGGCGCACGCTGCTGATCGTCGAGCACGACATGAGCGTGGTGTTCGGCCTCGCCGACCGCATCTCGGTTCTGGTCTACGGCCAGATCATCGCCTCGGGCACGCCGGAGGAAATCCGCGGCAATCCCAAGGTCAAGGAAGCCTATCTCGGCGAGGAAGTGGCGTGATGCTCCAAGTTCAGGACCTGCACGCCTATTACGGCAAGAGCCACATTCTGCAGGGCGTCGACCTGCATATCGACGCCGGCGAAGTCGTCAGCCTGCTCGGCCGCAACGGCGTCGGGCGCTCCACCACCGTGAAAGCCATCATGGGCGAGGTGCCGCCGCACGGCACGATCACCTTCAAGGGCACCAATATCGCCGGCCTGCCGAGCTTCAGGATCGCGCATCTCGGCCTCGGCTACGTGCCGGAGCATCGCGACATCTTTCCGGGCCTCACGGTACGGCAGAACCTGATGCTGGGGATCAAGGATCCGCATCATCCCGGCAAGTGGAAGCTCGATGACATGCTCGGCATGTTCCCTAACCTCGCGGCCCGCGCGGACACCGCCGCCGGCGTGCTGTCCGGCGGCGAGAAGCAGATGTTGACGATCTGCCGCACGCTGATGGGCGATCCTGAACTCGTGATGATCGACGAGCCCACCGAGGGCCTCGCGCCGATCATCGTCCAGCAGGTCGGCGATCTCATCGCCGAGATCGCGCGGCGCGGCGTCGCGATCCTGCTGGTCGAGCAAAAACTGTCGATCGCGCTGCGCATCTCGCACCGGGTCTATGTGATGGGCCACGGCCGTATCGTATTCGAAGGCACGCCCGCCGAACTCAAGGCCAATGACGCCGTGCGCAGGGAATGGCTGGAAGTCTGAGCATCGCCTAATCGCCGTAGCTGCCCAGCTTTTCAAGATCGACTACTGTCACGCCGCCATATTCAAGCCGCAGCAAGCCCTCCTTCTCCAGCGTCTGCAGGCATTGGTTGGCCTTTTGGCGCGAAATGCCGGTGATGGCGCCGAGCTCTTCCTGCGTGATCTCCAGATGGCGGCTCGCGTCGCGGTAGAGGATCGGGTTGAACAGCGAGGCAATGCAGCGCGCGAGACGCCCGGTGGCATCGAGCCTGCGGCCATATTCAGTCAGTGCGATGAACTGACCGAGCCGTTCGTTCAACAGCGAGACCAGGAAGCGGTTGAAGCCGACACTGTTCTCGAACAACCACATAAATGCCGGGCGCTCCATGAATGCGAGCTTGGAGTCTCGTAGCGGGACAATGTCGTAACGTCGCGGTTCGTTCTTCAGCACGCTGCCCTCGCCAAACCATGCGCCGGCCGTGAGGCCAGTGATGCTGACTTCCTTGCCGCTGCGTGAGATGGTGCCAATCTTCGCGAGACCACTCACCACGCCGGTCCAGTATTCGAACTGGTCACCGCGCATGCAGACGAATTCATTTGCCTTGAACGACTTCTCGACGATGCCCGCGCGCGCGACCTCAATCTCCTTCTCGTTCAGGTCCCGCGCCCACGCCGCGATGCGCTTGAGATGATCTGCAGCAATCATGGGGCCCGGCTTCACTTCGCATGTTGCAACGCAAAAGAACGCTCGCGCGACAAATTGGCAGGCAGATTGTCCGCCGCGAGACATTTCAGGATACCGATTTGACGTAGGGAAGACCACCGCGAAAGGTCATTAGTAGAATGGCTTAGCGTGACCGGGCGATATAGGCTCGGGACCATCCGAGGAACGTGGATAAAGAGCGCGACAAGCGCCGTATCTGGGAGGATCTGAGTGGCGGTTGCTCTGGACGTGCGCGGGGTGTCACTGCGCTTTGGTGGCGTTCGCGCGCTCACCGATGTGAGCTTCGCTGTCAATGACGGCGAGCTGTTCTCGATCATCGGGCCGAACGGCGCCGGCAAGACCTCCATCGTCAACTGCATCTCCGGTCGCTATCGCCCGACCGAAGGCCAGCTGTTCTATCACGGCACGGACATCACCGGGCTCAACCCCAACGCCCGACCCGGCCTCGGCATCGGCCGCACCTTTCAGAACCTCGCGCTGTTTCATCATATGAGCGTGCTCGACAACATCATGGTCGGCCGCCATCACCTCCTGAAGAACAACTTCCTCACCGGCTCGCTGTACTGGCTGACCGGCGCGCGCAAGGAAGAGCTCGAGCATCGCCGCAAGGTCGAGGAGATCATCGACTTCCTCGATCTGCAGAGCGTGCGCAAGGCCACCGCTGGCACCCTTCCCTATGGTCTGCGCAAACGCGTCGAACTCGCCCGCGCGATGGCGTTGGAGCCCAACCTCATCCTCCTCGACGAGCCGATGGCCGGCATGAACTTCGAGGAGAAGGAGGACATGGCGCGTTACATCGTCGATCTCAACGAAGAATACGGGATGACGGTAATGATGATCGAGCACGACATGGACGTCGTGATGGACATCTCGCATCGCGTGATGGTGCTGGATTTCGGCCGCAAGATCGCCGAGGGCGATCCTGCTGCCGTGCTAGCCGATCCACACGTCAAGCGCGCCTATCTCGGTGAAGAGGACGAAGCCCTCGTCGATCCCGACCATGCGCCCATCGTTGCGGAGAGTGCCGCATGATGGACTATGCCGGCCGCGTCAAACAGGCAGATACCTATCCGAAGCTGCTGCGCCTCAACGCCAAAGAACATGGCGGCGAGATCGCGCTGCGCGAGAAGGATTTCGGCCTGTGGCGGGAGTTCACCTGGAACGATTACCATACCCGGGTGAAGGATTTCACGCTCGGCATGGTCGAGCTCGGCATAGCCCGTGGCGACGTTATCGGCATTATCGGCGACAACCGGCCGGATTGGGTGTCCGCGGAAATCGCAGCACACGCCATCGGCGGCATGAGCCTCGGTCTCTATCGCGACGTGCTGGATGAGGAAGCCGCCTATCTCCTGAACTACGGCGAAGCGAAGATCGTGTTCGCCGAGGATGAAGAACAGGTCGACAAGCTGCTCACCCTCGCCGACCGTGTCCCGGCGCTGAAGCACATCGTCTACAGCGATCCGCGCGGCATGCGGAAATATGACGACCCGCGGCTGTTAGAGGCCGACAGGCTCGCCCAGATGGGCCGCGACCGCGCGGCGCGCGAGCCGGGCCTCTACGATCAACTGGTCGATGCGACCAAGGGCGAGGACGTCGCGATCCTCTGCACCACGTCGGGCACCACGTCACATCCCAAGCTGGCGATGCTCGCCGCAGGCCGTGTGCTCGGCCACTGCGCGGTGTATCTCTCCTTCGATCCCAAGGGACCGGATGACGAATATGTCTCGGTGCTGCCGCTGCCCTGGATCATGGAACAGGTCTATGCGCTCGGCAAAGGTTTGCTCTCACGGATGAAGGTCAACTTCGTCGAGCAGGCCGACACCATGATGAACGATTTTCGTGAGATCGCGCCCACCTTCGTACTGTTCGCGCCGCGGGTCTGGGAAGGCATCGCCGCCGATGTTCGCGCGCGGGTAATGGACGCCTCGCCGCTGAAGCAGAGCCTGTATGAGCTCGGCATGAAGTCGGGCCTGTCCGCGCTCGCCAACGGCAAGCGCTCTGCCGTTGCCGATACGCTGCTGTTCCGTGCGCTGCGTGATCGTCTCGGTTTTACCCGGTTGCGCTCGGCCGCCACCGGCGGCGCGGCACTGGGCCCCGATACATTCAAATTCTTCCGCGCCATGGGTGTGCCGCTGCGCACGCTCTATGGCCAGACCGAAACGCTGGGCGCCTTCACGCTGCATGCGCCGGACGCTGTCGATCCCGACACCACCGGCATCGCCATGGGCAGCGGCATCGAGATCGAAGTTCGCGATCCCGACGTGCAGGGCGTTGGCGAGATCGTGGTCAGGCACCCCAATATGTTCCTCGGCTATTACAAATCGCCCGAGGCCTCCGCTGCCGATCTGCGCGACGGCTGGATGCATTCCGGCGACGCCGGCTACTTCAACGACAACAAGCAACTCGTCGTCATCGACCGCATCAAGGATCTGGCACAGACCGCGCGCGGCGAGCGCTTCTCACCGCAATATATCGAGAACAAGCTGAAATTCTCGCCCTATATCGCCGAGACGGTGGTGCTCGGCGACAACCGCGATGCGCTCGCAGCGATGATCTGCATCCGCTTCTCGATCATCTCGAAATGGGCCGAGAAGAACCGCATCTCGTTCACGACCTATACGGACCTGTCGTCGCGCCCGGAGGTCTATGAGATGATCCGCAAGGAAGTCGAGACGGTGAATGCCACGCTGCCGCCGGCGCAGCGCATCGCCAAATTCCTGCTGCTGTACAAGGAGCTCGACGCCGACGACGGCGAGCTGACCCGCACCCGAAAAGTCCGCCGCAGCGTCATCAACGAGAAATACGCGGATATCATCGACGGCATCTATGGCGGCGCCCGGGACATCCCCGTCGACACCACCATCCGCTTCCAGGACGGCACCTCCCAGCGCATCCGCACGAGATTGGTCGTGGTGGACATGGCGCTGGATGGCGCGCGGATGGAGGCGGCGGAATGAACGTCTCTTCGCAGCATAGCGCGATGCGCATAATTATCCCCTCTCCCCTTGCGGGAGAGGGGAGCGCCGAAGGTCGACCCGAACTCACCCGGGAGAGGGGGAGCCACACACGCCGACGTCATCTGTGGCGCCCCCTCTCCCGTCTCGAACGCTGCGCGTTCGATCCACCCTCTCCTACCCAGCGCGGCGTTGCCGCGCCCGGGGGAGAGGGGACGATCGCATCTTCTGTTGCGGAAGCTCTCGCATGAACACGCAGTTCCTCCTCCAGCTTCTCGTCAATGGCCTCGTGGTGGGCACGCTGTATGGCGTAGTCGCGATGTCATTCGTGCTGATCTACAAAGCCACCCAGGTCGTCAACTTCGCGCAGGGCGAGTTGCTACTGATCGGCGCCTGGGTGTGCTGGACGCTGCTGACCAAATATCAGGTCCCGTTCTGGCTCGGCATGCCGATGACGCTGGTGTTCATGTTCGCCTTCGGCATCCTCATCCAGGTGGTGATCCTGCGGCCGATGGTTGGCGAGCCGGTCATCTCGGTGATCATGGTGACCATCGCGCTGTCCACGGTGTTCCAGGCGGCACTGAAATGGATCTATGGCGTCAACCCGCAGCCATTCCCGCGTGTCTTCACCAGCCAGTCGGTGACGATCGGTAGCCTACAGATCCAGACCGTCTATGTGATGAGCCTGGTTGTCTCCGTCGCGATGATGATAGGCATGGCGTGGTTCTTCAAGGTCTCGAAATGGGGCCTCGCGATGCGCGCCACCGCGTTCAATCAGCAGGTGGCGCAATCGCTCGGCATTTCCGTGAAGACCGTCTTCGCCATGGCCTGGGCGATCTCGGCGATGGTTTCTGCTGTCGCCGGCGTTGTGGTTGCCGTCGTCAACGGCGTCTCATCCGGCCTGTCGATCTACGGCATCAAGGTGTTTCCGGCGGTTATTCTTGGCGGCCTCGACTCCATCGGCGGCGCCGTTGTCGGCGGCATCATCATCGGGCTGCTCGAGAACTTCGCGCAATTCGTCGACAGCGAATATCTCCACTGGGGCAATCTCTACGAAGTCGCCCCGTTCTACGTGCTCATCATCATCCTGATGATCAAGCCTTACGGCCTGTTCGGCACCAAAGACATCGAGCGGGTGTAAGACATCATGGCCAGCCCCTCCCTCATCCCATCCGGCGACTTCCGCACCAGCTACGCGGTCGACACCACGATCTTCCCGACCACCACCAGCCGCAATTTCGCGATCCTCGGCATCATCCTCACCTGCTTTGCGCCACTGGTGTTCAGCGAATACTGGCTGGCGATCCTGATCCAGATCGGCATCTTCGGCATTGCCGCGCTCGGCCTGAATATCCTGGTCGGCTTCACGGGCCAGATCTCCATCGGCCACGCGGCGTTCTTCCTGCTCGGCGCATTCACCTCGGCCTATATTTCCAACAAGACGCCGATCCCGGTGTTCTTTGCGATCCCGCTGGCCGGCCTCGTTACCGCCATGGTCGGTCTCATCTTCGGCCTGCCTGCAGCGCGACTGAAGGGCCTCTACCTGGTCATCGCGACATTGGCCGCGCAATACATCCTGCTCGACTTCTTCTCGCGCGCCGAGTGGTTCTCCGGCGGCTCGGTGCCGGCCATGGCCAACCCGTTTTCGATCTTCGGCTATGTGCTGCGCGGCGACCGGCAATATTTCTACGTCGTGCTCGCTTATGTGGTGGTGAGCTACCTGCTGGTGACTAACCTGATGCGCTCGCGCGACGGCCGTGCGCTCGTGGCGGTACGCGACCACTATCTCTCCGCCGAGATCATGGGCATCAATCTCACCAAATACCGCACGCTGTCCTTCGGTCTCGCCGCGTTCTTCGCCGGGATCGCGGGCGCGCTCTATGCACATTACCAGCTTGTCGTCTCTAACGAGGGCTTTGGCATAGAGCGTTCGATTCTGTTTCTGGCGATGGTCATCATCGGCGGCACCGGTTCGATCATGGGCACGCTGATGGGCACCGCCTTCGTGGTGTTGCTACCGGAATCCATGGAGTGGATATCAGCCGAACTCAAAGGCAGCGCCATCGACCGCGCATTGCAGCTCAACAACAATCTCACCTTCCTGCGCGAGATTGCCATCGGCCTCATCATCATCGCGTTTCTGGTGTTCGAGCCCGACGGGCTCGCGCATCGCTGGCGGCAGATCAAGACCTACTGGAAACTCTACCCATTCTCGCATTGACGCTTGAACGGGACGGACTAGACGAAACGATAAAATATAAAATCCAACGGGAGAATGCTCATGACGATGAAATCACTTCTAACGTCCGCATCCATTGCCCTTCTGATCGCGGGCGCGTCCGCCAGTGCACAGGCGCAGATCGCCGTCGGCCATCTCGCCGATTATTCCGGCGGAACGTCCGACGTCGGCACGCCCTATGGCCAGGGCGTTGTCGATACCTATGCCTGGATCAACAAGAACGGCGGCATCGGTGGCAAGCAGGTCAATCTCGATAGCAACGACTACGGCTATCAGGTGCCGCGCGCGATCGCGCTGTACAAGAAGTGGTCCGGCGCCGACAAGGTCGCGGCGATCATGGGCTGGGGCACGGCGGATACCGAAGCGCTCACCGGCTTCCTCGCGCAGGACAAGATCCCGGACATCTCGGGCTCCTACTCGGCGGCACTGACCGACCCGACCGGTGCCGGCGGCAAGGCAAAACCTGCGCCGTATAATTTCTTCTACGGCCCGTCCTATTCGGACGCGCTGCGCGCCGAACTGACCTGGGCCGCGGAAGACTGGAAGTCGAAGGGCAAGTCGGGCAAGCCGAAATATGTCCATATGGGCGCCAACCACCCCTACCCCAACGCGCCTAAGGCCGCGGGTGAAGCGCTTGCTGCCGAACTCGGCTTTGAAGTCCTGCCGCCATTGGTCTTCGCACTCGCGCCCGGTGACTACAGCGCGCAGTGCCTCAGCCTGAAGAGCGCTGGCGCCAACTACGCTTATCTCGGCAACACCGCCGCTTCGAACATCTCGGTGATGAAGGCCTGCAAGGCGGCCGGTGTCGACGTGCAGTTCATGAGCAATGTATGGGGCATGGATGAGAATGCCGCGAAGGCCGCGGGCGATGCTGCCGACGGCGTAATCTTCCCGCTGCGCACGGCGGTGAGCTGGGGCGGCAACGCGCCCGGCATGAAGACGGTGCAGGAGATTTCCAAGATCTCCGACCCGTCGGGCAAGATCTATCGTCCGGTGCATTACATCGCGGCAGTCTGCACCTCGCTCTACATGAAGGAAGCGCTCGACTGGGCCGCGAAGAATGGCGGCGCCACCGGCGAGAACGTCGCCAAGGGCTTCTACCAGAAGAAGGACTGGGTACCGGCCGGCATGGAGGGCGTCTGCAATCCCTCGACCTGGACCGACAAGGATCACCGCCCGACCACCAAGGTCGATCTGTATCGCTCGAAAGTCACCGGCGCGACCGATGGCGATCTCAACGACCTGATGGCCAAGGGCACGATCAAGCTCGAAAAGGTGAAGACCGTGGAACTGCCGCGCAAGCCGGAATGGCACGGGTGGTAGTTTGAACTAAGACGCCAATGGTCTCCCTCCCCCAAGCAGCGTAGCTGCGCAGTGGGGAGGGTCGGCCGTAGGCCGGGGTGGGGTGTCTCCGCAAGCGCCGTCGGAGTTTGCGACTCCCCACCCGTCACGCTGTTCGCTTCGCTCTCAACGCGCCACCCTCCCCACTGCGCGGCTTCGCCGCTTGAGGGAGGGACAAGAAAGACGGAGTTCATCCTGTGCAGCCAATGATCGACACCAGTCCTCGACCAGCAGCGGCGCCTACCCCCGCTCCCCTGCTCGACATCCGCAACATCGAGGTCGTCTATGACGACGTGATCCTCGTGCTGCGCGGCTTGAGCATGGAGGTGCCGAAGGGCGCGATCGTCGCGCTGCTCGGCGCCAATGGCGCCGGCAAGTCCACGACGCTGAAGGCAATCTCCGGTCTGTTGAAAACCGAAGATGGCGAAGTCACACGCGGCGAGATCCTGTTCGACAATGAACGGATCGACGGCATCGATCCCGACAAGATCGTGCGCCGCGGCATCTTCCAGGTGATGGAGGGCCGCCGCATCGTCTCCGACATGACATCGCTGGAAAACCTGCGGCTCGGCGCCTTCACGCGGAAAGACAACGAGGTCTCGACCGACATCGAGATGGTCTATGATTACTTCCCGCGACTGAAGGAGCGCACCGGCCTCGCCGGCTATCTCTCGGGCGGCGAGCAGCAGATGCTGGCGATCGGGCGAGCGCTGATGGCGCGGCCCAAGATGATCCTGATGGACGAGCCCTCCATGGGACTGTCGCCGCTGCTTGTGAAAGAGGTGTTCGCCATCATCAGGAAGATCAACCGCGATCTCGGCGTCACCATTCTGCTGGTCGAGCAGAACGCGCGCGCCGCGCTGTCGGTGGCAAGCCACGGCTACATCATGGAACAGGGCAAGGTGGTGCTCGAAGGCACCGCCGATGAGCTGCGCGACAATGAAGACGTGAAGGAGTTCTATCTCGGCGGCGCTGGTGACCAGCGCAAGAGCTTCAAGAACCTGAAGAGCTTCAAGCGCAGGAAGCGATGGCTTTAGCTGCTCACGGCCCCGCAGGTCGCGATGCCGGTCCTGCGCGCAAGGATAGCGCGAATGCGACGCGACACCAGCAACAGGATGACGAACACAATGACCAAGGCCATGGCAATCAGCACACGGTTGAGCGGCATTGGTCCATCATCGAGCAACAACGCCCGTCCGGACGCACCGAGATACACGTAAAGCACGATCTGCGGCAGCGTGAACACGAAAGTGACCAGGGCGAACGGGAGCAGTCCGATATTTGTCAAACCGAACAGATAATTTTGCACCGAATTGGGCAATGGTCCGCCGAACCGCATCAGTGCGACGATGCGCCAGCCCTCGTCATCGACGGCCTGGGCAATGAGGCGCCAAGCCGCGCGTTTTTCGGTCTGCCGTTCCACCCAACCGCGCAGAACGGAGCGCGCCAGCATGAAGGCCAGAGCGGATGCAGCCGCGGCGACTGGAACAATGACGACGAGAGAGCGCAAACCAAATGCAGCACCGGCACCGAACACGATGAATGTTCGTGGGACCGGCAAAAACGAAGAGGCAACCACCAATGCGGCCAGCACGACGGCAGCAGGAAAATCAAGCTGGCCGAAGCTGTCGAGCCATTGGACGATACGTTCTGACAACATGATTTCCCACTAGCACGGCGCCACAGGCTACCGGAATAACCGCGACGACGCCAAACCACCAGGACACACCCAGATGCGCCACTTCGACACACTCGAAAATTGCGATCCGTCGCAGCGCCAGGCCAATCTGTTTTCGCGCCTGCCGGATGTGCTGCGCCACGCGATGCAGGCGCCCGCCTATGCAGAGCATCTCAAGGGCATCAATCCCGCTGCGATCGTCAGCCGCGCCGCGCTGGCGCAACTGCCGGTGCTGCGCAAATCCGACCTGCCGGCCCTGCACAAGGCCAGCCCCCCGTTCGGCGGCTTCGTGTCAGGCGCAACCGGCTCATTCGGCCGGTTGTTCACCTCGCCGGGGCCTATTTTCGAGCCGGAGTCGAAGCAGGCCGATCCCTGGCGCGGCGCGCGTGCGCTCTATGCCGCAGGTTTCCGCGCGGGCGACGTGGTGTTGAATACTTTCAGCTATCACCTGACCCCCGGCGGCTTCATCTTCGACGGCGCCGCGCGGGCGCTAGGCTGCGCGGTGATTCCCGCCGGCCCGGGTAATACCGAACAACAACTCGAACTGATCGAAGCCTATCGTCCATCGGCCTATAGCGGCACGCCGGATTTTCTGAAGATCCTGCTGGATGCCGCGAAAGCCGCCAAGCGCGACATTTCCTCGATCAAGCGCGCCATGGTGTCCGGCGCGGCCTTCCCACCCTCGCTGCAGGCCGAGATCGCATCGCGCGGTGTCGAGGCCTATCAGGCCTTCGCCACGGCTGATCTTGGTTTCATCGCCTATGAGAGCACCGCCCGCGATGGCCTGATCGTCAATGAGGACCTGATCCTGGAAATCGTAACCCCCGGGACCGGCGAGCCCGTGGCCGAGGGCGATGTCGGCGAGATCGTGGTGACGTCGCTGGATCCGCACCACCCGTGGATCCGGCTGGCGCTGGGCGACCTGACGGCCGCCCTGCCCGGCCCCAGCGCCTGCGGCCGGAGCAATATGCGCATCCGGGGCTGGATGGGCCGCGCCGACCAGGCCACCAAGGTCAAGGGCATGTTCGTGCGGCCCGAACAGGTCGCCGAAATCGGCAAGCGGCACCCGGAACTCGGCCGGCTACGGCTGGTGGTGTCCAGGGACGGCGAGAATGACGCCATGGTGCTGAAAGCCGAAGCGGCAGCCCAGGACAAGCCCGGCCTGCAGGAGGCCGTCACGGCCACGCTCAGGGCCGTCAGCAAGCTCGGTGGGGCCGTGGAGCTGGTGGCGCCGGCCTCGCTGCCTAATGACGGCAAGATCATCGCGGACGAGCGCGGGAACTGACGCCACGGGCGGTTTCGACTGTGGCCGGCGGTACTATGGTTCCACGCTGAAATTCAGGTATAGGGAGCAACGATTGCCCCGAATACCGAAAGCCGCCGATGTCAGATTTCAAGCTCCCGCCCGTTCTGCTCGACAACGCCACGCGCGCAGACATGACGGTCAGCTGCCGCGACTGTGACGTCATCCCGAAAGTGCCGGATGCGGGCAAGGTCGTGTCGCTGGACGGCAATCAGGTGCAGATCATGCACAACGGCGTGCGGGTGGTCGCGGGCGGCTATTACGGCGACTGGATGACCGGCATCATCGAACGACTGCAGGGTCATCACGAACCGCAGGAGGAAGTGACCTTCCACGAAATTCTCAAACATGTACCACCGCACGCAACGATGCTCGAGCTCGGCGGTTTCTGGTCATACTACTCGTTGTGGTTCAAGTCGCAGCACGGCGACCTCCGGCAGGCCTATGTGGTCGAACCCGATCCCAACCACATCGCCATTGGCCGAGCCAATGCCACGCTTAATCAACGCGACATTACCTTCGTGCAGGCCTGCGTCGGCGGCGAGCCGATCAAGGCCCTGACGTTCAAGACCGAGTCCGCGGGCGACATCCGCATTCCGCAGATTTCGGTTCCCGGCTTCTTGCGCGATCATCGGATCTCGCAGCTTCAGGTCCTGCATTGCGATACCCAGGGAATGGAAACCGAGATTATCCGTTCGTGCGAAGCGCTGTTCCGCAACAGGACCATCCGGTTTGGAATTTTCTCGACCCATCATCATGAGATCAGCGGCGATCCGCTCACCCATCAGCGCTGTCTTGCGATGCTGCAGGATTTCGGGGGGCGCATTCTGGTCGAGCACGATGTTCACGAAAGCTTCAGCGGCGATGGGTTGATCGCGGCCTATTTCGGCACCGAACCGCTCCACTGGACCGCGCCGCCGATCAGCCGTAACCGCTATTCAAGCAGCCTGTTCCGCAACCCTCTCTACGATCTCGCCGCCCGTCCGTGACGTTGACGGCCGGCCGGCTGCGGAAAAAGCGGACACCGGCGGACGTTGCTGCTATGGACATGCCGATGTCATATCGCAAGCACTGCCACCTCTGATGAAACTGTTTCTGCAACGGCACTTCGGCGCATGGGCCACGGGCCCCACCGCTGTCAAGATCATGGCTTTCGGCGTGATCGGCCTCGGCAATACCGTCATCGACCTGGCGGTCTTCACCTTCGGCTATCAGGTGCTCGGACTGCCGCTCGTCCCGGCCAATGTGCTAGCATGGCTCATCGCGGTGTCCGGTTCTTACGTGATGAACACCATGGTCACGTTCCGCGCCGAATCCGGCCGCGTGCTCAGGCGCAAGGACTACTTCAGATTCGTCGCGTCGGGCATTCTCGGCGTGATAGCGACCACGACGACGCTGGTGGTGCTGTCGAACTTCATCCCCGTCTATGCCGCCAAGCTGGCATCGATCCTCGCCGGCTTCATCGTCAATTTCACGATGTCGCATTTCGTGGTGTTCCGGCCAAAGCCACCCACGGGCATCATGGACTGACTTCATGCGCCGAGCACGCGATCGGCCTCCGCGATAGCGCACAGCACGTGATAAAACGTCGACGCCGGGATCGCATCGACAAGAGAGCGCCCCCCGGCGTCGAAGCGATCGTACCATCCACCGGCCACCGGATGCTGCAGATAGTGATGATCCAGCCGCACCAGCGCGGCGCGCGCCTCGTCGGCAGCGCCAGCCTGCCCTGCTTCCGCCTGTGCAATCCAGGCCTTGGCGATCTCGGTCTGCGGCCAGCATCGTCGCGTCGACTTGACGATGTTTCCTTCGGCATCGCCTTCATCAACGAGGCAGCCGGTCCCATCGCGATAGCGTAACGCCGACTCCAGCAGCAAAGCGCGGTGCTTCGACGTCGGGCAGCCTGTAATGCGCTCGAAACCCTTCAGCAGCCAGACCCATTCCGCCTGATGGCCCGGCTCGACGCTGACCGGCTCGATCCGTGACCAGTCCTGCTCGAAATACTCGCCGAGCACCCGCTTCTGCCCGTCATAAAGACTGCTGACGAATAGTCCGAACAGGTCGCCGGCACGGGCCTGAAACGCCTGATCATGCGTCGCGTCGAACGTCGCGATCAGCGCCTCGAAGACATGCATCTGCGGGTTCTGCCGGCGCGGTGTACTAGTCGGCACGCCTTCCGAATAGCCACCGTCGGGCGAACGCAGATGGATATCAAAAAAACCAATGAGCGAATCGATTTCGGAACGCACCTGCGCGTCATGATCGAGCTGATAGAGGGCCGCCAAGGCGAGCAAGACGAAGGCATGGTCATAGGTGTCGCGAAGCGGGTTCAGCACGGCCCCGTCAGACGCGAGGATATGTACGAAGCCCGGCCTGCCATCTGGCGCCTTGGCCTTCGACAACATGTAGTCAAGCCCCTTGAGCGCGATTTCGCCGCCTTGCGGGTACCAGCCGAGCTGCGCAGCTTTGGCGAAACAATAAATCTGCCGCGCTTGCACGCGAACGCGACGGGGGGCAGCAAGATCGGCATTCCCCTGCGCATCGAGCTTCTCAACAAACCCGCCTACCCGCGAGTCCCAGCCCTCACTGGACCACAGCGGCAACGCATCCGCTATCATCCTGGATTTCAATATACCGACGATGTCGTCTGTGCCCGTCTTCGGCTCCGCCACATTGTCACGCTCGACCATTGCAAACCTTGAATCTGTCCATCGCCCCTAGCGCCACGATCATACCAACATAAACGAAGGCTTGCTCCCAATACGACGCATTGACGGCTGAAGCGATGGCCGACCTGCAATTCGCTTGCCGCATAACCTGATTACACGGCGCCGGCGCCGAAAAAAATCAACAATTTCAGCGCTGTTCTCGATGTCTGCCGGGAAGAACCTTGAAAATCACCATGACGTACCTTAAGACTAGCCAACGAATGATGGTTGAGGATCACGTGAGAAAGCGCGCATTGGTCACAGGGGGCGCGGGCCAAGACGGGTGGTATCTCATCAACCTCCTGCTCGCGCACGGATATGACGTTTTTGCCCAATCCAGGCATGCCGTCGATTCAGAAATACACGGTGACCGCGTTCACTGGCACATCGGCAACCTGACCGACGAGGCCTTTTTGAGGAACCTGCTCGTCACAGCGGCGCCGGATGAAATCTACAATCTGGCAGCAGTGTCGAGGCCCTCGATCTCCTGGGACATTCCGATCGAGACGGCCTTGTTGAATTCCCTGGTGCCGCACCGCATCTGCGAATTCATTCGCCGCGAGGCGCCAACCTGCCGCCTGTTTCAGGCATCGTCATCGGAAATTTATGGCGACACGCGGGCCGAAGTTCAGGACGAGGACACGCGTGCCAATCCGGGATCGCCATACGGCATCTCGAAGGCCTATGCACATCAGATCGTCGGTGCCTATCGCCGGCAATATGGTTTGCACCTGTCGTGCGGCATCCTCTTCAACCATGAAAGCCCGCGACGACCGCTCAATTTTGTGTCCCAGAAGATCGCACACGCCGCAGCCGCGGCATCGCTAGGCCTGACCGAAACGCGCGAGCTCGACGAGCGTGGCAAGCCGATCCTGTTCAATGGCAAGCTCTATCTGGGCGACATCACGGTGCGCCGGGATTTCGGCTTCGCGGGTGACTTCGTCGAGGCGATGCGCCTGATCGTGCAGAATGATGCCCCGGCGGATTATGCGGTTGGCAGCGGACAGGCGCATTCCATCGCGGAATTCTGCGAGGTCGCTTTCAAGGTCTGCGGCCTCGACTGGAAGAAATACGTTTCAGTCGATGAGACGCTGCTCCGCAAGGTCGACAGCCATTTCACGCAGGCCGACCCGTCCAAATTGAAGGCGAAACTCGGCTGGCAGCCCAAGGTCGATTTCCTCGGGCTGGTGGAAACGATGGTTCAGGAGCGCGTGCGCATCTTGAAGCTGTCGCAGGCTTCCACAGATGCGACGGGCACCTGAGCGAGATTGCGTTCAACGGAGCAACCGCGACTTCAACCGGCGAAAAGATCAAATTTCCAGATGCATATCGGTTTCGATATTTCCCAAACAGGATCCGGCAAGGCGGGCTGCGGATATTTCACGCATGCCATGATTACGGCCATGCTCGCCAGGGCGCCCCAGCATCGCTACGCATTGTATCCAAGCTTCGGAGATTTCTTCCTCGACGCGAAGATGCCGGCGACAAGCCCCTATCAGGGACCGAACGTGCATTATGGGCAGCGTCACGTCACGATGGACGGTACCCGCGGCTACTGGAGCCAAAGCAACCTCGAAGCCGTGCTGGGAAATCCCGACATCATCCACTCCAATAATTTCTGGACCCCGCTCCAGATCTCATCCAGCCGGCTGATCTATACCCTCTACGATGCAGGCTTTGTCGTTGATCCCACGTGGACGACCGAAGGCAACCGGATCGGCTGCTTCGATGGTATCTTTCGGGCGGCGGTGGCCGCGGACTGGGTCGTCGCGATCTCTGAATACACGCGGTCTCACTATCTGAAGACGTTCCCGCACTTCCCGAGCGAGCGGGTGCGGGTCGTATACCCCTGCTCACGCTTCACCGATTGTGAACAGCAAGGTACGGCACCCAAGTCCCTGAAAGATCTTGATGCGAAGGCATTCTGGCTCAGCGTCGGCACCATCGAGCCGCGTAAGAACCAGCGCATGCTGATGCTCGCCTACAAGCGATATCTCGACGCCGGCGGTCGGCCGATGCCGCTCGTGCTTGCCGGCGGCAAGGGCTGGCTGATGGAAGACTTCAAGGATTATGTGGCCGAACTGGGTCTCTCGGATCAGGTCATCCTCACCGGCTACGTCTCCGACGAGGAACTGATCTGGCTATATCGCAATTGCTACGCCAGCCTTTACCCTTCGGTATTTGAAGGGTTCGGACTGCCTGTGCTGGAGGGCATGCAGTTCGGCGCGGCCACGATGTGCTCGAATACGACATCGATGCCGGAAGTGGCCGGCGATGCCGCAATTCTGCTATCACCCGATGCCCCCGACGCATGGACGCGGAACATGCTTGAACTGGCGTTGGACGAAGCCAAACGACAGCAGCTCAGCATGGCCGGCCAGCAACGCGCCAGGCAATTCGACTGGAAGCGCAGTGCCGAAGCCATGCTGGAGATTTATGACCTTGCGCTGCGATCGCCAAAGCGCAGCAATATGGCAAACACGACGTCCCCCAAGAGCGGTCACGCTCAACTTGAGAACCACGACTGATGTCCAGAAACGACAGGATTTTTGTTGCCGGCCACCGCGGAATGGTCGGCTCGGCAATCGTCCGTAAACTCAAAGAGCACGACTATACCAACATCGTGACGCGCGAGCGGCATGAACTGGATCTTGTTCAGCAGGCCGAGGTCAGAGCGTTCTTTGCGGACGAACAGATTGATCAGGTTTATATGGCGGCGGCGAAGGTCGGCGGCATCATGGCTAACAACACCTATCCGGCCGAGTTCATCTATCAAAACCTGATGGTCGAAGCCAACATGATCCACGAGGCCTGGAATGCGGGCGTGAAGCGCCTGCTGTTTCTCGGCTCGAGCTGCATCTATCCGCGCCTGGCGCCGCAACCGATGGCTGAGGATAGCCTGCTCACCGGCGTGCTAGAGCCGACCAACGAGCCTTATGCGATCGCCAAGATCGCCGGCATCAAGCTCAGCGAATCCTACAACCGCCAATACGGCACCGACTATCGTAGCGTGATGCCCACTAATCTGTATGGGCAAGGCGACAACTACGATGCCGAGAAGAGCCACGTCATTCCCGGTCTGCTCCGCCGCTTTCACGAGGCCAAGGAGAGCAACGCCCCGGAGGTCGTGATCTGGGGCACAGGCACGCCGAAGCGTGAGTTCCTCTATGTCGATGACATGGCCGAAGCCTGCGTCCATGTCATGGAGCTGGATTCCGAAATTTATGACCACAACACCGAGCCGATGCTCTCGCATATCAATGTCGGGACTGGCGAAGACCTCTCGATCCGCGACCTGGCCGTGACCATTGGAGAGGTCGTGGGCTACAGCGGACGTATCGTCTTCGACACGACGAAGCCCGACGGCACGCCGCGCAAGCTGATGGACGTGAAACGGCTGCACGGCCTCGGTTGGCGCGCGCGGATCGGACTGCGTGAGGGTCTGGCGCTGGCCTATGCGGACTTCTTGAGAAGCACGCGACGCTGATGGCCGCATTGCCTGTCGTCACCATCGCGGTCCCCTCCTACAATCAAGGCCGTTTCCTCGACGCCGCGCTGACCTCGATCTTCGAACAAGACGTGCCGGTCGAGGTGTATGTCGCCGACGGCGGCTCGACCGACGACTCCGTCGATGTCATCCGCCGATACGAAGGCAGGCTCGCTGGCTGGCGCAGTCACCCCGACCAAGGACAGGCAGCAGCCATCAATGAAGGCATCGCCAAGGGCAGCGCGCCCTATGTCGCCTGGTTGAACAGCGACGACCAGCTGGAGCCGGGTGGCCTGAAACGGCTGCTGCAGGCATTGGAGCAAGCTCCAAAGGCCCCGGTCGCCTACGGCAAGGTCTGGAACTACATCGAGAGCAACGGCAGTAAGAAGCCGATCTGGGTCGAGCCGTTCAGCGAGCGCCGCCTCGCCCTGCGCTGTATCGTGTCGCAGCCGGGAACCCTGATGCGGCGCGCGGCCTGGGACGCGGTCAGCGGCCTTGATGGCAGCCTGCGGATGGCGATGGACTATGACCTGTGGTGGCGACTGTACAGGGAGTTCGCACCGTTCGCCTTCGTCGACGAATTCGTCGCCGTCAATCGCGATCACTTGGAAACCAAGACCAATACCCAGCGCGTACTGCACTACCGGGAGGCTATGGCCATCGTGCGCAAGTATCACGGCCGCGTGCCGCTGAAATGGTGGCTCGCCCAGCCTTATGCCGTGTGGCTGAAGGCGCTGGCCAACCGCGTCAAGCAGACCTGAACTCGACGATCACACCGGCAGAAAAAGCCCCGGCTCTGCTGAGCAGAGCCGGGGCTTTTTTATCGTGCGCGATAAATAATTAGAGCTTGAAGCCCGCCGCGATCGCGTCATCGGCGAACATCTTGACAGTCTCGAGCGAGTAATCATCGAGGTTCTTGCCGACCAGCGACAGCTTCTTGAGGATGTCATTGGTCACGGTGATGACGTGGCAGCCAATCGAATCTGCGTGGAAGATGTTCAGCAATTCGCGCGGGCTCGCCCAGATTAGCTCCGATGCCGGCGCCACCTTCAACAGCTCGACAGCCGCAGCCATCATGGCCAACGGGTCCTGACCGGTGTCCGCGACACGGCCAGCAAAGACCGACACATAGCTCGGCACGTTCGGATCCAGTGCGGCAACGACATCACGCACTTGGGTCAGGGTCATCAGCGCGGTGACGTTTAGCTTCACCTTCTTCGCCGCAAGCTTCTCGATCAGCTTGTAGCTTGTCTCGCGCTTGGTGTTCATCACCGGAATCTTGACGTAGACGTTTTCGCCCCAGCTGGCGATTTCCAATGCCTGACGCTCCATGTCGGCGAATTCATCCGAAAACACTTCGAGCGAGATCGGTCGATCCGGAATGGCCTTCAGGATGTCGAGCGAGAACGCCTTGTAATCCGTGATCCCTTCCTTGCGCATCAGGGTGGGGTTGGTGGTCAGGCCCTTCACGAAAGGCTTGGCGTACATTTCCAGCATGCCGGCCTTGTTGGCACCGTCAGCGAAAATTTTGACGGTCAGATCCTCAACTTTTTTCATGTTCGTTCTCGCTCTCTATGATTTCTAGCGCTTCGTGTGTCGTTAAAACCTTGTGGTCGTAATTGGTGGGCGCGGCTTCGCGGTAACCGCGATCAACAAAGATGGTGCGGCTTCCCGCTGCGATACCTGCTTCGACATCGCCGCGCCGGTCGCCAATCATGTAACTGCGTGCCAAATCGACATTGAACTCCGCAGCGCCTGCCAGAAGCATTCCGGGCCGCGGCTTTCGGCAATCACAGCCATCGCCGTTGTCGTGGAAGCAGACGAAGAACTTGTCGATCGCGGGAATTTCCCGCGCAATCGCCGCGTTAATCCCCTCAACGGTGGATTTCGGCGTCGTACCGCGCGCAACGTCCGGCTGGTTCGTCACCACGATCAGGGCGAACCCGCGATCCTTCAGGCGCTGCAGAGGCTCTCGAAGTCCGCCATAGATCTTGAGATCCTCAACCCGTGCCGGAGGGTAGGATTTTCCCTCGCGAACCACCGGATGATTCAGCACGCCGTCACGATCGAGGAAGATCGCCCGTGACTTCATTTGGTGGGGCTCGCGGTCCCTACCGCCGATTCCCACTTGGTCTGGTTGGCCTTGAGCTTCGGGTGCGACACCAGCAGATGCCACACCACCGCCTGGAAGGCCTCGGAATGCGGTGTGACGTTGTCCGGATTAACCGTCGGCACGATCACGCAGGCATCGGCGACCTGCGCCGTGTAGCCGCCGTCGCGACCGACCACGCCCATGATCTTGGCGCCCACCGACTTGGCATACTGCAGCGCCATCACAAGGTTGGGGCTGATGTTCTTTTCGAGATTGCCGCCGCCGACCGAGAAAATGAAGATCGCGTCCTTGGCGAGTAGCTTGCTGACCTTGAGCCACTCTACGAAAATCGTGGCCCAGCCTTCGTCGTTGGTGCGCGCCGTCAGTTCGGACACGTTGTCGGTCGGCGCATAGCTCTCGATACCGACGATCTTGCGGAAATCGTTCACCGCATGGCCGCAATTGCCCGCGCTGCCGCCGACGCCCAGAAAGAAGATGCGGCCGCCATCGGCTTTCACCGTCGCGAGCAGATCCGCCATTTTCTCAATTGGGGCCACATCCATCTTGGCGATGATATCGGCTGATTCACGCATGTGCTGTACTGCGTAGCTCATGATTACTTTCCCCTACCCCTGAAATAGTCCGCCGCTTCGGCGAGACCTTTGTGAGAGCCGATTTCGTAAAATCGCTCCTGGACTTCGAAACCTGCAAGTTGCCCGGCCAGCGACAGTCGATGATAGACGTCTGCCAGGTCGAATGCCTCATCGCCTTGCTCGGCGGCCAGAATATCCGCCGATATCGCACCCAAGCCGTAATCGATGTGCTTCATCTCGGGCGTCGGCAAGCGCTTGTTGTACTCCACAATCACATCGTCCGAGAACAGGACGTTGCTCTTGTCCCACTGATCCGCGTTGCGCTGCACTGTCATCAACGCAGGCTTGCCGCTGTTCAGGAAACGGTCCTCTACAGCATTGAAATCGATCGGCAGATACGAGTCTCCATACAGGACCAAAAACTGCGAGTCCAGAAGCGGCAAGGCCTGCTTCAGTGCGCCCCCGGTTCCCAGCAATTTAGGCCAGTCCTGCGAGTAGGATACCGACAATCCGCTGGCAGAGCCGTCACCGACAACATCCCGGATCTGCTCCCCAAGAAACCCGATGCACATCACCACCCGGGTGACGCCCTGTCCGCGCAGGTAAGCCAGTTGACGCAGAATAAATGGCTCACCCGCTACATCGACCAGCGCTTTGGGAATCCTTTCCGTGATTGGCTTCAGCCGCGTCGCCAAGCCCCCGGCGAGGATCGCAACTGGCAGCTTCACGAGAACAATACTTTCGTGCCTTCAAAATCGAACGCGAAACGCACTTCTTCCAAGCCGGCTTTCGCCATGGAGTGTCGCAGCTTGTTGCGATCGCTGGCGTAGAACAACAGAAAGCCACCGCCGCCTGCGCCGACCAGCTTGCCGCCCGCGGCGCCGTTCTTCATGCCAATGTCATACCACTCGTCAATGTGGGAATTGCTCATACCGCCGGAGCGTCGCTTCTTGTGCTCCCAGTGCTCATGCATCAGAGCACCGAAATCCTCCGTCTTGCCGGTCTCGAGCATAACCTGGCTCTTCAGGCCTAGCTCTTTGACGAAGTGCAGGTTGGCGATCATGTCCTTGTCGCTGCTCTTTGTCCTGGTGTTCTGGTCCTTCAGGATCGAGCCGGCGCTACGTGAAAAGCCGGTGAAGAACAGCAGCAGATTGTCCTCCAGATCGAACTTCGTATCCATCGAGATATTCAGCGGGACGACATCGACGCTGTTGTCCGGATTGAACGTGAAGCAGGTCAAGCCGCCACAGGCCGCGATGTACTGATCTTGCTTGCCGATTGGCTCGCCCAGGCGGTCGATCTCAATCTCGCAGGCGAGCTCGGCGAGATCCTTCGGCTCAATCTGACGCATCCGATGGACGTAGAGCGCTTTCAAAAGTGCCGTGGTGAAGCTGCCCGACGATCCCAGCCCGGTGCCCGAGGGAATGTCCGCCAGCGTGGTAATCTCGACCTGCGGGGTTTTGAAGCCGAGCATCTTGATCGCTTCGCGGATGATCGGATGCTGAACTTCGTCCGTCGCCTGCACGTGTTCAAGCTGCGAGTACTTGAGATAGATTCCTTCGGTGAACGGCCGCATCACATTGATGTAGACGTATTTGTTGATCGCTCCTGCGATCAGGAAACCGCCATGCTCGCGATAATACGATGGCAGATCCGTGCCGCCGCCGCCGAGGCTGATTCTCAGTGGGCTACGCGTTGTGATCATAACCAGACATCCTGTAAATCTTTTCAATGATGTGAAGTGCTTCGACGGCGTCGCGGATGCCGGCCGCCGGCTGACGCTTCAGCCGGATATCTTCCAGAAACTCGGCGAATTCAACGTCCCAGGAGTTATCCGCCATCGGATATTCCCAGCTCGTCGTTTCCGGCGGGCCCATTTCCGGCAGCATCTTGTAGAACGTCAGACGTTCGGCGCCATAGCTGCCGCCGAGGCCGTTGATATCGATCTTGCCGTCGCGCCCGTAAATCTCGAACGAAAACGTATTCTTCCATTCAGTGCAGCTGGCATGCAGGAAGGCCACCTTCCGCTCCACCGTCTTGAGGAGCAGGAAGCCGTTGTCGTCGACCGGCATGTCCCAGTAATAGGTCGCTGCAAAACCGTCCACTTCGGCGAAATCGCCGAGAAACCAGCGTGCCAGATCGACCAGATGCGGCCCCTGATCGATCAGCTCGCCGCCGCCGGACTTCTTCGGATCGGAGCGCCATTCGCGATCGTAACCGACACGGCCGCCATGGCCGTAGCGCGCACGCAGGAACATCAGCGGACCAAGCTCGCCCGAGGTGACGAGCTGATACGCCTTCTGCAGCGCGCGGTGATAACGGTGATTGAAGCCGACGCGAACCAGACAGCCCTTGGCGGCCGCTGCCTCGGCGAGCCCTGCGAGCTCTGCGGCATTGCGCGCTGCCGGCTTCTCGATCAGCACATTCTTGCCTGCGGCCACGGCGCCGTGGGCGATCTCCGCCAGCGTGTCGTGCAGGGTCGCGATCATGACGATGGAGACCTCCGGGTTGGCCACCGCCTGCTGCCAGTCGGTCACTGCGCGGCAGCCCGGCGCAGTCGCCGCCAGCCGATCGGCGCGGTCCTGTGCGATGTCGGCGCAGACCACCAGACGCGCATTGCCGAGCGCCTTGGCGCGCTTGTGGCCGATCAGCCCGCAGCCGATGATGGCAACGCCCGGTGCACTCGCAGTTCCGCTCACTTGTCGCCCCATTCCATCTTGCGGTCACGCCCGGTGATCCGCCGCAGCGTATATGCATCGCTGCTGTTGAGTTCGTCGAGATGCTTCGGCCAGTCTTCCCAACGGTCCCACTGCGCGGCGATCAATTTGCCGGTAATGCCATCGCTGTCAGCCGAACCGAGGAACACACACAGCGCTGCACCCACATCAAGCGGCGTGCCGCCCTCGCCCGCGATCTTCTTCATCCTATCGTAGAACTGGTGGCCGACCTTTTCCGGGCCAGCCTCGAGTAGTTGCTCCATCATCCGCGTGACCAGCGCACCCGGCGCGATCGCGTTGACGTCAATGTGGTCATCCTTGCATTCCAGCGCCAACGACTCCGTAAACCGCACGACACCGGCTTTCGATGCCGCATAGGCCGTGATTGCCGGCATCGGGTTTGCCGCCCCGCCCCCGGAGATGTTGACGATCTTGCCGTAACGCTGCGCGCGAAACATCGGCATCGCGGCACGCGAGACGTAAACGAGTCCGAGCAGATTGATGCGAATGGCATCGACCCATTCATCCAGGTCGATATCCTCGATATTGCCCATCGGGCCATAGATGCCGGCATTGTTGACGAGGATATCGAGCCGCGGAAATTCGGAACGCACCGTTGCGAACAACGCATCGACGTCCGCGCGTTCGCCGACATCACCAACGACGGCGACGATGCGCGCGCCCGTCGCAAGCAGCGGTTCAAGCGCCTGCTGTTGCGCAGCGAGCTTATCTGCACTGCGCGCGCACAGCACGACACTGGCGCCGTTGACAACATACTGACGAGCGATTTCGGCGCCGAGCCCCTGGCTGGCGCCGGTGATGACGGCAGTGCGCCCCTGAAGCTTCATTGCACCTTACCTGCAATAATATAATCGAGCCCCGCGAGACCCGACAGCTGCTTCGATGCAAATGCGTTTTGATCAATCAGCAACGAACGTTGCATGGATGGAACAAGCCTTGCGAAATCGAGTTCGCGAAACTCGGGCCACTCGGTGAGCAGCACCACAGCCTCGCTATCGGCGAACACAGCATCCACCGATGGCGCGATGGTAACGGCCGAACCCAACGGCTCGGGCAAGCTCGCCACCTTCGGATCGAACACGGTCACTTGGGCGCCGTCGGCTATCAATTCTTGGATCACCTCGATCGCCACGGAGCGCCTGATCGCGTCGGTCCCGGCTTTGTAGGCGAGCCCGAGAACGCCAATTCTCTTGCCCTGGAGCCTTCCGAGTCGGCCGCGCACATGCCTGACAACCCACCCCTTGTGATGATCGTTGCTTTCCAGCACTGCGGTCAACACGGAAACCCGCACGTCGACATCCTTCGCAATGGCCTTCAGAAACTGAACGTCGCGCGCCAGTGTACCGCCGCCGAAAGCAGATCCTGCCCGCACATAGGCCTTCTTGCCGATCCGGGGGTCAAGCCGCAGTGCGCCTTCTACTTCACTCATATCGGCGCCGACGCCCTCGCAGACCGAGGCAATCTCGTTTGTAAAAGTCACGCAGGTCGCGAGAAACGCATTGAGCGCGTGCTTGACCATTTCGGCGGACTCGACACGCGTCCATAGCAGCGTATCGCAGAACGGCGTCAGTATCGGTTCGATGACCCGGCGCGCAGCATCGCCGCGAATGCCGATGACGATACGTTCCGACTGCGTGAAAACCCGGATCGCGTCGCCGAGGCGAAGGTTCTCCGGCGAATAGGCGAACGAAACCTGGCGGCCGTTCGCGACCTCCGCGAAATCCTTCTCCAGCACCGCCGTACTGCCGACAGGCACTTGCGACGAGATCAGAACGACGGCGCCGTCCTTCAGATGCGCGAACGTGCTGCGAATACGGTCGAGCACATAATCGACATCGGCAACGTCGTCGTCATCAACGGGCGTGTCGAAATTCACCCACAGCAGATCGGCAGACGCGACTGCCGACCCGACATCGCTGGTGAAGCTCAGCTTGCCGTCCTGCAATCCCTGCGACAGCATTGCATTGAGGCCGGGCTCGAACAGAGGCGCTTTGCCGATGCTCAGCTCTGCCGCTGCTTCCTGTGTCTCTGCCAGGCCGATAGTAACGATCCCGCGCGATGCGAGACAGGCGGCCGTCACCGAGCCAAGATGCCAAAGACCATAGACACAGACCGTCATGGCCGCGCCTCGACCACCCAGGGATTAGCAATCAGATATTCCAACGTCGTTACGACACCCTGCTGGATCGACATCTTGGGAGTCCAGCCCAGCGCACGGATACGGCTGCAATCGAGGAAGATGAACGGATTGTCACCGATCCAGCCGCGCTCGCCGCCGGTGTATTCCAGCGTCGGCTTCAACTGCAGGCGCTCACAGATCCAGCCGATCGACTGATTGACCTCGCAATACTCGTCCTGGCCGAGATTGAAGATATTAACGCGATCCGTCGCTCGCTCGACGGCGATCATGATCGCGTCGATGCAGTCCTGCACATAAAGATAGGATTTGCGTTGCTTGCCGTTGCCCAGAACTTCAAGCTTCGACGGATCGGCCAGAAGCTTCTGATAGAAATCGAAGACGTGGCCGTGCGTGTAGCGTTCGCCGAGGATCGACACGAAACGGAAGATGAAGCCCTGGAAGCCGAAGCCTTCGCAATAGGATGATATCAACCCCTCTGCCGCGATCTTGGAGTTGCCATAGAGCGATGTTTGCACCGGAAATGGCGCATCTTCCGGCGTCGGGAACACCTTGGCTTCGCCGTAGACCGAGCCTGTCGATGAGAACGCGATCTTCTTGATGCCGTTGGCGCGCATCGCCTCCAGCACGTTGTAGGTCGCGATCAGGTTCTGCTCGATATCCTTGAAAGGGTGATGCGTACCAAAACGAACGTCTGCATTCGCAGCCAGGTGGAACACCATATCACAGCCGGCTATCGCCGATCGCAATGCATCGGTATTCAACAGATCCGCCTCAACCAATTTGAAGTTGGCAGACTTCAACGCACCCTCGATAAAGCGACGCTGACCGGTGACGAAATTGTCGTAGCCGACCACGCTATGCCCGGCTGCAAGCAGCCGGTCCACCAGGTTGCTGGCAATGAAGCCCGCGGCTCCGGTTACGAAAGCTTTCATCAGAGGGATCCTGTTCTCAAATCGTCTTCAATGGCCGATCGGACGACGCCGGCTCGGCAGGATGCAGAAAGACCCAGAAGCGATTGACCAGGTAACTGCAGATTGGGATGATGACCGCAATGACGATCAACGCGATCCGGTAATCTATCTGGAGAAGTTTGGTCGCAAGCCACATCGCCAGCGTGCTCACCAGAAAAGAAGCCACCGAACTCACAGCAAACTTCAATATGTAATCGCGATAGCGGCCCGGCACGACGAATGTGAAATGGAAATGGCCGATATACGATACCGCAAACGACGCGCAGAAGCCGAGAGTTGCGCCCATGATTGGACCTGCACCGGCCAGCTCGACTGCAATCAGCGCAGCTAGCACGTAGACGGCGGTCGCAATGCCCCCGACCAGTGAAAAGCGGGCCAATCGCCAGAACTCGGTGATCAGTCCGACTCGCATCAGGCAATTTTCCGGGCCGTCACTACGCAGCGGATGCCGCGTGGAAACTCTATGGCGCGCGACATCATCTCTTCCAGGGCCATGACAGCATGTCCGATCGGATTCAATCTGGACGTCGCACCAATTGCTTTTGCGACGTGCTCCTCGCGCTCAGCCGCGGGCTTCGGGCTGTTTTGCGAGCGCTTCTTCGCCAGATAGAATGCGGGATAGATCAACGCGCCCAAATAGTTTCGGCGCTCGATCCGAAGTCCCGCGTTCTCGATCACCTTGCACAGTCCCGGCAGCGTATAGCGACGGAAATGCTTGAGTTCGCGATCGTAGTCGTCGAACAATTCAGGCCCTGCGGGAACCTCGATCACGGCAACGCCATCGGGCTTCAGCATGCGCGCGATATGCTGCACGGCCGCAACATCGTCCTCGATATGCTCGAGAACGTTGAGCAACACCATTGCGTCGTACGTATTCGATGGCAGCGGGCTATCGGCGAGATTGAAACGCACCAGCGGAATGTCCGGCATCTTGGCGCCGAGCTTCACGAGCGTGCCCAGCGTGTAATCGCCACCGGTCAGCCTGGCATTTGGCAATGCCAGGCGCATATCGGCCAGCAGATGGCCCGCCGAACAACCGACTTCCATGATCGACGCCGGCTGTGAACCAAGTGCACGCTTCAGCTCGTTGACGGCATGCCGTCGCGACGCCATGTCGATGAAATGGGTGCCGGATTCGGTAGCACTTTCATGAAGCTCGGTGAGTTCGTCGGACCAGCCGGAATCGCCGACCTCGTAGGCAAGGACGCGCGTTGTCTGACCACCGCGCTCGAAGCCGCTTCCGCTCCAAACAGGAGATTCTTCGCCGGCGGAAACAGGCGGAAACGTGACTTGGTTCATCGTCAATACAGCTGCTCTGTGTGAACATGAAGGCTGGAAGCCGCCGGATCGGCGAATGGCCCGGAGCCCGAAAAATTGATCTTCTTGTCAAGGATATACATCGGCCGGCGCTTGGTTTCATCATAAATGCGGCCGATATACTCGCCGACAAGGCCCAGCGCCAACAATTGCACGCCTGAGAAAAACGACACGACCAGCACGGTCGTCGGCAAACCCGGGGTCAAGTCCACTCCCACTATTTTCTGCAGCAGATACCAGAATCCAATCAGGAAGCTGATCGCGGCAACGACAAAGCCGGCCATCGACATTATCTGCAGCGGCCGGCTGCTGAAACCAACCAGGCCGTTGATTCCGATTTTGAGCGAACCGACCAAACGATTGTAATTTCCGGTTCCCGTGAGACGAGCATCCCGGCTGTAAAGCACAGCAGCCTGCTTGAACCCGACAAAGGCCACCATGCCGCGCAGGAAGCCATGGGTTTCCGATAGCTGGCGAAGCTCCTCGATCACCCGGCGCGACATGATGCGAAAATCGCCGGTATTGCGCGGAATCTGAACGTCGCTCAACCGATTGATGACGGAATAGCCGAAATACGAGACAGCCTTCTTGATCAGCGTCTCTCCCTCACGCGAGGAACGCATGGCATAGACGACTTCGAAGCCTTCAGCCATCTTGGCGTGAAGCTTTTCGATCATCTCAGGCTGGTCCTGCAGATCGACATCAATCACGACGCACTTGTCGCCAGTGCAATTCAGAATGCCCGCCATGGTCGCCGCCGGCTGGCCGAAACGACGCGAAAACAGAAGCAGCTTGACGGCAGGATTGCGCTCGATCTCGCGCAGGATCACCAACTCAGTGTCGTCTGGCGACGGGTCGAGCGAGAATATGATCTCATAGCTGACACCCATGCGGGCCATCACCGCTTCGGTGCGCTCCAGGAACGGTTTGATGTTGCCAGCTTCCTTATAGACCGGAACCACGATCGATAGGTCGACGGGAGAAGGTATGTCGGGCTTCAGCGACGGCATCGTCATTAAGCATCCTCTGATTGCGCAACACGCACCGTCAACCGGGCTGTCCGCTGCAATCCTCAAAAAACGGATTTTCGCGCCGCACCCTATCCAGTCACGCCACGTGGGTGAACCCTATAGTGAACAAGGAGACCGCATTAAACGCAAAAATGGACCGGACCAGCGGCCTCCCCAGACTAAGTGTCAATTCGGCGACACATCCCGGATTACGCCCGGAAAGCTCTCGGCCAGCGGGTATTTGCCCTCAAGAGACGAAATGCCGGCATTCCAGCCCAAGCGTCCACCTTCCGAATTTCTCAAGCGGGACGAAGGCAACGGTATATCGACCTCCACCACATTGCCGTTGCACGTCAGCCGCAACCGCTTGTCATGCAGCATCAGTTCAAATTTTAGGTTTATCGTCTTGCCCCGGCAGTTACCCTCCGGCTTCAGACGTACCGCCGGGTAGCCCCAGTGGTCATATCGGAATTCATTGAACTCGCCAAACTTCATGGTCAGCAGCGACGCATTGCCGGGCTCGCCTGCCACCCAGAGCGGGTACCAGTTGGCGAGATCAATTTCCTTGTCCACCGAGAGTACGAAAGTGCGCGATACGGTGATCCGAGCTTGATCGAGAATATGCTTCATATCCTCTTGTGAGTTCGTCTCATAAATAAATGCCAGTGAGTTGGCGAAGATCAACCGCTTTTCCATGCCATCGATCTTTTTCCAGCTGACGATGGCAGCCGACGAGATCGGCACGAGATCAGCGTCTGTCAGCTGCTCCTTGTGGCGCGTGCTACCCACTATGGGGACTAGGGACCGAACGCGATTATCACGCGCAAAGTAATTGAACCAAGACGTCCGGAACTCCCCTCCGCCGACGTCGTCATCGGACCACAGCACCAGCACGTCGCGTCCGTGAAGCGCTTCCAGGTATCGCCTGACGCTCTGAAAATCCGGATCCATCAGGAGATGAGCGCCGCCACGATGCGTAGACGCAACGGTCGATGCTTTGGCGGACGCATTGGTGAGACCGATGACCAGGTACCCGCAGAGCACGACCATCGTCGCACCAAGCGCAGAAGCATTATGCCTCAAACTGGCATGGTACTCGTTGAACAACTTCGTTCCCATCACAAGCCAAAACACGTGCAGAGGCCACACGATGAGCAACAGCTTGTAGAACTGGTATGGATATCCCGAACCTTTTCCGAGAATGAAAGGGCCAAGCGGCACGCACATCAACATCGCCAAAGCCAATGTCAGTGCCGAAAACGATCTGAAGCTGTAACTGATGAGCCCGATCGCGTTGCAGGCGATCATCAAAAACATCGCCCACATGATTGTCTGGACAATCCACTTGGATGGCAATGCGACCTGATTGCCGAGCCAAAGCCGGACAAGCCCCTCAGGTTTGTATGCCCATGGATAGATCTCACCGAAGACAGATCCAGATGCAATACGGGTAAAAATGCCCGGCCGAATCAAAAGCTCGAAGTTGACAGTGAAGGCAATGAGAACAGCGGCGGCAATCCACATGAACAGTATCGCGCGAGACGAGCCGGTTGGGGCCGAGATGAAGTTGGCTGGCAGCCAAGCGCGGATAAATGTGAGGCTGAGAACGCCCTTCACCACGGCGCAGATAATCGCAATCGCAATCGCGATCGACATCAACTCCGTATAAACGGCCGCAATCACCGACAGCAGCGCGCCGGCGATCAGCGCCGATCGCCAGTCCGGCCGCTCGATCAATCGATCGACCGCGACAGGCCATAGCAATATGAACGGCACGCTCAGCGCCTGCGAGAGGAAGCCTTCAAGATGGATGGTTGCGATGGCGGGGCTGAGCGCACCGGCCAAAGCAGCAAGACAGGACACCGGAGAGAACGCGGCAAACCGGCTGGCCAGCGCGAGAAAGCTGAAGAACATCAGAAAAGGCGCCAGTAGAATCGTCGGCCCGAAGCTCTGCTGGGCGTCGACACCAGAGGATACCATCAGGAACGCGTGCAGAACCGATTGGCCGATCCTGTCGTTCTTGAAATACTGCGCCACTTGGAGGAAACCCTGGTCGGCGGCGGTGGAATGGAATGGAAAATCGCCGAAAAACTGTGCCAGAGACGTGTAGTTGAACTGGTCGACCCAGCCGTAACCGAAATAGCTGCTTGCTCCGAGCTGGACCAACCCGACGCCGTGAGTGAAATAGACAATCAGGCCCAGGCCAAGAGTGGCGTGTGGCAACGGAAACAGCATAACCCGCACTGTTTTCCGTGACAGCACGTAAATCCAAGCCGCCGCCGCCGCCAGCCAGATCAGGACGGCGGAAATGGCAATCGTGACGTCGAGGTACACGAGATTTTGGCTGATTAGAACGATGAGCCCCGCACCAGCCAGTGGCGCGTAAATCCAAACATCCCGAGCACCAGCCTTCAGCCGGAAATACGAAGTTGCCAGGATGACGAATGGAACGCCAACCGCAAAGCAACTGACCAGGGCAACGAACACGACACGGCCGGTCAGGGCAAATTGCACGATCGACATGCTAGTTCCGCTTAGTTCGATCACCTCAAAACCCGTTTTGGATGGGCGGCGCAGGCGACTTCGTGTTGAAATTGCCTTGATGCACTGCCTGTCCACTATTCCGGGTCGTTTGTCCAACGCAACTGCCTGAAGCAAAAGGCTATACACAGGCTTCTAATCAGTCGAAAAATAGGCTTGGAAGCATGCAGCGAGACGTCCCGGCCCTTACCAACCGCGGCGATGTGATCTAAGACCGCCTACCCCGTAGCCGGACCCCGATACTTCATGCTCAGCGCCAGCCTGTCCCATCCCCTGCCCTCTGCGCTCATCGTACTGGCGACCTTTCTGCTGATGCCCTGGCCCGGCTACGCGCTTCTGCATCTGCTGGGATTCGGCCGGCACCGCTGGTCCGCTGCAGTCTTCGCCGGACCGGCCGTCACGCTCGCACTGTGGATCACCGTGCTATCGGGCGCCGCATGGGCCTCAATTTCGCTGCGGACTATCTTCGGTCCGATCTGGATTGGAACTCTGGTTCTGGCTGCGCTGGGTGTGGCGCTGCGATGGTCCATCCATAGTCACGTGGCCGCCGCAGGCGAAACAAAGCACGACGTGGTTCTGCTTTGGATCACTGCAGGTGTCCTGCCCTTCGTTATCATGCCAGCGACTCTGCGCTTCGGCATCGCCGACTTCGTCAATTCGACCTATGCGGATCCCTGGTCCTACGCCATGGTCTCCGACTATCTGTCCACCGTTGCCAGAGGAACCGAGGGCGGACTGTCGGCGCTGCATCAGTATGCTTCCCATTTGATGAATACCCGCAACGCATCATCCGCCATTCTGGCGCACTTTGCTTATGGCTTCGGAGGCATCAAGGCAGATCAGACAATGACTCTGTTCTGTCTGTTGTTGCTGTTCACCAACGCGACTGCCTTGATCGCCTTTGCCCGCAGCGTTTTCGAACGGACGGAAGCTGCACTGTGCCTCGCCCTGTTGGCAGGCCTGGGTTGGCCAGCCAACATCGTCTTTGCCGGAAACTTCGATCAACTCCTGCTGCTGCCGCTGTTGCCAATGATTGCAACCTTCGCGCTGCGTGCGAGTGACAAAATTAACCTGGTCACAGCAGGCGTCATGATCGGGCTGTTCAGTGCCGCGGCCCTGTTTGCGTATGTGGAGCTGGCATTCATCGGCGTCGTGATCGCGATGACGTTCGTCATCTCGCCCCGGCTGCGCCTCGGGCCGGCGATCGGCCGGGCGCTTCTGGTGACCTGCATCGCGGTGCCCATTCTGATTGTTCTGGCCTGGCCCGGACTGGGCGCTTTGATGACAATGCTTAAGGGTCAGTATGCCCTGACTACAGCCGCGACAGCGCGACCGGGGGACGGCTATTTTATCGGTCTGCTGACCGCCTCGCGACTTCCAGACACCCTATGGGCAATGGGCGGCGAATTTCCACAGACCCGCTTGATCGCTCTTCCGTGGCTGCTGGGAACCCTGCTCAGCGCCCTTGCGCTGCTCGGCGCCTGGTTGGAACGGCGGCGCTGGGCGGTCATTATCGGGCTCCTGGCCGTGGCTGCAGCGCTGTTTCATTTCAATTTTCGCGAGCATTACAGCTATGCGACGTATAAAATTGTCAGCATCAATTCCTGGATGCTCGGTTTTCTCGCCGTCTCCGGCGGTATCGGGCTCACGCGCTGGTTGAAACCCCGCTTACCCCGGCGACTATCGTTAACCACTGTTGTCACGACCCTGACACTAGCCATTGCGATCGATCGTACCGTCGTTCAGGCTAATGTCATCCGATTCAAGCACAACGCGTTGCAGCAGCAAGCCTATCGTGAGGCTCAGCAGATCAATGCCATCGTTCAGCATGCGCCGACCCTGCTCGCATCCCGCGACGATCTCGCCAATGAATGGGCCGTATTTTATCTGTCTGACCCGCCGGTGCTGATTGCGCCCTATCGCCTCTATATGGCGCAGGCCCACGTTATTCCGTTCATGGAGCGTGCCAAGCCAATCGATATCGCCTCAATCCGCTACATCGTAACGGACCGCAATGACGCGATCCGTGCATCAGTCTGGGGTGCCAGGCGGATCTGGGACGGCAACGCTTACAGCCTTTGGGAGATCAATGACGCCAACTGGGTCGTCCTAGCCGACGTCATCAATCCCAATGGCTTTGAACCCGGTGGAATTTGGCTCGGCGGCAAAACAACAGAGTTGCTGGTCGTGACGGCACAGCCGGGCCTAGCAACTCTCGACGCCAGCTTGCAGCCTGGGTCACGGGCTCCCATAGGCGCGGAACTGTTTCATGCTACCATCAAAGACCACGCAGGTTCCCGCGCCATCGAGGTGACGGCAGGCGAGAATCGGCTTCCGATCAACGTGACCGCCGGCAGGAGCTTCATCAGCATCGGCATCGACGACGCCCCCACTACGCCGCCGCCGGGTACCGCGGATTCTCGTCCGATGATCCTGCGGATGGTGAATTACGGAATCCAGCGAACCTCCCAGCCTTTACGCTGACGTCGCAATCGCTCCAGAACTGCCCGCAAGGACCCCTCGCAGCATCCACAACGACCCATCATCGGTTTCGTGGAGGCTCTATGCTTTTAGAATGGATTTAGGCTAAGACCCACGAATGTGGACGGTCTCAATCTCACTTTCCACCCGAGGAACGCGCTTGATCTCCTATGCCCAGAATTTTGAAGACGTGATGCTCGCGCGCCTCTTTGCTGGCCGCAAAACCGGCTTCTATGTCGATGTCGGCGCTGCCGATCCGATCAATCTCAGCGTCACCAAGTGGTTCTACGATCTCGGCTGGAGCGGCCTGAATATCGAGCCCAACAAACAGCTGTTCGATCGCTTGGTGGCTGATCGGCCGCGTGATATCAATCTGGATTGCGGCGTCGGCGCAATGGCCTCGGAAGCTGAGTTCCTCGAACTCGATGTTGGCGAGCTGTCCTCGTTCGACCCTCGTGTCCATGAGAACGCGAACAAGCAAGGTACGACCGTTGCATCGCGCGTCGTCAAGGTTGTGCCATTAACCGATCTGCTGGCGGAGCATTGCGACGGGCGGACGATCGATTTTCTCAAGATCGATGTGGAAGGCTGGGAACTTGAAGTCCTCAAGGGCCTCGATCTTCGGCGATTTCGGCCTACTGTTATTCTGGCCGAGGCGACGGTGCCGCAAACCCGCGTGGAATCCCACGCCGAATGGGAGCCGCTGCTTCTTTCGGCCGGATATGTGTTTGTGTATTTCGACGGCGTCAACCGCTTCTACCTGGCAAACGAACATGTTGGTTTAAGGCATCATTTTTCGATTCCGCCCAATACGTTTGATGATTTTGAAGTGTTCCCGCTTGTTCGTGCCCAGACTGATGCCGAAGCGCGGCTCAATGCCATGCATGAGTTGGAACGCAATTTAATTGCATGCAAGCGCGACAGCGCCGCCCGGCTGGCAATAATCCAAAAAATGCAACGTCATTGGACTTGGCGTTTGACCCATCCTTCATGGCTTAAGTGACTTGTACGGTGAAGCAGATTTCAAGAACTCAACAGGTAGCTTTGCAGGCTGACGATACCAAAGAGCTCCGCACGATCGTGGTCGATCTGACACCGGTTCTTCCCGGCGGCGAGAACGGCGGCGCAAAGGTATTCGTGCTGGAACTCCTGCGCCGGCTGGCGGAGCGCGCGCCGCAGACGCAGTTTGTCTTGCTGACGCAAGCTGCGGCGCATGAGGAACTCGCCGCGCTTGACCGCGAGAACGTCCGGCGCCTGATGGTTCTCGACCTCAGCAATCCACCCGCCCTGCGTTCACTCGCAAACCGCATATCCTCCCGCCTTCTTCGTTACTTGCCGGAACGGCCGAGGCGAATTGCGCAAAGATCTCTCAATCGTCTGAAGCCCATGTTGCGGCGAAACGCACAGTCCGCGATCGTTCGCGAGCTGAGCGCTGATCTGCTGTTCTGTCCCTTCACCGCGCCGACTTACTTCGAAATGACCATTCCGACAGTCAGCGTCATCTACGATCTGCAGTACAAGACGTACCCGGAGTTCTTTCCCGCAGCCGACGTTGCGCAGCGCGACCGCACCTTCATCGATGCTGCGCGACGTTCCACCATGCTTGTTTCAATCTCGGAATATTCACGGCAGGTAGCGATCAAATATGGAAAGCTGGATCCCGCCCAAATCCGAACAGTACATCTCCATATTTCGCAACATAGTCTGCGAAATGCGGCACGAGACGAGGCAGTCCTCGATCGGCTCCAGCTTACGCCCGGACAGTATCTAATCTACCCCGCGAATTTCTGGAAGCACAAGAATCACGAGATGCTGCTGACGGCATTCGGCATCGCGCGCAGCAACGGACTTGATAACAACATCCGCCTGGTGTGTACGGGCGCACCGGGCGCGCGGCAGCAGTGGCTGAAGGAAGCCGCGGAAGGCTTCGGACTGGGCAACTATGTCCTCTTCCCCGGTTATCTCGCCAATGCTGAACTCCTCACGCTGATCACTAACAGCGTCGGTGTGATTTTCCCCTCCCTGTATGAGGGCTTTGGCCTGCCCGTTATCGAGGCAATGGCCACCGGCGTTCCTGTCGCCTGCAGCAACGTGACGTCACTGCCGGAAGTCGCCGGTGACGCCGCCATTCTATTCGACCCGCGGGTGCCCGACGACATCGCCCGCGCGCTGACTGCGCTCGCCCATGACAAGGAGCTCACCTCACGATTGGTGCGTGCTGGCGAGCTGCGCGCGACGCAATTCTCGGATTCTAAACTGATGGCTGAACAGTACTGGGAAGCGTTCCAGCATGCAGCGGGGCTCGAATTCAAACCGAACCTGCTGGTCGGTGTTTATCCGGATGGCTGGGTCGGCCCGAATCCGAAAGTTCAGGTGTCCAGCTCAACTCAGAACAGAACGTTGAATCTTGAAATTCTAGTTCCAGATTGGGCGCCGGTATCAAAAGTAAGGATGAGAATTTGTCAGGACGGCAACATCAAATCCGAAATCACAGTCCCGCGCGGTAAGGATGGAAGGCTATCAGTACCGATGTCGGTGACAGGCGGCTCTTTTGACATCGAACTTGCACCCGCCTTCATTCCGGCGCTTACGGGAGCTGGCGACGATCAGCGCGAACTGGCCGCCATTCTAAAGAAGTGCGAGATCGTTGGCAGCGATGGTTCATTCATTTCGCTGTTTCCGGAAAGCACTTCCACATGAGAGTTAGCGTTGTTACGCCGTCGTACAATCAGGGGCAATTCATCCAGCGTACGCTGGAGAGTGTCGCATCGCAGGACGGAGCGGATATCGACCATGTGATCTTCGACGGCGGCAGCACTGACGATACCGTCAAGGTGCTGAAGCGCTTCGGCAACGGCATCAAGTGGATCTCGGAAAAGGACAAGGGGCAGACCGACGCCGTCAACAAGGGCATTCGCGCGACCGATGGTGAAATCATCGGCTGGCTCAATTCCGATGATATCTACTATCCGAATGCCATCGCCCGCGTCACCGCCTATTTCGAGGCTCATCCCGAAGTCGACGTGATCTACGGCATGGCCGATCATATCGATCTCGTGGACTATGCTTTTGAGCCGTATCCAACCGAACCGTGGAATTTCGAACGGCTGCGAGATACGTGTTTCATATGCCAGCCAGCGGCGTTCTTTCGCCGACGCGTTGTTGAAAAACATGGCCTGCTCGACGAGCAACTCAACTATTGCATGGACTATGAATTCTGGCTGCGCCTCGGCAAGGCCGGCGTGCGCTTCGCCTATCTGGAAGAGAAACTCGCAGGCTCCCGGCTCTATGCCGAGAACAAGACACTGGGCGCACGGCTCAAGGTGCATGGCGAGATCAATGATATGCAGAAGACGCTGTTCGGCACGGTTCCTGATCGCTGGTTATGGAACTATGCACATGCCGTGATCGATGAGCGCATCGATCGTCACAAGTCCCCTCGCTGGTTCGCCCTACGGATGATTATCGTCATGCTCAAGGCCGCCAGGCGCTGGAACGGACATATCTCGCCAGAAATGAGAATTGGTCTGCGGGACCTGTGGCGCCGGTTCCGAAATCGAAGCTAGACGCATTGATTCCGCATATAATCTGCCTTAAAAGGCAGGAAATCCGGCCTTATCGCTCCGTCCATTCGAGCGAAAATCGACAGTTTCCGCTTGTTGAGAGATAAAGTCTGGCCGATGCATCACGAGATCATCTCTTCATGACCAAAAAGACCGCATTGATCACGGGCGTTACCGGCCAAGACGGCGCCTATCTCGCCGAGCTACTGTTGACCAAGGGCTATTCCGTCCACGGCATCAAGCGACGGACGTCGTTGATCAATACCGATCGTATCGATCATCTCTATCACGATCCCCACGAACAGGGTCTCGACTTCACCCTGCATCACGGCGACCTGACCGATTCCTCAAGCCTGATCCGGATCGTCGAGGAAGTTCAGCCGGACGAGATCTACAATCTAGCGGCGCAGAGCCACGTTGCTGTCTCGTTCGAAGAGCCGGAATACACCGCGAATTCCGACGCGCTCGGCCCGCTGCGCATACTCGAAGCCCTGCGCATCCTGGGACTTGAGAAGAAGTCCCGCTTCTATCAGGCCTCGACGTCAGAGCTGTACGGCCTCGTCCAGGAAACTCCGCAGAAGGAAAGCACGCCGTTCTACCCGCGGTCGCCTTATGCGGTCGCCAAACTCTACGCATACTGGATCACAGTTAATTATCGTGAGTCCTACGGGATCTATGCCTGCAACGGCATCCTGTTCAATCACGAGTCGCCGCTGCGTGGCGAAACCTTCGTGACGCGCAAGATCACCCGCGCGCTGGCGCGTATCAAGCTTGGACTTCAGGATCGTGTGCACTTGGGCAATCTCGACGCCAAGCGCGACTGGGGTCACGCCCGCGATTACGTCGAAATGCAGTGGCTGATGCTGCAGCAAGAGAAACCGGAAGACTATGTCATCGCCACCGGCGAACAACATTCGGTGCGCGACTTCGTCAGGTATGCTGCCGAGGAAGTCGGTATCAGCGTTCGCTGGGAAGGCGAAGGCGTCGACGAGAAGGGTTATAATGTCGAGACCGGTAAGTGCATCGTCGCCATCGATCCGCGCTATTTCCGCCCGGCAGAAGTCGAGACTCTGCTCGGTGACGCCTCCAAGGCGAAGCGTCAGCTTGGCTGGTCGCCGCGAACGTCATTCCGCGATCTGGTCAGCGAGATGATGCGCGAAGATCTCAAGCTCGCCGAACGCGACGAGCTGGTGAAGAAGCACGGCTTCCGGTTTTTCAATCATCACGAGTGAAGCGGTCTGGCCGCCCCACCAGCGCCGCGATCGCTCATTGCCAACGGCATCACGGGGCCAATAGCATCTATTGGCGCCGGGGCTACGAGGAAGATTCGGGGCGACGACTTGCGTATCCTCCATGCGTATAAAATTTACCGACCTGACATCGAGGGCGGCATTCCCGCCGTCATGTCGAGCCTCGCCGAAGCACCAGATCCCGCGATTAGCCAGTCGATCCTCTGCGCGCGACGCAAAGGCGTGGCACGTCAGAGCACCATCGACGGCGTCCCCGTCGAAGCGGTCGGATCGCTCGGCACGCTGTTCTCCACGCCCTTGGCACCCGGTTACATCCCGGCTTTCTTGCGACGCGCACGCAGCGCCGATGTGGTCATTCATCACGCGCCGCTACCGCTGACCGACGCCGCAATCCTGTTGGGCCTGCCCGACCACGTCGGCCTGATTGTGTACTGGCATGCTGACATCATCGGCTACGCCCTGCTGAAGCGACTGATCTCGCCGCTGATCCGCCATGTACTGGCTCGCGCCGACCGTATCGTCGTGTCCGGGCAATCAATGATCGAGGAATCGGAGTTTCTTCGGCGCCATGCTGCCAAATGTGTCGTCATGCCCTATGGCATGAATCTGGATTATTGGTCGACACTTGGCGACAGCGATCGCAATCAGGTCGCGGACATCAAACGCACAACACCGCGCCACATTGTTTCGCTGGGCCGTCTCGTCGGCTACAAGGGCTACGACGTACTGATCCGCGCGATGCGTGATATCGATGCAGAGGCCACGATCATTGGCGAAGGGCCACTGCTGACGGAGCTGCGGCAGCTCGCCGGCGAATTCGGCGTCGCCGATCGCGTCCGTTTCGCGGGTCGCCTGGAGCGCAGCGAGATCCGGCGGCTTTTCCACGCCGCCAACGTCTTCGCATTTCCTTCGGTCACCGAAGCTGAAGCATTCGGAATCGCGCAGGTGGAGGCGATGACCGCGGGCCTGCCTATCGTCAATACGAGCCTGGCCACCACGGTGCCGCTGGTGGCCCGGCATAACCTGGAAGGACTGACAGTCCCTCCCGGCGACGCGGCTGCACTGGCAACCGCGGTGAATCGAATCCTCGATGATCCGGCATTGGCCACACGGCTGGGCGCCGCTGGCCGGGCCCGCGCGCTAGGCGAATTCGATCAATCTGTGTTCAGGAGGCGGATGGCTGCAGTCTATGCCGAGGCACTGCAGGCACGGCCGCAACGATAGCCGTCGCAGCGCGACGGAGATCCAATCGGGGCAAAGGCGTCATGAGCGACAAACTGGGATCAAGTGCAGCTAGCCTCGCACATTATCGCCTGTTGCAAAAGCAGCGCCCCGACTGTTTTCGCGATCCCGACGACAGCCCGGTTGCGATCCTCACCAATGATGATGATATCGCCGCAGCGCAGCACCAGGAAGACGCTCGCCGCAAGCAACATAACCTGTCATTCCCGGATCTTCGCGTCGGTGTGCTCGCCGCCGATCCCTATCTGGGCATGTTGACGCGCGATGCCGTCCGTTTCGCCGACGGCTCACTGGGTGTTTACAACCGCCACATTGGCGAGGCCGGCTGCGTGATTATGCCAATGATTGCCGGCTCTGTCGTATTGATCCGGATATTCCGTCATGCCACCCGCGAATGGGCGTGGGAGTTTCCGGGCGGGCGTATCTCGCCGGGTGAAGATCCAACGACCACCGCCCTCCACGAGATGGAGGAGGAAATCGGAGCAATTGATCCGGTTATTCAAACGCTCGGAAACGTATATCCCTACCCGGCTTTCTCCAGCGCCAGCATCCATTTGTTCGCAGCGACAATTGCACAGGTCGGCACACCGCAAATTGCCGAAGGCATTGCCGCGATCGAAACGGTATCGCCAGTCAGGCTGATCGAGATGGCGGACAACGGCGATATCAAAGATGCGGCCGCCCTCGCCTGCATCCTCAAAGCCCGCCTACGGGGCATCATCTAGTTCGTCGCGATCGGCTCAAGCACCAGGCTGCGTACGGAAAAACCGACCGGTCGCCAATCCCTGTTCAATCCGAGGGCATATTGCGAGACGCTGTCGCTGATATCGAAGGTTAGGACAACGCCACGCGGATCGAGCCCAATGCCCGGCGGAAGATCGATGGACCGCTCATGATAGTCCTCGCCGAGCTTGAAGTTCCATGTCGCCACGTCAACCCCGTTGGCCTTCACACGGACCGTACGTGTAGGCAGCTGCGGTATCTGGAACGGCATCAGATCCATGGTCAGGCGCATCGGCCCCGCTTCCGGCCTGGCCAGAGGTAACGTCAGCACAGCGTAGGGACCGATTGACCACGTCCCGTGCGGTTCGGCCGCATACCAACCATGATCGGCATAGAGCGCAGACCACCCTTTGGCGCTGAAATCGAGCTGCGTGCCGAATTGATACTTCGGCCGGTCAGCGCGGAGATTTGCCATGATGCGCCATTGACCGATAAACTCGTTTTGCAACATGAAACCGGCCTGCTGGATGGCGAAGCGTCGCAGCTCGGAGATCGCTGTGACAGCCTCCCCGGGCATGGGCTTGCCGCCTCCACGCCAAGTCAGAACATAGAAGGATGGAGTCTCTGCGAGCAAATCAAACCGACGCTCAAACTCTCCGGGACGGAAGGGCGCGGAAAGGCCTGATGCCCAGAACTCGAAATCGTGCTTGAGGAACAAAAAGTAGTTGATGTTCAAGCGGCGCAGGCTGCGTTCGACGGTATCCGCATCTGCGAATGACGAGGTCGCGAGCTCACGCGCAAAATCGGATTCGTGCGGCGTCACCACCATGGCGCGCGGCAGCAGCACTGCGTTGTTACAATAGGCCATCGCCGTGTAGGCATTGAGGAACAGAACCCGGGCGCTGGCGGGAACACTCCGCGCAATCTCATCGCACCGCCCGAATTGTGCCATCGGATGAGTGAGTCCATGCGCGCGTCCCTGCAGGCCGAGTGTGCTTGCCAGCAGATGACGCGGCGGGTCCACAGCGGCGGTCGGGACGGCAGCACGCAACGAAAAGGCGATGCCAATAGCCAGCAGGACGGGCACGCCAGCGCTCGCATTCACCGAGGCCGACGGCAGGAAAAGGCCAGGCCTCGCCAGCCGGCCCATCACACAAACCATCGCCAGCAGCACCAACGAGACGCCGATCGCGTCCACATGACGCATCAGCCGCTCCATGCTGCCGGAATGGAATGCTAGAATGAACACTGTGCAAACCAACCAATAGCCGAGCAGGCCCAGCAAATAGCTGCTGGATGCCGGACGCCCCAGAGCACGGATGGCCAACAGATAGATCACGGTCGCGACACCATAAAGCGCTGCACGATTGGCCGTGGGCGAGAGAGCAAGATCGCTCAGCGTGATATATAACGACCCGCGATAGAGCCCATAGCCAAGGATCGCGCCCAACAGCAGAAAGAGACCATGCCGAAGCGATCGCCACCCGATCGGTACGCTAGCGATCATGACTGCAGCAACCACTCCTGCAAAGCCAAGCGAGATCGGAAGCCAATTGTTTCGAAGCTCGTTTATCAGTGTCCGCAGCTCGCGCAGCGTACTCACACCATCGTCGCTATTCAGCGTCAGTACGCCACCATTGACGTAGTTGATGTAGTGTTGCTGCAATCGACTGGTCCAGAGATCGAAGCGCGAGCCGTTGATAAATCGTTCGAACAGCGGAAACGGATTGAGATCGGGAATCCCTAGGAAGAGCCAGTTGCCAAACAGGGAGATGCCCGCTCCGACGCAACCGGCCAGCAAAATCGGCAACAACCGGCGCGCGGACAGCCAGGGATGCGGCGCAACCGCCACCGCAACGACGACGAGCAGCGCGATGAAAGCCTCGAATTGTGCAAGTCCGATTGGAATTGCAAAAGCCAGCGGCAACACCAGGAGACGCTCTCTGCGCGCAGCGTTGTCATCCCTGCTGGAGATGTGAAGGCAGACCAGCAGGAAGCCCAGCGCCCACGCCGCAAACTGCAAGTGATACTTGCCGAAAGCCACTGCCCCCGGCAGCATCCAGAGGGTCGCAAGACTGGCCACCTCGGCTACAAGGATCGACAGCCGCCGGAATGGCTCGGGCACATCCGCTGCGATTTGCAGGATGAAGGCACGAAGCAGCATCGCAAACATGATGCAATATGCAGCCGACACCACATGACTCACCAATCCAGGCGCAACGCCTGCGGCCAACAGGTAAGTGCCGTTGCCACGCCCGGCGGTAAAATCCTGGATCAGCGGAAAGTCAGGCGAAAGCTTCACACCACCCAAATGTCGCACTTCATTGAGCCAGCCCCAGTAGAACTGGACGACGTCGGTATCGTTGAGCTCACCTGTCGCTGCCCGCATGCCGATGAAGACAAGCGCGAGGACGATACCGAGACGAATCGCAGCAAATGCAGATCTGTCGGCGCTGACATCCGCCAGCCTGGCCCAGCGTAACAGGCGCTGGGCCGCATCGGTGACAGCGCCGGAGACAGCGGCATAGCCGGCGCCGAGAACCAGAATAGCACCACCGACCCAAGGATTAATGAGTCCGGCGACAGCAAGAACAACCCCGATCAGACTGAGCCAGGCGCTTCCGCACAGCCACAAGAACCAGAGCTCGGAGGACTTCGCATCGTATCCGAAACGACGCGCCCAAGCGGTGCCGATTCCAATCTGGACGGTCAGGATGAGTGGCACCAGCGCGACCATGGCTAGTCCGAACACACCGTTGCGCCAACCGGCATCGAACAGCAGAGCACCGGCGTCTGGCGGGTTCGCCAAAACGAGAGTCACGGTCAGCGCGAATACAGCTGCCGCGCCAGCCATGATCGCGGATTGCCTCACCAACCGTTGCTCCAACCTGAATTTAATCTCAATCCGGTTCCGCAGCAGCGAACCTCTGCTCAGTAAGGTCCCTTGAAATCGTCCACCAAGTCGATCTCGCCCAGGCTGGACGAGGTCCGCCCCAACATCACCAACGCGGCTTTCGCGATGGTCGAGGCCTTGGGGTAGAACACGTCTTCCAAAGCCTGCGAAACCGGGGCCGGACAATTCGGCAGCGCTATACGGCGAACCGGGGCCTTCAGATCGTGAAAGCCCTTTTCTGCTGCCAACGCTGCAATCTCGCTGACGACACCACACATCTCCCAGCTGGTGTCGGTCACAATGAGGCGTCCGGTCTTCTTGAGCGACGCAAGGATAGTCTCTTCGTCGAGCGGACGAATTGAGCGCAGATCTATCACCTCGAGAGAGATATCATCTTTTGCCAGTTCGTCAGCCGCGCGAAGTGCTTCGACCGTCATGAACGAGGTCGCCACCACCGTGAGGTCGGTGCCGGGGCGTACCACCTCGGCGCTCCCGATAGGCACCACATAGGGCTCTTCCGGCACTTCGCCCTTCAGGCCGAACAGCGAGCGATGTTCGAGAATGACCACCGGGCCGTCGTGCTGCAGCGCCGCCATCATCAACCCTTTGGCGTCGTGCGGCGAGGTCGGCATCAACACCGTCAATCCGGGAAAATGCGCCAGCGGCGCCTGCAGGCTCTGCGAATGGGTAGCGCCCTGCCCCCAACCACGACCGACCACGGCACGGACCACGATCGGAACGGTCCCGGCACGGCCGCCATACATGTACTTCCACTTCGCGGCGAGATTGATCAGTTGGTCGAACGCGAGAAACATGAAGTCGTTGCGCGGATGCACGATGACTGGGCGCTTGCCGACCGCCGCTGCTCCGATCGCGATGCCGGTTAGGGCATTTTCCATCGCCGGCGTATCAAACACACGGGCCTTGCCGAAGCGCTTATAGGCTTCCGTGGTCGTGCCGAAGATGCCCGACGGATAATCCACGGCGATGCCAGCGACGAAAATGGATGGATCGCATTCCATCGCTTGGACGGTGGCTTCGGAAATCGCCTCGGCGTAGCTAAGTGTGCGCATGAATTCGCTCAGGGTTGAATCAAAATTATCAGGCGTTTTCGAACAAGGTGTCGACTGCCGGCCACGGCGCCTGGCGGGCACGCTCTACGGTAGCCTCGATTTCAGCTTTGGTCTCCGCAGCCCAGACTTCGACCTCGGCAGCCGTTGCAACGCCCTGCTCGATCAGCCGGGTGGCCGAGCGCCGAACGGGGTCCCTGGCAACCCAAGCGTCGAATTCGGCCTTGTCGCGATAGCTGCGCTTTGCGTCGTGGTCGAACATCGGCCCGACGTGTTCGCGCCAACGATAGGTCATGCACTCCAGGAACACTGGACCGCCACCGGACCGTGCCTGCTGAACGGCGCGGACGGCTGCATCGTAGACCGCGGCTACGTCATTGCCGTCAACGCGCTCGCTGGTCACCTTGAACGCACGCAGACGGTCGCACAGGTCCGACCCCGGCGCCTGACGAACTGACAGCGGACTCTCAGTCGCATAGAGGTTATTCTCACACGCGAAGACGACAGGCAGCTTGCGGATCGACGCAAAGTTGATCGCCTCGTAGAATGCGCCTTCATCGAGCGTGCCCTCGCCGAAAAAGCACACCGCGACCTTTGCCTCGCCATCCATAGCATAGGCCAGCGCAGTGCCGACGGCAGTCGCCACTGTTTCAGCGAGAATCGCCGATGAGACCATGAAACCTTTGTCGCGATCCGTCAGATGAACCGAACCGCCGCGGCCGAGCGAACAGCCATCGATGCGGCCATAGAGTTCAGCAGCCAGCTCATAGACGCTACCGCCGCGGGCGATGAAATGATTGTGCGAGCGATGATGGGTATAGACCATGTCTCCGGCATCGAGTGCCGAACAGACGCCCACGGCTACGGCTTCCTGTCCGGTGCCGAAATGCGTCGGAGTGCGCATTTCCTGCTCGGTGTAACGGGTCGCCAGAGTCTCCTCGGTCATTCGTACGCGGAGCAGCGAACGATGCATCTCAATGGACTTTTCGGCGCTGGGAAGCACCAGAGAATTGCTGCGGGACACGATCTCGGTGCCAGAATGACTTTGGCTCAAAATTCCCCCCTTGGCGGACGATACGACCGGGCCCCATCGGGATTATCTGCGTCGACGACCCACTACCGACCAGCTAAAGTAGGTGGTTATGGTGCCCCCGATGGGGTGTCAATAGCGCGGACGAAATGCAACCGCACTCCTCAATGCTCTTTTTGGAACCATCAGCGGCGCCGAAGCATGCAGTCACATAACGGCAAATATTCTCATCTCTGAATTGAGTATTTCGGTACTCGAATCCTCGAAATCAATTGCGCTGTGAAGCAATTGCTGATTGTTCCCTAGTCGCAGTGATAGCGGCCGACACGCTCCCAAACCATGAGGAAAAATGAAGACGGTAGTTCTCGCGATCGTCAAGCTTGGTTTGACTCTAGGCCTGTTTGCCCTCGTTCTGCGCTCGATCGATATTGTTGACGTCATCCTTCACATCAAGCGCCTGCCCGCCTTGACCGTGCTGGTGGTCGCGCTGCTGTTCGTGGGTCAGTTGATCGTCTCGGGCATCCGGCTGTCAGCAATCACGGGCATCATCGCGCATCCCGTTCCGCTCGCGATGACGGTGAGAATCAACTGGATCGGCGCGTTCTTCTCCCAGGCACTGGTTACGTTTGTCAGCGGCGACGTCGTTCGTGCCATGATCCTGACCCGGCGATGCGCAATTCCGATGCGAAACAGCGCCCGCGGCGTGGCGCTCGACCGACTGATCGGCCTGCTGTCGTCGCTTCTGATCGTGTCTCTCACCGCCCCTTGGGCGATCCAGTTGACGGGCGACGAAACGATGCGTCACAGCATTGTCGTAATGGCGATCGTCGGGATCGCGCTGATCGCAGCCTTCGCCTTCGTCGGCTATCTTGCACGTCATCCCGCTCTCGTGCAGGTCGCGCGGGCAAAGATCAAGAAATATCGGGTGGTTTACGCCATCCTCGACACTCTGTCGGTCATCCGCCATTTGATCACCGGTTGGCGGCACATGCCGAAAATCCTGCTGACCAGCCTGACCCTTCAGCTCATCAACGTCGCAATCATCTTCTATCTCATCAATGGAATGGGTGCCGAGGTCTCGATGTGGCAGTGCCTGCTCATAGTGCCAACGGTCATGCTGATATCGCTGCTGCCGTTCTCCATTGCTGGCTGGGGTCTTCGCGAAAGCGCAATGGCCACTGGTTTTTCGTTGATCCATGTACCGGCAGCCGCTGCCCTTGCCGCGTCGGTCATGTTCGGCATTTTCACACTGTTGCTGGCTTTGCCCGGGGGCGTGATGTGGTGGTGGTCGGGCAGCAAGATTCCCCTGCCCGAACAATGACCGATGCGCCGAAACGGGCGCCATCCTGGAACTTTTGCTGCAAAATCTCGGGTTTCCCAACCCCAATTAGCCATCTCCCGTGTGTTGGCCCAACTCCCGGATTGTGGCACGGTGTGGCCGAAAAGTGACTCCTCGAGTGGCTAACCTGTCTATAGTTGTCCCTCTGTTTCACGAAATCATCCACGGGATGTGCATATGCTGGATCGCACCACGGCTTCGTCTCCGACCTCGCGACAGTCGCGACCAATCAGTGACAATGCCTCGGCTCTGGCGGGAAGCATCTCGATCGTCATTCCCGCGCTGAACGAGGAAGTAGTCCTCGACGGCGTGGTGCGGGACATCGAGAAGCAGGTCACCGCGTTTTTTCGTGACTACGAGATTATTCTGATCAACGACGGCTCCGCCGACAAGACCGGCGAGATCATGGACCGGCTCGCGACCGAACTGCCGAATATCCGCGTGCTGCACAACCCCCGCAATATCGGACTTGGCGCAAGCTATAAGCGCGGCGTCGAAGAAGCGCGCTGCACCTATCTGATGATGCTGTGCGGCGATGGCGGCATGCCGGCTGCCAGCCTGCCTCCGATCTTCTCGGCCGTCGGCTCTGCCGATCTCGTGGCGCCTTACGTCACCAATCTGCGCACGATCAAATCGCCTATGCGCTACTTCACCTCCCGGGTCTATACTAATCTGCTGAACATCCTGTTCGGCCAGAAGATCAAGTACTACAATGGTCTTCCCGTGCATCGCGTCGACTTGCTGCGTCAGTTGCGCATCAACAGCACCGGCTTCGCGTTCCAGGGCGAGATCCTGACCAAGCTGCTGCGCAGCGGCTGCTCGATGACCGAAGTCGGCGTCGCCGGCGCCGAAATGACGCGCAACTCAAGTGCTCTGCGCCTCAAGGGCCTGATCAACATTGCCAAGGTACTGGCCCTGCTGGTTTGGGAAGTGCGGCGTTTCGATGGGCGCCAGATCAAGCGCGAGGCGCTTCCCCGCTCGGCAAGCGAAGAGAACGACATGCTGGAAGGTCACGCGGCGTCCGCGCAAGCTTGAGCCCCACCTGCGGAACGATCGCGCTACGCCCGATATCGCTAAATCTGGGACGCGCAATTGGCCGCCAATATTGAACGAAAGAGTGCTACAGTGGCGCTTCTTTTTGCTTTTTTTCGGCGATATATTACTACATCATCGAAAAGAGAACCCTAAGTCGTAGGGCGTTGGGCGCGGTCGCGAACAACAGCTGCGCCAAAGCAATTCACCGAAATTGCACTGATCTACTGCAGAACGCGGTGGTGCGGACAAGGATCGTATTTTGCCTACCATCCCCCAATTGAAGATATCAGACACGTCCAACTCCATCTCAGCCGTCAAAGCAACCTTAGAAAACCGCTACCTCGTTCTTCTGACGGTTCTCTTCATCCTCTACTTGTTGCCGACCCTATGCGGGTATCCATTTTGGCCCGGTGCCGCCACAACGGCGAAAGCGATCAGGTACGACAATATTTGGGATATATTGACCTTTAGTGCCGACCATCGGCCAATTCGTGAATTTATCGCTAAAGAACTTTGGTCAGGTCGGCTGCCACTATGGATGCCTCACAACATTCTCGGCCTGCCGATCCTCGAGCAATACGAGTATCAACTCCTCAATCCGCTGGAATGGCTCACTTATCTAGGGCACGACATTTGGTGGACCGTTTTGCTTTGCGCTTATCTATTTGTTGGCGCGCTTGGCGTCGAAGCGATAGCGGAGGATCTCGGGGCAAGCAGGCTCGCCGCTATTGGTGGCGCTGTCTCATACGTTGCAGCTGGTCATATCCCACTCTTCTATAGCGTACCCTCTTGGTACGCCGTGACTCCGATCCTTCCGTGGATACTGTACTGCATTTCCCAACTGATAGCATGTCCACGATCAGCGAAGCATTTTGTTGGCCTCTGGCTATCTGTTGTGCTCCTGCTACTTTCGGGCCAGCCACAGATTATACTATGCACTTGCTATTTTACGGCCTTCTTCTTCATCGCGTTCCTTACCATTGACACCAAGAATGACTACGCTAGAGCTAGGTCTGCCATCGCTGTCTGTTTAGCGGCTTGCGCATTAGCTATTTTGACGGCAATGCCGCAGATTATGCCATTTGCCGAGTTCGTAGTTTCAAAAGATGCATTCACTGGGCACCCGTTTGATCTGAGCGGATGGAGGATTACTGCCGTCAACCTCTTGAATCTGGTTTTCCCTTGGTCGATGGGAGTAACGCCTTACGAAAACTGGACTCATGACGTCGCAATACGTCTGAAGCCGTCCGAAGACTTCCCGATTACCTACTACGCTGTCGGCAGCCTATTGGCATCAATGGGCGTCTGTCACGCTTTCCGCGCGCACACCGCTCAAAGAAAGCGCATGATCTACGCTGGTACCGTCATCTTCACGTTGTGCACCATTTCTTTTTACGGAATGCTTAACTGGCCTGTTTGGCCATTCGAATTCGTCCATCTAGCCCGCTATACCTGCCCGGTGCTAGCGGCTCTGCTGTCCGTGATGATCGCTCTAGGCTTGACCTCAATTGAAAAACATACCCGCACCGATGCCATTTTGTCCTTCGCAATTATAGGCATTGGAACTCTTACCCTTGGCTACATTATACTATCAAACTACCGCAGCGAAATCGTACGATCGTTCTCGATTCTCGAACAAGTCAGCATTTTAAGCATCACCTCCTTATTGTCTGCATGCGCTGTGACTTGGATGGTAATTCGCCCAACATCGAGGACAGCAGTTGCTGCGCTCATTATATTCATTGCAGATGCTACGCTTCAGATTCGATACGGCTTCACCCTCGCAGGCGACAGATATCGCTACATCCCCTTCTTGATTGCGTTGATCACAGCGATATCGTTCAATTATCGTAACACCCGGCTTCTTGCTCCGATCATTGGCAGCATTGGCGTCATAGTAGCAGGCTGGGTGTACTTCTATATCAAAGAGGCGAGGCCTTGGCCTGCTGCCGAGATTCCAAGAGCTGGTTTGCAGAAAGGCGATCGCATCGCAACAAGTCTGCTTGCCCTCTCAGCCGACAGCAACATGAATTACGACCTAAACGTTCTCGGATCGAGGAATCCAATCACCTTCAATAGCCTCCAAAAATTTCTTTTCCAGCCCGGGCTGGATATCGCGAAAGACGCGCCTCCCATCACAACTACGATAAGAGATTGGCGTGGATTTTCGGATCTAACAACCGGGCCAGAGCAGGAGTTAATTCGCTGGACCTCCTATTGTGCATACCGCACTCGGTTCAACGCAATCTCGGTGAACAAAATCGTCGCCTACCGCGGCGGAACCATTGACGAGATCGCCAAATATCAAGGATGCGAGAGTGGACTAGCCCCAATCGACCTTGGCAGTGCTCGATTCTCTGGATACGTCGACGAACAGACTACACCTCGCGCGTATCTTGCCAGCTCGTGCCGACCAATCGGGCCGAATGATGTCTCGCTCGTCGTCAGAGACATTCACAACATTTCAACCGCTCCATTCGTAGAAAATAATGGAGAACTACTGGCCTGCGAATCTGGCCAACGGTCGTCCGCGAAGCCACTTACTGTTCGAGATCTATCTCCAACCATCGTCGAAATTGACGTGCCTAACGATGCATCAGGGCTAGTTGTCCTCAACGATCAGTATTTCAAGGGGTGGGTGACATATGCTGATGGATTGAAAATAACTACTTATCGAGTTAACTCAATAATGCGTGGAGCCATAATTCGAGGTGGTACCAAAACGATCAGATTTGAATATGAGCCAAACTTTATGCCTTACTTGGCCGCAAGCCTCTCCAGCCTTTTTCTTGTCCTCATCTTAACACTCTCGATGCGAAAAAGAGCAATGTAGGATCATCGATATTGCTGCCGAATCTCGGCACTAGAAGCTAATTTTAAGCTTTCTTGTTGCAGCAAAGCGCCAGTACATAATGTGCCATCTTGTGATAACCAACATGCAGCACTTCATCGTTCATACAGAACATAAAAACGTTGTGGAAATGCCGCTGCATCGTCTCCTTGAGCGCCGGCTGACTCTTGCAGTTAACGTGTCCTTCCTTGCTCAACTTTGATGCGTAAGGCTGACTCTCCAGAGACGGCATACCGATGATCATGGTGCCATTGGGATCGAGCGATGCGGCCATGTTCGACAGGAACAGATCCTCGTTCTCCGGAACAATGTGCTCAAGGACGTCGAGCGCGTACATACCGTCATATTGGCCCTGCGGCGGACCCGACAGCATGTCGTGGACGAAAGCGCCTGCCAGCTCCCAGCCTGCAACGCTACGGCGCTGCGCTTCCTGAATGAAGATCGGGTCGAAGTCCGTCACGGTCAGCTTGCCCACCTCCTGCTGAACGATACGGCTTGGAAATGCGTCACCGCAGCCGACCTCCAGCACATTCTGGCAGCCAGTGAGCATCCGCGCCGCGAACTTGTAACGTGCAAAGGTGAAGGTCAGCCGCTTCGGATCATCGTGCCAGGCTTGATTCATCATCAGGCCGAGTTCTGTGCGCCCGTGATGCTCAGCGACCTCCAGCAACCGATTGTATTGCACTTCACGGGTCGAGGCATCGTCAGCACGCTCGGGAGATGACATGATTTCTTCCTTCAGATCGAACTCGGGCAACCTGGCCCAACCATATTTGACGATGCAGACAACCTGCTCGGATTTGTCAACAGCAGTGCACCTTGCAGACCACGACAGCGCGGATGATGTCAGCTCCGGGTATTGCCAACAGACTTCTTTTGACCGACCGCTTCAAGGTTGTATTTCCTTGATCGTCAATTGTTCCAGGCCGATCCCGAGAGCACGGTTGTCCGCCGATACACCCAGGCTTGCCGGAGACGTAGGACTGGCAATCTCGAAAGAAAGCCGAAGGCTCGAATGACCGGCCAGGACGGACCTTGGGATCCGGGCCGTAACGACACGCGGGGAATCTGCTGCTGAAAAGGCCCAATTTGCGATGGGCTCGCCATTGGCGAGTACGCGGACACTCTGCTCTTTCCCGGCTCCTGGCAGAAAACTGCGGACCACCGCTTCGAGCACGAAATCCGCCGCCACGGCTTCACCTGGAAGCGGCAGCGGTGGCAAGGTAGCACGCCGGCCGACCGTCCAGACCCCCCATGCTTCCCGCCCGCCCCACCCGGCCGCGATGCTCGACAGATTGCTGTCCGTGAACAGACCGGAGGCCAGCACATTCGGACATCGCGTCAGCGCCGGCGCCCCTGTCGCATCAGTATGACTGACCCAGACGTTGCCAGATTTGGGGTCGCTGACACCATCGACGGATTCAACCCAGGCCCGAACCCGAACACTGCCATGGAAACCTGATGGCAGTTTGAAAGGGACATCACCGTTGGAGGTCTGAACGACTTTCATCTCCGGCGCCGCCGCGCTGCAACTCGCTTGCGTCCCGACAAGAAGCTCGAATGTCCGTGAGGTGACCGGCGCCTCCGGACGATGGCGCACGATAGGCAGCCCCTGAATGAGCCAGCCATCGTCGCGCAACTGAACCTGGGTCTCGATCCCTTCAAGTCGCGGGCGCGATTTGCCAAGCTCCACGATCGACCAGTACCGTGCGGGCGTCGCATCTGCCGCCACCACTTTGTCGTTGAATGGCGACTCCCTCCATTTTTCTGTCTCGCTGTCGCAAAACAGAACGCGGCCGGCAGAGCGCGAAGGATCGCGCAAGGCCAGCGCCGTATCGAAAGACTGCATCTTCATGCAGGCGTAGTATTGCGGATACCGGTAGTCGCTATTGGAGCTCCAATCAGCGAACCAATGATACGATCGATCTGTCAGACGTTGCTCCGCATCACTAGTTGAATCAATCGACGGCTTCTGCATGGCGTCGATGTAAGCCCAGCTGCGGGTGTAATAGGCCACGACCGCGGCATAGTTATTGACGGCGAAGGAAGCTCCCTTGAAGGGAGGCTGTGTCAACGTCCGGGCGAACGTGAGATAGTTCGATGGAAGCAGCTTTGCATAATACATCTGGACCTTGATCCAGAGCAGCGAGGTCGTCGCGATGGCAAATACGACACACACCGGCACCCAGATACGGCTGGCTTTGAGGCTCCATTGGAAATCAAGTGCTGTGAAGGCTCTGGAATATCTGCAGCCGGCAACGGCGACAGCGCAGATGGCAATGGCAGGAATAAACATCAGAAAGAATATTGCGAAGGGTGCCAGTCGCTCCACATACCCGCTGAAAACGTATCCCGGTGAAAGAACGTAGATGGTGGCATAGCCGGCAAGACCGAGCGTAAACAGCGCCAGCGAACGACCAATGAAGGTCTTCCACGCCTCACCAAACGACTGGCGTGCTCCCATGACCGCAAAGGCCATCCCGCCGGCGGCGGCCAATAGAATGGCTACCCTGACCAGAATTCGCACCTCCGCGCTCTGATAAACCATCAGCCAGACGTCGCTATAGTTCTGATCGAACATCCGATAGCTTCTGGCGATCAGGACGGCGATCAACACCGACGTCATTGCTCCACGCACGACCGGTAGCAGGGACGGAGAAGCTAAATGGCCAAGCGCGAGCCCCACCCCCGTCAGAACGAGTACAAGAATGAGATCGAAAGAACGTAAGACCATCAGGTCAGCGAGCCGCTGCACAATCGGCACTTCAAAGATGATGACTGCGAGCACAGCTACCATCATCGCAAGCAGTGAAAAGATCGCAGCCTGACCGACGACCTTGACCACCGGATGATACAGATGGCCGACAAACATAACTAACAGCGATGCGACCATCGCGACCAACAACACAAATCTCATGCCGGGATACGGCGAGCTTGGCACCATTCCGAACACAAGACCGACCGTCAACAATTCGTGCAGGACAAGGGCCGCACCGGCCACGAGCGTAGCGAGACCGGCGCAACGCACCAGCTGAACGTGGCGATCAGGACTGAGGCCCACGGCGCTCCAGAAGCCAAACATCGCGTGACCTTGCCCGACGCCTCCAGCAGACAAACCGGCGACACAAGGGCGTGGCCTTCTCTCGAGGAATGAGACGATGACGCCGATCAGCGATGCACAGACGAGTATGAAGAATGCCGGCGTCCAGACCTGAAATACGCCGGCGCCAATGGACCTGGCAAATGCAGCCATCGAGCGAAGCACCGCGCCGTCCCTGAAATTCATCCAGAAAACGATGTTGTGGTTGTGAAAGAATTCACCGATCGACTCGACCGACGCGCCGTTTGCGGCCGCATTGCGGGCCAGGAACGTCGTGGTGAAGTCCGTCTTGATAACATCCAAGCCCATTGCCAGGACGAGTTGCCCGAACAGCAATCCGATGCCAGCGACGAGGCCAGTAGCCTGCACGGCATAGAGTGCCACAATCCGTTTTGGCTTTCCCCAGTGCAGCCAGAGACCCAGAAGACCTGCAATGACCGATACGTAAGCGGCGAATATCAATTCGAAGTAGAACAGCAGAAAGAACAATGTGCCAAGAAGTGGGTAAGGCCACACTTTGCGTTCCTCGGACGCGCCGACGATGGCGAACCAGGTTCCGAAGAACAGGAATCCGTACCAAACGCGATAGGTGACGACGTGCCACTGCGCATAAAGCAGATAATCGGAGAACAGCAGCACGCAGAAAACGAACGCAATCGCGGGGTGCGTTATTTTCGCAATCGATGCGTAACAGAAGTACAGCGTCAGATTGCCGATGATCAGCGTTGTCACAATCACCTGTGCCTCAACCGTCCGCGCGCCGAGCGCGTAGATCAGAAAGCCGAACAGGCGGGGCATGTTGCCCTGATGGGTATGAAAGTACGGATGGGCCGCCGCAGAAAAACTAAACGATTCGTCAGTCAATCCGAACGATTTCCAGAACGAGAAGCTGTAGAGATTATGCGCATGCCACCAGACCGAGAACGTCTCGTTGCCATCCATAACATAGGGCACGAAAGACGATCGTATCAAAAACCAGCCGTAATATAGCTGATGCAGGCAAACCAGAATCCAGAACAACGTCCAAAAAGGAGAGAGAGTGTCGCGTCCTCGCATGGAAAAGGCGCGGAGCATGTCAGCATCCGCCTTGCTGGAACGAGTGGTACAGATCAGTTCTGGCCGATGCTCCCATTGCACACGTCATTGAAGCACCGTCCAATAGTAATCTCCGGTGTAACCGCAGGATGCGAATAGCGCTTCCCAAGCCTCCGGCATGTAATAGCTCTTGGCCGTCAGCATCCAGTCTTCGAACAGCTGCCGTTCCGCGGCGCTGCGGTAAGCATCGACCTGGATGAATCCCTGCCCCTTCGACACCCGCTGCAGCTCGCGGATGGCTATGGCACAGTGCTCGGGATCAAGATTATGGATGGTGTTAATGCAGATCACCGCATCAAAGCTCCGATCGGAAAAAGGCAGCGCATCGCAGGAGCCCCGCACGGTTCGCCCCGCGACATCCGCATGTGCGTGCGTCAGCGCATATTCCGATATATCCAGGCCATAGACCTCGAGGCCGGGACAGACATCGGTGAGATCCTTGACCAAAAATCCCTTGGCGCAGCCGACATCGAGCACGCGGTCACCAGGCTTCAGTCCAAAATGGGTAACGAAGGTCTGCGCGATCGGTACCCATCGTCCGTCATAACGATAGCCGCCATAGCCCTGCTCGCGCGGCCCGTCGAAATACTCGAAGCCAAATTTTAAAGCCAGTTCGCGATTGGCTTCCTTGCCCTGGACACGCTGCGCGATGTCGCGCACGGCCTTGGGATAGGTCTTGAGCAGGTTGACCTCAGCCATCGCTCCTGCCCTCGCCGCGCCGATGCACCTCTGCCACGACAGCTTCCAGCGACTGGAAGTGGAAGTTCGGAAACGCCTGATGCAGCGCTGTGACATCGAAGTGCCGATGCGTCACCGCACCACCACCGCCCGAAAAACTGACTTCGGCCGGCGGGACGAATGTCGCGGCGACAAGACGAGCAACCTCGGCAAACGAATGGGATCGGCCCGAAACCGCATTCAGCAGGCCCGCGGACCGGTGCACCAGCACAAGCCGGATCAGTTCAGCCACATCATCGGCGAAGACGTGGTCGCGGGTTTCCTTGCCTTCGCCGCCCAGCGTGATCTTGCCATCCCTGGCGGCCTGCCGACGAAACCGGTTCGGCCCATAGGAATTGTGCGTATCGTCGGCAGCGCAAACCAGCGTGCACCGCAAGATCGCCAACGCATCGGCCTGCACGGCGCTCATCATGATGACCTCGCGCGCCTTGTGCATGACACCGTAGAGATCGAGTGGATCGGCCGGCGTCGTCTCATCAACCGTCCCGTTGCCAAAAGGATAGACGGCATCCGAACTCATGTAGATGACGTGCCGACATTTGACGCTGGATACGGCACTGGCGACCGCCTCGGCCATCCGCAGGTTTTTCATCAAGGTGGCAACGTCACGCCCCTTGTCTGGTGTCAGCGCCGACAGGAACACCACGGCATCGTCAGCCTTGAGCAGGCGCTGCAATTTATCGCTGGCGTCCGCAGCCTGCAGGTCGATATCCGCTGATCCGACGCCGAGCGCCACGACCCCGTCGGCCTTGAGACGCGCCAGGAGCGGCTTGCCGAGCACGCCGCCAGCACCCAGCACGACAACCCGTGCGGGTTTTTCAGGGTGAGCATTTTGATGGGCCAGCATCTCGTTGTCTCCAGATCGGCTTCGAACAAGCGGCGCGGTCAGGAGACCCCGAGCTTATGATATTCAAGTCCGGCAGCGAGCGCGGCGCGGCGATCGAGCATGCCATATGGATCAATTACGACCTTGCCACGGAGGCTTTTGGCAAGACTGCCGATGTCGATCGTGCGAAATTCGGGCCAGGGCGTCATGATGAGCACCACGTCGGCACCAGCGCAGGCCGCAATCGGATCGGCGCTGGCGGTCAGCGCCGGGTGCCATTGTGCGCGGGGCGCCACGACGGGATCGTAGGCCTGGATGCTGAACGGCAGCAGCGCCTCGATGAGGGCGACGGCCGGCGAGTTCTTCACCGAATCTGTATTCTCTTTATAGGCAAGCCCCAGCACGGCAATCACCGGATCCGTAGCATGGCACAGCACGGCGGTATGGAGCGTGCGAAGCGCCCAGTTGCGACGATAGCCGCTGTTGTGCTGCCAAGCGCGCACGACGCCGGTCGATGTGCCCAGCGCATCGCCAAAATTATTGAACGTCGCCAGATCGCGTTCGAGATTGCCCCCTGAAATACCCATTCCAGGGCTGATATAGGCATAGGCACCGATGCGCCGGTCGAGTCTGAGCGCGGGAACGATCTCGCCGTAGTCGGCCCCGATATTCTCGCACAGCTCGGCGATGGTGTTGGCGCAGGTGACCTGCGCCACCAGCACCATATTGATCGAGATCTTGCATAGTTCCGCGCTCTCGTAGCGCATCGGAAGAATCGGACACTCGAACGCAGCAAGGTAGGTCGCCAGCGACGGCGGCAACGGCACGGCGGGATCCGCGCAGCCAACGATGAAGCGTTCGGGATACATGGCACGCTCGATAGCGCGCCCGAAGATCAACGTCTCGACCTGATAGTACCGTGTCGCCAATGACCGGCGCAGACCGCGGGTGAAGCCCGGCGGCACCTGACTGAGGATGACCAGGATCGCAGCCGGCGCCATCGCCTCACCGACGCGATCGATCAGGCCGCGGATCGGACCGAGGTCGCTGGTGCCCTTGTCGTCAGTCGGCACGTCAGGCGCGACATAGATTACATCGCAAGCCTTGAGCATGCCCGGATCGGTCGTGAACGTCAGTTGCGCACGGCGGCGTGCAAACATGTCCGGGAGATCCGGTTCGACCACGGGAAGCTCGCCGGCATTCAGCGCACCGATACGCGTAGCATCGGGATCGAAGCAGATGACGTCAAAGCCGCGCTCGGCCGACGCCACGGCGGAATTCAGGCCGAGATGCGTCATTCCGGCAAAGCCAATCACGGGTTTGGTCATTGTCCCTCGCCCGACAAAGCGGCAGCACCGAGTGAATTCAGCGTCCGGCTGATCCACATATCTGTCTCGAGCGCGGAACCGCCGTTCGTACACAACGATTTAAAATGATCATACTCCAGCGCCCAGGTCGGATCGGCCTGCACCAGCGTCACGGCATCCTCGTCCGGCCGTCCCGATGGCAGCACACGGCCGCGCTGGATGAATGTGCTCGGTCCCCATTTGCAAAGTGACGTAATGTGAGCACTGCCTTTCTCGGCGTGGACATCGGCATAGAAGTGATTGCGCCAGCTGAGCAGCGATGTTTCGAGCTGAAGCAGGGGTTTTCCGGCGGCACCAAACGTGACGTGATCGAATGACAGATTTTCGAAGCGAGATGCCGAAATCACTTTGAAGGGCTGCGAAATCGGTCCGAGCCAGAACGATAGCGTATCGAGCAAATGCGAGCCGAGATCGAATAGCACGCCGGTGCCGGTATCCCGCCACGGCGATGCCTTCACCTGTGCTGCGGTGCCGTTTCCGTAATACATACGGACCGTATAGATCTCACCGAGCTTACCGGACTGGATGAGATCGCGCATGCGCACGAAATGCGGCTCGAACCTGTGGTTATAAGCGGTGTAACAAACCGTACCGGTCTTCGCTGCCAGCGCCGCCAGCGCGCTAAGATCCGCTTCGCGCTCGGACAGTAACGGCTTCTCGACAAGCGCATGTTTGCCATTGCCGAGCAAATAGGTCAGGAGTTCAACCTTCGGATCGTCCGGAACGCACAACAGAGCCGCGTCATACGAACTAAGCGGCACGTCTTCGATCCGACGATACCCTGCATCGGGAAGCACGGGATCAACGATAGCGACGACCTCCGGCCCAGCGATCGCGGTCCGCTTTCGACCCTGAACGCCCAAACCGATAACGACGACGCGCATTCCCGTTCACCCCATAAGACCCAAGCGGAGCGAGCTTCGTTCCGCAAAATTGACGTCGATCGATCGTGAGCGGCCTAGCTCAGAACGGCAAGGCGCTCGATCGCATCGATCTTCTTTCGCATCGCATCCAGCGTCACCGGGATATTGCCGTCATGCTCGCATTCGATACCCGCGGCGATCGAGCCGAGGATCGAGGCAATGATGTCATTGCCCGTCAGCTTCAGCGCCAATGACGAATAGGCGAGCAGTGCGTCGCCTGCACCGACAGCATCCACCACGCGATCGACGAAGCTGTCGATCACGGCGAAGGTGCGCGGATCTTCCGGCGGTCGCGTACGGTAGGTGAGAATACCGCGATCGCCGAGCTTGAGGATCAGCGTCTTGCAGTTCGCCTGGCTGAACAGGCTGGTGGCCAACGGGCGCACGTGAGAATCTTGATCGCCGAGTGCAAAGCGCGCTTCGCGCTCGTTCGGCGTCAACAGGTCGAAGCCCTGGAACTCAAGGATATTGCCCCAGCGGCTGGCGACCTGGCTGTCCGCCACCTTGAACAAGCCCTGCGGAATCGCGCCCGTCAGGATCGGAACCGTGGAGCGATTGAAGACGCCATGCCGGAAGTCGCTGAACACCAGAACATCGGTCTCGATTTCGGCAATCTGGCTGCAGAACTTCGCGCAGATCTTGTCCGAAATGGTGCGGTTGTCGAGGGTATCGACCTTCAGCATGCGATAACCTTCGGTGATGATCGCATTCTTGTTGGTCGTGGGGCGGGTCGAGTCAGGGATATCCTTCATGACGACACCGGCCGCACGCAAATCCTCGCGCACGAAGGCTGCGTCGGCGTCATCCCCGAGAACGGTCGAGAATGTCACTTCAGCGCCTGCCGCCTTGAGATGCTTGGCAACGATGCCCGCACCGCCCACATAGCTGTCCTTGCGCTCGAAGCGAACGCTGATCGTCGGGGTCTTCGACTGACCGCCAATCATGGCGCAATAGGTATAGCTGTCGACGATGGTGTCGCCGACGACGTGGGCGCGCATGCCCTTGAACTTGTCGAGAATGGTGCGAAGGTCATTGAACGTAACGCCCTCCTCCATCATCAGCATGTTGAGCTTTTCGAGCGAGATATCCGGCGGCTGCATCTCGATCAGTGCCGACGACGAGTAGACGACGTCGCCCGGCGTGAAAATCACCTCGCCGCCGTAGCCCTCCAGGATGCCAATTTCATCCTGCGTCTTCGGGTGGATCTCGTTGTCCTTGCCGTACTCGTAACCCTTGGCGAAATAGTCGGGTTGAATTGCGGAAATATTGTCGAGTGGTGTCGAATTGCGATCGATGATGACGTAATCGACCATTTCCAGCGCGGCCAGATTGAGCGCACGAATGTCTTCCGGAATGTAAGGCCGCATATTGGCCTTCATGATGTGGCGATCCGCGGTCAGGCTTGCGACCAGCACGTCACCCTTGCTCTTGGCATAGATCAAATGTCGGATGTGACCAGGGTGCACGACGTCGAACACGCCGTGGCACATGATGACCTTCTTGGCCCGCGGACGCGGCCCGACCAGCCCGACTATTTCGTCAAGGGTCTTGACCTTGTGGCTGAGTAACTTGCGACTTGCCTCATCCATTGCCGTCAGCCTTTGTCATATACTGGAACCAGACCTTGCTTGCCTGCGCGATTGACTGCGGGTCCCACAACGGGGCTTCACGCCAGTAATCGATCTGTTCGAGAATCGTGCCCACCCCCTCTTCGAAGCTGACGCGGGGGCGCCAGTCCAGATCGCGCGTAATAGCGGTGATATCCGCATAGGTCACGTCGGGTTCGCCTGGTCGCTTTGGAATGTAGACGACCTCGCCACCCAGCAGAGAAACAAGTTTGTTGACCGGCTGCGGATTGCCGGCGCCGAGATTCCAGATACGGCCCGTCAGATTGGTTTCACAAGCTGCGACGAAAGCTGCGGCCACATCAGTCACGTAAAGGAAGTCGCGCGACTGGGTGCCGTCGCCGACAACGGTGAACGGCTTGCCTGCGATCTTCTGTCGCAAGAACACGCCGAACACGGCACCATAGGCGCCCGAGGTCCGCGACCGCGTGCCATAGGCATTAAAGATACGGACGGAATTGACCGGAAGGCCGTACACGTCGTGCCAGTGAAGCGCGGCCTGTTCGCCGTGATACTTGCTTAGCGCATAGGGATATTTCGGACGGATCGGATGATCCTCCCGCGTCGGCGTATCGGCAAGACCGTAGCAGGATGACGAAGCGGCATACACGAACTTGGAAACGCCTGCCTCGCGGGCACATTCAAGAACCTGCACGGTGCCTTGCCCATTGACGGACATGTATTCGAGCGGCTGCTCGATCGACGGCACGATGTCACCGATGCCGGCGAAGTGAAACACCCGATGAGCCCCCTTGAAGATCGAGGCTCCCGTCTCAAGTGCACGAATGTCGGACTTCAGAAAATGCAGTTTCGAATTACCGGCGTGGTGCGCGAGATTGATTTCGCGACCGCCGACCAGATTATCGATCACCCGAACTTCATAACCACGATCGAGCAGCAGATCGACAACATGGCTTCCGATGAAGCCGGCGCCGCCGGTGACGACGGCAACCTGTTTGTCGCTCATGCCACTTCGACCGTCTTCATGTTCTGCACATTGAAATACAGCGGATCATCGAAACTGTTGGGCAGGTCGCCGCGCGCAAAGGCCTTGCATAGATCGCGCACAGCATCTTCCACCGTATGCCTCGGGCGATAACCCAGAACCCGGAAGATTTTGTCCGAGTTGATGTGATAGGACCGATTGTCGTTGGTCTCGGTGCGAACGATTTCGATCGGCGGCTTGTTAGGGAACTGCTCCTGGACGACATTCCGCACGATCTCTGCAATCTCCATGACCTTCAGGTTCTGGTAACCGATATTGAAGGTCTCTCCGTCGATCTTCTCCGCGGGCGCTTCGATCATCAGCTTGTAGGCCTCGACCATGTCCTGGATATGCAGGTTCGGACGACGCTGGTCGCCACCGAACACAGTGATCTTGCCACGATTGACGGCATGGTTGGTCAGGATGTTCACGGTGAGATCGAGGCGCGTACGCGTGCTGTAACCGCAAACCGTCGCCGGCCGAATTGTGACGCAGGTGAAGCCCGGGCCGCGATGCTTCCAGAGCAGCGGCTCGCAGAGCCCCTTGAACTTGTTGTACAGCGTCAACGGAACCAGCGGATGATCTTCCGTCACGTCGGGCGCATCACTGACGCCATAAACGGAGCTCGACGAGCAATAGACAAAGCGGGACACGCCGGCCTTCTTGGCCGCGATCACCATCGGCTCGAAACAATCGTAGTTGATCGATTCGGACAGGCCCGAATCGAGCTCGAAGCTAGGATCGTTAGAAATGCAGGCGAGATGAAGGACCGTATCGACGCCCTCGAAGTGCTTGGCAAGCTTGGCGGTATCCCGGATGTCGCCTTCGACCAGCGTGAGGCTCGGGTTGTCCTTCGGCATCTTGCTGTTGCCGTACCACATCATGTCGTAAACGACGACAGAGTAACCGGCATCAAGCAATTGAGGCGTCAGCATATGGCCGACATAACCCGCACCGCCTGTGATCAGAATCTTTTTCATCGCCATCCCCGTAAGCACTTAAGCTCTGAAAGCTATCAACGACTGATTGAGCTGACCGCCAGTTTCGGTAGATCACCATCCACGAACCGCGAGCACGTTCCTTGGGGGTTCTCAGGACTCTTGTCAAGATTGTGGCAGTTTTCGCAACTAAATAATGCCGACGCATCAGTCCGCTCAAAACGGTTCCGGAACGCTGCTGCCTCAAGTCGCACATTGACCCAAAACGTGGCATGGATTGCCCCTGCTTTCAACCGGAACGCGGATTGGAACATCGTCCTCATCCGCCCTCATCCGGGACAAAAAAGTGTCATGGAGCCAGTATGATCAGCCATCTCAATTCGACACCACAGCCACCAAAGCGAGCCGTTATCATCGGCTCCGCGGGATTCGTTGGCAGCGCCATCGTGAAGCGCCTTCAAGGAGATAACATTCCCACATTATCCCTAAGCCGCGCGGAGCTCGACCTTCTCTCACCTGAAGCATCAAATATCCTCGCCGGCCTGCTGAAGCCAACCGACGCCGTTGTTGCCGTCGCCGCCATCGCACCGGTCAAGAGCGCCCGCATGCTATCCGATAACATGCGGCTGGTCGCCAACGTCGTTGAGGCGCTCGGCAGGGCGAAAGTCGCACATGTGATCAACATCAGTTCCGACGCTGTTTACGCAGACGGGCCACTGCCGCTCACCGAACAGTCGCCGATGACGCCCGGCAGCCTGCACGGCGCCATGCATCTTGCCCGCGAACTGGCGTTCGGCGCCGAAGCGAACGTGCCGCTTATCCATCTACGTCCGACGTTGATCTATGGATCTTCGGATCCGCATAACGGCTACGGCCCCAATCGCTTTCGTCGACTGGCCGACGCCGGGGAGGATATCGTCCTGTTCGGTGAGGGTGAGGAACGTCGCGACCATGTCCATGTCGATGACGTCGCCGAATTGATCTTCCAGGCCCTCCTTCACAAGAGCGTCGGCGCACTCAACGTAGTCACGGGACAAGTCCACTCGTTTGCGGACATCGCCAAGGCGGTGGTCGCAATGTCTGGCAAACAAATCCCGATCAGGATATCTCCGCGCATTGGCGCCATGCCGCATAATGGCTATCGACCCTTCGACAACACAGCGTGCAAATCGGCATATCCGCAGTTCAACTTTACGCCGTTGCAGGACGGCCTGAGACGCGCGGCGCTCCGGCTGTGATCCCGCGCTGCGCGACGACGTTCGATTGAGGCGGTGCCGCATTGGACATTCTGACCACCGGCCTAATGCTTGCCGCCGGCCTGCTGCACGCCAGCTGGCACAGCCTCGTGAAATCCGGGCAGAACCAGATTACGGTGCTGGCCGGTATGGGCGCTGTCGCGGGACTATGCGCCTGCGCCGCGCTGCCACTGGTGCCGACGCCTCCTCCCGCAGTGTGGCCGGTATTGTTGCTCTCTGTGACACTGCATATCGGCTACAAGCTCTGCCTCGCGGGCGCCTATATGCGCGGCGATTTCGGACAGGCATTTCCCATTGCGCGCGGAATGGTGCCGTTGTTTGCGACGCTGATCGCATTCGTCAGTCTCGGCCAGATGCCATCCATCACCCAATGCGTTGGCATCGCTCTTGTCTCATCGGGCCTGCTGCTACTCGCCTTCGACAAGCTGAACGGACTGGCGCCCTGGCCACTGTTGACGACGGCTACGGCAGCCGGCGCAGCGGTTGCCGCCTATTCGACGGTGGATGCCTATGGCACACGGCTGTTCGGCGATTGGCTTGGTTTCACCGCATGGCTGATCGCTCTCGACAGTCTCACATTTTTCCTGGTGAGTTGGGTGCTGCGTGGCGGCAATCTTTGGGTGGAACTACACGCTACGCGCTGGCGCATACTCGTTTCCGGGCTGTTGGGCCTGCTTTCCTTCTGCGTGTTTCTCTGGGCCCTCAGTCGCAATGCTGTCGGTGCAGTTACCACCGTTCGCGAAACCAGCGTCTTGTTTGCCATGGCGATAGGTGTCGTGCTGCATCACGAAGCACTATCCTGGCGCCGGATCGGCGGAGCAGTTCTGATTTTCGCCGCGATCGTCGTGATTGCGATATGAACGCGGAAAAAGCCATTTTGAGGGCCCGCGGTCACCCCTGTGTCAAGCGGTCAAAGTGCCATCAAGTCTACGTCCAACAGCCGTTTCTTTCGCCTGGCAGATGGGCTAGTTAGAGGCCGCCGTAGACACGTCACAGACGGCCGGATTGATCTTAAAATGACAACGATTCTAAACGACCAGCCTGGGAAGGGCACGCATTCCCAATTCGTGACACGTGGCGGTAGTGGCTTCGCCGTCCGCGCCGCACTGGCCGACTTTGGTACCGGCGTTTCGCTGTGGCCACTGTGGATACGCCTTGGTTGGAACGATATCCTGCAGCGCTACCGTCGCTCGATGCTGGGGCCCTTCTGGCTAACGGCAAGCATGGCGATCATGGTGATAGCGCTCGGCGTCCTCTACGCTGAACTTTTCAACACTCCGATCCACGATTTCCTGCCCTATTTGTGCGTGGGACTTCTGGTCTGGAATCTGATCTCCAGCTTCCTGATCGAGGGCGGCACCCTTTTTACCGGCGCAGAGTCCTACATCAAGCAGATCAGGCTGCCTTACTCAGTATACGTCTTCCGCTCGAGCTGGAGCAAGCTGGCGATCTTCGCGCATAACTTTGTCATCTATTTCGGCGTGCTGATCTATTTCCAGATATGGCCCGGCGCGGTCGCCTTGCTGGCCATTCCCGGACTGCTTCTGGTACTGATCAATGGCGCTGCCACGACGCTCCTGATCGGCATGATCTCCGCGCGTTTTCGCGACGTTCCGCAGCTCATCAGCTCGCTGGTGCAGATCGTTTTCTTTATCACGCCGATCATGTGGAAGCCCGAACTGCTGCGTACACGAACCTATATCGCGGAATTCAACCCCTTCTATCATCTGGTCGAAGTGGTCCGCGGACCGCTGCTTGGTAGCGTGCCGTCCAGCCAGACCTATCTCGCGGTCTTGCTGTTGACCCTGATCAACCTGATCGTCGTCGGGACGTTTTTTGCACGCTTCCGTTCGCGCATTTCCTACTGGGTCTGAGATCGATGACAATCGGCACCATCAACGCGGTCGAACACAGCGAGCTCTCGCTCAAGAACGTGAGCGTTTCCTTTCCAATCTATCACGGCGGCTCGCGCTCGCTGAAGAAGAGCCTTCTGTTCCGCAGCTCCGGCGGACAGCTGGCGAGCGACGCCAGCCAGCGGATCACGGTCGAAGCACTGCGCAACGTCTCGCTGGGATTTCGCACCGGCGATCGCGTGGCCCTGATCGGCAACAACGGCGCCGGAAAGACCACCCTGCTGCGGGTAATGGCCGGCATCTATGAGCCGGTCTCCGGCGAAGTGAGAAGCCGCGGCCGGATCTCGCCGATGTTCGACATCAGCCTCGGCATCGACGGCGACATCTCGGGTTACGACAATATCCGCCTGCGCGGATTGATCCTGGGCCTGTCGGCGAAGGAAATCGAAGAGCGCATGGAGGATATCACTGCGTTCACCGAACTCGGTGACTACCTCGACATCCCCGTTCGCACCTATTCCTCTGGCATGATGACGCGCCTGACCTTCGCGGTCGCCACCTGCTTCGAGCCGGAAATCCTGCTGATGGATGAGTGGATTGTCGCGGGTGACGCAGGCTTTCTCGTTAAGGCGCAACACCGTATCGAAAATTTCGTGGAGAAGGCGGGTATCCTCGTACTCGCATCCCATAGCACCGAAATCTGCAAGCGCTGGTGCAATAAGGCGGTGTGGATGGAACGTGGTGAAGTGAAGCTGACGGGCGACATCGACATGGTGCTCGACAGCTATAACGCCGTCGCAGCGGCCTGAAGCGCGGCACGAATACTTCGTCAGATCAGGTCCAGTGCCTGGCAGACGGCGCCGACGTGAAGCAGGTGGCTGAATTCGCCGCGATTGATCGCCACTTTCAAATCCTGCAACGTCAGGAAAGCGCAGCGGATGTCTTCCTGGTCATCGAGCTGCGTCGCTGCAATCGACACAGCTCGACAGGCGAAGATGTGGACGCTGTTGGCGTGGGTCGCCGGATTGGTGGCATAGCTGCCGCAGGCACGCCACTGATCGGCGGTAATACCGGTTTCTTCGCGAAGTTCACGCTTGGCCGCAGCAAGCGGATCCTCGCCCGCTTCGATGACGCCGCCGGGGAGCTCCATCACCGTCCTCGCTACGGCGTGACGATACTGCGAAACCACGCAGATGCGATCGTCTCGATCGAGGCAGACGATATGCGCCCAGTCCGGATAGTGCAGAACATAGTAAGGCGCAATATTGATGCCCGCCGCCGTCGTGCAATCTTCGGCACGAAGGTCGATCCAGCGATCCTTGATCACCGTCGCCGAACTGTTCACGATCCATGGTGCCATCGGGACTGACTTCGTCATGAGCTGCTCAGGTCTGTTCGGGACGCTATTTAAAGACAGGGTGAAACGGCCTCGGATTCCAATTGAAGTCCTCGATCGCCGCGGTCGGATCGAAAGTCATGTCCTTTGACATGCGACTGCCCATGGCCACGTTGGCATTTGCCACAAACGGCTTCGCCATCGCAAACGCAGCGCGCCAGAGCACCGGCGGAACCGGGAGTATACGGCGTGGCTTGTGCAAGCCATCGAAGATGCGGCCGATCATCTCGCGATAGCTGACGGTGTCGGTGCCGGGCAGCGCGTAGATCTTGTTGGCAGCTGCGGGACTATGCGCGGCGGCAATGGCACCAATGGCAAGATCCTCCGCATGCACCGGCTGGCGCAGGCCGGAACCGGCGCCGGCCAGCGGCATGAAGCCGGCTTTCTGGATCAGCCGCGCCAGCCGCGTGATATTGGCATCGCGTCCCTCGGCATAGATGATCGTCGGCCGCAGCACCGTCCATTCGACGCCGAGCTTTTCGCAAGTGGCTATCAGCCGCGCTTCAGCCTCGGCCCAGTGACGGACATGCTCGCGCTCCTCCGCAATCTCCGAGTCCTGCTTCGTCACCAGGCTCGTGGATGTGAAGGCCACGACCCGCTTCAGATCCGGCAGGGCGAAATGCGGCAACGCGTCGGCAAGCAGGCCCGCATGGGCCGTGCAATACAGCGTCGCGACACCAAGCAAATTCAGCGACGTGGGTGCAGCGAGATCCGCCACGAGCCAATCGACACCATCCGACTGGCGCTGCGTACGCGACAGCGCAACTGGTCGCTCACCGGCCGCCGTGAGGCAATCGACGATATAGTGGCCGACGATACCGCTCGCCCCCAAGACGATGCTTCTCATCCCATAGTCCCACAGTCTGGCATTCCGATCGCGAAGTCGGTAACAGTAGCCGCGCGAAACGAAAAGGGGCCAGCCCCGTTTCGTTGGCAATGACCGGGAAATTTGTAAATCGGCCCGAAAGGGGTCCATGGGGTCCAGTGACGTGACGACCGATGCACGCCCTTTGTGGCGTCGATTGCTGCCGCGGCCGCCGCTCTGGGCATTCGACCAGTATCCGCCGCGCCCCGTGACACCGAACCGTGCGCAGCCGCCCATGCCGCCGCATGATCCGCTGCCACGCATTGCCATCGTGACACCGAGCTTCAATCATCGCCAATATCTGCAGGCCACGATCGACAGCGTGCTCGGCCAGAACTATCCGGCGCTCGCCTATCACGTGCAGGATGGTGGCTCGCAGGATGGCACCACCGACCTGCTCGCGAGCTATGACGACCGGCTGAGCTGGCGCAGCGTGCGCGACAGCGGACAGGGCCATGCCATCAATACCGGCTTTGCGATTCTCGGCGCCGGGTGCGATGTCATGGCCTATCTCAACAGCGACGATACGCTGATGCGGGGCACGCTGGCCTATGTCGCGCACATCTTCCAGACCCGCCCCGAGATCGACATCGTCTATGGCCACCGCATCATCATCGATGGCGAGGGCCTGGAGACCGCACGCGCGGTGCTGCCGCCCCATGACACCAAGGCCCTCACCTATCTCGGCTACATTCCCCAGGAGACAATGTTCTGGCGGCGGCGCGTCTGGGACAAGATCGGCCCTATCGACGAGAGCTTTCGTTTCGCGATGGACTGGGACTTCATGCTGCGCGCGCAGAATGCCGGCTTTCGATATCTCAGGCTGCCGCGTTTTCTCGGCTGCTTCCGCGTCCATGCCGAACAGAAGACTTCCGCGATGATGAATGTCGGATTCGCGGAGATGCAGCGTATCCGAAAGCGCCAGCACGGCCGCGAATTGACACGAGCAGAAATCAATCTGCCCGTCCTGCCATTCGTGACGCGCCAGTTTATGTATCACTGGCTCTACCGCTTAAACATCCTGAAATATTGAGCCGACATGCACGGCGACAGGGTGACGCGCCGTTATAGCCAGACATTGTTGGCCCCGGCGCATGAGCTCGCTATAGTGCGCTCCTTATCACACCAGCCACGGCGGATTGTATTTGAACGATTGTCCTGAATCCGCTCGAATCCCCGCGCGACATTTCCATGCCATTCTCCTGATCGCACTGTTTGTCCTCGAGGCAGCGATCTTCTATGTCCATATCGCGCGCAGCGTTGCGCCGTTTTATCCGCCGACCTATGATCAGCTGTTCTACTATCTGTCGACCTACGATCTGATCCACGCAGCGCATGTCCGGGGCATGCAGGCATTCATTGAGGAACTATTCCAGCCTCTTAGCGCAACGGGATCGACCTTTGTCTTGCAAGGGGGCCTGCTGTCGTTGCTCGGCGGAGCCAATCGGACGACGATACTCAGCATCAATCTCATATATCTGATTGCGCTTCAGGCGGTGCTGTTCGGGGTCATCCGGTCCGTGAGCAGTGCGGCCTTTGCCTGGACAGGAATAGCGCTGCTGCTTTGCACGACGACTATCTTCAACGCTGCGGGCGGTATCTACGATTACCGCATCGATTTCTCGGCGCTCTGCCTCTACGGCATCTGGTGTTGCCTGGTTGTTTGGTCCCGTGCGTTTCAAGATACTGGCAAGGTCCTTCTGGTGGCGCTGGCCGGCATCCTGCTGGTTTACAGCCGCTTCTTCACCATCATCTATATCGCCGGCGTTCTCGGCGCGCTGCTGCTCATCAACATCGTTGCCATCTGGCGGTCCCCGGCGCTCGATCGGAAAGATCTCGCCAAACAACGCGCACGCAACATCGCACTGTGCGGCGTGATCGTCGCCGCCGCCTGCCTGCCCCGGCTGTATCTCTCGCGAGACGCGATCTACGGCTACTACATGATCGGCCATGTGCTCGGAGAGGAAAAGTTCATTCGTGCAAACGAGCTCGGCATCGGCAGTCTCGCGGAGCACCTCCTCTACTACCCGAAGTCTATCTTGAAGGATCATATTGGTCCTCTGACGTGGGTCCTGGCACTTGCGCTTGCGTGTTGGTCATTCGCGCGTGATCGTGTGACCATTCGTGAAGTGCTCGGACGGCTACCGATCTTCGGACAGGAATTCGTGGCGCTCGGCCTCGCAGTGCTGATCCCCCTCGCCATTCTGACCGTCAATACCTCCAAGTCGCCGGTCGTCGGCGGTATCGCCACCGTTCCCATCATTCTCATGATGGTGTTGTTCGGCGCAGCGACCTGGCCGCGCGGCGTGACGATCCGGCTGCCATCATTAGGGGTACTGAACGTTGCTGTGCTCGCGATGATAGTCGGGCTTATTGCCTTCGGCCTTCGGGGATTGTCCACGAAACATCTGGCCCCACGTGCGGATCTCGATCGCATTGCGCTCATGGCCACTACAATCGCGCGCTATGCTGCCGACAATCATCTTGATCACATCTCGATGTCGGTTGATCGTGTCGTCGACTATCAGAACGCCTCGGTTCCGAAGCTCTACAGCATCGAGCAGCTTCACAGAAATCTGGAGGTCAGCGGTCTCTTGGGCCACGGCGCCTACGGTATTTTCGCCACTTCGCGTGACGATGCACGCCGACTGCTGGCAGAAAGTGATGTCATAGTGCTAACCGATCCATACATCGACCGTTCACACCCCTACCCCATGAACACCAAAATCAAGGAGTATTGGGGTGAGCTCGCGCAATGGACCAACGAGCATTGCAGCTTAATTTACTCCACGGAAATTCTCGGAATCCCCTACCGTGTCTATGTCCGACCGCGGGCTCAGACGCCGGCGAAACAGGGGTCCATCGCAAACTGAGACCACAACGCTTGTAGTGCAGGGCGGCACTTTGGCTGGATTCGATCTTGCTTCCCTGCTAAACGTGACGCAGGTAGGAACCGTTAGCGACAAGCGCATGAAATTTGTCAATCGACCGAAGAAGACCACCGCGGAGCTGATCGCACTCATCAATCAGCGTCAGGCTGATTGGTGGCCAGCCGATTTCGATATCAACATTGATCGATCCGCCGAACACGACTGGATTGCGATCGTCGATTCCGACGTCGAACGTATGGATCGCGGAGCTGATTTTACCCGCAGTCTCGGACAGGTCGTCGCCGACCTGCGGCTCCGCAACGCCTGGACAGGCTATTGACTGAATTGATTGATCCAACCGTCCCGCATTCAGCAAACCCGCATGAATCGATGATGCGCTAGCGCTGCGTCGGTGTCAGTGCGTTGTGGACGTAACGTTGGATGTTTACCAGCCGGCACAGCGCTGCCTCCGGCTAGCGCGCTCCGTCGCACTGAATAATTCTCCATGCAGCACATCCGCCCGGCAGGCCATCACCCGCAGCGCCAGCGTATAGCGGACCGCGAAAACGATAAGTGCCAAAAGAATACTTTCAAAGGCGCGAAAATTCAAATAATTCCTTATAATTCAAATGGTTACATCAAGGACCCAGCTGTTGCGCGAGTTCGGCACCCAATGGCAACCAGGTGCGGCACCCCGGTTACTTGGATTTTTGCGCGGGGTGGCGGGGATGCACGCCCCGCCGGCGACGGCAGGGGCATGACAAGCCCGCCGGTTTGCGCGAAAGGTAAGAGGACCTTCCGGACCCACGGCACCATCGGAGCCCTCTGAATGCCCTTCCCGCGCGCCTCGCAGGCCCTCTCCCGCTTTACCGTTCTCGACCTCACCCGGATCCGATCGGGTCCGACAGCGGTGCGCCAGTTCGCGGATTGGGGGGCCAATGTCATCAAGATCGATGCGCTGAGCGACGACGCCGGTTCCGAGCAGCCCGGCGGCCCCCGGCAGGGCTCGGACTTCCAGAACCTGCACCGCAACAAGCGGGCCATGACCCTGAACCTCAAGGACCCGCGTGGTCTCGCCGTGTTCAAGCGACTGGTCGCCAAGGCGGACGTGGTGGTCGAGAATTTCCGCCCGGATGTTAAGGCCCGGCTCGGCATTGATTACGAGAGCCTGAAGGCGATCAATCCCGGCATCGTCTATGGCAGCATTTCGGGCTTCGGCCAGGACGGCCCCTATCACAAGCGGCCGGGGTTCGATCAGATCGCCCAGGGCATGGGCGGCCTGATGTCCATTACAGGCGCCCCTGGCGAGGGCCCAATGCGGGTCGGCATTCCCGTGGCAGATCTCACCGCCGGGCTGTTCTGCGCGCTGGGCGTGCTTACAGCGCTGCTGGAGCGCGACGTCTCCGGCCAGGGTCAGTGGGTCCAGACCTCGCTGCTGCAAGCGCAGATCTTCATGCTGGATTTCCAGGCCGCGCGCTGGCTGATGGAACAGGACGTGCCCAAGCAGGCCGGCAACAACCACCCGACCAGCATTCCCACCGGCGTGTTCAAGACCTCCGACGGCTACATCAACATCGCCACCACCGGCGGCAAGATCTGGGAGCGCTGCGCCCAGGCCATCGGCGCCCCTGAACTGATCACCCATCCCGATTACGCCACCGGCCCCGCGCGCTCGAAGAACCGCGACGCGCTCAATACTGCCATCAGCGCCTGTACCGAGAAGCGGTCGACCGAGGAATGGGTTAACGACCTCAATGCCGCCGGCGTGCCCTGTGGTCCGATCTACTCCGTCGACCAGATGTTCGCCGATGCGCAGGTCAAGCATCTGGGCCTCGCCCAGGACGTTCCCAACGACCAGAACCGCAAGATCACGCTGGTCGCTCAGCCCTTCACGCTGTCGCGCACGCCGAGCCAGATGGCCGCGCGTCCCCCTGAAGTCGGCGAGCAGACAGAGGAGCTACTCGCCGAATTTGGCTTTGGTGCCGAAGAGATCGCCGAACTACGACGAGGCAAGGTGGTCTGAGGCGGCGAGCTGTCAAATACTGTGAAAATTAACGCCATAGGCTGCATTAATCGGGAGCACATATTCGTCCGGGTGCAGTTGATCGGAGATCGTGCTGCGCCTCGAACCCGCCGGAAAGCTCCATGACCGCACCGCCCCGCGTCGCTATCCTGATCCCCTGCTTCAATGAAGAGGTCGCAGTCGCAACGGTCGTGAACGATTTCCGGAAGGCGCTGCCGGCCGCCACGATTTATGTCTACGACAACAACTCGACAGATCGCACATGCGAAGTCGCGTCGCAGGCGGGCGCGGTTGTTCGCGGCGAGCCCCGTCAAGGCAAGGGTCATGTCGTCCGCCGTATGTTCGGTGACGTCGATGCCGATATCTACGTTCTTGTAGATGGCGATGCGACCTACGACGCGACATCCGCGCCAGCTATGATCGAAGCGCTGTTAAACGATCGCCTCGATATGGTGGTGGGCCGCCGCATCGAACAGCAGGTTGCCGCCTATCGCCTTGGCCACCGCACCGGCAACTCACTGCTCACCGGCTTTCTGTCAATGACGTTCGGTCAGAACTTCAAAGATGTGCTGTCAGGCTATCGCGTATTCTCGAGACGCTTTGTCAAATCCTTCCCGGTGCTGTCCGATGGTTTCGAGATCGAGACCGAACTGAGCGTTCATGCGCTGCAGCTCGCACTACCGGTCGCTGAAATCGAGACGCCGTATTTCGCGCGACCGCAGGGCTCCATCAGCAAGCTCAGCACGTGGAAGGACGGCTTCCGGATCCTCGGCACCATCATGAAGCTCTATCGTTCGGAAAAGCCGCTGCGCTTCTTCGGCACAATTGGCCTGTTTTTCGGTATCGTCTCCATCGGCCTCGCGATTCCCATCACCGTCACCTATCTGGAAACGGGGTTGGTGCCTCGGCTACCCACCGCCGTGCTCTCGACTGGCCTGATGATCGTCGGCGTGCTCTCATTTTCGTCGGGCCTCGTGCTCGACACTGTCACCCGCGGACGCCGCGAGATAAAGCTGCTAGCATATCTCGCGCAGCCGTCATTGCCGGACTAGGCCTCCCTCCAGCCAGGCGCGAGCCCGACTTACGTCGTCACCGGCGTCGGCCGCCACATGCGTGCAACGGCCGTAAAGGCACGATCGATCAGTGGCCAGAACAGCAGCGTAATCGCCAGCGTGGTGATGGTGCCGACGAGGCCATTGGACCAGAACACGCCGACGCTGCCGCCGGAGCCGATCATGGCGAGGCGGAACGCATCCTCGGCGCGGCTGCCGAGCACCAGCGCGAGCGTGAACGGCGCGAGCGGAATGCCGATCTTCTTGAAGATGTAGCCGACGACGCCGAAGCCGAGCATCAGCCAGATGTCGAACATGGCATTCTGGATCGCATAGGCGCCGATGGCACAGGACACCACGATCATCGGTGCCACTGCCGCAAACGGCACGCGCAGGATCGAGGCGAAGACCGGCACGGTGGTCAGCACGATGACGAGACCGACCACATTGCCGAGATACATCGAGGCGATCAGGCCCCAGACGAAATCCTTGTGCTCGACGAACAGCAGCGGGCCTGGGTTGAGGCCCCACACCATCAGGCCGCCGAGCAGGATCGCCGCGGTGCCGGAACCGGGAATGCCGAGCGCCAGCATCGGCAGCAGCGCTGCGGTGCCGGAGGCGTGGGCGGCCGTTTCCGGCGCGAACACGCCCTCGATGCGCCCCTTGCCGAAGCTTTCGGGATCCTTGGAGAAGCGCTTGGCGAGGTTGTAGCCCATGAAGGAGGCCGCAATGGCGCCGCCCGGCGTGATGCCGAGCCAACAGCCGATCACCGACGAGCGCAGCAGCGTCACCCAGTATTTCGGCAGATCCATCCAGACCTTGAGCACCGTGCGCAGGCTAATCTTGGCGGCGTGTCCGCGCAGCGCGAGGCGTTCTTCCATGGTGAGCAGGATTTCGCTGATGCCGAACAGGCCGATCACCGCGACGAGGAAGTTGATGCCGCGCAGGAGATTGTCCGAGCCGAAGGTCATGCGCAGATTGCCCGACACCGTGTCCATGCCGATGCCGGCGATCAACAGCCCCAGCGCCATCGAGATGACGGTCTTGTGCTTGGCCTCGCGGCCGAGACCGACGAAGGAGCAGAAGGTCAGCAGATAGACCGCAAAGAATTCCGGCGGGCCGAATTTCAGCGCGAAGGATGAGATCATCGGCGCCAGAAATGTGATCAGCATCACCGCCACCAGCGAGCCGATGAAGGACGAGGTAAACGCCGCCGTCAGCGCTTCCGCAGCCTTGCCTTGCTGCGCCATCGGATAGCCGTCGAAGGTCGTGGCCACCGACCACGCCTCGCCGGGGATGTTGAACAGGATCGAGGTGATGGCGCCGCCGAACAGCGCGCCCCAATAGATGCAGGACAGCATCACGATGGCCGAGGTCGGATCCATGGTGAAGGTCAGCGGCAACAGAATGGCGACGCCGTTGGGGCCGCCGAGGCCCGGCAGCACGCCGACAAAGATGCCAAGCACGAGACCGACGACCATCAGCGAGATGATCTTCCAGGTCATCAGCACGGCAAAGCCGTGCATCAACAGTCCGAACGCTTCCATTTCAGCAGTCCTAGCGACCGAGAGCCGATTCGATCGGCCCCTTCGGCATGATGACGTCGAACGCGACATCGAAGGTGACGAACATGATCGCGGTGAACACGAAGGCGGTCAGCAGCGACTTCCACAGCGCGATCTTGCCGACCATGCGCATGAAGCCGGCGATCAGCACGAAACTCGCGACATAGATGCCGAGAAACTGCGTGGCGAGACAAAACAGTGCGGTGGGAATGAACACCAGCGCCACGCGCCGTAATTGTGCGCGGGTGACGAAAGTGTCGGAACCGCCACTGCGAGCGAAGAACGTCGTGATCAGCCCGTAAAGGCTGGCGCCGCCGAGAATGACCGAGAGATAGAACGGGAAATAGCCGGGCTGAGGCCCGGTGGAGTCCCAGGCGATGCCGGTGCGCCAGTTGTCAAAGCCAAGCACGATGGCGAGTGCCAGCAGAATCAGCGAGACGATGATCTCGATGGTGCGCGTGCTGACAACGGAGGGCGAGTCGTCCTCCGGAGCGGTGGGATCTTCGACGATGATTTCGAGGTCGGTGTTGGACATGGGAATTTTCTGTTTTAATTTCGGAAAGGCGGAACGCTGATCTTCCCCTCTCCCCTTGCGGGAGAGGGTGGCCGCGCGCAGCGCGGACGGGAGAGGGGTTGCCCCATACGAAGGCCCCTCTCCCGGCCCGGACTTCGTCCGGTCCACCCTCTCCCGCCTGCACAAAGCTGCGCTTTGTTTGGGGGAGAGGGAAAGAAGAGCTTCTCACTTAGCCTTACTTCGCCACGAACCCCGCTTCGGTCATCAGCGACTTGTTGAGCGCATCGTCCTCTTCGAGGAACTTGAGCATCTCCGGCCCCTTCAGGAAGATCGGCTTCAGCGCCTGCTTCTCCATGTAGTCCTTGTATTCGGCCGTCTTGGTCACCTTCTCGAACAGGTCGACATAGAAAGCCTGCTGCTCGGGCGTGACCTTGCCGGGCAGGAACATGGCGCGCAGCATCAGATACTGCACGTCGAGGCCCTCTTCCTTGCAGGTAGGGATGTCGTTCCACGACTGCGTCTCGGTGACCTTGGTCTTGTAGGAGATGCGTTCCTTGTCGAACACGCAGAGCGCACGCACCTGACCGGCGCGCCAGACTTCAAGGTTCTCTGAAGGGTTGTTGACGTTGGCTTCGGTGTGATTGCCGACCAGCTGCGTCGCCGCCTCGCCGCCCGACTTGTAGGGCAGATAGGAAAACTTGGCGCCGGTCTGCTTCTCCATGAACACCGTCAGCACATGGTCTTCACGCTTGGATCCGGTGCCGCCCATCTTGAACGGCGACGATGCAGCCTTGGCCGCCGCGATGAATTCCTTCACCGTCTTGGCGCCACCCGCATTGTCCCACAGCACGAACTGGTCCATCGCGACGACGGACACCGGTGTGAGGTCGCGCCAGTTGAACGGAATCTTGGCGGACAGCGGCAGCATGTAGATCAGCGAATAGGCGATCAGCACCTTATTGGCGTCACCGTCGCTCGACTTCATGTAGATCAGCGCTTCGGCGCCGGACGCGCCGCCCTTGAGCGACACCACCACCGGCGCCTTCATCAAATTGTTCTTCTGGATCGCAGCCTGCATCATGCGCGCCATCTGGTCGGATGCGCCACCGGCGCCCGCTGCAACGACGATTTCGACGGGCTTCGTGGGCTCCCAGGCCATGGCCGGCGACGTGGCCGATGAGAGGATGGGCGCGCTGGCGAGCACGGCTGCAAGCGCAGCTGTGGCCCTGATCGAGTTGGACATTGGTTTCTTCCCTGTAGACCTGAAGCGGGCATTGGACGCCCGCTATTCTTCATTGATTCTATTGTGCGGGGTATCGGGCGCGACTTCAAGCATGCCGCGCTGCGGCCCGCCGAACTTTGGTCAGGGTGATAAATTTTGGGCGCCGCTGGGCAGCCTCCCGCAGATATTTTCGCGATTCGAGGCGCCGAAGAAAAGATAATGAAAACAGCATATTGAATGGAATATACGCGTACAGGCGGGACAATGGCGGCCAAGGCCGTCTAAGTGCCCGCAATTGATAGACTTTTCGATCCATTGCTTGTAATGGGCAGAAACATTGCGGTGCGGCTTTTCGGTCGTCATGCAGCGCCACGGCAACCTCGGACCCCGGCCGATCGACCGATGCCCTTCAATTCAGTCATCTTCATTTTCATCTTTGCGCCGGTCGTCATTGGCCTGTCGTTACTATTCCGTTCGTTCGCGAACAGGATCATTCTGACGGCTAGCGCAATGTTCTATGCGTGGGGCGAGCCAAAATTCGTCGGAGTCGTTATTGTTTCGGCAATGCTGGACTACCTGCTCGCAGCGGGCATCGCGCGTACTCCAAACGTCTCCATACAGAAGCTGCTGCTTACAACCGGCATTGCAGCCAATCTGACCCTGTTGGTTTACTGCAAGTATGCCGCCTTTTTCGTAGAAACACTGGGTGCGCTCTTCGGCGCCAGCAGCCTTCCTATCATGCAGATACTGCTGCCGCTTGGCATCTCGTTTATCGTCTTCGAAAAGATTACTTATCTGGTCGATGTCTATCGGCGCACCACGTCGCCGGCGCAATCCATCTTCGATTATCTATTCTTTGTCTTCTTCTTTCCGAAGATGCTTGCAGGACCGATCATTCAGTACCACGATATTCGCGCCCAGATCGAACAGCGCAGCGTGTCGCTTGACGATGTCGAGGCCGGCGCGACGCGGTTTCTGCTCGGCCTCGCCAAGAAGGTGTTGATCGCGGATACGATGGCCCCGCTCGTCGACAAGCTGTTCTCGGCACCGGTTGCGCAGCTCGGCTTCGCCGATGCTTGGCTTGGCGCAGTGTGCTTCACAGTTCAGATCTATTTTGATTTTTCGGGCTATTCAGACATGGCCATCGGCTTGTCGCGCGTCCTCGGCTTTCGCCTGAAGGAGAATTTCAATCAGCCTTATCTGGCGATAGGATTTAGCGATTTTTGGCAGCGCTGGCATATTTCGTTGTCGTCCTGGATCCGCGACTATCTGTATATCCCGCTCGGTGGAAATCATGGATCGCGCCTGCGGGTAACCTTGAACCTGTGGATTTGCTTCCTCGCATCCGGGCTCTGGCACGGTGCGAGTTGGACCTTCGTGTTCTGGGGCGCCTATCATGGCCTATTCGTCTCGCTTGATCGCATCGCGCGCGAGCGCGCATGGCCGCGTTTGCCGTCATTGGTCGGTATCGCCGCGACTTTTTTTCTGGTGCTTATAGGCTGGGTCTTCTTTCGTGCCACGACGATCTCCCAGGCCTTCGCATTTCTCGGCGCGATGGCCGATCCGACCCGTGTCTCCGGACTGCCCGATCTGTGGGTGACTACCGACGTCTACATCTTGCTCGCTGTCGGTTTCGTGTTGTCGTTCCTTCCGCTGCAACAGGTCCGACGCTGGACAGCGTCGCTGTCGGAGCCATTGGTTCGCGCGACGCAGCATGTGTTTCTGTGGGCCGCGACGGCGTGGAGCCTCGGCCACGTCTATACGTCGTCGTTTCAACCCTTCATCTATTTCCGGTTCTGAACGATGCGGTCAGTTCAATCCATTCTGTTCCTGCTCGGTGTCGCCGTCCTCGTTCTGGCGCCTGGCTTGGCGCTGCTGGCCCAGACGAGCGATTCACCGCAGTGGGACGCACTGCGCCGGAACAGACTGGTGGGTGCGGTTATCAACGCGAAAACACCGGCACTTGACGCCCAGAGCTTCTGGGACGGTCAGGGGCAATCCGGCATCGAACCATGGCTCGCCGAGCGGATGGGCGCGCCGCGCGAGTTCCTCATCCGCGTCAATAACATGTTCGACTACTGGGCCGGCCGCACCAAGGTGCCGGGCCTTCTGATCGGTCGGGACGGCTATCTGTTCGGCCCACCGATGCTGACGGACTGGTGCCTGCGTCGCGATCCCGGACTTTCGGCGGAGATGGCCATCGGCCTGAAACGCGCGCAGCAGAAGCTCGAAAGCCTCGGTAAAACGTTTGTCTACGTTATGAGTCCGAACAAGGCGGCGATCTATCCGGAATATGCGCCCGGCTATTGCAAGCCATCCACCACTCCGCGCTTCCACGATCGCTTCGCGGAGGAACTGACGCGCAACGGCGTCAATTTCGTCAATGCCCATGCCCTGCTCGACGCCGAGCCCAAGACGCCCATAATGTTCGGCAAATATGGCGGTCACTGGAACGACATCGGCCAATTTTACACCGTGCGTGCGCTGCTCGCTTTGCTGGAAGCCAAAGGCGGTCGCGCGATCGGCCAGCTCGAACTCCGTGACGTGCGAACCGATCGAAAGCCGCGATGGGATGAAGCCGATGCGGGCGCCCTATTGAACCTGCCCTATGAGCTGGCCGCGGAATCGCCGCACGCCCGGTTCGGCATCGCCGCCCGCGGCAAGCCGATCAATGCCATCTTCATCGGCTCCAGCTTCATGTGGGGGCCGATGCGGCTCCTGAGCGAGCAAGGACTGATCGGGAACGCCAGGCTCTACTACTATTTCAACTCTACCTACCGTTACACCGGAACATCGGAACAGCAGGTGCATGTTCCGAACGTGGTGCGCGAAGACTTCGGAAAGGCTCTGCTCGACGTGGACTACGTCATCCTCGAAAGCAACGACGAGTGGCTGGAATCGCCGCATGTCACCAACTTCATCAAGGCCGTCGACAGCCTGTAAGGCGCTGGCGCCGTGTCGCGGCAGCCGACGCGGCTGCCCATCCGCGCCGGAGCGGTCGGGAACGTCCGCACGGACCATCCCGCCGCCATTCCCTCTCGCCCTACTTGCCCTGCCAGTTTGGCTTGCGCTTGTTCAGGAAGGCGTCCATGCCCTCGCGGAAATCCTCGCTCATATAGGCCTTGAGCACGAGATCCTTGCCCTCCTCGCGGGTCAGGGTCGGGCGCAGCCGACGCACGGCTTCCTTGGTCACTTCGAGGGTGATCGGCGCATGGCTGGCCACCAGTTGCGCGAGTTCCAGCGCGCGGCGCTGCAGCGTCTCAACATCGGGCACGATCTCGTTGATCAGACCCTGCGCCAGCGCCTCATCAGCCTCGATCAGGCGGGCGGTGAAGATCATGTCCTTGGTGCGGGCCGGTCCGACCAGCGCCATCACGCGGCTGATATTGGACATCGACAGGCAGTTGCCGAGGGTGCGGGCAATCGGGAAGCCCATGCGCGTGGCCGCCGTGCCGATGCGCAGGTCGCAGCAAGCGGCAATGCCGGCGCCGCCCCCGGTGCAGGCGCCGGCGATCGCGGCGATGGTCGGCACCCGGCAGGTCTCCAGCGCGGTCAGCACGCGGTCGATCCGCGCTTCGTAATCGAGCGCATCCTGCGCCGTCTTGAACTCACGGAATTGCGAGATGTCGGTGCCCGAGGCGAAGGCCTTGTCGCCGGCACCGGTCAGGATGATCGCCTTGATCGAGCGGTCCTCGTTGGCAGCCTGGCAGATCTCCGCCATCCGCTCGTACATCGAGAATAGCATCGCATTGCGCGCCTGCGGACGGTTGAACGTGATCTTCGCGATCCCGTTCTCGACGGAATACAGCAGGTCTCCAGTGGCAGGCGTTGGCGCGTTCATGTGATTCGTCCTCTGGTGCAGCATTCCGCCGCAACATGTTGAAAAGGCTGGAGCGATTATGCTCCAGCCTCCAGTAGATTGTTAGGCCTCAAAGACGGGAATTCGTGCGCTTTAAGCCACCGCCGCCTTGGTCATCGGCACCACGCTTTTGCCGGTCAGCACATCCATCGCTGCCATCACGCCGCCAGCGCGGTGCGGGACCTTGGCGAGTTCAAGACCCATCTCGACGCCGGCCAGTGTGCCCATCAGCATCAGGTCGTTGAAGTGACCGATATGGCCGATGCGGAAGATCTTGCCTTTCCACTTGTTGAGGCCGGTGCCGAGCGACATGTCGAAGTTTTCGAGCACCACCTTGCGGAACTTGTCGGCATCGTGCCCTTCCGGCATCAGCACTGCGGTCAGCGCCGGCGAGTGATCATGCGACTCGATGGAGACGGTCTCGAGGCCCCAGGCCTTGACGGCGGCGCGGGCGGCAGCGCCATGACGCTTGTGGCGCGCGAACACGTTGTCGAGCCCCTCCTCCTCCAGCATCGCCACGCCTTCCTTCAGCGCGTAGAGCAGATTGGTCGCGGGCGTATAGGGCCAGGAGCCGAGCTTGTTGGCGGCGATGATCTCCTCCCAGTCCCAATAGGACCGGAACGAGCTGTTGGTCTTGGAGGCCGCCAGCGCCTTGTCGGACACGGCGTTGAAGCCGAGGCCCGGCGGCAGCATCAGGCCCTTCTGCGAGCCGGCGACGGAGACGTCGATGCCCCAGGCGTCATGTTCGTATTCGAGCGAGCCGAGACCCGAGACGGTGTCGACCATCAGCAGCGCCGGGTGCTTCACGCGGTCCATGATCTTGCGGACGTCCTGCGGATGGGTGACGCAACCGGTCGAGGTCTCGTTATGGACGATCATCACGGCCTTGATGGCGTGCGACTTGTCGGCAGCGAGACGCTTCTCGATCTCTGCGAGATCGGCGCCGTGGCGCCAGTCGCCCGGCACGAAATCGATGTCGAGCTTGAATTTTTCGGCGAGGCCGCGCCACAGCGTGGCGAACTGGCCGGTCTCGGCCATCAGCACCTTGTCGCCCGACGACAGCGTATTGACGATAGCGGCTTCCCAGGCGCCGGTGCCCGAGGAGGGATAGATTATCACCGGCTGCTTGGTCCGGAATACACGCTGCATCGCAGCAATGACATGGAGACCGAGTTCGGCGAATTCGGGACCGCGATGGTCCAGCGTGGGCATATCCATCGCCCGCAGTACCCGGTCGGGTACGTTGGTCGGGCCAGGAATCTGCAGGAAATGCCTTCCGGTGTGCACGGTCATGTCTCGTCCTTCCCAGGGAGTCCATTTTTATTGAAACGCCCGGATAGCACCTTTCAAACGGCTTGTCCCGCGTCTGGTATACCAGAGCGCTGAAGAAAAACGTGGGGCAGCCATGAGGATTTCTTATCCCTCCCGTATCCCCTCCTTGCCACCGTAGGAGCACAGCACCTCCGGGTTGCCAACCCGGAATCCGGATGCAAGACAGGACGATAGAGGGACAAGGCGGGAATCCATGGCGAAGGCAGCAATCATTCGGAGCACGGCTGCAGACAGCGCGCTGGCTGCAAAGCTCGCGCGCGAAGTCTCCGGCGACGTGTTCTTCGACCCGTTCAATCGCGGCCGTTATGCCACCGATGCCTCGTTCTACCAGATCGTACCGTTCGGTGTGGTCGTTCCGCGCACCATCGACGAGGCGCTGCGCGCGCTGGCGATCTGCCGTGACGACGGCCGCATCGTTACGCCGCGCGGCGGCGGCACCTCGCAATGCGGACAGACCGTCAATGACGGCATCGTCATCGACCTCTCCAAACATCTCAACAAGCTCATCTCGCTCGACGTCGAGAACCGCACCTGCATCGTCGAGCCCGGCATCGTGCTGGATGATCTCAACCGGCAGCTGAAGAAACACGGGCTGTGGTTTCCAGTGGATGTCTCCACCGCGTCGCGCGCCACTATCGGCGGCATGGCCGGCAACAATTCCTGCGGCGGCCGTTCGCTGCGCTATGGCACCATGCGCGACAACACGATTGCGATGGATGCCGCACTGGCCGACGGCAACCTGCTGCATTTCGGCGAAGTGAATTCCGGCGATGATGCGCCTGCCCTGTTTCGCGACATGCTGGCGCTCGGCGAGCGTGAAGCGACCGAGATCGCGGAGCGCTTCCCGCAGGTGCAGCGCCGTGTCGGCGGCTACAATCTCGATGCGCTCACGCCGCGCAACACCGCCAACAACATGGCGCATCTCCTCGTGGGCTCCGAAGGCACCCTCGCCTTCACCACGCAGGTTGAACTCAAGCTGTGGCCGCTCATCGGCAGCAAGGCGCTTGGTGTCTGTCACTTCGGCAGCTTTTATGAAGCGATGGATGCGACCCAGCATCTGGTCAAACTAAAGCCCATCGCCGTCGAACTGGTCGACCGCACCATGATCGCACTCGGCCGCGACATCGCGATGTTCCAGCCAATCATCAAGAGCGCCGTGCGCGGCGATCCGGATGCACTGCTGATCGTCGAGTTCGCCGAAGCGGATCAGGCCGTGAATGCCGCCAAGCTGAAAGAGCTGGGCGCATTGATGGGCGATCTCGGCTTTGGCTGGAACAACCCGACGCGCAAATGGGGCGGCGTCGTCGATGTCACCGAACCTGCTCTGCAGTCGGGCATCGCCGAGTTTCGTGCCGCCGGCCTCAATGTCATGATGTCGATGAAACAGGACGGCAAGCCGGTCTCCTTCATCGAGGACTGCGCGGTACCGCTGCCGCATCTGGCCGATTATACCGAGCGGCTGTCCGCGATCTTCAGGAAGCACGACACCACCGGCACCATGTATGCCCACGCCTCGGAAGGCTGCCTGCATGTACGTCCGGTGCTGAACCTGAAGCTCGACAAGGACGTCAAGGCGATGCGCGCCATCGCCGAAGAAGCCTTCGTGATGGTCAGGGAATACAAGGGCTCGCATTCCGGCGAGCACGGCGACGGACTCGTGCGCTCGGAATTCCACGCCGAAATGTTCGGCGAGCGCATCATCAGCGACTTTGCCGAAGTGAAGCATCGCTTCGATCCGCAAAACGTCCTTAATCCCGGCAAGATTGTCGATCCGCCCAAGATGGATGATCGTTCGCTGTTTCGTTACACGCCGGACTATCGCGTCGGCGAACTCAAGACCGCGCTCGACTGGTCCGCATGGCCCGGCGCCGGTGGCGGTTTCCAGGGCGCCATCGAGATGTGCAACAACAATGGCACATGCCGGAAGTTAGAGGGCGGCGTGATGTGCCCGTCCTATCGCGCGACGCGCAACGAGAAAGACGTCACCCGCGGCCGTGCCAACACGCTGCGGCTGGCAATCTCCGGCCAGCTTGGCCCGGATGCGCTGACGTCGGATGCCATGGCCGACACCATGAAGCTTTGCGTGTCGTGCAAGGCCTGCCGCCATGAGTGCCCGACCGGCGTCGATATGGCCAAGATGAAGATCGAGGTTCTGTCCGCACGCGTCACGAAGCACGGCCTCACGCTACGCGACCGCCTCGTCGGCTATCTGCCGCGCTACGCTGCATTGGCCGCACGCGCCGCACCGCTGGCGAATTTGCGCAACAAGAGCCCGCTACTGCGCAACCTGCTGGAACGCTATGCAGGGATCAGCGCAAAACGCAGCCTGCCGGAATGGCGCAGCGATGTGTTTCATCGCGACGAAGAAGCCTTCGGCCCGGCAGATGGCCTCGAGGTCGTGCTGTTCGTCGACACCTTCAACCGCGCCTATGAGCGCGAGAATCTCGACGACGCGCTGCATGTGCTCACCGCGGGTGGCTATCGCGTGCATCTGCCGAAGCCGGCGGATCGCAGCAGCCGCGCACTCTGCTGCGGCCGTACCTTCCTTTCGGCAGGCCTCATCGATCAGGCCCGCGCCGAACTCGACCGTCTCGTCGCCACCTTTGCGCCCTTCGCGGCACGCGGCGTCCCTATCGTCGGGCTGGAGCCGAGTTGCCTGCTGACGCTACGCGATGAATTGCTGTCGCTACGTTCCGACGATACGGCCAGGAGTGTCAGCGCGCACGCCATGCTGTTCGAGGAATTCCTGGTCCGCGAAGCCGAGGCCGGCCGGCTGCAACTGCCGCTGAAGCCGATCGCGCCGAAGGCGATAGTGCATGGCCACTGCCATCAAAAGTCATTCGGTGCGTTCAAGCCGGTCGAACAGGCCTTGCGCCTGATCCCGGATCTGAAGGTCGAGACCATCGAATCCAGTTGCTGCGGCATGGCGGGCGCGTTCGGCTATGGTGCCGACACCTATGACGTCTCGATCCAGATGGCCGAAGCGTCCTTGCTACCCGCCGTGCGCAAGGCCGACGCCGATACGCTGATCGTCGCCGACGGCACATCCTGCCGCCACCAGATCGTCGACGGCGCCTCGCGCCATGCGTTGCATGTCGCACGCGTGCTGGCCATGAGCCTCGACGGCGCCGCAACAAACGTCCATTCTTCCATGCTCAACTAGGAAACAACCGATATGGCCGACCTCACCCTCGATACAGCCCGCAAGATCATCGATGGCGCTCTCGCCAAGGTGATCGAGATGAAGCTCAAGCCGATGGTCATCACGGTGCTCGACGCTCGCGGCTGCGTGAAGGCCACCATCGCGCAAGACGGCACCAGCCTGATGCGCGGCGAAGTCGCACACGGCAAAGCCTATGGCGCGCTGGCGATGGGTCTGGGTTCACGCGCGCTGTTCAAGCGTGCGGAAGAGCAGCCGTTCTTCATCGATGCCGTGAATACCATGGCGCGCGGCGCGCTGATCCCGGTGCCGGGCGGCGTTCTCATTCACGACGCATCGGGCAGCCTGCTCGGTGCCATCGGCATCTCCGGCGATACATCGGACAATGACGAGATCGCAGCCGTCGCGGGCATCGAGACGGCCGGCCTCAAGGCCTCGACCGGCTAGAACGGCATTGTCCCGACCACCGCATCTCCCGATCGACGACAGCGCGCTCCGCCCGCTGATCGACCGCATCGGGGATGCGCATGTGAAGGCACGGCTGGAGATCGAGACCCATCGCGATCACCAGCTGTTCGGCCAGGGCCGCCTGTTCTTCAATCTTGAGAACTGGCTCACCGCACCGCCTATCGTCCGCACCGCGCTGCAACTCGCCGGCCTCTATGGCCGCGCCCGCCGCGAGGCCAACCGCGTGTTGGTGCGCGAGAATATCGTCGCCTCACCGCACCTGCCCGCCGCGTTCGACGGCTTCACGATCCTGCATATCAGCGATCTCCACGTCGATCTCAGCGAAAACGCGCTGCGCCACCTGATCTCCTTCGTCGGCGATCTCGATTACGACATCTGCGTGCTGACCGGCGACTATCGCGGCAAGACCTATGGGCCGTATCAGCGCGCTACCGAAGGTGTCGGTGAACTGCGCGCGAAGCTGCGTGATTCCGTCTATGGCGTTCTCGGCAATCACGACAGCATCCGCATGACGCCGGCGTTGGAATCAATGGGCATCCGCATGATGTTCAACGAATGCGACGTGATTACCCGCGGCGATGACAGCATCTACATTGCCGGCGTCGACGATCCGCATTTCTATCTCGCCGACGACATCCCGAAGGTCGCATCGCAAATTCCGACGGACGCCTTCTCGATCCTGCTGTCACACACGCCGGAGACCTATGCCGAGGCGGCCGAGCACAATTTCGACCTCATGCTGAGCGGCCACACCCATGGCGGCCAGCTCTGCCTGCCCGGCGGCTACGCCATCAAGCTGGAGGCTGTGCTACCGCGCCATATGGGCAACGGCGCATGGCGCCATGAAGGCATGGCCGGCTATACGTCCGTCGGCGTCGGCACCAGCCTGCTCCCGGTGCGACTGAACTGCCCTCCGGAAGTGACGCTGCATCGCTTACAGAGCGAGCGCCGATAGCGCGCCGAGGCACTAACGTCGCAACCATAGACTGCGGACACATTTACCTGCGATTAAGCATAAACATCCATAGTCAGCCTCGAGGCTAACATCATGGATGGCTCAGATGGCTTCGTTCAACCAGATTTTGCGTTTGGTCAGCCTGCCAATTGCGGGCGGCGTTTTCCTGATCGCGGTTCAGCTCTCGACCGGCATGGGATTTCGATAACCGCCGCTTGCTCTGGCGGCCGCCGTCGCACGCATATTACTTCCCCGGCCACACCGGCTTGCGCTTCTCGCCAAACGCCTTGAGGCCTTCTTTCGCATCCTCGGTCATCGAGAGGATCGCGATCTGGCTTTCGGTATAGGCAATACTCTCGTCGAACGACATCGCGGCGATGGCGCGCATCGCATATTTGCCGCGGCGGATGGCGGTCGGCGACTTGTCGGTGATGCGCGAGATCAGCCAGTCGACCTTGCTGTCGAGCTCGGCCGCCGGCACCACGTGATTCAGCAGGCCAGCGCCAAGCGCGGTCTGCGCGTCGAACGGCTCGCCGGTGATGCACCATTCGTTGACCAGACGACGTGGCGCAATGGACTGCAGCAGCGCCAGCACCTGCATCGGAAACACGCCGACCTTCACCTCGGGCAGACCAAAGATCACGTTGTCTGCGGCCACCGCCATGTCGGTCATGCACAGCAACCCCATGCCACCGGCCATACAGACGCCGTTAACGCGGGCGATCGCAGGCTTGGTGGCGTTTTGCGACAGCCGCATCAGATCGGCGAGATCGCCATTCGGCTTGGAGAAATCCATCGAGAAGGCCGCACCCGCATTGGCCAGATCAGCGCCGGCGCAGAACGCCTTCTCGCCCGCACCGGTCAGCACGATGACGCGCACGCTCGCCTCCTCATGCGCCATGCGATAGCCGTTGGCGATGCCGGCGATGACATCGCCATTCATGGCATTGCGCTTCTGCGGCCGGTTGATGGTGATCCAGAGTGCGGCGCCCTTCTTCTCCAAGATTACGCTATCATCGGCCATCGGTCTGCTCGCTTGGTTGAAGTTGATGCGGCTGGTATAGCCGCTCAGAAGCGGCGCGCCAAACCCAGCGCATCGCCGGCGCGGTTCTCGGATTCAATCGCACGCAGGTAGCCCTCGCGCTGCTGCAATCGCGCCCAATAGGCTGTGACACTCGGGCCGAATTGCGATGCAAGCCCGAGACGACTGGCCAGCAGCAGTGCATAGCCGACGGAAATGTCCGCGGCGGTGAAACGGCCGGCGCAGATATAATCGTTGGTGGTCGTGATGCTCTCGATCATGCGCAGCCGGCCGAGAAAGAACTTCGAGTAATCCTCGACCACCTGCGGATGGCGGCGCTCTTCCGGCTCGAGTTTCGAATAACGCAGCACCAGCGCCTGCGGGAAGGTCAGCGTCGCCTCGCCGAAATGCAGCCAGTTCAGGAACGGGCCGTAGTCCGGCTCGTCGATGCCGACGGCCAGCGGCGTCGGGCCATGTTTGGTCACCAGATATTGCGCGATCGCCGCCGATTCCGTCATCCGGGTCTCGCCATCGAGCATCAGCGGGATGGTGCCGAGCGGATTGATGCCGAGATATTCCTTGGCAAAGACACGCGGCGGGAACGGCAGCATCTTCAGCTCATAAGGCAGCCCGAGCTCTTCAAGCGTCCATAGCGGGCGAAACGAGCGCGCGCGGGCGCAGTGGTAGAGCGTGATCATCGGGCGAGACCTCCAAGCAGGCACGGACTATCGCCGTGCTGCCAGCCAATGAGAAGCAGCCGCGAGGCTTCGTCAAGACCTGCCCTTCTTCATCAAGACTTGCCCTTCGCTACATGGTCCCGACAGACCGGTTTCGCCCTTCCCGATCGACGACACCCATCACCACGCGCACGTCACCGAGGCCGATCACGACGGCTTCGCGCCTCGGTTGCAACTGATGCGGCCGGCGGCGCAGCCGACATTAGTTCACCCGACTGCGACAAACTCCTGGCCAGATCGTCATCAGTTGCGGAGGCTCGTCAGCCGGCTTGGCACGATCCTCCGGGGAGAAAAATGCTGCGCGCACAAACCCGGCGGACAGGCCGCTCTGGGTGACGTTTGCTCCCTTTGTGCCGACCGGTTCCACCGGCCTGGTGCCGCTGAAATTCTGTTTCAGCTTCGCCATCGGATTTTCCAGCAGATAGTAAGACAGGATCGACAGACCAAGCGTAATGCCGAAAGCGATCGCGACCTGGAGGATCGGCACCTCGGTGCCATGGGTCGCAGCATCGTTGAGGCCGAGATAGAACAACACCGGCAGGTGAAACACATACATCGCGTAAGAGAGAGAGCCGAGCCTACGGAACAGGGACAGCGACAGGATCGCCGTCATCACACGCTTGACAATGCCGCGATCGAACACCAGCGTCGCGACGAAGGACACGCTCACCATCGAATAGGCGATCAACGCAAGGATCCAGTAGACTGGTTGCGAGGTGATGATGCCGAGGTCGCGGCCCTTGCGATCGATCACGAGGATCACCAACGCTGCGACCACGAGCGCTGCACAGCGCCAGCCGCGCAGCGGCCGGTTCTCGAATTCGCGCAGCGCCAGCCAGCCGCCGCGTGATAGCGACAGCATGCGGGTGAACAGCGACATATAGACGACGTCACCCGCCTCTCGCGGCTCGTGATTGATGAGCAGCAGCGCCATCAACAAACCGCTCGCCACCGCCAGCAGCGGAATCACCCGTCCGGTCACGACATTAAGCCAGCCCGGCGCCACGATGAGGATCAGGAGCGGCCAGAAGAAATAGAACTGCTCCTCCACCGACAATGACCAGGTGTGTTCCAGCGGGTTCGGCACCGCATGCAGCGGATGATAGAAATTGAATGTGTAGGTCAGAAGACTCAGCATATCCGCTGGGCCTAATCTGAAGATGAAGTAGCAGGCGAGCACCGTGAGGTAATAGACCGGGAAGATGCGCAGCGCCCGGCGCATATAGAAGTCCTTGAAGGAAATGCGGCCGGTCTTGGCCCGCTCGCGCAACAGCAAACGCGTGATGAAGAAGCCAGAGATCACGAAGAAGATGTCGAGCGCGATATAGCCCACACGTGACAGCTGATTGGCGTACCAGATTGCGTTGTAGGCGCTGCTGTCCAGCACCTGCGGGCAATGGGTGAACACGACCACCACCACGCCGATTCCCCGAAAGCCGTCGAACGCCGGAAATTTCTCCAGCCGCGTGGCGATACCTGCATTCTCCGACATTGCGATCTCCCCGTTTGAACCGGGGATAGCAACGGCGCGAATAACGAGGGTGAAGGCGATTTACATGTCTACCACCTCAGGTGAAATGTTCGGCCTTAACCTGAATGCCCGTTTGCACGGGAGCGTTAGGGTTGACGCCGCCGCGTTTACCACAACCTGGACAAACTTCACTGCGACTCCAACACCGCTTACGATCCGTTAAGGATCTGGGAACAGGCTGGGAACGATCGAAATTGACTCAACTTGTATCGACAAGTGTGAGGACAGCAGATGACCAGGGTTCAGTATCTCAGAGAACAAGCGACCCGCGCCGAACGGTTGGCAAAGACTATTCTGGATGCCGTCACCGTCACGCGACTTGTCGAAGCATCGCACGCATACCGCCAGGAAGCCGATCGCCTTGAGCAACACGAGGCGAGCGATCAGGCGACAACGATGTGGATGCCTCACTAGTTGAACGGGCGCAAGAGGCATCAGAATCCTTTGCTCGACAAAAAGGACGACTGAACGCCGCTAAGTCTGCCCGCCCTGCGAATCAGAGCCTAACTAGTGAACAGCGCCCCTCGCCGGAAAAATACCGCGTTCACGTCGCACGAACATGGCCGAGTGCCAGGCCGATGGTGTGCGCCGCTTCCATCACGTGAACGGCGTATTCCTTGATCTGCTTTCGTTTGACCCGGATGTCCGGGCCAGACATGCCGATGGCTCCAACGAGTTCACCGGAGCGTCCAACGATGGCGCAAGCACAGGCGGCGATACCTTCCCGCCATTCGCCATGCAACACTGACGAGTAGCCTTGTACCCGTGCCGCATGGATGTCTTCGCGCAACTCCTCGATGGTCGTTCGCGTCGTATCCGTATAACGCCTGAGATGTGGGCGAAAGTTCTCCAGATATTCGTCTGGCATTTGCGCGAGCATCGCCTTCCCGGTTGCCATGGTGAATGCAGGCGCACGCATGCCGACGCTGGTATGCGCACGGATATGATGCGCGCTTTCAATCTTGTCCACATAGACAACGTCGGTGCCCTCGAGCACCGACAGATGAACGGTCTCTCCGGTGACTTCAGCCAGCGTCGTCATCGCCGGGCGTGCGATACGGATCAGATCCATGCGCTGAATGACGTGATTGCCGAGCACCCATAGCTTGGTTGTGAGCTCGTAGGTGCTGTGCGGCGGAATCTGGCGAACGAAGCCCTGCGATTGCAGCGTCGCCAGCAGTCGATGCACATTGCTCTTGGTGAACTTCAGCTCATTGGCGAGATCGGTGACCCCGCGCGGCTGCTCGCTCATCGCGAGCGCCTCGACGAGCCTCAGTCCCTTGATAAATGCCTTATCCATCCAAGCAGCCGATGTGGGGGAGTTCTCTGTTGCGAACAGACCGGCGGCCCTGGGCCGCCGGCCTCATTGTTGTATGGCGCGATTTACTGGGCAAGCAGTGCGTTCAGCTTTTCCTGCGCATATTCTTCATTGGTTGAATTGCCAGCGGGCGAAGGCGCCCCCCAGAAGTCCGGGCTCCATTCGATCGCCTTGGAGATGTTCTCAGGATTGTTCGCCCAATAGCGCGCGACGTTCTTATCCGTCGCCGCGTCGAACACGACCTTCGATGGAAGCGCGACCGGGAAAGTGGAGGTCAGCTGGGCGGCGCGCTTGGGGTCGAGACGCCAGGACAGCAGCTTGAGTGCGTTATCGTAGTTCGGCGCGCCCTTCGGGATCGAGAAGAAGTCGTAATAGACGAAGCCCTGATTGAAGGTGAGATCAATCGGAGCGCCTTCCAGTGCCAGTTTGCTCATCGAGCCCGTATAGGCCTGGCACATATCGGCTTCGCCATCGAGGATCAGCTGCGGCGGCTGCGCGGCGGTGGTCCACCATTTGACGATATGCGGCTTGATCTCTTTGATCTTCTTGAGCGCACGCTCCATGTCGATCGGATACAGCTTGCTCTTGTCGACACCGTCGGCCATCAGCGCGGCCTCGAAGGTGAAGCGCGGCCAGGCTGGCATGCAGCGGCGCCCCGGAAACTTCTTCACGTCCCAGAAGTCGGCCCAGTTCTGCGGTGCCTTATCGCCCTTGAACTTGTCCTTGTTGTAGACGAGGCCGACGCCGATCACCTGCAGCGCAATACCCTTCTTGCGCTTCAGATTGTCCGGCATCGCCGCCAGGGTCTTCTGCGCGGATTCCGACAGTTTGGAATAGTCGATGTCAGCCAGGCAGCAGTCGCCGAGCAGCTTGGTTTCCTGATCGAAGATGAAGGTCAGATCCCACTGCGCCTTGCCGGCTTCGGCCTGCGCCTTGATGCGCGGACCGCTGCGCGCTTCCTGCACGGTGACGACCTTGATGCCGGTTTCCTTCTCGAACGGATCGTACATCACCTTGCGCAGCGCATCGCCATAGCCGCCGCCTGGATCCTGCATGATGACGACGTTGCTCTGGGCAACGGCCAGACCCGTCCCCATGGCGATGAACGCCGCCGAAGCCAAGGCCGGCAGCCTAAAGCGTTTCATTCCCAGCATAGTATGTCTCCTCCTGTTTGATCGTTTGTCATCAGGTCGCTTTTTGCGACGTTGCGAGCACTGGCCGGGCGAGGAACAGTCCTCCCACGACCAGCAGCACTTCGAGCGTGGACACGACAGCCAGTACCGGATTGAGCCGGTAATTGATGTCGCCCCACAGCATCAACGGAAGCGTCTTCAGTTGCGCGCTCGACAGGAACAGGGTCAGCACCAATTCGTCGAACGAATGCAGGAACGCAAAGAAGGTCGCGGCCGCAAGGCCCGGCGCAATGGCCGGCAGCGTCACCAGCCGCAGCACCGTGAGCGACGACGCGCCATGGACCGCGGCGGCCTGTTCGAGCCGCGAGTCCACGCCCTGCAGCGCAGCAGACAGGATCACCACCACAATCGGCAAACCTCCGATGGCATGGGCCGCCGCAAGGCCAAACACCGAGCCGACCAGATCGAACTTCAGGAATAGCGTGTAAAGCGACAGGCCGAGCACCACCGGCGGCACGATGATCGGGCTGACCAGCAGCAGCATGATCACAGATTTGCCGCGCACATTACCCCTGACGATGCCCAGCGCCGCGCATGTGCCGAGACCGACCGCAATGAAGGCCGAGACTGCCGCGATCAGCGCGGATGTCCAGAACGCGCGCATCCAGTTGGTGTCGGAGAAGAACTGCTCGTACCAGCGCAGCGAGAAGCCCGGCGGCGGGAAGGTCAGATAGCTGGCGCTGCTGAACGAGATGATCATGACGACGATGATGGGTAGGATCAGCAGCGCGACCACCACGCCGCCCATCAGACGGACCGTCCATGTGCCGCAACTGGCCGGGAGCATGCCGAATAGCCGGAGCAGCGGCCAGCCGATGGCGTCAGCGAATGCGCTGCCGAAGCTGCGACGTGCGGTGCCGGACGTTGCCGCTAGTGCGGCCTTCCCTGCTGTCGTCTCGGTGAGCTTGCGCCCGCCCCAGATGAATTCCAGGCCAAGGAAACGTCCGGCGATGGCGACCACCAGCAGCGTGATCAGCAACAGCACGACGCCCAGCGCTTGCAGGAAGCCCTCCGACGTCACCGAGTCCGCCTGCTGCGTGATATGCATGGCGAACATCTGGTCGCCCGGGCCACCGAGCAGCGTCGGCGTGATGAAGAAGCCGATCGCGGCCACGAAAACCAACAGGAAGCCGGCGCCGATGCCGGGCAGCGTCAGCGGCAGCAGAACCCGCCAGAATACGGCGATGGGCCCGGCACCGCTGGCCAGCGCCGCGCGCGTCAGGCCAGGATCCAGCCGCGACACGCTCGAATAGATGGTCAGCACCATCAGCGGCAGCAGCACCGCCGTCATGCCGAGCAGCACTGTGCCGCGATGAAACAAGAGCTGAACCGGCTCGCTCAGGATACCGATCGATACCAGGAACTTGTTGACCGGGCCGTTGCGGCCGAGCAGCACCATCCAGGCATAGGTGCGGATCAGGATCGCGATGAAGTATGGCAGCACGATCGCGGTGGCGATCAGAGCACGGGTAATGCCGCGGGTGCGATGGATCAGCAGCGCGGTGGGATAGCCGAACAAAAGGCACAGGAATGCGACCGTGACCGAGATCTGCATAGTCCGGACCAGCGATTCCCAATAGAGCGGCACCGCAAAGACGCGCTGAAAATAGGTCAGCCAGCTCGGCCCGCTGATGCTGATGCGAATGAGATCGACCAGCGGCAGCAGATAGATGAACGACAGGAAAGCGACCGCGGGCAGCAGCAGCAGCGCGGGGTTCTTGAGCTTCATGGCCAGGCTGGAACTCGCCTGATGCCGCGGCTCCTCGGACAGCGAGATCGTCGTCATGTCAGCACCCAGCAGTCTTCCGGACCCCAGCTCACATGCAGGCGATCGCCAACATCGGGCAGCGGCCGCCTAGCGGTGTCGGTGCAGCGGATCAGCAGCGTGTCGCCGCCGTCCATCTGCGCCTCGATGCGCAGGATCTCACCAAGGAAGATCGCCGACGTCACAGTCACCGGCGTCGAGCTTGCGGTCGGCTCATTGGCAATCGCAATGCGCTCGGGCCGCACCAGCACGGTGACGCGGCCAACATCGATGGCGTCGCGGCTCTCGGCATCGAACACATAGCCGGCGCGGTTCTTCAGCGTCACAGTGGTGCCGCGCTTCTGCATGATCTCGGCTTCAATCAGATTGCTCTCGCCGACAAACGACGCCACGAAACGATTGGACGGGTGGCGATAGATCTCGAGTGGGCGGCCGATCTGCACGATCTTGCCGGCATCCAGCACGGCGATGCGATCGCTCATGGTGAGCGCTTCGCCCTGATCATGCGTCACGAACAGGATCGTGCTGCCGATCGTCTGGTGCAGATCGCGTATCTCGATCTGGATCGATTCGCGCAGCCGGCGGTCGAGCGCGCTGAGCGGCTCGTCCATCAGCACGACCTTCGGCCGCATCACGATGGCGCGCGCAATCGCGACGCGTTGCTGCTGTCCGCCGGACATTTCCGACGGCGATTTGTTCGCATGATCCGACAGACGCATGATTTCCAGCGTCTCGGCGACGCGCCGCTCGGTGGTGGCGCGATCGACGCCGGCCATGCGCAGCGGGAACGCGACATTCTGTGTCACCGTCATATTGGGAAACAGCGCATAGCTCTGGAACACCATGCCGAATCCACGCTTATGCGTGGGCACGTTGTGCACCGGCCTGCCGTCCACGAGAATCTCGCCGCCGTCGAGGCTCTGGAAACCGGCCAGCAGGTTCAGCAATGTGGTCTTGCCGCTACCGGACGGGCCGAGCAGCGTGATGAATTCGCCGGGTTCGATATCGAGATTGATGCGATTGACGGCATGGAACTGGCCGTATCGTTTCTCGGCATCGCGAACTGCAATGCGCGAACCGATGACCTGACGCTCGCTTGCGCCGCCCGACTGCGATGCCCGAACACCCGCGCCGGGATATCCCACGCGCAGCGCCAATGGCTCAGCCATCATCAACCTCCCTGGTCGTTCTATATTATGAGACGTTATTCCAATTATTGTTGGCATGACGCATCGTCTTGTCAAGTGAATGCGCGGTGCGACGCCGCGCCAATCATCATCGACTTACCGACGGCTTTGCATTTTCCCCTATCCGCAAAGCGCTCCGCGACACAAACGGATTGACAGCCGCGGCGCCGCGCGACTAATTTTATTTAGAACTACGTTCTACAATATAGAACAAATAAATCGGGAGGCGAATTGTGGTAAGCGATCTTCGCGCGTTGGCGAAGTATGTGGAGCCGGGAGTCCGGCTGGCGCTGCCGGTGGATTATGCCGGCGTCTCGATGGCGATGACGCGCCCGATCATTGAGCGCAACGCGCGCAATCTCGATCTGGTCTGTGTGCCGACCGGTGGCCTTCAGGTGGACCAGCTCATCGGTGCCGGTCTGGTTCGGTCGGTCGAGACCAGCGCCGTATTGCTCGGCGAAGCCGGCGGCGCGCCGCGCTTCAACGCAGCCGTCAAGGACGGCGCGATCGCATTGAAGGACGCCACCTGCCCCGCTATCCATGCCGGCCTGATGGCCGCGCAAAAAGGCAGCCCATTCATGCCAATGCGCGGGCTGATCGGCAGCGACCTGCTGCACCACCGCAGCGACTGGCGCGTTATCGACAATCCGCTGGCGGATGGCGGCGATCCCATCGTGCTCATCCCCGCGATCAAACCGGACATCACGATCTTCCATGCACCGATGGCCGACCGATTCGGCAATGTGTGGATCGGGCGACGCCGCGAGCTCGCCGCGATGGCCTATGCATCGGCCACCACGCTTGTCACTGTCGAGCGCATCGTGGACGAAAGCCTGCTCGCCAGCGAGATGAGCGCGGCGGGCGCGCTGCCGGCGCTCTATGTCACCGAAGTCGCCGTCGCGCCGAAGGGCGCGTGGCCTTACGGCCTGTGGGGCGAATATCCGACCGACACCACCGAGATCCTGCGCTATGCGCGCGCCGCGCGCAGCGCCGTGGGTTTTGCCGACTACATGACGAACGCACAGATGGAACCCGCATGATGAGCGAGGTTCACCCGCGCGAGATCCTGATCTGCACCATCGCCAAACTGCTCGACGGCGTCCGGCATGTCGCTGTCGGCGCGTCCTCGCCGATCCCCGCGGCCGGCGCCATGCTGCTGCGCGCACTGAGGCAGCAAGCCGGAGAGAAAGGCCCGCGCATCTCGATTCTCGGATCGGTGGAGCACAATTTCTTCACCAACGGCTCGGCCGAACTGTTCGATTGCGCCGGCCAGGGCCGCATCGATGCCTTCTGCCTCGGAGGCGGCCAGATCGACGGCCGCGGCAATGTCAACCTGGTGGGCACCGGCGACTATCCGCAGACGCCAGTGCGATGGCCCGGCTCGTTCGGATCGGCCTATCTGTATTACGTCGTGCCGCGCGTGATCTTGTTTCGCGAGGAGCACACGCCGCGCGCTCTGGTCGAGAAGGTGGATTTCATCAGCACGCCCGGCGTCAGCAACGATGGCGTTTACCGCAGTGGCGGCCCGATCGCACTGCTGACCAGCAAGGCGCTGTTCCGCTTCGACAAGACGCGTCCGGGCTTCGACCTGCAGAGCATCCATCCCGGACACGACCTCGCAGGTATCAAGGACGCCACCGGCTTTCAGTTCGCCCATGAAAGCCAGCCGGAACAGACCGCGCTGCCGAATCCGCAGACGCTGGCTTTGCTGCGCGGGCGTGTTTACGACGAGGTCGCAGAAACCTATCCGGACTTCGCCGCGCAGATGCGGCGCGAGATCGAACGGCCGCTGTCCCATGCATCCTGACGGGACCGGCCAGCAACGACACGGAGACGATGCGTGAGTGAGATCAAGCGGATCCCGCATTGCAGTCACTGGGGCGCCTATACGATCCTCGTGCAGGACGAGCAGATCGTGGGCATCGAGCCGTTCGCCCACGATCCCGCCCCCTCGCCGATCATCCATTCGGTACCGGAATGGGCCAATCCTGAACGCCGCGTTCTGCGTCCGATGGTGCGCTCCGGCTGGCTCGACAAGCGCGAACACAGCGATCGGCGCAAGCGCGGCGCGGAGAAGTTCGTGTCCGTCAGCTGGGATGAGGCGACCACGCTGGTGGCCGACGAAATCCGCCGCGTCTCCAGTACCCATGGCAATGCGTCGATCTTCGCGGGCTCCTATGGCTGGACCAATTCGGGCCGGCTGCATCATGCGTCGTCTTTGCTCAAGCGCATGCTCAATCTGGTCGGCGGTTTCACCCGGCATGTGGATACGTATTCCATTGCTGCTGGCCCGGTGATTTTGCGCCATACGCTGGGAAGCTCGGATGCTTGCGACGGTCAGGCCAATACGCTCGACACCATAGCCGCACACACCGAGACGCTGGTGGTGTTCGGCGCGCTGTCGCCGCGCACCGCGCAGACCGAAGCCGGTGGCATCGGCGCCCACCGCCTCGAATCCTATCTCAGGAAAATCGCCGAGCGCGGCATCCGCATCGTTCACGTCTCGCCGCTGAAGGACGATATGCCGGATTGGGTCGATGCCGAATGGTGGCCGATCCGCCCGAACACCGATACCGCGCTGATGCTGGGCCTCGCCGGCGAGATCGTGAAGGCAGGCCGGCCCGCCCGGGATTTCCTTGATCGCTGCACCAGCGGCGCCGAGCGACTGCTCGGCTATCTCGACGGCTCGTCCGATGGCATTCGCAAGGATGCAGCCTGGGCCGCGGAGATCTGCGGGCTCGATGCCGATGGCATCCGCCAGCTGGCGAGACGCCTCGTCGATACCCGCAGCATGCTTACCGTGAGCTGGAGCCTGCAGCGCGCGCATCATGGCGAGCAGCCGTTCTGGGCAGCACTCGGCCTCGCCTCCATCGTCGGCCAGATCGGGCTGCCGGGCGGCGGTGTCGGCTACGGCTATGCCTCGCTGGGCGGCGTCGGCTCGCCCTTCAATCTCGGCAAGTCACCGGCCATCTCGCAACTGACGCGCCCGATCGACAGTTTCATCCCGGTGGCGCGCATCAGCGACATGCTGCTCAATCCCGGCGCGACCTTCACCTATGAGGGCGAGACGCGAACCTATCCGGACACAAGGCTGGTCTACTGGGCAGGCGGCAATCCCTATCATCACCATCAGGATCTCAACCGGCTGTCCGAAGCCTGGACGCGGCCCGAGACCATCATCGTCCAGGATCCGATGTTCACCGCGACGGCGCAGCGCGCCGATATCGTGCTACCGGCAACCACATCGATCGAACGCAATGACCTCGCCGGCAACAAGCGCTCCGACTTCATCATCGCGATGAAGCAGGCCATCAAGCCGGTCGGAGACTCGCTGCCCGACTTCGAGATTTTCGACCGCATCGCCGGCAAGCTCGGCGTTGCCGACCGCTTCAACGAAGGCCGCGACGAAATGGGCTGGGTCCGTCATCTCTACGAGGCGAGTCGGCAGGACGCTTCCGAGCGGCTCGGCTTCGACATGCCCGACTTCGAAACATTCTGGCACGACGGCTACGCGCGCTGCCCGGTGCGCGCCGACCACACTTTCCTCGCCGATTTCCGCATCGATCCCGAGGCGCATGCGCTCAAGACCGAAAGCGGTAAGATTGTGCTCGGCAGCGAGACCCTCGCCCGGCTCGGTTATGCCGATTGTCCGTCGCATCCGGCCTGGGTTGAGCCGGCGGAATGGCTCGGCAACGGCAGCGATGCGTCCGATTTGCATATGATCTCGCATCAGCCGGCCGGCCGACTGCACAGCCAGATCGAAACCGGCGTCGCCAGCGTGGCCAACAAGCGCAACGGCCGCGAACAGGCACGGCTGCATCCCGACGACGCCGCCGCACGCGGCGTCAGTGACGGACAGACCATCCGCATCTGGAATGCACGTGGCGCCTGCCTCGCCACTGCTGACGTCACCGACAGCGTGCGCCCCGGCGTGCTGGTGCTGCCGACCGGCGCCTGGTTCACCCCGCGCGCCGAGACGGGTCTCGAAGTCGCCGGCAATCCGAACGTGCTGACGCTAGACATCGGCACCTCGCAATTCGGCCAGGGCTGCTCGGCGCATACATGCCTGGTCCGCGCCGAACCCCATATTGCAGATCAACGCGACGCTTTTGAAGAATACCAGGACAGACTGGTTGCACTCGCGACCGCCTGAGAGGAAACAGAAACCATGACCACCCCAGCCATCAGCCGCTTCCCCGTCCCCGAAATCTCCAGCCTGCCGGAGGACATCCGCACCCGCATCCTCGCGGTGCAGGAAAAGTCCGGCTTCGTGCCCAACGTGTTCTTGACGCTGGCACATCGGCCCGACGAATTCCGCGCCTTCTTCGCCTATCATGATGCGCTGATGGACAAGCCAGGCCCGATCACCAAGGCCGAGCGCGAGATGATCGTGGTGGCCACCAGCAATGCCAACCAGTGCCAATATTGCGTGGTGGCGCATGGCGCCATCCTGCGCATCCGCGCCAAGAACCCGCTGATTGCCGACCAGATCGCGGTGAACTATCGCAAGGCTGATATCACGCCGCGGCAACGCGCGATGCTCGATTTCGCCATGAAGGTCTCGATGCAGGCTTACGAAGTCGGCGATGCCGATATCGAGGCGCTGAAGCGCCACGACTTCACGGAGGACGACGTCTGGGATATCGCTGCCATCGCCGCCTTCTTCGGCATGTCGAACCGGTTAGCGAATGTCACCAGCATGCGGCCGAACGACGAGTTCTTCGCCATGGGGCGCTGACCCGCCTCACACCGGATATAATGATCGCCCGCAGCGGCCGGTAAGAGCCGCAGCGACGACTTTCGAGGAAACAAGCCATGACGCATCCAAGCCCCGCAGACGTCGCAACCCGGCAGGCCATCATCGATGCCTGCCACGAAATGTCGGCTGCTGGTATCAATCAGGGCACGTCGGGCAATATCAGCGTCCGCACCGAGGACGGCATCCTGCTGACGCCGTCCGGTGTTCCCTACGACAGCATGCGGCCGGAAGACATCGTTGCGATGAAATGGGATGGCTCGTGGACGGCACCGCAAGGCCGCGTGCCCTCGACGGAGTGGCGTTTCCACCTCGACATACTCAAGGCCAAGCCAGAAACGAATGCCGTCGTGCACGCGCATCCGATCTTCTGCACGATCATCGCAATCATGAACCGCAGCATTCCCGCGATCCACTACATGATCGCGGCGGCCGGCGGCAACGACATCCCCTGCGCACCCTATGCGCAGTATGGCACCGCGGAATTGTCGCAAGCGGCACTGGAGGCGCTGCGCTATCGCCGCGCCTGCCTGCTCGCCCATCACGGGCTGATCGCTATCGGCCCTAATCTGCGCAAGGCGATGTGGCTTGCGGTGGAGGTGGAGGTGCTCGCCAAGCAGTATCACGGCTGCTTGCAACTCGGCACGCCGCCGCTGCTGCCGGATGCCGAGATCGACAGCATCCTGAAGCGATGGGGACAATACGGCCTGCGCGACAGCGACGGCACGCCGAAAACCTCGACCTAACCAACCAGCACCAACAATTGCGAGACTTGCCATATGGCCCATCCCCACGACGTCAGCGTCTGCGGCACCTACATCCTGGACGTCCTCGGCGTCCCCATCACTGAAATCCCGGCCGGCGGCGGCCGCGCGCTGATCGATGAGATCCGGCTCACGGTCGCCGGCACCGCGGGCGGCACTGTGGTGCCCTGCGCGCGCCTCGGACTGAAGGCGCTCGCTGTCGGCGCGGTCGGCGCCGACGAGAAGGCCGACTGGGTGCTGAATGCGATGGAGCGCGAGGGCATTGATATTTCGGTGATGGAGCGGATGGCCGGCGTGCCGACCTCCGCCACCATCCTGCCGATCCGTCCGGATGGCTCGCGGCCGGTGCTGCATGCGCGCGGCGCCTCCGCGCGCTGGAAGATTTCGCCCGAAGCGCAGAAAGCCGCTTGCCGCAGCAAGGTCCTGCATCTTGGCGGCGTCGGGTCGCTGCTGGCGATGGACGGCGAGCCCACGGTCGCGCTGCTGCGCGATGCCAAGGCGGCCGGCTGCATCACCACCGTCGATCTCATCCAGGCACGCGGCGAGACGCTGGCGCTGGTCGAACCGCTGATGCCCTATACGGACTTCTTCATGCCGAGCATCGACGAGACCCACGCGCTGGTCGGCACCGACGACCCCGCGGCCTGCGCGCAATATTTCATCGGTAAGGGCGCCGGTGCCTGCGCGATCTCGCTCGGCGAGCACGGCTCTTTCGTCATGACGCGTGACGGGCGGCAATTCACGGTACCGGCCTTCGAGGTGACGGTGCGCGACACCTCCGGCTGCGGCGATTCCTATACCGGCGGCTTCATCGCCGGCCTCGTCCGCGACTGGGACCTGCTGGACTGCGCAAAACTGGCGACAGCCACCGCCGCCATCGTCGCGACGGGGCTCGGTTCCGGCGCCAATCTCGTGTCCTTCGAGGAGACGGTCAAGGCGATGAACACGCTGCCCGTCCGCGGCGCGCGCGCCTAATTCATCCGTCGACAGCTTTCATAGAAGCAGGAACATCACATGACCAGACATGCCATCGTCACAGGTGCCAGCCGCGGAATCGGACGCGCCATCGCCCTTGGCCTCGCCAAGCGGGGCTACAATCTCGCTCTGACCGACATCGCAGCGCAGGAGAGCGCGCTGCTGGAGACCGTCACGGATGTGAAGAAGCTCGGCGGCAACTGCATTCCGGTTCTGGCCGATGTCAGCAAGCTCGAGGATTGCCAGCGCTCGGTTGCGGAAGCGGTCGCGGGTCTCGGCCATGTCGATGTTCTCGTCAACAATGCCGGCATCCTGCGTCTCGCGACCATCGAGGAGACCACGCCCGAACACTGGGACCAGACCTTCGCCGTGAACGTCCGCGGCGTGTTCCAGATGACCCAGGCGATGGTTGTCCACATGAAGGAGCGCAAATACGGGCGCATCGTCAACATTGCCTCGCTGGCTGCACGCACGGGCGGCCCCGGCCAATCGCACTATGCCGCGTCGAAATCCGCTGTGGTGGGCTTCACGCGGGTGTCGTCGATGGAATTCGGTGGCCACGGCATCACGGTGAATGCCGTATGCCCCGGCATCATCCTGACCGAAATGGGCCGCAACAATCTGCGCGATCCGGAGCGGGTCACCTATTTCGAGAAGATCACCGATCTGCATCGGCTCGGCGAGCCGGAAGACGTCGTCGGCCCCGTCGCATTCTTCGCCTCCGACGATTCCGCCTTCGTGACGGGCCAGGCACTCAACGTGGATGGCGGTATCTTCTACAGCTGAGCGACATCAATCCGAAATCGGCGTCCGGTAGCGAACGCACGACCCTGTAGGACTTCCGCGGACGTGCGTGTCCGGGACCGCGCACCACTGCATGGACAGCAACAGGCTGAACCATGCGGTGGCTCCTGCTCCATACTCACGAACGCTTGCGCAGCGCTTCGAGCAAATGTGAAGGCAGCGGTCGGACATCGAAGCGATCCTGGACGCGTCCTATCTGGACGTTAGGCTTGGGACTTTGGCGCGGTCAGAATGAAGTTACGACCGCCTAGGCCGGCAGCTTTTTTTGCCCTGCGCCGCAACCAACGAGGTTCATGAATGTTGCAGCATTTGCTGGGTGGCCGTCCATAGGAGCACATCCATGTGTGATTACAGCCTGCACGCGGTCGCCAACCGTCCCGCAGAGGTGGCGGATAGGTTGGTATCGACAAGATTTCCTTCGACGACAACCAAAGGGTTCGCAAGCTTCGACGACCCGAACGTTGCGGTATGCCTTCGCCCTGGCACCGAGATCGCTTTTGAAGAAAACGTCCGCGTCGATGGATGGGTGTTTCGCCGCAACGTCAACGATCGACTAGCCCGTTTCCGCCAAATTGAGTTGGGCCAGTATCACAATCACCACGACGCGCTGGAATTCTCAAATGGCAGGATTGTCCTCGTCACAGACCTGAGGCCCGGGCAGAAGGCAATCGTGCTGCAATTACCGGTCAGTCAGGCAATCCAGAAAAACAAGACCACTGCGCCTGCTGCGACGCCGCGGGTCGCTCGGACCACTCCCTGACGAGCGTATCGCCAGTAGGTAGAAGAAACCCGCCGGCGCAGCTCGGCGGGTTTTCATTGCATTGGTAGGGTCTGGGCTATGCTCGACGTCTCGCGGCATATCGCCGAACCGAAGACCACCACAGCCCGCTCGATACCCTCCGGCGTTTTTTCTTGGGTTCCCTTGAACCTTTTAGCTAAATCCATCGTACCAACTTACGCTGGGGATTTGAGGCCCAGTGTTGAACCAACGTCGCCGGGGCGATCATACTCCGCTCAGGGCGACGTTGCGCGTGCGGTCTCCACCCGCCCTCACTTGCGGGCTTTTGCAGGGCCGCACGCCATCGGGTAGAGTGGCGGGATGACGAATACAAAAGCATGGCAGTCCAAGCTGCTCGACGAACCCAGGATCGGCTTTGTTGAAGAGCACGGTTCGCGCGCGGCCAATGCCGAGCGCGCCATGGTCGTCGAGCGCCGGCACAAACCGACGGCATCCCCTCGGACGACTCCGAAACACGATCCTCTGGCGAAGATCCTAAACGAACCGCGCGTGGGCTTCGATACTATCCATCGATCCGCCTCAAGGTCGCCAAAATGAAAGGGCCGCCACTGAGGCGGCCTTACGGAGGGGTAAGGTATGCCGAATTGGCTAGGGCTGCTTCGAGTTGACACCTTGCGTGGAATGGTACCGGCGGGATTTTTCGGCGGACGCCGTCGACATCGTGGCGCCAGCGAGGAGAAGCCGCAGCGCCGAAGGTGCCGGCCCGCATGCCCCCGATAAGAAAACAAACGAAGCAAGCCCTTACCGGTCGCCCTCGCGGGCCTGGTGACGGGCCGTAACTTTCGGCCCCAGGCGCAGATGTCCAGCGAAGTTTGATCGGCAAAAGTCAGCTTGGCTAAGACATAGCCGCCCAGATCAAAGACCAGCGACTCATTGGAGCCCTTGAAGCGCACCACCGCGTTGCCGTGCTGGTGAGTGACGTTAACGTGGTCACGAGAATATCCAGTGATGGCGGCGTGATGTCACGGCGGAAATCATCAGGGTGAAACGGGAGGCCAAAATCGCAGCAATGCTGAGACTAACAGTAGGAGTAAACCCGCGCCCATTATCCTTCGCCTGCCATCTACCGCCGCGATGGCCCGCAGCACAATCCATGATCCGATGAGCCAACCAAACGCTTCGCGGACGCCTTGCGCTCTATCTAAAACTCTCGCCACTGCAGATTCATCCCTGTCCACCATCGCCTCCCACGTTATAGGAACATAGTCTGAACGAAGTGTGTTCAAATTATGGGCTTATCATCCTATTTTGATACGAAAGACGCCGTCGGATCAGCGACAGGGCGAATGTCAGCCTCTTGGAGTTCCACTGCAACTGGGCGACGTCGAACCTTCCAGCCTCAGTGGCGACCAAGGGGAAACGCGATCACCCCTCACCCGAGCGCCCACTATGTCTGCGACCCTGCCGCTACGCCTGTCCCACTTCCGCATGCTGGCTGTGGCCGCGCTGATCGCCGGCATCGGCGCGACGCAGGTCACAGCCGCCATGCCGACGCCAATCGGCCCGGCGGGCGATTATGACATCTGCCTGGGCGACACCGACGACAGGGCCATCGCCGCCTGCAATCGTGCCATCGAGCGCAATCACTATCGCGGCGAGGAACTGGCGATGCTCCATGTCAGCCGTTCGGTCGGCTATCTGCTGTCGGGCGATCCGGATGCCGCCATTGTCGATGCGGATGTTGCGATCATGTTTGATCGCGCTCTGGCGGTCGCGTTTTGGAGCCGGGGCAGCGCCTGGCAGAACAAGAATGAGCCTGTGCGCGCCATTGCCGATTTCAGCGAAGCCATTCGCCTCGATCCCGCGGATGCGTCATCGCTGATCCAGCGCGGCATCGCCAGGGAACAGATCGGCGATACCGCCGGCGGCGCCCGCGACCTCGCCGAAGCCACGGGCATCGATCCGCAGCTGACGGCACGAAAATACGTCAGGAAGTGACGGCGCTCATCCTCTCCGACTGATGTGTCGTTGCATCCGTGATGTCAGATCGCCGTGCCCGGCCGTGCAAGCCCGAACAGCGGCTCCATTGGCTCGAGGGGGCCCCTGCGGCGCCGCGCATCGACATCCGTCAGCGATCGCGGTGGACGTCCCAGTAATTGGTCACGCCTTCTTCGTGATTCCTGCCGCTGGGCGGCGCTCGCGGCGTGTGCAGGAAGGCGCGATACAGAACGGCGAGGATTCCGATCAGCAGCAGCAGCGGCAAGACCCAGTCTGGCATTGGCGTATCTCCTCAGGTTTCCGGCCGACATCCAAACAGCAGCTCCATCGGCTGACCGTCGAGATCGCGCAGATCGTGAGTAGCGCCAAGCATCACCAGCGCATGATGCAGCAGGCCGAACGGATCGGCGGGAATCCTGAGGCCGAGTTGCTGCTGCAACAAACGGGCGATTGTCGGCGATCGCCGGGTCGTTATCGATCGCTGCCGCGTCCAGCTCCGCGCCGTCCTCGGCGATTATTTCGCGCATATCGGCCAGGTCGCCGCTGGCGGATGACGCGATCTGCTCCCACCAGGGATGCGCGCGATAAACTCATGCAGGCTGGCCGCCACAATGAGGGCCTGCCCTTCGCTCGTCAGGTGCAGCACATGGTTGATATCACCGACCAGCGCGAAGACGCCGCCAGATCCGTTCTGGCCGACGACCTCAAATGGCTCCAGCACCGAGACATCCATCCAGACCGGACCATGGGACTTGTTGTCCTCGACGGTGAATTCGAACGGCCACAGCCTGTCGCGCATCGCCTGGCTCGCGCCAAGCATCGCCGGTGTCACACTCATGGCAATCGCTCGGTCGGCATCGCCGCCGCGCGACCAGGCACCAGGCGCGGTGGAGCAACAAGGCGGCAAATGCGATGACGATTACGGCCAGCAGGCCGAACGCCTGACGCGGTCGGCGCCGGACGACGACAGTCCCACGACAAGCGCGCCAATCACAAGGCAAACCAGCCCCACCACTTCCCCGACGAACGGCCATTTCGCTGTCGTCAAATCGGAGACGAATTCGACAGCGATATCGATGAGCAGCTCGACGATCAAGGACATAATGACGGTACCAATTCAGCGACGTTGCCGGTTAGGCGTCGCAGCACAGTCTTTGGTTCAAGAGGTCGCCGGCCCGCTCAGGGCATGGCGGTCGGGTCCGCCGGCGCGGTGATCTCGATCAACTCCACCGGCCCGCCCGGCAGCGCGTCATCGAACACGCCGATCACCAGCCGACCGGTTTTCCAGGCATAAGTGTCAAGATTACTGCGGCCCTGTTTCAGCAGCGGCCCATCGGCATGGCGGTCATGGCCGTGCACCACATGGCGCGCGCCCTCACCTGCATCATGGCCGGACGCGTCATCATCCGCATAGCGCTTGGTCATCAGCAATACGGGATCCTGCTGCGCCAACGGCAGCGCGGGATCGACGCCGGCATGGACATAGACGCGATGCGCATCCACGTGCCACAGCGGCCGGCCATCGAGCCAGTCGATGTCATGCACCGGCACATCGGCGATGTCGCCGCCATAGGATGCGAGCGCGGTATCGCCGCCCTTCGCGAGCCAGTTCGCCACGGCAACATCGCCGCGCAAAACGCCGACCATCAGCGCATCGTGATTGCCCTTGAGCATCGCCAGCCGCAGACCCGGCGCCACCCCTGCCCGCAAACGCGCAATCACGCCGCGCGAATCCGGGCCCTTGTCGACGTAGTCGCCGAGCACGACGATGGTGGCTTCCTTGCCGCCGGCATGCGCCTCGATCCGCAACAGTGCCGCATCGAGCAGATCGCGCCGGCCGTGCAGATCGGGGATGACAAATGTTTGGGAACCCTCTCCGGCCATTGCGCGTTCCTGGCTTCGATCACAATAATCCACAGATGCGCCGCAGCCGTTTGCCGCGCAATTGTGCAAGATTGCCACGCAAACCTGACCACGTCACGATTAACGCAGAACAACATATAGTCTTGGTGCCCTGGCAATCTGCGACGACACGTCCGATGAGAACGCACTCCACGGAGAAGATCATGACGACACAGCTAGAAACCACCCGACAACGCGTCAAGCGGATGGTCACGCGCGAACTAGCCGCTTTCGAACGCCGAGAAAACGAGATCAATGCGGAAGAGCGCCGCGAGCGTGCCCGAGCGCTGGGCCTGCCGCTGTCGCTCTCAGAACGGATAAGGGACGATCGCCGAACTGGCGCGCGATCTATGCACTCCTCCGGCTAAATGCTCCCTCCAGCGGCCCGGTTCCCGGCTCCTCGCTCCTCGTTGAGCGTCACGAATTCAGCGCAGTTGCCCAGCCCGATATCGCAAGTTCCGCAGCGTCGAGCGAACGCACGGCGTTTGATCACCTAAACGGATCGATGCCGTCGCATGGGATGATGTAGCGACCTGTCCTCTGTTCCTCATGACTGCTTGGATTTCCATATTGGCTTATGTGAGTAGACCAGCTTTGTGATTTTGCCTTTCCCAGACTGATCTCTCGGAACCATTCCCCCGCCGCAGTCGTTACCTCCATTCACGCAAGCTTTGGGAGAACGACAATGAGACTGACCGATCGCGTCGCGTGTGCGGCCGTGATTGCCGTCCTGGGATCCTTTGCGGGATCGGCGGCCCAGGCTGACCAGACCTTCACGGGGGTCGTCACCATCCTCGATCGCACCACCAGCGAAGTGGTGATCAAGCAGGCGCCGGCTGGCGAAACCGTCGGCGCGAATACGCCGGGCGCGGTGGAAAAATTCAAGCTGCGCACGGTTCCAGAGTCGCTGCATGCAGGCGAGCGCGTCACGGTAACCTATACCGAGAGCAATGGCGTCAAGACGATCAGCAACGTGACCGAGAAGAAGGATTAAGCGATACGGGCGCATGATGCTGCTGCATGGGATGACATGCGCCCTGAATTCTTGGTGCGGACTGGTTAATCCTTCAGCACGAATTTCTTGCGGAGGTCCGTCGCCACTTCGTCGGCGAGTTGCTGCGCATAGGTGGCGTGTTTCGGCGCAGTGATGACCATTGGCCGCCAGCCGAGCAGGGCATCCCTGCGTACCGATACATAGACGCCGCCGACAACGATGCGCTGGGCGATCATTTCCTCAAGTTCGGCTTCGGTCTTTTCTTCTTTTCCCATAACCGACTTCCCGTGATGCGCTGAAGCACCCTCTAGCTAGGGAGGCGTTTCGGAAATGCAGTTCACAAGAATGAGAGACGCCAATATCACAAGGTCGCAGCCAATGCTGTCGCATGAAAACACTGTTGCGCTCTGAAGCCTCCGCAGCTGGCGCGCGGGTTCCGCGTGACGCTCAGCAATAGCCGTAGTAGCCGCAGCCATAGGGCGCGCGGTTATAGATCGTCTCGATCCGGCTGCCGTAATAGTTGTGGTAATAATAGGACGCCGGCTTGCCGTAATAGCCATGCACGATGGAGGGGATATAGACCTCCGGCGCATATTGCATGATCGGCTCTTCCATCGGCCGCTCATCCCTCACCACGACGGCGCGGCGGCTCTTCACCACCGGCTCGTCGAACAGGCGGCCGATGCGGCCTTGGCCGGCCATGTCAGCCGCCTGCGCGCCCGCGATCAGGGCAGCGGCTGAAATGGCCGCGGAAACGGCAAGGATGAGCAGGCGCAGCATATCGGAGACCCCCATGATTCGCGGGATCATAGCGGAGAACCTTTCACGGATATTAACCAGGGCTCCCTTGCGCGGCGCTTGCTTGCACAGGCCTGCGATCAAAGCGGCGTGCCCCAGGCGCGTGCCGTCTGCAGGATCCAGTCGCGATACAGCGTCAGCGGCGTCACGCCGGTGAGGCCGCCGCAACCGGCACTGCTCTTGGCGCCGGTTGACCAGGACACCACGCCGATCACGATGTTGCGGCCATTTTGCTGTTGCAGCACGGGCCCGCCGCTGTCGCCTGTGCAGGCGCCGAGGCCGTCGCGTGTATTGTCGGTCGCGGGATCGACCAGGCGGATCTGCAATTTGCCGGGATGGCTGGTGGAGGTGAGCTGTGCCGCGCGCACGGTGCCGCCGCTCTTGCCGTCGCCGCGCGCGGCGACGCCGATGCCGGCCACCAGGTAGCTCTGCCCTGCAGCGAATGGCTCGGTGGGCACGCCGAGCGGCAGCGCGGTCTTGCCGGGCAGTGGCTCGGCGAGTTGCAGCAGCGCCACATCGGCGCTGGCGCGATGCGCCTTGATGCCCTCCGCATTGAACTGCGGATGATCGGCGACGCGTTTCACCGCCAGCAATTGCGGCTGCCGCTGGGCGTCATAGAGCACGATCTTGTAACTGGCGCCGGGCGTCACGCAATGCGCCGCCGACAGCACCAGGGTCGGTGCGATCAGCGCGCCGGAACAGAAATTGCCGCGCGAGCCGACAATGGTGATCACCGCGCGGCCGATCTCGTCATCGCGCACGCCGGCGCCGCCGACCAGGCATTGTGCGGCCGAAGAACCAAGGATCGAAAGCGCCAATGAAATCAGAATTGTAGAACGCATCCGCGATGTAGAAACCCGACGGCTCGTGCTGTCAAGAAACCTGTCATTGAAAGAAGGTCGTGCTGAGAGGCGTTCGCCGCTCGTCCAGGAAGGGCCCGTTCATTACAAGCGCGATGAACGTGTCCTTGAATTCGTCGACGAAACCCGGCCATTTCTTTTGAAGATATTCTAGCATTTCTCGGTTCGACAACATCGGAAAGATAAACTTCCAAGCGATTACAAAGTCGAGCACCGACTCAGCGTGACGCAAGGCAACCTCCGCCTGTCTTTCATTGCTCGCGCGAAGCAGGAGGCGCCGGGGTGCCCATTCAACGCCATGCGATGACGCCAACTCAATAAATTCTGCATGCGAGAGGATTTGTGCCACTTTTGCGAGAGTCTGCGACAAACGAGCGCGCCTCGCTTTGGCCTCCTCATCGGCTAACTTCGCTTTGACCGCACGATATATGCGTGCGCGGTCTCTTGCGATTTCACGTGTGCGGGGCATTGACGAGACCAATTCGTTCTCTGGAACACAGTGCAAGAAGTGGATCCAACGTCGGTGAGCGAAACGCCTCCATTCGCTGTAGACGCTTCCTTGAGATCGTGAGCCAAGACTCATTCGCCAGGAATAGAAGCGGTATAAATAGATAGTCCTCGACGACAGTGGACACTTGGTCGTGCACTCTCGCAGCCACTAGGATGTCCGGCTTAGCCCATGCCGATCGCTTAATCTGCCATTGATTTTTCCCGCAGCCGGGCGTCGCACATCCAGCAACAACAGCCAGCACCAATTCCTGGTTGATCAGCATTTGAGAACTGCCCGAATGCCACTCAACCTGGCACCCCTCCGCTTTGAGCTTTGCTGATATCTGGCTCATAATGACAATCCGGGCCTGCGGGCTACGGCCACGACGAAATGGAGGCGCATAGCCGATCATTTGGTACGCTGCCGCTAGCCCACCGAAGTGCTCCTTGTATGTGTTCACACGAGGCATCACAGGTATCGAATCGATAAGAGCCGCGCTGATCCGCCCTCGACTGCACCAAATGGCAGTTAGCGCATCGAGCAACTCGCTGTCGCGGTAAGCTCGCGCATTGTAGACTAGCTGCTCCCGGGCTTGTCGGAATCGCTCCTTAGAAACGATGCCCTCGAATGCTCCGATTTTCTCGACCCATTCCGATCTAAAATTCTTTCTGCTCGGCGCGCCCAATTTTCTTGACGTTTTGTTGAACTGCGCACTTCCAATATATTTTTCGTTGGACAAAACCTCTCGTACGGAAACGTCGTTCCACTGACGTTGGGCGACGTTTGCAATCCCTTCTTCGTTCAGAAGTCTTGCGATACGGCTTAGCGAAAATTTCTGGTCTATGAAGAGTGAATAAATTCGATCGACAACCTCGATCTCTTCCGCTGGGCCGGGAACCAAGATCGTCCGGTCCGTCGAGAGCCTCTTTCGCTGGCCGAGCTTGAGGATGGTTCTTTGAGCCGACCCGTCTTCGATGAGACATCTTCGCAACCCGTAGCCTGGCGTAGAACCTCGATGAAAGCCATTCCTTACGGCTTTTGCCTGCCCCGCAAATACCTTCGCAGACAATTCCCGGCTGTACTCGCCGGCCATCGCTCTCTTCAAGTTTTTTAGGATTGTGGTCGTCAGGCTGCCGTCGTTGCTGAACTGTTCAGCACAGTATTCGACTGCCACACCATTGGATCGGCATATAAACTCATAGTAGGCACTCTCATCCGTATCTTGGAAGCGTCCCCATCGGCTGACGTCGTATATTAGTATGGTCCGAAAGTCGGCTGTGCCCGATCTCACATCACTAATGAGCGTCTGTAGCGCCGATCGACCATCGATTGTCACGCCGCTTCGACCAGCATCTTCGTAAGTTCGGACGATTGTCAATCCTCTGCGTGCCGCGTAGAGCGCAATCGCTTCCGCCTGTATCGCAATAGAGTGACGCTGCATGTCGGTGGACATACGAACGTACTGGACGGCTCTGTTCTCGGCGAGCAACATCACGGCAGCTTACTTGAAAAGCTCTGAAAAAATTGCCCCATGGTCTTGTACAATTCGGCGCCAATATTCAGAAAGTCATTCCCAATCTGAGAACCTGTAGCCTGAAGACCCTGCTTCCGACCGCTATGGAGCTCGTAGTCTAGTCGGAGCGCTCCGCAATCTCTAAGCGCTCACGGCTCGCTAGCCGAAGATGTCGCAAACCGAGCTGGCTCGCTGGGCCAAGGTCGAGCAACCGACAATGGTCCAGATGCCCGCCCGTATGGAACGCGGCATCAGGATAAATACAGGTCGCCTGCCGTGATGGTCGCTGATCAGAACGAGGACGGGAGCCGCGCAGAATAAGCAGAGCGCGAACACTGAAACGATGAGACTGACATACAATCCGACCAGCTCCAGTTGGACGTACCGTCCGACCAGAAATGGAATGACTGGCAGGATGATGGTGAAGCCAGCAACGTTGAGAGAAACCGATACGCCGACGATAGTCGTCCGGTTGGAAAAAAATGAACGCGAGTGAGCGGTCGCATGGATGGGGCCGAGCAATGCAATTCACTCCGGGTTATCAGGTTCACCCGGAGCGATCTATCGGCTGACAACCACACGGACGAACCTGTGGCACGACGGAAGCCGCATCAGAATCGTCGGGGATTCCCAGGTCCACAGATAGTCAGCGGAGCGAGGAGCAGAGCCTCCTAAACCGGAGGGGCGCGGGCCTACCGAGCCCGTGCCTGCCTTTCTCAACGCGGCTGGCGCCCGAGGTCATCTTGCCTCACGCCACCGACCTTTAATTTGACCGGCGGGCCACTCGGGTGGGCAGATCAACTACGGCTGTCGCCATGTTTACAGACCGGTCAGTGACGCCGCAGAGAGGTTCTTATCTGCCGGGAACGGCTAGCTTTTGCCCAGAGCCGATCGGCTAGGGCGCCGTTTTGATTCGTCAAAAAAATCGCGAATAGGGACCTCTAAAGCCTGAGCGACGTGCCAGAGACTAATTACGGTCGGATTGCGTTGCCCTTGCTCCAGACCGCTGACATAGGCGCGATCGACCCCCATTCGATTGGCAAGCTCCGCCTGAGACAGTTCGGCGGCAAGCCGTAGCCTCTTTACGTTATCGCCCACCATGCGCCGCACGTCATCTGACATGGGCCCAATGCGCCATAGTGTTGCATTTTAATGCGACGCATTATATTGCACATCCTACACATTTTTCCGCCTTGCTGAACCTTAGCAGCCCAAGAGTGGCCGGCTGGCTTCAAAATTTTAGGATGAGCTGAATGAAACTGCCATTAATGGTATTGTCGCTATTATTGATTCAGACTGCCTCCGCATCAGCAATAAGCCCCGAGGTTGTCAGCAATTTACAATGTTCACAGGTCACGCAAGGCGGCATTGCCCGACAATCGTGGTCCGCTGGCGGTGCTCCCTTCGGTGCGCCCCTGCCCGAATGGAACGCACCGGCATTCGATCAGCTCCGACATCGCATTTCGGAGTGCGCCAGCCGAGCGGGCCAAGATCCACGCGGATCGCTGGCCTATCTTCAGCGCCTCGAAGGCATGACGCGGCTCCAGAATGCTCAATCGGCCGCCGCTGGGGAGCGCGGACAACGGCGGGGGACGAGCCCGGACGTGGCCGCAGAGCGCGACGCCCGGTCGAGCGAAGACCGGCAACGCAGCCAAACCGCCTATGAACGCTTCGTCCAGCAGCGCGACCAGGAAGTCCAAGCGGCGAATTCGCCTGACACCAACGAACGCAGCCTAGTCGCCAAGGTCGAGACCTTCACTTTACAGGACGAACTGAAGGCTTTTTGCAATGGCGTTTGGCGCTCTCAACTTCCCGAGAATACCCGCATCAACGTTATAGCCAACTGCAAAAGGCGACTGCAGCTCATGGCGATCGACGATCAGAAGGACGCCGAAACTCGCCAGATGGAGGCATCAGGCGAACTGTTGCCAGAGCTGATCCAACAACTAAAACAGATGCCCGACAATGAGGATACTCTACGTCAGTTGCAGAATTTGAAATCTGACAATCACTACCGGCTGCCAAGCCTCAGCTTTCCCGACCAAAACAAATATCTTCAGGCTATCGACAGCCGCCTCGCGCAAATCAGCACCAAGCGCTTAAATGACAAATGTGCGGTGGTGACATCCAAGATCTCCGTGCCCAATGGGATACGGGATGCGGTCGTTATCGATGGCCTAGATGGCGTTTCATTGGCCTACTTCCTTTGTGGACCGGTTCTTACCACCGACAAGGTATCCATCACCCTCAGGCAAGACGACGTTGTCGACGTCAAAGTAGGTTCATTCACGCTGACCTTCGCAAGACGGCGCTATCTCAAAGATCGAAAGATCGAAGTGGCCCTTAATTCGCCGATTCAAGGCGGCGTCAATGCCCTCATTCTGACGGGCGCTTCCAACGGAACCGACCAACTTGCGATTGGCAATCCCAATTTCTTCGTCGTGAACTTCTATTCGCAGTTCTCGCCCCAAGTGGACGCCCACCTATCGCAGCCTGCGCAATAGCAGCTTCCTCCGCATCCCAAGTCCCTGCCGCTTCTGCATCCCTTCAAGGCTTCGTTAGCAAGGAACAGGTGTTTTTGGTCGGAAGCGACGTGAGGGAGCCGCGCATTGCGTTCTGATCGCTAAAATTGCGACAAAAATGACACACCCAGTCTTTCTTCCGAAAAGCCCGCAATTTCTCGGGGCCTAAATTGAATCTATGGAGATCGCGCTCTTCGCCCGATCAGCCAACCATCTGCCGGCTCCATCATAGCGAGGACGTTTCGATGCCCATCTGGGAGATTGCCGCCTTTACCCACTGCGGCCGCGTTCGCACGTCAAATCAGGATGGCGTTGCAATCGACGACCGCCTCCTCGTTGGGGATATGGCAACGCCAACGAACGTTACGGTCAAGAAGGACCACTGTATTCTAGTCGTCGCCGACGGGATGGGTGGTCATGTCCATGGCAACAAAGCGAGCCGTGCTGTTCTTGATTGCTTGATCGCGAAGCGTGATCAAGCAATGCAACCTGCGACCTGTATCACCGCGATTCATGAAACCTGCGATCATCTCCATAAGCTGATGGAGACTGACCCGACCACGCTAGGTATGGGGGCCACCGTGGCGGGCGCCCTGCTCTCTCCCGCTCAGTTGCTCATCTTCAATGTGGGCGACGCAAAAGTCTTTCTGCACAGTCACGACCATCTGATTCAACTCAGCCACGATGACATACCTCCGGCCGACCTGAGCCGATCTGGACACCGCATATCCCATGTAGTCACGCAAGCGATCGGCGGGTCCGCATTTCCTTTTCCAATCGACCCGCATGTCAGTGTCGAGCCAGCATTGAGGCGCAACGAAACGCTTCTGCTCTGCAGCGATGGACTGACCGACATGGTCGCGCATCATCAGATTCAGGACACGCTAAGTCGCACGGCAAACGTAGAAACGGGAACACGCTCCCTCGCCGCTCAAGCCTTTCGCGCTGGCGCAGCCGACAATCTCTCGATCGTACTCGCTCGGTGCGGCTCGCCAGACCACGTTCGCTCACACAATTAACCGCAGATCAAAGAGTAAGGGATGACATGGCCACAACTCGGATAGCTCTTCCACGCGCAATGCATCTTTTTCAAATTTTCCTCATCCAATCGCACCGAACGCCCGTGCAAATCTTCATGCGCCTATCAACAATCGCGCTACTCGCAATGGCATTTTCATTCGTCAAACTATCGACGCCCGCGTTTGCCGACAATGAAAGTAAAGTCCTGCCGATACAGATACTCGTAAGAGGTCCGATGGGGATGATTGCTACCGGCATTAGCATTGGTGAGCTCAAGCAAGACTGTGAATATCGGAAGGGAGAATATGCCTTTGTCTACTCATCTTCGACGCTACTAACGTTCCGATGCATCGCCTATGATGTCGACCTTAAGCGTTTGGCAGGCCGCTCAATTGCGTTCACAAGCCTCGGTGTCAAAGCCGCTCTCGACTCCAGTGAAGTGCTGGCCGCGGTTGTCACTTATGACGACCGTGACCTGTCGGTGGAGGAAAAGGCGCTCTATTTTGCGAATCTCGCTAATTCATCTGCTGGCGACGCTGCATCACACGCGAAAAACCTGAAATCCGGCGAACTCACAATCGACGATATTTTGCGCGCTGAGGTGTGGATCCCTGATCAAGGCAGAGAATCACCTGCGGGCTTTCCCGTTCGCCGGATCGCGCAGGCGTGCAACGTTAGCCAAGGTGCTGTTAGCATATTTCAACCGAGCTTTACAAAGCTTGTCATTCGATGCCGTCTTCCAAAACCGCAAGGCGCCGTCCGAACTCCGATTTCCGCGGTCGTCCTTACGCCTACGGCAGCCGCGCCGAATGATCTCCGCCGGTTCCTCGTTGCAGGCACTGCTCACAACGATGGTGCCACGTCCAGTGACGTCGAGATCGCGCGCACAATGTCAATCATTGCAAAGATGAAGATCGATGACGAGACACCATCAGATATTGCGCCCGACGAAGGAGAAGAGCGCGATCAGGCAGCTGCGCACGGCGAGATTGGACTCGGTGATTTCATGGATGCCGAAGTCGTTTTACGCGAGCGAGGCAAATACGTTGGCCTCGGATTTCCAGTTCGCCGAGTGGCTCAGTTCTGCAGGGCGGGAAACGGCCGCTATCATCTTTTTCAGATTGATTTCACGCGAATGAGTATTCGCTGTCAGCTGCCGGACAAGGATGGCAAGCCGCCGCTCGTTGCGACCTACTCATTCGTCGTCATCAAAGGGAAAAAACCACGATGTCTCCTGGAGGACCTCAAATATGCGGGCCAGTCGGAAAATTCCGACGGGCGCCTAAACGCAATGTTGGCGATGAAAGCCCTCACGACCCTGGACGATAATTATCCGATTGAGCACCAATAACGCGGGACATCACAGAATGATAAAAAGCTCGCTGTATTCAAGCAGCATCGCCTTCATGCTTGCTTGTTGCCTCTCTGCCTGCGGTGAGGAACCACTTTGTCGCCGGCCAGAAGTATTAGAGAAGGTAAAGCAGCTATTTGATCAACAGCAGTTCGGATCGTTCATTCACGCTCCAAACGTCTTTAAAGTTCGAGAGGAAAGCGCCACACTTTACACCAATAGACCGGAAGGCGGCGTCAGCAAGTGCTCGGTCCTGATGACGACAGATCTAATCGAGATGCTCAGACTATCGGGCCAACAGTCCGCAGAGGATATCGAGAAAATCAGACAGGAAGCACCGAAAAAGGGCTTCTCGCTAACGAAGGACGACCTTGTGACATATCTGGTCCAGCCCCTGTCATCCGGAAAGCATTATGTAACTGTGTTTCCGTGACATCTGGAAGAGCTCTTTCCTAATCACCGCGCTAAATCCCTGGCCAGAAGGTCTGATCGGAACAATGATGAGGACCCATCTTCCGTGACGCAGATGGTGGAATGGCCGGTGCCACCTTAGCAGTATATCATCGCCGGAAAGATCGATTCCAAGCTGGATGCGCAGTGGTCTAGGTATCCCGCGCATCTGATGATCGATGCGCCTCATTAGTAGACAACTCATACTGACACAAGAAAACGGGCGGCACCTGATGATGCCGCCCGTTCTTTCCAAATTTTTCTTTTTAATGTGTACTAGGGGACCGTAGCGAAACGAGCAACGTTAGGGCACTTTCTGGTCTTGCCCATCGATTTCCTCGACCAGATCTTTCACAAGAAGATCGATGACCTCACGGAGGTTTCTCTGATCGGCCCCCTTTTCGATCATGAGGCGCGCGTGAGCTGCGAAAGTTTCAAATTTTTCTCGCAGTTGACGATAATCAGCAGCTACACTTTTTGCGATCTTGATGTCCATCTTGTTTCCATCGTCGATCGTGATAGCGGATATATATCGGAATTTAAGCTCAAGCATCGCTTCGTACTGATCGATGCCATCGATCACTTCACCATTCAAATTAACGACGATAGGCTGCTTTTGTCCGTACACGATCGTCCGCTCGAACACTTCGCGGTAGTGCGGACCTTTGGCTTCTAACGGCCTAGGCTCCGTTCGCAAATCTGAACGATGGACAAGTTGAACGACTGTAGGGTTCATAGAGTGAGCTCCAAAACGGGCGACAATGCTCTTCCTAAAGAGTTTGCATGGTCAGCGGGGGAAGGGCGAACGGCTGGTTTGAAATTGTCATAAGGCCGAAGCGACTCTTACACCCGCGTTTAACGCGAGCGTTGTCCCGGAGTTTCACAAACTAAAAAAGTAGGCGCACCCAATTTAGTGAAAAATATTTTCTGATAACTACATATGTTCGGTTGTTTAATCGCTCTCACGTTCCGCGATTCAATAACTCGCTTGGATGCGTCTTTATTTCTGCTTAATCGAACCCTTGCTTGGATTAATCAATTAGTGGGTACGCCCTTCGCGTATAGCAATCCTGGGGTGGCACTGTGCATTCGCCAGCGTAAACGATGACAGACTGAGATTGACATGAGCGTTCCCCCCAACAGTCCCGAGACACAGACCAATCCCGCCAACCCGGGTTCTACAACTTCCGCAACTACACAAAACCCAACTGTCATTTCGTTAGATCAACGTCCGGTTCGATTAGGGGATGAACGCCCCAGACTCATTAGCGGCGAAAACCCGAACGATTTCAATGCACTAAAGGATAAAATCCTAGATTTTCTGAAGCCACAGAACGTCATTGAGGAAATCTATGTTTCCGATTTCGTGCAGCTGGAGTGGGAGGCGCGGCGGTTGCGCGCGCTCAGCTCCGCGATGTATTCCGCCGGTCGCCCCTTTGCCGTAGCAAAGTTGCTAGGCTTTTCGGAAGAACGGTTTTGTGACAGCCCCTTGCCCACAGGCCAGTACGGCCAGAAGATCGAAGAACTGACGCGCAAGGGATATGATCCAAAGGATTTCAATGCGCAGACCACGATGATTTTTGCGTCGACCTTTGAGTCCCTCGACAAACGCCTCGCGGTGGTCGAGTTGCGTCGTGATCAAGCTCTGAGCAAGCTGGAGGATCGCCGTGCCGCTGATCTCGCCGTGCTGAAGACGATCGATGCATCGGCTTCACCGTTGGAGGCCTGATCACGTGGAGAGCAATGCAAAATCCGATCGTCACGAAGCTAACCGACGCAACGCCGCCAAGAGCACGGGGCCCCGCACGACCGCCGGCAAGCGCAAGTCCGCCAAAAACTCACTTCGCCATGGCTTGAATGTTCCGCTCCCGGAATATTCAGCTGTTGTTGGCAAACTCGCAGAACTGCTTGTCAACGATTTGGTTGGGGTTGACGTGGAGGAGGCAGCGATCGAAGCAGCGCGCGCCATCGTGAACTGTAAGCGAGTTAGCGATGCTTACGCATTTGCTTACCGACGCTTGGCCGTGCCGCTGAAGATGTTTCCTGCGCCGCCCGTGGCCGCGGAGGGCCTGAGCGACCTCGCAGCCACGGTGGCGCACTTGCTCGCGAAACTGGAAGAGCCCAAGGGGGCCGCGCCGCTGACGCTGCCGGAATTTGCAAAAGAGCTCAACACTTTAGCACGCTACGAACAACGCGCTTACTCGAGGCGCTTGCGCGCTTTGCGGCAGCTCGACGCGGCAGTTGCAAAAGCAAAGCGTCTAAGCCGCACCGACGCATAAGTTGCAGAACGGCAACAGCTCGAATTTCTTTCTAAAACCCCACAACTTCTCGGCCCTTCATTTGAATCTATCAGAGGCCTCGGCAAGTCGGCTTGCCGGGGCCTCTGCCGTTTTGGCGGAACGAACCCATCGTGGGTTGGGCCGCTCAGCGATAGCGAAGGTAGAGAGCCACGTTTGGCGGAACGAACCCAACCATGGCTCGGTCACACCATCTGACGACAAGGAGAGATCTTGAACGAGCAACGATGTTCTTGCGCATGGCCCGCAGAAATGCGCGCCGAGCGCGCCGCTGGCTATTGCGACGAGCCAAGTGTCGCGAGCTTCCTGCAGCAAGTCGCGCGCGGGATCTATCCTCCACCCTTGATATCGGACTGCGATCCCAAATGGCATCGGACCAGGCTCGATGCCGCGATCGACGCACGTCACGGTTTGTCGGGATGCGCGGCCCCCGATCAAGACGTCGTCGACTTAATCTGAACAGGAGGGTGCACCGCATGACCACTTTGTCACTTCACAACCCAGCGAGCGTTGTAGATCCACTCGTAAGCCCGGTACGTGGCTCATTCGACTGGCTGATCGAAGCATATCAGACTTCACCAAGATTTCTGGACTTGCCGGCTGCAACGCGGCGGAGTTACGCCGGTGTGCTCCGCCGCGTAGCCAACTATGAACTCAAGGACGGCCGTCGTTTTGGCAGTTTGCCGCTGACAAGCATCACGCCGGGGGCGGCTGATCAGATCTACGCAAAGCTCAAAATACGTCCCGATGGCAGCAAGCGGCTCCGATCTGCGATGTTGTCGATGCGCGTATGCCAGCGAGCATGGTCCGTTGCTCAAAGAAGATACTCTCCGGAAATGCCTGCTCTCAACCCTTTTGCAAAAATGGGCATTTCATATCGGCCGACGCCGACACGGCCCGTGACCTATGCGGAGTTGATCCGGTTTGTAGCCATGACGGATCGCCTCGGGGATCACTCGATCGGCACAGCTGCGATGCTCGCTTACTTTTGGTTGCAGCGCCAGGTCGATATTCTCGAACGGCTCAGTTGGGAGCAATATCGTCCCGCAGATGCGCCCGACATCGTCCGAATCTTCCATCACAAGACACACGAGATGGTCGATATTCCGCTGGTTGACACCGACGGATCCCTACTTTGGCCGGAGATGTGTGAGCGGCTTGACCGCACGTGCCGACGGGGACCGCTGATCATCATGCGCGACCGTCCTGACCGCCTTAGAAAAGCGTATCTACCGTGGCGTGAGGATTACTTTAGACATCGTGTCGCGGACATCCGCACTGCCGCCGGCATCGATGCTGAGGTCAAGTTCATGGGCTTGCGGCACGGCGGCAATACGGAGGGGGCTGACGCCGACCTCAGCGACGCTCAGTTGCGGGCTCTTAGCGGGCATCGCACGGCGAGTATGGTCGTGACCTATGCGCGCACCTCGATGCAGCAACGACGGGACGGCGCGCGGAAGCGTCGGGACGCCCGCGAAAATCTTCTGGAATGAAGTGTCGTTCTGGGAGCCAATGCGAATGGTTTTGATCGAACCACAAAGCAAGAGCGGGGATGGTGGGCGCACTAGGGCTCGAACCTAGGACCCGGTGATTAAGAGTCACCTGCTCTACCAACTGAGCTATGCGCCCGGATCCAGATCCGGATATCCCCGTGGGGACGGCGTCGTTTAGCAAAGCGATCCCTTGATGTCCAGCGACGCTGTCACAAAAATTGCACCGATTTTCGCAATCGCAAAAATGCGAAAAAGCCGCTGGATTTCAGCGACTTCTTCGTCATTGCGACCGTGGAAAACTGCTCCGGATCAGAGCCGTTCGGCGCCCGGCGCGGGGTTGCGCTCGAATCTGTCGCCGGGGCCGCCGGGACCGCGATCGTCGTCATCGCCGAAACGCGGGCGGTCGACGCCGGGAGGGCCGAATCCCTCGCCGTCGAAGCTGCCGCGCTCGAAGCCGGGCCGCGGGCCGCGATGACGCCAGCCGCCCTCCCCGCCGCCGAAGCCGCGGTCCATATGGGTCAGCACCGCCAGCCGCCGCTTCTGCCCGTCATCGAGGGTCTTGTAGAGCGGGTCGGCGGCATCGGCGATCTTCTTCAGCGCGGCAGCCGTGGTGGCCATGTCGCCAGCGCGCTGCTGCAGGCGGGCGACCGGATTGTCCGGCGTGTCGGTCCGCTTCGCGTCGTCGTCGCGATCCTTGCGCTCTTCCATGCGCGCATTGGCGCGGTCGATGCGCAGCTTGGCGAAATCGCGCACTGCGCTCTCTACCGCCGGCCACATCTTCTCCTGGTCCGGCGTCAGCTTGAGCCCGGCCTTCACGGCAGCGATGCGCGCATCGGCGAAGGCAGCGCGGTCTTCCGGATTTATCCGCACGTGATGATGCATCCATGGACGGTGCTGGGCATAGACCGCGGTGGAACCGGCGATCACGGCGACAGCGGCACCGGCGAGCAAGATCTTCTTCATGGCAACCTCCTTTGGAAAGTCACCTGAAGATGATCCTGCACTGCCGGACCTTCAACTTACGCTTTGGCCATATGTTTTCCGGATGTGTTCGTTTTCTGAATATGCATTCACGATGGAACGCACGACAGAATTCTTTTGTCACAGCATCCCGAGCAATCGCGGCAGCCATAGCGAGAGTTCCGGAATGTAGGTGATGAGGCCGAGGAAGATCAGCAGCGTGATCAGCCACGGCAGCACGGCAATGGAGAGTTCGGTGATCCCCATCTTCGCGATACCGGAGGCGACGTAGAGATTGAGTCCCACCGGCGGATGACACATGCCGATTTCCATATTGACCACGATGATGATGCCGAAGTGCACCGGATGAATGCCGAGCTTGACTGCGATCGGATAAAGGATCGGCGCCATGATCAGAACGATCGAGGACGGCTCCATCACATTGCCGGCGAGCAGCAGCAGCAGGTTCACCACCAGCAGGAACGTGATCCAGTTGATGCCGCTGTTCGTGATCCAGTTCGACATCGCCTGCGGGATCTGCTCGCTGGTCATCAGGAACGAGAACAGCACCGCGTTGGTGACGATGTAGAGGATCATCGCGCTCATGCTGGCCGAGATCAGAAGAACCTTGGGCACGTCCTTCCATTTCATGTCCTTGTAGATGAACATCTCGATCAGGAACGCATAGACGGCGCTCATGGCGGCGGCTTCCGTCGGCGTGAACCAGCCGAGATAGATGCCTCCCAACACGATAACGATCAGCGAAATGCCCCAGGCTGATTCCCGAAAGGCGTGCCAGCTCTCGGCCCAGGTTGCCTTCGGTATGCGCGGATAGTTGTTCTTCCACGCGCGATACCAGGTCGTGGCGGAGAGCATGATGGCCAGGATCACACCCGGTACCATTCCGGCCATGAACAATTGTCCGACCGAGGCGGAAGAGACCTTCTCGCCGGCGGGGCCGAAGTAAACCGCGCCGCTGGTCGATACTGCGTAGATCACCATGATGATCGAAGGCGGAATCAGGTTGCCGAGCGCGCCGCCGGTGACGATGACGCCCGCGGCAAAGCGCTTCGGGTAACCGACCGACAGCATGGCCGGCAGCATGATCGAGCCGATCGCCACCACGGTTGCCGGCGAAGACCCCGACACCGCTGAAAACAGCGCGGCGGCCATCGTGGCTGCGATACCCAGTCCACCGGCCCAATGGCCGATCATTGTTCGTGCGAATTCTATCATTCGCCGGGCGACCCCGCCATGGGTGAGGAAATTGCCGGCCAGGATGAAGAACGGGATCGCCATGATCTCGAACTTCTCAATGCCGGTAAACAGCTTCAGCGCGACGGATTCGATCGGCACGTTGGTCATGAAAAACAGGAACGTCAGCACCGTGAGACCGAGCGCGATCGAGATCGGCATGCCCGTCAGCATCAGCACAACAAGCAGTCCGAAAATAATGGCAGCGATCATCGGATGATCCTCGCGGCGCTGGCGGCGGCGGCTTCGGGATCGATCCCCTCCACGTCGGTCTCGTCATGATGTGGGAGTTCGCCGGTGCGCCAGAACTTGCGAGCAACCTGCAGGAAGCGGAAGCACATCAGATAGGAGCCGAGCGGAACGCAGAGATAGATGATCCAGCTCGGCAGTTCGAGATCGGGCGTTACCTGATCGGTGTACATCAGCCCGTAGACGAATTTCGCGCCCATGCTCCCGACCACAAATGTGAAGAGCGCGCCGCAGAGCAGACCGAACATCACCACCGTCTTGCGCCAGGGCGGGTCGAGTTGGTTCACCAACACATCGACGCCGACATGGATGCCGGTCCGCACGCCGTAGGCGGCGCCGAACTTCGCCATCCACACGAACATCAAGATGCACAGCTCCTGCGCCCACGACAGGTGGATCGGGAACAAAAACGGATAGAAGAACGGGATGCCGACGAGGTAGCGATGTGCCACTGCAATGAAAATGATCACGGTCGCGGCCGCGATCAATGTCATGATCAGCAGTTCCTCAAGCCGATCGAGGATGCGAAGAAACATTTAGTCCCCCAGTGCGGGTCAACCGGCAATTGATCTGATCGCGGCGTGACCTTGCGCTAACCCCATTCCGCAGTCAGGCAACTGCGGCCCCCGGGGCGTCAGTGGCTTCCGCACCCGAGGGCGCGGAAGCTCACATCGTCAATCCTAGTTGGTGGCGCCGCGCGTTTCCTTGAGAAATTCGTCGATCAGTGGCTTGCCTACCCGGCCTGCCACATCGGTATAAACCGACTCCACCGCCTTGCGCATGCCGGCATCCTGCTCCGGCGTCAGTGTAACAAATTCGGTCTTGCCGCTCTTCTTCATCTCGGCGAGTGCGTCGTCGTTTTCCTTCGCCGACTGGCCGTTGCCATAGGCGGTGGCTTCCTTCATGGCCTTTTCCAGAAGGCCGCGAGTATCCGCCGGAATGCCATCCCAGAATTTCTTGTTCACCACCACAACGTAACCGATGTAACCGTGGTTGGTCAGCGTAGTGTACTTCTGCACCTCATGCATTTTCTGGGTGTAGATGTTCGACGGCGTATTCTCCTGACCATCGACCACGCCCGTCTGCAGCGCCTGGTACACTTCCGAGAACGCCATCACCTGCGGAATCGCGCCAAGCGTACGGAATTGAGCTTCCAGCACCTTTGACGACTGAATGCGGAATTTCATGCCTTTGTAGTCCGCGGGAGTGAGCAACTTCTTGTTCGCGGTCATCTGCTTGAAGCCGTTGTCCCAATAGGCAAGGCCGGTCATGCCTTTGGAATCCAGCAGCTTGAGCAGCCGCGCGCCAAGCGGGCCGTCAGTAACCTTGCGCAGGGTGGCGAGGTCCGGAAGGATGTAGGGGAGATCGAAAACCTCGAACTCCTTGACGCCGATCGGCCCGAACTTCGAGTTCGACGGCGCCAGCATTTGTACCGCGCCGAGCTGCAGCGCTTCGAGTTCTTCCTTGTCCTTGTAGAGCTGCGAGTTCGGATAGACTTCGACCTTGACCTTGCCGTCGGTGTATTTCTCGGCGAGTTCCTTGAACTTCTCCGCAGCGAGGCCCTTCGGCGTGTTCGGCGCGACGACATGGCTGAATTTGATGATGATAGGCGCCTGCGCGGCGGCCGGTCCGATCAATGCAAGCGCGGCAACCGATGCTGCTGCGAAAATCAATTTGCGCATGTGTTTCTCCCGTATGACGTGGGAGCTCATTGAGCGGCTCCCGCTTGTATGCCAGTTGCAGCAATACAGAGATCAATGCGCAAACGCCATTGCCCCTTCGCAGGGGTACAACATGAAATCGATGCTGCAACGCAAAACGCGGCGCGCCTGCTCCCTCTCCCCGTTCTGCACGGGGAGAGGGAGCAGGGGTGAGGGGCGAGGCAATGGCCTACAGCGTGGGGAATCGTGCGGGTGCGACCCGTTAGCAAGTGAAGGATGAGAGGCCGACCAACCGCCCCTCACCCGCGCGCAAGAGCGCGCGACCTCTCCCCGCGCAGAGCGGGGAGAGGTTACCCGAGATCAACTCGCGGCAGCAACCGGCGCCGGCATGTCGCGCGCGCGCTTCATGACGATCTTGTTCAACCCGCCGAGATAGGCCTTGGCCGAAGCGACCAGCGTGTCCGGATCGGCCGCACGCGAGGTCATCGATCGGCCTTCATGGGCAAGACGCACCGACACTTCCGCCTGCGCGTCGGTGCCTTCGGTGACGGCGTGGACCTGATACAGTTCCAGCTTGGCCTCGTGCGGCACCAGCGCCTTGATGCAGTTGAACACCGCATCGACCGGACCATTGCCCTCGGCCTCCTCGATCTTCACCACGCCATCGACGTTCAGCTTCATGGTCGCGCGCTGCGGACCATGGGTGCCAGCGATGACAGTCAGCGACACCAGCTTGATGCGATCATGGGCGGCGGTCATTTCCTGATCGACCAGCGCTTCCAGATCCTCGTCGTAGATGTCCTTCTTGCGATCGGCCAGGGCCTTGAAGCGCACGAAGGCGTCTTCCAGCTGGTTCTGGCCCAGCTTGTAGCCCATCTCCTCCAGCTTGTGGATGAAGGCATGGCGGCCGGAATGCTTGCCCATCACCAGCGAGGTCTGCTTCACGCCCACCGTCTCCGGCAGCATGATCTCGTAGGTCTGCGCGTTCTTCAGCATGCCGTCCTGATGGATGCCGCTCTCATGGGCGAAGGCATTACGCCCGACGATCGCCTTGTTGTACTGCACCGGGAACGAGGTCGCAGCCGAGACTTCCTTCGACGCCCGCATCAGCATGGTGGTGTCGATGTTGTTCCAGTACGGCAATTTGTCATTGCGCACCTTCATCGCCATCACAATTTCTTCCAGCGCAGCATTGCCGGCACGCTCGCCGATGCCATTGATGGTGCATTCGATCTGCCGCGCGCCGCCGCGGATGCCGGCCATCGAATTGGCGACGGCCATGCCGAGGTCGTTGTGGCAGTGCACCGAGAAGATCGCCTTGTCGGAATTCGGCACGTTCTCGCGCACGCGCTTGAACAGGTCGTAATATTCCTCGGGCACCGAATAGCCGACGGTGTCGGGGATGTTGATGGTGGTCGCACCGGCCTTGATCGCCGACTCGACGCAGCGGCACAGGAAGTCGAATTCGGTGCGGGTGCCGTCCTCCGACGACCATTCGACGTCATCGGTGTGGTTGCGTGCGCGCGTCACCGACGAGATCACCAGATCGTGGACGGCGTCGGGCTCCATCTGCAGCTTGTACTTCATATGCACCGGCGAGGTGGACAGGAAGGAATGGATGCGGCCGCGCTTGGCCGGGCGGATCGCCTCGGCGCAGCGGTCGATATCCTTCTGGCCGGCGCGGGACAGGCCGCAGACCACGGCATTCTTGGTGCGCTTGGCGATCTCGTTGACGGCTTCGAAGTCGCCGTCGGAAGCGATCGGGAAGCCGGCCTCGATGACGTCGACACCCATGGTGTCGAGCATCGCGGCGATCTCCAGTTTTTCCTCGAAGGTCATGGTGGCGCCGGGGCACTGCTCGCCGTCGCGCAAGGTGGTGTCGAAAATGATGACGCGGTCCTTGTCGGACTTGTCCTGAACGGACGGGGTTGTCGAAGTCATGAGATATTCCTTAGGTCGGGGCGCACCTGTCTGGGCGCCAGAGGGAGCTGATGGTTCTGAATGTCATGATCCCCTGAGTACCCAGGCCAAACGGCCCAGACGGCGCTCAGGGGCAGATAAGCAGAAGCAGCCCGCCGAGAAGGAGGTTGGACAGCAGCACAGCCGGAATCGCGTCGGGACCAGCGGCAACAGCCACTCCCCCGGAAACTCCAACCATGTCGCTGCGAATCAGCATTGCCACACCTTCAGGCCCACATCCTCGGCCAAAACCATTGATGGTTCGTTGCCGACCGGAGCCTGAGGTCGTTCTAGACGACAAATGCGGGGGCCTGCAACGGCTAAGAGGGTCAGGAAGGCTGACCTAAATCCTGCTGGGAGAAGCTCGGGCGCGTGGCCGACTGGCCTAGCCAGAACATCGCCAACTGGACGTTTTCGCAGCCGTCCATTTGCCCTAAGACCGAACGGCAATTGTGAGGACAGGACGATGACTTTCGCTAGGGGATTATCCGCTTTCCCGATCACGCCGATGAATACGAATGGCAGGGTCGATACGCCCGCGCTACAGCGGCTGGTGGCGCCGCTGACGGCCGCCAAAGTGGATTCCATTGGCCTCCTGGGCAGCACCGGGTCGTATCCGTTTCTCAGCCGTGACGAGCGCCGGCGCGCCACTGACGCGGCCATCGCCGAGGTCAATGGACGCGTCCCCGTGCTGGTCGGTATCGGCGCGCTGCGTACCGACGAGACGATCAACCTTGCGCGCGACGCCAAGGCGGCAGGCGCTGCCGCAGGCCTGCTCGCGCCGGTGTCCTACACGCCGCTCACCGAGGACGAGGTGTTCGAGCACTTCAGGACGGTTGCCGAGACGAGCAAACTGCCGATCGTGATCTACGACAATTTCGCCACCACGCATTTCAAGTTCACGCCCGACCTCACCGGCCGCATCGCACGTATTCCCGGCGTCGTCGCGGTGAAAGGCACCTCCCCCGAAGCCAGCCTCGCCGCAGATCACCTGAAGCAGATGCGTGCCGCCGTGCCATCAGGCTTCTCCGTCGGCTATGCCGGTGACTGGAATTCGATGGAAACACTGCTGGCCGGCGGCGATGCCTGGTATTGCGTGGCGGCGGGCCTGTTTCCAAAGAGTTGTCTGGCCATCACCCGCGCGGCGCAGGCCGGCAATGCCGACGAAGCGCGCCGCCTCAACAACGCGATGCAACCGCTGTGGGATCTGTTCAAGCAGTTTTCCAGCCTGCGCGTGATGTATGCGGCAGCCGAGCAGATGGGGATCACCGATGCGCAGCCGCCACGCCCGGTGCTGCCATTACCACACGCTGCACAGGACAAGGTGGCAGAGGTGCTGAAGGAATTGAAGTTGAGTTAGGCGTTACACACTGTCATTCCGGGGCGGGACCGGCGCCGCAGGCGACGGGGCCGAACCCGGAATCCCGACGTGTTCAACACTGCTAAATCCCGGGCGGCAGAGAGGTGACCTCCATGCCGGGATTCCGGGTTCGCAATCCAGCGGCTTCGCCGCTGTCTTCCGCCCCGGAATGACGAAGAACTACGCCTTCGCCACTTTCTTCTTGGCCTTCTTCGCCACTTTCTTCTTCACGACCGGCTCGCGTTCCCGCGGCGGCCCTTCCTTCTCCAGCGCCTCGCGGATCAGCGTAAAGTCCTTCTTCGCCTCGCCATCCACGGTCGGGAAGTGCAGGTCCAGCTTCTCCAGCGCGTTGACGATGGCCGAGCCGATCACCACGCGTGAGAACCATTTGCGATCCGCCGGCACCACATGCCACGGCGCCTCCTCGCAGGACGTATGCTTGATCAGGTCCTCATAGGCCTCCTGATACTTGTCCCACAACGCGCGCTCGGCGATATCGGCCGATGAGAACTTCCAGTTCTTGGCCGGCTGCTCGAGACGATCGAGGAAGCGCTCGCGCTGCTCTTCCTTGGAGACGTTGAGAAAGAATTTCAGCACCACGGTGCCGTTGCGCGCGAGGTATTTCTCGAAGGCGGTGATATCATCGAAGCGCTCGCGCCAGATATCCTTCGTCACCAGCTCCGGCGGAATTTTCTGCTTGGCAAGAATGTCCGGATGCACACGGACGACAAGACATTCCTCGTAATAGGAGCGATTGAAGATGCCGATGCGGCCGCGCTGTGGCAGCGCGATGGTGTGGCGCCACATGAAATCGTGATCGAGTTCGTTCGACGACGGCGTCTTGAACGAATGCACCTCGCAGCCCTGCGGATTGATGCCGTCGAACACGCTCTCGATGGCGCTATCCTTGCCGGCGGCATCCATGCCCTGGAAGATCAGCAGCAGCGACCAGCGGTCCTGCGCATAGAGCTTTTCCTGCAATTCCTGCAGCCGGCGGCGGTTGGCCTCGATGATCTTCTTGCCGGTTTCCTTGTGCAGTCCGCCGCTGCCATTGGTGTCATGCGCCTTGAGGTGGAAAGCTTTCGAACCGTCGACCCGATACGGCTCGATATAGGACTTCAACGCGGACACAACTGGCTTGGCAGACATGGGATCGGCAACTCCGGACACGGGGATTGTAAGCGTAGCGCGCCGATCCCGGCAATACCAGCAGATCACGCCGCTGGCGTCAGTTGCGCTGTCATAAACGCTGTCACAAACAGCGGCATCGACGGGGTGAAGTCGGCTTCGCTGCGCACCAGATGAATTCCGCTGAGCTCCGGAGTGGCCTGACCGGCAAGATTGGCCTCGATGATGCTGCGCAGCGTCTCACCCGGCTGATCCGCATCGAGAAGACGCATCATCGCCACCGAGAAATCCGTCACGACGCAAGACCAGCCAGCATCGGCCCGGTAATCGGCTTCTGTGAGGCCGAGCTCTTCCTCGACTTCACGGGTCACACTGCCGGCAATATCGACCACGTCGCCGCGCAGATCGTCCAGATCAGGCGTACCCGCTGCAAAATAGATGCGTCCGGCATTGGATGTATGCTGCCCCATCTCGCCGAGCACGAAGGCGCCGTCACTGGCACGCAACGCGCCCATGCCAAAGCCGTTGAACACATCCGGATCGGGACAGCGCCAATCCCGCCATGCCAGAAAGCTCGCAAAATCGGTCTCGAAATACTCCGCGCGAAACTGGTCGCCGGTGAACTGCGCATTGCGCGCGAGCAACACGCGCCCATTGAACAGTTGCGGCTTCTCGGCGCGCTTCAGGGCAAAGTGAGCGTCGATCTCGTCCCGTCGCTCACGCGCGAACGGCCACTGCCAATCGCTGCGTGTGAGGTCGAGTTGCGTGACGCGGTGAATGACCGGCGTCATCATGCGCAGAACCTACTTCGCATTCGTCCCCATCGTCTTGGCGAACTGCTCGACATATTTATTGGTGTAGGTCTTGCTGACATCGATATTGGCCTTCGCCACTTCGGGCGAGCCCTCGCTGAACACGGCGAGCACGGCGGCGGCGCCCTTCGGGTCCATCAGCCCCGTCTCCGAATACATCGGGAGCGTGTTCTTCAGCGCCGCGAGATAGAGCTCCTTGTCCTTGCCGACAATGCCTTCGGGCATTTTCGCCATGATCTCTTCCGGCGTATGGCTGTGGATCCATTTCAGCGTATTCATGATCGCGTTGGTCAGCCCCTGTACTTCCTTCTCATGGCCCTTGACCCAGGCCGTCGTCGAATACAGCGCCCCGCCGGGATATTCGCCGGAGAACACCGCCAGCGTGTCCTTCTGCGTCCGGGTATCGCTGAGAATCGTGAGGTCTTTGTGGCTGCCCTGCAGCACGGTGACGGCAGGATCGAGCATCACGGCGGCTTCGATCTGGCCCTGCTCCATCGCCGCCACCGCGGTCGCGCCGAGGCCGACGCCGATCACCGACGTGCCCGCCGGATCGAGACCGTTCTTCTTGAGCTGATACTTCAGGAAGAAGTCCGTCGACGAGCCCGGCGCGCTGACGCCGACTTTCTTGCCGGCGAGATCCTTGATCGACGTGATCTTGCCGGTGTGCTTCGGCGATACCACCAGCACCAACCCAGGATAGCGATCATAGACCACGAAGGACTGCAGCTCCTGCTTCTTGGCGGCGAGGTTCACGCAATGATCGAAATAGCCGGAGACCACATCGGCGCTGCCGCCGAGCACGGCCTTCAGCGCATCGGAGCCGCCCTTGAGATCGACCAGTTCGACGGCGAGGCCCGCCTTCTCATATTCGCCGAGCTGCTTGGCCAGCACCGTCGGCAGATAACACAGGCACGCCCCACCACCGATGGCGATGGTCACCTTGGTTTGCGCTGCAGCGGGATGAACGAAAAACAGTGCGAACAGACCCGCAAGGAAAAGACGTGCAAGGAATAAACGGCTCAAGCCGGTTTTTATGTTTGTTGTCATCGTTTCCTCCGCTGCTTGCGGCGCGGAGGATAGATGAGCCTCTGCCGGTTGGAAAGCCGGCACTGGTCAACGCACATTCCGCGACATAGCATCCGCGCGGCAAATCATTGTCATCCAGGGGGAACGTTCATGAAGCGCATCACCGCAACACTCTCCATCACGGCCGCTTTCGCTGCTGGCTGCCTCATCACACATCTCGTGCCCGAGGGCATCACGCCGGCACAGGCTGCGGAAAACATCACCGCCCAGGTCATCCACGTCCCCGAACTCGTCGGCGACGCACTCGGCCCAGCCTCGCCCACCGGCTTCCGCTCCAAGATGTTCATGCAGGCCGACGGTGCCACTATCTCGGTGCAGGACGGCAATGTGGTGAAGCATATGCATCCGAACACCAATGAGATCCAATACATCCTAGAAGGCACCGGTACCGTGTGGCTGGGCGACAAGGAAGTTCAGGTCAAGGCCGGCGACCTCATCATCATCCCCAAGGGCACGCCCCATGGCGGCACCAAGCCGGACGGCAAGCCGTTCCGCGCCATCGCCATCAAAACCCCGCCGCAGGCGCCGGACGACACCAAGCCGCTGCCGTAACAAGCCACGTCAAACTCGTCATTCCGGGATGCGCGTCGTCCGGCAGAGCCGGACAAAGCGCAGACCCGGAATCCGGATGTGTTCATCACCTCTCGATGCCGGGCGTGAGACGCGATGAACATGCCGGGATTCCCCGCCATTCCAATTGGAATGGCTGAGGTTCGCGCAAGGGCGCGCCCCGGAATGACAGCGTGGGGCAACCTAGCTCCGCCCTTCGCTCGCCACCGGCTTCCACACCAGCAAGCGTTTCTCGACCATCGTCACCAGAATATCGATGGCAATGACAAACGCCGACAGCACGAACATCCCCGCGAACACGCCGGCCACATCGAATGTGCCTTCCGCCTGCTGGATCACGTAACCCAGCCCCGCCGCCGAGCCGAGATATTCGCCGACCACCGCACCGACCACGGCAAAGCCCACTGCGGTGTGCAGCGAAGAAAACATCCATGACAGCGCTGACGGCCAGAACACATGGCGCATCAACTGCCGCTCGCTCATACCCAGCATGCGGCCATTGGCGAGCACTGTCGGCGAGACTTCCTTGACGCCCTGATAGACGTTGAAGAATACGATGAAGAACACCAGCGTGACGCCGAGCGCCACTTTCGACCAGATGCCAAGCCCGAGCCACAGCGCGAAGATCGGCGCCAGCACCACGCGCGGCAGCGCATTGGCCATCTTCACATAGGGATCGAAAATCGCGGCGAGGCGCGGCTGGCGCGCGAACCAGAAGCCGATCAACACGCCCAGTGTGGAGCCGATGACAAAGGCCAGCACGGATTCCAGCAGCGTGATTCCGAGATGCTTCCAGATAATGCCTGACGCGAACCAGCTATAGATCTGGCTGCCGACATCCCAGGGGTTGGAGAAGAAAAACGGTGGCAGCAGGATGCGGCCGAACACCGGCACGGTGGTGAACACATGCCACAGCCCGATGACGACCACGGCAACCAGCACCTGACACAGCAGCAGCACGGGACGCGTCATGACGCGGCTCCGATCTTCTCCCCTCCCCCCGTGCGAAGCGAAGCTTCGCTAGGCGGGGAGGGGTCGGGGGTGGGGGTGCCACGAGCGACGTCGCTTGTAGACCCCCCACCCCGGCCCTCCCCCGCAAGGGGGGAGAGAGCACACAGCGCGGAGCGTGGGGCATCAAAATTTTGCAGTATGTCGATCATCAGCCCACCGCCTGCGCCGATTGCGCATAGCCCTTCATCACTTCGTCCTTCAGCACGCTCCAGATCTCGCGATGAAGCGCGTGAAATTCCTTGTCGAGCCGCACTTCGAAAATATCGCGTGGCCGCGGCAGCGGCACCTTCCAGTCGCCGATGATGCGCGAGCCCGGCCCCGCCGACATGATGACGACGCGATCGGCCAGCGCGATCGCTTCTTCGAGATCGTGGGTGACGAACAGAACTGCCTTGCGATCCCTGCTCCACAGATCCAGCAGCAGGTTGCCCATCACCTGCCGGGTCTGTGCGTCAAGCGGCCCGAACGGCTCGTCCATCAGCAGGATTTTCGGATTGCGGATCAGCACCTGCGCAAGACCGACGCGCTTGCGCTGGCCACCCGACAGCATATGCGGGTAGCGCCCCGCGAAGGCACCGAGCCCGACCGAGGTCAACCACTCCTGCGCACGCGCCAGCGCCTCGTCGCGTGCTATGCCCGCGATCTCCAGCCCAATGGCGACATTGTCTAGCGCAGTCTTCCAGGGAAACAGGGCGTCGGCCTGAAACAGATAGCCGGCCTGCGCGTTCAATCCATCCAGCGGCTGCCCGAAGATCCGGACAGCACCGGAGGCTGGCGTCAGCAGACCGGCAGCGACATTGAGCAGTGTAGATTTGCCACAGCCGGTTGGCCCGACGATGGCAACGAACTCGCCATCCGCGACCCGGAGCGTCGCCTTCTCCACCGCCGTATAGACGCGATTGTCGGCGATGCCGAATGCCACTGTCGCGTCATCAAGCGCCACCGCCATCGATGCCGCGGCCCCACCTGCCTGCACGCGCGTTCCCCAAAGTGTTTTTGTTCCGGGACTGGCTTAGCGCTGCAGGGCAGACAATTCAACGTCTGGGCCGGGTTGGTGGGTTGCCACGGCTGTGATAGTCCGGGACATGACCTCCGCTGCCCCCCTGATCGCCTTCCAGCATGTCAGCAAGAGCTTCGACGGCGGGGCCATCAAAGCCGTCGATGACGTTTCGCTCGATACTGCCGAGGGCGAGTTCCTCGCGGTGGTCGGCGGCTCCGGCTCCGGCAAGACCACACTGATGCGACTGGCCAACCGGCTGATCGCGCCGGACAGCGGCAATATCACCATCGCCGGCGAGGACGTCGCGCAGGTCGATCCCATCGAACTGCGCCGGCGCATCGGCTATGTGTTCCAGAGCGGCGGGTTGTTTCCGCATATGAGCATCGCCGACAATATCGGCATCACGCCCAAACTGCTTGGCACGCCGCCCAAGGAGATCGCCGCACGCGTCGACGAATTGCTCGATCTCGTGCGCCTCGACCGCACACAGCATCGCGACCGCTTCCCACATGAACTCTCCGGCGGTCAGCGCCAGCGCGTCGGCGTCGCACGGGCGCTGGCTGCGAAGCCGCGCATCATGCTGATGGACGAGCCTTTTGGCGCACTCGACCCGCTGACCCGCGATGCGCTCGGCGACGACTACCGCGCGCTGCATCGCAGCCTGGGCCTCACCACCATCATGATCACCCATGACATGACGGAGGCGATCCTGCTCGCGGACCGGATCGCGGTGATGCGCTCCGGCAAACTGCTCGCGGAGGGCACGCCCACTGAGTTGTCCGAAAGCACCGATCCATATGTCGGCGAGTTGCTGGGCACACCGCGCCGGCAAGCGGAACGACTTCAGATACTGCAGCCGAAGGATGGTGCGGCGCCCCAAGGCGGCGCGACATGAGCCTGTTCACCGATCCGCGCTGGAGCGACGCGCTCGGGCATCTGCCGGATTATCTCGGTAGCCACGTGCGCGTCAGCCTTGCAGCGCTGGCGCTCGGCCTCATCATCAGCCTACCGCTGGCCATCATCGCGCGGCACCGGCCAGTGATGCGCGGCGCGCTGCTCGGTGTGGCCAGCATCGTGCAGACAGTGCCCGGATTGGCGCTGCTGGCACTGTTCTATCCACTGCTGCTGGCGCTCGCAGCGCTGTCGCTGCAATATCTCGGCGTCGGCTTCTCGGCCTTCGGCTTCCTCCCCGCGGTGCTGGCGCTGGCGCTGTATTCGATGCTGCCGGTGCTGCGTAACACCATCACCGGCCTGAACGGCGTCGATCCCGCGCTGACCGAAGCCGCGCAGGGCGTCGGCATGACACCGCGGCAATCGCTGACCATGGTCGAACTGCCGCTGGCATTGCCCGTGATGATGGCCGGTATCCGCACTTCCGCCGTCTGGGTCATCGGCACCGCGACGCTATCAACACCGATCGGCCAGACTTCGCTCGGCAACTACATCTTTGCAGGCTTGCAGACGCAGAACTGGGTTCTGGTGATCTTCGGCTGCGTCGCCGCAGCAGTGCTGGCATTGGCCGTCGATCAATTGCTGGCGCTGATCGAGACCGGCATCCGCCTGCGCTGTCGTATCCGCACCGCCATCGGCGTGCTCGGTATCGCGGCGCTGGTGATCGTCACACTCGCGCCGTCATTCGCCCGCTCCAGCACGCGTATCGTGGTCGGCGCCAAGACCTTCACCGAACAATATGTGCTGGCCGCGCTGATGTCGCAGCGCCTGCAGGCGGCCGGCCTGCCCGCCACGACGCGGCAGGGTCTCGGCTCCAGCGTGATCTACGATGCGCTGGCCTCCGGCGATATCGATGTCTACGTGGACTATTCAGGCACGCTGTGGGCCAACCAGTTCCATCGCACCGAGATCCTGCCGCGAGAACAGTTGCTCGCCGAACTGAAAGCCACGCTGGCGAAAGCCAACATCACCCTGTTCGGCGAACTCGGTTTCGCCAATGCCTATGCGCTGGTAATGCCGCGTACGAAAGCGCAGGCGCTTGGCATCAAGACCGCGGCCGATCTCGCGGCGCTGAGCGGCACCATGACCATTGCCGGCGATTACGAGTTCTTTTCGCGGCCGGAATGGGCGGGACTGAAAACGGCCTATGGCCTGTCGTTCAAGACCCAGCGCACGATGCAGCCGGATTTCATGTATGCCGCCGTGGCCTCCGGTGAGGTCGACGTCATCGCCGGCTACACCAGCGACGGGCTGATCGCGAAATACGATCTCGTGGTGCTGGACGATCCCAAACACGCCATCCCGCCCTATGACGCGATCATGCTGCTGGCGCCGAAACGCGCGGATGACGAGAGGCTGCGCAGTGCGTTGCAGCCGCTGCTCGGGAAGATCGATCTGACCTCGATGCGCGAGGCGAACCTGCGCGCCGCCGGGAATGATGCGACGAGTTCGCCGGAGAGCGTGGCGAAGTGGATGTGGGAGAAGATCGGGAAGAAGTGAGACTTCTCTTCCCCTCTCCCCCGTGCGAAGCTTCGCTAGGCGAGAGAGAGGAAGAAAGAGCGACTACAAATTCTTGATCATCCCCGCATCGATCAGCAGCCTATTGAATCGCCGCGCTTCCGCGCCGTCCTTGCAGGCGTAAAACAGTCCCTTGCAGCGAAGCATGATCTTCTTTTGCTCCTCGAAGGACGGGTCCAGCGGAATGCCTGCAGCTTCCTGGATGACCAGCGGCAGATACGGCCCGTCGATCGTGTCCATCACCGTTGCGCTCTTCACCGGCTCGAAGTTGATCGCGTCGATGGCATAGTAGGTCGCGTAATAGCGCGGGTCGTAGCTCTGCAGCTTCTTGCCGAGGCTCGCTTCATCCATGTTGGGATCGAGAATGCCCGGCGCGAATTCCGGCTGATGATCGCCATAGCGTACGATCAGAAACGGCTGCGCTGGAAACTGCTTCTTCAGCTTCGCGACGAACGCGCCATAGTGATCGACGCTCATCGCTTGCCGGCGCAGATATTCATCGACCACCGGCACATTGCCGGGCGCACGCCAGCCCGGCGTCATGTCGGGGCGAAACTTGGTTTCCCACGGAAAGTGATTAGCGGCGAGGTAGACGAACATGAACAGCGGATTGGTCGGCGGCTGCTCGGCCATCAGGCGCGCCGCTGAATCGTAGAAAAAGCTGTCGGGCTCGACGCCCTTGGCGCCGAGATCCTTGGCGTCATAGAAGCGCTCGACGCCAGTGGTGGTCTGGAAGCTGCGAGCGCTCATGAAGGCGCCGAAGGCCGGATAGAGCGAGATGGTGCTATAGCCGCAGCGGCGCAGCGCCAGGGGCAATCCGCGCTCGACGCGGCCCGAAGCGATCCGCGTGACAAAATAGGAGAACGGCCCGAACGAGCGCGACGACAGCCCGGCCAGCACGTTGTATTCGGTGAACCAGCTCGGTCCGCCATTGCTCTCGGCGAGAAATTTGCGCGCCTTGCCGTCCCATGAATTGAAGTGGCTGCCATAGCCCTTCGGCGTCTTCACGCCGGCGGCCTGACGGATGTCGAAGGACGACTCGTCATGCACCATGATGATGTGCGGACGACGTCCCGACGGATGGCAGGAATCCTCCAGCGGCAACTTCAGCCGCTCGGTGATGACCGCGTCGGATTCCATGAAACCGTAGCTGCTGAAATCGGACACGGCGGTGACACCGGAGCGCGCGAATTTCGACAGATAGCCGTCGTCATAATAGCCGCGCCAGGCTTCATCGGGCCAGGTCAGTGCGTAGCCGGTCAATCCTGCAAGGCCAGCCATCAGCGCGGCCAGCGCCGGCAGCCGTCGGATGCGGAACGGATCGAGCCACCACAGCGCATACATCAGTGGCACCACCACGACGGCGGCGCCAATGGCGGACCAGCGCAGGTTCGGAAAGATCGTGAACAGGAAAGCCGCGGTGTCGCGGTCGATCACCATCAGGTCGACGAAGTTCGCGGTCATCTGGACCACGTCGTGCTTCAGCCGCGACAGCAGCACCAAGATGACGACCAAGGTCAGCGACAGCGCCCCCGACAGCGCGGGGCGGCGCAAGAGCGCAATCCAGAAGCAATTGAGGATCGCCCAGGCCAGCACGAAGCCGATCCGGCCCACCAGATCGGTCTCGGTCTGGACCATCACCAGCAGCGCGCCGAAATGCGGCGCAGCCACGGCCAGCAGCCGCCACACGCTGGTCGGCGCGGCAACAGCGGTTGGCGAGACGCTGGGTACTGGATTGAGCGGAGGCGCCATGGCGGCACGCAACACCACCGGCGAGGCCTCGGGCCTGGGCTGGCGACGGCCAGAGGGCGCATGTCGCAGCCGGAAACTGCGATATGTCATTAATTTGTAATGTAATCGTCATGAACGAGCAATGAACTTGGCTCGAACGGGATCGACGGAACCGGTAGGCTCCGTCCTCACCCGTTGCAGCCCCGGCCAACTCATAGATCCTTGATCAGCCCCGCATCGATCAGCCAGCGATTGAACCGGCTGGCTTCATCGCCGCCCTTGCAGCCATAGAACACACCCTTACAGCGAAGCATGATCTTCTTCTGCTCGACGAAGGACGGATCGAGCGGCACCCGCGCGGCTTCTTGCACCATCAACGGCAGATAGGCGGCATCCAGCACCGGCAGCGCCGATGCCAGTTCGGGGCGGTAGTTCAGCGCGTCGATGGCGTAATAGGTCGCATAATAACGGATATCATGCGTCATGATCCGGTCGGCGCGCTTCGGCTGCGGCAGTTCGGGCTCCAGCAGCTTCTGCGCGATCGCGGGCTGATGGTCGCCGAACCGCACCAGCAGGAACGGCTCGGTCGGATGGTCCTTCTGCAGCTGCGCGACGAAGGCCTTGTAGTCCGCAGCCGTCATGGCCTGGCGGCGGATATATTCGTCCACTTCCGAGGTGTTGCCCGGTGCCTGCCAGCCGGCCGGCGTCAGGTCGTCGCGATAAATCGAGGTCCACGGAAAATGATTGGCAGTGAGATAGACCAACACGAAGACCGGCTGGTCGGTCTTGCTCTCGCGCGCGATGAGGTCCCTGGCCTGATCGAAATAGAACCTGTCGGGTTGCATGTCCTCGCTGACGCCCATCGCCGCCATGTCGATGAAGCCATCGATGCCCGCGCCCTCCTGGAAGCTGCGGGCGCTGAGGAAATTGCCGTAGGTCGGATAGAGCGAGAAGGTCTTGTAGCCGCAGCGCTGCAGCGCCTGCGGCAGGCCGCGCGAGATCTTCCCGGCGGCGATCCGCGTCACATAGAATTTCAGCGCACCGAACGAGCGCGCCGACAGTCCGGTGAAGATGTTGAACTCGGTGTACCAGGTCGGCCCGCCGCTGGATTCGGTAATCAGCGCGCGCTGCTGGCCATCGGCAGACTTGAAATAATCATGATAGCCCGCCGGCACCTTCACCCCGGGCGCCGCCGACACGTCGAATGACGACTCGTCGAGCACCATCACGATATTCGGCCGCTTCACGCCCGGCTCGCAAGTGGTCATCGGCGACGCCTGCGCCGAACTCACGAGGCTCTTGGAATCCGCCTCGATCCAGCCGGTCGCGGTCAGATGCGAGACCGAGACCACACCCGAACGCGCCAGATTGGAAATGTGATTGACGCCCTGAAACGGCTCCCATGGCTTTTCGGGATTGGCCGCGGACAGACCGACGATTCCGACCATACAGACGCCCGCGCAGGCCAGCGCACTGCGGCGGCGCAGGCGGAACGGATCGGCGCGCCAGATCAGCCACAGGATCGGCAGCGCCACCGCGGCCGCGATCAGCAGATGGGTGCGCAGCTGCGGGAAGATCGAATGCAGGAAGGAGATCGTGTCACGATCGATGATCAGGAAATCCAGGAAGGTCAGCGTGAGCTGCGTGATGCCGAACTTGAACTGCGACAGCACGATCAGCGCCGTGACCAGCAGCAGCGACAGCACCGCACTGACCCCCGGCCGCCTGAACAGTGCGAGGAACAGAAAATTCAGCAAAGCCCAGGTGAACAGCGCCAGCGTGTTGGCGAACGGGCCGTATTCGACCGAGGCGAGCACATAGATCGCGAGCGTATGGATCGCAGCGATCAGCGCCGTGCGCAGCGGCCACTGCCGAACATACTGCCAGGCGGCCGCCAATCGCTCCTTGAAGCGGCGGCCGGCTTGCGCCGGAGAGACTGAGATCGGCGATGGCAGCATGGCTTGCCTGCGAACACCCGGCAAGAAAACTGCCCTGTCTGGCAACGGCCAGCCGGCTCACACCGCGACCGGACCCTGCGGAATGTCATAAAAACGTAATACAGGCGTCATGAACGGACAATGAACCTTTCGACGCAGGCGGTGCCGGTCCGGGCGCCGCCTGCCGTCGTCATCCCTCGGCGCTACCGCACTGCGGTCGGCGTCTCGCCCTTGATGATCTCGCCGAAGCGCTGCCAGCGCTCGCCCTTGAAGCTCATCATCTGGAACTGGTCGATGGGCGAGAAGTCGGTCGGGCTGGTGTTGACGGTCACGCCTGGCAGCAGCCCGTCGAGCTGCACGTTCTTGAGGTTGGCGGCCTGTTTCATCAGGTTCTCATGGGTGAGATCGTCGCCGCACTGTTTCAGCGCCTCGACCATGGTCTGGGCGATGCTGTAGCCGGACAGCACGGTGCTCTCCATCGCCTTCCCTTCCGGAATGTATTTCTCGACATAGGCGTAGAACTTCTGCATGCCCGGATCGTCCTTCCACTGTGGATCGGTCGGATCCTTGGCGAAGGTCGCGGAGACGACGTCCTGCGCATTATCGAGGCCGGCCGGGCGCAGCACGCTGCCGAGCGACGAGCTCGCATTCGGCACGATGTGCAGCGGCTTCCAGCCGAGCTCGGCAACCTTCTTGATCGACTGCGCGGCAAACTTGCCGGTGGCGAAAGAGAAGATCGTGTCGACGCCCGCGGCCTTCAGCTTGACGATGTGCGAGTCGACGGTCGGCTCGGAGACCTCGTAGCTCGTCTCCATCACGATCATCGTTGAGGCCTTGTCGCCAAGACCTTCCTTCAATCCCTTGACATAGTCCTTGCCGAAATCGTCGTTCTGATAGAACACGCCGATCTTGGCACCCGGCTTCTCCTTCAGGAGATACTTCGCATAGGCCGCAGCCTCGGCGTGGTAGCTCGGCAGCCAACCCATGGTCCATGGAAACTGCTTCGGATCGTTCCAGCGCGTGGCGCCGGTCGCCAGGAAGAGTTGCGGCGTCTTCTTGGCATTGACGTATTTCTGGATCGCGGCATTCGCGGCGGTGCCGACATTGCCGACGATGGCCATCACCTCGTCGCTCTCGACCAGCTTGCGCGTCTGCTCCACAGTCTTCGGCGGCGAATAGGCATCGTCATAGGAGATGAAGACGATCTTGCGGCCGTTGATGCCGCCCTCGTCATTGATCTTCTTGAAATAGGCGCCGTAGGCCTTGCCGAGAATGCCGTAGGCGGAGGCCGGGCCGCTATAGGGCACGGTGTTACCGATCTTGATTTCGGTGTCGCTGGCGCCGGGGCCGTATGTCTTCTGCGCCAGCGCCGGGCTCGCTGCCATAGCCATCGCAGCTGCGAACGCAGCCATGATGCTGGCGGCCGCTGGCGCTGCCCTGGAAGTCGTCGTGATACGCATTTTCTGTCCTTCTTTTTGCGTTTCCATAAGTGACGGCCGTTGCCGTATGCGATCCGAGCCTTCCCGTTTGTCGGGATTGTTGAACGGCTCGTCAGATGCGTGTGTTCGTGGCGATCAGTCCTTGCTGTCAGAGTCCGTGGCGCCCTGCTCGGCCAGCGCACGGACGTCTTCGGCTGCGGTCTGCACGTGGCGATGCACCAGCATCGTGGCTGTCGCTTCGTCGCGGGCTTCGATGGCGACGACGAAGGCGCGGTGATCAATGAGCGAGCGCTGGCGGATCTCCGCGGAGGCGAAATAGCGGCGCCGCCAGCCCGTGCTCATCAGCATCAGCGGCGTCAGCGTGCGCACCAGCACGCGGTTCTGGCTCGCCGCAACAACCGCGAGATGGAATGCGACATCCTCATCGGCGAGGTTGCTGCCATTGGCGACAAGCGCGGCATAGGTGTCGAGCAACTGATCCAGCTTCGCGAGATCGGCGTCGGTGCGGCGCTGACAGGCCAGCCGGAACGCCTGTTCCTCGCAAAGAATTCTGGCCTCGGTGACATCGCGCGTCACCTGCGCATCGAATGGCAGGCCGAGATCGGCCTGCAGCACCAGCGCATCCAGCCCGCTGTCTTCCAGCTCGTTGCGCAGATAGATGCCCGATTTGGGCTTTCGCTCGGTAATGCGCATGGCATCGAGCACCGCCAGCGCCTCGCGGACGGAGCCGCGGGTGACCCCGAACCGCTCCGACAAATCCCGCTCCGACGGCAGCCGGTCGCCCTTGGACAGCCGGTGGTGCCGGACGAATTCGAGCGTTTTCCGAACAGCGTCGGAGGTTTCGGTACTGACCGCAGCAAACATGGGCTGACCCTACCAATCTGGTAGGACCAGATCAAGGCGACGAGCGTGCGACGAGTCCGCACGGCGGCCGCCACGGAACTTGTTGTCAGAGGGTTGTAAACATGAAAGAGAAGATTTGTAATATAATACCTTGATTTTCATCATATCCTTCATCGTCTCGTCTCTCGCATTGGCCGACATGCCCTTTTCATCACGAAGACGTCTGCCCGCACTGCCGCGACGGGTGCTTTTCACAGGACCCTGCTGCAAATCGTCGGGGCAATTATTCTGCTAGGCGCAACAAGCCTTGGGGCTGCAGCACAGTCTTCCCCGGCATCCGATCCGGGGACTACGTCTCCGGCCATGCAGGCATGGAAGCAGCGCACGAATGCGCGTATCGCACGCGCGGCAAACCGTCTCGCCGATGGTGCGCCTCACGCGCATATCGTCGTCGGGTTTGTGGTCAATCGAAGTGGCCGGATCATCGAAATGGGTATCGTGCAGAGTTCGGGAAATCCGTATATCGACGGCGCTGCTCTTGCCGTCATCCGGATGGCAGGCCCGTTCTCACCGCTGCCGTCGAGCTATACGGGGCAGATTTTGCCACTCGTCCAGGCAATCAACTTCGTTCACCGCCAGCCAGATCGTCCCGCCAGGCGAGGCAGATGACCTCATAGTGGAAGAGCCAAAGATCGCATCAAGGCACAGCGGATTTCACCGGGCGACGGCAATCGGCGCTTCATTCAAACGGTCGCGCATTCAGCCCCAACTGCTTCGCCATAATGCGATCGAGCCAACGCCTTGGCCGGCTGCGGCGACGCCACCACACGTAGCTTCGGGCGGGATGCGGTCAGTGCCCGGTAGACCAGCTCGCCGATCCGCTCCGGCGGCAGCCCGTTCTTCGCCAGCTTCATCAGCATCTCGCGCAGCTTCGTTAGCGCCGGCACAAACGGTGACGCATCGAAGCGCGCCATATCGATCGCCTCGGCCTTGTCCCAGATCGGCGTGCGCACGGCTCCCGGCGCAATCACCAGCACCTCGATGCCGAACAGCATGAATTCGCGCCGCAGGCTTTCGGCCAATCCCTCGAGTGCGAATTTCGACGCGCTATAGGGCGACAGCAGTGGATTGCCGAACTGGCCGGACACCGAACTCATCATCACGATTCGTCCGGGCGCACCAGTCATCGCGGGATCGGCGCAGAGCAGCGGCGCGAAGGCCTTGGTGACGATCACCGGGCCCATCACATTGATCTCGATCTGCTGGCGAAACTCATCCACCGCCAGATCGAGCAGCGCGCCCGGCACCGCAACGCCGGCATTGTTGACGAGGCCCGCCAGCGTCTCGCCGTTCAGCGCGGCGCGAACCTGCGCGGCGGCGGCCAATACAGCGGCCTCATCCGTGACATCGAACAGCAGCGGGATGAAGTTTGCGCCGAACTCGGCTTGCAAGCGCTCGGCATCGGCCTGCCTGCGCACGCTACCGAACACGCGAAAGCCGCGCGCGAGCAGAAGCTTCGCCGTGGCGTGGCCGATGCCCGTGGAGACGCCGGTGATGACGATGGATCGCATGAAAAGCACCTGAGATGTGATAGTCTGTAAATTCGGCCGGGACCGAGACCGCATCGCCGCGGTGACGGCGAGAGTTACGGATCGCGGCCTCATTGATTTTTGACGATCGGCACGCTTTTGTCGATCTGCGACAGCCAGCCGCGCAGGCTCGATGAGTATTCGAGCGAAACGCTGCTCAGACAGGCTTTGCGATCCCATCGACGAACAGCGTGATGATCGCCTCTGCCATCTGATCTGCCTCGGCATCCGCGACACCCCAGCGTGGAAAATGCCCGTCGATCTTCATGCGGGCAAACCCATAGACCAAGGCACGGCCGGCAATCTTTATCACGCGCAGATCGGAGGAGCGCAGTTGTCCCTGCGCCAGGGCATCCATTAACAATTGCTCGGTCATGGCGATCAGCTCATCATTGTCCTCGCGTAACGCTTCCGACTGGTCGTGGGAAAAATACTTGCCGCTCGAGATCACTTCGAAATGCGCCGGGTTTGTCATCGCCCAGCGCATATAGGCCATGCCAAAGGCGCGAAACCGCGCCAGCGGATCGTCGGCGGACGTGCCGGCGATGGCCGCGGCGATCGAGACTCGGAAGCGGCGCTGAGCCTCTTCGGCCACCGCGCTCATCAGGTCATTGCGGCTGGGGAAGTGCCGGAACGGCGCTCCCGGCGAAACTCCGGCACGGCGCGCAGCCTCGCGCACGCTGACGGCATCCGCGCCGCCCTCCTCGGCCAGTTCAAGCGCCGCCGCAATCAGCACACGGCGCAGATCGCCGTGATGATAGGTCTTCGGCGAAGTCGTCGTTCGCCCCTTCGCGGCACGTGGCACGACCGATGGCCGGGCGGCTCGTTTGCGCACAGGCGGCTTCGATGCCGATCTGGACGGCGGCGGCTTTGCGGACTTGGACATGCCTCAGCATAGCATCACCGTATCGTGAATGTAATCACCGATTACACAATTGACTGGATCGCCTGCACCGAATGTAACTGGTGATTACATATGGCAACACAGGGGAACGTCATGACATGGGATCGTCGCAACTGGTTCGAGGGCTGGCGGCTGCTTGCCGTGCTGTCACTGGTGCTTGTCGTGCTGAGCATCTGGATCGCGGGAATGCGCGCCTTCGAGGTCGACGGCATCAGGATGGTGATCCGGTTCACGGCGCGCAGCTCGCTTTTGTTCTTCTGCCTCGCTTTCGCAGCATCCGCGCTCACCCTGCTCTGGCCGACATCCGGTACGCGCTGGCTGCGGCGCAACCGCCGCACCCTCGGGCTGACTTTCGCGGCGTCTCACGCCATTCATGCCGTCGCGATCATCTGCTTCGCGGTGATGACTCCCACTGACTACGCCGCGGCGACGACGCCCGCCTCGTACATCTTTGGCGGCATCGGCTATGCCTTCATCATCGCGATGGCTGCAACCTCGTTCAATCGCAGTGCGGCCGCCATCGGCCCACGCGCATGGCGCATCCTGCACACGACCGGCATCTACTATCTCTGGTTCCAGTTCATGGTGAGCTTCGGCATGCGCATTCCGCAAATGCCGAACTATGTCTGGTTTGTGATGCCGCTGCTGACGGTGATGGCACTGCGGATCACAGCGGCAATTGTCCAGCGGCGCCGATCACGTGTGGTCCTGTCCGCAAACTAAAAACGGGACCGCGTTACCGCGGTCCCGTCGATAGCTGCGTCTGAAGAAGCGCTTAGTTCTTGGTCTTGTCGACCAGCGCCTTTTCCTTGATCCACGGCATCATGTCGCGGAGCTTGGCGCCCACTTCCTCGATCGGATGCGCGTTGTTGCGCTGACGGGTTGCCTTGAACGAGGCCTGGTTGACCTTGTTCTCGAGCATCCAGTCGCGCGCGAACTTGCCGGACTGGATGTCGGTGAGCACGCGCTTCATCTCGGCCTTGGTTTCCGAGGTGACGATGCGCGGGCCGGTGACGTATTCGCCGTATTCCGCGGTGTTGGAGATCGAGTAGTTCATGTTGGCGATGCCGCCTTCATAGATCAGATCGACGATCAGCTTCAGTTCGTGCAGGCACTCGAAGTAAGCCATTTCCGGCGCGTAGCCGGCTTCCACCAGCGTCTCGAAGCCGGCGCGGATCAGCTCGACAGTGCCGCCGCAGAGAACGACCTGCTCGCCGAACAAATCAGTTTCGCACTCTTCCTTGAACGAGGTCTCGATGATGCCGGCGCGTCCGCCGCCCACTGCCGAGGCGTAGCTCAGGCCGAGGTCATGGGCGTTGCCCGAGACGTCCTTGTGAACCGCGATCAGGCAGGGCACGCCGCCGCCGCGCTGATATTCCGAACGCACGGTGTGGCCTGGGCCCTTCGGCGCGATCATCAGCACGTCGAGGTCTTCACGGGGATCGAGCAGGTTGAAGTGCACGTTGAGGCCGTGTGCGAAGACGAGGGCTGCGCCCTTCTTCATGTTGTCGTGCATATGGTCGCGATAGATATCGCCCTGCAATTCGTCGGGGGTCAGCATCATCATCAGGTCGGCCCACTTGGCGGCCTCGGCGACTTCCATCACCTTGAAGCCGGCGGCTTCCGCCTTCTTCGCGGTGGCCGAGCCCTTGCGCAGCGCAATGACCACGTCCTTGACGCCGGAGTCCTTGAGGTTCAGCGCGTGGGCATGGCCCTGGCTGCCGTAGCCGACGATGCAGACCTTCTTGCCCTTGATCAGGTTCAGGTCGGCGTCGCGATCGTAATAAACTCGCATGGGTATTTCCTCTCTTCGGCAACTATATTTCAAAGCTGCCCGTTCGAACCGGTCTCAAGCCGAATGGCCGAAGACCATGAATTGCCGCCGGTTTCTAGGGCGACGGGTGCCGCGAGACAAGCCCGCGACGGTGATTTTACGCTGCGCGTCGGGCTCATAGCTCGACCAGCACCGGATACAGCGAGGCCAGCAGCAGCAGCCCCATGACGATATTGAACGCCCTGACCGCGCCAGGCGATTTTACCAGCGATTGCAGCGAGGTGCCGCACAGCACCCAGGTTACGCAGGACACGAACCCGAGCAGCAGCGACAGGGCGACCTGCAGCAGGATGTTCCAGGGATAGTTCGCAATCGCCGCATAGGCGGTGATGGTGCCGATCACCATCACCCAGCCCTTGACGTTGACCCATTGAAACAGCGCTGCGCCGAAAAACGTCATCGGCCGGCGCCGTTCGGCGTCACCCGGGTTGGGCGGACCGGACATCCCGATCGCAAAGGCGAGATAGACGAGATACGCCGCGCCGGCATATTTCAAGATGGTATGCAGCACCGGATAGGAGGTGAAGACCGCCCCCAATCCGAGGCCCGTGACGGCGACCATGAAGGCAAAGCCGACGGTGACGCCGAACACATGCGGCAGCGTACGACGAAAGCCGAAATTGAGCCCCGACGCGAGCAGCATGATGTTGTTCGGGCCGGGCGTGAAGAACATCACGATGGCGAACACAATAAAGGCGAACAAGAGTTGTTGCGACATGACCTCAAACCACCTCGACAAGAATGGGTGGCCGCTTCGACAGCAGCATCACGGCAATGCCGCAGACAACGACGATCATGCCCGCGAGTCGCAGCGATCCAAACTGTTCACCGAACGTGACGCTCGACGCAGCCGCCCCGATGAAGGGCACCAGCAGCGCGAACGGCACAACCTGCGCTGCGGAATAGTCCCGCAGCAACCGCCCCCAGATCCAGTAGCCGAGCGTGGTGCCGACCAGCGCGAGGAACAGCACACAGGCGATCGCCTTCAACGACACATGCGAGAGCGACTGCCAGGTCGCGCTGGCGCCATCGACACTGAACAGCACGACCAGCAGCGGCAACAGGGCGACAAGGCTGATCCAGGCGAACAGATCGAGCATCGAGACACCCTGCGCACGCCGCAGCAGCAGGTTGGAAAAGGCAAAGCTCACCGGCGCGGTCATCAGCACCGCGAAGGCGAACACGCTGAAGTCATAACCGACGGTGAAGCAGATCAGCAGCAGTCCGCCCATCGCAATCGCGATCCCCCCCACCTGCTGCGGCGTCGGCATCTCGCGCAAGAACAGCGCGGCGAAGCCCACCGTGAACAGCGCCTGGCTCTGCACGATCACAGCAGTCAGGCCGGCCGGCACGCCATGCGCCATGCCATAGGTCTGCGCCAGAAACTGCGCCACCAGCAGCCAGCTGGTGGCGACGATCAAGAGCCATGACAGTTTCGGCTTCGGCAGGAACAGGCACGGCAGCGCCGTGATGCCGAAGCGCAGCGTGGTGAGCAGCGTCGACGACATCTCGTCGACCGCCATCCGGGTCAGCACGAAGCCGACGCCCCAGATCACGGCCACCGCAACGGCCAGTGCAATGTCGAAGGGTTTCATGACTGCGATGCGCGCGGAGGCTACATCCCCTCCGGGCCACGGCTGATCGCAGCCACACCGGTACGCGAGATCTCGACGAGGCCGAGCGGCCGCATCAGGTCGATGAACTGGTTGATCTTGCCGGTATTGCCGGTGATCTCGAACACGAAGCTCTCGATGGTGGCGTCGATCACCCGCGCACGGAACGCTTCGGCCAAACGCAATGCCTCGACGCGATGCTCGCCGGTGCCGCGCAGCTTGACCATTGCCAGCTCGCGCTCGATGGAGCGGCCGGTCAGCGTCATGTCGACCACGCGATGCACCGGGATCATGCGATCGAGCTGATGCTTGATCTGCGTGATCACCATCGGCGTGCCGGTGGTCACGATGGTGATGCGCGAGACGTGCTTGTGGCTCTCGGTCTCCGACACCGTGAGACTTTCGATGTTGTAACCGCGGCCCGAAAAAAGCCCGATGACGCGCGCGAGCACGCCCGGCTCGTTGGCGACGAGCACCGTCAGCGTATGCGTCTCGTTGGGATCGTGACGCTCTTCCATGAAATAGGCGGAGGCAGGCTGTTCCATTGTCGTTGTCTTTCCAGAGCTTGTCAGACCAGCGCCTTGCCGCCGGCGAAGGCCGCCGCGGTGGCTTCGTCATTCGCTTCGAGCGGCAGCAGCATTTCGTTATGCGCCTTGCCGGACGGGATCATCGGGAAGCAGTTCTCCAGCGCGGCGACACGGCAGTCGAACAGTACCGGCTTCTTCACCTTGATCATCTCCTGCAGCGCACCGTCGAGATCACCGGGCTTGCTGCACTGGAAGCCGACGCCGCCATAGGCCTCTGCAAGTTTGACGAAATCGGGCAGCGCTTCCGAATAGGAATGCGACAGCCGGTTGCCGTGCAGCAGCTGCTGCCACTGGCGCACCATGCCCATATACTGGTTGTTGAGGATGAAGATCTTGATCGGCAGCTCGTGCTGAACCGCCGCCGACATCTCCTGCATCGTCATCTGCACCGAGGCGTCGCCGCCGATATCGATGACCAGCGAGTCGGGATGCGCGACCTGCACGCCCAAAGCCGCCGGCAGGCCGTAGCCCATGGTGCCCAAACCGCCGGACGTCATCCAGCGATGCGGCTCTTCGAAGCCGAAGAACTGCGCCGCCCACATCTGATGCTGGCCGACTTCGGTGGTGATGTAGGTGTCGTGGCCGCGCGTCGCCTCGAACAGACGCTGGATCGCATATTGCGGCAGGATCACATCGTCGTTCTTCTTGTAGGCCAGCGAATTGCGCGCGCGCCAGGTGGCGATGGTCTTCCACCAGTCCTTGGTGTCGGGCTTCTTCGCCTCGGATTTGAACACCTGCAGGATGTCGCCCAGCACGTTGCCGCAATCGCCGATGATCGGGATATCGACGCGGATGTTCTTGTTGATCGAGGACGGATCGATGTCGATGTGGATCTTCTTCGAGTTCGGCGAGAACGCGTCCGTACGTCCGGTGATACGGTCGTCGAAGCGCGCGCCGACGCATAGCATGACGTCGCAGTCATGCATCGCCATGTTGGCCTCGTAGGTGCCGTGCATGCCCAGCATGCCCAGCCAGTTCGGGCCGGATGCCGGATAGGCGCCGAGGCCCATCAGCGTCGAGGTGATCGGGAAACCGGTGACCTCGACCAGCTCGCGCAGCAGCTTCGACGCCGCGAGGCCGGAATTGATGACGCCGCCGCCGGAATAGATGATCGGCTTCCTGGCACCCGCCAGCAACGACACCGCCTTGCGGATCGCGTTGGCATCGCCCTTCACGCGCGGCGCATAGGAGATATGGACATCCGACTTGCGCGGCGGATGATAGGTGCCGGTGGCGAACTGCACATCCTTCGGCACGTCGACGACGACCGGGCCCGGACGGCCGGTGGTGGCAACGTAGAAGGCTTCATGCAGCACCTTGGCGAGATCGTTGACGTCGCGGACCAGCCAGTTGTGCTTGGTGCAGGGCCGCGTGATGCCGACGGTGTCGCATTCCTGGAACGCGTCATTGCCGATCAGGTGCGTCGGGACCTGCCCCGTGATGCAGACCAGCGGGATCGAATCCATCAGCGCGTCGGCCAGCGGCGTCACCATGTTGGTGGCGCCCGGACCGGACGTCACCAGCACGACGCCCGGCAGGCCGGTCGAGCGCGCATAGCCTTCGGCGGCATGGCCGGCGCCCTGCTCGTGGCGGACCAGAATGTGCTCGACCTCGGACTGCTGATAGATCTCGTCATAGATCGGAAGCACCGCACCGCCGGGATAGCCGAAGATGTGCTTGACGCCATGATCCGCAAGCGCGCGCACGATCATCGCTGCGCCGGTCATCTGATTGGGATCGTGAGGCTTGCTGTCGCTCATGGTTCGCTCCGGATGCGCTCTGCGGCGCGGCTTGGTCTGGATGGTCGCTGGGGTCGGAAAGCTTGAAGTTCAGACAATAAAAAAGGGCCCGTTCAGGACCCTGTGCACACCGCTCGGTTCGTGGGTAGCCGTCAGCTACCCCCGGCGGTGTGCCAGGGTACCACGATAATAAGGAGATTTGTAACTTTGTTGCGCACGGGATCAGTCCAACTTCTCAAAACTTGCGCGGAACATAGCCAGCAAACGGGGGATGTCAAGGGAAGTTGCCGTGATCGCGCTGATTTCGAAGCCTAGCCGGGTCTTTCACATTCGGCGAGCGGAAAAATCGGGCGGGCTGGTATGCGGTAAGAGGAAATGCACGCCTAAGTTCACCAATCCGAAAGCCCCCTCTGAAATTGTAGAAAAATGCTGATTTGGCTCATCCCTCCCCTGCTCTTTTTTCTTGTCGGAGCGACGGTTGCATTGCTTGCGACGAAACAGGCTGAGCCCCTGGTCAGATGGACTATTATCGGCATCTCGTCAGCGATACTTTTGACGTTCTTTGTCTTGGTCAAGACGAACTATGGACCGTATCGCGCGGTCAGCGATGGTTTGTACGTCTGGGCCGGCCCTCACCACGTGGGTTTGGCTTTTGCATTCGCCATTTTCTATCGGCTGATGACTGACGGGTGCGCAGCGTTACTCGTTGGATGCATCGTTGGGACGTTGAATAGCACTCTCCGCCAACGCCAATCGCCGGATCATCGCGACACCCGCAGTGGGGTGGACTAGCGAAGCGCGGTATCCTCCAAGGTGCGCATTGCCTCCTCCACCGTCACCCATTCAAACTCCGGCAATTGGTGCCTGAACCACGTGAATTGCCGCTTGGCATAATGCCTGGTATCGGCGCGGCCGATCTCCGCGGCCTCGTCGCGCGAGATCTCGCTGCGGATATGCCGGATCAGCGCCGGCACGCCATGCGCTTTCATGGCGGGCAGCAGCGGATCGAGACCGCGCGCGGCCAGCGCCGCGATCTCATCCAGCGCGCCCTCATCCAGCATCCGTTCGAAGCGCGCATCGATGCGCGCATAGAGTTCGTCGCGCTCCGGCGTGAGAAACAGCGCGGTCACGCCCTCCGGCGGCAGCAGCGGCGGCAGGCCGTCACTATGCCAGTCGGTGAGCGAACGTCCGGTCGCTTCCATCACTTCCAGCGCACGGGCGATGCGCGCGCGGTCGCGCAAATTGAGTCGCGCGGCGGAGACCGGATCGACCAGCTCAAGCTGTGCATGCAGGGCTTCCGGCCCGTCGCGCTCCAGTCGTGCGCGGACATCGTCGCGCACCTCGGCTGCAACAGGCGGCACTGCGGAGAGCCCGCGGGTCAGCGCCTTGAAATACAATCCGGAGCCACCGATAAAGATCGGCAGTTTGCCTTGCGCCCGCACCTCGGCAAGGACGCGCGCGGCTTCGTCGACCCACGCGCCCGCGGAGAAATTCACCGCGGCATCCACAGTGCCATAGAGCCGGTGCGGCGCCAGCGCCTCTTCCGCGAGCGTCGGCCGCGCCGTGAGCACGCGCAGGTCGCGATAGACCTGCATGCTGTCGGTATTGATGACCACGCCGTCCTGCGCACGCGCCACGGCCAGCGCCAGCGCCGACTTGCCGCTGGCGGTCGGCCCTGCGATAAGCAGCGCTCTGTTGTCTGGCCCGGAACTCACGTCATGTCTCTCGTTGCGACCCTGATCTGCAACCCCGCCGATCCCGCTCTCGATAGCACGGTCGTCGACGGCCTGCGCGCGCTTCTGCCGGGCGATACCGAAATGCACTGGCTGAGCGATGGCGTCGCCGCAGATATCATGTTTGCCAGCGACCACAACATCCTTGCGCTCGGCGATCGCCTGCGCGTCGCGCGCGGCGACATGCCGATCGACGTGGTGGTGCAGCCCGTGCTGGACCGGCGCAAGAAGCTGTTTCTCGCCGACATGGATTCCACCATGATCGGCCAGGAGTGCATCGATGAACTCGCCGACTTCGCCGGTCTCAAGGCCCATGTCGCCGCGATCACCGAACGCGCCATGCGCGGCGAGATCGAATTCGAGCCGGCGCTGCGCGAGCGCGTAGCGCTGCTCAAGGATCTCAACGTCAGCGTGGTCGATGAGGTGCTGGCCTCGCGCATTACACTCACGCCGGGCGGCCGCGAACTGGTGCAGACCATGCGCGCCAATGGTGCCTATACCTGTCTCGTCTCCGGCGGCTTCACGCTGTTCACCAGCAAGGTTGCCGAGCTCGTCGGCTTCCAGGAAAACCGCGCCAACGTGCTGCATGTCGCTGATGGCAAGCTCACCGGAACCGTCGCGGAGCCGATCCTCGGCAAGGCCGCAAAACTCGCGACGCTGGTTGAACTGCGCGAGTCCTTCGATTTCGACAATCTCGACACCATGGCCGTCGGCGATGGTGCCAACGATCTGGCGATGATTCAGGATGCCGGCCTCGGCGTCGCCTATCACGCCAAGCCGGCCGTGGCAGCTGCCGCAGCAGCCCGGATCGATCACGGCGATCTCACGGCGCTGCTCTATGCGCAGGGCTACAAGCGCAGCGAATTTGTGAGCTGAACCGTACTCGTCATTCCGGGGCGCATGAAAGCGGCGCAGCCGCTGCAATGCGAACCCGGAATCCCGGTGTGTTTGGCTCTACGGAGACTCCCATGTCGGGATTCCGGGTTCGCGTCCGGCAAGTGCCGGCCGCGCCCCGGAATGACAGTAAAGGGCCACGCAAAAGCACTAAACATTTTTTCCTATATCCAGTTGACAATATACCTCTAAGGTTTATATTCCCCTTCGTCCTGCCCCACCGAGAGGGGCGATCGCGATCGTCACGTTCGCGGGGTGGGATGCGGTGGACGCCGGAGATGCGGCGTCACGCGGTTCATGGGTGACGGCTGTCTTCGGGCAGGCCGGATCGTCTGTGGTCAGGATACCACTGGGACAGGCGGCACGGTTTGCCTTCGGGTGGCAAAAACCTGCAGATCACGCGACGGACGACCAGGTCAAAACGCGTTCGGCTTACTCGCTTGAGGCACCCTGTCCCTTCGCCTTGGGACTGTAATTTTGGTGATCGGATCGTTCGCCATGGCGAAGCGCAAGCAACCGAAAAAACACC
>NZ_LVYV01000056.1 GCF_001618955.1 Tardiphaga robiniae
TGCACCCTTGGGCCTGATGCGAATGCGGTCTTCCGCAAGGATAATGCATCAGGACTTTCGGAGGCGCCGAGCGATTGCCCGACGTTCCGCATACGGTGTTTTTTCGGTTGCTTGCGCGTTGCCATGGCGAACGATCCGATCACCAAAATTACAGTCCCAAGGCGAAGGGACAGGGTGCCTCAAGCGAGTAAGCCGAACGCGTTTTGACCTGGTCGTCCGTCACTTGATCTGCAGGGTCTTGCCATCCGAAGGCGAACCGTGCCGCCTGTCCCAGTGGTATCCTGACCACAGACGATCCGGCCTGCCCGAAGACAGCCCTCACCCACATCTCCCGTGACGCCGCATCTCCGGCGTCCACCGCATCCCACCCCGCGAACGTGACGATCGCGATCGCCCCTCTCGGTGGGGCAGGACGAAAGGGAATATAAACCTGACGGAGATATTGTCAACGGGAGATAGGAAAAAATGTTTGGCGCTGTGTCCCGCCGCTCCATCGTCATTCCGGGGCGCGGGCGCGCCTTCGCGTACGCGAACCCGGAATCTCGATATGGGAGTTTCTGATCGTGCAAAACACTTCGAGATTCCGGGTTCGCATTGCAGCGGCTGCGCCGCTTTCATGCGCCCCGGAATGACGAGAGAGAAGCTGTCCCCTCACCCCCGCGGCTTCGGCGTGAACGGTCCCTTCGGCGCATTTCCGATCAGCGACACGACGATCAGCGCCGCCATCGCGAACCAGAAAGTGAGCCAGAAGCCGTCGATATAGGCCAGCGTATTGGCCTCGCGCTGCACGAGACTTGCGAGCGTGCCGATGCCGCGCGCTTGTGCGAGACCCTCACCATGGCTGGCGAAGCGCCCGGTGAGTTTGGCAAGAATGCCAACGACATCGGCATCGCCGCTGGCGACATGCTGGCCGAGCAGATTGGAATGGATCTGCTCGCGCACGCGCAGCCAGGTGCCCATCAGCGCGATGCCGATCTCGGCGCCGCCGAGCCGGAAGACCTGGATATAGGCCGCAAAAGCCGTCGCGCGCGACGGATCGGAATTCGACAGCGCGATGATCACGATGGGCAGTAATGTGAAGCTTTGCCCGAGCGAATGCAGCAACACCATCGGGATGAAATCGCCGAGCGCCCATTCATGGGTAAGCTGCGTGCCGAGCAAGCCCGCAGCGGCAAAGGCGGCAAGGCCGATGATCAGCGTCAGCTTCACGTCGTAGTAGCGAATGAGCCAGATCGATAGCGGCACCAGCACAATCATCGGCACGACGGCATAGAGCAGAAACAACATGCCGGACTGTTCCGGCCGCAACAGCGCGATGTTGGTCAGGAAATTCGGCGCCAGCGACGAATTGGACAGGCTGGTCATGGTGTAGAGAATGATCGTCAGCAGCGCGAGGCCGATATTGCGCGACAGCAGCACTTCGGCATGGGCCCATGGCCGCTTGACCAGCGACTCATTGATGAAGAAGCCGACCGTCAGGACCGTACCGCCTGACAGCAGCGCCACCACGGTGCCCGAGCCGAGCCAGTCCAGCCGGTTGCCCTGATCGAGCCCGGCATAGATCATCGCCATACCAGTGCCGAGCAAGAGCATGCCGCCCCAATCGGCCTCGCATAGAACGAACCGGTTAATCGGCTCGCGCGGTGTGCCGAGCCAGACGAACAGCGCGAGCAGCGGCGCGATGATGACGTCCTGCCAGAACATCCACTGCCAGCCCAGATGATCGACATAGAAGCCGACCAGCGCGGTGCCGGAATTGAGCGAGAAGCCGACGCGAATGGAATAGATCGCAATGGCCGGTAGCCACCACTTCATCGGCAGATTGCGAAAGATGATCAGCAGCGTTGCCGGCACGAAGGTGCCGAGCAGCATGCCGTGCACGATGTTCAGCACCAGCAGCAGATTGTAGTCACGCACCAGCGGGATCATCAGCGAGATCGCCGCATAGACCAGAGCGGGAATGCCGAGCACGCGGCGCAGCCCGAACACGGTAGCCATCCAGGCCACCGCCGGCGCGATGAAGATCTGCGACGCGGTGCCGGCGGTGGAGAGCCACGCGCCTTCGTCGAAACTCAGCCCCAGCGCCCCGCGCAGATCGGCGAGGCCGATAGAGAAGATACGCGTATCGAAATTGGCGAGGAACGCGCCGAGCAGCACCGCGCCGACCGCAAAGATCGGATGGTGCGAAACGCCCCCGGTCGAGACCGGGCCGCTTTCGATGACCTTACTTTCCGCCATTGCCGGCCGCCGGCGCGTCGGTGTTGATGCTGGCGGTTACCGACATGCCCGGCAGCAACCTGTCCAACAAGGGTTGCCCCTTGTCGAGCGTGATGCGGACCGGCACGCGCTGAACGACCTTGGTGAAGTTGCCGGTGGCGTTATCCGGCGGCAGCAAGGCGAATTGCGATCCCGACGCCGGCGAAACCCGCTCGACGCGGCCGCGCAGGGTCTCCGCCGAGAACGTGTCGACCACGATATCGACGGGCTGACCGGGCTTGACGCGCGTGAGCTGCGTTTCCTTGAAATTCGCGATCACATAGACGTCGGGCAGCGGCACGATGCTGATCAGGCTGGAGCCGATATTCACATAATCGCCCGGCTGCACCTGACGCTCGCTGACCACGCCATCGAAGGGCGCTACGATCTTCGTGTAACCAAGGCGCAGCCTGGCGGCATCCAGCGTCGCCTTGGCGCCGAGCAGATCGGCAGCGCGCTGCTTGCGTGTACCGGCAAGCACTTCGAGCTGATGTTTCTGCGCGGCGATGACCGCGCCGCTCGCCTTCACATCGGCCTGCGCCTTGGCATAGGCGGCGGTGGCCTGTTCGAAGCGCTGCCGCGTGCCGGCTTCGGTCTGCGTCAGCGAAGCCTGACGTTCCCGCTCCTGCTGCGCCTGCACTTCCATCGCTTGCGCAGACACGCGCTGCGCCTCGGCCTGCGCGATGGTCGCGTATTGCAGTTCGACCTGGTTGGCGAGATTGTCCAGCGCCGCCTGCGCACCGGCCACGCCGGCTTCGGCCTGCGCCACTTGCGCCTCGTAATCCGCCGGATCGATCTGGATCAGGAGATCACCGGCTTTGACGTGCTGGAAGTCGCTGACGGCAACGGCCTTCACCGCACCGGCCACTCGACTCGACAGCCGCGTCGTCTGCGCGCGGATATAGGCATCGTTGGTGGTTTGCACCGCGCGGTTGCCCATCCAGATGTCCCAGCGCGTGGTGGCCAGAATGATGAAGACAAGCGCGGCAACAACGGCCAGCAAGGGAATCGCAAGACGACGCCAAGCCTGCTGCGCTGGCGTCAGCGCCGCAGGCTGCGCGGGCGGTTGCGCAGCCGGTTGTGCCGGTGTCGGCGCAACCGGTTGCGGTGGTGCCGGCTGTGGCGTTGGGGATGCATCAAGCTGGGACATGTCTTCCTCGCAGCGACCTGAGTGACATTATGTCTCATGTCGTCGCACGCGATTCAATCGCCCGATATTGGCATTCCATACCGGTGCCGCAGCATTCGGGTTCGATTCGTACCAAAGACCGCAGATTTATATCTTTTTGCGGCGTGGGGGCCTGTCGCCGTCACGAGATGGCGCCGGAGTATCCAGACCGCGCGGCTGCAGATAGCGTTGCAGCGCAATGGCGCGCTCGCTGGATTCGACCAGGCGTTCGACGCTCCCCAGCAATTGATGAAATTCGTCCGCGTTGAGACAATCGAACTGCACGTCGTTGACCTGACGCTGCGTCGGATTGAGGCTTGTCAGCAGCGCATCCCCCGCCTGTGTCACCGTAAGACGCAGACGCCTGCGATCGGCGGGATCCACGAGCTTGTCGAGCAGGCCCATCTGCTGCAGCTTGTTGGAGACGGTGGTGACGAAAGCGCCGCTGAGATGCAGATGCGCCGCGAGTTCGCGCACGCTGACATGGCCTTCAGCGGCCAGATATTTCACCGAGATCAGCACGGTGTATTCGATCCCGGCCAGGCCGATCGCGGCAGCGTGCCCCTCACGCACGGTCTCGTGTCGCGCCAGAAAGGCCAGCAGCGTATGCACGAGTTGCCGGAATGCATGATCGGAGCCATCGACCAGCAGCGCCTTGCGCGACGTGGTCAGTGCCGGCGCCGGAAGTTTTGCCTTGAGCGCGGTTTTGGCTCCCGCCTTCACCGCGGGCTTTTCGGATTTACGCAGTGCCGGCGTCCTGGAGAGCGGCGCAACCTTGGAACGAGACATACCGCTTCCCAGTGAACGATCGCTACAGGATTGGCTGGCGCTCCCTGCTTCGTCAAGCGATTCCGCATACCTTCTTAATGAAGCTATTGATCAAATGCATTTACTGGGTCAGGATCGGCGCCAAATCTGACGGGAGAACATCATGAAACTCGATATCAGGCGCCTGCTCTGCTTCACCGACCACAAGGAGGTCGAGGCCGGCCATCGGCACGACCAGCCGCTGCGCCGCGTCGCCGCCGTGGCCATCGTCGCCAACCCCTATGCCGGACGCTATGTCGAAGACCTCTCCGAGGCAATTGCTGCCAGCGTCGAGGTCGGCGCCGTGCTGGCGAAGCTCGCCGTCGAGGCGATGGGATCGTACAAGGTCGAGAGCTACGGCAAGGGCGGCGTTGTCGGCCTCGGCGGCGAACTCGAACACGCCAATGCGATGCTGACCACGACTTTCGCCACGCCGCTGCGCGAGGCCGTGGGCGGCGCCGAAGCCTGGATCCCCTCCTTCACCAAACTCGCCGCCCCCGGCTGCCTGATCGACGTTCCCCTGGCGCACAAGGACGCGCTCTATGTCCGCTCGCATTACGACGGCGTCTCGGTGACACTGCCGCCCGACGCGCCGGCGGCCGATGAAGTTGCGCTGATCGTCTGTCTCGCCAATCGCGGGCGCCTCAATGCGCGGGTCGGCGGGTTGAATGCCAGGGATATCGGCGGCAAGGACGGCTTGCGCTAGGCTGCGGTTTTGTGCGGCCTTGGACGGCCTTGAGATTGCGGAGACGGGTATGAAAACGGCCATCGTCAATATCGGCACCATCGTCACCGGTGATCTCAAAGCGCCATTCGCCGACGGCGATGGCATCCTGATGCAGGACGGGCGCATCAGCGCGATCGGCACGCTGTCATCGGACCAGGTCTCATCGGCCGATGTGGTGATCGATGCCGCCGGCACCACGGCGATCCCCGGCCTGATCGACAGCCACGTCCACATCACCTTCGGCGATTACACGCCAAGGCAGCGCGTGGTCGGTTATCTCGAAAGCTACGTGCATGGCGGCACGACGACGTCGATCACGGCGTCCGAGGTGCACACGCCGGGCCGCCCGAAGGATCCGGCCGGGGTGAAGGCGCTGGCGCTGGCGGCGCGAGCCTGTTTCCTCGACTATCGCCCCGGCGGCATGCGCGTGCATGCCGGCTCGATTATCCTTGAGCCGGGACTGACAGAGGCCGATCTGGAAGAACTGGTGAAGGCCGGTCTATGGCTCGCCAAGGCCGGCTTCGGCGCATTCGAGACACCGTTCGACTATGCGCCCTTGATGCTCGCCGCACGCAAGCTCGGCATGGTCACCACCATGCATACGGGCGGCTCATCGATCCCCGGCTCGTCGGGCATCTGGGCCGAACATGTGCTGAAATCGAATCCGAACGTCTCATTCCACGTCAATGGCGGACCGGTGGCGATGCCGGAAGCCGGCTTCGCGCGGCTGGTCAACGAAAGCGACATCGCGCTGCAGCTCTGCACTGCCGGCAATCTGCGCACCGCGCTGCTGACGGCGAAACTGCTCGACGACGCCAAACAGCCGGAGCGCCTGCTGATCGCGACCGACACGCCGACCGGCAGCGGGATCATGCCGCTCGGCATGTTCTACACCATCAGCCATCTCGCCAGCCTAGGCGGCATGCCGCCCGAACAGGCGATCGCGGCGGCGACGGGCAACAATGCAACGGTCTATCGGCTGAACAGCGGTTTCCTGAAACCCGGCAAGGATGCCGATGTGGTGCTGATCGACGCGTGTGCGGGTGGTTCGCAGGACAATGCGCTGTCAGCGCTTGTGAATGGCGACGTACCGGCGGTCAGCGCCGTGATCACCGACAGCGTGCCGCGCTTCGTCGGCCGCAGCCGCAACACGCCGGCGGGTATGCGGAATGTCTGCGTGGCGGAGACGAAGCTGCCGCGGGATTTCTCGGGTGCTGCGGCGCATTGATCGGGATTGCAGGGAAGCAGCGGCACGCACCGTAGGCTCCCTCTCCCCGTTCCCAGCGAAGCGAAGCTTCGCAAGGCGGGGAGAGGGTTGGGGTGAGGGGCGAGGCAACATATCCGCCGCATTTGATCCCCCACAGATCGGCACGTTCTCCGAACTGCACATACTGCGCTTGCGTTGAACACCGAGAATGCCCCTCACCCGCCGCGAAGAGGCGGCGACCTCTCCCCGCAAAGCGCGGGGAGAGGTTAAGGAAGTGGCCGTGTCCTACTTCGCGCCAAACTCCGGCAAATCATACTTCGCCGTCATCTTCTCGGCCATGCCGCCCGCCCGCTCCCAGTCATAGGTGCGGTAGCTGTGGCCGCGGGTGACGAACTGGGCGCCGGCATAGAACATCTCATATTGCAGATGGCGCGAGGCGAATTCGGAGCCGACGGCGTCCCAGGTCAGCTTCAAGAGCTTGACGCGGTCCTGCCCCGACATCGCCGGCGAGATCTGCGTCAGCGCAATGATGTCCGCGATCTCGGGATTTGAGAAATCATCCACCGACGATGGCAGCATCAACAGTGCACCGCCGGCGAGTTCACGGATGGCGCTGATGATCTGCGGATACATCTCCTGCGATTGTACCTGCGCCGCATAGAGCAGATGCTTGTTCGGCAGGAAGTAATCGCCGCGCATCGCGCCGCCGGCTTCCATGCCGAGCACCATGCCCTCGATCAGCGCCGCCTGCGAGGCGAGCTTGCCGAGCACATCCACCACCGGCGGGAAATTGATGGTACCGATGGTCTTTGCGATGCCGCGGGCAAGGCCGACCAGGAAGCGCAGCTTCACCGAGAGGCGGATCTGCGCCTGATAGTTCTGATAGACGTGAGCCGGAGTATCATGGAGCTGGGCGCGGCACATGTCGGTGTTGCGGAGCAGGAACACGCGCTCCCACGGCACCTTCACGTCGTCGAAGAACACCAGCGCGTCGTTCTCGTCATAGCGATAGGCCAGCGGGTTGTCGTACTCGTTCGGTGCATGCGCTTCGAAACTCTTGCGTGACAGCATCTTGAGGCCCGGCGTATTCATCGGCAGCGCGCAGGAGAAAGCCAGATGCTCCTCGCCCAGCCGCAGCGGCTGGCCGGAGCCGACGAAGATCTCGTTGGCCATGATGGCTGACGTGGCGAACAGTTTGGCGCCGCGGATGGTGACGCCCGACGCATCCTCGTCGACGATGCGCGCGACCATGTCCTGCGCATTCTTGCCCTGATCGCCGAACGCCTTGGAGCGATCGCCCTGCACATTGTTGATCACATAGGTCAGGAACAGGTCGCTCTTGCGGGCGTAGTCGTACCAGTCGCGGAACGCCTGCGCGCGTTTCGGATCGTAATTGTCGAACACCTCGATGCCCATCATCATGCCGGACATGGATGAGGCGACGTGATCGGGCGAGCGGCCGAGGAAGCCGCCAGACAGTTCGGCCCATTCCACCAGCGCCTTGCGGCGCTCGACCAGTTCCGCGTAGCTGGTCGGCAATTGCCAGGCGCGATTGACGCGGCGGCCGCCACCGATATCGAAGGTCATGCGTTCGATATTGGCGGGGTCGGCCTGATAGTCATACAACGCGCCGGCCGAGGCGACTGCATGGCGATAGGCCGGATGGGTCGAGACGTCGTCGACCTTCTTGCCGTCGAGATAGACCGCACGACCGTCGCGCACAGCGGCGACATGCTGGGCGCCGTTCTTGACGCCGGCAACTGTCGCCCCGGATCCAAATGCCTTGTTCATCACTCTTCTCCGTCACTTGCTGCCGGCCGCGTGCCGGTCATCACTATTAATAGCTATCATCCGAAGCTATTTTGAAACCGTTGTCAAGCGGACCTGTAGCATTCGGGGTCCTGCGTCGTTTGTCGTGATTGCAATTGCGCTGCGAAGCCGCCAAGCTCGGGCAAGTTTTAATACATGGGATCATCACGTGGCCAAATCCGCAGCGCGCTCCACTTCGATCGGCAAATCAGTAACTAGCAAGTCAGTTGGCAAGGAGATCAGCAAGAAGCCTGCCACAGGCCGGCCGGCGTCCCGCGCTGCATTGACGGTCTCCCGTCCGGAGCTGCTGGTGGACGGCTCGGACGCCCAGTTCCGCCGCCTCGTCCACAGCCTGTTCGGCTTTCTGGTCCGCCATCAGACCTTGCGCGAAGGTCACGCCGCCGTCATCGGCCTCGCCGGCATCGAATACACGACCTTGATCTCGATCCGGCATCTGTCGGCGCAAGGCGACGTCCATGTGCGCGCCGTCGCCGATCACCTGCATCTGAGCGGCGCCTTCGTCACCACCGTGACCAACAAGCTCGAAACCAAAGGGCTGATCACCAAGACCTCGCACACCGGCGACCGCCGCCGCATCAGCCTCGTGGTGACACCGCATGGCGCCGAGCTGCTGGAGCGACTGGCGCCCACGCAGGCCCAGGTGAACGACGTCCAGTTCGGTTGCCTCGGCACCCGGGAATTCCACCAGTTGCTGGACATGGTGCAGCGGCTCGTCGATTCCAGCGACCGCGCCATTGCGTTGCAGCGTTATCTGGCCGACACCAATGTGAAGCAGCTCTCCCCCGAAGCGCAATCGATCGCCGTCGCCAAGCGCGGCAAGCCGCGCAAGGGCTGAATCCTGCCTGCAATCTGACCCGTGTCAGGACCGGCGGTTGCACCCGGCCAAGGCCCCCGAGATAGCCACAGCCCGCGTCGCCATTGCTGCGACAAAACGGCACCGGGGAGCGCAGCCCCCGCCCGCCCAAGGGCGACGCGGGAATCAGCCGCGACGCGCCCGCAACATTCAAACACCCGTGAAACAGGCAGTTGCGCGCATTCCCGCCAGCTTCGAATTGCTGCATTTCCGGGCCGCACTGCCGCATAAATTAGCTTCTTAAGAGAACTATTTTATAAAGATACTCAGAATGACGATTGTCAAAGCCTGAAATTTATTGGACGATCCGACCAACGCTGTCATTCCGCTGTCACAGCTGGCGATGGCACATGGCGTGCATAGAAATCTTTATCTGGATTGTGCTGCGGATGACCGCAGCAAAAGCATCAGCAGAAGAGGACGATCGTCGATGTCACGGATCAAATCGAATTTGCCGCGCGTATTGGGTACAGTTGCCGCCGTCACGCTTTCCGCCATGGTTGGCGGTCAGGCATGGGCGCAGGAGATCGCCATCGGCGCGGTGGTGCCGAGCTCCGGTCCGTTCGCCGAGTGGGGCCGCAGCAACACCGTGACGCTGAAGATGCTGGAACAGCAGACCAACGATGCCGGCGGCATCAATGGCGCGAAGCTGAAGATCACCATTCTCGACGACGCTGCCAAGCCGGCGCAAGCCGCAAGCTCGCTGCGCAAACTGGCCGGCGACGAAAAGGTTCTTGCCGTGGCCGGCCCGCTGACCTCGAGCGCCGCCGAAGTGACCTTCCCGGTCGCCAATGAAATGAAGGTGGTCTCCACCTCGCAGGCCTCCTCGAAGCCGGGCGTGGCGAAGCTCAACCGTCCCTGGGCATTCCGCAACACCATCGACGAAGGCGTTCTCGCCAAGACCACCGTGCCTTTCTACAAGAAGGCCTTCAACATCAAGACCGTCGCCGTGATCTTCGACGCCAAGGACGCCACGGCTTCCACCGTCGGCAAGGTGATCATGCCGGCTGTGCTGAAGGCCAATGACATCATCGTCGCCAACGAGAACGATCTGCTGTCGTTCAACACCGGCGACCTCGACGTGTCCGCACAGGTCACCAAGCTGAAGGCCCTCAACCCCGACGGCGTCGTTGTCAGCGCCGATTACAGCCAGGCCATCACCGTGCTGCGCGAGATGAAGCGCCAGGGTCTGATCAAACCGGTCGTCGGTGCCACCCAGCTGATCTCGTCAGCGATTCTCAAGGCTGCCCCGGAAATCCCGGTGATCGCACCCGCGACCTTCTACGCCACCATGACAGGCCCGGCACCCGAGAAATTCACGGCCACCCTGACACCGCTGCTGCGCAAGGAATCCGGCCTGCCGAAGGACATCGAGCCCAGCATGTATGACGCCAACATCTACGAGATCGTCTCGATGTATATCGACGCGATCAAGAAGACCGGCGTCACCGGCAAGCCGGCCGATCTCGAAGCCGACCGCACCAAGATCCGCGATCATCTCGCCAAGCTCGAAGGCTTCGCCGGTCTCGGCGGCCCGATCGGCTTCAATGACGATGGCGACGCGATCAAGGCCTTCTATGTGCTGCAGGGCCAGAACGGCGCCTGGAACACCAAGGTCAAGGGTTGCAGCTCGGCGCCCGGCCACCCGGCCTGCTGATCTCTCACATTATCCACGCCGCTGCGGCCGGGAAGTCCTCCCGGCCGCAGTCATGATGACGACCACCTGATTTAACGATTGCGATTCCCATGCTGATACAGCAACTCGTCAACGGCCTGACGCTCGGAGCGGTCTATACGCTGCTGGCGCTGTCGTTCTCGCTCGTGATGGGCATTCTCGGCATTCTCAATCTCGCGATTGCCGAACTCTTCATGATCGGCGGCTATCTCGGCTTCACGCTGATCACCGCAGGCTTCCCGCTTCCGGTCGCCGTGCTCGGCGGCATGCTCGGCGCAGCCGTGATCGCCATCGCCATCGAGAAGATCGGCTACCAGCCGCTGCGCGACGCGCCGCTGGTGACGCCGATGCTGTCGACGCTGGGTTTCTCGATCATCCTGCAGAACGTCGCCACCAACATCTGGGGCTCGGATCCTGCCCAGCTCCCCGACGAGTATTTCGGCAAGCAATATGCGCTCGGCCCGGTCAATATCGGCGAGATGCAGCTGATCGTTCTCGTCGCCACCGTCGTGCTGGTCGCACTGGTTGCTTATATCGTGCAGAAGACCCCGATGGGCCGCGCGCTGCGCGCCGTAGCCGAGAACCGCGAAGTCGCAAGAATCCTGGGCGTCTCCGCTGACCGCCTGACCATGCTGGCCTTCATCCTGTCGGGCTCGCTCGCCGGCGTTGCCGGCGTGTTGATCGCGCTGCATTACGGCACCATCACGCCCTATCTCGGCGTCGAGATCGGCCTCAAGGCCATCGCCGTGATGGTGATCGGCGGCACCCGCCAGATCTGGGGCGCGCTGGTCGCAGGTCCCTTGATCGGCATCGCCGAAGTGCTGACTGTCGCTTACGGCGGCTCTCAGGTCCGCGACTTCGTCGTCTACGGCTTCATGATTTTGATTTTGTTGCTGCGTCCGCAAGGCCTGCTCGGCGGCGCACGATCCGATCAGGGGCAGCGCGTCTGATGTCGACCTATTATGCAAGCCTGCTCGCCGAGTCCGGCATTCTCCTGCTCGGCGCGCTCAGCGTCTATATCATCCTCGCCACGGGCCAGCTCTCGCTCGGCAATGGCGCCTTCATGGGAATCGGCGCTTACCTGTCATCTTACCTCACCGTCGCGCTGAACGTGCCGCTGACACTCGCCTTGCTGATCTCGGCGATCGCCGCCGGCATCATCGGCGCCATCGTCGCCTTCCCTGCTTTGAGGTTAAAAGGCATCTATCTCGCCATGGCCACCGTCGGCTTCGGCGAAATGGTGCGCAGCTTCTTCCTCAATTTCGACGCCATGGGCGGCTCCGGCGGCTATCGCGGCATGCAGCACATTTCGGTTGGCTATGTCTGGCTGTGGGCCGGCGGCATCCTGATCGCCGTGATGCTGCTGGAGCGCTCGCGCGTCTGGCTGGAAATGCAGGCTGTCCATGATGACGAGACCGCAGCGGGCCTGATCGGACTCAACACCACCGTGACCAAGATCGGCGCCTTCGGTGTCGGCGCCGCGGTGGCCGCCATCTCCGGCGGATTGTTCGCGCATCACAACGTCTATATCGAGCCGGCGAATTTCGGCTTCGATCGCTCGATCGAATTCGTGCTGGCCGTGATCCTCGGCGGATCCACTGTCGGACCGGGCTCGCTGGTCGGCTCATTGCTGCTGGTGTTCCTGCCTGAATTCCTGCGTCCGATCGCCGACTGGCGCCTCGCCGCCTTCGGCACGCTACTGATTGTTGTGCTGCTGGTACGGCGTCAGGGCATTCTCGATCGTTCGCTGATCCGAACGCTCACCTTCCGGAGGGCCGCGGCATGAGCAACGCGCTGCTTCAACTCACCGGCGTCACCAAGACGTTCGGCGGCATCCATGCGCTGTCCGGCATGGTCTGCGAAGTGCCGGAAGGCAAGATCGTCGGCGTGATCGGGCCCAACGGCGCCGGCAAGACGACACTGTTCAACACCATCACCGGCGCCTATCGCGCCGATGCCGGCGAAGTCAAACTCAAGGGCGTCGACGTCACGCAGTGGCCATCCTATCGCATCGTCCGCGAAGGCATCGCCCGCACCTTCCAGAATATCCGGCTGTTCGGCAGCATGACGGTGTGGGAACATCTGCTGGTGGCGCAGCCGCACAGCGAAAGCGCATGGCGGCGTCTGCTGCCGATCTCCTGGGCCAATCCGGCGGCGCAGGCCCGCGCCGAGGAAGTGATGGCGTTCTTCGGTCTCACCGAACTGCGCGACCGCCCCGCGAAATCCCTGCCCTACGGCATCCAGCGCAAGGTGGAAATGGCGCGCGCCGTCACCGCGAAGCCGAAGCTGCTGCTGCTCGATGAGCCCGTCGCCGGCATGAACCATGACGAGGCCGAGGAGATCCGCGCGCTGATGATCCGCTTGCGCGACACCGGCCTCACCATTCTCCTGATCGAACACGACATGAATTTCGTGATGCGGCTCTGCGACTATCTCTATGTCCTCGATTTCGGCGTGCTGATCGCCGAAGGCAAGCCCGAGGAAGTCCGCGCCAACCCGGTCGTCCTCGACGCCTATCTCGGAAAGGACAACTGATGCTCACGATCCGTGGTCTGCAGGTCCGCTACGGCGCCATCACGGCCTTGCGCGGCGTCGATCTCGACATCAAGCAGGGCGAGATCGTAGCGCTGCTGGGCGCCAATGGCGCCGGCAAGAGCACGATTGCACGGTCCATCGCCGGGCTTCTGCCGTTCCAGGGCGACATCACCTATCAGGGCGAGAAGCTCGTGCCGAATGCCGCCGAGAAGAATCTCCGCCGCGGCATCGCGCTGGTGCCGGAAGGCCGCGGCATTCTCGCCCGCATGACGGTCTATGAAAATCTGCTGATGGGTATCTACACCCGATCGGACAAATCCGAAGCGATGGCCGATGTCGCCAAGATGCTGGAACGCTTCCCGATCCTCGGCAAGCGCCGCGACGGTCTCGCCAGCCTGTTGTCGGGCGGCGAACAGCAGATGCTGGCCATCGGACGTGCACTGCTGTCGAAGCCGAAGCTGCTGCTGCTGGACGAGCCGTCGCTCGGTCTCGCGCCTCTGATGACCGACACGCTGTTCAAGATGATCGCCCAGTTCCGTGACGAAGGACTCACCGTGCTGCTGGTCGAGCAGAAGGCACGGCAGACGCTGAAGATCGTCGACCGGGCCTATCTGCTGGAAACTGGCCGCGTCGTGACCTCAGGCACGGCGCAGGCGCTGATCGACGATCCGACGGTGTCCGATGCGTTTTTGGGTGGGACGCATTAACTCGTCATTCCGGGGCGCGTGCGGCGCCAGCCGCATGCGAACCCGGAACCTCAAACTAGTTGAAACTCCGGGGAGCCAAGCCACTCTGAGGTTCCGGGTTCGCTCACCTGCGGTGAGCGCCCCGGAATGACGAGCGCGTGGCTACGCCCCATACCGCGCCAGCACCGGCCAGGTCTCCACGCCATTATTATGCCCGACCACATGATACGCCGCGTGCAAATTCACCGTCGGATCGCAATGCGTCGTCAGCAGCAGCACGCGGCTGCCGAGCTTCGGCGCCTCAGCACCATCAGGCATGGTGATCATGCCATGCTCGTCGCCGCCGAAGCGATAGGTCGAACCTTCCGGCACACCTAACATCAGCGACGGCACCGGCCCGTTGAAGGCCATCGCCTTGACGCCGGCATCGACGGTGAATTCGCCGGCACGATTCACCGACGTGACCGTCGCAAGAATGAACAAACTTGGATCGTAAGGCAGCGCACCACCCTCGTGCTCCAACTTGCCGTAGTCGGAATCCATGAACACGTAGGAACCGACCTGCAGCTCCGTAAAGGTGCCCGTGACATCATAGGCGCAAGCGCCCGTGCCGCTGCCGGTGACGATCTCCGCCTTGACGCCGGCTTCCGCCAGCACGTGCAGATGCTCATCGAGCATGGCGCGCACGCGCGCAGCACCCGCCCTGCGTTCCTGGGCATCGATCATGTGCTGCACATGACCGGCAAAGCCCTGGATGCCGCCGAATGTCATGCCCGGCGTGGCGTCGATCAGTTGCGCCAGCGCAAGTGTCGATGCTGTGTCAACGATACCGGTGCGGCGCTGGCCGACATCGATATCGATCAGCACCTGTAGCGGACGGCTGCCGGCATCGAGCAATTCATGCAGCACGTGAATCTGGTCGGCGTGATCGACGACGATACTGATATCGGATTGGTCGGCGACAGCGGCCAGACGCGCGAGCTTCGGTCGGTCGGCCACCGGCGTGGTCAGCAGCAGCCCTGTGATACCGGCCTGCGCAAAGGCCTCGATCTCGGCGACCGTCGCACAGGAGATACCCACCGCTCCCGCTTCGATCTGCAACTGCGCAATGCGCGTCGACTTGTGGGTCTTGGCATGCGGGCGAAGCGCAACGCCATTCGCTTTGGCGAACTCTGCCATGGCAGTGATGTTGCGCTGAAGGGCCGAGGCATCCAGCACCAGCGCAGGCGTCTGGATATCCGCGAAGGCCGGCAGATTGGGATCGAGCATGTTTGGCATCACAGCAGCTTCGCGCCAAAGTTCTTCGCCGGGTCCATTTCGGCAGCGAGCTTGCCTGACGGCGTCGCGGCCTTGCCGCCCTCGCGCAGCATCAGGCGTCCCTCGCCCGGCTTGCTGTTGAACGTATCGCCGTCGACAAGCACGCGGCCGCGCAACAACACCTTCTCGGGCCAGCCGGTGACGGTGCGGCCGGAGAACGGCGAGAAGCCGGTGAGATCGTGCATCATCTCGTCCGAGAGCGTGACCTTGCGCGCGGGATCCCAGATCGCAATATCGGCATCGTTGCCGATGGCGATGGAGCCCTTCTTTGGCAGATTGTAGATCTGCGCCGGCGCGGTCGATGTGAGTTCGACGAATTTCGACAGGCCCAGGCGACCTTTCGACACCATGGCGTCGAACAGCAATGGCAGGCGCACTTCGAGGCCCGGCAGGCCGTTGGCGACCTGCTTGAATGTCGGGTTCGGCCCCGCGCGCAGCTTGCCGGTCTCGTCATAGCGATACGGTGCGTGATCCGACGAGATCAGTTGCAGATCGCCCAGCGCCAGCGCGTGCCACAGCGCTTCCTGATCGTCCGGAGTACGCGCCGGGGGACTGCACATCCACTTCGCGCCTTCGGCGCCGGGCTTGTCCATGTCCTCGGCGGTGAGGAACAGATATTGCGGACAGGTCTCGGCGAAAATCTTGACGCCGCGGCCCCGCGCCTCGCGGATCACCGCGGCACCTTCGCGGGTTGAGACGTGGAAGATCATCACCGGCTGGTCGAGCAATTCGCTGAACGCGATCAGCCGCGTGAAGGCTTCGGATTCCGAGACGCGCGCATGGCTGATGGCGTGATATTTCGGCGCGGTGTAGCCCTTGTCGATCAGCCGCTTCACCATCCAGGCGATGACGCCGTGGTTCTCCGCGTGAACGCAGACCAGCGCCTTGGCTTCGCGCGCGGCGGCGAGAATATCCAGCAGCTTCTCGTCATCGACCTTGAGACGATCATAGGTCATGAAAATCTTGATCGAGGAATGGCCCTGTCTCACCAGCGCCGGAATATCCTCGGCAATGACCTTGTCGGTGACATCGGAGACGATGATGTGGAAGGCGTAGTCAATCATCGCGCCTTTCTTCGCCAACGCCGTGTAATCGGTCACGACCTCCTGCACATCCATGCCGACATGCTGGGCGGCAAAGGAGATCACGCTGGTGGTGCCGCCAAAGGCCGCGGACCGCGTCGCGCTCTCGAAAGTGTCGGCATTCATGATGCCGGCGGCGGAGAGCTGTTCGATATGGGCATGGGCATCGACGCCGCCCGGCAGAACCAGCTTGCCTGTTGCATTGATTTCCGTCTTGCCGGCTGCAAGCCCGCTGCCCAGCGCCACGATGGTCTCGCCGGTAATGCCGACATCGGCGGCAAATACATCGCTCGATGTGGCGACGGTGCCACCGCGGATCATGAGGTCGTAGACGGGATCGGACAAGGGCAAAACTCCAGGGACTAGATCGGATATGCGAACATTTTACAGGCTTTGATGACGCGCACTTTCCGGTAATACTGCTGTCCTGACAAGGAGCCGAATATGCAGCCCCGCAAGAAGATTCTGGTGGTCAATCCGAACAGCAACCCGCAGGTGACGCGCAACCTCGCCGAAGCACTGCAACCGGTGATGTTCGAGGCCGGGCCCGAGATCGAATGCGTCACGCTGGCGGAAGGACCATTGGGCGTGCAGACGCAGGCCGATCTCGAAAGCGTCACGATACCGCTGAGCCGGCTGGTGGCCGCGGACAATTCGGCCCATGCCTTCGTCATCGCCTGCTATTCCGATCCCGGCCTGCATGTCTGCCGCGAGGCGACGCAGCGCCCGGTCTTCGGCATCGCCGAATCCGGCGTGCTGACAGCGCTGTCACGCGGCGACCGCTTCGGCGTCATCGCAGTGGCGCAGGGCTCGATCGGCCGGCACCTGCGTTATCTCCGCCAGATGTGCCTGATGGATCGCTTCGCCGGCGAACGTCCGCTCAACATGAGCGTGGCGGAAGCGGCCTCCGGCGATGACACGCTGGCGCGTATGATCAAGGTCGGCCGCCAGTTGAAGGACGAAGACGGCGCCAACGCCGTGGTGATGGGCTGCGCCGGCATGTCGCGTCATCGCAGCGCGCTCGAGGATGCGCTGGGCATTCCAGTGATCGATCCGACGCAGGCTGCGGTGAGCATGGCGATCGGCACGGTGATGTTTCAGTAGGTCTTTCACTCCGGCGGGAATGCGCTCCCTCTCCCGCTCCGCGCGGGGAGAGGGTTGGGGTGAGGGGCGAGGCACAAGGCTCAACCGAAATTCTGCAGCAATGCACTGCGCAACGGTCGACATGATAGCGCGGCAATGACGCAATTGCGGTGAACCGCCCCTCACCCGCCGCGAAGGCGCGGCGACCTCTCCCCGTGCAGAACGGGGAGAGGTTAGGTCTGCGCTTCACTTAAGCCAAAGAGCGATTCACTTACTCCGGCGGCAACACCACACCCGTCTGGCTGGTGATCCGCCCATAGTGCTCGATCCGCCGATGGCGCTTGAAGTCGAAGATGGTGTCCTTGCCGAACTTCGTGTCGTCGAGATCGACAGTCGCCACCAGCAGCTCATCGCCTTCGGTCTTGGCTTCGGCGAGAATGACGCCGTTGGGATCGACGATCAGCGAACCGCCGATCAGGGGATGACCGTCTTCATCGCCGGCCTTGGCGACGGCGACGACGAAGGTCGAGTTCTGATAGGCGCCGGCCTGCACCGACAGGCGATTGTGGAACAGGCGCTGCTCCGGACCCTCGACCGACTTCTGCGAATTCACCGACGGCGTGTTGTAGCCGAGCACGATCATCTCGACGCCCTGCAGGCCCATCACGCGATAGGATTCCGGCCAGCGGCGATCGTTGCAGACCATCATGCCGAAGATGCCGCCCAGCGCGCGGAACACGGGAAAGCCGAGGTCGCCCGGTTCGAAATAACGCTTTTCCAGATGCTGGAAGGCACGCTCGGTATCGAATTCGACATGGCCGGGCAGATGCACCTTGCGATATTTGCCGACGATCTTGCCGGTCTTGTCGGTGAGAATCTGGGTGTTGAAGTGATGGCCGTCGGGCGTCAGTTCGGCATAGCCGATCGACAGCGCGATATTGGCCTTGGCGGCGGCGTCGAACAGCGGCTGCGTCGCAGCGTTCGGCATTTCGGATTCGAACCAGGTATCCACTTCGGTCTGGTCGGTCATGTACCAGCGCGGGAAAAATGTCGTCAGCGCCAACTCCGGATAGACGACGAGATCGGCGCCCTTCCCCCTGGCGTCGTCCAGCAGCGCCAGCATACGCTTGACCACAACCTCGCGGCTTTCGGCTTTCTGGATCGGGCCCAATTGGGCGGCGGCGACGGTGAGTTTGCGCATGGGATCATCCGGATTGGAGTGGTCAAGACATCTGCGAGAAATGCATCAGGGCTTGTATCAGGTCCGGCCGCTCGCTTCGAGCCGAATGGGCAGGCGTTCCAAGCCCCGATAAACCCGGAATTTGCTTAGCCGAATAGCTTGCCTGCCTAACAATCGGGCGCAGCATTCATGCCAGGGAACACCTTGGTTCTGCAAGAATTCTCCCTCCCCCACTGGATTAGAGAATGACTCCCTCCGGCCTTGTGCCGTAGGTTGCGCGGAACCTCGCGCCCTACGGTGCGCGCAGGCACGACGCAGGAGACTTCGACACCATGACCCGCCTGGAAATGACCCGCCGCACGGCGCTGCTGACCTCCGCCGCCATTGCTGCCAATGTCGCGAACCCGTTGCGCGCCTTCGCGCAGGAAACGCCCCGCAAGGGCGGCGTGTTCAATGTCCATTACGGTGCAGAACAGCGTCAGCTCAACCCCAGCATTCAGGCCTCCACCGGTGTCTACATCATCGGCGGCAAGATCCAGGAAGCACTGGTCGATCTCGACGCCAATGGCCAGCCGGTCGGCGTGCTCGCGGAGAGCTGGGAATCCACGCCCGACGGCAAGACTATCACCTTCAAGTTGCGCAAGGGCGTGACCTGGCACGACGGCAAGCCGTTCACCTCGGCCGACGTCCAATTCACCGCCATGAACATGTGGAAGAAGATCCTGAATTACGGATCGACCCTGCAGCTGTTCCTCACCGCGGTGGAAACGCCCGACGCGCAAACCGCGATCTTCAAATATGAGCGCCCGATGCCGCTCGGCCTGCTGCTGCGCGCGCTGCCGGACCTCGGCTACATCTCCGCCAAGCACCTCTATGAGAGCAGCAGCGACATCCGCCAGAACCCCACCAACCTCGCTCCCGTCGGCACCGGCCCCTTCAAGTTCGTCAAATATGAGCGCGGCCAATACATCATCGCCGAGCGCAACGAGAACTACTGGCGCCCGAACGCACCCTATCTCGATCGCATCGTCTGGAAGGTCGTGACCGACCGCGCAGCCGCCGCCGCCCAGATGGAAGCCGGCGACATCCAGTACAGCCCGTTCACGGGTCTCACGATTTCCGATACGGCACGCCTGAGCAAGGACAAGCGCTTCATCGTCTCCACCAAGGGCAATGAAGGCAACGCGCGCACCAACACCATAGAGTTCAACTTCCGCCGCAAGGAGCTGGCGGATATCCGCGTTCGCCGCGCCATTGCGCATGCGATCAATGTGCCGTTCTTCATCGAGAATTTCCTCGGCGATTTCGCCAAGCTCGGCACCGGCCCGATCCCCTCGGTCTCCACTGACTTCTATCCGGGTCCGGACACGCCGCAATATCCCTACGACAAGAAGAAGGCGATCGCGCTGCTCGACGAGGCCGGCTTCAAGCCGGGTGCTGGCGGCACCCGCTTCTCGCTGCGCCTGCTGCCCGCTCCCTGGGGCGAGGACATCTCGCTATGGGCGACCTTCATCCAGCAGTCGCTGGGCGAAGTCGGCATTCCCGTCGAGATCGTCCGCAACGACGGCGGCGGCTTCCTGAAGCAGGTCTATGACGATCACGCCTTCGACCTCTCAACCGGCTGGCACCAGTATCGCAACGATCCCGCCGTCTCGACCACGGTCTGGTATCGCTCGGGCCAGCCGAAGGGCGCGCCGTGGACCAACCAGTGGGACTGGAAGAACGAGGCCATCGACAAGGTGATCGACGACGCGGCCACCGAAATCGATCCGGTCAAGCGCAAGGCGCTCTATGCGACCTTCGTCAAGGAAGCCAACACCGAACTGCCGGTGTGGATGCCGATCGAGCAGATCTTCGTCACCGTGATCAATGCGAAGGCGCGTAACCATTCCAACACGCCGCGCTGGGGATCGTCGAGCTGGCACGATCTTTGGCTTTCCGCCTGAGCCAAACTTCGCCACAATAGCCAGATGCGCATCCTGAGCCTTGCGGGGCGGCGGCTCGCCGCCTCGATACCCACACTATTCCTGATCCTGATCGGCGTATTCCTGCTGCTGCAATTCGCACCGGGAGACACCGTCGATGCCATGATGGCGCAGATGGGCGGCGGCGATGCCGCGACCGCGCGCGAGCTGCGGAAGTTCTATGGGCTCGACCTCTCGATCCCGATGCAACTCGGCAACTATCTGTGGCGGCTGATCCGGCTCGATCTCGGTTTCTCCTCGATCTACGGCAAGCCGGTCGCCACCGTCATCCTCGAGCGGCTGCCGCCGACGATCCTGCTGATGACCGCGTCGCTGTCCTTTGCGTTTTTCTTCGGTCTGCTGCTCGGCGTCATCGCCGCGCGCGGCGTCAACAAATGGCCGGATACGCTGATCTCCACCCTCGGCCTCGTCTTCTATGCCACCCCGTCGTTCTGGTTCGGCCTGATGGCCATCGTGGTGTTCTCGATCTATCTGCAATGGCTGCCGGCCGGCGGTTTCGAGGATATCGGTGCCGCACAGACCGGATTTGGCCGCACCATCGATATCGCGCTGCATCTGATCCTGCCGACGCTGACGCTGGGCCTGATCTTCCTCGCCATCTATCTGCGCATCATGCGTGCCTCGATGCTGGAAGTGCTCAATCTCGATTTCGTCCGCACCGCGCGCGCCAAGGGTCTCGACGAGACCCGCGTGGTGGTGAAACACGTGCTACGCAACGCCCTGCTGCCGATGGTAACGCTGATCGGCCTGCAGGCCGGCACCATGCTCGGCGGTTCGGTCGTGGTGGAGAGCGTGTTCTCCCTGCCGGGCCTCGGACGTCTCGCCTACGAGTCCGTCGTGCAGCGCGATCTCAACACGCTGCTCGGCATCGTCTTCGTCTCGGCGCTGCTGGTGATCCTGGTCAATTTTCTCGTCGACCTTCTCTATGCCCGGCTCGATCCGCGCATCCAGGCGGAGGCATGAGATGATGGACGCGGTCAAACGCTATTTCCGCAGCCCGGCCGCCGTCGTCGGCCTGTTGCTGTTGCTGGTGGTCATCGTCATGGCGATCACCGCGAGCTGGATCTATCCGCGCGATCCGCTCGCGCTCGCGGGACGGCCGCTGATCTGGCCGTTCTCCAATCCACGCTTCCTATTGGGCACCGACAATTCCGGCCGCGATATCGCCGCGCAGATTTTCTACGGCGCGCGCATCTCGCTGCTGATCGGCGGTGTCGCGACTGTCATCGCCGTGGTCATCGGCGTGCTGATCGGCGCCTTTGCCGGCTATTATGGTGGCTGGGTCGACACGGTCTTGATGCGCATCACCGAAGCGTTCCAGACGCTGCCGAATTTCGTGCTGCTGCTGGTGCTCGTCGCCGTGTTCGGCTCGACCATCACCACCGTGACCATCGCGGTCGGCATCGTGTCATGGCCGGCACCGGCGCGATTGACGCGCGCAGAATTTATGTCGCTGCGCAGCCGTGAATTCGTGCAGGCCGGACGCACGCTCGGGATGAAGGACATTCAGCTTATTCTGGGTGAGATCCTGCCCAATGCGCTACCGCCGGTCATCGTCTATGCCAGCGTGGTGATGGCCCTATCGATCCTGCTGGAAAGCGCGCTGGCCTTCCTGCGGCTGTCCGATCCCAATGTGGCGTCATGGGGCAACCTCATCGGTCTCGGCCGCGACGTGCTACGCGTGCAGTGGTACGTCTCCGCGATCCCCGGCATCGCGATCCTGCTCACGGTGCTCGCGGTGTCGCTGGTCGGCCAGGGGCTCAACGATGCGCTCAATCCGAGACTGAAGAGCCGATGAGCGCCGTGGACAATCCGATCCTCACCATCGACGGGCTCAGCGTGAAGCTGCCGAAAGGCGCCGATCGCTCACACGCGCTTGGCGGCGTCTCCATGGCGATTTCCGCCAACGAGATCGTCTGCGTGGTCGGCGAGTCCGGCTCCGGAAAATCTGTCATGGCCAATGCCATCATGCGGCTGCTGCCCGGCGAAGTCGCGATCGATGGCGGCCGCGTGCTGTTCGAGGGCAAGGATCTCGCCAGCGCCAGCAATGCCGAGATGCGCAAGGTGCGCGGCGCCGGGATCGCGATGATCTTCCAGGAGCCGATGACGGCGCTCAATCCGCTGCGCACCATCGGCGACCAGATCGGCGAGATGTTCGAGATCCATACCGAACTCTCCAAGACCGAGATCAAGGCGCGCGTGCTGGCGTTGCTGCAAGACGTGCACATTCCCGATCCCGCGCAGGCCGCGCGTGCCTATCCGCACGAACTCTCCGGCGGCCAGCGTCAGCGCGCGATGATCGCCATGGCGCTGGCGCTCGATCCGCGCCTGCTGATCGCGGATGAGCCGACCACCGCGCTCGACGTCACCACGCAGGCGCAGATCCTCAAGCTGATCAAGGAACTGCAGAGCCGCAGGAATACCGCAGTGCTGTTCATCACCCACGATTTCGGCGTGGTCGCCGAGATCGCCGACCGTGTCGTGGTGATGCAGCACGGCAATGTCGTCGAACAGGGCGCGGTGAAGGATGTGCTGAGCAATCCGCAGCATCCCTATACGCAGCAACTGATCGCCGCGGTGCCACCGCTGACGGCGCCACCGCCGCGCGCACTGTCCGACGACATCATCCTGACGCTCGACAACGTGTCGAAGACCTATCGCAATGGCGGCTTTCTCGGACGCGGCGTGCGTGTGACCCATGCCGTGAAGTCCGTCTCGCTGAAACTGCCGCGTGGTGCGACGCTGGGCATTGTCGGCGAGTCAGGTTCGGGCAAATCGACGCTGGCCCGCTGCATCATCAGGCTGATCGATCCCGATGGGGGATCGATCGTGCTGGAAGGCAAGGACTGGGCAAAGCTCACGCGCGACGAGGTTCGCCGCGAGACCAAGCACATCCAGATGGTGTTTCAGGACCCGTTCGCCTCGCTGAACCCGCGCCGCAAGGCTGGCGATCTCGTCGCGCAGGGGCCGATCGTGCACGGTACGCCGCGTGCGCAGGCAGTGGCACAGGCGAAGGAGCTGTTTCGGCTGGTCGGCCTCGATCCCTCAGCCATCGATCGCTTCCCGCACGAATTCTCCGGCGGCCAGCGCCAGCGCATCGGCCTCGCGCGTGCGCTCGCGCTGAAGCCCGACGTGCTGGTGGCAGATGAAGCCGTATCCGCGCTCGACGTCTCCGTGCAGGCGCAGGTGCTGAAGATGCTGCACGAATTGCGCGAGCGGCTTGGGCTCTCGATCGTCTTCATCACGCACGATCTGCGCGTTGCCGCGCAGATCTGTGATCTCGTCGCTGTGATGAAGGACGGCGAAGTCGTCGAGCACGGACTGGCCGGCGAGGTGTTCGGCAATCCGCAGCACGCTTATACCAAGGCGCTGCTGGCCTCGATTCCCGGCGGCGACTTTGCGCGCAGCCGGAAGCCGGTGACGGTGTAGCTTTTATTTGAGCGTTGCTGAAATCGCGCGCCGGCCGTGCGCTCCCTCGCCCCGCTCTTGCGGGGAGAGGGGTGGGGTGATGGGCTCTTCGATCCGCGCGCGCCGGTGATGAGATTAGCATTGTGCCCCGCCCCTCACCCGCCGCGAAGGCGCGGCGACCTCTCCCCGCGCAGAGCGGGGAGAGGTAAGAAAGAGCGCTACGCCATCTCCTTCGCATCGCGCCGCCGATAGACCAGCAGCATGAACGGCGCTAGCAGGCGCATCAGCCCGTGGGCTGCGATCGGCACCGGCTCGGAAAACGGCAGCGCCAGTTCGCTCTCCGGCAAGCCGCGCACCACCTTCGAGAATTCATCGCCAAGCGCCACCGACAGTGCGACACCGCGGCCGTTGCAGCCGGTCCAGCCATAGGCATTGGGCCCGAGTCTGTGCATGCGCGGCAGGAAGTCCGTGGTCATGCCGACATAGCCGTTCCAGACATAATCGAACTTGATATCGCCGATCTGTGGCCACAGCCGCTTCAGCCGTTCGGCGACCATGACTTTCAGCCGCTCCGTCTTGTCGCCGAGCCCGACCACATTGCCGCCAGTGACCAGACGATTGCGCGCGTCGTAGCGCGCGAAATACAGTTCGCCATGCGTATCCGACATCGACTGCCGACCGGGGATGATGGTCTTGCGTGCCTCGTCCGACAGCGGCTGCGTCGCCATCTGCCAGGACAGCACCGGCATCACTTCGCTGGCGATGCCTGGGGAGAGTTGCTTGGAGAATTCACCGGTATAGGCATTGGTGGCGACGATCAGGCTGCGCGCGCTGATCTCACCATTCTTCGTCCTGACGATCCAGCGATCGCCCTTGCGCTCGTAACTCTCCACCGGCGAGCGCGCATAGATGCGGCCGCCCTGCTCCAGCACCACGCGCGCAAGGCCACGCGCCAGCGCCAGCGGATTGATATGGCCGCCGGTCTTGTTCCAGAAGCCGCCGAACCATGCATCGGAGCCGAGCAGCGTGCGCATCTGTTCGCGCGACAACAACTCGACCGGCGCGCCATGTTTCGACCACTGCCGTACGCGGCGCTCCGCGATCTTGATGCGGCCCGGCGAATGCACCGGCTGGATCCAGCCATTTTGTTCGGCCTCGGCCTGGATCTGATAGCGGCGCGTGAGATCGAACAGGATCGAGGCGCTGTCGCGGATCAGCCCGACGAGGCGCTCGCCGGCGGCGCCATAGCGCTTGATGATGTCTTCGGGATCGGGCCGCGACAGCGTCGGAATGACCTGACCATTATTGCGCCCCGACGCGCCCCAGCCCGGCTCCATCGCCTCGATAACAGCAACATCCACACCCGCCTCGCGCAGATGCAGCGCCGTCGAGAGCCCCGTGAAGCCAGCGCCGATGACGACCACATCGGCCTCGACCGGGCCTGTCAGCTCCGGCAAGTCCGGACCCGGAGGCGTGACGCCGGCCCAGAGCGACTTCGGCCAGGGCACGTTTGCGGTATCCATCGTCACGCCTTTCTGCAGCATCAATCGTGCATTGCGCCGCGCAACCGAACATAACCGTTCTCTTGCGGCACCCCTGCATTCTGCATAGTTTACGCGCCTGATCCATTGCAAGGTAATGAGCACGTGACGCTGAAAAACATCGTTGGAATCGACCACGCCGTGGTCGTCGTCAAGGACCTCGACGCTGCTGCTGCGAACTGGAAGAGCCTCGGCTTTACGGTGTCGCCGCGCGGCACCCACAGCGCCAAGATGGGCTCCGGCAATTACACCATGATGCTCGGCCCGGACTATGTGGAGCTCTTGGGCGTGCTCAACGAGACCGAGCACAATGCGCCGACGCGGGCCTTCCTCGCCAAGCGCGGCGACGGCATCGAGCGCATCGCCTTCACCACCACCGACGCCGCCGTCGGCGCCGAGGAAATCCGCGCGCGCGGCTATACGCCGATCGGCCCGACCGATTTCGAACGCCCGGTGACGATGCCGGATGGCAGCCTGAGCGCGGCGAAATTCGCCACCTATCAGTGGCCCTATGAGGAAGCCCCCGGCGGCCTCCGCATCTTCGCCTGCCAGCACAAGACCCGCGAGACCGTCTGGATTCCGGAGCTGCAGGTGCATGCCAATACGGCGAAGCGCCTGAAGAAGGTGTTCATCGTCACGCCGGAGCCGGAGACAGACGCGCAGCATATGGCGAAGCTGATCGACGGATCGGCGAAGACGGAAGCCGATGGCGCTGTGACCGTGCCGTCAGGTGGCGATCGTGCGGACTTCGTGTTCGTCACCAAGGATGTGCTGGCTAAACACTTCCCCGGCACATCGCTGGCCGGCATTCCGGAGCGCGGCGGCATTTCGCTGGTGTTCGGCGTGGCCGATATTGCGGCAGCCGAGAAAGCCGCGGGTTCGGCGGACAGCCGCAGCGATGTCGGCGTCGTCGTGCCGCCGAGCAAGGGCAATGGCGTGCTGCTGGCATTTGTGAAGGATTGATCTTGACTTACCTCGCCCCGCTTGCGGGGAGAGGTCGACTTTCACTTGCGCGAGCAAGTGGAAGTCGGGTGAGGGGGAGCCAGTGTTTCACTCGCTGGCTCCCCCTCACCCGTCTCCCCGCCTAGCGAAGCTTCGCTTCGCCGGGCGGGGCGAGGGACCTACGACGCCCGGCTCTTCACTTCACCCAGATCCCAGAACAGCCCTGCCATGATGTTCAACGCTTCCTCCGTCACCGGCAGGAGAATGTGCTCATCGGGCGCATGCTGCGAGCAGCCGGGATAGGAATGCGGCACCCACACGGTGGGCAGGCCGAGAATATCCGTGAATACGTCATTCGGCAGCGAGCCGCCGAAATTCGGCAGCAACGCCGGCGCGCTACCCGTGGTCTTGCGGACGGACTCGACGGCCCAGCCGACCCAGGGATTGTCGATATCCGTACGCGAGGCCGAAAAATATTGCGACTGGCTCACCTTGATATCAGCGAAGCCGTTTTCAGCGAGATGCTTCTGAATGGCCGGTACGACATTCTCGATATCGGTGCCGACGACGAAGCGAAGCTGCAGCACCGCATTCGCCTTGCCGGGAATGGCATTGGCGGGATTGTTGATATTGCCGGCATTGATCGCCAGCACTTCCAGCGTATTCCACGCATAGAGCCGCTCAGCCGGCGATAATCCGTCTTCGCCCCAATTGTCGGAGATTGCGGGTTCATCTGCGGTGGGCTCGACCACCACATCGGCCAAGGCTGCACGGATCTGATTGGTGATCCGTGGCGGCTTCAGTGCATCGAGCAGGATGCGGCCATTCTTGTCGACCAACGTCGCGATCGCCGAAGCAAGGATCGTCGCGGGATTGGCGAGCAGCCCGCCCCAATTGCCGGAATGATGCGCGCCCTCGCGCAATTCAATGTCCAGATGAATACGCCGGCCGCCGCGGCAGCCGAGGAAGATCGTGGGCCGCTCGGCGGAGAGCCGCGGCCCGTCGGAGGCGAGGAACAGATCGGCCTTGAGCGCATCGCGATGGGCTTCGCAGACCTTCGGCAGATCCGGCGAGCCGATCTCCTCACCCATTTCGATGATGAACTTCGCATTGAAGCCGAGCTTGCCGCCACGCGCTTCATGCACCGCGCGGAGCGCCGCGATATTGATGGCGTGCTGCCCCTTGTTGTCCGCCGTGCCCCGGCCATAGACGCGCTCGCCAACGGTTGTGCAGCGCCATGGATCGAGCCCATCGCGCCACTCGCCTTCCATGCCCGGCACAACATCGCCATGGCCATACATCAGCACCGTCGGCAGATCCGCGCTCTCGCGATAGTCGGCGAGCAGACACGGCCCCTTGCCGCTCGGTGACCGGACCAGCTTTGTCGTGAAGCCGAGCGCCGTGAAGGCCGGCGTCAGTTCCTGCTCGAGATAGGCGCGCAGATCGTCGGCGCGCTTGTCGCTCTGGCTCTCGGTCTTGTAGCCGACCATGCGATCGAGCGTGGCGAGGAAATCACCTGACGTGAATTGCGCGTTGACCCGCGCGATGGCATCGGTCCGCGTCATCTCAGAGCGACGCCATCACGGCTTCGGCCTCGGTCAGCAACCGATCAGCATTGGCTTCGGTGAAGACCAGCGGCGGGCGCACCTTCAGAACATTGGCATGGGGACCAGTCGCCGAAATCAATACGCGGCGTGCACGCAGACCATTGACCACGGCCGATGCAGCCGCAGCATCCGGTTCCTTGGTGCTGCGATCCTTCACGAGTTCGACGCCGACATACAGCCCCGAGCCACGCACATCGCCGATCTGCTCATATTTCTTCGCCAGCGTGTGGAAGCCGTCGCGCAGGATCTTGCCGACGCGGAGCGAATTCTCGACCAGTTTCTCGTCGCGAATGACGCTCAGCACGGCCTGTGCGGCCGCCATCGCCACCGTATTGCCGCCGAACGTATTGAAATAGCGGTTATCGCGGCCGAATTTCTCAACGATCTCCGGCAGCATCACGGCGGCAGCAACGGGGTAGCCGTTGCCCATCGGCTTGCCCATGGTGATGATATCCGGCGTGATGCCGTGGCGCTGATAGCCCCACAATTTCTCGCCGCTGCGGCCGAAGCCGGACTGCACTTCGTCGGCGATGAACACGCCGCCCGCCTTGTGCACGACATCAATCACCGGCTTCAGTACATCGGTCGGATGCGAGAAGATACCATCGGACGAGAACATCGAGTCCGCGATGAAGGCAGCGACTCCGACGCCGCGGCGTTGCAGATCAACGATCTGCTCCGACACTTTCTCGGCCATCCACGCACCGATCTTCTCCGGCGCGATGCGATAGGAATCCGGCGCGGGCACGCGGCGCACATAGGTGCCGAGCGGCGAATACGGCCCGAGCGATGGCGAGAAGCCCGCGGTCAGCTCCGAATTGCCGTGATAGGCCTCTTCGGTGATGATGATACCCTGATTGCCGGTGTGATGCTTGGCCATGCGGACGGCCAGATCGTTCGCTTCCGAACCGGTGCAGGTGAACATCGCATGGCGCTTCGGCCCATCGAAGGTGCCGAGCAGATCCTCGGCGTAATCGAGAATGCCCTTCTGGATGTAGCGCGTGTGGGTGCAGATGGTCTGCGCCTGCTGCGTGATCGCGTCGACCACGCGCGGATGGCAGTGGCCGACCGAGACCACGTTATTATAGGCGTCGAGATATTCGTTGCCTTCCGAGTCATAGAGCAGCACGCCTTTGGCACGCGCGACCTCGACGGGGTTGCTGTAGAACAGCCGGTAGGCCGGGCCGAGCAGATCGCTGCGGCGCTTCACGAGCTCGCGGCTCTCCTCAGTGAGGCCGGTCGCCGTTGCGGGGTCGAAGCCGTTGACCATCTTGCCGCGCGGCGCGCTGGTGACTGCGGTCATATTGTTGTTTCCTCTGGAAGCAGGGTCGGATGTGGCGGAGTTATTTAGCAAAGCTCATGAGTTGATCGGAGATCTCGTCCATCGAACGAGCGATGAACCAGTCCATCTGGACCCAGGTCTGCTCATTGTTGCGCAGGACATAAGCCGCAACGGACGGCACGCGGTTGGCCATGGCCGTGGACAGCAGCAGGCGCGTCGCCAGACGGGAGAAGATCAGATGCGGAATGAGGCTGAGTTCTTCAGCGGTCAGATCGGCGATGGAGAGATAGCCACCCAGGAGATCGCGGCCATCGGCAAAGACATCGCCGTCCATCGCGACAGGGAGCTGGTTAAGCATCGCCGTCGACGCATCGATGGCGATGGCGGTGCGGACCGTATCGCCGAAATCGATGATGCCGCTGACGAAACCCGGCAGCGACTCATCGACGACGACATTGGAGCGGGTGAAATCATTATGCAGCACCTGCGTACGGCACTGCTTGAGCCGGGTTTCGATCGCCGCGAAGCGCTCCAGCGCAGCCTCGACCTTGCGGCGCCGTGCAGCATCGGTGATTTCCGCCAGCAGATCGCGCAGCGTCAGCAGATTCTTCACGTCCCACGCGACAACCCGGGAATCCGACGGATGGCTGAAATCCGCCAGTGCGAGGCGGAGCCGCGCCAGCAACTTGCCGATCTCGGCCCGCCCCGATGCTGTGGACGGCACCTCACTCAAAGGCTGGCCTTCGAGATAGGACATCATCCGCACCTGCCGGCGCTGGCCGGCACGATCCAGATAATTGAAATGCCGCTCGCCCTTGTCGTTGGGGATGACACGCGGCACCGGCAGATCGGGCGCACGCGCCGCGACGTGATCGAGAACCTGCACCTGCAGATCAATCTCGGGGATGTCCTCGATGGGGTTCGCAACCTTCAGGATAAAGCGCGGCCCGCTTGCCGGCGCGATTCGGAAGGTGTCGTCCTTCTCGGTGGCAAAGCGCGTGGGACGGCCTTCGATGCCAAAACGCTCGCGGGCGAGATCGACGGCCTCATCATCCGTCATATTTATATACGATGCCGCGAGTCCGCCCTGCATTGCACCCGGACGCGCGGAAGGCTCAAATGTCACCTGAACTGATCCATCTCGATTCGGAACCCGGCACGTCGCGACCGGTACGCGCGACCATAGCAACGCTGTTCCCGCTTGTCAGGGCGTCCGCGCGGATGCGGGCATTTTCGACGAATTAAGCCCGTATTTTCTGCCTTTGCTGCCCATTTGGGCATGGATGCCACGAAAGCCACATCGCATACGCGCGGCCTCGATCCGCCGGGCGCCATCAACGCCCAAGGCGCTGGCCGACCGGCGATATAGCAGGCAACGGCGTAAGCGCCGTTGCGGTGCCCTTGACTATTTGCCTCTGATGGCACCGGGGCCGCGAACATCGCTGATCGGCACACAGCTCTTCTTGCGACGCTGGTTGTTCGGCGCACCTTGCACCTTCAGTACCTTGCCCGCCGAACACGACCCGTTGTCGACGAACACGGTCGCATACGGATCCATCATCAGAGGTTCGAAGGAGAGAAATTTTTGCGCGAAACACGGCTGGGCGACGGCCGTCAGGAACAGTCCAAGCAGAATAGTACGCACGACGATTATCTCACATAGATGACAAGACCGCCGATGATCACCAGGGCCGCGATCGCAAGAATATGGGCGCATGCGATCGAAACCGCCTCAACGGCGGAACCGACCTTCTGCCTGAGCTTCGACTCCTTGAATCGGAGCATAGGCATGCGAGACGCCACTTGCGCCTTGAAACGAGAGTCAGTCAATGAGCAGTCCCCAAATGCCGGCGCAAGATGTGTCCCACTTTGCCGACAAGCAAAGACTTGCGGTCAAATGAGGCGACAGTGAGTCAGGGCAACAGCCGCCAATGATCGCCGGGATTCGCCGGTCAGTTGGATTCCAGAATCCATGCCCTGCCCGCTTGCGCGACGGACGGCGCTACATCGCGGCCGCAGAACTCCGCAGCGCGCTCGAATTGTTCCTGAATTTCCGATGTTACCACCCCATTGGCGGCATCGAGTTCCCGCAGTGAGATGGTCGATGTAAAGGTTCCGGCAAAACAGCTGCAGAACTTTTTGGAATCGCTCGAAGGTTTGTTCGGCCGCTTGCGAAAGTGGTTCGAACAGCTTGTTTCCAGATTGTTCGCCATCTGATCGATTTCGTTCGCATAGGCCGGCGATGCGATGACGGCGGCAAGCGCCAATGCAAGTGCAGTCTGTTTCATGGTGCAATAATAACCTCGGTACTCCAGCAACACATCGTCACTCTGTCGTCATCCTCAGGTTCCACGGGAGAAGCTGGTGCTCACGCGCCTGTGTTCGGTATTCCGACATTCTGGGTTGAATTGTTGCAATTGTGACGGTTGAACAAATGAGCCGCATTGGCGATGTTCGCGAATGGGGCGGATGCCGAAAGTGATTGTGATTCTGCGATCAGCGGTCTGAGCGCCGCATTATTCGCTTATTCGATCGGTTCTCTGCTACGCGACGATCTCGGCATTTCCAGCAGACATGTCAGGTCGACAACGCTACACTGTCCGGGATTGATTGCGCTGTTGCTTGCGCTCGAATTCCTGAGCACCAACTGGACCACGCCGTTGCAGGATAGCGGCATGCCCCACAGGGACGCCTTCATGGACAAGATCGCTCCGCATAAAGTCACGAAGGCCGATATCGTCTTCTCAGTCGGCCGCGGCCTCGTGATGGCCGCAGCTATCATCGGCGCCACATATTTCCTCGGAAGCTGGTATCTCGGCGGCAGCGACCTGGAATCGATCTATCAGACCGAAAGCTATAACGACGCCTCCACGACGCCGCGAATCGAACATGCGACTGCGCCCGGAACAACGGAGGAAGCGACGCAGTAAGACACTGCGCGCCTCCCCCGCATTCGCGTAGACTAGTAGGCCACCGCTTGTGGCCGCCCGACGCCGCTATACAGAAAACCGTTCCGCGTCACTTCATCCGGCGAATAGATGTTGCGGAGATCGATGATCACCGGACAGGCCATGATCGCCGCCATCTCCTTGAGATCGAGCGCGCGGAACTGCTCCCATTCGGTGACAATGACCATGGCATGGCACCCGCGGGCACATTCATATGGGCCTTCGCAAAAGGTGACGTTTTCAAACACCTTCTTCGCCTGCTCCATGCCAACGGGATCGTAGACCCGCACCTCTGCGCCCATATCCTGCAAGGCCGTGATCAACGGGATCGACGGCGCGTCGCGCATGTCATCGGTGTTCGGCTTGAAGGTCACGCCGAGAATGGCAATGGACTTGCCGCGCAGATTGCCGCCGAAGGCATGCGCGACCTTGCGCGCCATCGCGCGCTTGCGCTGGTCGTTGACGGCAACCACGGTCTCGACGATGCGCAGCGGCGCTTCGTAATCCTGGCCCGTCTTGATCAGTGCCAGCGTGTCCTTCGGAAAACACGAGCCGCCATAGCCCGGTCCGGCGTGCAGGAACTTCAGGCCGATCCGGTTGTCGAGGCCGATGCCCCGCGCGACTTCCTGTACATTGGCACCAACCTTCTCGGCGAGGTCGGCGATCTCGTTGATGAAGGCGACCTTGGTCGCCAGGAACGAGTTGGCGGCGTATTTGGTCAGTTCGGCCGTGCGGCGATCCGTATACATGATCGGCGACGAGTTCAGATGCAGCGGCCGGTAGACTTCCGCCATGACATCCTTGGCGCGCTGATCGCTGGAACCGATGACGATACGATCGGGATGTTTGAAGTCTCTGATAGCAGCGCCTTCGCGCAGGAATTCCGGATTCGAGACCACGGCGAATTCGGCATCCGGATTCTCCTCGCGAATGATGCGCTCGACCTCGTCGCCGGAACCGACCGGCACCGTCGACTTGTTGACCACCACGGTGAACTTCTTGATGGCCTTCGCGATCTCGAGCGCCGCTGCATAGACATAGGACAGGTCCGCATGACCGTCACCGCGCCGCGACGGCGTGCCGACGGCGATGAACACCACCTCAGCCGCACCGACAGCAGATGCGACATCGGTGACGAATTTCAGCCGTCCCTGCTTGACGTTGCTCGCGACCAGCGCATCGAGACCGGGCTCATGGATCGGGATCTCACCGTTGTTCAGCGCATCGATCTTTCCCTGATCGGTATCGACGCAGGTGACGTGATGGCCGAAGTCCGAAAAGCACGCCCCCGACACGAGCCCCACATAGCCAGCGCCAATCATGGCAATTCGCATTGCATGTCCTGTCTTGTAAACAGTCCGCGGTCAGAACGACCCGGACATCCCCCGAGAATTCCGCATGCGCCTCAGCTGTTGAGGATCAACTCGCCGTCGAGATGCTGCGGAAAGAAAAAGAAGTTGTTGACGTAAGCTTGCCCGGGTTTACGGCCACCATTGGGCAGCAGCGCATCGGCGTCCTGCATTTCCCCAGCGTTGAAATGATCGATGGAGATCACCTCGTCGTCCTGAAGGAAGAAGCCGCGATAGGATTTGTCGCGAAAGAAATCGAACACCGAGCGCGTCGCCTCGGCACGGTGGCGATCCTCTGCCTCGACAAGGAAGACCGGCTGGCACCGGTCGATCAGGCCGACGGCTCCATGCAAGACGCTCAACTCGTGCCCCTCGACGTCCACCTTCACGAAGGACACGTCCTCGCGCACGACACCATCGAGACGCGCCAATGGAACATGCGTCGTGATCAGTTGCTTCACCGACGGCTCATATTGCTGTTCAAGCGATGCCCGCCCGTAAACAAGGCCATCCTCGCCTTGCGGCGTGTAAAGCTCGGCATCGCCTTCATGATCCGATAGTGCAACTTCATGGATGAGGACATTGGACGCCGAGGTGCGCCGGAGCAGATCGGCCATCTCATGCGACGGCTCGAACGCATGGACCTGACCGGACAGCCGCGCCAGTTGCTGGGTATAGAGACCGCAATTAGCGCCGACATCCACCGTGACAGCACCCTGCGGCACGATCTTGTCGAGATAGGCCAGTTCACGCTCCGCCGACTTGGGACGCTTCAGGAAGCGCCAGCGCAAATACATCGACGGGAAAGCGTCTTTCAGGAGCTGCTTGGTCCGTTGCGTCGCCGTCATGGCTGTCACCCTTGTTCGAGGCTGGTTTCAAGGCAAAACAATTCCGGGCGCCGGACGGAGGTCCGCCAGCGCAATGTCTGCAATGTGTGGTGTGATCGATGCCGCCGCTCAATCGGTCGTGGGCATCAGAAGGCATTACCGGAGAGGAATTCGCGCCGGACGGTTTGCACGATGATCATGATGTCCATACGCATCGACCATTTCTCGATATATTCGAGGTCGTAATCGATGCGCGAGATCGCCCGGGGCGCCTCGACAGTGCTGCCGCGGCAGCCGCTCACCTGGGCCAGGCCGGTGATGCCGGGCCGTGCGCTGTGACGCGTAAAGTAATACGGCACGAGATCTTCATAAAGCACGTTGGCGGCCAGCATGCCCGGTACATGGGGCCGCGGCCCAACCAGAGACATATCGCCCTTGAGCACGTTGATAAGCTGCGGAATTTCGTCGAGGCTGGTCTTGCGCAGCAGCTTGCCGATCCGCGTCACCCGGGCGTCGCCTTCGACCGTCTGCTGAATGCCGCGCTTGTCGCCGGCATCGGTGCGCATCGAGCGAAACTTGTAGATCTTGAAGAAGCGGTTGCGGTAGCCGTAGCGATACTGGGTGAAGAACACCGGTCCCGGCGAGGTCGCCTTGATGATGATTGCGATGGTGATCAGCAGCGGCGCGAGAAACAGCAGGGCCGAGCCTGCGGCTGCAATGTCGAACAATCGCTTGGCAATCGACTCCGACGGCTCGCACCGGGCAACCTGGTTCGTCCGGCGGCTGCGATAGGCGCTGTTCCGATAGGACCCGTGGCCGGCAAACTCGACCGGTCGCACTGAAATGAACTGCCGCTCCTTCCAGAGCGGCGTCACCTTGTTGCGATCAAAACCAACTGAAACTGTAGAGGCCATGCTCTCGCTCCCTGCTGGAACTTTGGTGCGCGAAAATCGAACAGAAACATGCCTATGTGGCAGGCATGCGAATTCAGAACCCTTCCCTTCGACGAACATTCGCAATTGCGAAACCATCTTCGTCGATCAGCAAGAACCTTCATCCCTGAAGATTTCTTAACTGTGCGAACGAATTAGGGCGGCAAAACGGTATTGGCGTGTAACATTACGCAGTCGCAATATTGATATAATTGTGCGGCGCGCAAAATTCTTTGTGCACGGAAGCGCTTAGATCGTTTTATCTGTTTGCTGCACTGCATCCAGCTCACGGCAGCCATGCAAAATAATTGCGCTACGCAGAGCGATGAATTGCATCGCGTCGTTGCGAGATCGGGTGCATGATCTTCGCAATTAACAAATCGCCACCAAGCGGCAATCGATTCGAGCTTGATTTTTCACTCGATACTAAAGCGCGCCCATTATGTTGCGCACTGAGAATGCTCACTCCGCAGATATTTTCGGCATCGCCATGGTCGCTCGACGAACACCTCAGATGACTACAGGGGACATTTCATTTCCCCCGCGCGCGATCGCCGTGGATAAGGCGGCGATCTCCAGCCCTGTGGATAGTTCTACCTGCGACGTTCACAACGCATCCGGCCGCAAACTGCGAAACAGACTTCTTCTTATCAATGCGGCCGTCTGGGTCGCTGTGATCGTGGCCTGCCGCATCATTTTCTTCTGAGCTCTTCGCTATCCCCAAAGCTTTATGAGTCCCAAGGCGTTGCGCGGTCGATTGAATTTGACCGCGACGGTTCCCTGATCGTAGTTTGCGCGAAATGCCGCGCTCCCCCTCCAGGTCAAGTTCGAACAAGGCGGCACTGCCGCCCGATACGCGTATCTATGCTATCGGCGACATTCACGGGCGCGCCGACCTGCTGCAGGAGACCATCGCGCGTATCGATGAGGACATCCAACGTCGCCCGATCACCTATGCGGCGGAAGTCTATATCGGCGATTACATCGATCGTGGCGCGGATTCGAAAGGTGTGATCGATTTGCTGGCAGTCCGTATGGTGCACAACCATGCAATCTGCCTACGGGGCAATCACGAAGCCATCATGGAAGACTTCCTGGAGGATGCCAGCGTGCTTGAGCACTGGCGCCAACTGGGCGGACTTCAGACTCTCGCGTCCTATGGCGTTTCTCCATCGCGCACGGCAACGGCGAGCGACGTGCAGAATGCCTTTCACGCCGCATTCCCCCCGGCGCATGGCGCTTTCTTGCGTTGCCTGCGGAACAATATCAGATGTGGCGACTTCCTGTTCGTTCACGCGGGCATTCGTCCCAATGTTCCGCTGTCGTCTCAAGATCCGCATGATCTGATGTGGATTAGGGACGAGTTTCTGGATTCAAAGCGCGATCATGGCGTCTATGTGGTGCACGGACACACGCCGGTTCCCCATGCGGATATTAGAGATAACCGTGTGAATATTGACACAGGTGCGTGGCGCAGCGGCATTCTCACGTGCATTGCCATCGAAGGCACCGAGATTCTGGTTCTCTAAGAAGACATTAGTACGCAATCTGCGCACTCTCTGAGTACGCCACATTCTTTCGCCGTTTTTTGCCGGACACTCTCGCGCAATTGTCGTCTGCATCAATTGTCATCGAATTGATGCAGATGATCACATTGATGTTGTGTTGGGGGTCTACCATGTTGCGAACGAACCGATGCGCCGGCATTTTGATAGTACCGGTGCTTTCATTTTTCCTTGCTGGCGTCGCTCCGTCGATCGCGCTCGCACAGGACCAGCGGGTTTCTGCGGCTTCGCCGTCAGGCACCTATCTTCTTGGACCAACTGACAGGATTCGTCTGAAGGTCTATGGCGAAGCTGATATCACCGGTGAATATGAAGTCGACAGCAACGGATTTGTATCGATTCCCCTTGCGGGCCACGTGAAGGCCGTTGGACTGACCACGCGGCAATTAGAGAAGGGCATCTCCTCCGCGTTGGCCAAGGGAATCGTGCGAGACCCACGCGTGAATGTGGAAATCGCGCTGTATCGACCCTTCTATATCCTCGGCGAAGTGAAGAAGAGTGGCGAGTATCCTTATCGCATGGGCCTGACCGTGATGGATGCCGTCGCGACCGCAGGCGGGTTCACCTACCGTGCCAATGAGAACAAAGTGTATTTGCGGCGGTCGGGCTCAACCGTCGAAGAGATCTATGCGCTCGATTCGCCAGTCCTGGTATTTCCCGGCGACAATGTGCGTGTCCCAGAACGATACTTCTGAACTCATCATTTTTGATTTTGTCTGATGTGTAGTGACCGATGCGCGCCTTCATGTCGCGCGTCGCCATAGTCTCGACTTTTTGCGGTGCGTATTCTTGTGCAGTGCGACGAACTTTACTTCGTACTTCGCATTGTGGGCAGCAAAGAGAAGGGCGTTTCATCAGACGAGTGTTGAGTGCGCTAGTGGGGGCGCGACATTCATCACGGGCTTGCTGAGTTTGTAAGCGCCGGGATGAATTTCTAAGCGGCAATCAAGTCTCGACGACAATTCGATAGCGGAGGAATGCATGTCCTTCGCAAGGGATGAGTGATGAAATGTACGTTTGTATCAGCAGGATCGGATGCGATCGGCGAAGGACCGGAGGGGCTGCGGCCGATTCCCGTCACGCGCCGCGTTCTCCGTATCGCGCCATGGCCGGTGACGGCGATTCTGCTTGGTATTGCATCACCCGCCAATGCCCAGGCGATCCCGGCAACCAGCGACGAGCTCGCGCCGCCCTGGAATGCGCAACGGATTTTCGAACCGTCCGCGCTGCCCGATCTGGTCGACCGGGATAACCGCGAAGCAGTAGCGCCAGAGGACATGCCAGTAAAAAAGCGACAGCAACCTGGTTATGAACCCGTCGGCATCCGCCAGGGATCCTGGATGTTCAACCCGTCGCTGATGACGGGCGCGCTCTATGACAGCAATGTGTTTGCCTCGAACACCCAGAAGCGCGGCGACGTTGCAGCGGTGATCGAACCCAGCCTGCGTGCGCACACGCTGTGGGAACGACACGGCATCGACATCAAGCTCAATTCACGAACCACGGCCTATAATGAAAACTCGAGCCTCGACCAGACCGATGTGAGCCTGAAGGGCGCCGGCTGGATCGATATCGCCAACGACATGGTCGTGCTGGGCAGTTTCCAGATCGCGCATCTCAATGAGGGTGTGGGTTCGCTGAGCTCGCCCTCCAATGCCGTGACACCGACTCCTTATAATCTGATGTCCGGCGACCTGACCGTCCGCAAGGAATTTAACCGGCTGGCGACATCGATCGGCGCACGCGTCGACTCCTACGATTACGGCACGGCGCGCGCACAGGATGGCAGTCTGATCGACCAGAGCAGCCGCGACGGCCAGATCTATGCGCTTCATGGGCGTGTCGATTATGCGTTCTCGCCTGTGCTCGGCTGGTTCGGCGGCGTCGAAGGCAACCAGCGCAACATCCGCGGCGTACCCGGCCAGACGCTGGACTCCACCGGCTATCGCGCGTTGTCCGGCTTGACCGTCGGTTTCGGCAATCTGCTCCGCGGCGAATTCGGCGGCGGCTATGTCGAGCAGCGTTTCGACAATCCTCTGATTGGCACCGTCGACGGGCCATCCTATCGCGCCAAGCTCACATGGAGCCCGACGCGATTGATGGACATCCACGTCAAGGCCGAACAACTGGTCACGCAGACATCCGATACCAGCTCGACCGGCGTGCTGGCCAATGCGGTGCAGGTCGGCGTCGACTACGAACTGCGTCGCAACGTCATCCTGTCGCTGGCGGGCGCCTATGAGATCGATCGCTTCTTCGGCCAGGCCCGCAAGGACCGCGTGACCACGACCAATGCCAGCGTGAAGTATTTGATGAACCGCTTCAGCGCGATCTCGGCCTATCACCGCTACACATCGCGCGACAGCGATATACCCACCTTCAGTTACGACAAACACCAGGTAGGGCTCAATGTTACAGCGCAATTTTGATCAGCCTTATCCGGCGGCACCGGAACCGGTTCCGACCGCCGTTGCCGGTTGGCAGGCGCCGACCGTCGATCTCCGGGAAATGGCGCGCATCCTGCGCCGGCGCTGGCGCGCGGTCGTGCTGCCCGCCGCTGTGCTCGGCGGTATCGCCCTCGCCTATGTGGCGACGGCGACCACACTCTATACTGCGAACTCCACCGTACTGGTCGATCCCCGGCGCGCCAATGTGGTCGAAACCAATCAATCGGTGCTGACCAATTTCGGCACGGACGATGCGACCATCGAGAGCCAGACGCTGCTGATCCAGTCGCTCTCGATCCTGCAGCGCGTGGTCGACAAGTTGAAGCTGACGCAGGATCTCGAGTTCATGCCAAAGCCCGGCCTGCTCGATCCGATCCGCAATCTGTTCCGCAGCAGCAGCCCGGTCGATGGCGTGAGCCCCGAAGACGCCGCGCGTGCATACTCTATATATCTGCTCCAGCGCCGCATGAAGGTGACACGACAAGGCACGACATTCCTGGTCGATATCGCCGTCAGCTCGGAATCGCCGCAGAAAGCCGCGACCATCGCCAATGCGGTGGCTGACGCCTATTTCGAGGAACAGGTCCGCGCCAAATTCGACGCGACGCGCATCGCAGCCAAATGGCTCGGCGGCCAGATCGATGCGCTGAAGAACCGCGTCGTCACCTCCGAACAGGCCGTCGCGGACTATCGTTCCGCTAATAACCTCGCGGTCTCGCAGGGCGTGACCGTCAACGACCAGCAGATCACCGATCTCAACAGCAAGCTGATTGCTGCCCGGGTGCAGACCGCCGAGGCGCGCGCCAAGTTCGATCAGGTGCAGCAATTGGCGAAAACCGGCGGCGATGCCGGCGGACTCAATGCCGCCGTCTCCTCGGAAATGGTCACCAAGCTGCGCGCGCAATATGCCGATATCGCCAAGAACGAAGCCGACCTGACCAGCAAATATGGTCCGCGGCATCCGCAGGTGGCCAATGTGCGGGCGCAGCTCAAGGACACGCAGCGGCTGATCAACGAGGAAATCGGGCGCATCGTGCAGGGCACGGCGCATGATTATGACGTTGCGAAATCGCGCGAGGCGTCGCTGCAGGACAGTTTCGACAAGCTGCAGGGCGTGTCCAGCACGTCCGGTCAGGCCGTGGTCCGGTTGCATGAGCTGCAGCGCGAGGCCGAGGCCAACCGCACGCTCTATGAGTCATATCTGGCGCGCTCGAAGGAGACGACGGCGCAGGAGAGCCTGGAGATGCCGGACTCCCGCATCGTCAGCTTTGCCAGCATCCCGCTCAAGCCCTCCGCGCCGAAGACCATGCTTATTCTCGGCTTCGCCATCCTGCTCGGCCTCGGCGGCGGCACGGTGCTGGCATTCCTGACCGACTATCTCGACGGACGGATCAAGACCCTCGAACAGGCCGAAGAGATTTCGGGCGTTCCCGCCCTGGCAGCCCTGCCGTCAATCAGCAGCCGCGAACTCGCCGGGCGCGCCAAACGCGGCCGCACCGAACTCGGCAATTACGATCCGCGCACCATGCGGCTGCTGCCGGCTGCATTGCAGCCACCACTGATGCGCTATGCCATCGAGGAGCCCGGCACATTCTTCGCCGAAGCGATTCGTGCCGTGCGTCTGGCGATCCAGCGTGCGCGCAAGATCGACACGGTCAAGGTCGTGCTGGTGACGTCGGGCCTCGAAAGTGAAGGCAAGACGACCTTCGCCGGCAATCTCGCATTGTCCTTCGCCACGCTGGGCATCAAGACGCTGCTGATCGACGGCGATCTGCGCAATCCCGGCCTGACCCGCGCCGTCAGCCCCAATGCCGATGCCGGTCTCCTGCAGGTGGCAACCGGCGAAGTGACGCTGGAGCGCGCCATCCTGCTCGATCGCAGCACCGGCCTCTCGATCCTGCCCTCGCCTGCCATCAAGGACGTCGATGCCATCACCGAGCTGATGTTCTCCGAGCAGATCGTCGAAATCCTCGACCGCCTGAAGTCGCATTATGAACTGATCATCATCGACTCGCCGCCGCTGATTCCGCTGGTCGACGGCCCGGCACTGGCCGAACTCGCCGATCGTATCCTGCTGGCCATGGCCTGGAATCAGACACCGCGCGAAGTCGTCGCCCACACGATGGAGCTGCTGGCTCCGGTGCATGATCGCATCCTCGGTACCGTGCTGACCCAGGTCGATCTCAGCAAGATCCGCTTCTACGACTATTATCGCAGCTCGGCCTATCTGAAGCCCTATGGCGTCGCCGCCGCCAGTGCGGGAGCTGCGCGTTGACATTGGCCCGGACCGCGCCGCTCAGGCTGCATCGCAACGGCGCCCTCGCCGCGGCGGGCTCGCGTGCACGCGTTCCGCAACGACGTCAGATCGTCAATACGGCCCAGCTCATCAATTTCATGATAATGGGCGTCCTGCTGGGCGCCGTCGTCGCGATCTTCACGCTGTCCGGCGGCGTTCTGACCAATCTCAAAATTCACTATCTGACACCCGGCGGCAATTTTCTGGAGAAGCTCCACCCCGGCACCTATGCGACTTTCATCGCGACGCTTCTGCTGCTGATGCGCGACGGTGATCCGATCGGCGAGATCAACCGCGCCTTCACCGACGCCAAGCTTTTGCTGGTGCATCTGTTCTGCTGGTTCGTCCTGCTGATCCAGATGTTCGTGCTGGAACGCCCGTTTACGGTCATCATCGACACGTTCCTGCTGCCGGTCCTGCTGTGCCTGCTGATCTGGCGGCTGACGCCAGCGCAGCGGCGGCCGCTGGTCTGGGCCATCCATGCGACACTGCTGCTCAACATCCTGATTGGTTATTACGAATATTTTTCCGGCCATCGCATCATTCCGCTGACGCTCGGCAGCGTGCTGGTGGTCGGTGAATGGCGCTCGGCTGCGCTTCTCGGCCATCCGCTGACGGCCTCGGGCATCGTCGGCGCCTATATCATGGCGCTGGTGCTGCGACCGGCCATCTGCCCGCCGATCATGATCCGCGTGCCATTGATCGCCTTCAGTCTGGGCTCACTGATGGCCTTCGGCGGCCGTACCGCGCTGATGACGGTATTGTTCGTACTGGCTTGCCTCGGTCTGCTTGAGACGATCCGGCTAATCCGCGGCAAGCGCGTGCCGCTGCTGTTCGCTGTCGGCGCAATCTGCTTTCTTTTTGCGGCGGCAGGCGTCGTGTTTGCTGCGCTCTATCTCGGCATCTTCGACAAGATGCTGCTGCGCTTCTCGTCGGACAAAGGCAGCGCCCTGGCGCGCTTTGCGACCTTCGACATGCTCAATCATTTCCAGTGGAGCGAATTGATTCTCGGACCCAATCCGGTTCGCGTGAACGCGCTGCAGTCGCAGCTCGGTTTGAATTATGGCATCGAGAACTTCTGGGTGTCCTGCATCGTGCAATTTGGCCTGATCCACACCATCCTGATCACGCTCGGCCTGACCTGCTTCTTCATCGAATTGCTGCGCCGGTCGGACCGCGCAGCCTTCGCCATCTTGCTGCTGATCCTGATGATTGCGGCAAGCTCGGTGAGCTTCTCGTCGAAGAACATCCAGCTCGCGCAGCTCGTTCTACTCATCGCGCTGCTGTTGCCGCGCGAACGCGCGCCGGCCGTGGCGCCACCCCGCCATGTCCATCAGCGGCCGCCGATGGCGGCCCCGCATGTCCGCGCCGTCCCCCGGGATCAGGAGTTTGCATGACCATCTATGTCGATCACACCCATCTCGGACGCCATGTGACCGGGCTCGAACGGATCACACTAGAGCTGTTTTCGCAGCAGGCGCTGGCGCCGCTCGATGTCGTGCCCATCACCTCGCGCGGCACCGGCCAGATGGTAGCGACGCAGACTTTCGGTCTGCCGATGCGCCTGGCATCTCCCTCGTCGTTCCTGCTGTGCCCCGGCTTTCCGCCAAGCCCGCTGCTGCGGATGTTTTCATCACGTGTGCTGCCCTATATGCACGACGACTTCCTGCTGACGCGACAGGCCGATCTCAATGCCCGCGCGCGACTCTATATGGCGACGCCTTTCAAGATCGCGCTCAAGAACTATCCACGCTTCCTGACCAATTCGCACGACACCCAGCGCAAGCTCGCCGAGCATTGCCGCCCGGACGCCGAGATCACGCTGTATCGCCCGCCAGTGCGCAACGTGTTCAAGCTGGAATCCGCCGAGCGCACCGAGCGCGAGCCCGAGACGTCGCCGCTGCGCGTCGTGGCGCTCGGCACCGTGGAGCCACGCAAGAACTTCATCGCCGCGGCCAATATCGTACGTGAATTGCGCCAGCACGGTTTTCCCGGCGCCACCCTCGACATCGTTGGCCGCAAGGGCTGGGGCGATGACTGGAAGACGCTGGAACGCATGTCGTGCGTGACCCTGCATGGCTATCAATCGTCCGAGAACGTGGCGCGCATTCTCAATGAGGCCGATATTTTCCTTTGCACCTCGCATGATGAAGGTCTCGGCCTGCCACTACTCGAAGCCCAATATGCCGGCCTGCCGATCGTGGCGCCGAATGCGCCCGTCTTCCATGAAGTACTGGGCACATCCGGCATCTTCATCGATCCGTCGGACCACGGCACCGCAGCGTCGCAGATCGGCGGGGCTATCGCGGCTTCGCAGTGGCGTCGACATTATGTTGCGGCAGCTACCGAGAACCTCGCGCGCTGGAACGCGCTGGCAGCGAGCGACCACGACATCGTCATCGACCTGATCGCCGAACTCGCCGGCGGGCAGTTGGCCGGCCGTCGTTCGGCAGCGAAGCCCAACGTCGCGCATTAAGATCGTGACGCCGGCGTCCATGCCGGATCGGGGCCACACCTGGTCCGTTCAACAGGGGACACTCTTGCAGGATATCGACACCAGCACACGACATCTGGACGGGCTGCGCATCGTTGCGGCCAGCGCCGTCGTGGTCCTGCATTATTCCGATTACATCAAGGAACTGCCAATTGGTCGCTTCATGGTGGACCACACCTGGCACTTCAATCTGTTCGTCGACCTGTTCTTCGTCATCTCCGGCTTCGTCATTGCCAGCCAGTATCTGGCGAAAGTTGACTCACCCGCCGCGGTCGGCCGCTTCCTGTGGCGGCGCCTCGCGCGGATCTATCCCCTGCATCTAGCAACGCTGGCTTTCTATATAGTGATCGCACTGGCGCTTCATGCCGGCATCGCCAAGACCGACAACCCGGCGCGCTATCCATTCTCCGATCTGCCGGCGCAGTTCCTGCTGCTGCACGCCATCGATGGCGACCGGCTGACCTTCAATTTTCCGAGCTGGTCGCTGTCGGCAGAATTCTTCTGCTACGTGCTGTTTCCACTGATGGTGCTGGCGATCGCGCGGAGCAGGACGGTGATTGTGGCCCTCGTCGTGCTGCCGCTGCTGGCCAACAGCATCTATGCCGTTGCCATGGGCACCGAGCCCTGGCCGGACTGGATCAACAAGGGCGGCGCCTTCCGCGCTTTGCCTGCCTTCAATCTCGGCATCGCCTGCTGGCTGTTTCGCGACCGGATTGCGCGGCTTCCGGCAATACCAGGCCTGCTGACCACGGCCCTCGTCCTGTTCCTGATCTTCGGCGCGCAGCTTCCGATCATGGCAGCACTGGCAGTCATCTATCTCATCGCCGCACTCGCCATCCATCACGACCTCTCCGGCCAGACCACCCTGTTCTCGCGCCTTGGCTTGGAGCGCTGGTCGTCGCTGACCTATTCCTCCTACATGCTGCATATTCCGGTCGCGACCGTCGTCCTCACGCTGGCGGCTCGCTTCCTTGCCCCCGTCATTCCCGGCGGCAAGCTCGCCCTGGTGCCGCTGGCCATCGCCGTTCTTGCCGCCGCCAGTATTCTGTCCCTGCGCTATTTCGAGACGCCCATGCGGCGCGCTCTCAATGAGGCTTATGATCGCCATTTCAGCACGCGAATTGCCGCGGCGACGGTGCCAAGGCAGACGTGACCTGATGGTGGATGCAACGCAGACAATGTCCGGGACGGCGCGGCCGCTGACTCAAACGAGGACGGCCAGCCGGGATGTGGCCATCGACAGCATGCGCGGCCTCGCCATTCTGATGGTGATCGGCATCCATTCGCTGCAGCAACCGCTCGATGCATCGTGGAAGACCATGCTCGATGCGGCGTTGCGTCCCTGTGTGCCGATCTTCCTGTTCGCATCCGGCTATCTGACCGCCCTGTCGGGCCGCGTTCCACTCGGCAAGCGCGTCATGGCCGCATTGATCCCCTACGCCATCGCTTTCGCTGCGGCCTATCTCTACATGGCGCTGCAGAACCCGGCGATGGACCACCGCCCGACGACAACGGCTGCCCGCTTCGTGCTCGCTTACGTGTTCGTGTATTATTATGTCTTCGTCTATCTCGGTTGTACGCTCATGCTCTGGCTGACCCTGTGGTTTGCCCATCGTGTACCCGCGCAATCCAACGAGCGACTGCGCGTCGCCCTGATGCTCGCCCTCATCTTCGGCCTGATCATCGGCAGCTATGTCGATCCCCTGCTGATCCAGCGCGGGCTGTCCGAAGGGCTGATCGAGGAAGTGCGCATGCGCGATATCCCGTTCTGGTTCAGCTTCGTGGCGCTGGGGATGTTCGTTGGCGGATCTTCGGTGAGGCCTGTCCTTCGCCAGATGCGCCTGACGCTAACCGCTGCGGCACTGCTGGCCTATGTGATCTATGCGGCAGCGAGACTGCTCAAGATCGGCGACGCAGCCGATTATGATTCGATGGCGTTCTTCGGCTATGCTGCGGCGCTCTGCGTCCTGTTGCTCGCACTCGGCATCCGCGCGCCGGTCCTGGCCATGCTTGGATCCGGCAGCTACTTCATCTATCTCTGGCATATTTTCATTGTCATGGCCTTGCGCGATCATGGCGGACTGCGCCAGTTCGGCCCGGTTGCGGGGACATTTCTGATGTATGCGATCACCGTCGCCTTGAGCCTTGTCGCGTTGCTCGCCGTGCAACGATGGGCGCCGCCGCGCGCGGCCCGCTGGCTCGGAGCCTGATCATGCTGCTGAAGCGCACGATCCTTTATCTTCCCGCCCAGATCGTCGGGCCGATGTTCCAGCTGGTCGCAATGATCGTGTGGACCCATGTGGTCAACGAGCATACGCTGGGTGTGATCACGCTGATCACTGCAACGCATGAACTGCTGCAGATCGCGTTCCTCGCGTGGTGGTCGCAATATGCGCTGCGCTTCTTCGGTCGCTATCAGGACGGCGAGCAGGCCGAACGATTCTATCGCACCGAGAATGTCGTCATTCTTGTTTCGCTGGTGCTGCAGAGCGCCGCCGTCATCGGCGTTCTCTATACAGTCATTGCCACGGACACCAACCCGGCACTGCTCGGCGCGACCGTCGCTTATGTCATCAGCCGCTCCCTGAATCTCTATATCGCCGAACGCGCCCGGGTCCGGCACCAGATCGGCGTCTACTCGATCCAGCAGATCGTCGGGCCGTCGATCGGCTTCATTCTCGGCCTGGTGCTCATCAAGCTGATCGGCCCGTCGCCGGAATGGCCGCTGCTGGGCTATGCCGCCGCGCAGTTCTTTGCCGCTTTGGTCGTCCTGCCCCATATCGGCTACAGCCGCCGTTTGTGGCCGATCGATCGCGAGATCATTCGCCATGCGGTGAGCTACGGCATTCCGCTGATCATCGGCGGCGCGCTGGGCTGGGTCGGCCTCAATGCCTCGCGCTTCATCGTCAACGACATGCTCGGCGTCGCCGCCGCCGGCCTCTTTGCCGTTGGTTATGGTCTGGGCCAGCGCGCCGCGGCAGTGGCCGCGATGCTGGTGACGGCAGCGGCTTTCCCCCTGGCGGTCAAGAGCATGGAGCAAGGCGGCAGCAAGGCTGCGATGCGCCAGCTTGCCGATAACAGTGCACTGCTTATCGGCATTCTGGCGCCAAGCATTGCGGGCATCTTCCTGCTACGAGCCGAGATCGTGCACCTGCTGATCGCCACGCCGTTCCAACAGGTGACGCTGGCAATTCTGCCTCTCTCGGCCCTGGCGGGTTCGATCCGCAACATCCGTGCCCATTTCGGTGATCAGGTGTTTCTCCTGCACAGCAAGACCCAGCTGATGATCGTCGTCTCGAGCATCGACGCACTGGTCACGATCGTGGCGAGCTTCATCTGCATCCACTATTGGGGACTCGTTGGCGCAGCCGGCGCAACAGTGCTGTCCGCCATTGCCGCAGCGCTGGTCAGTTTCATCATCGGCTTTTCCAAATTCGGCCTGACCCTGCCCTGGGCGCATCTCGCCCGCATCGTCCTCGCAACCGGGGCCATGGCGGCACTGCTGACGCAACTGCCCGAAGCGCCGAACCATGTCTTACTGGCAGCACATGTCGCCGCGGGTGCGGCGATCTACGTGTTGGTCCTTGCCATCCTTTACGGGCCGACATTGCTTCGGATGCTGCGCCGTCAACCGCAACTCTCCGAGCTCTGATGTCGCAAAATCGTCACGACCGTTTGGCGGTCTCCAGTGCACGGGCCATTGCGTACCACAGCGGCTTTTTCTGCATGTTCTCATCGAACGGGAGCGGCCGTGGCAGTCGCTCTGCGAGAGGATTCTTCTTTCTCGCGGCGTCCGTATAGAATGAATAGTGATCGGACAGCTGCCACGCAATCACGGCCTTGACAGCCGGGACCTGCAGCACCGTTTCGAGGAATTTCCCGCCGGTCTCCGCGATCATCTTGTCGCGCGTGGCCACGTCATCCGGGAACGTGTCGTCGCGGACATCGAATTCGGTGATGTAGATGTCGACCTTGCGTTCGGCGAGCGCGTGGACGAATTCCAGAAACCGCTGGGGATCATGCGGATAGCGCGGCTGCAAGTGGCCCTGCAGGCCGACGACATCAAGCCGGACGCCGGCATGCTGCAACTCGTCGACCAGACGCAACAATCCCGCGCGCACCGCAAGACCGACATCGTCATCGCGTTCCGCCTGTGCCTCATTGAGCACAAGTTTAGTCTTCTTATCCACAGCACCGGCCCGCGCGAAGGCGCGCCTGATATAATCAGTGCCAAAGGCATCGTACCACGGGCCGAGGCGATAGCCCCCGGGTGCCTTGTGACCGGGCCAGAACGGCTCATTCACGACGTCCCATGACTGCAATTGGCCGGCATAACGTCCTGCGACTTCATCGATATAACTATCGAAGAAGGCCTGACGCTCTGTATTGCTCATGGACTTGATCCACTGCGGAACCCATTCGTTCCAGATCAGACAATGACCGCGCATGGGAATGCGATTGCTCGCACAAAATTGTAGCAATCGATCAGCGCTCTCGAATCGTTTCGGACCAGCCATCGGCGCAAGCGTGCCCATTTTCAGAGCGATGTCCGTCGTTATAATTTTCGTCTGTGTTGTGTAAAGCTCACGATATCCCACATCCTTGTCGATCACCGGTCCCGCAGCCGCGCCAAACATCAAGCCATTTTTTGCCGCAATTGTACCAAGGCTCTGCGTTTGAGTCGCGCCGACTGCATGTCCTTGCATAGCAACTGTCGCGCCGGCGATGACTGCGAACGACTTTCTCCTTGAACATTCGAACATATCCACTCTCCATCGATTCAAAATCGTGACTGCTATCTTTTCCATGTTGCGCAACAGCATCGCCATCGTTGCGTCGCAATAGTTCGTTTTGATGTCCATGACGTCGAGGAGATGATTTTCGACTCACTTTTCTTCGCTGCATCGGCAGCAAGCAGGTGTGCACTTCGTTCAAGCGTACCTCGGCTACATCGTCATCAGGGGACCGACATGTCGAAGACGCAGGCGCCACACGCCAAAAATCTCACCGTTGACGGAGTCACCGTGAACGTTTCATCGCTCGACGAAGCCGTTTCATCGATCGTGGAAGCCGCCGAACGCGGCGATAACTTCAGTGTATGCACGCTCAATCTCGATCATGTCGTTCATCTGCAACAAAAGCCCGACTTTCGCGCGGCCTATCGGCGCGCACGCTTCGTGACTGCGGATGGCTTTCCGATCGTCATTCTCAGCCATCTGCTCGGCAGGCCTATTTCACGAACAACCGGTGCCGATCTTGCTGCTCCCTTGTGCGAAGCTGCAGGCAAGAAGGGGCTTCCCATCTTTCTGTTCGGTTCCGACAGGCCGACGCTGGACAAGACTGCAGCGGAATTGCGCAAACGATATCAGGGCTTGCAGATCGTCGGCACCTTCGCGCCTGGTCGCAACTTCGACGCCTATTCAGCGGAGGCCGATACAGCGATTGCACAGATCCGCGCATCCGGTGCAAAGCTCTGCTTCCTTGCACTGGGCGCACCGCGACAGGAAGTGTTTGCGTCGCGCTGTATCGATGAGTTGGACGGGACGGGCTGCCTGTGTTTCGGCGCGGCGCTGGACTTCATTGCAGGTACACAGGTTCGCGCACCGATGTTCACCCAGCGTGCCGGTCTTGAATGGGCCTGGCGCATGTTGCGGGATCCACGCCGCCTTGCGCCCCGTTACGCCCGCTGCGCTGCCGCCGTGCCACGTTTGATCGCCGGTACGCTTCCACAAATCCTGAATGCTCGCATGAGGAAAGCCGCATGACCTCGACACTTACTCTGGGCCTTCGCGCCCGGAACGCAGCGCCGGCCAAGCAACGCTATCAGATCTGTCTCATCCACCCGTTCGATCCGCGCGGCCAGAAGGTGGGTGGGTTGGAGACCTATATCCGCGACTTCATCACGTTCCATCCCACGGACACGGACATCCTATTCGTCGGCGTGGATTCGATCGGCGACCTCAAGCTCGGCGAAGTGCGACGGCTGACTTTCCGCGGGCGCGACTTCGACTTTCTCCCGATCCTGCACTATTCCGACCAGCAGGCCCGAGAAGCCGCGCGCACCATCCGCTCGTCACTCACCGGCCAGTTCTTCATGGCGTTGCTGCGCTATTTCGGCCCGGTGTCGCGGTTAATTCGCGAGCGCGGCTGCACGGTCGATCTGCGCCGCGTCGAGTTTTCCTGGTTGCCGACGCTGTTGCGTCGCCCGTTCATCCAGATGCTGCATGGCGAGGGTGCGCCGAAGCTGCAGATGGATTCGCTGCTACGCAAATATTCGTTCGTGCACAATATCGGCGAGCGTTTCGCGGTCACGACCAGCGCAAAATTTCTGTGCGTGAATCCGTTCATCACCGAACGGCTGCAAAAGACCTATCCCGGTCAGAGCGGCAAGATCGACACGCTGTGGACCTGGGTTAATACCGACATCTTCAAGCCACAGCCGTTTCCGGCGATGACCGAGCCGTTCCGAATCATCTTCGCGGGACGCCTTGACGAGTTCAAGGATCCGCCGTTGATGTTCAGCACCATCGCCCGCCTGCGCGAGCGGCTGCATGGCCATCTCGAATTCCATTATATCGGGACCAGCGATCCGCATCGCTTTGCCGAATTCGCTGCGATCGAAGACATCACGATCCGGCACGGCTTCAAGGACGCTGTCGGCATGGCCGCAACACTGGCCAATGCCCATGCAGGCATCCTGACGTCGGAATTCGAGGGCATGCCACGCTGCGTACTCGAGACGCTTGCCGTCGGCCGCCCGGTCGTCGCCGTGCACCTGCCGCAGCTGGAATCGGTGATCCATGATGGCGAGAGTGGCTATCTCATTTCCCGCAGCTCATCTCGCGACGAGATGATCGAGAACCTGGCCCAACGTTTCCTCGATACCCGCGATGCGATCGGCACCGGCGAGATCAACCCGACGCAGGTTGCCAGCGCGATCGATAATTTCACACCAGCGACACAGCTGGCGCGCGTCTTTACCTATCATCAGGATATCCAGAATGCGCGCAACATGACGATGACGCCCTCCGCGGCACACTGAGGTTATCTGTGAATATCCTGTTGCTATCGAGCGAATATGCTCCCGCACGCGGCGGGATAGGTACCTACGCCCACGAGATTGCATTGGCTGCAACACAGCTCGGCGCGCGGGTGACGCTGGTCGCTCCCGATTACGCACAGGATATGTCAGTCGACGATCGCGCCATGCCCTTCGCAATCCACCGCTTCAGCGGCGGATTGCATTCGGCCCGCGATTTGCCCGCCAAGATCATGCTGGCGCGCAGCCGCATCGGTACGGCTCCGTTCGATGTGGTGCATGCCGCCGACTGGCCCTTCTTCATTCCGGTCGCACTCGCGCGCGGCCGCACGCCGGCCCGGATGCTGATGACCGTGCACGGCACAGAGATCAATGAGACGCAGACGCCACTGAAGCGGCTGGCGATCCGCTTCAGTGGCGTGTTCGGGCCACGCACCGAGGTCGCTGCCAATAGCAACTTTACACGTGACCTGTTCCGCAAAAGATTCGCGATCGACGAACGCCGCATCCATGCCATTCGCCTTGGCGTCTCCGATTTCTGGTCCGGCCGGCGCAGCGACCGCGCTGCCACGCGCGCGATCTATGACATTGCGCCAGACCGGATCGTCATGGTCACCGTGGCGCGGCTCACGCGCCGCAAGGGACACCACCTCACGCTCGCCGCGCTCGCGCAGCTCCCTGACGAATTACGTCAGCGCGTCACCTGGCTGGTCATCGGTCCGCAGGGGGAAGCGGATTATGTCGATGAGCTTCGCGGCATGATCACGGCGTCGGACTGCGACATCAGGCTACTTGGCGCGCTATCGAATGAAGAAATTCGCGACATCTACGGTGCGGCGGACTTCTTTTGTCTAACCGGTGTGCCGGATTCGTCCGGCCGCGTCGAAGGCTTCGGTCTCGTCTATCTCGAGGCCGGTGCCACAGGCCTGCCGAGCGTCGCGAGCAACATCGGAGGCGTGCCCGATGCGGTGCTCGCCGGCCAGTCTGGCCTTCTGGTCGCTCCCCGCGTCGATATGATCACCCATGTGATCCGGCAATTGGCCGAGGACGACGCTCTGCGGGCGCGCCTCGGCGCTGGTGCCGCCGCACATGCGCGTGATCTGTCGTGGGAGCGCTGCGCCGCAGAAACCTATGGTTTGAAGCGGCCATCACCGTCGGAGGATGCCTTGCAGACCAGATCGGAGTTGAGGGCATCGGCATGAAACAGCTCGCTGCCATCGTCACACTGCTCGTGCTCACCGCAGGTGCCGCGCAGGCCGACAATTGCAACAAGAGCCGGGAGTATCTGCTCGGCGGCCTTGCAGGCGATCTCACCATGCCGCCACAGGCCTATGAAGGCCTGTTCAAGGTCTGCACCGCGACGGCGACGATGCCGAACGTCAAAGATGCCTACATCCTGAAGGATGGGGGCATCGCGGTGATTCCGAAACAGGACACGGTGGCCGCCACCGCCGCGACGCTATCGCGATTCTGCGACGCCAACCCCAGAGCCACGCTACGCTTCATCTCCGCCAAGGAGCTCGTGCTAACGAAATCGACATCGGGCATTGTGCAGATGTCGTCAGGCTCCGCAACATCGTGTAAGAAGATCAAGGGTCTCACCTGAGCCAGAGGGAAATGCCGCCATGCTGAAGCGCATCTTTCGCTCCTCGTCCGAGACATTCCGGACGCGCTCACCGGAGCGCGACCGCATCACCGATGAACGCCTGGTTCTTGCCATTGCGGCGACCATCGACTCCGGCCTGCGCAGCGCAGAATATGAGCATGACGGCCTGAAGCGTCGGCTGGAAGACGTCATCTCCATCGCCGCAATTGTCGGCGGTAACGAGATCGAGGACGTCAACAGCCAGTCGGACCCGCGGGCGGAACTCCTGCAGAAATCAGACGACGAGATCCGCATCGGCGAAGCACGGCTGCGGACGCTCGAAAACAATATCGAGAATTTCAGATCGCTGAAGCGGGACCTGAGACGGCGTTTCCCGGGCATCAATCTCGATGCCGCCGAGCCGGCACCGAAATAGCGGTTTTCCACCGGTCAAGACCAGCCGATCAAGATTCGGCCGATCAGCACGCCATGCGCGGGTCAGCGACGCCACGACACCCTTCAGGGTGATCGATGCCTCGTAGCCGAGTTCGATACGATCAGGCATACTGATCGTGTAAATGCTATCCCTCACCTCGTCGCTGGCCGCCACCCGTATTGTGATCGGCTGCGCATGACTGAATCCCGCCCCAAGGCTTCGCCAAGGGGATCGACCGGAGTATCCGCATCCATGACTGATCGCGCCGACGCCATTGCCGCCAGGATCGAGACCTTCATTCGCGCCGAAGTCATTCCCTATGAGAAAGATCCGCGGACAGGTGCTCACGGCCCGAGCGACGAACTGGTGCAAGAGCTGCGCGACAAGGCCCGCAAGGCCGGCGTTTTGACCCCGCACATTCTCGCGGACGGGTCGCATCTGACGCAGCGCGAAACGGCAAAGGCCCTGATCAAATCCGGTCTTTCGCCGCTGGGTCCGCTTGCCTGCAACACGATGGCGCCCGATGAGGGCAATATGTACCTGCTCGGCAAGGTCGGCACTGCCGAACAGAAGACGCGTTTTCTCGAACCGCTGGTGTCAGGGAAAGCGCGTTCGGCATTCTTCATGACCGAGCCGGCCGACGCCGGCGGCGCAGGCTCCGATCCGTCGATGATGCAGACCACCTGCAGGCTCGATGGCAATCATTGGGTCATCAACGGGCGGAAGAAGTTCATCACCGGCGCGGAAGGCGCCAAGGTCGGCATCGTCATGGCGAAGTCCGAGGACGGCGCCTGCATGTTCCTCGTCGATCTGCCCGATCCTGCGATCCGCACCCTGCGCGTGCTGGATACGATCGACAACTCGATGCCCGGAGGCCATGCAGAGATCGAGATCGACAACCTGCGTGTCCCCGCAGACCAGATGCTTGGCGCGTCAGGCGACGGTTTCAAATACGCGCAGATCCGCCTCAGCCCGGCGCGCCTGTCGCATTGCATGCGTTGGCTGGGTCTTGCGATCCGCGCCAACGAGATCGCGACCGACTATGCCTGTCGTCGCCATGCATTCGGAAAGGCCCTGATCGATCACGAAGGCGTCGGCTTCATGCTGGCGGAAAACCTGATCGATCTCAAACAGTCGGAATTGATGATCGATTGGTGCGCCGACGTGCTCGACACCGGCTCGCTCGGCACGGCCGAAAGTTCGATGGCCAAGGTGGCCGTGTCGGAAGCGCTGATGCGGATTGCCGACCGTTGCGTGCAGGTGATGGGCGGCACCGGCGTTTCCGGCGAAACCATCGTCGAACAGGCCTTCCGCGAGATCCGCGCGTTCCGCATCTATGACGGCCCAACCGAAGTCCACAAATGGTCGCTCGCCAAGAAGATCAAGCGCGACTGGAAGACTGATCAGCCAAGCATACCGGCCGCCTAGACGTCCACTTCGACTTGCAGGACGTCGTTGAAGCGATTGAACGCGCCGCACAGCGCGATCCGCCAGGTCAGTTCGACGATCTGTGCATCGTTGAAATGCGCGCGCAGGCGCTCGAACATCGCGTCGCGGATTCGATGCCAGTTGCTGGTGACCGCGATCGCGTATTCGACCACGAGCCGATCGACTTCGGTGAGTTCGGGATGCTTCTCCCAGTCGAGCAGGTTTGCCGCACCTTCCGTCGTGATACCTTCGACCGCGAGCTTCGGCGTGTGCTGCGCAACGCAGAAGTCGCATTGATTGACCAGCGAGACAGCGACAATGGCGAGTTCGAGATATCGCTTGGGCAACACGCCCTCATCGGCCAGTTGGGTGAGAAGGCGCCACATGTGCTCGAACACCGGCAGCCGGTTGGCCATCGCCGCGGCCTGCCCTTCGAACGGTCCATATGTGGTCATGCGATCCCACAAAGCCCTCAGGTGTTCGGGCAGTTGATCTCTTTTTTGCAGGGCGACGCGGGCCATATCGAAACTCCGGTTATCAGAAACGAGAGGATGTCTTGTCCGCGAGCGCAGAGCGCGGCTCACGGCCAAAACCATCCGGCTTGAAGATCAGCAGTGCCACCAGCCCCACGCCAACGAGGAACAGGCGAATGGCGGCAAGTTCTGACGCCCCAAGACCAGGAACGAGGTCTATCAGAAACCGGCTGCCTTCCAGAAGGAAGATCAGCGTGAAGGCGCTGGCAACGACGCCGCGGTTGCTGCCACGCCCGCCCACCACCACGGCCATGAAGGCATAGGCGGTGATGATCGGGCCGAATTGCGTAGGGTCGATGTAACTGTAATAGAACGCGTGCAAGCTGCCTGCGAGACCGAGGATCGCGCCACCGATGGCAAACACCCGCACGCGTACGCCGAGCACGGACTTTCCGAGCGCTTCCACGACGCCGGGGTCGTCGCGCGTCGCACGCACAAGGCGCCCGAAGGGGGAGCGAGCCAGCGCCTGCAGGACGGTGTAGACGATCAGCACAGCCAGCAACGCCAGAAGTAAAAAGCCTGTATCGCCCCAACCGCGGGGCCACCATGCCTGGAGCGGTCGTTCGATCCCGGAAACACCGAGCATGCCGCGGGTCAGCCAGCCTTCGTAGCTGATGACGAGGCGTAGGCATTCAGCAAAACCAAGCGTCACGATCGCTAGATAGTCTTCGGACAATCGCACGGAGATGAGCGCGCTGAGCGCACTCAGCGCTGCCACGCCGAGCATGGCCACCCCAAGAGCGACCAGAGGCGGCAACCCCTGCACGGTCAGCAGGCCGGCGATATAGGCGCCGAGCATGTAGAAGCCGAACAGGCCGAAATTGACCAGACCGCCCATTCCCCATTGCAGATTGAGCGCGAGCCCTGCCAGCGCCGCGATCGCAACAAGCGTCAGAGTGGCGATGAGATAGACCGTCATTTGGTAACCCACCGCGTTCCAAACAGGCCCCATGGCCGCACGAGCAGAAGCGCGACCATCACAAGGAATGTCACGATCATCCGGTAGTGCACGGGCATCACCAGCGTCGCCAGCTCCTCCGCGAGGCCAAGCGTCAGCGCACCAGCGACGGCAGCCATCGGATTGGCAATGCCGCCGAGAATGGCCGCCGTGAATACGGGCAGCAGATAAGTCCAGCCCATCTGCGGCTCGACATTGGCATCCAGCCCGACGAGCACGCCGGACAGCGTTGTCAACATTCCAGCGATCAGCCAGACATACGCGACGACGCGTGACCGCGAGATGCCGCGCACTGCTGCAAGGTCCGGGTTATCCGCCACGGCGCGCATCATTCGGCCAAGCCGCGTAAAGCGAAAAATGATCCACACCACAGCGAGCGCCGCGAAGACCGCAACGAGAATGGTGAGCTGTTCGTGGTTCAGCCGGATATCGCCAAAACGCATCGGTCGCGCCACGGGCACGTTATAGGCCCGCGGCAAATTGCCGGCAAAGAAACGGATCACGTTCTCCAGCGCGATGGCGACTCCCATCGAGGCCACCAGCAGCGTCACGCCCCCTCGATCGCGAAGCGGGCGATAGGCAAGCCAGTCGATACCGACAGCAATCACCGCAAAGAGTGCCGCGCCGGCACTAGCCGCAAGCCACAGCGGCATGCCCAGTACGACATTGCCGATATAGACGAGATAAGCGCCGCAGGAGAGATAGGATCCGACCGCATAATTGGCAAAGCGCAACACGCTGAAGGTCAGCGACAGCGCAAGCGCCGGTAATGCGAGCAGCAGACCGGCGACAATGCCGTTGACGAGAAGCTGACCCATCATGCCCCTCCGAGATAGAGGCGACGGATATCCGGATCGGCGAGCACCTCGGCGGCGGGCGCGGCAAGGCGTATCCGCCCACCCACCAGAACCACGCCGTGATCCGCAGCGCCGAGCCCGAGGCGCGTGTTCTGCTCGACGATCAGCAGCGTCACTCCCGAGGCGGCCACCCGGCCGATCACCTCGAACAAAATCTCCGCATTGCGCGGTGACAATCCGGCGGAAGGTTCGTCCAGCGCAAGGACGGACGGTTCAGGCATCAGCGCCGCTGCCATGGCCACCATCTGCCGCTGGCCACCACTGAGATACCCGGCCGTGCTACGCAGCTTGGCGCGAATTTCCGGAAACAGGTCCAGCACGGCATCGAGCCGCTTGCCGAACGATGGCGCCGAATGCGATGCCACGAACTCATAGCCGACCTGCAAGTTCTCCAGAACCGTCATGTTGCGGAAGATGTTAGCCTCCTGGGGCACGTTAGCGAGGCCCCGTGCGGCACGCGCAGGCGCACCGAGCGTCGTGACGTTCGCTTCACCGAACAGGACTTGGCCTGAGATCGGACGCAACAGGCCAACGGCCGTCTTCATCAGTGTCGATTTGCCGGAGCCATTGGGGCCGACCACGACAAGTGTTTCACCTGCGCGAACCGAGAAGCTCACACCATGCAGGATCGGGTGGCCGCCATAGCCAGCCACCACGTCGCGCAATTCCAGTCCTGTTGCGGAGGTCGTTATGACTGCGCCCCCAGATAGGCCGATGCGACCTCCGTATTGGCGATGACATCATCAAACCGGCCTTCGGTCAGCACCTGCCCCTCGGCCAGAACATAGACGTGGTCGCACAGCAAACGGACCATGCCCATATTGTGCTCCACCAGACCGAAAGTGGTGCCTTCCGCGCGCAGCGCCTGAACGAATTCCACGATCTCGCCGATCCGCGTCGGGTTCACGCCCGCACTCGGCTCATCCATCAACACGATACGCGGATCGAGCATCAGCGCGCGGCAGATTTCCAGCAGCTTCTTCTGCCCGCCCGACAGTGTGCCGGCAGGCGCGTCTGCAAGTTTCCAGAGATCAACGCGCTGCAGCAGTGCGCGGGCCTTGTCGATGGCTGCGTCCTCCTCGTCACGCACCGCGCGGCGGGACCAGAGCAGCGACAGGACATTTTCTCCGCGCATATGAGGCTGCGCGACAAGGACGTTCTCAAGCACCGTGAGGCTTGCTAGTTCGCGCGAAAGCTGAAACGTCCGCGCCAGCCCGCGACGCGCCCGCCATGCCGGGCCATGCTGCGTCACGATCTCGCCGCCGAGCCGCACCTCACCGGCAACAGGCCGCACCGCGCCGGCCAGCACCCCGAACAGTGTCGACTTGCCGGCGCCGTTGGGACCGATAAGTCCCGTGACGGTGCCCGCAGCGAGCTGCACCGACGCGCCATTCAGCGCCTTGAAGCCGCCTTCGTAGATCACACTGACGTTGACGGCCTCGAGCATCGGTTCAGCGGATCTCGCCAACCAGCTTGCTGTCGCCTGCCTTGATCAGGAAGTGCCCGAAAGTCAGGTCGGTCTGGTCGCCATTGGGGGCGAAGCGGAAATCCGACGCTGCGCCCGCATAACGGAACGGCTTGCCTGCACGCAGCGCCTTGAGCGCTTCGGCCGGATCGCCGATCGAGGGGGCGTCGGCATTCACCAGTGCAGGAACTTCCACGCCGAAACGGACACCATCAGTGCTCTTGGCCTTCTCGATGGCCAGTGCCGTCAGCACGATCTGGTCGAACACCTGCGCACCGAAGGTCATGATGGTGCCGTCCGGCTTGCCGATTTCCTTCAGATAGCGGCTATAGGCGGCGGATTTTCCGACAGGCACCTGCTGGGTGTGATGTACGCCTTCGGCGACTTCGGCCCCGACATTCTTGACGAACTGACCGTTGCTACCGGCAGCGTTGCCAAACGCATAGATCTTGCTGTCATAGCCCGAGCGGAAAGCTTCCTTGGCGATGGCACTGAGCTCGTTGATGTAGGCAGCAACGAACACGGCGTCCGGCTTCTTGCCGAAGATGCGCTCCACCTCGACCCGATAGGACGGCTGGCCAGCGTTGAAGCTGACTTCGTCCAGCACCTTGCCGCCGGCGTCCGTGAAGCTCTTGCGGAACGGCTGAATGGTGCTCTGCGTAAAGGGCGTCTGCAGCACGAGAATCGAGGCGGTCTTGATGCCGTCCTTGGCCATCGCCTTGCTGAAGGCCTCGCCCCAGCTCTTGCCATTGGTCTGGAAACGCCAGACCAGATTCTTGTTGTCGCCGTCGGTGATTTCATCGGCTGAGCCGTTGACGGTGAGAAGCACGCCCTTCTCAAGCGTGATCGGCTTGACCGCCAGTGCGACGGCACTGCTCCATACGCCTGCGATCGATGCGACCTTGTCCACGTCAATCAGCTTGCGTGCGGCAGCGACACCGGCGGTCGGCTGCGTCTCGTCATCCGCCACGATCAGTTCCAGCGAGCGACCGAGAACCCCACCGGCGTCGTTGATAATTTTCACGGCGGCGCGAGCCGCTTGCTCTTCCTCCTGGCCGTAAGGTCCGCCGATCCCTGTCAACGGAGCGAGCAATCCGATACGAATCGGTGATTGCTGAGCGAGCGACATTGGCGGTGAAGCGAGGCTCGCTGCGAGCGCAACCGATGTAGCCAAAAGAGCGCGGCGGGACAGATACGTGGTAAGCACGATGATCTCCAGGATGCGTCACGGGCGAGCCCATGGAACAGATCTCTGCCCATGCCGGCCGTCGAACGCTGCAAGCCGTGAAACAGCCATGACGTACATGTCAATGCTGCCCACGAAAGAAGCGCTTTTAGCCTCGTTTGTACCGCTATGGAACCTCGCGCGAACCGGGTCACAGCCGGGAAAGAGATTTTTATTCCCGCACTCATAAGACGCATAGTACTTGCAATAACCTGAATGGGTGTATCGATTTCGCGTCTCCAATCCGCCCGTATCGCGGGACGTCAGCACAACTTCCGGCATGGAAGGAGCCGCGGGCAGGCCTCGTCAAACAGACAAGCTGGCTCTTCATTCGGTCGCCTATCGAGAGCAAACCGCCTTCTCTCTTCGCAACGATTTCGAGAAAAACCGTCTCACATCGATCGTTGCGCCAGTGGGCTTGTTCTGAAGATGGTGCCATCGCATCTGCACGCTGGACGCGTTGCCTGATTTCCTGAAGTGTAGTTGCAACTTCTCCAAAGCGCACACTTATGCCGTATCAGCGGGCACCGAAGAGACATATCATGAAGACAGCAAGATTTCTGCACGTCGGCGCGCTCGCATTGGGCTTTGTCGCGGCGACCATGCAAGGCGTTCGAGCCGAGACGGCCCAACTCCGCATCGCGCAGCAGTTCGGGATCGCCTATCTCCCGCTCATCGTCGCGAGCGAACGAGGCTTGATCGAGGACGAAGCCAAGGCGCTTGGCATCACGCCGCCGAAGATCGAATGGCTGCGACTCTCGGGTGCCGCATCGATGAATGAAGCACTGATTTCCGGCGGTCTCGATTTTGCGACCGCCGGCATCACACCGATGATCCTGACCTGGGACAAGACGCGGACCACCGCGAAGATCATCGGCGTCGCCGCCTTGGGATCGATGGCCAATATCCTGACCACCAACAACCCGAACATCAAGACACTCGCTGACTTCACCGAGAAGGACCGCATCGCGCTGCCGTCAGTCAAGGTCGGCTTCCAGCCGATCGTGCTGCAGATGGCGGCCGACAAGGCGTTCGGCAAATTCGACAAGCTGGATGAACTCACCGTCAGCATGCCGCATCCAGATGCAACGGCGCAGATCCTGTCGGGTCGCTCCGAGATCACCGCGCATTTCACGTCGCCACCGTTCTCGCAACAGCAACTGGCCAGCGGAAAAGTGCACCAGGTGCTGAACAGCTACGACGTGCTCGGCGGCCCGCATACTTTCAACGTGGTCTATGCCACCACCAAATTCGTCAACGACAATCCGAAGACGATCCAGGCTTTCGTACGCGGCCTCGACCGCGCCAATGACTGGATCAAGGCCAATCCGAAGGAAGCCACTGCGCTTTACATCAAGGCGGAAAACTCGAAGCTTGCGCCGGATTTCGTCGAGAGCATCATCCGCGACAAGAACATCAACTTCACGACAATTCCCGAAGGCGCGCAGAAATTCGCCGACTTCGAGGCCAAGGTCGGCCTGATCAAGCAGGCACCGGCGTCGTGGCGGGATCTGTTCTGGTCCGGCCTCGGGGAAAAGCCGGGAAGCTGAAGTGAACGTCGCGCCGCGATCGGCTGACTTCGTCGGCGACGCCGTAACGGCGCCGCTGCTGGCGCTCGACCATGTCAGCATCAGCTATCCCACGCGCGACGGCATCCTCACCGCTGTCGAGGATGTCAGCTTCACGCTCTCGGCCGGCGAACGGCTGGTCCTGCTCGGCCCGTCGGGCTGCGGCAAGTCCACGCTGCTGCGCGCAGTCGGCGGTTTTCTGAAGCCAAGCACCGGCGAGATCCGGCTACACGGGCGGCGCATCGATGCGCCCGGCCCCGATCGTATGACGGTGTTTCAGGAATTCGACCAGTTGCTGCCGTGGCGCACGGTGCTGGGCAATGTCCGCTACGCGCTGCAACGCGGCAAGTCGCTGCCGCGCCCGCAGGCGGAAGAGGTGGCGCGCCACTGGCTCAGCCGCGTCGGGCTGAAGAATTTCGTCGATGCCTATCCGCATACGCTGTCCGGCGGCATGAAGCAGCGCGTCGCCATTGCCCGCGCCTTCGCGCTGGAGCCGGCGTTGCTGCTGATGGACGAGCCGTTTGCGGCACTGGATGCGCTGACGCGCCGGCAAATGCAGGACGAACTGCTGAAGCTTTGCGAGGAGACCGGCAGCACGACCCTGTTCGTCACCCATGGCATCGACGAGGCAATCCGCGTCGGCACCCGCATCCTCGCACTGACGCCGCATCCCGGCCGGCTGGCCGCGACATTCGACGTGCCGCCCGACACCCGCATCCGCGGCACCGCGCGCTTCGCCGAGCTGGAACGACAGATCCAGCAGAGCGTTTTCGCCGATCCGGAAACCGAACATGTCTGATATTGCTGCGCCGAAACTGGTGCGCGCGCCCGCTTTGCGGCGCGTGTTCGATGGTACGCCGTGGCGCCGCGCCGTGATCCTCGCGGGCTTTGCACTGATCTGGGAGCTTTATGCGCGCTGGCTCGACAACGCGCTGCTGCTGCCGACCATGGGCGCGACTTTGTCGGCGCTGTGGGCGGCTATCGTCTCCGGTGAACTGCCGGACCGCACCCTGACGTCGCTGCGCGTCCTGATCACCGGCTATGCGCTGGGCGTCGCCGTCGCCGCAGCGCTCACCACCCTCGCCGCGCTGTCGCGCTGGGGCAACGAGGCGCTCGGCCTGCTGACATCCATGTTCAATCCGCTTCCGGCCATCGCGCTGCTGCCGGTTGCGCTGCTGTGGTTCGGCATCGGCACGCCGAGCCTGATCTTCGTCCTCGTCCATTCGGTGCTGTGGCCGGTGGCGCTGGCCTGCTATGGCGGCTTCCTCGCCGTGCCGTCGACGCTGCGGATGGCTGGCCGCAATCTCGGCCTGTCCGGTGGCCGGTTCGTGGTGGAGATCCTGGTGCCTGCGGCATTCCCGCAAATACTGTCGGGCCTGCGGATCGGCTGGGCCTTCGCATGGCGGACCTTGATCGCTGCCGAACTCGTGTTCGGCGTCAGCGCGCGCTCCGGCGGCCTCGGATGGTTCATCTACACCAGCCGCGCACAGTTGGAGACCGCCAGCGTATTCGCGGGACTGCTCACGGTCATCCTGATCGGGCTAATCGTCGAAGGGGTGATCTTTCGCACCCTGACTCGCATCACAGTTCAGCGCTGGGGCCAGGAGCAAGCCTGAGCGAGCAATCTGCGGCGGCAATGCCAGGGGCACAACGTTCTCCGGATAGCGGCATTGTGCAGAGCGATCAACCCATGATCGTCCTGGTTTTTGGAATTCCCCAGATCGCCTGCTTGGGACTCTAATGCGTCATCAGTGATGGTGCCTTTCACGCCCCAATGCAGGACAACGACAATGCATGCCAGACGAATGATCTTGAAAGCCGCCATCGCCATGGGTCTCGGCGTGGCTGTCGTCTCCGCTCCCGCGCTGATCGGTTCCGCATCAGCGCAAGCGCAGGAAAAAACCGTCCGGATCGGCTTCCAGAAATACGGCAAGCTGGTTCTGCTGAAGAGCAAAGGCAGTTTGGAGCCGCGCCTGAGGGCGCTTGGCTGGAACATCAAGTGGACGGAGTTTTCGGCAGGCCCCGCGCTGCTGGAAGCGATCAATGTCGGTGCGCTCGATTTCGGCAACACCGGCGAGGCGCCGCCGATCTTCGCGCAAGCTGCTGGCGCACCGATCCGCTATGTCGCCTATGAGCCGCCAGCGCCCAAGGGCGAAGCGATCTTGGTGCCGAAAGGCAGTCCGATCAAATCGGTCACTGAGTTGAAGGGCAAGAAGGTCGCACTCAACAAGGGCTCAAACGTTCACTATCTCCTCGTCAAGGCGCTGGAGAAAGCGAACGTCAAATATTCCGACATCACGCCGGTGTTCTTGGCGCCGGCCGACGCGCGGGCAGCGTTCGAGCGCGGCGCGGTCGATGCCTGGGTGATCTGGGACCCGTTCCAGGCGGCCGCTGAAGCCGCGATCGAGGCGACGGTTCTCGCCGACGGCACCGATACGGTTTCGAACTATCAGTTCTATCTGTCATCGCAGAAATTCCTGGAATCCGATCCCAAGGTGGTCGATGCGATTCTCGAAGGCCTGCGGGAAGTCGACGACTGGGCCAAGACAGACATCAAGGCCGTGGCCGAACAGTTGAGCCCGTCGGTCGGCCTGCCGGTTCCTGTACTGGAGGTCGCGCTCAAGCGGCAGGCCTACGGGATCAAGCCGATTGATCGCAAGGTCATCACCGAGCAGCAGCAACTGGCCGATACGTTTCTCGCGCTCGGACTGATCCCGAAAGCCATTGCCGTAGCCGACGCCGCCGGGACACCCGCACCATGACCGCTGTCGACGACGCTCTCAAGATTCTCTGGTTCCTGCCGACCAGCGGCGACGGCCACTATCTCGGAACCACGGCCGGTGCGCGCGAGGTCGATTTCGACTATCTGCGGCAGATTGCGCGTGCCGCGGACAAGCTCGGCTATTACGGGGCTCTGCTCCCGACCGGGCGCAATTGCGAAGACTCCTGGGTCATCGCATCGGCCATCGCGCCGTGGACGGAACGATTGCGCTATCTCGTCGCCGTGCGACCCGGACTGCAGTCGCCCACGGTCGCAGCGCGCATGACTGCCACGCTGGATCGCCTGACCAACGGACGGTTACTCATCAACATCGTGACGGGCGGCGATGCCGTCGAGAACAAGGGCGATGGCGTCTTCCTCGATCACGACGAACGCTATGAGGTCACCCGTGAGTTTCTGAATGTTTACGCGCGGGAGCTCGCCGGCGAAGCCGTCACTGTCGCGGGCAAGCACATCACGGTCGAAGACGGTCGCATCCTCTATCCGCCGATCCAGACGCCTCATCCACCGTTCTATTTTGGCGGCTCGTCCGATGCCGGCATCGACGTCGCCGTCGATACCGTCGACAAATACCTGACCTGGGGCGAGCCCCCGGCGCAGGTCGCGGAGAAGATCGCACGCGTGCGCAGGATCGCCGAGCAGCGCGGCCGCAAGATCACGTTCGGCATTCGGCTGCATGTCATCGTCCGCCATACCAACGAGGCGGCATGGAAGGCCGCCGACGAACTGATCGAGCATCTCACCGACGACACGATCGCATCCGCGCAGCAAATTCTCGGGCGAATGGATTCCGTCGGCCAGCAGCGCATGTCGCAATTACACGGCGGCCGGCGCGACCGGCTCGAGGTCAGCCCGAACCTGTGGGCCGGCGTCGGCCTGGTGCGTGGCGGCGCCGGCACGGCACTGGTGGGCGATCCCGCCACCGTCGCCGCGCGTATCCGCGAATATCAGGAACTCGGCATCGATACGTTCATCCTGTCCGGCTATCCGCATCTCGAAGAGGCCTATCGGTTTGCCGAACTGGTATTCCCGCTGCTGTCGTTGCAACGGACCGACAATGTCCGGCAGTTCCGCGCCAATACCGGGCCGTTCGGAGAGCCACTCGCCGATCACCGCCGGACGACCGCAAAAGTTTGATGCGTCGCCAGGCTTGATCCCAGCGGCGCAATGACGCCGCGGCATCTGGAGGACACCACGTGACCAAGCAGATTCGCCTCAACGCATTCGCCATGAACTGCGTGGCCCACCAGTCGCCCGGCCTGTGGACGCATCCCGAGGATCGCTCCAGCGATTATAATCGCCTGCCCTACTGGCTCGATCTCGCGCGAACGCTGGAACGCGGACGGTTCGACGGCCTCTTCCTTGCAGATGTGCTCGGCGTCTACGACGTGTTCGGCGGAAATCCGGACGCGGCATTGCGCAATGCCGCGCAGGTCCCGGTCAACGACCCGCTGCTGCTGGTGTCGGCGATGGCCGCCGTCACCGAGAATCTCGGTTTCGGCGTGACCTGTACGCTGTCCTACGAGCCGCCCTATCCATTCGCCCGCCGGATGTCGACCCTCGATCACCTCACGGATGGCCGCATCGGCTGGAACATCGTCACAGGCTATCTCGACAGCGCCGCCAAGGGCATGGGCAAGGCCAGCCAGAACGCCCATGACGACCGCTACAACGTCGCCGAAGAATATATGGAGGTCGTCTACAAACTGTGGGAAGGTAGCTGGGAAGACGACGCCGTGCAGCGCGACAAGGCGCGCGGCATCTTCACCGAGCCGTCGCGTGTTCACCGCGTCCAGCATTATGGCGAGAACTACACGCTCGACGCCATCCATCTCTCCGAGCCGTCACCGCAACGAACGCCGGTGCTGTATCAGGCCGGAACGTCGCTGCGCGGAAAACTGTTCGCTGCGCAACACGCCGAATGCGTGTTCATGTCCGGTCCGTCCGCAAAGGTGATCGCGCCGCGCGTCGCTGCGATCCGCGCACTTACGGCAGAGACAGGGCGCGACCCGTCGGAAATCCTGATGTTCAGCATGATGACGGTGATCCTCGGCCGCACCGAGGAGGAAGCCGCCGCGAAACATGCGGAGTATCGCCGCTACATCAACCATGAGGGCGCCCTGACGCTGATGTCCGGCTGGACCGGCGTCGATTTCTCGACCTATGACCTCGACCAGAAGGTGGAGCACGTCCACAACGAGGCCGGCCGCACCGCGATGGACAACATCACCCACGCCGATCCCGATCGCACCTGGACGGTGCGCGAGGTTGCCGAGCATGTCGGCATCGGGGGCATCGGGCCAATCGTGGTCGGAACGCCCGAACAGGTGGCTAACGCTATCGAGGACTGGGTCGCGCAGACCGACGTCGATGGCCTGAACCTCGCCTTCGCGATCTCGCCGGGCAGCTTCGAGGACATCGTCGATCTCCTGGTTCCGGAACTGACCCGGCGCGGCATCTACAAGAGTGCCTACGCGCACGGCACGCTTCGCGAAAAGCTGTTCGGTGCCGGCCGCGCACGGCTGCAGGCGCCGCATCCAGCCTCCTCGTTCCGCCCCGCGCTGCCATCCGCTATCGCCGCGGAGTAACGACGCGACGTCGGCCTTCCGCTCGGGCTGGCACCAAACAGCAGAGGGATCGACGCATGCGGGGCGCTCTGATCATTCCGGGCCTTCACGGCTCACCGGACGGCCACTGGCAGACTCTGTTGCAGAGCCATACGCCGTTTGCGCGCCGCGTCGAGCAGGACGACTGGGACGCACCTGTGCTCGATCGCTGGATGGAGCGACTTCTGTCGAGCGCGGATGCCAATCCCGGCGCGATCGCAGTCGCCCATAGTCTCGGCTGTATCCTCATAGCCCATGCAGCGCTGCGGATGCCGGACATCAAAATCGGCGGCGCACTTCTGGTCGCACCGGCCGATGTGGAAACGAACACCGATGCATTCCCGCAATTGCGCAACTTTGCGCCGATGCCAACGACATCCCTACCGTTTCCGAGCATCGTCGTCGCCAGCAGCAACGATCCCTTCATGTCGCTGCAGCGGGCGCGCATGCTGGCCACGAGCTGGGGCTCGGACTTCGTCAACATGGGCAATGCCGGCCACATCAATATCGCGTCGGGCTATGGCTGGTGGCCGGCCGCGCACCACCTGGTCGATACGCTGGCAGCGAAAGCCGAGACGGCACAGCACCCACCACGGCCACTCCGAAACCGGACGACCGGCAAACGGGTGCCGGCGTCGTAGAGTATGTCAAGCCGTCTGGTCGTTCCGTTCAAACCGATCGTGCCGTCGAAAGGCCAGCTATCGCCGCATTTGCCGACGAACGCACGAAGGCACTCTCGATGGCGGGGATCGATGACAACAAGGCCCTGGTGTAGTCATCGGCCGGGTTGGAAAACACCTGATCGACCGGTCCGGATTCGACGATCCGCCCGCGGTGAAACACCAGCACTCGATCGGCGATATGCTGGACGACGCCCAGATCGTGAGAAATGAAAAGCAGCGCGGTACCGAGCCGCGCCTGCAGCTCGCTCAGCAGATCCAGCACCTGCGCCTGGATCGAAACATCCAGCGCCGACACCGGCTCGTCGCACACGATGATGTCCGGCTCCGCCGCCAGTGCACGTGCAATGGAAACACGCTGCCGCTGGCCGCCCGACAGCGACCGTGGATAGCGGCCGAGATGACCGGCGTTCAGACCGACCTGCTCGAGTAGCGCGACGATGCGGTCGCGCTTTGTGCGCGCATCGCCGGTCAGGTTTTCGGCGATCACATCGGCGACCCGGTAGCGCGGATCGAAACTGCTGAGCGCATCCTGCGGGATATATTGCAGCCTTGCGCGCAGGGCGCGCCGCTCGGCCTCCGCAACCCCGGACCAGCGCTGCCCGAGCAGGCGCACCTCGCCCTCATCCGGCGCGAGCAGTCCGAGCACTATCTTTGCGCATGTCGACTTGCCCGAACCGGACTCGCCGACAATACCGACAACCTCCCCGGCCTTTACAGCAAAACTGACCTCATCCAATGCCGGAAGAGACGGTTCGCGGCCCGCCGTCCGCCGCTGGACATAACGTTTAGAAATGCCCTCAACCTCGAGCACCAAAGCTTCGTCCGACGACTTTCGGACCGGAAGGCGCTCGCGGACGATGACAGACCCGACGGCGCCGTCCCCTTCGACGCTTGCAACGTCAAATCGGGCAGACGCGAGCAGATGTCCTTTTGAATCAGCGGATGGGATCGCAGCGAGAAGCTGTCGCGTATAGGGGTGGCGCGGACGGCGCAAGACATCCGCCGTGGCTCCGCTGTCCACGATGCGGCCGTCGCGCATCACGATCACCCGATCGGCGATTCCAGCCACGACAGCGAGATCGTGGCTAATCAACAGCAGCCCGGCGCCTTCCCGCACGCGCTCGGCCAATACGGCGAGCACCTGCGCCTGGACGGTGACGTCCAGCGATGTGGTCGGTTCGTCTGCGATGATGAGATCCGGGTCGGCCGCGATCGCCGATGCGATCAGCGCGCGCTGACGCAGGCCACCCGATAGCTGGTGCGCATATTGTGTAGCCCGGTGTTCGGGATCGGGAATGCCGACCTTGCGGAGCACATCGATAACGCGCGCGGCGACCGCATGACGGCCGCGCAGCGTCCGATGCTCCGTCAGTACCTCGCCGACTTCTTGCCCGATGGTGCGCAGCGGATCCAGTGACACCAGCGCGTCCTGCATCACCAGCCCGGTCATCGTCCCCCGCAGCCTGCGCCAGTCGGACTGGCGAAACCGCAGCGCGTCGTGGCCCCTGATCAGGAAGCGATCAGCGTCGACCTCGGCCCCATCGCCGGACAGGTTGAGCAGGCTGCGTGCCGTAATGCTCTTGCCCGATCCGGACTCACCGACCAGCGCCACGCATTCGCCGCGGCGGATCGTCAGGTCGAAGTTCCGGACGATCGGTGCGCCGCCATTGGCGCCGGCAAAACCGATCGAGAGCCCCTCGATGTCGATCAGAAGATCATCGGGCTGTGGAACGACTAAATATGGTTTGTCCGTCATGCCAGCCGTCCTTCAAACCGTTTCTGGATGGCATTGCCGACCAGCGTGAAGGCGATCACCGTCAGCGTGATGGCGAGGCCGGGAAATACGCCGGGCCACCACGCCACGCGCAGCACATCGCGGCTCTCCGCCAGCATCACGCCCCATTCCGGCGTCGGAGGCTGCGGGCCGAGCCCCAGAAAGCTGAGGCCTGACACCGCGAGGATGGTATTGCCGATATAGACCGTCGCGATCACCGGCACCGCGACCAAGACATTCGGCAGCACGTGGCGGAAGAAGATCTGCCAGCGGCCGAGGCCATAAACGACGGCATGCGTCACGTAATCGGCATCGCGCACCAGCTGCGTCTGCGCGCGAATGACGCGACCGAATTTCGGAATGCCGGCAATACCGACCGCGATGGCGATGTTGAGCATACCCTGTCCCAGAAAGGTGACCACCAGCATCGCAAGCAGCACGCCGGGGAATGACGATAGGACGTCGAACACGCGCGACGTCCCCTCATCGAGGAAGCGGTTGCGCTGTCCGGCGAGAATGCCAAGCACGATGCCGAAGGCCAGACTGATCGCCATGCCGCCGAGCCCGATCAACAGTGAATAGCGCGTGCCGTGGATGGTCCGCGCGAACACGTCGCGGCCAAGCCGGTCGGTGCCGAACAGATGCTCCCAGCTCGGCGGCTTCAGCCCCAGCGCATAATCGCCGATCAGCGGATCGAACTGGGTGAAGGCGCGCGGGAATGCCGCGGTCAGAAGCAGCACGAACAGAAACGCCAGAGAGATCGCAAGGCCCGGCGACAGCAATCGCGGCGCGATCACGGCGGCCGTCGTTACCGGTTCCACCGCACCGGGCGGGTTAACCTGCGGGTCAAGCGCGATGGACAGGTCCGCGAGCGGACGGGTTTGCACGTTCATTGCGCCCTCAGTCTCGGATCGATCAGCAGATACAGGATGTCGAGCACGGTCGAAGCTGCGACATGGATGAAAGCGGCCAGCAGCACCACGGCCAGCACCACCGGCACGTCATGGGTCAGCACGGCGCCGAGCGTCACGGTGCCGAGACCCGGACGCCCGAAGACTTTCTCCGTGATCACAGCGCCGCCGAGCAGTCCGCCGATCAGCCAGCCGCCGAGCGTCACCGCCGGCAGCAAGGCATGCCGCAATACATGGCGCGCGCGGATCACGAGCTCGCCGACGCCGCGCGAACGCACCGTGGTGACGAAGGGCTGATCGAGCGTCTTCTCCATCGCCTCACGCAGCACCTGCGCCAAGAGGCCCGCCGTCGGCAGTGCCAGTGTCAAGGACGGCAGCACAATCGACTTCCAGCCGCTGGCCCCGGACACCGGAAACCAGCGCAGCGTGAAGGAGAACGCCATCAGCAGCAGAATGCCGAGCCAGAACACCGGCGTCGATGCGAATACCAGTTCCAGAAAGGATGCGATCTGGCGCGAGATGCGCCCACGACCCGCCGTGAGCAGCGCGAGCGCGACTGCGATCACGATGGCCAGAAGCCCGCCGAGCAGCGCAAGCTGCACGGTCGGCATCAGTTGCGATCCCACGACCTCGGTGACGGGCTGACGCAGCACATAGGACGTGCCGAAATCGCCCTGCAGGATGCGCAGAAGAAAATCCAGGTACTGCGCGGGCAGACTGCGATCGAGCCCCCACTCCGCCGCAATCGCCTCGCGCAGCCCTGGATATTCCAGATCGCCCGCCAGGATATCCTGGATGCGCCCCGGCAAGGCGTGCAGCGCCAAGAATGCCGCCGTCACACTCGCCCAGGCCACCACGAGACTGGTGAGCAATCTGGAAATGATACGAGACCACATGATCTGGTCTACTTCGACAGCCAGAAGTCGTAGGCACTCGATGGCGAGTCCAGACCAGCCTCGAAGCTCAGCCCGTTGACGTTGTTCTTCGCCGCCAGAAACCAGCTCGGGGCGAACATCGGCACGATGAAGGCCTGATCGACGCCGAGCTTCTGGATCTCATCCGTGATGGCACGCTTCTTCGCCACATCGGTCGAGCGCAGCGCTTCATCGATCAGACCCGTGATCTGCAGATCCGGATTGGCGATGTTGGAGTACAGAAAGCCCTTGGAGCCGAGCATGTCCCACAACTCCCGCGCGGGATCCGATGGATTGTCGGTGTTTGGATAGATCGTCCAGGTGCCATTGGCATTGTTCTTGGCATATTCGCCGGCGGTGATGATGCGCAGGTTAAGATCGAAGCCGATATTCTTGCGCAGCGCGGCCTGGATGCCCTGGATCAGCACTTCGCGGTTGTCGCGGACGTAGGGCTGCGGATAACCGACGTCGATCTTCAGGCGTACGCCGTTCTTGGTGCGAAAGCCCTCAGAATCGCGGCCGGTCCAGCCGGCTTCATCGAGCAGCTTGTTGGCGCCTGCGATATTGTTGCCCCACGCACCGACCAGCGCCTTGTTATAGGCCGGGTTGGCCGGGCCGATGATGGACCATGCACGCGGCACCGTACCGAGATAGACCTGCTTGACCAGCGGTTCGAGATCGAAGCCATCACGTAGCGCGCGCCGGACCCGCACGTCATCCGCAGGCGGAATGGTGTAGTTGATGTTGAACGTGAACGACGTGCTGGCACCGGACGGGCCGGTCAGCAATTTGAACTCGGCCTGATCCGCGAACAGCGCCACGTCGGTCGGCTGCACGCCTTCGATCAGATCGACCTGTCCAGACGTGAGCGCACCGGCACGCACCGCAGCCTCCGGCAGGAAGCGCAAGGTCACGCGATCGAGATAGGCCGGACCGGTATGCACGGCATAACCCGGTCCCCATTTGTAATCCTTGTTGCGCACGAACGCCGCCGACTGGCCGCGACTGTAGCGCTCGAACACGAACGGCCCGGTGCCCGCCAGCAGCGGCCCACCGCCGCACAGGTCGCCCTTGGCAAGGGCCTTTGGCGAGATGATCCCGAGCTTGACGTTGGACGTGGACTCCAGGAACGTCGAATCCGGTTGCGTCAGGATGAGTTTGACGACATAGGGCGACACGACTTCGGCGCGATCGAAATATTGCAACAGCGCGACTGCATTGGTGGCGTTTTCCGGCTTCTTGACGAAATCGTAATTCGCCTTCACCGCCGCCGCGTCGAACTTTTCGCCGTCGTGGAAGACGACGTCCTCGCGCAGCTTGTAAGTATACTCCTTGCCATCCGGCGAGACCGACCACTCAGTCGCCAGCCATGGCGCGAAGGTGCCATCGGCCTTCTTGCCGACCAGCGAGTCGATATAGTTGCGCGCCACGAAAAACGCGGCCTGCTGCGACGCGCGATGCGGATCGAAGCAGCTCGGCTCTGTCGCAACGCCCCATGTGATGGCGCCGCCCGAAATCGGCTTGCCTTCCTGCGCCTGCGCAAGCTGTCCGCCCAGCATGACCGACGCGATGACGATCGCAGTGCGTGACGAAATACTAATCTTCCTCATTCGGGACCGTCCGTTGGTGTTTTTCACTACCAACCACAGCTGCAACGTCTCGCATTTTCTGAAGTGATCAATGGCATGGTGTTGCCACTTCATCTGAGCGCTGCAACGCGGTAGCAATTTGTAGCGCGATCTAAATCTGCAATTCGCGCAAAGACAATGCACATCACGCGATCTCACCGTCGCGACATCAAGTTTGAAAGATCATTCGCGATGCGATGCGATCAGTGGGCGAATGTCATACGCGCAAGCCCAAATACAACTGGATCGCTCTCCGCCTCGCCCATCAGGAATGCTCCATGAGTGAACGCAAACTGCATCTCAACGTGAACCTGCTCCATTCCGGGGTCTATGCATCGGCATGGCGGCTGCCGGACAGCGATCCCGGCGCATTCTACGACGTGCAGCATTATGTGAATGTCGCGAAGATCGCCGAGCGCGGAAAGTTCGACGCGATCTTTCTCGCCGACACGCCGGCCATCACCGACCGCATCGACCTGCGGCCTTTTCAATCCATGGAGCCGACCATCGTTCTGGCAAGCGTGGCTGCCGCGACCACGCATATCGGCCTGATCGCCACCGCATCCACAACCTATAACGAGCCGTATAACATCGCGCGGCGCTTCGCGACGCTGGACCATGCAAGCGGCGGCCGCGTCGGCTGGAATGCAGTGACCACGGCGGACGCGTCTGCGAGCCGCAATTTCGGTCTGTCGAACGTGCTCGAACACGGCTTGCGCTATGAGCGCGCGAAAGAGTTCGCCGAAGTCGTGCATGCGCTGTGGGACAGCTGGGAAGACGACGCCTTTGTCGGCGACAAGGCGACGGCGCGCTTCGTCGATACGTCGAAGGTCCACGCCATCGATCATCGCGGCACGCATTACACCGTTGCCGGTGCACTGACTGTGCCACGCTCGCCGCAGGGACGGCCGATCACCGTGCAGGCCGGCGGTTCAAGCGACGGCCGCGACCTCGCCGCGGCGCAGGCCGATGCGGTGTTCACGCTGTCGCAATCGATCGAGGATGGCGTCGCCTATGCGCGTGATCTGCGGGCGCGGGCCGTCGCCTATGGCCGCCCGTCGGATTCCATCGTGATCCTGCCGGGCCTCGCGACCATCATCGGCAGCACCGAGGCCGAAGCGCAGCGACGGCAAGACGAGTTGTGGGACCTGGTGCCGATCCAGTACAGCCTGTCGCGACTGGCAGGAACACTGCATGTCTCGCCCGACATCCTCGAACTCGACAAGCCACTGCCGGACATCCCACTGCCAGCCAATGCCAACCAGACGATGTTCAAGGGCACCGTCGCCATGGCTCGCAAGGATAATCTGACGGTGCGGCAATTGCTCAAGGCGCTGGGCGGCGGGGTCGGCCATCGGATCATTGTCGGAACGCCGGAGGCAATCGCGGACGATATCGAGACCTGGTTCAGGGCCGGCGCCGCCGATGGCTTCAACCTGATGCCTGACGTCTTGCCGACCGGTCTGGCCGCGTTCGTCGACGAAGTCGTCCCCCTGCTGCAAAAGCGCGGCATCTTCCGCCGCGACTACGAGGGAACTACGCTGCGCGACCACTTCGGACTCGAACGTCCGCCCAGCCGCTATGCAAAGCGTCCCGCAGCGGCCGTCACGGCGTGATATCACCATAGATGAATGCTCCCGCCGCGATCGACGGGAGCAGTCATGGTCGCGCTAACCTGCCCTATGGCGCGTGGAACACCAGCGCGCGCAGCTCGATGCTCTCGCGCGGCGGCGCATCCGCAGGCGCGGTCGGATCGGCGAAGGCCGTGTGCGGAGCGAAACGTGCGACGCCGTCTTTGGTCGAATCATAGCACTTCAGCAGCAATATCTCGTCGGGCGTCATATCCGGTACGTAGTACCAGCGATGCTGCGGATTGAATTTCACCGCGTAGGTTTCACCGACCCGGTGCTGATAGACCAGATCCGATCCGACGAGTTCGTCGAAGCGAACGGTACGTGCATCGGCGACCGCCAGTGGTGAATCCTTCAACGGGCCGCGGATCGGACGCCACAGATTGATGATCTGCACGCGCCCCTTGAGCAATTCCTCTGCGTCCTCCGGGATCAGATCGCGGACACGTTGCGGACCCGATCTATCGGTGTGATCGACATGCACCCGGGCGACAGGCTGGCGCGAGCCGTCGCCACGGTCATTGACGCCATCGACGCGCTTGCGCACGGTGTGATCGAAAATGAAGACACGGCTCGCGCCGGTGATATCTTTCAGCAGCTTCTCGGCTTCGGGATAGTAGACGTCCTTGACGTTCTCATCATCGTAGAAGTCGGAAACCGCGCTGTGCTGGTGCGCCACCGCAAAGCCGTGTTCATCGAGCGACCACTGATCGATGCTCGGTCGCGCATCATGGATCGCAACCGCATGCGGCTCCGGCTCCGCTGTGGAGCGCGGCTCGCCGGCCGGAGGATCAAATGTATAGGTACGAGGGCGGCCATAGATCGGTGCCAGGTAGTTCAGATCAGCGGTGACGAATGCACCGGCCGTGATCTTCTCGTTGAGCAGTCCCATGATGGTTCTCCCGATTGACATGGGCTCATCACATTTCATGCGGCCCATTTTCTTCAATCTGATCCCGGAGACCCGCCGCGCCAATGGGGCGCTTCAAATAAGAACGTCATTTCCCGGCAGCGTGAAAACGGATGATACGATTTCAGCATCGACATCGATTGAAGATATTTAATGTTGTGATCACGACCATCGTGAACAACGTTCGGCATCGATGTTCCCGCGTAAAGCAAGACGTTGCTCGCACGCGCAAGCATTTACGCCTCGTGACCGACGCTCCGAAAGAAGGATTGGGAGCCATTCGGCCCAACTTTGGAATTCCCAAGTGCGCTGTGTGGAGCGTTAATGGGCGCCTTCAGGAGCCGAATTGATGCCACATCCGCCACTTCTCGCCGTCGCCATCGCAGGCGCTCTCGCGCTTGCGACGGCCGTCGAGACCTATCACGCCGCCCATCAGCCCAAGCCTGACATGTCCCGGAATGCTGCGGCCACAGTGACGCCAGCCCAGCAACTCGATCGCGCCCTGCAGGCACTCCGCCTCGATGCTGTCAGAGACAACGCATCAGCCATGTAGACAGGAGAAGGGACCAAGGCATGTATCTCGGAAAGATGATCGCTTTGGTACTGGGACACGTGACGTTCCTCAGCCTGTTCGTGTGGTGGTTTCGCTAAGCGGGGCTCTCGCCTTCCGGCAAGACCGCTTCGCGGCGTCAACTCAACCGCGCGAGGCCTTCAGCAAAGCTGCCTCCCCCTTCACCCGTGGAAAGATTTGCTCGGCAAAACGCTGCATCTCACTCTCCAATGGCTGGAATTGCAGCATGAACAGCTCGATGCCGGCGGCATGGAACTCGCGGATACGGGCGGCGACCGTATCGTAGCTTCCCACCAGACCCGCAGCGGTGCCGCCATTGGTGCCCACCCGCGACGACTTCTGCATCGTCTGCATCATCACGACCTTGGGATCGGTATTAGCACGCTGGATGGCCTTCATCGGCGCGTCCTGCAGGGCGAGCGCCAGCAGACGCTGATGTGCCTGCTCGGCTTCTGCGTCAGTCTCACGCGCGATCACGAAGGCCGACAGGCCGAAACGCAGCGGTGCGCCGGCCCGCGGTCGTGACGCCACATTGGCGATCAGTGCAGCGACATCGGCCAGCGGCTGGCCGTTGATGAACCAGACATCACCATGTGACGCGACCAGTTCGCGCGCCGGTTCGGACTCGCCGCCGACATAGATCGCGGGCCGCGCGCGGTACAGGTCCTTCGGCCGCAGCGCGTAGTCTCGGACGTCGAAATTTTCGCCCTTGTGCGTCAGCCGCTCCCCGCTCGCCAGTCGCGCAACGATCGAGATCCATTCCTTGCCATAGGCATAGCGATCGTCATGCTCGGCAAAGCCGATACCGGCTTTCTCCAACTCGGGCTTGTTCCAGGCATTGACCAGATTGAGCGCAAAGCGGCCGCGGCTGATATTCTCGATCTGCAGTGCCATCTTGGCGAGTACGACCGGATGGAAGAGATAAGGCTTGATCGCCGCGATGATCTCGATCCGGCTGGTCAGCGCAGCCAGCGCCGCTGCAGAACTCCAGGTCTCAAGTTGATCGAGATCTTCCTGATGCGGATTGATGGTGTGCTGCGCGATCAGGGTCGAATCGTAACCTAGTGCCTCGGCCTGCAGGACCAGCGCCTTGTTGCGCTCCCATGATGCATGATACGGCTCTTCGGGATCCTGATGCGCCGCCCGTGGCCCATGCACCGGTGCCCAGACGCCAAATCGAAGAGGATTCGTACTCATTGTCTGCCTCATATTCACGTCGCTCTCGCTATAAGACGACCCGCGCATGACAATGCAAGCGCCGCCATACGCTCATGACATCGGCGGCAAAATAGCGCGGATCGAACGAGAAACTTCTTCTTCGCATGACGCGTAGCACCACAAGAAAATTCCACTGCGCTTCGCGCCGATTAAATTTCAAGGCAGCACGCAGCTTCATTTTCCAAAAACAAGCACTGCAAAAGATCGTTCGCCTCTCAATCGCGTCGCTCGGATATCAAACTGATCTAATATCGCATGGAGAATGGTTTCGCCGAAGAAACTGAAGACGCTGCGCTTTTCGTTGCTCTATCATCGCCGCTAAATTTCAGAACTGCAGCAATGGATGGCAGGGTGAGCAACGTCGACTACGTCATTCAACAGGAGTATCGCGCGCCCACAACGCCGGCACCCACGCGCCACACTTCCGCCATTGCCAAACCCGGCGTGAAGCCAAATCTGATCGTCCTGTCCTGGATCACGCCAGTCGTCCTCATCGTTGTATGGGAAGCACTGGCGCAGGCCGGTTGGCTGTCGCCGCAAGTGCTTCCTGCACCCTCGAAGGTGCTACGCACGGCATGGAAGCTGACTTTATCCGGCTCGCTGCTGAACGATCTCGGCGTCAGCCTGCTGCGCGCGGCCGCGGGCTTTGCAATCGGCGGCAGCATCGGCTTCATCCTCGGCACGCTGGTGGGTTTCTCGCGCATCGCCGAAGCATTGATCGATCGCAGCGTGCAGATGATCCGCGCGATCCCGTTCCTCGCCCTCGTACCGCTCGTCATCGTCTGGTTCGGCGTCGGTGAAGGACAGAAGATCTTTCTGGTCTCGCTCGGCGTCGCCTTCCCGATCTATATCAACACCACCCTCGGCATTCGGCAGATCGATCCGAAGCTGGTCGAGCTTGGTCGCGTCCAGGGGCTGTCCACGCTGCAATTGATCCGGCGCATCATCCTGCCCGGCGCGCTGCCGTCGATCCTCACCGGTGTCCGTTATTCGCTGGCAACGGCATGGCTGGCGCTTGTGGTGGCCGAGACCGTCGGCGCGCAATCCGGCCTCGGGTTCCTCGCCATGGACGCCCGCGAATTCCTCCGCACTGACGTGATCGTACTCACCATCGTGATCTACGCGCTGATCGGGGTTGCCGCCGACTCCATCGCCCGGCTGCTCGAACGCAAATTGCTCGCCTGGCATCCAAACTACGGCAAGGGCGCACGATCATGAGCCCGACATCCGTGACATCAAGCGAAAGTGCCGTAACCGTGAGCGGCCTGACGCGGGCCTATGGCCCGCGGGTGGTGATCGACAGGCTGGATCTTCGTATCGGGCGCGGTGAATTCGTCGCACTTCTCGGTGAGAGCGGCTGCGGCAAGACGACGTTGCTGCGCGCCCTCGCCGGTCTCGACCCGATCCAGGGCGGACATATCGATGCGCCCGGGCGACCTGCCGTGGTATTTCAGGAACACCGGCTACTGCCCTGGGACACACTCTGGCAGAATGTCTCGCTCGGCCTTCCCGGCGCGGATCCGCGCAAGCGCGCCGCCGCTGCTCTGGTCGAGGTCGGACTCGGCGACCGGCTGGACGACTGGCCGCGAAATCTGTCTGGCGGACAGGCGCAGCGCGTCGCGCTCGCCCGCGCGCTGGTGCAGGAGCCTCGGCTGCTGTTGCTCGACGAGCCCTTCGCCGCACTGGACGCGCTGACGCGAATTCGCATGCACGTGCTGGTCAAGGAGCTGGTCGCCCGCCACCAGCCAGGCGTTCTTCTCGTTACACATGACGTCGATGAAGCAATTGCTCTGGCCGACCGAATTCTGGTGATGCGCAACGGGGTGATCGCGTCCGAGCACCGCGCCGATACTCACGGCGGGCCGGCTGCATCCCGCGATCAACTGCTTCGCGAACTCGGCGTCGCCACCAATCTCCAGGTCGCCTGATTCCACCTCACAGGAAGCTTTCTCATGTCAAAACCGTTCGTCACATCGTCACGCCGGGATTTTCTCAGCCTCGCGATGGCTGGTGTCAGCGCCTATGCCGGCATTCATCTCGCCAGCCATGACGACGCCATCGCGCAAAGCGCCGGGCGAAAGACCGACAAGGTCCGTCTCACCTGGGGCTATCACGGCCTCACGCTGATCGCCAAGGAACGCGGCGAGTTCGAGAAGGCCCTAGCCCAGCATGACATCAAGGTGGAATGGCTCGGCCCATTCCCGAACCACGCGCCGACTTTGCAGGCGGTAACTGGTGACAGTGCTGATTTTGGCTTTGGCGGTAGCACCACGCCCGCGCTGGCGGCCATCATCGCCGGCTCGCCGCTCGTCTTCACCCAATTCGTGCTCTACGAGCCGCGCACGACGGCGATCATCGCCAAGGATGATTCCGGCATCAACAAGGTCGAGGATCTGGTCGGCAAGTCGGTCGCGGTCAATCGGTCCGGACTTGGCGAGTTCCTGCTCATCGCAGCGCTCGAGAAACACAAGGTCGACCGCTCCAAGGTGAAATTCGTCTATCTCAACCCGCCGGACGCAGCGCCGGCGCTCGCATCCGGCAAGGTGGATGCCTGGTCGATGTGGTCGCCGGGCGTCGATATCGCGCGGCTGGACTACAAGGCTCACGACGTTTTCCTTGAGGGACGCGACCTGCCGTTCCAGATCGACTTCTCCTCTTACGTGACGTCACGCAAGTTCGCGAAGGACAATCCGGCCATCGTACGGGCGCTCAACGCGGCCTACGAGAAGGAAGCGCAGTGGGTCAACAAGAACACGACCGACGCCGAGCATCTCATCCAGAAGGTCGCGAAATATGACGACCGGATTCGCGACCAGTTCATCGAGCGCAAGCGCAACTACACGCTCATCCCCGTGTCGGACAAGAAATTCGTCGGAGAGCTGCAAACCGCAGCGAACTGGCTGACCGAGCGAAAGGTCCTGCCCGAGTCTGTCACCGTCTCGGATCATCTGGCCAGTCTTTAAGCTTCTATCGCCGCTCGATCCTTCCCCTGGAATCGCCGAGAAAGAATCCCATGAACAAGCCCACACCGCATCACGCGTTCGACGTGTCGCAGCCGATCCGGATCGGCTCGTCCGATCTGCAACAATTGTTTGATCACATCGCGCAGGGCGAGGCAGAGCGCGAGCACGACCGTGTTCTGCCTTACGACATCATCGCGCTGATCCGCCGATCGCGGATCGGCGCGCTCCGCATTCCCAAAGCCGACGGCGGCGGCGGCAGTACCGTGCGAGAACTGCTCACTGCAGTCATCAGGCTGGCGGAAGCCGACGCCAATGTCGCGCATATCCTGCGCAATCACTATAGCGTGGTCGAGCGTCTGCTGGCCTCGCCGCCAAGCGCGCAGAATCGCAAGTGGCGCGACGACGTCGCGGCTGGCGCCATCATCGGCCTCGCCACCACGGAGCTGGGCAGTTCGCAGGTGGGAGACATCGCTCCCGCCACCACCGTCACGCCGGATGGCGACGGCTACCGCCTTAACGGCACCAAATATTACAGCACCGGCACGCTCTATGCGGACTACGTGCTGGTGCGCGTCGCGGACGGCAATGAAGCGCTCGCGACGACGATCATTCCGGTCAAGCGCGAAGGCATCGAGCTGGTCGATGACTGGGATGGCTCGGGTCAGCGCCTGACCGGAAGCGGCACCACGCATTTCCGCAACGTCCGGGTCGAGGCCGCCGAACTCATTTTCGATCAGCCCAATATCGGCTATGGGGCCGCCTATCAGAACACGTTCGCGCAACTCTATCTGACGGCCATCAATGCTGGCATCGCTGCAGCCATCCTGCGTGACGCCAGCGACCTGGTCAGGCGGCGTGCGCGCAGTTTCTATTACGCGCCGACTCTTCGCCCGCGCGAGGATCCCATCCTGCAGCAGACCGTTGGCCAGATCGCAAGCAATGCGTTTGCAGCAGAAGCAACCGTGCTGGCCGCGGCCGAAGCGCTTGACGTGTCGAGCAACGCCCCAAATCGAGAAGATACCAAGCCGGCGCTGGATTCCGCCCTCGCATCGTCCAAAGCCAAGATCGTCGTCGACGAACTGGCCATCCGCAGTGGCAGCCTGCTGTTCGATGCCGGCGGCGCATCCGCGACCAAGAAGTCCGATAACCTCGACCGCCACTGGCGCAATGCGCGAACGCTGTCGTCGCACAATCCGGTGACTTACAAGGCGCAGGCGATCGGTGCGTATGAGGTCAATGGCACGCCGCTGCCGGCCAAGGGCTTCTTCTAGGCCATCCGGAACGCTGCGGGGTCGTAGAACCGGCCCCGCTACGGACGCACCGGACTCGGAGGACTTCGCGGAGAGACGCTGGCCTTTATTCCAGCCGGATTGGGTAGCTAGTCTGGAGCCGGTAGAGTACGGGGTGTTCCCCCGCTCGCTTCCCTCCCGATCAGGAATTCCATGTCTCCTCGCCGTCAGCTCCGTTTCAACGCCTTCAACATGACCGCGCCGAGCCACAACTGGGCCGGTCTATGGTCGCACCCACGCGATGCCTCCATCAACTATAACAGCCTCGACTATTGGGTGGACTACGCTCGCATCGCGGAACGCGGTCTATTCGACGGCATCTTTCTGGCCGATGTGTTCGGCGTCTACGACGTGTTCGGCGACAGTGCCGATACCGCCGTCCGACATGGCGTCCAGCTGCCCAATGCTGATCCCACACTTCTGGTGTCTGCGATGGCGCTGGTGACGCAACATCTCGGTTTCGGCATCACGACCAACCTGTCGCTCGAGCATCCGTATCAGTTCGCCCGGCGCTTTTCGACGCTGGACCACCTGACGCGCGGCCGCATCGGCTGGAACATCGTCACCGGCTATCTCGACAGTGGCGCGCGCGGCATGGGCTTTGCGGCCGGCCGCGCCCATGATGATCGCTACGACGTCGCCGAGGACTTCCTGACGGCGACATACAAACTGTGGGAAGGCAGCTGGGAGCAAGATGCCGTGCTTCGTGACCGCACGACCGGCACGTTTAGCGATCCTGCGAAAGTGCACGCCATACGTCACGATGGCCCGCATTATCGCGTCGATGGCATCCATCTGTCGGAGCCATCGCCGCAGCGGACGCCGTTGCTGTATCAGGCCGGCGCCTCGAAGCGCGGACGCGCCTTCGCCGCCAAACATGCCGAGGCGATCTTCCTTAACGGCCAGACCAAACCGATTCTGGCCAAAGCTGTGCGCGAGATCCGGACGGCCACGAAAGACTTTGGCCGCGATCCCTACGATATCCGGCTGTTCGCCGGCCTGACGGTGATCGTCGCGCCGACCCGCGCAGAGGCCAAGGATCTGCATGCGGAATACAGCCGCTATGTCGACCAGCGCGGTCAACTCGCTTTGCTCTCAGGATGGACCGGTATCGATTTTTCCACTTACAGCCCGGATCAGGCGCTGCAATATGTCGAGAGCAACGCCATCCAGTCGATGGTCGAGAACCTGACCCTGCGGAGCGAGCAGCCCGTGAAAATCGGAGATCTGGCCAGCCTCAGCCACATCGGCACACGCGCGCCCTTTGTGGTCGGCTCGCCGCAGGACGTTGCAGACGAGCTCGCCGACTGGGCCGAGCAGACCGACATCGACGGTTTCAATCTGGTACGTCTCGTGGCGCCGGAATCGCTGGAGGCCTTCGTCGATCTCGTTGTGCCGGAGTTGCAGTCACGCGGACTCTACAAGTCCGAGTACAGTTCAGGCACGCTGCGTGAAAAGCTGTTTTCGGGCCGAAGCGCGCTCCTCCATGAGACGCATCCCGGCGCGCAGTTCCGCCGCTGACTCTCGCCGTCTCCGCCCGGCCGGCACTGTCGCGTTCTTCTGCGGAACGATCTGCATGGCGAACGCGGTACATTCACTCATCATGCGACGGCAGCCATCGAGACAATCTCCAAACGCATGGATATTGGAAATCCCATTTCATTGACGCGCTCGGTCTCGCCGGCCGATCATTCGAGCACACGTCAGCAGCTTCCCTGCAATTGCTGACACTGGCCTCGCCTTCCTTGCATTTGAACATTCCCAACCTGGACACATCATGAAAGCTGCATCTCGATTTCTCATTCTCTCCCTTTCAGCGCTTGCACTAGCGTTACCCGCCCTGCAGGTCAACGCCGCCGACAAGCCGATCAAGGTCGGCGTTTCGGCAGGGCCTTATGGTGACATTCTTCGCGAGGCCGCGCGGCTTTCCGAGAAAGAGGGACTGAAGGCGGAGATCATCGAGTTCAGCGACTGGAACCAGCCCAATGCAGCGCTGCAGGCAGGCGACATCGACCTCAACAACTTCCAGCACCGCTTCTATCTCGCCAATCAATCGAAGGCGCGCGGTTACAAGCTCTCCGCCCTCGATGAATCGATCCTGGTGCCGGCCGGCGTCTTCTCCAAGAAATACACCAAGGCCTCCGACATTCCCGACGGGGCTAAGATCGCCATCCCCAACGACCCCACCAATGCAGCGCGCGCATTGTTGCTGTTTCAGACCGCGGGACTGCTCAAGTTGAAGACCGATGCCGGCCTCTCGGCGAGCATTCTCGATGTGACTGAAAATCCGAAGAAGCTGCAGATCGTTGAAATCGACGCGGCCCAGTTGCCGCGGTCTCTCGATGACGTGGCAGCCGCCTTTGTGTCATCCAACTACGCCTATCTCGCTGGCCTGGACCTCAACAAGGCGCTTGCGGCCGAGACCAGCGTCGTCGAAGCCAAGCCATATTATACCCTCGTCTTCGCCGCACGTGACGATCGCAAGGACGATCCGCAGATCAAGAAATTCATCTCGATCTATCGTTCGCAGCCGGTGAAGGATTTCATCCGTACCAAGTTCAACGGCTCGATCCTCGCCGCCTGGTAATCCCAACGGGAGGGCAGCTCGCCTATCCTCCCTGATGCGATGTGGCATGGCCCGACCACGGGCCGTGCCTGTTGGGACAGCGGCAGTGTGCCAACGCAACGGCTATCCAACTGTCATCGCGGGCTGATCTTGCTGCGCACCGATGCCTGCGTCACGAAACTGTTGGGCGGTACGTCTTCGGTCAACCAAACATTGCCACCGATGGTGGAGCCACTTCCGACCACGATGCGTCCCAGAATGGTTGCGCCCGCATAGATGATGACATCGTCCTCGATGATCGGATGGCGCGCATTACCCTTGATGGCCTTGCCCTCGTGATCGGTCGGGAAGTGCCGGGCTCCAAGCGTTACCGCCTGATAGATTCGGACGCGATCGCCGACGATGGCGGTTTCGCCGATCACGACGCCGGTGCCATGGTCGATGAAGATGCTGGCGCCAAGACGCGCGCCCGGGTGAATGTCGATTCCCGTTGCGCTATGTGCCAGCTCGGCGATCAACCGCGCCACCATCGTCGCCCTGAGATTGTAAAGCAGGTGCGCGACGCGGGGATGGATGATCGCCACCATGCCGGGATAGCCAATCAGGATTTCGGGGAAGCTCGTCGCAGCAGGTCTCCCACGAAGGCAGCTCTGAGATCGCTGACCAGCCTGCCTCGGATCTCCGGCAGCCGGGCGGCGAAGTCGCGCGTCAACGCAACGGCATCCTCGAAATGTCGCTCGGTCGGCGCGCCGTCGGAAACGAAAGTCTGCCCGCGGTAGACTTGTTCGAGCAAGCCATCCAGCGCAGCGCCCAGTTTGCCTTCGACAAACGCGTCGATGCTTTCGGTACCGAAATCGGAACGGCCGTAATGCCGGGGAAACAATGCCTCGGTGAGGCTCTTGAGCACCTCCGCGAGGGCTTCGCGCGACGGCGCCCGTCTGCTCGGCCCACGCTGCCAGATATTATGGGCAACGTCGCGGGACTCGCGCAGCCCGGCAACAATCGTACCCAGGTCCCAAAGTGGCGCCGGACCGTCCCGATCTGTGTCTTGCTTGACGTCCTCGGCAACCCTCGACATCGCGGCTCCCCTGTTGCGATCTCACGCAGCTGCAACTGTGACTCATGAGCCGAGGACAAGGAATTCCAAAAGTGCAGCATTTTCGATACGTCCATGCTTCCTTCTCACGCGCCGACCTCACGTCACGTGCCCTTCGCTTCGGATACGATCGCGGTCGGGCACTGAACCAGCGTGCGCGCAGCTCCCAAGTCTGTGCACGCTGCGTGGCGGAACGATTTCACCGTGATCGGATGGCTGCTGCCGTCGCTAACAGTCGTTCATTCGCCGCACATGCCTGCGCGCAGCATCGTCGTCATTGCGGTGCCGATAAATTTGGATGGCCATTTCATTGACGAACGAACGCCGACGTCGGATATTCCTCACACAGATTATGCACTTCGGAATGCCTGCAATGACCGCATATGAGACAACAGTAGTGAGCCAGTCGCGCAAGCGCGTGACCTGCCGCTGCGTGTCCGCGGCCACCGGCGCGTGTTGTTGATTCCGGCGTAACGACTCACACCGAACATCCCATCACTCATTGATAGGATCGCTGCCTCGGCGGCGAACAGAACGCGCATGTCGAATGCCTATGTCATCGAAGTCTTCAATCGCACTGCCGGAATCGTCGTCGCCGAAGAGCGCGGATTTCGTTTCTTTTCATCAGAACCTGCCTTCGACACGCTCGAAGGCGACCATTTCGGATCGGCCCGTGCAGCGGAACGCGCAGCGAAGGCACTCATGGACCAGCGAAGTCATAAGGCTAGCCAATCCCGTATCGCCACGGCTCGCTGAGTTCGAGACTGTCCTCGCCGGACCGGAACGACAATCAGCGTCGAACGAACAAAATTGCCCGGCGCAGACGGCATGGAGAATATTACTCCACGCCGGAACGCCCCGGCGTGCTGATCATCATTATTTCTGGCACGCGCTTGCGTTGACCGGATTTATCGCCTTGTTATTTGCAAATGTTGCGTTGGAGAAAGATGATGCGTGAACTATCGGCGGAAGCCCGGTTGCATAACCGTGCGCGCGCGTCGTCGAACCGCACAGCGGTGCGCCTGCACACGGCCGCCGTTTACGGCGCATTTGCGTTGATCGCAGCCATCGTGTTCGGCGCGACATCGGTGCGCCCATTTTGATAACGGCACGGGACGGTGAGTTGCACGCAAAAATGCGGTCCCATCGTCAGGGGACATCATGAGCGATCGTTCGGAGTTTCTTTGGTACATCCCGAATGACGTGAAGGCAGGTCACCGTGGCGATGTCGTCGATCCAAACCACAACAGCGTTGAGACGCTTGCCGACCAGGCGCAAGCGTTGGAACGTCATGGGTGGAAAGGCGCGCTGATCGGAACAGGCTGGGGAAGGCCGGACACATTCACCGTCGCGTCAGTGCTGGCGGCCCGAACGACGAGTTTCGAGCCGCTTATAGCCATCCGCCCGGGCTATTGGCAACCGGCGCATTTTGCATCTGCCGCGGCCACACTGGATCAATTGAGCGGCGGCCGGGTTCGCATCAATATCGTCTCCGGCAAGGACAATCTGGCGGCTTATGGGGATGACGAAGCCGACTCGTCGCAGCGATATGCGCGGACCAAGGAATTCATGCGCATCGTCCGGCGGCTGTGGACCGAAGAAAACGTCACCTATTCCGGCGCACATTTTCGCGTGTCTGACTCGACCGCGGCGCCGCGACTAGTCCAACGCGGCAACCGCCGACATCCGAAGCTGTATTTCGGCGGGGCGTCGGACGCGGCCGAGCATGTCGCCGCAACCGAAGCCGATGTTCAGCTTTTCTGGGGCGAACCGCTTGGTGACGTAGAGCAGCGGATCGAGCGGCTCAATATCCTGAGTCAGCGCCTCGATCGGGATCTCCCGCCTTTGGAGTTTGGTCTCAGGATCACAACGCTTGTCCGGGAGAGCTCGGCCGAGGCCTGGGCTGCGGCGGAAGCCAAGGTTGCCGACATGGCGAGGAAAGCAGGCGCGGGCTGGAACGACCACGGCCCTGCAATCGCAATCGGCCAACGGCGACTGCTCGACCTGCAGGCCCGCGGCGACGTCCTCGACGACAATCTCTATACGGCACCAGGAAAATTCGGCGCAGCCGGCGCCGGCACCACCTGGCTGGTCGGTTCGGCATCCGAAGTGGCCAGCTCGCTGCAGAAATACCGCGATCTCGGAATCAAGTATTTTATCCTGTCCGACACGCCCTATCTGGCGGAGATCGAGCGGCAAGGCAAAATACTCCTGCCTTTGCTTCGAGATTGATTTGCACGGCACCATCTGTCCTGATCCGGATTGGCACCATCATTCTCTGTCCTGTTTGAACCAGCCTGTTGCTATCTCGATCTTGCGCTCGATACGTCTGAAGAAGACGCGCATTATATAATTGAGATCATTATGTAATTTCTGGGAACGCCTTCAGGCTCAATCGTGCCAAGGTCGGCTTTGCGGCCCATTCCCGCTTCCAGAAGGACGATGTAACCCGTCCGGAATGCAGCGCCAGCTTCCGCCGGGTCGCTTTCGCCCCGACGAGGTAAACCAGGCGGATATCGCTGCCCCGTTCGCGATACTCTGGCCCGCGAATTTAATTGCGGCGGCCTGCCGTAAGTGATTGAATTTTCAGCAACTCGACTCAACTAATGATGGAGATACTTTCGCCAGCGAGGTTACTGCCATGCTTGCCGAGAAGTTTTTTCTGGTGCTCGAGACAATCAGAAGTCACGCCTCCGATGATAAGCCATCCGGTGGTAGATCATCTCCAGTCGTGACCGGTCCCGTACCGCAGATCCCGATCAAGCCGCCAGGCGAAAAGCAAATCAAAACCGCCAACTGAGGCAGCGTTTTGCTTTTCACGAATGTGGGCGTTCGTACCATTCGAACAGCCCTGAGTCCCGCTGGTCCCGATCGATCCGGAAATTGCCGTCGTAATTTGCCGCGTCATGCCAACGCCAACTTGGACATGTCTTGTCGTTGTCATAGAATATTCACACGGCCTTCCGATGGAGTTACCGTTGAACGCCCAGCAGCCAATCTTGCCCGATTTCGGCGCGCCAATTGCCGTGCGACCGGGCGAACAGGCGGAAATCGAACTTAAGCTGCTGGCGCCGCAAGGTATCCTCGAAAAACTGCGCGAGATGCCCGTCATCGTGCAGCATGCGCGCAATCGCGGCGTGGTCCGCCGGCTGGAGACAATTTATTACGACACACCGGAGGGGGCGCTGTTTCAACGCGGCATGTCGCTGCGCGTGCGGCGCAGCGGCAAGCATTTCATTCAGACATTGAAGCTTCTGCCTGACATCGGGCGGCCGTTGGCGCGACGACAGTGGGAAACACCGGTTGACGGCATGACTCCCGATCTGGCGCGACTTCCTGTCGCCGAGATCGGCGATCCGCTGACGACGCTTACGCCCGATGCGCTCGTGCCAGCGTTTGCGACAAGAGTTCGCCGGCATGCACGGCAGCTCGATCTGCCTGATGCGTCAGTTGAGATCGCCTTCGACGTGGGGACTATCGAGGCCGGTACGCGTCAAGAAGTCCTGTCCGAGATCGAGCTCGAATTGAAGAGCGGCAACGCCGGTGCGCTGTTTGATCTCGGAACGCAGTTGCTCGACGCGGCGCCGCTGCAGGTCGGCACACGGAGCAAGGCGGAACGCGGCTATGCGCTGGCGTTCGACGTCGTGCAGCCGGCGACGAAAGCCGAACCCGTCAGCATCACTGCCGAGCACGCGGTTGACGACGTCATTGCGCTGCTGGGGGGCGCCTGCTGGCATCATCTCCTGCGCAATCATGCGGTGGCAAAGGAAGGATCCGATCCTGAAGGGGTGCACCAGATGCGCATCGCTCTGCGCCGTCTGCGCACGATCTGTGCGCTGTTCCGGCGCGAGATCCCGTCGCCCTCGTTCGAGGCGATCAACAGCGAAGCGAGGTGGCTGATGCGACAGCTCGGCCAGACCCGTGATTGGGACGTTTTCGCGACCACGATCGTTTCTCGCGTGGCGACGACCACGCCGGAGGTCGACTTCGGCGGCTTGCGCCAGACAATCGAGCGGCAGCGCAAATCGAGCTACCGCAGCCTGCAGGCGGTTCTCGACGATCCGCGCTACAGCCGTTTTCTGCTTTCGCTCGGGCACTGGGTCGAGCGCCGCCGCTGGCGCAACGATATCGACAGCGATGCGCTGGCTGTCCTGTCACAGCCGATGCCGGCGCTTGCCGACAAAATTCTGGCGCGACAGCAGCGGAAGGTGCGCAAGCGTGGCACGCACTTCCGGCAGCTCGACACCGCTGCACGGCACAGTCTCAGGATCCAGCTCAAGAGGCTGCGCTATGCGGCGGAATTCTTCTTGCCACTTTACACCGGCCATGCGCCCGCCAAGCGCTACGTGGCTCGGCTCGCCAGGCTCCAGAAGAGTCTGGGACGCGTGTGCGACATCGCAAGTATCCGCGGATTGCTCGGTTCCGTCAGGCAGGACGATCAGGCCGCGCTTCACCTCGCCATCGGCACAGTCACCGGCTGGCAGGCCCGCGACGACATTGCGGCCGCGAAAACGCTGCGCAAGAAATGGCGGCGCTTCAAGGCGACGCCGGCATTCTGGGGCCGGTAAAATTCGTCGCGCTCATCTACGGACGTGACAGCGCGCACCTAAAATTGTGCGACAAACGGCGGTCTTCGATCGAAACCAGAACCGCAGCAGTCAACGCCACCGCTGCTGGGATTCGTGGTTTTGCTCTGAATTGGTTGAAAAATGGCGCGCCATTCAGGATAAAACTGCGAACTCTTATGTTCCTGACATCAATGTGTAGTTCTACGTCGCCTCAAAATGGAAGCGATGCCCTTCCACGGAACGTCCAGATTTGCACGTTGCTGCCGATGCCGCCGAGCTCAGCGCCAAGAGCGACAGTGGCTTCGTTGCCGAGGCGCGCCGCCACCCCTCCCGTTGCCCGCGCGGACCAGCCATCGAGCAGCGGGACGGAAGCCAGCGGCACGGTCCCGGCCAACGCCAGGGCAGCGGCATCGTCGCCGGTGAAGTAGTAATCCGCATAGAAGCCGGCATAAGGCGCGAGCATCACGGTGGCGCTGGTGAGCCAGGGATAACTAAGCTTGACGCCGGCCGAGGCCCGCCCGGTGAAAAAAGTACGATCCGCCTGCAGAGCGCCAAGCGAATCCGTATAGGCGTTCTCGCGTTCCCACAGCGCATAGAACTTCGCCGAAGGCTCGATATCGAAGCCGTGAGTCTTGTAGTTGCCGGTCAGCCCGCTCGACACCAGCCAGCGATGACCGCTGAAGCTGCCTGTGGCGGTGCCTGCAGTGCCGTCATAGCCGATTCCGGAATACGCCGCGGCTGCATCGAAGCGCAGTCCTGGCGCGAACCTCCAGCCGAGATACGAACCGAGCGTCCAGCCGTCGCCCTTGAGATGCCCGTTCAAGGCGTCGGATCGGTAGTCGAAGGTCTCATAGCCGCCGAATGCCCCGACCAGAAAATTCGGTGTGACCCTGCGTGTAAGGCCCATGAGAGCATTAACCTGACTGCCGTACAGAATGGGTGCCGATGTCGATGACCCCCAGCGATCGATGCCGCTGCCTTTGACATCCGCCCACAATAGCCAGTCCTTCGGCGCGACGGTGCGCAACCCGGGCGCCTTGGCAGGCATCGCACTGCGATTGATCGCCGCGAAGGCATCATCGACACGAGATGCGCCCTGCGGCAATTGCGATTGCGCATAGCCATTGGCGCTACCCGGCAGGCCGCTGCCGCTTCGCCCATACAATCCATTCCATCGATCCGGCACGTCCGCACCGGCGGTTGCGGCCTGCGGTTGATCGGGATCGGCGGAGAAGTTGAAACGGATGCCGCCTCCACTCGGCGTAACCAGGTTGCCGCCATCGCTAAAGCCTTCGGAGATCGCGGTATCGATCGCGCCGGTAATGGCGGCGCCCGAATTTTGCGCCACGACCTTGGTTGCGATGACCTGCAAGGCCCGCAGTTTCAGACTGTCCTGCGGCGCATTCACCGCCTGCAGTAGCGCCGCCGACGTACTGGCCTTGAAGGTGCCGTTGCCGGCATAGACCGCGGTGATGGTGTGGGTGCCGGCCGTCAGCGCCGAGGTCGTCAGGGTGGCGATCCCGCCAGCCAAAGTCGCGCTGCCGATTGCAGCACCGCCGTCGTTGAAGCTCACCGTGCCGGCCGGCGTGATGCCCCCACTTGTCACGGTTGCCGTGAAGGTCACCGCCTGACCGGGAGCGCTTGGATTGACGGATGAGACAAGGACTGTCGTCGTCACCGCCGGGTTCACGATCTGGGGCCCAATAAACGTAACGGACGTGTTGTTGGTATCGCCGCCATAGATCGCGGAGATCGCATGGGTTCCGGCCGTCAGCGCCGACGTGCTCAATGTCGCCACTCCGCCGCTGAGGGTGCCGGTGCCCAGCGTCGTCGCGCCGTCCATGAACGTCACCGTGCCGGTGGGCGACGAGCCCGATATGGTGACGGTGAAAGTGACGGCCTGTCCCGGAAGGCTCGGATTGGGCGACGCGGCCAACGCAATACCGCTGGCCACCTGGGCGATAACGACGTTTTGGGTGACCTGGCTGGCGGCCGCGTAAATGCCGCCGCCAGCCTGATCGGCGGCCAGCGTGCAGGTGCCGGCGCTGATCATGGTCACGATACCGCCGGTAACCGTGCAGACGCCCGTGGTCAGCGAGGAATAGGCCACCGCCAGGCCGCTGCTTGTCGTGGCCAGCGGATTGACCACAAACGTGCCGCCGCTGACATAGGTCCGTCCTGCCTGGGCACCGAAGGTGATGGTCTGGCTGTTGACCGGTCCGACTGTATAATTATTCGAAACGGCAGTGCCGACCCCGGCTTCGCTGCCGACGTTCGTCACCCCGGTCAGGTTCAGAACGACCTGATTGGTTGCGGCCAACACGCCCGAAGCTGCAGTAAGGGTGACGGTGTAGGTGATGTTGTCCGTGGTTCCGAGAGTCGACAGAATAGCGTTGGTGGCGCTCAAAGCGGTGAGATTAAAGCCGGTCACAGCTTCGGAGAACACGATCGTCACGGTCGCCGTTTGACCGTAGGCGAGTTGATTTGGGCTGACGACGACGGTCGCCGTCGGGGGCGACGCATTGGCTGCTGTCGAAACGGCAAGACATGCGAACACGATAAGTGTGGCCAGCTTGATGCTGCCGACAATGCGACGAAACACTCCGACAAATTCCACCTGCACCACCTCGCGAGATCGCTTCAAGCCCTTAGCAGACCAGCCACCCGGCTGGTAACATAGAACGTCTCAGGTGCAGATTTCGGCGGAAACTGATGCATGCAGGCCACACGCCGAACTCGCACGGGGCGACCGGCACATGACCGTTGCCTGAATCTGCGGCAGCCGCTGCCACCCAACCTCGGAGTGATTTTCGGATGGCTACAAGCCGGCCCCGGTGTTGGCGCTCCGCCGGCCCTTCGAAATCGAGCCCGCCTGGTCTTGCCTCGCCGCGTGACGATGCGTACCGGGGCCCATGAACGAGAGCATGCCGGCGAACGACATTGAACGCGGCGGCCCGCGCGCTGCGGCGGCAGCAGGCGGCCACCGCAGACATCTGCGATGTCATCCCTTGACCACGGAGGCCACAGTGTTCGGCGCTGCCAAGGCGGGAATGAGCGGAGAACAACGAGGTCAACGCGCGACAGGACCTGCATGCTGGATCGCGGCACAAACCTCGATCGCTATTCCCGGGAATTGCACCAGGCGTCAACGGGATGCGAGGGCGCTGACCTGTTCTGAATGGCGCTCCGTAAGGGATACCAGCGGCCGGATAGAGACCAATTTCGCTAATAGAATCAATAGGCAAGGCTGCCGCATGGCGGGCGTGTAGGACGTCATGTAGGACGCCTGAAAAACCGCTTTGTTCTGCCCCCGTTTACGGTCTGGGACAGTGTCTCAGTTTGAAAACTGAACTTTTACTTGGGACTTGGAGGTATTGACCTGCTTCCGGCTTTTGAGAATGTCAGCTAACTAAGTCGCCTTAACCAGAACTGGCTTTTTGCCTAATGTCGCGCCGCCTGTCGCCGCGTCCGCTCGATCCCGTTGTTGATTTCGCCATGGAGGCTTCGACGGCCAGCTCCCGCGAGCGAAACTTCACCGGCCCCCGCACCGTGCGGTTGCCAGGATAGATGTTCCAGCGCCAAAGGCCCGGCTCGACCTCTTTGACATCATACTCGACCGTTCGATGCAGCATTCCGCGCGCCCAGTTCCCTAGCGAAGTATAGTACCGTCAAGGACTGCATTGGCTCTGCTTTGATCGGTCCGCTACACGACGCAGGCCTCTGAGGCTCAGGCCCTTCTGTTCGAGCCAGAGCAATGCATGCGCGATCTGTCGAAGCTCGTTACGGTCCGGACCTACCGGAAGTCTTCTCGCCCGCCGAAGTACTTCCGCGGCCTGGCGACGCATAGGCGAAGCGGAGCTCCCCGACCTATCGAGCTCTTCTTCTATCTCCAATACGAGCTGGCGAACCTTGGCAACTTCTATCTGATTCAGCGCCTCGCAGATCAGACGTTGGTAGTTGAGAACTACTTGTTCGACGTCGATCTCGTCTTCGACAATTGTCGCTCTTTCCAGCATCCGCGCCTCCTTGTGCACGAGGACGGTAAGAAAAATACAATTGAAGAGTTTGCGCAATCTCCAAAGTTATAAGACGGCTGATAAAAATGCTCAGCCTAATAAGAAAGTTCCTCATTCCCGTTTCTTCTTAAACGGCACCACCTGCCCCGGCCCCGGACGCTGTGGCAGCACTGGCTGTTTGGGCTTCGGCGGATCGTCAGGAAAGGAGCGCTTCCAGCGATAGGCAGCGTATCCGTAAAAGTAGTCCCACCAAGTTTCAGTAACGCTGGTGCCCACGGCATAGGATCTGGCTCTCCGTCATCGTCGTCCTCAGGGATCGCGATCGGGATCGGTATGGCCGGGCTCGCCCACATGATTCCACCAGGGCCCATGCGCGTATACTCGCATTCATCGGGCTCGGTGCATTCGTCAACGATGTCGATGAGCTGAACGATATTATCGGCAGAGAAGACCCCGACGAGATCGCGGGTCTCGATTATTCGAACGAGATAGGTTGGCATGCCATCTTACCGGCCCGGTAAGTTGTCCCCAGAGGCAGCTTAAGACAAGAATCTTCGCAGGTCACGCGCGGTCCAATCTCAGTCATGAAAGCTGACCCACTAAGCTCTCACCCAATGAGAAAACGGTCTCGGAATTTAGTAGATCGCGACATATGTGATCTGCTCATTCTACCGGAGGGGAAAGGTTTTTTAGTACCAATCAATTTTGAGTAGTTCCGGTAACCGCCGTGCGAAAATGCCGGCGGTTTTTTATGCGCGAACTCCGCGGCGATTTCGGACAAGCGAACGAGAACGCGGCGCCCATCCCCCGTGACGCCATGCTCCGCCTTTAACCCTGAGCCTCGCGAGGCGTTTCATTCTCATTGGCGATGGCGTCTCTAATCATTCGGTTCACAGCAGGGCTCTTAACCCCAAGCCGTTCTGCGATCAGGGACGAAAGAACCCCCGACCGATGTAACTCAAGAGCCTTGCGGCAGCGTGCCTGATAGTCTTTCACGTCGTATTCCCAGTCTCGTTGGAGCGGTCACGGCCGCCCCTCAGATGGGGGAATACTCTATAAGCTTGCCCGGGAAAGTCCTGTGCACTTTGTGCCAAAAACAGGCGCGCTCAAATACTACCTACTGCCCAATAAACCAGTAGGAGGACCAAAACCACGAATGTTGTAATCAGCCCGGCTATGCCGAACGAGAGAAGGACTCGGTAGAGCCTGTCTTCCCTTGTGCTCCCACGCCAATTCGCGCCTATTGTTCCGCCTGCCATGCGAGAGCCGATGGAGCAAGTAAAGGCGAAGGCATGAGTTCGCGATCAATCGGCCCATTCCATCAGGGGCGAAAAACATCCTGTACCCTTCGCTCAGGATGTAGGTCGGTCTTGTCTTTCGTCATTTTCTCGATCAGCCCGGTGATTGCGTTCCGGGCAAGCTGATCCGTGAGGACTACTGACATCCGCCGATAGTTTGCAATCTTGAAATCTAGCTCGGTACACTTTTCACACATGGCTCACCGCGAGATCAGGCGGGAGCGTAGAGCACTCTCAGTCACCGATGATTGCCGAGGAACGGGCGATGATTAGAAGACTTTACACCTGTCGCCCGGTTCCAGATATAGGAACGCATGGGCTGCTACCATTTTCGCACAGACACTACTTGGGCGGCTGCAACTCACCCTTTAACCAACCTACCACTTGATCTGTTTTAAGCGGGTCAGGTCGGTCGCAATTGAAGCATTGAAACGCGCGCGGCCCTTTGCCGCCCGGCGGCAGCGCCAAAATCAGATGAGCCCCGCATTGGGGACAGGCCGGTCGTTCCGCTTGACCCATGGACAGATTTTGCCGCCGGTTGGGAACTTCGTCAATTTCAAATTAGGTCCCGCCGAAGCCAACCAGATCACTGCGGCCGGAAACAAGCCACTACCCTGAGGCGGCCTTACTTCGCATTTCAATCTTTCGGCGATTCACGGAATCCAACGCAAAGACTATGAGGCTTCGCGTGAAAATATTGCGCGTCACCGGTGATCGTGCCGGCCATTTCGTCGATTGCTTTTTGCAAAGCGCGAGCAGAAACCGAGCGCGGGTTGTCATAGATCGCACCATATGTGTGCGGTCGAAGTTGGCGCATCAACTCCAGCATTATTACGTCGTGCGGATGTGGCTTGGCCGCTTCTTCCTCTCGGCGGCGCCGGCGCTTGTCCCGCGACCACTGCGAAATCATTTCGTCTCTCTATAATTCTCTGGTCGCCAAAGATGCGTGTGCACCCACCTACCCATGAACGCATTACGCAGCGTTTCTGCATCTCGATGATAGGTGAAGCAGAAAACAACCCATCGCGTGCCTTCATGCATCACGCTCGCGCCAAGCACACGCAGCGACAAGTGCTTCCGTGAACAGAAGCTCGTCGCCTCGATGTAAGTCTCGTCATCGTCAGGAATAGCGACCTGAAACGGCCAATTGCCGTGGATCTCCACCATGTCCCAAATAAGAACATTTAGAGAACATCGTCAAGTCTTGACCGACGAGTTTGGAATCGGATCGAACGGCAGCATGAGCAAGCCGTCCGAGAAATACGCCCAAGATCGTCCCTACGCAAAGCCTGAAGCTGCAGCAGCCAGACTGCTTGAGATCGCCAAGACGCTCCGCATCGACGAAGGCCGGATGTCGATCGGGGAATGGAACGGCACGTTCCTGCGCGGCGGAGGAAACGTCGCCGAATACACCATAGGCCGTGACAAGCTGGTCGCCGACGGCATCATCCAGATTCACGAGTGCGGAGGATTTATTATGTGGAAGACGGCGCCTGTAGCCGGCGAGCGGTCGGGAACCCAACCGATACCTTGAGAGTTTTAACGATACTCTGTGCCTTGTTGCGTAACAGCTCTAGTACGAGTATCGGCCATGCGACGCACCCGAACCCTACCCTGTCCAAATTGCGGAGCCGCCACCTATTGGATCAGATGCTCCCTCCCCGAAAATGGCTTCGTTACGCACACCTACGAGTGCCCAAAGTGCAGCTTCATCCATGCCGCTGTTGAGCCAGATTCAGTGGTTCAAGCAAAGGGCTGGTTGAAGGGCGAACTGCGACCGCCGGAGAATTAGCCGTGGTCAGGCGCCTGCTTGCGAAACGATGGGACACAGAAGACGTCGCCAGGCTGAAAGACCTGGCCGACAACGGAGCGTCTGCTCTGCGAGCAGCAGCCGCGCTCGGGCGACCTGTCCTGGCAGTAAAACGGAAGGCGCACGATCTTGGCATTCCATTGGCTAGCGTCCGCAAGCTAAGAGCGGAGTTGCGGCGCGATCGAGGAACGTCGACGCCGATAGGCGACTGAGAGCTTTGCGAAAGGTCGAAGCTACGGCCACGAATGCGCCAATGATGATGAGGCCAAGGATCACGGCAGCTTCATTCCGCGCTGGGTCCGGAACGAATCACGCGCACCAGTTTTGAATCCCAGTGATCAGTTGCGTTGGGAGTTACCTATGGGACAGGCGTGGACACCGTTGATCGCGCCACATGGTTTCGATGAAACGGTCTACCTTGTGGTGGACTGCTTCGGTCGCCGGGGTTGTGTATGGCGCGAAGCTGAGGTTCAGCACACCGATCTGGAAGCCGTCATTACCGACCTCATGGCCGGTCAGTATAGCGATCCGCAGCACGTGATAGCGCTCAACACTGCAGAAGGCTGGGCCCGCGATGTCTCGGTTGATGTCGCTCGAGAGATCCAGGAACGCGCCGATCTCGCCTATGAGGACATACCATCGTCGCTTGAGGAGTTCGTTAGCTATTATGTTGCGCCGCGCGGGAGAGGCGAACGTGAGCCCGCGGTGCTGCCTGATGATGCCAAGCTGGTGAGGGATCGATGAACACGCCTGACGTCGATACTGCATTACGCGCGCTTGAAGATGCCAGGCGCATTCTCGGGCAGTACATTAATCCCGGCCCACGAGATCCGGAGGGCACATTGGAGCGCTTAATGTCCGTTCTCGATCGCGACGATTTGGTGAAAGCCCTTGACCGCATCAATCGAAGGCGAGTGATCAGGCTGGTGGAGTAAAGTAAGCCCGATATCATTACAGGTGGGGCTTTATAATACCAATATTTGAACAAGTAGACGACGGCAGATACCCAAACGGAACCTTTCAACAATTCCGCCTATTATCCGAGCGTTCTGCATCATATGCGAACAGGAGGGTATTATGAAAAAATTTCTGATAGCAACCGCAGTATCCACTTTCGCCGCGACTTCGGCATTTGGCCAAGCAGCCGTCGTTTCGACCGAGTATTATGTTGTCCGTGATGCGACTACCAAGAAGTGCACCATCGTCGACAAGAAGCCGACCACAACCACCACGACGATCGTTGACAACGGTATCTTCAAGACCAGGGCTGAAGCCGAGACCGGCATGAAGACCATCAAGGTGTGCACTGAGAACTAACTTGCTCTGCGCTTCTGCCGCCCAACTCTAGCGGCAGAAGCTCGACCTGCCCGGCATTCGAGGAACATTGCTCACGCGATTTAGTTATTTAAAAAGCCGGATACCGTTCCCCCAAGATCACATCAAAATCCGGTCAGGCCCGACGGCATTGCCCCCGATGACGTCGGGCCGTCTGCTGGAAAAGAAGACCTGATCGACGCGTCTCCCGCCCCCTTCTTTTCCGGGCTGAATATATCGTCGCAGCACCAGAACGTTTGGACGTTGGTTACGGTTAACTCCGTCATCGAGTCATCGTAGCAACATTCTAGACATTTCGTCTCTGACCGCTTGCCGCAGAGGCAATACCCTGACTATGTCAGCTATCAGGTCCATCATTTCAACCGGTGATCAGCACTACGAAGGCGCAACACGCCACCTCGCGCTTCGCACGAACGATGGAATTTTCGTTCAAGAAACAAAATATAAAGCGCTGGCATTCGCACACGCAGAGCGCGAAAGTTCATAGCTGAAAAACTACAAGAAAATCACAGGTAAGACTTGATGAACTCTCTCGACCAAGCGTCTTTACTTCGAACCGACGCTCGCATCATCGCCGAAGACGACACGCACGCGGCCAAGCGCACACGGACATCAGCCCCTATGGACCTTCCCAGTCGGAATCCTGCTCGCAGATGATGCCGACAATGCCGATGGCCGGAAATTCCAAGACCGGCCCATTTCGTCTGGTCAAGAAATCGGCGAGCGACAAGGAGCGTGCTCACTCTGCGAAAGCGACGCTCCGTAAATCATTGCAGAAGCAGCGAGCTATGCAGCGCGGCTAGCTGTTGCGCTGAAGATCGTTCTGCCGAAGGAACGAGAGGCCATGCACCGTAAGACGGTGATGATCGGTCTCCCCCTCACTGTGTAGTTGGTCAAGATGCTGGGAAAGCTGGGCGCGGACGCCCGGTGCTTCCGAATGTCCTGAGAGGGCGCCATAAATATCGATGGCGCGGTCGACGGCCGGGATGTTCATGGCGAGCTTTCTGATGGCCACAGCCACCGTTCACCGTCGCCATGTGCGACAGTTGTCGGATTCAAGTCCCGTACTTTCGATCGTTCCCGACGTTTCTCAATTCTCGGTCGTATCCAGGAGATCTCACCGGATGATGGATCGAGTTGGCATTCAGCCAGTCCTCGTTGTCTGCAGCCGAGATCCAGTAGTGTGCCATCTGTAAAAGCCGGAGAGCTTCAGCCTGGTCCGTGGCTTCTTTTGCCTGTCTCGCTGCATCGGATGCCATCAACCGAAACGACGTACCTTGGCGCATTCTCGCTCTCCATTTCAGCGAAAACATAAGCCACTGTTGCGCTAAAGGTTTCTTCGACGGGTGGGAGGACTTACGTAGTCCGGCTCCGGTGACGGAGCCGGACATATAGTCTTAGAGATCTTGCTCTGCTTCGACGTTGACGACAGATTTGGCCAGCGCGGTCAACGCAACGTCGGTGGCCTTCTCTTCCTTCAGCGTGGCATCGAGAAGCGAGACAGCTTCAGGCATCCCAAGCTCCTTCGCCCAGGTCGCCAACGTGCCGTAGCGGGAGATCTCATAGTGCTCCACCGCCTGTGCCGCGGCAGCAAGACCGGCGTCGAGAGCAGGCATGCCCTTGTATTCGGTCATGATCTCTGCGCCTTCCTTGGTAATGCCCATGATGGCTTCACACTTCTTGGCGGTCGGCTTCTTGCCGAAAATCTTGAACACGCCTTCGAGCCGCTTGATCTGACCGGCGGTCTCTTTCTGGTGCTTCAGAAAGGCGGCCTTGAGTTCTTTCGATTGTGCGGCCTTCGCCATCTTCGGCAGCGTGGCCAGAATCTTCTTCTCGGCGAAATAGACATCCTTGAGGGTGTCATGGAAAAGGTCGGCGAGAAGCTTTGGCTTTTTGGCCATGGGAAATTTCCTCCAGTGGCCCCGGTGAGCTGGGGCAGCTTATTCACGCGACCCCAACAGACCGATGGAACTTAAGTTCCGATGAGGAGCTGCACTGCGCTCTTCTTTCCAAAGCGCGATGGCCGCATTCACCCAGCGCTAAGGTTCAGTTGCCCTTTATTGCGCCAACGAAAAAGGCCCCCATGAGGGGAGCCTTTTGATGAAGAGCAATGGGCTCAGCGGTGGCCGTGGTGGATTCCACGATGCATGTGACCATGACCGCGCTTCACAATAACAACCTTGTTGGCACGATGCCCGCGATGGTAGCCGCCGTGATGGCCGCCGCCGTGCCGCACCACTACGGTCTGAGCATCAGCCTGTGAAGTAGCGGCTGGAACGGCAATGCCGATGGTAGCGAAGGCAGCGAGAGCCAAAAGAACTTTGCGCATTATCTTCTCCTTTGAATGAGCGGAGATTGAATGCGCGACGGTACGGCCCGTTCCGTAATCTAAGGATAAATTTCCTGAACGATTGTTCAGGAAACGCCGTCAAACCTGCTCTTGCTTTCGCCGTAGCGCCTCTACTGCCGCCATACCCGCAGACACCATGCCGCCGAACGTGCGCTCACCCGCATTCACGCGCTTCAGTATTTTCTTGGCGACGAAACAGCGGTTCTTGTGGCTGTCCAACTCGCGCGGCAAGACCTCGCAGGCTTTAGTAAGGGCTATCTCCATCTCGAGAATTGTTCGCTTGTCGACTGTCTGTGCGACCAATCGCGGTGCGCTGGCGACTGGCCGTCCGGCAATTCCATCTTCCATCAACATGACGACCTCCCTTATTTTCTCCTATATCGCGCGTTCGGTGTTTTGGTTCCTTCAATGGGGCCTGCGGTGCTTGCGGCACCTACCGACCTTGGCAGCCCATTGATCACGCGCCACGCTGCAGCGCACCATCAATTCATTCTGGACCCTGCGAGCTACCGTCGCTACGCTTTGCACAAGTTCGCCTCGAGATGCGAGCGCCGACGATAGAGATTACAGGGAGAGACCATTGAACGTTCTTCAGAAGACGAATCGGAATACCCCAGATGAAGCCACTATTATTGCGTGGGGGCTTTTTTGCTTCATCTTAGTATCGGCCATTACCATGATTGGTCTCTACGTTGGCTTTCGGCATTAGATAGTGAAAGCCCCCGCGGACGATCCGGCGGGCTTTTAATTTTTCAACCTCTGCCGGCAACGGCTCAACTAGATGAAATACTGGAGAGATGATTTCGAGCTCCACTGGACGCTCCGCGATATCGGTGGCGGCCGGCTGAAGCTGTCCCCGATCACGGAAGACCAACTCAGCGAACTCCTGGAGATGGGCCTCGTCGAAATCGTGGACGACCAGGTCAAACTGACGGAGGCCGGAAATCGGAAGATCCAGTGAAGCCTTCCTACCGAAGGACGATCTTCCGGTGTTCTGATTTGGCTCACACAGAACAAGGGAGGTTGCGATGAACAGGCTTGCTGCAGTTGTTCTCTGTGGAGTCATACTAATCGGCGCATCGACTATGGCGCGAGCTGATCAGCCTGGACCGGATTGGATGCCCATGGAGCAAGTAAAGGCGAAAGTCCTGCAGTCCGGCTACTCGCAGGTTACCAAGCTCGAGGCTGATGATGGCCGATGGGAAGGTGAGGGCATCAAGAATGGTCGAAGGATGGACTTTCACGCAGATCCGAAGACTGGCGTGATCGTCTCTGAGAAGCTTGATGACTAGCCTTCGCGGTCTGCGGTGAAGGGGAGCTACTTCCTCACCTTCCCTTTTTTCTTTTCAGCTTTCAGAGCCTCGGCTTGCGCGCGGAATGCTTCAGCCAGGTTGTGCATCCGCTCAGCATGCTCGGTGTCTTCCGTGCGATAAGCGGCGGCCTCGGCTTTCCCAGCCTGCTTCCTGAGCGACTTGGTTGGTTTCATACGGAAGTTATGCCGCAAGCCGGGAAGTAGTTCCACCTGCTGGGCGGTCCTATCGCACGCCCTCCGGACAGCGTAGGCTTCCGGAATGAAACAGTCCGACACTTACCGCGCGAACGCACACAACTGCGCCGAGATGGCTGCGGCAGCCGACAACGAGCCGGCCAGGAATCGGTTCAAGCGCATGGAAACGGCATGGCTCGCATTGGCCGAAGAAGAGGACTGGCTCGATGGCGAGGCTTCGCCGAAAACTGATCTGCCGCGCAGCATGCCCGATCCCGATCCAGAAAAGAACTGAAACTTTCTTGCGCCCGTGTCGTATCCGGATTGATCATACCGCGAGGAGCACGTTTTTGACTTATGACAATCAGATCGAAACAGCGATTGCAGATCAGGACATCGATAGATTGATAAAATTTGCATACGGCGACACATGCAGGTGCACTACCGTCAAAGGCGAACCGATGTGCGTCTGCAAGATGTTGGCGACGGCACTTCGCTCCAAAGTTGTTCCACGTTCACTTTTCGAGAACAGGATTGAGCGAGTTTCCTCAATCTAACGGCTGATGGATTTACGATTGGAGTTAACGCAGGATGACAGCGACCGAATCTTGACCCCAGAAGCCTCGCTTCTGGTCGGCACGGCGGTGGAGCGACCCACTCGCCGGGCCTTTAAATAACGATGTTCCTTAACGTTGCTGTTCGAGCAACCGGACAGCATCCTCCAGTGTCGATGAGCCGGTCAGGCCCGACGCGCCCTGCCTAGCTCCCAAGGACGTCACTCTTCGATCGCAAGCTTCTGCTGATAGTCAATGGTTCTGGACAACGCAGCCTCAACTTGAGCCTCGGTCGAAGACGCTACCGATCACATGCAGAAGTCTGACACGGAAGGCACCAGGCGCAATTACATCGCCAGCATCGTGGAGACGACGCCGCGGGTGTCAAGGATCCGGGTGGCAAAACGGGCGAAAGGTGCACCAACATCGAGATCCGCTCTCCAGTAATTCGTCTCAAATGAGACGACGTCGCCTCCTGGCTTGTGGTTCCCTCCCGAGGAACCGTTGGAGGAACCGACATGAATGAGCGTCAGCTGATAACCCGCGCATGGCAAGATGCGGACTTGGAGAAGCTCAAACAGTTGCATGCAGAGGGGGCTACGCTTCTGCGAGCATGTGCGGCTATGAAGCGACCAATGGCTTCCGTCAAAAAGCGTGCTCGTGAGCTTGGCCTGCATTTCGCAAGTGTTCGAGAGGTTCGGCGCGAGATCAGCGCTCGCGAGCAAACCCAATGACAGTTATTGGGTCCGCAGCGCCGAAGTGCCCGAAGTGCAATCGCAAGATGACGTCATTTGAAAAGGGAGATTCGGAGTTTAGATGCGCGAGGTGCGAGGTCGATCCGATGGAGCGCAACAAGGGTTGGCTTTCGAGCGAGTTGAAGCCACCGTCAAGATGACTAGGATGCTGAGCGCAGCCGAACAGGTTCGGCGACGTGGGAGGCTACAATCGACCCTCTAGCCGTCCTTATAAAAAAACTGAAGGAACATTCGTCCCTGAGCCAAGAGGACCTTTTGGAGATCCGCCGGCTGCCGTGCTCTGTCCGCGAATTGGATAGTCATGAGGACTTCATTCGGCAAGGCGATCGACCCAAGGTGTCCGCAATCGTCGTCGAAGGAATGCTGGCTCGCTATCATCTCCTGCCGAACGGCGCACGCCAGTATTTGTCCTTTCATCTCGCTGGCGACATGCCGGATTCACAGTGTCTTTTCATCGAGGTGATGGATCATGCCGTCTGCGCGATCGGCAAGGCCTTCGTCGCCTCGGTCCCGCATCGGGACTTGATGAAGTTATTCGATAGTAGACCAAAGGTTGGCGCTGCAATCTGGCGTGAAACCCTGATCGACGCAGCCATCTTCCGTGAAGCGATCACGAACAATAGCGCGCGGTCCGCCCCTGCCCGCATGGCTCATCTCTTCTGCGAACTCTTCTACCGATCGCGGGCTTCCGGCTTGACGCGTGACGATACGTGTATTCTGCCGATAGGTCTTAATCAGCTGGGAGAGGCTCTCGGGCTGTCGCTAGCTACCGTAAACCGCGCTTTGGCCAACCTTCGAGACACCGATCTTGCCGACTTCAAGAGCGGGTCTCTCACCATCAGAAATTGGGCGGGTCTGGCGGACTGCGGCGAGTTCAATCCTCGCTACTTGCATCTGCGACGCGAGCCGTTCTGACATCGCGAATGTCAACGAATAGCACAATGGCGGCACCTATGCCAATCTCCAGACCGCTGTCGAGTTTGTAGAGAGGCTGCACAACGCGATCACGGTTCTTAGCATCTCGGCGGTCGTCGCGGCCTGGCCGACTCTAGTCTCTGACCGAATCCCGGTAACGCCTTCCCGGCGCTGGCGGAGATTATGCGTAGGCAGGGAAAAGGCCCGGCGTTCGCCGGGCTCCGGTCTTCTGAATTCAGTGTTCGGATTTACAAGTTTTGGCCGTCCCAATTGAAGTGATAGTTGATGCCGCCCTTCACAGTGCCGTTTTCGGCAGTACTGTTTTTTTGCCCAGCTGTTCCCGTCCCGACCGACGTCGGGAGATTGAGGGCGCTAGAATAACAAGCGCGCTCAAATTGCCCGCGACGCAAACATCTTCCTCCACATCGACTGAACTGACACCTCGCATAGCTTGCGGCGATCGGCGGAACTGAACCGGTTGGCTTCCGTTGGCAGTTTACAAGTTCGACCCCTTCAATGAGGCAGGTAACAAATGGCCAAAACAGCAAAACGAACCAGCGGTGGCGTGAAGATCCATGACCAAATGCTGATCCGGGGTGAAGGTGGAGAGCTTCACCAGATCACCGATACCGGCGACGAGGTGTTGACGACTGCACAAGGTGGCCCGGTGCTAGACGACCAGAACACTTTGAAGATTGGTTCCAACGGACCTACCCTTATCGAGGATTTCCACTTCCGCGAGAAGATCTTCCACTTCGACCACGAACGAATCCCAGAACGGGTCGTCCACGCACGCGGATACGCAGCTCACGGCTATTTCGAGAACTACAAACCGTTGGCTAAATTCACTCGCGCTGACCTCTTCGCGCGCGCTGGCGAGAAGACGCCGGCATTTGTTCGCTTTTCGACCGTTGCTGGAAGCAAAGGATCGTTCGACCTTGCAAGGGACGTGCGCGGATTCGCCGTCAAACTCTATACGCAAGAAGGAAATTGGGACTTGGTCGGCAACAACATCCCAGTCTTCTTCATCCAGGATGCAATCAAATTTCCCGACCTCATCCACGCGGTCAAAGAGGAGCCCGACAGGGCGTTTCCGCAAGCCCAGTCGGCGCATGACAATTTTTGGGATTTCATCTCACTGACGCCCGAAAGCATGCACATGATCATGTGGGTCATGTCCGACCGTGCCATACCGCGTTCGTTCCGTTTCATGGAGGGCTTCGGGGTTCATACATTCCGCTTCGTGAACGCCAAGGACGAGTCGACGTTTGTGAAGTTCCTCTGGAAGCCGAAGCTTGGTCTGCAATCGGTCCTATGGAACGAGGCCGTGAAAATCAACGGCGCGGATCCCGATTTTCATCGGCGCGATCTGTGGACCGCTATCCAATCGGGCAACTATCCGGAATGGGAGCTCCAGGTTCAACTATTCGATCAAGAGTTCGCCGACGAATTCGAGTTCGACGTTCTGGATCCGACGAAGATTATTCCGGAAGAGATCTTGGCGCCGATCCCAGTCGGGCGCCTCGTTCTGGACCGCATGCCCGAAAATTTCTTCGCGGAGACCGAGCAAGTCGCCTTCATGACGCAAAATGTCCCGCCGGGCATCGACTTCTCCAATGATCCCCTCCTGCAAGGCCGCAATTTCTCTTACCTCGATACCCAACTAAAGCGCCTCGGAAGCCCGAACTTTACCCATATTCCGATCAACGCGCCAAAGTGCCCCTTCGCCCATTTCCAGCAAGACGGCCACATGGCGATGCGCAATCCGGTCGGCCGGGCGAACTATCAGCCCAATTCCCACGGGATCGGGCCGCGGGAATCGATTGCAAAGGGCTTTAGGAGCTTCGCCGAAGCGGAGGAAGGTCAGAAGGCTAGATTGCGGCCAGAAAGCTTCGCCGATCACTATAGCCAGGCACGGCAGTTCTTCGTCAGTCAGACGGTTGGCGAACAGCAGCATATCGCTGCCGCGCTCACATTCGAACTCAGTAAGGTGAAGCTCCCGGAAATCCGCGAGCGCGTGGTGGCACATCTCCTCAACATCGACACCGACCTGGCCGGCAAAGTTGGACAGAAACTCGGTCTAGCGAAGATGCCGAAGCCGGCCGACGCGGCCGTACCGACAAGGCAGGACCTCGATGAATCGCCTGCCCTCAGCATCGTCAAAAACGGGCCGCAGCGGTTCGAGGGGCGCAAGCTCGGCATCCTGGTCACCGACGGCGTCGATGCCAACCTGCTGGCCGCTCTGAAAGCGGCGATCGTGAAGGAAGGAGCCGTGTGCGAAGTTGTGGCCCCAAAGGTAACGGGCGCGAAGGCTGACGACGGAAGCCTCGTCGAAGCGGATGAGATGATAGATGGCGGCCCATCGGTGCTTTACGATGCAGTCGCGCTGCTGCCGGGCGCAGCGGGAATGGCGGATCTGCTCCAGGAGTCGACGGCGCGCGATTTCCTTGCCGATGCATTCTCGCACTGCAAGTTCATCGCCTATGTCGAAGCAGCGATGCCCCTGTTCGCCAAAGCTGGGATTGCGGACGCGCTCGACGATGGCGTGATCCCGTTGGCTGCCAAGAAGGACATCGCGACGTTCGTGGGGCGATTGACTGAACTTAGATTTTGGGAGCGCGAAGCTAAGGTTAAGATGGGTTAGCTTGGCACCTTCAAGATCGCAATTGCGGAGCGGAGTCCCACCTCCGCTCTCGATGCGACGCGGACAGTCTCGTCAATCAAACTCGTAGAAGGACGCGCGAAAGTTGGCGCTCAGAAGTGGTGTAATGCGAGCTGATTGGAACGAGCGGTCGCCTTTGCGGTGATCTCCAATGGCGCAAGAGCTCCCATAAAAATATGGACGTGGAACTCGCTCCTCAATTCGGCATTGCACGTTCCAGCGAGCGCGATCCCGCGCCAGATAATGTTAGGAATCGACATGATCAGAATTGCAATGGTAGCCACCGCCATGACGATAGCTTTCGGGCCAGCCGCATTCGCTCAATCGGTGGGCGAGAAGACCGGCGTTAACTCAGTCCTGGGTGTCGCTCCGAGCACAGCAGATTTCGTCAGACAGGCCGCTATCAGCGACATGACCGAAATTGCCGCTAGCAAGATCGGCCAGGAACGTGGAAACGCGGCGGAGAAAACGTTTTCCGCACAGATGATCGCTGACCATACAAAGACGTCCACCGAGCTCAAGGCGCTTGTCGCAGGTGGGATAAAGGCCGACGTTCCGGCCGGACTGGATGAGGCTTCGCAGAAAAAGGTCGATAAGCTGAAAAGTGTGAAGGCGGAAGATTTCTCGTCCGACTTCGATTCTATGCAGGTTAACGCACATAAGGATGCGGTCTCACTCTTCGAGCGCTATGCCAAGGGCGGCGAGGATCCGAAGCTGAAGGACTGGGCGGGCAAAACGCTCCCGCACTTGCAGCACCATCTCGAAATGGCGCAGAATCTAAGTAAGAAGAGGTAACAATCATCAAGAACAAAAGCCCGCCCCTCCCGGTGGTACCGGCTGCTCGAACGAGCCTGCCGCCACCGGCCAACACAACCAGCCGCCCGGGCATTACACCGGACGGCTTTCGTCATTTAGACGTGCTGATTACCAACTCTGACGTCCATACCAGTCGTCGACTTCCTTCGTAGTCTGGTCCTTGGCGTAGCCATAACGCTCTTGAAGACGACCCTCGAGTTGCTCCCGTTTGCCGTTGATGACGTCGAGGTCATCGTCAGTGAGCTTGCCCCACTGTTCCTTGACCTTGCCCTTCATCTGTTTCCAATTTCCTTCGACCCTGTTCCAATCCATTTTTTCTCTCCCTTGTTAGTGGGATGAACGTCGTGATCGGGTCTTTGTTTCCCGTGCGACACTAAGACAGCGCCCGGCAGTCTAAGAAGCGCCCCGAAAATTTTTAGCGTCACCCCTTGACCGAAAGCAGCGAAAATCTACATCGCTAATCGCCTTTAAACGAAAGGAGTTAGGAGGCCCAGCATGACAAGCGCTGCCATCTCGATGAATGAAATCCACGCAAATTCTCTCCTCGCCAGCACCTTCACGCACCCGCGGGAGGTTCTTGCGAATCCCTTCTTAGGCACCCTGCAAAAGCGATGCATCCTAGCCGCTTGGGCATCGGATGCGTTTACTGTCGAAGGGAAGCCGTGGCTACGCCAAATTCCAGGCTCCCATGAGATTGTTAGGATCGGTGATATTCTCGCAGCTCTCCGATCCCTTGATGAGGATGGTCCCCCACCGAAGACGTCGCGAATGCCGTTGCCGGAAGCACCGATACGTGTCCGAGCCGTGGGCCAGACCGCAGGAGAGGATCGACGCCGCCGTTTAGCGGACATCCATCCATAAGGCGCGAAACCATTTTCGCAAAGAAGCCGCCCGAGCATATTGCTCGGACGGCTCAATCGCCGACCCATCGAACAGATCGATGCAAGTCCGTCGCAATCGTCAATGAGTGTCGGTCTTGTGCCATTTTTCAAGGTCCGGCTTTGCCCGATCTTGAACAAACTGTTCCTTTTCCGGCACGCCTTTCCAGGGCTTGTCGGTCTGTTTCGTCGGAGCCCAATCTGACTCCGTGCGGGGATCATCTTTGGGAGTTTCTTTGCTCATGGTCCCTCCGTAATGTTACTTGCCCGCGCCGATGTTGCCGCCCTTGATGTTGCCCAGCGAGTTGTCCCCTTGCCCCGAATTGCCGCTGTTCCCCTTCAGAGCGGCATTGCCGCCAGTGTATGTGCGGCCGGTACCGGTGGTCATGCCCTGACCGGAGGTGACGCCCTGCTGAGTGTGGTGTCGGCGGGACTTTTCGGCGGATGCCGGCGACATCGTGGCACCGGCGAGGAGAAGCGCCGTAGCGCTGATCGTTATAATCTTTTGCATTGAACCAAAGCCAATCTGTTCATGAAGCCCTTGTCAGTCGAACGTGGCGCTGGCTGACTCGTTCCGCATCGGGGATCCCCGAATCGACCGGCCAAGCACTTCTGCTAGAACAAAGCCACTGATGTTGTTTCAATCGTGCTAGAGGTAGGCATGCGCACGGGCACGACAGCTTTAATCGGAGCATTGGTGGCCATACTCGGCGCCGCTGGCTGGTACGCATACCAGGGTCTCATTGTACCCGGCGAGCCCATGCCTCGCGACGGCTATATCGCCCTGACGATCGGCGTAGTTCTTTCCATTATCGTCGGCGCCGGCTTGATGGCCCTGCTCTTCTTCAGTAGCCGGCGCGGGTACGATGAGCCCCCGACTTTCAAGAATGAGGATTAAACTTAGTGCACGCTGAGGTTACGCTATCAAGCTGCTGCCGGCGCGATGGACGCGCTGAACGCCACGAGCCATTGCCGGTATATCGAGCTTGACCGGTCGAAGAACTGATGGCGTGGGCTTCGCCCGTGAAGGAACCGACCCCACATTATCGGATATAGCTTCGGCGCAGCTGAACAGAGTACGCCTAGCCGTAGCGCCAAAGGCAAGCGTTGGCGCCGTATGATCGCGATCTTCGCTCGCTTGCCTTAATTATTGTATGTCGCTAGTAGTTTGTCATCGCTCTGGACCCGGTGAAACCCCGGGTGGCTCTTCCGGCCGCCGATCCGCCGGACCACGCACGCCGGCCCGCAGTCGTCCATCGCATCCTGCGGTGCACTGTTAGGCGCCACTGCGGAAACTATCCATGAAATCCTCGTCCTTTCCCCGCTACCACGCCGAGTGGGTTGGCGGCGCCATCAACATTCGCCGCGATGTTCTCGCCGGCATGGTCGGCACCTTTGCTTTGATCCCCGAAGTCATCGCATTTTCCTTCGTCGCCGGCGTCGATCCGGAAGTCGGATTGTTTGCGTCCTTCGTTATTGGCATCGTCATCGCCTTCGCCGGGGGGCGCCCGGCGATGATCTCCGGTGCCGCAGGATCAGTGGCGCTTGTCGCCGCGGCGTTGGTGGGCAGCCATGGCTTAAAATACCTGCTGGCGGCCACGCTGCTCGCCGGGCTGCTTCAGATCGTGTTCGGCCTGCTCAAGCTCGACGTGTTAATGCGCTTCGTGTCGCGCTCGGTGCGCACCGGCTTCGTCAATGCGCTGGCAATCCTGATTTTTTCGGCGCAGGTGCCGCAGATGCTCGGCGCCACCTGGCACACCTATGCGATGATCGGGCTCGGCCTCGCCATCATCTATCTGGCGCCACGCCTGACCACTGCCATTCCCTCGCCACTGATCTGCATCGTCGTGCTCACGGTGGTTGCCGTCGCCTTCCCGATGTCGATCCACAGCGTCGCCGATCTCGGCCGCCTGCCGAATGCGCTGCCCACCTTCAGCTTTCCGGGCGTACCGCTGACATGGGCAACGCTCAGCATCATCGCGCCCTATGCACTGGCAATGGCCGCGGTGGGGCTGCTGGAGTCTATGATGACCGCCAGCGTCGTCGACGACTTGACGGAGACCACCAGCTCCAAGGCCCGCGAATGCACAGGGCTTGGCCTTGCCAACATGGCTGCCGGCCTGTTCGGCGGAATCGCCGGCTGCGGCATGATCGGCCAGACCGTCGGCAATGTGCGCTATGGCGGCCGCGGCCGGCTGTCGACGCTGGTGGCTGGTGTCTTCCTGCTGATCGTCATGGTGCCACTGCGGCCGTGGGTGGCGCAGGTACCCGTCGCCGCCCTCGTCGCGATCATGATCATGGTCTCGATCAGCACCTTCTCCTGGGGCTCGATCCGAGACCTTGCCCGCCATCCGAAGGTCTCGGGCATCGTCATGCTGGCCACCGTAGCGGTGACGGTGGCGACCCACGATCTGGCGATAGGCGTGGGCGTTGGCGTGCTGCTCAGCGGCGTGTTCTTCGCCTTCAAGGTGACACGGTTGATGGAAGTGCAGGTCAGCCATGACGCTAAGGGGGACACCCGAATCTACGCCGTATCAGGCCAGATCTTCTTCGCCAGCGCCGACATCTTTGCCGATCGCTTCGATCTGCGCGACACTGTCGGCACCGTCCGCATCGACCTGACCGCGGCTCACCTTTGGGACATCACCTCCATCGCCGCGCTCGATGAAGTCGTCGGCAAGATGCGGCGGCACGGTATAGCGGTCGAGGTAATCGGCCTGAACCAGGCGAGCGCCGTGCTCGTGGATCGCCACGCGCCGCTGGTGCGAAACACCACTGCATCATCTGGATGAGTGCACTTTTCGATCCTTTAGACGCTCCCGGTCCTGACCCAATGATCCACGTCCATTCCAAAAGAATAACGGCGGTGCTTAAGCAAGAGGGGCAATGAACAAAGGCCCCGATTGCCGGGGCCTTTGATTTCATCGAAGCAGCAGAACCAGAATGATCAGTGGAAGCGGAATTCCAAGTAGCCATAGCAGAATAGGCATTGTTCTCTCCTTATCGCGTGCGACGCGTTTTCCAAGTTCCGTCTCGAAGCCCACCACCCTCGGTCGCCGCCAAGCTGGCAGAGAAAGCGCCGATCAGTAGTGAAGCCGTGAGCCAAAAGGCGAGCTGCATTGCAGCCTTGCGAGCAGTATCGGCTGCAGCCTTGGCATCATTGATGACTTCGGTAACGCGCTTATCCGCGTCGGGTTCGCTCAAACCGGTGCGAGCGGCCACGACTTTATGGACGTAAGCGCGATCAGCAGGCTTCAACTCACCGGTTCGGAGGCTAGAGGCCATTATGCGGGACAGTTCACCGCGCGCGTCAGCACTGTTGCCATCGCTAGAGGGTGTCGATGGACGCAATAGCGCGTCGATGTAGCCTTCGGCCGGCCCCGCCTGCGCCGCAGACGCGGTCGCACCGGCAGCAACTCCCGACGTCGCGCCGCTCAAAACGGTCGTCGCCGGTGAAGCGAGCAGTACTGCACCGAGCACCGTTGCAAACGCCCATGCCAGAAACCCATGCGCGGTGTCGCGGAAATAGACTTCATCTGAATGAACGCCAATCCAGCGCGACCGCAGGCGGCCGGCGAGATATCCGCCGATCGACGACGAGATCATGGCAATGACGATCAGATAAATTCCCGTCGTGATTTTGAAAGTCGTAGCGGATACGCTGGATGACCACGGTGACACGACTGACAAACCAAGCCCCGTCCCGAACGCGATAAGGACGAGTGTCAACGCGAGCGACACGACGGCGCCGGCCGCGACTGCAGCCCACGAGACACCCGCAACCGAAGGCTCGTCCAGACCAGTGGCAGCCGGCTGTACGACAACAGTATCAATCATTTTGAAATTCCCATTGGAGCGGCTCCGGAATAGATACCGATGCCCACACAATGTGCATTCAATAGTATGGTTCCGCCCACGAAGGCGAATTCGCATCTATTCAGCGAGTTCGGTCAAAGCAAGACTCGAAAATAATGCTGCCTGCCACGATCGCCTTTGCGCAAAGCATGTTTCGCGAAATGTCCTTCTGGGACTTGGGCTAGGGGCGAGCCTTGGCTGGCAGTGTTCTATCTGTGTGCTTCGCTATTCTGATAGCGGGTATTGTGGTGGAGAAATATTGGGATTGCCCCCTCCGGACCAAGCTCTCCCAAAGCGAGTGCCTTTGTGCTATGGGACCACTCCGAACTGGGCCTTACCGTCAAACGTCTCGCAGAAACAACGTCGCTCACGAAGCACGTGCCAGCGAGATAGCTGCCGGCACGATCGACAAGATGACGGACAAGGATGCAAGTGCGGACGATCAGGCTAGTCGTAAGCGGCGCCTGCTCAAAGGACCCGAGGAATTCCGCGACGTCCGGGTCGATCGGAAAGCCAAAAAGCAAGGAGTAGCGCTACTTCAGCACTATCCACGCCGGAGCATGGTCGCTTGGATCTGGCTTGCCGCGCACCTTTCGGTCGACGCCGGCCTGCTCAAGCCGCGGACTCAGCGCAGGACTGAGAAGCAGATGGTCAATGCGAAGGCCAGCGTCGCGCTCGTAGCGGTTCCGCCAATACGACCAGAACGTATACATTGGCTCATCCGGATGCTGCTTGCGCAGCGCATCGATCCAACCCTTCTTGAGGAGATTGCCGAACGCCGCCCTGCTTTCGGGCTGCACGAGCGCATCCTTGTCCCACGACTTGGTCGGGTAGATGTCGAAGGACGTTGGCACGATGTTGAAGTCGCCGGCGATAACGGTTGGAGCACCGGACTTGACCAGCTTGCCGGCGTGCGCGTTCAGACGCTTCAGCCAAGCGAGCTTGTAATCGAACTTCGGTCCCGGCTGCGGATTGCCATTGGGTGCGTAGACGCAGCCAACGAGGACGCCGTCGACGGCAGCCTCGATGTATCGGCTTTGGACGTCGCTCTCGTCACCAGGCAACCGCCTGCGCGTTACCACGATCTCGGATTCTCTAGCGAGGATTGCGACGCCATTCCAAGTCTTCTGCCCAACCCACTCGGCAGAATAGCCGGCCTTACGCAGCGCACGATCCGGGAATTCGGACTTGGCAGCCTTCAACTCCTGAAGACATGCCACGTCCGGCTTCGACGACTTCAACCACGCCAGCAGATTGGGCAGCCGCTTGTTAATGTTGTTCACGTTGAAGGTCGCAATCTTCACGCGCTCTCCTGATCCGAGGTCTACGGACATTTAGCTCAGTATGCGGCGGCCCCGGGCTCCAGTGGAACTCCATCGGCGTAAACCACCGTTGGGTCTGTACGAGATGAACTCAGGAGGGTCGTGGCGAGTTCAAAATCTTGTCTATCGTGATGGGGAAATCACGCACCCGCACACCAGTTGCGTGAAAGATCGCATTGGCGACGGCAGACGCGGTTCCCACGATGCCGATCTCGCCCAGGCCCTTGACGCCAAGCGGGCTAACCTTGTCGTCCTTTTCATCGACGAAGATCACTTCAATATCCTCGATGTCGGCATGGGCCGGAAAGTGATATTCGCCGAGATTGGCATTCATAATCTTGCCGAGGCGATGATCCGTCATGGCTTCCTCGTGAAGCGCCATGCCGATTCCCATCACCACACCGCCTAGGATCTGGCTGCGGGCCGTCTTGGGATTGAGGATCTTGCCCGCCGCCGCAGCGCACACGACGCGCGTCACGCGAACGACACCCAGATCTTCATCCACGCGCACTTCCGCGAACACGGCGGAATTCGTGTAGCTGATATATTTCAGCATCTGCCGCAGGTTCGGGCTGACTTTGCCCTGCTCGGTGATTTCCGTGAGCTCGGCGGCGTGCATGACTTCGAAAATGGAAAGCCCGCGCGCCGGATCATCCTTCCGGAAGATGCGTCGATCCCGAACCTCGACGTCTTTGAAACTGGCATCCGCAAGCGGCGAGTTGGCCATCTTCCTGGCTTGCTTGAACAGAGAATGCTTGACCGCATCACATGCGGCCTGAACCGCCGAGCCGTTTGACGCTGCGGTCCACGAACCTCCTTCGACCGGCGACATCGGCAGAGTCGAATCGCCGATCCTGGCCTGAACGTCTTCGAGTGGTAATCCGAACGCTTCGGCGCCGATCTGCGTCAGGATTGTCCAGGTCCCAGTGCCAATATCGGACGCCGCCGTTGCCACCTCGAGCGTCCCGTCCACCTTGAGAGTCGCAGTGGCCTGGGCCTTTTGCAGGAAGGCGTCCCACATTCCCGTTGAGACGCCCCATCCAATCAGCTCGCGACCCTCCTTCATGGCACGCGGCCTGGGGCTTCGCTTCTCCCATCCAAATGCCGCAGCGCCCTCGCTGTAGCATTCCAGAAGCGCCTTGGACGTGAACTGCTTGTTGGTGTTTTCGTCCTTCGAGGCGAAATTGATCCGCCGAATTTCGAGCGGACCGATACCGAGTTCGTATGAAAGTTCATCGAGCGCGCATTCGAGCGCTGTCACGCCGATGGCTGCGCCGGGTGCGCGCATGTCACACGGCGTGGCCGTATCGAGCTTGGCAAGCTGATAGGTCAGCTTGACGTTGTCGCAGTGATACATCATGCCCGACCAATTGACGACAGCCTCCTGATAATCCTCGTAATGGGAGGTCGAGGCAACGGCATCATGCATGATCGACTGCAGCCGCCCATCGCGATCGGCGGCGAGCGAGACGGTGTGGTAACTGTCCGGCCGGTAGCCGATATGAAACATCTGAGCACGCGTCAGCGACACCCGCACCGAGCGTTCGAGTTCGAGACTGGCCATGACGGCGAAGAACAATTGGTGCTGCGGCCGCAAGCCGGCGCCGAATGCCCCGCCCACATATTGATTGACCAGGCGGACATCCTTGCTGCGCAGGCCGAACACTGAGGTGACATAGCCCTGCGCATTCTGGGAGCCCTGCGTCTTGTCATAGATCGTCAGCTTGCCGTCGCCCTCGAACACGCAGGTGGTGGCGAACATCTCCATCGGATTGTGGTGCTCGGCATTGATCCGGTAATCGCGGCTGATCTTGACGGGCGCATTTTGAAACGCCTGCTCGGCATCGCCGCGCGGGTCCGGTGGCGGCGGAATACCGCTACGCTTCTTCGGAGGCGCATAGGCCTCTGCCCGCTTCGCCTCAAGCTCGGTACAATGCGCATCGACATCATAGGCAATGCGAACCAGGGAGGCCGCATCGCGCGCGGCCTCGAACGTTTCGGCGACAATCAACGCGACCGGCTGACCGTCAAACAGGATACGGTCCGAATTCAGCGGCCGGAACGGATGGCCAGGAGGCGCGACTTCGTCCCGCCAGCTACGATCAAGCCATGCCGCCTTGCTGCGATTTTCGTGCGTGAAGATTTCGACGACGCCTGGAAACTGCCTTGCTGCATCCAAGTCCATCGCCGCGATCCGTCCAGCGGCGGTCGTACTACCAACGATGTAGCCATAGAGCAGATCGTCAGCAGGATACTCCGCCGCGTAGTGCGCTTGGCCGGTCACCTTCAGTTTACCGTCGACCCGGTTGGTCGGACGTCCGATATGCGTGATTTCACCAACTGACATGCGATGGTCCCGTTAACTTTCTAGTGGATCGATTTGTCGGCCTGATCCTGCGGTGTGCCCGCAGCCGCCTGCTCCAGCGCACGAACGATAGCGCGGCGAGCAAGCTCGATCTTGAAGTCGTTGTCGCCCTGCCCCTTCGCATCACGAAGAATGAAATCAGCGACCTGCTTAAAGCTCTGGGTCCCGACTCGCTCGCCTTTCAGCGATCTTTCTGCGTCAAAATCCCGCCACGGCTTATGCGCGACCCCGCCGAGCGCGATCCGGACGTCCTGGATGATGCCCTCCTCCACACGTAGCGCGGCGGCGACGGAGATCAGCGCGAAGGCATAGGAGAGCCGGTCCCGGATCTTGAGATAGGTGTGATGGGCACCGAAGTCGGGCTTGGGGATAATGATCGATGTAATGAGCTCGCCGACCTTCAGCGTGTTGTCGCGTTCGGGCTCTCCGCCGGGGAGGCGGTGGAAACCAGACATCGGAATCGATCGCTTGCCGTCCGGCCCCTCGACTTCGACGGATGCATCGAGTGCAGCCATCGCGACGCACATGTCCGACGGATGGACTGCAATGCAGCTATCGCTGGCGCCGAGAATGGCGTGAATGCGATTGACGCCGCCAATGGCGGAGCAGCCACTTCCGGGCTGTCGCTTGTTGCAGGCTGTCGACGGATCATAAAAATAATAACAGCGGGTTCGCTGCATCAGGTTTCCCCCGGCTGTAGCTGCGTTTCGCAATTGCGGCGATGCGCCGGCAAGAATGGCGCTTGACAGTATCGGCCACTTTTCCCGAACGTCTCGATGCCACGCCAGATCGGTATTGGTGACCAGCGCGCCGATGCGCAGCGCTCCACTGGGAGTGATTTCGATCGATTTGAGCGGAAGCCGGTTGATATCGACCAGCCGCGACGGCTGCGCCACATCATATTTCATGAGGTCGACGAGATTGGTGCCACCCGCCAGCGCGCGCGCTGCAGGTTCATTCAGCGCCGCGATGGCATCGGCCACTGTGGCCGGGCGGATATATTCGAACCGGTTCATTCGGCGGCCTCCTTCGCCGCGATGCGCGGCATCAGCACGTCCTCGACCGCGTCGGCGATATTGGTATAGGCGCCGCAGCGGCACAGATTGCCGCTCATATGCTCGCGTATCTCGGCCCGACTAGGGGTGTGGCCTTCCGCCAGCAGACCCGCCGCTGAGCAAATTTGGCCAGGCGTACAGTAGCCGCATTGAAACGCGTCGCGCTCGATGAAGGCGACCTGCAGCGGATGCAGTTCGCCATTCTCGGCCAGCCCTTCGATAGTGGTGATCTCGGCGCCGTCGCGCGACACCGCGAGTGCCAGGCACGAATTGACGCGTTTGCCATCGACGAGCACGGTACAGGCGCCGCATTGTCCCTGATCGCATCCCTTCTTAGTCCCGGTGAGCGAGAGGCGCTCGCGCAACAGGTCCAGCAGCGTCACCCACGGCTCTACTTTGAGTTCGTGCAACGTTCCGTTGATCGTCAGGAAAATTGGGATCTGTGGGTGATGTGGGATTTGGTTCACGGGGCGCCTCGCTATGCGTTCGCCATCAGAACCATTCTAATCGTAGGATGTTCCGTTTTCTTCCGCCCTCAGGATCGGCTTGCCCGCACCGATCGGCGAGGCCAACCTTCCCGCTTCTGGCGTCTCACGCGCGCCGTCGGAAGGCCGCCAGGATGATGTCGGGGAACCGCCTCGGGCAAATGGGTGAAGGAGAAGCGAGTGTTGTTCCACTGTTGCGCGATTTCCCGCCAGGAACAACAAGCGAGCAAGTTAATTCATCCAGCTCGGGGCATGACAACGAACGAGGACGATATGAAGAAGACGTTGATAGCAGTTGCGGCAGCGGCACTGATGACTGCTCCTGCCGCATTCGCACAGAGCGGTGCAAATCCGAGCGCGCCTCAGGTCAATTCCGCAGGCAATGGCGTTACACAGCCCGGCACTACCAGTACGGGGACGGCAGTCGATCGCCCGACCTCGAGCACTCCACACGCGGCGCCGCACGCTGCAGGATCGCAGACTGGCAACAATGCCAGCTCCCTTAGTGGATCGAATGCAGCGACTGGAACTACCGGGTCTAACAGCTCTGCCGAAGGTCGCACTTCGGGCAGCGGTGCTGGTGGCGCAGGTGGTGGTGCCGGCGGCGGCAACTAGCGCGTGATGCCAACCAGAGGAGACCCCGATGATCGGGGTCTCCTCTTTGTGGGTCTTGGTCGCCCGCGCCGGTGGCGCGCGCGCCAAACACTTCGCCCGCCCAGCCTAGCCCTGACTGCATTCAAGCCTGCGACCATCTTTCAAGGATTTCGGCACAATCTGCCAGTTCGATCTGTAGGTCGAAACGCCGGGCGTACAAGCCAAGTAAGGCATCGTGAGTTTCGTCAGCTGAGCTGCACATCGCATCTTGCGCAACGACGATGCGATAGCCCAGATCAACAGCACTCAAGATGGTTGAGAGAACGCAGACGTCAGTCTCCGCGCCGCTCACAATCAAGGTATTGACGTTACCGTCTTGCAGAATATCGTGAAGCCTTCCGTTCGAGAACGCAGAATACGCAGACTTGTCGAAGACAATCGCCGGTGGGACATGTCGCTGCAAAGGCGGCATAAGCTCGAGGAGGTGCGGGTCCAGACGTTCGCGCGTGACCAACCGCCATTTTCGGAAGTAGCTCTGCCACATCCCATTTGCATGCTCGGGCGACGCCGGGGGAATAAAGCGCGTAAAGACAGTCCGTGCCGGGTCACGTTGGACGAGGCTTTCCACCGCCGGCATGACACGTTCGAGCCAAGGTGTCGGCCAAGGCCCTTCGGGACCGAACAGCCTCTGCATGTCCAGACACAAGTGCACTGCCCGACTTGTGTCTATTCTTGATCGGAGCTCGCCCATCTCAGGTCCACGTCCTGCGAAGTCTCTTGTAAGTCCACCAGCAAGAACCTGCGGTCGCCGCCCATACCAGAGATGCCAGCGCCAAGCTGCTCCAGGGAGCCGCGGCATTTACGAGGAAGACTGTGAGAGCGAACGCAACGAGGCCCATGCTTCCCAGAGCCGCTCCAGCGGCCTCGAGCGCAGCGGCGTCTTCACCACGTCTCTTGCCCTGCAGGCCAATTTCCCTTTTGCGGCGCCTTTCGTGCGCCTCGACCAGCGTGGCACTGGCGCAGAGCATGGCTGGAAATGCCAGGAACAGACCTCCGACGCCCGGACCCCAACGTGTGCCGATCAGGCCAGTTATTGCAGTCGATGCTCCGCCCAGCAGGAACCGGACGATGTATTCGTACCAGCGACCATCGCTCAACGACGAGAATGAGGCTCGAACAAGCATTCAGCCCACCATCCCATAGAGGCCAAACGCGACTACCAGCCACAGGGGAAACCCGAGCAGGGTAACAGATAGAACTGACAACCCCGTGCGTTTGAGTAAACGGCACGTCACGAAGCAGAACACGAGAAGAGCGGTCGCGCCGGCCATCATCGAAGCAGCCAGCGTAGAGACGTAGTCCGGTCCGTGCCTGGAGATTGCGAGCGCGAGCGAAACCAGGGCCACCGATGGCGCGGCGCCGAAGAGTCCCGCGAAGGACTTAGGCCGTAACACGTCTCCGAGCAGCGCGAATATCGAGACGACTGCCCCTCCAACGAAAAATCGGACAGCGTAATCCGTCATGGCGTCGTCGTCCCATTGCCGTAGCCGGTCCAGCGTCTCAATAGCCGATCAATCAGATATCCGCTGGCGAAGCCCGCGACCACATCGCTCGTCCAGTGCGCGAGAACATAGATCCTCGTCAGCGAGATACCGACCGCAGCCGTCCAGGTCAGCTCGCGATACGGCCGATCGAATGAGGATGCTGCGCTCGCGAGAGCCCCCATATGCATCGCGTGCCCCGAGGGGAACGCATCATTCGGGCGGCCTGAGATCGGTACTCCGTGTAGATGGCCAAGAATGGTGAGCCTATCCGGTCGACGTTGATTGAAAACATGCTTCAGTGCATGCGGCACAACGGCCGTGGCCACCGAGGCCGCCAGAAAATGCGTACCGACAGTTCGCTTCCGGGGGGAGCCGCTACGCGACAGGAGCCAGAAGGCCGCTGCAGCAACAACGAGAACATGCTCGTCCGCGCCCCACGTCAGAGCTTCGGCCACTTGTTCGCTTGCGGCATGTGCGTGCCGAACGGCGGTTGCTGCGACCTCGCGATCAAGGAGAGTGGGTGGTACCATTATTGGCCGCATGGCATCTCCGTATGACACCTAGATAACAGGCACTCTAAACCCTGATCATGCAGCCAGGTTCCGCTCCCTATGCAGAGTCCTCCCCGCGAATGTCTCGTATTTTACAGCCGAGCACGGTTGCTGTCAGCGCACAGCCGATACTGTTCGCCAGAACGATGATCCAGTCGCCCTTGAGTAGACCGTAGCCGATCCAGAGACCCAGGCCTGATGTCAGCACCACAAGCATCTTGAGCGACAGATCTTTGGTTGAGCTCCGGGGCAATGCTTTCCGGACCTGTGGAATGTACGACAGCGAAGTCAGGACAGCGGCGAACCCTCCCACCCACGGCAAAATGCTGGACACCGATGAGACCCCACTGCTTTGCCGCGAAACGCTCGATACGATTAGATGAAAGGTTTGCCGCCTGTAACGGCGATCGTGGCCCCGGAAACGTAGCTTGAGAGTGGATCTGCGAGCATCACGTAGGCGGTTGCAAGCTCTGCGGGCTGTCCGGGACGTTGCATCGGCGTCTGCTTGCCGAAATTTCTAACGGCTTCGTCTGGCATAGTGGATGGAATGAGCGGCGTCCAGATCGGTCCCGGTGCCACCGCGTTTGCGCGGATGCCCTTATCGGCCAACATCTGCGCCAAGCCGCCGGTGAAATTCTGAATGGCCCCCTTCGTCGTTGCATAGGCCAGCAAGGTGGGGTTCGGCATATCCGAATTGACCGACGCGGTATTGATGATCGCACTTCCGGGCTTCATGTGAGGCACGGCGGCCCTTGTCAGGTAGAACATTGCATAGATATTTGTCCTAAACGTCAAATCCCACTCGTCATCGGAAATGTCGCCGATGTCCTTGAAGGTCGCTTGATGCGCGGCGTTGTTAACGAGGATGTCGATCCCGCCCAATTCCCTTACCGCCTTATCGATAATCACGTCGCAATGGCGCCGATGCTGGATGTCACCTGGGACCATTATGGCCTTGCGGCCTTCGCGCTCGATTAAAGCTTTAGCTTCGAGGGCATCCTCGGTCTCATCGAGATAAGAAATCAAGACGTCGGCACCTTCGCGTGCGTAGGCCAACGCGACAGCGCGGCCGATCCCGCTGTCGCCACCGGTAATTACCGCTCTCATGCCCTGCAATCGACCACCCCCCTTGTAGCTGCTCTCGCCATGATCGGGACGAGGCTGCATGGCCTCCGTTCGGCCGGGCATCGGTTGTTTCTGGGAAGCAAACGGAGGCGCGGGATAAGAATGGGGCATGAACCAGCTCCTAGATAAGTGCCAATCGAAAACGCTTGATTGGATGCAGCGTTCCGCCGGTGGCGACATCGCCCGCCCAATGACGAAGGGGCGCTTGGGCAGCGCTTTTTCCTACTCTGGCATCGGTTTCGGGTCTTCGTCGCCAGGCGCATCGCTTTCGAGCTCGCTTTTGGCCTGGTGCCAGAAGTCATCGGCCTTACCTTCCGGGCGACCTTCCCTTTCCCAAAGTTTGTGAGCGTACTCTCGGATCTGTTCTTCAGAGTATCGGGGCATCGGCCTCTCCTCAAAAACGGATAATTGCGGCGGCGAATCGCTTTGGTACAGTCATGCAGGCGAGCGCATCGATCGCTATAATTGCTTGTGCGCTTAAGACGCCACTATGTGACCAGTTCCCCGTCCAAGAATATTCCGTTAGGACTGTCGCTCCCGAATGAACCTTTCTCTCGTCCGCGCAGCAAAGCGCTGCCACGAAAAAAGGGGACTCGCATGGCTTTTCGCGAATCCATCAGCCGGCTTTTTGGCCGCACCCTCACACCGGAAGCTGCCGAGCGTACCAATAGTTAATGCCTCGATGGACGAGTTCATCCGGCTACTGCATACCAACGGCTATGACAGCAAAAGCTCCGCCACGTTTGGAGCGATGGCAGGGCCATCGGAACGGCCACCATGCGAACAGGACGCTCAACCTCAAAAGAGGAAGGAATGTAAGTCGTTTCTAAGTAACAGGCGGCAACCTGATCGGCGTCTCCAAGCGGGTACGTCGCCACCAGCTGACGGTCGGCTAGGTTTTGAAAAACAGGAAATATACAACGGCAAAGGCGGCCACAACTAAGCCAAGGCTCCAAATTAAAACGTTGCGAACCGACGGCCCTGGCTCGGCGCCGCGTGCTTTGCGCGCTGACTTTACTTCGGCGCCATCATCATCTCGTCCCAATTTCATATCCTTTCACGCAGCTTGAGCCCCCGTCAATTTGTTGGACCGCCAAGCGCTGTCTTGTTTCCGGCTTCGCTGCTCGGGGCGCTGACATGGACTTCGTGTCCCTGGCGGATCGCAAGAGACGCTGCAGCCACGGCTGCTTCGAAAGCAGACTCTTTGGTCAGGAATTTCCCTTCCACGTCTCCATCGTGCAGAACGCCCCAGCCATCGTTAGATTCGATGACGGCATAAGTTGCTAACCCCATAGTGTCCTCCGGAATAACTGTCGGTCACAAGCCACTGCTAGATTCATGTTTCCCAAAAGCGTCACGCTCGACGATCTCAAAAGGCAACCGGCCTAATCATTGCCGCCGTGCCAGTGCCCGGCCAATGAGAAATGCTGCCAACAACATACCGAGCGGAGCTTCACGCGTAAGCTTGCTTAGTATGTCGAGCGGCTTGCCGGGCTTTTTGCCTTCCTCGATTGCTTCTCCTATTGTTGATGCGACGGCCTTGACACCATCCGCCACGGTGGCCTTCAGATCAGACCATTGGTCACTTACACATGGCGTCTCTTGATCGGTCATGGCGCGTCCTCATCGGGTCGTTGCACAAGCACTCACCATGAGTATTGTTCCGGGCAAGACGGTTCTTCCCGGTCCAAGATCATTCCCGTTGCGCTTTGAAAACCTGGTCGGGCGGTTCGCGCGAGCCGGCGTCACGCAGAATAAGCGCTCTGCCGGGTAGCAACGGCAGGGCTACAGCGCCGAGAATGTTGGGCCTAGGGAGCATCGCCTTACTTCTTCACGACTGGCGGAGAAGATCGCAACCGACGCGTGGCATTTAAAACCAAGTCAGCGATTATCGACGGCGAATCGTCCCGTTGGGGACGGCACAACAGATTTGTCCGTGCAGCAAAAGGCACTGCGAGCGGGCCGCCCTTCAGACCAACTAGCTGAACTGAGCGCCGTTCTCAGACCCAAGCCTGATCCTCATCGACAGAGCCCGCGCCCGCACAAGGTCGCGGCTTAGGCGATCCTCCGGCCGGCCGCCTTGCCCTCTTCTAGAAATTTGAATTTATCGCCGTAACGAGCGGCTAATCTGAGAAGGCAGAGACAATCCTTAAAGCAAACTTTGGTTCCAAATCTGACGGTAAAAGTGTTCTTGTGCCGCGTATGTGGGGGAGCCTACTCTGACCTGCGACTCCCGTGCCGCTAAACGATGGCAGTTATCGCCTCTACCAGAGGGATTGGTTCGCGGAAAGTGAATGATGCCAAAAACAAAAAACGACCGCAATCTTTTAGAAAGCGAACGCGCCTTCCGACTTCTCGTTCAAGGCGTCACAGATTATGCGATCTATCTGCTCGACCCCAACGGCATCGTATCAAACTGGAATGCAGGCGCCGAGACGATCAAAGGGTATGGCGCCGACGAAATCGTGGGCCAGCACTTCTCGGTGTTCTATCCGCCGGAGGATCGCGAAGCCGGACTTCCCGCCACCGCATTGGAGGCCGCACGCCGGAATAAGCGCTTCGAAGCGGAAGGCTGGCGGATGCGGAAAGACGGTACGCGGTTTTTCGCGTCCGTGGTTATCGACGCCATCTATGAAAACGATGTCCTTGTCGGCTTTGCCAAGATCACGCGGGACATCACCGAACGGATGCAAGCCCGCTCCGCATTGAGCGAAAGCGAAAATCTTTTTCGCCTGTTGGTGAGCAATGTCACGGACTATGCGTTATACATGCTTGATCCGGAAGGTCATGTCACCAGCTGGAACCTCGGCGGTCAGCGGATCAAAGGCTATCTTCCTGACGAGATTATCGGTCAGCACTTTTCGCGCTTTTATACCCCCGGCGACCGGGACGCTGGAAAACCAGCGCGTGCTCTCAGCATTGCACGTGAAAAGGGCCGTTACGAAGAAGAAGGCTTGCGCGTCCGCAAAGACGGCACGTTCTTTTGGGCGAATGTGGTCATTGATCCCGTCCGCAATGACGCAGGCGAGCTGATCGGGTTTGCCAAGATCACGCGCGACATCACAGAGCGACGTCAAGCAACGCAGCAACTTGAACGTATGCAAAAGCAGCTGGCGGAAGCGCAGAAAATGGATGCGCTCGGTCAGCTGACCGGCGGAGTGGCTCATGACTTCAACAACCTCCTTATGGCAATCACGGGTAACGTTCGGCTGATCAAACGGCATGCCATTGTCCCCCGCGTGATCGAGGCAGCAGGAGCGATTGAGGCAAGCGTTCGTCGCGGCGCGGCACTTACTCGTCAGTTGCTGACGTTTGCGCGGCGTCAGCAAGTCGCTCCGACGCTGCTCAATCTTGAAGAGACCGTGCAAGCTGTACGCGAGGTCTTGGCTACCGTTCTGGGTAGCGCGATCAAGCTCGAAATCTCCGTACCGGCCGGAGTTTGGCCAATCTTCGCGGATCCAACCGAGCTCGAAACTGCACTCATCAATCTCAGCATCAACTCTCGTGACGCCATGCCCGACGGGGGCACCTTGACGATTACGGCAGCAAATTACCGGGTCAGGGATGGAGAGGATAAAGGCGAGTACGTGCAGATCAAGGTGGCTGATACCGGCGCAGGTATTCCCGAGGACGTCATTGCGAAGGTGTTCGATCCGTTTTTCACGACCAAACCCGTCGGCAAAGGAACAGGATTGGGACTCTCACAGGTGCATGGCTTTGCCAACCAGGCCGGCGGTCGTGTCGAAATCCAAAGCAAGCTCGGCGCTGGTACGGAAATCACCATTCGGCTTCCGCGTGGCGAAGGCCATGCAGGTGCGCACGAAGCAGAGGTTCTGGCCAAAGGCGCCGGCAATGTCCTTCTTGTTGAAGACAATCCGGATGTTGCCACCGCCAGCGCCGTATTTCTGGAAGAGTTGGGATATCGCGTGAAATGCGTACCGGACGCGGAGTCCGCATTGCGCGAGATCGAGCACGACGGCATCGACCTCGTTTTCAGCGATGTCGTGATGCCTGGAAAAATGGATGGTCTCGGCCTGGCCCGACATCTTAGGCAGAATTACCCGAACATCCCCGTCGTTCTCGCAACGGGCTACAGTGAGGCAGCGCGGAAACTGGGCTCTGAATTTTTGCTGTTGCGAAAACCTTACGAGCTTCATGAGCTGAGTAGTGCCTTACAGACAGCCCTTCACCAAAGATCGAAGGGCGCTCTATTAAATTGAACCACAAACAATGCACCGGATCTTACGCCCACCTGTCTTGACTAGCGTCAGCCTCATCGGCTCATGACACTTTGCCTGCCATGGCGAGAGCCGATGGAGCAAGGCGAAGGTCCCTCATGGGTTCGCGATGCGACGATGCCTTCGATTGCGTGGCCGTAATTTTATCTAAATGCAGAGTGTTGAGAACGCAGTTTAGATTGGAACGCATCTGCGAAATGAACGTAGTAAGGGCGCCATGTCCCTTCTGTCAGACTCCACGTTGCAGATCGTCTTGCTTGCCGCCTTGTTCGTTGTCCTTGAGGGCCGCGGCGCCGTTTCGCGCCAGCTTTGGAACGTGCTTTTGAAGATCAAACTGTTTTCGCGTTCATCAGCGTGGAAGTGTTTGCCATGGTCACAAGGGACGGAACCACAATCCCCGGGATAGACGCCGAGCAGGTGGCCAAGCTTGAAATTGCACGTCGGATTTTGGAGCAGGCACGGGCTATCCTAGCAAAGGCGGCGAAGGACTAGGCCTCGCTCCCTCCTTCACGGCCTGCCCGGTTGCGCTCATCTTGCGGCCGGCGGTCGGCAACGGGACGCCAGTGGGCCCAGCGGATCGCCTTAATGGGGCGGGACTTCGGATCTTGGTGACGTTGACGCTGTCGGCCTGATTGCCGCCGCGGCAGTAGTAATAATTTGCATGGCAGGCGGCTCTGCTCGGTGGATGGACCAATGTCAGCGGTACATCTTGGGAACAACGCTAACAATTTTCACTTGGTCATACAGTGAAGTCGCCGGACGCTTGAACTCGCTTTCGCAGTCTCAACGATCAAGGTCGCCTAGCTCTCCGCCACTTGAGCCTTGGCTATCTAACGACCTTTTCCGGCGTGCTTGCGCCTGGGCGATGACTCTCTTGGATCTCTTTGGAGGCAGCGTCTTTGCCCACGATTCACCAGCAAAGGCCGTTAAGCGGCCGCGGAGCGTTTCATGAAGACTGCACTAGGAAGTGATCCGAGACTTAACGGCGATGGTCTCGTCGATTGTTTCAAAGATCAGTTGCTGATCGTTATGCTGAAGCGGCTTGGCGGCGGTCCATTACGGATTCCAATCGAGGAAATGGACCGGACTGGAACGGACCTAGCGTCGTTTCGCCTTGTCGGCGACGACTTCGTCGTAAGTTTATTCAAACCGCATTAGGATGGCCGCGGCCCGCTGGCGCCTACGGCCCTTCGCATGTGCGGTTGGTCCTTCGAACGATCGACTAGATAATGCTTAAAAAGAAAGGCCGCATCGCCCATGACGACGTGGCCTTTGTCCTATCTGCTTATTGTAGGACAGTGCCCTACCGGTTTCCGAAATACGCCTGAGCCTGCTTCAGAGCCTCGGACGGGTCGTCGAACTTGTCGCCGGCGAAACTCTTCATGGGGCTCCAGTGCGGTCCGTGAGCGGTGATATGGAACCACCCATCCTCCCCCCGTCGGACGCGTCCGACGATCTCCTGACGCTCGGCCCAGACGAGCAGCCACGTCTGGGAGTTCTCGTTGTGTGGCTGCAGCTCGATGGTCGCCATATAGTTCGTCCAAAAGGAGTGCCCGAGGACAACGCCAAGATTAGGAGTCGTTCCAGCAGATCGGAACTATCGGTGCGCTGCGGACTTCATCGCATGCTCGCCAACTGTCGTGAGGACACCGTCATTCTCGCCCCTTCCGAATGTCATAAGCTGCTGGAGAATGCGCAGGCCTTCGCCGCGAAGCTCTCAAGCCGCGCCTTTGATACGGACAGAACTGCTCACATCGCACCGGACGTCTGGACGGACTTCCGCTTCAGCGGATTGGCCATGAGCCCACTGCCTCACGAGCTCGGCGGCAGCAGTCTCTGGGACCCGCGGTTCGGCGCCGAACTCTGCACCATCCTGCGTCTGCTCGGCGCAGCGGACCTCTCGCTTGCCCGTATATTTGAGGGCCACGTCAACGCGGTGGGGCTGGTCTGCCGTTACGGAACACAAGCGCAGATCGAAGGTCTCGCGGGAAGCGTGCGTGATGGTGCGCTGTCCGCAGTATGGGGCGCCGACGACGCGCAGGGCCTGAGGATCACCCCGGAGCGGGATGGCAACGTCCTCAAAGGCCGCAAGATCCTGGCGTCGGGCGCCGGGTTCGTGACGCGTCCCCTGGTTACCGCATCAGCACCGGAGGGGCAGCAGATGTGCCTGCTCGACCTCGAGATCGGATATGCGCACGACACGTCCAGCTGGCAGGCGCAAGGCATGCGCGCGACGGCGACCGGGACGGTCGACTTCACCGGGCGACGCATCACGGATCGTGAGCGGATCGGCGCTCCCGGCGACTTCATGCGACAGCCGCACTTCTCGGGCGGCGCATGGCGCTTCTGCGCCGTCCATACCGGCGCAACGGAACGGCTAGTCGACCTGTTCCGAGAGCACCTTAATTCCTCAGCAAGGGGCGAAGACGCGTATCAGCTCGAGCGCCTTGCGACTTGTGTCGCCGACGCGACGACGGCGCGTTTTTGGGTGGAGGACGCCGCGCGCCGTCTGGCGGTCGAAGATGATCCAGAGAGCATCGTGGCTTTCGCCAACCTCACCCGGATGGTTGTCGAACGATCCGCCCTGACTGTCATGGAGACCGTCCAGAGGGGCATCGGGCTTCGGGCGTTTGTGCGTCCTCACGACGTTGAGCGCATCTGCCGCGACCTGGCGACGTATCTGCGGCAACCGGTGCCGGACCGCGCCATGAGCGATGGGGCTCAGGTCTTTCTGAGTTCGTCGCGGTCGGCAGGAGACTTTTAGTGAAGGTTTCGGGATATCTCGAAGTGACGAAGGCGCTTCCTATCATCTCGCGCGAGGCGCTGACGGAGGGTGCGCCCTTCTTAATTCTCTCGCCGCACCCGGACGACGAGACGTTAGGTCTTGGCGGTCTGATCGCTCAGGCCTGCCAAGCAGGCCAGAAGGTTCACGTCGTGGTTTTGACCGATGGTGCGGGTTCGCACCCCCGGTCGGTCCAGTACCCTCCGGAACGGCTGGTCGATCTCCGGAAGGCGGAAGTCAGGGCGGCAGGCGAAATTCTGGGCCTCCATCCGGCGTTCGTACGCCATCTCGACCTCCCCGACACGCAAGCCCCTCTGGAGGGACCCCAGTTCGACGCGGCGGTCCGCGCCGTGTCCGACCTTCTTCAGGAGACGGGCGCAAAGGCCTTGTTTGTGACGTGGGATCGGGATCCGCATTGCGATCATCAGGCGGCCGCTGCCATCGCCAAGGCGGCCGGAGTCGCCAACCCAGCTGTCAGGCTCTGGGCCTACCCCATCTGGGGGTGGCACCTCGATCAGGACGACGATGTCCCAGGCTTCCCGCGGGGCCACCGGCTGGATATCGCTGGAGAACGTGATCTCAAGCACCGTGCTATCGCGGCCCACGCTTCGCAGATGTCCACGCTTATCGAAGACGATCCAACGGGCTTCCGGTTCACCGAAGAGACGTTGGCGCCGTTCCTTGGCGAGCACGAGTACGTTTACGAGGTCTCCCGATGAGGAGGCACATAGAGAGTTTGCCCGCTTCATACTTCGAGGAACGGTACCGGCAGGATATCGACCCCTGGGGATTCCGAACCAGCGCCTACGAGCGGGAGAAATATGACCGCACTCTGTCGGCTCTTACGCGCGCCCATTACGATCGTATCCTCGAAGTTGGCTGCTCGATCGGGGTCCTGACGGCAAGGCTCGCGCAGCGCGGCGGAGAACTGCTGGCGATCGACGCGTCCCGCACGGCGCTGGAAGCTGCGCGAAAGGACGCGCCGCCGAACGTCGCCTTCGAGGAATGTGTGCTGCCGACCGAATTCCCGGACGGCGCCTTCGACCTCATCGTGCTGTCTGAAGTGTTGTACTACTTCAGCCGGGCCGATCTCCTTTCGGTGGCCGAAAACTGCTGCAGGGTCCTCGCTCCCGACGGAGAGATCGTCCTCTGCCACTGGCTGGGCGAGACTGACTATCCGCTGAGGGGAACGGAGGCCAGCGACGCTTTCGCCGACGCCGTCGTCAAGCGAGTTCCGGCTCGCCGGATCCTTCGCGATGAAGTCTACCGCCTGGAGCGGCTGTCCGCGTGATTGCGGCGGCCCTCAGGCTTGCGACGATCATTCTGGCGATCGCGATCTGCCGAGGCAGCTCCGAGGGGCGTAGCGTCCGGTGAACCGTGAGAACAGGACTTCTGCCCGATACGGCTTCCCATGCCTCACGAAGCGTCGCCTCCTCGGCACGGAGGTGACGAACGAAGTCGGAGGGAATGCACAACCGGGCGGACATCGGACCGTCTTCGAGCGCACTCTGCCACGCCCGGCGGAAAAGCGATCGGTACATGGCGCGACGGGCGATCTGCAAGGCGGGCTCAAGATCGTCGTCGCAAGGAGCATTCAAATCGGCGAGCCGGCGTTGCATGGTGTCGGCCGCTCCGCCATGCGCCCGCCCCAAGATCCGACAGGACGTCTGGACGACGACGTCGAGCGAGTGACGAACCTTGAATCCCGCCTCGTCCAACGCAGCCGTAAGGGCGGCGTCTTCGCCGAGAGCGCGTGCAGGAAGTCCTCCGATGGCCCGATAGGCCGCCACGGTTACGGCCAGGCTCGCGCCCGAAGAGACACGATGGTTCGGCCAGGGATCATGGGCTCGCGGATCACAGCGCGCGATGATTTCCGCGGCAAGGCTGAGGTAAGTATCTTCGAGCCTACCGCGGGACAGGAAATCCCGTCCAAGCGAAACGATCTCGAGCGGTTCTGCATCGATGTAGCCTGCCACGCACTCCACACCGTTCGCCAACTCATGGAGGTTAGACGAAAACCACGCGGGGCCGACGCAGCTATCGGCATCCGTGCTCATAATTACACCGCCCGGGCCGAGCGCATCGAGGCGGTCGGCCGCAAGGTCCATTGCACGCTTCCGCGCCCAGCCGGCGTTGGCCATCTCCGACGGCAATTCCTCCTCTATGACCACCACCCTCTGCGGGACCGAGTCGGCGAAACGTCTGGCGACTCCCGAGGTACCGTCAGTGCAATTGTTGGCGAACACCAGGATCTCGAACGCGTCCGCGGCAAGGGGCGCGCCGAAACGGTCGCGCTGGACGGCCAGCGCAGCGATACACCGCTCGATCCGGTCGGCTTCGTTGCATGCCGGAATGGTGACGATCGCGAAAGTCTCGATGTTCGTATTCATAAGGCGGAGCGTCCTGGCGTAGGTGCGCCTGCTAATCGCCAGGTTCGATGCATGTTCCCTCAGCTGGGCCGCAGCGGCTACTCTATCAAGAGACTGGCGCGAAGGCCTGTCCATGTTCCAGGTCGTATCGCTCTCCAGGTTTTAGAGCGAAGCTTCTTCATCTGCCTTCCGCTGATGTCGGCGTACTTGCTGATGGCCGCAGGCTTGGTCCCGCGATCCGGGCGCAGGCACCCTCACGCCGGATGCGCATCCGTATCACTGTCGATGTCACTGCGCCGGAGCAGATAATCTAGACCGCCGACGCGGTACCAGCGATAGGCATATGCTTCCAGCATCAGGTGGTGCTTGCCCTGGGCATCGGCGCGGTTATGGTCTTCCGTCAGAAGATTGATCAGGTGGTCGCCCTGCTTGCCATCGAGGCCGAGTGCAAATGACACTTCGCGTGGCTGTTCGTCGAGATTATGCACGAACAGCACGGAGTTGTTGCGCCAGTCGTAGCGGATCGCCAGCACGGCAGGGTTGCGCGTGGCGATGATGGTGAAGTCGCCCCAGCCAATTTCGGGGACCTCCTTGCGCATCCGGATCATGCGCTCGGTCCAGTTCAGCATCGAATTGGGATCGCGGCGCTGCTTGGCGACATTGACGTGATTGTAGCCGTAGGGGCCCTTGTCGATCACAGGATTCTTTGACTTCTCGCTCTTGGTGAAGCCGGCACGGGGTTCGTTCGACCATTGCATCGGCGTCCGCGCGCAGTTGCGTTCAGGCAGCGTGAGATCATCACCCATGGCGATCTCGTCGCCATAGCGCAGCACCGGCGTACCCGGCAGCGTGTACATCAGACTGTAAGCAAGCTCGAGCCTGCGTCGGTCGCCGCCGAGCATTGGCGCCAGCCGACGTCGGATGCCGCGATCGTAAAGCTGCATGTCCTTGTCCGGGCCGAATTTCGCGAACACCGTCTGGCGTTGCTCCTCGGTCAGCCGGCCGAGATCGAGCTCGTCATGATTGCGCAGGAACAGGCCCCATTGCGCCGTCGCCGGGCGTGGCTTGGTCACCTTCATCGCCGCAGCCAGTGGGCGCACGTCGCCGGAGGCCAGCGCATAGAACAGGTTCTGGTTGACGTGAAAGTTGAACATCATCTGCATGCGGTCGCCGTCGCTGCCGAAATATTCCATGTCGGTTTCCGGCAGCACATTGGCTTCGGCGAGAATGATGGCGTCGCCCTTGCGCCATTGCAGGAATTCGCGGAAGGCGCGCAGCATGTCGTATTGTTCGGTGGGCTTGTTGACCTTCGGTCCCTTGGTGGCGATCACGAAGGGCACCGCATCCATGCGGAAGCCGGAGACGCCAAGCTGCAGCCAGAACCCCATGATCTTCAGGATCTCGGCCTGCACATAGGGATTGGATGTGTTGAGGTCCGGCTGGAAGTCATAGAACCGGTGGAAGAACCAGGACTTCGAGGTCGTGTCATGCGTCCAGGTCGATTTCTGCACGCCGGGAAACACCATACCCTTGTTGGCATTGGGCGGCTTCTTGTCCGACCACACATACCAGTCGCGATAGCGCGAATCCCTGGCGCTGCGCGCGTCCTTGAACCAGGCGTGCTGGTCCGAGGTGTGATTGACCACAAGGTCGATGATGACGCGGATGCCGCGCTGGTGGCAGCCATGGGTGAATTCGACGAAGTCGCCTAGCGTGCCGTAGCGCGGATCAACGCCGTAGTAGTCGGAGATGTCGTAGCCGTCGTCCTTGCCGGGCGAGGGCTGGAAGGGCATCAGCCAGATCGCGGTGATGCCGAGGCCGTGAATGTAGTCGAGCCGCCGCGTCAGGCCCTTAAAGTCGCCGCAACCGTCGCCATCAGCATCCATGAAACTGCCTACGGAGAGGCAGTAGAAGACGGCGTTCTTGTACCAGAGGTCGTCGATCATGCGGCCCTTTGGTCCGTGGTTGTGTCGCGACCGGGTCGCGTCGATCAGCCGGGACTCACTCGGAATCGTTGGAGCTTGCGGACGGCGCACACGTCCAAAATCGCACCGCCATTTTCAGTCCTGAACCATGAGAGCTCGACGCGAAGGAAAGATCCATCGACTACACGAGCCGCAATTACTTTGGCCGTGCGGATGAAGTCGATTAAACTGCTGGTGCTATCAATGGTTCCCGTCAACACAGCGATCCTTATACTAACGGGGACGCAGAACGCGGCGCCCATCAGCCGTGACGCCCTCCCCGCCATCGGGTAAAATGGGGATATGCAGGACCGTATTTTCGATCTTCTAACGTTGGGCATCTTACTCTTTGGCATAGCGCTGATCCTTCAGACACACCAGGAGCCCAATGACGGCTCGTTCTGATGCGCGAGGGCGACACCCACCGGCCATCGTCTAAAGAGGTAGGAGCCGCGTTTTGATTTGGCGCGATCCGCAGACGTCACATCGAGTCACCATGAAAGAGGCCGCCAACTGAGGCGGCCGCTCAAATACTACCTACTGCCCAATAAAGCAGTAGGAGGACCAAAACCACGAATGCAGTAATCAGCCCGGCTATGCCTAACGCGAGAAGGACTCGGTAGAGCCTGTCTTCCATTGTGTTGCAATGCCAATTCGCGCCTATTGTTCCGCTTGCCCATCCCGACGCTCATCGAAATCGTCGCCGCCCGGACGGCGGCACGCCACGAAGGCGCTGTGATGCCCGCCCGAACTCTCCCGCCATCGCTCTCCCGCCCTGCTCGAGACATGGACATCCGGTACGGCGACGTAGACGTCGGCACCATCGCTCAGCAAGACTGGAATGCGAACCCGAAAAGGTCTGGCATCTGAAAATGGACCTGCGGCTTCTATGGGACTACATCGAGCCTAGGCGTCGCCACCCGCAGTCGGTTCTCCAGCGCATGCCTGAAATACCTGACCGTGACGATGCAAATCGCCGCTCTGGAGAGTTTGCAGAAGGGCTATGGCCAGTTGAGGATCGTAAACGAAGCCCCGGTCGTTGAGCGAACGGCTTCGATCACGACGTGAAAAGCTTCGACTTAACAGTGGGTCCGTCCCCGAGACATTTACCCGGCCCGTCTTGCCGCCAGACAACGAGCGCGCGCTTATTTCGCGGATTTTCCAGCGGAGGCATACATGACGATGGTTGAGCATTACCGGCCGGTTGCTGATGACCGCATTGAATTTCACAATGCGAACGTTGCCAACAGCCGGCTAAGTTACGCGGGAGACCCGTCCTTTATTTTGGCTTTGAAATGATGCAAGACGAACAGACGGACGGCCGAGGTTAAGTTCACCTGCGGCCCATTGCGGTCAACCAGTCTGACAAGGGCCGCTGGGCTCGTCCCTCGTTCACTGGCAATTTCCTTTAAAGCGCTCCAAAACTCAGGCTCAAGGCTGACGCTCGACTTCGATCCGTCGGCTTTAACGAGTCCCTGCTTTCTCCTTTTCGGCTGAGGCACGCTATTTCACCGTTTTGGTTTGCTGATCGACAGGTGCCTTACCTTCGTTTCTGATGACCGAGACCGCGGCTCCAATGAGACCCAGCAACAAGATGAAGCCGAGCGCGTAGCCGTAAATCGGTCGGATGGATCGTCGCGGACTCTTCAACATAGAGGCTACTTTCAAGGGTCCCCCGGCGCTCGGGGCGCCGCGGCGAGGCAACCAGAAAATTGAACGCCTTACGAAGACACACTCATGCGAGGCATTCTGAGAAATGCGAGAACCAGAAATTGTTCCCATCTAAAAGTGAAGTCGTTCGGGAACAGGTTTTGTTAGTTTGCATTTCTCGGTTGGGGCGTCACGAGAGGAAACGACATGCGAAAACTTCTTATTGCAAGTGCAGCACTGACACTTATTGCAGCGCCGGCGCTCGCCCAGACGACGCCGAGCTCGCCCACTGCACCAACAACGTCGGACCGGACGACCGGCGCAGTTGGCTCGGAACGCGGCAACAACGCCAGCTCTCTCAGCGGTTCAAACGCAGCTGCAGGAAAAGCCGGTGGCGCCAACTCAATGAACAACGTTGACCAAGGCCGCACTAGCGGCGGCGGCGCGGGCGGTGGTGCAGGCGGCGCAGGTGGTGGCGCAGGCGGCGGTGCCGGGGGTGGCGCGGGCGGCGGGAACTAACTGTCCAGTTGGACGGATGTACTCTACTGGACAGCTAGGGCCCCGGAGCAAGTGCCGGGGCCCTTCACCTGAGCACGCCTATTGGCCATGCTTCAATAACACTTGCCGACATGCCTTCGAAATGCGCGGCCTATTCTGCTGAAGGCAGGAAAGCACCATCATATCCCCGCCCTGAATCGCTTGTGCGCAATAGCGCTTCACGCTGGCACGGCACGCAGCCTGCTCCTCCAGCGTTCCGCTGCTTTGCGCGAGGGCTGTGCCGGAAAATACGATTGCCGCGGCTATTAAAAGGATCGAACGTGTCATCAGTAACTCCTATCTGCCCTTGATAACAGCTCTTCGCCTTGCTCTGTTCCTCCACGGCTCACCAATTGGAAACATCATCTGGCTGGCCACTTGGTCGGATCGCACCGCACCATCGAGCGCGATGGGATTGGAAACACCATTCGCACGTGCGAGTTGGACGGGCCCCCTGCTCGTGAAGAACATGAAACGTATTGCATCGATGAGCGTCTTCGCTCTCTACTTTCTAAGGAGCCCGCCTGGCAGAAAAGCGGCTGGACTGGCTACGATCCGGCGAGCAAACCTTCGATGCGGACGAGATGCGCAGAGAGCGCCAGCTGTATGGTTCTCTCTGACTGAGAAAAGGCCCGCTTCGGCGGGCTTTTTTTGTTAGCGTATACTTCGTCAGCAATCTGCCTCGCCTGTCGATCGGCCAGCCCGGAACGAATTATTCGGCCGGCTCTTAAAATCCCGGTCCGTGCGTGTGTCAGCGATGAATGCGGAGGCGAGAATGTTCCTGATGGGCCTTGGCGCGCTGCTAGTCCTAGGCGGCGTCTTGTACATGGCACGCGCCGCTATTTGGCGGGGATCGCTTAGCGGCCCAGATTCCTCCCGGCCAGTTCGCGACACTCTGGAGCCACCGCGGCGGGGCATGAGATTCTTGGGGCTCGGAACCAACTGGCCGGGCATTCTCCTAATGGTAATCGGCGCGGTTCTGTTGGTGTCGGGGGCCAGTTTCTAGACCGCAAATGTTCGCTCGGCTTGGCTCGATGCAAACCTTTTCCGATGGATGAACCCGTCTATCACTAGGGCAAGAAGGAGCCGGCGTGGCGCGACCAAGCTGGCGAGGGACCAATGAGTGAGCGAGATGAGATCGATCATCTGATACGTTCTGTGACCGCGGCGAGAAATCTTTTGAAAGACTACATCGGGCCGGGCTCGCGAAGTGCCGTTGATCCAGTCGATCGGCTGATCGACGTGCTCGACGATCGGGACTTCGTTGCCACGCTGGATCGGCTCTATCGGCGCAAAGTGATCCGATTGATCGAATGACGAAAAAGCCGCCCGGGCATGACACCGGCCGGCATCCTGATGCGGCTGCCGGCTCCCCGTCCGGTGCCGCAGCATTCTTGGATAGGTTGATCGAGCTTGGTTAGCGCATCGTTAAAGCGCTCGCTCGTGCTGTCGATCCGACCATCGGAGCAATCCCCAGATTTCAAAGTGCTAAGAGGACGGCGATCACCAAACACCACTAAACATACTGGTATACCGTCCACGGTGGGTTTCAGGCCACTTCCCTGAATAAACCATTCAGGACGCATTCATTAGACTACTTCTAAATCGCTTGTTAGACGCATACGTTTGGCAAGTAGGTGAGAAAATGTCCTTTGACCCGATGGCCGCGGTAGTTGATTGGCTAGATGCTTATCGCTCAGGCGACCTTGAAAGTATTCTCGGCCTTTATGCCGAAGCCGCTACGATCGAATGTGGTTGCGGCGGCGCCACGACGATAAATGGTCGCGAGGCTTTACGTGCATATTGGGAGCAGCGCCTAAGAGATTCTCCGGCCGCGGACTTGGACAATCTCGAACCGGCCCGTGATGGCGTTGCCATTACTTACGTTTGCCACGGCTCAAATATCCGGGCTGACTTTGAATTTGATGCTGCTGGCCAGATCACCTTCCAAAAATGTGGGCCGCCAAATTAGGGCCACTTGACCGCGCAAACGCGCTGAGGGTCATCAGGCTAGTCGAATAAAAAGCCCGGTCACCATCGCCGGCGCCGAGCAAGAGCGGCCGCAGGCTAATCGCGGGTACCTACCCGACTTCATCATCTGGCGGTTTTTTTTCGCTGCGCCAATCGGTGTTTGCCGTGTCGTCGTAGCCGCTTCTATTACTGTAGAACATCAAGGCCATCAGGCCGCATCCAATAACGAGTGAGAAAACCGTCCCGAGCGCCAAGGCGATCCAACCATGGATCGACATCTCAGCGTTCTCAGCTGACGTCCATGCCATCATCGACCAGACAATTGCGAAGAGCAGCATGGCGAACAGAACGATTAAAACGATGGCCTGACCAAAGTTAATCGTCCGGGATGGATTTTGCTCGCGCATTGCAACCTCCCTGTCGGCACCGTGCCTGTCCGGCTATTAGACACTCCATCGCAACGGATTACAAAAAGCCCGGCCTCCGTTCGACAGCCGGACAAGTTCCGGAGGCAAACACGACCGGGTCACCCGCTCCCGGACGGTGACGCGCGCGATACCACCCACGCCGATTGCATTGGCTGCTGCTCGAGACAGATCGATGCAACGACCCTTGATAAACGGGCCGCGATCCGTGATCCGAACTTTTACCGACCGATCATTGGCTTTATCATCCTGACGTGGCTGCCGAAGCGCGTGGTGCGGTGTGCGGCCGCCAGGGCGTAAGTTGAACCGTTCGCCCGAGGCCGTCCTGCGGCCGTGATAGCCATCTCCTACGCCATATGGCTAGCGATGCAGGTTTCCTCCTTGGTCATGGTGAGGTTGAGGGATACGACGCCTTCGAGGAAGTTCTAAGCAGCAGCAAGCCTGACGGAGAGCACGCACAGCCAGGCTGCCGCTAAAAGGTGGATTGAGTTTCCATTTGTGTTGATGCTAGATTTTCCCGGCCGGAGCGATCCCAAGAAGCACACGCGACGGTCGGCCCGCCGCTCAAGGATTCGGCTGAGCGTCGGGCCATTTCAATGGCTGCTATTTGATGGAACGAAATCTATTATTGCCGCTTTTTCCTGCGGTCGGCAGTTGTGTGGTGCTGTCGGCCGGGCTCGGCGGCTTCCCCACCCCCAAAACCCAACGCCGCCGAGCCTCCTATGATTGTACTCAGCTGATGTGCCCTGCGCCGCCGGTGACAGGCGATGGCGAAATCCGCTCCGCAAGCCGCGAGAAGCAGCTAACGAATTTCGCCGGTAAGGTTGAGTAGTTAGGTTAAGGAGCGGCTTGTGTTGTGCACATAAACGAAGGGCTTAGCGTCAAAAGTGTCGCGTGACGTTGCCGGACTTGTCGTTCGTATCGGCAACATTTCAATTGCGTGGCACGGGGTCGCTCAATTGCAATATGAGCGGCCCCACTAAGCTAGGCGGATGTTGACCGGAACGTTGTCGATCAGATCTGATTTTTGAGGAGCCGATGGTCGTTCTTCCAAGGTCATACAATCCGGTTTCCGTCGGCCCAGGACGGATTCCAAGAATTCTGTTCTTTCCGGCGGCTGGCAGATGATCCCTTAAGCTGTCGCCGGGCTCGGCGGCTCACCATGTCCCTCAACCTCAGGCGGCCGGGCCTTCCATTATGTTATTGGGGGCTTGATGAAGCGCCGCCGGAACGAAACCATTTGATCCCAATTGTCACGAGCCGGCAGCTTTTGCAGAAGTTGTTGGCCGAGCTCAGCGGCGTTCCCTGCCACCCAACTCAACCGTCGCGGAGCGTCTCCAGTTTCAATCGCTGGGCTCGGGATCATTCCGCACCGAGTTGAGGCGGCCGGCGGCGAAATCCATCCGCCGCCGGGCCGATCCTTCCCGAGGAACGAATTAGTTTGTGCTGATTTTTCACGGAGCCGGAAGCTTTCCTCGGCCCGTCGTCGAACGGCATTCCCATCTCATCTGGGCGAGAGGATTCCGGATACTGCGGTACAAAAGCGTCGCCGCTCTCCATTTCGGTTAGGACGCTATAATCCCGAGGAGCGCCGAGACACATTCGGTTCGGTTGAGCCAGCCCGAGCGTTACGTGAGCTTGGCCTCGACGTTGAATGAGGGCCCATCCAACGAGCATTGCGGCCAGAATGAGCGCAGACTTAGACCTGAGGACTTAGCCGGGGATCTCCCAGTTGGCGAAGGCCAAGTCGGCGTCAGACCTCCAACCTTCGGCGACGCGCGAAGGTTGGACCGGTAAGACTCCACGCTAGCCTGCTGAGCGCTTGACATCCCTTGGCGGGCCATTGGCCGCTCGAGATCGATATGCTGCGATGGCCCGATTGGATAACAGAAGGCGGCTCGTGATGCCCCCTCGCATCAGTCTGGCTACGTGAAATGTGAGGAACTGGTTAGCCTCACGAACATCGTCCAGGTCTCCAGAGCGCCGCAGAAAATCGAAAGCGATATCGACGGACTCATCAAGAAGCGCAGCGAGCGAGACAGTAGTCAGGGTCGCCTCCCATTATGAAATTGCGAGCTCTTTACGCACGGTCGCGGCAGAGTTGCCAACTTTTTCGACAACGCTTTGCAACTCCTCCTTCGTAACCTTGAGGTGCTTGGTCCAGTATCGAACTTCATGCTCTTCGTGCATGTTGATCTTGCTGCGATCTTGCCGAGTTTTCTTTTTAAGATCGTCCATAGCAGCCTCGATTCGCCTGTTAGAACAGCGGACAGCGGCATCAAGTTCCCGCCAAGACCGCTTCAAAGCCATCTGGCACGGTCAGCGAATTGCTGCCGCCAGTCGCGCAGGTTAGCGCTCTGTAAAAGCCTTACGATCACATAAAGGAGCCGCGCCAACCCAAAGGTCCGCGCGGCGAGTTCGTCTATGCAAGAGTTTGCGTGCATGCAAGGACGTGGGATCAAGAACTCTAATTGAGCGTTGTTCCCAGCGACTCACGTTTCGATGGCCCACATTTGAAAACGCTTATTTGACCTTCTACGTTGAACTCCAGCGTGGCCAGTACGAGTCCGTCGCGGGAAAGGTATGCAATTGCGACCCCGCTGCGGACCGGCTGAAGGTGGTCTAATTCCGAGGCCGGGCAGTCGTTGAGACTGCCGTTCCCAGTAGGCCCGCAATGCGTCCCGCCTACAAATATTTTTGGTCCCGCTAAAACACCATAATACGGTTCCCGTCACGTCATTGTCGGGCGATTGAGCCCTTTGCGAGCGTCGCCGGTGCACCACGAGCGTGTGTCTGCCTTGACGTACTCCCCAATTACAATGGTTGCTTGATTGCCGGAGCAGTCCGGCGGATTTTGCGAGAATACAAGGAGTGAGCCGGTTAGCAGGCTTGAACTCGCAGGGACGGTGATGATCAGCAGGCGCCGTGCAATTGCGGCAGGCCCTCGCTCTCCGGCTCTGCCACGCGGCCATCAATGCATACGCGACCGAGAAGAGACCCTTGTCATTAGAATTTGCCACTTATTCCCGATTTCCATCGGAACTGCCGTGTGTCTTCCTCGTTCACGATGACTACAAAAAATGGAGGAATTGATCATGAAGGCGCGTTTCTTATTTAGCACGGCGGTCGGCTTGGTGTTCGCCACCGCAGCAATTGCTCAGTCGCCAAGCGCGACAGCAACCTCCCCTAGCACACAACAAACGCAGTCCCCGAGCACCTCTTCGCCTACGACTCAGAAGGCACCCGATACGACCAACGATCGGTCCACGTCCACCTCACCAAGCACATCCACCAGCTCTTCGCAGGCGCAGACGACTGCTCCATCGTCGGCAGCCGGGTCTTCGACATCGCAGCCCCCGCAGGCGCGGACCAACACGGCGCCCGCAACGGCCGGCGGCCAGATGCAGGCTCCGACCAGCGGCGGTGCTAACGCTGCAGCGCAGCCAACGACAACGAATAATACGGCGCAGTCTCCTTCTAACAACGCGGCGCAAGCTCCCTCGACGAACAACAATGCGCAGTCGCAATCGACCAGCGTCAATGCTTCCGTCAATATCAACGACCAGCAGCGCACGCGTGTTACCCAGTCGATTTCTCGGCTCAACGTGCAGCCTCTTAACAACGTTAATTTTTCCCTGAGCGTGGGCACCTCTGTTCCTCGCGACACCCGTCTGCAGACGCTTCCCTCTGAGGTCGTCGAAGTCGTACCGCAGTATCGAGGCTACAGCTTCTTTGTGGTGCGCGACGAAATCGTCATCGTTGAACCTTCGACCTTGCAGATCGTAACTGTGCTGCCGCGCTCCGGTGGATCAACGGCCGCCGCGCCTGCACCGGCCCGCCCCAAGGTCTCGTTTACCGACAAGGACCGGGACGTTGTGCGCAAGCACGTCAAGACGAGGACAACTGAGCGCCAAACGACCGGCAGCACGGCCAAGACGGTTATCCGCCGCGGCGAGCGTCTACCGGAAACGGTCGAGATTGAAGAATTTCCCGACGTCGTTTACCGAGAAGCTCCTTCACTGCGCGACTACCGCTACATCCACCGCGAAAATCGCACCTATCTGGTCGACCCCGGAGAGCGCGTGGTGATCGACGAAATTGACTGACACGACTTCACAAAGTGAATCGAGGCGGCCAGTGTGCCGCCTTTTTTCGCAATGTCATTACAAAGGCCGAAACCTCGGGTGCGATGGCTGTCATATGGGGGCTCGCGCACTTTTCGGTATTATATTTTGGCAGGTCTTACTCAGATTGACTTCGTGGCGTGTGCCTTATCGGGCAGTGCAGCCAATTGCTGAAGCGCGATCCGACTGTTCAGCGCCGCAAAAGTCTCGCGCGTACTGAAGAAACTGACGGCCTCGTCAAAATCCTCAGCTTCTACAATTTTTGCTCGCGCGATGGCGAGGTCGGAATCGATCTGGCCACGGCTGCGTGGCTCATCAACCAGCGATCTCAAATGGGCCGCGCACAGATCCATGTCCTTACGCAGTTCGTGCAGCGAGCTTGCGCCGTAGATCGGTGCCGCCAAGGCCAACTCTTTTGCGCGAATCAGTACTTTCGGCGGTAGATTCTGTTCGGGAGTTCCGAATAAGCCGGCGTGCTGGCCTGGCTGCAGAGCGCGCGACGACACGATGGCCAGCGGCATCGACAGCCACAGACCTACGATTACCGGCGTCATCCACAGGAATAGCGGTAGCGACACCGCATAAGCGCTAATCGCCATCAGTACACCGAACACGGTCGGTACCGCGTACTTTCTGACCACTTCGCGGATCGGGACGACGCCGTCGTCGCGGCGCTGGACCTGCCAGCCGGCATCCCGACCAAGCAGAATCTCACCGACCGCCGACGATTGGAAGATCATCATCACTGGCGCGATCAGGCCGGACAGCAAAGTCTCGACGATGATGCCGGACAAAGCAAGAAAGCCGCCGCCGAACCGCGCTCGATTTTCGACCTGGGTGAGCAGCAAAACGTAGGCAAGCAGTTTTGGTACGATCAGAAGACCCATCGTGCCTGCGAAGACCCAGGCAGCGCGAACCGGATCTTGGGCTGGCCACTGCGGAAACAGCGAAAATCCCTTTGCGAAATATTCCGGACGCACGAACTGGGCCTGCAGCGAGATGAGAATCCCGAGCACCAGAAACATAAGCCACAGCGGCGCAGTTAAATAAGAACCGATGCCGGTCAGGAGATGCAACCGCGAGACCCAATGAAGCCGCGGCGCTGCCAGCACAGCCAGGTGCTGCAGATTGCCCTGACACCATCGGCGGTCGCGCGCTGCAAAATCGAGGAGCGACGGCGGACATTCCTCGAAACTGCCGCCCAGTTTCGGTGCCATGTGGATCGCCCATCCGGCGCGCCGCATGAAAGCTGCTTCAATGAAGTCATGGCTGAGAATATGGCCGCCGAACGGCTTGCGCCCGGGAAGTTTGGGCAGGCTGGCATGTTCTGCAAAGGCGCGCACGCGGATGATGGCGTTGTGTCCCCAGTAATTGCCTTCCGAGCCGTGCCACCAAGCGATTCCGGAGGCGATTACCGGGCCGTAAAGCCTGCCAGCGAATTGCTGCATCCGTGCGAATAGCGACCGCGCATTGACAACGATAGGCAGCGTCTGGATCAGACCGACGCCGGGATGCTGCTCCATGCCGGCGACCAGGCGCACGATCGTGTCACCAGTCATGAGGCTGTCGGCGTCCAGGATGATCATGTGATCATACCCAGCGCCGAACCGCTTGACCCAATCCTCAATATTTCCCGATTTGCGCGCGGTGTTGCGCATCCTATGGCGATAAAAGATGCGATCGCTGGCAGTCTCGCGGCGCAGTTTCAAAATGGCTTTTTCCTCGGCCACCCAGATTGCGGGGTCAGTGCTGTCACTCAGCACGTACCAGTCGAACTGCGCGGCGTAACCGGTCTCCGATATAGATTCCCACATCGCCCGCAACCGCGCCGTGATCTGATGGGGATCTTCGTTATAGGTCGGTAACAGCATCGCGTTGCGGCTTGAGATCATCGCAAGTGGCGTAAGCGGTTCTATGGCGAGCGGATCCCGTGCGCGCATCAACAGTAGGACGAAGCCGGCCAGCGCCGACATGAACGAGAACGCGACCCAGGCGAACAGCAGCACGAAGAGCGCCAGTACCATGCCTTCGAGGATGGTCACGCCGCCGACCTTCAGCACCTCGAACATCTCGTAGCCGCCGGCCGCGGTCAGGGCCACGGTGCCGAGGAGGATGTAAGCGCGCCGCAGAACAGTCGGCATGGGCCTGAACTGCGCGCGTCGTTGGGAGGAAGCTGGCCCTGCGAGCCCATCCGATATCATCGTCAGCGGCATCTCTGGCGGTAGAAACCTCTCGCCCGCGCCGGCCGGCAACGTAGCCGCAGGCACGGTAACCAACGGCATTTGGTTCTTCACATTCATGGTGTCCATCGATAGACCCAAACTTCGGAGATCGCCTGATCGTCCTGCATCAAAGAAGCGCGCAATTCGACCGGCGCCTTACTCTTGACCGGCATCTCGAAACTCAGGCGCCAGCCGCCGTTTTGCGGATTCCGCTGTGTTACGATATTGCGGATTTCAGCCTTTTCGGCCGTGACAACACCTTTGATCTTGGTGGGATCGATGGATTTGAGCTTGTCGCCAATCAGATCGAGCACAAATAGCTTGGTATCGTCCCCGCGCGCACCGATGCCGCTGCGTGAAAAGATCGCCAGCGCCGACGGCTTCGGTTGATCGGGCCCCCAATGCAGGCGGTAGGTAAACGCGAGTTCGCCCTTTGCTGGAAGCGGGTTTTTCGGACGCCAAAAGGTACCGATATTGTCGTGAATCTCTTCCTTGGTCGGAATTTCCAGCAGTTGCACCGATCCCTCGCCCCAATCGCCAATCGGCTCCACCCAGAGACTGGGGCGCCGTTCGAAACTTGATTCGAGATCCTGGTAGTCGGAGAAGTCCTTCTGCCGTTGCATCAGTCCAAAGCCGCGCGGATTTCGGTCTCCGAAAGAGCTGATCTGCAGATCGCGCGGGTTATGCAGGGGTCGCCAGAGCTGCTCGCCTCGCCCGTTGAAAATTGCCAGACCGTCGGAATCGTGCACGGCAGGGCGGAAATCGTCCACTTCCTTGCGGTCGTTCGGACCGAAGAAGAACATGCTCGTGATCGCCGCGAGGCCAGTGTTTTTTATTTCCACCCGCGGGTAAATGACCATTTCTACATCGAAAATGGTCGTATCGCCTGGCCGGATGGTGAACCGATAGGCGGCCGCGGCACTTTCACTGTCGAGCAACGCATGCACTACGATCGAGTTGGCGTTGGACGCCGGCTTCTCGATCCAGAAGGACTTGAACTGTGGGAATTCCTCGCCGGCCGCCTCGCCGGTGTTGATGGACAGGCCCCGCGCGGACAAGCCGTATACTTGGCCTTTGGCCACCGCGCGGAAATAGCTGGCGCCGAGAAAAACGCAGACCTCGTCATAGTAATCGGGCTTGTTGATCGGGGCATGCAGCCGGAAGCCGCCGAAGCCTAAGTCGGCGCCGGCCGGCGGGGGCGGCGTAGCGCCAAAGGAGAAATGCTCAGGTTGATAAGGGACTTGGGTCGCCTGGCCATTGGCCACTTCATAGATATCGACGCGATTGGTGTAGAACGAGCCACGATGAAAGAACTGCACCTCGAAGGGCAGCTTCTCGCCGCGCCACAAAGCCTTCTCCGGATTAAAGCGCAGCGCGCGGTATCGGTCGTAGTCCAGATCCTTGAGGGAGTCTGGCAGCTTGTTGTCTGGCGCCTTGAACGCCTTGGCGGCGGCTTCCCGCGCCATTTGCCGCACCACGGCGGCGGCGAACGGCACAGGCCCGGGAGCTGCGCGGGCGCTGCGCGGGATAATCGTCATCAATGGCAAAGCGGCCGAAGCGCCGAGAAGTTGTCTGCGGTTCAAGGTGTCTCCAAACGCCAGAGTGATATGCAATAACACGCGCTGCACCATCGAGTTCCGCGAGCTGGAACATTCAGCGCTCTGCGCTTGCCTTGATTGCCGGTGTTTCCCGACTCTACCTCACTAAACGCTGGCGTTTCCCAACCCGCGCTCGGCCGCTGTCAAATGCCAGTCGACGGCGCGCGAACTGACCATAGACGAGTAAAAATAGCGCTGTCCGGTTGTCGATAGACGTTGAATCACTCGGTCCACGCCGTGCGACGGCGCTAAGTCACCATTCAATGCGGCAGCCAATACGCCCCCTGCCGATGACTCACGAAAACCCTCAAGATCAGCTTTCAACGACGGACGCAGCGCTTCGACGATGCTGCATTGATCCGCATTGGTGCTGCCAATTTATCCCGCCGGTTGTTCATAATTCCCCGTCGCGTAGCCCGGTTTCTCGCATCGGCCGCCTGACACGCCACACCACTCCGCCCTGACTGCTGAGCTTGACCTCCGATGAAAAAAATGGCCCGCCGAAGCGGGCCATCGTTGTTATCGGGAACGACCGTACAATTCTCGCTCCTTGCGCACCTGCCCCGCATCGTAGGGCGGGCTTGCCGGGTCATACCCGCTCCAGCCCGACTTCTCCCAGGCCACACGGCGATCATTGAGATTGACTGACGATGGGCTCATCAGCGCCTCGAGGCGCGCGCGATCGGCCTCGTTGACCTTTGCCGAGACCAACGTGCCGCCGCGGCGAACGCCTTCCGCGTAAAGCGGTGCATCTTCCTTGGAGACGCCAGCCTCGGTCAGAGCACCAACAATGCCGCCGGTTGCTGCTCCGGCGGCAGCGCCGACTGCCGTGGCGGCAAGCCATCCTGCCGCGACAACTGGTCCAAGGCCAGGAATTGCAAGCAGCCCTAGTCCGGCTAGAAGGCCCGCAGCGCCGCCGATCCCTGCACCGATTCCGGCACCGGTGCCGGCTGCTTCGGCGCGATCATCGACGCCATCACCGTCGCGGTCCTTCTTGCCGTCGAACCAGCCCTCGGAGTTGTTGGCCACGATACTGATGTCCCCATGAGGAACGCCGGCGGCCTCAAGGCTTCCGACAGCTTTCTGCGCTTCCGTATACGAGTCGTACAAACGTGAAATGGTCACGGTCATGAGATTACCTTCCGGTTACTTTGCTGCGTTGACGTTGCCCTGGAAATCGACGCTGATCGCACTGGTCGAGCCACCCTTGGTCGCTTTGCCGCGCCATACGCCGTTGTCGTCTTTTTTCAGTTCGGTGACGTTCGTGTAGCCAGCCTTTTCGATGGCACTCTTGGCCTGCCCCTCGGTGAAGGAGTTGCGTCCGGCGACCGGCGCATTGGAGTTCTTCTGCTCGCTGTTGACGGCATTGTTGCCCGGACGATCTTTTGCCGCCGGGCTCTGGGCATGGGCTACTCCCGAGATCAAGAGAGCGGCGACACAGATAGTCGAAACGCGTTTCATAGGTCCCTCATAGGTTGGTGTTTGGGATCCTCCAACAAGCTGTTAGCTGACGCGTTCCATTGATTGCCGAAAAAAGGCCTGGACCTACGATAGCGGCGCGACATCCCTTGCTTATGCCATTCTTTCCCGTAACGGCGGATCATATGGCCGGCTTGCGTGCCTGTGTTTGACTCACCGCCACACCATGATCGGGAACTTTCGGCAATTGCGCGGATTGATTGACGCGTTTGCGTCTCGCAAATTTTGCAATTGGAGGATACACCATGAAAACACTTTATCTCGCCGGAACGCTAGCTGCTTTCGCTTGTACCTCGGCCTTCGCTCAAACGACGACGGTTTCCAGCGACTACTACGTGGTGCGCGATGCCACCACCAAGAAGTGCACAATCGTTGATAAGAAGCCAACGACCACGACAACGACGATTGTCGACAACGGAACGTTCAAGACCAGAACGGAAGCCGAAACCGGCATGAAGACCATGAAGGTCTGCACAGAGAACTGACGCGCGTCAGCACCCGTCACTTCGATCGGTGACGGGTGCTTGTGCCGACCGGTCACGGTATCGCGGTTCCGATTAGCGAGAGTCGACGCGACTAATCGCAAGGATGCGCAATCGCATGTCCAGCGCTCCACGACGTCTCGCGCTTGCAGCACATGTCGGCGCGGCTCGAGCCTTAGCGAATGGCAGTGCCCAGCCGCCTTCGCGCGTAGCGGAAAGCGGGACACGCATGAATCGATCACTCAATGGGTCCCGTTGCCGAAGTGCTAATCGAGTGGGCATCACGCCTCTGTTGCAATTTCAGGAGCACATCGATCGATTAAGGGAACCTCCGTCCGCGTGACACATCCCTCGCAGCGAGCGCCAACGCTAAGCGTCGTTCTAAGTTAAGCCTGCGATTTTCTATTGGCGGCTTGAAAATATTATCGCGAGCGACCACGCCTCGATGCTCGTCGGCTTGGATTGCATCGATGTTGCAATCTTCGAACGTGCAGTACGTGAAAGCGACGCTGGTGGTCCCCTCATCGAGCAGTATCTGGCATTTGACGAACTCACAGCAGTCGTATCTCAGGAAAACGGGACGCCCGCGGAAATCCAGTACCCTTCCCTGAAATCTCGTTTGGTAGATGACGTGTTCGTCCGCACCATTGTCTGTGTTCATTTCGCGCCTAGGATTTCTGTTTATAGTTCGGTCATGCATTAGTCGGCTATCGATCCCACTATTTTCTAACGTCAGAAAATCTGACCTTCCACCAGCTCATAGCGGTCGATCCCGGCATGGAGCGTCAGCCGCCTCGGCGATGTCGACAAACAATTCCTCCGACGCCGGATGCGCGTCCAAATCCCCGCGCTCTATATGCAGCTGTCTTCCTCCTCGGCAGCAATCGAGATACCAGGATTTCCCGCTCGTCTATTTTCGCCAGGGCTCATAATAGTCAGCACCACGCTTTCTGAATCACATCCAATAGTTATGATAGGTCATATAAGTCAATGTACTAACGGGTACAAACGTGGCGCGCGGTCCTCGATCACTCGGTTAGAAACCGTTTCCCCGCCTTCCACACGGTCGATGGAAAATGTCGGGATAAAGCGGCAATTCGACGGAACGACCTTAAGCGTTGGCAGTTTTCACTCCGCCAACACACCAGGAGGACGATCATGAAATTCATTTCCACGGCTGCCATTGCAATCGCTTCGCTGGCCTACTTCTCGCCTGCCCTCGCTCAGAATGGAGCGGCGGGCGGAGCCGTCGGCGGCGCAATCGTCGGTGGCGCCGTCGGCGGCCCTGTCGGTGCCGCCGTTGGCGCTGCCGCCGGCGCCACGGCAGGCGGCATTTCCGAGGCCAACCGTCCCCGCTTCCACAGCTACGTCACCGAGCGTCGTCACCCGTCATACCGGTATGACCGCGAGCTACGCGTCGGTGCCGTATTGCCCGACAGCGGCGTCACCTATTATGAAGTTCCGCGAGAGTACGGTTCCACTGCCTATCGCTATACGGTGGTCAACGATCGGACCGTACTGGTCGACCCGGGCACCCATCGTATTGTCGAAGTGATCGACTAAGCGCGCTTTTCGAGGCGGGCCGAAAGGGCCGCCTCGACCAGTTCGATGCGTCTTTGTGGGAGGATCATCTTGCCCATATTTCAATATTTCGTGTGGGTCGGCGCCGTACTGCTGGGAGTTCTATTTGCCATCGGCGAAAGCGACAGCTCTCCGACAAAAAGCTCCTCCGCAAAGGGCTGGAGGCCCACCGATTCACTGCGCAGCATGGCGCATCATCGTCAGCCGGAAGACCCGCCACGTGCCCGGGACGCGGCGTTTCGCATCGTCAAATAATAGATCGGAGGCCCCAAGCCCTGTCTATTCAACGTGCCGTTCCTAGAGACTTAAGCAGGTCGTTGCTTTGTTCAGGAGTTGCTAGAGGTGGATGACTTCCAGCTAATGACGATCATAGCCGAGGCTATTAGCACTTGTGCTATCGAGAACCGCAACGGAGAAAAATTGCCGATAACGAGCGAGCAAGCGACCTGCGTTGCAAAGGTAGTGATCACGGCTCTCTCGCTGGCCGGTTTTGAGATCACGCCGATGGCAAAGACGGCCGGTCCAACCTAATCCGGCGCTGCCAGCGGTAGGCTGCACCGGATTGTTGTCCATCCGTCGGCACGGATGTAGTCAAACTTTCCTTCTAAGGCGCGGAGGCGCTCCTGCATCCCCGTCAGGCCCCGGCCGAATTTCGGCTCTAGGGGCGCCCTCGCACCATTATCGGCAACCTCGACCAGAATAGCTTCGTTCGTCACCTCGGTCTTCACGCTCATCTTAGACGCACCGGCATGTTTCAGGACGTTGGTGATGCCTTCCTGCAGCAAACGGTATACGGTCTGAGCGACCACACTGTCCGCCGTGACGATCCGGGGATCGATCTCGAATGTCACGGCCATTTCAGGCACCTGCGTGTGTACGTCACGCAAAAGCTTTTGGATGCTAGCATCGAGACCCAGCTCTTCGATGAGCATTGGTCGCAGCCGCTCAAGAATGCGGCGGTTGGCGATTTGCAAAGCCTCCACCGCCTGCAGCACGCGCTCCTCTCCCATGGACCGGTTGGTGCCGCTGCCGCGGTCGTCGATCATAGCAGTAACGTTAGCCCGGATAGCAAACAGAAGTGGACCCAGTTCATCGTGCAACTCACGCGAGATGTCACGTCGCTCCTCATCTTGGATGGAGATTATCTTTCGTAATAGACTTCGGTTCTCTGAACTGAGGCGACCGAGAGTCAAAGCAAGCTCGTTCACGGACAAGCAGCTTTCCCGAACTTCAGGGGGGCCGGAACAATCGACTTTCTTCGAGAAGTCACCAGTGCGGAGCCGTGCCAGCCCCTCAGCGAGATCGCGTAAGGGCTGCAGCGCTGCGCCAATCGTCACAAACGACAAGAGGCCGGCAAGCAATGCCATGCCGACGAGTGACCCGAGAAGCGAGAGAAAGCCGATCCATTTCTCGTAGATCTGCGCAGAGAGATCTGGTTCGAAAATAAGATCGCCGACCCGGCGACCTTGGACCAGGACGGGAATATGCTGCGCAAGGTCAGGCACGAACAGCGCTTTCACGAACCATTCCGGGACCCTGCCGGAAGTCTTGCCCTGCTCCGGTGCATGCACCTCGCCATCACGGCGAAACCGGATCGCATCCGCAGGTGTCGAACCGAGCTGATCGACGAACGCCGCGAGGATTGCGTCGGGTCTTGTGGAGGCCGCGAGAGCGGCGTTCAAACCCGCCGCGACGGTGATCGCCGACCGCGCCGATGGCTCGTTTTCCTCCAAAATTTGATCCGAGGAGAAAATCCATAGCAAAGCGAGGCCGGCAATCAGGGCGCTCAGAAACATGCCGCCCAGCAGCACGCAAATGCGTGCACGCAGCGACAAAGTCGTCCACATTGGAATCATTAAATTGGTCAACCCGGCACCATTCCTCTGGTCAAAGCGTTGAAATCCAATATGCATAGCATAATTGCGAGATTGTCCCGCCGATGGCACAGCCTGTGAAGCTCCTGATTGTCGATGACCACCCCGTCGTGGTGTCGGGCTGCCGTTCGCTGTTTGCGTCGGACCCTACAATATCCATCGATGAGGCGGTCGATGAGAAATCGGGGCACCGCGCCTATCTATCTAAACGGCCCGACGTGACGATCATCGACATCAATCTGCCGGATCTTTCCGGCTTCGAGTTGATGCGTCGTATCCGCAAGGATGATCCCGACGCGCGTATTATCATGTTCAGCATGAATGACGATCCAGCCTTTGTGGTCCGAGCCATCGAGCTCGGTGCCCAAGGCTATGTCTCTAAGGGCGACGATCCGCGCCTGCTCATCAAGGCAGTACGCAAAGTGGCTGCGGGTGAGAACTTCATTTCTCCGCATCTCGCAAAGACAGTAACGTTCTCAGGCGCTGCTATCCGGGCAAATCCGGCCACCAGCATGTCGGCCCGGGAACTGGAAATTCTTCGGCTCCTCGGCCGGGGCGACAAGATCGTTGAGGTCGCCGACGCGCTCGGCATCTCTTACAAGACGGTAGCAAATACCACGTCCCTACTGAAGCAGAAGCTGGGCGCACGGAACCACTCCGATCTTATCCGTATAGCCGTCGAGATGGGCTTAAATTAGAGTTCTTCACGATCAAGTCTTGGCCACTTCTTTCGGCACAGCTCCCATCAGCCGCAGGCTTAAAGCCTAAGGACGTGGATCGACAAGTGGCTAGCGTTCCTATGACATGGGAGAAAGTGCCGCCACAGTCTTAGGGAGGCGCGACGCCTGTCGCCGGATCCGCGCGAAATTCACTGCGGAAACGCTGCTGCATTGCGTGCGTGAGCGCAGCGCAGCGCAGCGCAACAACAGCGCCAGGCGCGGAACGAGTGGCGGACGCTTAATCGCGTCCGCCGGAATTATCACCAATGATGACGATGACCGCGGCCGCGGCTCCAGCCGTAATGATGCCCGCGCCCGCGGGACCAGCCGTAATGATGTCCGAGTCCACCACGATGCATGTGGCCATGACCATGACCGTGGCCGCCCTTTATCTCGATCGCATCGCCCGAAGCTGTCATCGGCGCTAGCGGCATAGCGGCCACGGCCGCTCCACTTCCCGCCGTCAGCAAAAGGGCCGCGACCCCGGCGATCATCATCCGTTTCATATTGCTCTCCTTTGACCGCACCATGCGGCCGTTGACACAAATTCCCGGGCTGCGATGGGTTCCTGAGCTCGGCGTTACGAAGACAACTGCTGGCATCAGCGCGTCTTTTGGAATATGGCGCCGCCCGTATTGCTTCTTTTACCCGGAATCGTCATCCAAGAACGGAACCAAGAAACTGCTTTCGCTGTTGTTGCGCAAGACCGAATGAGCGGTCTCGACAGTGGAGGTCATAAAATGAATAGGAGATTGATGGGATCGGCTGCGGCCATTGCCTTGATTGCCACGACTGCTTTCGCTCTGGCGCAGGGCGGCGGCGCGAGCGGATCAAAGGGCGGCGATGCACCTGCCGCATCAGCACCGCGGGCCGGCGAGGCTCCTTCGACCAACATGCCCGCTGCAAAGGGGACGGCAAGTGACGGCAAGTCGATGACCGATACCAGGTCTGCACCTGATGCCAAGGCCGCCTCCGACCAGAAGGCCGCGCCTGCCAAACCAGCAACGACCGCCCAGGATAAGCCTGCCGTCGCTCCGTCGGATAAAGCCGAGACCTCTGCGCAAGAGCGCACCGACACCAAGGGCGCGAAGTCCGCGACGGACACCAAGTCGACAACTGATACCAAGGCTGCCACTGACGCGAAGACCGGCGACGGCAAGGCTGGCTCCGCGTCTACGACGGGCAATGCCGCGACGTCTGCAACCGTTGCCCTTCCTGCTGAAAAGCGCACGCAGATCACTAGTGCGATCCGGCAAGAAAAGGTCGAGGAAGTTCGCAATGTGAACTTCAACATCTCAGTAGGCGTGACGGTACCGTCTACAGTGCGCGTGCACCCGCTCCCAACGCGAGTGATCGAAATCTATCCAGAATGGCGCGGATACGACTTCATTCTGGTCAATGGTCGTTACGTTATCCTTCGACCGCAGACGCATGAGATCGTCTACATCATCGAAGGTTAGGCCCGGCGCCGCCTTGTGGCGCTAGACACTCGTTCCTCGTTCACTCTACTGCCCCGGGTCCACATCCGCGGGCAGTTTTTTTTGGCCTTGTGCGGATCAATGCAGCTACAGCGGAACGATTGCCACTTTATCCCGTTGGCGTCTCGGTTGAACAAGGGAGCTTGAAGATGAAGTTATCAACTTACGCATTTGCCGCTGCCGTCGTGGCGACCATAACTACCCCGACCTTTGCAAGTGCGCAGGACGTGCGCGTTCGCATCGGCGAGGATCACGGAATGTCCCGCGACTATGACCGCGGCTACCGCGGCCCTCGCGCGGAATATCGCCGCGATCATGGATGGCACCGCGGCTGGCGCAATCGCGACCGGGTGGTAGTGATTAAGCAGCGCCGTCATCGTTGGGATTGATCCTAGGAAGTGGCCCGCATGGGCCACCTCCTCCTTTTCTGACAAGGTTATCCGCATGACTTTTCTAAAGACATTCGATCGACGTGCAGCTGGCTTAATCATCTTCGCTGGTTTCATCACGTTAGCATTTGCGACCCAGGGCTCCGCGGTGCCTAATGCCCCCGCAGGAGCTTCTGACGCGCTAATCGCATCAGGCAGAGCGCCTATGGACCAAGACGCCGCACGGGTTTCGCAAACTGCTGCCGATAGCGTGTGCGAAAAGCAAAACTGGCCATACTACTCCGAAGAATGCCTGCGCGGCGAAGGCGGCGGATCCGCTCCGCGTCAAGTTCACCTACAACCGGCTGCTGTCGAGCCGGCGAAGCCGACACCTATCCTCGCCTCTACAAACACCGCCGAGCGCAAGCCAACTGAGTTCCGCCAAGTCACAGAAACGCCCCGCCGGCGTAAGATGCGCCAGACGCCGCACTATGCAAGCCGGCGCATTTCAAGGCCACAAGTGATGCAACGTGAGGATTCCAAGCAACTACCCTTGACCTGGTGAGCTTGCTACAGCGTTTGCGCGTAATGATTGTTGGGCTATTGAGCGTCAAATCATCCATGGGTGCCAAGAAATGTCGCGCCTGGCGTGCCCAAGCGCTCGAGCAATAAATTACCATCGCCTTGAATTTGCACGGCATGTTATGGAAGGTCGCACCGGAAAATGGATTCAATAGTGTCAAACAACGAACGCCGCAGCGGATTTTCCCGCTTTTTTGGAGACCTTGCTAACAAGACTTCTCAACTCGCGGGTCGAGCCACGACGTTCATCGTCGCAGCCGCCGTCGTGATCATCTGGGCCGTGACCGGTCCTCTGTTCGGTTACTCGGACACGTGGCAGCTTGTCATCAACACTGGGACGACGATTGTGACATTCTTGATGGTCTTTCTCATCCAGAACTCTCAGAACCGAGACAGCGCCGCCATTCAGGTGAAGCTAGACGAACTCATCCGAACGAGTGCCGCTCATAACTCATTCGTCGGCATCGAGCATCTGACCGACGAGGAATTAGAGGATATCCGGACCAAGTGCGAGGCACGCGCTGCTGCCGAGAAGGTCGGTGAAAGGACTGTGCAACGCATGGGCGAGAAAGCTCGCGAAGCCGCGGACGCCGCTGGGTCCTGATGGACGGATGATGCGGGTTCCGTCCTGGCTTCGCAAATCCCTTCATCGTAACTTTCGTCGTCGCCATGTCCATGCGCCGGCTCAGGACTAGACGACGCTCGGCATTCTGCCGACCCGTCACGGGCCGGGGTGTCAAGTTCGCCGCGACCTACAACGAAGCAAGTTGGTCAATCCGCATCGGCTAGCCTCCGAACACGAACCGCAGGACTGTCACGATGGTCGCGGAAATGAGGAATGAAATCGCGAGCAGTGTCCAATTCGGCCTTGTGCTTCCTTGAGCCCATCCAGCGAGCATTTTCATGCCCGTCAACATTCGTCTTGGGGAAGCCGGCGCAGGTGCGCTATGCCGAAGCTGGCGAGTTCTTCGGTATCGCTTTCTCGCGCTTCACGCCTCCTGTGCAGATAGCGCTCCAGCAGGCAGCGGCGGCTGTCCTGTGTATCGACGTCGGGATGCGCCGCCCTCTACACCGTCCAGGCTGTCTCTGCCGCCCTTCTCACCGCCACTTCGTCAACCATTCTCGCTCCGGCGATTGCTTACAGTCGGTGCCAACTCAGCACGACGGCGAAAGTTGCCAGTTCTTCCCGAAACGTCGGCCATAGCGGAGAAGCGCGCGGTATGTCGCCGTAAATTGACGTTCAATAGATCAGTACATTTTTGTCCCGCAGCCCGAACTGGGCATCCATTTGAAAGATGGTAGCTCATCGTTTTGCTCCTCGACGGCCCGGAAGCGCCGCCGTGGCGCTGGAGGCTAAGGACCGCCGCGAACGATCAATCAAGGAGCGAGCAGGCCGATTCGCCGTTTGGACGCGAGGTCGTTTTTACCGCCCGAAGACCATCCCGACGGGCGCCTTCGGCCACAATCATCTTTTTCCCAGTTGGGGAATACGTTGGAGGCCGAGAAGAGACAAGCGAGCGATGAGGATGCGCCGCAGCCCCTGGCGGCAGGTAGAGCCACCGTCACTTAAGGCCTCGAGCCTCAACGCGTCGGGAACAATAAGCAGTATTCGAGAGTTTGAAAACGCAGGGCAAAAAAAGTCGATTCATGCAGCAGACGGCCGAGCGATTGCTTTTGAAGTACTGCGGTGAGAACTGCAGGCTCTGACGGTAACAAAACGAGGAGAAGAACGATGAATGGTTTGATTTATCTGGTGGGATTAATCGTCGTCATCTTGGCCGTGTTGTCATTCTTCGGGCTGCGCTGAGATGGTTAAATCGATTGAACCTGCCGCAGCTTCCATTGCAGTCCCCTCAAGGTATTTGAGCTGGACGCCCGTAATCCTCGGTGCCCTCATAGCGACCGCGCTTTCGTCAATTCTGCTGGCCTTTGGCGTAACGATCGGACTTGGCGTTTCATCGACGGCTCCGACTTGGCGGGACGCCTCCGCTGCGCTTTGGATATTGTCGGGACTTTATCTCATTCTCCAAGCCGCGCTGAGTTTCGGAGTGGGAGGCTATATTGCAGGGCGGACAAATGTCGGTCTGGCTGCTTTGGATACCGCCGAAATTGAACAGCGCGATGGTCTACATGGACTCGCTGCGTGGGCGCTTGCCGTTGTTCTTGGCGTAGCGCTTGCGGCCTTCATTGGAAGCGCGACACTAACGCGGCCGAACAGTAACTCATCGTCAGCACGCACCAGCGCTGCGGAGCCTTTGCTAAGCTACGAGATCGACCGCCTGTTCAGGCCCTTGCGTCGCGCCGCAAACGTAGACCTTCTGCAGGAACGTGCGGAGGCGGGAAGAATTCTCTTGACCTCGTCGAGCCACTCGGGAATGAGCAGCGAGGATCGATCTTATCTTGCTCAACTCGTTGCCGCGAACACCGGTCTCGCCGGCGCAGAGGCGGAAAAACGGGTCGATGCCGCGATTGCAACCTCTCAAGCGTCGATAGCCAAATCTCGACGGAGTTCAGTGATACTGGCCTTCTCCGTAGCGGCGGCCATATTGCTGGGCGCGGTGATTGCGGTGACCGCCGGCAGCGTCGGCGGCAGCCACCGCGACGGTGCAGCGATGCCGCATTGGATGGGTGCTCGCGGATCTGGAGCTGCCTATCGACGTGAGGTCGCGTGAGTTAGGTGGAACGTAGTAGATCGAATTGAATGCGCCGATCTTCTCGCTAACCTTGGCTGCCGCAAGTCTTGTACTGAACAGCGGCTAAGGCGGACGACGGGGGCTTTAGATTTCGCTTGGATTTATTAGGCCAAGCCGTTCGATGGCGCGTATGACGCCTGTGGGCGAAACCTGAAGCAAGCCGTCTACGCGAGCCACATGCGGGCTGGAGGTCACTCACAGCAAGGCACTCAACCTCACAATGTGCCTTTCGTTGCCGCGTGGATTCGCCACTGCTGAGGGGCGCAATCTGGTGAACCCTCTAATCGAGTAATTCTTGCTTGGACGCGGCTCAACTCATTATTTCGTCGCCTGCGCGCGAGCTTCGCGGCGCTGAAGGTGAACTACATCAATGCCGGGGATTGGCTTGAGAAGTTAATTAACTCCAGCGCAGAACACCTTGACTTAAAGCTGATTCCTGCCGTGTTGGCCCCTCCCGCGGACCACGATCTTTGGACCATTACTGATGTTGTGACGGCAAAGGCACCTCCTCGGTTTGTTAGTAGCTAGCGTAGTCCATATGGAAATCTTTCATTTTGCGGAGCTCTTCAAGAAGGATCACAAAGTTACTGCGGCACTGGCCGGAAGATCCACTCGCGCCACACGGTCAGTAGTGCTGCCATAATGACAGGCCCTAGGAATAAGCCGAACAGGCCAAACGCAGCAATACCTCCGAAGATACCAACAAATGCTAGAAGAAAGGGAAGTCGCGCCGAACCACCGACCAGAGTGGGCCATACGAAGTGATCGCCAGCAAGCATAACGATCGCACCCCATAGAAACACCCCAGCGGCCGCAAACCCACTGCCTTCGCCGGAGACCAAAACTAATGCCGCCGCGGTGAAAGCCAACCAGGCCCCGAACGGTAACATCGCGAATGCTATGGTTATTATAGTAAACATCACGGGGGTCGGTACGCCGGCGACCAAGAATCCGACACCAATAAGCAATCCTTCGCCCACAGCGACGAGAATTGTACCGTTGACCGTGCCGCGCGTCGCTTCGACCATTTTCTCGACGAGTCCCTCTCCTGGATCGCCGATAAGGCGGTCGCACGTCTCGAGGAAACGGCTCGTGACAGCGCGACCATTACGGAGGAGGAAATACAAGGTCAGAAGCGAGAACAGCAACAGAAAAAGACGATGAAGCAGCTGTGAGCCGAATGTTTTAAACAACTCCGACGCATTATCCGCGTTAACAGTTTGAAGCCATGCCGCTGCAGCTTTTGGATCCGAAAGGTTGGCGCGCCACCAAGTTTGCAGAGTTTCCGCAACGAGCGGTAGACGCGCGACCCAATCCGGCACCTCAACACCACTCTCGCGGGCTTGCTTTAGCCACCTCACAAGAACGTCGCCTTGCTGCGCGATTTGGTAGATGGCAAGTGACAGCGGGGTGAACAGCACCAAAGCCACGATTGCGGTGAAGATGAACGCTGCCAGACTTGAATGACCTGACGAAAAGCGCCCCGCAAACTTAAGGTACAGCGGCCACAGGGCAACTGCGAGAATGGTGGCCCATATCAGGGCCGGCAGAAAAGCTGAGGCGGTCCATGTCCCGAGGCCGAAAAGGACCAGGGCAAGCACGACCCGGGAGTTCCTACGCGCGTCAGCTCCTAAAGGTAGCGGCTTTCGCTCTGCTTTGGGTGACGCTTGTTCGATGTGCACCATCCGTCGCTTGCGCAACGCTTCCGTTCCGGCCTTTTCTACCATCCATCACGCCCCCGTTTATCGGGGAAGAACAAAAAAGACTGTCGTTCAGTTCCAATCGGGAAAATGTTGCAATGCCATGAACGAGCACCGGATTTCGATTCTGAGGGTCGGACGTTCGAATCGCTCCGAGGCCAACATGAATTGCCCAACAAAATTCAGCTACTTCGCTCGGTATCGGCTTCGTTCTTTTGCGGATTTACGTACTGCATCTCGTATTTGCTAAACCCCTTCGATTTCGGGCTTTCCCTTTTAGTCACGATGAGTGCACGCAACACGGTATTCGCGAATCGCTCTATGCGCGGTAACGCCGTCGATGCGGCAAAATGCTGTGACGACACCTCCCGAAAACCAATCCATCCTGAGGTTCGCCGAACGGCCCGATGCCCCCCAGGGCTAAGGTTCGAGCGCGTGGCGGGGCCGTCTTCGTGGTCGTCGACGGTCCCGCTGTTCGTGCGCGGCCGCTATCGTCTCGTCAGCAAAATAGAACTGAACCTCTGCGACAGCTCGCCGCACCTATGAAGGCCAGCAACACAGGAGGCCATCATGCCAATCGCACTGAAGCAGCCAACGCCCTCGATCGTCACAGCACCCACAACGTCGCCTTGGATGCATCTTGTCTGGTTCGGGGCGGCCGGACTGTTCGTATCGATCCTTGCAATGACCTACGGCTTGGATCTCAGCCCGGGTTTCTTCTGAGCAAAGGAGAACCGCCGGGGGACTGGGAAACCGGCGGATCGATATTTCAGTCAGTTCGCCGCAATCAGCCGACGCGCAGGTTTTCTGCCGACGTCTTTCCGCGGTTTTCCTGCTCTTCATAGCTGACCTTGGCACCCTCGTTGAGCGTGCTCAGCCCCGCCCGTTCCACGGCCGAAATATGCACAAACACGTCCTTGCCACCTGTGTCCGGCTGAATGAAGCCGAAGCCCTTGGTCGCATTAAACCACTTTACGGTACCAGTCGCCACATCGCTCTCCCTGCTGCTATCGGCACAACGTCGCATGAAGCCACCGAGAGTCAAGAAGAGCACGCACGAGATACTAGGACGGCGAGTTATCGAATGTGGCCACGCCTGCCTCTATGACCTCGATTTCATTCTCGACAGCATCCAGCGGCACGCGAAAATCGAAACCGGTCCGGCTTCGCAGGTCCTTAGCGATGCGCTTTCGATGATCCAGCAGACCGACCAGCGCCGCCCGATCACCAACCTGGATGTATGCGCTGACAATAAGCTCGATTGCTGATGCCACTGCCGCCTCCAAAGAAAACCCGCCGGGTCGCTCCGGCGGGTCTGTCGTTTCGTCTACCAGCTAGCGGTAGGCATTACAGTGCCGCTGAGATGAAGCTATCGGAGGAACCTTAAAGAAGGATCCCGACCGCAGTGCGGTGATGATGCGGTCGATGGTTTGGACCGCGCGTTTCGCGACACAGGCCGGCTGTGGTATTCGCCATCCGCTACCATGCAGTTGTCCTGATCGACGGCACCTTCTTGCATCGGCAGGAATTGCTGGAGTGACGCCCGGCCCAAGCAACGGAAGCCGAGAGGCTTCCGCGCTCCTGACCAAAAGGTGCTGAGTTCACGATGCCTACTATCGTCGGAGCACTTGTTTTCTGGAACACGGCATTGCTCATAGGGCTTAATGCCGCTCGGAGAGCCGATCGTAGTTTTCTTTCACTATCGCTCTGAGGTCAGAGTAGACGTCTGATCGGGATGACCCAGCCGCAAGATCAAGGAACGCCTGACTGAAGGCTTTCGTCTTTTCACGGACCATCAGATCAGCCTCATTCCATGCGGCCGTCCCGCCCAGCATAAAAACTTGCATACGCAATGCGACGACCCGGCTTGCTTCGAAGTCGAGAAGGGAAGCTTCGGTCATTGCGACGAGAGTAGATGCAAACATGTTGGCTCCCAGCTTATGAGCTCCCGTTCAAACGGGACGGGACTACGTTGGAACATCTCCTATTCAGCATCGTTCCCTGCAGTTGCACCGGTGGTCGTGCGGCCGGCGCCGCGCGCCGCATTCAGCGCTGTGACGGCGATTTCTCGAAGTCGATCCCGGGGAAAGTTCAGCCGAAGCATAGCCTGGAAGCCGAGTTCGTAGTTGCCAAGGATCTCCCGCTCGAGCGCTAGCGCAATCGCTTCAATCTGAGCGGGGGAAGGCGGCGGATCTGGAACGTCATCGGCTGGCAACGTTTTGGTGGAACCACCCGCAGCGAGGAGCGCCTCAGCCATCAAGACACCTATCTGGACGCCAGCGCGCCTAGTTTCAACAAACCGTCGACAATATTGCGAGCAGGATCGTAACTCATCTGTCTACCAATGGCGCCGCCGCGCCATTGCTGCTCCGAAAAGAAAAGCAACTAAGAGGGCCCCCAATGGCGCGTCCCGTGTGACCTTTGCCAGAATGTCTAACGGTCTGCCGGGCTTGCGACCCTCGTCGATCGCTGTGCTGACCCGGTCGGCGGCGTCTTTGACGCCGTCGATGACGACATCTTTCAAATCTTCGGCCGGCTCTGCAGGTGGTAGCGTTTTGTCAGTCATGTCGTGATCTCCTCGCTGCAGCAGCACAAGCTTGCGATCCGGCATATCGTTCCAAACAGTCTCGGAACTGTTCTCCAACATTCGCTTTGAACCGGCTCAACAGGGAGCTCGATCATGTCATCCACAGCCGTCGCGATATTAATCTCGGCAATTGTCGCAATTTCAGCGCCTGCTTTCGCCCAAGGTGGTGGAGGTGGCGGCGGGGGAGGATCTAGCGGCGGCTCGGCGGGTGGCAGCGCGTCTTCAGCTGGCGGCGCAGGATCGTCTGGCGCTGGTGCCGGCGGAGCTACGGGCGCTGCCAACTCCGGCAACATCGGGACCGGCAACATCAACAGCGTCACCGCGGCGCCATCGTCCTCAGCCAGCTCGCAAACCTACGGACAGTCGCCGGCTGGCGCGGCTGCGACGAACTCGCTGAGCAGCACCAACACGGGCGTGATGGCCAATCCGAACGCTGGGCCGCCTTCTTTGAGAAATAGCGGCGCCAGCGTCGCTCCGGCCGGCCGGGTTGGGGACAAAACTCCGAGCCAAGATGCGAAGTGAGGCCGCGCACCAGCAGCCGCCTGTTTCCGAAGTTTCAGTTCAGACCATGCGCGGTAGCAGTCATACCCAGCGCTTAATCGACGTGGTGATTGCAGTCGGCCGCTAGCAGGCAAAATTCCCAGCGCCGAACAGGATTCACCAGCAAACATTCACGGGCACAATCCGCCAACCCCAACGGGTCCAAACCTGTCGATGACGAATACACGGGTCACGCCAACCCGGACCCCAACCGCCAATGCCCCAGCCAGCGCTCGCCAGGCCCAGACCAAATCCCGCGCCGACGAACGCCGGTCCCCCCCAGCCGCCGCGCCATCCACCGCCGCGCCACCCACCTCCATGCCATCCACCTCCGTGCCAGCCGCCGCCACCATGAAACCCACCGCCGCCGAAACCGCCGCGAGCCGAAGCATCGGTTAGTGGAAGCAGGCTCATGGCGGCAACAGCAACTGCAAGGATTACAGTTTTCCGTAACATCGCTTGTCCTTTCCCGGTCATGGTCGCTCCCGGGACGATGACGCAGTTCGGGCCGTTTTGTTTCAGGTGACGGCGGAAGCGATGGCCTGGTTTCCAAGGGCGGCGGTAGCAGAAAGAGCCGGTGAATGTGATCGCTTCTCCCCGGTCCTGCACCGGGCGCTCGGCTGTGTCGGTGACAATTGCGGACTGGTTCGGCGTCGGTGCCTACCCGGCGTCTCGCGGAAGATCGCTTTGCGACGGATCAAAACTGCCCCAGCTGAGTTTTTTATGGCTAACAGCACAGGAGATGAATATGAGCGTGGAAGGTAAAATCAAAGAAGGTGCCGGCTTCGTCAAGGAAGAGCTGAACGAACACGGCAAGGACGCGGAGAGCAAGAAGAAGGCCCAGCAAGGTCGCGACCTCCGCAACGAAGGCCGTGTCGAAGATGGCAAGGCTCCGAAGACGACACCGCCCGGCTCCGGTCATCCGGAAAAGTAATGTCGGCAATATCGAGAAAGCCCGCCCTCTCCGGGGCCGGCTTTCTGCTGCCTATCCGCATCGGCGCCAGTTGCCGAGCGGTATTTGGCAATAAAACGCTCCACAACAGAAACTCGGATAGCTGACGTAAGGTTGGAGTGGACTCGGTCGCGATCTATCCGCCTAGTCAGTGTTAACCGAGAGATACCTTCTTCGCTCGCAATCTCTGTCAACGCGTCCCAAAAGGCATCCTCGAGGCTAACGCTCGTTGACGTCCCGTTAGTTCGGGTGAAAGTTTGCTTTCGTGGCTTTATAGGTTTCCCCAGGTTAGCCATAGCGATTGATCCCCTTAGTGCGCGCAAAGCGGAGCTACGCCCTTCAGCTCCAACATCTCTCCATCGATCGCACTTCACTCCGGCTTTCTGGCTGCCTATCGCCGACCTCAATTGCCATGAGACGGGAGGACGGCGACACGCCCGAGTAATGCAACCAGCTCCGCCTGCCGCCTTGTTTGAGTTTTGACGAACAGAGAGGCCAGGTGTGAGCGGATTGTCGTCCGGCTCAGACGCCGGGAGCGAGAAATATCAAGCAAATTATGACCACGCGCCAATTCGACTGCAAGCTGGCTTTCCGCGGCTGTAAGGCCGAACAAGCGCCGCAGCGCCTCAGGCGTCGGCTCTGGATGAGCGTCAAGATCGAGCAGAATGATGGTGCTGGTTTCATCGGTCCAAACATTGATCATCTGGCTTACAAGCCTGGTGACGCCTTCCCTGAAGGAAGTCGCGAGCCATGATGTCGAGCCAACGGGAATTTGCGCTCCCGCGCGATTCACGAGTTGCTTGACGGCGCGATAGAGTGTTTCCCCGCTCGCGGCGCCACATTCGCGTTCCAATATCGCACGACCGATTGCGCTCACGTCAAGCAAACCGTCTCGTTTGAGTAGAACTTGCCCGCAGCCAATTCGCGCCAGGACCGCGTGTAGTACGTCACGTTGTCCAGCTAGGTCAGGCTTCTTGTCTGGATCAGCATCCGACCTGACGAGGGATGCGCGATTGGAAATGTTGAAGATTGATTCCCTGCATGGATGAAGGGATGCAATCGCGGCAGGCAATGCGGCACTCTGGGTCAAGTTCAACATTGCGGCTTTCCCTTTGCCTTTACGCCGTTTGAATGACAAGGCTTGATCGAGCCAAGAGCATTCCGACGTCAACGAGCCGTGTAAATGCTCCGCACGGAGTAATCCGACTGCACACCTCCCCGAGGCCTCGCAATCTAGTGCTCCGACTGACACAGAAAAATAGGAAGAGCGATGCAGAACCTTGCTCCCTTCTGCGCTAGCCCTCGGGCTAGAAGGCTCATGAACACTCGTACCCCATTGTGGCTACCCCCTGTGCCACGGGCGGTGCGACGTTTTCGCAAAGCGAACTAAATCTCAATAGAAGTATTGTACGCGGTTATTGGATGATGGGATGTGACGGCTGCACGACTGAGAGCGATATCTCGAAGGTGCGAAGAGTTTGCGAAATTCGGCGGGTATCGATCAGTGTCCGACCGGCTAAATGCTCTGGCGGTGAAATACCAGGAACGAGCGCGGAGAGTTGAGGAGCGCGCCGGAGTGTACTTAAATGGGGGCACGCCTGACGACAGGCCGTCGTTCAGTTTGCGGAGAAGGCGCCGCCGTTGTCCTGAATGACTGCCGACTGACCTTCTGCGATCGGCCACCGTCTGTCCAACAACTCTCGCACCTCTTGCCGGACCACTTCCGTACCCGAGTAGTAACCAAGGCAGAGGCCCGCATATCCGCCGATCAGAAAACAAGCGAAGCAAGCCATTAATGTTATCCACATCGCAGGGCCTCCATGCTTCATGGACCTTAGCTCTTCGCCGCATGTACACGAGCTTCGACGTCGAAACGGTATTCTCCCCGCCCGCAACCGGCGACGTCAATGATAACCGGATTTCTGTCTCAAGTCGCTTAGTTTCTCGCCGGCTGAGAATCGCTCCGTAAACAAGACCGGGTCATCCGGGTCACCCTCTCGGGCCTCGTGGGCTACTGAACGGTTACGCGCGCGATCCCGCCCATGCCGATTGCGTTGGCTGCTGCTCGAGACGGGTCGATGCAGCCCCTCGATAAACGGGCCGGTCCGTGATGCGGACCCGCACCGATCTGCCGTTGTTCTTGTTCGTGACCGTGACGTGGCTACCGAAGCGCCGGCTCTTGTGCGCGGCCATCAGGGCGTAGGCGTTGAACCGTTCGCCCGAAGCCGTCCTACGGCCGTGGTAGCCATCCCCAACGCCGTACTGGCTGGCGACGCACGTTTCTTCCTTGGTCAACTTGACGCCAATCGAGACAACGCCTTCGAGAAAATTCTGGGCAAACGCCGGTGAATTGAAAAATGCGCACAGCAAAACGCACGCGGAGAACAGGCGGATCAATGAGTTTCCTTGGGTTGCGATGCTATATGCGTTTGCGACACAGCCATCACGCTGTGGACTACGCTCTGTCGCTGGCAGAACACCGAACATTCTCGGGCAAAAAGGAGCGGATCGCGGCGGTCGAGAGCGTGCTCGATGGGCTGAGTGATGAGTGTCCCGCATGCTGACACCCAGCTTGCCAGATCTCATCGACTTTCCAAATGTCGTACTGCGCTCGGGTAAGCTCAAAGCATGACAAAGAAACCAGCGGCTTCCCTGCATGACAAACCACTCAACATGCCCGCCGAGGATGACCTCGAAGCGCTGCTGGCCCTCGACGTGGGCGTGATGTCGATACACGATTCCCCGCTCCTTGGTACTCTGACGTTAGTCACCCGAGATTGGCACTACGATTTTCTGATCAACGAACAGATCGCCAACGAACTGATCCAAGAAGCACGAGCTCTTCTCCGAGGCGATAGCCCGTCTCTGGTCGAACGTAACGAATAGTCAGATTGCCATTGGTCAGTAGAGCTTGTTGCCCACATTCCGAAGAACGGACTTCGAGTGCATCCAGGTGCGGATCGCCGACACTCGCAACAACAGTACATGATCGATGCAGCGCGAAAATCGAGGACGATAGACAGAAGAACGAGAGTACGGGTTAGAAAAATGCTGCGCAACGACATCACTAGCCCATTGAATGCGAAACCCGCCTCGCTCCGGGTGCAGCGGGCGGACAGCTTCAATACCGAAGTCTGGATACCGGCGGTGTCCGCCTCGATCCGTGCCCATGATCAGGCCTGTCACGCCGGCATGCTGCCATCAAGGCTTGCTTGATCAGCTGGATGCTCAGCGTCGCTCTTCCTGCGTATGGAACCAGACGGTAGCGGGTGCCGCACGCTTTAATTTGTTCCCGCCTGCAGCTCACAACTTCGGCGCGATCGTCCCCGTGTGTGCCTTTTGAGAGACGGTAGTGGGGCGGATTAGTTCATACGATCTCGCTACAGATTTAAAAATGGAGCGACACATGAAAAAGTACTTACTCGCAACGGCCGCGCTACTTTTCGCTGCAACGTCGGCCTCGGCTGCCGACATGGCTGCACGTCCCTACACCAAGGCGCCCGCAATGGCGCCCGCGATAATCTACAATTGGACCGGCTTCTATATCGGCGGTCACGTCGGCGGCGCCTTCCGCGGCAATTCGAACAACGTTCTCGGCGGCGGTGACGACGGTCGCTTCATGGGCGGCGGTCAGATCGGTTGGGACACGCAGTTCGCGCCTAACTGGGTGTTTGGTTTGGAAGCGAACTACAGCTTCATCGACACCAGCAGCAGCTTTGCAAACCGCGGTCTCGGTTCGGTTACCGGCCGTCTCGGTTACACATGGGGCCCGTCCCTTCTTTACGTAAAGGGCGGTTACGCCTGGGCCGACTCGCGCTTCACCAACGGCTTCACCGGTGATGGTGGCCGGGATGGCTACACAGTTGGCGGCGGTCTCGAATATCTGTTCAGCCAGAATTGGTCGGGCAAGGTGGAATATCAGTACTACGATTTCGGGACGACCAGTTTCGTCACTCCGACGTTTGCTATCGGCGGCTTCCGAAACGACGAGCACACGATCAAAGCGGGCCTGAACTACCGCTTCAATCTGGGCAACTTCGGCACCGGCACCTTCTAAACACTGACGTCAGTGAGAGGCCGGCAAATGAATGCCGGCCTTTTCTATTTGCCAGACGATTGGCGAGACAATCAGAACAATTACGGCCGCCGCGGACATCTCCGGGGCGGGCGCATTTCTTCACTCAAGGTGAGAGTTGTCAGTCAATATACCCTGAGCCAGCGCACATCGTTGATCGCCCTATCCAGACCTGCCCTGGTTCTGACACCTCATCTCGGAGTCGCCGAGCGCATCGAGCACGATGATTGCACGTTTGATGACCACCTTAAGGGCGGCGTGAAACATGGCGACAGAGTGATCATTCATTGCTGAACCTTCGCGACCGGGAACGATCCGCCACAGCGGCTGTTTTCTGGAAAACTCGCCGGAGCCAATCGATGAAAGTGATACTTTCTAAAAAGGAGCTGGAGCGCGAAGCCCTCGCGGAGATGAGAAAACGCCCAGGTTGCGAAACGCTGAAGGCAGTCGACGTCCAATACAGTGACCTTCGAGCCGATACGAATTGGACTCTGTATGCCTTCACAGAAGGTCGAATTGATCCAGGTGCTTTGCATAGCGCGCTGGAAATGACCGTAAACAAACTGCGCCATCAATATGAATTGCGCGCCCCGGAGTGATCCCTTACAGGAAGTCAGACTCCCACCTCGTTCTGAAGTCTGACCTCCATGCTTAAAAAGAAAGCGACCGCCAACGAGCTGATCTGGCTCTTTCACGAGAAGCTTGCAGGCTCCAACTTTCCCAATGCCGGGATTGCGATTATTCCAATCGGTAACGGCAATTGGTCCGCGCTGACGAATGCCACCGAACGCCGGCACTATCCCGATCTGGCAAAGACTGTGGTGCGAATAGAGAAGCAGCTCCGCGCTCGCTACCTCCTGAAAGAGGTTTGATCTGCCTTCACGGGCGGGAACTAAGCCGGCGATTGCCTGTTCTATGGTCCCATCGACCAAGGCTGCATCTTGAACAAGACCAACCAGTTTGACCTTCCTACGCTGCCACATGCCCAAGCCGCCGAGCGCTCTCGAATGAGCGACGACCAAAGCCTGATCAAGGCCCGTTACTGCAGATCGATCCTGAAGGTCGCCGCGATCAGCACCGAGCAGGAAGCCCGCATTTTGCTGAACGGCCTGGCCACCGAGCAGGTTACCACGAACACCTCTCCCGCGATGGCCGAGGCTGAACGAGTAGCTTTGACTGCGATCCGCGATCTGGCTGGATATCAGCACAGCCGAAGCGTCCCCCAAAGCTCCAGCGAGTGGATGCGTGCCGCGCGAGCAATCCAGTTGTGGCTAAACGTTCACGATCAATAGGCATCGTGCGCGCGGAATGCGGAGAAATGGACGCGTCCGATAGCAAACAGCAAAAGACATCTCGTGAGCTGTAGCTTCTGTATCGGAACGGCCTATTTTCGAAGCCCGTCTCAAAAACTTCATTAAAGGCACGCACCGCTAAGGCATCCGGCACCAGACCTTTGCCCTACGGTACGCAGTACGCAGGTGCCCCGTACCAGTGCTGCGTACCTCGCCGTCCATGAAATAGCTCAAGTGGCGGATGTCGTTGAGGTTTCCGCCTACTCGTTTTGTGATACGCAGTATGCATTTTCCCCAGACAGGAAAAATCTGCGCGTGAGGAGAGCGCCGGTCCTTAGCGATTGCGCCTAAAATGCTTTCAGACTTCCCCCTACGGTTAGACAAAGCTGGTTTAGCTCCCCGAAAAACCGGCGGCCGGTCTTGAGGCAGCGCTCATTTCCGGCGCAGCATTTTCGCGATTCAGGCGCTCGCGCATTTCCTTTCCGGCCTTGAAGAACGGAAGGCACTTTTGGTGCACGGTAACATGTTTTCCAGTACGTGGGTTGCGGCCTGCACGAGCGGGGCGATGCCTTACCGAGAATGCGCCGAAACCGCGAAGCTCAGCCCGGTCACCGCGTGCCAGCGCAGCGACGATCTCATCGAGAATCGCGTTCACGATGTTCTCAAGGTCCCGCTGGTAGAGGCGTGGGTTATGTTTAGCGATGCGTTGAACAAGTTCGGATTTGACCATCGTGACGTCGGAAATTTGGCGGGAGGCCGCATTTCCTCGATCTGGCTTGCACTGTCAAGATGCAATAAATTGGGGCATCGTCGAAAAAGCTGACGCGGCGAGACCTGTTGATCTGCACTCACCAGTCTTGGAGCGGAACCAAATCATCCACTTCTGTTTACATAATCCAAGTGCGATATCCCAATCGATTTCCTGTCTGTTCCCGATGTTGAGGCCTCCGTGCACCTTCGATCTGGCCGATGGGCATTAGCCGAGGAGCGTCAATTGATCGCGTTGATCGAGGGAATACGTCGGCAGCCAGAGCTCCTGTATCTGTTGTTTTCGTTCAGCTTAAGGCGCCGCAGCTTTGGTTTTAGAGGCCGTCAAGCAACGCCCTGACCTTTTCTGCAAGATCGTTGATTGTATAAGGCTTTGAGATGAGATGCGTACCCGCATCCAGAACGCCATTATGGACTATGGCGTTTCGCGTATAGCCCGTGGTGAACAAAATCTTGGCGTCGGGCAACAGCGGTTGGAGGACTTTTGCGAGCTCACTGCCTGTCATTTCGGGCATCACAACGTCCGTGAAAACCAAATCGGGCCGTGAGCCGTTCTCAATGAGGTGAATGGCTTCTCGCGCGCTTGCAGCTTCTATGACCGAATAGCCAAGTTCTCGAAGCGTCTCGACAGAGATCGCTCGCACGCGTTCTTCGTCCTCAACCACCAGGACCAGCTCTTGATGCTGCCCCACGTCTGCGCGCACCGCGCCAGTCGAAGCATCGGTCGTAACCTCGCCGTAGAAACGCGGCAGGTAGATTTTTACGGTGGTGCCAACATCAAGTTCCGAATAAATCTTCACATGACCGCCCGACTGACGCACGAAGCCGTATACTTGACTAAGGCCAAGGCCCGTGCCTTTTCCGACTTCTTTGGTCGTGTAGAACGGATCAAAAACTTTGCTCAGCACATCGCTGTTGATACCGGTACCGCTGTCGGTCACTGCGATGAGAACGAACTGTCCCGGTTCAATTGAGTATTGTCGGGCATACGCCGCATCCACAGACGCGTTCATCGTTTCGATCGTGAGTTTTCCTCCTTGAGGCATCGCGTCCCGCGCATTGACCGCGAGGTTGAGTAAAGCGCTCTCAAGTTGAGCCGGATCGGCTTGGACGTTCCACACCCCCGCTGCGAGCACTGTCTCGATTGCAATGGTCTCGCCCAGCGACCGATCGAGAAGCTCGCTCATACCCGCGATCATACGATTCACTACGATGACTTCTGGAGCTAAGGGCTGCAGGCGGGAGAAAGCCAACAAGCGCTGGGTTAAGGTAGCGGCCCGGTTAGCGCCGTCCAAGGCTCCGTCAATGAAGCGGGTGATGTCAATGTCACCCTTTGCCAGCTTCCGGCGGGCTAGATTCAAGCCTCCGATGATCACGGCGAGCATGTTGTTAAAGTCGTGAGCTATCCCGCCAGTCAATTGGCCAACCGCCTCCATCTTTTGGGCCTGTCGCAGCTGCTCCTCCGCCTTCGAACGTTCGCCAATCTCCGTGGCCACACGCTGCTCGAGATCGATATTGAGCGCCTGCAGCTCCGCCTCGGCCCGTTTCCGCTCGGCGAGCTCCCTTTCGACAGCCGCAAACAGCCTCGCATTGTCGATGGCCGTCGCCGCGTGTCCCGCAATTCCCAAGAGAGCAGCCTCATGCTCTTCTTGGAACTTGCCGGTTTCCTGATGGCCGAAGAACAGCCCTCCCAAAACGTCACCGGTGCGTGAGATGACCGGTACCGCAAGGTACGAGCGCACCGGAAGGTGGCCTTCGGGCATTCCTTTGCGGGGAGCGTTCTTGCCGTATCGCGGGTCGGCGAGGATGTTTTCTGATCGTACAACCGCCGTGCCAAGAAACGTCGGCTCAAACACTGCTGTATTCCGCGGCATCGGAAAATTCGCGAATGCAGACCGGGGCGCGCCGGAGAGCGCGTAGAGCATGTAGCTCTCGCCCTCGGGCGAGAGAACATTGTAGAAGAACGCGCCAAATTCCGCACCGCAGAGCTCCAGGCCGGCATCCGTAACGGTCTGGACGATGGTCTCGAGATTGCGTTCCCTGGCGACGGTTGCCCCCGTGTCATTCAAGATCCTGAGATGTCGTTCGGATTTCTTGCGCGCCGTGATATCGATGACAGTGCCAACAAAGCGCACTGCGTTGTGATTGACGAATATTGCGTCACCCGTTGCGGCGAGCCATCGTTCGATCCGGTCCTCGATTCCAATCGTCCGATACTCGATGCGATATGCAGCCGAGGAGGAGGGGTCCAAGGCGTTGGTCACCGCGCGATGAACGCGTTCGCGATCGTCAGGATGCAGCCCCGCAAGAAACGATTTTTCATATGAAATCTCGGCTTCGGATGAAAGGCCAAACAGAGCTTTGCATCTCGCGTCCCAGCGAAGGACGTTATTTACCGGGTCAAAGTCCCACGTTCCGATACCGGCTGCGTTGTTAGCTAGGCTGAGGCGTTCTGCGGCTTCTCGCGCGGCTTCTTCTGAACGGACTCGCTCGATATGAGCCCACGACCTTTCGGTAACCTCCGCAAGCAGGGCCAGCTCGCCAGCCGCCCAGCGATGGGCGGCCTGATGATGTATTGCCATCAATGCCGTTAAGCGGTCCTCTTTCACGAAGGGCATGCAAATAGTGGATCCGATCCCAATATCTTGGAAGGTTCGGGCTTCTTCCGGCTCCAATTCTTCAAGATTGTCATTGATGATCAGCGGTCGGCCGTTACCCAGCTCCTGAACAGCTTTTCTGCCGAAGTCAGCAAGGCTGTAGTGACCTAAGATGTGTTTCGCGCCAGGTGCTGCCCAGTCGCCGCGAATAGTAAAGCCATCCTGATCTTCATCCATGTCGGCATAGGCGCAGTTAGACACGTTGAGGTGCTGGCCTAGCATCCGGGTCGTGACTGATAGAATCTCGTCGGCCCTCCGGCACTTCGCAGTTTCTTTGCCGAGGTCATCCAGAAAGACAAGACGGGCTTCATTTGCCCGAATAGTTGCCTCTGCCCTACGCCGTTCTACCGCAGTCCGGGTCCGGTCAGCGACCTCCCGCATGAGGTCAAGTTCGGCGTCTGACCATTCTCGTGCTTCGGCATTGTTGAGATAGAGCAATGCCACCACGCCGTTTGGCTCAAGGATGGGCATGTTCACCAAGGCGCGTGCCGAAATAAGCTCAAGGGCCTTCGCCTGATCTCCTACCCGACCATCTTTTTCGGCGTCGGCGAACACCACGGTTACGCCGCGCTTCAAGTCCTCAATGTAGCTGCCGTAATCCCGGAATTGCAAAACCCCAGCAAGGCTTTTTATGCCCGGCGCATTCCAGTCCCGGCTTATCGTAATGGTTTCAGCGGAAAGGTCGATCGTGCCGTAACCCGCGCGGCTGACACCGAGAGCCCGCCCCAAGGTCTCCGCGGCGGCGTACGCAAGATCGTCAGGGTCTGATATCTGGCGGATATGATCGCCCAATGCGGATAGCACATCACTGCGCAGCCCCGAAGCCATCATTGCCGTCATGCGAAGGCCTCAGCTGGCGGCAGCTGTACAAGGTCGCGACGACTCGAAGCGTTTCGAACGGGACTGAGAAAAAGGCTCACGTGACCCCATAAATTCAATAAAATTCGGAATTTGGTCAATTCGTTGCCGGCCGTCAGGTTCCAATTATCCGTTTGGCCAGGTTAGCTGACCGCCGCGATTGCCAAATATTCAGCTGATAGGGTTTGCGGCTGTCAGAGAGTTGAGGAGTCCGTTCATCCCAGACAAGGAATGCGTTCATACCGCTTGGGCATCGGATGGCATTGCCGTCGAAGAAGGAAAGCCAGTGGTGAAACGCCCCCGTCGGCGCTAGGAGCCCGCCGCATCTGGCGGGATCAGTCGTCTCGACCGCGATCGGCTAATCGCCCCTTACTGGGCGTCATGGATCGACGTAAGCTTAGTGGTCGCCTCCTTCACTCCTTTCTGTTTGAGACGGCGATCAGCGATGTAGAGCGGTCGACTGGGCGGTCAAGAATTCGCCCGCGCGGAAGCCAAAAAAATTTGCCCCACCCCCCTTGAAACTTTCCGCCAGTTTTTTTTATTTTAGGTGCGCTGGACGCCAGAGGTTGGGTCCAGCGTGAGGCGGACGCCGGGGGTGTCCGGCGCCCGCTCATACCCATCTTGCTCATTGGAGGATTTGGCTATGAAGACTTACGACTTTGCTCCGCTTTGGCGCTCAAGCATTGGCTTCGACCGCCTGTTTGACCTCGTGGATGCCGCTCAGCGCGCGAACGAGGACAGTTTTCCCCCATACAATATCGAACGTGTCGGGGATGACCGATACCTCATCTCGCTTGCTCTGGCGGGTTTTTCGCCGGACGAGATCAGCTTGACGGCAGAGCAGAACGTTCTGACGGTCGAGGGCCGCAAAGGCGAACAGAAGCGTGACTTCCTGTTCCAGGGCATTTCTGGTCGCGCGTTCAAGCGGCAATTCAACCTCGCCGACCATGTCCAGGTAACCAGCGCGACTTTCGAGAACGGCCTTCTGCAGATCAACCTGATCCGCGAGATTCCCGAGGCCATGAAGCCGCGAAGGATCGCCATCAACGCAGGCCCGCGCTCAAACGTCGAGCAACTTGAAGCCAAGGCGGCCTGACGCCTATTCGATCACTTCGTGCAATCGTTCCGCGATGGCTTCGGCCGTCGCGGATACGCGCGATATTCGAATGGCGCGCTGATCGTCGTGAAGTCAACAGGAGGCAGTGATGACCCAATTCGCACTTCCAGCCTTGGCCGCTGGAGAAGGCCTTACAAACATCTCACCGCGATCAAGCAGTTTCCTCTCCTCAAACCTGAAGAGGAGTTCGCCTACGCCAAGCGCTTACGCGAAGGGGGCGACAGGGAGGCTGCCTATCATCTTGTGACCAGCCATCTCCGGCTGGTCGCTAAATTGGCTATGCGCTATCGCGGCTATGGGCTGCCCATCGCTGATGTCATTTCGGAAGGCAACATCGGCCTGATGCAAGCCGTGAAGCGATTTGATCCGTCTAAAGGTTTCAAGCTTGCGACCTACGCCACCTGGTGGATCAAGGCAACGATCCAAGATTACATCCTGCGGTCGTGGTCGATCGTCCAGATTAGCGCCAAGTCCACCCAAAAGCGGCTGTTCTTTAACCTGCGTCGCTTGAAGAGCAAGATCGCAGCGCTCGAAGAAGGCGATATGCAGCCCGACCACGTAGCAACGATAGCGCGTCGCTTGAATGTGCCCGAACGCGAGGTCATCGAGATGAACCGGCGGTTCCTCGGAGACATGTCGCTCAATGCGGCTTCACGAGTGGACGAAGAAGAAGGCGCTGAGTGGCAGGAGCGCTTGGCCGACCCAACGTCGAATTTTGAAGACGACGTCGCGGAACGCAGCGAACTTAACTGGAGGCGGCAGATCCTCGGGCAAGCGCTCGCCCATCTGAAACCGAGAGAGCAGCGTATCATCGAAGCACGATGGCTGTCGGATACCCCTCTTACACTTGACGACCTGGCCGCAGAACTGGGCGTGTCACGCGAGCGTGTGCGGCAGGTGGAAGTCAGGGCACTCGAAAAGGCCCGGGCGTATGCAGCTTTGCTCGCCGGAGACATGGGCGCGAAGTAATTCGATCCGAGCGGGCTCGACGGGGGGCGACATTAGCTTTCCAAGCGCTCCACCCATTGGGAGATGGTGAGCGCAATTTCCGCCACTACGTTCTGGTCGGTCCGTCCGCTGCGGGCCGGGATATGAAAGCCGTGATCGGCGCCATCGATTAGGTGAGAGGTTGCCCTCGATCTCAATCCCTTGCAAACTTGGCGAAGGAGCACGGGCTCCGCCAACTTATCACGCGTTCCCTGGATGAAGAGCATGGGGATCCGAATGCCTGCAAGGTGTTCGGCCCTTGTGATCGAAGGTTTACCGGTCGGATGCAGGGGGAAACCGACAAAGGCCAGCCCGCGTACATCTTCGATCGGATCTTCTGCTTGCGCCTGCGAGGTCATGCGCCCGCCGAATGACTTGCCACCCGCGATAATAGGCATGCCGCGGCATCGACGGCGGGCGTCCGCCACGGCCAATCGTATGGCCGCATGCGCAACAGCCGGGGTGTCGGGGCGTTTGCTGCCCTTCTCCATGAACGGGAACTGGAAGCGCAAGGTCGCGATGCCATGGCCATAAAGCTTTGCAGCGACATCTTCCATGAACGGATGCGTCATGCCTGCGCCTGCACCGTGGGCGAAGACGAAACAGGCTTGCGCGTTCCGCGGCTTCATCAGGAGGGCTGAAAGCGCGAGCGCGTCCTTGCTCTTCAGCGTCAGGGGCGTTACGCGCGGCAGCCGGGTGTTCATTTCGCTGCCGACCGCTCGCCGAATCGCTCCTCCTCCAAGCCGAAGACCGAGCGACCGCCGAGCGCGGAGGATGCCTGTAATTCGCCATCCACGAAATCCTCGAAGGACGGACCGCTTGCCGTTTGTTCGAGGCGGCGAGCCTGGTCGTCGAGCCGTTTCAGAGTCTGCATCTCCTCGTCTCGGCCGAGCTTGGCGTTCTGGACGGCTGTCTTCAGCACGCGGATGGTCTCGTCGTAGACCTTGATCGGCACCGGGTACGGGTGACGATCCTTGCCTCCATGGGCGAGTGAAAACCGCGCCGGGTCGCGGAAGCGGTACGGCGCGCCATGGACGACCTCGGCCACCATCGCAAGCGAGCGGACCGTCCGTGCGCCGACGCCCGGCGTGAGCAGTAGCTCGGGAAAGTCGAGCGGCCCGCGCTCGGCAGCCGCGGCGAGCGTGCCATGAAGGCGCCGGGTGAACACATCGCTCGAGCGGACATCGTGATGCGCCGGCATGACGAGATGCGGCAGGAGGGGCTGGGCAGGCGCGCTGCCAGTCAGCGCCGCGAACTCGTCGACGATGCCGTCGGGTCCCAAAGCCATCAGCAGGTCCAGTTGCGCTGTTCGGGAAGGCGCGGCGCGCCCATCCGTCAGATTGACGACGTTTCCTTGAAACGGACCATCGATGGCGCTGTGCGGTTCGTCGACGAAACTCGTCAGGTTCTCGGAATGCCAATGATAGCGACGGGCCTGTTTCTTGTCGCCGTTCATGCCCTGCTGGACCACCGTCCATTTGCCCTCGTCGGTGACGAAGAAGCCGTGCAGGTAGAGATCGAAGCCATCCTGGACCGCTGCGCTATCGACCTTGGCGACGAGACGGCTCGCGCGCGTCAGGGCGGCCCCGTCAAATCCGATGCGGTCGCCGAGCGCGTGAAGTTCGTCAGGAGTTTTCCGCGAATGCTGGCCCCGACCTCCGCAGACGTGGATGCCGAGTTCGTCCTGCAGCGGACCCAGGCCGCGCTTGAGAGCACCGATGACGCTGGTCGTGATCCCCGACGAATGCCAGTCCATTCCCATCACGGCACCGAAGGATTGAAACCAGAACGGATGGGACAGCCGCCGCAAAAATTCGTCGCGACCGTAATGGTGGACGATCGCCTGGGTGACGATGGCACCGAGCGCTGACATGCGCGAGGCCAGCCATGGCGGAACCCGTCCACCATGCAAAGGAAGATCGGCGCTGCCGGTCCGTTTCGCCATTCGTCCTCGATATCCGATTCTTTGCCATTTAGGGGCTACGCTCGACCATCGTCCGGAAGGTGATGGAGTAGCGTTTGGCTTCGACGGCCGGAATGCTGTGTTCCCATACCGACCGCGCCTCGCCGGACATCATGTAGATCGAACGGGACTTCGCTTCGAGGGTGAAACGCTCGAACTTGGTCGAAGCGGGCCTGCGAAATCGGAACTTGCATATCGCGCCCAGCGACAGGCCGAAGATCCGGTCGAAGTGCGGCTTGTCCCTGTGCCAACCGATCCCGACGCCGACGTCGTATTCGGTGCAGAGGACTTGCTGTATTCGCGTACTGGGTCCACCGAAAGTCTCGACGCGATGTGAGACATCGGAGAGCCATTGAGGAATTGGCTCGGCTTCAACGAGGTGGCGTGCCGTATAGTCGTAGCTGAACCCGAAGGAGGCTACGCGACGCTTGCCCTCATACTGGCCGAACTGAAACGGCTGGAGGGGCAAGTCGGCCACTTGGGCTATAAGGTCGAGCGCTTCCGCTGCCGAAACGAAGTCTTCGGCATACCGGAGTCCATCGGGACCTGGCGTGTTTTCCGCAAACAAACTGAATTGGTCGGACAGTGGATTCTACCAAGGCTGTGGATCTACGACCTAGTTATGGAGCCGCAGCGCAAAGTCAAAGGTCAGGGGGATCCGGCACATCATAACCAACCAAATAAGAACGGGGGCGTACGCGATCGCGAGGAGAATAAGCGCCAGTGGAAAAGCGGTTGCAATGAAGATTGTATCCATGTTGCGAGGCTGCATGGTTACGAAACCGAACAATCGGAATTCCGTTCCAATTCCCGCCTCAGTCGCCGCCCTTCTTGGCCCGACGTAGCGCGGCGCCCAGCTTCTCCCGTTGCTGCTCCCAGCGCCGTCGTTCGGCCTCCGTGCGATTGTCGATTTCGTCGCGTTCCGCCTGTATCGCGGCATCTCTCGCGTCGTGCTCCTGTTCAGCGGCATCAAAGGCTACTTGTGCGCTTGCAACCTGCGCTGCTTTCCGTTCTCGCTCCTTGATCCTGGCTCGCTCTTCCTTGCGCTGGTCGGCTTCGCGTTTCCGCTGCTGTTTGTCGAAGATGGCCGCGGCTCTACGTGCTTCCGCGTTGTCGACTTTGGTCGCTTTGGCCTGAGGAGCCACCCGCTTCCGCGGAATTGACACTTTCTTGCCGGCCGCAAGGCCTTTCGGAAGTTCGCTCGTCTCCTTGAACGCGCCATTGGTGCCGACTGCTCTCCGCAAAACGATGCCGGAATGCGCGATTGTTGCCGAGACGATTGCAGGGTCGTCGGTCTCCTCGGCGAAGCCCTGGTGAAACAGGTTGCTGTCGGCGCCCCAGATCTCGAGCGCGGCCTTCATGGACGGCGCGGCAACGGCCAGGTCGAAAAAGCCGATCGATGTCTGGTAGGTCTTGAGCTTCCGGGCCATCACTCGCAGGCCGGATAGGTGTCCGCTAGGCCATCGAGTACTTTCTCGATGGCTTTCACCCGTTGCTCCTTGTTCTTACCGGAGAACTTTCGATGTTCGGCGATCGATCTTGCATAATCCACGGCATGGTGGCTGTGACGAAGGCGCAGATAGCCGTGATCCGGACAGGGCGCGATGGCGTGGGCCTCAAGGAGGATATCCGTCGCCCACATGGATAGAGTCTCGGCGTCGTTCGTGTTCTTCGACATAGTCACGTCTCTCCAGTAACCGCCGAGAGTGTAGCCCTTGACGTCACTTTCGCCGGTGATGCCGTCATAATGAGTCACTCGCCCGTAGGCCCCGCCGAGAGCAAAATACAAACCGAGATGATCCCGGCTGCCATTGCTGTGTTCGCGGCGCACAAAGTCTTGGCCAGCCTGAAGGCCAAGGAAATCATATGTGTATTGCGGACCGGTGCCGTAAATGCCGCGCGCGTCCCCGTCGCGCCGCCCGGTCGTGCCAATAAAGCGTCCCCAGCCCCCAATAAAGGGCGATCGCTGCGCGGATTGCTATTGGGGGAAACCCTGAATGCCGGTGGAACGCCAGACCAGTCCGGCGTAGCGGAGGAAATCATGACTGCCGGCCAACGGGCGCGATCTTGTTTCGATTTTTAGGTCGCACAAAATTGCTTAGGGTTTCTGCCGATGTCAGATTATCGAATATTACCATATAGTTTGTTGCACGTGAGGATTGCCGCGAGGAGGCAACAATGCCGGATATCCCTAACCGTCGGGCATTCCTTCGTTTAGCGAGCAATGCGCTCGCGGTCGCGGCAATCGGCGCGGCTGGCATTCGCTTCATTGATATCGCAGAGGCCATGCCTGTCGCACCTGTCTTGGGCGCGACTGAAATGCGAACCGATCTCATCACGCCAGCGCAATGGGGGCCGCCACACGGACCCGGCTGGCGAAGACGCTCCCGGCGCGGGCGCCGTTGGGTGTGCTGGTGGCATCGCGGGCGCCGTCATTGCGGATGGCGATGGTAGATTATTTGGCGTTGTTAGGCCGAGCCGCGGGACGTTTTCTATTCCGGGGATATTTACGCCTCGCCTCGCCTGCGAGTGCATCGCGCTCATCCAACAAGAGATCGAGCTTGCCTTGGAGTCGATCGAGCGAGCTCTGAGCTGGGCCGACGTCTATCCCAATTCGTTGAAGCTGGATAATGTCATTCCGAACGCGAGATTGGCCCTAAGGCAATGGCAGCGAGAACATCATCCTCGGTCATTCGATAGCTCCAATTAACCCGGAAGCATGCTTCCTTAGGTTGTCACCCTAAGGAAAACAACCGACGCAGACGAGTTGTTCACGCAGCCTTATTGTTTCGGTTAAAATTTTCTTAGCGAGGGTGGGCCAATGCCTGGTGAGGCAGTCGGCGCGGTTGCCTTCCAACGCACTGGCAGTCCAGATCAAGGTGAGTTCAGCGACGCTGAGATATCGAGAGGTGGGAGGACTCCAGACGATCTTTCCGCTCTGTAGTGCGGGCGAATATCCGCGTGTACGGAAACGTCTTAGTCCCGAGGCTAGAGCGCGTCGCAGGAGCCACACGTGAGGTGGCGTCAAATTAGCAAAACCGGTGCTTTTTTAAGAGAGCAAACGAGTTGCCTCCTTTGAGGGGTGCTCTAATTGGCTGCGCCGGTCAACTCGCGCAGCGCGGAGACGAGTGCCTGACCACGATACGGCTTTGGCAGAAACAAGCTCCCCGCCGGCAAATCGGTTTCGCCGGCCACCACGTGTCCGGACGTTGCAATGATCTTGATCGGCGGCCAGCGGTCGCGGACGAACAGGGCAAGCTTCAGCCCGTCCATCGAACCCGGCATCTGGATATCCGTGAAGACGACGCGAATTTCTGAATGTGCTTCGAGGAGTGCGATGGCCTCATCGGCATTGGCTGCCTGGATGACTTCAAATCCGGCGTGCTCGATCGTCTCGGCGGAATCCAGCCTCAACAAAAAATCGTCTTCTACGATCAGGATCACCGGCTCTCCTGGCACCACTTACTCCTCCATTCCTTCTCTCTGCCAAGCGGTTAGGCAAGGATTTGTTCCGCTAAGTTGAGGGCTCAGGATGGTGGTCGCACGTGTTCATCACGATACCTATGGAACGAGCGGCATCGTGAAAACGAACCGTGTTTCATCTGGCGTCGAGGTGACGTCGAGCCTCCCGCCATGAGCTTGGGCAATTTGCCAGCAAATATGCAAGCCGAGTCCGAGGCCCTGGCGGCTGTCGCGAACGTCGCCCCGAAAGAAGGGCTCGAACAGCCTTTCCATGGCTGCCGCTGGGATAGGTTCCCCGGCATTCGCGACCCAGAGTTTAAATTTGCCGCTGTCCGTTTTTGCGCCCACACGCACCGGCTGGTCCGCGGCCCCGTGGGTGAGGGCATTGCCGATCAAATTCGACAGCAGCTGTCCGATCCGCGTGCGGTCGCAGTTGACGCGTTCCGTCAATTCGAAGGTGGTCTCGATCACGCGCTGGGGCGAGGCCGTCCGCAATTCGTCGACGACCTGTTCGAGGACCGGCTCTAGCGGCTTGGCGTCGCGGCTCAAGGTGATGCCGCCCCCGAGCCGTCCGCGCGCGAAATCCAGGATGTGGTCGATGAGGTCTGACATGCGGGTGACGGTGGTATTGATCATGTCGAGGACGCGGAGGTGCTTGTGCTCCTGCAGCGCGCCCGAGCGCTGCAGGATCCGCGCGCCGGCGCTGATGGCCGCAAGTGGATTGCGCAGGTCATGACCGAGGACGGCTATGAACTGCTCGCGCAGTTTCGCAGTCTCTCGCTCCGTGGCCAGACCTTTCTGAAGCTCCGTTCTCGAATCAACCAATTGACGCTCATAGCGCCGCCGGTCGGTCGCCTTGATGACCACGACCGCTGTAAACAGCAAGGTGCCATCGCCATCGCGGCGTTCGGCGGCGTTGGCGATCACCGCCAGCCGCTCGCCGGCGGCGGTCTCGAAGTCGAGTGCAAACTCGTTGAAAAAGCCCTGCATCCGCAGCAGGGGCGCGATGTGGGTTTCGTAATAGATGCGGCCGGCGATATTCAGGAACTGATGGAGACGCCGGCCAGCGAACTTGTCCTTCTCGATACCCGTCCAGGCCGTCAACGTTGCGTTGACCTTCGTGATGCGCCCGTCAGATCCGATAGTGAGGTAGCCGCAAGGGGCGTTCTCGAATAAATCCCTGTACTCGTCTCTGGGTTCGAATTCAGACATATGCCCGGATGGCCGAGACGACCTCTGCGGGAGCGCTCAGGTTCGGACAGTGCCCGGTCGCCTTAAGGAATACGATCTCGCTGCCCGGGATCCGGCTCCTTACGAACTTTCCAACTTCTTCGGAGGCAATGATGTCCTCGCTGCACTGGAGGATCAGAGTCGGAACGGTGACCTCGGCGAGATCGTCTCTGTTGTCAGACGTGAAGGTCACGCGTGCAAACGCCTTGGCGATCTCGGGATCGGTCCGGCAGAAGCTGTTGGTCAGTTCCTCGCCGAGTTCGGGCCGGTCCGGGTTGCCCATGATCGAAGGCGCCATCGCGACGGACCAGCCCATGTGATTGTCTTCCAAAAACTCGAGAAGCTCTACGATCTGCTTTTCGCTGAATCCGCCCACGTAGTCGCCATCGTCAATGTATCTGGGCGACGGTCCAACCAGCACCATTCGTCCAAACAGTTCAGGTGCCTTTGATGAAGCAAGAAGCCCGATCATTGCGCTGACGGAATGACCGACGAACACTGCGTCCTTCAACCGCAACTCCCGCATGATCTCAACGACATCATCGGCATAGCCGTGAAGCGTCGAATACTTGTCCTTGTTGTAGGCGGACAAATCGGACCCGCCCGCGCCGACGTGGTCAAACAGCACAACCTTGAAATCGCCCTCGAACTCCGGCGCCACAAATCGCCACATGTTTTGGTCGCAGCCAAAGCCGTGCGCGAAAACGATGGCCCGGTCACCCCGCCCACTCACGTGGACGTTGTTTCTCGCTTCTACATCCATGATTGGTCCGTGCTGATCTTTCACGCCAGTAAACCCCATGCCCCCCGAAGGCAGGTGGGGTCGCAATGGCGAGACCCCTCGGATCCAAGCGCCGGCGATGGTGTTTTGTTCCTATTCGGTTCCCGAATTAAACTTTACTGCCTCATCGCACGTGAATGTGCCGGATTCGGCAAAACCTCTCTTCGGCGGACCGCCGAACATCTTCCAACCCGGCGGGACAAACGTTATCCTACACCGAAAGCCTTATCCGGGAACTGTAACTCAAGAGATTGCAATGCAACCCTGGTCTCCTTCCGGCCTACAGACCGTACCCCATCTTCGGTGGGGGAGTCATGTGGTCCAATTTTTTGGGTCAGGCGACGAGCTTCGCGACGTGCTGGTGCCGTATTTCAAGGCCGGGCTGGAGAATAATGAACGATGCCTCTGGGTGACTGGCAAGGCGTTCAATGCAGAACAGGCTCGTTCCGCCCTGCGCGCGGCAGTGTCCGATCTCGACAAGCGCGAACGCGATAAGCAGATCGAAATTGCCAACGGCGACGAATGGTACGCAGCGGGAGAGAAGCTTCAGCCTCATGAGCTTGTAAAGGGGCTCGAGCAGCGCGAGCGGGACGCACTCGAACTTGGTTACGTTGGTCTAAGAACCAACGGGAATTGCGCTTGGGTGTCCCAGGATCAATGGGCGGATTTTCAGGATTATGAATCGTTGGTTCAGAAGGCCGTTCGCGGCCGACGCATGATCTGCATGTGCAGTTACTGCACGGATCAGGTGCAGGGCGCGCATTTTGAGGTCATGGAACACCACGACTTGGCGGTACCGAGTGCACTATCCTCGCGGCGAGGGTCCATCCCGAAGGGCGCGTTCGTTGACGTGACTGATGCCGTCCACGCTGTGACTGACGCGACTGAAACGACCCAGTCTCGCGACCGCCAACAACGTACATTCGATCTCGCCATGATCGCCTCGGAGATGGGCACTTGGCGTTACACGGTGGCCGATAATATCTGTATCTACGATGCGAACGCGCAGCGCCTTTACGGACTGTCCGACGCGCGCTTCCACCACGATGAAGAGGGCGTGAAGGCCAAGTTTCACCCCGATGACCTGGAACTCATGTGGTCGCGGGTGGCGAAGGCCTTCGCCCCCGAGGGCGACGGGCATTACGACGTGGAATACCGGGTGAAGCAACTGGACGGCAGTTGGCGATGGCTCAGCGCGTGGGGTCTCGTCGAATTCGAAGGGGAGGGCCCGCAGAGAAAGCCGGTGGCGATTGCCGGGGCGAGCAGAGACCTCACCAAGCTAAAACAATCCGAGGAATTACAGCGCCTGCTGCTCAACGAGCTGAACCATCGCATCAAAAACACCTTGGCCACCATTCAGGCAATCACTTCACAAACCTTGCGGTCGGCACGCGATCTGCCCTCCGCCAGGGAGGCGCTGTCTCGTCGCATCTGCTCCTTGGCTGAAGTTCATGACCTGCTGACCGTGCGCGCCTGGACCGGCGCGAACTTGACGGACGTTGTCAGGCGCGCCTTGGACGCATTTACCCCGTCCCAAGTTGAAACTTCCGGCAGCCCGATCGAGATTTCGCCAAAGCACGCCCTTGCGCTGTCCCTGGCCCTGCATGAGCTCGCCACGAACGCAATCAAATACGGCGCACTGTCACGTCCGGAAGGCCGGGTAGGCGTGGGGTGGACCGTCAGCGAAGGAATTTTACATTTAGATTGGGAAGAAAGTGGTGGACCCCCGGTAGCGCCACCGACCAGAAAAGGCTTCGGAAGTCGGCTGCTCGAAGAGTTCGTTGTTCGCGACTTAGACGGATCCACACAACTAAATTTCGACGTTTCCGGCGTGCGATGCAACATCACGGCTAGGCTTTAGGCGGCGAGTTATTCACGGTGAAGGTCTAGCCACCTTCGCAACAGATCGGCCCGACGTCATCGGAGGCAATGCGCGTCGGGCCTGACCGGATTATCGACCTTGGAGGATGCTGTCCGGCTGCTCCAACAAGCGACGTCACGGAACATCGTTTCTTAAAGGCCCGGCGAGTAGGTCGCTCTACCGCCGGGCCGACCGAAGCGAGGCTTCTGGGGTCAAGCTTCGGCTATTTGCATAATGCTGCAATGGCTAAGTTTCGCAAGCAGCTGCTACGCCGCGCCGTCGGTCCAAAGACACCTCAAGTTGAGGACCGTGCGAGATGCCGTGTGAGATTGGTTCTGCAGAGTTAGCGGTTCAGCTAACGATAGTGATGCCCACGCAGGGCGAATCACATCGACTTCACCGCGCTATTAATCGATGGCGCGTTTTTTTTGATGCAGTCGTCAAAAGAGGCTTCCGCTATGAGGTGCCGGATGCTCAAATAGAGAAAGAAATAGCCAAGCGCAGGGTGGTGACGTGAGGCCCCCTCTCTCGGCACTGCGCACCCATTCGCTCTTTACCATCAGGCGGAAGCCGATCTAGCTCGTCGCAAATCCTGCGTGTTTCGAAATCTATGATCCTGAGTTCGTATGGCATCCAGTGTCAAATGCACAGGGCTGCGAGCTCGCAACAAAGCAACAGCAGCTTCGGTTGAAGTCTGGGGCTGGTGGTGCGAGGGACATGGTTCACCGCGCAAAATAAGGCGGGAGCATTCCGGCTCTCAGTCACCGATGGATGCCGTGGCAAGGCGGTGATGTGGGTACTGGATTCTTTTTATCTCCCCGAGTCGATGAGAAAAGTTCAGTACTCAAACTGAAGCACTAGCCAAGGTCGCTCACAAAAATCATCACTATCTTTGAGAATAAGCTGGGCCTCACACGGAGTGTAAAGTGTGAGCCCTTAGTCCGAGAGGTTCATCGATCCCTCACTGGCGTATAACGGTTGCGCCACTTCGGGTCTTTGTCGACCGAGTGGTAAACCGGAGTGCCTTTGGGAAAGAGTGCTTGCAGCATGCCGAGGCGCGCGAACTCGATTGGCCCGCCATACTCAGCGGCCTGGATCAAGACGTGCATCGCGTTCTGCCACGGGGGAGTGTCGTGCGTTTGCTTTGGCAGCCGGGTGATATACTCACCGGCATCCTGCAGGGTGGCCAGCTTACCGCCGGCAGGCAGGACGATCGGATTTGGAAATCGAGTTGACCAGGACACAACGCAACTCCGCAACTGACGGCAGATTCAAGCGCGTCAGATAAGATCCGTTCCTGGGGAGGCTCAGACCTTTCGATAGGCGGATCCAGCCGCCGGATGTCTTGTGTGAATCAAGAATTTATAACCACTCCGGTTGTGTTATCCTCCACTGGGGAACGGGGAGTACGCACATTGTTACATCGAACAATTCAATACGACGTGCAGGAGGTCCAGCCGGGGCTTTGGCGCTGGAACATTTATTCGGACAATCGTGCGGTACAGGGGCCGGTTAAGTTTCGCTCGCGCGAACTGGCCGTTGAAGCGTGCCAGGGCGAGATCAATGATGGCATCGAACGGACCCGGCGACGGTCAGCTGGTCGCTAGCCTAGGTTTTTACTCCATAATGTAAGTTATGCGACTCCGCTCTTGTTGCAGAGCTACCTAGGCATTGCACAGCGAATTTGCCCGCTATCCGCTATTCGTTCAGCCGCCGTTCAGTCCCGCCGGGCCATGCTGCTGCTCGTGCAAAATGTCAGCCGACGTCCTCTTCATATCGGCACAGGCCAAGCCGCGTCTTGCATGTGGACTGGCCCGCCAGCGCGATCCGGGCAGATCGTTTGCACTGCAACTGGCAAAGCAGGCGCGCGACGCGGAATCTGATCGGATAGGCACTATGGCCCTCAAGTCTCTGATCGTTTTCGTCGACCCTTCGCCAGGAGGCGCGGCCCGGACCCGCTATGCCGTCCGCCTTGCTGCTGAACACGACGCTCACCTGATCGGCGTGTTCATTGCGCCCACAGGCTGGCGGCGAAATCCCGCAGATGGCTTCGTCGCCGGAGCCGTTGCCGTGCGCGAAATGGTGGAGCGCCATAGCCTGTTCGAACGCGAAGCGGCCGCGGGGGCCATCAAAAATTTCGAGGCCCTAGCCGGTCGCGAGCGCGTGACGTTTGAATTCAGATCCATCGAGGCCAACAATTCCAACGAACTGGCACGCCTGCATTCGCTTCACAGCGACTTAGTCATCGTTGGCTATCCGTCGCCAGGCGGCCTGCCTGCCCAGGGAACTCCTGCGGCCATGTTGTTGGCGACTGGTGTTCCGTTCTTGATCGTGCCGGACAGCTGGGGCCGCGACGGCGTCGCTAACAGAATCCTGTTTGCTTGGAATGCGAGCCGCGAAGCGCGGCGGGCAATTAGCGATGCGCTGCCGCTAATGACGACCGCGCAAGCCGTTACCGTGCTAGTGATTGATCCGACGAAGAACGCGTCCCACGGCGAACAGCCAGGCGCCGATGTAGCGCACTATCTCTGCCGGCATGGTGTCATCGCTACCGTCGAGCAACGACAGTCCGAAGGCAAAGCCATCGCCGACGTAATTCGCGAGTTCGCGACTTACGATGGATCGGATTTGATCGTGCTCGGCGCTTACAGCCATGCCAGAACCAGGGAGTTCATTTTCGGCGGCGTGACACGGTCATTGCTCAGGAACATCACAGTGCCGACTTTGATCGCCCATTGATCATATTCTTTGCGATGCATTGTAAGTGCACCGACGCAATCAATCATGTCCTCGCAAAAGGTTGCTCCCCGGGCAGTAGGCAAGAACAAACTCCAGGGGCGACGTGTTGAGTTTCATTAGAAGCTTGCAGTTGCGATGATGGCGAAATCGCTGCAATCAGCGTTGACCACGGAGCGAAGCCGCTCGCAACGTCACAGGAGTCAGAATTATGGCACAGAAGTCTCGTCTAAAATCCGACGTGTAACGCCTAATGAATTGGGCTCGGCGGCAGTATTGACAGTAAGCGAAACGCGACGCCGAGGCTATGTCTCACCGCTCTCTAAACGCCCGGTTCATTTGGTCAGCAAATGGCTTGACAAGGTATGACATTGCACTCCTCTCCTGCGTTGTCACAAAGACCTCCGCGGGCATTCCGGGAACTAGCCTGATCCCTTTTAACTGATTTAGCGCGTCCTCAGTTTTCAGCAAATGGACGTAGGCAATGTAATGCTCCTGGCCCGTTGTGGGGTCTCGCGAGGAAGCAGGCGAGACCATGCCCAACAAACCCTTCATTTCCGGCGTCGTGGTACGGTTAAATGCCGTGAGACGAACACGCGCGGCCTGCCCTTCACGAACCTGGTCAATGTCATTGGGCGAGATCTTGATTTCAAGTTTTAGCTCCGCGCTTTCCGGAACCACAGTGGCAATGCGCGCGGCTGGCGTAATGACGCCTCCAATTGTAAATGCCGAGAGTTCATTGATATAGCCAGTCACCGGCGATTTGATTTCTGTTCGCGATAGCCGATCCTCGATCGCAAGCTTGCGCTCGCTCAGTTCTGAGATCCGCGCATCGACGGTACGCAAATCACGCTGAGCTTCGGTGCTCGCGTTCTGGTCGACAGCAATGACCTGCACCTTGATTTCGCTGGCGCGAACCTTCGCTCTGGCGATACTGGCAGATATCTCGCCCCTTTCACCAAGTATTCTGGCCCAATCCCGATGAACTGAGTAGACACGAGTATACTCAACGATCTTCTTTTCGAAGAGACCGTCCATTTTATCACGCTCGGCGCCTACTAGTACTATCTCGTGTTCCTTGGCCGCAAGGCGAGCCTCCATTCCTTTAATTTCCTCTCCAGTTTGACTAATGCTGAGCCCAAGTTGCTCCTTGTGACTATCCCGGCCGATCTTGTTGCCGGCGAACAATCGCGTTTCGCCATGAACTACGCTGTCGGCAGAGGCCGAAAGGCGGAAGAGATCCGTGGGAAATTCGATGCTGTCCAAATTATCGCGCTCCGCGATCAGGCGAGCTTGCCGGCCCAATGCCTCGCCAAGTTGTGAGCGCACTATGAGCAACTCCGCCTTAATCTGAACGTCGTCTAGCGTGGCAAGCACTTGCCCTTCTTGGACGAGATCACCTTGTCGGACCGCAAGCGACTTGACGATGCCGCCGTCCCGATGCTGTACCTCCTTGAGGTTTTGATCGACCTTCACAACCCCGGAAGCGACAATCGCACCCTCCAAGAGGGCGAGCGCCGCCCAGCCTCCCAGTCCCACGATCAAAGCTACAACAAGCACCAAGCCAACAACCATTCTGGGCCAAAGCCGAAAAGTCTTCTCGTCCGGGACTGTGGCCTTAGAGCCAGTTGAGGCTGCTCCAGAGAAATGATCTAGATTCTGATGCTTCATGATTAATTCCACACTGAATCAGGTGATAGCTGCAGAAAATTGGAGATGGTGATGTCCGAGCAATTCAATCGAATAAAAATCGTCCGCGTCAGGGCGATCATGAACGTCGACCAATGTGACATCGACGCCGGCGTCACGGTTCTCAAACCGAAAACGAATCGGACGATTGTCAACCTCGCCAGATAGGTAAATGTCGTCGAATAGGTCGGCTACGGATTCGGCACCAACTTCTCCAAAATAGCTGATTTCGTAGGTTGCGGCGACGATCCGATCGCCAACGGTGAAATCGGTAATCTTACGTACGGTCATGGGCGATTGATCGCCTTCGCTCCGCTGATAGAATTCAAAAGTGTCGTCGCCCGCTCCTCCGCTCATGGAGACATCACCTGCACCAGCGATAAGGCGATCGTCGCCCGCCCCGCCGATAACCTCCTCGAAGTCAGCGATGAGATCCTCGCCCACGTCGGCCCCGCTTGCGGTGCTGCGCCTTAGATCAATCGTCACGCTCAGCGTGGCGGATGAATAATCCAAGGTATCGTGCCCATCACCGCCGCTGTAGTCGTCACTGGATGCATCAGCAGCGGCAACCACCCGATCAGATCCCTCGCCGGCATGAACCATATCGCGCCCTGCTCCGTCAGCGAGCAGATCATCGCCGGATCCGCCATACAGCACGTCGTCTCCCGCGCCGCCATCCATCCAGACTGCCTCCAGCGCATCGGCGGAAATGCGGTCGCTGCCTGATCCTCCGATGATTCTCTCAATGCTAGAGATCTCGTCGTTGCCCACGTCGATGCCGGTCACGTTCTTGGCCGTCAGGTCGGCCACAATGCCCGCTGAAGATGCGGAATAATCGAGCGTGTCGGATCCTGTCTCGCCTGCATAAATATCGTCGGCCGCGTCCGCTGCAGCGATCAGGTAGTCGTCGCCCGCACCGCCCCGAACCGCGTCGGATCCGCCACCATCGGAAAGAACATCGTTATCGTCTCCGCCTTCCAACAGGTCGTTGCCAGCTTCTGCGACAATAACATCGCGACCTGCCCCACCTGAGAGCTTGTCATTGCCGGTGCCACCATAGAGTGTGTCGGTACCGTCACCTCCTTCGGCCTTATCGTCTCCTTCGCCCGCCAGCAGGAGATCGTTTCCTGCCCCGCCGAAGATGACGTCGTTGCCCTCATCGCCCATCAACGTGTCGTCGCCATCTTCGCCGAACAGCAAGTCGTTGCCCGATCCGCCGAACACGATGTCATTGCCGGCGCCAGCGAACACGATGTCCTCCCCCGCGCCCGCATAGACGATATCGTTGCCAGAACCCGACACGATGTGGTCATCGCCAGCATCACCAGTGATGCGATCAGCCGCCTCGCGTGAATCAATATTGTCGTCGCCATCCCCGCCAAGAATGGTGTCGGCGCAATGCGTGCCGAGCAGGCTGTCGTCGCCTGTAGTACCTAAAATAGGGGGCGCTTCGACTATACTGAAATATGCGGTCTGAACAACGGACACCTGACCATCGCTAATCGTGTAGGTGAGCGTCACATCGCCAGTCATGGCACCGTTGCGGACGAATTCCCATTCGACGTCTGACGTCCGGGTGAGCGTTCCCGATGAAGACGACAAACCGACTACTGTGAGGGAATCTCCGTCTGCGTCCGAAGCTCCGGAGAGCAACGCCAGCAGCGGTATCAGGAACGTCTGACAACCGACCATGTCTTGCAGACGCACTGGTCCTGTTACCCGCGGCGAGCGGTTACGGGCTTGATCCGCATCCGTCGGCCCGGGCTCAAGAGCAGGAGGCTTGTCGACCACACCAAGTCGCGGCAGCGGCTCAGGACTCTGGCCGCCACCTCCCCCGCCACCTCCTCCGCCACCGCCATTTCCCGGCGAAGACGGGCCAAGCGAGCGATGATCGGTCGCCGTCTTCATTTCGTCGGCGAATGAGCCTGTATCTACCCGAACCACCGCCGGTCTTACGGACTCCTTGGGAGCCCGGCTCTCATTTACCGGAAATGCGGCATCCAACGGCGCCGAAATGCGAAGCGGGCTCACGCTGTCTGACGATTTCGCAAGAACCGGGGTGGCATCCTCGCTATCTGCGCTACCGATAACGGTGTCCTGCTCGGGTGCGCCTTGCTCGGATTCGTCGTCCTCTCGCTCTCCCTTATCGTCCCGGGCTTCAAGCCGGATTGGCAAAAAGCTCTTTAGATATGCCGCGCATGCGGTAAGGAAGAGCAGAAAGGTAAGGGGAATGATGCTGCGCTTGTCATTCTGCTGCTCGACAAAATCCTGGCGCGACGTCTGCTTTGGATGCGCTTGCTGCGTGAGAGCCTTTACGGTGATCATGCTGGCCTCCGTGCCTCGACGTTGAATGCAGATTCGTTCGGGACAGGGACAGCCTCGGAAGCTGAGGTTGCGGCCGGCCGCAAACCCGGAGTCATGATGTCGTGCTTGTCGCCGAACGCGACCAGGCGTCCGTTCTGTACAATCGCGACCAGGCCGACTGCGACCAGCGCGCTCGGCCGATGGGCAATGACGATAGTGATCCCGCCGCGCGCGCTGATACCCTCGATCGCCTTTGTCAGGGCCTCCTCGCCTTCCCCATCCAGATTCGAATTGGGTTCATCCATGATGACGATGAACGGATTGCCATAAAGCGCACGCGCCAGAGCAACCCGCTGCCGCTGTCCCGCCGAGAGCGCCGCGCCCTGTGGCCCAAGCTCGGTGCGATAGCCGTCAGGCATCTTCACGATCATGTCGTGAACACCGGCGGCCCGGGCCGCGTCGACAACCTTGCGATAGTCCGGGGCCGGTTCAAACCGGCAGATGTTCTCCTCGATGGTAGCGTCCATCAGGCTGACTTCCTGTGGCAGATAGCCGATGTGCTGGCCGACTTCGTCTTCGCGCCATTGAGTGAGATCAGCGCCATCCAGCCGGACGTTGCCGCGTAGCACGGGCCAGATGCCGGTCAGGGCTCGCACCAGGGTGGTCTTGCCACCGGCGCTGGGACCAATGATGCCGAGCGCCTGCCCGGCCTCGAGTTCAAAGCTGATATCGCTCAGGATTACCTGGCCCGAGCCTGGGACCGCAACCGTCGCTTTTTCAACGCTAAGACGCCGGCTCGGCACGGGAAGCTGCATCGGTTGATCGACGGACGCTAATGCCACCACCGTATCGCGAAGCCGCTGATAGGCCATCCGCGCGGCGATGAAGGACTTCCAGTTGCCAATCGCCAGGTCCACCGGCGCCAGGGCACGCGCAGACGCTACCGAACAGGCGATGATCGCACCTGCCGAGAGTTCGTTCTTGATCGTCAGATACGCACCGAGACCAAGCACCGCTGACTGCAACAGCATACGCAGCACCCGGGACACGGCGGCGAATGTGCCGGTGATATCGTTGGCCTTGGTTTGCAGTTCCAGATGTTCGCCGTTGGCGTCGTTGAAGCGCCCCACGGCGCGGCCGGCGAATCCCATCGCCTTGAGGACGTCTGCATTGCGGGCGTTGCTGTCTGCGATCGTGTTGCGCACGATCGCCGCCTTGCGGGTGGAAAGGCTGAGCCGCTTTGTGAGAATTTCGCTGACAACCGTCAGAACTGTGAGCACGAAGGCGCCCGCGAAAGTCAGAGCACCCAATGACGGATGCAAGAAGTAGATGAACGCTAAGTAGATTGGCATCCACGGCAGATCAAACAGCGCCGCCGGTCCCTGACTTCCGAGGAAGCCACGCACCGTATCGACGTCGCGCCCGCGCTCAAGCGCCTCAGACGTCGAGAACCCGAATCGTGGCATATCGATCGCCACGCGGTGCGCGAGCGGCGCCACTTTCTTGTCCAGCCGTGCGCCGACGCGCACCAGAACCTGGGAGCGGATCACGTCGAAGGCTCCCTGGAACAGATACAGGCCAATTGCCAGTGTCGAGAGCACCAAGAGCGTTGGAATGCTGCCGCTGGTGAGCGCCCGGTCGTAGATCTGCATCATGTAAAGCGACCCGGTCAGGGCCAGCACGTTGATCATCCCCGAGATCAGGAAGAGGAAGATAACGATGCCGCGGAAGCCGCGTGTCAGCTCGGCGAGGTTCCGCCGCTTGCCTGGCGTCAGTTCTTTGGACTTGGCCATGCCTATGCGTCCTGATTAGGGAATTGGAGAGAAGACAGGCAGGCAGGCGGCGCGGGGCGCCGCCTGCCTGTTGGTCTCAGAGACCGACGTTCGTGGCAGTCAGGTTATGGTGACCTGCAACCTCGAACTTGAAGTCCGCATCGGTATTCCCGTCGATGTTACCCTGGACGACAGTGAACTCGCCGTCTTCGCGCGTCTCGAAGGTCACCGCGAGTTGGCCCGCCGCGGTGAAGGCGGCGCCGCCGACCAGCGTGAAGCTCTGGTCGCCCGCCGCGCCGATGCTGGCGTCGATGGCCGTCAGATCGAGCCGGTCACCGGGTTCGAAGCTGAGAATGGTGTCGCCCTCGGCGGCCGAAGCCGAAGTGAACCTGAACGTGTCGCCACCAGCTCCGCCATGCATCACGTTGACTGCATTGCTCGCGGTGATGGTGTCGCTGCCGGACCCAGTATTGACGTTTTCGATGCCCCAGATGGTGTCGTTGCCCGTCTGGGAACTGGACGCCGTTCCGTTCGACATGAGCCCGGATCCCAGGTTGACTGTAACGTTCACGGTCGCCGCGGACATGTCGAGCGTGTCGATGCCGTTGCCGCCGTCACTGTCGTCGCCGAAGTAGACGTCGTTGCCGTCGCCGATCTCGGCCACGATCAGATCGTTGCCGGCACCGCCGAACACGGAGTCATCTCCTGCACCGGCATTGATGAAGTCGTTGCCTGCCTCGCCCAGCATGCGATCCGCACCTGCATCACCGTAGATGATGTCGGCATGGCCACCACCGAACACCTGGTCGTCACCAATGCCGGCGAAGATGACATCCCTGCCGTCACCACCATTGACGAAATCCGCTCCGGCGCCTGCCGAAATCGCATCGGCTCCAGCGTGCCCCATCGCGACATCGTCTCCGTCGAAAGCGACGATGTTGTCGTCCTGTGCCGTTCCGACCAGTACGTCGGCCTGAGCCGTTCCGGCTCGAACACCACCGGTTCCTGAACCGGCAGTATCGGTGTCATCGTCGTCGTCACAGTCATCATCGCTATCGTCATTGCCAGCCGTATCGTCGTTATCCTCGTCATCGTCGTCGTCATGGCCGCCGAACTGCGGCAGGCCATTGGGACTGGTGAAGGAGATACTCTGGCTGGCGCTCGTCATCGTCGTCACGCCGTTCGCATCGGTCGTGACCTCGTAATCGTCTGGAACTGCCCCTTCCGGCAGCCGGATCACGTCCTGCGGCCGCAACGTCCCGATGATCGTATCGTTACCGCCGTTCGAGCGGAACACGATGCGGTGCGCCGAGGTTAGGGCCGAGATGTCGACAGTATCGTCACCGGCATTGCCGTCGATGGTGATGGTGCTGAAGTTCAGGCTGGTGAACGGCGCATTGAAATTGCCGATGACCTGGATCGTGTCGCCGTTACTCGTACCTCCATCCGGAGTTGTCGGATTGTTGCCGTTGTTGATAGTAGTATTGAGCGTATTGACCGAAATCTCCTCGATATTGTCGAGTTCAGCAATGACCGTCGTCGTGCCGGCGACCGTGCGAGTAATGACGATCTCGCTATCGGCTCCGGTTACCTGGACCCCAGCCGCCAGGGCTGCTGCCCTGGCATAGATTATGAAAGTCTCGGCAGTGCCGGCTCGTCCGTTGACCACGAAGGTGTCGGTTGCACCGGCCTCGCCGTTGACCATGTCGAAGCCGTCGGTATCGCCCGCTGCATTGGCATTCCAGTTAATGGTGTCGTTACCGGTGCCGGCGAGGATGATGTCGTTACCGGTGCCGCCGCTAACCGTGTCGCCGCCGTCGCCGGCATTGATGTGGTCATTGCCGGCACCGCCGATAATCGCATTGACGGCGGTGTTGCCGACGATGATGTCGTTAGCTCCGGTGCCGGTGATATTGGCCGTGGTAACGCGGTTGATCGTCACCGTGGCCGGGTCGGTCAAAGTCCCGTCGCTGCCGGTGTAGGTGAAGGAGCCGCCGGCTGTCGCATCATCGGAGAGGGTGATAACCCCCGCCCCCAGTGCCGGTCCCGCTGCAAGGCCGGTGGCACCGCCCACTGCAGCGATGGTGATCGGGGAACCCTCGGGGTCCGTATCGTTGGCGAGCAAAGCTGCCTGCAAAATGGAGAACGAGGTGTTCGCGGCCACGTTGGTGATGACCGTGTCGTTATTGGCGGCTGGTGCGTCGTTCGTGGCGGTAACATTCACTGTTGTCGTGGCGACCGCGCTATCGAGCAGGCCGTCATTGACAGTGACTTGAAGGGTGCGTGCGCCAACGGTCGGATTCTCCGAGTTGTTGGAGTAGCGGACCTGCCCGATCGCTGTCTGGTAGTTGGCGAGCGAGGTGCTGCCAGTCAGGGTCAAGGTGATCTGACCGGCAACGCTGGTGTCGACCGCCGATGTGATGCCGCCCGGCAGCCCACCAAGTACCGTCAGCAGATCGCCTGCACTGGCATTGGTGAGAATGACACGGGCCAAGGCCATGGTCGCGCCGTCATCGGTGATCCGAGAACCAGCGGCGATTGCGACGGCAGCGCCATTTTCCGCGTAGTTCGTCACATAGTTGTTGCCTGGCGTGCCGGGCGTAGTGGTGGTCGTGGTGGTTGTGGTCGCGATGTTGAAGTTGTTGATCAGGACATATTCGCCGGCGCTGATCGCACTGGAGACGAACCGGATCGCCGAGTTCGGACCTGCACCAGTGAGGTTCAGAGCGACGCTGAACGTATCCGCGCCGTCACCTCCTCCTGAGGTTTCGTTGATCGTCGTCAGGACCGTGAAACTTCCAGGCGCAAACGATCCGGACTGAGAGTATTGAACTACAATGGACTCGCCGGCATCGATGCTGCTGGTGCCGTTGTTCCGATCGTAATCGAATGAAAGCGTGGCAGTCGTCACGCCGCTGAGATTGACAGTGCGCGTGATCTGCGCGCCGTCGCCAGCGGTGAAGCGCAGCTCGTTGGTTCCATTGTCGAGCTGAATCTGGCCACCGGTGACCACATTGCCGGTCGTGGTATCGTTGGTCTCGACCCAGGGGGTCCCCCCCCAGGCTACGCTGCCGTTGCTGTTGTTATGAGCGGCGGTATCGAACGTGTCGCGATAGGCCTGCGCAGCTGTCGTGGTTGCCGTGGTGGTGACATCCCCGTTGAGATCCAGCATCGGGGCCAGCAGCGAGATGTCCTGGTCGGTAAAGTCCAGGACCTCGATGTTACGCAGCGTGTCCGTACCGTCGGTCGCCAGACCCCCGGTATGGGCTACGGTGATGGTGCCATTGGGATTGAAGGTGATGTCATATTCGGCCCGTGCGCCGGAGAAAACGGCCGTGTCGACGTCTGCGACGCCGTTGCTGTCGACGGTTTCGCCATTGGCTTCCTGCGTGGTGCTGTTCCGGATCGTGCGGACGATACCCAGCTGGCCCGGATTGATGGTGCCATTGAACATGCTGGCTGCAAGGGTGGTCATGGAATTATGCAGCGCGATCGGGATGCCCGTGTGCTCGGTATCGCCAACTGCGAAGACGCCGATCTGCACGTCGAGCCATTTATCGCCGTCGATGATGTCGTCGCCGGCCTGGCCGGTGATACGGTCGCTGCCGTCGCCGCCAAGAATGATGTCGCCGGCGCTATATTCAGTGACGCCAGCGCCCAGGACCGCCTGCAGACCGTCGATCAAGGCGATACTTTCGGCGTCGAGTGCACTGCCCTGGTAGCCTTCGGTCCCCCCCTGGAGAGTAGGGAGGCGATCGGCAGCAAGCAGGTTGGTGCCCGTCAGCACGTCATTGAACCGAGTGCCCGACAGGCCTTCGACCGACTCATACTCGTCGAGCGCAGCATTCTGGGGCAGCGTCGGGGCCTCGTCGAATATGATCGGGATCGACAGGTCGGCGTTCACGAAATTCGGATTGTCCTTGTAGGTTGCCCAGTCAAAGCCGGACATGCCCACCATCTTGCCACGGCCGGCGCTACCGACGAAAATTTCGTCGCCGCCCTCGCCGATGAACTCGTCGAACCCGCCGTCGCCCAGGAATACGTCGTGCCCGTCAATGGTGTCGTGCGAGAAGATCTCGTCGAAGTTATCGCCCGGCGCGCCGTCGAAGGTCCCGGTTTCGATCCAGTCATTGCCCTCGTTGCCGAGAATGCGTTCAGCGTTCTTGTTGCCGTAGATGAAGTCATTGCCGGTTCCGGCGAAGACCTCCGAGCCCATGTCGGTACCTAGGAAGATGAAGTCCTGACCGTCATTGCCCATGACGAGATCAAGGCCGGGTCCGGCATGAACCACGTCGTTGCCGGCGCCCGCCTTGATGTTGTCGTCGCCGCCGCTATCCTTGATGATGTCATCGCCCTCGCCACCGTTGATGATGTCGTTGCCGAAGCCACCTTCGAGCTTGTCGTTGCCACCGTCGCCGAACAGCGTGTCGTCACCGATACCGGCAATCAACGTGTCCGCGAGCTCAGTGCCGCCGAGAACCACGTGTTCGCCGCCGGTGTAGCGCAGGTAGTTTGTGTCTGTGCCGGGGGTCGTCGGGTCGTTGCGGACCACCAGGGGTGTCAGGATGCCGCCGCCCACCGGATCGGAGCTCTCAAGAATTCCGTCTCCGTTCAGGTCGTTGAACTGCCGGGTTGTATCCACTTCCAGGATGAGACCGGGAGTGGAGAACACATCCGACGGCAGGTGCGTCGCATCGGTATTGCGCATGATCAATGCGGCGAAGGAGTTGTTCTCCATTTCACCGAACAGATGCAGACCATCGAGGCGCTGCAGGTAGTAGAACCGGTCGCCGCTCTGCAGGTTCTCCATCTGGACTTCGAAGACGAAGTTAAAGGTCGAGCCAAGCATGCCACCGAAAGGCATAGTCGCTTCGGCAAGGCCGCCGATCCAGAGGTCGACGTTGTTAAGACCGCCAAGCGCCCCGGCTGCGCCATAGGCGCCCAGACCGTTGAGGAAGTCAGACGCGTCTGCCGGAACCGCAAGGCCGCCGACAGAAACGCCGCTGATGATGGTCAGCGCCGCGTCGCGCTTCCCCTCAAGTGTCGCCTGACTCGTGATCAGCGCATGGGTGCCGTAGGAGGCGATGAAGTTGATAATCGAGGCTTCGTTCTTGAGGTGACCGGCGAAATCGACCCAGCTTTCATAGGGCTTGAGCAGGGAATCTTCGTTGGTTGCCTCATAGAACTGCTGCCGGGCCTCGTTCAGAGTCGGCACGCCGGTGTCACGGCCGCGAGCGAGGTTGATGGTCGCGAGATCGAGCGGCAGACCCAGTAGATTGTTGCGCAAGGCGCTGGTGACGAACTCGTCGATCTGGTTGCCCGCCTGTCGCGTCATGCCGCGGATGATGGCGCCTGCCGCGATGTCGGCATCGACCGTCCCGGTGGTGCCGTTGTTCATGAACTGCAGCGGATTGAGGAAGCCCTCGATCAGGCCGATATGGTCGGCGTTGAAGGTTGGGTCGAAGCGATCAATCGTTTCGGTGAGCATAGAGTGACCGAAGCGATAAACCACATGAGCGAACTCGGCGACGATCGAGGGATCGAGCGTCACGTCATAACCGTCGGGAACCAGGAAGACGTTGATGTTGGGCTGGATCTTGCGGGCGAATTCCTCGAACACCAGATGCTGATACTGCATCTCGGTGCCGAACTTGGCCGCTTGGAACAGGCGTTCGCCATCCCAAATGAGGTCTGCCGGGCTGGCCGGCACGCTCGCCACGTCATCGATCAGCCATTCGTTCAGGAAAGCGACCGCCTCCGCCTGCGATGCACCACCGTCGAGCAGAGCTGTAGCGTCGGCCAATACGACGGCCTTGGTGTGTTCGGCGAGCCGGTTGTGCTCAGAGTGGAAAACATGGTGGACGGCGGTCAGGCCGATGTTCTCGTTGGCGCGGCCGTCACCGGCGACGAAATGCGCGTCGAGGAGTTCGTTGTCATAGAACCCGTCAGTCGCGCTGCCGTCACCATTGCCGAGCCCGATCTCGATATCGCCATCTTGGAGGCCTGTTGGAACCGCATTGTGAGCGATGTCGGCAAGGAAGGCGTGGCCGGTGCGGACTGCCAGATGGACCAGGTCAGGCAGCGCATCGGCGTCCGGACCATCCGGCACGGTATTCACGAGACTCAGCGGAGCGCCAGGGGTGCCCGAGGCCAAGAACTGTGGCGGCCCCGCCATCACGACCTGCGGGAAACCTGTAATAGGATCCGGGATGAAGTTGCCGTACTGGTCGGTAGCAAGCAGAGGCAGATTGCCGACATGAGCGTCGACCAGTTCGATTCCCAGGATGTTGCGTGCCTGAGCCTTCAGGTCGGCCCAGGTCGCCATCCCACCATTGGCGCCCTCGATGAGTCGGCCGGTTGCAACCGGCTCGCCACCGGCGTTAAGCTCATATTCCCGCAGGAACACCTGATGCGACGGGTGCGAGGTATAGGTCTGGTTCTGGTCAACGAACGAGGTGGTGGTGTTGACGGGACGGTCGGTATCGTCCGCAGTTCCCATCACGCCATCGGCGCCAGGTCCCGCCAAGGTGGCTCGGGTCAGCACCATGAAATTAGTCGTACCACCGGGAACGTATAGCGGATCGTCCGGCATCAGCGGGATGAATACCGTGCCGTTGCCGCCCTTGGCGACAAGGTCGAGCCCGTGATCGAAGAACTGGCCGAAGAGTGTGAACCATGAGTTGAAGGGCGCCGACAGGCCCTCGTCCGGGGCCGTGTTGGTGATCTTGACGTTGGCTCCTTCGAGCTCGATGCCGTTGGCGGTGAGCAGCGCCATCAGGTCATCATCAACAGTATCCAGCGCCGCCTGTGCTGCCGACAAGGCCGCCGCGGTGGCTGCCGCGGCAGCTTGAAGATCCGGATTGCCCGGGCTGGCGGATAATGCAGCCTGCGCTTCCGCGTCCGCCCGTTCGGCGTCGGACACAGCCTTGAACTCATCAGCGAGCGGCGCGTAAGCCGCCGAAATTTGCGCCGTGACAGCCATCTGGTCGGCCGGCGCCACGATCCCGGCGCGCTGCAGCCCGGTCAAAATGGCCGACGGGTTGCCCAGCGTCTGATCCACGATCAGGTTGGAGATCGTTCGGACATAGGGATCGAACACATCGCCGGGACCGGCGGATCCGGGGCCGTCATTATCGACACCCGGCGTATAGGTGATGGGCACCATCGGCGCGGGCCCCGGCCCGTCGGGATCGACCATGATGGTGCGGAATTGGGTGCCCAGCCCCTCGGGAAATTCATTGTCTGCGGCGCCCAGTTCCGGATTCAGCAAGTTATTGTATGTGCCATCGACCGTGCGCAGGCCCCAACTAAGATTGTAGGTCGGTATGGACCCGGTCGGTCCGAACAGGGGTTTGCCCTGAGCACCGCCCGTCCGTTCGAACAACGCATGGTCCTCAGCGATCTTGATCTGCGCGAGGATGAAATCGAGATCGCTTCTGATGTACGAGACCATAGTGCTCTCCTGTTGCTAGAGCCATGCCGTCATTGGCCACGGGTCTGGCCATTTTTCTGACGGTCGAGATGCTCTACAAGTTGCGCCTGCTCCGGCTTCGGAGAAACTGAGAAAGGTCTGAGCGTCGCTAAGTCAAAGGTCGCACTATCATCGGACCTTTGTCTGAGGATCGGTAAATTGATAGCGATCCGAGCTGCAGCGGGAGAATCTGGTGCACCGCGAAGTCAGGCGGGCATTGCCCGACACCCAGCAACTTGACCACAAGCAACCAGACGATAGAGAATGAGGAACAATCGTCCCCTGACATTCTTTCTAATGCGATCTTCACGAACATTGTCTCGCCGGCCGTGAAGTCACGTCAACTACATCGGCGGTGCCGGCACAGAATACACGGAACGTCCCCGACGGCGCGTTTTCTAAGCATGCAAATTGCCTGACACTCATCAATGCTCAGCGTTCTCGACAAGCTGATCGTCCTTCGTTGATTATTTAGCGAGGCCAAAAGCAATGAAAGTGGTGGATATTGCTGTGGTGGACGGCCATCCACTGATGATCGAGGCGGTCAGCGCTCTGGTCGGCCGAACGCCGGGCGTTAAAATCGTAGATACCGGGACAAACGCTAATGACGTAATTTGTGTCGCGTCCAGAAGCCGGCCGCGCGTTTTGATAACTGATGTCGATCTGCCAGGAAGCATTTTTAGCGCAATAAAGATTGTGACCCTCTTGTCGCCCGAAACGAAAGTACTGATTTTTACCGCCGCCTCCGGCGTAGCGCCTGCTGTGCGGGCACTAAACGCGGGCGCGATGGGTTATGTACTTAAACTCAACGCTACAGCGGACCTTCTGAGTGCCATCGTGGCTGTTGATCAAGGCCAAACATATATCACGAAAGCTTTTTCGGCTCAGGCTGCCTTTTATTTAAAAAATGAAACGCTTCGTCGAAGAGCTGCGGAAGCGGTAACGTTGAATATGCGCGACGAACAGATCATTCGATTACTTGTACGCGATCAGTCCAATGAGGAGATCAGCGACGCTCTGCGGATTTGCAAGACGGATGTTGAGCACCACGTGGCACGCCTGACGCAGAGAATGCACGCTAGAAATCGGCTCGAAGCATTAATCTCCGCCTGCCATCTGAAAAAGACGGCCAACAGAGTAAAAGCCCCGACAATCAACTGAAAATTTAAAATTGCCTAGCTCGCGACCATGCTGCGCAATGGAGGCCGAATGTTTTTGCAATCCGGCGGTCTTGGCAAACGACCAAGACTCCTTCGGCAGTTCTTGAGCGCAGCCGCCGCTACTATTTTCCTTTCGATGGCTCTCCTGTCCTTCTTCATCTCCCGCCAGCTTGAGTCCAGCCTGATGCAGACTGCTGCGGAGGAAGGCGCAATTGTAATCGACATACTCCTCGGCCCGTCCCTCCAAGAGCTTGCTACGTCCAAGACGCTTTCGCAGCCGCAGACAGAAAAACTGGACGAATTATTGAAAATAGCACTTGGCGACCGCACCAAGGCTGTAAAGATCTGGTTGCGGGACGGCACGCTGATATTTGCGACTGACAAACAGCTAGTTGGCCAGAAATTTCCGTCGCTTCAATTGGACACTGCCTTTCGTGGCAGCGCATTTGGCTCGCTGACCAATTTAGGAAAGGAAGAGAACCAAGCAGAACGACATCTGGAGCTGCCTCTTATAGAGATATACGCGCCAATTTATCGAAGCGGTACACGTGAAATCATTGCCGTAGGTGAAATTTATAATAGCGGCCTTCGCTTGCAGTCTGAATTGAAGTCGTTTCGCTGGGCTGCCATAGGTGTCGTAGGCGCGGTAACTGCCCCAATGATGCTGGCTCTTCTATTCCTGGTGTGGCGGGCTAGCGCCATTGTGACTGACCAGCGACGGGAACTTCAAAAAAGGGTAACCGAAGCCACGGCGCTGTCAATTCAGAACGTTGAGCTTCGACAAATCTCCGAGGCGCTTAAGGACGATGTATTTCACTCAAACGAGCGCTTGCTGAGTCAGATCGGTCAAGACCTGCATGATGGTCCAGTGCAACTAGTCAGCATTCTTGCTCTCAAGCTCAGCGAACTAAATTATCAAAATCACTCGGAGCTGGACATTGATAGATCAGAAAGCGAGCTAAAAACCAATGTCGAAGATCTTACAGCCACCATTCTCCGGGAACTGCGCGACATCTCAGTTGGCCTCGTGTTACCCGAACTCGATGGACTTAGCATCGCCGAAACCTTGAATTTTGCTATTGATCATCATGAGAAGATCACAGGCACATCGGTCAAACGCACAGTAGGCCCAATAGCTTTTGAAGCTTCCGCAGCACTTCGTGTATGCGTATTTCGCGTAGTTCAGCAGGGGCTGAATAATGCTTACATTCACGGAAAGGGCCAAGAGCAGCGTTTAGTCGCATACGAAACTAATCAGTGCATCACCATCACCATCACCAACCGTGCGCAATTTGCGTTTGAGAACAAGATGCGCATAGGCGGACTAGGGCTGCCCGGGCTGCGCCGCCGTGTCGAAGCCTTGGGTGGCAGCTTCAGTACAAATCGAACCGAGGAAACAATGTGCGTGAAAGTCACCTTTCCGCGGCATTAGCGGTCGACTCAAAATGGCCACCGACAATGCCCGAAAGGCGATGAGGTTGGCCGCAAGAATTTCTATTTACACATTGATCTTGGAGAGCTTAGTCTGTGTGCATATTTTTTATGCGCGTTTATTCATAGAGATCTCGGCCATATTGTGAGGCGTCCGGACATGATCTCCATTGCTTTGATAGACGACCATCCTTTGATGGTCGAAGCAGTTACCTCATTGCTCCTGCGAACAGGCGGGTTTCAAATTCTGGCCACCGGCGGTTCAGCGGACGATGTGCTTGAAATCTGCAGGACGACAAGACCACAGGTCATGGTGGTTGACCTAAATATGCCTGGAGACGTCTACGCGGCCATAACTTCAACAGTCACTTTGGAACCTTCGACTAAGGTTATTGCCTTCACAGCCGCAACAGGGGTTGAACCAGCAATTCGGGCGCTTGATTCAGGCGCAAGCGGCTACGTGTTAAAGGGCAGCAGCGCTCGCGAACTCATAGACGCTATAATGGCTTCCGTTGGTGGTGAGACTTACATTACTCAGCATTTTGCAAGCCGCGTTATTGCGGCACTGAGAGACACGTCATTGCGCCGACGGGCTGCGGAAGCGGTCAAGCTTAGCACGCGCGAACAGCAGATCGTCCGTCTCCTGTTGCATGGAAAAACAAACAAGGAGATTGCACTGACAATCCATATCAGTGAAAAAACCGTGAAGCATTACATGACACTCCTGATGCAAAAGCTTCAGGTCCGCAATCGCCTCGAAGTCGTAATCGCTGCGCAAAAGCTAGATGCACGTTCTGGAACCACGGCCCTGCACTCATAGAGCCGCTGTGCATTCACCAATGCCTGCAGCTCCAACATGAACCCAAGCTCTTTCTTAGCCGACGTTGGTCCTGGTCGCAACGCAGCACTAAACTAGGTGAATCGGGTTTTATCGGCGGCGGCCGAAAACGATCGTGTCCCAGGTGTTCGAAACTTGGTGGAACCTAGGCTTTCCTGTCCCTCGCCCGATGGGAGTTGGAGTTCCGATGGCGTACTAGCAAAGTGCAAATGTCACCTTCGCAAGAGTTGACCGCCGGCCGCATCGACCAAGCCTTGCAGGCTGGCCACCGAGCCCACGCTCTCAACAACATGCGAGACGACGTCCACCGTTTAACCATGCAGGCGCTGACACCAGGGGCTGCAGGACCGAAGCGCTGACGTATTATACTTGCTCGATGCCCGGCGCTGTCCTTGAAGTCGTCATATCGGTGCCGGTCGGATCTAGGTTGACGAGCGAATGTATAATTCGCCTGGACACGGCGTTCCGACGTCGTCTCGCGCAGGCCACAAAATAACAACAAAAGATGTGACGTCGGTCACAGTGGCCCCTCCAAACGCTTGCTATAACCATGGCAAGCCGTGGAGGAATTCCATGAAGCGCTTTCTACAAAATCTCTCGTCAGAGGACCGTCGTACGCACCGCAAGTGGGCCGTATCCGTAGTTGCGCTCTATACAGCGGCCGTTATCCTTGCACTCGTCATCGCATCGACGCTACCCCCGACTGATTACGCTCAACGTGAAGCCGCCAATCTCGTAAAGGCGCAGACGCCGTCTTTGCGCCAAGCCCGGTGAGATGACAAACGTATGAGATTTTGGCAAAAACGGCAGAGCGCTGCGGCTCTACTGCTCTGCTTTGCCACGACACCTTCGCTCGCCGCGACGACAACTGTTCCATCCCATCATCAGTTGTGCTGGGTCTTAGGAGCTTATGACCAAACAGTCTATTATGCGGAGATCGGAGATCGCCAAAATCGCGAAGAGAGCTTCGCGGTTCAGAGTACTTCGGAATAGAGCACACTGGCGTACAGTGTTACGATTACCTTGCAACAGTTTATGAAAACCGACGTGCTGCTATGTTCGAGTATTGGCGGTCAAAGAAGCTAGAGATCGTAAGTACGACGTTTCTATCGGATCTCGATTATTAAGCAGAAAAAGCCACTCGATGTCGTCGCTGGTGCTTATCGCAGACATCGCCATGGCGTGCCGTAAGCGGCAATTTTCTCAAACCGCGCCTTTCGCAGCCCTACCCACCTTAGCATCTAAGTCGGCTACCCGCTGAAGTCGGAGCGCATTCCATTCTCGCCTGGGCTCGTTGTCGACGCGCGGCGTTGCCCTGTACCGACCCACCAATGACTTAGAATCGCAGGACTGCGCGCGTCGCGCTAAGATTACGATGGTATCGGGATCGATTGCCACCAGCTCCGCGCGGTCCCGGTTTGTGCGACGGCCGTTAAGCGGACTCTGGCCGAAGTCTGTATAATGGACGCAATTCGCCCTGAATCTGCTCGACCGCCCGCTTGATGTCGAGAGCATCGTTGCGATGCTTTTCAAGGACGGATGCGCGCCAGTTACTGCTAGCTTCGGGATCGTTGATCTCAGAGATGCTGACGTCGGATACGGTTTCGAAACCCGGCCTTTGCCGCAAACGATCAAGAACTTCTTTTGCAAGCTCTTGCCGACCAACTTCGCGCCGCTGTTGCATTCGACGGCGATCCAAACTCGTCGTGGTCCATTTTTTCGTAGTGTGGCAGCACGCTACCTTCGTGCATCACGGCGAGCGTCAGACAGGAATTGATGCGCTGGCCGTCGACAATCACCGTGCAAGCGCCGCACTGGCCATGGTCGCACCCCTTCTTGGTGCCGATGAGATGCATATGCTCACGGAGAGCCTCCAGCAGCGACGTACGGGTGTCGAGCTCCAGGGTTTGGGCCGATCCATTCACCCTCATGGTGACATTAGCCGCTACCGGGGCAGGGGTGGCTGGGGAGGGGAAGCTCTGCTGCGCCTCCGCGGGACGGGATGTGGCACTGGCTGCGACGGAGGCGCCGGCGACGATCAGGAGATCGCGGCTGGAGATGTTGAGATGGGCCGGTCTGTCCATGATATGGCTCCTTCTGCAGCGGCGTTACGGCCGCCTTGAACGGATTTCCCTCAGGCGACGTCACGATCGCCACAATGGAAGTATTCCAGACTAGTTTAGTTGCAACCGACGGGGCCGATAACGCCTTTCAAACTGCATGGACCTATCTAATGAATTCATGAATTGTGCGCGCTTTTGCCGCCCCTTCAGAGTTTTATGGGCGTCGTTACTAGACCGCGATGCAGTACTGAGCACCATGAAGACACTGTTGTCGGTAGACATGGGATTTTGCGAGCTTGTTTTGATGCGCACGACAACGTTACGGCCAACGGCGGACATTCGCTATTCGGATGTTATGGAACACCGGGGGGCAATGAAGGCCTGCTATAAATTGGCGGAGCCATTTCACAAACTCATATTTTCCGTATAAGCGGCAAGTTGCGATTTACGCCGCTTTTTGCAGCACTTTTCGGACCGTTTTTTTGCGAGGTTTTCCGTATAGGCACGAGTAGGTCAGCGTGCTTACAGCATTCAAAGGGAGGCTAAAGTGCCTGATCCAAGCTGGCCCTGACGACCGAGGCGCACATGGTCTTCCACTGGCCCGGCCGGCAAACGTGGGCGCAGGCCTTTCCATAGGTTGCTTGCCTTAAGTTTGCGCGATTTGCCTGTTCTTTCCATCGAAAATTCAATGTTGACCGCTGCCGCAAAGGCGGATCGGAGACGCTCATCGGAAATCCGCGCCAGATGCTCTGCAGAACGACTGTGCGATGTTCATCGGCTTCGCTGACCACCGCCAGGCAAATTGCAACGCTGGTTCGCTGGAAGAAGTTGAAGCACTGTTCGAAACTTGGTCCGCTCGATCCTTGTCGGTTAAGCTCAGCAGCCACCGCAAGGAACACCAGCTTGTCTTCGCTCTGCAGCGTCACGGCAAATCGAAGGGAAGCAAGTAGCCAGGAGCGCAGCATAATCTGAAGCTCCTTCGTCGTCGAATGTTGCGGCTGACATTTCTCACCTAGCAAACCCTTGTTGAATCTAAGGCTGCGAGCGCTATTCATTCCAGTTCATGGACGAGAGCGTGAAGGCGTTCCGCCGTGGCGGGATCATTTACTCCAGCCACTAACCGTCGAGACTGGGCAAGCCGTCGATAAAGTTCTTCCTTGCATTTCCCAGCCAAGCACTATCTCCAATGCAGTACTAAAGACATTGAGCGTTTCACACAGTTCGCGGTTCTTTGCGAGCGAGGACGATGATCTTCGGTCGAGATGCCAAACTTCGACATCGTGACCATCGACAAGCTTTTTAGCCATTGCGATGGCCTCCTCGTCATCCTCAGCGATGATGGACTCAAATGTCTTGAAGTGGCCGTCGTGTCCGACGATGTAGGCTCTGTAATCGGTCATGACGCTACTCTATGGGGGGTGGCGAGCATTGCGGGCGCTCAGTCACGGCAGCCGATTTGATCGCCCCGGTCGGTGAGAGTAGTGCATGTTCTATTTTTCGTCGGTCCGCTGGATGACACAGGAAGCGCATGACTTTCGCCAGCGGAAGTTGTGGCGCGGATCAGTCCCAGGGACATAACAACAACTGAATAAGTCGTGTCGGGGTTAGCAGGGGGGGTGCCTTTACAATCTTCGCTGATCGAAAGACGAATTAGCCGCTCGCTCGTTAGAAATGTCGGCGGCAGATGCGGAAGCCAACGAGCGCGGTAAGTACTCCGATCAGGCGGCCGCCGGTTTGATAAATAATTGGCCGCTGTGGGCGCGAAGCGGACACGCCTATCGTTTGCGTTCTGTCCGAGCTACCGTCGGCGGTTCTGAGCCAGCAACAATGTATGCAGCCTTGCCTGCCCGCCTGGAGCATAGGACAATATTCCATACTGCATGTTATGCGATTCCGATTGCCTTGAAGCGCAGCGCGCCTCAAGGCGGGGTGCCGGCTTGAGAGGCCATTACCTCCCCACACAAGATTCACCTGCAGATACGATCTATAAGCTGAGTGTAGATGTGGAATGCCTCATCAATTCGCTCGACGTAGCAGAACTCATCGGTTTGGTGGCATTGCGCCGCTTCGCCGGGACCGATGACGACGGTTGGCACATTGTTAAACCCCGGCACCAAGGCAGAGGCATCTGTGAAGTAAGGAGCGCCGGCCGGCACAGCGGGAGCGCCCAGTCGAGCGGCCAGGATGTCCATCAATGGTTCAATCGCAGGCTCGTCGGGTGCAGTCGCGAACCCTTTGAAATCGGTGACCAGCTGTATCGATGCTTCAGCTCCCAATCGCTCTTGGATGTCAGCAATAAGCACCTGGTGATCATGTGCTGGCACTGTGCGGAAATCGACCGTAAAGCCTGCCGAATCAGGAACGGAGTTGATGTTTTGACCGCCGAAGATCGTGGTGACCGAGGCGGTCGTTCTCCCTAGCAACGGGTGTTCGTGCTCAGGAAACTTCAGAGCTTCGATAAGTCCGACCCAGCTCGCAACCTTATACACAGCGTTTTCGCCCAGCTCAGGCATCGAAGAATGCGCTGTCTTTCCTGTGGCCGTGATTCTCAGCCTGATCGAGCCTTTATGCGCAATGATAGGAAGATTCGACGTCGGCTCCGCAACGATCAATAGCTCTGCGCCCCCAAGGGCACCCTCGCGTGCAAGGTGGAACGCTCCTTCGCACCCCGTCTCCTCACCTGCGGTGATGACCAGCGTGATGCCGCGTTTCAAACGGCCTTTTTTGGCCGCTTCGACTGCAGCAACAATGAAAGCCGCGACGCCAGCTTTCATATCGCTGGCTCCGCGCCCGATGAGCTTGCCCTCACGGATTTCCGCCGCGAACGGCGGTGCCGACCACGGCTTTTCTCCAAGCGGCACCACATCAATGTGGCCTGTGAAGACAAGTGGCTTTAGTGCCTCCGTGCCAGACAACCTGGCGACGATCGACGGGCGTTCCGGCGCGAACTCGTAAGCTGTAACGGCAAGGCCGGCATCCCGCAGCAAATCGGCAATATAACCTGCGCAATCCTTTTCTCTGCCGGGCGGGTTGAGGGAATCAAATCGCACCAAGGCTTGTGCAAGTTCAACGCTGTTCATTCGATCCTCACTCAGCTTTACTAAAGGGCTATCTCGGTCGGTCATCGTGCGTCGCGGCTAAAAAGCTTCGCGCCAATCTCAGCACTGACCTTCTTGATGAGGTCAAGGTGACGTGGCTTTGCACCTTCGACCAGCTGCGCAGTCAATGTCGTGATGCTGATGCTTCCGGCTAGATGTCCCTGGCGATCGAAGACAGGCACGCCCAATGCCGCCAGGCCTACAACGAAATCATCAACGGCCAGCTCCCAGCCTTGCTTTTGAATTCGCACGGCCTCGGCATTCAGGGTTTTGATGTTGGTCTGGCTTTTCGGCGTGCGTTTCGCAAGCTCAAGCGAAAGTGCGACGGCTCGCTCCTCCGTTGAGATAAAGCTCAACAACGCGCGGGGCCCTGCCCCGCAGTTAAGCGGCGCCCTTGATCCGACAGTGAACCAGGCGGCATCGACATTTGGAATTGAGGCTCGCACGCGCTCGACACAGATGGCGCTGCCCTCATGATGAACCCAGAGATAGGCGGTGGTTCCAGTTGACTCGCTGAGCTCGCTCAGTAAGGGCGCTGCAATCTCTCGCAGCTCCCTCCCCTTTTCCACGGAGGATGCGAGCTCAAGCACGCCAACACCGAGCGAATACAGACCGCTTGAGGGATCGTGATCAATCAACCCGCTGCATTGAAGCGTGTGCAGCAGTCGTCGCGCAGTCCCTTTGTCCAAATCGGCCGCCGCCGACAGTTCGGTCAAGGTTTGACGAGGTCGTGCGATATGGAAGGCCTTGAGGAGCGCGATGCCCCGGTCCAGTGCTCTTACGATGGGAACGCCTGGCTTGTCTGCGATCGTTGCTGGCAGCCATCCGGCAAGTTGGTTCTGTGTCATGGTGTGACACCATACATCATCAGTTGACACGGACAAGGGCCCGGCACAAAGATGCTGCGTCTCGCACCGGATGGCAGCCATGGCTCTCGACGATACGCTCCGCAAAAAACTGATTGCTTCGGTCGAACACGGATTTGCCGAGCAGATCGCCTACACGCAGGATCTCATCAGGCTGCAATCCGTGCGCGGCGACGAATTCATTATTCAGGACCGCGTTTTCAATGAGTTGCGTAATCGCGGATACGCGATGGAGCGCTTCGACATGGACCGGGGAGCCATCGAGCGGCATCCCGGCGGCTCCCCGTTCTCAGACGATCATTCACGCGCCCCGATCGTTGTTGGAACACATCGCCCCCGCGACGAAGCCGGTCGGTCCCTCATCTTGCAGGCCCACGTTGACGTCGTCCCTCCGGGACCAGAGAGCCTGTGGACCCATCCACCTTTCGAACCGGTGATTGAGGGCGACTGGCTCTATGGCCGAGGTGGCGCAGACATGAAGGCGGGCCATGCGGCGAACCTTTACGCTCTCGATGCGCTGCGCAGGATCGGGCTGCAGCCGGCTGCGACCGTCTATATTCAATCCGTCGTCGAGGAAGAATCGACGGGTAACGGCGCATTGATGACGCATCTTCGCGGCTACAAAGCCGACGCCGTTCTCATTCCAGAACCAGAAGATGAGAAGCTGGTACGCGCGAACGTAGGTGTTGTGTGGTTTCAGGTGGAGGTGCGGGGTCTACCCGTCCACGTCCGTGAGATGGGCACGGGCGCCAACGCGATCGACGCGGCTTACCGCATCATAGGTGAGCTCCGCATACTGGAAGCAGAATGGAACGCTCGGAAAGCGGGGCGTCCAAACTTTGAAAACGAAGAACATCCTATTAATTTGAACGTCGGCAAGATCGAGGGCGGCGACTGGGAGTCGTCCGTTCCCGCATGGTGTCGAATCGGCTGCCGCGTTTCGATCTATCCTGGCGTCAGTGCCAAGGAGGCAGCTGCTGAGATTGAGCAGCGAATTGCAAAATTCGCGCGGGAAGACTCGTTCCTTTCAAACATTCCCCCGTTGGTGACTTTTCACGGCTTCCACACTGAAGGGTACGAACTGCCGCCTGGCTCGGAGGCAGAAAAGGTGCTCGCGGATGCTCATTTAGGGGCGACCGGCAAGAAGCTCGAAAGCTTCATGACTGCCGGTTATCTCGATACCAGGGTTTATGCGCTCTACGACAAGATTCCCGCGCTATGCTACGGCCCCTACTCCCAAAATATTCATGGCTTTGATGAGCGCGTCAGTATCGCGTCTCTCAAGCGCATCACTACTGCGATGACACTGTTCATCGTCGAATGGTGTGGCGTTGAGCTTGCCACACCTGAGTGAGCAATAGGCAGCCCAGTTGAAAGACAACGTTCGCCTAACTTTCTTAGAGGCATTTTCATATGAAGGTTACGCGAATTTAACTTGCCCGACCGTGCCTTCTCGAAAGGGGGCGCCTCTCTTAAGACAGCCCCCTTCATTTTGTGAACTCTCAGAGCCGTCCATCCGCGAGTAGCTCGCGGGTGCGCTTTAGTGTCGATAACAGGGCGGCTTTGTAGCCCTTATCTTCGCTGTCGAACTGCGCCTGCTCAGCTTGTTCCTCAGGGCCATGAGGCTTCTTCCCGCGTAAGCCGGTGTAGCAGTAGAAGCGGAGCTGGAGCGCTCCGGCCTCATCCACGAACAACTCATTGATAATTGCACCTTCGCGCGGACCACTAGCCTGGAAAAAGGTCACCTTGCTTCCTTTCTCAAGCACGATGATCTCCCGCAGGTCTGCTCCGGCAATCGTGGCCTCCCGCACGAAGTGGGTCGCGCTTTCCTCGACAACATGGCAGCGCGTGCACAGGCCCGGCGGCAGGAATTCACGGGCATCGCGGGCCTTGAGCTCCAGACCCTTCCAGGCCTCTTCGCGAGTAAGTTTGGTTTCCCCCTCCGGGTTTACCGGAACGGTGGCGGTCGAATAGATCATGATAGTTCTCCTTGGATTGTTAAATGACGTCGCGGCGAGCTATGCCGTGATCTGCGCGACGTGGTCGCGATACGAGCGGAGCGGGCGGCCGAGCAGCGCGGTCAGCCGCTCGACGTCGCCGACGTCCGGGACCATGCCTTCGGTCAGAAACCGCTCGGCCATCAGGCGCATGTCGAAGGCCATCCAGCTCGGCATGAACTGGCGCAGGTTCTGCTCGAACCGGGCGGTGTCGTTGCCGGGGAAGGTGATCGTACGCCCAAGGATATCCGACCAGATCGCCGCTGCGTCTGCGCCGGTGAGCGTGTCGGGCCCAACCACATTGATATAATCGAGCGGAAGGGACGTGGGCGATTGCTCACGGCGGATCAGTTCGATCGCGGCGACCTCACCGACGTCGCGTGCATCGATCATGGCGAGGCCCTTGTCGCCGATCGGCATCGGGTAGATGCCGTAGCCGGTGACTACGTCCTTGATGGTGATCTCGTTGTCCATGTAGTAGGCCGGGCGCAGGATGGTGGCGCCGAGCTTCATCTGTTCGATCATGCGCTCGACACCGAACTTGCCTGCGAAGTGCGGGACGTTCACGTAGCGGTCGCTGTGGATGACGGACAGGTAGACGAACCTATCGATCCCGGCTTCGCGGGCGACGTTCAGCGCAATCAGCGCCTGGGTATATTCGTCGGCCACGACACCGTTCAGTAGGAACAGCGTGGATACGCCCTTCATGGCTGACCGGGGGGAATCGACGTCGAGCAGGTCGCCCTGGACGACCTCCACACCGTCTGGAAATTTGGCCTTGGAGGGATCGCGGACGAGGGCGCGCACCGAGGCGCCACGCTTTGCGAGCTGTTCGACGACATTGCGGCCGATATTGCCGGTAGCGCCAGTTACGAGGATGGTCATGGGATATTCTCCTATTGGTTGATCACCCCTGAATATGAGTGGTTCACATATGGTCCGATAGACAGTATATTTGGACAGACAGTCTCATAGATGGAACAGATGGATCTACTCGCCCTCGCCGATTTCAACCTGGTCGCCCGCCATGGCGGGTTTGGCCGCGCGGCACGTGCGACGGGTCACCCGAAGGCAACCCTGTCGCGACGGGTGGCGGAACTGGAGAGCATCCTCGGCCTGCGCCTGTTTGAGCGCGGCGGGCGAGAATTGAAGCTTACTCAGGAGGGGCGATCACTTTACGAGCGGACAGGGACCCTGCTTACCGAGCTAGACGAAACGGTAGCCGCGATAGCTTCGCGCGGCGACAAACCGCGCGGCAAATTGCGGGTTAGTGCTCCCCTCCTGTTTTCACAGATTGCCATGGGCAAGCTGGCCGCTGGGTTCGCGCTCAAATATCCGGAGGTGCGGCTGGAGATCACGACCGAAGACCGCCCCGTCGACATGGTGGAAGAAGGTTACGACCTGGTCATCCGCATCAATCCAGATCCGGATGAAAGACTCGTCGGACTAGCCTTTCTGCGCGATCGGCTGGTAGTCGTTGCGAGTTCAAGTTTGGCTCGACCCGCCGACTCGCCTGTCCCAGCTGTTGTGCGTGGAGCAGGTGGGGAGACATCCTGGGATGTAACAACACCAACAGGAAAATCGCGCATCACGGTCGATCCGGTCCTCTCTCTTTCATCGATTGTCATGGTGCGCGACGCGGTCCGCGCGGGCGTTGGCGCAGCACGCCTTCCGATATCACTCGTAAGTCATGATCTGGCTGCTGGGACGTTAGTGCAGTGGGGCGACGTAGGCGGACCGGACATCGCTCTGTGGGCTCTTTATCCCTCTCGGCGGCTGCTGAGCGCTCGTGTTTCTGCCTTTCTGGACTACCTGAAAGAAGCTTTCCCGATGGGAACGCCGGACGAACTGGCCGCCTTCATGAAATAATGGAACGTCCTTTTGCGCGCTAATCACTAGACGCTTGGGAAGTTTACAACGATGCGGGGTATATATACGAAGCCCCACTCGCAGGCCTACTCTGTTGCACGGCCGCGGCTTTTAGAGCGAGTTCAGCGGGTAGAAGCGATGCAAGATCGCAAAAATTTTTGGTTCCCCTCTTGACCGAGGATTGTAGAAATCTGCATCGATTGTCGCCTTTAAACGAAAGGAGTTAGGAGGCCCACATGACGACATCTGCCATGTCGATGAATGGAATCCACGCAAATTCCCTCCTCGCCAGCACCTTCACGCATCCGCGGGAAGTTCTCGCGAATCCCTTCTTAGACACTCTGCAAAAGCGATGCGTTCTTGCGGCTTGGGCATCAGATGCTTTTACGGTGGAGGGGAAGCCATGGTTACGCCAGATCCCCGGCTCCAATGGGACGGTCAGGATCGGCGATATTCTCTTAGCGCTCAGCTCACTTGATGAGGACGACAGTCCCCCGCCGAAGATGTCGCGAACACCGTTGCCGAGAGCGCCGATACGTATCCGTGCCGTGGGTCAGACTGCACGAGAGGATAGACGCCGCCGATTAGCGGACCATCCATAAGGCCAACAGTTCACTAAATGCAAAAAGCCGCCCGAGCGATCACTCTGGCGGCTGCAAATTCAATCAGTGATTCCCTAGCCGGAGACAAGCGCCAGAGGCGGCCCTTCACGAAGTGCCCGCCATCTGGCGTCACGGGATTTTGCAGTGTCACCGTCGCGACCGACGATCGGTGGCGTCTTCAGGCCACCGCCTTCTTGTTGACGCCCTTACGAAGCGCGATGGTATTCAGTTTGGTGTTGGCCGCAAGCCGTGAAGAAACATGTCTTCCATGGTCTTAATGTCTTTAGTGAACAGACCCATCGCATCCTCCTGTTATCGATACCTGCCGTATCCGGCGGCGGATTGCGAACGCGGATTTCAACGGAGAGTTCCCCGCCGATCGGGCTCATCCTTCGCAATTCCTGGAACTCGCCAGATAAGGTGCCTGGTCCAAGTGGCTGGTCGAGGATCAAAAGCTACGCAGCAAGTATCGTCTTCTCGATATCCGCTATCGAGTGACCAGTCAGGTCCTTCGCGATTTCGCCGACCAGAGCCTCATCGAGCTTTTTGTGGTAATGTTTGCGCATCTCACCAAGCGTCTTCGGCGCGGCGATGATCACGATATTGCTGAACTTATTTGTTAGCACCTGAGCATTCAGCATTTCGATGATCCCAGATGCAAAACCGTCTTCTTCCGCCCGACTCTGATCAGGGTTGGCGGAGCTGCTATTCTGTCCACCACTGCCGCTGACCGACTCGACCTCCTCACCGGGAGCAGCGACCAAGCTCATTTCGGTTTCGGTGCCGACATTGCGGAAAAGGTTCAACTTTTCACCGTCGGCAACAGCAACGATGGTATCCGTTGGGAGGATCATTCTATTTCCTGACATGTTGAGTTTGGCGCCGTTGTCCAAGTTGGCCGCGAGCCAAAGAGCAATACTTCCGCCTTCGCGAAGTTCCCGACTCAATGAACCGCCGTGAACGCGCGCCGGATTCACCGCACTTGAAGAAATGGCCCGCTTAGCGGGCCATTTCAGTGTTAGCTGCCGTATAGGCAGCGCTCTTTGTTTTCCTCACTAGTCAGTGACAGGGCGCTTCTAACTGACCGAAGATGAACCTGTTCCGTTCGCGATCTGATTATCTAGACAAATGCCGGCTTGCTTCCCGCATGTGGTTCTGGTCGGGAACAACCTGCGATCCTATCGCTTGAACCGGCAACCAAAGGACCAACATGCTCAGATTATTTACCGCGGCTCTGACGACAATTGTTATCTTCTCCGGACATGCTCTCGCGCAGCAGGGAGGAACCGAACAGGAGCGGCAAGCTTGTGCACCTGACGTGAAAAAATACTGCGCTGCTGTCCTCGATCAGGGCGACCTTGTGATCCTCAGCTGCCTCCAGCAAAACCGCTCCAAAATCTCGCAGAGTTGCAACCGAGTCCTAGTTGATCATGGCCAATAGTCTTCGACGTGCAATTCTTATGGGTCGTTTCCTCGGACTTTATAGCCTTAGGATTCTGCTCGTTCCTGCCTGCAGACTGAAGAAGGAAAACACCATGCCCAAGACCCCGAAGAACGGACATGGGATCGAGCTTCACAGTCGTAACGAAGAGCCCCCCGAGGACATCGAGCGTGCACCGGACCTCACAGCTCAAAGGCGCAGGATGAAGAGGAAGGCAACAGTTCGGGTGGGCAGAGCAAGAAGCCCGACGACGGACAGAACTAAAGAAGATCACCGAATTGTGTGACGTATACGCCGAGTGTGAGATGGCCATCACGGGCGAACGTCGCGACTTTCTGGCTTGACGCGACAGAAAGCATGGTAAGCGCGGCAATCGAAACGTTCCAGGCCTCCCGACCGCTCCAGGAAATTGCAGGCGATCTCGTTCGCTTCTTCCAAAAGAACTGCGGGATTGAAACTCTAGTGAACTGAGGCTGAACGGCGCTAATGCTTGTGTTCCTTTACTGCGACGAGCAGCACGCAGCGTAAAGGGCGATCGTTACTGGCCGCCCTTCAATAGCACCTTGGAATGGTCGGAGTCTTACGCTCTGTGGATGCACATATAGGCTTCGTCAAACCCGGTCGATTGGGTACGGTCATTGGTACGCACACCGACGCTGACGATAATCGCAATATGCCTTACACGCTTGGTCACGTAGCGAGCCTCTCTCTATCCATCTTTATTGTTACAACGACTCCCTCTTCCTGCCACTGACGGTCTATCGATCCACCAAGCTGAGATGTCATGCTTCGCGCAACGAGTTTGCTTCCAAAGCCGCCAGCCCCAACTGGCGGGGAGACAGTAGGTCCGCCACGCTCCGTCCAGACGATGATGACTTCGCTGTCGGGGCTTGAACATGCGACGTCAAGCGTTCCCGTCGGGGCAGACAACGCACCGTACTTCAGTGAATTGGTAGCAAGTTCATGCACGACCATGGCCAGTGTTGTCGCGGACGCTTCTCCGACGCCCATACGTGGTACCGACACGCGAATTCGTCCGCTGAATGCACCGAGGTCGTCATAGGGTGCTAACAGCACAGTTAACAAGTCGCCGAGCAAAGCTGCTTTGCCTTCATGCCCTGGAATTGGACGGATAAGATCGTGGGCTCGTCCAAGGGCGGATAACCGCTGGGTCAACTCTTTCGCCATTTCGACGCTCGTTGTCGTCGACCGTGACGTGATCGCCGTCAGGCCCGACGCAATCGCCAGCAGGTTTTTAACTCGGTGACTCATTTCTCCGGCGAGTAGTTCATGCCCCTCCTCGGCCTGCTTACGTCCGGTGACATCGATAAAAATTCCAGACATTACGCGATCTCTAATGCCTGCGTCGTCGCCCTTCCCCCGGGCGGAGATCCACCTGATTTCTTCCTCTATGATGATACGGAAATCAATTTCATAGGGTCCAACAATCCCCCGTGTGGCGGCAAAAGCCGCCCTGACGCGGTCTCGGTCCGCAGGGTGTATATGAGCTGAAAGATCTTCGAAAGTTACGCTGTCGCTCCTTGGGACGCCCCAAAGGTCAAATGCTGCGTCATCCATCGTGAGTTCATCGGAGTCAACATTCCAGGTCCACAAGGTCACGCCTGCTGCGGCGATTGCTTCAAGAAGCTGTTCGAAATCCATCGCGTGCGCTTTACCAGGAGTTTTAGGCACGGCGGATCTCCTACGTGGTTGCGTACTTAAGCTAACAGTTTCCCGGCCTGTAGGGGAAACATTCACCGCTTGCAAATCGGCGACCACGCGTGCAACTTCGTCGTTATCGCCTTGTTGTTCTGTATGTTAAAGTTCTTTCTAATATTAATGCTGGCGGTTATCGCGGGTTTGATTGCATTAGCAGCGCTTATCGTCCTCCTGTGACGGTGCTGATATGGGACGTAGTCCCAAACCGATCTTCCAGATCCCGCCGTCAGTTGTTTTACGTGTTGACGGCAGAGGCTGGGGTGCTGACCTCACCAATCGCATCGACGACAGATTGAGTTGCCGTCTGGTGCACCATGTGCCCGGTCTCCGGGATCGAGTGAAACCTGCTTTGCGCGACATCCTGATGTAAACGTCCAGACTGTGAGACTGGATCGATGAGACGATCATTCTGGCCTACGATAATGGTCACAGGCATCAACAGCTCTTTATAATGACCCTCGGAGCGGGCAGCATTGAGCACGAGCAAACCAGATTCTTCGGCCGCAGCGTGGATTTGCGAAGGGCGAATTGCCATCTCTTTCGGAAACCGCCTAAATTTGGCTGGCACTGCAGCCGGGCCGAACAGCTTGGCGACGAGTGCTGGCCACATTAACCGACTGACTATCGGCGATACGGTCACACTCATCAGATTACCGATGACAGGTACAGCAGGCGCAGACATCGCGGCAAAATCCGGACGAAAGCTCGGGTAATAATAGCCGGACACGAGCACAAGCGCATGTACCGACGCAGGATGGCGTAATCCCATTGCGACCGCGACTGAGGCTCCCCACGAATGGCCAACAATAATTGCGTTCTGAATGCCGAGGCCTTCGAGAGCGATTTTAATCAGATCGGCCTGCTCGTTCGGACCCCACTTCACCGCGTTTCGAGGCCTGTTGGTGTGACCAAAGCCTGGTCGATCAAATACTACGACCCGATGATCGCGGGCGACCGCGTTGATCAATCCACTCGAGTCAAAGTCTTGGATCATGCTCCCATTGCCGTGCAGCAGTACGACAGCTGGTCCGACGCCGCGCTCGATATAGTGCAGATCGACGCCGTCGACGTTGATGAACCTGCCAGTTGGTGGGTTGTCGCGCTCCGCCTTCTTTGCGAGGAAGCGATTGATAATAGCGGAAGCCGCTAGGCCCGCTGCGCCGACGATTGCCGCCGTAAAATAGGGATTGGTTGACTCTCCACGCGGTCGATTAACTCGTTGTCTTTCTGCCAGAAACATCATTTCATTCTACAAATCGGAGGACCCACACGATAAGCGAATGCCGGCCTTTTCGTTCGCTTCTTGATCGATCTAATGCAAATAGGGTCGCGTTCCGATTGGACGCCCTGAAAGACAGCCATCTAGCAAACAGCAGCTCAATTGGAGTTAATCGATTGGAACCGACATCGAAGCAGTTCGTTGTCCATGATCACCGCACGTCTGTGGCATATATCGGTGACGAGACCGCCTGTAGCGCTCCCGCCTTCATAAGCAAGGAGCGTCGCGTCTCATGAAAGATTTTCTGGCTTCGATCGAAAAACTGCGGATAGATGCTACAGAGGCGGGTCTGGTGCGGGATCTCGCAACAGATCCTACCAAACGCGCAATGTATGCCCGGCTGCATGATCAACTGATGCGCCTGGCTGATGAAGTGCAAAAAGCATCCCTGCGATCTGCAATGCCGCCGATGCAGCTACCGCCTATCGAACCAGAACACCCAAAAACTAAAAGCCAGGCTTAGTTGCAGCACCCGAAACAGAACTATTTGCACCCTTTAGCGTATTGATTCCGCGGAGGGAAATGCAATGCATACGAGGCGTACTGTCAGGGACTGCGCGAGAAGGTCGAAAAGTATCGCGCTATGGCGCGTTTGGTTTCCGACCCGGAGGTCCAGCGAAACATTCTCCAGCTGACGGACGAATTGGAACAGCAGGCCCGCGACATTGAGCGCGGCAAGTAAGAACGCTGTGACCCGAAGAACGACGAGTTATAGGAGGATGAAATGAAGCTTGCAGACACCTTCCGTGAGAACGCCACGAATTGCTCCCAGCTAGCCGATGCAGCGACCAGCCGCCCGGCGATCGCACGCTACAGACGAATGGAAAAAGCGTGGTTGGATTTGGCCACCGAACAAGACTGGCTCGATGGCGAGACAGATCGGCCCCCTGCGCGCTACGTCGCATAGGATATGTCGCGGCTTTCGCTGCATCCGTCAGTGAATGAACTGCCTGCGGGCGTTGTCTGGAGTTTTAATGAGTATTGTTCAGCGCCACCTGGCCGAGCACGAAGAACGACTCGTTCTAATCGAGGAGATTTGCATCGATACCGGTGCTCTCGTTCTGGACACCGCCACCGACGAAATCTATTTCTCTGCTGACGAGGTCGCCCACAAGACTGCCTACGTGACGGTATTCCAAGCATGGGCAAAAGGAACGATCAAAGGCACTGCGGAACAGGTGTTTGTCGCTACAAAATCTATTCTTGAGGACTGAGCGTAGGCGGCATTCATGTGAAATCGGGCGGAAGATTTTCCGCACTCACGTCCGGTCGGCGGTCTGGTGCCAGAGTTTATCTCGCATTGGGCCGCCTGTCTGATGGAGTGTGGCGGACCGAATGCCTGCTTCCTGAACTCAGTTCACGGGAAAATTGTAGCTACTGTCTATTTCAAGCCCCGTGATAGCCGAGAGGCGTAGGATTTACCCATTCATCAAAACTTCAGTGCTTTTGGAAGAGGGCATCGTTGCGCGTGCGCCACGTCGGATCGGACAACCAGTTGTAGTCAGGATCAGGCATAAGCGGCACGGCTTTCATGGCCTCCTTAGTGATTGAAAGATAGAAGCTGCCGCGGTCCTGCGAAATCATCAGTGACCGAACCGGGACGACGATACTGTCCTTTCCGGTCGTAAAAAATCCGCCGGAAGCCACGACCGCATAATCGCGACCGTCTTTTGTGCCAAATACAATGTTCCTCACTTCGCCGACGATCTTGTCGTCGGAACTGCGGACCTCCGAGCCAATCATTTCGTCAGTCCTTAACCCCGGCGCAAGTTCGTCTATCCGCAGAAGGGGCTTCGCATCTTTTTTGTTGCGAGTACCGGTAGCAGCCCCGCGCTTCACCTTCGGCTCACTCGCGGCATTCTGCTTGTCCGCTTCCTCCTCGTCGTTGTCGCCCAGCAGTCCCATCGGCGGGCCTGCAATCAGTTCGCGGATATTTGCAAGAAGCCGCTCGCAATCCTCGTGACGTCCGTAAGATCGAAGCGTCAATGCGGCGTCCCGCAGATTGCGGAGATCGCGCACATACTGGCTGTTAGTAGGGCCACGAAAACGGGGATTTTGCTGGACCGCTTCTTCTAGCTTGGCATCACCAATCTCGCACTCTGCCGAAGCCGCCGTGATACCGCTAACCGCGATGAAGGCGCAAAGAATTGCTGTCCGCATGATCATCAGTCTTTCCGATCTCGGTTTCGAAACAATCGTCTTAAACGACGCGTGGCGGCGATCTACGCCGCCGAAGTAATCAGCGCATGTTGTCGAATGTCCGCATCGCGGACACCAAGGCTCTGGTAAGGTAGGGCTTGGGGATGAACAGCGCATTGGCTGGAATGGTCATCGGCCTTGCCTTACCGGTCGTGATGATGATGTGGACGGGTGGCCACCTGTCCCGCACTGCAGCAGCTAGCTTCAGGCCATCCATCGAACCGGGCATGTCGATGTCAGTGAACAGGAGGTGGATGTCCTGACGGGCCTCCAGCACGGCTATAGCTTGGCTGGCGTTGCCGACCTGCAGTACCTCAAATCCTGCGTCGCTTAGCTCTTCGCTGACCAAATCCCGGATAAGGGTTTCATCTTCGACCACGAGGACTGTCGGCATTCCCACCTCCGGTGGGCACGAACAGGCCACAACTGTATTGCGAAAAGTCCAGTCTCCTTTATTCGTTCCGCCCTTTGGGTCGATGGGCGACATTTCACGGTATTTATTTCACGAGACGCTTGAGCTGTGCATGAGGAGTCTGAGAGGATGTGATGTATGAGTTTCTGCGCACGTTTCCCGCTGATGGAATCATTGCTTAATAAACGCGGTGCCGATCGGAACGGGATGGCGCCAGTGCTGGCCGCGTTTAACATCCTGGTCCTTAGCGGGAGAACCGAGATGCGTAAGTCCTTGGTGTCCAAATATGCCCTTGAGCATGCGGCATTGGTCGAAATTCGCGCCCTGTATGGCTGCGAAAATGTGACAGGCGTAGAGATCGATTTCATCTACGACCCGCGATTTGAAACCAACTGGAAAATCGCCGCGCTGCGAAGGCCCAACGACACAGATGTCGAAGCATCGCCACTGAATCTGACGAGCACCATCCATGCCATCGAAGCCACACAAAGGAAGCTCCGAGAGCTCTACAATCTGGAGCCGAGTGGCCGCCGCGATCCTGGAACAGCGCGATAGCTTGCATCCCCACTCACCTTACACGAGGATCGCTCGTAGGATTTGCCCCGTATTTCCGGCTTGTAGCGCTCTAAACCGAAAATCCGAGCATCGCGATGGCGACTGGTCGGCGGTTCACTCTCGATCGGATGAATCTACGGGATGCTTAAGAGCGTCGACTGCACAAAACGCTCACCGATCTCGACTGGCTACCAACTCGATGGTTACATAGCCGTTCGACTCGGCTCCCACCTATCAGAGCAGGCGAACAATTCTGGGAGAAGTTGAATGGAACTGCCTGAGCGCGAAGAGACAAACGAATTGCTATGCGTGATCGTTCGCAAAAATGGAGCCGTCGAATGCTTGCCCAATGGCAAAATCAAGCAGGGTGACAAGCTTCCCATGAAGAACGACTGGTACTCTGTCGGCGGCATGGGCTGCCAGGTGGCCGGTCACGCGTATACTCCAAACCTGGGGTTTACCTGGCATCTGTTTCTTACGGAGATCGGCCCCTAGCAAAGTTCGCTCTTACGGGTTTTGAATCCACGGCAGGCCGCTCGGATATATTGGCGATTAAAAGGTCGTCTGGCTTCTACTGCACTATCAGAAAGTCCGAGGCCGAAACCTAGTCAAACTGGTCCAACTTAATACGGCTGTTTACGGCGACGTGCCCTTTGCAGCGGCCTGGTCAGATCAGGCGCATGGAAGCCCATCACCCAGTCCGGGAACAATCGGTATCCGCGGATATCCGATCAAAGGTTTTAACAACCTCGCGCGAGCGCTTGAAGGAACACGTCATTGGAGAAAACCAGCATGCCGGTCACGTCGGCGGGCCGATTGTTTGACCGAGCCGCGCTAGCAGGTCAATCAGAAGGAGCGGCGGGAATTCCTGCGCGGCAGTGCAGATGTAGATGATGCGAAACATGGTTTCCCCATCTTTGTGCGTCTTAAAGTTAGCAGGTGAAATCACTAGATCGCAGCCCCGCCGGTTCCTAGAGCCAAAAAGTTCCCTAAGGCTAGGTGGACGCAGGGTGATCTGGCTCTTTAGGAGGCCTCAGTGGCGTAGGCCTCCCGCCGAGGATGCCGTCCCGCTGCATTTCGATAGGGAATCCGGTCTTTGACCCGGAAGAGACTGGTCGGCTTCGTAGGGCTTGCGAGGCATGCGGCTTTCTCCGAAATTCAGCCAATGAGCCCACCCATTATTGATTGCAGACCTGCGAAATTCCAGGAACAACGATTGATTGTGCCGATTGATGGCACATGACACGATATTTCTTTCATCTCGCAGGCGCCATCAGCGCGCACGACCTATTAGGTCGGGAGTGCGCAACCATAAGGATGCGAAGCAACATGCGAGTGTCTTGGCCCACGGGTGATCCACAGGGAAACCAGCACCGCGCAACTGAGAAGACGGTGATAATGTTTGGCCAATAGATCGCACCATCGGCCGCCTTCAACCGGTGCCGCTACTGGCGACGCTGGTGCTGCTATTCGGCTTTCAAGGCGAGCAGATCATTGCCCAGCCGACGGTGATCGCCGGTCATCCGATGTCAATCAGGTGCTGGAAACCGTAATGCATCGATTGCATTGCTGAGATCGGTCGACGTGACCTCGGTGATCGTCTTGTGAACCCGGGATATCTGGGGCTTTCTGTCAGGCCGAAACACGGCGATGACCGTCTCCACGTCGGGGCAGCCGGGGTCGCTGCAGGAGAGCTCACTCACGGAAACCGTCGTGTCATCGTCAAGACGCAGCGCAGACCGCGTCTCGGCCTTGATCCAAGCGACGGCCTCGCGATAGCCCGACTTCGTCCTGCGCGGCGAGAGAAATAGGTTCGGTTTCATAACATGTTCCTCAAATGCGCCGAACCGACGGCGCCGCCTGCGGATCCATAGATCAGGCGCTCGCCCTCGGCATCGAATCTCAACGCGGTGATCTCGTCGTTGGTGGGCCCCCGGACCGGACGGACAATGCGCACCTTACGCCGTGCGAGCACCACGCTGCCGTCGCGGTAGCCGGCGGCAATGAGATCCGCGGAGGGATGACACGCCACGGTGCTGACGAGGGAACGGCTTGGCGCCAACATGACCGGCGCCTTTCCACCAAGCCCTCCTCTGGCCGACATGGGCCAAACGATTAGTCTCGTCTCGCCGGAAGTCGCAAGCCACTTCCCGCCGTCCGCCCAAGCCATCGAGTTAGGCTTCGCCGAGTATCCGCCCATCTTGCTGGGTGCGCGGTCGGAGAGACGCCAACAATTCAGGCTGCTGTCGAGCGCGGCCGTAACGAGAAACCGTCCATCCGGGCTCGCCGATATAGCGACATGGCCGCCCACCGAGGGCAAAAACTCCTCCGTGAGTATTGCATCTTCCACGGCGCCGACCAGCGTCACCCCGTCGCGATGCGCCACCGCGCAGCCGAGCTCCGTGGCGACGATGGCATGCACACTGCCCATCATCTGCAGGGAACGTCTTGCGCCGGTCGCCTCGACGATCGTCAGGACGCGGCCATGCGCAAAGGCGTAGGCTCCCGCGCGGCGCGAGGCGACGGCGTCGATCCATTTCGACCCTTGGAAGAGCGTTTCCGTACCATCCTGCCTCGTCAGACGAAGTCGGCCATCATCGCCGCCGGACAGGAGACCGGATTCTTCGGTCGCGGGGGCGGCGCACAGGATCGCCCCTGCGTGCGCTTCAACGGTCCTTCTCTGGCCGAGAAAGACGATCCTCCCATCGCCCAAAGTGGCGACCGGCTCGCCGTCCAGCAGTTCGATCGACGTCACGCAGGCGCTCAGTTTCCGCTCCCCTATGGAAGCCCGTCCGCTGGAGCCGTCCTCAAAAGAAGATTTTAAAGGCAGCATTTTTGGAAGCCGTCCCTGAGCAGTTCCTCCGGCAGGCGCCGTCCGATGAAGACGAGACGCGACTGCCGCGACTCATCCGTTTTCCAAGGTCTCTGATGGATTCCTTCGACGATCTGATGCACCGCCTGAACGACGAAACGATCCGCGTCGTCGCGCAGCGCGAGAATGCCCTTCATCCGTAGAATATCCGGCCCGAACCGTTCGATCATCTGCTGTATCCACGGGAAGAACTTGTCGGGATCGACTTCCCCGGGGTGGCCGATCGAGAGGCTTCCGATCCCGCCGTCGTGGTGATGATGATGGTCGCCGTCGAGGAAATCCGGCTCCGTCTCTAGAATGCGGTCCAGATCGAACGATCCCAGGTCTAGAACCTCGCGCAGATCGATGGCGCAGCGTTCGGCATGATGGACGCGCGCATACGGATTGAGCTTTCTGATGTGCCTATCCAGCGCGACAAGCTGAGAAGGGAGGATGAGATCGCACTTATTCACGATAATCACGTCGGCGAAGGCGACCTGTTCTTCCATCGTATGAGCGAGGCGGACCTCGTCCAGGAAGTGCATGGCGTCGACAACCGTGACGATCGCGTCGAGCTTGGTCTTCCTGCGGACGTCTTCGTCGATGAAGAAGGTCTGCGCGACGGGAGCGGGATCGGCCAATCCCGTTGTCTCGATGAGAATTCCGTCGAACCGATCCGGCCGCTTCATGAGGCCGCCGAGGATGCGGACGAGGTCGCCGCGGACGCTGCAGCAGACGCACCCGTTGTTGAGCTCGATGATCTCTTCGTCGGCATCGACGATCAGATCGTTGTCGATGCCGATTTCTCCGAATTCGTTGACGATCACCGCATACCGCTTTCCGGTGCTCGCAGTCAGCAGTCGGTTCAGCAACGTCGTTTTTCCTGCACCGAGATAACCGGTCAGCAACGTGACGGGAATCTGCGCCGGGATGGCCTCGTTCAGTTGGCTCATTTCTTTCGTCCGATGTTGTCGGTCAGGTCGATGCCGATTTCAGGTGAATTGAGAGGTGCGGTCCGGGCCGTTTCGCTTTCGTCAGGCCGCGTGAGACAGGAGGCGGGGCAGCACCAGGCAGAGGAGCGCTCCGATGCCGAGAAACAAGACGGCTACCGCCACGGCCAAGGCGAGCGTCTTTCCGCTCGGAGGACTCTTCCCTTCACCGCTCAGGGCATCGAACAGCTTCTCGACCGCGTTCGGATCGATGTCGTGACCGATCAGAACGAGCCGCGTCCGTCTATCGGCGGATGGCCACGCATCGAGCCTCAGGAGGGGGTGCATGTTGTGCTGCACGGCGTGCACGACCAGTGGGGTTTCGGTTTCGCCTTCGACGGATACGATGCCCTTCAGCCTCAGTAGCCGCGTTCCCGCGGCGTTCTTCAACAGTTCTAGGAACAACGAAAGCTGCGCGTAGGTGACGCTGGAATTGCGGATGAGGCTGAAAGATCGGATGCGCCCATGGCGAGGTGCATCGTTGCCGGCCGGGACGCGCCCCTCTTCCGCGAGAACCCGTTCCAATGCGAGCCAATCGTCGACATCCCCGCTCAAGTTCGATGGCGCGTAGATCCTCGGCTCGAAGACGTTCGCGACATCGAATCCGCGACCGTGACGGTCGACGATCGTGGCAACCGGATTGATCGCCCGCAACTGTCCGATGACATGCGATATGTCGCCGGCGAACAGGTCGCCCTTCGTGAGGACAAGGACGTCGGCGAAGGCGATCTGCTTGGCGCATTCGAAATGCTCGTCCAAAGTCCTTTCGACCGACGTCACATCGACGACACAGATGCATCCGGCCATGTGGAACCGGCGAGCGACGACGTGATCGCGCAGACCGAATGCGGGGGCGCCGCCCGGGATCAACTGATTCACGACCGGCGCCAGGTCGACAAGCCCGGTCGTCTCGACAACGACGCGCGCGAGACGCGCGCCGTTCATCCGGTTCTCGACGTCAAGGAGTTCGTGCAGCGACGATCGGATGTCGCTTCCGTAGGAGCAGCAGATGCATCCGCTGGTCGTTACCACCCGACCCTTTTGTCCAGACGCTTCGCTTCGTCCGATCGACACCAGGTCATGGTCGATTGGCACCTCGCCGAACTCGTTGATGACGAGAGCCGTTCGCTCGGCCTCCGGTGCCGTCAGAAGTTCGCTGAGCAGGGTGGATTTGCCCGCTCCTAGAAATCCGGAGAGGACGAGGACGGGGATCGACGGTCCTTCGTTCACGTCGGCGTCTCCGAGAAGCAGGCGCCGCAGCGCCCCTTCACCTCGATGATCGATTGCTCCACGTGGAAACCGATCTGGTCGATTTCCTGCTTCAGAGAAGACAGAGCGCCATCTTCAGGAAGTTCCTCGACGGATCCGCAATCGTCGCAGATTGCCAGCACGATCGCGACATCAGGCGTCGGATATTTGCAGACGATGTATGCGCCGATGGACTGGACACGTCGGACCTTCTTGCTTTCGATCAGCAGGGATAAAGCCCGATACACGGTCAATGGGGATCTGATACCCTCCTTGCGGACGGCCTCCAGCGCCTCGTATGCGGTCATCGGCTTTCCCGAAACCTTCAGCGCTTCGAGCACCAGCTCCGCATTCGCTGGACCTTGTACCGGTCTTCTCATCGCTGGTCTCCCGCCATCGAAAATGCCGTCGCTAAGCGTCGATTACGTGGCTACCGAATGGAGCGGTCGTCACGAGGCTTCGTCGGCCCGACGCCATTTCGGAAATGGACCGGACAACTTCGCCCAGGTCGCGATCTCCGTGCCCGGCTTCGCTTCCACCAAACATGCATCGAGGCGTCGCCGAAGATTCACTTCGTCCATGTCAGTACCGATGAACGACGAGTAGTCCTTCAGCAGATTCACTGCATCGACCACCGTGACCATCGTATCGAGCCGGGCGACGTCGGACAGACTGTCGCCGTCCGCGTCGCGAAAATCGAAGGTCGCCGCCACCGGCAGCGGCTCGGCGATGCCTGTCGACTCGATCAGAAGGTAGTCGTAGCGGCCGCCCTCGGCGAGCGCGCGGACCTCCTTCAGAAGATCGTCGCGCAACGTGCAGCAGATGCAGCCATTCGTCATCTCGACGAGCTTTTCGTCCGTGCGCGACAGATTCGCACCTCCGTCGCGGACGAGATCCGCATCGATGTTCACCTCGCTCATGTCATTGACGATCACCGCCACCTTCAGACCGTGGCGGTTGTCCAGGACGTGATTGAGCCGCGTTGTTTTTCCAGCTCCCAAAAAGCCGGACAGCACGGTGACCGGAAGTTTGCGCACTCAGAAACCTCTTGCTGAAACTAGAACCGATCGATATGTGTAATGTTATAACATTACGTTCGACCAGTCAATCGATCCATCCCATGATCCCTGTCGCGCCAACCCCAGAATCCGAGCCGCACTCAGAGGCCGCGCTGACGAGAGAAACATGTCTCAACGCGGCGAACGTCTATGCCCGCCTTGCCCACTCGGCTCCAGACGGCTTCGAGAGAGCGATCATGATCCAGATATCCCACCGGCTTAGACGGCTCGCCAATCACAAGAGAAAGGGGACAAACCGAAGCCAGCAGGCGGCGGTCGGTCCGGAGCCGCTACAGAAGCGTCGAACGACAAGCTCCTGAGTCGAACCTACGCGGGGTCACACCTCCCCCGGAAAATCATTCAAGTTCCAACAGGAATCCTATGCTCCTCGTCTCTGCAAACGCCGCGTCGCGACTTCGATGTCTACAGTCCTCGGGGTCCTGTTCATGACCCTCGACCATACAGTTGCTCATAGCGCTCGATGCACTTTTCGAGGCTTTCGGAGATGGCCATCAGATAGTGGCCGAGCGTGATGGGCTGAGCCTCCTTTCTGTGGGTTCAGCGCGGACAATCTCCAGCGCGTGCCGGACTGGGCGAGAGTCGATATCGGCGCACGCTACGTCACCGCATTGGCTGGTCACCCGACGACGTTCCGGGCAACCGTCACAAACCTGCTGGACAAGCGCTATTGGGTCGCCAATCCGAGCGGCTACGTGATCAGTGGCGCAGCGCGCACGGCGCTGCTGTCGATGACCATCGATTTCTGACGGAATGACCTCGCGACGCCCTCGATCCCCAAGCCGGATTGAGGGCGTCGTCTATGCGGTCGTCGGCATCGTGGCCGCGCGTTCCTCGTTCGGCGCGCGGTGACCGGTCGGTCGCAGGCGACCACCAGTGCGGTAAATGGCGTTAGCACCTGAGGCGACGCTTCATCTCCATCCGATGACAACCGGGATGGCCGAAGTACGGGCGACCGACCCTCTCCAGGCACCTGTCTACAGCGACAATTTCGATGATTGCGCGTGTGATCCGCTGCCACCTTGCTGGTCTGCCGTGTTGGACACCCCGAAATGATGATCGCCTAATCGCTCTTTTCTCAGGCTTCGTAATGTTATAACATTTCACCCAGATAAACTGCCTATTGGAAGGTGCCCGATGCAACAGGTTTTGGCGAAAACTCCCGTGACGGTGCTGACCGGTTATCTCGGCGCGGGGAAAACCACCCTTCTCAACCGCATTCTTACTGAAGATCACGGTAAAAAATATGCGGTCATAATCAATGAGTTCGGCGAGGTCGGAATCGATAACGAGTTGGTCGTCGACGCTGACGAAGAAGTCTTCGAAATGAACAATGGTTGCATCTGCTGCACAGTACGCGGAGACTTGATCCGCATCATCGAAGGGTTGATGCGTCGCAGAAACCGGTTTGATGGAATTCTGGTCGAAACGACGGGCCTTGCGGATCCCGCGCCAGTTGCGCAGACCTTCTTTGTGGACGACGATGTGCGTGCGAAGACCAAGCTCGACTCCATCGTCGCGGTCGTAGACGCCAAACATTTGCTTGGTGAGATCGATGCTGCTCACGAGGCGCAAGAGCAGTTGGCTTTCGCTGACACCGTCGTTCTCAACAAGACTGACTTGGTCACCGACGACGAATTGAAGCACGTGGAAGAGCGGATATGGCGCATCAACCCAACGGTTACTATCCATCGCGCGCAGCGTTGCGATGTTGACCTGGGACAGATATTGGGCCGCGGCGCTTTCGATCTGGACCGTATCTTGGAAGTCGAACCTGAATTCCTGAATGAGTTTCATGAACACGAGCACGATGATCATGTGACCAGTTTTTCGCTAGTTACGAAGGACGCCATCAATCCGCAAAAGTTTATGCCGTGGATCGATAATGTTGCTCAGCAGTTTGGTCCCGATCTGCTGAGAATGAAGGGGATCATCGCCTTTGAAGACGATGACGAGCGCTTCGTCGTTCAAGGCGTTCACATGTTGCTGGAGGGCGATCACCAACGCCCCTGGAAGGCCGGAGAGGCCCGCGTTACTCGACTTGTCCTGATCGGACGCAATCTCCCGAAGGACATTATCGAAGGCGGCTTCTTGGCGTGCCGCGCGCAGTTGTGAGGCGTTGACGTCGTGTCCGCCGCAATCTCGCGTGCCCAATAATGCGCGCTGCCGCAGCGCCTCGATCCCGACCACGCACGGCGCAAGCCTTGCGAAAAACTCCATCACTGCGCCACGGCGCAACCGTTTGCGCACTGCGACCGCGCCTTGCTGATCGATCCCGTGGACCTGGAATACTTGCTTCGCAAGGTCCAACCCGATTGTGCTAATCTTCTCTATGGACGGCTCCTCTCTATGTGGCGTTCCAACCGACGACCACGCTATGGCACTTCGATGCCGCGGAGCAGGAGCCGTCCACCACATCAATCAGGAACGACAGCCCTATTCGGGAACGTAGATCATTCGCCCGTCAGGTAGCCGGTAGGTTGTTCCGGCACGTGTGCCCTTGCCCTCACCGACCTCGCTGCTGCTCTCGTATCGTTTAAGCTCCTGACCTTCCTTGATCGTCACCTTCATATTGGGCTGTCCGGGGTTCTCAATCACGGTAACATCGCGGTCGCTGAACGGATTCAGGGGGTTCTTGACGACAACGATCATCAGCATCGCGACCACGACCAGAAAGACGTCAACGAGGTTCACAACCGACAGAAGTGGATCGTCGGAATCCTGATCATTCAGAAACCGCATCAGAGAACTCCGGCGCGTTCAAGGGCACGCAGTTCGAGCAACAGCCACCGACGACGAACCGTCAATATTGCAAAGGTATTGCAAAGGTGATCGACGCGCTGATCAGGGCAACGATCACGGCGGAAAAAGCCACTGAAAGATTTTCCCCGATCGACCTGGCATCGTTGTTCGTCAGCGCCAGCAATGCCGGGCCCATCGGGATCATGGTTGCGACAAGTCCCAGCATCGGCGTCGTACGCGAGACCACGCGGAGCCATTCAAGGCGTTTCAATATCCATAATTCGAGGTCATCGCTGCCTCCGCCGCTTGCCTTGTGGTGGGCGGCGAGCGCCGACCGATGAGCACCGCGCGCACGTTGTAGGGCCTCTACGGCGAACATGCCGAGCGCGACGAATCCGCGGTGCAGCTGTGGGGGATCAATCAGTAGCCAAGGTGTTTTGCGGGAACCGCCCAGCATTATCGCGCGTCACAATTATTGATGATTGCCCCGTGATATTGCGCCCTCGTCAAATGCAGCTAGTTCTTTAAGGCCACTCTTAATGATTTCCGCTAAGCGTGCGTCAGCAGCGGAGGCAGTCGGTGGCAAATCTTTTCGACGTACAGGGCTTCGGCGCATTGTCGGAGTGGAACGGACAGTTCGCCAGCACATCTGCGGCTCAGGCGTTCCAGCAGATCGCGGCGCTTGGTTCCAACTCCGTTAGTCTGACGGCGCGGATCTGGACGACGAACAAGACGACAAGCGACGTGTTCGCGCATTCGGGCAAGACCGAGAGCGATGCGAGTCTGCTTGCAGGCTTCAAGGCGGCTGAAGCAGCCGGCCTCTCGGTGGTGTTCAAGGCCGCGATCTCTCCGCTCGATGGAACCGGTGTGTCTAGCCTGTCGCCGACCGATCTCGGCGCATTCTTCGCATCCTACAAAGCCGAGGTCGTGCATCTCGCCGAGATTGCCCAGCAGGGTGGTGTCGATACGTTCGCCATCGGGAATGAGATGAGCAGTCTTACCGGTGCTGCTTATCGCAGCTACTGGACCGACATCATCTCGTCGGTGCGTCAGGTCTATCAAGGGGAACTGACCTATTCGGCCGCGACCGACGAGGCGCTCAGGGTCTCGTTCTGGGATCAGCTCGACACCATCGGCGTCAACACCTATCCGCCGCTCACCTCCAGCACAACGCCGACGGTGCAGGAGATGATCAACGCCTGGACCGAGGTTCCCTACAACCCGTATTACGCCGCCGCCTTCGACTACAAGTCGCCGGTGGACTTCCTGCATTCGCTGTCGGAGACCTACGGCAAACAGGTGTTGATGACCGAGGCCGGATTTCGCAGCATGGACGGCACGGCGATGCGGCCGGGCTCTTGGACCGCGAATGCGCCTGCCGACACCGCTGAACAGGCCGATGCCTTTAACGCCTTCTTCCAGGTCTGGAGTGCCCATGGCGGCAGCTGGATGAAGGGGGTCGAACTGTGGCAGTGGGATCTGAACAACCAATATAACCCGACCGGCTATTCGCCGATGGGCAAGCCGGCCGAAGCGATCGTCGCGCAGTATTTCCACGGCAACGGATCGGCGATTGATCTCACCATCACTGGATCGGCGATCAACGACGTGATCGATCTCGGCCGCGGTGACGACACCATCAATGCCGGGCTCGGTAACGACGTCATCCATGGTGGCGACGGCAATGACGTGATCATCGGCGGGCCGTCGACATCCGGCAAGCTGGCCACAACGACGGTCACGCTGACCGGCTACGGCACGGCGGCCGGTGGCGCGAACGCGCAGGTTCAGGTGCTCGTGAACGGCCAGCCTGTCTCCGCCTTGCTGGAGTTCAGGCCGGCCACGGATCCCGCCGGCTACCAGACCTATACCCTGACCTTTGCCAATCCCGAGCAACTGACCAGCCTCGACATCTCGCTGATGAACGCGGCTTCCGGCCGTGCTTTGCATCTCAAGGATCTGATCATCAACGGTGTCGCCGTTGCACCGAACGACGCGATCAATGCCAGTGCTCCCGGGACCTTCGATCTCTATGTTCGCAGCATCCATGTGGACGCCGCCGCACATCAGGACTGGTTCACCGGCGCCAACAGCGATAACGACGTAATCTATGGCGGCGGCGGAAACGACGTCATCACCGGTGGCTTCGGAAATGATCTGATCGATGGGGGTGACGGCATCAACACGGCAATATTCTCCGGCACCGCGGCCGACTACAAGATCTCCTTCGTAAACGGCCAGATCGTCGTTACCGACAGCGTGGCGGCGCGCGATGGCATCGACCGCATCAGCAATGTCGAGTATTTCACGTTTGCGGATGTAACCATCGGCACCGCCGGCTTCATTGCCAGCGAGTCGGTCCTCGCCAGAGGCGCCGAATATCAGGCCCTGACCTCCAATGGCATCACGGTAACTAGCGAGACCATTCGCAATACCGACGGCTCGCGCGACATCTATATCCGCGATATCGCGGGCAAGGCCTTCACGTCCGAACACAGCGTTATTGCCGCAGGCGGCAAGACCACGCTGGTCGAGCGATTCTACAATGATGGAGATCTGGCCTTCCGCCAGGTAGCAAATGGCGACGGTTCGGTCTCGCGCAGTGACTATGACGGCGACAACCATCTGATCACGCTGCTGAACAGCTATAGCGATGGCTCGTTCCAGCAGTTCGTTTTCAATGCCGCGGGCATCGAGACCAACGCGACCATTCGCTACGCAGACGGCACGCGCGACATCCGCGATTACGGTGTTATCGGACAGGATTATACGTCCCGCCACACGGTGACCGATGCTGCCGGCAAGAGTATCCTGATCGAAGGCTTTCATAGCGATGGCACGCTGGCGATCAAGCAGGCTGTTGATGCGGCCGGCGCCAAGACCTTCAATCAATATGACCAGTTCGGTCATCTGTCGCAGCAGATCGTAACGCAGAAGGACGGGTCCTTCATGCAGACAATCTTCGCGCCCAATGGCGATCTCACGAGCCTAACGCTGCGCAATGCCGATAGCACCCGCGATACCATGAGCTATGGCATCGCCGGAAAAGCCTATACGACCGAACATGTCGTGCGCGATGCTGCGGGCAAGAGCGTGCTGATCGAGCAGTTCCACCAGGATGGCTCGCTGGCGTTGAAGCAGACCGTGGATGCCATGGGCGTCAAGATGCTGGCGCAATATGACAGCGCCGGTCATCTCGCAATGCAGACAGTGACCCAGATCGACGGATCCTATGTACAGTCGGCTTTCGCGAGCAATGGTGCGGTGGCGGGTGTGACGACGCGGAATGTCGATGGCAGCAAGAGCGTCGACACGTTCGGAATTACCGGCCAGGCTTATATGTCACGCCACGACGTGTTCGACGCGGCGGGGCAGCGGCTGGAAACGACCTTCGACAACAAGGATGGTTCGCATACGCAAACGGCCTACAAGGCGGGGGTGACGCTGACGTCGACAGTCGGGGACGACATTATGAACAGCGCAGGCGGCGACAGCTTCGTGTTCAAGCAGGCATCCGGCCATGACACCATCAACAATTTCCGGGTCGCGGAAGGGGCGGGCCATGATGTTATCCAGATCGATTCGTCGATCGCGAAGAGTCTCTCGGAACTTGCTGTTCATGTCGTCGGCCATGACACGGTCATCGAGCTCGGCGATGCATCGATTATGCTTAAGGGCGTTGTGGCGCCGCTGACCTCGCACGACGTGCTCATCGTGTGAGCTGCTGACGCAACATTCTCTTTTGCGCGGCTCGGCATCGAAAAGCATTGCACGCAAACGCCGCCTCGGATCCCGCATGAGCGATGACCTGTCCGCTCGAGGCTGCAGGACGCTCCGGTGGACATCATGTGCGAGAATGAGCGCCCATAATTCATGCGAATGCATCGTGAGAGCGGCACACTTCCGCAAGCACCTTTGCATCACGTTTGGCTTCGACTGCACGCCAGTAGGAAATCCAAAGCCGACACGGCATCAAGATAGCGCAACTTGACCCGGCTATTAACGCCAACGGCTTCATCGATTAGCTCGCCGTCTGGAACAAGCTTGAAGCCCATAGACCAACTTGGAAAGAGCCGGTCCCCATATCCCAAGCCCCTCTGTATCCAGCGCGAGTGTCGGCGTGTTGTGGACCGTGGTTTCACCAATATTCAGTTTCGGGCTGGCGGCTATTTTCATGGCCACAGGAACATGGGCGCTATGTCGGACGTCAAGACGGTGAACGAAGTCTCCAATCGGAATTTTCTTAACTGGGAAAGAGCTCTCGGTTTTCCATCTTCCCCGTCGATAGACTCGAATTTCGCCCGTTCGCATTCAACGGCGGGACAATGGATAAACGCCGCGTGTCACCAACTCTAACCTTGCCAAATGGGCGCACGCTATTCGAAGGTAATGTGCAGCACACCCATCACTGCGGAGGTGGCAGCAACAAGAGTCAGCATAATGACAGTCGCTCGCTAAAAGTAGCCGCTGACGTGCTGTGCGGCGGTCGTGGAACGCGAGCCAGTCCCCAACGAAGCCAGCCGGGATGCTAAATATGACAGCGCGCTTGGTAGGATGACGCAATTCGTGATCGACAAACATCGCCCGCACATTCGTTCTTTGCCCCCCGACGTCGGCGGTTGACCAGACGATTGGCGCAGTGCTTGGTTAGACGACGCCGGCTTCTTTCTCGACCTGCAAGCCGCCACGGCGACGCGTTTCATTGAAATCGCGGAGAACGAATTCCTTCCCGACGACAATTATTTCCACATGGCATTTGCGCATCGCAAGATCGTGCGCTTGGCACCGCTTCTGCACTCGGCCCACCATTTGCGCCCATCGGGGAAGATTTCTGCGCTCACTCTGATAAATGAAGTCGAATACTGACTTGGCAGTTGTCCATTAGTGTCGGCACCCGTTCTAAGCCGAGAGGTTGCATCCCACAATTTTTAACGCCAGCGGCCGCCAAGAGTTTCTTCAACGCTCGACGTGTCGCGAGCGGAAACTTTATTCAGAAACTGGGTATCCTGTGCGAGTGACATCGAATTGGAAGCCAAGAGCCGAGTCCCATGAATGGACGATCAGCGGTACAAGCGTCTTCTTTGCGCCGATAATGCCCTTTCGAGCCGAAGAGACCGTCCAAAAGCCGCGGGCAGCCCTCTGGCCGCCCCCCTTAGTCCCAAAGGGATGCTCCAGCGAAGCAACGCCGCGGTGCTGTTCTCGATAAGCGTCTGCACGCGAGTGTCAGGCAAACCGTGCTCTTGAGGAGGGAAGCATGGAGTTCGATCCGCTCGCGCCGTACCTCACAAGAAGCCTATCGAGATCCAAGGTACTGCAGCTACGATGAGCGTGCCAACCAGCAACGCCAGCATGTATCCAACAATCGGCTTCATACCCTCATCGGGGTTGATGCGGCTGATGGCGCACGCGGCATAGTACCCGACGCCGAACGGCGGAGCGAACAGGCCGATGCCCATCGCGAGAATGACGACCATTGCATAGTGGACCTCATGGACGCCGACCTGCCGCGCGATCGGGAATAGTAGCGGCCCGAACAGCACGATGGCGGGAATGCCTTCCAGCACGCTGCCGAGGATCACGAACGCGACGATGGTGACGGCGAGGAAGACGGGGACGCCGCCGGGCAGTCCAGTCATGAACGTGGCCAGCGATGCCGAGAAGCCGGACTGGGTCAGTGCCCAGGCCATGCCGGTCGCGGCACCGATGATCAGCAGAATGGCGCCGGACAGCGCCGCAGTGTCAATCAGCATCGGATAGAGCCGTCGCCAAGCAAATTGCCGATAGATCAGAAGCCCGGCCAGCGCCGAATAGACGATTCCGATGGTCGATACTTCCGTGGCGGTCGCGATGCCCTTGACCACGGCCGCGCGAATGACGAACGGCAATGCTATGGCTGGAATAGCAATCACGAAGGCAAGGCCAATCTGGCGTTTCGTCGCCCGCTCGACCTGCGACAGGTCCTCGCCGCGATAGCGCCACCACACCACCGCGCAGAGCATGATCGCCAGGACGATGCCGGGCAGCAATCCACCGGTAAACAGCGCCGAGATCGAGACGCCGGTCACCGAGCCGATGGTGATCAGCACGAGCGATGGCGGGATCGTCTCGGTTTGCGCGCCGGTTGCCGACAGCAACGCGACGAGATCGCCGGGCTTGGCACCGCGCTTTTTCATTTCTGGGAACAACACCGGCGCCACCGCCGCCATATCGGCCGCCTTGGACCCTGAAATGCCGGAGACGAGATACATGGCGCCTACCAGCACATAATGCAGGCCGCCATGGACGTGTCCCAGCATGCTGGCGAGGAAGCCCACCATGGCACGCGCCATGCCCGTCATCTCGATCAGCAACCCGAGAAACACGAACAGCGGCACAGCCAGCAGGATCAGATGGCTCATGCCCTCGTCCATGCGACCCATCACGACCACATCCGGCGTGCCGGTGGTCAGCGTGAGATAGCCGACCGTCGCAAGACCGAATGCGAAGGCGATCGGCACCGCCGCGAACACCATGGCGCCGACGAGGAACACGAAAAAGATGAGCAGGTTGAGATTGCCGAGCGGTTTCAGCACCGGCCCGAGCAGAGCAAGGGCCGTGATGATCACCGCAACCAGCGCTACAGCCAACAGCACGCGCCGCCAGTCAGCAACGCTGGCGAGCCGCAGCAGTGCGACCAGCAGCATCAGCCCCATGCCCACCGGCAGCGCTGCAGCCCGCCACGTATTGACGATGTCGAGCGCAGGCGTCCTGACATAGACCTCGTCGGCGGCAAACTCGTACGCGGGATGAACGACCAGCACCAGGAATGCAAGCGATGCAGCAACGGCGACGGTGTCGAGAAATGCCCGCGCGCCCGGATCGAGCTTACTGACGATGGCCGTCATCCGCATGTGTTCGTCGCGCTGGAAGGCAAGCACCGATCCCAGCATCGCGAGCCAGAGAAAAAGGATGCCGGCCAGTTCGTCCGACCAGATTAATGGTGTATGGAAGACATAGCGCCCGACGATCCCGGCAAACAGGATGCCGATTTCCGCCAGTACCAGCAGCGCTGCTGGTACTGCAGTGAATGTGAACAGCGCCGTGTTGGCGCGGGCGACCCAGCGCGGCCAGCCGGCGCGAAGTTGCGCCGGCTCCGCTCGGGTTTCGATCTGCTGCGCTTGTGCCATAGTAATCAGGCCAGCTTGCCGGAGACTTTTTCGAGTTGGCTCCAGGCCTCGTCGCCGAACTTGGCTTTCCACTCGCTGTAGAAACTGGTCTTGGCCAAGGCATCGCGGAACGTCGCACGATCGACGTCGATGAATTGCAGCCCCTTCGACGTGAGATCGGCGCGCAGCGACTCGCTGAGTTTCGCTATGTCGGCCCGCTGGTCGGTTGCCGAACGGTCGAATTCACGCGAGACGATTTCCTGCACATCTTTCGGCAGACGCTCGAAGGCGCGCTTGTTGCCGAGAATCCAGTAACCGTCCCAGACATGACCGGTGAGACTACAGGATTTCTGTACTTCATATAGCTTGGCTGTCGCGATGATGGGCAGCGGGTTCTCTTGCCCGTCGACGACCTTGGTCTGCAACGACGAATAGACTTCGTTGAAGTTAATCGGCGCAGGCCCGGCCTGCAGCGCCTTGAATAGCGAGGTCAGGATCGGTGCCGGCGGGACACGAACCTTAAAGTTCTTGAGGTCGTCCGGCGTCTTGATTTCGCGCCCCGACGATGTGACGTGACGGAAACCGTTGTCCCACACTTTGGACACCGTCATGATCGGCGTCTTTGCGATCTGGGCGCGGATATAACTGCCGAGCTCACCGTCCATCGCCTGCCAGACGGCGGCGTAATTGGTGAAGGCAAAGCCGGTATTGACGATGCCGGCGGCCGGCACGAAGGTCGCGAGAATCGACGATGACTGATTGAAGAACTCGACCCCGCCATTGCGCACCTGTGTCAGGAGTTCGGTGTCGGAACCGAGCTGATTACTGGGAAACAGCTTGATCTCCAGTCGGCCGCCGGTGGCCTCGCGAATTCGGTCGCAGGCTTCCTGGCCGCGGACATTCACCGGATGTGTCGGATCCTGCCCAGTGGCAAGCTTATAAGTGAACTCGGCCGCCGATGCCGGACGGGTGAGAATGCCCGCGAACGAGATGGCCGCTCCTGCCATCAGCAGGTTGCGACGCGAGATCGTGGCACGCTTTTGAATGGTCATGGGTTTCCTCCGTTGTCATCCAGACGATGGATCTTGTTGTCGTGATGGTCGCCGGCTCTTGGAGGCCAGCTTGTGAAACATCTTGTCGTCGCCGGCACCGCTGCACGGTGACGGCGTTGCTGTTGTACTCGTCTCGGATTGCAGCTAACGCCGCGGCGTCACAGCCATCCCTTGATTTGCGTCGCCACTGCTGCGGCAGAGATGCCGTAACGGTCGTGCAGTGTCGGCAGTGCGCCGGCATCAAGAAACTCGTCGGGAAGTCCGATTTGTCGGAATGCCGGATGAACGCCCGAGCGCATCAGCAGTCCGGCAACCGCCTCGCCGAGTCCGCCAATCAGCGTGTGGTTCTCGGCGACGACGACCAGGCGGCCAGATTTTCCGGCCTCGCGCAGGATCGTCTCGGTATCGAGCGGCTTGATGGTCGGGACATGCAACACGCCGACATCGATGCTGTCATCGGCGAGTGCCTTGGCTGTCTCCAGCGCGCGCATGGTCAGGATGCCGGAGGAAATCACCAGGACGTCCCTGCCGTCGCGGACCAGCTTCGCCTTGCCAGGTTCGAAGCGGTAGTCGTACTCGTCCAGAACAAGCGGCACCTGGCCGCGCAGCAGCCGCATATAGACCGGCCCCTGATGCGCCGCGATGGCGGGCACAGCTTGTTCGATCTCATGCGCATCGCATGGATCGATTACCATCATGTTCGGCATTGCCCGGAACAACGCCAGATCCTCTGCCGCCTGATGGCTGGGGCCGTAGCCGGACGTCAGCCCAGGCAGCGCGCAGACGATCTTCACGTTGCGGTTCTCTTCCGCGATGGTCTGGTGGATGAAATCATAGGCCCGGCGCGACGCGAACACGGCATAGGTGGTCGCGAACGGCATGAAACCCTCGGCGGCGAGCCCCGAGGCCGCGCCGAATAGCAATTGTTCGGCCATGCCCATCTGATAGTAGCGGTCGGGGAATTCCTTTCCGAAGATGTGCAGGTCAGTATATTTGCCGAGATCCGCGGTCATGCCGATGACCTCCGGACGTGCGCGGGCGAGTTCGACCAGCGCGTGCCCGAACGGCGCCGACTTTGTCCGCTGTCCCTCGGACGCGATCGACGCGATCATGGCGGAGGTCGTCAGGCGGGGCTTGCTTGACGGCGTCGTGGTGACGGATTTCATGCTGACCTCCCGGCATCGAGCGCCTTCAAGGCGAGTTGCCATTCGTGCGCCTCGACGCGGATGAAGTGATTCTTCTCGCGCTCCTCAAGGAACGGCACACCCTTCCCCATCAATGTGTCCGCGACGATCATGCGAGGTTGCGGCTTAGTATGATGCTTCGCTGCATCAAAGGCAGCCACGACGGCATCGAGGTCATTGCCATCGATGCGCTGTACGAACCAGCCGAATGCCTCGAGTTTCTCGACCAGCGGCTCAAACGCCATGACTTGTGTCGAAGGGCCATCGGCCTGTTGATTATTGACGTCAACGATCGCGATCATGTTGTCGAGCTTGAAATGGCTGGCTGACATGATGGCCTCCCAGACCGAGCCTTCGTCGAGTTCACCATCGGAAAACAGCGTGTAGACGCGCGCATCTGAGCCTTTGCGCTTGAGGCCGAGGGCCCGCCCAACGGCGATGCCGAGCCCGAGCCCGAGCGATCCGCCCGACATCTCCATGCCCGGCGTGTAGGCGGCCATGCCTGACATCGGCAGACGACTTTCGTCGAAACCGTAGGTCTCAAGTTCTACTTCGGGGACAATCCCGGCCTCGATCAGTGCGGCATACAGCGCGATCGCATAATGCCCATTCGACAGCAGGAAGCGGTCGCGTCCCTCCCAGGATGGATCCTCCGGCCGATAGCGCATCGCATGGAAGTAGGCGACGGCCAGCACGTCGGCGATATCCAGGGCTTGCGCGATGTAACCCTGGCCCTGCACCTCACCCATCCGCAGCGCATTCCTGCGCACCCGATAGGCACGTTCCGCGATATCGGGGGCATTGGCGAGTGTCTTCGTATCCATGACGATCTCCCGTGTCTGCATCTCAATGAATGAGCATGCCGCCATTGACGTCGATCACGGCCCCGGTGACGTAGGCGGAGAGATCGGAGGCCAAAAACAGATAGATGTTCGCGACATCCACGGCGTCGCCGAGTCGCTGGAGCGGAATCCCGCTGATGATGTCTGCCTTCATTTCGGGCGTCAGCTTGCCGCCGGTGATGTCGGTCTGGATCAGTCCCGGCGTCACGCTGTTGACGCGGATGCCATCCGGTCCGAGTTCACGGGCCATCGCCTTGGCGAGTCCGAGCACGCCAGCCTTCGCCGCCGAATAATGCGGGCCGCCGAAAATGCCGCCGCCGCGTTGGGCGGACACAGAGGACATGCAGGCAATCGTGCCCTGCCGGCGCGTACGCATGTGCGGGATGAACGCCTGGCTGAGATAGAGCACGCCGGTCATGTTGACATCGACCACGCGCTGCCAGTTCTCAGGTGAAATATCCATCAGCTTCAGCGGCTGGGTGATACCGGCATTGTTGATCAAAATATCGATCTTGCCGAACGCCGCGATGGCCTGCTCGGCCGCATTCCGGCAACTGGCGGGGTCGCTGACATCGCAGCCCAGCCCGACATGACCTGGACCCAACTCTTCGGCTGCACTCTTCGCTCCGGCGGCATCGAGATCGAGGATGGCAACCTTGGCCCCCTGGCTTGCGAACAGCCGTGCGGTGGCCCGGCCGATCCCGCGTGCACTGGCCGCGCCCGAAATCACAGCGGTCTTGTCGCTGAGCAACATGAATGTCCTCCCTGTCAGATTTTGGAGCAATCTATGATTGCGCCATCCTCACCGACAAACGAGAAATTCACTTGGAAAGATGAATTTAACTCATCTTTCGGTCAGCGTCTTGGCGCGCGCTGGAGGCGGCGCGATCTGACCGGCGGGGCTCCCTTCCAGGGCTTCGAGATTTATGTTGAGGCCGAGTTCTCGCGTCAGCCAGCCGATGAAGGTCACCATCGATGGCGCATATCGCCGTGACCGCGGGAAGACCAACCAGTGCCCGGTGTAGAAGACGTCTTCGCTCACGCCCTCAAGGGGCCGCACAAGGCGGCCGGATGCAATCTCGCGCTCGGCCAGCAGGGTGGATTCGAGAGCAACCCCGATCTCATCCGCCGCAGCACTCAGCGACATGAAACTGCGATCAAAACGCGGTCCGTTCGGAAGCGGCGCGACAAGCCCGTTCGCGGCGAACCAGGCCGGCCAACGCACGTTCTTGTTGTCACTTTCAATCAATATCTGCTGCAGCAGATCACCGGGTGAGCGGATCGCTGCCGCGAGTGAGGGAGCGCAGAGTGGCGTGACGACCTCCGTTCCAAGCGGCAGCACGATCAAGCCTTGCTTCAAGGATCCATAGTCGCCGGTCGGCGGGACGCCGTAGACAATGTCTGCATCGAACTCATCCGCAAGAAACTTCGTATAGTCCGTGCCGGTAGCGAGCCGCAGCTCAAGACCCGGACATTCCGTCAGAAGTCTGCGCAATCTAGGAACCAGCCATTGAGCGGCAAAGCTCGGTGCGCAATGCAGCTTCAACAATTGGGGCTTTCTCGCTGCAACGCTACCCAGGCCGAGATGCAACTCGCCAAAGCCGCGCTCGACATGCCGCATCAACGTCTCGCCCTCCGGGGTCAAACGAATGCTGCGGCCTTCGCGCTCAAAGAGCACTGTTCCCAAATCCCGTTCGAGGCCGCGGATGGCATGGCTGACCGCACTCGGCGTCAGTCCCAGATCATCAGCCGCCAAGCGAAACGATCCGGTACGGGTCGCGGCCTCAAAGGCGCGCAGAGCGGTCAGGTGGAGATTGCGAAGCATGGAACAAGAATGGCCGTTGAGACAGGCTAACACAAGCTCTCGCCCGGCTTGCTCGTTCTGTCCGTCGTCAGACAATTGAGACTGATCAGACATTTCGCGAAGCGAGGCTCTGGCTCATCAGGGTTAAAGTTTTAAGTGGCCTGCAGTCGATGCCGCAAGCGGCGGTTGGTTGGCGACGGTGACGCGTTTGATGCGCTGACGCTCTGCGAGCATCGTCTCAGCCCTGCCGTAGTCAGCGTCGGCCGGAGTGAGGCGTCGACGCTGATAGTGCGTCTGGTAACCAGCAGAATGTAGACAGCGGGAACGACGAATAGCGTGAACAATGCACCGATCGACAGACCCGAAACGATCACCAGTCCCCTATTGAAGCGAGAGGCCGCGCCGGCCCCGGAGGCTACCGTAGTTCTAGATTTCCATCTCTCTTACCGGCTTCGTTTTGCGACCATTGCCGGCTGTAGTCGTTCGTATGTCATATGGACCACGATAAATCCGGTGTCTCAGGCCACCGATTGTTTTCGGCATTTTCGGCGATGTCTCAACCCAAGCGGGGACGCTCTAATGCGTGCCTCAACTGAGATTTCGATGTATTTATATCGTTGCGAGCTTTAAATTTCTCCGCGCAGACCCTTTTTATTGAATTGATATCGCTTCGTTCGAACCGGACCTACCTATGCCAATTGCCAACGGGCTCTATTCGATACGCATCTCGATGGACGGGGAGGATCGTCGCCGGGCCTCTGGCATCATCAACTTGCAGGATGGAGCACTCATCGGAGGCGACAGCTTCTTTTATTACACAGGAACTTTCGAGGCTAAGAACGGTAGATGGCGCGGCGAATTGATGACGCGTCAACACACCGATGCGCCGGGCAAGAACCTCTTGTTTGGTGGACGGGAAGTCAGCTGCGGCTTCTCCGGGTCTTATGGCGACAAGACTGCAAAGGTTGAGGGCACAGCCCTCGTCGGCAAGGTCAGCGTGGCTTTCAGAGCTGAGTTGCAATTGCTTCTGCCGATGCGGGGCTAAGAGATATTCACATATTGCCCCGGCCATTCTAGTAAAATGCAGAGTCCCGATGTTGAAAACCAGAATCACTCAATTTGTCAGAAGATATAAATCATCTCCGGAGAACGATTTCTGTCGTGTGGTTGAAACATGCGCGGGTCGCACATAGACTGTGTCAATAGATTGCGCTGATGTTGCATGACGATAAGCGCTCCACCACGCCGAACTTCAGCCGGTCACCTTTCCTAAGTGTTCAAATGCCCAGTCTCGCAGTGTTCCTTCCCTTCATCACCATCGCCCTGTTGGTGGCGATCACGCCGGGCCCCGGCATTTTCTACATCGCGGCACGTACGCTAGACGGCGGACTTGAAGAAGGACTGTCTTCCAGCGCGGGCCTTGGTCTGGGCGGCCTTGTTCATGTCATCGGCGGTGCCGTCGGCATTTCCGCGCTAGTTATGGCGAGCGCGGAGGCATTTACCGTTCTGAAGATCGTCGGCGCGTTTTATCTGATCTGGCTTGGAATCAAATCGTGGCGTAGCGCGCGAAATGTCAGTCCGAATGTGGTGCGGAAAACAGGCGCACGGCAAGCGTTCCGGGAAGGCATTTTGGTCGAGGCGCTCAACCCCAAAACCGCTGCGTTCTTTCTCGCCTTCATTCCGCAGTTTGTGGACCCGTCGAAGCCCGTAGCGATACAATTCATTGTCCTCGGGTTGATCTCGGTTGCGCTGAACACAGGGGTCGATCTGGCCGTGGCCTATTGGGCAGCCAGAGTTAGGTCGGGATTTGCCGGGCGCCCGGCAATGCTTGTCAGGATGCGGCAGGCGTCAGGAGCGATCATGTGCGGATTGGGCGCGACGCTTCTGTTTGCGCGACGCTCCGCCTGAGCCCGTTCTTACGACGACGTGACGAATTCTGACGGCGCAACGTCATTGCCGCGGATCTGGCCGAGCAGTCCGTGGATGTCACCGAGCACCCAGAGATCGCGCACTTTTCCCGCTTCAAATTTGAACACCGGTGCGCCAAGCCAAGCGACATATAAGTTCGTCGCCGGCAGACCAAACATCGGCTCGCGTTGAATGCCGTGAAAGCGGACCTTGGCGGTGACGAGACTGCCCTCTTCCACCATCAGCAGGATGTCCGTCGTATAATTCTGCAGGGAGCCGGTCACCCAGGTCACGTAATCGGCAAACTGGTTGTGCCCCACCAGCACCGGTCCGAGCGAGCCCCGGAATGTAAAATCTTCATGGAATATCAGCGGGATCAGATCGACATTCGCGTGATCCCACATGTCCTTGTAAAACGCCCGGACGATCTCCTTCTGCGGACTGAGCACGACATTCTCGAATGTCATCGGGGCTTCCGTCGCAGGCACCACATTCGTCATCGGTTGAACTCCTGATTCTAAATTCTGGGTTGCTCTCTTTGGTTCAGTCGAGCGTCGCAAGGCGACGATTTCGCCGCTTACGCGGCTGCGTTGGAAACGAGATCGTTCGATCTGCCGTGATGGCGGGTGGCGATTTTGCTCGGCTTGCAATTCTAGTCGGCCTTGTATTGCTTCAGGATGGCCCCGAGCCCTTTTGCGGAGACGTTGAGATCTTTGATGGAGAAACCGCCGAATCCGAGCATCAAGCCCGATTGACGCTTCTTCGATGCGTAAAGCGGCGAAACCGCGCGAACGATGATCCCGGCTGCGCGCGCTTCCGCGACGACCTTCACATCATCGACTTTCTTCGGCAACCACACGACGAGATGCATTCCCTGATCGCTGGGCTGTAAAACGGCCCATTCCGGAAACTCGCGTGAGATCGCCTCGATCAGAAATGTGCGTCGTTCGGCATAGGCACCGCGGATCCTGCGGATATGAGCTTCGAGATGTCCTTCGTCCATGAACGCCGCGAGCACATGTTGATCCGCCGCAGGTGAATGTCGATCTACGATAGACCGGGCGCCTGCGAAGGCAGCTACCAGTGGCTCCGGAACGATCGCGTAGCCAATCCGCATGGAGGAGAAAAGAACCTTGCTCATCGTGCCCAAATAGATGACGCGTGTCGGATCAAGCCCCTGCAGCGATGGAAACGGGTGGCCCGAATAGCGCAGTTCGCTGTCGTAATCGTCCTCTATGATCCAGGCGTCAGAATCCTGTGCCCATCGAAGGAGAGCAAGGCGGCGCGACATGCTCATGGGCATCCCGATCGGATACTGATGCGACGGTGTAACGAACGCAGCCCTTGCGTTCGGACAGACATTCATCGCCCAATCGACATCGATGCCGTTCTGGTCCACCGGGACATGATGGGTCGTGACGTCCAGAGCCTGCAGTACGGCTGTGATGCCCGGATAGGCCGGATCCTCGACCCAGACGGCGTCGCCGCGCCCCACCAGAATCGTCGCTGCCAGGAAAAGTCCCTGCTGCGTCCCGGCAGTGATGATTACCTGATCGGGGGTGCAACGGACTGCCCTGACCTTCCGGACGTGATCCGAAATCGCCTTGCGCAGTTCCGGGAGGCCACGCGGATCGACATAACCGCTCGGCGCCGCCGCGCGCGTTGCTCGAACTCTGTTGCCAAGCCTTCGCCATGTCGCATCGGGCGCGGCTGCATCGGCCGGATGCGCGATCGCGAAAGGCAGACCGGGCTGCGGCTGCAGCAGTTGCTCGGCGGCGGCGAATTTCCTGGCACTGAACGGCATTTTGCCGCTCGTCCTCGGCTTGATCTGCAGCGGGCCGGACGAGGCCGGGACATCTACGCGCTTCAAATCTCGCACCACGGCGGTCCCGGCCCTCGGCAACGCCTCGAGATAGCCTTCGGCCTTGAGCTGCTCGAAAGCCTCGACGATCGTTCCCCGCGCAAGACCGAGCGAAATAGCAAGCGTCCGCGTTGACGGCAATCGCTCGCCCGGTTTCAGGTCGCCAATCGTGATGGCATCGCGAAGGCCTTGGGCCAATTGATGTCCCACCCGACCAGATGTCCGGTCCAGCGTTTTCAGCGAAGGAAGAGCAAAACTACTCTTGAGACGCGGCATATTGGTCCATTCCGATATCGACAAGATCGACATCACAGTAGACCAGAAAGCCGGTCAGACCTAACGGATGGAAACATGGTCCTCATGTCAGGAGATAAAGGCCGTGACCTCGATCTCAACCTTTGCCGCGCGATCAACCAGGCCCGACACATAGAGGAGCGTAGACGGAGGGAAATTCCGCCCGAGTGTCGCTTTCCACGCCGCTCCGATGCCTGCCCCCGCTTCCGCGTATTCCTCTCGATCGGTCAGATACCACGTCAGCCGAACGATATGCTCCGCGCCTCCCCCAGCTTCTTTCAAAAGTCGGATGATCTTTTGGAGCGCGACGTCAGCCTGTCTGGCCAATTCAGCCGGGAATGTGCCGTCCTCATCGCCAGTCTGGCCAGCGAGAACGATCCACCGTCCAGGTCCTTCGACGACGACGCCATGCGAAAATCCCTTGGGCTTCGCCCAATCCTGCGGGTGAATGACATTCATAACACTCGCTCCCGTTTCTTGGTTTCGTTGACCTGAGAGTACGAAGCGCGCCGTTGGCGTCACAGGGCCAGAATACGCCACGAAAGTTGGGAGACGTCGGACCACCCTCTGGCGATCTGGACCATATCGGTTTTCGAATTCTGGCCCTGTTTATTGGTCCAGACCCGCACCATGATCGGGATCGGCATCGATCGGACTGACCAATGGCGGACCTCGACCAATCGTCATTGCCGTACAGAACGTGGCTCTGCGTGCTGTGCGGCCTCATCTACAGCGAAGAAGACGGATGGCCAGCCGACGGGATCGCTCCTGGAACGCGGTGGTCTGACGTTCCGGACGATTGGGCCTGCCCGGACTGCGGCGCAGGCAAGAGCGATTTCGAGATGGTCGAGCTTTGATCATCATTACCGGCGAACGTTCGCCTTTCGGAGACGACCATGTACGTACCCCCGCATTTCGATGAGCAGCGGAAAGATGTGCTCCACGACCTGATCGACAAGAACGCGCTTGGTATTCTCATCACCAACGGCCGCAGCGGCCTCGATGCGAACCACATCCCGTTTCATCTTGCTCGAAACGAAGGCTCGCATGGCGTTTTACATTCACATGTCGCCCGCGCGAACCCGGTGTGGCAGGACATTGCCGATGGCGACGAAGCACTCGTTGTTTTTCGCGCGGCTGATGCTTACATCTCGCCAAATTGGTATCCGAGCAAACACGAATTTCATAAGCAGGTGCCGACCTGGAACTACATGGTCGCTCACGCATACGCGCGCGCGACGATCCGGGATGACGAACGCTATCTGCGTGGCGTGGTCGCGCGATTAACGCGCACCCATGAAGCCAGCGAACCGACGCCGTGGAAGATGACCGACAGTTCGAAGGAATTCATCGACACGATGATGAAGGCGATCGTGGGTATCGAATTCGAGATCACGCGGCTGGTTGGTAAATCGAAGCTGAGCCAAAACCGCGAACAACGCGACATCGATACTGCCGGTCAAAAGCTGAGCGAACGAGGCGAAGGCGTTGTTTCCGATGCCATGAAGATCGTCTCAGCCGCCAAGACTCCGGCCTGAGGCCGACTTTTAATCAAGGAACAGTTTTATTCGCAATTACGACAAGTGCCGACGCCGTCTCTGCGGTCATCTGCGTGAGTTTGTGGGGTATAGTTGAATCGAACTGCACGCAGTCGCCGGGGCTTAAGACTTCTTTTCGCTTGCCAATGACGAGTTCGATCTTGCCCGTGAGAACGAACAGGATTTCCTCTCCTTCATGGTGGCTCATGATGCGCCCGTGTTTAGCGGTTTTCGTCGGCCGGACAATGAAAGCGCGCATCGTGCGCTCATCGGACAGTCCGGCGACGAGCGAGAGATAGTTATCGGTGACCCCAGCTTTGCCGTTCCTGGCGCGCACGATGGTCACCGGGTCATTGTCGTCGGGCTGTCCATAGAACTGGTCTAGGGTCGTCCCGAGTGCCTCAGCGATCTTGATCGCGGAACCGATCGATGGCGATGACAAGCCACGCTCCAGTTTCGAGAGGTAGCTACGAGTCAAGCCGGTGTCCGTCGCCAATTGCTCCAGCGTCATTCCGCTCTGGACGCGAAGAAATTTGAGATTCAATGTCATCTGACCGGTTTGCCTGTTGAACTTTCCTGCATCCTCTCGCACCAAACCTTCAACAATTCAAATGCCGGTTACGCACCGATCCGCCATCGCCCGGTCAGAGATCCAACACAAGCCTCGGGCCCGCGCAGTCTCCGACGCAGACGATGAGCTCACTTTGCCGTTCGGTTGGTGAAAGCACACGGTCTCGATGGATTGGAAGCCCCTCCGTCCAGCGCACGCGGCAGGCGCCACAGATGCCGCCGCCGCATGACACCGGGACATCGACTCCCATCGATTCGAGCGTTCCCAAAAGGCCCATGTCCGGAGTGACGACCGCGTGTTTGTTGCTGGCCGAGAGATAAAGTTCGTACGGAGGCACGTCGCTTTTGGCGGCAAGCTTCGGCGGCGTGAACATTTCAATATGCTTGCGGTCGTCCGGCCAGGTTGCGACCGCTTGCTCGAAAGCTTGAAGCATGGGATCCGGTCCGCAGCAGGCAGCCAAGCCAGAGCCGCCGAACTCCCCAACGATCCCGGCGATTATGGGCTTCGATTCTTCAGTCGTATCGTAAAGTCGGACGCGGCCAGCCTTGATCGCGGGTGCGATCATGTCCGGAAGAACCGGTTGGCCTCGGCTGGCCCAATGCAGCACGTAATTCGTTAGGCCGCGGCGATCGAGATGCCGGATCGCGGAAATGAACGGCGTCACACCAATGCCGCCCGCCACGAACACGTTTGTCCCTTCCGGATCGAGCGCAATGCCCCCGCGCGGCAGCGAGACGGATACCGGTTGCCCGACCTGCACGCGATCATGCAGAAATGCGGATCCGCCGCGCCCTTCGCGCTCGCGCTTCACGGCGATCACGTAGCGGCGACCGTCGTCCGGCTCGTTGCAAAGCGAGTAGGTTCGGACAAGTCCCGGCTCCAGATGAACGTCGATATGGGCGCCGGGCCTGAATGGCGGTAACTCCCAATCGTCTTGGTCGACAAGCGTGAAGCGCTTGGTGTCGTTGCCAAGATCCTCCACCTTCGAAACGACGGTCGATACCGTTTTGATCGCCTTCGCCATCAGATCGGCCTTACGGTATCGCCGACGCGAAGCGTACCGCCAACAATGATTTTACAGTTTAGGCCAGAACGGTTGATCATGGGATCGAACACCGGTTTGCCCAGAATTTCCTCGATGTGCCGACATGGCGTCGAAAGGCGGGTCGCTTCGACGATGGTCTCACCGAGCCGAAAGCGTCGGCCGACGAGATGATTGAGCGGAACGCCCTCGACGGTGACATTGCGACGATGCTCCTCGGGGAGCATGTCGATCCCATGGTCTCGCTTGAGAGCCTCAAGGGTTTCCATCTCAAACAGGGTAATCTGGCGACCTTCCTCCGGCTTGTGAGAGTAGAACCCCGTCTCCTGCCCGATCAGGTAGCGATCACCATCGATCCCGCGGCTTGCGATGAGCTCGATCTCGGGGAATGTGCGCATGGGCAGGAACGCCCGTGGTGTCTTATGCAGAAAGCGTACGACACCCTGCCAGGATGTAACGACCGGTTTCTTTTCGATTGCTTGGGCGTCCATCGTTCTTCCCTACTCTTGGATCGAAATCTGTTGTTCTTCGTCAGCGTATTGCGACGAGCGATTTATCGAGGGTCTGGCGCACATCGGAGCGCACCTCGACGACCACGGGTCCGCGGACTGACATCGCCTCGCCCACAATGCCAGGAACGCTCTCCGCATCTTCAATCACAAATCCCGAGGCGCCGAAGGAACGCGCCAGGGCCGCGAAGTCGGGATTGGAGAGATCGGTGCCATATGGACGGTTGGGAAACGTGCGCTCCTGATGCGAACGGATCGTTCCGTATGAGCAATTGTTCGACACGACGATCATGAGGTTCGCCCGTCGATCGACGGCCGTCGCCAATTCGTTGCCGGTCATCAGAAAGCCGCCGTCGCCGCAGAACGCGATCACCTGCCGGTCGGGAAAACGAAGGCTTGCGGCAAGCCCGGCGGGGACGCCGCTTCCCATCGCTCCGCAGGCCGACCCCAATAGCCGCGTAGTGGGCGCGAGGCTGAAGATGCGATGAACCCATCCCGCAAAGTTTCCGGAATCAGTCGTGACGATCCCATCCGCTTTGAAATGCGAGGCAATGGCGGCGACTGCGTGTCCGAGGACGTCCTCCGAGGGAACGCCGGCCCGCGGCCAGCCGTGTGTTGCCGCCCGCACCGCAGCCGTTTCTTGTAACCACTGCTTCCGGTCTGGTGAGGTTGCGGGTGCCGCGAGCATGGCCAAAACAAATGCGTGCGATCCCGAGACGACTGCGACATCGGTCCGGAATCGCTTACCGATAGCATCAGTATCCGGGTAGACATGGATCAAAGGCTGACGCGGCTCGGACTGCCGCGGAAACGCGAAGCCGAGCGAAGATAGATCGCCAAGGCGGGTTCCGATCGCAACAATCAGGTCAGCGCGCTCGAGAAGCTTCGCATGTGACGGCGACGTAAAGAAGCCGAATTGGCCAGCCCAAAGACGATGATCGTTTGGGAACTGGTCCTGCATCTTGTTCAGGGTGACGACTGGAACGTCCCACTCTTCCGAGAAGACGATCAGGTCTTCCCTGAAAGAAGCCGTTCGGCATTCGCCGCCGACTAACAGTATCGGTCTCTCAGACGCGGCCAACAGCCCAGCGGCGCGTTTGATGGCGTCAATGCCTGGTTCTGGGAGCGCAAGCTCATTGGTTCTGGCAACAAGGCCTTCAGCCGTTTCAGCGAGGAGGTCCTCAGGCAGTTCGACCGCGACGGGACCGGGTGTCCCTGCAAGCGCCGCCGCGAATGCGCGAGCCATCATTTCCGGAACGAGGTCTGCCGAATTTAGGCGTACCGACCATTTCAGCAGACCAGCGAAGGAGCGGCCGCAATCGACCTCCTGCACGGCGTCCCTGTCGAGATTGGGGCGATCAACCTGACCGACCAGCATGATGAGGGGGATCGCCTCCTGAGCTGCCACATGGAGCCCGAGCGCGGCGTTAAAAGCGCCGGGGCCGCGGCTCGCCATCACGACGCCCGCACGTCCCGTAAGCTTGGCGTCGGCAACTGCGGCAAGACCCGCACTGCCCTCGTGGCGGCAGGTCACCAGATCGATATCATTCCGGTCATGAAGCGCGTCAAGGAGCGGCAAGAAGCTTTCCCCCGGCACGCAAAACGCGCGATCCACGCCATGCGCAGCAAGGCTATCGGCGATCAGTTCCGCTACACGGTACGTCATACGACGCTCCCGTCCTGCCTGATGATACGCGGCGCACCAAGGGCGTGGATCGGCGAGTCCGTAACTTCCTGCAGCGCCTCGATCGAGAGGCCCTCAAGCAACGCCCGAACCGCGAGACCATCTTCTACGATGTCGATGATCGTCAGATTGGTGAAGATGCGGGTCACCACGTTGCGCGCCGTGAGCGGATAGACGCAACGTTCGACGATGCGGGGCTGCCCCTCCTTCGTCGTGTGGTCCATCATCACCCAAATGGATTTTGCTCCGACCGCGAGATCGATTGCTCCTCCGATGCCGGGCGGTGATCCATTATCCCCAGTCGACCAGTTCGCCAGATCGCCGTCCTTCGAGACCTGGAACGCTCCGAGGACAGCAACATCGAGATGGCCGCCGCGCATCATTGCGAATGACAGACTCGAGTCGAAATAAGAGCCGCCTGTGCGGAGCGAGATCGGCATCTTTCCGGCATTGATGAGATCCCAGTCTTCCTGACCCACAGCAGGCTTCGGACCGACATTGAGGATGCCGTTCTCGCTGTGGAGGATCACGCCCGATTCGGTCGGCAAGAAATCCGCCACATGCGTGGGAGCACCGATGCCGAGATTAACGAATCCCTCTGAGGGGAGATGCAATGCGACCATACGTGCGAGCGCGTCGCGCGAAAGCGGGATCATCGGGGGCTCCTTGCGAAAACGCGATCGACGAAAATGCACGGGGTGACGATGGCTTCAGGATCGAGTTCGCCGGGTTCGACAACGCGGTCCACCTCGACGGCAACCGTCCGTCCGGCGGTCGCCATGACCGCGCAATGATTGCGGGCGGTCTTGTTGTAGGTGACGTTGCCGAGCGTGTCGGCGAGATGGCCCTTCACGAAGGAATAATCCGCGCGCAGTGGCAGTTCGAGAATGAACTCGCGGTCGCCGACGACGATCTTTTGCTTGCCGTCCGCAAACACCGTGCCAACGCCGACCGGTGACAGGAAGCCTCCGAGCCCGGCCCCCCCTGCCCGAATGCGCTCGACCAACGTTCCCTGCGGAACGAGTTCAAGTTCGACCGTCCCGGCACGATATTGTTCGGCAAATTGCTTGGCAGCACGCGGATACGAACAGACGATCTTTCGGACGATCTTGGCCTCGAACCACAGCGACAGATCGTCCTCGGTCGAACCTGCATTATTTGAGATCAGCGTGAGATTACGGACGCCCGTATCAAGTACTGCCCTCACCACTCCGAGCGGAAGACCCGCTCCACCGAATCCGCCCATCATGACGGCATTGCCGTCTTGAATGCCCTCCACGGCCGCTCCAGCGTCCTTGACCACTACGTTTCGCATCGTTCCGCCCGTTTTGATTTTTAAGAGATTGATTTTGGATACGTCGACGATAGTCCCCGGCCCACCCGGTCGAGCAGCATCTCATTGGTGCCGTCGGCATAAGCGGCCATCCGGACCTCGGCGAGATGCATATTCAGGCGATGGGCCGCACTTGCTCCTGTCGCGCCGACGATCCGCACGCACTGGTCGATTCCCCAGATCGCGGTATCGACAGCGAACTTCTTCGCCTGCGCGGCCAGACCCACGGGATTTTCGCCGATCTGAATCTGCTCGGCGGCGCGGAATACAAGCGCGTTCGCGGCCTCGAGGCGGATCGACACCTCCGCAAGCTCCCAGCGAAGGCCTTGATGCCCGGTCAACGGCTTGCCGAACGCTTGACGGTTTTCGCAGTAGTCCACCGCTTCACATAGAGCGGCGTAGAGCGTAGCTACGCTCATAGCGGCCACATGCACGCGCGCACCGTTCACCGCCGTCATGGACGCCTTCAACGCCGCCCCCGGTGGAGCGATCAAGCACCAATCAGGGACGAAGTGCCTGTCGAACGCGACTTCTGCAAGACGGAACGAGCGTCCTCCCGGAACCAGTACCTCCGTGCGCTTGACGCTCTCGCTGGCTCCGAACGGCACGTAGAAGCTCGCGATGTTTTCAGCGCCTGCGGCATCGCCAACGCGGGCAAGGACGATCAGTCCGCCGACGAGCAGACCATTCGTCATCCATGCCTTGGTCCCACTCAGCGTCCAGCCGCCGTTAACGGGGGTGGCTGTCGTCGTCAACGCAGAGACATCGCTGCCGCCTGCAGGTTCGGTCATCGCGGTAGTCAGGAGAAGTTCGCCGCGCAGTGCTGGAGCCAACAGGTGTTCAATCTGGACCGGTGTGCCGGCCTGAGAAAGGCGCGTCGCCCCGCCTTGGTGGTGGTTTAGGCAGAATGCCGCTGCGAAGCCGTGGTGCGCCATCTCCTGCGCGACCCGGATTTTGCATAGATAGGACGCTCCCAGCCCGCCATGGGCGCGCTTGGCCTGGAGTCCGAGCATTCCGATCGCCGCCCAGTCGGCAATCCATCTTTCCGGAAAGGCTTTACCCGCCATGTGTGCGGCAAGCAGGCTTTCAGAGAACGAGCCGGTACAGAACTCTCGCGCCTTCGCGACATACCCAAGCTCTTCTGCGGAGAGGAGACTTTCATACTGATGGTAGAGGTTCATCTTACTGAATTCCCTTCGAACGCTATTTCTGAAGAGGCGCTCCGACGTCCTTGGCCCACTTATTCCAGAACGCTTCTTCGCGTCCGACGTCGGCGGTGAAACTTTCCGCCGTCGAACCTTGGATCGGCGTGGCGCCGAGCGTGGCTAAGTGGGCGAGAAATTCTGGATCGCTTGTTCCCTTGTCGAGAGCCGCGCCAATCTTCGCCACGATGTCCGAAGGCATGTTCGCCGGGCCTGCAACACCAAACCATGGTGAGACGTCGAGCGGCTTGCCTCCGGCCTGCTCGACAGTCGGAAGTTCGGGAAACGCCGGCGACCGCTCGCTCGCCGTCACCGCGATGGCCTTGAGCGAACCAGCCTTGACGTGCTCTGCAATGGTTGCTTCCGTGAAGAAGCCTGCCTCGACCACGCCCGATATAGTGTCGGTGATCGGCTGGTTGCCGCCCGAATAATTGATGAACGACATCTTCGTATCGTAGGTCATATCGAAAAGCGTTCCGCCGATATGCGACGTTGCGCCGAACGTTCCGCCGAAGTTCACCTGACCTGGATGGGCTTTCAGGTACGCGAGAAACTCGGCAAAATTTGAAACCGCAAGCTTCGGATTCACCACCAGTAAGTTTCGCTGTTTCGCGACTTTGCGGATGTAGGTGAAGCCCTTCTGCTGATCGTATCGCACGCTTTGATAAAGCGCCGCAGCGCGGGTGTTCGAGGACTCTACCGCAACAAGCAGAGTGTAACCATCTGGCGCGGCTCGAGAGACGTTGGAAGCGGCGATCATACCTCCCGCCCCCCCGTTATTCTCGACGATAACGTTCGTCGCCAATTCCTTTGAAAGGAGACGCCCGATGACGCGCCCCATGATGTCCGTGGGTCCGCCCGGCGGAAACCCGACGATCAGCTTGATCGTCTTGGACGGATAGGCGTCGGCAGCACTCGCTGGAGCGGACAAAAGGCCGAGGCAGAACACGGCCGCTAGTTGGGTCGATTTTCTGAACACCTGCATCATGAAACACCTTTCGCGAAGGACGCCTGACCTTCGGACTGAGGACACTTTGTGTCAAGAACGAAACAACCATGACGCAATGCAAAACGGCACATTGTCTCGCCATCTGATGCTGAAATGCTACGCAAACTGCATTGCGTCGCAGCAAATACCTCTATTGCAGCGAAATCAGGAGGAGCTCTTCGCGTCCGCCAATTTGCCATTCCAACTGCAATGTTCTAGACGATCGGTCTAATGGTGAGGCGATGACGAAGAGCAACGACAATCCGGCGACATCAATAGGTGTGGACCGGCGCGCGGCTGGCTACGTGCCGACAAAGGACGTTCTGCTTCGTTGCGGGATGGAAGTGCTGACAGAACAGGGGTTCGCAGCCACGGGTCTGGATGCGCTGCTACGCCGCGCGACCGTGCCGAAAGGCTCATTCTACCATTACTTCGACAGCAAGGCCGATTTCGGCCGAGAGGTCATGAAGGCCTATGATGCCTTCTTCCATCGCAAACTTGATCGCGCTTTGGACGACGAGCGACTGGCGCCTTCCGAGCGCATCCGCGCGTTCGTCGAAGATGCCAAACGAGGTATGGCCAAGTACGGCTATGCCCGCGGATGCCTCGTCGGAAACCTCAGTCAGGAAGTCGAGGCTTTGCCGGACGATTATCGGTCGCTGCTGAACGAAATCGTCCTCGGATGGCAGCGCAAAGTGGCGCGGTGTCTCGAACTTGCGCGCGATGCCCGCGAGATTCGCCCGGACGCGGATTGCCATGTCTTGGCTGAATTCTTTTGGATCGGTTGGGAAGGCGCAGTGATGCGGGCGCGCCTCGTTAAGAACGGTACTCCGCTCGACACTTTCATTGCCGGATTTGTCGCCGGCTTGCCCCGTCCGGATCGACCAAAGGCTGGGACGAAGAAGAAACCATGAAAAGGAGCGTCAATTGTTCAAAGCTGTGCTGATCGAAAAGGACGAACAAGGATACCGCGCCGACGTTGTCGAACTTCCAGAAAGCCGTCTTCCCGAAGGAGACGTGTTGGTCGACGTCGAGTTCAGCACGTTGAACTACAAGGACGGTCTGGCGATCACCGGCAAGGGTCCGATCGTCAGGTCTTTCCCCATGGTTCCCGGCATTGATTTCGCTGGCACGGTGTCGTCGAGCTCAGACCCGGCCTATTCGCCCGGCGACCGCGTAGTCCTCAACGGTTGGGGTGTCGGCGAACAACACTGGGGTGGCCTGGCACAACGTGCGAAGGTCAAGGGCGATTGGCTGATCAAGTTGCCGACGTCGATGTCTTCCCGTCGCGCGATGATTATTGGCACGGCAGGCTACACGGCCATGCTGTCGGTCATGGCGCTTGAAAAATATGGCATCCGTCCCGAAAGCGGCGATGTTCTGGTGACCGGCGCTGGTGGCGGCGTCGGAGGCATCGCGATCATACTACTGCATAAGCTCGGTTTCAGAGTTGTGGCTTCGACCGGGCGGCCGGAAGAGGATTCGTACCTCAAGAGCCTTGGCGCCGCCGAAGTCGTGGACCGCGCGCAATTCTCCCAGCCCGGCAAGCCGCTGCAAAAAGAGCGATGGATCGCAGCCATTGACTCTGTCGGCAGCCACACGCTCGCAAATGTGTGTGCCGGGATCAAGTCTGACGGCGCGGTGGCCGCGTGCGGCATGGCGCAAGGCTTGGATTTCCCGGCGAGTGTCGCTCCGTTCATCCTACGCGGTGTTGCGCTTTTCGGAATTAACAGCGTGACCCGTCCGAAGTCGGAGCGCGTCGAAGCTTGGGATCGTCTCGCTTCGCTACTGACGCAAGCAGAGCTGGAAGCGACGACGTTGGAAATCGGACTTAACGAAGTCAAGGGCACGGCAGAACGCCTTATGACTGGCCAAATCCGCGGACGCGCGGTCGTTGACGTCAATCGGTGAAAGACTTGGGTATAGGCGCAGCACTGCGGTGTGCGCCCGAGACGCTATAGCTCCTTTTCGATGAGCGCCGGGCAGACGTTCTTTAGGGCGAGGTCAGTCCGGTGCGACATCAGTTCGACCTTCCGAAAGTGAGGGCGCTTTCCTGAACGAAAGTCGTTCCGGTGGACCCGGGGATCGCACGAAACCAACTGCCTGTTTTGCTCTAGTTGGTTGATGACCGATTTCGCAAACATCGGACGATCGATGGGTTCGATGTCCAACGGACACTTGTCCACCGATACCGGGCCGACAGAGCCGCTGATGTCGCTCGTAATGACCGTCAGCGTTTCCACTGCTTGCAGATATTTGCAGCAGCCTGCGCCTCCGTTTCCGGCAAGGCTCGCGATTTCACGTGTCTACATGGTCTCCGCTGCTGTTTAAATGAGCAAAGAACGGAGCGAACGATGTGGACCGGTGACCGTGAAGGATTCTGGACCTATCGAATAAGCACCATTCGCCCCTAGCATCTGGTCCAACAAGTTTCGCCTCACATATGTCGGAGACCAACATGCTGACGAGAATTGCTTCTGCGATCGTGTCCCTGACCCTGCTATGCGGTGAAGCAAGCGCGCAAGAACTGACGACGATTAGGTTTTCGCTCGGTTGGAAGGTCCGGGGTGCGGATGCACCATTCCTCTATGCAAAGGAGCACGGCCTCTTCAAGGCAGAAGGCCTGAACGTGATCCTTGATCAGGGCGAAGGATCGAGCGCGACGGTCACACGCGTGATGTCAGGCGCTTACGATGCAGGTCTCGGCGACATCAATGCGATCATCCAATCTGCGGCCACAAGACCGCAGGAAGCTCCGGTGATGGTCTACAATGTCTACAGCCAATCTCCATTCGCGATCGTGACGAAGAAAAATGGTGGCATCAAAACGATCAAAGACCTGGAAGGCCACACTCTTGGCGGCGCACAAGGCACTCCGACAACACGTCTCATCGAAGTGTTCGCACGCCGTAACGGTCTCGACATGAACAAGATCAAGATCACCAATATGGCTCCTAACCTGCAAGAGCCAATGCTCCTAAAGGGCGATGTCGATGGTGCGCTTGTCTTCAACATCACTAGCTATTTCAACCTCGTCCTAAACAGGCAAGACCCCGACAAAGACTTCACATGGCTATCTTTCGACGACTACGGCGTCGATCTTTACTCGAACGGCGTGATGGTCTCACGCAAGCTCATCGCGACAAACCCGAAGGCCGTCACCGGATTGGTTCGTGCGATCAACAAGGGCATGACGGCTGTAGCGAAGGATCAGAATGCAGGCATGAAACTTGTCATGGAAAATGACAGCTTGCTGGACGCGGCGGTCGAAAAGCGACGTCTCCAATATTCGTTCGAGCGCCTCATCATGTCGCCCGAAATGAATGAAATCGGCATCGGCGACGTGAAAGACCAGCGGCTCGCAAAATCGATCGACACCATAGTCGAAGGCTACCAGTTGCCGCGTACGCCTGCCCCCGGCGAGATCTTCACACGCGAGTTTCTGCCGCCGAAGAGCGATCGCATGCTCGCATACACCCCAAACTGAACCTGTAGGACGAGATCATGGATTCCCAAGTTGCAGCCACCCACTTACTTGTCGGTGACGGGCGCGGTCTCGTGACGAACGCTATTCTCAAGCATGAGGCTGGGACGATTTCCGCTATCGATACGGCCCCGGCTGGTCACGCATCGGCGCATTCACTCGTGATGCCGGCATTCGTCAACGCGCATGATCACGCGCGTCTGGCCGGTGCCGCCATCGGCTCGTGCGATCTGCCTCTGGAAACAGTATTGCCGAGATCCGGATTTGGCGCACCGCCCGACCCATATCTTGGTGCTGCGGCCGCCCTGGCACGATCTGCGCGCGCTGGCTGCGGCGCCATGATGGTTCACTATACGAGACCAAGCGGAACGATGTCACTTATCGATGAGGCCAAGGAGATCGCTCGCGCCGCGCGCGATGTTGGCATTCGCATGGCCTTCGCCTTCGCGGTGCGCGATAAGAATCCGATCGTTTACGGCGACAGCGAGGGCGTTCTCTCGGCGCTCAAACCCGCTGACAGGCAAACCATCGAAAGCTTGTTCGTCCGCCGTACGATGCAACCGCGCGACTACATCGAACTGACCGAGACCGTCAGCGCAGAGATCGCCTCCCCGCTGATCGACGTTCAGTTCGGACCGGCAGGCGTGCAGTGGTGTTCACGGCCGATGCTGGAGGCCATTGCCGAGCGCTCCGCGACCACAGGTAGGCAGGTGCATATGCATCTTCTGGAGACACCCTATCAGCGGAAGTGGGCGGATCAGGAATTTCCTGGCGGAATCGTCCATTATCTGCGCGACATCGGCCTGCTGTCCGAGCGCCTCACGGTTGCACACTGCATCTACGCACATCCCGGCGAGCTTGAGCTTTTAGCTCAATCAGGCGTGCGGATCGTGACCAACTTCGGCTCTAATCTGCACACGTATACAGGGCTCGGCCCCATCGCAGCCGCGCACAAGTGCGGCTGCGGAATTGCCGTCGGAGTCGATGGTCGTGCCGTGGACGAAGACGGCGACATAATTCGGGAAATGCGCATCGTGCAGATGATCCACGGCGGCACCGGATTCGACCGCACGTGGTCACGCGAGGAATTCCTTTCACTCACCATCAAGAACGGTCGTCGCGCGGTCGGAGCGCCGGGAGTCGGCGTATTGACGCCTGGCTCGCCCGCAGATTTTGTGACCCTCGACATGGAGCGGCTCGAACGAGACGTGCTGATCCCATCCGATCCGATCCAACTACTTTTCGCTCGCGGAAATACGTCGTTCGTAAAGGATGTCACCGTCGCCGGACAGACCATCGTAAGCGACGGTATTCTCACTGGGATTGATTTGCCAGCCGTGGAACAGGAATTTCGCGAAAAGTATCGCGCCGCCAACGCTGGATACAGCCAGCACTGGACAAGTTGGGGGCCTTTCGAGAAGGCCGTACGCGAGTGGTACAAAGGACATGTGAGTTGCGAATGACAGACGGAGCGCCTCCACGCCAGCGTCGGGACGGGAGAAAGGTCAAAGGCGATTAGCCCGGCAAGCCGCTGCAAAAGGAGCGATGGATCGCAGCCATTGACTCTGTCGGCAGCCATACGCTCGCCAATGTGTGTGCCGGGATCAAGTCTGACGGCGCGGTGGCCGCGTGTGGTATGGCGCAAGGCCTGGATTTCCCGGCGAGCGTCGCCCCGTTCATCCTGCGCGGTGTTGCACTGTTCGGAATTAACAGCGTGACCCGTCCGAAGTCGGAGCGTGTCGAAGCTTGGGATCGTCTCGCTTCGCTACTGACGGATGCAGATCTGGAACCGACGATGATGGAAATTGGACTCAACGATGTTCAAAGCACCGCGGGACGCCTCATGAATGGGCAGATCCGTGGAAGGATCGTAGTTGACGTCAATCGGTGAAAGAGGTCGGCCCAGGCACCATACACCTGCGGCGCCCCGGGACGCCGTAGGTCTTGGTCGATCCATCACTTCGCGTTATACGACCACACTTTTCATTCTATCAAATTGGCTTCGCGGGCGAGAGTGGCAATCAAATCTGCTGCTGACATCTCGCGCGAGAGAGGAGCGCCTTGCCCTGCCCATTGCGCGGCAAACTCGTTGTTTCCGATCTTGACCGCGGCTGCATTGAGCTGCTTGGCTGCGTCATAGGCAACCGGATATGCCGCAACAGGGGGACCTCCCGCCGCTTCAGCATGCTCAATAAAGCGATTGACGAGGCCGCGAGCTGGCCGTCCGGAAAGTGTGGTCGTCAATCGGGTGATCCCAGCGCGTGCGCTTTTCAGATTTTCCCGATAGCTCGCGTTCGCGGCCGATTCCGGGCACAAAACGAATGCCGTTCCAAGCTGGGCGCCCACTGCCCCGAGGTCTAGCGCGGCGCGGATGCCGGCTCCGTCCATAATGCCGCCCGCCGCGATGATGGGCACTTTCGACCGGCTCGCAAGCATCCGAACCAGCACGGATGTGCTGAGGCGCTCATCGACCAAATCTGCATCGAAAACGCCACGATGTCCTCCCGCTTCAATCCCCTGCGCCACGATGGCATCGACACCCGCGTCTTCGAGTGCGGAAGCTTCACGCGGGTGGGTGGCAGAGGCCATGGTTTTGATCCCGACGCCGCGGAAGGCGGTCAGGATATCGGCGGAGGGCAGCCCAAAATGGAAACTTACGACTTCGGGGCGCTCATCAAGGAGCATCCGCAGCGCCTCATCATCGTCAAGAAATGACTTGTAGATCTCATCGATCTTGGTCGGAAGCTCCAAGCCCACTTCGGAAAACAGCGGGGCGAGGCGCTGAAGCCACGCGGCTTCGCGTGCACGGTCGCGGATCGCCGGGGTGTGGCAAAATACGTTCACGTTGATCGGCTTGTCGGTGAGCTCCCGTGCTTCCCGAATCATCTTACGTGCTTGCGGCACCGTGCTCGCACCAATTCCAAGCGACCCTAGAGCACCAGCGTTCGACGAAGCAGCAGCTAAGGCTGGCGTGGAGACTCCTGCCATGGGCGCCTGCACAATTGGATATCGAACGGATAAATCTCGAAACATTTTAATCAACGGCCCCTTCTAAGCAAGTTCACCGGTTAAAAACTGGGCGCGGCCGAGACCGAACGACCAATCCGCGTCGCCGTTCTCGACAAACGACACGATGACATCGGAGCTATCGAGATCACAGGCGTCTTTCAGCTTTTGACATAGCAAGGCGTAGAAGGCGGCTTTCTGATCAGTCGGGCGCTTTCTGGAGGTCACCTCCACCAAAACCACGTTCTTGGTGCGACCGATATTGAGGCCCGTGTCCAGGAGGCACAGCCTGCCCTCCCGATATTCCGACACGATCTGGTAGCGATCACCCTCCGGCACGCCGAAAGCGCTGACGACCGCGGCGTGGGCTGCATCCAGCAGGCAGGCTATTTCAGCATCCGTCCGACCTTCGATCATGTTGAAGCGAAGTAATGGCATCAGCGTTCCTTTTGAGAGCTCTCTACGCGCAGTTCGAGTGGATATTTACGATCCCGGTCACAGAAATCTGACCTCGCTGTCCGAGATACAAGCGCTATGTCGAGTGAGCTCGCTACCGTGATGTCGACCGCGAAGTCGGTTCGGATCGGAAGCGTGTCATCCGAAGACAACACGGTCCGTTCCGTGACCAATCACATCGGTCTACTCGGCGAAGCCGACCGACGTAGCTTTTTCAGGTAGTGACGCCTTCGAACGTCTGGGATCGAACGCCAGGTTAACGACCGCCGTAATCGCAGCCACGGCGATCGGATAAGCAAGGCCAGCGTAGATATTTCCAGTCGCGGCCACCAAGGAGAGGCTTATGAGCGGCATCAAACCGCCGAACACGCCTGTGCCGATGTGATAGGGAAGCGAAAGTGAAGTGTAGCGCAGTTGGGGAGGAAACATCTCAACCAGGAATGCGGCATTGGGACCGTAAACCATCGCGACGAAGACCAGTTGGGCGACGATGAGTGCTGTGACCAGAACGAAGTTCTGGGCTGCGACGGCGCTCGTTATCGTCATGTAGATGGGCAAGTATAAAAGCGCCGCAAGAAACAAACCAGTCACCATTAGCTTCTTGCGTCCAATGCGGTCGGATAGTGCGCCGCAGACTACGATCATCGGCGTCCCGATCACCAGAGCGACTGCAAGGCAGATATTGGCCGTCAAGAAATCAACTTTCAATACGCCCTGGAGGAAATAGAGGACGTAGAATTGGCCGGTGTACCAGACGCATCCCAGTCCGGCCGTTGCGCCGAATAGCGCGTAGACAACGAAACCGAGGTTTTTCTTTTCGCCGAAACTCTCTTTGACCGGCGAGCGCGCCAGGCTGCCTTCTTTCCGCATTTTCTGGAACACAGGTGACTCGCTGAGTTTCAGCCGCAGGTAGATCGAGAGAAAGACGAGCAGAAATGATAGCAAGAACGGAATGCGCCAGCCCCATTCCTTGAAAGCGGCATCGCCAAGAGAAAGGCGACACGCAAGGACAACGACAATGGCCACGAAGAAGCCGACGGTCGCTGTGGTCTGAATGAAGCTGGTGAAAAACCCGCGCCTGTTAGGCGGCGCATGTTCCGCAACATAAATCGCGGCGCCGCCATATTCTCCGCCGATGGCGAGACCTTGAATGAGGCGAAGCAGCACGAGGGTCACAGGCGCGAAATAACCCGCCGTCTCGAAGGTCGGCAGCAATCCGATCAGTGCCGTCGATACGCCCATTAGAACGAGAGTCAAAAGAAAGGTGTGCTTGCGACCGAGGCGATCACCCAAGCTTCCGAACAAAATCGCGCCCAGTGGCCGGACCAGGAACCCGGTCGCGAATGTTGCGACACTAATCAAGACGGCCGCGGTCGGCTCATTCGCGGGATAAAACAAGGTTGAAAAGAAAATCGCCAGACTACCGTAAAGATAGAAGTCGTACCATTCAATGATGGTGCCAGCACTCGATGCCAGAACGACCGTCCAGATTCCCGGATCGTCGCTCGTACTGGCTTTGCCTACTTCGCTTCCCATAACATGGACTCCATTGGCTGCTGGTTGTGGATGTTGTTGATCGTCAATGCGATATGCCACGACTATCCAACCGTGCTACTTCACCCGGCGCAGCGACGCGTCGGCCGTCCTGATCAGGTCGCTGCTGGCAGACAGGCGGTTGACCGCCTGGGCGACGACGCTGTCGATGAGTTCTCGCGCGGTCGGCAGATCGCGGACCAGCCCAATCGCTTCGCCTACGGTGACGTTGGCTGTGTCGTGGTCGCCCGAGACTGAGGCAGCCTCGACCTTCTGCAGTTGATCGGCCTGAATCTTGCCAAGCTCATCCTCACGGCCATGCCACTCTTCGACGAACTTGTTGCGCAGCAGCCGTCCCGTATAGGGGAATGGCCAGGCCCTTTGGCGAACGACGTCGTACACTGTTGTGCGGATCGTATCGTCGCCGCTTGCCGCAACGACTCTCGCCTTAGCGTCTTCGTGGATCAGAGCCTCTTGCGTGGCCCAGAACCGCGTTCCCATTAGCACGCCATCAGCGCCGAGCATGAGAGCCGCAGCAAGCCCGCGACCGTCTGCAATGCCGCCGGCCGCAGCTACCAATGTCTTCGGCGAGCGCGTCGCACAGAGATCGACAACGTCGGGAACGAACGGCATGGTCGAACGCACCGAAAATCCGTGACCACCGGCTTCCGTCCCTTGCGCGACTATCACGTCCGCGCCGATATCGATGGCGCGCTTGGCGTGCTCAATCGTGTGGACTTGGCATATCAGGTGAACACCCAGTTTTTTGACACGCGCGCCGAGCGACGCTGGATCGCCGAACGACAGCATCATGGCCGTCGGGCGCTGCGCAAGCGCGCGATCGAAGAGCTCGACGTCCGGCGTCACAGACCACGTGATGAAGCCACAGCCAACGCGGGGGTGAGTGACCTTCGCGGTTTCTGCTTCGAACCACGCGCGGTCGCCGTATCCTCCGCCCAACAGACCGAGAGCGCCGGCATCGCTGACCGCCGACGCAAGCACGCCTCCCGCCGCCGGCGTCATGGGGGCTAGAATGATCGGATGCTGAATCCCGAAGAATTTCGTGAGCCTGGTCGTCAGCACCGACGTCGCGTGAGAACCTGTCATGTCCCCTGCCTCCTCGTTTGGCAACTCTTTTGACTGCCTAGTTCATTGCCAAAATCTGGGTTAAATCTTGCGTAGACTCATTTCAAATGATTAGATCAGATCAACTTCATCTGATTTTGAGATAGAGCGTCGAGATGAATAGCGCAGACCTCAAGTTCTTCCGGGCCGTCGCGGACGCGCGTAGCATTTGCGGCGCGGCCGGGATGCTGAACACGGTGCAGTCGAATGTGACCGCTCGGGTGCGCGCGCTTGAGGCCGAACTAGGAGCGCCTCTCTTCCACCGATCGCGTAAAGGCGTGACGCTTACTCATGTGGGTGATCGTCTGCTCCCCTACGCAATCAAGGTCGGTGAATTGCTTGCGCAGGCGCGGCAGGCCGTCACGGATGACGCCGTACCCAGCGGACAACTCCGCATCGGTTCACTCGAAACGACAGCCGCGCTCAGACTCCCACCGACGTTGATCCGCTATGCGCAGAAACATCCGGCAGTAGATGTGCATATCGAGACTGGGTCGACTGACGACCTTCTCCGCCGTGTACTGGAGCGGCAGATCGATGGCGCGTTCGTGTCCGGTCCCGTGGAACATAGCGAACTCGAAACCATACCCGTCGTCGTCGAAGAACTCGTCATTCTCTCCAAGGCTTCAACGGCGAATTGGCAACAGTTGCGCGCCGAATTCGTTCGAAGCGGCGCGAAAGTGCTCGCCTTCCGCTCGGGCTGTTCGTACCGCAAGCGAATGGAGGAATTTTTAGCGAGGGATGGAATCTTCGATGCTCGCTGGATGGAGATGGGAACGCTCGACGGCATCATCGGCTGCGTCTCCGCCGGAATTGGTGTCGCCATGCTGCCTCGCGCCGTGATGCAATCCGCCATCGATGCGGGGCAAGTCAGCGCGCATGCGCTTCCCGACGGCGCCGGGCTCGCCACCACGGTGTTCGTCCGGCGCAAGAACGACTATCTGTCGGGAACGTTACGCAGCTTCATCGACAATGCCCGCCCCTGCGCGACCGATTCCGGCGTTCATTTCGATCGGGCGGCGATCGGAATGCAGTCACACGCGTCCTGACAGTACAGGTTTCGAGTGTCGTTGCGGGACAAGGCTTCAACGTCACCTCGCCCACATGTCCTTCAGGAGCTCGGTACGGATGGATCGCCTTGAAGCATGATCTATCGCGTTCGTGTCAATGTTCATAACCCACTCGCGCTATCTCTTGTTCTGCCGGTGCTCGACGAGGTCGGTGACCACGGCGGGATCGGCCAGTGTCGATGTATCACCCAGAGATGACGGTTCGTCTTCGGCGATCTTGCGCAGGATGCGGCGCATGATCTTGCCGGAGCGGGTCTTTGGCAGGCCCGGCGCGAACTGGATGAGATCCGGCGAGGCGATCGGGCCGATGTCCTTGCGGACCCAGGCCACCAGCTCCTTGCGCAGCTCTTCCGTCGGCTCGACGCCGTTCATCAGCGTGACATAAGCGTAGATGCCCTGGCCCTTGATATCGTGCGGATAGCCGACCACCGCGGCTTCCGACACTTTCTCATGCGCGACCAGCGAAGACTCCACTTCGGCGGTACCCATGCGGTGGCCGGAGACGTTGATGACGTCATCGACGCGGCCGGTGATCCAGTAGTAGCCGTCGGCATCGCGGCGGCAGCCGTCGCCGGTGAAGTACTTGTTCTTGTAGGTCGAGAAATAGGTCTGTTCGAAGCGCGCGTGATCGCCATAGACCGTACGCATCTGGCCCGGCCACGACTTGGCAATGCAGAGATTGCCCGAGGTCTCGCCGTCGAGCACCTTGCCGTCGGCATCGACGATCTCGGGCACGACACCAAAGAACGGCCGCGTCGCCGAGCCGGGCTTGAGTTTCGTCGCGCCGGGCAGTGGCGTGATGAGAATGCCGCCCGTCTCGGTCTGCCACCAAGTATCGACGATCGGCGCACGCGCCTCGCCGACCACGTGATAGTACCACTCCCAAGCTTCCGGATTGATCGGTTCGCCGACTGAGCCCAGCAGGCGCAGGCTCTTGCGCGAGGTCTTCTTTACCGGCTCATCGCCGGCCTGCATCAGCGCGCGGATTGCAGTCGGGGCGGTGTAGAAGATGTTGACCTTGTGCTTGTCGATGACTTCCCAGAAGCGCGACATCGACGGATAGTTCGGCACGCCTTCGAACATCAGCGTGGTCGCGCCGTTGGCCAGCGGTCCATAAAGAATGTAGCTGTGACCGGTGACCCAGCCGACGTCGGCGGTGCACCAGTAGATGTCACCCTCATGATAGTCGAACACATATTGATGCGTCATCGACGCGAACAGCAGATAGCCGCCAGTGGTGTGCAGCACGCCCTTGGGCTGGCCGGTGGAGCCCGACGTGTAGAGGATGAACAGCGGATCTTCCGCATTCATCGGCTCGCAGGGGCATTCGGTGGTGACGACTTCGGCGGCTTCGCGGTACCAAAAGTCACGGGCGGGATCCATATTCACCGGTGTGCCGGTGTGCTTGACCACGACGACCCAGTCGACACCGCCGGCCTTGGCGACCGCGGCATCCACATTGTTCTTCAGCGGCACCTTCTTGCCGCCGCGCAGGCCTTCATCGGCGGTGATGATGATCTTCGACTGGCAGTCGGTGATGCGCTGCGCCAGCGAGTCCGGCGAGAAGCCGGCGAAGACCACTGAATGGACCGCGCCGATGCGCGCGCAGGCCAGCATCGCGTAGGCGGCTTCCGGAATCATCGGCAGATAGATGGTGACGCGGTCGCCTTTGCCGACATTGCGGTTGCGCAACACGTTGGCCATCTTGCAGACTTCGTCGTGCAGCTCCTGATAGCTGATGTGCTTCGACTGCGAGGGGTCGTCGCCTTCCCAGATGATCGCGGTCTGGTTGGCGCGCTTCGGTAGATGGCGGTCGATGCAATTATAGGCGGCGTTCAATACGCCATCCTCGAACCACTTGATCGAGATCTTGCCTGGGGCAAAGGACGTGTTTTCGATCTTGGTGGGGGCGTGGCTCCAGTTGAGGCGCTTGGCCTGCTCGGCCCAGAAGCCGTTGGAATGGCTGATCGAGCGCGCATACATCTCGTTGTATTTTGCGTCATCGACGAAGGCGCGCGTCGTCCACTCAGCCGGTACGTCGTAAATCTTGTCGGAGACAGACTTTTCTTGCCTGCGGTTATTCATTGTATTCCCTTAATCAAGTTTTTTGAACCAGAGTAGCCACAGGGATCGACTCGATAGCTGCCAGCGGCAACGCGCTGAATCTCAGGTGTCATAAAACGGCGGCAAGCATCCGATTTCTTCTCAAAAGGTCGCGAGCATGCTGGCCTCGCAGACATGCCTTATTGGCATAGCGGATGGTGGCGTGGAGAATTCTCCACGCCACCATTGTGACAATGCAGATCAGGTACTTAAATCTCGGCCACGGGTTTCCGGTAGGAAAATGGCTCCAATAATGGCCGTCAGCCCGGCAATAACCACCGTGTACCAAAGTCCACCGAGAATATTGCCCGTGGCGATGACGACTGCCGTTGCGACAAACGGCGCGAAGCCACCGATCCAGCCGTTGCCGAGCTGCAGGGCGACAGAGACACCGCTGTATCGGATATGGACAGGAAACATTTCAACCAACAGAGCTCCAAGCGGCCCATAAACCATCGTCGCTAAGAACACTAAGGCGAAAAGCACGGCAATGACCATAGGAGCATTAGGCTCCGCCGCAGCCTTCGCTGATGGCAGACCTCTTTCGTTAAGTGTTTTGAGAAGCTTAACTTCATCGAAAGCCACAGCTGGCTGATCGCCGATTTGAACAGATAGCGACGCTGAATCGGCCTTTACAACGTAAGGAACAGCGCGGGAAGTCAGGAATGCCTTCACCCGAGTGCACTCCTTTGTGGCTTGGGGGCTGAAGAGTTGACCCAACGAAGATTGATCCTCGGTACAGTCGTTTGCGTGAATCACCACCAAAGTCCTAGCTCGGAACTCCGCAAGCGCCGGATTGCCGTAAGTTGCCAAACCCTGGAAGAGAGGCATGATCAGGACGGCGGATAATGCGCACCCGGTGACCACTATCCACTTTCGTCCGATCTTGTCGGATAGCCAGCCAAAGAACAGAAAGAACGGAGTTCCGAGAGCCAGCCCAGCCAGCAAGTACGTATTGGCCTGCTCATGACTCATCTTCAGTGTCGTGGTCATGAAATAGAGGCTGTAGAAATGCCCGGTGTACCAGATCACCGCCTGGCCAGCTACGACTCCGAAGATGGCAACAAGCACTAGACGCAGATTGCGAGGATCACCAAACGTGTCGCCGATCGGATTTTTCGAACCTTTGCCCTCAGCCTTCATTTGCTGGAACACAGGCGACTCGTGAAGTTTGAGGCGTATGTACAAAGAAAGAACCAGAAGGCCGATTGATCCGACGAATGGGATACGCCAACCCCAGCTCGCAAAACTTTCTGCCGACATCGAATAGCGACATAAGAGAATTACCGCCAGCGAAAGGAACAAGCCTAGCGTAGCAGTGATCTGAATCCAGCTTGTCGTGAAGCCTCTCTTGTCGGAATCAGAGTGCTCCGCAACATATGTTACGGCGCCGCCGAATTCTCCGCCAACAGCAAGTCCTTGCAGCAGACGCAAGCCAACCAAAATTGTCGGAGCCCACCAGCCTAACGTCTCGAACGTGGGCAGCAAGCCGACGGCCGCAGTGGCGAGTCCCATTACCAGCATGGTCACGAGAAATGTTTTCTTGCGGCCGACGAGATCGCCGAGCCGTCCAAAGACGACCGCACCAAACGGGCGAAGCACAAAGCCTGCGCCGAAGGTCGCCAATGCGGCCAGCAGCGCCGCCGTCTCATTGCCTTTCGGGAAAAACAGCGTACTGAAAAATGCAGCCAAAGAGCCGTAGATGAAGAAGTCATACCATTCGAAAACGGTGCCAAGTGCTGCCGCGAAGACGATGCGTTTCTTATCCCGATCGAGGTGGTGGGAAGCAGATGTGGTCTCTGATGCGATTGCTTGAATGGACATTCTCTTTCCTCCCGCTTAAACGTTCTGTCGCGCGTGGGTACTTGCGCTCGTGTGTTGCGGCTCAATGCCTTGCCGCGTTAGGAAAGCACCTAACAAGAGATTAAACGCAACCGGCTGCTCCAACATCGGGAAGTGGCCCGCCTTTGTCACGATTTCGAGCTGGCTGTTGAGAATGCCCTCCGCCAAGGCTTTCGATTCGCTCGGCGGGGTGATGATGTCCTCGTCGCCGACGACGACCAGCGTTGGCACGCGTATTTCTTGTAACCTTGGGCGGCTATCCGACGCATTGAGCGAAGCTATCGCTTCACGCGCCACGAACGTCGGCGTTTGTGCAACTTCGTTCTTGGCAAACTCGATGAGCCGAGAACCTGCAGCAGAGCCGAATGATCGTTCGATGACATTCTGACTCGCTACGACTACACCCAATTCATCAATGGCTTTAAGAACGTTCTTGACGTTAACGTCCGCACCTAAACCGTGCGGAGTAGCACCTACAAGCACCAGTGCTCGCACACGTTCCGGATACGCGAGCGTGAAACTTTGGGCTACAGTCCCTCCCATCGACAACCCGACAAGAATGGCCGCATCGATTTCCAATGCACGGTACACCTCGAGCACGTCTTCAACGAAGGTCTCAATCGTGTAGCTTCGGCCTTGGGGATGCCGCGACGGGCCGTGACCAGGTAAATTGATGCGTATTACTCGGTAGCGGGCCGAGAATGTTTCGACCTGTTCGCGCCAGAACTCGGCGGTCGTTGTGAAGCCGTGCACGAACACCAAGGGAATTCCTTCCCCCGACACCTGCACGATGGCATCTCCAATTTCGATAGTTCCATTACGTATCATTTCGCTCCTCCCAGGGCGGTTGTCTTATGCTGTGGGAGTTTCGCAAAGTCCGTGCCATGTCGGCCGCTCGGAGGCTGAGACATCGTACGGCGCTGTTATCGCGTCACTAATTGCCAATTCTCAAGAACGTCAGATGATTTGACGTTTGCTGATAGCGCCGATATTGTCTCATTTTTGCCACCTTGTTGTCGCATATTTGTGACACTTCGACGTGTGAGGCTGGAATGGTCCTTTCACAGTGGATTGCCGGATCGTCTGAGGAAGCAGGCTTCTTGAGGCTTGTTCTCGATCACGTGTCGGACTGTCTCGTTGCAGTTGATACTTCCGGCACGGTCGTCTTGATCAACCAGCCCTATTGCAGGCTCCTAGGGGGGGCGGCGGAAGACTTCGTGGGGCGGCACATAACCGATGTGGTGGGACCACAAACCAAGCTTCATCTCGTGGCACGAGGGGAAGGGAGCCATGTTGGCTATCCCCTGAAGGTGCGCGGCCATCAATTGATCACAAGACAGGTTCCCGTCCTTCAGGACGGCCGCATCATTGGCGCGGTCGGCCTCGCGCTCTTCTCGGATCTCGGCACCCTGAAAAGAACTTTCCGACGGGCCACACAATCTGAGCTAGCGCTGCCTCAAGGTAACAAGCCGTGGCGTTCACGGTTCAGCATCAGCGACATCATTGGCCAAGGCGAGACTATGGATGCCTACCGAAATTCGCTTGAAGTCGTCGCCGGGCACGACATTCCAGTTTTGATTTCTGGTGAAACTGGCTCCGGCAAGGAATTGGCTGCCCATGCCATCCACGCGCATTCGAGCCGATCCGAAGGTCCCTTCGTCTGGATCAATTGCGCGTCGATCCCGAGCGAACTAATAGAGGCGGAATTATTCGGCTATGAAGGTGGTGCATTCACCGGAGCGCGCAGTCGCGGAAAATTGGGAAAGTTCGAGCTGGCCTCCGGCGGCACGCTATTACTAGACGAAATAGGCGATATGCCACTGCATCTTCAGGGCAGTTTACTACGCGTTATTCAGACCAGCGAGATGGTGCGCGTCGGTGGCACGACGCCGGTTGCCGTCAATGCCCGCGTGGTTTGCGCAACCAATCAATCACTTCCCGAGCTCGCTCGCGTGGGTCGTTTCAGGCAGGACCTCTACTATCGCCTTGGCGTATTGCCGATCGACGTACCTCCCCTTCGCGATCGGGACGACATAGAATTTCTCGCTCGACAGTTGTTGAGGCGGATCGCGACTCGGTTGAGCGCCGCGCCGCCGCAATTGGACCGGAATGAGATCATCTCTCTTGTTGCACACCACTGGCCCGGGAATGTTCGAGAGCTGGAAAATGTGCTCACGCGCTTCATCGTTACCGGTCGCCTGATGATGGCCGCCGCACCTCCACGGCTTCAACAGGACGCGGACAGCGCGTCACGACCGCTTAAGCAGCGCATCCAATCCCAAACGGCAACGGAAATCCGGGCCGCATTAGAGCAATCCGGCGGCAACAAGCGCCGCGCCGCCGAGCTGCTGGGTATCAGCCGCGGACATCTTTATCGCCTCATGCGAGAACAAAACCCGTAGCGATAGATCCCGGAGCTTGAGGCGGTCTTAGGCCCTCAGGCCGCCCTGGTCCTGCTCTATGCCGCCCTGATACTGGCGACAAAGCCGCTGACTTCGGCCTGCAACGACCGCAGCTTGCCGGTCAAGCGCGCGCTCGCCGCAACAACGGTGCCCGCCACGTGTCCGGTTTCTGACGTCGCGGCATTGACGTCAGAAATGTTCTGCGAAACCCGGTTCGTTCCGGAAGCTGCGTCCCGAACGTTTTGTGCAATAGCCTGAGTTGCGACGCCCTGCTCTTCCACTGCTGACGCGATCGAAGATGAGATCTCATTGACTTGGTTTATGGTCGCGAGAATATTCTGAATGTTACCGACCACGGACGAAGTCTCGGCCTGTATCGACGTAATTTGCGCACTAATTTCGTCAGTCGCCTTGGCCGTCTGCGTTGCGAGCGACTTCACCTCGGTGGCCACGACAGCAAAGCCCCTTCCCGCTTCGCCGGCGCGCGCCGCCTCGATTGTGGCATTCAGCGCGAGCAGGTTGGTTTGCGCGGCAACGTTATTAATGAGCCCAATCACTTCACCGATCTTGGAGGCTGCCGCAGCGAGCCCCTGTACTGTTGCATTGGCACGCTGCCCGTCGTTAGCGGCCTTGTCGGCAACTTGGGCTGCCTGCGTGACGCGAAGACTTATCTCGTTTATCGAAGCCGACAATTGACCGGCGGCTGAGGCAACCATCTGCACGTTCCCGGATGCTTCGTGGCATGCTTCGGCAACCGAGTTCGCACGCCCGTTCGCACGATCGGCGCTCTCTGACATACTCTCGGCAGCCTTCTGCATTTCACTCGCCTCGGAGAACACCTCCCGCACAACACTTTCGACGCTCGTCTCGAACTTTCCGGCAAGTTCCAGCATAGCCCCACGCTTGTCTTCATCCGCTCTTTGCATGAGTTTTTGCTGTTCGCCGTGCATCATACGAACAGCGGTCGTGTTTTCCTTGAATACGCGCAGGGCGCGGGCGAGACTCCCGACTTCATCGCGGCGGTTTGTGTATGGCACCTCGAATTCATCTTCGCCCGCAGCGAGCTTCTCGGTAAGAGAGGTGATCGTGATGAGCGACTGCGTCACGGCCCGACTGATCGCCAGCGAAATGGCAAGGACCAGAACGAGTAATCCAAGGCAAATCCACGCGAAGGTCCAGGCAGTGTGTCGAAAGATTGCATCGACATCGTCAAGATAGATGCCGGTCCCGATGATCCAGTCCCAAGGCGCGAATTTTTTAATATAGGACAGCTTGGAGACTGGCTGCTCGGAGCCGAGCTTGGGCCACAGATAACCGTAGAAGCCCTCCCCCTGCTTCTGTGCGACGTCGACAAAACCACGAAAAAGGTAGTTTCCACTCGGATCTTTCAGGTCTCCGACCGGCTTGCCATCGAGCTCAGGCTTGGCGGGGCTCATGATCATGTTGGGGGCCATGTCGTTGATCCAGAAGAACTCGACCTTGTCGTAGCGAAGCCCCTTGATCACTGCGAGTGCAGCAGCCTGAGCCTGCTCGCGGCCAAGCGAGCCGTCACCTTCAAGCTTTTGATAGTGCGCCAGGATGCCGTGCCCGATGTCGACCATATGCTGGATCTTGGCCTGCCTATCGGTCATCATCTGGCTGCGGATGTTGTATAGCGCGATCGGTACCAGAGTGATCATGCCCGTTAGCGCTATGCCGATGATGACGAGGAACTTGACTCTCAGACCACGAACAGACATTGGAATCCCTCGATCAAAAAATGATCGTCAGATTGTTCCAGCCCTGTTACCAGACGTTTAAGTATCGAGGCTCTTGCAGTCACAGCGCATATTAGTGACGCTATTTGGCAGAATTTGCACGTTCACCGAAGTTGCGATCACCCTCACCACAAAACTAGCCTTTGCCACGAAGTGGTACAACAAAGCACAGGGGCCGATCGGAATGTCACAGAAAATTCCAGTCACTATCCTCACTGGATTTCTTGGGTCGGGCAAGACGACCCTACTGAATCAACTCCTCGAAAGCGGACTAATGGCGGATTCGGCCGTCATCGTGAATGAGTTCGGTGCCATCAGTATCGATGCCGAGCTAGTCGTCGGCGTAGACGAGGAGATCCTCCAGATCAATAACGGCTGCATCTGCTGCACTGTCCGAACAGATCTCGTTACGACGATTACTAATCTGCTGTCCGGAACGAAACCGATCCGCCGCATTCTCATCGAAACGACAGGGCTGGCCGATCCCGCCCCAATCATTCAGAGTTTCATTGTCGACGAAGTGCTATCAACCAAAACCATGCTCGACGCCGTCGTGACGGTGGTCGACGCCACCCATATTGATCGGTGGCTGGCCGACCAGAGCACCGGCGAAAACATTGCGGCCGAGCAAATCGCCTTTGCCGACATCGTAGTGGTTAGCAAGTTAGATCTGGCCGAAGAAGGCCGTCTCGCCAAATGCGAGGCGACGATCCGGGCCATTAATCCGATGGCGCGCGTGTTGGCCCCGATCGAGGGTCGGCTGAACGTCGCCTCGATCGTCGACGTCAAGGCTTTCGATCTGAAGAACTGCTTGGCCATCGAGCCGCTGCTGCTCTCCGACCTCGAGCACGAGCACGAGCACGACACGTCCGTGATCAGCGTGGAAGTCCGCGAAGAGCGCTCCTTGGACGGTCCTGGATTCTTCAAATGGCTAAACGCTTTCGTTCAACAGAACGGAGACCGCCTTCTACGCTGCAAGGGCATTCTGTCGTTGACCGGCGAAGCGCGGCGTTGGGTATTCCATGGTGTCCATATGACGCTCGAAGGCCGTCCAGGGCGGCCGTGGGCGGGCAGTGAGCCCCGCATCAGCGCGATCGTCTTTATTGGAAGAGGACTCGATGCTGTTCAGATTCGTAATGACATTGCTGGCCTGACCCAACCAGACGCAAGCCTTGTCGCTTAGTTGATCGCGTAGCGCGGTGGACGCCCCGCGGCTGTCTGACCTGGAGGTCGGCTCGGCTCCGGATCCGTCAGCCTCCGGCTGCAAGCGGCGATTTTGAAGGAAAGCGAACTACCGTATGAAATTGCAGCATTACCTCGGAGGCCTCGAAGGCCTCGATCCGATCTCGCTCGAAACACGAGTCTTCGTGGAACCCTGGGAGGAGCGCATCTTCGGCATCCATACAGCGATGATGGCGCTGAGCCCGCAACTCGACCTCGAAGCCACCCCAAGCACGTTCAACACCGAGTGGACTTGGGCGGATCTGCGCAAGGGCGCGGAGGCCATGAACCCGTTCGACTACTTTAGATTCCGCTATTACGAGAAATGGCTTGGCGGCATCTCGGAATATTTCGTCGCGAAGGGGTATATCAGCCAGGCCGACCTCGACGCGCGTACAGCGGCCTTTCTGTCGTCATCTGCCGCGCTGCCGATGGGCGGAGACGTCGCGGTGGATGCTCGGGTGCGGAAATATCTGATGACCGGAGATGATCCGAGACGTGAGCGGCCAGTCCCACCCCTCTTCGCGGTCGGGAACGCCGTTCGTGTCGCCGACCCGAAATCGGTCGGCCACACGCGCCTGCCCGGCCATCTCCGGAACAAGGTGGGCCTCATCGATAGTGTTTACCCCGACGCCTACACCTATCTTTGCGACACCGGCGTTGACGGAGTTGGGAGGGCGATGCCCGTCTATTGCGTCAAGTTCGATCCTGAGGATCTCTGGCCGGGCAACACCGAGACGAATTTCACCTTCTACGCAGACCTCTTTGAGGCCTACCTCGAGCCTGCTGCCACACTGAGGAACCTCTAATGGACCGTTTCGAGTATTCCAGGGACCGCGAAGCCACCAACGCGGCGCGCGCGCGCGCGCTCGAGGCGCTTTTGATCGAAAAGGGCGTGATCACGAGTGAGACCGTCGACAAGATCATGGCGATCTTCGCGACCGAGATGGGCCCGTTCAATGGGGCCAAACTCGTTGCGAAGGCGTGGGTCGATCCAGCGTTTAAGATACTGCTCGCCCAAGATACCATGGCCGCTGTCGAGCAAATGAACTTCGCAACCAAGGGTGCCGGTGCTGAAGGCGAGCATATGAAAGCGGCCGTCAACACGCCGGAAGTGCACAATCTCATTATCTGCACGCTCTGTTCGTGCTACCCGTGGCCGATCCTCGGCCTTCCGCCCTATTGGTACAAGGACCCTTCCTTCCGTGCGCGGGCTGCGCGTGAACCGCGGAAGGTGCTCGGAGAGTTCGGCCTGGACGTAGACCCAGGCAAGGAGATCAAAACCTGGGACAGCAGCGCCCATATTCGCTGGTTTGTGGTTCCGGAGCGACCGGCGGGCACGGACGGGTTTAGCGAAGAGCAATTGGCTGCTCTCGTCACACCGGAGTCGATGATGGGCGTCGCCATCGTCAAACCGCCCGGCGCTTGAGGCAACAATGCAGACAAGCTTCGAGCATTTCGCCATGGGCGCCATGTTGGGACAATCCGACATGCCGCCCAAGGATAACGGAAGCCTCTGCTTCGGTGCGCCCTGGCAGCGCCAAGCGTTCGGTATGGCGCTGGCGCTCTCCAAGCAGGGGGTATTCGAATGGGACGAGTTTCGTTCGGAGCTGATATCGACGATCGCCGCGTGGGAAGCTACCCACGACACGTCTGACCCGAGTTGGGATTACTATGAAATCTGGCTCACCGCACTCGAGACGATGGTGAAACGCTCCGGCCTCGATGGCCGAGCCACACTGGCCCCCTGATCAGCATCGCGTCGTTTGGCGGATGACATCCAAGCTGGTGCTTCGGACCAACAGGGCTGCAAGACTATAATGCCCGTGATAGCGAGCGACGCCGCATCATAGCCGGATTGGCCATGCCCTTCGTTGAAAGCGGCTGCCGAGGCTCCTACCGATCAGCCGCCCCTGCTCCCATACCTACAATGAAAGGTTGGAGCCTCAATTGTCGCACAAGAGTCCGAATTCCGCGTCGATTTGGCCGAAAGTGACGGCTTAATGCACGACAGGGGGTATGAGATTTGCTTACCGATTTTTCTCATTTGAGGATTGATGATGCGCATAGCCTTGCTTGCTCCGCCAGGGGTTCAGTCGCTCGACATCGTAGGCCCGGCCGAAGTGTTCTGGGAGGCAGCCAGGCGGCTTGGAGTTCCGAATGCCTATACTGTGCAAGTGATCGGCGGATCGGCTGATCCCATCCGGGGAACAGGCGGGCTGCGCTTCGTGGCGGACCAGCACATCTTCGATCCCGACCAACCGATCGACACGCTCCTTGTTGGAGGCGATCCGTCATTTGCAACGATCGATCCTGCCATGGTCCAATGGTTGCGGCGCAGAGCCGGTACGGTACGACGCCTCGGTTCGATCTGTACGGGCGTTTTCCTTCTCGGAGCAGCGGGCTTGCTTGCGGGAAAACGCGTGACAACTCATTGGGAATGCGCGGCACGTCTTCGGGCCGAATATCCAGACCTCAATATTGATTCCGATCAGATATTCATCCGAGACGGCAATCTGTGTACCACCGCCGGCGTTACCGCCGGAATGGATCTGGCGCTTGCTCTGGTCGAGGAGGATTATGGGCGAGAGCTGGCACTGGTCGTAGCACGCTACATGGTCATGTTCCTGAAGCGCCCAGGCGGTCAATCACAATTCAGCGCACATCTTGCTGCTCAAATGTCTGGAAAGACCAAAATCCGGCAGGTTCAGCAACACATTCTCGACAATCTCGCGGCGTCACTTTCTGCCGAGAATCTGGCGGCGCAGGCCAGCATGAGCGTTCGAAATTTCACGCGCGTATTTCGCCAGGAAATGAATATGACACCCACTGAATTCGTAGACGCAGCGAGGCTGGATGCGGCCCGGCTATTGCTTGAAGAGGGTGGGAAGTCAATGCAGCAGATCGCTATGCGCTGTGGCTTCGGCAACGCTGACGGCATGAGGAGGGCATTCATCAGAAACCTTGGTGTTGGGCCCGCTGAATATCGGCTTCGATTTCGAAGTGCATGGACTGGCACCAATCATGTCCCGATCGACCATCCGAGATCTAACAGGCCAAGATCCATTCAAACGTCCGGCTAAAACCGTATGCTGTTACGGTAGGTAGAGGCGCCAGCACGCCACCCCGGGCTGCATCATCAGGCTGAAGTGGCAGAATTTGCGCAACTCTAAGCCTTCCGATCACCCCTACACATAGCTGCATCTGAACCGCAAATGGCCGACACTGACGTAACTTTGGCCGCCAAATCGTGACGGATAGCTTACATTCGGCGCCATCGAACGGTCATTGCAACGCTGCTGTCCCGAAATCCGACGCTGCTTCGGCTGACGGGGGTGGATCTGTGTGCCCGGTAGCGATCTCAGATCATTGAACGCCGAGGCATTCATCGATGGCGATCATCACTCAGCCCCCTCAAGAACACCACAGTAACAATGGTCCGGCATTGCGGGTTGGAATCGTGGCCGTCAACGGATCCAACGCAATCGATTTCATCGGGCCGAGCGACGCCGTCAACGAAGCCAGCAAGTCAAACGCAACGCGAAGTCGCTACAACGTCGATTTGATCGGTGTAGCGCCTGGACCAATCGTGAGTTCATCCGGCGTTCGCATGCTACCGGACAAGGTTCTCGGACCGGATTTGGATATCGCCTACGACACCATACTGGTTTCAGGTAGTCAGGATCTTCACAAATCTGGAAACAACTTCCCGCTTTTGGTCGACTGGCTTATCCGATGTGCACCTTCCGCGCGCCGGATCTGTTCAACCTGCACTGGAACGTTCGCCTTGGCAGCGGCCGGTCTCCTCAACGGACGCCGGGCCGCGACGCACCATGATCATACGGAGCAGTTCTCGACGATGTTTCCAAAAGTTCACGTGGAGCCGGACAGGCTCTTCGTTCGCGATGGCATTTACTACACTGCGGTCGGTGGGATGGCTGGGATAGACCTTTGTCTCCACCTGATCGAAAACGATTGTGGCCAAACGACATTTCTGGATGTCGCCAAGATACTCGTCGTTTTCCTAAGGAGGCCCGGCACCCTGCCTCAGGTCAGCGAATTTCTCAAAGCGCAGTCGATCCGAAATACTCAAATCAACCAAGTCATGGACTGGGCCTTAGACAATCTCACCGTCGATCTTTCGGTCGAGGCCCTTGCCAAGCGTGCAGCGATGAGTCCAAGGAATTTCAGTCGCGTTTTCATAGATGAGATGATGACGACCCCCGCCCGCTTCGTCGAAAGCATCAGGGTCGAAGCGGCGCGCATCCTTCTCGAAACGACACCGCTATCCGTCCAGCAAATTTCTCATCGGGTTGGGTTCCGTAACCCGGCTAACATGCGGCGTGCATTCATACGCGTCTTCCAGGCGCCTCCTTTGCAATACCGGCAGAACTTCAACCATGCGGCAGTCAATTGTGACGGGATATAGTTTCTGGAGTTGATGGTCGTTCCAGAGATCGTAGGCCATCAACTACGCCCACGGTCGAGAGTGCGATACGATACAATCGTTTCGCCGCAGTCGTTTTGACGGTCATGTGACACCGAGATGTCGTCCATCGCCTCGAAAGCTCTCAGAAGCTTCGACGCGATAGGATATGTGCACGATCTCGGTTCCGGTCATGCAGATCCGTGGAAGAGTCGTAGTTGACGTCAATCGGTGAACGAGGTCGGCCTAGGCACAACACACCTGCGGCGCTCCGGGACGTCGTAGCTCTAGCGAAGATGTCGATTCAAGATGACTTCGAGTAAGTAGCAGACGGCCGTCGCCGCGGAGAACCGCTCCGCGGCACAGCATATACAGCCGCGTGCGACGCGGACCATGACATTCTTGATGAGGCGTTGCGGCGGCGCACTTGAGGCCTTCGATCAGCGCGCGAAGCACCGGCGTCCCGTCATCTAGCGGTTCAGCGCCGCATCGTCATTCGATGAACCGCCATGACACCGAAGATCACAGCGTAGAAACGGTCTCCGCCACGGGAATGAGGACAAAATCGAACTTGGATCGCCAGCTTGCGTGTTCGTGGTCGATCCGTTCAAATGGCGCGACGAGCGTTTGTTTGACACCGAACACGGTGTCGGACGTGATGTACGGATCGTCGCCAACGAAAGTATGCGTCACTATCTTTTGATAGCCTGGCGCGGTGACGACGTAATGCATGTGTGCAGGCCGGTACGGGTGACGCCCCAAGCTCTCCAGCATCTGCCCTACCGGACCATCGTTTGGGATCGGGTATGAGACTGGCTTGATACCGACGAAACTGTAGCACCCGTCGATGCCGGTTCTGAACACCCCGCGGTTGTTCCATTTCGGCTGAATACCGGGCTGCTGAACGTCATAGAAGCCATCGGCGTTGTCAGACCAAACGTCGATCCGCGCGCCGCAAATCGGATCACCACCGGCAGTGATCACCCGGCATTCGAACAAGCACGCCTCCCCCTTGCCATCGAGTGTGATCTTGTCGCCCATCTTGCGCTCTGGCGCGCCTACCACATGGAATGGGCCCAAAACCGTGTTTTCAGTTGCGCCAGGTGGACGGCGGTTAACCTTGCGGCATCCGGCTCTGATCCTTTGGCGGCAACTCGGACGGTTGGCTGGAGAGCGCATCACTGCCAGCGGGAGCCATCGCACCTCCCTTCTGACCGAAAAAACGACGCCGGTTCTCGGCCCAGATCCGGCGACAGTAGTCATAGCTCGCCGTCTGCTCTGGCCTGACCGTTCGGCAGCGCGTCAGGCTAGGTTCGAGCGTACCCGTGGACTGTGGCGCCGCCGGATTCGAGGCCGTTTCGTCATTATCACCACGCAGCTGGATGGCACATGCCGCTACCAGCATCGTGACCCCGGCTGCAATGACGACTGCTACCCGGCTGAACATGCTGAACGCACTCATCAATGAAACATCTGCACGTTTGAGGATTGATAGCCTTGGCCCGGCGTCAGAAACCGCCGCAGCTGCTCACGGCCTTGGTCCTGCGCCGCTGCGCGTTGAGCCGATTCAAGATTTTGCGCCCTGCCTTGTGCTGCAACGGTCGCCGTGAGATCGGCGAGTTGCTGAGCCTGAAGCGCCAGGATCTGGTTGCCGGCCTGTGTCGCCTGTAGCGCGCCGCTTGCGCCCTGGCTCGATGTCACGAGCGCCGACGTCTGGGTGCGATTGGTGTCGAGGTTGCCGACAACGCCGGCCTGCACACGCAAGGCGTCCTGCAGCGCGGCGACCGAGTTCTGCCAACGCGATTGCGCGTTGGTGATGAGTGCTTGATTGGATTGGTCGCTCGTCGCCGGCGCATAGTTGGTCGAGAACGCGCGGTCGATCTGCTGTACGTCGTAGGCAATGCGTTGCGCCTGAGCGAGCAGTTGTTGGGTGCGTTGGATCGACGACTGAAGTTGCTGCAGCGACGAGTATGGCAGGCTCACCAGATTTTTTGCCTGATTGATCAGTGACTGCGCCTGGTTTTGCAGCGACGTGATCTGGTTGTTGATCTGCTGCAGCTCGCGCGCCGCTGTCAGGACATTCTGCGCATAGTTGTTGGGATCGAAGACGACCCACTGCGCAGATACCGGCGAAATGGCAGCAAGGGACAACGCGACAGCACCCGCCGCCGCAAGAACGCAAAGACGTCTCATATCGATGGCTCCAGATTGCTCAGATTGGGGATGAGATCAGTGGCCCACGACGCTTCGCGATGTCGGAGCCAGGCGGGCACGAAGCCGTCGCGGCCGTGTTCTGCGAGCAGACGTTCGATCGCCGCCTGATCGGTCTTCGAAGAGGCCGCAGTAAAAGCGAGCGCGATTTCGCCCAGACCCAGCTCGAACATCCGATTGCCGCGGCGGGACTGGCAGTAGTAGTCGCGCTTCGGTGTCGCCCGGCTCAAAAGCTCGATCTGCCGGTCGTTGAGACCAAAGCGGCGATAGATCGCCGTAATCTGCGGCTCGATCGCGCGGTCGTTCGGCAGCAAAATACGGGTCGGGCAACTCTCGATAATGGCGGGTGCAATCGCTGAGCCGTCGATATCCGAGAGTGACTGCGTGGCGAAGATGACGGAGGCGTTCTTTTTGCGTAGGGTCTTCAGCCATTCGCGCAACTGCCCGGCAAAGCCCTCATCATCGAGCGCGAGCCAGCCTTCGTCGACGATGAGAAGGGTTGGGCGACCGTCGAGACGATCTGCGATGCGATGAAAGAGATAAGCAAGGACCGCGGGGGCGGCGCCGGTGCCGATCAATCCTTCGGTTTCAAAGGCCTGAACGGAAGCATCACCGAGGCGCTCGAATTCGGCGTCGAGCAGCCGGCCGTAGGGTCCTCCCAGGCAATAAGGTTGCAAGGCCCGCTTTAGCGCGCTCGACTGCAGCAGAACGGAAAGACCGGTCAGCGTGCGCTCCTGGATCGGAGCCGAGGCCAGTGACGTCAAGGCGGACCACAGATGATCCTTGGCCTCCGGCGTGATCTCGATTTTTTCCCGCGCCAGGATCGCGGCGATCCATTCGGCCGCCCAGCCCCGCTCGGAGGCGTCGTCGATCCAGGCCAGCGGCTGCAATGCGACAGGTTCTGACGCATCGTCGGACAGCGCGCCTCCGAGGTCATGCCAGTCGCCACCCATGGCGAGAGCAGCCGCCCGGATCGATCCGCCGAAATCGAAGGCAAAGATCTGCGACCCCGGATAGCGGCGGAACTGCAACGCCATCAGCGCCAGCAGCACCGACTTCCCGGCGCCGGTCGGACCAACCACCAGGGTATGACCGACGTCACCGACATGGAGAGAAAATCGGAACGGGGTCGAACCCTCGGCTTTTCCGAACAGCAGAGGCGGTGCCGCAAAGTGATGGTCACTCACCTCGCCGGCCCAGATCGCTGATAGCGGAATCATATGGGCCAGGTTGAGGGTCGAGACCGGTGGTTGCCGGACATTGGCATAGGCATGACCGGGCAAGCTGCCGAGCCAGGCTTCGACAGCGTTCACCGTCTCAGTCATCGCGGTGAAGTCGCGACCCTGGATCGTCTTTTCGACCAGGCGCAGCTTTTCATCGGCAATGCGCGGGTCGTCATCCCATACGGTGACAGTCGCGGTGACAAAGGCTTCACCGATCTGGTCAGAGCCCAGTTCCTGGAGCGCGGCATCGGCGTCCATCGCCTTGTTGTGGGCGTCTGTATCAAGCAGCGTCGATGCCTCGTTCGTCATCACCTCCTTGAGGATGGCCGCGATCGACTTCCTCTTGGCGAACCATTGCCGGCGGATCTTCGTCAGCAATTTGGTGGCATCGATCTTGTCGAGCATGATCGCACGCGTCGACCAGCGATACGGAAATGCCAGACGATTCAGTTCGTCGAGTATTCCGGGCGTCGTCGCGGTCGGAAACCCAACGACGGTGAGAACACGCAGATGCGATGCCCCCAATATCGGCTCGAGGCCGCCGGTCAGCGGCTGGTCCGCCAGCAGCGCGTCGAGATACATCGGGGTCTCGGGCACCCGGACCCGATGACGCTTCGTCGACACACAGGAGTGCAGATAGGTCAGTGTCTCCGGGTCATCGAGCCAGGCGCATTCGGGCATAAAACCTTCGACCAGCTGCAGCACCCGATCGGTACGATCGACGAATCCGCGCAACACCTCGCGTGCGTCTGCACTCTCAGTGCGATCGCGGCCCTCGTAGAGAAGCCGTTCGACCCGCGCGGCGTCCTCAACTGCCGGTAGATAGAGGAAGGTGAGAAAATAGCTCGACTCATAGTGAGCTCCCGCCTCTTCGAACTGGGCTCTGCGCTCCGCGTCGACCAGGGCGGACGCCACATCCGGAAACGTGCTTGCCGGATAACGGCTGGCAGAATGACGTTGAGCTTCAACAAAAACGGCCCAGCCCGAACCGAGACGGCGCAAGGCGCTATTGAGGCGGCCAGCGACGGCGACGAGTTCGGCCGGCACTGCGCTGTCGAGATCCGGTCCGCGGAACCTTGCGGTGCGCTGGAATGAACCGTCTTTATTGAGGACGACGCCGTCCCCAACCAATGCGGCCCAAGGCAGGAAATCCGCGAGGTGGGTGTTTGAGCGGCGGTATTCGGCAAGATTGATCATGTTCACGAACTCAGATGCTGAGATGACCGGGAATGCGCAGATGACGGCGCACCACATCGACGAAAGCGGGATCACGCTTGGCAGCCCAGACCGCGGCCGCATGGCCGATCGCCCAGAGCAAGAGACCTGCGATCCAAAGCCGCAGACCGAGACCAAGGGCGGCTGCGAGCGTGCCGTTGACGATGGCGACCGCCCGGGGCGCGCCACCCATCAGGATGGACTCGGTCAGCGCGCGATGCACGGGTGCAATGAGGCCGGCGACGGGCTCGTCCATCAGACCAGGACTCCGCCGCCGAACGAGAAGAACGACAAGAAGAAGCTCGAAGCCGCGAAGGCGATCGACAGGCCGAACACGATCTGGATCAACCGGCGAAAACCACCGGAGGAGTCGCCGAAGGCGAGCGTGAGACCCGTGACGATGATGATGATCACCGCGATGATCTTGGCGACCGGTCCCTCGACCGATTGCAGGATCTGATTGAGCGGCTGCTCCCACGGCATGTTGGAGCCGGCAGCCCAAACCGGAGCGGAAGCGAAAAGAACTATGCCTGATACGCTGAGCGACATGGCATGGTGAGAAAGAGATGATCGAGGTCTCATGTTTGATCTCCTGCTGGTGAAAGGCCGTAGTCGCCGGCGGGTCCGAGCCCGGTGACGCATGCGAGTTCGGTGAGACGACGATCCGTGCCGCGGCCGGCTAGAACGGCGACAATGTTGATGGTTTCTGCGATCAGGGCGCGCGGAACGGTGATGACCGCTTCCTGAATGAGTTGCTCGAGCCGGCGCAGAGCGCCCAGCGCAGTCCCGGCATGAATGGTGCCGATGCCGCCGGGATGGCCGGTGCCCCAGGCCTTGAGGAGATCGAGCGCTTCGGCGCCGCGCACCTCGCCAATGGGGATGCGGTCCGGTCGCAAACGAAGTGACGACCGCACGAGATCCGACAGTGAGACCACGCCGTCCTTGGTGCGCAGCGCCACGAGGTTCGGCGCCTTGCACTGCAAGTTCGCGCGTATCCTCGATCAGCACCACACGGTCGGCAGTCTTGGCGACTTCCGCAAGAAGGGCGTTGGTCAACGTGGTCTTGCCAGTCGAGGTACCGCCGGCGACCAGAATGTTTCGGCGTGCGGCGACGGCGCTGCGCAAGGCCTCAGCCTGATCCGAGGTCATGATGCGGGCGGCAACGTAGTCGTCAAGCGTGAACACGGCTGCTGCTGGCTTGCGGATAGCAAAGGCGGGAGCCGCGACCACCGGTGGCAGGAGGCCCTCAAAACGCTCTCCGGTCTCGGGCAGTTCAGCGGAAACGCGGGGCGCACCAGCATGCACTTCGGCACCGACGTGATGCGCCACCAGCCGAACAATGCGTTCCCCGTCAGCAGCCGAGAGGCTCTGTCCCGTGTCCGTCAAGCCGCTCGACAGCCGATCAATCCACAACCGGCCATCGGGGTTGAGCATCACCTCGACGATCGAGGCGTCCTCCAGATATCGCGCAATGGCGGGGCCGAGCGCGCTGCGGAGCATGCGCGCGCCGCGCGAGATCGCCTCTGCTTGAGCCGAATGAATTGCCACTGCCGCCCCCAACAACGACGCCGCTTAAGAAGCGCCCTCAGATGTGGATGATTAGAAAAGGCAGGAACTTGCCCGGCGCAACAACGCGCCCAAGGCGATCGTAGATTGGCGTAAAAAGAGAAAGACTAGGCGAGATGAGTGAGACCGAAGAATCTGCTATCGACCAAGAAACGCGCGGCGACGTCTGGATCATCTTCACCGAGAATTTCTGCAAGTCAGCCTGCAGGAATATGTCGAGAGATTCGGCGTGATTGCGAACAACTGCGGATGTCCGCCGTGCTCTGCTCAGTGATGGCGGGGCTGCGGAAAGAACCATTCTTGGACCTAACATTAAACCATTGGGACGAAGCCGCCATTTTCGGAGCGCTCTTTTGCCTGGCAGCCGCTTGCAGTAGTGAAGCGACGAGGTCGCTATGAGAACCGCATTCGGCATCCTGCACCAGTTTTTCCGGTGGTGGGACGGGCACCCATGACCGTCGCCAAGAAGAAGAGCTCGCTTTTGCATTGCCATCGTCGCGGCAGCAATTATCACGGCGAGCTTTAAGTCGTTGATCGAGGCCCTGCAGAGTTTCGTTCGCGCGGCAGTCCGATCGCGGTGCGGCTAGCAAGGTGGGATCGGCGATCCGGCGCGGCAGACGCTATGCGATTAATCCGTTGAGAACTGTGCAGCTGTCCGTGAAAAACAGAGACGAAACTCTCCGTGAGACAACCCCGCATAGTGCGAATCGATGCGCGAAAAGATAGCCCAAGCGGCTCCGGCTGATGGGGCATCAGCCGGAGCCGCAAGGCGACAGGCACACGCTGAGAGCGGCATGCCTCCCGCAACCCGAAGACGGAACGGGAATCGAATGGTCGAACCATGCGACGATCCCGCTCCGTCAAAAACTCACCTCGGACAGCTATCGCGGCCGCTGCGTAGCTATCGTCGCAGCGAACGAGCCGCAGAGACCGGCAACCGAGCACGCTATCTCTCCGACGGCGTTCGCAGGCCGAGCCATGCATCGCGCACCTGCTGGTAATGCACCTCCGGCAGATAATCGGGCGTGTTGAGAGCTAGTGTCCGGACATCCAGCCCGCCGACTGCGCCCAGCAAGATGTATGATGCGATCACACGGTCACGCAGTGCGCCGATCAGACGGGCTCTTGCCTGAATCAGATCCTGCTGCGCGTTGAGGACATCGACGGTGGTTCGTTGGCCGCCTTGCGCTTCGCGCTGTACGCCCTGCAAGGCGACGCCGGCAGCCTTCACTTCGGCTTCTGCTGCGGAGACCGCGATCTTGCTGCCTTCATATGACACCCACGCGCCGACCGCAGCCGTGCGCGCCTGATTGCGGATCTGCTCGAGCACCTGACGGCTCTGCGTGGCCAGTTCCTTGGCTTGCCGCGTCTGGGCGGCAGCCAGCCCGCCGTCATAGAGCGGCACGGAGGCCTGGCCGACGATGGACGCCTGGTCCGTCCCGTAAGTGCCAAGCGTCGAGTCGGACTGCATCGAACGGCTGACATTCGCCTGCACGGCGACCGTCGGATACAGGCTGCTTTCCGCAACGCTGATGGTCGTCGTCGCTACATCGACATCGAACCGGGCAGCGAGAACGGCGGGATTGGCTGAGGTGGCCTGAGTGATCGCACCGTCGCGGCTGGTCGGCAGCAGCCGATCGACTGGTTCTGCGGGCGCCAACCGTGTGGGCGCAGCGCCGATGACCTGAAGGTACGTCGCCTGGTTGATGGCGAGACCGACTTCTGCAGCATTGAGATCGGCCTGCCCGCGCGCCAGCCGCGCTTCCGCCTGCGATGTATCGGTCGGCGTCACGTCGCCTGAGGCAAGACGCTTGCGCGCGACTTCGAGGGTCTCGCGCAAGGCGGACACGTTGGCACGTTGCGCATCCAGGAGTGACGTGCTCGCCAGCACGTTCGTGTAGGCCGTCACGGCATCGAGCAAAACGCCCTGACCGACATTGCGCAGCGCCTCACGGCCGCTCTTGACCTGAAATTCAGCCACGCGAACGCTGTTGGCGGTCTTGAACCCGTTGAACAGCGTCTGCGTCACGGTCACGCCGATCGTCCACGGCTTGAGCGTCGCACTCTGGATGGTGTTGTCAGGCAGAAGATTGCGGACCGCCTGCAGGCCGACACCGAGCGTTGCGGCGACCTGCGGCCTGTATCCGGCCATCGCCTGCGGCACATTCTCGTCCGCCGCACGCTGCCGGGCGCGATCCGCATTGAGTTGTGGATTGGACTGATAGGCCTTCACCAGCGCGTCGTTCATGTTTTCCGCGCGAACGGCTCCGCCAGAAATCGTCAAGGCTGCAGTCACGCCAATGACCTGACAACTCGTCGATACCCGTCGCTGGCTCTTGATGCTGCCCCGCTTCACCATCGCATGCCCCCTACTGCCACGCCGATCATTCTGCGGGCACGGCATTCGGCGCAGCCTCGACGGCGCGCTCGCGCTGCGAGAACATGCCGATCAGCACGGGCAGGACCAACAGAACCAGCACCGGCGCGAGCACGATGCCGCCAACCACGACCAAGGCCAACGGCCGCTGCACCTGTGACCCGATCTCGGTGGAGAATGCTGCCGGCAGAAGGCCGACGCAGGCGGCGATGCAGGTCATCATCACCGGACGGAACCGCGCGTGGCAGGCTTCGGCGAGCGCGTCCATCCGCGCCATGCCGGCGTCGATTTGCTCGTTGAAGTAGGACAGCAGAATGATGCCCTCCATCACCGAAATGCCGAACAGCGCGATGAACCCGATCGCCGCCGACACGCTGAACGCGGTGCCGGTCACGCCGAGCGTGAAGATGCCGCCGATCATCGCCATCGGAATGACGCTCAAAGCGAGGCACATGTCGCGGAACGAGGAGAAGTGGAAATACAAGATGACGCTGATCAGGAGGATCGTGATCGGCACGATCACCTTGAGCCGCGCGATCGCATCCTGCAGATTTCCGAACTCGCCGACCCATTCCAGCCGGTAGCCCGGCGGCAACGTCACCTCGTCGGCGATCTTCTTCTGCGCTTCCAGCACCGTGCTGCCGAGATCGCGGCCGCGCACGCTGAACTTGATCGGCAGATAGCGCTGCTGCTGCTCGCGATAGATGAAGGACGCACCCGCCACCAGGTTGACGCTGGCGACTTCCTTCAACGGAATCTGCACCACCGAGGAGCCGTTGCTGACGCCGATCGTCAGGCGCTCGATGGCGCCCATACTCTTGCGATAGGGCGAAGCCAGCCGAACCATGATCGGAAAGTGCCGGTCACTGCCGTCCTCATAGACCTCGCCGGCCGCCTGCCCGCCGATCGCAGTCTGCACGGCCGAATTGATATCGCCCGGCGCGAGGCCGTAACGCCCGGCGGCGTTGCGATCGACATCGATGCGGATGGTCGGCTGCCCGACCGAGTTGAACACCGCAAGATCGGTGACGCCGGGCACCGATTGCATGGCAGCCTTGATCTTCGCCGCCGTCTTCGTGAGCACATCGAGATCAGGCCCGAACAGCTTGATCGAGTTCTCGCCCTTCACGCCGGACACGGATTCCTGGACGTTGTCCTGGATATATTGGGAGAAGTTGAATTCGATGCCCGGAAACTCGCTGCTCAAGCGGTTCGAGAGCTCGTTGGTCAGCATCTCCTTATCGACATCCTTGCGCCACTCGCTGCGCGGGCGCAGCGGCACGAAGAATTCCGCATTGAAAAACCCGGTCGCGTCGGTGCCGTCGTCGGGCCGGCCCTGCTGCGACACCACCGTCTCGACCTCCGGATACCCCTTGATCAGCTTTCTGATCTGGTTGACGTATTTGTTGCCTTCATCGAGCGAGATCGACGGCGGCATCGAGGCACGCACCCACATATTGCCTTCCTCGAGCCGCGGCAGGAATTCGAGGCCGAGCGAGCGCGCCATCAGCAGCGATCCGAGCACCAGCAGGCCTACGACAGCCAGTGTCGCGCGGCGGCGGTCGAGCGCCAGCTTGAGCACCGGCTCATAGACCCGGCGCAGCCAGCGCACCACGACGGTCTCGACCTCCTTGACGCGTTCCGGCAGCAGCACCGCACTCAGGGCCGGCGACACCGTGAGTGTCGCGAGCAAGCCGCCGCTCAGCGCATAGGCATAGGTCTTGGCCATCGGCCCGAAAATATGCCCTTCAACGCCGCTCAGCGTGAACAGCGGCAGGAAGCCGACGATGATGATCAGCGCCGAGAAGAAGATCGCGCTGTTCACCTGGGTCGCCGCATCGAAGATCACCGCGAGCTTGCCCTTGAAGCCGCGGCGCAGCCCGGCTTGATCGGTCGCGCGCGCATGGCCGGCGAGATGCCTGAAGATGTTTTCCACCATGATCACGGTGGCGTCGACGATGAGGCCGAAATCGATCGCGCCTATCGATAGCAGGTTGGCCGACTCGCCCCTGATGACGAGAATGCCGATGGCAAAGAACAGCGCGAACGGAATCGTCGCGGCGACGATCATGGCGCTGCGGAGGTCGCCAAGGAACGTCCACTGCACGAAGAACACCAGCAGGATGCCGAAAGCGAGATTGTGCAGGACCGTATGCGTCGTCGCCTGGATCAGGTCGCTGCGGTCGTAGATGCGCTCGATCCGAACGCCTGGCGGCAAGATGCCGCTGGCATTGATATTGGCCACCTCCGCCTCGACACGCCGGATGGTCGGCAAGCTCTGCTGCCCGCGCCGCATCAGCACGATGCCCTGCACGATGTCGTCGTCATTGTCCTTGCCGGCAATGCCGAGCCGCGGCTTGGCACCGACCGCCACTTCGGCGATGTCGCTGACGCGAATGGGATTGCCGCTCGACGAGGACAGCATGGTGTCACGCACCTCCTCGAGGGTGCGGATCAGGCCGACGCCGCGCACCACGGCGGATTGCGGACCGATATCGACGGTGTTGCCGCCGACATTGATATTGCTGTTGTTGAGGACGGTGATCACCTGCGGCAGCGTGAGGCCCGCAGCATCCAGCTTGTTCAGATCGATATTGACGTCGAAAGTCTTGCTCTTTCCGCCCCAGCCGGTGACGTCGATGACGCCGGGCACCGAGCGGAAACGTCGTGCGATTACCCATTCCTGCAGGGTCTTCAGATCCATCACGCCGTAATTCGACGGGCCGACGACCCGGTACCGGAAGATTTCGCCGATCGGGCTGGTCGGCGAAATCGTCGGCTGGGCACCATTCGGGAGCTGTGGCAACTGGCTGAGGCGGTTGAGCACTTTCTGCTCGGCTTCCTCATAGGTGACATCGTATGTGAATTGCAGCTTCACATCCGACAGGCCGAACAGCGAGATCGTCCGCATGGTCTTGAGATTCGGGACCGACGAGACCGCCTGCTCGATCGGGATCGTGATGTAACGCTCGATTTCCTCGGCCGACTGCCCGGCACTCTGGGTCACGATATCGACCAACGGCGGCACCGGATCGGGATAGGATTCGATGTTCAGCTTCAGGAACGCGATGACGCCCGCGCCAAGCGACAGCACGAACAGGACGACAACAAGCACACGAAACTTAAGTGCGAATTCAACGATGGCGGTCACGGCGCTACCTCAACTCAATAGGCGTTTGCAGCGCGGTCGATGAAGATGCTGCCCTTGACCACCACGCGCTCGCCGATATCGAGTCCTTCGAGCACCTGCACCCTGTCGCCGTCGATCAATCCGAGGCGAAGCTTGCGCATCTCCAATGTGTGATCGTCACGCGCAACCCAGATCCGCGGCTCGTCGCCCGTGTAGATGATCGCGCCTGACGGAATGTTCGGCGATAGCCGACGCTCGCCACCGTCGAACAATGTCGCGCTGGCGAACATTTCCGGCCGCAGCACGCCGTCGGAATTGTCGATCGTGCCACGCACGAGCAGGCGTCGAGAGACCGGATCGAAGGCGGATGCGACATAGTCGATGCGAGCGCGAAAGATTCTGTTGGGCGCGGCCAGCACCTTGAAGGAGACGTCCTGACCGAGCCGGACCTGCAGCGCATCGGTCTCCCGCACGAAGGCCACGAGCCAGACGGTCTTCAGATCGCCGATCACGAAGGCCGGATCGGACGCACCGGTGCCGACATACTGGCCCGGGCCCAGCTTGCGCTGAACCACGGTGCCCGAGATCGGTGCGACGATGGTGGTGTCTGGATTGATCTGCCGCTTCTCTGCGAACTGGTCGATGGCCTGATCACTCAGGCCGAGAATGCGCAATTTGTTGCGCGCGGCCTCGATCGCCGTTTCGCCGGACCGCGCATCGTTCTGCGCTGTGGCGAGATCCGCTTGTGCCTGCTGCCAGTCCTTAAGCGGCACGGCCTTGCCGGCATAGAGATCGTTGGCCCGCTTCTCGATCGTCTCCGCGAGCTTCAGCTTCGATTTGGCCGTGTTGAAGGCGCTGCTGGCCGCCACGTAATCGTTGAGGCCTTGCACGGTGTCAGCCGCTTCCAGTACGAAGAGCGGTTGCCCCTTTTCGATCATCTCACCCGGCTTGGCGAAAATCTTGCTGGTCCGGCCGGCAAACGGGGAAAACACCGGCGTCGACGTTTCGTCATTAACCGCGATCTTGCCTTCGGTCGTGAATTCGGAACGAAATGCGTGGCCTTCGGGGGCAGCGAGTTCCAACGCCCGCCACTGCGCTTCGGTTGGCCGATAAACACCGTCGGCGGCTGGATCGACAGCAGCGATTTTGCCATCGCCGACCGCCGCCTGCACATCGAAGAACTGCCGGCCGGCGACAAGAGCGGCCAGGCCGAGGCCGGCCAGGATCACGATCGCAATGAGAATGGGGAGACGTTTCATCACTTCCGACGACATCACTGTTTGGTGGTAGCGGGCCGTCGCTTCAGACGATCCTCGGGCGCGATGCCGATAGCCTTCCAACCTTACAGCAGCCTTACAGGCCTCCGGCGCTGCAGGCCCAAGGTTAAAGATCCTCAGGGCTTGCTCCCGGAGGGTCAGATCGGCCAAGTTCCGCGCGGGAGAATTTCCATGCGGCTGCTTGTGATCGAAGATAATGACGAACTTGCAGGACTGCTCGCCCAGGGCCTGCGAACGGCGGGGTATGAGTCCGATCGGTTCTCCTCGGTCGAAGATGCTAGGATCGCTCTGTCGACCGTCTCCTATGCCGCCCTCATTCTCGACCTTGGCCTTCCGGACGGCGATGGACTCGATGTGCTCCGGGAGTTGCGGCGCCGGAGCGATTCCATTCCCGTCATCCTGCTCACGGCCCGCGGCGGACTGGACGACCGGGTGTCCGGTCTGAAGCTCGGCGCCGACGACTATCTGGTGAAACCCTTCGCGCTCGAGGAACTGCTGGCGCGGATTGAGGCCCAGCTTCGACGGCCGGGCCAGTTGCTTGGCGCGTCGCTGAAGGTCGCCAATCTCAGCTTCGACACCCGCGAACGGCGATGCTTGATCGATGACACGCCCCAGCCGCTGTCAGTCCGCGAAACGACGGTGCTCGAACATCTGATGCGCAGTAAGGGACGCGTGGTTTCCAAGCGGCAACTCGAGGACAGCATCTTCGGATTGTCGGAAGACGTCGGATCGAATGCCATCGAGGTCTATGTCCACCGGCTGCGCAAGCAACTAAGCGAGAAAGGCTCGAAGGCGCAGATCCATACAATCCGCGGCGTCGGCTACCTCATTTCCGAGGACCAATAAGTGCGTCCTCTCAATTCGATTCTCTCACGTGTCGTGGTGCTACACATCGTGGCCGTTGCAATTACGTCGCTGGCGATGTGCATCGCGCTATCCTGGTTGCTCAATCGCGCAACCGACAATATCCATGACGAAGCGATGCGCAAGCAGGCGACGGCGATCGCCTCGCATCTGCGCATGGGGGCGGACGGAAAGCCCGCCCTGCAGCTGCCACCCGATCTGCAAGGCATCTACTCGCAGCCCTATAACCGATATCTCTACGCCGTCGTCGACGAGAATGGTACCGTCCTGTTCTCGTCACAGGCCAACCACGCGCCGGTCTTTTCGGACTGGGCGAAAACCGATCTCTCACTTGATGAAGCGCGGCGCGGCGATGCTACGATTTCGGGGGTGAGCCTTCGCAAAAATCTCGATGGCAAGGACTTCTGGATACAAACCGGCGAAAATCTGTCGAACCGCGATGCCTTGACGGATGACATCACCCGGGGATTTTTCCGAGAGGTCGGATGGATCACCGTTCCGATCCTGTTGATTCTGCTCGTGATCGATATCGCTATCTTCCGCAGAGCGCTGCGGCCGCTGAGACACGCGTCGCTGGTCGCTCAGAATATCGGACCGACACGCACGGATGTTCGCCTTCCCGCCGACAATATGCCGCTCGAGATCAAGCCGTTGATGATGGCGGTCAACCGTGCTCTGGATCGACTCGATGAAGGCTTTCGCGTGCAGCGCGAATTTGCAGCCGACGCGGCCCATGAACTGAGAACGCCGCTAACCGTTATTCGCACGCGACTGGATCTCGTCGGCAACCAGGAATTGGTCGCGAGCTTGCGCAGGGATCTCGACAGCATCAGCCACCTGGTCAATCAGCTTCTGGAATTCGCCGAGGTCGAGACCGCCGAAATCTCTCCTGACGAGATCGCAGATCTGAGGGAGATCTGCGAAAACGTTGCAGCATTTGTCGCGCCGCTCGCCATTTCCCAAAGAAAGACGGTCGCCCTGACGGGAGGCGAGGAGCCTGTGCTCGTCTTTGGTAATCGGGAGATGATCCGGCGGGCTGTGCTCAATCTCGCAAATAACGCGGTGGAGTACACCGCGGAAGGCACAACCGTCGAATTTTTGATTCAGCGAGACGGAACGCTAGGTATCAAGGACGCCGGCTCAGGGATCTCTCCAGACGAGCGGGAGCTTATATTTCAACGCTTTTGGCGCCGAGATCGGAAGCGTTCCGGGAGCACCGGCTTGGGTCTATCAATTGTCCGCAGGATAGTAGACATTCACGACGCATCAATTCGCATTGAAGACAATCCAACCGGCGGGACCACCTTTACTGTAGCGTTTAGGGCATATCTCGATGGAACGCTCTAGACCTCATATTGCGTTCCTGCGCTTCGTTGCCGGCGTAGGCCGCGCTCTATGAACTGCGGGGGCATAATTCTGTTAACGGCCGTAAGCGAGCCGGCCAGCATGAGAAAGCCGACGAAACCGGAGCGCTCAAGCTTGCAACCGGGTTTAGCACTGCTGTTGAACGTGCGGATCGGGTGGATACTGCAGGTCATAACGACCGCTTTGCCGAGTTAGCGAAGTCGTCAAACATAAACGCTGGTTTGGATTTGACGGCTCTCCCGCCACCGCACAATTCACGACTGATCCGAGCGGACTACAAGGCGCCGCTCCACATATGTATAGCTAGGTGAATGAGGTAACTAGCTTAACTTATCAGGCCAACCGAACCCTTTGAGCGCCAGACCGACCGTTGCGTGTGCTTCTGGATTCGCTCCGGTCCGAAAAATTTAGCATCGCGTCCGACCGTGATCCGTGGTCGTAGCTATTTTGAAGAAGCCGAGATCGTCGAGTGGGAACAGCGGCGGGCGAGGAGTTCGGCGGCCTCGGCTGCTGAAGGTAGCTCGCACAGCTAGTCGCTAGACGCCCCACACTTAATCCTGCTCTTTATTACATAAGATAGATTATGCGGCTCGTAGAGTTGCGAGGCACACCGTCACGGACGCCTCAAGGCCAAGCCCTACGGGCGCTGCGTGGCCTTGAAGCGTCAGATCACGTTTCAGCAACTGACGTGTTCCAACTATGCTGAGCGCGGCCCGAATGATGGCGGCGCCAGCTAAGCAGACGGCCGCACCCGAGAGTCCCAACGGTCCGGCCTGTGACCTTCCGCCAGCCACAGCCACAGCACCGACGCGATGATGTAGATGCCGCCATAGGCCGCGTAAGTGCGTCCAGCGGCTTTGCTATCGACGAGGGTTAGCAGATAAGCAAACAGCACTAGAGCCAATCGACATTGAGGATTCCCAAGAGGTCTAATCGCTGATTCATAGGGTTCCGTGATTTGGACGGAGCATGTGATGGCGACGAAGCGCTACGAATTGAACGAGGCGCAGTGGTTGAAGATTTCGC